>CAVRVV010000012.1:0-10636 GCA_963724715.1 uncultured Alphaproteobacteria bacterium | reverse complement strand
GTTCGATGCCCCGATCCGGTCATTACCGACCTTTCGGTGCTCGCCGGTGCAGTATCCACGTTGATCGCGCCTCTCGGCCAATGGCGGCTCAACAATCGAATGGCGGACGTCCGCCAGTGGCAGAGGTCGGCACTCAGGCAACTAGCACCTCGGTGCCGTGCTGACTGCTCGTCGCGAACCTGATCTGCCCCTGACGCAAACAACGCTGGCACACGTCACGCTCGACCCGCCCCTGTAGAAAGGCGCGACGCATCGCCATTATCCGAGGACTCGACTCCCATAGCTGCTTGATCGACGCCGTCGCTCCCTCCTTGGCGTCGGCGAAGGTGGTGCCACCGCTCAAATCAGTACAGCAGGCGCCGAGCGTACCGTTGCTGTGAATCACGAGCTGCCGCCATGGCGCGTTACAGAAACCGGTGGTCGCGCGTTCCCGCTCCACCAACTTGCCGTCGTCCGGATAGAGACCACCCGCCACCACCCGCTGCTTCAAAAAAAGAAGCTGGCCGGGATGTGAATTGCGCCGTAAACGGCAGACCTCCTCATCGACGGAGTTCTCCTCGATGCAGGTCTCACGGAGGCCCGCACGCTGGCAGAACTCGACCAGAAAGACATTCTTACGCCGCCGATACTCCGCCTCGGCGGCTGCACCCGGTTGCGGATAGTGGATGATCTGGAAACTCAGGTTCTGCGGAGCCGCCGAGCGGGCCCAGGCAGCTGTGTAGTTCGCAATGCGTGCGATATACGTGTCGAAATCGAGTTTGTTGTGCCGTTTGGCTAATTCCTCCGGCAATGTCGACATCGAAATCAGGGGGTCCATCCGGATATCGAGAAAACTCGGATCGAGCCGCGAGCCATTGGTTGCCAGCCAGACCGCCAACCCATGGCTGTTCGCCAACAGCGCCATTTCCCGGAAACGCGGGTGGCTTGTCGGTTCACCATCGACCGCCAGCCTTACCGGCTTGGTCGTCATTGTAGCCACCTGCTCGATGACTTGCCGGAAGGTTTCGATCGACATCTCTTTTTTTCGCGCAGTCGCATCGGCGAGACGCAATAGGTGCAAGCAAAATTGCATACCGACGTTATCTCAATCAGCACGTCCGGATTGGCCAGGTCCGCCGCCAACGCAGCCATGCCGGGTTGCCGGTGCGCCTCTTCGGCGACCGCCTCAGCAGCGGCCGCCAAATCCACGCGCCCGAGCTTGTGCAACGCCTGGGTCCGGCCGAGCCGCGCCCTTCGGTGATCCGGCAAGACCGCCAGCAGCGCTTCCCACCGCTCCAGCGCCGCCACCCAATCCTGCCGAGACTCTGCCAGTTCTCCCGCGTGGTATAGAGACCATTGCTCGCCGGGAAAGCGCTCGATCGTTTGGGCAAATGCAAGTTCCGCCTCGCCGAGTTGACCAAGGCCACGAAGGCTGTCGCCGATCATGACGTGGCTTATCGGGTTATCGGGGAATCTCACGCAAAGCTGTTCTGCGCGTCGCAATGCCTCCGACCAGTCGCCCAATCGCTGGGCGACGAACGTGTCGTAATAGGCAATCCAAAAATCGTCAGGAAACCGACGTGTCGCCTCGCCCAAGATAATTTCGGCCCGCTTTACCTGTCCGGCATGGACATACGCCTCACCGGCCTTGCGCCAGCACAACGCCTCTCCAGGGTTCTTCTCGCGCAGGGCTTCCCACGCCGCAACAGCGCGGGACCAGTCGCGCGCATCACTGGCCGCATTGGCGGCCGCCAGCGCCGCCGGCCACGAATCTTCGGCGACCGGTTCAAATACGGTTGCCGGATGATCTTTTTCTGTTTCCCGCTGTCCAGACAATAGCGGCGCCGCCTTCCCGACTCCTAAAGTCCAGGCCCACGATACCGCAAATCTGACCAGACTAGCGCTTAAACTCCGTGACCGTCGAAAGCGGAGAGGATGTACCTCGTGTCCTTTGGCGTGGGCGCCGCCGATCCCTTCACACACCGACCGAGCAGCTGTTCCGGCGAGCACTGGCTGATGTCGACCCGACGTGTTTGCGCCAGGGCGATCCGACGACCGCTTCCGGCGGATATTGTTGAAAAAGTCGGCCAGCATTTTTCTGTTGAAATATTATATCACGATTAGTAATGGTCTCAGTTACATTTATTCAATGAAACTTGTGTTCTTAAATCATTATTGCTCAAAACAGCCCGAATTTTTCCAGCGACGACTTTTTCAACAATATCGGCGCGCAACCGACCTCCGCGAGGTATTGCTCGAACGGCTGCTTTGCCGTCCAAGAGCGGTCATTCGGCGAGAGTACGGGGAATGACGCAAACGCGCCGATAGCAGATCTGCGCGTCCGATCAGATGCAGACTTGCGAGCTTCGTCGACAGTATGTTTCCCATCGAAGCGAAAATTCACGGCCTTTCTCTACGACGTTGCCGGACCCCAGGGGTCAACGGCTCAGATATCACGCTGCTGAAGGCCGTGGTTGCTCCTCACGATTCCCAACAGCGCATAGACCTGCGTCGGCTTGCTCATGCCCTTGGCGATCACTGATGCGATTGGTTTGAACCCGAACTTGCCGTCCACCCGATCGCGAACCGCCTCACTGACCAGTATTGAGGTCCCATAATCCTTGTTGAGGCCTTCGAGGCGCGCGGCGAGGTTCACGGTGGTGCCGAGCGCGGTGTACTCCATCCGCTCGGCGGAGCCGATATTGCCGACCACAACCTCACCGACATGGACGCCGATGCGGAGTTCGAACCGCGCCAATCCTTCAGCCGCGAATGCCACATTCAGCGCGTCGTTCGCCGATTTGGCGGCGAGCGCGGCGCGGCAGGCACGCTCGACATGATCTGGCTGCGGACGCGGCGCGTTCCAGAACACCATCACCGCGTCGCCGATGAATTTATCGACCGTGCCGCCCTCGGCCAGAAAAGCCTCGGTCAGCGCGGTAAAGTGGCGCGAGGTCTGCGGCTTCGAGGGTGCCAGCATCATTCTCGATGCTGATCCCGAGGTGTATCGGCTCGGCTATGGCACCGAAGCCGGCTTTTGTGAGTACGGGCATCACGATCCGCGATGCAATGCGAGCTTCGCGCGATGGCGACCTGCGGCGCGCGGTTCTAAACTGGGTGGATCGAACGGGGCCCTATGTCGAGGATGACCGGCTGGCGGAGGCCGACGATTATTTCGAGTATGCCAGTCTCGACATTACTGACAGCGGTTTAGGAGAGGCTACCCGGCGCATTAAGGCGGGCGATCGGGCACAAACTTTCAGCTTCGAGGGTGGCACGATCCGATTTTGCGATATCACCGCTGGCGGTCGATCATGGTCTGCCGGAGGCGCGCCTCGGGGTCTACAATGTCGAGAATGTCTGGACCGTAGATGAACTCGCAAACTCGGCCATAGCCGAAGGTCCGCCCATTACGTCTTGGCGGACGCTTGTAGATGCGGTCCGCCCACGCTTTCCCCACCTCGTAATCCCAGATAGCGTTTATCGGAATGCTGCGCTAGCGCGGGAACCCTTTGAGGCAACGATCCGTGATCGCGCGCTCGATCTTTTTGGGCACCTTAACGCCTATATGGCCGGACGTGGACCTGATGGTGCCGAAGGTCCGGCTGCGCGCGAGGTGATCGAGAAATTTTTCGTCGGAGACCGCGCGCTGTTCACGGGCGAATCCGAGACGAACCAGAAAGACTTCAAAGCTGATTTGACATTTCCGGACCCCGATGATCCAGACCAGGTGATATTTGCCCACTGGCATGGAAAGATAAGCCGCCGTTTTTTTAGATTGCACTTCGAATGGCCGGTGCCGGCTAATGCGAAGAAGCTGAAAATTGTTTACCTCGGGCCAAAAATAACGAAAGGCTGACCAAGGCCGTGGATGCCAATGGTCGAGACGTTGATCGCTATACCGAAACCCACTGTTTCCAATATTGCTCGGCTCCGTCCGTCTCCACGATCCTGGCCCATTGATCGTCGGCCTCGCATTTTGCCAGAAAGAATGACCCCATAGTCGATCGAGTTCGGTCCGGTGGTTCCGGGCTCGTCTACCCACCAGCGGTGGCGTGTGGACCGGATCACCTCTGACGGCCGACGCCTTGCAGCCTGCGCCGTTTCAGGTGGCTGCACCTCCTGCGGTTGTACGACCGGCTCGTTACTAGCTTATGCTGTTCCACGTGGAACAGAATCGTGCGGTTCACAGAACCCATCCGCTCCACGAAATGCGCGAACGTCACAGCGACGGGCAGGCTCGCATGGCCACCTTCTTGTTCCACGTGGAACAAGAAATTGATCCGTCTTCCCACGATCCTCCGACGCCCATCCGTGCGTTGAGCAAACCGGGGTGAATTGGGACGCTCTATCACGGGCCACGGCGGGTAAAGTCCGGCCGTTTTCTCCGTGACACGGTAGGCGTGGCACACAAAGGCAAAGCTCGATAGCCGCCTCCCGTTCCACGTGGAACGGGACCGGTCCGTTCCGCAAAATGCGCGATCGTCACGGGGACGGGCATCAAGAGCCACCATAGTACCTGCGTGGGACTTTAATGAGACGCCGCAACTCCCGCATTCCCTCGATTCGGGTTTTGGAATAACGACCGTGAATCCAGTTGCCGTGCCGGCGATGGGGGACCGACATTGGCGGTTTCCGCAAAGCTCGAAATGCCGCCCAACCGGTCGGGGCGTTCGAGCGCCCGTTCATGCTGGTTCTCCGGTCTCGGGCCACATGGCGTCTCCGGCAGCCGCGAGGTGAGGTGCCGCTTCCAAGAACCGGGTCACCGCCCAAGCAATGGCCCGTTTGTCTCGGTTACCGGTGTCCAGGAGGGCCAACCGCTCCAGTGCGGATAGCTGGTGCGGTGCTACCTCTATAGGCACCAACACGCGCCCATGCCGACGCCGCTCGCGATATGCCTCGCTGCGCTCGCGTGCCCGCTCCCTAGTTTCCTGCCTCACCGTCATCGCGTCACGCTTTTACCTCAATTCGCTCGCTGCGCTCAGGTCACACCATCAACTCTGGGGCGTGGATTTTACCCTAATAACTTGATGGCGCCCACGAATGGCCCTTTCAGTCCCGGGCGGTGCAGTCGGTGAAGTCAGTGAAATCCCATTACTCCCTACGACCTCATCCTTCACGCGCGTGCGTCCTTGCGAAGGACCTCAGGGTTGGTTCGAAAGTGGTCGAAGAAGAAAATGGCGGATCACTGACTTCACTGACGACACTGACGGAAGAGTTCGCTCTTAGTAGCTCGTTCGCCGCTGCGATCCGGTCGCGCACTGCGAGTTCGGCGCGAGCGTATACCGCTTGCCGCCTGCCCAAAATTTTCCAAAGGCCATCCCGCGCGTCCGGGTTCCGAACCGGCGTGTAGCCGCATCGCTCGAGGCGGTGTGGGATCACCCGGCGGTTCTTGCGGTCCCTGATCCAATCCCCGAAATCGCCTTCGGCGGCGGCGTGAATATGACCAAGCGCGACGACTTTCGGATTGCCGATGCGGTCCAGGAGATCCGATATCTCTGCCTCTTCGCCAGGGCGGCCCGCATCGACGATCTGCCAGAAGGTGGCCGTCTTCGGCGGCGGCTCCTTCGGATTGAATGCAGAGAGGTCGCGCTGCCGGAGCCACGCGCCGACGTGGTCAAGACCGCCGTCGTCGAAATATCCCCAGAGCCCCTGCCAATAGGCCCCATCAAAATCTTCCTTCGTCAACTCCGACCAAGCCACGTAGTGCCGTCGGTCGTCCGGGTCCAGATAGAGGCCATCGTTCTTGTGGTTCGTTGTGATAATCACGCCGCAGCAGTTGACGATCAAGTATTCGCGCAAGTGCTTCTCGTCGACACGTAGCACGTCGGGAGGTGCCGCGATGTAGCTCTTGGTATGGTCATAAAACTTGCGTCGATCAAAATCGCCAAGGTCGCACGCTTCGCTGATGCGCAGGATCACAGACTTCAAAAAGCCGTTGAAGCGTCCGAGGATTTGCGTCGGCGAGGCTTCCTGGAAATTCCAGGCGCCGACCGCATGCTTTACCGGCTCCAAGAGCGTGTCTTTGCCGATCCCTTGCGCCCCGCCAAGCACTAAGGCGTGGTTGATCTTCTCGTTAGGCCGCTGCACGCGGTGGGCGAGCCAATCGAAGATATGTTCGGCTTCGTCGGGAAACACACGTTTGACATGATCGAGCCAAAACCTGGCCTTGGCGGGATCTCCAGGTGGGATCCTCGGCGGGCAATAGAGATTAAAGCATCTAACGCCGGGACGCTCGATCCAGCCTCCCTCGAAAATCAGCCTGTCCTCGATCACCTGTGGCAATCCCGGTTGCCCAGGTCATCTGCTCAACCGGCCGGAGCTGGTCGAGCCATGCGCTGGCCGGCATTGTGACGGGCTTACCGTCCTCTAAGACGGGATTGCCGTTCCTGTTGGTGTCCACGATCGGCGGAATGCGCGCGTTGACACTCGCGGCCGGCCAAAGGCAGCGCGTCGGCGCAAAGATGTACTGGTGCGTCGGCATGAAGGCGTAGAAATCCTCGAGCGATATCGTTCCTGTCCGTTGTTTCTGGCGCAAAGCTACTGCTTCGCCGCTGAGTTCGGCGTCGCCATCCCGGATGCGGTCACGCGGCATTACTGCTGCTCCGCGGGCGCGACATCCCGGCGGAAAAGGCGCGCTCGAATCAAAGGCCGCTTGCGGAGCTCACCTTGCCAGTGGCAAGGGAACATGGGCCAGCGGCGCGCGCCGTATGCAAGAGCGGCATCACGGGCCGCCATAACCAGCCCCGATTGCGGTACCCGCCGGGTTGGTTTCGTTCGAGCGGCACAGCTCACGCCCCCTTGCGGCGATCCGAGGTCGAGCGCCGCGGTCCGGAAAGCCGCTCCGCGGCCCAAAGATCGAGCGACTCGGTTCTGTAATAGGTGGTTCGGCCGAATAGTTCGAAGACAGGACCGCCACCCAAACAGGCCCTTTTCGCCAATGTGGTTGGTGCTTCCTGCAAGCCGTGCACTTCGGCCAAGTATGCACTTGCTTCTCGGCGTCGCACTCGAAGTGGCCAGTCCGCGCGGTTCCGCCTTTGTAGTAGGGGAGAGGCACCGGCAGCCTCGCGGGCCAGATCTGCATCGAATGCTCTGTCGATAGAATTGGTCATTTCCGTCATCCCTCCGCTGAACACGGTAATTGCGCGCAATGAGAGGGATTTTCGGGCCGATGCCTTCTTTTGGAAACTACTGCGAACTACTTTTGCAGTAGGAGCGCTCTATCGATAGGTCAGTTTCCGTGGCGCTTGATAGGCCTCGGCGATAGCAAGTTCATCCGGGAGCAAGGGCGGCGGTACAAATGAGCCGTGCGGCTCGATACCGCGCAACAACCAAATTTCTTGAGGATCGAGCAGGGGCTCACTTTGGCTGTACGGTATGAAGCCGGTGGCGAAGCGCTCGTATGCTGCGATCAACGAGAGCGTCACGTCGAGTTCTTCGTGATAGGCATGCTTCATCCGCTCGTCGATTTCATCGTCATCAACGGCACCATTACACGCTAGATGAAACGCAACCTCGAAGGCCGCGCAGAAATGCGCCACCGGCTTGTAATGCGACCACACGCTCCTAAGGGTTCTCTTGGACAAAGGAAGGCCGAAAAGGGGGGCCTGAAGGATCGCCAGTGCCTTGTTAAGGCTTGCGCCTCCGGGCAACGCCCGATGATGTACATCCATCGCCCAAACCAACCCTAATGCCCTCCCGACAGTAAGCATTTTGGGTATCTGCTGGAGCATGGCGTTCTGCTGTTTGCTATAGGGATCAGACTCACTCGCCGTCTTGAAGCTGCCGGCTCGTCGAAACCAATCCTTGACCTGAGAGACGGCTTCTGGCTCGTCGTTCCCATCCCTCATTCCAAGAAGCGTCACCGGCAGAGCCGACTGCCGCCTTCGTCTGCCAGCTTTGTCCTTGGGGTGGACCATCGCACCGATGACATCGAAAGCAAGGTCAAGCCGTTTGTGCGGCGTGTCCAAACGCTCGCCGACGTCGATAATTGGCATCATATGCTGCGCGGCAAACAGGGTGAGAAGCGCACGTCAATCAGGATGAGAAAGTGTCGCCGGATTGCGTGACGACAGGAGGGCGTAGCCCGACGTGACGTTGCGAATCCGGCGAACGGCGTGGCCCCGGAGGGGGCGCGTTTTCTGGCGGTCGCGGCCGGCCGGATAGGAAGCGGGTTCTTCACGCCGATGAGGAACCGCAGCTTGCCCGGCCGCCACATCACCGATTGCCAGATGAGGCTGTACATGAGTTTCCGCCAAGCCGAGACGCCGAGTCATTGCCGCGGCCAAGGCCGGGTTCAGCGCCGCCACCGCCTATCGCATCGAGCAGGATCCACGGCTCCCGTCGCAAAAGAAAGCGCCGCGCGGCCGCCGACGGCGCGATCCGCTGGCTGCGGTTTGGGACAGCGAGGTGGTGCCGTTGCTCAAGAGCGCCCCGGGCCTGCGGCCGGTCGCCATTTTCGACGAGATCCGGCGCCGCCATCCCGAGATCGGCGCCGGTGTTCGCCGCACGCTGGAGCGGCGCATCCGCGCCTGGCGGGCGCTGAACGGCGCCGAGCAGGACGTCATCTTCCGGCAGGAGCATCCGCCGGGCCGGCTGGGGCTGTCCGATTTCACCGACATGGGCGATCACGGCGTCAGCATCGCCGGTGTGCCGCTCGATCACCGGCTCTATCACTTCCGCCTGGCCTTCTCGGGCTGGGAGCATGCCCATGTCGTGCTCGGCGGTGAGAGCTTCGTGGCACTGGCCGAGGGGTTGCAGAATGCGCTGTGGGCGCTCGGCCGCGCCCCGTTGCAGCATCGCAGCGACAGCCTGTCGGCCGCCTTCCGCAATCTCGATCGACGACACGCGGCAGGATCAGACGCGCCGCTACGAGGCGCTGTGCGCGCATTACGGCATGGAGCCGACCCGCAACAATCGCGGCGTGGCGCACGAGAACGGTTCGATCGAAAGCCCGCACGGCCATCTCAAGCAGGCGATCGAGGACGCGCTGCTGCTGCGCGGCTCGCGCGACTTCGACACGCTCGAGGCCTATCGCCGCTTCGTCGACGAGATCGTCGGGCGGCGCAATGCGCGCAACGCGCAAGCGGCTCGATCTCGAGCGCCCGGCCCTGCAATCGCTGCCGGCGCGCCGGACGACGGATTACGAGGAGACCATCGTCACCGTCACCTCGACCAGCGGGTTCATCCTCAAGAAGGTGTTCTATTCGGTGCCCTCGCGCCTGATCGGCCATCGGCTGCGCGTGCGGCTCTACGACGACCGGCTCGAATGCTTCCTCGGCGCGACGCCGCTGATGACGCTGCGCCGCGGCCGGCCGCATGCCAGCGGCAAGCATGGCCATGTCGTCGATTACCGGCACGTCATCCATGCCTTGCGCCGCAAGCCCATGGCCTTGCTCAACCTGGTCTATCGCGAGCAGCTCTTCCCGCGCCGCGCCTATCAGCGCGCCTTCGAGGCGCTGCTGGCCGGCGACGGCGAGAAGCAGGCGTGCCGCACCATGGTCGGGCTGTTGGCGCTCGCTCATGATCGTGCCTGCGAGGCCGAACTCGCCGAGGCCATCGACGCCGAGCTCGATGCCGGCAGACTGCCCGATCTCGATACGCCTCGGCCGGCGCTTCGCGCCTAATCCAGCCGCCATTCCCGACATCACCGTCGAGGTGGCGCCGCTGCATCTTTATGACGAGCTCAGCACCGTCCAGCTGGGTGGTGCGGCATGAGGACGACCGATCCCGGCGACGCCGCCCGCCTCGAGCTGCTCCTCGCCGAGCTGCGGCTGCCCGCCGTCAAGCTGGTCTGGGCCTCGATCTCGCCGCCCAGGCCGACAAGGAAGGCTGGCCGGCCGCACGCTTCCTGGCTGCACTTGGCCGAACATGAGATTGCCGAGCGCAGCCGCCGCCGCTCGAACGCCATCTCGCCGAAGCCCGGTTGCCGCCCGGCAAGACCCTCGACACCTTCGACTTCGAGGCCGTCCCGGTGGTCAGCAAGGCCCAGGTCATGGCGCTCGCCGCCGGCGACGCCTGGTTGAGCAACGGCGCCAATTTACTGTTGTTCGGGCCGCCGGGCGGCGGCAAGAGCCACCTGGCGGCAGCGCTCGGCTTCGCCCTCGTCGAAAACGGCTGGCGCGTGCTGTTCACCCGCACCACCGATCTCGTCCAGCGGCTGCAAATTGCCCGCCGCGAACTCGCTCTCGAAGCCGCCATTGCCAAGCTCGACAAATTCCATCTGCTGATCCTCGACGACCTCGCCTACGTCACCAAGGATCAGGCCGAAACCAGCGTGCTCGTTCGAACTCATCGGCGCCCGATACGAGCGGCGATCCCTGCTGATCACCGCCAACCAGCCCTTCGGCGAATGGGGCAAGATCTTCCCAGACCAGGCAATGACGCTCGCCGTCGTCGATCGCCTCGTTCATCACGCCACGATCTTCGAGATGAACGTCGAGAGCTATCGCCGCCGCGCCGCCCTCGAACGCAAGCGTGGACCAGGCTGACGGCCGGCCCGCGCGACAATCAACACCGCCGCCTGATTGTCGCGCCGCGACAATCAAAATGACGCGGGCCCTCTTGCGCGACAATCACGACGCGACAATCATGCCACCGCCGCGACGCCGGGCTTCTCATCCTGATTGTCGCTGCATTCCCATCCTGATCGTCGCGC
>CAVRVV010000011.1:0-255942 GCA_963724715.1 uncultured Alphaproteobacteria bacterium | reverse complement strand
CCGGCCCGGGGAGCCAACAAAATCAATAATTTAAGGTCGCCCGCTGAACACCATTGTGCCCTCTGGGTACGCCCCGGGTACGGATACGACGAGCGACGCGCTTTCTAATATGACGGGGATAAAAGCTAAGAGGCATCGCGCCAGGCGCGCCCCATCATCCTTCATTCACGTGAATATGCCCGCTAGATTCGATCCCCTATCTCTGTCGAAATATCCTAAAGCCTAGTCATGAGGGCGCGAGTTCTTTTTGCACAACTGTCCTTTGTCGCAGTGGTGATTGGCGCATGGGAGTACGGCGACCGCATCGGAGCGATCGATCCAAGGCTTCTGCCCCCGCCTTCCGAAGTGGCCGCCACCCTGTGGGCACTTCTGCAGAATGGTTCCTTCCTGGCCAACGCATCGGACACCCTCGCGCGGGTGATCGCGTCCTTTCTTATTGGGGCGCCGATCGCAATCGCGCTCGGGTTCGTCATGGGCGAAAACCTCAGCATCGGGCGATCACTCTCACCGATCTTCAATCTCGTTTTGGCGGTGCCACAATCGATTTTCCTGCCGGTTTTCGTGCTGGTTTTCGGCCTAGGCTTCACCGAGAAATTGATTTTCGGCATTACCCACGTCGTATTCGTCGTTGCGGTGAATGCGATGGCGGCCGTGCGCGAGGTGCCGCACGGTCAGGTCGTCCTTGCTCGCTCTTTCGGCGCCAGCAAATTCCGGATCTACCGATCGATCTACCTGCCGGCGATGGCACCGCAGGTCGTGACCGGGCTTCGGCTTGGCGTGATCTTCGCCATCATCGGAATTCTGCTCGCCGAAATGTACGCTTCGCGAACCGGCCTTGGAGTTCTGCTGCTACGCTGGGGCGAATCCTATGACGTCAATAAGCTGATGGCCGCAACAGTGCTGATATCGGCTGCAACGATACTCATCAACGAGATCATGCGTATCTGGGAAGCCCGTATTGGACGCTGGCGGCAAGTGGTCGAAGAGCAATGACTTCCACCATACCGATCGTCATAGAGACGCGGGGGTTGCGCAAAGTTTTCAGCGCCGGCAGGGCGCCGATCACGGCGTTGCAGGACATCTCGTTCGCCGTGCGGGAAGGTAGCTTTGTCTCCCTGGTGGGCCCGAGCGGATGCGGAAAGTCGACACTACTGCAGATGCTGGCCGGCCTGATGCCGAGCACCGCCGGAGAGGTGCTCATCGACGGCCTGCCCCTGCACAAGCCCTCACCCGACAAGATCTCGGTGATGTTCCAGGATGCCACCCTCCTGCCGTGGAAGTGCGTCGCGGAAAACGTCGAATTTCCTCTGGAGGTCAGGGGTACGAAAACCGCAGAACGGCGCGAGCGGGCAGTCGCCATGCTGTCACTCGTCGGGTTGACGGATTTCGGCGCGCGTTACCCGCACGAATTGTCCGGCGGCATGCGGCAGCGCGTTGCCATCGCGCGGGCGCTGGCACCGAATCCAAGGATCCTGCTCATGGACGAGCCGTTCGGAGCGCTCGACGAGCAGACGCGCATCAAGATGGGTCACGAGCTTCTCGACATCTGGTCCAAGACGAAAAAAACGATCTTCCTCATTACCCATAGCTTGACCGAAGCGCTGTTTCTCTCGGATATCGTGTTGGTAATGAGCCACCGTCCGGGGCAAATCGTCGGGGTCATCGAAGCTGGCCTGCCGCGGCCGCGCACCTACGACATCATAGGCAGCGCCGAATTTGGCGCGGCACGTAATCGCATCTGGAAGCTCATCAGCCAGGATGACGACGAATCCGGTGACAACAGGATGGCGAGTTTATGAGCCTCCGCCGTCTCTTGATCATCATGGCCATTCTGGGGACATGGGAAGCGGCCCGCCGCTTGGACCTGGTCGGACCATTGCTCTTGGCATCGCCGAGCGAGATCGTCGGCGCCTTCGTCAAGTCGTGGCCGGATTATTTTCTCGCGCTTCGCTTCACTATTGCGGAGATCGTGGCTGCGCTGGCGCTCGCATTGATCCTCGGCATCGGGACGGGAATCGTGGCCGGGATCGTTCCCTTCTTCGGCGCGACCGCGGGGCCGCTCTTATCATCGCTATTCGCCGTCCCTTTGATCACCTGGTATCCGCTGTTCATGGTCTGGTTCGGCCTTGGAACGATGTCGAAGATCGTCTATGCGGCCGTCGCCGGTTTTTTTCCGATTGCCATCAACACCATGAACGGCATTCGCGGGCTCGACCGCCGCTATTTACTATTCGGCCAAGCGATCGGCTGCTCGCGCCGCCAAGTCGTTTTTCGCATTCTGCTGCCAATGGCGATGCCGTCGATCGTATCGGGTCTGCGGATTGGCACCGGGCTGGTCGTGATCGGAGTAATCGTCGCCGAGATGCTCGCCTCATTCGGCGGCATTGGCTATCTGATCTCGTATTACCGATCGATCTACGCGACCGATCACGTATATCTCGGAATCCTGTTTGCACTCGCCTGCGCGCTGGCCGCCAATTGGGGCTTGAGCCTGGTTGAGCGCAGATTTACGCACTGGCGCGAACTGCAGATCGGAGAACGATGATGCCACAGCGACGCGGAGCAACCCATCGGAGCGAGCAGGTGCGACCCTCGATCGTCACTCCGCCTTGATCGGGGTAAATGCGGTCGAATAGACCTGCTCGGTTGTCAATTGCGTCCCCATGCTCGCACTTGCTGCCAGGTCCAGCGATGCTTTCATCCATTCCGGCTTCATGACGCCGTCTGGATTGATGTTCTTTATGAAGTTGTCGAAGACCAGCTTGATGACGCGGTCGTCCTTTTCGTCGAAATAATTCTTCAAAAACGAGATTGTCCAATCTTCGTGCGTCTTCATGTAAACGATGGTCTTGGCGTTGGCCTCGAGCCAGCGGTGTAGCACTTCAGGCCGCTTCTCTATGATTTCACTGGTCGCCGCCCAGCCCTCCGACACCGATTCTTCCATCGTCGCGCCGAGATCGTCGATCGACCGGAAGTCGCCGACGGCGATCCCTTTGTAGCTGAACACCGGCCAGAGGATCGCTGCATCGACCTGATTGGCCTTCAGTGCAGGCATGACCGCCGCCGCGCCAAGCGCGATGGTCTGCACGGTGACGCCGGCTTTGGCGGCGGCGCGCTGCACCCAAAAATCCGTCAGCGAGCCTTTTTGCGTGACACCAACCGTTTTGCCGTTGAGCTCGGCCATGCTTTTGATCGGCGACGAAACGGGCACCAGAATGTACCAGCCTTGCGGCGTCGGCGGGACCGAAAGCGCGACAATCTTTTCCTGCACGCCCTTGGCGATGGCGAGCGCGGCCGCCCCGGGTGCGATGGTGCTGATATCAATCGCTCCCGAAGCCAATGCTTCCTGGGTCGCCGGTCCGCCACGGAATTGCGTGATGTCGACGTCGAGGTTTTTCTCTTTGTAGAAGCCGAGTTCTTTTGCGGCATTCGGAATCGAATAAGCCGGATAAACGGCGGCCAGCCCGACCCGCACGCTGTCGGCTGCTTGCGCAGCGACTGCCGGGAATAACGCTAGTGACAGAGCGAACCCGCCAGTTTTTTTGACATCACGCTCATGTGGCTTTCTCCATAGCCGCAACCGCATGCTTTCACGCAGCATTAACACATCTACGCCTGACCGACCACAATATCCGCTACAATCAGCTCGTGTAGCAAATGCACAATGGATTATGCCGGGAGAGGGGACGAGGTCTGCGATTTCAAATATCGAATGTTGTGACGATCGTGTGCAGATACGCTATGAATGCCTGCTTGGCGAGCGCGACGCTGGATCGTCGGCCTTGAAGTGAGGGACCCCAGCTTGAATTTTGTCGATTTCGGCGACTGGCCGGGACGCATCGTCTGCGGCACCGGCGCGGTAGCAAAATTGTCCGAAATTGTCGGCCGCGTTGGCGGAAGTCGCGCGATGGTCATCTGCGGCTCGACAGTGGCGCGCACTGACATGCTGGCGAAGGTCAAAGCCGGCCTTGGCGACAAGCTTGCCGCCGTGTTCGCCGAGGCCGCACCTCATACGCCGATCGAAATGGTCAACCGCGGCGTGGAGCGCTTCCGCGACAGCGGAGCCGATGTTTTGGTGTCGATTGGCGGCGGCTCGACGATCGACGCCGGCAAGGCAATCGCGATCATGCTGGCGACCGGCGGCGATCTGGCGCGCTATGCAATTCGCTACGCCCCGGGCGGCGAGGTCGAGCGGCATCCCCTTCCCGCTCGCACGGTGCCGCACATTGCGGTGCCGACGACTGCCGGGTCCGCATCCGACGTGATGCCGACGGCGAGCTGTCGCGACCCGGCAACAAGGCAGAAGCTCCTGTTCTGGGACGACGACCTGACACCCGCGGTTACAGTGCTCGACCCCGAATTGGCGGTGCATACGCCGGCACCGTTGACCGCCGCCACCGGAATGACCGCGGTGGCGCGCGCGGTCGAGGCGATCTATTCGGGACAGCGACACGGCATCTCCACCGGGCTCGCCCTACACGCCCTGCGCCTGCTGCGGAACGCCCTGCCCCGTTCCGTGCAAGAGCCCCACGATATTGAGGCCCGCGCCGCCTGCCAGATGGCCGCAGCCATGTCAGGAATCGCAGCGATCAACGCCATGGTCTCCGTGGTCCATGCGGTCGGCCATATCGTCGGCGGCCGCTACGCCCTGCAGCACGGGACTTCCCACGCCATCCTGCTCGCGCCTGCCATGCGGCAGCTGCTTCCTGCGATCGGATCCGATCAGTCGCTTTTGCTGGAAGCGCTCGGCGGCACAAGCCAGCGCCATGATCCCGATCGGGACGGTGCTGCGGCTGCCGATCTCATTTCCGCACTGGTCGGTGGATTGCCACTGCCACACCGCTTGCGCGATGTCGGGATTGCCGAGACCGAGCTGTCGGAAATCGCACGCTTGACGATGTCCGATTACATGATGGCCAATCTGCCGCGGCCGATGCTGAAAGCCGAAGTGCTCGCGCTACTTGCGAGCGCGTGGTGAATCATGCCGGCAATGACACCCATCGAGACTCTGGCAAAGTGGACGAGCGAGCTTGCGGCGGTTGATGTTCCGGCCGCGCAGCATCGTCGCGCGCGCTTGCGACTGCTCGACACTTTGGGCCTGATTGCGGCCGCAGCCGAACACCCAGCGGGTCGCAGCCTTGCCGCTTGGGCAGACGCCAATAGTGGGACCGGCGCGCACGTTCTGATCAGCGGCTGCGCCACCTCGCCCGCAGTGGCGGCGCTGGTGCACGGCAGCTTGGCTCATGCACGCGATTTCGACGATTCTTTTTCAGAGACCGTGGTTCATCCAGGAAGCATCGTGATCGCCGCGACGCTTGCCGCAGCAGAGCACGCCGATGCAGGATTCGATGCGATCACCACCTCGATCACTGTCGGCTACGAAATTGCCGCACGGCTCGGTGCAGTAGCGGGCCGCGGTTTTCATGCGCGCGGCTTCCATGCCACCGGCATCGTCGGACCGATAGCGGCGGCGAGCGCTGCCGCCCGTATTTTGGCGCTGGACGCTACGGCAACCGCCGATGCACTCGGCCTTGCCACCAGCATGAGCAGCGGTCTGCTCGCCTTCCTCGCCGATGGCGGCTGGTCGAAATGGCTGCACACCGGATGGTCGGCGCACGGCGGGATTATCGCCGCGGAATTGGCGAGCCGCGGCTTTCGCGGACCGCATTTTTCCCTGGACCATCAGTACGGGCTTTATGGCGCGTTCCTCGGCACGCCGGCGGCAACCCTAGATGTGTTGGCAGACGGCCTGGGAAAGACCTGGCTCGGCGCAGCCGCGACTGCCAAGAGCTTTCCCTGCGCCCACGTCATCCAGCCCTATATCGAGGCGGTTCTTGCTTTGCGCTTGGAGGGACAGCTTCGAGCGGATAAGGTTCAGTCCGTGACTTGCGTGCTGGCGCCATGGGCACTTCCCATTATCGCAGTTCCGCGCCCCACCAAGATTGCGCCGCGCAACGATCTTGAGGCGATTGCCAGCCTGCCCTTCATGGTCGCGGCAGCGCTATGCGACGGCCGCGTCGATTTGACAACGCTGCGTCTGGAGACGATTGGTCGCGCGGATATCATTGCGCTCGCGGCTCGCATTGAATGCCTGGGCGATGATCAACTTGGCTCCGGATTCAATGGACGGATGAATGTCGCCTTACGCGATGGCAGGCATATCTCTCGCGCGGTTACTCTATCGGAACCTCCAGAGGAGCAGATCGTTGCGAAGTTTCGCACCAACACCGCTTGTCTTCCGCCGCAGGCTTGCTCTGCACTGGAGAATGCGTTGCTGAACGATGCCCCGCGCGGGCAAGCGCTCGTGCGGCTCGCGCTGGCGGCTCTGGCGCAACAGTGAGACACTGCGGCGCAATCATGGATTACCCTCCGTCAACCGTTAATTAGTCTCGGCTGCGATCGACACCAATGACAATCAAATCGGCCCGCATTGGTATTGACGTCGGCGGCACATTTACCGACGCCATCTTGATCGATAGCGAAACCGGCAAACTTCATTCCGCCAAAGCCTTCACTACGCCAAAGGACCGCTCATCGGGCGTGGTCGATGCGATCCGCGCCGTCATCGCCGACGCCGGAATCGATCCAGCGCGCATCGGCGAAGTCGTGCACGGATCGACCACCGGCACCAATGCCCTGATCGAACGTACCGGCGCAAAGACCGGGCTACTGGTCACCGCAGGCTTTCGCGACGTGCTCGAGATCGGCCGGGTGATGCGGCCCGCCGAGGGGCTCTACGACATGTCTGTCGATCGCCCGAAGCCTTTGGTGCGGCGCGGTCTTTGCCTCGAGGCGCACGAGCGCATCGGGCCGCACGGCGAGGTGATCGTTCCGCTCGACGACGCATCGATCGAACGGGCTTGCGATGTCTTCGCCCAGCACGACGTCGAAGCGGTGGCGATTTGCTTTCTATTCTCGTTCCTCAATCCGGCGCACGAACGTCGCGCCGCCGCAATTGTCGAACGCCTTCTGCCGGGAGTTCTCCTGAGTCAGTCACACCTGATCAGTCCCGAGTACCGCGAATACGAACGCGCTTCCACGACCGTCATGAACAGCTATCTGGCTCCAGTCATGACGTCCTATCTCGATCGCCTGAAGGCGCGCACTGACGACGTCTTGGGCAAGGCAAGACTCTTCATCATCCAGGCGAATGGCGGCGCGACTACGGTTGAAATTGCCCGCAATCGGGCGGTGGCGACGGTTAACTCCGGTCCAGCAGGCGGCGTCGTTGCCGCAGCCTGGTATGGACGCGAGCACGGCCGTGACCGCATCGTCTCCGTCGATATGGGCGGCACCAGCTTCGATATTGGATTGGTCGAGAACGGCGTTTCGCAAGTGACAACCGAGGGCAACTTCCAGGGGCTGCCGGTCAAACTGCCGATCATCGATCTGCATATTATTGGCGCCGGCGGCGGCTCGATCGCCTGGATCGACGCCGGCGGCGCGCTGAATGTCGGCCCGAGGTCGGCTGGCGCGGAGCCTGGTCCGGCCTGCTACGGCCGCGGCGGGACCGCGGCAACGGTCACCGATGCCAATCTCGTTCTCGGCCGCCTCGATCCGAAACTGTTCCACGGAGGGCGGACGCCGCTCGACGTCACGGCGGCTCGAACCGCCGTCGCCGATATCGGCCGGCGGCTAGCGCTTTCGATGGAAGAAGCCGCCCTCGGCATCATCAAGGTCGTCAATGCCAATATGGTGAAAGGCATCGCCACAGTGACGGTGCAGCGCGGCATCGACGTGCGCGAATTTGCCCTGCTCTCGTTCGGCGGCGCCGGCGGCGTGCATGCCGTCGATCTCGCAGAGTCACTCGACATGGCCGAAGTCATCCTGCCGCCGCTGCCGGGTGTGTTCTCGGCGCTAGGTCTCCTGGCGGCGGACGTGCGTCACGACTACGTCAGCGCGCTCGGTGGCGTGATCAGCACCGCCGCCGACCCGGATTCGATCGAGCGTCTGTTCCACAGCATGGAAAAAACGGCGCGGGACGTGCTGGCAAGCGAAGGATTTCCCGTCGACGCCGTCCGCCTGGTCCGCAGCATGGACTTAAAGGTCGTTGGCCAGACCTATGAACTCAACGTGGAACTACCTCAGGCCGGACCGCTCTCGAGGGAAGGGGTCGAGCTCTTAGTCGCCGCATTCGGCCGGCTTTATCGTGAACGCTATGCTTTCTTTTATGAGGGCGAGCCTATCGAACTGGTCAATTTGCGACTAGCCGCCATCGGTGTGCGCGAAGTCATCCGCCTTGCGCAATTTGAGCCGCAAACCGATGATCCCGAGCCGGCACGCATCGCGCGGCGGCCGGTCTATTTTGATAAGATTGGATTTCGCGAGACAAACGTCTTCGAGCGCGGCCGTCTCCGCCCCGGCATGGTGGTCCACGGACCGGCCATTGTGGAAGAGCCGACGTCGGTTACGCTGATACCCATGGACAGAACCGCCACCGTTGCCCCCGATCTGGGATTGTTCATCAAGCTGCGAGGGGCATCGTGACCGATCTCATCACCATGCAGGTCATCCGCTATGCCCTGGAGCAGATCGCCGACGAGATGGGCTATACGCTGGTGCGCACCGGACGCTCCACGATCATTACGGAGATCAAGGACATCTCCTGCGTCGTCACCGACGCAAAGGGCCAGACAGTGGCACAGGCGCATCACACGCCGAGCCTGCTCGCCGGCTTCGAAATCACCATGCGTGAATTGGTGAAAACTTACCGGCCGGAAAACCTGGAGCCCGGCGACGTCATTGTCACCAACGATCCATACCGCGGCTGTCAGCACATCATGGATCTCTACGCCATCGCGCCGGCGTTTCACGATGGCGAGCTCGTGGGGTTCGTTGGCAACATCACCCATCACACCGATCTAGGCGGCGTCGCTGCGGGCGGGGTTGCGGGCGGGATTCGCGAAATCTATCTCGAAGGTCTGCGGTTGCCGATGGTCAAGCTCGTCAAGCGCGGTGTCGAAGACCGCGAAATCTTCGGCATCATCGCCAACCAGATCCGCGTTCCCGACAAGACGCTCGGCGATATCCGAGCCCAGATTTCGTCGCTCATGGTCGGCGTCGATCGTCTCGACCGCCTGTTCAGGAAGTACGGCAGAGATACCGTCCAGACAGCATGCGCCGATCTCCTCGACTATTCGGAACGGCGCATGCGCCAGGGCCTGCAAAGCATTCCGCCTGGAGTTTATTTCGGGGAAGACTTCATCGACGATGACGGCATCAGCGACCGGCCGATCCGAGTTGCCGTGAAATTGACGATCGACAGCGGTCGGGCCGTCGTAGATCTAACGGAGAGCGATCCGCAGGCCGAAGGTAATACCAACTCGACCATCGCCAACACCTATGCAGCGGCGTACTACGTGATGATTGCCGTTGTCGATCCGCAGATGCCGCCGAATTCTGGCTGCTATCGGCCGATCGAGGTATTGACCAGGCCCGGCACCATCGTCGACCCCTTGCCGCCGGGCGCCGTCGCGGCGCGCACCAATTGCTCCCAGAAGATCGTCGAAGCGATGTTGCGCGCGTTAGCGTCGGCGGTTCCCGGTCGCGTGCCAGCGGGCGGACATGCGCAAATCACGACCTGCGCATTCGGCGGTTACGATCCGGAGACCAAGGAGCGCTTCGTATTCACCGATATACAAGGCGGCGGTAACGGAGGTCGGCCAAATTCCGACGGCAGCGACGGCCAAGACAGCCACTTGCCGCGCTTTATGAACACGCCGGTGGAAGCAGTTGAGCAGCGTTTCCCAATCCGCATCGAGCGCTATGAGCTTGTACCCGATAGCGGCGGGGCGGGAAAATTTCGCGGCAGCCTGGCGTTGCGGCGAGATATTCGGGTCCTGACCGGCCCGGTCAGTTTCGCGCGCTACGCCGACCGCCACACAATTGCTCCCCGGGGTCTGTTCGGCGGACATGCCGGAACGACGGGTAGGTTCGACCTCAATCCCGATACAAACCACGCAAGAGTACTGCGCTCTAAAGGCTTGGACACGCTACAAGTCAATGATCTTATACGACTCACTCTTCCTGGCGCTGGGGGCTATCGCGATCCCAAAGAACGCAGCCTCGACGCACTCGATCGCGACCTCATGGACGGCAAGGTCACGCCGGCCGCAGTCGAAAGAGAGTATTCCGTGGTTGTCGATCGCACCGTACCGCGTATTGATCGTGTCGCGACGGAGCATCTACGAGCGGAAGCAGCTGCGGAGAAAAAATAGGAAATGGATTCCCCTTCGATCGTCCGCAAGCATGCAGGCGGCGTCATGGGTTTTGCCAACCGAGCGGCCCAATCCCCCCTCTTTGGATCATTTCCGATAAGTCCCCTTATCAGAAGAAATCGGCTACTTCCCTCTCCCTGCCATTTGCTCTGTCCCCGGTCGCTTTGGACCCTATTGCGGACATCGCTCAAGTCGGCGAGTTTACCGGGAATAGTGCGCCGGGCGCGCACGACGTCGACGACCGGGAAAATTATCGATGGGAGGACTTCGTGCATAAAGCCTTGGGGCCTATCCTGGCGGCGATTCTCAGCTTAGCCGTTATTGGCGTGGCGCAAGCGGCGGACGATAATTTTCGTGTCACGCTGCTTGGCACTGGATCGCCGGATCCCGATCCAAATCGCTTCAGCGCGAGCACCTTGATTGAAGCCGGCAGCCAAAAGCTACTCATCGATGTAGGCCGCGGCGCTACGATCCGCCTTTACCAACTCCACGTGCCGCTGTCCCAGATTGATGTTGTCTTCTTCACCCATTACCACTCAGACCACACGATCGGCCTTCCCGATTTACTACTGACCGGATGGCTGCCACCGTCTTACGCACATCGCACCGCGCCGCTGCACGTCATCGGTCCGGTCGGCGCCAAGAATCTTCTATCGAATCTCAGGGTCGCGTATGACGCCGATATCAAGGGTCGCGAGGAGGATCAGCATTTACCGCCCGAAGGTGTTGCTGCCACCGTCGAAGAGTTCACCAAGGACGGTGTCGTCTACGACAAGGACGGAGTTCGTGTCACCGCCTTCGAGGTCGATCACGGCATCAAGCCCGCTTACGGCTATCGTATCGATTATGAAGGCAGGTCAGTGCTGGTGTCTGGCGATACGCGGTTCAACGAAAACGTCATAAAGCACGGCGAAGGCGTCGATCTGCTAATCCATGAGGTGTTCGTAGCGAGCCAGGAATTGCTCAAACTTCCGGCATTTCAGAAAATTCTTACAATCCACACTACACCGAACCAAGCCGGAACCGTATTCGCCCGGACCCATCCCAAGCTCGCCGCCTACACACATATAGCGGCTCTCGGAACCCCGACGGCGCCGGCACCGAGTATCGCAGATATTGTGACGGAGACACGGCAGACCTACCAAGGCCCGCTGATAGTAGGCGCGGACTTGATGGCCTTCGACATCGGCGTGGGTGGGGTCGCCGTCTATCGTGCGGCTCCCTAACGCTAGTGAGTGTGGCCAGTCGATTCGTAGCTTGGTCTGTCGGCTGAATGAGCGGCCCTTGTCATGAATTTGGAAATGCAGTCGCTACGAAGCTGCTTGAACATGATAATCCCCGATATATTGACGCCCCCGAGTGCGATCGGAAGCTATGGCTGTCACCTGCTGTTGGTCAAGCCATCCGATTGGGGCGTAGCCGGCCTAAGCCTCGAAACAACGCGGTTGAGCCTATGCAATGGGCGGCAGGAGAAAGCGAGGATGCCATGCCAATCGACACACGGTGGGTCGGAACCTGGACGGCTGCTCCGGCGCCGGCGGAAGGCGTCGTCGGTTTCAACAACCACACGATCCGCCTGAATCCACGCTTGAGCATCGGCGGCGAGCGGTTGCGTGTGCGGATCTCAAATGCCTATGGCAATCGTCCACTGATCATCGGCGCCGCGATGATCGCGTTGCGTGACAAGGGTCCGACGATCGTCGCAGGCACCGGCCGCAAGCTAAGCTTCGGCGGCCGCGACTCCGCCGTCATCGCAGCCGGGGCGGTGCAGTACAGCGATGCAGTTGATCTTTCCGTTCCACCGTTCGCCGATCTCGCGGTCAGTTTCCATCTGCCCAGCGAGGTGCCGGCGAATTTCGCGATAACCGGCCGGTACGCAAGGCAGACCAATTACATTTCGCCGCCGGGCAATTTCGCCGCTGAGACAGCGATGCCGGTCGGGAATCTGACCGACCAGTGGTTTTTCTTTGTGGCGTCGACGTGCTCGCCCCGAGCGACGCACTCGCAGTAGTCGCGCTCGGCGACTCGCTGACCGACGGCAACATCTCGACGATCGACGCCTTCTGCCGCTGGCCCGATCAGTTGGCGCGGCGGCTCGTGGCCTGCGCAGGCAGACCGGTCGGCGTAATGAACAATGGGCTCGGCGGCAACCGCATCCTGCACGACATCCGCGGCGACAGCGGGCTCCGGCGCTTCGACCGCGACGTGCTGGCTCAGCCGGGCGTCACGCACGTTATTGTCATGCTCGGCACCAATGATCTGCGTAATCGGTGGGCGAAGCCCGAGGAGGAGGTCACCGCCGAGTACGTGATTGCTGGCCTGCAGCAGATGGCACTGCGCGCGCACGCCGCGGGCATCAAGATCATTAGCGCGACGCTGACACCGTTCGGCAATGAGACGTACATGGCCAATGCCTGGAACCCGACGCGCGAGATGCACAGGGTGAAAGTCAATGCTTGGATCCGGGAGAGCGGCGTGTTTGACGGTATCGCCGATTTCGACGCCGCGTTGCGCGATCCCGAAATCCCGACCCAGATGCGTGCCGTGGACGATTGCGGAGACGGACTGCACCCGAGCGACGATGGTTACCGCAAGATGGGCGACGCGATCGACCTCGCGCTATTCGCTTAGAAGCTGCTCAGAGAAGCAAGGTCGTGAATGGCACCAAGCGACCGCGCAGCAGGTCGCTATTCCGGTCGCTTTTGCGGGGAGAAGCGGACATGGCGCAGACACCGTAATTCGGTCGTTCTTGGACCCACAGCGACCGATTGCCAACGTCAATTGATGCATTGCAAAAGGAACCCTCGATTACGTCGTCGGCGGCCACAGGCAGCGTTCGCGGCGCGGTTATGCGTGGCGGAACGATCCCGCGGCATCACTAGTTGATTACGCTACTGGTATCCCGCGCCGTTCGATGGCGAAGCACCGAGCTAGTAAGCCCAGCGGAGGGAAAACATGGATATGCCGCGACGCCTTGGGGCCGAGTTCTTAGGAACCTTTTGGCTAACATTCGCTGGTTGTGGCAGTGCGGTGCTCGCCGCGGGCTTTCCATCTCTGGGCATCGGATTTTTGGGCGTCAGCTTAGCCTTCGGACTAACGGTGCTGACCATGGCCTATGCGGTCGGCCACATTTCGGGCGGGCATTTCAATTGTGCAGTCACGGTCGGGCTATGGGCCGGAGGTCGCTTCAAGGCTACCGACGTTCTTCCCTACGTCCTGGCGCAGGTAGTCGGCGCCATCGCGGCTGCTGCGGTACTCTACGCGATCGCCTCGGGTAAACCCGACTGGGTTCCCGGCGGGTTTGCGTCCAATGGATACGGCGATCTCAGCCCCGGCAAATATAGCCTGACATCGTGCTTTCTGATCGAAGTCATTGCGACCTTCTTCTTCTTGTACGTCATTATCGGTACCACCTCGAAAGGCGCGGCGGTCGGTTTCGCCGGCATACCCATCGGGCTTTGCCTGACGCTTATTCATCTCTTCCTGATCCCGGTCACTAATGCCTCGGTCAATCCTGCTCGAAGCACCGGCCCGGCGCTGTTTGCCGGCGGAGCCTATATAGCGCAGCTCTGGCTGTTCTGGCTGGCACCCATACTCGGCGCGGCGATTGCCGGCGTGATCGGCCGCTGGCAGCACGATTTGCCGGACGCGTCGAATTGAACGCAGCCAAGTGAGCGCTGCAATGTGTCAGCAATAGGTTTGGCAATGTCTGTTTGGACCAAAGTGTCACATAGTGCGACGCATCGATCTGGTCGCTTTCGGGGGGATTGTGTTGCGAAAATCCCATTGAGACAACTCACGAACGATGATTCCGTTGTGTGAGACGGCATCGGCGGGAGCGGCTCATGATGGGTCGGCGGGAAGGCGGACAAGGCCAGTTGTTTTATTCCTTTAAACTCGACGAGGTGGTGCCAGCCGACCATCTGGTGCGCCAGATCGACGGTGTTTTGGACCTTGGTTGGGTGCACAAGGAGCTTGCGCCTTACTACTCGCACACGGGCCGGCCCTCGAACAATCACGCCGGGAGCGCAAAAAGGTCGAGATGCGATTTGCGCATATGAAGCGCATCCTGCGGCTCGACCGATTGCGACTGCGAGGCTTGAGCGGAGCTAAAGATGAGGTGCTGCTGACCGCAACCGCGCAGAACCTGCGGCGGCTCGTCAAGTTCATCTGCCGCCCGCCGCCATCGGCTGCGGCCACCTGTGCGGCGTAGCCGACCTGCCAAGCCTGTGTGCCGATCACGCTGTCAGACAGTTTCAGCGGACAACGCCACAAGCTGACCAATACTCAAATCCGCACCGGCTGCAAAAAGTAGCCGGGTTTGCAACACAATCGGGGGTATAGCGACATCACAATTGAATGGCACCACCTTTGAGTGTCACCCTTTTTTCGGCGTTGCCCCTGATCGATGCAATCACGATTGCCTCCGATAACCCTCCTTATCGGAACCAGTTCGCGCATACCCGCGTCGATGCTTTAACCACTCGCCTTCGCTATGATGCCTGTGGCTTTCCAGGTCGCACTGTCGACAGTTTAAATCTCCACTGCGGTGGCGTCGTAGGCGTAAAGCCAATCCATTCGCTCCCGTAGGCGCACCTGCTGCCATTCGCGCGCCACAGAAATTGCAACAGCCTCCTCATTTGCAAGCTCAGGGCTGAATGCCTGCTTGCGGTTCTCGTGCGCCTTGCGCACGACGGCCGCAGTGCGATCGCGCCTGATGTCCTCGTACCGGGCGAGTGCGACCATCGGCTCTTTGGCGTATTTCGACACGCAGGCCGCCACCACATAGGCGTCCTCGATCGCCATGACGGCGCCTTGACCCAGAAATGGCAAGGTTGGGTGGCAGGCGTCGCCGAGCAGCGTGATGCGTCCCCGCGTCCAGCGCTCCATTGGGCCGCGCACCATAAGTGCCCATTTGTACGGGGTGTCGACACCGTCAATAAGGGTGTGAACATCCGGATGCCAGTCGCGGAAGTCGTTGGCGAGTTCGCCTTTAGTGCCTTCTACAGTCCAGGATTCCACCTGCCAGTCATCGCGCTCGACTATGCTGATGAAGTTCATAAGCTCGCCGCGCCGTACCGGATAGTGCAGCACATGGCCGCGTGGCCCGAGCCAATTCGTTCCGACCATTCGTGCAAGATGAGGCGGCAGCCGTTTCATCGACACCAAGCCGCGCCACGCCACGCAACCAGTAAACTCGGCACGGCCAGCGCCGAACAGACAGGCACGCACCTGGGAGTGAATACCGTCGGCTCCAATTACGAAGGCCGACTTTGCCATATGACCGTCAGCGAATCTCGCCTCTGCATTCTCAGCCGTCTGGCTGATCGCAACACATTTTCTACCGAGCGAGACCGCGTTGGGCTTCAGACGCTGGACAGCCTCCGCCAGAATGCTGAGGAGGTCGCCGCGATGAAGCATGATGTGCGGTGTGCCATAACGCCTAGCCGACGTGGCGCCGAGATCGAACCAGTTCCAGGTTTCACCGGTGCGCCAGTGACGTATTTCGCGCGCGGAAGGGATGACCTGAACGCCGACCAGAGCGTCCTGCAGGCCAAGCGCATACAGAACCCGGGTCCCGTTGGAGCCAAGCTGAACGCCGGCTCCAACCTCCTTGAGCACGGCCGATTGTTCGTACACGTCGACATCGATACCGCGCTGGAGGAGCGCCAGCGCTGCGGTGAGCCCGCCTATGCCGCCGCCAACGATTGTGACCTTTATCGGCGAGACCTCCGTGCTTTGCATGTCGACGTTCCAAATGGCTCGCTGCGATTCGGGCGACGAAGGTGTCAGCACGTCGTAGGTGACGCGTCCCGTATGAGCTTGAGCAGGCGAGCGGGGTTCACAGGCACTTCGTTGATTCGAATCCCGTAATGTTGCAGTGCGTCTTCAATGCCGGAGACAATTGCCGCTGCTGCCGGAACCGTGCCGGATTCGCCAATTCCCTTAACCCCCAACGGATTTTTCGTGCTCGGAAATTCTACGAGATTTACATCGAGCGTGGGAATATCCGAAGCCAAAGGCAGCAAATAATCAGCCAAAGTCATCGTCAACGGCTGGGCATTGCTGTCGTAGCCCATCCACTCGAACAAAGCATTGCCTATGCCATGCACGACGCCGCCATGGATCTGGCCCTCGGCCATCATTGGATTGATGATGCGACCGCAATCGTTCACCACAACGTAATTGTGCAATTTCACCGCGCCAGTAGTGGGGTCGACCTCCAGTTCAACAGCGTGCACACCGATGCCATAACACAATGCCGATGTTTCAAAGTTGACCGCCGCTTCGAGCCCAGGCGCCACGCCTTCGGGCATTTTGTAGCCTGGTGCACCCGCGAGCGAATCGGCAATGTCGCCAAGACTGATGGAAATGTTCTTCCCCGGCTCGCCAACCATGCCGTCCTGGATTTCCAGCTTATCCGGCGCCGTCTCCAGAAGTATGGCGGCGGCGGCAATGGCCTTCTCGCGAACGGCTCGGGCTGCCAAATGGGTAGAACTTCCGGCGGTCACGGTCTGCCGGCTGGCGAAACCGCCGAGGCCAAGTGGAATGGTCGAGGTGTCACCGCAAATGACGCTTATATCTTCCGGCCGCACTCCAATCTGTTCTGCCGTGATCTGCGCGAGGACTGTCTTCAGTCCCTGTCCCATGGCCATCGCTCCCGTATAGACCGAAACTCTGCCGGAGCGGCCGATGCGCACAATTGCCGACTCGAAGGGCCCGCGACCCGTGCCCTTGAGTCCGGCGGCAATGCCGAAGCCGAGAAACCGCCCCTCAGATAATGCCTTCGCCCGGCGCGACGCAAAGCCCGTATAATCCCCGCTCTTCAATGCCAGTTCGAGACATGCAGAGAAGTCGCCACTTTCATAGACAATCGCGCTGGCGGAGCGCGCCTGCATGGGGGTTTGGTAAGGCATGGCGCTTGCCGGGACGAGATTGCGGCGACGTACCTCGGCACGATCCAATTTGAGGTCGCGCGCAATTTCATCAAGAATGCGCTCCATTGCAAAGCAGCCTTCGGGATAGCCGGCACCACGGACAGGCGCGGTGCCGACCTTATTTGTCTCCGCGACCGAAACACGAAGCTTATAGTGCGGCAGGACATATGGGCCGGGAACGTTCGTTGACGCGTTGTAGGCCAGATTGATTCCTTGATAAGTATAGGCACCGCCGTCGCTTATCATGCGGCCCTGAACGCCGGCTAACCGGCCGCTATCGTCAAAACCGGCTTCCAGCGTCCAATATTGATCGCGTTCCTGGATCGACGCCATCAGGTGCTCGCGCCGATCTTCGATCCATTTTACCGGCCGCTGCAACAGACGGCTTGCGGCTGAAATTGCCACTTCCTCGGGATAAAGGATGAACTTTGCGCCAAAGCCACCGCCGACGTCCGGTGTGATGACGCGGATCTGGTTTTCATCAAGCCCCAGCATCTTCATTATGAAAAATCGTGCTTCGTGCGCGAGCTGCGTCGAGCTCCAGACCGTCAGCATGCCGTCCTGCGATTCGAAATGCGCGAGCACGCCGCGACATTCGATGGGATGCGCTCCGCCACGATGCTGTTTAAGATTGACTGTAACTCGCCGCCGCGCCGCACTAATTGCGGCTTCGGCATCGCCGTACTGTTGTACAAATTCGATCAAGAGATTGCCGGGCCTGTCGATGTGAGCCTTCGGTGCGCCCACCGCCAAGGCGTCGCGGCAGTCTGAGACCGCGGCTAGCTCCTCGATGTCTACCTCGACCAGCTCCACCGCATCTTCGGCGATGTACCGGTTCTCAGCAATCACAAGAGCGATCGCTTCGCCGACAAAGGAAACCTCCTTGTCGGCAAGTATGAAGGGCGAAATGTTGGGTGGCAGAACAGTACTTGGAAACTGCAAGGGAAGCCGATCTGCCGTCAGGATGGGGCGCAAGTCCGCCAATGTGTAAACGGCATGGACGCCATCGAGCGCTCTCGCGCGACTTGCATCGATGGATCGGATAAGGCCGTGGGCAACTGGACTGCGAAAGAATGCGGCCTCTACGAGGTTCGGCTTGCGAATGTCGTCGACAAATCGACCGGCGCCCAGCAGAAACGGGCGGTCTTCAAGACGCAGCCGGCGATGACCAATATATGAAAACTTGCTCATCTCTTACTGCGATACCTAATGGCCACCGGTGCCGCTTCGCTGAGACACATGCCATGGAATGGCAAAGTACTCGACGAGGCTGACAGCGTAAAACAGCAAGGTACCGAGCACGCCGAGAAGAACCACAGCGGCGAACACGCGTGTGGTCTGCATCATGCCCTGCGCCGTGAGAATGACGTAGCCAAGCCCGACATTGGAGGCGACAAACTCGCCGGCAATGGCCCCAACCAATGCCAGCGAAATAGCGACCTTCATCCCGGCGAACATGGCCGGCAGGGCCGACGGAAACCGGATCTTCCACAGTACGTGAAGCGGACGGGCGCGCATCGATTTGGCCATGTCCAATACCTCCGGGTCCACGGAGCGCAGACCGAGCACGGTATCGATCACGATCGCAAACAACGCGATGAGCATCGAGATCGCAACCTTGGAGCTCAGATTGGTGCCCATCCAGATGATAAAAAGCGGCGCCAGTGCAATCTTGGGAATCGAGTTCAAGGACACCAGAAATGTATAGAGCGTATTCTCTAGAAGCTTGGAATAAACGATTCCGACGGCAGCAAGTACACCGACGACAAGAGCCATGAAAAAGCCGAGCGAGCATGCGCCGATCGTGTAGGCGGAGTGTCGCATGTACCACAACGGGTTTTGAGCGATCTCGAGGAAAATGGCGGACGGCGCCGGAAGAAAATAGGAGGGTACCCCGGCGATCCTGACCCAGGCTTCCCAGATAATGAGAAAGCCGCCGAGCACGACAATAACGGACCATGTGCGCGTCATGCAGCCGTCCTCAAGCTTTCCCCCGCAAGACGCCCAACGCCTCGAAGCGCTTGCGAATGCTCTTCGCGTAATGGCCGAATTCCGGAGTTTCGCGCGAGTCGAGCGTGCGCGGCCGCGGTAGATCGATCGGGACAGTCTCAATGATACGGCCCGGATTCGCCGCCATGACGACGACGCGATCCGACAATAGGACCGCCTCGCTGATGCTGTGGGTAATGAACAGGACGGTCTTCTTCGACGCCAGCCAGAGACGTTGCAATTCCAGATTCAGATCATCCCGCGTCAGCGCATCCAAGGCGCCAAATGGCTCATCCATCAACAGCAGCCGCGGATCCTGGATCAGAGCGCGGCAGATGGCCACGCGCTGGCGCTGACCTCCTGATAGCTCCCATGGGCGGCGCTGCTCGAACCCTTTCAAACCGATCAGGCCAAGGAGGTCGCTGGCTTTGCTGGCCCAATCAGCCCTGCGGTAGCCTTTGAATTCGATCGGCAGGAGAATGTTGTCCAGGACCGAGCGCCAGTCGAGCAGGATGTCGCGCTGAAAGACGATCGCCATATGATCCGGAGGATCGGCGACCTCGATGCCGTCCACCTCGATATGCCCGGCGGAGGTTTCGGCAATGCCGGCCACACATTTCAGCAGCGTCGACTTCCCGCAACCGCTCGGGCCTACGATGCTGATGAATTCGCCGCGGCCAATCTCGAGATCGAGCTGCCCGATAGCGGTGACCGTGCCGCCTTTTGGCAGCGTGTAGACCTTGCCAACGCCTCGGCAGGCAACGTGCGTGTTGCCTCGCAGGCGATCGTTCGACTGCGGTTCGGTCACATTCAAGCCGGCACGAACTTGTTCGTATAATAGTCGGTCGTCTTGGTTCCGGCAGAAATGAGCTTGGTCTTTTCCATGATGGCCAGCGTCTCTTTCCAGTCATCGTCCGACTGCCAGCCGAAACGTTTGTCCTTGGTTCGCGCGGTCACGAAGAAAGGCTGATAGCCGACGATTTGGCCTTTCAGGATTTCGACGTCGAGTTTCTCGGCGGCGCGCTGCCGCATCATCGCGGCGACGGCCTCATCGACATGACCGCTGTAGATGTATTCCCACGACTTGACCAAGGCCGGAACGAAACGCCTGAGCGCGTCTTCGCGCGATGCCAATGTCGCTTCGGTGACGACCAGGCCGTAGCTCGGGAAGTTCAGCCCGAGGTCGGAAAACAGGAGGCCGTTCGACGGCCGTTGCCGGTCGGCAAGAGGCTTGGCAAACGGATAAGTCGTCAAGGTACAGTCGGCCTGTTTCGAGATATAGATCGACAGCAGCGAGGAAGAGTCGACGTTGACCAGATCGATTTTGTCGCGTGAAGTGCCGCCAGCTTCGAGAAAGACGTCGATCAGGGAGCCCCAAGAGCTCGCGGCACTGTAGGCTACCTTCTTTCCCTCGAGATCCTTCACCGTCATGATGTTTGAATCTTTCGGCACAAGGCCACCCAGATCGCTTTTTCGCACGAACCCGGCGATCGAGGTGAGCGGCATACCCTTGCCGCGCGCCGCCGCCATCGGGCCGAGCTGCACCCATCCGATGTCAATTTCGCCAGCGGCGACTTGCTGCATGACCAGCGAAGAACCCTTGCCGTCCGAGACATCGACGTCCAGCCCCGCATCCTTGAACGAGCCATTGTCGACGGCCAGATGGAGCCCCGCATGCATTCCCCAGGGAGGAAAGTCTGTGCGGACGGTCAGCTTTTGTCGCTGCTGCGCAATGGCCGGGGTGAACGTTGCGGCAATTCCGGCGGCCGCAGTAGCAGTGAATCGGCGTCGCGTTACTGTCATGCCCGAATTCCTTCTCGGTTGCCTCTCCGCCGTTACTCCATTGTCCGAGCAATGACGGGCAGTCGTCTCGTTCCAAGCCGCCTGTTGTTCTTTCATTTTCTCTCTCTACGCGAACGCAACAGCGACGTTTCTGCCACGTCGACTGCACCGGCTGCATCCACCGACACACCATACCGCTCACGCGCCGCTGAAATCGTCACTTTGCCATTCCAGATGTCGCGGCCAACGGCTTCGGGTGACCGGCCGAAGGGATCGCCGTGGCCCCCTCCCCCTGCCTGGTGATGCGTGAGCATCTCGCCTCGCCGCATAATAGTTGTCACCTTGCCGGGAAGCGAGCGCATGACATTGCCCTCGCCGAGCCAATTTCCTGCGAGACCGCCGGAATCGCCGCCGGCAAGCCCATAAGGGGCGAATTTCAAACGATCCGCCCTCAGCTGCAGCACGGCTTCCTCCGCGAGCAGACGGTAGGATCGCCGCAAGCCCAGTCCGCCGCGAAAACGCCCTGCACCGCCGGAATCCGGGACGAGCGCGTAGTCCTCGATACGCACGGGATGCTGACGTTCCAATACCTCTACGGGCGAATTGGAAAGGTTCTGGGAAGGATTTGTAATCGCATCAATACCGTCCTGGTCGGGACGCCCGCCCCAGCAGCCGCTGATCATGTCGACGATGATGAAGGGCCGGTTGTCGGCATGGCGCCCGCCGAGACAAACAACGGTATTTCCTCCCTCTCCCGCCGCCGGCATGATGTCCGGCACTATTTGCGCAAGCGCTCCGAACATGGTGTCCATGACGCGATAGCCGGTTAATGCACGCGCTGCGACCGGTGCCGGCGAAATGGGATTGAGTACGCTGCCCGTTGGCGCAGCGACTTCGATACAGCGGAAAACACCGGCGTTGTTTGGAATATCTCCGCGCAATGCGCACCGCACGCTGAGAAATGTGTTCGACTTCGTGAAGGACAGTGTCGAGTTGATCGCCGCCCGCACCTGGCGAGAGCTCCCCTCCCAATCGACTTTCAAGCTGCCGTCCTTGTGGACGGTTATAGCGACCGACAGAGGAACCGGATCGTCCGAGATGCCGTCGCTGTCGATGTAGTCCGTAAAGCGGAAAGTGCCCTGCGGCCAAGTCGCGATTTCGGATCGCGCCATTCGCTCGGCATAGTCAAGCAGCGCTGCCATATAGACGCGCATCTGCTTTACCCCGTACCGCACGACCAACCGTCCAATCTCGCGTGCACCTGCTTGGCAGGCGGCATACTGGGCGAGCAAATCGCCAACGACCGTGTCAGGTACTCGGACGTTGAGTCTGATCAGTGCTTCAAGCGTCTCGTCTATGACTCCCGCACGAAATAATTTGAGAGGCGGGATGCGCAGTCCCTCCTGATAGATTTCCGTGCTATCCGCCGCATTCGACCCCGGCACCCTGCCGCCCACGTCGGTATGGTGACAAATCACAACCGACCAGGCCAAAATCTCCATGCCATCGAAGATCGGGTAGAACATGAAGATGTCGGGCAAGTGCATGCCGCCCGAATAAGGATCGTTCAATATGACTGCGTCGCCGGGTTGGAGACGTCCGCTCCATTTGGCTTGGACAGCCGCCATGGCTTCCGGGATCGCACCAAGATGCTGTGCGATGGTTTTCGCCTGTGCCACCATTTCGCCTTTCGCGTCACAGATGGCCGCCGAATAATCCATCACATCCTTGACGATTTCGGACCGCGCGGTGCGGATCACGGTGTAGGCCACCTCATCCACGATCGCGTCCATGGCATTTTTTATGACCGCGAAGGTGATCGGATCGTCAAACGAGGACGCCGCCTCAGACATCCATTTCCTCCATCTCAATCACTATGCAACCCGCTCCAGCCGGCCGAGCGGTGCACCCGGGCGGAACTACGATCGTGGTGTCATAACTCTCGATGATTGCCGGGCCCACGACAACAGTGGTCTGCGCCACAGTGCGCGGCAGGACGCGCGCCGGAATGCGGGGCACGCCCCGGCCGAACGAAACAAGCCGCTCCCCTTTCTCAGCCGCAAGTGCTCGATAATCGAGATTCAACGTTGCGAATTCCAGTCGAGATGCGGCCTTTCCGATGGCGGAAAGACGCAGGTTGACGAGCTCCAGCGGCTCTGCGTCAGCGATGTAGCCGAATGTCTCGCGATAGGTTCGCTCAAAGGCGGCTCGCAGATCCGCCGCGCCGTAAGATTCAGACGGCATCTGGATCATCAATTGTGATGACTGTCCGAGGTAACGAATATCTGCGGCAAAGCGAAATTCCACGGCATCTTCGTCATACCCTTCGCTAGCGAGCGCGGTGCGCCCCTCGTCCACCATGTCGCCCAACAGGTCTTGCACGGAGGTTTCGTTAACGTCGGCGAAAGGGATCAATATTGGGCGCACAAATTCATGGATGGTTTCTGCGGCCAGCATGCCGGCCGCGGAGAAGACTCCCGAGACAGGGGTTATCACGACGCGGCGAATACCGAGCAGCCGCGCCACGTCGACAGCATGCAGTGGCCCGCCACCTCCAAAAGCCATCAACACCATGTCACGGGGGTCCTTGCCCCGCTCGACAGTAACAGCGCGTATCGCGCGCGCCATATCGACGTTGGCGACTTGGCGGATGCCATGTGCAGCATCATCCACGCCGAGCTGCAGTGGACGGGCGACATGTCCCTCTACCGCGCTCATCGAAAGCGCAGCGTTGACCGGGAGCGAGCCACCGGCAAGCGAATGCGGATTGAGAAAACCGAGAACCATGTTCGCATCCGTGACCGTTGGCTGCTGCGTACCACGCCCGTAGCACGCCGGACCCGGATCGCCTCCCGCGCTTTCCGGCCCAACCACGAGGAGCCCACCGGCGTCGATGCGCGCAATGGAGCCACCGCCTGACCCCACTTCAGCAATGTCGATGGCCGGGACCTTCAGCATGTAGCCTGCGCCTTTGACAAAGCGGGAGGGCGCGGAAATTCCGTCGCGAAATTCGTATTCGGTGATGACCTGCGGTTCACCATCTTGGACGATCGCGGCCTTTGCGGTCGTCCCGCCCATATCGAAAACGATGAGATCCTTTGCTCCGATCGTGCTTCCAAGTCGAGCGGCGCCGATAACGCCACCGGCGGGCCCGGAGCCAACCGCAAAAACCGGCCGATCTCTCGCGGCAGCGATGCCGATCATCCCGCCATTGGAGGCCATGACTTGCACCGGCGCCGTTACGCCGATGTCGCGGAGGCGCGCGGTCAACTTTGAAAGATAGCCCCGCATCGTCGGCAGCAGATAGGCGTTCACCACGGCGGTCGCGGTGCGTTCATATTCCTTGATCTCCGGCAGTACGTCACATGAAGCCGTTACGAGAAGAGATGGCGCGCACTCGCGCAGAATCGCGCACAGCGCGACGCTCATGCGCATCGTTCGCATAGGAATTGATGAAACACACTGCTACGGCCACCACCCGCTCGGCAAGGAAGGTCGCCGCGGCCTCGCGTACCGTGGTCTCGTCTAACGGCGTTACTACGCTGGCATCGGCTGCAATCCGCTCCGTTGCCTCCAGGCGCCACCGTCTAGGCACCAGCGGCTCGGGCTTGCGCCAGCCCAGCTGGAACATGCCCGGTGTACGGATACGACCGATCTCCAGCACGTCACGGAAGCCACGTGTCGTTAAAAGTCCCGTTCGCGCTCCAATCTTCTGCAGGATGGCATTCGACGCGACTGTCGTACCGTGAACGACCTCAGCGACTTCCCCTGGATCGAGACCGGCTTCCGCGAGCACCGCCGCCACGCCCGTCGCCGCACCCTCACCGGGATCGAGAGGCGTCGTCGTTGTCTTGTTGACGTGGATTTGGCCGTCGGGGAGAGCAAGAACAATATCGGTGAAGGTTCCGCCGACGTCGACCCCGATCCGCGCCGAACAACTCTTGCGTGGCAACTCTTTCCCCTTTGGAGCGCTTTTTGTTCCGATAACGGGAGTTATCGGAACTTAGGGTTCGCCAACCCGTGTTATAGAAGCGCCGGAGTTGGCAGGTCCGCCTTCACCAGCCGGGCAATTCCGTTTCAACAACCGGCGATTTTCGTGCGGCATAGCTGGCGTCCAAGGCAAGTGCCTGGAACACTACCATGGGGAGCGCGAGCGCGATGACCGCGTGCAGCGAAACCCCATTTGCGCAGAGCGCCGCTGAGATCAGACAGGCCAGCGCACCCCCGATATCCCATCCGACCTCGGCAGCAAAGTGAAATCGGAATGGGCAAGGTGACGCTTTGGCCTCATTGTAGATCGCGGTCATGAGCGACGGAAGATAGAGCCCGCTGAGAAAGGTCGTGCCGAACGCGACGGCAAGAACCGGGACCACGCTGGAGCCGCATACCACCCTCGCGATCAAGGTGCCCGCGAGTGTCACCGCGTTGACCATGGCGGCGCGGCGCGCGTGGCCCCTGTCGATCAAGCGTCCAAGCGCCAGACCGCTGAGGGCGCCGACCACCGCCAGCACAGCAAGCACGCCGCCGTAGGCGTCGTAGCGTGAGCTAAGAGCCTGGAACATGATCATGCTCCAGGCCCACGACGAGCTGCAGAAAATCCAACCGTCGCTGCCGAGCAGCAGAATACCGCGCTTGTAAAACGCGAAGGCTCCATCTGGCACCTTCGCGGCGATTGCCGGTTTGCTCACATCCAGCAGAGGCACGATGGCGGCGAGCTCGATCCCGGCAGCGGTGCCGAACGCCACCCATGGCCCGGCGAGTGTGAGCATGAGGCCGCCCATAGCCGGTCCCAGCGGGCCGGCAAATGCAATCACGAGTTGGCGCCAGCCGACTTGGCTGCCACGATCGGCGGCGCTGCCGATAGCCGCGAACATGGCGTGGTACGTCGCCCAATAAAAAGCCTGAGCCAATGCGGCCGTCACGCAATAACTCACCAGCCAGCCGTTCAGCCCGTGAACGGGCGCCAGAAGGGGGCCCTGCGCGGCGTAAAGGAACGTGCCGACGATCAGCGTCGATCGCAAGCCGATCACGCGGACAGCGAGAGCAGCGGCGGGACGAAACACCAGCCGCAATACAATGATCGCGCCGAGACAAAGGAATATCGCCGGTACCGCGAATCCCTGCCGCAGCAAGAATACGGCAGAGAACGCGGAGACTATACCCGCCGCCACCTGTTGCAGGGCGCTATGAACTGCGAGCAGATTGAGATCGCGGTTCACTAATAGCGATCCGGCAACTGAATTGAGTAACTTCTTCAAATCCTCCCCACCTTGCCGTATTCGCGGACACGGACGGCGCCAGCCGGAATCCGCATGCTACAGTATGCCCAGGTCCGTGCAAACGCTCGGCATTTCGTTGACGCTTCCGACAAGTCGCGTCTCGTCCGGATGATGGTTGAAGCGCGTGCTGGGCATATGCGCGCGCGGGTGATATCCAGCATTGTGGCGAAGGACGATCGGGCGCAGCACCCCTATGCTTGACCACCAAGATGTCCGTATAGCCGGTTGGCAAAGCAGTCGCGGCGAGCCATTGCGACCTTCGGCGCGTCGTTCACGCAGAGCGGTCACGACAGCGGGAATGAGCACGCGCACCAGCTCATGTACCGGCGCATTCCACAGCCGTCTGGACAGAGGAAATACCGCCTCGACAGCGACAAGCCGGCTGGTAAAATGTGCCGGACACAAAGAAAACCGATCGGGGCGCTGGGTGTAGGGATGGCATTTCTCCTCCCGCATTATGAATACGACGTGTTCGTCAGCTATTCGCACGGCAGGCGAGAAGCGAACGGCGGCGCGCCGCTCAAGGACTGGACGTTGGAACTGGTCAGCAAGCTGGCAACGGACATTCCGACCGTCGATCCCGAATTCGATGCGCTGAACATCTGGGTGGATAGGCAGCTCGACCCGACCATACATCTCACTCCCGAACTTCGCGCCAAGGTGACGCAATCCGCCATTCTCATGGTGGTGATGTCGCCGCTCTATCTCAATTCAAGCTGGTGCAAGGACGAACTCGAATGGTTCAAGCGGCAGGTGCAGGACCGCTTGCGCGATCAAGGCCGCGTGTTCGTAGTTCGCGCGGTTGATAGCGACGTAAGCAAGTGGCCCGACCTTCTCCGCGACGAGCGCGGGCATGCGCTGGTCGGATTTGGCTTTCACGGCACAGACGATCCGTTGCCCTATCGTTACCGTGATAGCCGCGAGCACAATGAAGCTTATGTCCGCGAACTTGGCCGCCTGCGCGGGGCGCTGATGAAGCGCTTGCGCGAGTTGCGGGCCGATCGTGAGCGCCGCGATCAGCGGACTGCCGAACAAGCGACGGCGCCACCAGGCGGGCCCAAGACGATCTATCTTCACGCGCGCGTTGAGGACGTACCCGTTCGCGAGGAATTGAAAAAAATTCTCGTAGGGGACGGCATCTTACCGCTGACTCCCGTCAGCGATCCATCGCGCGATCTCGCTGACCTGACGCGAGAAAGCCGCGTGCGCATCGAGATGGCGAAGCGATGCGACGCGCTCACGCTGCTGCGAGGCGACAGCGATGAGCACTTCGTAGGTGATCTGATCGACATCGGTTTTCATGAGCGTGACCGAATGCAGATTGCCCGCGGCGCGCCACTGCCTTGCGCCGTGCTCGATCGCTCGGGCGGGAAAAGCCTGCCGATCGACGTATCAGGGCACGAGATCGAGCGGTTCGATCTCGGCAGCAGCAATTGGCGCGGCGAATTCCGCTCCTGGCTCGACAAGTCGCGCGTAAAAGCGGCCACAGCCCCGTGAACCGGAATCCGCCGGCGACCTCCGACCTTCTCAGCACGGCGCGGCCCAGATCGCCCTATCCCGGGCTGCGGCCATTCGAGGCCGAGGAGTGGTCGATCTTCTTCGGCCGCGAGCAGATGATCGATGATGTCATCGAGCGGCTTGCCACCCATTGCCTCGTGCTCATTCACGGTGCCTCCGGGTCGGGGAAATCCTCCCTCGTGCGCGCGGGCGTGCTTCCCCGGCTCGCCGGACAGTATCTGCGCGTCGGTGCTCCCTGGCGCACCTTCAGCATCCGACCGTCTGGCGGGCCACTGTGGAATCTCGCAAAGGAATTTGCACGGCTGGAAGGACGTGCTGACGACTTGGCTCGAATTGACGAGATCGTCGGTGCCTTCAGCGCCCGCGGCGCAACACTTTCTTCAATCTTCGCTTCAAACGCATCACGCGTCGCGGCGCCAGACGAGCGGCTATGCATCCTGATCGACCAGTTCGAGGAATTATTCCGCTTCGAGAAGGAAACGAGCCGCGAGGAGGCTGAGCTTTTTGTCGAGCTTCTCGCGCGCAACGACGCGACCCCAGACGAGATGTCCAAAAAAACGCTCAACGAAGCTGACGCGCCGCAAAACAGCGCGCGACCCGCGACGGTTCACGTAATCGTCACTATGCGCTCGGAATACTTGGGCGAGTGTGCCCGCTTCAAGGGCCTTGCCGAGGCGATCAACCGCACCCAATACCTCGTGCCGGGCATGGACCGCGACTCGCTGCTTCGGGCGATCGTTCGGCCGGCGCAAGTGTATGGCGGCGAAGTCGCTTTAGAGCTCGCCGAAAAGCTGGTCACCGAAGCGGCCGGACGCGAGGATGAATTGCCGCTCATCCAGCACGGCCTCATGTTCCTGTGGAACGCGGCGGCAGGAAGAGTAAAGCCGGGTGAACGCATCGTCCTGGATTCAGCACCGCTCGAAGCCGCCGGGGGACTGGTCAGTCTGTTATCCGATCACGCCGATACGGTGGCTGACGAGGCGGCGCCCGATCCCGCGGGCCGCGACGTCTTGGAGCGGCTCTTTCGCGCTCTGACCGATATGAACGTCGAGGGCAAGGCGATTTGCCGGCCGCGGGCGTTTCGCGACCTCGTCGCCGTCACGCAAAGCGAGCCGGATACGCTGCGCCGTATTATCGAAGCCTTCCGGCGCGACGGCGTCTCGTTCGTCACTCCTTATGGGGACCAGCCGATTTCCGACAACACGGTCGTCGACATCAGTCATGAGGCGCTGATCCGCTGCTGGAACAGACTGGCAGACCCGAGCAGCGGCTGGCTCACGCGCGAATTTAATGACGGCCTTATCTGGCGCTCGCTGCTGGTTGAGGCGGAAGGATTTGCCGCTGACAAGCGGCGCGTCCTGTCTCCGGCGACCACGGCCGAGCGTTGGAAGTGGTGGCAGAATTGGCATGTGAACGCGGCCTGGGCGCAGCGATACGGCGACAGCTTTCCGCTGGTCAAAAAGCTGCTCGATGCCAGCCGCAGACACTCCCGGCACATTCGGCAGCTACAAGCCGCGGCCGTAGTCGTGTCCCTGCTCATCGGCTTTGCCGGCGCGGCTTATTGGGTTTCGCGAAACCAGGTGGCCCTGCAGATGACGGCTGACCTCTACTTGTGGCACACCGCACTTTCGGCCAACGGTGAGCGAGCGCTCAAGCCGATGCAGGAATTTCAAGATTGCGGGCGATGCCCGAGAATGGTGGTCGTGCCGGCTGCAAGTTTTATGATGGGCTCGCCCGCTGGAAAAGGCGCCGACGACGAGCATCCGCAGCACCTGGTTACATTCGCACGGCCGTTCGCAATCGGGAAATTCGAGGTCACATTCGATGAGTTTGACACCTGCGCCGAGCTTGGAGGTGGCTGCACCAGGCCGTATGACTATGGCTGGGGACGCGGCAACCGCCCGGTCATTTCGGTGAGTTGGGACGACGCTCAGAAATACCTGTCTTGGCTCTCCAAAGAAACCGGCAAGCAGTACCGCTTACTCTCCGAGGCTGAGTACGAATACGCGGCCCGCAGCGGAAAAGAAACGGCGTACCCCTGGGGCGACGTTATCAAGCTCAACGGAAAGGCCATGGCCAATTGCTCGGATTGCGGCAGCTCGTGGGACGACCGGCAGACGGCGCCGGTGGGCCGGTTCACAGCAAACGGGTTCGGTCTTTACGATATGGTCGGAAATGTCTGGGAATGGGTGGAAGATTGCTTTCACCCGAGCTTCGAAATTGACACCTCGCAAAGTAAGGTCGAGGCGCCGGTGGACGGATTGCCCTGGATAGACAACGAATGCCAGGAGCGTGTTGTCCGCGGCGGTTCGTGGGACTACGACCCACAATACCTGCGCTCCGCGGACCGCGACAGGAATTCTTCTTTTTTCCAGGGCAGCGACTTGGGGTTTCGGGTCGCGCGGACGCTTGCTGCACCCTGAGTCCCCAACGTGGTCAATCAGTATCGGCTTGTAACCGCCTTCGTGAGGCCGCCCGCCAAATTCACGATGGCGTCGTCAACGCTTTTCCGGCCCTGCAGAGCGGCATACGCATCCTTTTGAATGACGCGGCTGACCGCATGATAGTTTGGTGAAGATGGTCTGCTGACCGCATCGAGCAAAATCTCCTTGAGCACCGGCAGAAAGGGCAGGCGCTGTTGGAGCTCGGTATCGTCGTAGAGCCTGATCAGCACGGGATCATCGATCTCGCGCTGCACTGCCTCCGACTGCATGAATTCCATCCAATCCCGCGCGGTGGCTTTGTGCCTGGAGAACTTCGACAGTACAAAATTCTTGCCTCCAAGAATGGATTTTCCGATCCCGTCGGGACCAGGCAAGGGGGCGACTCCTACTTTGCCGGCAATACCGGAACCGTGCCCGGGTGCATTGATCAGGTTATAAATATTGGGCCAATTGCGTAGCAACAGCAGTCGACCCTCTTGAAAGGCTCGGCGACTTTGCTCCTCCTGATAGGTTAGAGCCGCTGAAGGTATCCAGCCTTGACTGAGACCCTCTGCGAGGAAGCCCAGACCGTTTCGTGCTTCTGTTGAGTTCACGGTAACATCAACTCCATCGTCCGCAATCAGGCTCCCGCCGGCGGATGCGATGGCTTCAGCGACATTTACTGTGAGGCCCTCATATTGCGCAAGCTGGCCAGCATAGCAATCGATTCCGTTTTGATTGGCCACCGTATGACACAAAGACTTCAATTCAGACCAAGTCTTCGGAGGGGAGCTAATCAGGTCGCTTCGATAGAATAAAATCCCGGCCATCGTGCCGTACGGTGCAGCGAACAGCTTTCCGTGGAAACGGGCCGTTTTCGCAGCAGCGGGTACGATGCCGGAATTGGCAAACCTCTGCTCGTCAAGCGGTTCGAGCCAACCTTGCGCTGCAAATTCAGGAACCCACGCTACGTCGGCAAGAACGACATCGTATGCCGAGCTGCCGACCTGAAAGCCTTGGGCGATAGTGATACGCTGCTTATCGGCCGACGGCGACAACTCGAGCATTGTCACTTTTTCGCTCGGATGTTTCCGGTTCCACTCCTCCACAGCTGATCCCAGCCTGCCGCTAGGATCCCTGCCTGCCGCCAACGTAATCGGCCCGCGCATATTGTCCAAGTCATTGGACAAGGGATCGCTATAACATGTATCGGCACTAGCGGCCATGGCAAGCAAGCTCACCAAAGCCCGAGTGAATTTCGACCACTTTCCCATATTCAAATTTCGTTATCGCGCGCGCCCTGCCGCCGGGCGCTCAGTGTCGGCAAGGAGGCGATTGTAAACTCGCTGGTAGTCCTCGGCCATACGACGGACCGTAAAACGCCTTTCGAAAACGCTGCGTATCCTGGTTCGGTCTAGCGTGCCGAGCCGCCGCGCAGCCCGTACTGCGCCGTCCTCGTCGTCAACGATAAAGCCGGTAACGCCATCGTCAACAACTTCCGGGACCGAACCTCTGCGCATTGCCAAAACCGGAGTGCCGCAGGCCATGGCCTCGATCATTGCCAGGCCAAAGGGTTCGCGCCACTGAATTGCAAAGATCAGACCTGCAGCATCGCCGAGAAATTCGCCTTTTTGTCCATCGTTGATTTCACCTATGTATTCCACGCAGGATTGCGACAGCATCGGTTCAATCGTGGTCCTGAAATACTGCTCGTCGACGCGGTCAACCTTGGCGGCGATCTTTAGCTGCATTCCTGCTTTGGCCGCGATGCGAATAGCGCAATCAATGCCCTTCTGAGGAGCGATCCGCCCGAGAAAGGCAAGATAGCCACCCGCTCCGCGACCGGGCGACAAGAGATTTTCTGGCATACCGTGATAAATTGTATCTACGAAGTTTAAATGGGGGATAGGTTCGCGCTGTGAGTTTGAAACAGAGACAAGCGCCACCTCAGGAAAGGCGTCGTAAATCCGCGGCAACTCGGGACGTTCTTGAGTCATATGTAATGTCGTTAAAAATGGAACGCCGGTCCGACGTAATATAGGATAGCTGAGATAATCGTTATGTTGATGGATGATGTCGAACTCATGGGCACGGAGTGCGATTTTCTCGAGCATCACAACATGAGGCGCGATCAAGTCCTTGATTGACGGATCGAGCCTTAGCGCCGTCGGCCAAACGGGGTCCAACCGGGCGGTCGTAATGCTATCTCCACTTGCAAAGAGGGTAACCTCATGCCCCATTGCCACAAGCTCATCGGTCAGATAGGCGACGACGCGCTCCGTCCCGCCATAAAGCTTTGGCGGCACCGACTCGATGAGTGGTGACACTTGAGCGATTCGCATGACCGGTGCTGTTAGTTGCGTTGGGGTGATATCCAAGATACCATCTGAAACCGATGGGCGATGGCGGTGAGAAAGCTTACTTTATTTCTTTGACCAACTCCGCGGCGGATAGGCGTAGGGAGCTAAACGAACCGCAAATTAGTGTCAAGGCTGGGCGCTAATGGTGCGTTCGAGTCGCAGGAGAGGACGCGACGAAGGTGGGGAGTAAGCCAATCTGATCGACACAATGTCACGAAAGCTGGCCGATGAGACCTACAATTTGAGTGGCTCGTGTCGTGGTGTCCGTTGGCCGCGAGGCTGGTCTGCGGCATTTCATGCGCATAAATTGTAGGTAGCGCATGTTGCAGGAACCCACCGGACAATTGGAGCGCTGCGATAGTTTCCGCATCGCTGCTCAGATCAAGAATTTGCTGAGCACCCCTTGGGGATACATGGATGCAACGAGTAAGATCGTAGCTCACGAAGAACGCTTATCGCTCTTTCTTAGCGGTTCTGAAGATGACATCACTCCGGCCAATCTCGAAATCTGGCCGTCGTTGACTTGCACAGCTCGCTGCCATTCATGTCCGTACATTCGAAATGGCGCAAGGCGGACCGCCGACAGAAATCTTGACCACGATTTTCTGATGTCAATAGAGCTATGGCAGAGACTTGCGGCCGAATTCAGCGCAGCCGGTGGTCTCAGTGTCACCTTTACGGGCGGCGGCGAGCCAACCGTAAATAGGAATCTGGGCGGATTTGCTGCGATCGCGCGCCAATCAGGGCTGGAGTGGGGCTTGTACACAAACGGCGCAAGTCTGACCCCCGAGATTATCGACGAGCTGTTGGAATACAAGCCGACTTTCATTCGAGTCTCTATTAATAGCGGAAGTCCTGCTGCACACAATGCCCTGTACCGACTTGGCAAGGAGGCATATTGGTACGTCCAGAAGATGATCTCACATATGCTGCGCCGAGCGCGCGCCGATACTTCGAGCATTGGGCTCGGATATATCATGACGCACGCATCGCCGTCTGACTTGGCCGGAATTCGGGAGTTTTGTGTCGAGCTTGCAGCAACGGCAGAGCGGCCCGTTGATTATATCGCGATCCGGCCTGCTCTAAAGTATTACGACCATTTGGGAAATTCTATGCTGGTTCAACGGCGAGCTCATGAGTTCGGTGACATTCCCGTCCGTTGTCGCGAGATGCTAGCTGAGACTTGCGAAAAAATCGGCACGAAGCTCCAGATTAGCGACCGCGCGTTTGAAGCTTTGGCAAATGCGCGGGAGAGCGTGGTCTGCACTGCCACTCAATGGGCGACCAGCAGCACTGAGCGAGGCGATCTTTATCTGTTGAGCGAGGCCAATGGGGGCACAAGCAGGGAGCTCAGGCAGCTTTGTTATGGAACGCTCGCCAACAGGATGAGCTTTGGCGAGTTGTGGCGGAGTCCGGACCGCCGGAGATTATCACAGGAATTCTCACGTGGCGTACGACGCCCGCCAGCATGGCATAAATTGGCCGAGTTGAGTATTGCGTTGGAGTCCATTCGGCGCTCCATCGGTATTCTCAATCCTCTAACCGCCCGCCAAGTGAGTGCATTGCTGTCCGCCGATGCAAAGCCGGCTCATTGGAAGTTTATTTAGAGCTTCGGGAAACGATACAGATTAACCGGGCTAACAGAGCAAAGCGCGGCCGGCCCCCTCCGGATAAGGCAATCTGCATGTCGCGTTCTTTAGGTGACGGACGGATTCGATGCTGCGCGCAATCTCACCGGATTGAATTGACTGGGAAGGGACGCACAGTACTCAGGATCGCACATCGGCTTTCAACCGTAGCAGATTTCGACCGCATAATCGTCCTCGACGGTGGCTGCATCGCCGAAGATGGTTCGCTATCCAAATTGTGTCAAAGACGGGGACTATTCGACCGAATGGGCCATCTTCAAGATACCGTATAGGAATACGCAATTGACCTCCGGGAAGAAGACTTTAAGGGTTCGGGTCGCCGAGACATTCCTGGTCATCTGCTCCGTTTGTATCGCGACGATCGCCTGCGAGGTGGCTTACCGCGTCTACTTGGATGTCTGGATTAGCTCGTCACTCGGTGAGGCGGCCGCGAGAAATCAGGGCAGCTTCAAAGCAGTGAGCGATACTTACATGATAAGCGATCCAGTCTTCGGGTTTCGCTTTCGCCAGGGCATATCGGCTTATACAACTGCCTACTTGAAGGACAATTTGTTCGACCACTGCGAAACAAACACGTTCAGGGCTGACCGATCAGAAATGTCGGGTATTTACGACGGCGACTATGCGTCGGCTGATTTGAAGATTTTGGTTTTTGGCGACTCATTCACCGCTATGCAATTTGACGGAACAACGTGGCCGGAGCTGCTGCAGCGGCGCCTGGAGGAGCGACTGCGGAGGCGCGTTCGTGTGGTAAATTTTGCACGGTTTGCACAAGGTGTCCTGCAAATGACCGACCTTGCGGCCACGACCGTTCCGGAGTGGCGACCGAATTTCTACGTCATCGCTTACATCACAAACGATCTGGTGCGACCGCGATTTTGGCTGGTGAATTGGAAGCTGCGCGGATACGAGCGAGCGTTGATCATGATGAGCCCGCACGCGGAACCCGACCCTGTCACGATGACCGACGTGGCAGACTACTTTCAGGTCAATTCGAAGGTTACCGGAGAGTGGTGCGACCACATGACTTCCCTGAAGGCGGAAGACGCTCTCCAGCAATTAAAGGAAGATCCAGTATCCCGCGATCTCATCTCCGAACACGAAACTCTCCGCGAGGAGAATACCAAGCCCCTTCTTAAGACCGGTGTCTGGGGGCGTGAGACATTCGGTACATCGTTTCTTTATGACCGGATTGTTCGCGGGAATCCCATGATTGGGCTTCTCAGTGCGATGCCACGTGTCGGCTTTCGCGGCGTCATGGCCCTCGATAGGTTCGACGAGGACAATAAGTTTCGCGCCGCCGTTCAGCGGCTGCGCAAAACCGGCATTCCAGGGATCCTGATTCATTTGCCGCATATTATGGAGATATCGAAAGGGACTGAATTTTTGTACAGGGAAGGTGGGGGTATGGCAGACGCGCAAGGGGCTTCACTGCGCGAAAGTCTCGAACGGGCTTTTGGGGTCAAATCGATCGGATTAGTGCGTCGCCTTTCCGAGGAAGGATCAGATCCGGGCGCGTATGTATTGAGCGCGTCCGACCCGCACCCAAATCGCCTCGGCCTTCAGCTTTATGCCGATGCAATCGCGCTCGCGTTGAGCCAACATGGTTTATTACAAGCGGCGCCCTGACTGTAGCTCGGCGCGGATAATCGATCGTGTTTCCCTGTGATCTGGTGCGTGTACATAAATCATTGGATGCTGCTCCTGCAGCGGTCGCTAAACACCATGTCGACTTGAACTATAAATTTTGATCTCCCCTTACAGTCGCGACCATGCCCCGGCCGCGCCGACGAGGTGATCGAATAGTCACGCATTTTGCTGCGCACTACCCACAAACTCACCCATTGACAATAAGCAATACGGAGCATCGGATCGACCTCGTGCACGACTGGCTTGGCCCTATTCGAAGTTTCGCGGCGAAGCACGTCGGCTTCCGGAAATCTTGCATACACGCTAATTGCTTCCGATAATCGCCATTATCGGAAGCGATCGCTCACCTCCCGCTCCTATCGCCGATGGGGGCTGCGAATGAGCTCGCAGGGATCACTTCCAGGCGCCTGAGCAAACCGCCCTAGCACCGCGGAACCGCCGATCGACGCCGGCCGGTGCTGTGGCTGATCAGCCGGCTCGAACGGTGCATCGCCACGTAAATCGCGGGAGGCTACGACAGCACCGGTTGTGGTCATTTCACGGCGACGATGTTAGCCTTTCGTGCTCAAAGCCGGGGTCGTTGCCAATCCAATCCATGCGAAACGAGGACCAATCATGTTGCATCGCCGTTTCGTCGTTCGAGGGGGCCTCGCTGCGCTAGGCACGTCCTCGGTCTACGGCCCCATCGCCGCGTTCGGCCAGAACAAACCGCTGGTCAAAGTTCGCTACAACGAAGTCGTGCGCTCGGTGCTCTATGCGCCGGCTTATGCCGCCATCACCAAGGGCTATTTCAAGGATGTCGGCCTTGACGTCGATCTCGTCACCGGCGGCGCCGGCGACAAGACAATGGCGGCGCTTCTTTCCGGCAGCGCCGATATCGCCCTCGCCGGTCCTGAGACCGCCATCTACGTGCGCAACAGCGACTCAACGACCAAGGCGCGCATCTTCTGCGGCCTGACCTCGACCGACGGCTTCATGCTCATGGGCCGCACCAAGGTAGAAAAATTCGACTGGAGCGCGCTCAAGGGCAAGAACATCCTCGGATTCCGCCCCGGCAGCACGCCGCTTCTGTTCCTGGAAGAGGCGCTGCGCATGAACGGCATCAACCCGGAGACCGACGTCAATCTCGTCAACAATACCGCGCCGGCGGCGCGGGTAGGATCCTGGCTCGCCGGCCAGAACGACTACGGCATTTTCACCGAGCCCGATCCGGCGCAGCTCGAGCTCGACGGCAAGGCTTATTTCATGGCGTCGGTCGGCGGCACGGTCGGCTTTGCCGATTACACCTCGTTCATGGCGACCGACAAATACATCAAGGACAATCCGGCCGTGGTCCAGACCTGGACCGATGTCATCTATCGCGCGCTCAAGTGGACGGAAACTGCGTCGGCCACCGATATCGTCGCCGCCATCGAAGGCTATTTCCCCGGCGTCAATCGCCAGGCGCTGATCAACGCCACCGCGCGTTACCAGAAGCTCAAGATCTGGAAGACTTCGCCGGTGATCGAGCCGAAGGCGATCGAGCGATTTCAGGACATCCTCGTCCACGGTCACGTGCTCGACGACGCCAAGCGGGTGAAGTTCAGCGATCTCGTTCTGACCGATTTCGCCGACAAGGCGAAGTAAGCCGTGGCCGCGTCTGTCGGCACTGGTTCGCCGAAGGTCGAGTTGCGCAGTGTCGGCCTGCGTTACTTCGGCTGGGAGGGCGAGACCGAGGCGCTGCAAGATATTTCGCTGTCGGTTGAGCCGGGCGAGTTCGTCGCCGTCATCGGACCGAGCGGCTGCGGCAAGAGCACCTTGCTGTCGCTGATCGCCGGCCTGTTCGCGCCGACGGAAGGTTCGGTGCTGGTCGACGGCCGGCCGGTCGCCGGGCCGAACCGCAAGATCGGCTACATGCTGCAGCAGGATTATCTGTTCGAGTGGAGGACGATCCTGGAGAACGTCGTGCTCGGTGCCGAAATCCAGGGCGCGTCGATGGCGGCAGCGCGCGAGCGTGCGCGCCAGCTCTTGACCCGTTATGGGCTCGGCCAGTTCTTGAACCACGTGCCGCGCCAACTGTCCGGCGGCATGCGCCAGCGTGCGGCGCTCGCCCGCACGCTGTGCACCGAGCCCGAAATCGTGTTGCTCGACGAGCCGTTCTCCGCGCTCGACTTACAGACCCGCCTTGCGCTTGCCGACGAGATCACCGAGATCCTGCGCCGCGAAGCCAAGACCGTGATCCTCGTCACCCACGATATCGGCGAAGCGATCAGCATGGCGGAGCGCGTCATCGTCATGTCGCGGCGGCCGGGACGGATCAAATCCAATCATGCCATCCGCTTCCTCACCGCCGACGGCACGCGCCCGGCGCCGCTAAAGGCCCGCAACGCCCCGGAATTTGCCGGCTATTTCAACACGCTCTGGCAGGAGCTCGATGTCCATGTCGAACACTGATCACGCCGTGACGGGGCGGGGGCCGAGCCCGAGCCCAAAATACCGGCAATGGCTGCGCCGGGAACGATCCGAACGCCTCACCGTGTGGCTCACGCAGCTCGCGCTGCTGGTGGTGGTGTTGGCGCTATGGGAAATCCTGCCGCGCGCGCAGATCGTCAATCCGCTGTTCACCAGCTATCCGTCGGCCATCTGGCCGACCTTCCTCGACATGCTCAAGACCACGCCGCAGCAGGCGAGTATCCTGCTCCACACTTGGTCGACCATGGCCGCCACCGTGGTCGGTTTCACCGTGGCAATGGTCGTCGGCACCCTGGTCGCCGCGGCGCTGTGGTGGTGGGACGGTCTCTATAAGGTGCTCGACCCCTATCTGGTCGTCGCCAATGCGCTGCCGAAGACGGCGTTCGTGCCGATCTTCTACATCTGGCTCGGCCCATCGCTATCGATCTACGGCATCGCGCTTGCAATCTCGCTGTTCGTCACCGTGTTGATGATCTACAGCGGCTTTCAGGGCACCGATCCGAACAAGATCAAGCTGGCCCAGACGTTCGGCGCCAGCAAAGCGCAAATCCTGACCAAGGTCGTGCTACCAGGCAGCGTGCCGACCTTCATCGCCGCGCTGAAGGTCACCGCCGGCCTGTCACTGGTCGGCGTCGTGGTCGGCGAATTCCAATCGTCGAATCTGGGACTCGGCTTCCTGATCCAATACGGCAGCCAGATCTTCAAGGTAAATATCGTGATGGCCGCCGTGACCATCCTCGCGATCGTCTCGTCGCTGATGTATCTGGCGATCTCGTGGCTCGAGGCCGCGGTGATGCGCAGCCGCTGAACCTCAGCATCACGCCGACCGGCGCGCCTCGGTCGGCTTGAGCCGCGCGATAGCCTCGTCGGTCGTCATCACGTCGCCGAATACGCACAGAAAGTTGTTCAGCGAGGCAGCGTGCTCTTCGTCGGTCAGCGACGCGTTGCCATCAGCCACCATGATCACGCGATAATCGAGCATCATCGCGTCGCGCGCCGTGGACTCGCAGCAGACATTGGTTACGGTACCGGTGATGAGCAGACTTTCGATGCCGCGGCTGCGCAAGCGGGCGTCGATATCGGACGAGCCTTGGATGAAGGCGCTGTATTTGCCTTTCTTGATGCGAAGATCGGCAGCCGACGGCTCAAGCGGGTCATAGAGCGCAAAGCCCTTCGATGCCTCGTTGAGCTGTTCGAGTTGTGTCTTCGACTTCTCCGGCGTGAGCATGCGGTTGTGATGGTTGGCCCAGTGTTCGAGCGCGCCGTCCGACGTTGTCTGCACCCAGACGACAGTACCGCCGGCCGCACGCAGCGCCCGCGCCAGGCGGTTGATGTTCGGCACGATCTGCCGCGCTACCGGCACCTCGAGCGGAAAACCCTCGGCGACGAAATAATTCTGCATGTCCACCACCACGAGCGCGGCGCACGCCGCATCGATGGTGTCATGGCTGAATAGCTTGCCCTGGCGACGGATCACACGATCCTTGATGAAGGCGGGAATGCTGTAGGGATGCATGAATCTCTCCGTACCCGGCCCAGCAGGTTGAACAAAGTACGGTGAAGGTCCGGCAGCGTCAAATACATCGAACCGCGCCAGCGCGTTGCGTGCAATGCCGGTTTGTGGCTAGGTTCGCTGGACGAGGACGCCAAGGAGGAATGAGTGAGCCGAGTGTTGCGCGTTGGCGGGGCGCAGCTGGGTCCGGTGCAAAAGGCAGAAAGCCGGCAGGCGGTCGTGCGCCGCATGCTCGACCTGCTGGCCCAGGCAAAGGACCGCAAATGCGATCTCGTGGTCTATCCGGAGCTAGCGCTCACGACCTTTTTCCCGCGCTGGTATATGACCGCTCAGAGCGAGGTTGACGCCTGGTTCGAACGCGAAATGCCGAACGCGGCGACGCGCCCCTTGTTCGAGACAGCGGCGCAATACCATATCGGCATTTCATTCGGCTTTGCCGAGCTCACCCCTGACGGGCACCGATTCAACACCTCTATCCTAGTCGATCGCGAGGGGCGGATCGTCGGCAAGTATCGCAAGGTGCACCTGCCCGGCCATGGCGAATGCGACCCGGCGCGCTCGTTCCAGCATTTGGAGAAGCGCTACTTCGAACCCGGCGACCTCGGCTTTCAGGTCTGGCGGACCATGGGCGGCATAATTGGCATGTGCATTTGCAACGATCGCCGTTGGCCGGAAACCTATCGCGTCATGGGATTGCAAGGCGTCGAGCTGATTGTGCTCGGCTACAACACGCCCTCGAGCAATTCACAGAAGAGCGAGGAAGGGGCGCACAAGCGCTACTTCCATAACCGCTTGTCGGTGCAGGCCGGCGCCTATCAAAACTCCACCTGGGTGGTCGCGGTGGCGAAGGGCGGCAGCGAGGACGGCCACCACATGATCGCCGGCAGTTTGATCGTCAATCCAGACGCCGAGATCGTCGCCGAGGCAAAGACCGAAGATGACGAGCTGATCGTCGCCGACGTCGATCTCGATGCGACAACCTTCGGCAAGGAAACGGTCTTCGATTTCGCCCGTCACCGACGCATCGAGCACTACGGACGGATTACGGCGCAGGCCGGCATCATCCGGCCGCCGGAGTGATCGATCGTCAGGCGGCGCTGCGGCGTCTCTTACCGACAGGTCGTCTTATTCGGCAGCGATCTGCGGTTTTGGCCCGTACTTCTCGGTCATGACCTTTTCATAGGCCTGGAGCCAATCGACACCCTTGGCCACGAGCATGTCGCCGCCGGTCGCTTGTTTGGCCAGGCTTGGCTCGTTTAAAACCTGCGGTAGCACGCCCTTGTCCTTGTACTCCTTCACCGCCTCGAGCAAGGCGCGGCGGGTGATCATGACCATGCGGTCGCTGATGCCGAGATGTTCGAGGCTCCGATCAATGATCCGCCCCATGCTCTCTTGAACCATCTGGTCTTGCATGGGAATGCCAGGAACACCGGAATAGCTTTCGCCGCGTTGCTGCTGATCGCGGTCGATCAGATAGTCGTTGGTGAGATTGCGCACTGGGCGCCAACGCCCCATCCAATCGTTGGTCTGCGGCAGATATTCCATGGGACGCGCCAAGCCGGCGACGGGGGAGCCGTCGGCATAGGACATCTGCTTCTGCTTGCCGCTGGCGCGTTGCGTGTCGAGATTGAAGATCATGGTATTTTCGTCGTCGATCGGCACCCAGGCGTTTGCCGACATGTTACGCTCGACGCGATCGCTTGGATAAACGACCCAGAACGGGAAGATGAAGTGGGCGAAGCGGTGATGGTCAAATCCCTCCATCGCCGCGCGGGACGCGGCGTACATCGTGCCGTAAGGCGTCTTGCTGACGCCGATGTCGGGCGATTTGTTTTTAACCAGGTAAGTATGCGTGTCGTTCGGGTCCATGCGCTCGACGTCGACGCAACCGGCATGCAGGAAGGCCAGATGCGACGTGTCGATGTCGCCTTCGAGTGCTTGCAGCCAATTGCATTCACGGTGGAACAGAGCGTTGTTTCTGTCGTTTGGCTCCCCCATCGCGGCCTCGATCTGCGGCAGCGGCGGCGGTGCGGCCTGGCTTTCGCCCATATAGACGTAGACCAGCCCACCCTGCTCCGCGGTCCGGTACGCGAGAGCCGGCGTTCCCGCCGGGTACTTGTTCTTGTCGGGCAGATTGGGTTGGTCGAGACACTTGCCATCGACGTCGAATTTCCAGCCGTGATAGACGCAGCGGATGCCGTGTTGCTCATTGCGCCCGAAGAACAGCGACGCGCATCGATGCGGGCAACGATGGTCGAAGATACCAACGCGTCCCGCGGTGTCGCGAAACGCGATCAGCTTCTCGCCGAGCAGCATCAGACGAATTGGGGCGCGATCGGCCACCAACTCGGATGAGCGGCATGCCGGTATCCAGAACTGCCGCATGAGTTGACCCATTGGGGTTCCGCGTCCGACGCGGACGAGGAGTTCGTTATCGGCAGCGCTCATCATTGGTGCTTCTCCGCGAGGTCCTGTGCAGTGTCCGTTATTGTTCGACGATGACGCCGGCCTTGGCCATGTTCTTCAGTGAAGCCGCAAGGACAGGTTTGGCACAGTCGCCGTCGACCATTGGCGTCTCGAGAAACTGGTTCGGTGGATAGAACGAAGCGTTGGCAAAAAACGGCCGATACATTTCCCAGCGCGCACGCAACAGCGGGTTGGCCGTTCCGGTGTCCTTCTTCCGCGCCGCCCGCAGCTCTTCCAGATCTATCGGCGCCGAGACTTTGACGGTCTGTTCGTTGCCGTCCTCGTAGGCGAGCGTGCGACCGAGATAGTCGATGATGTGCGAGCGGCCACCTGGAATTGATCCGTCGAAGGAAAAGCCGATGCCGCCGGCGACATTGGCACTGACGAGATAGACCATGTTCTCAGCGGCCCGCACCACCTTGGCAGCCTCCTGGGCGGGACGGCGCGGCGAGTTCGTCGGATGCAGAATCACTTCGGCACCCTGCATCATGTACACGCGAGCGACTTCTGGCACGTTGATCTCGCCGCAGGGGATCATGGCGATGCGGCCCAGTTCGGTATCGGCCACCGGGAAGACCTCGGCCATGGAATGGCGCTCGAGGTAGGCGTCCATGAAATCATGGGGCGATGGGAAGGCCGCGGTATTGATGCGCCGGTAGCGCAAGATGACGTCGCCGCTCGGGCCGATCAGGAAGCAGGTGTTGAAATAGCGGCCCGGCCATTCGGGATCGCAGTCGAACTGATGCCCGGCGATGTAGATGCCGCGCTGCTGGGCGAATTTCTGGAACGGTTCGGTGATTGGCCCCGGAATCGTGCAGCAGGCCAGATCGATCCACGCGGCAACCGGCGCGCCGTGCGGCGGCCCCTGCAGGGCGAATTCGGGCATCACAACCAATTTTGCCGGCGCGTCGGTTTCGACCGCCTGGGTGATCAGCCCGAGCGCATTGCCGATATTCGCTTCGATGATCGACCATGCCGCCGGTCGATTGGCGCCTTTCACCGCAAGCTGGCTTACGGTTTGAATGCAGGTCGCTCTCCACGGCGCGATCGCCATTGCCCGAGGTCCTCTTCCAGTCCCGGTCGCCAATTGCTCTGAGCTAACATGATAGTGAACTGTCCGGAGAGTTGAAAATTCAATAAATTGCGGCGACTCTTGCAAAACTTAGAACGCTCCTTGCGGCGCGGCGTGCCAAGGCCGCAAACAGCATTCAGCAACTGCCGTCGCGAAACCATCGCTCCAGCGCGTTGCGTAGCGCCTGCAGGCAAACCGACACCGCCGCGGACGGGGTCCCCTCCTCCGAAATGCAGCAAGCCAAGGTTGTCGAAGGAATGTCCTGGTCCCGGATCGGCACGTAGACCAGCTCGCTGCGGATCGGATCCGGTCCCGGCGTGAGCCGCAATTGAAAGCCGATGCCGAACTTGTGAACCACCAGGTTGGCCATGAATTCGAAAGAGTCCGTAGACAGCGTCGAGGGGGGCCGCACGGACAGGCGCGAAAATATCGAGTTCAGCGCCTGCCGCAACGTCGATCCCTCGCTTGGCATGACCATGACTTCGCCGACGAAATCGGGAATGCGAACCGACTTCTTCCGCGCCAAAGGATGATTCTTCCGCACCGTGATGCAGGGCGTCAGGTTGAAAGCGGCAATCTGCTGCAGGCCAGAGCGAATACGCACAGCGTAACCGATCAGAATGTCAATTTCACCGCGCAAAAGAATTTCTTCGAGTTGATCGGAATTGGCGACCGTTATCTCAAACCTGATATTGGGATGTACCTGGCGAAAGCCCACCAAAAAAGCGGCAAAGAACTCCCGTGCCACGGTTTCATTGATGCCGATCCGAACCGTACCGCGATGCGAGCCGTGCAGAGAGTCGATCTCCGATCGGCCGATCGCCAGTTCGTTCATGGCCTTCTTGACGCGGTACAGCAGGGCCTCGCCAGCCGGCGTCAGCGTTAGTCCCGAGCGACCGCGCGAGAACAGCTTGAAGCCGAGTTCTTCTTCCAGGAGCTGGATTTGCCGACTGATGGCGGACGCGGCAATGTGAATCTTTTCCGCCGCCAGACGAAACGAGCCATAGCGTGCGACTTCGTAAAAGTACCGCAGCGCGCTCGTATTGACGAAGTTAGGAAGCAGCCCGAGAGTCACGGCCGTACTCTGATAGGGCGGAAGCGCCGTTCGCTCATGCCACCGCTCAATTGCCGGCCGATCGCCCTTATTGGCCACCGCGAGCGCGGAACGCCCAGTGCGCCATTCGGCTCTCGACGAGACCGCAGATACCATAGAAGACGACGGCAAGCACGGCAATGACGATTATACCGGCAAACACCAACGACACCTCGAAGCGTGACGATGCCGCCATCATCAACACGCCGATTCCCTCGTTGGACGCAACCGTCTCCGAGATCACCGAGCCGACGAAGGCCAGGGTGATGGCGACTTTCAGCGCCGCGAACAGGTAAGGCAGCGATCGCGGGATGCCGACTTTGAGAAGTATCTCGTCGCGCCGGGCGCCGAGCGCTCGCATGACGTCTTCCATTTCGGGCTCGATGGTCGCGAGCCCGGTCGCGACGTTCACGACGATAGGGAAAAATGCCAGGGAAAACGCCGTCAAAATCGCCGGCAAAACGCCGATGCCGCACCACAGCACGAAGAGCGGCAGCAGCGCCACCTTAGGGATCGCGTTAAACGCGACAAGCAGTGGGTAGAGACCACTATAGACGATCGGCCACGCGCCCACGGCAAGGCCGAGCAGCACGCCGCCGACCAGCGCCAAGAAGAACCCGATTAGCGAGGTGACGACAGTGTGGAACGCGTGTTCGGCGAGCGCCGAGCGATACTGCACGAAGGCGTGCCACACCTCGCTCGGCGCCGGCAGGATCGCATGCGAAATACCGGACTGCATGCTAGCGAGTTGCCAACCGGCGAGCAAAAGCGCGCTAACAAGCCAAGGCATCGCCTGCCGGACAATGCGCTCGCGCACCGACGCGCTCATGACCGTGCCTCGGTAATCTTACCGCGCAGCTCGTGTACGAGATCGATGAAATGCGGTTCGAAGCTTCCTTCGATGGTACGCGGCCGCGGTAGTTCGATCTTGCGTTCGAAGATGACGCGCGCCGGTTTCTTGCTCATGACGAAGACGCGGTCCGCCAGGTACACCGCCTCGCGCAGGTCATGGGTCACCAGAATGGCGCTGAACCGATGCTGCAGCCAGAGTGATTGCATGATCTCCCACAGCTCCTCGCGTGTGAACGCGTCGAGAGCTGCGAACGGCTCGTCCAACATCAGGAGCTTCGGCTCATGCACCAGGGCGCGACAGAGACTAACGCGCTGCTGCATGCCGCCGGAAAGCTGCCAGGGAAACTTGGCGCCGAACGAGCCGAGCCCGACGGCGTCGAGAATGGCCTGCGCGCGCGCCTCGTGCTCGGCACGCTTGCGCCGGCGCTCGCGCTTGAACGGCTGAACGATCTCGAGCGGAAGCAGCACGTTTCTCAAAGTCGTGCGCCACGGCATCAGCGTCGCATTCTGGAACGCCATGCCGACGCCTTTGATCGGCCGGTGGACGATGTTGTCGCCGACAATCACTTCGCCCGACGTTGCCGGCAAAAGCCCGGTCACCAGCTTCAAAAGTGTCGATTTGCCGCAGCCCGACGGTCCGACGACGGCGACGAACTCTCCCTCACCGATGCCCATGCTGACGCGATCAAGCGTCAGCATGCCCTCGTCGGCCCCATACGCCAGACTGACGTTTTTCAAGCCAATGAACGGCCGGGCATTTGTTTGCCGTTCGTGCGCAACGGATTGCTGGGCCGAAACCAATCGGAGGTTCATCGAGACCTGATCCATAGCGCTCGGCGGTTCACACTATCTCCATCCGACACGCTCAGGACAAGGGCGAAAACGGAGTCGGCACAAACAACTCGGATTGCAGCGACAACAGGTGGTCGGAACCTCCCGGCGGCGGCCAGATTCCCTCTTTGCTGGCGCGCGCGCGCGTCGCCGCGCGATGATCCAGGCTCGCGTAAGGCCAAATATGAAGCATGCGTTGCGGCGTCGTGTCCATTGAACCCATCACGGCGAGCAGCTTGGACAGTTCATTGCGACGCCCAATGCCTTTGCACCAGGCGTCGCTCGTCGGTTGCAGCCCGCCCGGCGCTATACCGTAAGTCCTGATCTCGTAGAACGGTCCGTATTTGCCGGGCTTGATCGGCTCGCTGAACGCGAGCGGCGCATAAGCGGTCCGCTCGAAGCTTGCGAGCTGCTCGGCGAAGCCGAACCGATCGCCGCTCTCCATGCCGGCGGCGCGGTCTTCGGCGAGTGCCAGGGCATCCGGATATTCGCTCAAGACGGCGATGCGGTTGAGCACGCCGAAATCGCAGGTAAAGCAACCGGCCAGCTTGCCGCGCTTGGTATTGGCGGCGATCGCATCGGCGAGCTTCGGCATCACCGCGCCGAGCGTATTGGGCTTTAGACCGAGAACCGTGAAGTCATATATCATGAGAGACCCTTTTGCTTGTTAGTTGGGATTGCGTCAGAAACTATGCGGCAAGCTCGTCGCTTGCCGACGGCCAGCGATTGAAGGGCAGCGGCTTCTCGCCGTGATCGCGAACGACCGCCGCGATATATGGCAGTACCGCTTGCAGACGCGCCCGGTTCGCCTGGCTGTCGCGACTATACGTTTCGGCAAGCGCACGTGCCTCGACGAGTACAGCGTCGTAGTCGACCGTCATGAGCTTTCGATCGGCGACGACGACTGTGCCGTCGACGATGACGGTATGAACGCCGCGGCCGGACTCGCAATACACGATCTGCCGCACGGCGTCGTTGAGCGGGACATAGCTCGGGTCCGCCAAATCGAGCAGCGTGAGATCGGCACACATTCCGACTTGAACTTTGCCGAGCTTGTCTCTGAAGCCCAGCACGTCGGCGCCGCCGAGCGTCGCCATAGCGAGCGCGTCGCGAGCCAGCATCGTGCTGGGGCCGGTGCCTTTACCCGCATTGAGGTTGCAAACAAGCTTCATCGCCTCGAAGATATTCTGCGCGTCGCCGGCGCTGGTATTGTCGGCGCCGAGTGCCAGGCGCACGCCCGCCTGTTTAAGCTTGCGCAGCGGCGCAACGCCGTTCTTGAGTTTGAGGTTGCTGGTCGGACAGGTCGCGACGGCGGCACCCGCATCGGCGATGCGGTCGATCTCCTCGTCGCTGAACCAGATGCCGTGGGCCATGCACAGGCGTTCGTTCAGACCGCCGGCGGCCTCGAGGAAATCGAGCGGTGAGCCGCCGTATTCGGCATAAAGCTCTTGCGCCAGATAGATTTGCAGCTTCGCCTCATTGACGTGGGTGACGAAGGGCAAATCGTGACGCGACGCCAGATCGGCCAAGCCGCTCATCAACTCGAACGTGCAACGCTGCGGCGAGCCGGGCGCGATCGCGAACGACACCCGTTCGGACGATTTGGCAGCAAGCGGCGCCGATACGAAATCCAAGATGTCGCGCACGGCCGGCGGGCTGCCGGACAACAGCGGAGCAAGGTCGTCGGGCAAACCGGCCCGGATGCCAGGCAGGCAATCGATCGCCGGCCGGTTGCCGACCTGAAGGCCGAGCACGCAGCGAATGCCGATCTCGTCATAGGCCTTGATCGCAGCTTCGACATGTTCTTCCGAGCCTGGGCCGCAGCCCAGCATGTCCTGGACAGTGGTGATGCCGTTGCGCAGGCAGTCGATGGCGCCTAGGAGCGTGCGCAGCCTGACCTCGCGCGCCGTGAGCTTGCGCGTCGGCGGCAGGATCGCCAGGGCAATCCACACTTCGAGCGGTATGTCTTCGAACATGCCGCGCGATAGCACGTCGTGGGAGTGATAGTGCGCGTTGATCAGGCCGGGAATGACCAGTCTGTGTCGGCCATCCACCACCACCCCGTGCTGTTCGTATTTTTCGCCGGAAGACGCAATAGCGGCGATTTTTCCGTCCCTGATGACAATATCCTTGAGCTCAGGAGCCGCGTCTGAATCGGTCAAAACCGTCGCGCCCGCTATGACAAGATCGCGTCTCGCAACCATTTCGCCCTCAACCGAGACCGACGGCGCCAGCCAGCCGGAGACCACATATCGGCTCAGCAAGCCGGCATTCGGCGTTCACCCGAACGCGTTTTTGCAGGCGATCCGACCTTACTGAAGCTTCAATTCGCTAGCCGGCGGCAGATAGTCCGGATCCCAGACGTCGTCTTGAGGCGGTTTTTTGATCTGCATTGCGTCGGAAACCTGATCCAGGATCTGGTCAAGACGCTCTTTTGAGAACGTGCTGAGCCCGTTCTTTTTGGTCTCGTCGGTGATGATGGCGAGGTTGTTGGAGAAACCCAATCCTTGCAGCTCGGCGTCCTCGTTGATCAGCGAATTGTACTTTTTCAGCCATGTGATGGCCTGCCGCGGATTGGCGATCGACTGCTTGATGGCACTCGCCGTGCACTTGAGAAACCCGCGCATCGCGTCGGGATGCCCCGCCGCCCATTCCTTCTTGACCACCACCGAATTGCCGAACGCCCGCACGCCCCAATCGGCGAAAGGGAAGAGCGTGACTTCATCGTCCTTCACCCCGAGTGCCCGCAGCCCGACCAGGATTGTGAAGCGGTGGCCGGCCGCCGCGTCGGCGTCGCCCTTGATGAGGATGGGCTGCCGCAGGTTGGGCGCCACCGAAACCCAGGTGATGCTATTCGGGTCGATATTGTTGGCCTTGGCGAAAGCCGGGAACATGACACGGCTCGCCTCGCCCTGCTGGTCGGCGATCTTCTTGCCTGCAAGATCTTGCGGCTTGTTGATGTTGTATTTCTTCAACGTGACGATCGACATCGCGGAGCGCTCGCTGACCACGAACACGGCAGCTATCTTGTCGTCCGGGTGGGCTGCATCAAAATTGATCAAACTGCTGAAATCCGCGACACCGACGTCGTAAGCGCCCGATGCGAGCTTGCTCAGCGCATCGCCCGAGCCGAAGCTGCGGTCGATCTTGACGTCCAAGTTGTTGTCGGCAAAGCATCCGCTCTCGGCGGCGGTCGGCCATATCGCCTGCGCGCCCTCGAAAGCCCAATCCATGATGAAGTTGACGTGTGTCTTGTCCGCCGCGTGCGCGGCACCCCCGAATAGTGAAGTGCCGACCGCAAGCGCAACAAGATACCGCTTCATATCAGAACCCTTTTGCAGGCATGGATATAAAGCTACGTTCTGCGTTACAGGCGGTAAAGCCGAATTTTTAGCATTAGTGCACCGAATTGTTCGCGACGACGACGCTTCCGGTGACGGCATGCATGGCAGCGCTTCTACGCGTCGCCGCAACCGGTACGTGCCTGCACCCTTAGCCGCCCACGTTGCCTTGTTGGTTGATCTCCTTGATGGCGCAGAGCACGCGCTCGGGCGTCATCGGCGGATCGAGACGAACCGCGAATTTGTGATTCGCGATACTGCCGATCGCATCTTTGCACGCCGTCCACACCGCAGTCGCCAGATGCACCGGCGGCTCCCCGATGCCTTTCGAAGCGTACACGGTCGCGGCGCGCGCAGGCGTATTTTCCAGAATGCGGACGTTGAACGCGGCAGGGACGTCACGACTTCCCGGAATCTTGTAGGTGCTGGGTCCGATGGTGCGTAGCTTGCCGGCATTGTCCCACCACAATTCTTCATGCACGAGCCAGCCGAGCCCTTGCACGAAGCCGCCCTCGATCTGACCCAGATCGACCAGCGGATTGAGCGGCCGCCCGCAATCCTGCACCAGATCCGCGCGCAGCACCCGTAACTCACCGGTGAGCGTATCGACCGCGACCTCCGCGGTCGCCGCGCCGTAGGAAAAGTAGAAGAACGGACTGCCGCGCATCTTGGCGCTGTCCCAATTGATATCGGGCGTCTTGTAGAATCCGGTCGCAGACAGCGAGACGCAATTCATCCAGCATTGCAGGGCAAGCTCGCCGAACTCGAGAACTATGTTCGAACCGAGCAGCCCAATGTGAACGTGATTGTCGCGGAACGCGATGTCCGTCGCGGCAACCTTGAACTTCTCGGCGGCGAAATCAGTCATCCGCTTCTTGATCGTCGAGGCCGCCTCGTAGGCGGCCCAGCCGTTGAGATCGGAACCGGTCGAGCCAGCGGTCGGCGACGTGTTGGGGACTTCGCCGGTCGAGGTCGGCGTTATGGCTATTCTATCGACGTCGACGTTGAACACTTCGGCGACCACCTGCGCCACCTTGATGAAGAGGCCTTGCCCCATTTCGGTGCCACCGTGATTGAGCCGGATGGAGCCATCTCTGTAGACATGGACCAGCGCCCCTGCCTGGTTGAGATGCGCCTTGGTGAAGGAGATGCCGTACTTCAGCGGAAACAATCCGAGGCCGCGCTTGATGATGGAATTTTCGCGATTGAACGCATCGATCGCCCGCCGGCGCTCGTCCCAATTGCTGTCGGACATCACCTGCACGACGCTGTGCGCAATGAGATTATCTTTCAACGCCTGGCCATAGGGCGTCACATTCGACGTGGCGTCGCCGTAATAATTGAGCACACGAATGGCTTCCGGTGTCTTGCCGAGCAGTCGCGCGACACGTTCGACCACCTCTTCCATGAGCAGAACACCTTGCGGACCGCCATAGCCGCGAAACGCCGTGTTTGAAACCGTGTGGGTTTTGCAGGCAACGCCGGTGACCCGGTAATTTTCTATCCAATAGCAATTATCGGCATGGGTGATGGCGCGCGTCACCACGGCGGCGGTGTGATCGAGCGTGCAACCGCCATTGGCAGCCAACAGCGCATCGAGGGCAGAGATTCTGCCCTGATTGTCGAAGCCGACCTCGTAGCGCATCAAAAAGCCATGGCGCTTCCCGGTCGTGACCATATCGATGTCGCGGGGCAACCGGATTTTCACCGCTCGCCCGGTGCGTTGCGCGAACAATGCCGCAATGCCGGCAAACCAGGAGGCATTGCTCTCCTTGCCGCCAAAGCCGCCTCCGAGCCGTCGGACGATCGACGTAATCTTGTTGAGCTCTAGCCCGAGCAGGCGCGCGCAAATGGTCTGCACTTCGCTCGGATGCTGGGTTGCGCAATGCACTAACAAACCGTCATCTTCGCCCGGAACGGCGATCGCGACCTGCCCTTCGAGGTAAAAGTGCTCCTGCCCGCCGACTGTCAGCTCGCCTTTGATCCGTCGCTGCGCTTTGGCCAATGCCTCGTTGACGTTGCCGCATTCGAGGGTCTGCGCCGGGCAGAGCACCGAGTTTGCCTCGAGCGCTTGCGCTATTGTCAGGATTGCCGGCAGTGGCTCGATGTCGACGGTAACGAGCTTCGCGGCGGCGAGCGCTTGGTCCCTTGTCTCTGCCGCGACCGCGGCCACCGGCTGACCGGCATATTGCACGACATCCGCGGCGAACAGCGGCTCATTGGCGGCAATCGGCGCGATGTCGTTTTTACCGGGGATGTCGGCCGCGGTGATGATCGACACAACACCGGGCGCGGCCTGCGCGCGCGAGGTGTCAAGTCCGCGCAGCCGACCGTGGGCGACGGGGCTCAGCATCAAGGCCGCATGAAGCATTCCCGGCGGCTCGGGAATATCGTCGATATAGATCGCCGCTCCTGAGACGTGCCTGTGCGCGCTGTCGTGTGGCTGCGACGTGTTTACGCCGGTGCGAAATGAACCTCTCATGGTCAGTCCGCCGCCAATGCATCCAGTTCGACAACCGCGTGTGGAAGGACGACGCGGGCATGAAGACGCCGCAGCAAATTTTGCGCCACCGCAAGACGGTACTCGCCGCTGCCGCGCCAATCGTCGACGGGCCGAAGCTCCTGTACCAACGCGGCAGAGGCATCGGCAATGGCCTTTTCATCGAAGGAGCGGCCGACCAACGCCACTTCGGCACCGCAAGCGCGTATCGGGACCGGCGCCATGCCACCGAAGGCAAGTCGCGCCTTACTGACTTTGCCGCCGTCGAGCGCCAGCAAACAGGCACTGCAAACCGTTGAAATATCCTGATCGCGGCGTTTGGATATTTTGTCGGCCCAGAAAACTTCGCCGCCAGCCAGCTTCGGAATGACAATTGCCTCGATCAACTCGTCTGGCCGTATTGCCGTTTTTCGGTAGCCGATGAAATATGCATCGGCGTCCACCTCTCGCGCGCCCCCCATGAGCGACCGCAGCCGCATGCGAGCCGACAGCGCCAGCAAGATCGGCAGAAAGTCTCCGATGGGAGAAGCCGTCCCGATATTGCCACCGATTGTTCCAAGATTGCGGATTTGCCTGGAACCGAGGCGGGAGAGATAGACCGCGAGACCTGGGTAAAGTTGCGCAAGAATTTCTTCCACTTCGTCATAAGATACCGACGACCCGATGGTGATTTCGAAACTGCTCTCCTCCCATCGTCGCAGTTCATCGACCGCACCGAGAGAGATGATTTGCGGAATTTTTTGCCGCTTCTGACTCGCCAAAAGACCGAGGTCAGTACCGCCGGCCAGAATTTTTGCCGCGGGCAGTCGATGCCGAAGTTCAAGCGCCTCGGCGAGCAATCGTGGCGCATAAAACGCGCAGTCAGGATCGACGAACGACGCCGCAGTCTTTCTCGCGACGGCCGCCAGCGCGTCCTCGAGCCCAGGCGCGTCGGCGTCGAGCGGATCCAGTTGCAGCGGCAGTGAATCGAGGACGGCCTGAACGATGGGGCGATAGCCCGTGCAGCGGCAGAGATTGCCGGCGAGAGCGTCATGGATCAGCGGCAACTCGGCTGTGCCACCTTCGGCCGCGTACGCATACGTCGACATGACAAAACCGGGCGTACAGAATCCGCACTGCGTGCCGCCGCCGTTCGCGTAGGCGAGTTGCACCGGGTGCAGCTTCCGGCCCGACGCAAGACCTTCGACCGTGCGAACCCCAAAGCCGTCGATTTGACCAAGCATCACCAGACAGGCGTTGATTGCACGCTTTTCGATCCGCCCATCTTTGAGTTGTTCCAGAACGACCGTGCACGCGCCGCAATCGCCCTCGGCGCAGCCCTCCTTGGTTCCGGTCAGCCGACGGTGTTCGCGCAGCCAATCGAGCAGCGTCGTCGCCGGCGAGACGCCCGTGACGTCAACCGGCCGGCCATTAACAACAATGCGGAGATTGTCCGACATCACGTCTCCATATTAGAGTAACTCATCCCGTTCATGCAGCGCTAAAAAATTCGAACGTTTGAGCGAAAGAATTCGCGCACCCACGGCCGGTATATGCATTAAGATGGTCGCGACCAAGGCCTCGCGCGCGATGTGGGACTTAACATGTCGACAATCTACGTCATCAATCCGAACTCGACCGAAGCGGTCACAGCGGCCGTCGACGAGGCGATGGAGCCGTTGCGTTCGGATGACGGACCCGACATCGAATGCCTGACGCTCGCCGAAGGCCCACCAGGAATTCAGACACAACGCGACGTCGACAGCGTGATCGCGCCACTGCTCAAGCGGGCGGCGGCGCTTGAGAACAGCGCAGCCGCCTTTGTGCTTGCTTGCTTTTCCGACCCTGGCCTGCACTCGCTGCGCGAGCAAAGCGCAAGGCCGGTCTTCGGCATCGCCGAGTGCGGCGTGCTGACCGCGCTTTCCATCGGACAGCGTTTTGGCGTGATCGCGATCCTTCCCGTGTCCGTTCGGCGCCATCTGCGTTACTACGGCGCGATGGGGGTGACCGACCGGCTCGCGGCGGAACTGCCCATCAATGTCAACGTCGTCGATCTTGCTAATGAGGAGCTGACACGCTCCCGCATGACCGATTGCGGACGAACGCTGCGCGACGTTCACGGCGCCGACGTAGTCGTGATGGGATGCGCCGGAATGACGAAGTATCGCCCCATCCTCGAGGACGAACTCGGCATCCCGGTCGTCGATCCCACCCAGGCGGCGGTGGCGATGGCTGTCGGCCGCGTGCGGCTCGGCGGTACAGCGAAGACTTTCGGCGCCGCGGCCGAACGCTCCTAGGCCGCCACTTCGGAGCGGCCGCGCGGTGCAGATAATCGCCGTTGCAGCCGCTGAATCAGACGGTCAAGCTCTTCGATGTCGTCTTTATCGAGGCGCGGACCGGGCATGCGCACCGAGGCACTCCTGATCGCGCCGCGCCGACGCAGGATTTCCTTACGAATGGCGAGCCCAATGCCGATCTGCTGCTCATGCCGCACCAGCGGCAGATAGATGTCGAACAGGTCCTCGGCATCTTCGCCGCGCCCGGCAAAGAACGCCTTGCAGACATCGACCAGCATTTCCGGAAATGCAAAGCCGGTCATCGCGCCGTCGGCGCCGCGATGCAATTCCTGCGGCAGGTAAAGCCCGCCGTTGCCGCAGAGAATGCTGATCCGCCGCCGCGCCTGCCCGTCGCAAGCCCGCCGCACCTGTTGCAGTTTCTTCAGCCCCGGCCAGTCTTCGTGCTTGAACATCACCAGGCTCGGGTGCTCGTCGACGAGCTGCAGGAGTGACGGCACCGAAATGTTGACGCCGGTGCCCAACGGATAGTCCTGGAAGCACACCGGGACGGACGAACCGAGCCGCTTGAAGACCGTGGCGAAATAATCGCGAATCTGCACCTCGGTTTTCAGTCTGGCGGCCGGCGCAATCATGACGCCGCCAGCGCCGACGTCCATGACGCTCTTCGCCAGATGAGCGAGACTATCGACACCGGCATTGCTGACGCCGACAATCACCGGCACACGGCCCGCCACCCGCTCAATGAAATATTTCGCGAAGGCCGCGGACTCCGTCTCAGCAAGCTTGTGGGCTTCGCCCATCATGCCGAGGATGGTCACCCCGCTCACTCCCTTGGCGATGTAGAACTCGACCAGCGAGTCGACGCTCGCCCAATCGATATCGCCCTGATCGGTGAAGGGTGTCACCGAGATGATATAGACGCCGTTGGTGTTGAGGCCGATCTGCGCCATAAGCTGACCACTCGCTGTTGGATGTCTTGCCGCTGTCTTTGCGGGCGCCGGGTTACGCCACCGAAACGCGCCGCGCCGGCGCTGGCTTGACGGTCGATTGGGCAAATTCGGCGGACGGCCGTCCGAGCGGTTTCGCTGCCTCCCCCGCGGCGCGCGGCAGGAAACGTCCCGAGCCGGGAGCGACGTGCAAGGCACCGTCGCGCACCACGACGCGGCCGCGGCTGAGCACGGTTTCCGGCCAGCCCGTCACGACGCGCCCTTCATAAGGCGTATAGCCCGTTCGATCATGCATTATGTCGGCGGAGAGCTGTACCGTCTTGGTAGCGTTCCAGATCGCGATATCGGCGTCGGCGCCCACGACAAGCGCGCCCTTCTTCGGATAGAGCCCATAGAGCTTGGCCGGCGCGGTGCTCGTGAGATCGACGAAGCGCTCAAGACCGAGGCGCCCCTGCGTCACCGCGGCGTCGAACAGGAGCGGCAGCCGTACTTCGAGGCCAGGAAGGCCATTGGCGATCTGCTTGAAGGTCGGATTGGGGCCTGCGCTCAACTTGCCGCTCGCGTCGAAACGGTAGGGCGCATGGTCGGACGAGATCACCTGCAGATCACCGCGCGCCAAGGCCTGCCAAAGCGCGGTCTGATCCGACACCGTGCGCAGCGATGGACTGCACATCCATTTCGCGCCTTCGATCCCCGGCTTGTTGACCTCATCGGCGGTAAGCAGGAGATAGTGCGGGCAGGTTTCGGCGAAAAGTTTTACCCCGTCCGCTCGCGCCTTTCGCACCACTTCGGCGCCCTCGGCGGTGGAGACGTGAAACACCATGATCGGCTGGTCAACAAGCTGCGACATCGCCACCAGCCGCTGGATGGCGTCGACCTCTGCGAGGCGCGGGTGGCTCATCCAGAACGCCGAAGGTCCGGTGAGGCCGTTCGCCAGCAGCCGCTTCGACATAAACGAAATCATGCCGTGATTTTCGGCATGGACGCAGACGAAAGCGCCGTTGTCGCGGGCGGCCGCGAGCACGTCGAGCATCTGCTCGTCGTCGAGTTTGATGCGGTCGTAGGTCATGAAGACCTTGATCGAAGCGTGCCCGTCCTGGACGAGTTTCGGCAGATGCGCCTTGAGCGTCGCCTCGTTCGGATCCGCCAGGATCATATGGAATGCATAGTCGATCACGGCGCCTCGTTCGGCGAGGGCGTGATATTCGGCAAGGACCCGATCGAGGGCATGACCGACGTGTTGCGCGGCGAAGGAAATGACCGTCGTCGTTCCGCCGAACGCCGCCGACACTGTCGCACTTTCAAAACTGTCGGCGTTGAGGAGCCCTCCCCCTGACACCTGCTCGATGTGTGCATGCGGATCAACCCCGCCGGGGGCGACGATACGGTCGGTGGCATCGATCTCGCGGGTACCCGCGCCCAAGTTCTGCCCGATCGCCACAATGGTCTCGCCGCGAATGCCAATGTCGGCGCACGCGATACCTTGGGGGAGAACCGCGGTGCCACCGCGGATGACCATTGAGAATGATTGATCTGTCATTCCGCGCCCTAACCTCCCAGTGAGTCGTGTTGAATGATGGTCGCGACCTTCCTTGTTCCCAATGCACCGGCAGCGGAAGGTCAAGGCAAACACATCAAATACCATCTCGCCTTAGTGCGCACTTGCAATTTTTCGCTGCCGCGCCTCTATTTTTTTAGCAGTTGGCCAAGCTGCGGTTGCCAAATCACCGCCCCTTCCTTCAAGGGAAGGGCAGGGTCCGACGCGCGCGTGCAGTGATCTCTTCCGATAAGAACGCTTATCGGATGTAATTTTGGGGACCCGCCAAAGCTCGCGGATAGTCTAGCAAGCTGACCGAGCAAAATTTCAGCACGCCAGGTGCATTCTGTCCGGTCGCGCATTTTTGTCCGCCCCAGCAACCGCACCGGAGCATTTGCGTCCGGTCGGGCCACATCGTTAGACATCTCGGCCTTGAGGCCCAGGCGGGGAAAAGGGTCTCATAATCGATCCTTATCGTGTCCTCGCCCTACCGCGTAACCACGGCAGATGATCTTGCCATTTTCGGCCATCCGATAGCCAAGGTGTAGGAACAAGCGGGTCGAACTCTTTGCCAACAGCATGGGTAATCAAGGCGAATCAGCACCGGTTACGCAAAGCGCGCCGCCCCCGGGTGGGCACACCATGTCCCTGCAACCTCTGACGACAATTTCTCCGCTGCACGGACGTTCGTGGAATTCGGTCTGCGCGAGCAACGCGCGGGTCGGCGCGAGTCCGCTTCCGGGCCGGGCAGCGCCGCTTCGGCGGCAGCCAAATGCCTTGGGCTGATCAATGACGTGGTCGAAAATACGAAGTTAGCTCTATGACCTGGGAAAAGATCGTCACTTTGGTATTGCATTGTGATTACCGACGACGCGCGGCGGATCGCTGCCAACATTGCTAAGCTGCCGGACTTCGCAAAGCGAGCATCATCGAGGCAACCACGACCATCATTCAACGATGGAAAAAGGCTCTGACGAACGCAATCTTCGTGACGTTGTTCGTTCTGTTGGTAGACCGGTTTTTGATAGACAGGTATTTTGAGAGCCATCCATTCAATGACGCCCTCGGATTCTACGGGATGATGGGTCTCGGTTATCTCTTTGGATGGTTTGACGGCAGTGGAACACAAAAGCAGGCGAAGCGAACCAATGAGCCGGCCGGACCGGTGCCGCTCCCGCCGCCCCCGGCCGCTGGTCGTCCCAAACGTGATGATGCTTAAGACGCTCGCCGACGTGCGCGCGCCTCATCGGCATCATCGCTTCACCGCAAGCTCTTCCGCGAAAAACGCCGGTGCCTGCGCCATGGCGTCGGCCTTCGCGGCGACGTTGCCATCGACGCTCTGGCGCTTGCGGCCGGGATCGTCGAAATCGTGGGTGGCGCCGGGGTAGAGTTTTATGGCGATGTCGCCGCCCTGGGCGCGGCTTTTTTCCACCAGCGTGGCGCAGCGCTTCGGCGACACTTCCTCGTCGGCGTCACCCATGAAAACGCGGATCGGCGCGTAGGGGCGATAGGCGTCCTCGAACATGCCCTTCAATCCGCAGGCGGGATAGAACGCCAGCGCTGAGCGAAAGCCCAGCACCGGGCCGTGCGCCGTGGCGCCCGGCGTGTCGGCTGCGACCTCGGCCATTGTCGCCAGCGTGGCGCTGCCGCCGTTCGACCAACCTTGCAGCACGACGCTGTCCGGCGCCACGTCCGGCCGGGTGCGCAGATAGCCGAGCGCGCCATAGGCATCGAGCGGCCGCACCGTCACCTCATTGAGTGCCTCCGGACGCTGATCGTAGCTGCCTCGCGGAAAGCCCTGGGGATAGCCGCGCGGTCCAAAACCGTCGACCAGGATCGCGACATAGCCCAGCGACGCCCACAAGTGGCCCCACATCTGATGACGCTGCGACAAAGTCGAGGCGTCGTAGCGGCCGTTGGCTTCCGTTGAATATGGGCCGCCGCGGCCATGCATCATCACCACGGCGGGCGCGCGGCCGGTTTTATCCGGCGTGAACACGTAGCCGACGAGTTTTGTCCGCCCGTCCATGCTGGCAAACGTGACCCGTGCCGGGGCAGCGTCTTGGGCGGCGGCATCGCCGCACGCCGCCAAAACGATCGCCAAGCCGAGGACGGCGCTGACCGTCGCCGCCGCGCCTGCCGTGCTTCGCGCCATGGTATTCATCTGGTGAATTGCTCCGGGCAAAATTCGACCTCGGCTATTTGGCCGGGCGCGGGCGCCGCTACGACACAAGCGCCCACGATAACACCTTATTTTTGCCCATTTGCCGCAAGCCTTCGCTTACTCCTGTGGCATACCCCGATACCGTCGATATTCGGGCGGGGGCGCATGGAGTATCTCGGGTTCGTCGTCGAGGCTTTCGAGCAAGGGCCCGGCAAATGGCGGGCCAAAATTTTACGATCCAGCGGCAAACCCCTGATCACGGGCCGTAAGAGAATTTGGCAATTCGTCACCGGCGTCGACGCGACGACGGCATCGGCCGCCTTGCTCAAGGCCCTTGAAGCCATCGACGCCGGGACCTTCTCCTGCGCAGTGCCGTTGCCGGAAAAATTCTGGCGCCGGCGCGGCCGGCGCGCGAAAACACCAGCATTGGATGACCACCCCGTCGCTTCGCGCGCTCAAGATAGCGTCAAGCAAAGGCGATCGCGTAAGTGATCCGTTGCCGAGGCCCGATCGCAAGCACGGCCTGGCAATGCGCGCCGCCGCCTCGATTTTCAGGCAAATGCGAAGAAAATCCGAGTGCCGGCATTAGGCAGCCGACAATGGCCGTTCGGTAGGTTTTTCAATGAGAGGCTGCCGCCATCGCCAAGGCGCGGCCGCCATGTGGAGCCGTGCATCATGAGTTCTCTCGACATCGAGGAAAGACGCCGCGTGCCGCGCCAGCGTCTCGGCAAGCTGGCTACCATCAAGCTCGGCATCGGCATTGCGCCGCGCTATTGCCTCATCAGCAATATTTCCGCCGAAGGCGTGCGCATTCACGTCAACGGTTACGAAGTTCTCGACGAGTTCGTTCTAATTTTCCCCGAAGGTGGCGCGGCCGGCCAGAGCGGCACCTACAAGGTGGTCTGGCGCAACGGCCAGGATGTCGGCGCCAGGTTCGTCAGCGCGGTGACGCAAAACGCCTGACGTCGGGCATGCCCGGCAAGCGCGGGCCGGCGAGCCAACGGCACGTTCGATTGCGAACGCTCCGCAAAGGCGTGGCCGCGCTTAGCCATCACTACTCAAGCAGACCCGGCAACATCTTGTCGAGACTCTCCGCGAGCAACGCGCGGGTCGGCTCGCGCAGGCCCATCACGGCGTCCGGCGCGGGCGGCCAGGAGAAATCATTGAGCGCAACATTTGCCCCGCGCATTGGGTTCGTCCGCAAGCGATCATACAGCGTTGGGTTACTCCCGAGCTTCTGCTCGACGGGCGCGCCAACGCCGTTCTTGAGGACCTCGAATGTGTGCCCGTCAAAAACGGAGAGAGCCGTAAGCGCGAACAGATGGACGTCGCCTCCGGCGCGACTGAAAATACCGATGCCCGTGAATGTCTGGTTGGTCATGCTGTCTGCATTGGTGTCCTTCATAACGACGACATAGCGTTCGCATCCGCCAGCGCTCGCGATTGCCTGGACGACGTTCTGGAGGTCTTTCTCGGCATTGCGGAACAGGCGGTTCGGCGGATGGTCGAACGGCTCGAACGCATTTGCCGGATAGGCGATCCGGCGCACGGCGACGCCCGTGCCTGCCGCGGTGCGCACGCGAGCGACGACGAGATCGTCAAGCCTCCAGGACTCGATGGGAACCTCCTTCAAATCGTTGCCTAACACCATTACTCCGATCGTCTGCACCGTGAAGCGGTCGCCTATATGGGGAATAACGCCGATACAGCGGCCGTGCTGGGCGGCGGTGGCGGCCGCCGCGGGCGCGCCGGCATCCGGTTTCGGCGGCGCCGGTTTTTTGAGGGCGGGCTTGGCGAGCGAAGGCTTGCTGGGTGAAGGAGTTGGCGCAGTCTGGGCCAAAGCCGGCTGCGCCACCGCGAGCGCAAGTAAAAGGGCCACAGTGCGGATCACGACGAGTTCCTCTCTTGGCCCCAGGACAGAGTATGCCCTTGAGCGAAGGCTCGCCAGTTGCATCAGAAAGATTCAACCAAAAAGGTGGTGGGTCGTAGAGGTTTTGTCGATCGGGTCGCGCGGCCGCGCCGACCGCAATCCCGGTAATTTACATAATACTAACCATAAGCGCGCACCCTCTTGGCGTCCTGCTACGAGGCTCGAATCATGGGTTACATGCTGCCGCGTGCCGTCATCGTGCTGATCGCCTGGGCCACCACTTGCCTGATCATGAACACCTTCACCAGCGTCGATCCGCTGGTGTTTTACGCCGCCGGCGGGGTGTGGGCCTTCGTCGGCCTGATCTGTTTCGGCTATTTGCACAAGCTGCAGCGCGAAGAGGATGAGGGCTTTGCGCGCGCGATTGCTCGCGCACGCGCCGCCGCGCAGACTGGACAATCGTCAAACTCTCGCGCTTAGGCGCGCCCTGCCCGGTCAGGCACCGCGCCCGGCACGGTTCCAGCCGCGGATGCGGTCGCCGTAGACCTCAAAACCGTTCGGCTGCACGATCACGGTATCTTCCAGCTTGATGAACCCGCGGCGTGGATGTTGCAGCGTGGTCTCGACCGAAACCACCATGCCAGTCTCCAGCGGCCGCGTCGCGTCATAGGCATCGTAAGGCACCGGACCGGAATTGGTCAGCCGCGGCGCTTCGTGGCTCACGAGCCCCATGCCGTGGGCGAGAAAGTGCGTGTGATTGTGCAGTTTTGATTTGTGCAGCACGGCGTCGGCGGCCGCGTAGATTTCGCTGCCCAAAACGCCGGCGCGGATCGGCTTCATCGAAGCCTGCTCGATGGCTTCGACTTCCGCCAACAGATCGACCAACTCGGCATCCGGCTCGCCGGCCACGCCCATGCGCGCCACGTCGCCGATATAGCCGTGATAATTGCCGCCGGAATCGACCGACAGCACGTCGCCCTTCTCCCAGCGCTGGTCCGACGGCGCGCGGTTGAGACTCGAGCCGGCCGCGATCAGGCAATAATCGAAGGTCAGCCCGCGTTGCGTTTCCTCCCGGCGCAGTGCTTCGGTCAGCTCGGCCTTGGTGGCGCCGGGGCCGAAATTCTTGAACACTGCTTCCATTGAATCGATAACCGCGTCGGAGGCGATCTTGAGCATCTCGAGCTCTTGCGGCGTTTTACGCGCACGGAGACGTTCAAGAATGAAAAGCGCATCGACGGTTTCGGCATTCGGGAAAGCCTTGCGCAACACGGCAGCCGAATCGAGCGGGATGAATGCGGTCTCGATGGCGATGCGTTTGGCATTCGGCGCCAGGCGGCGCAGGTAATCGACGGCTTTTTCCATCACGTCGACGGCGCCCGAGCTCTTGGTGTTGACCTCGGAAACCCAGAACGGTTTTACCTCGTTCTGAAAACCCTCCATGCGATGGCCGAAGAAGCCGGCCTTTTGCGGCGCGCCTTTCTGATAAACGAAAACCGGCAGGTAGCGGCTCAGCCCCATCGCGTCCATGGATTCGAAGAAGAAGGCGCGGTGGCCGCCGAGGAGGTACTGAATATTATGCTTCGACGTCGCGACCATGACATCGATGCCCGCCTCGTCCAGCAGCCGGTCGAGCAGCGCGGTATCGAACGGGGCGGCATCTTGGCGCTTGGTGACGTCGAGCATGATGGATCTCCTGGACCTTTAAGAATTCATCGGAGGATAGCCTAGCAAATCCGCTTGCGCGGATGAACCCGTTTGGATTGCGTCCTGCCCATGTTCCGGGAGCGCGTTCGGGGCGCAGCCGCCGCAGCAAAACACCACAGAATCCCTGATCCGAGCGCCGCCATTCAGCCCCGCCGACAAAACTCAACTCTTGATTGCGGGGATGTTTCTGGTTATGCGGAATTTACGCAGATCGTCGGGCGCGGTTACGCGCGTGCAATGCAATATGAATTTCTTTTCATCTTCCAGAAAGGTATTCGCGCCGGTATAGAGTACAGAGTATAAGGCGAAAGCCATCAGAAGCGACGCGGCGACCCGCCGAAGCGCGCTGTTTTTAGAGGGAAGCCCGTGGAAACGAGCCGGTTCGGACCGGGCCGAATGAGCCGTCGTGTTGCCCTGATCACCGCTGGTGTCGCAGGCTTAGCGGTCCTTGGCCTCTTTTATTGGTATTGGTCGCAGGGGCCCGACCCGGCCCATACCGGACGCGCCGCCCGCACCGCCGTGCCGGTCAGCGTCGCCACCGCCTCGCGCCAAGATGTGCCGATCTATCTCACCGGGCTTGGCACGGTGCAGGCGCTGTTCACCGTCGGCATCCACGCCCAGGTCGACGGCAAGCTGCAGGAGGTGTTCTTCAAGGAAGGCCAGCGCGTCAACCGCGGCGATGTCTTGGCCAAGATCGATCCCCGCCTCTACCAGGCCGCGCTCGATTCCGCCAAGGCGCACAAGGCGCTGGACGAGGCGGCGCTGACCGCGGCCGTAAAGGATCTCGCCCGTTTCCAGACGCTGGTGCTGAAAAACGCCGAAACCCAGCAGAATGTCGACTTGCAACAGTCCAAGGTCGATCAGACCAAGGCCTCGATTGCCGCCGACGACGCCGCCATCGAGACCGCGCAGACCAATCTCGACTACACCAATATCGTGGCGCCGAGCGATGGCCGCATGGGCGTGCGCATGGTCGATCCGGGCAACATCCTCCATGCCAGCGACCAGGCTTCGATCGCGATCCTGACCCAGACCGAGCCGATCACGGTGACGTTTACACTGCCGGCGCAAACGCTCGACGACGTGCGCGATGCGATGGCGCGCGGAACCGTCGAGGTCGCTGCTTACGACCGCAACAATACCCGCCTGCTCTCGACCGGCACGCTGACGACCATCGACAACCTGATCGATCCGACGACGGCCACGTTCCGCCTCAAGGCGACATTCAAGAATGCCGACGAAAAATTGTGGCCGGGCGAATTCGTCAATGCCCGCATGCTGGTCGATACCCGCAAAGACGTCGTCGTCATCCCGCCGCTCGCCGTTCAGCGCGGGCCGCGCGGACTGTTTGCCTGGGTGGTGAAGGCGGACGGCACCGTCGAGCCGCGCCCGATCCAGACCAGCGCGACGACGGGCGACCGCACCATCGTCAGCTCGGGCGTCAATGACGGCGACCGCGTCGTCACCGACGGCCAGTACAAGCTGCAAACCAATGCGCCGGTCACCATCACCGCACCGTCGACGGCGGCGACGCCGGGGAATGCGTCGTGAATATTTCCGAACCGTTCATCCGGCGGCCGGTCGCGACCACGCTGATGATGGCGGCTTTGGCCTTTGTCGGCATCGTCTCGTTCCCGTTCCTGCCGGTGGCGCCGCTGCCGCAGGTCGACTTCCCGACCATTCAGATCACCACAACCTGGTCGGGCGCCAGCGCCGAAACCATGGCGACCTCGGTCGCGGCTCCGCTCGAGCAGCAGTTCGGCCAGATCGCCGGCATCACGCAAATGACGTCGCAGAGCTCGCTCGGCGCTTCGACCATCGTCATCCAGTTCGATCTCGAACGTAACATCGATTCCGCGGCGCAGGACGTGCAGGCGGCGATCACGGTGGCGGCCAAGACGCTGCCGCAGGCGCTGACGACGCCGCCGGCCTATAAGAAAGTCAATCCGGCGGACGTGCCTGTGCTTCTGCTCTCGGTGCATTCCGACACCGTGCCGCTGATCGCGGTTGACGAATATGCCAACGTCTTCATGGCGCAACAGATTTCGCAGGTGTCTGGCGTCGCCCAGGTCTCGGTGTTCGGCGACCGCACGCCGTCGATCCGCATCCAGGTCGATCCCGCCAAGCTGGCCTCGAGCGGCATCACGCTCGAAGACATTCGCGGCACGCTGATCAATTCGACCACCAATGCCGCCAAGGGCGTGATCAACACCGACAAGATCACGTTCACGATCGCCGCCAACGACCAGCTCACCGACGCCGACAAATACAACGACGTCGTGCTGGCCTATCGCAACGGCGCGCCGATCCGGGTGCGCGACGTCGGCCAGGCGGTCGCCGATCAGGTCGACCGCACCGTCGCCGGCTATCAGAACAACCGCGACGGCGTCATCCTCGCGGTGTTCAAGCAGCCCGGCGCCAACGTCATCGACACCGTCGACCAGATCAAGGCGCAACTGCCGCAGCTCACCGCGCGCATCCCGCCGGCGGTCAAGGTCGAAACCATTCTCGACCGCACGACCACGATCCGCGCCTCGGTGGCCGACGTCGAGTTCACACTGGTGCTCACCATCTGCCTCGTGGTGATGGTGATCCTGTTGTTCCTGCGCAATTTCTGGGCGACGCTCATTCCGAGCGTGACGGTGCCTTTGGCGCTCGCCGGCTCGTTCGCGGCGATGTACCTGATGCATTTCAGCCTCGACAACCTGTCGCTGATGGCGCTGACCATCGCGGTCGGCTTCGTGGTCGACGACGCCATCGTGGTGGTGGAGAATATTTATCGCCACGTCGAGCACGGCGAGCCGCCGTTCACCGCGGCGCTGCGCGGCTCGCGCGAAATAGGCTTCACGGTGCTGTCGATCTCCTGCTCGCTGATCGCGGTGTTCATTCCGCTCTTGTTGATGAGCGGCATCATCGGCCGGCTGTTCCGCGAATTCGCGCTGACCGTCACCGCCTCGATCGCGGTATCGGCGCTGGTGTCGCTGACCCTGGCGCCGATGATGTGCGCGCGCTTCATGAAGCGGGAGCCGGAGACCCACGGCCGCGTCTATCGCGTGATCGAGTCCGGCTTCAACGCCATGCACAATTTCTACCGGCGCACCCTCGACATCGTGCTCCGGCACCAGCCGATCACGCTGTGCGTGTTCTTCGCCACCATGGCGCTGACGGTCGTGATGGCGATCCTGATCCCGAAAGGCTTTTTTCCGATCCAAGACACCGGCCTGATTCAGGGCTTTGCCGAGGCCGCGCAGGAAACCTCGCCGGATCAGATGATGCGGCTGATGCACGTCGCCGGCGACGTCATCCTGGCCGACCCCGACGTCGCAGGGTTCGGCTCGCAGACTGGCAGCACCGGCAGCGCGCAGAGCGCCAATACCGGCCGCTATTTCATCGTGCTCAAGCCGCGCGACGAACGCAAACTCAGCTCTTCACAGATCATCGACCGCTTGCGGCCGCAATTGGCCAAGATGCAGGGCGTGAATCTCTTCCTGCAACCGTCCCAGGACATCAATGTCGGCGCCCGCATCGCCCGCGGCAGCTTTCAGTACACCTTGCAGGACACGAATATCGACGAGCTGAACGAGTGGTCGCAAAAGCTCCTCGATAAATTGCGCACCCTGCCGCAGCTTGCCGACGTCACCAGCGATCTGTTGGCCAATGCGCCGAAATTGCAGATCACCATCAACCGCGACCAGGCGGCCCGTTTCGGCATCTCTGCGCAAGCGATTGACGACACCTTGAACGACGCCTTCGGTCAGCGCCAGATCACGCAATATTTCACCCAGCTCAAGACCTATTTCGTGGTGCTGGAGATCCTGCCTGAATTGCAGAAGGACCTCTCAACGCTCGATCGCCTCTACGTGAAGTCGCCGCTGACCGGCGCCGCCGTTCCGCTGTCCGCCCTCGTCACCGTCGACTCTAACGGCGTCGGGCCGCTCCTGATTGCCCATCAGGGCCAATTCCCCGCCGTGACGATTACGTTCAACCTGAAACCCGGCGTCGCGCTCGGCCAGGCCGTCGATGCCGTGAACGATGCGTCGCGCGACATCGGCATGCCGGCTGCGATCATTCCGACCTTCCAGGGCAACGCGCAGGCGTTCCAGACCTCGCTACGCAGCGAGCCGGCGCTGATCGGCGCCGCGCTGATCGTCGTCTACATCATCCTCGGCATCCTCTACGAAAGTTTCATCCACCCGCTGACGATTCTCTCGACCTTGCCGTCGGCCGGCATCGGCGCGCTGTTGGCGCTGAGCCTCGGCCATATGGATCTGTCGGTGATCGGCATCATCGGCATCATTCTGCTCATCGGCATCGTCAAGAAGAACGGCATCATGCTGGTCGACTTCGCCATTTCCGCCGAGCGCGACCGCCACATGGCGCCGCACGACGCCATCCGCGAAGCCTGCCTCTTGCGTTTCCGCCCGATCCTGATGACCACGGCCGCGGCCATGCTCGCCGGCATCCCGCTCGCCATCGGCACCGGCGCCGGCTCGGAAATGCGCCAGCCGCTGGGCTACGCCATGGTCGGCGGGCTAGCTCTGAGCCAAGTGCTCACGCTCTACACCACGCCGGTGGTCTATCTCTATCTCGACCGGCTGCAGACCTGGCTGTTCGGCGAGAAACGCGGCCCTGTCGAGGCGGCCGAAGAGCCGGTGCCGCACGCGGTGGCGGCGGAGTGATTCTCTGTTTCACCCTCCCCTGCAGGGGGAGGGTCGGCGCGTAGCGCCGGGGTGGGGTGCGCGGCGATGCAGGGATTCGCAGCGCGCTGCGCGCGCTCTCACCCCACCCGCCGCGCTTCGCGCGACGACCTCCCCCTCCAGGGGAGGTTGAAGATAGTGGACGCGATACGGAAATAGTTCCGTTGCGTTTGCGCTCTACTTCCACAGCTCCTTGCTGGCAATCTTCGCGCCCTCGACCAGCGCGCCCAGCTTCGCCCACATGATGCTCGGATGCACCCGGCGATGGAACGGTCCCTGGGCAAAACCGCAGTCGGTGCCGGCGAGCACGTTTTCGCGGCCGACCAGTTTGGCCAGCCGCACGATGCGCTCGGCGACCAGTTCCGGATGCTCGACCACGTTGGTGGCGTGGCTGATGACGCCGGGGATGAGCACCTTGCCCGCAGGCAGTTTTGCGCTTTCCCACACCCGCCATTCGTGCTCGTGGCGCGGATTGGCGCCTTCGATAACGAAGGCGCCGACATTCATGCCGAGGATGAGATCGACGATGTCCTTGAGCGCCACGTCGGTGGTGTGCGGGCCCGGCCAGCTGCCCCAGCAGACGTGATAGCGGATGCGGTCCGGCGGCAGGCCTTTGATCGCCTCGTTGAGCACCTCGACCTGCAGCCGCAGCCATTTGCGGTAATCGTCAAAACTGCCCGGCGGCACCATGCGGTCATAGGTGACGGCGGCGCGGGCATCGTCGAGCTGCAGCACGAAACCGGCATCGATGATCATGCGGTATTCGGTGCGCATTGCGGCACCGATGGCACGGATCAAATCTTCCTCGCTCTTGTAGTATTCGTTCTTGCGGTCGGGAATAACGCTGGCCGGTGCCGCCACCGGCAGGAACGCCTCGACCACATTGACGCCGTTGAGGGCTGCTTTGAAATTGTCGATGTCGCGTTGCAACTCCGCCTGGCCGGTATAAGCGATCGGCCCGACGCACACCGCCTCGACCGTGGTGGCGACGCCTTCGCGGGCGTCGAGCTCGGCATAAAATTCGGCGAACTGCTCGCGGTCGACGCCGCGGGTAAATGGATTGCTGCCCGCCTTGATCGGCCGCCGTTCGAAACCGCTCAGGCGTTCTAAAACATATTGCGACCAGCTGATCGATTTGCCGAATTCGCCGTCGCTGATGACGTCGATGCCGGTTTCGCCCTGCTTGTGCACCACCTCCGCAACCGACGCCGTCAGGCACTTGTCATAGGCGGCCGTGTCATAAGGCTTGCCGGCCTGCCTGGCGCGCAAAAACTCCTGCAACGCGGCAGGCCGGATCAGGCTGCCGACATGGGTGGTCAGGATGCGGTCGGTACTGCGTTTCATCGGTACTCCTTGATACGCCCTCGCCTGTTGCGCGGCGCCTTTTGCTTTGGAAAATTCACCACCAGTTGGCGCGCTTGCGCAAGGCGACGTTGGCGGCGGCGGCCTCCTTGACGATCGTGTCCGCGTTCATCGCAGTCAGCTTGCCGTTGCGCTTGAGAATACGACCGTCGACCACGACCATATCGACATTGGCGGGCTCGGCCGCGGTCACCAGCATATGTGCCGGGTCGCCGAACACGCCGAGATTGATGCCGCGGGTATTGACCATGATCAGGTCGGCGCGCTTGCCGGCTTTCAGCGAGCCGGTGCGATCGGCAATCCCCATAGAGCGCGCACCTTCGCTGGTGGCGAGCGCCAGCACGCGCCGCGCCGGCAAGGTGAACTCGGTCTCGGCGATGCCGTTCTCGGCGTTCTGCGTCACCTTCATGATGCCGAACATGTCGGCATTGCCCGACAGCTCAACCGTATCGACCGACAGGCCGACCGGAATTTTCGCCTCGAGGAATTTTGTCGTCTGCGGCAGGCCAAAACCGATGCGCAGCTCCGTATAGGGCGAAATGCTGATCGAAGCGCCGGCATCGGCCACCGCCTTGATCTCGTCGGCGCTCGCCTTGTTGGCGTGGATGAGCTGCATGTCTTTGCTCAAAAGCCCGGCCTTGGCGATGGCATCGATCTGGCCGATGGCCACGCGCGAGCCGCTGGCGTGAACGGAGATCGGCAGCCCGAGCTTTCGCGCCGCGCCGATCTCGGCGGTGTAGATCTCCGGCGGGATGGCATTCGCCGCATTGTTGCCGCCCTGCCCGCGCCAAGCGAGGCCCAGCGTCAGCAGGCCATCCGGCGAAAGCTTTGCCCAATCGTCGTGCAGCCGCGTCAGATCGGCCAGATCGATGCCCTTGCTATTCGGCATGCCCTGGGCGGCGCCGTAGGAAAACCGCGCGCGCAGGCCTGACTCGCGCAGCGCCTTGAGATCGGCGTCGGCGTATTCGGGGCCGCGAATATTGTGGCACCAGTCGTGCACATGGGTGATGCCGTTATTGATCGCCTCGGCGCAGGCGAGCCGTGTGCCCTGATACATATCGTCGGCCAAAAATTTCTGGCCGAGCATGGCGGTGGAGCGGAAATAGCCGAAATCCGGCTTGTCGCCCGACATGCTGCGCAGAAGCGTATTCCACATGTGCCAATGGGTCTCGACCAAACCCGGCTGCACGATCATGGCTTGGCCGTCGATGGCCGCGGCTCCCGGCGCCTTGAGATTTTGCCCGACCGCGACAATGACGCCGTTCGCCACATGCACATCGGCATTGGCGATGTCGCCCGCCTCGTCCATGGTCATCACATAGGCGTTGCGGATGACGAAGGCGCCGCGCGGTGGCAGCGCGGGCGCGCCTTGCGACGACGCCGCGAAGCCGGGCGCAGCGCCGCTCGCCGCCAGCACTGCAGCGGCGCGCAGCAAATGGCGGCGGCTCATCACCGTCGGTCTCGGCATCGCTTCCTCCCTCCCGCGTTTCGGGCCGAAGCTATTACAGCACCGCACAGGTTCCGCAATGGCGCACGCTGCATCGACGACACTGCTCAAATGGGCGGTATCCCATCTCGCCTCAACCTCCGCGGTAGGCTAGCCTTGGCGGCGCGCGCTCAGAACAAAGAAGCGCCTTGCTCCGAGGAGGATTCGATGATCACGTTCACGCGGCGCTCGCTGGCTTTGCTGCCGGCGGTCGCGCCTTTGCTGTCGGCCGAATTCGCCCGTGCCCTTGAGCTCAATCCGGCGGCGGTCGCTTACCAAACGTCCGATCAAATCAAATGGTCGGAGCCGAGCCCGGCCGGGGCGCGCAACGCGGTGCTGGTCGGCGATCCGGCAAAAGAAGGGCTCTATGTGCAGATGGTCAAATGGCTCGGCGGCGATCACTTCAGCCGCCCGCACTTCCATCCGCACGACCGTTTCATCACCGTGCTCGGCGGCACGTGGTGGGTCGGAACAGGCACGAAATTCGATCCGGAAGCCACCTTGCCGATGGGCCCGGGAGCGTTCGTTACGCATTTTGGCGGACAGGTCCACTTCGACGGCGCCAAAGAGGAAGACGCAACCCTGCTTATCGTCGGCCAGGGTCCGGGAACCTCGACGCCGGCCCAAATAAAATAAGCTAAGTCAAATAAGCTGCGTCAAATAAGCTGCTTCAAATAAGCTGCCTCAGATAAACCGCGCTGTTGGAAGGTGGCGATTACGCCGCGGACTTCGCCGCCGCTTTGGCGCTGGCCGCGCGGTCGGCGGCGGCGCTGGCGCGCTTGACCCGGTCGAGGATGAGCTCGATCGAGGCAATCTCAATGCGGTTCCTGCCATTGTCCTTGGCGCGATAGAGGGCGTGGTCGGCTTGCGCCAAAAGCGCCGAGAGATCGAGCACCGCATCGTAGCTGATGACGACGCCGATGCTGACGGTGGCGACCACCGGCTTGCCGTCGACGACGTTGGTCACTTCGACGAACGACGAGCGGATCTGCTCGGCGACAGCGAGTGCGCGCTCGCGCGAGGTGTCGACCAGGAGGGCGGCAAATTCCTCGCCGCCGAGCCGGCCGAAAATGTCGTAACGGCGCATGCAGCCCGAGCCGACTTCGGCAAACATCTGCAGCACGCGGTCGCCAATGGCATGACCGAAACGGTCATTGACCCCTTTGAAATTGTCGAGGTCGAGCAGCAGCACCGCCATCGGCCGCGGCTCGGTCATCTGCCGCTTGAGCTGCACTTCGGCGTCCTGCAGGAAGGCGCGGCGGTTGGCGATGCCGGTCAGCGGATCGATCAGCGAGTCCGTCTTGTGGCGGTATTCGGTGCGCTCTTTTGCCATGGCCAGCAAGATAAAGGCGATGGCGATGGTGAACAGCAGCGCCTCGAAGCTGAGCACGGTGATCCAGACGCTGGCGAATACCTGGTTGTTCGCCGGCGCCAGCATGGCGCCGAACGGCGTGCGCAACAGATAGAGCGCGCCGTGGGCGAAGAACATGAAGATCGCCGGCCAGCGCGACACCAACGGCTCGCTGCGGCCGCGCCAGAACTCGTAGGCCGTCGCCCAGGTGTAAGCGGTGATGATGCCCGAGGAGAGCAGCATGCGCAGGTCCCAGGAGTTTTGGACTGCCGGAATGCGGGACAGCACCAGCCAAAGCGCGGCGCCGGCGAACAGCAGGATCCAATTCGGCTTGCGGTGATCGAACACCCGCGCGCCGGTCCAGGTCACAGCGAAGGCGGTGAACAGGATCGCATTGGCGAGGTCGATCGAGATCAGATCGGAGACTGATCCGTACTTGCCGAACAGCATGATGGAAGCCGCGCGCAGCAGGTCGGCAAAGCCCCACCACGCCACGGCATAGATCGCGGTGTTCTGCACCCAAGCAAACAGCAGCAGCAATCCGAGGATCGCTTCCACATAGATGGTGACGAGGAACAAGGTGTTGACGTCAAGATTCATCGCGTTCCACCGACTTGGCGGGTCCGGGCAAACGAGTACTGATAACCCCCGTTAGCTTTTCGCATAGCGCCAGGGCCGCAAAGAATCGGTGAATTCTTCTGCCCTCGCATTTGCCTTGCGACGGTATGGTTTCGATAAGCTTTCGTTAAATCGCGGCTTTGTTCCCGCCTTGTTTCCGAACACTTGGTCATCTAGGGTCGCGCGGCTTCGAAAGTGACGGAAATGCAGGTTCGTAACGGGATTATCGAGGCGATCGGCAACACGCCGCTGATCAAGCTCGAGCGCGTGTCGGCCGCCACCGGCTGTACCATTTTGGGCAAGGCCGAATTCATGAATCCGGGCCAGTCGGTCAAGGACCGCGCCGCCTTGTTCATCATCGAGGACGCGGTGAAGAAGGGCGAACTGCGGCCGGGCGGCGTCATCGTCGAAGGCACCGCCGGCAATACCGGCATCGGGCTCGCTTTGGTCGGCAACGCCATGGGCTTTCGCAGCGTGATCGTTATTCCGGAAACCCAGAGCCAGGAGAAGAAGGACACGCTGCGGCTGTGCGGCGCCGAGCTGATCGAAGTGCCGGCCGTGCCCTATTCCAATCCCAACAATTACGTCAAAGTCTCCGGCCGGCTCGCCGCGCAACTGGCCAAGACCGAAAAGAACGGCGCGATCTGGGCCAATCAATTCGACAATGTCGCCAACCGTCAGGGCCATGTCGAAACCACTGGGCCTGAAATCTGGCGGCAGACCGACGGCAAGGTCGACGGCTTTGTCTGCGCCGTCGGTACCGGCGGCACGCTGGCCGGCGTCGCGATGGCGCTGAAAGCGCGCAGCAACGCCGTGCGCATCGCTCTTGCCGATCCGATGGGCGCCGCGCTCTACAGCTATTACACGACCGGGAAGCTGAAGTCGGAAGGCTCCTCGATCACCGAAGGCATCGGCCAAGGCCGCATCACCAAGAACCTGGAAGATGCGCCGATCGACATCGCCTATCAGATCCCAGACGCGGAAGCGGTGCCGATCATTTTCGATCTGCTCGAGCACGAGGGGCTGTGCCTCGGCGGCTCGTCCGGCATCAACATTGCCGGCGCCGTCCGCCTCGCCAAGGAGCTCGGCCCGGGCCACACTATCGTGACGATCCTCGCCGATTACGGCACGCGCTATCAATCAAAACTGTTCAATCCGGACTTTCTGCGCGAGAAGAAGCTGCCGGTGCCGGGCTGGCTCGAGCGCAAACCGGATATCAAAATCCCCTACGAATGAACTTCGCCGGCTCGCCGGCGTTAATGATTGAAACGAGAACAAAATGCTGCGAACCGAATCGGACCCTGCCCCATCGCCGCCGAGCCGCTGGCTCAAATCGACCGAATGGCTCGCCGAGCATTGGCGCGATCGTGACGTCGCCGTGGTCGACGCCTCGTATCCCACAGTGACGCAGAAGCGCGACGTGCTTGCCGAGCATCGCTCGGGCCACATCCCGGGCGCGGTGTTCTTCGACATCGACGCGATCGCCGATCATTCGACCGAGCTGCCGCACATGCTGCCCGGCCCGAAGCATTTCGGCGAGGCTGCCGGCGCGCTCGGTATCGGCGACAGCGACACGATCGTGGTCTACGACAGTCTCGGGCTCTATTCGGCGGCGCGGGTGTGGTGGACGTTCCGCGTTTTCGGCGCCAAGAACGTCTACATCCTCGACGGCGGCCTGCCGAAATGGAAGGCCGAGAACCGGCCGCTGGAAACCGGCGACGGCAAACGGCCGCCGCGTTCGTTCAATGCGCAGATGAATGTCGGCGCCGTGGCGACGCTTGGCGACGTACGGATGGCGGTCACCGACGATAGCGTGCAGGTCGTCGATGCTCGTTCCGCGGCGCGGTTCAAGGGCCAAGCGCCTGAGCCGCGGCCCGGCCTGCGCTCCGGCCACATGCCGGGCGCGTTCAATGTGCCGTTCGACCTGTTGGTCGAGAACGGCACACTGGTGTCGCGCGAGCGCATCGCTTCAGCCTTCACCGATGCCGGCGTCGATCTTGGCAAGCCGATCATCACCTCGTGCGGCTCCGGCATGACGGCCGCCATTCTGACATTCGCGCTTGAATCCATCGGCACCACCGCCAAAGGCCTCTACGACGGCTCGTGGACGGAATGGGGCTCGCGGCCCGACACTCCCGTCGAGCGCGCTTGAGCTTCCTCGACAAGCTGCCATGGCGATAACGAAACCCGTCGCGCTGGTGACCGGCGGCGCCAACGGCATCGGCCGCGCCGTCGCGCGACATCTGCTCGCCACCGGCTGGCGCGTCGGCATCATCGACACACCAGGCAGCGGATTGAAGCGCGCTTTTTCGCCGCGCGATCGCAACGTCGTTCTGGTCGAAGGCGATGTCCGCGACGAAGAGACGATCTCTCGCGCGGTGAAGATGCTCATCGCGCAATTCGGCCGGCTCGATGCCGTGGTCTCGAACGCCGGCATCATGATCCGCAAACCGCTGCGCCGGCTGACGCTCGCCGAATGGCATCGCGTCATCGACACCAATCTCACCGCGGCGTTCCTGCTGGCGCGCGCCGCCGAACGGCCGCTGCGCAAGGCGCGCGGCGCGTTGGTCCTCATCGCTTCGACCCGGGCGCTGATGTCGGAAGCGAACACGGAGTCTTATTCGGCCTCGAAAGGCGGGCTGGTGGCGCTCACCCACGCACTCGCCATCAGCCTCGGGCAGGACGTGCGCGTCAATTGCGTCAGCCCCGGCTGGATCGCAACCAGGAATTACGGCGCGCTGCGCCGCAAGGATCACGCGCAGCATCCCGTGGGCCGCGTCGGTAAGCCGCAGGATATCGCCGAGATCGTTGCGTGGCTCGTCGACGCCAAGCGCTCAGGCTTCGTCACCGGCGCCAATTTCGTCGTCGACGGTGGCATGACGCGCAAGATGATCTACGAGGAGTAACAACCGTTACTAGATAACGACGCCGCTCGGCGCCGTATAAGTGCCATCACGCACATTGCCCGTGTTCAGCGTCTCGGCCGGCTCGAAGCATAGAATGCAGGTTTCCTCGTTGGCGCAGGTGCGGTGCTCGGTGCCGCGCGGCACCACCACGCACTCGCCGGGCTTAAGCGTCACCACGCGATCCCGGAATTCCACCCGGAATGTGCCCTTCCACACCATGAAGAACTCGTCTTCGTTGGCGTGATGGTGCCAGGGGAATTCACCCTTGACCTTGACGATTTTGACCTCTTGGCCGTTCAGCGCGGCAATGGTTTTGGGCCGCCAGTGCTCGTCGAACAGGGCAAATTTCTCGTCGAGAGAGATTTTTTTCATATCCGGCGACCTCGCGCGCGCTTTCATTCTAGCATAAAGTAGATGCGTAGGAGGAATTGCCCATGATCTTCCGCCAGTTGTTCGACGCCACCTCGGGCACCTACACCTATCTCATCGCCAGCCGGCACGGCGGCGAGGCGCTGATCATCGATCCGGTGCTCGAGCGCGTCGACCGCTATTTGCAGCTGGTCCGCGAGCTCGACCTCAAGCTGGTCAAGGCGGTCGACACCCATCTGCATGCCGACCATGTCACCGGGCTGGGCGCGCTGCGCGACCGCACCCATTGCATTACGGTGATGGGCGAGCACACCCACGCCGACGTCGTGTCCATGCGGGTTGCCGAGGGCGATCGCGTCGAGATCGAGGGCCTGCGGCTCGACGTGCTGTACACGCCCGGCCACACCGACGATTCCTATTCGTTCCTGTGGGCCGACCGCGTCTTCACCGGCGATACGCTCCTCATTCGCGGCACCGGCCGCACCGATTTCCAGAACGGCGATCCGCGCGCGCAATACGAATCGCTTTTCCACAAGCTGCTCAAGCTGCCCGACGAGACCATGGTCTATCCGGCCCACGACTACAAAGGCGACACGGTCTCCACCATCGGCGAGGAGAAGCGGTTCAATCCGCGGCTCAAGGTGAAATCGATCGACGAATATGTCGACCTGATGAACAACCTGAAACTGCCCAATCCGAAGATGATGGACGTGGCGGTGCCGGCCAACATGCATGTCGGCCTGCATCAGGAGGAAGTTGCGAAAAAAGGCTGGGCGCTGTCGGCCGCGGAAGCGATGGCGCTGCGCGGCCGCCCCGACGTCGCCATCGTCGATCTGCGCGAGAAAAGCGAGCGGGAAAAGCACGGCGTCATCCCGGGCTCGCTGCATGCGCCCTACCCGGCGCTACCGGAACATATTTGCGCCGGCGGCATGCTGCAGGAGCTCGCGGCCGCGACCGGCAAGCGCATCGTTTTTTACTGCGCCTTCGGCGAGCGCTCGGCCATGGCGGTGCAGGCGGCGCAGGATGCCGGGCTCAAGACCGCCTGCCATATCCAGGGCGGCATCGACGCCTGGAAGAAAGCCGACGGGCCGCTGACACGTTAGCTCCATCGTTTGCAAACGCAAAAGCCGCAGGACGAAGTCCTGCGGCTCTCACTTTGGCGCCCGCTGCGGGGGAGGCGAAAATCAGCGAACGCCGGGAAACACGCTTGCAATTACAGTTGCAAGTCCTGATCGCCGTCGCTGTTCATCAGGTTGTGCATGTGGTCGTGGCGCCAGCCGCGACCGTCTTGGCCGTCCTGGCCTCCCTGACCGGAGCCCGGGCCGTTTTCACCGAACCGGCGTCCGCCCCAGCTATGGCCGTCATGGCCACGACCGTCGCGATCGAAATTGCGGCCTTCGCGCCGCTCGCCGCCGTTATTGCCGTGCTGATGCGGCCGCAGGATTCGCGCCAGCATGGTGAAGCGGGCTTTTTGGGCATCGTTGAGGCTCTGATAAAGCGGCGCGCCGGCGTCGGCGATCTGCTTGAGCGCGACGCTGCGCTTGCTCATGGCGTCGGCGCGCTTCGCCAGCCGATCGAACGGTGGGGTCGGGGTCTGCGCCTGATCCTGCTGCTGCGCCGCCTGGCGGGCCTTGATGCGATCGATGCGCAACTGCACCATGTTGCGCAGCGCCGCCTCGAATGCCGGCCAGTTCTTCGTCTGGTCCGAGGTCAGTTCGAGTCCGGCCTTCAGCGCCGCGATGCGCGCGTCGGCGAACGCGGACACGTCGTCGGCGCTGAGCCGATGGCGGTGTTCGAAACGCGGGCCGCCGTCGCGGAAGCCGCGATAGCCGCCCTGTTGCGCGTAGACGAAGGTAGAGCCGGCGATGGCAAGCATTGCCGTCGCGGCGATTACGGGTTTGAGCATGTCATCCTCCACAGATGCTTTTGGTGCGAAGATGATGAGCCGGTTCCGCGCCGAAGCAAGTTAAACTTCGGACAGGATGAAGTGCTCGCCGGATTACGGCTTTGTAATCTTCACTGAAATCTTGAATTTACAAAGTAAAGACCAAATATTGCGCCCGCCGAAGCAACCCGCGTGCGAGCGCGTATTCATCAGACACGTCGCGGGGAATTGACGGAAGAATTACGGGCTGCCGTCAACACCTGAGACAATGGCTATCGCGTCGGCCACGGCATGATCGGAACTGTGCTGATCGCGTTCGACGGCGATCCATTGATGATCTTCGTGCTGATAGCGAGGTAGACGAGCGTGTTCCGAGGTTTATCCACCATGCGATAAATACGAGTCGTCTTGAAAAAAATGCTCGTTTTCTGGCTGAACACTTCTTCATTTTCACCTAGCTTCGACAGATCAACGTCGATTGGACCATTTTGCCTGCACGAGACCGAAAAATTAGATGGATCTTCGTTCAGACCAAACGGCTGGCCCCATCCGCCTTTTCTAGCCTGCGAAATGTGGCACACGATGCCGGGCACTTGCGGATCTTCAAAGGCGCTGACGCACACCTTGTCGTTGGGAGACAGCGCATTGAACGTGGTGCTAACGCAGCTCAAGTCAGTGGCGCGTGCTGGATGAGTTGATAAAACGACCAGTACCGCCAGCATAAAAAGCCACTTCATTCGTATATCTCCGCATTGGTCGCGACGGCGCGCTGTGGCTATAGCCTACTCCGATCTCGGCCTTCCCGTTTTGAATTTTTTGCGCCGTTCAGCGCAGGATTTGCTGCAGGAAAAGCCGCGTGCGCTCGTGTTGCGGATGGTCGAAAAAGCTTTTCGGTTCGTTGATCTCGAGAATCTGACCGTCAGCCATGAAGATCATGCGGTCGGCGACCTGGCGGGCGAAACCCATCTCGTGGGAGACCACCAGCATGGTGATGCGGTCGGAGGCGAGCTCCACCATCGTGTCGAGCACTTCCTTGACCATCTCCGGATCGAGCGCGGAGGTCGGCTCGTCGAACAGCATGATGTTGGGGTTCATGCACAGCGCGCGCGCGATCGCCACGCGCTGCTGCTGGCCGCCGGACAGCCGCGCCGGATATTTTTGCGCCTGCTCGGGGATCTTGACGCGCTCGAGATATTTCATGGCTAGCGCCTCGGCGTCGCGCTTGGGCATTTTGCGCACCCAGATCGGCGCCAGGGTGCAGTTCTCCAGCACGGTCAGATGCGGGAACAGGTTGAACTGCTGGAACACCATGCCGACGTCGCGGCGCACCGCCACGATCTGCTTGGGATCGTCGTTGAGCTCGATGCCGTCGACGACGATGCGGCCCGACTGCCAGTCCTCCAGATGGTTGATGCAGCGCAATAGCGTCGACTTGCCGCTGCCGGACGGCCCGCAGATGACGATGCGCTCGCCGCGCGCCACTTTCAGATCGATGTCGCGCAGCACGTGGAATTCGCCAAACCACTTGTTCAAGGCGATGATCTCGACCGCGGTTTCGGCGCGCGGCTCGTCGGGGCGCTTGTCCATCATCGCCCCTTATACGCCGAGCGGCGCGCCAGCCGCGCTTCGACACGTTGCGCATATCGGGACATGGCATAGCAGCAGACGAAGTAGAACATCGCCGCAAAGGCGTAGCCGGTGAGGCTGGTGACCGGGGATGCCCATTTCTGATCGCCCCGCGCCACTTCGACGGTGCGCAGGAAATCGAAAATGCCGACGATGAAAACCAAGGTGGTGTCCTTGAACAAGGCGATAAAGACATTGACGATGTTCGGCAGCGTCACCCGCAAGGCCTGCGGCAGGATGATCAAGCCCGTCATCCGCCAATAGGACAAGCCCAACGCCTGTGCCGCCTCGTATTGGCCGCGCGGGATTGCTACGAGGCCGCCGCGCACCACCTCCGCCATATAGGCCGAGGCGAACATGGCGACGCCGATCAAAGCGCGCACCAGCTTATCCGGCGCCAGGGGCTCGGGCACGAACAACGGCAGCATCACGCTCGCCATGAACAGCACCGTGATCAGCGGCACGCCGCGGACGAATTCGATGAACATGATCGAAAGCCAGCGCACCACGGGAATGCGCGAACGCCGTCCCAGCGCCAAGAGAATGCCGAGTGGCAGCGAAAACACCATGCCGATGGTCGCGACCACGATGGTCACCAGAATGCCGCCCCACAAATTGGTCGGCACATTGGACAGCCCGATCAGCGGCAAGCCGCCGAGCAGGATCAGCGACAGGATCGGCAGCACGATGAAGAAGTAGAATGCGCCGATATCGCGGCGTGGCGCCCGCAACCACAACAACCAGCCGGCGCCGAAGGCCAACGCGAGGAAGAAGAGATCGACCCGCCAGCGCTGGCCGGCCGGGTAGAAGCCGTAGACGAAATACGACGACCACACCCGGATGAACGCCCAGCAGGCGCCGGGGTGCGGACGGGCCGGCGACGGGATGCACGCTTCGCGACCGTCGCCGGACCAGGTCGCGTCGATGAGGAGAAAGCGCAACAGCGGCGGCACGATCCAGGCGATGAAGAGTATTGCGATCAGCGTCAGCGCGATATTGAGCGGCGACGAAAACAGGTTTGCGCGCAGCCAGCCGAACACGCCGGCGCGCGACGACGGCGGCGGCAGGCTTAAGGCCGGCGCCTGACGCAAGAATTGAACCGGCGACATCGCGGCCATGATCTCAGCGCTCCACGATGGCGACGGTGCGCCCGTAGAGATTCATCGCCAGCGAAGTGAACAGGCTGATCGCGAGATATACCGCCATGGTGATGGCGATCACCTCGACGGCCTGGCCGGTGATGTTCAAAACGGTGCCGGCGAAAACCTGGACCAGATCGGGATAGCCGATGACCACGGCGAGCGAGGAATTCTTGGTCAGGTTGAGGTATTGGCTGGTCAGTGGCGGGATGATGACCCGCATCGCCTGCGGCACCACGACGAGCCGCAGGATCGTTCCCGAACGCAAGCCGAGCGCCTGCGCCGCTTCGGTCTGGCCCGTTGAAACGGACAGCACGCCTGCGCGCACCACCTCGGCGATGAAGGCGGCCGTATAGAGCGTCAGCGCCAGCAAGAGCGCCGCGAATTCCGGCAAAATTTCAAGGCCGCCGCGGATGTTGAAGCGGCCCATGTCGGGAATGCCGAAGGACAGCGGCCGCCCGGCGACGATGAAGACGGCGAGCGGCAGCCCGAAGATCGCGGTCAGCATCATCCAGAGAATGCGGACCTGCACGCCGGTGCGCTCCTGACGGCGCCGCGCCCAAACGTACAGGCCGATCGCGACGATTATTCCGATCGTGAAAGCAATGACGACGGCGCCGAAATCCGGCTCGAAAACCGGCCGTGGCAGGAATAGGCCGCGATTGTTGAGGAAGCCGCCGAACGGCAGCGCCACGCTGCCGCGCAATTCCGGCAGCGATTTGAGCACGGCGTTGTACCAGAACAGGATTTGCAGGAGCAGCGGGATATTGCGAATGAGCTCGACGTAACCGCCGGCCAGGCGCGCGATCAGCCAGTTTCGCGACAGCCGCGCGATGCCGATGATGAAGCCCAAAATGGTCGCGAGCACGCAACCGATGCCGGCGACCAGCAAGGTGTTGAGCAGGCCGACCCAGAACGCGCGCCCGAACGTCGAGGTGCTCGGCGAATAGGCGATCAGCGTCTGGCTGATGTCGAAGCCGGCGGTGTTGTTCCAGAAGCCAAAGCCGTGGGCGATATTGGCGCGCGCCAGGTTTTGCGCGGCATTGTGGGCGGCAGCGAAAGCTATTCCGACGACAATGACGATCAGCGCCGCCTGCAGCACCAAGTTGGTAAAACCGCGCGAAGAACGCCGGCGCGGTCGCGTCATATCAGCCCGCGCAACATCAGCCATGGGCCGGCCCGTGGCGGCAGCAACACCCAGTCAAGCGACGTAACCTTCAGCGAACGGGCAGACCGTATTGCAAGCCGCCCTTGGTCCACAGCGCGTTGAGCCCACGCGCGATTTTCAGCGTCGAGCCCTGGCCGACATTGCGCTCAAAAACTTCGCCGTAATTGCCGACCGCCTTGATGATGCGATAGGCCCAATCATTCGTCAGCCCCATCGCTTCGCCGAACTGACCTTCGAGGCCGAGCAGACGGCGGATTTCCGGATTGGTCGAGTTCTTCTGATCGTCGACGTTGTTCTTGTTGACGCCAAGCTCCTCGGCGTCGAGCATCGCATGGTGGGTCCAGCGCACGACGTCTTCCCAGGCGTCGTCACCCTGGCGCACCGCCGGGCTCAGCGGCTCCTTGGAAATGATCTCCGGCAGCACGATGTTGGCGCCCGGATCGGCGAGCAATACGCGCGAGCCATAAAGCCCGGACGAGTCGGTGGTGTAGGCATCGCAGCGGCCGGCATCGTAGGCCTTGAGCGCCTCGTCCACCGTGGCGAAGGTCACGGTTTTCAGCGACATGTGGTTGGAGCGGAAATAATCCGCCAGATTGAGCTCCGTGGTAGTGCCCTGTTGCACGCAGACCGAGGCGTCGTTGAGCTCGAGTGCCGAGCTCACCTTGAGCACCTTGCGCACCATGAAGCCTTGGCCGTCGTAATAAGTGACGGCGGCAAAATCGACGCCCAGCGAGGTGTCGCGCGACATGGTCCAGGTGGTGTTGCGGGCGAGCACGTCGACCTCGCCCGATTGCAGCGCCGTGAAGCGATTGGCGGCGGTGAGCGGCACGAACTTGACCTTGGTCGGGTCGTTGAAGATCGCCGCTGCGATGGCGCGGCAGAAATCAACGTCAAAGCCGGTCCAGTTGCCTTGCGGATCGGGCATGCCGAAGCCTGCCAACGAGCCGTTGGCGCCGCACACCAGCTGGCCGCGGTCCTTGACCGCTTTGAGCGTCTGCGCGCCTGCCGCCTGCATGCCGAACGCAAGCACCGTTGCAATGGCGAATGCCGTAGCTAAACGTTTCATGATCAGGCCTTTCAGCATGGGTGGCGCGAAGTGGGGCTTTGAGTGGCTTATAACTGGCTTTGAGATTGGCCCCGCAGCCGGGACACTTAAAGCAATTCCCCGCCCAAGGCCATCTGAGAACGATCGCGCTGCAAGGTCAAGGGGTTGACGAAAGTGTCCATGGCCGAGGTAATGGCGTATTGGGCGAACTTTGTGGCGGCCGAGAGACACCGGCGTGAACGACTCTAGTCAAGACGGCCGTTCTTCCCCGCCAGAGCGGCGGCTGGCGCCGCGCGTGGTCACGGCTGGGCGGCAGCCGGCTGAGCGCGCTTACGCCGCCGCCGTTTTGCGCTCGCGCAAGACGAAATAGAGATTGCGCAGATAGACGAAGACGCCGAACGCCTGGCCGGCGATGAAAACCGGATCCTTGCGGTAGAGCGCATAGACCAGAAGCAGCAAGCCGCCGGCGATGGAGAAATACCAAAAGCCGAGCGGGATGATGCTGCGCCCTGCCCGTTCCGACGCGATCCACTGCACCAGGAAGCGCATGGTGAACAGGCCCTGGGCGACGAAGCCCAGAAACACCCACCAATCGAGCTTGGTGATGAACACGTCTTGCAAGTAGGCGCCGACGGCGCGCGACAGATCAACGAGCAAGGGTTATCTCCTCGGATTGCGGAACGCGCTTTTTGCGCCGGATAAGCCACCACACGCCGGCGAGATCGAGAATGCCGATCCACAGCCGGTCGAAGAAACCGTAATTCGACGTGCCGTGCCGGCGCGGCCGGTCGACCACGTCGACATAGCCGACGTCAAAGCCGTCGCGCCGAACCAGCGCCGGCAGAAAGCGATGCAGGCCGTCGAAATACGGCAGGCCCAAGAACACATCGCGCGGGAACGCTTTGAGGCCGCAGCCGGTATCGCGCGTGCCGTCCTTGAGCACGGCGCTGCGTACGCCATTGGCGATACGCGACTGCAAGCGTTTGAAACCGGTGCTCTTGCGCCCCACACGCTGGCCGGCGACGAGGCCAAGCCGCGGCACGCCGGCTTCGAGCGCAGCAATCAGGGCCGGAATGTAAGCCGGATCGTTCTGGCCGTCGCCGTCGAGGGTCGCCACGATGGGCGCACGCGCCGCGGCGACGCCGGAGCGCACCGCCGCCGATTGGCCGCAGGATTGCGCATGCCGGATCTGCCGCAGCCACGGATGCTGCGCCATCAAGCCGCGCAATTCGTCGGCCGTGGCGTCCTGCGAGCCGTCATCGACATAGACGATCTCGAACGCGCGACCCTGCAACGCCGCAGCAATCTCGGCGACGAGCGGCGCGACATTGCCGGCCTCGTTGCGCACCGGCACGACCACGGATATCGCGGGATTTTTCGGCCCGTTGCTCTGCGGCATTGTGCTGGAAGGCATGTCGGAAGCTTCTAAAGCCCATCCCGGCCGGGTTCAACCCGGCGGAATTTCGGGCTTTTTGCGCAAAACTTCGCGCAACGCCGCCTTGACCCGTGGCAATGAAGGCCCCGGAAAGGCCTTGAGATCGATCGCGGAAAACAATAGGCCGCGTGCCGCGAAGGCCCGCCGCACCCAAAGCGCGCCCAGCGCACCGACCAGCGCGCCGGCGATCACGTCGCTCGGATGGTGCGCCAGCACGACGACGCGGCTGAACATGATGACGAGCGCGTAGAGCCACATCACGGGGCGGCTTGCCGGCCACAGCGCGCCGATCGCGATCGCCGCCGACGCCGCCGTCGTGGCGTGGCCGGACGGCATGCTGGCATATTCGGGCGCCCAGACGAACGGCCGGTAGATGAAAGGATTGTCGGGACTGCCGACATAGGGCCGGGCGCGGCCGATCAGGCCCTTGACGACGGTGACGAACAGCCCCGGCAGGCCGATCGCCAGAAACAAAAATCCGAACCGCACCGTGAGCATCGCCAGCACGCCTTGCGTCAAGCGTGTCAGCCGCGGCGAAATCACGGCGGCGAGACACAGCAGAATGAAGCCGAACGGAAACAGGAACCAGCCGCCCAGGCCCAAATCGGTGATCCGCTCGAAGATGTCTTCGAACCATTGCGGCAAGGTACGCGCCCAGGCGCTTGCCGCGGTGTCGATGAGGAACATGCAAGCGAGCGAGGCGATCAGCATGACGAAGGTTGCCGCGATCGTGCCGGCGGACGGCGGCGGCACGCTCGCGCGCGGCGCGCGCACGAGGACGCAGATCCATTGCCGGAAATTCCTCAGCACGTTTTGCCGCGACGCAGACGATGCCAAGACCTTGCCGCCATTCACGGTATGCCTGCGGAAGCGAAAACCGCGATGCTGATCGGCCGGCCGGTGCTGACGTTATAGCCGTCGACGCGCGTTCCGCGGGTGTATTGCAGGCCGATCGCTTCGGCACGCAGCGCAAAGGCGCGCTCCTGGCGGCTCTCGATGAAGGCGAAGCGGCAGGCCCCGCCATTGAGGAAATCGGCGGCGCTGCCGGCATCGGTCAGACGGGTCTCGGTGCCGGCAAGGAACACCAGGCTGGGCTCCTCGTAGCCGGCGCTGGCGGCGAGCGGATGCTGGCAACCGGCTTCGTGCAGCACACGGGCCAGCGCCACCGAGGGAAACACCGGCCGCAGCCACGGCAGGATGATGGCAAAGACGCCGATCGCCAGCATCACCATGCCGGCCGTCGCCCGCAGCAAGGAGCGTTCGGCGCCGTCGTCTTCATAAAGCAGCCACGCGAACAGGCCGCAAATGGCGGACACGGCAAAAAACGGCCACGCCGGGAACGCCGGGTCGCGGGCAACGATGATCGCGAACGTCACCGCGCCGACGCTGATAATGATCGGCGCGAAAAACCACCACGCCGCGCCGCGAACGAGCCAAGGCCGCCGCGACAGCACGTTCGATTCGACCGCGCTGGCAATGAGGATGGCAATGGCGGGATAGAGCGGCAGGACGTAATGCGGCAGTTTGGTGACGACCAGCTCGAAGACGATCCACGACGGCACGAGCCACGCCAGCAGAAAACGCGCAGCCGGCTCGCGACGCACTGTCCATACCGCGGGCACCGCAAGTCCGGCGAGGATCGATCCCGGATAGAACGTGGCAAAGAACAACACCAAATAGAGCCCGGGCGGCGCACCGTGGGCCTCTTGCGCGCTGGCGAGCTTGCCGAGCATGTCGTGGCCGACCGAATTGACCAGGAAGGCGTAGCCGACGCGCATATAGATCGCGATGAACCACGGCAATACGATGAGGACGAGCCAACCCAAGCCGGCCAGCGGCCGCAGCGCCAACAGCCAGCGCCCGGAGCGCTCGTAGATCGACAGCGTCACCGCGGCAAGACCGACGATCATCAGATTGACCGGCCCCTTGAGCAGGATGCCGGCGGCGAGCGCGGTCCAAAAAATCGCCGGCAATGTCCAGCCGAGCCGCGTATAGCCGGCTTCGCGCGGCGAAAGATAGGCACGCGCCAGCACGCCCATGGCGGCGATGATGGTGAACAACAGCACGGCGTCGGTCTTGGCGAGCCGCGCTTCGCCGCCGAGTAGCGCCGAAGCCGCCATCATGACAGCCGCCAGGATGGCGCCGCGCCGGGAGACGAAGGCGAGCCCGCACCAATACGTGGCCAGAACCGCGCCGACGGCGCCGATGAGCGATGGGATGCGGTAGAGCCAGATGGTGGTTCGCGCATCGGGGAGACGGAAAATCTCGGCCGTCTTCACCACCGCCGCTTGCAGCCAATAGATGCCGACCGGTTTGCGGTAGCGAACGTCGTCCTGATAGCGGATGTCGACATAATTGCCGGTTTCGATCATCTGCTTGGTGGCTTGGGCGAAATAGGCCTCGTCGCGATCGACCGGCGGAATCTGGAAAAAGCCCGGCAGAAACAAAACCAGCGAAATAAACACCAGAACGGCTACGGCGCGCCGGTGCGAACCCGCGCCGATGTCGAATAGCGCGCCCAGGCCGTTAGCCGGCCACAATCGCGGCGCCGCGCTGCTTGTCGTGGTCATGCCCGCTCAGGTGTAAACACGCCCAAATCATCCAGCGCAAGCTGGGCAATCCCCTATCAGGGTTGCTCGATGACCTTCCAATTCTGGTAATAGACGAACTTGAAGCTCTGGGTCAGCAAACGCACGGCGGCGACGACGGCGCGCATGACGGCGGGAAACGGCGTCGGCCGGATCATGTCGACGAACAGGCAATAGCGCGTCTGATCGGTTTCGTTGAAGGACTGATGCAAGAGCGTATCGTCGAAGATGAAGAGCTTGTTCTCGCGCCAATAATTGGTCTGGTCGCCGACCACGATATAAGCGGAGTCGTCGGTCATGTCGTTGAGGTTATACAAAATCCGCAGCGACGCCCGCAGATAGCCGAAATGCTTCGACGTCGAGACTTTTTTGTTGAAGACCGAAATGCCGATGGTCTCGATATATTTCCACGGCTGACGAAACGCCGGCGCGTTCAAGAACGTGTTCTGATCGACGCCGTACCAGCGGAAGAAAGCCATCGTCCGCGGATGCTGCTTTGACGCCTCTTCCATTTGCGCCACGAGATTCGATTCGTTGGCCGCCTGGATCAAACGCGTCACCTCGTCGCGATAGGCGGGCGGCAAATCCTCCAGCCGATAGACTCCCTTGTTGACGTGGGGCAGCGACAAGAGATCAAGCAAGCTGTTGAACGGCGACATGACCCAGGTGAAAAAGCCGTTGCCGATGAAATAGCGCCGCAGCGTTGTCGCGCTCAGTCCGGAGTTGCGGCTGACGTCGTAGGCGCCGCAGATGGCGTAAAGCAACGCGGTCTTCGGCAGGAAATATATGAACAGGCCAAACCCGCAGACCGGCATAATAAACCGCCGCAAGGCGTATTTGCCGATGCGGACGAGACGTTCTTTGTCGGTCAATGCTGCAGAAAATGTCGTGCTCATGGTTTCCCTTGCGTCGTGGCCTTCGACGCTCACGACCGCTTCATATCAAAGATCACGCTCAATCGGGGCGGCACGCCGGTCCTGATCGAAAACAGCCGGAGTTCCCCGACATTCCGCCGCCCTGGGCCGACGATAGCCCGCGGCAGCCATATTGGGAAGGCAGGATTTAAGCGCGCCATGTGTGCGGAACGCTTTGTTCCGAAAGCATTTAAGCCGAATGTCGAGGCCGGCCGGCTATCGCGCCGTTAATTTTGCCGCGGAAGCGTCATCCACGCGCACGAGGGCGGTGGCCGTTGCGCCTGCCGAATCGATCACCGTGACGCGTGAAAATCCGGGGCCGTCAGGCCGAAAGAACAGCGCGCCGTGATCCTGTTCCGGAACCGGAACGCCGTTGACCAGCACGGTGAGCGGCGCCACCGCGCCGGTGATCTTCAGCGGCACTGCATTCGTTTTGCCATCGGTCGCAGCCAGATCGAGCCGGGCACCATCGGGCGGGAATAAAATGTGCAGCGATGCTTGCGAACTCACGCCGCCGAGACGGCTCGGCTGAAAGTGCCTCAGCGGCGGCGGCAATTTGGCGCTCGACGTCACCAGCACGCCCTTCGGCGCACGGGGCAACGCAGTCGGCGGCGCGCCCAGGCGCGCGAAGGCATCGAACAGGATCGGCGCCGCCGCGATGCGCCCGACCAGCCCCGGCACCGGCGCGCCGTCGGGCCGGCCGACCCACACCCCGATGGTGTGCTTGCCGTCAAAGCCGAGCGACCAGGCGTCGCGGTAGCCGTAGCTGGTCCCGGTCTTGAACGCGATGCGGCCCGGCGTGCCGTTCTCTGGCGGTGGCGAGCCGATCAACACGTTGCCGACATACCAGGCGGCAACGGGCTCCATCAGCCGCAGCGCCTGCGGCGGCGGCGCGCCGAAATGCACGTTGAGCGGCATCGTCGTGCCTTGGCGGGCAAGGCCGGCATAGAGCATCACCAGATCGGAAAGTTTTATGCCGACGCCGCCGAGACCGATGGCCAAGCCGGGCGCTTCGCCCGGCGGCAGCACCAGCGAGGCGCCGGCCTGGCCGATTTGCGCGCTGAACCGGCTCGCGCCGACTTCGTCGAGCACGGCGATGGCCGGCACGTTGAGCGAGAGCTGCAACGCCTTGCGGACTGTCACCGTCCCTTGGAACGTCGAATCAAAATCCTTCGGCGCGTAGCTGCCGTAGGCCACCGGCCGGTCTTCGATCAGCGTCTCCGGATTGATCACGCCGTCTTCAAAACCAAAGCCATAGATGAAAGGCTTTAAGGTCGAGCCGGGCGAGCGCAGCGCTTGCGTCATGTCGATTTGGCCGGCGCGGCGCAGGTCGAAATAATCCGGCGAGCCGACGCTGGCCAAAATGTCGCCGGTCGCGTTGTCGACGGCGAGGATGGCGAGCGAGACGTCGGGGCCGAGCGTGCCGGCAAGCGCGCGGACACGCTCGCGCGCGAGATTTTCTAAATTCTTCTGCACGACGGCGTCGATGGTGAGCCGATGCACGTTCGATTGCGTAGGTTCGGCGACGACCCTGTCGGCGACATGCGGCGCCAGCAGCGGCATCCGGCGGCGGCCGCTCGGCACCGGCTCGGTTTTGGCGAGCGCGATCTCGTCGGCAGGCACCGCGCCGGTCGCGGCAAAGCGATCGAGCACGCGGTCGCGCGCCGCGCGCGCACTCTCGGCGAAACGATCGGGCCGGCGCAGCTCCGGCGATTGCGGCAACGCCACCAAGAGCGCGGCTTCGCCCAGCGACAGCCGCCGCGGTTCTTTGCCGAAATAAGCAAGCGACGCCGCGCGGATGCCCTCGATATTGCCGCCATAGGGCGCGAGATCGAGGTAGAGCGCGAGAACTTCGTCCTTGGTCAGCGCGCGCTCGATCTCGACCGCCCGCACCATCTGGCGCAGTTTCGTCACCATGCTGCGGCGCACTTTCGGCGGCTCAAGGAGCCGCGCCACCTGCATGGTCAAGGTCGAGGCGCCGGAGCCAAGATGCCCGCTGGTTGCGAATTGCAACGTCGCGCGCAGCACAGCCCGTGGATCGACGCCGCGATGAATGCGGAAGCGTTTGTCCTCATAGGCCAACAGCACATCGAAGAAGCGCGGATCGACGTCGGCCACCGTCGCCGGCAACCGCCAGCGGCCTTCGCTGGTCGCATAAGCGCGCAGCAACCGCCCTTCCCTGTCGACCACGCTGGTGGAGAAATCGAGGTTCTTGCCGAGCGGCGGCGGACCGAGCGAAGCGATCCACCACGCCGCGCCGGCAAAGGCCGATCCGAGGATCAGCGCACCGGCGAGAATGAGGCGCGTTTTCTTACGCATCATTTCGCCGCCGTGACCTCGATGTTGCCGCTACCGGTGCGGCCGTAGCGGTCCGGCCGGTACATGTCCTCGACGACCGCCTGCGGCCGCACATAAGTGCCGGGCGAAACCGCGCGCACCACATAGGCCACGGTGAACACCGCCGGATCGCCGCGCTTTCTTTCGAAGGCGGCGGTGAAGCGGTCGTCGCGGAATTCGGTGTTCGCAGGCTCCACCGCGTCGGTGATCCACGCCAGCGTGCCGGTATCGCCAGACGACACCAGATGCGGATTGTCGATCTCGATGCCGGCCGGCAGATAATCGGCGACGATGACCCTGCCGAATTGCGGCTGCGCTTCGGTGATCTTGAGCACCACCACGAGCCGGGTGTTCTGCTTGACTTGCGTCGCATCGACCGGATCGCCGTCGGGCGTGTAGGTAAGACGCTCGATGCGGAATCCGTTCTCCGCCGCGGGCTCCGGCGTCAGCGGCGCGCCGCTGACCGTGACCACGGCTTTGACCTCGGTGTCGCCGGTATTGGTGACTTTCACCGGCTCCTTGAGGTCATTGGCGCGGATGGTGCGGTAGAGCGCGCGCTGCACCGCCTCGCCGTTGACGTCGAGGGTGACGTTGCCGGAATCTTTCGCCATGGCGCTTGCCGCCAGCAACAGCCAGGCATCTTCCTGGGTCGAGGTCGGATGCAGTTGCGCACGGGACGCTTCGACCCGCTGCACCGCAGCCTGCACGGTCGCCGGCGCCGCGCCGCTCTCCGAAGCCAGCGTCACCAGCGCTGCGGCGTCACGCAAGTTCGAGCCATAGTCCTGGCGATTGAGCCAATTCTCTGTCTGCGGATCGATCATGGCGAGCGCCGCGGCATAGACCCGCTCGGCCCGCGCGCGGTCGCCGATCAGCGCCAGCGCCGCGGCCACTTGGGCTTTGGCGATCGGCGTCGTCAGCACATCGAGTTTCGAATCGGCGAGGTAACGCAGGTCGCCGATCGGCACCACGCCGTTGCGCGCCAGCACATAGAGCGCATAGGCGAGATCGGTGCCGCCGTTCTTGCTCGGATCGGCGGTATTGGCGGCGAAGTTACGTAAATGGTCGAGCGCGAGCTTGAACGCGGTGTCGGGCACCGTAAATTTTTGCTCACGCGCGCGGGTCAAAAAGTCGGTGACGTAGGAGTTGAGCCAGACGTCGCTGCCGCCGACCCCCCACAAGCCGAACGAGCCGGTGGAATCCTGCCGCGTCAATAGCGCCTCGATGGCGTTGCGCACCCGCTCGTCGGCGCCGGTCTGCAGCGCCAGATGGGTCTCGCTGGCGAGCCGGGCGACATAGAGCAACGGCATCGCACGGCTCGTGATCTGCTCCGAGCACCGATACGGATAGCGGTCGAGCGCGGCCAACAAGCTCGCCGCATCGAGCGCCGCCGAGGAGCCGACCGAGATCGAAACGCCGCCGGTGCCGGGAACGAGATCGGCGAACATGTCACTCGACAGCGTCACACTGTCGCCCTTGGCGATCGGCTTGACGGTGCGCCGCGCCAAAATTTGCGCCGGCGGCCGCACCGCGAGCGTGTAGTTGCGCTCCAGCGCAAAGCCGCCGGGACCGCTCACGTTGATCTTCACGGCGCCATTGCCGGCGGCGCTGGCAGTGACCGGGATCGTGACGGCGCTGCGCGCCTTGGCGCGCAATGTCAGTTTTTGCGTGGCGCCGACGCCGGCCACCACGGCGTCGGTGGTCGACAGCGTGATCGCATAATCGCCGGGCTGACCTTCGACATTGTCCAAATCGAGATGCACCGTGGAGCGGTCGCCGGGCAGCAGGAAGCGCGGCAAGGTCGCGGTGAGCACCACCGGATCGCGCACGATCACATCGGTCGAGGCCTGGCCGACCTTGTCCTTGGTCCAGGCCACCGCCATGACGCGGACGGTGCCGGCGAAGTCGGGGACGTCGAAGGCGACATCGGCGCTGCCGTCGGCACCAACAGTGACGATGCCGGAGAAGAACGACAGCGGCGGCCCGGTCGGGGGATTGCCTTGCAGCGCGCCGCCGGCGTCGCCGCCGGTGCGGATCTGACCGCTTGTGCCCTGCATGCCGTCGATCAGGTTGCCGTAGAGATCGCGGATTTCCGCCGCCAGCGCCCGCTGGCCGAGATAATAATCGTTCGGCGACGGCGGCTTGTAATTGGTGAGATTGAGAATGCCGACATCGACCGCGGCGACCGCGATCCGCGCCTCGTCGCCGGATTTGAGTCCCTCGATCTTGACCGGGATGTGCAGCGTGGTGTTCGGCCGCAACAGCGCCGGCGGTTTCAGATCGACGGTCAGTGTCTTCGCCGCACGATCGATGGAGAACCACTGCACGCCGATGGCGCGGCCGGGCATGCGTTGCGCCGGCGCATCGAGCGGCCGGCGCAGCGTGGCGACGATGTAGGCGCCAGAGCCCCAATCGGCGCCGACCGGCACTTTGACTTGGATAACGCCGGCCTGCTTCACGTCTGCGCTTTGGCTGGCGAGGAGCTTATCGCCGATCACATTCAACGTCAGACGCCCGGCTGTACGCGCCGTGACGGCGACCGTCATGGTGTCGCCGGGCCGGTACTCGCTCTTGTCGAGCGCGGTTTCCAGCATGTCCGGCGTATCGGCGCTGGCGTCGACGTACCAGCCGGCATCGAACGTCACCGACGTGGTGGGCCCGTTCGGCACCGGCGACGAGACGTTGAGCTGATAGCGGCCGAAATTCACCGGTAGCGCGATGTGCCCGGGCTTGTCGGCCGCGGTGTCGATCGCGCCATCTGAGAGGCGCGAGGTGGTCTTGACCGGCTCGAAATGCCACGAGCCGTCGCGCTTATAGAATTGATAATGGGTTTCGACGCGCAGCAGCTCGTAGTGCAAGCCCTTGGTCGCGACCGCGGTGCCGTTGGGCGCAACGACCACGACGTCAAACGCGGCGCTGGCGCCGTCGGCCAGCGAGCGGCCGGAGAACAATGGCTTGACGCCGATCATGTTGCCGCTCGCGGTGACCGGCAGCGTGATCTTGTGCTCGACGGCGCGGCCGCCCGGTTCCGCCATGCGCACGGCGATGCGGGCTTCGAGCGGGTGCGTGCTCGACGGCAGCTTGTCGATGTCGACGTTGAAGGTCGACTTGCCGGCATCGTCGGTCGACGGAAGGCTATCCAGCGGCTGCTGCACGGCGGCGACGTCCTCGCCATCGAGGCCGAATTGATAGCCGGCAAAGCCGGAGCGCTCGGCCGCCACGGCGATATTCATATCGCCTTCGAGATCGAGGCCCGAGGCTGGCGCGCCATAGAGGAAGCGGCCGGCAAGATTGATGGTGGCCGGATTGGTTTTGGAGATGGTGCCGCTCGGCGACGACAGATCGAACTCGATGCGCTCGGGCACGTAATCCTCGACCAGGAACGTGGTCTCGCCGACCGCCGCGCGCTTCGGGTCGGTGAAGACGTGCACGTGCCAGGTGCCGGTCGGCGCCGAGGCGGCGATCGGCAAGGTCAGCCCATGGCCGCCCAGACCCTGGTCCTGTACCAACGTGCGCCGATACTCGACGCCGTCGGGCCGCTCGACCACAAAGGTCAGCGGCACGCCGGGCGACGCCGCGCCCCGGGCGTCGCGCAACAGCGCGGTGAGATTGGCCGTCTCGCCCGAGCGATAGACGCCGCGCTCGGCATAGACGAAGGCATCGAGGCCGTTCGGCGCCGGCCGGCCGGAGACGCCGCGGTCGGTGAGATCGAATGCGGGCCCGGTGAGATTGAGGAAGGCAAAGTCGCCCTGGCCGTCATTGACGGCGATCAAAGTGGGCGTGGCACCGCCCTCCCCGCTGGCCAGGCCTGATTCGAATTGCACATGGCCGCCGGCATCGGTGCGGCGCGTCGCCAGCACCTCGTTGCTGCGCGAAATCAGCCGCACCTCGACGCCGCTCTTGGCATCGGTGGTCGCCAGCGAATTGACGAAGGCGTGGATGCCGTCATTGCCGGAAAACGCCGCAAGCCCGAGATCGGAAACGATGAACCATTGCGTCGCCAGCGCGTCGTAATTGGTATCGATATTCTTGAGCTCCTGCGGCTGCGCCACCATGACGTAGACGCCGGGTTTGAGATCGCCGACCGCCTGGTCGACTGGAAACGCGGTGGTGACGTCGGCATTGAGCGGCGCTGAGTTCGACGGCGAGATCGCCGTGCCAGACCGGCACGCCGCGGCTTTCCTTGAGCCGCTCGATGTCGGAGCGATCGAGGCTCCTCTGGAAATCGCCGGTGTCATAGCTCGTCACGCCGGTGATGGCGCCGACCAGATTGCGGTCGCTGATGCGATAAATCTCGACGGCGACCGATTTGGTGTTGACGCTGATCACCGGAATGCCGCGTTGCCCGGTACGCGGCAGCACATAGGCGGTGGACGAGAACCGCACCGCGGGCTTGCGGTCGCGCACATAGATGACGAAGTCCGACGATTTCGACAGCGACTCGTGCACCACCGACGGCAGCCCGGCGCGCAGCGTCACGGTGTAACTGTCGCCGTGCTTGAGGCCTTCGACGCAGAGCTGCTTCTCGGCCGTCGAGATCGCCGGCTTGTCGGTGCCGGCAAGCACGACGAACGGCGAGAAATCGGTGCGCGCGGGCAAATCCTCGGAGAACTGGAAACAGGCGCGCGGCGACGCGGTGTCGGCATCGACCGAGTAGTCGAGCACGCGGAAACCATATTGGTCGCGTAGCCGCTCGTATTGGCCGCGCACATTGGCGGCCTCGCGAATGTCGAGCGAAAATCGCAGCGCATCGAGCGCCGGCCGCCACAACTGCCGCTGGCTCATGACGTCGCCGAGAAACGCGAGACTGTCGGCCTCCTCGTTGCGGTTGGTGGTGCGCTGATAGGCGATATAGGCCGCGGTCGAGGCACGCTCGAGCAGCGTCGCGCGCTCCTGGTCGTTGACCGGGCGGATCTGCATGACGGTACGCGCCATGCGCAGCCACGTGGTGGCGTCGTTGGGCTGCGCGGCGACGATCTGGCCGAGCAAGGTCATGCCGGCGCGAAAATCGTTCTTGGCGAATGCGGCGTCGGCATCTTTGCGGATTTGCGCCACCGGCTTGGTGGCCGCCCCCGAGTCCGACTTGATCTGGCCTTCGAGCTGAACCGCGCTGTCGGCGAGATCGCTATCCTGAAACGGCTTGTCCGCGGCATGGGCCGCAAACGGCGCAACGGCAAAAAGCGCGGCCGCGATAGCTACCGCGAAACCGGCGCGAGTAAGCGCAAACATCGCTGAAGTCCTCCCAAGGGCCGCAATTTCGACCCAGTGCAGCAAGTTGAGGCGACGATCTTGTCGGGTTCGTGGCCGAACAAGTCTCTTCAAGCTAAACAATTTGCAACCTTCCGATCGCCGCAGAGACAGCGGCGCGCGCGACCTTAAGGCCACGAAGCGCTCGCAGCCTGGACGCGCGTCTTAGTTGCTCGAGACGGGCGGCGCGTTCATTGCCGAATTCTTGGCCGCATTCTTGGCCGCATTCTTGGCCCAAGATGGTAAGCCCATACACACGATTAACCGCGCGTTGCGGCGCAAGATTCTATATATGCTTGGGCGTCGAGCGGCCCCGTAGCTCAGGGGATAGAGCAACAGCCTTCTAAGCTGAAGGTCGCTGGTTCGAATCCAGCCGGGGTCGCCAATAAACTGGAAGGTCCGTTCCGGACACATGGGTTACGGTTTATACCGGAGACATGGGTAACACTTTCGGCCCGAAAGGGTTATCGAGCGGTTCGAGTCTGCATGTCTCGTGATCGAAGTAACCGAGATCATAGTCCATGAAGCTGACGAGCCAAATCTGGTCGCTGACCTGTTTGATGCCGACGCTTTGACCAGCGAAGACCAGGCTGAGATTGATCTTCTGCCGATTGAAGCAGATGCGGCCGCATGTGGTGACGGTGACAGTCTTGTCGTGGAACGGGTAGTCGAGGTCTGGCAAGCCTTTGTAGGGACGCGTTGACGGCCCGTATCGCTCTGCCGGATAGCGCATGCCGAGGGCCTGGTGCGGCCGCTCATTGTTGTAGCAGTCGATGAAGTCATTGAACTTGGCCTGCTGCTGCAGGAAGTTGTTGCCGGCCGGCTTGGTGGTCTCCAGCTTCAGGGTCAGATGCATGCGCTCATGGCGGCCGTTCTGCTGCGGGTTGCCGGGCTTGATGCGCTCGATCGCGATGCCGAGGCGGAGCCACCAGACCGACAGCTTGCTCAGTCCGTAGAGCGCGTTGGGGCTTGCGAAGGGGACGCCATTATCGGTGCGGATGGCTTTGGGCAGGCCGAACTCCTTGAACGCGGCCTCGAACACCGGGAAGGCATAGGCTTCCTTGGTGGTGGAGAGCGCTTCGCAGGTGAACAGGTAGCGGCTGGCGAAGTCGGTGATTGTCAGCGGGTAGCAATAGCGCCGGTCGGCAAGCATGAACTCGCCCTTGTAGTCGGCGCACCACAGATCATTGGGGTGGCCGGGATGGGAGAGCACCGTTCCCTTCGCCCTGTTGCGTCGCCCCGGTCTGCGCTTGACCAAGCCATGGCGATCGAGGGCCGCATGCACCGTGCTGATCGCCGGCGTGTGCACGTCCGGATAGAGCCGGGCCAGCCTTTCCCTGATCTTCGGTGCGCCCCAGCTCGGCTTGTCCTGCTTCAATCGCACGATCAGCGTCTCGATCTGCAATGGCAGCTGATTGGCGTGGCGGTAAGGCCGGCGCGAGCGGTCGGTCAGTCCTTCCAGGCCGGTCTCGTTGTAGCGCGTGAAGATCTTATAGCCGGTCTTGCGCGAGATGCCGAACTCGCGGCACAGCACCGCCATCTTCTCCCCGTCCAGCAGTCGGGCGATGAACTTGAGCCGTTCATCCATGTGGTTACACTCCTGCCAGGGCACTTTTGCTCTCCTCGCAAAAGGCCCAATGTGTAACCCATGTGCCCGGAATGAACTGTCACCCTTCTCTCAGGAAGGACAGGAATAGCGCTCACAGGCGTCGCTCCGCCAAGGTCGAAGTCACATCTCAAGGGCCGCCCGAACATGAGGTGCACGCCGATGCCCCGCCGTTGTCAGCCAGCGCCGCTTGTAGCCGCCATCAACATCGGAGTTTTCGTCGCCGCGGTCGTTCTAATTTTTTATCATCGCATCCGGCTGTGAATGCCGCAGTGACGAGCGGCCGATGACCCCCGCGCCGCTCCCCGCATAGGACGCTTTAAGAATCTGTTAACCCTGTCGGCGCACGCTGGTGTTTGGGTAGGGGGGCTGCATCTCGATTCGACGGCTTCAGGCTGGAAGCTCGGTCTTTACGGGAGGCGGTTATGCCCGATGTTCTGCGCCAAGACGCGCCAGCTGTGGCGAACGACTTTCTTCGCTCAGCTGGTCTCTCACCGGACGAAATTGATCTCGTTCGAAAGCTTGTCGGCCACACCATTGCGGCGGTCGAATGCGGCCTGATTTGCGAGACACTGGCTTGGCGGGGTGGGAATCGAACCCACACCGCCAACGTACTCGGCATTTCGGTCCGCGCCTTGCGCAACAAGCTTCACTTATACCGACGCATGGGTGTGAGCCTATCTGAACCAAGCCGGGGGCTGATGCGCGGCGGTCGCGGCGAAGTTCACTAGCTGACCCGGCGGCAGCTTTTTCTCAGCGGCGTTTTTTGACGCCTACTGCTGACCGCCCCCCAGCGCATCGGCGAGCTTATCGTAATTTTTGGCGACGAGATCGATGTTGCCCTTATTTTCGATCGCCGGTGGCGGGGACTTCAGCGCCTGGTTGAGGTCAGCGAGCGCATCCTTCTTGTCCTTGGCCGACATTTGCTTGTTGGCTTGGACCTGAGCGATCTGCGCCTTTGTTGCCGCATCGAAACCGACATATTTTTTGCTTACTGGATCGAATCCCGAAAGCACAAGCGTGATGTTGTCGACGACATCATTGTATTCATCGTAGCTGGCAAAGCCATTCTTCTTGGCCACGCCATCGAGCTGCGCGATAACCTTCGGGCTTGGCGCGGCATTGGGCGGCAGCTTCTGGGTGATCGCATCTATGTCCTTCTGCGCAGCAAGCACGCCATCGACCTGCTTGTCGGTCAGCGCCATCTGCTTCAGCGGAGGTGGGGCGGGCTGGGCCGGAGCCATCTGGCTCGGCGGCGCCTGCCTGGCCTGAGCCAATGCGCCGCCGGTAGATAAGACGGTCAACCCGGTGGCGAGGCAGGCAATACCGAGGACGCCGGCGAGAAGGCGAAGGACGTCGCGCATGGGAGTCTCCTAGGGTTTGGACCGAGTTTAATCCCAGTCAATAACGGCCGGACCAGGTCGGTCAAGCCGCCAAGCCGGTGTTTATTTTTCTGGTGCTCCTACACCGCTTCCCGCTGCGGCCGGCTGCTTCTCGCCGAAGACGTCGCCAGGCGAATGAGCGCCGGGCAAGTGCAGGCCGCGCTTAACTCGCTCCCAGAACGATGACACCATCGTACGGCACGGGCATCCTGCTTTTCGCCACAGCCACCAGACGGCCGCCGCCAGCAAAAGGCAGGCGCCAAACGGCTCCGGCACGAGGAACATGCCGCATGTGGCAAGCGCAACCGGTGAATTGATCCTGCGGAAACTAGTCATGAGCTCAGGCGCACTCGCCTCGGGGCAAGGCCGGAACCTTAACAAAGTATTAACGGCTGGCGTTAAGAACGACTGGCGTATGGTTAACGCCCGCCATATGTCAGGGGTGTCTCGTTTTGCACAGCGTGCGCCGGAAAGCGCGGGGTGGCCCGGCGTATGGCTGACTGGCGTCAGCGGACGGGCAATTTTGACGCGACATTCAGTTTGTGCCAACCCTACGGTTTCATTTGGATGAAAGGACTTCAGACATGGCGAAAGCCTCGACCGGCCGCAGAGGGCCTACTGCCGTAGATACCCACGTCGGGCAAAAGATTCGCGCCCGCCGGATTTTTCTGCAAATGAGCCAAACGGAGGTTGCCGACGCGGTCGGCATCACTTTCCAGCAGATTCAGAAATACGAGAGAGGCGCCAATCGTGTCGGGGCGTCACGCCTGCAACAAATCAGTGACGTGCTCGGTGTCTCGCCATTTTATTTCTTTGACGGCGCACCAACCGTCGGCAAGAAGATGCCCGCGCAGAAAGAGGGCGAGCTGTCGGAAGGCGCGATCCTTTCCTTCCTCGCAACCCGCGAAGGCGCCACTCTGGTCCGTGGTTTTCTCGCCATCGAACAAAAAACAATTCGCAGGAACGTTATCGAGTTTATCGATACTTTGAAGGGACGATGATTGTGCCGCGCATCGGCGACCCCGGGCGAGGCGTTCGGCAACACGGTGGGCCGGAGAAATTTCCTACTTCACCGCTGCAATAATATCGCCGCTCCGGCGTTAGTGGTTAAGCACCATTGCAACACCGGGAGCTCGCCATGAAAATTTTGCTTTTTCTACTGGCAATTTTCGCCGTGACAGCCGGGATCGGCACCCGCGCGCAGGCGCAAAATTATCCGTGGTGCGCGCAATATAGCGGCCTGGGCGGCACCAATTGCGGGTTCACGACCTTTCAACAGTGCATGGCCACGCTCGCCGGCATGGGCGGCTTCTGCAACGCCAATACGCAATACGTTCCCCCCGGCGGGCAACCGGCGCCGCGTGCTCGCCGGCAGTGGTGATCGTCGGCTGACGGCCCCATAAAAGAGCTTGGGGCCGCCCACTGAGGCAGCCCCGCAAATCCTAATTGGGCCAGCACTTTTTGCCTTCCGGGCCGAGATGATATCCCGGCGGGCAGGCTCTGCCGTCGAACATCGGATGGCACCTGCCGCCTGGGCCGCGCCAAAATCCCGGCCCGCAGCCTTCTGCAGCCTTGATCACCGAGCTGTTGGCATTGCCAACCGGAGCGGGCGTGACTGCAGCGCCGGCGGCGGTCGCGAGACCGAAAGCCAACGCGACACCCAAAAAGACTGTTCGCTTCATCCTGTATTCCTCCCTGCTTATATGAAACTGGTCGCCCCGGTGAATTGAACTGATTCACCGGACATTGGACAACATGTTTCTGGTTGAGGGCGGAAAAGCCTCAATCCGGCAAAGGCGTGAAGCCACCGGTCAAGGGAACTTCAGCTACTCCAAGAACTTCAGCTACTCCAAGAACTTCAACTAATCCAAGTCGGCGGTCTGCTTCGTCCGCACGGTCGCCGTGCTCAAAGCCGCCAACATGCATTGGATCAAATTGCCGCCGGCTGCCGCGCGAAGCTCGTCCGGCGCAATGCCGGCACGGATTGCGTCCTCCCGGCACAGCGCCACCAGCCGCACCGTTTCCCGCATCCTGTATTCGTCGGCAACCGCCCCGACATGGCCCGACAGCCAGTGCTCCAAAAATTCGCGCGCCCGCTCGCCCATCTCCGGCTCCTCACGCATAAATTCGTCCCAAGATTTGTGTCCCAAGAGTTTGTGTCCCAAGATTTGCATCCCAAGATTTCCCCGGTTTCGATCGCGTTGCGCATTCTCCCACCGCCGCATTGCGCGTCGGGATGTCAGCGCGAGGTCGTGGCCGAATTGCGCAATCCGAATGGCCAAATGATGGTATCGCGCCACCATTGTGATTGACTCTCACGAAGCAGATGCGACAGTGCGCGCGTACGTGTGACAGTCGTTGCGTTGGGGGGAGTGTTCCGTGGCCTCGCCTGTGTATTGGGCCTCCACGGGTTGGAAGGCAGCTGCGGCGTCGCTTTGGGCGGTCGCTGCGGGCTGCCTCCGCTCATCTCGATATTTTGGGACGATTGCCGCGCGATATCTGCGCCAAACGACCGAATATCTTTGGCCGATCGTCGCGTTTTATCTTCGCAAATCGTCGCTAATTCTTTTGGCAGCCGCCGCAACAGGCTTGCGCCGATCGACTGAATATCTTGGCACGATGGCCGCCAGCCATCTCGGCAGATCGTCGAAAATCCGGATCGCCCTCGTCGCCGTTCTTGCGATCGCATCGGGCCTCGTCGGCTTCGTGACGACCAGCGCGTTCTTGCGGCCGCCGGAGGCGCCTGTTGCGGCAACGCCCGAAACACCACCACAGCCCAAGGATTCCTGGGTGACGGACTATGAAATCGAGCGGGCGCAAAAACTGGGCTGGCATTTGCTCGACATCAGCCCCGCCGCACTGTTGGCGATGTATGAGCGCAAAGGCAGCGATGCTGTCGAGACCTATCGCGATGCATGGGTCAAGATCGACTATCCCATCATGTCATTCGACCGCCAGACATTCGGCAAAACCACCTACGACGTGGTCGAAGCGGCGGCGCATTTCCAGTCGGTATTCCCCGGAAAAATCATCGCCATATTCAGCGCGCAGCAGTGGGGCGCACAGCTACACATGCACCGGGCCGGCGACCAAATCGTGGCGTTTTGCAAGTTTCGGGAAATCGAGCGCGAAGAGGTTTTGACAAATATTCACCGCCTATGGTTTTACGGGACGGGCTGCGACTTGCCGCAGCTTTTAGAACCCAAAAATGCAATGATCGTTCGCTGAGCGTCCTGCCGGGATGGCCGGTCGCTGCAAAGCCTTGATAGGGAGAGCCTGATCCAATGAAAGCGGCTTACATTGAAAAATTCGGCGGCCCCGAAGTGCTGCAATACGGCGATCTGCCGGATCCGGTGGCGGCGCCGGGTGAGGTGGTGGTCGACGTCCATGCCGCGACCGTCAACGCCGCCGACTGGAAGTTTCGCGCCGGCGAATATGCGCGCCATTCCAATGTCAAATTTCCGCAAATCCCCGGCCGCGATTTTTCCGGCGTGGTCAGCGCGGTCGGCGATGGCGCCGATCTCAAAGTGGGCGATGCGGTATTCGGCGTACTCGGCGCCGGCAAGGAAGGCACCTATTGCGAGAAGGTCGCAATCCCCGCCGCCCTGGTCGCCAAGAAGCCGGACGGGCTTTCGCATATCAACGCCGCCGCCTTGGCGCTCACCGGGCTGACCGCGATCAATTCGGTCGAAGACACGCTAAAGCTTCAGCGCGGCGAGACCATCTTGATCCAGGGCGGCGCCGGCGGCGTTGCCGGTTTCGCCATTCAGTTCGCCAAATATCTCGGCGCTCGCGTGATCACCACATGCAGCGCGGCGAACGTCGGCTATGTGCGCGGGCTGGGCGCCGATGAAGTCATCGACTACGGCGCGCAGGATTTCACCAAGGTCGTGAAGGGCTGTGACGCCGTGTTCGACACTGTCGGCGGCGAGGTAGCGCAAAAATCCTACGCCGTGCTCAAGCCCGGTGGCCGCGCCGCCTTCATCGCGTCGGGCGCCGAGGCGCCAAAAACCGAGCGCAGCGACGTGACGGGGCTGCGGCCGCCGGTGCCGCGCTCGCGCAAGGCGATGGAACGCATTGCCGAATTGTATGTCGCCGGCGCCGTCAGGCCGCCCGAGATCAAGCTCTATAAGCTGTCGCAGGCGGCCGACGCGCACCGCTTGAGCCAGTCGCGGCATTTCAAGGGCAAGCTGGTTTTCCAGGTGCGGTGAAGTTCAGCTCACGGCGGGATCAAAACCGCTGTCGTATTCGTCGCTGCAAAACGGGCCGCCCTGGTACCAGTCGCCGATCGGATCGGCGGCAAGCCTCTTTTGCGCGGCGAGCGCGGCGACAGCGAATTTTTCGGCGCGGCCGGTGGGGCGATAGCCGTAACGGTAGGCCGCTTCGTTGTCCCACCAGCTGCGCTCGTTGTGGGACGCGCCGAAGAATATCTCGTGGCGCAGGTCCGGATGGTCGAGGCCGATGCGGATGAGCTGCACCAGATCTTCCGGGCTGATCCAGATGGCGAGCCGGCGCAGATCGACCGGCGCGTCGGCGAAGTTGCCGATGCGGATGCAGGTCACCCGCAGGCCGTGCTTATAGGCATAGAGTGCGCCGATCGCTTCGCCGAAGGCTTTGCTGACGCCGTAGCGCGAATCCGGGCGCACCGGCTCGTCGGTGCCGATCTTGCGCTGCCGCGGATAGAAGCCGACCGCGTGGTTCGACGAGGCGAAGACGACGCGCGTGACTTTCTTGCGCCGCGCCGCCTCGAACAGGTTGTAGCAGCCGATGATATTGGCCTGGAGAATGCGGTCCCACGACTGCTCCACCGACTCGCCGCCGAGATGGACGATGCCGTCGACGCCGTCGACCAGTTTTTCGACCTGGGCAAGATCGGCGAGATCCGCCCGCACGAAAGTCTGGCGCTTTACCAGGCCGGACGGCTTGCGGATATCGCTCCAGACCATGCGCGGATAGACGCCGTCGAGAAGCTTGCGCAGCCGCGTGCCAATGCCGCCCGCCGCGCCCGTCACCAGAACTGTCTGCATGAAAAATCCTCGCGATTGGCAAATTTCACGACGACGCGGCCGCCGCCGGACCGCCGCCGATTTCGGCCACGAGCTTCTGATAGCGCTTGCGGCTGTCGACGAGGTGGCGCCGCATCGCGGCGCGCGCCGTGGCTGCGGTACCGGCCCGGATGGCGTCGAGGATTTCCATATGCTCGTTTTGGATGCGCTTAAGATAAGCGCGTTGATCCTCGATACGCGTAAGAACTCTTGCGGATGCTCTGGCGCGGAATGATGAACCGGCCGAGATAGTCGAGAAAGCGCTTGAACTGCGCATTGCCGGTGGCGTCGGCGATGCTGCAATGGAACGAAAAGTCCTCGTCGACCGCCGACTCGCCGCGCCCGATGGCATCCTCGATGCGCCGGTAAGCCTCGGTGATTTTCTTGATGTGCGCGCCATTGTGCCGCTCGGCGGCAAGCCCCGCCGCCTCGATCTCGACGCCGGCGCGCAGCTCCATGACATCGAGCGCTTCGCGCAGCGAATCCAACTCGTCGACCTCGATGCGAAACGGCCGGCGCACGTCCGCGGCGACGAAGGCGCCGACGCCGTGCCGCACCACGACCAGACCGTCAGCGCGCAGGCACGCCACCGCCTCGCGCACCACCGTGCGGCTCACCCCGGTCGCGGCCATCATCTCTTTCTCGGTCGGCAGCTTTGAGCCGGGCGGCAGGCGGCCGCCGGTGATGTCGGCGGCAATGCGCGCGACCAATTGATCCGTCAGCCCGCGCGGCGCCACAAGCGGCCGAAATGTCGGCAGCAATTGCTCTACGGAGCGGGCGGCCAAAGCTTGACACTCCTTGCTGATCTGGTCATCGTATGACCTGATAACATGGACCGCCGGGAGCTTCAACGGCTCGAAAAGGCGTGCAACGTTCCGCCAAAGCGGAAACTCGCGGGAGGAGAAACATGGATCGCCGCGCATTCATTCGTCTTGGTGCAGGTCTTGGCGTAGGCACTGCCGTCGCCGGCCTCGCCGGAAATCTTGGCACGCCCGCAATGGCGCAGCAGAAGCTGGCGCTCAAAGCCTCCGACGTGCATCCCGCCGGCTATCCGACCGTCGTCGCGGTGGAAAATCTCGGCAAGAAACTCGAAGCGGCAACTCAAGGCCGGCTCAGCGTGCAGATGTTTGCCTCGATGCAGCTCGGCGGCGAGAAGGAAGCCATCGAGCAGGCCCAGGTCGGCGCCATTCAGCTCGCCCGCGTCTCGGTCGGCACGCTCGGCCCGGTGATCGACGAGCTCAACGTGTTCAATCTGCCGTTTTTGTTCCGCAACACCGCGCATATGCAGAAGGTGATCGACGGCGACATCGGCACCGAACTCCTCGACAAGGTCACCAACAACGACAAGGCCGGATTGATCGGGCTGTGCTGGATGGATGCCGGCGCGCGCAGCGTCTACACCATCAAAAAGCCGGTCCATACGATAGCGGATTTGAAGGGTTTGAAGATCCGCGTCATCGGCAATCCGATGTTCGTCGACATGATGAACGCGCTCGGCGGCAACGGCGTCGCCATGGGCTACGACCAGGTGTTCAGCGCGCTGCAGACCGGCGTCGTCGACGGCGCCGAGAACAACCCGCCGAGCTACGTGTTCGACAATCATTACACCGTCGCCAAATATTACACGCTCACCCAGCACCTGATCGTGCCGGAGATCTTGGTGTTCTCGCGCAAAACCTGGGACGCCCTGTCGAAGGACGACCAGGCGCTGGTCAAGAAATTCAGCCGCGAGGCGCAGACCGAAGAGCGCGACCTGTGGAACAAATACGAGGCGGCGGCGCTGGACAAAGCCAAGGCCGCCGGCAACGAGATCATCGACGTTGCCGACAAGAAGCCGTTCCAGGACGCGGTGAAGCCGGTATGGGACAAATACGGGCCGAAGTACTCGGCAACGATCAAGCGCATCCAGGACGTCTCGTAGTCCGCGAACCAATCGGCATGACGCACTTCGGGTAACGCCCCCTCGCCTTCGGAAGCACGCATCCCCTCGGAGGAAGATTTGGCGCTTCTCTATCGCAAGCTGATGGACGCGCTCTATCTGGTTTGCGTCGTGGTCGCAGGCACCGCGCTGGTGCTGATTTCCGCGGTGATCCCGTGGGCGGTGTTCACCCGCTACGTGCTCAACAGCGCGGCATCGTGGCCGGAACCGACCGCGGTCCTGCTCACCATCGTACTCACTTTCATCGGCGCCGCGGCCTGCTACCGCCGCCAGCTGCATATGAACGTGTCGTTCTTCGTTCAAATGTTCCCGCCGCCGCTGCGCAGGCTCACCGAGCTTCTGGCCGAGCTCCTGGTCGCGACCATGGCCCTGTTCATGATCGTTTACGGCGACAAGCTGGTGGCGGCGACCTGGTACAACACCATCGCCGATTTTCCCTCGCTCTCGGTCGGGGTGACCTATCTGCCGATCCCGGTCGGCGGCGCTATTCTCCTGCTCTTCGTCATCGAGCGCGTGGTGTTCGGCATGCCGCCCGATCCCGAAGCCTCGCAACTGCACTGAGCGAAGCCAAACGAGCCAGCGCCCATGGATGTCGCCATTTTGCTGGTCACGATGTTCTTCTGCTTCTTCATCGGCGTGCCGATCGCCTATTCGCTGGCGCTCGCGGCCATCGCCGGCGCGCTGTGGATCGGCATTCCGCTCGAAGCGGTGATGCTGAAAATCTCCGACGGCGTCAGCAAGGTCGCCATGCTGACCATCCCGTTCTTCGTGCTGGCCGGCGCCATCATGGCCGAAGGCGGCATGGCGCGCCGCCTGGTCGCCTTCGCCGACGTGCTGGTCGGTTTTACCCGCGTGCGTGGCGGCCTCTCGGTCGTCAATGTGCTGGCCACGACCTTTCTCAGCGGCATTTCCGGCTCGGCCGTCGCCGACACCTCGGCGATCGGCTCGGTGATGATTCCTCAAATGGAGAAAGTCGGCTTTCCCCGCGTCTTCGCCACCAATGTGACCATCACCGCTTCGGTGCAGGCGCTGCTCGTGCCGCCGAGCCACAACGCCGTGATCTATTCGCTCGCCACCGGCGGCACGATTTCCATCATCTCGCTGTTCATGGCCGGCGTCGTGCCGGGGCTGCTGCTCGGCTTTTCCTTGATCGTGCTCTGCCTCATCATCGCCTACCGCGACAGCCATCCACGCGGCCAGACCGTGCCGCTGCGCGAGGCGGTGAAAATCACCATCGACGCGCTGTGGGGCCTGATCACGCTCGGCATCATTTTGGGCGGCATTTTGGGCGGCATATTCACCGCCATCGAAGCCGGCGCGGTGGCCTGCGTCTGGGCGTTCCTGGTCACCATGTTCATCTACCGCGACTATCGTTGGCGCGATCTGCCGCGGCTCATCCATCGCACGCTGCGCACCGTCGCCATGGTGCTCACCCTCATCGCCTGCGCGTCGAGCGTCGGCTATGTGATGGCGCTGACGCAAATGCCGGCTAAGATCACGGCGTTCTTTCTCACCATTTCCAGCGACAAGAACGTCATCCTCCTCCTTATCAACGTCATGTTGCTGGTGCTCGGCTGCCTGCTCGACATGGCGCCGTCGATCCTGATCTGCACGCCGATCCTGCTGCCGGTGATGATGAATTTCGGCGTCAGCCCGGTGCACTTCGGCATTATCATGATGCTCAATCTCGGCATCGGGCTGTGCCACCCGCCGGTCGGCGCGATTTTGTTCGTCGGCTGCGCGGTGGGAAAGGTCACGATCGAACAGGTCATGCGCAAGATCTGGCCGTTCTACGGCGTCATGCTTTTGGTGCTGATGCTGGTGACCTATTTCCCGGAGATCTCGCTCTGGCTGCCGCACCTGCTCGGATTGTGAGCGTTCGCATTGCGCGCGCCGGATCAGATCGATGCGCGCCGGCAATGGCCGCGCCAGAGCCTCGACCCGTAGCCCGGATGGAGCGCAGCGTAATCCGGGAGCGGCGATGCAGCCTGTCGATCGTTCCCGGATTACGCTGCGCTCCATCCGGGCTACAGCGACTTGAGGCCGAAATGCGTCCATTCGTTGTCGCGATGCCCCTTCGCATCCGAGTTTTGCTTACGTCAAGAAAGCCAAGCCAAAAAGCGTCGCCCAAAAACTCCTCCCTCGAAAGAAGGGAGGCGGAGCGCCGATAGGCGCGTGCAGGATCCGCATCGAGAAGAGATGCGGCGCGCGTCCTTTCTCCTTTCCCCCTTGTGGGAGGACCGAGGCCCAAGACTTCATTGAGCCTTGGACCTCATGGAGCGGGCGCGCTCGCCTTTCGGCGCCCCACCGCGGCATCCAAGGTTTTTGACCTCGGCTCGGCTCAGGCCGCGCTTCCTGGAACCACCGGATGCAAACGGGAGGACCCTCTCCGGCACCAGTGCAGCGAGCACCTCGCAGTCCGACACGCGCCGGACGGGACGATGCCCAAGCCGCCCGCGAGCGCAGTGTATCGCCGCGCTCGACGAGAACCGCTCCCGCTCCGCCCTAAGGAGTACCCTCGCGAAAGGCGTCCTTCGCGAGCGGGATTTTGGGTAGGTAACCGTAATGGGGACGCTTGTCAAGAGATCGTCCCTGAATCTAGGACACAAATTGACTTCTAGGTATGTTCGTGTTATGTTCCTTCCGGAGCTTGGGTACTGGCCCCTTTCCATCATCGCTGGTCCTTTTTGAATTTGTCATTGGTCCCTTTTGAGGAAATCACGATGCCACCTTGGAAGAGGCCGATTGCGCGGCTTGAGGGTTGCTCGTTTGGAGGGCATAGTTCCTCAATGACGACGCCCAGCGAGATGCAAACACTACTCCAAGCCCACAACATCGGGTTTACAACCAAGGAAATCCCCTATGGGCGACAGTTTCGCTTGGCCGATGGCGCTATTGCGAACGTTTATGACAAGGGGAAAATCGTCTGGCAGGGCAAGGACACGGAAACCGTCCTTAAGGTGAAGGGGCTTTGCGGCACGACCGATCCCGTCACCGTCGCCAGTGGATCATCCTCTAAAGACATTGTGAGCCTGTCCAACAACAAGGTTTTTATTGTCTATGGCCACGACATCGAAGCGCGAGAACTGGCCTGCACCCGGTTCGGTTGACACCCGCTTAAGCGAATCCCGCCTTCATCTCGAACTCCACAGGACTTAGATATCCAAGCGTCGAGTGCCGACGCTTCGGATTATAGAAGCATTCGATGTAGTCGAACACATCAGCCTTGGCCTGGTCGCGCGTCCGATACGTCTTGCGTGCTGTGCGCTCGGTCTTCAGCGAGGAGAAGAAGCTCTCCATCGCCGCATTGTCCCAGACATTGCCTGAACGGCTCATCGAGCAGATGACGCCATGATCGGCCATGAGCTTTTGGAACTGCTCGCTGGTGTACTGGCTACCGCGATCGGAGTGATGCAGTAGCGCATCGGGCTTGCCTCGCCGCCAGATCGCCATCACCAGGGCATCGGTGACGAACTGGGCCGTCATCTCAGCACTCATCGACCAGCCAACCGCGCGTCGGGAGAACAGGTCAATGACTGCCGCCACATAGAGCCAACCTTCCGCTGTCCACACATAGGTGAAGTCGGCGATCCATTTGCGGTTGGGAGCGGGCGCTTCGAAGCTGCGGTTGAGCACGTTGGCAGCGACGGCGGCGACCTGCCGCTCACCCAGATCGGGCGGCAGTCGCCGCCGTCGCGGACGGGCTTTGAGGGCCTGTAATCGCATCAATCGCTCGATCCGATGCAGACCGCACGACACACCCTCCGCCAGCATGTCGTGCCACACCCGCCTGGCGCCGTAGGTTCGATCGCTGGCGAGGAAGCTCGCTCGAACCTTGGCACCGAGCTCTTCATCGCTCCGGCTGCGTGGACTGCGCGGTCGCCTCAGCCAGGCATAGAACCCACCCCGCGAGACACCGAGCGCCTCGCACAACCATCCCGCCGGCCAGATCCCCCGGTGCTTCGCAATGAATCCGAACTTCACGTCGATTCCTTCGCGAAGTAGGCCGCGGCTTTTTTTAGGATGTCTCGTTCGGCCTTCAGCCTGACCAACTCGCGCTTGAGCTGCGCGATCTCCAACTGTTCGGGCTTCATCTGACCTTGGCCGGGAAACGCATGCTGCGGATCATCCGCAAGCGCTTTCACCCAACCGCGTAGCTGTGACTGATGCACACTGAGATCGTGCGAGGCCTGGGCATACGAGACGCCACGCTCTTTGATCAGCCGCACAGCTTCAAGCTTGAACTCGCGTGTAAACTTCCGTCTCTCCATGACTCACCTCCGGTTCCATCAAAACACCTAACTCGGTGTCTGCGGAACCGGGTGCAGGCCAACATCGGATTCTTTAGGACGGCCACGGCATCAGCCTCCTGTCAGTCAAGCTCCAAAAACCGAACAAAGCGCCGCTCCCGATCAGCGAGGCAGCCCAAATGACCCGGTCACGGTAAATGTTGTACCCACCGCTGAACAAAAGGCCGCCGCTGAGAAGGATGCCGCCAACGCGCGATTGAAAGCGACTCAGGATCAAAAACTTGTCGATTACACTGGCGATTTGGTGATTGTTGGTATCGTTACGTTCGGTATATTCGTTTTGCAGTTGATCGCCTTTAGCTTCCAAGCTTGCTATATGAGAATTTCCGCCAAGGAAATGCGGCGTACTACTTACGCGGCTATTCGCTCGGCTAGAGCTTCTCAGAAAGCTGCCAATCACATCCCCCGCGTAGAACGCGCTTATCTCTTTCTCGCCCTGACCCTCAAACATGAACTGCGTGAACATACCCTCACTACAGCCGGAACGCGCTCTACCATTAAATTTAATTTTTATAATCACGGGCGGACGCCGGCAATCATCAATGAATTGCATGGCATGGCCAAATATTGGCCAAGTCAGCAATGGCCCGCGATGACCGATGCCGGGAGACTGGCGGTGCAAACGGGTGTCGTCGTGAGCGGCAACAGCACTATCAGTGAGGACGATTATGCTATTCAATTTCCTCTCACCAAACAGGAACGTGAGTTGGCCGCCGCCGGGGAAGGCCGCATACTGTTTTGGGGAAAAATCGTTTACTCGGATGTTTTTGGCAATTCCCGCGAGACCGGATGGTGTCGGCAATTCTACGAAGACAAAGAGGCTAGAGACGGGGGCGGGATTGGCTTTTACTTCGCCGGTGACGAGACCCTGAATTATTATACCTAACCCCAATGCAGCCCGTAGGATGGGTTGAGCCAACGGGTCCGGCCGAAGTGGCCGGCCCGATGACAGGCTCCGCGAAATCCATCACCTTCAACTGTGCCATGCTCGCGTGGTGACGAACTATCGGCGAAACTTCATCCGCGGCGGCAGCTTTTTCTTCACGGCCAATCTGGCTGAGCGCCGCTTGCGTCTTCTCGTCGATGACATCGCTTCGGCGAAAGATGATGGGTTTCGCTGCCGCTCAACCCATCCTACCGTGCTGATATGGCCGAGCCGTACACGCCCGTAGTCTGTATCCTGCATGTCACATCAGAGGCCGTCGGAACGAGAGGAGGAGTCAGTCAATGGGAACGACCCCGATGAGGCCATTTAAGGTCGCACGTGACGGCGATCGACACGCAGCGCATCGCGATGTTGGTATCGGCACCCTTTCTTTCAAGGTCACGACTGCGGATAGCAACGGGGCATTTCTGGTGGTCGAGATTGCACACCATGCCAAAGGCGGTCCTCCTCGACATCTACATCGCGATCAGGACGAGTGGTTCCACGTCATTGAGGGTGAATACATTGTCGAAATTGGCAACGAGCGATACCTGCTGGGACCGGGCGACTCGGCCTTCGGGCCGCGTGGATTACCACACTGCTGGGTCAACGTAAGCGAGGGGCCGGGACGGATCGATTTCGCGTTCACACCCGCGGGTCAAGCGGAGGCGTTCTTCTTGGAAATCACGAAGACAAACGCGATGGCGCCGACGGACCCAGCGTTTTGGCTACCATTCGGAATGGCATTGGTGGGCCCACCCCTGAAAGTGGCATGACCATAGCCCGTAGGATGGGTTGAACGGAGTGAAACCCATCGCCGCGGCGGCGGCATTTCAGGAAGATGATGGGTTCGCTGCCGCTCAACCCATCCTACGTGCTACGGGCTAAGACGGGGCGTCATCATTTCAACGCCAATCCCCAGCTTCCCTTGTAGTCGCGATCAACCGTTTCCTGCGATTCGACGCCAAAGGCGCGCGGGGCAAAGCCAGCGTCGATTGCAGCATTGCGAAGCCGAAGAAAAAATTCTTCCTCCTGAGCAAGTTTAACAATTCGGTCGCGCTCATCATCCGTCTCGGTCTTGATGGTACATACCCAATAAGCACCCTTTCCAAAATCAAGGGGTCCAGCTCGGTCTAAACTCGCGCTTGGTGCAATCGTCCGCACAATCCGTAGTATCTCGGCCTCGGCTCGTTCGACCGTGGGCACGAGATCAGGCCGATTGTAGTCTTTCATCGTCGTCTCGTTCTGGGCAACCCATTTGCTCCTAGCATAGCACAAAAACCAAACGAGTCTTAAGCTGTCAGCCGCCGTGGGTCGCATAATGGACCGGTTGGCACGCCCTCGTTGTTGATCTCGATCTGGAAGATTTCGGACAAGCCCGCCCTTCCAGACGAGGTCAGTTGGAGCGCACGGCTGCCCGACACACTTTTGAGCCAGCCGAGCTCCAATAGCCGATCCAGAATTCGAGCGCCGACGAGTCCCTTGAGGTGATAACGACGCTCGCTCCAGTCGAGACAAGGCTGGCAGAAAATCCGCCGAGTCCGCGGGCTGAGATCAGCGCCGAACGCGGCAAGGAAACGCCCGCCCGAAGACGTGACCTCACCGCCTTCATCGGTGAGTACGATGTGCCCCATGGCCACGAGCGCATCGGTAACGGCGACTCCGACCTGGCCAGCCAGGTGATCGTAGCAACTTCGGGCAAAACGCAGTGCATCGTCGTTAGCCGACCGCGGCCGATGGCGAGGCGGCACCTCCATGGCGGCGACGACCTTCATGCTCTCCAGCATTGTCGCGACCAGCGGGGACGCGATCCGATAATAGCTGAAGCGGCGCTTGCGCGTGACAGTCAATAGCCGCGCGGCAACCAGCTTGCTCAGGTGGCCGCTCGCCGTCGAGCGAGAGACATTGGCGCAGTAGGCAAGCTCAGTGGCCGTCAGCCACTGGCCGCCCATAAGAGCGTTCAGCATCGTCGCTCGCGCAGTGTCACCCACGAGAGCGGCCACTTCCACCAGATTTGCCGCCGCGACCATCCTTAACCCTATCGCCGATACCGCAAGCATATCAATCGAAGACAGTTCGGCATGGATCGAACCGTTCGCGCGAGACAATTGCGAAGCTCGCGGCAAGAATGCGTCATGTTGATCCACATCCTTTATTCCGAGCCAGCAAGTGTCATTGCTGCCGTGTTTTGCAGCCTGATCGTCGCCGGCCTCCTGAAGGGGATAATCGGGGTCGGCATGCCAATCGTCGCGCTGCCGCTGCTGTCGCTGTTCATCGACGTCAAATCAGCGGTCATGCTGCTCAGCATGCCTTTGATCTTCAGCAACGTGCCGCAGGCGCTGGAGGGCGGAAAGACCGGACAATGCCTCATGCAATTGATACCGGTGATTCTCGGCATGATTCCCGGTCTCTTCCTTGGCGTTCGCGTCCTGTTGGCGCTCGATGCGAACGTTGCAGAGATTATTGCAGGCCTGGTGGTTATCGGTGTCGGCGGCATCACGCTGCTCGCGCCGAAGCTGCAGCTTCAGTCTCGCTTGGTTCTACCAACCGGCATCACATTCGGATTTTTCGGCGGGATTCTGGGAGCTATCGCTGCGATGCCGGGACCGCTTGTTTTCATATTTCTGCTTGCAAAGGGACTGCGCGGAAAGGCTTTCACAAAGGAAGCGTCGCTGTATCTCGTCGTTTCCGCGGGCTTGCTGGCCATTCTTCTGACCGCCAGCCGCCAGTTCAATTGGCTTGACGTTGCAGTCTCGACGGCTGCGATGTTGCCAGTCGTGCTCGGCATGCACGCCGGACAACATATGCGCGATAAAATTGCACCTGAGACATTCGAGAAGCTGGTGTTGATCGCGGTCATTGCCGCGGGCGCCGAATTGCTGCGACATGGTTTCTTCAGCTCGTAGGATCGGTTGAGCCAACGGGCCCAGCCCGAAGCGGGGCAGCCCATCGCGCGAGCGCGATGGGGACCCCGGGCCGGCCCAATGACAGGCTCCGCGAAACCCATCACCTTCTGCTGTGCCAGGCTCGCGCGGTGACGAACTATCGGCGAAACTTCATCTGCGGCGGCAGCTTTTTCTTCACGGCCAATCTGGCTGAGCGCCGCTTGCGTCTTCTCGTCGATGACATCGTTTCGGCGAAAGATGATGGGTTTCGCTGCCGCTCAACCCATCCTACGCGCTAAATATCACAATGCCGTGGGCTAATCCGCCCTACCGCAAACCTCGCGCGAATTGCGCTTTGCGGTTTGCATCGCTACCAATTGAAGGTGCTAGCGATATTCTGGGCGAAGATGCATGCCGCGGCTGCCCCATCTGGATCGTGCGGTTGTCCCCGAGGCCAAGATCGTGGACTATCTGTTGAGCGCCCGCCACTCCGGTGGGCGCGCCAAGGCGCGCTTCCTCGAAGGGTACGGCTTTAGCGCCCAGCATTGGCGCGTGTTGCGCGATGCCGTCATTGCCCATGCACAGGCAAACGATATCACCGCATCGCGCCAAACCCGCTTCGGCACCAGATACGAGATCGACGGCCCGTTATCCGCGCCTGACGGTCGCGCCCCGATGGTACGTGTGGTATGGTTCGTGGAGTTGCAGGAAGCCGGCCCGCGCTTGGTGACGTTGGTGCCGAGAAGGATCGTGACCCGATGATCGATGAGCTGGACCTCGTCGTGTTGAAACGTGATCTGCCCACGGAGCGGCTTGCTGCTGGCGACGTTGGCACCGTCGTGCTGGTGCACCAGCAAGGCGAGGGCTACGAGGTCGAGTTCACGACGCTCTCCGGCGATACGGTTGCGGTCGTCACCCTTGATGCGTCCGACGTGCGACCGGTGGCGGCACGCGAGATCGTCCATGCACGCGCGGTAAACTGAACGCCGGTCTCGCGCACAGCCAAGCCCGTAGGATCGGTTGAGCCAACGGGTCCGGCCCGAAGTGGCCGGCCCGATGACAGGCTCCGCGAAACCCATCGCCTTCAGCTGTGCCATGCTCGCGCGGTAACGAACTATCGGCGAAATTTCATCTGCGGCGGCAGCTTTTTCTTCACGGCCAATCCGGCTGAGCGCCGCTTGCGTCTTCTCGTCGATGACATCTTCTCGGCGAAAGATGATGGGTTTCGCTGCCGCTCAACCCATCCTACCCCGCTGCCAAGGCTGCTCGGGCTATGAAGAAGATATGTCAACTCTTTCAAATGTTTAACGTGAGGGCTTGGCGCGAAAGCGCAGCACGACCGGTCGCCATCCACACGCCCGCGTCAACGCGCCATGATTGGCGCAAGACCTGCCACAAACATGGGCAAAAGTCGCAGAAACCGCTTCGCTTTGAACGAAAGGCGCTCTAGCCGGCTACCCGCGATGAGAGTATGTTTTCGGCCACGCCAATAAGCTTAGAAAAAATATGGCGGCCAAACGGAGGACTCGATGACCCAATCACGCCTGAACTCCCCTACCCGCCGCAACATTCTCAAAAGCGCGGCGCTCGGTTCCGTCGCGGCCATTGCCGCGCCTTATGTCAAAGACAGCTACGCCGCAGGCTCGCTGTCGCTCGGCGTCTGGGACCATTGGGTACCCGGCGCCAACAACACCTTCACCAAGCTCTGCAATGAGTGGGGCGCCAAGAACAATTGCGAGGTCAAGATCGACTACATCACCTCGCAGGGTGAAAAGGACAAGCTGACCGCGGCCGCCGAAGCCCAAGCCGGCACCGGCCACGACATCATGTCTCACCGCGACTGGAACGTCCGTATCCACCAGAACGTGCTCGAGCCGCTCGACGACGTCGTCGCCAAGCTCACCTCGCAATACGGCCCGATCAGCCCGGTCGCCGAATATCTGGCCAAGATCAAAGGCACCTGGCGCGGCATCCCGACCGCGGTCGGCAGCCAGGTCAAACCGTGCTGCTCGCGCTTCGACCTGTTCCAACAGCACGCCGGCATCGACGTGCGGGACATATTCCCGGCCGACGAGGCGAAATGGGACAAGGCCAAGACCGATACCTGGACCTGGGACACCTATCTGACGGCGGCGCAAAAGCTGCACGCCGCCGGCTTCCCGGTCGGCTTGCCCATGGGCCAGACCTCCGACGCGGTCGACTGGGTCGGCGCGCTGTTCAATTCCTACGGCGTGGTCATGGTCGACGCCAAGGACAACATCAAGATCAACTCCGACGAGACCCGCGCGGCGCTCGAATACATGAAGAAGCTGATGGCGGTGAACCCGCCGGAAGTCTACGCCTGGGACGACGCCGGCAATAACCGCTGGCTGATTTCCGGCAAGGGCTCCAACATCATGAACCCGCCGAGCGCCTGGGCGGTCGCCAAGCGCGACAATCCGACGGTGGCGGCGAATTGCTGGACCCACCCGATGCCGAAGGGCCCGAAGGGCCGGTTCGTCGGGCAGTTGCCGCAGTTCTATGGCTTGTGGTCGTTCTCGAAGAACAAGGCCGCGGCGAAAGACCTGCTGACCTATATCTCGCAGAAGGAATCGGTCGCCCAACTGGTCCAGGCGTCGTTCGGCTACGACCTGCCGTCGTTCAAGACCATGTACGACCTCGACACCTGGAAGATCGTCGAGCCACCGGTGGGCACTGTCTACGGCTATCCGCCGCGGGGCGACGAGCAGACCTCCATGGCCGGAGCGCCGGCGCGCTCGGAAGTCGGCGCCCAGATCTACAACCAGGCGATCAACACCGTGATGGTCGCCAAGGTCACTCAGGGCAACGAGAAGATCGATGCCGTGATCAAGTGGGCTGAGAACGAGCTCGAAGGAACATTACGCGCGTAAGGACTTTGGCGCGCCTAAGACTTTGGCGCGCTAAAGCCCGTTCCGGTTCGCCGATACTCCACATGCCGGCCTTGGGGGCCGGCATGTGTCAAACGCGATGGGAGGCTGATCCGAAAGGGTCAGCGGCGTGAATGGCAGACACCGTCCAGACTTGGTCACCAGGGATTCGGTCGCCAGGGATTCGGTCTCCGGGACTTCAAGGCGTAAGCCCGCAATCGTCGGCAAACCGGAACTTGCGGCTGTTCATGCGCCGCCGTTCGACCGTTGCCTTCCTGATGTGCCTGCCGCTGATCGTCATCATCACGAGCCTCGTGCTCTATCCGGCATGCTACTCGATCTATCTGTCGATGTTGAACAAGGCGCAGACCCGCTTCATCGGGCTCGGCAATTTCAGCTTCCTGTTGTCGCGCGACGTGTTCTGGATGGTGATGGAGCAGACCGCCATCTTTGCGCTCAGCGCCGTGTTCTTCAAAGCGCTGATCGGGCTGATCACCGCGCACCTGATCAACAACCTGCCGGTCAAGGGCCAGCGCAAGTGGCGCGGCATGCTGCTGGTGCCGTGGGTCATCCCGCTGGCGCTCTCCTCGCTCGGCTGGTGGTGGCTGTTCGATCCGACGCACTCGGCGTTCAACTACATCCTCACAAGCCTCGGCTTCGAGGAAGTCCCGTGGCTGAGCAGCCCTTATTGGGCACGTTTTTCCGTCATTCTCGTGAATGTCTGGTACGGCGCGCCGTTTTTCCTGATCATGTATCTGGCGGCGCTCAAATCGGTGCCGGAGCAGCTCTATGAGGCCGCGTCCATCGACGGCGCCAGTGCCTGGCAGAAATTCGTCCACATCACGCTGCCGATGATGCGCAACATCATCGCCATCACCGTGCTGTTCTCGCTCATCGTCACGTTCGCCAATTTCGACATCGTGCAGATCATGACCGCGGGCGGGCCGCGCAACATGACGCATGTGTTCGCGACCTACTCCTTCATGCTGGGCATCCGCTCCGGCGACCTGCCGCTCGGCGCCGCCACCTCGCTGTTCATGTTCCCGATCCTCGCGTTCGCGGCGATCTTCATCCTGCGCGGCGTGCGCAAGCGCGGCAGGGAAATCGGATGAGCACTGCTGCCGTCGCCGCAAGCGCCCCGCAACGTCTCGGTGTCCGCGCCAGCCTCAGCCGCAATCGCCGCTGGGCGCTGATCACCTCGTATGTGTTCCTGGTGATCTTCGCCATCTTCTTTCTGATCCCGCCCTATTACATGATCGTCACCGCGCTCAAGAGCGACGCGGAAGTTGCGCATATGGCGACCAATCCGTGGATCGTCGCCGACGGCTTCACGCTCGATCAATTCAAGATCCTGCTGACGCAGACCGACTTTCTGATCTTCTTCAAGAACACCATCATCGTCACGGTCAGCGTGGTCGCCATCACCATGGTGGTCAGCGTGCTGGCCGCATTCTCGCTCGGCCGCATGAAGTTCTGGGGCTCGAGCATCCTGGCGACCGGAATTTTCCTGACCTATTTGGTGCCCGATACGCTCTTGTTCATCCCGCTGTTCCAGATCGTCAAGGCGGTCGGACTGCTCAACTCCTACTGGGGCATGATCCTGGTCTATCCGACGCTCACCGTGCCGTTCTGCACCTGGATCATGATCGGCTATTTCCAGTCCATCCCCAAGGAGCTCGACGAGGCGGCGCTGATCGACGGCGCCGGCCACATGCAGATGCTCACCAAGATCTTCATCCCGGTGGCGCTGCCCGGCATCATCGCGGCGATGATTTTTGCCTTCACCGTGTCGTGGGCGGCTTTCGTCTATCCGATGGCGTTCCTCTATTCCGCCGACCAGCAGGTGCTGACCGTCGGCACGGTGACGAGCCTCATTCGCGGCGACGTCTATAAATGGGGAATGCTGATGGCCGGCGCGCTGGTCGCCGCCGCGCCCCCGCTGGTGATCTACGCGTTCCTCATGGACTACTACATCGCCGGCCTCACCTCGGGCGCCACGAAGGGTTGACGAACATGGCCGAAGTCGCGTTGCGTAACGTGGTCAAGCGCTTCGACAATGTCGAAGTCGTGCGCAGCATCAACCTCGACATCCCGGATAACGAATTCGTCGTGCTGGTCGGCCCGTCCGGCTGCGGCAAGTCGACGACGCTGCGCATGATCGCGGGCCTCGAGGAAGTCACTTCCGGCGACATTTATATCGGCGGCGAGGTCGTCAACGACCGGCCGCCGAAGGATCGCGACATCGCGATGGTGTTCCAGAACTACGCGCTCTATCCGCATATGTCGGTCTTCGAGAACATGTCGTTCGGGCTAAAACTGCGCAAATTCCCCAAGGAAGAGATTCGCAAGCGCGTCGATCATGCCGCGCGCATTCTCGACATCACCGAGTTGTTGGACCGCAAGCCGAAAGCGCTGTCCGGCGGCCAGCGCCAGCGCGTGGCGATGGGACGGGCCATCGTGCGCAATCCAAAAGTGTTTCTGTTCGACGAGCCGCTGTCGAACCTCGATGCCAAACTGCGCGTGCAGATGCGCACCGAGATCAAGCGCGTCCATCAGCTGGTCAAGACCACCACGGTCTACGTCACTCACGATCAGGTCGAGGCGATGACTTTGGCCGACAGGGTCGTGGTCATGAATAACGGCCGCATCGAGCAAATCGCGACGCCGCAGGAGCTCTATCATCATCCGAAAACGCTTTTTGTCGCGGGCTTCATGGGCTCGCCGGCGATGAATTTCATGCGCTGCCGCCTGGAGCAGAACGGTGTCGGGCTGCGCGTGCGCCTTTCCGATGCGGTCAGTCTGCCGGTGCCGGCATCGCAGTCGGCCCGCTACCAGGCGCTGACCGGCAAGGAACTGGTATTTGGGCTCCGCCCCGAGCACATCACCGAGCCGCGGCGCAACGATCGCGACCTGCAATGCGAGTTCGCGGCGACGCTCGACGTCGTCGAGCCGATGGGCATGGAAACCATGGTGTATTTCACCGTCGACGGTCAGGAAATCTGCGGCAGAGTCGATCCCGGCAGTGCGACCGGTCCGGGCGAACAGATGCGGCTCTACGCCGATATGGACCGCATGCACCTGATCGATCCGCAAAGCGGCGCGGTGCTTTAGACAACCCAATGCCGAGAGTCGCACAAAGCAAGAGCCCGGTTCCGGCAGTGGCCGGAACCGGGCTCTAAGCTTTTTGCGGGCGAGCCATGACGCTCGCCCGGAAGGCCGTCTGTTAGTCCTCGCTATACGCGCTCGCTGAAATATCCTTGCCGGTGAAGTCCGGCATCATCAGAGTCGCGATGAAGCTGATGACGGCAAGGACGGCGATATAGACGGAGATCGCATAACCCGAATGGTAGGTTGCGAACAGCCAGGTCGCGATCAACGGCGCCGGACCGCCGGCGATGATCGACGCCAACTGATAGCCGAGCGAGGCGCCGCTATAGCGCAGGCGAGGCGTAAATGACTCGGCAATCAGCGCCGCCTGCGGCCCGTACTGCATGTCATGCGGGATGAGCGACAGCACGATGGCGATGAACACCAGTGCCGGCACCGCCGTATCCACCATGCCGAAATACAGGAACCCGAACGCACCCATCGTCACCACGCCGATCAGATACATCTTTTTGCGTCCGATCAGGTCGGAGAAATGCCCGGCGAGCGGGATGGTGAAGAACGACACGCAGGCCGCCGCCATCACCGCAGACAGGATGAAGTTGCGATCCATCTTCAGAGTGCCGACCGCGTAGGCGAAGACGAAAGCGGTGAAGACGTAGAACGGCGCCTGTTCGGATAGCCGCAGCAACGCCGACCAGAGGATCGGCGACGGCTGCTTCTTGATGACCTCGACGATCGGAGCCTTTTCGATCTTGTCGTTGTCCAGGAGCTGCTGGAACACCGGCGTCTCGAGGATGCCGAGCCGGATCCACAAGCCGATCCCGACCAGGACGATGGAGAGCGCAAACGGAACGCGCCAACCCCACGTCAGGAATTCGTCGCCCGACCAGGCGCTAAACGCAAGGATCGCGAGATTCGACAACAACAGCCCGCAGGGCACGCCGAATTGCGGCCACGAGGCCACCAGACCGCGATGACCGTGGGTGCGCGACCATTCCATGGCCAACAGCACCGAGCCGCCCCATTCGCCGCCCACGCCGATGCCCTGAATCATGCGCAGCACGGTCAAAAGCACCGCGCCCCAGATGCCGATCGATGAATACGTGGGCACGAAGGCGATGGCGAAGGTCGCCAATCCCATGCACAGCAGCGTGGCGATCAGCGTCGCCTTGCGGCCGATGCGGTCGCCGTAGTGGCCGAAAATGGCGGCACCGATCGGCCGGCCGACGAAGCCGATGAAATAAGTGCCGAAGGCAAGCAGCGTTCCCGCCAGGACATCCGAATTGGGGAAGTAGAGCTTACCGAACACCAGACCGGCCGCGGTGCCGTAAAGGAAAAAGTCGTACCACTCGATCGCGGTGCCCACCGTCGAAGCGATGACCGCTTTGCGCAGTTGCTTGCTATGTTCTGCCTCGGGCAGCGCCCCGATCGTCGTTGCCATAGCCATTTGGCTTCCCTCCCCGTTTCCTCGTTGTCGCGGAGCGGGCTTGTTGTCGCCCAATCTCCCTTGGCCACGATACGTCAGGCCGGCGCCGATGGCTATAGATCAAAGGTCGCGCGCCGCGCCCCCAAGCGGGACGCGGCCGATTTGGCGCTTTTTGCAGTGCGGAAACCGGAACTTTGGCGAGACTTATTGGCTGGGCTTGTTCGACGCCATCACGGTGACCGGCGTGTCGCGATATTGATCGGCGAACAGCCGCTTCAGGTTGCCGACTTTCGGCTGATCGTTGATGACGATGTACGGATAGGTCGGGTGCAGCACCAGGAAATCCTGGTGATAGTCCTCGGCCGGATAAAAACCCTTGAAGGCTTCGAGCTTGGTCACGACCGGCGCCTTGAAGACGTGGGCCTGATCGAGCTGGGCGATATAGGCCTCCGCAATCCGCTTCTGCTCGTCGTTAGCGTAGAAGATCGCCGAACGATAGGACGGACCACTATCGGGGCCCTGATAATTGAGCTCGGTCGGGTTGTGCGCCACGGAAAAATAGATCTGTAGAACCTTGCCGTAGGAGATTTGCCGTGGATCGAACGTCACCTGCACCGACTCGGCATGTCCGGTGCGCTCGGTGCCGACCATCTCGTAGTGCGCCGTTTCCTTGGTGCCACCGGAATAGCCCGAGACCGCACCGGTGACGCCTTTGGTGTACTGAAACACCGCCTGCACGCCCCAGAAGCAGCCGCCGGCGAGAACGACGGTCTGCGTGGCGGCACCGGCCGGAGCGGTCGCGTCCTGCGCCGGCGGCGGGATGGATACGGCCGGCTCCTGCGCGGACGCCAAGTTCACCGCAAACAGGTTCACCGCAAAGCCGAGAGCCGGGATCAGAAGCAGCGCTCCGGCAATCGTCCACTTGCTGGAAGCCATGGGTTTCCTCCGTTGCGCGCCATGCGGCCCGCTTTGTCCAGATGGGCTTTTAAGCCGCTTCGCGCAACACGCGCCAATCACAAATGCCGCGGGCCAAGCGCGCGGCGCAATCACGGCAGCGTGTACTACTCTATGGTTTGATAGCCGCGGATGATGCGCTCGGAGCCGTAACCCCAATAGTTGCGCAACGTATCCGGCCCCCACACTTTCGGCCGCTGCGGCCGGTCCTGGTGCCACGGCCGCGGGTCGAAATAGCCCAGCGCCTCGTCCTTCATCTGGTCCATCTCGCAGAAGAACTCGACGCGCACCTTATCGGCGTTGCGGTGATAGATCGCGATATTGTGGCCGATGATGTGGCGGCCCGGGCCCCAGACCAGATGGATGTCGTGGCGGGCGAGCGTTTCCGCCGCGCGCTGGATTTCGGCCCAGTCCTTGACCTCGAACGCGATGTGATGGAGCTGCGGCTCGGCGTCGTGGACGAAATTGACAGTGTGGTGATCGGTATTGCAGCGCAGAAAGGCAAACGTGTCGTCGCGCCAATCGGAGACGCGAAAGCCGAGCACGTCGCAATAGAATTTGACGATTTTCTGCACGTCGTCGACCCGATAGGCGACATGGCCGAGTTTCAGCGGCATGATACCTGCGGTGCCGCCGTCGTCCTTGGCAAACACGTAGTCGGAAAAAATCTCGATTTTGGTGCCCTTCGGATCGGTGAACACCACGGCCTCGGCGACGCCCGGCGATAGGCCGCCCGCCCGCTCGGCCTTCACGCCGTCTTTGGCAAGCGCATGTAAAACTTCGCCGAGATCGGTCTCCGGCGCGACCTGGAATGCCAGGCGCGATAGCGCATTGCCCCTGCCCGGCTCGAGCGCGATCGCCTCGAGCCCCATCTTACAGGCAAGAAAGGCGTGATCCTTGGTCCGCTCGACCAGGGAAAGGCCGACGACTTCGGTGTAATAGGCGATCTGCCGCTCGATATCCGGCGTCGTCAGCGTGGCATGACCCAATCGTTTGACGCTGATCACCATTACCCTCCCGACGCGGCACGCGGCTGTTGTGGCGGCTCGGCGTAGCGGCTTGCGGGACGCTTGAGGCCGAGATTTTCCCGCAAGGTCTTGCCTTCGTATTCGTTGCGGAACAAGCCGCGCCGCTGCAATTCAGGGATCACCAGCGCGACAAAGTCATCGAGCCCGCCCGGCAGGAACGGCGGCATGATGTTAAAACCGTCGCAGCCGTCCTTGCGGAACCATTCCTCCATGTAATCGGCAATGGTTTGCGGCGAGCCGCGGATCACCGCCTTGGCGCGGGCGCCGGCCACCCGTGTCGCAACCTGGCGGATGGAAAGCTTTTCGCGGCGCGCCATCTCGGTGACTTGCTGGAAAATGCTCAGGCTTGCGTTCGAGCGCGGCAGGTTCTCCGGCAGCGGCCCGTCGAGCGGATACGGCGTCAGATCGACATTGCCGAGCACCATCGAGAGGATTTCGCGCGCCACGATCGGATGGATGAGCGCGTTGAGTTTTTCGTAGCTCTCCTCGGCCTCGGCATCGGTGCGGCCAATGACGCAGCTCAAGCCCGGCATGATCTTCACTTCGTCGGGCGCACGGCCGTAAGCCGCGAGGCGGCTCTTCAGCGTTGAATAAAATTTTTGAGCTGCTTCAAGCGTCAGCGGCGCGCAAAAAATCACTTCGGCGAATTCGGCGGCCACCGCGATCATGTCGTCGGAGCCGCCGGCCTGCACGATCACCGGATGGCCTTGCGGCGAGCGCGGAATATTGAGCGCGCCGAGCACGGAAAAATGCTCGCCGCGATGGTTGAGGTTGTGAAGTTTTTCGGGATGAAAGAACTGCCCGGTTTCCTTGTCGCGCACGAATGCATCGTCGTCCCAAGTGTCCCACAGGCCGAGGACGACGCGGGCGAATTCGCGCGCCCGGTCGTAGCGCCCGCCGTGCTCATAATGTTTCTCGCGGCTGAAATTGCGCGCTTCGTTCTCCTGGCCCGAGGTGACCAGATTCCACCCCGCCCGGCCGCCGCTCAAATGATCGAGCGAAGCGAATTTGCGCGCGACGTGGAACGGCTCGTTGTAGCTGGTCGAGGCGGTGGCCACGAGGCCGATATGGCTGGTGTGGGTGGCGAGCGCCGAGAGCAGCGTCAGCGGTTCGAAATTGGCGATATATTGCGCCGAGCGGCTCAGCGCCTCCATATGGGCCTGGCGCACGCCGAGATTGTCGGCCAAAAACACCATGTCGAATTTGCCGCGCTCTGCGGTGCGGGTGATTTCGAGATAGTGCTGGAAATTGATGCCGGCGTCGGCCTGCGAGCGGGGATGCCGCCACGACGCCACATGATGGCCGGTCGGATTGAAGAAGGCGCCGAGCCGCATCTGGCCTTTGCCGGTCATCCTCCGATCGCCCTTGTTGGCTCGCAACTCGCTATTGCGTGCGTGTCCCGCTGTTGAGGAGCGGAATGTCGCTCACCGCCTTCGGCTCCGGCAGCGACTGCAGATAAGCGTAGATATCGCCGAGCTCGTCGTCGGACAGGACCGGGGCACGATATGGCGGCATCGGGCCGTTGCTCGTGCGCACGAAGCTCACGAACGCATCGAGCGGCAATGGCGTGCGCGCGATCACCTTGCCGTTGCTGGTGGCGATAGAGCCTTGGCCATTGTAATCGTGGCATTGCCAGCAGCCGTGCTGGACGAAAGCGGTCTTGCCCTTTTCCGCCGAAGCGGCGAGCGCATCGCCCTGCCCTGCAAAGCCCATCAACACGACAACGGCTAAGGCCGAAACTTGAACCAAACGCATCGACATTCTCCTCAGCGCGGCTGCGTCAGCACGTTGACCAGCGCCGGCTGGCCGGATTTGACCACGGCGACCGCTTCCTTGATCGCCGGCCCGAGATCGGCCGGATCGGTGATCGGCCCCTTGGCCCACCAGCCCATGGATTTTGCCAGGTCGTGATACTGGATGTCCGGGTTCATGATGCTGGTGCCGACGGGTCCGAGATCGTTGCCGATGGTGGCGACCCGGTTGCGGAAGTTCGACAGCCGCTGCACGTGCATCACCTCCTGGTGATAGCCGCGATTATTGTGCATCACGGCGAGCAGCGGAATCTTGTGCCGCGCCGCGGTCCACATCACGCCGGGCGCATACATCAAATCGCCGTCGGACTGGATCGAGACCGAGAAGCGTCCCTGGTCGCGGTTGCCAAGCGCCGCGCCGACCGAGGCCGGCGCGCCGTAGCCGACACCATAGCCGCCGGACCAGCCGAGCCACTGATGATGCTTCTCCATCGGCCACAACCGGTTGGCCCAATTGCTGGTATTGCCGGACGTCGAGACCAGCGACCAGTCGAGGTCCTTGATCTGCGCGTAGGTCTCCATGACAAGACGCGCGGTGTTGATCGGGCTCGCATCCCAGGCGATGGCGGCGGCCTGCTTGGTGGCGTCGAGCCCCTTGGCATGAGCGGCGCGGATGGCGTCGCCACGCTTGGTCATCGCATCCTTGCGGTCGCTGGAGATCGCCGACTTCACCGCTTCGATCAGCGCCGGCAGCGTCGCTTCCGCATCGCCCGGCATCGACACGTCGATGCTCTGGAAGCGCTGGAAATCCTGATAATTCGACTTGGTGAGCAATTCAGTCGAGCTGATGCTGATCAGTTTTGTGCCGGGCTTGATCTTGGTGGTGTTGCGGCCGATGCCGTCGTCGCCGTTGTCGATAAAGCCATTCACCGTGTTCCAGTAGTCCGACAGCTCCAAGCCGATGATCACGTCGGCCGGGCCGATCACGGTCGCCGGACGGCTGAGCGGATGGGTGTTCGGGAAATTCATCCGGTTGCCCTGGTCGACCACCGGCGCCTGCAACAGCTCGGCAAGCTCGACCAGGCGTTTGACGCCCTCGGGCGTGCGCGCCATGCGATCGACCACGATGACCGGCCGTTCGGCGTTGGCGAGCAGCCGCGCGGCTTCCTTCACCGCGCCGGAATCGCCCTGCGGCGGGGCGCTGGCGAAGAATTTCGGAATGTAGAGCTTTTCGCCATCCTCGCGGATCGGTTCCGTCTGCAGGCCGCCATCGAGCGACATCATCACCGGGCCATAGGGCGGCGTGGTGGCGATCTTGTACATGCGCACGAAGGATTGCGCGAAATGCTGCGGCGACACCGGGGTATCGTCCCACTTGGTGTAGTCGCGGACGATGGCGTTGATGTCCTGCGCGGAATGGAAGGTCGGCACGCCGGGCGCGCGATGCGCGGCGTCGAGATCGTTGCCGCCCATGATCAACACCGGCACCCTGTCGCACCAGGCGTTGTAGACCGCCATGGCGGCGTGCTGCAGCCCGACCACGCCGTGGACCAAGGTCATGAGCGGCTTGCCGGTCGCCTTGAAATAACCGTGACACATGGCGACGCCGGATTCCTCGTGCATGCAGGTGAGGAATTCCGGCATCGTGTTCTTGCCGTAATTGATCAGCGACTCGTGGATGCCGCGATAGCTCGAGGCCGGATTGGCCGGCAGATATTTGATGTCGAGCGTCTTGATCACATCGACCATGAAGTCGGAACCGGGCGTGCCGTTGTCGCGCGACGGCAAGGGCGCCGCGCCGGTCTCGGCGGCGGCGACATGGGCGTTCGGCGGCAGCGCCGACGGCAGTCTTGGCTGGCGGATCCGCCGCGGTTGCGGCTTTGGCGGGGCTGACGGCACCGCTGGCGCCGGCGACGGCGGCCGCGGTGAGGAATTTTCGGCGGTTGAGCTTTAGGCTTGCATCCTTTTTGGGCATCGGCGTCTCCCTTTGGCATCGTTCGGTTGTCGCCCCGTGCGCTCACAGCGGCGAAGCAATTGCGTTTGAAACTACCATAGCGGCAAGGACGCGGTATTGCACGGATCATGCGGGTGGCATGCGCCCGGCGCCGTCCGGTCCGCTTCCGCCGCATCGGGCGGCGGCGCCCTGCGCGGCGCCGTCGAAACCGACAGTTAACAAATTTCCACCAATGATGCCGGCTCCCGTCACGTTGGCGCTTTGGATTCGGGAAATGGGCGCGACACCCGCGCAATCAGCCAGCATTGCCGCGACACCCGAGGCCGACGCGTCCAGCGCCGAGGCCCGCGCGCCGCTTTGCTTTGTCGTCGATACCGACGCCAGCATCCGGCATTTTCTGTCGCTGGTCCTGCACGGCGCCGGCATCGATACCGAAGAGCTTCCCGACGGCCAGGCGGTGCGGCCGGCGCTGACCCAGCGCCAGCCGAAACTCGTCTTCCTCAACATCGCGCTCGAATTGGCCGACGCCATCGAGTGCATCCTTGCGCTCTCGCGCGCCGCTTATACCGGCGCCGTACAGCTCATGAGCAACCGCGGCTCGGCCGTGCTCGCCCACGTCAAGAGCATCGGCGAGCAGCATCATCTTGCGCATGCTGCCCGTTCTCAAGAAGCCGTTCGAGACCAGCGTGGTCCTGAAAGTCTTGCAGGAACTGCGACTCGGCGAGCCGCCGGCGGTCGCCGGCCGCGTCGATCTTCGCGACGCATTGCGCAACCGCTGGATCGAGTTCTGGTATCAGCCGAAAATCGACCTGCGCAAAAAACAGCTCATCGGCGTCGAAGCCTATTCCCGCGCGAGGCATCCGCAGAACGGCGTGCTCGAGCCGAGCGCGTTCATGCCCGGCGCCAGCGAGGGCGACCTGGTCACGCTGTCCGAACTGGCGCTCGATCAGGCGCTCCAAGGCGAGCCTCAATTTCTGCAAGCTCGGCGTCAACCTGCGGCCCGCGGTCAACATCCCGATCAACGCGCTGGTCAAGGTGCCGGTGGCCGACATCGTCGAAAGCCACCGCGAAAAATTCGAAAAATGGCCGGGCCTCATCATCGACGTCGCCGAAGAGCAGATCGTCTCCGACCTGCCGCTCGGCCAACGACATCACCAAGAAGCTCCAGCACCTCGACGTCAGTCTCGCGATCGACAATTTCGGCCGCGGCTATTCCTCGTTTGCGCGGCTCAAGGAACTGCCGTTCGCCGAGCTCAAGCTCGACCGCGCGTTCGTCACCGATTGCGGCAGCGACAAGGTCAACGCGCCGCTGTGCAAGACCGTCATCGATCTGGCGCACAATTTCGGCAGCATCGCGGTCGCCGTCGGCATCGAGAAGGCGTCTGATGCACTGGCGCTGGTCAGCATGGGCTGCGACTACGGCCAGGGCTTTTTGCTCGGCCAGCCGATGCCCGAGGAGCGCTTCATTTCGCTGCTCAAGCAGCGCGCCAACCCGCCGGCGCGTGCCAACGCCAAAGCGCCGCAGCCGCAAGCGCGCCGGGCCTGAGTCCGCGGCGCCGATGCGCGTGCGCCGGGGGTCCGCGAGCCGCTCTGCGGGAGTGAGCCCTCCTAGACAACTTCGCTCGCCATTCGCTCGCCAGGCCATGGCGTGACGTCCTTTCTGCAAATACGCTTATCCGTTCCCGCGATGCGCCTCGCATCCGAGTTTTGCTTAAAGCCAAGAAAGCCACGCCAAAAAGCATTCCCAAAAAACTCCTCCCTTAAAAGAAGGGAGGCGGAGCGCCGATAAGCGCATCCACCGGGCCGCATCGAAAAGCGATGCGGCGCGCGTCCGTTCTCCTGTCTTCCCACTGCGGGAGGACCGAGGCCCAGGACTTCATAGAGCCTTGGACCTCAAAAAATGGAGCGGGCGCGCTCGCCTTTCGGCGCCCCACCGCGGCATCCGAGGTTTTGAACCCTCGGCTCGGCTCAGGCCGCGCTTCCTGGAACCACCGGATGCAAACGGGAGGACCCTCTCCGGCACCAGTGCAGCGAGCACCTCGCAGTCCGGCACGCGCCGGACGGGACGATGCCCAAGCCGCCCGCGAGCGCAGTGTATGGCTGCGCCCGACGAGAACCGCTCCCGCTCCGCCTCAAGGAGTACCCTCGCGAAAGGCGTCCTTCGCGAGCGGGATGTTTGGGTATGTAACTGTAATGGGGACGAAAGTCAAGGGCAATGTCGCTTGATTGGAGACGCCTCGTATGGCGGATTAGCGCAGCGTAATCCGCCAACCGAACGCCAACAGGCGGTGGATTACACTTTCGACTAATCCGACCTTGTCATAGCGCGATCGATTATTTTCCATTTGGCGATTAACTCAATGGCAACAGGAGCGAGGGTACTTGTGCATGATGCGGCGGCATCGAGGCTCAAGCGCGGGCATTCTGCTAGTCGTCGGAGTGCTGTGCACCCCGCTAGCGTCCGCCGTCGCTGCGAACGCTGAAGGCGATATTCAGCTAATTCGGCTGAACAGTTACAGCTTCTTTGTTCCCAAAACTTGGATGGCAGCAGGTGGCGTTACGGCCGAGCGCGCTACCAATGGCGGCGGCAGCTTAGGCACTTGGCGGAAACCCCAGGCAGATCCGATCGACGCGACCGACCTCACCTTCCTGCGTCCGGATCGAAATCCTGCCATCCTGCGGGATTGGATCGATCCGTTGCCTTCAATTGTCCACGTTTACTCGTACCGTGACGCGCCGTTAGATTTCTCGATACTTCGCCCGGACAGGAAAAAGTGGCTTGAGGTCGCCGCATCACAAGCGCCGGACGCAAACGGTTTTGTTCGCGTTTGGCCAGATGTGAAGCCGGAGCAACAAACAAGCTTAGAGACGCTACTGTACAAGGGTTACCTAAATAAGGTGGGCCAGCCGCTGGTCGTCTTCTCCACCAATGTCGAAACACCGTTCGCGGATCATTATCCGTCTGATGTTTTTATTCCAGTCGAGCGCGATTTGGCGTTGCGCTATAGTTTCAGCAACAAAAGCTTTCCCGAAAACGCATGGTGGGAGTTATACCAGCACACATTAGAATTTTTGGATTATCTGCAAAAGCCAAAGTGACTCCAGGCGCTCAGAAACGCTGTCCGCCTTAGCGACCGCGGCCCGTAGGATGGGTTGAACGAAGTGAAACCCATCGCCTCGCTGCGGCAATCACCGCAAAGTGATGGGTTTCGCTGCGCTCAACCCATCCTTCTGTAACGGGCCTTGAAAGGTCAATCCCTCTTTGCGTTGTCCAGTCGCCGGTTCTCGCTTCTGTACGGGGTCGGCGCGAGGCCGCCACCTGATGGGGTCTGAGAGGATAGGCCGACCAATCTACGAACGCGTGGTCGCAGTGCCGACTGGATGGGCTGCGGTCTGACCTGATCCATCGTCCCGGCGAGGGGACTTCGCTTCGAGAAGGCCTGGTGTCGTGGCCCGCTCGAAAACTGTTGTGCTTGTCTCCTGTTAGGCCGCTGCCATAGCGGCGTTGAACGGCGTTGCGTTGGCGAGCATCCGATGCAGGATCACGGCGAGCTTGCGCGCCAGCGCCACCTTGGCCTTCTTCATGCCGCTGCGCCTGGCGATCCGCATCGCCCAGCTCTTGAGCGGCGCGCAGCCCTTGATCGGCTTGATCAGCATGATGTGGGCGGCCTCATAAAGTGCCGTGCGTACCGTGGCGTCGCCGATCTTGCTGATACGGCCGGTGTAATCGGTCTCGCCCGATTGGTACTTCTTGGGCGTCAGCCCGAAGTGCGCGCCCACCCGTCTTGACGATGTGAACCGTCGCCGGATCGTCGATCGCGCTCGCATAGGTGAGCGCCACGATCGGCCCAACCGCCGGCGCCGACATCAACAGCTTGGCTTTGACGTCGACGCGCGCCATCGATCGAACGTGCTTGTCAAAAGCCTTCAGTTCGCGCAACAGCACCGCATGCACAGACAGCAGCGCCGCGGCGATCATGTCGAAGGCTCGCATGGTTCGACCACCAGGTCCTCGACCCGTCCGGCGAAGCTCCGGTTCGTGGTCTTGCCGACTTTGAGCCCAAAGCCGCGCAAAATCCCGCGCACACTGTTCTCAACATCCAAAAGCTTCGACTGCACCAGCTTGCGGGCCGTCAGCACCGCCCGCGTCTCCTGCGCACCAATCGACTTGCAATGAACCGGCCGGAACCAGCCCAGCCGTATCAGCTGGGCGATACCGCGCGCATCGTTGCGATCACTCTTCACCGGCATCGTCTCCAGCGCCGTCCGCACGTGCCGGGTCTCCAATAACTCGACCGCCAAACCCGCTTCCTTCATCGCCGCGTAAAGCCACTGCGACAACGGTCCCGCCTCCAGTCCGATCCGCACAACAGAAAGACCCAGCGAGCCAAAATAACCGATCAGCGCCTCAGGCTCGCTCGCAACCTTGCCCTCGCGCGCGATCTTGCCGCTCGCATCCACAACGCAAACGCTCGAGCATTCCAATGACACGTCAATTCCTGCATAATAGTCCATGGTCGTCCCTCCTTGATGCTTGGAGCAGGTTCGCGCCTGACTCCGCTACACCATCAGTGTGAGGGACGACCGCCTGTCCGGCTACTCCGCGCCGCCGGCCCGTTACCCCATCTACAAATTGAGATACGCGGTCGCGGCGGATCAGTGTGTCCAAGGCGTGCGGCGGCCATAGGCGAAATTATCCGAATACGACATGCGCGCGCGCTTGCCCGGCGTGCTCTCGAACACCTGATAGGCGATGCCGTGACGCTCGCAATAGGCGATCGCCTCTTCCTTGGTCTCGAACGAAAGCCGCACCTGCTGCTTCATGTCGCTCGACGAGGTCCAGCCCATCAGCGGCTCGACCATGCGCGCCTGTTCCGGCTCATAGTCGAGCACCCACTCTTTGGTCTTGGCGGCCCCCGACTGCATCGCCGTGCGGGCCGGTTTGTAGATGCGCGCGGTCATCGAATCGCAACCATGGAGCAATTTTCCTAAATGGTCGGGGCAGCAGGATTTGAACCTGCGACCTGCAGTACCCAAAACTGCCGCGCTACCAGGCTGCGCTATACCCCGCCGGTCGCGGCTTGTGGATACATGGTTCGCCCCCGCAAGCCAAGCAGCCCGCCGCTGGTGCGCCCGATCAGTGGCCTTTGCCGAAGATCGAGCCGGCGACCCGGTCGCCCGCCTTGATGCCGAGCTGGCGTGCCGTCCCGGCGATCACTTCGAGCACCGCGCGCACCGGAGCGCCGGACGGAATGAGGCGATCCGATTCCGGCTTGGCGCTCTCTTCGATGCGCATGATCCGGCCGTCGCCGCGAATGAAAATCATATCCAGCGAGATGTAGGTATTGTGCATCCAGAATGCGACCGGCTGGTCATGCTGGAAGTCGAACAGCATGCCTTGGCCTTCCGGCAGCTCCTTGCGGAACATCAGGCCGCGTTCGCGCTCGGCGTCATCGACTGCGAGCTCGACGGTGAAGGCGTGGACGCCGGAGGCGCTGACGATCTCAAGCGTGTCCTGTCCGGCCGCTTGCGCCGGCGCGAGCAGAGCGAGCAGAAGGGCGAAACCGCCGACAAGCCACCCGGCGGCGAAACGCAACGCCGGTGTCCTGGCCGATGCAAGGCGTGGGCGTATGCCGCTAAGAGGTCGTGTGCCGCTAGTGGGAGAGCCGCTAGTGGGAGATCAGGCCGCCGCCGCTTTCGGGGCGAACTTCGGCCGCCATCATGCCCTTCGGCCCCGGTCCGTAGCGCACCAGGACGAACTGGCCGGGGCGCAGCTCCGTCAGGCCGAACCGGCGCAGCGTTTCCATGTGGACGAAGATATCCGGCGTCCCCTCCCCCCGCGTCAGAAAGCCGAAACCGCGCAACCGATTGAACCATTTGACCTGTGCCCGTTCGAGACCGCTCGTCGGCGCCACAGTAACATGGGTGCGCGGCGGCGGCATCTGGGCTGGATGGATTGCCGTCGATTCGTCCATGGAGATGACGCGGAAGGCTTGCAGGCCCTTCGGCCGCGCCAGCACCTCGCAGATGACGCGGGCACCTTCATAAGCGGTCTGGTAGCCGTCGCGGCGCAGGCAGGTCACGTGCAGCAGCACGTCTGCCATGCCGTTGTCCGGAATGATGAAGCCGTAACCCTTGGCGACGTCGAACCACTTGATGACGCCGGACACTTCAATGACGTTCGCTGCCAACTCATCATTGAGATCGACATCGGGTTCGAGCCCCGGGTTAGATGATTTTTGTTCGATCCCGTCCGACGCCATGACGCCGAGGCTGCCGCTTCTGTGCTGGCGCCCGACACGGGCGCATCACGAATCTCTTGAATCGAAGATAACACTCGCCATCAAGGGGAAAAGGACAAAAATGCAACAGTGGAATAAAAGCGTCACAGCCTGTGTAAAAGTAGCTTCAATGCGCGATGAAGGACTCGAGCACCGTGCCGATGTCCTGACGCACCACAAGGTCGGCAATATCGTCGAACTCGGTCGCCTCGCGATTGATGATCGCAAGCTGCGCGCCATTGCGCTTTGCCAGCAAAGGAAAACCGGCCGCCGGCCAGACCAGGAGCGACGAGCCGATCGCCAGAAACAGATCGCAATGAAGCGCAAGGTCTTGAGCGCGCTGCATTGCGGCATCGGGCATGGCCTGACCGAACGAAACGGTCGCGGTCTTGATGTAGCCGCCGCAGCCGCAGTCGGGCGCGCAGCCGTTCGCCGCATCCATCCGTTGCCGCACCCAGGCGAGCTCGTAGCGCGCGTTGCAGTCGAGGCATGAAGCGTAAGTCGTATTGCCGTGCAGCTCGACCACGTGTTGCGGGGAAAACCCTGACGCCTGATGGAGATTGTCGATGTTCTGGGTGATGACGGCGGGAATCTTGCCGGCGCGATACAGGCTCGCCAGCGCCCGGTGTCCCCGCCCCGGCCGGGCATCGCCGAACTGGTCGGCCATGGCGAAGCGCCGCCGCCAGGATTCGTTGCGCGCCTCCTGGCTGGCCAGGAACTCGTCGAATGGGATCGGTTTGTTCTTGGTCCAAAGGCCCCCCGGCGAACGGAAATCGGGGATGCCGCATTCGGTCGAAATGCCGGCCCCGGTGAATGGGACAACGATCCCAGCCTTGTGGATCAAGTCCTGCAGCTGGGACTTGGCGGTGTCGAGATCGGGTGCGATCATCCTTCCGACCCTTGGCGCATTGACCCTTTGGCGCATAGACATTCTTACCCGACTTAACCGAATTTACCCGAACCGACGGAGGTCCGACGATGAGGTATCTGCACACAATGCTGCGCGTGCGCAATCTCGACGCAGCGCTCGATTTCTACTGCAACAAGCTCGGGCTGACCGAAGTGCGCCGCCGGGTCGACGACAAGGCCAAGTACACCCTGGTGTTCCTGGCGGCGCCGGCCGACGGCGACCTGGTCGCCAAAGGCCCCGGCAATCGCCAGGCGCCCCTGGTCGAGCTGACCTATAACTGGGACAGCGAGGACTACGGCGAAGCGCGCTATTTCGGCCACCTCGCCTATGAGGTCGACGACATCTACGCGCTCTGCGACCGGCTGATGAAGGCCGGCGTCACCATCAACCGGCCGCCGCGCGACGGCATGATGGCGTTCGTGCGCTCGCCCGATAAGCACTCCATCGAGCTTTTGCAGAAAGGCGAGGCGCTGCCGCCGAAGGAGCCGTGGACCTCGATGCCCAATACCGGGAAATGGTGACGCACGCGTCATCCCCGGCCATGACCGCCAAAGGAATGCAAAGCGACCGCTTGCTTGCCGGTCAAAGCAAACCTCTTTATATGTCCGGCGCATTCATTGTCGCGCACGCATCGCGCTGCATCCGCGCCCTTCGTCTAGCGGTCCAGGACACCGCCCTTTCACGGCGGTAACAGGGGTTCGAGTCCCGTAGGGCGCGCCAATCGCGAGCGGATGACCACACGACTTCGCGGCCAATCAGAACCGACGCGCCCGCGCCGAGAGGGCGATCGCCCACGGTACCCGCCGCATTATGACGGCATGTCGTGTTCGCCTTGACAGCGAATGGGAGCATTGTCACGCTCCACGGGAACTTTAGGCAACGCGAGGTCGGCGAAACGACCGGCACTAAAGTATCCCGGGAGGAAGCACATGAAGCGAATGAACATGTCGTCGCTGTTCGCAGGTGCGTTCGCGCTCTCGATCAGCGGTATCGTCTGCGCCAACGCGCAGCAGCCCAATCCAGCCACGACAACGGAAACGCCGGCGCCGGCGGCACCCGCCGCAACCCCGGCGCCGGCTGCTCCTGCGCCTGCCGCTCCGGCTCCCGCACCTGCTGCCGCGCCAACACCACCGCCGCCTGCGACTGTCATGCAATCGCCGGCGCCGGCGGCGCCCGTCAGCCAAGCGATGCTCAACGGCGCCGCGAACGACAGCAGAAATTTTCTCGCCACCAACGGCGATTACAAGCAGCAGCGCTTCTATCCGGCCAAGGAGATCAATCGTTCCAACGTCAAGGGACTGCACGTTGCCTGGATTTTCCAGACCGATGTCCGCGAGTCGCTGGAGACCTCGCCGCTCATCGTCAACGGGGTGATGTACGTCACCACATCCTTCGATCATGTCTACGCGCTCAATGCGCAGACCGGCGAGATGTACTGGCACTACAAGCACAATATGGGGCCGATCACGACCTATTGCTGCGGCCCCAATAATCGCGGCGTGGCGGTCTATCAGGACAAGGTCTATGTCGGCACGCTCGACGCCATGCTGGTGGCGCTCGACGCCAAGACCGGCAACGTCGCATGGAAACAGCAAATTGCCGATCCGACGCTGGGCTACAGCGAGACGATGGCGCCGACCGCGGTCGATGGCAAAATCCTGATCGGCACCAATGGCGGCGAATACGGCATTCGCGGCTTTGTCAAAGCCTACGACGCCAACACCGGCAATCTGCTTTGGACCTTCGATACCATTCCGCAAAATTCGGTCGGCGTCTGGGCCACCAAAGACGCCACCGGCCGCGACATGCATCGCGACATCCAAGCGGAGAAGGACCAACTCGCCAAGACCGGCGATCCCTACAAAACGCTCGGCGGCGGCGTGTGGCAGAATCCGTCGGTCGATGTCGCCGCCAAGCGCATCTATTTCGTGGTCGGCAATCCGTCGCCCGACCTCGATGGCGCGCAACGGCCCGGCGACAATCTCTATACGGACTCGCTGGTGTCGGTCGATCTCGATACCGGCAAGCTCGCGTGCTATTTCCAATACATCGCCCACGATGTGTGGGATCTCGACGCGGTGAGCCCGACGGTCCTGGTCGACGTCAAAGGCAAAAACGGCGGCACCGTCGCCGGCATCCTTCACGCCGGCAAAACCGGTTATGTCTATGTCAACGACCGCAAGGATTGCAGCCTGATCCGCTTCTCCGACCCTATGGTGTCGCAGAAGGATCGGTGGACGCTACCGTCGGCCACTCCGGCGCTCGATCCCAAGGCGGCGCGCATGTTCCCCGGCGCCAACGGCGGCGTCGAATGGTCGCCGATCGCCACCAATCCCGGTCTCAATCTCGCCTATGCGATCAACCTCGAACAGGAGATGACCTACACCGTCGATAGCTCGCCCTATCCCCTCGGCAAGCTGTGGCTCGGCGGCGCGTTCACCAATGTTCCCGGCGGCATCCAGACCGGCAACGTGACCGCGGTCGACTACAACACCGGCAAGATCAAATGGCAGGTGAAGACGCCGCAGCCGATGATCGGCGGCATTTTGGCGACGGCCGGCGGAATAGTGTTCGCCGGCGAAGCCAACGGCTGGTTCAAGGCCTATGACGCGAGCAGCGGCAGCATCTTGTGGAAATTCCAAGCCGGTGCCGGCGTCAATGCACCGCCGTCCTCCTACACGGTGGACGGCAAGCAATATGTCGTCGTCGGCGCGGGCGGCAACGTGCAGATCGACGCCAAGCGCGGCAACAGCATCATCGCGTTTACGCTCAACTAACAAACACGCGATTCGATTTGCGAACATTGCGGACGGAATCCGGTAAGATTCCGTCCGTTTCTTTCTTTTTAGCGGATGGTTCGAATGATGCGCGCATTAACGGCATTTGCTCTTGCGATCACACTTTTTCCTGCAACGGCCCGGGCGCAAACCATCGAGCAGAAAGCGCAAGCTTGCAGCGCCTGTCATGGCGACAACGGCGTGCCGCAGCAGAAAGATCATCCGGTCATCTGGGGTCAGCAGCTCGGCTATTTGTTCATCGAATTGCGCGATTTCAAAGTCGGCGCGCGCAAGAACGACTTGATGTCGCCGATCGCGCAAAGTCTCGGCCCGTCCGACCTGATGCCGCTGGCGCAATATTTTTCGCAGAAACCGTGGCCCAATCTGGCGCAGCCGCCGGCGACCGGCGGCGTCGCCGTGCAGGCCCAGCGCGCCAACGCCTCGATTGTCTGCACCAGCTGCCATCAGGAAGGTTTCAAGGGCGATAGCGTGCAGCCTCGCCTGGCTGGCCAGAGCCACGATTACCTGGCCAAGACGATGATCGATTTTCGCACCGGCGCACGCGCCAACAATCCGAGCATGACCGACCTCATGAAGGCGATATCGGATTCCGATATTGCGGCGCTGGCGACCTATATCGCCGGCCTGCAGCTGTAGTGGCGACTTTACTTCGCCGAAAGTTTCTCGCGCACGTCGGCGTTGGTCGCGAGATCGAGCGCGGTCTTGCCCTGCTTGTCTTTTCGTGCGCGGTCGGCGCCGCGGGCCAGCAGCAGCTCGACGATATCGCCGTAACCAAGCTCGGCGGTGATCATCAGAGCGGTGCGCCCGCGATCGTCGGCATCGTCGAGGACGGCGCCATGCGCGAGCAGAAGATCGATGACGCGCCCGCTCGCCATGGCGCCGACGCCCTCGTCGTGGCCTGCCGCCCACATCAGCGCGGTGAGCTCGCCGCCGTAACGTGCCCGCGCATCGACTCCGGCATCGAGCAAACGGCGCACAATGTTGTCAAAACCTCGCGCCGCCGCGTATGTCATTGCCGCCTTGCCGGTCGTGTCGCGGGCATTCGGATCGGCGCCATGCGCCATGAGCTCTTCGACGATCCGATCGTTGCCGGCGAATGCCGCCGCGATGAGCGGCGTCAGGCCGGAGCGGCCGGTGAGGTTGGGGTCGGCGCCTTTTGCCAACAACAACGTGACGGTCGACGGCTTCTGATGCTCGGCGGCTGCGAAAAGGGCGGTGCCGCCGTCAACATTGCGGGCATTGATCGGCGCGCCGCCCGCCAGAAACAGCGCGACCAGCTTGAGGCGGCCCTCGCGCGCGGCGTGGGTCAGCGGCATGGCGCCGCGCGCATCGCGCGCTTCGACCGAGGCGCCCTCGCCCATCAGCTTGCGCGCCAGATCCTCACAGCCGCTGTCGGCCGCCGCAAACAGCGCGGCATTGGTCTGCACCGAGACCGCCTCGGCCTTGACCAAGTCATAGTTGCGCTGGATGTCGAGGCAGGACTCTTCGGCGCGCGCCTTCGCGATCATGCAAAAGGCGAAGACCAATGCCGGCGAGACGACTTTGCGGTATCCGAACATGTAGCAGATAATAACCCATCATTTGGGCGCCTTAAATCATGAACCGTCGACAATTCATCGAAGGATTCGTGGGATTATCCGGTCTTCCGCTCGGCTACCCAGCGCCGGGTTTGGCACAGCCCGCAACAACCAAGACAATCCGCGTCAATATCGACACACGGCGAAAGCAGGGCCGGATACCGGACGATTTCACCGGCCTCGGCTATGAAATTTCGTCGGTCGCGATACCGGGCCTGCTCAGCGACAAGAATCGCGACTACGTACAGCTTGTGCGCGGACTGGGAGCTAGTGGCGTTATCCGTGTCGGCGGCATTACGTCGGATAGCGCGTCGTTCGCCGCCGATGCCGTTGCCTCCGCCGCCGCGAAAGCAACCGTGATCAACACCGCCAACCTGCGCCAGCTGGGTGCTTTTCTCAATGCCATCGGCTGGCGGCTGATCTGGGGGCTGAACCTCGGCAGCGGCGATATGAAAAATGCCGCCGAAGAAGCCGCCGCGGTTGCAGCCGCCGTCAAAGATAAGCTGCTTGCCTTCGAGATCGGCAATGAACCCGACGGCTTCGCCGACGATGCGTTCAATTCCCACCGTCCCAGGAATTACGGCTACGGCGACTACCTGAAGGAGTTTCGCGCCTATAAGGCGGTCATTCGCAGCAAGCTGCCCGATGCGCCTTTTGCCGGGCCGGACGCGTCGTGGGCAACGGACTGGGTATCGCGCTTCGCCACCGACGAAGGCAGCGACTTGAAGCTCCTGACCAAACATTACTATCGGGCCGGCGCCAATAATCCGTATCTCGATAAGCTTATCGATTCGAGCCAACGAGCAGAGTATGAAGCGCGCAGAAAGAACAATAAAATCGACTTGCTGATACGTGAGGACACAAACATCCGCGGAATGTTGCACGAGCTATCGGCGGCGGCGTCCGCTGCGCATGTTCCATTCCGCATCTGCGAAACGAATTCGTTTTACGGCGGCGGACAGCCCGGCGTGAGCGATGCATTTGTTTCGGCGCTTTGGGTCCTCGATTTCATGTGGACTTTGGCGTACGGCGGAGCCGCAGGCGTGAATATGCAAACTGGCGTCAATCATCTCGATTTTGTCAGTTATTATTCTCCGATCCGCAACGATGCCAATGGCGCAGCTTCAATCGGACCCGAATACTACGGCATGTTGGCATTTGCGCAGGCGGGCAAAGGTGAGCGCATCGCGCTGGATTACGATGCCGACGGCATGAACCTCACGGCCTACGCGGTTCTTGGCGATCATGGACATCTCATGTTGACCTTGATCAACAAGGACCGCAATGCCGACGCGGATATCACGATGACGACCGCTCGGACTTTCCAAAAAACCACCGCCTTGCGACTAAAAGGACGCGCGTTGGACAGCGCGGATGACGTCACGCTTGGCGGCAGCGAGGTCGCAGCGGACGGCCGTTGGCAGCCGACGGAAGTCGAATCCCTGCACGCCGTCGGCGGCGTCGGCGAAATCCACGTGCCTGCCGCCAGTGCCGCGATCGTGACATGGCGCGCATAAGGCGCACAGCCGATTGAACCAGCCCCTAGGCGGCGGCGCCCGTAACGGCCAAAAATGCCTGCTCGATCGTGGCGGCGCCGGCGCTTTTGATGAACTGCGCCGGCGTCGCATCGGCCAAGACCTTGCCGCGATGCAGCACGATCACCCGGTCGGCGTCGGCCACCTCGTCGCACAGATGCGTCGCCCACAGCACCGCCACCGAACGTTCCGCCCGCATAGCGAGCATCAGCTTGAGCAGATCGCCGCGGCTTGCCGGATCGAGACCGACCGTGGCCTCGTCCATGAGCAGCACGCGCGGCTCGTGCAGCAGCGCGCGGGCAAGCTCGACCCGCCGCCGGTTGCCGCCGCTCAACTGAATGGTTTTGTCGTGCGCCCGCTCGGCGAGACCAAGGCGCGCCAGCTCCGCCTCGATGCGCGTCTTCGCGACGGCGCGCGGAATGCCGTGCAGGCCGGCGTGGAACAACAGATTGCCGGTCACCGTCAGTTCGAGATCGAGGGTCGGCTGTTGGAAAACGATGCCGAGCTTGGCCAGAGCCGGCACCGGATCGCGCAGCATGTCGTGCCCCATGACCTCGATGCGGCCGGAATCCGGCACGAACAGCCCGGACAGGAGCTGGAACAGCGTCGTCTTGCCGGCGCCGTTCGGGCCGAGCAGCGCAATGAATTCGCCGGCCGAAGCCTTGAAACCGACCCCATCAACGGCGCGGATCGCCCCATAGGTCTTGACGACGTTGTCCAAGAGCAGCGCCGGTGCGCCCTCGCCCGTTGCCATTTGTTCTTCCGCCCTTGCCTTGCCTGTTCCCCTTATTAAGACATAGGGTCACGGCGAAGCAATGAACGGTTGCCCGATGCTCAGACTGGCTGCGACGGTAGTGATGGCGCTCGCGTTCGCCCCGGCCGAGGCCAAGGATACCGGTCTGATCTACGTCAGCAACGAGAAGAGCAATAACATCCTCGTGGTCGATCCCAAGACCTACAAAGTGGTCAACGACATTGCGGTGTCGCGGCGGCCGCGCGACATGCATTTCAACGCCGATCACAGCAAGCTTTACATCGCCTGCGGCGACGACGACGTGATCGATGTGCTCGATATCGCCACGTCCAAAGTCGTCGAGAAACTCGTCACCGGATCGAGCCCGGAAACTTTCGCCATGGATGAAGCGCGGCGGCACATCTACGTCTCTGACGAAGAATCGTCCACGCTCGCGATCATCGACATGGACCGCAACATCATCGAAAAGGAAGTGCCGACCGGCGCCGAGCCGGAAGGCGTGCTGGTCAGCGCGGATGGCAAGACTGTTTACGTGACCTCCGAGGTCGGCGACCTCGTCCACGCGATCGACGCGGATCGCGGGTTCGTGACGCAAGATGTGGTGGTCGGCACGCGACCGCGCCGTTTCGCCGCGACCCCGGACGGCAAGGAGCTTTGGGTGTCCACCGAAATGGCGGGCGAGGTCTACATCGTCGACCGGCAGAAATTCGTCGTCACCGGCAAGATCGATTTCCTACCGCCCGGCATGCGCAAATCGGACGTCACGCCGGTGGGTCTGGTCATGACCAAAGACGGCAAGACCGCTTATGTCACGCTGGGGCATGCGGCACATGTCGCGGTGGTCGACGTGCCGACGCGAACCGTGCAGGGCTACATCTTGGTCGGCAAGCGGTCGTGGGGCCTCACGCTGTCGCGTGACGAAAAGACCCTCTACGTCGCCAACGGCCTCGGCGACGACATCACGATCATCGATACGGCAAGCCGCAAGGCGGTCGTTTCGATCCCGGTCGGTCGCGTGCCGTGGGGTATCGTTGTCGATGAGTAGCGCACCGATGGCTGCGTCGAAGCGATGGGCGTATGTGCTCGGCCCCCTGCTCTGTCTCGCCTGGCCCTTTGCTGCGGCGACGCAGGATGTCCAGGCGCCGAGCCAGCCGGCGGCAGCGCAGCAGCACGTCAAAATCGCCTTCGTCCAAGTCGACAACGATCCGCGCTATGCGTCGATCCGTGCGAGCGACCGGATCGTCCTCAAGGCGCCCGAGCATCCGTTCACGGGCGCGGAAGTTGCGGTCGACGAAGCGGCGCCGCTGGTCAGGCTCCTGGACACCGACTTCACGCTCGATCGCGTCACGGTCAAATCGCCGGCGGACGTGGCGCCCGCCGTCCTGCAAGCGGCAGATACCGGCACGCACTTCTTCCTGATCGACGCGCCGGCCGATGCCTACCGACCGCTTGCGGCGGCGGTGCGCGACCGCGACCTGCTGCTGTTCAATGTCTCGGAGCCGGACGATGCGCTGCGCCGCGACCTGTGCGCGGCCGAGTTCGTGCACGTCTATCCGAGCCGTGCCCAGCTCATGGACGGTCTGGTGCAATACGTGGTGTCGCGCAAATGGATCAACTTGCTGGAATTGCAAGGTCCCTCGCCCGACGATGCGGCGATGACGGCGGCTTTCGAGCATTCGGTGCAAAAGTTCGGCGCCCATCTCGTCGCGCAACGCAAATTCAAGCCCGGCACCGATCCGCGCGACCGCGAGCGGAACGATCCGGCCTTGCTGAGCGCGATCAATCGCGATTTCGACGTGGTCTTCGTCGCCGACAGCGATTTCGATTTCGCCCGCACGGTGCCCTATCACCTGGTGCGGCCGCGCCCAGTCATCGGCAGCATCGACCTCGAGGCGGTGGCGTGGCACTGGACCTGGGACCATAACGGCGCCCCGCAGGTCAATTCGCGCTTCGAAAAACGCTCCAGCGGCCGCCGCATGACAGGCGCCGACTGGGCCGCATGGGTCGCGGTGAAGATGATCGTGCAATCGGTGCTGCACACGCGCTCGGCCGATTTTTCGACGCAACGCGGCTTCGTCCTCGGCGCCGGCAGCTTCGACGGCGACAAGGGTCTTGCGGTGAGCGTGCGCGCTTGGGATCATCAAGTCCGTCAGGCGGTGCTGCTGGCGGCACCCTATGAGGTTGTTGCCAGCGCGCCGATCGAGGGTTTTTTGCACCAAACCAACGCGCTGGATACGCTCGGCGATGATCAGCCGGAGTCGGCGTGTCATCTCAATCGATAGCCGAAGACACGATGCACTTCGTCCACGTCATGCGCGCGCTACGCGCCGTCACCATGCGGGAGCTGCTCAAATTCGTGCAGCAGCGCGGCCGGCTGCTTTCGGCGCTGGTGCGGCCGCTGATGTGGCTCGCCGTATTTGCCGCGGGTTTTTACAACGTGTTCGGCGTTTCGATCATCCCGCCGTATAAAACCTACATCACCTACCAGGTCTACATCGTGCCCGGCCTGCTCGGCATCATCCTGCTGTTCCACGGCATGCAGTCCTCGCTCTCGATGGTCTACGACCGCGAGATGGGCGTGATGCGGCTTTTGCTCACGGCGCCGTTGCCCCGCTGGGTGCTGCTGGCGTGCAAACTCGCCGCCGGAACGGCGCTTTCGGTCATCACTTGCTACGTGTTCCTCGCCGTCTGCATTCCGTTCGGCGTGACGTTTGAACCGATGGCCTGGCTCGACGTGCTGCCGGCGCTGATCATTTCCGGGCTCATGCTCGGCGCGCTGTGGCTGTTCCTTTCGGTCTATATCAGGCAGGTCGAGAATTTCGCCGGCGCCATGAATTTCGTGATGTTTCCGATGTTTTTCTTTTCCTCGGCGCTTTATCCGCTGTGGAAATTGCGCGAGGGCGGCTCAGAATTGATCTATTACGTCTCGCTGGCCAATCCCTTCACCTATGCGGTGGAGCTCATTCGCTTCGCCCTTTACGGCATGTTCGAACCGCTCTCGGCGCTGGTCGTTTCCGGCACGACGGTGCTGTTCTTCCTGCTCGCCGCACTCGGCTATAATCCGCAGCGCGGCATGATACGCCGCGCCGTCCAAGCGCAACCGGCCTAGACCGGCGCGGCGCTCGCTTTTCGCGACAGCTCATTGCGGATCATCGCCACCTCATTCGCGGTGCGCGCGCTGCGCGGATTCTGAATCGGCACGTCGGCAACCACACGAGCGGGATTGCCGGAGAGCAAGAAGACACGATCGGCCAGCCCGATCACTTCGTCGACGTCGTGGCTGACAAGAACGGTCGTCACCGGCCGGCGCGCGACAAGCTCCGCAAGCTCGGCGCGCAAGCGCGCCGCCAGCTCCGCATCGAGAGAGACGAACGGTTCGTCGAGCACCAGCAGTTCGGGCTCGACCGCAAACGCGCGCGCCAGTGCGGTCCTGCGCGCGAGACCGAGCGAGAGCTCACCGGGATAATGGTGCCGGTGTGCGGACAGCTCGAGCGTGCCGAACAGCCCGTCCAATGCGGCGTCGCTCGCTTGCGGCGCGGCGAGACGCACGTTGTCCTCGACGGTGCGCCACGGCAACAGCCGTGGTTCTTGGAAGACAACGCCGAGCCTGCCGTGCGCCGGCAACCGCACGGTGCCGTCGAAGTCGGAATCGAGCCCGACAATGATGCGAAGGAGTGTAGTCTTGCCGCAGCCGGACGGACCGATCAGCGCCGCGATCTCGCCACTGGCGACAGCGATCGAGAAAGCGCCGAGCACTTGCAGTTCACCGCCCGAGGCTTTCCGATATGATTTATGCTTGATGTAAACTTCAAGCCGGTCTTGGTCGCCAGCGCGAGACATGTCGTTCAAACGGCTGCACCAAAAATGTTTCGATAGCGAGCATGACGGCGACGAACGCCAAAGCATAGGCCAATATTCGCGTGACGTCGAACAATTGGAAGGCAACGCCGATCTCAAAACCTACGCCGTTCGGCCGGCCCAGCAATTCGACGATCAGCACGATCTTCCAAACCAGCGACAGGCCGGACCGTGAAGCCGCGGCGAGATATGGCGACAGTTGCGGCAAGACGACATGGCGCAGCCGCTTCCATGGGCTCATACGAAATACCACCGCCATCTCTTCGAGACTGCGGTCCAGCGCACGCGCCCCCTCACGCACCGTAACGGTGGCGAGCGGCAGCTTGTTGAGGACGACGGCCGCAAGCGCCGCTGTTTCGGTCAGGCCGGCCCATATGTAGGCCAACACGATGATGACCAGCGCCGGCAAATTGAGCAGCAGCACCAGCCAAGGATCGCCGATCCGATCCGCCAGCCGAACGCGGCCCATGACAAATCCGAACACGGTGCCAAGCACCATGGCGATCGAGAAGGCCGCGGCAACACGGGCAAGCGTAACGCCGAGATTAAAGGCCAGCGCGCCTGAGCGTGCTTCGGCGACAATGGCGAGACCGACCGCTTGCGGAGGCGGCAACAGCCGCGGACCCGCGAGCTGCGAGCCGGCAAACCAGACCGCGAGCAGCAGTGCGATCGAAGCCAGCCGGAGCGCCAAATTCATTCGCTTGGCCCTGCCGTGTAAAAGGTGCCCGGATCGAGCTCACGCGCCGGGCCGACCAGATCGGCGCCGCCAATCTTGGCCAGCACATCGTACAGCGTTCTCGCGTCGGCAACTTCCGCACCGAGCGGCCGTCGCGGAACGCCCTCCAGATAGCGCTGCCGATAAACGTCGAGTGCGCCCGCCCCGCTTGCCGCGATCCGGGGCGCGAGCCGTTGCCACTCGTCCGGCGATTGCGCCAGGATCTCCTTGGCTTGGCGCGTGGCGGCGAAAAAACGGTCCAGCAGCGAACGGTTACGCTGTGCCCAGTTTCCGTTGAACACGTAACCGACCATGGCCACGGGTCCCGCGGCGCCGAGGCCCTTCACCACGTCGTCCATGGCCACGGCGCGCCTCATGCCATTCGTCTCGAGCTCGGCACAGAAATTCCAGAACGTCAGCGTCGCGTCGGTTTCGCGTTGCAGGGCTTTTTGCTGAAGCAGCGGCGGTGCGCCATATACGATGTCCGCCTGTGCTTTGAGATCGATATCCGATCTGCGCGCCAGCGCTCGGAGCAGCAACCAGCTTTTATCGAGCGGTCCGCCGGCAACCGCGAGTTTTTTCCCCTTGAGATCGGCAATTCCTTCGATCGGCGAATTGGCCGGCACCATGACGGCGCCGAGCGCGCTCGAATAGGGATAGAAGACCACGTCGTCGCCGAGCGCACGTTCACGCGTGACCCATAGCCAATCCGACAGCATCAGGTCGACAGATCCGCTTTCGAGCGCGACCTTGCCCGCCTCGGTACTGGCAAGCGCGGTGGTTTCGATATCGATGCCGGCCTGCCGGTTGAGGCCGTGAGCCTTCAGGATGTCCAGCTCCCAGGCGAGCGTGCCGGTCCTTTGCGCGGCGACGCGGATGCGATCTGCCGCGACCGCACTCGACACGGCAAGGGTCGCCGCGGCAACGATCGCCATGCGCACCCACGAAAGCACGCCGGAACATCGCAGGTCCGTCATCCGCACGCGCTGGTTCACCCTTCGGCAGATGTCGGCGCCATGGGCCGCAGCCCAACTCGATACATCGATCCTCCCCCTTACGGCTGACCTGCGATGCGGTTGATCTTTCACGGTGCCACAGTTCAGCATGCCGGAAAAGCCAGAAGCGGAGCGCGCACGCTACGGCAAGCTTGGAGCGTGCGACGAAACTGCCTATCATGCTCCGGGCGGCGGATAGCCAGAACAAAATAATCGGGAGGATGAAGAATGACTCGAGCAACGCTTTTGTCTGCATTGTTGACGACTGTCCTCACCGCGGTTCCGATTGCCGCACTCGCCCAGACCGCGGATGACCTGAAGAACGACGAGAAAACGCCGGGCAATGTGCTGGTCTATGGCATGGGCTATTCCGGCAACCGCTTTAGCCCCCTCACCAAGATCAGCAAGGACAACGTCGGCAAGCTGGTCCCGGTATGGTCGTATTCGCTCGCGGACCTGCAAGGCGGCGAAGCGTTTCCGATCGTCGACAACGGCGTCGTCTACGTGACCACCCACGATTCGACCGCCGCCGTCGACGCCGTCACCGGCAAGCAGATCTGGCGCGTCAAGCACGAATATCCGCCGGACACGCTGCGCGTGGTCTGTTGCGGCATCGTCAATCGCGGCGCGGCGATTTACCAGGGCATGATCATCCGCGCGCTGATGGACGACCGTATCGTGGCGCTCGACGCCAAGACCGGCAAGCAGATCTGGGAAGCGAAATCCCCCGATCCGGCCGTACCCGCCAACGGCTATGCGATGACCGGCGCACCGCTGATCGTCAAAGGCGTCGTGATTGTCGGCATCGCCGGCGCCGAGTTCAGCAATCGCGGCTTCATCGAAGGCTACGATGCGGCGACCGGCAAGCACTTGTGGCGCACCTACACGATCCCGGCCAAGGGCGAACCCGGCTCGGAGACCTGGCCCGGCGATTCCGAATTGACCGGCGGCGGCTCAAGCTGGGTGACCGGCACCTACGACCCCGATCTCGATCTGGTGTTCTGGGGCGTCGGCAATCCGGCGCCGTGGAATCCGCGCGCACGGCTCGGCGACAACCTGTACACCGACTCGATCTGGGCGATGCGCCCGGAGACCGGCGAGCGCGTCTGGTACTACCAGGCAACGCAGAGCGATCCGTTCGATTATGATGCGGTGCAGACGCCGATCAACGCCACGATCAAAGTCGACGGCAAGCCGACCAAGGTGGTGATGCAGGCCAATCGCAACGGCTTCCTCTATGTGGTCGATGCGAAGACCGGCAAGCTTCTCGCCGCCAACGCCTACGGCAAGGTGAATTGGGCGAGCGGGGTCGACATGGAAACGGGGCGGCCCGTGGTAACCGACGTCTTCAAGGGTGCCCTCGCCGGCGAGAACGTCACCGTCTGGCCGTCGATATCAGGTCTTACCAACTGGCAGCACATGTCATTCAGCCCGCAGACCGGCCTGCTTTACATCAACACGTTAAACGTCGGCATGACCTATCAGGCACCGGAGCCGCCGAAGCTCACGCCCGGCGCGCCCTCCGGCGTTCCCACCGTCAAGCGCACCGTCGTCACCGACGATCCGAACGTGCGCGGTTATCTGAAAGCGGTCGATCCCATGACCGGCAAATCGAAATGGGAGACCCCGTACCGTAGCCCGAACTACTCCTCCACCATGGTGACGGCGAGCAATCTGGTCTTCACCGGCGTGATGACGGGCGAATTCCAGGCGCTCGACGCCGATACCGGCAAGATCCTGTGGAGCTTCCAGACACCGTCCGGCATCGTCGGTCAGCCGGTGACCTGGGAGAAAGACGGCAAGCAATACGTCACCGTCATGAGCGGCATCGGCGGCGTCTATGCGCAGCGCGGTGGCGATCCCAATCTCGCTAACCTGCCCACCGGCGTGACGTTGTGGACGTTCGCGCTGTTCGACAAATAACGCGGGAACTGAAGCTTACTGACTACAGGAGGCCGCCTGTTGCGGCCTCTTTCATATCGCAGACACGTGGCTGAACATGATCCGCAGAAAGTCGTCTTCAATCGGCATTGCCGCCGCATTGACCGCAATCGCGCTTATCTCGACGCCGTGGTGTTCGCCGAACGCCTTGGCGGATGACGCCGCGCCGGACCAAGACAAAATCGCCGCCGGAGAAACCGTCTACAACACGCGCTGCGCCGTCTGCCATGGCGACGAATTGGTCAATAGCGGCCAGACCTTCGACTTGCGCCGGCTGAAGGCGGACGAACGTCCACGCTTCGACAATTCGGTCCGCAACGGCAAAAACCAAATGCCGCCATGGAAAGGCGTGCTAAGCGACGATGAAATCGATCAGCTCTGGCATTATATCCGCGCGCATTCTTTCCAAAAATAAAACCTACGAGGCCGTCGCCAAAAGTCGTACTGCGGAGCGGATCAGCTCCGCCAGACTGCGGACATCGAGCTTCTGGCGGAGTTGCGAGCAGACGTTGACGACGGTCTTGTAGCTGACGTTGAGCTCCTCGGCGATACGGCCATAGGGCTTGCCTTCCGCCAGCAAAGCCAGCGTTTGCAACTCCCGCGGCGTCAGCTCCGCGAGTGGATTCTGACGCGCCGGCGTGTGCACCAGGGCCACCTGCATGGCGAGATCGCCATCCAAATACGGCGTGCCGGTTCGGACTTTCTCGAAGGCCTTCATCAATTCGGCGGGCGAGGTGTCCTTGAGCACATAGCCGGTGGCGCCGGCTTCGAGCGCGCGCGCCACGATGATGGGATCGCTGTGCATGCTGAAGACCAGAATGCGCGTGGCCGGATCGTGCGCATTGATGCGGCGGATCAACGGCAGGCCGCTGAGTCCGCTGCCCTGCATGGCGAGGTCGACGATCACCACATTGGGACGATGACGGCGGTAGAGCTTGTAGCCGGAAGCCGCGTCCCGCGCCTCGAGCACGTCGGTGACGCCGGCGTCTTCCAGCATTCGCCGGCAGCCCTGCAGCACGATCGGATGGTCGTCAATGACGAGGACGCTGGTCATGGATCCACACCACGCGATGTCCCGGCCTCCGCGTCAGCTTCGGCGAGAGGGATGGTGATCCGCACACTGGTGCCGCGGCCGGGTTCGCTTTCGACACTATAACGGCCGCCGAGACCTTCGACACGCTCCTTCATGCCGCGGGTGCCAAAACCCGACGGCATCGGCCGGCTCATGCCGCGCCCATCATCGATCACGGTCAGCGCCAAAGACGCCGCATTGTCCAAGTGGTCGAGTGTCACGGTGACATGCTTCGCATCGGCGTGGCGTATGGCATTGGTCAGGCTTTCCTGAATGCATCGATAGATCGTCAGGTCGATCGAATCGCCATAGCCGCGCGGCAGGTCGCCGGCCGCGATGGAAAACGCAATTTGCGGATGCTCCCGCGCGCGCTCGTTGACGAGTTGGCCGAGCATGTCCTTGAGCGGAACATGACCAAGCGCCATTGGACGAAGGCGGTCGAGCATGCTGCGGTTGATGGCTTGCAAATGCTCGATGACGGCAAGGATATCGCGCAAGCGTTCCGCGATGCTCGCCCTGGCCTGATCGGGCAGGTTTTGCGCCACGCTCGCGATCGACGATGCATTGGCTTTGAGCCCGAACAGACACGGCCCGACTTCATCGTGCAATTCGAGTGCGGTGCGCCGCCGCTCGTCGTCCTGAGCCGTGATCAGCCTGCGATTGAGCCGCAAGTTTTCGCCGCGCAGGGTCTCGAGCGCAAGCGCAAGGGTGTTGAAATGCTCGGCGATGGCGGACAGTTCGCGCGCCCGCGGCTGCGGCAACCGCACGCTATAGGTCTGACGCTCCAGGTCGGAAAGACCATTCGCCAGCACGGTGAGCGGATCGAGAACACGGCCGAACAGAACATAGAGAAGGCCTATCATGACGATGTTGAGCGCGACCGCCACCGCCCCGACCGCGACGGCGTTATCCCAGACCTCGGCGATCTCATCGGCAGGCTCGCCGATAATCTCAACACGCCCGATCCGCACGCCGTCGACGGTCACGGCGACATCGCGGGTCTCGACCGGCGGCGCGACGAGCGCCGTAAACCAATGCGGGGCGGCGGCGCGCTCGGCGGCGGCGCGGCCGGGCGGCGTCACCGCAATCGGAGAGCCCACGGCATCGCTGACCACAAACCGGACATGGCGCATCGACTGCAGCTGCGCCGGCAGCGACGCCAGAAACTGCTCGGCCGGAATCTCCTGGCGGGCGAGATGGACGGCGTCTTCGACCAGCAAGTCGGCAAGGCGCATCGAAGCCGCCATCTCGACACGCGTTTGCAGGCTCGCACGCAAGATGACGACGCTGCCGGCGACGAGCACGGCAATGACATCGATCAGCACGAATGCGAGCAAGAGCTGGGCGCGAATCGAGCGCTCATACCAGAGCGCACGGCACCAGCGCTGCAGCAAAGTCGGCGCTTGCGGCGGACTCACAAATGCGGCCGCGGACTGTACGCTGATTGGTCCCTCCCTCCTCTGTGTTATGCCGCGGATGTTAGCCGAACCTAGGCCGCCACGTCACGTCCGAGCGGCCCCCCTGCCGAATTGGCATTACGGAACGGGCGCGTTTTCGACTAGCATGATCTGACAAACGAGGTCCCGAACCGGGACTCATGGGGAGGAATCCATGCTCGCAAAGGGCGCGATCGTTATCGGCGTCATACTCGCCACGTTCGTCGGGCCAGCCGGGGTGGCGAACGCCCAAACCCTTCTCGAGCAGAGCGCCGAAGTGCGCATGCAGCTCGACCTTGCCGTCTCGAGCCAGGCGCTCAAGGCGCTGCTGCCCGACGGTTGGGAGCCGTTCGTAGCGACCTCAGGCCCGGCCGAGGATTGCAATGTGCGCTTGATCTTCGTCGATCGCGTCGACATCAACGGCCCGGACGGCGCGCCGGCCGGCACCGAACAGATGGTCTATTTCGCCTCGCCCATCAAAAAGACCGGCAGCAATGACATGGCCGGCCAGATGGTGATCGACGGCATCACCAATAATCCAAAAACCGCTCCGGGCCCGTTCAATGTCTACCAGGCCGCCTCCGCCTATCGTGTCGAGCGTTCCACTCATGCTGCCGCGGGCGGCCCGGCCGAGAACGAGGACACCTGGGACTTCACCGGCACCAACGGCGAGCACCTGTCGCTGCACTTGACCTACGAGCGCGGCGTCGCCCGCAAGCTCTCGGCCGAGACCAAATTCTTTTCAGCCTCCGATCCCAATTCCTACCAGATCTGGAAGATCGACCAGGGCCTCGACATCATGCGCAACGCCACCGTGCAGGTGAAGGACCACGTCAAAACGTTTGAGTTCAAGGCATCCGGCGGCCGCGTCGCCAAGCTGTTCGACGGCAGCGAGCGTGTCGTCAGCGTCGATGCGCTGCATTGGTACAATCGCGCCGTCTCTTCGCCATAGCTGCTACGATCGCCGTCTGTTGCGGGATACCATGCTCGCTCCGCTCCATGCCAAGGCGCTCGGCGTCTTGCTGTTCGCGGCCAGCATGACGAGCATGGCGCATGCGGACGACGCAGCGGACTTCCTGGCCGGCCAAAGCAGAGCTTGCGTGAAATGCTCGCTGGTCGCCGCTCAACTGAAACAGAAAGACTTGTCCGGCGCCGATCTGTCGGGCGCCGATCTGTCCCACGCGGTGATGCACCGCGCCAAGCTCGGCGGTGCAAAATTAAACAGCGCTGATTTGACCGACGCGAACCTCAACAAGACCGACTTGAAGACGGCCTCGCTGGTCGGGGTCAAAGCCGAGAACGCAATGTTCTACGGATCGGATTTGAGCGCCGCCGACCTATCCGAGGCCGACCTCGCGAACGCCAAGATGCAAACGGCGTATCTGGTGCGCGCCAAGCTCGACCGTGCCAAGATTTCCGAAGCCATGCTCAGCGCAGCCCGGCTTGATGACGCATCGTTACGAGATGCCGACCTGAGCAAGACCAATCTGGTCGAGGCTTCGCTGCGTCGCGCCAATCTCGAGGGCGCCAATCTCGACAATGCCGGCTTGATGAACGCCGTGCTGCGCGACGCGAACCTCGAAGGCGCGAAGCTGACCGAGGCGGACCTTTACGGCGCCGATCTTTCAGGCGCCGATCTGACCGGAGCCGATCTGTCCGGCGCACGCCTGACCGGCGCGATTCTTACCGGAGCGACCCTCGCCGGCGTCAAACTCAACGGCACCATCATGCCGGACGGCGCCGTGCATCCCTGACCGATGGCGCAGGTCAAGGCTTGCGATAGTTCGGATCGAAAAGCTCGAACCGTGTCCAGCTGTCGAACGCCCCTTGGGTATATTCATGGGTTTCCGGATCGACGTCATGTTGGCCGGGTTTGCGCAGAAAATGCATCTCCACGGCCAGAGCCCGCTCCGGCATCGCCTTTTCGCAGCGCTGCTTGATGAATACGCCGCCGACCGGGGACTCGCCCTCGGCCGGGGGGAAATCCGTACAATTCCATCCATCTGCGCCATAGCGGTTGATCACGGCCACGCCGAGCAGATGCGCCATGCGGCGCTCGGCCGGCGCTGCGCGCGGATCGCTCACCATGCGAATGCCGCGCAATATCCCGCCGTCGTCAAACAAGGCCGAGAGAACGACGGGATGGCCGGCGACCCGCGTGCCGGTCCGCTGCGCCGCGTAACTCGGCTCGCCGAGCGCCTTGGCGACATATTCGTCCTCGTCGTCGAAGCGGGCCGCGACTTCACGCAGCCCGCTCGCTTCCGGCCGGCACTTCTTGAAGTCCGGCCAGGCGTCGAGCTCCTGTCGCGGCGGTCCGCCATCGCTGCCGCAGGCGAGCTGGCCCCAGCCGTCCAATGTCATTGCCTGGGCGGCAAGCCCAAGTTTTAGGCCATGGATTTCGCCCGCATCGGACTGTGTCTGTGCGCTGGCTCCGCCTGCAATGGCGAGGGTTGCAACGACAAAGGCAATCGCCGCCCTACCCGTCAGGTGCATGAGGCTCACTGCTTCATCGGCTCGCATTGGCGCGTATCCGTTCCCCAGAACTCGACACAGTCCTCATAAGTCGACGGGCCGCGCCCGATAGCTTTCGCGAACAGATATTTCACCACTGCATCGATCTCATCGGAATTGAGAAACGCGTTGGGCTCCGGCGGCACGTCGTTGCCGAGCTCCGCGCGGGTGATGCCGTAGCAACGTTTGTCGGTATAGGCGAACTGGTCGTGAAACGGCATGCCGGTTCCAGGACGGCCGCATTTGACGGTTTCGGCGAATTGAGCCGGGGTCAGTTTTGTCTGGCGCAGCGACAACGCGTTGCCGCCATAGCCTTGGTCGCCGGACGCGTCCCACTTGTGGCAGAACTGACAGGTCGCCTTGGTCTTGAAGATATCCTTGCCGTGCTCGATCGTCCGCGCTGCTTCGGCGCTTTGCGCCTCCTGCGCCCGCGCGGGGCCGATCATGACTGCCGAAAGCGCCACGATGAGCGCCAATGCGACGCGCATGCGACCAAACGGCCGGACCCTAGTGCTTTGGAGCGAGCGCCGGCACGACCACGAATCGCGCCGGCGCAGGCCGTTATTGCCTTCGATCAAAGCGCAAACACGAACAGCATGGACGTCGTCGAGGAGTATTTCAGCGACGGATCGTTTTGCATGACGAACGGCGACTGCCGCGAGCCGGCCAGAACGGCGATGTACTGCTTGCCGTTCATCGAATAGCTGATGGCCGGCGCATTGATGCCGGTGCCGACGCTAAAGGTCCAGGCCTGTTGCAGGGTTTTGGCGTCATAGGCGGTGAAGGTTCCGTCTGGCTGGCCGAGGAAGACGAGATTGCCCGCCGTGGCGAGCGCCCCGGAGTAGTTCGGGAAGTCGAGCCGCACGGCAGCCTTGATATCGCCGGTGGTCGGATCGATGGCCTTGAGGCTGCCGTAGAGGCGGCCGGTCATCTTGAACGAGCCACCGCTGAAACGGTCACGCGGCTTTAGCGTTCCGCCTTGATCGGCAAAATCCTTCTGCGCGACCGTCTCGATGCCGTCGCAGCCTTCGATCGACGGTATGTAGAGCATGTTGAGCGAAGGATTATAGGCGGTGGGCTCCCAGTTCTTGGCGCCGAAATGGGACGGGCAAATGTTGGCCAGCGGTTCCCCGCGCATGCCGTGCGTCCCCGGCGTATAAACCTGAACGCCGGTCTTGGGATCGTAATTGGCCGGCAAGCCGGTCTCGGGATCGAGTTCCGTCGTCCAGTTAAGCTTGTCGACGTATTGCTTGCCGCCGATGAACGCTCCGGTGGTGCGGTCCAGCGCATAGAAAAATCCGTTGCGCGCGGCGTGGACGACGAGCTTGCGGTCCTTGCCGTTGACCTTGGCGTCGATGATCGGGTGCTCGGAAATCTCGTCGAAATCGAACGGGTCGTTCGGCGTATACTGGAACCCCCACTTGATGGCACCGTTGGCCGGGTTGAGCGCGAGCACGCTCGCCGCCCATTTGTTGTCGCCCGGCCGATACTGCGGATCCCAATCGGCCCCGGCATTGCCGATACCCTGATAGATGGTGTCGCTCTCCGGATCGTAGGTCGCGGTTTCCCATACCGGCGCGCCGCCGTGCTTCCAGCGTTCCTGGCCATCCTTCCAGGTGTCGTTGCCGGGCTCGCCCGCGCCGGGGATGGTATAGGTCCGCCACGCCTGCTGGCCGGTATTGAGATCGGTGGCGTCGATGAATCCGCGGATGCCGAACTCACCGCCGGCGGGACCGACGATCGCCAGGTCACGCACCACCAGCGGCGCCATGGTGATGGTTTCGCCCAGCGCCGGATCGGCGATCTTGCGTTCCCAGACCTTCTCGCCGGTCGCCTTGTTGATGGCGAACATCCGGCCGTCCAGCGCGATCGATATCACCTTGTCCTTCCACAGCGCGACGCCGCGATTATTGACGCCGCAACAGGCGACGTCGCCGGCCCAGGCGCGGTCGATGCCCGGGTCGAACTTCCATTTGATCGCGCCCTTGGTGCCGCCCGAAACGTCGATCGCGTAGACGCTGCCCCAGCCGTCGGTGACGTACATCATGCCGTCGTCCACGATTGGCGTGCCCTCAAGGTTGCCGAAGGCGTAGCGGCCGCCGCTCTGCAGACCGCCGAGCGCGACGGCGAAGACGAGCTTCAGGTTCTTGACCGTATCGGTGTTGATCTCGCTGAGCGGCGAGAACCGATAGCCTTGGTAATTGCCGTAATACAGCAGCCAGTTCTGCGGCTCCTTGTTGGCATTGAGCGCGCGCTCGAATGTCATGTCGGCGGCGCGCACCGGCGTGAGCGCACTGGCCATGAGCAGCGGGCCGATCAACGCGATTGCCGGCGAGAAAATCCTCATCGCACTTCCTCCCCGTTTTGATTTTTTAAAGTGACGTCAGCTGGGGACGATAATGCGCCCAGTCCCGGACCGCGACAAGCGACACAGGCGCAGACCACCGCTGCCTTTCGGCGGGGCCGCGTTCTTGGGCTTGGGCCCACTGCGGCTGCGCAAAAGCAGGCCCTAAAACGTGCCGCGCAATCCGGCATAGGCGGCCAGCGGCATGCCGGGAACGAAGGTTCGGGAATCGGTCAAGTTCAAGTAGGGGAATGAATCGGTCTCGAAGAACGTGCCGTAAACATAATAGTGCTGGTTGAACAGATTACGCACGAGGCCGAACAGCTCGACGTTTTTCGAAAGCTTATAGGAGGAATGCAGGTTCACCGTCCAATAGGCCGGCAGCTTCGGATTCTGGTTCGCTTCATCGCCAACGAGCCATTGGCTGCCGATGACGTTGAGGTCAGCGCCGAATTTCCATGGATCGGTGATCTGGTAATCGGCGCCGGCCTTGAAGCGATAGCTCGGGATGCCGGTCAAGTGATCGCCGGGGGTGACGAAGATATTGCCATTGGCGTCGGCGAAGGGATTGTTCGGCGACGACAAAGTCAGAGCATTGCGAAACGTGGCATCGACGGTGGTGAAATTGGCATAGGCGGTCCAGCGAGCCTGCTTGTAGGAGATATCGGCCTCGATGCCCTGACGCAGCGTATTACCGCCATTCTGAAAATATTCGTGGCCGGGAATCGGGCTGGCGACGGCAAGGATGTCGTTGACGTTGAGCGCGTGGTAGCCGCCGACGCTCCAATTGAACAACCCTTTTGCGACATCGAAGTGCCCGCGCACGCCGGCTTCGAACGTATGCGACACGACCTGATTGAGATTGGGATCGCTGACGAGGGAGTTGTCGATCAAGCATGGCCGCATCGGATCGGCGCAGCCGAGCTCGAGCGGCGTGGGCGCCCGGTTCGCTTCCGCATAGCTGCCGTAGACAGTGACGTTCGGCGTGACCTTGTAGGTCGCCCCAAAAGTGGGATTGAAGCGGCTATAAACATGGTTGCCGTTGAGGCCCGGATCGTTGCCGATTTCGTCCGTCAACCCGATCTGGGCAATGTTGAACCGGCCGCCGGCCGTGACCGCAAGGCGCGGCGTCACGTCGAAAGTATCTGTCGCGTAGAAGCCGGTGTAGAGCGTGTTGGCTCCGAGCCGCACCGGCGCGACGTCGCCTGACGGCTGATCGATATAAAGCCCGGTCCCGGCGACGATCGGAAACTGGTTGGCATTGATCGTGCCCAGTTCACTCGTGGTGGTGAATTGGACGAGACCGCGGTCGACGCTCATGCCGAGCACAAAACTGTTGTCGTGCCCGAAGATTTTCTCGGACGAAGCGCCCTGCACCGAACCGCCAAAACTGTTGGTGGACGTCCAGGTGCGGTCGATTTCACCGAGCACGCTGCCGAGAATGCCGGTCGCGTCAACAGTCTGTCCGCCGGTCGTGATCAGCGGCGACAACGAACCGTCGAGGTTGGGAAAGCACAGCGTCAAAGATGGCGGGCATGTCGTCGCATCGGTGCCGTTGCCATCGACATGGCTTTGCCAAAAGCCGCGATAGTAGAGATTGCCCTGAAACGTCAACGTATCGGTGGGCTTCCAGCTGCCGCTGCCGGTCAGGAACGCGAGCTTGGTGTCGGTGGTCTGCGGGAGCGTATAGACGCTCGACCAATTCTGGCTCAGCATCTGGATCGGTGTTGCCGCGGCGGCGCCGAAAATGTTGTCGGCGCCGGTGAAGGTCACGTGGAATTCAGTTTGATTATCGCCGCGGGTGCCGAGGTCGGCGTAAACGCGGCGCAGGCGCGACGGCGAATCCTGGCGCCAGCCGGCGTCGTCGATCGCGTCCGCAGTGATATAGCCGGACGAGTTGCCGTTTTGACCACCGGCCTGGACGGAGGTGCCGATCCGGCCGTACGAGCCACCCCGCAGCTCGCCCTCGACACCCTGATAGGTGAAGCCGTTCTTCATCTCGAGCGAAAGCGCGCCGCCGAGCGCATTGAGCCCATACACGGGATTACTGGGCACCAGCGTCAACTGGTTGATCGCCTTGTCGGGGATGAAATCCCAATTGACGACGTCGCCGAACACTTCGTTGATACGCACGCCGTTCTGATAGACGGCGAGGCCCTGCGGCGTGCCGAGGACCGGCGACGAAACGAAGCTGCGATAATTGATGTCGAGTTGAAATTGATTGCCGGTCTGGTCGCCGAGCGCGACGCCGGGCAGTCCCCGCGCCATGGCTTGGAGCAGATCCGGCGTGATGGCGTGATCGAAATCAGGCGCCGCGAGCGTCTGGACGTTGGACGGAACTTTGTCGCGGGCGATCGCACCGGCTTCGCCGACCGGCGCGGCCGACGCCGCAGGATTTGCCGGAGCAGCTTGCGCCGGAGCCGAAGAGCGGGAAGCGGGCGCAGCAGCGGGCCGAACCGGCGGTAGCGGCGTGGTTCCGATTACCTGAATCTCAGGAAGAGAAGTCGGGCTCTGCTGCGCGACAGCCAACTGCGGGCCCAGCAGAGCGACAACGGCAGTCCCCGGCAGAAGGAGACACCGCACCGCCGAGCGAGATACCAACGCCCTTGCACCGCGATCGAGAGCAACAACTCTACCCATCCCCAAGTCGCCCGACTAACCGGACGAATGCTGCCATTATTCGGCGGAACATGTCAGGGAAAGTTTTGCCAAACGTCCGGGAAGATTTGGCAATGGACGTCAGGCCTTCTTCATTGCAAGCGCGTCGCGCACGCGCTCGGGCGTCAAAGGGTATCGCGTGAGCCTGACACCGGTTGCATCGAAGAACGCGTTCGCAATCGCCGTCCCCGCCGCACCCATCACTTCTTCGCCAGCTCCGGTCGAAGGCTCGTTGATCCTCTGAACGACCACCGCCGTGCAGTTCGGGTGCTCCGCAAAGCGCAGAACCGGGTAACTCACCCAGTCGACGCTGGTGACACCGGTGCTGTCGAAGGTCACCTCTTCCTTCAGCATCCGGCTCGTGGCCTGGATCATCATGCCGACGATCTGGTTCTCGACCAGGGCCGGATTCACGGCCAAGCCGCAGTCGAGCGCTCCGTATAGCTGCTTGGCGACGATATTGCCGGTGCGCCTGTCCACCTCGATCTCTGCCACAGCAGCGCCGTAGGACACATGGTGCGTGCCGACGGCGATTCCTCTGCCGGTCACGACGTCGGCATCGGACAGCTGCGAGGCCGCGACCCGCGGCATCCAGCCGGCCGCCTTCGCGGCAGCCTCAAGCACGCCGAGCCAGCGCGAGTCCCCCATATTTTTGCGCCGGAACTCCAGCGGATCCATTTTCGCCGCATGCGCCAAATCGTCGATCGTCTGTTCCGATGCGAATGACAGCGCCATATCGAGCGGCGACCGCAACGGCGAACCCTTCAGCAGCCCGACCATCGGAATGGCATGGCTGACCACGCGGCGGTTCGGCACGCGATACATCGACCCGGTGCTGATCCGATTGACGACGATCGAGTAGGACCCGGCTGTTCGTTCGGCCGGCGCGGTCTGCATGGCAAGCTCGGTCGAGGTTTCGTTCACGTGCCAGCCGTGTTGCCAGCCGTCATAGGTGTAGGCGACGATCCTTCCGTCGGCATCGATGCCGGCGCGCACCTGTGCCACCTGCGCCGGACCGTAATTGTCCCAGCCGAGTTCGTCCCAGCGCATGAACTGCACGCGCACCGGCCGCCCTACAGCCTGCGACATGACTGCGGCGGCCTGCGGCGCGTCCTCATAGCAGCTGTGGCCGTAAGTGCCGGAGCCCTCATAGTACTGCACCCGCACGCGGTCGGCCGGCATGCCAAGGAGAGCCGCGAGCATCTTGCGCGACGCGTAAATGTCCTGCGTCGAGCACAGCACCAGCGCCCGGTCAGGCGCCACGTCCGCGATCGCGCAGTTGGGACCGAACGGCGCGTGGGCCTGGTACGGGGAAAAGTAGGTCGCCGACGACACGTAGGTCGCTTTGCCAAAGGCCCCCTCCGGATCCCCGATGTCCACCACAACGGTATCGGTGGACTTCGTGGCACGCAGCACCTCCGGCAACTTCGTCATATCCGGAAGCGAAGGCGTCTCCTGCCATTGGACCTTAAGCTGCTGCGCCGCGCGCACCGCATCCCACTCGTTCTCGGCCACCACGCCGACAAAGTCGCCGCGGCGCACTATCCGTGCCCCCGGGATATCCTTGATCGCGGCTTCGTCGATGGCGAGCGGCGCCGCGCGGGTACCGTAAGCACGTTGGCCGCGCGGCCGCACAACCCGGCCGTGGAGCATGTTGTCGACGCGCACGTGCTGCATGTGCGTGTAGGTGCCGTCGACCTTGGCGGGCATATCCACCCGCGGCACGCGCGTGCCGACGAGCTTGTACTCGCTCGCAGGCTTCCGCGGCGCCGTCCCGGTGAACTTGATATCGAAAGGCTTGTCGCCGACCAGCTCGCCATAGCTCACCGAGCGGTTCGGTTCGCCGTCGATCGACACGACACCACGCGAGATCACCAGACTGCCGATTTGGACACCGAGGCGTTGCGAGGCTTTTTGCAGGAGCGCCAAGCGGGCTTCGGCTGCCGCCGCCCTCACCTGCGGCCCGCCGCGCTCGATCGAGGAACTCGAACTGGTGGCGCCCTGCTCGGGCGTCACGTTGGTATCGAGCCGCACGCTCGAAAGCTGGCTCATGTCCAGATCGAGCTCTTCACCGGCGATCTGCAGCAGGCCCGTTGTGTTGCCCTGCCCCAGCTCGCACTTGCCGAAATAAAGCGTTGCTGTGTTGTCGGCATGGATTGCGATCCAGGTATCGATGGCATTGGGATCCGGCGGCCCGGCGACGTCGCCGCGCGCGTGACCGGCAGGTGCGGCCGTCACAGGTCCACCGGCGAAATTGAAGCCGACGATCAGCGCACCGCCGGCCTTTAGAAGGCCCCGGCGGGACAGCGGCAGGTTCCTCTCGGGCGCGTTCATGGCGCGTCCCCCGAAGCGGCCCGCGACGCGACCTGGATCGCCTTCATGATCCGCGGATAGGTCCCGCAGCGGCAGAGGTGACCGTTCATGGTGCGGCGGATGTCGGCTTCGCTCGGCTTGGGATTGTTGGCCAGGAGCTCGGCGCCCTTGATGGTCATGCCGTTGAAGCAGTAGCCGCAGTGGAGAGCCTGCTCGTCGATGAACGCTTGCTGCAGCGGATGCAGCACCGGAGCGTCCTTGAGGCCGTTCTTGCGCGCGTACCAAGCCGGGAGGCCCTCGAGTGTCGTGATGGCGCGATCGGCCACCGTCGCGACCGGCGTGATGCAGGAGCGGATCTCCTTGTCGTCGGCAAGGACCGAGCAGGATCCGCACTGCGCCAATCCGCAGCCGAAGCGCGGACCGTGCAGGTGCATTTCGTTCGTCAGAACGTAGAGCAAGGGCGTATCCGGGCTCGCCGCGACGGGCCATGTCTTGCCGTTGACGGTTATCTTGAGATTGCTTGCCATGCCCTGCCTCCGGCTGGATCTGTGTTCAAGGGCAATCGATGCCTCAAGCGTAGCCAGCGGAGGAAGACATCACAATGGGAGCGCCCGATCGCATTCCTTCCGATAGAGGCGCTTACCGGAGGTGATGGCGATCGTCAGTGTCGCAAGGCAAGGTCACGTCCACTGGGCTCCTCAGTCTCGTTATCGCCGACACCGCGATAGCGTTGGGCGACCCACGATCCCAATGCCGCACCGCGGCAGTAACCCGGATGCAGTCCCTTCGCGATCTTGACGTAATATGGTCCACGCCGGATAGGATTGCTCAGCCGTGCGGTGCGGGTTTCGAGCGAGGTTTTCGCACCGAACGGGCCATGAACGCTTTTCCAACTTTTCTCCAAAACCCGTGGAAAATGCGCTTAGGTCGACTTTCACGGCGGCAACACGGGTTCGAGCGCCGTAGGGCGCGCCAATGAACCCTGCTGGAACATTCAAGGACTAAAGGACGGTTCCGTGGGCCTTGCCTATGAAACGATTCTGCACCTGATCGCGCTGCGACGCTCCGGCCGCCTGCCGGACCGCGCGCGCGTGGTCGAGATCGGCGCCCAGCAATTGTCCAACTCGTTCCTGCGCGCCGAGGCGCCGTTGGCCGAGCTTTACGGTCTGTTCGGCCGCAAGCCGGTCGACCTTGGCGCGCCCCAGGAGACCACGACCGTCGACGGCGTCGAGCGCCAGGCGGAATTGGCGCCGGCCTCGCAGCCATTCTGGGAATCCTTGGGTTTTTCCTACAATGCGGTGGAATACGGCGGCCACCGCGGCGTGACCTCGCTCGACCTCAATCGCGATCATGTGCCGTACCGGCTGCGCTCGTCGTTCGATTTGATCGTCAATGCCGGCACCACCGAGCACGTCGTCAATCAGGACAATGCTTTCCGCGTTATGCACGATCTCGCCAAGGTCGGCGGCGTGATGATGCACGAAGTGCCGGCCGGCGGCATGCTGACCCACGGCGTCGTCAGCTATAACCCGCAATTCTTTTGGCTGTTGTGCCGGGACAACAATTACGAAGTGATCGACCTCACGGTATCGCACGCCGGCGACGCGCCGATCAGCAACGACGTGCTGGCGAGCAATGCGAAGTACGCGCGCTCGCTCAACCCGATCCAATCCCGCCTCACCGTGCCGATTTTTCTTGTCACCGCGATTTTGCAAAAAAACAGCCGGCAGGCCTTCGTCACGCCGCTCGATGTTCCAGCCGAAGCGCTGCGGCGGTGAATGAAAAAGTGCTACCGCCGCGCCGCCGGCGATAGCACTTCCGTCAAAAGGTCACAGGGCGAGATTAAAGGCCGCCCGAACGCTGGATGGAACCGTAATGGAACCCGTATTGAGGGCCGATGGCCGGCCAATTAAATGAAATTCATGTCGCGCCACGGCCCGAAAAATCGCGGCAAATAAATCGCAATGTGCAACGCAGCAATTTTCAAATTGGTCGCCACGATGCAGCAATCACGGAATTGCCACGACATCGGTCACGTGGCTGCCACAGAGCAGGCCTAACGTTCCAATCGGGCGGAGGGGAAGATTCAGGGAGGAGGAATCATGGCTCTCCATGCCGAAGCCACGCTAGCCACGCGGCTTGTCACCTACGACAAGAACACTTGCCCGCAATGTCAGGCTTGGCTGCTCGCTCCCGACTGGTCCGAATATCTCAACGAGCGCTGTGTGCGCCACACTTGGTCGTGTGAGGCCTGCAGTTACGAGTTCGAGACCGCGGTATTTTTCTCCGCAGCCGAAGCGGTTCCCGCATAGGCGTGAAGCCTACCGCGATAATCCTCGATCACAGCACCGTCCGCGCTCAGGTAATTCGGCCCGATCGGCGACTTGCCGTGGCCGCCAGGGATATCGAGCACATAGCTCGGCAGGCACAGACCCGACGTGCGGCCGTGCAGCGCCCGCATCAGCGCCTGACCTTCTGCGATCGTGGTGCGCAGATGCGCCGTGCCGGGCGCGAGGTCGGCGTGGTGCAGGTAATAGGGTTTGATCCGGCATTCGACCAGCGCGCGCAGCAATGCGCCGAGCGTCTCGGCATCGTCGTTGACGCCGGCCAGCAGCACCGATTGCGACAACATCGGAATGCCGGCATCGATCAAGCGCGCGCAAGCGGCACGGACTTGTGCCGTAAGCTCGCGCGGATGATTGGCATGCAGCACGACGAAGGTCGCCTTGCCGGTGCGCAGAGCGCGCACCAAGGCCGCCGTCACCCGTTCCGGTGCCGCGACCGGGACGCGGGTGTGCACGCGGATCACTTTGACGTGCGCGATCGCGGCAAGCCACGTCACCACGTCTTTCAGCCGGCGCGCCGAGAGCACCAGCGGATCGCCGCCGGTTAAAATGACTTCCCAGATTTCCGGATGGTGTTCGACGTAAGCCAGCGCCTTGTCGAGCGCCGCCGGCTTAAGCCCGCCCCGCCCCGGCCCGACCATTTCGCGGCGGAAGCAGAACCGGCAATAGACCGCGCAGGCGTTGACGAGCTTGAGCAGAACCCGGTCCGGGTAGCGGTGCACGATGCCTTCGACCGGGCTGTGCGCCTCGTCGCCGATCGGGTCGTGGTTTTCCCCCGGCTCCATAAGCAATTCGCGCGCATCGGGCACGAATTGCCGCGCGATCGGATCGTGCGGATCGGACGGATCGATCAAGTCGGCGAGCGCCGGGGTGATGGCGACGGCGTAGCGCGCCGCCACCTCTTCCAGCGTAGCCAACCGATCGGGTCCCACGAGTTGCGCATCGACGATGTCGATTGGCGTGCGCAGGGATTTTCGGACGGCGGAACTCATGGATGGCCTCGATTTAGGGGATTTGGCCCCTTATGCTCGATGCTAGGCCCTGCAAGCAAGACTTGGCCCTGCAAGCAAGACTTGGCCCTGCAAGCAAGACGGCCTTTGCGAGCAAAAGCTTGGCCCGCTAGCTTTGGCGCTGTTGCGCAGATCGCGGCTTCGGTGTTCGGTGAGCCGCTCGTGCGGCCGAAAATGAGGGTGGAAATGAAAAACTACATGGACGGCGGGGAAGCGATCCTGGAGGCGTTCCGCAAGCTCAAGATCGATTACATTTTGTCGTCGCCGGGGTCGGAATGGTCGCCGGTCTGGGAAGCGCTGGTGCGGCAAAAGACCGGCAACCGCGCCGGCCCGGCCTATATCGACTGCTGGCACGAGACGCTCGCCGTCAACATGGCGACCGGCTACACGCTGATGACCGGCCGGCCGCAGGCCGTGCTGGTCCACGCCGGCGTCGGCCTCCTGCAAGGCTCCATGGGCGTGCACGGCGCGCTGCAATCGGAAGTCCCGATGATCGTGATGTCGGGCGAATCCAACACGCTGGGCGAGGATCCCTCGCTGCCGATCGAGCAGCAATGGTACGGCGGCTTGAGCGTCGGCGGCATCGAGCGCTTTGTCGAGAACATCACCAAGCAGGCGCGGCCGGTCACCAGCCCCTTCACGCTCCACGAACAGGTGGTCCGCGCCGGCGAGATGGCGCAGCGCACGCCCAAGGGCCCGATCTATCTCAACGTCGCGCTCGAGCACATGCTCCATGACTGGACGCCGCCCGAGAACGATCGCGACGTGCCGTTCGCGCCGCGCATCGAGCCGCACGCCGGCGAAGTCGAAAAGGTCGCCGGCCTTCTGCTCGCGGCCAAGAATCCGGTCATCGTCGCCGAGCAGTCCGGCCGCGATCCGACGGCGTTCAAGGCACTGGTCGAGCTTGCCGACCTTTTGGCGATCCCGGCGATGTGGGGCCGCGTCGCCAATTTTGCCAATTTCCCGACCGATCACCCGCTTTATCTCGGGGTCGCCACCTACGAGCATCTCAAGGATGCCGATCTCATTTTGTTAGTCGGCGGCCGCGCGCCTTGGTACCCACCGCATACCAAGCCGACCAAGGGCAAGATCGTCTCGATCAACGAGAACCAGTTCAAAGGCCACATGATCTATCAGCAGCTGCACGCCGACGCGTATCTGGAAGGCGACATCGCCGCCGCACTGCAGGCGCTGACGAAATCCGTGCGCGCGGCGAAGATCGACGCCGAAGCCGTGAAGAAGCGCCGCGAGTATTGGACCAAACAACACGACGCCTTCGTCGCCAGCCTGAAGGCCGAAAAGGCCAAGGCGAACGGCGGCGGCAAAATCGATCCGCTGGCGCTGATCGATGCGCTCGCCGAAGTGATGCCGGCCGACACGATCTATGTGGATGAGACCATCCTGCACGGCCCGACGCTGCGCCAGCATCTGCCCTTCACCACGCCACAAAGTTTCTTCCGCGGCTTTGGCGGGCTCGGCCAAGGCCTCGGCACTGCGCTCGGCGTCAAGCTCGCCGCCCCAAAACGCCCGGTGGCGCTGCTCGTCGGCGACGGCGGCTTCCTCTACAACCCGGTGATCCAGGCGCTCGGCGCGTCAAAACAGCACGATCTGCCGATCCTGATCGTGATCTTCAACAACAAGGGCTACATGGCGATGCAAAAGGGCCACGTGCATCACTATCCCGACGGCGCCGCCGAGAACGCCCACATGCATCTCGGCTCGCGGCTCAACGGCTTCGATTACGACGCCCTGGGCGCACATTTCGGCCTGCACGGCGAGCGTGTCGATGCGCCCGACAAGCTCATGGGCGCGCTGCAAACCGGATTGAAGAAAGTGCAAGACGGCACGACCGCCATTCTCAATGTGATGGTCAGTAAGTAGCAGACTGCCTCGGAAAACCCGGCGTTGCCGGGTCGTGCTCTCCCCCCTTGCGGGAGAGGGCAACGCAGGACGTTCAACAAACACGGTCCGGTGAGGGGTCGCGGCCCGACCCCTCACCCGACCTTCACGTTCCACGGCCGAGCAGCCCTCTCCCGCAAGGGGAGAGGGCACAATTTCGAGGCCGGCGCCGCACGTCGGTTTCCTTATGGTCATGGATCTCCGGCAATCGGGTTCCACAATACCTGGTCGATCCGCATCGCCCCCGTCGCCAGCATCACCAGGCGATCAAGCCCGAGCGCGATGCCGGACGCTTCCGGCATCGCCGCCAGCGCTGCCAAAAAATCCTCGTCGAGCGGATAGCGCTCGCCGTAGATGCGTTCCTTCTGCGCCATCTCGCGTTCGAGCCTCAGCCGTTGCTCGGCGGCGTTGGTGAGCTCGGCAAAGCCGTTGGCGAGCTCGACGCCGCAGACATAGAGCTCGAAGCGTTCGGCGACGCGGCAATTTTTCCGCGACGTGCGCGCCAGCGCCGCCTGCTCGGCCGGATATTCGTCCAAAATGGTCGCGCGCCCGATGCCGAGATTGCCCTCGATGCGCTCCACCAGCATGCGGCTGAAAATATCGCCCCAGCGGTCGTCGTCGGCGATGCGGATGCCCGCGCTCTGCGCAGCGCGCGCGAACAGCGCGCGGTCGGGTTTGCCGTCCGGCAAAGTCGCCAACAGATCGATACTGGCGAATTTTTCGAATGCCTCCGCCACCGTCAACCGTTCCGGCGCGGCAAAAGGATCGGCTACGCGGCCGCGAAAACGGAACTCCTTCGTCCCGGCTGCCTCTGCCGCTTGCGCCAAAATCGCGGCGCAGTCGGCCATCAGCGCCTGATAAGGCTCAGCCGCACGATACCATTCGACCAGGGTGAATTCCGGCGCATGCAGCGCGCCGCGCTCGCGGTTGCGGAACACTTTTGCGAATTCGACGATGCGGCGTTCCCCCGCTGCGAGCAGCTTCTTGCAGGCGAATTCCGGCGAGGTGCGCAGGTAAAGCGGCGATGCCGCGCCGTCCGTCGCCACAAGCGTCGTCGCAAAGGCGTGCAGGTGCATCTCGTTGCCGGGCGAGACCTGCAGCGCGCCGGTCTCGACCTCGATAAAATCCTGCGCCGCAAACCAGGCGCGCAGCGCGCTGACGATCCGGCCGCGCACCAATAGTGCCGGCCGGCGGTCGGCATGGACCTTTGGGTGCCAAAACGGCGAGGAACGGGTGTCCGGCATATCCTTGTCCGCCAAATCCTTGTCCACCATGTCCTTGTCCGTGGCGTTAAGAGAAAATAACTAGCGGGAAGCCCGAAGATCGGTATGGTGCGGCCAGATTCGAGCCCGAAAACGTTGAGGAAGCCGTGAGAGTCATCGCCAGTTCGCTGCGTAAAGGCAATATCGTCGAAATCGACGGCAAGCTCGGGGTCATCGTCGCCACCGAGAACATCCACCCCGGCAAGGGCACGCCGGTGACGCAGATGGACGTCCGCCGCATTGCCGACGGCGTGAAGCTGTCGCTGCGGTTCAAGACCACCGATCAGGTCGAGCGCGCCTTCGTCGAGGACCGCAAGCACCAGTTCATGTACCAGGACGGCGAAGGCTTCCATTTCATGAATATGGAGAGCTACGACCAGGTCGCGCTCCAGACCGACATCGTCGGCGATCAGGCCGCCTATTTGCAGCCCGAGATGGAGGTCACCATCTCCATGCATGAGAGCGTTCCGGTGTCGATCGAGCTGCCGGCCAAGACGGTGCTCGAAGTGGTCGAAACCGAGCCCACGATCAAGAGCCAGACGGCCGCCTCCTCCTATAAGCCCGCGGTGCTGTCGAACGGCGTGCGCACCATGGTGCCGCCTTTCGTCTCGACCGGCACTAAGATCGTGGTCATGACCGCCGACGGCAGCTACGTCGAACGGGCCAAGGAATAAATGACCGCGGCGGTTGCACCCCGCTGCATTCTGAACATCCATTCATCGCTGGCGCCCTAACCGTAAATCCGCCCCACGGCAGAAACGCCGCGCAGTCGTGCCCCTGCGACAGGGCACGGCCTTGGCAGGACGCGCGTTGATAGCGATAGTGCACAAGCGTTTAGCTTGGGATTTGACCCGTGGCCGTGCCGCAATACGTCCGTTGCCTGTCGCGTCTGCCGCCGGCCGTCGCCGCCGTGCTTGCCGGCGCAATGCTGTGTGCTTCCGCGCATGCGGCGTTGAGCCAATCCTGCGTGCCGCATCGGTCGTTGCCGAAAATTTTTCTCAAAAATATGGGCAAGTGCGATTTCAATCTCAACTCGCTCGAGTATCGCGGCACGCCGGTCGAACAGGCCAAGTGCCTGATGCGCGGCCTCGATCAGACGCGCAATCTCGGCCCGCCGCCCGACAGCCTGCCGGACGCTTTGGCAAGCCGCATCGGCCGCGACACTGGGCTGCCGTTGCGCGAAACCTTGAGTGGCTTTCTGTCGAGGCAGGACCTCGAGGATTTCGCCGCGCATCTGTGGCAGCCGGTGTCACGCGCCGAGGACAATAATCCGGAGGCGCCCGCGGCGCGCTATTTCGTCATCCACGACACCAGCGGGCCGAACTACGGCCACCGCTCGTTTCCCGGCGACATCGACTCGACGGCAAAATTCAACGATCTGAAAAACTACTATTGCGCCGACGGCTGGGGCAAAGCCCACGTCGTCGTCAATCGCTCCGGCGACATGATCGTGGACCACGATTTCGGCATCCCCTGGCGCGAGACAAAATTCGAGCGCGCGGTGGATTTCGTCGGCACCTTGAAGGGGCTGTTCCTGCACGTCGAAATGATCCAGCCGCGGCGCAGCGCGCCGGGATACAGCCGCCATAACGACGCGCAAGCGCCGAGTCCGAGCTTCACCACCGCACAATATGACCGGCTGGCGCTGCTCTACACCATCGCCAGTGTCCGCGCCGGGCACTGGCTCGTTCCGGCATTCCACGCCGCCATCGACGCCGACATCCGCAACGGCCACGATGATCCGAGAGGTTTTGACGTCGACAGCTTTGCCAACAGCCTGACCTTGCTCATCGAGAAGCTGCGCGGCGGCGAAACGGCGCAGGCGGCACACGAGTAACGCGCAAGGTTTCGGCTCCATGCGCGAAACATTGCAAGCCTGCTGCCTTATCGGCCTCATCTTCGCCTCGCCCGCCGTGGCGCAGAACGCCGCGTCCGCCGACATGAAGAGCCCTCGCCTGTCGGCGGCTGACGTCGACTGGAGCGCGGTGCGCGCGACACTCGCCGATCTCGAGCCGTTGAAATCCCAAACTGACGTCCTGACACAGCTGAATTCAGCAATCGCAAAAGTTTTTCCGAAAATCGCCGCAAGCCCCGTCCCGGTTCTGCTGCCGTTCGATACGGCAGCCTATTTGCAAGACGCGGCGCTTGGTGCTGCGGGCGACGCCGGCAAATATCTGTCGGGCTTTGCCGCCGCAACGCTGTTCTTTCCCGGCCCGTCCGGATTTGACGCCGTGCTGTCGTTGCGGCTGCAGGATGCGCCGGACCTCAATCTCAGCTTCGCCCGTCCCGTAAACGTGCAGATGTCCGGTTCGGCGCTGCTCTACGCGCTCGATGGTTCCGTCGTTGCCGACGAAACCGCGGTGCCGCAGCTCGACGGCCAATTTCCCGGCATCCGCCGCGCGCTGATCGAGAGCCATCTGCGCTACAGCTTCGTGCGCTATGGCGTGCCTTATTTCGTCTCGATCGAATGCTTCGACGGTGCAAACAGCTCGCGCCGGTTGTCGTGTCGCGAGGCGGACAAGGTCGCCATGCGCTTCCTCAAAGCCCTCAACGTCGTCGGCGGCGCGCCGCCGGCGAAAGCGGCGAGCCTTGAGCAGCAGCCGATCGAGCGGCCGGAAGCAGTATCGCCGGACTTCACCTATTACGCGCCGGGAGACATTTTGCCCGGCACCGGCTCGCGCGGCAGAAGCGGCCGCGCCGATTTCACGGTCTATGCCAAAATCCGCTTTCCCATGGCGCAAGCGCCCGCCTACGCCAATTCGCAATCGTTCATGAATTGGGGCAATTGCGATCTCACCGGGCGTATCAGGCTCGGCGGCCGCGACAAGAATGCGGCCTACCGCTGCCGAGGCAATGACAAGACGCTGCTCACCGACGAGTTGAAGAACTACGCCTATCCGTGGCGCGATAATTTCTGCGAGCACCGCGGCTACTACGTCGGGCAATGCCCCGCCGGGCGCGGCCACCAGGGCCAGGATATCCGGCCGGGCTTTTGCCTGGAGCACGTCGAGGGCGCCGGCCGCTGCGATCCCTATCAGGAAGACGTCGTCGCGGTCGCCGACGGCGTCATCATGCGCTCGCCCGGCGACCGTTCGCTCTATCTCGTGGTCGACAAGCCCGGCGAGCACATCCGCTTTCGTTATCTGCACATGAACCCGCAAATGCTCGATGCCGCCGGCATGGTCAGCGGCCGCGAAGTCGCCGAAGGCGAAGTGCTCGGCGCCGTCGGCAATTACGGCCGCGCGCCGGGCGGCACCACCTATCATCTGCACTTCGACGCCCAGGTGCCGACGCGCGACGGCTGGGTCTTCGTCAATCCGTATATGACGCTGGTCGCCGCCTACGAGCGCCTGATCGACGCGCGCGGCCAGGTCGTCAACGATGCCATGTTCGCAACCTCACCGATCGCGACCGACGGACAAGCCCCGCCTGCCGATGCCATTGTCGGACCGCGCGCCGAGGCGAAACAATCGATCGACGATTCGCTGAAAATCGAAGGTGAGCCGGGACGTGAGCGCGAAGCCGCCGCGGAGCATTGCACGACGGTCGTGCATCGGGGCCACCGCCGGCACATTTGCCGAAGCGATGTTGCCGAGACCCGCGCGCACAATAGACACGCCGTTCGATCAGGGGGGCGCCGGATATCGCGCCAAGGCCGCGGCGCACGGCATCACGGCTGAGACGCGCGTTCTTCGGCCGCCAGCTATGCCGTGACTGCGCGCCCGGTTGCGCAACGGCCCGCGATCCGGTTGGATGCAGCCCAACCTGCCCTAAAACCCAACCGTTGAGGAAATGCCCGCCATGACGCCGTCCCAATCAGCGACCGCACGCGCCAAAACCAATGCCGCCGATCCCGCGGTCGCCGGCCTCGAGCGCCCGACCCCCGCCGGCGCCAATGCGCCCGGTTTCGGCAGCGACGTGATCGCCGATGCGCTGCGCTCGCTGGATATTCCCTATATCGCGCTCACCCCGGGCGCGAGCTATCGCGGCCTGCACGACAGCATCGTCAATTATCTCGGCAATGCCTCGCCGCAGATGCTGCTCTGCCTGCACGAGGAAGCCGCCGTCGCCATCGCCCACGGTTATGCAAAAGTGACCGGCAAGGCCATGGCCGCAGCGGTGCATTCCAATGTCGGGCTCTTGCACGCCTCCATGGCCATGTTCAACGCCTGGTGCGACCGCATGCCGATGCTGGTGCTGGGTGCCACCGGTCCGGTCGATGCGGCCAAGCGGCGGCCGTGGATCGACTGGATCCATACCGCGCGCGACCAGGGCGCGCTGGTGCGCGAATACACCAAATGGGACGACCAGCCGGCCTCGCCCGGCGCCGCGCGCGAAGCCATCCTGCGCGGCACCTGGATTTCCAATACGGCGCCGCAGGGCCCGGTCTACATCAATTTCGATGCCGAATTGCAGGAGATGAAAGTCTCCGAGCAATTGCCGTCGATCGACGTCGCGCGCTTCATGCCGCCGGTCTCGACCGCGGCGCCGGCTGACCTGGTCAAGCAGGCGGCGGCGATGCTCAAGGACGCCAAGCAGGTGCTGATCCTTGCCGGCCGCGCCTCCCGCAGCGAGGAGGCCTGGAACGCCCGTGTTGCGCTGGCCGAGGCGCTCAATGCCCGCGTCGTCAGCGATCTGAAAATCGGCGCAACTTTCCCGACCGACCATCCGCTCTATGTCGGCGCACCGCGCGCGGTCTCGCCCGAGAGCGTCGAGGGCTTGAAGAACGTCGATGTTGTGTTGAGCCTCGATTGGGTCGATCTCGCCGGCGCCATGCGCTATGCCGGCCCCAATCCGTCGGCCAAGGTGATCCAGATTTCGCTCGACCACCGCATCCACAACGGCTGGAGCATGGATCATCAGGCGCTGCCGCCGGTCGACCTCCTGCTCTCCGCCGATCCCGATCTGGTGATGCCGGAACTGGTCAAGGAAATCGGCAAGAGCACAAAGCCGCACGCGCTGCCGAGCACGCGCACGATGTCGGACAAAGAGCCGTCGGGCTTTACCAACGAGCACATCGCGCGCGCCTTGCGCAAAGTGCTGAAGGATCGCCCGGTCACCTACACTCACCTGCCACTGTCGTGGGACGATACCTGGGCGACGTTCAAGCATCCGCTCGATTATGTCGGTTCTGACGGCGGCGGCGGCGTTGGCGGCGGGCCGGGCATTTCCATCGGCGCGGCGCTGGCGCTCAAGGGTTCCGGCCGCTTGCCGGTCGCGATCTGCGGCGACGGCGATTTTCTGATGGGCGTCACCGCGGTGTGGACCGCCGTGCACTACAAGATCCCGCTGTTGTTCGTGCTCGCCAACAATCGCTCGTTCTATAACGACGAATTGCACCAGGAGCGGATGGCGCGCATGCGCAACCGCCCGGTCGAGAACAAGTGGATCGGCCAGCGCATGTCCGAGCCCGAAGTCGACCTCGCTGCCATGGGCCGCGCCCAAGGCGCCGTCGGCTTCGGCCCGATCACCAAGCCGGCCGATCTCGCGACGGCGCTGGAGAAAGCGATTGCCGAAGTTGACGCCGGTCATGTCGCCGTCGTCGATGTGCGAGTCGAGCCGGGCTATACCGCCGTCATGACGCAAGCGATGACGCGCGCCGGAAATTAGAACGCCGAAGGGCCAAACCATGGCCACCGTATCAACGGCCAATCGCGTGACGCCACTGCCGCAAGCGGACAGCGGAACCGCGCTGCTCGCCGTCGACGACATCGTCATGCGCTTCGGCAGCGCCGATGACGGCGTCACCGCGCTCGACAATGTGTCGTTCACGGTGGCGCCGGGCGAATTCCTCGCCGTGATCGGCCCGTCCGGTTGCGGCAAGTCGACCTTGTTCAACATCATCGGCGGGCTGCTCGGCGGCTATGACGGCCGGGTCGCTGTGGCCGGCGAAAAGGTCTACGGCCCGCACGCTTCGATCGGCATGGTGTTCCAGGAGGAATCGACATTTCCCTGGCGTAATGTCGTCGACAATGTCGCCTTCCCGCTGGAAATCGCCGGCATGCCAAAGCGCGAGCGCATTGAGCGGGCGCGGCACTTTGTTTCAATGGTCGGGCTAGACGGTTTCGAAAAGCGCTACCCGGCGGAACTGTCTGGCGGCATGCGCCAGCGCGTGTCGATGGCGCGCACGCTGGCGTCCGAGCCGAAAATTTTGCTGATGGACGAGCCGTTCGCCGCGCTTGACGAGCAGACGCGGCTCCTGCTCGGCGACAAAGTGCTGCAAATCCAGCAGCAGTTGAATCAGACGATGCTGCTGATCACCCACAACATCACCGAGGCGGTGCAGCTCGCCGACCGCATTTTGGTGATGACCTATCGCCCCGGCCGGGTGAAGCGCATGGTCGATATCAAACTGCCGCGGCCACGCACGTCGGAAATCGTGTCGAGCGAGGCGTTCGGCCGCTACGTCGCGCAGATCTGGGCCGATCTGCGCGAGGAAGCGAGCCGCGGCTTGAGCGACGACGAATCCCGCGCTCTGCACAGCGGAGAGCGCAAAACGTGAGAGGCGGGCGCTTGCATGTTCCCCTCCCCCACCCGGGCCGCGCTTGCGCGCGCCCGAGTGCAAGCTTGTTGGGGAGGGGTTAGGGGTGGGGGTCGGGAGGTTCAGGCGCAGGCGTCGACGATAGCGCACTACCTCTCGACCTCCCACCCTACCCTCCCCCACAAGGGGGGAGGGAAAAGAAGGGAGGACTAACCATGGCCTTGTTTTCCTGTGGCTGCTGCATGGGACGCCGCCAGTTTCTCGCCAGCGGCTTGGCCGCCGCGACCACCCTCCCCGCGCGCCGCGTCTTTGCGCAGGCGCCGACAGCGAGGCCGGCCGCAAAGCGCATCGACATGCATCACCACTTCCTGCCGCCGGCCTACATCAAGGAAGAGCACGAACGCATCAATTTCGGCCACGGTGCCGTGTCGGCCAATCAATTGCTGTCATGGTCGCCGATCCAGTCGTTGGAGATCATGGACGCCAACGGCATCTCATCCGCGATCGTGTCGGTCTCTACGCCCGGCCCCTGGTTCGGCGATGTCGCCGCCGGCCGCCGGCTGTCGCGGATGTGGAACGATTATGCCGCGGAGCAAATCCGCAATTATCCTGGCCGCTACGGCTTGTTCGCCGTCATCCCTTTGCCCGACACCGAAGGCAGCCTCAAGGAAATTGAATATGCGCTCGATACGCTCAAGGCCGACGGCATCGGGCTATTGAGCTCCTATGACGGCAAATATCTCGGTGATGCGTCCTTCGCGCCCGTCTTCGAGGAACTCAATCGCCGCAAGGCCATCGTCTACACCCACCCGACGACATCGGCCTGTTGCAGCGCCGTGCAGCCCGGCCTGGCGCCGCAGGCGATCGAATATCCGTTCGAGACCACACGCACCATCACCAGCATCCTGGTCAACGGTACGGTGTTCAACAACCCCGACATCCGCTGGGTCTTTTCGCACGGCGGCGGCGCCACGCCGATGCTGGCCGGCCGCATGGTCGAGACCGTCGGCCGCCATCCCAACGCCGCCAAGGTGATGCCGAACGGCGTGTTGGCGGAATTGCGCAAGCTTTATTACGACACCGCCAGTGCCGATACGGAAGGATCGATGGCGGCGCTGCGCGTCATGGCGCCGACGAATCACATCCTCTACGGCTCCGACTATCCGTTCGTAAAAGTCGCCGAAGGCGTCAAGCACTTGCAGGAAGACGAGATGTCGGATGCCGACCGCGCCGCGATCGACCGCGGCAACGCCATTGCGCTCTTGCCGCGGCTCGGAGCGTCGCAATGACTGCTGCCGGCGCCCGCCGCTTCTTGCCGACCTGTGTCGGGCTTGCCTCGATTGTGGTGATCTTCGTCGCCGTGGAAATTCTCATCCGCGCCGGCCTGATCAACCGCTTCATCGTGCCGCTGCCCTCCGACGTCGGCAAAAGTTTTGGCCGGGTCATCGTCGAGGAAGACATTTTCCATCGCTTCCTCCTCACCGGCTGGGAGTGTCTGGCCGCGGGCGTATTGCTGACCGTGTTCGGCGTCGCCATCGGCGTGCTGCTGCATCAGGTGCCGCTGATGCGCCGCGCCTGCGAGACTTGGGTCGCCGCGATGGCCTCGGCGCCGCTGGTGCTGGCCTATCCGCTGTTCCTGGTGCTCTTTGGCCGGAGCGTGCTGACCATCATCATGCTCGCCTTCATCGCCGGCCTGGCGCCCGTCATCCTCAAGACCATCGAGGGCCTGTCGACGACGCGGCGCGTGCTGATCAATGTGGGCAGAAGCTTCAAGCTCACGCCGGCACAGCAGTTCTGGAAGATCTACTTCCCCTCGGCGCTGCCGACGATCTTCGTCGGCATCCGGCTGGGCTTGATCTTCGCCCTGATCAACGTGGTCGGCGTCGAGTTTTTGATCAATTTCGGCGGGCTGGGCCATCTCATCAACGAGCTCGCCGAGCGGTACGATCTCGCCGGCACCTATGCGGCGATCTGTTTCGTCGTCCTGGTCAGCGTCGTGTTCTTCATGGCAACGGAAAGGGCCGAGCGATGGCTGACATCGGCCGCCTGACCCGCGCGCGGGGCTCAACGCCGTGGCTGACGCCGGTGACGCTGGTGCGCGCCGTCATCGTGCTGTCGGTGCTGGTCATCTGGCAGCTCATGGCGGTGTCGGGCTGGTTCTACGGCGACGTCGTGCCGTCGCTCCACATCGTCACCGTGGCGCTGGTCAAGCTGCTGTCGAGCAGCGACTTTTATTGGAACCTGTGGGCGACCCTCCAAGAGGTTGCCATCGGTCTCGCCATCGGCGGTATTTCCGGCATCCTGGCCGGCCTTGTCGTCGGCGCCAACAAATTCCTCGCCAAGGCGTTCGAGCCGTATCTTTACTATCTCGGCCCGACGCCCAAGATCATTTTCTTTCCGATCATGATCATGTGGTTCGGCACCGGCTATGGCTCGAAGATCGCGATGGGCGCGGTGTCCTGTTTCTTCCCGATCGCGCTCAATGTCGCCGCCGGCATGCGCCAGATCGATCAGGTGCTGGTCCGCGTCGGCCAGAGCTTTCGCGCCAATCCGTGGCAGATGGCGCTGAAAATCTATCTGCCGGCCATGCGCCATCCGATCATCAACGGCCTGCGGCTTGGGCTCGGCGTCGCGCTGATCGGCACGCTGCTCGCTGAGACAAAAATCTCAAACCGCGGCATCGGCTTCATGGTGATCGACGCTTATACCAAATTCGACATGCCACGCATGTACGCCATCCTCATCGTGCTGTTCGTGCTGGCGATCGGCGCCAATACGGTGGTGGCGCGCTTGGGCGGCCTCGACGACATCAAGCAAAAGTAATGGCGATGCTGCATTCGAAAGTATCCTCGCGGCGATCAAAGCTTTTCACCTCTCCCCAGAGGGGAGAGCGTAGGCGTCCTTCGGACGCCGTTCTTGAAGTTAAAGAACGCCGATCCGAAGGATCGGCTACGCGAGCAAAGCGAGCGAGGGTGAGGGGGTTCGGACCGCGCGGTCGATTCTGCAGCGCCCGAACCCCCTCACCCCAACCCTCTCCCCTACGGGGAAGAGGGAGCTTGCATGCGCGAGCTACGCCTTCGAGAATTCTCGTAAAGCCCCAGTAAGGGAGGACACCATGAACGAAGCAGTCCCGCTCAAGACCCTGAAGACGCAGCCGCTCAATCTGCCGAAGAACCGCGATGCCTTTTATGGCGGCAAGTGGCACAAGCCGATTTCCGGCCGCAGCGCCGACGCCATCAACCCCGGCACGGGCGACTCGCTCGGCCCGGTGGCCGATTGCGGTGCCGCCGATATCGACGCCGCGGTGAATGCGGCCAAAACCGCGTTCCCGGCTTGGCGCGACACGCCGCCGCTCGAGCGTGCGCGCCTCCTCAAGCGCATCGCCAATGTGCTGCGCGAGCACGCCGAGGAACTGGCGATGATCGACGCCGCGGACTGCGGCAATCCCTATACCGAGATGGTGCGCGACGCCACGATCGCCGCGGCCCAGATCGAATTCTACGCCGGTCTCGTGACCGAAATGAAAGGCTCGTCGATCCCGATGGGGCCGGGCGTGGTCAATTTCTCGGTGCGCGAGCCGCGCGGCGTCGTCGGCCGTATCATTCCGTTCAACCATCCGTTCATGTTCTGCGCCGGCAAAAGCGGCGCGCCGCTGGCGACCGGCAACACCGTGGTGATGAAGCCGCCGGAACAGGCGCCGCTGTCATCGCTGCGGCTTGCCGAATTGATCGGCGATATTTTGCCGCCGGGCGTGTTCAACGTCGTGCCGGGCGGCCGCGAGGCCGGCGCCGCGCTCGCCTCCCATCCCGGCGTCGCCATGATTGCGCTGATCGGCTCGGTACCGACCGGCCGCGCGGTGATGAAGGCGGCGTCCGACACGCTCAAAGCGGTGATGCTCGAGCTCGGCGGCAAGAACGCGCTGATCGCTTATCCCGACTCCGACCCGGACGAAGTCGCCGACGGCGTCATCGGCGGCATGAATTTCACTTGGTGCGGGCAATCCTGCGGCTCGACCAGCCGCGCCTTCGTCCACGAGAAGATCTACGAAGCCGTGCTCGCCAAGGTGAAGGCCAAGATCGCCCACTACAAACCCGGCGTCGCCACCGACCCGGCGACCACCATGGGCTCGATAATTTCCAAAACCCAATACGAGCGCATCTTGGGCTTCATAGACAGCGCCAAGCAGGAAGGCGGCCGCCTCATCTACGGCGGCGGCCGGCCGGCCGATCCTGCCCTGGCGAAAGGCTTCTTCATCGAGCCGACGGTATTCGCCGATGTGCAGCCGACCATGCGCATCGCCCGCGAGGAGATTTTCGGCCCCGTGCTCTCGGTCTTCAAATGGAGCGACGAAGCCAAAATGCTCGAACAGGTCAATGCGGTCGAATATGGCCTCACCGCCTCGATCTGGACCAACGACCTCTCCACCGCGCATCGCACCGCCGCCGCGGTGCAGGCGGGCTTCGTCTGGATCAACGAGGTGTCGAAACACTTCCTCGGCGCGCCGTTCGGCGGCTTCAAGCAGTCCGGCATCGGCCGCGAGGAATGCTTTGAGGAAATGCTCGCCTATACCCAGGAGAAGAATATTCACGTAAGGCTCAAGCCGGCGAAGGGATAATTTCCACCAGGAGCGTGCGTGAAAAGACGCGACTTCATTACCGCGCTTTTGGGAGGCGTCGCAACGCTCGGCGCACGGCCGCCCGCCGCGCGCGCGCAACAGGCGGCAATGCCGGTGATTGGCTATCTCGGCAGCGCCTCGCCCGGCGCCTGGGCGGGCCGCTTGCAGGCATTCCGCCAGGGCCTCAGCGAAACCGGCTGCGACGAAGGACGCAACGTCGCAATCGAATTTCGCTGGGCGCAGGATCATTACGACCGCTTGCAGGCCTTGGCCGCCGATCTGGTCGCCCACGGTGTGAACGTCCTTCTTACGCCCGGCAGCGCGCCCGCAGCCTTGATCGCGAAAGCCGCAACCACGACGATACCGATCGTGTTCGAAACCGGGGCCGACCCGGTCGCGGCGGGTCTCGTCGGCAGCCTGAGCCGTCCCGGCGGCAATATCACAGGCGTCACGGCGTTGGCCTTCGAGCTGGGGCCGAAGCGTTTGGAATTGCTGCACGAGATCGTCCCTTCCGCCAAGGCGGTGGCCACGATCGTCAATCCCACCGGCGGCGACGTTATCGCACGCCAAACGCGGGACCTGCAGGCGGCGGCGCAAAAGCTGGGGCTCGATCTTCTCGTCCTGGAAGCGAGCACCGATGGCGATATCGACACGGCGTTTGCAACTTTGCGCGCGCGGCGCCCAGGCGGGCTCGTCGTCATTCCCGATGTCTTCACCAACAGCCGGGTAACGCAACTCGCAGCGATGGCGCTAAGCAACAAAGCGCCGGCGATCTTCCAATCGCGTGACTTCGTCTTGGCCGGGGGCCTGATGAGCTACGGCGCCGATATCGCCGAGTCGCATCGTCTTGCCGGCACCTATGCCGGGCGGATTCTCAAGGGCGAGAAACCGGCCGACTTGCCGGTCATGCAGGCCACCAAAGTGGAGATGTTCGTCAATCTCAAGACCGCCAAGGCGCTCGGCATCACTATCCCGCTCGCGCTGCTTGGCCGCGCCGACGAGGTGATCGAATGAAGCACATCGACGCGAACATGGTGTAAGGCCGCAAAAATTTTTGGTTCACAACGGCCGTCGATTAGAGCAACATGACTGCGGGAGATGTCCCGTCCGCTCCAACGATCGCAACAAACCGGACGGCGTCGTGGGACGCCGAGCCGCCGGGAGTGAAGCCATGAGGAAACGTCAAAGCGGCGGCGCGCCGCCGCTCGAATTCGTCGCCGGCAACGGCCTGTTGCATCGCCGCGCCTTGCTCCAAGGCGGCGTCATGTTCGCGGGCGCATTGGGCTCCGGCGCCACGCTGACCAGCGCCGCCGCCGAACCGCTCGCCGAGCCGGAGTGGAGCCTTTATCCGGGAGCGGTCACGCCGGTGCTGCAGACACCGTCCAAATATGAAAAGGACGTGGTGCGCACCTTGAGCAATCCAAAGGGCGACGCGCGAACGCAACACGCGCGCGCGCCGTTGCAAAAGCTCAACGGCACGGTCACGCCGAACGCGCTGCATTTCACCATCAACCATTCCGGCATTCCCGACATCGATCCCGAAAAACACGTGCTGGTGATCCACGGCATGGTCAAGCAGCCGCTGGAATTCACCATCGACGCGCTGATGCGTTACCCGATGGTGACGCGCAAGCATTTCGTCGAATGCGGCGGCAATAGCGCGCCGATGTTCTCGCCGGAGCCGATCCAGGCGCCGCTGCAGGCGCTGCATGGCCTGGTGTCGTGCGCGGAATGGACCGGCGTGCCGGTCTCGACCTTGCTCGACGAAGCCGGCGTCGATCCGAAGGCGACCTGGATGCTGGCGGAGGGCGCGGATTCGCTTGCCGTGAGCCGCAGTGTGCCGCTGAAGAAGGCCTATGACGACGCCATCGTCGCGCTCTACCAGAACGGCGAGCGCATCATGCCGGGCAACGGTTACCCGATGCGGCTCCTGCTGCCCGGCTACGAAGGCAACATGAATACGAAATTCCTGCGCCGGCTCAAAGTCGTCGATCAGCCGGCCATGACCTACTACGAATCGCGCAACTACTCGCCGCTGTTGCCCGACGGCAAGGCCTACAAGTTCTATTTCGTCAACGAGGTGAAATCCTTCATCACCCAGCCGTCGTTCGGCTACGCCATGAAGGGGCCGGGCTTTTACGAGATTTCCGGCATCGCCTATTCGGGCACCGGGCGCATCGAAAAAGTTCTGGTCTCCGCCGACGGCGGCAAGAGCTGGGGCGAGGCGGCGGTGGAAGGCCCGGTCAGCCCGAAGGCATTCACGCGCTTCTCCATGCCGTGGCGCTGGGACGGCCAACCGGCAATCATCACCAGCCGCGCCTGGGACGATTCCGGCGCCGTGCAGCCGCTGCGCGCCGATTTCATTGCCGTGCGCGGTGAGGCCAAGAAAGTACCCAACGTGCTCGGCTTTCCCAACCAGCACTACAACAGCCTCACGGCGTGGGGGATCCAGAGCACCGGGGAGATCAAGCATGTCTATGTTTAAGCCCGGCGCGGCCGCTCTCATCGTCACGCTCGCCTTCGCCTCGGCTGCAGTCTTCGCCGCCGATGCGCCGCATCTCGGCAAGCCGATCAGCGAGGCCGACATCAAGGCCTGGGACATCAGCGTATTGCCGGACGGCAGCAATCTGCCGCCGGGCAGCGGCACGCCCGCCGAGGGCGCCAAGGTCTACGTCGACAAGGGCTGCAACCAATGCCACGGCGACGACGGCAAGGGCGGACCGAGCAACATTTTGGTCGGCAATCCGTCGCTGACCGCCGACGGCATCGCCTCGAACAAGACGATCGCCAATTTCTGGGCCTATCCGACCACGCTGTTCGACTATATCCGCCGCGCCATGCCATGGCCGACGCCGCATACGCTGACTGACAACGAAGTCTATGCGATCTGTGCTTACCTATTCGCGGCCAACAATCTGATCCCGCAGGACCAGGCGATGAATGCGCAGACCTTGCCCAAGGTAAAGATGCCCAACCACGACAATTTCATCATAAAATTTCCGGATCGGATTTAGCGTTGTCATTCCCGGACGCGGGCGAAGCCCGCGGGCCCGGAATCCATAACCACAGTCAGCGAATATGGATTCCGGGCTCGCCGCTTTGCGGCGCCCCGGAATGACTAGAGCTTGAACGTCTCATACGTCGCCGGGTGAAACAGCTCGTCGACCGAAACGCGGCGTTCCGACAAGCCCTCGGCGTGGTGCTGCGCCAAGAAATAATCGAGCACTTTGCGGTTCGGCTCGACGCCGTATGACCAGAAATCGTGGCCCATCAGGCCGCGCGCTTCGGCAAGTCGCTCCTCGACGAACGGCAGCGTCACCTTGGTCGCCGAGGTGTCGGACAGTTTCGCCAATCCCGCCTGTTTCGACTGCTCGAAGGCCTTGAGCACGGCGCCGGGCAGCCATGGATGGCGTTCGGCCAATTCGCGGCGCACGCCGACCACGTGCATGATCGGAAAAAAGCCGGTGCGCTTGAAATAGTCCTTCGCCACCGCGACCGGATCGGGGAACAGCCAGCCGATATGCGGATGGCCAGTCTCGACCAGCGTCGGCGGCCGTGGCGCGATGAAGCCATCGATGTCGCCTTCCTCGAGCAGCGCCGAGATCGTCTTGCCCTCGGGCGCGTTGTCGAGCCGCACGCCGGGCGGCAGCTTCACCGTGATCTTCTCCGGCCGGCCGGCATGCTCGATGCCGCCGCGGACCCAATGGATGTCCGAGCGCTTGACGCCGTAATCGTCCTCGAGAAAGGCGCGCGCCCAGACATTGGCGGTGAGCTGATATTCCGGCACGCCGACCTTGCGGCCCTTGAGGTCTTGCGGCTTTTTCACCCGGTCGGTGCGGACATAGACCGAGGTGTGGCGGAACGCGCGCGACACAAAGGCCGGCACCGCGATATAGGGACAATTGCCCTGCGCCGTCTTCACCGTATAGCTCGACATCGACAATTCGCAGATGTCGAACTCGGCGGCGCGAAAGGCGCGGAAGAAAATCTCCTCCGGCACGAGCTGCATATAGACCGGATCGACGCCGTCGATCTGCACCGCACCGTCGATCAGCGCGCGGGTGCGGTCGTAGTCGCCGACCGCGACCGAGAGATTGAGCTTGGCCATGGAAATTCCCTACCGAACGCGACCTACGAAACCGTAATGCCCTGTTCCGCCGTGGTCACCGTGCCGTTGTCGTCGACCCAGGCGAAGGCGAAAGTGCCGCTGTCTTCCACTTTCACCGTGAATTCGAAATACGGATTGGCGGAAATCGCCGGCTCAAGATCCGCGCGGAACACTTCGTGGCCGTTGAAGGTGCAGACGAAGGAATTGATGATCTCGCGCGGGATCGGCTTGCCGGCGTCGTCCTTACGGAAACCGGTCTCCATCGGATGCGACATCAGCGTCTTGATCTGGATGATGTCGCCCTTTTTCGCTTCGCTCGGAACGCGCAGGCGCGGTTTCTCGGCCATGATGTTTTGCCCGGTTTTGTTTTGCTGTTTCAGCCGCCGCAGCCGCCGACGGTGACCTTGACCACTTTGCGCTCGGCATAAAGCTTGCCGGTCGAGGTCTTAGCCAGCACGGTGACGGTACCGGTGCCGCCGAGGCGAATGCGGGTCGCAGCTTCGGCGCGCCCGGACATCGGCGTCAGGTGAAATCTGACGATGCCGGGATTGGGATTGGCATCGCCGATGACCCGGATCTCGCTGACGTAATCGTCGGCGGTCATCGGGCTGTCGACCTTGATGGCCAGCGGCACGGTGTTGCCATTCTCGGCGATCTCGGGAAGATCGATCGTGATCTTGCCGCTCTCGGCCGCTTTGGCGCTGGTAAATTTGGCGATCTCGGCATCCGCTTCCGCCGGCGTCGCCATACTGTCGTCGGCGGCAACCAGCGTGAGCGTCATTCCGGCGCCGAGCATTAATGCGCCGCGGCGGGTCAGTGAGGACATTGTGGGCTACTCCCTGGGCCGCAGGCACATAACATATGGTCTTGTTATTTCAAGGGTAATCGGCAGCCTCGTGAAGACGGTACCGCTATGTGCTAGCGTGGGCAAACCATGCTGAAAATCGAGACTGAGAAAGAATGCGACGGTCGCTGGATTGCTGAAGTACCTTCATTGCCCGGCGTAATGGCGTACGGAGAGACTAGGGCGAAAGCCAGGGCAAGGGTTAAATTACTCGCGGCGCGGGTCATCGCCGACCGCCAGAAACATTGCGAACCGCTCACCGTCCAGTAAACGGCTCCGCCGGCGTGATATCCGTGAGCCGGAACTGCACCCGCTCCTCGCCCTGCCAGCGGTCGATCGCGAAGGAGCCAGCGGCGTGGACCTGCCGGCCGCGGCTGTTCAGCAGCGCGGTGCCGAGCTTTTGGCCGGCGGCGCGGAACGCGATGGCGTTGACGGCGGCGCCATCGGCGGATCTGAACCGCACCCGCATGTGCGCTTGGCCGACTTCCTCGGCATAGGTCACGGTGTGCGCCGGCAGCGCGATGACCGGCTCGGGATTGCCGGAACCAAACGGTCCGGCACGCTCGATCATGGTGACGAGTTCGAGGTTGGCGCCCGCCGCGCTCACCGCGCCGTCGATCATCAGGCCGCTTAAACGGCGCGCGGTTGCCACATCGGCACTGAGCGCAGCTTCGAGGAACGCACGCAGTTGCGCCAGCGCGCCTTTGCGCAAGGTCACGCCCGCCGCCATGGCGTGGCCGCCGCCTTTGACCAGCAAGCCTTCGGCGACGGCGCGGCGCACCGCGCGGCCGATATCGACGCCGGTGATGGAGCGGCCCGAGCCGGTGCCGACGCCGCCGGGCTCGAGCGCAATGGCAAACGCAGGCCTTCCGAATTTCTCCTTCAGCCGCGCGGCGACGAGACCGACGACGCCGGGATGCCAGCCTTCCGCAGCGGTGATCACCACCGCGCCTGTCTCCTCGATGCCGAGCGCGGCCATCGCCTCGGCTTCGGCCTGCGCCAAGGTCTCCTGCTCGATCGCCTGCCGCTCGCGATTGAGCCGATCGAGTTCGGCGGCGATTTTTGCCGCTTCGATCGGATCTGTTTCCATGCAGCAGCCGCACGCCGAGATCGGCGCGGCCAATGCGGCCGCCGGCATTGATGCGGGGCCCCAGCAGAAAGCCGAGATGCCAAGCTTCCGGCGGCCCGGACAGCCGCGCCACATCCATGAGACTCACATGCCCCGGCTGCTCGCGCCGGCGCAGCACCTGCAATCCCTTGGCGACAAAGGCGCGATTGAGCCCGATCAGCGGCACCACGTCGGCCACGGTGCCGAGCGCCACGTCGTCGAGGAAGGACAGCAGATCGGGTTCGGGCCGCGCATTGGTCCAAAAACCGCGGGCGCGCAATTCGCGATTGACGGCCACCACGGTCATGAACACGAGTCCGACCGCGGCAAGATAGCCCAGTCCGGAGAGATCATCGCGCCGGTTCGGATTGACGATTGCCGTCGCCGGCGGCAGGGCCTCGTCAGCCTGATGATGGTCGATGACGACGACATCCATGCCGAGCGCTTTTGCCTCGCTCAAGGGCTCGATGCTCGTGGTGCCGCAATCGACGGTCACCAACAGCGTCGCGCCGCGCGCGGCAAGGGCCCGCACCGCCTCGACATTTGGGCCGTAGCCTTCGAACAAGCGGTCGGGAATGTGGATGATCGGCTCGACGCCGCCAAACCGCAGGAACCGCGCAAGCACGGCGGCGGATGTTGCGCCGTCGACGTCGTAGTCGCCGAAAATCGCGATGCTCTCGCCGCGCATGACAGCGTCAGCAATGCGCGCGGTGGCTTCCGGCATGGCGGTGAGCACGTTCGGGTCCGGCATCGCGCGCTTGATGGTCGGATCGAGAAAGGCGTCGACCGCATCGGCCTCGACATTGCGGCCGGCGAGAATGCGCGCCAGCAGCTCGGGCAACTCGTGCCGCTGCGCGATCGCCAGCGCCCGCGAAGCGCCGCGTTCGTCGAGCCGGTCGCGCCAGGCGCGCCCGGTCGCCGAGTTCTCGACGCCGAGGAAGAGGCGATTCTCAGGCATTGGCGCGATTGTAACACTGTCGTGCTCCGCGAAAGCGGAGCATCCAGTAAACACTGCAGAACGAATTTCATCCGGGGCGATTACTGGATCACCCGCTGGAGCCTGTCATCGGGCCGGCCACTTCGGGCCGGACCCGGTGGCGGGTGATGACAGGCCCGGGCCCTACTCGAACTTATCGAGCTTCCTGTGCTCCGCCACGATACGCCGCACGGTGCCGCTCGCCGAGCGCATCACCACGGTCTCAGTCTCGATGATGCCGTGACCGAATCTGACGCCGCGCAACATGCGGCCGTCGGTAACGCCGGTCGCCGCGAACAGGCAATCGCCGCGCACCATGTCCTCGATCTGATATTTCTTGCGCGGGTCCTTGATGCCCATCTTGGCGGCGCGCTCGCACTTCTCGTCGGTGTCGATCACCAGGCGGCATTGCATCTGGCCGCCGATGCAGCGCAGCGCCGCCGCAGCCAGCACGCCCTCGGGCGCGCCGCCGATGCCGAGATAGATGTCGATGCCGGTCTTGTCGGGCTCGGCGGTATGAATGACGCCGGCGACGTCGCCGTCGGTGATCAGACTGACGGCTGCGCCAACCTTGCGCACCGCCGCGATGATATCGGCATGACGCGGCCGGTCGAGGATCATCGCGGTGATGGCGTCGGGCTTGACGCCCCTGGCCTTGGCAAGCGCCAAAATGTTCTCGTCGGCCGGCGCGTCGAGATCGACGACGTTTTTCGGATAGCCGGGGCCGATGGCGATCTTGTCCATATAGATGTCGGGTGCGTGCAGCATGGCGCCGTGATCGGCCATGGCCAGCGTGGCGATGGCGCCGGGCATGTTCTTGGCGCACAAGGTCGTGCCTTCGAGCGGATCGACGGCGATGTCGACCTTTGGCCCGGCCATGGTGCCGACCTTTTCGCCGATGAACAGCATCGGCGCCTCGTCCATCTCGCCCTCGCCGATCACCACGGTGCCGTCGATCGGCAGCTTGCCGAGCTCGCGCCGCATGGCGTCGACCGCGGCCTGGTCGGATTTCTTTTCCGCGCCGCGCCCGCGCAAGCGCGCGGCGGCGATCGCGGCGCGCTCGGTCACGCGCGCGATCTCGATCGACAGCGCGCGCTCCAGGACCGGGTTCGGCGAAACTGTGATCGACGCCATCCTTGTTCCCCGCTTAGCTCAAGTTGATCTCGTCCGAAAACCGGTGTCCATCGCCGGATCAAGTCCCGCGACTGGCTTTTCGGGATCATGCTCTATTTTTTTCGATTCGAATAACCTGCGGCCGGCCCGAGATTACACGGTCGCGGCGCACGGCGACGAGGGCTTTGCGCACCGCGTCCTCGCTGGTCGCATAGGTGATCATGATCACCGGTACCGGCTCGCCGGAACGGCCGGGCCGCGCGGTGTCACGCTCCGTGCTGCCGTGACGCTGCACGATGGACTCCAGCGATATGTTCTGTTGCGCCAGCCGCCGCGCGATGGTCGCAGCCGAGCCCGGCCGGTCGCGCGCGAGCAGCCGGATGTAATAGCCGCCTTCGTGATGCTGCATCGGCGCCTTGCGCACCGCCGTCATGCGCGCGGCCGGGCGGCCGAACGGCGGCGTGCGCACCCCGCAGGCGATATCGGCAAGATCGGACACCACGGCGGAAGCCGTCGCCATGCCGCCGGCGCCGGGCCCGACCAGCGTGATCGGCGCCAGGCCTTCGGCGTCGACCGTCACCGCATTGGTCACGCCCATGACTTGTGCGATCGCCGAATCCTTCGGCACCATGGTCGGGTGCACGCGCTGCTCGATGCCCTCCCCGGTCTTCACCGCCACGCCGAGAAGCTTTACGCGATAGCCCAACTGATCGGCCGCATCGAGGTCGGCCAGCGTGATCGACGAAATCCCCTCGACATAGATCGCCTTGGGATCGAGTTTGGTGCCGAAGGCCAGACTCGCCAGGATCGAAAGCTTTTGCGCGGTGTCGTGGCCTTCGACGTCGAAGGTCGGATCGGCTTCCGCATAGCCGAGCCGCTGCGCGTCGCGCAGGCATTCGTCGAAGGCGAGCCGATCCTGCTCCATGCGGGTGAGGATGTAATTGCAGGTGCCGTTGAGGATGCCGTAGATGCGGGTGAAGGAATTGCCACCGAGTCCCTCGCGCAGAGTCTTGACGACCGGAATGCCGGCGCAAACCGAAGCCTCGAAATTGAGCGCGATCTGACGGCGCTCAGCGAGCGCCGCGAGCTTTTGGCCGTGTCGCGCCAAGAGCGCCTTGTTGGCGGTCACCACCGATTTGCCGGCGGCAAGAGCGCTTTCCACCGCGCGCTTGGCGGGATCGCCCGCTCCGCCCATGAGTTCGACAAACACGTCGATCGAGGGATCCTGCGCCAGCGCCACGGGATCGGCGACCCAGCGGAATTTCTTCAGATCGACGGCGCGCTTCTTCGCCCGCGAGCGCGCGTTGACCGCAACGATTTCGATGGGCCGGCCGCAGCGCGCCATGAGCTTGTCGCGGCCGCGTTGCAAAAGCTCGACGACAGCGGAGCCGACGGTGCCCAGTCCGGCAAGACCGACTTTAAGCGGCGCGGTCATGGCTTCCTGCTTCAAATGCGTGATTGGCGGAAATTCCGGATGGAGACTCCGGGGCGTCGCTGTCCTCTAATCGATCTTCCGCAACCCTGCTACGGCTTTCTCAACCCTTGGCGGTTGCCGTCCTACAATGCGGGATCGGACCGAGACGGTCAGCCGCGCTTGGCGAGCGGCACCACATTGTGCAGCTGCGCCGGGCCGGTCTCCAGGAAGCGGCGAATATTGCGCGCCGCCTGGCGGATACGCTGCTCGTTCTCGACCAGTGCGATGCGCACATGGCCTTCGCCATATTCGCCAAAACCCGCGCCCGGCGACACCGCGACGCCGGCTTTTTCGACCAGCAGCGTCGAGAATTCCACGCTGCCCAGCGGCTGGAACGGCTCCGGAATCGGCGCCCAGGCGAACATCGAGGCCGCCGGCGGCGGTACCGGCCAGCCGGCGCGGCCGAACGAATCCACCAGCACTTCGCGCCGCCTCCGATAGATCGCGCGCATCTCGTTGATGCAATCGTCAGGGCCGTTGAGCGCCGCCGTTGCCGCTACCTGGATCGGCGTGAACGCGCCATAGTCGAGATAGGATTTCACCCGCGACAGCGCCGCGATCAGGCGTTCGTTACCGACCGCAAAGCCGATGCGCCAGCCGGGCATCGAATAGGTTTTGGACATCGAGGTGAATTCGACGGCGACATCCATGGCGCCCGGCACCTGCAGCAGCGACGGCGGCGGATTGTCGTCGAAATAAACCTCGGCATAGGCCAGGTCCGATAGCACCAGCAGGCTGTGCTTCTTCGCGAACGCGACGAGGTCGCGATAGAAATCGAGATCGGCGGTGCAAGCGGTCGGGTTCGACGGATAGCAGACCACGACCGCGATCGGCTTCGGGATGGAATGCAGCACGGCGCGCTCGAGCGCGCCGAAAAAGTTGGCGTCGGTCGCCACCGGCACCGAGCGGATGGCGCCGCCCGCCATCAGGAAGCCGAAGACGTGGATCGGATAGGTTGGGTTCGGCACGATGATGACATCGCCCGGCGCCGTGATCGCCTGAGCGACGTTGGCAAAACCTTCCTTGGAGCCGAGCGTGGTGACGATCTGGGTTTCCGGATTAAGCTTCACGCCGAAGCGGCGCGCGTAATACGCCGCCTGGGCGCGGCGCAGCCCGGGAATGCCCTTGGACGACGAATAGCGGTCGGTGCGCGGCTTGCCGATGGTCTCTTTGAGCTTTTCGACCACATGCGCCGGCGTCGGCAGGTCGGGATTGCCCATGCCGAGATCGATAATATCGGCGCCGCTATTGCGAGCCACGGCCTTGGCGCGGTTGACCGTTTCGAACACGTAAGGCGGAAGGCGACGAATGCGATAAAACTCTTCCATGGGTGCCCCGGGGCGCGGCCGTCTCGATAGGGTTTCCAGAACTTCGACAATAACCTAGCAGCGGACTTTTATCACGGCTTTGCCGCGGAGCCAGCCGGCCGGGTGCTGCCGGTGGCGGCCGGCGCGCTGGCTTGCTGGTTCGCTTGGGCATCGGAGCTCAAGCGGTTGCGGTCGGAGATCAGGGCGTCGGTCGCCTGTTTGACCTGGTCCGGATTCATCGTCTGATCGGCGCGCGGCGCCGGCTTATCGAGGATCGACGGATAGTCGGCGCCCGGCGAGCAGGCAGCCACAAGGGTGGCAATCGAGGCGCCAAGCGCCAAGCCCGCGACCGCACGCGCTGACACAGTTCGACGCTTCCGCAAGCCTCTTCCCCCAGCTGTATCCACGGCCCGCCACAGCTCACCCCAAGCCGGCGGACGCGGTCTCTTCCCTTACCAATACTCAGTAACTCAATAAGTTATGAAGATCAGTTGAGACGTCATCCAAGGCGCTAGAATAGCGTGGTAATATGTCGAAACAAGGACCGCAGGCGCCCAGCACCAGGCCTTAGACCGCTCAAGGGGCCGCCACGGACAGCCCATAAAGATGCCTTGCGCGGCTGACTGGCGCAGGCCATGTCTGCCGTAACAATGTCTGCGCAAAGGGCCGCGTTTGCAGGCCCTGCGGCTAACAGTTGGCCAGTAGTGAGGAACGTCGTTTGCGGGCTCCATCCCAGGAACCGACGAAGATCGGCAGCGTCGACGTCGAGGAGTTTTCGCGCAACCTGGCGCGGCTCATCGAGGAAGGCGGCCGGGCGCTCGCGGCCTATCTCAAGCCGCGCGAGGAAGGCCGCAAAAGCAACGAACTCGCCGAGGAAGTCGGCGAAGTCGTCAAAACGCTCGGCCAGGTCGCGGAATATTGGCTGGAAGACCCGCAGCGCGCGCTGGAAGCGCAGAACCGGCTGGGCAAGGCCTATCTCGATCTGTGGGCTTCGGCAGCAAAGCGCCTCACCGGCGAGGAGATCACACCGGTCGTGATACCGGACGCCGGCGACAAGCGCTTTGCCGATCCGGAATGGTCGTCGAACCAATACTACGATTTTCTCAAGCAGGCTTATCTGCTCAGCGCGCGCTGGGCCAAACAGCTGGTCAGCGACGCCGCCGGCCTCGATCCGCATACCAGGCAGAAGGCCGAGTTCTATGTGCGGCAGATCACCAATGCGGTATCGCCGTCGAACTTCGTGCTGACCAATCCCGAATTGCTGCGCGAGACGGTCTTGAGCAATGCCGACAACCTGGTTCGTGGCATGCACATGCTCGCCGAGGACATCGAAACCGGCGGCGGCGATCTAAAAATCCGCCAGTCCGACGCCTCGATGTTCGAGGTCGGGCGCAATCTCGCCACCACGCCCGGCAAGGTCATTTTCCAGAACGAGCTGATGCAGCTCATCCAATATACGCCCGCGACGCCGATGGTGCTCAAACGGCCGCTTTTGATCGTGCCGCCCTGGATCAACAAGTTCTACGTGCTCGACCTGACGCCGGAAAAATCCTTCATCAAATGGTGCGTCGACCAGGGCATCACCGTGTTCTGTATCTCCTGGGTCAATCCCGACGCCCACCTCGCCAAGAAAAGCTTCGAGGACTACGTCCAGCAAGGGCCGCTGGCCGCACTCGATGCCATCAAGCTCGCCGTCGGCGAGGACAAGGTCCACACCATCGGCTATTGCGTCGGCGGCACGCTGTTGGCAATCACGCTCGCGGTCATGGCGGCCAGGCACGACGAGCGGGTTGCCTCGGCGACATTGTTCGCTTCCCAGGTCGATTTCACCTACGCGGGCGATCTAAAAGTGTTCGTCGACGAAGAGCAGATTTCGGCGCTCGAGCGCAAGATGGGCGAGCGCGGCTACCTCGAAGGCAAGACGATGGCCACCGTCTTCAACATGCTGCGCTCGAACGATCTGGTCTGGCCCTATGTGATCAACAATTACTTGAAGGGCAAATCGCCGTTTCCGTTCGATCTGCTGTACTGGAATTCGGACGCCACCCGCATGCCGGCGGCCAATCATTCGTTCTATATGCGCAACTGCTATCTCGACAATAAGCTTGCCAAAGGCCAGATGCTGATCGACGGCGCGCCGATCAATTTGAAGTCAGTCACCGTGCCGATCTACAATCTGGCGACCCGCGAAGACCACATCGCGCCGCCGAAATCGGTGCTGCTCGGCTGCAAATTCTTCGGCGGGCCGGTGCGCTTCGTGATGGCCGGCTCCGGCCACATCGCCGGCGTGGTCAACCCGCCGGCCAAGAACAAATACCAATATTGGACCGGCCAGCGGCCGCGCAACGCCGACCTCGACGGCTGGCTCGCCAAGGCCAAGGAATATCCCGGCTCGTGGTGGCCGGACTGGCTGGTATGGCTCACCCGCCAAGGCCCGACCGAAGTGCCGGCGCGCGTGCCTGGCGAAGGTGCGTTGAAGGCAATCGAAGACGCGCCGGGGAGTTATGTGAGAATCCGCGACTGAAGGCTTCTGGCCCGGCCGGCAAATTCACGCCTTCCCCATCCGCCCGTTAGCTGCGAAACTTCCGCTCAAGGACGCAACCGCGCTGGGGAGGGCGACATGTCTCACGAGCTGTTCTGGCTGGTCATGACCACGGCGATGACCGGCTTGATGTGGGTGCCGTACATTCTCGATCGCATGATGGTGCGCGGGATGATGGGCGCGCTGGCCAATCCGAGCCCGACCGACACGCCGCAATCGCCCTGGGCCCAGCGCCTGATGGCGGCCCATGTCAATGCGGTGGAAAATCTCATCATCTTCGCGCCGCTGGTTCTGGCGGCCCAGGATCTCAACGTGAACCTGGCAACGCCGACGACGACATTTGCCTGCCAGCTTTATTTCTGGTCGCGGCTAGCGCATGCGGTCACTTACACGCTCGGCATCCCGGTGCTGCGCACGCTCGCCTTTGTCGGCGGCTTTGTGGCGCAGGTCATGCTGGTGCTGGCGCTGTTCAAGCTGGCCTAGGGCGAGCTCAAGGGAACAGCGCCACCTGCTCGAGCCCCATCGTTTCGGGGAAGCCGAGCATCAGGTTCATGTTCTGCACCGCCTGGCCCGACGCGCCCTTGGTCAGGTTGTCGAGCGCCGCGCCGATGATGGCGCGGCCGGCAATACGGTCGGCGGCGACGCCGATGAAGGTCATGTTGGAGCCGCGCACGTGCCGGGTCTGCGGCGTCTTGCCGAACGGCAGCACGTGGACGAACGGCTCCTTGGCGTAAGCCTTTGACAACAGCGCGTGCAGGTCTTGCGGTACAGCTTTAAGACCCCTCACGTAAATCGTTGAAAGGATGCCTCTATTCATCGGAACCAGATGCGGCGTGAAGGTCACGACCACGTCGCGGCCGGCGGCGCGCGAAAACTCCTGGTCGAGCTCGGACATGTGGCGATGGTGGCCGACGCCGTAGGCATGAAAGCCCTCGGAGACCTCCGAGAACAGCATCTCCTCCTTGGCCGCCCTGCCCGCGCCGGTCATGCCGGATTTGGCGTCGATGACGATCTCGTCAGGATCGATCGCCTTGGCCTTCAATAGCGGGATCAGTGCAAGCTCGGCGCAGGTGGTGTAGCAGCCGGGATTGGCGACGAGCCGCGCCGTCTTGATCTGCGAGCGGTAGACTTCGGTCAGGCCGTAGACTGCCTCCTTCTGCAACGCCGGCGCGGCATGAGCATGGCCGTACCAGTGCGCATAAGCGGCAGGATCGGACAGGCGGAAATCCGCCGAGAGATCGACAACTTTTGTGCGCGGCGCGGTTTTCAGCAATTCGGCAATGACCTTCTGCGTCGTGCCGTGCGGCAGCCCGCAGAACGCCAGATCGAGCCCAACCGCTTTCCAGTCGGCGCCCTCGATCGCGGTGAGAACCGGCAGATCGTATGGCGCGAACTGCGGAAACACGTCGGCCATGGTCTTGCCGGCACGGCGGTCGGCGGTGAGCAGAACGATCTCGACCCGCGGATGACGCAGCAGAAGCCGCACCAATTCCGCCCCGGTGTAGCCGGAGGCGCCGAGTACGCCGATCTTGGCTTTCTTCGCCGTTTTGGCAGTCGCAGGCATGATTCAACCCATTGGCTTGAGAGGTCTCAGGCCGAATCCGCGGGGCAGGATATCAGGTCAGCGTGCCGCGGAACCGGCGGCACGAATAGCGCTACGCGTAAGCGCGCGCTCGTGCCGTATCGCGGGAGCGACGGCGGCGGCGCTTGGCAACGGCAATGGTCACAAAAACGCTTTCCATGAGCGGCATATAAAACCCCGGCCGACCAGCGTCAATGTTGGCCGCCCGTTCATGCCAAGCCCGCCAAATGGCATAGTCGAAGGCTGATTCGTCGCCGTCCGTTGCGCGCCGGCAATCGCGTCGCCAAATGGGATAAGCCGTGGGAAAAGCAGCGAAAACGTCCAAATCGCCGAAAACGCCCGATCTTTTCGCTGCCGCCGCAGAGAACCGGCGCGGCACGGCACGCCGGGCCAGCGTCGCGTCCGCGCGCAGCACGGCTGAGTCCGGCTACACCGCCAAGCACATCGAGGTGCTGGAAGGCCTCGAGCCGGTGCGCCGGCGGCCCGGCATGTATATCGGCGGCACCGACGAGAAGGCGCTGCACCACCTGTTCGCCGAAGTCATCGACAACGCCATGGACGAGGCGCTGGCCGGACACGCCGACTGGATCGAAGTCGAGATGGAGGTCGGCGGCTTCATCACCGTCACCGACAATGGCCGCGGCATCCCGGTCGATCGGCATCCGAAGTTCAAGGACAAGTCGGCGCTCGAAGTGATCATGTGCACGCTGCACGCCGGCGGCAAATTCGATTCCAAGGTCTACGAGACTTCGGGCGGCCTGCACGGCGTCGGTGTCTCGGTGGCCAACGCGCTGTCCGACCGCATGGAGGTCGACGTCTGGCGCGAGCAGCAGCATCACCACATGGCGTTCGAGCGCGGCAAGCCGAAAGGCAAGCTGCAAAAGCTCGGCCGCGCGCCGAACAAGCGCGGCACCCGCGTGCGCTTCCATCCCGACCCGCAGATTTTCGGCCCGAAGGCCGCGTTCCAGCCCGAGCGCGTGTTCAAGATGACGCGCTCAAAAGCTTACCTGTACGGCGGCGTCGAAATCCGCTGGTCCTGCGCCAAGGATCTTTTACGCGGCGTCGAAGACGTGCCGGAGAAAGCCACCTTCCACTTCGAGGAAGGGCTCAAGGATTATCTCGGCGAGACGCTCAAGGACGCGACGCTGGTCCATCCCGACATCTTCACCGGTACCGCCGGCAAGACCGGCGCCCACGGCGCCGCGCAATGGGCCGTGGCCTGGACCGCCGACGCCGACCCGTTTCTCAATTCCTATTGCAACACCATCCCGACACCCGACGGCGGCACCCACGAATCCGGCTTGCGCAGCGCCTTGCTGCGCGGGCTGAAGGATCACGCCGAGCGCGTCGGCCAGGGCAAGCGCGCCTCAGCCATCACCTCGGACGACGTCATGGTCGGCGCCGGCGCCATGCTCTCGGTGTTCATTCGCGAGCCGGAATTCCAAGGCCAGACCAAGGATCGCCTCGCCACCGCCGAGGCGCAGCGCATCGTCGAGCAGGCGATCAAGGACCCTTTCGACCATTGGCTCGCCGGCAATCCGATGCAAGCCAACAAATTGTTCGACTTCGTGGTCGAGCGCGCCGAGGAGCGGTTGCGCCGCCGCCAAGAGAAAGACATCGCGCGCAAGTCCGCGGTGCGCAAGCTGCGCCTACCCGGAAAACTCGCCGACTGCACCAATGGCGCCGCCGACGGTGCCGAGATTTTCGTCGTCGAGGGTGACTCGGCCGGCGGCTCGGCCAAGCAGGCGCGCGATCGCCGCTCGCAAGCCATCCTGCCGTTGCGCGGCAAAATCCTCAACGTGGCGTCGGCCGGCAAGGACAAGCTCGCCCAGAACCAGCAGCTCGCCGATCTCATCCAGGCGCTCGGCTGCGGCACCGGCATCCACTACAAGGACGAGGATTTGCGCTACGGCCGCGTCATCATCATGACCGACGCCGACGTCGACGGCGCCCATATCGCTTCGCTGTTGATCACGTTTTTCTACCGGCAGATGCCAAAACTGATCGACAACGGCCATCTCTATCTCGCGGTGCCACCGCTCTATCGGCTCAGCCACGGCGGCAAGAATTTTTATGCCCGCGACGACAAGCACCGCGACGCCATCTTGAAAAAAGAATTCCACGCCAACGCCAAGGTCGAAGTCAGCCGCTTCAAGGGGCTGGGCGAGATGATGGCGGCGCAGCTGAAAGAAACCACCATGGACCCGAAGAAGCGCACCCTGCTTCAGGTCAAGGTGGTGGAGGCCGACCGCAAAAACACCGACAAATCGGTCGAGCGCCTGATGGGCAACAAGCCGGAATTGCGGTTTGAGTTCATCCAGGAGCGGGCGGAGTTCGCCGGCGAGGAGTTGCTGGACGTCTAGTATCAAGGTCATCCAGTAGCGTTATCAAAATGGATGACTCTTCCGTCCGAGCGCTGGCGAGCGTTGCCGTTAGAGGCTTTCATTTTCGGCAAAGTTTAGATGTATGCTTGAGTATGATTGCCCGCTTGCTGAGCTACGTAAGGGCTCCGACGGAGCGAACAGATAATCCAATAAAGATTCGTCAAGATCTACTACTTGCGACAGACGGTGTCATAGAACTTGCTTTGCATTTGCGACGATTTACGGAAATCACTAATAGCGTTGCGCGAATGAAAAATTCGCAATTAAAAACATTCACCTATGAAATCGGCGGAGATCCACAATGCAGAACAGCAAAACCTACACACTGCCGCTCGCACGTTTGTTGATGTGCAGCCTCTTCATATGGGACGGCGTCCTACAACTGCGCGATCCGGGCGGTACGGCGCAGTATTTCGCCAGCCTCGACGTGCCGGTTCCGAACGTGGCAATTTGGGTCTCGACCGCCATCCATCTTCTCGGTGGCTTGGCCATCCTGGTAGGCTTCAAAACCCGGTGGGCCGCCGCCATGCTCGCCCTGCTCTGCCTCGGCACCGCTCTTGGGGTGCACCTACCCGCTGGAGACACGGAAAACATGATCAATTTCTACAAGAACCTGGTGATGACAGGCGGGTTTCTCTACGTGATAAGTTTTGGCGCCGGCGCCATCAGCTTCGACGAAGGTATGGGGTCGAATAATTAAGACCCAAACGACGGAGCTCATCTCGATTCGACAACTTCGCCGGCGGTAGGATCACTCTTTCTGGAACAGCTTGTCGGTGGCGCTGATCAAATCGCTGTCGGGATGCTCGGCGCAGTATTGGCCGAGCTTCTTGGCCTTGACGACGAGGGCAGCGGTATCGATCACCGGCGGCTCATCCTCCTCTTTGTAGTAACCGTCGAGCCAGGCCAGGATGACGCCGACATCGTCCTTGCCCGCCGACAGAAATTGCTTGCAGGTCCAAGCCGATAGATCGATGTCCTCGGCCATCGCTGGAACGCACGTCAACAGCGTGCCGGCTACGCAAAGGCCCGCAAAGAATCTCATGACTGTCCTCTTCCGCCGCTGAAAGTGTGCCGCGATTCGTGTCGAGTCCAGACGACCGAACCTGGCCCCATCACTGTCGTTGGAAGCAAGATTCGGACCTTGCAAAGGCGCGGCGCAACAAGCGACATTGCGCGGCTGCGCCGAGACCGGGAGGACTAGCAATGGCGACCACATCGGACGTCGACGTCGATCGCAAGGCGCTTTTGGTGCCCGCGGCGGCGCCGTTCTACGAGACCCTGGCGCCGTTCGCCTATACCACGATCCGGGTCGCCCTTGGCCTGATCCTGGTGCCCCACGGCTTCGCCAAATTGTTCCAGGACGACGCCGTCGCGGCGTCGCGCAATTTCGTCAATTTCGGCTGGGCCTATCCGTTGGCCTGGGCCTATTTCATCGGCGCGCTGGAATTCTTCGGCGGCCTGATGCTCGCCGTCGGCTTGTTCACCCGCATCGTCGCCGCCGCCTTTGTCGTCGAAATGGCGGTGATCTCCTTCGCCGTGCTCTACCCGAACTGGGCGTGGGGCAAGCGCGGCATGGAATACGCCCTGTTCATGGGCATCGTGGCGTTCGCCATCCTGCTGCGCGGTGGCGGCCGCTACTCGCTCGATCGGCTGATCGGCCGCGAGTTTTAGCGCCCTCGCGCCGCTACTCCTCGAACTTCAAATTCGCGGCTTTGATCACGGCGCTGTATTTGACGATGTCGCTGTCGATGATCTTGACGAATTCGGCCGGCGTGGCGCCGCCGGGATTGACCGCCATGGCCTTGAGCTTGGCCGCCACGCTCGGATCGGCGATCGCCTCGCCCAGCGCCTTTTCGAGCTTGGCGACGATCGGGGCCGGCGTTGCGATCGGGGCGAAAACGCCGCTCCACAGGTGAATGTCGACGGCCGGGAAGCCGGCCTCGCTCATGCTCGGCGTATCGGGCAGTTCGCTCGAGCGTTCCGCGCCGGTCACCGCCAGCGCCTTGACCTTGCCGGCCTTGACCTGCGGCACCGTCGGCGGGCCGTCGGCAATCGTCATCGCGGTCTGCTCTTGGATCACGCTCAAGATCATCTCGTTGCTGCTTTTGTACGGGATCATGGTGCCGGGCATGCCGGATTTGAGCTTCAACAGTTCGGTGGTGACGGTGAAAGCCGGCGAGGAGCTGGCGTAATTCGCCTTGTCGGGATGCTGCTTCATCCACTCGACAAATTCCTTGACGTTCTTCGACGGATTGTCGGCGCCTTCGACGAGGATCAGCGGAAAATTCGCGATCATGGCGAGCGGCGTGAGCGTCTTTGACGGATGATATTTCAGGTCGGGATAGATCGCCGCCGCGAGCGACATGGCGCCGGCAGCGCCGACCAGAAGCGTGTAGCCGTCGGGCGTCTGGTTCGAAACGTATTCTGCCGACAGCCGGCCGCCGGCGCCCGGCTTGTTCTCGACCACCACCGTCTGGCCGAGAATCTGCGACGCCTTGTCCGCCACCAGGCGGGCGAAAATATCGTTGCCGCCGCCGGCCGCAAAGCCGACCACCAGGTGGATCGGCCGGCTCGGATAATCGCTCTGCGCGTGCGCCGACGCGATGGCCGCGCCAACGAGCAACGCCGTCAGGATCGGCCAGCGGCCAAAGTCACCAAACTTCATCGTCCATTCTCCATCCCTCACGTGCGTCATCGTTAGCACAGCCGGGCCGGCTGTGCTCCGCCCTGCGGCAATTGTGCAATCGGTTCGAACCGATTACGCCACGACCGACGATCCGTAATGCAACTCGGGTTGCTCTTCGAACAGGCCGCGATCGCGCAGCCACGCCTGCGTCTTGCCGTAGACCGCCTCGGTATAGGGCAGGAACACGACGCGCTCGCCGGTCGAGAAACGCCGCACGTCCACGCTTGCCTTGTAGCGCTCGGGAATCTCGTTCCGATAATAGTGCCGGTATTTTTCCGGCTCGAAGTCGAGATCCATTTGCGCCCGCTTGAGGCCGTTCATGTACTTTTCGACGTCGGCCGCTGCAACACCTGCGGGAAACATGAAGCCGATCATGAACGACGTATCGACGATCTTGCGGAAGCCGAGTTGATCCAGCACCTGATAGGTCAATCCCCACACGCTGGTCGCGGCGACATCGCGATCGACCGCAACGTCGACTCTGGCCCATATCGAGCCGACAAATTTGAGCTTGATCTCGTCGCGGGGAATGCAGGCTTCGAGCGCCTGGATGGTGGTGAAATGGCTGCCGGAATGATAACCGACAGCGACTTCGACGCCGGCAAGATCTTCCGGCTTGGTGATCGGCGATTCCGGCGGCACCATGATGCCGCCCGGCGTTGCGACATAGGATTTGCCCCACATCGTGCCGATTTTCTGTGACGCCGCCTGGTTCACGGTCCAATGACAGGCGCAGGAAATATCGGATTTGACGCCTTTGTTGCCGCCGCCCTGTTTGTAGGACTCGAAGGCGCCGGCAAGAAGATCGGGCACTTTGCCGGACGCATCGAGCTCTTTCCGGCTCAGCGATGACGGGCCGTAGCGAAACTCGTAATCAAGTCCCTCATCGCGAAAATAGCCCTTCTCGTGCGCTATCCATTCCTGCAGCCGCCCGTGTGGCTGGATCGTGAACTTTTCCATGACGTGTCCTTGGCGGTTTCCCTAGCCGAGAGCGTTAGAGTAGCGGTCCGTCCGCGAATTTGTAAGCGCCGGCCGAGCGCGGTGCGACGGTAGTTTTAGGACATCATCCATTCGACCAAGGCGGTGTTCACCGCTTGCGGCCGCTCGATCGTTGACAGGTGGCCGCACTCGGCAACGACGACAAGCTTCGCTCCTGGAATCGCCGCTGCCATTTCGCGGGCCAAGTCCGGTGGCGTCGGCTCGTCGCTGTCGCCAACCAGAACCAGCGTCGGGCATTTGATCGCCGCGAGGCTCGGACGCGAATCCACACGCGTCATGATCGCCTGTTGCTGGCGCAAATAGGCTTCCGCGCCGGTCTCCTCGTTCATGACCCGCACGGTTGCCTTGAGCGCGGCGTCGCCGTGACGGCTGTGATGCACCAGGGTGGGATATTGCGACTCCAGAATTTCAGCGAAGCGGCCGCTCTTCGCCAGCGCGATGAGCGGTTTGCGCTGCTCGGTGCGCTCCGGCGCCTCGCCGCGCGCACCGGTGTCGAGCAGCGCGAGCTTGGCGACGCGCGATGCCGACTGCCGCATGATCTCGAAGGCGACATAGCCGCCCATCGACAGCCCGGCCAGCGCAAAGCGCGGCGGCGCCGCGGCCAAAATCCGCCGCGCCATCGCCGCCATGCTGTCGTCACGGCGATGATCGGCGACGATGACAGAACCGAACTGCCACAATGCCGGGATCTGGTCGGCATAAAGCCGCGCCGAGCAGTTCAGCCCGGCGACAAGAACGGTCGGCAGATTCTCGGACGAAGCTTCCGGCATTGGCACTCTCCTCCCCCCGTCATCGTGAAAAAGTGAAGCAATCCGTTTAACTTAACTCGCTGCGGCAGCCCGTTACAGGTTGACTTTCGGCCATTCGACCCTATGTTCCGGCGCAACTGAGGCAGATTCGGCCGCCCTGCGCCCACCTCCAGTTCGATTTTCCCCATCGCAGGCGGTCCAATACGAGGGTTTATGTCGTTTTCACATCTCGGCTTGTCCGAAAAAGTACTCGCTGCCGTTGCGGCGACTGGTTACAAAACTCCGACCCCCATTCAAGATCAGGCCATTCCCCACGTGCTCGCCCGGCGCGACGTGTTGGGCATCGCCCAGACCGGCACCGGCAAGACCGCGGCATTCGTGCTGCCGATGCTGACCATGCTGGAAACCGGCCGGGCGCGAGCGCGGATGCCGCGCACGCTGATCCTGGAGCCGACCCGCGAGCTCGCGGCGCAGGTCGAAGAAAGCTTCATCAAATACGGCGCCAACCACAATAAGCTCAACGTCGCGCTGATCATCGGCGGCGTCTCGTTCGACGATCAGGACGCCAAGCTGATGCGCGGCGTCGACGTGCTGATCGCGACGCCGGGCCGCCTGCTCGACCATAATGAACGCGGACGGCTTCTGCTCAGCGGCGTCGAGCTCCTCGTCATCGACGAGGCCGATCGCATGCTCGACATGGGTTTCATCCCCGACATCGAGCGCATTTGCAAGCTGGTGCCATTCACCCGCCAGACCTTGTTCTTCACCGCCACCATGCCACCGGAAATCCGGCGCATCACCGAGCAGTTCCTCAGCAATCCGGTGCGCGTCGAAGTCTCAAAACCCGCCACCACCGTCGCCACCACGACCCAGCTCCTGGCGCGATCCGGCCGCGACGGCTTTGAGAAGCGCGACACGTTGCGCCGCCTGATCCGTTCCGCCGAGGGCATGAAGAACGGCATCATCTTCTGCAACCGCAAACGCGACGTCGCCACGCTGCATCGCTCACTGCTCCGCCACGGCTTTTCGGTGCAAGCGCTACACGGCGACATGGACCAATCGGCGCGCACCGCCGCGCTCGAACAATTCCGCAAGAACGAAGTCACGCTCTTGGTCGCCTCCGACGTAGCCGCCCGCGGCCTCGATATCCCCGACGTCAGCCACATCTATAATTTCGACGTGCCGATCCATGCCGACGACTACGTGCACCGCATCGGCCGCACCGGCCGCGCCGGACGAAGCGGCACCGCCATCACCATCGTCGCCGGATCGAACGACGTCAAAGCCGTCACCGCGATCGAAAAACTGATCGGCCAATCGATCCCCTACATGGACAAGATTCCCGGCACGCCTGCCGAGCCACAGCACGAGCCGAGACGCGAGCCAAGAAACGAACCAAGACACGGGCCAAGACACGAGCAAAGGCAAACGGCGCGGCCGCCGCAGCGCGGACGGCACGAGCATCAGCGGCGACCCCAGCAGCCGGAGCACCGGCCGCCGTCGCCGCAGCAACCGGCCCCGGTCGCACGCATCGAAGAAGCCAGATCGCGCCGCACCCCGCAGCCCGTGCGCAAGCCCATGGACGACGGCGACGCCTCGCACCTGCCGGCCTTCCTGCTGCGCCCGGTGCCGGTCAAAGCTTAGCAACACCGAAAATTCCGGCGCCCTCAGCGACGCCGTTGTCGTGTCAGGATTTTCCCGACAGGCGGTCATTTACCGCTCTTTCACAGCTGTCCCCTAAGTTGTGCGTGAATTGCGACAGCCCAGGCTGTCACCTGCCCTTCCGGCCTTCCAGTGCGATCGGAGATACTTCATGGGAGTGCCCTGCGACGAGCACGAGCGGACGCTCGCATTCGCCGACATCGCATTGGGGCAGATCAAAGCGCTCGCCCAGGCCGCGACACCGCGCAATTTCGAAATCTGGTACAACTACGCCACCGGCTATAACCCGGCGCTCAACCAATTGATCAATCGGACGCTCGAGCAGAAGGGCACGCTCAGCGAGGCCGATCTCGAAGAGATCTATGCCACCTATATCGCGAGTAGCCAGGCGACCGACCGCATCGACACCGTCAACTCGCGCATGCTCGGCGAGATCAAACAGGTTTTAGACACCATCGACGCCGCCACCGGCACGGCGACCGACTACTCGGCCAGTCTCGCCGCCGCGACCGCAAGCCTCAAGGGCGCCAACGACGGCGAAGGCCTGCGTGCCGTGATCGAGCGCCTGGTCCAGGGCGCCAAGGACATGGAGCACAACAACAAGAAGCTCGAAGCGCGGCTGTCGGCATCGAAGCAGGAGATCGAGCAACTCCAGGAAAACCTCCAGGCGGTGCGCACCGAAAGCCTGACCGATCCGCTCACCACGCTGTCGAACCGGAAATTCTTCGATCAGGCGCTGGCCAAGGCCATGGCAGAAGCCAAGGAAAGTAACCAGCCGTTGGCGCTGTTGATGGCCGACATCGACCACTTCAAGACCTTCAACGACAAATTCGGCCACCTCACCGGCGACCAGGTGCTCCGGCTCGTGGCGCTGTCGATGAAGCAGAACGTCAAAGGCCTGGACGTCGCCGCGCGCTACGGTGGCGAGGAATTCGTCGTCGCGCTGCCGAACACGGCGCTGCAATCGGCGATCACCGTGGCGGACCACATCCGCCGCGCCGTCATGACCAAGGAATTGATGAAACGCTCCAGCGGCGAACGGCTCGGCCGGGTGACGATTTCGATCGGCGCCGCGGTGTTACGCCCGCACGACACCGCGCAGTCCTTGATCGAGCGCGCCGACATGTGCCTCTACGCCGCCAAGCGCAACGGCCGCAATCGCGTAATCTGCGAAGCCGATCCGGAAGCGCGCCCGTCGGCGGCGGCGGCGCGGGTGGCATAAGCCGTTCACCAAGCGCGCGTAGCGCCGCCTTCGCAGCGATTACTTACCGCGTGTCCGTTACGGCTTAAGCCTGCACAATGGTCCGGTGACCGGAGCTAACTATCAACTACCGGCGGGCAAAAGCACCACCGGGCCATCTCATTGGCGGACTTTGCTACTGGCAAAGCTCCAATGCGGGCCGCAAAGTCGATCGTCCGGGCCTCGGTGGCAACCAGTCGCCGCCTAGTAGTGTGGGCAGGTCACGCCCGCGGCGCAGCGCCGAACCGCACGCCGATCATGTCGCCGATTAACGCCAGCTACGCTTCCGGGTGTGGCGGGTCTCCCCACCTCCGCAGTCGCCTTGTCCTGAGACACGGACAAGCCTTTGTTTGCTGCCCAATCGATCGAGATTGGGGAGGCAGAAAACACCGCAGCACCGACGACGGTTGCCGCTATCAGGACAAATTTACGCATTTTCATTCTCCCGGCTAAACACGGCGACTAGACCACTTTGTCGCGCTCTCTACAATGAGACGACATCTTTCGATCGCAGTAGGTGGCGAACGTCGATCAGAGCCAAAGGCGACTAATGTCGCCTTATGGACGCCGAAAGCCCGCGTATCTGCGGGAAAAAAGGAAACGCATCCAAAAAGTTTTATTAGTTGTAATGGCAACCAAATGCGACACCGGTGCGCCATCCCTTAAAATTGATCAGTAGCGCGGGGGTAGAAAGATGTAACCATGGCTCACGTGCGCTACGGTAGTAGCGATATCAGCGCGACGCGCTGCGCGTCGAGTCAGGGGCTGTGCAATGAAACGTCGGGACTTCAACCGGCTTGTGGTCGGTGCCGGGATCACCCCCATTTTTGCGAAATCGTCGTTCGCGCAAATGTCGCCCGAGGAATTGCAAACTGCGCCTTCGAAAGCGGCCGCACCAAGCATCATCATCAAGAATTCTCCGCGGACCTATAATCAGATCAATGTTCCGCGCAAATATACGGCCGGTCGGCGACGCTTCACGATTTACTGGACCTGGAGCTATCCTTGGGAATCCAATCGCGACGTAACCGAATTGGACAATCGTTTCTCGACCATGACCGAGGTGCGCCGGGTCGGTTGGCCGCGCTACGAGAAGCCGGAATGGTCGGAGCGAGAATTTCTGCAAGGCATCGCCGGGACTCTGGAATTGTTTCACCTGTCGACCATTCGATTTCAGAATATTGTCGGTGAGGCCACAGGGCAGCCGGTCGTAGTTTATCAGCGGGTTGACCAAGCAGGTCAACGCTTGCCGGTCGACGAGGCGGTTCTTGGCGATACCGATACGATGATGATTTTCGGTCTGGATCACATGATCACGGAACAGGAGGCAAGCGCAGAAGAAATTGAAGCGGTTCGAAAATTTTTGACGCGGGAGGGGACTTGCCTGCTGATCGGACCGCATCACGATGTCGGCGTGTCTCCCGATCCGGCGGAGCGCCAAATGGAATATGCTCACCATGGCGACCCATTGGTTCCGAGGCAGCAACGCTTCGGCTTGTACACGCGCTCTCTCATGAAGGGACTGGGCGTACCCGTGGAGAATCGATGGGGCCTGCGCCCCGCGGTGGTGCCGGAGACGAATCAGATTGCTCCGCTGACGGCCATGAGGGATTTGGATACGCGCGGATGGCTTACCGGGGTTACGACGTTCAATTTCCACCCGCACCTGCCGCATTACGCGCTGACGACAGACGATACGAAGTCAATTCGTGTTCTGGCACGACAGCCAGTGGATATGACGCACCCCCACCCGTTCACCGAAGCCGGCAATCGTGAGTTCAACACGTTCCTTTGGATGCCACCAAGCGGAACGCGAGCCGGCGATATCATACTGGCTGATCTAACAATGTTTACGACGCTGTTTGGTGGCGCCGAGAGTCTGGACCGCTTCTGGAGTAATCTGGCCACGCGGACATGACAGATGCAGAGCCGTCTCGCGAAGATAATGATGAATACAAGATGGCAGATGCTCGCAATGCTCAGGATAACCATCCAATCCGTCGGTATCGGATCTAAGCGTCTTCTTGCTTGAAAACAACAGCGTCAGATGACGCTTGGCGATGAAGGAAGGTAAATCATGTCGCAAGAACGATTTGGTGACACCACCCGCCGTGCATTCCTTGGCACGGCGACCGTCGCGACAGCAGCCTCGCTGACCGCACCGGGCGCAGGCGAGGCTCAAGGCGTCGGTACGGGAAATCCTGTCGGGCCGACCAAACTGGCACAAGCTGATACGGATATTCCCGCACAGCTGATGTCACGCGCCAAAGCGGGCGACTGGACAAAGCCGGCGGCTATGGCAATCCCTAAAGAGGGATATTTCACGCTTGAACAGGGACGATACGGGCCAATTTTCCCAAAGAGCCCGGCCAACTATGGCTTCACGCTTATTGCCAAGATCAAACCAGGTCGCGAACAAGCGATCCGAGCGTACGGAAAAACAATAGAGAACGCCATAGCTGGCGATCCGTCCGCTCTTGCCCCGCTCAGACTTCACTACCTGAGATGGGTCCTCTTCAACATCGGTGGCGAAACGTATTTCATGTATCAGGGGATTTTCGACACTGACTTTGACAAATATACCGAAGATGCCGTCGCCCTGTTCACCAGTCTCGGAGTCAGCACCACGTTCGAGAATCTGGAAGGTTTCCCGATGGATTGGAAGACCAACGCTCCGGCATTCATTAAATACGTCCGCGAACATCAATGCCCAAGCTTCCTCGAATATGGTGAGTATCCGTTCGTCACCGCCGACGAGATCAAGAAGGCTCTTAAAGTGAAGGCGGCTATGTCGGCAATGCTCGACCAGATGCAATGACAAAGACTTGGCGACGGTGGTGTCTCTATAGCCGGTCGTTCCTACTTGCCACGCCGACAAGGTCTCATTGATCGGCAGTACGACTGGGATCATTGATGCTTGAGTTAGACGATATCCAGTACCTCTTGTTGACGCGCGTACCAGCGTTGACTGGGCGATATGAATTTCTTTCGTTTCGGCAGCCCGCTCAAGGGCGCGCTTGGCTCAAGGCCATACGGGAGAAGGTGCCGTCGGCCAAGGCCGTCGCTGGCACGGTCGACCTGGAAAAACGATGGGTGTCCGTAGCGTTCACTTGGAACGGATTGCGCGCGCTCGGAGTGGATGAGGCGTCACTCGCGACGTTTCCGGACGAATTTCGGCAAGGCATGGCGGCCCGGTGGCAGGTCCTCGGTGACACCGGCACGAACCATCCCGATAATTGGGCCGGTGGCCTTGTGGGGCCGCAGCTTCACGCGATCGCCATTCTCTTTGCTCGTGATGCCGCTGAAAGAGACCGGAGCGCTCGCGAGCATAAGGCACTTTTAGCGCGCACTGCCGGCGTGGAGGTGCTGTCGTCGTTGGACTTGGAGGCGATACCGCCGTTCCAATATGTGCGTGAACATTTTGGCTACCGCGATCGGCTCACTACCCCCGAAATTGAGGGAACTGGAATTGAACCGACACCAGGCTCCGGGCCGCCGATCAAAGCCGGTGAATTCATTCTCGGCTATCCCGATGAAGAGGGCCCTCCCCCAAAACTGCCGCAGCCGGAAATTCTGTCGCGCAACGGCAGCTTTATGGCATATCGACGCCTGCAGCAGCACGTCGGCGCCTTCCGTGAATTTTTGCGCGAGCAAGGCGGGCCTACCGCGGACGACCAGGAGCTGCTTGCGGCAAAACTGATGGGCCGCTGGCGAAGCGGCGCCCCGCTTGTGCTCGCGCCCGACAAGGATGATCCGTCGCTCGCCGACGACCCCAAGCGCAACAACAACTTCAACTACGCGAAGATGGACCCCCAGGGTTACGCTGTCCCGCTGGGCGCCCATATTCGCCGGATGAACCCACGTGACACGGCCGCGAATATCCAGCGGCGCAAAATGATTCGTCGCGGGGCGACATACGGGCCGCCTCTGCCTGAAGGCGCCCCCGAGGATGGGGCCGATCGCGGCATTGCCGCATTCGTGATCTGCGCAAGCCTCGTCCGCCAATTCGAATTCGCGCAGAACGTTTGGGTCAATGACCCGAATTTCCACGAGCTAGGCAACGAACGCGACCCGATGATCGGCGCTCAAGACGGCACCTACGATGTCACGATCCCGAAGCGGCCAATCCGACGAAAGATAAAGGGCTTGCCAGCTTTCACAACCGTAAAGGGCGGCGCCTATTTCTTCATTCCGGGCATCAAGGCGCTTCACCACCTCGCCACTCTCGGCGGCTAGGTACGATCGACGAGACACGACCCCACCTCCGCGTATTGCCGCTACGCCATGCCCGGCGTAGAACGCTGGAAAATGCCTCCCCAACGTCCCATCCTCATTGCCGGCGGCGGGCCGGTCGGCGTCATCACGGCGCTGGCGCTGGCGCGCCAGGGTTTTGCGGTCGAGGTCTTCGAGGCTGAGCAACGGGTCAACGACAATCCGCGCGCCGCGACCACCCACGCGGCGACGCTTGAAATCCTCGACGGCCTGGGCCTTGTCGACGACGTCATCGCGCGCGGTCTGGTCGAGCCCAAATTCCGGGTCTGGGATCGCGCCGCCCGCGAAGTGATCGCCGAGTTCGATTTCGGCGTCTTGAAAGACGACACGCGCTACCCTTTTGTCGTGCAGTGCGAGCAGCACAAGCTCGCCAACATGGCGATCGAGCGCCTGGGCCGGCTGGCTCATGCCTCGGTGGCGTTCTCGTCGCGCATCGTGGATTTCGAGCAATTTGAAGACCGGGTCGAAGCCGAGGTCGAGACACCGTCGGGCACCCGCCGCATCGCGGGCAGCTATCTGATCGGCTGCGACGGCGGCCGCTCGACGGTGCGCAAGACGCTCGGCATCGACTTCGAAGGTTTTACGCATCCGGAGCGGTTTCTGATCCTGACCACGCCGTTTCCGTTCGACGCGCTTTATGCCCAATGCTCGCGCAATTACTTCTCCGACGCAGAGGAATGGTGTGCGCTGTTCAAGGTCACCGGCGACGACGGCAAGGGGTTGTGGCGCCTGTTGTTCCCGACGCGCCACGGCGAAACGGAGGAACAGGCTTTCGACGAGCAGGCGGTGCAGCAGCGGCTGCAGAATTTCTTCCCGAAAGCGGGCGACTATCCGGTTTTTCACCGCAACATCTACAATGTCCACCAGCGGGTGGCGGCGACGTTCCGCAAGGGCCGCGTCTTCCTTGCCGGGGACTCCGCGCACGTCAACAATCCACTGGGCGGGCTCGGCTTGAATTTCGGCATTCACGATGCCGTCGAGCTTGCCGGATTGCTCGGCCAGGTCATGCGCGGCGAAGCGCCCGCCGAAAATCTCGACGGCTACGATCGGCGGCGCCGGCCGTTGAACGTCGAATACGTCCAACAGCAGACCATCGCCAACAAGAAGCGGCTCGAGGAAAAGGACCCGGCAGCGCGCGCGCGCAGCAACGCGGCCTTGCGGGCGACGGCGGCCGATCCGGCGGCGCACCGCGCCTATCTGCTGCGCGCCTCGCTGATCGAGAGCGTGCGAAACCCGAACCAGGCGTGATTACTGCGCGTGCGGTTGGGCGGTGTCTACTGCCGGCTCGATCTGCACCGATTCGCCGCAGCCGCAGGCCGCGGTCTGGTTCGGATTGTTGAAGACGAACTGCGCGGACAATTTCTCGACCTTGTAATCCATCTCGGTGCCGAGCAGGAACAGCACCGCCTTGGGATCGACCAGGATGCGTACGCCCTTGTCCTCGATCACCTCGTCGAGCGGATTGACGGCCTCGGCATATTCCATGAAGTAGCTCATGCCGGCGCAGCCGCCGTTCTTGACGCCGACGCGCACCGCCGCGATCGGGCGTTCGGCTCGCGCCATCACCGCCTTGATGCGTTCGGCTGCGGCGTCGGTGAGCCGCATCACTTGAGGTCTCGGCCGGGCAGTGGCCATCTTTCTGGCTCCTCGCGTGCTGACTTAACGCACGCCCGTTACGACCTGGAATAACTCAAAAATACTAACGCCTTACCTAGCCTGATGTAGTGCCGCCGCGCACATTGCGCAACTCACCACATATTGAGCTCCGTGCGCGCCTCATCCGACATGCGGCTCGGATCCCACGGCGGATCCCAGACGATGGTGACCTTGGCCTCGCGCACGCCGGGCACGCCCGCGACCGCATTCTCCACCTGCGCCGGCAGTTCAGCGGCCGACGGGCAGTTCGGCGTGGTCAGCGTCATGTCGATCTTGACCACGCGGTCGTCGTCAATGTCGACCTTGTAGATCAGGCCCAGTTCGTAGATGTCCGCAGGGATTTCGGGATCGTAGACGGTTTTGATCGCGCCGACGATCTCGTCGGTCAGCCGCGCCATTTCGTCGGCCGGAATCGTGGATGGCCGTTCTGCCGTATCGGCGGCGGCAACGGCATTGCCCGTGTCGGTTTTCTGTTCGTCGGTCATGTGAAGATATCCTTCACGTAAAGAACTCCTGCGCTTTCACCAGCGCCTGCGCAAGGCAGTCGATCTCCTCGCGCGTATTGTACATGGCAAAGGACGCGCGGCAGGTGGCGGTGACGCCAAAGCGCGCCAACAGCGGCATGACGCAATGGGTGCCGGCGCGCACCGCGACGCCGGAGCGGTCGATGATGGTCGCCACGTCGTGCGGATGGGCGCCCTTGATCTCGAACGACACGATCGGCCCCTTGTTCTTGGTGGTGCCGATGATGCGCAGCGAATTGATCTCGCGCAGCCGGTCGTGGGCGTAGCGCAGCAGGCCCGCTTCGTGCTCGCGGATGCGCGCCTTGCCGACCGACGCCACATAATCGATCGCGGCGCCGAGCCCGATCGCCTGCACGATCGACGGCGTGCCGGCCTCGAATTTGTGCGGCGGCTCGCCATAGGTGACGCGGTCCTGGAACACCTCGCGGATCATCTCGCCGCCGCCGTTGAACGGCGGCATGGCGTCGAGATGCTGGTATTTGCCGTACAGCACGCCGATCCCGGTCGGGCCGTAGAGCTTGTGGCCGGTAAAGGCGTAGAAATCGCAGTCGATGTCTTGGACGTCGACATCGAGATGCACGGCCGCCTGGGCGCCGTCGAACAGCACCGGAATGCCGCGGGCGTGCGCGATGCGCGCCACTTCTTTCGCCGGCACCAAGGTGCCCAGCATGTTCGACATATGGGTGATGGCGACGAGCTTTGTTCGCGGCGTCAACAACTTCTCGAATTCGTCGATGAGGAAATGGCCCTCGTCGTCGACCGGCGCCCATTTGAGCACCGCACCCTGGCGCTCACGCAGAAAATGCCACGGCACGATATTGGAATGGTGCTCCATGATCGAGAGCACGATCTCGTCGCCCGGCTTTATGCGCTCGCGGCCGAAGGTGTAAGCGACGAGGTTGATCGCCTCGGTGGCGTTGCGGGTGAAGATGATCTCTTCCTTGCGCTTGGCGTTGAGAAACGCCGCCACTTTTTCGCGCGCGCCCTCGTAGGCCTCGGTCGCTTCGTTGGCGAGGTAATGCAGGCCGCGATGCACATTGGCGTATTGCGAGGTGTAGGCCTGGTTGAGGCGGTCGAGCACCGCCCGCGGCTTCTGTGCCGAAGCGGCGTTGTCGAGATAAACCAGCGGCTTGCCGTAGACCTGCATGCCAAGGATCGGGAAATCCGTACGGATGCGGTTGACGTCATAGGTGCCGATGGGTTTTGCGATATTCATGTCAGCGCGCCTCGAGCCAAGCCGCGACGGCATCCATCAGCGCCTCGCGCAGGCCGGCATGTTCGATGCCTTCGATGGCCTCGCCGAGAAATGCCCGGATCAGCAGCGCCTCGGCCTCAGCCCGCGGGATGCCGCGCGCCATCAGATAGAATTTCAGGTCGTCGTCGAGCGCGCCCGCCGTGGCGCCATGGCCGCATTGCACGTCGTCGGCAAAGATTTCGAGCTCCGGCTTGTTGTCGGCCTCGGCGCGCTCGGAGAGCAGCAGCGCCCGCGTCATCATCTTGGCGTCGGTCTTTTGCGCATGCGGCCGCACGATGATGCGGCCCTGGAACACGCCGTGGGCTTCATCGTCGAGCACTGTCTTGAACATTTCGCGGCTCTGGCAACCGCGGGCGACATGGTCGGCGACGAGCGTGGTGTCGGCGTGCTGCCGGCCCTTGATCAAGGTCGCGCCGCGGATGCCGGCGACGGTGTCCTCGCCGTCGAATTTCAGGAACAGCTGGTTGCGCACCACGGCGCCGCCTGCAGTGAAGGTGAACGTGTTGAAGCGCGCCCGGGCGCCGATCGCGACCGCCAGCGTCGAGACGTGCAGCGCGTCGTCACCCTCGCCGATGATCTTGACGTGATCGACATGGGCCTCGTTGCCGACAAAAATCTCGAGCGCGGCATTGACCTGATAGTCGCTGCCGGCCGGCCCCTCGTGGCTCTCGATCAGCATGGCGCGGGCGCCCCGCTCCACCACCACCAATGAGCGCGTGAAGGTGGCGGCGGGTTTATCCGAGGCGACGAAAAGAAGATAAATCGGCCGCTCGATGGTCGCGCCGGCGGCGATGCGGATCACAGCGCCGTCGCCCATCAGCGCGGTATTGAGCGCGACCGCGGCATCGCTTGCCGGCGCGAGCTTGCCGAGATGGAAAGCGAGCGTCGGATCGCCGTTTGACAGCGCGTCGGCGAGCGAGCCGATCGCAAGCCCCGGCTCCAGGGCGGCAATGTCGGACAGTTCGGCGACGAATGCGCCGTCGACAAACACCAGCCGGCGCGTTTCGACGTCGCCGAGCAAGGCGCCGGCCGTCTTCGCTCGCGCCTTGGCGGCGGCATCGGGCGGCGCCGCGAGCGGTTTGGCGTCGCGCATCAGCGCGCGCAAATCGGTGTATTTCCAGTCCTCGATGCGGCGATGCGGCAGGCCGCTCTTGGCGAACACGTCGAACGCCGCCGCGCGCTGCGCCGCGATCGCATCGTCACCGGGCAGCCGCCCGCGCGCCTGCGAAAAGGCCTGCGCCAGCGCGGTTTCCGCCGCGGTCTTGATGATGGCGACTTCGGCGTTCACGCCAGCACCTCTTCCTGATATTCGGCATAGCCGCGCGCTTCGAGCTCGTGCGCCAACTCCTTGCCGCCGGTCTTGACGATGCGGCCCTTCGACAGCACGTGCACCACGTCGGGCACGATGTAGTCGAGCAGCCGCTGATAATGGGTGATGACGACGAAAGCGCGCTCCTTCGAGCGCAGCCGGTTGACGCCCTCGGAGACAATTCGCAGCGCATCGATGTCGAGGCCGGAATCGGTCTCGTCGAGCACGCCAAGCCGCGGCTCGAGCAGCGTCATCTGCAAAATCTCATTGCGCTTCTTCTCGCCGCCGGAAAAACCGACATTGACGGCGCGGCGCAGCATCTCTTGCTCGATGTCGAGCTTGCCTGAGACCTCGCGCACCTTCTTGAGAAACTCCGGCGTGGACAGCTCGGCCTGGCCGCGCTTCTTGCGCTGCGCATTGAGCGCGGTGCGCAGAAACGTCATGGTGGCGACGCCGGGGATTTCCAGCGGATATTGAAAGGCCAGGAACAGGCCGGCGGCGGCGCGCTCGTCCGGCGTCATGTCGAAGATGTTCTTGCCGTCAAAGCGCACCTCGCCCGCGGTCGGCGTGTAGTCGGCCTTGCCGGCGAGCACATAGGCGAGCGTCGATTTGCCGGACCCGTTCGGGCCCATGATGGCGTGCACCTCGCCGGCATTCACGGTGAGATCGAGGCCTTTAAGAATTTCCTTGCCGTCGATCTCGACGTGCAAATTCCTGATTTCCAAGAGCGGCATTCAAAACTCCGGCTTGTTCTTTTCGTTTGCGGCCTACCGGCCGCCCCACCGCCAGCGCCATTCGCCGTCGGTCTTGCGGCGCACGGTCGCGACCAGGGCCACCAGGGCAACGGCATCGATGGCGGCGGCGATCCAGAACCACCGGCTCTCGGCGCCCGTAACCGCAAGCCGCGCGGTCGCCGTGACGACGACGACCCCGAACGCAACGACGACCGCCCATCCCTGCCAGGTCGTCGGTGTGGCGCCGTAGCCGTAGCGCTTCGGCCTGAACCAATATGTCGCCATGGCATCCGCCTCGCCGTTCAGCCGACCGAGCCCTCAAGCGAAACCGAGATCAGCTTCTGCGCCTCCACGGCAAATTCCATCGGCAACTGCTGCAACACGTCCTTGACGAAGCCGTTGACCACCAGCGCCGTCGCCTCCTCTGCCGACAGCCCGCGCTGCCGGCAATAGAACAGCATCTCCTCGGAGATCTTGGACGTCGTCGCTTCGTGCTCGAACACGGTCGAGGAATTCTTCGCCTCGATATAGGGCACGGTATGCGCGCCGCACTTGTCGCCGATCAGGAGCGAATCGCAATTGGTGAAGTTGCGCGCGCCGGTGGCGCGGCGGTGCGCGGTGACGAGGCCGCGATAGGTGTTGTTGGAATGGCCGGCGGCAATGCCCTTACTGATGATGCGGCTTGTGGTGTTCTTGCCGAGATGCAGCATTTTTGTGCCGGAATCGACCTGCTGATAGCCGTTGGAGATCGCAATCGAGTAGAACTCGCCGCGCGAATTGTCGCCGCGCAGGATGCAGCTTGGATATTTCCAGGTGATCGCCGAGCCAGTTTCGAGCTGGGTCCAGGAAATTTTTGCATTCTTGCCGCGGCAGTCGCCGCGCTTGGTGACGAAATTGTAGACGCCGCCCCGGCCATTGGCGTCGCCCGGATACCAGTTCTGGATGGTCGAATATTTGATCTCGGCGTCGTCGAGCGCGACCAGCTCGACCACCGCGGCGTGGAGCTGGTTCTCGTCGCGCATCGGCGCGGTGCAGCCTTCGAGATAGCTGACATAGGAGCCGCGGTCGGCGATGATCAGCGTGCGCTCGAACTGGCCGGTATTGCGCTCGTTGATGCGGAAATAGGTCGACAGCTCCATCGGGCAGCGCACGCCCGGCGGCACATAGACGAACGAGCCGTCGGAAAACACCGCCGAATTGAGCGTGGCGAAAAAGTTGTCGCTGATCGGCACCACGGTGCCGAGATATTTCTTCACCAGCTCGGGATGTTTTTGGATCGCTTCCGAGATCGGCATGAACAGCACACCGGCCTTGGCTAGTTCCGCCTGGAACGTGGTGGCGACCGAAACCGAATCGAACACCGCGTCGACAGCGACCTTGCGGTAGCCGTTGCCGCCCTCGCCTTCCACCTCTTCGCCGCCGTTGCCGTCCGTCTTCTGGATCCCGAGCAGCGCCTCACGCTCGCGCAGCGGAATGCCGAGCTTTTCGTAGGTGCGCAAAATCTCCGGGTCGATCTCGTCGAGCGATTGCGGCGCCTTCTTCGGCGCGGAGTAATAATAGAGGTCCTGATAGTCGATCGGGCCGTATTCGACCTTGGCCCATTTCGGCTCTTGCATGGTCAGCCAGCGCTTATAGGCGTCGAGCCGCCACTTGAGCATCCAGTCCGGCTCGCTCTTCTTGGCCGAGATGAAACGCACCGTGTCTTCCGACAGACCCTTCGGGGCCTTGTCAGATTCGATCAGCGTCTCAAAACCATACTTGTATTGATCAACGTCGATGCGCCGGACCTGATCGACGGTCTCTTGTACTGCCGGCATTCGTCCCTCCGCTCACGGTTTCAAGGACCGCGGGTTGGATTTGTCGGATATGGTCGGTGTCCTGTCTCTCGGGTCACCCCATCTGAGGGCGTTTGAACGGTTCAAATCGCCCCGGAATTCGTTCGGTTACGCAGCCAGTTAGGCTGCCATGCCTGCCTGGCCCTTAGATAATGCAGTTGCAAGCTTTCTCCAAGCGCCGAGGAACCTTTCGATATCGGTCTCGATGGTCGCCCACCCCAGGCTCAAGCGCACCGCACCGCGCGTGAGCGCAGGCGAAACCCCCATGGCTGCAAGGACATGGGAGGGCTGGACCTTGCCGGACGAGCAGGCCGCGCCCGACGACACGGCGATGCCTTCGAGGTCAAAAGAAATAACCGCGGTCTCAGCCTTCATGCCTTCGGCGGCAAAAAGCGTCGTATTCGGCAGCCGTTCGGCGGCCGCGCCGAAGATCACCACCCCGGGCGCGACCGCCTTGAGGCCGGTTTCGAGCTTATGGCGTAAGCCGAGCATATGGTCCGCCTCGGCGGCACCCCGGCGGCGCACAGCGGCTGCAGCAGCGCCGAATGCGGCGATGCCGGCGACATTTTCCGTGCCGGCACGCAGGCCGCGCTCCTGGCCGCCACCGCGGATCAGCGGATCGGGGAAATGAATATCCTCGCGCGCGCGGATGAGCGCGCCGACACCTTTTGGCCCACCGATCTTGTGGGCCGAGAGCGTCAGCAGATCGGCGCCGAGCGTGTTGATATCGCAGGCGATACGTCCGGCTGCCTGCACTGCATCGACATGCAGCAACCCGCCGGCGGCATGCACGATGGCGGCGGCTTGCGCGATCGGCTGCACCACGCCGGTCTCGTTGTTGGCGAGCATGATCGAGACCAGCGGCCGCGATGCTTTGGCCAAGGCGTCGGCGAGCTCCGCTAGATCGACGCGGCCGTCTGCATCGACCGCAATATCCGCCACCGCGTCACGCGGGAACCGGCCGCCGGTGCGCACCGAGGAATGCTCGATCGCCGAGATCAGGAGCTTTTCCCGCTGCCGCCGTTCGTCCGCGGTCTGGATCGCCGGCGTCAGCGCCAGCATGTTGGCCTCGGTGCCGCTGGAAGTGAAGAAAACGTCGCCGGCGCGCGCGGCGACCAGCGCCGCGACTTCCTCGCGCGCCTCTTCGACCAGCCGCCGCGCCGCCCGCCCCTCGGCGTGCACCGAGGACGGATTGCCGGGAACCGAAAGCGCCTCGCGCAACGCCTCGGCGGCTTGCGGCCGCAGCGGCGCCGTGGCGTTCCAATCGAAATAGCTGCGCTCGACCATGCTGGTTAAGCTTGCTTTTTGTCCCCCGGCCTGTGCTAAAAGTCGCGACCCAATGCTTGCGCCGCCCAATGCACCTTGCCGGTTTTAAAATCTGAAATGGTTTTAGACACTTACGTGTGCGCTCCGGCAGCGTCAAGCGCGCCCGAATCCGCCGGTTAACCGGCGCCATAACACTCGAGGTTCAAAAATATGCCCGAGGTCATCTTCACGGGACCTGGAGGCCGCATCGAAGGCCGTTACCACCCGGCGCGGCAAAAAAACGCGCCGATCGGCATCGTGCTCCATCCGCACCCGCAATTCGGCGGCACGATGAACCATGCGATCGTCTATCAGATTTACTATGCTTTCGTGCATCGCGGCTTTTCCGCGCTGCGCTTCAACTTCCGCGGCGTCGGCAGGAGCCAAGGCGGCTTCGATCACGGCATCGGCGAATTGTCGGATGCCGCAGCCGCGCTCGACTGGGCGCAAACCGTCAACACCGAGGCGCGCAGCTGCTGGATCGCCGGCTTCTCGTTCGGCGCCTGGATCGGCATGCAGCTTCTGATGCGCCGGCCGGAGATCGAAGGATTTATCTCGATCGCGCCGCCGGCCAACCTCTACGACTTCTCGTTCCTGGCGCCCTGCCCGTCCTCCGGCCTGATCATCCACGGCGACAAGGACGCGGTAGTGCCGCCGCGCGACGTCACCAACTTGGTCGAGAAGCTCAAGACGCAAAAAGGCATCGTCATCGAGCAAAAGGTCGTTCCGGGCGCCAACCACTTCTTCGACGGCAAGGTCGAGCCGCTGATGACCTCGATCGGCCAATATCTCGACAAGCGGCTGGGCAAGACCGGACGGGCGACCACTGCGGCATAGGCGACGCTTGCAATAGCCGGCCCCCGGTCGTTCAATGTTCGTAATGAACGAATTCCTCGGGGAAACGCCATGTTCTTTTTGACGAAAGTCTTGCGTCACACATATTTCGCAGCCGCACTTGCCATCACAATTGTGGCGACGGCAGCCGGCACCGCCGCCGCCCAGGACACCGTCAAGATCGGCCTCGTCATGCCGATGACCGGCACGGTCGGCGCCGCCGGGCAGGAAGTCGTCGCCGCGGTCAAGCTTTACATGGCGCAGCACGGCAACACCGTGGCCGGCAAGAAGATCGAGCTGCTCATCAGGGACGACGGCAGCATCCCGGACAATGCCAAGCGGCTCGCCCAAGAGCTCGTCGTCAACGACAAAGTGGCGATCCTCGGCGCCGGCACGACGCCGAGCGCCATGTCGATGGCGCCGATCTCGGCCGAAGCCAAAATCCCGACCGTGGTGATGATCTCGGGTACCTCGGTGGTGACCGAGCGCTCGCCCTATTACGTGCGCACCTGTTTCACGCTCGGCCAGCAGGCCGGCATCATCGCCGATTGGGCAATCAAGAACGGCAGCAGGAAAGCCGTCTCCGTGCTGTCCGATTGGGCGCCGGGCGCCGAAGCCGGCAAGGCTTTCGAGCAGCATTTTACCCAAGGCGGCGGCCAAATCCTAGAGACGTTGAAAGTGCCGCTGGCCAATGCCGACTTCGCGCCGTTCCTGCAGCGGGCGCGCGATTTGGCGCCCGACACGCTGTTCGTGTTCGTGCCGGCCGGCCAGGCCGGCACATTCGCGCGGCAGTTCGCCGAGCGCGGCCTCGACAAATCCGGCATCAAACTGGTCGGCCCGGGCGACATCGTCGACGACAACGATCTGGCCGCGACCGGCGATGCCTTGCTCGGCGTCGTCACCGCCGGCTTCTATTCGGCGGCGCATCCGTCCGCGCTCAACAAGGACTATGTTGCGGCCTACGCCAAAGCCACCGGCGGCAAGCGCGCCAATTTCATCTCGGTCGGCGGCTATGACGGCATACACCTGATCTACGAGGCGCTGAAAAAGACCAAGGGCAACACCGACCCCGACGTACTTCTCGCCGCCATGAAGGGCATGAGCTGGGAAAGCCCGCGCGGCCCGATATCGATCGACCCGGATACCCGCGACATCATCCAGAACGTCTATATCCGTAAGGTCGAGAAGAAGGACGGCGAGCCGTGGGCGATCGAGTTCGCCACATTCGAGGCGGTCAAGGATCCGTTGCACCAAGCAGCGAAGTAGCAAACGTCAAGCAAAGGAAACTCCATGAACATGAAGTATTTTGTCGCCGGCTGCCTTGCCATCGCGGCTGCCGCCCTCGGCGCCGGCGGCGCCGCGGCGCAGGATACGATCAAGATCGGCATCGTGGCGCCGATGACCGGAACCTCGGCCGCGGTGGGGCGGGAAATCTCCGCCGGCGCCAATCTCTATATGGCGCAGCACGGCAACATGGTTGCCGGCAAGAAGATCGAGCTGATCATCCGCGACGACGCCAGCGTGCCCGACAACGCCAAGCGGTTGGCCCAGGAGATGATCGTCAACGACAAAGTCAATTTCCTCGGCGCCTGCCTGACACCGAGCGCCATGTCGATGGCGCCGATCGCCACCGAAGGCAAAGTCGTCACCGTGGTCATGGTGTCGGGGACGTCGGTGGTCACCGAGCGCTCGCCCTATTACGTTCGCACCAGTTTCACGCTCGGCCAGCAGTCCGGCATCATCGCCGACTGGGCGATCAAGAACGGCAGCCGCAAAGCGGTCTCGGTGCTGTCCGACTGGGCGCCGGGTGCCGAAGCCGGCAAGGTTTTCGAGTCCAATTTCACCAAGGGCGGCGGCCAGGTTTTGGAAACCCTGAAAGTGCCGCTCGCTAACCCCGACTTCGCGCCGTTCCTGCAACGCGCCGCCGACCTGCATCCGGACACGCTGTTCGTGTTCGTGCCGGCCGGACAGGCGGGGACTTTTGCGCGGCAATTCGCCGAACGCGGCCTCGACAAATCGGGCATCAAGCTCATTGGCCCGGGCGACATCACCGACGACGACGATTTGCCGAACACCGGCGACACGCTCCTTGGCGTCGTCACCGCCGGCATCTATTCGGCGGCGCATCCCTCGCAGCTCAACAAGGACTATGTCGCGGCTTACCAGAAAGCCACCGGGCACCGGGCGAATTTCATTTCGGTCGGCGGCTATGACGGCATGAACCTGATCTACGAAGCGCTGAAGAAGACCAAAGGCAACACCGATGCCGACACGGTCATCGCGGCGATGAAAGGCATGAGCTGGGAGAGCCCGCGCGGCCCGATCTCGATCGATCCGAACACCCGCGACATCATCCAGAACGTCTATATCCGGAAAGTGGAGAAGAAAGACGGCCAGCCCTGGGCGATCGAGTTCGCGACCTTCGATGCGGTCAAGGACCCGCTGAAGGAAGCAGCGGCGAAGTAGCGCCGCCCCATCCGGTCGTCGCGAGCAATCGGGGCCGGCTCGAAGTGGCCGGCCCGATGACAGGCTCCGCGAAGCAATCCAGGATTCCCGCGCAAGCCCATTTTGGCTTGATACTTTGGCTCGCTGCCTTGGCCGTCTTGTTCTAAGTTTGAATCACCCAGCGGACCTGATACACCAGCGGCGGCGCGGCGAGCCGCGGCTTCACCCTGGAATTTACGACAAGACCTGGATCCAAGATCCGCATCCAAGACCCGCACCATGAGCGCCTACAAGTCCGATTTCCTCAACGTTCTCGCCAGCCGGGGCTTCATCCACCAGGTCTCCGAGCCGGAGGCGCTGGACGCGCTCGCGCGGCAATCGACCATCACGGCCTATATTGGTTTCGACTGCACCGCGCCGTCGCTCCATGTCGGCTCGCTGCTGCCGATCATGATGCTGCATTGGCTGCAACAGACCGGCCATAAGCCGATCCCGCTGATGGGCGGCGGCACCACCCGGGTCGGCGATCCCTCCGGCAAGGACGAAAGCCGCCGGCTTCTGACCGACGAGGTTATTGCCGCGAACCTGCGAAGCATCCGCGAAATCTTCGGGCGCTTCCTGCGCTTCGGCGACGGCAAGACCGACGCGCTGATGGCCAATAATGCCGACTGGCTCAATGCGCTCAACTACATCGATTTCCTGCGCGACATCGGCCGCCACTTCTCCATCAACCGCATGCTCGCTTTCGATTCCGTCAAGCTGCGGCTCGAGCGCCAGCAAGAGCTGTCGTTCCTCGAATTCAATTACATGATCCTGCAGGCCTACGATTTCGTCGAGCTCTACCGCCGCCATGGCTGCGTGCTGCAGATGGGCGGCTCGGACCAGTGGGGCAATATCGTCAACGGCATCGATCTCGGGCGGCGGCTGCACAGTGCGCAGCTGTTCGCGCTCACTTCGCCGCTGATCACGACATCGTCGGGCGCCAAAATGGGCAAGTCCGCGGCCGGCGCGGTGTGGCTCAACGCCGATCTGGTGAGCCCGTACGACTATTGGCAATACTGGCGCAACACCGAGGACGCCGACGTCACGCGCTTTTTGAAGCTGTTCACCGTGCTGCCGCTCGACGAAATCGAGCGTCTCGCGGCGCTCAAGGACGCTGAGATCAACGATGCGAAGATAGTTCTTGCGACGGAAGCGACGAGTTTTGTGCATGGCCGGGCGGCGGCTGATCATGCAGCACAAACGGCGCGCACTACTTTTGGGATGGGAGGCATGGGTGAAGGGTTACCGACCATTCCCGTGACGATCGGATACGGGATTCTTAACGTGAACACACAGCTAGGCTTCACCACCTCAAACGCACAGGCACGGCAATTCATAAAAGATGGCGCAATCTATCTGGGCGACAAGCGTATTACGGATCCGGGCTACAAGTTGGAGCCGGCCGACTTCGACAAGGATGGCCGAGTGCTGTTACGAACCGGATCGAAGAAGCGTGCGATACTGACGCTGAAATCTGAATAGGCCGGGTTGGGTACACAGCCGTCACCACAAGGCATCGTCAAGCATTCGCCCGGCAGGAAGCGGCACGTGCTGCTCAAGCCGGTCTAGCGGTTGTTGTAGTTGGAATTGTAGGTGGAGGGAGCGTTGTAATTGGTATTGTTGTTATTGTTGTTGTAATTGTAGCTGTTGTTGCCGCTGTTGTCGTCGTAAGTGCCGTTGTTCATCGGGAACTCGAACACTTTGCGCAACAACCCGGGCGCCAGCGCCGAAATCGGATTGATGCGCAGCACCGGATTGCCCGGCTTGCCGATGACTTCATAGGTAATACCGACGAGGCCTTCTTTCTCGCCGCCCAGGAACAACCCGACGATCGGCAATTGGCCGAGCAGATTGTTCGGGCCGTACAGCGGCACCAGCGTGCCGCGCAGATGCAGCTCATCGCGGCTGTAGTCGATCATGCCGTCGATGGTGGCACCGAGCGACGGACCGCGCACGACGCCGTCGCGCAGCACCACGCGTCCCGGCGACTTGTCGAAGTCGACGCGCATGCTGGTGAATTCCATGACATTGCGCTGGACTTGGGGATCGTTGGTGTTGACGGCGTGCTGCAATTGGGCTTCGTCATGAATGGAAAATTGGCGCACCGTGATCGAACCCTGCTGCAGCGGATTTTCGGCGGACGGCGCGTCCATCGCGATCACCATCTGCCCGCCGTTCATGCGCGCATAGACATCGGTGAAGCGGAACAAGGCGCCGCCGTCGCCGGTCGTCAGCGCGATCGTCTGGCGTGCGCCGGAGCGGCTGCGCAGGTCGCCGGTCAGCGGCGCGTCGCGACCGATCTTGGCGGTGAGCCCGAAGGTGCGGATTTCGCCGGCGCGGCGCGACATTTTCAGATCGAGGCTGCGCAAAGCCTCGCCGTTATAGCCGACGACGGCACCGAGCTTCATGTCGAGGTCGATATCGACAGGACGCTTGCTCGGCGTGCTGCCGGCCGGGCTGCCGGTCATGGTCTTGATGAAGCCGCGCCCGTCATAGACGTCACCGCGCATGACCACGCGCAGCGCGCCGTCCGGGGCACGATCGACTTTCAGATTGGTGCGGTCGCCGTCGGCGAAGCCGTAAGACGGGAAAGTTGCCGTTTGCAATTCGCCCGAACCATCGAGTTCGACGGTGCCCTTGACGCCGCCGCCGGCGCCCTCGATCAGAAGATCGTCGATGCGGATCGATTGCGGCTTGGTGGTGAGCGTGAACGTTGCCCGTGCCGGCTTGCCGGCCGGCTTGACCCAGCCGGGCAGGAAGCTGTCGAGCTGTACCGGCGTCAGATCGGCTTCAATGGCGAATTTGCCGTCGCGGTCCGGCCCAGAGCCGACGCGGCCGGTCAGGCGCAGCGGAATGGCGCCGCTGATCGTGTTCGCGGGATCCAGGCCGAAATTGGTTCGCGCAGTCTCGTCGAGCATGCCCTGCAGGCTGATTTCGGCGTCATTGTCGGCGCGCGCCTTGCGGTATTCGAGGCTCACCGGCGTGCCGCCGATCTTGACGTCGCCCTTGAGCGCAAAGCCCAGGTTGTTGGCAATCACTTTTAACGCCTGTGCCTCGACTTTTTGCCCCATGATCATGTGGTCGGCGGAAAAATTCGTCGCATCGACGGTGATGGCGTAATTGGTCGAGCCCGGCGGCAGGTCGGCCTTGAGCGGCATACCCAAGGTCACGTTGGCGCTCATGGTGCCGCGCGTCGTCGCCGGATCGAACGGCGCGCCGGCTGCGGCATCGCGCAGCCGATCCATGGTCAAAAGCTCGGCGGCCGCCGGCACCGGCCCGTCGAGCTTGAAGCGCACCCGCGCCGGCGGCTCGTGCGGCGCGGTGTCGGGCACTTCGAACGCACCGGCCGACATGACGAGCTTCTTGCCCGATGGCACGTCGGCGATCGCCTTGTTGAGCGTGATCACCGCGTTGCGGCCGACGATGTGCACGTTGAGGTCGGCGTCGTGCAGCGCCGGCAGTCCTTGCACCGGCTGGATCACGCAATTGGTCGCCTGCGCGTCGATCGACAGCCCGTCGTCGGGCACCGGCGGACCGGAGGCCTTGAGCGTGTTCAAGGGCGCGTTCACCGCAACGACGAGGCGCTCCACGGTGCCGCTGTTGAGATGCGTCAAGAACCAGTCGCGCACTTTCGGCGCGACGAAAACCGGCCACATGCGCTTTAAGGCATCGACCGACATCCGCGTGCCGGCAAATCCCGCAGCCAGCCGCAGGTCGCCGCCGGTCAATTCCGCCTTGCCGGACATGGCGACGCCGATCTCGGCGTTGCCGATGTCGCCGCCTTCGACCATGAAGCGCTTATTGGCTGGATCGTACTGGCCGCCGAACGCGATACGGTTGAGCACAAGAGCGTCGCCGGCAAAGTTGGGCGAATTGAGCACGATCGTGCCGTTGCCGATCTTGAACAGCCAGATGCCGCCGGCCTGTTCGGGGGCGCGGACTTCGCTCAGGAGCGTGATCCGGTTGCCGCCGGAAATGATTTGCAGCGGCGCCACCAACACGCGGTTTGCCGCATCCCAATTCAGTTTGATCTCGGCATGGTCGATATCGACGCGGCCGTCGGCGCCGTCGGCCTCGCTGATGAAGCCGGTTTCGGCGACGATCCGCCCGACCAGGCCGTGGGGCACGCCGTCGGGGCCGAATTCGCCGCGCAAGCTTGCCGACAGTGGCACGTTGGCTTCGAGATTGCCGTCGTCGAGGCGAGCCGCGAGCAGAAGATCGCTCGCCGCGACGTGGCGGGCTTCGAGCTCGATGCTGCGCGAGCCGTCACGCGTCGGCTTGATCGACGCCGTCAGTCCCCACGGCCGCTCGGCATTGCTCGAACCGACGGTGACGATGACGCCGCCGCCATGCGGCCGCTCCAGGCTGAGCGTGATGTCCTGGAATTTCCAGTGCTTGCCGGTGCGCGCGTCGTCGACCGTAAGATTGCCGTCCTTAAGGCCCAGCTCGCGCAAATCGTGGCCGTCGAGTCCGGTCTCGCCGATGCCGTCGATCCACGTCAGTAGCGCGGCAAGGATTTCGCTGGTCTTGCGCTGTGGCGCGGCCGTGATGCCAGCGAAGGCCGGATGCCCGGTCGTCGCCGGCTGCGGCGGTGCGGGCGCCGCCGTGCCGTTGGCAACGGCGGCGGCAACCGAGGCCGGCGCCGTCGCGATCGGATGCTTATTGGCGCCGGCAAAGACGGTGACATCGCCATTCTGCTCGATGCGCACCGACAATTCCGCGCCGACCAGATTGAGGCTTTCGGCGCGCATATGGCCGCTGAGCAGGCTCATGCCGGAGACGCGAACTTCCGCTTTCGGCGCGCTCGCAACGACAGTGCCTTCGGCATCGCGCACCACGATATCGCGGATGCGCACCGCGGCGCCGCCATTGCCGGTGCGCTCGATTTGCGTGCCGCCGACCTGGACTTTGTGCTGGCTGCCGAAATTCTCCTCGATCGCCGACGCGAGCCAGGGCGTGGCGACGTCAAGTTGGATGGGGCCGTTGGCGAGCCGCCACCACAGCGTGACAAAGCCCAAGGCAAAGACGCCGACAACGATGGCGCTGCCGATGCCGACGCGGCGGATCAGGCGCTGATGCCGGGCATAGAGCCGCCGGTAGGCCAATAGATAGGGGTTGGCGCCCGCGCGCGGCGCGCGAGGGTCGACGGGACGACCGCCCGTCCGGCGCGGGGCGGCGACCGTTTCCCGTCTGGCAAGCGCAGCGTTCTGCCTGTCCTGGTTGGTCATGCCCCCTCGGGCGTCCCCTCGTCCGTGGTGCCGTCAGAACGATAGTGCAGCTTTGACAAGTCCGCTGGCGAGGCCCCAGATCGATCGGTGATCGACCCCCCTTGCCGGCGCGGGTAGTCTGGCCGCGCAGAGTGTGCCCGGGAAAGCGTCGAAAGGAAGGCGTATGGCTCGCAAACAGCAAGTGCGGAGGCAATCGGCCGGCAAAAAACCTGCCGCAAAGCAACCGGCCCAAAAGTCGTCAGCCGGGCAGAAAGCCGGCAGCGCTGGCCCTTCCCCCGGCGCCAAGGCGCCGGCCTTCAGCCTGCCCCACGACGGCGGTGGGACTGTGTCACTGGCCGACTTCGCCGGGCGCAAGCTCGTGCTCTATTTCTATCCGCGGGCCGACACCACCGGCTGCACCAAGGAGGCGATCGACTTCTCCCGCCTGCGTGGCGATTTCGCCCGTGCCGATACCGAAATCGTCGGCGTCTCCGCCGACCCGGTACCGGCGCTAGCCAAGTTCAAGGCCAAGCATAAACTCGCCATTGCGCTTGCGTCGGACGAGAAGCACCGCATGCTCGAGGCCTATGGCGTATGGCGGGAGAAATCGCTGTATGGCCGTAAATTCCTTGGGATCGTGCGCACCACCTTCCTGATCGGACCCGACGGCCGCATCGCCGAGGTGTGGCCCAAGGTGTCGGTCGATGGCCATGCGGCAGACGTTCTGGCTGCCGCCAAAGCGCTCTGATCGTTGCGGAAACATTTACCCAAGAACGTAAAATCGCCGCGGCGATTTGCGGAATATTAACCATAAACGGCCCACATTCCCCGCTCGGGCAGCCGGCCTCGCTGATGGCCGGACCGGGTGGGAGCGTCAATGTCGCAGTGGTCGGCGTATCAATCGCCTCGGACGAGCCGTGCGCCGCAACAGGCCCGCGATGTCGTCCGCAAAGGTGAGCCGCGCCAGCCCGCACCAAAGGCGCCAGCGACCGCAAAAACCTCCGGCTACACCATCGCCCATGCCGGGCGGCAAATCAGGTTCGGACCGGTGGCATTCTGGATCGCCGTCGGCACCGTCGTGATCTTGGGTGGCTGGTCGGTCACCACCGCCACCTATTTTGCTTTCAGCGACGACGTGCTGAAGGGCTTGATCGCGCGCCAGGCCGAGCAGCAATACGCCTACGAAGACCGCATCGCCGAACTGCGCGCCCAGATCGACCGCACCACCAGCCGGCAATTGCTCGATCAGGAGCAGTTCGAGCAGAAGCTCAACGATCTGTTGCGCCGGCAGGCGGCGCTGGAATCGCGTGCCACGGCGCTGAGCGGCATTTCCGATCCGGCCACGACCGGCTCGCTGCGCTCGTCCACCGGCAGCACCGATCCAAAGCCCTCTCCGATCAGCGATTCATTGTTGACGCCGCACCCGCTCGACCGCGGCACTTCGCTCGAGCCCGATCGGGCACCGATCAACAAGAAGACCGGCAAGGAAACCGACATCGGCACAAAACTCGGGCGCATCGAAGCGTCGCTCGATCGCGTCGACCGGCGCGAGACTGCCATGCTAACCCAATTGCAGACGCGCTATGAGGGCAAGGCCCGCAAAATGCAGTCCGTCCTCGCCCAGCTTGGCCTGAAACTCAAGGCCAATCCGCCGCCCGGCATCGGCGGCCCGTTCGTGCCGGTGGCGTTGCCGTCGGAAAGCCAAAGCTTTGAGCGCGCGCTGACCCGGGTCAACATTGCGCGCGCCTATGCCGACAAACTCAGCGCCACGCTCGTTTCCGTGCCGGTGCGTGAACCGGTCACCGGCGAGATCGATTTTTCTTCGCCATTCGGTGTGCGCGTCGATCCGTTCCTGCATGTGCCGGCGATGCATACCGGCATCGATTTCCGCGGCAGCTACGGCGAGCCAGCCCACGCTACGGCGGCGGGAACCGTGACGTCGGCCGGCTGGAGCGGCGGCTACGGCCAGATGGTCGAGATCGATCACGGCAATGGCCTTGCCACCCGCTACGGTCATCTGTCGGAGATCGACGTTCGCGTCGGCCAAAACATTCGCATCGGCCAAGTGGTCGGCCGGATCGGCTCGACCGGGCGCTCGACCGGCCCGCACCTGCATTACGAGACCCGCGTCGACGGCGAAGCGGTCGATCCGCAGAAATTCTTGAAAGCCGGCGCTACGCTGTTCGGCGGCTAAAGCCTACTCAACATCCTCGACTTCTGCCGGCGTGGTGCCGAAGGCTTTTTGCGCCAGCGCCGCGGCGGTGAACTGATCGATGTCGCCGTCGAGCACGGCACCGGTGTTGGACGTCGAGACGCCGGTACGCAGGTCCTTCACCATCTGATAGGGCTGCAGCACGTAGGAGCGGATCTGGTGGCCCCAGCCGATGTCGGTCTTGGCGGCCTGATCGGCCACGGCCTTTTCCTCGCGCTTTTTCAATTCCAGCTCGTAGAGTTTTGCCCGCAGCATCTGCCAGGCCTGCGCCCGATTGCGGTGCTGCGAGCGATCGTTCTGGCACACCACCGCGATGTTGGTCGGAATGTGCGTGAGGCGAATGGCTGACTCCGTCTTGTTGACGTGCTGGCCGCCGGCGCCGCCGGCGCGCATGGTATCGACCCGGACGTCCGCCTCCTTGATGTCGATATTGATGCGGTCGTCGACCACCGGATAGACGTTGACGCTGGCGAACGAGGTGTGGCGGCGCGCATTGGAGTCGAACGGCGAGATGCGCACCAGGCGGTGCACGCCGTTCTCGGTCTTCAGCCAGCCATAGGCATTGTGGCCCTTGATCTCGATGGTCGCCGACTTGAGGCCGGCCTCTTCACCCTGGGTCTCCTCGATGTAATCGACCTTGTAACCGTGCTGTTCGGCCCAGCGCACATACATGCGCAACAGCATGCCGGCCCAGTCCTGGCTTTCGGTGCCGCCGGCCCCGGCGTGGACTTCGAGATAGGAATTGTTGGCGTCGGCCTCGCCCGACAGCAGCGCTTCGAGCTCGCGGCGCGCCACCTCGGTTTTGAGCTTGCGCAAGCTCGCCTCGGCTTCGGCGATGACTTTCTGATCGCTCTCGGCCTCGCCGAGCTCGATCAAGGTGATCTGATCGTCGAGCTCCTGGTCGATGCGCGACAGCGCGGTAAGCTGCTCGTCGAGCGCGGTGCGCTCCTGCATCACCCGGCTCGCCCGCGGCGGGTCGTTCCAGAGATTGGGGTCTTCGGCCTGCCGGTTCAGCTCGGCAAGACGGACGCGCGCTTTGTCGACGTCAAAGATGCCTCCTCAGCAGCCCGGCGGACTGCTTGATATCCTCGACGATGGTCTCGATTTCCGCGCGCATGACCGTGCTCCTGGACGGCTATGTAATCGGTTGCGGCGCCGCGCGCAACGCGCCGCCCCTCACCCCACAATTGCCAACCCGGCGGCGTTATGCTGACTGTGGCCCAAAGCAGCGAGCAACAATGCCGGCGGATTCCCGGGTCACCGAAAAGTATCGTCCCGACATCGATGGGCTGCGCGCGATCGCCGTCGGCTCCGTGGTCGCTTTTCACACGTTTCCGAATTTCTTCAAGGGCGGCTTCGTCGGCGTCGACATTTTCTTTGTCATCTCCGGCTACCTGATCAGCGGCATCATCGTCGATGCCGTCGAGGGCCGCCGTTTCAGCTATCTCGACTTCTACATCCGGCGCATCAGGCGAATTTTCCCGGCGCTGGTCGTTGTCATCGCCGCGACGCTTTTCGTCGGCTGGTATGTGCTGTTGCCGGACGAGTTCGAGCGCCTCGGCAAGCATTTGGCGGCCGGCGCCGGTTTTGCAACCAATTTGGTGCTGTGGGGCGAAGCCGGCTATTTCGACGTCTCGAGCGACACCAAGCCGCTGTTGCACCTGTGGTCGCTCGCCATCGAGGAGCAATTCTACATTCTCTGGCCGCTCGTTCTCGGCCCGGTCTGGCGGCGCAAGCGCAGCCTGCTCGTTGCCACGCTCTCCATCGCCGTCATTTCGTTTGCCTACAATGTCATCAGCGTCGTGCACCATCCGGTCGCCGCCTTCTATTCGCCGCTGGCGCGATTCTGGGAGCTGATGCTCGGTGGCGTGCTCGCCTATCTGGTCAGGCAAAAGGGCGAATGGCTCGCGCATTTCCGCACGCAACGCGCCGCCGGCGGATTGCTGCTGATCGGCGTCAGCGTCTTTGCGCTCAATCGCGAATTCGCCTTTCCCGGCTATTGGGCGCTCTTTCCGACGGTGGGCGCGTTCCTGGTGATCTCGGCAGGCTTTACCAACTGGATCAGCCGCTATGTGCTTGGCAACCGGCTCATGGTCGGCGTCGGCTTGATCAGTTATCCATTGTATCTGTGGCACTGGCCGATCCTGGTATTCGCCAAGATCGTCAAAGGCGCTTTGCTGACGCCGACCGACAGGGTCGCCGCGATCGCGGCTTCGGTAGCGCTGGCATTCCTGACCTATCGTTTCGTCGAATATCCGATCCGGCATTCGTCGGCGTTGCGCATCGCGCAAGGTTTTATCCCACAAGGCCTGGCCGCCGCCATGGCAGGCGCAGGCGCGCTCGGGCTCTTGATCTTCACCGGCGCCATCGATTCGCGATTGCGCAATGAGAACATCGCGCCGATTCTGGCCGCATCGTATGACTGGCAATACCCGCCGGTGGCGGCCGAAAACCATTCGTTCGGCGAACTGCGCTATTTCCGCGAAAGCAGCAAGCTCGACAGCTACACGCTGTTCATCGGCGATTCCAACATGGAGCAATACGCGCCGCGGATCGACCGCGTGATCAAGGACAACGCCGCCGCCAACGGCGCCATCCTGGTCGGCAATCAGCAGTGGTGCAATTTGTTGATCGACATTATTTCCAACGTCGAGGAGTGCCCGAACGCGATGGCTCAACTTCGAGGGCTGATCGACGCGAATTCGACCGTTGCAGTAGCGTTCGCGAATAGCTGGCTCTACGACGAGGACGCTCTGAGAAATCCCGACAATCAACAGCGCTTTGTCCGGTTTCTCCGCTCGATTGCCGACAAAAAGCGCGTCTACCTCATCCTCAACATTCCCAATGGCGAGGAATTGGCGCCGACCAGCATGTTTGCCGGGTCCCGGCTGCGCGAGATCACCGCAAAGCCCGTCGCCAGCATCAGCTTCGACTTCGGCCGCTTCGAAGAACGCTATGCCGCGATCAACAAGATCCTTGCGGCAATCGCCGAGCAAAGCGGCGCGACGCTGATCGACCCAATTCCCTATTTGTGTCCACGGGCGCGTTGCCCGGTGTTCGATGCCGACGGCAAGCCGCTCTATCTCAACTCAGCCCACCTGACGCGCAGCTATGCGATCCGCGCGGCGACCTATATCGATGCCACGCTTGATCCGTCGGCCGTCCGCAAGGAAGGCAGCACGCAATGATTTACGTTGAAAATCGCTCGCAATTTTAACCCCGCTGCACCGTGGTCTGGTGCCGCATCGTCCCGTTTAGATATCCCGCCTCGCGGAACCAATCGATCGCATCGGCAAGTGCTTCGCCATAGGGCCGCGCACGGAAGCCGAGGTCACGCTCGGCTTTGGCCGAGGTGAAGAACATGTGATGCTTGGCCATGCGCAGTCCGTCGACCGTCGCAAAAGGTTCGCGCCCGGTGAAGCGCGCCATCATTTCGGCGGCATAAGCGACCGGCATGGCGACGGCGCGGGGCACACGCAACCGCGGCGCACGCCGGCCGACCAGGCGCGCGATGTCGCCGAGCATGTCGGCAAGCAGCACATTCTCGCCGCCGAGAATGTAGCGCTCGCCTATGGTCCCGCGTCGCAGCGCTGCGAGGTGCCCGTCGGCGACATCGTCGACATGAACAAGATTGAGCCCGGTGTCGACGAAACCCGGCATACGGCCGCGCGCCGCCTCGACGATGATGCGGCCGGTGGGCGTCGGGCGCACGTCGCGAGGGCCGATCGGTGTCGAGGGATTGACGATGACGGCCGGCAATCCGTCGCGAGCCACCATCGCCTCGACCAGCCTTTCAGCGGCGATCTTGCTGCGCTTGTAGGTGCCGATGCCGTCCGCTTCCGAGAGCGGGATGGTTTCATCGCCCGACGCGCCGGCATAGGGCCAACCCAGCGTGGCGACGCTAGAGGTATAGACCACGCGCTCGACGCCGACGCGCAGCGCCTCCTGCATCACATTGCGCGTGCCGTCGACATTGGCGGCATAAATCGCATCGGGATCGCGCGCCCAGAGGCGGTAGTCCGCCGCGACATGAAAGACGTAACGGATGCCACTCATTGCCCGCCGCACGGAGTCGGCGTCGCGGAGGTCGCCGGCGACGAACTCCAATTCGAGCCCGTCGAGATGAAAGCGCGGACTGGCTTGCCGCACCAACGCACGGACCGAGAAGCCTGCCTCGAGCAAAGTTCTTGCCACCGCAGATCCGACAAAGCCGCTGGCTCCGGTGATCAAGACTGCTGTCGCGGCGCTCACGCGTTTTTGCTTTCCGATTGCACCTGAACTCAGAATCGAGCATCTTGACCATGCAATGAGCACGTTCAAGTGCTGCTCAAGTTTACGCCAAAGTTATGCCGGGATCGTCGACTTGGCTTTATCGGCTTGGCTTTGACGACAAATAAGCTGCGCTCGGCATAAGACCGGGTTCGAGAAGGAGGCTGGGCTAGGGAGGCTTGTCTGCCTGAATTTCTGCCGGGGCGTGATTCAATCTGGATCGCTGACGCGGGGCAATGGCTTCATGACATCCCAAGCTCAATTCGCCGGCCAAGCTCAATTCGCCGGCCAAACTCAATTCGCCGGCCAAGCTCGATACGCCGACGCAACTCTTACTAGACAACTCTTGAATGAGGGCGACGACCTCGGCCCGGTCGCGAACCTTCTTCCGCTCGAACAACACCACCGCATCGTCATTGCCTTTGTCGGCATGGGCTTTGAAGCCAAGATCGCCGCCGGACCCGGCGTACTGGTCGTGTGCCGCAACTCCAGACGCGACTTGGCGAACGTCATTGCCAGCGCCGTCCGCCAAGGCTACCGCGGAGTCATCAGCTTTGGCGTGGCCGGCGGGCTCGCATCAAATCTTCGCACCGGAGATTGGGTCGTCGCGTCTGCCGTCCTCGATTCACATGTCCCTCATGCGACCGACGCGGCATGGTCGAGCAGTCTGGTCGCGACCATTCCCGGCGCCATCTACGCCCCCATCCTCGGCGTGGACGCCCCGGTCGCCGAGCCGGCAAAGAAGCGAGAGCTGCACACAACGACCGGTGCCTGCGCCGTCGACATGGAATCGCACGTGATGGGGCGCCTTGCCGCTGCGCACGGTCTCGCCTTCGCCGCAGTGCGCGTCATCATCGATCCGGCCGAACGGGCAATTCCCTCCGCCGCGCTTCTCGGCATGAGGCCGGACGGTCGCGCCAATGTCTGGGCAGTATTGCGTGAGCTCGTCGCGCGACCGTCGCAGCTGTCGTTGCTCGTGCGCCTCGCCGTCAATTCATTCGCCGCCAGAGCCGAACTGCTCCGTGTCCGCCGCTTGCTCGGTCCGCACTTCAGGCTCGCAGATATCGCCTGAGCGAAAAAATCGCGGCAATGCACGCAATGTCGCCTGTCCGCTCTTAGCGGATTTGCCGCGTCCTAATACAGGCCCCCGGTGCCGGTGCTGCGCACGGCGCGATCGGCGTCGGGCGACACAGCGGGAAGCGCACCGCCATTGGCGGTCTCGGCGCCGACGACCGAGTAATTGTCGGGTGGCGCGGTGCCCGGCTTGAAGGCTTCGAGGATGACTTTGTCGTCGCCCGGCCCGGCGCGCATGCCGGTCCTGGGATTGACGCGAATAAGCTTGATGCCGGGCGGCACGCGGAACGGAATCGGCGGCTTGTCGACGAGCGCCAATTTCAGAAAGTCCTTGACGATCGGCGCGGCGAGATGGCCGCCGGTGGCGAGGCGAGCGATATGGCGCGGCTTGTCGAAGCCCATATAGACGCCGCAGACGATGTCCGGCGAGAAGCCGATGAACCACACGTCCTTCTCGTCGTTGGTGGTGCCGGTCTTGCCGGCGATCGGCTTGCCGACGTCCCTGACGACGGTCGCGGTGCCGCGCTGCACGACGCCTTCCATCATCGAGGTGATCTGATAGGCGGTCATCGGATCGATCACCTGCTCGCGGCGATCAATCAAGGTCGGCTCGGCCTGATTGTCCCATTTGGCCGCATCGCAGCCGACGCATTCGCGCTCATCGTGCTTGTAGATGGTGTGGCCGTAACGGTCCTGAATGCGGTCGACCAGCGTCGGCTTCACGCGGCGGCCGCCGTTGTCGAACATCGAATAGGCGGTGACCATGCGCAGCACGGTCGTCTCGCCGGCACCGAGCGCGTAGGACAGATATGGCGGCAATTCGTCATAGACCCCGAACCGCTTGGCATATTCGGCGATCAGCGGCATGCCGATGTCCTGGGCGAGCCGCACCGTCATCACGTTGCGCGACTGCTCGAGCCCGAACCGCAAGGTCGAAGGACCATAAAACTTGCCGCCGTAATTTTCCGGCCGCCAGATGCCGCCGCCCTGCCCCATGTCGATCTCGATGGGTGCATCCATGACGATGCTCGACGGCGTGTAGCCGTTGTCCAGCGCCGCCGCATAGACCAGCGGCTTGAACGACGAGCCCGGCTGGCGGAGCGCCTGCGTCGCGCGGTTGAACTGGCTCTGGTCGAAGGAGAAGCCGCCGACCATGGCGAGCACGCGGCCGGTGCGCGGATCCATCGCCACCATGGCGCCGGAGATTTCGGGAATTTGCCGCAGCCGATACTTGCCCTGGTCTTGCAGCGGCTCGACGTAGACGACGTCGCCCGCGCTGAGCACCTGGCTGACGCTCTGGATCGGCTTTCCGGTCGGGCCGTTTGGCGATCCAGGTCTCGCCCATTTCACACCGTCGAGTGCGATGATGCCGGTATCGCGGGCTTTGAGCACGTTGCCGCCGGGATCGCGCGCCGGCTGCAAGCCGATGCGCGCGGAATCGTTGGTGACATCGAGCACCACCGCCATTCGCCACGGCGCCACATCGGCCAGCGATTTCACGTCGGCGAGTTTTGTGCCCCAATCGCCCGAAATGTCGATCTTGGTGACCGGCCCACGATAGCCGCCCTGGGTCTCGTCGAAATTGACCAGCCCGTTGATCATGGCTTGGCGCGCCATCACCTGGATTTTCGGATCGAGCGTGGTGCGCACCGACAGGCCGCCTTCGTAGAGTTTCTTCTCGCCATAATTGTCGTAGATGTAGCGCCGCACCTCTTCGGTGAAATATTCGGCGGCGAAAACGTGGGCGCCGGTCGGCCGCACGGTGATGTCGAGCGGCTGTTTCTTCGCCTTGTCGGCGACATCGGCGGGGATGTAGCCGTCTTCGGCCATGCGATCGATGACGTAATTGCGCCGCGCGATCGCTTCGTCGCGCTTGCGGAACGGATTGTAATTGTTCGGCCCCTTCGGCAAGGCGGCGAGGTAGGCGGCTTCCGCGATCGAAAGCTCGTGCACCGACTTGTCGAAATAGAGCAGCGACGCCGCGGCGACACCGTAGGCGCCGAAGCCGAGATAGATTTCGTTGAGATAAAGCTCGAGGATTTTTTCCTTCGAGTAGGTGCGCTCGATGCGCAGCGCCAACAGCGCTTCCTTGATCTTGCGCTCGAACGACACCTCGTTGGTCAACAGGAAGTTCTTGGCGACCTGCTGCGTGATGGTCGAGGCGCCCTGCGGCCGGCGGCTGGAGCCGTAGTTCTGGATGTAGAGCAAGCCGGCGCGGCCGATGCCGTAAATGTCGATGCCAGGATGCTGGTAGAAGTTCTTGTCCTCGGCGGCGATGAAGGCGTTGGTGACAAGCTTCGGGATCGCCTGGATCGGCAGGTAGAGGCGGCGCTGATTGGCGTATTCGGCGAGCAACGAGCCGTCAGCGGCATGCACGCGTGTCATCACCGGCGGCTCGTAATCCTGAAGCTGCGAATAGTCCGGCAAATCCTTGGAGTAATGCCAAAGCAGGCCCGCGACCCCGGCCACGCCGACGATGAACACAATGGTTCCCGCCGCGAACAGAAAGCCCAGGAAGCGCAACAGGATTTTCATTGCTTACGTTCCGCAGGTCTACGTTCAGCAGGTCTGGGTTCCGCCGCGCCGATTCAGTCTCCGCCGGGAGAAGGCCCAGTCTGGCAGTATTGCCATGAAATCGCTAGAGACCCCTGTCCTCATCGGCTGTGGTCGCTCCGCTTCTTGTTCAAACTGAGGCCATTGAGCGTGCCAGTATCGCCATACCGGCTCGACTAATTGGCCCCGGCGCGGGTGCCGGCGACGTGAGTGGAGAAATACGTATCAATGGCCTGGGCCACCGAAGCCGCCGTGCGCTCGCGCCAGGTATCGGAGAGTAGCGACTGCAAGTCGTCCTTGTTCGACACATAGCCCAGTTCCACCAGGACCGACGGTACGTCGGGCGCGCGCAGCACCTTGAAACCCGCCGATTTCAGCGGGTTCTTGTGCAGCCGCGTCGCGGCCTTCAATTCGCTCACCAGCCGGTGGGCGAATTGCACCGAAAACGTCTTGGTCTCGCGCTGCGCCAGGTCGAGCAGGATGCCAGCCACGTCATCGGGCTCGTCCTTGAGATCGACGCCGGCGATGACATCGGCGCGGTTTTCCTGCTCGGCGAGCCGGGCGGCTTCCGAATCGGTGGCGGTTTCCGACAAGGTGTAGACCGTAGCGCCCTGAGCATCGCCCTCCTTCTTCGGCAAGGCATCGGCATGGATCGAGACGAACAGGGCGGCGCCGGCGTTGCGCGCCATGTGCACGCGCTCGCCGAGCGGGATGAAAGTGTCGTCGGTGCGTGTCATCAGCACGCGGTATTTGCCGGTTTTCTCGATCCGCTCACGCAGGCGCTCGGCGAAATCGAGCACGATATTCTTCTCCATGATTTCGCCGCCCGGCCCCTTGGTGCCGGTGTCGATGCCGCCATGGCCGGGATCGAGCACCACCAGCGGCCGCTTGTCGGCGGCATCGGCCGGCGGCTCGTTGCGCGAAGGCGCTTCGGCGGCTGCCGTTTTGGCGTCAAGCGCGACTTTGCGCAAAAAGCTCTCGCGGTCGGTCGGCGCCAGTTCGAGCACGAGGCGGGCCGGCGCATCGACCGTGGCGTCGACCACAAAAGCCTTCTCGACGCGCGCGGGCTTGGCCAAGTCGAGCACCATGCGCGAGCCGCCGGGCATCATCAGGCCGAAGCGAAACGCCTTGATCAGGCCGCGGCCGCTCTCGCCGGCCTTGGGCGGCAATTGAAACGTCACTTGGGGGATGTCGAGGATAACGCGGTAGGGGTCGGCCAGCGTAAAGGCGCGGACATCGATCTTGCGGCTCAAATCCATGACGAAGCGGGTGGCCGCCTCGTCGCCGCCGAGCCGGACGTCGGTCGCGACCGGAAACGAGTCGGCGCTCGTCGGCGTCGTGGTCGCCGGTCCGGCGGCCCAGGCGACGCCGGTGAGGAGTATGCCGAGGAAGGCCCAGCTTGCCGCCCGGACAGCCATCGGTTCGACCCCTTTGCGCCCGTGTTACTTCATTAGGGACGCGTGGTTAATGGAATTTTAAATCGCGGCAAAAGTGGCGCCGGCCGGGGCGGAACTCGCTCCGATCACGCCAAAGCCCACAGGCGACTTGCCAATTCCCTATGCAGGGCCTTATGAAGAAGCTGCTGACGGTGACAGGTTCCGGTTGTGTCGCGTTAGGGCATCCGGCATGTCCGCCAAAATGGCTCCCCGAAACCGGGAACCAAGGCGGATGTCGCTTTCGAACTCCTGTTTCGAACTCTTGCGGCGCCAAATCGCGCCAAAGACGGTGGAACAAGCAAGCGACGCCGATACCCTCGAGAAAGAGGACAGCCGGAGCCTCGCGCGCGACGCGCGTGCCAGTGGCGAACAACGCTACCGGAACTGTGTCGCGCCGATGCCGTGAGCAAGCGAAAGAAATCGCGGCAGCGCCGGGCGCTGCTGCCCGCCACGGTTTGGAGTTCATGTTCGAGGCGCAAGTCTTCCAGGGAAAAGCCTTCCCAACGGAAGCCAAGGTTAGATCGGGTTGGCAGGGCGACGTTCCCACGTTCGCCGGCTGTTCGGTCGACGCTGACCGCCGCGCTCGTAGTCCCCGATCCGTCCCATTCACCGATAATCGGGCAGGCCCCCGTTTCCCGTCGCCGATGCGGCGCGGAGCAAGCGGCACGCCGCCCGTCGTGAGATTACAAAATGGCCAACAAAATGCTCATCGACGCGACCCATCCCGAGGAGACCCGGGTGGTCGTTTTGCGCGGCAATCGCGTCGAGGAATTCGACTTCGAGTCCGCACACCGTAAGCAGCTCCGCGGCAACATCTATCTGGCCAAGGTGACGCGCGTCGAGCCGTCGCTGCAGGCCGCATTCGTCGACTACGGCGGCAACCGCCACGGCTTCCTGGCGTTCAGCGAAATCCATCCGGACTACTATCAAATTCCGGTCGCCGACCGGCAGGCATTGATCGACGAAGAGGAGCGCGCCCAGCGCGCCGCCGACGACGAAGTCGACCGGCGCTCGCGCCGGCACCGTGGCCGCGACCGGCATGCGGCCGCGCACCGGGATGACGACACTTTGCGCAGCGAACTGGCCGATACGCCAGCCGGCGACGGGGCCGCTGGCGATCCGGTGGCAGAATCTGCGGAGGCGTCCGAAGCGACCGAATCGCACGACGTTACCGAGGGCGGAGCAGCCGCCGTGGACCTCACGCCGCCGGTAGCTACTGAATCCGCGTCCGACGTTACCGCGCAGTACGAGCCGACTGGGGCCGAAACGACATCTGGCGACAGCCCCGCTGCCGATTCAGACGAGACCGAGACGACGGAGGTTGCGCACGCCGCGCCGGACACGGACGAACAGAGCAACGGCGCGCAAACCGGCGCCGAAGGCGACAACGGGCACAACGGCGACAATGGCGGCGAAAACGGCGGCGACGAGGAAGCCGAGGTCGTCGAATCGGTCGGCGGCGCCGACGCAATGGAAGAAGTGCCCGACCGCGCGCCGCGTTACCGCCGCCAGTACAAGATCCAAGAGGTGATCAAGCGCCGCCAGGTCATGCTTGTGCAGGTGGTCAAGGAGGAACGCGGCACCAAGGGCGCAGCGCTCACGACCTACTTGTCGCTGGCCGGCCGCTATTCGGTGCTGATGCCCAATACCGCCCGCGGCGGCGGCATCAGCCGCAAGATCACCAACTCGGAAGATCGCGCCCGCCTCAAGGAGGCCGCCGCCGACCTGGAAGTCCCCGAGGGCATGGGCGTCATCCTGCGAACCGCGGGAGCGAGCCGCACCAAGATCGAGATCAAGCGAGACTTCGAATATCTCTTGCGGCTGTGGGAGACCGTGCGTGACTTGACGCTCAAATCCACCGCGCCAAAGCTCGTTTACGAGGAAGGCTCGCTGGTCAAGCGCTCGATCCGCGATCTCTACGGCAAGGACATCGACGAAGTCATCGTCGCCGGCTCCGAGGCCTACCACGAGGCCAAGGATTTTATGCGCATGCTCATGCCGAGCTCTGCCAAGAGCGTGAAGCTTTATGCCGACACCCAGCCGCTGTTGTCGCGCTATGGCGTCGAGAGCCAGCTCGACGCCATGTTCTCGCCGGTCGTGCAATTGCGCTCCGGCGGCTACATCGTGCTCAACCAGGCCGAGGCACTGGTCGCCATCGACGTCAATTCCGGCCGCGCCACGCGCGAGCATCACATCGAAGACACCGCGCTCAAGACCAATCTTGAGGCGTCGGACGAAATCGCGCGGCAGCTGCGGCTGCGCGACCTTGCCGGCCTGATCGTCATCGATTTCATCGACATGGATGAGAACCGCAACAACCGTGCGGTCGAGCGGCGGCTTAAAGAGTGCCTCAAGCACGACCGCGCCCGCATCCAGGTCGGCCGTATCTCGCATTTCGGCCTGCTCGAAATGTCGCGGCAGCGCATCCGCACCAGCGTGCTGGAAAGCTCGACGGAGAAATGCCCGTATTGCGGCGGCTCTGGCCATGTCCGCTCGGTGTCGTCGCTGGCGCTGCAAGTGCTCCGCGCGCTCGAAGAGCAATTGATGCGCGGCGCCACCCACAATCTCATCGCCCGCACCCGGCCCGATGTGGCGCTCTACGTGCTCAATCAGAAGCGCGCGCATCTGCGCAGCCTGGAAGAACGCTTTGCCATCACGCTCACGGTCGTCGCCGACGCGACGGTGATGGCGCCGCAGGCCTTCGTGATCGACCGCGGCGAACAGGTGCATACCGTCGAGGCGGCACGCGCGCTCGCCGAGCAGAACCAACAGCGGGCCGTCACCGCACCGTTGGAAGACGAGGACGACCTCGAAGACGAAAGCATCGTCGAGGTAGAGGAAGAGCAGCAGGCCGAAGCGGAGGATGTCGAAGGGGCAGCGTCCACCACCGTACCCGAGCACGGCGAAGGCGAACCGCGCCGGCGGCGACGGCGGCGTGGCCGTGGCGGACGCGGCGGTCGCGATGGGCGCGACGGCGGCGAAAACCGCGAGCAGATCCCGATCCAAGAAGGGTCGTCCGAGTACCCACCTGAGCATGCGAGCGAGCCCGTTGGCGAAGGCGACGATGAACCCTTTGCCGGAGACGAGGTCACCGACCAACACGGCGAGCCGGCCCAGGCGGAGCGCACGGAGCGCAGCGACCGTCCGGATCAGAATCGCGACGGCGAACGGCGGGGACGGCGGCGGCGCGGCCGCCGCGGCGGCCGGCGCAATCGCCACGATCGCGATCGCAACGGTGACGCAGCGCCCGGCATGAATGACCTTGGCGCCCCGGTACCGCAGCACAGTTTCGGCCCGGGCGACGAGCTCGCGCCACCGGCCGCTACCGAGCCCGAGCTCAAGGAAGCCGTCGCCGACCTCGATGCCGCGCCGCCTGCGCCAGTTAGTGCGGAGCCATCCCATGCGGAGCAACAAACCGAGCCGCCGCGCCGGCGATCCACCATACGCGAGCGGGCGCCGATTGGCGGCGGCGACGAAGCGCCGCCGGCAGCGGCAGCGCCCGTGGCCCCTGCCCCCGAACCGGTCGTCACCGAAGTCGCCGAGACCGAGGGTACCGATCGGCCGCGCAAGACCGGATGGTGGTCGCGTCGTTTCGCCGGCGGTTGATGCAACAGGCGATGCTGGGCGGGCGCCATGAAAAGCGGCTGGGTCGACCGTGACGCCGAGGCCATCGTCGCCGAAGGCGCAAAATCGGGCATCGACCGCGATCTCGCGCTGCGCATCTACACGACGCGGCTGCTCGGCCGCGACCCGAAACTCGTCCTCCACGGCGGCGGCAACACCTCGCTGAAAGAAGTGATGCGCGACCGCCTCGGCGCCGACGTCGAGGTGTTGCGCGTCAAGGCGACCGGCGCCGACATGGCGATGATCGACCTTGCCGGGCTGCCGGCGGTGCGGCTTTCGCCGTTGCGCAAGCTGCGCGCGCTCGGCGAGATCGGCGACGACGAGCTTGTCGGCATCGAGCGCGCAAGCCTGATCGATCCAGCGGCGGCCAATCCGTCGGTCGAAATCATGCTGCACGCGTTCCTGCCGCACAAATTCGTCGATCACACCCACGCCACCGCCGTGCTCAGCGTCATCGATCAGCCGGACGGCGAAAAGAAATGCGCGGAGGTTTTCGGCGGCCGGCTCGCTTTCGTGCCTTACGTCATGCCGGGTTTCGGCTTGGCCAAAAAGGCGATCGATGTTTTCGAGCGGGCCAAACCGAGCGACGGCCTCATTCTGTCAAAACACGGCATCGTCACCTACGGCGAGAGCGCGCGCGAAGCCTATGAGCGCATGATCGAGATGGTCTCGCGCGCCGAGGAATTTGTCGCCCGCCGCCGCAAATCCGTTGCCGCAACGGCGCCGGCACGGCGCGGTGCCGCCGACGTGGCGTTGATCGCGCCGATCGTGCGCGGCGCGTGCAGCGAAAAGGACAAAACGATCGAAGGCGCCTGGCGCCGGCTCGTGCTCGAATTCCGCGCCACCGATGCGGTGCTCAATTTCATCAATGCCAAGGATTTGGCCCGCACCAGCCAGGCCGGCGTGGTGACGCCCGACCACACCATCCGCACCAAGAACTGGCCGCTGGTGCTGCCGCAGCCCGATCCCGCAAAGCTTGCCGAGTTTGCGCGGGTAGCGCACGAGGCGGCGGGCCAATTCGCAGCGCGCTATCACCGCTATTTCGAGCAGCACAATGCCCGCGTCGGCCATATCAAACGTGAGCTCGATCCCCTGCCCCGCGTCGTGCTGGTGCCGGGACTCGGCCTGTTCGGTCTCGGCCGCACCAAGCGCGATGCCGAGATCGCAGCCGACATCGCCGAGGCCTGGGTCGAAGGCGTCAGCGATGCCGAGGCGATCGGCCGCTTCGAATCGATTTCCGAAGCCGACATGTTCGATTGCGAATATTGGCCGCTCGAACAGGCCAAGCTCGGCACCCGCAAGGATCCGCCGCTCGCCGGCCAGATCGCCGCCGTCACTGGCGCCGGCGGCGCCATCGGCGCCGCGGCCGCGAAGGCTTTTGCCGCGGCCGGCGCTGAGGTTGCGTTGCTCGACGTCAATTTCGCTGCGGCGAGCGAACAGGCAAAGGCAATTGGACCGTCGGCGTTGCCGGTCGTCTGCGACGTGACCAGCGCAGCCTCGGTGCGCGCGGCTTTCGATGCCGTGGCTGCAGCCTTCGGCGGCGTCGACATCGTCGTCTCCAATGCCGGCGCGGCCTGGCAAGGGCGCATCGGCGAGGTCGACGAAGACGTCATGCGCAAAAGTTTCGAGCTGAATTTTTATGGCCATCAGCGCGTGGCGCAGGCTGCGGTGAAGATCATGCTGGTGCAAAACACCGGCGGCTGCCTGTTGTTCAATGTCTCCAAACAAGCGGTCAATCCGGGGCCGAATTTCGGCCCCTACGGCATTCCGAAAGCCGCCGAACTGGCGCTGATGCGCCAATACGCGCTCGACTACGGCGCCGACGGCATCCGCGCCAACGCGGTCAACGCCGACCGCATCCGCTCGGGCCTCCTCACCGCCGACATGATCGCCTCGCGCTCGAAAGCGCGCGGCCTGAGCGAGAAGGATTACATGAGCGGCAACCTGCTCGGCCGCGAAGTCACCGCCGACGACGTGGCGCAGGCGTTCTTGCATCAGGCGCTGGCGCTGAAGACCACGGCCGACGTCACCACCGTCGACGGCGGCAATATCGCCGCCGCGATGCGGTGAGCCACACCCTCATGTCACAAAACACCCAAAGCGTCGACGCGTTACGCGCCAAGATCGACGTGCATCGCCCGGCGCTGGCGATGGCGGCGCACAATCCGCTTGCCGCAAAACTCGCCGCCAATGCCGGTTTCGACGCCATTTGGGGCAGCGGCTTCGAATTGTCGGCGTCCTACGCGGTGCCCGATGCCAATATTCTGTCGATGGGCACGCATCTGGAAATGATGCGCGCCATCGGCCAAGTGCAGGATGCGGCGGTGATCGCCGACCTCGACACCGGTTTTGGCAATGCGGTGAACGTCGCTTACGTCGTGCCGCAATACGCCGCCGCTGGCGTGGCGGCCGTCGTCATCGAAGACAAGACGTTTCCCAAGGACACGAGCCTGCGGCCCGGCGGCCGGCAGGAACTCGTCCCTATCGGCGAATTTCAAGGCAAGGTGGCGGCGGCGAAAGCGGCTGGCAGCGTGCTCGTCATCGCGCGGACCGAGGCGCTGATCGCCGGACGCGGCCAGGAGGAAGCGCTAAGCCGCGGCGCGGCCTATGCCGAGGCCGGTGCGGATGCGGTGCTAATCCACAGCAAAGAGAAAACTCCCGACGAAATCTTGGCATTTTGCCGGGCGTGGCCTGGACCCGTGCCGCTGGTTCTGGTGCCGACCAGTTACCCGCAGCTGTCGTTCGCCGATATCACGGCGCTCGGCAAAGTCGGGCTGATCATCTGCGGCAATCACGCCATCCGCGCCGCTATCGCCGCCATGCAAAACGTCTTCGGCCGCATCGTGGCCGAAGGCGGCATCGCCGGCGTCGAAACGGAGATCGCCTCGGTCGCAGACGTATTCGCCTTGCAAGGCGACGCGCAGATGCGCGAACTGGAAAAAGCGTTTCTGCGCTAAGCGCGTTTTACTTGTCGATTGCGCCGCCGGAGTCGGCCCAATCCTTGAAGCCGCCGAGATTGTAGACTTTCTCGTAGCCCAAATCCTTGAGCAGCTTGCCGGCCAGCGCCGCGCGACCGCCGGAGCCGCAATACAGAATAACGTCCTTGTCCTTGGCAAAATTCTTGTCGTGGTAGGGCGATTCGGGATCGGCGCGGAATTCCAGCATGCCGCGCGACACATGCACGGCGCCGGCGACCTTGCCGCTCGCCGCCACTTCGGTGCCGTCGCGCACATCGACCACCAGCGTATTGCCCTTGGCGATCATCTCCTTCGTCTGCGCCGGCGTGATCTTCGGCACCGCGGCGTTGGCAGCTTCCAGCATTTGCTTGACGCTTGTGGCCATGGTGTTTCCGTCCTTGTTCGTCCCGCCCTGAAGCTAAGACTACTCGGTTTCAGACGGCTGTACGATATGGCGCGGAGGCGCTGCTTCCGTTCAATCGCTCGACAAAATCACGTTCTTCAAAATCGGATAGATCTGGTTCTCCCAGCGCTTGCCCGAGAATACGCCGTAGTGCCCTACGCCGGCCTGCATGTGGTGGCGCTTGAGATAAGGGCGCAGCTTGCTGCACAGGTCGTGCGCGGCCACCGTCTGGCCCACGGCGCAGATGTCGTCGCGCTCGCCCTCGACGGTGAGCAGCATGGTGCGCCGGATCGCGGTCGGGTCGACCTTATTGCCGTGCCATTGCAGCTTGCCGAGCGGCAGCAGGTGCTCCTGGAAGATGATGCGCACGGTCTCGAGGTAGAACTCCGCGGTGAGATCGAGCACGGCGAAATATTCGTCGTAGAACGCTTTGGTGATCGCCGCTTTTTCCGGTTCGCCGTTGGCGAGGTTCTCGTAGAGCTCGCGGTGCGCTTTGACGTGGCGCTCGACGTTCATGCTCATGAAGGCGGCAAGCTGGACAAACCCCGGATAGACGCGGCGGAACGCGCCGGGATAGCGCAGCGGCACCGAAGCGGTCAGCGTGCGCTCGAACCACTCGATGGTGCGCTTGTTGGCGAGCTCGTTGACCGTGGTCGGGTTGACCCGGGTGTCGATCGGTCCGGCCATCAAGGTCATGCTGCGCGGCTGCGCCTTGTTGCCCGCCTGCGCCATCACGGCAGCGGCGGCAAGCACCGCAACGCAGGGCTGGCACACTGCGACCACGTGGGTGCCCGGCCCCATCACTCCGAGGAACTTGATCAGATGATCGATATATTCGTCGAAGCCGAAGCGGCCCGCGGTCAGCGGCACGTCACGCGCATTGTGCCAATCGGTAATGTAGACGTCGTGCTCGGGCAGCATGGTGCGTACGGTCGCCCGCAGCAGGGTCGAGAAATGGCCGGACAGCGGCGCCACCATAAGGACACGCGGCTGCGCCGTCGCAATATCCTTCTTGAAGTGGAGCAGCGTGCCGAACGGCGTCACATGCGCCGTCTCCTCGCGCACATCGACCTCGCGATTGCCGACGGTGACGCGGTCGATGCCGAACGGCGGGCGTGTATGGGTCAAGCCGGCACGGGCGATCAGCTCATAAACCGCGGTGAGGTTGCGCATCGCCGGATGGTCGGCGAGCAGTGGCGAGCCGCCTGAATTGGCCGCCATGCCCGCCCAGGTCCGGACCGGCACCATGATGTCGGTGTGCATTTGGTAGGCGACGTACAGCATCCCGCGTCCACGGGCGCCGTGGGCCGTCCGACGACGGCGTACCGCGACCCCCTCACCCAATCGGGAAAGCTAGTGCATTTTTTGTTGCACTGCGACAAGAATATGAACATCCTGCACATGCGGGGAATGGGGGCGCGAAATTTGGCCATCGGGGCAGCGCGCAGCATCACCCGCCGTATCGGCACGGCGTCATAAGGCATTGAGTTCTCACAAACTTTGAAAAACGAGAGCGCGGAATGTCGAAGGCCACTCTCACCATCGCCAGCAAGAATTACGGCTCGTGGTCGCTGCGCGGTTGGTTGCTATGCAAAATGGCGAACCTCGATTTCGACGAGCAGCATGTCGGCACCGACGACCCTTCGACCCGGGCCGAATTGCTGCTGCTGTCGCCGTCGTTCCTGGTACCGGGCCTGACCCACGACGGGCTCAAGGTCTGGGACACGCTGGCGATCGCCGAGTATCTGCATGAGATCAAGCCGGAGGCTGGACTGCTGCCGGCCGACCAGGCGCAGCGCGCCCATTGCCGCGCCATCTGCGGCGAGATGCATTCCGGCTTCAGCAATCTGCGCTCGGCGCTGCCAATGAATCTGAAGGCGCATTTTCCCGGCTTCAAATCCTGGGCCGGCGCGCGCGCCGATATCGATCGCGTCACCGCGATCTGGCAGGACTGCATCGCCAAGTACAAAGGCCCTTATCTGTTCGGGGCAAAACCGTGCGCCGCCGACGCCATGTACGCGCCGGTCTGTGCGCGTTTCCTCACCTACGACGTCGCCATCGATCCGGTCTCGGCGCAATATTGCCGCACCATCATGGCGCTGCCACAGATGCAGGAGTGGATCGCTGCCGCCAAGGTCGAGCCGGATGAGTTGGAGGAGCTCGACGTGGAGTTCTGACGACGACTCCCTCCCCCCTTGTGGGGGAGGGTGGGGAGGGGGGTCGGGAGGGAAGTTTCCTTCCTGGACGCGCGCGCAAAACCCGTCGACGCCGGTGCTTGACCTCTCGACCCCCACCCCTACCCCTCCCCACAAGGGGGAGGGGTTTTGCATCAATCCCACTTCGGCCGGCCGGAAAATGCCCAATCGACGATCCTGCCGTCGCGGCTGCCGAGGCTGGCGATTTCCGTCATGTCCTGTCTGCTCAGCTCGAAATCGAAAATCGCGGCGTTTTCCGCAAGCCGCTCCACTTTGCTGGTGCGCGGGATGACGACGATGTCCTGCTGCACCAGAAAGCGCAGGCAGACCTGCACGGCGGTTTTCTTGTGGGCTGCGCCGATGCGGGTGAGCACGGCGTTGCCGCGCGCGTCGCCGCGCGCGATCGGGCTATAGGCGACCACCGCCATGCCATGGGCGTGACAGGCCTTGAGCACTTTCGACTGGTCGAGGAACGGATGGCACTCGATCTGATCGCACACCAGAGGTTCGCTCGCCGTCTGTAATGCTTCGTCGATGAGCGCCACGGTGAAGTTGGACACGCCGATATGGCGCGCCAGGCCGTCGCGCTTGACCTTGCACAGCGCGCCGATGGTGTCAGGCAACGGGACTTGCGGATTGGGCCAATGCAGCAACAACAGATCGACCTCGCTCAGCCGCAGCCGCACCAGGCAGTCGCGCGCCGCGCGCTCGAGCTCGCGCGGGGCGAAGTGGCTCGGCCAGATTTTCGTAGTCACGAAAACGTCGTTGCGTTTGGCGCCCGAGGCGCGAAAGCCTTCGCCGACCTCGCGCTCGTTTTCGTAGAGCTCAGCCGTATCAATATGGCGATAGCCGAGCCTCAGTGCCTGCTCGACGACGCGGGCGCAGGTGCGGCCGCGCAAATCCCAGGTGCCGAGCCCAAGCAGCGGAATCCGCGCCCCATTGGCCTCGATGCTTGGTATGGCCGCGCTCGCGCTCACGTTCCGTTGCCTAGCTATCCCATTGCGGCGCCTGCGGCGGGCTGACGATGCGCGAGCCCGGCCGCGCCAGCATGCCGATCTCCGCCATCTCGGCGTCCGTCAGCTTGAATTCCAGACTGCCGAGATTTTCCGCAAGCCGCTCGCGCTTCGACGTGCGCGGAATCGGAATGATCTTCTGCTGCTCGAGAAAGCGCAGCGACACTTGCGCCGGCGATTTATTATGGGCGCGGCCGATGTGTTGCAGCACCGCATCGGCCGGCACCTTGCCGCGCGCCAGCGGACAATAACCGACCACCGCTAAGCCAAGCCGATGCGCCGCCGCCAAAACCTTGGTCTGGTCGAGATAGGGATGGGTTTCGATCTGTAAGGCCGCAAGCGGCTCGCTGGCCACGCCCGTGGCCTCATCGAGCATCGCGACGGTGAAATTGGCCACCCCGATATGTTTGGCGAGCCCTGCCCGCTTGACCTTACATAAGGCGCCGATCGAACCCGCCAGCGGGATTTGCGCGTTGGGCCAGTGGATCAGTAACAGATCGACCCAAGGCAATTTAAGCCGCTCCAGGCTTTCATCGACCGAGCGCTCGAGGTCGCCCGGCGCCAGGCGGTTGAACCAGACTTTTGTGGTAATGAAGACGTCCTCGCGCGGCACGCCTGCGGCACGGAAGCCTTCGCCGACTTCGCGCTCGTTGCCGTAGTTTTGCGCGGTATCGAGATGCCGGTAACCGAGATGCAGCGCCGCCTCGACCAGCTCGATGCACAGATTGTCCTTCAGCGTCATGGTGCCGAACCCGATCACCGGGATTTTGGCGCCATGACTTTCGATCACGTCCATCCGCTACTCCTTCAAGCATGATCCGGAAAAGTGGAAACCGGTTTTCCGAAAAGATCATGCTTCACTAAAATGTTAGAGCGCAAATTGCTTCAATCTGAAGCGATTTCGCTCTAAGCCGCGCGGCGTCCCCGGACCAAGGATCGGCTATTGCCGGCATGAATGCCAGCCCAATGCGGACGATGAAGGGACGTTCCGCAGCTAGCGGGAATTCGCCTTCGCGAGCACCGCAAAGGCCGCGTCGGGGGCCTGCTCGATGACTTTGAGAAGCGCGCGGGCGGGACCGCGCGGCGAGCGTTTGCCTTGCTCCCAATTGCGCACGGTCTCGACCGGCACGCCGATGCGGGCGGCGAAGGCCGCCTGGGTGAGCCCGGTCTGTCCGCGCACATTGCGGGCGTAGGTCGCGTCGAGCGAGCGCGCATCCACCGAACGCGCCGCCTGATGCGCCGCTGTCGCAATGGAACGCGGGTCGGAGGGAATGGCCCGCTCGCTGCCATCGGGCAGGATTTCGACCAAGCGTCCGTCGGCTTTCAGTCGCACGCGCAGCATGGCGCTCGCTCCGGGTTTGCCGGCAGCGGGCATCATAGCTGATTCGTCGTAGATTCAATGAGTTAGTACGCCGCAGGCGGTGGACGCCACCTCAGCGAACGAGTCATTCAATGACTTACTCGGCCATTGACCCAACGCCCATGCGAACAAACCTCAGAGCCGGCTGAAAAAGTCGAGCAGCATCGCCCGCCGCGCGGTCTCTCGCGTGGTGCAGGCCGCGTGCATCATGATCGACATCGTGCCCTGGATCTTGTCGTCATAGAACTCGCAGGTGCTGTCACGATAGGCGATCCAGGCACGCTGCATGGCACGGGCTTTGCCGGTCTGCTCGTCGTCGAGGGTGGCGAGCAGTTTTTTGTAATTGTCATTGAGCAGCCCGTCCCAGATCGCGCCCTCGATGGCATAGCAGTCGGCCATCTTTCCATCGGACGCGCTGCCGAGCGGGCCTATGCAGGGCTCTGCGACCAGCTTGAACAGGCATTGCTGCTCGCCCTCATCCAGGTTGTCCTTGTCCTTCGCCGCGCAATCGCGGACCGCTGCGACCTCTCGCGCAGTCGGCTTGCGGCTTTGGGCATGGGCGGGTGCAATTGCCATCGCGGCCCACAGGATCAGAAGAGCTGTCGAAACCATCCGCGCATACATCCTCGGCCTCCCGTACTCGCTCCGGAAGTGTCGGTCCTGCTTCAAGCTTGGTTCAAGCGTGAATTCCGGGGAAGATGGGGCCCCTGCCCGCTACCGGCAGCCGGAGTTTTGAGACGTGCAGAACCTGCAAATCGACAGCCAGCGGCTTTGGGACACGCTGATGCACACGGCGCAGATCGGCGCGACGCCGAAAGGCGGTATTTGCCGTCTGACGCTGACCGATCTCGACCGTCAGGTGCGCGACTGGTTCAAGGCGCAGTGCGAGGCGCTCGGCTGCACCGTTGCGGTCGACGATGTCGGCACCATGTTCGCGCGCCAGCCCGGCAAGAACCCAAATCTTGCCCCGATCGCCATGGGCTCGCATCTCGATACCCAGCCGACCGGCGGCAAGTTCGACGGGGTGCTTGGCGTCCTCGGTGCGCTTGAGGCCATGCGCACGCTGCACGAAACCGGCTACGACACCAACGCGCCGATCGAGATCGTCAACTGGACCAACGAAGAGGGCGCGCGCTTCGCGCCGGCCATGCTGGCGTCGGGCGTCTTTGCCGGCGTGTTTTCGCCCGACTACGCCTATGGACGCACCGACCGCGACGGCAAAACCTTCGGCGATGAATTGCAGCGCATCGGCTACAAGGGCGCGGAAAAAGCCGGCGCACGCAAATTTTCTGCGATGTTCGAATTGCACATCGAGCAGGGCCCGATTCTCGAAGCCGAAGGCCGCATGATCGGCGCGGTGCAGGGCGTGCAGGGCATACGCTGGTACGAAGTCTCCGTGATCGGGGAGGCAGCGCATACCGGCACGACGCCGATGCCCTTGCGCAAAAATGCGCTGATCGGCGCTGCACGCATGATCGAGCGCATCGACGCGATTGCCCGCGAGCACGGGCCCGACGCGGTCGGCGCCGTCGGCCTGATCGAGAACAAGCCGAACAGCCGCAATGTCATTCCCGGTGAGGTTTTCTTCAGCGTCGACTTCCGCCATCCGGCAGAAGAAATTCTCGACGCCCTGGAGGCGAAATTCCGCACAGCGCTGGCCGAGGTGATGCCGCCGCTGCAACTGACTTACACCGAGGCGCGTATTTGGCAGTCACCCCCCGTAAAATTCGCGCCCGAACTGATCGAATGCGTGCGCATCGGCGCCGAGAAAGCCGGCTTCCAATCGCGCGACATGATCTCCGGCGCCGGCCACGACGCCGCCTATATCGCCCGCGTGGCGCCGACCACGATGATCTTCGTGCCCTGCGCCGGCGGCATTTCGCACAACGAAGCGGAATCGACGAGTTTCGACGAATGCGCGGCGGGCGCGCAGGTTTTGCTCAACGCGGTGTTGGAGTTCGATCGGCGCTTGGGCTGAACGGACTATCGAGTCTTCTCGAAAATCTCCCGCCCAATCAGCATGCGGCGGATTTCGCTGGTGCCGGCGCCGATCTCGTAGAGCTTTGCGTCGCGCAGCAGCCGGCCGGCGGGAAAATCGTTGATGTAGCCATTGCCGCCGAGGCATTGGATGGTTTCGAGCGCCATCCAGGTCGCTCGCTCGGCGGCATAAAGGATGGCGCCGGCGGCGTCTTCGCGCGTGGTCTCGCCGCGATCGCAGGCACGCGCCACCGCATAGACGTAAGACTTCGAGGCGTTGAGCGTCACGTACATGTCGGCGAGTTTTGCCTGGATGAGCTGGAAGCGGCCAATCGGCTGGCCGAATTGGCTGCGCTGGTGGACATAGGGAATGACCAAGTCGAGGCAGGCCTGCATCACGCCGACCGGACCCGCGGCCAGCACGGCGCGCTCGTAATCGAGGCCGGACATCAAAATGTTGACGCCGTTACCGACGACGCCGAGCACGTTTCCTTCCGGCACCTCGCAGTCCTGGAACACGATCTCGCTGGTGTCGGAGCCGCGCATGCCGAGCTTGTCGAGTTTTTGGCCCGTCGAAAAACCGGCAAACGTCTTCTCGACCAGGAACGCGGTGATGCCGCGGGCGCCTGCGGTGCGGTCGGTCTTGGCATAGACCACCAAGGTGTCGGCGACCGGCCCATTGGTGATCCACATTTTCGAGCCGTTGAGAATGTAACGATCGCCCTTGCGGTCGGCGCGGGTGCGCATCGACACCACGTCGGAGCCCGAGCCGGACTCCGACATCGCCAGCGCGCCGACATGTTCGCCGGAAATGAGTTTTGGCAAATAACGGCGCCGCTGGTCGTCGCTGCCGTTGCGGCGGATCTGGTTGACGCACAGGTTCGAATGGGCGCCGTAGGACAGCCCGACCGCGGCGCAGGCCCGCGAAATCTCCTCCATGGCGACGCAATGGGCGAGGTAGCCGAGCCCCGCCCCGCCCCACTCCTCCTCGACCGTGACGCCGAGCAGCCCGAGCGCGCCGAGCTGCGGCCACAGCTCGCGGGGAAAGCTGTTGGAGCGGTCGATCTCGGCCGCGTGCGGCGCGATCTTGTTCTGGGCGAAGGCCCGCACCGCATCGCGCAGCATGTCGATATCGCTGCCGAGACCGAAATCGAGACCGGGAAAGCTGTTCTGGACCATCAAACGCTCCGTGGCTTCGGCCACACGAGGCGAAGGGTGATAAGGTAGCCGCTGGCGGCCGGCGTGTCAGCGTGCCGAACCGGCCGCGGGCTTGGGGGCGGCGCGCCCATTGGCGGGCCGCACCGCGACCTTGTCGATCGCCTCGGCCGGCCGCGGTTTTGCGAACAGGAAACCCTGCATCTCGTCGCAGCCGGCGAGCCGCAGCAGCACGCGCTGCTCGTCGGTCTCGACGCCTTCGGCCAAGACTGTCATGCCGAGCGCGTGGCCGAGCGCGACGATCGATTGGATGATGGCGCCGGCATGGCCGGTGGTGCCGAGCGAACCGACAAAGGCGCGGTCGATCTTGATCTGGCTGAACGGGAACTTTTGCAGGTAGCTCAGGCTCGAATAGCCGGTGCCGAAATCGTCGAGCGCGATGCTCACTCCGAGCGCGCGCAACGCTTCGAGCCGCTGCAAGGTCTCTTGCGGATCGTCGATCAAAACCCCTTCGGTCACTTCGAAGATCACCCGCGACGGCGCGATGCCGCTTTCGGCAATGACGGCGCCGACCAGATCAACCAGCTTGCGGTCGCGGATTTGGATCGGCGACAGATTCACCGCCACGGTCAGGTTCGGCCAGCGCACGCCATCGCTCAGCGCGCGGCGCAACACGAATTCACCGAGCTGGGGCATCAGGCCGCTCTGCTCGGCGAGCGGGATGAAGACCGCCGGTCCGATGGCACCGCGCGTCGGATGGGTCCAGCGCAACAGCGCCTCGACCCCGATCATGGCGCCGCCGGCAGCGGCGACCACGGGCTGATAATGCACGTCGAGGCCGCCCGCGGAGAGCGCCGATTCAAGCTCGCGCCGAATGAAGCGCTCTTCGGAATATTCCATCTCGATAGAAGGCTCGAAGCGCCGCACCATGCCGCGGCCGCCGCGCTTGGCGGCCCGCAGCGCCAGGTCAGCGCGGCGGCTGAGCTCGTCGGCAGTGCTGCCGTCGTCCGGCGCCTGGGCGATACCAATGCCGGCGCTGATTTGCCAATTCTGCTCCATGAAGATCGGCCGTTGCAGCGACCCCCGTAATGCCTCGGCGAGCGCACTCGCAGTCTGGGTATCTTCGCCGCTCATGATGACGGCGAATTCGTCGTCGTCGAAGCGGCCGAATTGAGCGCCAGCCGGCAGGCTCGCCTGGAGACGTTCGGCAATGTTTTTCAGCAACGCATCGCCGCCTGAGCGGCCGTGGGTGTCGTTGACCTCGCGAAACCCGTCGAGATCGACAAGGACCAGCACGACAATGCCCGAGCCGCGCCGGGCCAGCGCCTTGTCGAGGCTTTCCAGCATCACCCGGTGATTGGGCAAACCGGTCAACGCGTCCTCGCGGGTCAGCTTGCGGATGGTTTTGAGGCTCGACGCGAGCAAGCGCGCCAGCCGCTGGATCAGACCGGCGGCGAGAAAGGCGCAGACGCCGAGCGCGGTTCCGACCGCGCCGATCAGACCCCACAGCCAGATCTCGGCGCGGATCAGCGACCGGTCGGCCGCCCAGCTGAACCAGCCGACGATGCGGCCGCGCGCGTCATGCAGCGACTGCGCTTCGCGCCCAGCGGTGCTGGCCTCGTCGGTGTCGAAGCGTAAATCCTTCAAGCCCGCGAGACGTGCAACCAGCGGCAGCCTCGAGTTGTCGAAACCGTCGCTGTCGCCGAATACGCCGCGCACTTCGTCGAGCGCCAGCTCAAACGCGGCATGGCGCTCTGCGGCGAGCCGCTGATCCTCCCGCACCGTGACGGCAAAGCCGGCCACGGCGCAGGCCAGCATCGCCACGGCTAGCGCCATCAGCACATAGGAGGACAGGTGCGAGGCTGCCGCACGCAGCGCCCCTTGAGCCCTCGACTCGGGCGTGCGCCGCCGGAGTGCCGCCCACCATGCCCGGGCTGCCGCAGCGGCCTTCATACCCACGCCCCGTCCTGGAATTCCTGACGCGGCAGATTAGGGACGTATGGTTAAAGGTAAGGAAAAGTCCCGCTAACTCCCTGACTTATCAACAGGCCTTGTCAACAGGGCTTGGCGGCGCCCCAGGCCGTTAATGTGAGGTTCAGGGACGAGGTGGGTAAGGTCGCCTTTGAGGGACCAGCGGTTTGCGGCTATCGAACAGGCCGGGACTGAGGACATGGAAAAGCCAAGGGCAATCCTGAACGCTGCGGTCTTGAGCGCATTAGTCGGCGTCGCATTTGGCGCCGCAACGGCTGCGCGGGCGCAAGACTGCCCTGGACATCCCGACGCCATCGGCACCAGCCGCGCGATCACCATCGACCCGAACGAATATCAGCGCCTCGGCACCCTGCAATATCCGCAAACGCTGCCGCTCGACGATCATGAGGTCGTGCTGACGTTCGATGACGGCCCGATCGCGCCCTATTCCAATCAGATTCTCGATATCCTCGCGTCGCAGTGCGTGAAAGCGACGTATTTCCTGGTCGGCGAAATGGCCAAAGCCTATCCCGCCGTAGTCCGCCGCATTCGCGACGAGGGACACACGATCGGCACGCACAGCGAGGATCATCCGCTCCGCTTCGACCGCATATCGGACGAGAAGGTGCGCTGGGAAATCGATGCGGGCATCGACAATGTGAGTGCGGCGCTCGGCGATGGCGGCGGACTCGCGCCGTTCTTCCGCATTCCGGGTTTTGGCCGCACCGACGTCGTCGAAAGCGAGCTTGCCGCGCGTTCGCTGGTCGTGTTCTCGACCGACACCGTGGCCGACGACTGGCACCGCCACATCTCGGCGTCCCAAATCATCGCCCGCGCCATGAGCCGGCTGGAAGCCAAGGGCAAGGGCATGCTGCTGCTTCACGACATCCATCCTTGGACGGTCGCGGCGCTGCCCGGCCTGCTCAAGGCGCTGAAGGATCACGGCTTCCACATCGTGCAAGTGGTGCCGTCGGCAACGGTCCCGCCGGGGCCGATTGCCGCCCGGTCGATATGGACCGTGGCGTGGTCGATGGCCGACCAAACCGTCATGGACGACAGTGGCAACGGACCGGCCTGGCCGAAATTTTCCGATAGCCCGATCACCGAAACGGCGGACTTGCCGGCGCCCGACGAGGGCGCGTTCGATCCGCATTACGCGCTCACCCACACGGCGAGCACCGCGGATATCGAAGTCGACCTGCCTTCCATCGAAGCCGGCACCGCAACCTCGCCGTGGCCCTACCAGGCCCTGGTCGCGATGCCCTCGTCCGCCGCGCAGCTCCCGGTCCTAAGTCTGCTCGACATCGGCTGGCCGGTGCAGGAACGGCAGATCGCCGACGCGGCGCTCGAGCCGCCGCCAAGTGCGGCCGCGAATGACCCGCGCGAGCAGAACGAGCCGCACCATGGCCGCACCCGGCACGCCCGTCTCGTCATCGTCCATCGCCACGCCCGCGCCCACCCGGCCGCAGGCCAGCACGCCGAGCTTGTCTCGCCGATGACCGCGATGGCGACGCCGGCGCACTGAGCGGAAGCTCTCACGCGGTGCGCGGCCGGACCTACAGCTCCCGGAACGACGCCAACACCGTCGACTCATCAGTGAATGGCACGATTGCCGAGATGCCGTAGCTTGTCCGGATTGCGCATGACATAAATTGCGACAATCTTGCCCGCCTCGATCTGTAGCGCAGTGGTTTGCAGCGTATCGCCCTGTTCGATCGTAACGAATCCGGGCAAGCCGTTGATGAAGCCATAGCGCACCACGCGCGACATGTTCTGGGCGAAGATCGGCGCAAGCGCAGCATGGACCTGCATGACTTTGTCGAGCCCGACGATCGGTTGCATCGCCGCACGCGCCTTGCCGCCGCCATCGGCATAGGCGGTCACATCCGCCGCTAGGAGCGACCGCAACTGTTGCATGTCACCGCTGCGCGAAGCCGCGAAGAACGCCGTGGCGATCTGCAGACCGCGTTCCTTGGGCATATCAAAACGGGGACGCGCAGCACGAACATGCGTTCGGGCGCGACTGGCAAGCTGGCGGCAGGTCACCGGTTCACGCCCAATTGTCTCGGCGATCTCCTCGAAGCTGACGTCGAACACGTCATGGAGAAGAAAAGCGGCGCGCTCCAGCGGCGACAGGCGCTCTAGCGCCATCATTAGCGGCAGCGTGACGTCATCGATCTCGTCCTCCGCCGCCTCGACGACGGGTTCCGGAAGCCACGGCCCGATATAGGTCTCGCGCCGGTGCCGTGCGGATTTCAAGTGATCGAGGCAAAGCCGTGTCACGACACGGCGCAGAAAGGCTTCCGGCTCGCGCACCGCATTACGATCGGTATCGAGCCAGCGGAGAAAAGCGTCCTGGACAACATCCTCCGCGTCCGCGACCGAGCCCAGCATCCGGTAGGCGATGCGGGTCAATCTTGGGCGCATCGGATCGAAGACGGCAGCGGCGTCGTGACTGGAAGTTCCCGCCGTCATGCCGCTTCGCGCTTTTCGACTGGATGGGTCCCGCGGAAGCCGACTTGGATGCGGTTCCATCCGTTGATCGTGACGATCAGCAAGGTGAGCGCCACTTGTTCCTCCGCGGTGAACTGCGCTTGTACTGCTTGATAATCATCATCAGGGGCACGGGTTTCCGACACCAGCGTCAAAGCTTCGGTCCAACCCAGCGCGGCGCGTTCGCGCTCGCTATAGAGCGGCGATTCGCGCCAAGCGTCGAGCAGGTAAAGGCGCACTTCCGTCTCGCCACGACGCCGGGCGGCGGCAGTGTGCATGTGGAGGCAAGCCGCGCAGCCATTGATCTGCGAGGCGCGGATTTCCACGAGTTCCATGAGACTGTCCTCCAGGCCGCATTGCAGGACTCCCTTACTGAAGTCGAGCCACGATTGCATTGCGGCGGGTGCAGCGGCGAACGGGTTCAGTCTGGGGGTCATGATCATCTCCTGCTCAGGGCTGTTCCTGCAGACATGACGAGATGGATCGACAAGGTGTGACAACCATCGAAGATTTTTTTGCGATCGCCGATAGAGGTCGCGGCGGGCATCCGGACCACTTGCTCCCGCCCATGTTGCTCCCGCCCACGTCACATTTGGCAGGCCTGCCTCGTCCAGAAGCCAAAGAGACATCTTTGGTCACTCTGGAGATTGACAATGACGACCGAGGCTATGACACCCGAACGCGCACCGCGATCCTTCGCGGTCAGCTACAACATGCTCGCCTTTTTTCTTCTGGTAGCAAACCTTCGCCCGGCGCTGACCGGCGTCGGACCGGTGCTTGAGGCGATCCGATCAAGCCTTGGTCTCTCAGGCGCGGCGGCGGGACTACTCTCCACGCTGCCGTTGCTGATCTTCGCCGGCGTCTCACCGTTGGCCCGCGTCGGAGACGCGTTCGGCATCGAAAGGGCTCTGGCGGGCTGCCTGGCGTTGACCGTGGCAGGGATCGCCTTGCGATCGGAGGGCTCGATCGCCGCCTTGTTTGCTGGCACGCTGATCTTTGCCACCGGCATCGGCGTCGCGAACGTACTGGTACCGAGCATCATCAAGCGAGACTTCCCGCACCAACTGGCCAACATGACCACGGCCTACGTCATGGTCATGACCTTGACGGGTGCGGTCGCGACGGGATTAGCCGTTCCGCTCTCCAATCACCTTGCCGGCGGTTGGAGGTCTTCGCTCGGCATCTGGGCCGTGTTCGCCGCGCTCGCGCTACTGTGCTGGCTGCCCGAAACGCGAAAGGCCGACACACCTGTCGCGGTGCATCGGCCGGACGATGGAGCGGCCACGAAACCGATTTGGCGCTCCGCTTTGGCTTGGCAGGTCACGGTCTTCATGGGCCTCCAATTCCTCATCTACTACGTCACCATCGGCTGGATGCCTCTGTTCCTCGCCGATCACGGTGAGACGCCGGCAGAGGCGGGCTGGCTGCTGACGCTCTACCAGGTGGTCTCCTTCGGCGCCGGGATCATTACGCCCGCGCTTTTGCGGCGAGGACGTGACCAACGCGCTCTCGCCGTGGCGGCGTCCCTGATCACTGCGCTGTGTATCTTTAGGCTCCTGCTCGCGCCACGCCGCGCCGATATTTGGCTGGCCGTCTGCGGCGCCTCCTTCGGCATCACCTTCATTCTGGCCTTCGCGCTCATCGGCATGCGCACAGGCCATTATCGACGGGCCGCGTCGCTTTCAACGATGTCGCAAGCGACCGCCTACCTGATTGCGGCGACCGGACCAGTCGCCTTCGGGTGGTTACACGACCTCTCCACGGGCTGGACGGTCCCGATGGTGAGCCTCGCGGCAGTCGCAATCATCCAAGGTGTCGCGGGTTTCGGCGCGGGTCGACAGGGACAAATCTGACCCTTCGACCCGGCGCGATTGGCGAGGGAGCAGCCCGTCCATTTTGGTACTTGGCTCGCCAGGCCGAAGCTGTGGCGCTGAGTAGTCTGGTGCGGCCGA
>CAVRVV010000010.1:0-601811 GCA_963724715.1 uncultured Alphaproteobacteria bacterium | reverse complement strand
CCGGCAGGAGGCCGCGATGACGATCACCGTCTTCATTCGTTACCAACTCGATCCCTACAAGCGCGATGGCTTTGAGGCTTACGCGCGCAATTGGCTGAAAATCATTCCGAAATGCGGCGGCGAAGTCGTCGGTTATTGGATGCCGCACGAGGGCACCGACAACATCGCCTATGGGCTGATCTCGTTCGCGAGCCTTGCGGCCTACGAGGTCTATCGGGCGCGGCTGAAATCGGACGGCGAGGGCGCCGCCAATTTTGCACTCGCGCAAACGGAGCGCTTCATCGTTTCGGAAGCGCGCACGTTCCTGCGGCAAGTGGTCTGAATATCCTGCCGCTACGCCGCCGTCTCGGCTGCGCCGGGATGTTGTCCGGCCCGCTGCGGCAGGACGAGGATGCAAAGGATAATGAACGCCGCGATGATCGCCGAGGCGATTGGGCGGCTGAATGCCAGTCCGCCGGCGCTGACCGGCTTATCGAGGAAATCGCCGACCGATGCGCCAAGCGGCCGCGTCAGGATGAAGGCGGCCCAGAACAAAAAGACCCGCGAGACATTGGTGAAGAAATAAGCCGCCGCGAGCAGCGCCAATCCGGTGGCAAACACGAACACGCCGTGTTCATAGCCGGTGCCGTTGGCCATCCAGTCGCCAAGCGCCGTTCCGAGCGTCTGGGAAAATGTAATGGCGAGCCAGTAGAACGCTTCCACCTTCGGTGTGGTGACGGTGGCGACTGAGATGGTCTTTTCCGTCCAATACCACGCGCCGAGCGTGGCCATGAGGCAGACGAATAGCAGCGACGAGCCGCCGGCATAGCCTATGCTTAAGGACCGATCTGCGAAGTCGGCCATGGTGGTGCCCGCGGTGGTCGAGGCGACGATCGTCGCCCAGTACAAGGACGGATGGAATTTCTTCGCCGCGATCTGGCAGATGACGAGCACCACCAGCAGCGCGAGAAACAGCGCCGTGCCGTCGAGGTAGCCCCAGTTCATGGTCATTGTGACGGTATCACCGCCGGTCTCGCCGAGCGTGGTCGCTGCAATCTTGATGATCCAGAAGATCAGGGTGACTTCGGGAACCTTGCTTGCGGTCCGTACGTCGGCGTCTGTCATCTTGCAAATTCTCCTTGATCCGGTGGTCATGACCGGCGAATAGCATATTGCGGGCTCGCCGGAGCACGGCAAATGACAATCTGGTAATGTAGCCTTCGGTGGGAGGTGCGGCGGTGCTGTCTGATGCGGTCCGAATGTGTGTTTGTGGAGCGCTGTTGCTGGGCATCAGCCCGGCAATGGCGGGGCCGCCATATCTGACGGACGATCCGGAGCCGACCGATTACAAGCATTTCGAGATATACAACTTTACCAACGGGACCGCGACCCGGGCGGACACGAGCGGCGAAGCGGGCATCGACATCAACTACGGCGGCGCGCCGAACCTGCAACTCACCGCCACGATTCCGGCGGCCTATAGCCTGCCGAATGGCAGTCCGTTGGTGGGCGGCTTCGGCAATGTCGAGCTCGCGGCAAAATATCGCTTCCTGACGCAACAGAATTTCGGGCTAGATGTTGCCGTTTTTCCCAGGGTGTTCCTGCCGAGCGGCGCCGCGAATGTCGGCGAGCGGCATGCATCGTATCTGCTCCCGGTATGGATGCAGAAGGACTGGGGCCCATGGTCGGCGTTTGGCGGCGGCGGCTACGAAATCAATCGTGGCGGCGACTCACAAAACTTCTGCGAGGCCGGGTTGGTCGTGACGCGTCAAATTCTCCCGGCCCTGCAGGTCGGCCTGGAAATCTTTCACCAGACGCCGGACACCAAAAGCGGCTTGCCCACGACATCGATCGGCGCCGGGGTCCATTACGACGTGAATGATACATTTCACCTTCTGGGTTATGTGGGTCGCGGCATCCAGAATGCGGATGAGACGGACCGGTTGAATTGGTACGCCGGGGTTCTCGCCACGTTTTAGACGTGTCGTGCGAATTTCAGACCTTCCTGTTATGCGCATTCCACTCGCGTTCGAGATTGGCGATAAGCGCCGGGCTGAAATGGCAATAAGCCTGGTCGCGGGCGTAAGCGGAAAAATACATGCGGAATGTGTCGAGCGACTCCTGCGCCGATGCGCAGCGCGCGGCGGTTCGATGTGGCGCTGACCGCGCCGGAACTGGTGAGCCCGGCGATGACCCGATCGAGGGCCGCGTCCATGTCGGCAGCCGGCGCGATCTCGTCGCAGATCAGGCGGCCTTCCGGGCTTTCGCAGACGAGCTTGCGCTCGTATTGGATGGCCTGGCGGGCAATGCGGTCGCCGGTGAAGCGCGGCAGGCGCAGGTTCGCCGCGCCCGGAATGATGCCCTCCTTGCGCGCCGGCAAGGTCATAAAGGCGTCGTTGGCGGCGAGCACGTAATCCATGGTGAGCAGGATCTGGCAGTGGCCGCCGATGGCAAAGCCATCGACTGCGGCGATCCATGGCTTCTCGATCGCCGTGCCGTGCACGTCGTCGGGCAGCAATTCGGGTCGCGCCACGCCGCGGAAGAATTTGTGCACGAAGCCGAGATCGCGCCTGAGGAACCAGACGAACGGAATCTGGCCGCGATAAAGATGGGTCAGGTTGATGCCGGCGCCGAACAGTTTCTTGCCGCGATATTTTGGATGCTCGACCTCGCCGCCGCGCAGCACGGCAATGTCGGTCTTGGCATCGAGGATGGCGACGTCGACCGCGATCTCCATGGCGTCCAGCGTGGTGTCGTCCTCGGCATTGAGGAAGCGCGCGTTCTTCGAGGTCACGATCGCCGCCTTGCCGCGGCGCTCGATCAAAACCTTGCCGAAATCGATGCGGCCGTCGGCGGCGAATTTTTGCAAATGCTCGGCCGTCTCGCGGCGCGGCAATAGCATTGCGTGGCACAGATGGCGGCCGGCGGTTTCGCTGGCGAGCACGTGGGCGAGGAAAATGCCCTGGTCGATCTCGACGCCGTCCTTTTCGCCCTGCAAATGCTCGGCCTCGGCGGCGACCTGCGCGGCCGTCGGCGTCAGGCCGGGGACGGCCATGGCCGCGGCGAACACCAGATCTTCCAAGCGAATGAATCGCGAGCGTTGGTGGGTCAGCTCGTCGTAGAGCGTCTCGGCGTGGGCGGCGAGGAAATGCTCGCGCTGTTCGCGCGCGGCGGCGAGGATGGACTGTGCCGCGCGCGCCTCACCAACACTTCGCGCCGGCTTCTTCGGCAGGCGGCCGAGCAGATCGGCGCCGAGCTGCCAGTACCGCGTATAGCGCGGCCGATCGACAAAATAATCGCCGGTGCGCTTTGGCGCAGCCGCGATCCATTCGGCGACCGCGCGCTGATCGAGGCCGGCGGACTGCAATTCGGCCGCTGGCATTGCGGTATCGACACTCATCGCGCCAATCCTTTCAATATTCCATCCGGCATTTCAGCTTTTCGCCCGCCGGTCGATGACCCGTTTTGCTTTGCCTTGCGAGCGTTCGATCGTGCCCGGCTCGAGCACGCGCACCGTGGCGGTGACGCCGACATAGGCCTTGATCAAATGCTCGGCTTGCTTCACCAGCGCCGCATTTTCGTCGACGCCCAATTTGCCGGCAAGCTCGGGCCGCATCTCGACCAAGACATCGAGCTCATCGAGATTGTGCGGCCGGCGCACCTCCAAGACGTAATGCGGCGCCAGCTGCGGCTCGAGGCCGAGCACCGCTTCGATCTGCGAGGGAAAGACGTTGACGCCGCGGATGATCAGCATGTCGTCGCTGCGGCCCTTGACCCTTTCGATGCGGCGCATGGTGCGCGCCGTGCCCGGCAACAGCCGGGTCAGGTCGCGGGTGCGATAGCGGATGACCGGCATCGCCTCCTTGGTCAGCGAGGTGAAGACGAGCTCGCCGACTTCGCCGTCGGGCAGCACGCGGCCGGTGTCCGGGTCGATGATCTCGGGAAAGAAGTGGTCCTCCCAGACCGTCAGCCCGTCGCGTGTCTCGGCGCATTCCTGCGCGACGCCAGGGCCCATGACTTCCGACAGGCCGTAGAGATCGAGCGCTTGGATGCCCATGCGGCACTCGATTTCGGCGCGCATGGTTTCGGTCCACGGCTCGGCGCCGAAAATGCCCAGCCGCAGGCTGCAGTCGGCCGGCGAAAATCCCTGGCGCTCGAATTCGTCCGCGATCGCCAACATATACGATGGCGTCACCATGATGATGTCGGGGGCAAAATCGCGAATGAGCTGCACCTGCCGCTCGGTGAAGCCGCCGCCGACCGGAATGACGGCAGCGCCCAAAGCCTCGCCGCCGTAGTGCGCACCCAGCCCGCCGGTGAACAGGCCGTAGCCGTAAGCGACATGAATTTTATCGGCGGACCGGCCGCCGGCGGCACGGATCGAGCGCGCCATCAACAGCGACCATGTATCGATGTCGGTCTTGGTATAGCCGACCACCGTCGGCTTGCCGGTGGTGCCGCTCGAGGCGTGGATGCGCACGATATCGGCCATCGGCACCGCGAACATGCCGAACGGATAATTCTGCCGGAGATCCTCTTTGGTGGTGAACGGAAATTTGGCGAGATCGGCAAGCTCTTTCAGGTCGGCGGGATGCACGCCGGCCGCATCGAGTTTTTTCTTATAGTGTGGGACGCGCTCGTAAGCCTGATGTAGCGTCGTTTTCAGGCGATCGAGCTGCAGCGCAGCGAGCGCCTGCTTGCTGGCCTTTTCGATCGGTTCGAGCTGGTCGAGCGCGCCCATGGGTGTCATTCGGCCTTGATGCCGCTCTCCTTGATGACCGGCGTCCAGCGGGCGATTTCCGCCTTCTGTTTCGCCGCCAGCGCTTCCGGCGTCTGATACTCGACCGGCCAGATTTCCTGGCCGATTTTCTTGAACCGCTCCTGGATGGCGGGATCGGCCAGCGCCGTGCGGATGGCGGCGTTGAGCTTCGTGATCGCCTCCTTCGGCGTGCCCTTTGGCGCCCACATGCCGTGCCAGAAGCTGGCGTCGATATTGTGGATGCCGAGCTCGTCGAGCGTCGGCACGTCGGGGGCCGCCCACCAACGCTTGGGCTGCAGCACCGCATAAGCCTTGAGCTCGCCGCTCTGGACGTAAGCCAGCGTCGAGGCCGCCTGGCCGACGTCGAAATCGATATGGCCGCCGAGCAGGTCCTCGGCGAGCGGCGCGCCGCCGCGATAGGGCACGATTTGAAACACGGTGCCGGTCTCTTTGGCGAAGATGCGGCCGGCAACATCGGTCGGGCCGCCGACCCCGACCGTGCCCATGGTGGCCTTGCCGTCTTGCGCCTTGAGCCAGGCGATCAGCCCTTTGAGGTCGTCGGCCGGCAGGGCTTTTTTGGCGATGATCCAGATCGGCGTGTCGGCGATCAGCGAGACCGGCTCGAAATCGTTCACGACGTCGTAGTCGAGCTTCATGATGGCGGGATTAAACACATGGGTTTGCACATGGCCGATGCTCAGCGTGTAGCCGTCGGGCGTGGCATGGGCGACGCGACCGACGCCGATGGCGCCGCCGGCGCCGCTGACGTTCTCGACGATGATGGTTTGGCCCAGCGCCGCCTGCATCCGCTCCGCCAATAAGCGCGCGATGGTGTCAGTCGGGCCGCCGGCCGGATAGGGCACGATGACGGTGATGACGTGCGACGGATAGCTTTGCGCGTGTGCGTTGAGCGTCCCCGCCGCAAGCAGGGCGAGGGCAAGTGCAATCGCTTTGCGCATGGCTGTCTCCTCCGGTCGGCGCGGCCACCTTCTTGAGGGCGCGTGCTCGCCGCGGTACATCTTACATCAAGTCGGCCGACGTGAAGCCGACGCCCGGATGTGGAGGACTTGCCATGCAGGTGAAGGACTTGCCCATGCAGGTGAAGGACTTGCCCATGCAGGATGTGATCGAAACCGCGGTCGCACCGAAGATCGAGGTCACGCCGTTGTCGCCGGCCTGCGGTGCCGAGATCAGCGGGGTCGATCTGTCCAAGCCGCTGTCGGCGCACGAGGTGGCCGCCATCAAGGATGCCTGGGGCAAGCATCTGGTGCTGGTGTTCCGCGGCCAAAAAGTCTCGCAGGACGACCAGCTGCGCTTTGCCTCCTATTTCGGCGATCTCGGCACCCGCAAGAAGGCGCCCGAGGCGCTGCGCACCCGTACCGAGGGTGTCCAGCAGGACAACGAGAAGGTGCTGCTGGTCAGCAACATCAAAGTGGACGGCAAGCCGATCGGCGCCTTCGGCGAGGGCGAGTTCTGGTTCCACATCGATTCCGGCTACACGCCGCGACCCTACAAATACACGTTCCTCTATGCGCTCGAACTGCCGTCGCGCGGCGGCAATACGATGTTCTCGAATATGTACAAGGCATACGAGGCGGTGCCGCCGGCGCTGAAAGACAAGCTCAAGGGCAAGACGGCTCTGCACATCCACGAATACAATCGCGCCAAGCAGGCTAATTCGTCGGGCGACATCAGCGGCATTCCGCATCACGCTCACCCGATCTTCATCACCCACCCCGATACCCGGCGCAAAACACTGTTCGTCGACCGGCTGATGACGACCCGCATCGAAGGCGTCAGCCAGGATGAGAGCGACGAGATGCTCAATCAGCTCTACGAGATCGGCGAGCGCCGCGAATTCATCTTCGAGCACGTCTGGCAGCTCGGCGACTTCTTGATGTGGGACAACCGCTGCACCATCCACGCCCGCACCGATTTTCCGAAAGAGGAGCGCCGGCTGTTGCGCCGGTGCACGGTCGAAGGCGAACCGCTGTTCGAGTGAAAGAAACCGCCATGTCGAATCCAAATCTTGCCGCGCAACGTTTGCCGGTCTTTGACAAATTCATCGGCGAACTCCGCGCAATCTGGGCGACGGAAGCCGATGATCAGCGCCGCATGGAGAAGGCGAAGCCACTCGTGGAGCGGCTGGTGCTGGACGACACGCTCAAAACCCATTCGGCAAGCTGGCCGTCCACCGAAGGCCGCAAGAATCTTTTGCTCTATGTCGATCCGGACTACGCCTTCGTCGTCAACGGCGTGGTGCGCATGCCGGGCCGCACCGGCAGCGTGCACGATCATGCCGATGCGTGGGTGCTCTACGGCGTGCTCGACGGCACCGAAAGCCTGGAGCGTTTCGAGCGCGTCGACGACGGCAGCCGGCCGGGCCACGCCGAGGTGAAGCTCGCGTCGGTGACGACCGGCTCGCAAGGCAAGGTCGATCTGGCGGCGCCGCGCGCCATCCATGCGGAGCAGGGCGGTCCGACCCGTTCGGTGGCGATCATCGTGCGCAGCCAAAAGCTCGGCGAGGGCACGGTGCTGCAGCATCAGTACGATCGCGCGACCAACACGGTGGTCGAGCGCTACGGCCCGACGCAGATTCCCTACGACCTCGCCGGTTGAACGCTCGCCCATCGCTTTCCGGCATCGCGATCGATGCCGTTCCGCCCAATTAAAGATTCTTGCATCCCGATTGGAGATACCTGTCATGGAGCCATTGCCGAAAGGCGCAAATTTCGTGCGCGCCAAGACCCTGTGGGAGATCGGCCTGCATATCGCCGGCAATCCGGCGACGCCTTACGGCGGCAATCGCGACATGGTCATCACTGTCGGCAGCGGCTCGGGCGAAGCGTTCCGGCCGTGGCTGCGGCTCGCATCCGGCTCGGCCATTCTGGCCGAGGAAGTGGCAAAGGGCGGGCTCGAAGCCGCCTTCGTCAATCCGTCGGCGCTGCTCACCCAGGCCTATCGCGGGGTCGGCTTGTTCGGCACGGCGCTGCCGGTACGGATCATCGCGTCCTATCCGAGCTGGGACCGCTTCGTCTTCATGGTGCATCCGCGCGCGGGCATCCGCTCGCTCAAAGACATCAAGGCGAAGCAGTATCCGCTGCGCGTCTCGGTGCGCGAAGACCCGACTCATTCGACCTTGGTCCTGATCGAGCAGGCGTTTGCGCTGCACGGCTTCAAACTCCAGGACATCGAGGCCTGGGGCGGACGCATCATCACCTGCGGCGGCCCGTCCGACGTGCGCCGCCTCGATCCGTTGGCGCGCGGCGAGATCGATGCGGTGTTCGACGAGGGCATCAAGGTGTGGCTCAACGAGGCGCTGGCGGCCGGTCTCGTCCCGCTCGAGATCGAGCCGGCCGAGTTCGATGCGCTCGGGCGGTTGGGCTGGCGGCGGGTGGTTCTGCCCAAGGCACGATTCCCGGGCTTGGCACGGGATTTCGATACGCTCGATTTCAGCGGCTGGCCGATCTACACCAGCGCGGCGTTGCCGGAGCAGATGGCCTACGACATCTGCGGCGCGCTCGCCGCGCGCGAAGCGGAGGTGCCTTGGGAGAAGGGCACCGGCGGCTCGGCGCTGCACATGGTCAGCGAGACCGAGTCGACGCCGATGGACGTTCCGCTCCACCCGGGCGCCGAGCGCTGGCTTCGCGAGCACAAATGAATGGTCTCTAGCCAAGCGGTGCAAGGGCGTTGCGCAGCGGCGCGGTCGGAATCATCAGCAAGCCGGTGAACGGCTGGCTCAGCTCCAGGATCAAGAAGATCGCGCACGACGCCGACAGCGCAAACAATGCCAGGAAGCTGAACACCGTCAGGTTCAGCGCGGCGAACAGGCTGAAGCTCGCGAATATGATGATGAGCCAAAACGCCAGGATGGCGATAAAGGGCGCCGGAATGGCGCTATCGGATTCCACGAACAGCAGCAGGCGGGTTTGGGCCAAATCGGTGCTGACCTGCACCGCCCGCGCCTGCAGCGATCGCTGCAGATCGTTCTTTGGCGACAGCGCTTGTATAGCGACATAGACGCTTTCGGCCTTGGCGCTCATTGCAAACGGCGCGCCCGCCGCTGGCGGCTTTTCGTGCCAGAGCCGATCGGCGAGCGGCCCGATCGCGTTGCGCATCTCGACGCGGAGCGGCAACGCTTCCGGGCCATATTGCTCCAGCAAAGCGTCAAGCAGAATGAGGTCGGCGGTGATTTGCTTGACTTGGCCGCTCTGGGTGTCGAACGAACCCTTGGCCGCCGCGATCAGCAGACCGAGCACCAGCGCGGCGATGGTCGCGACCAGGCCTGCGCCCAGCCGCACGATGTCTTGCGATTCCTTGCTGAGATGATGCTGCGGCAATGTGGTGCGCAGCAACGCGCCGAGCGCGATGCCGCCGAGAGTCAACGCAAATATCAGGCAGGACAGAACGCCAGCGCTCATGGTTCATCTCCGAAGCCCGCGGCTGCCGCGGCTTGCGAATTTTCCTGTCGGCCTCACGGACAACGCAGATAGGGCTTCAGATCGGTGAAGGACTTGCCGATCGAGACCCGGTCGCCGCCTTCGGGCCGCAGAATCATATTGACGACATCGGCCCTGGCGTTTTGCGCATCGCCCTCGCACTGGGCATGAACGGCGTAGTTCGGCCCGCGCGAGCCTGGCGTCTCCACGATCCACCGCACGCCGCATTTGCCGTCGGCGGTGCTATATCCGTCCGCGGCAATGGCGATGTTGGACTTGTCTTTCGCCGCGCAGAGTTCGGCGCTCGGCGCCCAGGTTCCGACCAGCACGCTGGGGAACGTGGTGTGGCGCACCTCATCGGCGCCCGCGCGTTGCGATTGCAACGCCACAATGGCCGAGACCACCGCCAGGATCGCAGAGCCGGTTCGCATCATTGTATGCTCCGATTTGAAAATGAGCTGTCTCGATCGGCCTTCTTCAGATGACTTCCTCGGTCTTGTCGTCTGTCTCGCCGTAGCGGCGCAGCGTTGCGGACTTGGTGCCGGCATAAAGCTGTTCGAGCCCGGGTGCGATCTTGGCGTTCTCGCGCTCGAACAGTGAATTGCCGGCAAGGTCGCTCTCGACCAGGAACGGGCCGAATTTTTCCACGTCGAGCACCCAGACCGCCTGCGCCAAGCCAAGCTCCGCCAGCCAATAGACGCCGGCAACACGCTTGATGCCGCGGCCGAGCAGCGCGCCGGTGCCGTAGCCGACCGTGGTCAGATAGACCGCCTTGTTGGGCACGAAATGCTCGCGATAGGTCGCCGACGTCATGCCGCCTTTGCCGATGATGATGTTGCAGCCGGAGATCTTGAACCAGCCGCCGAGCCATTGCGCGAAGCGGAATGACGCGGTTGCGGTGACCGCGCCGACGGTGTGGCTGCCGTCGGGATTGATCGACGCTGCCGGCGAGCAATGAAAATTGGTGATGCCGAGAGCGTCCTTACTCGCCGGCATGCCGATGCCGTCGGCGATGGCGCGCTTGTAGACGCCCTCGCGCGCGGTGAAGACGCGGCCGGTGAGATAGGCGACCGAGCCGATCTCCAGTTGGCGAAGACTTTCCGTGCTTGCCGGAAGATCGATGTGAACAGTTTTCAGGTCAGCCATCGTTTCATGTCCTCGGCGCCTTTGCTCCCTCTCCCCGGAGGGGAGAGGGTGGGGTGAGGGGGTTCGGAAGATTCAGAAAAAACTCCATCGTCCGAACCCCCTCAACCTGTCCTTCTCCCCCATAGCGCGTCGAAGACGCGCGTGAACGCGCTTGTGGGAGAAGGGACGCAGCGTATCGCCCGCCACCTTCCTGCAGCGCCTATTCCGCGGCCTCCGCCGCTTGCTGATCCCATTCGACCGTTTCGCGGCGCATGTAATCGGTGAACCACATCGGGTCGGTGCGGAAGGTCGCCTTGCCGTCGGTCGCAATACGCGCGCAGGCGCGGCGCGACGACAGGCAGAACATATGCACCGACATCGGCATGCCGCCGGTGTGGCAATAGCCGACTTCGATGTGGCAATCGATCACCATGGACGAGCCGACGAAACCCATGGCGCCCATGCCGATATTGTTGCCGATATCCTTGAACTCCTCTTCCAGCGCCGCGATTTTCGGGTCCGGATTGCGCGAGCCGACGACGCGCAGGCACGACGCCTGCTTGCCGAGCACCATGGAGGTGTCCTTGGAGCCGCCGAGCCCGACGCCGACTATCGCCGGCTGGCAGGCGAGCCCGCGCTTGCCGAAGCCGATCAGGGTATCGAGAAAGAAGCGCTTGATGCCTTCGATGCCGTCGCCGGGAAACAGCATGCGGTAGTCCGAGCCGAACAGGCCGCCTTTGTGCACGGTGGTGAGCTCGATCCAGTCGGCGTCGGGATGAAACGCGTATTCGATCTCCGGCGCGCCGATGCCGACATTGTTGTTGTGATCGGTGCGCCACAGCGGATGCACCCGGTTCGGCCGCAGCGGCACGTTCGTCGTCGCGCGCGCGGTGGCGCGGCGCAGCGCCGCTTCCAGCGCCACCGGGCCGCCTTCGATCTTGGCCTCATTGCCGATCTTGATATACCAGCGCGGTAGCCCCGTGTCGCCGCACATGGCGCGGCGGTCTTCCTTGGCGGCTTCGTAATTCTCCAGCATCGCCTTGATGACGAAGGCCGACAGATCGCCTTTTTCGGTATCGGCGCAGCGGCGCAGGCCGACGAGATAATCGTCGGGGATCTCGATGGCGGCCTTCGCCATCAAATCCTCGGCGGTGCGCTGAATTGAGGATAACGGGATCATGCCGCCGCTCTTTGCTTGTCATCATCCGCGAAGGCAGATGATCCAGTAGACACCGTGGTGAGAGTTCGCACTGAAGCGATTGCGATTACTGGATGCTCCGCCTTCGCGGAGCATGACAGGTTAGGGATGGCCGGCGCTTCTATCATCGCAAGTCTCTTACTTATTCGGCAGCGAGCGCATCGCGAATGAGCGTCTCGCCCGGCTTCACATGCGTGAACTGCACCGGACTTTCACCGATCTCGATGCCGCTCGCGCCCTGCCTGGCCACCGTGAATGTCGAGGTGGCGAAGTCGCCGGGTTCCGGGAAATCGGACCGGAAATGGGCGCCGCGGGAATTCTCGCGCTTCAACGCGGCCAGCGCAATGACCCGGCTCACTTCACACAAGGAGCGCAGGTTAAGCCAGTCGTGCCAAGTCAGATTAAAGCGCCGATCGGCGTCGGCGACGCCGGTGGCGAGGAGTTCCGCCTCGATCCGGTCGAGGGCCGCGAGGCCGCGCGCGATGCTGGCGCGGTCGCGCACGACGCCGACTTCGTCCCACATGGAATCGAGTAGCGTTTCGCGCAGCGCATTCAGATCGCCGGATTTTTGTTTTTGCGCGAACGGATGTTGCGCGCGGGCGAGTTCGGCATCGAGCACGTCGGCATCCGGCTCGCGATGACCCGGATTGGCGGCGATCCAGCGCGGCATCACGTCGCCGGCGATGCCGCCGAACACGGTGGAGTTGGCGACGCCGTTGCCGCCGAGCCGGTTGGCGCCGTGCATGCCGCTGGCATCCTCGCCGGCGACGAACAGGCCGAAACGCTCCGTCGCGGTGTCGACCTCGCAGACCACGCCGCCCATGAAATAGTGCGCCGTCGGCACTACTTCGACCAAACCGCCGGCCAGATCGAAGCCACAGTCGCGGCAGCGATCCACCATGCCCTTGAACTCTTTCGCCACTTTGGCCGGCCCGAGATGGTCCATCTTGATATAGACGCCGCCGTTGCGCGTAGTGCGCCCGGCGCGCATCTCGGCATAGATGGCGCGGCTGACGACGTCGCGGGTGGCGCGCTCGAGTTTTGGATCGTAATCGCCCATAAAGCGGTGCATGGCGCCGTTGAGCAGATGGCCGCCGGAGCCGCGTAGGCCTTCCTCCAGCACGGTGCCGGTCATGCGCGTGTCCGGCCCGGCGAGCAGGCCGGTCGGATGGAATTGCACCATCTCCATATCCCGAAGCGGAAGTCCGAGGCGGAGCGCCATGGCGAGGCCGTCCATGCTCTTGTCGCCGGACGGCGTGTGATAGCGATACATGGTCGGGCCGCCGCCGGTCGCCAACAGCACGGCTTGCGCGGCGACGAAACGGAATTCGCCGGTCCGCACATCGATCAGCAACACGCCGGAAAGCGCGCCGTCCTTCGCCGGGATCAGCGCCACGGCGCGGTGTTCCTCCAGCCGGTGTATCGGGCGCACCCAAACCTGCTCCATCAGCCGGTTAATGATCTCGATGCCGGTGAGGTCGCCTTTGTGTACGGTGCGATCGAAAGTCTGGCCGGCGAAGGCTTTGCCGTGGAGCGTCCCGTCGGGGTTGCGGTCGAAGAAGCAGCCGATTTCGTTTTCCAGCTCCTGCACGCGCTCGACGGCCTTGGTGACCAGCGTCCAGGCCAGTTCCTGGTGCGGCAGCCATTTGCCGCCTTCGATGGTGTCCATGAAATGACGCTCGATGGAGTCGCCGGGATTGAGCGCTACGTTGTAGCCGCCTTGCACCATGCGGGTGCAGCCGCATTTGCCGAGCAAGCCCTTGCTGACGATGGTGATGTCGAGATCGGGGTTGGCCTTCAAGGCGTGCAACGCCGCAAACAGTCCGGCGCCGCCGGCGCCGAGGATCAGAATGTCGGTCTTGAGGCGTTCGACGTTCATTCTCAAAACACCCGCGCCAGGAAAATGAATGCGATAATCGCGGACACCGCCGCTGCCAGCGTCGCCAGCTGCTTCTGGCCGTCGTGCCAATCGAGGTTTTCGATCACCAAAACGCGCAAGCCGCCGAGCAGATGAACCGTGAGCAGGAAAACCAGCCCGCTTTCGGCAAATTTCACCAGCGGCTGATCGGTCCAGCGCAAGAAACTTTCAAGTTTCGCCTCGCCGTCGATGGCCAGCCCAAGTGCCAGAAAATGCAGCGGCAGGAAAATCGCCAAGGCAAGACCCGACAGCCGATGTACCAAGGCCGCGATCCACAGCGCGCTCCCGCGATGTTTTATTGCCCGCGCGATCACGACAGCACCACGGCATAAACCGCGCGAACACCGAGCGCCGCTAAAAGCAATCCGAATACAATGGCAAACAGACCGGCGCGGCGATCGTGAAGGGACGACCACTCGGTCAAGACATTGCGCACGCCGATCGCGGCATGAATGGAAGCGGCAGCCACGAAAAGTCCGTAGTACGACGCCCAGACAATACTGCCGTGGGTGCGCGACAGAATATCCGCCGCCGTCATGCCTTTACGCGTGGCGTAGAAGATGACGGCGATGTGGACGAGAACGAGCGGCGCTATCAGCGCCGCCGTCGCCCGCTGCCACACATAGAGCCGGACATTCATGCCTTAATCTCGCCCTTGAGATACGCCGCCGTGGTGCGGCGCTTGAGCCCGGCGATGGCAGCGGTGGGATTGAGCGCCTGCGGGCAAAGCTCCTGGCAGGATTGATGCGAGTGGCAAGCGTGGCAACCGCCCGCCGCCGCCACCGCTTGCAGGCGCGCGGCGCCGCCGGCATCGCGTTCGTCGTTGACCAGCGTCCACGTCCGGGTCAGCGCCGCCGGGCCGAAATAATCCTGGTTCCAGCGCACCGTATCGCAGGCGGCGTAACAGACGCCGCAATTGATGCATTCGATCGCCGCGTCGACCAAGCGCCGCGCCGGGCTGTCGGGACGGATTTGCTCGATTTCATCGTGCCTTGTCTTCGACGGCGCAAAAACACCTTGAGCCTTTTGCCACTTCTCAAAGAACGGCTGCATGTCGGTCGCCAAATCCTTGATGACCTGCAGGTTTTCCAACGGGCCGATCTCGAGGCGTCCGCTGCCGGCGACTTTCGCCACATGGGTGCGGCAGGTCCAGCGCGGCTTGCCATTGACCGTCATGGCGCAGGAGCCGCAGACGCCGACCCGGCAGGCGAAACGATACGACAAGGTCGGGTCGATATGGCGCTGCACGAAAGTCACGACGTCGAGCACGGTCTGGCTCTCGCGTCGCGGCACGCTATAGGTCTCGTAGCGGCCGTCCTTGCCGCCGCGCCAGAGCGATACCGATAGTTCCGCAAGCATCGTGTTAAGGCTCCCGGTTGCCGCCCTTGTTACGCCGGGGACGTTGGTCAGTCTAGCAAGCGGTTGGAAGCAATGGCTTTAACCTGATCGGGCCGTTTTCTCGGCCGTCTCACATGAATTGCCCGAACCCGCTCTGCATACGCCGCAGTTCCGACGCCACGACACATGCGCAGTTCGCGGCTTGTCGCAGACGCGTAAAAGGCACAGTCTTGACGCGCTGGAGGCCACGCATCTCAAGACGCGCCCCAGCCTCGCTCCGCCGATCGTTGCCGCACAGGCGCATCGGTGCCGGAGCACAAGGGAGGAGGACTCATGTCAAAGCATGATGAAGGCCGCCGTGCGTTCCTGGTCGCGCTGGGCGCCGGTGCCGCCGCTACCACGGCGTTGGTTCCGGACGCGCTCGCCAAAAGCAATCACCAGCACCATGCGGCGATGGATGCGCCGGTAAAGGACCACGCCACTCATGTCATGCATGACATGAGCGGCGGCCACGGCGCGTTCTTCAACGACGACGATTCGCGCACCATCACCGCGTTCACCGAGCGCTTGATGCCGGGCGCACCGGGCCTGCCGGGGGCGACCGACGCCGGCGTCCTGAACTACATCGATCTCGCGCTTTCCGGCGCCTATTCCGACCAGCAGGACTTCTACCGGACTGGCGTCATCCAGCTCGACGCCCATTGCACGCAAACTTACGGCAAGCCGTTCCGCAGGCTCACGGCGGAACAACAGGATGAAACCATCACCGCGCTGGAGCAGGGCAAGGCGCCGGCCTTCGTGTGGCCGACCGCGCAAGCATTCTTCAGCACGCTGCGCACCCACACCATGGAAGGCATGTTCGCCGACCCGATCTACGGCGGCAACAAGGACTTTGCCGGCTGGCGCCTCGTCGGTTTCCCGGGCGCGCAGCCGATCTTCACCGAGGAGGACATGCAAAGCCAGAAAGCGTTCACGCGCGAGCCCATCATCGGCCTGCAGTCGCGGGCGAAGAGCAGGGAGGGTTGAGCCATGGCAACCGAGAAAACCGATGTCGTGATCATTGGTGTCGGCGCGGCCGGTGGCATCATCGCCGCCGAACTCGCCAAGGCCGGCATGAAGGTGATCGGGCTCGAGCGCGGCCCGCGGCTCAAGACGGCGGATTTTGAGCCCCATGACGAGCTGCGCTATTTCGAGCGCCAGGATTTGCGCCCCAATATCAAGACCGATCCGGTCACCTGGCGGCCGAACGGCAATGCGCGCGCCAATCCGATGCCGAGCCTGAACAACGGCAACCAGGCCGGTGGCGGTACGGTGCATTACGGCACGCTGTCATGGCGCATGCACGAGGACGATTTCCGCGTGCGCAGCAAAACCATCGAGCGTTACGGCACGTCGGCGATCCCGCAGGATTCCTCGCTGGTCGACTGGCCGCTGAGCTACGCCGAGCTCGAGCCGTTCTACGACCAGGCCGAGTACGAGCTCGGCGTATCGGGCAAGGCCGGCAACCTGCAAGGCAAGACGATCGCCGGCGGCAACGTCTTCGAGGCGCCGCGCAGCCGTGAATATCCGCTGCCGCCGCTTTTGGTCGATCAGTCGGCGATCTTGTTCGAGGCTGGCGCCAAAAAACTCGGCTTGCATCCGTTCTCGTCGCCGCGCGCCATCGCTTCGGTGCCCTACAACAACCGGCCGGGCTGCACCTATTGCGGCTTCTGCCAGGCGTTCGGCTGCCACGTCGGCGCCAAATCGTCGATCCTGGTCACCAAATTGCCCGAGGCCGACGCCACCGGCAATTTCAAGCTCCTCACCGGCGCCATGTGCTATCGCGTCAACAGCGACAACACCGGCAAAGTCACGGGCGTGTCGTATTACGGCCCCGGCCGCACCGACAACACCATCGAAGCCGACATCGTCATCGTTGCGCCGTTCATCTACGACAATACGCGGCTGATGCTGCTGTCGAAGACCGATAAATTCCCGAACGGGCTGGCCAATTCGAGCGGGCACCTCGGCAAGCACATCATGGCGCACATGATGGCGAACGTGTTCGTCACCTTCGACGACCGCTACATCAACAACTTCATGGGCCCGAGCGCCCAGAAGCACACCATCGACGACTTCAACGCCGACAATTTCGACCACGCCGGCTTAGGCTTCATCCGCGGCGCGCAACTCTCGATCGGCACGCCGAACCTGCAAGGCGGCCCGATCGCCGCCTCGACCATCGCCACGCCGCCCGGCGTACCGAAATGGGGCGCAAAATACCGCGACTTCTTCGCCAAGGCCTATGCGCGGCACGGCGCCATGGTGGCGCAGACCGAGAACCTGCCGTATCCGGACCAGACCATCGATCTCGATCCCAATGTGCGCGACGCCTGGGGCATGCCGGCGCCGCGCGTCACCTACGACTGGCGGCGGCCGAACGAGAAAGCGACGAGTCGCGTTCGTGCAGAACAAGCTGGTCGAGATCGGCCGCGCCATGGGCGGCCCGCAAGTCTGGCCGGCGCCGGTCAGCCCGGCCGGCGCGCCGGGCGCGCATCATGAAGGCGGCACCCGCATGGGCTCTGACCCGAAGGATTCGGTCGTCAACAAATACAGCCAGACCTGGGATCACCCCAATCTGTTCCTGGTCGGCTCGTCGACCTTCCCGACCATGGGCGCGGGCTTCAACCCGACGCTGACCATCCAGGCGCTGGCCTATATGACGGCCGACGCCATCGTGAAAAAATACCGGAATAATCCGGGGCCGCTGATCTGACGGTGACGCCGCGGGCCGGCTTTCCTTCAGCCCACGCTTGAGAATGCGGCTTGGTCTGGCGAGTGAATGGCCGCTGCGTCCCTTCTCCCCAGAGGGGAGAAGGACAGGATGAGGGGGCTCGGACGATCGAGTTATGTTCTGAAATTTCCGAACCCCCTCACCCCGACCCTCTCCCCTATGGGGAGAGGGAGCAAATGTCTGTGCGCTTTGACACGCGCTGGCGCCGCCCTTGGCTCTCCACTAACATTCGCTGAGTTGGGACCGGACAATGAAACGCAGTACTGACAGAATCCTCACCACGCACGCCGGTAGCTTGTCGCGGCCGGCGAACCTCATCGCCATGAGCAAGGCAATTGCCGTCGGCGAAAGCAAAGGCGATGCGGCTTACGCGCAATGCCTCGCGGCGTCGGTTGCGGATGTGGTCAAGAAGCAGCGCGAGCTCGGTGTCGACATTCCCGATGACGGCGAGTTCGGCAAACCGGTGGGCGGCTCCTACGATTACGGGGCATGGTGGAATTACGCCTTCGCCCGGATGTCGGGGTTTTCGCCGGCGGGTAGCCCTGCCGCTGCCGCGCACGAAACCCAGCATAAGAAATCAACTGTCGCCGACTTGGCGCTGACCTCGTTCGCCAACCGCCGCGACTGGCAGAAATTCGGCGAGTTTTATCTCGATCCGGAATCGAGCGGCAGTCTTATGGGGAGCGCGGCGCGACGGCCGGTGGGGCGGCCGGCCTGCACCGGGCCGATCAAATATACCGGCCATGCGGCGCTGCAGGCCGATATCGACAATCTGAAAAAGGCGCTGGCCGCGGCCGGCGCCGAGGAAGGCTTCATGTGCTCGATCGGCCCGGGCAGCTTCGCCCGCGGCGTCGACCTCTATTACAAGACCGAAGAGGAGTTCTTGTTCGCCTCGGCTGACGCCATGCGCGACGAATACAAGGCCATCGTCGATGCCGGTATCGTGTTGCAGATCGACGATCCGAGCCTGCCGGACAATTGGGACATGATCAATCCCGAGCCGCCGCTCAAGGAATTCAAGAAATTCGAGCAAGTGCGCATGGAGGCGCTCAATCACGCGCTGCGCGGACTGCCGGCCGACCGCATCCGCTTCCACATTTGTTGGGGCAGCTGGCACGGCCCGCACACCACCGACATTCCGCTCAAGGACATCGTCGACTTGGTGCTGAGCGTCAACGCCGGCGCCTATTCGGTCGAAGCCGGCAATGTCCGCCACGAGCACGAATGGCGGGTGTGGCAGGACGCAAAACTGCCCGACGGCAAGCTGCTCATTCCCGGCGTGGTCAGCCACGCCACCAACATCGTCGAGCATCCCCAAGTCGTCGCCGACCGCATCGTGCGCTATGCCAAGGTGGTCGGCCGCGAGAATGTCGTCGCCGGCACCGATTGCGGGCTCGGCGGCCGCATTCATCCACAAATCGCCTGGGCCAAATTGCAGGTGCTCGCCGAAGGTGCCAAGCTCGCGACCAAAGAGCTTTGGGGATAGTTGGTCACGTGCCTGGACGTCTTGCGGGAAAAGTAGCGCTGATTAGCGGCGCCGGCTGTATCGGGCCGGGCTGGGGCAATGGCCGCGCCGCGGCGGTGCTGTTTGCGCGCGAGGGCGCCAAGGTTTTCGCGGTCGACAAGGATGCCGATTCGATGGCGGAGACGGTCGCGCGCGTCGGCAACGACGGCGAGATCGCGACTCATGTCGGCGACGTGCTCGACGACGCGCAGGTCCGCGATATGACGGAATCATGCCGCAAGGTTTTCGGCCGCATCGACATTCTCGTCAACAATGTTGGCGGCTCGGCCGCCGGCGGCGTCGCGGAAATGTCGGAAGAAACGTTCGACCGTCAGATCGACTACAATCTCAAGAGCGTTTTTCTTAGCTGCCGCCACGTCATCCCGGTCATGATCGCGCAAGGCGGCGGCGCCATCGTCAACACGGCGTCGGCTTCGGGCACGCGCTATACCGGCGCGCCGCAGATCGGCTACGCTTCGGCCAAGGCCGCGGTGATCCAGTTCTCGCGGGTGACGGCGGTGCAATATGCCGCCAACGGTATCCGCGTGAACACGGTGATTCCCGGCCAGATGCACACCCCCATGGTGGAAGCGCGCCTGGCCAAGCAGCGCACCGGCGGCGACGTCGAGGCCTTGCTCAAATCCCGCGTGGCGCGCATCCCGCTCGGTTTCATGGGGGACGGGCGCGATACGGCGGCCGCCGTATTATTTTTGGCTTCCGATGAAGCCCGCTTCATCACCGGCACCGAAATTGTGGTAGATGGCGGCATGACCGCGCGTTGTGATTGAATTCTTGAAAGAGCACCAATGGCCATCCGTCCCGACGACCTGACCCCGACCATTCCGCCGCACGACCCGAACCCGAAAAAGCCGAGCATCACGCTGCCGCCGCTGTCGTGCGACTCGCATTTTCACGTGTTCGGGCCGCACAGCAAATTTCCCTATGCGCCGAACCGGCCGTTCACGCCGACCGACGCCTCCAAGGAGGATCTGTTCCGGCTGCACGAATTTCTCGGCTTCCAGCGCGGCGTGTTCGTGCAATCGACGGCGCACGGCAGCGATAACCGCGTCCTGGTCGACCTGCTCGAAGCCGGCAAGGGCAATTATCGCGGTGTCGCGCTGTTGGAGCCGACGACGCCGGACGACGAGGTGGAGCGGCTCGACGACGCCGGCGTGCGCGGCGTGCGGCTGCATTGGTATTTTCCGCACGGCGGCGCGCCGCGGCCGCGCGACGACATGAACAGGATCATCGAGAAGGTCGCGCCCTACGGCTGGCACGTCGCCAATCACGTCGGCGGCAATGGCCTCGTCGATTACTACGATTTCATCGCCGCGATCGAGGCGCCGGTGGTGATCGACCATATGGGGCGTATCGATATCGCCGAAGGCTTGAACGGCGCGGCGTTTCGGAGGCTGTTGCGTTTGCTCGACCGCGGCAATTTCTGGGTCAAACTGTCCGGCAGCGACCGCATCACCAAGCATCCGCACGCTTACGAAGAAACCTTGCCATTTTCGCGCGCGCTCGCCACCCACGCGCCCGAACGCATCGTCTGGGGCACCGACTGGCCGCATCCGAACCACAAGCCGGGCGAGGTGCCCAACGACGGCCAACTGACCGATCTCATCGCCGAAATCGCGCCCGACGCACGCACCCGCAAGTTGATGTTGGTCGATAATCCGACCAAGCTGTTTGGCTTCTAAGTAGACGTCATGGCGAAACAGACGCTCGGCAAGCTTCCGGCGGACGCCTTCGGCACGTTGGAGCTGCCGGTGCTGCCGGCGGATATTCTCGACGGCTTCCGCGCACTGCCGGATCTCACCGGCATCGCGTCCGACGCCATGGATGAGCTCGGCATCGCCGGTGCCGTGCCGGCCGCGGTGCTCCGCCCGACCGATCCGAAGGCGCGCATCGTCGGCCGGGCGCTCACTGTGCGCAATGTGCCGGCGGATGCGCCGGCTGCCGAAAAGGTCAAAGCCGGCGTTTCGGGCTTAGGCGAAATCGAAGCGCATAATCTCGCGGAAAGAGGCGACGTCGTCGTGCTGCAGGGCGTCGACCAGGTTTCCAATCTCGGCGGTATTTCCGCCACCATCGGTCGTCGGCAGGGTGAGATCGGCGCCATCGTCGACGGCGGCGCGCGCGACGTCGATCATTCCCGCGGCATCGGCTATCCGATCTGGTCGCGCAGCGTCAGCCCGATCACCGGCAAGTGGCGGGTGCAGACCATCGCCGTCAACAAGCCGGTCGCGATCTGCGGCATCACCGTCAATCCCGGCGACCTGGTGCTCGCCGACGAAACCGGCGTCTGTTTCATCCCGCGCGAGCGCGCCGCCGAGGTGCTGCGACGGGCGCAGCGCAATGTCGTGGCCGAAGAGGCGCGGGAAGCCAAGATCGCCTCCGGCGTGCCGGTCGCCGAGCTGTTGGGTAAAGCGCGGTAGCGGCCGCGGGCCGTCCCCGCGAACGCCGGTGCAGCCGGCTAAGTCTCAATTGGCTTTGATGTCGGCGGCCTTGATGATCGGCCACCACTTGGCGATCTCGGCGCGCTGCAGCTCCGCCAGCGCCTGCGCGGTCTGCTGATCGGCGGCTGGCGTGACAAAAGCCTGCGAGTTCGAGCTTCTGGCGAACCTGCGGGTCGTTCATGGCGGCGACGGCAGCGGCGCCGATGGCGCGCACGACGTCCGGCGGCGTACCGCGCGGCGCGTAAAGCCCCGACCAATAGGAGAAATAAAAGTTCGGCAGCCCGGCCTCATCCATGGTCGGGATGTCCGCCGCCGCGGCCATGCGCTTAGGCGCCGTAAGCCCGAAGACCTTGACGTTGCCTGACGCGATCTGCGGCAGCGCCGGCGCGACGGTGATGAAGGTGGCGTCGATCTGGCCGGCGATGACGTCCTGCATCGCGGGTCCCGCGCCGCGATAGGGAATGAGGCCGTACTGGGTCTCGGTCCGTTGCCGAAACAATAGCGCCAGCATATGCGGCGGACTGCCGACGCCGGCGGTGCCCACGGACGCCTTGTCGGGATTGGCCTTGAGCCAGGCGATGAAGGATTTTAGGTCGGTTGCCGGCGTTGCCTTCTTGGCGATCAGCACCATCGGTGCCGCCGGCAGCAGCATCACCGGCACGAAATCTTTCGTCATGTCGTATTGCAGCGAATAGATCAGGCTGTTGGCGACATGGGTGTTCCAGTTGCCGATGACGATGGTGTAGCCGTCAGGCGTGGCACGGGCGACGCGATTGGTGGCGATGGTACCGTCGGCGCCGGTGAGGTTCTCGACCACGACGGGCTGGCCCAGCGTCTTGCCCATCACGTCGCTGACCAGGCGCGCGACGATGTCGTTCAGGGCGCCCGGCGCAAACGGCACGATGACGGTGACGGGCCGCGACGGAAAGCTCTCGGCCAAAACCCTGCGCGAAACGGCCGGTAGCGCCAATGCGCCGGCGGCCATGGTCAAAATCTGTCGACGATGAGGTTGCATGGACGTGTATTCCCGGCAGCACGCTTCCGCGGCGTGTGTTGCAACGCTATCCGACCCGGTCGCGACGCGAAAGCCGGGACGATGGCATCTGGGACGTATGGTCGCGCGTCGCGCGCCAGGGGTCCGCGGCAATCGTTTCAGCAGACGACCTTGCCGCAGGCGTCCGACGCATCGACGATCGCCTGCAGCCGGTAGCGGCCGGGATAGCCGAGGATGGCGACGCCGTCGATGATGAAGGACGGCGTGGCGGCAAGGCCGAGCGAATTGCCGAGCCGCACGTGGGCTATCATCGTTTCGGTGATTCCGTCGCTGCCGGCGAGCTTGGTCAGCGCCTTGGCGTCGAGGCCGAGCCCGTGCGCGATTTGCAATGCACGTGCGCCGTCGGCGACTCCGCGCTGGGCGTAAACTTTGCGGTGGAAATCGTAGAATTGCTGCGGCGTGCCGAGCTTCGCCACCGCGAGCTCGACCCGGCTCGCCGTGATCGATGGGATGCCGAGCACCGGGAATGGCACCAGCACGAGCTTGAGCTCTCGGTCGAGATCGACCATGTCGGCGATATCGGAAGACGCGATCCGGCAATACGGGCAATTGAGATCGTAGAATTCGACCAGCGCCGTCTTGCCGTTCGGATTGCCGACCGTCACCACGCCGGGCAATTTATCGATCGGCCCCAACAGCTTCACGGCATGATTGGCCACTTGCTGGCCATCGTCACCGGTGAGCGGAATTTCCGCGACAGCCGCCATCGAGCGATCGCGGTCCTGCGCCACGGCGTGCCCTGCCAGCATGAGAGCAATGGCAAGCGCGGCCGTCATTCCGGATCGCCGCAACGCGGCGAGTCCGGAATCCATAACCACCGCGTGTGAATATGGATTCCGGGCTCGCGGGCTACTGCCCGCGCCCCGGAATGACGGCATTCGCCATTTGCTCATTCGGCCACTACGCCCGCGGGCGCGGTGTCGAGATTGAACGCGGCGGCGAACAAAGCGCGCGTATAGTCGCTCTTCGGATTGCGGAACAGCTCGGCGGCATCGCCGGCCTCGACCACCTGGCCGTGACGCATCACGATCAGTCGGCTCGACAGCGCGGCGACGACGCGCAGGTCATGCGAGATGAACAGATAAGTCAGGTTGCGCCGCTTCTGCAGATCGCGCAACAGATCGACCATCTGCGCCTGGATCAGCATGTCGAGCGCGCTGGTCGGCTCGTCGAGCACGATGAAGTGCGGTTCCAGCACCACGGCGCGCGCTACCGCGATGCGTTGGCGCTGCCCGCCGGAAAATTCGTGGGGAAAGCGGAAGCGCAATTCGGGATCGAGGCCGACATCGTTGAGCGCCTGGATGACGCGCTGATCGCGTTCGCGGTCGCTCATCTTCGGGTGATGGACCTTGAGGCCTTCCTTGATGATGTCGGCGACCGACATGCGCGGTGACAGTGAGCCATAAGGATCCTGGAACACGATCTGCATGTCGCGGCGGAACGGCAGCATCTCCTTGAAGCGAAGGTTCTGCAGCTCGCTGCCCATGAACACGATCGAGCCTTCCGACGAGATCAGGCGCAAAATCGCGCGCCCCAAGGTCGACTTGCCGGAGCCGGATTCGCCGACGATGCCGAGCGTCTCGCCCTGGTGCAGCGTGATGCTGATGCCGTCGCAGGCTTTGACATGACCGACCACCTTGCGCAGCACGCCGCGGGTGAGCGCAAACCAGACTTTGATGTGCTCGGCCTCCAGCACTACGGGTGCGTCGGGTTGCAGCGGCGCCGGATCGGGTTTTGGCTCGGCGGCGAGCAGTGCCTGGGTGTACGGATGCTCGGGCGCCGCAAACACGCGCGACACCGTGCCCGCCTCGACGATCTTGCCGTCCTTCATCACGCAGACGCGGTCGGCGAGCTTGCGCACGATGCCCAGATCGTGGGTGATGAACAAAAGCGACATGCCGAGCCGTTTTTGGATGTCCTTCAACAGCGCGATGATCTGGGCCTGCACTGTGACGTCGAGCGCGGTGGTCGGCTCGTCGGCGATCAAGAGATCGGGCTCGTTGGCGAGCGCCATGGCGATCATGACGCGCTGGCGCTGGCCGCCGGAGAGTTGATGCGGATAGCTGTTGAGCCGCGACTGCGGATCGGGAATGCCGACCTGGGTCAAGACTTCGAGTGTGCGGGCGCGCGCCGCGGCGCCGGTGAGACCACGGTGCAGCAGCAAAATCTCGCCGATCTGCTTCTCGATGGTGTGCAGCGGATTGAGCGAGGTCATCGGCTCCTGGAACACGATGGTGATGTCGTCGCCGCGCACTTGCCGGATGTCGCGCTCGCCCAGGCGCAGGAGATCGCGTTCCTTGAAGACGATCTCGCCCGAGGGATGGCGCGCCGCGGGGTAGGGCAGGAGTTTCAGGATCGACAGCGCCGTGACCGATTTGCCGGAACCGGATTCCCCGACCAGTGCCAACGTCTCGCCCTTGGCGATATCGAACGAGACATGGTCGACCGCGAGCGTCTCCTGCCCGCCGCTGCCGCTGCGGCGGAAGGCGATGGAGAGATCGCGGACGGAAAGGAGCGGCTCGGTCATGCGTATGTCTTTCGCGGATCGAACGCGTCGCGCACCGCCTCGCCGATGAAGATCAATAGCGACAGCATCAGCGCCACGGTGAAGAAGCCGGTCAGGCCGAGCCACGGCGCCTGCACGTTGGCCTTGCCCTGCGACAGCAATTCGCCGAGTGAGGGCGAGCCTGGCGGCAGGCCGAAGCCGAGGAAGTCGAGCGCGGTCAGCGTCATCACCGACGACGACATGATGAACGGCAAAAACGTCATGGTCGCCACCATGGCGTTCGGCAACAGGTGGCGGAACATGATGACCCGGTTGGACACGCCGAGCGCACGCGCCGCCTGGATATATTCGAAATTGCGCCCGCGCAAAAACTCGGCGCGCACCAGGCCGACCAGGCGCACCCAGGAAAACAGCAAGAGAATGCCAAGCAGCACGAAGAAGCCCGGCACCAGCACCGAGGAGATGATCAGAAGCAGATAGAGCTCCGGCACCGAGGTCCATATTTCGATGAAGCGTTGGAACAAGAGATCGGTCCAGCCGCCGAAATAGCCCTGTACCGCGCCGGCGGCGACGCCGATGACCGACGACACGATGGTCAGTACCAGGCCGAACAGCACCGACAGCCGGAAGCCGTAGATCAGCCGCGCCAGCACGTCGCGGCCCTGATCGTCGGTGCCGAGCCAGCTGTATTCGAGCTTGCCGCAGCGGCCGTAGCCGTTCTTGGCGGCAAAATCGCAATCCTTCTGGTTCAACAGCCAAGTGGGCTTCGACGGAAACGCGGACGGCGGATTGTCGTTGATGGTCTTGTAGGAGAATTTGATCAGCGGCCAGATCTCGATGGCATGGTGTTCGTCGAGGAAGGCCTGCAGGTGCGGATCGCGGTAATCGGCCGCTGTGCCGAGATCGTCGCCGAATTCGGTGTCCGGATAGGTGAAGATCACCGGGAAGTAATTCTTGCCGTCGTAGTGGATGAACAGCGGCTTGTCGTTGGCGATAAACTCGGCGAACAGCGTGAGCACGAACAGCACGAGGAAGAACCACAACGACCAATAGCCGCGCCGGTTGGCCTTGAAATTGTACCAGCGCCGGATGTTGATCGGCGACAATTCAAAACGGATGCGCGGCGCCAGCCCAAGCGGGCCCGCCGGCTCGATGTCCGGCGTCAATGCCGGCAGCGGGGCCGCAGGGTCGCGAGGCCGACCGCTGTCTTCGCGGAGGGTGGTCTTGTCGTCCACCTCAGACCTCCCGCGTCTCGAAATCGATGCGCGGATCGATCCAGGTATAGGTCAGGTCGGAAATCAGATTTACGACCAGGCCGACGAGGGCGAAAATGTAGAGATTGGCGAACACTACCGGATAGTCGCGATTGAGCACGCTTTCGAAGCTCAGCAGGCCCAGCCCGTCGAGCGAGAATATCGTCTCGATCAATAGCGAGCCGGCAAAGAATGCGCTGACGAAGGCGGCCGGAAAGCCGGCGATCACCAGCATCATGGCGTTGCGGAAAATGTGGCCGTAGAGCACCTGGGTCTCGGAGCAGCCCTTGGCGCGCGCGGTGAGCACATATTGCTTGCGCAGTTCTTCGAGGAACGAGTTCTTGGTCAGCAGCGTCATGGTGGCGAAGGCGGCGAGTCCCATGGAAATGATCGGCAGCGTCAGATGCCAGAAGTAATCGAGGATCTTGTGCCACAGCGGAAATTGCGCCCAGCCGTCGGAGGTCAGCCCGCGCAGCGGGAAAATCTGGAAGAACGAGCCGCCGGCGAACAGGATGATGAGCAGGATCGCGAACAGGAATCCGGGGATGGCATAGCCGATGATGATGACGCCGGAGGTCCAGGTGTCGAACGGCGAGCCGTCGCGCACCGCCTTGCGGATGCCGAGCGGAATCGAGATCAGGTAGCTCAACAGCGTCATCCAGATGCCGAGCGAGATCGAGACCGGCAGCTTCTCCTTGATGAGCTGGATCACGGAGACGTCGCGAAAATAGCTCTTGCCGAAATCGAACCGCACATAGTGGCCGAGCATGATGAAAAAGCGCTCATAGGCCGGCTTGTCGAAGCCGAACTGCTTTTCCAGGCTTTTGATGAATTCCGGGTCGAGTCCCTGGGCGCCGCGATATTTCGAATTGATGTCGCCCTGGGCGCCGCCTTGCATGCCCCGCGTGCCGAAGTCGCCGGAGGAGCCGGAAATGCGCGAGGTCGCCCCGGTATCGCTGCCTGAGAGTTGTGCGATGACGCGCTCCACCGGCCCGCCTGGCGCGAATTGCACCACGACGAACGACACCAGCATGATCCCGAAAATCGTGGGAATCATGAATAGAATGCGGCGGATGATGTATGCGGTCATTTTGATCCGGCCGATATTTGTACGGAACTACGGGCTCGCTCGCAAGAAGCGGCCACTGAGCGGCACACTACCCGGGTTTTACGTTTTTCGCTGTCTTGCCGGTGTCATACCACCAGGTATCGGGAATGCCGCGGAAGTAGCGCGGCTGCGCCGCGGGACGGCCGAAAACGTCCCAATAGGCGATCCAATGGGACGCCTTGTACCACTGCGGAATCCAGTAGCGGCCGGCGCGGATGACGCGGTCGAGCGCCCGGCAGGCGCTGGTCAGCGCCGGTCGGGTCTGCGCGGCGATGATGGCGTCGATCAAGGCATCGACCGCGGGTTCCGCGATGCCGGCGAGGTTGTTGGAACCTTTCAGCGCCGCGGCCTGCGACGAGAAGAACGTGCGCAGCGAATCACCCGGGGTTGCGGAAAAGCCGAAGCGGTCGACGGTGATGTCGAAGTCGAAGCCGTCGCGGCGGGCGCGGTATTGCACCGGATCGACGAGGCGGATGCTTGAGTCGATGCCGAGCACGGCGAGATTTTTGATGAGCGCCGCGTGGTGCGGCTCGAAGGTCGCCTCGTCGAGCAGGAACTCGATCGTCAGGCGTTCGCCGTTCGGCAGCATGCGCTTGCCGTCGACGATCGTGCAGCCGGCCTCCTTGAGCAGCTGTGCGGCGTGACGCAGCTGCTCTCGGTTCTGTCCGGTGCCGTCGGTGACCGGCGGCACATAGGGCGCGCCGAACACTTCCGCCGGCAGCTTGTCGCGGAACGGTTCCAATAGCGCGATCTCCTCGGCGCCTGGCGCGCCTTGCGCCATCATCTCGGAGTTCTGAAACACCGACACCGTGCGCTCGTAGGAACCGTACATGATGGTCTTGTCGGTCCATTCGAAATCGAAGGCGTCGTTGAGCGCCTCGCGCACGCGCCGGTCGGCGAATTTCGGCCGCCGCGTATTGATGAACCAGCCCTGCGCGCCCGACGGCGTGTCGTCGGGCAGCACGTCCTTCTTGACCTTGCCGGCCTTGATCGCCGGGAAATCGTAGCGGGTCGCCCAGATGCGCGAGGTGAATTCTTCGCGGAACAGATAAGTGCCGGCGGTGAAGCCTTCGAAGCCGACGTCGCGGTCGCGGTAATATTCGAAGCGCACGACGTCGAAATTGTTCTGGCCCCGCGACACCGGGAGATCGGCGCCCCACCAGTCCTTGACGCGCTCGAACGCAATGAAACGGCCGGGCTCGAAGCGGCCGACCTTGTAGGCGCCGGAGCCGAGCGGCACGTCGAGAGTGGATTCGTCGAACGGTTTCGTCGCGTAATAGGCGCGGGAGAAAATCGGCAAGCCGGCGACGAACAGCGGCACGTCGCGGGCGCGCTTCGGCGCGAAGCTTGTGGTGACGCTGGTATCGTCGTCAGCCTTAGCACCCACAAAATCGCGCAGCGACTGGCTGATCAGCGGATGGCCTTTCTCTTTCAAGATGTTGAGCGAGAAGGCGACGTCGTGGGCGGTCAGCCGCGAGCCGTCGTGGAATTTTGCCTGCGGGCGGATGAAGAACTGATAGGTGAGCCCGTCGCCGGAACGCCGCACTTTTTCGGCGGCGAGGCCGTACATGGCGTCCGGCTCGTCGCCAGAGTGCACCATCAGCGTGGCGAAGGTCAGCTCCATGCCCTGCGCCGCGTCGCCCCTGAGGATGTAGCTGTTGAGCGAGTTGAAGGTGAGAAAATTCTGGTTGAACTGCCGGTTCGGCCCGATCTGCGAAAAGCTGCCGCCCTTCGGCGCGTTGGGATCGACGTAACGGAAGTGCTGGAAGTCGGCCGGATAGGCGAGATCGCCGAACGCCGAGAGGCCATGCGACTCGATCGAGTCGTCGGCACGCGCGTGCAACGAAGCAGAGGGAAGCGCCAAAAATCCCGTCGCCGACCCGGCCGCGAGCGCAAGCACGCGCCGCCGGGTGGGGCGCGTGGCAAAAATCACGAATGCGATCCCGTCTTGGCCGCTTTGTCGGCGTCCCACCACCACACCGTCGGGAACGCGGATGCCGCGTATTTCGGCAACGGGTCGGGATAGCCGAAGCGGTCCCAGCGGGCGCTGCGCTCGTAGGGGTAGGTCCACTGCGGCACGACGTAATGGTTCCACAACAGCACGCGGTCGAGCGCGTGGGTGGCGGCGACCAGGTCGTCGCGGCTCTTGGCGAAAATGACCGCATCGATCATGGCGTCGACCGCCGGATTTTTGATGCCGATCCAGTTGAGCGAGCCCGGCTGGTCGGCGGCCTGCGAGCCCCAATAACCGCGCTGCTCGTTGCCCGGCGACAGCGACTCGCCGCGCGTCATGATGACAATGTCGAAATCCCAGCTGCGCAGCCTGTTCTCGTACTGCGTGTCGTCCACCGTGCGCACCGACACGCCGATGCCCAGTCGCTCGAGCGATGGCTTATAGAACAGGAATATGCGCTCCGAGCTCGGCTCCTCGGCGAGCAGCTCCACCCTGAAGGGCTCGCCGGTCTTGCTGTCGACGAGCTGCTGATTGCGGACTTCGTATCCGGCTTCCTTGAGGAGCCGCAGCGCCTCGCGCAGATTGTTGCGCACCGCCTCCGGATTGCCGCCGACCGGATTGGCATAGGACGTGGTGAACACCTCCGGCGGAACCTTGTCGCGCACGGTTTGCAGGATTTCCAGCTCGCGGCCGCCGGGCAGGCCGGTCGAGGCGAGCTCGGTACCCGCGAAATAGCTGTCGACGCGTTTGTACTGTCCGTAGAAGATCTGCCGGTTCATCTCCTCGAAATCGAATGCGTAGTTGAAGGCGCGGCGCAGGCGTGGATCGGCAAACTTGGGGCGGCGAATATTGAAGGCGAAGGCCTGCATCACGCCGCGCGAGTTGATCGGAAATTCCTTGAGCAGCACGCGTTTGTCGGCGACCGCAGGAAAGTCGTAAGCGGTGGCCCAGTTCTTGGCAACGTTCTCGACCCGCCAGTCCACCGTATCGGCCTTGAAGGCTTCGAGCGCCACCGTGGTGTCGCGAAAGTAGTCGAAGCGCAGCTGGTCGAAATTGTTGACGCCGACGCTGCTGGCGAGGTTCTTGCCCCAATAATCGTTGACACGCTCGTAGACGATGGTGCGGCCGGCGGTGAAATCCTTGATGCGATAGGCGCCCGATCCGAGCGGCGGTTCGAGCGTGTTGGTTGCGACGTCGCGCTTCTTGCCGTTCTTGTCGGCGCCCTCCCACCAGTGCTTGGGCAGCACCATGATCTCGCCGACGATCTGCGGCAGTTCGCGATTGCCCGGGCCGTCGAAGGTGAAGGTGACCTCCCGCTCGCCGGTTTTCTCGACCTTGATCACGTGGCGATAATAGGCGGCGAGCTGCGGGCTGTTCTTCTTGAACGCGTCGAACGAGAAGATCACGTCCTCGGGCGTCATCGGCGTGCCGTCATGCCATTTCGCTTCCGCCCGCAGCCGGTACGAGACCGAAGAGAAATCGTCCGGATAGCTGACCGCTTCGGCGAGAAGTCCGTAGGCGCCGGTGACTTCATCGAGCGCGAAGGCCAGGAGGGTGTCGTAGATCAGCCCGACACCGGCGGCGATCGTGCCTTTGATGCCGGCGACGACGATGTTCAGGTTGTCGAACGTGCCGATGGCGACCTGCCGCGCCGTGCCGCCTTTCGGGGCGCTGGCGTTGACGTAGTCGAATTGTTTAAAACCTTCCGGATATTTCAGGTCGCCGAACAGCGACAGGCCGTGGCGCCATTTCTTGTCCTGATTCCTGTCTTGCGCCTGTGCGGCGGTCAGCCAAAAAGGCAGCGGCAACCCTCGCGCGGCCAGCGCGAGCACGGCGGATTTCAGCAAGGATCGGCGATTCACGTTACGCTCCAATTTGGCGCACCAATCAATATCGTCCGCAAAGGCGGCAACTAACGCCGGTGATTATGTGCTTTTGAATTGCGGCGCCAGCGTGCCGGCGCAATCCGCGACGAAATAGTCTTCACATCCGCGTGCGGTACGCGTCCGAGATGAACTGCCGGTAATGAACCGCCTATTTCGGCGGTGACGCTGGCGGCGTGGCGTTGTCTCCGGCCGCCGGCGCCGCATCGGCCGCCTTCGGCAGCGGCTGCGGACTGTCGGAATTGGCGTTGAGGTAGGCGATGATGTCGGCGCGCTGTTTCTCGTTCGGCACGCCGCCGAAGGTCATGAGCGTGCCAGGGACATCCCTGCGCGGGTTGGCCAGCCACGGATTGAGTGCGTCGAACGTCCAGGTGCCGCCCTTGGCCTTCAGCGCTGCCGAATAATTGAAGCCGGCTTCGGAGGCCACGGCCCGGCCGACGACGCCGAAGAGGTCAGGGCCGACCTTAGGACCCTGGCCCTTCGCCATATTGTGGCAGGTCAGGCAGACCTTTGCGGCCTGCTCGCCCTGCTGCGGCGAGGCGCTGGCAAGGAGTTGTGCGATCGGCACTTCCTTCGGCGCCGCGGCGCCGCCGCCCCCTGCGGGCTGCTCCTCCTTCACGGCGATCTCGTAGCCGGGCTTGGCCGGGACCGCCGGTGTGAAGATGGCGCCGGAGGCGATATGGACGGCAAGCAAGAGCAGGCAGGTTCCCAGCACGGCACCGAGAATCTTGTTTATTTCGAACGAATTCATCGCTGAAGGGCTCCGCGCAGGGAGAGGTGGGCGGTGCACAAATAGCCGGTTTGCGGCGCAGCTTGCAACCCGTATAACCACCGCGGGCTCATACAAATGGCCGATATCCTCATTCTGATCCCCGCCCGCATGGTCTCGACCAGATTGCCGGGCAAGCCGCTCGCCGAAATCGCAGGCGTGCCGATGATTGTGCATGTGATGCGACGGGCGCAGGCCGCAAGCATCGGCCCGGTAGTGGTCGCGACCGACTCGGCCGAAATCGCCGCGGCGGTGGATAAGTCGGGCGGCCGCGCCGTCATGACCCGAGCCGATCATCTGTCCGGCTCCGACCGGATTTTCGAGGCGCTCGGCAAGGTCGATCCGGGGAAGGCTGCAAAAATCGTCGTCAACGTGCAGGGCGACCTGCCGACGCTGAAACCCGACGATATCGCCGCCGCGCTCAGGCCGCTCGCCGACGGTGCGGTGGATATCGCGACGCTTGCCGCCGAGATCACCAAGGCTGGCGAGCGCACCAATCCCAATGTGGTCAAGGTCGTCGGCACGCCGGCCGGCCCGGCGCGGTTGCGCGCGCTCTATTTCACCCGCGCCGCGGCTCCCTCAGGCGACGGGCCGCTCTATCACCACATCGGGCTTTATGCCTATCGCCGCTCGGCGCTGGAGCGCTTCGTCAAGCTGCCGCCGTCGACGCTTGAGCAGCGCGAAAAGCTCGAACAGTTGCGCGCGCTGGAAGCCGGCATGCGCATCGACGTTGCGATCGTCGACACCGTGCCGCTCGGCGTCGATACGCCCGAGGATTTGGAAACCGCGCGCGCCATGCTAACCACGGAGCATGATCCCGAAAAGTGGTCACCGGTTTTCGGAAAAGATCATGCTCCAAAATAAAAGTCATTCATGAGCGAGCGGAAGAAAATCTCATTCCAGGGCGAGCCGGGCGCCAACTCGCACATCGCCTGCAGCGAGGCGTATCGCGGCTACGAGCCGCTGCCGTGTCCGACGTTTGAGGATGCCTTCGCCGCGGTACGCAGCGGCCGCGCCGCGCTCGCCATGATCCCGATCGACAATTCGGTGGCCGGCCGCGTCGCCGACATCCATCACCTGATGCCGGAGTCCGGCCTGCACATCGTCGCCGAATATTTCCTGCCGTTGCAGCATCAATTGATGGCGCCGCGCGGCGCGACGCTCAAGACGATCAAGACGGTCGAGAGCCACGTCCACGCGCTCGGCCAATGCCGCAACATCATCCGCACGCTCGGCATCAAGGCTGTGGTCGCCGCCGACACCGCGGGCGCCGCGCGCGAAGTAGCGGAAGCCGGCGATGTATCCCGCGCCGCTCTGGCGACGAATTTGGCGGCAAAAATCTACGGCCTGCAAATCCTCAAGAAGAACGTCGCCGACGCCAAGCACAACACCACCCGCTTCGTCGTGCTGGCGAAGAAGCCGAAATGGCCAGGCCGTGCGCACAAGCGTGTTGTGACGACTTTTGTCTTCCAGGTGCGCAATATCCCGGCGGCGCTCTACAAGGCGCTCGGCGGCTTCGCCACCAACGGCATCAACATGACCAAGCTCGAAAGCTACATGGTCGGCGGCAGTTTTTCCGCCACCCAGTTCTATGCCGACGTGCAGGGTCATCCGAGGGATCGCGCGCTCGAACTGGCGCTCGAAGAGCTTGAATTCGTCTCGCAGCCCAAGACACTGAGAATTCTCGGCGTCTATCCCGCGCATCGATTCCGCGAGACTCTCAAATAGGAATTTAGGCGATGAGCAACGACGAAGCGGCAAAAGTCCGGCGCACGGTGCAAATGCGGTTCACCTTGCCGACCGGGGACTCGGCCCAGCTCATCGCCATGATCAAGGCCGCCGCGCCGTTCTACCAGATGTTCGGCAATGCCCAGGTCCGCCTGCTGCAGAACGTCGACGACCCGGCCAAGCTCATTCAGGAAATCGAATACGACGCCGACGAAGGCTGGGAGCTCAACCGGCAACGCATCGCCGGCGATGTTCGGATGCAGACATTCCTGCAGACTTGGCGGGCGATGTTCCCCGGCGCGCTGGAGATCGATGTTTTTCAGGAAGTGTAATTCTTCCGCCGCCCTTGACGACCAAGCGGCGCGTCGCCGCGTGGTGCGAAATGCAAGAATTATGCACCAGAGTTTGGTCAACAATTTCAATTGGTTGGCTCGTGCAGAATTTAGTAGCAAATCTCCCGGTATGTCGCTTATTGGCCTAGAATTGCAGGACAAAATGCTATCATGACGCCATGTCCTCCGACAAACTTCCCCTTCTGATTTTCTCGAACCCTGCCGCCTTCAAGCGTTGGTTGGCAGCCCAGCCCCTCAACTCTCAAGGTGCTTGGCTAAAGTTCGCCAAGAAAGGCGCGGCAAAGGCAACACTTAACAAGTCGGACGCCATTGATCTTGCTCTTGCGCATGGCTGGATCGATGGGCAGTTGGGCAGTGTGGATGAGTTCTATTTCAAGACGCGTTTCACGCCACGAAAGCCCAAGAGCAAGTGGTCGAAAATAAACTGCGAGCGCGTCAAGAAACTGATCGAATTAGGCCAAATGACACAACAAGGGCTGGCGCAGGTTGACGCGGCAAAAGCGGACGGGCGATGGGAAGCCGCCTACCCATCACAAAGCACGGCTGCCCCCCACGCTGACTTGCAGGCCGCGCTGGATGGTGACCCCTGCGCTCGTAGGGTGTTTGACACTTTGGACTCTGCAAATCGCTACGCCATTATCTATCGGGTGCATCAAGCGAAGACCGCAAAAAAACGAGAAGCGAAGATCGCTGAACTCATGGCAATGCTTCGGCGCGGCGAAACGATCCATCCTCGCCGCGTCGCACGCGGCTCAAGTTCGTGAATGTGCGGCAGGATGGTGCAGATTTGCCAGAGACTCATCGGCATGAGAAGCGCACAAAGGTGCTTCTCAACCCCCGGAGTTTTCCAAGGCAAAAGACTGTGCATAATTCTTGATTTTTGCACCTAACCAAAGCGGCGAAGCGGCGGTTTAGGTCAATAACTGCCGCGCGATCCAACCACGGGCGCAGCTGCTTCGCCCCCAAAAGCTGCGGCCGCTGTCGCCGACCCGTGCGGCAGCTAAGGGCCAACAACTGCCTCACGCACCGCAGCAAAAAGCGTCGTTATTCGATCACCTCGTCGGCGGTGGCGAGCATGGTCGGCGGGAACTTGAGGCCGAGCGCCTTGGCGGTCTTCAGATTGAGCACCAATTTGAATTTGGTTGGCTGCTCAATCGGGATATTGCCGGGCTTCTCACCCTTGAGAATCTTGTCCACGAAATAGGCGGCCCGGCGAAAGAAATCATCAAAATTCACGCCGTAGGCCATGAGCCCTCCGCTTGCCGGTAATTGCAGGGGGCCAATCGAAGGCAAGTGATGCTGTGCAGCGAGAGCGACAATCGTCTCGGCGTTGGCGAGGAACTGCCCGTGATCCGCCATCACCAAGCCACCGGCTTGCTGATCGGCCCAGGCCGAAAATGCGCTGCCGTATTCACTTGGCCCGCGAACCTCGATCGGCAGCAATTCCACGCCCAATGCCTTGGCGTTAGTTCGCATCAGTTCGATGAAGTTCCTATTTGCATTATCCTCTCGTCGAACCAGGATTACGCCCGTTCGAGTCATCGATGGCACGACTTCCTTCAGCAGTTCTAGGCGTTTCGCCATCAGCTCTGGAACGAAGAAAGTCGATCCAGTGATATTGCCGCCCGGGTGCGCAAGACTAACAGCCAGACCCAAGGCCACGAGATCAGGGCCCACCGCCATGACGATCGGAATTGTCGTTGTCGCACGATGGGCGGCAAAAACTCCGCTTGCCAAGGTGACAATGACATCGACGTTCAAACGAACTAGCTCCTCCGCCAGATCGGGGAGCCGGCTCTCGTCTCCCTCCATAAAGCGAAATTCGATATGCAGGTTCTTGCCTTCGACGTACCCGAGGTCACTAAGAGCCTCCTGAAATACTTCATTTTCATGTTGGGCGGCGAACTGACCAAGGTACCCGATCCGATAGACCTTGTCGGTCTGCTGCGCTCGCGCAGCGAGCGGCCACACGGCCGTTGTGCTGGCCAGACCGGCGATGAAATCTCGTCGTGTCATGAGGTTCCCCAAGCCCGAGGGCGACGCTCTGTTATATCAAAGCAGACCCTTTTTGCATCGCAGCAAATTCGGACTACCGATGTCGCAAAGGGCCAGAAGCAACCATTGTGCAGGTGCTTTCTCAACCGCTGATGCAAAGTGCGATCTTCCAGCAGGCAGCCGCCCCAATACCGCCCCGAGCATACGAGCTGATATCAGTTCACCTTGATGTTTGCGAAGGCAATCACCTTCGCCCACTTGCCGGCTGCCTTGGCAATCAGTGCGCCGAATTGAGATGCCGTCATAGCTTCGGGCACAGCGCCCAGGGCAATGAGGCGCTGCTTGAAAGAGGGGTCGGAAATAATGGGATTAATGTTCTGGTTGAGAATATCGACTATTTCAGGCGGCGTGCCTCGCGGCGCTACAACGCCCGCCCAGCCGCTTCCCTCGTAGTCGGGCAGCGTTTCGGCTATCGGGGGCACATCTGGTAACGCATCCATGCGCGTTATACTCGTTACACCGAGCGCAGGCAACTTACCGGCATGAATGTAATCGAGCACCGGCGGAATGGTGGCGAAGGCGAGTTGCACCTGCCCCGCAAGCAAATCGGGCAAATACGACGCGCGATACGGCACGTGAATGATATTCACGTCGGTCATCATCCTGAATAGTTCGAAAGCAAGATGCGGTGCAGTCCCAGCGCCCTGTGATGCAAAGTTGAGTTTACCTGGATTAGCCTTGGCGTATGCGATGAGTTCTGGGAGCGTTTTTACAGGCACCGATGAATGCACCACAACTACAAACGGCGTGTAGCCAAGGAAGGCAATAGGCGCGACATCGCGGACAAAATCGAAACCGAGACTTGGGTAGAGCGCGGCACTGGCCGCATTTCCTGAAATCATGACCAGGAGTGTATATCCGTCCGGTGCGGCGCGTATGACCTACTCAGCACCCAAGTTTCCGCCCGCGCCTGGCTTGTTCTCAATGAAAAACTCTTGACCTAACCGATGAGATAGCGGCTCCGCTACCAGCCGCGCCAGAACATCCGGCGCTAAGCCTGCGGGAACGTCCACAATCACATGCACGGGACGGGATGGATAAACATCAGCACTCGCGAGGTTGGGCATCAACGGCAGACCGGCGGCAGCGCCTATGAAGCGAGAAAATGCGCGGCGAGAAAATTTCATGGTCTCCTCCGCTCCAGTGCAATTGCCCTTAACGTTCCAGAATCAGGCTGCTTGCATCGACAGCCCCCTCAAAGGAGGAACCTACCATTAGCAGCTATGTTGTGCACCACAGCAAACGACCCGCCAGAAAAGACGCTATGGGTCAATACCTGGCTCGACGATCGCTGGTAGCCGCGACTGCTTAACCCCTGAAAGCAGTCACGACGGTGGTCAGTGATCGGTGACTTCGACGGCCACAGATTCGAATCTTGAGATGTGATATTCTTCCCCCTCACGGTTCGGAGGCGGCGAATGGCAATCGGACGACGACAATTCATATCCGCGCTTGGCGATACTGGCCTCTGGCGGCTGGCGCGAACTTGCAGGATATCCCTATGAAACTTCCTCGCCGAAAATTTCTGCAACTGACTGGCGCCGCTGCGCTGCCGATCTTGTCGCGCATCGCGCATGCGCAAATCTATCCTTCGCGGCCGGCCCGCATCATCGTCGGCTATGCCGCCGGCGGTCCGACCGACATCGCCGGGCGCCTGGCAAGCGAAATATTGTCCAAGCACCTCGGTCAGCAGTTCGCAGTCGAGGATAAGCCGGGAGCAGGCAGCAATCTCGCGACCGAGTACGTCGTCAATGCACCGCCGGACGGCTATACGATTCTCTTGGTCACGCAGTCGAACTCGATCAACGCGACGCTCTACAGCAATCTCAATTTCAACTTCATGCGCGACATCGTGCCGATCGCAAGCCTGATGCAGGCGCCGTCGCTGCTGGTGGTGAATCCGTCGGTCCCGATCAACAGCGTGCCCGAATTGATCGCCTACGCCAAGGCTAACCCGGGCAAGCTCAATATGGCGACCGCGGGCATCGGCAGCCCGCCGCAATTGTACGGTGAGCTGTTCAAACTCTTGACCGGCGTCAACATGGCCACCGTGAACTATCGCGGCGGAGAACCCGGCCTGGTCGATCTGCTTGCCGGACAGGTGCAGGTGATGTTCGAGGGCATCACCTCGTCGATCAGCTATGTCCGGGACGGCAAGCTGCGCGTGCTCGGCGTCACGTCGGAGACGCGCACTGAGGCGCTCCCTGACATTCCGCCCATTGCCCAATTCGTGCCCGGCTATAACGGCGTCGGCTGGTTCGGCCTAGGCGCGCCGAAGGGGACGTCGGACGCGATCGTCGAGACGCTGCGCAAAGCGGTCAATGACGGCATCGCCGATCCGGACATGATAGCTAAATTCGCCAAGCTCGGCGCCGAACCGATGCCAACGACGCTTGCCGAGTTCAAAAGGATCATTGTCGACGAAACCGAAAAATGGGGCAAAGTCGTTCGTACAGCCGGCCTCAAGGCGGAGTGAGCCGCCGTTCATATTCCATAGCTCCCGTTGCAAAATACGCCTTTCGCACTGCGGCAAATGATGGTGCCGAAGTGACGTCATGGGTCATTAGTTGCCGCGGCGGCTTAAATTTCCGGCGTCCGCTTCACCCCCGAAAGCTGCCGCGGCTGTCGCCAACTGGCGTGGCGGCTAGCCACCGCCCGGAAAACCCTAAGAGTACAGCAACGAGAACCGTGGCAACGGCGGGAATGCCCGGTACTTATTCTGCCGTCGTCGGATCGATCACCGACCGCACGCGAGCCACTGTGTTGGCCGGAAATCCTCCCTTCTGGGCGTGCATCTTGACCGTTTCTTCGTCCGGCGCATTGTACACGCAGTAGATCTTGTCATCGGTCACGTAGCTTTGGACCCACTGGATTTTCGGACCCATGCTTTGCAAGACGCCGCATGATTTTTGCGAGATGGCTTGCAGTTCCTGTTTCGGCAGCTTTCCGGCTCCGACGATGTCCCGTTCGATGATGAACTTGGGCATGGCAATCTCCTCTGGATTTTCTGTTCGTGCATGCGCCACGCACGATCCATCCGCAGACTGAGGTTGCCGATGTCCGGTGTCTTGAGGCTGAAGTCCCGGCGCGACGACTAACCTGCAGGAAAGAGCAGGGACGAGTGTCCCGCGTCAACGCGAGGCAACGAACCTTTTCGCGGTCCCGAGTCCTGCTTCGCGGGCCCGCACGATGGCCTCGTAGCGATGCTCGACGCAGATCTTATCGAACACCCGGGTAATATGGTTTCGAACGGTTTTCTGCGAGAGTCCGAGCGATGTAGCGATCTCCGAATTATCCAGGCCTTCGGCGATCCCTTCGAGGACAGCGCGCTCGCGTGGCGTGAGATCCTTCAGCGGCAGGCTATCGCGCTCGACGGCGGCGCCGGCAGCCGGTTCGGCGAGGAATCTTCGCAGTTCGCCAAGCAACCGCGGCCACTCCGGCTCGTCGGCAAGGGGCATATGGTTTTCGGAATCGAGCTGAACGAAACGGCAATTGGGAATGAGACTTGCCAGCGATCGGCCTTCCTCTATCGGCACGACCGCGTCGCGCTCGGCATGCATGACCAGAACGGGACATTTGATCTTGCGCGCGGCTTCTCGCACGTCGACGTTCCAGCCGATTCGAAGCAGGCGTACGGCTGTCTCGGAGGTCGTTGCCGCGCGCTGCTGGTCGCACCAGGAACGCAAATGCTCGAGCGTGCCGCCTGGTTGGAATGCCGTCGCCCAGACCTGCAGGAACGCGTGGTTCTCCTGGCCCCAGCCAAGCTGCGTGAGATCGAGCAGCACCCTGCCTTTTTCAACCTCGTTCGGCAGGTTTGTCCAACGCAACCGTCCGCGCCCGTATGTGCCATAGAGGATGAGCTTATTCACACGCTCGGGATGCCGGGCCGCGTATTCGATGGCGATTGGCCCGCCCTGACAGGTGGCCAGCACAGAAAAACGCTGGAAGGCCGCGGCCTCGACGACACATTCAAAGTCGCGAATCCATGACTCGAATGAAAGATCGCCGGCGTCGCGGTCCGAAAGTCCGCAGCCGCGGGAGTCATAGCGCAACAGCTTATGGTCGCGGGAGAGGCCATCAAGCCATGGCTGCCAAGCCAGGCTATGCCATTGATGCTCGAGGTGCGTGAGCCAGGTTGCCGACATTACCAGCGGCGATCCCGCGCCGCTGACCGCATAGGCCAGTCTCACGCCGTCGGAAGTCGTGCAAAAGCGGATGTTCTGATCCATGTCGTCCGAAGGCTATCACGTTGGGGACAGGAAGTCTGAGTTGGACGAACGGATGACGGCACCGGATATGGGCTTGCGAATCTTTCGCGGAGTGAAATTCGTTTTGCGCCGTTTGGCCGTGGACGACGCCGCAAATTGAATGGCTCGCGCACAAGAAACGCCCGGTTTTCCGTCGCTTTTGGAAGAGCCTCAACGCAATTTCGTTGCTGCTTGACTAGTCTCCGCCATCCGCTAACAGGCGCTCCATCCCGCCCACGTAAGGGACGTCAACCGGTGACGCCGACTGACGGGGCGGGTGCGGTTCCTGCGGGCGGCGGCTCGTCACTGCCGCTCTCGGGCGCTCCGGGCATCGACCCCGCCGGCATTACGACCGGCGCGCGAGGTGCTTCGCTTAAGCGCGGTGCCAAGGCGCGGGTAACGCCTGCGCGCTGCATCGCGTGAAGCGCGGCCTGGATCGAACCTCGGCACATGGCCGAGGCGAGCGCCGCGGTGGAGCGCCGAAAGGCGAGCGCGTTCCGCTGAACGCGCGGCCTTCGCCCGAAGCGCATACGGGTGGCAACATCCGATGCGTGGCGAGGCCCCACGGGACAGTTGCGCCTTTTCGGCGCTCCGCCTCCCTTTATTTTTTTTGAGGCGATGAGAATTCGTGGCTTTGGTCGGCAAGCCTCGGGAGCGTGAGCGTCGCGAGAACGAGAGCGCTTGTCGTTTGCTCAGTAATGCCGCTCGCGGCTCCTTCTCCCCGCGTGCGGGGAGAAGGATGGGTTGAGGGGGCTCTCCGCGATTCTGAGCTGATAGGGAGTGTCTTGGCGGCCCAGTGGATGATTGCACTGCTCAGGCAGCGTCGACGCCCCCTCACCCCGCCCTCTCCCCGCACGCGGGGAGAGGGAGGAGCGAGCGTCGCGGTGCAGCAAGAGGAAAGGCAGCGTTAACCACCCGTTAACCATGTTTGCGCACTTTGTTAACCAATCAGAATCACGAAGACTATGGAGGCCCACGTGTCGAGCGTCGTTCGCCAGCGCCAATCGCTCATGTTCCGCGCGCGCTCCTATACGGGCTTCGTCATCATGCCGCGGCCGCCGATCGTGGAATGGCTGGCGGACCTCGATGCCAGCCTTGAGCAATCCAAAGGTTTCTTTGCCGGCTATCCGATCGTGGTTGATTTGTCGGCGGTGACCTTGAGCGCCAACGCGATCACGCAACTGCTGGCCAGTCTCGAGGAACGCAATATCCGCATCCTTGGCATCGAAGGCCTCGATCCGGCTGCCACGGCGCCGGGCCTGCCGCCGATCCTGCGCGGCGGCCGCAACACGCAGTCGGTCGAGCTGTTGCCGGACGTCGAGCCCGTCGCCGCCACGCCAGCCGCGGCGAAACAGCAACAGCCGTCCTTGCTGGTCGAGGATCCGGTGCGTTCGGGGCAAACCGTGGTCTTCATCGACGGCGACATCACCGTGCTCGGCTCGGTCGGCTCGGGCGCCGAGATTGTCGCCGGCGGATCGATTCACATCTACGGCACGTTGCGCGGCCGCGCCATGGCGGGCGCCACCGGCAATGCGCGCGCCCGCATCTTCTGTCATCGCGTCGAGGCCGAGCTGTTGGCGATCGATTCCTTCTACAAGACCGCCGAAGACATCGACGAGAGCCTGCGCCGCGGGCCGGCTCAGGCTTGGCTCGAGGGCAATACGCTGAGGATTTCGGCGCTCAACTAAAGCATGATCCCGAAAAGTGGACACCGGTTTTCGGAAAAGATCGTGCGCGGATAGGTACAACGAAAGGCAGTCAAAAATGGCTCATGTCGTAGTCGTGACATCAGGCAAAGGCGGCGTCGGCAAGACCACCTCGACGGCTGCAATGGGCGCTGCGCTTGCCCAACACGGCGAAAAAGTCGTCGTCATCGATTTCGACGTCGGCTTGCGCAATCTCGACCTGGTGCTGGGGGCCGAGCGCCGCGTGGTGTTCGACCTGATCAATGTCATCACCGGCGTGGCGAAACTCTCGCAAGCGCTGATCCGCGACAAGCGCCTGGAGAACCTGCATCTGTTGCCGGCGTCGCAGACCCGCGACAAGGACGCGTTGACCGAGGAGGGTGTCGCCAAGGTCATCGACGAGCTCAAGACCAAATTCGACTGGATCATTTGCGACAGCCCGGCCGGCATCGAGCGCGGCGCGACGCTGGCGATGCGGCATGCCGATGCGGCGATCATCGTCACCAATCCGGAAGTCTCTTCGGTGCGCGATTCCGACCGCATCATCGGGCTGCTCGATTCCAAGACGGTCAAGGCCGAGATCGGCGAACGGGTCGAGAAGCACCTGCTCATCACCCGCTACCATCCGTCACGCGCCGCGCGCGGCGAGATGATGACCATCGAGGACGTGCTCGAAATCCTCTCCACGCCGCTGCTCGGCATCATCCCGGAAAGCGAGGAAGTGCTGCGCGCGTCCAATATCGGCTCGCCGGTGACGCTGAGCAACGCGCTCTCCGCGCCGGCCCGCGCCTATTTCGATGCCGCCCGCCGGTTGCGCGGCGAGGTCGTCCCGATGATCGTTCCCAGCGAGAACAAAGGCATCTTCAACAAGCTGTTCGGACGGAAAGCAGCATGACCCTCTTCAAATTGTTCCGACGCGGCGGCAGCGCGCCCATTGCGCGCGAACGCCTGCAAATCCTGCTCGCCCACGAGCGCGGGACGCGCAACCAGCCCGACCTGCTCGGCATCCTGCGCGAGGAAATCCTCGCCGTGATCAGCCGGCACGTGCCGTTCGAGCCCGACAAGGTGCAGATCAAACTCGACCGCGGCAAATCGGTGTCGACGCTCGAAGTCGATATCGAAATTCCGAATGGTTTTGGCGCCGCGCTGGCGAAGGCGTCGTAGCGCCGTTTATCCGCCTCTTGCAGAGCGGGCGCGGCACATCGCGATTCAATAATGTGGTAGGCTGCTCTCGGTGGGTGAGAGGCAGCACATCGTGAGGCGGCGCGCGTTCATTACATTTCTCGGCAGCGGGGCCATTGCCTGGCCGCTTACAGCGCGTGCGCAAGGCACCTCCGCCAGTCAAAATATCCGGCTTGTGGTCGGCTTCAGCGCCGGTGGCGCGACCGACATCGCCGCGCGGGTGCTCGCCGGCAGCCTCAGCCAAAGACTCGGCCAGCAGGTTTTCGTGGAAAACCGCACTGGCGCCGGCGGCACGTTGGCAACGCAAGAGGTCGCCGGTGCCGCACCCGACGGAACGACGCTGCTGGTGGCGCCGTTCGCCAATGCGACAAACGAAACCTTGTTCAAGGATTTTCGCTACAAATACGACGACTTTTTTACCGCCGTGGCGCCGGTCGCACAAACCGACAATGTACTCGTGGTGCATCCATCGCTGAACGTGCACAGCGTCGCCGATCTCATTGCTTTGGCGAAGTCGCGGCCGCCGGGCGAAATCCTGGCAGCGTCCTCGGGCGTCGGCACCGCGACCCATCTCGCCAACGAGCTCTTCAACATGACGGCGGGCATCAAACTGACCTCGGTGCAGTACCGGGGCGGCGGTGAGGTGGTGAAAGATCTGGTGTCCGGTCAATTGAAGATCATGTTCGCGCCAATTCCGACGGTGCTGCCGTTCATCCAGAACGCCGCGTTGCAGGCCATTGCGACGACGGGGTTACATCGCGACAAGCTGTTGCCTGATGTGCCGACGGTTGCCGAATCGGGACTGCCCGGCTTCGAGATACTGCTGTGGCTCGGCCTGGTCGCCCCAAAGGCCACGCCTCGGCCGGTGATCGAACGGCTGGCGGCTGCCGCGTCGTCCGCGTTATCGACGCCGGATGTGAAGAGTGCATTGGCCGCTCAGGGTTTCGATGCGCTCTCCGGCACGCCGGAGGACTTTGCTGCCTTCTATCGCAGCGAGGTCGACAAATGGCGTAAGGTCATCGTCGCGACCGGCATGTCGTTGTAGTAATCACGGGCTGTTCTCAAGGGTGCGATGGTGACGGTTGACCGTGTATCGCAGCGTGATCGCGTCGAGATGCACAACGCCAATGCGTTGAAGATCGGCTTGTTCGGCGCGAATTGCTCATCGGCGCGCACCGCTACGCTGGTACCGGAACGCTGGCTCGCGAGCTGGCCCGATTGTCTGCAAATGGCGCGCATCGCCGACGGGGCGGGAATCGATTTTCTTCTGCCGATCGGCCGTTGGAAAGGCTACGGCGGCTCGAGCAACTTCCACGGCACGACATTCGAGACCGTCACCTGGGCCTGCGGTCTATTGGCAGCGACGAAGCGGATCACGATCTTCGGCACCGTCCACGCGCCGCTGTTCCATCCCCTGATCGCCGCCAAGGAAATGGTCACCGCCGATCATATCGGCCAAGGCCGCTTCGGCTTGAACATTGTCGCCGGCTGGAACGAGGGCGAATTCGAGATGTTCGGCGTGGCGCAGCGCGACCATCACGATCGTTACGAATTTGCCCAGGAATGGATCGACGTGGTCAAGCGTGCCTGGTCGGAAGAGGATGAATTCGATTTCGACGGCAAATTTTTCAAGCTTGCCGGCGTCCATTGCCTGCCGGGCTCGTATGACGGGACGCCGCCGGTGATCATGAACGCCGGTTCCTCAGCGACCGGCCAAGCCTTCGCGATGCGCAATTGCGATGCGTTTTTCACCTCGACCGCGGCGCTGCGTCTCGCTATCGCTGGCACCGGACAGGACAAGAATGTCAGCGTGTTCGACCGCATCGTACAGCAGGTCAATCGCATCAAGGCCGATGCGCGGCAGTTCGGCCGCGACATCGAAGTCTTCACCCAGGGGCAGGTGATTTGCCGGCCGACCCAAAAGGAGGCTGAGGACTACCACCACTATGCCAACGTCGAAAACGCCGATTGGCCCGCCATCGAACGGATGCTGGAGCTCAAGAACATCACGCCGCAAAACACGGCTGCGGACGAATATGCGGCGAAGCGGTCGCTGCAGGCGGTCAGCGGCGTCGGCGGCTTTCCGTTCGTCGGCACGCCGGACAAGGTCGCACGCGAGTTTGCCGATATCAGCCACGCTGGCGTGCGCGGCATCGCGGTCTCGTTTGTGAACTATGTGGAGGAGACACCGTATTTCTGCGCCGAGGTTTTGCCACGCCTCAAGCGCATGGGGCTCCGAGCAGATTAGTGGTACTTTTGGGCGACAGATAGTCACGCGCCGGACCGGGAGATCGGAATGTTCAGCCGTCGTCGAATGATCGCTGCCTCCGCGTCAGGCGCCCTCGCGTTCGGCGGCGTCATGCCGCGCGCGCTGGCGCAAGCGACCGACAAGCTGGTTCGCATGATCGTCGGCTTTCCGGCAGGTGGCGGCACCGACGTCACGGCACGCGTACTCGCCGAAGCGCTGCACGGCACTTATGCCTCGACCATCATCGTGGAGAACAAGGCCGGCGCCAGCGCGCGGCTGGCGGTCGAATACGTCAAGAACGCGCCGCCCGACGGCAGCGTGATGCTGTTCACGCCGGATTTCCCGATGACGCTCTACCCGCACAGCTTCAAGTCGCTGAGCTACGATCCGTTGAAGGACTTCATCGCGGTGTCGCCTGCCGCCAAGGGAATGCTGACCTTTGTCGTCGGCCCTGAGGTTCCGGACACCGTCAAGACGCTCGCCGACTTCGTGCAATGGTGCAAGGCGAACCCGGACAAGGCGAACTACGCCACGACCTCGGCTGGCGCCACGCCGCACTTCACCGGCGTCATGCTGGCGAGTGAGGCCGCAGTCCCGATGAGTCCGGTGCATTACCGCGGCGGCGCTCCGGCGATCCAGGATCTGGTCGGCGGTCATGTGCCGGCAAGCATCAACCCGGTGGGCGAGGTATTGGAGTTCGCCAAGTCCGGATCGCTGCGCGTCTTGGCGGTGACCGGCGCCAAGCGCTCGCCATTCCTGCCCGATGTCCCGACCATGAAAGAATCCGGCTACAACATCGTCGTGGAATCGCTGTCCGGCGTGTTCCTTCCGGCCAACACTCCTGACAAGATCGTTCAGGCGTTGAGCGACGCGATGCGCGAGGCGTCCCGCTCCAAGGAGATGATCGAGAGCCTGGCGAGATCGGGCAGCGAGCCGGCATTTCAGACGCCTGCCGAATTCACGGCGACGATCAAGTTCGAGATTGCGCGATGGGGCCCGGTCGTCAAGGCGTCGGGCTTCGTTGCATTGGACTGACCTGCCGCGCCGCGAAATGGAGGTCTGTATCAGGACGACGACACTGGCGCTGAAAATCCCGGTCTGACTTCAATGCTGCGGGTTGCTCATTGAGTCGGAAATGAAGAGCGCGGCACTAATAACCAGAAACAAGACATACAACGCGATCAGGCGAAACAGCGACCATGTCTTTGCGCTGTGGCGCGCCCACAGGCCGACGATGATCGCCGGTGTGACGACGAGAGCGAATACCATACCGGCGATGCGCGCCGGATCGGACGGTCGGCCGAAACCCAGCCACAGGCCCGCATAGATCGCGACGAAAGCTGCGACAGCGCAGGCGATTGCTTTCTTGATCGGATTTGTCGTTGGGCCGGCCATGAAGATTTTCTGCGCAATTCCGGGTTACCATCGACATAGCACGCCCTAGGACTTCGCTTTCTTCGCAGGTTTCGCCTTGCGAGAACTGTTGAGGGCGGCCGCTTGACGAACGAGCACCTTGAAGGCGGACTCGCCAACTTCTTCTCCTTCGTGGATGTCGATCGCGCGGCGTACGTTTCCGTCGAGACTCGCGTTGAAGAGACAGGCCGGATCCTTCAGAGACGCGCCCTTGGCGAAGGTAAGCTTCACGACCTTTTTGTAGGATTCGCCAGTGCAGATGATGCCGTCGTGCGACCAAACCGGAGTGCCCCTCCACTTCCACTCCTCGACGACGTCCGGGTCTGCTGCCTTGATGAGCTTGCGCATTCTGCCGAGGGTTTTCCCGCGCCAGTCGCCGAGTTCGGCGATTCGTTTGGAGATGAGCTCCGATGCCGACTGGCCTTGGCTCGCGCCCGGCTTTTTCAAGTTCTCATCCTAGAAGCTCCCGGACCCTAGATCGTCTGATTGTATTCCCCGACTTCCTTGTGCGTGCGCAGCACGGCGTCGAGTGATTTGAACATGTCGCGCATGCGCGCTTCCGAGACCGGGCTTTCGACCACCACCACAAGCTCCGGCTTGTTCGATGAGGCGCGCACCAAGCCCCAGGTGCCGTCCTCGACCGTCACGCGCACGCCGTTGACGGTGACGAGATCGCGGATCGGCTGGCCTGAGACCTTGCCGCCGTTTTTCTGCTCCGCCTCGAAGTGCTTGATCACCTCGTCGACAACCGCATATTTGGTTTCGTCGGCGCAATGCGGCGACATGGTCGGCGACGACCAGGTTTTCGGCAGCGCGTTTTTCAGGTCCGCCATGCTCTTCCCCGGATTGCGGTCGAGCATGTCGCAGACGGCGAAGGCGAAGATCAGGCCGTCGTCATAGCCACGGCCGAACGGCTTGTTGAAAAAGAAGTGCCCGGATTTTTCGAAGCCGGCGATGGCGCCGATCTCGTTGACCCGGCGCTTCATGTAGGAATGGCCAGTCTTCCAATAATCGGTCTTGGCGCCGTTCTTGATGAGCACCGGGTCGGTCATGAACAGACCGGTGGACTTCACGTCGGCGACGAACAGCGCATTTTTGTGATTGGCGGAGATATCGCGCGCCAGCATGACGCCGACCTTGTCGGCGAAAATCTCCTCGCCTTCGTTGTCGACGACGCCGCAGCGGTCGCCGTCGCCGTCGAAGCCGAGCGCCACATCGGCCTTGCTCGCCAGCGCCGCGTCGCGCATGGCGTGCAGCATCTTCATATCTTCGGTGTTGGGATTGTATTTCGGAAACGTATGGTCGAGCTCGCAATCGAGCCGAATGACCTCGCAGCCGATCGCTTGGAGCACCTGCGGCGCGAACGCGCCGGCGGTGCCGTTGCCGCAGGCGCAGACCACTTTGAGGTGGCGCTTGAGTTTTTGCCGCTTGGTGAGATCGGCGATATAGCGCGCCGGAAAGTTCTCGACGAAGTCGTAGGCGCCACCGCCCTGCATCTTGAAGCGGCCGTTGAGCACGATGTCTTTGAGCCGCGCCATCTCGTCGGGGCCGAAAGTCAGCGGGCGGTTGACGCCCATCTTCACGCCGGTCCAGCCGTTGTCGTTGTGCGAAGCCGTGACCATGGCGACGCACGGCACGTCGAGATCGAACTGCGCGAAATAGGCCATCGGCGTGAGCGCCAACCCGATGTCCTTGACCTCGATGCCCGCCGCCAGCAGGCCGTTGACCAGCGCCATCTTGATCGACGCCGAATAGGAGCGGAAATCGTGGCCGGTGACGAGCTGCGGCTTGACGCCAAGCTCATGGATCAGCGTACCCAGGCCGAGGCCGAGCGCCTCGACCCCCATCAGATTGATCTCGCTGCCGAACAGCCAGCGCGCGTCATATTCGCGAAAGCCGGTGGCCTTCACCATCGGCTCGGATTCGTAGGCATAGGTGTTCGGCTTGAGCGAAGCTTTTGGTTTGGGAAACATTGAACAATTGATCCGAATCGAATGCCCGACAGCAATAGCGTAAACGGCGCGGGGGTGAAATGGTTGCACCAGACGGCGAATGGCGAAATAGCGAATGGCGAATAGGGATTTTCTCTTTCCCCATTCGCTATTCGCCACTCGCCATTCGCTACTGCTCCAAAACCAGCTTGCCGTTGGCGAATTCCCAGCGGTGCAGCCGCGACAAAAACGACATGCCGAGGAGATTGTCGCGCAACGCGCCGTCCGGCAGCACCATGGCGGCGACATTGCGCACCGTGATGTCTTCGATCTCGACCCGGTCGAGCTCGACCGGCGCGGCCCTCACCGTGCCGTTCGCGGTGCTGACCAGCGCGGTGAATTCGCTGGCCGACGGATGAATGCCGAGTGTCGCCGCGTCGTCCGCGGTGAGCGCGATCACGGACGCGCCGGTGTCGACCATGAATGTCAGGCGCCGGCCGTCGACCCGGGCGTCGAGCTGAAAATGGCCGCGGCCGTCGCGCGCCACGATGACCGAGCGTGAATCCGCAGGCGTGGGGTCCGGCGCCGCCACCGGGCGGGCCGCCATCATGGCGGGTGCCGGGTGGCCTGCGTTCAATTGCGTGAAGTAGCGCGGCACGAGGACAGCAGCGACCAGCGCAACCGCGGCAATCATGAGGACTGAGCGCATAGGGTAATTCCGGCTATCGGATCGAGTTCATCACGGCGCGGCGAACGAGCACCTAATGCCGTTTCCGCTCGCGCCGGATTTGCGCTGCAAAGGTAAGGAAAACGCTAAACGCTGCGCGCAAATCGTAATGCTTTTAGGCCGCTTCCAGCTCCGGGCTGTCGACCGGCAAAGAATGGAGCCGCATGCCGGTGGCATTACGCACCTCGACGCTCCAGCCGCGCCAATTCTCGGTGAGCGAATGCTTCAAATCCTGGGCGATCGCCTCGGCGAATTCGATGGCCGCCTGCGACGAGCGGAATTCGTGTCCGCCATAGTCGAGGAGCGATTGCTCTTTCGCCGTATAGTCGAAGAAGAAGCGTGTCATTTTGCACCGCGTGATGGGTCGTGCGTCGCACGCTCTTAGTACGTGAGGTCTCCTATGGTTGCCTTAAATCAACGGATAAAGATGGATGGATTTTCAGGTAGTGAATTTTTAACGCAGTCGCGGCTTGGCCCGGCGCGTCGCCAGAGCCGCGATTGGGTCCTCGGGCCACGGATGCTTGGGGTAGCGGCCGCGCATCTCGGCGCGCACGGCGGCGTAGCTGCCGCGCCAAAAGCCCGGCAGGTCGCGGGTCATCTGCACCGGCCGGTGCGCGGGGGAGAGCAGCTCGATCAAGAGCGGCACCCGGGCGCCAGCGATCGTCGGATGGCGGTCGAGGCCGAACAGCTCCTGGACCCGGATGGCGATCTTGGGGCCGCCCTCGGCCTCGTAGTCGATCGGCACCTGTGAGCCGGTCGGCGCCGCAAAATGGGTCGGCGCCTCGGCATCGAGCCGGCGTTGCAGCGGCCAAGGCAACAGGGCACGCACGGCCGTATTCAATTCATCGGCCCCGATCTCGTCGAGTGCGGTTTTGGCCGCGAGCGCCGGCGCGAGCCAGGCGTTTACGGTTTGCGCCAGTGCAGCATCGGACAAATCGGGCCATTCCTCGCCTTCGCTGGCGCGCAAGAACATCACCCGGTCGCGCCACTGCTGCAGCGATTTGGTCCACGGCAGCCGATGCATGCCGAGACTGGCGATACCGTCGGCGAGCTTTTGCGTGGTGTCGTCGTTGGCGACGACCGGCATCGGCCGGTCGGACAGCACAATGGCGCCGAGCCGCCGGCTCCTGCGTCCGCGCAAGCTTGCGCTCGCCGCGTCGAACGCGATCTCCTCGCGCGCCGCGATGCGATCGGAAAAACGCCGTTCGATCTCGGCAAGCCCGATCGGCGCGGCGGAGAGGATGCGGCCCTGTGCCGCCGTCCCGGCAAGCTCGGCCACGGCGAGGAACGGCTCGCGCGCCAGCGGGGAGGCGGGGTCGATGTTGGCGCCGCGCCCGTTGACGAGCAGGAACGCGCCCGCCGCGCCGCCGCGGTTCTTGGCGATGCGTTCGGGGTAGGCGAGGGCAAGCAGCGCACCAACGGAAATCTCCTCTCCTCCCCCTTGTGGGGAGGGGATGGGGGTGGGGGTCGTGAGGCGACGCGCGCGCGTCGAAGAAGTCTGTGCGCTCGTCGATTCAATTGCACCGCCGCCCGACCCCCCACCCCGACCCTCCCCCAACAAGCCTGCACTCGGGCGCGCGCGAGCGCGGCCCGGGTGGGGGGAGGGAGGTATCTCCGCCCAGCGCTGCGCCATGGCGCGGGCATCACGCGCGCGGGGCGAGCGGTCGCGGCGCAGCGCGTTGAGGCGCTCGCGCAGATCGACACCGTCGCCGCCAAGGCCGCGTTCGCCGATGAGGGTGGCAATCTCCGCAGCGGGCAGGGCGTCACCTTCGGTGCCGGCATCGACCACCATGCGCGCAAGGCGGGGCGGCAGCGGCAGGCGCCGCAAGAGCTTGCCCTCGGCGGTGATGCGGCCGTCGCTGTCGATGGCACCGAGCTCGGCGAGCAGCGCCTTGGCCTCGGTGAGCGCGGCTTTCGGCGGCAGATCGAGGAAGGCGAGTTGGTCCGGGCCACAACCCCAGGCGGCCAGATCGAGCGCGAAGGACGACAAATCCGCGGCGAGGATTTCCGGCCGGGCGAAGGGCTCGAGCGCCGCGGTCTGCGGCTCGTCCCACAACCGGTAAGAGACGCCGGGCTCGGTGCGCCCGGCGCGGCCGCGGCGCTGGTCGGCGGCGGCGCGGGACACCCGCACGGTCTCGAGCCGGGTCACGCCAACGTCCGGCTCGTAGCGCGGCACGCGGGCGAGCCCGCTATCGACGACGATGCGCACGCCCTCGATGGTGATCGAGGTCTCGGCAATCGAGGTTGCCAGCACGATCTTGCGGCGGCCGGGCGGCGCCGGTTCGATGGCGCGATCCTGCTCGCCGCCGGTCAGCGCGCCATAGAGCGAGACCACGTCGGTCGACGGCTCGGCGCGGCCTTCCAACAAGGTTTTGGTACGGCGGATTTCGGCGGCGCCGGGCAGGAAAGCGAGCAGCGAGCCCGCATCGGCGCGCATCGCGTGCATAATCGTGTCGGCGACCTGCGGCTCGATCGGCCGCGCATCGCGTCCGACATAGCGCGTCTCGACCGGGAAAGCGCGGCCTTCGCTGGCAATGACCGGTGCATCGCCGAGCAATTTGGCGATGCGCGCGCCGTCGATGGTCGCCGACATGACCAGGATGCGCAAATCCTCGCGCAAGCCCTGCTGCACATCGCGGGCCAGCGCCAGCCCCAGATCGGCATCGAGCGAGCGCTCGTGGAACTCGTCGAAGATCACGGCCGAGACGCCGTCGAGCATGGGATCGTCGAGGATCAGGCGGGTGAAGACGCCCTCGGTGATGATCTCGATCCGGGTGCGGCTCGAGATTTTGGAGCCGAACCGCACGCGCAGGCCCACGGTGTCGCCGACGCGTTCACCCAGCGTCTGCGCCATGCGGTCCGCCGCGGCGCGCGCGGCGAGCCGGCGTGGCTCCAACACCAGAATCCGGCGCGCTTTCTGCGCCCAGTCCTCGCGCGCGAGCACCAACGGCACCCGCGTGGTCTTGCCGGCGCCGGGCGGCGCCACCAGCACGGCCGCATTGTTGCCGCGCAGCGCCGCGGTCAATTCCGGCAAGGCGGCGTCGATCGGAAGCGGAGAAACGTCCATCAGTCATCTCGTCATTCCAGGGCACCGCGAAGCGGTGAGCCCGGAATCCATAATCACTATCATTCCAGATCGGTTTAGCAGCGACAGTTCTGCACAGACTGTGGCTATGGATTCCGGATAGTCGCTTCGCGCCTTCCGGAATGACTGGAAAACCATATATATTCGCCATCATGCCCGCCGCACAAAAAACACCGCCGAAGCCGCCAACCGCCGCCAAGCCGTTGAAGAAGGGCGATCATCTCTTCCTGGTCGACGGCTCCGGCTACATTTTCCGCGCCTATCACGCGCTGCCGCCGATCAACCGCAAATCGGACGGGCTGCAGCTCAATGCCGTGTTCGGCTTCTGCAACATGCTGTGGAAGCTTTTGCGCGACATGAAGGCCGAAGATAAGCCGACCCATCTCGCGGTGGTGTTCGACCTGTCGGAAAAGACGTTCCGCACCGAAATGTATCCCGACTACAAGGCGCACCGGCCGGACCCGCCCGACGATCTCAAACCGCAATTCGGCCTGATCCGGCAAGCGGTGCACGCCTTCGACCTGCCTTGCCTGGAGCAGAAGGGATTCGAAGCCGACGACCTGATCGCGACCTATGTGCGCCAGGCCTGCGAGGCCGGCGCCACCTCCACCATCGTCTCGTCGGACAAGGATTTGATGCAGCTCGTCAACGACAGCGTCATCATGTACGACACCATGAAGGACAAGAAGATCGGCCACGCCGAGGTGATCGAAAAATTCGGCGTGCCGCCGGACAAGGTCATCGAGGTGCAGGCGCTGATCGGCGATTCCACCGACAACGTGCCGGGCGTGCCCGGCATTGGGGTGAAGACCGCGGCGCAGCTGATCGGCGAATACGGCGATCTGGAAACGCTGCTCAAGCGCGCTTCCGAGATCAAGCAGGACAAGCGTCGGCAAACGCTCATCGACAATGCCGACAAAGCACGGCTGTCGAAGAAGCTCGTCACGCTCGACACTCAAGTCAAAGTCGATGTGCCGATCGGCGATCTCGCGGTGCACGAGCCCGACTACAAGTTGCTGATCGCCTTCCTCAAGGCGATGGAGTTCAGCTCACTGACGCGCCGCGTCGCCGAGTTTTCCAGCATCGACGTCGCCGAGATCGAGCCGGATGCCAAGCTCGCCGTGCGCGGCGGTTCTGCTCCTCTCCCGCTTGCGGGGGAGGACGACGCGCAAAGCGCGTCAGGTGGGGGTAAGTCGGCGACTCAGAGCAAGCCGTCCCCCTCCCCACCCTCCCCCGCAAGCGGGGGAGGGAGACCCGGCGCTGCGAACGGCAAGTTGACGCCGCAGGCGCTCGCCGCCGCGCGGCTCGACATCGCGCATAGCCAAAAATTCGATCGCTCGAAATATGAAACCGTGCGCAGCCTCGACCGGCTCAAAGCCTGGATCGACCGCGCCCGCGACCAGGGTTTTGTCGCCATCGACACCGAGACCACGAGCCTCGATCCGATGCAGGCGGCGCTGTGCGGCTTCTCGCTGGCGCTCGCCGCGAACGAGGCCTGCTACGTGCCGCTGTCGCACCGGCAAGGCGGTGACGGCAGCGGCGGTCTGTTCCAGGGCGAGGTCGCGCCCGATCAAATCCCCGAGCGCGCCGCCCTCGATGCCATCAAGCCGCTGCTCGAGGATAAAGGCGTGCTCAAGATCGGCCAGAACCTGAAATTCGACTTTCAGATCTTTGCCGTGCGCGGCATCGCGATCGCGTCCTACGACGACACGCTGCTGATGTCGTATGTGGTCGACGCCGGCCGCTCCGATCATGGCCTCGATCCGCTGGCGCAGCGCTATTTCAATCACAGCACCATCGACTTCAACGAGGTGACCAAGGCCGGCAAGACCAGGATGACGTTCGATTGCGTCGAGATCGACAAGGCGACCGAATATGCCGCCGAGGACGCCGACGCGACGCTGCGGCTGTGGCAGGTGCTCAAGCCGCGGCTCGCCGCCGAGCACATGCTCAATGTCTACGAAACCCTGGAACGGCCGCTCTTGCGCGTGCTTGCCGACATGGAGCGGCGCGGCATTTCGATCGACCGCCAGGTGCTCTCCCGGCTGTCCGGCGAATTCGCCCAGGAAGCCGCCGGCCTCGAAGCCGAGATCGACAAGCTCGCCGGCGAAACCGTCAATGTCGGCTCGCCGAAGCAGATGGGCGACATTTTGTTCGGCAAGCTGGGGCTACCCGGCGGCACCAAGACCAAGACCGGCCAGTGGGCAACAGGCGCGCGCGTCCTCGACGAACTGGCCGAGCAGGGCCACGAATTGCCGCAAAAGATTCTCGACTGGCGGCAGGTGTCGAAGCTGAAATCGACCTATACCGACGCGCTGCCCGGCTACGTCAACCCGACAACGCATCGCGTGCACACCAGCTACGCGCTCGCCGCCACCACCACCGGACGGCTGTCTTCATCTGAACCCAATTTGCAGAACATTCCGATCCGCACCGAGGATGGCCGCAAAATCCGCCGCGCCTTCATTGCCGACCGTGGCTATAAACTGGTCTCCGCCGATTATTCACAGATCGAGCTACGGTTGCTTGCCGAGATCGCCGGCATCGAGCAATTGCGAAAAGCATTCCGCGACGGCCTCGACATCCACGCCATGACGGCCTCGGAAATGTTCGGCGTGCCGGTCAAGAACATGCCCGCCGAAGTGCGCCGCCGCGCCAAGGCGATCAATTTCGGCATCATCTACGGCATTTCCGCCTTTGGGCTCGCCAACCAGCTCAACATCGAGCGCGAGGAGGCCGGCGCCTATATCCGCAAATATTTCGAGCGCTTTCCAGGCATCCGAGACTACATCGAAGAGACCAAGGCGTTCGCGAAAAAGCACGGGTTCGTGGAAACGCTGTTCGGCCGCAAATGCCACTATCCCGACATCGGCGCGTCGAACGCCTCGATCCGCGCCTTCAACGAGCGCGCCGCGATCAATGCGCGGCTGCAAGGCACCGCCGCCGATATCATCCGCCGCGCCATGATCCGCATGGACGGGGCGCTGACGAAGAAAAAGCTCAACGCGCAGATGCTGCTGCAGGTGCACGACGAACTGGTGTTCGAGGTGCCCGACGCGGAAGTCGAGAAGACGCTGCCGGTGGTCACCAGCGTGATGGTCGAAGCGCCGCTGCCGGCGCTGTCGCTGTCGGTGCCGTTGCAGGTCGAGGCGCATGCCGCGGACAATTGGGACGCGGCGCACTGATGGCGGGCAGGTGAAACATGAAAACCGCTCTGACGCTCATCGGCATCGTCGCGCTAGCGATGGGACTGCTCTGGATGGGGCAGGGCTCAGGCTACATCCCCTGGCCTGCCTCGAGCTTCATGATCAGTCAGACCAAATGGATCTATTACGGCGGCGCCTTGGCAGTCGCCGGACTCATCCTGATCGTCATCGCCCGGCGCTGATCGCCGGCACCGCGCCTCAACGCGTGCGCGCCGCCGCGTCGGTCACGATCTTGTAGGCGGCTTCAATCGCCGGCTTGGTCTTCGAGACCTCCGAGCCTGCGGTCAAAAATATCTTCATCAAGTCCGCCTCCTCGTCGGGCGGCAGGCTGATCAGCTCGCCGCCGCTGTCGGTCCAGCCCTTGCGCGCCTTGTTGACGATCTCGGTGGCCAGCGGGCCGATCGCTGACTGCTGCGCGGCGGCGTCGTTGTCGACGATCTTCTGCAAATCCGCGGGCAGCGAATCGTACCAGCTCTTGCTGACCTCGGCGATGGCGAAGACCGCGGGCTGGCCGGTCTCGGTCACGTATTTCGCCGCGTCCTGAAAGTGCATCGGCGTCCACACCACGATGCCGCCGATGGCGCCGTCGACCGCGCCCTGCTGGATGGCGGGCACGACGTCGCCCAGCGTCATCGCCACCGGCGTGGCGCCGAGCCGCTCGATCGGCAGCGTCTGGAATTTCGACGCCATGACGCGCATTTTCTTGCCCTTGAAGTCGGCGAGATGGCGGATCGGCGTTTTCGAGATCAGCGAGGACGGCGCGTTCATGAACAGCGCGACGCCGTGCAGTCCCTTGTCGGCGCCGAGCCCAAGCATCAGCTTGAGCACTTCGGGGTCGGCGGCGAGGCGCTGGCCGTGCTCCATTGAACTGACCAGGCCCGGCGCCGCCATCAGCTCGAAGCGCTCGTCGACGCCGACGAAGAATTCGGGCGGAATGACCGCGCATTGGATGGAGCCGAATTGCGTGCCTTCGATCTGCCGCGGGATCGAGCCGAGCTGGCTCGCCGGATAGATTTCGGGCTTGATGCGGCCGCCGGAATCCTTCTCCAGCGCCGCCGCGTAGCTCTTGGCAAAGAAATAGCTCGGGTCGTTCAGCGTCGGCAGCGATATTTTCATGGTGTAGGTTTTGTCCTGCGCCGATGCCGCGCCGAGTGACAACGTCAGCGCCAAAGCGGCGGCGCCAGCCGTCGCAGCGGCCCGCGCAGCGAAATCCCGTTTTTCGATTTTCATGTTTCCCTCCCGCTTGTGTTTTCGGCCGTTACTTCTGCGGCACGACCGCGATCGCCTCGATCTCGAACAATGCGCCGTCGCGCGCCAGCTTCGAAATCTGGATGGCCGTCGAGGCCGGCGGCGCCTTGGTGTCGACATAGCGGTCGCGCACTTCGAAGTAGATCGGCAGGTGCGCCATGTCGACAAAATAATTGGTCACCCTCACCACGTGCTCGAAAGTAGCGCCGACCGCAGCCAACGCGTGCTTCAGGTTCTCGAAGCATTGGGTGGCCTGGGCGCGGAAGTCGCCCGGCGCGCCTGCGAATTTGCCGTCCACCGTCATGCCGAGCTGGCCGGAGATGTAGATGGTGCGGCACGGGCTCGTGCTCTCGACCACATGGGTGTAGCCGCGCGTCTGCGGCATGGTGGAAGGATTTTCGAAGCGATGGATGGCCACGGGTGACTCCTCTCCGGCTGGAGGCAAGTGATCGTCACGGCCATAATGCAATCGCCGCGCGCCCGTGGCAAAGTCTGGCCGCCATGCCCGCACGCCTCATCGTCTTTCTCGCCGTCGCGATATCGTTGCCCGGCACGGCCCAGGCCGCCGCGCTCGACGGCGCCACGTTGTCCTGGGTGTGGGAACTGCCGTTCGTCGGCATTTTGCTGACCATTGCGTTCGCGCCGCTCGTCATCCGGCGTATCTGGCATCACCACTACGGCAAATTCGCCTTCGCCTGGGCGGTGCTGACGCTCGCCCCGCTAGCGGCGCTACGCGGCGTCGATACCGCGTTGGCCGCCTTGGCGCACGCGCTCCTTGGCGATTATCTCGGCTTCATCGCCGTCCTGTTCGCGCTCTATGTGGTCGCCGGCGGCATCGTGGTCGCCGGCACCGTGCGCGGCACGCCGCTGATCAATGCGCTGATACTTGCCTTCGGTACGCTCATTGCCAGCGTCGTCGGCACCACCGGCGCCGCCATGATCTTGATCCGCCCGCTCATCCGGGCCAATGCGGCGCGGCTGCACAACGTCCATGTCGTGGTGTTTTTCATCTTCCTGGTCGGCAATATCGGCGGCGCGCTGTCGCCGCTCGGCGATCCGCCGCTGTTCATCGGCTTTCTCAACGGCGTCGATTTCTTCTGGCCGCTGAAAAACCTGTGGCAGCCGACCGCGTTCGTCGCCGGCTGCGTGCTGGCGATTTTCGTCGCCATCGATCTGTGGTTTTTCCGCCAGGACCGCCGCGTCGCGCCGGTCGGCGGGGCGAGCGCGCCGATTCGCGTGCACGGGTTGGTGAACCTCGCGCTGCTCGCAGTCATCATCGGCGCCGTCATCGTCTCGGCGCTGTGGAAGCCCGGCATCGCGTTCACGGTCTATGGCACGACGCTGCCGTTGCCGAATCTGCTTCGCGACGCCGTGCTGTTTCTCACCGCGCTCGCCTCGCTGTGGCTGACGCCCGATGAGCATCGCGAAGCGAACGGCTTTTCCTGGGAGCCGATCCTCGAAGTGGCCATTCTGTTCGTCGGGATTTTCGTCTGCGCCGTGCCGATCCTGGCGATGCTCGAGGCCGGCCGCGCCGGCGCGTTCGCCTGGCTCCTTGCCGCGGTGACGGCGCAAAACGGCAGCCCGCACGTGGTTGCCTATTTCTGGCTCACCGGGGTGCTGTCCGCGATCCTCGACAATGCTCCGACCTATCTGGTGTTCTTCCAGCTTGCCGGCGGCAACGCCACCGAGCTGATGGGGCCGCTGGCGCCGGCACTGGTGGCGATCTCCATGGGCGCGGTCTACATGGGCGCGCTCACCTATATCGGCAACGCGCCGAATTTCATGATCTATGCCATTGCGTCCGAGCGCGGCGTCAAGATGCCGAGCTTTTTCGGGTTCATGGCGTGGTCGATCGTGGTGCTGACGCCGGTGTTCGCGGCCGTGACGTATCTCTTTGTTATGGCGCGTTGATTATTCCGCCCCCGCGTCGTCTCAGTCCTTGAGATAACTCACGATCTCTTCGGCCAGCGCCAGCGACGAGGTCAGTCCCGGCGATTCGATGCCGAACAGGTTGACGAGCCGCGGCATGCCGTGCGCCGGGGGACCTGCGATCATGAAATCGGCCTGCGGCTCGCCCTGGCCGGAGAGCTTTGGCCGGATGCCGCAATAGTCCGGCACCAGCGAGCCGTCCGGCAGGCCCGGCCAATAGGTGCGGATGCGGGCATAGAAACTGTCGGCGCGACGCGGATCGACGGCGTAATTCTCCTCCGTGATCCATTCGACGTCGGGGCCGAAGCGCATGCGGCCGGCGAGATCGAGCGTGACGTGGACGCCGAGCCCGCCGTCGATCGGCGTCGGATAAATCAGCCGCGAAAACGCCGGCCGCCCGGCGAAGCCGAAATAATTGCCTTTGCCGAGCACGAGGCGGGGCACTTTGCCGGCCGGATAGTTTTCGATGCGCCGCGCCAGCGCCTGCGCGCCCAGCCCCGCGGCATTGACCACGGCGTCGAACGGCATGACGCCAGAATCGCGGCCGCCGAATTGCACGTGCCAGTGCGGCGCCTTGTAGGTCATGCGCTCGACCGGCGTCTCGAACGCGATCATGCCGCCGCGATCTTCCAGTTCGCCCCACAGCGCCAGCATAAAACCGTGACTGTCGATGATGCCGGTTTCCGGCGACCACAGCGCGCCGACGCAGGACAATTCCGCTTCCATGGCGCGCGCCGCGTTGCCGCCGATCATCTCGACGCCTTCGACGCCGTTCTTCTGCGCCTGCGCCATGATGGTTTCGACCTTGGCGAGCTCCGCGTCGTTGGTCGCCACGACCAGCTTGCCGCATTTGCGGTGGCCGACGCCGTGGGACGCGCAGAAGTCGTAGAGCATGCGCCGGCCGCGCACGCAGAGTTTGGCGCGCAACGTGTCGGTCGGATAATACAGTCCGGCGTGGATCACTTCGCTGTTGCGCGACGACACGCCGTTGGCGATGCCGCCGGTGACTTCGGCAATCGTCACGTCATGGCCGGCGCGCGCCGCGGCGCGCGCGACGGCAAGCCCGACAACCCCGGCGCCGACGACAAGGACTTCCATCAGTCGCGCTTCCACGGAACGACGATGCGCTCGATCTCGTTGAGCGCGACCGTGAGCACGAAGCCGATAATCGCGATCATGAACAGGCCGACATACATCTGCTCTACCGAAAAAGTCTCCCAGGCGGTCCAGATCATGTAGCCCAGCCCGCTTTTGGCGCCAATCATCTCGGCGATGGCGATGAGCACGAGGCCGATGCCGATGCCGAGCTTGAAGCCGGTCATGATCACCGGCAGTGCGCCGGGCAGCGCGATGGTCCAAAATGTGTTCCAGCGGCTGGCTTTGTAATTGCGCCCGACGTCGAGATAGATGCGATTGATCTCGAGCACGCCGGTCGTGGCATTGATGACGACGGGAAAAAACACGCCGACCGCGACCATGAAGATTTTCGAGCCTTCGCCAAGGCCGAAGATCAGCAAAGCGCCAGCGGCAGGATGGCGCTTTTCGGGATCGGATAGGTCGCCGCCACCAGCGGATCGAACACCGCGCGGACCCAGCGATTGAGCCCCATGGCGATGCCGAGAACGAGCGCCGGGCCGCCGCCGATCAGGGTGCCCAGCGCGAGCCGGCGCAGGCTGACTAACGTATTGGTGACGAGCTCGCCCGAGCGCAGCATCTCGATCATGACGGCAATCACGCTCGAAGGCGCGGGAAAGAACCGGGTATCGATGAAGTGAAAACGAGCCGCCACTTCCCAGATCACGAGCAGCAGGATCGGCGAGGCGATGCCGAGAATTCGCTCGCGCGTGCGCATGGAGAGGGAAAAATTTTGCGCCGGGCTGCCGGCGATGGTTTGCGTGCTCATTGAACCACGTCCTTGTTTTCCTGCTCGCGGGCGCGCTGCACCTCGTCGCGCAATCCCGACCAGATGCGGTGAACGAGCTCGCCGAATTCCGGCGCCTTCTGCAATTCGATGAGGTTGCGCGGCCGGGCCAGCGGCACCGGCACAAAGCTCTTCACGCGGCCGGGCTGCGCCGTCATCACCATGATGCGGTCGCCGAGAAAGACCGCTTCGTCGACGCTGTGGGTGATGAACACGACGGTCTTTTTCTGCTCGTCCCAGATGCGCAACAGCTCCTCCTGCAGGAGCAGCTTGTTCTGGGCGTCGAGCGCCGAGAACGGCTCGTCCATCAGCAGGATTTCCGGATCGTTGGCAAAGGCGCGGGCGATCGAGACGCGCTGCTTCATGCCGCCGGAGAGCTGATGCGGGTAGTAATTGGCAAAGCGCGTCAGCCCCGTCGCGTCGAGATAATGGCCGACCCGTTCCTTGATGATTGCGGCCGGCGCATTGCGCATGCGCAAGCCGTAAGCGGCGTTGTTCCACACCGTCATCCAGGGAAAGATCGACTCGCCCTGGAACACCATGGAATTTTCCGGCCGGTCCGAGCCCGCTGGCGTGTCGGTCTCGATGGTGCCCGCAGTCGCCGTTTCCAGGCCGGCGAGAATGCGCAACAGCGTCGTCTTTCCGCAGCCTGACGGACCGACAATGACGAAGAACTCGCCCGGCTCGATGTCGACCGAGACGTGGTCGATGGCGACGAGCGCGCCGAACGACTTCTGCAGATCGCTGATCCGGATCGCCGGCCGCGCCGCTTGCGGACGACGTTCCTCCGGCTCGCCGACAGCACGCAGATTGGTGGCGCTTGCGCTCATGATTGGCGGCATTGTGCCGGGCAATCGGCCCGATCACAACTCGCCATGGGCTCGGGAATTGCAACGAATTCCCGCCTCTCGCTATAACAGGCGGACTTGACCGTAGGCGCTGCGCGGTTTTGTGTCGCAGCGCTGAGAGAGGGCCGCAGCGGCCCAGCGAATATAAGGGGATATCCATGGCGGATAATGTCGTCCGGGTCTGCGCGCAGTCGGAAATCGCGCCGGAAACGGTGAAGGCGTACGAGGTCGGCGACAAAAGGCTGGCCGTCTATAATCTCGAGGGCCAGTATTACGTCACCGACGACGAATGCACCCACGCCTCGGCAAGCCTCGCCGACGGCTTCCTCGAGGACGGCATCATCGAGTGCAGCCTGCATTCCGGCGCCTTCGACGTGAAAACCGGCGCCGTGAAGTCGCCGCCGTGCTCGTTCGCGCTGCGCACCTATAAGGTCGTGCTGGAAGGCGACGATATTTTCGTCGATCTCGACAAGGACGCGGCCGGAGAGCCGGCCTGATGGCAAAAACGCCGGGCGCGCCGCTTGGCGTTGCCATTGCGGGCCTCGGCATGGCCGGTGCCGTGATGGTACGCGCTGCGGCCGCTCATCCCGGCGTGACACTCGTTGCCGCCGCCGATCCTCATGACGCACCGCGCGACGCCTTTGCACGCGACTTCAATGCGCGCGTCTGCGCGGACATCGCCGAGCTTTGCGCGGATCCCGCCGTCGACGTCGTCTACATCGCGACACCTCATCAATTCCATGCTGCGCACGCCGCGCTCGCGGCTGGCGCCGGAAAGCACGTTATTCTCGAAAAGCCGATGGCGCTGACGCTTGCCGATTGCGACGCCATCATTGCGGCAGCCGAGTGGGCAAAAATCCATCTCATCGTCGGCCACACCCACGCCTTCGATCCGGCGGTGCGCGAAATCCGGCGCATCGTGGCGAGCGGCGAGCTTGGCCGGCTCGGCATGATCGCGGCATGGAACTACACGAATTTCCTCTACCGGCCGCGACGCCCGGAGGAGCTCGATACGGCACGCGGCGGCGGCATCCTGTTCAACCAGGTGCCGCACCAGATCGACATGGTGCGGCTTATCGGGGGAGGGCGATTGCGCAGCGTGCGCGCTCAGGTCACCCGGCTCGATCCGGCACGGCCGACCGAAGGCAGCGCCATTGCGTTCCTCGAATTCGAGGACGGCGCCGCGGCCTCGCTGGTCTATGGCGGCTACGATTTCTTCGACAGCGACGAGCTGCATTTCTGGATCAACGAGCGCGGTGCGCCGAAGCCGCCGGACCAGCATGGCGCGGCGCGGCGCGCCTTGGCGGCGGAGCAGGTCGAAGAAGCGCGCTTGCGCGTGGAACGCTACGCCTACGGCACGCCAACCGGTCCGCCGCCGAACCATCAGCCGCATTTCGGGTTGATGGTCGTCACCTGCGAGCGCGGCGAGATGCGCGCTTCGGCCGACGGCCTTTTTATCTATGACGCAAACGGCAAGCGCGAGGTCGCGCTGGCCAAAAGCGCTGGCATGCCGGGCCGCAGTGAAGTGCTCGACGACATGATTGCCGCCATTCGCACCAGTAGACCGCCGCTGCAAAACAGCCGCTGGGGCAAGGCCAATGTCGAGGTGACGCTTAAGCTGCTGCAATCCGCACGCGAGCGGCGCGAAGTCATGCTTGAGCATCAGGTCGCGGCATCCTGAGCGGCATTGGACGACAGGGCTCGATTTTCTATATAACTCAACGAACCCTTGGAGCGGCCCGCAATGAACTACCAGCCCTCAGGCCACGACTTCGTCGTCGAGAACCCGGAAGCGAAGACGTTCTTCGTCAATCGCGAGGTGTTCGTCTCCGACGATGTTTTCGAGCGCGAAAAGCGCGCCATCTTCGACCGCTGCTGGATCTATGTCGGCCACGCCTCGGAGATCAAAAATCCCGGCGACTTCAAGACCCGCCCGGTGGCGGGGCGGCCGATCATCTTCTGCCGCGACCGCGAAGGCACCGTGCGCGCGCTGATCAATTGCTGCCGCCACCGCGGCGCGCTGGTGTGCCGCGAGCGCGAGGGCAACGCCCGGCAGTTCTACTGCATGTATCACGGCTGGACCTATCACCCGGACGGCCGGCTCAAATCGGTGCCGGGCGAGGATGCCTACGGCGAATCGTTCGACAGAAGCGAAATGGGCCTGGTGCCGGTGCCGCGGCTCGAAGCCTATCGCGATTTCTACTTCGCCAATTTCGATCGCGAGGCGATCGATCTCGACAGCTATCTCGGCAAGGCCAAGGACTATATCGATCTCGTCATCGATCAGTCGCCGTCGGGGAAAATGCAGATCATTTCCGGGACGCAAGAATACGACATCCGGGCGAACTGGAAGCTTCTGGTCGAGAACAGCGTCGACGATTACCATCTGATATCCACGCACTCGACCTGGCTCAACTACATGCGCAATTCCGGCGTCAACGTCACGCCGCCGAAGGGCGAGCTGTTGCCGACCCGCGGTTTTGGCCGCGATCTGGGCAACGGCCATCTGACGACCGACAATCCGAACTATCGCGGCCGCCCGGTGGCAAAGTGGATTTCGGTGTACGGCGAGGATGCCAAGGCCGACATCGACGCGCTGCGCAGCGAACTGGTGGCGCGGCTCGGCTCGGCGCGCGCCGCGCGCGTCGCCGATACCAACCGCAATCTGGCGATCTTCCCCAACCTCGTCATCAACGACGGTTCCTCGGTCACGGTGCGCCACTTCTATCCGATCGCGCCGGACCGCATGCACGTCACCGCCTGGGCGCTCGGCCCGGTGGAGGAGACCGAGGCGCAGCGCGCGCGCCGGCTGCACGCGTTTCTCACCTTCTACGGGCCGGGCGGCTTCGCCACGCCCGACGATGTCGCCGCGCTCGAAGCGGCGCAACTCGGCTTCGCCGCCTGGCGTGAGGTCCCGTGGTCGGACCTGTCGCGCGGCATGGCCAAGGCCGGCGATCAGCAGCTCGCCACCGACGAGGGCCATCTGCGCGTGTTCTGGCGCAAGTGGAACGAGCTGATGGAGACGCGAGCATGAACGAGCTCGTTGCCTCGACCGTCTCGCGCGCCGAAGTCGAGGATTTGTTCTATCTCGAAGCGGACCTGCTCGATTCCTGGCGCCTCGACGACTGGCTCGAGCTGTTGACCGACGACGCGGCCTATTACGTGCCGCCGAATGACAAGCCCGACGCCGACGCGCGCTACACCCTGTTCACCATCGCCGACGACATCGTGCGGCTGCGCGAGCGCGTGATCCGTTTGAAAGATCCGAATTGTCATGCCGAATATCCGCTGTCGCGGACGCGGCGCATGATCGGCAATGTGCGCATCACCGGCGTCGACGACGACGTGATTTCCGCGGCGGCGAATTTCACCATTCACCGGTACCGCCATAATGATCTCGACCGCGTCTTCGTCGGCCAATACCGCTACAGGCTCAGGCGCGAGGGTGGCCGGCTCAAGATCGCCGAGCGGCGTGCCATTCTCGATGCGCAACAGCTGGGCTTGCTCGGCTCGGTGAGTTTTATTCTGTGACTGCACGTGTCATCGCCCGCGAAAGCGGGCGACCCAGTAATCACTGAGGGCGGAGAACAATATAATGACCGAACGCGCTTACTGGATGCCCCGCTTTCGCGGGGCATGACAACGTAAAATGTCGGAACTGGACAAAGTCTTTGGCGAGCTTGCCGGCAAGCGCGCGCAGCAGGATCAGGAGCGCCGCGAGCGGCACAAGCTCGCGAGCGAATTCCTGACCGAGTTCTTCAAGCAGGACATCGAGCCGTCGCAGACGCTGAAAACGCGCGGCATCGAAGCAAGCCTGGTCGATCACAAGTTGGTCCTGCACCGACCGCAATCGGGCCACTATGAAGAGCCGCTCTACATCGTTGTTGGCGAGCAGGGTGAGATCGACATTGCCGGCCGCTCGCTCGGCCGCTATCAGCCGGCCGAGAAACTCGCAAAAAAGCGCGAGCTGATCGGCGAGATCATCTCGTTCTTCGACCTGTAACTTTTCCCTTCCCCCTTGTGGGGGAGGGTAGGGTGGGGGGTCGGGAGGTTACTCTCGACGAAGACCATTGCAGGCGACCGTCGACGCGTGTGCGTCGCCTCCCGACCCCCACCCCTACCCCTTCCCCACAAGGGGGAGGGGAACGAGCGAGCGCCTAGGAATGAACAAGAACGCAGTCGCGATCGTCGGCGGCGGCATCGGCGGGCTCACCGCGGCGCTGGCGCTGCTTCGCCGCGGCATCGACGTCGATGTCTACGAGCAGGCGCCCCAGTTGCGCGAGCTTGGCGCCGGCGTGCAGATCAGCGCCAACGGCACCCGCGTGCTTCATGCGCTAGGCCTCAAGGACGCGCTTGAAAAGGTGCAGGTGCTGCCGGCCGGCAAGGCGATCCGGCTGTGGAACACCGGGCAGAGCTGGAAGCTGTTCGATCTCGGCCTGGAATCGGTCGAGCGCTACGGCTTTCCCTACATCACCATCCATCGCGGCGATCTGCACGGCGTGATCGCGCAAGCGGTGCTGCGGGCCAAACCCGGCGCCATTCACCTGAGCCGCAAATGCGTTGGGCTTGCGCAAACCGCCGACCACGTCGAGCTGCGCTTCGAAACCGGCGAACCGGTCACGGCAAAGCTCGTGGTGGGTGCCGACGGCGTGCATTCGGCGGTGCGCGAAACCCTGTTCGGCGCGGCAAAACCGGAATTCTGCGGCATCATCGCTTGGCGCGGCGTCATACCGATGGAGCGCGTGCCGGCCTCGATCTCGCAGACCGTCGGCACCAATTGGGTCGGCCCCGACGGTCACGTCGTGCATTATCCGCTGCGCGCCGGAAAACTGCTCAACTTCGTCGGCATGGGCGAGCGCGATTGGACCGTCGAAGGCTGGAACGTGCGCGGCAACACGGAAGAGGTGTTGAGCGATTTTCGCGGCTGGCACGCCGACGTGCATGCGCTGATCCGCAACATCGACGTGCCGTACAAATGGGGCCTGGCGTTGCGGCCGCCGATGGAAGCGTGGAGCAAGGGCCGTTGCACGTTGCTCGGCGACGCCTGCCACCCGATGGTGCCGTTGTTGGCCCAAGGCGCGGTGATGGCGCTCGAAGACGGTTTTGTGCTGGCGCGGGCACTCGAAAAACATCCTGGCGATCATGAAGCTGCGCTAGCCGCCTACGAGGCGGCGCGCCGCGGCCGCGCCAACAAGGTCGTCGCCGGCTCCGCCGCCATGATCCCGCGCTTCCACAACCGCGCCATGGTCGACGCCGAGGCGGCGCAGGCCCACGTCGATCATGAATGGCAGGAGGATCGCATCAGGGAGCGCTACGATTGGCTGTTTACCTATGATGCAACGTCAATGCCGGTGTGAAGGCGGCCAGTATCGACCCAAGCTAAAATCGATTATAACCGCCCGAGAAAACCAAGAGGATTCAGCCATGTACGCAGGCGCGGGAGTGAAAACGAGCCCGGATTATCCGATCCCGGACACCATGAAAGCCTGGGTGCTGGGCAATCCCGGTGAGCTGAAACTTGCCCAGAAGCCGGTGCCGCTGCCGAAGCGCGCCGAGGTGCTGGTGCGCATCGACGCGGTCGCGATCTGCGCCACCGATCTCGAGATCATCGATCACGGACCGCCGGCCTCGATCCTGGGCGGCATGCCGTTCAACAAGAATTTCACCCCCGGCCACGAATACATGGGAACCGTCGTGGCGCTCGGACCCGGCGTTGACGAATACCGCATCGGCCAGCGCATCACGGTCGAGATCCATGCCGGCTGCGGCCAATGCAAGCGCTGCCGCGAGGGCATGTACACCGCGTGCCACAACTACGGGCTCAATTACGGCGACGTCGACAAGGGCCATCGCGCCAACGGCTTCACCACCGACGGCGGCTTCTGCGAATACCAGGTCAACCACATCAACACCTTGGTCGCCATTCCCGACGCCATGTCGGACGAGGAGGCGACGCTGGTGGTCACCGCCGGCACCGCGATGTACGGCCTCACCGAGCTCGGCGGTCTCGTCGCCGGCGAGAGCGTCGTCGTCACCGGCCCCGGTCCGATCGGGCTCCTCGGCGTCGCGGTGGCGAAGGCGCTTGGTGCCTCGCCCGTCATCCTCACCGGCACGCGCGACAACCGGTTGAAAATCGGCCGCGAGCTCGGCGCCGATCATGTCATCAATGTGCGCAACGAAGACGCCGTCGAAGCGGTGCGCCGGCTCAATGGCGGCAAGGGCGTCGACTATGTGATCGAGTGCTCGGGCGCGCCGAACGCGGTCAACGACGCGATCCGCATGGTCAATCGCGGCGGCAAAGTGTGCCTCGCCGCGTTCCCGCACCAGGAGACGCCGGTCGACGTCGCCCATATCGTGCGCAACAACATCTACCTCTATGGCATCCGCGGCGAGGGCAAGACCGCGACCCATCGCGCCGAAGCCTTCATGTCGCAAAAACGCTTCGACGCCACGAAGATTCACACCCACACCTTCCCGCTCGATGATCTGCCGACCGCGATTCGCTACGCCAAGGACCGGGTCGATGATGCGATCAAGGTGGTGGTGAAGGCCAAAGGCGTGGCCGCGCATCGGGTCGCCGCCGAATGAGAAAATACGTTGCGCTGACCTGCGCCGCGGCTATTGCTTCATTTTTCATGAGTGCAGTGTCAGGCGAGGCCGAGGATTGGCCGAGCCATCCAGTGCGCATCGTCAATACTTTTGCGCCGGGCGGTGCCGCCGACATTCTCGCCCGCGTGGCCGCGGATCAGCTAACCAAGGCGTTCGGCCAGCAATTCTACGTCGAGACCCGCGCCGGCGCCGGCGGCGTCATCGGCGTCGACTTCGTCGCTCATTCCGATCCCGACGGCTACAATTTCGTGATCACCACACTGTCGCTCACCGCAATCAATCCGCTGATCAATGCCAAGATCGGCTATGACCCGTTCAAGGATCTAACCCACGTCGCCTATCTCGCAGGCTCGCCGATCGTCTTCATCGTCAGCGCCAAGAGCGACACCAAGACGCTGAAGGATTTCGTCGCCAAGGCCAAGGCGAGCGGCAAGCCGCTGACCTACGGCGTGTCGGGGCTGGCGAGCGCCGGCCAGATGATCGCTGAGTCTTTTGCGCAACTCGCCGATCTGAAATTCCAGGTGGTGCCGTACAAGGGAGCCGCGCAAAGCCAGCTCGACGTGGTGGCCGGCAACATCGATTTTGCCACGCCGACGGTGACCTCCGCGTCGCCGCAGCTCCAAGGCGGCACCGTGATCGGGCTCGCCCAGACCGGCAGCGAGCGGCTGCCGGATTATCCCGACGTGCCGACCTTCAAGGAGCTCGGCTACAAGCTCGAGGCGACCAACTGGTTCGGGCTCGCCGGCCCGGCCGGCCTTTCCCCCGACATCGTCCGCAAGGTCAATGCCGTCATCAATGCCGGCATGGCGCAGCCCGACAATCAGGGCCGCATCCGCCAGGAAGGCATGATCATCGCGCCGATGGATGCCGACGCCTTCAACGCCTTCGTCGCCCACGAGGCGCTGCGCTGGAAGCCGGCGATCCTGAAAGCCGGGCTGAAGATGGAGTGATCTCCGTCGTCCCCGCGAAAGCGGGGACCCATAGTCACAGGCTGAGCGGTATTGGCCGAGCGGGGGGTTATCGATTCCCGCTTTCGCGGGAATGACGGTGGCTAGCGTTTGCGAATCCGAAACGTCAGCAGCCGCTTTTCCTTGTGCGTGGCTTCGAGCGTATCGCCGGTCTGGTTGAGCAGGTTCGGGATATCGATGCCGGCGAGCGGATCGGTGCATTCCACGACCAGAATGTCGCCCGCCGCCATGCCGCCGAGCGCCTTTTTGGTGCGCAGCGCCGGCAGCGGGCATTTGAGGCCGCGCAAATTGAGGGTCTTTTCGGTCATTCTCAGTGTCATCGTCCGCGGAGGCGGACGATCCAGTAATCTCGAATCTGGGGGATTTATACTCTGCTTTTGGTGTTTACTGGATGCCCGCTTTCGCGGGCATGACATATAACAATGACCGTCGATTCCAGCACCCAGCGCATCACGCGCCTGACGCCGCTCAGCACGATCCTCGCGCTCATTGAGTCGCGGGTCGTGGCGGTGAAGCCGCGAAAATCTGCCGTCGCTGGGGCGCTCGGCTGCACACTGGCCGCGGATGTCGTGGCCTCGCAGCGTCCGCCGGTAGCGATCGCGTTGCGCGATGGTTTTGCCGTCGAGGCTGGCGTGATTGCCGATGCCGGTCCTTATTCGCCGGTGCCGTTCGCATCGAAGCCGCAGCGGGTCGAGGTTGGCGAGTCGCTGCCGCGCGGAACCGACACGGTGGTACCGTTCGACGCAGTAAGCGATCGCGACGAGGCCATCGCCGCGGTTTCGCCGGGAGAGGGCGTGTTGGCCGCGGGCGGCGATTGCACGCCGCGCACGCCGTTACGCCGGGCCGGCGAGCGCGTGCGCGCCATCGACATCGCCGTGATCGCTGCCGCCGGCATCGCCGAGATAACGGTTCGTTCGCCGCGCATTCGCATTGTCAGCGGTAGCAACTTGAAGACACCGCTGATCGGAAGCGCGCTCGACGTGCTGGCGTATGCGGCGGCCGCAGCAGGATGCACGGTGCTTAAGGCGCAGCGCGAGGGAGGGGGACTCGATCGGGCGTTGGCGGACGAAAGCGCCGAAGTGGTGATCGCGCTCGGCGGCACCGGCAGCGGACAGCGCGATGCCGCGGTGCGTACGCAGGCGCAGCTCGGCCAGGTCGAGGCGCACGGCATCGCCGTGTCGCCCGGCGAAACTGCGGCGTTCGGCTTCGCCGGCGCGCGACCGGTGCTGCTGGTCCCCGGACGGCTCGATGCGGCGTTGGCGATCTGGCTGCTGATCGGGCGCCATCTTGTGGCCAAGCTCGCCGGCGGCGGCATCGCAGATTGGCCGGTAACGCTGCCGCTCAAGCGCAAGGTCACATCGACCATCGGGCTAACAGAACTGATCCCGGTCAGTTGCGCCGCCGGCGTGGCGGAACCGCTTGCCTCAGGTTATTTATCGTTGGAATCGCTGGCCCGCAGCGATGGCTGGATCGTCGTGCCGGCCGAGAGCGAAGGTTTTGCAGCCGGGACGCCGGTTGCGGTGAGAGCATGGCCATAAATCCCAAATCCCGTGCACGCGGTTCGGCGATCCTCGATGCCGTCAGGCAGGCGGCGCGGCAGGAGCAATTCCTGGAAGTGGTGTCCGCCGATGAGGCGCGCCGCCGTTTCGACGCCTGCATCGACCGCTCGCCGCTTGGCGGTGAGAGTCTCGCTCTCGGTGCGGCGCTGTCGCGCGTGCTCGCGGCCGACGTGGTCGCGCCGGTCGATGCGCCGCCGTTCGACCGCTCCAATGTCGACGGCTTTGCCGTGCGCGCCGCCGATACCGCGGGCGCCAGCGACGGCGTGCCAAAGCGTCTTGCGCTCAATGCCGAAGTGATCGCCTGCGGCGTTGCGCCTGCCATCGAAGTGTTGCCCGGCACTGCGACGGCGATCGCGACCGGCGGCGTCATCCCACGTGGCGCCGACGCTGTGGTGATGATCGAGCACACCGAACTGATCGAAGCCGAGGCCGCGCCGGCCATCGCGCTGCGCCGCGCCGCCGCCAGCGGACAGCTCATCTCCTATGCCGGTTCGGATATCGCGCGTGGCGAAACGCTGCTGCGCCGCGGCACGCGCATCGGCTCGCGCGAGATCGGCACACTCGCGGCATGCGGCTTTGCCGCCATCGACGTGGTGCGGCGCCCGCGCGTCGCCGTGCTCTCGACCGGCGACGAATTGGTCGAGCCCGGCCGGCCGCTGACACCCGCCGGCGTCTACGACAGCAACGGCGCCATCATCGCCGCCGCGATCGTCGAGGCCGGCGGCGAGCCGGTGCCATTCGGCGCGTTCCCCGACGAAGACGTCGTGCTCGAACTGGCGATGCGCACGGCGTTGGAATCCTGCGACATGGTGGTGCTTTCTGGCGGCACCTCAAAGGGCGCCGGCGATCTGTCCCATCGCATCGTGTCGCGGCTCGGCACGCCCGGCATTCTTGTTCATGGCGTGGCGCTCAAGCCGGGCAAGCCGCTGTGCCTCGCGGTGATCGGCGATAAACCTCTTATTGTGCTGCCGGGATTTCCAACCTCGGCGATCTTCACCTTTCATGCCTTCGTCGCGCCGGTCATCCGCGCCCGCGCCGGGTTGGCGCCGGAGGCGGCGCGAACGGCGACGGCGCGCGTGCCGGTGCGAATAGCTTCGGAGCTCGGCCGCGAGGAGTTCGTGCTGGTCTCTCTTGTCGCCGGCGAAGACGGTGCCATCGCGTTTCCGACCGGCAAAGGTTCGGGCGCGGTGACGGCGTTTTCCCAGGCCGACGGATTCTTGACCATCGATCCGCTCGCCAGCGCGCTCGATGCGGACACCAACGTCGAGATCACGCTGATCGGAGAGGCCGCGCGTGCGCCCGATCTCGTCATCATGGGCAGTCACGATATCGCGCTCGATGTCGTGGTCGGCGCGCTTGCCGAGCGCGGCTTCAACGCGCGCACCATCGCCGTCGGTAGCCTCGGCGGCGTTGCGGCGCTCAACCGCGGCGAATGCGATCTCGCGCCGGTGCATCTCGTCGATCCGGCGACCGGCGTCTACAACAAACATCTGCTGGCGCCCGGCCTTGCGCTGGTGCCCGGCTGGCGGCGGATGCAGGGTTTTGTTTATCGCCCGGGCGACTCTCGCTTCGAAGGGGGCACCGCCGACTCAGCGTTGAAGGCTGCGCTCGCCGATCTCGCGGTGCTGATGGTCAACCGCAATGCCGGATCCGGCACGCGCGTCCTGATCGACAGCCTGCTCGGCCGTACGCGGCCGCCCGGCTACGCCAACCAGCCGCGCTCGCATAACGCGGTCGCCGCCGCGGTCGCGCAAAACCGTGCCGATTGGGGCGTCGCCATCGAGCCGGTGGCGCGGATGTACGGTCTTTCCTTTCTGCCCATCGCACCCGAGGAATACGATTTTCTGCTCCGCCAAGCGCGCCGCGAGCGGCCGGCCGTGCAGGCATTCCTCGCGGTCTTACGCGATGAAATAACGCGCTCACGTATCCGCGCACTCGGTATGGAACCCGCGGGCGAATGACGCTACATAGAGCCTATGCGCATCATCGGTCTCGCGGGCTGGAGCGGCTCGGGCAAGACGACACTGGTCACCAGCGTGATCCCGGTGCTGATCAAGCGCGGCCTGAAAGTCGCCACCGTCAAGCACGCGCATCATGATTTCGATACCGACCAGCCGGGCAAGGATTCCTGGCTGCACCGGCAAGCCGGCGCCAGCGAAGTCGCGATCGTTTCCAGCCGGCGCTGGGCGATCGTGCACGAGCTGGGCAATGAGCCCGAGCCGCAGCTCGCCGAAATCTTGGCGAAGCTCGGCCCGGTCGATCTGGTGATCGTCGAAGGGTTCAAGCGCCACTCGCATCCAAAACTCGAGGTCTTTCGCGCCACGGTCGGCAAGCCACTGCTGCACCCCAACGACGATTGCATCATCGCCGTCGCGACCGACGCGCCCCTGCCGCAGGCTTTAGTTCCGGTGCTGATGCTCGATGATTTTGACGGCATCGCCAATGTGTTCGAGGCGGAAGCGCTACCGCTCGATCAAATCGGGCCGCCGCGAGGTGACGGGTAATGGCGCAGCTCAGCGACGATTGCTTCGCCTTCAACGGCCCGCTGCTGCCGGTCGCCGACGCCGAGCGTCTGATTGTCGAACGCGTCGCGCCGGTCGGCGAATGCGAGACTGTGACATTGCGGGAAGCGATCGGTCGCGTGCTGGCCGAGGATATCGTCGCCCCGGTCAATGTACCGCCGTTCGATAATTCCGCCGTGGACGGCTATGCGGTGCGCGCCGCCAATCTCGACGCCGAAGGCGAAACGCGGCTGACGATCGTCGATCGCGTCGCCGCCGGGCATGACGCCACGCAGGCGATTCATGCCGGGGAAGCGATCCGGATTTTCACCGGTGCGCCAATGCCGGACGGCGCCGACACGGTCTTCATGCAAGAGGATTGCCGCGTTGATGGCGCCGCCGTCGTGGTGCCGCCGGGATTAAAACTCGGCGCCAACCGCCGGCTGGCCGGTGAGGACATGCGCGCCGGCGCGGTCGCGTTGCCGGCCGGCCGCCGGCTCGCCGTGCAGCATGTTGCGCTTGCGGCAGCGCTGGGTCTCACCGCGCTCAAAGTCCGCCGGCGCGTGCGGGTGGCGTTGTTCTCGACCGGCGATGAGATCGTCGAGCCGGGCGCGCACCTGCCGCGCGCCGCGCTTTACGATTCCAATCGCTATCTGCTCGCGGGTCTCATCGCGCGGCTTGGCGCCGAGGTTACCGATCTCGGCATTCTTAGCGACGACCCGCAACAGCTCGCGCGCGCCATCGCCAAAGCCGCCGACGATCATGATCTCGTGCTCACCTCGGGCGGCGTCTCGACCGGAGAGGCCGATTATGTGCGCGGCGCCATTGAAAGCATCGGCCGCATCGTGTTTTGGCGGGTCGCCATAAAACCAGGCCGGCCGGTGGCGATGGGCGTCATTCCAGCAACGAAGAGCGGCGAGGGCGCCGCCTTCGTCGGCTTGCCGGGAAATCCGGTCGCGGTCTTCGTCACCTTCGTGCGCGTGGTGCGGCCATTGCTGTTGCGCTTGGCCGGCGCGCTGCCCGAACCGTTGATCGCCATGCCGGCGCGCGCTGCCTTTTCCTACAAGAAGCGCAAAGGCCGGCGCGAATATGTGCGCGTGGCGCTGCGGCAGGCATCCGATGGTGTCATCGAAGCATTCAAGCATCCGCAGGACGGCGCCGGCGTCATCACCTCGCTGACCGAAACCGACGGCTTGGCCGAACTGACCGAAGAGATCACCAACATCGAGCCGGGCGCGACAATTGGTTTCCTCTCCTATGCGTTGCTGGTCGGCTAAAACACACGAGCGTACAGTGACAACGCCGGCGGGCCGGCGACATCGGGAGGACGACATGCAGATCGCGCGAGCGGCCGTTTTGGCGGGTGCCATCTTTGTGCTGCTCGGACCAAACGCGCATGCTCAACCGGCGCCAGCGGCTTGGCATCCGGTCGGCAATGTCGAATTTTTCGTCGGCGCCGGCGCCGGTGGCGAGAACGACCGCATCGCACGCGCCATCCAGCGCGTGCTCACCAGGGAGCATCTGATCAACTCGATGACGGTGCTCAACAAGCCGGGTGCCGCGCAAATCATCGCCATGACCGATCTGTCGCGCAAGGAAGGCGACGGCAACGAGATCGGGCTGGCCTCGGGCAGCTTCATCAACGCCATCGCCCGCAAAGGCTTGGACCTGCACCAGCATCTCACGCCGCTGGTCAAACTGTTCGACGCCTATCAATGCTATTTCACGGCGATCGATTCGCCGATCAAAAGCATGGTCGACGTGCGCGACCGGCTCAAAGCCGATCCCGGCTCGGTGACGTTTGCCTTCCCGGTCGGGCTAGGCAGCCCGCTGCACGTGTCCGTCGTCAATGTCGGCAAGACCGCGGGCGCGCCGGCGAAAAAGCTGGTGACAGTGGTGTTCAATTCCGGCTCCGACGTTTCGGTGCAAGCCGCCGGCGGCCACATCGACGTCGGCGAAACCAGCATCGGTTCTTCGATGCCGCTGATTGAGGGCGGCAAACTGCGCATGCTCGGCATTGCCGCGCCGGAACGGCTGCCCGGCGAACTGGCTAAATATCCGACGTTGCGCGAGCAGGGCCTCGATGTGGTGACGGCGAATTCCTACACCGTGCTGCTCCCCAACGGGCTGAAGCCTGAGCAGATCGGATTCTGGGCCGGTGCGCTCGACCGGGTCATGGTCGATCCCGACTTCAAGCTCGATCTCGAGCGCAATTTCTGGACGCTGGAACCTATCCGCTATCCGGAAGCCGCCAAGTGGCTACAGCATGACTACGACAACAACCGCGCGGTGTTGACCGAGCTCGGAATGCTGGAATGACCGCGCCGCGGACGCTGTTCGAAAAAATCTGGTCCGATCATGTGATCGTGGTGTCGCCGCAAGGCGAAGCGCTGCTCTATGTCGATTTCAACCTGATCAACGAGGGCCAGTCGTTCCTCGCCTTCGATCAACTCCGTATCGAGGGCCGGCAGTCGCGGCGGCCGCAGCAGCATCTCGCGGTGACGGATCACTATCTGCCGACCATCAATCGCGAGCGCGGTACCGCGGGCATGCCAAATGCGGAAATCCGCCGCGTCGTCGAAATGATGGACGAGAACGCAAGGGATTTCCGGCTGCCGCATGTCGGCTGGTTCCACCGCGACCAGGGCATCGCGCATGTCATTTCGCCGGAGCTCGGTATTTCCCAGCCGGGCATGCTGATCACCTGCAACGACTCCCACACCGCGACCAACGGCGCCTGCGGCGCGCTGGCGGTGCCGATCGGCGGCGGCAATCAGCTTCGCCACGTCGTCGCCACTCAGACAGTCTGGCTGAAGAAGCCGAAGACGATGCGTATCGCGATCGACGGCGAACTGCCGAAAGCAGTGACGGCGAAAGATATAATTCTTTCGATCATCCGTGACATCGGCGTCGGCGGCGCCACCGGCTATGCGGTGGAATATTCAGGCTCCGCCATCCGCGCGCTGTCGATGGAAGGCCGGCTGACGATCTGCAACATGTCGATCGAAGCCGGCGCCCGCATCGGCATGATCGGTCCCGACGAGACCACCTATCAGTTTCTCGCCGGCCGCAGATATGCGCCGAAGGGCGCGGACTGGGACCAGGCCTTGGCCTATTGGCGCACGCTGCCGAGCGATGCTGGCGCGACGTTCGACCGCGAACTTTCTTTCGATGCAGCGCGGCTAGCGCCGATGGTGAGCTGGGGCACCAGCCCGGAAGATTCCGCACCGATCGACGGCACCGTTCCCGATCCATCGCGCATCGATGACGTCGACCGGCGGCGCCACGTCGAGCGTGCGCTCGACTACATGCAGCTTCGGCCGGCAACGCAGCTCGCGGAAGTCTCGATTGATCGAGTGTTCATCGGCTCCTGCACCAACAGCCGCATCGAGGACCTGCGCGCTGCGGCGCTCGTGCTCAAGGGCCGTCGCGCCGTGGTGCCCGGTATGGTTTCGCCGGGTTCGAGCGCGGTGAAGCGCCAGGCCGAGGCCGAAGGGCTCGATCGCATTTTTGTCGAGGCCGGCCTCGAGTGGCGGGATTCCGGCTGCTCGATGTGCAACGGCTCGAATGGCGAGCTGGTTGCGCCCGGCGAGCGCTGCGCGTCGACCACCAACCGGAACTACGAAGGCCGCCAGGGCCGCGGCGCGCTCACCCACATCATGAGTCCCGCCATGGTCGCCGCGGCCGCGGTGTTCGGCCGATTGGCCGACGTGCGGCAGCTGGAGTTGAGGTTTTGATGCAACCATTCACCGTCCTCACGGCCGTCGCAGCGCCGCTCGAGATCACAAGCATCGACACCGGGATGATTCTGCCCGGCCGCTACATGCGCCGCCATCGCCGGCCCGGGCACGATTACGGCGAAGCTTTCCTCTACGATCTTCGTTTCGATGAAACGGGCCGACCGCGCGCCGATTTCGTGCTGAACGCTCCGGTTTACCGCAACGCCAAAATCCTCGTCACCGGCCGGGATTTCGGCTGCGGCTCTTCGCGCGAGGGCGCGGCCTTCGCGGTGATGGATTTCGGCCTTCGCGCGCTGGTCGGATCGAGTTTTGGCGAAATCTTTCAGGTGAACTGCATCCAGAACGGCATCCTCGCGATAATGCTTGATGAAACCATCATCCAGGACCTGTGGCGGCAATTGCGCGAGCATCCGGGCGCCGAAATGACCATCGATCTACCCAATCAATCGCTGATCGCGCCGGATCGCGGCACGCACCCCTTCGACATCAGCCCGTTGCGCAAGGATCGCCTGGTGCGCGGCATCGACGATATCGACGTCACGCTTGAATACCGCGATGCGATTGAAAACTTTGAAGCCAAGCGCCGCGCGGCGATGCCCTGGCTGCCGACAGCGCAACGCGAATGACTCCGTCACGCGTCCGGATGTTGCTTGGCGATGGCTTCGGCCAGTGCCGCATCCTCCGGCGTATTGACGTTGAAGAATGGATCGAACGGTGCCGCCGGCCACTCGGCGATGGCGATGCCATGCCGTGCCGTCCAAAGCTCGATCTTGTGCAGGCCTTCGCCGACCAGCGCGTGCCGCAAATCCTCGCGTAATCTGACCGGCCATAGCCCGACGACCGGATGCCGCCATTCGCCCGAGCGCGCGCAGGCAAGCGGGGCATTCGCCGTGGCGCGCGTGTCATGCAGGCGCGTCACCAGGTCCTTCGGCAGGAACGGACAATCGCCCGGCACGCTAAGGAGCCATTCGCTGTCCCGCGCATGCGCGGCCGCCCAATCGAGACCGGCAAGGATGCCGGCCAGGGGGCCGGCGAAATCTGGAACACTGTCGGCGACCACGGGTAAGCCGGTATCGGCAAAGCGCGCGACATCGCCATTCGCATTGATGATGACGCGGCTGCATTGTGGCGTCAGGCAGGCGAGCACGCGCTGCAGAATGCTCACGCCGCCAATCGTGATGCGCGCTTTGTCGCCGCCGCCCATGCGCCGCGCCAGGCCGCCGGCGAGCACGAGGCCGAGAGTAGGGGGAGCCGTCACGCGCGCTTTAACTCACTCATCATGCACCGCGGCCTTGCGGCGGTGCTTGGCGCTTTCTTCTCCGACAAAATCGAGATCCTGATCGAATACGATGCGGTCTTCGCCGGCGAGCGCGATGAAGCGCTTGCCACGCGCACGGCCGATCAGCGTCAAATTCGCTTTGCGCGCCAGTTCGACGCCCCACGCCGTAAAACCGGAGCGCGAGATCAGGATCGGAATGCCCATGCGCACGGTCTTGATCACCATTTCGGAGGTGAGCCGGCCGGTGGTGTAGAAAATCTTGTCGGCCGAGCCGACCTTATACTTGAACATCCAGCCGGCGATCTTGTCGACGGCGTTGTGGCGGCCGACGTCTTCCATATAGACCAGCGGGCGATCCTCGACGGCGAGCACGCAGCCGTGGATGGCGCCAGCCTCGAGATAGAGCGATGGCGTGGTGTTGATCTTGTGGGTCAGCGTATAGAGCCACGAGGTGCGCAACTCGGCGTGCGGCATCGTGACGTTCTCCAGCGCTTCCATCAGGTCGCCGAACGCGGTGCCCTGGGCGCAGCCCGAGGTCTGCACTTTCTTCTTGAGCTTCTTCTCGTAATTGGTCTTGCGCTTGGTGCGCACCACGACGACGGACAGTTCCTCGTCGTAATCGACGCCGGTGACGACGTCGTCCGCCTTGAGCATGTTCTGGTTAAGTAGGTAGCCAAGCGCGAGATATTCGGGATGATCGTTGATGGTCATCGCCGTGACGATCTCCTGGGAATTGAGGAAGATCGTCAGTGCCCGCTCGACCGTCACCGAGGTTTCGATGGCGGCGCCGGTCTGGTCGATGCCCTTGACGCGCTCGGTCAAGCGCGGATCGAGCGGATCGGGACGGATCAGGTAGTCGTCTTCGGAGGCAGCCATGGCGCTAATGTAAGGGAACGCGCGCGCCAGCGAAAGCACGCACACAAAAGGCCCGGCTCGCGCCGGGCCCTCTGCGTCATCGCACGTCGCCTATAATAACTTAGCTGTGCAGGCCGCCAAACAGCCAGATCAGCAGAATGATTGGCAGCGGAATGCCGAGGAGCCAAAGCAATAACCCGCGTCCCATGACGTCCTCCAGGATTGGCTCATGACGGACGGCTTATTAACGCCGCGGCGCAGAGGAAGTTCCATCGGTGGTGCTGAGGTCGGCCGCGGCCCCGGTATTGGCCCCGCGCCGCGTGGGTTGTCACGCCGAAGCCCGCCGCTATATTGCGCTCGACGTGCCCGGAGGGGTGGCCGAGTGGCTGAAGGCGCTCGCTTGGAAAGCGTGTATACGGGAAACCGTATCGTGGGTTCGAATCCCACTCCCTCCGCCACCTCCAAGCGAGAGGAAGCGGAATCCAACTTGCTCCATTTGTCACTGCCCGAATTTTGCGGTGCCAACCTGTGCGCCGTCTTTGGCCACACCTTTTCCCCAAGTTTTTGCCGTCCGTTCTGCTCGAGTTAAAGCCCAGCATGATATCTTCGCGTCCCTTATCATAATCCGTGCCGGAGGGGACCGCCGTGCGCAGGGGACAGTGGGTTTGGGCGCCGAAGCGCCATCGCGTACCGCCACCTGAGGGCGAAAAGGCAACGATCATTGCCGCCTGCGATAAATTCGTAGCCGAAGTCTTGAAGCCGCGCTTTCTTCCCTCGATCCTTCCGACGGAATTCAATTATCCCATTGACCTTTATGGGAAATGGCACGGCGGTCGCTATCGTTTCATTGAACGGTTCCGCTCGAACCCGGCCGATGCAACCGAGCCTGAGTTCGAGCATTCTTTCGCCCGTCTGGATTACATTGCGTCCGATCGATTCGATGTGATGTGGCATCGGCACACGGGTCGGTGGTGGCGCCTGTATCATTCGGTTCCGTTGCTCGAGGCACTTCATCGCATCGAACTGGATGGGCACCTTCATCCGATCTAGACCATGCGCCGTTGTGCCCACGATTGAAGCTCGTGATGACGATGGCAAAGGGTCCTGGGAACAACGACAAGGCAATCGCGATCCGCCAAGTTTCGATGTCGCGACCCTGCGTGAGTTTGCCGGGGAGAAGGTATTTGCGCGCGGCGTCGCGTACCATGAAGATGGGCAGGTCGAGATCGTCTCAATCGACAATGCTCGCGTCGTCGCCCGGGTGATCGGCTCTGAGGTTTACCGCTCCCAATTGGACGGTAGGGGAAAGAAATTTTCGGGCGAATGCTCCTGCCCGGCGTTTTCCGACTGGGGATTCTGCAAGCATCTGGTGGCGACCGCGCTCGCCGCGAACGATCTCCCTCCCGGAGAGCTTGAAAAGGCCGCTAGCCGCCTGACCAAAATCCACGACTTTCTCCGCGCCAAAGGCGTCGCACCGCTCATCGAGATGATCATGGGCATCGCCGAGCGCGATCCCGAGCTGCTGAGGGACATCGAACTTTCTGCCACGGTGGCAACAGCCGACGATCAGACGGTGTTTGTTCAGTTCAAGAAGGCCATCACAGAGGCCACCCGCACGCACGGCTTCGTCGAATATCGCGAAGCGCGGGCCTGGGCGGGAAAGATCGAGCATCTGCTGGACCAGGTCGCGAGCCTGGTCGCAGGCGGCCGGGCCGAGTTAGCGCTGCAACTCCTCGATTATTTCTTCACGCGCATAGACGACGCGTTCAACAACTTGGACGATTCGGATGGTCAAGGCGGCGGCGTCTACGCGAAGGGCTGTGAAATCCATCTCGCGGCGTGCCGCACGGCAAAGCGCGATCCCGTTGCGCTGGCCCGCGACCTGTTCGCGCGAGAAGTGCACTCGGCTTGGGATTTCTTCCACGGTGCGAGTGAGACCTACGCCGACATTCTGGGAGATGTCGGCCTTGCCGAGTACCGGCGGCTTGCCAACGAAGCGTGGCAAAAAATCAAGCCGTTGCAAGCCGGTGGTCGGCAAGCGCACGACGACCAATTCAGCGCCCGGCATCGGCTCGGGACCGTTCTGGAATCCTTTGCCGAACGGGACGGCGATGTCGACGCCGGCATCGCGATCCGCGCCAAGGATCTCTCTACGGCCTACGCCTATCTGGATATCGCGCAGCTGTGTCGCAGTCACGGCCGCGAAGCGGAAGCGCTGAAATGGGCCGAAGAAGGGTTGTGGCAGTTCGAGGATCATCCCGACCAGCGTCTGGTATTCTTTTCGGCCGATCTGTATCGGCGAATCGGGCGCGAGAAGGACGCTGATGAATTGCTCTGGCAGACCTTCGAGCGCCTGCCGAGCATCGAACTGTATCGAAGATTGAAGTGCGCGGTGCGCTCCAGCAAGGCGGCGGTAGCCGCGGTATGCGATCACGCGATCGAGTTGTTGCGGGCAAAGCTTGATAAGTCCGAGGCCAAGGCGCGATGGTCGTCACCGAGAGAGCTTCTCCTCCAGGTGCTGGTGTCGGAGAAGCGCCTCGACGAAGCTTGGGAAGTCGTGCGGGGTCACGGCTGCAGCGAGCCACAGCTCGTGGAGTTAGCCAAAGCAAGCGAACACAGCCATCCCGACGCCGCACTCTCGGCCTATGTACAAAGTGTCGAGCGGCTCGTCGGTCTTGGCGGTCAGCCCAATTATGAGGAGGCCAGCAAGTTGATCGCGCGCATGCAGTCGATCCGCGAGCGCCTCGATGCGAGCGCGGAGCACGCCCGCTTTCTTGCTGATTTCATGCGCCGCCACAAGGCGAAGCGGAACATGATGAAGCTTTTGCAGGCAAAGCATGGTTCGTAAATTGGAACGTCATGCAGACAAGGCGGCAGCGCGCGCATATGTTAGCCGTCGCTCGGTATAGCCGCGAGGACAACCTATGAAGCTCGGCTGGCAGCCAAGTAAATGGTTGAAAAAGAAAGCCAAAGCCGGATTCCGCGGCTATCCGGTCAGAACCATCGCGTTCTATATGAAGGCAGTTGAGGGCCATAAGCCGACATCGAGCGCCTACTCATTGTCATGCAGTTCGGGTAGTGTGCGGGTACAGCTGCCAGCGGAAAGGTGCCGGCTTCCGTAAAATCAAAGGCAGCGACTTGTGCCTTCCGGCGGGCGAGCGATTTGAAATTGATCGAACATTGATCCCGGACTCCTTTTGCATTTTGCGGGAGGCCACTTAAGCTAGTGGGGCTATGCAATGAAATTTCCCCGTCGAACTTTTCTACGTCTGGCAGCGGGCCTCGCCGTGCTGCCGCAAATCGTACACGCACAAAGCTATCCGAACCGGCCGGTACGCTTGGTTGTGGGGTTCGCCCCCGGCGGAGGCAACGACATCACCGCGCGCCTGATGGGGCAATCGTTGTCGGAGCGCCTTGGTCAACCGTTCGTCATCGAGAACCGGCCGGGCGCAGGCACCAATGTCGCCACCGAGGCCGTCGTGAATGCGGCGCCCGATGGTTACACGATTTTGTTCGTCGCGCCCTCGGCGGCGATCAATGCGACGCTTTATGAAAATCTCAATTTCAACTTCATCCGCGACCTCGCGCCGATCGCGGGCATCATGCGCATACCCAACGTCATGGTGGTCAATCCGTCCGTTCCGGCTCGAACGGTCCCTGAGTTCATCGCTTACGCCAAGGCCAATCCAGGCAAGATCAACGTGGCGTCTCCCGGCGTCGGCACGTCAGTCCATTTATCCGCCGAGCTGTTCAAGATGATGACCGGCGTCGACGTGGTTCACGTTGCGTATAAGGGCTCAGCGCCTTCCCTGACGGATTTGCTCGGCGGCCAGGTGCAGGTTTCGTTCGCAACGATGCCTGCGTCAATTGAGTTTATAAGGAACGGAAAGTTGCGCGCGCTGGCGGTGACGACAGCAACGCGCTCGCCGGCACTGTCCGAAGTGCCGACCGTGGGTGAGTTCGTACCGGGTTACGAAGTCAGTACGTGGTATGGACTATGCGCGCGAATGGGTACGCCTGCCGAGGTCATCGACAAAATCAACAAGGAGATCAACGCAGTCCTTGCCGACCCGACGATGAAGGCCCGGCTCGCCGATTTGGGCGGCGTTACGATTGCGGGTTCGCCTGGGGATTTCGGCAAACTCATCGTCGACGAGACCGAGAAATGGGCCAAGGTGATCCGGGCGGCCAACATCAAACCTGAGTAAGGTCGATCATCTCGGTCCGGTTAGGCGAATGCTTGCGCGTCATCTATCTGGGCCCATCATCGCCTGAATGCTCTGCCCTGGCTCAGCGGCTGGGCGCTGAAGCGCACCGCGCGATTTGGTCCCGACAGTTGGTCATTTCACATTGAAAATAGTCGTGATGGCACACCATTCAATTGACGTGCGCGCCGGAGAACTTCACCACCCTGGCCCACTTCTCGGTATCGGCCAGGATAGTTTGGCCATAGTCCTCCGGCGAGCCGGGCAGTGCGACACCGCCAAGGTTGGCGATATGCTCCTTGATCTTCGGATTGGCCATCGCGAGGTTCACCTCCTTGTTGAGTAATGTGATGATCTCGGGAGGCGTTCCTTTTGGAGCGCAAAGGCCGTTCCAGGCATCGGCTCGATAACCTGGCACAGTTTGCGAAAGCGGCGGCACGTCGGGCAATTCGACAACGCGGTCGTCGGTTGTTGTCGCCAGCGCGCGCACTGTGCCGGCCTTGGCGTACTGCAGCGACGAGCCGGTGGTGGAAATCATCACCTGCGCTTGGCCGGCGATCAGATCGGTGAGCGCGAGCGCCTCGCCGCGATACGGCACATGGGTGAATTTAATGCCGGCCATCATCTGGAACAGCTCGGCGGACATGTGACCGGTCGAACCGACGCCGCCTGAGGCAAGGTTGAGCTTGCCGGGGTTGGCCTTGGCGAGTGCGATCAGTTCGGCGGCGCTTTTTGCCTCCACCGACGGGTGCACGAGAACGAGCAGCGGTGTACCCATAACGTTCGCGATCGGCGCGAAATCGACGATGAAGTTGTAGTTGAGGTTTTGATAGAGCGAATTGTTGATGGCGTTGACGGTATTCGCCATGAACAGCGTATAGCCGTCTGCGGGCGAATGCGCCGCCATTTCGGTGCCGATATTGTTGCCGCCACCGGGGCGGTTCTCGACGAAGAAGGATTGCCCGAGCCGCTCGCTCAGCCACTGCGCGATGAACCGCGCGACGAGGTCAGTGCCGCCGCCCGCGGACGTTGCGACCAGGATGCGGACCGGACGCGACGGATACGTCTCGGCGACGGCGATATGCGATGCCAAAGGTAGCACGGCAAAACCGAGCAGGAGTTCGCGGCGCTTCACGAATGCTGGCATCGGAGGTCTCTCCGCGACGAAACTTAGCCCCGGATTGTGGCTCCCGGGAACAAGCCGTGGCCGGTCAGAAATTCAATCATATAGCGGTTAAACAGCGCGGGTTGCTCAATGTGGCAGGCGTGGCCGGCGCCGTAGATGGTCTTCAGTTCGCAGCCGGCGATGCGCTTTTGCAGCGCGAAGGCAGTCCGATGCGTGTTGTCCTCGCTGCCGGTGATAATGATCGCGGGACAGGCGACCTTGGCGTGGTGGCCGTCGGGCTCGGGCTGCCGATAGGCCTCGAATTGGCTGATGATGGCGTCGACATCGCCGAACACGTTGCGTTCGGCAAACAAGTCGGCGAAGAAATGCGCCATCGGCGTCGAGCGGAAGGCGGGGCTGAAGTCCTCGAAGGTATAACCCCAACGGTAGCCGATGCCTTGCTCCCTGTAGGCATCGATGCGCGGTGCGATGAATTCCTTCTTCGGGTTGTAGCCGGTGCCGCACATGATCAGCGCCGCCGTCTGCCGCGGGCGATGGTTGTGCATCCATGTCAGCATCGATGAGCCGATGGAGCAGCCGACCAGCAGAGCGCGCTCGCCAGGGTAGGCATCGTCAATCGCCTCCCAGCAGGCCTGCGCGATGTCTTGCATGGTGAGTCCGGTGCGCGCTTTCGGCGACTTCCCGTAACCCGGCAGATCAATAGCGATGCAGCGATACCAGGTGGACATCTGCGCCATCTGGAAGATCCAGCACGACTGGTCCATCGGGTTCGGATGCACGAAGGCCATGACCGGGCCGCTCTTGCCCATTGTCTCGTAATACAGAGACCCATCGATGTGGTCGGCCATGCCGTTGCCTGCTTCAGGTGTCGCCTACACTTTAGCAAGTACAAATCCGCTAGCCCAACCCTTGTGCAACCCCTGGACGTCCCGGAGCGGGTTGGCGGGAGCCGGTCGAGCGAGTTGCACGCGGTTGCCATCGTCCCGTCCACTCCAGGCCCCACGGAAGCCTAGACCGGGTTCCTACCATGCCATAGCGGGGGATGGTCGGCGTGCGCCCTTCACGCGCTGGCCGGGAGCGAGGCCTGGCCGACACGGATGAGGCCGGCGCGTCTCGCTTACCGCTGAGACGCCTGGCGGACAGAGTGTCGAGCGCAACAATTCTGTGCTGGATAGCAACGGCGGGAAGGATCATCCATGACAGCGGAATATCGGCTATCCAATCGTCTCGCGATTGTGGACGAGCATGTCAGGCTGGAAAATCTGCACGATCTGCACGGGATAATGAGGACCTTCGGGAATGCGGCTCGGTATGACGAAGAGCCATGGGACGAACATCATATTGGCCTTGCCGCAGTGCAGTCCTACTATGACGCCTTGCTTCAGGCGTTGCCCGACCTCCACATAGACGTCCGGCAACGACACGCCGCCGCGGAGACAGTCGTACTGGAAGTCGTTATCAGTGGGCATCACCTCGGCGGGTGGCGCGGCCTGCCGCCGACCGGTCGGCATGTCCAGTTTCCGCTATGCGGAATCTTCACTTTCGACCAGCAGGATCGGCTCGCGGGCGAGCGAATTTACTATGACCGCGCCACTGTGCTTCGCCAGCTTGGCGTATTTCATGAACCAAGCCGAATGCGCGGGCGCATCGAAGTGGTGCTGATGCACCCTTTCACAACGGCGCGGGCAATGGCGCGGATGCTGTTGGGGCGACGCAAAGTCTAGTCGGTGATACGAGCTGTCCATATTTCCATGTACTCCAACAACGGAAGGACGGACAGCGGCGGCACGATACCGCAACGCAGTGATTTGATCACTATCGTCCGGTCGCTAACAGGGGAAAAGCGTGCATTGTGCGACGATCACGAATAGGTCGCTTCTGACCCAAACCGACAGAATGCGGCCGCCAATTGACGCATTGCGAAACTGGTTATCTGAGATTAGTGGCCCGAATGGTCAAACTCGGTCGCTGCAAGCGATTTCGTGGCCATGGCAAACACGTTGGCGAAAAGTTCAATTGCTTTCAAATCGATCACGTCAGGCCCCCGGTCACTCGTGTTGTGAAAGAATTCGTTGTTTCCGATGATGGATATATACCGCCCACCTCCGCTGTAAATGTTTCCTGCCTCGCCGCGCGGCACGGTGCCGCCTGGAACCCGCTGGTCAATCCGGAGCCCGGCTTCGACCATTCTCTCGCTCATGATCGATTGCAGCTCATCGTCAGATGCCTGCAAGCAATTGCCGGGCCCCTGAGCTGCGCCGATATTGGCGCCAAGATGAATCCATGCTTTCGCACCTGGCACTATTCCAGGCCGGCGCTCGATAAAGCTATCGATGCCCAGGTGGCCGAGTTCATGGCCGCTTGAGGCAACAAAGATGACGTCCCGGAAAGGCTTGGTACCATGCGTCGCTCGCATGATTTCTAGCCAGCAGGCCAATCCGCCGCCGCGTTCGCTCGCGCACCACCACCATCCGCTGCGAGGTGTCATTACGATCAAGGGTGCAGCGCTTTTGCTCGTTCCCGGTACCACCGCAACGACGTTAAACGCTTTAGCCTGTGTTCGCCTGACGTGCACAGTCAGCAAAGCTCTCGAGCCTTGTCGCGCGCAATCAGCAAGGAAAGGGGTTTCCTCGCTGGCGACTTGCAGAACCGGGGGGCCAAAGGGACGCAGAAAGCTTTCCGCGTTGCTGGGACAGAATCCGGGGCGCGCTCCCCGTGTTATGACTACAATTGCGTGATGTCGATTTTGCTGGCGCGCGTCACCCAATGCGCCGGTTTCTGCGGCGTTCGGTGGGGCCTCAGTAAGCCCGATTGATGCATCGCTATTGATGTCCCCGAGGGTCCCCACGATGCCTGCCGAATTCGTAAAGGAGCCATCAAACAATGGCAGTCCCTCGATCCTGCGCTTATTGACCTCGAGAAACGCGTCAACGGGATCGACCCGGTCGATCGAGAACTCCTCGCGCATCGGCTCCAGACCAATCTGACGTATCTCGTTGGCCAGCCAGTCCCCCGATATTTGATCTACTGTCGTTCCAGTGAGGTGGAAACCCTGTTCCTCGTAGGTCCGAATAACGGTTTCGATGCGTCGCTGCACGCTCCCCCCTCTAGCTGGCGTTCTAGGGTTGCGGAATATCCAGGCGAGATTAGCCCGGTTTGATGTTGGCAGCCTGGATCACCTTGGCCCATTTTTGGGTGTCGTCGCGGATGAGCTTGCCGAAATCGGCCGGCGAGCCCGGGAGCACCATGCCGCCGAGTTGAGCAAATCGCGCCTTCATCCCAGGGTCGTCAAGAGCGGTTTTGATTTCGGAATTGAGTTTGTCGATTATCGGCGATGGAGTGTCCTTGGGCGCAACGAGCCCGACCCACTGGCTCGCCTCAAAGCCCGCAATGAACTCACTGAGCGTTGGAACGTCTGGCAGCGTCTCCGAGCGTGTGGCAGTCGTCACTGCCAACGCGCGCAGATTGCCGGCTCTAACATAGCCGAGTGATGTTGCCAGTTCGGTGAACGCAACCTGGACTTCGCCACCGAGTAGACCGGCCACGGCGGGCGCCGCCCCACGATAGGGAATATGAGTGAGGTCAGTGCCGGTTATCAGCTTGAAATATTCGCCGATGACATGCGCTGGCGAACCGTTGCCGCCCGACCCCATGGAGATCTTGCCGGGATTGGCCTTTGCGTAAGCGATGAACTCGGGAACGCTCTGTACCGGGAGCGATGGATTGACCTGCATGAGCTGCGGTACGCGGACGATGCTCGCGATCGGCGCGGTTTCTCGGATAAAATTGAAATTGAGCGCTTCGAACAGGGTCGCGTTGATCGCGGCGCTGCTGCCGGCAATGAGGAGCGTGTAACCGTCAGCGGCTGCCCGCACGACAGCCTCAGTGCCAAGATTCGTACCGGCACCTGGGCGGTTCTCAATGACAAATTGTTGGCCGAGGTGCTCCGTCAGCCATTGGCCCGTCAGCCGGCCAGTGACGTCGTTGACGCCGCCGGCTGCAACGGGGACAACGACATGCACCGGTCGACTGGGATAATCGACAGTCCATGCTTTACGCGACGAAGCTAGCACCGCTGCTAAGCCACCAACGAAGTGGAGAAGGCTCCTTCGGCTCGATAGTTTTGCCATTTGGCTCGCCCAAGGGGTGGCGCGTTTGGAGACTGGGCGGTCAGGTTGCCGCAGTCCCCAGTTGTAAGGCAAGAGGGCGCTCGATGTCGGCAAATGGCATCGCGAGATCGTCTTGGCGGGGCGCTGGGTTGGGTCAGCGAGTGAGTAGTAACCAGAGCGGCGGGAAGCGGCAGGGCATGGCGCTAGTCTGCAGCGGCAGCGGACCTCTCGTCGAGCATCGCAATAACAGCAGGCCCATTGTCCACGATTTTCTGCGCCGCCGATAGTTCGCGTTCCTGTTGCTGAGTGCGGCCGGCCCGCAACGCTTTCAAAGGGGCGACATCTCTCTTTGCTTGAATATGTTTTTCAATATGCGCGTCACTCTCTTATGAGAAATTGGAGTTCCTTTTTATCCATTACCGTCCGCTCTCGCGATCGCTATGCAATACCTAACACAGCCTAGGGCGACGGGAAGCGGCGGGATGCGGCCCAGCTCTCACACGGCTTGGTGCAGAGCCTCATGCTTCGCGATGCCAAGCAGGCGATCGATCTTGGTGATGAGGCGATCCAGTTCTACCGGCTTGGTGTCATAGTCATCGCAACCGGCCTCAATGGCCTTTTCGCGATCCCCGCTCATGGCGTGCGCCGTCAGCCCGATCACCGGCACGTTGCGGGTGGCGGCATCGGCCTTGACACGACGGGTAGCCTCCCAGCCGTCAATGACCGGCAGGCTCATGTCCATCAGAATGATGTCGGGCTGTTCGCTGCGTGCAAGGTCGATGCCCTGCTGCCCGTCCATCGCGAACACCACCTGAAAGCCGCGACGGATGAGACGACGCGAGAGCATGTCGCGGTTCATTTCATTGTCTTCGACAAGTAGAATCTTGGTCATTTGTCGACCCCTTTTTATTCTACCGCTTGGTGCGAATCGACGCCGATGATGGGCTGAATGGCATGCGTGCGACATTTCCGGCAGGGCCAAGTTAGCCCCCACAATGGAATAGTAGTCTTTAGCGAAGATCGCGCCTGTGCCGCACATCACACCGGGCAAACAATTCCGCGCTCTCGTGGACAGTCAAACGGGGCGAGACCGAGCCTCCCTCACAGCGCCCCGGCCGCTCAGACATTTACCCAAAGGATGGGGCTCCCAAGTGCGACTGCGCTGTGAGGAGATCGCGAGCTATGGTGCTCAGCTAGATTGGAGCCGGATGTTCCCGCAAACGAAACCTACTAACAGGATAGCCAGCCGGGGCCCAAGGGGCTTGTGAGTTCGATTCCCACTGGAGAATTCGAACAGGCATTGATTCGACGATCGAATTTGTATTTTTCCATGGACTTAGGCCGGGAGAGAGTTGTTTTGCATTTCCGCTGCCTCCGCCAGCGCTCCCGCTCGCATTTGCGGGTCAGGGAAAGGCGCTTCTGGCCCATGGCGACACTTCGATGACCTCGCCGACGGACCGGATTGGTTCCACTGGTTCTGGTGTCGAGGATTTAGGTCGTCGCTTGAGTCCTAGCGTTACCGGTTGGAAAGACCGCCCATCGTCTCGATGAAATTGACAATGGTATCGACGCCGTCGTTTTGCCGAAGATTGGTCATCACGAACGGGCGTACGCCGCGCATCCGTCGCGCATCGGTTTCCATTTTCGCCAGCGAGGCGCCGACATGGGGCGCCAGATCGATTTTATTGATGACAAGAAGATCCGAGCGAATGATGCCCGGGCCGCCCTTGGACGGGATTTTGTCGCCGGCCGCCACGTCGATCACGTAGATCGTCAAATCGGCAAGCTCCGGCGAAAATGTCGCGGCGAGGTTGTCGCCGCCGGATTCGATCAGGACCAGATCGAGCTGTGGGAACTTGGCCCGCATATCGGCGACGGCCGCAAGATTCATCGACGCATCTTCGCGGATGGCCGTGTGCGGGCAGCCGCCGGTTTCGACGCCGACGATCCGCTCGGCGTCCAGAGAACCCGATCGCACTAGAAACTCGGCGTCCCATTTGGTGTAAATGTCATTGGTGATGGCAGCAATATCGTAGGTCGCCCGCATCGATTTGCACAGCGCGTCCATCAGCGCCGTTTTCCCGGAGCCGACCGGGCCGCCGATACCGATACGAAGCGGTCCGTTTGGGCTGGGCATTTGCAAAACTCCGTCGCGTCAGCTGCGAAACAAGCGGGTGTATTGCGTTTCGTGCAGCGCGCTCGCCAGATCGGCACGAAAGCTGGCGCTGCCGATATCGTCAAGGCTGGCGGCGAGCGCACGCTGCGCCGTCGCCGCCACCAGCGGTTCGAGCGCCTGCAACAGGCGCTGGCTCTCGGTGTGGCCAAGCGGAATGAGGCGAACGCCGGCCGAGACCCAATTGGCGGTCACTGCGGTCAGAAAATCCTTGCGCTGCCGGCGCCAGTGGGATGCTATGGCCAGCGCAGGCGACGCCGACGGCGATCGGATAGGCGACCGGCCCGCGCCATACCGCTTGCAACCTCACCAACGCCGCGCAGGGCCATGCCGCCCCGGTCACGTCCATGAAGGCGCGGCCCAAGGTCGTTGTTTCGAGGTAGCGTTCGCGTGTCGGCGCCAAGGCCGCAGCGAGCTCCGCGGCCTCGACCAGCGCGGCGTCGTTGCCGCCCGCAGTGGCGCGATGGGCCTGACAGAACAAAATGCCGTCGTTGAAGCCGGCGCCGTCGGTCAGCATCGTTGCGAGCCACTGCCGCAAACTCTCCCCGTCGGTAATGTCGCCCGCCTCCACCGCCCACTCGATACCGCTGGAATAGGAAAAGGCGCCGACCGGATAGGCCGGCGACAACCAGGTCATCAGCCGGTAATGCGCGGCCGGCTCCAAGGAAACATCGATGGAGCGCGCTTCAGCCATGGTCGTGGCCGTTGTGCTGATGGTGGTGCGGCGCCGCCGCGTAGGCGCCGCCCTCCGGATCGAACGGCGCTTCGATCTCGATCACCCGCGCGCCGAGCTGAACGGCCATTTCGGCAATGACGTGATCGCGCCTGACCCGCAGCGCCTTGGCCAGCAACTGCGCTGGCACATGCCGGTTGCCCAGGTGCCAGGCGAGGCGGGCGAGATGCAGCGGATCTGTGCCGCGGATTTCCAGGAGCGCCTCGGGCGCCGCGACGACTTCGACCAGCCGGCCGTCTTCGAGCACCAGCGCGTCGCCGCCGCGCAGCGATTCCGCCGCCGGCAGATCGAGCACGAAGGCAAGTCCCTTAGTCCCTTGCATCGCCAAACGGCGGCGATGGCGGTCGTCGTAGCCGAGTACGACGCTGTCGGCCGCCGTGCCCGACCAAGTGGCCGACATCTTGACCGCAATCGCGCGCATGGCCCGGCCTCCCTTTTCAGAACAGGAAGTAGCGCTGCGCCATCGGCAAAACTTCCGCCGGCGCGCAGGTCAAAAGCTCGCCGTCGGCGCGAACTTCGTAGGTCTCCGCGTCGATCTCGATGTTGGGCGTCGCGCCATTGTGGATCATGCTCTTTTTGGATATGCCGCCGCGCACATTCTCGACCGCGACGAAAGTTTTTTCCACGCCGAGCTTGTCGCGCAACTTATTGCGCACCGCCGCCTTCGACGTGAATACCAGCGAGGAGGCGGTTACCGCCTTGCCGAACGCGCCGAACATCGGCCGGTAGTGCACCGGCTGCGGCGTCGGGATCGACGCATTGGGATCGCCCATCGGCGCGGCGACGATAGTGCCACCCTTGACGATGCAGTCCGGCTTGACGCCGAAGAACGCCGGCGACCACAGCACCAGATCGGCGAGCTTGCCTTTTTGCACCGAGCCGATGTGTTTCGACACGCCGTGGGCGATGGCGGGATTGATGGTGTATTTGGCGACGTAGCGCTTGGCGCGGGCGTTGTCGTTGTCGCCTTTCTCCTCTTTCAGGCGGCCGCGCTGCTTCTTCATTTTGTCGGCGGTCTGCCAGGTGCGAATGATCACTTCGCCGATGCGGCCCATGGCTTGCGAATCCGACGACATCATCGAGAGCGCGCCGAGATCGTGCAGGATGTCCTCTGCAGCGATGGTTTCCTTGCGGATGCGGCTTTCGGCGAAGGCCAGGTCCTCGGCGATCGACGGATCGAGGTGATGGCACACCATGAGCATATCGAGGTGCTCGTCGATGGTGTTGCGCGTGTAGGGGCGCGTCGGATTGGTCGACGACGGCAGTACGTTCTTCAAGCCGGCCACCTTCATGATGTCCGGCGCATGGCCGCCGCCGGCGCCTTCGGTGTGGAAGGCGTGGATGGTGCGGCCCTTGAAGGCCTTGATGGTGTCTTCGACGAAGCCGAACTCGTTGAGCGTGTCGGTATGAATCATCACCTGGACGTCGTAATCGTCGGCCACCGACAGGCAGCAATCGATCGCCGCGGGCGTGGTGCCCCAGTCCTCGTGCAGCTTGAGCGCGCAAGCGCCGCCCTTGACCATTTCCTCCAAAGCCGCCGGCCGCGAGGCGTTGCCCTTGCCGGCGAATCCGAGATTCATCGGGAACGCGTCGGCTGACTGGATCATGCGGCCGAGATGAAATGGCCCCGGCGTGCAGGTGGTCGCGAATGTGCCATGCGCCGGTCCAGTGCCGCCGCCGAGCATCGAGGTTACGCCGGACATCAGCGCCTCCTCGATCTGCTGTGGGCAGATGAAATGAATGTGAGTATCGAAGCCGCCGGCGGTGAGGATCTTTCCTTCGCCGGCAATCACTTCGGTGCCCGGGCCGATGACGATGGTAACGCCGGGTTGAATGTCGGGATTGCCGGCCTTGCCGATGGCGGCGATGCGGTCGCCTTTGATGCCGACGTCGGCTTTGACGATGCCCCAGTGATCGAGAACGAGCGCGTTGGTGATGACGGTATCGACCGCGCCTTGCCTGTTGGTCGCCTGCGACTGGCCCATGCCGTCGCGGATCACCTTGCCGCCGCCGAACTTCACTTCCTCGCCGTAGACGGTGAAGTCCTTCTCGACCTCGATGATCAGATCGGTATCGGCGAGCCGCACGCGGTCGCCGGTCGTCGGACCAAACATGTCCGCATAGAGGCTGCGTTTGATTTTGGCCGCCATGGCGATCCCCTAGAGCTTCCCCATGATGTCTTGGCGAAAGCCGTAGATCGTCCGCTTGCCGGCCAGTCGCAACCAGCGTGACTTCGCGGCTTTGGCCGGGCTCGAAGCGCACCGCCGTGCCCGCGGCGATGTCGAGTCGCATGCCGCGCGCTTTTTTGCGGTCGAACCGCAACGCCGGATTGGTCTCGAAGAAATGGTAATGCGAGCCGACCTGGATAGGGCGATCGCCGGTATTAGCGACGGTCAGCGTCACGGTCCTGCGGCCCCTGTTGAGCTCGATCTCGCCGGGTTGGATGAAATATTCGCCGGGAATCATCTGCGCCTCATCGGATTGGCTCGTGAACCGTGACCAGCTTGGTTCCGTCGGGAAACGTCGCCTCGACCTGGATGTCGTGGATTATTTCGGCAATGCCGTCCATCACCTGGGCGCGGCTGAGGACATGGGCGCCGGCCTCCATCAGTTCGGCGACGGTGCGGCCGTCGCGCGCGCCTTCAAGGATGAAATCGGAAATCAGCGCCACCGCTTCGGGATGGTTGAGCTTGACGCCGCGCTCGAGCCGGCGCCGTGCCACCATCGCCGCAACTGAGATCAACAATTTGTCCTTTTCGCGCGGCGTAAGCTGCATGGCGCTTCTCAGTTCGACCACAGCCGCGGCAGCGGCGCGGCGTGCAATGCGGTTACCACACTCACGAGATCTCGGCGTAGCGCGGCCCCATCAGGCGCGACGAGGCGAACGACGGAAACGCCGTTCCAGGCCGATGCGCCGACTTCGCCGGCAAAGCATTCTTGCATGGCGCGAACCGCGGCCACGTCGCCGTCGTTGCCGGGATATTTGATGATATTGGCCACCGCCACGCCGCCACGGGCAACGGCGCGCTGCGACAGGCGCTGCGCGATCTGGCCGTCGAGACGGAGCGTCTCGGCGAAGATCAGTGATCGATCGACGCGCAGGCGCCAGCGGTCGAAGACGTGGCCGTCGAGCACAGTTTCGCCCATGGCGGAGCGGCCAAAGACCATCGCCTCGGCCAATAGCAGATTGGCGTCGCGGGCGAGCGACACATCGATGGTGCGGGAAAGACGCACTTGATCGAACACGATGGTCTCTTGCGGCAACCACGCCAGCGTGCCGCCCGGGCCAACCTCGAGCGTCACGCCAATTTTGCTGTCCGGGCCGAGCGAGCGGTAGACTTTTTCCGCGGCCGCGGTGGTCACGGTCAGGTGCGCGCCGGCCCCGACCTTGACGTCAATGCCGAAACGGTCGCCGCCCGCCATGCCGCCCGAGGTATTGACGATGACGGCATCGAGGTCCCTCCGGCTGTTGCCAGCGGGAAAACGCACGCGCAGCGCGCCGGCCTCGTGGACACGGCCGCGGCGGCTGCCGCCGGGTCCGGCGTCGACCGTGAACTCAATGCGGCCGACCGCGCGATTGGCGGCGAAAATCTCGTTGCGCTGCGCCGCGCTCGTTGCCGTGGGGTCGACTATCAAGACATCTGACATCAAATCGCCATGGCCCGCCGCAGCGCGTCCTCGTCAAGATCGTCGCGGTTGCAGGAATAGACGACGGCGCCGCGGTCCATGACGGCGAAATGGTCGCCGAGTTCGCGGGCAAAGTCGAGATATTGCTCGACCAGCACGATGGCGATCTTGCCGAGCGAGCGCAGATAGGTGATGGCGCGGCCGATATCCTTGATGATCGACGGCTGGATGCCTTCGGTCGGCTCGTCGAGCAGGAGCAGCCGCGGCCGCATCACCAGCGCGCGGCCGATGGCGAGCTGCTGCTGCTGGCCGCCCGACAGGTCGCCGCCGCGCCGGCGCAGCATGGATTCGAGCACCGGAAACAGCGAGAACACATCGTCCGGCACGCTGCGCGCCTCGCGCGGCAGCGGTGCGAAACCGGTGCGCAGATTTTCCTCGACCGTGAGCAGGGGAAAGATCTCGCGGCCTTGCGGCACGTAGGCGATGCCGCGCCGTGCCCGCTCGGGCGGCTTCAGCGCGGTGATGTCGCTGCCTTCCCAGGTGATGGTGCCGCGGCTCACCGGCTGCTGGCCGGCCAGCGCATCGAGCAGGCTCGTCTTGCCGACGCCGTTCCTGCCAAGCACGCAGGTGACCTTGCCCGGCTCGGCCTTGAGCGAAACCGCGCGCAGCGCCTGCGCGGCGCCGTAGTGCAGATCGATGGATTGCGCGTCGAGCATGCTTCTATCGCGAATGGCGAGTAGCGAATGGCGAATGGTCATTGAGCCGCATCAACTGTTTTCCCCATTCGCCATTTCGCCATTCGCCCCTTTTATCTTCCCAAATACACTTCCACCACGCGCTCGTTTTGCGAGATCTGGTCGATCGAGCCTTCGGCCAGCACCGAGCCCTCGTGCAAACAAGTCACCTTGACGCCGAGGTCGCGCACGAACGTCATGTCGTGCTCGACCACGACGACGGTGTGTTCCTGGTTAATCTCCTTGAGCAGCTCCGCGGTCTGCCGCGTCTCCGCATCCGTCATGCCAGCGACCGGCTCGTCGACCAAAAGGAGTTTTGGATCCTGCGCCAGCAGCATGCCGATCTCGAGCCATTGTTTCTGGCCATGCGACAGGCTGCCGGCGAGACGGTTGCGAACCGGAGTGAGGCGGATGGTGTCCAGAATTTCGTCGATGCGGCGATACTCGGGAAGCGTCTCCCGCCACCACAGCGTGGCGCGGGCGCGGTGATCGCCCTTGAGCGCCAGTTCGAGATTGTCGAACACGGTGTGACTGTCGAACACGGTCGGTTTCTGGAATTTGCGGCCGATGCCGAGATTGGCGATCTCGGTCTCGTCGAGCTTGGTGAGATTGTAGACGCCGTTGAACATGACATCGCCGCTGTCCGGCCGGGTCTTGCCGGTGACCACGTCCATCATCGTGGTCTTGCCGGCGCCGTTCGGGCCGATGATGGCGCGCATCTCGCCGGGTTCGATGGTGAAGGAGAGATTGTTGAGCGCCTTAAACCCATCGAACGACACGTTGACGCCGTCGAGATAAAGCAGCGCTGTGGTGAGTGCTTCCATCCTCATTCCGCCGGCAGCGGCTCCCTGACGCCGTCTTCGGCGGCGGCCGAGACGCGGGCGCGGCGCAGCGCGGTCCAGTGATGCAAGGTGCCGACGACGCCGCGCGGCAACAGCAGGTCACGCCGATGAACAGGCTGCCGAGCATGAACAGCCAGTACGGCGCCAGCACGCCCGAGGTGAAATAGGTCTTGCCGTAGTTGACCAGTACGGCGCCGAGCGCCGCGCCGGTCAGCGTGCCGCGGCCGCCGACCGCGACCCAGATCACCGCCTCGATGGAATTGCCGGGCGCGAATTCGCCGGGATTGATGATGCCGACCTGCGGCACGTAGAGCGCGCCGGCGATGCCGGCCATGCAGGCCGACAAGGTGAACACGAACAGCTTGTAGGATTCCACCCGATAGCCGAGGAAGCGGGTGCGCGCTTCGGCATCGCGGATGGCGATCAGCACTTTGCCGAATTTCGAGGTGACGACGGCGCGGCAGACCAGGAAGCCCGCCATCAGCGCCACGCAGGAGACCGAGAACAGCACGTTGCGCGTCGACTCGGCCTGTACGTTGAAGCCGAGGATGTCCTTGAAGTCGGTCAGGCCGTTATTGCCGCCGAAGCCGAAATTGTTGCGAAAGAAGCCGAGCATCAGCGCGTAGGTCAGCGCTTGCGTGATGATCGACAGATAGACGCCGGTGACGCGGCTGCGAAACGCGAACCAGCCGAACACGAAAGCGAGTGCGCCCGGCACCGCGATGATCATCAGCAACGCGTAGGGGAAATGCTGGAAGCCGTACCAATAGAGCGGCAATTCCTTCCAGTTCAGGAACACCATGAAGTCGGGCAGGATCGGATCGGCATAGACGCCGCGGGTGCCGATCTGGCGCATCAGATACATGCCCATGGCATAGCCGCCGAGCGCGAAGAACGCGCCATGGCCGAGCGAGAGAATGCCGCAATAGCCCCAGATCAGGTCGATCGACAGCGCCAACAGCGCGTAGCAGATATATTTGCCGAACAGCGCCACCAGATAAGTCGGCATATGCAGGCCGAGGATTGCGGCACCGCCAGATTGAGGATCGGCACCACGACCGCGACCGCCGCGACGACGATCAGGAAAATCATCGCGCTGCGATCGAGCGAGCGTATAAGGATGTGCGAGGCGTTCACGGCCGCGCTCGCTTCCTGACCTCACCCTGAAAGGGGGAGGCCGATCGCGAAGCGATCGGGTGAGGGTCCGTGTGCCGGGATTCTACGGACCCACACCAGGCGCGCGGCGCGCGCCGTCCTCCCCCTTTCAGGGGGAGGTGAAAGGCAAAGTGTGCGGCGGCGCTCATGCCTCGACCGCCCGGCCCTTGAGGGCGAACATGCCGCGCGGCCGTTTCTGGATGAACAGGATGATCAGCACCAGGATGGCGATCTTGCCGAGCACCGCGCCGGCGACGGGTTCGAGGAATTTGTTGGCGATACCGAGCACGAACGAGCCGACCAGCGTGCCCCACAAATTGCCGACGCCGCCGAATACCACGACCATGAAGCTGTCGATGATGTAGCCCTGGCCGAGATTGGGGCTGACATTGTCGATCTGGGAGAGCGCCACGCCGGCCATGCCGGCAATGCCCGAGCCCAAACCGAAAGTCAGCGCATCGACCCTGCTGGTGCGGATACCCATGGATGCCGCCATGGCGCGGTTCTGCGTCACCGCGCGCATTTCGAGGCCGAAGCGGGTGAAGCGCAACAGCCCGAGCAGCGCGACGAAGACGGCAAGCGCAAAGCAGATGATCCACAGCCGGTTATAGGTAATGGTAATGCCGCCGAGATCGAAAGCGCCGCTCATGAACGACGGATTGCCGACCTCGCGATTGTTGGGGCCGAACGTCGTGCGCACCGCCTGTTGCAGGATCAGCGAAAGCCCCCAGGTCGCCAGCAGCGTCTCCAACGGCCGCCCGTAGAGAAAGCGGATGATACAGCGCTCGATCAGGATGCCGATGAAGCCGGCGACCAGGAACGCCAGCGGAATGGCGATGGCGAGCGAGTAATCGAACAGCGCCGGATGGCTGGTGCGGATCGCATCCTGCACCACGAAAGTGACATAGGCGCCGATCATCACCATTTCGCCGTGCGCCATGTTGATGACGCCCATCACGCCGAAGGTGATGGCGAGCCCAATGGCCGCGAGCAGCAGCACCGAGCCGAGCGAAATGCCGTACCAGGCGTTCTGCACCAGGTTCCAAATGCCCAGCCGGTTGCGGATGGCGGCGGCGGCGCTGGCGGCCGCTTTCACGACCGGCGCCGCGGTGCCGGAAGGAAGGCTTTGCAGGAGCCCCAGCGCGTCCTGATCGCCGCGCTGCTGGATCACCGCGACGGCGGCGAGCTTGTCGTCGTCCTTGGCGTCGTCGCTGGTGAGGATGATCGCGGCGCGCGCCTGCATCAGCACCCGCTTGATCCGCGGCATCCTGCTCTTTCTCGATCGCGCTCTCGAGCGTCGGCAGCGCGCTTTGGTCGCGCGATTTGAACACCGCCTCCGCGGCGTCCAGCCGCTTGGCCGGATCGGGCGAGATCAGCGTCAGCGCGCCGAGCGCGGCGTCGATGCTGCCGCGCAGCCGATTGTTGATGCGGACAGTGTCGAGATCGGCCGGCGGATCGCCTGCGACCGGCTGGCCGCTTGCGGGGTCGGTCAGCTTGCCGTCGTCGTCCTGGATGTAGACCGCCTTGCGTTCGGCGCTGAACATGAGATGGCCGTCCTGCAAGGCGCGAATAATGGCTTCCGCCCGCGGGCTGCCGCTCGCGGCGACGTCGCCGATGCCGTCATTGGTGTCGCTGAAATCGTCGGTGGTGAATTTCGCCAATGCCTCATCGAGGCTCGCAGCGTGCGCATTTGTGCAGGCCAGGACTAGGCCAAGAGCCAGCAGCAGCGCGGCGAGACAAGCTCGGCAAAAACGCATTGCAATTAAATCCCGGGAACACGACGCGGGAAGGCGGTTTTTTCGCCGCCTTCCCGCAAACTTGAACGTCAGCGTGCCGCCGTTACGACGCGCCGCCGCACTTCTGCGTCACCTTGTTGAAGTTGCCGCACTTGAGCTTCACCCAGTCGGCTTCGAGATCCTTCGAGCCGGGCAGGTAAGGCGACCAGGCGGCGCCGGGAATGAGTTCCTTGGTCTTGAACACCACGTTGAACTGGCCGTCGGGCCTGATCTCCCCGATATAGACCGGCTTGGTGATGTGATGGTTCGGCAGCAAGGTCGAAATGCCGCCGGTGAGGTTCGGCGCCTGCGTGCCCGGCAGCGCTTCGATCACCTTGTCGGGATCGGTGGTTTTGACTTTCTCGACCGCCTTCACCCACATGTTGAAGCCGATGTAATGCGCCTCCATCGGATCGTTGGTAGTGCGCTTCGGATTCTTGATGAAGTCGTGCCACTCCTTGATGAAGGTTGCGTTCGCCGGCGTCTTGATCGACTCGAAATAGTTCCACGCGGCGAGATGGCCGAGCAGCGGCTTGGTATCGAGACCGGCAAGCTCTTCCTCGCCGACCGAGAACGCCACCACGGGAATGTCGGTCGCCTTGACGCCCTGGTTGCCGAGCTCCTTGTAGAACGGCACGTTGGCATCGCCGTTGATGGTGGAAACCACCGCAGTCTTCTTGCCGGCCGAGCCGAACGCCTTGATCTTGGAGACTTCGGTCTGCCAGTCGGAGAAGCCGAACGGCGTGTAGTTGATCATGATGTCCTCGTCCTTCACCCCTTTGAGCTTGAGGTAGGCTTCGAGGATCTTGTTGGTGGTGCGCGGATAGACGTAGTCGGTGCCTTCCAGCACCCAGCGCTGCACCGACCCGCCGTCCTTGCTCATCAGATAATCGACGGCGGGAATGGCCTGCTGGTTCGGCGCGGCGCCGGTGTAGAACACGTTGCGCTCGCTCTCCTCGCCTTCATATTGCACTGGATAGAACAGGATGCTGTCGAGTTCCTTGAACACCGGCAGCACCGACTTGCGCGACACCGAGGTCCAGCAACCGAACACCACCGCGACCTTGTCCTTGCTGATCAGTTCGCGGGCCTTCTCCGCGAACAGCGGCCAGTTCGAGGCCGGATCGACCACGACGGCCTCGAGCTTCTTGCCGAGCAAGCCGCCCTTTTTGTTCTGCTCGTCGATGAGCATCAGCACCACGTCCTTCAGTGTCGTCTCGCTGATGGCCATGGTGCCGGAGAGCGAATGGAGGATGCCGACCTTGATGGTGTCCTCGGCTTTGGCCGATACCGTAGCCATCACGGCGATTGCGAGGCTGGCCGCGGTTGCGATGAAGCGGCTAGCCTTAGGCCGTCTGGGATATGTCCAGTTGCTGAACATGGATGTGCCTCGCTTTTATTGGGCGAGCGCGCGGACGGCGCCCCTTCGAACCTGCATCGCAAGGCATGTGCCAGTTTCGAAATGGCTCAAATCACTGATTTCGATAGATTAAATGCCGGGGACAGCGATGTAGGCTAATTCCTCAGCAGATCGACGCCTTGATTTTAGGCATGTGCAACGCGCTGGAGCAGTGGTGCGCTCCCTCCGGCAAAACTGATTCCATCTGAGCCGCTAGGAAATTTTCCACCTCATCACGTTTTGTGCGGAACCTTCGCCTTTTGCCCGCGTTTGGGGTCATGGCAGAGAAGGTGAGGCCACGTGCGGGGGAAGCCACGTCGGTATAGGAATTTGGAGCGGCAGCGGCTGGATTGCATCCAGCCCGGTTGTACGCGCTCGCCAGCAACCCATCAGTTGTGGATGGTTCCTTCACGGATGATCCCGGTGCCGCGCCTGGGGACGGTATCCCGTTCCGCAGCTCCGACCTGCCCGCACCCACTTCATACTCGCCGCTACGACCGCTCATAGCGGGTCTCGGAGACTTTCATGCAGACGCCTACCGAAGTGCTGGATCCCGCCACCCCCGCCGCCGCCAACGGCTCATCGGCCCCGCACGCGACCGAGAATGGACTGAACGGCGACGCCCAAGGATTGACGGAACTGCTGCACGCGCTGCAGGCGATGCGGGTCGGCGATTTTTCGGTGCGCATGGCGGGCGACCGCGTCGGCATCATCGGCAAGATCGCCGATACATTTAATGAGATCGTCGCCACCAACCAGCGCATGGCCAAGCAGGTCGAGCGGGTCGGCCAGGTCGTCGGCCGCGAAGGCAAGACCCGCCAGCGCGTCCGTCTTGGCTTGTCGGACGGCGCCTGGGGCGAGATGGAAGCATCGGTCAACTCGCTGATCGACGATCTACTGTGGCCGACCACGGAAGTGACGCGCGCCATCGCCGCCGTCGCCCAGGGCGACCTCCTGCGCACCGTCAGCCTCGACGTCGACGGCCGGCCGCTGAAGGGCGAATTCCTGCGCTCCGCCGAGATCGTCAACACGATGATCAAGCAGCTCAACGTGTTCACCTCGGAAGTGACGCGCGTCGCCCGCGAAGTCGGCACCGAGGGCAAGCTCGGCGGCCAGGCCCAGGTCGGCGGCGTCACCGGCGTGTGGAAGGATCTCACCGAGAGCGTCAACTCGATGGCGTCGAACCTCACGGCGCAAGTGCGCAACATCGCCGAGGTGACCATCGCGGTGGCCAACGGCGACTTGTCGAAGAAGATCACCGTCGACGTGCGCGGCGAAATCCTTCAGCTCAAGGAAGCCATCAACACGATGGTGGACCAGTTGCGTTCGTTCGCCTCGGAAGTGACCCGCGTGGCGCGCGAGGTCGGCACCGACGGCAAGCTCGGCGGCCAGGCCATCGTGCCGGGTGTCGCCGGCACCTGGAAGGATTTGACCGACTCGGTGAACGCCATGTGCGGCAACCTCACCGATCAGGTGCGCAACATCGCCCACGTGACCACCGCCGTGGCGCGCGGCGACTTGTCGCGAAAAATCACGGTCGACGTGCGCGGCGAAATTCTGGAGCTCAAAGACACCATCAATACCATGGTGGATCAGCTCAACGGATTTGCTTCCGAAGTGACGCGCGTGGCGCGCGAGGTCGGCACCGAAGGCAAGCTTGGCGGCCAGGCGCAGGTGCCGGGCGTCGCCGGCACCTGGAAGGACTTGACCGACAGCGTCAACTTCATGGCCGGCAACCTGACGGCGCAAGTGCGCAACATCGCCGACGTCGCAACCGCAATCGCCGGCGGCGACTTGTCGAAGAAGATCACGGTGAACGTCTCGGGCGAGATTTTGCAGCTCAAAGAGACCATCAACACGATGGTCGATCAGCTCAACGCGTTCGCCGGCGAAGTGACGCGCGTCGCGCGCGAGGTCGGCACCGACGGCCGGCTCGGCGGTCAGGCCAACGTGCTCGGCGTTGCCGGCACCTGGAAGGACTTGACCGACTCGGTCAACTCGATGGCGTCGAACTTGACCGGCCAGGTGCGCAACATCGCCGAGGTGGCGACCGCGATCGCCGGCGGCGATCTGTCGCGCAAGATCACCGTCGACGTACGCGGCGAAATTCTCGAGCTCAAAGACACCATCAACACCATGGTGGATCAGCTCAACGCCTTTGCCGGCGAAGTGACGCGCGTGGCGCGCGAGGTCGGCACCGAAGGCAAGCTCGGCGGCCAAGCGCTGGTGCGCGGCGTCGCCGGCACCTGGAAGGACTTGACCGACTCGGTCAACTCCATGGCCTCGAACCTGACCGGCCAGGTCCGCAACATCGCCGAAGTCGCCACCGCCGTGGCGCGCGGCGACCTGAGCCGCAAGATCACGGTCGACGTCCGCGGTGAAATTCTCGAGCTCAAAGACACCCTCAACACCATGGTGGACCAGCTCAATGCGTTCGCCGCCGAGGTGACGCGCGTGGCGCGCGAGGTCGGCACCGACGGCAAGCTCGGCGGCCAAGCCCAGGTGCCCGGCGTTGCCGGTACCTGGAAGGACTTGACCGACAGCGTCAACTCGATGGCGGGCAACCTGACGGCGCAGGTCCGCAACATCGTCGAAGTGACGATTGCGGTCGCCAACGGCGACTTGTCGAAGAAGATCACGGTCGACGTGCGCGGCGAAATTCTGCAGTTGAAGGAAACGCTGAACACGATGGTGGACCAGCTCAACCGCTTCGCCGGCGAGGTGACGCGCGTCGCCCGCGAGGTCGGTACCGAAGGACGGCTCGGCGGCCAGGCCAACGTGCCGGGCGTTGCCGGCACCTGGAAGGACTTGACCGACTCGGTCAACTCGATGGCCGGCAACTTGACGGCGCAAGTGCGCAACATCGCCGAAGTGACGACGGCCGTCGCCCGCGGCGACCTGTCGCGCAAGATCACCGTGGACGTGAAGGGCGAAATTCTCGAGCTGAAGAACACCATCAATACGATGGCCGATCAGCTCAACGCGTTTGCGTCGGAAGTCACGCGCGTCGCCCGCGAAGTCGGCACCGAAGGCAAGCTCGGCGGCCAGGCGCAGGTGCCCGGCGTCGCCGGCACCTGGAAGGATTTGACCGACAACGTCAACTTCATGGCGTCGAACCTCACCGCGCAAGTGCGCAACATCGCCGAGGTGGCCACGGCAATAGCCGGCGGCGATCTGTCGAAGAAAATCACGGTCGACGTGCGCGGCGAGATGCTGTTGCTCAAGGACACGCTCAACACCATGGTCGAGCAATTGCGCTCGTTCGCCGCCGAAGTGACGCGCGTGGCGCGCGAAGTCGGCGCTGACGGCCGGCTCGGCGGTCAGGCCGTGGTGCCCGGCGTCGCCGGCACCTGGAAGGATCTTGACCGACAACGTCAATCTGCTGGCGGCCAACCTCACCACCCAAGTCCGCAACATCGCCGAGGTGACCACTGCCGTGGCGCGCGGCGACCTCAGCCGCAAGATCACGGTCGACGTGAAAGGCGAAATCCTCGAACTGAAAAACACCATCAACACGATGGTGGATCAGCTCAACGGCTTTGCTTCGGAAGTCACGCGCGTCGCCCGCGAGGTCGGCACCGAGGGTCTCCTCGGTGGCCAGGCGCAAGTGCCCGGCGTCGCCGGCACCTGGAAGGATTTGACCGACACCGTGAACGTCATGGCCGCCAACCTGACCGAGCAGGTGCGCGGCATCGTGAAAGTGGTGACCGCGGTCGCCAACGGCGATCTCAAGCAAAACCTCACGGTGAAATCGAAAGGCGAGGTGGCGGCGCTCGCCGAGACCATCAACAACATGACCGACACGCTGGCGACCTTCGCCGATCAGGTGACGACCGTGGCGCGCGAGGTCGGCGTCGAAGGCCGCCTCGGCGGTCAGGCCAACGTGCCCGGCGCCGCCGGCACCTGGAAGGACTTGACCGGCAACGTCAACCTGCTCGCGGCCAACCTGACGACCCAAGTGCGCGCTATCGCCGAGGTGGCGACGGCGGTGACCAAGGGCGACCTGACGCGTTCGATCCAGGTGGAAGCGCGCGGCGAAGTGGCCGAGTTGAAAGACAACATCAATACGATGATCGACAATCTGCGGCTCACCACCGACCGCAACACCGAGCAGGATTGGCTGAAGACCAACCTCGCCAAATTCACCAACATGCTTCAAGGCCAACGCGACCTGGCCACCGTCGGCCGGCTCTTGCTGTCCGAGCTGACGCCGCTGGTGAACGCCCACCAGGGCGTCATCTATCAGATGGGACAGTGAGGAAGCCCACGGCCTCAATCTGTTATCGGCCTATGCCGACGACGGCGCCAACGGCCATCCGCGTGCCTTGCATCTCGGCGAAGGCCTGATCGGCCAATGCGCGGTCGACAAGCGGCGCATGCTGATCACCGAAATGCCCGAGACCGCGGTTCCGATCTCTTCGGCTTTGTTCAAGGTGCCGCCGCGCAACAATATCGTGCTGCCGGTGCTGTTCGAGAACCAGGTCAAGGCGGTGATCGAGCTTGCTTCGATCAACGAGTTCACGACCCTGCAAACCATGTTCCTCGAACAGCTGACCACTTCGATCGGCATCGTGCTCAATTCGATCGAAGCGACAATGCAGACCGAAGGCCTGCTCAAGCAATCGCAACAGCTCGCCGGCGAATTGCAGGCGCAGCAGCGCGAATTGCAGCAGACCAACGAGCAGCTCGAACAGAAGGCGCAGCAGCTCGCCGAGCGCAACGTCGAAGTCGAGCGCAAGAATCAGGAAATCGAGCAGGCCCGCCGCGCGCTGGAAGAAAAGGCGACCGAGCTGGCGCTGACCTCGAAATACAAGTCGGAATTCCTGGCCAACATGTCGCACGAGCTGCGCACGCCGCTCAATTCCATCCTGATCCTCGGCCAGCAGCTCACCGACAATCCGGAAGGCAACCTGAGCGGCAAGCAGGTCGAATTCGCCCGCACCATTCATGGCGCCGGTACCGATCTGCTCAATCTCATCAGCGATATTCTCGACCTGTCCAAGATCGAGTCCGGCACGGTGACGGTCGATGCCCAGGAGGTGTTCTTCTCGAACCTCGTGGACATGGTGGCGCGGCCGTTCCGCCATGAGGCGGACAACCGCCAGCTGTCGTTCGAGGTGCATGTCGATCCCAATCTCGGCCGCAGCATCACCACCGACACCAAACGGCTGCAGCAGGTGCTCAAGAACCTGTTGTCGAACGCCTTCAAATTCACCGCTCAAGGCGGCGTTCGGCTCAATGTCTCCGCCGCTCTCGGCGGCTGGGGCGCCGAACACCCGGTGCTCAGTCAGGCGCCGGCAGTCGTGGCGTTCGAGGTGACCGATACGGGTATCGGCATTCCGCTGGAAAAGCAGAAGATCATCTTCGAGGCGTTCCAGCAGGCCGATGCCTCGACCAGCCGCAAGTACGGCGGCACCGGTCTAGGGCTAGCCATCAGCCGCGAACTGGCGAGCCTGCTTGGCGGCGAGATCCATCTGCGCTCTACGCCGAATTCCGGTTCGACGTTCACGCTCTATTTGCCGGTTAAATATGTCGGTCCGACCGCGGCCATGCACGCCGCCATCGCGTCAGCGGCGCCCGCGGCGCACCTCGCCGGGCCGCATCTGGTGCCGGAACGGACGGTCGAGCCGATCCCGGACGATCGCGTGGAGATCCAGCCGGGCGACGCCATCCTCCTCATCGTCGAGGACGATCCGCATTACGCCCGCATCCTGGTCGACTTGGCGCGCGACAAGGGCTTCAAGGCGCTATTGGCGATGCGCGGCGACGACGCGCTCAATCTCGCCAAGCAGTATCAGCCGACCGCGGTGTCGCTCGACGTGTTCCTGCCCGACATGCTGGGCTGGAACGTGCTCAGCCAGCTCAAGCAGAACTCGCTCACCCGGCACATCCCGGTGCAGATCGTCACGCTGGACGAAGACCGCCAGCACGGCCTCGCCCGCGGCGCCTTCTCGTTCGTGACCAAGCCGACCACGCGGGAAGGCATCGCCGACGCGCTGTCGCGGATCAAGGAGTTCTCGGCGCCGCGCCGCAAGCGGCTCCTGGTCGTCGAGGACAACAAGGCCGAGCAGATGGGCATCCGCGAATTGCTCGGCCACGACGACATCGAGATCGTCAACGCCGGCACCGGCGACGAGGCGCTGGCGACCTTGCGCAACCGGCCGTGCGATTGCGTGGTGCTCGATCTGCGGCTGCCCGACATGTCGGGCTTCGAGGTTCTGGAGCGCATGCGCGCCGACGATGCGCTGACTGATGTTCCGGTCGTGGTGTTCACCGGCCGCGAATTGTCGGCCGAGGAGGATGCTCAGCTCCACACCATGGCGCGCAGCATCGTGGTCAAGGGCGTGGAATCGCCCGAGCGTCTGCTCAACGAGACGGCGCTGTTCCTGCATCGCGTCATCACCGATCTGCCGGCCGAGAAGCAGCAGATGCTGGAGCGGCTCAACTCCTCCGATGAGGATCTGGTCGGCCGCACCGTGCTCCTGGTCGACGACGACGCGCGCAACATCTTCGCGCTGTCGAGCGTCTTGGAGCGGCGCGGCATGAAGGTGCTCACCGCCACCACCGGCAACGAAGCGATCGATCTGATCGAAAAGACGCCGTCGCTCGCCATCGTGCTGATGGACATCATGATGCCGGAAATGGACGGCTATCAGACCATGGAGAAAATCCGCCAGAACCGCGAATATCGCCGGCTGCCGATCATCGCGCTCACCGCCAAGGCGATGAAGGGCGACCGCGAGAAATGCCTGGAGGCCGGCGCGTCGGATTATCTGGCCAAGCCCGTCAACACCGAACAGCTCCTGTCCGCGCTGCGGATGTGGCTCCACCGCTAGGGCCGGAATCATGAACGAGAAAGTCAACGTCCTCCTGGTCGACGATCAGCCCGACAAGTTGCTCGCTTACGAGGTTATTCTTCACGAGCTGCACGAGAACCTGGTCAAGACCTCGTCGGCGCGCGAGGCTTTGCAATTCCTGCTCAAGAACGACGTCGCGGTCATTCTCATCGACGTCTGCATGCCGGAGCTCGACGGCTTCCAGCTCGCCGCCATGCTGCGCGAACATCCCCGCTTCAGTGAAACGGCGATCATCTTCATTTCCGCGATCCACCTGACTGACGTCGACCGGCTGCGCGGCTATGCCATGGGCGCGGTGGACTATGTGCCGGTGCCGGTCATTCCCGACGTGCTGCGCGCCAAGGTGAAAGTCTTCGTCGAGCTTTACCGCAAGACGCGCGAGCTCGAGCAATTGAACCTGAAACTCGAAGGCCATGTCGCCGAGCGCACGGCGGAGCTCGAAGCCTCCAACATGCGGCTCGTGCAAAGCGAGCAGGGCCGCAGTCTGGCGCTGGCGGCGGGCCAGATGGGCTCGTGGGAATGGGACATCGCGGCCAATCGAGGCTCATGGGACGAGGGCCAATACCGCATCTTCGGCGTCGAACCTAAAGACTTTCAGATCTCGACGGGCAACATCCGCAACCTGCTGCATCCCGACGACTGGGAGCCGCTGCGGCAGGTGGTGCTGCGTATGGCCAAGGGCGAACGCACGCAGCAGGTCGAATTCCGCGTGCGCCGTCCCAATGGCGAGCTGCGCTGGTGCACCGGCACGGCCGCGGCGAGTCTCGATGCGGCCGGCAACGTGGCGCGGATCAGCGGCGTCACCATCGACGTCACCGAGCGCAAGGAGGCCGAGGAGCGGCAGGTGCTGCTGGCGCGCGAGGTCGATCATCGCGCCCGCAATGCGCTCGCCATCATCCAGTCGATCATTCGCTTGACGCGCGCCAAAAGCGTCGACGACTACGTCGCCACCGTCGAGGGCCGCATCAAGGCCTTGGCACTGGCGCATACGCTACTGTCCGATTCGCGTTGGAACGGCGCCGATCTCGGCACGCTGGTGGCCGAGGAATTCGCGCCCTACCGAAGCGGCAACAAGATCGAGCTCAAGGGACCGAACGTCTCATTGTCGCCCGCGACCGCGCAGGGCATTGCGCTGGCGCTGCACGAGCTCGCCACCAATGCGGCCAAGCATGGCGCACTGTCGTCGCTCAAGGGCAAGGTCAGCCTGACTTGGCAATTGCAGCCCGACATACTGACGCTGCATTGGGTGGAGAGCGGTGGACCGCCGATCAAAACGCCGTCGGCGCGCAGTTTTGGCTTGAAAGTCATCAAAGCCAGCATCGAGCAACAGCTCGGCGGCAAGGCGACGTTCGACTGGAATCCGAAAGGGCTGCGTTGCGAGCTGGTGATCGCGCTGCGGGAGACCAGAGAAACCCAGGAACAGGATCGCGCCCATCATACCAATGGCAGTGGCAACGGCGCCGCCATCCCATTGAAGAAGATCGATAAGCCGCGCGTGCTGGTGGTCGAGGACGAGGCGCTGGTCGGCATCATGATCCAGGAATGCATGACCGAACTCGGCTTCCAGATCGTCGGCCCGGTTTGCACCGCGTCCGACGCATTGGAGGCCGCCAAGGCAGGCGATTTCGATGCCGCGATCCTCGACATCAATCTAGGCGACGGCATGGTCTACCAGGTGGCGGAAATCTTGGCGCGGCGCCACGTGCCGTTCGCCTTCGTCACCGGCTATGACGCCGAAAGCGTCGACAGCCGGTTTCGCCACATTCCGGTCCTGCAGAAACCGGTCGAGCGGGAAATGCTGCAAAAGCTGTTTGCCCAAGGAGCAGGCCGCTCCGTGGCCGGCCTGGCGGGGGACGACAATCGCGTCCGCGCCTGAATTCCGCTTCGTCGAATTTTGACCGGCTATTGCAGTACGCGCACCACCGGCGTGATCGACAGGTCGTTGGCGGCGGTCTGGATGGCGATGAGCTGTGCCAACAGGCTGAAGATACGCTTGGTGGTCGCGGCATCCTCGGGAACGCAATAGTCGCCGTCTGCGAACCATGTGTGCACGAAGCATTGGCCGCCCATGTTCTGCATGACCGTCATCAGCCGCGGGTCTTCATGCACGGTCTCGAGCTGGGGTGGCTGCAGCGCGTATTGACGGTCAGGAGGAATATACGCGTATGGCGCCGGCGGGATGTGCTCGCGCTCGACTTTCATCAGTGAGCCCAGAAACTTGAAAACGCCATAGGCGGAGCGCGGCACGATGGTGAAGGTAGCGGCGCCGAATTTGAGGGGCAACGTATCGGGCTGCGGCCCGGAGAACTGGTCCTGGTCCCAACTCTCACGACATATCAAATCCTTCTGGTAGAGCACCTTGAGTGGCGCATCCAAGTTTCGCAGACTGGTCTGCAACACCACGACTTCTCTCGGTAGCGTGGATGCGGCCTGCTGGCCTAGAATATGGTCGAGGCAAAAACGCGCATAGGCGGTTGTCGTAGGTTTTCCGGCTGAGCTGCTCTTGTCCGGGCCGCCACCGCCACCGCCCCCGCTTCCGCCCCCTCCGCTGCTTGCAGAAGACGAGCTTTGCACCGTCCGCTCCTCGACGGTCAGCCCGCTGAGCGTCGCGCTATGGATCCAATCGATAAAGCATCGATGCAGGGGGTCTTCCCTGGAGCAGCCATAGTCATCCGGCGGATCATAATGATAGCCGTAGAGGTTGCCGTTCTTGTTGAGCTGAAATGAATCGGTAAACAGCCAAAACAACAGTTCGCGCGAATAGCCCTGGCGGATGAAATAATTCAAGGTCTGCAAATCGATTGGTTTCAGGAAGCCCTGATAGAAGGCACTCGTTTCCTGCGTCGAGACGTTGAAGTTGGTGCTGACGGCGGTGGTGTTGCCGGCGGTGGTGTTGCCAAAAATGACGTCACGCCCGGGCGTGAAGCCTGGCGCCAGCGCAGGCCCCGTGGCGAGGCGGGCGCTGGGGCCAAGCAGGAACGACGGCAGCGAGAACGATGTGGTGTTGGTGAGGGACGGCGTGACGTTGGCGACGGTGACGAAGCTCAGGGGGTAGTCGTGGCTGGCGCGCACGAGATTGAGGAAGATGGATTCATTGCGCGCCTTCGCCAGGCTACGGCTGATCGTGTCATATCGGTTGTCGACCGGATCGACGACCGCGCAGGCGCCGAGCACACCGGCAAGCAACGCCCCGACAAGCAACACCCGCCACCACATCGTCGTCTCCCAACTTAATCTTAGCCGTTTCAGTTTCTTGACTTTCTGCACATGTTGAAAAGTGTCCCGAAAACCTTCCTAGAACTTGTAGTTCAAGCCGGCCCGCATGACCGCGAAGTAGACCGAAGAGAAACTGGCGGCGATGGATGCCGGCGCCGTTCCGGCGGCGACGGCCGTGGTGGTTACCATCGCCGTCGGCGCGCTCAAGTGCACGTAGAGCAGCTCGGTCCGGAAGATCAGGTTGCTCGTGATCGCATATTCGGCGCCGGCTCCGGCACTCCATCCGAGCAAGGTTTGCGACGCCGAGCCGGCGAAACAAGCCGTGCCGAGGGTGCAGGCATAGGAGAAGCCGCCCGCGGACAGTCCCTTGGTGGCGACGGCAGGCACGCGGAGATTTTCGTGCACTTGACCGAACGCGAATCCGCCAGTGCCGTAAAGCAAGAGCGGCGGCGCGAGCAAGGCGCCGGCCCGGGCCCGAACCGTGCCGAACGATTGGACGGTCTGGCTCGTGACCATGTTGGTTGCGCCGACATTGCCGAGCCGGAACGACGAATTCACCGAGCCGTCGAGATTGGACCACTGGTAGTCGGCCTCCGCGCCGACCAGCCAATGCGAATTGACTTGCCAGTCGTAGCCGAATTGGCCGCCGGCAACGGCGCCGTCGCGGCGAAAATCCACCGAATTGATACACTGACCCTTCGGCGCACCGCCCCCGCCACAGGTACCGGCCAGCGCCGCCGGATCATTGGCCGCAAACGCGACGGACGAATTGCTCCAGGCGAAGCCGCCGTTGATGCCGACGTAAAAGCCGGTCCACGCCAGATACGGCACGGCGGCGGTGATGAATTGCGATGGCGGCACCGCCATTTCTTCGGCCATCGCGCCGGTCATGCCGAACGCGAGCGAAGCGACGATACACGCAAGACTCTTTTTCACAGACGCCCCGCCGATACAACGAGGAACTGACAAATGTATCGGATACGCAGAACCGGATAACCGGATTTACGCAGCCCACCCAAAACGAGCGTAGCATGGGCGCTACGCGGGAAAAGACGTCCGCCGACAGAATCCAAAATTCTGTGATAACTTTGCCACGCTGACGGGCGTGCTAGGCCGTATGCCGCTTCGGGAAGCTCGTTTGGCAACGGCCGCGCCGCGATCGGATCACGCAGGACGTGCCCGGCGGCCTTGCCAACGGCGCGGCAGCATCAGCCAGTCAGATGCTCTAATTTGACTTGTTTCTCGGCGGCTCTGCGGCCGATCTCGTAAAGCTCATGGACGGCGGCGGGATCGTCCATGCCGCGCAGGCGGGCAATGGCGTCGTCGTTCGCGTCATAATTGAGCTCGCGCGCCAGCCAATCCTTCTCCAGCCGCACGTCGTAGCGCAGGAAGCGAAACATCTTGCCGCCCGGCGGCACGTCTGAGGCCAGCGTGCCGACTTCGGAGTTGATCTGCCACGGTGCCGGGCATTCGCCCATCCATTGCATCAGCGCCAGCACCAGCACCTCGGCGTCCGTCATCAGCGAGATGAGCGCGTGAAAGGCGAGCTTGGTGAAGCGGGCGAAGCCCAGGCTCTGGTACGACAGCCGCGGCCGATAGGTACCGGTGCCGACCGAGACGACGGTGAGGCGATCCGGCCCGGTCGGCCATTTGATTTTGAATGGGCTCAACGTCGCCATCTGGAACAACGCCAGCGACGGATTATTGTGCGGCGTCACCCCGCCATCGACAAACAGGCCGTAAGTGCTGGAATCGATCTTGGCCTGCCGCCCGACACCGAGCCGCCGCAACAGCGCCTGCAAGGCGCGTGCTGGCCACGGCACGTTGAGCGGCTTGGCCACGGCATCGGGCAGCAAGGGTTCGTTCCGGCTGATCGGCAGCAACTCCGGATCGAAAAAATGCGGGGCGGCGGTGCTGGCGCGCACCAGATTGACCAGCGGATAATCCTTGTTGCCGATATCGCCGGTGCTGCTCTCCCAATACGGCGCACGCGGATTGTTCGAGATGATCCAGGGGCTGCCGGTATCCATGCGCTTGGTGATGATGCAAAAGCCGGTGATCAGGTCGGTGCTTTGCAGCACGCGGTTGCCGACCACTTCCTCGATCTGGTGGCGCAGGCCGCGCGCATCGAACTTCGCCTGCAACAGCGGAACGCGCCAGCGCTGGCGCTTGAAGGCGAACGGCGCCAGCTTGAGATAGAAGTTTTTCACTTCGGCTGTGCGGTGTCCGAGCGCCAGCGCGCCGGCGATGACCGCGCCGGTTGAAGTGCCGCCGACGAGGTCGAAATAGTCGCCAAGAAGGACGTCTTTGCCTTCGCGCTCGCTGAGCAGCTTTTCGATGCGCTCGAGAAAAGCCACCGTCAGCGCACCACGCACGCCGCCGCCGTCCAGCGCCAATATGCGCTTGGGGCCGGGACCGAACAGATGGCGGTCGCGGGAATTCTCGAAGGTGGCTGCGGTTGCGTCGTTCATGCGTACTATGCCCCTCGTCGCGATTGTCCCTTAGATCATTGCGTCGGCGAAGTGGGAATGTCTTCGACTGCCCGCACTATGGTCGGCAAGTCGGCCGGGCGAAACGTATTTTTCAAACCCGCTGTCGCGCCGGCCGGCGCTGCGCCGGAGCCCGGCCGCGATATTTGCATTGCGTTCGGATGGTTCGGCTCGATCCACACCACGATGATACCATCGGCGATGGCGCGTTCGACGATCTGTGCGGTGCCGCCGGCGCCGGCCGCCACCGCGCCGTCCCAGATCGCGATCAACACGTCGATATTCGCCAGCATGAAAAGGCCCGCCGCCTCGTAGGCGCGGGGGCGTTGATCGGCTTTGCCGTCAAGCTCGAATACATCGCCGGCGCGGGCGAGCAGCTCTTCGAACTCTCGACGCGACATTTGCGTCTCGAAATCACGCTCGTACTCGGCCCTGTCGAACGGCAGGACGGCTTGCAACGCAAAGCCGGCCGCAAGCCCCGCTGCGGCGACGATGCGGTCCGAGCCTTCCGCCAGCGAGGAGACGATGACGAATGCACTCGCGGTATTTGCCTTGCGCGCGGTATCGACGATTGCGGCCAGCATGCGCTCGATGAGCGCGCGCAACGGCGCTTCGGACTCCTCTGGCAATTTCGGCGGCACCCGGTGGCCGGTGACGCCGATGCGTAGGCTTGGCGAGGGCAGGCTTGGCGAGGAAGGGAGACGGGCAGGGCTCACGGCAGGGGGCGACCCACATTCTGCGGCTAGCCCTCATCCGGGCTCGTCCAAGCATAGCGCAGAATTTCAACCGCGGTAGCGGGCATCACGATGGTGGCGACGTCATCCTCGGCCGCGCCACCAAGCCGAGCTCGCGCAGGCCGAGCGCCAGCGCGGCGAGCAGGAACGGAATCACGAAATAGGCGACGCGAAACGTCAGCAGTGCCGCGAGTAGGTCCTCTTTGGGAAATTGCGGCAGCCCGATGAGGAGTGCCGCTTCGATGACGCCGAGGCTGCCCGGTACATGGCTGACGGTGCCCAGCAGCGTCGCCGTGACGAAGATGACCAGCACCGGCACGAAATCGACCGCGGGGTTTGGCGGCAGCAAGGCGTACATCGCGGCCGTCACCAGGCAGAGGTCCATGGCGCCGATGCCGGTCTGGACCAAAGTGAGGCGCATCGTGGGCAATACCAGTTTCCAGTTGGCGTAGCCGACGGTGCGCGGCCGCGGTGCGAGCCAGGTCAGGTAACAAGCGATGCCGAGCAAGGCCATTAGCCCGATGATCCGGTTGGCCCAGGATGGCAGGCGATCGACGACGCTTGCGGCCTCCGGCGCATAGGCCATGGCGCCGCCGAGCACGGCGGCGTTGCCGAGCCAGAATGTCATGCCGGTGACGAAAGCGATCTTGGCGATATCGAGAACATTGAGGCCCCAGGCGGAATAAACGCGCAACCGCACCACGGCGCCGGTCAAGGTCGCAGCACCAAGCGAATGCCCGATCGTGTAGCTGGTGAAACTTGCCAGCGCCGCGACGCGAAACGGAACCGTGCGGCGGCCGATGATGTATAGGGCAAACACATCATAGAAGGTCAGCGTGATGTAGCCCAAGACGACGAACACGCCGGCGATCGCGATGTTGCGGATCGGCTGGGCGGTGAACGCGGCAATCACTTTGCCGGCATCGATGTCGCGCAGCAAATGCCAGAGCGCGAGACCGACGCAGGCGACGATCAAGAGGCTGAGCGCAACACCGAGCCAATTGCGGCCGAGTTTTCGGACGGCCGTGCGCGCGATGCTGCTCGTCACGTTAGGTATGGGCCTGCTGCAATAAGCGAACGATCCGACCGACATCCCGGTCGACGATTCGCTGCGGCAACTTTTCATTTGTTTGTAACAGCAATGTAACGCGCCGTTCGGACAAACGGTCGCGTTTGCGTCGCGGCCGTCACATTGCTGAGACATGAAATGGCAATTGTCATCGCGCGCGATTCGACAACATGGGTTCCCGGCGGAGAGCAACCTGATGCGCGTTCTCGTCGCAACGGACGCTTGGCGTCCCCAGGTCAACGGCGTGGTGCGGACGCTCAATTCGCTGGCGCGCGCCGCCGCCAAGCTCGGCGTGACGATCGAGTTCCTGTCGCCGGAAGGTTTCCCGTCGTTCCCGGTGCCGACCTATCCTGGCCTGCGGCTCGCGTTGCCAAGCCGCCGGCGGATCGCCGAGCGCATCGCGGCGGCGCGGCCGGACGCCATCCATATCGCCACAGAAGGGCCGATCGGCTTTGCCGTGCGTTCCTACTGCCGGCGCCACGGGCGGCCGTTCACCACGAGCTACACGACGCGGTTTCCCGAATACATCTCGGCTCGCTCGCCGATCCCGCAAGCATGGATCTACGCCGTATTGCGTTGGTTCCATTCGGCGGCGGCGGTGACCATGGTGGCGACGCCGTCGCTCACGGCGGAGCTTTCCGAGCGCGGCTTTGCCAATCTCGGCCGGTGGACGCGTGGCGTGGATACCGACCTGTTCCGCCCCGATCGCGCCATCGATCTCGGCTTGCCGCGGCCGGTCTTCATGACCGTCGGCCGGGTCGCCGTCGAAAAAAATCTCGAAGCGTTCCTCTCCCTCGATCTGCCCGGCACCAAGGTCGTCGTCGGCACCGGACCGCAGGAAGCCGAGCTCAAGCGAAAATTCCCCGGCGTAAAATTTCTCGGCATGCTGGACAACGGCATTCTCGCGTCGCACCTGGCGGGCGCCGACGTGTTCGTGTTTCCAAGTCTCACCGACACGTTCGGCATCGTGCAGCTCGAAGCGCTCGCCAGCGGCGTTCCGGTCGCGGCTTTTCCGGTTACCGGCCCGAAGGACGTCGTCGCCGGCAATCCGGTCGGCGTCCTGCATGAGAATTTGGCGGTTGCTTGCATGGGCGCATTAGCGCTTTCGCGCGACGCTTGTCGCGCCTTTGCGCTCAATTATTCGTGGGAAAACAGCGCCCGCCAGTTCATCGGCCACGCTCGCAAGGTGGCGAGCGGCAATACCGGTGCGCCGCAGCTCGCCGCAACAATCACCGAGACCGTCCACGGCTAAGGGCGGCAAGATAAAAAGCAGACAATGGAAGGGTCAAGCATGAGCAGCACGCTTTTGGAATCCGATCTCGACACCCAGACCATCACCAAGGCTTATGCGCGCTGGGCGCCGGTCTACGACCTGGTCTTCGGCGCGGTCTTCGAGCGCGGTCGCCACGCTGCGGTCGCGGCAGCCGCGCGCGTCGGCGGGCGTCTTCTCGAGGTCGGCGTCGGAACAGGGATCTCGTTGCCCCTATATTCGCGCGACTTGAAGATCTGCGGAATCGATATTTCCGGGCCTATGTTGCGCAAGGCGCATGAGCGGGTCGCTGAATTTGGACTGAGCAATGTCGAAGAGTTGCGGGTGATGGATGCCGAGCATCTGGAATTTCCCGACGCGTCGTTCGACGTCATCGTCGCGCAATATGTCATCACCACCGTGCCGAATCCGGAAGGCGCGCTCGACGAATTTGCCCGCGTGTTGAAGCCGGGCGGCGAGATCGTCCTGGTGAGCCGGGTCGGCGCCGAAGCCGGCTTGCGGCGCTCGCTGGAGCATTGGTTTCAGCCGGCGGCGCGCAAGCTCGGTTGGCGCACCGAGTTCGCCTTCGAGCGCTACGCGCAATGGGCGTCGGGGACGGCAGACGTCACCCTCGTCGAGCGCCGCGCCATGCCGCCGTTCGGGCACTTCTCGCTGATCCGGTTCGCCAAGGACGGCGCGGCGGGCACAGCGCGGCAGGCCGATCCGGCGCTGCGTGCGGCCGGCTGACGCCCTGCGGTCGCAAATAAAGACATAAACCTTCACCCGACCGTCACCAAGTGAATCCCTGTCACAAGGGATTCACCGAATCGCCATACCCAAATCAGGAACGAAAGGGGAGACCGATGGAAAATTTCCGCGAGGTTCTGCGTACGCAGCGCTGGGACGATCACCGCTACTACCACCACAGCCGGATCAACCAGTCGCTGCACTTCGTCAGCGCGATCAGCTTTCTGTTCTCCTATGTGATGATCTTCAAGGACCCGGCGATCTCGGCGCTCGCCGGCTGGCTCGTCGCCATGACCACGCGGCAGACCGGACACTTTTTCTTCGAACCCAAGGACTACGACACGGTCAACCATGCCAGTCACGAGCACAAGGAAGAGATCAAGGTCGGCTACAATCTGCGCCGCAAGGTCGTGCTGCTGACGATCTGGGCGGCGTCGCCTGTGTCGCTTTATTTCAGCCCGACCTTGTTCGGCCTATTCGCGCCGGCGGCCAACAAGACCGAGTTCGTGCGCCAGGTCGCGGTGATCTGGCTGGCGCTCGGCATCGGTGGCGTGCTGTTTCGTACCGTCCAATTGTTCGTGATCAAGGACGTGCAGACCGGCCTGGTCTGGGCGACAAAGATCCTCACCGACCCGTTCCACGACATCAAACTCTACCACAAGGCGCCGCTGGCGCTGTTGCGCGGCGAGCTGATCGATCCCGGCATCGGCTTGCACCATTGGGATGAGGATGACGCCGAAGAGGCCGAGGTTCCGCGGGCCACCTGAAACGGCCGCGGCGGATCGCGTCGGCTTCAGCTAATGCTTGCGCGAAGGGAACAAGCGGTGGGCGATCATCTCTTTCATGATCGCCCGCCTTATCGTCTTGTTGGTCATCGCCGGATCGTGCCACCACCAGCCGTCCTGCTGCATGGCTTTGGCGGCGGCGACGAAACGATCGGCAACAGCGCCGAATTCGGCTTCCGTATAGTTGAGGCTGAAGATCAGGCGGGCGGTGCCGACCCAGCTCAGCGCCAGGCCTTGCGCCCGCAGATAATATTGCAGCATCCAATTGTAGCGCGACGGTTGCGTGTAGCAGACCACCCAGAGCGCCGACATGTTGGCCACCTGGACCGGCAGACCCTCGTCGGCGAGCCGCTGGTTGAGCTGCTGCGCTCTGCCGTCCCAGACCGCATCGAGATCGCGGTAGAGCGCCTGCGTCTGTGGCGTTTGCAATTGGCGCAGGAACTCGTTCATCGCCGCCATCACGTAGGGGTGCGCGTTGAAGGTGCCGCGGGCAAAGCAGATGTCGGCCGGCCGGTCGTCGCGGAACCGCTTCATCAATTCCTTGCGGCCGCAGACGACGCCGATGGGCAGGCCGCCGCCGATCGTCTTGCCATAGGTGACGAGATCGGCGCGGACGCCGAAATACTCTTGCGCGCCGCCCGGCGCCAGGCGGAAACCGACAAACACTTCGTCGAAGATCAGCACGATATTGCGCTCGCTGCACACTTCGCGCAGGCGCTTGAGCCAATCGGTGTAGGCCGCCTTGTCGAAGTGCGAGCTGCGCGTGCTGTCGAGCAACGACGAATCCGTCGGCGCCGGCGCGTTCGGGTGCAGGCCTTGCTCCGGATTGACCAGCACGCAGGCGATGTCGCGGCGCGTGCGCAGCACATGCAGCGTTTCCTCGGACATTTCCGCAAGCGTGTAGGTCTCGTGCGCCGGCTGCGGATTGCCGATGCCCGGCTGCACGTCGCCCCACCAGCCGTGATAGGCACCACAGAACCGCACCAAGTGGCTGCGCCGCGTGTGGTAGCGCGCGAGCCGCACCGCCTGCATCACGGCTTCCGTGCCCGACATGTGGAACGACACTTCGTCGAGCCCGGAAATTTCCCTGATGCGTTTGGCGTTCTCGATGATCAGCGGAGGATAGGCGCCGAGTACCGGGCCGAGCGCGTGGACGCGGGCGGCGCCGCGCTCGATGGTGCCCTTGTAGAAGTCGTAGCCGAAGACGTTGACGCCGTAGGAGCCGGTGAGATCGTAGAAGCGGTTACCGTCGAGGTCGGTGACGGTCACGCCCTCGGACGATTGCAGGAACGCGCCGAGCGGCAGATGCGCGCGCACCATGCGGCGATATTGGAACGGCACCCGATAGGCGCCGGTGAATTGCAGGTCGGAAATGGCTTCGGCCGCCTCGACGCTGCAGCGGATGGTTTCGGCAAACCGCGTCTTGTAAAGCTCCGACAGGCGGAAGAAGCCGGCGCGGCGCAGGGCGGCGACATCAGCGGGCGCGCCGTCGCTGTCGAAAAACCGATCTTCGCCGTAGTCATAGAACGGTACGAGCCCCGCGAGGCGGCGCGCCATGCGGGCATGGCCGGCCAGCGAGCGGTGCTTGGCCTGGGACAGTTCCAGCCGCCGGCCGAGCGTCAGCATCGAGGTCGCCAGCGCCGTGGCGCCGAGCCCGTAAAAGGCCAAAGTGGTCGCGGCCCATTGCATCGAATCGGGGTGTACCCGGAACGTTTTACAAAGCCATGACGGTGCGCTCACAAATCTGGCGCCTGTTGGCGCAGGAGCAAATCTGGCGCCTGTTCGCGCAGGAAGACATCAATTTCCTCCTCACCAACCGCGTTCCGCGCCGGCTGGCGACGCAGTTCGTCGGCTGGCTCAGCCATGTCGAGCAGCCCTTGGTGCGCGATCTGTCGATAGGCCTGTGGCGCCTGTTCTCCGACCTCGATCTCAGCGAAGCCAAGAAGACGAATTTTCGCAGCATGCACGATTGTTTCACCCGCGAGCTCAAGGACGGTGCACGCCCGATCGATCGGGCGGCGGACGTCCTGGTCAGCCCGTGCGACGCCATCGTCGGCGCCTGCGGCGCCATCGCCGGCACGCGCCTCTACCAGGCCAAGGGCTTTCCCTACACGCTGGACGATTTGCTGTGCGACCGCGACCTGGTCGAGGCTTACCGCAACGGCCGCTATGTGACGCTGCGCCTGACGGCGGGGATGTATCACCGCTTCCATGCGCCGCACGACTGCCGCGTCGAGCAGGTGATCTACCTCTCCGGCGATACCTGGAACGTCAATCCGATCGCGCTCAATCGCATCGAGCGGTTGTTCTGCAAGAACGAACGCGCCGTGTTGCGCACGACGCTCAACGCAACGGGCGACAGCGTGACTGTGGTCCTGGTCGCCGCCGTTCTGGTCGCCAGCATTCGCCTGCATTGTCTCGACGTGCTGCTGAACCTCAAGCATCGCGGGCCGAACGTCTTCGCCTGCGATGCTTCGTTCCGAAAAGGCGATGAGCTCGGCTGGTTCCAGCATGGCTCGACGGCGATCGTGTTCGCGCCGGATGGCTATGCACTGTGCGACGGTGTCGAGGAAGGCGCCCGAATTCGCATGGGGGAACCGCTGATGCGGCTGCCATAAGGGGGCAGTCGCCGTCCCGAAAAATTGGTCAGGCGGGGGTTCGCGATTGGACGGCGTCGCCAGCTTCAAGCAGGACCTTATTTATTTTATTGGCGCCATTCGTGCGATGTCCTGCCTGCTTTTTTTTGCTCGCCACGCGGCGGCCGCTGCGCGCATTGAAGATGCGCGCTTCGGCGGTCAGCCACTTGGCAAAGGCCTGAACGGCGCTGGCGCTGGCGCGGGTTTCCGGCAGGATCAGATAATACGAGGTGGCGATGTCGACGAATTCGTCGGCGACGATCTCCAGCCGCTTGGCGGCGACGTCGTCTTCGACCAGATAGCGCGGCAACAGCGCGATGCCGAGGCCGGCCACGGCGGCCTGGGCGACCATGGCGAAGTTTTGATAGGCGTGGCCGTGCAGCAGGCCGTCCGGCGCGATGCCGACCTCGGCCATCCATTCCGCCCAGCGGTTCGGCTTTCCCATTTTGTGCAACAGCGGGAATTCGACGACGTCGGCCGGCGTCTTGATAGCGCGCTTGGCGTTCAATTTCGGACTGCAAACTGCGACGACGTCCTCGTCCATCAGATAATGCGAAATCGTGCCGGGCCAGTGCGACGCGCCGTGGAACACCGCGGCGTCGAACGGCTCCAGTGCGGAGTCGATCGGCGCTTGGCGCGCCGTGATATGGACCATGATTTTGGGATTCACCCGCTGGAAATTCGGCAGACGGGGAACCAGCCAGCGCGCCGCGAAGGTCGGCAGCGCCACGAGATTCAAGGTCGTGCTGTTGGAAAACGACGCCACGCGTAGCGTCGCATCGGCAAGGTCGTCCAAGGCCTTCTTCACTTGCGACAGATACATCTTGCCGGCGTCCGTCAATACGACGCGCTGGCGTATGCGCTCGAACAAGCGAATGCCGAGATGGATTTCGAGCTCGCGAATCTGCCTGCTGATCGCGCCTTGGGTCAGATTGAGCTCGGCAGCGGCGCGCGTAAAACTGCCATGCTGAGCCGCCACGACAAACGACGTCAGTTCGCCGATCGACGGAATCTCACCCCGTTTCAACGCACGCACACTCCCGATGTGTCGCCGACAGGCTACCCGGTCAGAATGTTACGCCGCCGAGCAGAAGCAATCCACCGTTTTCGCAGAAGCGGAACTCTTAACTTTCGGCCTTAATTCGTAATCGCAGAATATCCGCCACAATCCGGCGTGCACCGTCAGCCGGCGGCCTTCTGCTGCGCCACCTGCGCGTCGTCAAGCTCCTTGGCGCGCAGGCAAGCCGGACGGCTGCTGAGCCGCTGCCAATATTGCTCAAAAGCCGGACGCTTTTCGATCATTCCGAACATCATGCCGAAGCCGACCTGCGAGCCGACATAGAGATCGGCGGCAGTGAAACTGTCGCCGGCCAGATAATGTCCCCGCGACACGGCGTCTTCGAGCGTATTGAGAACCAGCGCGATATTTCCGTAGCCCATCATCCGCTCGCGCTCCGGCGGTACGACGACGCCGAGAGCCTTGTTGCTCGACGCGGCCTCGAACGGGCCGGCGGCGAAGAACAGCCAGCGGTAATAAGGCGCGCGCAACCGATGTCCGGGCGGCGGTGCCAGGCCCGCTTGCGGAAACGCATCGGCGAGATACGCGCAGATGGCTGCGGTCTCGGTGATGACGGCCTCGCCGTGACGCAGCGCCGGCACTTTGCCCATCGGATTGATGGCCAGATAGGCCTGACCCTTCATGGTCGAGGCATAGTCGAGCGCTTCGGTCTTGTAGGGCTGGCCGACTTCCTCGAGCATCCAGCGGGCGATCCGCCCGCGCGACATGGGATTGGTGTAGAGAATGAGGTCGTCGGCCATGCGTGATGTCCTCTGCGATTCAACAATGATCGCCCAATATGGGACGCGTAAAAGCTGGCGGTAATGTGTTGGATTTCGCCCCGATGTGCCCGCCGCTCAATCCGATGTCAATATGCGATATATGTCCATACTGTCGCGCGCGCGACGGAGCGCGGCCGTAACGGCCAGGGTCCTCAGCTTGCGCGCGACGCTCGCCAGCGCGCCGAGTTGTTGCTCGCCGCCTGAGCCTTCCGGAAGCAGCAGCAGAAAAACGATATCGACGGGTTTCCCGTCAACGGCATCGTAATCGATCGGTTTCTTGAGGCGAGCAAGCAGGCCGAGCGATTTTGAGGATTGCGGAAATCGTGCATGCGGTATCGCTACGCCGCCTCCGACGCCGGTCGATCCGAACTCCTCGCGCTTGAGCACCTCGGCGGCGATGCGATCGGCACCTATGCCGATTTTCGCGGCAGCTTCGCGCGCCAGCTCCGCCAACAGCTTTTTCTTGTCGGTCGAGGCAACGTCGATCTTCACGTTCGCCGGAGCGAGAAAGTCCGCGATTTTCATGGCTGGTGTTCAATCCGGCGCGCGCAGCCGATAGCCGATACCGGTCTCGGTGAGCACATAATGCGGCCGTTCGGGATCGGCCTCGATCTTCTGGCGTAATTGCCGCACATAGACGCGCAGATATTGCGCGTCGGTCAGATCGTCCCACAGCTCGCCGAGCAGGAATTTGTGGGTGAGCACCTTGCCGGCATGTTGCACCAGCACGCGCAGCAGATCGTATTCCTTCGGCGACAGTTTGATCTCCTTGTCGCCGGTCTTGACGATGCGGCGGACCAGATCGACGGACAGGTCGCCGACGCGGAAGATCGGCCGCTCGCCGTGGGTCTGCAACTGGTGGCGCAGGGCCGCGCGAATGCGCGCGAGGAGCTCGTCCATGCCGAACGGCTTGGTGACGTAATCGTCGGCGCCGAAATCGAGCGCCTGCACCTTGCCGGCCTCGTCGCCGCGGCTCGACAGCACCACGATCGGCACGCTTTCGTTGCGGGCGCGCATGGTGCGTAAGAGTTCGAGGCCTTGGGTGTCGGGCAGGCCGAGGTCGAGGATGATCAGGTCGGGCGCTTCTTTGAGCAGTTCGAGCGCCGCCTTGCCATTGGCCGCTTCGAGAATCTGATAGCCGTGCGCGTTCAAACCCATGCGCAAAAGCTTGCGGATCGGCGGTTCGTCATCGACCACCAGCACGCGAAGCGGGGCGGCACTCATGCGGCGGCGTCCAGGCGCTGCCGGCCGTCGGGGATCGGCAACATGATCGTGAATACGGCGCCACGGCGGTCGGCACGATTGGTGGCGACGATAGAGCCGTGCATGGCTTCGACGAAGCCGCGCGAGATCGCCAGCCCCAGCCCAGTGCCGGCGCGCACCTGATCGGTTTTCTGGGCGCGGTAGAACTTGTCGAAGATATGCTCCAGGTCGCCCTGCGGAATGCCGTCGCCCTCGTCGGCGATCTGCAAGGCGACGGATTCGCGATCGCGCCAGCTGCGGATGGTGATGGTCGTGTTCGGCGGCGCGTATTTCGCCGCATTGTCGAGGAGATTGAACAGCACTTGCTCGAACAACACCGCATCGAGGTTGACCATCGGCATGTCGGTGGCGAGATCGAGCTCGACGCGATGATGGCCGAGAATCTTGTTGGCGCGGCGTAGCGCCGAGCCGACGATTTCGGAAAGATCATGCGGCGCCAGATTCGGCGCAACCGCGCCGGATTCGAGCTTGGTCATGTCGAGCAGGTTGGCAATGAAGCGGTTGAGCCGCTCGGATTCGTCGATCACGGTCGACAGCAAATCGGCTTTCTCGCCGTCGCCGAGCCGGTCGCCGACGTCGCGCAGAGTGCTGGCCGCGCCGAGCACCGCGGCGAGGGGCGTCTTCAAGTCGTGGGATATCGAGGTGAGCAGCGCCGAGCGCAGCCGCTCGGTCTCGGCGGTTCGCTCGACGCGATCCATGTCCTCGACCAGGCGCACGCGCTCGATGGCGAGCGCACCCTGATCCATCAGCGCGTCGAGCAGCCGGCGCTGGTCCGGGGTGAGTAGCGGCCCCGGCTTGTCGCTGTCGATACCGACGACTCCGATGGCACCGCGCCCGGTATGCATCGGCAGGAACAGCCGCTTGGCGCCGGGCAGCGTATCGGAGCCACGGCCGGCAGCGCGGTCGTTCTCCCAGGTCCACTTCGCCGCGGCGAGATCGGCCTCGTCGAGGGTGTCTTCCGGCGGATAGCCAGCCTTCACCGCGATGGAACCGTTGCCCGGCAACAGCAGCACGACGCGTACTTTGAGCATCAAGGCGGTCTGATAGGCGGTCGCCCACAGCACATCGTCGAGCGTGCCGGCACCGGCGAGCTTGCGGCTGAAGGCATAAAGCAATTCGACGGCGCGGACGCGCGCCGTCGCGGTCACGGTCTGCATGCGGCTTCGCGCTGCGACATTGGAAACGATGATGGCGACGATGGTGAACAGCGCAAAGGCCGCGATATTGTGCGGATCGGCGATGGTCAGCGTGTAGAGCGGCGGCAGGAAGAAAAAGTTATAGGCCAGCGCGGAAACGACGCTGGCAAACAGCGAGGGCAGGAGCCCAAAACGCACGGCGACGCCGACGATCGCGGTAAGGAAAACCAGATCGACGTTCTCGACGCCGATCCAATCGTTGACCAGTTCGCCGCAACCGAGCGCAATCGCCACCGCCACAAGCGCCAGCACATAAGGGCGCGGATCGTACGCTTCGACCCGCTCCGACGTGTCGATAGTCTTTTTCGGCAGTGGACCGCCGGGCAGCTGATCGCCGGCAATGACGTGGACGCTGATATTGCCGGAGCGGCGCACCAGATCGTGCACCACCGAGCCGTGCAGGATTTCGAACCAGCGCGACCGCGTCGACTTGCCGATGATGATTTGCGTGACGTTGTGGGCGTGCGCGTAGCGGATCACGTCGTCGGCGATGTTGCGGTCACCAGCCGGCAAGATCACGGCTTCGCCACCCAACGAATGGGCAAGCCGGAGCGTGTCGGCGATGCGGTCGCGCTCCTCCTCGGATAGCTGCACGGCGCGCCGCCCTTCGATGTAGAGCGCCATCCAGGGTCCGTGCAGGCGATCCGCCAGGCGCTTGGCGTAGCGCACCAGGCCGGCGGCACGCGGATCTTCGCTGACACACACGGCGATGCGCTCGCCGGCCGCCCACGGCCCTTGGATGGCGTGGGCCTGCATCTCGTTGAGCAATTGGTCGTCGACCCGTTCGGCAGTGCGGCGCAGCGCGAGCTCGCGCAATGCGGTGAGGTTGGCCGGCGAAAAGAAATGCTCGAGCGCGCGCTCGGCCTGCTTGGGGACGTAGACCTTGCCTTCCTTGAGCCGTTGGATCAGGTCGTCCGGCGTCAGATCGACCAGCTCGACCGCGTCGGCGCGATCGAACACGGCGTCCGGTACGGTTTCGCGCACGCGCACGTGAGTAATTTGCGCGACGACGTCGTTGAGGCTTTCGATGTGCTGGATATTGACCGTGGTATAGACCTCGATGCCGTTATTCAGCAGCTCTTCGACGTCGAGATAGCGCTTCGGGTGGCGGCTGCCTTCGGCGTTAGTGTGGGCCAGCTCGTCGACCAGGACGATCTGCGGCCGCCGGACGAGAATCGCGTCCAGATCCATTTCTTGCAGCGTCTGACCCTTGTACTCGATGCGGCGTTTGGGAGTGACTTCGAGGCCGGCCAGCAGCGCCTCGGTTTCCTTGCGGCCGTGGGTCTCGACCACGCCGGCGACGACATCGTAGCCGTCCTTCAGCCGCGCGTGGGCCTGCTGCAGCATTTCGTAGGTCTTGCCGACGCCGGGCGCTGCGCCGACGAAAATCCGCAGCTTGCCGACACGCCGCTCTTCGCGGCGCGCCGCTTCGAGGAGGGCTTCCGGTGAGGGCCGATATTCGGATTCGCGCCGCTGATCCGCTATCACTGGGTAAATGCGCCTATCCGGCGGCCAAATGGTCGAGCGCGAGATTGAGCTGCAATACGTTCACGCGCGGCTCGCCCAATAGCCCAAGCAGGCGACCTTCCGTTTTGTCCGCGACGAGCTGGCGGACGCGATCTTCGGGCAGATTGCGCACCTTGGCAATACGGGGCACCTGGAAAAGGGCGGCATCCGGCGAGATGTGAGGGTCGAGGCCGGAGGCCGAGGTGGTGACCAGGTCTTGCGGCACCGGCATCGACGGGTTTTCCTGCTTGAGCTTGTCGGCGTCGCCCTGCACGCGGTCGATCAGCGCCTTGTTGGACGGCCCGAGATTCGAGCCGCCGGAATTGGCGGCGTTGTAAGGCGCTGGCACGGTCTTGGTCGAATCGTTGGGATCGGGTGCGGTCGTGGCCGACGGCCGGCCGTGGAAATATTTGTCGCTCTCGAAGACCTGGCCGATCAGCGCCGAGCCGACGACCTTGCCGTCCTGCTCGATCAGGCTGCCTTGCGCCTGGCGCGGAAAGAGGACTTCGGCGATGCCGGTCATGGCCAGCGGGTACGCCAAGCCGGTGATGAGCGTCAATGCGACGAGGACGACGATCGCGGGGCGGATTTCGCGCAACATGACAGCTTCTCCTTAGGCGAGGTGCAAAGCCGTGACCACGAGGTCGATGGCCTTGATGCCGATGAATGGAATGATCACGCCGCCGACGCCGTAGATCCAAAGATTGCGCGCCAGCAGCGCCCCGGCGCCAATCGGGCGATAGCGCACGCCTTTCAGCGACAGCGGAATGAGCGCGATGATGATCAGCGCGTTGAAGATGATGGCCGAGAGGATGGCGCTCTCGGGCGTCGCAAGCTTCATGATGTTCAGCGTCTGCAACTGCGGATAGAAGGCGACGAACATCGCCGGGATGATGGCGAAATATTTTGCCACGTCGTTGGCGATCGAGAAGGTGGTGAGCGCGCCGCGGGTCATCAACAGCTGCTTGCCGATCTCGACGATCTCGATGAGCTTGGTCGGATTGGAATCGAGATCGACCATGTTGCCGGCCTCGCGTGCCGCTTGGGTGCCGGTATTCATGGCAACGCCGACGTCGGCTTGTGCCAGTGCCGGCGCATCGTTGGTGCCGTCGCCGCACATGGCGACGAGCTTGCCCTTGCCCTGCTCGTCGCGGATGAGGCGGAGCTTTTCCTCGGGCGTGGCCTGGGCGAGGAAATCGTCGACGCCGGCTTCCGCGGCAATCGCCGCCGCCGTCATCGGATTGTCGCCTGTGATCATCACGGTGCGGATGCCCATGCGGCGCAATTCGGCAAAGCGTTCGCGGATGCCGCCTTTGACGATGTCCTTGAGGTGGATGATGCCGAGCAGCTTGCCATCCTTGGCAACCGCAAGCGGTGTACCGCCGGACTTGGCGATCGCGTCGGCGATGGCCTGGGCCTCGCGCGCGGTGTCGTCGCTGACACGCGGAATGGTCTGGACCGCGCCGACAGCAGCCGGCGAGCCGTTGAGATAATTCAAGATCGCATCCACCGCACCCTTGCGGACCCATGAAGTGCCGACCTCGACGCCGCTCATGCGGGTCTGCGCGCTGAACGGGATGAAGTTCGCCTTCAGTTCCGCAAGCTCGCGGCCGCGGATGCCATACTTTTCTTTGGCCAGCACGACGATGGAGCGGCCCTCAGGCGTCTCGTCGGCGAGCGAGGCAAGTTGTGCGGCGTCCGCCAGCTCCTGCTCACTCACGCCGCGCAGCGGCGTGAACTCGGTGGCTTGGCGATTGCCGAGCGTGATGGTGCCGGTCTTGTCGAGGAGAAGCGTGTCGACGTCGCCCGCGGCTTCGACGGCGCGGCCCGACATCGCCAGCACGTTGAAACGCACCAGCCGGTCCATGCCGGCGATGCCGATAGCGGAGAGCAGCGCGCCGATCGTGGTCGGAATCAGCGTGACGAACAGCGCCACCAGGATCACCACCGAGATGGTGCCGCCGGTGTAGGCGACGTAGCTCGGGATCGTCGCGGTGGCGAACACGAAGATGATGGTCAGGCCGATCAAGAGGATGTTCAGCGCGATCTCGTTCGGCGTCTTCTGTCGCTCGGCGCCTTCGACCAGCCTGATCATGCGGTCGAGGAAGGTCGAGCCGGGCGCCGCGGTGATGCGCACGCGGATCCAGTCGGACAGCACCTGGGTGCCGCCGGTCACCGCCGAGCGGTCGCCGCCCGATTCGCGGATGACCGGCGCCGATTCACCGGTGATCGCCGCTTCGTTGACCGAGGCCATGCCCTCGATGACTTCGCCGTCGGAGGGGATCATGTCGCCGGCTTCGACCAGGACAACGTTGCCGACTTTCAGCCCGGTGGAGGGCACGAGCTTGAAATCCTGCCGGTCGGTGCCGTTGAGCAGTTTGGCCTGGGTCTCGCTGCGCTGTCGGCGCAGGGTGTCGGCCTGTGCCTTGCCGCGGCCTTCGGCGATCGCCTCGGCGAAGTTGGCGAACAGCACGGTGAACCACAACCACAGGATGATCTGGAACTCGAACAGGATGTGTCCGCCGCCAGTCACCAGATCGCGGATCAGAATGACCGTGGTCAGGGCGGTGACGACCTCGAGCACGAACATGACCGGATTTTTCATGAGCGTGCGCGGATCTAGCTTGGCGAAGGCGGAGCCGATGGCCGGCACGACGATCTTCAGATCGAAGAGCGCCGATACCGGCATGCTTTTGCGCAGGGTTGAGGTTTCCATCGAAGTGACTCCGAGCCTGGATGCCTAATTGGACGAGAATAGTGTGCCGGCGTTGATCGCGAGCTGCTCGACGATCGGGCCGAGCGCGAGCGCCGGGAAGAAGGTGAGGCCGCCGACGATGACGATCACGCCGACAACCAGGCCGACGAACAAGCCGCCGGTAGTCGGGAACGTGCCTGCCGAGGCCGGCACCAATTTCTTGCCGGCGAGCGACCCGGCAATGATCATCGTCGGGATGATCATCCAGAACCGACCGACGGCCATCGCCATTGCGCCGCTGAGATTGTAGAACAGTGTGTTGGCGCTCAATCCGGCGAAGGCCGAGCCGTTGTTGCCGTCCTGCGACACGTAGGCATAGAGCACCTCGGTGAAGCCATGCGGCCCGGGATTGTTCATCGCCGCGACCGCGGACGGCACCAGCATCGCGACGGCGGTCCAACCGAGATACATCAGCGGCAGGACCAGGATGGCGAGCATCGCCATCTTGACTTCCTTGGCCTCGATCTTCTTGCCGACATATTCCGGCGTCCGCCCGACCATCAAGCCGGCGACGAAGATCGAGATGATGACGAACAGCAGCATGCCGTACATGCCGGAGCCGACGCCGCCGACGATGATCTCGCCGAGCTGAATGTTGATCAGCGGGATCATGCCGCCGAGGGCGGTGAACGAGTCATGCATGGCATTAACGGCGCCGCACGAAGCGGCCGTGGTGATAACGGCGAACAACGCCGAGGCGACGATGCCGAAGCGGACTTCCTTGCCTTCCATATTGCCGCCGGTCAGTCCGAGTGCATTCAGCGCGTCGTTGCCATGGGCTTCGGCCCAGTAACAGAAGAAGACACCGGCGATGAACAGCACGCCCATCACGGCGAGAATCGCCCAGCCCTGGCGCTGATTGCCGACCATGCGGCCGAACACGTTGGTCAGCGCCGCGCCGAGCGCGAAAATCGAGATGATCTGCACGTAGTTCGACAGCGCGGTCGGGTTTTCGAACGGATGCGAGGCGTTGGCGTTGAAAAAGCCGCCGCCATTGGTGCCGAGCATCTTGATGGCGATCTGCGAGGCGACCGGGCCCAAGGCGATGGTCTGCTTGGCGCCTTCCAGCGTCGTTGCATCGACGTAGGTGCCGAGCGTCTGCGGAATGCCCTGCCAGACCAGGAACAGCGCGTAGGGCACGCAGATCGGCAGAAGGATGTAGAGCGTGCAGCGTGTGATATCGACCCAAAAACTGCCGACGGTGCGCACCGAGTGCCGCGCGAAGCCGCGGATTAGCGCGATCGCGAGCACGATGCCGGTCGCCGCCGACAGAAAATTCTGGTGGGTCAAGCCGACCATCTGCACGAGATAAGACAGCGTGCTCTCACCGCCGTAGTTCTGCCAGTTGGTGTTGGTGATGAAGCTGACCGCCGTGTTGAACGACAAATCCTCGGAAACCGCCGACTGCTCGGCGGGATTGAACGGCAGGAACGCCTGCAGCCGCATCAACACGTAAATGATGAACAGGCCGCCGATGTGAAACAGCAACATGCCGACCGTGTAGGTCACGGCGTGCTGCTCCTGCCGCTCGTCGACGCCAGCGATCTTGTAGATCGCGAGTTCAATCGGCCGCAGGATCGGCGACAGGAACGTGCGCTCGCCGTTGAACACGCGCGTCATGTAAGCGCCGAGCGGCGGCGTGAGCACGACGATGATGGCGCAATAGAGCAGAATCTGGACCCAGCCGATGACGGTCATGGTCGTTATTCCTTCAGAACAGTTCGGGCTTGAGCAGGGCGAAGATCAGGTAGAACAGCAGCCCCGCGGTCACGAGGCCGGCGAGCGAATAATCAAAGATCATGGTCGGCCTCCTCAAAGCTTTTCGCAGGCGTATACGTAGGCGATCGACACCGCGAAGAAGGCGAATGCGATCGCCACCATAACAACGTCCATCATGGGAATACTCCGCGGAATGAAAGCAGTATTCTCGCCTAAGGGCAGCGCGCCGTCTTGATGTGAATCAAAACCGCGCAACATGTTTCGCCCGTTCGCGAGCAACTAGGTGTCACGCTTCGCATATGAATTCGAGAGGGCGGCCACAGCCGCGGTATAGGAATCTCATAAAGATCGGGCGGACAGGGGGAGAACGCTTATTCCGCCCTTATAAAGTGGCTGGCCGTCTGCTCTGGCTTCCTTATGGCCTTTGACGCCATGTTTCGTGTCGCCGGCCCAAGGGGCCCGGCGTATCGCGAGCATTCCAATGGCTTTTGCCGCCGATTACACGGTGCTTTTCGATCGACTCGACGAGGAACTGCGGGACGCGCCGCGGCTTGATCGCAGCCTGTTCAGCAAAATAATCGTCGGCGCCTGCGAACGCATACCTGTTCTGAGCAAATCGGAAGAGGTGGCGCGGATCGACCGATTGATTGAAATCGGTGCCTGGACCGATGCGGCATTGGCCGTCATCGCGCTTGAGCTGCCGGATTGGCGGTTGCGGCGGCTTGAATACGATAGCGGCGAATGGTTTTGCTCGCTATCGCGCGGGCCAAACCTACCTGCCATGTTCGACGATACGGCCGATGCCAGCCACGAAATGATCCCGCTCGCGATCCTACGCGCGTTTTTTCAAGCTCGCCGCATGGCCGAAATCGCGTCGCGGCCGACGTCGCCGGTTCCTCAAGTCTCGTCCGCCTCCGACAGCATCGTCTACCGCGATAACTTCGCATAGGTGGTGCGGCTTTTTCGGCGCGCTCCTATGCCGCCTTTATGAGAAAGCGCACGGCTCCGTCTCGAATTCATATGCGCCGGCGAGCACATTGCGGGCAGTGTCAATGACCGTGAGGTGAGGCCCTAATGAGTATGTCATCCATCGATACGGTTCGGCGTGCGGCGACACCGGCGAGCAAGCCATGGACTGCCGACTCCAGAAATATCAGCCAAACGCTCGAATTGTCCGAGCTACGCACCTATGACGCGGCGCTGGAAACGCTCGGCGCGTATAGGCTCACCGGTCATTTTCCCACCGAGCTCGAAATTGTCCTCAAGGATCTTCGTGTCCTCGACAAAGTAACCTTCGACATCAAGCCCAAATCACCGCTGTCGGACTGCCGCCATGTCGAATTTCGGCCGACCAACAAGGTTCATCAGGACCGTTTCATCGAGATCATGCGAACGGTGAAGAAACGAATCGGAGCCTGTTCAACGCAACCCTGGTGGGTACGGCTATTTCAATAGCGCCTTTATGAGAATGTCTGCCGCCCCATCTCGAATTCCTATGCGGTCCGGCAGCACATTAACGCAGTGATCGGTATCGTCGCGAATCAAGACAGGCGTGGTCATGATCAGACAGCTCAAGCACTCCCGTGTTTTGCGCGAACTCTGGCCGGCCGAGATGCGTCTGGCCTACACCGGTCACGGACAAGGAGCGGCGCCGCGCAGACCCTTTGCTGCGTCGACGATGGCAACGCAATTGCCGCGACGGCCCGATGCCAGCGCGCTCAGCGAGGCAATTCCGCTGTTCTATATCGGCCGCAATAAGAACGGCGTTTGGGTTGTGCGTGAAGCGGAAAGACGGAGGGGAGGTCTATTCCTTTTCAAGCAGTCGGCGGCACGCTTTGTCCGCAGACAGAGCGAGCCGGGCGGATGCGCGATGATGTTCCTCGCCGATTCGTTCGAGCTTGACGTCGAGAACCAGGGAAGCCGCTTTGCCGGTCTGCTCTCTGCCGCGAGCGAAGTTGCGGCGCGCCGCGCGCCGCTTTTCGTAAGCTTCATCGGATCGGCCATCGCGGAATGGCGGAAGCTTGTCACGGAGATTTCGAACGCTTTCGCCGGTCATCGCCGGCATCGCGACGCGATCGAAAAGGAGCTGTTCCGCGGCCAGTATACGCTGTGTTCGAAGAACGACGACGACCTGCCGATCTCGTAATTCGGCGTTCACGGACTTCATCGGTCATCATCAAAGAAGAACTCAAATGGACAACAACGACGCTGAACCTCCCTCGTGTGCGAAACCTCCACTCTTCATGATTGGCCAGGACGGCAGGGGAAACTGGGTGGTCCAAGACCAAAGCGGAGTCCGCGGCGGCCTCTTCGTCGATCGCGCCGAGGCGCTTCGATACGTGCGATTTGAAAATGGAAACCGGCTGCAGGCCGTTGTCGCGGTTTCTGGCGTCCTCGAACTTGACCTGTCCCGCAAGCCGATAACGGCGGCGCGGTTCGCCGACAATGCGCGCGAGCGCCGGGCGGCCTGACAGACCACGATGCCCACCATCGGCCGCCATGTCGCGAAATTGTCGGGTTACGCACCCGCCTTGCCGACACCGTTCGACGATAACGGCGATGTCGACGGCAAGGCGTTCGAGCGGCTTTGCGATCTGCAGATAACTTGCGGGGCGACCGCGCTTGTCGTCTGCGGGACGACGGGTGAAGCGTCAACGCTGACCCCTGGCGAGCAGCGTGAGCTCATCCGCATCGCGGTCGGCGTGTCGCGCGGTCGCGTGCCGGTCATCGCCGGGGCGGGATCGAATTCGACTGAGCATGCCATTGAATTGACGAGGGACGCCGAAGTGAACGGCGCCGATGCGATCCTGTCGGTCGTGCCTTACTACAACCGTCCGACTCAGGCCGGCCTTTACGCCCATTTCTGCGAGATCGCCGCCTCTACTGCGCTGCCGATCATGCTCTACGACGTGCCATCGCGAACGGCCTGCGCTCTCGCCGACGCGACCGTCGCACGGCTCGCCAAGGTGCCGCAGATTTTCGCCTTGAAGGATGCGAGCGGCGATCCGAGCCGCGTCGCGCGGTTGCGCGCTTTGGTCGGCACAGAATTCCGGCTGCTGTCGGGTGACGACGCTACTGCGCTGAGCTTCCTTGCCCAGGGTGGCGACGGCTGCATTTCGGTCGCGTCCAATGTCGCCCCTGGCCTATGCCGGGACATGTTCCTCACCCTGCGGCAGGGACAGATCACGCGGGCGCAGCGGCTGTGGCTGCCGGTCGCACGACTGTCCGCAGTGCTATTTTGTGAATCAAATCCGGTTCCGGTCAAATTCGCGCTCAGTCTGGTTGGTCTCATGGGTGCGAGCGTCCGCCTGCCGCTGATCGAATTGAGCCAGCAAGCAAAGGCCGATGTCACCAGCGTGCTCGGCTGGCTGTGCAACGATCGTTCGAGCGCTATGATTGGCAAGCTAGGTGCCTCGATCATGACCGGCCGCCGGGCGATGGCGGGATGAGGATGATGTGGGCATAGCTCCGATGCAGTTCGACGTCCCGCTCAACGGCGTTGCTTTAGAGCAATCGCGGCAAGTGAGGGATTGGCTGCTGGCGATCCTGCGCTTTGCGCTGATGCTGGGCCCCGCCGATCGCGCCGCTGTTATGGCCAAGGCTGCTGACATGGACCGGCTCGGATCAGGAAAGGGTCCGTCGCAGTTCACATATTTTGTCAGAACCAGCGTGGAGTTCTGCAATCGCATCGTCGACCAGCGCATCATCGACAAGGCCGAGGTGCTGCGCGGTTATCTGCGCAAGATCGACGACGACGACTGTCTGCGGCGGTCGCTTGAAGCGGCGCTCACCTGGACGAAACCGGTGCAACGCCGCGATCGTTGCCGCGACAATTTGTGGAAAGGCCTCGCAGCAAGATAGCTATTTGACATTGCGACTTGGCAGTCCGACCTGAAGGCGTGTTGATCCACGATTGGCTCCGTCCTGTGCTCAAAAAACGACGACGATTTGCCCGTTGTGCTTTAGTGGCCTTTCGGCGGCCCATCCGGCCCACCTTCATGCTATGGTGGTTGAGCGGCTGTCTTCATCGCAGTTTTGTGACAGACGGTTCCTGAATGCGGCTATCCCGGGCGAAATGCTTGCGGGTAGATTCATAGCCGGTCACACGCTGCCCTTCGTTATATTGGTAGCCGGCGGGGGATCATCGCTGGAGTAGGAATGAAGAGCATATATCTGGATCTGACGTCGATATTGAACCATGCGCTGGAGCGCGCATCGGAGAATCTTTCGTTCAATAAACTGCTCGTTCAAATCGGTGTCGATCCCAGCAACATCACGTTCGACGCGGTCGTCCAGCGGCTGGTCGATATCGTCGTGGCGAACATCAACGTCGCCAGCATGTGCGCCCTCGTCGGCGCCGGCTTTTATGCCGCGACGATGCTGATGCGGACCATGGTGCCGCTGCGCGTCTTCGGCATCATCAGCGCCTTGTTCTTCATGGCTTACGGGGCGTTTGCGGGCGCGATCTCGACTTTTTTGATGTATCTGCTTTTGCTGCCGATCAACAGCTGGCGCCTCTATCAGATGCGCAGCCTGGTCAAGCGAGCGCGCCTCGCCGCGCAGGGCGATCTGTCCATGGATTGGCTCAAGCCGTTCATGAACCAGCGCGCCTATCGCCGAGGCGACGTGCTGTTTCGCAAAGGCCAGCCGGCCACCGAGATGTACCTTACGGTCACCGGAAAATTCCTCGTGACCGAAATTGGCGTCGAGCTGCCGCCCGGGCGCCTTATGGGGGAGCTTGGTTTCATTACGCCCAACAACAAAAGGACGCAGACCGTCGAATGCATCGAGAGCGGGGAAGTGCTGACCATCACCTACGACCGGCTGCTCGAAATCTACTTCGAGAACCCGGAGTTCGGCTATTACTTTCTCCGTCTCGCCAGCGATCGCCTGATCCAGAACATTGCGCGTCTTGAAGGAATCATCGAGCAGAACAAGGCCCAGCTGCAAGCTGCGGCGCAAGAGACACCTCGTGAGATCGAATCCAATGTCTGACCGCCGGCCTGCAACCACACCGATGGCAGAGCAGGGTCATTGCGGCGAGGCGTCCTGTTGAATCGGCTCCGCCTGGCCGGTGCCGACATCAAGAGTTTTTTCCATCGGCGGTTCGGTTCGGTTCCACCAGCCGCCGCCGAGCGTCTGGAATAGAGCCGCGGTATCGGCGAGCCGCGCCGCTTGCGCCTGCACCACCTGGATGCTCGCCTGCAAATAAGTCTGTTCCGCCGTGAGCTGCAGCAGCACGTTGCTTTGGCCTTTGTCGAGTTGCTGCTGCGCCAGATCAAGACTCCTCTTTGCCGCGCGCTCGAAGTCGCGCGCGGCGCGCAGCGCATCGGCATCGTTTTGCAGCGCGCGCAACGCATCCGCGACGTTCTGCACCGCGCCGATCACCGTGCCGCGATAGGTCCACGCGGCGGCTTGGTAGGTGTCGCGCGCGCCCTCGAGTTGATGCAGCAAGGTGCCGGCGTCGAAGATCGTTTGCGTGGCGTTGCCAGCGAGCTCCCAGGCCAGACTCTGCGGCGAGATCAGGGCGGCAAAGACCGTATTGGAATAGCCGCCGTTGGCGCTGATGGTGAAGTTCGGTAGCGTGTTGGCGGTGGCAACGCCGACCTGCGCGCTGGCGGCGTGCAATTGTTCCTCCGCCGCGCGCACGTCGGGGCGCTGCTCGATCAATTGCGACGGCAGGCTCACCGGCAGATCGACCGGCAAATGCAGGTTGGCGAGCCGGAAGGTCTCGCGTGGTCCTTCGCCGGCATAGGCGCCGGACAGCGCCGCCAAGAGGTCGCGTTGCTGCGCCAGCGCCTTGCGCAGTGGCGGCAATGTCGCCTTGGCTTGCGCCAGCGCTGCTTCCTGCACCGCGACATCGCTGCCGTTGCTATAGCCGCTGTCCAGCCGGCGCTTGAGGAGATCGAGCATTTTGCCGTTGATCGCGATCAACCGATCGGTGGCCTCGGTCTCGCCGCGCAGCGAGGCCTCGGTGATGGCCGCGACCACGACATTCGATGTCAGCGCCAGATAAGCCGCCTCGACTTCGAAACGTTGCACGTCGGCGAGCGCCTGCAGCGATTCCACCGCGCGCCGATTGAGGCCCCAGACGTCGAATGTGTAGGAGACCTGCAGCTGCGCGGTATAGAGATTGTAGATGCTGGCGCCGGACGCCGGCACCGGCGTGAGCGACGCGGGTGTCTGGTTGCGCGTCGGATTGAAATTGGCCTGCACCAGCGGAAAGAATTTGCCTTGCTGGGCGTAAACCGCCTGCTGCGCGGCGCGCAGCGTCGCCATGGCCGATTGCAGGTTGGGATTGTTGGCGAGCGCTCGCTCGATCAACGCGTTGAGCGCCGGCGACTTGAACACCGCCCACCACTCCTTGGGGATATCGCGGCCTTCGATGAAACGCTGGCGCTGGCCGGCGGCGACGTCGGCCGATGACGTTTGCGGAGCGAGCGGCTCGCGCGTGTAGCGGGTGATCTCGGGCGCGGCAGGATGCGCAAAATCCGGCCCGACGGCGCAGCTTGCCAACAGCATCGCGGCCGCGAGAGCGGTGGCACCTGCCGACAACCACCTGACCGCCACATACGACATCGGTAACAACATTGAACAATCGCGCAATGACGCAACGTCTGGCATTATTTCGGATTTGCCCGGTATTGGCTATGTTGGCCTAGCCACACTGTGATTAATTCAGTGCTGAAAATTCGGCGGGCGTCTTGCGCTGCAGCAGCAGCGCAAATAACACCGCGACTTATCCATAACGGACTGTCATGAGCCGCACATGCGTGAGGCTTAAGTCTGATCGCTGTGATTAATGACAGTAGACCGCGACGCCGTGCTCATGGCCATGTCGCGAGACTGCCGACACGGCTGGATTCGGCTCATCGATGGCTCCCCGCATGACAATAGACAGGGCGAGAGCGGCAGTCGTCGCCGCGCTCCTCGCCATTGCTGTCGTCGCTTATTGGACCTTGCGTCCGGGCGATGCGCCGAGGCCGGGAGCGGGCACGCCGCGGGCCACCGCGCAAAATGCGGCGTCCCGCGATCAGGACGGCGTCGACCTGTCGGATTCGCAGCTCGCTGCGGTCAAGGTCGAGCCGGTCGAGGAGCGCGCATTCCCGGTCGAGAAAGACGCGGTCGGCAGCATCGGCTTCAACGAGGACATGACGGTCCAGGTGTTCACGCCGTACCAGGGCCGCATCGTCGCGCTGTTTGCCGAGGTCGGCAACGACGTCAGCAAAGGCCAGACGCTGTTCACCATCGACAGCCCCGATCTGCTGCAGGCCGAATTCGACCTTGATCGCGGCCGCGGGCGTGTTGGAGCTGAACACCAAGAATCTGGCACGGCTGCGCGACCTCTTTACGACGCGCGCGGTGTCGCAGCGCGACGTCGAGCAGGCGGCCTCCGACCAGCAGACCGCCGAGGGCAATCTGCAGGCGGCGCGCGACGCGGTGCGGTTGTTCGGCAAGACCGACGCCGACATCGACACCATCGTCGCCAAGCGCAGCGCCGATCCGACGCTGGTGGTGCCGAGCCCGATCACCGGCCGGATCACGGCCCGCAATGGGGCGCCAGGGCTGTTCGTGCAGCCAGGCAACGAGCCGGCGCCGTATACGGTCGCCGATATCAACACCATGTGGATGCTGGCGAACGTCACCGAGACCGACAGTCCGGCGTTCCGCGTTGGGCAAAAGGTGAAGGTCAAGGTCAGCGCGTTACCTGGCCGCACGTTCGATGGCACGATCACCACCATCGCCGCAACCGTCGACCAGAACACCCGCCGCGTCTTGGTGCGCTCGGAAGTCGGCGATGCGCAGCACGAATTGCGCTCGGGCATGTTCGCCGATTTCGTCATCAGCGTCGGGGCGCCGGTGCGCTCGCCGGCGATCGCGCTCGACGGCGTGGTGCGCGAGGGCGACGGCACGATGACGGCGTGGGTCACCGCCGATCGCCGCCATTTCACCCGGCGCACGGTGACGATCGGGCAGGAGCGCGACGGCTACCGGCAGGTTCTCGACGGCGTGCAGCCAGGCGAACTGGTCGCCACCGAAGGCGCGCTGTTCCTGAGCAATACGCTTGCCACCGCGTTGCGCTGAGACGATCGGGGCGGTGACGCGCAAGACGTCGTAGTAAGAGGGACCAACGTGCTCCGCGGCGTGCTGCAATTCGTTCTGACCCGTCGCCCGCTGGTCCTCTTGGGCCTGCTGGTGTTCGTCGTCGCCGGCATGTTCGCCTTTTCCAGGCTCAACATCGAAGCCTATCCCAATCCGGCACCGGTGATCCTGGAGATCACCGCGCAATCGCCCGGCCAGTCGGCCGAGGAGATGGAGCGCTACTTCACCATTCCGATCGAGGTCGGGCTGGCCGCGACGCCCGGCGTCGACGTCATCCGCTCGACGTCGTTCTACGGCCTGTCGTTCGTCCGCGTCGTGTTCCAATACAACGTCGATTATTATTTCGCGCTGACGCAGACCGCGATCAATCTGCAGCAGAACGTCAACCTGCCGAACAATGTCGTGCCGCAGATCCAGGGCACGAGCCTCGTCGGCGAAATCTACCGCTATCAGGTGGTCGGCCCGCCGCATTTCGGACTGACCAACCTGCGTACGGTGCAGGATTGGGTGTTGCAACGGCGCCTGCTCACCGTTCCCGGCGTCGTGCAGGTCAACACCTGGGGCGGCACCACCAAGGAATACGACGTCGACGTCGATCTGCACAAACTCGACGCCTATAACGTGACCTTGCCGCAGGTGATTACCGCGATCGGCAACGCCAATATCAATGTCGGCGGCCGCACCATCAATTTCGGCCAGCAGTCGGTGAACGTCCGCGGCGTCGGCTTGATGAACGCCGGCGGCGCCGAGGATTTGACCCAGGGCTATCACGTCAAGGACATCGAGAACGTCGTGCTGTTCCAGCAAAACGGCGTGCCGGTCTTCGTCAAGAACGTCGCCACAGTCTCGGTCGGCTACGTGCCGCGGCTCGGCAAGGCCGGTCGCGACCACGAAGACGACGTGGTGGCGGCGATCGTAATCATGAATCGCACGCTGCATACCAACGACGTGGTCGCGCGCGTGCGGGCCGAGATCGCCAAGATTAACAGCGACGGCAGCCTGCCGCCCGGCGTCAGACTGGTGCCGTTCTACGATCGCACCCAGTTGGTCGGCGTCACCACCAGCACGGTGCTGCACAATTTGATTTTCGGCTGCGTGCTGATCTTCTTCATTCAATGGATTTTTCTCGGCGATCTGCGTAGCGCCATCATCGTCGGCGCCAACATCCCGTTCGCGCTGTTCTTCAGCATCATCATCCTGGTGCTGCGCGGCGAGGACGCCAATCTGCTTTCGGTCGGCGCCATCGATTTCGGCATCATCGTCGATGCCGCGGTGATCGTGGTCGAGAACGTCTACCGGAATTTCCAAGCGCCGCCGCAAGACCGACAAGCACTGCTGCGGCAGTTGGCGGAGGGCAAATGGGGTCGCGATCCGACGCGCGGCAGCGATTTCTCGAGCCTGCCGGGCTGGACCGACCGGCTGCGCCTGATCCTGGTCAGCGCCTTGCAAGTCGATCGCGCGGTGTTGTTCTCCACCGCGATCATCGTCGCGGCCTTCATTCCGCTGTTCACTATGCAGGGCGTCGAAGGCCAGATTTTCGGCCCGATGGCGCGGACTTATGCCTATGCCTTGGTGGGCGCGCTGATCGCGACCTTTACGGTGACTCCTTGTCTTGCTTCGTTAATAGTCCCGGAGCGCATCGAGGAGGTCGAGACCATCGTCGTGCGCAGATTGCGCGCCGTCTATACGCCGGTGCTGCGCTGGTCGCTGGACCAGCGGAAGTTCACCGTCGCGATCGGGCTGATCTTCCTCGTCGTGTCGGGCTTCGTCGGATCGCGCCTCGGCTCGGAATTCCTGCCGACGCTCGAAGAGGGCAACCTGTGGATTCGCGCCACCATGCCGCCGACCATATCGTTGGACGCCGGCATGCCGATCGTGAATAAGATCCGCGACATCATCCTGCGCCATCCCGAAGCCATCACGGTGGTGTCGCAGCACGGCCGGCCCGACGACGGCAGCGACGCCGCGGGCTTCTTCAACGCGGAATTCTTCGTGCCGCTCAAGCCGTTCGATCAATGGCCCACCGGCTTGACCAAGGAGAAACTGATCGACGAATTGCAAACCGAATTCGCCAACGAGTTCGTCGGCATCGATTTCAATTTCTCGCAATACATCCAGGACAACGTCGAGGAAGGCTTGTCCGGCGTCAAAGGCGCCAACTCGGCAAAAATCATCGGGCCGGACCTCGCGACCTTGGAGCGGATCGCCAAGGCCGCCATGCATGAAATGGCGCAAGTGCCGGGCATCACCGATCTCGGCGCGTTCTGGGTGCTTGGCCAGCCGAACTTGAACATCCGGGTCGATCGCGCCAAGGCGGCGCGCTATGGGCTCAGCGTCAATGACGTCAACAATGTCGTGCAAGCGGCGCTAGGCGGCGACGTAACGACCAATCTTTTGGAGGCCGACCGCCAATTCGGCGTCGTGGTGCGCCTCGCGCCCGAATTTCGCAAGAATATCGACGACGTGCGCAATCTCAAAATCGGCGTACCGTCATCCTCGGGCAACGCCTATATCCCGTTGAGCGAACTCGCCGCGATCACCCTCGATACCGGCGCGTCCTATATCTTCCGCGAACGCAACCAGCGCTTCGTGCCGATCAAGTTTTCCGTGCGCGGCCGCGATCTTGCCGGCGCGGTCGAAGACGCGCAGCAGCGCATTGCCGACAACGTCAAGCTGCCGACCGGCTATCGCATCGAATGGTCCGGTGAGTTCGAATGGCTGCAGGAGGCAAAACTGCGGCTCGCGATCATCCTGCCGATCACGCTCGTTCTGATCATGATCCTGCTCTACATCCTGTTCAATTCGCTGCGCGATACGTTCCTGGCGCTGCTCGGCCTGCCGTTCGCAATTGGCGGCGGCATTCTGGCGCTCTTCGTCAGCGGATTGGATTTCAGCGTTTCGGCGGCGATCGGATTCATTTCATTGTTGGGCGTCTCGGTGATGAGCGGCATTTTGATCATCAACGGCTATTACCGGGTCGCCGCAGACGGCATGGCGCCGGTCGAGGCCATGTTCCAGGCGGTGCAGCAGCAGATGCGGCCGATCCTGATGATGACGCTGTCGGCCTGCATCGGACTATTGCCGGCCGCGATATCGACCGGCATCGGCAGCCAGGTGCAGCGGCCGCTGGCGACCGTCATCGTCGGCGGCATGCTGATCGGGCCGATCCTGCTGCTCGTGGTCGTGCCGGCGTTGCAGACCATCGTGCTTGGCTGGGAGCGGCGGACACCATCCGAGACGGCGCCAGATGTCGTGTAGAATAGGCCAAGTCATATATTTCCTGGCACATTTCTTGTATATTTGTGACCGACATCGTGGAGCGACAGGTGAGTCTCAAAATGAGTCTCCCCGAGACTCAAGTGCCGAATGGTCAAGTGCCGAACGCCAAGGTCCCGGCGTGGCAGCAATTCGCCGGCCTGACGTTGCGGTCGGTTTTTCTCATTGCGCTCGCGGTTTTGACGTTTCGTGTGGCGCTGCCGCAAAACGAAACGATCGCAACGGCTTACGATACGCCCAACGACCTCATTCGGCTGGCATTGGGCTTTGCCGTCTGCGGCTGGCTGGTGTTTGAGCTGTTTCGGCGACCGCGCGATGCCGGCGGCTACCGCAGCTGGCTCTATATCGGCGTTGCCGGCGTGCCATTCGCGTTGGTCTGTCTTTATTATACTTGGTGACGAAACCTCACGGCTCGATCAGGCGGCCGGTTGCCGCCTTCAGCACCGCTTCGGTGCGGGTCGCGGCGCCGAGCTTGCCGCGGGCATTGTCGATATGGAAATCGACCGTCCGCTTGGTCAAGTCGAGGATTTTGGCGATCTCCGCCGAGGTCTTGCCGCGCGCCGCCCAGGTCAGAACCTCCACCTCGCGCTCGTTGAGCGCGATCGCCTTCGGCCACAGCCCGGTGCGGGCGACGCCGGCGAGCCGCGCGGTGATGATGGCGGCGAGCATGTCGAAGTCGATCGGCTTGGTCACATAATCGTCGGCGCCCAGTTGCCGGCCTTTGAGCTCGTTGTCGCGGTCGGTCAGCGCGGTCAGGAAAACGAACGGCATTTTCGCGAACCGCGGCGCCAGCGCGATCAGGCTTTCCAGGAGCTCAAAGCCCGACATCGCCGGCATGCTGATGTCCGACAACACCAGGTCGGGCATGGTGCGCAAAATGGCGGCGAGCCCTTCGCGGCCGTCATGGGCGAGGCTGACCTCATAGCTGCGGTCGACGAGCTCCTCGGCGATCAGCGCCGCGGTCTCGCGGTCGTCCTCGATGCAGAGAATTTTGATCGGCGTCTCGGCCATGCCAAATCCGCGTTCACGGCGGCGAACAACTACACTATAATTCGGTCAAGTCTAAGGAGAGCTTTGTTTGCCGATCCATATTCTTCCGAAGCGGTGGGGACGCCTGGCGGGGCGGCCGCAGTCGATTCGCTACCACCTCGCCGGCGTGTTTCTAGTTTTTTTTCTGCTGGTCTGCGTGCTGGGCTCGTTCAGCATCTGGCGGCTGAGCAATTTCAACCGGCTGTCCGCGGACGTCGCCGAAATCTGGCTGCCGACCACGCGCGTGCTCGGCGACCTCAACAATTTCACCTCGGACTTCCGCGCCATCGAAGGCAGCAATCTGTTGACAACGGAGCCAGCCGAGATCGCCGCGACCGAAACCGACATGGCGGCGCTCGACCGCTCTATCGCGCAAGCCGAGCGCGGCTTTGAGAAGATCGCGCACGATCCAGCCGAAAACGATCTGTACGGCCGGTTCAAGTTCCACTGGACCGACTATCGCAAGATCGTCAACCAGATGCTGGTGCTGTCGCGCGGCAATCGCAAGGCCGAGGCGCTCGCGATCTACGGCGGCACCTCGCGCGTCGCCTATAACGCCGCCAGCGACACGCTGGGCCAGCTCACCGATCAGGCGGTCGCCAGCGCGCAAATCGCCAGCGACCGTCTTGCGGTGGCGTACCGCCAGGCGTTCTGGCTCATTCTCCTTGCCGTGGCGATCGCGGGCGTCTTAGTAGTCGCCGCGCTGTTTCACATCAGCCGCTCCATCTCCGGCCCGCTGTTGCAACTCGCCGACCGCATGCGGAGGCTCGCCGCCAACGACACCGAGATCGATGTGCCGGAAACCGGGCGGGCCGACGAGATCGGCGAGATGGCGCAGGCCACCGTGGTGTTCCGCAACAACGCCATCGCGCTGATGGAGAGCCAGCGCATGCTGGCGCGCCAAGCGGCGATGCTGGCCGAGCAATTGGCGCAGGAGCAACGGCTGGCGCTGTTGCAGCGCAATTTCGTCTCCATGGCGTCGCACGAGTTCCGCACGCCGATGACCATCATCGACGGCCACGCCCGGCGGCTGATCAAAATGAAAGACAGCATGAGCCCCGCCGAGATCGGCGAACGTGCCGGCAAGGTGCGCAGCGCCGTGCTGCGCATGACGCAACTGATCGACAATCTGCTCAACTCCTCGCGCCTGATCGACGGCGGCGTCGGGGGCAGGGACGGGGCCGGCGGCGGACAGTATTTTCATCCGGCCGAGATGGATATGGCGGCGCTGCTGCAAGAGGTTTGCCAGTTGCATCGCGAGATGGTGCCGGGGGCGCACATCGCCGAGCGGATCGCTGCGGCGCCGATGCCCATGGTCGGCGATGCAAAATTGCTGTTTCAGGTTTTCAGCAATCTTCTGTCCAACGCCATCAAGTATTCGCCCGACGGCGGTGTCATCGCTGTGGATGCCGCGATGGCAGCCGACGATGTTGTCGTCGCCATCTCCGACCACGGCATCGGCGTCCCCACAGCCGACCTCGACCGGCTGTTCGAGCGTTATCACCGCGGCAGCAACGTATCGGGGATCGTCGGAACCGGTGTCGGACTTTACCTGGTCAAGATGGTGGTCGACATGCACGGCGGCGCCGTTACGGTGGACAGCAAAGAGGGCGAAGGTGCGCGGTTCACCATCCGCTTGCCGCGCAAGCCCGCTGCCGCAGCCGAGCCGGCGGCGATCGCGGAAGCCCCGTCGATTGCCGACCCGCCCGATGCCTTGCAATCCGTCCTGTCGCGTACCAGTGAATGAGGCGAAGCCCGATGCTGAAGGTTCTTGCACTTGTCGTTTTAGCCGCTGCCGCGTCGGCACCGGCTGCGCGCGCCGGCGAAATGAACGCGGCAAGCGGCCTTATCGTCCGCGTCGACTGGCAGGCGCCCGAGCAACTGCCGCCGCCGTACCGCAACCATTGCACGTTCGAGAATTTCACCAGCCGGCCGTACTGCTCGGACCATTGTGGCATCGATTATCAATTTTATTTCTGCTCGGAAGCGTCCTTCGGCTGCTGTCATCTCGGCCACGGCCATTGCGACTGGAACGGCGTGTTGCGCTGCCACCCGTGATGTAACAATCGCGAATTCAGCCGATTGCGGCGGACAAATCCGCCATCGCCGCCGCATGGTTGCGATGCTTTCCAAATCGTTGCGCTTTTCCTTTCGAATTGTCGGAAAAATGCCGCGAGGAATCGGCGAGTCTTCTCGACGTGATTTCACGCAATTTTCAGATTTAGAAACTTAGGTGGAGGGACCACCGCGCGTTTGAGGGCGCGCCGGTCACGCGCGGATGATCGACTCCTCCCGCGAGAAGCTTGCGGGCGTGATCGGGCAACAAATTCGGGGCTACGCCAATGGCAAATTTCAGTCGCCTGTTTCGCAATGCGCTCGAGCAGATGGGCCGTTTCCGCCGCAACGAGGGCGGCACCATGGCGCTGTTCGTCGCGCTGTCGTCGATTCCGATCATCTTTTCCGTGGGCGCCGGCATCGACTACTCGACCGCCAATATGGCCAAGAGCAAGCTCGACGCGGTGGCCGATGCGGCTGCGCTCGCGGCGGTGGATCACAATGCGATTTCCGGCACGGCGGACGCTGCCAAGACCACGGCGACGACCGTCTTCAACGCCGAGGCCATCAACCTCAAGAACGTCGCGATCGGCACCGTGACCGTCACCGTGACCGACGCCCATGGCGGCCGCACCGCGGTGGTTTCCTATACCGCGACCAAGACCAACGCCTTCATGGGCTTGATGGGCATCCCGAGCACCACGATCAGCGGCAGCGCGAGCTCCGCGGCGGGCCTGTCGGTGAACATCAATTTCTATCTGCTGCTCGACAATTCGCCGTCGATGAACATCGCCGCGACCACGGCCGGCATCAACACGATGATCTCTCACACTTCAGCGCAAGGCGGCTGCGCCTTCGCCTGCCATGAAACCGATCCGGCCGCGGACAATCTCGGCAATCCCAACGGCGAGGACAATTATACGCTGGCCAAGAATCTGGGCGTGGTCACGCGCATGCAGAATCTGGCGAGCGCGACGCAATCGCTGACGAGCACGGCGGCGGCGACGGAGGGTTCGAACACTTCGCAATATCAGATGGCGATCTACACCTTCGCCAATAACGGGCTGAGCACCATCCAGGCGCTGACGTCGAATATGACGACGGCGCAGACGGCGGCGGGCAACATCAACGTGCTGCAGGTCTACAAGAACAATTGGCTCACCAGCAGCAACAACAACAGCGACATGGATACCAATTTCGAAACCGCGATGTCGCAAATCAACGCCATCATGCCCAATCCGGGCCTGGGCACGCCGACCTCGACGCCGCAGGAGGTGCTGTTCATCGTCTCCGACGGCGTCGACGACGAAGCCTCCACCACCTGCTCGCAGGCGCTCAGCGGCGGCAACCGCTGCCAGCAGCCGTTCAATACGGCGTGGTGTACGACGGTGAAGAATCGCGGCATCCAGATCGCGGTGCTCTATACCGAGTATCTGCCGCTGACGACCAATTCCTGGTACAACAGCTGGGTCGCGCCGTACCAGAATCAGATCAGTCCGAACCTGGAAAGCTGCGCCTCGACCGGCATGTTCTTCACGGTGACCACCGACGGCGACATCACCGCGGCGATGCAGGCGCTGTTCGCGCAGGCCATCTCGACGGCCCGCCTGACAAGGTGAACGGGCGCGGCAGCCCGAGCGCCGCCAGAATGGGATTGTCCTAGGCTCGAGTGATGCCGCCGTAACGGCGGCGGCTCGCCGAATAAGCGCGTTCCACTGAGGCCCATACGCACCCGCGCCGATAACGGCGACTTTGCACGCGTTGGATCGTCTCGCGGCCATCGACCTGGTCCGGCCGTGGCAGGCTGGAATTGCACCGTGAACTGTGTCGATGTAACCGCGCGTGAACGTCGCGCGGTGCCCGGTCAAAGCCGGGTCGATATGGCGGCGGGGAGGATTGGGTGGCCGGACGGAACTCTGCCAGCCTGCGGCGTTTGCTCATGCTGGTCGCGGTCGCATCATGCGCCGCCGCCGGCGCATCCGCACAGGACGCGGAGACGTTTTACAAGACACACACCCTGACCTTGGGCTCGCCGAACAGCCCGGGCGGCGGCTACGACATTTATCTTCGCATCCTGGCGCGCCACATCGGCCGTTACATCCCGGGCAATCCGAGCGTCATCGTCCAGAACGTTCCGGCGGCCGGCGGCATGGCGCTGGCCAACCAGATCTACAATACGATGCCGAAGGACGGATCCTATTTCGGCATGGTGCGCGGCACCGCGATCCAGGAAGAAGTCTATAAATCGCCTCAGGTGCAATTTCGCGGCCGCGACTTTGCCTGGATCGGCAACATGAACGGCGATCACGACGCCTGCATCGTCTCGGCCGGCAGCGGGGTCAGCGCGATCGACGACCTTTACAAGCGCGAGGTCTTCGCCGGCGCGTCGGGCGCCGGCGCCCAGTCCTATTCGTTTCCGGCGGTTTATCGCGAACTGCTCGGCATGAAGTTCAAGGTGATCGCCGGCTATCCCGGCACGCCGGAACGCCTGCTGGCGCTGGAGCGCGGCGAGATTACGGGCGCCTGCGGCATCAGCCTGTCGCTGTTCCGCTCCCAGTTCAGCCGGTTGGCCGCCGACGGCAAGATTCGCCTCATCGCCCAGGGCGCGGTGCGCAAGGATGAGCGTTATCCCGATGTTCCCAATATCCTCGACCAGGCCAAGTCGGCGGACATTCGCCAGGCGCTGGAGTTCCTCTATCTGCCGCTCGCGCTCGGGCGTTCGCTGGCGGCGCCGCCCGGGACGCCGCCGGACAGGCTCGCGGTATTGCGCAACGCCACCCAGGCGGCCATGAAGGACGCGGATTTCATCGCGGAAGCGGCAAAGCTCGATCTCGACATCGAACCGATGGGCGCGGACGAAACCAAAACCATGGTCGACCGCCTGTTCGCGACCCCGCCCGCGGCCGTCGCGCGCATCGAGGCCGCGCTCGCACAATAAGAATAACAATAAGGAATCAAGGGGCGGCCGCCGCGGTCATGGACCTTAAATGCAGCCTCGTTTAAAGTTTCGTGGGCGCGCTAGGAGATCGATCATGCTGCAGGACCACCACCACGGCGGCCGGTTCGTCTGGCCGAACCAGGCCGAAGTCGCGGTCACGCTCACCTTCGATTTCCAGGGCGGCGAGGATGTCCGCCCGCTGCCCGACGGCACGCGCGACCACGAGGAATACACCCAGTGCGAATACGGCCCGCACACAGCGATCTGGCGGATTTTGCGCATTCTCAAGGACGAGAACGTGAAGGCGACGTTCCTGACCTGCGGCGCCATCGCCGAGCGTTTCCCCGACGCGGTCAAGGCGATCGTCGCCCAGGGCCACGAGATCGCCGGCCACGGTTACCACCACGAAGTGGCGCGCAACCTGACGCGAGAAGAGGAGCGTGAGGTGATGCGCAAGACCGTCGACATGATCCGCACCCGCACCGGCCAGCGGCCGTTCGGCTGGCGCTCGTGCACGCAAAGCCCGAATAGCCTCGAATTGCTGATGGAGCACGGCTTCCTCTGGAACAGCAATTCGTTCTCCCACGACCTGCCGTTCCTGTGGCAATCGAACGGCCGCGTCCTGGTCGAATTGCCGCGGCAGCCGTTCGGCGACGGCCGCACCTACCAGCATCGTCATAACGATGCCGGCAATCCGGCCGACACGCTGGTGATTTGGAAGGGCATGTTCGACGAGTTTCACGCCGAGTCGAAGATTGCGCCGACCTACTGCCCGTTCCAGTTCCATCCCTACATTTCGGGGCGCCCTGGCCGCGCCAACACCTTGCGCACCATCATTGCGCACATGAAAGCGGCCGGCGGCGTCTGGTTCGCCACCGGCAGCGAAGTGGCGCGCTGGTGCCTCGACGAGATTTTCCACGCTGACAGCGCCGCGGCCGCGCCGCGCCGAGCGGCGTCCTAGCGCAAAACATCACCGCGGGTGATCCGATGAAACGCCTGTTGTTGCTGACTGGAATTTTCGCTGCGGCCCTGCACGGCGCTGCCTTGGCGCAAGGGCCGATCCCCGACCCCGTGGCGCCGAACAATTTCGTCGTCACGCCGGCGCCCGGCGGCGGCTCCAACGCGCTGGGCTACGATTCACACCAGTGGTCGTATTGGCAGACCCAGACCGATCCGCGCGGCAACATGTACGGCTACGACGCCCACGGCAATTATTGGACCTATGAGCGGCGCACCAATAGCTACCGGTATTACGGCACGGAGCCGCGGTGGCAGGCGCGTTGTTACGCCCACTTCTTCGACTTTTGCTGACATATATAGTGTACGCGTTGCGTCGAATGTGCGCTTCGCGCGCGGGTGTAGCTCAATGGTAGAGCAGAAGCCTTCCAAGCTTATGACGAGGGTTCGATTCCCTTCACCCGCTCCAATCTCCGCGCTTCCTGCGTGTCAGCGGCGGTAAAGCCCGCGCAGGGTCTCTTTCTTGCCGTCGTGCTGCCATGTGATGTCGCCGACGCGCCAGTCGTTGCCGGTCTTGACCAGGTCGAGCACGACGACGGTCGATGTATCGCTGTTGCGGAATTTCACCGTGGCGCTGGCGGCGTTGTTGACCGTGTCGGCGACGGCGATATCGAAGGCGGCGATGTCCCAATCCTGAGCATCGACGAACGGATCGCCGTCGAGGTTGGGCACGTCGTGCCGGCGCGCCGCGTCCTTTTGGTCCTTGATCATCAGCGCCGCGAGCGACGGCTCGAAATAACGCCGGATATTGGCCTCGGTATCGAGGCGGATGCCTTTGGCATTCTTGCCTTTGTACGCGGCGTAGATCGCCGTGACGAAAGCAAGGGCCGCCGGATCGGCGGCGAGCGCCGGCTTGGCGACGGCCATGCAGGCGGCGCCGAAGATCATGGTGCGTCGAGACAGCATCGAATCTTGTGTCGGTTGGCAGGCCGGCTGGGTTCACCTGCGGCCGGGGGTGGGCGAGGGCTTGCGTTGCTCCACGCCAAAGGGCATGTGAAACGCCGCCGACCGGCGTCTAGGAGTGTAGCTCAATGGCTAGAGCACCGGTCTCCAAAACCGGGGGTTGGGGGTTCGAAGTCCCTCCACTCCTGCCAGGTCGGCCGCCGCTAAAAGCTTGGGTTAACTGCAGGCTTGGCTCCGCTAAACGCTTGGCGCGGCAAGCGGACTTTAGGTTGCCGCTTGACGCTGCGGTCCGCCGGCAGTAGGAAGCTGCCATCGCAAGCGGCCCGGTAACGGATTTCCGCGGCGAGCATTTTCCCCAAAAGGAACGGCGTGGCCGGTCTCGTCCTTAAAGTCGGGCGGGAAATGCCTATTTGGTACGAGGAATGGCAAAGTTCAGTCCCTTTAAGTTCCTGCAGGAAGTGCGCGCCGAGGCGCAGAAGGTCACGTGGCCGACGCGCAAGGAGACCACCATCACCACCATCATGGTGTTCGTCATGGTGGTCATCGCGTCGATCTTTTTTCTGCTGGCGGACCAGGTGATGCGGCTGGCCGTCAGCTTCCTGCTCGGCATCAGCAGTTGAGTGTTTTGGCGACCCAAATTCATGACGCGGATTTCATGACATGACGAACCGCTGGTACGCCGTCCACGCCTACTCGAACTTCGAGAACAAGGTGGCGGATTCGATCCGCGAGCAGGCCAAGCAGCGCGGGCTGTCCGATCTGTTCGAGGAAATCCTGGTTCCGAAGGAAAAGGTCATCGAGGTCCGGCGCGGCCGCAAGGTCGACGCCGAGCGCAAATTCTTCCCAGGCTATGTGCTGGTGAAGATGCAGTTGACCGACGAGGCCTATCACCTGATCAAGAATACGCCGAAGGTGACCGGCTTCCTCGGCTCCGACAACAAGCCGATGCCGCTGTCGGAGGCCGAGGCGCAAAGGATCCTGCATCAGGTGCAGGAAGGCATCGAGCGGCCGAAACCTTCGGTGTCGTTCGAAGTCGGCGAGCAGGTGCGCGTGTCCGACGGCCCGTTCGCCTCGTTCAACGGCACCGTGGAGGAAGTCGACGAAGGCCGTTCGCGGCTCAAGGTCGCGGTCTCGATCTTCGGCCGCGCCACGCCGGTGGAATTGGAATTCGGGCAGGTGGAGAAGCTATGATCTTTGTCCTCCCCCGTTTACGGGGGAGGACGCGAGCGAAGCGAAGCGGGTGGGGGTAAGTGTTCGACGCTTCTGCAATCGTCGAGGCCGCGGACCCCCTCCCAACCCTCCCCCTTTCAGGGGGAGGGCTGAAACCCGTGGAAGGTGAGGCGGTCGCCAGCCGCCAAGATCCGCACCACTAACAGGAGCAAAGCATGGCGAAGAAAATAACCGGTTATGTGAAGTTGCAAGTGCCGGCAGGGGCGGCCAATCCGTCGCCGCCGATCGGTCCTGCGCTCGGCCAGCGCGGCCTCAACATCATGGAGTTCTGCAAGGCGTTCAATGCGCAGACCCAGAAGCTGGAGAAGGGTACGCCTATCCCCGTCACCATCACGGTCTATGCCGACCGTTCCTTCACCTTCGAACTGCGCACGCCGCCGGTGTCGCACTTCCTCAAGAAGGCGGCCAAGCTCGAGAGCGGCTCGAAAGCGCCGGGCCGCGACGTGGCCGGCTCGGTGACCAAGGCGCAGGTGCGCGAGATCGCCGAGCAGAAAATGAAAGACTTGAACTGCGACACGATCGAGTCGGCCATGCGCATGGTCGAAGGGTCGGCGCGCTCGATGGGGCTGGAGGTGGTGTCATGACGATCGGCAAACGCACGATCAAGGCGCGCGAAGGCGTCGACCGCGAGAAGCTCTATGCACTCCAGGACGCCGTGAAGATGGTCAAGGAGCGCGCCAAGGCAAAATTCGACGAGACTATCGAGATCGCCATGAATCTCGGCGTCGATCCGCGCCACGCCGACCAGATGGTGCGCGGCGTCGTCAACCTGCCGAACGGCTCCGGCCGCTCGGTGCGGGTCGCGGTGTTCGCGCGCGGCGCCAAGGCCGATGAGGCCAAGGCCGCGGGCGCCGATGTCGTCGGCGCCGAGGATTTGGTTGAGAAAGTGCAGGGCGGCGCTATCGACTTCGACCGCGTCGTTGCTACCCCCGACCTGATGCCGCTGGTCGGCCGCCTCGGCAAGGTGTTGGGCCCGCGCGGACTGATGCCCAATCCCAAGGTCGGCACCGTGACCATGGACGTCACCAATGCGGTCAAGGGCGCCAAGGGCGGTTCCGTCGAGTTCCGCGTCGAGAAGGCCGGCATCGTGCAAGCCGGCGTCGGCAAGGCCTCGTTCAGCGAGGAGAAGCTGGTCGAGAACATCCGCGCCTTTGCCGATGCCGTGCAGAAATCGCGGCCGGCCGGCGCCAAGGGCCACTACATCAACCGCGTGGCGATCTCCTCGACCATGGGCCCGGGCGTAAAGGTCGTGCCGGCGAGTCTGTTCCCGGAATCGCAGCAGACGCATTGATTTGTCATTCCGGGGCGCGGGCTTTAGCCCGCGAACCCGGAATCCATAATCACTATCGGTGCAGATTCTGCACTGTCTGTGGTTATGGATTCCGGACTTGCCACTTCGCGGCAATCCGGAATGACGCGTAGAGTAAAATCACGCTGCCGCTTGCTTCCCCCACAGCTCCCGCGTCGCGATGCGCGCGCCTTCGGCGAGCGCTTTCAGCTTCGCCCACATGATGGTCGGGTGAACGCGGCGCGCGAACGGGCTTTGCGCGAAACCGCAGTCGGTGCCGCCCATGACGTTCTCGCGGCCGACGATTTTCGCCAGCCGCACGATGCGCTCGGCGACCAACTCGGGATGCTCGACGATATTGGTGGCGTGGCTGATCACGCCCGGAATCAAGATTTTGCCGGGCGGCAGCTTGACGGTTTCCCAAACGCGCCACTCGTGGGCGTGGCGCGGATTGGCGGCCTCGAAGGAATAGTGACCGGCGCGCACCTGGAGCAGGAGATCGATGATGTCTTTGAGCGGCACGTCGAAGGCGTGCGGTCCGTTCCAGCTGCCCCAACAAATGTGATAGCGCGAACGCTCCTCGGGGATGCCTTTAAGTGCGTGATTGAGCGCGTCGACACGCAGCTGCGCCCAGCGCAAGTAATCCGCGTTCGACATCGGCGGGACCATGCGCTCGTGCATGTAAGGCAGGAACGCATCGTCGATCTGCACATAGAGGCCGGCATCGACGATGGCCTTATATTCCTGGTGCAGCGCCTCGGCGAGCGCGGTCAAATAGGACTCTTCGTCTTTGTAATGCTCGACCTTGGCGCCAGGCAGTGCGCTCGCCGGCGCGACCACCGGCAGGAACGCCGCCAAGCCCGGATGCTTGTCCTTGGCGACGCCCGCCTTGAGATTCTTGATGTCGCGCAGGACTTGCCGGTCCGAATACTTGATGGGGCCGTTGACGACGACACGGTTGCCGAGCCGTTTGCCCAACCCCGTGGCGGCGTCGTATTCGGCATAGAATTCGGCGAAGGTCTGGTGGTCGCGGCCGCCGCCCATGGACGCCATCGGATCCTTGGCTTCCTCAGGCGTTGCCGGCCGCACCGCGATCCCGCTCAGCCGCTTGTGGACGTAGAACGCCCAGTTGGCGCCCTTGCTGAATTCGCCGTCGCTGACGATGTCGATGCCGGCCTCGGCCTGCTGGCGCACCACCTCGGCGATGGATTCGGTCAGGCAGGCTTCGAAGGCCGCCTCGTTATAAGGCTTGCCGTCTTCGATTGAACGCCAGAACTCGATCAACTTGGGTGGCCGGATCAGGCTGCCGACATGGGTGGTGAGGATACGATCGGTGTTGTGGGGCACGGTCAGGCCTCCCGTTCGTGGCATTTTGGCAGGATGCTAAGCCGCTAATGCGCCGCGGCAAAGCGCCGGCACAAACCGTCGAATCTACTTGGCAAAGCCGGCGCGGGGCGCTAAATAGAGGCCGTGGGCGTGCCGGCCCGGTTTGTCGGCGCGCCTTTGCACGTTTTTCAAAAACCACAAAAGCGAGGCATGCTCTTTAAGGCTATCCAGGTTGGATTTCCTAAGAGCCAGCGGACCTTAGTGGCCTTTGTTAGTGTGCTCCTGTCCGAGACTGCCGGCGCCGGAAACGGCTTAATTCGCAAGAGCCTGCATAGACGGGTGAAGACTAAAGGGCAGGTTGCCCTTCGGTTCAAACCTCGATGGCCGGTCCAGCGTGAGCTGTGGCCGGGGGCAGGATGTGACTGTCGCCCCTCGTGGGCGGGCATCAACCCGGCGGTTCCTCAAGAGGGAACCCGCCAACCGGAGAGAGCTGGTGGAACGCGCGGCAAAAGCTGAGCAGATCGCGGCCCTTGGCGAGGTCTTCAAGACCACCAAGGTCGTCGTCGTTGCTCATTATTCCGGGCTCACAGTCGCCCAAATGCAAACTCTGCGTCGGCAGATGAAGCAGGCGGGCGCCACCGTGAAGGTCGCGAAAAATCGCCTCGCCAAGATCGCTCTTGAAGGCTCTGCCGTCGCCTCGATTGGCTCCCTGCTCAAGGGGCCAACCCTGATCGCCTTTTCCGGCGATCCGGTGGCGGCGCCCAAGGCGGCCGTCGACTTCGCCAAGACTCACGAACGGTTCGTGATCATCGGCGGAGCGATGGGCAAGACCGCGCTCGACCCGAACGGCGTCAAGGCGCTCGCCGCCTTGCCATCGCTCGACGAGCTCAGGGCGAAAATCGTCGGCCTGATCCAGGCGCCGGCGACCAAGATCGCCCAGGTGGTCAATGCCCCTGCCGCCAAGGTCGCCCGTGTCGTCGCGGTCTACGCCAGCAAGAGCGGGGAAGAGGCGGCTGCCGCCTAACTCTGCTCAATTCAAAGGTTCGAACCGAAGGACAAAGTTCATGGCTGATCTGCAGAAAATCGTCGACGACCTTTCCGGTCTCACCGTTCTCGAGGCCGCGGAACTCGCCAAGCTCCTCGAAGAGAAGTGGGGCGTCTCGGCTGCCGCCGCGGTTGCGGTCGCTGCCGGTCCCGCGGCCGCCGCAGCTCCCGCGGCCGAGGAAAAGACCGAATTCACGGTCGTTCTCGTCGCTGCCGGCGAGAAGAAGATCGAGGTCATCAAAGAAGTCCGCGCCATTACCGGCCTCGGCCTCAAAGAGGCCAAGGACCTGGTCGAAGGCGCGCCCAAGCCGGTCAAGGAAGGCGTCAACAAGGACGAGGCTGCCAAGATCAAGGCGACCCTCGAAAAGGTTGGGGCAAAGGTTGAGCTTAAGTAAGGAATGCTTACTTAGGCGGTATCCCGGGCGGCGAGCGGTTGCGCCGGGGATCGCGTAAAAAATCCTGTGATTTCGGGGCTCAGGCCCTGGAATCACTGATATCGCCGGGTAACGGCGAATGTGGCGCGTGATTCGGACATTTGGCCGAATCACCGGAGAATAAGGCGCCGACGCCTGTCCGGACGGTCGCGATGGATTGCGGCCTTTCGGAGAGTCGCCTTGATCGCCTCGGTACCTCGAACTCCTGGATGCCGGTCCAGCGGGTTCGAGCGTTATGGCTTGAGCATGGCAGCTCTTGCCCGGATCGATTGAGCGAGAGGACATGATGGCGCAGACGTTTATCGGTCGGAAGCGCGTAAGGAAGTTTTTCGGAAAAATCGAAGAAGTCGCGGAGATGCCGAACCTCATCGAGGTTCAGAAGGCGTCCTACGACCAATTTCTGCTGGTGGTGGAGCCGCACGGCGGCCGGCCCAACGAGGGCCTCCAGGCCGTTTTCAAGTCGGTGTTCCCGATCTCGGATTTTTCCTCCACCTCGATGCTGGAATTCGTCAAATACGAATTCGAGCCACCGAAATATGACGTCGACGAGTGCCGCCAGCGCGGCATGACCTACGCCGCGCCGCTCAAGGTGACGCTGCGGCTCATCGTATTCGATATCGACGAAGAGACCGGCGCCAAGTCGGTGAAGGACATCAAAGAGCAGGATGTCTACATGGGCGACATTCCGCTCATGACCAACAACGGCACCTTCGTCGTCAACGGCACCGAGCGCGTCATCGTCTCGCAGATGCACCGTTCGCCCGGCGTGTTCTTCGATCACGACAAGGGCAAGACCCATTCCTCGGGCAAGCTGTTGTTCGCCGCCCGCATCATTCCCTATCGGGGCTCCTGGCTCGACATCGAATTCGACGCCAAGGACATCGTGCATGCCCGCGTCGATCGCCGCCGCAAGATTCCGGTCACCTCGCTGCTCTATGCGCTCGGCATGAGCGGCGAAGAGATCCTCAACACCTTCTACAAGCAGGTGCCGTACAAGCGCACCAAAGAAGGCTGGCGTGTGCCGTTCGATGCCAACCGGCTGCGCGGCTACAAGGCGGTCAACGATCTGGTCGACGCCGACACCGGCAAGGTCGTGCTCGAAGCCGGCAAGAAGCTCTCTGTGCGCCAGGCGCGCCAGCTCGCCGAAAAGGGGCTGAAAGCGCTGCGCATGACCGATCCAGAGCTGATTGGCCATTATCTCGCCGAGGATCTCGTCAACACAAAGACTGGCGAGATTTACGCGGAGGCCGGTGACGAGATCACAGGGACGGAGAAAAACGGTGAGTGGCAGATCGAGGTCGGCAAGACGCCGCTGAAGAGCTTGATTGATCTCGGCTACAAGGAATTGCCGCTGCTCAACATCGATCATGTCAATGTCGGCGCCTATATCCGCAACACGCTGGCGATCGACAAGAACATGACGCGCGAGGACGCGCTGTTCGACATCTACCGTGTCATGCGCCCGGGCGAGCCGCCGACGCTCGACACCGCGCAAAACATGTTCAACTCGCTGTTCTTCGATCCGGAGCGCTATGATCTCTCCGCGGTCGGTCGCGTGAAGATGAACATGCGGCTCGATCTCACCGTCGAGGACACCGTGCGCATCCTGCGCAAGGACGACATCATCGCGGTGATCCGCACGCTGGTCGACCTGCGCGACGGCAAGGGCGAGATCGACGACATCGATCATCTCGGCAACAGGCGCGTCCGCTCGGTCGGCGAGCTGATGGAAAATCAGTATCGCATCGGGCTTCTGCGCATGGAGCGCGCCATCAAGGAGCGCATGTCATCGGTCGATATCGACACGGTGATGCCGCAGGATCTGATCAACGCCAAGCCGGCGGCGGCGGCCGTGCGCGAGTTCTTCGGCTCGTCGCAGTTGTCGCAGTTCATGGACCAGACCAATCCGCTGTCGGAAATCACCCACAAGCGTCGCCTCTCGGCGCTCGGCCCGGGCGGCCTTACGCGCGAACGGGCCGGCTTCGAGGTGCGCGACGTGCACCCGACCCATTACGGCCGCATCTGCCCGATCGAGACGCCGGAAGGGCCGAATATCGGTCTGATCAATTCGCTCGCGACCTATGCGCGGGTGAACAAATACGGCTTCGTCGAGACGCCCTATCGCAAGGTGAAGGACGGCCGCGTCACCGACGAAGTCATCTATCTCTCGGCGATGGAGGAGGGCCGTTACACAGTCGCCCAAGCCAATTCGGTGATTGATGCCAAGGGCCGCTTCACCGACGACCTCGTGGTGGTGCGCCATTCCGGCGACGTCCAGCTCATTCCGCCGGACAAAGTCGACTTCATGGACGTGTCGCCGAAGCAGCTCGTGTCGGTGGCCGCGGCGCTGATTCCGTTCCTCGAGAACGACGACGCCAACCGCGCGCTGATGGGCTCCAACATGCAGCGCCAGGCGGTGCCGCTGGTTCGCGCCGAGGCGCCGTTCGTCGGCACCGGCATGGAAGGTGTGGTCGCCCGTGACTCGGGCGCGGCGATCGCCGCGCGCCGCACCGGTGTGGTCGATCAGGTCGATGCCACGCGTATTGTTATTCGAGCGACCGACGAGCCCGATCCGACCAAGCCGGGTGTCGACATCTATCGGCTGATGAAGTTCCAGCGCTCCAACCAGAACACCTGCATCAACCAGCGGCCGCTGGTGAAGGTGGGCGATCAGGTCAAGAAGAGCGACATCATCGCCGACGGCCCGTCGACGGATCTAGGTGAATTGGCGCTCGGGCGGAACGCGCTGGTCGCGTTCATGCCTTGGAACGGCTACAACTTCGAGGACTCGATCCTGCTCTCCGAGCGCATCGTCAAGGACGACGTCTTCACTTCGATCCACATCGAAGAGTTCGAGGTGATGGCCCGCGACACCAAGCTGGGTCCTGAGGAAATCACCCGCGACATTCCGAACGTTTCGGAAGAGACGCTCAAAAACCTCGACGAAGCCGGCATCGTCTATATCGGCGCCGAAGTCCGCGCCGGCGACATCCTGGTCGGCAAGATCACGCCGAAGGGCGAGAGCCCGATGACGCCGGAAGAGAAGCTTCTGCGCGCCATCTTCGGCGAGAAGGCCTCCGACGTGCGCGACACTTCGTTGCGCGTGCCGCCGGGCGTGCAGGGCACCATCGTCGAGGTGCGGGTGTTCAACCGCCACGGCGTCGAGAAGGACGAGCGCGCGCTCGCCATCGAGCGTGAAGAGATCGAACGGCTCGCCAAGGACCGCGACGATGAGCAGGCGATCCTCGACCGCAACGTCTACGGCCGTCTCGCTGAACTGCTTGAAAACCGGCAAGGCATTGCCGGGCCGAAAGGCTTCAAGAAGGACACCAAGATCACGCGGGCGATACTCGACGAATATCCGCGCTCGCAATGGTGGCTGTTCGCTTCGCCCAACGACAAGATCATGGCGGAGATCGAAGCCATCCGGAAGCAATACGACGAATCGAAGAAGCGCCTCGAACAGCGCTTTCTCGACAAGGTCGAAAAGCTGCAGCGCGGCGACGAGCTGCCGCCCGGCGTCATGAAGATGGTCAAGGTCTTCGTCGCCGTGAAGCGCAAGATCCAGCCCGGCGACAAGATGGCCGGCCGCCACGGCAACAAGGGCGTGGTGTCGAAGATCGTGCCGATCGAGGACATGCCGTTCCTCGCCGACGGCACGCAGGTCGACATCGTGCTCAACCCGCTCGGCGTGCCGAGCCGCATGAATGTCGGCCAGATCCTGGAGACGCATCTTGGCTGGGCCTGCGCCGGCCTCGGCATCAAGATCGGCAATGCCGTCGATCTCTATCACGGCAAGCGCGATCCGAAGCCGCTCAAGGAGCTGCTGCGGAAGATCTACGGCGAGGACGAGACCATCAAGTCGCTCGACGACAAGGGCCTCATGGAGCTCGGCACCAATCTGCGCCACGGGGTGCCGATCTCGACGCCGGTGTTCGACGGCGCCAAGGAGGCCGACATCGAGCACATGCTCGATCTCGCCGGCCTCGATCACTCCGGCCAGGTGACGCTGTTCGACGGCCGGACCGGCGACACGTTCGACCGCAAGGTCACCGTCGGCCACATCTATATGCTCAAGCTGCATCACCTGGTGGACGACAAGATCCACGCCCGCTCCATCGGCCCCTACAGCCTCGTCACCCAGCAGCCGCTGGGCGGCAAGGCGCAGTTCGGCGGCCAGCGTTTCGGCGAAATGGAGGTGTGGGCGCTCGAAGCCTACGGCGCCGCCTACACCTTGCAGGAAATGCTGACGGTGAAGTCCGACGACGTCGCCGGCCGCACCAAGGTGTACGAGGCGATCGTGCGCGGCGACGACACGTTCGAAGCCGGCATTCCGGAAAGCTTCAACGTGCTGGTCAAGGAAATGCGCTCGCTCGGCCTCAACGTCGACCTGCACAATTCCAAACAGCAGCGCGGCGGTGACGGCGTTTCCGAGGCAGCCGAGTAAGGAGTGTCATCGTCCGCGAAGGCGGACGACCCAGTACACGCCGACGTGGCGGTGATTACTGGGTGCCCCGCCTTCGCGGGGCATGACAGGCCCAAGAGAATTACGACAGCGGCCGACACGGTCGGCAAGCGGAGAAGACGATGAACCAAGAACTGATGAATCTTTTCAGCCCGCAGGTCCCGACGCAGGTCTTCGACCAGATTCGGATTTCGATCGCGAGCCCCGACAAGATTCTGTCCTGGTCCTACGGCGAGATCAAAAAGCCCGAGACCATCAACTACCGCACCTTCAAGCCCGAGCGCGACGGCCTGTTCTGCGCGCGCATCTTCGGGCCGATCAAGGACTACGAGTGCTTGTGCGGCAAGTACAAGCGCATGAAGTACAAGGGCATCATCTGCGAGAAGTGCTCGGTCGAAGTCACGCTGTCGCGGGTACGGCGCGAGCGCATGGGCCATATCGAGCTCGCGGCGCCGGTGGCGCATATCTGGTTCTTGAAGTCGCTGCCGTCGCGCATCGGCCTCCTCCTCGACATGACGCTCAAGGATCTCGAGCGCATTCTTTATTTCGAGCATTACGTCGTGCTTGAGCCCGGCCTCACCCCGCTCAAGGACCGCCAGCTCCTGAGCGAGGACGATTACGTCAAGGCGCAGGACGAGTACGGCGCCGACAGCTTCACCGCCATGATCGGCGCCGAAGCGATCCGCGAGATGCTCAAAGCCCTCGATCTCGAGAAGATGGCGGCCGATCTGCGCCAGGAGATCATCGAATTGACCTCCGAGCTCAAGCCGAAAAAGCTCGCCAAGCGGCTCAAGTTGATCGAGGCGTTCACCCAGTCCAGCAACAAGCCGGAATGGATGATCCTGACGCACGTGCCGGTGATCCCGCCGGATTTGCGTCCGCTGGTGCCGCTCGACGGCGGCCGCTTCGCCACGTCCGACCTCAACGACCTCTACCGGCGCGTCATCAACCGCAACAACCGCTTGAAGCGGCTGATCGAGCTGCGCGCGCCCGACATCATCATCCGCAACGAGAAGCGGATGCTCCAAGAGGCGGTCGACGCATTGTTCGACAACGGCCGCCGCGGCCGCGTCATCACCGGCGCCAACAAGCGCCCGTTGAAGTCGCTTGCCGACATGCTCAAAGGCAAGCAAGGCCGCTTCCGGCAGAACCTGCTCGGCAAGCGCGTCGACTATTCCGGCCGTTCGGTGATCGTGGTCGGACCGGAATTGAAATTGCACCAGTGCGGGCTGCCGAAGAAGATGGCGCTCGAACTGTTCAAGCCGTTCATCTATTCGCGGCTCGACGCCAAGGGCCTGTCGACGACGGTGAAGCAGGCCAAGAAGCTCGTGGAGAAGGAGAAGCCCGAGGTTTGGGATATCCTCGACGAGGTGATCCGCGAGCATCCGGTGCTGCTCAACCGCGCGCCGACCTTGCATCGCCTCGGCATCCAGGCGTTCGAGCCGGTGCTGATCGAAGGCAAGGCGATCCAGCTGCATCCGCTGGTTTGCGCGGCGTTCAACGCCGACTTCGACGGCGACCAGATGGCGGTGCACGTGCCGTTGTCGCTCGAGGCGCAGCTCGAAGCGCGCGTCTTGATGATGTCGACCAACAACATCCTGCATCCGGCCAACGGCCAGCCCATCATCGTGCCGTCGCAGGACATCGTGCTCGGTCTCTACTACCTCTCGATCATGAATGACAACGGTCCGGGCCAATGGAAGCTCGAACTGCACTCGGAGGAAGAGCTCAAAAAGGACCCGAAGAAGTTCAACGCCGTACAGGGCTTCTATCGCGAAACCAGCGAAGTCGAGCAGGCGTTGCAACAGAAGGCCGTCGGGCTGCACAGCAAGATCAAGTATCGCTGGAACGGCATCGGCGAGGACGGCAAGCCGGTGTCACGCTGGTATGAGACGACGCCGGGCCGCGTCATTCTCGGTTCGGTATTGCCGAAGCTGGCGAAGACGCCGTTCGACCTCGCCAACAAGCTCATGACCAAGCGCGAAATCTCCGGCATGATCGACACGGTCTATCGCCACTGCGGTCAGAAGGAGACCGTGATCTTCTGCGATCGCGTCATGGCGCTCGGCTTCCACCACGCGTTCAAGGCCGGCATCTCGTTCGGCAAGGACGACATGGTGGTGCCGCACTCCAAGAAGGCGACCGTCGAGAAGACGCGCGACCTCGTCAAGGAGTTCGAGCAGCAATACAACGACGGCCTCATCACCCAGGGCGAGAAATACAACAAGGTGGTCGACGCCTGGTCGAAGTGCACCGAAACCATCGCCGAAGCGATGATGAAGGAGATCTCGACGTCGCGGCCGGCGGAGAAGGGCGCGGAAGCCCAGGTCAACTCGATCTTCATGATGGCGCATTCCGGCGCGCGCGGCTCGCCGGCGCAGATGCGTCAGCTCGCCGGCATGCGCGGGCTTATGGCGAAGCCGAGTGGCGAGATCATCGAGAGCCCGATCATCTCGAACTTCAAGGAAGGCCTCTCGGTGCTCGAGTACTTCAACTCGACCCATGGCGCCCGCAAGGGCCTCGCCGACACGGCGCTCAAGACGGCCAATTCCGGCTATCTGACGCGGCGCCTGGTCGACGTAGCGCAGGACTGCATCATCACCGATGTGGACTGTGGCACGACGCGCGGCATCAAGGTGCGGGCGATCATCGACGCCGGCACCGTCGTCGCCTCGCTGGCAAGCCGCATCCTCGGCCGCACCACGGCTGAGGACGTGCGCGACCCGTCGGGTAACGACGTCCTGGTGCCGAACGCGACCCTGCTCGAGGAGCAGCACGTCGAGAAGCTGGTCAATGCCGGCGTGCAGGAGATCAAGATACGCTCCGTGCTCACCTGCGAGACCGGCAGCGGCGTCTGCGGCCTGTGCTACGGGCGCGATCTCGCCCGTGGCACCCCGGTCAATATGGGCGAGGCGGTGGGCGTCATCGCTGCGCAGTCGATCGGCGAGCCGGGCACCCAGCTCACCATGCGCACGTTCCATATCGGCGGCGCGGCGCAGATCTCCGAGCAGTCGTTCGTCGAGTTCGAACTTCGAAGGCACCATCAAGATCAAGAACCGCAACGCTGCCAAGAATTCGGACGGCGACCTGATCGCGATGAGCCGCAACCTCATCGTTGCCGTCACCGATCCCGACGGCACCGAGCGTGCCGTGCACCGTATTACCTACGGCGCGCGGCTGAAGGTCGACGAAGGCGATCACATCAAGCGTGGCCAGCGCATCGCCGAGTGGGATCCCTATACCCGCCCGATCCTCACCGAGGTCGATGGCATCATCGGCTACGAGGATCTTGTCGAAGGTCAGTCGTTGACCGAGACGCTCGACGAGTTGACCGGCATTGCCAAGCGCGTGGTCATCGATTGGCGCTCGGGCTCCGCCCGCGGCCAGCAGGACCTGCGCCCCGCGCTGGTGGTCAAAGGCAAGGACGGCAAGATCCTCAAGCTTAGCCGCGGTGGCGACGCCCGCTCGCTCTTGGCAGTGGACGCCATCATCTCGGTCGACCCCGGCGTGCATGTCGGCGCCGGCGACGTCATCGCCCGTATCCCGACCGAAAGCGCCAAGACGCGCGACATCACCGGCGGTCTGCCGCGGGTGGCGGAGCTGTTCGAGGCGCGGCGGCCGAAGGAATTGGCGGTCATCGCCGAGATTTCCGGCACGGTGCGTTTCGGCCGCGACTACAAGAACAAGCGGCGCATCACCATCGAGCCGGCCGGCAAGGATGAGGAGCCCAGGGAGTATCTGGTTCCCAAGGGCAAGCACATCCATCTGCAGGACGGCGATCTCATCGAGAAGGGCGACTATATCGTCGAAGGCAACCCGGCGCCGCATGACATCCTGGCGATCAAGGGCGTCGAGGAGCTTGCTGGCTACCTCGTCAACGAGATCCAGGACGTCTACCGGCTCCAAGGCGTCGCGATCAACGACAAGCACATCGAAGTGATCGTGCGGCAGATGCTGCAGAAGGTCGAAATCGAGGACTCCGGCGAGACCGACCTGATCCAGGGCGATCAGGTCGACAGGACCGAGTTCGACGAGACCAACACCCGCTTCGTGGCCGAGGGCAAGAAGCCCGCGACCGCGCATCCGGTGCTGCTCGGCATCACCAAGGCCTCGCTGCAGACGCGCTCGTTCATCTCGGCGGCGTCGTTCCAGGAGACGACGCGCGTGCTCACCGAGGCCGCGGTCAACGGCAAGGCCGACACGCTCGATGGGCTCAAGGAGAACGTCATCGTCGGCCGGCTGATCCCCGCCGGCACCGGCGCGATGATGAACAAGATCCGCGAAGTCGCCGTCAAACGCGACGCGCTCATTCTCGCCGAGCGCGAGAAAGAGGCGGCGCTGCGGGCCGAAGCCGCCGCGGAGCCCGCGGCACTGCCGGCGGCGGAGTAATCCCGCTGCATACAAGATCGAGGGCCGCCACGTTGGCGGCCCTTTTTCGTAGCCCGGGTTGAGCGAAGCGAAACCCGGGATCGGCATGCGAGCCGGACCATCGTCCCCGGCTTTCGCGGAGCCTGTCATCGGGCCGGCCACTTCGGGCCGGACCCGTTGGCTCAAGCCGGGCTACAATCAGACCATGTCCACCATCAAAATCCTCTCTGGCGGCGCCATGAAATCGCTCATGGTCGAAGTGGTGCCGCTGTTCGAGCGTGCGAACGGCGCGAAGGTCGAGATCAAATTCGCGCTGACCTCGGTGCTGAAAAAGGAAATCGAGGACGGCGCCGCGTTCGATATGGCGCTCCTGCCGCGGCCGGAGCTCGACGCGCTGGCGCAAACGGGCAACATCGCCGCCGGCACGCAAACCGACATCACGCGCTCGGCGGTCGGTCTCGCGGTCCGCGCCGGCGCGCCGAAGCCGGATATCGGTACCGTTGCCGCACTCAGACGGACGCTGCAGCAGGCACGAACGATCGGTTACAGCGACGGCCCGAGCGGCGCCTATATCGCGGATTTGCTGGTCCGCCTCGGCATTGCCGACGAAATGAAGCCGAAAACCAAGCTGACCAGCCGCCCGGTGGCCGAGATCGTCGCCGACGGCGAGGCCGAAATCGGCATGCAGCAGATCGTCGCCATCCTCCCCGTCAAGGGCGCCGAGCTGGTCGGCCCGCTGCCGGGCGAACTGCAGAACATTATCGTCTACGCCGCGGGTCTCGCTCCAGGCAGCAAGCAGAGTGGCACAGCGACCGCATTGATTGCCTTTATGGCCACGCCGGAGGTGGCGCGGATCATCCGCGCCAAAGGCATGGAGCCGGGGTAATTTGGGGCCGCGAACGGCGCAGATGTGCTTGCGCCATCGCGCTTTCATGCCCATATCGGCTTGACTTGGAGCGGTAGCGCCGATACATACCGCGCACTTTACGGCAGGCGGTGAGCTTCGCCAGTCGGAACGGCCCTGCCGGGTCCCCGCATAAGCTATTGAAAGTTAATCGCTTTCTTGGCTCCGATGCTATTCTGTCGGTAGACGGGATTCGGCGCGACGCCTCGACGAAGGAAGCTCAAACGCTGCCTCTGGCTTCGGAAGTCAGATTATCGGGGCATGACCGCGCTTAACGGCGTGGTCCTCTGCGAAGACCAAGCGCCCTTCCGCCTCGGGAAGCGGATGGCGCGATTTGGTTTTGCGCGAATGGATTCGCGTCAAAGCCTGCGGATTGAGTTTTGGCAAAGGGGCGTAAGCCCCGTCTGGAGTGAAGAGACACATGCCGACGATCAACCAGCTCATTCGCAAGCCGCGGGTGACGCAGCACGCGAAGAAGAAGGTGCCGGCTCTGCAGCAGAGCCCGCAAAAGCGCGGCGTCTGCACGCGCGTCTACACCACGACGCCGAAGAAGCCGAACTCGGCGCTGCGCAAGGTCGCCAAGGTGCGGCTGACCAACGGCTTCGAAGTGATCGGCTACATCCCGGGCGAAGGTCATAACCTCCAGGAGCACTCGGTGGTCATGATCCGCGGCGGCCGCGTCAAGGATCTGCCCGGCGTGCGCTATCACATCCTGCGCGGTGTGCTCGACACGCAAGGCGTAAAAAACCGCAAGCAGCGGCGATCGAAGTACGGAGCAAAAAGGCCGAAGTAGTCGGCCTTTTTGCGTAGATCCCCGGGCGAGCGGAGCGAGACCCGGGGAACTCGAGAGGCAGTTTGAGAGCCGGCGTGAGCCGGAGAACGCAAGGGAAGACGTGGATGGCCGGGACAAGCCCGGCCATGACGAAGGAAAGACGAGATGTCCCGCCGTCACAAGGCCGATAAGCGTGAGATCCAGCCGGACCCGAAATTCGGGAACGTCGTGGTCACGAAATTTATGAACTCGGTGATGCACGCCGGCAAAAAGTCGGCGGCGGAGACGATCGTCTATGGCGCGCTCGACATCATCGAGGGCAAGACCAGGCAGAGCCCGGTCGCCGTGTTCCAGCAGGCGCTCGACAACGTCATGCCGTCGATCGAAGTGCGCTCGCGCCGCGTCGGCGGCGCCACCTATCAGGTGCCGGTCGAAGTGCGCACCTCGCGTCGTCAGGCGCTCGGCATCCGCTGGATCATCTCGGCGGCGCGCGAGCGCAACGAAAAGACAATGACCGAGCGGCTGTCCGCAGAACTGCTCGACGCATCGAATAACAGGGGAAACGCCGTTAAGAAGCGCGAAGACACGCACCGGATGGCGGAAGCCAACCGCGCGTTCTCGCACTATCGCTGGTAAGCCGGCGACAGCGAAGGACCCCAGAACAATGCCCCGCACGCACCCCATCGAGGACTATCGTAACTTCGGCATCATGGCTCACATCGATGCCGGCAAGACGACGACGACCGAACGCGTCCTCTATTACACCGGCAAGAGCCACAAGATGGGCGAGGTGCATGACGGCGCCGCGACCATGGATTTCATGGAGCAGGAGCAGGAGCGCGGCATCACCATCACGTCGGCCGCGACCACCGCGCTGTGGAACGGCAAGCGGCTCAACATCATCGACACCCCCGGCCATGTCGACTTCACCATCGAGGTGGAGCGCTCATTGCGCGTGCTCGACGGCGCGGTGTGCGTGCTCGATTCCAATCAGGGCGTGGAGCCGCAGACCGAGACGGTCTGGCGGCAAGGCGACCGTTATAACGTGCCGCGCATCGTGTTCTGCAACAAGATGGACAAGATCGGCGCGGATTATTTCCAGTGCCTCAAGGACATCGTCGATCGTCTCGGCGCCAAGCCGGTCGCGCTGCAGCTGCCGATCGGGGCCGAGGCGGGCTTCAAGGGCATTATCGATCTCGTGCGCATGGTCGGCGTGGTGTGGGACGAAGAGACGCTCGGCGCCAAATATCACGACGTCGAAATTCCGGCCGACATGCTGGATCAGGCCAAGGAATATCGCGAGAAGCTGGTCGAAGCCGCCGTCGAGCTCGATGACGACGCCATGACCGCGTATCTCGAAGGCAAGGAGCCCGACGAGGCGACGCTCAAGCGCCTCGTTCGCCAAGCGACCATTGCCAGCAAGTTCTTTCCGGTGTTTTGCGGCTCCGCCTTCAAGAACAAGGGCGTGCAGCCGCTGCTCGACGCCGTGGTCGATTACCTGCCGTCGCCGGTCGACGTGCCGCCGGTGAAGGGTATCGATCTCAAGGGCAACGAGGTCGAGCGCAAGGCGTTGGATTCCGAGCCGATGGCGCTGTTGGCGTTCAAGATCATGGACGATCCGTTCGTCGGCACCATCACCTTCTGCCGCATCTATTCGGGCAAGCTCGAAAGCGGCACCGGCGTGATGAACTCGACCAAGGAACGCAAAGAGCGCGTCGGCCGCATGCTGCTGATGCACGCCAACAACCGCGAAGACATCAAGGAAGCCTTCTCCGGCGACATCGTGGCGCTGGCGGGCCTCAAAGAGGTCCGCACCGGCGACACGCTGTGCGATTCGCAGAAGCCGGTGATCCTGGAAAAGATGGAATTCCCCGATCCGGTGATCGAGATCGCCATCGAGCCGAAGTCGAAGGCCGACCAGGAGAAGCTCGGCGTCGCGCTGGCCAAGCTCGTGGCCGAGGATCCGTCGTTCCGCGTCCATACCGACCAGGAATCCGGCCAGACCATCATCAAGGGCATGGGCGAGCTGCATCTCGACATCAAGGTCGATATCCTCAGGCGCACCTATAAGGTCGACGCCAATATCGGCGCGCCGCAGGTCGCCTATCGCGAGAAGATTTCCCGGTCCGCCACGGTCGACTACGTGCACAAGAAGCAGACCGGCGGCCACGGCCAGTTTGCGCGCATCAAGATCGTTGCCGAGCCGAATACGCCCGGCGCGGGCTTTGCGTTCGAGAACGAGATCGTCGGCGGCTCGGTGCCGAGGGAGTTCATCCCGGCGGTCGAGAAAGGTCTCGAAGGCCAATTGACGTCAGGCGTGATCGCCGGCTTTCCGGTGGTCGATATCAAGGTGTCGCTGATCGACGGCGATTCGCACGACGTCGATTCGTCGGCCATGGCGTTCGAGATCGCGGGACGCGCTGCGATGCGCGAGGCGCTGGCAAAGGGCGGCTCGGTGCTGCTCGAGCCGATCATGAAGGTCGAGGTGGTGACGCCGGAGGACTATACCGGCTCGGTCATCGGCGACCTCAATTCGCGCCGCGGCCAGATTCTGGGCCAGGACATGCGCGGCAACGCCAACGTCATCAACGCGATGGTGCCGCTCGCCAACATGTTCTCCTACGTCAACAATCTGCGCTCCATGTCACAGGGGCGCGCCACGTTCACGATGCAATTCGACCACTACGCTGAAGTGCCGAAAGCCATCGCCGAAGAGGTCCAGGCGAAGTTCGCCGGATAATCATTCACAAGGGTAAGACCGAGAGTCGCAACGGAGAGTCTCATGGCCAAGGAAAAATTCAACCGCACCAAGCCGCATTGCAATATCGGCACCATCGGGCACGTCGACCACGGCAAGACGTCGTTGACGGCGGCGATCACCAAGGTCTTGGCCGAGAAGGGTCAGGCGACCTATACGGCCTACGACCAGATCGACAAGGCGCCGGAAGAGAAGGCGCGCGGCATCACCATCGCCACCGCGCACGTCGAATACGAGACCGACAAGCGGCATTACGCGCATGTCGACTGCCCCGGCCACGCCGACTATGTGAAGAACATGATCACCGGTGCCGCGCAGATGGACGGCGCCATCCTGGTGGTGAGCGCCGCCGACGGCCCGATGCCGCAGACCCGCGAGCACATCCTGCTCGCCCGCCAGGTCGGCGTGCCGGCGCTGGTCGTGTTCCTCAACAAGGTCGACATGGTCGACGATCCGGAACTCCTCGAGCTCGTCGAGCTCGAAGTCCGCGAGCTTCTGTCCAAGTACCAATTCCCCGGCGACAAGATCCCGGTGATCAAGGGCTCGGCGCTGATGGCGCTCGAGGACAAGGATCCGAAACTCGGCAAGGAAGCGATCTTCGAGCTGATGAAGGCGGTCGATGAAAACATCCCGCAGCCGGAACGCCCGAAGGATCAGCCGTTCCTGATGCCGGTCGAAGACGTGTTCTCGATCTCCGGCCGCGGCACGGTGTGCACCGGCCGTATCGAGCGCGGCGTCATCAAGGTCGGCGAGGAAGTCGAGATCGTCGGCATCAAGCCGACGCTGAAGACGGTCGTCACCGGCGTCGAAATGTTCCGCAAGCTGCTCGATCAGGGCGAGGCCGGCGATAACGTCGGTTGCCTGCTGCGCGGCACCAAACGCGAAGAGGTCGAGCGCGGCCAGGTGCTGTGCAAGCCGGGTTCGGTCAAGCCGCACACCAAGTTCAAGGCCGAGGCCTACATCCTCACCAAGGAGGAGGGCGGCCGTCACACACCGTTCTTCACCAACTACCGGCCGCAATTCTACTTCCGCACCACCGACGTGACCGGCGTAGTGACCTTGCCGGAAGGCACCGAGATGGTGATGCCGGGCGACAACATCGCCATGGAAGTCACCCTGATTGTGCCGATCGCCATGGAAGAGAAGCTGCGCTTCGCCATTCGCGAGGGCGGTCGCACCGTCGGCGCCGGCGTGGTGGCGAGCATCGTCGAGTAATGGAGCGTCATGCCCTGCAAAAGCGGGGCATCCTCTTTTCAAGAGCGGTATCATGAACGGTCAGAACATAAGAATTCGGCTCAAGGCGTTCGATCACCGCATCCTCGATGCGTCGACGCGCGAGATCGTCAATACGGCGAAGCGCACCGGCGCGCAGGTGCGCGGGCCGATCCCGCTGCCGACCAAGATCGAGAAGTTCACGGTCAACCGCTCGCCGCATATCGACAAGAAGAGCCGCGAGCAGTTCGAGATGCGCACGCATAAGCGCTTGCTCGATATCGTCGATCCGACGCCGCAAACCGTCGATGCGCTGATGAAGCTCGACCTTGCCGCCGGCGTCGACGTCGAGATCAAGCTCTAAGGCGCGATTAGGGAATAGACACATGCGTTCCGGAGTGCTGGCACAGAAGGTCGGGATGACGCGCCTCTTCACCGAGGCAGGCGAGCATGTGCCGGTGACGGTGCTTCGCCTCGGCAATTGCCAGGTCATCGCCCACCGCACCAAGGACAAGAACGGCTATGTGGCGCTGCAGCTCGGCGCCGGCCAACGCAAGGTGCAGCGCACCACCAAGGCCGACCGCGGCCACTTCGCCGTCGCCAAGGTCGAACCCAAGCGCAAGCTGGCCGAGTTCCGCGTCGACGATGACGGCCTGATCCCGGTCGGCGCCGAGATTACGGCGGATCATTTCGTCGTCGGCCAATATGTCGACGTCACCGGCACTTCGACCGGCAAGGGCTTTGCCGGCGGCATGAAGCGCTGGAATTTCTCCGGACTGCGGGCGAGCCATGGCGTATCGATCTCGCACCGCTCGATCGGCTCGACCGGCGGTCGTCAGGATCCCGGCAAGACGTTCAAGAACAAGAAAATGCCCGGCCATCTCGGTGTCGACCGGGTGACCACGCTCAATCTCAAAGTCATGCAGACCGACGTGGCGCGCGGCCTCATCATGGTCGAGGGCGCCGTGCCCGGCGTCAAAGGCGGCTGGATCACGGTGCGCGACGCGGTGAAGAAGAGGCTGCCGGACGGCGTGCCGAAGCCCGGCAAGTTCAAGCTCGCCGACAATGAATCGACGGCCCCTGTCGCAGTCGGGCAAGATGCAGGGAGCGCGTGACATGGAACTGAAGATCACGTCGCTCGACGGCAAGAAATCCGGCTCGGTCACCGTGTCCGACACTATTTTCGGGCTCGAGCCGCGCACCGACCTCATTCATCGCTGCGTGGTGTGGCAATTGGCCAAGCGCCAGGCCGGCACCCACCAGGTGAAGAACCGCGCCGACATCCACCGCACCGGTAAGAAGATGTACCGGCAGAAGGGCACCGGCTCGGCGCGTCACGGTTCGGCGCGCGTCAATCTGTTTCGCGGCGGCGGCCGCTCGTTCGGCCCGCAGACCCGCAGCCACGAGATCGGACTGCCGAAGAAAGTTCGCGCGCTGGCGCTCAAGCATGCGCTCTCCGCCAAGGCCAAGGATGACGGCATCATCGTCATCGAGGCGCTGAGCGTGAAGGACGCCAAGACCAAGGCGCTGCGCAGCCAGTTCGAAAAACTCGGCTTGTCCAACGCGCTGTTGATCGACGGCGCCGAGCTCGCCGCGAATGTTCGTACTGCCGCGCGCAATATCCCGAACATCGACGTGCTGCCGGTGGCCGGCATCAACGTCTACGACATCATGCGGCGGCATAAGCTGGTTCTGACCAAGGCCGCGGTCGATGCGTTGGAGGCGCGCTTCAAATGACCACCACCGATCCGCGCCATTACGACGTCATCATCGCCCCGCTCATCACCGAGAAGGCGACGAACGCGTCGGAGCACAACAAGGTGATGTTCAAGGTCGCCATGACCGCGACCAAGCCGCAAATCAAGGAAGCGGTCGAGAAGCTGTTCGACGTCAAAGTGAAAAGCGTCAACACGCTGCGCCGGCGCGGCAAGTGGAAGATCTTCAAGGGCCGCCGCGGGCTGCAGTCCGACAGCAAGCGCGCCATCGTGACCCTCGAAGAAGGTCAATCGATCGACGTGACCACGGGTCTGTAAGGGAGCGGCGGGATGGCACTGAAGCAATATAATCCTGTCACGCCGGGCCAGCGCCAGCTGGTGCTGGTCGACCGCTCCGCGCTCTATTCCGGCAAGCCGGTCAAAGCGCTGACCGAAGGCAAGAACTCGACCGGCGGCCGCAACAACAACGGCCACATCACGTCTCGCTATCGTGGCGGCGGCCACAAGCAGGCCTACCGCAAGATCGACTTCAAGCGCCGCAAGTTCGACACGCCGGCCAAGGTCGAGCGGCTCGAATACGATCCGAACCGCACCGCTTTCATCGCGCTGATCAAATACGAGGACGGCGAGCTCGACTATATCCTGGCGCCGCAGCGGCTCTCGGTCGGCGACACGGTGGTTGCCGGCGAGCATGTCGACGTCAAGCCCGGCAATGCCATGCCGGCCGCCAATATTCCGGTCGGCACCATCGTCCACAATATCGAGATCAAGATCGGCAAGGGCGGCCAGATCGCGCGCTCGGCCGGCACTTACGCGCAGATCGTCGGCCGCGACGGCGAATATGTGATCTTGCGATTGAATTCCGGCGAGCAGCGCCTGGTGCACGGCCGCTGCATCGCCACCGTCGGCGCGGTGTCCAACCCGGACAACATGAATATCTCGATCGGCAAGGCCGGACGCAGCCGCTGGATGGGCCGGCGCGGTCATGTGCGCGGCGAGACCATGAACCCGGTCGACCATCCGCTCGGCGGGCGAACGCGTGGCGGCCGGCATCCGGTGACGCCATGGGGCAAGCCGACCAGGGGCAAGAAGACGCGCAAGAACAAGCGCACCGCGAAATTCATCATGGCAAGCCGCCACGCGCGGAAGAAGACCTAAAGAGAGAAGTCAGGAGCGATCATGGCGCGTTCGGTTTGGAAAGGCCCGTTTGTCGACGGCTATCTGCTGAAAAAGGCGGATACCGCGCGCTCGTCAGGCCGCCACGAGATGATCCGCATCTGGTCGCGGCGTTCGACCATCCTGCCGCAGTTCGTCGGGCTGACTTTCGGCGTCTACAACGGCCAGAAGCACATCCCGGTGGTCGTCACCGAGGAAATGGTGGGCCACAAATTCGGTGAGTTCTCGCCGACCCGCTCGTTCTACGGCCATTCGTCGGATCGCAAGGCCAAACGCGCCAGCGCGCCAGGCGGTGCGTCGGGTGCGGCACCGGCCGCGCCGGCGGCACCTGCCGGCGGCACGTCGTGAGGCGGGGAGAGGTTTTGTCATGAGCAAGAAAAAGCGCGAGCGCGCGCTCGCCGACACCGAAGCCAAGGCGGTCGCCCGCATGCTGCGGATCAGCCCGCAGAAGCTCAACCTTCTGGCCCAACTCATCCGCGGCAAAAAGGTCGCGACCGCGCTCGCGGATCTCGAGTTTTCGCGCAAGCGCATCGCGCGCGACGTGCGCAAATGCCTGGAATCGGCGATCGCCAACGCCGAGAACAATCACGATCTCGACGTCGACGATCTCGTCGTTGTCGAGGCTCATGTCGGCAAGTCGCTGGTGATCAAGCGCCACGAGTTCGCGCGGTCGCGGCCGCATGGGAGCAATTACCAAGCCGTTCGCTCATCTCACCATCGTGGTGCGTGAGGTCGAGGCGGCGGCGCAGTAACGGGACGCGGTTAGGAGAAGACCATGGGTCAAAAAGTCAATCCGGTCGGGCTTCGGCTTGGCATCAACCGCACCTGGGACTCGCGGTGGTATGCCGGCAAGACGAGCTACGGCACGCTGCTGCACGAGGACATGGAAATCCGCAAGGCGCTGATGAAAGAGCTCAAGCAGGCCGCGGTGTCGAAGATCGTCATCGAGCGCCCGCACAAGAAATGCCGCGTCACCATCCATTCGGCCCGGCCGGGCGTCGTCATCGGCAAGAAGGGCGCCGACATCGAGAAGCTGCGCCGCAAGGTGGCGGCGCTGACCGACAGCGACGTGGTCATCAACATCATCGAAATCCGTAAACCCGAGCTCGACGCGCAACTGGTCGCCGAATCGATCGCGCAGCAGCTCGAGCGCAGAGTGGCCTTTCGTCGCGCGATGAAGCGCGCCGTGCAATCGGCGATGCGGCTCGGCGCCGGCGGCATCCGCATCAACTGCTCCGGCCGGCTCGGCGGCGCCGAAATCGCACGGATGGAATGGTATCGGGAAGGGCGCGTGCCGTTGCACACCCTGCGCGCCGACGTCGATTACGGCGTGGCGACCGCGTTCACCACCTACGGCACCTGCGGCGTGAAAGTCTGGATCTTCAAGGGCGAGATCATGGAGCACGACCCGATGGCGCAAGACAAGAAGATGGCCGAGGGCGACGCCGGCCGGCCGCGCCGGGATGCAGCGTGAGCAAACGGGATCGATAAAGGCGCAAAATCATGCTGCAACCGGTACGCACCAAATTCCGCAAAGCCCACAAGGGCCGCATCCACGGCATCGCCACGAGCGCGGTCAATCTGGCTTTCGGCCAATTCGGGCTCAAGGCGATGGAGCCCGACCGCGTCACCGCACGCCAGATCGAGGCGGCGCGGCGGGCACTGACGCGGCACATGAAACGTTCCGGCCGAGTCTGGATCCGCATGTTCCCCGACGTGCCGGTGTCGAAGAAGCCGCTCGAAGTGCGCATGGGCTCGGGCAAGGGCACGCCCGAACTGTGGGTGGCACGCGTCAAACCCGGCCGCATCCTGTTCGAGATCGACGGCGTGCCCGTGCAGGTCGCCAAGGAGGCGCTGGCGCTCGCTGCCGCCAAGCTGCCGATCAAGACCCGTTTCATCGAACGGATCAGCGAGTAGGCGTGACATGAAAGCGACCGACATCAGAGCGATGACGATCGATCAGATCGACGACGAGGTGCTCAAGCTGAAGAAGGAGCAGTTCAACCTGCGCTTCCAGCGCGCCACGGGCCAGTTGGAGAATACCTCGCGCGTGCGCGAAGTGCGGCGCGACATCGCGCGGCTGAAAACCGTCGCGAAGAACAAGCGCTCCGGCGCGCCGAAGAAGTAAGAGGACGAAAAAATGCCGAAGCGTACCCTTCAAGGCGTCGTAGTGAGCGACAAGCAGGCGAAGACAGTGGTCGTGCGCGTCGAGCGCCGCTTCACCCATCCCTTGTTCAAGAAGACGGTACGCCGGACCAAGAAATACTACGCGCACGACGAGAACAACGAGTTCAAGGTCGGCGACATGGTGTGGATCGAGGAGCACGCGCCGATTTCCAAGCTCAAGCGCTGGGCGGTGGTTCGGGGCGAGAAGAAGAAGGCATCGTGAGCCTAGAAATCAAGCGAGTGTGGGGTAGCCCATGATCCAGATGCAATCCAATCTCGACGTGGCGGACAATTCCGGCGCGCGCCGCGTCATGTGCATCAAGGTGCTGGGCGGCTCGAAGCGCAAATACGCCACCATCGGCGACGTCATCGTCGTCTCGGTGAAAGAGGCCATCCCGCGCGGCAGGGTCAAGAAGGGCGACGTGATGAAGGCCGTGATCGTGCGCATCTCCAAGGACATCAAGCGCGCCGACGGCTCGATCATCCGCTTCGACCGCAACGCCGCGGTGCTGATGACGCCGCAGAACGAGCCGGTCGGCACCCGCATCTTCGGACCCGTCCCGCGCGAGCTGCGTGCCAAGAACCACATGAAAATCATCTCGCTTGCGCCTGAGGTGCTGTAATGGCGGCGAAGATCAAAAAAGGCGACACGGTGATCGTGATCGCGGGCCGCGACAAGGGCCGCACCGGCGAGGTCATCGAGATGCGCCGCACCGACGGCCGCGCGCTGGTGCGCGGCGTCAACGTGGTCAAGCGCCACCAGAAGCAGAGCGCCTCGCAGGAGGGCGGCATCATTTCCAAGGAAGCGCCGATCCACTTGTCGAACATCGCGCTGGCGGACCCCAAGGACGGCAAGCCGACGCGGGTCGGCTTCAAATATGTCGGCAAGGACGACGATCGCAAGAAAGTGCGCGTCGCCAAGCGTTCCGGAGTCGAGATCGATGGCTGATACCGAAGACAAACAGGCGACAAAGCCGGATAAGCAGCGGCCGTTGAGCGCCGAACAGGCTGTCAAAGCCGCCAAGGACGACAAGAAGGCGGCCAAACAGGCCCGCGCCGACAAGGGCTCAGCCGACGCCAAGGCCGGCAAGCCGGCGGCGCCGCGCGAGCCCGAGCCGCGCGTGCCGGCGCGGCTCAAGGTGCAGTTCGAAGAGGCGATCCGCAGCAAGCTCGCCGAGCAGTTCGGTTACAAGAACCGCTTCGAGGTGCCGGTGCTGGACAAGGTCGTCATCAATATGGGCATCGGCGAAGGCGTCGCCGACCGCAAGAAGGTCGACGGTGCGGCCGCCGATCTCGGCCTGATCGCCGGCCAGAAGGCGATCGTGACCAAGGCGCGCAAGTCGATCGCCACCTACAAGCTGCGCACCGGCCAGGCCATCGGCTGCAAGGTGACCTTGCGCAAGGCGCGGATGTACGAGTTCCTCGACCGGCTGATCAATATCGCGCTGCCGCGGGTGCGCGATTTCCGCGGCCTCAACCCGAAAAGCTTCGACGGCCGCGGCAACTACACGCTTGGCATCAAGGAACACATCGTGTTTCCGGAGATCGACTACGACAAGGCGACCGATATCTGGGGCATGGACATCACCGTCTGCACTACCGCGCGCAACGACGACGAAGCGCGCGCGCTGTTGGCGGCATTCAATTTTCCGTTCCGGCAGTGAGGCTCGACGAGTCTCAGACGCGGAACCGTGAGGAGCACTAGATGGCGAAGAAGAGTTCGATCGAGAAGAACAACCGGCGCCGCCGGATGACGAAGAAATTCTCGGGCCGGCGCGCGCGGCTCAAAGCGATCGCGCGCGACAAGTCGAAGCCGGTCGAAGAGCGCTTTGCCGCGACGCTGAAGCTTGCCGAAATGCCGCGCAATTCCTCGGCCACCCGCATCCGCAACCGCTGCGAGATGACCGGCCGGCCGCGCGGCTATTATCGCAAGCACAAACTGTCGCGCATCGCGCTGCGGGATCTCGGCTCCAAGGGCCTGATCCCCGGTCTCGTGAAGTCGAGCTGGTAAGGAGGGTCGCAACGATGGCAATGAACGATCCGCTCGGCGATCTGTTGACCCGCATCCGTAATGCGCAGATGCGCAACAAAGGCAAAGTCAGCTGCCCGGGCTCGAAATTGCGCGAAAGCGTGCTCGAAGTGCTCAAGGCCGAGGGTTATATCCGCGGTTATTCGGTGACCGAGCGCGAAGGCCGCTCCGAGCTCGACATCGAGCTGAAATATTTCGACGGCGAGCCGGTGATCCGCGAGATCGAGCGCATCTCCAAGCCCGGCCGCCGCGTCTATACCTCGGTGAAGAACCTGCCGCGCATCAACAACGGTCTCGGCGTCGCCATCGTCTCGACGCCGAAGGGCGTCATGGCCGACCACGACGCCCGCGACGCCAATGTCGGCGGCGAAATCCTCTGCACGGTGTTCTGATGTCCCGTATCGGCAAAAAACCAGTCGCCGTCCCGTCCGGCATCACCGCCAACGTGGAAGGCCAGACGGTCAAGATCAAAGGCCCGAAGGGCGCGTTGCAGGTCGTGCTGCACGATGACGTTGCCGTCAAGCTCGACGGCGGCCAGATCAAGGTCGATCCACGTTTCGAAACCAAGCGCGCCCGCTCGCAATGGGGCACGTCGCGCACGCTGATCGCCAATCTGATCGCCGGCGTCACCAAGGGCTTCGAGCAGCGGCTCGAGATCAACGGCGTCGGCTATCGCGCCTCGGTGCAGGGCAAGAACCTGCAGATCGCGCTCGGCTATAGCCACGACATCGTCTATCCGATCCCCGAAGGCATCACCATTGCGACGCCGCGGCCGGTCGAGATCGTGATCACCGGCAGCGACCGGCAGAAGGTCGGCCAGGTCGCCGCCGAGATTCGCGACTATCGCCCGCCGGAGCCTTACAAGGGCAAGGGCATCAAATATGCCGGCGAACGCATCTTCCGCAAGGAAGGCAAGAAGAAGTAACGGAGCCGCTCGATGACCAAGCTCAGCGACAGAATTTTGCGCCGTCAGGGCCGCGTGCGCGGCACGCTGCGCCGCGCGGCGGGCGAGCGCAAGCGGCTCACCGTGTTCCGTTCGTCCAAGCACATCTACGCCCAGGTGATCGACGACGACGAGGGCGTCACGCTCGCTTCGGCTTCGTCGCTCGAGAAAACGGCGCGCGAAGGCTTAAAGACCGGCGCCAGCGTCGACGCGGCCAAGTCGGTCGGCAAGCTGATCGCGGAGCGCGCCAAGGAGAAGGGCGTCAAGGACGTGGTATTCGACCGCGGCGGTTACCTCTATCACGGCCGGGTGAAAGCTTTGGCCGAGGCAGCGCGCGAAGGCGGACTGAACTTCTGAAACACTGGAAAGCGAACGAATTGGACCGATAAAAATGGCACAGACTTATGGCACGTGATCCCCACCGACGCGAAGAACGCGATAGCGAATTCGTCGACAAGCTCGTCCACATCAACCGCGTCGCGAAAGTGGTGAAGGGCGGACGGCGCTTCGGCTTTGCCGCGCTGGTGGTGGTCGGCGACCAAAAAGGCCGGGTCGGCTTCGGCCACGGCAAGGCGCGCGAGGTGCCGGAAGCGATCCGCAAGGCGACCGACGCCGCCAAGCGCGGGCTCACCCGCGTGCCGTTGCGCGAAGGCCGCACGCTGCACCACGACGTCGCCGGCCGCCACGGCGCCGGCAAGGTCTATCTGCGCGCAGCTCCCCCCGGCACCGGCATCATCGCCGGCGGCCCGATGCGCGCGGTGTTCGAGACGCTCGGCATGCAGGACGTGGTGGCCAAATCGATCGGCACGTCGAACCCATACAACGTGGTGCGCGCAACTTTCGATGCGCTCAAGCGCCAGGATTCGCCGCGCTCGGTCGCCGCCCGCCGCAACGTCAAGGTCTCGGCCCTGCAGGCGCGCCGCCGCGAAGGCGATGCCGAACCGGCAACCGATTGAAGTTTTGGAGCAGGCGATGAATACCGGGAAACCATCTGGCAAGACCGTCAAGGTGCGGCAGACCGGCAGCGCATCGCGCCGTCATCATCGGCAGCGTGAAACGCTGGTCGGCTTAAAGCTCAACAAGATCGGCCGTGTCGCCGAGCTCGTCGATACGCCGGCAACGCGCGGCATGATCGCCAAAGTGGCGCATCTCGTCGAAGTGGTGGAGAAGTAGCGACGATTGTCATCGTCCGCGAAGGCGGACGATCCAGTAAACACGATACGTCACGCGAATACTGGATGCCCCGCCGTCGCGGGGCATGACAAGGAAGGGATTTGGAGAAGGCAATGAAGCTGCACGAACTTTCCGGCCGTCCGGGCGCCCGCCAGACCAGGAAGCGTATCGGCCGCGGCATCGGCTCCGGCAAGGGCAAGACCGGCGGCCGCGGCGGCAAAGGTCAGACCGCGCGCTCCGGCGTGCGCATCAAAGGCTTTGAGGGCGGCCAAATGCCGCTGCATCGCCGGCTCCCCAAGCGCGGCTTCAAGAACGTCAAATTCGCCCGCAAGCTCAACGAGGTGAACCTCGGCAAGCTGCAGGCGGCGATCGAACTCAGGCCTGCTCGATGCGGCGGCCAAGATCGACGCCGCGGCGCTGGTCAAGGCCGGCGTCCTGCGCCGCGCCAAAGACGGCGTGCGGCTGCTCGGCGACGGCGAGATCAAGGCCAAGGTGACGCTTTCGGTGTTCGGCGCCTCCAAATCGGCGGTCGCCGCCGTGGAGAAGGCCGGCGGTTCGGTCGAAATCCTCGCGCCCAAGGCGGATACGAGCGAACAGGCGGCCTGATCAGCCGTCATGCCCGGCCTTGTGCCGGGCATCCACGATTTCTACCTGTGCGACAAGGCGTCGGGGACAAGCCCCGCCGTGACGTAGAAGAGGGGGTTCGGAGCGGGAAATGGTCTCTGCAGCAGAACAACTCGCAGCCAATCTCAACTTCGGCGCCTTGGCCAAAGCCGAAGAGCTGAAGAAGCGCATTTGGTTCACGCTCGGCGCGCTGCTCGTCTATCGCCTCGGCACCTACATCCCGTTGCCCGGCATCGATCCGACCGCCTGGGATCAGATTTTCCAGCAGCAGTCCGGCGGCATTTTGGGGATGTTCAATATGTTTGCCGGCGGCGGCATCCACCGCATGGCGATCTTCGCGCTGAACATCATGCCTTACATCTCGGCCTCCATCATCATCCAGTTGATGACGACGGTGTCGCCGACCCTCGAACAGCTCAAGAAAGAGGGCGAGCAGGGCCGCAAGGTCATCAACCAGTACACCCGCTATCTCACGGTGCTGCTGGCGGCCGTGCAGGCCTATGGCATTGCGGTCGGCCTCGAAGGGGCAGCCACCGTCGTCGCGGCGCCGGGCATGTTCTTTCGCATCTCGACGGTGATCACGCTGACCGGCGGCACCATGTTCCTGATGTGGCTCGGCGAGCAGATCACCCAGCGCGGCATCGGCAACGGCACCTCGCTGATCATCATGTCGGGCATCGTGGCGCAGCTGCCGTCGGCCATCGCCGGTACGCTCGAGCTCGGCCGGCAAGGCGCGCTCTCGACCGGACTCATCCTCATCGTGCTGGTGATGGCGGTCGCCGTCATCACCTTCATCGTGTTCATGGAGCGCGCGCAGCGCCGGCTGTTGATCCAGTATCCCAAACGCCAGGTCGGCAACCGCATGTTCGAGGGCCAGTCCTCGCACCTGCCGCTCAAGCTCAATACGTCGGGCGTCATTCCGCCGATCTTTGCCTCGTCGCTGTTGCTGTTGCCGACGACCATCGCCAACTTCACGGCCGGGCAGGGGCCGGGCTGGCTCACCATCATCACCACCCAGCTCGCCCATGGGCGGCCGCTGTTCCTCGCGCTCTATGTCGGCCTGATCGTGTTCTTCGCCTTCTTCTATACGGCGATCGTGTTCAACCCGACCGAGACCGCCGACAATCTGAAAAAGCACGGCGGCTTCATCCCCGGCATCCGGCCCGGAGAACGCACCGCCGAGTACATCGATTATGTGCTGTCGCGCATCACGGTGGTCGGCGCCGGCTATCTGGCGATCGTCTGTCTGTTTCCGGAGATGCTGATCTCGTACGCCGCGGTGCCGTTTTATTTCGGCGGCACCTCGCTGTTGATCGTCGTCAGCGTGACCATGGATACGGTGGCGCAAGTGCAGGGCTACCTGCTGGCGCATCAATACGAAGGCTTGATCAAGCGTTCGAAACTGAGGGGGCGCCGTAGATGAGACTGATCCTGCTCGGCCCGCCGGGGGCTGGCAAGGGAACGCAAGCGCTGCGTCTCGTCGCCAAATACGGACTGGTCCAGCTTTCCACCGGAGACATGCTGCGCGCGGCAGTCAAAGCCGCGACGCCGATCGGCCGCAAGGTCAAAGACATCATGGAGCGCGGCGATCTCTGTCCCGATGACATCGTGGTCAGCATCGTCGCCGAGCGCATCGAACAGCCCGATGCGCGCAAGGGTTTCATCCTCGACGGTTTTCCGCGCACCGTGCCGCAGGCAAAGGCGCTCGACCGCATGCTCAAGAAGCGCGGCATCAAGCTCGATGCAGTGATCGAGTTGCGCATCGATGAGGAGGCACTGCTCAAGCGCATCGAAAACCGCGTCGCCGAGATGACGGCGCGGGGCGAGCCGTTGCGCTCGGACGATAACGCCGAGGTGCTGCGGCAACGGCTCGAGGCCTACCGCCAACTGACCGCGCCGCTCGTGGCCTATTACCGCGAGCAAAAGATGCTGCGCACGGTTAACGGCATGGCGCCGATACCGGACGTCACCGCTGCAATCGATAGAGCGCTGCCTTCCGAGCCGCCGGCGCCAAAGCCGAAGTCCGCTCGCAACGGCGCTGGGAAGGTGGCACCAAAGCCGCGAAAGTCGAAAACCGCCGGCCACCTAGGAAAAAAATCCGCTAAACGGGGACCGACCCTGCGCAAAGCCGCTGCAGCGCACAAAAGTGCGACCCGAAAATCGAAAAGTGGGGAAACCGCCCGTCCATGAGCCGATCCGTACACGAATTCGCTAGCCGAGGTTGACGAAAGCGCAGGGAATCCATTAATAAGCGTCAAATATCCAGGCGGAGATTTAGCAACGATGCCAGGCCGCAACGGCAGGCAGGCGTTGGCTTTTTACGTTTGTGGCCTTCTCAGGTGACATTGTTGGAACCGAGGGGACGCGGCCGGGTGCCACGGATGGTCCGTGCACCGGCGAGCACAAGGAGTAACTGACTTGGCCCGTATTGCTGGTGTCAACTTACCGACCAACAAGCGCATCGTGATCGCGCTGCAATACATCTATGGCATCGGCGGCGCCAAGGCCAAGGAGATCCTAGACAAAGTATCGATGCCCGAGTCGCGCCGGGTGTCGCAGCTGACCGACCAGGAAGTGCTTCAGCTGCGCGAGGTGATCGACCGCGACTACATGGTCGAAGGCGACCTGCGGCGCGAAGTGGCGATGAACATCAAACGTCTGATGGATCTCGGATGCTACCGCGGCCTGCGTCATCGCCGCAGCCTGCCGGTGCGCGGCCAGCGCACCCACACCAACGCACGCACCCGAAAAGGTCCGGCCAAGGCCATTGCCGGAAAGAAGAAATAGCGCGTCGAACAGGACACTGCGCCAAACAGGAAAATGTGACGGCGCCGGCACGGCCGGTACCGATCCGCGGAAGGGTTCAGAATGGGCAAAGAAGCTACGCGCGTCCGCCGACGCGAACGCAAAAACATCGCCTCGGGCGTGGCGCACGTGAACGCCTCGTTCAACAACACCATGATCACCATTACCGACGTGCAAGGCAATACCATCGCCTGGTCGTCGTCGGGCACCATGGGTTTCAAGGGCTCGCGCAAATCGACGCCGTATGCGGCGCAGGTTGCCGCCGAAGACGCCGCCAAGAAGGCGCAGGAGCACGGCATGCGCACGCTCGAAGTCGAAGTCGCCGGTCCAGGCTCTGGGCGTGAATCGGCACTGCGTTCGTTGCAGGCCGCGGGCTTCACCATCACGTCGATCCGCGACGTGACGCCGATCCCGCACAATGGCTGCCGCCCGCGCAAGCGGCGGCGCGTATAGGACATCCGGTTTATGGAACATGTGGAACATCCGCTCGAACATGGCACCAATTATGCCCCCACAGAGCGAAGTGGGGTGCGCGAGATGATCGTGCCGCTCAACGCGATGGGTGACAACGTGACGATCCAAAAGAATTGGCAGGAACTGATCAGGCCCAGCAAGCTGCAGGTCAGCCCGGGCGGCGATACGCGCCGTTCGGCGACCGTGGTCGCCGAGCCGCTCGAACGTGGCTTCGGCGTGACGCTCGGCAATGCGCTGCGGCGCATTCTGCTGTCGTCGTTGCAGGGCGCCGCGGTGCAATCGGTGCATATCGACGGCGTGCTGCACGAGTTCTCCTCGATCGCAGGCGTGCGCGAGGACGTGACCGACATCGTGCTCAACATCAAGGACATCGCCATCAAGATGCAGGGCGACGGCCCAAAGCGCATGGTGGTGAAGAAGCAGGGTCCGGGCACGGTGACGGCAAGCGACATCCAGACCGTCGGCGACGTCGTGGTGCTCAATCCCGATCTCGTCTTGTGCACGCTCGACGAGGGCGCCGAGATCCGCATGGAATTCACCGTCAACACCGGCAAGGGCTATGTGCCGGCCGAGCGCAACCGGCCGGAAGACGCACCGATCGGGCTCATCCCGGTCGACAGCCTGTATTCGCCGGTGCGCAAGGTCTCCTACAAGGTGGAGAACACGCGCGAAGGCCAGATCCTCGACTACGACAAGCTGACGCTGACGATCGAGACCAACGGCGCGGTCACGCCTGAGGACTCGCTCGCCTATGCGGCGCGCATCCTCCAGGATCAGCTCAACGTGTTCGTCAATTTCGAGGAGCCCAAGCGCGAGACCGCGCGCGAGACCATCCCCGATCTTGCCTTCAACCCGGCGTTCCTCAAGAAGGTCGACGAACTCGAACTGTCGGTGCGTTCGGCAAACTGCCTGAAGAACGACAACATCGTCTATATCGGCGATCTCGTGCAGAAGACCGAGGCCGAGATGCTCCGCACGCCGAATTTCGGCCGCAAGTCGCTCAACGAGATCAAGGAAGTGCTGGTGCAGATGGGCCTGCATCTCGGCATGGAAGTCCCCGGCTGGCCGCCGGAGAATATCGAAGAGCTCGCCAAGCGCTTTGAGGATCATTACTGAGCAGGTATCAGCCATCAGAAATCAGGGATCAGGCTTGTTCTTGATCCCTGATACCTGATCCCCGATCCCTGTCTCCGAAGGAGGCGTCCGTGCGTCACGCCAAGACCCACCGCAAGTTCAGCCGCCGCTCGGATCATCGCAAGGCGATGCTGGCGAATTTGTGCGCGTCGCTGATCAAGCACGAGCAGATCACGACGACGCTGCCCAAGGCGAAGGATTTGCGCCCGATCGTCGAGAAGCTGGTCACGCTCGGCAAGCGCGGCGACCTGCATGCGCGCCGCCAGGCGATCTCGCAGATGCGCGACCTCGCCATGGTCAAGAAACTGTTCGAGGTGATCGGCCCGCGCTACAAGGACCGCGACGGCGGCTATACCCGCGTCATGAAGGCCGGCTTCCGCTACGGCGATTCCGCGCCGGTCGCGGTGATCGAGTTCGTCGATCGCGACGTCGAGGCCAAGGGCAAGGATTCCGGTCCGGTTCAAGCGCGGACCGAAGAAACCGCTCCCGCCGCGGCATAGAGCTACAGAAATACGATCTTCATTGAGGGCAGCCACGCTGCCCTTTTTGTTGCGGGCCATATCGGCAAGACGAGATCCGCAAGACGAGACATTTGCGCGCACAACGCAGGTTTGGTTGGCGGCCGGCGCGCGCTGCAATAATGTGGTCGCGGGGGAATCGGGAAGGGGCATCATGAAACGGCTTGCAACATTGTCTTTTGCTACGCTTGCACTCGCCGGCGCGGCTTATGCCGACACGCCGGTCGAGCGCGGATCGTATCTCGTCAACACCATTATGACCTGCGGCAATTGCCATTCGCCCAAAGGTCCGCCGGACGTGGTCGCGGGCAAGGACTTTTCCGGCGGCCTGCGCTTCAACGAGCCGCCGTTCGACGTCACCGCGCCGAACATCACGCCCGACAAGGCGACCGGCATCGGCGCCTGGAGCGACGACGACATCAAGAAGCTGTTGCGCACCGGAACGCGGCCGAGCGGCGTGCCCATCGCCGCGGTCATGCCGACCGGCTTCTACGACATCATCACCGACGCCGACATGGACGCCATCGTCGCCTATCTGCGCACGCTCAAACCGATCAGCAACAAGGTCCCCGATCCCATCTACAAAATATCGGCGCCGCGCCAAGTCTTCCCCGGCGCCGAGGCTCCCTATACGCCGGCGATGTTGAACGATGCGATGAAGAAGGGTTTTTATCTCGCCACCATCGGCCATTGCATGGAATGCCACACGCCGATGGTGAAAGGGCAGCATGACTGGACCGCGGACCTCGCCCGCGGCGGACAAGAATTCCCCGGCCCCTGGGGCGTGTCGACCTCGCGCAACATCACCTCAAGCAAGACCAAGGGCATCGGCGGCTGGACCGACGCCGAGATCAAGCGCGCAATCACGACGGGCATCGACAAGGACGGCAACAAGCTGAAAGGCCCGATGGGCTATCCGTATTACGCCCACATGACCGACGCCGATCTCGATGCCGTCATCGCCTGGGTGCGCACGTTGCCGCCGAAGGAGTGAGGATATCAGGGATCAGCAATCAGGGATCAGGCAAAAAATCATCTTGATTCCTGATCCCTGACTGCTGATCCCTGATCCCTGGTAAAGCCCCGGTTTGGTGCCTATATAAAACCGCATTGAATCGGGGTTTTTGCATGCTGCGTCCGCTCATTTCCGCTATCCCGGCTGGTCTCCTCGTTGCGACCCTGCTCACGCCCGCCGGCGCCCAGCAGCGCCAAGTGCCGGCGTCGTCCGCTCAGCTCCAGCTGTCCTATGCACCGGTGGTGCAACGCGTGGCGCCGGCGGTGGTCAACGTCTATGCCAGCCACGTGGTCGAGAACCAGAACCCATTCATGGCCGACCCGTTCTTCCGCCAGTTCTTCGGCGGTGGCGGCATGCCGCGGGAAATGGTGCAGCGCTCGCTCGGCTCCGGCGTCCTGGTCGACGCATCGGGCCTCATCGTCACCAATTACCACGTCATCGAGGGCGCCAGCGACGTCAAGATCGCGCTCGCCGACAAGCGCGAATTCCCAGCCGACATCGTGCTCAAGGACCAGCGCAGCGATCTCGCCGTGCTGAAAATCAAGGGCTCGAGCGAGCGCTTTCCGACATTGGAATTCGCCAATTCGGACGAGCTGCAGGTCGGCGACGTGGTGCTGGCGATCGGCGATCCGTTCGGCGTCGGCCAGACCGTGACCCATGGCATCGTCTCGGCGGTGGCGCGCACCCAGGTCGGCATCAGCGATTATCAGTTCTTCATCCAGACCGACGCCGCCATCAATCCCGGCAATTCCGGCGGCGCGCTGGTCGACATGAACGGCCGCCTCGTCGGCATCAATTCGGCGATCTATTCGCGCTCCGGCGGTTCGCAGGGTATCGGCTTTGCAATTCCCGCCAACATGGTTCGGGTCGTTGTCACCTCGGCCGAGGGCGGCAGCGGCCTGGTGAAGCGGCCGTGGCTCGGCGCCAAGCTGCAGGAAGTGACGCCGGAGATCGCCGAGAGCCTCGGGCTCAAGCGTCCGAGCGGCGCGCTGGTCGCCAACGTCGCCGCCGACGGCCCTGCCGCCAAGGCCGGCATCAAGACCGGCGACCTGATCGTCACCGTCGATGGGGTGGAGATCGAAGATCCCAACGCCTTCGACTATCGCTTCGCCACAAAGCCGCTCGGCGGCACCGCCAAGGTCGGTCTCGTCCGCCAGGGCAAGGAGATTGTCGCCTCGGTGGCGTTGCAGAGCCTGCCCGACACGCCGCGCAACGAAGTGCAGATCAAGGGCCAGTCGCCGTTCCTCGGCGCCACGGTGGCCAATCTGTCGCCGGCTTTGGCCGACGAGCTGCGACTCGATCCGCAGACCGAGGGCGTCGTCATCACCGCCGTCGCCGACGGCTCGGCGGCGCAATCGGTCGGCTTCCAGAAAGGCGATATCGTCGTCTCCGTAAACAGCCAGAAGATCGTCAAGTCGGCCGATCTGGAGCGCGTCACCAATGCCGCGAGCCGGCAATGGCGCGTGACCATCATGCGCGGCGGTCAGCAGATATCGGTGACGTTCAGCGGATAAGCCTACGCGTTTAGCAGTGAGGGAAGGACAATAAACAAATGCCCTCGCGTCCCAAAGCCAAGGGCCCGAGTCTCTTCGCCGCAAGCGGTCTCGACCGCGATGCGCCGCGGCCGCTTGCCGACAAGCTGCGCCCCGACAAGCTCGCCGACGTCGTCGGCCAGGATCACCTGCTCGGGCCGGACGGCGCGCTCACCCGCATGCTGGAGACCCGTTCGCTCGGCTCGCTGATTTTTTGGGGGCCGCCGGGCACCGGCAAGACCACGGTGGCGCGGTTGTTGGCGCGAGCGACCGACCTCTATTTCGAACAGATTTCGGCGATCTTCTCCGGCGTCGCCGATCTCAAGAAGGTGTTCGACGCCGCGCGGCTGCGCCGCGAAACCGGGCAGGGCACGCTGCTGTTCGTCGACGAGATCCACCGCTTCAACCGCGCCCAGCAGGATTCTTTCCTGCCCGTGGTCGAGGACGGCACCATCGTGCTGGTCGGCGCGACCACGGAAAACCCGTCGTTCGAGCTGATCGCGCCGCTGCTGTCCCGCGCCCGCGTTCTGGTTTTCAAGCCACTCGATGCCGCGGCGATCGAAAAGCTCTTGGCGCGCGCCGAGGAGATCGAAGACAAAAAGCTGCCGCTCGACGAGGAGGCCCGCGCCTCGCTCATTCGCATGGCCGACGGCGACGGCCGCGCGGCGCTGACGCTCACCGAAGAGGTCTGGCGCGCGGCCCGCGGCGGCGAGACCTTCGATGCCGCGGCGCTCCAGGAGGTCGTGCAGCGCCGGGCGCCGATCTACGACAAGAAGCAGGACGGCCACTACAATCTCATCAGCGCGCTGCACAAATCGGTCCGCGGCTCCGACGCCGACGCGGCGCTGTACTATCTCTGCCGCATGCTCGACGCCGGCGAGGACCCGCTCTATCTGGCGCGCCGCGTCGTGCGCATGGCGGTCGAGGATATCGGCCTTGCCGATCCGCAGGCTTTGGTCATCGCCAATGCGGCGAAGGAGGCCTACGATTTTCTCGGATCGCCCGAAGGCGAGCTCGCCATCGCCGAGGCGGTGATCTACATCGCGACCGCGCCGAAATCGAACGCCACCTATATGGCCTTCGGCGCGGCGATGCGCACCGCCAAGGAAGCGGGTTCGCTCTTGCCGCCCAAGCACATCCTCAACGCGCCGACCAAGCTGATGAAGACCGAAGGCTACGGCTCGGGCTACGAATACGACCACGACAGCGAGGAAGCATTCTCCGGCCAGGACTATTTCCCCGAGTCGCTCGGACGCCGGCAATTCTACGACCCGCCCGAGCGCGGCTTTGAGCGCGAAATCCGCAAGCGCCTCGAATACTGGGCAAAACTGCGGCGCGAGCGTGAATAAGTTCTTATCGTGAACGGTTAGCTAGGAGATGCATTATGAAACGAGTGATTCAAAAAGACGAATTTGATTGTGGAGTAGCATGCGTCGCAATGATTCGCGAATGTAACTATGAATTCGCTAAGAAGGTTTTTAGAAAGATCGATTTTTCAAAGAGAGGGTCTTACCCTCGTGATTTGACGCAGGCGCTAAAGCGATTGCATGTCGACTGTCGTGGGAAGTTCGTGTCATTCGAGGGTCGTCCAGCCAAAAGACTCCTGACCAAAATCGGGAAAAACGCCATTGTTAAAGCAAAAACGCCCGGGTCCTCAGGCAAATGGCACTGGATTGTTTGGGATGCCAATGGCGCGCGTTGGCTCGATCCCGAAGAAAAATCCAAGGATCGATACATACGACCTCGGTGCATCTCATATTTGGAAATCGGGTGATTGTAGACAGCCGAAATGCATATGTTTTTGAGGGCACATGCGTAGTCGCGGACCACGCCAGCCGGGCGGCGGACGGCAAAGCGCCGGATCACGGCATAGCAAGCGTTTCGCTCAACGTCACCCTGAGCCGCGCGCGGAGCGGCGCGCCAAGTCGGCTGCTGCCGACCCGACATTTCGCAAGCCGAAATCGGCTAAATCCGAATTTGGGCATGGCCCGAAATCAGGTGGCCGCTCGTCTTTCGAGGCACGCCCGCAGCGCGCACCTTCGGATGACGGAGAACAGAAAATTGCACCGGCTCCGTTGCCGACCAGCGTGCAGAATGTTTCCGTCACGCCCGACGAAGCCGGCATGCGCGTCGATCGCTTCTTCGAGGCGCGGTTTCCGGGGTTGAGCTTCTCCCACATCCAGCGCGTCATCCGCAAAGGCGAGGTGCGGGTCAACGGCAAGCGCACCGAGCCGAAGAATCGCCTTGAGGCGGGGCAGACCGTGCGCATCCCGCCGCTGCGGCTCGATCAGCCGAAACTGCGGGCGCCCGGTGACGAGGCCGACGAGAAGACCCGCGAGTTTCTGAAATCGATCACGCTGTACGAAGACGCCGACGTGCTGGTGTTCAACAAGCCGATGGGGCTTGCGGTGCAGGGCGGCTCCGGCACCACGCGCCATCTCGACGGCATGCTGGAAGTCTTGCGCGATGCCCACGGCCAGCGCCCGCGGCTGGTGCACCGGCTCGACAAGGATACCGCCGGCTGCCTGCTTGTCGCCAAGACGCGGTTCGCGGCCTCGGCCTTGGCGAAAACATTCCGCTCCCGCTCTGCGCGGAAAGTCTATTGGGCGCTGGTCGCCAGCGTGCCCAAGGTGCCGCAAGGCCGCATCTCGACCTTTCTCGCCAAGGAGGAGCGCGACGACGAATCGTTCATGCGCATCGCGCAGCATGGCGACAAAGGCGCCAGTCACGCGGTGACGTATTACGCGGTGGTGGACACGTCGGGGCCGCTATTGTCGTGGATTTCGCTCAAACCCGTGACCGGCCGCACCCATCAATTGCGCGCGCATATGGACCACATCGGCCATCCGATCGTCGGCGATCCGAAATATTTTGCCCGCGAGAATTGGGAGCTGCCCGGCGGCATGCAGAACAAGCTGCACCTTCTGGCGCGCCGCATCGCGGTGCCGCATCCGCGCGGCGGCGTGATCGACGTCACCGCGCCGCTGCCGCCGCATATGTTGCAATCCTGGAACCTGCTCGGGCTTGACGCCAAGCGTTACGATCCGATCGTCGACGCGCCGGAGGAGTGACGTGGGGAACAATGGAGCCCGTTGCGGGGTTCTATGATGTGTTCGAACGAGGCGCGCCGTGCGACGTAGCCCAAGCCTGATATCTGGACTTGCACTCGTGATAGCCGTCGGCGCCGTCGCGCAGGCACGCGATATTGAGATGGGCGGCGACAGCAACTATCCCTACTCGATCATGGCGCCTGAGCCCGGCACCGGCCATCATGGGGCGTCAGCGCGATCGCGGCACATCAAATCGCCCGGCGCGGTAAAACCGCTAGCTGGGCGGCCGCCGCGCACGAGCTCTTACGCGGTGCGCGGCTCGTCCGGCTCGGTGTTGCCGACGCCGCTGCCGAAAACGCAGCTCATTCCGCCCGAAGGCGGCAGCGCGCCGATCATTCACACGGGGCCACAGGAGCAAGGACCGACCGTGCTGCCCGGCCTGAACCCGATCCCCAATCTGCCGCACGGCACCGAGACGTTCCAGGACCGCGCCTCGCGCTGCGCCCAGCAGCAGGGCCTCTACGGCGTGCCGGCGACCGCGACCGGCATTTATATGCACACCTGCGCGATGTGAGCCGCGCTGCGACAATACCGCTGCGGCCTTTTTATTTGGCTTGACAGGCAACCAAATGGTTGCATATTGTTGTCATGGATGCAGTGTTCAAGGCGCTGGCCGACGCGAGCAGGCGGGAACTGCTCGACCGGCTGCGCGCGGAGAACGGGCAAACGCTGGGCGAGCTCTGCACGCGCCTCGACATGACGCGGCAGGCGGTGAGCAAGCATCTGGCCTTGCTGGAAGGGGCCAACCTGGTCGCGACCGTGCGCCGCGGCCGCGAGAAGCTGCACTACCTCAATCCGGTGCCGATCCACGAGATCGCCGAGCGCTGGATCGGGAAATTCGAACGCTCCCGCCTGCAGGCGCTGAGCGACATGAAGCAAGCGTTGGAGACGGGTGATGAGTGACAAGCCGAAATTCGTCTATGTGATCTATATCGCTTCGACGCCGGACAAGGTGTTCAAGGCGCTCACCGATGCCAAAACCTCGGCGCGCTATTGGTTCGGCTACGAGGTGACGTCGGATTGGAAGGTCGGCGCCGAGTTCGCGCTGGTGAAGGACGGCAGGCGTTGGGACACCGGCAAGGTGTTGGAATACGATCCGCCGCGCCGGCTATCGTACAGCTTTCACCCGGAGCATGACGGCCTGGAGAACGAGAAGCCGTCGCGCGTCGCCTTCGACCTCGAGGAGATCAACGGCCAGGTGAAGCTCACCATGACCCACGACGATTTCGAGGAAGGCAGCCAGGTGTTCCCGAAGATCCAGACCGGCTGGCCGTCGATCCTGTCGTCGCTCAAGAGCCTGCTCGAGACCGGCAAGGAATTGCCGCCGTTCTGGCGCGGCGACTACGCTAAGAAATAAACTGGAGCGCCATGCCCGAGTTCAAGCCGAGAACGGTCTACGTGACCTTTATCGCCGCCACGCCCGAGAAGGTGTGGCAGGCGCTGACCTCGTCAGAATTCACCCGAAAATATTTTTGGGACCGCGATATCGAGATCGAGCCGGAGCTCGGCGGCGCGTTTGCGCTCAAGCTGCCCGACGGCAAGGTCAACGTGCGGGGCAAGGTGATCGCTTGGGACCCGCCGCGCAAGCTGTCGGTCACCTGGCAGGTCGAGTGGCCGGAAGAGTTCCGCAAGCTGCCGGAATGCGTCGTCACCTACGAGATCGCGCAAGCCGGCGAGGCGGTGCGGCTGACGATGACGGAATCCCATTCCTGGAACGTGCCGGAAGCGATCCTGTCCGGCGGCCGCACGGGCTGGCCGGCGATCCTGTCGAGCCTCAAAAGCCTATTGGAAACCGGCAAGGTGCCGGCGATCCAGATGGAGCCGCCGCGCGAGATGATCGAGGCGATCAAAAAACTGTAGCGCGTTGCCCGGGCGCAATGCAGCACGTAGCGTAGCGAAGTGGTGCGTTGCAGACCCGGGATCGTTACAAACTCAGCGTCTTTTACGATCCCGGATCAGCGGTGCATCACTTCGTGCTGCACCGCATCCGGGAAACAGTCCCGGGCGCGCTCAGCGCAGCGCCGCGTTGATCTTCTCCAGCGCCGCGGAGCCCGGACACAGCTCCTTCTCGCCGAGCGTATTGAGCGGTGCCTCGACGGTGTTGAGGTGGCTGTGCAAGTCCTCGGCATCGGCATCGACATAGAGCAGTCCGGTCACCACCTGGCCCTTGGCGGCGTGTTTTTGCAGGAACGCCATCGCCGCCAGCCGGTCGTGCACGTCGTAATCGGCATCGACCTTGCGCAGCGCCAGCTTGGTGCCGTCGTGCTGCTCGACCACCTGCACCGTTCCCGGCGCATAATCGACCGTGATCGGGGCGCGGCCGGAGATGATGTCGAGTCGGTTCACCGCCTCGTTGTGCTCGCGGACGTAATCGAAGCTCTTGGTCGAGCCGGTGTGATTGTTGAAGGCGACGCACGGCGAGATCACGTCGATGAAGGAGGCGCCGTTGTGCTTAATCGCCGCTTCGATCAGCGGCACCAATTGGGTCTTGTCCCCCGAAAAACTGCGCGCCACGAAGCTTACGCCGAGCTGCAGCGCGATGCCGACGAGGTCGATGGCGCTGTCGGTATTGGTCACGCCGCGCTTGGATTTGGAGCCGCGGTCGGCGGTGGCCGAGAACTGGCCCTTGGTCAGGCCGTACACGCCGTTGTTCTCGACGATATAGGTCATGTTCACGCCACGGCGGATCGAATGGGCGAACTGGCCGAAGCCGATCGAGGCCGAATCGCCGTCGCCGGACACGCCGAGATAGATCAAATCGCGGTTGGCGAGGTTGGCGCCGGTCAGCACCGACGGCATGCGGCCGTGCACGGAATTGAAGCCGTGCGAATTGCCGAGGAAATAATCCGGCGTCTTCGACGAGCAGCCGATGCCGGAAATCTTTGCCACGCGATGTGGCTCGATGGAGAGCTTGAAGCAGGCCTCGATGATGGCGCTGGTGATCGAATCGTGGCCGCAGCCGGCGCACAGCGTCGAGACTTTGCCCTCGTAGTCGCGGTGCGTATAGCCGAGATCGTTCTTCGGCAGGTCGGGATGGTGGAATTTCGGCTTGACGACGTAGGTCATGAAACTACCTGGGTCATGAAACAACCTTTCGCAGCGGCGTCACTTTGAGCTGATCGAGGTGATCGCCGATGGCCTTGGCGATGAAGCGCGCCGTGATCGGCGTGCCGTCGTAATGCACGATCGGCACCAGCCGGACCGGATCGATGCTGAGCTCGTTGACGATCAGCGAGCGCAGCTGGCTGTCGCGGTTCTGCTCGACGACATAGACGAAATCGTGCTCGGCGATGAAGCTCGGCACGCTGGAATGGAACGGGAAGGCGCGCAGCCGCAGCCGGTCGAGCTGGTGGCCGCGCGCTTCCAATACGCCGATCGCCTCGTCCATGGCCGGCGAGGTCGAGCCGAAATAGATCACGCCGTACTTCGTCGGCTTGCCGGCATTGGCCTGCAGCGGGCGCGGCACCAGATCCTTGGCGGTCTCGAACTTGCGCAACAGCCGCTGCATGTTGTCCTGGTACGCGGGGCCTTCCTCGGTGTAGCGCGCGTAACGATCGCGCGACGTGCCGCGGGTGAAGAACGATCCCTTGGTCTGATGGGTGCCCGGATAGGTGCGGTAGGGAATGCCGTCGCCGTCGACGTCGAGATAGCGGCCGAAATCGCGGCCATCGTCGAGCATGGCGGCAGTCATGACCTTGCCGCGGTCGTACTGCTTGGCGTCATCCCACTTCAGCGGCCGGCACAGCCGGTGATTCATGCCGATGTCGAGATCGAGCATGAGGAAGATCGTGGTTTGCAGCCGGTCGGCGAGGTCGAACGCCTGCGCCGCCATTTCGAAGGCTTCCGCCGGGTCCTCGGGGAACAGCAGCACGTGCTTGGTGTCGCCGTGCGAGGCGTAAGCGGCGCTGATGATGTCGCATTGCTGGGTGCGCGTCGGCATGCCGGTCGAGGGTCCGGCGCGCTGCACGTCCATGATCACGGCGGGGATTTCGGCGAAATAGGACAGCCCGATGAACTCCTGCATCAGCGAAATGCCGGGTCCGGAGGTCGCGGTGAAGGCACGCGCTCCGTTCCAGGCGGCGCCGATGACGATGCCGATGGAGGCCAGCTCGTCCTCGCCCTGAACGATGGCGTATTTCGCCTTTTTGGTTTCCGGATCGTGGCGCAGCCGCCGGCAATGGCTGGTGAAGGCGTCGGCCAAGGAAGAAGACGGCGTGATCGGATACCAGGCGCAGACCGTCGCCCCGCCATAGACCGCGCCGAGCGCGGCTGCCGAATTGCCTTCGATGAAGATGCGGTCGCCGACCTTGTCGGCTTTCTGCACGCGCAAGCCTATCGGGCATTTCAGGTTGGTCAGCGCATAGTCGCGGCCGAGATGCAGTGCGTGCACGTTCGAGGACAGGAGCTTTTCCTTGCCCTTGTACTGCTCGGCGATGAGCCCCTCGATGACCTTCGGATCAATGTCGAGCAGCGCCGAGAGTGCGCCGAGATAGATGATGTTCTTGAAGAGCTGCCGCTGGCGCGGGTCGGTATAGGTCGAGTTGGTGATGGCGGTGAGCGGTACGCCGATGACGGTGATGTCGTCGCGAAATTTCGACTTCGGCATCGGCTTGGTGGAATCGTAGAGCAGATAGCCGCCGGGCTCGATGGACGCCACATCCTTGTCCCAGGTCTGCGGGTTCATCGCCACCATCATGTCGGTGCCGCCGCGGGCGCCGAGATGGCCGGCTTCGGAGACGCGCACCTCGTACCAGGTCGGCAGGCCCTGGATGTTCGAGGGAAAGATGTTGCGCGGCGACACCGGCACGCCCATGCGCAGGATGGCGCGGGCGAACAGCTCGTTGGCGCTGGCCGAACCCGAGCCGTTGACGTTGGCGAAACGGACGACGAAGTCGTTTACGCTGCTGATTGGGTTCGTTGCTGGCATGCTTGTTCCGCGTGAGTCATGTCGATGAGATATTTCTGCATGTCCCAGGCGCCGGTGGGACAGCGCTCGGCACATAGCCCGCAGTGCAGGCAGACGTCCTCGTCCTTCACCATGACGCGGCCGGTCTTGAGGTTGTTGGCGACATAAAGATCTTGGGTGAGGTTCTTGGCCGGCGCCTGCAGCCGGGTGCGCAGATCGGCTTCTTCGCCGTTCGCGGTGAAGGTGATGCAGTCCATCGGGCAGATGTCGACGCAGGCGTCGCACTCGATGCAAAGCTGGCCGGTGAAGACGGTCTGGATGTCGCAATTGAGGCAGCGCTCGGATTCCTTGAGCGCCAGCTCGAGGTCGTAGCCGAGCTCGACTTCGGCCTTGATGTCGCGCAGCGCCACGACCTTCTCGCGATGCGGCACCTTATAGCGCTTATCGGGTGCGATCTCGTTGTCGTACGACCATTCGTGGATGCCCATCTTCTGGCTGGTGACGGCGATCTGCGGCGCCGGGCGGACATTGACGTCCTCGCCGCGGCAGAAGCGGTCGATCGAGATCGCGGCCTCGTGGCCGTGTGCCACCGCCCAGATGATGTTCTTCGGCCCGAACGCGGCGTCGCCGCCGAAGAATACTTTTGGATTGGTCGAAGCCATGGTCGTGGGATCGACCTTCGGCATATCCCATTTGTCGAACTCGATGCCGCAATCGCGCTCGATCCAGGGGAAGGAATTCTCTTGCCCGACGGCGACCAGGACGTCGTCGCAGGGAAAGTGTTCATCCGGCTCGCCGGTCGGCACCAGATCGCGGCGGCCTTTGGCGTCGCGCACCGCCTTAACCTTCTCGAACACGACGCCGGTGAGCTTGCCGTTATCGTGGGTGAATTCTTTCGGCACCAGGAAATTGAAGATCGGGATGTCCTCGTGCATGGCGTCCTCCTTTTCCCAGGGGGACGCCTTCATCTCCTCGAAGCCGGAGCGAACGATCACCTTGACGTCCTCGCCGCCGAGCCGGCGCGAGGAGCGGCAGCAATCCATGGCGGTGTTGCCGCCGCCGAGCACGATGACGCGCTTGCCGATCTTGTCGATGTGGCCGAACGAGACGCTGGACAGCCAATCGATGCCGATATGGATGTTCTTGACCGCTTCCTTGCGGCCGGGAATGTCGAGGTCGCGGCCGCGCGGCGCGCCGCAGCCGACGAAGACGGCGTCAAAATCTTCCGCGAGCAACGCCTTGAGGCTGTCGATGCGCTTGGAGCCGACGAACTCGATGCCGATATCGAGGATGTAATTGCACTCCTCGTCGATGACGCTTTCCGGCAGACGGAATTTCGGAATTTGCGTGCGCATCATGCCGCCGGATTTCGGATCCTGGTCGAACACGACGCATTGGTAGCCCATCGGGGCCAAGTCCCGCGCCACCGCCAGCGAGGCTGGGCCGCCGCCCACGAGCGCGATGCGTTTGCCGTTCTTGATCTTGGGTGACTTGGGCAGGCGGTCTTTGATGTCGTCCTTGAAGTCGGCGGCGACACGCTTGAGCCGGCAGATCGCCACCGGCTCTTTTTCAACGCGGCCGCGGCGGCAGGCCGGCTCGCAGGGTCGATCGCAGGTGCGGCCCAAAATCCCCGGGAACACGTTGGATTCCCAGTTGATCATGTAAGCGTCGCTGTAGCGGCCCGCCGCGATCAAACGGATGTATTCGGGCACCGGCGTGTGCGCCGGGCAGGCCCATTGGCAATCCACGACTTTGTGGAAGTAATCCGGGACCGAAATGTCGGTTGGTTTCATTTATTCCTCTTGCCCGCAGCACCCGCTCTTACAGGCGGTAAGCACGCTGCTGCGTGGATCAGGCTCCCTCTTCGACGGCCCCCGCAGTCGATTCCGGCGCGGGATACTAGTCGAGGGGGGTACGGATTACTACCGCTTCTGCTTGTTATAACAAGGTTTTGTGGCTTGCGGCCTTAACAAGCGCGCGACTGGATAGCACTCTTACGTGGTAGCCCGATAGCGCCGCGAAAGATCCGCCACCCACAATATAACTCATTGAAAATATGGGCTAAATTGTGCTCCGGCTGTGACTTGCGCCTGGTCGCCTGTCATGGTTTGAGGGCCCATGCGCGAACTGTTCGAGAGTACGCCGCCCGACGATCCCATAGAGGCAACACGCCGCAGCATGCGGACGGTGCTGCCGCCCCGTTTCTACGAAACGGCGGCCACTGCGGCGGCGGCGGACGGCTATGCCGTGCGACTCGACGACAAGCCGGTCCGCACGCCGGCGCGCCGGGTGCTGGCGGCGCCAACGCTCGCGCTGGCCGAGGCCATTGCCGCGGAATGGCAAGCGCAAAAGGACGTCATCGATCCCGCAAAGATGCCGCTGACGCGCCTGGCCAACGCGATCATCGACGGCGTCGCCGACGCGCCGATGCCGGTCGCGGACGAGATCGCCAAGTACCTGGCATCCGATCTCGTGTTCTATCGCGCTGGCTCGCCGCCAGGGCTGGTCGAGCGACAAGCCCACCATTGGAATCCGATCCTCGACTGGGCGCGGCAGGCGCTCGGCGCCGATTTCAAGCTGGGCGAGGGGGTCGTCTATGTCGCGCAGCCGCAAGCCGCGCTTGCCGCCGCGCGTGTCGCTATCCCGCAGGAGCCGTGGCGGCTCGGTGCCGTGAACGCCATCACGACACTCACCGGCTCGGCGCTGATCGCGCTCGCCATGGCGCGCGGCGCGCTTTCAACCGACGCCGCCTGGCAGGCGGCGCATGTCGATGAGGATTGGAATATGGCGCAGTGGGGCCGCGACGAGGTGGCGATGGCGCGCCGGGAATTCCGCTTTCGCCGAGTTTTTGGCTGCGGCGACGGTCCTTGCCTCGCTGCCCTTAAGCCCGGGCCGCTGACCCATATCGAGACAATTTTAGGGAATGCCGCGCGGCAATTTTAGAAAATTTGCCTCATCCTCTTCCGATCGGGCTCCGAGCAAATTCCGGGCTTCCCGGACCTCGGACGCATCGATTGGAGACCGCCGTGGTCGATTTCTGGGCCAATTGGATCGAGGCCGTTCGCTTCAGCTGCGAGGCACAAGGCGTGATCTCGGCGCGGCTCATGCTGTTTGCTTGCGGCGCGCCGAATGCGGCGGTCGAAGCCGAGCGTATGATCTCTGAAAAAATCGTTACCTTCTCGGCCGTCCATGACGCCGCCGAACGGGCGCTCGCCGAAGGGCTCGGCATCTATGCCGCCGCGGAGCGGGCCTACCAGCCGCTGCGGCGCTGCGTAAGCGCCAATTCCAGCCGGCTCGGCCTGGAGCTGCACTGAAATCTCCGGAATAGGCTGGGCTAGGCCGACCCCGCGCCGGTTTGATGCAGAAAAGACACACCCAACCAGAATCGTTGTGGCGTCGTGTGTCTTTGCTTGCTTGCCCGAATTTCGCCTTTAGTAATCGATCCGAGGTGGGAAATCCCGTTCCGACGGACTTTACCGATGGGTGCGACGATCGATCATCAGGAAGCGGGCGCCGGATCAGCCGACGAGCTGAAGGGGCTCGATATCCTATTGGTCGAAGACTCACGGGATGTCGGCCACGCGGTGAAGATGCTGCTTGAGTTGTGTGGAGCGCGCGTGGACGGACCGGCGGTGAACACCGCCGAGGCCGAGAGCCTGTTCGCCGCGCACCGGCCCGACGTCGCGCTGGTCGACTTCCATCTGCGGGGCGGCGAAGAGTCGTCCGGCTTGATCACGCGGCTGCGCGAGCAGGGGGTGCCCGTTATCGTGCTGTCCGGATCGTTCGGATTTGGCCCGGTGCCGTCGGTCGAGGGCGCGACCTTCCTGGAAAAGCCGGTCGCTGAAGCGGATCTGCTCGCCCATTTGAGCCCGCTCATTGCAAAAAAGACGGCTCAGTAGCGGGCTGCCGCGTTAGCACTACAAAAACTCAGCCGCCGGTCACGCTCATGTGGCGCGCCAGCGCCGGCCGCCGGTGCCGGCGATCGATGACGAAGTCGTGGCCTTTGGGCTTGCGCGAAATCGCCTCGTCCATGGCGGCAAACAACAGATCGTCGCTTTCGGAGGCGCGCAGCGGCTTGCGCAGATCGGCCGCATCCTCCTGGCCGAGGCACATATAAAGCGTGCCGGTGCAGGTGACGCGCACGCGATTGCACGATTCGCAGAAATTGTGCGTCATCGGCGTGATGAAGCCTAAGAGGCCGCCGGTCTCGGCGACACGGACATAACGCGCCGGCCCGCCAGTACGATAGTCGATGTCGGCGAGCGAAAAGCGTTCCGAAAGCCGCGCGCGCGCCATCGAGAGCGGCAGATATTGCTCGAGCCGGCCTTCGCCGATCTCGCCGAGCGGCATGACTTCGATCAGCGTCAAATCCATGCCGCGGCCGTGCGCCCATTCGATCAGGTTTGGGAATTCGTCGTCGTTGACGCCCTTGAGCGCGACCGCGTTGATCTTGATTTTCAAGCCTGCGGCCAGCGCCGCGTCGATGCCGGCCAGCACCTGGTCCAAAGCACCCCAGCGCGTGATGGCGCGGAATTTCTCCGGATCGAGCGTATCGAGCGAGACGTTGAGGCGCCGCACGCCGGCCGCCTTGATCTCTTGCGCATATTTGGCGAGTTGCGAGCCGTTGGTGGTCAGCGTCAGCTCATCGAGAGCGCCCGTGTGCAGGTGCCGCGACAGCGAGTTGACGAGCGTCATGATGCCGCGCCGGACCAGCGGCTCGCCGCCGGTGAGGCGAAGCTTGCGGACGCCGCGCGCGACGAAGGCCGAGCACAGCCGGTCGAGCTCTTCCAGTGTCAGAACATCGGCCTTGGGCAGGAAGGCCATGTTCTCGGACATGCAGTAGACGCAGCGGAAATCACAGCGGTCGGTGACCGAGACGCGCAAATAGGAGATATCGCGGCCGAACGGATCGACCAGCGACGGCCGCCCTGCGGCACCATCGAATTTCCGCGCCTCTGTACCGTTCATTGTCATCCAGTGTGCTTTCACGCGGCCCATCGCGCGCGTTGCCGCAGCGCTTCTCCTACCATCAAAGCCGATGTTCTTCAGGCTTTAGATAATCAGTAATTGTGCCGGATAAAGCCCTGACGGTCCAGGACATCTTGCCCCGGAGCGGCGGGCGCAACTAGCGCTGCGGCGGTGGCGGTGGGAACGGCGATCCACCGGAGGGCGGCGGAGGCGGCGGCGCACTGGCCCGCGCGGCGCTCCGATGCGGCTTCGGCCTGGGCGCCATCCGGTGCGGCGGCGGGGCCGGCTGCAGCACCACGGCAACCGGATTGGGTTGAATGTCCGGCGGCGGGTTATCGAACATACCGTGTTCCGGCATCCGCACCGTGACTTGCACGGTCTGCGGCAGGAAGCCGTTCTTGGCGAACGACACCGATTGGTTTTCCGGGGGCACCGTGAGCGAGCAGGGCGTCAGGCAGGTTTGACCTTGCGCTGTGCGCACATCGGCGCCCGGCGGATCGGATTCAAACTGCAAGGCGGTCGGCGGCGGCGGCGACGACTTGAACGACATCCAGTCGGGCAGGGAACTCGAGCACCCTGCCAGGGTGGTGGCCAAAGCGACAATGCTCGTCGTGACGATAAGGCGTACGCGCAACATGAACTCATCCGTCCTCATTTCGAACCTAGGCCGCCCGGCCGTTTTGGTAAAGATCAATTGACGCAGGGCAAAATCGCGTTGCCGCAACGCGGTGCTGCAGGCGACGCGGCTCCGACATTTGGTGCTTGCCGCAGCTGGTCGATAAAACAAGGAATTAGAGATATTTAAGCGCGCGAGCCAAGCCGCTGACGCGGTGTCGGAGACGCCGGCCGCGGACGATTTCATTAAGGTTAATCAGCGCCGCTCCGTGGCCGCTCCGCCACGACAGCCGTAATCGCTGCCGGCAGTTCGCCATACGAACTGATGGTGCGGTCCGGCTGCAACGTTGCGATCGGCGCTTCGCTGTAGCCGAAGTCGACCGCGATCACCGGCACTTGCGCGGCACGCGCGGTGCGCACGTCAGTGCCGGAATCGCCGATCATGATCGCGTCTGCCGGATCGCCGCCGGCGCGCAGGATGGTTTTAAGCAAAATTTCCGGATGGGGCTTCATCACGCCGAACGTGTCCTGGCCGCAGATCGCGGCGAAGTGCGGCGTCAGCTTCAGCGTTGTCAGCAAGAGTCGCGACAGCCATTCGAGCTTGTTGGTGCACACCGCCAGACGGTGACCATCAGCAGACAGCCGGTCGAGCGTCGCCTCCAGCTGCGGAAACGGCCGCGAGCGGTCGGCGATATGCGCGGCATAGTGCTCGATAAAGGCGGCGAACAGCCGATCCATCTCCACCTTGGTGGCGGGGCGTCCATCTTCGATGAGGGCGCGCTCGAGCATGCCGCGCGAGCCGCCGCCGATCAGCCGGCGGGCCGCCGCGAACGGCATGGCCGGCAGGCCTTCGCGAGCCAGGATCAGGTTGAGCGTGTCGATGAGGTCCGGCGCGGTATCGATCAGTGTGCCGTCGAGATCGAAGACAATGGTGAGCATGGCGCTTCGCCTAACCGGCGCGCGGCCGCCGCGCAAGGCTTGAGGATCAAGGCTCTAGGATCGGGGGCGGAAGGCGGCTAGATACCGGCACGCTGGATGGCGTTTTTGCCGGGGCCGGAGGCCCGTCACCTTATGGATGTCGAGGCTCAAAAGCGTGCCGCCGCCGCCCGCGCCGTCGAATTCGTGCGGCCGGGCATGCGGCTTGGGCTCGGCACCGGCTCGACCGCCAAGCATTTTGTCGACCGGCTCGGAGAGCGCGTGCGTGGCGGCCTCGACGTGGTGGCCGTGCCGACCTCGGAGGCGACCCGCACCCAGGCCGAGCGGCTCGGCATCACACTGACCACGCTGGACGAGACACCCGAGCTCGATCTGACCATCGATGGCGCCGACGAGATCGCCCCGGATTTGACCCTGATCAAGGGCGGCGGCGGGGCGCTGTTGCGCGAAAAGATCGTCGCGGCGGCGTCGGCCAAGATGCTGGTGATCGCCGACAACTCGAAGTGGGTTTCGATGCTCGGACGCTTCCCGCTGCCGGTCGAGATCGCGCCGTTCGGCGCCGCGGCGACCCGGCGCGCGGTCGAGGACGCGACCGCGGCGGCCGGCTGCCCGGGTCCGGCGCTTCTCCGCAAGGGGCCAAACGGCCATGCTTTCGTCACGGATGGCGGGCACTGGCTCCTTGACGCCCAATTGCAGCGCATCCCCGACCCCAAAACTCTGGCGGCGCGGCTTTCTGCGGTCCCGGGGGTCATGGAACACGGCTTATTCATCGGTCTGGCGCGGACTGCTATTGTCGCCGGTCCGGACGGGGTGCGCCTCATCGAGCGGCCCTAATCTTTAAAGCACGGAGGGAGTGCGCCTATGATTGCCCGTCTTTCACTGCGTCGCGTCATGGCTGCGATGATTGCGCTTACCGCGATCGGTCTGGCCGGGACAGCGAAGTCCCAAGGGGTGGCCCAGCCGCCGCAAGTTTCGCCGGCTCAGCTTGCGCTCGCCAAGCAGATCGTCGAGATCAAGGGCGTGAAAGCCATGTTTGCCCCGCTGGTCCACGGCGTGGTCAAGAAGACCTCGGATTCGGTCATTCAGACCAACCCGATGTGGGCCAAGGACATCGGCGACATCTCAGCCCAAATCGACAAGGACTTTCAGCCCCGCGGGCAGGAGATCGTGGACGCGACCGCGCGCTTTTACGCGAGCCATTTCAGCGAGGCTGAACTCAAGCAGATCCTGACCTTCTACCAATCGCCGGTCGGTCAGAAAATGCTGGCTGACGAGCCGAGGGCGCTCGACGAAAGCATGGCCTATGCCGGCAGTTGGGGCGACAATCTTTCCATCGAAGTCATGAGCAAGTTACGCGCCGAAATGAAGAAGCGCGGACACGATATGTAGCATGTCGGATTTCGACGTCGACCTGTTCGTCATCGGCGGCGGCTCGGGCGGCGTGCGCGCCGCGCGCATTGCCGCGCAGCACGGCGCGCGCGTGATGCTGGCGGAGGAGTATCGCCTCGGCGGCACCTGCGTCATTCGCGGCTGCGTGCCGAAGAAGCTTCTGGTCTATGCCTCGCGCTTCCACGGCGAATTCGAAGATGCCGCGGGCTTCGGCTGGACCGTGCCGCACGCCACGTTCGACTGGGCAACCCTGATCGCCAACAAGGACAAGGAGATCGCGCGGCTGGAGGCGGCCTACGGCTCGCTCCTGGAAAAGTCGGGCGTCAAAGTCGTCAAGAACCGCGCCACGCTTGCCGATGCGCACACCGTGCAGGTGGCGAACGGCGGTCGCGTCAAGGCGGCCCATGTCCTGATCTCGACCGGCGGCACACCGAGCTTTGGCGACAAAATTCCCGGCATCGAGCACGCGATCTCGTCCAATGAGGCGTTCCACCTGCCGGAATTGCCGCGCCGCGTGGTGATCCAGGGCGGCGGCTATATCGCGGTCGAATTCGCCGGCATTTTTGCCGGCCTCGGTTCGCATGTGACGCTGGTCTATCGCGGCGAAAACATTTTGCGCGGGTTCGACGACGACGTGCGCCAACACCTGCGCATGGACATGGAGAAGCACGGCATCAGGGTGGTCACCGGCTGCACCGTCGCGGCGATCGAACAGACCGGCACGCATTATTCGGTGCGGCTCTCCGGCGGCAATCACGTTCCCGCGGACAAAGTGATGTTCGCCACCGGCCGCGTGCCGAACGTCGCCAAGCTCGGACTGAAAGAAGCCGGCGTCGACATCGCGAAAAACGGCGGCATCGCCGTCGACGAATATTCGCGCACCACGGCGCCGAATGTTTATGCGGTCGGCGACGTGACCAACCGGATCAATCTGACGCCAGTCGCGATCCGCGAGGGTCATGCCTTCGCCGATACCGTATTCGGCGGCAAGTCCACCATCGTCGATCACGCCAACGTGCCGACCGCGGTATTCTCCGAGCCCGAGGTCGGTGCCGTCGGCCTCACCGAGGCCGAGGCACGGGCCAAACTCTCGCAAACCGACGTCTACAAATCGATGTTCCGGCCGCTCAAGGCGACGCTGTCGGGCCGCGACACCACGGTGCTTTTAAAACTGATCGTCGACGGTCAGACCGACCGGGTGGTCGGCTGTCACATTGTCGGGGAGGGCGCCGCCGAGATGGTGCAGCTCGCCGCCGTCGCCGTGAAAATGCGGGCCACCAAGGCCGATTTCGACGCCACCATGGCGCTGCATCCGACCATCGCCGAGGAGCTGGTCACGATGCGGACCCGCAGCGCGACCTACGCCTGGGAAGCCGCGGAATAGGCCTATTTTGCGGGCTAAATTGTCGGGCTGTCGTGACAGTTTGCGGTTGTGTATAAGACCGCGAGAAAAGCATATTTTCCGTCATCCTGAGGTGGCCGCGGAGCGGCCCTCGAAGGATGCGGCCGAGGAGCCGGGGCCGTCGCCCTTCGAGGCTCGCTTCGCTCGCATCTCAGGGTGACGGTTAGGAGTTGGTGTTATGTCCATGCGACCGAACACGGCGAAGTGGAGCCCGGAGTCCTGGCGCTCCAAGCCGCGATTGCAGATGCCGGATTATCCGGACCAAAAGGCGCTCGGCGATGTCGAGGCGCAGTTGGCGACCTTCCCGCCGCTGGTTTTTGCCGGCGAGGCGCGCAACCTGAAAAAGGCGCTGGCGCAGGTGGCGGCCGGCGACATGTTCCTGCTGCAAGGCGGCGATTGCGCCGAGAGCTTTGCCGAGCATGGCGCCAACAATATCCGCGATTTCTTCCGGCTGTTCTTGCAGATGGCGGTGGTGCTGACCTACGCCGCGGCCGAGCCTGTGGTAAAGGTCGGCCGCATTGCCGGCCAGTTCGCCAAGCCGCGCACGTCGCCGACGGAAAAGCGGGGCGGCGTCGAGCTGCCGGTCTATCGCGGCGACATCATCAATGGCACCGATTTCACCCCCGAGGCGCGCACGCCCGATCCGCGCCGGCAGTTGGAGGCCTATCGGCAATCGGCGGCGACGCTCAATCTGCTGCGCGCCTTCGCCACCGGCGGCTATGCCAATCTGTCGAATGCGCATCAATGGATGCTGAGCTTCGTCAAGGACTCACCGCAATCGAAGCGCTATCAGGAGCTCGCCGGCCATCTCACCGAGGCGCTCAACTTCATGCGCGCCTGCGGCATCGATCCGGAAGTGCACCCGGAAATGCGCACGACCGATTTCTTCACCAGCCATGAAGCGCTGCTGCTCGGCTACGAGCAGGCTTTCACCCGCGTCGATTCGACGACCGGCGACTGGTACTGCACGTCGGGCCACATGGTGTGGATCGGCGACCGCACGCGCCAGGCCGATCACGCCCATGTCGAATATTGCCGCGGCATCAAAAATCCGCTCGGCCTGAAAACCGGGCCGTCGCAGAAGCCGGACGAATTGCTGCGGATCATGGACATCCTCGACCCGGACAACGAGCCCGGCCGGCTGACCTTGATTTGCCGTGTCGGCGCCGACAAATCCGCCGATCTGTTGCCGCCTTTGGTACGCGCGGTCAAACGCGAGGGCCGCAATGTGGTGTGGTCGTGCGATCCGATGCACGGCAATACGATTACATCGGTCACCGGTTACAAGACCCGGCCGTTCGACCAGATTCTGAAAGAAACGCGGACGTTTTTTCAAGTTCATGCCGCCGAAGGCACTATTGCGGGCGGCGTGCATCTGGAAATGACCGGACAAAACGTCACCGAATGCACCGGCGGTGCGCGGGCCATCAGCGACGAGGATTTGAACGACCGCTATCACACGGTCTGCGATCCCCGCCTCAATGCCGAACAGTCGCTCGATCTCGCCTTCCTGCTCGCCGACCTCCTCAAGTCCGAGCGTCAGGGCAAGCCGAAGCCGCTGCCGGCAGTGGCGGGGATGTAACGGCGCAACGAGGGTTGCCGCGACCAACAGTCCGGCGCTAGACCATCGCTATGAACGACCGTCCCGCCGATCGTCTTGCCATTGCCGTCGCGCAGCTCAACCCGATCGTGGGCGATGTCTCGGGCAATCTTGAGCGCGCCCGCGCCGCGCGGGCAATCGCCGCTAAAGACCAAGCCGACGTCGTCGCTTTTTCCGAGCTGTTCATCGCCGGCTATCCGCCCGAGGATCTGGTGCTTAAGCCGGCGTTCCAGGCCGCGTGCCGCGCCGCCGTCGAGAGTTTGGCGCGCGAGACCGGCGATGGCGGCCCGGCGGTCCTCATCGGCACGCCCTGGGTCGAAGACGGCAAGCTCCACAATGCCTATGCGCTGCTCGCCGGCGGGCGGATCGAGACCGTCCGTTTCAAAGTCAACCTGCCGAATTACGGCGTGTTCGACGAGAAGCGCGTGTTCGCGCCGGGACCGGTGCCCGGCCCGGTCAACTTCCGCGGCGTGCGGCTCGGCCTGCCGGTCTGCGAGGATACCTGGACCGATTGGGGCGACTACGAGAACGTGGTCGAGACCCTGGCCGAAAGCGGCGGCGAAATCCTCATCGTGCCGAACGGTTCGCCGTATTGGCACAACAAGAGCGACGTCCGCCTCAATGTCGCGGTCGCCCGCGTCACTGAGTCAGGCCTTCCGCTCGTCTACATCAATCAGGTCGGCGGCCAGGATGAGCTGGTGTTCGATGGCGCCTCGTTCGCACTAAACGCCGACCGCTCGATCGCATTCCATTTGCCGGCGTTCCGCGAGACCGTGGTGACGACGCAATGGTCGCGCACCGGCGGGACCTGGCGCTGCACGCAAGGGCCGATTGTTCCGGGCGAGGATGCCGAGCAGGCCGATTACACCGCCTGCGTGCTGGGGCTGCGCGACTATGTCGACAAGAACCGCTTCAAGGGCGTCGTGCTCGGCCTCTCCGGCGGCATCGATTCGGCGCTGTGCGCGGCGATGGCGACGGATGCGCTTGGCGCCGACCGGGTGCGCTGTGTGATGCTGCCGTACCGCTACACGTCCAAAGATTCGCTCGCCGATGCGGCGGCCATCGCCAAAACGCTCGGCGTGAATTACGCGATCGTGCCGATCGAGAGCGCGGTGGCGGGCCTCGAAGCAGCGCTCGCCGGCGTCTTTGCCGGCGCGCCGCGCGACGTCACCGAGGAGAATTTGCAGGCGCGCGCCCGCGGCACCATCCTGATGGCGATCTCCAACAAATTCGGCGCCATGGTGGTGACCACCGGCAACAAGTCGGAAATGTCGGTCGGCTACGCCACGCTCTACGGCGACATGAACGGCGGCTTCAATCCGATCAAGGACCTCTACAAGACCGAGGTTTTCCGCCTGGCGCGGCTGCGCAACCGCTGGAAGCCGGACGGCGCGCTCGGGCCGGGCGGGGCGGTCATCCCGGAGAATGTCATCACGCGAGCGCCGAGCGCGGAGTTGCGCGAAAACCAGACCGATCAGGATACGCTGCCGCCCTACGATATCCTCGATCAGATTCTCGAGCGCCTCGTCGAGCGCGAGGAACCGACTGCAACCATCGTCGCCGCCGGTTTCGACCGCGGCACCGTGATGAAGGTGGAGCGCATGCTTTACTTGGCCGAATACAAGCGCCGTCAGGCGGCGCCGGGCGTGAAGGTGACGCTGAAGAATTTCGGCCGCGACCGCCGCTATCCGATCGTCAATCGGTTTCAAGACTTCAGGCCAGGCGCTGCCGGAGCCCGACCGTACCCTGGTCAATGGCGCCATGGCGAAAGCGGGCGCGGCGGATTTCTAACCGTCATTCCGGGGCGCGGCCGCAAGGCCGCGAGCCCGGAATCCATAATCACCATCCTCGAAGAACAAGCTCCGAGACGATTCTGTGATTCTCGTGGCTGTGGATTCCGGGTTCGACGCGGAGCCTGTCATCGGGCCGGCCACTTCGGGCCGGACCCGTTGGCGTCGCCCCGGAATGACAGCGGGACTACCGCGACACGAACGGCGGCCCAACGGTTCGCACGGTTTTCTTGGCGGGATCGGTGTCGGAGGCGTTCGCCGGTTGCGCGGAGGCCGCGGTCGGCGTGGCAGCGGCTGGCTGAGCGGCACCCGGAGCCGGCGCGCCTTTGACCGGCTTCGGTTGCGGCGCTTGCGACAGCGTCTTCGCGGTCTGGTCGGTGACGACGATGTCGCCGCCCTGCAGCGTCGTGGAGTCGTCGGCGTCCTTGAGCGCGTCGCCCCAGCTTTGTCCCGGCTTGCGGCACGAGCAGGCCGCCGTGAACTCCTTGCGATAGTGGAAGGCGCTCGGCAGCGCCGTATAAAGCTGGCCGCTCGACGAGACCGCCTGCTCGATGTCCTCGCCCGGATTGTGGAAGCTGTAGAGCGCGACTTCGGCCGCGGGGCACAGGCGCTGGCACGAGCGCTCGTCGTCGGCGAAACGGCTCGACACCGTCGAGTATGAGATCGGGAAATAGTAGCCGTCGCAGGTGCGCACACAGACCGTGCGGAAGGTGCCGGCCGGCAAGCCGTCGCCGCCGGGATTGAGAATGGTGCCACCGCCCGAGCCGCCGCCACCACCGCCCCCGAACAACCTGTCGAAAAAGCCCGTAGGTCCGGCCTCATTGGCGGCGGCGGTGTATTGCGCGCCGCAATTGTTCTGCGCCAATTGTCCGATCAGCGCGCGGCGCTGGCTGTCCTGGCTGCCGGTGCCGCTCTTGAGCTGTTCGAGATCGGTGGTGGCGCGGTCGAGGTTGCCGCGCATCTGCTGGATCTGCGAGTTGAACGGCCCGCATTGCGGCACCAGGCTCGAGAACAGCGACAGGAAGCCTTGGCCCTCGCAGCCTTGCTTGTGCGCTTGCGCGAGCGTGCGGTCGAGGTCGGCCTGCTGCTTGGCGACGGCGTCTTCGGCGCGCTTGACCTGGTCGGCGCGGGTCGGATCGATGGAGCCGCTGTTGATGGCGGCAAGCTGGCTTTCCAGCCGCACGCAGGCCGGGTTCGACGCCGGCTGGTTCGGCGCGCCCTGGGCGGCCGCGGAAGCGGCAAGCGCGACCACGCCGAGCGTCGTTTGGCCAAGACCGCGCAGCAATCTGATGATCATGGACCCCGTCACCCGCCCCCCCGAGTGGGGCGGATCAAGCCCCGCAATGGTGACTAAAGTGTGATTCCCTCCCCCCTTGTGGGGGAGGGCAGGGCGGGGGGTCGGGTGGGAAAGTCTCTTTGATAGATGCACTTGCGAGCCCATCTGCGGCGGCGCCTGACCTCTCGACCCCCACCCTTACCCCTCCCCACAAGCTTGCACTCGGGCGCGCGCAAGCGCGGCCCGGGTGGGGGAGGGGAAAGAATTATTCCGCATCCGGCTGGTTCTCGGGCCGCGCGCGGTCGAAAGCGGGAAGCGCAGCGCAGGCGGCGTCGACGGCGACGATTTTGGGAAACTTGTCCAGCGGAACCTTCAGCCGCCGCGCGTTGGCGACCTGCGGCACCAGGCAGAGGTCGGCGATCGTCACCGCTTTGCCGCAAGCGTAGGGCCCCCCAGGGCCGATCAGCGCTTCGAGCGCCTCGAAGCCGGACACGATCCAATGATGGTACCAGGCATCGATGGCGCTCTGCTCCTGGTGCAGCTCGTTCTTCAGGTAGCGCAGCGGGCTGGTGTTGTTCAGCGGATGGATGTCGCAGGCGATCAGGTCGGCAAGCGCGCGCACCTTGGCGCGCCCGATCGGGTCCTTGGGCAACAGCGGCGGCTCGGGGTGCGTCTCGTCGAGATATTCGATGATGGCGAGCGATTGCAGCAAATGCTCGCCGCCCGGCGTCACCAGCACCGGCACGCGCATCTGCGGATTGACGGCGCGGAATTCCGGCCGCTTGTTGTGGCCGCCGTCCTTGACCAGGTGGACCGACGCCGTCTCGTAGGCGATGCCCTTGAGATTGAGCGCGATGCGCACGCGATACGCCGCCGACGAGCGGAAGTAGGAATAAAGTTTCACGCGTCCTCCTATTCGTCGTGGTTCAGATCTTCGCGATCCATAGCGTCGGTCTCTTGCACCGACTCGGCGACCAGTTCCGCGGACCGCTCGGTGAGCTGCTTGAGCGCGCGATTGAACGCTTCGCGGTCGGCCGGCGTCAGGATCTCCGTGAGCCTCTTGGCAAAGTCGAGCGCGTGTGGCGCCACTTCCTCATACATCGTCCGTCCCGCCGCCGTGAGCGAGAGAAAGGATTCGCGCATGTCGGCGCGATTGGCGCGCCGCACCAAAAGCTTGCGCTCTTCCATCAGCGCCACCGCGCGCGAGACTTTGGTCTTGTGCATATGGGTGTGGGCGCCGATGGCCTTGCCGGTCATGACGCCGTATTGGCCGAGCGTCACCAGCACCCGCCATTCCGGAACGCCGATGCCGTAACGCCGCGCATAGACCCGCGACAGCGCCAGCGAGACGAGGCTTGTCACCACGTTGAGCTGGTAGGGCAGGAATTTTTCGAGTTTTAGCGGCGCCGCTTCGCTGGCAATTCTAGCCTCGACCGCCGCATCGTCGGCGACGCCACCTGCGCTCGCCCGCTGGCCGGCCGTGGCGTTTCCATAAGAGGCTTTGCTGCTCCGCGCCATGGCGGAAACATGGCCGAACTTATGGGCCCACGCAACGACCTTGGGCGGGCTCCCAACCGTGGCCGATGAATACAGGCACTCGTGCGGTGTTGGTATCGGTGATACACTCACGCGCGAAGGCGCCCGATCCAGAGCGGCGCCGCATTGGGGGAGATGATCAATGGCTGATGCCACAGCACCGCGTCCGTATATTCCCGCATTCAGCGGAATTTATGCCGCATTCGACCCGATCGCACTGCCGCTTTTACGCATCGTGCTGGGTGGGATTCTGATCCCGCACGGTTGCCAGAAGCTGTTCGGCTGGTTTGGCGGCGCGGGTTTCGAGAAGTTCACTGATATCTTCGACAAGATGGGCTGGCATCCGGCGGTGTTCTGGCTGTCGCTGGTGGCGCTCACCGAGTTCGTCGGCGGGCTGATGCTGCTATTCGGGTTCTTTACCCGTATCGCTGCGGCCGCCGTGGTCATCTTCATGATCAACGCGTGCTGGGCCACCAGCCATCGCGGCGGCTTCTTCTGGTCGTCGGGCGGCATGGAATATTCGCTGCTGATCGGCGTTGTCGCGCTGGTATTCCTGATCAAGGGCTCCGGCCGGTTCTCCGTCGACCACGCGATCGGCAAGGAACTCTAAGAAGACGCGCGAATAGCGAGTGGCGAATAGCGAATGGTGGCGAACTCTCTATTCGCCATTCGCTACTTCGCTATTCGCCGGTTTTTAGCGCGAACAGACAATCGCGACGAAGTTGTCGCACGTTCCGCGGCTGCATGAGCCCGGGCCGCTGGCCGGGATGGCGCCGGTGATGTCGTCGCGGTCGACTTTGCTGAACGACAGCGCCTGCGCATAGTCGCGCGACTTGCAGTACGAATTCGCTACCGCTGTGCCGCATTCCGCGCCGGAGGCGAGGCAGCGGTCGACGCCATAGCCGTCGGCATTGTTGGCGATGATGAAGATGCGCTTTTCCGCCTGTGCTGAAGCCGCGCCGAAGAGCACGGCGGCCAGGGCAGCGGCGGCGATCACGAAACGCATGAAATCCCCCCAAACGGGCCAAAACGCCCGCGAATTCGGGTCCCGGCACGGACAATGCGACGGCCGGGTTAAGCTTGCGTTAACTGAGCGCTGCCGCGGCGCCGGCCGGGGGGCGCCTTGACGCAAAACCCGTCCTCGACCATTGTGCCGGCCATGAACGGTCTCATCTGCGGCATCTGCCCGGAGATTATGAGCTAGCGACAACGCTGGCTGCGGCCGTCTTTTCTCATCATCGAGACCGACAGACGCCCGGCCAGCAGGCTGCAGGCGTATAATGCGATTCGATGCGATGGACCTGAAACTCTACGACACGCTCACGCGCGAGAAGCGCGTTTTCAAGCCGCTCGATCCGGCCAATGTGCGCATGTATGTGTGCGGGCCGACGGTCTACGACTTTGCCCATATCGGCAATGCGCGGCCGGTGATCGTGTTCGACGTGCTGTTCCGTTTGCTGCGCCACATCTACGGCGCCGATCACGTCACCTATGTGCGCAACATCACCGATGTCGACGACAAGATCAACGCGCGCGCGGCGGAGGAATATCCGGACCTGCCGCTGAACGAGGCGATCCGCAAGGTCACCGAGAAAACCGACCGGCAATTCCATGAGGATGTCGCAGCGCTCGGCTGCCTGCCGCCGACCGTCGAGCCGCGCGCCACCGAGCACATCGCCGAGATGCGCGCGCTGATCGATCGGCTGGTGGCATCTAACAATGCATATGTCGCCGAAGACAACGTGCTGTTCAGCGTGCCGTCGATGCCGGATTACGGCAGGCTGTCGAAGCGTCCGCTCGACGAGATGATCGCCGGTGCCCGCGTCGAAGTCGCGCCATATAAGCGCGACGCCATGGATTTCGTGCTGTGGAAGCCGTCGAAACCGGGCGAGCCGGCCTGGCCGTCGCCCGCCGGCATCAAGACGCCGGGCCGGCCGGGCTGGCACATCGAATGCTCGGCGATGTCATGGAAGCATCTCGGCGAAACTTTCGACATCCACGGCGGCGGCATCGATCTGGTGTTTCCGCACCACGAGAACGAAATCGCGCAATCGCGCTGCGCCTTCCACACGCCGGTGATGGCGAATTACTGGATGCACAATGGATTCTTGCAGGTCGAAGGCGAGAAGATGTCGAAGTCGCTGGGTAATTTCGTGACGATTCATGAGTTGCTGCAGAGCGAACAATTTGGCGGCCGAAGTTGGCCGGGCGAAGTTCTGCGATTGGCGATGCTTGCCACGCACTACAGACAGCCAATTGATTGGACTGTTAATAGCCTGGAGGAGTCCTCAAAGAATTTGGCGCATTGGAAAAGACTTGTATCGCAAGTCGATGTTCGCAAGGCTGAAATTCAGCCAGATCGAGTCGTCATTGAATGCCTTCTCGACGATTTGAATACACCGCAACTGCTTGCAAGCCTGCACGAACTCGCGAGGGCGGCCGAGCGAACAGAGAAATCACGAGATATTCTATACGATAGCCTCGTATTTTTGGGGCTAATCCCCAACAATTTTGAAATTGCAGATGAGATCGCGGAAGAGGTTCGCATTGAAACTGGATTGCCTTCGAGCACGAGTTATTTTCGTGTTTTCGAATACTCGCCAAAAATCGAAGAGCAGCTCGAGAAGCATTTTTTGACGACGCTGCCTTCATCGTCGAATACGAGCTCTGTAATAAGTACGGCGTCGATCATTTTAATGGGTGCTCCTGTCGAATATCAGTTCTTAGGTGAGTGGGAAAAATTCAATCCATATTACATTTCGCCGCGTGATCGGGATTATATAGCTAAAGTGATCGGTATTAAGAACCTAAACAATCTGATTGAGGAGAGGCTGAAGGCGCGAAAGGAAAAAAACTTTGAAGAGTCTGATCGCATTCGCGACAAACTCGCAACAATGGGCGTCACGCTGAAAGACGCTAAGGACGGCACCACTTGGGAAGTTGCGCCATGAACGCCCATCCCCAACCAAACCTCGCCATGCGCCCGCTGCTGCCGGACGACGTGCCGTTGCTCGCGGAAATTTTCCGCGCCAGCATCGAGGAGCTGACCGCCGAGGATTACAGCGAGGCGCAGCAGGAGGCTTGGGCGGAGACCGCCGACGATCTGGAAGCGTTCGGCGCAAAACTTGCAGCCGAGCTGACGCTGGTCGCGACGTTTGCCGGCTCTCCGGTCGGGTTCGCAACGCTTGCCGACAACACGCGCATCGACATGCTCTATGTGCATCCGGCGGGGGCCGGGCAGGGTGCCGGCTCGATGCTCTGCGATGCGTTGGAGAAACTGGCCGCCGCCCGCGGCGCCCAGGAAGTCGCGGTCGAGGCGAGCGACACGGCGAGCGGCTTTTTCGAGAAGCGCGGCTATATCGCCAAGAGCCGCAACACCGTGTTGCGCGCCGGCGAATGGCTCGCCAACACCACGATGACCAAGTCGCTCGCAGCGAAGGGAAGTGCGCCATGAAACGTCCCGACACGCCGTTCCCGCGCCACTGGCTCTACTATCTGATCTTGAAATACGCGGTAATCGCCGCCGCAGTCGCCGTGTCGTTTTACACCGTCTATCGGCTCTATCTCGGTTAACACCATGGCACCCCAAAACTCGACATTCTTCGGCATGCGCACCCACCACGTCGTGATCGCGCTGATCGCCATCGTGATCGCGGTGGCGTTGGCGTCCAACTATTATCTGTGGTGAGTGCGCATCATGCCGCGTGAACGCCTTTATCTGTTCGACACCACGCTGCGGGACGGCGCGCAGACCAACGGCGTCGATTTCACGCTGGCCGACAAGCTCGTCATCGCCCGCATGCTCGACGAGCTCGGCATCGATTATGTCGAGGCCGGTTATCCGGGGGCCAATCCGACCGATACCAACTTTTTTGCCGAGAAGCGGCCGCTGCACACTTGCGTCACGGCCTTCGGCATGACGCGGCGGCCGGGCCGCTCGGTATCGAACGATCCCGGCCTAGTGGCGCTCCTCGATGCGCAGGCCGACGCCATCTGCTTTGTGGCAAAATCCTGGGACTATCACGTGCGCGTGGCGCTGGAGACGACCGAGGACGAGATGCTGGCCTCAATCCGCGACAGCGTGCGCGCCGCCAAAGCCAAAGGCCGCGAAGTGCTGCTCGACTGCGAGCATTTCTTCGACGGCTACAAGGCCAATCCCGCTTACGCGTTGGCCAGCGCCAAGGCGGCCTACGACGCGGGCGCGCGCTGGGTCGTGCTGTGCGACACCAATGGCGGCACGCTGCCGCACGAGGTGGAAAAGATCGTCGGCGAAGTTTGCAAGGCGATCCCCGGCGACCATGTCGGCATCCACGCCCACAACGACACCGAGCAGGCGGTAGCGAATTCATTTGCCGCGGTGCGCGCCGGCGCGCGCCAGATCCAGGGCACGCTCAATGGGCTCGGCGAGCGTTGCGGCAACGCCAATCTGGTCTCGATCATCCCGACGCTGAAACTGAAAGCCGAGTTCTCGCAAAAATTCGATATCGGCGTGCCGGACGAAAAGCTGCACAGCCTCGCCCACGTCTCGCACGCGCTCGACGAGATGCTCAACCGCGCGCCCGACCGCCACGCGCCTTATGTCGGCGAGAGCGCATTCGCCACCAAGGCCGGCATTCATGCATCCGCGATCATGAAGGAGCCGGCGACCTACGAACACGTCGCGCCGGAAACGGTCGGCAACCGGCGCAAGCTCTTGGTCTCCGATCAGTCCGGCCGTTCGAACGTGCTCGCTGAGCTCGAGCGCATCGGGCTTGTCGTCGACAAGGACGATCCGCGCGTCATCCGCCTGCTCGACGAAGTGAAGGATCGCGAGGCGATCGGCTACGCCTATGAAGCGGCCGACGCCTCGTTCGAGCTTCTGGCGCGCCGCATGCTCGGCAAGGTGCCGCATTATTTCGAGGTGGAAAAGTTCGACGTCAATGTCGAGCAGCGCGTCAATGCCAAGGGCCAGCGCGTCACCGTCAGCCAGGCCGTGGTCAAGCTGAAAGTCGGCGACGATGTGTTGATCTCGGCGTCCGAAGGCATCGGCCCGGTCAACGCGCTCGACCTCGCGCTGCGCAAGGACCTCGGCAAATACCAGAGCTACATTACCGGCCTCGAGCTGACCGATTACCGGGTGCGTATCCTCAATGCCGGCACCGAAGCCGTCACCCGCGTCCTGATCGAAAGCGCCGACGAGAGCGGTGAGCACTGGACTACGATCGGCGTATCACCCAACATCATCGATGCCTCATTTCAGGCACTGATGGATTCCATCATCTACAAGCTGGTGAAGTCAGGCGCGCCGGCATAACCCTCTCCCCTTGCGGGAGAGGGCGTCGCGCCGCAAAGCGGCGCGACGGGTGAGGGCTCAAGAATCCCGGCGCAGGGATTCCTCGGCCCTCACCCGGCCGCTCGCTACGCTCGCAGCCGCCCTCTCCCGCGAGGGGAGAGGGCTAGAGGGAGCCGCCATGATCGATCACGTCTCCATCGCCGTGCGCGACATCAAGGCCTCGGCGCGGTTCTATGAAACCTTGCTGGCGCCGCTCGGCATGACGCCGGTACGCGCGTCGCCGAAAACCGTCGGCTTCGGCAAGACCTATCCGGAATTCTGGATCAACGAGCGCGCCCAGCAAAAGCCGCTGCCGGAAGACGCCGGCGCCCACATCGCGCTGCGCGCACCCGACACCAAAGCGGTCGATGCATTTCACGCCGCAGCGCTCGCCGCCGGCGCGCATTCGGACGGCGCGCCCGGAATGCGGCATGAATATTCGCCGCACTACTACGCCGCCTTCATCCGCGATTGGGACGGCAACCGCATCGAGGCGGTGACGTTTTTGAAGGACGCGAAGTAGCCGTCATTCCGGATTGCCACCGATCTCGGGTTTACCCGAGATCGGCATTTGAATGCCAAGTCGGCAACAGCCGACTTGGGTGGCGGCAAGTCCGGAATCCATATTCGCTGACCGTGCAGAATCCGCGCCGACACCGACAGGGGTTATGGATTCCGGGTTCGCGCGGAGCCTGTCATCGGGCCGGCCACTTCGGGCCGGACCCGTTGGCGCGCCCCGGAATGACGGAGCTACATCCGCTCGGCCGGGACCGCCATCGTCTTTTCCGCTTCGGTCACATCGCGAACGGCGTCGCGCAGTTTCGGCAGAATGTCTTGGACGCGGTCGGCGACCAGACAATCCACCCGCGGCGCGGCCGGAAGAAATTCCTGCGCCCGCATGTGCGCGATCAGCGACAGCAGCGGATCCCAATAGCCTTTGATATTGGCGAGCAGGATCGGCTTCTTGTGGCGGCCGAGCTGCGCCCAGGTGAGCTGCTCGACCAGTTCTTCCAGCGTGCCGATGCCGCCAGGCAGGGCGACAAAGCCGTCGGCGCGCTCGAACATCTTAGCTTTGCGCTCATGCATGTCGTGGGTGACGATCAGCTCTTGGGCAAGCCGCCGCGGCCGTTCGCGGTTGGTCAAGAATTCGGGGATGATGCCGGTCACGTCGCCGCCGTTTTTGAGCACGGCTTCGGCGAGCGCGCCCATCAGGCCGGTCGAGCCCCCGCCATAGACCAGCCGGATATCGTTCTCGGCGAGGGTTTTACCGAAGTTGCGCGCGGTTTCGACAAAGGCCGGATCGGTCCCCGGGCTCGATCCGCAATAGACGCACAGCGCATTGATTTTGCTCATGGAGTCACTTCTCACTAAAAGGGCTATGTGGCGTCGATTTGTCCGCGCCGCAAGCGCTTTGGGAGCCGCTTTCCGGTGCAGAGCGCGGCAAAACACTCTATATGACGGAACACACGTGTGGAGGCGGCCCGCGCGGCCGGTCCAGGCCCGGGCTTCAATGAGAGACTTGCAACGACCAATGCCGGCGTCCAGGCGCGAGGTGACCGCAGACGGCGGCGCCATGCTGCGCACGCTCGCCCATTTGTGGCCGTATATCTGGCCGGCGAACCGGCGCGACCTTAAAGATCGCGTGATCTTGGCGACCGTGCTCCTGTTCGTTGCCAAGCTCGCCACCGTCGCAGTGCCGTTCACCTTCAAATGGGCGACCGATGCGCTGGCCGGCCACGGCACCGCGCCGCTCGGGCCCGACAACATCATCGCCTGGGCGCTGGCGACGCCCGTGATGATGACGCTGGCCTATGGCGGCATGCGCATCTTGATGGCGGCGCTGACGCAATTGCGCGACGGCATTTTCGCCAAGGTGGCGATGAATGCGGTGCGCCGCCTAGCGATGCTCACCTTCGAGCACATGCACCTGTTGTCGCTGCGCTTTCATCTGGAGCGCAAGACCGGCGGGCTGACGCGTGTTCTCGAACGCGGCCGCAACGCCATCGAGACCATCGTGCGCATGGTGCTGCTGCAACTGGCGCCGACCGTCGTCGAGCTCGTCCTGATCGTCGCCGTGCTACTCTTCCACTTCGATTGGCGCTATGTCGTCGTGATCACGATCACGGTCGCGCTCTATATGTGGTTCACCTATCTCGCCACCGAGTGGCGTATCAACATCCGCCGCGAGATGAATTCGAGCGACACCGACGCCAATGCCAAGGCGATCGATTCGCTGCTCAACTACGAGACGGTGAAATATTTCTCCGCCGAGGAGCGCGAAGCCGAACGCTACGACCGCTCGATGGCGCGCTATGAGGATGCGAGCGTCAAGGCCTACGTTTCGCTCGCCGTCCTCAATGCCGGACAAGCGGCGGTATTCACGCTCGGGCTCGCCGCCACCATGGTGCTGTGCGCCTACGGCATCGAGCGCGGCACCAATACGGTCGGCGATTTCGTCATGATCAATGCGATGATGATTCAGCTCTATCAGCCGCTGAATTTCATGGGTCTGGTTTATCGCGAGATCAAGCAGGCGGTGATCGACATCGAGATCATGTTTTCGATGCTGTCGCGCAAGCCCGAGATCGAGGATCGCCCGGGCGCCAAGCCGCTGCAGGTGCATGCCGGCACCATCCGCTTCGACAACGTCTCGTTCGCCTATGAGCCGGCGCGGCCGATCCTCAAAGGCGTGAGCTTCGATGTGGCTGCCGGGCACACGGTGGCCATTGTCGGGCCGTCGGGCGCCGGCAAGTCGACGATCTCGCGGCTCATCTTCCGCTTCTATGAAGTCACTTCCGGCCGCATCCTGATCGACGGCCAGGACATCCGCGACGTGACGCAGACCTCGCTGCGCGCCGCGATCGGCATGGTGCCGCAGGACACCGTGTTGTTTAACGACACCATCCGTTACAACATCCGCTATGGCCGCTGGGACGCGAGCGACGCCGAGGTAGAAGAGGCGGCGCGCCAGGCGCAGATCGACGATTTCATCCGCCGCTCGCCGAAGGGTTACGAGACCGAAGTGGGCGAACGCGGCCTGAAATTGTCGGGCGGCGAGAAGCAGCGCGTCGCCATCGCCCGCACCATCCTCAAGGGTCCGCCGATCCTGTTGCTCGACGAAGCAACCTCGGCGCTCGACAGCCACACCGAGCGGGACATCCAGGACGAACTCGACCGTGTCGCCCGGGGCCGCACCACGCTGGTGATCGCGCACCGGCTGTCGACCATCGTCGGCGCCGACATGATTTTGGTGCTCGACGACGGCGTCATCGTCGAGCGCGGCACCCATCAAGAGCTGCTCGCCCGCGGCGGTCTCTATGCCAGCATGTGGAACCGGCAGCGCGAGGCGGCAAAAGCCCGCGAGCTTTTGGCCGAGGTCGGCGACGATGGCACGGCGCCCAATCGCAATCCGCCGGGCGTGGCGGAAGTCGAAGATGAGCTCGTGCCCACCGCTGACGCCGCGGAGTGAATGTTCAGTGTCATGCCCGCGCAGGCGGGCATCCAGTAACCGCTATCGTAGAGTGGAAATTGGATTGCAGGGGCAACTGGATCATCCGCCTTCGCGGATGATGACAATCAGGGAACGAAACGGGTTTTATGTCGGTCATCAAATCCATCCGCTCGCAGCTGGCGCCGATCCATCCGCAGGGCTACCCGTTCATCGGCGGCTTTGCGCTGGTGAGCCTCTTTCTGTTTTGGTTCTGGCCGCCGCTCGGCTGGCTTGGCACGGTTGCGACGCTGTGGTGCGCGTATTTCTTCCGCGATCCGCCGCGGGTGACGCCGGTGCGCGACGGCATCGTCGTAGCGCCGGCCGACGGCCGCTTGAGTCAAATTGTCAACGCCGTGCCGCCGAAGGAGCTGGATCTCGGCGAGCGTCCGCTGCCGCGCATTTCCGTTTTCATGAGTGTGTTCGATTGCCATGTGAACCGAAGCCCGGTGGCCGGCCGCATCGAACGCATCGTCTATCGCGCCGGCAAATTTTTAAGCGCCGATCTCGACAAAGCCAGCGAAGACAACGAGCGCAACGCCTTCGTCATCGCCACGGCGGCCGGCCAGCGCATCGCGGTGATCCAGATCGCGGGCCTGGTGGCGCGGCGCATCGTGCCGTTCGCGCGCGAGGGCGAGACGGTCGCCGCCGGGGGGCGCATCGGCATGATCCGCTTCGGCTCGCGGGTGGATGTCTATCTGCCCGAGGGCACGCGCGCGCTGGTCGCCGAGGGGCAGACTGCGATCGCCGGCGAGACGGTGCTGGCGGATTTGCGCGCCGCCGAGGCGGGTCGGACATTTCGCGTGACCTGATAAAGGGTTAACCGAATTGTCGCGCCGCGTGGCCGGGCCTGCCCGAAGCGGCTATAATGCGCCATGTCCATGCCTCAGCCCGGTTATGGCGGTCCACGCCTGCGCCTGCCGAAACGGCGCTTCCGCCGCATTCCGGTGCGCACTTTGGTGCCGAATGTCATCACGCTGTTGGCGCTTTGCGCCGGTCTCACCGCGATCCGCATGGCGTTCGAGAACCGCTATGTGCTGGCGCTCGCCGCGATCGTCTTCGCCGCGTTTCTTGACGGCATCGACGGCCGCCTGGCGCGGTTCCTCAAAGGCACTTCGCGCTTCGGCGCCGAGCTCGACAGCCTCGCCGACTTCGTCAATTTCGGCGTCGCTCCGGCGCTGATCCTCTATTTCTGGGGCCTGCACGATCTGAAATCGGCGGGCTGGATCGCGGCGATGGTGTTCGCCATCTGCGCCGCGCTCCGCCTTGCCCGCTTCAACGTGATGGTCGACGATCCGGACAAGCCGGCCTGGGCCAGTAATTTCTTCGTCGGCGTGCCGGCGCCGGCCGGCGCCATCACCGTGCTGCTGCCGATCTATGTGGCGTTGCTCGGTGTGCCGCGCTCCGAATGGCTGAGCTGGCTGACGCTGGTCTACACGCTCGCCATCGCTTCACTGATGGTGTCGCGGCTGCCGGTATTTTCCGGCAAGCGCGTCGGCACCCGCGTGCCGCCGGAAATGGTCGGCCCGGCCGTGGTCGTGGCGGTGCTGTTCATCGCGCTATTGATCGCTTACCCGTGGATCATCCTCACCGCGGGAACGCTGGCTTATCTCGGAGCGTTGCCGTTCGGATATTTGTCTTACCGCGGCTACGAGCGGCGCATCCGCGAGAGCAGGGCAGAGGCGTCGTCCACTTCACCCCAGGTCGCCGCCGCGGCGGTCAGCATCGTTCCGGCTGCCGACAACGAAGACCGCCCATCGCGCCTCAATTGAGCCGTATCGTCGGCTTTTTAGTTTGAGCATGATCTTATCCGAAAGCCGGCACCCACCCCGGATCAAGTCCGGGGCAGGCATTTTCGGAATCATGCTCTAAGAAGGCCGTCACAAGAGACAAAGCATGCGTGTTGCGCGCCGCACCTTCCTGGCCTCGACCATGGCGTCGGTGGCGGCTCCGGCCGTCATGCGCTTCGCCTTCGCCGATGCGCCGCAATTTTCGCTCAAGCTGCATCATGCGTTTTCGTCGGTGTCGAGCGCGCACGACAAGTTTTTGGCGCCGTGGGCGCGTCAGGTCGAGGCACAATCGGGCGGGCGCATCCGCATCGATCTGTTTCCCTCGATGCAGCTCGGCGGCGCGCCGGCCGAACTGTTCGACCAGGCGCGCGACGGCGTCGTCGATCTCTCCTGGGCGCAGCCGAGCAATACGCCGGGGCGGTTTCCGAAGATCGAGGCCTTCGAGCTGCCGTTCGTGCCGTCGAGCCGGGCGCTGGTGAGCTCGAAGGCGGTCGAGGATTACGCCCATGCCAACTTGGCGGACGAATTCCGCGAGGTGCATCCGATCTGCTTCTCCTGTTCCGACCGCGGCGTGCTGCACACCAACCGGCCGGTCCACACTGTCGAGGAGGTTCGGGATTTGCGGCTGCACGTGCAGACCCGGTTCGCCGTCGAAGCGGTGCATTGGCTCGGCGCGGTCGCCGTGCCGATGCCGAGCGCACAGCTGCCGCTGGCGATCGCCCAGCACGTCGTCGACGGCGGCATCGATCCGTGGAACATCGTGCCCACGTTCAAGCTCAACGACCTGCTCAAGAACCACACCGAATTTTCCGACACGTCGCTAAGCACGACCACATTCGTGCTGGCGATGAACAAGGGAGCTTACGACAAGCTGCCGCGCGATCTGAAAACCGTCATCGACAACAATTCCGGCCAGCCCGCGGCGAGCGTTGCCGGCGCCATGTGGGACGTCCAGGCCGCAGCCGTCGTCGACATGGTCGGCGGCCGCGGCGATCCGATCACCACGCTGTTGCCCGAAGCCGTCGCGCGTTGGCGCAAAGCCACCGAGCCGGTGGTCGAGGCGTGGCTGAAAGACATGAAAGAGCACAAGGTCGACGGCGGCAAGCTCCTCGCCAATGCCCGCGCGCTGTTGGCGAAATACGTCAACGAGCCCGAGCCGCAGCCCTCGCAGCCGTCGCGGCCGTCGCAGCAACCCGCCGAAGCCAAAGCCGAGCCGACTACGCCGCCGAAAGTCGAGGCGACCTCTTCAACGCCGACGCCTTCGACGCCAACGCCGCCAAAGCCGGCGGTCAAGCCGACGGTGTCCGCCACCGCGCCGGCAACCCAGCCGACGCCCGCGCCGACGGTAGCCGCGCCGTCGCCGGCTCCAGCGGTCAAGCCGGCAGCGGCAGTCGCCCAGCCGGCGCCGGCGACAGCTTCGGTAACGCCGGCGCCGAGTCCTGCTCCGGCCGCGCCGCCCGCTGCAGCTCCCGCGCCCGTCGCAAGTCCGCCGCCGGCAGCAGCACCTCCGCCGCCTGTCGCGGCGGCACCCGTGCCGGTGCGCCCGCCGCCGCCAAAGACTCTCGATATTCCGCTGTAGCCAGTTTCGCCGTGCCGCGGACTATTGCGGCAGCGGATGGCCGGGCATCAGGTCGTAGGGATGTTTCCAGCCCGGGAGCGCCTTGATGCGATCGAGCCAGGCGGCGATGTTCTTGTGCGTGGCCGGAATGTCGAAGCCAAATTCCTCGGGCGGATAATAAAGGTAGGCGACCAGCGACAGGTCGGCGATGGTTGGCTCCGAGCCGAGAATGTAGGGGCGGCCGGCGAGGCGCTTGTCGACAATGCCGAGCGTATTGTCGATGCGGCCCTTGAGAAAGTCCATCACCGCCGGATGGCCGGCGGGCTTGGCAAAGTTGCGCAGGAAGCGATACGGCCCGAGAAAGCCATTGACCTTCTGATTGTCGAAAATGATCCAGCGCAGCGCTTCGAGCCGTTCGTCCTCGCTGCGCGGCAGGAATTTTTTGGAATGCTCGGCGAGATAAGTCAGGATCACGCCGGACTGGCTCAGCTTTTTGGCGCCGTGGACGAGCACCGGCGCCTCGCCCATTTCGTTGATGCTATCGCGCCATTCCGGCGAGCGCTGCACGCCTTTGCCGAAGAAGTCGACGAACACCGCCTCCCAATCGGCGCCGATCAGATTGAGCATCAGTGCGGCGCGGTACGCGTTGCCGGATTGGGCGAAACAATGCAGCTGATATTCGGCCATGTCTTACCTGCGATGTTCGTTCCTGCGATGATTTAATGCGACAGCGACAGCGTGCCGCCTTTGTCGTCCTGACCTTCGAAATGGCCGCCGGTAAACGACAGCTGCGCCAGCGTCTGGCCCTTATGGTCGCGAATGATCAGCGCGTCGTGTTCGAACGTCCACTTGCGGCTGGTGAAGAAATTGCCGGGACAACCGCCCTCGGGCGCGATGGTTCCCTGGGTGGCGCCGGGCGCGCTGCCGAGCGTCATGAAGCAGGCGCCGCCCGCGGCCGCGGTGAGCCGCCACCGTCCGGCCAGATCAATCGGCGGTGGTGTGGGCGCGGGCGGTGCCGGCGGCGGCGCAGCCGCGACCGGCGGCGGCTCGGGTTTTGGCGCGCTGGCGCAGGCGGCGAGCGCAGCGAGCACGAGCAAAGCCGCGGCGGCTTTCGCGCCGTGCCTGCTCCAAACCGCTATGCGATCAAAGCCGGACATCACCGCATCGTCGGAATAACGAACTCGGCGCCTTCCTTGGTGCCGGACGGCCAGCGCGCGGTCACCGTCTTGGTCTTGGTGTAGAAGCGGATCGAATCCGGGCCGTGCTGATTGAGATCACCGAAGCCGGAACGCTTCCAGCCGCCGAAGGTGTAGTAGGCGAGCGGCACCGGTATCGCGAAGTTGACGCCGACCATGCCGACTTGGACGCGGTTGGTGAAATCGCGCGCGGTGTCGCCGTCGCGGGTGAAGATGGCGACGCCGTTGCCGTATTCGTGCTCCGACGGAAGCCGCACCGCCTCCTCGTAATCTTTGGCGCGCACCACCGAGAGCACCGGGCCGAAAATCTCCTCCTTGTAGATCGTCATGTCCGGTTTGACGTCGTCGAACAGGCAGCCGCCGATGAAATTGCCGCGCTCGTAGCCCTGGAGCTTGAAATTGCGGCCGTCGACCACGAGCTTGGCGCCTTCCTTGACGCCCTGATCGATATAGCCACGCACTTTGTCGAGGAGTTGTTTGGTCACCATCGGCCCGTAGTCGGCTTGCGTATCGGTCGAGGGCCCGATCTTGAGGCCTTCGACGCGCGGGATCAGTTTTTCGACCAGAATGTCGGCGGTCTTCTTGCCGACCGGCACGGCGACCGACACCGCCATGCAGCGCTCGCCGGCGGAACCGTAGCCGGCGCCGATCAGCGCATCGACCGCCTGGTCCATGTCGGCGTCGGGCATCACGATCATGTGGTTCTTGGCGCCGCCAAAACATTGCACCCGTTTGCCGTGCGCAGTGCCGGTTGCGTAAATGTATTCGGCGATCGACGACGAGCCGACGAAGCCGACCGCCTTTACGCGCGAGTCCGTGAGAAGCGTGTCCACCGCCTCCTTGTCGCCGTTGACGACATTGAGCACGCCCGGCGGCAATCCGGCTTTGAGGAACAATTCCGCGATGCGCATCGGCACCGACGGATCGCGCTCCGAGGGTTTCAGGATGAAGCAATTGCCGCAGGCGATCGCCGGGGCGCATTTCCATAGCGGGATCATGGCCGGAAAGTTGAACGGCGTAATGCCGGCGACAACGCCGAGCGGCTGTCGCATCGAGTAAAGGTCGATGCCGGGACCGGCACCCTCGCTATATTCGCCCTTCATCAAATTCGGGATGCCGCATGCGAATTCGACCACTTCGAGGCCGCGTTGGATGTCGCCCTTGGCGTCGGCGAAGGTCTTGCCGTGCTCGGAGGAGAGCAGCCGCGCGAGGTCGTCATATTCGCCCTGGATCAGCTCCAAGAACTTGAACATGACCCTGGCGCGGCGCTGCGGATTGGTGGCGGCCCAGGCCGGGAACGCGGCCTCGGCATTGGCGATCGCGCTTTCGACCTCGGATTTATTGGCGAGCGCCACCTTGGCCTGCACCTCGCCGGTATTGGGATTGAACACGTCGCCTTGCCGCCCCGAAGTGCCCTTCACCTCCTTGCCGCCGATGAAGTGGCCGATCTCACGCATGGATGGTCTCCCTGGAATACGCACGGCGCCGGGCCGAATGGATTTGGCCCTATTGTGCGGGTTTTTTCCGCGACGGTCACGGGGGTTGCAGCCCGTCACCCTTTTTCTCTTTATCCCCGATCGTGATATAATAGTGCCATGACCAAACTCCTCGAAAAAGCTATCGCACAGGCGCGCGCGCTGCCGCCCGAGGATCAGGACACCCTTGCCGCCGTCCTGTTGGCGATGACCGATGAGGGCGGCGGAATAGCCCCGCTTGACGATGCGGCGCGTGCCGCCATTCGTGAAGGGCTTGAACAGGCCCGTCGCGGCGAGTTCGTCCCCGAGGCTGAAATTGCGGCGCTGTGGAAACGACTTAGTCCATAAATCTCCGGAATCCGATGAATTATCAGAGCATCATTACGATCGAAGAGGGCAAACGGGGCGGCCGCCCATGTATTCGCGGCATGCGAATTACGGTCAGCGACGTGCTGGGCTGGCTTGCTGCAGGCATGTCGCACGAGCAAATTCTCGCCGATTATCCGGAATTGACCGAGGATGATATTCGGGCCTGCTTAGCCTATGCCGCGGACCGCGAGCGCCGGCTCACGACCGCAGCGAAATGAAGCTCCTATTCGATGAGAATCTAAGTTTCAGAACTCTGTGAGCGATTGGAAGGTCTTTTCCCAGGCTCAGCCCAGGTGCGACCTCTGGGGCTGGGGGAAGGCGATGATCGCACGATTTGGGACTACGCCGCCGCCCATGGCTTCACTATTGTGTCCCTTGATGTGGACTTCGCGGAAAGGGCTGCCCTCATGGGTCCCCCACCGAAAGTGATCTGGCTTCGTTGCGGCAACCAGCCCACGGTGATCGTCGAGAGATTGCTGCGTAATCACATCGCGGTCATCGAGGCGTTTGAGCTTGATGACGCCGCTTGCCTTGAAATTTATTAGTCGCTTGGGAAATCAGCGTTTCTAAGCGTTTGTATGCTCAAATTCGCTTGGCGTTTCGGCGCATCTGCCTCGCCATCCCCGGCCCCAAAGTCCCAACGGTAACCGTCCCTTAAGCGCGGCGACGGTAGTTTAGGGGCCGGCCCGTTAGGGCTGCCTGGTCGCTGGTTGGAGCGGGTTTCATGGACATTGCCACAAGCCTCGGCCTGGTCGCCGGGGCGACCGTCGTCGCGACCCTGATGTTGATGGGCGGCGACCTGCGCATGTTCGTGAGCGATCATGCCGTCATCATCATTTTCGGCGGCTCGTTCTCCGCCACCCTGATCCGCTTCCCGCTGACCGCGATCTTCCACGGCCTGCCGCTCGGCGCCAAATTCGCCTTCACCATGCGGCGCACCACCCAGCGCGAGCTGGTCGACGAGATCGCCGCGCTTGCCGAGATCTCGCGCAAGCAGGGTCCGATCGGCCTGGAAAAGGTCGAGATCGAGGACCCGTTCCTGGCCAAGGGCATTCGTTTTGTTGCCGACGGCTATGACGCCAACTTCATTCGCGACAATCTCGAGCGCGACCGCGACAATTTCCTCACCCATCTCGACGAGGGCCAGAAGATCTACCGCGCGGTCGGCGACTGTGCGCCGGCCTTCGGCATGATCGGCACGCTGGTCGGCATGGTGCAGATGTTCGCCAACATGACCGATCCGTCGAAACTCGGCCCGTTCATGGCGACGGCGCTGTTGGCGACGCTCTACGGCGCGGTGGTGGCCAACCTGATGTGTCTGCCGATCGCCGACAAGCTGCATCTCAAACTGGTCGACGAGGAGATCAATCGCACGCTGATCATCGACGGCGTGCTGATGATGCGCGATTCCAAGAGTCCCACCTTGGTGCGCGAAATGCTGCTGGCTTACCTTCCGGAAAAACACCGGCACGAAGAGCCGGAGCCGGTGCCGGCCTGACCGGGCGGCGGAGCACATAGATCATGGCGCGGCGCAAGGAAGCTCATGGCGGCGGCCACGGCTGGTTCGTCACCTTCGCCGACCTGATGGGTCTCTTGGTGAGCTTCTTCGTCATGCTGGTCGCGTTCTCCAACCAGGACCAGCAGAAGCTGCAAATCGTCGCCGGCTCGATGCGCGACGCCTTCGGCGTGCAAAACAATGTGCGCTACTCGGGCATCATCGAGGTCGACGGGCTGCCGACCCGGCCGAAGCTCAAGAACGCAGCCCACATCCAGCCCGAGGACGCCTCCGCCACGCCGACGCCGGACGAGCACGACCGCAATCAGCAAATCGGCGCGCACTTCAAGAACGACCAGGCGTTTGCGCTGGCCGCAGCCTCGCTGCGCCAGGCGCTGCAAGACATGCCGGAACTGACGGAAGCCTCCAAGCACATCATGGTCGAGGAGACCAAGGAGGGGCTCAATATCGAGATCGTCGACCAGGACAGCCGCTCGATGTTCCCGGAAGGCGCCAAGGAACCCTACGAGCGCACCCGCGTCATCATCCAAAAACTCGCCGGGCCGCTCAAGGCGACGCCGTACCGGGTGTCCATCACCGGCCATACGTCGGCGACCCACACGGCGCCGCAGCCCGATCACGGGCCGTGGAACCTGTCGGTGGATCGCGCCAACGTGGTGCGCCAAATCCTCGAAGAGCAGGGCTTTCCGACAGCCAATTTCTACGAAATTGGCGGGAAGGCCGACACCGATCCGCTGTTCCCCGACGATCCCTTCATGGCCGCCAATCGCCGCGTCACCATCACCTTGATGCGCGAGGCGCCGCCGGTTCCGCCGGATTTGCAGCCTTAAATATCCGGCCGTATTGCCGGTGCGCCGGCAATGCTATAAAGGCGCCGCTCCGCCCGGCGGTCCGGCGGTCAAAGCGGCGCGCAATAGCACCATGAGCAGTTCCACGTCCGACCGCGCTCCAGCGCTGGCGCCGATGGCCGGTGCGCAACCCGTAAATGGCGCTTCTGGCGGCTTCCTGACGCTGACGCTCGGTTCCATCGGCGTGGTGTTCGGCGACATCGGCACGAGCCCGCTCTATGCCTTGCGCGAGGCGGTGGTGGCGGCGAGCCCCGCCGGTGCCATCAGCCGCGACGCGGTGCTCGGCGTGCTGTCGCTCATCCTGTGGGCGCTGATCGTCGTCGTGACCTGCAAATATGTTTTGATCCTGCTGCGCGCCGACAACAACGGCGAAGGCGGCACCCTGTCGCTCACCGCGCTGGCGAGCCGGGCGTTCGGCCGCCGCACCGCCCCGATCTACATCCTCGGCGTCATCGGCGCCTCGATGTTCCTCGGCGATTCGGTGATCACGCCTGCCATTTCGGTCTTGTCGGCGGTGGAAGGATTGAAACTCGCGACGCCCGCCTTCGAGCATTATGTCGTCGGGCTCACGGTCGCCATTCTGGTCATTCTGTTTGCCGTGCAAAGCCGCGGCACCGCCAGGGTCGCCGCCTTCTTCGGGCCGATCATGGTGGTTTGGTTCATTACCATCGCCATTGCCGGGCTGGTGAACATCCACGACGATCCGCACGTGCTGCTGGCGGCCAATCCGTTCTACGGCGTGCGTTTCCTGGCCGAGCACGGCCACGTCGGCCTGGTCACGCTCGGACTTGTGTTTCTGGCGGTGACCGGCGGCGAAGCGCTGTACGCGGATCTCGGCCATTTTGGCCGCAGGCCTATACAGACGGCGTGGCTGTTCCTGGTTTTTCCAGCGCTGTTGCTGAATTATTTCGGCCAGGGGGCCCTGGTGCTGGCGGACGAGTCGGCGATCGAAAATCCGTTCTATCGGATGATGCCGGAATCGCTTTTGATGCCGATGATCGTGCTGGCGACGGTGGCGACCGTGATCGCCAGCCAGGCGGTGATCACCGGCGCCTATTCGCTGGTCGCGCAAGCGATCCAGCTCGGATTATTGCCGCGGCTCGCCATCCGTCACACCTCCGCCGAGCATCACGGCCAGATTTACATTCCTCGCGTCACTGTCGCGCTCCTTGCCGGCGTCCTGCTGCTGGTCGGCCTGTTCCGCACTTCGAGCGCGCTAGCTTCCGCTTACGGCATTGCCGTGACCACGACCATGGTGGTCGACGGCATTCTCGGCCTGCTGGTGGTCTGGAAACTGTGGAATTGGAAATTGTGGCAGGCCGCCGCGCTGGTGGCGCCGCTGGTGTTCGTCGACGCCGTGTTTTTCTCCGCCAACCTGCTCAAGATTTTCGACGGCGCCTGGGCGCCGATCGCGTTCGGCTCGTCCATGGTGTTGATCATCCTCACCTGGCGGCGCGGCACCGGAATATTGGCGCAGAAGACGCGGCGCACCGAGGTGCCGCTGGAGACGCTGGTGCGAAGCTTGCAACGAAAACCGCCGCATGTGGTGCCGGGCACCGCCGTGTTCTTGACCAGCGATCCGGATTCCGCGCCGACGTCGCTCCTGCACAACCTCAAGCACAACAAGGTGCTGCACGAGCACAACGTCATCCTCACCATCGTCACTGCCGACACGCCGCGGGTGTCCGACGACGAGCGGGTGCGGATAACCGAGGTTTCACCGCTGTTCAGCAAGGTCTCACTCAAATTCGGCTATATGGAATCGCCCAACGTGCCGAAAGCGCTGGCGATCGCCCGCAAGCTCGGTTGGCATTTCGATATCATGTCGACGTCGTTTTTCCTGTCGCGCCGCTCGCTGAAACCCGCCGCCCATTCCGGGATGCCGCGCTGGCAGGACCGTCTTTTCATCATGCTGGCCAAGTCGGCGAGCGATGCGACGGACTTCTTCCAGATTCCGACCGGTCGCGTCGTGGAAGTCGGCACGCAAGTGACCGTGTGACAATAATTTAATCAAGCGCCAGTCCATGCATTAACGCATGGCACCGCCCTCGCCATATAGGAATCCTATAAATGAATCAGATCATGACTCGCTCGTGCTTTGGTGCTAAAGCCGCGCCGCACGCGCAAAACTGCATGCAACCGCCAGGCTAGGCGTCGGATTCACTTATATAATCGACCATGAGCGAAAGCATTGCTGCTCCCCCCGGGAGCGAGGCGACAACCGATGGCGTGGCGCGTTCCAGCTTCTGGGCGCTGGCGCTCGGCAGCATCGGCGTCGTCTATGGCGATATCGGCACCAGCCCGCTCTATGCGCTGCGTGAAGCCGTCATCGCCGCGTCCGGCGCGCATCACGAGGAACTGGCGCGCGGCACCGTGCTTGGAGTCGTCTCGCTGATCCTGTGGGCGCTCTTCATCGTCGTCACCTTGAAGTACGTGGTCATCTTGCTGCGTGCCGATAATAACGGCGAGGGCGGCACGCTCACGCTGATGGCGCTGGCGTCGCGCGCGGTCGGCCGCTTCAGCAAGGCTGGCGGCGTGGTAGCGCTGCTCGGCATCATCAGCGCGGCCTTGTTTTACGGCGATGCCGTCATCACGCCGGCGCTGTCGGTGCTGTCCGCCGTCGAGGGTCTCGATGTCGCTACGCCGGCATTCCATGCCTACGTCGTGCCGCTGACAATCGTGATCCTGGTCGTGCTGTTTGCGTTTCAGTCGAGCGGCACCGCCAAAGTGGCGGCGCTGTTCGGTCCGATCATGGCGGTCTGGTTCGTGGCGATCGCCATCCCCGGCCTGATCTGGCTCGCCGCCGACCCCGGCATTCTGCGGGCGTTCAATCCGTTCTATGGCGTCGTCTTCCTGATGCATCACGGCATGGTCGGCCTGTTCACGCTCGGCGCAGTGTTTCTCGCCGTCACCGGCGCCGAGGCGCTCTACGCCGACCTCGGGCATTTCGGCCGCGGCCCTATTCAGCTGGCTTGGATCACACTCGTGCTGCCGGCACTGGCGCTCAATTATCTGGGGCAGGGCGCGCTGGTCTATGCCCACCCGGAGGCGATCGAGAATCCGTTCTTCCTGATGTATCCCGATTGGGCGCTGATCCCGATGGTGATGCTTGCCACCGCCGCCACCGTGATCGCCAGCCAGGCGGTGATAACCGGCGCCTATTCGCTCACCAGCCAGGCGATCCAGCTCGGCTTGTTGCCGCGGTTCGAAATCCGTCACACCTCGGCGCGGCAGGCCGGCCAGATCTACATGCCGCGCGTCAACGGCTTGCTGCTGATCGGCGTGCTGCTCTTGGTGACGATGTTCCGCTCGTCGAGCGCACTGGCTTCGGCCTACGGCATCGCGGTGACCGGCACCATGGTGGTCACCTGCATGATGGCGTTCGTCGTCATCTGGCGGTTGTGGCGCTGGTCGTTCCTTGCCGCGGCGGCCCTGATCGTGCCGTTCCTCCTGATCGACCTGACGTTTCTGTCGGCCAACATGCTCAAAGTGGTGCAAGGCGGCTGGGTGCCGCTGGCGCTCGGCGGCGTGGTGATGCTGGTGATGTATACGTGGCGCCGCGGCAGCAGAATTCTCTACGACAAGACCCGGCGGCTCGAGACGCCGCTGGAAGACCTGGTGCGGATGCTGGAGCGCAAGCCGCCGCAGCGCGTGCCGGGAACGGCGGTGTTCCTCACCAGCGATCCGAAAAGCGCGCCGACCGCGCTGATGCACAGCCTCAAGCATTACAAGGTGCTGCACGAGAAGAACGTCATTATCAGCGTCGAGACCACGCACACGCCGCGGGTGGAGAGCGCAAAGCGCGTGGAGATCGAGCAGGTCGGTTCGACCTTCATGCGGATCAGGCTGCGCTTTGGTTACATGGAGGTGCCGAACATTCCCCGGGCGCTTGCGATCGCGCGCAAGCTCGGCTGGCAGTTCGACATCATGTCGACGTCGTTCTTCCTGTCGCGCCGCGCGCTCAAGCCGGCGCCGCATTCGGGCATGCCGCGCTGGCAGGACCGCCTGTTCATCTGGCTGGCGCGTTCCGCCAACGACGCCACCGACTATTTCCAGATTCCGACCGACCGGGTGGTCGAGGTCGGAACCCAAGTCACTGTCTGAACAGGTCACTGTCTAAGCAGGCGACCCCCCCCCTTTGATTTTCAACGCCGCTGACGCAAGCTGCGCGCCGGCCGGGCTTCACCATTGCCAGGAGATCGACCATGTCCGATCAATCCCCCAGCGTGCGCGATCTGACGCCGGAAGACGTGGCGCGCGGCCTGACCGAAGGCCGCATGGTGCTCGTCGACGTGCGCGAGCCGAACGAGACGGCGCTCGAGCGCTATCCCGGCGCCGTCATCGTGCCCTTGTCGGCGTTCGATCCGGCCGTCATCCCGGCGCCGGAAGGATGCGAGGTGGTGTTTGCCTGCCGCTCCGGCCGCCGCTCGGTGACCGCTTCGCTTGCGGCGCAAGAGCAAGGCTATCCCTATGGCGCGCATCTCGCCGGCGGGATTTTGGCGTGGAAGGCCGCAGGCCTGCCGACCGAAACGGAATGACTGCGCGCCGGTTTTTTCTCGCCTTCGTCGTTGCGATCGCTGCCGCTGCCGTCCCTGCCGTCCCCGCAAGCGCCGCGAAGCGCGTCGTCAATTTCTACAATTGGTCGGACTATATCGCGCCGACGGTGTTCGAGGATTTCACCAAAGAAACCGGTATCACCGTCCGCTACGACGTCTTCGACGGCAACGATACGCTCGAAGCAAAGCTGTTCGCCGGCCAGTCCGGCTACGACGTCGTGGTGCCGACCGCGTATTTTCTGGGTCGGCAGATCGAAGCCGGCCTTTATCGCAAACTCGACAAATCCGAGCTGCCCAATCTGGTCCATGCCTGGCCGGAGATCGCCGATCGGCTGGCCGTCTACGATCCCGGCAATCAATACGCCGTCAATTACATGTGGGGCACGACCGGCATCGGCTACAGCATCAAGGCGGTGCGGGACATTCTCGGGCCGGACGCCGTGATCGACAGCTGGGACTACGTGTTCAATCCGGAAAAAATCAAAAAATTCAAGGATTGCGGTATTCACCTGCTGGATTCATCCGACGACGTCATGTCGGCCGGTCTCAATTATCTGCATCTCGATCCGAATGCGAGCGATCCCGCGGACCTCGAAAAAGTCACGGAGCTTCTCGTCAAGATCAGGCCTTATGTGCGCAAATTCCATTCGCTGGAATATCTCAATGCGCTGGCGACCGGCGAGATCTGCTTTGCCTTGGGCTTTTCCGGCGACGTCAAGCAGGCGCAGCGGCACGCGGCCGAGGCGAAGGCCGGCATCGCGCTCGGCTACGCCATCCCGAAGGAAGGCGCGCAATTGTGGCTGGACAATCTCGCCATTCCGAACGACGCCCCGCATGTCGCCGAGGCCCACGCGCTGATCGATTATCTGCTCAAGCCCGAAGTCGCGGCGAAGAATACCAATTACGTGTTCTACGCCAACGGCGACCGGCCCAGCAGCTTCATCGACAGCACCATCCGCGACGACCGCACCATCTATCCGGATGCGGCTACCATGGCGCGCCTCTACACCATCTTCGCCCGCGACCAGAAGACGGAACGGCTGGTCAACCGCCTTTGGACGCGGGTCAAGACGGGCCGGTGAGGCGGCGCCATGAGCACGGTTTCTTACGCATTCGACGCAAATTTCGATGTCGACGTGCCGCTGTTGATCGTCGGCGCCGGCGCGGCCGGGCTGTGCGCGGCGCTGGCCGCGAAGGAAGCCGGCGTCGAGCCATTGGTGATCGAGCGCGACGCCGTGCCGGCCGGCTCGACGGCGCTGTCGGCGGGGCTCATTCCCGCCGCGGCAACGCGGTTCCAGCGCGCCAAAGGCATCGTCGACAGCCCGCAACTCTTTGCCGCCGACATTCAGCGCAAGGCGAAAGGCGAGGCGGATACTGCCGTCGTCAACGCCGTGGCGCGCGGTGCAGGCGTCTTGGTGGAATGGCTGACGGACCGCTACGGCTTGCCGTTCGATGTGGTCGACAATTTCAACTATCCGGGCCATTCGGCCATGCGCATGCACGGCTTGCCGACCCGCACCGGGTTGGAGCTGATCAATCGGCTGCGGCAGGCCGCGGAAAGCAGCGATATCGCCATCATCCCTGAACGCATTGCCGATGGGCTATTGGCGGAGCCCGATGGCCGGATCCGTGGCGTGGAGATTCTGCGCGGTGACGGCAAGCGCGAACGCATCGGCTGCGCAGCTCTCATCCTTGCTTGCAACGGTTTCGGCGGCAATCAGGACCTCGTCCGCCGCTTCATTCCCGAAATGGGCGATGCGCTCTATTTCGGCCATCCGGGAAACCGCGGCGACGGCGTCATGTGGGGGGAAGCACTCGGCGCGAAGCTGTCTCACCTCGGCGCCTATCAGGGCCACGGCTCGGTCGCGACGCCGCACAATATTCTGATCACCTGGGCGACGATCATGCAGGGTGGCATTCAGATCAATCGCGACGGTTCGCGGTTTTGCAATGAATCGCAGGGCTATTCCGAGCAAGCCGAGGAAGTCTTAAGCCAGCCCGGCGCAATCGCCTGGAGCGTATTCGATGCGCGGATTGCAGCGGTGGCGCGGCAGTTCGAGGATTTCCGCGACGCGGAGCGCACCGGCGCCATACTGACCGGGCGCGCCATTGAAGAGCTGGCGGGCGCCATGCGCGTGCCGGCGGCGACGTTCGCTTCGGAGTGGACTGACGTTGAAAATCTAAAAGTAAAGCGCGGGCAAGACCGCTTCGGCCGCCACTTCGCGCCGCAACAGCTTTGCGTGGCGCCGTTCCATGCGGTCAAGGTCACTGGCGCATTGTTTCATACCCAAGGCGGTCTCGCGATCGACGGCGTCGGCCGTGTCAGGCGCAAGGATGGGACGCTGTTGCCAAATCTATTTGCAGCCGGCGGCGCGGCGGCTGGCGTGTCAGGCTCGAGCGCGGCCGGTTATTTGTCCGGCAATGGTCTTTTGACGGCAACCGTCCTCGGCCGTTTGGCGGGGCAGGCGGCGACGCTGCGGTGCGGCGTTATATCGAGCGATTGACGCCACCGTCGACGACGATGGTCTGGCCGGTGAGGTAGCCGGCTTGCGGCGAGCAGAGATAGGCGCAGAGGTCGCCGATTTCATTCGGTTGGCCCATGCGGCGCACTGGAATGGTTTGCGAAAGGCGCTTCAACAGCTCGTCGGCCGTTGTGCCCGAACTTTTTGCGCGGGCGGACAGTATCTCGGTGAGGCGATCGGTCATGATGGGGCCGGGTGCGATATTGTTGACGGTGATACCGTATGGCGCCAGATCCGACGCAATGGTCTTGGCCATGACCGTGACGCCGGCGCGAATGGAATCCGACACCACCAGATCGGTCAGCGGCTCTTTCACGCCATAGCCGGTCAGGTTGACGATGCGGCCGCGCCGCGAAGCTTTCAGGGCCGGCAAGGCCTCGCGGATGAGGCGGACGGCGCTCATCAAATTGAGCTGATAGGCGATATCCCAGTCGCCGTCGCCGGCCTTTTCGAACGGCGCAGTCGGCGGTCCGCCGGCATTGGTGATCAGGCAATCGAGACCGCTCAAGGCGGCGATGGCCTCGGCGACGACGCGTTTGACCTCGTCGGGCCGCGAAACGTCGGCGGCGGAAAAGCCGGCAGCGCCGACGTCCGTCGCAGCTCGCTTAAGCTCTTCCGCGTTGCGCGAACAGAGGAAGACGCGGGCGCCTTCGCCGGCCAAGGCCTTTGCACAGGCCTTGCCAAGTCCCTTGCTGGCACCGGCGATAAAGGCCTTGCAGTCTTTCAAACCGAGATCCATGGGCAAACCTTTCGGCGGCCGAGGCGGGCACGCTAATCTTTCTTGCTGTTTTCTTGAACGCCAAGCTAGGACATGATGGAACGATAGCCAATGTGTCTTTGACACCACCGTCAACGGGTGAAGCGATGCCGATCAAGTCGAAATATCTGTTCGTCGTCAGCATGGACGTCGACCCCGATAAGGAGGCACTGTTCAACGAGGTTTACGACAGCGAGCACGTGCCCAATCTTTTGCAGGTGCCGGGCTTCCATGCCGCGGCCCGCATGGTGGGCGAGCCGTTCGTCCTCAATATCGGCGGCGAAGAGAAGCGGATCGCGCAGGACGGTCCGCGCTATTCGGTGCTGTACGAGATCGACGGACCGCATGTGCTGGTCAGCCGCGAAATGGCGCAAGCCTCCGAAAAAGGGCGCTGGCCCGGCGAGGTGCGCCCCTACACCCGCAACCGGCGGCACGCGCTCTACAAGTTGCGCTAGCCGCTTCCGTCGTCCGCCGATCAATCGATCGCGCGGGCGATGGCGCGCGCCGGCGCCCCGTCGGAGCCGGCGATGTTGAGGCCGAGGAACATGATCTCGGCGCGCCGGCCGGCGAGGGGGGCAAGACCGGTGATGTGCTCGGCGATCAGCACGCCGTGGCTGAGCAGCGTGTAGTGCACCGGAAAGGCGAAATCCGCCGGCCGCCGGCCGGGCGGCAGGTCGGGCGTTGAGGTATCGACGCCGACGAGCTTGGCGCCCTGTTTGACCAGCCAGGCCGCGGCTTCGCCGGTGAGCGAGGCGTGGCGCATGTAGCGGTCGGTGTTGATGTGCTTGGCGCGGCCGGTATCCAACAGCACGATGTCGCCCGGCCGCAGCCGCGGCGTGGCGCGTTCGAGATCGGCGACATCAATCATGCCGTCATCGTCGGCGTCGAAGCGCCAGACCACGCCCGGGCCGTAAAGCCGGTTGAGCGGCACCTCGTCCATGGCCGGGCCGTCGGCGATGAAATGACGCGGCGCGTCGAGATGGGTGCCGTGATGCACCACCATGTGGACTTCGGTGACATTGGCGCGATGTTCCGGAATTTTCCAGAGTCGACTAATCCGTGGCTGCGGAAACGCCGGGATCCGCGACAGCTCCTCGGTCAGCCGATGCGACAGATCGATCCAGGGACCGGCGGCGCCGGAAATCTTCGGCGCCGGCACATCGAGCCAGCCTTTCCAGCCGGGGATTTTGTCGTTGACGGTCTCGCACATGGCAAACCTCACCTTGGCTGCGGGGCAATATGGTCGAGCGCGTCGAGCAGATAGGGCCGAAAGCCCGGATAGTTCTCGAGCATCGGGAAGTGGCCCATGCCCTTCATGAGCCTATAACGCGAGCCCGGGATCGCCGCGGCGACGGCCTCGGTCATCGCCGGCGTGCATGAGTAATCGTATTCGCCGGTCAAGAGCGCGACTTTGCAGCGCGCCGTATCGATCTGTTTGATGTCCTCGCGCGCATCCCAATCGACGCTGTAGAAATACACGTCGCCCTGATAAACGCCGGGGCCGGATTGGGCGTAGTACCACCAGTTCTCGCGCCGGTTCACTTCCGGACTGTACGGCGAGTTGAGGCCATAGGTGTAGCTCGCGCACAATTCGCCGCCGTGGATGGCCGGGTGGTGCAGGAAATCATTGTAGCGGCCCGGCGCATAGGCCGAGCTTTCCAAGCCGACGATGCCGGAAAGCTCGTCCTGATAGCGGGCCGCGAGCTTGAGCACGATGGCGCCGCCCATCGAGCAGCCGAGCACCGTCGGCCGTTCGAGCCCGAGCGCAAGCCAGACCGCGCGGATGACGGCGACATAGGACTCTGTCGTCAGGCGAAATTTCTTCAACCACCAGCGGTCCGGCGGCGTCGAGCGGCCGTGATACGGCATGTCGAAGGCTATGACGCGAAACCGCCCGGTGATCGTGCCGTCATTCATCAGGTGACGGAATTGCCGGCTGTCGTTACCCGCCGTGTGCAGGCAAAGCAGCGGCCGGCCGCGGCCGGCCTCCTCGATGAAAATCCGGTGCCGTTCGCCGGCAATGTCGATCGTGATGTAGCGGCCGGTGATCGGCTCGAATTCAGGCATCGGGCGTCCCCGTTTCCCGCATGATGCTCATCAGGCGATGCAAGGCGCGCGCATTCTGCATGGCGACGAGGCTGTCGCCCTCCAGGCGGAATTCCGGCACGCGCATGAGCATGGCGAAAAAGTCGTGATAGAGCGGTGGCGGATCGAGGCTCAAGAACTTTTTCCAGACCTCGATCGGCGCGGCGAAGCCGAATACAGCGCGCATATCGAGCCGCGGCGACGCGACGATGTCGGCGATCTTTCCCTTCTCTATTGTCAGGGCGTAGCGGCGCTCCCCGAATGTCAAAGTCAGGGTCGTGTTGAACCACTCGCCGATGACATCGAGCTCAGGATCGCCGTTCACGCGTTCACGGTATCGGGCAAGCCAAGACGCACCGGGATAGTCGCTCATGATGCTAAAGCTCACACGGTAGCGGCGTTAATTAACGTGCACGGTCGCCAAATAGGCGTGCTCCAGCCGGTGCGGCAGATCGGCCTCGCCGGTTGCGGCTTCCAGCACGATCGCGCCGCGCGCCAGCGCATAGACGCGATCGGCGAGCGCCAGCGCTTTCTCGATCAACTGCTCGACCAGCAACACCGCGGTGCCGGTCTCGCGCAGCCGCCGCACCACCACGAGCACGCGATCCACCAAGACCGGCGACAGGCCAGCGGACGGCTCGTCGAGCATAAGGAGGCGGGGCCGTCGCACCAAGCCCTGCGCCACCGCCAAGATCTGCTGCTGGCCGCCGGAGAGCGCGGCGGCGCGTTCGTGGCGCTTGGCGGCGATTTCGGGAAACAGCCCGAGCGCCTCCTCGACGCGCGCCGAGCGCTCGCCGCGCGGCAGGTCGTAGGCCGCGAGCAGCAAATTATCGAGCACCGCAAGCTGGGTGAACACGCGGTGGCCCTCGACCACATGGGCGAGGCCTGATTTGACGATATCGCGCGGGCTTGCTCCGGCGAGATCGCGGCCGCCGAAACGCGCGCTTCCCGACCACGGCAAGAGGCCCGACACCGCGCGCAGCAACGTGGTCTTGCCGGCGCCGTTCGGGCCGAGCAGCGCCACCACTTCGCCGGCGGCGATCGTCAGGTCGACGCCGTGCAGCACGCCGATCTTGCCGTAGCCGGTCGAGAGGCCGGCGATGTCCAGAAGCGCATCAGCCGCCGAGATAGGCATTGACCACCTCCCGGTGCGAGCGGATTTCGGCCGGAGTGCCGGCCGCCAGGTTCTTGCCGAGATTGAGCACAGTCACAAGATGACAGATGTCGAAGATCAGATCGGCGTGATGCTCCACCAGCAGCACGCCGGTGCCGGCGCGCGCGATCGCCACCACCAGCGCGCCGAGCCGCCCGATCTCCTCGGCCGACAGCCCCGCCGCCGGCTCGTCGAGCAACAGGAAGGCCGGGCGCAGCATCAGCGCGCGGGCGATCTCGGTGAAACGCAGTTCGCTGTGCTGCAGCCGGTCGGCGCGCACCGGCGCGAGACGCTCGAGGCCAACCGCCGCCAGGGCGAGCATGGCGGTGTCACGCAGCATGGTTTCGTCGCGGCGATGGCGCGGCAGCGACAATAGCGATTCGACGAACGTGCCTTGGCCGTCGATGGTGCCGCCGATCATGACGTTCTGCAGCACCGACGCGGAGCCGACGATGCGCGGGGTCTGGAACGTTCGCGCGATGCGCATATGGGCGCGGCGGTGCCGCTCCAACACTGGCAGCGCGGCACCGTTCAGCCTGACCGTGCCGGACTGCTGGGCGTAATAACCGGAGATGACATTGAGCGTCGTGGTCTTGCCGCTGCCGTTGGGGCCGATCAGGCCATGGATCTGACCCGAGCGGATTTCGAGGTCGAGGCCGTCGATCGCATGCACGCCGCCGAAGGCCAAGGCCACCTGTTCCAGCGTCAAGGCGCCGGCGCCGCCGTCGGCTGGCGCGGCGAGCAAACGCCCGAGCAATTCGGGCCGCGGCACGATGGCGCGGCCGCTCTCGAGCGGGCGGCGGTTCTTGTAATCCAACAGTTCGGCAATGCCGCCCGGCATGGCCAGCACGATGACGAGGAGGAGCACCGCGTAGAGAAACGTCGACCACGCTACCAAAGGCGCGGCGAATTCCGGCAGCACCGTGAGAAGAATGGTGCCGAGCAGGGGGCCGAGAATGGAGCTGCGCCCGCCGATCAGGATGGCGATGAAGAACAGCACCGACAGGTCGAGGGTGAACGCGTCCGGCGTGATGTAGGATTGCAACGAGGCGAACAGGCCGCCGGCCACGGCGGCGACGGCGCCGCTGAACAAGAACACCAGCGCCAACAGCGCGGGTTTTGCAATGCCGCAGGCTTCGGCGGCGACCTCCGCATCGCGGATCGCGGTCAGCGCGCGGCCGAAGCGGCTCGCTGCGATATTCGCCGTCATCCACGTGCAGATCGCTGCCAGCCCAAAGCAGAAATAATAAAAGCCCCACTGGGAATCGAACGGCTTTGGAAAAATCGGGCCGGCAACGCCGACGCCGCCACCGGTCACGCTCTGCCAAGCCAGCGCTACCTGCGTAACGATGGTGGCGAAGCCGAGCGTGGTAATGGCGAAATAGAAGGTGCGCAGCCGCAGGGCCGGCAGGCCAACGATCAAGCCGAAAATCGCGCCGACCACGGCCGCAATCGCCAGTGCCAGATAGGGCGGCAATGCCGGCGTGACGTTGCCGGCAACAAGCACGCTGGTGGTGTAGGCGCCGAGCGTGAGCAGCGCCACCCAGCCGATGGCGATCTGGCCGGCGAAGCCGACCACCAGGTTGAGGCCGGACACCAGCACCCAATAGACGCAGGCGCGGGTCGCGATCACGCCCCAATAGCCGCCGCCGAACAGCGGAAACGCGATGCCGATGACGAGCAGCGCCAGAAACGGCAGCGCCACGCCGAGCGCGCTCGTCACCCCGAGCGCGTCGGCACGGCTCGGGCGCACCTGTGTCATCGGGGTATCCATCAAACGCGGCGTTGCAGGGCGGCGCCGGCGAGGCCTTCGGGGCGCGCCAACAGCACGATGATGAAGACCGTGAAGACCGCGACCGAGGCGAAAATGCCGCCGACCAAAAAATTCGCGGTTTGCTGAAACAGCCCGAGCAGGAGGCCGGCGACCACGGCGCCGCGGTTGTTGCCCATGCCGCCCAGTGCCACCGGGACAAAACCGTAGAAGGTCAGCATCGGCCCGTTGCCGAAAAAGGCCAACAGCATCTCGCCGCCGGCGAAGCCAGCGAGCGCGCCGATGGCGCCGGCGAGCGCATAGCTCGCCATGCGCAAGCTGCGCTCCGGCAGCCCGAGCGCGCGCGCCGCATAGGTATCCTCGGCGATCGCCAGGAAGGCGCGGCCGATCAGGGTGTGGCGATAGAGCAGTTCGAGGCCGACGATCACGCTAGCGCAGGCGAGCATCGGCAGCCAGAACTGCTGATCGAAGCCGCCGCGGGCAATGTCGAACAGCCGCGGAAACGGTCGCGCCTCGGTGCCCCACTCGATGGCGGTGAACTGCTGCACCATCAGCGCCAGCGCCAAGGTCGAGAGCACGTAGAGATGCTGGTCGAGGCTTTTGAGCACCGGCCGCACGGCGACGATCTCGGTGACGATGCCGAGCACGACGCCGCCGGCCAGTGCCAGGAGAAAGCCGACCGCCACCGGCATGCCTAAGCGCGCGATGAACAACGAGCCGAGCACGCCGCCGAGCATGCCGAGCGTGCCTGCGGTGAAGCTGAATACGCGCGAGGCAGAGAACATCACATTATATGTGATGCCGATCAGTGCGTAGATGCAGCCGATCGCCACTCCTGACAAGACGATCGACTGAACCATAGGTTCACGCGCTGTAGCCGGGAGCCAGGTTGAACGCGCCGTCTTTCAGCGAATTGGCCTCGACCATCACCACTTCGTCGTCCGGGTAGCCGTCGTGCTTGTCGGCGGTGAAGGAAATGTCGCCGTAGACGCCGGGGAAACCTTTCAGCTTGTTGAGATAGCCGACGATCGCCTCGGGCTCGGTGCCGACGTTCTTCATCGCCTCGCCGATCATCCGCGGCGAGTCGTAGCCGAGCGCGATCCACCACAACAGCGTATCGCCCATGTCGATCTTGGCGCTCTTCAAGCGGTCGAGGAAGGCGCTGGTGCGATCGGACAATTTGCCGCCAGGCGCGTAGCAAACCGGACGGAAATTGTTGGGATAGACCTTGGCCCAGTATTCGGGCTTTTCCAGCAAATCCTTGGTCTGGCCGGAGCCGAGCGTGGTCTGGCCGACGATCGGCACGTCCCAGCCCATCTGCCCGCGGGTGTTGATGATGCGCGACAGGAAGCCGGCATTCACGCTCCACGGCATGATCGCTTCGGCGCCCGCCGATTGCATGCGCAACAATTCGGGTTTCAGATCCGGATTGGCGGCGTCGACATTGCCCTGATAGACGACTTCGGCGCCTTTGGCCTTGAGCATCGGCGCATAGGCGTTGACGGACGCGGTGCCATAGCCGGTGGTGTCGCTGATCACCGCGACCTTCTTGCGCTTGAGCACGTCCATCACATAGCGGTTCGCGGCGCTGCCGATCTGCTGGTTGGTCGGCGCGTTACGAAAGCACATCGGATATTTCTGCGGATCGGTCAGGGCATCGACCCAGCAGGGATGGATCTGCGGCGTGTTGGTGCGCGCAAGCAGCGGCACGACCGCGAGCGACTCGCCGGAATTGACCGGACCGAAGACGACGCTGACCTTCTGGCCGCGGGTGAGCTCGGCTGCGCCGTTCACGGCCTTGGTCGGATCGCTTTGGGTGTCGCGGGTGATCAGCTCGAGCTGCCGGCCGTCGATGCCGCCTGAGGCGTTGATCTCCTGCACCGCCAATTGGATGCCGCGATTGATGCCGACGCCGGTGGAGGATGACGGACCGGTGAGCGCCGGCAGATAGCCGACCGGGATCGGGTCTTTGGCGGCGATTGCGGGCTTGGCTAGGCCAGATGCAGCAATGACGGCGCCGGCGGACTTCAGCGCTTGACGACGAGTCAGCGACATTTTGGTTTCCTCCCTGAATTTGGTTTCCCGTTACGGTGTTTTGTCGGGCTTTTGCCGGGTACTATAGCCCTGGCTTAATGGTCCGCAAAGCGCCCTGTCGGGCGTGGGATTTCTCCCAACATCTTTCTCCGGCATGCGTAGTCGGATGGGTCGCGTGCGATATTTGTAAAAGGAGCCAGCGCAATGGAATTGGGGCTTGCAGGCAAGACGGCGCTGGTCACCGGCGGCAGCAAGGGAATTGGCCTCGAGACGGCGCGCGCGTTGGCGCGGGAAGGCGTCAAAGTTTTGATCTGCGCCCGCCGCGAAACCGCGCTGGCGGACGCCATGCGCGACATCATGGCGACCACGCAAGCCAAGATCGAGACGCACTCGCTCGACGTCACCAAAGTCGAGCAGATCGAAAAAATTCCGCGCATCGTCGGCGAAAAGCTCGGCCGCATCGACATCCTGGTCAACAATGCCGGCACCGGCACCTATAAGCCGTTTCTCGACGTGACCGACGCGGAGCTGGTCGAGGGCATGGCGATCAATTTCTTCGCCCAATTCCGCATCTGCCAGCGCATCGTGCCGCTGATGATCGCGCAAGGCGGCGGCCGCATCGTCAATGTCAGCGGCCAGACCGGGATCATGACGCTCAACCCGCCGTTCCTGTCGTCCTGCACGGGGCCGGCGAAATCGGCCGAGATCCGTTTTTCAAAAGTGCTCGCCAACGAGCTGGCGCCGCACAACATCCGCGTCAACTGCGTGATCCCTGGCTTCATCAATACGCCGGAGCGCTTTGCGAAATGGGAACGCGAAATGGCCAAGCGCCAGCTCAGCCCCGAAGACGCCGCGCGCGAGCGCGCGCAGTGGTCGCGCAATCAAGGCATGCGCGATACGCGCTGGGGCACGCCGGAGGAGATCGCCAATCTCATCGTCTTCGCCGTCTCGGACGCGGCGAGCTATATCAACGGCGCGGAGCTTGTCGCCGACAATGCGATGGATAAGTCCTGAAGCCTGCGATCAGGCGACGCTGGGCGGTCAGAGCCGTCGAAGGCTATCGTCCCGAACGCATCTGTGCGCGGTCTCGCTTGCGGCGAACGCGCCCCAGGTGATCGAGTATTCGGATGCGCCGTGCTGCTATCCCCACATATTCGTCTACAGCTCGCCGACCTTGATGGTCCTCGACTGTAACAACTAGTCGCCTATCGTTGAAAGAACCGACTGAGTAACGAACGGTAAGCTCGCGAAACATAGTGGGAGAGGCGCCGTGCTTTTTGCACAAATTGGCCAAGCCGCCTTTATAAAGCGCAATTGCGCGGGCGAGAGAAGGCGAAGCCCTGCCGCTTATAACTTTTCCCGACAAGAAATCGACACCGATGCAACGCTCGGGGCTGCGGCGCGCCTCCTCGAAAATATCAGTTCCATAAATACCAATCAGGAAGCCGACGCCGCATCCCAGCGAGTCAGCGACATTATGGCCGATGGATCTGAGTTCAGCGAATTTCATCGCTCAGATATTAGCATCCAAGCCCTGGCCTTTCACAGCCACGTCAGTCCGCGCCGACAGGGGCCAAGGTATCTGCCTTCCCCGTGCTGCTAGGATCGATGTAACATTGAGGCGGTACGAGCATCGGGAGGACGGCATGACAACGGCGAGCGATAGCGTTGAGTTGACGCGCGTCGGCCCTGGCACCGTCATGGGGCAGTTGATGCGGGAATATTGGATTCCCGCGCTGATGTCCTCCGAGGTCGCCCGCGGCGGTGCGCCGCTTCGCCTGATGCTGCTCGGCGAGAAGCTGATCGCGTTTCGCGACGGTGAAGGTTTGGTCGGCGTGATGGACCATCGCTGCCCGCACCGCTGCGCGTCGCTGTTTCTCGGCCGCAACGAGGCGGACGGGCTGCGCTGCATCTATCACGGCTGGAAATTCGACGTCACCGGCCAATGCATCGACATGCCCAACGTGGCGCCGCAGCAAAACTTCAAGCACAAGGTCGGCGCCAAGGCGTACCGCACGGTCGAACGCGCCGGCGTGGTGTGGGTCTATATGGGGTCGCGCGCCGAGGCGCCGCCGCTGCCGGCGTTCGAGGTGCTGGGCGTTCCCGACGATGAGGTCGGAGTGAGCTTCATCCAGCGCCATTGCAATTATCTGCAGGCGCTGGAGGGCGACATCGACACCTCGCATTTCGGCTTCCTGCATGCCGGCCACGTCGATGCCGAAAACCTCGCTGCCGACGATCCGATCCTCCACACCGTCGCGATCCGCACGCCGGGCTATCACATCGCCGATACCGCCTGGGGCACGACTTATGCGGGCTATCGCACCGCCGGCCCCGGCCGCACGTCCTGGCGCTTCGGCAACTTCCTGTTTCCGTTCTGGGCGCAGGTGCCGAACGGCGAGTTCGCCAGTCATCTGCAAATGCGCGGTTGGGTGCCGCTCGACGACGAGCACACCATGTACTGCGTGCTGTGGTGGAAGCGCGGCCTATCGGCGATGACGCAAGGAGCGCCGGCCTTCAAGGACGGCACGCCGGTTGGCGGCATGGGGCGGCGCAACGATTTTCTGCCCAACACCACCGATTGGCTCGGCCGCTTCAGGCTCGCGGCCAATGCCAGCAATGACTGGGGCATGGACCGAGCCGCCCAACACGACAACACGATCTACAGCGGCATTGAGAGCATCCATTTGCAGGACCAGGCCGTGACCGAGAGCATGGGCGCGATCCTCGATCACCGCTTCGAGCATCTCGCCGCGTCGGACCTGATGATCACGCGCACGCGGCGGCGCCTGCTGCTGGCCGCCCGCGCGCTGCGCGATAACGGCGTGCCGCCGCCCGGCGTCGACAACGTCGAGGTGTTTCGCGACGCGCGCGGCGGTTACTTCGTCAGCGACGAGCGCAACGACTGGAAGGACGCCTATGCGGCGCAACTGGCAGTCGCCTCGCGTCCGCCCGTGACCGCCGTGCACGCCTCGCCGTCAGGCGGCGACCGATAGTCCGGCCTTCGCGTCCTCAAGGATCATGTCCGCACCCTTCTCGCCGATCATGATCGTCGCCGCGTTGGTGTTGCCGGAAACGACCGCGGGCATGATCGAGGCGTCGATCACGCGCAAGCCCGTAAAACCGCGCACGCGCAGCCGTTCGTCGACCACGGCCTTGGGGTCCTGGCCCATGCGGCAGGTGCCGACGGGGTGATAGGTGGTGGAGCCGCGGTGGCGGATGAAATCGAGCAATTCGTCGTCGTTGTCGCATTGCGCGCCCGGCTCGATCTCCTCGGCGATATAGCGCGCCATGGCGGGCGCCTGAAAAATGCGCCGCATCGCGCTGACCCCGGCCACGATGGTCTCGCGGTCTTTCTGCGTGGCCAGATAGTTCGGGTGGATGGCCGGCGCCTCGTGCGGATCGGCGGATTTGATTTTGACGTAGCCGCGGCTCTCCGGCCGCAGCAGCACGCAATTGCCGGTGACGCCGGGGTAGGGCGACAGTTCGCCGCCGATGGTGCCGGCCGAGAACAGCGAAATCGAGCATTGCGAATCGGGCGTTCCCGAAGACGGCAGCGCGCGCAAGAAACACCGCGGACGACACCGCCGGGATGGCGAGATAACCGCGGCGGGTGAGGATGTAGTGCAGGCCGTGGGTGAGCTTGCCGCTCCAGTTGCGCACCGCGTCATTGAGCGTGATCGGGTCCTTGCACCGCAAAATGATGCGGCCTGAAATATGGTCGTTGAGATCGTCGCCGACGCCCGGCGCATCGGCGATCACGGCGATGCCGTGCGATTGCAGGAGCGACGCCGGGCCAAGCCCCGAAAGCTGCAGCAGTTGTGGCGAATTGAACGCTCCCGAAGCGACGATCACCTCGGCATTGGCACGCGCGCTGCGTTTGTCGTCGCCGACAAGATACTCGACATCGGTGGCGCGCCGGCCGTCGAACAGAATGCGGGTGGCGAGCGCCTTGGACACCACCTTGAGATTGGCGCGCCGTCGCGCCGCCTTGAGATAGCCGTGCGCGGCCGAGGAGCGCACGCCGTTGCTCATCGTGGTCTGGTAATAGCCCGCGCCTTCCTGCACCGGCCCGTTGAAATCGTCGTTGCGCGGATAGCCGCATTGCACCGCCGCCTCCACATAGGCCACGGCGAGCGGATGCCGGTCGCGCAGGTCCGAGACCGCCGAGCGGTCCGCCGGCGCCGTGGAATTCGTCGGCGCCGCGCTCGTTGTTTTCCGCCTTGCGGAAATAGGGCAGCACGTCGGCAAAACTCCAGCCGGCATTGCCGAGCTGCCGCCAATGGTCGAAGTCCTCGGCCTGGCCGCGGATATAGATCAGGCCGTTGATCGAGCTCGAGCCGCCGAGAACTTTTCCGCGCGGCGCGATGACATTGCGGTTGTGGCATTCGGGCTGCGGGATGGTCTCGTAGCACCAATTGTAGCGGCGATCGCTGAACAGCCTGCCGAAGCCGAGCGGAATATGCAGCCACGGATGCAGGTTGCCGGGGCCCGCCTCCAACAGCAGCACGCGATGCCGGCCCGATGCGGTGAGCCGATCGGCCAGCACGCAGCCGGCGCTGCCGGCCCCCACGATGATGAAGTCGAAGGCTTCTAAATCCGGCACGCGCTTTCCTCCGTTGCTGCAGTCCCTGGAAGACCGCTTCCTGCCGCGCCGCGATTGGATCGCGGTCGCTGCAAGATGGAAAACGATATCACGACTCAAAATGGCGGTGTGCGACCTATTTCACCGGCGACTGCGGCATGCGCCAAATGCGAAGAGCCCCGGACCAGGTCCAGGGCTCCCGAGGCATACGCCTGGCCGTCCGCGACGGCTTATTCGCCGTACCGAAAATCCCACTCGCGGCTCAACTGGGTTCGAATCTGCGCATCGGGATCGGCGCCCACGATTTGGCCGCGAACGATCACTTTGTACTGATCGGCTGGGTACTGATCGGCCGGCTGCTGCGCAACGGCGGGGCCCGCAAGCAGCGCAAAGCCGAGGGCAGATAAAACGAGCTTCGTACTGAGTGATGTCATCGTTGTATCCTCCGTGTTTCGCACCGCGACTGGCTGGGAAACTTCTGGTTGCTTTTGCAGTGCAAGAGATACGGAAGTTGGCCGAGAGGTCTTCACAATTCGGTTTTGGCAATCAACCAATTGATCTAAATATCACCGACGAATTTAGCCGATACGGTGCGTTATAGACGCGATATACTGTCAGGCTTAAGCGCGACAAAGCTTCGTATCAGGGAGAGAACAATGAGGGCAGGGATCATCGCCGCTGCAGTGTTGGCGGTCGCCATCGGCGGCGCGGCACGGGCGGCCGACAACGTGAAGATCGGCGTCATCTATCCGTTGACCGGCAACGCGGCGAGCGCCGGCCAATCGGCCAAGGACGCCGTCAACCTTGCCGCCGAGATCGTCAACACCGCGCATCCCGAACTGAAAAACCTGCCGCTCGGCGCCACCGCCGGCCTGCCCAATCTCGGCGGCGCCAAGATCGAGCTCGACGAAGCCGATCACCAGGGCAATCCGCAGGTCGGCCAGCAGCAGACCGTGCGCCTGATCACCCAAGACCACGTGGCCGCCATGCTCGGCTCGTATCACTCCTCGGTGTCGCTGGTGGCGACCGCGGTCGCCGAGCGCCAAGGCGTGCCTTATCTGGTCGCCGACTCGGTCGCGGCCAACATCACCGGCCGCGGCTTCAAATGGACGTTCCGCACCACGCCGTTCGCGCCGGATTTCGCCAAGGCCTATGCGAATTTCCTCAACGAGGTGAAGAAATCCGGCAAGAAGATCGACTCGATCGCCGTCGTCAACGAGAACACCGATTACGGCACCTCGGTTTCCGCGAGCGTGCTCGACGCCGCCAAGGCCGCCAATATCAAGGTGGCGGCGCAGATCGCCTACAACGCCAACAGCTCGGACGTCTCGGCGCAGGTGCTGCAGCTCAAAAGCCTGCAGCCCGACGTGGTGATCTTCATCAGCTATACCCAGGACATCATCCTGTATTTCAAAACGATGAAGAATCTCGATTACCTGCCGCCGATGATCATCGGCGACGATGCCGGCTTCTCCGATCCGAGCTTCATTCCCAATGTCGGCGATCTGGCCCAGGGCGCGGTCAACCGCAGCGCCTTTGATATCGGCAAAGCGGGCGCCAACAGCTACATCGTCGACCAGATGTTCAAGGCCAAATACGGCCGCGATCTCGACGACACCAGCGCGCGCTGGATGCAAGGCTTCCTGGTGCTGGCCGACGCCGTCAACCGCGCCGGCTCGACCGAGCCCGACAAGATCCAGGCGGCGCTCAAAGCGACCGACCTGAAACCCGATCAGCTCATGATCGGCTACAACGGCGTGAAATTCGACGACACCGGCCAGAATATTCTGGCATCGACCTTCCTGATCCAGCTCAAGGGCAAGGAATATGTCTCGGTCTGGCCGGCGGATCGCGCCACCAGCAAGCTGGATTGGCCGATGAAGGGCTGGCGCTGAAGCAAAAGATTGTACGCAATCAAAACAACCGCTCCGGACAGTATCCGAGGCGGTTTATTTGATCGCCGTCAGCGCCAGCGGCGGTGCAGCCACAGCCATTGCTCGGGATATTCGCGCACCCAGCCTTCGATCACCGTGGTCACCGCCTGCATGGTGCCGGCAATGTCGATGCGGCCGTCGGCGTCGCGCGCCGGCTTCACTTCTTCGCTGATCTCGCCCCAAAAACTGTTGCCGTCGGGATTGCGCACCACGCGCAGGCCGTGGATCGGTGCGCCGGTTTGCCGGGCCAGCATCGCGATCAGCGGATTGGCGAGGCAGCGGCGGCCGAAGAACGTCACCTCAACGCCGCGGGTATAATGCTGGTCGGCCAGCATGCCGACGCTGGCGCCGGACTGCAGCAAGCGGGCGAGCCGCACCGGTGCTTCCAGTGTGGTCGGGACCAACTCGCCCATCAGCGGCGCGCGAAGCTTCACGATCAGATCGCCGATCGCCGGGATGGTTGGCCGCCGGAACAGCACGGCGGATTTGATGCCGAGCTTGGTCGCGCCGACGGCGGGGATTTCCCAGTTGGCGAGATGGGCGCCGAAACCGATCATGCCCTGGCCACTCTTGGCGAAGCGGCTGAAGAGCTCGGCCGTCTCCGGCGCGTAAGTGACGACGTCGCGCGTCGGCGTTTCGAAGCCGGCGATGGAAAAATCGTCGAGATGGGCGAACTCGATGGCGATACGGCCGAGATTGTCCCACACCCCGCCGAGAATTTTTTCGATCTCGGCGTCGGATTTTTCCGGGTAGGCGGCGCGCAAGTTCTCGCGGCCGAGCCGGTGTTCCTTGAGCAGCGGCCCGACCTTGCGCATGACGGCACCGGCGAAATTCGCCGAGCGCCGGCGGTCCATCCAATGGACGGCGCGCAATAGCCCAACCGCGAGCGCGCCGAGGGCTGGATCGAGCACGGGCTTCAAGGGGGTGCGTCCTAGAAATTGACGATGATCTTGCCGAACACCTGCCGGCTTTCGAGCCGGGCGAGGCCCTGTTCGAAATCGGCGAGCGCCACTTCGGTGTCGATCACCGGCAGCAAACCGGACGCCATCTTGGCCAGGCTGTCGCGGATATTGCGCAGCGAGCAGCCGAACGAGCCGGTGATGCGGTATTGCTGCAGATAGAGCTGGAACAGGTTCATGGTGATCGACTGGCCCGAGGTCGAGCCGCAGGTGACGAGCCGGCCGCCGCGTTTGAGGCAGAACAGCGAGGCGTTGAACGTGTCAGGCCCGACATGCTCGAAGGCGACGTCGACGCCTTTCTTGGCGGTGAGCTTGCGCACCACGCCTTCGAACCGCTCGGTGCGGTAATTGATGACGTGATCGGCGCCGAGCGCCTTGGCCTTTGCCGCCTTGGCATCATCGCCGATCGTGGTGATCACGGTGCAGCCGATCGCCTTGGCCATTTTGATCGCCGCGGTGCCGATGCCGGAACCGCCGGCTTGCACCAGAATGGTTTCGCCAGGCTCGAGCTTGGCGTTGTCGAACAGCATGTGCTGCACGGTGCCGAACGCGACCGGTGCGCAGGCGGCGTCGCGGAAACTTACGCTGTCCGGGATCGGCACCACCAGCCGTGCCGGCATGTTGATCAGGTCGCGGGCGAAGCCGTCGACATGAAAGCCCATGATGCCGGCGACGTTTTCGCAGAGATTATCGCGGCCCTCGCGGCAGGCCTTGCAGTGGCCGCAGGTGAGTGCGCCGTAGGCGACGACGCGGTCGCCGACTTTGCTCGTCGTGACATCGCCGCCAACCGCAACGATCTCGCCCGCCGCCTCGACGCCGACGATCAACGGCAGCGTGCGCTTGGCAAACGCCATGCCGCGCCAGCCCCACACGTCGATGTGGTTGAGGCCGATCGCCTTGATGCGCAGCTGCACTTCGCCGGCAGACGGAGCAGGGGGCGCGGCAACATCGAGCAGATCGATCTTGCGGTCGCTGACCAGCGTCAGTGCGCGCATGCCCCCTCCCCACCCTCCCCCGCTTGCGGGGGAGGGTGGGGAGGGGGCCGCCGTGCGATCGCCGACGACCGTTTCCGCAACGCCGGTCACGCCGGCTCCCGGGTCATGACCAGGCAAACGTTCTGGCCGCCGAAGCCGAACGAGTTGGAGATGGCGCGCCGCACCTTTGCGTCGCGCGCCTTGTTCGGCACCACGTCGAGCGCGATGTCCGGATCGGGCATGTTGTAATTGATGGTCGGCGGGATGCGCTGGTGCTCGAGCGTCAGCAGGCTGAACGCCGCCTCGACCGCGCCCGCCGCGGTCAGCGCGTGGCCGATCATCGATTTATTCGACGAGATCGGGATGTTGCGGATGTGCTCGCCGAACACGGTGGAGACGCCGAGATATTCCATCTTGTCGTTCTCGGGCGTCGAAGTGCCGTGGGCATTGATGTAGTCGACGTCCTCGGGGCCGATGCCGGCATCGGCCAGCGCGTTCCTCATGCAGGCGATGATCGGCTTGCCGTCGGGGCTGGAGCGGGTGCGGTGGAACGAATCCGACTTTTCGCCGCAGCCTTCGAGGATGCCGAGAATGCGGGCGCCGCGCGCCTGGGCGTAATCGAGGTCTTCCAGCACCAGCGCGGCGGCGCCTTCGGCCAGCACAAAGCCGTCGCGGTTTTTCGAGAACGGTTTTGACGCCTGTCCGGGCGGATCGTTCCGGGTCGACAGCGCCGAGAGCAGCGAAAAGCGCACCAGGGATTCCGGCGTCAGGGAACCATCGGCGCCGACCGCGAGCGCAACCTCGCATTCGCCACGGCGCAGCGCCTCGACGCCGAGCTGGATGGCGCTGCCGCCTGAGGCGCAAGCGGTATTGAGCGAGATCGGCGATCCTTCGGTGCCAAAATGCGCGGCGAGGCGTTCGCCGAGGATGCCGTATTTCATCGACTCGTGGAATTGCGCGAACTCAGGCCAGCGCGCCACGGCGGTCAGCTCGGCATAGCCGGCGTCGTCCTTCAGCCCTGCGCCATTGGCCATGGCGATGCGGTAATGCCATTCGATTTCGAGCGGCGGAGCGGCAAAGAACAGCGGACCGGGAAAGCGTGCCTTGCTGCCGACTCCGGCCTGCGCGATGGCTTCTTCGCCGGCGAGGATGGCGATGCGCTCCGTCAGTTCCGCGGGCGACATATAGTCCTTGTAGACGTGGTCGACGGCGCCGGCGATCGTGGTGCGCAGTCCTTCGGTCGGGAAACGCGTGATGGCGCGGATGCCTGACTGCCCGGCGGTTAGTTTCGCCCAATTGTCCTCTTTGCCGACGCCGAGCGCGCTGACGACGCCGATGCCGGTCACGGCGACGATGGGACGTCCGGCTTTGTCACGCTTGCCCATGATGTTGCCCTTCAACCGATCCGCTCGACCAAAGCCAAACCTTCGCCGCGCCAATTGCCGACGCTGGTGACGACAACCTGCGACAACCCGGACGGACTATCGCCGGTATCGCCGCTGCCGACAGGCGCGAACAGCTTGCCGTGCTCGAGCGCGGCGCAGGCGATCCCCAGATTGGCCGGGAACTGGGTCTCGACCCCATGCCCGATATACGTACCGGTATTGCGAACGGGAAGGCCAAATTCCTTGAGCGCGCCGCGTTCCGCCGCGGTCGCGGGCTCTATCCCGCTGGCGCCGGAAATGACACCGGCATGCGCCCGGTCGACCTTGCCGGCGATCGTCTGCCACTGCCGGCGCAGCGCCGTCTCGGTCTCGCCGGGCCCGCGCAAATTGCGGTCGGAATGGATTTCGGAAAGCCGCGCCCGCGGTTTTGCGCCGCGCGATTGCGCGTGTTCGGGGCTTTCCAGCACCAAAAACGCCCCCATGGTCGCAAAGGCAATGCCGCCGTGCGGCCCGCGATCCCATACCGGCGCGAATTTGTCCTGCAGCAGAACATGGCCGAGCTCGAAGGCCAGCAGCACGTCCCAGCGCGCGCCGTTATAGGCGCCGCCGACCAGGGTCAGTTCGCTCTGGCCGGAGGCGACGCGGGCCTGGGCGACGCGGACGCTGTCGACGCCCGCGGCCTCTTCTCCCATGAAGGTGCGCGAAGAGCCGACGACGCCGTGCACCAGCGAGATATTGCCGGCGAGCAGATTGGGCAGTTGCGCCAAAAACAGCGTCGGGCGCAGATCGCTCATCAGGCGTTCGTTGAGAAAAACATCCGGGCGATTGGCCTTGCGCACGCCGGCGAGGATCGCATTGTCGGCTGAGACGTCGCGTTCGCCGCCGCCGGCGGCGACGATCATGTCGGTGCGGTCGAGGAGCTCCGGCTTGCCGGCGATCCCGGCATCGCTGAGCGCCAGACCCGCCGCATAGGTGCCGGCGCGCTGCCACAGCTCCATCTGGCGCTGATCGGCCTTTTTCGGGATCTGCTTGTCGAAGCTCATCGCCGGCAGCGGATGCACGATATAGGGCGCGAAGGTCTTGTCGTCATAGGGCGGCGGATCGCCGCGCTCGAGGCGCTGCCAATTCGCCTCCATGCCCTCGCCGAGACACGTCAATAGTCCGACGCCGGTGATCCACACCTCGCGGCGTGCGCTCACTTCACCGGCTCCTTGAACGGAAACTGCAGGCGCTCGGCCCAATCGCGGATTGCCTGGCGGAATTGCGGGTTCGGGTAGGGCAGCATGCGGTAGGTGATCTGGGCGTCGCACACGCCCTTGCCCTGGCGGCGGCCTTTGACTTCGGCGACGGTGAAACCGGAGCCCTCGTGGATCACTTTGCCTTCGAACTCGAGCTCATCGCCGGGAAACACCGCGCTGCGTATCTTGGCTTCCTTGACGCCGGCGAGGATCGGCATGACGTCGAAATTCGCCAGCGCGCTGGCAAGCCAGCCTGTGGTTTGCGCCATGCATTCGATCAACAGCACGCCGGGCATCAGCGGATAGCCGGGGAAGTGGCCTTCGAAGACAGGGCTCTCATTCGCCTTCGGAATAGTGCAGGCGGTGCGGATGCGGCGCTCGCCGACATCGACGTCGACGATGCGGTCGAGCATCTGAAAATATTCAAGGCGCATGATGGCGCCTCAGGCGCCCTTGGCGGCGATCAGTTCGTCGATGCGGTCGCTCAGGTTCTTCAGCACGAAGTACTGATCGGTCGTCGCCTTGCCGTCGTTGACTTCCTGCGTCCACTGTTCGAGCGGCAGCTTGATGCCGAATGCCTTGTCGATGGCAAAGGCGATGTCGAGGAAATCGAGGCTGTCGATCTCGAGATCGTTGATGGCGTGACTTTCGGGCTTAATGTTCTCACGCGGAATGTCGCAAGTTTCCGCAATGATTTCAGCCACTTTATCGAACGTGGTGGACATCAGACCTGCTCTTTTCGGTCACGGCTAGGATGGACGCCGGCCCGGTCCGGCGCATGCAAGCCCGACCGTGCCGGGCCCCTTTAGGACGCGAACGCCCCGTATAGCGAAGGATGCCGGCAAGTTCAACGGCGGCGGCCGGGGCCGAAATCGCGCCAAGGCTCTCGGATAAGCCCCTGTGTCGGCTATCGGATTGCGGCCGGCGCGGCGGCGGTCCTCGGCTTGTTCGGGACAGCGAATGGCGTCAACATCGCGCTTGCGACCGCCCGGCCGGATTACAACGGAACGCGGGCGGCAACGGGAGGGACTCATGCGGTACGCGCTCCGGCTCGCCGGATTGGCCGCGCTGACGATGGCGCTGCTGCCGTCCACGGCGGGTGTCGCGCAGGTGCTCATGCAGCGCGACGTGTCGCTCAAAATGGCGCTGACGATCGCCGAGGCCGCGGTCGCCGAATGCGAAAAAGCCGGCAACAGCGTCTCGGTGGCGGTGGTCGACCGCGCCGGACGGCTGCGCGTCTTTCTCCAGGGCGACAAGGCGGCGCCGCACAATATCGAATTGGCGCAGCGCAAGGCCTATACGGCGCGCACCTTTGGCCGGACCTCGGCCGATTGGGCTTCGCGCACCGAGCCGGGCTCGGAACTCGCCGGCCAGCGCCAGCTCGAACACGTGATTGCATTGAGGGGCGGTGTGCCGATCAAGGTCGGCGACGAGACCATCGGCGCCGTCGGCGTCAGCGGCTCGACCTCAACCGGCGACGAGGCCTGCGCCATGGCCGGCGTGGCGCGGGTCGCCGATCAATTGAAGTAGTACGATTGGTCTCGATATTGCCGAAGCGGTGTTCTGGCTGCGTGGGCAGCGGTCAACGGGTAGGGCGAGCGCACTGCGCACTCGCCCTACACCGCTTGCAGCACATTAGGCCCTACACCGCTTGCAGCATATTAGGATGTCATAAGCTATTCAGGAAATTGACCAGATCGGTTTTTTGCTGGTTGGTGAAACCGATGGCGAAGCGCTGATCATAGAAGTTCACGACGTCCTGTAGCGTCGCAGCCGAGCCATTATGGAAATACGGTGCGCGCGACGCGAGCCCACGCAGAATGGGTCCTTTGAACCTGCCGATGTCCTTGCACTGGCCGCTGATCATAGCCTTGCCGGCGTCGGTGACTTGGTAGACGTGGCCGGCCAGCGGACCTTGTGTGCAGGTCAGCGTGAACACCGGTAATCCCGAAATGTCGAGGACCGGCGGGCGCGTTGGCGCCGGCGTCGGGAACGCCGATGTCGAGTGGCGCCTTGACCGAGTGGTCGCCCACATTGGGCGTGTCGTGGCAGGTGCCGCAGAATCCCGCGATGCTCGCGACGCCGAGATCATCGTTGAGGCCAGAAACTCCGGTGATGTTGATGTTGGTATTGTTGAACACCTCCTCGCCGCGCGCGATCGATTGGCGCTGGGCGGTGTCCTCGTGCCCGTGCAGGCCGAGCCACGGCCGATACAGGTCAAAGATCTGAGAGGTGAACGGAATCTTGTTGGGATTTTGACCCAGCGGGTCGTTTATGCCGATGAAGAAATTCGGCAGTTGCAGTGAGAGTGCAACCGGCCCGCCGGTGCTGCCGGCGGCGGCGAGATTGCCCGCCTGATCGTCGAAGGCTTGGGCGGTGAATACGCCGCTCTCGAATGCGACGATCTCGGCCAACTGCGCGGCGGTAGGCGCCGTATTGCCTTGTGCGTGGCCCAGCGTGGCATCGGTCGCCTGGCTGGCCAGGCTGGGCTCGCGGCCATCCCACATGATCGCGCTCAAGAAACCGAGATTGGTGGACGGCAACGGGCGCCGGTACGTCGAGACGATACCTGCTGTCGTACTGGTGAGCCCGGTGACGGGGTTGGTATTGCAGTAGTATGGATCATCCACGGCCGTGACGGCGAACTGCGCTCCCGCCGGCACCGGCAGGCCGATCCGAATCAATCCCCTGTCGATCAACAGTTTGTAGGCTTTTTGTTTGGCGGCAAAGGTCGACACGTCGTCGCTCGGACACGTGGCGCCGTCGACCAGCCGGAAGATCGGGTCGGTCCCGCCGCTCGCCGCGAAGCGCGCGGCAACGTCGGCTGCGCTGACGCCCCAGCCATCTTGCGGCTGATGGCAGCTGAAGCAGGTTCTGCCATTGGTCCCGAGATTCTGGAAGAACGCATTGTTGAACGTGAACGTCGTCCCATTGGGCTGGAAAGAGGCGACCGCACCGGTCGGATCCGGATCGATGCTCAAGCGCGGAATGACGGGCGGAGTGGGCTGTTGACCGCGGTCCACATCCTTGAAGCGCTTCATCTGCTGCATGTGGTTGATCATGCCCGGCGCGAACGCCGGGACATCTTGGGCCACCGCGAATTGCGGCACACCGCACCCCAGCCCGGCAAGAGCAAGTTCGAGAGCGAGAACCCTCAAAACACGGCTGGTGTCACGCGTGGCAGCACCATTAGAGCGCAAGCTCATGGCTATCCTCCCTGTGCGATTTTTGACCGCCGACATTATTGTCGCGCGATCCCGTCTACGCTTGCTCAATCCTTGCCATAGCCGCTCATCCTTGGCCGCTCATCCTTGGGCATTCATGGCTTTGGGCGATCAGCCCAATAGCCATTGCCTTCGCCGGTGCCGAAAAAGAACTGTGGGTGTGCCTCAATAACCGGTGAGGGCACGATTTCATAAGGTGTCGGTGCCGAGGCTGCGGCTGATTGGTTCACGACGGCATTGATAGCTGCGTGTGGACGTTCCGCGATGAAGGAGAAAGATTTGGCGGTCAGCATTCCTGTCGCGAAAGCGACCGTCATTCCGCCAATAACCGCGGCCCAAAGCAGCGTGCGATGTCGGTTGACCGTGGAAGCATTCAAGCTGGCCATGTTCATGATTCGCTCCATGTCTGGAGGTACTGATTGAATCTTAGTGCATCCCCGTGGGCGTCACGTGTGATCAACGGCACACCAAAAGCGCGGAATCGTCATGCGCGCGAAATGTCCTCCGCGGCGGTTTCCAATCAGAATTGGTTGTATCGTTCAATCAAGCTCCCCAAATCCGGGAAACGCAGCATCACGTTGAGCATGGTCAGCAGACCGATCGTGCAAAGAGCGACTATGGTGATAGAATTGGGTTTCGAAATCGCGGCGAGCAACCTATGCCATGCGGTCCCCGTGGTTTTGGCTTGTGTCAGAGGTAGAATGGCGCGCGCTTTCGGTAATAGGTTCATAGAGGACTCCTATGTTGCGGCCTCCCCCTTGCAGCCACCACGGCCTCGTCGTCGTTTTCACTATGCGGAAAGGACAAGATGCCAATGGTAGGCCACTGTATTGTGCCGGTTGCGGCTTTGAGGCAAATTTAATCTTGCAATCGCATCGATAAGGAATCCCTTGAGATGCGCAGTCTTAACCTCGATCAGCTGCGAGCCTTCCTCGAGGTGGTCGAGTGCGGGAGCTTCTCCGCTGCCGCCCGGCGGCTCAATCTGTCGCAACCGGCGGTGAGCCTGCAGATCCGCGAGCTTGAGCAGCGTCTCGGGGTGCAGCTTATCGAGCGCCTGGGTAAGCAGGCGCACGCTACCGCCCCGGGTCGCGAACTTGTGGTGGCCGCACAGGGCATCTTACGAGAATGCGATGTCGCCTATGCGGCGATGCGCCGTTTTAGCGACGGCCTGGTTGGCCGCGTGCAAATCGGTACAGCGCTGACAGCGATGATACACCGGCTGCCACCGATCTTGGGGAGACTTCGCCTCGATTATCCGGGTATCGACTTGGTCGTCTCGAACATGCCGACGCACGACAGCGTGGAGAAAGTCTTACAGAACAAGATCGACCTCGCGCTGGTGACGCAGCCAGTCGACAACAGGCAGCTTCGTGTCACTCCTTTGCTCCTCGAGATGATGGTGGCCATATTTCCTGCGGGGACGCGTGACTTACCTGAAGAGATCACGCCTGAATACGTTGCGCGGCAGCCTCTCCTTCTCCTGACGGAGCAACAGACTAGCGCAGCCCATCCGCTGGTCATGGGGTGGCTATCCGCGATAGCACAATGGCCGCAAAAGCCGATGCCCATGGGAACGGTCGAGGCACTCAAGAGCGCCGTCGCATCGAACTTCGGCATGGCGATCGTGCCGGAGGTGTCGGTCGCCAAGCAGGCGCCCGATATCATCGTCCGGCCACTGCGGCCGCGGCTCTCGCGCACGCTGGCTCTCATCGAACACCACAACAAACCGAATGAGCCCGCACTCGAAATCGTGCGCAACGCGCTACTCACGTTGCAAGCAGGCGAAGCAAGCGAACCTGCGACGCCCAAGCGTCGGCCCGACAAATCGAGCCGACGCGGCCGTACGTCCGCTTGAAGGTGCGAGGCGCCACTAACCCTGGTCAGTGCAATCGCAGTTCAGTGATGTTTCGCGGATCGGGCTTGAGCTCATTACGCTCCACCCGTTTAACGAGGTCTGTTAACGCTGCATTGGCGGGGCAGGAGAGGCCGACCTTCCGGCCTTCGCGGACCACGAAGCCGTTGATGAATTCGATCTCAGAGCGGCGGCCCTTCTGCATGTCCTGACCCATGGAGGGACGCTGCTCGACGGAGGTTCGCTTGCCGTCCTTCAGGCGTTGCTCGTCGCATGCTTTCATCGCCGCCTCGTCTCCCTCGCCCGCACGAGCTATCGTCTCGGGCGGCATCAGCATGATGTCCTCCAATCGATAGCCATGCGCTTGCCCGACGCGGATCGCCTCGCTGCCGAGTCGAGTGGAAAAGCGGCGGATCGGCTCGCTGTGGAGCATTTGCACGACGGACAAGCCTGTGCAGGCGGAGAGACCGTTGCTCATCGCGTTGACAACCAGCTTTGACCAACGCTCGCCCCACAGGTTGTCGGTCACCTTGGAACTGTCGGCGTGGCCGACCAGGCGGCAGATCTCCTTTGCCCGTTGCGTGACACCGCCGTGCATTTCGCCGGCGCGGAATACGGTATAAGCGGCCCCGCCCTTGCCGGCGCCCCGGTGGATATGGCCGGGCTCAGGCAGGTTGACCGTGATCCTGCTCGCGATGCAACCCAGCGTCCTGCCCCAGCCAACGATGCCGGCGATTGTCTCTTCGTTCATGCAGTTCTGCAGCGACACGACGTAGCTGGCCGGCGCCAGATACTGCCGGATAAGCACGGTGGCCCAAGCCGTGTCGTAGGATTTCGTGCACACGAAGGCGACGTCAACCGGCGTCTCCTTTGCCAGCTGCTGTGCGTCAGTGACGTGGAGTGCGCGCACCGCAACCGAGAATTCCGCGACGTCCCGGTCGTGGGTAACGCATAGGCCGTGCTTCCTCATGTGCTCGACATGCTCGGGCCATGGATCGATGAACGTCACATCCTCGCCCGCCTGCACCATATGGGCGCCAGCATAGGCACCGACCGCGCCCGCGCCGACGATGGCTATCTTTGGGCCCATGCTTTTCTTCCCGCATTCCTTGGCAGCCGAGGGCAGCGTGCCGCGTTCACGGCTCTCACAATCAGAGTCTAGGCGCGACCCGCCGTGCCCATGCCAACCGTAACAACCGGTTAACCTATCTCGATTTTCGTCTGTCGAGAACGGCACGGCGAGCCGCCAATGACGAGGTCACAGCCGTGCCTGGGAACAGGAATTGGGATAACGTCGTTATGGCGAGGGGGACGCGCAATGAACCTTTCCCGCAGAAAATTCGTGCGTCTGGCAGCAGGCGCCGCCGCGTTTCCGGCATTGCCGCGCAGCGCTGCGGCGCTCGACTACCCGACGCGGCCGGTGCGTTTGCTCGTCGGCTACGCTCCGGGTGGCGTGGCCGACATTATCGGCCGGATGACCGGGGAGATGTTGACGGAGCGCTTCAATCGGCAATTTATCGTTGAAAACCATTCCGGTGCCGGCAGCAATCTCGCGACCGAGGAGGTGGTGCGGGCTCAACCCGACGGCTACACGCTGCTTGGGGCCACGGCGTCGAACGCATGGAACGCGGCGATCTATCAGAATCTCAATTTCGATTTCATCCGCGATGTTGCGCCGGTCGCGAGCACCGTGCGCTCATTCAACGTGATGGTGGTTCACCCATCGCTGCCGGTCAATAATGTTGCCGAGTTTATCGCCTACGCCAAGGCCAATCCAGGCAAGATCAACATGGGATCGGCCGGCCCTGGAAGCTCACCGCACCTTTACGGCGAGCTGTTCAAGACGATGGCGGGCGTCGATATGGTCACCGTGCACTATCGCGGCGCAGGGCCGGCCTTTCCCGACCTCTTGGCCGGACAGCTTCAGGTCATGTTCAACTCTGTCGTTTCCGTCATTGGATATCTCCGCTCGAACAGGCTGCGCGCTCTGGCGGTGACTGCAGCGACACGCGTTGAGTTATTGCCGGATCTTCCCCCTATAGGCGAGTTCGTGCCCGGTTATGAAGGGACTGACTGGCTGGGCATCGTTGCGCCGCAGGGCACGTCCACTGAGATCATTGAGAGGCTCAACGCCGAAACCAACGCCGCACTTGCCGACACCCAATACAAGGCACGCCTTGCTGCCTTGGGCGCGGAAACGTTTGCAAGCTCGCCAGCCGGATTCGGCAAGTTCATCGTCGAGTACACCGAGAAGTGGGCCAAGGTCATCCGTGCGGCCAATATCAAGGCGGAGTGATCCGGACAAACGACCCGTTTCGCGACGCCGACGAGGTTTTGTGCCGCATATCACGGCAAAGCCAGACTACCTCTTCGTCACCGGCACTTCGATCGGCGCGCAATTCTGCCGGCCTTGCAAGGCGCAGTCCTGGACCTTTTGCATGGCGGCGATGGTGTCGGCGATCCACACGCCTGCGGTGATGAGCACCGATACGATCACCACCGCGATGACGTTCATCACCATGCGGTGCCGGTAATCGATGTGGCTGTCTTCTTCCTCGAAAGCGGCGAGATCGTCGACCGGTTCGTCGCCATCCGGCGTGACCGGCGCATGGCGCGGCGCCGGCATGCCAAGGCGGCGGCGCAATTGGAAGCTCAGGATCTGCCCGGAGCCGCCGTTCGGATTTGGCTGGTCTTGCACCACGTCATAACCGCCATTCTGATCGAATCCAGAATAGCGCGTTGCCGGGCGATTTCTAAGCACAGATTATCCGCACGGGACGGCGCGGCATGGGGTTCCTGCATTCCAAGGCGCCGCGAACTGGCCTAGAATCGACGAGCAGGGCGCGACAAGCAGGACGGAGCAATTTTATGACAAGTATCGCTAGGACGAATATCTGGCTTGCCGCCGGCTGCGCGCTCGCCCTGACGCAGCTCGCGCCAACCGCCGCCCAGGCCACCGACTATAATGTCGGCCCGATCCAGATCACCGCGCCCTGGGCGCGGGCGACACCGAAGGGCGCGAGTTCGGGCGCCGCCTATATGACGATCACCAACACCGGCAAGACGCCCGACAAGGTCAGCTGCGTATCGAGCGACGCCAGCACCGAGTGCCAGATTCACACCATGACCATGGACAACGGCGTGATGCAGATGCGGCCGGTCGAGGGCGGGCTGGAGATCAAGCCGGGTGAGACCGTGACGCTCAAGCCGGGCGGCCTTCACATGATGCTGGTCAATCTCAAGCACCCGCTCGAGCAAGGCAACACGATCAAGGCGACGCTCAAGTTCGACACCGCCGGCTCGGTGGACGTCGACTATCCGATCGCCGCCATCGGCGCCGCCGCGCCCGGCGTTCCGGCCGGCGGCGGCACCATGATGATGCAAGGCGGCGGGGGCGGCGGCGGCATGCAGATGAACAAGCCGTGACGGGCGCTACTTGCCTTCCTTGAACGGCGCCTTCATGCCTTGCGGCAGCGGCGCCTTGAAGGTGTTGAGCGTCATCGACACCATGGCGTAGTAGCCGAGGATGCCGACCAGTTCGACGACGCCGGCATCGCCGAGAATTTTCTTCACCTTGTTGTAGGCCCCGTTGCCGACGCGCTTCTTCGCGTAAAGCTCTTTGACGAAATCATAGATCGCCATCTCGTCCTTGGGCGCCTTTTTCGGTGCGCGGCCGGCCTGGATGGCGGCGACGGTTTCCGGCTTGACGCCGGCCTTCTCGGCCATCGGCGCGTGCATCGCCCATTCGTATTGCGCCTTCCACTGCTGGGCGGTGCACAGAATGGCGAACTCCGACAACCGCGGCGACACGCTGGTCTTGAAGCGCAGATGCCCGCCGAGCTTTTGCGCGAGTTCGCCGAAAGTCGGCGAATGCAGATAGATCGCGAACGGCCCCGACATCTTGAACTGGCCGCGCGGCCCCGAGGCGATGGATTGCGCCAGCGCGCGCTGGTCCGCGGTCAGGGTGTTCTCGGCGAGCTTGGGTAGGCGGGGCGATTGCATGTCGGCCATGGATGTTTCCTCTTGTAAGAACGGACGGCCGGCGCCGTCCTTGGTGATTGTTCTATCGTGACGGCGGAGCCGGCGACGGGCGGGACTCCATAATGAACGAGGCGAGGGCGGTGCGCTACCGGCGCTTCTTCGCCTTGGTCTTGGCCGGACTTTTCTTCGCCGGCTTAGGTGCGGCGCGTTTGGCGGCCGCCGCACGCCGTGCCGGCATCAAACCGGCCTTCTCCACCTGCCGCACCCAATAATCCCAGGCGCGGCCCATGGACGGCGGCCGCAATTGGTGCGCCGAGGTGAGTTTGGCTTCGCCCGGGGAGAGCGAATCCACGTGGCCGTGGGCGATGGCCTGGCTGAGCAGTTTGGCGTTATCGCAGCCGAACACGGTGCGGAACGTCAGCTCGCGCAAGCTTAAGCCGGCGACGGTGGCGCCATGGCGGCGCATCAGCACCATCCAATGCGGGCCGAGCGCGCGGGCGAGCGACGCGCCTTCCTCGGGCTTGATCACCAGCATGTTGGTGTCGCCGAACTCGTCGCGCTGATCCCAGAACGGCACTTGCCCGATGACAGCGCCGAGATGAAACACCGGCACCATTTCGCGCCCGGAGATGGCGTAAGGCAGCACGGCATGGGCGTGGTGATGGACCACCGCGTTGACCTCGGGGCGCGCTTTATAGATTTCGCCGTGGATCACCCGCTCGCTGTAGAGGCGGAATTCGGTCGGCTTGACCGGCTCGGAATCGAGATTGAGCTCGACGATGTCGGAGACTTCCGCCAATTCCGGCGCGCGATGGCGCGGGATGAAATAACGTTTTGGATCGCCCGGATGGCGCACGCTGACATGACCGAAGGCGTCGAGCACTTTCTCGTTGGCCATGATGCGGGTGGCGACGATCAGCTCGTGCAGCAATTCGGCAATTTGATCCGGCATGGTTGGCTCCGCTTTGGTGTTTTTCCCGCAAGCTTTTCGGCGCCTGTTTTGGCATCATGGCGCCGGTCGCGCTAGGAGTGTCCCATGGCTGTGGTGGTGAAAGCCCTGTTCTTCGACGTGTTCGGCACCCTGGTCGATTGGCGCACGTCGATCGCGCGCGAGGCCGAAGCGATGCTCAAACCGCTTGGTTTTACGCTCGATTGGCCGGCCTTCGCCGACGCCTGGCGCGGCGAATATCAAGGCGCCATGGACGAGGTGCGCTCCGGCCGCATACCGTTCTGCAAGCTCGACATACTGCACCGGCGCAATCTCGAGCTGGTCCTGCCGCGTTTTCATGTCGGCACGCTCTCCGAAGAGCAGCGCTGCGCGCTCAATCTGGCGTGGCACCGGCTCGACGCCTGGCCCGACGTGCCGCCGGGGATGGCGCGGCTCAAACGCAAATACATGCTGGCGCCGGTGTCGAACGGCAATATTTCGCTGATGGTCGCTCTGGCGCGGCGCAATAATTTGTCGTGGGACGCCATTCTGGGTTCCGAGATCGCCGGCGACTACAAACCAAAACCGCGGGTCTATCTCGCCGCCGCCGAAGCGCTCGATCTTCCTCCGCACGAATGCATGATGGTCGCCGCCCACACCAAAGATCTCATGGCGGCAGCGGCGCTCGGCCTGCGCACCGGCCACATCGCGCGCCCCAACGAGCACGGCCCCGGCCGCGGGGAAACCGCGCCGAGTGAGAAGGTCGATTTCGCGGCAAAGAGTCTGGAGGACTTGGCTGGGCAGTTAGGAACGTAAAGCTTTCCCCTCCCCCTTGTGGGGAGGGGCAGGGGTGGGGGTCGGGAGGTTCTGTAAAAGCGTCGACGCTCTCACGTCACCTCACGACCCCACCCAACCCTCCCCACAAGGGGGAGGGCTAAGTGAAGCAACGGCTGCACCTACAAGGCCGGATAATCCGTATAACCCTTCGCCGCGCCGCCGTAGAACGTCTTGCGGTCCGGCGGATTGAACGGGCCGCCGCGACGGAAACGCTGGTCGAGATCGGGATTGGCGAGATAAAGCGCGGCGAACGACACCAGGTCGGCGGTGCCGTCGCGCAGCACCGCGTTCGACCGTTCGAGATCGTAGCCTTTGTTGGCGATGAGCGGCCCGCGCCAGATGTTTCGGAAAAAACCGATGTCCGGCATTTCGCCCGCGGCCACCGGGTCGCCCGGCCCCGGCTCGACGATGTGCAGATAGGCGATGCCGAGCCGGTTGAGCTCGCGCGCCGCGGTCGAAAACGTCGTCGCCGGATGGCTGTCGGCAATGTCGTTATACGGATTGGTCGGCGACAGCCGCACGCCGACCCGCTCGCCGCCCCATTCGCCGATCAGCGCTTGCGTCACCTCGACCAAAAAACGCGCGCGGTTCGATGCGCTGCCGCCATAACGATCGATGCGCTTGTTGGTGCTGTCGCGCAAGAACTGATCGATCAGGTAACCGTTGGCGCCGTGCAGCTCGACGCCATCGAAGCCGGCCTCGCGGGCGTTGCGCGCGCCGCGGCGAAAATCTTCGACGATGCCGGGGATCTCGTCGGTCTCCAGCGCACGCGGCGTGACGAAAGCTTCCATGCCGTTCGTCGTCCACGCCTGGCCCGCCGGCGCGATCGCCGACGGCGCCACCGGAAGCGCGCCGCCCGGCTGCATCGATGGATGCGAGATGCGCCCGACATGCCAGAGCTGCAGGAAAATCCGTCCGCCGGCGCCATGCACCGCGTCGGTGACGAGCTTCCAGCCGGCGGTTTGCGCGGCGCTGTGGATGCCGGGCGTGCCCGGATAGGCGACGCCTTGCGGCGAGATTTGCGTGGCTTCGCTGATGATCAATCCGGCGCCGGCACGCTGCGCATAATAGGTGGCGTTGAGTTCCGTCGGCATATTGCCCGGCCCGGCGCGGTTGCGCGTCATCGGCGCCATCACCACGCGGTTCGGCAGTTCCAGCGGCCCGAGGCGGAACGGCGAGAAAATATCCACGCCACTCATCTCAACCCCACACTTGGCGCGCGGTCTCGAGAATGCGTTCGAACTTGCGCCACTGGTCCGCCTCCGGAATCGAAATACTATCGAGGCCGCCAAATCCGCATTGCGGGCTCAGCGCCAGCTGTTCGGCCGGCAGATACCGGGTCGCCTCGCCGATCCGCCGCCGCAACAGCTCGAGGCTCTCCAGATCGGCGCGCTTGGTGGTGACGAGGCCGAGCACCACGATCTTTTGCTTGGGCACGTAGCGCAAAGGCGCAAAGCTTCCGGAGCGCTCGTCATCGTATTCGAGCAGCAGCCGATCGTGCTTCAATTGCGAGAACAGGCGTTCGGCAATGCCGTCATAGTGGCCTTCGCGATGCCATTGCGGCATGACTTTGCCGGTCGCCGGGTCGATCGTTCGCGGGTTGCCTTTGCACAGATGAATGCCGAAGGTGACATTGTCGAAACCGGCAATGACGGCGTTATCGGCCGCAATCGAACGTTCCATATTTTCGTCCGGATCTTCGCCACGGGCGCGCATGCGGTCGAGCGAAACCTTGTCGACATAGGCGGTATAGCCCGGCGCATCGATCTGAATGTAACGGCAGCCGGCCTCGACCAATTCGCCGATGATCTGCCGTGAGATTTTGACGACGTCGGCAAGGAACGCGTCCATGTCCGGGTAAACGGCTTTGGACTGCTGCCAGTCGAAGCGCTGCGAAATCCGGTCGGGACTCAAGACCGTCACCTTGACGGGCCTGGCCGCGATCTCGCTGGAGAATTGATATTCCGAGAGCGGCACGTTGCGCACCAGCCGCAACCGCTCGACGACGCGGCGCCGGGTCCTGATCGCCGGGCCGGGCGCGCTGAAATTCTGTTCCGCGCGCACGAGCGGTTGCAGGCTCACGCCTTCCATCGATTTGTCTTCGGCCGGGACCTCGAAGCCCGCGACCGACTCGCTAAAGCTTTCCTGGAAATTGCGCCGCCGCAGCTCGCCGTCGGTGAGGATCGGAAATCCGATCGCCTCCTGCTTGGCGATCACGTGACGGATCGCGTCGTCCTTGGCGCGGTCGAATGCCTCCTCGGTGAAATTGCCGCGCTTGAAATCGTCAAAGGCGCGGCGCAGGTCCACGGGCGAGCACAAGCCGCCGACCTGATCGACGCGAAGGTTCCGTAAATCTGCCATCGTTGCCGTCGGCGCCATCACGATGTCTCCTCACTTAGCGATCTGTAAATTCAGCTTGCGCACGATGGCGGTGTAGCGTTCGGCATCGCGCTGCCTGAACGCGATATAGTTCGCGGTGCCGCTCTCTTCCATCACCATGCCGAGCTGCTCCATGCGCTCGGCCATGGCCGGCTCACGCATGACCTTGGCGATCTCGGCCTGCAGCCGCGCCACGATCTTCGGCGAGGTCCCCGCCGGCGCGAACATTCCCATCACGGTGGCAACGTCAAAGCCCTTGATGCCCAATTCGTCGCAGGTCGGGATCGCCGGCGTCGAAGCCGAGCGACGCAATACGCTGATGCAATAGCCGCGCAGTTGGCCGCCTGCGATCAGCGCCTGAACGTTGGGAATGCCGGACCAGCCGACCTGGATCTCGCCGGTCAGGAGGCCGTTGACCATGGCGGTGCCGGCGCGATACGGCACATGCAGGACATCGATGCCGACGAGATCGGCAAAGATCGCCATGGTCATGTGATGGATCGATCCGATGCCCGCCGAACCATAGGTGATCTTGCCCGGCTCCTGTTTGGCGAGCGCAATGAATTCCGACAGCGTCGCGGCTTGCACCTTCGGGTTGGCCGCCAGGATGGTCGGCAAGCCGACGAGCCCGGTGATCGGCGTGAAATCTTTCATGGGGTCGTAGCCGACGTCCGGATTGAGCAGCGGGTTGATCGCCATGATGCCGGTGTCGCCTAAATACAGGGTGTAACCGTCGGGCGATGCTTTTGCCGCGGCAATCGCGGACAATGCCCCGCCGGCGCCGGTGACGTTTTCGACCACGAATGACTTGCCAAAATCGTTGCTCATCCGGTCCGCCAGCAACCGCCCCAAGACGTCGGGATTGCCACCCGGCAACGACGATACGATCAGCCGTACCGCATGTGCGGGATAGGAATCGTCCTGCGCGAGCGCTGGGGAGAACAGGAAAACCGTGGCTGCCATCGCCGCAATGACGCAACGTGCATGCATGGTTCTGGCCTTTATTGACTGCGGTCGCAGCGTTACGCCCAATTGACCGGTCTAGTCAAAATGCAGGCCGCTTTTCTTCACCACGGGCTGCCAGCGCGCCGCTTCGGTCTTGATGAAATCGGCGAATTCCGCCGGCGTGCTGGACGACAGATAGAGTCCAACGGCATCCGCTCGCGCCTTGATGGCGGTATCGTTGAGGATTTTTGTGGTCTCGCTCTGCAGCTTGTCGATGACGGCCGCGGGCGTGCCGCGCGGCGCCACAAGCCCCAGCCAGACCGTGAGATTGCCGAGATGCAGGTCGGCTGCCGCATCGAGCGTCGGCAGATCGGGCAGCGCCGGGAACGCGCGGCTGTCGAGCTTGGCCAGCGCGCGCAAGTCGCCCGACTGGATCAGCGGCAATTCCGCCGAAGGCCCGTCGAACACGAAATCGACGCTCTTGGTCAAAATGCCATGCGCCACTTCCGAGCTGCCGTTGTAGGGCACCAGCAAGGTGTCGACGCCGGCCGCATCGTTGAACAGATAACCCTGCAGTTTTGTCGAGATGGTGCCGGCGCCGTAATTGAGCTTGCCGGGCGCGGCCTTGGCCTTGGCGACCAAATCCTTCACCGATTTATAATCGCTCTGCGCATTGACCACGAGGAGGCCAACGGTCTTTGCCACCAGCGAGATCGGCGCAAAATCGGCGATCGGATCGTAGGGCAGGCTTTTGTAGAGATACTGGTTCATCACCAGCGTCGAATCGATCGCCATCAAGAGCGTGTAGCCATCGGGCGAGGCCTTCGCCGCCGCCTCCGCCCCAATCACCGTATTGGCCCCAGGCCGGTTCTCGACCACCACCGGCTGCTGGAAATCGACGCTCATCTTGTCGCCGATGAGCCGCGCCAGCACGTCGGACGGCCCGCCGGCGGGGAAGGGGACGATGATGTGGATGGGGCGGATGGGGTAGTTCTGGGCGCGCGCCGGCGCGACGCAAAGCGCCGACAGCAATACGAGTGCGGTAAAGCCAAACGAGCGCATGGTGTTCTCCCGGCCCAGCGAAACCCTGGCAGTCTAGCACTACATGCACGCAATAATTCAAATTCGCCCCGGGGGCGCGGTCAGCGATCATCGCACCGCTGATCCTCTTGCGCTCAGCCATTCCCAAGTCGCAAGGACATTATCAATTTCTTCGCGGTGGACGCCATTACTGGGCCGCGAAGTCGTCATATTTTCATGTGGCCATCAGGGTTGTGGGGTCGCCTGAAACGGGCCGACGAATGCAGGAGGTGCAGTCATGAATTTTGCCAAGCCACTCGGATCCCCTAAAATCGACAAAGTGGAAGTGGAAACGAACGGAAATATTCGAGAATTGCGCGATAACGGAGCATTTCATCAAGCCGTCAGTAGTGACGGCGAAATGACGCCAAGCGACCTGAGCACTTTGCTGGACCGGGTCGCGGGAACCTCGACGCGGGAAATCGATAGTCTTATTGGCGAACTGCAACTCCTGCGCAAGAAACTGCAGACCGACGGCAGCCGCATTCAACGCGACATTACGGAATACGCGGCGCTCAGCCAGTCGGTCATGCAACTGACAAAGATTGTCTCCGATAGCGTGAAAAAGCTGCCGGATCCTCCGAGTGCCGATGGATAGGCACAATTGCAGATCAGCGCCGAGGGCCAGGTCTTATGACGGCCAGGTCTTATTTTGTCGAACTGCATATTCGGGGCGCCGTCCAGGGCGGCCCCCTGGATCTATGGGTGTTGGTTTCTAGTGCGTCCCTGTCCGTTGTTGCCATTGCAGGAAGTCCCGAAACAGCGCGTCTCGGTCGGCGTCACTCGTTGGTGTTTGCGGCCTGGTACCGAGGAAGGTCTGAAAACTCGCTTGCTGCGACGTAATGTGATCGAGCATGTCCTGCGCTACGCTGAATCTGGTCCAACCTGGAACAGTCGCCGCTAAATTTATATCCCGCCACTTTGGGTGGAACGGAGGACGCTGGAATTTGCTCCAATTGTTGAACAAATACTGGACGAAACGCTCTACCTTTCGGTAGCGATCGGTCTTTTTTGGCCAATTGTAAACCGCTAATACTGCGGGTACCGCGATGGTATCGATACTGTCTTTGCCTTGCAGCAGGTTGGGATAATCCTGCTTGGTGAACTCGCCGAGTGTGTAGAAGTCCTCGAACGTTTTGGTGTACGGGATGTTCACCAGATGGAGGCCCGAATTCGCGGGGATTTTCGCGAAGAAGTCGATCGGCTTCATCACGACCCGAGCGATGGCGTCGACCTCGTGCGATTGCAGCTTTTGCAGTGCACTAGGCTGGTCAATCATGACCTGCTCGACATTGATGCCAAGTCGTTGGAAAACGATCGTGCCGGTCAGGCTCGCTCCCGTTCCGGCGGGACCGAAATTGACTTTCTTGCCCCGCAGGTCTTCGAGACTCTGCACATCGTCGCGAGCTAGAATGTGCAGCTCCGAAATGGGTAGCCGTACGATGTAATGGACCCGGTTTTCGAGATTGGGCGTCTTTCGCTGGGTGCGGAAATACTCGAACACGTCGGACTGAGTGACCGCTGCGTCCACTCCTTGAAGGTAGAGCAGATCGTCGAGATTAGACGCGGCGCCGTACGACACGATCGGAAGGATCCGCAGATTATCGCCATCGTTCAGTGCCGAGGCCATCTCGTCGGCGAAGCGCATATACGACCCGGAGAGCAGACCGCCGACGATGCCGACCGTCCAGGCATTCTTGCGCTCGCGCAACGCGGAGTCGGTGCCGCCTTCCTGAATGGATTTCGGCACGACTTGAGCTGAGAGATTGATGCTGAATAGTCCGATGGCCAGCGCCATCGCGCAGGCAACAACGATCCGGCCGCGCATGAAATACCCCCCGCACACTTACTCACTGCGGAAAGATGAGCGGCGAATTGTGGCGCTGCGAGGACGCTCGTGCTCAATTTCATAATTCACCAAAAATCGCCGCAAATTTGCCAATCGAATTCCTTTGTCGCGGCTGTGTCATGGCAAGAACACTCAATCTCGACACAGGTCGCGCTCATTAGAATTCTAACCTTTGAGAATTCTAACCTTTGTGGCGAGTAGGACTTAACCAAACTCAATTCACCATCAGTGTGACGTGATGTCGCCACAAAACTTGGCGACGAGTGCGCCAGGCTTTCGATGCCGGAGATCGACGAGAGACGCCCCGCTGGCGTATCGAATCGTTGCCGAGGTGTCGGGTGGTGAGGAGTTGAGTGATGTCCTGGCGCAGCGCGCCAATTCCAATCTCGATAAAATAAATATTCGCGGCGTGCACGGCGGCACGCCGCGAACGTATGCGCATGGAAGCAGGAAGGGATCATGCTGACAAAAGTGACCGTAGGTCTGCTCGCAGGATTGCTTGCCACAGTCGGAGTTGCGCGATTACTCGCCACTCCCGGAACCACGAGCGCCGACAGCTGGCCGTCTCGCCCGGTTACGATGATCGTGCCATTTGCCGCCGGGGGCCCGACCGACGTTGTCGGAAGGGGCATTGCGCCTCGTCTGGGCGAGATCTTGAAACAACAGGTCGTTGTCGAGAATGTTGGAGGCGCCGGCGGCATGACGGGCGCCCAGCGGGTCGCGCTCGCGACACCCGACGGCTATCAGGTCCTGCTCGGAACGGTCGGCACCCAGGCCTACAACCAGACCCTCTACAAGAACCCACTCTACAGTGCGACAGACGATTTCGCCCCGGTCGTCCTTATTGCAGAGCAGCCGCTGGTTCTGGTGGTGCCCAAGGAGTTTCCGGCAGCCACGCTCAAGGATTTTTCCGCTTACGCCAAGGCCAACGCTACGCGACTCCAGTTCGGATCGGGAGGAGTCGGGTCCTCGACCCATCTCGGTTGCCTGCTGCTGAATTCCGCGATTGGCGTCGATGTGCAGCACGTACCCTATAAGGGTTCGGCGCCTGCCATGCAGGATCTCATCGCCGGCCGCATCAACTATCTGTGTGACGCCGTTTCGACAGCGCAGTCACAGATAAAGGCTGGCGCCGTCAAACCCATTGCGGTCTTGGCGCGCGCCCGTTCGGCAGTATTACCCGATGTGCCGACGGCTCAAGAGCAGGGCATGATGGGATTCGAAGCCAACAACTGGATCGGACTATTCTTTCCAAAGCGCACGCCGGAGGCCATCGTTCGCCGTCTTCGTGAAGCGACCGTCGAAGCAATGAACACTCCGTCCGTGCGCGAGCGGATGGCGGCCATTGGGACGGACTTGGTGACGTCCGATCGGACAACGTCGGACTACTTGGCGCACTTTGTCGTCAGTGAGATCAAAAAGTGGGAAGCGCCGATCAGGGCAAGCGGCGTGTCGATAGAGTAGCCGCGCCGGCGTAACAGTCGGCTCACATCGAGAGATACGGAGGAACTCGAACCGTTGATGCTCCGTGAGTTTGCCGGGATCGAAGGCTGGAGATGAGTCATGAGTACTCCGATTTCGCAAGGGTCCAAGTTGACGGGCCTCGAACTGTATGCACCGCGCCGGGCCGATATGCAGTCAGAGCCGGCAGGCGTGACATCACCACGAACGTCGGCACCTGCATCTGCAAGTGAGGCAATGCTGGTCCAGGATGAGCCAGTTGATGGGGATTTGAGCGACAACGCGTCGATCGAGGCGGTGCATGCGCGGCTCGAGGAGGCAATTAAGAATGCAGTTGATCTTGGCCGCTTGTCGGACAGAGATGAGCTGCCCGCCGACGAGCCGCAGCTTCCGCCTGCGCCGCAGTTAAGATCGGACGACAGGACTGTTACTGCTAATTTTGCTTTGCCCACAGCGGAAGTGCTGCGCCGCAATTATGCCGACGCCGAAGTCGGGTCGTGGCGCCGTTCGCTGCTGAATCCTGTCGTCGTGCCGGAGCCCACTGACACACACCGGCGCAGCGTGCCGGTCTGGCTCCTGCGCTATGCTTTGATGATTGGCGGCGCCGCAGCCGTGGCTTACGCGATTGCGGTCATGCCCTCCACTCAAGGGTTGCGGGACGCCCTCCCGCATGACGGTGGAAACAATAGCGCAGCTACAATCGCTTTCGAAACCAAAGCCGAACCAGAGCCGTCATCGCGGCTCATTGCTGAAGATCAGCGCGCAATCACCAACGAGCCCATGCCGCTGGAAGTTTCTGTCGACAATGCGGTGCAAAATGCTTCCCTTCGCTTAGCCGGTTTGGCTGCTGGAACACATTTGTCAGCGGGCTCCCAAGTTAGCGATTCAAGCTGGCAACTGCCACTCGACCGTCTCAAGAATGTTTATCTTTACGCTCCTACGGACTTTGTCGGCGTAATGAACAGCGCTCTCGATCTGCTCGGGCCCGATAAGCGGCTCATTGACCGGCGTGAGGTGCGATTTGAGTGGCTCGTGAAGAAAGAAAGCCGTCCGGAGCCTAATAGTTCGATCGGGCCAACCAATCCGGCGCCTGTTCAATCGTTGAGCGGTGATTTAGCTTCGACCTTGATGAAGCGGGGTCAAGATTTCTTGGGGACGGGGGATATTGCAGCGGCTCGAGTTTTATTCGGGCGCTTAGCGGACGCCGGTATCGCAGACGGGGCATTTGCGATGGCGCAAACATATGATCCTCGTTATTTGACCGCGCATAAGGTCATCGGCGTGGCCGGTGACGAGTCAAAAGCGCGCGCTTTTTATCAGCAAGCGGCGCAACTGGGATCCGTCGAGGCGGCCCGCAAGCTTGAACAGACAGTCTCAAAGTAATTCGCTATACCGGCCCGCGGTCATTGTTGTGAAACAGATTCCTTCGTATTGGACGTTAGCCATGAGCGCAAAAGCCGACTGCGGCATGGCGGGCTTTCGACCGGCGGTAATCATGGATTAACGCGGCTCCGATAATCCCTCGGCAAAGTCCGAGAGAGACCGTCAGCCATGATTTCACTCGCGTCCTCGCTGGCCGCCGCGCATGGCGTGCGGCTGAGCCGGCGCGTCACGCCGGCGCTTTTTGTCGCGACGCTGTTCGTCTCGGCACTGCTGCTGTTCGCCGTTCAGCCGATGTTTACCAAGATGGTGCTGCCGCGGCTCGGCGGCTCGCCCTCGGTCTGGTCGGTCGCCATGGTGGCGTTCCAGACTTTTCTGTTCGCCGGATATGCCTATGCGCACCTGGTCTCCCGGCTGTTTAAGCCCGCCCAAGCCGCGGTGGTGCACCTCACCTTCCTCGCGCTGGTCGCGTTGACGCTGCCGCTGGGCGTTGCGTCGGGCTTCAGTGTACCGCCGGACGATCACGTGATGCTCTGGCTTGTCGGGCTGTTCGCGTTTTCCATCGGCGTTCCTTTCATGGCACTGTCGGCGACCGCGCCGCTGCTGCAGCATTGGTTCGTCGCCACCGGCCACCCGCAAGCAAAGAACCCCTACGTGCTCTATGCCGCGTCCAATCTGGGCTCGTTCTGCGCGCTGCTCGCCTATCCGTTTGTGATCGAGCCGTTCTTCACGCTGCGCACACAGACGCTGCTGTGGTCGCTCGGCTTCTCGCTGCTCGCCCTTTGCATCGGCGCTGCAGCCTGCTTTGCCGCCACCGGAACGGCGTTCAGCCACACCGCGGCGGAAGGCGAGCGCCCGACATGGCGACAGCGCGCTGCGTGGCCGCTGTTGACGGCCATTCCGGCGGGTCTGTGCATCGCGGTGACCTCTTTCATCGCCACCGATCTCGCGGCGGCGCCGTTCCTGTGGGTGGTGCCGCTCGCACTCTATCTCTTGACCTTCGTCGCGGTGTTCCGCGACCGGCCATGGATTTCTCACGCGCTGGTCCTGCGCCTGTTGCCCTACGTGCTGGCGCCGCTTGCGATCAGCGTGTTCGGCAGCGGCAAGACCTACTGGTTTGCCAACGTCCTGTTGAATCTCACCGCGTTCTCGTTGATTGCGCTGGCCTGCCATGGCGAGGCCTATCGCCTGCGGCCGGCGGCGAGCAGACTGACCGAGTTCTATCTGTGGACGTCATTCGGCGGCGTGCTCGGCGGCGTGTTCGCCGGCATCGCCGCGCCGCATCTGTTCAACTACACCTACGAATATCCCATCCTGATCGTGGCTGCGCTCGTGGTGCTGCCGGGCCTGTTCGCCGGCGGTGCGCGAGCCTTCATCCGCGAGGCCGCTCCCGGGCTGATCGCCGCCGCTGTCGTGTTCGCGTTGTGGCTCGCGACCAGCGCGCGGCTGCCGCTCGCGGCTGAGAAGCCGATGCAGGTGGCGCTGGTGGCGCTTGCGGCACTGATGCTGTTCCAGGCGAAACGTCCGGCGCGGTTCGTGGGGCTTGTGGTATTTACGTTCCTGCTGACCGGGCTGTGGCAGCCCGGACTGGGCCGGGTCAAAACCTTTCGCAGCTTCTTCGGCGTGCATCAGGTGGTCGACACCGCCGACGGCACGCACCGTCTCTTGTTCCACGGTACCACGATCCACGGCGCCGAGCGCATCCGCGCCGAAGCCGGACAAATCCTGCCGGCGCGACCCGAGCCCCTGACTTATTATTATTTTGGCGGCCCGATATCGGAGGCCATCGCGGCCGCGCGCGGCGCGCAGCACCATCTCGACCAAGTCGCGGTCGTCGGGCTGGGCACCGGCAGCCTGGCCTGTCACCGGCGCGAGGGCGAGCACTGGACCTTCTTCGAGATTGATCCCGAAGTCATTGGCATCGCGCGCGACCCGCGTAACTTCCATTTCCTGTCGGCCTGCGCGCCGCACGAACCGATCGTGCTCGGTGATGCCCGTCTGACCTTGTCCGCTTCTTCCGAGCACTACGACCTCATTGTGCTCGATGCCTTTTCGTCCGATGCCATTCCGGTTCATCTGCTCACCCGCGAAGCGCTCGGCATGTATGTGGCGCGGCTTACGCCGCACGGTGTCATCGCCTTTCACGTGTCGAACCGGAACATGGAGCTTGCCAGTGTGGTCGCGGCGTTCGGTAACGCCGAGGGGCTCGCGGCCTACGACAAGCAGGATGACCAGGTGAGCGATTTCACCAAGGATTACCGCGCCAATGCCGAGGTGGTCGTCCTCGCGCGCAACGCCGCCGATCTCGGCGACCTGCCGTCGTGGCACGGCTGGCGCAAGCTCGATCCGACACCCGGCGTCGCCGAGTGGACCGACGACTATTCCGACATCCTGCGCGCCATCCTGCGGAAGAGACTCTGAGAGCGTTCCTAATCGTACCTAATCCCCGTCTCCTTCAGCACCTTCTCCCACCGCGCCGCTTCGTTGCGGATGAATGCGGCAAACTCCTCCGGCGTGCTGGTCGCGGCAAAATTGCCGGTCTGATTGAATTTCTCCCGCACGTCGGGCTCCGACAGAATGTGCACGACTTCGCGGTTGAGCTTGTCGATGATCGGCCGCGGCGTCGCCTTGGGCGCGACCAGGCCGAGCCAGATGGAAATATCGTCAAAATTCTGCAAGCTCGCCGCCGCGGCCAGCGTCGGCACGTCGGGGTAGGGCTCGTTACGGCCGTCGAGCTTGGCCAGCGCCCGCACCTTGCCGCCTTCGATCAGCGGGCCGGCCACCACGGTCGCGGCGTAGACCATGTCGACTGAACCGGTGAGCAGGCCTTGCACCGTCTCGGCCGTGCCCTTGAACGGCACATAGACCACGTCGATGCCGGCCACCTTGTTGAACAACAGGCCGGCGAGCTGCACCGTGATGGTGCCGGCGCCGTAGTTGAGCTTGCCGGGCTCAGCTTTTCCGCGCGCGATCAATTCCTGCACGCTCTTTGGGCCGGTTTCCGCCGGCACGCACAACAGCGACATCGATTTCACCGTGGTGGTAATCGGCGCGAAATCGTGGAGCGGATCGTAGGGCAGGGTCTTGTAGAGGTACTGGTTCATCACCAGCGTGGAATCGATCGCCATCAGCAGCGTGTAGCCGTCGGGCGCGGCCTTGGCCACGGTCTCGGCGCCGATGATGGTGTTGGCGCCCGGCCGATTGTCGACGATGACCGGCTGGCCCCAGTCTTCGGTCATTCTTTGGGCGATGATGCGGGCGGCGATGTCGCTCGGCCCGCCGGCGGGGAAAGGGATGACGATGTGGATCGGCCGCGTCGGATAGGCGCCTTCGGCGTGGGCCGCGCCGGGTGCGAACGGCGCCAGCGCGCACAGCCAAGCCAATGCGTGGAGGCAATACGACCGTTGCATCATGGCGTGCTCCCGGTGGCTACGGCGTCATGCTAGGCTAGAATCCGAGGTCGGAACACCAACGCTTAAGGTCAGCGGCATGACGGCACGCATCGGATTGATCATCCCGTCCTCGAACCGCATGGTCGAAGAGGAGATGGTGCGCCATGTGCCGCCCGGCGTCACCGCGCACGTGGCGCGGCTGCGCATGACCGGCGCCCATCGTGTTTCCCTCGATGCGCTGCTGCCGCAAGTCAAGGAGACAGCGGCCACGCTCACTGATGCGCGTTGTGACGTGGTCGCCTTCCATTGCACCGCAAATTCGACGTCGGAGGGTATTGCGGGCGAAGCAAAACTTCTCGGCGCGCTGCGCGACGCCGGCGCAACCCACGTGACGACGACGGCGAGCGCCATCCGCCATGCCTTCGACGTGCTCGGCGCCCGCCGCATCGCGCTGCTGACGCCCTACAGCGCGCACGTCACCGAAGAGGAAGCCGGCTTTTTGCGCGAGGCCGGCTACGAGGTGGTGCACGCCCGCGGTTTTGCCATGAAAGGCAGCGACGAATATTGCGCGACGCCGCCGCAGTTCTGGCGCGACCGCGCGCTCGAGGCGGCGCGGCCCGATGCCGATGTTTATTTTCTGAGTTGTGCCAATATTTCGGTGTTCCCGGTCATCGAGGAGATCGAGCAAAAGCTCGGCCGCCCGGTGGTGACCAGCAATCAGGCGGTGATCTGGGAGGCGCTATCGCTCCTTGGCATCAACGACCGGCGCAATTGCCGCGGCCGCCTGTTCGATCACCTCGGGGCCGAAAATTCGGCGGCACGCCGCGCAACCGCATGAGCAGACCGTGACATCGCAGCAAAACACCGACCGCATTCAGACCACCCATATCGGCAGCCTGCCAAGGCCGCACGATCTGCTCGACCTGATGAAGGCAAAACTCAACGGCCAGCCCTACGACCAAAATAAATACGACGCGCTGCTGGCGAAGTCGGTTGCCGACACCGTGCGCAAGCAGGCCGAGTGCGGCATCGACATCGTCACCGACGGCGAATTCTCAAAACCCGGCTTCTTCACCTACATCCAGGAGCGGCTGGAAGGCTTTGAGCGCCGCCCCGATCAGAAGATGAAGCTGTTCCAGCAAGAGGTCGCGGCGTTTCCGGAATATTACGCCGAGTATTTCAAGCAGGCGATGATGGGCGGCGCCATCGTCGGCCTGGCGCCGGTGGTGTGCGTCGCGCCGGTGAAATATCGCGGCGAAAAGCTGGTCCAGATCGACATCGCCAACGTCAAGCAGGCGGCCGCCGCTGCCGGGGTGCCCGATCACCACGTTTTTTTGCCGGCGACCGCGCCATCGGGCGTCGGCATCAACGAATATTACAAGTCCGACGAGGAGTACTTTCACGCGCTCGCCGCCGAGCTCGGCAAGGAATACCGCGCCATCGCCGACGCCGGCATTCTGGTGCAGATCGACGATCCGTTCCTGCCGGATATTTTCTTCGAGCCCGATCTCGACCGCGCGCAGATGCAGCGCCGCGCCGAAATCTATGTCGAAGCGACCAACACCGCGCTCAAGGGAATCGCGCCCGACAAGGTGCGCTTCCACACCTGCTACGGCATCAACGAAGGCCCGCGGCTTTACGAGGCGGCGCTCGCCGATATCATCGACTACGTGCTCAAGATCGACGCCGGCTCCTATAGCTTCGAAGCCGCCAACCCGCGCCATGAGCACGAGTACCATCTGTTCGAGCGGGTGAAACTCGCCGACGGCAAGGTGATCTGTCCGGGCATGATCACCCATGCCAGCAACATCGTCGAGCATCCCGAACTGATCGCCGAACGTATCGTGCGTTTTGCCAAGCTGGTCGGCCGCGAGAACGTCATCGCCGCCGCCGACTGCGGGTTCTCGTCGCAAGCCCTGTACCGCACCGAAGTGCATCCCACCGTGGTCTGGGAAAAATTCAAAGCGCTGCGCCAGGGCGCGGACTTGGCGACGAAGATGCTTTGGAAATGATCAGCTGTGGCGAGGCGTCTCGGTCGTGCCCTCTCCCCTTGCGGGAGAGGGCTGCTCGGCGGTGCAACAACAAAGGCTGGGTGAGGGGTCGGGCGGCGGGCCCTCACCCGACTGTGGTTGCTGATCGTTCGGCGCTGCCCTCTCCCGCAAGGGGAGAGGGCATGCCTGCGCGCTTTCTTGCGTTGCTTCTTTTGTTGTTGCTTGCCGCCGCCCCAGCCCGCGCCGCCGACGACGTCGAAAACTTCTACCGCGGCAAGCAGATCCGCTTCATCGTCGGCTCGGCGCCGGGCGGCACCTACGATCTGCTCGCCCGCATTGTGGCGCGGCACATCGGCGCGCATATTCCCGGCTCTCCAAGCATCATCGTGCAGAACCAGCCGACCGCCGGCGGGCTGCTCATGGTCAATCAGCTTTACGCGCTCGGGCCGAACGACGGCACCGCGATCGGCGTGCCGCTCAACGGCATCCCGGCGGCGCCGCTGCTGCAGCCGGCGGCGGCGCATTTCGATGCGGCAAAACTGATCTGGCTCGGCTCGACCCACAGCGAGCCTTACGTCGCCTATGTCTGGCACACCGCGCCAGTGCAAAACCTTGCCGACGTGATGAGCAAACAGCTCGTGGTCGGCGCCACCACACCGGGCACGACCATGAACGATTTCCCGCAGCTCACCAACGCAATCCTCGGTACCAAATTCAAGATCGTGCCGGGCTATGCCTCGACGCCGCAAATGAACGAGGCGCTGGAGCGCGGCGAGGTCGAGGGTGTCGCCGGCTTCGGCTGGTTCGCGTTGAACGCGCAAGTGCCGCAATGGGTGACGGAGAAGAAGATCACGATCATCACCCAGTTCGGCGCCACGCGGCACCGCCTCTTGCCCGACGTGCCGCTGATGCTCGACCTCGCCAAGTCGGACGCCGACCGCCAGGCGCTGCTGCTGCTGTTCGGCCGCACCGAATACGGCCGGCCCTATTTCCTGCCACCCGACGTGCCGGCGGAGCGGGTGCAAGCGCTGCGCCGCGCCTTCGATGCCACCATGAAGGACGAAGGTTTTATCGCGGACGCCGCCAAGATCGGCTTCGAGGTCGATCCGCTGAGCGGCGAGCAGGTCCAGGCGTCGGTCGCGGCGCTCGCCAAGACGCCGCCCGAGGTGGTGGCGCGGGTGCGCGCGGCGCTGAACTCGCCTTAACCACTGTCATGCCCCGCGAGGGCGGGGCAGCCAGTAATCGCCGACCGGCGCCATTGAATACTGGATCATCCGCTTTCGCGGATGATGACAAGGCGCTAAGTATGATGAGCATCAGTCACTCGAGGTTACGCCCGTGCACGCCCCGCAAGCTTCCCTGCAATCGCGCCGCGCCATGTACTCCGACAACAAGCTGCAGATCGGCCTGTTCGGCGCCAACTGCTCGTCCGGCCGCGCCGTGACGCTCGTGCCGGAGCGCTGGTCGGGCAGCTGGCCGGACTGCAAGCGCCTGGCGCAGATGGCCGACGAGGCCGGCATCGACTTCATGTTGCCGATCGGCCGCTGGAAGGGTTATGGCGGCGACACCGACTATCAGGGCACGACGCTCGAAACCATCACCTGGGCCACCGGCCTGCTCGGCTGCACCAAGCACATCACCGTGTTCGGCACCGTGCACGCCCTGATCTTCAATCCGGTGGTGGCGGCGAAGGAGATGGTCACCGCCGATCACATCGGCGAGGGCCGCTTCGGGCTGAACATCGTGGTCGGCTGGAACGAAGGCGAGTTCGACATGTTCGGCGTCGACGCCGGCCAGCACGGCGACCGCTACGATTACGCCCAGGAATGGATCGACGTCATCAAGATGATCTGGTCCGACAAGGAGAATTTCGACTTCAAAGGCAAGCATCTCGACATGAAGGGCGTGCGCGGCAAGCCAAAACCTTACGGCGGCGTGCGGCCGCTGATCATGAATGCCGGCGCCTCGCCGACCGGCCAGGCTTTCGCGATACGGAACTGCGACGCTTTTTTCCTACAGGCCTCCCGCACGTCGCTGGAAGAGACCCAGCAGAAAGTGCGCACCGCCCAGGACGCGGCGCGCGCGCAGGATCGCGAGATCGGTTGCTACACGGTCGGCGTCGTCACCTGCCGGCCGACCAAGAAGGAAGCCGAGGAGTATTTCCACCACTGCATCGTCGAGCATGCCGACTGGTCCGCGGTCGACGGCATTCTGGGCTTGAAGAACATCTCGCCGCAGACCGTGCCGATGCAGGAATATCTGACCAAGCGCAGCCAATACGCCCAGGGCATGGGCGGACTGCCGATCGTCGGCGATCCGGATTATGTCGCCGGCGCGCTTGCCGATCTGCACAAAGCAGGCCTCACCGGCATCGGCATTTCGCTGGTGAATTATCTCAACGAGCTGCCGTACTTTTGCGACGAGGTGATCGGGCGGCTGGAGCGGATGGGGATTCGCGAGAAGCCGCGCGTTTCCGCCACCGCGTAGCGCAGCGGAGCGGCAAGCTTATCCCTCCCCCCTTGTGGGGGAGGGCAGGGTGGGGGGTCGGGAGGTGACTCTCAGCGAAGATGGTTGCGACAGATCATCGACGCTTGTGCGTGACCTCGCGACCCTACCCCTCCCCACAAGGGGGAGGGGAATTAGCGCCGGCTCGCGATCGCAGTGCCGCGTTTCTTGTTGTAGCGGTGGATGTCGACGCGCTCCCACACGCCGTTGACGTGATAGGGATCGCTGCGGGTGAAGGCATCCACCGCGGCGCGATCTTTGGCGTCGATGACGAAAATACTGCCGACCGGCGTTTCGCCGTCGTCGGCAACGAGCGTCCCGGCGGTCACGACGTCGACGCCGTGATCGCCGGATTTGTCGAGATGGATGCGATGGTCGCGATAGTGCTTGGCCCGCGTCGGCAAAAAATCCTTCTTGTCGAGCGCATGGACCACGAACAGCATGTTCGCTCCAAATTTTAGGCGGCTATTACTTTAAGCAGCCATGGACCCCGCGACGCCCCGCATAAAATCGACGAAGGTCTTGGCGATCTCCGCCTCATACGGCGCCCATTCTTCGAACGAGATCAGCGGCACGTCCTTATCCTCGATCGGCAATTGATGCAGCTTGCTGCCGGGGATGAGCTTTTGCGCGGCACGGCCGCTCGCCGAATTATGGGTGTTGTCGTTGCCGGGGATGACGACGGTCGGCGCCTTGATCGAGCGCAGCTGATCGTCGGTCACGCCCATGATGGTGAAATTGGCGCCGGCCAAAAACAGCGTGTGCCAATGCTCCATCACCGCGATGTAGCGCTTCGGATCCATCGCCATGAGCACGTCGCGGTTCTTTGGATTGGCGGCGATGCGCTCGCGATATTGCTCGGTGTTGCAGACGGCGGCCATGCCGCCAAGCTGTGCGGCGCGGATATATTGGCCGTAATATTGTTCCGGCAGACGTCCCGCGGCAAACGCGCCGCCGGTGACGCGGAACAGGAGCAAGCCGCGCACCGCCTGCGGATGGCGTAGCGCGAACAAGATCGAGGTGCGCGCGCCCGACGATGAGCCGCCGACGAATACCGGCAGCGCGCCCTTGCGCGACAGCAATTCGTGCAGGTCGTCGGTCCAGATCTCTTCTTCGGCCTCGGTGCCGTCGATCCGGATGTCGGAGGCGCCGGTATTGCGCCGGTCGTGCAGCAGAACGCGAAAGCCGCCGGCCGCAATCTTCTTCGCCAGCGGCACGAATTCATCGTGCGCGCGACGGCCGCCCGTGATCAGCACCACCCAAGGGCCACGGTCGCCCACGATCTCGTAAACGATATTCACGCCGCGAAAGTTCTCTACCGGCATCCTCGCCTCCACTGTTATGGGGCGATATTAGCCTTCCCGCGGCGGTGGCGCGACAGTGAATCCGCCCGCTCCGTCGAGCGCGATGCGGCCATCGGCGACCGCCTGGGCCCAGCGCGCGGTGGCCGGCAAGCCGCCGAATGAGAAGAAATGGGCGCTCACGCGCGACGGCGCGGCGTCCGCCAGCGCCCGGATGAGATCGTCGGGCACGGTCAGCGCGAACATCTGCCGCAACATCCCGGAACGCCGCGCCAGCGCCTGCGCCGAGGCGCGCACGCCGCAGCGGCCGGCGTAACGCAGCAGCGCCGAAAGGCTGGTCGGACCGACGAGCCCGATGCGCAACGGCTGCTCAAAGCCGAACGCGCGTAAGCGTGCCACATAATCGAGAATTGCGCGCGCATCGAAGCAAAACTGCGTGACGATCTCGACCGCAAGCCCGGTCGCCTCGGCCGCCGCGATCTTTTCTGCAAGCGCCTTGAACAGCGCGTCGGTGCCGATCTTCGGATGACCTTCAGGATAGCCGGCGATGCCGAGCGCGCGGATGCCGCGGCGGCGGAACAGGCCGGAGTCGATGGCGTCCGCGGCGCTCCGGAACGGGCCGTGTTCGCCGCGGTCGCCGGCAATGACCAGAACGCGCCGCACTTCGGCCTCGCCGTTCAATCGGGCGAGACAATCGTCGAGCGCATCGGCGCTGGCGAAATTGCGCACCGCGACGTGCGGCACCGGCTCAAGCCCGGCCGCGCGCAGCCGGATCGCGGCGCTGATGGATTCTTCCGCCGGCCGGTGCGGCACGGCGCTGACATAGACGCGCGTGCCGCGCGGCAGCACTGTGAGCGCCGCGATGTCGGCATCCGACGGCCGCGTCGCCTCGACGGAAAAGTTTTGCATGAAGCCCGCGATGCGCGCCACGCTGGCGGGAAGAGACGTTTGCTGAATCGGTAGGGCTGTCATGGTGCGCGCAAACCCCATTTGACCTTCCCCTGAAAGGGGAGGCATAGGCGGCGTCCCGCCGCCGTCTCTTTAAGGACGCCGATGCTTCGCATCGGCTATGTCGCGTCAGCGATCCGGGGAGGGGTCAGTGCACTGACCCCCACCGAACGCTTCGCGTTCGTCCTCCCCCTTTCAGGGGGAGGCAAAGAAAAAAACTACGCGCGGCGGCGCGAGATCACGTAGGATTCGTCGTAGAACCACAGGCCGCCGCGCTCGCGCAGCACCGCGCGGGTGGCGTCGGTATAGCGGCCGTCGGCGACCACCTCGCCGAGGCGGTCGTCCTCCACCTGCGCCACATAGATCGCCGCGTTCCAGGCCGCGAACAGCGTCGAGGTGCCGATCGATTCGGAAATTTCCGACGGCAGCGTGTGCATCTCGTAGCGGAACAGCGAGCGGTTATCCGCATAGGCGTTGAAGTTGAGATCGCGGCCGGCCGCCCCGAGCTCCTGCTTCACGGCTTTCAAAATCTGATGGCGGTCATGGACGAACGGATTGTCGCCCGGCCAGACTTTCTGGATGATTTCCATGCCGGGATCGTGGCCGTGGGAATGGATGCCGATCAGCCGGCCGCCGGGCCCGAGCGCTTTCGCCAGCGGCCCGATCACGCGCTTGGCCTTGAAGTCGAGCGAAGCCCTCGCACGATAAGGCTGCGAGGCGATGACCAGATCGTAATTGGCGATGGTGCCGCCCGGCTTCGGGATGATCGGGTCGAGCAGGAAGCGGTGGTCCTCGCGATAGATGACCAGCACAATCGGCCGCTCGTAGACCGGATTGCCGGTGCGGGTGCTGACGCCGGCTTTCCAGTTCTGCGCCAGGAACGGCTCCAGATCGATGATCTGCTGCTCGAAGCGGTGCGCCGAATTGCCCTGCAGCGGCAGCTCGTGCCACACCAGGCTTGACGCCGCATTGAGCGATTTCACCGCCAGCCACGGCGCGTCGGCGTAAGCGAGATTGGTCAGCACCAGCACCGACGCCGGATGCTCGAAGAAGCGGTCCGACATTTTCTGTAACGTCAGCCGCACGTCCTCGAGGCTGATCTCCTTGCCGACGGTGTAGAACGGCATGTGCGGGAAGCGGTCGTGCATGGCGCGCATCACCCGCACCAGCACCGAGCCATCGCCGACGCCGGCGTCGAACACCCGCACGGCAGGCGGCCGCGGATGGATGTGGACGAGCTCTTCCGAGACCCGGTGCGCCACCTCCCACTTCTCGCTGCAGGTGTTGACGAACAGCAGATATTTTTGCCGGTTGTCGAAAAAGCGGAAATTGCGCTGCGGGTCGTCGGGTTTCAGCGGCGCGGCGGGCACGGTTGCCGCCGCTGGGCGCGGCTCGCGGGCGCGTTCGATGATCGCCGGGCGCGCCGCCGCGCCGTGTTCTTGAGCTGGGTTCGATTGCATGAAACCGTGAATCCGATCGAGCGTGTCGGTGGTGATGCGGCCGCCGTTGCGCAGGCGCGCCGCGAGCTTGCCGTCGTTCACCGCGCGGCGGCCGAAGGTGGATTCGGCCAAGCCGGTGCGGCGGCAATAGTCGGAGATTTCCGTAAGCAGTTGTTGTGCGTTCATGGCGCGCGTCCCTGACGTTTCCCGTCGAACGCCGCGCCGATGTTTTGGCCTTGTTGTTATGCGCGGCTGGCCAGCCTCAAGCGAACCAAGCGGCGAGGGGAGGGTCAACCACAAATTGGCCCATCCTTGCAGTGGGCAAGATAGTGGGGCATTACCCACATTCAAGTGGGCAGACCACTGCCCCATCACAGCATGAGAATGAAAACGAACCCAAGCAGGTCGTGGCCTCTCGATTTCGGTGGACACTTTCTACTATTCGTACTATTCTCTCTCCTCGGTAGAATTTCAAATCGAGGAGATTAAAATGCGCACCATTCAGGTTTCCACCGCTGTTTACGCTGCAATCTGGGCCGATCGTCAGTCGGGCGAAGAAAACGAGGACGCGATTTTGGCTCGTCGATATGGTGTTAAATCAGGTGAGCCGGAACGCGATATCATGCTCACGATAGGGTTTAAGGACCCCCGCCACGGAGTTGAAATCCCCCCAGGTTTTCCGATTTTCCGTACGTTGAAAGGAAAGGAATACCGGGCGCGTGCCGTCCAGGGCTTTTGGGTCCTCGACGGCACAGGGCAGGGATATCCGACGCTTAATCAGCTGAGCCTGGCGATCGGCGCTGGCAAGGAGGATGCATGGAAACGCTGGTTTTGTGATCATCCTGTAACCGGCAAACGTGTTGCAGTTTCTGAGCTTCGCGATCAATCGACCATCAAAAAGAAAGCTCCCGTTGCTATTTCTGCCGCGGACATGGGTTGGCGGTGATTGGCAAAACGAAGCAAGTGTAGCCCGGATTGAACGAAGTGAAATCCGGGGTCGCCGTTCAGGCATGAACTGCCGTTCCCGGATTTCGCCGTGCTCAATCCGGGCTACGGACCAACTAAATTTGTCATGCCCGGCCTTGTGCCGGGCATCCACGTCTTAGGGGCGCGAGAGAAAAGACGTGGATGGCCGGGACAAGCCCGACCATGACGCCTCAAAATGGTCGTCACTTTTATGTTGACATGTGTCACTTTTTACGAGGCATGACCGCATCCCGCTCACCAAGGGACGCCTACCGGAGGCATGCCGTGAGGTGGAGCGGGTGCGGTGCTCGCGGGCGGCTTTGCAGGCTGCTCCCGGGCGGCTTTGCAGGCTGCTCCCGGGCGGCTTGGGCATCAGCCTCCCGGCATTACGACCGGGATGGGAGGTGCATCCCTGGACTGGGACAGGCGAAGGCGGGTAACGCCCGTGCAGACCACGTCCCAGGAAGCCTGGCCTGAAGCCGAGCCTTTGGGATGAGATATTCCCTTAGGTGAGAGCCGCGGTGGAACGCCGACAGGCGTGCGCGCTCCGCTGAGCGCGCGCCGTGCGCAAGCGCGGTGGTTGGATCTGCGTCTGTCGGCGTTCTGCCTCCCCTTCTTATTGAGGGAAGAGAAAAGCAAGTGGCGAGCGGTGGATAGCGGAGGAGGTTTGCCGTATTCGCACCTCGCCATTGATCAAGCTCCGACGCGGATCGCGTTGCGAGAACGAGATCGCTTATTTCACCCTCCCCTGCAGGGGGAGGGTCGCGCACCACAGGTGCGCGGGGTGGGGTGCGCGGCGGCGCAGGGATTCGCAGCGCGCTTGCGCGCGCTTTCACCCCAACCCGCCACGCTTCGCGTGGCGACCTTCCCCCTCCAGGGGAAGGTGGGATTACACTTGGCGTAATTCGGGCTACCGTTCGCCCAACAACCAGGAAACGCCATGCCCCGCTTTGCCGCCAATCTCGGCCATCTGTTCACCGAGCGCCCGCTGATCGAGCGCTTCGGCGCTGCTGCCGCCGCGGGTTTTGCCGCGGTCGAGCTGCAATTTCCTTATGACATCGCGCCGTCCGCGGTGACGGCCGAGCTGAAGCGGCACAGCTTGACCCAGCTCGGCGTCAACACGCCGCAATGCCCGGAATTCGGTCTCGCCGCGTTGCCGGGGCGCGAGCGCGATTGGGATGCGGCCTTCAAGCGCGCGCTCGATTATGTCGTGGCGATCGGCGGCCGCGCCATCCATTGCATGACCGGCACCGTGCCGCCGGAGCAACGGCCGGCGGCGGAAACCGTTTTCATCAAAAACCTCGAGAGCGCCGCAGCCGACGCCGCCAAGGCGAACATCACGCTGTTGATCGAGCCGATCAATCCGCGCGACCGGCCGGATTATTTCTTGAGCCGCGTCGAGCACGCCGCCGATGTCATCGCCAAAGTCGGCGCGCCGAATGTGCGCATCCAGTTCGATTTCTATCACATACAAATCGTCTCGGGCGATCTGCTCAAGCGTTTCGAAAAATTCTTCCCCGTGATCGGTCACGTGCAGGTCGCCGCGGTGCCGACGCGCGGCGAGCCCGACGAGGGCGAGATCAATTATCCCGCTGTGTTCGAAGCCATCGACCGTTCCGGCTATACGGGCTGGATCGGCTGCGAATACAAGCCACGCAGGCGCACCGAAGACGGGCTCGGCTGGGCGAAAAAATACGGCGTCGTGCCGAAAGGGAGCTAAAAAATGCGTCTGGAAGGCAAAACCGCATTGGTGACTGGCGCCGGATCCGGCATCGGCAAATGCATCGCGGAAACCTATGCCCGCGAGGGCGCGCGCGTGGCACTCGTCGACATCAATGTCGATGCGGCGAAGGCGGCGGCGCGCGCCATCGGCAACAACGCCATCGCCATGCGCTGCGACGTGACCAAAAAAGCCGATTTCGCCGCGGCTGTGGCGGAAACGCTGTCCGCATTCGGCGGCCTCGACATTCTGGTCAACAACGCCGGCACGACCCACATCAACAAGCCGATGATGGAGATCGGCGAGGAGGAGTTCGATAAGACTTTCGCTGTCAACGTCAAAGGCGTGTTTCTCGGCTGCCAGGCGGTGGTGCCGGTGTTCCGCAAAGCTGGCGGCGGCGTCATCATCAATATCGGCTCGACGGCGGCGATTCGGCCGCGGCCCGGCACCTCGGCCTATGCTGGCACCAAGGGCGCCGTGCACACCATCACCAAGGGGCTTGCCGGCGAACTGGCCGAAGACAAAATCCGCGTCTGCGCCATCGCGCCCGTTGCGACTGAAACACCGCTGCTGCCGAGTTTCTTGGGCCCAAAGCCAGGCCAACGCGAGAAATTCGTCGCCAGCGTTCCACTCGGCCGTTTGGCGCTGGTGCAGGACATCGCCAATGCGGCGCTGTTTCTTGCCTCGAACGACGCGGAGTTTTTGACCGGCAATATTGTTGAAGTCGATGGCGGGCGGTGTGTGTAAATGTTTCCCGGATGCGGTGCAGCACGAAGTGGTGCACCGCTGATCCGGGATCGCTCTGGACTCCGAGCTTGTAACGATCCCGGGTCTGCAGCGCATCACTTCGCTTCGCTGCGTGCTGCGCTGCGCCCGGGAAACGGGTTTGAGCTTAGCTCTGCATGCCCCACCTCCGCACCGTCGCATTCTCGATGGCGCGGAAGATCACGCTCTCGACGAAGAGGCCGATGAGGATGACGGTGAGCAGGCCTGCAAACACATTCGCGGTTTCCAGTTGATTGCGGTTCTCGAAGATGAACCAGCCGAGGCCGCCGGAGCGCGAGCTGGCGCCGAATACGAGCTCGGCCGCGATCAAGGTGCGCCAGGCAAACGCCCAGCCGATTTTCAGGCCGGTGAGAATCGACGGAAACGCGGCGGGCACGAGGAGGCGCACGACATAGGACAAGCCGGTCAGCCCGCAATTCTGTCCGGCCATGCGCAAGGTCGGACTGACGGAGAGAAATCCGGAATGGGTGTTGAGCGCGACCGCCCACAGCACCGAATGCACGATGACGAACACGATGCTGATGGCGCCCAGCCCGAACCACAACAGCGCCAGCGGCAACAGCGCGATCGCCGGCAGCGGATTGAACATCGCGGTCAAGGTCGACAAGAAATCGGTGCCGACGCGGGTCGACACCGCAAGCGTGGTGAACACGCCCGCCGCGACAAGCCCGATCGCGTAGCCCATGCCAAGCACGCGCAGCGATGTCAGCGTGCGGTCGATCAGCACGCCATTGGCGGCGGAATCCCAGAACGCGGCGAGCGTATCGCTGAGCGATGGAAAGAGCAGGGGATTGTCGAGGATGCGGGCGTAAATTTCCCAGGCGGCGGCGAGCACGAGAATCACGGCCAAGCGCCGCACCAGCGTCATGTTGGTGAGCCGCTCGATGAAAGTCAGCGGGCGGGCGACGTCGCCGATCTTGCCCATCGTTTCCGGCGCGAACTGCCGCTCCGGACGCAGCGGCGGCAGCGGGCGGACCGTGCGATCATCCATGATGGGCCTCGTTGGCGAGCGCCGTTTCGATTTTGTCGGAGAACAGCAAGCCATGAATGCGCCGGCTGAGCAGCTCGAACGGTCCTGTGCCGAGATCGGCAAAGCCCAGATGCCCGGCATTGAGCTCGGCTTTCACCTGGCCCGGATGCGGCGACATCACCAGGATGCGGTTGCCGATCAACAGCGCCTCGTCGATCGAATGGGTGACGAAGATCACCGTGAAGCCGACATCGTCCCACAGCGCGACGAGCTCTTCCTGCATCTTGCGCCGGGTCAGCGCGTCGAGCGCGGCGAACGGCTCGTCCATCAGCAGCACCGCGGGCTCCATGGCCAGCGCCCGCGCAATGGCGACGCGCTGCTTCATGCCGCCAGACAGCATGTGCGGATAGACGTTTTCGAAGGCGCCGAGATTGACCTTGGCGATGACGGCCCGCGCGTGCTCGCGCGCGGCGGCGCGCGACATGCGGCGGTTGACCAGAAGCGGAAACATGACGTTGCCGAGCACGGTCTTCCACGGCAACAGCTGGTCGAATTCCTGAAACACCATCATGCGGTCGGAACCCGGCCGCTCGATCGGCTTGCCGGCAAGATGGAACGAGCCCGACACCGGCGGCAAAAAGCCGGCGATCGATTTCAACAGCGAGGACTTGCCGCAGCCCGACGGGCCGAGCAGCACATAGCGGTCGCCCTGATGGACCTCGAAGGAAACCTTCCAGGTCGCGGTGACCAGATGGTTTTGCGTCTTGTATTGCAGCGTGACCTGGTCGGCGACGAGCAGCGGCTGGCCCGCTGCCGGCAGCGGGCGGTTTGTTATGCCGTTCCCCGCCGAATCGGTCATTATTTCCCTTTTGGGCATCCGCCCCGGTCGCGCCGCAGCTTCCGGCGAGCCTAGCCGCTGGTGTATGATCCGCTCAAGGGAACGGACGGATTTTTGATGTGGGGTAGAAAGCGCAAAACCAATGCGTCGGCCGCCGCGCTGCCGCCGTCGCCGCTGACACAAGCGATGCATCAGGCGCGCGTCGAGGCGGCCGAGCGCACCAGTGTCGTGGTCGATCTGCGCGACGCCGAGGTTGCTCGGCTCGAGCTTTTGAACGAGGCACTCGATCCGCTGTTTGCCGAGCTGCCGCCCGAGGTCGAGTTGTTCGACCGCGGCGTGAGCCGTGGCGACACGCCGCGGCTGTGGATCGACTCCGTCGCCCATATCGCCATGGGGCGCGACAAGCGGGCCTACCGCTTCCTGCACGACACACGCGTCGGCCGCCGCGTGCTTGCCGAGTCGCACGACATCCCGGACATCGTCCAGGCGGTGACCTCGTATGTCGCGCGCCGCCTGGTGGAACGCCAGCGCGCGCTGGATGAGGACCCGGAATTCATCACCCGGGTCACCCGCGGCGAAGCCGGCCGCACGCTGCGCCGCCGGCGCTGGCGCACTTTTGGCGCGCTGGTGATCGGTTTCCTGATTGGGATCGTGACGTTGATCGCGGTCGCGCTAATTTTTGCGTCTAAATCTTAAGCGAGCGTTTGCCGTTCGACCTCGCGCATGGTGCCGTCCGCATCGCGTTCGTGCGCGATCATTTCGCAGCTCCATTTTGCCAACGTGCCGTCGATGCGGAATAAATTGTAGCCGGCGGCGTTCTCTTCGCCATGCTTGCCGTACGCCGACGCCGACGGCACGCCGACTGCAGGAATTTTCTTCTGCGGCCCATCGAGCCAGATTACCGCGCGGCGGTGGTCGTGGCCGTGCAGCAGAAGCTCGGCGCCTTGATCGGCGAGCACGCCACGCAAATCCGCGGCATCGACCAGGCGCCGCAGATAGCGTTGAGTCAGCGGTGGATGATGGATGAGGACGATGCGGAAGGAGCCGCGTGTTTGATCGAGGATTTCCAGCAACCGCGCCAGCTGGCGTTTGCCGAGCCGGCCGGTCGCCAGCAACGGCGCCGTCGGCAGCGCCGTCGACAGCCCGATCAAGGCAACGTTGCCGCGCCGGCGCACGAACGGAAAGCGGTCGAGGCCGTCGTCGCCGCGCATATAGTCCGCCCAATATTTTGCCGGCGCTTGCTGAACGCTGCGGACATAGATGTCGTGATTGCCGGGGACGAGCGTGACGTCGCGGGGGGACCCTAGCGTTTGCAGCCAGCCGCGGGCGCGATTGTATTCGTCCTCCAGCGACAGATTGACCAGATCGCCGGTCACGGCGATGTGGTCCGGCGCGGATGCTTTCAGATCGCGGATGGTGGCGTCGAGAACGTCCGGGCGATGGATTTTCTTGCGGGCGCGATGCCAATTGATATAGCCCAGTCCGCGCTTGCCGATGAGCTCGGACGGCGCCGGCCGCGACGCGAGGTGCCAATCGGACAGATGGGCGAGCGTGAACATGACCGCATCATGCTACGTGAAATCTTGAGAAAGCGTGCAGCCGTGCCGTCACGAGGAGCCGATCAGGATGCCGGCGGCAAATACCAGGACGCCGCCGACCACGACCTGAAAGGCCGCTTGCAGGAATGGCGTATCCATATAGCGCATGCGAATCCAGGAGATCACCGCCAGCTCGATGGCGACGACGACGAAGGCGAGCGAGGTGGCGACAAAGAAATTGGGAATGAGATAAGGCAACGCATGGCCGAGCCCGCCGATCGCCGTCATCGAGCCGGTCACCGCGCCGCGCACCACCGGCGCGCCGCGGCCGGTGAGCGAGCCGTCGTCGGAGAGCGCTTCCGCAAAGGCCATCGAGATGCCGGCGCCGATCGCGGCCGCGAGCCCGACCAGGAACGTCGACCAGGTATTGTGGGTGGCGAACGCCGCGGCGAACAACGGCGCCAAGGTGGAGACGGAACCGTCCATCAACCCGGCCAGGCCCGGCTGGATGTATTGCAGCATGAACAGGCGCTTGGCGGTCTGGTCCTCGGAAGCGCGCGCCTTCGGCGAAATTTTGTTGCCAAGTTCTTGCGCCAGCTCTTCGTGCTTGTCCTCGGCGGCGGCGAGCTTGGTCAAGAGTTCGCGCACGGCGCCGTCTTTCGCCGTTTCGGCGGCACGCCGATAGAACCGCGCGGTTTCGAGCTCCATCTCCTCGGCGAATTTGCGCGTGTCATCGATCGCCAGTGGGCGATTGAGCCAGATCGGACGGCGCTCGACAAAACCTTTGACGTTCTGGCGGCGGATCAGCGGCAGGAAATCGCCGAATTTCTTGCGGTAGAGATCGAGCAGCATGTCGTGATGGCCGATCTCCTCCTGCGCCATCTTGTCGTACATTGCCGCCGTGTCGGGATAGGATTCGCGCAGCGCGTCGGCGAAGGAGCGGTAGATGCGGTTGTCTTCGTCTTCGTTGGAGATGGCGAGCGCCAGCACGTCCCGCTCGCTCAATTCGGCAAAGCTTTTCACGGGTTACACCTCATGCTTTCGGTCCGCTTGGCGGCCGCAGCCGGCAATTGTTCATATTAGAATGCTTCTAATCTTCTGCCCAGCGCGGATTTGGCCATGAATTTCGATGGCCTTCGCCGCCGTTTCGAGCCCGTCACCCGGCGGGTGCTGCATTTCTATTGGCGGTTTTCGCGCGGCGTGACGCTCGGCGTGCGCGCTGTCGTTATCGACCACAGCGGCAAGGTGTTTCTGGTCATGCACAGTTATGTTCCCGGCTGGCATTTGCCGGGCGGCGGCGTCGAGATCGGAGAAACCGCCGCCGCAGCGCTGGGGCGCGAATTGCGCGAAGAGGGCAATATCGAGCTGGTCGATCAGCCGACGCTGTTCGGCGTTTATTTCAATCGCCGTATCTCGCGGCGCGATCACGTCGTGCTCTATGTCGTGCGCGCGTTCCGCCAGCCCGCGCCGCCGCAGCCGAATCACGAGATCGTGGCGCACGGCTTCTTCGCACCCGACGCGCTGCCGGCGGAGACGACGCGCGCGACGCGTGAACGCATCGCCGAAGTGTTGAGCGGACGCACGCCGGCACAGATCTGGTAGCGATTTCGGCGCGAGGGATCACTCCGCGACATTTTGGTCTGCCGCGACTCCTGGCCGCAACTCTGGACCGCCACGCACGTTGTCGTCGCAAACACACCAGTCTTGGTGGACAGGGAGAAATAACGTCATGCGTAAACATGTGATCGCGATGGCGGCCGTGGCCGCCTTGAGCACGGCGACGGTGGCCACGGCCGCTATGGCTCAACACTTTGGCGGCGGCGGCGGCCGAGTGGGTGGCGGCGGAGGCGGTGGCTTTGCGGCTGGGGGGATGGGCGGCGGTGGCGGCGCCCGGATGGGCGGTGGGGCGATGGTTGGTGGCGGCGGCGCCCGGATGGGCGGTGGGGCGATGGTTGGTGGCGGCGGCGTCCGCATGGGTGGCGGCGGGTTCGCCGGCCCACGTGGTTTTGGCGGAGGCGGTGGTTTCGTCGGCCCGCGTGGTGGTTTTGCCGGTGCCGGCCCTGCAGGCCGCCCTATTGGTGCGGGCGGTTTCGTTGGCCCACGCGGCAATGTCGCCTTTGCCGGCCGCAATTTTGCCGGTTGGCAAGGCGCAGGTTGGCGCGGCGCGGGCTTGCGCGGCGCGGCTTGGCGAAACGCGGCCTGGCAAGGCGGCGGCTGGCAAGGCGCAGGTTGGCGCGGCGCGGGGTGGCGAAACGCGGCGTGGCAAGGCGGCGGCTGGCAAGGCGCAGGTTGGCGCGGCGCGGGGTGGCGAAACGCGGCCTGGCAGGGCGGCTGGAACAACCGGTTCCACCGCTTTCACGGGTTCAGAGCACCCCTGTTCGCCTTCGCTGCGTTCGGCGCGCCGGCCCTTTACGCCTACAGCGACGCCTACTACGGCGGCGACACCTACTATGGCGGCGACGCCTACTACAGCGGAGGTTGCTGGCAGCGGCGCCTGGTGCCGACGGAATTCGGCTGGAGCTGGCGCCTGATCGACGTCTGCCAGTCCGACTACTCCGACACCTACTGAAAGTTCGAACGCGACTGCAGTTCGAACCGAGCCGATACGGCGCGCCACTTCAAACGCGAGCGGCGCGCCGTCTCATGCCAGCCTGCCGCGGTCGTGCGGCAACGTGAAATCAAGGAGCGGGCCGATCGGAACGATGCCGGTCGGATTGACCTTAAGCTGGCTGCCGTAATAGTGCCGTTTGATCTGCTCCATGCTTACCGTCTCGGCGATGCCCGGCACCTGATAGAGATCGCGCAGATAGTTCGACAGATTGTGATAATCCGCGACGCGGCGCAGATTGCATTTGAAATGGCTGTAATAGACTGCGTCGAAACGCACGAGCGTGGTGAACAGGCGCCAGTCGGCTTCGGTGATCTCTTTGCCGGCGAGATAGCGCTGGCGCGATAGCCGCTCTTCCAGCTGATCGAACGTCGCGAAAATCCCGCGCGCCGCTTCTTCGTAGGCGTCCTGGCTGGTGGCGAAGCCGGCGCGATAGACGCCGTTGTTGACGGTCGGGTAGACGAGGTCGTTGATGCGGTCGATCTCGCTGCGCAGTTCGGCGGGGTAATAGTCAGTGTGCACGTTGGTGAAGGCCTCGAACGCTGAATTCAACATACGTATGATTTCGGACAATTCATTATTGACGATGGTGCGCTGCTTCTTGTCCCAAAGCGCCGGCACCGACACGCGGCCGGTATAGTGCGGATCGGCGAGGAGATAGACCTCGGCGAGCGTCTTTTTGCCGTTGGCGCTGTCGGGCGTGCCGCCGCGCTCGCCGCCGAATTCCCAGCCGGTCTTGCCGTAGAGCGGCTCGGCGAGCGACACCGAGATGACATTGTCGAGCTGTTTGAGGCTGCGGAAGATCAGCGTGCGGTGCGCCCACGGGCAGGCCAGCGAGATATAAAGATGATAGCGGCCGGCTTCGGCGGCAAATCCGCCTTTGCCGGTCGGACCCGGATTGCCGTCAGGCGTGATGAAATTGTGGTAGGCGGTATTGGGCCGGACAAAGCGGCCGTTGGTGGTGCGCGTAGCATCCTCTTGCCAGACGCCGTCGACGAGCAGGCCCATGACGATCTCCGCTGATGCAAAACTCAATTTAATCATTCCGCCGGCCGGCGATAGGGCAACAAATGGCCATGGCGGTTGCGCTTCTGCTGGACCTCGGACAATCGAGATGCTAGGCGCGGCGCGATGAACGATCTGGCGCTCACCATCCTGCCCGAGACTACCGGCGACGCGCCGGCGATCGACCGCCTGAACGAGCGCACGTTCGGCCCCGGCCGCTACGCCAAAACCGCCTACCGGCTGCGCGAGCAGGTGGCGCATCGGCTCGACGTGTCGTTCACGGCGCGTACCGGCACGCTGTTGGTCGGTTCGCTGCGGCTGTCGCCCGTTCGCATCGGCGACACCAAGGCGCTCTTGCTCGGGCCGCTGACGGTCGAGCCGGCGTTCCGCGAGCGCGGCGTCGGGCAGGCCTTGATCGAGCGCGCGCTCAGGGAAGCGGCCACGAAGGGCCACAAGCTCGTCATCCTGGTCGGCGACGAGCCGTATTACGGCAAATCCGGCTTCAAGCGCGTGCCGCCGGGACGCGCCATCATGCCCGGCCCGGTCGATCCGGCGCGGCTTCTGGTCGCCGAGCTCGCCGATGGCGCCTTTGAAGGCGTGTCCGGTCCGGTGCGGCCGGAGTGGGAAACGTCGTAGCCTGGATCGAGCGCAGCGAAATCCAGGAATCAGCATCCCGGGTTTCGCGGAGTCCGTCATCGGGCCGGCCACTTCGGGCCGGACCCGTTGGCTCAACCCGGGCTACGAGTACCGCAGCAGCGCCTGCCGCTCGCTCAACCAAGCCTGCTCGTCCGCAATAGCCAGCGCGTCCAAGTCTCCCGGCATCGCGCGAGCATCGTCCACCCATTCCCGCAGCAACGGGCCGCCGTTGATGACGTCGATGGCGAGCTTGCCGTGCTCGTACTCGTAAGCAAAATCGCGCCAAAGCGGATAGTCCGGATACAAACGGCGGATCGCCTTGAAGGCGAGCGCCTGGATGCGCCAAGGCTTGAAGGCGTGGTGATCGTAAGCAGGACCTTCGGTGTGGATCTGCACGCCGTTGCAAAGCTTGCCGGCGTGCTTGTGGAACGTCGGCTCGAACCAGCAATCGCGCAAGATGCAACCGCGCAGCCAGTGCGGCGCAAGCGCGTGCATTTCCTTTATGACCTTGCGCGCATCGATATCGGGCGCGCCGAACAGTTCGAGCGGCCGCGTGGTGCCGCGCCCTTCCGAGAGCGTGGTGCCCTCGACCATCACGGTGCCGGCATAGGCGCGCGCCATCCACAGGTTCGGTGCGTTGGGACTGGGATTGATCCAGGTGCGAGCGCCGAGCGGCCAGCCGAATCCCGGAGTCGCGTCGGGCTGCCAACCGTCCATCTCGATGACACGATACTCGACATCGAGCTTGAGCGTTTTGACAAACCACGAACCCAATTCGCTGAGCGTCAGTCCATGGCGCATCGGCAGCGGTCCGGCACCGACAAAGCTTTGCCAGCCGGCGCGCAGCGTCAAACCTTCGACAGGCCGGCCGACAGGATTGGGCCGGTCCAGCACCCACACCGCTTTGCCGCGCCGCGCCGCCGCTTCGAGCATATAGCGCAGCGTCGTGATGAACGTGTAAATGCGGCAGCCCAAATCCTGCAGGTCGACGAGGACGACATCGCATGTCTCCAGCATCGCGTCGGTCGGCTTGCGCACTTCGCCATACAGGCTGAACACCGGGATGCCTTGCACCGGATCGTTGAAGTTTTGCAACTCGACCATGTTGTCTTGCTTGTCGCCGCGCAGGCCATGTTGCGGACCGAAAGCGGCGGCGATCGTAATGTCGCCGCAGGCGGCTAAAGCATCGAGCGAATGCGTCAGGTCGGCCGTGACCGAAGCGGGATGCGCGAGCAAAGCGATGCGCCTGCCGTGAAGCGGCGTGCGTAACGCGGGGTCGGCGATAAGGCGGTCGATGCCGAATTTCATGGTTGCTACGGTTTAGGACAATTCAAGCGCAAAGCAATCGGCATGATGAAAGTCCGCCTTGCCGGGCGGATGCGCCAACGCCCAATATGATTTGCGGCCATTTGTTTCTTCGAGCACCGCTGAAAGACCGAGATGAAGCGGAGACGATAATCCATCGAACTCCAATGCGGCTTGCAAGGTATAAGTTTCAGGACTCGATCGTACCTCGATCCGTGGCGCGCCAATCTCGGTCGCAACGCGCATTCCGCTGCGATAGCTATCGAATCGATAGGTCGCCCATCGGGTCGAGGGTGAAAAATTGAATTCGTAATAGCTGGGGCCAGCCGAAGGGCGGACGAATGCCTCGAAGCAGGTATGCCGCCACAGCTCATCGGCACGCGCAGCCGCCACGACGCGCGGCATAAGCAAGTCGCTTACCCTGCCGCTGACGACGTAGGACAGGATCAAACGGTCCGGGCGAGGACGCGCGATGTCTACTTCGATCTGTGTCGCCGCGGCGCAAAGCGAGTCCGGATGCAGGCGCAAGACTTGGTGCAACAAGGATTGGCGCATACCGCCATTGTACAGATTATCGGCGTACAGATTATCGGCCTTCGCGCGCCCAGGTGCCGGCGAGACTGCCGATCAGCAGCAAGAGCCCGAGCAGGCCGGCGAAGACCGGCAGCACGCCGATGCCGCGGACCACGCTGGCGTCGCGCATCTTCAGGCCGATCCAGTTGTCGCCGCTATAGGTGCCGCCGGACCGCACGGCGACAATGCGCGGCACATCGAGACCGCTGCCCTCGTCGAGTCGGCGCGCTGCGCCGCCGGTCGCATTGGCGATCGGTGCCATCACGTCGGTTGTCGAGGTGACTTCGGCAAATTCGCGCGGATTGGCCGGTCCGATATTGGTGAGCGCATTGAGCTTGCCGTCGGTCGCGCGCCACAGACCAAGCTCGTCGGCGACGATGCTCTTTTCCCACACTCCCGGTTCGGTCGGCTCGAGCTTGAGCGTGCGCGAAGTGCCCGACGGCGAGGTCAGCGTCACGTCGGCGACGTTGTCGGCCATGGTCTGCCGCTGCACCACGAGATTGCGGCCGCTCATCTTGAGCCGCAGCGCCTCTTCTTCGAGGTCGGGCTCCCCCATCAGCCAGTGCGACAGCCGGCGCAGCAGATCGAGATGCGGGCCGCCACCCTCAAAACCGCGCGCCCACAGCCAGATGTGATCGGACAGCAGCAGCGCCACGCGGCCTTTGCCCTCGCGCGACAGCACCAAGAGCGGCTTTGCGTCCGGACCCTGCATCACCGTCGTGCCGGTGGCATTTCGCGTATCGACGACGCGGAACCACTCGCTCCAGTGCGGCGGATTGGAGTTGGCGCCGTCGAGGCCACGCGTCACCGGATGACGCCGGCCAAGCTCGGTCAGGCTCGGCCGGAACGCCTGGTCGGTGACATTGCCATCCGGTTCTGCCGGCAGGATCGCGTCGAGCGGCGTGCGCCAGAGACTGGTCTGGCTGGCGTAATCGGGCCCGGCCGCGACCAGCACCGCGCCGCCGTCGCGGACATAGCGGGTGATGTTGTCGAAATAGATGATCGGCAGTACGCCTTGCCGCGCATAGCGGTCGAAGATGATGAGCTGAAACTCGCCGATCTTCTGCTGGAACAGTTCGCGGGTCGGAAACGCGATCAGCGACAATTCGTTGATCGGCGTGCCGTCCTGTTTTTCCGGCGGGCGCAGAATGGTGAAATGCACGAGATCGACCGAGGCGTCGGACTTGAGCAGATTGCGCCAGGTCCGCTCGCCGGCATGGGGCTCGCCGGAGACCAAGAGCACACGCAGCTTGTCGCGCACGCCGTCGATCGTGATGACGGCGCGGTTATTGACCGTGGTCAACTCGCCTTGCAGCGGCGCGGCCTCGATTTCGACGATGTTCTGGCCGCCGTGCGGGATCGTAATATCGACATTCTGCGGAATGCCGACTGGAACGTTACGGGTTTCGACGACGTCGCCGTCGCGGCGCACGGTCACCGCGGCGCTGGTTTCCTTGGCGCCCTGGTCTTCAACCCGATAGGTGATGGTCTGCGTTTGGCCGACGATGCCGAAGCGTGGCGCGGCGATCAAAGCCACCCGGCGATCGCGCTCGTCCTTGGTGCCGGTGATGAGCGCATGAATTGGCGCGGCGAAGCCGAGCGCGCCGGCATCCTGCGGCACGTCGTGGACCCGGCCGTCGGTGATCATGATGACGCCGGCGACGCGGTCGGTCGGCACGTCGGCGAGCGTGGTGCCGAGCGCGGTGAACAACCGCGTGCCGTCGGTCTCGCCGTCGGACTGGCCGGCTTCGACGACGCGCACGTCGAGGCCGGGAATATGGCTGAGCCGTTCGACGACCGCGGCGCGGGCCGCTTCGGTCTGCTGCGTCCGGTCACCGAAATTCTGGCTTGGGCTCTTGTCGACCACGACCACGGCGACCGAAGAGAGCGGATCGCGGTCCTCACGCGTCAGCGACGGATTGGCGAGCGCCAGCACGACCAGCCCGAGCGCCAGCGCGCGAATCGTGGCGCCGCGGCTTCGCGATACGAACAGCAACAGCGCCAGGATAACGGCCGCGGCAACGGCCGCCCACAATACGGGATCGGCGACAAGCGGGGCGAACGCAATACCGAGATTCAAGATCTCTCTCCTATTGCCCCAACCGTTCCAGCAGCGCCGGCACGTGCACTTGATCGGCTTTGTAATTGCCGGTCAGCGTGTACATGACGATGTTGACGCCGGCGCGGAACGCAAGCTGGCGCTGGCCCGGTTCGCCTTCCACCATCGGCAGCATGGCTTGGCCGTCGGACCGCGTTGCCCAGGCGCCGGCCAGATCATTCGAGGTGATGATGATGGAGGACACGCCGTCGCCGCCGCGCGCAGGCTCAGGCCGTCCGGAGCGGTCTTCGTCCATGTTCGGCAGCGCCTCGACCCAGAGCTGGCCGGTATTGAAGCGGCCGGGGAAGTCGCGCAGCAGATAGAACGTCTTGGTCAAGACGTGATCGCGCGGCACTGGCTCGAGTTCGGGCAGATCGAGCGAGGACAGGATTTTGCGCAGCTCCAGCATTCCCGGGCTGCGCGTCGCGCCGCCCGGACCGGGCGGCGCGACCACGGCATCGCGGGTGTCGAACAGCACGGTGCCGCCGTCCCTCATGTAGGTGTCGATGCGCTTGAGCGCGGCTTCCGTTGGCCGCGCCGCGCCGGGAACGATCGGCCAATAGATCAGCGGATAAAACGCAAGCTCGTCGTGCGCGATGTCGAGGCCGATCGGGTCGCCGGGCTCGAGCGCGGTGCGCTGCGCGAGGAACAGCGTCAATCCAGCGAGACCGGCTTTGCTGATCGCGTCGACCTCCGCATTGCCGGTGACGACATAGGCAAGCTTGGTCTCCAGCGCCGACGCCGGCACATTGCCGACCCGTACGTCTTCGGCGCGCGCCTGGGTCAGCGTCAGCGCGAGAACCGCGATGAGGATAGCCACTGCCGCCGTGGCACGCGAGGAGCGCGGCAAGAAACGTGGCATGAGCCGTTGAATGCCGCCGCCGAGGAACAGCACCACCACGGTATCGAGCAGAAACAGCGCCAGCGCGGCAAGCAGGATCGGCCCGCGCAAATCCTGCGGCTCGCTGATGCGGTAGATTTCATGGCGCGCATTGGCAAGCGGCGCGAAATCGAGCGGCGCTAGGCGATCGGCGGGCGCCAGCGTGTTGACGGCGATGAGACCCTCGGCGGTGCCGTAAAAGCCCGGCGGATGATCCGCGGTGGCGCTCGCGGCATAGTCCGACGGCACTGGCCGCGCGGTCGGCGGCGGCGCGATGAAATTGCCGAAACCGTCGAGCACGCGGCTCGGCGGCACGAGTTCACGCACGCTCTTGGTCTCCGCCTTGGCGGCGTCGGTAACGCTGGTGGTGCCGGCGAGCGCGACGATGCGCCGGAGCATTTCGACGAAAGCGCCGGAGAGCGGCAGGTCGGACCAGCGCGTGTCGCCGGTGACGTGGAACAGCACGATCAAACCTTTGCCGCGGTGCGCAGCGGTAACCAGCGGCGTGCCGTCGGCCAGCGTGGCCCAGGTGTTGTCGCTCAAAGTGGCGTCCGGTTCCGCCAAGACCTGGCGCGTGACGGTGACGTCGCCCGGCACCGCCATGCCGTTGAACGGGCTCTCACGGGAGAATCCGGCCAGCGGCTGCGGCTTGTCCCAGCTCAAACTGCCGCCGAGGATACGGCCGCCGCGCCGCAGTTTCACCGGCACGAGATCGTCGTCGGACGCCGCCAGCCGGGGACCGGCGAAACGCACCAGCACGCCGCCGTCCTCGACCCAACGCGCCAGGCGATCGTGGGCGTCGCCGGTGACATTGCCGACGTCGGCGAGGATCAGCATGGGCAGGTTCTGGTCGAGGAAATGCGCCACCGCGTCCGCCGGCGCTTCGCCTTGCGCAAGCCGCACGTCGGCGAAGGGATTGAGCGCCCGCACGATGTAATAGTTCGACGACAACAACGGTTCCGCCAGCTCGACGCTGGCGCCGGTAACGACGCCGACGGTGCGGCGGCGCCAGCGCTTGTCGAGCAATTGCACGGCGCCGGCGGAACGCTCGCCGGAAATCTCGATCCGAGAGATGTCGTTGCGGATCTCGACCGGCAGCGCGAATTGCGCTTCGGTCTCGCGTGCGTCGGCTTTGAACGCAAAGGCCGCTTCGCCGAGCGGCAAGCCCTTCAAATCGAGCGCGCGCGCCGTGCCGGTGTCCGCAGCCGCCGTCGAGGCGCGCAACACCTTCACACTGAGCGCGCCCGCGGCATTGTCGGCCGCGGCCAGCGCGTGGGCGCCGGCAATGCCGCCGTCGATGATTGTGATCGGGCGGTTGTCGAGGGTTTGCGCCAGCGCCTTGATGAAGTCCGAGCCGTGGCCGAGATCGGTGCCGTCAGACAGCCACACCAGATCGACGTCGTGCACGGCGGCGAGGAAATGGGCAATCGCCGGCAACGCTTCCGAGCGATCGACGGTATGCGGCTTCGGCTTCATCTGGTGCAGGCGGACGCGCGCCGAGCCCGCGGGCTCGAGCGAAATGTCGCGCGTGCCCTCCGACAGCGGAATGAGCGCAACCGCGCGGCGATCGTCCTCGGCGCGGGCGATGATGTCGTTAGCGGTGCGCACGCGAGCGTCCCACGTCGCGGCAGCCGCCCAACCATCGTCGATCATGATGGCGATCGGGCCGCGCGAGGTCGACGCCGCAAGCGGTGGATGCCATAGCGGACCGGCGGCGACGATGATGACCAAAGCAGCAAGCGCAAGCCGCATCAAAGTGAGCCACCACGGCGTACGCGCGGGCGTTTCTTCTTTGGGGGCGATTTCGAGCAAAAGCCGCGTCGGCGGAAAATCGATGCGGCGCGGCCGCGGCGGAATGAGCCGTAAGAGCCACCACAGCACCGGCAGCGTCAACAAGCCGATCAGCACGAGCGGTTGGGCAAAGCCGATGGGCAATCCGCCGATCATGCCGTCACCGCTGCCTGGTCCGTTGCCTGGTCCGTCGCTTGGTCCGTTGCCTGGGCCGCCGGCCGCGGCCGAATATCGGCCGCAGCGGCACCGATGCGGGCGTGCAGCGCCAGCAGCAGTTCGCTCGCCGGCCGGTCGGTGCGATGGATGGTAAAGCTCCAGCCGAGCCGGTCGGTCTCGGCGCGGATTTCGGCGCGGTGGCGCGCTACGCGTGCGGTATAGTCGGCGCGCCAGGTTTCGGCGCGGCCGGCCGTGATGCGGCCGCCGCCTTCCGGCTCGACGAATTCGATGCGACCCCAGTACGGAAAAGTCTCCTCGGCCGGATCGACGATCTGCACCACATGGCCGCGGGCGCCGCTGCCGGAGAGTTGCGTGATGGTGCGCCGCACGTCGCTCATTTCGCTCCACAGATCGGACAGCAGCACCACTTCGGCGAGCGGGGAGGGCGCGAAATTCGGCGGCAGGCTTGTCCGCTCGGCGCGATCGTGCGCGATCGCCTGCGCCATCTGCTCGACGATATTGCGGCTGCCGGTCGGCCGCGTCAGGCCGGGAATGCCGACGCGCTCGCCGGCCTCGACCAGAACCTCGGCGAGCGCCAGCGCGATGACCAGCGCGCGGAAAAGTTTCGAGTCACGAACCAGCGGCGAGGCGAAATTCATCGACGGCGAGCGGTCGGGCCAGATCCACACCGTGTGCGCGGCCTCCCATTCCAGCTCGCGCACATAGAGATGATCGTCGCGCGCCGAGCGCCGCCAATCGACTCGTGACGCCGGCTCGCCGGACATGAAGCGGCGGTATTGCCAGAAATTCTCACCGGGTCCGGCACGGCGGCGGCCGTGCAGGCCGTGGTTGACGGTGGCCGCCACCCGCCGCGCTTCCAGAATGAGCCGCGGCATGCTGGCGGCCAATGTCCGGCCGGCGCCGACCGCTCGTCCAACCGCCGCGCTGTCCTGATAGGTGCGCTTGGGCTCGACCGCCATCCGCTATCCGATCCGCGACTTCAGGCGGCCGACGACGGCTTCGATGCTCTCGCCTTCGGCACGTGCGGTGAAGGTCAGCGCCATGCGGTGCTTGAGCACGGGCTCAGCGAGATCGAGCACGTCATCGATCGAGGGCGCGAGGCGGCCGTCGAGCAGCGCGCGGGCGCGCACGGCGAGCATTAGTGCTTGGCTGGCGCGCGGGCTCGGTCCCCAGGAGATCAGCTTGGCAGCATCGCCGCCTTCGGGTCTCGGCCGCGCCGAGCGCACCAGCGCGAGAATGGCTTCGACCACGGATTCACCGACCGGCAGCCGCCGCACCAGCCGCTGCGCCGCCATCAGTTCTTCTGCTGTCATCGCCGGCTTGGCGCGGGTTTCGTCCGAGCCGGTTGTTTCAAACAGAATTTTCCGCTCGGCCTCGCGATCCGGATAGCCGACGTCGATTTGCATCAGGAAGCGGTCGAGCTGCGCTTCGGGCAACGGATAGGTGCCTTCCTGCTCCAGCGGATTTTGCGTCGCCAGCACGTGGAACGGTTTTGGCAGATCGTGCCGCGTGCCGGCGATGGTGACGTGCTGTTCCTGCATCGCCTGCAGCAGCGCCGATTGCGTGCGCGGGCTGGCGCGGTTGATCTCATCGGCCATCAGGAGCTGCGCGAACACCGGACCGGGCAGGAAGCGGAAGCTACGCTTGCCGGTCTGGCTTTCTTCGAGCACCTCGGTGCCGAGAATGTCCGACGGCATCAAATCGGGCGTGAACTGGATACGCCGCGCGTCGAGGCCAAGGACAATCCCCAGGGTTTCGACCAGCTTGGTCTTGGCGAGGCCTGGCACGCCAAGGAGCAGCGCGTGGCCGCCGGACAGGATGGTGACGAGCGCCTGCTCGATCACCTTGTCCTGGCCGAAGATCACCGTGCCGATCGCGGCCTTGGCCGCGGTCACATGCGCCGCGGTCGATTCGGCGGTCCGCACGATCATGTCTTCGAGCTTTTCGAGACCATCTCCGCCAGCAACGGGCATGGCTAACTCCTTGTCTTTGGGCCGTATTCTTGTACCGGAAGAAATCCGCGCCTATGCACGAATCCAGGGCAGCCAACATTGCACTGCTATTGAGCACACATCATGCAATATACACGCCAGCCCGCGTGAACGCAGTGCTTGCGCCGATTCTTCATCCACAGGGATCACAACTTGGAAAGCGGCGGCCGGATGCAGCTTGGCGATCGCAATACCTCGAATAATCTCGCCCCCGGACTCATGTCCGAGCGGTAGGTTCCAGGCAAACCATGGCGAAGGAAGGGCAATCCGGCCTCGAGGCGATCACAGGCGCGCTAGCGCGTGCCGGCAGCAGGGGGCCGCCGCCGGTCGAGCGCTGGAACCCGCCGTTCTGCGGCGATCTCGATATGCGCATCGCCACCGACGGTACCTGGTTCTACATGAAGACGCCGATCGGCCGGCCGGCATTGGTAAAATTGTTCGCTTCGGTGCTCAAACGCGAGGGCGACAGCTACTTCCTGGTGACGCCGGTAGAGAAGTGCGGGATTACGGTCGACGATGCGCCGTTCCTCGCTGTCGAGCTCACTGTCGAAGATGGCGCCGAAGGCCGCGTGCTGCACTTTCGCACCAATGTCGATGATTGGGTGTCGTGCGGACCGCAGCACGCGTTGCGCTTCGAGCCGGAAGCCGGCACCGGCGGGCTGAAGCCTTATCTGCATGTGCGCCGCGATCTTTGGGCGAAAGTCACCCGCACGCTATTCTTCGATCTCGTCGAAATCGGCGAGGAGCGCGAGGTCGAAGGGCAGGTCATGTTTGGCGTCATGTCGATGGGCACGTTCTTTCCCATGGCGCCCGCCGATCAGGTAAGGGAATTTGCGTGAACGATACCAGCGCATCATCGGTTCATTCCGCGACCGCGAATTTTTTTGAGCGCGCGCGCGCGCGGCTGAACCTCGACGTGCCGGCGGCGCTGACCGATCCGGCTGCGCAAGGCGTGCGCCGCGGCGATCTCGATCTCGATCCGGTGCTGTGGGAGCGCGCCGGCGTGAGTGCCACCAAGCCGGCTGCGGTGCTGATCCCGATCATCGATCGCAGCGAGCCGACCGTGCTGTTGACCTTGCGCACCGCGGAGCTTGCCAGCCATGCCGGGCAGGTGGCGTTTCCCGGCGGTAAGATCGATCCGAGCGATGAGAGTCCAGTCGCGGCGGCGATGCGCGAAGCGAAAGAGGAGATCGGTCTGGCGCCGGTGCTGATCGAGCCGATCGGCTATCTCGATCTCTATCTGACGTTTTCCGGCTTTCGCATTCTGCCGACCGTGGCGAGGGTCAAGCCGGATTTTTCGCTCATCCTCAATCCGTGGGAGGTGAAGGAGACGTTCGAGGTGCCGCTCGAATTTTTGATGACGCCCGGTAATCACCAGCGCAAGACGCGCGACTGGAAGGGAATTCCGCGGGACTATTACGCGATTCCCTTTGGCGACCGCTACATCTGGGGCATCACCGCGGGTATCTTGCGGAATCTGCACGACCGGATTTATGCCACATGATCAGGCCAATCTTCACCGAGATCGCCCTGTTCCTCACTCCGTTCGTGATCTATGCCGCATTTCTGATCGCGACGCGCGCCGGCGTTCTCGACCCGGCGTCGTGGCCGCTGCGGCGGGTCGCCGGCCTCGTCATCGTGTCGCTTCTCCTGATGATCGGCAGCTTTTTGCTGCTGGCGCAGTTCTCCGGGGCGCCGCCGGGCTCGACCTATGTGCCGGCTCATGTCGAAGACGGCAAGTTCGTGCCGGGAACGACGCGATGACCGACGGCGCCCACCTCGGCAATGCCGCCTGGCTCAAGGACGCCGAGATCGCCCGCCTGCTCGCGCTGCTCGATCGCGACGGCGAGGAAGCCCGTGTCGTCGGCGGCGCGGTGCGCAATGCATTGATGGAACTGCCGGTCGGCGAGATCGACGTGGCAACCACGGCGGAGCCGCAAGAGGTGGAGCGGCGCGTCGAAGCGGCGGGTTTCAAGGCGAAACCGACCGGCATCGACCATGGCACGGTGACGGTCATTATCGACGGCCGGCCGTTCGAGGTGACGACGCTGCGCCAGGACGTCGAAACCTTCGGCCGCAAGGCCAAGGTGGCGTTCGGCCGCGACTGGAAAGCGGACGCGCAGCGGCGTGATTTCACCATCAACGCGTTGTCGGTGTCAGCCGACGGCAAGATGTACGACTATGTCGGCGGGCTTGCCGACATCGCCGCGCGCCGGGTGCGCTTCATCGGCGACCCGAGGGCGCGCATTGCCGAAGATTATCTGCGCATCCTGCGGTTCTTTCGCTTTCATGCCTGGTACGGCAACGGCACGCCCGACGCCGCCGGATTGCACGCTTGCATCGCCGCGCGCTCGGGCCTCGATACCTTGTCGCGCGAGCGGGTGCGGATGGAAATGCTGAAGCTGTTGCTGGCGCTGCATGCCGCGCCGACGCTCGCGGTGATGGCCGAAGCCGGCATCCTCGGCACCGTGCTCGGCGGCGTGCCGCTGCTGGCAAGCTTCGAGAACACGGCGAAGGCCGAAGCGGCGATCGGCGCTGAGCCGGACGCGACGCGACGCCTCGGCGCGCTCGGCGTCGCCGTGATGGAAGACGCCGAGCGGCTGTCGCAGCGGCTGCGGTTGTCCAATGCCGAATTCGAGCGGCTCATCGCGCTCGAATATTGGTGGCGCGTGACGCCCTCAGCCGGCGAGCACGCCGCGCGCGTGTGGCTTTATCAGCTCGGGCCGACGTTGTTCATCGATCGCGTGCTGGTCGCGTGGTCGCGCTCGGACGCGGGTGCCGCCGATCGCGGCTGGCACGACCTCGCGACCCTGCCGCAGCGCTGGACCGCGCCGAGGTTTCCGCTCAAAGCCGCAGATTTCTTGAATCGCGGCGTGCCGAAAGGACCGGAAATGGGCGCAGCGTTACGCGCCGCCGAACAGGCCTGGATCGATGCGGATTTTCCTGAAGATCGTGCAGCCATCGACGCGGTCGCGGATCGTGCGGCGCGGCAAACGCCGGCATCCACCCAGCGGTCTTAAGATTTCGCGGGCGCGTAGCGCGCGCAGCCGTCGGCGGCTCCCCGCGGCGACTTCCTGCAAGCGCGGCCGCACCCGGGCCATCATGCGGTGCGGGCGCATGCGCTCGACCTGCATTTCGTTGCCGCGCCAGACAAATTCGCTGCCGCCCAGCGCTTTGAAAAAAAGGATTGGCAAAAGGCAATCGCGCATCAGCCCATAAAACGGATAGAGGAACGGCAGGTGCCATTCGGCCGCCGCCGCGAGCAGCATTTCGCTGCCATACCAGATCGTGCCGAGCGCGCCCGCGCCCAGCGCCGGTGATAACCCGGCCGCGCTCGCCACGATGGCTGCCGCGATCATCGGCGGCACGCCGCCGGCAAGAGCTTCCGGCAGGAAGTAGGGCAGAAAACTCGCACGCCGCAGCCGCGCCCAGCGCACCTGACGATTCCAGACTTCCGCGGCGCCACGCCAGCCGAGCGGCTGCACGAACGGGCGATCGACCAGCCGGACCTTGAGACCAGAGCCGCGCACGATCTTGGTGGCTGCGGCATCTTCGGCGACTTCCTTGCCGAGCGCTGCGATGCCGCCTGCGCGCTCCAGATCGGCGCGGCGCCACAGCATGGTTTTGCCTTGCGCGAAGCCGTTGCCGAAGCTGTCGATGACATATTGCCAACGCGCCTGATAGGTGTTGAGAAACGCGCATTCGATCTCGGCCCAGACTCCTTGCGGGCGGCAGCCGACCGGCGGCGACGCGACAAGCCCAGTGTCCTCGCGCCAGCTCGCGAACAATTGCCGTAAGTAGTCGCGCGGCATCAGCACGTTGCTGTCGGCGAGCACGATCCAATCGTGGCGCGCCGCACGCCAGCCCTTGACCATATTGTTGAGCTTCGGATTGCCGCTCACCCTGTCGTCGCCGATTAAGAGCTTCGCGTTCGCGCTTCCGTGCTCGGCAATCAATGCCTCGACGAGCGACACGACGGGATCGTTTGCGGCAGCAACGCAAAACAGGATTTCGTAGTGCGGATAATCGAGATCGAATGTCGAACGCAGCGTATCGAGGGCGTAATTGTCCAGTCCGCAGAGCGGGCGCACCAGGCTGACCGGGGGCAATGTTTGCTGGAACGGCATCTCGCCGAGCAAGTTCCGCCGCAAGCGGAAAATCGCAATCACAATGCTCGCGATATGGACGACGGTGGCGATGATGCAGAAGGTCGCAAGGGCGAGGATCGGCGCTGTCATTGCGCCGGCTTTTAGCTCAATGCCGTGACAGCGCCGTGAATCCACGTTCCCGATGCCGGGACAAGCATGCGTTAACTTCTGCTGTCGTCTGTTGTCATCGTCCTGCAATGCAAAAAACCTAAAGAATGCGGGAGATTGAACAGACGCGAGACGATGATTCGTGACGCTTGAGCACGGCGCAACTGGGTTCCGTACTCTGTTTATCTCCGACGTCCATCTCGGCGCGCGCGGCTGCCAGGCCGACCGCCTCCTCGATTTCCTCCGCTACCACGATGCCGAAACCATTTACCTGGTCGGCGACATCGTCGACGGCTGGCAGCTGAAATCCGGCTGGTACTGGCCGCAGCATCACAACGACGTGGTGCAGAAGCTGTTGCGCAAGGCGCGCAAGGGCGCGCGCGTCGTCTACGTGCCCGGCAACCACGACGAGTTTTTACGCGACTATTACGGCACCCATTTCGGCGGCATCGAAGTGATCGAGACCGCGATCCACGAGGCCGCCGACGGCCGCCGCTATCTGGTGGTGCATGGCGACGTGTTCGATATGGTGGTCAAGCACGCGCGTTGGCTGGCGCTGCTTGGCGATACGGCCTACGACTTCGCCATCCTGGTCAACCGTTATTTCAACGCCGTGCGCCGGCGCCTCGGCTTTCGCTACTGGTCGCTGTCGCAATGGGCCAAGCACAAGGTCAAGAACGCGGTCAATTACATCGGCGCCTTCGAGCAGACGCTGTCCGCGGAAGCGCATCGCCACAAGGTCGACGGCGTGATCTGCGGCCACATCCATCACGCCGTGATGCACGACGATTTCGGCATCCGCTACATGAATTGCGGCGATTGGGTCGAGAGCTGCACGGCGCTGGTCGAGCACGAGGACGGCCGGTTCGAGATCATCAACTGGTCCGATCACGAAGGCGCATCGCGGCCATTGCCGGATTCGAGTGTCGTGCCGTTCGACGACGACGCCGAGATTGCGGCGTAGGCGCTGTCGTCAACAACAACTGCTTTTCCCGGATGCGGTGCAGCGCGAAGCGGTGCACCGCTGATCCGAGATCGCTTCGGACTCCGCGTCTGTTACGATCCCGGGTCTGCAGCGCATCACTTCGCTGCGCTTCGTGCTGCGCTGCGCCCGGGAAACAGCTTATCAATGCCCAAAGATCAGCCGGCTCGGATGCTGATCGATATTTTTGATCGCCTTGTTCAGCTCGGCCAAGGTGCGGCGGCCGTCGGTGGCGAAGGCCTGGAATTCCTTCAGCCCCGAATTGGAGAACTGCGACAGCCCGACTGAAATATCGTTGGTGTTCTTGTCGAGATCGTCAGCGAGGCGGCGGATCGAGTTCGCGGCGCGGCCGATCTGGCCGTTGCCGTCGCCGCTGCCGGCGAGGTTTTGCAGGCCCTCCATCACCTTGTCGAGGCGCGCCGAATTGTCGGCCAAGGTCGAGGTCACGGTCTCGATATTGCGCAGCGACAGATGCAGCGCGGTTTCGTTGTCGGCGACCAGGCCGTCGATGCGGGAGAGTACGTCGCGCGCCTGCTGCGTCACGTCGGCGGTCGCGCGGGCATCGGCGTAAAGCGTCGGCGGATTGCCGGCGTCGGCGGTGAGCGGCACCGCGTCAACCGAGCCGCCGGCGAGCGACACCTCGGCAAGCCCGGTGAGGCCTTGGAACTGCAGGCCCACTTTGGTGTCGGCGCGTACCGGCACAGTGCGGCCGAGCGCGATCACCGCCACCACCTTGTGCGGGTCAGCGGCATCGAGCGCGAGCTCGGCGACCTCGCCGACGCGGATGCCGTTGAACAGCACCGCGGCGCCGGTGCGCAGCCCCGACACCGAGCCGTCGAATACGACGCGATACGTCGCCTGCGCGGTGCTGCGGCCGGTGTTCTGGAACCAGAAGATAAAGCCGAAAGCGCCGACGATGACGGCAAGCGTGAACACGCCGGTCGCGATGTAGTTGGCCTTGGTCTCCATGAAACCCTCTGCACTCTCTTAATGGTGGACGAGCCGGCCGCGTTTGCCGCGGAAGTACGATTTCAGCCACGGATGCTCGGAAGCCAGCATGGTCTCTATCGTGCCGGTGGCGATGATGCGGCCTTCCGACAGCACCGCGATGCGGTCGCAGACCGTGTGCAGGCTGTCGAGATCATGCGTCACCATGAAGACGCTCAGTCCCAGCGTGCGCTGCAAGGTGCGAATCAATGTGTCGAACTCGGCGGCGCCGATCGGATCGAGGCCTGACGTCGGTTCGTCGAGGAAAACGATGTCGGGATCGAGCGCCAGCGCGCGGGCCAGCGCGACGCGCTTGACCATGCCGCCGGACAGCTCGGACGGATATTTGCCGCGCACATCTGCGTTGAGCCCGACCATTTCCAGTTTTGCCAGCGCGATCTCCTCGATCAGGCGCGGCGACAGGTTGAGATATTCGCGGATCGGGAACTGCACGTTCTGCAGCGCCGTGAGCGAGGAAAATAACGCACCCTGCTGGAACAGCACGCCCCAGCGCCGCTCGATCGCGCGTCGCTCGTCGTCGTTGACCGCCGCGAGGTCGGTGCCGAACACTTCGATGCTGCCATTGCGCTTGGGCAACAGCCCGATGATGGTGCGCATCAGCACCGATTTGCCGGCGCCCGAGCCGCCGACAAAGCCGAGGATCTCGCCTTCGAACACATCGAGCGTCGCGCGGTCGAGCACGGGCGCGTCGCCGAAACCGACGGTGAGATCGCGCACGCTGATCACGGCGGTGTTGCTGGTCATGCTCACATCCCGATCGCGGCGAAGAACATGGCGAAGAACCCGTCGAGCACGATGACCAGGAAAATCGACTTGACCACCGACGAGGTGGTTTTGAGCCCGAGCGAAGCGGCGCTGCCGTCGACTTCAAAACCTTCGACGCAGGCGACGAGCCCGATCACCAGCGCCATGAACGGCGCCTTGATCATGCCGACGGCAAAAGTCGGCAGCCAAATCGCCTCGCGCAACCGGGCGAGGAAAATATCCGGCGTCATGCCGCCGTAGAGCCAGCACACCAGGCCGGCGCCGTAGAGCGCCGCCATCGAGCCGATAAACGTCAGGAGCGGCACCGCGACGACCAGCGCAACGATGCGCGGCAGCACCAGCACCTCGACCGGGTCGAAACCCATGGTGCGCAGCGCGTCGATCTCCTCGCGCATTTTCATCGAGCCGAGCTCGGCGGTGTAGGCGCTGCCGGAGCGGCCGGCGACCATCACGCAGACGATCAGCACGCCGACTTCGCGCAGCACCAGAATGCCGACCATGTCGACGACATAGACTTCGGCGCCAAAGGTGCGGAAATGGAAGATGCCCTGTTGGGCGATGATGGCGCCGATCAGGAAGGTGCTCAGGGCCACGATCGGCACTGCGCGCCAGCCGACTTTTTCGAGATGATGCACCAGCGAGGTGAGCCGCAGCCGCGCCGGATGCGCGATGGTGCCGAGCACCACCATGGTCAGCGCGCCGAGGAGATGGGCGAGCAGCACCAGCGATGCGCCGATCTCGGCCACCGCGCGGCCGATGGAGTTGAGCGCGACCAGGATGCTGTTCGCCGCGGCGTTTTTTTGGCCGGCGGTTCGGTTGACCAGCCGCACCTCGTCCATCAACCCGCGATCGCTGTCGGAAAGGCCGATGATGCGGGTCGCCGTGCCACGCGCCGTAAAAGCGCGGTTGAGGCGCTCGATGAGCCAGGCGCCGAACGTGTCGAGCCGATCGAGTTTGGCGACATCGATGTCGATGCTGCGCGCCGTCTGATATCGCTCGGCGGCGTCGTCGACGATTTTCTCGAGCTCCGCGGCGCGCTCGGCGATCCAGGCGCCGGTTGCGACAAGACCCACGCCCTTGCCGTTAAACGTCGCGACCAGGGATGCGGAAGTCCCTTGAGCGCCGAGCCCGGCTGCGGTCATACTCGCTCCCTGCATGGAGCTCTCCGTACGGATCGAGCGCTGGCCGCTGGCCGGCGCCTTCACCATCAGCCGTGGCACCAAGACCGAGGCGATCGTGGTGGTGGCTGAATTGAGCGATGGGACCCACCGCGGCCGCGGTGAGTCCGTCCCCTACGCACGCTATGGCGAAACTCCGGACGGTGTGGTTGCGGCGATCGAAGTTTTACGTCCGGCGCTAAGGCGCGGGCTCACCCGCGCCGACCTGCAAAGCGCGATGCCCGCAGGCGCTGCCCGTAATGCACTCGATTGTGCTTACTGGGACGTTAACGCGAAGGCTGCCGCGCGCCCGGTGCATGAATTGGCCGGGCTTGTGGCGCCCGAGCCACGGATCACGGCCTATACGATCTCGCTCGCCGCGCCGGCGGCCATGGCCGAAGCTGCGGAGCGCGCGGCGGGCCGGCCCTTGCTCAAGGTCAAGCTCGGCTCCGGCGACGACGACGGTATGCGGATAGCGGCGGTGCGGCGCGCGGCGCCGCGGGCGGAGCTCATCGTCGATGCCAACGAGGGCTGGACCAGCGACAATCTGGCGCAAAACCTCGCCGCCTGCGCCGATGTCGGCGTCACCTTGATCGAGCAGCCGCTCCCCGAAGGAAAGGACGCGGAGCTCGAGCGCATCAAACGCGCGATCCCGGTCTGCGCCGACGAGAGCGTGCACGATCGTGCCTCGCTCGAGGCGCTCATCGGCAAATATGACGCCGTCAACATCAAGCTCGATAAGACCGGCGGCCTGACCGAGGCCTTGGCGCTCGCCGCGGCAGCGGAGCAGCGCGGTTTTGCCATTATGGCCGGCTGCATGGTGGCAACCTCGCTGGCGATGGCGCCGGCCATGCTGGTCGCGCAGCGGGCGCGTGTCGTCGATCTCGATGGCCCATTGCTGCTCGCTAGGGATCGTGCCGACGGTCTGCGCTACGACGGCAGCCTGGCCTATCCCGCGGGTGCGGCGCTTTGGGGCTAATGGCCTGCGACCGGTTGGTGTAAGTTTCGGCCGGGCGGCAGCGCATAAAAACTGCTTAGAAACTTCTTGGAGGATTGTCATGGCGACGAGGCGCAGCGTTCTTTCAGCTATGGCAGGCGCCGCAATCGGATTGCCGAGCATTTTGCCAGTTCGCGCGCAGCAAAAATATCCCGACCGGCCGATCAAGCTGATCGTGCCGTTTCCGCCGGGCGGCCCGATCGACACCATGGCGCGGATGACGGCGCAGGAACTGACCAGCCGCGTCGGCCAGGTGGTGGTCGAGAATCGCCCCGGCGGCGGCTCGACCATCGGCACCAAGGATGTCGCCGCAGCGGCCCCCGACGGCTACACGCTGATGTTCGGCTCCTCGGGCTCGCTCGCCGTGGCGCCGGCGCTTTATTCGAGTCTCGGGCTCGATCCGCTGAAAGCCTTCGTTCCGATCGGGACTGTGGCGCTGTTGCCGCACATTTTCGTCGTCAACAACGACGTGCCGGCAAAATCGATCGGCGAATTCGTCGCCTATGCCAAGGCCAATCCCGGCAAGATCAATTATGGCGCCGGGCTCGGCACGCCGCCGCATCTGCTCTCGACCTTGTTCAAGACCGAAGCCAAGATCGACGTGGTCTATGTGCCCTATACCGGCTCGGCGCAATCGGTGAACGACCTGCTCGGCGGCCAGACCCAATTCACCATCGACGGCTTGGTGACGCTCTATCCGTTGATCGCGGCCGGCAAGGTGCGGGCGCTCGCCATTGCGCGCGGCGAGCGCTGGCCGGCGCTGCCCGAGGTGCCGACGCTGGTTGAAAGCGGCTATCCGGATTTCGTCATCGACGCCTGGACCGGCCTGGTGGCGCCGGCCGGCACGCCGCGGCCAATCGTCGACCAGCTCAATGCCGCGGTGAACGACGGCCTGAAGTCGCAGGCGGCGCAGCAAAATCTGGCGAAATTCTCCGCCATCGCCAAGATCGGCACACCGGAGGATTTCAAAAGCTTCCTCGCCGATCAGATGCAGAAATGGGGCTCGATCGTGAAACTCGCCGGTGCCAAGATCGATTGAGCCGCAGGCGCCGTTGCCAAGCCTGTGGGTAATTCCCTGACCGCCGGATTGCGCCGTTTGCGGTTGTGCTGTTGAGTCGGTCTTGTTTGGTAGAACCATGCCCAACGACTCATTGGCGCTGATATTGGCCGGGCTGCCGGACGAGGCGGACTACGATGCCGTCCACACAGCCCTCATGGCGACGGACCGCGGCCGCCGCTTCCTGACCGAATACGCCGATCGCAATCGTCATGCCGATACGGTTGCGATCGTGAGTGCCATCGCGCGCATCGAGGCGACGCTGCGCGGCGAAGGTCCGCCGCGCGCCGACGCCGCCGGCGACCTCATGGAGATCGCCGCGGCCATCGATCGTATCCAGGCTGCGGTCTCAGCCGGCGCGACACCTTTGCCCGACGTCTCGGCCGCAATCGAGCGCCTTTTGGATATCGCCTTCATGCTGCACGAACGCCCGGTCGAAGCGACGCTGTGCGACGGGCTCGATGCCGCCATTCGCGAAATTTCCGAAGCCAACATGCGCTCGGAATCGACGGCAGCGGGCACCCGCGAGGCGGCCGAGCTGGTGCGCGCGCTCGCGGGCCGCGTGCGTGAGATGATGGCGCTCTCGAGCGCCAATCGCGGTGCGTCTCAGCCTGCCGGAGAAAAAGTCGACGCCACCTCCGGCGCCGGGTTTTTCGAGCTGGCAACAGAAAACGGTGAGACTTTCGCGCAAGCCGTAGCTGAACTCGCGGCGTCGTTGCCGACGCTTACCGATGCGCCAAGCGAGCCTATCGACGCGGCGCAGGCGCAGGCGCAGGCGCAGGCGCCGGAACCGGAACCGGAAAGCGGGGAGGGCGTGCCAGCGCCGACAGCCGAGATCGCGCCGAGCGAAAATGTTTTGTCGCCTGCGATCGAGGCGCAACAGATTGCAACAGAGGCCGGGATCCCGGACGACGACACCGAGTCGCTGCAATTTGCATCGACCGACGTGTCGCTGAGCGAAGTGGTCTTGAACCAGGCTTCAGACGATTTTTTTTCAAGCCCGAATTTTTCCGGCGAAGCGCCGGCACGTGAAGAGACTGCAAGCGCGCAGGCATTGAGCGAGGAGCCGCCGAGCGAAGCACCGGCGCAGAATTTTTCGACCGAGCCCGTACCGGGTCCGCAAGAAGATCCCGCCGACCTGTTCGAGCCGGCGCCGGATCCAACTCCGGCTGTCGAAACGGCAGCTTCGGTCACCGCGGATGCTGCCGTGCCGGCAGAGCCGCCCGTGGAACCACCGCGTGCCGTGCCACCGCCGCCGGCGCGGGCAATTCCGCGGCCGCCGGGCAGCGATCCGCTCGCCGCGGTGCGCGACTTGAGCGAGGAAGAGCGAATCGCGCTGTTCAGCTAGCCCCGCGCGCATTCAAAAATCACGTTGTGTCCGCATTGTTAACTTTTTATTAACCAAATGCGTCATCATATGATGATTCGGAGAACGGCACGGAAGTTGCTTTCCTGGAACGAGGTGAAGCGGATCAACAACGACGCTGCGTGTGCTTGCTCTCTTCAGGTCTGTGGGGACCTTCTCGTTAGTGGTCCGCTCAAAATGATCTTTTGGAGGCCACGATGCACACACTTACCGGTCGGATTCTGGCTGCAGTAGCGTTGTGCGTGCTTGTGTTGGTTCCGAAAAACCTGGCTGCGCGCGACGACGGCCGCTTCGCCAATTCGCCGCTGAAAGCCTGGTTCGACAAGCTCGCAAGCGGGAAGGGGCTGTGTTGCTCATTTGCCGACGGCGTCAGCGTCGAGGACGTCGATTGGGACACCCAGGGCGCAAGCTATCGGGTGCGCATCAACGGCCAGTGGGTCGTCGTGCCCGATGCGGCGGTGGTGACCGAGCCCAACAAATTCGGGCCGGCGGTGGTGTGGCCGTATCAGGACAACGCTGGCGTGACCCAGATCCGCTGCTTCATACCGGGCTCGGGCGCGTAGGCTTGCTCAAACAACAAGCAGGGGGCCGATTCTGATTTGCGCAGAATCGGCTCTGGCTTCCGCGCGTCTGAGAATCAACGGCTAGAGCGAAATCGCTTCAGATTGAAGCGATTTCGCTCTAGTATTTTGATGGAGCATGATCTTTCGGAAAACCGGTTTCCACTTTTCCGGATCATGCTCTAGGCGACCAGGCGGGAGAACAGGTCGGGGTCCACGTTGCCGCCGGACAGAACGGCGACGGCGACTTTATTGCGCACGTCGATCTTGCCGGTCATCAGGGCCGCGAGCGCCACCGCGCCGCCCGGTTCGACCACGAGCTTCAATTCGGCGAAGGCAAAGGCCACGGCAGCAGCGACTTCCTGATCGCTCGCCACGACGCCGGCGTCGACCAGCGCGCGATTGATCGCGAATGTCAGCTTGCCCGGCGTGCGCGCCATCAACGCGTCGCAAATGGTGCCGGTCAAAGCGGCATTCTGCTCGCGCTGGCCGCTGCGGAACGAGCGCGCATGGTCGTCGAAATCTTGCGGCTCGGCGGTGTAGACCGCAGCCGCCGGCACGCGCGCCTTGACCGCCAGCGCAATTCCCGCGGTAAGCCCGCCGCCGGAGGCGGTGACCACGACGACATCGGGAACGAGGCCGAGCGCGCCCAAATCTTCGACGATCTCGCGGCCGGCGGTGCCCTGGCCGGCGATGATCAAGGCGTCGTCGTAAGGCGGCACCAGAACGGCGCCGCGGCGTGCCGCAATGTCGGCGGCAATGGCTTCACGATCGTCGCGCGCGCGATCATAGAGCACGACCTCGGCGCCGAGCGCCACGGTGCGCTCGCGTTTCGCCCGCGGCGCGTCGTGCGGCATGACGATCACGCAGGGCATGCCGAGAAGCCGCGCTGCCGCGGCGACGCCCTGGGCGTGATTGCCCGACGAGAACGCCACGACACCGCCCGAGCGCTGCTCCGGCGGAATGGCGGCGAGCTTGTTATAGGCGCCGCGGAACTTGAACGAGCCGGTGCGCTGCAGGGTCTCGGCTTTGAGAAAAATCCGCCCGCCGGTCATGGCGTCGAGCGTGGCCGAGGTCAAAAGCGGGGTGTGCAAGGCCACGCCGGCAAGCCGGTGGGCCGCGTCATCGACGTCGGCTGCGGTAGGCAGGGATACCGGAACGTCCATGACCAACGGTAACGCCGCGATTGCGTCACGAGCAAGGGCGTCGGCGAAATTCCGTCGGGGCGGAGTGACCTGCGCACAAGGTGCGCAGGCCGCCCGTTACTGATCGAACCGCCCGGCGGCGTGTGCCAGCATGGTGTAGACCTTGCCGGTGTCCGACGTCAGGTAGTTGCGCACCATGGCGGGCCCGCGATCGCCGCGCGAGGCGTCGTCGAGCAGCCGTTCGAACTCGTGGATATAATGCTCCACGGTCTGCCGGAACTCCGGATCGGTGCGATATTTGTTGCGGATTTCGTCGAACGCCTTCTGGCCTTGGAGCGTGTAGAGGCGGCGCGAGAAGATGCCGCGTTCGCCGCGCCGGTAGCGCTCCCACAGTTCAGCGGCCGCCTCGTGGTCGATCATACGCGCGATATCGACCGAGAGCGTGTCGAGCGAATCCACCGCGTCGCGCGGGGCGCGTTCTTCGCTTCGCGCCGGCTCGCGTGACGGCTGCGGGCTCGCGGTCGGCGGCTCATCGTCGCGAGACGCCCGCGTGAGCAGGTCGGAAAGCCAGCCGCCGTTGGTGTTGCGGCCGTTGTTGCCCGGCGCCGGATTCTGCGGGCGTGGTTCGGGCCGCTCGGCCCGCTCGGGCCGTTCAGCCCGATCCGGCCGGCGTGCCGGTGCGCCGGTGATGTCGCGCAAGCCTGCCTGAGGCGGCTGTCGCTGCGGCGGCGGGCTGATGTCCGGCCGGATCGGCCGCACTTCGGCGCGGCCGCCGCCCGTGGCGTAGGCGGCTTCCGCCTCGCGCCGCACCGGTTCGGCGGCGTCGAGCGCGCGGCCGTGGCGGGCGACGATGCGGTTGAGCTCGGCCAAGGCTTCGATCTGATCGACGATGACGCGGCGCATTTGCGACGCGCTCTCGGCGGTCTCCTGCGGCAGTTCGAGGACGCCACGGCGCAATTCGGTGCGCGTGGTCTCGAGCTCCTGCTGCATTTCCGCAGCCATCTGCTTCATGCCCTGCATGATGGCGGTGAAGCGCTCGGCCGACTGGTTGAACATGGCCTGCGCTTCGGTGGAAACCTCTTCGTAGACCGCGTTGAAGGTCTCGCTGGTGCGCTTGCGCTCTTCTTCGGCTTGGCTGCGTACCAGGTCGTATTGCTGCTCGATGGTGCGCACGCTGTCGTTGCTGGTCTCGGCGATGAGGCTGGCGATCTCGCGGGTGCGCGTCGTCGCGGCGTCGAGCGATTCGTCGAGCAGGCCGGAGAAACGCGCCAACCGCTGCTCGAAGTCGTCGGACCGCGCATCCAGCGTCGTAACCAGCGTCTCGATGGTGGCTTGGCGGTTGCCGACCGTCTCCTCCGAGCGGCGATTGCTCATTTCCAGAAGCTGGACCGCCTCGGCAAGCGAGCGCCCCTGGGTGGCGAACTGCGTCGACAGCTCGCCGAGATCGCGCAGCACCTTGGCCGTGACGGTGTTGAAGGTGCCGAGATGCTGTTCCACCTTGGAGGTTGTCGCGCCGCTCTTGTTGCTGAGCTCGTTCATGGCGCCGACGAATTCGGACACCCGCGACGCCATGGTGTGCTCGATCGAGTTCATGTTCTCGTGGGCGCCGCTCAAGACTTCCTGCAGCAGGATATTGGCTTCGCGCAGGCGCTCGAAGAGCGCGGTGGAATCGGAACGCAACATGCCGTGGGTTTCCAGCATGTCGGCCACGGTGGCCGCCGCGGTCTGCTTGGATTCTTCGACCGCGGCGCGGGTGGCGCTGTGCAGATCGGCCAGTGTGCGTGCAATCGAGGTCTTGGCGCCTTCGGTGACGCCTTCGGCGCCCTCCTGCAGCTGGCCCAGCGTGCGCGTCATCGCCGATGTGGCGTTCTGGCTCGCTTCGTTGATGAGGCGGGCGATCTCCTCGCTGTTGTCCATCATCGTTTGCGTGAAGACGAAGCTCTTGGCCTCGATCGATTTCACCGCATGGTCGGTGACGCGGCTGACTTCGCCCGCGAATTCCTGCCCCTTGCCGGTCAGCGCCGTAATGAGCCCATTCGACTTCTCGTCGAGCAGCTGGGTCATTTCGCCGAGCCGCTGGGCGGCAGCGGTGTTGAACTCGTCGGCCTTGCCGAGAATGTCGCGCGAAACCACGGTGCTGGTTCCGACCAGGAGGCGCTCGGCCTCGCTGGCGCTACGGCCGATAGAGTCGCTGGTGGCAGCGGCACTCTGCGACAGGAGGTCCGTCGCGGCGGCCGTCGTCTTGCTGATCGTCTCGCTCGCGGTCGCTGCGGTCCGGCCGATGGCTTCGTCGGCGGCCGTGGTGCTCTTGGCGATCGCGGTACTGGCCGCCGCGGCGCTCCTGCTGAGCGCGTCGCCGGCTGCCGCAGCGCTCCTGCTGAGCGCATCGCTGGCCGCCGCGGCCTTTTTGCCGAGTTCGTCACTGGCCGCAGTCGTGCTGCCGCTGATAGCCGCAGTTACTGCCGCGGCCTTCTTGGTGAGTTCGTCGCCGGCCGTGGTCGTGCTGCCGGTGATGGCCGCGCTGACCGCCGCGGCTTTCCGGGTCAGCTCGTCGCTGGCCGTAGTCGTGCTGCCGATGATGGCCGCACTGACCGCCGCGGTGCTCTTGGTGATGGCGTCGCTTGCCGTTGCGGTGCTCTTGCCGAGCGTTTCGTTGGCCGCCGCCGCACTCTTGCCGATCGTGTCGCTCAGCGTGACGGCGCTGCGGTTGAGGCTTTCCACCGCAGTGAGACTTGCCGCCGTGCTCTTGCCGAGCGCGTCGGTGGTATTGGTTGAAAGTTGGACCAGGGCCCGCTCGGCGTTGCCGGTGTTGATCTTGATCGCCTCGGACAGTTCCTTGACGCGGGTGCTGAGCAGATCACCGGCGGCGCGGCTGCGCACTTCCAGCTGTTGCGTGACCGCCTCGGCGCGGCCGATGAGCAGATGCTCGAGCTGGCCGATGCGGCCGTCGAGCGTATTGGCGACTTCGACGGCGCGGGAACCGAGCGTCTTGTCGATATTGGCAATGCGGGTGCCGACGGCGTCGGACAGGTTAGCCGCACGCGTATCGATCAGTGTGGTGACGTCGGTGATGCGCCGGTCGAGCGCGGTGACCACCTCCTTGCCGCCCTCGGCAAGGGTTTTGGCGATGTCCATGACCCTGCCGGACAACGCGTCGGTCAGCGTCTGGGTGCGGCCGTCGAGCGCTTCCTGGAAGCGCACCAGCCGCTGGTCGAGCGCGGTGGTGACCTCGTTGGCTTTGGTGGTGACGCGATTGTCGAAGCTCTCGACGTAACCGCGCATCGACTCGGAAACGTCCTGGGTGCGCGCGCCGAGCCGTTCGACGAGTTCGGAGCCGTAGGTCTTCACCGTGCGGTCGAACTCGGCGAGGTGCCGGGTGATGAGGTTGCCGAGCGTGGCGGAGTCGCGCGAGATCTTCTCGCCGAGCTCGGCGCCGGAATGGCCGAACACCTCCTCGAACGCGGCAAGCCGCGTCGACAGCATGTCCTTCATGGCGTCGCCACGTGTCGCAAGGGTGTCGACGAATTGCTCGACGCTCTCGCGCAGCGTGTCGGTCACGGTGGCACTGCGTGACGTCAGCGTCTCGGTGATGCGCTCGCCGGTCTCCTCGAGTTTTTTGGCGACATCGCCGCCGCGCAGGCTGAGGTCGAGAATGAGCGACTCGCCGGACGCCTTGAGCGTCGAGTTGACCTCGTCGGCGCGCGTCGCGATCGTCTCGGCCAACTGGCTCGACGTATCGATGATGGCGTCGCTCAGTTCCTGGGCGCGTCCGGCAACGAGGTCGGCGACCTCCTGGGAGCGGCCCATCATCAGGTCGACGATCGCCAGCGATTTCTCGGAGAAGCCTTCGGTGACTCGCTCGAGCCGTGTCGTCATCATGTCTTCGAGCCCGGACACGATCTCGGCGAAGTCCTCGCCGACATGGTCGGTCTTGAAGTTCAAGTTCGAGGTGAGCTGGTCGCTCGCCGTCGAAATCGCGCGCGAGGTTTCCTCACTGGCGTTTTCCAGCCGCACCAGGAGGTCTTCGCCGCGCACGCTGAGCTGCTGGATCATATTGTCGCTCACCTGGCCCAACGCCAAGGTGATGTGCTCGCCTTTCTCGGCGAGCGAATGGGTGATGCGCTGCGCGGCCTCGTTGACCTGTTGGCCGACCAGATCGCTGATGGTGGAAAGATCCTGCGTCAGGTCGATATGGACGTTGTTGATGGCGGAGCGCACCTGCTCGGCCTGCCCGACCAGCGTGTCGCGCTGGTTGGCGAGTTCCTGGAGCAGGCCGCGGATGCGGACTTCGTTGTCGCTATAGGTGCGCTCGAGCGCCGCGACCTCGTTCTGCACCAGGGTTTCGAGCTCGCCGGCGCGCGCCAGCGCCCGCTCGACGCCGTCGCCCATGGCCGCGACTTCGCGGCGGATTGCCTGGCCGACGGTGACGATGGAATCCCGCGCCACGCTCTCGGGCTCGGCGAGCCGCATGGCGACCTGCGCCATCGATTGCGTGATCAGGCGCAGTTCCTGGGAGCGCCAGGCCATATGCGCGATGCCGAAGAAGAAGATGATGGGCAACAGCGCCGCGGCGCCAAGGCCGATCATGGCGGCGGCCGGCGAATGGCCGGGGCCAAGCGCCGCGTTGAAGTCGGCGAGATACGCCCACGACAAGGCGAGGCAGCCGACAACCCAGGCGGCGGAGAACATGGCGGCGACGAAATAGGAGGTTTTGGCCGGGCGGTCTTGCAGCGCGCGCAGGATGCGGCCGATCGACTGCTGGTCGTCGTTGGCGGCGCGAAACGGCTGCGGCTCGGTGGTGCGGTGGTCGCGGGTGTCGATGTGGTCGAGATCGATGGCCTCGTCGAAGGCGGGCATTTCCGGCTCGGTATGCGGGATGGCGTCGGCTGAAGCCGCCGGCGGAATCTGATTCTCGTCCGGCGGCGCCGGTTGCCGCTCTTCGTCGTCCCTGACGTTGAGGGCTTCCTGGATCGCGGAGAGGGCAGCCTCCGTCGGATCCATCAACTTTTTCGGGTAATTCGCCATCGGTCGTCGCCTCGCGTGTTACGCCGGACTAAGACGGCCCAAAAACCCGGGCCGCGCCACGAGCGCGTGATCGTTTCGATCCTCGTCGGGCACTCCTGGGGCTCCCCAGCCCTCAAGTCATAGTGCCATTGCCTATCCTATCGGTCTGGTGGATCGAATAAAACGGGGAGCGGTAACGTCCCTTTAATCATCGTTAACGCTTTGCTCACCATACCCGCAGTTTGCGGTCCGCACCCACCAGACTTGGCATTCTGGTGCCAACATTGGGGCAGGCTTGCGGCCAATTGCGGGGTAATTCACCCAAATCCAGAGCTTTGGTTGAGCCAGCGGACGACGGCCCGGTGCAGACGGTGCGATGCCGGGTAAGACATTGCTTACCAGTGGCATGAAACGAGGGCCCGGATTCACCGGGTTTTCGTGGTTTCGCGTGCAGAATCGCGCGCAATGAGAAAAGATCGGGCCGACGGGGAGGCCGTTATGACCGCCATGACCGCACCAAGCGCGTTGAGCGCAGCCGGTTCGGACCGGCAGCACGCCGTCATCGATGACGACCACCTCAGCCGCATGACGCTGGGCGACCGCCGGCTCGAACGGGAAGTCCTGGAAATCTTCGTCCGCCAGACCGTGATCATGCTCGAGCGCATTGCCAGCGCTGAGCCGGCGCTGGCCGCTGCTGCCGCCCACACGCTGACCGGCTCGGCGCGCGGGATCGGCGCCTGGCGGGTAGCGCGGGCCGCGGAGCATTTGGAACGCGTCGCCAACGGCAAATCCGGCGCAGCGGCGCTGGACGAGGCGGTCGAGGAACTTAAAGGCGCAACCGTCGAGGCGAGCGCGACGATCGCCGCCCGTCTGGGCGATGTCTTGCGCGGCCATTGACCTTGGCCAAGGCTTGATTTGGCCCAAGGCTTGATTTGGGCCAAGGCTTGATTTGGGCGAAGGCTTGATTTGGGCGAAGTCTGACGTCACTCATTCGTCCGCACTGGCGCCAGTCGGCGCAAACCCATAGATAGGGGCGGTCTGACGGCCGCTCCTTATCCGTGCCGTATCCAAGATTTGCTTCCCGCCTCTGGTTCGTCATTCCGCCATGGTCAAAATCACTTTCATCGATACCGCCGGCACGGCGCGCACCGTCGAAGGCGAGGTCGGCTCGACCGTCATGGAGACGGCGATCAAGAACGGCGTTCCCGGCATCGAGGCGGAATGCGGCGGCGCCTGCGCCTGCTCGACCTGCCACGTTTATATCGACGATGCCTGGCGGGAGAAGGTCGGCGAGCCGTCGCCCATGGAAGAAGACATGCTCGATTTCGCCTATGAGGTGAAGCCGAGCTCGCGGCTGTCGTGCCAGATCAAGGTGAGCGACGAACTCGACGGGCTGACCGTGCGAACGCCGGAGCGGCAAGCCTAGCCTTCACAAAATGCATAGTTGGCACAAATCCGCGTCTGGCTAGAACGAAATCCGGCAAAGCTCCGCAACAACGACATTTCCATCCTCTTTCCCTGCCGCCGTTCGCACGCTAGACACTCCCCGCATCAGCAAACACGGCCATTGAAGACGAGCACGCATACGACATGAGCGAACCTATCAAAACCGACGTTGTCATTATCGGCGCGGGGCCGATCGGCCTCTTCGCCGTCTTCGAGCTTGGCCTGCTCGACATGAAGTGCCATCTCATCGACATTCTCGACAAGATCGGCGGCCAGTGCGCGGAGCTTTATCCCGAGAAGCCGATCTACGACATTCCCGGCGTGCCCTATACCAGCGCGCAGGGTCTGGTCGACGCGCTATTGTTGCAGATCAAGAACTTCCACGCGCAATTCCACCTGAGCGAGATGGTCGAGAAGGTCGAGAAGATCGGCGACCCGCTGTTCCGCGTGACCACCGATCAGGGCAAGGTGTTCGAGAGCAAGATCGTCGTCATCGCTGCCGGCGGCGGCTCGTTCCAGCCGAAGCGGCCGCCGATCCCCGGCATCGAGCCGTACGAAGGCAACACCGTGCACTACGCGGTGCGCAAGATGGAGAACTTTCGCGACAAGCGCGTGCTCATCGTCGGCGGTGGCGACAGCGCGCTCGACTGGACGCTCAATCTCCAGTCAGTGGCCAGCAAGCTGACACTCTGTCATCGGCGTAACGAGTTCCGCGCCGCGCCGGCTTCCGTCAACAAGATGATGGCCCTGGTCGAGGAGGGCAACGTCGATCTGGTGGTCGGCCAGGTCACTTCGCTTGTCGGCAACGACGGCAAGATCGAAAAAGCCATCGTCAAGAAGACCGACGGCACCATGGTCGACGTCGATTGCGACGTGATGCTGCCGTTCTTCGGGCTGACCATGAAGCTCGGCCCGGTTTCCAATTGGGGCTTCGAGCTGAAGAACAACGAATACATTCCGGTCGACACCGAAGCTTTTGAAACCAGCATGCCGGGCATTTTCGCCATCGGCGACATCAACTGGTATCCCGGCAAGCTAAAGCTGATCCTGTCCGGATTCCACGAAGGCGCGCTGATGGCGCAGAAGGCCTACCACTACATCTATCCGGACAAGCGGCTGGTGTTTCAGTACACCACGTCGTCGTCGAGCCTGCAGAAAAAGCTCGGCGTCGTGCCGACGCCGCGCTGACGCGACTGCGGCGGTTACTCGCAAGTTCGGCTCGGCGAGCGTGGCGTGATGTCCGCTTCGCTCAAAAAGCGACGGAATTGCTCCATAGCAACGAAATGACGCGACGGGCCATTACCGCTCTTTTAGGCGGAACAACAAGGAATAGCAGACAGGGACAAAGAGCAACGTCAGCAACGAAGCCACGGCAAGACCCGACATCATAAGCACCGCCATGGGCTGCCACAGTGCGCCACCGGCGATCGCCATCGGCGCCAAGCCAAGGACCGTCGTCGCCGAGGTTAGCAGGATCGGGCGCAAGCGCTTCTGCGAAGCGGCGACGATCGCCTCGCGCAGTGCCAACTGCGACCTTTCGATATCGATCTGGTCGATAAGCACGATGGCATTGTTGATGATGATACCCGCAAGACTGATGATGCCAAGCGTGCCGAAGAACGACAGCGGCTGGCCGCTTGCCGACAAGCCAAAGGGAATGCCGACCAGTATCAGAGGTATGGTCATGAAGGTCAGCAGCGTGCGACGGAACGAATTGAATTGCAGGATAATTGCAATCACCATCACAGCGAGTGCAGCCGGAATGCCCGCGGCAAGTTTGCCGTTGGTCTCCATGCTCTTTTGAATCTCTCCGCCAATGTCGATGCGATATCCTCCGGATAGGTCCAATGCCGCTAGGCCGGGCTGAATAGAACTCAGCAAATCGCCTGCCGTCAAAGCGGCGCTTCGGCCACTGACGATAATCGTCCGCTCCTGATTTTTGCGGCGTATGCGCGAGAAATCGAAACCCGTCCTCAACGTGGCGATCTGCGCAAGCGGGATCAGCGTTCCGTTTTTCGCGAACGTGGCGCTGGTGAGGCCTTCGAGGCTGCGGTATGTCGCCTCTCCCGCCCGCAGCGCAATCGGAATGGTATTGTCGCCCTCGCGATAGATCGAGACTGCGGAGCCGCCGAAATAGGTCTTCAGCATCTGGGTGATCTCTTCCGACGTTATTCCCAGCTGCCGGACCCGGTCCTGATTGATGTCGATGACGACCTTGAGGACCTTGTTGCCCCAGTCATCGTCATTGTCGCGAATGCCGGCAGCGGCCTGAAACAACGATCGCACCTGTGCGCCTAGCGCCAGCAGCCGATCCGCGTCGGGCCCCGAGATTTCGACATCGACGATGCCGGACTCGACCGAACCCATTGCCAGGCGCTTGATCTTGAAGCGCGCTTCGGGGCGGTTTTGGTAAAGATATTTCCAGGCGCGGTCGGCGGCACGAATCGCGCCCTGATAGTCCTTGGTATCGACCAGGAAAAACGCCGCCGCCGGATCGGGCGGAACCGGCGTCAGCGTCAGATAAAACCGCGGGCCGCCATCGCCGATGTAGAGAATGTGGCTTTCGACTTCCGGATTTTGTTTCGGATCGGCAAGCCACTTGGAAATCGCCAGCGCACTGGTCTCGGTTTGCGCGATATCGGTGCCATCCGGCATGTTCATGTAGATCAGGAACTGATTGCGTTCGCTGAGCGGAAACATCTGCTTGGGCACCCATTTGAACTGAACGACGGCAAGCGCCACAAGAACGAAGCACGCGCAGACGACGATGACCGGGAAACGAACCGCACCATGCAAAATTGCGGCGTAGAGCGACTGCATGCGCGCGCTTGAACCGGGCTCGCTTCGCGGTCGCCGGCTTCGGCCAAGGAGCCAGACCGTCACGGCGGGGAGTATGTAAAGGGCGGCGATCCAAGAGCCGGTGAGGGTGAGCGCCACCACGGCGGCAAGCGAAAACGCGTATTCGCCGGATGCTCCCGACAGCAGGAACAGCGGAAGGAAAGCCGCGACCGTCGTGACCGAGGATACCAACAGCGGGAAAGCATATTGTTGCCCGGCTGCAAGCGCGGCGTCCTTGGCCGGCGCGCCGTGGTCGATCCGGCTCATGATGTCCTCCACCATGACGACGCCGTTGTCGACCAAGAGGCCGAGCGCAATGATGATGGCGGCAATCGATACCTGCTCGATCGCAATACCGAGCACGCGCATGCCGATGACGGAAAACATGACTGCAAATGGAACGATCATCGCTGCAACCACGCCGGCGCGCAGCCCGAGGAACACGATGACCAAGGCACCCACAACGACGAAGGTCTGCGCGACGTTTGCAAGCGCGGAGTTGACGGAACTGCGTACCTGTTCGGCCTGATAGGTCGCGAAGTCGATCGCGTAGCCGATCGGCAGGCTTGCCTCATAACTGCGCGCTGCCGCGCGAAGCCGGCCGCCGAGCTGCGTGACATCCTGGTCGGGCTGCATAACGATAGCCAACACGACAGCCGGCCGCCCATTGAAATAGATCGGCTTCACCTTGGGCGTGACATAGCCGCGTTGCACGGTCACGAGGTCGGCAAGCCGAACCAGGCTGTCGGTCGTTCCGACCCGTGTCAGCATCGTCTCGATGGCGCGCACATCCGGGAAGTCGCCGGATGTTTCCAGAAGTACGCGCGTGCCATCCGCATCGATGCTCCCGGAGGGCAGGATAATGTTCTGGGCCCGAAGATCCTTGATCAGCGCGTCGAGCTGAACGCCAACCGAGGCAAGCTTCCCGGTATCGATTTCCAGCCATACGCGCTCATCCTGGGTGCCAAGAAGGTCGATCTTGGCCACGCCCGACAGCTGGTACAGTTTTTTGCGGAAGCTTTCCGCCACATCTTTCATTTCGCGATACGAAAATCCCTCGCCTGTTATCGCGATGGTCGCGATCGCGACGTCGCCGAAGTCGCTGTTGACGAATGGACCTAGCGTACCCTCGGGCAGGTCGGGCTTGACGTCGTCCATCTTGTCGCGCAGCCGCCGCCACGTCGCGTTGACATCGGCGACCTCGTCCTTCAAGTCGACATAGACGATGAGCGATCCTTCGGTGACCAAGGTGCGAATGTCCTTGACGTCGGCAAGCTCGCGAATTTTGCGCTCGACCGGGACGGCAACGAGATTCTCCATCCGTTCGGGCGCCATTCCGGGAAACAGTGCGGACACGACCGCCGTGCGAATGACGACGACCGGGTCTTCGCGCTTGGGGAAATTCGGATAAAGCGCGATGCCGAAGACAATCAGCCCGGCCATGATCGCGATGGTGAATCGCGAGCGTTCGAGACCGAAGCGGGTCAGAAAATTCACGGCCGCTCACTCCGGCGTGGCAAGGAGCTTCACCTTCTCGTCATCGACCAGATAAGATACGCCGGCCGACGCAACGAGATCGCCGGCTTTGACGCCGGCGGTGACGACCAGGTCATTGCCGCGGATGCCGCCGACGGCGATCTGGCGTTTTTTGACCGTCGAGGTGGCATCGTCGTAAACGAACACCGTGGCGACGCCGCGAACATCCTTCTCGCCTTCGGGGGCAAGCACGGTGAGCGGCAGCAGGAATCCATCGCCGCCGCCGATCAACGGCTCCTCGATGGTGACTTCGACCGACATGCCGGCGTTCAATCCCGGCACGCTGTTGTCCAGCCTGACGACGACCGGGAACGCCGATACCTGCTCGGCCCGCGCTCCTAGCTCGGTGATTTCGCCTTTGAGCGACAGATCGGGCAGGTCAGCGACTTTTACGTCAACGTGTTGGCCAAGCCGCAGGCTTTGGAAGGTTGGCGCCGGTACCAGGAATGACGTTTCAAAACGGTCGTCGCTGTATAGCGTCAGGATCGGTTGGCCGGCCGTAACCTGCGCGAACGACTTCACTTCGACACGGGCAATGGCGCCGCTGAATGGAGCGAGCAGCTTGCTGCGGTCGAGGTTGTGATTAGCCAGTTCGAGCTGATGACGTGCCTGGTCGAGTTGCGCCCGCGCGGTGAGCAAATTGGCGTTCGACTGATCGAACGCGGCCTGAGTGCCAACGCCCCTTTTCAGAAGTTCTTGTTTGCGTTGGAAGTCGGCTTCGGCGTTGTCAACCGTCGCCTGAGCTTGTTGCACGCCGGCGCCGGCCTGCTCGACTTGCGCCTGCAGCGACCGCGGGTCTATTTCCGCCAGCGGCTCGCCCAATTGAACCTTTTGACCGACTTGCAGATTGATCGCCTTGAGCTGCCCGGCAATCTCGAATGACAGCACGCTTAGATCGGCCGGCTGCAGAATGCTGGGGAAACGGCGGACGCGACTTTCGGCGCGCGCGGCCACCTTGTAAGTGCGCAGCCCTCGAACCAGATGTTCGTTCGCTGCTTCCTTTTTTTCGCTGCAGTCCTGCAGGCCGAACCCAATCAGCAGACAAATCAGCAGCCCTGACACCAGTCGATGCGCTTTCACGGTCTCGCTCCGCGATGGAGTGGCTTCGATCCCGAGGGATAACCTCTAGGTCGCGACGGCTTCATTTTCTGCCAGGAGATCGTGCTTCGCGGCTCCGATCGTAGCCAGCATTTTCGGCAGCGCCGCCTTGAGCTCGGCGAAATTTGCGAACAGATCCTCCGTGGAAACCAGATCGGGGATGACATGGATGGCCTCGAGAATGTCGCGCTGTGCAACCGGCAGCCCGACCAGGACAATGCGCATCCCCGACGACTTGAGGTCCACCAGCGCGTCCTGCAGCGCGTAGGCTCCGGACTGATCCATCAGGGACACGCGGTCCATTCGCAGAACGAGCAGTCGGCCGCCCACCGCACCCGCGGCGATGTTGAGAAAGCCGCGCGCGAAGCCGAAGAACAGCGGCCCTTCGACATGTTTGACGAGCAGGCGACCGCGATACGCGGCGGGAATGTCGATCTCGTCGGCCCAGGGCTCGTCGGCGAGCGGCGAGATTGCGGTCTGGCGTTCGGAAATGTCGGCCACCTTCTTCATGAATATGAAGGACGCTATGACGAGGCCCGCGGCGACCGCGACGATCAATCCCGAGAACACCGTAAGCCCCAGCACGATAAGAAGCACGGCGGCGTCCGAACGCGGCACTTTGCCCAGGTGCGAAAGTCCGCGAAAGTCGATGCAGCCCAGCCCCGCACCGACAAGTATACCCGCCAACACGGCGTTCGGAATGTACTGCACGAGCTTGGAGAGCCCGAGCAACACGGCAAGTAAGAACAGTCCATGGACAACGCCGGACAGCCGAGTTTTCCCACCGGCTTCGATGTTGACGATGGTCCGGATATTGGCGCCGGCGCCCGGGAGCCCACCGACCAACGCCGCCCCCATATTGCCAATCCCCTGACCGATCAGTTCTCGGTTGCTGTCGTGATGGGACTTGGTGAGGCTGTCCGCGAGCAGCGCGCTGAGCAGCGAATCGATTGCGCCAAGCAATGCGAGCTCAATTGCGGCTGTCACGATCATGGCGCCTTGATCGAACGTCAGCTTCGGAATGACCAATGCCGGCAAGCCGGCAGGAATGGTTCCGATCCGTGGGGCGTTTATGCCGAAGGCGACCGCGCACGCGGTTACGACGAGGAGCGCTACCAGCGAGGCTGGTATTTTCCGCGTCAATCGCGGCAGGATTTGAATAATCGCGAACGTGGCTACGCCCAGCAGCGCCACCGGCCACACGACGGCGCCCGGCAACATGGGCAAGCTTCGCAGGATTTTGACGGCGTCGGAGGAAGGCGCCTCGGCGCCGACAATGGGATAGAGCTGCTGGATGATGATGATGACACCAATTCCGGTCATGAAACCGGAGATCACCGGATAGGGCACATACCGGATAAAGCCGCCGAGGCGCAGCACGCCCATCAACACTTGCAAGGCGCCGGCCAGGAGAAAAGCGGTCACAACGACAGCTATATTTGCCTCGCCGGTCGGCAGCATATTTGCCGCGACGACCGTGGCTGCGACCAGCGTCATTGGGTTGGTTGGCCCGGTCACCAATACGGTACTGCCGCCGAATATGGCGGCCAGGATTCCTGCCGCGATGGCGCCGTAAAGGCCCGCCTCCGAGCCGAGACCAGAGAGGGAGCCGAAGGCGAGGCAGAGCGGCAGCGCCACGATGCCCGCTGAGATGCCTCCGAACACGTCACCGCGAGAGGGGATAAGAGAGCCAAGCATGAGAGCGGCCCCGCGCCTTTACAATCTGGCTGCGTCAGCGATCCGGCGAGTAGGGTAGAGCCGACTTGTGCACGCAAAGGCGCAGTTTGCCATCGCGGCAGAGGCGGAACACAAACGTCTTATCCACCATGACCTCTTCACCGACTGCGTTCTGCAGATAGACATTGCCCATGGTGATCGCGATGTCGCCATGAATCTGGATGCCGTTCTCGGCAGCGTTGTTATCGTACCAGACCTTGACCCAGCGCTTAAGTGCAAAGCCGGTATCCTCCGGGAAGTCCGGATTGCCGCCCACGAAGTAGGAAATCGCACCCCGCCTGGTACTGCGGAAAGTGTTCTTGCCAAAAGCCAGTGTCGGTTTGAAGAAGACCGTGCCCTCCGCATAATCATAAAGGACGTCGACCAAATCGCCTGCGGCAGTACGGACATCGCCCCCTGCCGCAGCAACGGCGCCGATGTGCACCAAGCCGTCACACCAAGCCTGCTGCGCGGCGTTGACCATCTGTTCGGTGATTGGGCTGGTGGCCATTTTAGACAACCCTCCGCTTGGGCGCTCCTCGGCAAAACCGAAGTAGAGCGTCCGTAAGCCATGTGAGTTCACTTTAGAAAGGCCGAATTCCCAATCCTATTGGCCTAGTCCTGCGACGGGATCGCTCCGTGCGTTTGCAGTTTCTCCTGCTGCAACTGAGCGGGCGCGCCGCTCAGGTATTGCACGCGCGCCCCTTCGATCGTGCCGTTGAATTTGAAGGGGGCCTGATCGTAGTACTCAATCCCGACCGGAGAGCCGAGATCGATGCCGAAGTCGAGGCAATCGTTGGCCGTAAAGATCAGTGGGGCGCTGACCGGCACCACGCCCGACGCGACTTCGTTGCCATTGACCTTCAGCACCACCTTGAGAGGACCGGCTGGCTTGCGCTCGACGTAGGTCGTCTGCACTTCGATCTTCGCCTTGCCGGCAGGCAGTTTGTCCTTGGCCTTGATGTGGGTACGCATAATCTCGAACAGATTGTATTCATACGACAGCACGCCGTCCTTGACGTACAACGCGAGGCCGCCGGAAAAACCGCCGAGCGCATAGAGCACGCCGTTGGCATTTGCCGGCACGTCGACATCCATGCTGACGAGGTTCTCCTTGTTGCCGAGAGCGGGCGCGGCGACTTCAGGCATCCGCGTGATTGCGCCCGGGAAGGTCCACGATGTGTACGGGGGCACCAGGCGCAGTTCAGGATGCAGAATGGGAATCCATAGGCCGCCGCCGATTGGCAAGCCTTTGTTCTTGGTGAACTCGATCAGAAACAGGTCCTTCATATCGGCGACCTTCGCGGGCATGTTGCCGGCGAGATCGTCAGCCTGCGTCCAGTCTTTGCTGAGATCGTAGAGTTCCCACTTGTCCTTGTCGGGCGTCCATTCCTTGATGCCTGGGGGCAAGCCCGCGACCCATGGTATGCGCGGACCAAAGGCCGACGCGATCCAGCCGTCGTGATAAATGGCCCGGCTTCCCATCACTTCGAAATACTGCGTGTGTTTCACCTCCGCGGCCTTCGCATCGTTGAAGGTGCTGGCAAAGCTGACGCCATCAAACTGATCTTGCGGAATGCCGTTGACGACGCGCGGCGGCGTGATGCCTACGATGTCATAGATGGTCGGAACGACATCATTAACGTGCCAGGAATTGCGCGCGGGGCGTGGCATCCGGCTTGATCTTTGCGGGCCAACGGATGGCCAGCGGATTGCGGATGCCGCCGAAATGCGAGGCGATGAGCTTGGTCGCCTGATAGGGCGTGCTGCCCGCCCAAGCCCAGCCGGCATGATACATAGGATCGGTCTTGGGCGAGCCCAGCGCGTCGAGACCGCCAAGCGTGTTGAGTGCCGCAATCTGCTGTTTGGTCGTGGTGGGAATGCCATTCTGCGCCAGAAGCTCGCTGATCGTGCCGTTTTGCCCTTCAGCCGAGGCGCCGTTGTCACCCCAGATATAAAGAATCAGCGTGTTGTCGCCGTAGCCGAGCCGATCGATTTCATCGACGATGCGGCCGATCTGGACATCGACGTGTTCGGTAAATCCGGCGAACACCTCCATGAGACGGCGCTGGAAAGGCTTCTCGTCGTCGGGGATTGAGTCCCAGGAAGCGAGCGTCGCCGGCCTCGGCGTCAGTTGCGCATCCGGCGGTATCCAGCCCATCTGCTTTTCGCGCTGGAAGGCACGCTCGCGGTATTTGTCCCAGCCATCGTCGAACTTGCCCTTGTACTTGTCGGCCCACTCTTTCGGGACGTGAAACGGACCATGCGAGGCCCCGGGCGCCCAATACATGAAGAACGGCTTGTCGGGCGCCAGCGCTTTTTGATTGCGCAACCAGCCGATCGCGTCGTCGGCAAGGTCTTCGCTCAAATGATAGTAGTCGTGACCGCCCGATGTGTGGGGATGTTCGACATATGCCGTATTGCGGACGAGTTGCGGCTCCCACTGCGATGCCTCGCCGCCGAGAAAGCCGTAGAAATACTGAAAGCCGTAGCCGGCGGGCCAGTCATCGAACGGACCGGCGGCAGTGGTTTGTGCGGGAGGCGTATTATGCCACTTGCCCCAAGCGCCGGTGCTGTAGCCGTAATCCTTCAGTACCTCGGCGACAGTGGCGCTGCTCTTAGGGATGGCGCCCGAGTAGCCATCCCAATCATTTGCCAATTCGCCGATCTGACCGTTACCGACCCGGTGATGGTTGCGACCCGTCAACAAAGCTGCGCGTGTGGGCGAACACATCGCGGTCGTATGAAATCGATTGTAGGAGATTCCTTCCTGAGCGATCTTGCTCAGCGTCGGTGTGTGGATTTCGCCACCGTAAGTGTCGGTTTGGGCAGGCCCCACGTCATCGATAAGCACGATGAGAATGTTAGGCGCATCCTTCGGCAGATGGCTCACAGGTGGCAGCGGACTGTAAATTGATTCCTGCATGGTCCGACCGGCTGTGCTGCCGGAAGGTTTGGGCGGGAACGGCAATACCTCCTGGCCACCAGCTGGAATCGCAAAGCTGGCGCCTAGTGTGAGGGTGAGCAATCCGCCTAACAGCCTGAGGCCCATTGGACTACTCCTTTGAGTTCGATTGGATGTGACCCACTGTCCTCACGTCAGGGAAGCATGGAGATGGGTCGCGGCCCCCGATTGTCGGCCACTAAATTGACGCTCGCAAGACAGGTTCCTGGGTGCGCTTCCGTTGATGAGCCCGCGCCCTGCCGCGCGAGGGCGTCGGCGTGTTAATCAGTGCGCCGGAGCCGGCGTTACCGCGGCGGCGGGCGCCGGCGTTGTCGGCGGCGGCAACGGCTCGCTGCGCACTGCTGCCGGCGTCGGCAAGCCCAGTACGCCGCGGGCGGCGGGCAGCGCTGCGTCCGCCATCGCCGCATAGCCTTCGGCGGTCGGATGCACGGCGCCGCCATAGACGGCGCTGAGCACGCCCCAGATCGCGTCGTGGATGTCGCTCGGCTTCAACATCGCCGGCATGCCTTCGGGATAGGTCATGGCCGTGAAATAGCTGTCATTGGCGGTCCTGATCCAGCGCGCCCGCGATGCATAGGGCCGGTAGTCGCTGGCCGCCCGCCCGCAGGCCATCGGCTCGTCGGCCGCCTTGGCGAGATCGGCTTCAAAACTGTTGCCGGCCGTCGAAAAGCAGGCGCGATCGAAGTCGGGATCGCTCGACGCGTGCACGCACATGCCGTGCTGGGCGAAGGCCGCCTGATGGGCATCGGTAAAGGTCATGCGGTCGGTCAGCGGATCGCGGCAATTCTTGTCGCCGTCGCAGGTCGCCAGCATTTTGATCTTCGGCAAAAATTTTGTGTCGACGAATGTGGCCGCGGCGCGCAGCCGCTCGGCATCGGCGCCGAAGGCCGGATGCACGTCGAGGCCGTCGCGTCCGCCCGGGCAAGGCTGGTTCACCGCTTGCATCGCCGGATTGCCATAAGAGACGAACACGACGCGCGCCAGATTGCCGCCGACCAGCGGTTTGAGCGCGGTGCGCAATTGCGCGAATGCGTCGGGCAAGTCGCCGTCGAGAAGCTTCTGCGTGTCCTGCGCGCTGGCGATGGAGCCGCCCTGGCGCAGCAACACCCGCTCGGTGGTGCCATCGACGATGACATTGGCGACGAGGCCGGCAAAATTCACGTCGTTGGCGCCGACCGTGAGCAACACCATGTCGAGCGAGCGCAGCGGATTTTGCTTGCGCGCCGCCGCCAACAGATCCTTGAGCACGCCGAATTGCGCCGGCGAGGTTCCCGAGCAATTGTCGACGCCGAGCACCCAGGGACAATCGTCGGCCATCTGATTGCCGAACATGCCGGCCGCAATGCTCGCCCCGGTGCAGGCTAACGGCAGGAAGGTCACGGCGAGGTGCGGCTGCTCGACGGCCAACGCCAGCGCGGTGCGCAGTTGATAGCTGTAGAGTGAGCGATGACAGCCCGGGCTCATCCAGCGCGCGCCGTGACGCGCCCAATCCTTCGCCGCGACCGGAGTCGAAGGCCCGCTTTCGCAGGAGCGATCGTCGCCGTAGCCGGCGCGGCCCGGCCGGAAATACTGGCCGCCGGAAGAGCCGCGCAGGAAGCGCTTGAAGCAAAAAGTGCCATCGAGCTCCACGGCCTTGTCGGGATTGCCTTCGCCCGCGGCGATGGAATCGCCCAAGCCCGCGATGAGCACGTCGCGCACGGCGATCTCGGCGACCACGCGCTGCGCGGTGCCGTCGCCGAGCGGGATATCGACGGTGGCGACCGTGATGCGTCCGTACGGCACCCGCAGGATGATCTCGCCTTCGCAGGGCGCCTCGTTCTGGCGCAACTGTCCCTGGCCGTCATCGAAGGTCCAGGAACAGACTGCGCCTGGCGGCGCATTGCCGGACAGGACGACGCCGATGCGGTGATCGCGCGGTGCGACGTAATTCTCTTTTTCGCCGTCGCGATCGCAGGTCGAAACGAGGTCGCCGAACTTGTCGACGCAGAGATTGCCGACCACGTCCTTGGCCCAGCCCAAGCCTGCGGTGTCGCGCTCCAGCCGCTGCTCGGTGGCGAGCACGCCGTCGCCGCGGCTCGCCGCGACTTGACGCAGGAAATCGGCCTCGCGGCGGAACAGGCGGAAACGGTTCTTGACCTCCCAGACGATGTGAAAGTCGCCCGTGCCCGAAAGCTGGGCGAACGCCACATCGTCAGGCGCAAACGAAATCAGGAGGGCCAGGAGGATGAGAAGACGCATGGTCTTTGGGCGGCGGCGCACTGCAACCTTGTAGCACCCGCCTTGCGGCAGAAATGTGAGGGCCGCCAAGGCGCTTGTATTAATCTGCAGCAATGTCGAGCAAAACCCCGTCGCAATCGGCCATATGGTGCTGGCCGAGCGGGCAGGAGCGGCGAAACAATTCGAGCAATTTCTTGCCTTCGGCGCCGGTGCCGACCGGGGACGGCGCCAGCAGCGGGTTGTTGGCTGAGATGCGCTCGACGTCTTCCTTGAGCTTGTCGACGCTTTCGACCTTGAAGCCGACATGGTCCATGCCGGCGGTGATGATGCCGGTGCCGTCGTAGTCGGTGATGTCCCAGGGCATGATGACCAACGTCATATGCCCGTCGGTCAGGTAGTGGTTGCGGTCGCCGGCGCCCTTGTTGCTCGGCGCCAGCTCGAACACGTCGCGATAGAACTCGGCCATCGCGTCCGGCCGCATGGTGCGCAGCGCCACGTGATCGATGTGGCGGGCGTTGACCTCGCCATTGCCCTCCTGGTCGCGATAGACCGAGGTGCGGTTGGTCATGGACTTTTGCGAAATGTCGAACATGTTGCCGTCGGGATCGTGGGTCGAGACGCCGGCGAACGGCCGGTTGGACGGGCGCTGCAGCCATTTCACGGTCGGGTATTTCCTGCGCATGCGCTCGAACGCGGTTTCGGCGTCCTCGACCTCGATGCCGAAATGGTCGAGGCCGGCCGAACGCCCGGCGCGCCGCGGATTGATGTTGAGCCCGACATAGCCGTCGCCGACGGTCTGCGCGCGGCTGGTCTGCGTCTTGTCCGAGGTGCGCATGCCGAACACGGCCTGATAGAACAGCGCCGACTTCGCGTAGTTCTCGCTGACGATGGCGACGTGATTGATCTTGGAAAACATTCCTGCCTCCGGCGCCGTGGCACGCGACCGATAGGAAACCTGGCGGCGCCGGCGCGCGTTTATGTCAAACGACAGTGATCAGATTGAACCTTCCGGCCCTTTGCCGCAAGGCATCAGCGTGTAAACATATTCGTCATGGCGGATTCGACGATCACCACCACATGCTGCATTGCCGGCGGCGGGCCGGCCGGGATGATGCTCGGCTTTTTGCTGGCGCGCGCCGGTGTCGACGTCGTGGTGCTGGAAAAATATCCGGACTTTTTTCGCGATTTCCGTGGCGACACCGTGCATCCATCGACGCTCGAACTGATGTACGAGCTTGGCCTGCTCGAACAGTTCCTCAAAGTGCCGCACCAGAAGATCGAACGGATCAGCGCCCAGGTCGGCGCCGAGCGCGTGCCGATGGCCGACTTCACCCATCTGCCGACGCACTGCAAATTCGTCGTCCTGATGCCGCAATGGGACTTTCTCAATTTCCTAGCCGAGCACGGCAAACGCTACAAAAGCTTCCATCTGCACATGAATACCGAAGCCACCGACCTGATCGAGGAAGGCGGGCGCGTCGTCGGGCTGCGCGCCAAGGCGCCGGACGGTACGCTTTCGATCCGCGCCGCGCTCACCGTCGGCTGCGACGGCCGTCATTCGACCGTTCGCGAAAAGGCCGGCTTCGTCAGCGACGACTATGGTGCGCCGATGGACGTGTTGTGGTTTCGCATGTCGCGCAAGGCGACCGACGACAGCGAAACCTTCGGCCACATCGAAGCGGGCAAGATGATGGTCATGCTCGACCGCGGCGATTACTGGCAGTGCGCCTTTGTCATCCCGAAGGGCGGTATCGAAGAGGTGAAGGCGAGGGGGCTCGAGGCCTTTCGTCGCGACGTGGCCTGGATGTCGCCGTTTCTTGCCGACAGGGTCGCCGAGCTGAAAAGCTTCGACGACATCAAGCTCCTGACCGTGACGGTCGATCGCTTACGCAAATGGTGGCGGCCGGGATTGATCTGCATCGGCGATTCTGCGCACGCGATGTCGCCGATCGGCGGCGTCGGCGTGAACGTCGCGGTCCAGGACGCGGTGGCCGCCGCCAACCGGCTCGCCGGGCCGCTCAAGAGCGGGCAGGTGAGCGATGCCGATCTGCGCGCCATCCAGCAACGCCGCACGCTCGCCGTGCGCTTCACCCAATGGCTGCAGCTGACGGCGCAGAAACAGGTCGTCAGCCGCTTGCTCAAGGCCGACCAGCGGCCGAAGCCGGCGCCGTTTTTCAAGCTGCTTGGCATTTTCCCGGTGCTGCAGCGCATCCCGGCGCGCCTGCTCGGCCTTGGCATCCGCCCCGAGCACATTCACACGCCCGAGGCGGCGCCGGGCAGGTAGATTAGCGGCGCTGCAACTCGGTTGCGGCGCGGGCGAGGATTTCGACCAAACGCGATTCGTCGTCGGCGTCACCCTCGAGCCGCTTGCCGACCGTCTCGCGCAGATGATCGAACGCCGCTTCGACGAGGGGAGGGAACGTGCGGCGGTTGCCGCGCTCGCCGCGTTCGCTGCGGCGCCAGCGGTTGATGCGCTCGCCGAGCGCAGTCAGCCGGTCGAGCACGGCGTCGACCACGTCGCGGTTGGCCTCGAGATAGACTCGGCCTTCGGCGGTGATGGCGTAAAGCTTTTTGGCGCCTTCGGTCGAAGCGGTGACGTAGCCGGCTTCCTCCAGATAGGTCAGCGTCGGGTAAACGATGCCGGGGCTCGGTGAGTACCAGTCCGCGGTCTTCTCCTCGACCAGCTTGATGATCTCGTAGCCGTGGCGCGGCTCCTCGGCGATCAGCGCGAGCGCGATCAGCCGCAGGTCGCCCTGCGCCAGCATTCGCCCGGCGCGCATGTCGTCCGGGTTCATGCCGCCCCCGTGGCGGCCGCCGAAACCAAAGCCGCCATGACGGCCGCGGCGATGATGCCGGCCCACGGCCCAGCGGCCTTCGTGGGGTTCGCAATGTCTATGCATTTCAGTAGTCTCCTGTTGAAAGATATATCGTTAGATAGATCAATTTGAGATGTAGCGCAAGATATATCTTTAGATATTCCGACATGTCAGCTTGACGATATAGACGTCACCATATATTCGTATACGAATAAACGTGGATGGATATAAGCTTTGGCTCGCGACTCCCACCCGTCAAATCCTCTGGGGCTCGCCGTGCTGGCGCTGCTGTTCGAGCGGCCGATGCATCCGTACGAGATGGGCGTCATCCTCAAAGAGCGGCACAAGGAAGACAGCATCAAGCTGCGCTACGGCTCGCTCTACACGGTGATCGAGATGCTGCTTGTGCGCGCCTTCATCGCCGCGCGTGCAACCTCGCGCGACGGCCGGCGGCCCGAGCGCACCGTCTACGAGATCACGCCTGCAGGACGCGACGAGTTGCATTGCTGGATGCGCGATCTGATCGGCGAGCCGGTCAAGGAATATCCGCAGTTCGAGGCGGCGCTGTGCCTGTTGCCGGTGCTGCCGCCGGACGAGGCGCTCGCGCTGCTGCGGGAGCGCCTGACGCGGATCGAGGCGAAAGCCGCAGAACTCAAAAGCCATCTCGAGGAATTCGCCGGCCAAAGCTTTCCGCCGCTGTTCCTCGTCGAAAACGAATATCGCCTGGCGCTGGTCGATGCCGAGCGGCGCTTCATCGCCGATCTGATCAAGCGCATCGAAAACGGCTGGGGTCCGCTCGAGCTATGGCGCGGCATCCACCACGATCGCGAAGCCACCATGGCGAAATTGTACAAGGCTTACGGAGGCGCGCCGATGAGCTGACAACAAAAAATGGCAGCCCCGGCCGATGCTGGAACATCGCCCGGGGCCTCGGACCCAAGACCAAACGAACGCGCGGAGCGCGCTGGCCTTAAGGCACGCACCCAAAAGCTACCAGCCTGCACTGCGCGCGAACAGCCGCATCGCGACAGCGAAGCGGAAAGCTCATTTTGCGTGGAGAGCAGCATGACGGCCCATCCGAGCAACGTATCCATCCTGAGCGCCGCACCGGCGCCGATCCACGTCATCGTCATCGGTGGCGGCATCGGCGGATTGACGCTGGCGCAAGGCTTGAAGAAATCCGGCGTCAGCGTCGCGGTCTATGAGCGCGATCGCACCCGCACCGACCGCGTGCAGGGCTATCGCGTGCACATCAATCCGACCGGAAGCCGCGCCCTGCATGAATGCCTGTCGGCGCCGCTGTTCGAAGCCTTTGCCCGCACCTGCGGCAAGCCTTCCGACGGCATCCGCTTCATGACCGAGCGGATGAAGGTGCTGCTGTCGCTCAATCTCACCGGCGCAGAGCCGCGCCCCGGCGGCGACGACGTGGCGCGGCACCACTCAGTCAGCCGGATCACGCTGCGGCAAGTGCTGCTCGCCGGTCTCGACGACGTGGTGCATTTCGGCAAGACCTTCATGCGATACGAGGAAACGCCGGACGGACGCATCGTCGCGCATTTCGAAGATGGCACGCGAGCGGAAGGCGACGTGCTGGTCGCCGCCGATGGCGGCGGCTCGCGGGTGCGGCGGCAATACCTGCCGCACGCCTCGCGCATCGACACCGGCGTCGTCGGTATCGCCGGCAAGGTGTTCCTCGATGACGAAAACCGCCGCCTGATCGATCCGGCGCTGCGTAACAGCCTGACGCTCGTCGCCGGTAGCGGCGGCTACAGCTTTTTCGCAGCCCCGCAGAATATCGACGGCGTTGCCACCAACGACTTCGGCGGCAACGACGACACCGCCGCGGCCGGCGGCCATTTCGACAATACCCGCAGCTATCTGATGTGGGCGTTCGGTGGCCGGCGTGAAAAACTCGGGCTCTGCGGCGACGCGGAGCACATGGCGGGCGAGCCGTTGCGCGCCGTCGTCCTGCGCACGATGGTTTCGCGGAACTGGGACGAGCGGCTGCAAACCCTGGTGCGGCGTGCCGATGCCGACACCATCAACGCCATAGCCATCCGCACCTCGACGCCGGTCGCGCCATGGCAGACCGGGCGCATCACGCTGCTTGGCGACGCCATCCATGCCATGACGCCGTACCAGGGCATCGGCGCCAATGTCGCGCTCAAGGACGCGGTGCGGCTGTGCCGGGTGCTGACGTCGGCGAACAGCGGCGAACGCCCGCTGCTCGACGCCATCCACGACTACGAGACCGAGATGGTGCGCTATGGTTTTGCGGCCGTGCGCCGCTCGCTGCATGCCATGCATCAGTCGGTCACGGAAAACCCGGTGAAGTTGATGGTCTCCCGCACCGTGCTGCGGCTGATCGACCGGGTGCCGCCGTTCAAGCGGTGGATGACCAGCGCCGTCGGCAACGATTGAGCGGCGCGGCCGTCGGGAATGACGTCTCGACGGCCGCAGCATGCCCTATTAGATTCCGGAACCATGTTCGCGACCTTCTTTCATGAGCTCAAAGCCGCCGGCCTGCCGGTGACGCTGCGCGAATATCTCACGCTGATCGAGGCGATGGAGAAGGATTTGGCCGATCGCCGGGTCGAGTCCTTCTATTACCTGTCGCGCGCCGCCTTGGTGAAGGACGAGCGCAATCTCGACAAGTTCGATCGCGTGTTCGGCCACGTCTTCAAGGGCCTCGACCTGATCGAAGACGCGCTGACGGCGGAAATCCCCATCGAGTGGCTCAAGAAGCTGACCGAGAAATATCTCACCGAAGAAGAGAAGAAGCAGATCGAGGCGATGGGCGGCCTGGAAAAGCTTCTTGAGACGCTGCGGCAGCGCCTTGCCGAACAGAAGGGCCGCCACCAGGGCGGCAAGAAATGGATCGGCACCGCAGGCACGTCGCCGTTCGGCGCCTACGGCTACAATCCCGAAGGCGTGCGCATCGGCCAGGACACCAACCGCAATTTCCGCGCCGTGAAGGTGTGGGACAAGCGCGAGTTCCGCGATCTCGACGGCGACGTCGAGCTCGGCACCCGCAACATCAAGATCGCGCTGCGGCGGTTGCGCAAATTCGCCCGCACCGGCGCGCCGGAAGAGCTCGATCTCGACGGCACCATCAAGGGCACCGCGCACAAAGGCTATCTCGACATTCTGATGCGGCCGGAGCGGCACAACACCATCAAGGTGCTGCTGTTCTTCGACATCGGCGGCTCGATGGATTGGCACGTCAAGGCGACGGAAGAATTGTTCTCGGCGGCGCGCACCGAGTTCAAGCACATGGTGCATCTGTACTTCCACAATTGCCTGTACGAGCGGGTGTGGAAGCAGAATGCGCGGCGCTGGACCGAGACGACGCCGACCTGGGACGTGCTGCACACCTATCCGCACGACTACAAAGTGATCTTCGTCGGCGACGCGGCGATGTCGCCATACGAGATCGTCGCGCCCGGCGGCTCCGTCGAGCACTTCAACGAAGAAGCCGGCCAGGTCTGGATGCAGCGCGTCGCGGCCACCTATCCGTCCTGCGTCTGGCTCAACCCGGTCGCCGAGCGCGAATGGGAAACCACCGCCTCGATCCGCCTGATGCGCCAGCTTCTCGGCGGGCGGATGTATCCGCTGACGATCGAGGGGCTGGACGGGGCGATGCGGGAGTTGGGGAGGTAGACAATCTACCTTCGTGCCGGCTCCTTGATTGCAGGCTTGGCTGGTGCCGGCCGAACGCATCTTCCGAATCTCGGCGCATGCCCTATACTGCGGCCATCGCCAACAACCGAAAGGAGGTGATCCAGTGTCTCATTGTCTAATCGCCGTGGTCGCCGGCATTCATGAACTGGATCTTCGCCTCAGCCGAGGGTCCCGCCAGGTGGCTTAAATCCGTCACCGGCTCATGCGCGTGAGGCAGATCATCGCCTCGCGCAACCGGGCCACGGCCTGACAATGGAAGGGCTGCTCGCCAGGGCGGCCCTTCTTCTTTCTGTCGCCCTAAGGCGGCCGTCCGCGACCTTGACTTCTGTGTATTAATTCCTAGTTGAGCTTTTCGTGCTCGGCGCGATCATGACGCGTCGTAGGTGGAGCTTACGAAAGTGGTGCCGCATTTCGGCGGCCGCTTTCGCGGCCGGCCCGTAGAGACTCGCCGGTCTGGTGGAGCGCCGGGAGGCGCAGCGCCCGTTCAGCGGGCTTCGCAAACCCGTTGGATCGGACGCCGCGCCTCGCGAGCGGGCGTCGCAACCCCGTTCGTCAGGCGCGCGATCCCGGAGCCTCGCAAGCTCCGGTAAGGGGTCTCGCAAGCCCCTGGCGCCTCCCGGCGCTCCATTCTCTTTCAGAACGGAAACAGGGAACGGGCGGCCCCGCGCCCGCTAGACAGCAGGGGCGGCGGAGCGTTGGCTACATTCACTCCGCATCGTCGCGTGCTTATTTGTGTAACTGTGTTTCCCGGGCGCAGCGCAGCATGAAGCGAAGCGTAATGATGCGCTGCTGACCCGGGATCGTTACAAACTCGGAGTACGCGACGATCCCGGATCAGCGGTGCACCGCTTCGCGCTGCGCCGCATCCGGGAAACGTCGAAAAAGTGGGAGCCCCCGATGCCCGCCGAAAAATTCGACTTCCGCAACGCCCAGGGCCACACGCTCGCGGCGCTGCTCGACCGGCCCGACGGCCCGATCCGCGCGGTGGCGCTGTTTGCGCATTGCTTCACTTGCGGCAAGAGCAATCGGGCGGCGCGGCATATTGCCGATGGGTTGAAGCTGTACGGCATCGCGGTGCTGCGTTTCGATTTTACCGGGCTCGGCGCCAGCGAGGGTGAGTTTGCCAACACCACGTTCTCGTCGAATGTCGACGATCTGGTCGCTGCCGCCGATCATTTGCGCGAAAAACTCATGGCGCCCGCGATCCTGATCGGCCACAGCCTCGGCGGCGCCGCAGTGCTTGCCGCCGCGCACCGCATCGCCGAGGCGCGTGCCGTGGTGACGATCGCGGCGCCGTCCGATCCGGCCCATGTCCTAGGCCTGTTCGGCGAGCGCGTCGCCGAGCTCGACAATAAGGACGAGGTCGAGGTGACGCTGGCCGGCCGGCCGTTCCGCATCCGCCGCACCTTGCTCGAAGATATCGCGCAGCAAAATCTCAAACCCCTCATCGCCGAGCTGCACAAGGCGCTGCTGGTGTTTCATTCGCCGACCGACGACACGGTCGGCATCGACAATGCCAGCGAGATCTTTCTCGCGGCAAAACATCCGAAAAGTTTTATCTCGCTCACCGGCGCCGACCATCTCATCAGCCGCGCCAGCGATGCCACCTATATTGCCCGCGTCATCGCGGCTTGGGCCGATCGCTATCTCGACATGGCGGTCGATGCCGAGCCCATCGAAGACACGCCGCCCGGCACCGTTGCGGTGCGCGAAACGCGGCGCGGGCAATTTCAGCAAGAGGTCATTCTCGGCAAACATCGCCTGTTGGCCGACGAGCCGGTCAAGGACGGCGGCCTGGACACCGGGCCGGGTCCCTACGATCTTCTGCTCGCCGCGCTCGGCGCCTGCACCTCGATGACGGTGCGACTCTATGCCGATCACAAGCAGATTCCGCTTCTGCGCACGCAGGTCCGCCTGCGCCACGAAAAAATCTATGCCAAGGATTGCGCCGAGTGCGAAACCAAAGAAGGCAAGATCGACCACATCGAGCGCGCCATCACCTTCGAGGGCGAGCTGAGCGCCGAGCAGCGGGCGAAGCTTCTGGAGATTGCCGACAAGTGCCCGGTGCACCGCACGCTGAAATCGGAAGTCGATATTCGCACGAGAGAGGAGGCGGCCACCTGAGATCGCGCTGCTCGTGGCATTGCCCTCTCCCCTTGCGGGAGAGGGCATCGCAGGCCTTGCAACAAACTCGACCGGGTGAGGGGTCTTGCGGCCCGGCCCCTCATCCATTCTTCGAGCGGAAGCACCGAGCTGCCCTCTCCCGCAAGGGGAGAGGGCTCCACGATTGGCGCCGCGAATTGTTTGCGGTTTTAGATCGCGGCGTTGGTCACGTTCGCTCGCACCGCCGCGATGACTTCCGGAATGGCCGCGTCGTTGCCCGGCGCCATGATGTGGACGCCGGCGACGCCGGGGATGGTCGAATAGTCTTCAATCAATTCGGCGCAGATGGCGATGCCCTCGCGTACCGGGTCGGCGGCTTGCTCCATCCGCGCGATCAGCGGGTCGGCAATGATGGTGCCGAACAGGTGGCTTTTCATCCATTGCGCCGACTTGGCCGAGCGCAGCGGATTGACGCCGATGAGGACGGCAAGCTGTTTGGTGATGCCGGCCTGTTCCAGCGCGCCGATATAGCGGCGCACGATCGCGGCATCCATGCAGAACTGGGTCTGGGCGAATTGCGCGCCGGATTTGATCTTGCCGAGAAGCGCATTCGGCTGCCAGCCGGCCGGCGGATCGATCGGCATGTCGGCGGCGCCGATGAAGAACGCGGCGTGGCCGGAGACCTTGCGTCCCGTCGGCAGCGTGCCCTCGTCGCGCAAGCGGCGCGCGGTCTCGATCAGCGTGGCTGAGTTGACGTCGAACACAGGCTTGGTGTCGGGCTGGTCGCCGGCCTTCGGATCGTCGCCGGTGAGGAGGAGGAGGTTGCGCACGCCGAGCGCGGCGGCGCCCATCATCTCGCTCTGCAGCGCGATGCGGTTCTTGTCGCGGCAGGTGATTTGCAGGATCGGCTCGATCTCCATGCCGATAAGGATGGAGGCCGCCGCAAGCGCCGCCATATGGGCGCGGGCGCCGGCGCCGTCGGTGACATTGACCGCGTCCGCGAGACCCTTCAGCGGTGCCGCCTTGCTGCGCAGGTCCTGCGGGTCGGAGGACACCGGCGGGGCGATTTCCGCGGTCATGACGAACCGGCCCGCCCGCAGCCGCTCTTCGAACGTGCTCAGGCCGGGGCTTGCTTGGTCGTTCATCGTCACGTCTCGGTGGGGAGCAAGGCGAAGAGAGAGCGCATATATGCTTTGCCGGCGCACTGCAATTGCGCCGTTCCTGGACAGGAATCGCCTGTCCCGCTAGAGAGTTCCCGCAATGAGCGGCGTCAACGACATCCGGTCGAGCTTTCTCGACTTTTTTGCGCGCGAGGGGCACGAGATCGTGCCGTCGTCGCCGCTCGTGCCGCGTAACGACCCGACATTGATGTTCACCAATGCCGGCATGGTGCAATTCAAGAACGTCTTTACCGGCCTCGAGAAGCGGCCCTATTCGCGTGCGGTTTCGTCGCAGAAATGCGTGCGCGCCGGCGGCAAGCACAACGACCTCGACAATGTCGGCTATACCGCCCGCCACCACACGTTCTTCGAGATGCTCGGCAACTTCTCGTTCGGCGACTATTTCAAGGAGCGCGCCATCGAGCTGGCTTGGCGGCTACTCACCAAGGAATACGGCATCCCGGCCGAGAAGCTTCTCGCCACCGTCTATATCGACGACGACGAAGCGTTCAATCTGTGGAAGAAGGTCACCGGCCTGCCGGACAAGAAAATCCTTCGCATCGCCGGCAGCGACAATTTCTGGAGCATGGGCGAGACCGGTCCGTGCGGACCTTGCGCCGAGATTTTTTACGATCATGGCGAGCATATTCCCGGCGGCCCGCCCGGCAGCCCCGAGGCCGACGGCGACCGTTTCGTCGAGATCTGGAATCTCGTGTTCATGCAGTACGAGCAGCTCACCGCCGACAAGCGTGTCGACCTGCCGCGGCCGTCGATCGACACCGGCATGGGGCTCGAGCGCATTGCCGCGGTGCTGCAAGGCACCCATGACAATTACAAGATCGATCTGTTCGGCGCGCTGATCGAGGCGGTCGCCGATCTCACCGGCGTCGACCCCGACGGCGAGCAGAAGGCCTCGCATCGTGTTATCGCCGACCATTTGCGCGCGTCGGCGTTCCTGATCGCCGACGGCGTGCTGCCGTCGAACGAGGGCCGCGGCTATGTGCTGCGCCGGATCATGCGTCGCGGCATGCGCCACGCGCAATTGCTCGGCGCCAAAGACCCGTTGATGTGGCGCCTCGTGCCGGTGCTGGTGCGCGAGATGGGTCAGGCCTATCCGGAATTGCATCGTACCGATGCGATGATCACCGAAACGTTGAAACTGGAAGAAACCCGCTTCCGCAGCACGCTGGAACGCGGCCTGGCTATTCTCGACGCGGCAAGCAAGACGCTCAAGAAAGGCGACATGTTCGACGGCGTGACTGCGTTCACGCTGTACGACACCTACGGCTTCCCGCTCGACCTCACCCAGGATGCGTTGCGGCCGCGCGGCATCAGCGTCGATATCGCGGCCTTCACCGACGCCATGGAGGAACAGCGCAAGAAGGCGCGCGCGTCGTGGGCGGGCTCCGGCGAGGCCGCCGACGAAGCGGTGTGGTTCGGTATCCGCGAAAAAGTCGGCGGCACCGAATTCCTCGGCTATGAGACCGAAAGCGCCGAAGGCGTGGTCTCTGCTCTCGTGCGCGACGGCAAGGACGTCGACGCGTTGAAAAAGGGCGAGAGCGGTGCCGTCGTTCTCAACCAGACGCCGTTCTACGGCGAATCCGGCGGTCAGGTCGGTGATACCGGAGTGATGACGGCCGATGGCGTGCGTTTCAAGGTCACTGACACGCAGAAGCATCTCGGCGACGTGTTCGTGCACATTGGTGTCGTCGAGGAAGGCACGTTGAAGGTCGGCGCCGCGCTCGCGCTCGAAGTCGATCACCACCGCCGCGGCACAATCCGGAAAAACCACTCGGCGACACATCTGTTGCACGAGGCGTTGCGCCAGGTGCTCGGCGATCACGTGGCTCAGAAGGGCTCGCTGGTCGCGCCCGACCGGTTACGATTCGACTTCTCCCATCCGAAGCCGATGAGCGCCGAGGAGATCGAGCGCGTCGAAGACATCGCCAACGAATTCGTGCTGCAGAATGCACCGGTCGTTACCCGCGTGATGGCGCTCGACGATGCGCGCGCCTCAGGCGCGCGCGCCCTGTTCGGCGAAAAATACGGCGACGAGGTTCGCGTTGTCGCCATGGGGGAGAGTGGCGGCAACACCATGGGCTGGTCGGTCGAGCTGTGCGGCGGCACTCACGTCGGGCGCACCGGCGACATCGGTCTTATTTCCGTGGTGGGCGAGAGTGGCGTCGCCGGCGGCGTGCGCCGCATCGAAGCGCTGACGGCGAATACGGCGCGGGCCAATTTGAACAGCTTGGCGCGCCTCGCCAAAGCAACGGCATCCGATTTGCGCGTGCCGATCGAGGACGTGCAAGACCGCGTCGTCACGTTGCTCGACGAGCGCAAGCGTCTCGAGCGCGAGCTCTCGGAGGCAAAGAAGAAGCTCGCCATGGGCGGCGGCGCGAGCGATGGCGCCGATGGCGTTCGCACCGTTGGCGACGTGAAGCTGATGGCGCGTTCGGTGGAAGGCATCGATCTGAAGGACCTGCGCAGCCTGGCCGACGAAGGCAAGAAAAAGGTCGGCTCCGGCGTTGTCGCCATCGTCGGCGTCACCGGCGACGGCAAGGCCGGCATCGTGGTCGGCGTCACCGACGATCTGGTCAAGCGCTTCAATGCCGTTGACCTGGTGCGCAAAGGCGCCGAGGCGCTTGGCGGCAAAGGCGGCGGCGGACGGCCCGACATGGCGCAGGCCGGCGGTCCCGACGCATCGAAGGCGGATGCCGCACTGGCGGCGATCGAAGCGGCACTCGGCGGATGAAGCTCGGCGGTTCGTATGAGGAGCCGGCTTCCGAGCTAAAGTTTCACGATCATGCCGTCTTCGGCGGTTTCGTATGGCACCTCGGCGCGGCGCGCCAGCATGTCGTTGCTCATATGGGTGAGCACGAGGCGTTTCGGCCGGATCTGACCGAGGTGCTTCTCCAAGAGCGACAGCGCCATGTGGGTCTGAATCGGCTTGTCCCGCGTATAGGCCTCGCAGATGAAGAGGTCGGCTTCGCGCCCCACCTCGATCAGCACATCGGTCCATTCCGTATCGCCGGAAAAAGCAATCACTTTGCCTTCGATCTCGAAGCGGAAGCCGAGGCAAGGCCCGGCGCGGTCGTCATGCACGACATGAAACGGCGTTACGGCAACGGCGCCGATCTCGCGGCGTTTGCCGATTTCCAGCTCCACGAAATGCAGCGGAAAGTTCAGCTCCATCGACCGGGTGCCGGGGAAGCCGCTTTCCATTATGTCGGGAAAACGCGTCTTCAATCCCGGCGGGCCGACGATCGTCAGCGGCCGCGTGCGTTTGGCTACGTAATTGGCCTCGAGGAGAAAGAACGGCAGGCCGGCGATGTGATCGGCGTGAAAATGCGAGATGAAAACAACGTCGATGGCGTTGCGGTCGATCGCAAGCTTGTTCATGGCGACGAGCGAAGTCGCGCCGCAATCGATCAGCGCGTTGATCTCGTCGCCGACGAGATGGAAGCAGGTGTTGAATCGTCCGCCGGAGCCGAAGGCATCACCGCAGCCGACGAATTGCAGGTGCATGAAATGTCCCCAAGAAGCGCGAGACGGTCATCCGTCCCGGGACGCCGATCTGCGGCCGCCGCCCGCGACAGTCTCGCGTCAAAGCGGCCAAGTTTCCGTGATGAGCATCACAAAGCAAGGCCCTGATGGTGCAACCCGGAATACGCCCCAACCCCCTGTCCCAGCGTCGATTTTTTACCTTCACTGCGTTTATTCGACGGCTTGTGGTAATGCCGCGGAAGCCGCTAGCATGGTCGCTAGCACAGTGTAGGACGGTGCGCCATGATCGCAACATAAAGCGGCGCATCCTGTACTGGCGACGGCTCGAAGTTTGAGGGGACGTACGGGTGTACCTTGGATCAATCCGCTCCGGCGCGTTGGCGGCGCTGACGATGGCCGGCGTGCTCGGCGGTTGCGGCAATGTCGGCTGGGATTCGGGGGCCTTGTTCCGCAAGCCCGTCGACGTCGCCGGCCGCAGCAGCGGCTACACCTATTCCGACTTGGGGAAGTCAAGACTGACCAGGCCGGTTACCGACGCCGATCTTGTCGATGCCAATGGCGGCTGTCCGGCAGCGGCGGCGGCACCGCAAGCGGCTGCCGGTGGCCCGGCCGGCGGTCCGGGGGCCCCCGGCGTAGGCGCATCCGGGCTCGGCGAGGGTGTCGGTCTCGGCATGACCGAATGCGAGGTGGTCAGTCGTGCCGGACCGCCGAACGGCGTCCAGCTCGGCAGGAATCCGAACGGCGATCGCACCGCGGTCTTGAGTTATCAAAGCGGCCCGCGGCCCGGCGTCTATCACTTCGAGCGCGGCCGGCTCATGCAAATGGATCGTGTCGAGGTTGCGCCGCCGCCACCGCAAGCGAAGAAAAAGCCCGCGAAAACCAAGAAACCGGCCGCCGGCAATAGCGCGACTTGAGCTCGTCTGTGCGCTCTTCGCGCTTGACCGCTTGCCGAGTTCCAAATCGCGATCGCAACACGAAGAATAAGGTACCGTGACCAGCGCTTTGCCATTGCGGGCCATGCAGCTGGATCACTTTCCAAGGATTGGCGATACTTATATACGGAACGGGAAAAAGCAGAAAAATACGATCGGAGACAAACATGGACGCGAAAACCGATGACAAGAGCGCGGGCAAGTGCCCGGTAGCGGGCGGACACGCGAACCGAGACTGGTGGCCGAATACGCTGAACCTTCAGGTTCTCCACCATCACTCCCCCCTGTCCGATCCGATGGGCGAGGCGTTCGACTATGCCAAGGAATTCAAGAGCCTCGACCTGAATGCCGTGATCAAGGACCTTCATGCCTTGATGACGGACTCGCAGGCGTGGTGGCCGGCGGACTTCGGACACTATGGCGGACTTTTCATCCGCATGGCGTGGCACAGCGCGGGCACGTACCGCATCGCCGACGGCCGCGGCGGCGCCGGCGCCGGCCAGCAGCGTTTCGCCCCCCTGAACAGCTGGCCGGACAACACCAATCTCGACAAGGCGCGCCGGCTATTGTGGCCGATCAAGCAGAAGTACGGCCGGAAACTTTCATGGGCCGACCTGATGGTTCTGGCGGGCAATGTCGCCCTCGATTCCATGGGCTTCAAGACATTCGGTTTCGGTGGCGGCCGCGCCGACGTCTGGGAGCCCGAAGAGCTCTACTGGGGTCCCGAAGGGACATGGCTGGGCGATGAACGCTATAGCGGCGAACGCCAGCTCGCGGAACCGCTCGGCGCGGTGCAGATGGGCCTCATCTACGTCAATCCGGAAGGGCCGAACGGCAAGCCAGACCCAGTCGCGGCGGCCAAGGACATCCGCGAAACATTCTTCCGCATGGCGATGAACGACGAGGAGACCGTCGCGCTGATCGCCGGCGGCCACACCTTCGGCAAAACCCACGGCGCCGGCGATCCGTCACTGATGGGCCCAGAGCCGGAAGGCTCGGCAATCGAGGATCAGGGCCTCGGCTGGAAGAGCAAGCATGGCACCGGCATCGGGGCCGACACCATCACCGGCGGCCCGGAAGTCACCTGGTCCCAGACGCCGACGAAGTGGAGCAACCACTTTTTCGACAACCTGTTCAACAACGAGTGGGAACTGACGAAGAGCCCGGCCGGTGCGCAGCAGTGGAAGGCGAAAGGCGGCGCCGCCACGATCCCGGACGCCCACGACAAGTCGAAGAAGCACGTGCCGACCATGCTGACCACGGACCTCTCGCTGCGGCTCGACCCGGCCTACGAGAAGATCTCGCGGCGCTTCTATGAGCATCCGGACCAGTTCGCGGACGCGTTTGCCCGCGCGTGGTTCAAGCTCACGCACCGCGACATGGGCCCGATCCAGCGCTATCTCGGTGCGCTCGTGCCGAAAGAGACGCTGATCTGGCAGGACCCGATCCCGGCGGTGAATCATCCGCAGATCGGGGAAGGGGACATCGCGGCTCTGAAGGCCAAGATCTTCGCGTCCGGCCTGTCGGTGTCGCAGCTGATCTCGACCGCTTGGGCGTCGGCCTCGACGTTCCGCGGCTCCGACAAGCGTGGCGGGGCGAACGGCGCGCGCGTTCGTCTTGCGCCGCAGAAGGATTGGGACGTCAATCAGCCGAAGCAGCTCGCGACGGTGCTCGCGAAACTCGAAGCGATCCAGAAGGAGTTCGGCAAGAAGGTCTCGCTTGCCGACCTGATCGTTCTCGGCGGCTGCGCGGCAGTCGAAAAGGCGGCAAAGGACGCCGGGGTCGACGTCAAGGTTCCGTTCACGCCGGGACGCATGGACGCGTCGCAGGAAGAGACCGACGTCGCCTCCTTCGCTCCGCTCGAGCCGCGAGCCGATGGATTCCGCAACTACCTCGGCGGCAAACAATTCATGTTGCCTGAGGAAGCGCTGGTGGACCGGGCACAATTGCTGACCCTGACGGCGCCCGAGATGACGGTTCTCGTCGGCGGCCTACGGGTCCTCGGCGCCAATGCCGGGCAGTCCAAGCACGGCGTCTTCACCAAGCGGCCCGAGACGCTGACGAACGACTTCTTCATCAACCTGCTCGACATGAGCACGCAATGGCAGCCGGCCGCTGGCTCCGAGGACGTGTACGAGGGGCGTGACCGCAAGACCAACGCGGTCAAGTGGACCGGCAGCCGTGTCGACCTGATCTTCGGTTCGCATTCCCAGCTGCGAGCGCTTGCGGAAGTCTATGCTTGCGCGGACTCGAAGGAGAAGTTTGTGAAAGACTTCGCGGCTGCGTGGGACAAGGTGATGAATCTCGATCGCTTCGATCTCGCCTGATCTCGGCGGAATGGCTTAAGCGAAAACACCCCGGTCTCTGGCGAGGCCGGGGTTGCCGTTTCAGACGATAAGCCCGATCGGCTCAGTAGCAGCGATTGACCCAGCGCAGCGCCGGTCCATGCGGCGTCTGGACCCAGGTCTGCACCAGGCAGCTGTCATAGACGGGGCCGGCAAAGATCGGGCCGGAGAACACGAATCCGCGGCCACCATGCCAACCACCGTGCCAGCCACCATGGAAACCCCAGGCGGATGCCGAGGTCGGTGCAAGCGCCGTGGCGCCAAGCGCGGCGGCAGCGGCAATCGCGAGCATTGTCTTGCGCAACATTTGACTTCTCCTTGGTTCGTAAGTTGGTTCCTAGGTTGAGTTCTCGTAGCTAGGTCTCGTCGGGACTTGACTTCACGCAGTTAAGCGTTCGTCTGGTGGCCTAGCTTTTGGTTCAAGCCATTTTGCAGATGGCGGTTGAACTGGAGCTGAGGAGAAGATTTAGTGCGGGTTTATCAAGCTGAACGCGCCATCGAGGCGATGTTCATCACATATTCAGGCGAGCGACTTGCGCTTGCTGGGATGGTGAACGAAGGCTATAAGCCGGCACGTTTTCACGCCGTTTCCGAACTCCACGCTTCCCTAACGCGACAAAGGACGATCTGATGGCGATCGAGCGTACGTTTTCGATCATCAAACCCGACGCGACGGCGCGCAACGTGACCGGCGCCATCAATGCGATGATCGAGAAGTCAGGCTTGCGCATCGTGGCGCAGAAGCGCATGCGCATGAGCCGCGAGCAAGCCGAGACCTTCTATGCGGTCCATCGCCAGCGGCCGTTCTTCGGCGAGCTTGTCGATTTCATGATCTCGGGGCCGGTCGTCGTGCAGGTGCTCGAAGGCGAGAATGCGGTGACGGCCTATCGCGATCTGATGGGCGCCACCGATCCGGCCAAGGCCGCGCCCGGCACCATCCGTAAGGAGCTTGCTAAGTCGATCGGCGAGAACTCGGTGCACGGATCCGACGCCGCCGACACCGCGGTGCAGGAAATCGCGCAGTTCTTTTCCGGCAACGACATCGTCGGTTGAAGCCGGTGCGCTCGCCGCGTCGCCAATGCGGTTGAGGAGCGGCGGTGAGCTCAGTCCTGCAATATCTGCATCCTTCGCTGTGGGGCGACATGCTCCACGCAAGCGTCGACGATTTGGGACGCGCGGCGTTCTGGGCCGCGGTGCTGCAGATCGTTTTCATCAATATCCTGCTGTCGGGCGACAACGCCGTCGTCATTGCGATGGCGTGCCGGGATCTGCCGCAGCGCCAGCGCTTCTGGGGCCTGGTGATCGGCGCCGGCGTCGCGGTGCTGCTGCGCCTGGTTTTCACCGGCGTCGTCGGGCAGCTCATGCTGCTGCCGTATCTCAAATTGATCGGTGGTTTGGCGCTGGTCTATATCGCTGCCAAGCTCCTCGTCCCCGAGCGCGTCGACCAGAATAAAGTCGAGGCCGTCGCGCAGCTGTGGCGCGCGGTGCGGATCGTCGTGGTGGCCGACATCGTCATGAAGTCTCGACAATGTCATCGCCGTCGCCGCCGTTGCGCAAGGCAGCCTCGCTTTGCTTGCGCTCGGTTTGGTTGCTTCCGTTCCGATCATCATCGCGGGCGCGGCTCTGATCATGGTGATGCTCGACCGCTTTCCGATCTTCATCTGGGCTGGTGCGGCGCTGCTTGGTTGGGTCGCCGGCGATGTCGTCGCCACCGATCCGGCGATATTCGGTCATCTGTCGGCAGCGTTTGGCGAGACATTTGCTCGCCAGGTCGAATTTGCCGCAGCCGGCGCCGGCGCTCTGTTGGTGATCGGCATCGGCGGGCTGTGGCGACAGTTGTCTCTATCCAAGGCGCGCGCCGTGTCGGCTGCCGAAGAAGCGGGCGGCAGCTAGGCGCTGCGATTCGCCGCATGGATTGCGACATCATGGATATTTGGTTGATGCGACTGCGTAATCGAGCTGATTGCGCGCAAGATCATCGTCACGATGTTCAAGACATCGGCCGTTGCCGCGCCGCTGACTGACGCTTTGCAGCCATGCTTGCGCCGTATTTATCCGCCCAATTTTACCGGCAATCGGATTTTGGCCATCCGGCCAGTGCTGTCGTGGGCGACATGATCGTTTCTGACTTCCGCTGTTTCGGACTTCCCCCAAGATCTTGCTTGTGGCGCGGATCGCGGCATCTGCATTGCGGTGCAGCGGCTGTAGCTTTGCGTCTTCGCTGGCATCGGGAATGACGGAGGAGGCGGACGATGCAGAAGGGCACCGTCAAATGGTTCAACCCAACCAAGGGCTACGGGTTCATCAAGCCGGCAAGCGGCGATAAGGACGTCTTCGTCCATATCTCGGCCGTCGAGCGCGCCGGCTTGCGCTCGCTCAATGAGGGTCAGGCCGTTGAGTACGAACTCGTGACCAACCGCGGCAGGACATCGGCGGAAAATCTCAAAGTCGCGTGATTGATCGTGGTCCGGACATTCCGGTCCACGTGTAGCCCCCGGCATTGCTGCCGGGGGTTTTTATTTTTCAGATAGCGGAAAGGATTTGCGCCATTACCCGCGCGTTGCCGCAGTCGCCGCCGCAAGCGTGACGCGGCCTTCGGCAACAAGGCGCAGCGCCTGTGGATAAATCCGGTGCTCGACTTCCAAGACCCGCGCGGCGAGCGTTTCTTCGGTGTCGCCGTCGTGCACCGGCACCGAATCCTGCACCACGATCGGTCCTGAATCCATTTCCGGCACGACGAAGTGGACAGTGGCGCCGTGCCGCTGCACTCCGGCTGCCAACGCGCGGCGGTGTGTGTGCAGGCCTTTGAACTGCGGCAACAGCGCCGGATGAATGTTCAGCATGCGGCCGCTCCAGCGCGTGACGAACCACGGCGTCAAGAGCCGCATGAAGCCGGCGAGGCAGACCAGGTCGATGCGGTGCGCGTGCAATGTGTCGTCGAGCGCACGTTCGAACGCCTCGCGGTCCTTGCCGAACGGCCTGTGATCGACGACCGCGGTGGCGACGCCCGCAAGCTGTGCATGGTCGAGTCCCGCGGCATCGGGCTCATTGGACAAGACCAGCACGATTTGCGCCGGATAGTCCGGCGCCTCGGCCGCCTCGATCAATGCCGTCATGTTGGAGCCGCGGCCGGAGATCAGTACGGCAACGCGCTTCCTGGTCATGCGCTTGGCCAAGCCAGGTCGAGGTGTCCGCGGAAGCCGACACGGCTGCTGTCTCTCGCTGCAACGATTTCGCCGAGTTGAACGACGGTTTCACCCTGCGCCGAGAAGCAATCGCTCGCCGCCTTGGCCGCGCTCCGCTCGAGCACGGCCACCATGCCGACGCCGCAGTTAAAGGTGCGCAGCATTTCGGCCTCGCCGATCCTGCCGCTGGCTGCGAGCCATTTGAACACCGGCAGAACCGGTACGCGGCCGAGATCCAATGAAACGCCAAGCCCTTCCGGCAACACCCGGGGAATATTGTCGACAAAGCCGCCGCCGGTGATGTGGGCGAGCGCTTTCACGGCTTTGGTTTGGCGGATCGCGGCAAGGCACGAACGCACATAGAGCCGGGTCGGGGTGAGCAGCGCTTCGCCGAGTGTTCGCGATGGGTCGAACGGGGCAGGGCTGCTCCACGTCAATCCAGGCGCGGCCGCGATGCGGCGTACCAGGGAAAATCCGTTGGAGTGGACGCCGGTCGAGGCAAGGCCGATCACCACGTCGCCGGCTGCCATGTCGGCATGCGGCAACAGGTCCGCCCGCCCCACCGCGCCGACGGCGAAGCCGGCAAGGTCGTAATCGCCGGGCGCATAGAGCCCCGGCATTTCCGCCGTCTCGCCGCCGATGAGAGCACAGCCGGCCTCGCGGCAAGCTGTCGCAATGCCTGTCACCACCTGCGCGCCGACCGCCGGATCGAGCTTGCCGCAGGCGAAATAGTCGAGGAAGAACAACGGTTCGGCGCCTTGCACCACGAGGTCGTTGACCGACATGGCGACCAGATCGATGCCGATCGTGTCGTGGCGGCCGGTCTCGATGGCGATTTTGACTTTGGTGCCGACACCGTCATTGGCGGCGACCAGGATCGGATCGACAAAACCCGCGGCCTTGAGATCGAACAGGCCGCCAAAGCCGCCGATCTCGGCATCGGCCCCGGCGCGCGCGGTGGCGCGCACCAAGGGCTTGATCAATTCCACCATGCGGTTGCCGGCATCGATATCGACACCGGCCGCCGCGTAGCGCGCCTCATCCACGAATGCCACCAAGCCGGACAGTTGATTGCTTGCCGCCCTTGCGGGGCGGGACCGCTTGGCGCCTCCTACGTCGGAATCGCCGGGTGTGCAAGCGCGCGGGCGCCGGTATATTGAGTTGCAGGACAGCACGGAGAAAAGCTGCCTGAGCCGGGGCCGCGTTTGAGTATCCCAAACCTCATTACCTTGGGCCGTATCCTGATGGTGCCGATCGTGGTCTGGGCGATCACCTCGGGCGGGATGCGCATTGCCTTTTTCCTGTTCCTGGCCGCCGGCATCAGCGACGGCGTCGACGGCTTCCTCGCCAAGCGCTTCCACATGGCGAGCGAGCTCGGCGCCTATCTCGACCCCTTGGCCGACAAGGCGCTGATCGTGTCGATCTACATTGCGCTCGGCATCGCCGGCGCGCTGCCGATCTTCCTCGTCATCCTCGTCGTCTCGCGCGACATCATGATCGTCAGCGCCTTCATGCTGTCCTGGCTGGTCGGCAAGCCGATGCCGGTGCGGCCGTTGGCGGTCTCGAAGGCCAACACCTTGGCGCAGATCCTGCTCGCCATTCTGGTGTTGGCCGAGCAGGGTTTCGGCTTCGACTTCGACTTGGTGTCGAAGGGAATGATGGCGCTGGTCGCGATCTTGACCTTGCTCTCGATCGCCTTCTATCTCGCCGGATGGGTGCGCCATATGAACTCGTTCGGAGCCGGGCACTGATTGCCGCTGCTTGAGGGGCGCCATGCACATCGAGCGGCACATCGTGTTCTGGATCGTGGCGCTTGCGGTCTTCGTCGGGCTGTTGTGGCTGTTGAGCCCCATCCTGTTGCCGTTCGTACTAGGCATGGCGCTGGCCTATGTGCTCGATCCGCTGGCCAATCGGCTGGCCAAACGCGGCTTGAGCCGGCTGGTCGCCGCCTCGATCATTCTCGGCGGCTTCGTGCTCGCACTTGCGCTGCTGCTCCTGCTGATCGCGCCGGTATTGGCGAAGCAGCTTGCAGGTTTCATCGACAATGCGCCTGGCTACGCGCAGCGCCTGCAAAGTCTGGTGAGCGACCCGAACCACCCATGGCTCAAGCGCATCGTCGGCGACAATCTCAGCGGCGGCAATCATTCGGTCAGCGATGTGATGAACCAGGCGATGGGCTATGTGACCACGGTGCTCGCCTCGCTGTGGACCAAGGGACAAACGCTGCTTTCGATCTTTTCACTGCTGATCATCACGCCGGTGGTGGCGTTCTATCTGATTTGCGATTGGGATCGCATGGTGAGCGCGGTCGACAGCCTGATCCCGCTGCCGCAGCGCGACACGGTTCGCAATCTCGGCCACGACATCGATACGACGATTTCGGCTTATGTGCGCGGACAATCCGGCGTGTGCCTGATCCTCGGTTCCTATTATGCCGTCGGGCTGACGCTCGCGGGATTGAGCTTCGGCTTGCTGATCGGCGTCGTTTCGGGACTGATCAGTTTCATCCCCTATGTGGGGTCGCTGACGGCGCTCGTGCTCTCGCTCGCCGTCGCGGTGGCGCAATTTTTCCCGGAATGGACGCCGATCGTCATCGTCGCCGCCGTCGTGCTGGTCGGCCAGTTCCTCGAAGGCAACGTGCTGGCGCCGTATCTGGTCGGACATAGCGTCGGCCTGCATCCGGTGTGGCTGATGTTCGCGCTGTTTGCTTTCGGCTATCTGTTCGGCTTCGTCGGATTGCTGCTGGCGGTGCCGCTCGCGGCCGCGACCGGCGTTCTGATACGCTTTGCCGTGCGGCGTTACCGCGAAAGTCCGATCTTTACCGGCAGCCGGCCGGTTTAACACCATGACGTCGAGCTCAATGTCCCCCATTCCGCGTCAACTCGCGCTTGCGCTCGACCATGCGGAAAGCTACGCGCGCGAGGATTTTCTCTCTGGACCCGGCAATGAGGGCGCGCTGACGCTGATCGACTCTTGGCCGGATTGGCCGGCGAATGCCATTGCTCTCGTCGGGCCCGAGGGCTCGGGCAAAACTCATCTGGCGACGATCTGGGCGGCTGCGGCCGGGGCGCGTGTCGTGTCCGCCCATGCGCTCGAAGAGACCGGGCTTCGTTCCGCGCTCGCCACCGGCGCGCTGGTCATCGAAGATGCTGCGGCGACCGCGGACGAGCATGCCCTGTTTCATCTCATCAATATGGCGCGCGGGGAGAACGCCTACTTGCTGTTCACGGCGCGCACGGCGCCAGTCACGTGGCCCATCGCCACCCCCGATGTCATTTCGCGACTGCGGGCAATGCCGGTGGTGAACCTCGAGGCGCCCGACGATGCGATGCTGCGTGCCGTCATCGTCAAGCTTGCCGCCGATCGCCAGCTCGCGCTCGACGAAGGCGTGGTGAGCTATCTCTCCACTCATATCGAGCGGTCGTTCGCCGCGGCGCGGTCCGCGGTGATCGCGCTCGACAACGAGGCGCTGCGGCGCGGCCGGCCGCCGACGCGGGCGCTGGCCGCGGAAATGTTCCGCGACACCGCGTAACGCCGGCGCTCTTTCAGGCGATCGTCCAATCTTGCGTCTGCAATCCCGGCACGCGCGCGAATTCATTCTTGTTCGCCGTGACCAATATCGCACTGCGTCGGCGCGCTTGCGCGGCAATCAGCACGTCGTAAGGGCCGATCGGCGTGCCTACACGCTCCAGCGCAGCACGAACGTCGCCGGCCTCTTCGGCGTCTTCCGGTTCAAATGGCCATGGAGTGACATCGAGCGCCAAAAAGTTATCGAGCGCATCGGTATTTTCCTGCACTCGCGCGCTCTTTTTGATGCCGTACCACAATTCGTACAGGACGACCGTTGGAATGCCGACGATGGTGCCTTCGTGCAGGGTTTGCATCAGCCGCTGACGCACCTCGGCGGCGCGCTGGTTGATCACCGCGATGATGATGTTGGTATCGAGGCAGATCATTCGTCGTCGAAGTATTTACGATCGTCGATTGGCATTGGCGGCTGTTCCGGACGACCCTCTGGCAGAAAATCGGCTCCGCCTGAGCGGTCGATTTTCTCGAAAATGGCCTGCATCGTTTCCCAGTCTCGGTTTATCGGTTCCAGCAGTATGCCGCGTCCCACCCGGCGGACGCGGACCTCCTTGCCGAGCAAGCGGAATTCCTTCGGCAAACGTACCGCTTGGCTGCGGCCGTGCTTGAAGATCTTGGCGGTGCCGATTTCGGCCATTTGCAAGCCTTGATGATAGATACCAATGGTATATATCATCCGGAAACAGCTGCCGCAATGTGTGCCGGCCTGACCCGCGGTCCATCCGCGGGGGAGAGGCTTGACGGCGCCGCGCCCCACCGCCTTATCTGAGGGGGCGGCCAACGTCATCGGATTGTAACGAAGCATGGCGATCATAGCCCTCGAGGAGCACCAAGACGCCATGGCCGACCGTGGCCAAGCCACTGTCGTTGCTTTAGAATCCGGCTCCCCGCGGCGGCCGGAGGAAGGGCAGCGGGCGTCCGAGCTGACGTCGAGCCCGGATCGATTCATCAACCGCGAGCTGTCCTGGCTGAACTTCAACCGCCGGGTGTTGGAGGAATCCGCTAATCGCGGCCACCCGCTGCTGGAGCGGATCAAGTTCCTCTCGATCTCCGCCGCCAACCTCGATGAATTCTTCATGGTGCGCGTTGCCGGCCTCGGCGCCGCGCTGCGCGCCGGCATCGTCGAGAAGAGCCCCGAGGGCTTGACCCCCGCCGAGCAGCTCGCTCGCATTGGCGAAGCGGTGTTGCTGCTTGTCCAGGATCAGCAGGCGCAGTGGCGCGAGTTGCGCGCGGCGCTGGGCCAGGCCGGCATCGTGCTGGTCGATGCTAGCGACGTCACCAAGGCCGAGAAGGCCTGGCTCGAAGATTACTTTCTGGCCCACGTATTCCCACTGTTGACGCCGCTTGCGGTGGATCCCGCGCATCCGTTCCCGTTCATTCCCAATCTCGGATTTTCGATCGCCTTGCAGCTGGCCCGCGCCAAGGATGGCAAGGCGATGAACGCGCTGATCCGCATGCCCAACCGCATCGAGCGTTTCGCGCGGCTGCCGCAAGCCGGCGAGGGCGGCCAGGTGCGGCTGATCTCGCTCGAAGCCGTCACCAGCCTTTTCATCGGCAAGCTGTTCCCCGGTTACGCGGTGAAGGGCATCGGTGCATTCCGCGTCATCCGCGATTCCGAAGTGGAAATCCTCGAAGAGGCCGAAGACCTGGTGCGGCTGTTCGAGACCGCGCTCAAGCGCCGCCGCCGCGGCATCGTCATCCGCCTCGACATCGAGGCGATGATGCCGCCGGAATTGCAGCGCTTCGTGCAACGCGCGCTCGGCGCCACCGACGAGAGCATGTTCAAGGTCGATGGCGTGCTGGCGCTCGACGAGATGGCGCAGCTCGCCAAACTCGACCGGCCCGATCTTGAATTCGTTCCCTATGCGCCGCGCTATCCGGAGCGGGTGCGCGATCACGGCGGCGATTGCTTTGCCGCGATCCGGCAGAAGGACTTCGTCATCCACCATCCCTATGAGTTGTTCGACGTGGTGGTGAATTTCCTGCAGCAGGCGGGGCGCGATCCGGACGTCGTCGCCATCAAGCAGACGCTCTACCGCACCTCGGCCGATTCCCCGATCATCAGGGAGCTCGCCGAAGCCGCCGAAGCCGGCAAGTCGGTCACCGCTGTGGTCGAGCTCAAGGCGCGCTTCGACGAGGAGGCCAATATCCGCTGGGCGCGCGACCTCGAACGCGCCGGCGTGCAGGTCGTCTACGGTTTCATCGAGCTGAAAACCCACGCCAAGCTTTCGCTCGTTATCCGCCGCGAGGGCACCGAGCTTGCCTCCTACGTCCACGTCGGCACCGGCAACTATCATCCGGTGACGGCGCGCCTGTATACCGACCTGTCATTCTTCACATCCGACCCGCTGATCGCGCACGATGTCGCGCAAATCTTCAACTTCGTCACCGGCTATGCCGAGCCCGCCGAGCTCAAGCGCATGGCGGTGTCGCCGCTGACGCTGCGCAAATGCATCCACAGCCACATCGAGGAAGAGATCGCCAATGCCAAGGCCGGGCGGCCTTCGGGCATCTGGATGAAAATGAATTCGCTGGTCGATCCCGACATCATCGACGCGCTCTATGCGGCGTCCGGTGCCGGCGTGCCGATCGAGCTCGTGGTGCGCGGCATTTGCTGCCTGCGGCCCGGCGTGCCGGGCCTGTCCGACAATATCCGCGTCAAATCCATCGTCGGCCGTTTCCTCGAGCACGGCCGCATCTACTGCTTCGGCTCGGGCCACGCGTTGCCCCATGCCAAGGCCGCCGTATACATCTCGTCCGCCGACATGATGCCGCGCAATCTCGACCGCCGCGTCGAGGCGTTGTGCCCGATCCTCAATCCGACCGTGCACGAGCAGGTGCTCGATCAGATCATGGTGGCCAATCTGAAGGACAACGAGCAGAGCTGGCAGCTGCTCTCCGACGGTACGTCGCGCCGCATCAAGCCCGCGCCCGGCGAGGAAGAGTTCAATGCCCACACCTATTTCATGACCAATCCGAGCCTGTCGGGACGCGGCAAATCACAAAAAGAATTGATTCCCCGATTGCGGCATCGGCCGGAGCGGGTGTGAATGGCGCGCGAATCATGCTTACGGTAGGCGTGGTATTCAAAGCCGCACCGGGACTTTAGCAAATTCGCGCAAACGGCCGTAAGCGCTTCCAATTCCGCCAACGGCAAACCGACACCAACTTATACCGATGAAGCGCGCCAAACTCGACGCCCAAGGACGCCTCGATCACGGTCCGCCGGTCGCTGTCATCGACGTCGGCTCGAATTCCGTGCGGCTTGTGGTTTACGAGGGGCTCACTCGCAGTCCGACGGAAATTTTCAACGAGAAGGCGCTGTGCGGCCTGGGCCGTGAGGTGCAATCCACCGGCTTGCTTGCCGCGGACGCCGTCGAGCACGCGCTGTCGACGCTCAAGCGCTACCGCGCGCTGTGCGAGCGGATGGGGGTGAGGGAAACGCTCGCCATCGCCACGGCGGCGTGCCGTGACGCCAAGAACGGCCGTGCCTTCATCCGGTCCGCCGAGCGCACTTTGAAGACCGAGATCGATATTCTGTCCGGCGCGCGCGAGGCCGAACTCACCGCGCTCGGCGTCATCTCCGGCGTGCATCGCGCCGACGGTGTCGTCGGCGATCTTGGCGGCGGCTCGCTGGAACTGGTCGATGTCCGCGGCACGCGCGCGAGGAACGGTCTGACCCGCCCGCTGGGCGGCTTGGCGCTCGCCGACATATCGTCGAAATCGCTGAAAAAAGCGGAAAAATTCGTCAAGAAATCGCTCGGCGGGCTGGCGATGCTCAAGGCCTGCGAGGACCGCACCTTCTATGCCGTCGGCGGCACCTGGCGCTCGCTGGCGCGGCTGCACATGTGGCAGACCGGCTATCCGCTGCACGTGATGCACGGCTATGCCATTGCCGCCGACGAAGCGCTCGAGTTCGCCAGATTGGTGCATCGGGTCGATGTCGAAACGCTGTCGAACATCGAAGTGGTGAACAATGCGCGGCGGCCGCTGTTGCCTTACGCGGCGCTCGTGCTCGAACACATCCTGCGCATCGGCAAACCGCGTCAGGTGGTGTTCTCCGCACTCGGCGTGCGCGAGGGACTGCTCTATTCGATGCTCAAGCGCAAGGATCAGGAGAAGGACGCGCTGATCGAGGCGGCGCGCCATCTCAACCAGCTGCGTTCGCGCTCGCCGCGCCACGGCGAGGAGCTGATCGCATGGACCGACCGTTTCATGGTGTCGTCAGGGCTCGATGAAACCAGCGAGGAACGCCGGCTGCGCCATGCGGCGTGCCTGCTCGGCGACATTGGCTGGCGCGCGCATCCCGATTATCGCGGCGAACAATCGCTCAATATCATCGCCCACGGCGGCTTCAGCGGCATCGATCATCCCGGCCGCGCCTATCTGGCGCTCGCCGTGTTCTTCCGCCACGTCGGCCTGGTGATGGACGACGAACTGTCGCCGCGGCTGCGCGAACTGGTCTCCACCCGCATGCTCGATCGCGCCCGGGTGCTCGGCGCAGCGATGCGGCTCGCCTATGTGGTGTCCGCGGCGATGCCCGGCGTCCTGCCCAAAACCAAGCTTGCCGTCGAGCGGCACCGCCTCGCGCTGCACCTGCCGAACTCATACGCGACGCTGGCCGGCGAGCGCGTCTTGAACCGGCTGCGCTCGCTGGCCCGCCTGATCGGCCGTGAACCGGTGATGCTGATGGGTTAGTATCCCAACGGCGCAGCGCGCGCCGACAGGGAGAGCATCATGCCGACGCCGGGCCTCATCGTCGCCCCACTCACGCCGTTCACCGCCGATCTGGCCGTCGATGAAGCCGCGCTGCGGCGGCAGATCGACTATGTGATCGACGACTGTCGCGCCACCATGGTGGTCGCCGCCGGCGTGGAGACCCAGGAATACACCTATCTCGGCTTCGAACAGCGCAAGGCGCTGATCCATCGCACCATCGAATTCGTCGGCGGCCGCGTGCCGGTCATGGTCGGCATCTCGCATCCGTCGTTCAAGACCGCGATCGAGCTGGCCCATGACGCCGAACGGCACGGCGCGGCGGCGGTTCAGCTCTTGGCGCCGTTGCGGCCGTTTGCCGGCCCGCCGACCCAAGCCGACCTCATCGCCTATTTCGAGGCCATAGGTCGCGAGAGCCGGCTTCCGATCACGCTCTATCTCAATCCTGGCCCCGGGGCGGATGTGTCCATCGCCGACACCATTGCGCTGGCGAAATTGCCCAACGTGCAGCTGATCAAGGAAAGCTCGCGCGATCTCGCCCGCGTGTCGCGCCTGATCGTGGAAATCGATCGCGCCGGCCATGCCCGCTATTTCACGACCATGCAGATGCTGCTCGCCACGCTGCAACTCGGCGGCTCCGGCGCCACCATGCCGCCGCCCGGCTGCGAAATCGCCCGCCACGTCATCGATGCCTTCGTCACCAAGGACTACGAGCGGGCGGCGGAGATCCAGCTGCAGTTCGCGCTGTTCCCGTCGAAATGGATGCACCGCGGGCTGGCGCCGGCGATGAAGGCGGCGCTGAACCTGATCGGTATTCCGGTCGGCGAGCCTTATCCGCCTTATTCTGCGCTCACGCGCGAGGAAATGGCAGCGCTCGCGGCCACGCTGCGGACGACGGTGCTGGCGCCGCGGTTCAAGGTCACCGCCGCGGCTTAAGGCTTCCGTCCGGTCAACCCGATCACCGCAGACATGCCGCCGTGAGCGGTGCCTTCGTGCATTTCCAGTTCCTCTTCGACGAGTTTGAGGTCGCGAAAATCGCCGAAGGCCTGTTCCAGCATGGCGCGCGTGTAGAGGCGCTCGATTTCATTCGGTCCGCCGGTACCGTATTCGAGCTGCTTCGGCGTGTAGCCCTGCAGAATCAACAGCCCGTCGGGTTTGAGCGCTTTGCGCATGCCGGCCCATTTGCGCGGGCGTTCTGCCGGCGTACTGAATTGGGTGAAGATTTCCACCACGACGTCGAACGCATCCGGCGGATAGTCCCAGGCGTGGACGTCGGCATGCACCAGTTTGATGGCGACACCGCGCTCCTTCGCCAAGGCCGCGGCTTTGGCCTGAGCGGCTTGCGAGAAATCGATCGAGACGACGTCGAGGCCCTGTTCGGCGAGCCACACCCCGTTGCGGGCTTCGCCGTCGGCGACAGCCAACGCCTTGCCCGACTTCGGCAGCAATGCCTTGCAGGATGCCAAAAAGTAGTTCGGCGCTTTGCCGAACAGGTATTCGGGCGCGCTATAGCGGCTTTGCCAACGCGTATGTTCGCTCACGAATTGTCCTTCAGCTGCCGCGCTCGACCGTCGCAACGCGGCCCTTTTCGATGGCGAGCGCAAGCTGGCCGCGCTTGAGTGCCAGCGCTTTTTCGCCGAACAGCTCGCGCCGCCAGCCCCTCAGCGCCGGAACATCCGCCGCGTCGTCGGACGCGATGCGCTCGAGATCGTCGACCGTGGCGATCACCTTGGCGGCAACGTGATGGCGCTCCGAGATCATGCGCAGCAGCACCTTGAGCAGTTCGACCACCGCCGACGCGTTGGCCGCGGGTTGATTGCGCACGTGGTGCGGCAAGGTTTTTGGATCGCGAGCCAGCCCGCGCTCGACCGCGGCGACGATCGCCTCGCCCCAGCGCGAGCGTTCGAAACCCTTGGGCAGCGAGCGCAGATGCTTGAGCTTCTCGATGGTCGTCGGCGCCTGCACGGCGATGTCGCCGATCACGTCGTCCTTGAGGACCCGCGAGCGCGGCACGTCGCGGGATTGCGCCTCGCGCTCGCGCCACGCCGCGACCTCGATCAGGACCGCGAGCTCCTTGGGCTTGCGCACGCGGGTCTTGAGCCGCTGCCACGCGCTCTGCGGGTCCATGCGGTAGGTCTCGGGCGAGGTCAGCACCTGCATCTCGTCCTCGACCCAGTCGGCGCGGCCGCGGCGGCCGAGATCTTCGACCAGCGCGTGATAGACGTCACGCAGATGGGTGACGTCGGAAATGGCGTAAGTGAGCTGCGCCTCGGACAATGGCCGGCGCGTCCAGTCGGTGAAACGGTTCGACTTGTCGAGCGTGTCGCCGGTGATGCGCGCCACCAGCTGGTCGTAGGAAATCGAATCGCCATAGCCGAGCACCATGGCGGCGACCTGGGTGTCGAAGATCGGATGCGGAATGAGTTTTGCGCCGTGCCAGATGATCTCGATGTCCTGCCTCGCGGCATGAAACACCTTCATGATCTTTTCGTCCGCCATCAGCGCGTAGAACGGCGCGAGATCGATGCCGGGCGCGAGCGCATCGACGACGACCGCTTCCTCGGGCGAGGCCATCTGCGCGACGCACAGCAGTGGGTAGTAGGTGGTCTCGCGCAGGAACTCGGTGTCGATGGTGACAAAAGGATGCGCAGCCATCCGCTGGCACGCGGCGGCCAGTTCCGACGTCGTGGTGATCGGGTGCATGGAATAGGAGACTGCGGCGGCACTCGACATCGGCATTACGCTAGTCTCGTTCAGATGTGCGGCACGTGGCAAGGCCGGCGTTGCAGTTGGGAAGGCCTTTGCGGTGCATCTATGCCCCCCGGACCTTCGGCATGTTGATGAATTCCCAGGGGCTTGGAAATGCGCCCACCGGAACCTCGATCAGCGTCGGCCCGTCGCGGTGCGCAAACGCATGGCGTAACGCCTGACGCAACTCCTCCGGACCCTTTACGCGGACCGCCTCGGCGCCAAAACTCTTGCCGAAGGCGACGAAATCCGGGTTGGCCAGGTCGCTGCCGATCAAGCGGTTGCCGAAGCGCTCCTGCTGGATGCGCCGGACGTTGCCGAACGCGCCGTCGTTGAACACGATGGTGACCAGCGGGATGCGATGGCGGATCGCGGTGGCCATCTCGGTCGCGGTGAACATGAAGCCGCCGTCGCCGGAGATGGCGACCACCGGCACATCGGGCCGGGCGTGCTGCGCACCGAGCGCGGTGGCAAAGCCCCAGCCGAGCGGATCCTGATAGCCCGGCGAGAGGAAGGTGCGCGGCTTATAGACCGGAAAAGCAAGCCGCGCCGCAAAACCCATTTGCGTGACCTCGTCGACGAAAATCCCGTCTTCGGGCAGCTCGGCGCGGATCGCTTCGAGGAACGCGATCTGGGGTGCGATTTTTTCCAGGCGCTTGCGCCACGCGCCTTGCCGCTCCTGCATCTCGGCGCGGCGCGAGGCGCGTTTGGCGTTATGCGCCGGCAATTCCTCAAGCAGGCTTTGCAGGATCGGTGCGGCGTCGCCGGTGAGCGCCACCGCCGGTTTGTGCAGGCGGCCGTGTTCCTCGGGATCGGCATCGATACGGATGATTTTCAGTTCGCGGTCGATGCCCCATTGCCGGAACTGCGTGAGCAGGCGGGTGCCGACCGCCAGCACCACGTCGGCGTCGCCCCACAGATCGCGGCCCAGCGGCAGCGTGACACTGAGCGGATCGCGGGCGTCGAGCACGCCGCGGCCGCGGCGAAAGCCGAGCACCGGCGCCTGCAGCATGGCGGACAGCGCGGTGACTTCGGCGGAAGCACCTTGCGCGCCGCCGCCGCAGATGATCAGCGGCCGCTTCGCCGCGCCGAGGAGTTTTGCCGCCTTGCGGATCGCGCCGTGGTCGATCTTGGTTGACGGAACGGGCAGGGGCGATTGCAAGGTCACCGGTCCGGATTTGCCCCACACATCGATGGCGCATTCGAGCACCGCCGGCCCCGGCCGGCCGCTTTGCGTCGCGCGCAGCGCGAGCGCCGTTGCCCGCGACGCCTGCTCCGGCTTGCGGATCAGGGTCGAATGATCGACCAGCCGCTTGATGATGCCGCCCTGGTCGCGGATCTCGTGCAATTGGCCGAGACCGCGGCCGATATCGGCATCGGGAATTTGCCCGATCAGGCCGAGCACCGGCGCGTTCATGCCATAGGCGGTGAGCAGCGCCGCCCCGGCATTGAGGAGCCCGGGTCCCGGCACCACGGCGAAGGCCGCCGGCTTTCCGGTGGCGAGCGCGGCGCCGAGCGCCATATAGGCCGCGCCCTGCTCGTGACGGGTGTGGATCGTGCGCAGCCGGTCCTGCGCCCCGAACAAAGCCTCGAACAGGAAATCGTTCTGCACGCCCGGCAGGGCATAGACGGTGTCGAGGCCGTGGCCGATCAGCGTTGCGATCACGGCCTCGGCTGCCGTCATGGTTGCGGCCGCTGTCACTTGGCCGGCCCGCTTTTTACGCTGCTTCGGCATTCCTGCTCCTCTTTCGGCGGCGAGTGTGCAGATCGGCGCGGCTCTGTCGAGGCGCTTGCTTGGTGCTTGACAAATCGGCGCGTAGCGGGTGGTTGTGCGCCACCTTCTCACCCATTGGAATGAGCATGCATCGCTACCGCACCCATACCTGCGGCGCGCTCCGCGAGAGCGACATCGGCATCGAGGCCCGGCTGTCGGGCTGGTGCCACCGCATCCGCGATCATGGCGGCGTGCTGTTCATCGATCTGCGCGACCATTACGGCCTGACTCAAGTGGTGGCCGACCCCGACAGCCCCGCCTTCAAGGTGGCGGAGACGCTGCGCTCGGAATGGGTGGTGCGCGTCGACGGCAAGGTGCGGCGGCGGCCCGGCGGCACCGAGAATCCCGACCTGCCGACCGGTGCGGTCGAGGTCTATATCCGCGAGATCGAGGTTTTGGGGCCGGCCGGCGAATTGCCGATGCCGGTGTTCGGCGACCAGGAATATCCCGAGGAAACAAGGCTCAAATACCGTTTCCTCGACCTCCGTCGCGAGCACTTGCACCAAAACATCATGAAGCGCGGCCAGGTTATTGATTCGATCCGGCGGCGGATGAAAGAGCAGGGCTTTTTCGAGTTCCAGACGCCGATCCTGACCGCCTCCTCGCCCGAAGGCGCGCGCGATTATCTGGTGCCGTCGCGCATCCATCCGGGGAAATTCTATGCGCTGCCGCAGGCGCCGCAGCAGTTCAAGCAGCTGATCATGATGTCGGGCTTCGATCGCTATTTCCAGATCGCGCCGTGCTTTCGCGACGAAGACGCCCGCGCCGACCGCTCGCCCGGCGAGTTCTATCAGCTCGACCTGGAAATGAGCTTCGTCACCCAGCAGGACGTGTTCGACGCCGTCGAGCCGGTGATCCGCGGCGTGTTCGAGGAGTTTTCCGGCGGCAAGCCGGTGACCAAGAAATTTCCCCTCATTCCCTATGGCGAAGCGATCAGTAAATATGGAACGGACAAGCCGGACCGGCGCAATCCGATTGTCATGCAGGACGTCTCTCAAATCTTTCGTGGTTCCGGTTTTAAGATTTTTGCGCGTCTTCTCGAACAGGGTGCCGACAGGCAGGTCTGGGGGATTCCTGCGCCCGGCGGCGGCTCGCGCGCGTTCTGCGACCGCATGAATTCGTGGGCTCAGGGCGAGGGACAGCCAGGACTCGGATATATTATCTTTGAAGATTCCCCGTCCGACAGAGCGATCACATCTGACAAAGAACTGACTCCTGAGGAGTTAAAGGACGAGTTGCGGAAGCGCTTCAATCCCACTGGCGAGTTAGCCTTCGGAAAGGGACCTGTTGCAAATAACCTGGGGCCGGAAAAGACTGAAGCTCTCCGAATACAGTTCGGGTTAAAAGGCGGCGACGCTCTCTTTTTCAGTGGAGGAAGGGATGTGGATTTCATACAATTTGCTGGCATAGCGCGCACCAAAATAGGTACCGAGCTTCATCTTATTGACAAAGATAGATTTGAGCTATGTTGGATCGTAGATTTTCCAATGTATGGCTGGGATCCCGAAGAAAAGAAATTTGAATTTTCACACAACCCGTTCTCGATGCCTAACCTGGATATCGAAGAGTTTCTTGCGCTCGATCCGGCGGATCGCGAAAAGATTCTTTCGCTCAAGGCCATCCAATACGACATCGTCTGCAACGGCGTGGAGCTGTCGTCGGGCGCCATCCGCAATCATCGCCCCGACGTGATGAAGAAGGCGTTTGCCATCGCCGGCTATGACGAGAGCGTGCTGGAGCAGAAATTCGGCGGCATGTTGCGCGCGCTCTCGCTTGGCGCGCCACCGCACGGCGGCATTGCGCCGGGCATCGACCGCATCGTGATGCTGCTGTGCGGGGAGGAGAATCTGCGCGAGGTGGTGCTGTTCCCGATGAACCAGCGCGCCGAGGATCTGCTGATGGGCGCGCCGTCGGAGGTCACGGCAAAGCAGTTGCGCGAGCTTCATATCCGCACCGTGCTCCCCGAGCGCTCGTAGCCGGAGCGCCACCTATTCCGCCGCGATGGCGCGCGATTGATCGCATAGCGTGCCGATAATCTCGTGAAACTCGGCTGTCATGCGCTTGAAGCGCATGACGCGGAGAATGAGGCGAAGCTCGCGCAAAACTTCGAGCGACATCCGGGTGCCGCCGCCAAGCGCGCTGGCAATCTGAAAGGCTTTTCGTTCGTCGCGCCACCAGCGCTCGACCGTGGCAATCGCCGCGTCGAGGTCGCGGCCGTGGAGCTGCGCGGCCCGTGCGCCGAAACGCGCGCGTAGCGCTGGATGGCGCGGCCCACGCCGATCAGCCGTTCGACCTTGATCTTGAAGCCGTTGACGGCAGCGGCGTGGTCGAACGCCGTGCCGATTTCCGTCAACGCAACGTCGAGCGCCGATTGCCCTTTGGCCTGTACTACGGCGGCGGCGCGGCGAGCACGCCCGCGGTCACGCTCTTGGCGCCGGCGGTATGGCATGGCGCGTTTGTAACTATATTAGAGACGAGAGTCAAGGGCGTGTAACTGTATTGGGGACGGCGCGGGACGCCTTGTGCGGCAAATGAAAACAAGCCGGTGACGCGATTCGCCGCCGGCCGGTCTGGACTATTCGACCGGTTGAGAAACGAGGCTTGCGCTCAGAACAGCTTGAGGCAGGACAGCACTTTGCCGACGATCTCGAGGTCGGCGAGCGGCGTCTCTTCGTTGTTATGATTCGGGTTGTCGGAAATGATTTTCACCTTGGTCGGTTTCGTGTTGCGCATCACCTGCAGGCGCTTGACGACGATGCTGCCAAAGGTGTCGCGGATGGCGTAGAGGCCGTCGGGCGTCGGCGTCTTGTGGCCGGTATCGACGACCACCCGCTCGCCCGACAGGATGGTTGGCGCCATGCTGTCGCCGTTGGTGTCGAGCACCAGAAGCCGGCCCGGCGCGGCGTGCAGCTGCTCGCGGACGAAACTCGCCGGAAACAGCCATCCTTCCGACTTTACCGGGTCGGCGTGGCGTCCCTCCTTGCGCACTTCGCGCGCCGGCACGCCACCGCCGCCGAGGCCGGCCCGGGTATCGAGCTCCGGGATCTGGCCGCGCGGCGGACCGACCGGCTCGCCGCGCTCGCGATGCTCGCCAAGCACATCGCTCGATTCGATATGGTCGTCCGGCATGGTGCCGGGGTAGCGGCCCCAGAGCAGGATCTGCTCCGGCGTAAAGCCGAGATGCTTGGCAAACGGCTTGAGGTGATCGAGCCGCATCCTGATCTGGCCGCCCTCGAGCCGCGACAATTGTTGCTTGGAAACCCCTGACAGCCGGACCAGTTCGGAGCGGCTCATGTGGCGCGCCTCGCGCGCGTGATAGAGCCCGCTGAGCTGTCGGCCGGTGCGAATCTTTCGTGCCATGGCCCCCATTGTCACAAATTCGGTGCAGAAAGCCTAGCATCAAAAATGGTGACTTGACAAGTTTATTTTGTCACTGTTTAAGGGACAAATGAACGATGTCGAGCGGCGTGCGAGTGCGGGAGGTGCCGATGCGTGGCGTATGGACGTGTGAGCGGATCGCGCTGCTGAAGAAACTATGGGCGAAGGGCGGGACGGCCACGGCCATTGCCGCGCGTCTGCGCATGTCGCGCTCCGCGGTGCTCGGCAAGGTGTTTCGCCTGCGGCTTCGCCCGGCGGGAAATGCAACGGCAGCGGCGGCGCGCAGCAACACGGCGGTCCTCAGGCGGCGCCACAAAAGCCGGCCGCCGATCAAACATCGGGCGAAGCCGGCCGCACCGGCCGTACCTGCGGCAATGCCATCGGGGAAGACTTTGTTCGAATTGACCAACGATTCCTGCCGCTGGCCGCACGGCCAACCCGGCACGAAAGCATTTCACTTTTGCGGCGCGCCGGGCGCGGATTTGGAAGGCGGCCGGCCATACTGCGAGCGCCACACGCGGCGCGCCTATGTCGGCAACCGCAAGACTGCGGCGCCAGCACCGGCAGCGCGTCCCGGCGCGGCGTCCCCTTCAATCACATCGCCCTCCATCGTGCCGCCTGGCGTGAAACGGTTTGTCTTCAGCCAAGGGAGGAAGCGATCTTGAGCACCAAGCCGATCGGCGGCGGACGCAATCGCGGCGCGCCCGAAAGCGCCGATGCAGCCGTGCCGCTCGCCGAGCGCGCTGCCGCCGCCGCGGACGCCGAGCTGCGCGGCGAACGCGCCGGCATCCTCGGCGCCATCGGGCGTTCCACGCTGTCGCCGCTGACGCGGCCGCGCCGCGTGCCCGATCGCTGGTCGTTCTTCCACGTTATGGCGCGCATGGAGGAGGGCTTTCGCACGCTGTCGCGTTTGCCGCTGCCGACGCGGCCGCGCGGCTATATCAACTCCATGCCGGTCTATCTTTACGACCGCGCCGATCTCAATTCGCAGCTCGAAACCCACGAGCTCGAGCGCATGGCGCGCATGCGCAACCGGGTGCGGATTCCGCCGTCACCGGCCGAGATCGCCAGAATGGACGAGAACCGCGAGCTGCAGTCGCGGCGTCATGACGACAACGCCGCAGCCTTGCGCGAGCTGTCCGCAAAACTCGACCAGCACGCCGAGGCGGTGGAGATGATCCGGCCGACCGTGGCGGCGCTGGAAATGTCGCGCTCAAAAATCGCAACCTGGGCCTCGGTCGGCTTCGCCGTCGCGGTGCTGGCCGGCTGGGTCGTCGAAGCCGCGGTCAAATGGGCGGTCGGCTGGGTGCTTTCGCATTTTCAGTAGGCGCATGGAGTCAACCTTAACCTCGCCGCGCATACATTCGATGTAGCGACGATAGGGTTGCCGCCAAAAAGTCTTCGCTCTAAATCACTCGACTTCAGCGGTGGGCTGATTGGCCGTGTTGGCCTGCAAAATCTTAGCTTGCAGTTCCTCGGCGCGAAACGGCTTGTTGATAAAACAGGTAACGCCCGCCTTCTTGGCCTGGACGACCCTCTCTATCGAGGGGTCGGCAGTCATCATGATGAAGGGCAAATTCGCGTGCATCTTGTTTGCGCGTACGTTTTGCAGCAGAATCTGCCCGCTCATCGGCTCCATATTCCAATCCGAGATCACCAAGCTGAAATGTTGCTCCGACAGCTTCTGCAGCGCGGCTTCGCCATTCGGCGCTTCATCAATGTTCTTGAATCCCAGTTGCGTCAAAAGCCTGCGGACGACGCTTCTGACCGCACCGCTGTCATCCACGATCAAAATACTGCTGAAGTGGTGGATGGTCATTTTCGTCCCCCAAAGGCTCCGTGCGCAATGTCGAGCATTTTCACGCCGCCGCTTCAAGAAATTGCGATGTCATCATAAAGGACCGGCGCGTTGCCCTAGCCGCCCGGAAACGCGGCGGGCCCGCGCAATAATCCACTGGACATGGTATGTCACAGTCGTTGAAAGAACCTTAATTCGCATTCTTTCAGTAGGCGCAAAGACAAAAGCGCGGCGGGACCGCCGGTGAAGCGCGGCGCTCAGCGAGCCCGCTTGCGCTTCGACGTGATGATGACTTCTTTGTGCAGCTTGGGGATCGGCTTGAAGTCCGCTTTCGGCACGCCGAAGGTTGTGGCCGGCACCTCGTTGGGCGTGCCGCCCAGCGAGACCGAGACGCCGATATCGTCGTTGCTCTCGCGGGTGCTGTTGTTGAACACGATCAGGAAGCGGAGATCGTCTTCGCCGATATTCTCGAAGTAGTGAAAATAACCCTGCGGCACGAAGACGATCTGGCCCGGCTCGACCTTGAATTCGCGCCATTCGTTGTTCGGCCCGACCACCGACATGCGCGCCTTGCCGCTGATGCAATAATCGAACTCCCAGGCATCGGGATGCCAATGCGGCTCGCGGATGCCGCCTTTTTTCAGGACCACGAGCGCCATGGCGGCGTTCTGTCCCGCCACGACCGGAAAGTCCTTCTCGTAAGCCAACTGCACGGTGCCGCCTGGCTTCTTCACCGCGGGTGTGGATTTTGCGAGGTCGTACAAAAAGGGGTTTTTCATCGGTCTGTCTCGGTTGGGTAAGAAGCATTTGGTTTTGTTGGGCGCACGGCCCGCAACCAGTCAATTATCATAAGGCGCCGCCCATCGAGGGCGCCATCCAAAAATCGAGAAGCGGACGAAGCACATGTTGCAAGAGCAATTACGCAACGCTTGGCATGCGCGCGAACGGGCCATTGCCATAAGCCCCGTATTGACGTTCGCGCCTCGGGGCCTCGTGCTTGGAGCCGGCACTGTCCTGGTGCCGGCGGATGGTTCGCGCCGGCTACTAAGCCCGAAAGGCCAGGAAGCACGAGTTTTGGCGCTGCTGTCGGCCGCTTACCGCAGGGCGGTCGCGCCTTCCGTGCTCGGCAATATCAAGCGCGCTGCGAAGGCTTGGGGTGAGGGCGACGACTGCCTCGCCTATATCCACTTGGCGCACGCCCGTTTGCCGATGCTGCAAGACCCTCAAGACGCGGCGCGGCGCCTTTTCATCGTCGACGGTTTCATGAAGGCCGGTAGGAGTCCGCGCGCCGTTTTAGAAGCCTTTCAATTTGGCGGCGCTTATATCGACGCGGTCGAGAAGTTCTTCAATCCCGATCAGCCACGCGTCCCGGCTGGCAGCGGCAGGACGAGTGGTGAGTGGACCGACGGCGAGGAAACGGGCGGAGACGATGCCGCGAGGGTGGCCACAGCCGAACAGAAGGAACAAGGATCGTCTCTGCTCGGCAGGATGCCACCTCCGGCGGCCAGTTTTCTGGGCGTACTCGACGCGGCACAGGCGGCTGAGCTTGGCGCGTATGCTTTGCGTATTCTTAGTCCGGCTGGAGCCGCTGCGGCGCTGTTCGGGCTGTTGTTCGTCCCGTCTCCTAACAACCTCCGTGTCGAAGGCGAGGTGCCGGAGATACCGGGGCTGCGCTACTCCTGGAATCGGGATGAGCTCGCGCTTCATCTGACGTATGACCATGCTGGAGCACAGCGGACATTTGCGGCGTACTTGGATGGCGACGTTTTTCGTGACGAAGACGGACGGGTCATTGGCCGGGTCATCGGGGACAACAATGTCGCCGTCGATCTGTTCGCCGTATTGCCGGACCTGGTGAAGAAGAGGGACGAACCGCGCCTTTGTCCCGAGCCCGCTCGTGACGTACCGGGAAGCGACAGAGGTCTGAAATATGACGATGACCTGGCTACACAGTATGCCGATTTCCTTAAGCCACTGATCAATCCCGATGCACCTACACCAAGCGGGTATGCTTACTTTCTGCCGAATCCTGAACCGGGACGCAGGTTCGTCAGCTACGATGATTGCGAGAAGAAGACGAGTATACTATTCGAGTTTAAGGGCGACTATGGGGGGCTTTTGATGTTCGATAGCAATGCTCGTCAAAGTTTCTTGGACCAATCCCTCAGGCAAATTGCAGCAAGTGGTGCACGCCCGGTCGTATGGATCTTCGCTAATAGGCAGGACGCGGAACGCACTCGAAAGCTTTTTGAAGATACTGGCGAAGGGCGTGAGTATATTACAATTGTACACGTGCCTTGGACGACGCGAGGGACCCGATGAAAGAACCGTTCTACGACTACCATATTCGTTCAGGCTGGAAGGGACGCGTGGAAACGCCTGCCGCCCTCGGCGCCAAATTCGTGAAGACGCTCGATGCGTTGAGCAGGATCGATCCGATGTTTGCCAATTGGGAGCTGGCCCCTGCTTTTGATTCACCAACAATTCCGCTTGACGAAGCGCGATCGAACATTGCGAGTTTGATTGAAAACTGTGTCTCCCACGACGATTACAATGAGCCCGATCCTAACTACGGCTATCATCCGAAAGCCTTGGCAGGCGAGTCGAGGGATGCTCGCAGCGTGATTTTCAAGCTCGACGCCGGCGGAAAAGTCGATGGAGGCACTAACTTGAGTTTCGGTTTTTATTCTGACGTGCCGCCCGACCTGACAATCGTGACCTATCCGTTTTGCAAAGCGGCGCTACTGGCGATCAACGCGATCTGGCAGGCACCCTGGGCCTGCGCGCAGGCTTTTGGTTCGGCCCCTGTCGAGACGCCAGTCGACATTGGCGGGGTGCGGGGGACGAGGATAGACTCGATAGCGCCGCTCCCGACTGATCCGACCTTTCCCTATTCAATTTTTCACGTTCCATGGATCGCATATCTCGCCGAGGAATTGACAGCCGGTCTCAAGCCGCCGCCCGAGATCCTGACCGAGCGTACGCGCGACGGCGGCCTTCTCATGACTGCCACCGAGGAGCGGCTCGATCCCGACAATCCCGAGCATGCGCGGCGGGCCCGCATCCTGGCGGAGACGATGATCAAGCAGACTGGGCAACCGTCGCGTCGCAGGCGTCCGATCCGGGATGCTTGAACCTTAATTTCTCCTGATCATCGCGCATAGCTGCGAGCCGGCAACACGGAGAGGTCAAGACCGGTTCGTGCCGGATTGAGATTGGTCTTCAGCTTGACGGTGGTCGCGCTCCAGTCGCTGCAGTCGAGCGTGGTGTATTTGATCCAACGGCGAAGGTCTTTGTTGCTCCGCAATTCGCGCCGGACGCAAAGCCCGAAATAGCCGGTATTGGTGTTCACGAATCCTGGCGATATGCCGCGCGCCCGGCCGTGGCCGTGAATGAAACAAACCCTGTTCGCGCCCATCTCCCACGCCTGTTCGAGGATCGTCGCCATCGGTCGCCCGACGATGTCGGAAGGGTGGTAGCCGTGCAGGTCGATTTTCACGGTTGCCGGGGGTTCGGGGTCTTTTCTCATCGTGCGAACCAATCATTGCGACGCGGAGGAAACGCGTGCTGCACGAACAATTACGCAACGCGTGGCATGCACGCAAACGTATCGTCGCTATCATTCCGGCTTTGAACCTGACACCCAAGGGTCTGGTGCTGGGAGCGGCCACGGTGCTGGTCCCGGCCGACGGCCCGCGGCGGCTGCAAAGCCTGCAAGGCCGGGAAGCACGGGTGCTGGCGCTATTGTCCGCGGCCTATGGCAGAGCGATCGCACCCTCGGTACTGGGCAATATCGAGCGCGCGGCGAAAGCTTGGCGCGAAGGCGACGATTGCCTCGCCTATATCCATCTGGCGCATACGGGGCTGCGCGAGTTGCAAGGACCCCTACGACGCAGCGCAGCGCCTTTTCGTTATCGAAACCTTCATGAAGCTCGGTACGAGTCCGCGCACTGTTTTCGAGGCGTTTCATTTTGGTGGCGCTTACATCGACGCGGTCGAGAAGCTCTTCAATCCCGACGAGCCACGCGTCCCGGCTGGCAGCGGCAGGACGAGCGGTCAATGGACCGACAGCGAGGAAACGGGCGGAGGCGACGCCGCGAGAGTGAAGCCGGCCGGACAAGAGGAACAAGGATCGTTGTTACTCGGCAGAGGGCCGCTCCCCGCGGCCAGCTTTCTTGGCGAACTCGACGCGGCACAGGCGGCGGAGCTCGGCGCGTATGCTTTGCGTGTTCTCGGTCCGCTGGGGGCCGCTGCGGCGGCGTTCGGCCTGCTGTTCGTCCCGTCTCCTAACAACATCCGTGTTGAAGGCGAGGTGCCGGAGATACCGGGGCTGAAGTATTCCTGGAATTGCGATGAAACCGAGCTTCATCTGACGTACGACAGCCCCGATGGCGCCCGGCAAACCTTCACGGCGCAGCTGCAGGAAAACGTGTTCCGCGACCAGCGTGGGCAGGTCGTCGGCCGCGTGCTTCCCAGTGGAAACATCGCAATTGATCCAGCTGCGGTCTTCCCGGAGATCGCGAACGATAATAACCCAAAGCTGTGTCCCGACCCCGGTCCTGATAAGCCCGGCGAAACGGGCAGGGATTACGCAGACTACGTGAAAAATGTCGTCAATCCCGGTAACCCAACTCCCCGGTACTGGGGCTATCAGCTATCGAATCCTTATGACTTCGGCAATCTTGTTTTTTACGACGATTGTCAGCATTCGACCGGCACGATGGTCGAAGCCAAAGGCCCAGGCTACGCTGAGATGTTGAAGTATGAAATATTGAGAGATTCGCTCACGCAGGAATGGCTGGCAGAGTCAGGACGGCAAGTCGACTCAAGCCATGGGCGTCCGATCCGCTGGTATTTCGCAGATATCAGAGCCGCCCTGTTCGCTCAGGGAATATTTATGGCATCCGGTAAGGGCCGCGAGAATATCGCAATCGTATGGCTGCCATGGCCTGGGAGAAGGAAATGAACGAACTATCGTGCGGCCATAGGTCCGCTCCGACTGTCGAGTGAGTCCGCTCGTCCCCGGTACCGAGGTCCTCCACGCCTGACGTGCTGAGTTAAACGATGGGCGATTCTCGCCGCGTGCTGAGCGTAGCTCGACGCGACGCTCGCCTCATCAACTGCGAGTTCTACACGTTTAGCGGACCGAGGGCTGCGTGGAGACGTATCGCGGCGGCCATGTGATGGGCTTTTCCATGATCGAAAATTGCGTCCGTTGCGGTAGTGAACAGCGCGCCTCCATTGGCCAGTTTCTCGACACGTATGTCTTCGACGTTGCCGACGCGCGCAGCACGCGCTCGGTCCAGATAGACCATCCAGCCGCTCTTGTAGCGTGGCGGGGAGTTATTTGCCGGGCGCTCGCCCGGCCGGCGATAATCTCCCCCGTAAACACCCGCCCAGTCGCAGTCCCATATCGTTCCCAAGTCCAACAGTCCGTGCCGAATGAACGCGAACGGATTTTTCCCGTCGCGATGGAGTGCGACCCAAATATCTTCTCGATCGACGAAGAATGTGACGCCGACACGATTGAAAAACCACCAAGCGCCTTCTGTAAAGTCCACCCTGAGCCAGAAATCGGCTCGAATCGGATCACTCTCCCACGTCCGTACGTGGATGTCATAACCGACGTGCTGCTTACGGCCACTTCGCGATTCAAAGATCGCGCTCTCATTGACCCAGGTACGAAGTTCGATCTGGTCCGGCGGCCAGGTCAGGGTGGCAGGCACGGCCGAACGATGGCGTCGCGTGTCGCTCGGCTTCCAACGGCGGAAAGGCGAATGAAGAGCAGCGATACTTTCGAGGTGGTGGGCTAGACGTTCGGCAATTGCTTCAGCATTTGCGAATGGAGTACCGAGCTGTCCTTCCAAAGCCACGTATTTCATAAAGCTTCGCCACGCTTAATTCTTGCCTTAGGTCGCAATTGGCGACAACATGTATTCTAACGAGGCCATGCGAATTTGTCTCAGTGTCTGACAACTGGATGATTGTGCTTCCAGCCGATCCTTTGGCCACACCGCCAAAGGAGCGGGCCGAGGCTGCGCTCACGTTGCTGTCACAAATGCGCCCGGAAGCGCAGGAATTCGAACTCCATTTTTCGGACATCCCGGAATTCTTCCACTGCGGTAGCAATTTCGAAAGCGTGTTCTGTCCATTCTGCCAGACTGATATCGTCGAGCGGTGGGGGAAAGCGCTGGACGCTTGGAGCAGGGGGCACGATCGCCGACGCCTTGCCATCGAGACGCCATGCTGCGGCCGAGAGACTTCACTTAATGACCTCGACTACGTCGAGCCGCAGGGCTTCGCGTGTATTGCGGTCAAAGTCATGAACCCAGACTCCGATCTTGAGCCATCAGAACTTCAGAAAGTAGCGCAAGCACTCGGGCATCCGGTGCGTATCGTCTGGCGGCACATCTAGGTCCGCTTTCGGTCTTATGGCGAGTGACGGTGATTGAAGGAAGGATAATGGCTGGGGAACTAGGAACCTCCCCGTACACCGTCCAGCGAGCATTTATAGGCGTAGTTATTGCCTTTTTGCCCCGGCTGGTGTACCTGACGCATGTACCTATTGGTCGTTTCGGCTTCTTCGCAGGGGCGCCCAGGAGCGAGACAGGCGTTCCCGCTACCCACGTAGCGGCCTCTTAAAAATAACGCATGGGCGGCCTTCCTACGGGCTCTGATTGTCGCAGGCATATGGCCATTACCGACTACCTCAAGCTCCGTGGTCACACCTGGTACGTGCGGGTGCAAATCCCGCCACACCTGTGGAAGGCAGCCGACGGCAAGCGAGAGTACGTCAAGACGCTCAAGACAGGGGACCTCAGCGAAGCGAATAGGCGGAAGCACCCATACGTCGCGGCGTTCCAACAGCAGATTAGAGCCTTAGAGCGACACAAGCCCAATGCGCTTGCCGACCTCTACGAAAAGGCGCTGGCATACCGGGAGACGATGGAGCGACACAAAGGTGAGGTGCTGTTCGATGAGCCCGACGGTACTCCCTACTACGTCAACGACGAATTTCTAAGTCAGATTTCCGACGATGCTAATGAGTTCCTAGAGACGCACGGCGAAAAGGCAGCGACCGCGTTCTATAAGATGGCGAGGGGCGAGGGCACGCCGCTTCGCACTTATCTTGATGGCTGGCTCGCTGAGCTTGTCGGCACTGTAACCGGGCAAACAATCTCACAACACAGGATGGTCATAAACGCCTTCCTTGTTTGGTCGGGCGATGGCGCTCTGATCGAAGACGTAACTCGCAAGCGCGCAGGGGAATACGTGGGGCATTTGCTGATGCCTATTAGCGGGCTTACGCGCCGCACCGCAAAGCGTTATGTGTCTTCATTATCATCGTTCTGGAATTGGCTTGAGGCACGCGGCTTAGCACAAGGTAATCCCTGGCTCAGGCAGGGCATCGGGAAGAAGGCAAAGCGCGGGGAGACGAAAGAACGCAACCAATGGACCGACGAAGCCCTGACCAAGGTTTTGAGCGGTCATTACACTCCACGTTACACGGTCATCCTGCATGATCTAGTAAGGCTGGCGCTGGTGACAGGCGCGCGTCTAGACGAGCTTTGTATGCTCAAAGCGGATGACGTTCAAAAGCGGGATGACGGCTGGTGGATGAGCATTCGCCAGGGCAAGTCAAAGGCCGCAATACGCGACATTCCAGTCCACGAGAGTGTTGCGCACGTTCTGGCACGCAGGAGCAAGAGTGCGCACCCCTATCTCTTCGATGGGTTGGTGCCTGGAGGGCCCGACAAGAAGCGTTCATGGAATGCATCGAAGGCGTTCGGGCACTACACACGCGGGTTGGACTTGGGTGAAGACCGGCAGGTCTTCCATGCCCTCCGCAAGACGTTCATTGAGGTACTGGAGGCCGCTGAAGTTCCCGAGAGCACCACAAAGCTCCTTGTCGGGCACGCGCGCCAGTCAATGACCTACGGCCGCTATTCAAAGGGCCAGCGCGTTCAGCTTCGTGACGCTATCAATAAGCTGCACTATTCCCGGGGACTGATGCGGCTTATCCGATCACCTGGGGATGACCCGCAGGCACCACCAAACAAGAGTGGGGGCAAACGCAAGCGCGAATGAGAAAAGCATGAACCGCAAAGTTAGATACGCCATCACCTCTAAGGTATCTGAAGAGGACCTGTTGCGCATTGAACGAGAACAGAGGCGGCGCATGGATCGCCCGACTACACTGCCGCTGCGTGACATACATGTCGCCGACAAAGTCTTTCAATGGAGGAACAGGGCAGAGAACATCGCGCGGAGCATTGGGCAGCTTGATGAACTCACACGAGTTCTGAAGGCTACAAAGAAGCCGCTCGATCCGGTCGTTGTCACAGCCGTGGGCAACAAATTCTATTTGCTCGAAGGGCATCACCGTCTTGAAGCCTATCAAGCGGCCGGGTGGAGCAAGCCGATACCAGTCAGATACTTTGAGCGCGCCGTTGCCCAAGCCAAAGACGAGGCACTGCGGCTGAACATCAAAGATAAGCTGCCGATGAGCAGAGCGGAAAAATTTGATGCGGCGTTTCGGCTGGTGAAGCGAGGGGAGAAAACCCAAGAGCAGATACGCGATATGACGACCGTCTCCGTGCGGACCATTGCAAACATGGTGCGGGTTCTACGCGACCATCCGACAGCAAAGGACTACGCTTGGAGCAAGGCAAGAGCGCTGCAATTCAAACAAGACGATGACGAGAGGGGAAGTGGAGACTGGCAGGAGGAGAAGGCACAGAAGCTGGCGAAACAGCTAGTGAAGAATGTCGGCGTAGGGTTCGTGCGCGACACAGACATTACAGCACGTGCGCTCGCGATTATTGACGAGGACCTTCCAGCCGCCCTGATTGGCGAGTGGATGGACCTAGCGCAGGGCATTGTGATTGAGATTGTTCGGGAGCGGAACGAGGAGTTGGCTAATCAACTCTCAGCGGCGCTCGTGTACCCTGGCGGCAACCAGCCGCTAGATTTTGGGGATGCGCATGACTTGTGAACATGCAAGCACGGATCACGCCTTTGCATGTTCAGCGAGGATGCAAGTTGCATGTTCGCGGCAGACCGTAGCAAAAGGTTGGAGGCACAGGGAATTGCACAGTTCATTTGTGTGTATTTGGTATTTGGCGAACGGCTCCTGCGTCGTCGATTGCACCATACGTTCAGTGCAGCCTATACGCCGGCACAGGTCAACGCACTTAGCAACAACTGAGAGGGCTCTAAGGTGGGCATAGCGCACTTCGCCTTGGCATTTGGGGCATGTTACTTCGGCCTCAGCCTCCTGGCGCACTTCATGGACCGCCCAGCGCACTTCTGGGTCCCCGTGTTTATTATTGTCCTAGCGGGCGGACTTATTTGGCTCTTGCACGTACTGCCAGACACAATTCAAATTCCCATGCCACCGTGGGCAACGTGGACGCTTCTCGGCCTTTTGTTTCTGGTTGGTACGTGGCGGCTCATTCGCGGTGCGCGCGCCATGCTGCGCGGAAAGTGCTGAGGGCGGGGGGCGAAGGCTTGAAGATCATTCTGTCTCGACTTCGACGATGCGGCCGGCGCCGTCAGGGACCACTAAGTTATTTCCGCCGACGACTAAGGAAAATGAGGCGCAGTATGCCTGCCATCATAAACGTCTTGCTTAGTGTGGCCTCGTCTGCCGCGCGGTGATGCTCCTCGATTCCTCTACGAAATGCCTCTTCAAACAAGGTGAGGTCTATCCAAAGATTTCGGGCTGCCTCTTTGGGCCACAAGTACAGACTTCCGTCCCTCGCCATAAGGTCCGCGGCGGGGATGCTGAATGCGTCGCGCCGTTTCCGATCGTCTGAGCGAACTTCCAAGCCAAAGCTCGTAACGAACCATTGCTTGTTCTCCCAGCACCAATCGCTTCCCGGTTTGCAATAGTCCCTCCAAGGATCGTCGGGGTTATCAGCTATGCTGCCTGTCAGCGGCCAACCTCCGCGACCATCAAAGCCTTCCCTACCGCAACGAGGATTATCCCACCGCAATTTTGCTGACATGTTGCTGCCTCCCCGTCCGAGTTCGATGCGACAACAGCGTTTGGTATGCGCCTACTTCGCGGAGGCAGCAAGACAGGTCCATAAACGAGCGTATCGGGCAACCGCCAAACACTCCCAGCTTTGTAACGTCCAATGCCGACGATTAGGCCAGTTCTCGCCTGAACGCTCCTGGGGCGTCTCTCTGTGCGTCGAAGTCAAACAACAACGTCAAGGGCTTTAACGCCTTTTTGAAGCTGGGGGTCGCCTCCGCGCTCCTATGGGAATTCCGCCAGAAGGGACCCGGCGATTTGACAACGACAGTCCACGAGGTTCGAGGCGGCGCGCGCTTGACGCTGACCTGAGTAGTCTGTACTGTATTCTCAAGAAATAAGTACGGAACGGAGGTAAGCATATGTCACGTTCGAGGAAAACTTGTTGAAACCTACGCCTACACACGCACGTCGTCAGCCACCAACATCGGGGAGGGCAAGGACAGCGAAACGCGCCAGCGCAAGGCGATTGAGAGCTACGCCAAGGCGGCCGGGATGGTCATTGCGGACTGGTTCAACGATGCGGCTGTGAGTGGCGCGGACCCGGTTGAGGCCCGTCCAGGCTTCACGGCGCTGCTGGCACGCATCGCCGGCAATGGCGTGCGGACAATCATCGTAGAGACGGCAAACCGCTTTGCCCGTGACCTCATGGTGCAAGAGGTGGGGTTCGCAATGCTGCGCGATCTGGGCATTACGCTTGTTGCTGCTGATAGCCCATCGTCGTTCCTTGATGACGGCCCAACGTCCAAGCTCATTCGGCAAATCCTTGGTGCGGTGTCTGAGTTCGACAAGGCCATGACCGTCGCGAAGCTCAAGGGGGCCCGTGACCGCGTTCGGCGTCAGCGGGGGAAGTGTGAGGGGCGCAAGTCCTATGCCGAACGGGACGGCGGTCAACAGCTTTTGGCGCTCGCACGGGAGCTACACCACAATCCAGGTGGTCGGCCGCATTCGCTCCGCATCGTTGCGGCGCGTCTTGCTGAGCGCGGCTATGTTACGCCGAGCGGTCGCCAGTATTCCGCGTCTGCGATTGCCTCTATGCTAGGTAATTAGACGGCGATGCAGATGAGCCTTGAGAGGTCTTGTCGGGCGCTCGAACTACGAATTGCTCCGCTGGAGCGATTGGTGATTGCGGTTGCCAGTTCTCTGAAACCTCCGAAGTATTATCGGGAATACACCGACGCAGGCTTTCGATACGAAGCGCCAGACGTAAGACATTTTTGCCTGCTTAAGGCGGCGCGCGTTGTCAGCGCTCTGAACGCATCGGTACATCTGGCCCGCGCTGGATATGTCCAGGAGATTGCCGTGCTGATGCGCACCGTCATCGAGTGCACAACGCACATCGAGTATGTACTAGACCTAGATGATAGCGTGACGCACATAAAGGCAGTAGATGCCTACCTCCGAGCATTCTTTGATGATGCGCGTCGGCATTGGGAAGCGGAAATAAAAAGGGCGCAGGTTCCCCAGGGAAAGGTGCACGAGACTATCGGCAGAACATTGGATGAAATTGCCGCAGCATGTGGTGACACGAAGGAGCGAAAGCCTGCTGCAACGCTCTATTCGCACGTCTATCGGGTCTTCTCGAATTATGTGCACGCCAAATATCCTGAATGCATGGACATGTACGGCGGCACGCCCGGCCATTTTCATCTTAAGGGCATGGGGGGCACGCCGAAGGACATTGAAAACATTGAGCAGATAGCTTCTTCAATTGAAACGGCGTCAAATGCATTCGTTATTTTAATCCAGCAACTCAAGCTGATGGACTTGTTGAATGACGACAAGACTTTATCGGCGTGGTACACGGAACGATTTGAGCGTGATTAGGCGACGCTAGTGCCATGGAGGCCACGGCCGCCAATCTCGTCCCAATGGCCGTTCCAATCGACCTCGGCCTGATATGTCTGCGAAACTCCGCCCGCATTGATCGTGAATGTGAACTTGTAGTTGGCAATATCGTTGAAAATTCCACGCAGCCGAAACGGTAACGAGAAGGCGGCATCCAAGATGTTTTCGTCGCGACCTGCCTTGAGAAAATCGACGGTCACAGGAACTAGGGGATGAACATCAATCGGGTGAGGAAGCAGCGCCAGCGAACCGTAGATGGGAATGTCGATAAACGCCTGATCGGTTGGACGCATTTTCGCGATACCCGTAATGAAGACAGAGCAATTCCTAGCTGTCATGCGCCTGAGTGTCGTAAGCGTCAGACGAACGTAGGCGGCTTCATCGTCTCTAGTTTTGACACCGCGCTCGTAGACCTCGGTTGGCGTGCGGACGATCCCCTCAGCTTGAGGGTTGAAAGATGGCGCGAGCTTAGGCTCCAATTGAACCCTTAATCTATTGGCGGCCTCGAAGACGAAATACAGCATGAGCGCCAGCCCCGCTATCAGCGACCATGCCCAAGGAGGCACACCGCCAAGGAACTGCGTTTCGGGTAACTGGCCGATGGCGCTAATAACACGCGGAGCAAAGCTGACGAACGCAACAAATATCGGAAGAGCAATAACCTGGCGCAGGGTGACTGCCTGCACTAGGGTCCGGACGCGCTGTTTTATCCCTTCCATGATGTATTACCTCGAAATTCACATTTAGTCGGGTTTCTTTGGCAGGCCATCTTCGTCCTCGCCTCTATGACGTCTGAGCACCCTTGCCGCAAATTCCCTGTATCCCATTGTGCCTGCGGCGAAGGGCTCAAGTAGGTCCTTATGGTCATCGAATTTTGCGCGGGCGCCTGCGGCGATCATCGGCAAGTTTGTAGTGATGAATTTCAGAAGGCGAGCGTCAGGGATGTTTCCAAATCGAATGTCGTGGTAGCCAAGCAGGGTCTTATCGCGAGCACGAGTGCCCAACGTAGTTTCAGAAGTGGGAAATAGTTGATTGTAGGTTTGATGGATAATGAGGCCGCACTTGGAGAGGATGGTGAAAGTGACAAACGGTATTCGGCGCGCGATTAGAACAGGCACTATGTCTAATGCAATGCACTTACTCAGTAGCTCGCGAATTTCGCGGACGTGGGGGTACATCCAGTGACGGACGTTCTTGCACTCGATACCAACGCCGCCCGCGCCGCCGATCCGAAGTATAAAGTTGAGGCGTTCATCACCCTCCAGCGAGCGTATGCCAATGTGTTGCTGAGGTTCCTCTTTTTTGTACATCTTGTTGTCGTCGTGCGCTTCGAGGTTTTTGAAGCGACCAGAAAAATCGGCTCCGTGCAGGGTAGTCAGAGCGCGGTAGGTAGCAATTTCTAGAGCTTGTCCAATGCGGTCGCCCAGCCCGAGGTAGCTTTTGTAAAGGGGAACAAGGGTCTTCAGCCTAGCTTCTAGCGCGGCAGGGTTTGTATTGGAGGCATAGAACCACGGTGCATTTGCGCGATTGGTGACAGATACCACGCCTTCCTTGAGTAGGCGTTGGCGGACAAGGGTGAGGACATGTGGGTCTATGCGCTGATTGAATGGTCCACCGTCGGAAATCTTCTGCTCAAGTGTTCGTTGGTTGGCGGCCACGGCCGTTTGCAGCACGCTTAGGATGCGTTTTTCGGCTAGTTGTTGGCGTTCTTCGGTGGTGAGTTTGGCCACGGGGTTTGGCCGGTTCGGCGGCGGGTATTATATGTATTTAGAAGTAGCCTGGGTGGCCGCTTTAGTTTCGCGAGGTTTTTAATGGAGCACAAGAGAAAGTTGCGGTTACCGACACCGCAATCGGAAGCGAGGCCATTGGAAGAGGTGTACCTGAAGAGTGTACCTGAGAGGGTAAAGTGAGGTTCTAGTAAGTTATTGAAAAGTCTGCCATAAATGGTGACGAGAATAAATGGCTGGGGAACTAGGATTCGAACCTAGATTGACGGAGTCAGAGTTCGCAGTTCTACCGTTGAACTATTCCCCAATTCCTTCACGTAATCAGCATATTAGCCGAGATTGTGAAATCTGCTTGGCAGCGGCAAAATAGAGCATGTGCACTCATTCAAGCCACCGCCAAGCGAGGGCATGATTTAGGCCATCTCGGCCGATTTTCCAAGTCTCGTAGCTACCGCCGCGGCCTCGTTTTGCCGCGGCTCTTTTTTTGTGACTGCTTGGCGCGGGCCTCGGCGAGCGCCGGCTTGCGCGGCGCCGCCTGCAGGCCGTGATGGACCGGCGCGGCGGCCGGCTGCGCCAGGGCTTGCGCGTGCTGCGGCGAGCCGTGGGACATCGGGCCCCACCAGTTCGACGCCGTGTCGTCGCCCCACACTTTCGGTATCTGCGGCCGGTCCTGGTGCCAGGGCCGCGGCTCGAAGAAGCCGAGTTCTTCGTCGTGCATCTGATCGAGATCGGTGAAGAACTCGATCACCACGCCGTCGGGGTTCTTGTGATAGATCGCAATATTGTGGCCGATGATGTGGCGGATCGGCCCCCAGGTCAGCTTGATGTCGTTCTTCGCGAGCATGTCGCAGGCGCGCTTGATATCCGACCAGTCGCGCACCTCGAAAGCGATGTGATGGATCGCGGTCTTCTCGTTGTGCAGGAAATTCACCGTGTGGTGGTCGCGGCTGCAGCGCAGGAAGGCGAAGAAATCGCTGCGCCAGTCCGACACCCGGAAGCCGAGCACGTCGCAGTAAAATTTCACCATGCCCTTCACGTCCGGGCACTGATAGGCGATGTGGCCGAATTTTATCGGCATGACGCCCGTAAAAGTGTTGTCCTCCGGCGCAAACTTGAAATCTGAAAAGATTTCGAGCGTCGTGCCTTTGGGATCGGTGAAAGCGACCGCTTCGCCGATGCCGGGCGTGATGTCGCTGCGCCGTTCGCTCTTCAGGCCGGCTTTCTTCAGCCGCGACGCCACCTCGCCGAGGTCGCTGCCCGGCGCCACCTGGAACGACAGCCGCGGCGCGTCGACGGCGCCGCCGCGCTCCAGCACGATCGCCTCCAAGCCGGATTTGGTGGCGAGGATGGCGCGGTTCTTCTCCCGCGCGGCGAGGCTTAAACCGACGATGCGGGTGAAATAATCGACTGTCCGCTCGACGTCGGGCGTCGTCAGCGTCGAATGGCCGGCCCGCTTGATCTGCAACATGGCATTCTCCCTTTGCGCGCCGCTCAGGCGGGAACGCGCTGCTCGCTCGGCACGTGGCCGGCTTCATGGGCCCGCACGGCGATCTTCAGTTCGCCGAGCGCAGGCGCCGAGCGGCAGATGATAACGTCGCCGGGTTTTACCGGGCCGACGCCGTCGGGCGTTCCGGTATAGACGAGGTCGCCCGGATAGAGCGTGTAGAACTCTGAGGCGAATTCGATCAGCCGGCGGCAATTATAGATCAGCTGGCTGGTATTGCTGTTCTGCTTGGTCTCGCCGTTGACGGTGAGGCTGATCGGCACGTTGTCCGGATCGGGCACCTCGTCGGCGGTCACCATCCACGGGCCGAGCACCGCGTAACCATCGACCGATTTGCGGAAGCTGCGGTCCTCGCGGCCGCGCACGGTCATGTCGAGACCCAGCGCATAGCAGGCGACATAGTCGAGGGCCTTCGACTGCGGAATGTCGCTGCCGGTCTTGCCGATCACCATGACCAGCTCGACCTCGTGATCGTTGCGCCGGTCGGGGAAACGCATCGGAATACCTTCCGAAGGGCCGACGAGAGCGGAGTTGGCCTTCAAGAACATGCCCGCCTCGAGGATATTCGGCGACTGGTGACGGACGATCTGCGAGCCCGGTTGCTGCGACGCCTTGTCCATTTCTGCGATGTGGGCCTGGTAATTGGTCGGCGCGCAGCTGAGCTTGGTCGGGCGCGCCACCGGCGGCAATAGCTTCACCTGCCCAATGGGCTTGCCCGGCGCCTTGTCGGCCATGCGCTCGATGCGCTCGCGCCATTGCGGCAACGCCGCCACCACCGCATCGCCCTTCATTGCATAGGGCATGGCTTTGCGGATTTCGGTTTGCGCCTCGGTCACGTCGTGCACGAGATCGCCGCGCACAACTCCCATCCGGTCGTCATCGTAGCGGCAGATTTTCATAAATGTCTCCCTGAGTGTGCATTTGTCCGTTCGGCATTAATGGCGCCCGAACAGCTCGTTATAGGTCTTTTGCCATTTCTTCTGATCGTCGCCGCTGAACACCACCGGCATGATCTTTCGCTCTTTGAGCATCTCGCCGATCTCGGGCGGATTGGTCGTTACATCCGGCCGCGTCGGCAGGCGCCCCTTATGCGTCATGAACGTCTCGCCTTCTTGGCTCAAGACGAAGTTGCCGGCAAGCCGTGCCGCATTAGGGTGCGGCGCCAGCGTGTTGACGCCGACGGAACCGAAGATCAGCGGCACCGGCTCGAGCAGCCAAAAATCGGTCGGCGCGCCGGACATCTTCACGTTGAGCGTCAGCGGCAGGTAGTTGTTGAGCGCCAGCCAATATTCGCCGGCCCCGACCGAACGCGCAAGCGCGAGATGGCCGTCGGTGATGACCGGGTCAAGCGCCGCGACGATGCTCTTGACCAGCGCCTGGCCGCGCGCATCGCCGTAGAAGGCGCAGATCGCGGCGAGCCATTCGTCGTCGGTGTCGTCGATGGCGATCTTGCCGGCCCATTCCTTGTGCGCGGCGAACTCTTCGTAGGTTTTCGGCAGGTCCGCTTTGTGGACGAAATTGGTGTTGTAGGCCGGTGCATTATAATTGGCGTAGCCGCCGTACCAGCGGCGATTAGGATCGCGCGCTTCGGCCATCAAAACCTTGGCTTCCGGCGGGTCGAATGGCGCGAGATAGGCGGAGGGCAGTTGCGGCACCGTGGTGGTGAAGGCGATGTCCCAGGTGTGCTGGCCGGCGCGGTTCTCGATCGCCACTTTGGCCATGATCTGGGTGTCCGAAGAGCGCACGTAGTTCACTTTGACGCCGGTTGCGTCCTCGAACAGTTTCCACAGCGGCAGCGCTTCCTGCTCGTTCATCGAGCCGTAGACGGTCAGCGCGCCCTCGGCTTTGGCCGCACTCGACAGATCGGGCAGGAGCCAACTGTGCTCCTGCGCGCGCGCCGGCAAACCGGCAGCGATCGCGATCGCGATCGCCGCGCCGAGGCTTTTCAACACTGCAGCGTTGCGGCCGTTCATTCCTTCGGTCCCTCTATCGGAACGACGTTTCAGTGAACCTCGCGGCGCGAGAATCCGAATGTCACGGTCGAGATGCAGATGATGCAGACGGCGGCCGACAGCATGAAGACCGCGAGCGGCTGGCCGTGATCCATCAGCGCGCCATAGACGATTGGCGCGACGCTGGCGCCGATATTGAAGCCCATGCTGACGAAGCCGAAGACGCGGCCATAGGCGTTCGGCGGCGTCACGGCGCGCACCAGCATGTCGCGCGACGGATAGGTCATGCCGACGCACAGTCCACTAAAGCCCATGAGCAAAATGAGCCCGGCGGACGGCAGAGCGAACCAGCCGATGATCGCCGTGACGGTGCCGCCGACCGCGAGGCCACCCGCGGCGACCACGGCATGATGGTTGGTCCGTCCGGCGAGCACGCCACCCGCGAGCACGCCGACCGCGTTCATGGCGAGCAGCGAGGTCAGCGCCATGTTGGCGACGGCCGGCGCGGTTCCATGCAAGGCGCCGAGCGCGACCACGAGGTAGGTGTTGAGTCCACCGCTCATGATCGACGTCAAAGTGAAATAGGCCAGGTTGAGCAGGATCGGCGGCGACAGCAGGAGGCGCCAACCGACATCGCTGACGGCGGGGCGTCCTTTTGCCACGCTTTTCGCGACCGGCTTGATTGCGGCGGCGGGCTCGGGTTGCGCAATCAGCACCAGGAGAACCAGCAAGCCAAAAATGGCGGCACCGATATAAGCGCCACGCCAGCCGTACATGCTTTGCATGTAGAGCAGGGTCACCGGAGCGATAGCCGAGCCGACCATGCCGGCGAAGGTGTGAAACGAGAAGACATGGCTGAGCCGTTCCGGCGGCGCGTGATGCGACAGCAGCGAATAGTCGGACGGGTGAAACACGGTGTTGCCGAGGCCGGCGACGCCGTACATCGCGATGAAGACCCAGTAGGAACCGACGATGCCGGCGACCGCATAGGCGATGCTGGATAGCGCCAAGCCGGCGATCAGCACGACGCGGGCGCCGACGCGGTCGACCAGAAAGCCGACCGGTGTCTGCAGCACGCCGGAGACCACGTTGAACACGGTCAGCGCCAGAGCGAGCTCGGTATAGCTGACATTGAAATCGGCGCGGATGAAGACGAACAAAGGCGCCAGCATGAGCATGTAATAATGGCTCATCATGTGCGCCGCGCAGACGGCGGCGATGAACCGCAACTCCGCCGGCCGGATCGACTGGACGGAAACGACCTGCGTCATTGCGGGCTGTCGGCCTTCGCGGCCTGCAGCGCCTGCCAGACGTGCGCCGGCGTCAGCGGCATATCGATATGGCGGATGCCGCGGTCGCCGAGCGCGTCGATCACCGCGTTCATCACCGATGTCAGCGCGCCGGCGCAGCCGGCCTCGCCACAGCCTTTGACGCCGAGCGGGTTGGTCGTTGCCGGCGCCGGATGATCGGCGAGCGTGAATGACGGCACGTCGGCGGCGCGCGGCATGGCGTAATCCATGAACGAGCCGGTGAGGAGTTGACCGTCGCCATCATAGACCGTCTTCTCCATCAGCGCTTGGCCGATGCCTTGCGCCACGCCGCCGTGCAGCTGGCCTTCGACGATCAGTGGATTGATGACGGTGCCGAAATCGTTGACGCAGGAATATTTTGCGATCTCGACGACACCGGTGTCCGGATCGACTTCGACTTCGGCGATATGGCAGCCGTTGGGGTAAGTGGAAGCGCTGGGGCCATCGCTGACATGGGTGACGTCAAGCGATTGCGGCGCGTCACCCGGCGGCTTTGTGCCGTTGTGGAGCTTTTCCGCCAAGTCCATGATCGAGATGGCGCGATCGGTGCCGACGATGGTGAAGTTGCCATGATCGAAGCCGATGTCGGACGGCGCCGCCTCGAGCGCGTGTGCGGCCAGCTCCTTGCCCTTCTCGATGACTTTCGCCGCGGCTTCGACGATCGCGGAGCCGGTATGCATGATCGATTTTGAGCCGCCGGAGCCGCCGCCCATGGCGAGCTTGTCGCTGTCGCCCTGCAGCAGCGAGATTTTCTCGAACGGAATGCCGAGCCGGTCGCTCAACACTTGCGCGAACGGCGTGGCGTGGCCCATGCCGAAATCCAGCGTGCCGGTCGCCAGCGTCACCGTGCCGTCGGGATTGAATTTTATGTCGGCGAGCTCCTTGGATGGAGGAGCGGTGACTTCAAGGAAGTTGCCGATGCCGAGCCCACGCAGCTTGCCGCGCCGCGCGCTTTCGCGCTTGCGCTTGGCAAAGCCTTTGCCGTCGGCGAACTCGAATGCTTGCTTGGTCAGCGCGGCAAAGTCGCCGCTGTCATAGGTGCCGCCTGAAGCGGTCTTGTACGGCAGGTCGCGCGGTGCGATCTGGTTGCGCTTGCGCAGCGCCATGCGATCGATGCCCATCTCGACGGCGGCGGCGTCAACCAGGCGCTCCATGTAGTAGTTGCCCTCGGGCCGGCCGGCGCCGCGATAGGCGGACACATGCGAGGTGTTGGTGAACATGACCTTCGTCGAGACCTCGATCAGCGGCGTGCGGTACATGCCCTGTACGTTCTTCACTGCATTGAGCGTGCCGGGCATCGGCGCCACCGGCGACAGGAAGGCTCCGACATTGGCGTAGCTGGTCAGGCGCACCGCTAAAAATTTGCCGTCGGCATCGAGTGCCAGCTCGCCGGTAACGTCGTGATTGCGCCCGTGGCTATCGGAGACGAAACTGCCGGAGCGCTCGTCGGTCCATTTCACCGGGCGGCCGAGCGCGCGCGCGGCGTGCAGCATACAAATGTATTCGGGAAATACCGCCGCCTTCATGCCGAACGAGCCGCCGACCTGACCGGTGAGCACGCGCACGTCCTTCGCCGTCATGCCGAGCGCTTCGGCGATGTTGGCGCGCATGCCGAACACGCCTTGCGAGCCCACATAGAGCGTAAAACGTTGGCCGTCATAAGCGGCGAGCGCGGCGCGCGGCTCCATGGCGGCGACCACGAGCCGGCTGTTGACGAGTTGCAGCTTGGTGACGTGAGCGGCCTTGGCGAAGGCGGCTTTGACCGCTTCGGCGTCGCCATAGTGATAATCGAGCGCCACATTGCCCGGCACGTCGTCGTAGAGCTGCGGCGCGCCGGGTTGGGCTGCGGCTTCCGCGGTGGTGATGGAAGGCAGCGATTCGATATCGACGACGACCGCTTCGGCGGCATCCTTGGCGGCATGCACGGTCTCGGCCACGACGTATGCGACCGGATCGCCGACATAGCGCACCTTGCCAACCGCCAGCGCCTCGCGCAGCGGCTTCTTCATCGGCGAGCCGTCGCGATTGTTGAACGGCACGACGCATTTGAGCGGGCCATAGCCCTTCAGATCGGCGGCGGTATAGACGCCGAGCACGCCGGGCATTTTGCGCGCCGCTTCGGTGTCGATGGAGCGGATGACGCCGTGGGCGTTCTGGCTGCGCACCATCACCGCATAGGCTTGGCCGGGCAGGGCGATGTCGTCGGTATAGTGCCCCTGGCCGCGCAACAGCATGGGGTCTTCCTTGCGCGGCACCGACTGGCCGACGGCAAATTTCTCGACCGATAATCTATCCGCGGTCAATTGTTCCGCGCGGTCCTTGGCGGACTGCTGTAAATTCATGGCTGTTAATCCCGTAAAGCCTTGCCCGTAAAGCCTTGTGGCGCTGACATAATGGAGTTGGCCCACCGCGACAAGAAGGCGCGCGGGCATGGCTCATGCCCAAGAAAGCACAGTGTAAAGCACAGTATTGCCCTTGGGGCCTCGGCTGCTACAGTTTGCCCGATTTGGACTTGAACAGCCGCGCCGTCGAGCCGCCGTGCTCCGGCCGTAGCGGGAAGGTTTTTGGATGGACGACGAGGCCCCGCCCAACGGCGGCCTCGACGCCAGAGGGGGCCCGCGCCGCCCCCGCTGGGGTCGTCGAACGCCATACGGCCTCCGCCACGATTCCCGTGGCGACGGCTGGCATGAGCCGGCCGATGGGCGAGCCGGCGCGACCTATGCGGCGCTCGATCTCGGCACCAACAATTGCCGTCTGCTGATCGCCCGGCCTGCCGGCGACGGCTTCCGCGTCGTCGACGCCTTCTCCCGCATCATCCGGCTCGGCGAGGGCGTCGCCGCCTCGCGCCGCATCAGCGAGGCGGCGATTGCGCGCGCGGTCGAGGCGCTGCAGGTCTGCCGCGACAAGATGAGCGCGCGCGGCGTTTTGCGTGCGCGCCTCATCGCCACCGAGGCCTGCCGCGCCGCCGAGAACGGCGAGGCGTTCCGCAGCCGCGTCGCCGAGCAGGCCGGCCTCGAGCTCGAGATCATCGATTCGGCGACCGAAGCGCGGCTCGCCGCTACCGGCTGCACCGAGCTGTTCGATCCGGCGGCCTCGGGCGTCATCCTGTTCGACATCGGCGGCGGTTCGTCGGAATTGGTGCGGCTCAGCCGGCCGGCCGCCGGCCGGCGTGGGCCGCCGAAGCCGGACATTGTCGGCTGGGCGTCGCTGCCGCTCGGTGTCGTCACGCTGGCTGAGCGCTATGGCGGCCATGTTGTTTCGCCGGCGACGTACGAGGCCATGGTGCGGGAGGTCGCGGTCTTCGTCGAAAAATTTGCCGCCGCCCATCCGCATGATCCAAACGGTTTTCACATGCTCGGTACCTCCGGCACGGTGACGACGATCGCCGGCGTGTTCTTGCAACTCAAGCGCTACGACCGCCGCAGGGTCGACGGCTGCTGGCTGGCGGATGAGGAAATTTCCCGCGTGGTCGCCGAGCTCATGGTCATGAGTTTCGACGAACGCGCGGCCAACCCGTGCATCGGCGCCGAACGCGCCGACCTCGTGCTCGCCGGCTGCGCCATCCTCGACGCCATCCGCCGCTTCTATCCTTGCCCGCGGCTGCGCGTCGCCGACCGTGGCCTGCGCGAGGGCATGCTGGTCGAGATGATGCGCGAGGACGGCGTATGGGGCGAGGCTTGACCGGCCATGGTTGATTAGAGATGGCTGATTAGGATAGCTGCTTAGAGATGGCTTGGCTCAAGGACGAGAAGCCGCGCACATTGTCGTCGCGGACCTGGCTCGAGCGCCAGCTCCGCGACCCTTACGTGATGCGCGCCAAGCGCGAAGGCTTTCGCTCCCGCGCCGCCTATAAGCTCGCCGAAATCGACGACAAATATCATGTGCTCAAACCGGGCACGCGCGTTGTCGATCTGGGCGCCGCTCCCGGCGGCTGGAGCGAGATCGCCGTGCAGCGCGTCGGCGCGAAAGGCCGCGTCATCGCGCTCGATATTCTCGACATGAAACCGATCGTGGGCGTCGAATTCCTAAAGCTCGACTTTCTCGACGAAGCGGCGCCGGAGCATCTGAAGGCCATGCTCGGCGGCAAAGTTGACGTGGTGCTTTCCGACATGGCGGCGAACGCCACCGGCCACCGCAAGACCGATCACCTGCGCATCATGGCGCTGGCCGAAGCCGCAGTCCAGTTTGCCCGCGAGGTGCTGGCCGAAGGCGGATCCTTTGTCTGCAAAGTGCTGCAGGGCGGCACTGAAGCAACACTGCTTGCCGAACTGAAGCGCGATTTTGCGACGGTCAAACACGTCAAGCCGCCAGCAAGCCGCAGCGATTCGGCGGAGCTTTATTTGCTGGCGCGCGGCTTTCGCGGCGCTCAGGGCCGTTAATCGGCCACCTGCGCCTGCACGACCCTGCGCCCCGAGAGCTCCTCGCCGGCGTCGGGTGCGAGACGGTAGAAGATCAGCGCCGCGGTCGCCGCCAGCGCGCCGATGACAAGAAACGCCGGCGGAAAATCCACGGCGCTCATCGTTGTCTCATGCCGCAACCGCAGCGTCATCTCGACCACCAGCGCGCCGACGGCGACGCCGGTCGATAGCGATAGTTGTTGCGCGGCCGCGGTAAGTGCGGTGGCGCGGCTCAGCAGCGGTGGATCGATCTCCGCATAGGCGATGGTGTTGATGCTGGTGAATTGCAGCGAGCGGAAGAAGCCGCCGGACAACAGGATCGCGATCATCGCCCAGAACGGCATGCCCGGCACGAACGTTGCGCAGGCCATCAGGAAGACGCTGCTGATCAGGCTGTTGTAGAGCAGCACGTTGCGGTAACCGAAGCGCTTGAGCACGCTGGCGACGGCGGCCTTCATGAACATCGAGCCGAGCGCACTGGTGAAAGTGATCAGGCCGGATTGAAACGGCGTCAGGTGAAAACCGATCTGCAGCAACAGCGGCAGCAGGAAGGGTAGCGCGCCGACGCCGAGCCGAAACAAAAAGCCGCCGATGATGCTGGCCCGGAATGTTGGCAGCTTGAGCAGGTTGAGATCGAGGATCGGCGCCGGCGTGCGCTTGGCATGGAACACATAGGCAATCGTGGAAACAGCGCCGACGCCGAGCAGCGCGGCGACGACGCCGACCGGCAGGAAGTCCAGTCCCATCACCGAAAGCCCGAAGGCAAGCCCGCCGATGCCGAGGCCGGACAGGACGAAGCCTGTGAAATCGAACGGGTGGCGAAGCTCGGCCCGCACGTTGGGAATAAAGCGTGTCGCCGCGACGATGCCGACGAGCCCGATCGGCACGTTGATCAAAAAAATCCAATGCCAAGATGCGTAAGTGGTGATGAAGCCGCCGAGCGGCGGGCCGCAGATCGGCCCGATCAGCGCCGGTACCGTGACGAGCGCCATGGCGTTGAGCAGCAGGTGCTTGTCGATGCTGCGCACCATGATCAGCCGGCCGACCGGCGTCATCATCGCGCCGCCCATGCCCTGGACAATGCGGGCGATGACGAATTCCGTAAGCGAGTGCGATGCCGCGCAGCCGATCGAGCCGAGGATGAAAACGCCGATGGCGATGCGAAACACGTTGCGGGCGCCGAAGCGGTCGGCGGTCCAGCCGCTGGCCGGAATGCAGATGGCAAGCGAGAGCAGATAAGAGGTAACCGCGAGTTTCAAGGCCAGCGGGTTGGTGCCCAGCGCGCGTGCAATGGCCGGCAGCGAGGTCGCAATCACCGTGGAGTCCATGTTCTCCATGAACAACGCCACGGCGACGATCAGCGGCACGACGCGGTCATTCAGTTTCGGCGGCATGCGCGGGCTATTGGCTTTTCGGGGGGCCGGCTTTTTGAAGCCGTTGCAGACCGTCGGCCGGCTGCTGGAATTTTGGATCGAGCTTGAGCGCCTGGCGGAAATCGGCAATCGCGCCCTCGGCATCGCCCATCTTTTCGCGGACCAGGCCGCGCGTGGAGAATGCGCTCGCCGAATGGTCATCGATTTCAATGGCGCGATTGGCGTCGGCAAGCGCATCGGCGCTCTCGCCGGCGAGGTAATGGGCCCAGGCGCGGTTGTAATAGGCCAGCGCCGCGTTCGGCGACAGCGAGATGGCGAGGGTGTAGTCGACGATAGCGGCGGCGAGATCGAGCCGTTCGCGCTTGGCGTTGCCGCGGTTGATGTAGGCGTCGGGCAAACGCGGATCGAGTTTTATTGCTTGATCGAGATCGACCAGCGCGCGGTCGGTCTCGCCTTTGGCGGCCCAGGCGCTGCCGCGATTGTTGTAGGCCGCAGGCGTCGGATTGAGCTTGATCGCCTGGTCGTAGTCGGCAATGGCCCGATCGGGATCGCCTTTGTGGCGCCAGGCAATCCCGCGATTGTAGTACGCGGCGGCGTAGGTGGGATCGATGCGCAGCGCCGCAGTGTAGTCGGCGATGGCGCGGCCGGGATCGCCCTTGTCGTCATAGGCATTACCGCGATTGTTGTAGGCGACGGCGAATTGCGGGTTGAGCCCGATCGCCGCATCGTAGTCGGCGATGGCGCGGTCAAAATCGCGCTTTTGATAAAAGGCATAGCCGCGCTCGTTGAAGGCTCCCGCCAGCCGCGGATTGAGACGGACCGCCTCGCTGAGATCGGCGATGGCGCGATCGAGATCGCTGTTCCTGCGCAAGGCCAGGCCGCGGTCGTAGCGAACATCGGCATTGTTGGGATCAAGGCGTACGGCCGCGTCGTAATCGGCGAGTGCGGCGTCGCGGTCGCCCTTGTCGGCATAGGCGTTGCCGCGATTGGCGTAGGCCAGGACGTTCTTGGGATCGAGCTCGATCGCCACAGTAAAATCGGCGATGGCGCGGTCGTAGTCCTTTTGCTGATACGAGACGAGGCCGCGGTTGTCATAAGCGACAACGAACTGCGGTGAGATCTTGATGGCGCGATCGAAATCGGCGGTGGCGTGGACGAAGTCGCCCTTGGCGCGCAGCGCATCGCCGCGATTGTTGTAGGCGGCAGCCAGACTGGGATCGAGCCGGATCGCCTGATTGTAATCGGCGATGGCACGGTCGAGATCGCCTTTCTGGAACCAGGCAATACCGCGGTTGTTGATGGCGGAGATGTTTTTCGGATCGAGCCGAATCGCCTGGTCGTAATCGGCAATCGCACGGTCGAGATCGCCCTTGTGGCGAAACGCCAGCCCGCGGTTGAAGTAGGCCGAGGCGTAATTGGGCGACAGCCGGATCGCCTCGTTGTAATCGACGATGGCGCGGTCGACGTCACCCTTGCCGTCGTAGGCATTGCCGCGCGCCATGAACAGGCCCGCATCGGTCGAGTCGAGCTTGATCGCCTGGTCGAAATCGGCGATGGCGCCGTCGAAATCGCGCTGCGCGAACGCGAGATTGCCGCGATTGGCATAGGCGCGCGTATAGTTTTGATTAAGGCCGATCGCCTGGTCGAAATCCGAGCGCGCGTCGGTCAGGTCGCCTTTGGCGCGGAACGCCATGCCGCGGTTGTCGTGCAGAATGGCGAGATTGACCGGCGGGTAGCGGCCGGAATCGATCAGCGTCGTGCACGATGCGACGCGCTCCTCGACCGTTGCGCGCCATAGTCCGGTGCAGCGCCGCTCATCGACGGAAAGATTCTGGAGCCGAAGAATCCTGCGCGCGTGCCGGAAGCACGGCGAGCAAAAGGATCACGGCAATCGGCAGCCTGAGCCGGCATCGGTCACGCCGCAACGGCGGTGATTCTCGCATCAGCGCAATCTACTCTGCGCCCCCGCAGTGGACCAGCGCAGGCGCCACGGCGGCCTGCGACTTTGACTTCCCGCCCCGTAAAATCATCCCAAGCGTTTCGCCGCTTCAGTAACCATGCTCAGGTCGGAATACTTCTTCACGTCGATATCGTCCTTGAGGAAGCCGACCTGTTTTTGCAGTTGCAGGTTGTTTTGCAGCGCGGCCATGTTCGGCATGCCGTTCGGGTCGCGATATTGATCGCGCTCGCCGAATGCCCATGCCATGCGCGCCGGCGGCGCCTTGTTCAACCGCGCCACGATGGCGACGGCTTCCTCGTGGTTGTTCGGATCGGTAAACCAGCGCACCGCGCGCACCACGTCCTCCAGAAAATCGACCAGCGCGGCGCGGTTCTGCTGGATGAAGCCGGTGCGCGCCGTCCACATGGTGAGCTGAGTAATGCCGAATGCTTCCTTTTGCGTGAATAGCGTGCTCGCGATGTCGCGCAATTGCGGATCGAGCGAGAACGGCGGCACCGCGCTGATCAGGTCGGCCTTTTTCTCCGACAGCACCGCGCGCATGGCCGGGAAGGGCGCCTCGACGATGGTGTAGTCCTTGTTGGCTTCGAGGCCGTTCTTGCGCAACATCGCCCGCATGGCGATGTCGACGGCGCTGCCCATGGCGTTGGTGGCGAGCACCTTGCCCTTGAGGTCGGCCACGGTTTTGACCGGCCCGTCCTTGAGCACCATGAACTCGTTCGAGCCGTGGCCCGCGACGCCGTCCTGGATTTCGTCGCTGATCACGCGCAGGTCCTCCATATGGGCGTTCTGGATGGCGAGGCCGAAGGAGGAGAATGCCAGCGGCCCGATGTCGAGCTCGCCGGATGCCAGCGCGGTGATGACCGGCGGCGTGCCTTCGAAGCGCGTCGCCTCGGCGATGTAGGACTGGCCGAAGTGCTTGAGAATGTCCTTCTTCTCAAGGATGAGCGGCGCCAAGGAGGCCGGCACCACTACCCAGCCGACGCGAATCTTCACCGGCGCGGTTTGCGCGCGGGCCGGGCGGCCCGCACGCGCAAGCGTGGTGCTCGCAGCCAAGGCGCCAAGGCCGAATTCCCGACGATTGAACCGGTTCTTCATGACGTTTCCACCTGTTTTCAGCCGTGATGGCTATTATTTATCGTCAAGGCGTGCTATCGACCGCCGCCAACCCAAAAGCGGGCCCCAGAAGCGGGCGATCCAGTTGGGCGAGGGGATTTTAGTCCGCTCGTTCGCAAGGCGTCACCCCGAGGGCCGGCCCGCAATTTAGGCTACGCGGAGTTGGCAATGGCAGTGACTTCCAGGGACATACCGCGCGAAGCATACACCTTCGACGACGTGCTGTTGAAGCCGGGCCTGTCCGATGTCCTGCCGTCGGACGTGGACATCCGGTCGCGCATCACGCGCAACGTGTCGCTCAATATCCCGATTATCGCGTCCGCCATGGACACCGTGACCGAAGCCCATATGGCGATCGCCATGGCGCAGGCCGGCGGCATCGGCGTCATTCACCGCAATCTCGAGCCCGATATTCAGGCGGCGCAGGTGCGCCAGGTGAAGAAATTCGAATCCGGCATGGTGGTGAACCCCGTCACCATCCAGCCGGACGCCACGCTCGCGGACGCGCTGACGCTGATGCAGGAGCATCGCATTTCCGGCATTCCAGTGGTCGAAGGCGGCGGCAACGGCCGCGCCGGCAAGCTGGTCGGCATTCTCACCAACCGCGACGTGCGCTTTGCCACCGACAGGCGGCAAAAAGTGTCCGAGCTGATGACCAAGGAGCGCCTCGTCACGGTGAGCGAGAGCGTCGGCCAGGACGAGGCCAAGCGGCTTCTCCACCAGCACCGCATCGAGAAACTCCTCGTCGTCGACAACGACTACCGCTGCGTCGGCCTGATCACGGTGAAGGACATCGAGAAGGCTGTGGCCAATCCCAATGCCTGCAAGGACGAGCAGGGCCGGTTGCGGGTCGCCGCCGCCACCTCGGTCGGCGAAGCAGGTTATGCGCGCAGTGAAAGACTGATCGAGGCCGGCGTCGACCTCGTCGTCGTCGACACCGCGCACGGCCATTCCCGGCGCGTGCTCGAGACCGTCACCCGCATCAAGCGGATGTCGAATGCGGTGCAAGTGGTGGCGGGCAATATCGCCACCGCCGAAGGCGCCAAGGCGCTGATCGATGCCGGCGCCGACGCCATCAAGGTCGGCATCGGGCCGGGCTCGATCTGCACCACGCGCATCGTTGCCGGTGTCGGCGTGCCGCAGCTCACCGCGATCATGGATTCGGTCGAGGTGGCGAAAAAGAGCAACACGCCGGTGATCGCCGACGGCGGCATCAAATATTCCGGCGATCTCGCCAAAGCCGTGGCGTCCGGCGCCGATTGCGCCATGGTCGGTTCGCTGCTTGCCGGCACCGACGAGACACCGGGCGAGGTATTCCTGTTTCAGGGCCGTTCCTACAAAACCTATCGCGGCATGGGCTCCGTCGGCGCCATGGCGCGCGGCTCGGCCGACCGTTATTTCCAGCAGGAAATCAAGGACACGCTCAAGCTGGTGCCGGAAGGTATCGAGGGCCAGGTCCCCTACAAAGGGCCGGTGGCCAACGTGTTGCACCAGCTGATCGGCGGCTTGCGCGCCGCCATGGGCTATGTCGGCGCGAAAGATCTGACCGAGTTTCACGACAAGGCGGAATTCGTGCGCATCTCCGGTGCCGGCTTGCGCGAGAGCCACGTCCACGACGTCACCATCACGCGCGAGAGCCCGAACTATCCGAGCCGAAGCTAGGGTCCTGTCATGGCCGGTGCGGCCGACCCATTCGCGAAAGTGAAAGCGGCTACCGACGCGCACCGCGCGCGTCACGGCTGCGGTGCTTATCCCTACGACAATGGTCCGCTGCTGGCGGCGTTGGCGGCGGCGGCCAATGCGCGCCGTATCCTGGAATTGGGCACGGCGCTTGGCTACACCGCGCTGTCGTTCGCATCCGGTGCGCCGGACTCGACCGTCGACACTATCGAGCGTGATCCCGAACACGTGCAGCTCGCCCGCGACAACATCGCGGCTGCCGCGATGGATCATCGCATCACCGTGCACGAAGGCGATTTCGGCGCCGTGCTGCCGACGCTCGATCCCGGCTACGACGTCGTTTTTTTCGACGGCCACACGCCATCACCGGCGCTGCACAAGACGTTGCGCGGCCTGTTGCGCACCGGCGGTACGCTCATTACCGCCAATCTGAATCACGGCGGCACGGCCGACGCCGTGCGCAAGGCGTTGTTCGACGGCAAGACCTGGCGCAGCGCGCTGCTCGACGACGACGGCGAGACCGCGATCAGCGTCAAGCTGTGAGGCTGCGACATTGGCGGCGTGCGGCGCGCCGTGGTAGGACGGACAATTCGCGGAAGAATTTGCAGCCGGAGAATTTACACCCATGTCCGTTCAAACGATCTTGTTGCCGTTGTTCGTCGAGGTGATCCTCACCTTGGTGCTGCTGTTCTGGATGGCGGCGTTGCGCACCGGCGATTTCAGCTCGGGCGCGGTGCAGCCAGACAATATCGCATTGCGCGAACCGAAATGGCCTAAGCGCACGACGCAGGTCGCCAACGCGTTCGCCAATCAGTTCGAGCTGCCGGTTCTGTTCTACGTCCTGACGATCCTCGAATATGTGACGCACCTCGCCGGCATCGTGTTCGTGGCGCTGGCCTGGGTGTTCGTGATCTTCCGCGTTCTGCACGCCTACGTGCATGTGACGAGCAACATCGTTCGGCTGCGCGGAATGTTGTATGGCGTAGGCGCGCTTGTGCTCGCGATCATGTGGGTGATCTACATCGTCGAGGTGCTGACGCTGCGCTAAAAGGATTCAAAGTCATGCCGCTTGATTATTGCCATCCCACCGCCCCGCACAAAAAGCTCCGGTTGCCGGAATGGTACGTCTCGAGCCTGATGATGGATCGCGCGCTCGATGCGATCTGCCGGCGCGTCAAGAAACTCGACCGCAGCCACGACATTCCCTATCTCGCCGGCTACAGCCTCAACGGCAAGACGATCTATATCGACCGTCACATGCCGCAATTCTTCAAATTCCGCGGCCGCAAGGTCGACACCGATCGCTTTCTCATCCTGCACGAGGAGGTCGAGAAGACGCTGATCGACCAACTCGGCCTGCATTACCTCCACGCCCATCAGATCGCCACGCGCGCCGAGGAGGCGGCGGTGCGCGCCGCCGGGATCACCTGGCGCAAATACGACGCGTTCATGCAGAAATACGTCAAACACATCGGTGACGAGCGGCTCACCAAAGTGCCGAAGGATCTCGATCTCAAACCCTACCGCGACGAGCACGACGACGATTTGCTGCGCCGCATGTTGAACAGCGTACACGCCGGCAAAGCTCCGAAAGGCATTCATGTCCACGATTTGGCCGAAGCGATACGGGAACTGCGCCGGCGCGGGCGCTGGCACGATACGCCGGGAGCGCACCGTGCTGCCGCTATCAAGGCCAAGACAATTGCCAAGAAAAGCGCGAAGAAGAAAAAGTAATCTTTTGCCGCCGCCAGCGCCGCGGCCTTCGCCATGACGCCGTCGGCTCGTCTATCCGGCGCCATTGAAATCCTCGCCGACATCGAAGCGCGGCGGCGGCCGGCTGTGGACGTGCTCAAGGACTGGGGTCTGTCGCACCGTTTCGCCGGCTCGTCCGACCGCGCCGCAATTGCCGGGCTGGTCTATGACGCGCTGCGCCGCAGGGCGTCTTCCGGCTGGCTCATGGGCGAGGCGAGCCCGCGCGCGGTGTTGCTCGGCATGCTGCATCGCGAGCGCGGGCTTGACGTGGCGGCGATCGCGGCGCTGTGCAGCGGTGAACGCTTTGCGCCGGCGCCGTTGACGGAAAGCGAGCGGGCGGCGTTCGATGCCCGTTCGCTCAGCCTTGCGCCGCCAGCCGTGCAAGGCGAATACCCGGATTGGCTCGATCCCTATTTCGCGCGGGTCTTCGGTGACGAGCGCGGCGCCGAGGGCGAGGCGCTGGCGAGCCGCGCGCCGCTCGATATGCGCGTCAACACGCTCGTAGCCGAGCGCGAGGAGGTGCTGCCAAAACTCGCCCATCTGAACGTCGAGCCGACGCGGTGGTCGCCGCTCGGGCTGCGCATCCAAATGTCCGCCGATGCCCGAAGCCCGGCGATCCATGCCGAGCCGGCCTTTCGCAAGGGCTTGATCGAAATCCAGGACGAGGGCTCGCAGCTTGCCGCAATCTTCGCCGGCGCCAAGCCGGGCGAGCAGGTGATCGATCTTGCCGCCGGCGCCGGAGGCAAGACGCTGGCGCTCGCGGCGGTGATGGAAAATCGCGGCCAGATCTACGCCACCGACATCGACAAGCGCCAGCTGGTGCCGATCCATGAACGCCTCGCGCGGGCCGGCGCGCGCAACATCCAGGTGCGCACCCCCCGCGGCGAGAGCGACGTGCTGACCGATCTCGTAGGCCGCGCCGATCTGGTGCTGATCGACGCGCCCTGCACCGGCACCGGCACGTGGCGGCGCAATCCCGACGCCAAATGGCGCATCCGCCCCGGCGCGCTGGCCGAACGGATGAAGCAGCAGGCCACGCTGCTCGACCGCGCCGTGGCGCTGACCAAGCCGAAGGGCCGCATCGCTTACATCACCTGCTCGGTGCTCAACGAGGAGAACGGCGACCAGGTGCGGGACTTTGTCGGGCGAAACCCGGATTTTTCCGTGGAAAAACCCGCCGAACTGGCCCATGCACTGGGCGAGCGCGCCTATCTTTTTACCCGCGCGGCGCTTATCTCAGACGAAGGTTTGCTGATGACGCCGCGCCGGACCGAGACCGACGGGTTTTTCGTCAGCCTCTTGCGGCGCACCGGATGAACGCTCCAGCAAATGCTCGACAGATCGAGGCGACTCCCCTAGATTCGCCCATGGCAACTTCCAGCAACACGGCACCTTCCAGCAACACGGCATCCCACGACAAGATTCTCATCGTCGATTTCGGCTCGCAGGTCACCCAGCTCATCGCCCGGCGGGTGCGCGAGGAGGGGGTCTATTGCGAGATCGCGCCGTTTCAGAAGGCTGAAAGCGCGCTGCGCGAGATGCAGCCGAAGGCGGTCATCCTCTCCGGCGGACCGGCCTCGGTGCTCGACAAAGACGCGCCGCTCGCCCCAATGGCGATCTACCAGGCCGGCCTGCCGGTGCTCGGCATCTGCTACGGCGAGCAGGCCATGGCGCACCAGCTCGGCGGCAAGGTCGAAGCCGGCCATCACCGCGAGTTCGGCCGCGCCGAGGTCGAGCTGACGATACCGTCGCCGCTCACCGACGGCGTCTGGCAGGTCGGCCAGCGCTATCCGGTCTGGATGAGCCATGGCGACCGGGTCACCAAGCCGCCGCAAGGATTTACCGCCATCGGCACCTCGGCCAATGCGCCGATCGCCATGATCGCCGACGACAAGCGCAAGTTCTACGCCACCCAATTCCATCTCGAAGTCGTGCACACCCCGCACGGCGCCGCCATCCTGCGCAATTTCGTGCGCAACATCGCGGGCTGCGCCGGCGACTGGACCATGCGCGCCTTCAAGGACGAGGCGATTGAGAAAATCCGCCGCCAGGTCGGCAAGGCCAGAGTGATCTGCGGGCTGTCCGGCGGCGTCGATTCCGCAGTCGCCGCGGTCCTGATCCACGAAGCGATCGGCGATCAGCTCACTTGCGTGTTCGTCGATCACGGGCTGTTGCGGCTTGGCGAAGCCGAGAAGGTCGTGGCGCTGTTTCGCGGCGCTTACAACATTCCACTGGTCCATGTGGACGCGGCCGATACTTTTCTCGACGCGCTTGCCGGCGTCGAGGATCCCGAAATTAAGCGCAAGACCATCGGCAAATTGTTCATCGACGTGTTCGAGACGGAAGCAAAAAAGCTCGGCGGTGCCGAATTTTTGGCGCAGGGCACGCTCTATCCCGACGTCATCGAGAGCGTGTCGTTCACCGGCGGCCCGTCGGTGACCATAAAATCGCACCACAATGTCGGCGGCTTGCCCGCGCGCATGAACATGAAGCTGGTCGAGCCGCTGCGCGAATTGTTCAAGGACGAAGTCCGCGCCCTCGGCCGCGAGCTCGGCCTGCCCGACGCCTTCGTCGGCCGCCATCCATTTCCCGGCCCCGGCCTCGCCATCCGTTGCCCGGGCGCGATCACCCGCGAAAAGCTCGACATCCTGCGCCTCGCCGACGACGTCTTCATCGAGGAAATCCGCCGCGCCGGCCTCTACGACGATATCTGGCAAGCCTTCGCCGTGCTCTTGCCGGTGCGCACCGTCGGCGTCATGGGCGATTTCCGCACCTACGATTTTGTCGTTGGCCTGCGCGCGGTGACGTCGACTGACGGCATGACCGCGGATTTTTATCCGTTCGATATGAAATTCATCGGCGCGGTGGCGACGCGGATTATTAATGAGGTGAAGGGCGTTAATCGCGTGGTCTACGACGTCACGAGCAAGCCGCCTGGGACGATTGAGTGGGAGTGAAGGTAGCCACTTCACTTTCATCAAAAGACGCACATTAAGTCATTTACTTTGGCGGTGAAGCGTCAGTGCGGGCGAGTGGCGACGCGGTCCTCAGGCCTCATCGGACTTCGCCACGTGATCGCGTTTGAAGTCTCGAGCGGCCGCGATTAGTTCATCGTCGAGGATTTGATCCGGACGCAGGCGTTCGAGTGCTTCAACCTCGATCAGAGGAATGTTGGCGACCCAGTTCGCTATCAGCGGCGGTATCGTGAGATAAGCTATATCGAGCGTGTCCTTCGCCGTGTCGAGGCCGGCACGCTGAATGACGTCCAGGACTTCTGACCAGGGCGCGAGACCGAAGCGTTTCTCGCCCGAGACGACTCGGCCGATCAGGACATGATCAACTTTCGGCAGCGAAATCGGGCTCCCGGTCGGCCAGACGGCGACGCGGCTCAAACGTCCTTCGATGCGAAAGTACATGATGATAGGCACAAACAAACTCGGCCTGCGCCAGTGCCGTTCGTCGCTATGATAGTTCCACTCCCAGTCCGCGCGGAGTCTGTCCGCTGGCAGCGAGGTGAAGCCCCAATCCGGGTCGCGAGATAAGGCGCTGTAGACGGCAAACACATTGCCGAAATTCCAACCATTGAGAAAGCCGTCACGTGAATATGGCCCATCGCCCATGCCACGCATTTGAGGATCGTGGATCCGCGGCTGAAACGCGGCCACAAACGCGGCCATCTCTTTCTCGGCCTCAATGCCGAAATAGCCGGACCGGCCGTAATTGATCTCGAACTCAGCGGAGACCACCGTCCTCTGCAGCAGGATGTTCCTGCCGCTCCCAAGCCTCATGAAGAAATAGACGCCGGTGTCCGAATGCGCATAGACGACCTTGTCATCTTCTACTTTGAAACGCTTGCGCGCGGCGAAATACTCCAAGATGCGCGATCGCCGGATCTCGGGTTCAAAGTAGAACTCCAAGTCATAGCTCATGGGTGCTGGTCCTGAACGGGCCACATACGAAAATAGGTATTGCGTTCCCTATATGTTCTCATGTATTCAAAGTTGCGGTCAAGGCCTTATGAGGGGCCCTCTCGGTGATAGCGTGGGAGCAACGATCTTGTATGAGGAAGCACCTTTCGCCCAACAGCGCGCCGAGTGGCGCGCGCAGGTTCTTGCCAATTTCCCGTTCGAGATTATGGAAACAAAGGGTGAGAGTGCCTTTGCGACGTGGCAGGAATTGAAAGCCGCTGGTCGTGGGGCGCCAGTCGTGGTTGGCACGGATGTCGGAAATGTGCTTGAGCCCTTCCACCCTCAATGGCCGCGGCGCTCAGTCGCCGAATGCTTATCTGCCGCTTCGGCAATTAATTTTCCGGAAGACCTTTTCCGCATGCGCCTCGACCAACGCGCGGCGGCTTTGGCCGCGCCACACGAATACCATCCGGCTTATCCCGCTTATCGTTTGGAAGACGAACATGAAGCGCCTCTAGGCGACTGGCCCACTGAGGAGTCTCGCTCAACGGGCTTATCCATAGCGCACGATTTGATGACGGGAGAGCCTTTCCCCAAGGTGTACATCGTGCTCGTGCCCACCGACGATTCCACCACCATTCCCGCCCACCTACATTGGGGCAATTGGAACGAATGTCCCGCACCGGAATATCATGTCTCCGCGTTGCGTCATTGGCGCGACACCTATGGCGCGGAGCTTGTGGGACTAGGGCGCGACACGATCGATCTTAAGGTCGCACGCAAACCGGCTACACGCGATGAAGCCATTCAACTGGCTCGCGTCCAATATGCTTATTGCAACGATATCGTCGATCAGGGGACCGGTTCTTACAGCGTGCTCGCCGCCGGACTCATGGCGCATGACTGGTGGTTTTTCTGGTGGGACTGAAGAGGGAGACGTCAAGGCCATGCGTAGAGTGCGTAAGTCAGACCGCGGGGTCGCGGAGCCTTGTTTCCCGGGGCTCTCTGTCCAACGATTAGACGGTTTGTTTTTCTCGATCTTTCCCGATCAGGCAGCCGCGGTTCGCATCGCCAATACCGCGGAGCATTTTCGCCGCGCCTATGGGCTCAAGGGGGCGCCGCTTTTGACCGACAGGTTTCATGTCACGGTGCACGGTTTGGGCACCTATGACGGCTTGCCGAGAAGCATCGTTGCCAAAGCGATAGAGGCCGGCGCGGCCGTAACGTCGAGGCCGTTCGAGGTCGCGTTCGATCGCGTTACGAGTTTCGCCGGCAGCGATGCACTGGTTCTGCGTGGTGAAGACGGCGTCGATGGCATAGTGATGTTTCATCACGCCTTGGGCGTCGCAATGCGGCAGTCTGGGCTAAGCGCGAGCTCGAAAATCACGCCGCATATCACGCTGCTCTACGAGGGCCGCCGGGTGGAGGAGCAATTCATCGAACCTATTCGCTGGACGGTTCGCGACTTTGTCCTTGTGCACAGCTTGCGTGGCAGGACGATGCATATTCCGCTAGAACGGTGGCATCTTGGCGGGGGACTTTCCTCGCAATGGCGAGCGGGCAGCATGACCAAAACCGCGACGATCTACGGCATCAAGAACTGCGAGACCATGAACAAGGCGCGCGCTTGGCTCGACAAGCACGGCGTCGATTATGCGTTTCACGACTACAAGATCGCCGGCATCGATCGCGAGCGGTTGGAGAAGTGGAGCAAGAAGGTCGGCTGGGAGACCTTGCTCAACCGCGCCGGCATGACGTTTCGCAAGCTGCCGGAAAAGGACAAGGCCGGTATTAACGAGAAAAAGGCCATCGCGCTGATGCTGGCGCAGCCGTCGATGATCAAGCGGCCGGTGCTCGATCTCGGCGGCGGCAAGCTCGTGGTCGGCTTCAAGCCGGAGCTTTATGACGAGAAGATCGCGAAATAGCGAGTGGCGAATAGGGAAAGACAGCGGCAAAACCATTCGCCACTTCGCTATTCGCTAATTGATCTTGATATTCGCCGCCGCGATCACCGGCGTCCAGCGCGCGATGTCGGCGTCGATATGCGCACGGAATTGCGCCGGCGTGTCAGGGATCGGCTCCATCAATTGCGCGGTGAGCTTTTGGCGGATGGCGCGTGAGGTAATGGCTTCGGCCACGTCGTGATTGATGCGCTCGATCATCGCTTCGGGCACGCCGGCCGGCGCGACGAGGCCCGACCAAGCGTCGGCTTCGACGTCGATGCCGGCTTCCTTCAGCGTCGGGACGTCGGGCAACAGCGCCGAGCGCCCGGCGGTCGACACGGCGAGCAGTTTTATCGCGCCGCCGGTTAGCTGCGGCACCACGGAGATCGCAGGCAGGCAGACCATCTGCACGTCGTTGCGCATCAGCGCCTGGATCGCCTGCGGCGAGGACGGGTAGGGGACGTGCACCAGCTTGGTGCCGGCCTTGAGCGCGATCGCCTCCATGGCGAGCTGCGACAGCGAGCCGGTGCCGATCGAGCCGTAGGTGTATTTGCCCGGATTGCGCTTGATCAGGTCGATCAGTTCCGCGGTGTTCTTGACGCCGAGGCTCGCATTGACCGCGAGCGCGCTCGGCTGCGCCACCAGCATGGTGATCAGCGCGAGGTCCTTTTTCGGATCGTAGGGCAGGTTGCTGAACAGCAACGTGTTGATGGCGAGCGGCCCGCCGATGCTCACGCCGATGGTGGAGCCGTCGGGGTCGGCCTTGGCGACGGCGTCGGTGCCGGTATTGCCGCTGGCGCCAGGCTTGTTCTCGACGATGAAAGCCTGGCCGAGCTTGTCGTGCAGGTAATCGGCAATGAGCCGCGCCACCAGATCGGGCGTGGCGCCGGCGGCAAACGGCACGATGATGCGCACGCTTTTCGCCGGCCAATCCTGCGCTGAAGCTGCGAGCGTGCCGAACAATATGGCGAGTGCCACCAACACGCCTCGTCGCATCACGCCCCCTCCGCTTTCCTCGTGGCCTCGACCAGACGTATCATGGTGCGCAAGGCTGGCGAAGGGGAGAGCAATCGTGAGCGCTGCGACAAAATTGAGAAGCCTGTTCGCTTCAGGCCATATCGCCGTAGCGCCTGGCGCCTACGACGGGCTCTCGGCGCGGCTCGTAGCGCAGGCCGGATTTCCCGCGGTCTATGCCAGCGGCGGGGCGATCGCCCGCTCGGCCGGCGTTCCCGATCTCGGCTTGATCCCCGTGGACGCCATCGTCGACCGGATGGCATCGATGGCGGATGTGGTCGACATCCCCATCATTGCCGACGCCGACACCGGCTATGGCAACGCGCTCAATGCGCAAGCCGCGGCGCGCGCCTTCGAGCGCTCAGGCGTCGCCGCTTTCCATCTCGAAGACCAGAGTTTTCCGAAAAAATGCGGCCATTACGACGACAAGAGCCTCGTGCCGGTCGGCGAGATGGTGCAAAAACTTAAAGCTGTGCGCGACGCTTTGCACGATCCCGATTTCGTGGTGATCGCGCGCACCGACGCCATTGCCGTCGAAGGCTTTGCCGCCGCGATCGATCGTGCCTGCGCCTATCGCGAGGCCGGCGCCGACATGCTGTTCGTCGAAGCGCCGACGTCGGAAGCCGAGATCGCGGGAATCGCCAAATCGGTCTCGGGCTGGAAGCTGATCAACATGTTCGAGGGCGGCAAGACGCCGCTCTTGCCGGTAGAGCGGCTCGAGGCGCTCGGCTATCACCTCGTCATCATCCCGAGCGACACGCAACGCGCCGCGATCAAGGCCATGCAACGCGTGCTCGCGGCCATCGCCCGCGACGGCAGCGCCGCATCGATGCGCGGCGACATGGTCTCGTTCAAGGAACGCGAAACGCTGGTCGATACGGCCGGCTATCTCGAGCGCAGCAACCGCTATGCGTCATAGCCGCCGGCCCCACCTGCTGGCGTATGCTGCCGCCACCCCTTACACTCCCAATTGCTTGTAGCGTTGAGTAATCCCAGTTGAGCAGTCCTATGGGCCTCGCCGTCGAAATCCTCGGCCTCGTCATCTTCCTTGGAGCGCATAGCTTCGTCACCATGCGCGACCGGCGTGCGGCGCTGATCGCCAAGATCGGCGAATGGCCGTATCGCGGCTTGTTCTCGCTGGTCGCCATCGTCGGCATTGCGCTGATCGCCTACGGTTTTGCCAGCTATCGCGCCGCCGGCCCGATCGTCGTGTGGACGCCGCCGCACTGGACGCGGCATATCGTCGAAGCGCTGATGTGGCCGGCGAGCATCATGTTCGTCGCCGCCTATATCCCCGGCAACATCAAGCGCGTGCTCAAGCACCCGGTGCTGGTCAGCGTCAAAACCTGGGCCTTCGCGCATCTGTGCGCCAACGGCGATCTCGGCGGCATCATTTTGTTCGCGTCGGTGCTGGCCTGGGCGGTCTATGACCGAATCACGCTCAAGCATCGCAGCGATCCCGGCGCGCCGCCGATCCCCGCCGGAGGCGGCAAAAACGACATCATCGCCATCATCGTCGGCACCATCGTCTATCTCGCGCTCGGTTTCGTGTTTCATCCGGTCGTGATCGGCGTTCCGGCATTCGGGCCTTAAGCCATGTCCCTGCAAAACGAGACGAGGCGGCTCACCGCGCCCGACATCCGCGCCCGCAAGGCGGGCGAGCCGATCGTGTGCCTGACGTCGTATCACGCCCACACCGCGCGCATCCTCGACGCCTATTGCGACGTGATCCTGGTCGGCGACTCGCTCGGCATGGTGATGCACGGGCTGGAGACCACGGTGCCGGTCACCCTCGACATGATGATCCTGCAAGGGCATGCGGTGATGCGCGGCTCGCGTCGCGCGCTGGTCGTGGTCGACATGCCGTTCGGCTCCTATGAGGCTTCGCGGGAGCAGGCCTTCATGTCGGCTGCCCGGATCTTGAAGGAGACCGGTTGCGGCGCCATCAAGGTCGAAGGCGGGCGCCGCATGGCGGAAACCATCGCGTTTTTGGTCGAGCGCGGCGTTCCGGTGATGGGGCATGTCGGTCTCACGCCGCAAGCGATCAACACCATCGGATCGTTCCGCGCCCAGGGCCGCGACGAGGCCGACTGGGCGCCGATCGAGGCCGACGCGCGCGCGGTGGCCGATGCCGGCGCGTTTTCCGTGGTGCTCGAAGCGATCGCCGAGCCGCTCGGGCGCCGCATCACCGGACAGGTCGCCATCCCCACCATCGGCATCGGCGCCAGCGTGGCCTGCGACGGCCAAATCCTCGTGCTCGAGGACATGCTCGGGCTGTCGCCGCGAGTGCCGAAATTCGTCAAGCGGTTCGGCGAACTCGGGCCCTCGATCGAACAGGCGGTCAAAGGCTACGCCGAGGAAGTCCGCGCCCGCACCTTTCCGGGTCCCGACAACGTCTACGGGATGCGCAAGAAGTAGCGATCCGGTCCAGGCCGATGTTGCCGATGGCGGCCGATAAGCGGGGCATCGGTTCCCCCCATAAAGCATTGCGGCATTTGGTCTTTGCCTTGCTCGCGCCACATCGTTAGGCTAATTGCGGCGGCGTTTTCCGGGGACTTCTGGCCCGGATTTCGTTAATTTGCCCGCGTTCGATACGGTAAGCCGGCTCCTGCCACGGGGCGCATTCGGGACAGGCTTTTTCCGGAACTTTGGGCAGCTCTTTTGGCGAGTGTTGGGGACGGGTCCGTGGCCGACATTTTTCAAGAAGTCAATGAAGAAGTCCGGCGCGAACAGCTGCAAAAGCTGTGGCAGCGCTACGGCCACTTCGCCATTGCCGGCTGTATTCTCATTGTCGTCGCGGTCGGCGGCTGGCGCGGCTATGACTGGTGGCAAGCCAAGAAGGCAGCCGAGTCCGGCGCCGCCTTCGAAGCCGCGGTGGCGCTCGCCGAAACCGGCAACCATCAGGAGGCCGAGGCCGCCTTTGCCAAGCTCGCCACCAGCGGCACTGCCAGCTATCGCACGCTGGCGCGCCTGCGCGAAGCGGCGGAGCTGGCGCGCACCGACAAGGCCGCGGCGGTCAAAGCCTACGACGACATCGCAGCCGACAAGAGCGCAGGCCTTGTCATCGATGAGCTGGCGGTGTTGCGCGCCGGCTTCTTGTTGGTCGACACCGCGCCATATTCCGAAATCCGTGCTCGGCTCGAGCCGCTGACCGGCGCCGACAAGACTTTCCGCCACAGCGCGCGCGAGCTTCTCGCACTGTCCGCCTGGAAGTCGGGTGACATGACCGCGGCGCGGCAGTGGACCGACATGATTGTCACCGACCCGCAATCGCCCGAAGCAACGCGAAGCCGTGCCGAAGTTTTGGGCGAGCTGATCGCCGCGAGCGGCAAGGGTTGAGCATGACCGCGACGCGACGCTCACCGTTGCTGGTTCGGGCCGGTTCGGCAGCGGCGCTCGTGCTGGCGCTCGCCGGCTGCACGCCCGGCGGGCAATTCGATCCGACGACGCTGTTCGCCAACGACACGTTCGACACCAAGACGAAGCTGAAGGGCGACCGGCAGCCGGTGTTTCCCAACGGCGTGCCGGGCACGAGCTCCGGCGTACCGCAGGATCTGGTCAAGGGCTATCAGCCGCCGCCCGATCAGGCCGCCGACACCACTGCGCCCGACGCGGCTGCTGAAGAAGCGGCAAAAAACAAACCGAAGCCGAAACCCAAGCCGAAAGTGGCGCGCGCGCCGGCGCAGCCGCCTGCAGCGCCGCCGCGGCGCATCAATGTCGGTCCGGGCCCAGGTCAGGCGGCGCCCGCCGCGCCGCAGGGAGCGGCGCCGGCGCCACAGCAGCCGCAACAATCGGCTTTTCCGCCGCCGCCGCCGACTGCACCCGCGCAGCAGGTGGATCCGACCGTACAATCGCGATGGCCTGATCCGCCTAAGCCAGGCTCGTCCTCGCAGTAAGCGCGCCGCCGCCACGGGCGGCATCGCCACATCCAGGCTATTCATCGCGCCGCTAACGATGTAAGCCGCGCACTCATGCGCGGGCGGAAGATTTTGATTGCCGCCGCCGGTATCAGCGAAGCGCCGTCATGACTTTCACCGTCGCCATTGTCGGCCGTCCGAATGTCGGCAAATCGACCTTGTTCAACCGCCTGGTCGGGCGGCGGTTGGCGCTGGTCGACGATCAGCCCGGTGTGACGCGCGACCGCCGCGAAGGCGAGGGCAGGCTCGGCGATCTTTCGTTCAAGGTGATCGATACCGCGGGCCTCGAAGATGCCGAGCGCAAAACCCTTTCGGGGCGGATGCAGGCGCAGACGGCCGAGGCCTTGGCGCAAGCCGATGCCGTGCTGTTTCTGGTCGACGCGCGCGATAGCGCGATGCCGGCCGATCGCGCTTTCGCCGACTTGGTGCGCCGCTCCGGCAAGCCGACGATCCTGGTCGCCAACAAGAGCGAGGGCCGTGCCGGCGCGGCGGGTGCGCTGGAATCTTATGCGCTCGGACTTGGCGAGCCGGTTTCCATCAGCGCCGAGCATGGCGAGGGGTTGGCCGAACTGTACGACGCGCTGCGCGCGGCATTGCCGGACGTGACCGGCGAACCAGAGAGTGAGGACGAGGACGCAGCGATCCCGGCCGACGAAGACAAGCCGATCCGGATCGCCGTTGTCGGACGCCCCAATACCGGCAAATCGACGCTGATCAACCGCCTGCTCGGCGAGGATCGGCTCTTGACCGGCCCCGAAGCCGGCATCACTCGCGATGCGATCGCCGTTGAACTCGCGTGGCACGGCCGGCATTTTCGCATTCACGATACCGCGGGCTTGCGGCGCCGCGCGCGGATCGAGGAGAAGCTGGAAAAGCTCTCGGTGGCGGACGCGCTCAACGCCATCCGCTTCGCCGAAGTCGTCATCGTGCTGATCGATTCGCAGGCCCCGTTCGAGGAGCAGGATATCCGCATCGCCGACCTGGTCGAGCGCGAGGGCCGCGCCGCTGTCATCGCGGTCAACAAATGGGATCTGGTCGAGCGCGAGCCCGGCGCCTTGACGCGGCTACGCGCTGAAGTCGATCGGCTGTTGCCGCAGATCAAGGGCGTGCCGGTTGTCACGCTGTCGGCGCGCTCCGGCGACGGTCTCGACCGGCTGATGGCGGCGGTGCTGGAAAGCTACGCCGTTTGGAATCGCCGCGCTTCGACATCGGCGCTCAACCGCTTCCTCGCCAAAATCGTGTCGGCGCATCCGCCGCCCGCCGTCAAAGGCCGCGCGCTGCGGCTCGATTACATCACCCAGCCGAAAGCGCGGCCGCCGACTTTCGTGTTGTTCTCGTCGCGGGCGCACGCGCTGCCTGAGACCTACCGGCGCTACCTGGTCAACGGCTTGCGCGAAAGTTTCGCGCTGCCCGGCACGCCGATCAGGCTCACGCTGCGGGCCAAACAAAACCCTTACGCGGGAAAAAAACGCCGCCGCTGAAGCGCTCGACAGAGCCGCGGGCGGTCACGCGGGCGGAGCAAATTCCAGGAATTTTTTGGCATAGAAATCATAGAGCTTGCCGGTTTCGGTGCAGCTCGGCAGGCACAGATCGAGGATTTTCTCCGCCACCTGTTCGGGTGTCGGCAGCGTCAACGGGTCTTCGCCCGGCATGACATAGGCCCGCATGCGGGTGCGGGTCGGGCCGGGATTGAACAGATTGACGCGCACCGGCGTCGAACTGGTTTCCGCCGCGTAAGTTCGTGCCAGCGCGTTGAGCGCCGCCTTCGACACCGTGTAGGGGCCGGCATAGGCGCGAGCGTTGGTGGCGGCGCCCGAGGTCAGGAATACGGCACGGCCGGCGGCCGAGCGCCGCAGCAACCCATCCATGGCGCGGATCAGGTGCCAATTGGCGGTGACGTTGACGGCCATGGCCTCGTCCCAGGCTTGAGGCATGACATGGTCGAGGGGCGAGCGTTGGCCGGCCACCGCGGCATTGCCGACCAGCACGTCGAGCCGCTGGTAGCGCTCGTTCAGCGCCGAGGCGAGCCGGTAGAAGCCGTCGTAGTCGCGCATGTCGAGCGGCACCAAGGTCGCCGAGCTGCCGGCCTTGCGTACCGCATCGTCAAGCTCCTCGAGCGCACCGACCGTGCGCGCCACCGCCACCACGTGGGCGCCTGAGCGCGCCAGCGCCAGCGCCGTCGCATAACCGATGCCGCGCGAGGCGCCGGTGACGAGCGCGATACGATCCGTAAGTGGCGACATTGCTGAACTGGGCTTAGCTGGCTTCGGCGAGCAGCGAGAGCTGGCGCGGCGAGGCGTCCTGTGCCGTGCGGTCGGTCAGCGGGGTCGGGTATTCGCCGGTGAAGCAATGATCGGTGAATTGCGGCCGCACCGGATCGCGGCCCTTTTCGCCCATGGCGCGATAGATGCCCTCGACCGAAAGGAAGGCAAGCGAATCGGCGCCGATGAATTTGCGCATGCCTTCGAGATCGTGGGTCGCGGCCAAAAGCTTGTCCTGCTCGGGCGTGTCGATGCCGTAATAGTCGGGATGCGTGATCGGCGGCGAGGCGATGCGGAAATGCACTTCGCGCGCGCCGGCCTCGCGCATCATCTGCACGATCTTCACCGAGGTCGTGCCGCGCACGATCGAGTCGTCGATCAGCACGATACGCTTGCCGGCGACCACCGCGCGGTTGGCGCTGTGCTTGAGGCGGACGCCGAGCTGGCGGATGTGCTGGGTCGGCTCGATGAAGGTGCGGCCGACATAGTGATTGCGGATGATACCGAGTTCGTAGGGGATGCCGGATTCCTGGGCATAGCCGATCGCCGCGGGCACCCCGGAATCGGGCACCGGAACGACAACGTCGGCGGTGGCGGGCGCCTCGCGGGCGAGCTCCGCGCCGGAGGCCTTGCGCACGTCGTAGACGCTGCGGCCGCCGATGATCGAATCCGGCCGCGCGAAATAGATGTATTCGAAGATGCAGGGCCGCGGCGGCATCGGCAGGAACGGCTTGTGCGAATGGGCGCCGTACTCGTCGAAGACCAAAACCTCGCCGTTGTCGACGTCGCGCACGTACTGGGCGCCGATGATGTCGAGCGCGCAGGTTTCCGAGGCCAGGATCGGGCAGCCGTCGAGCTTGCCCAGCACCAGCGGCCGGATGCCCAGCGGGTCGCGCGCGCCGACCAGTTTCTTGTTGGTCAGGCCGACGAAGGCGAAGGAGCCCTCGAGCATGCGCAAGCCCTCGATGAAGCGGTCGACGAAGCGGTTGCGGTGCGACCGCGCCACCAGATGCAGGATCACCTCGGTGTCGGTGGTCGACTGCATCATGGCGCCGTCGCGAATGAGCTGTTTGCGCAGCGAGATGCCGTTGGTGAGATTGCCGTTGTGGCCGATGGCAAAGCCGCCGGCATTGAGCTCGGCGAACAGCGGCTGCACGTTGCGCAGGATGGTCTCGCCGGTGGTCGAATAGCGCACATGGCCGACCGCGGTATTGCCGGGCAAGCGGTCGATGACTTCGCGCCGCGAAAAGGCGTCGCCGACCAGGCCGAGACGACGTTCGGAATGGAAACGCTTGCCGTCGAAGGAGACGATGCCGGCCGCTTCCTGGCCGCGGTGTTGCAAGGCGTGCAAGCCGAGCGCCGTGATCGCGGCCGCGTCCGGGTGGCCGAAAATGCCGAAGACGCCGCACTCTTCGCGCAGCCGATCGGCATCGAGATCGAGGAGGGCGGACTCAGGTTCCGTCATCGACTCTCCAGCGCGTCACCGCGCCACCTTTAGGGCCTCGACCAACTGCGGCATCCCGATTCGGCCGCCGCGATCATAACCCGCGTCCACGAGCTTGTCGGCGGGATTGCCGAGTTCTCCATGCTGATCCGCCGGCGGCGGCGTATCCGGATTGTCGGTATCTTCAGGCCGCGGCTTTTTCAGCTTCTTTAAAATGGTGCTTTCGGGGTCGTCCGGCAACATCGACATCAGCCATTGCCCGGTTCCGGCCAGGACCACCCGCGATTTGGCGCTTCTGACCCATTCGGGCTGGCTGCGGTCGGGGACGAGCCAGGTGAAGAACTGGAAGGCCACGACCACGATGACGAGGCCGCGGGCCAGCCCGAACAGGAAGCCCAGCGTGCGGTCGAGCGCGCCGACGCGGCTGTCGAGCACCATGTCGGAAATCCGTATGGTCAGCACCGAAACGACGAGGAGGGTAACCAGGAATACGCCGCCGACCACCGCAACCGCGGCGACGATGTCGTTGTTGAAGTACTGTTTGGCGAGCGGCAGCAGTTTTGCGTACGAATAAAGGGTCGCGGCGGCCGCCAGCAGCCAGGCGGTAATCGACAGCACCTCGCGCATGAAGCCGCGCACCATAGCGAGGAGCCCAGAAACCAGCATCACGACGATAAGCACGATGTCGAGCAGCGTGATCGGCATGGTTCCTGCGAACCCGAGGCGGTGGCGTTGGCGCGGCGACGGCGAAGACCCGCCGGGTGTATAGCCGGGCGCGGGCACGCCGTCACCCGTCTTCTCATTATCCTTTTTGTGGGCGCGCTGGGCTTAACCGACAATGGTCAAAATCGCGGCCAAGCCACTGGCATTAACCACGTTATCAGCAAGCGACCTCAACTTTCCTGACCGCCGACGCGGCGGAGCGCCGGCACGCCATCGCGCGCGATATCGGCGACCAGGTTGGCCAACGCGCCGATGGTCGAGAGCGAGAAGTTTTCGGGCGCTTCGGCGCGTGCCGCCTCGGGAACGATCGCGCGCGTAAAACCGAGTTTTTGCGCCTCCTTGAGCCGCGTCGCGGTCTGCGCCACCGGCCGCACCGCTCCCGACAGCGATACTTCGCCGAAATACACCGCATCGGGCGGCAACGGCGCGCGGGCCAGCGAGGACACCAGGGCTGCTGCAGCAGCGACGTCGGCCGCCGGCTCCTGGATGCGCAGGCCGCCGGCGACGTTGAGATAGACGTCATGGCCCGAGAGGCGGACGCCGCAATGGGCCTCGAGCACGGCCAGCACCATGGACAGCCGGGCCGGATCCCAGCCGACCACGGCACGGCGCGGCGTGCCGAGCGTGGTCGGCGCGACCAAAGCTTGAATCTCGACAAGCAGCGGGCGCGTGCCCTCGATGCCGGCGAACACGGCGGTGCCGGGGCTGCCGAGGTCGCGCTCGGACAGGAACAGTTCGGAGGGGTTTGCGACCTCGCGCAAGCCTGCGCCGGTCATCTCGAATACGCCGATTTCGTCGGTCGGCCCGAAGCGGTTTTTCATCGCCCGCAAAATGCGGAATTGATGCGAGCCGTCGCCCTCGAACGACATCACCGCGTCGACCATGTGCTCGACGACGCGGGGGCCGGCGATCTGGCCGTCCTTGGTGACATGGCCGACCAGGATCACCGCCGCGCCACTGCGTTTGGCGAAGCGGATCAGCTCGCCCGCCGAGCCGCGCACCTGCGTCACGGTGCCGGGCGCCGCTTCCACGCGCTGCGTCCACATGGTCTGGATCGAGTTCGATGACCAAAAGCCGTGGCGTCGATCCTTGCGACAGCGTCGCGACGATATCCTCGACCGCGGTTTCGGCGGCAATCTCGACGGCGGCGTCGGCCAAGCCGAGGCGTTCGGCGCGCAGCCGCACCTGGGCCACGGCTTCCTCGCCGGAAATATAGACGGCACGATGCCCGGCGCGGGCGAAGGCCGCCGCGACCTCCAACAGCAGCGTCGATTTGCCGATGCCGGGATCGCCGCCGAGGAGCAGCACCGAGCCGCGCACCAAGCCGCCGCCGGTTACCCGATCGAATTCGGCCATGCCCGAAGGCAACCGCGGTGCCTCATTCGACTCGCCTTTGAGCGGCTCGACCGCGAACAGCCGGCCTTTTCGCGACGACCGCGCCGTTGGCGCGGCGGAGCCTTCCTCCACCAAGGTGTTCCATTCGCCGCAGGCTTCGCAGCGGCCGGACCAGCGCACGTAAGCGGCGCCGCAGTTCTGGCAGACATAGTTCTGTGTGCGCGCCGCCATTGGATAGCACCCTAAAAATCACGGATTTGGATCAAGCCCGCGATAGACAAGATGGCAACGCATGCCGAGTCGCGTAAGGACCTCATAGCCGATTGTTCCGGCGGCGGCGGCGCAATCGTCGATCGGGATGCCGGCGCCGATGAAGGTCGCGACTTCGCCGCGGTGGACGGTGCCATCGGGTAAATCGGTGACGTCGATGCAGACTTGGTCCATTGAAATACGGCCGGCGAACGGGCAGGGCTTGCCGGCGACGACCGCCTTGCCGCCCGGCGCGCCGTCACTGGCGCTCGCGGCGCGCAATAGCCCGTCGGCATAGCCTACCGCGACGACGGCGATGCGCGAGGCGCGTTTGGCGGTCCAGGTCGCGCCATAGCCGACGGTCTGGCCCTCTGGGACCCTGCGGATTTGCAGGATGCGCCCGCTCAGCTCGACGACGCCTTGCATCGGATTGGGCCGGCCGGGCGTCGGATTGACGCCGTAGAGCGCGGCCCCGGGCCGCGCCAGATCGCACAGTGCCGAATCGCCGAGGAAAATGCCGGAGGAATTGGCGAGCGAGGCCGGAATGCCGCGATAGAGGCCGCGAAGATCGCGAAACAGTTTTATCTGGCTCGCGGTGAGCGGATGGTCGGCGATCTCGGCGCAGGCCAGATGGCTCATCAAGAGCGTGATGCCGTGATTTTCGGTCTGCGTGCGCGGCGCCAGCGCGGCGGCTTCTTCCGGCGAAATGCCGAGCCGGTTCATGCCGGTGTCCACCTGCAGCGCGGCGCCGCCTTGCCAATTGCGGGCGGCGACGAAGGCGTCCCACTCGGCAAGCTCGGTCATGCTGTTGATCACCGGCCGGGCATTGAGTTCGACGAAAGCCGGCGATCCTTCGGGGGTGCAGCCGTCGAGCACATAGATCGTGGCATCGCGCGCGCGCGCCCGCACACGCCGTGCTTCGGCAAGATCGGCGACGAAGAAGGTCTTGCAGCCGGCCTTGGCAAGCACGGCCGTGACCGGCTCGAGCCCCATGCCGTAGGCATTGGCCTTGACCACGGCCGCACATTCGACGGTGAGGGCCTGATGCGCCAGAGCGCGCCAGTTTGCCGCGATGGCGGCAAGATCGATGACCAACGTGCCGCCGGTTTCGGGCTCCGCCAGCGTGCCGGTCGGTTCAGGAAGCGGTTCCGCAAGTGTCATAGCCGGTTTATGACCGCGGCGGCGGCGGCGGTAAAGGAGGTTTCTGACCATGTCGAAATCATCGACCGGCACAAAGCGGGCTACAGGTCAGCGTCGCGTGACCACCCATCCGGGGGAAGTGTTAATCGAGGAGTTCCTCAAGCCACTTGGCATGTCGGTCAATGCACTGGCACTTGCTCTGCGCGTTCCGGCCACGCGTATCGGGGCTGTCGTCAAGGGCGAACGCTCGGTGACGGCGGACACCGCCTTGCGTCTGGCGCGCTTTTTCGGCACGAGCGCCGAATTCTGGATCACGCTACAGGCGACACACGATCTGACCAAGGCGCGGATGGAAAGCGGCGGAACGATCGAACGCGATGTGCGTCCGCGGGCGGCCTAATAACTCGCTTGGTGCCTGGTATCGAGATCAGCGAAGCGGGTTACTTCAGCGTTAAACTGCAGATTGACCGTTCCGGTAGGTCCGTGCCGCTGCTTGCCAATAATGACCTCAGCCTTTCCGAGAACGGCTTCCATATCAGCCTGCCATTTCTCATGCTCGACCGTCCCGGGACGAGGTTCCTTGTTCATGAGATAGTACTCTTCACGATAGACGAACATCACCACGTCTGCGTCCTGCTCAATCGAACCCGACTCGCGCAAATCCGACAATTGTGGATGTTTGTCTTCGCGGCTTTCGACTTGCCGAGATAATTGAGATAGAGCCAAAATTGGTACTTTAAGCTCCTTCGCAAGCGCCTTTAGATTCGTCGTAATCTCTGTGACTTCCTGGACCCGCCCTTCCATTGCCCGTCGCGTTGAACCCTGCATGAGTTGAATGTAATCAATTACAATAAGATCGAGACCTCGTTGCCGCTTGAGTCGGCGTGCTCGGGCTGCGAGTTGCGCAACCGATACGCCGCCGGTTTCATCGATAAAAAGAGGCAGGTGTTGGATTTCTATTACCCTGTCTTTGATTTTTTCGAAAAGAGAATCGTCGATATCGCCACGTCGCATCTTGCTGGACGATATACCGGTCTGCTCGGAAAGGATGCGGGTGGCGAGCTGCTCGGCCGACATTTCCAGCGAGAAGAAGCCGACGATGCCGCCATTGACGGTGCCCATATGCCCGTCGGCGCGGACGTCACCCCGCCAAGCCTTGGCGACATTGTAAGCGATGTTGGTGGCAAGCGCCGTCTTTCCCATGCCGGGTCGTCCGGCCAAAACTACGAGATCGGAGGCCTGTAAGCCGCCCAATTTTGAATCGAGATCCCTGAGGCCCGTCGAAAGACCGGACAATTTCCCGTCGCGCTGGTACGCCGCCGCCGTCATGTCGACTGCGGTCGTAAGTGCCTTTTCGAAGTTCTTAAAGCCGCTCTCGTAACGGCCCGTCTCCGCGATCTCGTAAAGCTTGCGCTCGGCATCCTCGATGTGACTTGCCGGCGTGGCGTCGACCGGCGCGTCATGGGCGAGGTTAATTATGTCCCCACCGATGGTGATCAGAGCGCGGCGGATCGAGAGATTGTAAATAGTCTGGCCAAAGTCCTCTGCGTTGATGATGGTCGTCGCTCCGGCGACAAGCCGAGCCAAGTATTGATTGAGCGATAGGCCGGCGATGTCGAGTTCACCGGGCAGGAACGTCTTTAAGGTTGTCGGTGTCGCCGGTTTCCCAGCGCGAATGAGACTGCGGGCAAGCTCGAAGATGCGCTGGTGGATTGTCTCGAAGAAATGATCTGGCTCAAGGAAGTCGGAAACGCGGTACAACGCCTCGTTATTGATCAGAATGGCGCCGAGTAGCTCCTGTTCGACCTCGATGTTGTGCGGCAACACTCGGCTCGGGGGCTCTGACGGAGATTGTTTGCGCGCAAGCGAATCGATTTGTGCCATGGTTCCAATCAAGAGATTCGCGTGTGGCCGATTTGCGGTCGGCCAGTGGGGAGTCGGTCGTTCTTCGGTCACTCAACATCGCGGATCACTCAACGATAGTGGCACTCGTCCGCAAACGCCGCACGCAATCACGCACACCCTGTCGTTAGTCGAACGGCGCCGACTTGGGAAATCCTGTTTGCGGCTTTCCCCGCTACTCACCGCGCCGCAGTCGATCGTTGATAGTTCGCGTGCCGCTCTTGACGGCAGCCTTGCGGTGGCGGCGCTCGTCGGACTATTCGCCGGCCAGCCGCAGCGGCGCAGCGGAGCCGGGTTCGCGGGCGCGCAGCCGCGTTTCTTCGCGCGCGATATAGTCGCGCGTCGCCGGCGTGACGCCCTTGCGCTTGGCCAGTTGGATTTGAAACACGACCATGTCGCTCTCGCGGAATGCCATCTCCGAGCAGGCGAGGTAGAACTCCCACATCCGCACGAAGCGCTGATCGTAAAGCCGCATGACCTCGTCGCGATGGGCAAGGAACCGCTCGCGCCAGGCTTTGAGCGTCTCGGCATAGTGCAACTGCAGAATTTCGACGTCGCTGACCAAAAGGCCCGCGCGTTGGATGGCCGGCAGCACTTCGGACAGCGCCGGGATGTAGCCGCCCGGGAAGATATATTTGGCGATCCAGGGATTGGTGATGCTGGGCGGGCCGCTGCGGCCGATGGCGTGCAGCAGCGCGATGCCGTCGTCGGCGAGAAGCTGTGCGCATCTGCGGAAGAAGACGTCGTAGAAGCCGACGCCGACATGTTCGAACATGCCGACCGACACGATGCGGTCGAAGCGTCCTTCGACATCGCGATAATCCACCAGCCGGAAGGTGGTGTTTCCCGTCAGGCCGCGTTCGAGCGCTCGGTTCTGGGCGCGCTTGTACTGCTCTTGCGAAAGCGTGATGCCGGTGACCTTTGCGCCGGCAATTTCCGCAAGATAGAGCGCCAGGCCGCCCCAGCCGCAGCCGATGTCGAGCACCTTGGCGCCGGGCTTGACGCAGAGTTTCGCCGCGAGATGGCGCTTCTTGGCCAATTGCGCGTCGTCGAGCGACTGGTCCGGCTGTTCGAAATAAGCGCAGCTATATTGCTCGTCGCCGTCGAGGAAGAGCCGGTAAAGCCTGCCGTCCAGGTCGTAGTGATGCGCAACGTTGTGGCGCGCACGCGATCGCGGATTGAATTGCTGCAGGCGCCGGAACAAGTAGCGCAACAGCCGCGGCAGCAAGGCCCAGACTGGCGAAACATAACGCTCTTGTCCGAACAGGATCGCCAGCGCGTCGGCAATGGAGCCGCGTTCGACGACGAAAGTGCCGTCCATATAGGCTTCGCCGAGCTTCAGCTCGGGATCGAGCAGGACAGAGCGTTGCGCTTTTGCGGAGGTAAAGCGCACGGCAACCGCCGGGCCGCTGCCGTCACCAAAGGTGTATGTCTCGCCTCCCGCCGTCGTGATCGTAAACGATCCACGGCGGACAAGCCGTCTCAAGAACATTGGCAGCAACCGATCCACGGCCGCCTCCACGCACGATCACGCTCGCCCGAGTGCAACGTGCGACGATTGATGCCTTAATCGGGCTAGCGGCCGCTGCAGGCCACCCAATCCGTCATTGCGCCAGAGGCGTCTTTGTTCCTGCCGTTATTAAAACAAAATCCTCCTTGACCAGCAATGCGCTAATCATGTCTCCCTGCGGGTAAACGCCTCGCCCCTCCCACGCGGCCGGTTTTGGGTTAAGGATGATGGATCAGCCGACAAAACCGAAGGAGGCCGGGGTGTTTCGGGGTGTTGCGCCTGCGATTGGTCTGTTTTTGGGACTCCTGCCAGCCATGGTGCCAGCCTTGGTGCCGGCCTTGGTGCCAGCCTTGGCGCAGGCCCAGACCAATATCGACCAGGGCAAGTCGCCGGCGGAAATCTTCGCCAACGATTGCGCGACCTGCCACAAGTCGGCGCGGGGGCTGGCCAACGGACGGGGCAGTTCCGGCCTCGCCGGCTTCCTCGTCGAGCATTATACGGCGAGCAAGGATCAGGCCGCCGCGCTCGCCGCCTATGTCATGGGCGCGGGCGGTGGTGAGGCGGCGCCGGCAGCCCGCGGGCCAAAACCGGCTTCCGCTCCTGACCGCAACAGAGCTTCCACCGAACCTGCCCCATCCTCGCGGCCGTCGGAAAAGCCCGAGCAGGTGCCGCCTGCGGCCGGGCGCCAAGGACCGCAACCGGCGACAGCCAGCCGGAACCGGCGCAACGAGCCCCCGTCAATCCCGCCCGCGCAACAGCCGGCGGCCGTCGTTGCCGAGCCGGCCCCGTCCAGCCCGTCTGCTCAGGAAAGTCCGGCTGCAGTTCCCGGTCCGAGCGCGGCCGCGCCGGCAAACGCCGATTCCGGCGAAAACGCGCCGGTGCCGCGCGATAATATTCCCGACTGAAGAAAAAGATTTCCGGCTGACGAAAGGCTTGCCTGATCCGCTCAGGCTTTTTCGGCCGAAGCTGTGCTTTCGGCCGGCTCGCCGCCTTCGCGCGCCAGCGCCGATTCGGCGGCCTCCGGCTCGAAGAACGCTTCCGCCGCGACCACGGCGGCTTCCGCCTCGGTCGGCTCTTCGCGCAACCGGGTGATGTCCTCGCCGCGCGCAATGCGCGCCGCCTCGTCGTTATTGCGGGCCACGATCACGGTGATCATGGTCTCGATCTCGGGATGCAGCGAAATCGGCACATTGTGCTGCCCGATCGTTTTGATCGGCGTATTCAACGCAATCTGATTGCGATTGACGGCGAAGCCTGAGCTGCTGATGAGGCCGACGAGATCGCGTGGCGAGACCGAGCCGAACAGTTGGCCGGTTTCCGAAGCTTGGCGAAGAACCGTGAAGCTCTTGCCGTTGAGCTTCCCGGCGACGCCTGACGCTTCGGCCTTCAGCGTCTGCGAGCGGGCCACGAGCTCGGTTTTCATGCCCTCGAAGCGGCCGCGGTTTTCCTCTGTGGCGCGCAACGCCTTGCCGCGCGGCAACAGGAAATTGCGGGCGAAGCCGTCTTTGACGCGCACCACGTCGCCCATCTGGCCGAGCTTGGCGACACGCTCGAGTAAAATCACTTCCATCTCGACGTCTCCTTTGCGGCCGCCTCCGATGCATCGGGGCAGGGACGTTGGATTGTCATCACCGGATTACGTAAGGCAAAAGCCCAAGGAAGCGCGCACGCTTGATCGCCTGGGCAAGCTCACGCTGCTTCTTCGCCGAGACCGCCGTGATGCGGCTCGGAACGATCTTGCCGCGCTCCGACACGAAGCGCTGCAACAGCTTGACGTCCTTGTAATCGATCTTCGGGGCGTTGGCGCCGGAGAACGGGCAGCTTTTGCGGCGGCGAAAGAACGGCCGGCGTCCACCTCCGCCTCCGCCTTGCGGTGACATTGCCATGGTTATTCCTCCGTCGCCGTCGGCGTTTCAGCTTCGTCGGAGCCCTCGCGGGGACGCCGGTCGCGGTCGCGCGGACGGTCACCGCGGTCGCCAAAGCGATCGCCGCGGTCTCCGAAACGATCGCCACGGTCGCCCCTGCGGTCGTCGCGGTCACGATCGCGCTCCGCCCGGCGCATCATGGCGGAGGGACCTTCTTCGTGCTCCTCGACCCTGATGGTGAGATAGCGCAGCACGTCTTCATTGAGACGCTCCAGCCGCTCGATCTCGTTGATCGCGGCCGGCGGCGCATTGACGTTCATGAGCGTGAAGTGCGCCTTGCGGTTCTTGCGCAACCGATAGGACAGGGACTTCACGCCCCAATATTCGTTTTTGGCGATCGATCCGCCGAGGCCTTCGATGACGCCCTTGAGCTGCGCGGTCAATTCCTCGACCTGCTGCGTGCTGGCGTCCTGGCGCGCAAGATAGACGTGTTCATAGAGCGGCATGAATGCCCTTTCCTTTTGCCCTCGCTCACCTCGGCGCCAAGCCCCTCGAGCCCTTCGGGAAAGGCTCGAATGCTCTGAAGGCGGGGACACCGGACGCCGGACCCGAGGGTCCTACCTTGTCTGGCGCTTTAAGCGAGACTTGCGCTCAAGCCAGACTTGGCCGTCCGTTCAGCCCCCGGCCGGGGTAGAGCGGAAGGCGCCTTATACGCGCGGCCGGCGAGGAAAGGCAAGGCTATAGAGGCAAGGCCTCAGGGTCCGCGGGAGGGCTTGGTCGGCTCCTGGATCAGCTCGGCCAGCCGCACCGCCAGCTCGACCCCTTCGCGGATCTGCTTGTCGCCGGTCCCGGCAACAGCAGGGGCATTGCGCAGCTTCCTTATGCCGGCGAGGAGGGCTTCCATGCTCTGGCCTAAAAGCTTCTGCCGGAACGCCGGATCGGTTCGCGCGCGGGCGAGCTCGTCTTCGGTGACCGGCGCATAAATACCCATGGGACCCGGCTCGTGAGCAATGCGCTCTAGCGCTGCGTCATTTGCCGGGAAAGATTATCAATATGCGGTTGTCGCTTTGTTACCTTAGTCAGCCTTTGGCCTGCCTCGGCCGGCCTCCCTTGACATGACCCGGATCGGAGTATCTTTCGCCCCTTTCAGCGGGGCAGGGCATATGGCGGTTGCGTTCGTTTTTCCCGGCCAGGGCAGCCAGGCGGTCGGCATGGGCAAGGGGTTGGCGGAGGCCTTTGCGCCGGCGCGTCAGGTGTTCGAGGAAGTCGACGCGGCGCTCGGCGAACGGCTCAGCGAGATTATCTGGAACGGGCCCGCCGAGACGCTCACGCTCACCCAAAACGCCCAGCCGGCGTTGATGGCGGTGTCGCTCGCCGCCATGCGGGTTCTTGAAGCGGAGGCCGGCGTGAAGTTGGAGCGCGATGCCGCCTTCGTCGCCGGCCACTCGCTCGGTGAATATTCGGCGCTCGCCGCCGCGCAATCGTTCTCGATCGCAGACGCGGCGCGGCTGCTTCGGGTGCGCGGCCGCGCCATGCAGAGGGCGGTGCCGGTCGGCGCCGGCGCCATGGCGGCGCTGATCGGACTTGACTATGGCGATGCCAAAGTGGTCGCCGCCGAAGCGGCCGGTGTGGACGTGTGCGCCGCCGCCAACGACAATGGCGGCGAGCAAGTCGTGCTGTCGGGCCACAAGGCGGCCGTCGAGCGCGCCGTCGAGATCGCCAAGACGCGCGGTGCCAAGCGGGCATTGCTGCTGCCGGTCTCCGCACCCTTCCATTGCGCTTTGATGCAGCCGGCCGCCGACGCGATGGCCGAGGCGCTGGCGAATGTCGCCGTGAAGCCGCCATCCGTGCCGTTGGTCGCCAACGTCCTGGCGCAGCCGATCAAAAATCCTGCCGACATCGTGCGAAGTCTGGTCGAGCAAGTCACCGGCACGGTGCGTTGGCGCGAGTCGGTTCTGTTCATGGCGCAGGCCGGCGTTACGACGTTCTATGAGGTCGGCGCCGGCAAGGTGCTCAGCGGCTTGATCAAGCGCATCGCGCCGGGCGCGAATGCGTCTGCGATCGGCACGCCCGACGACGTCACCAAGTTCAAGGCCATCTTGAGCGTTTGAAGAGGACGCGATGTTCGATCTCACCGGAAAAACCGCCTTGGTCACGGGAGCGACCGGCACCATCGGCGGCAGCATCGCGCGCGCCCTGCATGGGCAAGGCGCGACGCTGGCGATCTCCGGCACGCGCGTTGACGCGCTCAATGCGCTCGCCGGCGAACTCGGCGGCCGTGTCCATGTTCTGCCGTGCAATCTCGCCGATGCCGCCGCCGTCGATGCCCTGGTCGCGAGCGCCGAGGAAGCGATGGGACAGCTCGACGTGCTGGTCGCCAATGCCGGCGTGACGCGGGATAATTTATTGGTCCAGCTGCGCGACGAGGATTGGGAAGAGGTGATCGCCATCAACCTCACCGCCACCTTCCGCCTGACGCGCGCCGCCGTGCGCGGCATGATGCGCCGCCGCTTCGGCCGCATCGTCGCGATCACCTCGGTGGTGGGGACCACCGGCAATCCGGGGCAGGCCAATTACGTCGCCGCCAAAGCCGGCATTGCCGGCATGATCAAGGCCACCGCGCAGGAATATGCCAAGCGCGGCGTCACCGCGAACTGCGTCGCGCCCGGCTTCATCGTCACGCCGATGACCGACAAGCTCAACGACAAGCAACGCGACGTCATCCTGGCAAAGGTTCCGGCAAACCGGGCCGGCACGCCCGAGGAAGTCGCCGCGGCGGTCGTGTTTCTCGCCTCGAACGAGGCCGCCTATATCACCGGACAGACGTTGCATGTGAACGGCGGAATGGTGATGATTTGAAAGGGATTAGGTCTATTCCCGGTCTCGATCCTCAAACGCTGGTCAACGGAAATGAAGTGTGGTAACCGAACCGCAACGGGGCTGGGGAACCGGAACGCCGGAGAGCGGGGCACATATCCGCCTCTGAATCGCAACGACCCACGGTCGTTGCCCACGACAGGACCAAGACATTGATTGGTTCGCGTTGAACGAAGAGGTTGGAGCAATGAGTGATATTGGCGAGCGGGTAAAAAAGATCGTCGTGGAGCATTTGGGCGTCGAGCCCGACAAGGTCACGGATAACGCCAGCTTCATCGATGATCTCGGCGCCGATAGCCTCGACACGGTCGAACTCGTCATGGCTTTCGAAGAGGAATTTGGTTGCGAGATTCCCGACGATGCGGCCGAAACCATTCTGACCGTGGGCGACGCGGTCAAATTCCTCGAAAAGAACGCCAAAAGCTGACCGCCCGCGGGCGTTGACCGTCATCGCATGACATGCGCGCAAGCCGGTGAAAGCCGCACCATATTAGGCGCGGGAGGACGGTGCGCGCGTAGCGCCGTGGCGGATAGCCCAGCGCGCGCCGGATCCCGGGAGCGTCGATGATGAGACGTGTCGTCGTCACAGGTCTCGGCATGGTGACGCCGCTTGCCAGCGGCGTCGAGCCGACATGGCAGCGGATTCTTGCCGGACAAAGCGGCATCAGGCGCATCGAAAAATTCGAAGTTTCCGACATCCCCTGCAAGATCGCCGGCCAAGTCCCGCGCGGTGACGGCTCCGACGGCAGCTTCGACGCCGATCATTGGATGGAGCCCAAGGAACAGCGCAAGGTCGACGACTTCATCATCTTCGCCATGGGGGCGGCGACGCAGGCCCTCGACGACGCCAATTGGCACCCGAGCCGATACGAAGATCAAATCGTCAGCGGTGTCATGATCGGCTCCGGCATCGGCGGCGTCGAAGGCATCGCCGAAACCTCGTTGATATTGCGCGACCGCGGCCCGCGCCGGGTGTCGCCGTTCTTCATTCCCGGGCGGCTGATCAATCTCGCCTCGGGCTATGTGTCGATCACCCATGCTCTGAAAGGTCCCAACCACGCCGTGGTCACCGCCTGCTCGACCGGGGCGCACGCCATCGGCGATGCCGGCCGGCTGATTGCGTTCGGCGATGCCGACGTGATGGTGGCCGGCGGCACGGAGTCGCCGGTCAACCGCATCTCGCTCGCCGGCTTTGCCGCTTGCCGGGCGCTCTCGACCGGATTCAACGATACGCCCGAACGCGCGTCCCGACCCTACGACCGCGACCGCGACGGCTTCGTGATGGGTGAGGGCGCCGGCGCCGTCGTGCTGGAAGAATACGATCACGCTAAGCGCCGCGGCGCCCGCATCTATGCCGAGCTGATCGGCTATGGCCTGTCCGGCGACGCCTACCACATCACCGCACCGGCCGAAGACGGCGACGGCGCGTTCCGCTGCATGACGGCGGCGCTGCGCCGCGCCGGCGTCACGCCCGGGGATCTCGACTACATCAACGCCCACGGCACCTCGACGCCGCTCGGCGACGAAATTGAGCTCAAGGCCGTCGAGCGTCTCGTCGGCAATGCCGCGGGTCGCATATCCATGTCATCGACAAAATCGTCGATCGGTCATCTGCTCGGCGCGGCCGGCGCCGTCGAGTCGATCTTCTGCCTGTTGGCGATGCGCGATAACATCGTACCTCCGACGATCAATCTCGATAATCCTTCGGTTGCCACGGCCATCGACCTCGTGCCGCACAAGTCCCGCCAAAAGCCGATCAACATTGCGCTGTCGAATTCATTCGGCTTCGGCGGCACCAATGCCAGCCTGGTCTTCCGCCGCCTGGCCGATTAGTGCGCCGCTTTCGCCATATTTGTTCCGTACTCGCCTGCGATCCACTGCCGCGCATATAACCATGGGCATACATTGGAGAATCTGCGAGCATCCGTTGCGGGCGAACGGGGCTTCGTCGCTAATCATGCACTGCATCAGAGCGGATAATCGGCGGTGACGGCGTCAAACCCACCGCCCAAGGGCGGCGAGCGAGGCCCGGCACCTTTGCGGGCCGAGCCTGTGCGCGCGGTGCCGGCCGCCGCCCAACCGCTCAAGCCGCCACCGGTCGCGACCGTCAAGCCCTCGCCAATACCCGCGCCCGTGTCATACTCGCGCCCTTCCGGCAGAGCCGGCGCGGACGAGCCTCTCGCGCAGCGGCAGGCGCAGGCGAATGGAATGGGCGCGGCGTCCATGGATGCGAAGACCAGCGACTTAAAACGCATCACGCCGCGCAGCCCGCGCTCGGCGCTCGAGCCCGAAATGGTCGACGCGCCGCTGCGCCGCTCGCGTAGCGCTCGCCACCCGCTCGTCGTCATCGGTAACGCCATCTTCAGCCTGTTCGTGTTGCTCGCGGTTGTCGGTATCGCCGCGCTCTTCCTCGGCAAACAGCGCTTCGAGATGCCGGGCCCGCTGGCGGCGGATAAGATTGTCAATATTCCGCACGGCTCAGGCATCCGCGACATTGCCGACGTCTTGCAACGCGAGGGCGTCATCGACCAGCCCTGGGTGTTCGTCGGCGGCGTGCTGGCGTTGAAGGCGCGCGAGGACCTCAAAGCGGGCGAATATCAGTTCGCTGCTCATGCCAGCCTGCGCGACGTGGTCGCGACCATCGTCGACGGCAAAGTCGTCCCGCATCAGATCAGCCTTCCCGAAGGGCTGACCTCCGAGCAGATCGTCGCGCGCCTGTTGCAGGACGACATTCTCACCGGCAACATCAAGGAAATACCGCGCGAGGGCAGCCTGTTGCCCGACACCTATAATTTCACCCGCGGCATCAGCCGCGAGCAGATCATTCAGCGCATGCAGGCGGCGCAGCAGCGTCTGCTCAAGGAAGTCTGGGACCGGCACTCGCCCGATCTTCCGCTCAAGACGCCGGAGCAGCTCGTCGTCCTGGCGTCCTTGATCGAGAAAGAGACCGCCAAGCCCGAAGAGCGCAGCCGCGTTGCCGCCGTTTTCGTCAACCGGCTGAAACAGCGGATGCGGCTGCAGTCCGACCCGACGATCATTTACGGGCTGGTCGGCGGCAAGGGCACGCTCGGGCGGGCGATCATGAAAAGCGAGATCGATCAGCCGACGCCGTACAATACCTATCAGATCGACGGCTTGCCGCCGGGGCCGATCTGCAATCCCGGCCGCGCTTCACTCGAGGCGGCCGCCAATCCGGCACGCACGCGCGAGCTTTATTTCGTCGCCGACGGCGCCGGCGGTCACGTTTTTGCGGAAAACTACGACCAGCATCAGAAAAACGTGGCACGGCTGCGCTCGTTCGAAACCGACCAGAGGGATCGCGCCCCCGCCGATGCCGGGGCGCCCGCGCCGCAGGCCGCTCCGGCCGCGCCCGCTGCCGCTTCTCCCGCTCCCGCTCCCGCTGCGCCGACGCCGGCTCCCCACCGCACGACACCCACCCACCGCAACCAGACCACGCAGTCCGCTCCGCCAACGCAGCCTACGCACTGACCGGCGGTCGTGCCGGCACGAGCAGCGATCTTGTTCGCGAGCGACGCCCTTGTGAGCGTCGGGGGCCGCCGCTAAGTTCGGCGCGAATTTTTTCACGCGTTTCTGCCGGAGATCGCATTCCATGGCGCTGTCGAGCATGACCGGATTTGCTCGCAGCCATGGCGTCTGCGGCTCCTATGCGTGGGCCTGGGAAATCAAATCGGTCAACGGCAAGGGTCTCGATCTGCGGCTGCGGCTACCGCCCGGCTGGGATGCGATCGAAGTGGGCGTGCGCTCCCGCGCCGCCGAGACACTCACCCGCGGCTCCATTCAAGCCGGCCTGACCGTCGAGCGCACCGGCGCGGCGCCGGTGGTTCGCGTCAATGCCGCCGTGCTCGATGCGGTGCTGGCGACCGCGCGCCAGCTGGCGCGGCAAATCGAATCGTCGCCGCCGACGATCGACGGCCTCTTGGCGCTCAAGGGCGTGATGGAGGTCAGCGACACCGAAGAGAACGAGGAAGAACGGCGCAGTACCGAGGCCGCCGTGACCAAAGGTTTTGCCGAAGCGATCGGCGCGCTTGCCGCAATGCGGCGGCACGAAGGTGCGGCGCTTGGCCAAGTGCTGATGACCCGGCTCAGCGAGATTGCCGTCCTCGCCGCGCGCGCCGATCAGTCGCCGGGGCGCCAGCCCGAGGCGATCCGCGCCCGGCTCGCCGAACAGATCGCGACACTGTTGGCACAGTCGGAGCGCTTCGATCCCGACCGGCTGCATCAGGAAGCAATCCTGATTGCGAGCAAGGCCGACGTGCGCGAGGAGCTCGACCGGCTGGCAGCGCATGTCGCGCAGGCCAGGAGTCTTATCGAGCAGGGCGGCGCGATCGGGCGGCGGCTCGATTTTCTCGCCCAGGAGCTGAACCGCGAAGCCAACACGCTGTGCTCGAAGGCGAACGATCTCGAGCTCACCAATATCGGTTTGGAGCTCAAAGCGACGGTCGAGCAATTCCGCGAGCAAGTGCAGAACGTGGAATAGGCCATGGCCCGCAAGGCTCGAAAACAAAAATCCGTCGCCCGCCGCGGCTTGATGCTGGTGCTGTCGTCGCCGTCGGGTGCCGGCAAGACGACGCTGTCGCGGATGTTGCTCAAGGCCGATCCCAACATCGAGCTCTCGGTTTCGGTCACGACGCGTCCGAAACGGCGTGGCGAAAAAAACGGCCGGGATTATCACTTCATCGACCGCGCCCGCTTCGATGCCATGGTGGCGAAGGGGGAGCTGATGGAGTGGGCCGAAGTGTTCGGCCACCACTATGGGACGCCGCGCCGGCCAGTCGAGCGAGCGTTACGCGCCGGCCGCGATGTCCTGTTCGATATCGATTGGCAGGGCACGCAACAATTGAGCGAAAAAGCGCGCGGGGATATTGCCAGCATCTTCGTGCTGCCGCCGTCCATTCCCGAGCTTGAACGTCGTCTGCACACCCGCGCGCTCGACGACAAAGACGTGATCCGGCGCCGGATGGCCAAGGCATCCGGCGAGCTCAGTCACTGGGCCGAATACGACTACGTGATCATCAATGACGCGCTCGATCACGCCTTCGCCGAAGTGAAAATGATCTTGGCCGCCGAGCGCATGAAGCGCACGCGGCAGCCGTGGATTTCGGCTTACGTGCGGCGGCTGCAGGCGAAGCTTTAGAGCATGATCCCGAAAAGTGGATGCCGGTTTTCGGAAAAGATCATGCTCCACTAAAATACCAATACGGTGCGGCCGACGACCCTGCCGGCGCGCAGATCATCGAGCGCGGCCTGCGCCTGGCTGAACGGTCGCTCGTGGGTCGGGATCGGCGCGATTTTGCCGGCGCGCGCCAGTTCGATCAGTTCGCGCGCTTGCGCCAAAGTGCCGGTCAGCGTGCCTTCGATGGTCATGGCCTTGATCGCGAACATGGCGGCGGCCATGGAGAACGTGCCGCCGAGCAGTCCCGTCACCACGACCTTGCCGCCGCGGGCGAGCACGCCGGTGCAGAATTGCAGCGAGCGATCTGAGCCGACGAAGTCGCAAGCCGCCAGCACGCCGCCGGTCGCGGCCATGATGGCCCGCCGTGCTTGCGGGTCGGATGGGTCATAGGCGGCGGCCGCGCCGGCCGCGAGCGCCGCGTCGCGTTTCTGCCCGTCGATGTCGGCGACGATCGGCGGCTGTCGAAACAGCGCGCGCGCGATGGCGAGGCCCATCATGCCGACCCCGCCGAGGCCGACGAGCAGCACCGGGCCGCGGTCGGCCCGCCCGCCGAGATGCTTTAATGCGCCGTAAGCGGTCAGGCCGGAGCACATCAGCGGGCCCGCAATCGCCGCGGAAAGCGGTGCATAGTCGATGAGATAGCGCGGGTGCGGGATCAGCACGTGGCTGGCAAAGCCGCCGTCTGTGCTGATGCCGAGATGATGATGGGCGGAACACATGTTCTCTTCGCCGGCAGAGCAAGCCGCGCAAGTGCCGCAGCCGATCCAGGGATAGACCGCGACGCGGTCGCCGGTCATCGCGCCCTCGGCATCCGGTCCTGTGCTCTCGATCACGCCGGCAATCTCATGTCCCAGCGTGAACGGCAGAGGGCGATCCTTGGTGATGTCGAGCCGCTTGTCGTTGCCGAGCGCGAAATAGCCGTCCTGCAAATGCAGGTCCGAATGGCACACGCCGCAGCGCTCGACGCGCACCAGCACTTCGCTGCCGCGCGGCGCCGGACAATCCACGATGGTCTCGCACAGTGGCTCGCCGTAAGCGACCAGCGACTGACGGTGCATTTTTGTCATCGACGTTCTCGTCTGTTCGCGCGCGACGTAATCATCATGGCCCTTGAGAGCGACGGTTGGCCAGCGCCCGCGCCAGCGCGACAAATCCCTCGACCGAAATGTCTTCGGCGCGCGCGGTCGGGTCAAGGCCGGCTGCCGCGAGCAGTGCCGGCACATCGACGCCGAGTGCGCGCAGACTTTGGCGGAGCATTTTGCGCCTCTGGCCGAAAGCGGCCTGGGTTACGTTCTCGAGCAGCCTGCGGTCGCAAGGCTCCGGCGCCGGCCGCGGCACGAGACGCAGCACCGAAGACGTAACCTTCGGCGGCGGCACGAACGCCGACGGGTTGACGTCGAAGAGAATGCGCGCCTCGCAGCGCCATTGCGTGAGTACGGACAATCGGCCGTAGGTTTTCGATCCAGGTGCGGCGACGATGCGCTGGGCCACCTCGCGCTGAAACATCAGCACGGCGCTGTCGTACCAGGGCGGCCACGGCTCGACGGTGAGCCATGTGACCAAAAGCGCCGTGGCGATGTTGTAGGGCAGGTTGGCGACGATGCGCACCGGCGCACGATCGAAGCGCGTGCGCGGATCGAAGGTCAGCGCGTCCGCCGCCACGATGTCGAGGCGGCCGGGATAATGCGCGGCGATCTCCTGTAGCGCCGCGATGGCGCGATCGTCGCGCTCGACCGCAATGACGCGGCCAGCGCCGAGCGCCAACAGCGCGCGGGTGAGGCCGCCGGGCCCGGGACCGACCTCGTACACCGTGGCTTCCGCAAGCGGTTCCGCGGCGCGCGCAATGCGTTCGGTGAGATTGAGGTCGAACAGAAAATTCTGACCGAGGGATTTCTTCGCCGCGAGCCCGTGGCGGTGGATGACGTCGCGCAGCGGCGGCAGGCCGTCCTTGGCGCCGGTCACGACGCGGCGAGCGAAGCGGGGCTTTCGGCCATGGCCAGCCGTGCCGCAAGCCGCAGCGCGGCGACGAGGCTCGTCGGATCGGCGCGGCCGGTTCCGGCGATGTCGAAAGCGGTGCCGTGGTCGGGCGAGGTGCGCACGAAAGGCAGGCCGAGCGTGACGTTGACGGCGTGATCGAAGGCGAGCGTCTTGATCGGGATCAGCGCCTGGTCGTGATACATGCACAAGGCGACGTCGTAGGTGGCGCGGGCCTGGGCGTGGAACAGCGAGTCCGCGGGCAGTGGGCCGCGTGCATCGATGCCATCGGCGACGAGGCGCGCGACCGCCGGCGCGACGATGGCGCCGTCCTCCTCGCCCAGCGTGCCTTCCTCGCCGGCGTGCGGGTTGAGCCCGGCAATGGCCAGGCGCGGGTGGGGGAGGCCGAACCGCTTGGCCAGGTCGCGTGCCACGATGCGTCCGGTATCGACCACGAGCTCGACGGAGAGCTGCTTGAAAATCTCCTTGAGCGGCAGATGGATCGTTACCGGCACGACGGCGAGCTCCGGCGACCACAGCATCATCACCGGCCGCAGCGTCTTGCCGGTCGCTTCGTGGACCAATGTGGCCAGGAACTCGGTATGGCCGGGCTCGGCGAAACCCCAGTTGTAGAGCACGTTCTTGGCCACCGGATTGGTAACGATGGCGGCAGCCGAACCGGCCATGACGTCGGCTGTGGCGCGGCGGATCGAGGCTACGGCCGCCGGGGCACTGGATCGATCCGGCCGGCCGGGCGCGGCGGTGACCGCAACATCGATGGCGACAACCGGAAGCGCGGCGCTAAACGCGGCCGCCGCGGTCCCCGGCGTCACCGTGGCGATCGGCACATCCAACCTGAGATGTTCGGCCCGAGACTTTAGAAAATCCGGATCGGCGACCAGATAGAACGGCGGAACGCCAAGCTCGGAACGCCGACGCCAAACCGAGAGCGCAAGGTCGGGGCCGATGCCGGCCGGCTCGCCGAGCGTCAGTGCCAAAGGTTGCACGGTGTTACTTCTGTTCGCCCTTGTATTCGATCATGGCTTCGCGCCGAATTTGCGCGAGATAACGTTTGGCCTGCGCGCTGAATTTTTGCATGAATATTTCGTCGCGCACTTCTTTGCGCCCCGGCGTGTCCGTCTTGTTTTCCTTTTTGGAGCATAGCGCAAACACCTGCACGCCTTCGGCAGTCTGCTCCGGCGGCGTCAAATGACCGATTTCGGTCTTGTCGAGGATGTCGCGCAAGGCTTGCGGCAGTTCGGCGGAGAATTTGGTGACCTGATCGCGCACGGCGACCTCGCCCAATGCGCGCGCGAACGGAATCCCCTCGGCACAGGTGACAAACCGCAAGCGCAGCGCGTCGGCATCCTTCTTGCGCGCCTCGAAAGCGGCGTCGGGCGAGCCGCGCGGCACGAGAAAGAGCACCGGACGCAGCACATATTCGTAACCGATTTCATTCTTGTCTTGCGGCTTATGCAGATCGAGCTGGGCCTCGACGTCGCTGTCGGCGATTTCCAGGCTCGATTTGAAACGGCCCTTGACCAGCGCGTTCCAGGCCAGTTCGGCCTTCAGCCGGTGCTTGAGCGTGTCGGCGCTGGCGCCGCCCTTGGCCAGCATCTGTGTCAGCTTCGCCGGGTCGGCGCCCATCCGGCTGCCGACATTGGCGAAGGCACTGTCGACTTCCGAATCCGGCACGTTGATGCCGAATTTCTTGCCCTCGCGGATCTCCAGGACCTCGTCGATGAGACCGTCCAGCACCTCCTTGCGGGGTGGTGTCTTCTGGGTACTCATCTGGATGAATTTAGCGCGCTGTTCGATATCGAGCGCCGTGATCGGCTCGCCGTCGACCAGGACCACGACCTCTTGCGCACGGCCCACCGCGGGGACGGCCAGCAAGCTTGCCACGGCCAATGCGGCGGCGGCGAAAGCCCGGCACAGCGCGCGGATCGTAGTCTGCGACATCACCTTTTGTCCTCCTTCAACGGCCGGCCTCTTCTGCCGGCTCGCATCTTCCGCCTTTCCCAGACTTGGCGACAATAAATCCTACCAACTCGCGGCAAAATTTAGAACGCGGCTCCCACCGGACTCAAGGCATCGGGGCCGAGCGTGCGCAAGCTCATTTGCAGCATGAACGTGTTGTTCTTCACCGGGGCCGATATCGCAGTATAGGTGTAGCCGGTGAGCCAATTGACCGACAACAGGAAGCAATCGTCAGTATAGCCGACACCGAGCCGCGATTGATCGATTTCTTTGGCGTAAAGATCGTAGCGCGCCGAGCCGAGCAGGATCCAGTTCTCCGTGAGCTTGAGCGAAGCGCCGCCGAGGACGCCCTGGCGCCGGAACAGGAAGCCGAGTTCCGGTTGCGGTGCGTAATTGCCGTATAGCACCTGCAGCGTCCAGCGGTCGAAATTGGCGCGGCTTTCCGCCTCGAAACGCTCGACCGCGAAGGTTTGCTCGTCGAAGCGCCCGCGCGCGGTAAACGAATAGACCGAGTTCGGCTGATAGGTGACGCGGGCGACATAGTCCGACGCGGTCTTGTCCAGGCCGCTGTTCAGTCCGGTATTGGTGATATCGTTGACGCCGGCCGAGAACGAATTCGTGCCGAACAGCTGATACGACTCGCCGAACATCACGTTGACGGAACCGGCCCGGTTGATCTGGGCCGTGTACTGGAAGCCGACATTGGCGCGGCCGCCGCCCTCGGCGCGGTCCCAGCCGGAGAACTTGTCGACCTTGAACAGATTACTGTCGTCGAACACCAGGCTCTGGGCATCTTCGTTGGGAAATTTGCCGATCTGGGTCTCGTTTGGCCGCACGATCAATTGTGCGATCGGCTCGATGGTCTGCGTGCCCCACGGTTCGACATCGACCAGCGGATAACGATACTCGACGCCGGCGGTCGGCATAACGCGGGCGAGGTCGCTTTGGCCGGTGGCGATGTAGTTGGCGACGCCGGGCTGATTGTCGATGTTGAGCGCGGCGAAATCGCCGCGCAAACGGAAGAACGGGGTGATCTCCTGGCCGTTATAGGTGGTGAGCGTGCGGCGCCAGTCGGCCTCGGCGGAGAAGCGGCTGTAATCGCCCGGTATGCCGCGCAACAGGCAGTTGGAACGGATGAGGACTGCGGTATCGGCGGTGTTGCTCACGCAGGAGCCGTTGTTGACGGCGGCCTGGCTGATCGCGTCGAAGCTTGCTTCCTGCCGGTTGAGGCTGGTGAGATTGATCTTGTAGCTGAACTCGCCGCCAGCCACTTGCTGCGCCAGCACGTTGGAATAATCGAGCACCGGATGGATCACCGGCAGCTGGCTTTGCACGTCCAGTTGCGAAAAGCCGTAGTAGTAGATCGAACGTATATCGAAATAGCTGCGCTCGCCGGTGCCGGTCAGGTAGACCTGGGAAACGCCTTCGGCGGCGATGCCGGTGAGGAACGGGTCGAAGGACTGCGTGAACTGGCTGCGCCGGTAGTCGTTCAAGAACTGGGAATCGGTGACCAGAATGCCGGTCCAGCCCCAGACCCAATGGTTGCCGAGCGCGAACTGACCGGCGGTCTGTACGGCGCCGCGGAATGAAGCGGCGGTCGGGCTGTTCACGCCGTCGCGGGCGGCGAAATAGCCGGGGTCCTGCTGAAAAATGCCGGCGGCCTTGATCGAGTAGGCGCCGTCCATCAGGCGATGGCGCCATTCACCCTGGAACAATTCGCCCTGCCGCGTCGTCGCCATCGTGCTGACGGTGATGTCGGCGTTCGGCGCCAGCGCCCAGTAATAGGGAACCTCGATGCCGACGCCGTATTGCGTCGTGTCCGACACCGTCGGAAACAGAAATCCGCTCTTGCGCTTGACGGTCGGATCGGGCGCCGACATGAACGGTACCCAGGCGAGCGGCACGCCGAAGAACTCGACGCGCGCGTCTTCGAAGTAGAGCATCTTCTCGCTTTGATCGTGAATGATGCGCGCCGCCTGGACCTGCCACAGCGGCGGCTTCTTCGGATCGTTCTTGCAGGGCTCGCAGGCGGTATAGACGCCGTTTTGCAGCACCGTGTAATTGCCCGCCGTGCGATCGGCGCGCTGCGCGGCAAACCGCGTGTCGTCGGCGGTCTCGAGGCGGAGCGAGTCGACGAAGCCGTCACGGTAGTCGTCGGTGAGATCGATGGTCTGGCCGTAGGTGATCTTGCCGTCGGCCTCGGTCAGCCGGACGTTGCCCTGCGCGAGCAGGCGCTTGGTCTTCTGATTGTAGGTGACCTCGTCGGCCTCGATGGTCGCGCCGTTGTAATAGATTTGCACGCTGCCGACCGCCGACACGGTGTTGTTGGTGTAGTCGTATTTGATCTCGGTGGCTTGAACCAGCATCGGCCCATTGGCCGGGACCGGCGGCGGCTTCGGCTGGGGCGGCCGCAGAATGAAGCGAAGCGGATTGTTCACGCCTTGCGCCGCGGCGCGATCGGGCGCAAGCGAGCCTGCGGCGAGCGCGAGCAACACAGCAACGAGCGTCGCGCCCAGTCGGGCGCCAACGCAAAAGCCGGGACAAACAGGGCGGAGCGAACGCGCCACTATCCGTCCTCCTGGAACAACAACACGACGAATCCGGTCAGGCCGCCGATCAGTACTGGAGTCCACGCCGCCACCAGCGGCGAAATCAGCTCCGATTTGCTCATGTCGTCGGTGATCTTCGACAGCACGAACAGGAGAAATCCGGCGGAGACGCCGCTCAACACCATCTTCTGCACGCCGCCGAAGCGGAAGAAGCGCAAGCTTACGGACGCCGCGAGCAACACCATGGCGGCGAGCAGGAACGGACGCGCGAGCAACTGGTAAAATTGCAGCCGGTAACCCGCCGCGCCGAGGCCGGCGCGTTCCGCCATCCTGATGTAGGTCGGCAGTTGCCAGAACGGCACCGTCTCGGGCGTCGCGAAACTTTCGCGCACCTGCTCGATCGTCAGGTTGGTGTTGAGCCGGTAGGCATCCTGGATCACGAGCGGCTTGCCGGCCTCGTAGACGCGCGCGTCTTCAAGGCGCCAAAAGCCGTCTTCCAGCGTCGCGCTCCTGGCCTCGATGCGCTGGTGGAAATGGCCGTCGGCGTCGAAGGTGTAGACGCTGACATTGCCGAGCGTCGCGCCCTGCTCGCGGCTGGTTTTGGCATTGATGATGGCGGCACCGTCGGCGCTCTTCTGGCGCACCCAGAAGCCAGAGGTGCGCTCCTGCAAGGCCGATGGCGCTTCGCCCACCACCTCGGCTTCGAGGCGCTTGGAGCGCTCCTGCAGCGTTGCCGAAATCGGGTTGTAGACGGTGGTGGCGACGGCACCGAACAACAAGGCGCCGAAGATCGCCGGCGCCACGAATTGCCAGGCCGATACGCCGGCGGCGCGCGCGATCACCAGTTCGAGGCGGCGCGACAGGTTCAAGTAACACGACATCGCGCCGACCAGCACCGAGAACGGCATGATGCGCTCGGTGAGCTGCGGCACGCGGTACATGGAAATCTTGGCAAGCAGCCACGGCGTCGCGTTGGGCCAATCGGCGCCGCGGCGCATCAGTTCGACATAGTCGATCATCGCCGCGAGCACGACGACCCCGATGAACGAGCCGACCACGGACGTGAGGAACCGCATTCCGAAGTAGCGCGAGAGGGTGCCGGCGACGACCATCTGCCGCTCCTCAACTCGTCGCCCGGGCGATGCGATCGCCGATGGCGGTTGCGATTTTCGACACCATGACGGCGGGTTCGATCGCCTGGCCGCGCGAAATTTGCCAGACGCCCGCGATCATCGAGCCGATCAGCGCGATGAATTGAATGGACAAAACGCCCGGCACGCGAACGCCGACGATGACGCTGACGAAGCCGACCAGCCGCAGCAGCGAAATCACGCCGATCATGGCAAGCAGCGCCAGTGTGCGGCTCTGCCGCGTGGTCTGCGGCGGCCCCAGGAAGGTGAAGGCCACGATGATGAAGGCCAGCGGATAAAGCGGCGTCGCCAGCCGATCCGACAGCTCCGAGCGATATTGATCGGGCTGCGACAGGTAGAGCACGTCGTCGGGCCGCGGCCACAACAGCTCCCAGATGTACTTCTCGCGCACGGTGTAGTTGGTGTTTTGCGGGCCGGTGGTGAATTTCGACAGGTCGAAAGCATAGCGGTCGAACACGATGATGCGCGGATCGCGTTCGCCGGCGGTGACCCGCTGGATGCTGCCGCCTTCCATGCCGAGGAACGAGCCGTTTTCGTTCTTCACGATCTCGCCGCGCTCGGCGAGGTAGGTGGAATGCTCTTTCGGATCGCGCCCGTCGTCGACGAATATTCCGACCAGGAGGCCGTCCGGCCGCCGATCGGCGATGTGGAAGGTGAGATTGCCGCTCACCGTGGTGAAGCGGCCGGGCTGCACGATATTGGTGAGGATATCGGCGCGCACCTGCGCGCCCCAATCGCGTAGCGCGCGCAGGCTCACCGGCGACACATAGGCGGCGATGCCGCCGACCAGGATCGAGACGGCGACGGCCGCGGCGAGGAAAGGCCACAAAAGCCGCCACGGCGACATGCCGGCGGCATTCATCACGATGATCTCGGAATCCGTGCTGAGCTTATTGAGGGTATGAGCCGCGGCCATGACCAGCGCGATCGGCGCCAGCATCATGACCAGGAGCGGAATGATCAGGCCGGTAATGCCGACGAAGACGAACATCGTCTGCCGCTGACTCGTGATCAGGTCGAAATCGCGCATCGCCTGCGTGAACCAGATCACCACCGTCAAACTGACGAGCGTGATCAGGAACGCGACCATGGTGGTGCGAAATACGTACCAGCCGATCGACCCCATCGGACCCGACTTCCCCACTGACAGCCCACCAATAGGCTGCACCGGCCCCCCAGCGCCGCCCCGCGGCGTGAGCCGATCTCCCCAACGCAAGTCCTTTCATGCTTTCACAAAATGGCTTGGCCAAGGCAGACCTATTGGTCATGCACAACAGCCGGTTAACGCCGGCGGCACGATCCCGGCGCGGGGCGGGAACCGGCTAAATGGACTTTGCATCAAGGGGGCGTCCGGTTCATATGGCGGTATCGACGTCACCCTGACCGGTCAGGAAGGACCGAACCATGACCGACGCCCCCAAGCTCGGCTTCACCCCCTTCGCCCGCTTGCATGGCGTTCTCGTTGTGTTCTGTGGGGAAAACCTCAAATTCGGCACCGCAACCCAGCGCGCCCTGGCGCCGGTTGGCGATTTGGTGCGCCGGGCGGCCGCAGCCGATCGCTTCACCGGCAAAAACGGCACGACGCTCGACATTGTGGCGCCCGCCGAGCTCAAGCTGCCGCGGCTTGTCGTGGTCGGGACCGGCAAGGACAGCGAACTCAAGCGCAAAGATGTGGTCAAGCTCGGCGGCATTGCCATGGGCAAGGTACCGGCGGTGGCCGCCGAGGCCACGATCTTTGCCGAGTTCGCCTTGGGCGCGCTCAAAGGCGATCAAGTCGCCGACCTGGTGCTGGGTGCCCGGCTGCGCGCCTATACGTTCGACCGCTACAAGACCAAGCGCAAAGACGACGAAAACCGGCCGAAAAAGGTCGAGGTGAATTTCGCCTGCGGCAATCCAGCGGCGGCGGAAAAGGCCTGGGCCAACGCTAGCGGCATTGCCGACGGCGTCGTCATCGCGCGCGATCTCGTCAATGAGCCGGCGAACGTGCTCTATCCCGCCGAATTTGCCCGTCGCGCCTCGAGCTTGAGCAAGCTCGGCGTCGGCGTCGAGGTGCTCGACGTCGCGGCGATGAAGAAGCTCGGCATGGGCGCGCTGCTTGGCGTCGGGCAGGGCTCGGTCCACGAATCGAAAGTCGTCGTCATGCGCTGGAACGGCGGCAAGCGCGGCACAGCTCCGGTGGCCTTCATCGGCAAGGGCGTGTGTTTCGATTCCGGCGGCATATCGATCAAGCCGGCGTCCGGCATGGAGGACATGAAGGGCGACATGGCCGGCGCCGCCTGCGTGGTCGGCCTCATGCATGCCCTGGCCGCGCGCAAGGCCAAGGTCAACGCCGTCGGCGCCATCGGCCTGGTCGAGAACATGCTCGACGGCAAGGCGCAGCGGCCCGGCGACATCGTCACGACCATGTCGGGGCAAACCATCGAAGTCATCAATACCGATGCCGAGGGCCGCCTGGTGCTCGCCGACGTGCTGCACTACGTCAACAAGCGCTTCAAGCCGCGCTTCATGATCAATCTGGCGACGCTGACCGGCGCCATCATCGTCGCGCTCGGCCAGGAATATGCCGGCATGTTCGCCAACGACGACAAGCTGGTCGAGCGCTTGAACAAGGCCGGCGAGGCGACCGGCGAGCAGGTCTGGCGCATGCCGCTCGGGCCCGAATACGACAAGATGATCGATTCCAAATTCGCCGACATGAAGAATACCGGCGGGCGCTGGGGCGGCGCGATCACGGCGGCGCAGTTGCTGCAGCGCTTCGTCGATAAGACGCCGTGGGTGCATCTCGACATCGCCGGCACGGGGATGAGCTCGCCGCAGACCGAGATCAACAAGAGCTGGGCCTCGGGCTGGGGCGTGCGTTTGCTCGACCGCTTGGTCGAGGATTATTACGAGCGCTGAGCGGAGCGGCGGCGCCTATTCCGGCGTGATGCCGGTGCCGTGGATCACGTCGGCCCACTGCTCGATCTTGGCTTTGAGGATTTTGCCGACGAGCTCCGGCGAGCCGGTCATCGGCTCGACGCCGGCCTTGGCGAGACGCTGCCGCACGTCATCGATGCCGAGCACTCGGTCGGTCGCGCGCTTGAGCGTGGCGACGATGTCCGGCGTGGTGCCCTTCGGCGCGAACAGCGCGTACATCGTCGAGACGTCGTAATCGCCGAAGCCGCTCTCCTTGACTGTCGGCACCTCCGGCAGATCCGGCAAGCGATGTTCGCCGGCGACGGCAAGGGCGCGGAGCTGGCCGCTTTGGATGTAGGGCAGCACGGCCGGCAGCGGAATAATCCAGAACGACAGCCGGCCGCTGATCAGATCGGTGACGCCTTGCGAGCCGACGCGATAGGGAACGTGGCGCGCATCGATGCCGACGATGCGGTCGAACAGCGCGCCGTTGAGATGGCCGGGCGTGCCGAGGCCGGTCGAGCCGTAGAGCAATTCGCCTGGCTTTTGCTTGGCGAGCGCCACGAAGTCCGCCAGCGTCTTGGCGGGAAATTTGTCCGATACCACGAGCACGGCGCCGGTCGTGCCGAACGGCACGATCGGCTCGAGCCGTTCCGTGGGATCGAAGTGGCGCGACGGATAGAGGCTGACGCCGGTCGCGAGCGGTCCCGAAGGATCGTTGACCAGAAGCGTGTAGCCGTCGGGCGGCGCATCGGCGACGAACTCATTGCCGATGGTGCCGCTGGCGCCCGGCCGGTTCTCGATCACGGTGGGCTGACCGAGCACCTTCGCCATGGTGTCGAATACAATGCGCGCCACGATGTCGGTCACGCCGCCGGGACCGAACGGAATGATCACGCGGACGGTGCGTGACGGAAAATCGTCCGCTCGTGCCGCGCCAATGAATGCGAGCGACATCGCGATCAGCGCCAGCCATCGCGCACGCCGCGGCAGATGCGCCGTTTGCCGCTGGCAGCTCTGACGATCGCGGGTCTTGTCACCCATCGCGCGCGGCTCCTATCATCGCGACGCTCCGCGCACGCAACGACGCGGCGCGTCGGAGGAACGCAATGGCTGGACGATCGCCATCGCAGATCAAGCTCGCCGTGTTCATGCACGGCAACTCCAATTACCACATCGCTGGCTGGCGCCATCCCGAGGCTTACGCCGATTCCGCGGAGAATTTGTCGCGCTGGGCCGAATTCGCGAAGACCATGGAACGCGGCAAGATGGATATGCTGTTCATCGCCGACAGCGTCGGCATTTACGGCGTCGGCAAGCCTGATCTGCTGAGTTATCGCGACGCGGTGGAGAAATTCGAGCCGTTGACGACGCTCGCGGCGCTGTCGGCTCTGACCAAGCACCTCGGCCTCGTTGCAACGCTGCATACCACCTATAGCGATCCCTATACGGCTGCGCGCATGTTCGCGTCGCTCGATCACTTGAGCGGCGGCCGCGCCGGCTGGAATTTCGTCACTGGCGGCAACCGCGAAGGCGCGCTCAATTACAGCCGTGACGCTCATATGGATCACGGCGAGCGCTACGACCGCGCTGAGGAATTCGCCGATGTCGCGCTCGGCCTGTGGGACAGTTTCGAGGCAGACGCGTTTGCGCGCGACAAGGCGTCGGGCCGCTACCTCGATCCGAGCAAGATGCATCTCCTCAATCACAAGGGCCCGCATTTCTCCGTGCGCGGTCCGCTCAGCAGCGCGCGCTCGCCCCAAGGCCGGCCGGTGATCATCCAGGCCGGCTCGTCGGAGCCAGGCAAAGAGCTCACCGCGCGTATCGCCGACGTGATGTTCACCGCGCAAGCCTCGTTCGAGCAGGCGCAAGCTTTCTATGTCGACGTGAAGGGCAGGCTCGCCAAATTTGGCCGTTCGCCCGACAGCCTGAAGATCATGCCGGGCGTTTCGGTTTATGTCGGCCGCACCACCGAGGAGGCGGAGGAGAAATTCCAGAAGCTCAACGACCTCATTCCGATGGAGGTCGCTCTGGCGAGCTTCAGCGAAATGCTGGGCGGCATCGATCTCAGCTCCTATCCGCTCGATGGCCCGATGCCGGAGCTGCAGGGCAATTCGGCGCGGATGAGCGCGCCGCCGGCTTACGTCAAATTGGCGCGCCGCGAAAATCTTACGCTCGGCCAAGTGGCAAGGCGCGCGGTTGCCGCCAAGCAGCATTGCCTCGTCCGCGGCACGGCAAAGCAAGTGGCCGACGAACTCGAACATTGGTTCGTCGGCAAGGCGGCCGACGGCTTCAATCTGCTGCCGGCCTATCTGCCCGGCTCGTTGAACGATTTCGTCGATCAGGTGATTCCGGAGTTGCAGCGCCGCGGCCTCTATCGTACCGAATACGAGGGCACGACATTGCGCGCTAATCTCGGATTGCCCATCCCGCAGAACTCGTACACCCAGGCGCGGCTGTCGAGAGAAGCTCTCGCAGGGACCGGATGACCGAAGTTCTGTTCTACCATCTCAAAGGCCAGACCCTGGAGCAGGTGCTGCCGTCGCTCCTGCAAAGATCGCTGGAGCGCGGCTGGCGCGTGGTGGTGCAAGCGTCCTCGGACGAGCGCGTCGACGGGCTCGATGCGCATTTATGGACTTGGCGCGACGACGCCTTTCTGCCCCATGGCACCTGGCGCGAAGCCGAGGCGGCCGAGCACCCGATCCTGCTGACGGTCAATGAGGACAATCCGAACGGCGCCGGTGTGCGCTTCCTGGTCGAGGGCGCCGGCATGCCGGGCAATGCCGCCACCTATCAGCGCCTGGTCTTGCTGTTCGACGGCGAAGACCCGGAGGCCGTCGAGACGGCCCGCACGCGCTGGGCCGAGGCCAAATCCGCAGGCTTCGAGGTCACCTATTGGCAGGCCGATGACAAGGGCCGCTGGCAGCGTCAGGCATAGCCTTTATCGGGCTCTGAATTCGCTCCAAGATTCCGACTTATCGCATTGAATATTATTGGATTTTTCGATCTTAATCATAACGCCTAAGTGCCCCTCGCAAAGTGCATTGCTGAGCACGATATGTTTTGCTCGAGCGTTATTTCAGATGCTATAGTTGTTCCATGAATAAGCGTTCAGTCAAAAAAGCTCGGCCCGCAAAGGCGAGCGCGCGTTCGGCAGTGCGTAAGGCCCCGGTTCGGAAGTCTTCGGCGCGGCAGGCGGTGCGCAAACCGGACGTGTCCAGCATCGTCAACATGACGACGGTGACCGTCGCCGAAGTGGTGGGGCGAACGACTTCGGCATTGCGGTCGCATAAATATCGGGTCGGCCAGACCGTGTTCTACACGTCGAGCCCGATCAGCCGTCCCGGTGCGAGCGGAAGCTACCAGGTCGTCCGGCTGCTGCCGTCCGATGGCGATGACTATCAATATCGCATCAAGAATCCCGGCGAGGCGTTCGAGCGCGTCGCCAAGGAAAGTCAGCTCGAAGTCGAGCACTGATCGCGGTTGCGAAAATCCATTCGAACGTCGGTTCCGGCGCAGTGAACGTTTGCGCCTTGGTGATGCCGCGGTTTCGCCGTAAGCGGAACTCCGTCGAGGACTGGAGTCTCAGGCACCACTGCGTCATACTTTCTGTGCTGCGCGCAGCGCGGCGTCCGTGTCCGTAGGGTGGGTTGATGGTCGGCGTCGATTCCGAGATGGGAAGCTCGGTGCTGCGCTTGTGGATCGCGGCTGGATCCGCTGCCGTGCTCGTCGCCATCTGTGCGGTGGCGTTCAATGGGCTACGGACCAACGCGGCACGCGCCGGCGTCGTCGCGCTCGGCACACTCGTCGGCGTCGCCATGATATGGGCGCTGCTCGGTAGCCCAGTCGTCCAAGATCATGGCGCCGACCGCCGGGCGCTCGAAATGCGCGCCCAGGAGCTCACCGCACGCACGCTGGCGCCGGGCTCGGCGCTTGCGTGCCTTGACGCCGTCGCCGGCGAGAACGTCGACGCCGCCTGCGAAAAGGCGCTGTTCGCATCTGCCGCAACCGTGGCCGCTGCCACGTCCTATGCCGTGGCGCGGCTTGAGCTGCTTTCGGACATGGCCGCCTATGTCAAACACGGCGGCCGCGATATCGATGGCGCGTTATTGCCGCTGCGGCATTCGCTCGAGACCGATGCTTACGGCTTCGTGGCGCGTGCGCTCGCGGTACGCGACGGCTGCACCAGCCAGAATTGCAAGGCGCTCGATGTGCTTGCCGATGCGAGCCGCGTGCGCGCCAATATGCGCGGACAAACGCTCGATCGTTATCTCGATCATTATTTGACTGTCTGGGCGCTGCTGCCCGATGGCCCGGGGCCGGTCGCCGACGCCGCGCCGCCGACTCAACCGACGTACCAGCCGGGCGCGCCGGGCCAGCGCAAGATGGTCAACATCGACTTCCCCACCGCGGCATCGATTCCGGCGGTGAGCATCATGAATCCCGAGCCCACCGCCAAAACCGCGCCGGCGGGAGCGGCGCCGTCTGCGGCCAATCCAAATCCGCCAGCGCCAGTCGCCGCAACCGCATCACCGCCGCCGCCGAAGAAATCGCGCAAGCAGGCCGCCAATCCGCCGGCGCAAGCGCCCGCACCGGCCGCCGCGCCGGCGCCCGCAACGGCGGCAGAGCAACCAGATCCGGTATGGACGCCGGCCCCTCCAGCGCCGCCCGCGCAGGCGGCGGCGACAGCTCCGGCACCGGCGGCGAACTTCGACTCCGGCGGAGCCGGGCCGTTCACCCCGTTCGGGTTGCCACGGTAAGTTCGACAAGCGGCCGCTGACGCAGCGGTGCGCTGCCGCTAAAGTCCAGCCGCCATGTTCCGCTCCGTCTTGATTGCCAATCGCGGCGAGATCGCCTGCCGCATCGCGCGTACCGCCAAGCGCCTCGGGCTGCGCACGATCGCCGTCTATTCGGAGGCCGACGCCGACGCGCTTCACGTGCGGTCGTGCGACGAGGCGTATTGCATCGGTCCGGCGCCCGCGCGCGACAGCTATCTCGCGATCGAACGGATCGTCGATGTGGCGAAGAAAGCGGGCGCCGCATGCGTGCATCCGGGCTACGGATTTCTCTCCGAGAACGCCGGCTTCGTCGATGCCTGCAACCACGCCGGCATTGCCTTTGTCGGGCCGCCGGCGGCGGCCATGCGCGCCATGGGGGTCAAGGACCGCGCCAAGACCTTGATGGAAAAGGCCGGCGTGCCGGTGGTGCCGGGCTATCACGGCGAACGGCAGGACGCGAAATTCCTCAAAGAAAAAGCCTACGAGATCGGCTATCCGGTGCTGATCAAGCCGGCGGCCGGCGGCGGCGGGCGCGGGCTGCGCCGCGTCGACAAGCACGCCGAATTCGAGGCGGCGCTGGAAGGCGCCATTCGCGAAGCGGAATCGGCATTCGGCTCGAGCCGGGTCTTGCTCGAGAAATACGTTGCCGCGCCGCGCCACATCGAAATCCAGGTGTTCGCCGACGGCCACGGCAATGTCATTCATCTCGGCGAGCGCGACTGCTCGCTGCAACGGCGCCACCAGAAGGTGATTGAGGAAGCGCCGGCGCCCGGCATGACGCCGGAACTGCGCGCGCAGATGGGCGCAGCCGCCGTCGAGGCGGCGCGCGCCGTCGGTTATGTGGGCGCCGGCACGGTCGAGTTCATTGCCGACAGCACCAAAGGGCTGCGCCCGGACGCATTCTGGTTCATCGAGATGAATACGCGGCTCCAGGTCGAGCATCCGGTGACCGAGGCGGTCACGGGTCTCGATCTGGTCGAATGGCAATTCCGCGTCGCTGCGGGCGAAAAGCTGCCGCTTGAGCAGTCGCAAGTCGGCATCGACGGCCACGCCATCGAGGCGCGCCTCTATGCCGAGGATCCCGAAAGCGGCTTCTTGCCGTCGACCGGCCGGATCGTGGCGCTGGAGTTGCCGGCCGACATCCGCGTCGATTCCGGTGTCGAGGCGGGCGGCGAGGTCACGCCGTATTACGATGCGATGATCGCCAAGCTCATCGCGCATGCGCCGACGCGCGAGGCGGTGCTGGACCGGCTCGCGGCCGCGCTCGATCGCACCGTGATCGCCGGGCCGCGGAGCAATGTAGCCTTTCTCGCCGCTCTCACACGAGCGACCGACTTCCGGCAAGGCAAAGTCGATACCGGGTTCATCGACCGCAACCTCGCGCCACTTGGAGCGGTACCGCACGAGGCCGACTTTGCCGCGGCTGCGCTCGGCGTCGAACACTTGTTCAAGCATGAAGCCGGAGGCGGATTTCCGGACGGCGATGCGCCGGCGGATGAGCCAGCCGAAGTCAGCTCGCCGTGGGCGGCGAGCGATGGGTTTCAACTCGGCGGAACGCGCTCGCACGCCGTGCCCATCGTGATCGATGGCGAGAGCGCGGTCGCGACAGTCAGCTATGGCGCAGGCGGAATGCGCGTCGCCATCGAGGGAGCCGTGCCCGCCGCCGACGCGCGGGTGTTCGAGGCCGGCGATGAAGCTTATGTCTTGCGCCACGGCCGGCAGACCCGCGTGCGCCTCAAGGATTTAGCCACCGCGACCGCGGAAGCCGGTGCCGGCGACGGCGTCATCAAGGCGCCGATGCATGGCAGGGTGCTGGAGGTCGACGTCGCGGTCGGCGATCGCGTGGCCGCCGGCCAACGTCTTGCCGTGATTGAGGCGATGAAGATGGAGCACACGCTGCGCGCGCCGTTTGCGGGGACCGTGACCGAAGTTCCCGTCGGGGCGGGTCAGCAAGTTGTGGAGGGCGCGCAGATCATGGTGATCGAGGCGTCCGAGCAGCGATAAACTAGGACAATGGCTCTCAATCTCATCAAGCTCTGCGTTGGCGCCGACTCGGTCCAAGATCTCGAGGACTGGATCAAGCAAAAGCTCAAGGACAAGCGCAAACGCGGCGAAAAGCCCGAGCATATCCACCGCACCCGCATGGTGCCCAAGCGCGCCGACGAGCTCACCGACGGCGGCTCGCTCTATTGGGTGATCCGCGGCGAGATCATATGCCGCCAGCGTATCCGCGCCATCAGGCCGTTTCGCGACAAGGACGGCATCGGCCGCTGCGGCGTCGTGCTCGATCCCAAAGTCGTGCTGGTGGCGCCGCGTCCGTTCCGTGCCTTTCAGGGCTGGCGCTACCTCGACGTGAAGGACGCCCCGCGCGACCTCGACAAAGCGGCGCCCGGCGCGGCGGCGATGCCGGAGAAGCTGCGCCGCGAGTTGCGCGAACTCGGCCTGATGTGAGCCTTAAGGCACGGCCCCCGCGCGGGTTGCCGCATAGCGCCGCCGGGAGCGATCACGTAAAGTCCGCGGGCTAGAATTTTGTTTGGGCATAATCTTATCCGAAAACCGGTATCCACTTTTCGGGATCATGCCCTAAGGCTTGCGGAGCAGGGCATGATTATCGAAAGTGAAAAAGACCTCACCCCAGCGGTCTTAAGCGAGCTTGCGCGCGCCAAAAATCCGCGCTTTCGGGAGATCATGTCGGCCTTCGTGCGTCACCTGCACGAGTTCGCCCGCGAGGTGAAGCTGACCGAGGAGGAGTTCCAGGCCGCCGTCGGTTACATCGTCGCGCTGGGCAAGCACACCAACGAGACCCACAACGAAGCCGTGCTGATGTCCGGCTCGCTCGGCTTCTCGAGCCTGATCTGCCTGCTCAACAACGGCAGCCGCGGCCAGACCGAGACCGACGCCAATTTGCTCGGGCCGTTCTGGCGCATGAATTCGCCCAAGACCAAGAACGGCGATTCCATCGTGCGCTCGCCGACGCCGGGGCCGGTGCTGTTCGTCGATGCCGCGTTCCATGACGTCAACGGCAAGCCGATCCCGGGCGCCGTGGTCGACATCTGGCAGTCCTCGCCCGAAGGCTTTTACGAGAACCAGGATCCGATCCAGGCCGACATGAACCTGCGCGGCCAGTTCACCACCGATGCCGACGGCCATATCGGCTTCCGCAGCGTCAAGCCGTCCGGCTATCCGATCCCGGTCGACGGCCCGGTCGGCGAATTGTTGCGCGCGCAAGGCCGGCACAATATGCGGCCGGCGCATCTTCACTTTCTGGTTTACAAACCGGGCTTCAAGACGCTGATCTCGCAGCTCTACGATCCCGAGGACAAGCACCTCGAAACCGATGCGCAGTTCGGCGTCACCCGCCATCTCATCGGCAACTATGTGCGCCACGACGCGCCGCGCCCCGGTACGCCCGACGTCAAGGCGCCGTGGTATTCGCTCGAACACAGCTTCGTCATGGAAAGCGGTGAGGCGCGCCTGCCGCGGCCGCCGATCACCGGCAAGGCGCAAGGCGAGCGGCCGCACATTCCGCATCTCGAACGGGTGTGAAGAGCTACTCCCTCCCCCCTTGTGGGGAGGGCGGGGCGGGGGGTCGTGAGGTTTTGTGCTGGCGTTGACGTTAGCGCTTGACCTCACGACCCCACCCCTACCCCTCCCCACAAGGGGAGGGGAAACAAATGGGAGGAACGTCATGTTGCGTAGAACAGTGCTCAAGGGCATCGCCGCCACCGCTGCCGGCGGCTTTATCGCTCGCCCGGCCGTGGCCGCCGACACGGTTCTGAAAATCGGCATGAGCATACCGATGACCGGCGCCGGCTTCGCCGCGGTCGGCCGGCAGCTCAAGGCCGCGATCCAGCTTTACATGCAGCAGCACGGCGACACGGTGGCCGGGCGCAAGATCGAGCTGACCATGCGCGACGACGGCGGCGTTGCCGACAACGCGCGCCGCATCATCCAGGAAATGATCGTCAACGATAAGGTCGACATCGTCGGCATCGGCATCACGCCGACGGCGCTGGCGATCGCGCCGCTGGTCACCGAAGCCAAGAAGGCGACGCTGGTCATGAGCTCGGGCGCCTCGATCACGACGACCAAATCGCCTTACTTCGTGCGCGCCGGCTTCATCTTGAGCCCGCAGTCCTGGATCATGGGCGAATGGGCGTTCAAGAACGGCAGCAAGAAGGTCGTCACCCTGGTCAACGACTGGGCGCCCGGCATCGAGGCCGAGACGGCGTTCAAGACCCGCTTCACCCAAGTCGGCGGTGAAATCGTCGAGTCGATCCGGCTGCCGCTCGCCAACCCCGACTTTGCGCCGTTCCTCCAACGCATCGCCGACCTCAAGCCGGACACCGCGTTCATCTATTTCCCCGGCACCCAGGCGCCGATCTTCGCCAAGCAGTTCGCCGAGCGCGGGCTTGGCAAGTCCGGCATCAAGATCGTCGGGCCGGGCGATCTCACCACCGACGACAGTCTTAACGACATGGGCGACCAGATGCTCGGCATGATCACCGCCGGGGGCTATTCCGCCGCGCACAATACCGCGCTCAACAAGACCTATGCGGCGGCCATCGAGAAGGCCAACAGCTTCCGCCCGGATTTCGTCTCGCTCGGCGGCTATGACGGCCTGCACCTGATCTATGAAGCGCTGAAGAAGACCGGCGGCAATGCCGATGGCGACGCCTTGCTTGCGGCGATGAAGGGCATGGCCTGGGAGAGCCCGCGCGGCCCGATCTCGATCGATGCCGACACCCGCGACATCGTCAGCAATATCTACATCCGCAAAGTGGAAAAGATCGACGGCCAGCTTTGGAACACGGAGTTCGAGACGTTTGCGAACGTGAAGGACCCGATGAAGGTCGCGGCGAAGTAGGCGAACCGAAATCTACACCGCCACATTGTCGATAAGGCGCGTGGTGCCGATCCGCGCCGCGACCAGGAGGCGGATCGGCCCGGCTTTCGGCGAGACGACGGGCGCGAGCGTGTTGGTGTGGCGCGCTTCGAGATAGTCGAGCGCGAAACCTGAAGCCGCGATCGCGCTACGGCCGGTGTCGAGGACCGCTGCGATCGGCTGGCCGATTGCGATCTTTTTTGCGCAGTCTTTCAAAACGTTGTGCAGCGTTGGTGCAATGTTACGTTCACTCGACGACAGGTATCGGTTGCGCGACGAAAGTGCGAGGCCGTCATTTTCGCGCACAATCGGCACTCCGACGATGCGGGTTTTGAGATCGAGATCGCGCGCCAGCTGGGTCACGACCTTGAGCTGCTGAAAATCCTTCTCGCCGAACATGGCGACATCCGGCTCGCATTGAATCAAGAGCTTAGCGACGACTGTTGCCACGCCGGCGAAGAAGTGCGGCCGGATGACGTCTTCCAGGCCGGCACTCGCTGGTCCATCCGGGACGATGCGCGTGGCAAAGCCCGCCGGATATATGGTCTCGACCGAGGGCGCCCAGACCATATCGGCCTTCAGCGCGGCAAGGGCCGCAATATCGGCGGCAAATGTCTGCGGGTAGGTTTTTAAATCCTCGTGCGGCGCGAACTGGGTCGGATTAACGAAGATTGACACGATGACGCGATCGGCGCGGCGCTGCGCCGCCCGCACCAGCGCGAGGTGCCCGGCGTGCAGCGCGCCCATGGTCGGCACCAGCGCGATTTTACAACGCCGCGCGCGGAAATCCGCGATCGCGCGCTTGAGCGCCGGCAACGCGCGGATGATGCGCGGCTGACGTTCGGATCGCGTCCGTGTTTTAGCCATGACGTCGCCGTCGGCGTTGCCGCGTGAACACACTTTGCATGTTCATGTGGAAGTCGCGTTGTTAATGATTAACTTGCCGAAGCCGATGCTGTATCTTGACCATGACCGTTGCAAGCCTGACTAAAGAGTAGTTTCGGTTGGGGTCGCGTTATCATGTTGATGCAGGCGGACGTTGGAAAGCCACTTTCGGCGCACGTCATCGTCCTTGGTAACGAAAAAGGCGGCTCGGGAAAATCGACCACGGCGATGCATATCGCCGTCGCGCTGTTGCAGGCCGGCCAGCGCGTCGCCACAATTGACCTCGATTCGCGGCAGAAAAGCTTCACCCATTACGTCGAGAATCGCCGCGACTGGGCCGAACGCGCCGGCATCAAGCTCGAAATGCCCGTTCACTATTGCGTCGCCCGCGGTTTTGGGTTGCGGCTCGACGAAATCGAGGCGCAGGAATTTGCCGCCTTCGCCGAGGCGGTGAGCGCGGTCGAGAACAGCCACGACTTCGTCGTCATCGATACGCCGGGTAACGATTCCTATTTGATGCGGCTCGCCCACTCGATGGCCGATACGCTGATCACGCCGCTCAACGACAGTTTCGTCGATTTCGACGTGCTCGGTTCGGTCGATCCGACCACGTTCGAAGTGGTCGGGGTCAGCCACTATGCCGAAATGGTCCGCGAGGCGCGCCGCCAGCGCCGCCTGGTCGACGGCGGGCTGACCGACTGGGTCATCGTCCGCAACCGACTCTCGACGCTCGGATCGCGCAACAAGCGGTTGGTCGGCGAGGGGGTGCATCAACTCGCCCGGCAACTCGGCTTTCGCTCCACCGACGGATTTGCCGAACGGGTGGTCTACCGCGAATTCTTCCCGCGCGGGCTCACAGCGCTCGACGACATCAACGAAGATACCCTTGGCCAGCGGCCCACCGTCTCGCATGTGACGGCGCGCGACGAGGTCAAAGCCCTGATCGATGCGCTCAAGCTGCCGATCGACGAGCGCGGCAAGCGGCGCGTCGTCGCCCGTGCCGAATGGCTCGCCGCCTCGGGAAAACCGCTCGAAACCCACGATCTGCTCGCCGATTAGGCCGCTCCAGTCCAGCCATTGCGCGTGATGCCAGTCAGCGCCACTTTATGGCGTGGCAAAAAAGGCTTGCCGCCATGGTCCCTGGATGAGCAAAGACCGCTCCGATCACACGCCGGCTCCGGCTGCGACCTCCCGCGCCGACATCGATGCCTTCTTGAGCCACGTCAATACGCTAGGCCCCGCGGCTGAAGCCGGCAAGCGCGGCCGCCTCATCTTTGCGCTCGACGCCACCATGAGCCGGCAGCCGACCTGGGATACCGCATGCCGGTTGCAGGCCGACATGTTCCGTGAAGCCACCGCCGCCGGCGGTCTCGATATTCAGCTCATCTATTATCGCGGTCTTGCCGAATGCCGCGCATCGCCGTGGGTCGCCGAGCCGGCGCGGCTCGGCGCGCTGATGTCGCGGATCGATTGCCGCGGCGGCCATACCCAGATCGGCAAGGTACTCGCGCACGCCCGCCGCGAGAACGACAAGGCGAAAGTCGGCCCCTTGGTGTTCGTCGGCGACGCCATGGAGGAAACGCTCGATGATCTGTGCGCCGGGGCCGGCGAGCTTGGCCTGCGCAATATCCCGGCATTCATGTTCCAGGAAGGCTACGATCCGGTGTGCGAGCAGGCTTTTCGCGAGGTCGCTCGCCTGACGCGCGGCGCCTATTGCCGGTTCGCTCCCGGCGCCGCTCACGAATTGGCCGAGTTGTTGCGGGCAGCCGCGGCCTACGCCGCCGGCGGCATGAAAGCGTTGGCCGATCTGAAGCAGCGCAATAGTGCCGGCGCGGTCAGGCTGCTCGAACAGCTCAAATAGCCATGCCCCTTCTTCTCGGCGTTGCCGTTCTCATCCTGCTGCTGTGGGCCGTGAAAGCCTTCTCCAAGGCGGACCCGAAGCAGGCCGCGCGCTTGATACGCTATATGGGGGGCTGCGGCGCGCTGATCTTTGCCGCATTTCTGCTGTTCCGCGGCGAGATCGGCGTCGCCATTCCGGTCGGCATCTTCGGCCTCGGCTTGCTCGGCTGGGTGTCGTGGCCGGCGAGCTTCGCCGGACGCACGCAGAAGAGCACCGGTCAGGTGTCTCGCGTCCGCACGGCTTTTCTCGAAATGGAACTCGATCACGATTCAGGGGCGATGCGCGGCCGCATTGTTGCGGGCCGGCATGAAGGCGCAAGCCTCGATGCGCTCGATCCGCCGACGCTGATCAGCTTGCTCGGCGAGGTCGACGACGACAGCCGCGATCTACTTGCAGCGTATCTTGACCGCCGGCAGCCCGGCTGGCGTGAGCACGCACAAGGTGATGCGGCAGCGGGGAGCCGGACGCGGGCGGCGCCCAGCGGCAAAATGACTGAAGAGGAAGCTTATCAGATCCTTGGCGTTCAGCCCGGCGCGACCGCGGAGGACATCAGTCGCGCCCACCGTTCCTTGATGAAGAAACTGCATCCCGACCAAGGGGGGTCGACGTACCTTGCGGCCCGCGTCAATGAGGCCAAGGACGTTCTGCTTCGTCGCCATCGCTGAGGCTTTCCCAAAAGGATGCTCTCGCGTGGCTTCCGCACTCTGAACAACGCTACTCACTGTACTCCGCCTCGTTTTGCCGAGGTTTTTATTCTTGGGTCTATTCTTGGGTCTTCAGTTCTTGACCGTTATGCAATCGAAATCGTTGCGTTTGAGTTGCTTGCAGGTGGCGTCGGCGGTCGCTTTGTCGAAGCCGGCGAAGCGGGCGCGATAGAGCGCCTTGTCGCCCTTGAGCACGCGCTCGGTGAACGGATCGGCGGCGGCTAGTTTGTCGCGCACTTTGCTCCGCGCCGCGCTCAAATGCTGCTTGGCCTCGTCTTCGCCCGGATAGGCGCCGATCTGGATCAGCCAGCCGCCGCGGGTGCGGACCTGTGCCGGCGGTTCGGCCCTCGCCGGCTCAGCTTTGGCCGGCTCGACTTTGGCCGGCTCGGCGCTGGCCGGGGCAGCGGTCGCGACTTCGGCTCTGGGGACCTCAGTCTTCGCGGCGTCCGGCTTTGGGGCCTCGGGCTTAATGGGGTCGGATTTGACCGCAGGGATCGTGACCGGCGGCACAGTGTCGGCCGACGCAACGACAATGCGAGGGGTCTCCGGCTGCGGCGCCGGCGCCGCCACCAGCGCTGGCATCGGCGCAAGCCCGGCCGGTTGCACCGGTGCGATCCGGTAGGAAACGGTTTTCACCAGCAGCGGCTGGATCGGATCGTTGGAGCCGGCGGCAACGCGCGTGCTCACCGTTGCGGTCGGTGTCAGGTCGGCACGGGACACCGTCGAGGCCTTGGTGGAAGTGGCCGGCTGCGGCTCGTCGCGGGGCGCAGCCTGCTCGGCGATGACCGGCGCCGTGCGCTGTAGCGACGCCTCCTTGATGTGCGCGCTGATCAACTCGCGCATATGGGCGTCGCGCTGGAATCCGGAGCGGCCGCCGAGCACGACGGCAACGACGTAACGTCCGTCGCGGTGCACCGAGGTGACCAGATTGAAGCCCGACGCGCGGGTAAATCCGGTCTTGATGCCGTCGACGCCTTCGACCTGTCCGAGCAGATGATCGTGATTGCGGATCGCGACGCCGTGATAGACGAAGGCCGGCAGCGAGAAATATTTGTAATAGCGCGGGAAACGATCCTGGATGGCGCGGCCGAGCAGCGCCTGGTCGCGCGCCGTGGTGATCTGGTCGTCGTCCGGCAGGCCGGAAGCGTTGACATAGGTGGTGCGGCTCATGCCCAGCGCATGGGCCTTTTGCGTCATCAGCTTGGCGAAGTCGTCCTCGCTGCCGCCGAGGCTTTCGGCGATGACCACGGCGGCATCGTTGGCCGACCGCGTGACCACGCCCTTGATGGCGTCTTCGACCGGAATGGTCTGGCCGGGCTTGAGATCGAGCTTGGTCGGATCCTGATCGGCAGCGTGCTCGGAAACCTTGAGCGGCGTGTCGAGCTTGATCTTGCCGGCATCGAGGCGCTCGAACAGCAGATAGAGCGTCATGATCTTGGTCAGCGAGGCCGGATGGCGCGATGCGTCGGGGTTCGACGCCTGCAGCACGGCACCGGTATTGCCGTCGACCACGATCGATGCCGATGGCGGCGAATAGTCCTCGGCGCGGGCGGAATGATGCGCGCGCGCCACATGATGCGCGGACACGTAATGCACGCGCAACCGCCGATGGTGCCGGGCATCGGCAACATCGCTGGTGATGGTGAGAACCGCAACGATAGCGGCAAGACCTACGACGCCATAGCGAAGCCCGTTACGGGCTTCCATACGCATCATTGCCATTACGCACCCCGTCCCTGACGCGCGTAGGGCCTCTGGCGAGACCCAACCCCTGTTCGCTCCTTCGGGACGATGCTTCCTCCGCGGTATGGCAGCTCGCTCCGGCTACCTGTCCACTTGAGAGGCACTGTCCCCCGACTAAGGACCGGTCGTTACACAAACGACACGGTCAAGCACGCTAGGCGAACGCTGTTGCGAAAGCGTTAAGTCCCCCCGATGCGCCGCCCCAAGTGTCTTTCGCCCCAAGTGTGTTTCGCCCCAAGTGCCGACACCCACAACGAAAAGACACTTTTTTGTACTCTACACCTAAGCCATTGCATTTTTTGTGCAGTGCACTATAATATCATCGTCGCCCGAAAAGGCCTTTTCAAGGCAAGGGGCGGAAGATTTTAACCATAGCAACAGACAGCGCGCATCGCCGGAAGGACCGTCATGACCACCGATGAAATGAACAAGCTCGGCAAAGACAGCATGGAAACGGCCATGAACTCGTTCGGAGCATGGTCCAAGAGCGGCCAAGCCATTGTGGCCGAGGTCGTGGATTACTCGAAAAAGTCCGTCGAGGGCTCCGCCGCCGCCTGGGAGAAGCTTTTGGGCGCGAAAAGCCTGGAAAAGGCCATGGAAGTGCAGACCGAATACCTCAAGTCGTCCTACGAGGGGTTCGTCGCCGAAGCGACCAAGCTGGGCGGGCTTTACGTCGATTTCGCCAAGGAAGCCTACAAGCCGTTCGAAAGCGCCTACACGAAAGCGTCGGCAATGAAGTAAGGCCGGCGCGACTGCGCGTCCGGTCTTCAGGCTTTGGCTAAAAGGGCCTCGATCGCGCTGGCGATCTTGGCCAGACTTTCTTCGATTCTTCCGACCCGAAAGGCGATATGCTCAAGCGCGTAAGCGGCGCGCTTGTCGGCCGATGGCATATTCAAGGCGTCGTAATCAGGGATGAATCCCTGCTCGAGCTCGCGGGCTTCGCCCGGCGTGCCGGGTCAGTCATAGCCGCCTCCCATCACTTTACGCGATCAATAACCGAGTCGTCGAACCGCACCAATCCTGCCGGGTCGGTGCCGCTTCATCGAACTGGAACGCGGCGGGCTCCAACTCTATTATAGAGGTCGGTGGTGCGGGGAGACGGCGGGCGGAAGCCTTCCGGAATGTTCTGCCTCTCACTATTTAGGAGCTTGGAAGACAGACGCAGCAATGCCGCCGCTCGACGCTTATCCCATTACGTTGCCGCCGCGCATGGCGGACGACGACCGCAAGCGCAAAGCCGACCAGAACGGTCCCGGCACCGCGGTCATTACCAAGACCAAGCCGCAGACCAAGCGGCCGAACCTTTATCGCGTGCTGCTGCTCAACGACGACTACACGCCAATGGAGTTCGTGGTCCATGTGCTCGAGCGCTTCTTCAACAAGGACCACGAGGCGGCGCACCTGATCATGATGCATGTGCACCAGCACGGCATCGGCGAATGCGGGGTTTTCACCTACGAGGTGGCCGAAACCAAAGTGACGCAGGTTATGGACTTTGCCCGCAAACATCAGCATCCTTTGCAGTGCATCATGGAGAAGAAGTGATTCCGGGGGGAAGCGGTCAATACAAGTGAAGAGAAACTGAAATGCCCACGTTCTCGCGCAGTCTCGAACAGTCGCTCCATCGCGCTCTGGCGCTCGCCAATGAGCGGCACCACGAATATGCGACGCTGGAGCACCTCCTGCTGGCGCTGATCGAAGATCAGGACGCCGCCGCCGTGATGCGGGCCTGCAACGTCGATTTGGAGAAGCTGCGCCGCAGCCTCGTCGCCTATCTCGAATCCGAGCTCGATAACCTGGTCACCGACGGCGCCGAGGATTCAAAGCCCACCGCCGGCTTTCAGCGCGTCATCCAGCGCGCGGTCATCCACGTGCAATCCTCGGGTCGCGAGGAAGTGACCGGAGCCAACGTCCTGGTGGCGATCTTCGCCGAGCGCGAGAGCCATGCCGCCTATTTCCTGCAAGAGCAGGACATGACCCGCTACGACGCGGTCAACTATATCAGCCACGGCATCGCCAAGCGGCCGGGCATGTCGGAAGCCCGCCCGGTGCGCGGCGCCGACGAGGAGAACGACGCCAAATCCGGCGACGAGCAGAAGAAGAAGGGCGACGCGCTCGATGCCTATTGCGTCAACCTCAACAAGAAGGCCCGCGAGGGCAAGATCGATCCGCTGATCGGCCGCGAGTCCGAGATCAACCGCACGATCCAAGTGCTGTGCCGGCGGCAGAAGAACAATCCGCTGTTCGTCGGCGAGGCCGGCGTCGGCAAGACCGCCATCGCCGAAGGCCTGGCGCGGCGCATCGTCCATGGCGAAGTGCCGGACGTGCTGCGCAACGCCACGGTGTTCGCGCTCGACATGGGTACGCTGTTGGCCGGCACACGCTATCGCGGCGACTTCGAAGAGCGGCTCAAGCAGGTCATCAAGGAGCTCGAGGCCTATCCGGGTGCGATCCTGTTCATCGACGAGATCCACACCGTGATCGGCGCCGGCGCCACCTCCGGCGGCGCCATGGATGCGTCGAACCTGCTCAAGCCGGCCTTGGCGTCGGGCACGGTGCGTTGCATCGGCTCGACCACCTACAAGGAATACCGGCAGTATTTCGAGAAAGATCGCGCGCTGGTGCGCCGGTTCCAGAAGATCGACGTCAATGAGCCGACGATCCCGGACGCCATCGAAATCCTCAAGGGGCTAAAGCCCTATTTCGAGGAGTATCACAAGCTCCGCTATACCAACGAAGCCATCAAGGCGGCGGTAGAATTGTCGTCGCGCTACATCCACGACCGCAAGCTGCCCGACAAGGCGATCGACGTGATCGACGAATCCGGCGCGGCGCAGATGCTGCTGCCGGAGAGCCGGCGCAAGCGCACCATCGGGCTCAAGGAGATCGAGACCACGATCGCGACGATGGCGCGCATTCCGCCGAAGGCGGTGTCGAAGGACGACGCCGAGGTGCTCCTGCATTTGCAGGCGACGCTCAAGCGCGTGGTCTACGGCCAGGACAAGGCCATCGAAGCGCTGTCGGCCTCGATCAAGCTGGCCCGCGCCGGCCTGCGCGAGCCGGAAAAGCCGATCGGCTGCTACCTGTTCTCCGGCCCGACCGGCGTCGGCAAGACCGAAGTGGCGCGGCAACTGGCGGCGACGCTCGGCGTCGAGATCATCCGCTTCGACATGTCGGAATATATGGAGCGCCACACCGTATCGCGGCTGATCGGCGCGCCGCCCGGCTATGTCGGCTTCGACCAGGGCGGCTTGCTCACCGACGGCGTCGATCAGCATCCGCATTGCGTGCTGCTGCTGGACGAAATCGAGAAGGCGCATCCGGATCTGTTCAACGTGCTCCTGCAGATCATGGATCACGGCAAGCTGACCGACCACAACGGCAAGCAGGTCGACTTCCGCAACGTCATCCTGATCATGACCACCAATGCCGGCGCTGCCGACATGGCGCGCGCGGCATTCGGTTTTACGCGCACCAAGCGCGAGGGCGACGACATGGAGGCGATCAACCGGATGTTCGCGCCGGAATTCCGCAACCGGCTCGACGCCATCATCACCTTTGCGCATCTGTCGCAAGACGTCATCGCCATGGTGGTCGAGAAATTCGTGCTGCAACTCGAGGCGCAGCTCGCCGACCGCGACGTCACCATCGAGCTGAGCGACGAAGCGACCAGATGGCTGATCGCCAACGGCTATGACGAGCTGATGGGCGCCCGGCCGATGGCGCGGGTGATCCAGGAGCACATCAAGAAGCCGCTGGCCGACGAGGTGCTGTTCGGCCGTCTGAAGTCGGGCGGCCACGTCCGCGTCGTCGTCGTCACCGACGAGGCCGGCAACAGCAAGCTCAGCTTCGATTATCCGGACGGCCCGGTGACGCCGCGTGCGGAAAAACTGCCCGAGCCGCGCCGCGCCAAGGCCAAGCGCCGCTCCTCGCCGCGGCGCAAGCCGCCGGGCCCCGGCGACGACACACCGCCGCGCCGCGGGCCGACGCCGCGGGTGCCGCTGGTCAAAGTCTAGAGGTATCAGCGTTTCGACGACTGTTGCAGCGAGCCGTGGCGGATGAACATGAACGCCGCCACGGCGCCGATCATTTCGCCGATGCCGCCGCCGATAAAGGCAGGCACCAGCCCCGCTACGATATGGCTGCCGTCGCCGGTGCCGCCGGCAAACATGGCGAACACCGCGCCCAACGCCGCAATCCCCAGCGTCGCGCCGACCATTCGCGCGGTGTTGACGAGGCCTGAGGCCGTGCCCGAGCGTGCCGCCGGCGCATTGGCGACCGCGACCGCGTTCACCGGACCGGTATTGAGGCCAAGGCCGCAGCCGATCACCAGCAAGGCCGCCTCCACCAGGATCAGGCTGTCGTTGAGCGGGATCAGCGCCAGCATGAACAGGCCGGTGCCCATCATCGCCATGCCCAACGTCATCGGCAGGCGCGGGCCGAACGCGTTGGCGATCTTGCCGGAGAGTTGCGAGACAATCACGAACGCCACCGACATCGGCAACAGCTCGACACCGGCCAGCAGCGCGCTGTCGCCGCGCACGCTTTGCAGATAGAGCGGGGTGAGGAACAGCATCGCGTACATGCCGAATGTCATGCAGGCGGCAACGCCCAGGCAGGCCGCGAATACGCGGTTCTTCAACATCGGCAGCGGCACCAGCGCGCCAACCGAGTCTGCCTGCCGTCGCAGGAACAGGACGGCCGTGGCGATCGAGATCGCAAACGAAGCGATGCTGCCGATCGACAGCCAGCCCCAGCGCGGCCCTTCGATCACCGCGAGCGACAGCCCGCCGAGCGCGGCGATTGCCAGCGCCTGTCCGGGCAGGTCGAGCTGGCGGCCCTTCGGGTCCTTGGATTCCGGTACCGATGTCCACGTCAGCGCCAGCGTCACCACGCAGAGCGGAATGATCAGCAGGAAGATGCTGCGCCATCCGACTGCATCGACCAGCGCGCCGCCGACGGTCGGACCGATAATGAAGGCGAGACCATTGCAGCTCGCCCACAGTCCAAGCGCCTGGGTACGTTCCTTGGTGTCCGGATAGGCGACAGCGAGGATCGCAAGCGACGTCGGCACTTCCAGCGCCGCACCGAGCCCGGCAATGGCGCGGCCGGCCACCAGTACGATGGCGTTCGGCGCCAGGCCGCACACCAAGGAGCCGAGGGTGAACAGCGCGATGCCGAGCGCGAAGATGCGGCGGCGGCCGTACAGATCCGCCAGCGTGCCGGCGGTCAGAAGCAGGCTCGCATAGACGAGATTGTAGGCGTCCACCACCCATTGCAGCGCGGTCACGCCGGCATCGAGCTTGGCGCCGATTTGCTTGACCGCGAGATTGACGACCGAGGTGTCGATCTGGGCAATCAGCACGCCCAGCGACATGGTCAGCAAAATTAGTGTGCTGCCATGCGCGATGCGCGATCGGTTCAGAGCAAGGGTCATCGCCACTTTTGGCCTCCACAAAATATTTCCCGTCACGGTCAGATGAGAAACGCCGGAGAAGGCCTCAAGTTCTGAAACTACGGACGTGGCCGAAGCATTCGAAAAGCTTCACGCGACCGGGCGATGTCGCAATTGGCGGGCGAACCAGATCGCCAGTACCGGTATCGTGATCGCCGCGCCGACGAACAGCGGCGCAGCGCCCAAGCGGTCGATCACCAGCGCGCCGGTGCCGACGCCAACAGTCTGACCGACGAAGATCGCGGAAGAAAAAATCGCGACCGCGGTGCCGCGGGCTTGCGGCGTCATCTGCGTGGCGTTGGTCTGCAGCGTGTTGTGCAGCATGTAGAAACCCAGTCCGATCGCCATCGTCGCGACGGGCGCGAGCCACCACGCCGGTCCAACGGCGAGCTCGATATAGGCTGCCGCGATCAAAAACCCGCCGCTGATGGCGAGACGGACCTGGCCGAGCCGGTACACAAAAAATTTGACCAAGGCGGCATAGATCAATCCGCCGATGCCGAAGCAGGCGACGGTCAGGCCGACCAACGTAAAACTCAAGCCGAAACGCAAGCGCAGGTCGGCGCCGATATAAGCGAAGGCGCCCCACACCAGCGCGCCCTCGATGAAGGCGGTGAGAATGACGATGCGGGCGAATGGATTGCTCAGCACGACGGCATAGTCGGCGACAAAGCCGCGCGTGGTCTCGTTCGGATGGCTGGGCTTGCGCGTCAGCGGATTGGTGATGAGCTCGAACAAAAGGCCGGCCGCGGCCAGCGCGAAAACTCCGGCGAGCACGAAGAACACATTGCGCCAGCCCAACAGATCGCCGAGCACGCCGCCGGCGGCCTGGCCGGAGAGCTGGCCGAGAATTTGGCCCGACAGATAGCGGCCGAGCACGGTCTGCCGGTGCTCATAGGGCGTCACGTCGCCGACATAGGCCATGGAGATCGGAATCACCCAGCCGGCCGCCGCGCCGGTGGCGAGCCGCGCCAGCATCAGCTGCGACAGCGATCCGGCCAGGCCGCAGCACGCCACCAGCACGGCGCCGATGGCGCACATCAAGGCGACGGTGCGATATTTGCCAAAGCGGTCGCCGACCGGGCCGATGACCAGCTGGATCGAGCCATGGGCGAGGGCATAGGCCGTCACCACCATGGCCGCCGCGCCCACGGTGGTGTGGAAGTCGGCCGCGATCTGCGGCAACAGCGAATCGGTCACCCGCACCTGCGCCTGCGCAGCGAAGCCCGCGACCGCGAGCAGCATGATCGAGCGCGTCGGCGTTCGGTGTGCCAAAGGCGAGGAAGCTTGCGCGGCGGCTGTCACGTTGGGCTCGGCTCGGAACCAGGGGTTGGGAGACAGTAGACGTTGGCGTTGACAGTCAACGCTACGCGGGCTTTCTAGCGCGCGGCCCGGAAAATCGAAATGATCGAGAAGACATATCAGCCCGGCGCGGTCGAAACCCGCATTTACGAGGCCTGGGAGAAGGCCGGCGCCTTCCGTGCCGGCCGGCCCGAGCGCGCCAAGGCAGAACCCTACTGCATCGTCATCCCGCCGCCCAACGTCACCGGCTCGCTGCATATGGGCCACGCGCTCAACAGCACGCTGCAAGATATTCTCTGCCGGTTCGAGCGGATGCGCGGCAAGGATGTGCTGTGGCAGCCGGGCACCGATCACGCCGGCATCGCCACCCAAGCGGTGGTCGAGCGGCAATTGATGGAGCGCCAGGAATCGAGCCGTGAGATGGGCCGCGAGGCCTTCATCGAGCGGGTCTGGGAATGGAAGGCGAAATCCGGCGGCACCATCATTGGCCAGCTCAAGCGGCTCGGCGCCTCCTGCGACTGGTCGCGCGAGCGCTTCACCCTGGACGAGGGCTTGTCGCGCGCGGTGCTGAAAGTTTTCGTCGCGCTCTACCGCGAGGGCCTCATCTACAAGGACAAGCGGCTGGTCAATTGGGACCCCAAGCTGAAAACCGCGATCTCCGATCTCGAAGTGGAGCAGGTCGAGACCAAGGGCAGTCTCTGGCATATCAAATATCCGATCGAAGGTAGCGACGCGTTCATCACCGTGGCGACGACGCGCCCGGAGACCATGCTCGGCGACGTCGCGGTCGCGGTGCATCCGGACAACGAGCGGCTCAAGCATCTCATCGGCAAGACCGCGATCCTGCCGCTGGTCGGCCGGCGCATTCCGATCATCGGCGACGATTACGCCGATCCGGAAAAGGGCACCGGCGCGGTCAAGATCACGCCGGCGCACGACTTCAACGATTTCGAGGTCGGCAAGCGGCACAATCTTCCGCTTATCAACGTGCTCGACGTCGAAGGCCATCTCGATCTCAAGGACAATGCGGCGTTTCTCGAGGGCGTGCCGCCGTCAGCAGACCTTGACGAAACGTTGGCGCTGCATGGTTTCGATCGCTTCGTTGCGCGCAAGAAAATCGTCGAGCGCTTGGAGGCCTCGGGCCTGCTCGACAAGATCGAGACGACGAGCCATGTCGTGCCGCACGGCGACCGTTCCGGTGCGGTGGTCGAGCCGTTTCTCACCGATCAATGGTACGTCGACGCCAAGACCCTGGCGCAGCCGGCGATCAAAGCGGTGCGCGAACGCAAAACCGTGTTCGTGACAGGGCAATGGGAAGCGACATTCTTCAACTGGATGGACAACATCCAGCCGTGGTGCATTTCCCGGCAAATCTGGTGGGGCCACCAGATTCCGGCGTGGTATGGGCCGGACGGCAAGATCTTCGTCGCTGAGAGCCAAGACGATGCGGTGGCCGACGCGCTGGCGCACTACACCGAAATCGAGGAGATCACCGCCGAGGAGGGTCACGACATCGCAGCCGATCCGCAACGGCGCGCGCGCTTTGCCTCCGAATATCTGCATCGCGACGACGATGTGCTCGACACCTGGTTCTCCTCGGCGCTGTGGCCGTTCTCTACGCTGGGCTGGCCGGACGAGACACCGGAACTCAAGCGCTACTATCCGACCTCAACACTGGTCACCGCCTTCGACATCATCTTCTTCTGGGTCGCGCGCATGATGATGATGGGGCTGCATTTCAAGAAAGAAGTCCCGTTCCGCGACCTCTACATCCACGCTTTGGTGCGCGATGCCTCCGGCGCCAAGATGTCGAAGTCGAAGGGCAATGTCATCGACCCGCTGGAAGTGATCGACGAATACGGCGCCGACGCCTTGCGTTTCACGCTGGCGGCGCTGGCGGCGCAGGGCCGCGATATCAAGCTGTCGGCGCAGCGCGTCGAGGGTTACCGCAATTTCGCGACCAAGCTTTGGAACGCGGCGCGTTTTGCCGAAATCAACGGCTGCGCCCACGATCCGGATTTCGATCCGCACCGCGCCAAGGAGACGCTCAACCGCTGGATCGCGCATGAGACCGCGAAGGCGGGTAGGGAGGTCACGGCGGCGATTGAATCTTACAAATTCAACGAAGCGGCGAGCGCGATCTACCGCTTCGTCTGGAATGTTTATTGCGACTGGTATCTCGAACTGATCAAGCCGGTGCTCACCGGCCCCGACGGCGCCGCCAAAAAAGAAACGCGCGCCGCCGCGGCTTGGGCGCTCGACGAAATCCTCAAGCTCTTGCATCCGTTCATGCCGTTCATCAGCGAAGAGCTGTGGAGCGTCACGGCCGAGCACGGGCCGCAGCGTCATCATATGCTCGCGCTCGACGCATGGCCGGCGCACGACGGCCTCGACGACGAGGTGGCCGAAGCCGAGATCGGCTGGGTGATCGATCTGATCACCGCGATCCGTTCGGTGCGCGTCGAGATGAACATCACGGCCGCGACCATGCTGCCGCTGGTGCTGGCGGATGCGTCGCCGCAAACAGCCATCCGGGCGGAGCACTGGTCGGAATTCATCCAGCGGCTTGCGCGCGTTGCCGACATTTCCTTCGCCGACGCGCCGCCGCAAGGCGCGGTGCAACTCGTCGTGCGCGGCGACGTGGCGGCGCTGCCGCTCAAGGGCGTGATCGATCTCGACGCCGAGCGCGCTCGCCTCGCCAAGGAAATGGCGAAGTGCGACGCCGACATCGCCCGTGTCGACGCCAAGCTCAACAATCCGAACTTTGTCTCGCGCGCGCCGGAAGAAGTGGTCGAAGAAGAAAAAGCAAAGCGCGAGGAGGCGCAGGCACGCAAAGCCAAGATTGCCGAGGCGCTGCAGCGGCTTAAGGATTCGGATTAAATCCCGCACGAAATAAGTGAAATGCAGCGGCTGACCGCAGTTGCGCGCCGCTGCGCGCTCCGGCTACAACTCAGGGAGGAGTGCCGATACCCCTGCAAGGCTCATCATGACCGACGAAGCGCAGAACGTCATCGTCCTCAAAGACGCCTATGACCGCTGGGCTGAAACCAAGGGCGACAGCGCAGACCATTGGACCGCGATCTTCGCCGACCAGATCAAATTCGGCTCGCTGGCAGGCGGTGACTATGGCGCCGCCTATCTGACGGCCTATCAAACCCGCGACCAGCTGGCGCAATATTTTGCCGGCATCAAGCGCGATTGGGAGATGATCGAATTCGTGACGGAACACTTCGTCGCCCAGAGCGACCGCGTGGTCATGCTCGGGCGTTGCTCCTGGCGCAACCGGCACACTGGCAAGGTGGTGGCGACGCCGAAGGCGGACTCCTGGCGCTTTGCCGACGGCAGGGCCATCGAATTCTACGAGTATTACGACACCGCACAGTTGCGCGACGCGACGGTCTGACCAGGCCGCTTCGGGGTTCTCACCCGGACGCATTCGCATTAAATAAAATACTGCGCGGTCTTTCTGATTGAAGGCACGAGCATGCGAATTTTTCTCGCCGGAGCGAGCGGCGCGATCGGGCGGCGGCTGACGCCGTTGCTGCTGAAAGGCGGCCACGACATCACCGGCATGACGCGCTCGGCCGGCACCGCGCGCGAGCTTTATGATGCCGGCATTAAGCCGGCGGTCGTCGACGTGTTCGATGCGGATGCGCTCAAAGGCGCCGTCGTGGCGGCGCGGCCCGACGTCGTCATGCACCAGCTCACCGACTTGCCGCGCGTTCTGAACGACGAGGCGCAACTCGCCGCGGCATACCCGCGCAACGCCCGCATCCGCACCGAAGGCACGCGCAATCTGGTCGGCGCGGCGCTCGCCGCCTCTGCACGGCGCTTCATCGTCCAAAGCGTGGCGTTCGCTTACGCGCCCGGCAAAGAGCCTTATGTCGAAACCGACCCGCTCAATCTGATCGATGGTCCGCGGTTGGTGACGGTCCGCGCCGCGGCCGACATGGAAGAACAGGTGCTCAAATCCGGCATGGAAGCCATCGTGCTGCGCTACGGCCTGCTTTACGGCCCCGGCACCTGGAGCGAAGGCCCAAGCCGCAAGCCGCCGCTCCACGTCGATGCCGCGGCACAGGCGGCGCTGCTCGCGCTGACCCGCGGCGACGGCATCTACAACATCGCCGATGACGACGGGACGGTCGCAATCGAAAAAGCCCGTAACGAATTGGGCTTCGATCCCGCCTTCAGGCTTTGAACGGCTTGCTGAGAAAGCGCGAGCCTTTCAGTCCGTAACGCCAAGGCTTTTCGACCGCTTTGGTGAGGCCGATGCGCGGTCCGACGATAACCTCGACCTCGTCCGTGCGCGCAAAGAGCGCGAACGGCGGCTCGTCGAGGGCCATGCCGTTTTGTGCGTGGGTGATCCGCAGCGCCTCGCAGACCCGCCCCGGGCCCGAGCAAAGCAGCCGCTCGTCGGCAACACCGCGCCGGCGCCGCATGACAGCCAACCCGACGGTCGGCTCGATGGCCCGGATCAGCACGGCGCTGGCCGAGCCCTTCGGCTCGCAAACCAAGTTCACGCACCAGTGGATGCCGTAGGAGCGGTAGACATAGGCATAGCCGGGCGGGCCGAACATCACCGCATTGCGGGGCGTGGGCCCACCAAAACTGTGCGCTGCGGGATCGGTCTGGTGGTAGGCCTCGACCTCGACGATGCGGCCGCCGACCCCGTCAACCAGCAGCGTCACCCCGATCAGGTCGGGCGCCACCTCGTGCACGCTGCGTCTGAAAAAGGCTCGGGTCAGTCTTTTGGCCATGGGGCCTTGGTGGCAGGCGGGACGGCTCTTGGTAAATCGCGCCCTAATGCCTAGCTAACAAACGCCGTTGAATCTGTGGCCCCGGCGCAACACGCTGTGAACATTTATAAGTTTCGGCCCAAAGCCATCCACCGCGCCGCTTTTTAGCCATAGGATTTTTCGACACCGTCGGGCGTGTGCCGGGCGGTGAGTGGAAGCCGCTACGGCACTTTCCGATTTCAAGGTGCTGTGCGCCGGATCGGTGGGGATGGGGCGAGGGGCCTTGTTTGGCCTTGATGAGTAAAATGGACGCCAAGACCGATCTAAAATCACGACTGCCCAGCCGGCACGCCACCGAAGGCGCCGAGCGCGCGCCGCACCGCGCCTTCTATTACGCCATGGGGCTGACGCAGGAGCAGATCCATCAACCCTTCGTCGGCGTGGCCACCTGCTGGAACGAAGCCGCGCCCTGCAACATCGCGCTGATGCGCCAGGCCCAAGCGGTCAAGCGTGGGGTCGCCTCGGTCGGCGCCACAGCGCGCGAATTCTGCACCATCACCGTGACCGACGGCATCGCCATGGGCCATGCCGGCATGAAGGCGTCCTTGCCGTCGCGAGAAGTCATTGCCGATTCGGTGGAATTGACGATGCGCGGCCACGCCTACGACGCCCTGATCGGGGTGGCGGGCTGCGACAAGTCGCAGCCCGGCATGATGATGGCGATGTGCCGGCTCAATGTGCCGTCGATCTACATCTACGGCGGCTCGATCCTGCCCGGCACCTTCAAGGGCAAGCCGGTCACCATCCAGGACGTCTACGAGGCGGTCGGCAAGCATTCGATCGGCGAAATGTCCGATCCCGACCTACAAACTCTCGAGGAGAACGCCTGCCCGTCGGCTGGCGCCTGCGGCGCGCAATTCACCGCCAACACCATGGCGACGGTTTCGGAAGCCATTGGTCTTGCTCTGCCGTACTCCGCTGGTGCTCCGGCACCGTACGAGATTCGCGACAAATTCTGCATGCTCGCCGGCGAGATGATCATGGATCTGATCGTCAAGAACATCCGCCCGCGCGACATCGTTACCCGGCAAGCGCTGGAAAATGCCGCCGCCGTGGTGGCGGCGACCGGCGGCTCGACCAACGCGGCGCTGCACCTGCCGGCCATCGCCCACGAATGCGGCATCAAATTCGACCTTTTCGACGTCGCCGAAATCCTCAAAAAAACCCCGTATATCGCGGATTTGAAACCATCCGGCCGTTATGTCGCCAAAGATATGTTTGAAGCTGGTGGCGTTCCGCTTTTGATGAAGACGTTGCTCGACAACGGCTTCCTCCATGGCGACTGCCTCACCGTCACCGGCCGCACGATTGCGGAGAATATGAAGGCGGTGAAGTGGAATCCGGACCAGGACGTGGTTTACCCGGCCGACAAGCCTTTATCGCCGACCGGCGGCGTCGTGGGTCTCAAAGGTAATCTCGCGCCCGAAGGTGCCATCGTTAAGGTTGCCGGCATGGCGGGCTTGCGTTTCAGCGGGCCGGCGCGCTGCTTCGACGGCGAGGAAGCTTGTTTCGAAGCGGTCAAAAACAGGACGTACAGGGAAGGCGACGTGCTGGTCATCCGTTACGAGGGCCCGAAAGGCGGTCCCGGCATGCGTGAGATGCTGTCGACCACCGCTGCGCTCTACGGTCAGGGCATGGGCGGCAAGGTCGCGCTGATCACCGACGGCCGGTTCTCCGGCGCGACGCGCGGCTTCTGCGTCGGCCATGTCGGGCCCGAGGCGGCCGTGGGCGGCCCGATCGGGCTCATTCGCGACGGCGACATCATCGAGCTCGATGCCGAGAAGGGCACGCTGGACGTCAAGCTGAGCGACAGCGAGCTTGCGGCCCGCGCCAAGACCTGGAAGCCGCGCCCCGAGGAGTATGCGTCCGGCTATTTGTGGAAATACACCCAGCAGGTCGGACCGGCGCGCAATGGCGCGGTGACCCACCCGGGCGGCAGTGCCGAGAAGGCGTGTTATGCGGACACCTAGGGCAGCCGTCCGCCACATCACGAGCGGCCGCGGTGTCGCGCTGGCGAGCGCGCTGTGCATCGCCGTCGGGCTGGGCTTCGGCACCGCGCGCGGCCCGGTGCTCGGGCTTTCGATCGCGCCGGCCTTCGCGTTTGACGGTACGACGACACCGAGTACGGCGGCGCTGACGCCGAACGACGGCTTGCGCAACACCAATCATCCGCTGCTCGACGAAAAGGCCAAAGCGCTGACCGCGCTGCAATACGCGGCGGAGCAGGGCCAGCCGGCGGCGCAATGGAAGCTCGGCCGCATGTACGCCGACGGCGACGGCGTGCCGCAAGACCAGATGCGCGCCTTCAATTATTTCAGCGAGATCGCCAATACCCATCCCGACGAGAGTCCGGGCACGGCGCAGGCGCGCTTCGTCGCCAACGCCTTCGTGTCGCTCGGGCACTATTATCTGAGCGGAATTCCCAATTCCAAGATCAAGCCGAATGCGGCGCGCGCCCGCGAGCTCTACACCTACGCGGCGACCTATTTCGGCGATGCCGATGCCCAATACGAGCTCGGCCGGCTCTATCTCGAACTCGACGCCGAACGATCCGCACGAGGCGGCGCGCTGGTTCCAGCTGGCCGCCAACAAGGGCCAATGCCGCGCCGAAGCGGCGCTCGGCGATATTTTGTTCCAGGGCCAACATGTGCCGCGCCAGGCCGCGCGCGGCCTGATGTGGCTCACGCTCAGCAAGGATTGCGTCGGTTCCGACGAAAGCTGGGTCAAGCCGCTCTACGACAACGCCTTCCGCCGCGCCAGCGACGACGAGCGGCAGATGGCGCTGGTTTATCTGGAAGGTTGGCTCAAGGGCCGGCGGGATTAACAGATTGCGCGAATGGCGAGTGGCGAATAGAGCCATTGACGCTCCTCTATTCGCCATTCGCCATTCGCTATTTCGCCATTCGCCCTACTTCGCTTGAATATCCAAATCGATCCACACCGGCACGTGATCGGACGGCTTTTCCCACGTCCGCACATGGCGGTCGATGCCCGCGTCGGCGAGTTTGTCGGCGGCGAGCGGCGATAGCAGCAGGTGGTCGATGCGGATGCCGTTGTTCTTCTGCCAGGCGCCGGCCTGATAATCCCAGAATGTATAGAGGCCTGGATCGTCGCTGGTGGCGCGCAACGCATCAGTAAGACCGAGATTCACCAGCGCGCGGAATTCGTCGCGCGTCTTCGGCAGGAACAGCGCGTCGCCGGTCCAGGCTTGCGGGTTGCGCGCGTCGGCTGTGGTCGGAATGACGTTATAGTCGCCGGCCATGACCAGCGGCTCTTCGAGCGCAAGCCGCTCGCGGGCGTAAGCGGACAGCCGCTTCATCCAGCCGATCTTGTAGGAATATTTCTCGGTGTCCGGCGGATTGCCGTTGGGCAGATAGATGCTGGCGACCCGCAGCGCACCCTGCGCCGTCGACACCACCGCTTCGATGAAGCGGGCATGATCGTCGTTGGCGTCGCCGGGCAGTCCGTTGTTGACCTCGTCGAACGGAAATCGCGACAGCAGCGCCACGCCGTTGAAGGTCTTTTGGCCGTGGATGGCGACGTTGTAGCCGAGCGACTCGAACGCGTCGCGCGGAAACGCGTCATCGACGCATTTGGTTTCCTGCAGGCAGACGATGTCGGGTTTGCGCTCGGCGAGCCAGGTGCGCGCGGAATCGGTACGCTGCTTGATGGAATTGACGTTCCAGGTGGCAATGCGCACGGGAGCAACTTGTTTGGTGCTAAAGGGCGAAGCTCGTACCGCAGCCGCACGACGCGGTGGCCTGCGGATTATTGACCTTGAACGACGAGCCGATCAAATCGTCGACGAAGTCGATCTCGCTGCCGGCCATGTAATTGAGCGAGACCGGATCGATCAGCACCGTGGCGCCGCTTTTCTCGATGACGATGTCGTCGTCGGCGCGAGCGCGCTCGGTGTCGAATTTGTACTGGAAGCCCGAGCAGCCGCCGCCCTCGACGCTGACGCGCAGCATGGTGCCGGCCGGCTCCTTTTGCAGGATCTCGCCGATCCGCCGCGCCGCCCGTTCGGTCACGATGACGTTGGCTTCCGTAATAGTGGCTTCCATAGTCATGATCTCCAGCCGGGACTCGCAGCGATTGCCACGGCGTCAACCGAATAGTTAAGTGCGCCGGTACTCAAGGTCAATTGCCGGCAGCCGGGCGATCGATGGCGATGGATGGCACATTCCGCGCGCCTTTTGCGTGCGATCCGGGGCGAAGCCGCGGCCGGCTGCACCCCGAGCCGGCCAGCAAGAGCCGTAGCGCCTTCCGCCGCGACTGCGACCGTATCATCCATTCGACCGCCTTCCGCCGCCTCAAGCACAAGACGCAGGTTTTCGTGTTCGACGAGGGCGATCACTACCGCACCCGGCTCACCCATACGCTCGAAGTCACCCAGGTGTCGCGGGCGCTGGCGCGGGCGCTCGGCGTCGATGAAGATTTGGCTGAGGCGCTGGCGCTGGCCCATGATCTCGGCCATCCGCCGTTCGGCCATGCCGGCGAACGCGCGCTCGATGCGTGTCTCGCGGCCTATGGCGGCTTCGACCACAATGCGCAGACCCTGCGCGTCGTTACAGCGCTTGAGCGCCGCTACCCGGCCTTCGACGGTCTCAATCTGACCTGGGAAACGCTCGAAGGTTTGGTCAAGCACAACGGCCCGCTCACCGCGCGCGATGGAACGCCGCTCGGCCATTACCGCCAACACGGTTTCCCCGAGACCATCCTGGACTATTCGCGGCAGCAGGATTTGCAATTGTGGAGTTTTCCGAGCGTCGAGGCGCAGATCGCCGCCTTTGCCGACGACATCGCTTATGACGCGCACGACATCGACGATGGGCTGCGCGCGGAATTGTTCGATCTCGCCGACATCGCCACCGTGGCGCTGCCGGGTCGCATCATCGGTGAGGTCCGGGCCGCCCATCCGGGGCTCGATGCCGGGCGCCAGGTGCATGAGCTGATCCGCCGGTTGATCGGTTTGCTGATCGAAGACGTCATCGCCGAAACCGGCCGCAAGCTCGCCGCGCTGGCGCCGCAAACCGCCGACGGCGTACGACAGGCCAAAACTTCGGTCGCCGGCTTTTCCGCCGCGACGGCGGAAGCCGACCGCGCTATCAAAAGCTTCCTGAAAGTCCGGATGTATCGTCACGCCCGCGTCATGCATGTCATGGATCAGGCGGCGGGCGTGGTCCGCGACCTGTTTGCGCGCTATAGCGCCCATCCCGGAGAGCTGCCGGCGGAATGGAGCGAGGGGCTCGACGGCCTTGAAGAAGCGGTCCGCGCCCGCCGCATCGCCGATTTCATCGCCGGCATGACCGACCGCTTCGCGCTCGCCGAGCATGCCCGGCTCTTTGACTCGACCCCGGAATTGCGTTAGGCGCGCGGCGCGCTTAAGCCGCTATGTAACATGACAACAAAGAACATTTTTGCCGACATTCTCGATCGCGTCCGCAGCGCGACCGCCGACGTTCTGACCGGCGGCGTCGATCAAGCGCGCGTGACCGTCGAGCCGCCGCGCGATCCGGCGCACGGCGATATCGCCACCAACGCCGCCATGGTGCTGGCCAAGGACGCCGGCCGCAAACCGCGCGAGCTTGCCGAAGCGATCGCGGACAAGCTTCGCGCCGATGCTGTTGTCGCCAAGGTCGACGTCGCCGGCCCGGGCTTCATCAATCTCACGCTCAAGCCCGCCGCCTGGATCGCGGCGTTGCGCGGCGCGGTGCAATTGGGCGCGCAATACGGCGTGAGCGACATTGGCGGCGGCGTTGCGGTGAACGTCGAATATGTCTCGGCCAATCCGACCGGGCCGATGCATGTCGGTCACTGCCGCGGCGCCGTGTTCGGCGATGCCTTGGCAAACCTGCTCGCCTATTCCGGTTCCAAGGTGACGCGCGAATATTACGTCAATGACGCCGGCGCTCAGGTCGATGTGCTCGCGCGCTCGGCCTATCTGCGCTATCGCGAGGCGCTTGGTGAGGACATCGGTACGATTCCCGAGGGCCTGTATCCCGGCGACTATCTCAAGCCGGTCGGTGTCGCGCTCGCCGCGCAATATAAAGATGCACTGACAAAGCAGCCCGAAGCCGAATGGCTGCCGGTCGTTCGCGCCAAGGCGATCGAGATGATGATGGCGTCGGTGCGCGCCGACCTCGCCGCGCTCAACATCAGCCACGACGTGTTCTATTCGGAACGCTCGATGGTCGCCGGCGGCACCGACCTTGTGGCCGCGACGATCGAATGGCTGCGCGAGCGCGGCTATGTCTATGACGGCCGCTTGCCACCGCCCAAGGGCGCGCCGGTCGAGGACTGGGAAGATCGCGAGCAGACGCTGTTTCGCTCCACGGAATTCGGCGACGACGTCGATCGGGCGCTGAAGAAGTCAGACGGCTCTTACACCTATTTCGCCTCCGACATCGCCTACCATCGCTCCAAGCTCGACCGCGGTTTTCGCTCGCTGATCGACGTGTGGGGCGCCGACCACGGCGGTTACATCAAGCGTATGCAGGCGGCCGTGGCGGCGCTGAGCGATCGCAAGGCCGAGCTCGACGTCAAAGTCATCCAACTCGTCAAGCTGTTGCGGGCGGGCGTGCCGGTCACGATGTCGAAGCGGGCAGGGGAGTTCGTGACGCTACGCGAAGTGGTGGACGAAGTCGGCCGCGACGCCGTGCGCTTCATGATGCTGTTTCGCAAGAACGACGCGGTGCTCGACTTCGACCTCGCCAAGGTGATCGAGCAGTCGCGCGACAACCCGGTGTTTTATGTCCAATACGGCCACGCCCGCGGACAATCGATATTCCGCAATGCGCGGGCGGCGTTTCCCGACCTGCCGCACGATGTTGAGAGTTTGGTTGAAGCCGCCGAGCTGGAGCGGCTTTCAGACCCTGCCGAACTCGCCTTGATGCGGCAAATTGCGCTGTATCCCAGGGTCGTGGAGGCCGCCGCGGCGGTCCACGAACCGCACCGAATTGCCTTTTATCTCTTTGACTTGGCGAGCGAATTTCATGCGCTCTACACGCTCGGCAACACAAAGCCACATTTACGTTTCATTATGCAAAATGAACGACAAACGACTGTGGCGCGTCTCGTGCTTGTACAAGGTGTCGTAACCGTTCTCTCGTCGGGGCTGGCGCTGCTTGGGGTCGAGGCGCCAATCGAGATGCGGTAATTCGCGCCGTTTGGGATGTAAGGGTGCGGACGACGGGGAATCAGCCCAGTATCGCGTAAACCGCCTGGACCGAGGCTAGTCCGATGGCCGATAGCAATTTTCGTCCGTTTCGCAACCGCGACTCGATCGCGCGCGAGGACGTCGATCCGACGAGTGACGCCGCGCGCGATCCGCTCGCTGAGCTGGCGCGCATCATCGGCCAGAGCAACCGGGTCAATGATTTCGATCGCGACCCGAGAAACGACCCAAGACACAATGTCGTGGAGACGCTGGACGAACCGCTGCCCGCATCAGCGGACCGCGATTGGGCGGCCGATGACGGCTACGCCGAGCCTGAGGCGCCGGAGCAATATCCGGATCAATATGCGGAAGAAAATTACGTTCAGCCGCGGCTTCCCGAGCCTTATCCGGCTGATCGCGCCTATGGCCGGCATGACCGCGACGATGAGCGCGCGCCGCCGATCGCCAGCCAATATTCCGAGCCGGCCGAGGCTTACGACGATGCTCGCGATGACGAACGGGCGTCCAACGCGCGTTATCGCGACGAGGACCCGCCGCGACCGGCCGGCCGGCAGGCGGCGCTGGCTCCACAAACTTATGACGACGAATACGAAGCCGAGGACCAGTGGGACGACCAGGCGGATCGCCAGTCTGACGAGGCGGAAGATTTTTATGACGATGAAACCCCGGCCAAACCTCGGCGCAGCGGCCTCGTCGTAGTCTTGGCCATGGTGGGCTTGGTCATGATCGGTGCCGGTGGCGCTTTTGCTTACCGCTCGATGTTTGGCGGCGCGATCCTGACGCCGACGCTGCCGCCGGTGATCAAGGCGAACGACGCTCCGAACAAGATTGTGCCCAACCGCAACGACGGCCAAGCCGGGGCGGCGAACCCGTCTGGCGCTGCGACTCCGGGTTCGCCGGAAAAACTGGTATCGCGCGAGGAGCAGCCGGTCGCGATCCAGCCGGCGAATGCACCACCGCGCGTCGTTTCCACAATTCCGGTGCTGCCGGCACCCGGCGCTGCATCGCCCGCGCCCGGCCAGTTTGCCGGCGCGGCGCCTTCGCTGCCCGCAGTCCCGGCGACGCCGTCCGCTCCGCCAAAGGTTGCCGGATCTGCTCAACCGCTTGCGGCACCGCTGGCCGGATCAGGCGAGCCCAAAAAGGTCCACACCGTCACCATTCGCTCGGACCAGGTCGGTAACGGGAACGCTGCGGCCCCCACACCGGCGCCTGCGTCGCCTGCGCCTGCAGCGCGGCCCAAAGCAACCGAAGCGCCCATCAGGGCAGCGGTACCTAAAGGCGGTGGCAACGCGCCGCTCGCCATCGTGCCGGTCGCGCAAGGCGCAGCACCGGCACCGGCTGCGGAGCCGCCGCGCTCCCGCGTGGCACGTGCCGAAGCCCCTAGCGCCGCCGCAGCGCCGGCGGCTGGCGGCTATACGGTGCAGGTCACCTCGCAGCGCTCCGAGGCCGATGCCCAGACCGAGTTCAAAGCGCTCCAGGCCAAATTCCCCGGCCAGCTCGGCAACCATCAGCCGATCATCCATCGCGCCGATCTCGGCGACAAAGGCACCTTCTACCGCGCCCTGGTCGGCCCCTTTGCCTCCTCGGAGGCGGCCGCGGCCATGTGCAGCAATCTGAAGGCCGCCGGCGGCAGCTGCATCGTCCAGAAGAATTAGCGGTCCCACGCTTGACCCTCGCGTTCGGCGCGGGCTAATGCGCGGCCATGCGCGCCTTCATCACCGGCGTTGCAGGGCCGGCGCTGACGCATGAGGAACGGCAGTTCCTCCGCGACGCGCAGCCCTGGGGTCTCATTGTTTTTGCCCGGAATATCGCTGGTCCCGACCCGTTGCGTCGGCTGATCGGCGAGTTCCGCAGCCTTGTCGGCCGCGACGCTCCGGTCCTGATCGACCAGGAGGGCGGGCGGGTGCAGCGCCTTCGCTCACCGCATTGGCCGAGCTACCCGCCAGGCGCCGCCTACGGCGCGCTCTACGACCGGGATCGCGGAACCGGCCTTGCCGCGGCGCGGCTCGGCGCCCGGCTGATCGCGAGCGATCTTGCCGGCCTCGGCATCGATGTCGATTGCCTGCCGCTCGCCGATATGCCGGTTGCGGGGTCCGATGCGGTGATCGGCGACCGCGCCTACGGCACGGAACCCGGCAAGGTGGCCGCCATCGCCGGCGCGATTGCCGAGGGTCTGGCGGACGGCGGTGTTCTGCCGGTACTCAAGCATATTCCCGGCCATGGTCGCGCCACGGCGGACAGCCATAAACGGCTGCCGGTGGTCACCACCGACCGGGCTACGCTGGAGACGACCGATTTTGCCGCTTTCCGGCCGCTGGCAGCGCTGCCGCTGGCCATGACCGCACATGTTGTGTTCAGCGCCATCGACCCCGTGGCGCCGGCCACCTTATCGGCGGCTATAGTGGGTGGCGTGATTCGTGATTCGATAGGCTTTCGGGGCCTTTTAATGAGCGACGACATCTCCATGGGCGCCTTGTCGGGCTCGCTGTCAGAGCGCAGCGCCGCGGCGATCGCGGCCGGCTGCGACATGGTCCTGCACTGCAACGGCGAGCTTGCCGAGATGCGCGCGGTTGCCGCGGCAGCGCCCGCGCTCGCCGGGGAGGCGGCGCGCCGTGCGGCGGCTGCGCTTGCGACCAAGCGCCGGCCGGCGCCGTTCGACATTGCCGCGGGCCGGGCGGAGTTCTCCCGTCTCTTGAAAGGCACCTGGCCGCCTGCCGAGGTGGTCGCATGAACGCCGAAGATTTTCAGTTCGAGGGCGAGCTGCCGGAACGCGCCACCGATGAGCCGGCGCTGGTCGTCGACGTCGAGGGTTTTGAAGGCCCGCTCGATCTTCTGCTCACGCTGGCGCGCCAGCAAAAAGTCGACCTTGCCAAAATCTCGATCCTGGCGCTCGCCGACCAGTACCTCGCCTTCATCGAAGCGGCGCGAAAGCTGCGCCTGGAGCTTGCCGCCGACTATCTGGTGATGGCGGCGTGGCTCGCTTATCTGAAGTCGCGCCTGCTGCTGCCGGAACAGCACGCGCCCGATGGGCTCAGCGCCGAGGACATGGCGAACGCGCTGGCGCAGCGGCTGCGCCGGCTCGAAGCGATCCGCAATGTCGCCGAGCAACTGCTCAACCGGCCGCAGCTCGGCCGCGAAGTGTTCCAGCGCGGCGCGCCCGAGCCGATCGCCGAGATCAAACATCCGGAATGGTCGGCGACGCTCTACGACCTGCTGACCGCTTATGCCGGGCGGCGGCAGACCCAGGCGCGATCCTTCGTCCGCATGCCCAAGCGCACGGTGTGGTCGCTCGCCGAAGCGCGCGAGGCGCTGGAACGGCTGATCGGCCTCTCCATGGAATGGAGCCCGCTCGATCAATATCTCGCCGAATATCTGGTGGAGCCGTCGATGAAAGCGACGGTGATGGCATCGAGCTTTGCCGCGACGCTGGAACTGGTGCGCGAAGGCCATCTCGAGCTGAACCAGCACGCGGCTTTTGCACCGCTTTATGTGCGCAAGCGGCAGAAGACGGAAGACGGCGGCGTGGCTGCCGAAACAGGGAATGGGTAAGAGGGAGATCGAACCCATGGGGAATGTGGCGGAGATGCGTGTGATCGTCGGAGACAAGGACAGGGAAACCGAGCGCGCGGAGGAGCTGCGCATTCTCGAAGCCTTGCTGTTCGCCGCCGAGGGCCCGCTCGACGAAAAAGTTTTGGCCAAGCGCCTGCCGGCCGGCGTCGACGTGCGCGCGCTGCTGACGCAATTGCAGAAAGAATACGAGCCGCGCGGCGTGAACCTGGTCCGCGTTGCCGGCAAATGGACGCTGCGCACCGCCAGCGATCTGGCCTGGCTGTTAACCCATGAAGCGACGGTGACGCGGAAGCTGTCGCGCGCCGCCATCGAGACCTTGGCTATCGTCGCCTATCACCAGCCGGTGACCCGCGCCGAGATCGAGGACATCCGCGGCGTGACCACGTCGAAGGGAACCCTCGACGTGCTGCTGGAGACCGGCTGGATCAGGCTGCGCGGCCGCCGCAAGGCGCCGGGCCGGCCGGTGACCTACGGTACCAACGAGGCATTCCTGTCCCATTTCGGGCTGGAGGCGCTCAACGATCTGCCCGGCCTCGACGAGCTCAAGGGCGCCGGCCTGATCGAGCCGTCATTGCCCGCTGGCTTCAGCATTCCGGTGCCGTCGGACGATCCGGCGTTGCGGGACGACGAAGACCCGCTCGAACCGGGCGATCTCGACCTCGGCCTGGTGCCGCCTGCCGGCCGCAGCGAGGAATAGAACCGCCCGCTCGCCGATCAGGTGATCGGGAAACGGCCATCGGGGCGTTAACGGCAGTCGCGTTAGCCCTGCGGCCGTTGGGCATTCCGGCAATGCTTGTTTTTGCCACCCTTGGCGCCTAGGTTCTGGCGAAATCGACATGTTGCCGCAGGCCCAAGGTGGCGTACCGGGTGCCGTTGCGGACGGAGGGTTTCATGGGCTCATTGAGCATCTGGCATTGGTTGGTCGTCGGCGCCGTGCTGCTGCTGGTCTTCGGCGGCCGCGGCAAGATTTCGGAGATGATGGGCGACGTCGCCAAGGGCATCAAAGCCTTCAAGAAGGGCATGTCCGAGGACGAGACGGCGGAAGCCGCGCCCAAATCCGACGCGCCGGTCAAGACCATCGATCATCAGGCCGCCGCCGACATGAAGCGGCGCGCCGAGTCCGAGAGCAAGGTCTAAGCGCTCGCCGCGCCTTCGCGCCGATCGCCGCGGCCCGCCAGGCAATCTGCGGCAGCGGGCGGTCGAGGCGGCCGGGAAGTTTTCATGTTCGACATTAGTTGGAGCGAGTTCCTGCTGATCGGCGTCGTGGCGCTGATCGTGATCGGGCCGAAGGAGCTTCCCGGCGTGTTGCGCACGCTCGGCCAGTACACCCGCAAGGTCCGCGGTATGGCGGCCGACTTCCAGAACCAGTTCCAGGAAGCGATGCGCGAAGCCGAGATGGCCGACCTGAAGAAGCAGGTCGACGACCTGGCGCATGACGTCAAGACTTTCGATCCGCTCAAGGACGTGCGCAGCGATCTTGAGACCGCTGGCAAAGATATCGAACGCTCACTCGAGGCCAAGCCGGAGCCGAAAGCCGAGCCGCCGCTCGACGGCGGCTTTGCCGTGAGCGATGCCGCGCCCGCCGCCGAAACGGCGGCGCCCGTCGCGGCCGTGGAACGCAGCGACCTCGAGCCTGCCGGCGCCGAGCCGGCCAAGAGCGAACCCGGCAAGACCGAGCCCGCCGCGGAGACCGTACAACCGGACAGCACGGAACGTCCGGCATGAGCCACGACGACGAAGAGAAAGAGATCGAGGCCACCAAGGCGCCGTTGATGGATCACCTGATCGAGCTGCGCTCGCGGCTGATCAAGGCGGCGGCGGCATTCATCATCGCGATGATCGCCTGCTTCTTCTTCGCCAGGCAGATCTACAACATCCTCACTTGGCCTTACGTCTGGGTGGCCGGCGCGGAGAATTCGAAATTCATCTATACGGGCCTCCTCGAATATTTCGTCGTGCAGCTCAAGATCGCAGCCTTCGGCGGCACCTTCATTGCGTTCCCGGTGATCGCCACGCAGATCTACATGTTCGTCGCGCCCGGCCTTTATCGCAACGAGAAGCAGGCGTTCCTGCCGTACCTGATCGCCACGCCGGTGTTCTTCCTGATGGGATCGATGGTGGTCTATTTCGTGGTTTGGCCGATGCTGGCGCGGTTTTCGTTGAGCATGCAGCAGATGGGCGGGCCGGGGCAGGCGACGATAGAGCTGTTGCCCAAGGTCGAAGACTATCTCTCGCTGATGATGAAGCTGATGCTGGCCTTCGGCATCGCCTTCCAGCTGCCGGTGATCCTGACGCTGCTCGGCCGCGTCGGCATCATCACCTCGGACCAGCTCAAGGCCAAGCGCCGCTACTTCATCGTCATCGCCTTCGTCATCGCCGCGGTTCTGACGCCGCCCGACGTGCTCAGCCAATTGTCCCTTGCGCTGCCGCTGCTCGCCCTCTACGAGGGCTCGGTCTGGTCGGTAAAGGTGGTCGAAAAACGCGCTGCCGCCGAGCGCGCCGCGGCTGCAGCGGCGGCCAAGCCCGCGGAATAAGGCTTTTCTCTTCCGTCATTGCCGGACTTGATCCGGCAATCCATGGGGCGGCGGGGCAGCATGGATGCGCGGGTCAGGCCCGCGCACGACGAGGCTGGGATGCTATAAGGTCGTCCCGATTCCCTGAGTAGAGATCGATGCACGACATTCGATTCATTCGCGACAATCCCGACGCTTTCGACAAAGCCCAGGCGCGGCGCGGGCTTCTGCCGCAGGCGCAGCGGCTAATCGCACTCGACGAGCAGCGCCGCACGAAAATTCTCGCACTCGAAACCGCGCAAGCGCGTCGCAATGCGGCGTCGAAGGAAATCGGCGAGGCGAAGAAGAACAAGGACGAGGAGAAAGCCAAGGGATTGCTGAGCGAAGTCGCCACGCTGAAGGAATTGATTCCGAAGATGGAAGCGGAGGAGAAGAAAGCCTCCAACGCGCTAAACGACGCGCTGGCGGAAATTCCCAACATGCCGCTCGACGAAGTGCCAGACGGCAAGGACGAGAAAGACAACGTCGAGCATCATCGCTTCGGGGCGACGCTCGATTACGCGTTTACGCCCAAGCAGCATTTCGATCTCGGCGAAGCGCTCGGTCAGATGGATTTCGAGACCGCAGCAAAACTCTCCGGCGCGCGCTTTGTGGTTTTGAAAAAAGGCTTGGCTCGACTCGAACGCGCTCTCGGGCAGTTCATGCTAGACGTGCACACCGGGGAGCCGCACAATTACACCGAAGTCGCACCGCCGCTACTGGTGCGCGACGAAGCAATGTATGGAACGGCACAATTACCAAAGTTCGAAGATGATCAGTTCTTCGCCCACTCGATGCAGGTCAAAAATGAGTTGGAAGTAATTTGGTATGAAACTGTTGGAAATCCTGAACAAACACGAATTGACATAGAAGACACTAGAGAACTTATTGAAGATGCATTGCAGAAGCGCCGTCTTTGGCTCATCCCCACCGCCGAAGTCCCGCTAACCAATCTCGTTCGCGAATCCATCGTCGACGAAGCGCAATTGCCGATGCGTTACACGGCCTTAACGCCGTGCTTCCGTGCAGAGGCCGGCGCTGCCGGCAAAGACACGCGCGGCATGATTCGGCAGCATCAGTTCACCAAGGTCGAGCTTGTTTCGATCACCACGCCCGAGCAATCGAAGGATGAACACGAACGCATGCTCGCCTGCGCCGAGGAAGTTTTGAAAAGGCTGGATCTGCACTATCGCGTGATGCTTTTGAGCACCGGCGACATGGGCTTTGCTTCGCAAAAAACCTACGACATCGAAGTCTGGCTGCCCGGCCAGAACATGTACCGCGAGATTTCGTCGTGCTCGATCTGCGGCGAGTTCCAGGCGCGGCGCATGAATGCGCGCTATCGCACCAAGGAGGGCCGCGCCGTGCGCCATGTGCACACCCTCAACGGCTCCGGCGTCGCCGTCGGCCGCGCGCTCATCGCGGTGATGGAGACCTATCAGCAGGCCGATGGCTCGATTGCGGTGCCGGACGTGCTTGCGCCATACATGGGTGGAATGAAAACGATAGCGAATAGCGAATAGCGAATAGCGAATGGCGAATGGCGAATGGTAAGTGTTACTTCTATTTCCTATTCGCCACTCACCATTCGCCATTCGCGTTCTAGGAGAAACCAAGCAGCGTGCGAATTCTTGTCACCAACGACGACGGCATCCACGCGGAAGGGCTCGACGTCTGCGAGAAGATCGCGCGCTTATTGTCCGACGACGTCTGGGTGGTTGCGCCGGAATACGATCAGTCGGGCGTCGCGCACTCGCTCTCGCTCAACGATCCGCTGCGGCTACGCCAGATCGGGGAGCGCCGCTTCGCGGTGCGCGGCACGCCGACCGATTGCGTCATCATGGGCGCGCGTCATCTGCTCAACAGCCACGATCCCGACCTGGTGCTGTCCGGCGTCAATCGCGGCCGCAATGCCGGCGAGGACGTGATCTATTCCGGCACCATCGCCGGCGCCATGGAGGGCACCGTGATCGGCATTCCTTCCATCGCGCTGTCGCAAGCCTATAAATCGCGCAGCGGCCAGCCGCCGCATTGGGAAACCAGCCTGCAGTTCGCTCCCGACATCATCCGCCGCGTGCTGGCCGAAGGCATGCCGCGCGACGTGCTGATCAATGTCAATTTCCCCGATTGCGCGCCGGGCGAGGTCAGACGCATCGCCGTGACCACGCAGGGGCGGCGCCGCCAGGAGCGGCTGCATATCGACAAGCGCACCGACGGCCGCGGCAATCCCTATTACTGGATCGCCTATGTGCGCCAGAATTTTTCCAAGGCGCCGGACGGCTCCGATCTCGCCGCGCTCGACGAGCGCTGCATCGCGGTGACGCCGCTCAAGCTCGATCTCACCGACGAGCCTACGGTGACAAAGTTCGCCAAGCTTTTCGAGTAGATCACTGACTCATTCCCTGTCATCATCCGCGCAAGCGGATGATCCAGTAATCACCGCGCAACGATGGCGATTACTGGATGCTCCGCATTCGCGGAGCATGACAAATCAAAAATTGTCGCGGCTGGGATAATTGGGTGTCACGCGCTGGCCGGCTTCGACACAGCAACTTGCAATGCGCGCTGAAGCTCCTCGACCCGGAACGGCTTCTGCAAGATCGGATGGCCGCGGTAGGCTTCCGGTACGCCGCGCAGGTCGGCGCCGGTGGCAAACACGAACGGCAGTCCGCGCTGGGTCAAGATCTCGGCCACCGGCGTAATCGGCACACTGTGCAGGTTGACGTCGAGGATCGCGACGTCGAACTCTTCCCGCTTCGCCAGCGCCATGGCCTCGTCGAGCACGCCGGCTTCCGCCGTCATGGTGTAGCCGATGTCCGAGAGCATGCCGTCGAGCAGCATGCGAATCATCGATTCGTCCTCGACGACAAGGACCCGCCGGCCCACGGCGGCTTTCGCCTCTGACGTCATGTCTTCCCCGTCCCGCCCGGTCCCACTGGAGGCTGGCTTTACCGCGTGCTCGTAACGCCTTGGATTGTGATCTGTTCCCTTAAACCTAGGCGAAATTTTGCTTTTGATCGGCGCTGGCCAAACCGCCGCCGCGCGGAACAGTATAAGAGCTGCCGGCATAGTGGTAGAACGCATTACCGCACGGTCATAAGGCGAGGTCATTGTGGCCGCAGTCCAAGCCGCCGACGTCGAACGCATGGGGTTTCAGCTGGCGCTGCGCCGGCGCGGCATCAGCGACCAGGCGGTGCTGCGCGCCATGGACGAGGTGCCGCGCGAATATTTCGTCACTGCCGAATTCACCGACAGCGCCTACGCCGATCAGGCGCTGCCGATCGCCTGCGGCCAGACCATCAGCCAGCCTTATGTGGTCGGCTACATGACCGAGCGATTGGAGGTCGCGCCACAACACCGCGTCCTCGAGATCGGCACCGGCTCGGGCTATCAGGCCGCCGTGCTGTCGCGGATCGCCCGCGACGTGGTGAGCATCGAGCGCTACCGGACATTGGCCGACGTCGCACGCGAGCGGCTCAAGACGCTCGGCTACAGCAATGTCACCATTCTTGCCGGCGATGGATTTTTGGGCACGCCCGAGTGGGCGCCGTTCGACCGCATCATCGTCACCGCCGCCGCGGAAGAAATTCCGAAAGCGCTGGTCGAACAGCTCGGCGAGGGCGGCAAGCTGGTGCTGCCGCTCGGACCGCGCAACGGCACGCAATACATCGTCAAATTAACCAAGGCCGCCGACGGCACGCTCGCGCGAGAAGATCTCATCGCCGTGAGATTCGTGCCGCTGTTGCCCGGACAGGCGCGGGAATTGTAGCGCCAGGGCCACAGTTCCAATTATCTTTAAGGTCGCGCGCAATCGCTTAAAGGCCTGTTTACCGCAACGTAGTTTATTCGCCCGCTAGTATTTGTTGCGTGCGGGCGAGTCATGATGTGGGCGTCGCGTCGGTCGGCCTTGTGGCCGCGTATAGTTGCCGTTTCGTTAATCGGCCTGGGCGCCGCGAGTTGCAGCAGCGACTCCGGCGGGCGGTTCTCGGATATTTTCGGCTCCAATAGCGCGCCGCGCAACGACACCACCGGATCGATCCCGCAGAGCACGCCGGCAGGTCACGTCGAGAGCCGGCCGTTGCCGCATTTGGCCGGTGCCGAGCCGCAAGGGTCATCCGGCGGCGGTCAGGGCATGGCGTCGTATCAACCCAATTCCGAGGTCACCGGGTCGCTGCGGGCCACGCCGCCGCCGCCCGTCTGGACCTGGGAAGGCGGCACGCCGATCACGGTGGCGCCCGGCGAGACGCTGGAGATGATTTCGCGCCAGCACAACGTGCCGGTCTCCGCCCTCATGCAGGCCAACAACATCACTAACCCGGCCATGGTCCGTCCGGGCGACCATCTGGTGATCCCGCGCCGCTCGCCTTCGACCGCGGCTTACGTGCCGCCGACAACGCGGATCGCCTCGACCGCACCGGGCCTGCCGGTCGGCGCGCCGCGGACCGCGCTGGCGCCGACCTCGGGCATGCATGTGGTGGCGCCGGGTGAGACGCTGCACAGCATTGCGCGGCTCTACGGCAAGTCGGTGATGGTGCTGGCGACGGCCAACAATATTCGACCCGATACGATGGTAAAAGTCGGCGAGCGCATCGTCATTCCGGGCGTGCAGCCGGGCTCCGCCGTTGCGCCACGCGCCCAGGCTCAGGTCGCGCCGCCGCCGGGCCCCAGCCTTGCGACCGCGGAATCGCCCCACAGCGCGCGCGTCGCGACGCCTGAGGCGCCCGCGCAGGAGAGCACGATCAAGACCGCAGAGCCCGCCGGCGGGCTACCGAGCTTCCGCTGGCCGGTGCGTGGCCGCGTCATCGCCAGCTTCGGGCCGACGCCGAACGGATTGCAGAACGACGGCATCAATCTCGCGGTGCCCGAAGGCACGCCGGTCAAAGCGGCCGAGGACGGCGTCGTCGCTTATGCGGGCAACGAGCTCAAAGGCTACGGCAACCTGGTGCTGGTGCGTCACTCAAACGGCTTCGTCACCGCCTACGCCCACGCCAGCGACATCCTGGTCAAGCGCGGCGAAACGGTGAAACGCGGCCAGGTGATCGCGCATTCCGGCCAGACCGGCAACGTCACGTCGCCGCAGCTTCACTTCGAAATCCGCAAAGGCTCGACGCCGGTCGATCCGTCGCAATATCTCAGCGGCGCGTAGGGCGTGGGCTTATGCGCGCGTGGTGCCGACAGCCGGCACCGACCGCATTATTCGATCACCTCGTCGGCCAACAACTGCATCGATCTTGAGACTTGGACGCCAAGTGCCTGAGCCGTCTTCATATTGATCACAAGTTCAAATTTGGTCGGCTGCTCGATTGGCACGTCCGCAGGACTGGCGCCGCGTAGAAGTTTTACAAGCTGCCGCGCCATCGTGTCTCGGAAGATCGCGACCAGGCGTGGCCCATAGGCAAGAAAGCCGCCTTCCTCCGCAAATTCGGGCCACTGGTACATCGCCGGCAGGCGCAACGCCGCAACACGCTCGAAAATTATCTGCCGGTTGGCGTAAAAGAGAGGAGACGCCAGTACGTTAAGTGCGCCGGCATCCGATTTCTTCGCCGTGTCGATTGCAAGGATGATCTCGTCCTGCTTCGCCACCGGGTAAATCGCAAGTTCGAACTCACGAGCGCGCGCCGCGTTCTGCAATGCCTGCAGTTGCTGTGACCCGGTCGTGTTGACATCGGCCAATGCCGCCATGCGACGAATTCCGGGCACGGCCTCCTTTAAAATTTCCTGTCGCTTACCATCCAAATCGGTCGACAGCATGCTCACGCCAGTTGTGTTGGCGGTCGGCTTGGCCAGCGAGCTGACAAAACCCGACCCGACCATATCGTCCGTAACCGCAAGAATTGGGGTCGTTTTCGCGGCCACCTGTGCGGCGCGAATTGCCGGATCTCCGGCGGCGACGATTACGTCCGCTGGTGTCCCGAAGAGCTCCTCGGCGTATTTGGAAAGCAGCTCAATTCGCTGTCCATAGGCTCTGTGATCGATCGTCAGGTTCTGACCCTCGACAAAACCAAATTCCCGAAGTTCATCGAACATCGCCTTTGTGGTCGGCGCGCCGCGCGGACTGGGGGTTAGGGCGGCAATACGATATTTTCGTCCCGCTTCTTGTGCGCGCACCGCGGCAGGCCGAACGGCAGCCGCGCCGGCGCCGCCAAAGAGCGCAACAAAGTCCCGACGTCTCATTCGATCATCCCCAGTCAGCCGGCCGTCTTCACGCCGAGCCGGCCCGCCAGATCCTGCACGTATTGCCACGCCACGCGGCCTGAGCGCGCGCCGCGGGTCGTTGCCCATTCGAGCGCTTCGCGGCGCAACTCTGCGGCGTCGATCGGGACGCGGTAGCGGGCGACATAAGCGTCGACCATGGCGAGATATTCGTCCTGGCTGCAGCGGTGAAAGCCGAGCCACAGCCCGAAACGATCCGACAGCGACACCTTCTCCTCGACCGCCTCGCCGGGATTGATGGCGGTTGAGCGTTCGTTCTCCATCATGTCGCGCGCCATCAGATGGCGGCGATTCGAGGTGGCGTAGAAGATGACGTTCTCCGGCCGGCCTTCGATGCCGCCTTCGAGCATGGTTTTGAGCGATTTGTAGGAGGTGTCCTCGGCGTCGAACGACAGATCGTCGCAGAACACGATGAAGCGCTGCGGTGCGCCGCGCAGGATTCCCATCAGCTCCGGCAGCGACTCGATGTCCTCGCGATGGATTTCGATGAGTTTTAGCCCCGCGGCCGGCTGGGCGGCGCCGATCGCCGCATGGGCCGCCTTGACCAGGGACGATTTGCCCATGCCGCGCGCGCCCCACAGCAGCGCATTGTTCGCCGGCAGGCCGCGGGCAAAGCGTTCGGTGTTCTCGACCAATAGATCGCGCACCCGGTCGATGCCCTTGAGCAGCGACATCTCGACCCGGTTGACGCGGCGCACGGCGGCGAGTCGGCGGCCTTCCGGATACCAGACGAAAGCCTCAGCGGCGGCAAAATCCGGCGCAGCAGGTGCCGCCGGCGCCAGACGTTCCAGCGCTGCCGCGATCCGGCCGAGGATTTCGCTGCCGCCGTCGCCGGCCAAACGCTGCGCCGCTTTGCCGCGAACGGGCTGCTTTGCTGCTTTCTTTCTGGAATGCGAGGGAGAACGGGCCATATTTTCACCGATTTGCGCTTTCCCTTAGCGGGGCGGGGGAACCCCGGCAAGCGTTGCAATTGGGCCAACGGCGGCTATAGTCCGCGCCGATTTCGCGCGCTAAATCGGCCGTTCTTCGAAAAGGCGGGCGCGCCGCAAAATGGCCCCCCGGAGGAGCAATGTTGATTACGCCCGCATTCGCGCAAGGCGGCCCGTTCGGGCTCAGCGGCGACTCAAGCAGCATGATCATGCAGTTCATGCCGCTGATATTGATTATCGTGATTATGTATTTCCTGATCCTGCGGCCGCAGCAGCAGCGGGTGAAGCGGCATCAGGAGATGGTCAAGGCGTTGCGCCGCGGCGACACCGTGGTCACCAATGGCGGTCTCGTCGGCAAGGTCACCAAGGTGGTGGACGACGACCAGGTCGAAGTCGAGATCGCCGACAGCGTGCGGGTGCGGCAGATGCGCTCGATGATCAGCGAAGTGCGCGCCAAGGGCGAGCCGGTCAAGGACGACAGCGCGAGCTGACCGCTGCCGCGACGTAACGAGGAATAGCGAAGTCCATGTTGTTTTTCACGCGGTGGAAGGCGGCGGCGATTCTGTTCACGGCGTTTGTCGTGTGTATGTTCGCCGTGCCGAATTTCTTCCCCGAGAGCACCGTGAAGCGTTGGCCGGAGTGGGCGCAGCGTCACATCGTGCTCGGTCTCGATTTGCAAGGCGGCTCGCATCTGTTGCTCCAGGTCGATTCCAATGCCGTACGCAAGGAACGTCTGCAATCGCTCAACGACGACGTGTTGCGCGTGCTGCGCCAGGCACGCATTCAATTCACCGGCCGCGCCATCGTCGGCAACAGCGTGCAGGTGCACATCACGCGCGACACCGATGTCGACAACGCGCTCGCCAAGCTGCGCGAACTGTCGACGCCGCTGTCCGGCATCCTCGGCGCGTCGGGACAGCGCAGTATCGATGTGACGGCAAACGCGGGCATCATCACGCTCACGCCGACCGACGCCGCGCTCACCGAACGCATCCGCCAAGCGGTCGATCAGTCGATCCAGATCATCGAGCGGCGCGTCAACGAGATTGGCCTGGTCGAGCCGACCATCCAGCGCGAAGGCATCGATCGAATCCTGGTGCAGGTGCCGGGCTTGCAGGATCCGTCGCGGCTCAAAAGCGTCATCGGGACGACCGCGAAGCTCGATTTCCGCATGGTCGACCAGTCGATGCCGGCGGAGCAGGCGGTGCAGTCGCGCCCGCCCGCGGACTCTGAGGTTCTCGACGGCGAGGGCGGTACGAAATATTTGATCGAGAAACGCGTGCTGGTCTCCGGCGCCGACCTGACCGATGCCCAGCCGGGTTTTGACCAGCGCACCAGCGAGCCGATCGTCAGCTTCCGTTTCAATTCGTCGGGCGCCCGCAAATTCGCCGAGGCGACACAAGCGAATGTCGGCAAGCCGTTTGCCATCGTGCTCGACAATAAGGTGATCTCGGCGCCGGTGATCCGCGAGCCGATTCTCGGCGGATCGGGGCAGATTTCCGGTAATTTTACCGTTCAGTCGGCCAACGACCTCTCCATTTTGTTGCGCGCCGGCGCGCTGCCCGCGCCGCTGACCATCATCGAGGAGCGCACGGTGGGCCCGGGCCTCGGCCAGGATTCGATCACGGCCGGCGAGCACGCCGCTTATGCCGGCGCGGCGCTCGTCATCGTCTTCATGTTCGCGACCTATGGGCTGTTCGGACTGTTCGCCAATATCGCGGTCGCGGTGAACATCGCCATGATCTTCGGCGTGCTGTCGCTACTGAGCGCCACGCTGACATTGCCCGGCATTGCCGGCATCGTGCTCACGGTCGGCATCGCGGTGGATTCCAACGTGTTGATCTATGAACGCATCCGCGAGGAAGTGCGCGGCGGCCGCAGCGCGATCAATGCAATCGACGCCGGTTTCAGCCGCGCGCTCGCCACCATTCTCGATTCCAACATCACGACCTTCATCGCGGCAGCCGTGCTGTTCTATATCGGCACCGGGCCGGTGCGCGGCTTTGCGGTGACGCTCGGCATCGGCATTCTCACCAGCCTGTTCACCGCCTTCACGCTGACCCGTCTGATCGTGGCCTATTGGGTGCGCATGTGGCGGCCGCGCACGGTTCCCATCTAATTTTTGAAAGAGATCACGTGCGCCTCCTTCGCATTGTTCCAGATGACACCAAATTCGACTTCATGCGCTTCCGGCGCATCAGCTTTCCGGTTTCGGCGCTGTTGTCGATCGCGGCGATCGCGCTCTTTTTCTTCCATGGGCTGAATTTCGGCATCGACTTTATCGGGGGCACCTTGATGGAGGTGCAGACCAAGGCCGGGCCGGCCGATCTCGCCAAGATGCGATCGACCATCGGCGGCCTCAAGCTCGGCGACTTCCAGCTGCAGGAGTTCGGCGCGCCGAATGACGTGCTGATCCGCATCTCCGAGCAGCCCGGCGGCGACGAGGCGCAGCAGGCGGCAGTGCAGAAAGTGCGCGAAGCGTTGGGCGACGAGGTCGACTACCGCAGGGTCGAGGTGGTCGGGCCAAGCGTCTCCACGGAACTTCTTGCTTACGGCACCATCGGGCTTGTGCTCGCGATCGGCGCGATCCTGATCTATCTGTGGTTCCGCTTCGAGTGGCAGTTCGCGCTCGGCGCCATGATCGCCAACGTGCACGATCTGGTGCTCACCGTCGGCTTCATGTCGCTCACCCACATCGATTTCGACCTCACCAGCATCGCCGCGCTGCTCACTATTCTGGGCTATTCGCTCAACGACACGGTGGTGATCTACGACCGTATCCGCGAAATGCTGCGCCGCTATAAGCGCATGCCGATGCCCGAGCTGCTCAACGTCTCGATCAACGCCACGCTGTCGCGCTCCATCGTCACCCATCTCACCGTGGCGATTTCACTGTTGGCGTTGCTGCTGTTCGGCGGCCAGGCGATCCACAGTTTTACCGCGACCATGATGTTCGGCGTCGTGCTGGTCGGCACCTATACGTCGGTGTTCATCGCTTCCCCGATCCTGATCTATCTCGGCGTTGGCGCCAACCGCAAGGAAGGCGGCGCCGAAGAGCCCGAGCCGCCGTCCGCCGGAACCGCGGTAGCGCCGCCCCAACGCAGTCAAGCGCGCCGCTAGTGGAGGCGCCGCATCTGCCGCGCCAGGCGCTGATCGATGCCCATGGCGGGGGCGGATTCCGCTTTGCCGACATGTCGCATCGCGGCTCATTGCTGTGCCTGCCCGACGGCATCTGGGCGTGGCCGGTGGCGGCACCCGCCGAATTGACCGAAGAGTCGCTGGCGCAGGTCTTTGCCCGCGCCGAACTTCTCGATTTTTTTGTCCTGGGCACCGGCGCTGCGCCCTGGATCATGCCGGAGGCGTTGCGCGCGCGGTTTCGCGACGCTCACATTTCGGCCGATACCATGGCCACCGGGCCGGCGGTGCGTACCTATAACGTGATGCTGATGGAGAACCGCCGTGTCGGCGCCGGCCTGATCGCGATCAAGTGATGATAGGCTCGCCGTTATGCAGGATGCCTTCGCCTATTGCGCCGAGCTGGTTCGGAACGCCGATCGCGACCGCTTTCTCAGTTCGTTGTTCGCGCCGGCGCAGCATCGCGGCGCGCTGCACGCGCTCTATGCTTTCAACGTCGAGGTCGCTCGCGTGCGCGAGGTGGTGCGCGAGCCGTTGCCCGGCGAAATCCGCCTGCAATGGTGGAGCGAAGTCTTGCGCGGCGAACGGGCGGAGGAGGCGAGCGTCAATCCGGTAGCGTCGGCGCTCCTGACCGTGATCGAGCGCTATCGGCTTGCATCGACCAAGCTGACGACTCTGATAGATGCGCGCTGCTTTGATCTTTACGACGATCCCATGGCGCGCCTCACCGTTCTCGAAGCCTATGCAAGTAAAACTTCCTCGGCGCTGATCGCGCTCGCGGCACAAATCCTTGGCAGTGCCGAAGCGGAGGTGACGGAGACGGTCGCAACTCCCGCCGGAATTGCCTACGCGATCGCCGGCCTCATTCGGGCATTCCCGCTGCACACCGCGCGGCGGCAGCTCTATGTGCCGCTGGAAGTGCTCGAACGTCATGGAGTTGAGCCGCAGGACATATTCGCCGGCAAATCCTCGAAAAATCTTCGCGCCGTGTTCGCGGACTTGCAGGACATCGCCCGCCGCCACCTTCTTTTGGCTCACCAACAAATAGCGACGCTGCCCGATGCCGCATTGCCGGCATTTCTCCCAGTGGCGCTGGTGCGGCCGTCGCTCGACCGCCTGGCGCATTGCGATCCGTTCGCGCCAGCCGAGCTCTCGCCGTGGCGGCGGCAATGGCTGATCTGGCGCGCCGCGCGCAATCCGGCGCGCATCGCCGGCTGAAAAAAATCAGAACGCGAAGCGATCGCGCAGATTGCGCCGATCCGACACGATGCGGCCGACGACGGCGCGCTCGGCATCGGTCTTGATCAGCGGCGCGATGAGGTCGAGTTGGTTCATGGCGACGAGTTCGAGGATTTCGCTGCGCACCTCGCCTCGCGGATCGCGCGGCAAGGCGTCGACGACTTGCAGATGTTCCGGCCCCTTTTCGCCGAGGAAGTCGAGCAGTTCACGATCGGTGGCGCTGCCTTCAACAAACGCGTAGAGGCCGGTGCCGGCGCGGCGGTCCGGAAACGGCACGATCGCCACGTCGTTGACCTGCGGGTGCGTGCGCAGGCGCGCCGCGATCTCCGGCGCCTCGCGGACGAAGCGCAGGCCGCGCCCTTCACGGTCGGTGACGTTGAGCCCGCGGGTGATGGCGTAATAGACCTTCTTGCCGGTCGCCATCCACGCCCGAGTGATAAAGCTCTTGCGCGCGAGCACGCGGCGTTCGGCAGGAGTGAGGGCCTCGGGCGCGTAGCGGCGTTTGTGTTTCAAGAGATGCCGCAAATCCTCATAGCGCGCGATGCGGAACAGCGCGCTGTCGCTGCGGAAGCAGGAGGCGAGCTGGAAATCGGTCAGGTAGGCGCGGCCGCCGCCATAGAGCCAGTTTTGCTCCTTGGCGAGGTCGTTGTGGCTTATTCCGGCGCGATGCAGCGTCCGTAGCGCCACCTTGGCGGAACGGAAATAGGCGGCGTCGCCATGGGGCTTGGCGATGTGAAGCGGCACGCCATCGATCCAGCCCCGCACCAGCGCGCGGCGCCCGGCAAACAACAGCGGCGGCGCGATGCCGAGCCGGCCCGCAGTGGCGAGCGCGCGGCGCTCGCGCCGGAACAGCAGGACCGCCAGACCACGGCTCCACCACGGCACCTGATCGAGCCGGCGCAACACCGCATCGACTTCGCCGGCATCGGTCTGAAAGCGGCCGCGCTCGACGGTCGAAAACACGTCGCGCTTGAGCACCACGCCGCTGCGCCAACGCCCGCCAAGTTCCGCCGGATCATCGCCTGCGATCATGCTCATCCGTCTAGCACAACACCGGCTTCACTCGGCAGCGTGCGGCAGGGCCCCGACAATCCAGGCCTCCAGATCCGCCAGCGCACGTGCGCACAAAGCGCGCTTCTTGCCGGAATTCCTTGGCCCCAGCCCGCCATCGGTGACTGCCCGTGCAGCCTGCGGCGGGTCGTAGCCAAGCGGCGGCAACAGGCCGAAATTGATGTTCATCGGCTGAAACGAGCGTGGCCCTTTGTCGATGGTCTCGATATGGCCGCCGGTGATGTGGCCGATCAGCGCGCCGTGCGCGGTGGTCGGCGGCGGCAGCGCCGGCGTCTCGCCGAGCCGTTCCGCCGCGGCGAAGCGGCCGGCGAGGAGGCCGATCGCCGCCGAATTCGACATAGCCCTCGCAGCCGGTGATCTGGCCGGCAAAACGCAGCCGCGGCGCCGTTTTGAGCCGCAGCGTCGCGTCGAGCAGCTTTGGCGAATTGAGGAAGGTGTTGCGGTGCAGGCCGCCGAGGCGGGCGAACTCGGCATTGCCGAGGCCCGGGATGGTGCGGAAAATCCGCGCCTGCTCGCCGTGTTTCAGCTTGGTCTGAAAGCCCACCATGTTGAACAAGGTGCCGAGCTTGTTGTCCTGCCGCAGTTGCACCACGGCATAGGGTTTTTGTGTCGGCCGATGCGAGTCGGTGAGGCCGAACGGTTTCATCGGTCCATGCCGCAAGGTTTCGCGGCCGCGCTCGGCCATGACCTCGATCGGCAGGCAGCCGTCGAAATAGGGCGTCGTTGCCTCGAAATCGTGGAATGCGGTTTTCTCTCCTGCCAGCAGCGCATCGACGAAGGTGTCATATTGCGCGCGCGTCAGAGGGCAATTGATGTAATCGGCGCCAGTGCCGCCGGGCCCGGCCTTGTCGTAACGCGACTGAAACCAGGCGACATCGAAATCGATCGAATCGCGGTGCACGATCGGCGCGATGGCGTCGAAGAAGGCGAGCGCCGCTTCGCCGGTCAGCGCGCGCAACGCGTCGGCAAGCGCCGGCGACGTCAACGGTCCGGTGGCGATGATGACGTTGTCCCACTCGGCCGGCGGCTCGAGAATCTGCTCGCGGCGGATCTCGATGAGGGGCTCGCTTTCGAGCGCTGCGGTGATGGCGGCGGCAAAGCCGTCACGGTCGACGGCGAGCGCACCGCCCGCCGGCAGCTTGTGGGCGTCGGCAGTATGCATCACCAGCGAGCCGAGGCGGCGCATCTCGGCGTGAAGCAGGCCGATAGCGCTGCCGTCCGCGTCATCGGAGCGAAACGAGTTCGAGCAGACGAGCTCGGCGAATTGTTCAGTTTTATGCACGGCAGTCGAAACTACCGGGCGCATCTCATGCAGCACCACCGGCACGCCGTGGCGCGCGATCTGCCAGGCGGCCTCGGAACCCGCTAAGCCGCCGCCGATCACGTGAATGGGAGGTAAGCTACGCATCAAGCTCCCAAAATAGGCCCCATAGGGGCGGCAAACAATGCGCGCAGGAATTTTGTGACAGCCGGACGATCGCACGTAGCGGTGGTGTTAATACACCGGGCGGGCAGGCAGGGAAGTTCCAAATGCTGGACGCGGTCAGGCCCAAAGCGAGTGCAATTGCGGCAACGGGCGGTTTCGACGTCGAGATTTTGTCGGTTGCAACTGCCAATCCGCCCTTCCAACTCAGCCAGACCGAAGCCACCCGGCGCGCCAAAGAGATTTTCCCGCATCTCAAGGGTCTGTGGCCGCTCTACGACAATACCGGGATCGAGCTTCGCTACAATTGCCAGCCAGTCGAGTGGTATCTCGAGCCGCACTCTTGGGAAGAGCGTACCGCCATATTTCAGAAACATGCGCTCGATCTCTTGGCCGATGTGACGCTCAAGGCCACGGCATCGGCCGGCGTCGCGCTCGACGCCATCGACATCCTCGTCACCAATACGATCACCGGCCTCGCCATACCGAGCCTCGACGCAAAACTGTTCAATCGCCTCAAGCTCAAGCCGACGGTGGAACGGCTGCCGATCTTCGGTCTCGGCTGCGGCGGCGGCGTCGCCGGCCTGGCGCGGGCGACGCGGCTCGCGCAGGCGACCGAGGGCGCGCATGTGCTGTTCCTCACCGTCGACCTGTGCAGCCTGTGCCTGCGCGTCAATGATCCAAGCCCGGCGATGTTCGTGTCCGCCGCTCTGTTCGGCGACGGCGCCGCCGGCGTGCTGTTGCGCAACACTGTGGACGGCTCAAGCGGGGGTCCGCGCATTCTCGCCGTCGGCGAATGGTGCTGGCCCGACACCGAGCACATCATGGGCTGGGACATCAAGGACGACGGTTTTGGCGTCGTGCTCAGCTCCGAACTGCCCTCGCTGATGCGCAAGGCGCTGGCGCCGGCGTTGCACGATTTTCTCGATCGCAACGGCTTTCGACTGGCGGATTTCAACGGCTTTCTGTTCCATCCGGGCGGCCGCAAGCTGATCGAGACCATGCAGGAGGTGCTCGGCCTCGAACGCGAGCACTTCGAACACTCGTGGGAGGTGTTGCGCGCTTACGGCAACATGTCGTCGGCAACCGCTTTGTTCGTGCTCGACAGGGCAGTGAAAGCCGGCGCCCGCGGGCCGCATCTGCTGGCGGCGTTCGGGCCGGGCTTTTCCGCTTATTTTGTCGCGGCCGATCTGTGATGAGTTTCGGCGCCGGCGCAATTCTTCTCGCTTACCTCACCGTGCAGCGATTGATTGAGCTGTGGTGGGCGAAAGAGAACGAGGCGCGGCTCATGGCATGTGGCGGCATCGAATACGGCCGTTCGCACTTGCCGCTGATGATCCTGTTTCATGCCGCATGGCTGGCGGGGCTGTGGCTGTTGGCCTACGACCGTCCGGTCGAGCCGTTCTTTCTCGCCCTGTTCGTCATCTTGCAGATGGCCCGATTTTGGGTGCTGGCGACGCTCGGCCGCCGCTGGACCATCCGCATTATTGTGGTCCCCGGCGAGCAGCTTGTCGCGCGGGGCCCGTACCGGCTGTTGCGCCATCCCAATTATGCGGTGGTGACCGGCGAGATTGCCGTGGTGCCGCTGGCGCTGGGCTTGCCGACCTATGCGCTGGTCTTCTCGATTCTCAATGCCGGAATGCTGGCTATTCGCATCACCGCCGAGAATGCCGCGCTGAATCGGACAAGCCAGATTGCACCGCCGTGAATGGCGTCTTGCGGTGGCGCAAATGCACGCCGAAATAAGCTTTTGTGGCGCGGTTGGCGGGTCATCCCGGCTCTGGTATAGCCGACGCCAGCCGGTGCATAATTTGAATCGATGACGAGGCTTGCATGGCTGTCGACGCAGATACGGTTCGCCGCGTTGCGCATCTGGCGCGGATCGCCGTTGCCGAGGACGAAGTGGCCGGTCTTCAGGGCGAGCTCAATGCGATTCTGGCCTTCGTCGAGCAGCTCGGTGAGGTCAATGTGGACGGTGTCGAACCGATGACGTCGGTGACGCCCATGGCGATGAAAATGCGCGAGGATAAGGTCACCGACGGCGATATCCCGGACGCCATCATCCAGAATGCGCCGGCCCATGAGGATCACTTCTTCGTCGTGCCCAAGGTGGTGGAATAGCCATGTGTCTCGCCTGCGAACAAGACGCCATCTGGCTGGCTTATCTCGAGAGCAAGGGATTGCTGAACCCCGACGATCCGGCCGCAGTGGAAAAGCTGTTTGCCGATTTCCCGGTGCAGCCGTTGCCGTTGCAGGCCGATTGGGACGCGCCGACTCCCGAGGCGCCCGATGCGGCGCCAAAGCCCGCGGCCAAAAATCCATTTTCCTGTGACGATCCGACCAACGGATGACCGACCTTACCGCGCTGACGCTGGCGCAGGCGCGCGACGGCCTGCGCGCCAAGCAATTTTCCGCAAGCGAACTCACCGACGCACATCTCGCGGCGATTGAAGGCGCACGCGCTCTCAATGCCTTTGTGCTGGAAACGCCTGAGCGCGCCCGCGATATGGCGCGCGCATCGGATGCGCGACTGGCGAAAGGGCAGGGCGGCCCGCTCGAGGGCCTGCCGCTCGGCATCAAGGATTTGTTCTGCACCGACGGCGTGCGCACGACGGCGTGCTCGCACATTCTGGAGAATTTCGTTCCGCCTTACGAATTGACGGTCACCGCGAACCTGTGGCGCGATGGCGCCGTCATGCTCGGCAAGCTCAATTGCGACGAATTCGCCATGGGCTCGTCGAACGAGACCTCGCATTTCGGCCCGGTGGTGTCGCCGTGGCGGCGGCGCGGCGCCGATACCAAGCTCGTGCCCGGCGGTTCGTCCGGCGGATCGGCGGCGGCGGTGGCGGCGCATCTGTGCGTCGGCGCCACCGGCACCGATACCGGCGGCTCGATCCGCCAGCCGGCGGCGTTCTGCGGTATCGTTGGACTGAAGCCCACCTACGGCCGCTGCTCGCGCTGGGGCATCGTCGCGTTCGCGTCCTCGCTCGACCAGGCCGGGCCGTTCGCGCGCAGCGTGCGCGATTGCGCGGTCCTGCTGCGCTCGATGGCGGGCGGCGATCCGAGGGATACGACTTGCGTCGACCGGCCGGTGCCCGATTACGAGAAAGCTGTTGGCGCCTCGGTGAAGGGCATGCGCATCGGTATTCCAAAGGAATATCGCGTGCCCGGCATGGCGGCGGAAATCGAGGCGCTGTGGCAGCAGGGTGTGCAATGGCTGAAAGGTGCCGGCGCGCAAACCGTCGATATCTCGCTGCCGATGACCAAATACGCGCTGCCGGCCTATTACATCGTGGCGCCGGCCGAAGCCTCGTCCAACCTCGCGCGCTACGACGGCGTGCGCTACGGGCTGCGCGCCCCCGGCCGCGACATCATCGACATGTATGAGCACACCCGCCGCGACGGCTTCGGTAAGGAAGTGCGCCGCCGCATCATGATCGGCACCTATGTGCTGTCGGCGGGATACTACGATGCCTATTATCTGCGCGCGCAAAAGGTACGCACGCTGATCAAGCGCGATTTCGAGAACTGCTTTGCCGACGGCATCGACGCCATCCTGACGCCGACGACGCCGTCCGCCGCGTTCGGCATCGGCGAAAAAGGTCGCGCCGATCCGATCGAGATGTATCTCAACGACGTGTTCACGGTGACGGTGAACATGGCCGGCCTGCCGGGCATTTCGGTGCCAAGCGGCCTCGACGCACAGGGCCTGCCGCTCGGGCTGCAACTGATCGGCCAGCCGTTCGAGGAGGAGACGCTGTTCGCGCTCGGCTCGGTGATCGAGCAGGCGGCAGGACGTTTTCAAACTCAACCGTGGTGGCGCTAATATCGGTCATGCGATCCGGAGCCGGATCATGACGCGCTTGGAATTCAAACGCACTCTGTCGAGCAAGAAGCCGCCGAGCGGGCTGTCGCCCGCTCTCACCGCGCTGCGGTGGGCCGGCAAGGACGCCTGGGACAAGGCGCATGATATTGTCATGAGCGGCGAGGGCGCGGACTGCGCCTGGGTTCACGCCTATCTGCATCGCGTGGAGGGTGACCGCGACAACGCCCGCTATTGGTATCGGCAGGCGCGCCGCGAGCCGGCGACCGGCGATCTTGCTTCGGAATGGACCGCGATCGCCGCTGCGCTCCTGCAAGCCGAGCGGCGCTGAACCGGCAATCAATTGCCGTGGGAGCTCGGTGCCGGCGGAAGGCTTTCTTTGCCTGCCGCCGCAATGGCCTCGCTGCGCTGCCGCGGCAGCGCCTCGGGGTGCTCCTGCAGCAGGAAAGCGATCAGCGCTTCGCGCAACTCGGCGCATAGGTTGGATGCGTTGGCGGCCGAATCGGCGCTGATCAGGATGCGCACTTCGATCGAGTCCGGCCGCGTATTGGTCACCTGGACGTTGGTGACTTTACCGCTGGCCAGCTTCGATTGCGCGACCAGCTCGGTTGCCTTCTGGCGGATGCGATCGACCGGAGCGCCGTAGTCGAGGTAAAGCAGAACACTGCCGATGTAATTCGCCGCGTGCCGCGTCCAATTGTAGAACGGCTTTTCGATGAAATAACTGAGCGGGACGATCAGCCGGCGCAGGTCCCACAAGCGGATCACCACATAGGTCGACGTGATTTCCTCGATCCAACCGTACTCGTTCTCCACGGTGACCGCGTCTTCGATACGGATCGGCTGGGTCATCGCCAGCTGGACGCCGGCAAAGAGATTGCTCAACACCGGCCGTGCCGCAAGGCCAGCGATGATGCCGGCAACGCCCGCAGACGCAAACAGGCTGACGCCATATTGACGCACGGCGTCGAACGTCATCAGCGCGAAGCCTGCGGTGATCAGGAAGATGATCGTATTTAGCACGCGTACCAGAACGCGTATTTGGGTGACGTGCTTGCGCGCCAGCAGATTGTCTTCGGTGTCGAGGCGGAAACGTAGCAGGTAGATCGTCGCGGCGATCTCGAGCGCAGTGGCCGCGATCCAGCCGAGCAGGAAAATGGTCGCCAGTAACAGACATTGCGCCAACGCTGCCCTGGTTTCAGGCCCGAGCGGCGTCGTCGGCAGCGCGATGGCGAGCGCCAACAGCAGCAGGCCGAGTCGCGTCGGGCCTTTCGTCCCGTTCAGCGTCGTCATCAGGTACGGCCGCCGTCCGCGCAATATGCGGCGCACGACAACGAGAATCGCAGCGTACAACAGCCACGCGACAACGACCGCGCTTACCAGCAGGACGAAAGACACGGCCCACGGCGGTGCGAAGGAGAGCGCACTCCTGAATGCTCTCAACTCCGACTGCAGGTCTTGTATGAGGTCTGGCCACATGCCGCGGAATATAACCAAAAACGCTTGAGAATACGGTTGGTTTCATCCATTTCCACGCTGGACAGTGCCGCGGCGAGGTGGCATCAAACGGCCGATAAACATGCAAGCGTCAACGCGCGAGCGGCGATGAAAACCTTCCTGTTGCGCTTTTTCACTTGGTGGAATGGCCAGACCTTCGGCACGCAAGTGTGGACGAAGCTTTATGGCGAGTTCGTCGGCGAAGACGAATTCGGCAATCGCTATTACCGGACCAAAGGCGGCAAGATCGATCCGACGCTCGGCCTCGAGCGGCGTTGGGTGATCTATAACGGCGTCGCCGAGGCGTCCCGCGTGCCGCCGAGCTGGCATGGCTGGCTGCATCACACCGTCGATGTGCTCCCGACCGAGGACAAAACGACACCACACTCTTGGGAGAAGCCGCATCGGCCGAACCTGACCGGCACGCCGAATGCCCATCGCCCGACCGGATCGACCTTGGCGCAAGGCCGCCGTCCCAAGGCTACGGGCGACTACAAAGCGTGGAGTCCGGGCAATCAGTAATCAGGTTCCGAGTCCTGATCCCTGGTTTTGCCTCATTCAAAATGTTAACCGGGCGGACCGGCCACCGCGCCTGACCCAGGCGTGCCCAAGATCGCAAGGTTTCATGCTCCGCATCGCCGCTATTGTGCTCGTGATCGGTGCAAGCCTTGCCGCAGGGCCGGCCGCGGCGCAGTTCGGCGGTATTTTCGGTAATCAGGGGCCGCCACGGCCGCCAGGGGACGTTCCCAATGGCGGATTCCCGGCGCAGCCAGATCAGTATCCTGGCCAACAGCAATACCCGCCCCCGCCGCCCCCGCCGCCACCTTCGGCAGGACCTCCTCCGTCCGGCATTCAGGCCCAGCCCCTTCCACCGCCCCCGGGCGGCACGGCCGCGCCGCCGCCGCCCCAGCGTGCCCGCGGGGGCCCGCCGCCGCCGGCCAATTCGCAGCAGCCAGCCAATCCGCCGCCGCCGCAGCCCGCCGATACCGCGCCGCAGTCGGACGATACCGTCGTCACCGAGACGCCGACGCAGAAAATCCCGAATGGCCGGGCGGTGTTTTCCGGCCTCGACAAGATCACCGGCCGCATCATCTCGTTCGACGCGGCGATCGGCGAAACGGTGCAATTCGGTGCGCTGCAGGTCACGGCGCGGGCCTGCTACACGCGGCCGCCGACCGAGGCGACCAACACGGATGCCTTCATCGACGTCGACGAGGTGACGCTCAAGGGCGAGATCAAGCGCATCTTCACCGGCTGGATGTTCGCCTCGAGCCCGGGCCTGCATGCCGTCGAGCATCCGATCTATGATGTCTGGCTGACCGATTGTTCCCAACCCGTCCAGGCGCCGGCGCCGGTGGCGCAATCGACGACGCCATCTCCGGCTCCCGTGGCGCCTGCGCCGCAGCGCCCGCGCCAGCCTCCGCCCCCGCGTCAAGTCGCGCCGGCGCCGGCCCCAGTGCCGCGCTGACGCTTACCCCGCGGTGAGACGCGCCAGCACGGCACCGCCGGGCACCGGCCGATCGAGCGCCAGCGCGCCAAAATCTCCCTCGCCGACGAGCGCCGCGTCGAGCAGTTTGTGATAAGCCGGCCGGGTGACTTCGATGGCGCCGAATGTGCGCAAATGCTCGGTGACGAATTGCGTGTCGAGCAGCCGGTAATGGCCGGCCTTCAGCCGCGCCACCAAGTGCACCAGCGCAACCTTGGACGCGTCGCGGGCGCGGTGAAACATGCTTTCGCCGAAAAAGGCGCGTCCGAGGCTGACGCCGTAAAGGCCGCCGACCAAGTCCTCGCCATCATACACCTCGACCGTATGACAGTCGCCGCGCTCGTAGAGCTTTCGGTACAGGTTATGAATGCGGGCGTTGATCCAGGTCCGGCTGCGTCCCGGCACCGGCTGCGCGCAGCCGTCGATGACGGCGTCGAAATCCCGGTCGACCGCGACGGTGAAGCGGTCGGAGCGCACGGTGCGCGCCAGGCGGTCCGGCACGTGGAAGCGCTCCAAGGGAATGACTCCACGCCGCTCCGGTTCTATCCAATAGAGCGCCGGATCGTCGGCGCTTTCCGCCATGGGAAAGATGCCGCAGGCATAGGCCTTGAGCAGCACCTCAGGCGTGATGTCGATGAGCGCGGATTCGCGGCTGGCCATCGGATTCGTTTAACCGGCTCCCGGTTCCTGGTTCAAGAGGCGCCTTCGCTTCCCCCGGCCTCGGCCGATATTAACAGTCTGAGAACCACAACACCGCTAAGATTTTAATCAGCTTGAACGCTTTTGCGTGCCGGGCGTTGCCAAGACAACAAGTACAAGCGCGTTGAGTTACCGCAGTGGAACCGAACCAGAAAACGACCGAACCGATCCATGTCCTGCTTGTTGAAGACGAGATTCTCGTCAACGAGTGGGTGACACAGTCGCTGTCGGAGCAAGGCTTCGTCGTGCAGTCGGTCACCAACGCGGCTGATGCGCTTGGGCATCTGGCGTCGGATCTGGTGGATGTGTTGTTCACCGATATCAATCTGCCGGGCAAGATGGACGGCGCCGCACTGGCGCGTCGTGCCCGCGAGCTGTTGCCTAATCTCCCGGTGATCTATGCCTCGGCGCGCGCGACCATGCTGGCGCCGGATGCACGCGTACCGGGCGCCATCATCGTACCGAAACCCTACGCGCCGGAGCTCGTCGGCCGATTGCTGATGGCCGCGCTGCGTCAGGCCGCGACCGGCGTACCGGCTTGATTACTGCGCCGGCTCGCCGCGGGCGAGAAACTCTTCCAGCCAGTGGATGTGATAATCGCCGTCGATGATGTCCTTTTCCTGCGCCAAGGCGCGGAACAGGGGAATCGTGGTCTCGATGCCATCGATGACGAATTCGTCGAGCGCGCGTTTGAGCCGCATCAGACATTCGCTGCGCGTCTTGCCGTGCACGATGAGCTTGCCGACGAGAGAATCGTAGAACGGCGGAATCGCGTAGCCGTGGTAGACGGCGGAATCGACCCGCACGCCCAAGCCGCCGGGCGGATGATAGTGCACGATCTTGCCCGGCGACGGCCGGAACGACACCGGATTTTCGGCATTGATCCGGCACTCGATGGCGTGGCCGTGAAATTTCACGTTGTCCTGCGTCAAAGTGAGATCGTTGCCGGCGGCGACGCGGATCTGCTCGACGACAAGGTCGATGTCGGTGATCATCTCGGTCACCGGATGCTCGACCTGGATGCGGGTGTTCATTTCGATGAAGTTGAACTTGCCGTCCTCGTAGAGGAATTCGACGGTGCCGACGCCGAGATATTTGATCTCGCGCATCGCCTTGGCGACGGTTTCGCCGATCGTATCGCGCACGGCGGTGTTGAGCGCCGGCGAAGGGCCTTCCTCCCAGACCTTTTGGTGGCGCCGTTGCAGGGAACAGTCGCGCTCGCCGAGATGGATGGCGCGGCCTTTGCCGTCGCCGAGCACCTGGATTTCGATGTGGCGCGGCCGCTCCAGATATTTTTCCAGATAAATCGTGTCGTCGCCGAATGCGGCCTGGGACTCGGCGCGCGCCACGGCGAGGCCGGCCGCCAACTCGTCCTCGGCGCGGATCAGCTTCATGCCGCGGCCGCCGCCGCCCGAAGCCGCTTTCAGCATCAGCGGAAAGCCGACGTCGCGCGCCAGGCGGAACGCCTCGGCGTCCGAGCCAACGCCGCCGTCGGAGCCTGGCACGATCGGAATGCCGAGCTGCTGCGCGGCCCGCTTGGCCGCGATCTTGTCGCCCATCAGGCGGATATGCTCGGGCCGCGGTCCGATGAAGTGCACGTTGTGCTCGCCGAGAATTTCGGCAAAGCGGGCATTCTCCGAGAGAAAGCCGTAGCCGGGATGCACGGCGTCGGCGCCGGTGATCTCGCAGGCTGAGAGCAGCGCCGGGACATTGAGATAGCTGTCCTTGGCTGGCGGCGGACCGATGCAGACACTTTCGTCGGCGAGCCGCACATGCATGGCGTCTTCGTCCGCTGTCGAATGCACCGCGACCGTTGGAATGCCAAGCTCCTTGCAGGCGCGCAGCACCCGCAGCGCGATTTCCCCACGATTGGCGATGAGGATTTTGTCGAACATCGAGCCGTTACTCGATGATCATCAGCGGCTGGCCATACTCGACCGGTTGGCCGTCACCGACCAGAACCTGAATCACCGTGCCGGAGCGCGGCGCCGGGATTTGATTCATCGTCTTCATCGCTTCGATGATGAGCAGCGGTTCGCCGGTCTTCACCTGGCTGCCGACCTCGACGAAGGGCCGCGCGCCCGGTGCCGGGCCGAGATAGACGGTGCCGACCATCGGCGAGATGACGGCGCCGGGATGCTGCGTCGGGTCGATCACTGCCGGAGCCGAAACCGCCGGGATGCTCACCGGCGCTTCCGCCGATCGCGGTCGCGGACCTAGCGCGCTCAAATGTCGGGCGACGCGGACCGACACGCCGTCACGCTCGAACTCGATCTCGGTAAGCCCGGTTTCGTCGAGCAGTTTCGCCAGATCGCGGATGACATCGTGGTCGATGGCTGGCGTCTTCGGCATGGACGGGTTCCCGGGCTTGCGCGCCACGATCAATCCTTGGCGCCGATCTTGGCGCCGATCATGTCCGCGACGCCGGCAATGGCGAGCGCGTAGCCCTGCACACCGCAGCCGGCGATCACCGCGCGCGCCGCTTTCGAAATATAGGAGTGGTGGCGGAATTCCTCGCGCTTGTGGATATTGGTGATGTGCACCTCGATGATCGGCACCTCGAGCATGAACAATGCATCGAGGATGGCGATCGACGTTGTCGTGTAACCCGCCGGATTGATGATGAGGCCCACGGCCTTCTTGGCGCGCGCCTCCTGAATCCAATCGACGATTTCGCCCTCGTGATTGGATTGGCGAAACTCCACCGCAAGCCCGTGACGTTTCGCGGTGTCGCGGCAAAGTTTCTCGACGTCGGCGAGCGTTGAGCGGCCGTAAAGCTCCGGCTCGCGCGTGCCGAGCAGATTGAGGTTGGGTCCGTTCAGGACATAGACGGTCTTCGGCATCTTCAAGGACCCGGCTGGGATCGCGACGGGCGAACGCCCGCCATGCCGGTCAGGTTATAGGGAAGCCCCCGGTAAAGGGGAAGCCGGGGTTTGCCGTCGCGGCCGCCACGATGAAACCCAAAATCCGCCACTGCCGGCCCGCGACCGTACCACAGGTCGATCCGCTTTTGCCGGCGCGTTCGGGCGAGGTGTCGAGCGCGGCGTTGTGCGTCGAACCGGACCGGTGGACGGCGCGCGGCAACGAGGACGTCAGGCAGTTCTCGAGCGCCGTGCGGCGGCTACTTCTGTGCCGCCGCGAGCTTTTCTTTCAGGGCATCTAGTCCGACGGCGCCCACCACCAGTTCGGAACCGACGACATAGCTGGGCGTGCCGCTGACGCCGAGCGCATCGGCGAGCTTCATATTCTCGTCAATGGTGGCCTTGACCTCGTCGCTGTTCAAATCCTTCTCGATCCGCGCCATGTCGAAGCCGGCGTCTTTGGCGGCCGCAAGCGCATGCGCCTTGTCCGCCGGGCCGCGGCCGCCGAGGAGCTTTTGGTGGAATTCGATGTACTTCTTGCCGGTCGGGTCCTGCATGCGGGCCGCGACCGCGACGTGAGCGGCTTCGACCGAACCTTCGCCCAGGACCGGAAATTCCTTGAGCACGAATTTGATGTTCGAGTCGGTCTTCAAGAGCGTCAGCATGTCGGGCAACGCCCGTTTGCAATAGCCGCAATTGTAATCGAAGAACTCGACCACGGTGACGCTGCCTTGTGGGTTGCCGAGCACCACTTGATGCGGCGAGTTGAACAAGGTGGCGTTGTTGTTTTTGATCGACGTGCGCGCCTTTTCGGCGTCGGCTTCCTGCTGCTTCTTTTCCAAAGCGTTCATGGCGTCCTGCAGCACTTCGGGGTGCTTGAGCAGGTAATCTTTGATGATGCCTTCGATGGCTTGCTTCTGGTCGTCGGAGAACGATTGCGCCGAGGCGGCCGGCGCCAGCAGCATCGTCGTCGCGAGCAACGACGCGAACAGCGCCAGGCGCGAGCGCGTTGCAAATACGTTGGTCATGGGATCGTCCTTCCGGGGGTCATTTTCTAAGCGGGTTTTGACTGAGGTTCTTGTTGAAAGCAACTATGTCATCGGCCCGCACCCAGCCGGGCGATCCGATGGGAAAACGCTCCTTGGCCCGGGCGGCGAGCTGCCGCGCCGTCTTGTTGTCGCCGCGGGCGAAGGCGGCTTGCGCCGAAGCGAGATCGGCGTCGGCCAGATCGCCCTTGTGGCCATAGGCCATCGCCAGCTGTAGATAGGCGTCGGCCGCCTCGGGCTCCTTGGCCAGCGCCGAGCGCAACAGCGGAATGGCCTCCTCGACCTGTTTGGCGTCGTTGGTCGCGATCAGCGCCTGCGCCAGCGTGATCTGGATCAGCGCCGGATCGGGCGCAAGCTGCACGGCGTGACGCAACGGCGCGATCGCTGCCGCCGGATGGCCGCCTTCGAGCAGCGCCTGGCCTTTGAGCTCGTAGAAGTACGGATTGTTCGGCGCCGACGCGATCAGGGCATCGATCTGCGCGGCCGCGTCGTGCATATCGCCGAACCTGTAAGCCGAGATGGCGCGCGCGTAGCGGGCGGGCATGCTGTTGTCGGTCGATGGATAGCGCCGCAGCACTGCGTCGGGCCTTTCGATAAAGCCATACATCTTCGCCCGCATCATGTCATGGCGGGCTTGCAACTCGGGCGGATCCTTCTTGTCCCAGTACGGCGTCTTCACCAGCTCGGCGAGCGCGGCCATGCGCTCGGCGGGCATCGGATGGTTCTGCGCATAGGGATCGATGGAATGCGCCGAGAACAACGACTCGTCGGCGAAGCGCTTGAACGTGTCGTACATGCCCTTGGCCGATTGGCCGGTCATGGTCAAAAAGCGCACGCCGGCGCGGTCGGCCGATTCCTCCTGGCCGCGCTGATAGGCAAGCAGGGTATTTTGCAAGTAGGCCTGCGGACCGGAAATGATCGCGCCGCCGATATTGGCCATGTCGGAATTGTTCGAGCGCGCCCCCGCCGCCACCGCGCCGATGCCGAGCAGCATCGCGATGATCGCGGCGGTCTGCGCATTGGCAAGCTCCTGGCGCATCTTCGACAAGTGGCCGCCGACGATGTGGCCGGTCTCGTGCGAGAACACGCCGATCAATTGATTGGGTGTCGTCGCCTCCATCAGCGCGCCGGCATTGACGAAGATGTGATGCGCATCCATGACGAAGGCGTTGAACGACTTGTCGTTGATGATGACGACCTGGATGCCCTGATTGCTCAAGCCTGCGACCTTGAGAATCGGCGATACGTATTCGCGCAGCAATTGCTCGATCTCGGCATCGCGAATCATCGGGATGCCGGCGTTGGAGCCGTTCTGGGCGTGTGCCGGGACGGAAGCCAGCGCGACCGCCGCAGCCGTAACGAGCGCAATGGCGCGGGAAGCTGGCTTCACCGGACGCACCTTGCTAGGAGGTTTTGCTGGATTCATTGGTTGGGACAGTAATGGTCCCTCGGCTCGGGACCCAAGCTATGGACGGAACAAGTGACGGTCAACATAAGGCCGCCGCGTTCGCTTCCGAGCAGCCAAGGGTCACGAAAGCCGCGGAATACGGCAGCAACGGGGCGGTCCCGCGAGGGCCAATATCCGGGATGTAAAGGCGAATTTATGCTCGATAAGGCGCAACGCCTCTTGCAGCCATCGGTCCGCAGCGCCGTGCCGCCGTTCATGGTGATGGACGTCATGGCCGCCGCGGCGCGGCTCGAGGCGCAAGGCCGCCGCATCATCCATATGGAGGTCGGCCAGCCGGCCGTGGGTGCGCCGACGACCGCGATCGCCGCCGCGCGGGCGGCGCTCTCGGCGGGCCCGCTCGGCTATACCGAAACCTTAGGGATTGCGTCGCTGCGCCGGCGCATCGCCAAGTCTTACGCTGAACGGCATGGTCTCGACATCGATCCGGCACGTATCGTCGTCACCACCGGCTCGTCGGCCGGATTCATTCTGGCATTTCTTGCCGCATTCGAGGCGGGAGATCGCGTGGCCATGGCGCTGCCGGGCTATCCGCCCTATCGCCATATCCTCACGGCGCTCGGCTGCGAGCCGGTGTGGATCGAGACCAATGCGCAGACTCGATGGTCGATCACGAGTGACGCGCTGCTGTCTGTGCACCGCGCGCGGCCGCTCAAGGGCGTGATCGTCGGTTCGCCGGCCAATCCGACCGGCACCATGATGACCGCGCAAGCGCTCACCGAGCTGATCCGCTGCGCCGAAGACGCCGGCATCGCTTTCATATCGGACGAGATCTATCACGGCCTCGATTACGCCTTCGCCGCCGAGAGCGCCGCGGGCTTGTCCGACGACGCCATCATCATCAATTCGTTTTCCAAATATTTTTGCATGACCGGATGGCGGATCGGCTGGATGGTGGTGCCGCCGTCGCTGGTACGGGCGGTCGAGCGCTTGCAGCAGAACCTTGCGATTTCGGTGCCGACGCTGTCTCAGATCGCCGCCGAAGCGGCATTCGATGCGCGCGTCGAGCTCGACGAAGTCAAGCACGGCTACGAGGAGAACCGCCGGATCCTCGTCGAGGGATTGCCGCGCGCCGGGCTCGATTCATTCCTGCCGGCCGACGGCGCGTTCTATCTCTATGCCGACGTCTCGCGCTTCTCGACCGACAGTTTCGCGTTTGCCACGCGCATGCTGGAGGAGGCGGGGGTCGCGGCGACACCCGGCGTCGATTTCGATCCGCTGCACGGACGGAATTTCCTGCGCCTGTGCTACGCCGGTTCGCGCGCGGAGATGCATGAAGCGGTCGAGCGGATCCGCGCTTGGCTGAAGGATGGGCCACGGTGAGCTTGCTTGGCGACGCGCTGGTTCTGTTCTCCGGCGGCCAGGATTCCACGGTCTGTCTCGCCTGGGCGCTGGAGCGCTTTGCCCGCGTCGAGACCATCGGATTCGATTATGGCCAGCGCCACGCCGTCGAGCTCGCCGTGCGCCCGCGCATTCGCGAGCGCCTGTCGCAGCTCTCCGCTACGTGGCGTGAGCGGCTCGGCGACGACCATGTGGTGCGGATCGATGCGCTCGCCGCGATTTCGGAAACCGCGTTGACCCGCGACGTCGCCATTGAAATCTCCAACTCCGGCCTGCCGACGACCTTCGTGCCCGGCCGCAATCTGGTGTTTTTCTCCTTTGCGGGCGCGCTTGCCTATCGGCGCGGCACAAAACACCTTGTCGCCGGCATGTGCGAAACCGATTTTTCCGGCTATCCCGATTGCCGCGACGACACCATCAAGGCGATGCAGCTTGCGCTCACGCTGGGCATGGACCGCCGGTTCGTCATCCACACCCCGCTGATGTGGATCGACAAGGCGGCGACGTTCGCCCTGGCGCAGGAGATCGGCGGCGCGCCCCTGATCGAGCTTCTTCTCGCCGAGACCCACACCTGCTATCTCGGCGACCGCGAACACCGGCACGCCTGGGGTTTTGGCTGCGGCGAATGCCCCGCCTGCCGGTTGCGCGCGGAGGGTTTTGCGAAATGGACGGCAGCGGCATGACATCCGATAGAGAACAACAGCGCCGGCGCGAAGGCGTGATTTTCCTGGTCCTGTTCGCGCTGACGATACCGGCGGCTAATTGGCTGATCGGCCATGTCGGCACAACGTGCATCGCGAACGGCCCCTGCGTCGTGCCGGTTGCGCCCGGCTTGATGGCGCCGTCGGGTGTCATGATGGTCGGTGTCGCGCTGGTGCTGCGCGATCTGGTGCAGCGGCGCTTGGGCGCGGTGATGTCGGCGCTGGCGATCCTGTTCGGAACGGCGCTGTCAGCCATGCTGGCGCCGCCGTCGCTGGTTCTTGCGTCTGGTGTCGCCTTTCTGCTGTCGGAATTCGCCGACCTTGGGGTCTATACGCCGCTCGCGCGGCGCCGCCTCGTCCTTGCCGTCGTGGCATCGAGCGTTGTCGGGCTGGTCGTCGATTCCATCGTGTTCCTGTGGCTCGCCTTCGGTTCGCTCGATTTTTTGCTCGGCCAGGTGGTCGGCAAGGGCTGGATGGTGCTGCTGTCGATCCCGTTCGTGGCCTGGCTGCGCCGCCGCGACCAGCGGCTCGGCATGGCGCCGGCGTGATGTTCTTCAAGCGAGGCAAGCGATGAGCGAGGCGTTGTTCGACGTTCTGCGCAAGGTAACCACGGCGACGATCACCACCATGCTCCTGAAGAAGGGCATCCGGCGCTGCTGGATGAACGGCCCAAAACCACTCTTTTCGAGCGGCGAGCGTATCATCGGCCCGGCCTTCACTTTGCGCTTCGTGCCGGTGCGCGAGGATCTGGCAACGCCGGAAAGCTGGGCCAGTCCGATTTCCACCCGCGCCGCCATCGAGGAGATGCCGGAGGGCGTGATCGCGGTCGCCGACGCCATGGGCGTGCCGAGCGCCGGCATTTTCGGCGACATTCTGTGTGCGCGGATGAAAAAGCGGAACGTCGCGGCGCTGGTCACCGACGGCGTCATGCGCGACCGCGCCGGCGTCTTGACCAGCGCGCTGCCGGTGTGGTGCGCCGGCGTAGCCGCGCCGGCTTCCGTCAACGGACTGACCTTCGTCGGCTGGCAGCAGCCGATCGGCTGCGGCGGCTGCGCCATCTTTCCCGGCGACGTCATCGTGGCCGACGACGACGGCGCCGTCGTCATTCCGCTGGCCTTAGTGGATTTCGTCGCCCACGAAGGTGCCGAGCACGAGCTCTACGAAAGTTGGGTGTTCAGCGAGGTCGAAAAGGGCGTGAAGCTGCCCGGCCTCTATCCGCCCAATGACGACGCCAAGGCGCGCTATGCGGCGTGGCGCAAAACACGCGGCTAGGTATCGGCGGGCTGACTGTAGGCTCGCTTAGCAACGGGTAGGGGAGGAGGACTGCGCGTGTTCTTCATCCTGTCCAAAATGCTCGGCTTCTTCGCGCTGCCGTCCAACATTCTCATATCGATCGGCATCGCCGGTCTAGTTCTCCTGTGCACGCGCTTTACCCGCCTCGGCAGTTGGCTCGTCGTGACCAGCATCGCGCTCATCGCCATCGCCGGCTTGTCGCCGCTCGGCAACGCTCTGATCCTGCCGTTGGAGCAGCGCTTTCCGCCATGGGACGCCTCGCGCGGCGCGCCGGACGGCATCGTCGTGCTCGGCGGCGCGATCACGCTGGAGGTGTCGGCGGCGCGCGGTGCCGTCGCGCTCAATGAAGCCGCCGAGCGGATCACCGTTGCGGCCGAGCTCGCCCGCAACTATCCGAACGCGCGCATCATCTTTTCCGGTGGCAACAATTTCCTGCTCGCCAGCGAAGCGGTCGAGGCGGCCATCGCCGTGAAGGAGTTCGAGGCCCTCGGCATTGCGCACGAACGCATTACAGCCGAGGAGCAATCGCGCAATACCATCGAGAACGCCGTGTTCTCGCATCTGCTTGCCAATCCGCAGCCGGGCGAGCGCTGGATACTGGTGACCTCGGCCTATCACATGCCGCGGGCGATGGCGGCGTTCCGCGCCGCGGGCTTTGCCATCGAGGCCTATCCGGTCGATTGGCGCACTCGAGGGCCGATCGATGCGCTGACGCCGTTTCCCTCCCTTGGTGACGGCCTGCGCCGCACCGATACTGCCGTCCGCGAGTGGATCGGCCTTTTGGCCTACCGGATCACCGGCAGGACCGCGGAAGTGTTCCCGGCGCCTTGATAGCCGCGCGCTAACCCTTCCAGAAAACTCCCGTCTCATTTTGGGACTTTTTACCAATCCTTCATCCCGCGCCCCGATGCTGGCACGGCTGAGGATCGGATTTGAGTCGGGCGAAAAGTGTTGCGTCACGTCTCGGCGAGATATCCTCGGGGGGTTGGACAAACATGTCTATGGATACGCATGCCGCGCTCGAAACCGAGTTCGATGCAATTGCCATCGAGCCTCAGTCGGCCGGCCGCTGGGTCGAAACCGCACTGACGGCGTTGTGCACGGCGTCTGCGGTTCTGTTCGTTTCATTTATCGCCGTCGTGACCGGCATCGTCTGATCGCAGGCTTAAGTCAGGCATCGCGCACCGCCGCGTACGATTGCGACGCGAATTGCCGTCGCCAGATCACCACAAGAATACCCGCCGTCGTGACGATCAGCGGAATCGGCCCGATGAACCATCCGAGATAGCCGAGCGCGAAGAAGAACGCGCGCTGGCCGCGGTTGAAATGCCGGCCGGCGTCGGTGATGACCTCCGCCGTGCAGTTCGCGAAGGCCCGAGCCTCCGGCGAGTCCTTCTCGGCGGCGGGCGGCGCGGCGCCGACCATGATCGCCACGTAATTGTACAGCCGATACGACCACGCGAACTTGAAGAACGCGTAGATGAAGATGATCATCAGCCCGACGACCTTCATTTCCCATTGCACATGACTGACCGGTACGCCGAACGGCAGCGCGGCGACCACGGTCAGCATGTCTTCGCTGGAGCGAAACAGCGTCAGCGCACCGCCGAGCGCGATCAGCGAGGTTGAAGCAAAGAACGCGGTGCCGTTCTGCAACGACGCGATGACCTGGCCGTCCATCATGCGCATGTCGCGCGACAGCATCCGTTGCATCCACAGCCCGCGGTAGCGATGCATCAGGCTGTTGAGGCTGTCCTTGCCGCGCGGCGTCAGCTCGACGACGACGGAATAGCCGAGCCAAGCGGCGAGAAACCAGACCAGCGCGATCAGGTCGACGGGCGAGAACGGCGGCATGGCGTTTCCTCGCTGCGTTTGTAGCCCGAATTTTGCACGGGCGAAATCCAGGCTACAATCGCGCCATGAGCCTGCATCTGGTGATCGGCAATAAGAACTATTCGTCGTGGTCGTTCCGGCCATGGCTTGCCATGAAGGTGGCCGGGATCGCGTTCGAGGAGACGGTCATCTCGCTGGAAGCGAAGGATTTCAAGGCGCGGGTCATGGCGGTCAGCGGCGCCGGCAAGGTCCCAGTGCTGATCGACGGCGAGACCCGGGTTTGGGAATCGCTCGCCATCCTCGAATATCTCGCCGAGAAATTTCCCGCGGCCGCGCTGTGGCCGAAGGATGCCGTCGCCCGCGCGCAGACGCGCGCGGTTGCCGCCGAGATGCACGCCGGATTTATGCCGTTGCGCCGCCTCCTGCCGATGAATGTCTGGCGGCCGGTGAAGCCGCGTGCGCTCGATGACGGGTCGAAGACCGACGTGGCGCGCATCGATGCAATCTGGCGCGACTGCCGCGCGCGATACGGTGCGGGCGGGCCGTTTCTGTTCGGCGGCTTCGGCGCGGCCGACGCCATGTATGCGCCGGTGGTCTGGCGTTTCCACACCTACGCTGTGGAGGTGAGCGACACCGCGCGCGCTTATATGCGCGCCATGATGGCGCTGCCGGCATGGAGCGAATGGCGGGATGCGGCGCGGCGCGAGCCTTGGGTGCTCGAGCACGATGAGGTCGATTGGCCGGAGGTGTTGCGGGAGTGACGCGTAGTGACGCGTAGCCCGGATTGAGCGGTGCGAAATCCGGGGAGACTTGCCGGCAACGCAGACCCCGGATTTCGCTCCGCCCAATCCGGGCTACAAACGCGCTTCGAGCTCGAGCAATAGCGGCAGTTGATAGGCGATAATTTTTATTTTGGCGGCCGGCAGCGCGAAATAGGCGATGCGGTCGATCTCCGGAAAGTTTTGCCGTTTGCCGGATTTCGGCGGCCACTCGATCTCGAACGTGTTGCTCGAGAACGCGCCAAGCTCGAAATCCGCTTCGACCGCGAAGGCGTGCACGAGTTTTCCGCTCTTTTGGTTAACCGGCGCCAGCGCGATCAACGCGCCGTCGGCCGTCAGGTTGGTCTCCTCGGTGAACTCGCGCCGCGCCGTGGCGACGAGATCGGCGCCTGGCTCGACGAGGCCTTTGGGGATAGTCCAGACGCCATCGTCCTTTTTTGCCCAGAACGGTCCGCCCGGATGTGCTAGCAGGACTTCCAGGGTGGGCTTGCGCCGGAACGCCAAAATGCCGGCGCTGATCTCTCTGCGGCGCATCGGCGCAGCTCCAATTGACTGCGGCTCTCTACCGCAGGACTTTTCGCCCGGCCCTTGCCAAATAGGCTAGTGTCTGCATGATTTTGTCACGATTACGCCCACAATGCTCACTTCCTCGCCCGCGCTCGTTGCGAGCGCGTCGGGGAGGGGGCACGCCGAACCATTTCCTGAACGGGAGCCAATGCTAATGCGATATGGATTCATCGCGGCCCTTGCCGCTTTTGCGGTTTGCCTGGCGCCGGCCGTCAAGGCCGACGACGCGCCGAAAGACGTCAAGGGTCTTTTCCTGATGAGCGACTACCCGGCGGTGACGCTGCGGCCGGGCGAGACCTCGACGGTCAGTCTGCGCATACAAAATTATGACATGGCGCCCGAACGGTTGGCGCTGTCGGTGTCCGGAGTGCCGACCGGTTGGACGGCGACATTGTTGGGCGGTGGACAACCGGTCGCCGCGGCAATGCCCGCGACCAATTCCAGCGTTTCGCTGTCGCTACGGCTCGACGTGCCGAAGGACGCGGCCATGGGCACCCAGACGCTGACCGTCGCCGCGGCCGGAAGCGCGACCACATTGCAATTGCCGATCGCGGTGACGCTGGCCAAGGATTTGCCGGCCAAGCTGACGGTGACGCCGCAACTTCCCGAACTGCGCGGCAACGTGAAATCGAGCTTCGAGTATCAGCTCAGCATCAAGAACGACAGCGGCAAGAAGCTGACCGTTGCGCTGTCGGCCCAGGCGCCGCAAAATTTCGACGCCACCTTCACCGAGCAGTACGGCAGCCAGGAGCTCAGCGCGGTGCCGGTCGATCCCGGCCAGAGCAAGGACGTGAAGCTCAAAGTCACGCCGCCGAATACGGCCGCGGCCGGCCCCTATAAGGTCTCAGTGCGCGTCTCGGCCGAAGACGCTTCCGCGACGGCCGATCTCGGGCTCAACATCACCGGCCAGCCGCGCATCGACATCAGCGGCCGCGAGGGTTTGGTTTCAACGCGCGCCTCGGCGGGCAAGGAAACAACCGTGCCGGTGGTCATCACCAATACCGGAACGGCGCCGGCCGAGGACATCCAGCTCTCCGGTTCGGCGCCGAGCGGATGGAAGGTCACCTTCGATCCGAAGACCATCGATCGCATCGCGCCGAACGACAACAAGGAAGTGCAGGCGTTGATCACGCCGACCGAGAAGGCGATCGCCGGCGATTATGTGACGACGGTCCGCGCCTCGGCGCGCGGTGAATCCGCCTCCAGCACGTTCCGGGTCACGGTGACGACCTCGACGATGTGGGGCATCGCCGGTGTCGGCATCATCGGCGTGGCGCTTCTCGTCATGGTCGGGGCGGTGGCGAGGTTCGGCCGGCGATGAACGAGGATACCGTCATCGAGGCCACAGGCCTCACCAAAAACTACGGCACGGCGGTCGCCGTCGACCACATCTCGTTCACCGTCGGGCGCGGGGAGATTTTCGGCCTCCTCGGCCCCAACGGCGCGGGCAAGACGACGACGATCCTCATGATGCTCGGCTTGACCGATATCTCCGGCGGCGAGGTGCGCGTGCTCGGCTTCAATCCGGCGCGCGAGCCGCTCTCGGTCAAGCGCCGCGTCGGCTATCTGCCCGACACGGTCGGTTTTTACGATAACCTCACCGCGGCCGACAATTTGCGCTACACCGCCCGCCTGATCGGCTTTCGGCTCGCCGAGCGCGAGAAGCGCATCGCTGACGCGATCGAGCGGGTCGGGCTTGCCGAATTTGCCGACAGGCGCGTCGCCACCTTCTCGCGCGGCATGCGGCAGCGCCTCGGCCTCGCCGAGATTTTGATGAAAGGCGCGCAGATCGCCATCCTCGACGAGCCGACCTCGGGCCTCGATCCGCACGCCACCGCGGAGCTCCTCGGCATCATCCGGAACTTCAAGGCTGAGGGCGTGTCGGTGCTGCTGTCCTCGCATCTGCTCGAGCGGGTGCAGAGCGTGTGCGACCGCGTCGCCTTGTTCAGCGGCGGCAAGATTGCGCTGATGGGTACGGTGCCCGAACTCGGCCGTCAGGTTCTCGGCGGCGGCTATGTGGTCGATATCGAAGCCGAAGGCGTCGGCTTGGCCGAGCGGCTTGCCCTCATTCCCGGCGTCAGCGGCGTCGAGAAAACCGGCATCGGCAAATTGCGGCTGCACGCCGACCGCGACGTGCGGCCGGAGGCGGCAAATGAAGTCGTCGCCATGCAGGGCCGCCTGAAATTCCTCGGCGTGCAGGAGCCGAGCCTCGAGGCGATCTATACCCGCTATTTCGAGGCCAAGCCCGGCGAGATGAAGGAGGGAACGCTTCATGCAGCGTGAAGGTTCGGCCTTCCAAGGCCTCGGCGTCGTCATGCTCAAGGAGTTGTCGGACCACCTGACCAGCGTGCGCATGCGTGTGCTGGAATGGCTTATCGTGTTGGTCGCGCTGGCGGCGCTTTACGGCGCGATCCAGCAGATCAAAGACACCACCGCGGAGGATCCGTTCCTGTTCCTCCGTCTGTTCACCACGTCGCGCGATCCGTTGCCGTCGTTCGTGTCGTTTTTGTCGTTCCTGGTGCCGCTGATGGCGATCGGGCTCGGCTTCGATTCCGTCAATGGCGAGCACAACCGGCGCACCCTGTCGCGTATCCTGGCGCAGCCGATCTATCGCGACGCCTTGCTGTTCGGCAAATTCCTCGCCGGCCTGGTGACGCTATCGATCAGCCTAGTCACGTTGTGGCTCTTGGTGATCGGGCTCGGCCTCCTTCTGATCGGCATCCCGCCCGGCGCCGAGGAGATCGCCCGCAGTTTTGTCTTCCTGCTGGTGACCATCGTGTACGCCGGCGTGTGGCTGGCGCTGGCGCTGCTGTTCTCGATCCTGTTCCGCTCGGCGGCCACTGCGGCGCTGGTCACGCTCGGCATTTGGCTGCTGATCACGTTCATCTGGCCGGTGCTGGCCGGCGCGATCGCCCAAATCATCGTGCCGCCGGATCCGCGTTACGCGGCGTTGGGCTTGCAGACGCCCGGCACGGCGCAACTGGAGCAGATCCTGGCGCGGTTCTCGCCCTCGACCTTGTTCGCCGAGGTGGTGGTGGCGCTGCTCGATCCGACCACGCGGGCGCTCGGGCCGATCTATCTCAGTCAGCTGCAGGGTGCCGTGCTCGGCGCGCCGCTGCCGCTCGCCTCGAGCGTCCTGATCGCCTGGCCGCAGATCGTCGGCATGATCGCCACGGTGATGGTGCTGTTCGTCATCGGCTACGTGGTGTTTCAGCGCCAGGAAGTTCGCGCCTAGAGCATGATCCCGAAAAAGCCTGTCCTCGGACTTGATCCGAGGATGGGTACCGGTTTTCGGATAAGATCATGCTCAAATGAAAGTCCGCGCAGCGGTTGCGTTGCCGGGCATAGCGTAGTGGAATCCCTCCCGGTGGGAGGGATTCGTGGCCGTCATTAAATCAGCCGCCGACGTCGCTTCGAAGGAGTTTCGCGCCAATCTGGCGGCCATGCGCGCCCTGGTCGCGGAGCTTGAAGCGCAACGCGCCAAAGCGGCCGAAGGCGGCCCGCCGCAGGCCCGGGAACGTCACCTGGCGCGCGGAAAACTTCTGCCGCGCGAGCGGGTGATGACGCTCATCGATCCGGGCACGCCGTTTCTCGAACTGTCGCCGCTCGCCGCCAACGGCCTCTACGACGACGCCATCCATGGCGCTGGCATCATCACCGGCGTCGGCCGCGTCGCCGGCCGCGAATGCGTGATCGTCTGCAACGATTCCACCATAAAGGGCGGCACCTATTATCCCATGACGGTGAAGAAGCATCTGCGCGCCCAGGAGATCGCGCGCGAGAACCGGCTGCCGTGCCTCTATCTGGTTGATTCCGGCGGCGCCAACCTGCCGCACCAGACCGAGGTGTTTCCCGACCGCGAGCATTTCGGCCGCATCTTCTACAATCAGGCGACGCTGTCGGCCACCGGCATTGCCCAGATCGCGGTGGTGATGGGCTCGTGCACCGCGGGCGGCGCCTATGTGCCGGCGATGTCGGACGAGACCATCATCGTGCGCAATCAGGGCACGATCTTCCTCGGCGGCCCGCCGCTGGTGAAGGCGGCGACCGGCGAAGTCGTCAGTGCCGAAGAGCTCGGCGGCGCCGAAGTGCACACGAAAAAATCCGGCGTTGCCGATTACATGGCCGAGAACGACCGGCACGCGCTTGAGCTGTGCTGCCAGATCGTCGCCGGGCTGAACACCAAGAAGACGCTCGACATTCCCCTCGCCAAGCCGAGCGAACCGAAATACGACGCCGGCGAGCTCGACGGCATCGTGCCGGTCGACCTGAAAAAGCAATACGACGTGCGCGAGGTGATCGCGCGGCTGGTCGACGGCTCCGAATTCGACGAGTTCAAGGCGCTTTACGGCACCACGCTGGTCACCGGCTTCGCCCATATCCACGGCATCCCGGTCGGCATCCTCGGCAACAACGGCATCCTGTTCTCGGAAAGCGCGCTCAAGGCCGCGCATTTCGTCGAGCTGTGCTGCCAGCGCCGTATACCGCTCCTGTTCCTGCAGAACATCGTCGGCTTCATCGTCGGCCGCGACTACGAAGCGGGCGGCATCGCCAAAGACGGCGCCAAGATGGTGACCGCAGTCGCCTGCGCGCAGGTTCCCAAGATCACAGTGGTCATCGGCGGCTCTTATGGCGCTGGCAATTACGGCATGTGCGGCCGCGCCTACGGTCCGCGCTTCCTGTTCACCTGGCCGAATGCCCGCATCTCGGTGATGGGCGGCGAGCAGGCGGCGAGCGTGCTGGCGACGGTGCGGCGCGACAATATCGAGGCCGCCGGCAAGACATGGTCGCAGATCGAGGAAGAAGAATTCAAGCAGCCGATCCGCGACCAATACGACGCCGAGGGCAATCCCTATTACGCCACCGCGCGGCTATGGGACGACGGCATCATCACGCCGGCAGAGACGCGACGCGTGCTGGCGCTGTGCTTTTCAGCGGCGCTGAATGCGCCGATCCCGGAGACGAGGTTTGGCGTGTTTAGGATGTGAGGCGAAACCGCAATGCCGATTAAAAATGAAGGCGTGCCTAAGCTTTCTTTCTCCGCTCCTTCGGCAGCTTCGCCGCTTTCCGTAGCACCGCGTTGATGCGGCTCTGCCAGCCGCGGCCGCTGCGGCGGAAATGTGCCAACACGTCCGGGTCGAGGCGGAGACTGACCGGGCGTTTGGGATTTCCCGATTTCGGCCTGCCGCGCGGGCCGTGCGGCAGGGGTTTGCCGCCTCTGTGCCAGATGCCACGGCCAAAATCCTCATCGGTCAGTTCCGGGATTTCGTCGGGATCGTCCCGGTGAGGGGCGTGAGCGTCAGCTTTCTTCAAATCGCCGCTGATAGCGCGCTTTCTCTCTGTCATTGGTCTTCCTCATCGAGATGACGTGACGGGCGTTACCGCGCGGCGTCCAGCACACGATCACCATGCGCCCGTCGAGATGGCCGACCGTATTGATCCGCGGCTCGCCGTAGTCACGCCGCAAATCGGGGATGTCGATCGTCAATCCCGCAAAAACCTGCGATGCATGCTCGAAATCGAGTTGCCGCTCCCGCAACGTCCATTCGCGCTTTGCAGGATCGTAGGTTATTCGCATCCGTCGCCCGATTAAATGTATATACAATAATTGAGATCGTCAAGATGCAGAAGTCTATCCAGTTGCCACGCTCGCTTTTTGCCGCATCTGCGTAACTGACAACACTACCAGTACCGTCCCGCCAACCGCCCAGCAGGCAATCGGCGCCCGGTGCAACAGCGGCGCGAGCGATGGATCGCTCAGCGCCCCGCTCGCGGTCGTCGCCATCCGCGCAAAGGTGGCGAGCGCCAGCGCGGAGAACAGCACGCCGGTGGTTTTGCCTTCGGCGCCGGTGTAGCCGAGCGCCGCGGCTGCGGAAAAAGCGCTCATCAGGATGCAGCCCCAGGCGGCGCCGGCGATCAGTTGCGCGGCAACGACCACTTCGAACGTGCCGGAAAATTCCATCACCACGACGGCGATGGCGCCGATCATTCCGAATAGCCCCATCACCGGCAGACCGCCCCAGCGCTTGGTGATCAGGCTTGCCGGAAACATGCCGATGCTGAAGCCGACCCAGAACACCGGCATCAGCGTGGAGATATCGCTGGTGAACTGCTTGAAACGTGGCGCGCTGTTGAAGAAGAAGTGCAGTTGGAAGCCGAACGCGAAAATCACGGTTGCCAGCGCGAAAACAATGATGGGGACGGCGCGATCCACATTCTTCGGCGGCTCGGGTTTTGGCGGCGCGTCCTTCGCCAGCGAGCGTTCGACTTTGGCCAATCCGAGGCTGGCCAGCACCAGCGCGACGCTGGCGATGACGAAGGGCAGCCGCGGGTCATGCTTGGCGAGCGTGAGGGCGAGATAGGGCGAGACGGCGCCGGCGATGCCCAACCCGAGCATGGCAAGGCTGGCGAGATAGGGGATCGCCGGCCGCGCCGCGTATTTGCCGAGCAGCATCAGCGGCGGCGCGCGCAACGCCGAGGAGGTCACCGCCCAGATGACGATGAGCACGAGGAGCGCGGTCGGGCCAAGCTGCGCGCCGGCAATGAAGGGCAGGGCCACGAAAGCCGCGCAGCTCAATGCCGTGATCGCGGCCACCCAATGACCGAGCCGTCCGACCAACCGCGACGCCTTGTCGGCCGCAACCCCCATGGCGAAGTCGGTGACCGTGAAGATCGCCTGGTCGAGCATCAGGATGTAGATGACGGCGCCGGCGGCGATGCCGGCGGAAGCCGCGAGCCGCGGCAGATAGATGGCATAGACAGTCCAGCCGAGCGCGAAGATGAGCTCGAGCACGGCAAGGTATAGACCGGCACCCTGCGGAATTTTGCGCATGGGGCTATATTGCGATGCTGCCCGTCGCGTCGACCAGGAGCTTTGTCATGTCCAAAACCATCGAGCACATCCATTGGCCGGACGCGCCTGACTTGTGGATGCCCTATGCGCCGGCGATCAAGGTCCGCGGCGGCACCACGGTCTATCTCGCCGGCGTCACCGCCGCGCCGGTCTATCATCACCACCCGCATCGGCCGGAAGAGTTCGACGCCATGCCGCGCGACATGGCGGGGCAGGCGCGGGCCGCTCTGGAAAATCTCAAGCGCGGCCTCGATGCGGTGGGCGCAAGTTTCGCCGACGTAGTCACCGCCGATCGTTTCGTCACCGATCTCACCGACCAGGATGCGCTCAACCGGGTCTGGGGCGAATATTTTGGCGATGCCAAACCGACAACGACCACGGTACAAGTGGTGCGGCTTGCCACCGATCCGCGCTGCCTGGTGGAGATCAACGCCATCGCCGTCATCGATTGAAAGGTACGTCCATGTCCGAATTGAATTACAAAAATGCGCTCATTGTCGGTGTCGGCTCAGGCTTAAGCGCTTCCCTGGCGCGCCTGTTTGCCAAATCGGGCATGAAGGTCGCCGTGGCGGCGCGCCGGCTCGATAATGTGGCGGCTTTGGCCAAAGAGACCGGCGGCAGGGCATTCACCTGTGACGCGACCGATCGCGGGCAAGTCGCAAAGCTGTTCGCCGACGTCGAGGCGGCGGGCGGCGCGCCCGATGTGGTGGTCTACAATGCCAGCTACCGCACCCGCGGGCCGTTCATCGAGCTCGATCCGGTCGAGGTCGAGCGCGCGCTCGCGGTGACCGCTTACGGCGGCTTCCTGGTGGCGCAGCAGGCCGCCAAGCGCATGGTGCCGAAAGGTCACGGCGCGATCATGCTCACCGGGGCTTCGGCGGGCGTGAAGGGCTATCCACAGTCGGCGCCGTTCGCCATGGGCAAGTTCGCGTTACGGGGGCTGGCGCAAAGCATGGCGCGGGAACTTCAGCCGCAAGGTATCCACGTCGCCCATATCGTCGTCGACGGCGGCATTTTGAGCCCGCGCCGGCCCAATCCGCCGGACAAGCCGGACGCCATGCTCGATCCTGATGCTATTGCGCAGAGCTATCTCGATCTGCTGCGGCAGCATCGCAGCGCCTGGGCCTGGGAGATCGAGCTGCGGCCCTGGGTCGAGAAGTTTTGAACCCGGTGCAGCGACCCGATTATAATCGCATCATGCCCGGAATTTTTGCGAAAGCCGCGCTGCTCGTCGTCGCGCTCATGGCCGTGGGCGCCACCAGCGCGAATGCGCAGGGCCGCCGCAACCGCGCCGCACCGCGCGAGGCCGCGCCGCCGCCGGTGCCCACGGTGCCGCTCGACAAGCGCGATAGCGTGGTGGCGATGCCTGGCGCTTTCAACGGCAAGCCGTATTGGCTCGCGCTCGCCCAATGCGGCGGCGCCTATTTCAAGCTCAACGTTTTCTACACCGATGTTGCGACCCGCGCCCGCGTCAAGCCCGATCCCAAGACGGCGACCGAGTACACCAAGAAACTCACCGATGCGATCAAGATCGGGACGATGTATTTCAACGGCGCTGAGCGCATCCTTATGGCCGATCGCGGTGTCGAACGGATCGACGCGGTGCTGGCCTACGATCCACAGTCGCGCGCCGCCGGCGACCGCCTGAAAACCGTCGATGCCGCGCTTGCCGCAGCGCTCGCTTGTCCGGCGCTCTATGAAGCATGCCAAGCGGCCTATCCCAAGGCATGCAGCGAGCGCCTTCCGCCGGCGAGCTAGGCGGTTCTGAAGGAGGAATTCATGAGGCCCAGCTTTGCAATCTTGATCGGCATGGCGCTGTTGGCAGTGCCGACCGCGAACGCGCAAGATTTGCCGGCAGGCCCCGGCCTCGGCGAGATCATGACCTTGCAACAGCTTCGCCATATAAAACTTTGGTTCGCCGGCCGCGCCGGCAATTGGCCGCTCGCCGATTACGAAATCGGCGAGTTGAACGAAGGTTTTGAGGACGTGAACAAGCTGTTAGGCGGCGACACCGTGGACAAGGCCGTCGGCGCGCCGATGCAGGCGCTGCAGAAGATCATCGATAACAAGGATCGCGCGGCATTTACGGCGGCCTTCGATCAGCTCACCGCCGGCTGCAACAGCTGCCACCACACCCTCGATCACGGCTTTATCGCCATCCAGCGGCCGACGTCGTTGCCCTACAGCAATCAGAATTTCGCGCCGCAGAAGTAGCGCAAGCTTCAGTTCAGCGCCTTGTAAATGCGCTCGTCATAGAGCGCGCCCGCGTTCGGGCTGAGTTTTTCGCGAAAGGCGCGTGTGTGTGCCGCCATGGCATGGGCGTCGAGCGCCTTGCGGTCGGTCCACGCCTCGACGACGGTAAAGTGGTTGCCGCGGTTGACCTGCTGCAGCGCTTCGTAGCTGATATTGCCGGCGTCGCCCGCGGTATCGACGCTCATCGCCTTGAGCGCCGCCATGCAATCGTCCTTACCGGCCGGAATCACGTCGACATGGGTGACCACGTAAAGCGCGCCGGACTGGCTCTCGTTCTTGCCTTGCGTCACGTATAGAGCGTTGGTGATACGCTCGTCGTAGGGCGCATCCGCGATCGGTTTGAGCTTGTCGCGGAACATTGCAATGGCCGCGCTTTGACCGTGCGCGTCGAGCGCCGCCTTGTCGCGCCAGACCTCGACGACGACAAAGCGGTTCGGCCGGTCGATCTCGGCAAGCGCCCCGGCGCGCAAATTGCCGTCTTCCTTGGAGCTTGCGCCGCGATATTGCTTGAGCAGCGCGACGCCGGGGGTAACGGCGTTAGGCATGACTTCGACATAGGTGACGCGATAGACGGCATTGCCCTGCGCGTATGCAGGTGGCGCGAGCGCTGCTGTTGCCATGAGCATGGCAATGAACACGCCAATCATCGGCTGAATAAATAGGCGCACAGCAATCCTCCCATATGCGCATGCCGCAATGGTAACGACGCATCTTCGCCCGCGTCAACGCGCCGCGCCGGGTTCCGCGGCGACACACCGCCGGCACATTTTCCGTCCATAGGCGTTGGCATGAGTTCACCCGCGTTCACGAAGGAGGTTCCAACCCATGACCTATCGTGTCTATTCCGGCCCGCGCGGCTCCGAGAGCATCTCTCCGGCGGAGAAGGACCGCCACCTCTACAAGGAATTTGGCGTACTCGATGAAGCGATGATGTGGGCGCGGCACGTCAACAAACGCGGCCGCGTTGCGCTGTTGATCGAAGGCGATGACGGCACGCGGCTGACCAGGCAGCAGATCGTGGCCGCGCTGAAGAATCCCGAAAGCGGCGAAGACCAAGACCACGCGGCGTAGCGCTGGCGGTCAACCAATATTGACCACGACATTGCCGAGAATTTTGCCGCCTTCGACGGCTTCATGGGCGGCGACGATATCCGTGAGCGGGAATGTTTGGCCGATCAAGGTGGTGAGGCCCGTTTCAAGGGCGCGCGCGATGCCGTTGAGCGCGGCGGCGCGCTCGGCTGCGCTGAGCTCGTACACATAGATGTATTTCAACGTGATGGCGTTGCGCAGGAAGAACATGCCGGGGATCTCGGACTGCGGCGAGCCGGTGCCATAGATCACGATGCTGCCGCGCTCGCGCAGCACTTGGGGCGCGAGCATGGCGTTGGCGGCAAAATCCACTTCGACGATGGCATCGACGCCTTTCTTTGCGGTGATCGCCATCACGCGCTCGCCGACGTTCTCGCGCCGGTAATCGATGGTGTGATCGGAGCCGGCCGCGCGCGCGGCATCGGCTTTCTCCGGCGAGCTGACGGTGGCAATCACGGTCGCGCCGGCGGCCTTGGCGAATTGCACGGCATAATGCCCGACTGCCCCGGCACCGCCGGCGATCAGAAGCGTCATGCCGGGCACGGAGCCGGCAACCGCAATGGCGTGATAGGCCGTCATCGCCGGAATGCCGAGACAGGCGCCGACTTCGAAACCGGTCTTGGCCGGCAAGCGCACCGCTTGCGCAGCGGGGAGCACGATGTATTCCGCGCAGGTACCGAACGGGCGCAGCCATTGCCCGTTCCACACCCACACGCGTTCGCCGAGTCTCGTGGCGGACACGCCGTCACCCACCAGGTCGATTTCGCCGGCGCCGTCGCTGTGCGGAATGACGCGCGGATAGGCGATCTTACGCGTCGCGCCCGAGCGCGCCTTGACGTCGGAGGGGTTGACGCCGGACGCGGCAAGCTTGACCCGCACTTCACCCGGCCCAGGCCGCGGTGTTTCGATCTCGCCCAGCTTGAGTACCGCGTGGGCCGGGCCGTTCTGCTCGTAATAGGCGGCGCGCATTTTCGCTTCCTTCTCGTGACCGGGCGCGGATCGGAACCCAAGGTTAGCGGAATTGCTGCCAAGCACCAGTCCAGCCGCGATCCGCGGGCCCTGATAAGACCGTGATCCGGCGGTATTTTTCTACGCTGGACAGGATCGCGGGAGTCTGGCTTTGTCGTTGTCATGGCGGATCGGGCCGCCATACTGCGGCGATTGTGACGGGGGACGGGGTTCCTTGGAACAGCAACCTAATGGAAGCGCACGGATGTCGCGGCCGAAGGCCTGCAACGTGCTGATGATCTATCCGCGCTTCACCAACGAGTCGTTCTGGAATTACCGCGAGTCATGCGCCGTCGTCGGCGCGCAATATCCGACCATCCCGCTCGGCCTGATCACGGTCGCGGCCATGCTGCCGCGGGAATGGACCGTCCGCCTGGTCAACCTCAACACCGAAGAGCTTAACGACGCCGACCTGGAATGGGCCGACCTGGTGATGTCCGGCGGCATGATGTTCCAGCAGGCCAGCACGCTCGACATCATCGAGCTGTGCCGCAGCCGCGGCAAGCCGGTCGCCGTCGGCGGTCCGGATGTTTCTTCGAGTCCCCATGTCTATGAGCGCGCGAACTTTCGCCTCGTCGGCGAAGCCGAGGGTGAGATCGATCATCTCATCGATGCGTTCCACAGCGGCAGCAACGAGGGTTTGTTCGAAGCACCGAAGTTTCAGGCCGACGTCACCAAGACGCCAAAGCCGCGCTTCGATCTGCTCAAGTTCGAGCAGTACATGCATATCGGCGTGCAGTTTTCACGCGGCTGCCCGTTCACCTGCGAATTCTGCGACATCATCGAGCTCTACGGCCGGGTGCCGCGCACCAAGACCACCGCGCAGATGCTGGGAGAGCTGGAAGCGCTTTATCAGCTCGGCTACCGCGGCCACGTCGATTTCGTCGACGACAACCTGATCGGCAACAAGAAAGCGATCAAGGCATTCCTGCCGCATCTCATTCAATGGCTCGAAGAGCACGATTATCCGTTCGAGTTTTCCACCGAGGCGTCGCTCAACCTTGCCGACGATGCCGAGCTTCTAGGGTTGCTGAAGAAGGCGAACTTCTACATCATTTTTGTCGGCATAGAGAGTCCGGATACCGAGACCCTGATCGCGATGCGCAAGAAGCAGAACACGCGCCGCAGCATCCCGGAAAGCATCCACAAGATCTATCAGGCCGGAATTTTCGTCACCGCCGGCTTCATCGTCGGCTTCGACAGCGAGAAGGGCTCGGTGGCCGAGCCGCTGATCGACGTGATCGAGGATTCCGCCATACCGATGTCGATCGTCGGGCTGCTTTGGGCGCTGCCGAATACTCAGTTGACGCGGCGGCTGGCGCGCGAGGGGCGGCTTCACGTCAATTCCGAGTTCGCGCCCAGGGGCTCGAACGACCAGCTTGCCAGTGGATTGAATTTCGAAACCAAGCGTTCCCGCCTCGAGCTCCTTCGTGATCTTCGCCGCGTGCTGGCCACGGTCTATACGCCCGAAGCCTATTGCGGGCGCATCGACCGGCTGGTCTCGCTGCTCGATTGTTCGGACCGCCGCCGCGAAATGCCGAAGGGCGACATCCGCGCCAAGATCGGCACCGTCAGCGTCGTGCAGGAGATTCTGCGCCGCATGCCGGAGCACCGCGACCGGTTCTGGCGTACCTTCACCAATTGCCTGAACAGCAATCCCGGCGCACTGCGCGCGGTGGTCACACTGATGGGTTTCTATCTCCACATCGGCCCCTATACGCGTTACGCGGTCGCGCAACTCGACCAGCAGATCGAAGCCCTGGAGCAAGGGCGGTTCGTCGCGCCGCAACTGCTGCCACCGGAGCAGGCGCAGCCGATCGCCATCAGCGCCTAGCCGGGTCAAAGCGCCAGCGACGGCAGCGCCGATAAGCCACGCACGGTGTGCACCGGCGGTTGATGCGGATATTCCTGCGGCATCTGCGCGCGATTGACCCACACGGCGCGGAAGCCGAACGAGGCCGCGCCCATGATGTCCCACCGGTTCGAAGAGACGAACACGACCTCGCCCGGCCTGACGCCGAAACGATCGGTGACGAGAGCGTAGACTTCCGGCCGCGGCTTATACATGCGGACGACGTCGACCGAGAGCACGGCATCGCACAGCGGGGCGATGCCCGAAGCTTGCGCGGCGGCCTCGAGCATATGCGGCGTGCCGTTGGAGAGAATGGCGATGCGCCGGCCACGCTCCTTGAGCTCGGTCAGTGCGGCGCGCGCGTCGGCAAAGGCGTCGAGCGTGAGATAAGCGTCGAGTAGCTTGTCGTGCAGCGCGCGGCTGACCGTCGGCACGCGATCGAAAGCATAGTCCAGTGCCCGCTCGGTCAGCGTCCAGAAATCGGCGTAGTGGCCGGCGAGCGTCAAGGTCCAGGCATATTCGAGCTGCTTTGCCCGCCAGATGTCCGAAAAGCGTTCCGCGTCGGGGCCGGCGGCGGTGCGATGCCGTGCGATTGCGGCATGGACGTCGAACAAGGTGCCATAGGCGTCGAACACGTAGACACTGACGCCACTCATGGTCTGATCCCTATTGGCCTAATTTTCATCGCGGCAATCACGCCTATTGTTGATCGATCCCCGGCACCGTCAACAGCGTCGTTATCGAGCGGCCGCGGATATCGTAGACGCGCGCGTAGACAACACCGTCGCGCACGATCTCGAACAGCACCGGCGCATCGAGTTTGGCGCAGTAGAATTCGCCGAGCATCATGGCAAAATCCGCGCCCTTGGGATTCCAGGTCGTGGTGAATTGTGGGCCGAGCGCGACGGTGACCGGCGGATGCGGGCCGCAGACCGCCACCGTCCAAGTTCCGCGGGACGGTTGTTCGCCGCGCGCGGCGAGCAACGCCCGCAATTGCTGCGAGGCCTGGGTCAGCGACAGTCCCCAATAATCGAGCATGAAGCGCGGCCGCGCTCCGCTCGCACCGCCGGCAATGCGATTGAAGTGCGTGTATTCGTATGGATGCAGCCGCACCATCGCGATGACCGGGGAAACGGCGCCCGCGAACAACACCAGCGCGCCCACCGTAAGCGCGGCGCGGCCGAGCGGTTCCAGCCGGCGCGCGATCCAAGCGCCGGCAAGGCCGCCAAGCGCGGCAAACGGCGGCAGCACGAAAACGAAGTGGCGGATGCCGTTATACATCGCCGGCCGCGCCGCGACGGTGATGAGAATAGGCAGGGTGGCGGCGAGCACGACGGCAAGAAGCGCCGCGCGGTGTCCGGCCGAGCCGCCGCGGTCGCGCGACGCCACGGCAATGATCGCGCCGGCCATGCCGCAAAGCCCGAGCGCCAGCAGGATTTCGGGCAGTTGCAGCGCGGCGAGCGTCGGCACGTAGCTGCGCGGCATATCGGGGACCGGAATCAATTGGCCGTCGAACAGCTCGCGCCACGGCTTTTCGAAAAAATTGGAAAAATATTCGACGGCATGAAACGGGTTGAGCGGCGCGACGACGCTCCACGGCCAGACCAGGCCCATGACCAGATAGGCTAGTATGACGCCGGGAAGGAATGCGAGAAGGAATGAGCCGCATTCCGCGAGCGCCAGCTTTGGCGCGCTCGCACGCGACCGGACGGCAACGATGAACAACAGCGGCAGCAAGGCGTCGAGCACCGCAAAGCCGCCCATGACGCGCGAGCCGACGGCAAGCCCGACGCCGATGCCGCACAGCGCCACGGTCGCCGGCGTCGCGCGCGGATATTCCTCGAAGGCGCGCACGATGCCGAGCAGCGCGATGACGCTGGTGACCGCGAATGGACCATCCTTGGCGTTGATGAAGATATGTCCGTAGTAGAGCGGACAGGTGGCCAACAAAATCAGTGCGATCAAACCGGCGAGCGGGCCGCCAAGGCGCCGGCCGAGCCGCCACGTGACCAACAGGCCGACGATACCGACCGCCGCGCCCACCAAACGGCGCGTCTCGAATAGGCCGAACGGCAGAATTTTGGCGGCAAGCGCGGAGAGCAGATCAAAACCGCCGCCGTACATGTAGAGATTGACGAACGACAGCGCGCGCTTGTCGGCAAAGCCGGACGAATAGAGCGACACCAGAAGGTCGCCATATTGCGAATGGGTGTAGTCGTCCCAGCCGAGGCCATAGTCGCGAAACGTCGCCGCGGCGATCACGCCGGCGAGCACCAGCACGCCGATGGCGCAGAGATCCAGCCGGCGTGCGACCGTGATCGCGCCCGACGCCAAGGGTATCGACTTCGCCGCGGGTTGGTGCACGACTGGCCCGGTCTCAGAGGCGCGTAGCGCCGCGAACCGCAACAGATGCGGCGCAAAGGCGGCGGCTACAATGCGACAAAAGGGCAGGGCGCCGGCGCGGGCGCAGGCTTTGTGCGGGTTGCAAAAAGCGGGGCGCGAGGCCCCGCTTTCGCGCGCGCATGGCTGCGACGGCGCCTACTTGGCCGCCGCTTCGTACATCTCGGCGACATGGTCCCAGTTGATGAGACTCTCGAAGAACGCCTTGAGGTAATCGGGGCGCCGGTTGCGATAGTCGATGTAATAGGAATGCTCCCACACGTCGCAGCCCAGAATGGGAGTAGCGCCGTGCACCAGCGGATTCTCGCCGTTCGGCGTCTTCGAGATGGCGAGCTTGCCGTCCTTGACCGCGAGCCAGCACCAGCCGGAGCCGAATTGGGTCACACCCGCCTGGATGAAATCTTCCTTGAACTTGGCGATCGGGCCGATGTCGGAGGTGATCTGCTTTTCGAGCTTGCCGGGAATCTTGTCGCCGCCGCCGCCCTTCTTCATCCACTTCCAGAAATGAATGTGGTTGTAGTGCTGAGCGGCATTGTTGAACAGGCCGGCGTTCTTGCCGAAGGTGCCTTTGACGACCTCTTCGACCGGCTTGTTTTCCCACTCGGTGCCTTTGGCGAGATTATTGCCGTTGGTCACGTAAGCGGCGTGATGCTTGTCGTGATGGAATTCCAGCGTCTCGCGCGACATGTAGGGGGCGAGCGCGTCGTGCGGATAGGGAAGGTCGGGCAGGGTGAATGCCATTAGGTCTACTCCTCAATACGGCGTGGAACGATGCGGGCGTCTCGGTGAAACCGCCAAGCGAAGCGAAAAGTTCCTCTAGATAGGCCGAAGGCGCGGGTTGGGCAACGGCTCTTGGTAGCGCTCTCGGCAACCGGCCTTGGCTATAACTCTCGGCCGTGGTCATCGGATCGGCGGCCGCCGGTAACCAATCGCGCGGATATATTAACCTTGCGCCGCCGTCACAGTGCGGTCAAAATGATGCCACTTTAGGGCCTCCGGGCGTCCTTCGGGGGGACGGGCGTATGTATGCGTTTTTGTTGATTTTGGGTGCGCTTATCGCCGCGGCCGGGGTCGTGCTTATTGGTCCGGGCCTGCCGTTCGGCGGACGGGATTACGACGCCTCGATCGTCACGCCCGGTGCCGTCGCGATCGTCGGCGGCCTCATCCTCATCGGCCTTGCGCTGGCGGTTCGCGCGCTGGGACGCATCGAAAAAGCGCTCGCCGCGCGGCCGTTGCCTCATCCGGTTCTCCAGGAGGACGCCGCCACTCCGGTTATCGAGGAGCCCGCGGTCGCCACTCCCGCTCGCATCCCATTCCCGCCCAAGCCGGTCACTGAGCCCGCTCCGCCGCCGGCACTGGCTGTTGCCACTCCCCGGGTACTGCCCGAAGACGCCGCGTTAGAGCGGCTTCGCGAAAAATTCCCGACCCTGGTGCGGCTCGAAAACGCGCCAGTCGTCGAGGACGCCGACGTGTCGCTGTCGCCCAAACCGTCGGTTCGCGCCGATGAGGCCGTTGCGGAAGCCAATAACGCGGTCGCCCAACAGACCAACGGCGCCGCGCCCGCACGGATCGAGCCGCGGCTCGAGGTTCAGGCGCGGTCCGCGAACCGACCGGAGCGGGCGAAAAACTTTGAAGCCTTCTGGCCGAAAAAGCAGCGGCCGGGGCGTGAGGCACCGGCCCCTGCCGTCGAGCAACCCGCTGCCCAACAACCGCCGGCGCTGCCGGTCGAGCCGGTCCTGACGCCCGAACCGATGCAATTTCAATTCAGAGAGTCTGCGCCGGAGCTGCGCCCCGTGGCGCCAGCGCCCGAGGCGCCGACAATGGTCTCGATCCTCAAGTCCGGCGTCGTCGACGGCATGGCCTACACGCTTTACTCGGATGGCTCCATAGAGGCGCAGTTGCCGCAGGGTACGTTGCGCTTCGGCTCGATCACCGAGCTGCGCAATCACATCGAGCAAAGCGCGTAGCGCGTCCGAGGATTCTTACTCAAGCGACGGCTGACTCCGCCGTAGCGTGCCGTTCTCGGCCTGCTGCAGTCAGACCCTGTCGTTCGACGGGTAGAGACCGATCAGGCGCGATATCAGCACTGCGATGTAGAAGACCCCCGCTAACTGCTCCAATTGACTCATCGAGCGCGCAAACGGAGAGACAGGGGTGATATCGCCATACCCGGTGGATGTCAGCGTCGCGATGCTGAAGTGAATCATGTCGGCAAGCAGATAGGCTCCTTGCGGTTGCCCGACCAAATTGACGGGCGTAGCGGCGAGCGAGAATGCCCCCGGCGAGACGATTTCAATTAATCCGTAAATGCAGGCCCAGGCCAGCGCCAAGAGAATGTAGACGCTCAACGCCGCGTGGACCCTGTGGGCAAAGACCGGCCCGAAGGAAAGGACGTGGCGGAAGATCAGCAGCGACGTGTAAAGAAAAAATATTGCCAATACTGCCGCTGCAATGGCCTCGACGATTTGGTTGTGGCTTTCCAGCCAGCCGATTTGCAGGCCAAGCAACAAGATCGCCAAAGTAACGCCGACAATGCGATGTGTGCGCGAGCGCGTGGCCGTCACCGCGCTGGACACCAGGATCACCGCGAGAATGAGGCCGCCGGCAAGCCGCCCGGCGACTTCGCCCAACAGCAGCGGATACAATCCGATAAACGCTAAAAGCGAGATCAGAAGAACAGTGCCGAAACCGCCGAAGCGGAAAACCTCGGAATCGCCCTCGGACTTCACCGGATCGGATGTCATCGTGCCCTGTCCTTCCATCAAACGCCAAGTCGTGAGTTCCGAGCCCTAGATGAGTGCCCGTCAAGACTTAAGCGGGTACTGCGCTTTATCGTCTTTACTTCCCCGGCAAAATATAACTAATCTTGGTTGCAGATTTCAGATTCGTAGCGGTACAATATGCCGCCATCGAATGCTTGGCTTCGAAAGTACTTATCTTCGGATGCAGTTTTCATCTTTGGACTATGGACGTCCGCGCCAACGATCAGAGTTTTCAGCCATGGCCGACAATACAGGCGACAGCAGCAGTTTTATCGAGCTGACGGCGAACATCGTATCGGCCTATGTCAGCAACAATACGGTGCCCAGCGCCGATGTCCCGAACCTGATCAGCCAAGTGCACGCGGCGCTAAAGCGCGTATCGGGCGGCCAAGCGGCGGCGCCGGCCGAGCCGCTCAAGCCTGCGGTGCCGGTCAAACGCTCGGTCACGCCCGAACACATCGTTTGCCTGGAAGACGGACACAAGTTCAAGTCGCTCAAGCGACATCTGCGCACGCGTTACGGCATGACGCCGGAGCAATATCGCGAGAAGTGGGGCCTGCCGCCAGATTATCCGATGGTGGCGCCGAAATACGCCGAGGCCCGCTCGCAGCTCGCCAAGCAGATGGGGCTCGGCCAGCAGCGTCGCCGCCGCAAAGATCGCGGTTGATCGCTCAGCATCCGCAGGTCAGCGCTGCAGCACGCCAACCACGCGGTTGGCAAAACTGAGCCGCTCGGCCATCACGGCGACCACATAGGCCAGTAACGCCTGGCTGAGCGCGGGCTCTTCGCGCTTGATCGTCTCGTAATCGTCGGCGGTGAGCTCGTAGAGCACGCTTGCGGTCTCGGCCCGGATGGTGGCGCTGCGCGGCCGTTGCGTGATCAAGCCCATTTCGCCGATGGTGGTGTGGCGGCCGAGGCTGCGCACGCGCATGGTCCGGCCGTCGCCCATATCGACGATGATGCCGACGCGGCCTTCGAGAATGAAATGCATCGAGGCGGCCGGCTCGTCCTGCCGCGCGATGATGTCGCCCGCTTCGACTTCGAGCCGCCGGCAATAGGCCGCCAAGCGGTCGGCACGCTCGACGCTGCCGAGGGCGTCGGACAACCAGGCGCGCAGCGACGGTTTCTCGCCGGCCTCGGCGCGATGGGTCTCGATGACTTTCTGTTCGCATGATTCCAGCGCACGGTCGAGGTCGGCGACGATGGTGACGTCGTCGGAGATGAAACGCGCGGTGCGAAAGGCGCGTTCCAGTTCCGGGCTGAGATGGGCCAGCACGATGCGCACGCCGTGCGCGGCGGTGACCTGCTTGATCTGCGCGAAACTATGGGTGGCCGACGAATCGATGCCGGTGACGAGCCGGAAATCGAAGATCAGGAACCGGCAGTCCGGTTGCCGCGCCAGCAACGTCTTGACGTATTGATAGAGCCGATTGGCCGAGCCGAAAAACAGATAGCTTTGCAGGGTCATGCCCTGGATCTGGCGGCCGTGCTCGGCAAGCAGCGCCAGCTCGCTCGGCCCGCGGTCGAGCGTCGAGCGGTAGTTCGAGCTATCGAAGTTGAACTTGATCGCGTTCACGCGGCTGGCGCTGAGCGCAAAGGTGGCGCAGCCGATGACGATGCCGATCAGCACGCCGGCGATGAAGCCGGAATAGATGATCAGCGCGGCGATGGCGATCAGCGACAGATATTCGAGCGGCAGCAATCGCCGCGACGAATGAATGAGCCATTGATAGACCAGGTCGGAACCGAGATAGAGCAACAACCCGCCGAGAACATACTTCGGCACATAGCCGAGGAACGACGGATCGGCGATCAGCACGCCGGCGGAAATCGCCGCGACCGTCAGTCCCGACAGCCGGCTCGTCGCGCCCGCGGTGCGGACCAGAATCGAGCGGCTGAGCGACGTGCAGACCACCATGCCGCCGAGCCCGCCGGTCAACAAATTGGCGAGGCCGTGCACCTTGAGGTCGCGTTCGATATTGGCCTCGGTCCGCGTCGCGATCTCGATGCCGGTGGTGTTGAGCAGCAACGTGCTGATGGTAACGAACATCACGGCGAGCACGTCACCGGCGAAAGACGGCAATGCCGCCCAGGGAAAGGCGTGCAGGGCCGCCGTTTTCCACGGCAAGGCGAGCGAGGCCGCGGGTTGCGGATGGAACATCCAGCCGCTCGCTTGGGCCGCGCCGAGCGACGTGCCACTCACCAGCAGCACGAGGTGCATGGCCGCGAACGACGCCAGCAGCACGCCGGGCAAAGCGAATAGGTTCTTCGTGCGGCGTAGCAACACGTGCAAGATGACGGCGACGGCCGCTCCTGCCGCGAGCTTGGCGCCGGTCGTGGCGCCCACGAAGGCGCCGAGATTGGCGAGCGTCGCATGCCGGTCGGTGACGACCTGGATGGCGCCGGTGACCATCAACCAGCCGGTGGCGCCGAGGAAGCCGCCGACCACCGGATAGGGTAGAAAGCGGATGGCGCGCCCGGCATGGGTAAAGCCTAGCACGCACATCAGGAGCCCGGTCAGCGCCGTCGCCAGCGCCATGGCGATGAGGGCCGGCGCGAGCAGATCGGTGTCGCCGCTGGCGGCGACCCGCTGCAGCACCGTGGCGACGAGCGCGGCAATGACGACGGAGATCGAGCTGTCCGGGCCGGCAACGGCAAACGGCAGCGAGCTGCGCAACGCCACATATGCGCCGCCGACGGCGGCGGACATGAACGCAACCGCAATGCCGTAGGACAAGAAAGGCGCGAGCGGGCCGCTGAAAATGAGCGCCGCGTAGGACAGCGAGTAGGTGATCGTCAGCACGCTGCAGATCGTGCCGGCGAATACGTCCGTCACTCCGGTGCGCATGCGCGAGTGGTGCTTGATCTATCCAACGTGCTGCCAGTACGGCCGATCATTTCACGCCCCGGACGAGACTTACAACACGGTCTTGCGCGCGGCCAGAACGCCGGAACGAGGCTGTGGCTCAGGCCACGGTCGCCAGCGCGGCGCGCGCATCGGAGTGGATGCGCTCGACCATGGAGCGAAAACCGTTCGAACGCTGCGGCGTGAGATGTTCGCGCAAGCCCATCTTTTCGAACAGCGCAACGGCGTCGGTGGCGAGAATGTCCTTGGCGCTACGCCCCGAATACAACGCGAACAGGACGGCGATCAGCCCGCGCACGATATGGGCATCGCTGTCGCCGACGAAGGTGAGCACCGGGCCGCCCGCGCCATTGGGACGCACGTCGGTATCGAGCCAGACCTGGCTGGCGCAGCCTCGCACCTTGTTGGCGTCGTTGTGGGCTTCCGCCGCGAGCGGCGGCAGTTCCCGCCCCAGCTCGATCAGATAGCGGTAGCGGTCGTCCCACTCGTCGAGGAGCGAGAAATTGTCGATGATTTCGGCGATCTCGGCCATCGAGCCTGCGTCCTCCGTCACCCTCTATATAGAGCGCGGGACTGGGTAGGTCGATGTATGGAGCGTGCGTCTTGTTCCGGGACGGGACACGCCGCGGCTGGCTGATAGCGGGGCTGAACTAAGCCGCGTGCTTGGCGTCTTTGGGCGGTTGCGGCCCGCGCCAGGCCGGTGCCAGATCGACGGGGGTCAGCGTATTCTGCGACGACGGCGAGGACTTGACCGGCTCGACTTTGGCGGCGCTGCCGTGTGGGGCGGTGCCGTGAGGCAGGGCACCGGTTTCCTTCGGCGCCATCGCCTCGGTCAAGAAATCGTAAAGCATCTTGGCGCCGGCTTGCGCCCGGTAACCGAGCGACACGGCGACCTGCGAGCCGACCGTACAGGCATCGGGCTGACGGCTGCAGAAGCCGCGCATGTCCCGAACCGTGGCGGACGCCGCCGAGACCGCGTCGGAAGCGCCGACATCGCTCGATTGCGTGGCATGCTGCGCCGATCCGCTGGGCAAGAGGACCAGCACGACGCCAAGCCAGAACGCCATTCGCAAAAGAAAGAACATCAGACCCGTATCCCCGGCGGCATGGGTGGCCGCACGCCCGCGCAACCTAGCAGGCAGCATTGAAAGCCGCGTTCGTTCGACAGGGACGTTTTTGTCCATAATCGACGAGAATACGCCGCAAATTTTCGTCCAATTGGAGAAAATATAATTTACCTAAAATTTGAGCGAACGCGCGCGAGGCCGGCTTTTGCAACGTTTTGGCGAAGGCGAAAGAGCCGCCATTTGCAGGCACTTCCGCAATGGCGCTCAACGTCAAACAAATGGCAACCGTTCGCGTCAACGCTCGATTCACCATGATGGCCGAATCCGCGGTGCGGCAACGCGCCGTCCGGCCGGTGCCAAACCGGGTGTTTTAGCGTTCGTTTAAGCGGCGTCTGACACGATTGCACAACAGAACAAGGGGAGCGCGTCTGCAAAGCGGGCGTGCGACGGGATCGTGGGCCTCTTCGCGGCAGTACGGGATTATGTCGAAACGCTCGTCCACCCTTCGGCGCAACAGGATGCGCTGACGGCGTCGCGGCATCGCGCCTTTATCGCGCCGCGGCTGCTCGGCAGCATCATCGCGCTGGCATCGTTCCCGGTTTATCTCTTCGCGCGTGGTACACCCTCCACGATCGAGCTGCTGGTCTTTGCCTGGCTCGTGGTGCCGATCCTGACCGCTTACTTCCTGTCGCGCACCGGCCGCTACGAAAGCGCGCATGTGCTGTCATCGCTGGCGCTGACCGGACTGGTGACGGCGGTCGCCGCCTCAACCGGCGGCATCGTCTCCTTCGCGGCGATCTGGCTCGTCGTGGTGCCGCTTGAAGCGGCGTTGTCCGCTTCGCGCCGTGTCGTCGCCACCGCCTCGACGCTGGCGCTGGGCGCCGCCGGCCTCCTGGTGCTGCTCGATACCCAACATCTCTTGCCGACGCCTAGCCCGAGCTCGCACGCGGCGCTGGCCGCGCTCGGCATCGTCTCGGCAGCGCTCTATGCGGCGGGGCTTGCGCTCGGCGCCGAGGCGCTGGCGCGTACCAGCTTCTGGCTGCTCTACGCCGAAGAAGACCGCTATCGGCTCTTGGCGCACAACATGACCGACGTGATCACGCGGCACGGCCGCGACGGCGGCGTGCTGTTCATGTCGCCGGCCGGCGAGGCGCTGTTCGGCTCGCGTCTTGCCGATTTGCAGAGGCATGGCCTGTTCGATCGCGTCCATGTCGCCGATCGGCCTGCCTATCTGACGGCGCTCGGCGATGCTGCGGCCTTGGCGGAAAGCCGCTCGGCCGAATTCCGGGTGCGGCGCGACGGCACCGATGCCAACGGGCATCCGGCGATGGAATTCGTCTGGATCGAGATGCGCTGCCGGCCGCTCGAACAGGCCGGCGCCGATGCCGGCGAGGAGGGCCGCCGCGAAGTGGTCGCGGTGTTGCGCGACGTCACCCGGCGCAAGCAGAAGCAGCAGGAGCTCGAAGACGCCCACGCCGAGGCCGAGCGCGCCAATGCCGCGAAAAGCCGGTTCCTCGCCACCATGAGTCACGAATTGCGCACGCCGCTCAACGCCATCATCGGCTTCTCCGAGATGCTGAAGAGAGAGGCGGCGCTGATGCTCGACGCCAAAAGGCGCAACGAATATGCCGGCCTGATCAACGATTCCGGCAATCATCTGCTTTCGGTTGTCAACGGCATTCTCGACATGTCGAAGATCGAGACCGACAATTTCGAGATCACGCCTGAGCCTTTCAATCCGGGACAGGTCATCGCCAGCTGTTGCGACATTCTGGCGCTGCGGGCGCGTGAGGCCGGCGTGCGGCTCGACCGGCGGGTGCCCGGCGATCTGCCGGAAATCGTCGCCGACAAGCGCGCGCTCAACCAGATCATGTTCAATCTCCTGTCGAACGCGATCCGCTTCACGGACCGCGGCGGCAAGGTTTTGGTCAGCGCCCGCGCCGAGGCGGGCAACATCACCTTCGTGGTCGAAGACAGCGGCGTCGGCATCTGCGACGAGGATTTGGCGCGGGTCGGCGAGCCGTATTTCCAGGCCGGCGCCTCCTATGACCGCCGCCATGGCGGTACGGGCTTGGGGCTTTCCATCGTCAAAGGCCTGGTGCGGCTACACGGCGGCGAATTCTCGATCCGCAGCCGGGTCGGCGAGGGCACCCGCATCACGATCGGCCTGCCGCTCGATTGCGAGCGGTCGCGGCCGGTGAAAAAGCGCAGTTTTGGCGTGGTCAGTCCGCTCATCATCCCCATGAATCAATCGGTCGGCACCGTGCAGCCGGCAAACGCGGTGAAGAAAAGTGCGTGATCGCCGCAACGATAGAAGCCGCGCCAACGCGCGCACCGGGACGCTGTCGTTCGGCTCGCGTCTGTGGATGCAGGCGATCGGCCGGCCGGTCGATTCGTTCGCCATTCTCGGCGCGACGGCGGCGACCATCTTGATCGTCGTCAATGCGGTTTTCCTGCAATCGGGCGCGCGGCCGGCGCCGTTCGTCGCCAATCCGACATTGCAGAGGACGGCCGAAGCGGCGCCGAAGCCCGCCGAGCAGACCGGACCGCGGATCATCGACATGAGCGCCACGCATACAGTGACCGCACCGCGGCCGCAGCAAGCCGTCCCGATGCCGGTGCCGTCGCCGCGGCGCAACGATCCGATCGCCGATTTGATCGGGCCGTCGCCGCGCATCTTGGCGGTACAGCGCGTGCTGTCCAATTACGGCTACGGCCAGATCAAGCCAACCGGCACGCTCGATGACGCGACCAGCCAAGCCATCGAAAAGTTCGAGCGCGAGCACAAGCTGCCGGTCAGCGGCCGGGTCTCCGATCGCCTGGTCAGCGAGCTCGCCGCCATGACCGGGCATCCGATCGAATAGCATGTCATTCCGGGGCCGAGCCAACGGGTCCGGCCCGAAGTGGCCGGCCCGATGACAGGCTCCGCGAGGAGCCCGGAATCCATATCCGCTACCTGTCGACCTAAGGCTCGGCCTTCCGCAATACCCACGATTCGTGATTATGGATTCCGGGTTCGCGCCTACGGCGCGCCCCGGAATGACTGGACCGGACGATGCGTCTGAAAACTGCACTTTGGGTTTCTGCTTATCTGCGCCGCTGTCAGGTCGACGGCGCTTCCGCCGTCGTGCGCCGGCGCGGCGCCGAGGAAGCGGGCGCGGTGTTCATCCGCATCTGCAGGCTCGACGGCACTTCGGATCTGTTCGGCCCGGCGCCGCAAAGTGAATTCGACGCGGTGCGGGACGCCGACCGTGCCTTCAGCCCGAGCCTCAAAGAGCAGCCGGCACCCGACGAAGCGGTCGAGGCCTATCTCGCCCGCGAGATCAAATTCGATCCCGACGTCTGGATCGTCGAAGTCGAGGATCGAGCGGGGCGGAATTTTCTCGATATCGTCGCAGAGTGAAAGCGGCGCGGCGGCGATAGCAAGCTCAAGACACTTCGCGGTGGATATTGGTTCGCGGCGCGGCCAGTGGGCGCCGTGCCGCCGGGGCTGCTGGACGGGCACGCGAACGCTCGTCGTTCCAAAGCAGCGGCTGGTGTTTTGCGGTCGCGCGCGCCTCGCTGCGCAGTGCCTGCCAGATCGCCACCATGCCTTCGGCCGCTTGCACGGTCATCTCGTCGTAGAGCATCGCCAGCGCGTGGACCCGTTCGACCGAATGGCCCACTGTTGGATTGACGAACATCAGAAGCCGATAGACCACGTCGCGTGAGATGCCGAGGGCCTTGACCGCCACCACCATCGGCTCGCCATGGTCGTCGCGCACGATGCGGCGGGCTTGGTCACGCGGAATACGCAAAGCTTCGGCGAGCTGCTTGTCGAGTTCCTCGCGATGATTGCCCAGTGCAGCCGCTTCAAGGCGTTGGCCGACGCCGGGATCGCGCAACACTACGATCTGTCCCGGCGACAGCGGCGCGGCGACGTGGAGGTTGAGCAAGATGAGGCGCCGCGCGTGTTCGTCGGCGGTGAAGAAGATATCGTCGAGTTCGGCGGCGACCGTCGAGTCCATGGTGCCGCGCAGGTCCGTGACCGGTTCGTGTTCGATCGGCTCTTCTTCCGCCGGCGCTTCGATAGGCGCGCTGTCTTCTGCGGCGGGGGCGATCGCCACTGGCGGCGCCGGCGCGACGGGTTGAGTGGGCCGCTGCAGCAAAGCATGGCCGCGTAGCGGAGCGGCAACGTCCGGCAAATCGTTAACAAGATATTGAATGACCCGTAGCGGCGGCGAAAGGTGCTTTGCCAGCCGCACCGCGACCGTAGCGCGCGTCGGCACATCGACGCCGTCGAGCAGCCGCAGCGCCAACTCGGTGTAGTGGCGTTCCTCGTCGGCCGTATGGGCCAGTTTCTGGACGTAGAGGTCGGTGAGGACGCGGATCAAGGTCGGACGCATATCGACGCCGCTGCGCAATCCGATATCGGCGAGGCCGTTGAGACTCGACAAGGTAGGCATTTTCATCACACGCGACTCAATCGCAACAGGGACCACGAAGCTGACTTCGCCCATCAGCCTAAGTCGTGCGCGTTAGCGGAGCGTTAACCTTGCATACCGCTTAATCGTGACGACGCCGCTAGCGCGGATCGCGTGGGAGGTCCGTAGCCGGCAGTCTGAGGGATTGTGGCTGGTGGGCATCGTTGTCAAATTCCCCGATGAGGGGCGTATCGTGCGGTTCGGCCGCGCCGACGCGGAGAGCGAATCCGCAACCGTCATCATCTTGCCGGTGATCCGGATCGAGCGTTACGCCGATCAGGTCGCCGAGAGCGCGGAGCCGCAAATGCCGCCGCCGGCCGCCAATGGCGGCCGCCGTCGCATGAGGCGCCGCTGAAAGTTGTCACAGCGATGTCGCCGCGAGTCCGTCCGGCCCGCGCGACAGCGCCCTTTGCCGTCTTCGCTCTCCTGATCCTTGGCGGTTGCACCAGCATCGGCGATTTCGGCCGGCTGCAGCAGCCGCTGGTCAACGATGATATTCATGCCTGGGTCGGACAGGAGGCCGCGGCTCATGCGGGCGGCCCGGTCTCGCTCAATAATCTGACCGACGACGAGCGCACGCTGCGCGATTTAGCCTTTGCCCTGATCGAGCCGGCTTACGACCGGCAGCGCTGGGATGCCGTGGTGCTCGAATACGGCCAAAATCGCGTCTTTCGGCACTCGCTGTGGGTGTTCGATCCCGCCGCCTATTACGCGCACCTGATCGGCCCGTTCCATCGCTCGTCGTCGGCGCGTTACAATCAGTTGATCGACGACATGCGCAACGACATCGTGCGCATCGATCCGTTCTTCTCCACCGCGCGCCGCATCGTCGATATCGATCGACGCCGCGAGAAGAGCATGCAATTCATCTCGACCTTGAGTTCCGCCGGAGCGGATCAGTGCGATGGCGCGCGTCGGCGAAAACAGCCTGACCATCGCCTGGGTGCATCATTCGCTGACGGAGCGCTGTGCCAGCTATCGCTTTGCGCTCGAGCATCTGACCGTCGCCGAGCCGATGCCGGTCGCCGCCGAGGCCGAACGGATCTTGACCGAACTGCAACAGCAGATCGCCGGCAACCAGATCGTGCCGTTGCCGCGTTTCGCCGCGCTGGCGCCGCCTGCCGTCGTGGCTGAGAAATAGAGCATGATCCCGAAAAGCCTGCCCTCGGATTCGATCCGTGGGTGATTACCGGTTTTCGGAAAAGATCGTGCTCCAACTAAAATTCATTGCACCGGGCCGAGACGGCACTGCGCGTTGGCCAGCGCCCGGCGCGCCATCGGCATCAGTCCCGGCTCCGGCGCCAAGGCCCGCAACACGATCAGCCCGGTCTTGGTCGGCGATTCGATGATCAGCCGGTCGGCGGCGGTGACGTCTTCGCCCTCAGGCACCTGCGCGTGCTGCTCCGGCGTCATCAGGTCGAGCTCGATGGCGCGGCGGCCGGCGGCGCGGTCGTCGATGGCATAATAGGCGACGCTGTTGCGCGTATAGAACGTGACCGAGGTGTAGGCTTGGCTGAGCGGCGCGTTGAGCTTGATCGCGCCGCCGGACAGATCGTAACGGCACACCGCGGCGGCAAAGGCCGGATCCATGAGCGGCATGATCGAATTCTCCGCGGTCGGAGCCGCAAGCGGCACCATGGCGTTGACCGGCGTGAGCGGGAGAAGCCGCGCGTAGGCGTCCTGGGTCGCCGCCCGCGGCATCAACAGCACGGTCGACAGATGCACAATGCCGCCGAGCAGGATGGCGCCGAGAATCCACAACAGCGCGCGGATCATGAGCAGGCCTTTCGCGCGATCGCCGGCATCGGCGCTTCCTTGGCCGTGCGCGTGGCAACGCCGATCGGAGTGTCGTAGAACCGCCACACCAGAATGTAGCGCTCGATGCCGCCAGTCGGCAGCCAATTGCCGGGACGCGCCCGCGGCGCGACGGCGATGGTGAAGCGGCCCTCGATGTCGCGCACGATTTCGGCGCTGGTGAATCCGTGCCGGTCGATGGTGTTGGCGACCAGCCGGCCCTCCGGATCGTAAAGCGTCAGCGTCCAATAGCGCGCTGCCGGCGTCACGCCGCTTACGGTAAAGGTGCAGCGGCCGTCGAAATTATGTCCGGCATCGTCGGTGCGGGCGTAGAACGCCACGCCGTCGCCGGTCCCGAGCGGCAATTCGCCGGTGCGCGCGATGGTGGCGCGCGCATAAGGATCGATATCGACCGATCCGCTCTTCGGCCACGCCTTCCAGGCGCCGATGGTCACTGAGCCGAAGGCGACGCCGCGGGTGATCGTCAGCCAGGTTGCGCCGAGACCGATGACGGCGGCGAGTATCAGCGCAAAACATGATCCGAAGAGGAGGCGCACGCTCGATCCAGTTGGTCGCTAGTGCATGATCCCGAAAAGTGGATACCGGTTTTCGGAGAAGATCATGCTCAAACAAAGATTCTTGACCATGATCCGGTTCAATTGAATTGGATCATGGTCTAGTCGCCGCGCGTGCCAGCGCCGACGCGATCGGTCGCCGTCGCCACCGCGCTCGACCGGGTTTTGTCGCTTTCAAGCGCGCCTTGGGTTCCGGCGGGCAATTGCGCGGCGAGCGCATGATTGGCGTCATCGAGCAGGCGTTCGAGACGCACCAGGGCATCGGTGCCCTTGCGCGTCAACAGCACCTGTTGCGGCGCATCGTTGCCCGTGAACGTTGCATTGGCGGCCAGTGGCGGCGCATGCGTCGGCGGCGGCAGGCCGGGCAGCGGCCGCAATTCGATGCCCTGGTGTGCATAGGCCATGATGTTGTGCCAGGTCATGGCGGGCAATGTGCCGCCGGTCATGCGTTTGGTCGAGGTGTAGTCGTCGTTGCCCATCCACACCGCGCCGGCGAAATTTCCCGTGTAGCCGACGAACCAGGCGTCGCGCCACGAATTGGTGGTGCCGGTCTTGCCGGCCACCGGCACGCCGTCGAGCGCGGCGCGCTTGCCGGTGCCGTTCTCGACCACCGAATTCATCATCTTGATCATGTCGAGGGCGACTTGCGGCGAGATCACCTGCTGCGGCTTCCTGCCGTCGCGGTCGAAGCGCCACACCAAATCGCCGGTGCCGGTGCGCACTTCGAGCGCCGCGTGCGGCACCACCGCCTTGCCGAGATTGGGGAAGGTCGCGTAGGCAACGGCGTGCTGGTAGACGTAGACCTCGTCGGCGCCGATCGGCAGCGACGGCGTGTCCGGCAGCGGCGACTGGATGCCGAAGTTGCGCGCGGTCTGCACGATCATGGCGCGGCCGAGTTTCGGATTGCCGTGACCGAGCTCGATCGACAGCTTGACCGGAATGACGTTGATCGAGTGCGTGATGGCTTCCATCAGCGTCACCGATCCGGAATAGCCGCCGGAATAATTGTGCGGGCACCAATTGCCGATGCAGACCGGCGAATCGACCAGCACCGATGTCGGTTTGAAGCCGTTGGCCAACGCGGTGGCGTAGACATACGGCTTGAACGAGGAGCCGGGCTGGCGCAGCGCGTCGGTGGCGCGGTTGAACTGGCTGGCGCCGTAATCGCGGCCGCCGACCATGGCGCGCACGCCGCCGTCGAGATCGGCGATCACCACCGCGGCCTGGCTCGCGCCATAGTCGCGGCCGTATTGGCGCAATTCGGTTTCGACCTCGCGGTCGGCATAGTGCTGGAGATTGCTGTCGAGCGCGGTGCGCACCACGAAGTAACGATCGGGAACGGATTTGGGGAACGTGTCGACGAGTTTGCGCATCTCGTCGAAGGCGTAGTCGAGATAATAGTTCGGCGCACCGGCGTCGCGGCGATCGATCGGCGTCGCCGGATTGCGCCGGGCGCCGTAGACTTGGCCTTCGGTCATGAAGCCGTTGTCGACCAGATTGTCGAGCACGACATTGGCGCGCGCGCGGGCGGCGGGCAGGTTGGCCAGTGGGGAGAATTTGCTCGGCGCCTTGAACAATCCGGCGAGCATCGCGGCTTCCGGCAGCGTCACGTCGCGCACCGATTTGCCGAAATAGTATTCCGCCGCCGCGTCGACGCCGAAAGCGCCGCCGCCGAGATAGGCGCGGTCGAGATAAAGCTTGAGGATTTCGTTCTTGCTCAAGTGGACCTCGAGCCACAGCGCGAGGAACGCCTCGTTGATTTTGCGCTCGATGGTGCGCTCGTTGCTGAGGAACAAATTCTTGGCGAGCTGCTGGGTAATGGTCGAGCCGCCTTGCACCACGCCGCCCGCTTGCGCGTTGGTCATCAGCGCGCGGAACGTGCCGTAAAAGTCGATGCCGAAATGCTCGTAGAAGCGGCGGTCTTCGGTCGCCAGCGTCGCCTTGATCAGATTGTCGGGCATTTCGTCGAGCGGCACCGAATCGTTGTGCTTGATGCCGCGGTTGCCGACCTCGTTGCCGTAACGGTCGAGAAACGTCACCGCGAGATCGGATTTCTTCAGCCAGTCTTCGTCCGAGGTCTGGCGCATCGACGGGATGCCGAGCGCCAGCATGAGGAAGAGGCCGCCGGTGCCGAGCGTCGCCATCTCCGACAGCGGCTCGACCAGCAGCCAGCGCCGCCAGCCGGCGACATGCCAGCGGTCCATGAACGCGGTGAAGCGCTCGTAAATCTCCCGCGTCCACTTGCCGGAGAGGAACACGGCGAAGTCGATGCGCGAATCGATGTCGAGCAGGAACCGCTTGAACTTCGGCAGCCAGTCGTTGCCCGGATCGGGGAACATGTCCGTCAAGTTTGAGCGCTCCGGGAACGGGTTCGGCCCGCAAAACGAGCCGTTTCGGCAGGTCTTGGTTCAACAAGTCTTAGTTTAGCAAGTCTTGGTTTAGCGGACACGGGCCCAACAGCCAATGCCGCGGCGATCACAGGGTGAATGGCAATTGGGGGCGAATTGGGCTTATGCATGATGGCGTCGTGATAATCCCGCCGCCCGAGGAACATTGCCGCGGGCGAGGGGCTTGGAGAACAGCATGGCATCCGATGATGGCCAAAACCAAGACGATGCCGGAATCCCGTTCTGGAAGCGTAAATCGTTGGATAAAATGACGAATTCCGAATGGGAAAGCCTCTGCGACGGCTGCGGCAAATGCTGCCTCAACAAGCTCGAGGAAGAGGTGACCGACCGCACCTATTACACCAATGTCGGCTGCCGGCTGCTCGACGGGGAGACTTGCCGCTGCCGTGACTACGCCCACCGGCTGGAACAGGTCGACGATTGCGTGCGGCTTACGCCGAAAAGCCTCAAAACCATCACCTGGCTGCCGCCCTCCTGCGCCTATGTGCTGCTCGCCGAGGGCAAGGATCTGTACTGGTGGCACCCGCTGGTGTCCGGCGATCCCGAGACCGTCCATGCCGCTGGCGTCTCAGTGCGCGGCCGCGTCTATGACAGCGAAGTGAACGTGCCCGACAGCGAGCTTGAAGATTACATCGTCAGCTGGCCGCTGAAACTGCCGAAGGCGGCAAGGCGGCGCGGCTAAGCTCCCAAAATAGAACTGCGCGTCTGCTCTGCATCGCGGCCGGTTGCAATGCGGCGCGGCGCGGGCCAAGGGATGGCCGCCAAGGATTTCCCGCAATGACCCGTCAAATTGCCCCCGACGACGCCCACAGCATCGCTCCCGACGTCAGTGATGATGAGCGGCTGTCGTCGCGCGGCCAATCGGTGCAGCCGGAACGGCAAACTCCGCAGGCGCGCGATCAGGCACCGGCCGCACCGCTCGACCACGCCACCATCCGCGCCATCGTCGCGGGCATCATGCTGGCGATGTTCCTCTCGGCGCTCGAACAGACCATCGTCGCGCCCGCTCTGCCGGCGATCGGCAAGAGTCTTGGCGGCATTGACGATCTGTCGTGGATCGTGACCGCTTATCTGCTCGCCGCCACCGCGGCGACGCCGCTGTTCGGCAAGCTTTCCGATATTTACGGCCGCCGCGCGTTGCTTCTGGCCGCGATCGTCATCTTCGTCGCCGGTTCGGTCGCCTGCGCGCTGGCGCCGACGATCTGGGTGTTGATTCTCTCGCGCGCGCTGCAAGGCATCGGCGGCGGCGGCCTGTTGCCGATCGCGCAGACCATCATCGCCGACCTGTTGTCACCGCGCGAACGACCGGTGGTGCAGGGCCGCACCTCGATCATGTTCATGAGCGCGAGCATTCTCGGCCCGGTGCTCGGCGGCTTGCTCACCGACCATCTGCACTGGTCGTTCATTTTCTGGATCAACCTGCCGCTCGGCGCGGTGGCACTGGTGATGACCGAGCGCGCGCTACGCCGCCTGCCGCGCAACCACCGGCCGCATGAGCTCGACGTGATCGGCGCAGCCCTGATGGTCGGCGCCGCACTGGCGCTGATGCTGGCGCTCTCGTGGGGCGGCGTCCGGTATCCGTGGAGCTCGCTGCGGATCGTCACCCTGGTCGCGAGCTCAGGCGCGCTGTGGGTGCTGTTCACGCTGCGGCTTCTCACCGCGCGCGAACCTTTCATTCCGCTGGCGATCCTGCACGGGCGCGTGACCAGCACCATCACCGTTGCGGCGTTCTTCTCGATCGGCACCATCATCGGCGTGACCATCTACATGCCGCTCTACTGCCAGACCGTGCTCGGCGTTTCGGCGAGCCTGTCCGGCCTGGCGCTGATCGCTTACATGGGCGGCGCCACGCTCGGCTCGCTGGTGTCGACGCGGGTCATCGTGCGCATCAAGCGTTATATGCGCATACCGATCCTCGGCCTTGTCGTCGCTATCGCCGCGCTTGCCGCGCTCGCCGCCGACCCGGCGGGGCACACGCTCGGTACTGTCGTTGTGCTGTTGTTCGTGCTCGGCTTCGGTGTCGGCCCGATGTATCCGGTCTCGACGATCGTCATGCAGAACGTGGTCAAGCCGCACCAGCTCGGCACCGCGACCGGCACGTTGAATTTTTTTCGCACGCTCGGCGGCGCGCTGGTGGTCGCGATATTCGGCGCCATCGTGCTCGGCGGCATCGGCGACGGGCCCGGCGTCACGACATTGGAAAAGATCGCGTCCGGCCACAGCGACCTGGCGCCGGCCTTCCACTGGGTCTTCATCGCGGCAGCGATCTGCCTCGCGGTTTCGCTGCTCTGCCTGCTGGTGATCGAAGAGCGTCCGTTGCACGGACCCGCGCGCGTCGCCGACCCTGTGGCAGAATAGCAAGGAAACGGCATAGCTGATCCGCTTCATGAGTCTTGCGCTGTCGCCAGCGCGGCGCAAAGGTGCGGCTCGAATTCATCGACGGTCGTCGTCTCGGTCATGGCATCGCCAAAACACAAGAAACACAAAACCGGCGAGCCCGCCCCGCAAGGGGGAGGGGACATCGAAAGCGTAGCGCCGGATTCCGGAGGCCATCGCTCCACCGAGCGCAAGCTCGGCCGGCGCGAAGTCATCGCCATCATCGGCGGCTTGGCGCTGGCGATGTTCCTCGGCGCGCTGAACCAGACCATCGTGGCGACCGCACTGCCGACCATCGGCCGCGCCTTCGACGATTTCGAGAACCTGTCCTGGGTGGTGATCGCTTATCTGTTGACCTCGACGGTGGTCGCGCCGCTCTACGGCAAGCTCAGCGACATTTACGGCCGGCGCGGCATGATGCTGGTGGCGCTCGGCGTGTTCATGGCGGGTTCGGCCGCCTGCGCCGCCGCGCCGAGCATGCTGATGCTCATTCTCGGCCGCGGCCTGCAAGGCATCGGCGGCGGCGGCATCGTGCCGCTGACGCAATCGATCATCGCCGACGCGGTGCCGCCGCGCGAGCGCGGCTATTACCAGGCTTATACCGGCTCGGTCTGGATCGTCGCCGGCGCTGCCGGCCCGGTGCTCGGCGGCGTCATTGCCGAGCATCTGCACTGGTCGGTGATCTTTTGGCTCAACGTGCCGCTCGCCTTGGTGGCGGCGATGTTGTCGAACCGGCAACTCAAGCGCGTGCCGGTCCACGAACGCGCCCATAAGATCGATCTCACCGGCGCCGCGCTGATGATGGCCGCCGCCATCGCGCTGCTGTTGGCGCTGACCTGGGGTGGCACGCGCTATCCGTGGCTGTCGCTGCAGATCGCCGGTCTGATCGTTGCGGCGATCATCATCAGTGCGGCCTTCATCTGGTGGGTGCTGCGGGCGCCGGAGCCGTTCCTGCCGCTCGCGGTGCTCAACAATCCGGTGATGCGTGCCGGCTGTCTTACCACCGCCTGCACCCAGGGTGTCTCCATCGGCCTGACGATCTTCGTGCCGCTCTATTACGAGATGGTGCACGGCCTTTCTGCCAGCGATTCCGGCCTGGCGCTCATTCCCATCGTGATGATGACGACTCCGGGCTCGTATCTGTCCGGCCGCGCCATGCTGTACATGGACCGCTACAAATGGGCGCCGATCGTGATGCTCAGTATTGCCGCGGCCGCGGTCGCGCTGCTCGTGGTCCATCCGCTGATGCCGGTCTGGACGGTGGCGCTGATCACCGGCCTCGTCGGCATCGGCACCGGCAGCTCGTATCCCACCGTCACCGTCTCGATCCAGAACGCGGTTGCGCACCAGCAGATCGGCGTCGCCATGGGCGCGATGAATTTCTTCCGGGCTCTGGCCAGCGCCTTCATCGTCGCGGTGATGGGCGCGATCATGCTGGCCGAGCTCGGCGCCTCGCCCCAGCGCGGCGGCGCGTCGTCGTCGGCGTTCATTGCGACCGCGGCGACTGCCTCGCTCGACGATCTCGCCCGCGCCTTCAGCCATATTTTTGCGGTGGCGGTCGTTTTCCTGGTCATCGGCGTCGTGGCGCTGATGATCATGGAAGAACGGCCGTTGCGCACCACCGTGCTGGCCGTGCCCGCTGCACGCAAAACGCCGCCGCGGGCGCCAGCGGAGTAGCGCTGTCCCGCGCCGCGGCTTAAGCTTACAAAAACCGAAGGGGAGGAATTCATGGCTCTCAGATCCATCTCGATCGCTGTTGCCATCGTCGCAGCGCTGTTTGCGGCAAATCCGGCGCGCGCCCAGACCATCATCGACGATTGGAATCAAGCCAAGCTGCCGCCACCGCCGCAGCTCAAGCCGGTTACGCTGGTACCGAAAGAAACCGCGCTCCTGGTGATGGATTTCACCGTGCAGACCTGCACGCCGGAGCGGCGCAAGCGCTGCGCCAACTCGGTGCCCAAGGTGAAAAAGTTCGTCGAGGCCGCGCGCGAGCACGGCGCGCTGATCATCTACAGCGTGGCGGTGCCGAACTCGGTCGCCGCCGATGTGCTGAAAGAATTGACGCCGGCCGCCGGCGAACAGGTGCTGCCGCCGCTCGGCCCCGACAAGTTCATCAACAGCGATCTGGAAAAGACGCTCAAGGACAAAGGCATCAAGACCGTGGTGGCGATGGGCACCCAGGCGCAGACCTCGGTGCTGCACACCGGCGGCGAGGCGGCGTTGCGCGGCTTCAAGGTGATCGTGCCGGTCGATGCCATGTCGGCGGACGATCTGTTTCCCGAACTTTACACCGCATGGCACCTCGCCAATGCGGCGCGCATCAGCAATCAGGTGACGCTGACCAGGCTCGACATGATCGGCTTTTGATTGCCGTCATTCCGGGCCGTCGCGCAGCGGCGGACCCGGAATGACGCAGAATTACTTCGCCGCCCGCGCTTTCAGCGCGTCGATCTCATCCTGGCTGCGTAACGTCATCACCGCGACCTTGCGGGCACGGAAGTAGGGCAGGACGACCTGGGTGTCCTGGCCCTGCCGTTCGAGCAAGGAGACGTAGCGCGGCTCGGCGCCGCGCGTCGGCAGGTCGAACGCGGTCCAGCCGCGGGTAAAGGGGTCGTAGCGCATGACGCGGTCGGCGCCCCAGATGTTGGTCCAGGCGTCGTGGTTCTTGTCGACCGCGACGTGATAGGGCTGCTGCGCGCCGGGCAGGAACACGAGCTTCACCTCACGGGTGTGCGTGTCGATGCGGGCAAGATTGGCGCCCCAGGAATCGCCGACCCAGAGCACGTCGGCGAACTTGTCGGTGCCCATGCGGCGCGGCCCTTGCGCCCACGGCAGCGGGTTGTTGAAATCCGGCTGATTGTAGGTCTCGTAGAATTTCATCTCGTCGGCGGTCAGCAGCGAGCCCTGGATCTTGTCCGGCGGCAGCTTGATCTCGGCGACGCCGCCCGAGGCGCCGTCGCCGACGCCGATGGTGTCGAGCACCATCTCGGCCCAATAGCCGTTGCCGTCGCGGTCGGCCGCGGTGCCGTAGGTGACGCCGGTGCCGTTCGGCGTCTTGTAGGTCATCGATTTGAACTCGGTGAATTTCTCCGCCACCGGATCGAAGCGCAGCGCGCCGTCCGGCGCCGACGACCAGATATTGCCCTTGCCGTCATAATCGACCGTGGCGGCGCCGCCGGTCTGGGTCATGCCGTTCGGCGGCAGGTAGACTTTGATCTCCGCCGTCGCTGGATCGAGCCGGCCGATGCCGCCGCGGCCGTTGTTGATGTTGAACCAGATGATGCCGTTCGGATCCCGCGTCATGCCGTGGGTTTGCGCGGCAAGCCCGTTCGGTCCCGCCACCTTGAACAGCTTCACTTCGCCGGTCGCGGTGTCGATGCGGCCGATGGTGGTGCGCTTGTTGGGGATATTGCAGGTGAACCAGAGATTGCCGGACAGATCGAGCCAGGAATCGTGGATGCCCCAGCCGGGGATCAGCACCGACGGCGTGCCCAGCGACCAGTCGCTGCCGTCGTTCTGCACGAAGTCGGCGGGGAGGTTGGAATTCGGATCGAGCGGAACGTCGTATTCCTTGAACATCGCGCGCGCCGCTTCACCCGCCGGCCGCGGCTCGAGCTTGACGCGCATGTCGGTTGCGCCGGGGCCGCGCGCTTGCGCGAGATAGGCGGCAAGCTCCTTCTGGTGATAATCGAGAATGCCGGAAGGCTTGCGCTCGCCGCCGACGAAGGTGCCGTAGACATTGGCGTTCTTCATCAGCTCGATGACGGCGTTCCAGCCGGCCTCATCGAAGCGGTGTTGCAACGGAAAGCTCGCGGTGTGGCAGCCGGTGCAGACCGTGCGCACGATACGCTTCATGCGGCCTTCTGCCGGTGTCCGCTGCGGCAAGGCGTCGAGCATCAAATTGCCGGGAAGCTGCTTGAACGTCGCTTCGGGATCGCTCATCGCGGTGAGCGTAAAATCCTGCTTGCGGTTTGCCGACAGATCGACCGCGCCTTTTGCGGTTTGATAGCTGAGCGCCTGCGCCCAGACCCGGTAGCTGCCGTTGGGCAATGCCGGAAAAAAGAAATTGCCGTCGGTATCTGTGAACACCGACGTGGTGATGGTGCCGCCGTCAGGCTTGGCCGACACCGTGATGCCGGCCATGGCCTTGCCGTCCGACGATTTGATGGTGCCGCTCAACAGCGCGTCGGCGAAGGCCGGAACTGAAATCAGGATCGCGGCGACGGCTGTGAAGTTCGCGACGATAAGACCGCGGCGCATGGGGTTCTCCATATTTCTAGTCGGCGTCGCGCGACGAGCCGGCTTTCACAGGCGGCGGCGCGTCCGACGGCGCGGGAATGGTTTTGATAAAGGCGACGATGGCGTCGATCTCGGCCGGCTTGAAGTGATATTTGAAGCCCGGCATGCGGGGCGTGCCGTTGCCGATCACCTCGCGCATGACATCGGCCTTGCCGCCGAGCGTATTCATCGACAGCACCGGCCCATATTGCGGGCTCACCAGCTGTGGCTTGGTGTGACAGACGCGGCAGGATTGGTTGAATAGGCGCATGCCGAGCGCGGTTTGATCGTTGCCGCCGCTCGCCGGCTGCGCGGCTGCGGCCAGCGGCCAAAGCACGAGCGCCAAAGATATCGTCCATGCGCGGCGGCTCATGCGGCATCTCTCCCGGCGATAGCTTATTCTTGCGGCAAGCCTACGCCGCGGCCGCGCTACGGCGCAAGCGGCGAGCCGAGCATGCGAGCGGTATTGAGGATCCAGGCGCGGTAACGTGCCAGCGGCGTGACGCCGGTCAGCCCACCGCAGCCGTCGCCGAGTTTCGGGCCGGTCGACCAGCTCACCACACCGATGATGACGATGCGGCCGTCCTTGTCGCGAAACACCGGCGCACCGGAATCGCCGGCGCAGGCGCCCAGCCCGGGACTGTCGCCCTTGGTCTTCGGATCGAACAGCCGGATTTGCAGGCTGCCGGGCTGGCCGGTGGCGACCAGCGTGGCAGCACGAACCGTGCCGCCGGTGCGGCCGTCGCCGCGTACGGTGACACCGTAACCTGCGACTACAAACGCGTCGCCGACCACGACCGGTTCCTCTTCGGCGCCGAGCGGCACCGGCGAGATTTTCGCCGGCAGTGGCTCCGCCAGTTTGATCAACGCCACGTCGGCGGTGGCGAGATGGCCGAACAGGCGCTTGAGATCGAATTGCGGATCGCGCTCGATGCGCGCGATGTCCTTGAGCACCGGCCGCTCGCCCGGCGCGCTGGCCGCGAGCTTGTATTCGGAGCCCGGCTGCACGCAGTGCGCGGCGGTCAAGAGCAAATCACGCGCGATCGCGGTCGCCGTGCACTGCGTGCCGCCTTCGCCCAAAATCATCACCACCGATCGCCCGGCGCCGTCAGCCGCCGGCGGCGCGCCGCCGACCATGGCGTGGCTGGGCGTGATCGCGAGCAAGGCGATGAGGCCAAGGATGTTGATGCGATTGAGAGCCATCGTCACTTTCTTATTTTAGTGGCACAACGTATTGACCGTCATCCTGAGGCGGCCGCGGAGCGGCCCTCGAAGGATGCGGCCGAGGCGTCGGGGCCGTCGCCCTTCGAGGCTCGCTTCGCTCGCACCTCAGGGTGACGGAAGATAGGTGGGGGATTTTTTCCATGGACGTGCGCGAGGCTGTTGCCAGCCGATATTCCTGCCGGGCTTTCTTGCCCAAGCCGGTGCCCGAAGCAACCGTGCGCGAGATTGTCGAGCGCGCGGCGCGCGCGCCGTCAGGCGGCAATCTGCAGGCTTGGCGCGTCTTTGCCATCGCCGGGGCGCGCGTCGAGGCGCTTAAAGCGCTGCTTGCGCCGCGCATGGGCGAATTGCCGAAAGGCGAGGGCGGCGAATACCAGATCTTTCCGACCGATCTCAAAGAGCCCTACCGCACGCGCCGCTTCGCCGTCCGCGAACAGCTTTATCGCTCAATCGGCGTTGCGCGTGAGGATCGTCCCGGCCGCTATCGTCAATACGGCAAGAATTTCGAGTTTTTTGGCGCGCCGGTCGGTCTGTTCTTCGCCATCGACCGCACCATGCTGCCGGCGCAATGGGCCGATCTCGGCGGCTTCATCCAGACCGTCATGGTGCTGGCCCGCGGCTACGGCCTGCACACCTGCCCGCAGGAAGCCTGGATCACCTGGCAGCGCACCATGCGCGGTTTCCTGCCGCTGCCGCCCGAACTGATGCTGTTTTGCGGCATGGCGCTCGGCCATGCCGATACGCAAGCGCCGATCAATTCCTGGCGCTCGCCGCGGGAACCGCTCGATTCATTCGCGACATTTGAGGGGTTTGCGGCCTAGCCGCCTTAAATCGACCGTTCAGGTGGGGTTCAGTGCGCGGCGCTCAGGATAGACCATGCGCTTTGCCTGCCGATTCGCCGTTGCGGCTTTGACCATTCTTTCACTTGCCCCGGTCCGTGCGGCCGAGCTTGCGCACGCCTGCCTCGATCAAAAAGAGCGCCGGGCCGAAATCGAGAGCGGCCGCGTGGTGCGGCTCGACACCGCCTTGCGGGCGGCCAGGAGCAAAATGCCGGGCACCCTGGTGCGGGCGCGGCTTTGCCGCGGTAACGATGGCCTCGTCTATGTGCTGACAGTGCTCGCGCGCGATGGCAAAGTGGCGCAGCTGACCGTCGACGCCGTGAAGGGTACCCTCGTCGGCGGGCTCTGAGCGAAGTTCTTAACCGGAGCCTTTAGGTTTGCGCCTTCTTGTTGTCGAAGACGATCCCGATCTCAACCGGCAGCTCGCCACCGCGCTGACCGATGCCGGCTATGTGGTCGACCGCGCCTTCGACGGCGAAGAGGGGCATTATCTCGGCGAGAGCGAGCCCTACGACGCCGTCATTCTCGACATCGGCCTGCCGAAAATGGACGGCATCTCGGTGCTGGAATCCTGGCGCCGCGCCGGCCGCGCCATGCCGGTTTTGATCCTCACCGCGCGCGACCGCTGGAGCGACAAGGTGCAAGGATTCGACGCCGGCGCCGACGACTATGTCGCAAAACCGTTTCATCTCGAAGAAGTGTTGGCCCGCGTGCGCGCGCTCCTGCGCCGCTCCGCCGGTCACGCCAAGAGCGAATTCACTTGCGGCCCGGTCCGCCTCGATACCCGCACCGGGCGCGTCGCCGTTGATGGCAATCCGGTGAAGCTCACGTCGCACGAATACCGGCTGTTGTCCTACCTGATGCATCACACCGGCCGCGTCGTCTCCCGCACCGAGCTTGTCGAGCATCTCTACGACCAGGATTTCGACCGCGATTCCAACACCATCGAAGTGTTCGTCGGCCGCATCCGCAAAAAGCTCGGCGTCGACGTGATCCAGACCGTGCGCGGTCTCGGTTATCTGCTCACGCCGCCCGATGCGCGCTAACTCGCTCGCGCTCCGCCTGTTCCTGTGGGCCACCGCCTGGACCGTGGTGATTCTCATCGTCACAGGCATCGCGTTGTCGACGTTGTACCGCCACGCCGTCGAACGCGCCTTCGACCGCCGCCTCGACGTCTATCTGCGCACCTTGGTGGCCGATGTGGCGTCGCCCGAAGAAGGCGCCGACAAGTTTCCGCAATCGATCGGCGAGCCGTTGTTCGAGCTGCCGCTGTCGGGCTGGTACTGGCAGGTGAACCGGCTCGACAGCAAAAAGCCCGAAGTCCATTCGTCGCGCTCGCTGTGGGATTCGGGGCTGCCGCGCCTGCCGGTCGACCGCTCGGCGTCCGCCGCCGAAGCGCGGCAGGGTTACGCCGACGGTCCCGAGGAGCAGAAGCTGCGCATCGTCGAGCGCAATATCGATCTCGGCGACGACGGCCGCTACCTGATCGCGGTCGCCGGCGACGCCTCCGAAATCGACGACGAAACGCGAAGCTTTGACCGCGCCATCGGCATGACGTTTGCCGCGCTGACCGCGGCGCTGCTCATAACCACCGCGTTTCAGGTCCGCTTCGGCCTAGCGCCGCTCAAGCGCATTTCGGCAAGCCTTGCCGCCATCCGCTCCGGCCGCGCCGAGCGGCTGGAAGGCGATTTTCCCTTCGAGATCGCCCCGTTGGCGCGCGAGACCAATGCGCTGATCGACGCCAATCGCGAGATCGTCGAGCGCGCCCGCACCCATGTCGGCAATCTGGCGCATGCGCTCAAGACGCCGCTCTCGGTCATCGTCAACGAAGCAGCGGCGCGCGGCAACGACCCGCTGGCGCACAAGGTGCTGGAGCAGACCGACATTATGCGCGACCAGGTGGCGCGCCAGCTCGAGCGTGCGCGGCTCGCCGCACGCTCGACCGTCGTCGGCACGCTGATCGACGTGCCGCCGGTGGTCACCGCGCTCGCCCGCAGCATGGAGAAGCTGCACCGCGAGCGCGACATCGCCATCGACGTCGACGTGCCGGCGCATGCGCGCTTTCGCGGCGAACAGCAGGATCTCGAAGAGATGGTCGGCAATCTGGTCGACAATGCCTGCAAGTGGGCGCAGTCGCGTGTCGCCATCGAGGTGGTGGCCGACCAGCCGGCGTCGGACGGCGCAAAGAACGAAGCAAGCGAGAACGGCGAGAAGTCGCGGGTGCGCATCATCGTCGACGACGACGGACCGGGTCTCTCGCCCGCCGAGCGCGAGCAGGTGGCGCTGCGCGGCGCCCGGCTCGACGAGACCAAGCCCGGCTCCGGCCTCGGCCTGTCGATCGTGGTCGAACTCGCCGACCTCTATGGCGGCGTGCTCACCCTCGGCACCGCGCCGATCGGGGGCTTGCGCACCGAATTGGCGCTGCCGGGGGGTTGATCCCCCGTAGCTGCGTCGGCAGCATGCAGCCAAAGCTGCTTATCAGGGAAGGGCTGCCCATGAACGTATCTCGCCGCCGCTTGCTCGCCGCCGGAAGCTCGGCAGTTATGGCCGGCGCGATTGGGGCGCCATTCATTGCCCGCGCCCAGCAGGCGCACTGGGCCTACAAATACGCCAACAATCTCCCCGAGACGCACCCGATGAACGTGCGGGCGCGCGAGATGGCGGCGGCGATCAAGCAGGAAACGGGCGGCCGATTCGATCTGCAAATTTTTCCGTCGAGCCAGCTCGGCTCCGATACCGACACGTTGAGCCAGGTCCGCTCCGGCGGCGTCGAGTTTTTCACCCTGTCGGGGCTGATCCTGTCGACCTTGGTGCTGCCGGCGTCGATCAACGGCATGGGCTTTGCGTTTCCGAACTACGACACGGTGTGGAAGGCCATGGACGGCGACCTCGGCGCCTATGTCCGGGCGCAGATCGAGAAGGCCAATCTCGATGTGATGGAGAAGATCTGGGACAACGGGTTCCGGCAAACCACGACCTCGACCAAGCCGATCGTGTCGCCGGACGACCTGCGCGGCTTCAAGATCCGTGTGCCGCCGTCGCCGCTGTGGACGTCGATGTTCGAAGCGTTCGGCTCGTCACCGGCCTCGATCAATTTCAACGAAGTCTATTCGGCGCTGCAGACCAAGATCGTCGACGGCCAGGAGAACCCACTGGCGATCATCGCCACGGCCAAGTTGTACGAAGTGCAAAAATACTGCTCGCTGACCAATCACATGTGGGACGGTTTTTGGTTCCTGGCCAACCGGCGCGCCTGGCAGGCGCTGCCCGACGACGTGCGTGGCATCGTCGCCAAGAACGTCAATGCCGCGGCGCTCAAAGAGCGCGACGACGTCGCCAAGCTAAACGCGACTTTGCAACAGGACTTGGCGGCCAAGGGTCTGGTGTTCAATCAGCCCGATCCGGCGGCGTTCCGCGACAAGCTTCGCTCCGCCGGCTTTTACACCCAGTGGAAGGCCAAGTACGGCGACGAAGCGTGGGCTATTCTGGAGAAATCAGTGGGTAAGCTCGCGTAATCAGCCATGCGCTCCGTGACGACGGCGCTCGACTTCGTGCTTGGCGCTGCCGTCGAGATTCTGGCAGCAACGCTGGTCGCGGCCGAGATCGTCATTCTGTTCAGCGGCGTCGTGGCGCGCTACGTCTTCAATCATCCGCTGGTCTGGTCGGATGAGCTGGCGTCGATCCTGTTCTTGTGGCTGGCGATGCTCGGCGCCGTGATAGCGTTCCGCCGCGATGAGCATATGCGCATGACCGCAGCCGTCGGCAGTCTACCGGCGCCGACACGCGCGACGTTCGACCTGTTCGCGACCTGTGCCGCGCTGGCGCTCCTGTTGCTCATCGCGTGGCCAGCTTACCAATACGCGCAAGAAGAAACCTTCATCACGACGCCGGCGCTCGGGCTGAACAACGCATGGCGTGCCGCGGCCTTGCCGAGCGGGATAACGTTGATGGCGGTCTTCGCAGTGCTTCGCGTCAGCCGTGCCGGATCGCTGCGCTCGGTGGCGATTTCGCTCGGCGCCGTGGCCGTTCTGGTCGCGCTGTTCTGGCTCGCCGGGCCGCTGTTCCAAATGTTTGGCAACCTCAACCTCTTGGTCTTCTTCGTCGGCGTGGTGGCCGCGACCGTCTTTGCCGGCGTGCCGATCGCGTTTGCGTTCGGCCTTGCCATCTTCGGCTATCTGGCGCTGACGACGCATACGCCGCTGTTGGTCCTGATCGGGCGCATGGACGAGGGCATGAGCCATCTCATCCTGCTGGCGGTGCCGCTGTTCGTCTTTCTCGGCCTGCTCATCGAGATGACCGGCATGGCGCGCGCCATGGTCGCGTTTCTGGCAAATCTGCTCGGCCATGTCCGCGGCGGATTGCACTATGTGCTGGTCGCCGCAATGTACCTGGTGTCCGGCATCTCGGGCGCGAAGGCCGCCGACATGGCCGCGGTCGCGCCGGTGCTGTTTCCCGAAATGAAGGCGCGCGGCGCCAAGCCCGGCGATCTCGTCGCGCTGCTGTCCGCGACCGGCGCGCAAACCGAGACCATTCCGCCGAGCCTAGTCCTGATCACCATCGGCTCGGTGACCGGCGTGTCGATTGCCGCGCTGTTCACAGGCGGGCTGTTGCCCGGCGTGGTGCTCGCGATCCTGCTCTGTTTTGTGGTGCGGCGGCGCTATCGGCGGGAAAATCTCGGCGACGTGAAGCGCGCAACCGCGCGGGACATCGGCCGCACTTTTGTGATCGCGCTGCCGGCGCTGGCGCTGCCGTTTCTGATCCGCGCCGCGGTGGTCTGGGGCGTCGCCACCGCCACCGAGGTTTCGACAATCGGCATCGTCTATTCGGCGATTGTCGGTCTCCTCGTTTATCGCCGGTTCGACTGGACGGCGCTCAAGCCGATGCTGGTTTCGACCGCATGCTTGTCGGGCGCGATCCTGCTCATCATCGGCACGGCAACCGGAATGGCATGGGGGCTGACGCAATCAGGCTTCTCGCGCTCGCTCGCCGCCGCGATGACCGGGCTGCCTGGCGGTGCATTCACCTTCATGGCGGCCTCGATCGCGGCCTTCGTCGTGCTCGGCTCCGTGCTCGAAGGCATTCCGGCCATCGTGTTGTTCGGGCCGCTGCTCTTTCCCATCGCCAAAGCCGTCGGCATCCACGAAGTGCACTACGCGATGGTCGTGATACTGGCCATGGGCATCGGGCTCTTCGCACCACCGTTCGGCGTCGGCTACTACGCCGCCTGCGCCATCGGCCGTGTCGATCCGGCCGACGGCATACGGCCGATCTGGGGTTATATGCTGGCCCTCGTTATCGGAACGATTGTTGTAGCGGCCGTGCCGTGGATTTCGATCGGCTTCCTGAAATGATCAGTTTTGCAGCGCGCGGTTGAGCGCGACGATGTCCGCGTATTCGGACTCAAGCCGGCTGCGCGCCTTCGCCGGATCTTCGTATTGGCCGAAGAGGCCGATCGCTTCGATCTTGGCGACGAACGAAGCGTCCTTCGCCGCTTTGGCGACGGCATCGACCAGTGTGCTGCGTATCCCGTCCGGCAACCCGCGCGGGGCATAGAGGCCCATGATGAGATTGAGGCCGTTCGCCGTAATGCCCTTTTCCGCGAGCGTCGGAACATCGGGCAATTTCGGCAGTCGCTTGGGTGCCGTCGTGACCAGGGCGCGCAGCTTGCCGGACTCGAATATGGCCGCGCCCGTGGTGTAGGGCACCATGCCGATATCGACCTGCCGCCCGAGAATGGCGGTGGTGAGCTGCGCGCCGCCCTGGAACGGCACGGCGACCATGGTCAGTTTGAAGTGGTGCGCCAGCGCCTGCATGCTCAGCGACGATACGGTGCCGACGCCAGCCGACGCATAGTTGAGCTTGCCCGGGTTGCTGTGGACGTAGTCGATAATATCGTCGAGTGTCCGCCATGGCGCGTCAGCGCTCACGGCGAGCACACTGACGTCGGTTGCGTAGTTACCCAGCAAGCTAAAGTCATCGAGCGTGAACGGCACCGTCGTTCCGGAAATGCGGGTGACGGTGAAAATCGAATTGACCCCTTGTCCGATGGTATAGCCGTTGGGCTCGGCCGTCGCGACGTCGTGCATGCCTACTGTTCCGCTGGCGCCGGGCCGATTGAGCAGCACCACGGATTGTCCAAGCGCCGTCTCCAGCGCCGGCGCGATCATGCGCACCGCGGTGTCGACCGGGCCGCCGGCAGTCGCCGGGACGATCACTTGAACCGGACGCGTCGGAAACGGCTCTTGCGCCCGCACATCCGCGCCAATCGCTATCGCCGCGAGCGCGGCGCACACGGCAAGCGCGAGTTGTTTCATTGACGCCTCCTGTCAACGCCGATGCGCTTGTCATACCATGGCGGCACGAAACGCCAATGGCGCCAGGAGACAAGATGCGCACCGTCACGCTCGAAGAACATTTCAGTCTGCTGATGCCCGGCAGCCAGAATCCCTCGGCACCGTCGCCCGCCGCCGGCAATGTGCCCGATGTGGTCGCCAATGCGGCGGACAAGATGACCGACATCGGCAACGGCCGGCTCGCCGACATGGATCGCAACGGCATTACCGTGCAGGTGCTGTCGAAGGCCGGAGTCCACATCACGCCCAGTGCGGATCAGTTCGACGGCAAGGAGGCGATCGCGTTCGCGCAAAAATTCAACGACGGCTTTGCCGAAAAAATCGCCGAGCGGCCGGATCGCTTTGCCGCGTTCGCGCATCTGGCGGCGAGCATCCCGGACGCCGCGGCGGACGAGCTGGAGCGCACCGTCACAGAGTTCGGCTTCAAGGGCGCCTTGATCAGCGGCACGATACGCGGCGCGTTCCTCGACGATCCTAAATCCGCGCCGCTGCTGGCGCGGGCGGAAAAGCTCGATGTGCCGATCTATATCCATCCCGGCATGCCGCCCGCCGACGTGCGCAAGGCCTATTACGAGGGATTTTCGAAAAACATCAATTTCGGGCTCGCCACCTTTGCCTGGGGCTGGCACTACGAAGTGGCGCTGCATGTGATGCGGCTTGCCGTGTCCGGCACGATGGACAAGTACCCGAAGCTGAACTTCATCATCGGCCATATGGGCGAGGGCCTGCCGGTGATGCTGGCGCGCTGCGAGCATCAATTTCGCAATGAGCTGTCGTTTCTGTCGCGGCCGCTGGCCAAAACCATCACCGATCAGGTCTACGTCACCTCGGCCGGCTTTTTCACCAACCCGCCGTTCGTGGCGGCGCTGGAAACATTCGGCATCGACCGGCTGATGTTCTCGGTGGATTACCCCTACGCCAGCAATGCCGACGGCCGGGCGTTTTTGGACAACGTGCCGCTATCGCCTGCCGATCACGCCAAATTCGCCCACGGCAATGCCGACCGATTGCTGAAGCTCAAGGCCTAGGCGGCGGTCGATCGGGCGCGAGCAATCGCCGCGCGAACGCGCCATGCCGAAATCGGCGTCTCGAACACCGCGGCGCCGAGCGGCCGCAATGCATCGTTGACCGCGTTGACGATCGCCGCCGGCGGGCCGATCGCGCCGTTCTCGCCGATACCCTTGATGCCGAACATGGAAAACGGCGACGGCGTCTCGATAAAATCGAGTTTGACATGCGGCATCGATGCCGCGTTCGGCGCCGTGTAATCGGCAAGCGTCGTGGTCGTCGGCTGGCCCAACGCATCGTAGCCGTTCTCTTCGAACAGCGCGTTGCCAAGCCCGTTGGAGAAGCCGCCGACGACCTGGCCTTCGACCAGCATCGGGTTCACGCGCGTGCCGCAGTCGGCGACGATGGCATAGTCGATCACCTCGACGCCGCCGGTCTCCGGATCGACGGCGACGACAGCGGCGTGGGCCGAATAAGAGAACACGCCGGGGTCATGGGCCTTGTGGCCGGCCGTGGCGGTGAGACCGCCGGCCTCCATGTCGGCCGGCAAATCTTCGGGATGGTGGTACCAGGCGCGGCCGATCTCGGCGAACTCCACGCTGCCTTGCGGGCCGTGGACGCGGCCGTTCTTGATTTCAACGTCGCCGGCTTTGCATTGCAGGAGATGCGCGCCGATCTTGGCAATCGGCGCCATCAGCAGCCGGCAGGCTTCGGCGATCGCGCCCCCGGTCGTGACCATCGAGCGTGACGTGTAGGTGCCGGTGCCAGCGGGCGACGTCGAGGTGTCGCCAAAGCGCACGGCGATCTTGCGCGGCTCGATACCCAAGACCTCGTGCGCGACCTGGGCGAACACCGTCTCGTGTCCCTGGCCGTGCGAATGCGAACCGACTTCGAGAACGAGCTCGCCGTCGCCGGTGAGACGCGCCACCGCAGGCTCCATCCCCGGCACCAGTTCGATACCCCACGCCGAATAGCCAAACGGTCCGGTGCCATACGCGGTCTGCTCGTAGAACGAGGCGAAGCCGACGCCGATCAGCCGGCCGTCCGGCTCGCCGTTCTTCTGGCGCGCCCGCACGGCGGGCAGATCGATGAGCTCGGCGGCGCGCTTGAGCGCCGCGGCATAGTCGCCGCTGTCGAGCGTCTTCTTGGTGATCGACACATAGGGCATCTGCTCGGGCTTGACGAAATTGCGCAGCCGCACCTCGACCGGATCGATGCCGACTGCGACTGCGATGCCGTCCATGACGATCTCGTGGCCGATGCACGACAATGGGCGCGCCACGCCGCGGAACGGCTGGCCGGCCGGCTTGTTGCTGACGACGTTGATGGCGCGGCCGCGAAAGGCGCGGATGTCGTAGCAGCCCTGCATGTTGCCGATCGCGAGGCCGCCTTCGATTCCGGCAGGCCACGGCCACGGCGAGTACGCGCCCGAATCCACAGTGACGTCGCATTCGAGACCGAGCACGCGGCCCTGTGCATCGGCATAGCCGATCACTTTGCACTCGTAGTCGCGGCAAGTGGCATCGCAGACCAGCGATTCGTAGCGATCCTGAATCCAGCGCACCGGACGGCGCAGCCGCATCGCCGCCCAGGCCACGCATACGGTTTCGCTTTCGACATAAGTCTTCAGCCCGAAAGACGCGCCGACGTCCGGCACGATCACGCGCAACCGGCGCTGGCTGATGCCGAGCACTTGCGCCAACCCGATCTGCAGCGGCACCGGCAATTGATGGGCGACATAAACGATCAGCTCATCGAGCCGGCTGTCGTGAGCCGCGATGCAGGCGCGCCCTTCGAGCGGCAGCGGGTGCATCCGGTTCATGCGAAACTTGCGGTCGACCACGTGGACGGCGGCGGCTTTCGCCGCATTCAGATCGCCGGCCTCGAGCTTGATATCGACCAGAACGTTGTCGCCCCATTCGTCGTGGACGAATGGCGCTACTTTCTTGAGCGCGTCCGCCATGGTCACTACTGGCGGCAGGGGCTCGAAATCCACCTCGACGAGGGCGGCAAAGTCTTCGGCCTCGGCGCGCGTCGCTCCAAGCGCCATCGCGATCGGCTCGCCGACGTGACGCACTTTGCCTGCGGCCAGGATCGGCCAATCGGAAGGTTTGAAACCGGGCAGCTTTGCGGTCGAGCGCATTTTGCCGACGCCGGTGAGGTCCCCCGCCAGATAGATGCGGTCCTCCAGGCCTGGCGGCTTGCGTACCGCTTGGATGCGAGCGTGGGCATGGGGGCTGCGCACAAAAGCGGCGTGCAGCGCTCCGGGTAGCGCTATGTCGGCGCAAAACTGGCCGCGCCCTTCGAGAAAGCGCGCGTCCTCGAGCCGTGGCAGCCGGGCGCCAATCCCATAATCGCTCGCCATTGCACGCCTCGGCGCTCTTAGCCCCACAATTCCTTCGACGCGATCCGCGCGCCGTCGCTGAGCGCCTTGAACTTCGCCCAGACGATCGAGGGATGCACTTCCTTCGAGCCGGCGAAGGTGGCGAAGCCGCAATCGGAGCCGGCGATGACGTTTTCGCGGCCGACCACATTGGCGTAGCGCACGATGCGTTCGGCGACGAGCTCGGGATGCTCGACCAGGATGGTCGAGTGCGAGATCACGCCGGGGATCAAAATCTTGCCGTCCGGCAGCTTGACGTCCTTCCACACTTTCCATTCGTGCTCGTGCCGAGGATTGGCCGCCTCGAACGAATAAGCGCCGGCGCGAATTTTCAGAATGATATCGACGATGTCCTTGAGCTCCATATCGTGGATGCGCGGGCCCATATTGATGCCGTAGCAGGTATGGAAACGGATTTTCTCCGGCGGGATGTCGCGCAGCGCGTGATTGAGCGCTTCGACCCGCACTTCCGCCCATTTGCGGCAATCGGCGATGCTCGATTCGGGATGGATGATGTAATAGGTGACCAGCCGCGGGTCGTCGACCTGCAGCAGCAAGCCGGCATCGACGATGGCCTTGTATTCTTCGTGCATCGCGTCGGCGATGGCGAAAATATAGGCTTCAGTCGATTTGTAATAGGCGTTCTTCTGCCAGTCCTCGATGTTGGACGGCGAGATCGCCGGCATGAACGCTTCTGCGACCTTGGCGCCGTTGAGCGCCGCTTTGAAATTGGCGATGTCGCGCTGGAGCCGGGCGTGGCCTTTGTAGGTGATCGGCCCGGTGCAGATCATGTGGATGTGGGTCGAGGCGGCATGGGTCTGCGAATAGAATTCCGGAAACGACAGGCCCTCGCGCGACGTGGCCCATTGGTTGCGCGGCCCGGCGCGGGTATCGACCTCGTAGCCGCCGAGCCGCTCGTTGATGTAGCTGACAAAACTCGGCTTGCCGTATTCGCCGTCGTCGACCACGTCGACGCCGAGATCGATCTGCTTGTGCACGATCTCGCCGACCGCGGCGGTGAGGCGCTTGGCGGCCGCGTCGCTGTCGAATGCCTTTGGGCCGTCACGCTCGATGAGGCCGAGCAGATCGGGCGGCCGCGGCAAGCTGCCGGCATGGGTGGTGAGAATGCGATCGGTGCTGTGTTTCATGGCTGCACTTAGTCCCAAGGCTTTACTTAGTCCAATGTCGCTTAGTCCAAAGTTACATGGGCGGACGTGATGACGTTTTTCCAGCGTTCGACTTCGTCGTGAAAGTAGGCGGCTGTGGCTTGCGGCGTGCCGCCGACCGGCTCGGCGGATAGATCGGCGAGGCGCTTCTGCACATCGGGGTCGCGCAGCGCTTCGTTGACGCCGGCATTGATCTTGTCGACGATCGCGGCGGGCGTCTTCGGCGGCGCGACCAGCGCATACCAGGTCACTGACGAAAATTCCGGCAGCGTCTCGGCGATGGCCGGCACGTCGGGCAGCGTCGCCACGCGCTTGGGCGAGGCGACAGCGACAAGTTTCAGCTTACCGGCTTTGACGAGCTGCATCGATACCCCGAGATTGTCGAACATGCTGTCGACGGCGCCGCCAACGAGATCGTTGAGCGCCGGCGCCGAGCCGCGATAGGGCACGTTCTGCAATTTCAACTTGGCCATCATCTGGAACAATTCGGACGTGAGGTGCGAGGTTGTGCCGTTGCCTTGGGTGGCGGTCGTGATCTTGCCGGGATTGGCCTGCGCGTAGGCGATGAAATCCTTCACGGTGCCGGCGGCGATCTTGTCCGGGTTGACCACGAGCGCATTCGGCACCCGTCCCATCACGGCGATCGGCACGAATTGCAGCGGATCGAAATCGAGATGCGGATAGAGATTTTGATTGATCACCAGCGGCGGCGGCGGCGACGACAACAGCGTATAGCCGTCGGGATCGGCTTTCGCCGCAACCTCGGCGCCGACATTGCCGCCGGCGCCGGAGCGATCCTCGATGATCACCGACTGCCCCCATTTGCGCGACAGCCAATCGGCGATGATGCGCGGCATGACGTCGGCGGTGCCGCCGGCGGGGAAGGGGACTACGATTTTCACCGTGCGCGTTGGAAAATCCTGCGCCTGCGCCGGAATGGCCATGGCGCCGAGCGCAAGCGCCAAGACCGGTAGCGTCCATCCGCAACGCCGAGACGACACGGCGCGGTTTTTCGACATCATGCTTTTACTCTTGGAAGTCATGGTGGGATCGCCGGGGAACTTAGCCAAATGGTGCTATAGCCGCCAGTGTGCGGCGCCGCGACATAGCGGCTTGCAGCGCTGCCATGCCGCGGCGCCGTTATCGATGCGAACGAAGTTTTGCCCTAATGGCCTTCTCTGGTGCACATTTGAGCGCCGGGCAGCAGGGCTGTCCCGCAAGGCTTTGGGGTCATGTCGGCACGCCAGTTCGTTGCATTTGCTCTCCTTGGCCTGAGCGTCGCCGCCTGCACCGCCGACTCCGGCCCGAAGGAGGTCGGCGGCACGGCGGTCGGTGCCGTGACCGGCGGCTTGATCGGCAATGCCATCGGCGGCAGCGTCGGCAACCGGGCGGCCGGGACCGTGATCGGCGCCGCTATCGGCGGCCTGTTCGGCAACCGGATCGGCGCGGCGATGGATGACGAGGACAAGCGGCGCGCCTACGCCGCCCAAATGCAGGCGCTGGAAACCGGGCCGTCGGGCGCCCCGGTCGCTTGGCGCAATCCGGATTCCGGCCGTTACGGCAATGTCGTGCCCGGCCCCGCCTACCAGGCCAGCGGCGCCACCTGCCGGCAATATACCCACACGGTCTATGTCGACGGCACCCCGCAGAGCGCGCGCGGCACCGCCTGCCGCAATCCCGATGGCACCTGGACCACGCTCAACTGACGGTTGGCGGGCTTATCACCTTGAAATCCGGGTGTTTTGCGTAACCCCTTCTTAAGCGCCCTGCTAGTAGAAACGTTAACGGTGTGGTCCTCGACAGGCGGGTGCGATGACGAGCGACGACGGGCAATCCGTCGAACGGCTGCGGGAATATCTCCGGAATCTCAAGCCGGAAGCACGAGCAATGCTGATCGCGGAGCTCGAGCGCGCCCAATTGCGCGGCGACGACATGACCGGCAGCGAGTTGGTGCTGGAGGAGCTGCGGCGTACCATCCGCACCGAGGTGCAGCGCGTGCCGCGCATCGGCGACGCGGCGCGCCTGTTCTTCATGCCGTTCGAGCCGTTCCTGATCGACGCTCCCGCCGACCACAAGCGCGTCGGGCGCATCGCGCGGCTTTCGCTCGAGCCGATCTGGGGCTGGATCGGCCGCGATCTGATGCCGGCCGAAGCCAAGGCGCTGACCGAGGACATCAATCGCGCGCTGCTCGCCGGCGACAAGACCAAGGCCGATCAACTGGTCCGTGCGCTGCACGAGCGCGCCATCCTGCGCATGCGGGAAACCCTTGCCACCGTCGGCACCGACGAGAAGGCGCAGCGCCGGCTCGCCATTCAGGTCGGTACGCCGCGGGCGACCGACGACGTCGCCACGCTCCTGCATGTGCTCGAAGTCCGTGACGTGCTTGCCGACCTGGCCAAGCGGTTGCCGAACTACTACGTGCGCGCCTTCGAGCGCGAGGTGGTCGAGCAGGCCAAAGTACATATCGATACCGCGTGTGCGGCGAAGTCGCTCGGCGGCGACGCGGCGCGCAAGGCCGACGTCATCCGCTACGGTCTCGTGCTGTTGATGAACGGGCTTGCGGCGCCGTGGCAACTCATTCGTCTCGCGACCCGCGTCGCCGAGAGCGACATTGCGGCGCGCGTTGCCGAAACGCCTTATGCGGTGGCGATGACGATCGTGCTCAGCGAGATGGAAGCCACGGTCAGCGAGCTGCGCACCGCATTCAAAGCCGGCAAGCCGGTGACGTCGATGCTCAAGGAACTGCACGGCGCCGCGCGCGGGCTGCGCACGGAAATGGATTTTTCCGTCGAGTCGGCCTGGAGCCGGCAACTGGCGGCGATCCGCAGCGACGTTTCCAACCTGCTGAAATCCGAGATCGATGCGACCCCGGGCCGGGTCCGCCGTCTGCTGCGTCCGCTGCCGGCCAAAGAGATTCGTCCCGGCTCGGCGGTCGACAGCGTCGAGGTGGACGACGTGCTGGCGCGGGTCGAGTTCGTCAACGCTTGCCGCAATTACGCGGGCGAGCTGGCGTTGAGTGAAGTCACGCTGCGCGCTTATTCGGAACTGAAGCAATATCTGGAGACCGGCACCAAGGTGCTGCTCGACGCTTTGCGTCACGCCGAGGCGCCCGAGCGTCCGTTCCGGCAGTCGCAGGTCGAAGCCGCGATCCGCTTGTGCCGATCGTTGTTCGGCGCCGAATATGCCGAGCTGTTGACCAAGGCCGCCGACGTTGCTGCGCAGGCCGCGACCACCGAGCGCAAGTCCATCCGCGCGTGACGCAGTGCGCAATTGCCGCGCCGAGGTTCCCATTGCGGCCACAGTCGCGCCGTGATGTAAGGACCCGGCGCTCCGCAGCCGGCTTTAGCCCGCATTGTTGTCGTCGTGATGGCCTCGGCCTGCAGCTGAAATGGCACTGAAGACCCGCTCATGATCCTGTGGATCATTTTCGCCTTGATGACCGCAGCGGCGATCCTCGCCGTGCTGTGGCCGCTTGGGCGAAAGGCCGCCGCCGGCCGCGGCGGCAACGACCTTGTGGTCTACCAGGATCAATTGGAGGAGATCGGCCGCGATCGTAGCGCCGGCCTGATCGGCCAGGCCGAAGCCGAGGCCGCGCGCGTCGAGGTCTCGCGCCGGTTGTTGGCCGCGGCCGATGTGGAGGCAACGGCGGCGCAGCCGGCAGCGAGCGCGGCGCAGTTGCTGTGGCGCCGGCGCGCGTCGGCGATTGCGGCGTTGATCGTGCTGGCGCTATTGCCGTTGTGTTTTTACCTCGTACTCGGCTCGCCGAATGTTCCAGGGCAGCCGGCCCTCGCCCGCGTCAAGGCAGCACCGGGCGGCCAGTCGATCGACGCGCTGGTCGGCCAGGTCGAAGCGCATCTGGCGAAAAACCCCAATGACGGCAACGGCTGGGAGGTGATCGCCCCGGTCTATCTGCGGCTCGGCCGCTTTGATGACGCGGTCATGGCGCGGCGCAAGGCGCTCACGCTCGTCGGCGAGACCGCGACGCGCGATGCCGATCTCGGCGAGGCTTTGGTCGCCGCCGCCAACGGCGTTGTGACCGACGAGGCCAAGCACGTTTTTGAAACTGCCGTGACGCGCGATCCGCACGAGGCCAAAGCGCGCTATTTTCTCGGTCTCGCCGACGAGCAGGACGGCAACCGCACGGCTGCCGCCACGCGATGGCGCGCCATGCTCGAAGAAGCGCCGGCTGGTGCCCCGTGGGTCGGTTTCGTGCGCGCCGCGCTCGGCCGTGTCACCGGCGAGCCGGTTCCGGAAGCGGCAGGTCCCAGTGATGCGGACATCGCGGCCACGGCGAACATGAGCGACGCGCAGCGCGTCGAAATGATCCGCGGCATGGTCGGCCGCTTGTCCGATCGCCTGCACGCCCAGGGCGGCGACGTCGAAGGCTGGTTGCGCCTGGTGCGCGCCTATGCGGTACTCGGCGACCGCGACAAGGCCAAGGACGCCGCCGCCGATGCGCGGCACGCGTTGGCGGAGCATCCTGACGAGGTCAAGCGCGTCGACGAGCTCGTCAAAGGTCTCGGGCTGGAAGGCTAACGGCGGCATCATGCAGCGGAGCCGGGTATAAATGACACGCAAGCAACGACGCCTGGTTTTGATCGGCGCCGGACTCGGCGTGCTGGCGGTCGCAGTGGCGCTGATGCTCAACGCGTTCCGCGATTCCATCGTGTTCTTCAGCTCGCCGAGCGACATTGCCGAAAAGCACATTGGCCCGGGCACGCGCATCCGGCTCGGCGGCCTGGTGAAAGACGGCAGCATCGTCCGCGGCAACGATCTGCGCGTCCGCTTCGAAGTCACCGACGGCAAAAGCGAGCTCCCGGTGAGCTATCAGGGCGTGCTGCCCGATCTGTTCCGCGAAGGGCAGGGCGTCGTTGCCGAGGGCACGCTGGACGGCGGCGGCACGTTCGATGCCGATACCATTCTCGCCAAGCACGACGAGACCTACATGCCGAAGGAAGTCGCCGACGCCTTGAAGAAGTCGGGGCATTGGAAGGACGATTATTCGCAGCGCGCCGCGATGCCGGTGACGGGAGCGAACAAATGATTCCGGAGCTCGGCCATTACGCTTTGATGCTCGCGCTCGGCTTGGCGCTGATCCAGGGCATCATGCCGATCGTCGGCACGCGGACGAACGATCCGGTGCTGATGAGCATCGCCGCGCCGGCAGCGTTGGCGCAATTCGTCTTTGTCGCCATCGCGTTTCTCGCGCTCGCCGAATGTTACGTCGCTTCCGACTTCTCGGTGCTCAATGTCTACGAGAATTCCAATTCGGCGATGCCGCTGATCTATCGGCTGACCAGCATCTGGGGCAATCACGAAGGCTCGATGATGCTGTGGGTGTCGATCCTGGCGTTCTTCGGCGCCTTGGTCGCGCTGTTCGGCACCAATCTGCCGGTGACGCTCAAGGCCAATGCGCTCGCCGTGCAGGCCTGGATCGCGGCTGCCTTTCATCTGTTCATCCTGGTCACGTCGAACCCGTTCCTGCGCGTCGCCGATGCGCCGTTCGAGGGCCGCGATCTCAATCCGATCCTCCAGGACCCAGGTCTCGCGTTCCACCCGCCGATGCTCTACCTCGGCTATGTCGGCTTCTCGATCGCGTTCTCCTTCGCCATCGCCGCTCTCATCGAAGGCCGCATCGACGCGGCCTGGGCGCGCTGGGTGCGGCCGTGGGTGCTCGGCGCCTGGATGTGCCTGACGCTCGGCATCGCCGGCGGCTCGTACTGGGCCTATTACGAGCTCGGCTGGGGCGGCTTTTGGTTCTGGGATCCGGTCGAGAATGCGTCGTTGATGCCGTGGCTCGCCGGCACCGCGCTGTTGCATTCCGCCGTGGTGATGGAGAAGCGCGGTGCGCTCAAAATCTGGACTATCCTGCTCGCCATCATCGCGTTCTCGCTGTCGCTGATCGGCACCTTCCTGGTGCGCTCGGGCGTGCTCACTTCGGTGCATGCTTTCGCGACCGATCCGACGCGCGGCATTTTCATCCTCGCCATTCTCGTGGTCTTCATCGGCGGCGCGCTGGCGCTCTATGCCTGGCGCGCGCCGTTGCTCAAACAGGGCGGCCTGTTCGCGCCGATCTCGCGCGAGGGCGCGCTGGTCTTCAACAATCTGTTCCTGACGTCTGCATGCGCGACCGTCTTCGTCGGCACGCTCTATCCGCTGGCGCTCGAAGCCTTGACCGGCGACAAGATTTCCGTCGGCCCGCCGTTTTTCAACGCCACCTTCGGTCCGCTGTTCATTCCGCTGATGCTGGTGATGCCGTTCGGGCCGCTGCTCGGCTGGAAGCGCGGCGATATCGTCAGTGCCGCGCAACGCCTACTCGCCGCCGCGGTGCTGGCCGCCGTCGCCGTCGCTGCCGCCTTTGCCATCGAGCATGGCGGTCCGGTTCTGGCGCCGTTCGGAGTGGGCATCGCGGTATTCGTCATGGCCGGCGCAGTGACCGACATTGCCGAGCGCACCATGATTCTGCGGCTGCCGATGCGCGCGACCTGGATGCGGGCGATCGGCCTGCCGCGCTCGGTATGGGGCACCGCTTTCGCCCATTTCGGCATCGGCATGTCGTTGCTCGGCATCGTCGCCGTGACTGCATGGGGCAGCGAACGGATTGCCGCAGTCAAGCCGGGAGAGACCGTCGACATTTCCCATTACCGGCTGACCTTCGACGGCGTGTTCAACCGCCCCGGCCCGAACTACCGCGACGTCGTCGGCCACTTCACTGTGCGCCGCATGAGCGGCGACGTGATCGGCGTCATGGAGCCGAGCCGCCGCACGTTCCCTGCGCGCAACATGGCGACGACAGAAGCGGCGCTGATGTCGCGCGGCTTTAGCCAGCTTTATCTGTCGCTCGGCGATCCGAACCCGGACGGCACCATTCCGGTGCGGCTCTTCTTCAAGCCGCATGTGCTGATGATCTGGCTTGGCGCCATCGTCATGTTTTTCGGCGGCGGCCTGTCGCTGTCCGATCGGCGGCTGCGCGTCGGCGCGCCGCGGCCGGCAAAGGCCAAAACGGCGCTGCAGGCGGCGGAGTGAGTGCCGTGAAATATCTGCAAGCGCTGATGCTGCTGATCGCGCTGTTGGCGCCGACAAGGCTTTGGGCGGTCGAGCCCGGCGAGATGCTGTCGGATCCGACTTTGGAAGCGCGCGCCCGCGCGCTGTCCAAGGAATTGCGCTGCATGGTGTGCCAGAACGAGTCGATCGACGATTCCGGAGCACCGCTTGCCCATGACCTGCGCGTGCTGGTGCGCGACCGCATCAAGTCAGGCGACAGCGACGCCCAGGTGCTCGATTTCCTGGTCGCCCGTTACGGCGAATTCGTGCTGCTCAAGCCGCGCCTGTCATGGCACACCGTGGCGCTGTGGGGTCTGCCGCCCGCCGTTCTGCTGGTCGGCGCGGTGGTGATCCTGCTGGATTTACGACGCCGCCGCAGCGGGCCGGGAGCGCAAGAGCAGACAAACCTGACCGCGGCCGAAGAGGCGCGTTTGGCGGAACTTTTGCGCGATCGCTCGGCCACGTAGCTCCGGCCTGTAAGCTTTGCCGATCTATTTTATCTCCGAGCGGTGAAGCCACCTGAGGTCGTCCGTCCAAGTATCTGATTTAAAGCAATAATTTTTTAAAACCAAACATTACAAAGTTTTAATCCCACCGACAGAAGCCGGTAAGGCTGACCGTCCCATCCTGGGGACCACATTGAGGGCCGGGGCGCATCCGTCGCAGGGCGACGTAGCGATTTGGAGACGGAAATGCACGGCAACAGTCCTCGTTCAACACTGTCGGCACGGCGCTTGGCGCTGCTGGCGACCACGGTCGCCGGCTTTGGTGCGGCGGCGCTTGTTTTTGCGCCGCAGGCCGATCTGTTCGGCACTTCGGTGCAGGCGCAGAATCTCACAGACAAAGTCCAACAACTCGCGCAACGGCCGGTCGGCTTTGCCGATATCGTCGAGAAGGTCAAACCTTCGGTGATCTCGGTGCGCGTCAAATTGGAGCGCCCGGCGAATAGCGGTCTCACCGATGAAGATATGCCGTTCCCGCCCGGCTCGCCGTTCGAGCGGTTCTTCCGCAAGTTCGGCGGTCCCAATGGGAATGGCCCAGGCGGCAAAGAGGTCGTCACCGGCCAGGGTTCGGGCTTCTTCATCTCGGCCGACGGTTATGCGGTGACCAACAATCACGTGGTGCAGAACGCCGAGACCGTCACCGTCACCACCGATGACGGCAAGACTTATACGGCGAAGGTCATCGGCACCGACTCGCGCTCCGATCTGGCGCTGATCAAAGTCGACGGCGCGAACTTTCCCTTCGTGAAATTGGCGGACGCTTCGCCGCGGATCGGCGACTGGGTTCTCGCCGTGGGTAATCCGTTCGGCCTCGGCGGCACCGTGACCGCGGGCATCGTTTCCGCGCGCGGCCGCGATATCGGCGCCGGTCCCTATGACGATTTCATCCAGATCGACGCACCGGTGAACAAGGGCAATTCCGGCGGCCCGACCTTCGACGTCGACGGCAACGTCATCGGCGTCAACACGGCGATCTTTTCGCCGTCCGGCGGTTCCGTCGGTATCGCCTTTGCCATTCCGGCAGACACTGTGAAAAGCGTGGTCGCTCAGCTGCGCGACAAAGGCAGCGTCACCCGCGGATGGATCGGCGTGCAGATCCAGGCGCTCACGCCCGACCTTGCCGACAGCATGGGCCTGAAGCAGACCACCGGCGCGCTGGTGTCCGAGCCGCAGCCCGACAGCCCGGCGGTCAAGGCCGGCATCCAGAGCGGCGACGTCATCACTTCGGTCGACGGCGCGGCGATCCACGATGCGCGTGAACTGGCGCGCCACATCGGCACCATGGCGCCGGGCGCGTCCGTCAAGCTTGGGCTGATCCATCAGGGTCAGGAAAAAACCGTGACGCTGACGCTCGGCACCTTGCCGAACGAGAAGCAGGCCGACGCCGCGCCGCAGAACCAGCGCGAAGTGCCCGACAGCGACGTGCCGAAGCTCGGGCTGACGCTGGCGCCGGCCAGCAAGGTCCAGGGCACTGACGGCAATGGGGTCGTGGTCACGGCGGTCGCCGATGGCGGCGTCGCTGCCGATCACGGCTTCCAGGTCGGCGACATTATTCTCGATGTGGGCGGCAAGACGGTATCGACACCGGCCGACGTCCGCAAAAGTCTTGCCGATGCGCGCAAGGAGGGCAAACGCGCAGTCTTATTCCGGGTGAAGTCGAGCCAGGGCACCAAGTTCGTCGCCCTGCCGCTGGGCAACGCCTGAGGGATGGGGCGATCCGCTGGCATCCGTCGCCCCCGCTGGCGGGCGTTCCCTGGGGACGGGCCGTAAGGCCCGTCCCCGCCGAATACCAACTCTGCCTCCCGGCACATGTCGCCCCCGCCGGAGTGGAGTGGGTAGAGGGGGTGGCGGGCACTGCTCGCCACCCCCTCACTATTTTGCAATATTAGCGATCGTACGGTGGCGCGGCCGATCGCCGCTCCGCGCCATGGTGCGCGTTTTGGATCGATATTGCCGAAAGCGCTTGAAACAATATGATTCGATGCGGGACACCGGCCGGCAAGACTCCCTGACCCGGCATGGCTCCCTGACCGCGGCAGCACACCATGCGCCTTCTCATTATTGAGGACGATCGCGACGCGGCCGATTATCTGGTCAAGGCGTTCCGCGAGGTCGGCCATATTGCCGACCAGGCAACCGACGGCGAAGAAGGCCAGGCGCTGGCGCTCGACGGCCAATACGACGTGCTGATCATCGACCGCATGTTGCCCAAGCGCGACGGCCTATCCATCATTCACACCCTGCGCTCCAAGTCGGTGGAAACGCCGGTGCTCATCCTCTCGGCGCTCGGTCAGGTCGACGACCGGGTCAAAGGCTTGCGTACCGGTGGCGATGATTATCTGGCCAAGCCCTACGCCTTTTCCGAACTGCTGGCGCGGGTCGAGGCGCTCGCCCGCCGGCCCGGCAAGCGCGGCGAGGAGACGGTCTATCGCGTCGGCGATCTCGAGCTCAATCGCCTGTCGCACGAAGTCAGCCGCGCCGGGCAGGAGCTGCAATTGCAGCCGCGCGAATTCCGCCTGCTCGAATATCTGATGCGGCACGCCGGCCAGGTCGTGACCCGCACCATGCTGCTGGAGAACGTCTGGGATTATCATTTCGACCCGCAGACCAACGTGATCGACGTGCACATTTCGCGTCTGCGTTCGAAGATCGACAAAGGCTTTGCGCAGCCGCTCTTACACACGGTGCGTGGCGCGGGTTACATGATCCGCGAAGGTACACGCTGACGGCGCGGAACAATTTCATACTGCTCGCGGGATCACGGGAGATCACATGAGCGCGAACGATGCAGCACCCTTCCTCGCGGCACGCGAATTTTTGCTGCGGCATCGCGAGGACTATACGGCGGCCTACCGCGACTTCCGCTGGCCGAAGCTCGAGCGCTTCAACTGGGCGCTTGATTACTTCGATCCGATGGCGCGCGGCAATGCCCAGCCGGCGCTGTGGCTGGTCGACGAGGATGCCGGCGAGACCAAGCTCTCCTTCGCCCAATTGAGCGAGCGCTCGAACCGCGTCGCCAATGCGCTGCGCGGCCTCGGCGTTCGCCGCGGCGACCGCATCCTGCTGATGCTCGGCAATGTCGTGCCGCTGTGGGAATGCATGCTGGCGGCGATGAAGCTCGGCGCGGTGATCGTGCCGGCCACCATGCTTCTCACGCGCAACGATCTCGTCGACCGCTTCGCCCGCGGCCGCGTTCGCCACGTCATCACCAGTTCGGACGTTGCCGCCAAATTCGCTGACCTGCCAGGCGACTATACGCGGATTGCTGTCGGCAGCGCCGTGCCGGGCTGGGTGGCTTATGAGAAAGCCTACGAGGCCTCCGCCGATTTCATGCCCGACGGCGAGACGCGGGCGGACGATCCGATGCTGCTGTATTTTACCTCGGGCACCACGGCCACGCCCAAGCTCGTCCTGCACAGCCACCAGAGCTATCCGGTCGGACATCTGTCGACCATCTACTGGATCGGGCTAAAACCCCGCGATATCCATCTCAATATTTCCTCGCCCGGCTGGGCCAAGCATGCCTGGAGCTGCTTCTTCTCGCCGTGGAGCGCGCAGGCGACGATCTTCATCGTCAACCAGCGCCGTTTCAACGCCAAGGGTTTGCTCGACACCATCGCGCGCTGCGGCGTCACCACGTTCTGCGCGCCGCCGACGGTGTGGCGCATGCTCATCCAAGAGGATTTGGGCGCCTGGAAAGTGCCCATGCGCGAATTGATCGGCGCCGGCGAGCCGCTCAATCCGGAGGTCATCGATCGGGTCAAGGCGGCGTGGGGCATCACCATCCGCGACGGCTACGGCCAGACCGAAACCACGGCGCTGGTTGGCAATTCACCGGGCCAGACCGTGAAGCCGGGCTCGATGGGCCGGCTGCTGCCGGGCTATCGGGTGGCGCTGCTCGACGTGAACGACAAAGAGCAAAAGGAAGGCGAGATTTGCCTGGTGCTGGAGCCGCGGCCGACCGGGCTGATGCAAGGCTATCAGGCCGACGACGGCGGCATCCGCCCCATGGACGGCGCCATCTATCGCACCGGCGACGTCGCTTCGATCGACGACGATGGCTACCTGACCTATGTCGGCCGCGCCGACGACGTCTTCAAATCGTCCGACTATCGCATCAGCCCGTTCGAGCTCGAGAGCGTCCTGATCGAGCATCCGGCCGTCGCCGAAGCCGCCGTCGTGCCGTCGCCCGATCCGATGCGGCTTGCGGTGCCGAAAGCTTTTCTGGCGTTGGCGCCGGGCCATGCCGCGGATCGCGCCACGGCGCTGTCGATTTTCCAGCATTGCCGCGTGGCGCTGCCGCCGTTCAAGCGGGTGCGGCGGCTCGAATTCGCCGAATTGCCGAAAACGATCTCGGGTAAAATCCGCAGGGTCGAGTTGCGGCGAGCCGAAGCGGACAATCAGCGGGGCGGCAAACGCGCTTCTGCCGAGTTCTGGGAAGAAGATTTTTCCGAGAACGAAATCGGCAAGCGATCTGAAAGAGCCTGACCTTGACCGCTCTCGGCAAGTTACTGCGCACCACGGCGTTCCAGCTGACGCTGGGCTATCTGGTGATCTTCATCCTGTTCGCAGCGTCGCTGCTCGGCTATTTCGCGCTCAACACGCGCCGTCTGATCACCGAGCAGATCACGACCACGGTCGATACCGAAATCACCGGGCTGCGCGAGCAGTACAATCAAGGCGGTATCCGCCGCCTGGTCATCGTCGTCGACCTGCGCTCGCGGCGGCCGGGATCGAGCCTTTATCTGGTCACCACGGCGACGGGCGAAGGACTTGCCGGCAATGTCGGCTCGCTGGAGCCCGGCGTGCTTGATCATCCGGGTTGGCTCGAAACCAATTATCGCCGCCTCGAAGCGCCGGAAGGCACCGATCATCGCGCGCTGGTGCAGGTGGTGCAGTTGCCCGGCGGCTTCCGCCTTCTGGTCGGGCGCGACCTCGAGGAGCGCGAGCGCCTGTTCGGCATCATCGCCAATGCCGGACAATGGTCGCTGGCCCTGGTCATCGTGCTGGGGCTGGCCGGCGGCTTCTTCGTCAGCCGCCGCGTGCTCAACCGCATCGAGGCCATGACCGGGACGGCGCAGACCATCATGGCCGGCGATCTTGCCGGCCGCCTGCCGGTCGCGGGCACCGGCGACGAGCTCGATCGTCTCGCCGAGCATCTCAACGCCATGCTGGAGCGCATCGAAGCGCTGATGCACGGCCTCAAGGAAGTCTCCGACAACATCGCCCACGATCTCAAGACGCCGCTGACGCGGCTGCGCAACCGCTGCGAACAGGCGCTGCGCGGCTCGGCCGGCGTGGACGATTATCGCGCGGCGCTGGAATCCACCATCGCGGAATCCGACGACCTCATCCGCACCTTCGACGCGCTATTGATGATCGCGCGCGCGGAGGCCGGCCAGGCGCGCGACAACATGACCGAATTCGACGCCGCCGAAATCGCCCGCGACGTCGGCGAGCTCTACGAGCCGCTGGCCGACGAGAAGGGGATTGCGCTCACGGTCGATGCCCCGGCCGCGGCGCCGGTGCGCGGCAATCGCGAATTGGTCAGCCAGGCGCTGGCCAACCTCATCGATAACGCCATCAAATATGCCGGGACGGACGGCAAATTGAACGGCGCGCCGGCCGAGATCGTGGTCAAGGCCGGCAACGACGGCGAGCGCATTTCACTCAGCGTCGCCGATCGCGGCCCGGGCATTGCCGAAGCCGACCGCGGCCGGGTGGTGGAACGCTTCGTGCGGCTCGAGCAGAGCCGCTCCGAGCCGGGCTCGGGATTGGGCTTGAGCCTCGCCGCCGCGGTCGCACGCCTGCACGGCGGTGAATTGAAGCTCGAAGACAATCATCCCGGCCTGCGCACCACCATCGCGCTGCCGCGCGCCGGGCCGGCGGGGACCGCATGAGCCGGCCCCCGGTCAAAAGGCGGTCCGGGAAAAAACTCGACGAAGCGGCATTGGTCCGGCGCCTCTCTGGCGCGCTGCCGCTGTCGTCCGCGGCAGGCACCGCGCGCGTCACGGCGTGGCTCGCCGAAATCAAAGCCAGCGCTGCCGGCAAGGCGCTGGTCGCGCTGACCGCCGGGCATCCGTCGCTGGCCGATCTGTTGGCGAGTATCGCAGAGACAGCGCCCTATCTGTGGGACCTCATTCGCGCCGATCCGGCAGGCTTCGCAAATCTCGTCACCAGTGATCCCGATAGCGCGCTCGCCGCGTTGCTCGCCAACGCGCAACGCAGTGGCGCGGCGGCGCGCACCCAGCCCGCGCTGATGCGCGTGCTGCGCCGCATGAAGGCGCAAGCGGCGCTGCTGATCGCGCTGACCGATATCGGCGGCATCTGGCCGGTGGCGCGGGTGACGCGCGCGCTCACCGACATGGCCGGCATCGCGCTTGGCGCCGCGGTCGATCATCTGCTTCGCGACGCTGCGCGCCGCGGCAAGCTCGTGTCCGGCGACAGGAGACATCCGGAGCAAAACTCCGGCTACATCGTGCTCGCCATGGGCAAAATGGGCGCCTACGAGCTGAATTTTTCGAGCGACATCGATTTGATGATTTTTTTCAATCCGGACGTCGCCAAGCTGGCGCCGAATCTCGAGCCGGCCGGCTTTTACGTGCGGCTGACCCGCGACCTGGTGAAGCTTTTGCAGGAGCGCACGGCCGACGGCTACGTGTTCCGGGTCGATCTGCGGCTTCGCCCCGATCCGTCTTCGACCCAGATCGCGATCTCGACGGAAGCGGCGCTCGACTACTACGAGAGCCGGGGCCAGAACTGGGAGCGCGCCGCGCTGATCAAGGCGCGGCCGAGCGCCGGCGATCTTGCCGCCGGCGAAGTGATGATCCGCGAGCTTGCGCCCTTCATTTGGCGCAAATACCTCGACTACGCCACCGTCGCCGACGTGCACGCGATGAAGCAGCAGATCCACGCCTATCGCGGCCACGGCGAGATCGCGGTCGAAGGGCACAACATAAAACTCGGTCGCGGCGGCATCCGCGAGATCGAGTTCTTCGCCCAGACCCAGCAGCTCATCGCCGGCGGCCGCCACAGCGAGTTGCGCGGCCGCGAAACGGTCGCCACGCTTGCGGCGCTCGCCGACGGCGGTTGGATCGATGCGGAGGCGCGCGACGCGCTCACCGCGGCTTACAACTTCTTGCGCCGCGTCGAGCACCGCCTGCAAATGATGGCCGACGAGCAAATCCACACCTTGCCGGCGGATAGCGTCGGGCTTGGCGAATTTGCCCGCTTTCTCGGTTTCAAGGACCGCGACGATTTCGCCGACAGCCTGCTGGTTCATCTGCACGAGGTCGAGCAGCACTATGTCAGACTGTTCGAACGTGCGCCGGCCTTCCTCGCCCAGCAACAAAACCTCTCGTTTGTCGGCACCGATGTCGAGGGCGACACGCTCGACCGGTTGGCGATGCTGGGTTTCCGGCAGCCGCAAGACGTCGCCGCCGCGGTGCGCCGTTGGCGGGCCGGGGAATACCGGGCGTTGCGCAGCGAGCAAGTGCGCAACAACGTCATCGAGCTCGTGCCATTGATCATCGATCAATTCTCGCGTGCCGAATATCCGGACGCCGCGTTTGCGACCTTCGATCGCTTTCTCGCCGGATTGCGCTCCGGCGGCCTGTTCCTGCCGCTGCTGCGGCAAAACCCGGAGCTCATTCGCTTCATCGCCCTGATCCTCGGCGTCGCGCCGCGCTTCGCCGATATTCTGGCGCAGAGCCCGAATTTGATCGATCCGCTGATCGAGCCGAGTTTTTTCGGCGCGCTGCCCGACGAAACGCGGCTCGAGGCCGAGCTTGCCCGCCGGCTGATCGAGACGAAAGGCTACGAAGACGTGCTCGACGCCATCCGCCTGTTCGGCCAGGAGCACATGTTCCTGATCGGCGCGCGCATCCTGTCTGGTTCGGTGTCGGCCGAGCAGGCCGGCGAGGTTTTCGCCCGCCTTGCCGATGTTCTCATCCGCGCGGTGCATCGCAAAGTGGAGGAGGATTTCGCCGCCACATACGGCCGCATCCGCGGCCAACAGACCGCGATCCTCGCGCTCGGCCGGCTCGGCGCCTGGGAGATGACGGCGAGCTCCGACCTCGACCTGATCGTGATCTACGATTTCGACCAGAACAATCCGAATTCCGACGGCAAGCGGCCGCTCTATGGCGCGCAATATTTCGCCCGGCTGACCCAGCGCCTGATCAGCGCGCTCACGGTGCACACCAATTACGGCGCGCTCTATCAGGTCGATATGCGATTGCGGCCATCGGGCCGCTCCGGCCCGCTGGCGACGCAAATCGGCGGCTTCGAAAGCTATCAGGAACGCGAAGCCTGGACCTGGGAGCACATGGCGCTCACGCGGGCGCGTGTCGTGTCGTCGCCGCAAGCTTTCGCCGCGCGTGTCGATGCGGTGATCCACAAGGCGCTCTGCCGCAAGCGCAACGCCCGCAGCATCGCCGCCGATGTTGTCGAAATGCGCGGCGCCATCGCCAAGGAAAAAGGCGATGCCAACCCTTGGGACCTCAAATATGCCGCCGGCGGCCTGGTCGACATCGAGTTTATCGCGCAATATCTGCAGCTCGTGCACGCCGCCGCGCTGCCGGAAATTCTCGACACTTCGACGGCGCGCATGCTCGACAAAGCCGCGCATTTCGGCGTGCTGGCGCCCGAAGACGCCGCGGTGTTGCGGCCGGCGGTGCGGCTATTCCACGATCTCACCCAGGTGTTGCGACTGTGCCTGCCCGGCACGCTTGACGCGAAAGTGGCCGGCGCCGGTGTGCTTGCGCTATTGGCGCGCGCCGCCGACCTGCCGGACTTCCCGGCGCTGCAGGCTTATGTGACGGAGACGCAGCGCCAGGTGCGTGAATGTTTCGTGCGCATTCTCGGCAAGGTGCCGTGAAATCTGTTGCGCGCCGGACACAGCGCGTGAAGAAGCGAGATCACGACGGTTAGCCGGCGATTTTGGTCGCTCGCAGCCATTGCGATGCTTGCAATTCCCTCGTTAATTCTCCGTGGGGGATTTCGCTAGAACGTACGGTACCGGGCTGGCGGCGAGCGACGACCTGGGGGTTAAGGGGCTGGATGTGCGTTTCGGTGTAAGGCCCGCCGGCGCGGCGGGATGGTTGCTTGCTGTCGCCGTGTGTGTCGCGCCGGTTGCAGCATTTGCGCAGGCGGCGCAGGTCACCACGCTGAGCAATCAGTATAATGCGCCGCAATACGTGACGGTGAATGGCGATAAGACGGTCTTCGTCACCGACACGACGTATGCGCTCTCCGCCCTGTTCCTGGTGAACGGCGCCTATACGACGACGCCCATGGCGTACGACACGAACTTTGATGGTCTGTTCAACAGCCCTCAAGGCGTCGGTGTCGACCAGGGCGGCGACATCTTTGCCACCAACAACCTGAATCTTGCAGGTTCACCCGTAGGGCTTTGGGAGTTCCGGCCGCCCGACTACTCCAACGTCTTCGCGGAGAGCGCGAACAACGACGGCGGCGTTGTGCATGGCGTTGCGATCGATTCACACGGCAATTTCTATGTCGCCAACAGCAACGCTGTCGTGTTTAAGCTGCCCGCGCCGAGCTACGGTAGTGCCGGTCTGATCGCTGCCGGCCAAAGCGGTGTCGACCACCCCTTCGGCATTGCGTTCGACAGTCACGATAACCTCTTCGTGGCCGACCAGCGCTCCGGCTCGGGCCAGATCCTGCAATTGACGGCGGCCAGCGGCTACGGCACGGCCAACGCGATCACCAGCGGCAACCTGCAGCAGCCCGTCGGCGTGGCGGTCGACTCGCGCGGCAATCTCTACGTCACCGATAGCGCTCTCAACACGCTGACCGAGCTGCTGGCCCCGGACTATACGACTGCCGCCGTGATCGACAGCTCGCATTTCAGGGCGCCCTCGGGTGTGGTGCTCGATGCCGACGACAATATCTTTGTCGTCGACACCGGGAATAATGCGCTGAAGGAGATCCTGGCCCAGCCGGCCGTGATCGGGCTCGCTCCCGCGGCCGGGCCGTTGAGCGGCGGCAACACGGTCACGATCACCGGCGTGCATCTGACCGGCGCGACCACGGTATCCTTCGGCGCCAGCGCCGCCGCGAGCTTTACTGTCGTCAGCGACTCCCAGGTGACGGCGACCGCGCCAGCCGGCAGCGGTACGGTTGATGTCCGCGTGACGACGCCCAACGGCACCAGCGTTGCCGCGCCCGCGGACAAATACACTTACACGGCGGGACCGACGGTTGGCGCGGTCAATCCCAGTTCCGGCCCGACGGCCGGCGGCAACGTCGTAACGATCACCGGGACGAACCTGAGCAATGCTAGCGCGGTTTCCTTCGGCGCAACGCCGGCTACAAGCTTCTCCGTCGTCAGCCCGACGCAGATCAGCGCAGTCGCTCCGCCCGGCGCGGCCGGGACGGTCGACGTCAGGGTGACGACGTCGGGCGGAACAAGTCCGACCGGTACCTCCGATCACTACACCTACGTGGCCGCACCGACCGTGAGCGGGCTGTCGCCAAACACCGGCCCGGCCGGGGGCGGGACCGGCGTCACGATCACCGGCAGCAACTTTACCGGCTTGACCGCGGTGCATTTCGGAGGCGCCTCCGCCACCAATGTGAGCGTCGTCAGCGCCACCTCGATCACCGCGACGTCGCCGGCCGGTACCGGCACGGTCGACGTCACGGTGACGACGGCAGGCGGCACCAGCGCCACCACCTCGGCCGATGCCTTCAGCTTTGCTGGAGCACCGGCGGTGACGGCAATCGCGCCGGCGAGCGGTCCCGGCGGCGGCGGCACGCTGGTGACGATCACCGGCACCAGCTTCAGCAACGCCACGGCAGTCAGTTTCGGCGGCAGGGCAGCCGGATTCTTCAACCTCACCAGCGATACGCGGATCGTGGCGCGGTCGCCGGCGGGCAGCGGCACGGTCGATGTGACCGTGACGACAGACGGAGGAACAAGCGCTACCGGCGCGGCCGATCAGTTCACGTATATTCCGCAGCCGGCAGTCACGACGATCTCGCCCAGTAACGGCGTGCCATCGGGCGGCACGACGGTAACGATCACCGGCTCCAACTTCATCGGGGTCACTGCCGTGCGTTTCGGCAGCACTGCCGCGACGTCCGTCATGGTCAACAGCGTCACCCAGATCACGGCAACGTCGCCGGCGGGCACTGGCGCGGTCGATGTCACGGTGACGGCGCCGGGTGGAACGAGTCCGACCAGCTCGGCCGACAAGTTCAGCTTCGGCTTCGCCCGGACCTGGGTGTCGGGAACCGGCGACGATACCAGCCAATGCACAGCTGACGCGCCCTGCCGGACATTCGCCGCGGCGATGGCGCTGACGCTTCCGGGCGGGGAGATCGACGTTCTCGATACCGGCGACTTCGGACCGGTGACGATCACGAAATCGCTGAGCATCGTCGGTGGCCGGAACGTTGTCGCGGCCGTATCGCTTGCAAGCGGCGGCACCAGTGGCGTCACAATTGCCGCCGGCGCCAACGACGTGGTCGAGTTGCGCGGGTTGGTCTTCAATGGCTTTGCCGGCACCGGGGCTTCGGGCGTTGTCTTCACCAGCGGCGCGAAACTCAATATCGAAGACTGCACCTTTTTAGGCTTCCCCGTCGGCGCGATAACATTCTCGCCAGGCGTCGGCAGTGCCGCGACCGCCAAGATGTTCGTCCGTAGTTCGAACATTTTCGCAAGCGGCATCGGTGTCGTGATCAGCCCGAGCGGCGGCATCGCGGCTGATGCCTGGCTCACCGACACGAATGTCGATGGCAACAGCGGCGACGGCGTCGTTGCCGACGGAACCGGTGGCGGCGGCCCTATCAGCGTCGTGATGACCAACGCGTCGATCGGCCCCAACGCCGGCAACGGCGTCAATGCGATGAGCGGTGCCGGCAGCGTAGCCATCGACATTTCGCGCAGCACGATCGAGGCGAACGGCCTCGCCGGCATTCGCTCGAGCGGCGCCAGCGCGAATGTGACGACCGACAGGTCGCAAATCGGCGACAACGGCGTCGGTCTGCAATCGGCCGGCGGCGGCAGTTTGCTCAGCTATTCCAACAACCAAGTCACGGACAACGGCACGAACGGCAGCTTCACCGGTACGATCGGCCTGCATTGAAGGTTTGCCATTGAAAGTCGCCGCTCCTAGGCCGCAGCGGCTGGCTTATCCGGCGGCGGTGGCGAAGCGGCGCCTCGGACCTCGCGCGTTACCATTTGCGCCGTGACCGGCAGGCGCACCACCACGGTGGTGCCCTTGCCGAGCCGCGAACTGATGCGCATGGCGCCGCCGTGCAGCTCGGTGAGCGATTTGGCGATGGCGAGGCCGAGGCCCGAGCCCTGGTAGCGCTTGGTCAGCTGGCTTTCGACCTGCTCGAAAGGGCGGCCGAGCTTATGCAGCGCGTCTTTGGGGATGCCGATGCCGGTATCTTCGATGGCGATGGTGACCTTGCCGGCCCGCATATGGCCGCGCACGGTCACCGCACCGCCGTCGGGCGTGAATTTTACGGCGTTGGAGAGCAGGTTTAGTCCGATCTGCTTCACCGCACGGCGGTCGGCCTTGAAACGGATCGCCGGATCGATGTGGGATGTCAGACTGAGATGCTTCTCGTTGGCCCGCGCCCACACCACGCGCAGGCAATCGGCAAAAACCGCATCGAGATCCGTCTCCTCCGGCGTCAGGCGGATGCCGCCAGCCTCGATCTTCGACATGTCGAGGATGTCGTTGATGACCTCGAGCAGATACTGGCCGCTTTCGCGGATATCGCGGGAATATTCGCTGTATTTGTCCGCGCCCAGCGGGCCGAACATGGCGGCTTCCATGATCTCGGAGAAGCCGATGATGGCATTGAGCGGCGTGCGCAGCTCGTGGCTCATATTGGCGAGGAATTTCGATTTGGCCTGGTTGGCTTCCTCGGCGCGGGTCTTTTCCTCGGCATATTTTCCGGCGAGGTCGGCGAGCTGATCGGTTTGCAGCTGCAGCGCTTCCTGCGATTTGCGCAGATCGCTGATGGTCGCGGCCTGGCGCTTTTCGCCTTCGACCAGCTTCTGCTCGTGCAGCTTTATCTTCGTAATGTCGGTGCCGACCGAGACGTAGCCGCCGTCTTTGGTGCGCCGCTCGCTGATGTGCATCCAGCGGCCGTCGTCGAGTCGGATTTCGAAGGTGCCGGCGCCGGGGGGCTGGATGTCGTCGTGGGCCACCGTGGTGCGCAGGATGGGCTTTTTGCCGGCGGCGACGACGCTTTCGTAGCGCGCGCCGGCCTGCACAGCCGCGTCGGGCAGGTGATGCAGTTCCTGAAAATTCGAATTGCACAGCACCAGGCGGTTGTCGGCGTCCCAGAGCACAAAAGCTTCCGGGATGGTCTCGATGGCGTCGCGCAGCCGCAGGTCCGCCGCCATGGTGCGCTCGACCAGGGTTTTCTGCTCGGTGATGTCGACGGCGATGCCGATCAGATGCAGGCCGCCTTCGCCCTCCTGGCGCGCCAATTCGCAGCGCGCCCGCAGCCACAGCCAGCGGCCGTCGGCGTGGCGCATGCGGAACGCATGGTCGATCGACTGGACTTTGGAATCGGCGACTTGGGTGGCGATCTCGTAAAGATTGATGTCGTCCTTGTGCACCAGCGCGCTGACTTCGCCGAAGGTGAGCAAATCGTCCTTTGGCGGCAGCCCCAGGATGTCGAACATCGAATGCGACCAGAACACCCGGCCGCGCGCCAGGTCCCAGTCCCACAGTCCGCAGCGGCCGCGGTTGAGCGCGGTGTCGATGCGATAGCGTACGGTGTCGTGGATCAAATCCGCTTCGCGCGCCCGCGTCGCCTGCCAGTGGAAGGCAAAGCCGAGGATGAGGACGACGAAGCCGGTGGTGGCGGAGAGCGTGACGGTCAGCGCCGTGGTCGAGCGCCAACTGGCGAGCGCTTCGCTGCGTGGCTGGACGACGGCAAGGAAGCCGATCGGATTGCGCAGCGCCCGCATGGTGGCGAACACGGCGTCGCCGTCGGGCAATATGTTTTCCGTCGTGCCGGCCGTATTGGCGTTAGGCAAAGGTTGCGTGGGCCCGAGCACGTCGAGGATATGGCGTCCCAGCATCGACGGATCTTTCGGCACGCTGGCGATGATCGCGCCGTCGACGTCGGCGATCAGGATGCTGCGGCCGTCGCCGGCGGCCCAGGCCGGCAGTGCGTGTGCCAGCGCTTCGGAGCTGCGCGGCAGCGTCGGTCTGCCGTCGCGCGCCGTGCGATCGAGCGTGGCGGCAAGATGATCGGCGAGCGCCTCGCTGGTGCGAATGGAATCGAGAATGACCTGGCGGCGATGTTCCAGCACTTGCACCGCGGCGCCGATGCAGATCGTCAGCATGAAGGCGACGATGAGAACCGGAACGGCGCGCCGCAACACCGGCTCGGCGGTGAGCAGGCGCCGATACGCGGGGTTGGCAATCGATTGCGCCAGCCCTTTGATCGAATCCGAGCGTAAAGACGCACTCGCCGTTTCGGCGCGCGCCATGCCTGCCTCCGTTTGGACGATCCCCTAGACCCAGTTCGGAGGAATGTGCCGCATCGCCCCCGAATCACTCTATTTGAATCGACGCGAATCGATTTGTCGAGAGTCGGGAGTCAATATATTTTTAACTTTTGTCCCACGCTTTTTGCGGCGCGGATCGAACTGAAAAAATCTCGTCGGTAGAGTCACTTGCGCGACGATGCTGCGCGCGCGATGCAGCGTCTACTGCTTTTTCACGACGTAGATCGGCTGTCGGCCAACGTGCGGGCGACGATGTCGTGGACATCGCTCGACAGGTTGGACGTCGCAGCAACCCGTCGCAGCGTCATCTCCGCGCGCTGCCGCCGCCGCGCTTCCAGTGCGCGCCAGGAGCGGAACGCGCCCATGATGCGGGCCGCGACCTGCGGGTTCTTCGGATCGAGCTTAAGCACGATGTCGGCGACGAAATCGTAGCCGGTGCCGTCGAGGCGGTTGAACTGGGTGTGGTTGGCTTGGGCAAAGGCGCCGATCAGCGAGCGCACCCGGTTCGGATTGGCCATGGAGAAGGCGGGGTGGCCGGTCAAAGCGCGCACGCGGTCGAGCGTCGCCGGCTCCGGGATGATCGCTTGCAGCGCCAGCCATTTGTCGATGATCAACGGATCGTCGGCATAGCGCCGGTAGAAATCGTCGAGCACGGCGGCACGCTCCGGCCGGTCGTGCTGCGCCAGCGTCTCCAGCGCCGCCATGCGGTCGGTCATGTTGTCGGCGCTCGAATACTGGGCAAGCGCACGCGCGATCGCGGCGCTGTCTTGCGTCACCGCCATCAGATCGAGGCAGACATTCTTGAGCGCGCGCCGCCCGGCGCTTTTGGCGTCCGGGCTGTAATGGCTGCCGGTGTTCATTCGCTCGTAAGTGCTCGACAGCGCGGCGGCGTGTCGCGTGCCGATGGCGACGCGCAGTTTCCGGCGCGCGGCAAAGACCGCGTCGGGATCGACATCGCGGCCGATCTCGCGGGCGATGTCGGCATCGCTCGGCGGCACGAGATTGAGCGCGATGAAAGCGGGCTCGAGCGTATCGTTGACAAGGATCGCGCCGAGCGCCGCCATCAAGCCGTCGTCGTCGCGCGCGGTTGTGCCGTTACGCAGCGCCGCGACATTCGCCGTCAAAAGCGACATCGCCAGTGTCTGCACCGCCTGCCAGCGGTTGAACGGATCGGAATCGTGGGCGGCGAGGAAGCGCAAATCTTCGGCCGCGATCGGCAGCGACACTTTGATCGGCGCCGAGAAGCCGCGGTTGATCGACGGGATTGGCCGTTCCGCGACGTTGCTGAAGACAAAAGTCTGGCTCGGCTGCCGCAACTCGATCACGCCGCGCGACAGCGGGCGGCCGTCCAGTGTGAGCGGCAGATCGGCGCCGGCTTTGCCGACGAGGCCGACGGCCAGCGGGATCACCATCGGCTGTTTGTTCGGCTGGTTCGGCGTCGGCGGTGTGGATTGCGCGATGTCGAGCCGGTAGGTCTTGGCGCGCGCGTCGTAGTGCGGCGCGATCTTGATCTCCGGCGTGCCGGCCTGCGAATACCAGCGCATGAATTGCGGAAAAAAATCGCGGCCGCTTGCGTCGGCGAAGCACTGCACGAATTGCTCGACGGTAGCGGCATGGCCGTCATGGCGCGTGAAGTAAAGGTCCATCCCCTTGCGAAACAGCTCCGGGCCGAGCAGCGCCTTGATCATGCGCACCACTTCGGCGCCTTTGTCATAAACGGTGCTTGTGTAGAAGTTATTGATTTCGTGATAGATTTCCGGCCGAACCGGATGGGCGAGGGGGCCGGCATCCTCGACGAATTGGTGCGCGCGCAGGCCGCGCACGTCGCTGATGCGCTCGACCGCGCGCGAGCGCTGGTCGGCGGAAAATTCCTGGTCGCGAAAAACCGTCAGCCCTTCCTTGAGGCAGAGCTGAAACCAGTCGCGGCAGGTGATGCGGTCGCCGGTCCAGTTGTGGAAATATTCGTGCGCGATCACCGCTTCGATGCTGGCATAGTCGCCGTCGGTGGCGCTCTCCGGCGAGGCCAGCACGTATTTGTCGTTGAAGACGTTGAGGCCCTTGTTCTCCATGGCGCCCATGTTGAACGCGGACACCGCGACGATCATGAAAATATCGAGATCGTATTCGCGGCCGAAAGCCTCCTCGTCCCAGCGCATGGCGCGCTTGAGGCTGTCCATGGCGTAGCCGCAGCGGTCCTCCTTGCCGGGCTCGACATAGATGTGCAGCGCGACCTTGCGGCCGGACATAGTCGTAAAACTGTCGGAGACCTGCGCCAGCCGGCCGCCGACCAGCGCGAACAGATACGACGGCTTCGGGAACGGATCGTGCCAAACGGCGAAATGCCGCGCGGTGCCCGGCACGTCGCCGTGGTCGGTGAGATTGCCATTGGCGAGCAGCACCGGCGCTTCGCTTTTGTCGGCCTCCAGCCGCGTGGTGTAGACCGCCATCACGTCGGGACGATCGAGGAAATAGGTGATGCGGCGAAAACCCTCGGCCTCGCACTGGGTGCAATAGGTCGGGCCGGCGCGGTACAGCCCCATGAGCTGGGTATTGTTGGTCGGATCGACGATGGTCTCGATCTCGAGTTCGAACGGCCGGTTCGGCGGCTGCGCGATGGTGAGCTTGTCAGGCGTAGCAACGAAGTTTTCCGCCGGCAGCGGTTTGCCGTCGAGCGTAAGCGATTTGAGCTTGAGCTCTTCACCGTCGAGCACGAGCGGCGCCGGCGCGCCGGCGCTGTTGGGCTTGAGCTTCAGCTTGGCGCGGACCGTGGTCGCGGTGGGATGAAGTGAAACGTCGAGATCGACGGTTTCGATCAGCCAGTCGGGCGGGCGGTAATCTTGCAGGCGGATGGGGCGGTGTTCTTCGGTGCGCATGATCGCCTTGGTGTAGAAGTTTTGTGGCCGAATTGAAAGCAGGCCACCTACTGCCGTGGCTCGGCGTGGCCGATGACACGCTGGATCAAGGGAAAGCGCCGCCGCAACCGGCGCTCGAGCGCGTCGACTGCATCATGCACGGCGCCGACCGAAAGCGCCGGGTCGACCTGGCAGTGAAAATTGACGATCTCGCCGTCTCGGGTCTCGCGCACGCGCACGTCGTGCACTTCGCCGAGACCGGCGACCTCGGCGGCGAGCGCCGAGAGCGCCTCGCGCACTTCGGCGATGCGCGCGGCCGAAGCGTCGCGGCCGGGTAGAACGTCGGCGGGCAGCGGCTCGATATGGGTTTCGACTTCGACGTCGGGCCCGAGTTCCTCGCGCATCGCTTCTTCAAGGCCGCTCGCCACTTCATGCGCGGCATTGAGCGCCATGGTGCCTTCGACTTCGAGATCCACCGATATTGCCAGCCGGCCTTCGATCGCCTGTACGGCGACGTGATGAATGGCGAGCCCGCGATTGCGCGCGATCATCATTACCCGTTCGCGCACCGTCTCGTCGTCGAGCGCGCGCGGTTCCGTCGTGATGGTGACCTCGGCATTGGGCAATTCGGTGCGGACGGCACGGGTCAGCCGGTCCTTGATGGCGGAGACGCGGTCGAGCGGCAGCGTGCGGCTGACGCCGACCGCGAGATCGACGAACAGCACCGCGCCGGCCGGCCGCGCCCGCACCCGTTCGACGCTGACGACGCCGGGCACTTGCCGCGCGATCGCGGTAACGCGCTCGCTGACGCCTTCGGGCGCCGTGTCGGTCAAGGTATCGATGGTGCGCCGGCCGAGCCGCCAGCCGGCGATACAGATGAAAACCGCGACCACGATCGCGGCGGTGGCGTCGGCCCACCCATAGCCGAGCGCGACGCCGCCAAGCCCGACCAGCACCGCGACCGACGACCACATGTCGGAGCCGAAATGCAGCGCATCGGCTTCGAGCGCCTCGCTGGACGTTTCCTTGGCGACGCGACTCAATGTGCGGGCGCGGAAGAAATCGACCACGACGGAGCAGGCGATGATGGCAAACGCGGCGATGGTTGCTTCGACGGCGTGCGCCTGCGCGCCGATCAGCCGCCGCGCCGCCTCCCAGATCACGATGGCCGAGAGCAGGAACAACAGCGCCGTTTCGGCCAGTGCCGTGACGCTCTCGACCTTGCCGTGACCGTATTGGTGTTCCTTGTCGGCCGGTTTGCCGGAGAGCCGCACTGCAAAATAGGTCAACACCGTCGCCGAAAGATCGATCAGCGAATGGCCGGCCTCGGACAGGATCGCCAGCGAGCCCGTCAGCAGTCCGACGGCAGCCTTCGCCGCCGCAAGCCCCGCCGAGGCGGCAATCGATCCGAGCGCGACCCTTTCCTTGACGTTCATCGGCAGCCTCTTGCCGGCACGGGTTAACGGCCGCCATCGGGGGCGTCAATGCGCGGGCTTTATCGCATAGCCTGTCGATTTTGCCACGCCGCCAAACTAGAATGGCAGCAAGGAAATTTGATTTCCGCAGGAGACGCGCCATGGATCTCGCCATCAGAAAGCTGCACCCGCTTTTTGCCGCCGAGGTCAGAGGCGCCGATCTCAGCCGCGACGTCGATCTTGCGACGCAAAGCGCCATCGAGCAGGCAATGGACGCGTATGCGGTCTGCGTACTGCCGCAACAAAATATCGACGACGAGCGGCAGGTCGCGTTCTCGCGGCTCTACGGGCCGCTGGAAAATGCGTCCGCGGTCGTGCACCAGCGCAAGGCGGGCGTGATGGGGCTGCGGGTAAAACTTCCGGAAATCTTCGACATCTCCAATCTGGACGAAAACGGCAATCTTCTCGCCGGCGACGATGCGCGCTGGCAGTACCGGCAGGCCAACGAGCTGTGGCACAGCGACAGCTCGTTCCGGCAAAAATCCGCGACCTGGTCGCTGTTGCATGCGCGCGTCATCCCGCCGAGCGGCGGCGATACTTATTTTGCCGACACGCGGGCAGCCTACGATGCTTTGCCCGATGCGATGAAGAAAAAGCTCGAAGGTTTGCAGGCCGAGCATTCGATCTGGTATTCGCGCGGCCTGCGCGGCGGCTATGTGCCGACCGAGGCGGAGCGCGCGGCACGGCCGGCGGCGCACCATCCGCTGGTGCGGCGGCACCGGGGCTCAGGGCGCAAAGCGCTGTTCATCGCCTCGCATGCCTCCCACATCATCGGCTGGCCGGCCGCCGAGGGCAGGGCGCTGCTCGACGAACTGCTCGCCTTCGCCACCCAGGAGCGCTTCGTCTACGTGCACAAATGGCACGTCGGCGATCTGGTGATCTGGGACAATCGCTGCACCTTGCACCGCGCGACGCCGTTCCCGTCGAACGACCACAAGCGCGAAATGCGGCGCACCACGGTTGTCGATACGCAAGGCGATATGGCGACCGTTTGACGTCGCAGGTTTTGCAGTCTCAAGCGACTCAGAAATAACCATCGATCACCGTTTTTCGGTGACGCCGATCGGCGTCCGTGACGTCCCGACCCAGCACATACCCAGCACTGGAAACTGCAGCTTTTTGCTGGGTTGGCTGGAAATGCGCGGCAACGGGTTGGGAAATACCCGGGCCTGGCCAAGGCTCGTTTTCGCGTTTTGGAACGTTCGCGCCGCGCTTATCCGCGGGGACCGTTGACTCGACAAAAGTTTTTCGGCGCTCCGATGCCCGATCAGTTGAGTACGTGAAGGTCTGCAGCCTCTACGGGGCAGGATTCTACTATATGCCTGGTACTGATCTGTGCATTAAGGTCGGCGGCTGGGTCCGCGCCGAAGCCACTTGGGGCGGCAACGGCAACATGACCTGGGGCCCGTTCAACGGCAACGCGAACAGCCGTGCTGACCAGCAACGAAACGCTGCGCGCTCGCGGTTACATCACGGCTGACGTTCGGAACCAGACCGAATACGGCACCGTCCGCGGTTACCTCGCGGTCGGCATCAACACCAACGACACCGGCCTGCAAGTGGCCTCTCTCGTGGACAGCGCCAACCGCGCCTTCGTCCAGTGGGCGGGCATGACGGCCGGTCTGTCACAGTCGTTCTTCGACTTCTACAGTGTGCCGGCGATGCAGTATCGCGGCGGCTATCTGCCTGCTTCGGACACCGGTGACGGTGGCTGGTGGGTATGGGCCTATACGGCACAGTTCGGTGGTGGCTTCTCCGGCACGATTTCTTCGGAAGCGCGCCGTACGACGCAGATCATCGACGTCAACGGATTGCCTGGCCCTGCGGGCACGGCGGCTCTCGCTGGCGCCGGCACCATCACTCCCGGTGGTTTCCCCTGCGCAGCGACTGTGACCGGCGCTACCGGCGTCGCCGGCACCGCCGTTGGCGGTTGCGGCGCGTTGTTCCCGGGTAACGGCGCCTACGGCGGCATGCAGACGACGGACTTCGTCGCCAACTTGCGCGTCGACCAGGCGTGGGGCGGTGCCCAGATCATGGGCGCTCTGCACGAGGTCAATGCCACCTACTACAGCGCCGCCAATGCGCTGCAGTCGGGTCCGGGACTGCTGCCGCCGGTCATCCTGGCGACAAGTGGGGCTGGGCGGCGGGCGTGGGCATCAAGATCAATACGCCTTTCATCACTCAAGGCGACTGGTTCCAAGCTCAAGCGAACGTCACCCAGGGCGCGCTCCGCTATGTGTTCAACACCCCGAACTCGAACTGGGGCAAGGTTGAATCGGGTAAGGAAGCCTTTGGCGTGCTCAGCGACTGCGTGTATGCCGGCACGATTGCCATCGGCAACAACACCGGCTGCTTGCTGACCAGCGCTTGGGGCATCAACGCCGGCTACGAGCATTACTGGACCCCGGCTTGGCACACCTCTCTGTACGGCGCCTACGCTCAAGTGTCGTATGGCAAGGGTAACGGCTCGGCCAACGCCAACCTGTGCTCGGCGACGGGCTTCGGCAACGGGCTTGCAGGTACGCTGGCTGTTGCTGGCGCGGGCTGCAACAACGACTGGTCGACACTGGGGCATCGGCTCCCGTACTCAGTGGGACGTGACCAAGACGTTCTACCTGGGCGTGGAAGTCCTGTACTCCCAGCTCAACAGTGCGACGACCGGAACGACCGCGCTTGGTACGCCCGGCCTCGCCTCCTACGCCTTCGGCGGCGCGACCACGGGCGAAGCACACGCATCCAACTGGGCGGTCAGCATTCGCGCTCACCGCGACTTCCTGCCCTGATCGCTTGATCGAGGTGTGAATTCGACGATCCCCGGCGGGACCTCTCGCCGGGGA
>CAVRVV010000009.1:0-2309101 GCA_963724715.1 uncultured Alphaproteobacteria bacterium | reverse complement strand
ACTCATTCGACGTTCGGCTCGGCCACTGTCCGAGCGACAGTGCGATGGCCATTGCGGCTTCACGTATTTCGTCGGCGAGCACGCGATCCTCGATCGAGCGCGCCAACACCATACCGCCAACGCATAGCGTCGCAATCGCGCGAACCCGAGATCGGGCCGCCTGTCCATTACGCCGCGACGCCTGCTCAAAAACATCGATCATAACCCTGAGCACGGTTTCAAATGCTTGCCGAACACGATGCTCCCCGCGCAAAAAGTCGGTCGGAAAAGCGATCAGGGGGCAGGTTCCGTCGATATCCTCGAAATGCTCGCGCGAAAGATAGTCGCGGACGAACTGAGCCGCGCTGTCAACGGCACGCGGATCGATGCTGATTCCGTCGCTACTTAAAAGCTGCTTTTCATCTAAAATTTTGGTCACCGTTTCGGCGTAAAGATCATCCTTGCTTTCAAAGTAACTATAGAAACTTCCCCGGGTGAGCCCGGCATCACCCATAACGTCGTCGATTGACACCGTATCGAACCCACGGCGGTTGAAGAGTCGCCGTGCGCTCCGAACAATTTTCTGTTTGGTTAGGCGACGGTGCTCGGCAGGATACGACATCGAACCTCTCTCTGGCGTTGCGTGTCTCGATTTTGCAAGCCACTTGACTTACAAGCAGTAGGATTGCTTCGGAGCGTTCCTTAAACTCTCAATGGCGCCGAACCGTTCCAAGCAAAACTCATATGACAAATAATTTAGTTTTGACTTACAAGTGCTATGTATTCACACCGTACGAAACATTGCTGCAGAAGGGGCCGCAGATCATCGGCAGAATGGTGCCTAGGAGCCCGTCGTCTAACATATGCTGCGTCAGCATGTCGCGATATGGTTGAGCGTGTTGCGTTGCTGCGAGCGACGGCGACTCTCAAAACCAGCACAACAACGGCCAGACCAGAAGAGATGTGTCGGATATGACGCGAGAACGCCGAGCGAAATGGCTGTAGGCGGCCATGAGTGAGTCGGCGAGGCGCCTCCAACTGGCGCGACAATACCGTCAGTCAAAATATGTTCTTGAACATACTCTTCGTCGATCACAGCTCCACAGCGGAGGCGAAGCATGGACCTGATTTTCGCAATCCGGGCGAATGATCCGTGAATGTTGTGTCAGTCGAATGGACGCCGTCGCGTCCCAAAAGGAGTGCCTACAATGTTACGCAAGACCACGATCGTCTTAGCTGAGGCTGCCGCTCACACCCGCGAAATGACTGTCGAAGCGTTTGCGCATGGCGGTGGCAGAGGGCATGGGGGCGGCTTTGGGGGTGGCGGACACACGGGGGGATTCGGCGGCGGCCGAATAGGTAGCGGATTTGGCTCTGGCTTTGTGGGTTCACATCTTGGGGCGGCGCTTGGGCTGGGGCTGTTTGGTCTCGTTCTCGCGTCCTTCGCCGGCAAAGCTGCCGCCGGAGATGAGCAGGGCCGCAAAGCCTGCATGGACGACGCGCTGACAGTGTGTGCGAAATTCGTTCCCGATCGCGAGCAAATCGCCAATTGTCTCATGGCCAATCGCGAGCGCATCTCGAAGTCCTGTCGGGTGTCGCTCGCACACTGACCGGCTCTCCCCTGCGACGGAAACGTTTCCAACTTCCAAAGCGCAGTCGGGACCAGACGCAATGATCACAATCGGCCGGTGTTCTTTCTCGCGCAGTGCCTCACCCATCGCGGCGGCAGCGCCGCTATCTCGGACGGAGAATTGTCCTTATGCAAACCGCATACATTAATCGCGTCGCGACGGCGGTGCCGCCCTATGACGTTCATGACGCCTTTCGCCGCTTCGCACAGTCGCTGCTTAACGACGACCGACGCAATTCGCTGCTCTTTCAGCGCATGGCCGATAAGTCAGGGATCGAGCACCGCTACTCGTGCCTGGCGCCAAGCAATCTGCCGGAAGGTGACCGCGTCGATACCAAAGGCTTCTATGCGTGCGGCGATTTCCCCGACACGGCGGCGCGCATGCGGCGGTTCGAACGGCACGCGCCGGCGCTGGCGCAATCCGCGGTCGATAGTTTGCAGCTTGGAGCGGAGTGCGACCGCATCACCCATCTGCTGATAACCTGTTGCACCGGCTTCTCCGCGCCCGGCCTAGATCTCGAACTCATCGAGCGTTGTAGGCTTCCGAGCACGGTCGAACGTACGACAATCGGATTCATGGGCTGCTACGCCGCCATCAATGCGCTCAAGCTCGCGCATCACATCGTTCGCTCCGAGGCATCCGCGCGTGTGCTCATCGTAAACCTCGAGCTTTGCACCCTACATCTGCAGGAAACGACCGACCTCGAGCAAATGCTATCGTTCCTTCTGTTCGGCGACGGCTGCGCGGCATGTATCGTGAGTGCGGACCCGGTCGGTGTCGCCCTCGACAGCTTCCACGCCGTGCTGGTGCCCAGCACCCGCGGTTTGATCACCTGGAATATCCGGGAAGCCGGATTCGACATGGTATTGTCGGGAGGTGTCCCTGCCGCAATCCATGACGGCTTACGGGAACATGGCAACGAAATTCTAGCCGGGGCACCCGTCGCTTCGATCGATCTTTGGGCGGTGCATCCCGGCGGCCGCACCGTGCTCAATGCGGTCGAGCGCGCTCTCGACCTGGCGCCGGCGGCGCTGGCGGCGTCGCGCGATATCTTGCGCCGCTATGGCAACATGTCGTCTGCAACCGTCATGTTTGTGATCGATAACCTGCTGCGCTCGGGCGCGCAGGGCCGCACCGGCTGCGCGATGTCGTTCGGACCCGGCTTGATCGCGGAGACCATGCTGTTCCGCACCGCGGCCTGATGCCATGAACACGCTCGCCAGCACAAAAGAAGCCCCGCGCGATCTGTCGCGGCGCAGTACCGAATCTGAATGGCTCGACGGTGCCGATGCGACCCCGGAAGAGTTGGCGCTGGTGCTGCGTGATCTCGCCCGTTTCAATGGGGCGATGCTTGGGCACCGGCCGGTGATCGACTGGTTGCGCCGCGCCACCAAGGACGCACGGAAGGATAAAGCGCTGACCCTCGTCGATGTCGGCTGCGGCTACGGCGATCTGCTGCGGGCGATCCGGCGCTGGGCGCGCAAACGCGACTTGACGATCAGGCTCATCGGGCTCGATCTCAACCGCGAGACCATCCGCATTGCGCAAGCGGTCACCGACGATGCCGACGAAATCGGCTATTGCGTGATGGACGTTTTCGATTTCGTGCCACCGGTGCCGATCGACTTCGTGGTCAGCAGTCTGGTCACGCACCATATGTCCGACGACCTGATCGTGAAATTTCTGCGCTGGATGGAGGAGACCGCGCGCAAAGGCTGGCTGATCTACGATCTCCAACGCCATCCGGTGCCTTATTATTTCATTGGCCTCATGGGTAAGCTGACGCGACTGCACCCGATGGTGATTCATGATGGCCGCATTTCCGTGGCGCGTTCACTCACGCGCACGGAATGGCTTGCGCGAACAGGCGAAGCTGGCGTCGCGCGCGACGCGGTGCGGTTGCGCTGGTTCCTGTTCCGCTTTGCCATCGGACGACTGCGATGACACGGGCCGAGACCGTCATCGTCGGCGGCGGGCCAGCCGGTAGCGCGACGGCCTCCGGTCTGGCTGCTTTGGGTCGCGACGTGGTGCTGATCGAGCGCACGGCTAAGCCGCATAACAAAGTGTGCGGCGAATTCCTCAGCGTCGAGACGCAGACGCAATTGCAACGGTTGGGCGTCGATCCGTTGTCGCTCGGCGCGGCGCCGGTCGAACAGCTGGCCCTCTATTCTTCCAGCCGCAGTGTGACTTCAGCGCTGCCATTCCGTGCGCTATCGCTGTCGCGCTATCGTCTGGACGATGCGCTGCTGCAATGCGCGCAAAACGGCGGCGCAAGATTGAAACGCAACGTGGCGGTGAAGTCGGTGACGCCGGCCGGGGCCGGATGGAATGTACTTTGCGATGACGGCGAGACGATCTATTGCCGACATTTTGTGTCGGCGACCGGGAAGCTCGGCCTGCGCGGCGTCGACGACGCGCGCGACGGTTCGCTGGTAGGCCTGAAGATGCATCTCACGCTTTCGCCCGAAGTCCGCCGCGCGCTCGAGAGTCGGGTGGAACTCTTTTTCCTTGACGACGGCTATATCGGTCTTGAACTGATCGAAGACGGCATCGCCAACCTTTGCTTCGTGCTGTCGCGCGCCACGGTGGGCCGGCTCGGGTCCGGCTGGCCGGCCCTGCGCGACTATTTGGCGTCGGCGCTCCCCAGTTTGGCCGAGCGGCTGGTAGGCGCCAAACCGCTCTGGGACAAGCCGCTGGCCGTGGTCTGTCCCACCGGCGGGCATCTTCATCGGGAACGAGGAACCGCTGTTTATCGCGTCGGCGACCGGCTCGCCCATATCCCACCGTTCACTGGCGACGGCCTCGCCATCGCGCTCGCATCCGCTGCGCTGGCGGTCGAGCACATTCGGCTCGGCCGGCCGCCCGACGCCTATCTAGCAGCGGCGCGGCAACTCACGGCCACTCCCATCCGGCTGGCGAGCATCGTCTCCAGCCTCGCCAGGAGCAGCGGAGGACGCAACTTGATGTTGGGGGCGGCGGCCCGCGCTCCCGGCCTGATCGGGACCGTCGTCCGGCGAACCCGGTTAACGCTCGCCGCAGAGGGTTTTGAGGCCGGCTGAATGACCGCACATCGCGACTTGTCAGTTCTTCCCACTTGTCGACAAGCAAGCGCGTTGGCGCTCGCTACGCAGTTCGGAAGGTTATGACGATGATACGTACCGAATTGGCTCTCACGGCGACCAGGACATGGACCGGCTTTGGTTTGATGTGCCTTGGTATGTTCATGGCGATCCTCGACATTCAGGTCGTGGCAACGTCGCTGCCGACGATCCAGAACGCTCTTGCGATTTCTCCTGAGGCGATGAGCTGGATCCAGACGTCCTATTTGATCGCTGAGGTCATCGCTATTCCGCTGACTGGCTGCCTCACGCATATACTTTCGATGCGCTGGCTATTCACCGCCGCCATCGCGTTATTCACCTTGGCATCGATCGGGTGTGCTTCAAGCGATAGTTTCGCGATGCTTGTTTCGTTTCGCGTGGTGCAGGGATTCGCGGGCGGAACGCTGATTCCGACAGTGTTTGCCGCAGTATTCATCTTGTTCCGGCCGCGCACTCAGGGCATTGCAACGACGATTGCTGGAATCATGGCCGTGCTCGCACCGACAGTCGGACCTGTCGTCGGTGGCTGGATTACGCAAGTGTATTCCTGGCATTGGCTGTTTATGATCAACGTCATTCCAGGGCTGATTGCTTCCGCTTTCACGCCGTATCTCTTGCCTCGGAAAAATACGAACTTCGAAGGAGCCAAACTCGATGGTTTGTCTCTGGTGCTAATGGTGGCCGCGCTCGCATGCCTTGAGATCGGACTCAAGCAGTCGCCGCAAGATGGATGGTCCTCCTCCATCTGCATAAGTTTGTTTTCTCTTAGCGCTCTCACCGGCGGGCTCTTTGTTTGGCGAACGTTGCGCGCTGCCCATCCCATTGTGCAGCTATCCACATTCAGGGATAGTTCATTCGCAATCGGTTGCGTTTTGAGCTTTTGCTTGGGTGTCGGTCTATTCGGCTCTGTGTATCTCATGCCAGTTTTTCTTGCGTTTGTCCGGGGACACGATGCATTGGAAATCGGTTCGACCATGCTGGTTACCGGCGTCGCTCAACTTGCGATCGCGCCAATTGCGGTTGCGCTGGAGCGTCGAATTGACGCAAGATTGTTGACCGGTGTGGGCTTCGCTCTGTTTGCACTTGGATTGGGGCTGAGCACATTCGAGACGCGAGACACAGACTTCAGCGAGATGTTCTGGCCGCAAGTCATTCGCGGCATTGCAATCATGTTTTGCCTGTTGCCGCCGACTCGTTTGGCGTTGGGAGCGCTGTCCGAAACGCAAGTGCCGGATGCAAGCGGTCTCTTCAATCTTATGCGTAATCTGGGTGGCGCGATTGGTATCGCGCTGATCGACACGGTACTGTACGGACGAACTAGTATCCACGCGGACGCCATTCGAGTCCGGCTTTTAGCGGGAGACATGACCACCGCCAAAGCAATTGGATTGGACCCAGGATTGTTCGCGAGCGGACTATCCGATTCGCTAACGCCAAACGCAGAGGCCTACGCGCGGCCAATGATCGAAAAGGCTGCTTTTGTCTGGAGCGTCAATGATGCATGGGCGATGCTGGCAGCATTTGCGTTGCTGGGCGTATTGGTTGTGCCATTCGCGTGGAAAACCGCGAAAGGCCGCCATCTCGGGACGGATGATCGTGAGAACCTGAAGGGTCGATGGACACCAGCGATACAACTCGACAACGAATCAGCGATCGCTGTTCGTCAGCCGGACGCGGGCGCCCAGCTCACGTCGGCAATCAAGTCGAAGGGCCGACTTGAAGCCGAGAATTCGGTACTTCGACATCAGTTGATTGTTTTGAGGCCAAGGTCCGAGAAGATCACTGTGACCCGGCGCCTCCCTGAGCGGTCCTCAGGAGTGGGTCGGTTTTAGGAACACCGGTAGTTGACGGCCCCTTCGCGCTCTCGTCAACGAGCAGGACGGAAATAGAAAAGAGCAAAAAAGGTAGTTGCGTTATGCCCGTGATGAGTGCGGAAGTGAACGAATTTCTGGAAGTGGCGTCTGCCGCACTTCCAACAATATCGGGCGAGAGCCGCAACGGATCGAACTTGCACGACGAAGGCGCGCGGATGCGAGCGGAGAAAGCAGCTCCGGCGCTCATCAATGCTCGAGATCGGCTGCGGTCAGTTCTTTGACGGTCTTCAAATTCATGCGCCCCTCGTAAATGGGGCGAGCGCCGGTCGTCGGGCCGGGATATTGCATGAAGACAACCGTGCCGCCTGTCTCGGTGTACATCTCGTGCTCGAAATGCGGATCGGGCATATAGGCAAAGGTTCCCGGACCGTACATGGCATCGCCCATCCGGAACGTGCCTTCGAGGATGTACCAAAGCTGCGCGAAGTCGTGCTTGTGCAATTTGAAGCTGGCGCCGGGCTCGTAGTGCAACAGGCCGGCGTTCGGTTCCGTGGGCCGCTCCGGCCGCGGATGAAACAGAAACTTAGTCTTGTTCTTGAAGCGGCCCATCTCCCAGTCCATATCGTCGACATGCTTGAATTCCGGCGCGTGGTGCGTTTGCACTGCATCTGATGAGCTGGACATGGCGTTCTCCCGAGCGCTTTCTTTGGCATCCAATATATGTTATTGTGTATCCAACAGTCAAGGTTGGGCTCAGGCCGCCTACCGGGATGATGCCGCAATCTGCACTGCGGCAATTTCCTTCGACGCAACGGCGACCGCTGCTTGGCACTTTTCGCTCGATGATGTATCCACCAATGTTGTATTTCGAATCCTCGTTTGGCGCGCTCCAGTCGCGCTGAAGACCAGAAGCGTAACCGCAATGGCCGCTCCGCCGTCCGAGACCAAGCTCGTCAACCAGATCGTGGAGCGCATCCACGCGAAGATCGCGGTCGGTGAATTGGGGCCCGGCGACCGGCTGCGTCAGGAGCTTTTAGCGGAAGAATTCAAGGTCAGCCGGACTCCGATCCGGGAGGCGCTGCGGCTTCTCGAAGCCAAGGGCATTATTTCACAGGAACATCGCCACAGCGCTGTGATCCGCGGACCTTCGACGCGCGAAGTGCGGGAGACCTATCAGGTCAGGGCGGAGCTCGAAGGCCTCGCCGCCGAACTCGCGGCACAGTGGATCAGCGACAACCAGCTTGAAGACCTCGTCACCATTCACGCCAAGTTCGTCTGTTCGGTCAAGGATCTCAAGGCGCATAGAAACGATTCCAATCACACGCAGCGCAGCCTGCTCAAAGCTACCAATGTCTGGATCAACACCAACAGCGAATTCCACACTTTGATCCAGGAAGGCAGCAACAATCTCCGGCTGCGCCGTGTCATCGAGGAGCTCTATGTCGGCTTCATCAGCAACGTCATGCATTCCTCGGCGCGCGGGATGGACGCGCACCGCATGCAGCAGAACATCAACGACCATGCCGAAGTCCTGCGCGCGCTCGAGAAGCGCGACGCCGCCGGCGCACGCAAAGCGATGCACGCCCATATTCTGGAAGGCGGCCGCTTCGTCATCGCCTGGTTGGAAAATCAGTCGACCGCTTCGCGCGCCTGAGGCCGCGCGCACAGGCGTCAGCGCGCGGACTGGTCGGCATCCTGATCGGGATCGATGCCGAACAGCGCCTTGATGGATGGGCGATCGTAATAGCCGCGCTGCAAATCCCGGCGAACGAGGGCGCGATCGCGCGTTGCCGGATCGCCGAAGCCGCCGCCGCCGGGCGTCCGCACCGAAATGGAATCGCCCTCGCGCAGCGGCACGTCCTGATCCTTGGACAGATGCAGCGGCGTCGAGCGTTTGCCGCCGATCTCGATCTCGATCTTGTTGGGCAGGCCGGCAGCGCCGCCGAAAACGCCCGGCGGCCCGACGCGGCCGTGATCCATCACGAACGAGGCGCGAGCCTCGCCGCGCCGCAGCGAAATCTTGTAGCGAACGCCAAATCCGCCGCGCTGGCGGCCTGCTCCGCCTGTCCCTTCCGCCAAAGCGAATTCTTCGAACAGGACCGGGAAGCGCTGCTCAAGGAGCTCGATAGGCGGCGTCTTGGAAATGCCGATGGTCGAGCAACCGTTGCTGATCCCGTCCAGTGAGTTCGAGCCGCCATAGCCGCCGCCGGTGACGAGATACATCACATAGCTTTTGCCGGTACTCGGATCGCGCCCGCCGATGGCAAGATTGCCGCTGGTCCCGGCCGGCGCCGCGAACATGCGCTCCGGCGCGGCGGGCGATAGCGCTATGAAAACCGCTTCCGCGATGCGCTGGCTGACTTCAGCCGCGCATCCTGAAACCGGCGACGGATAATGCGCATCGAGGAAGGTGCCGACTGGATCGATGACATGCAATGGCACGAAAGTCCCGGCATTGATGGGCACTTCCGGAAAGATGTGCTTGATGGCGAGGTAAACGGCGGACTTGGTCGTCGCCAGCACGCTGTTCATCGGCCCGCGGCACGGCGGGTTCGAGCCGCTGAAATCGAAAGTGAGGTCTTCGTTCTCTTTTTCGATCTTCAGGCGGATGAAGAGCGGCTCATCGACCACGCCATCGGAATCGACGACGGTCGTCGCCTCGTAGACACCATCAGGCAGCGTTTTGATTTTCGCGCGCATCTGCCGTGTCGCGCGCACTTTCAACTCGGCGATTGCTTCGCTGACCATGTCTGCGCCGTAGCGGTCGAGCAACATGGTGAGCCGCCGCTCGCCGATCGCCAGCGCCGCGGCCTGCGCCTTGACGTCGCCGATGCGCTGATCCGCCACGCGAATATTGGAGAAGATGATGGACAGGATTTCCGAATCGATCTCGCCGCGCTTGAACAGTTTGACTGGCGGCAGCCTTAAGCCCTCCTGCTCGACCTCCGTGGCGTGAGCGGAAAATCCACCGGGCACCATGCCGCCGGTATCCGGCCAGTGCCCGGTATTGGACAGCCACGCGAAATGCTGCCCGCGATAGAAGAACGGCTTGACGAACTTGACGTCCATCAAGTGGGTGCCGCCGAGATAGGGATCGTTGAGGATGAAAATATCGCCCTCGTCGAGCGATCTGGCGCGGTCAATCACAGCCTTGGTCGAGAACTGCATGGTGCCGACAAAGACCGGCAGTCCGAGTTCGCCCTGCGCAATCAGCTCGCCGGTGTGGCAGGCATAAATGCCGTCGGAGCGGTCGAGTCCTTCGGCAATGACCGGGCTGAAGGCCGCACGCACGAAGGCCAGATCCATCTCGTTGCAGACCTGCTGCAGGCCGTTCTGGATCACCGCGAGGTCAACTGGGTCGAGCATGCTCATGTCAGGCATTTTCCCCGATTGCGACGATGATATTGCCGCATGAATCGATGCGCGCGCGATCCTGTGGCTCGATCACCGTGGTGGCATCGAGCTGTTCGACGATCGCGGGACCGGAAAAATCGCAGGCGCGCGGCAACTGATCGCGTTGATAGACCGGCGTTTCGATCCAGCCGCCGTCGAACCAGACCGGGCGTGACTCGGGATCCGATTTCAAAGCGGTGGCGCGGCTCGGATTGATGGCCTCGATCGGCAATGGCTTGCGCTGCCCGATCGCCGCGGTGTGCAGATTGACCAGCACCGGCAGCAGCTCGGGCAATTCTACCTGGAATCTCTGCCAGTACGCCTTTGCGAACAGTTCGCGCAGATCGTCGAGGGTGACATCCATGTCGGGGAAATTCACCGCGAGAAGATGACTCTGCCCGAGAAACTGCATGTCCGCCTTGTGATGGACGGCGATTGCGGATTCACCGGCATGTTCGCGCTCGATCAGAGCGCGGCCCTGCGCGATCTGCTCCTTAAGCACGGCGCGGATCGTGCCGGGGTCGAGCGTTTCCAGCGGCTGATTGAGCGTTCGCACAAAATCGTGCCTTAGATCGGCAACCAGGCAGCCGAGCGCATTGGTCAATCCTGGACGCGCCGGAATGAGGACGCCGGGAATGCCAAGATCGCGGGCGAGCGCGGTCGCATGCAGCGGACCGGCGCCGCCGAATGCCAGCAGACAGAAATCGCGCGGATCATAGCCGCGCGCGAGCGACACGATGCGTATGGCGCCCGCCATCCGGTCATTGGCGACGCGGACGATGGCCCCTGCGGCAGCGACGGGATCGAGATCGAGGGCGCGCCCGATTTGTTGCTCGATACAGTCGCGGATGTACTGGAGGGAAATGCTTTTGGAGACTGACAGAAGCTTTTGATGGTTCAACCGGCCGAGCACCAGATTGGCGTCGGTGATGGTCACGCGCTCGCCGCCGCGCCCGAAACAGATCGGCCCCGGCATGGCGCCCGCGCTTTCCGGCCCGATCTGAAGCAACCCGGCGTCGTTCACCCAGGCAATCGAGCCACCACCGGCGCCGACGGTGTGTACATCGACCATCGGCACGCGCAGCGGCACGGCATATTCGAGCTCGAGCTCCGAGGAAACGAACGGCACGCCGTTCTGCACGACCGCGACATCGGTCGATGTGCCGCCCATGTCATAGGTGATGATGTTGTCGATCGCGGCCTGATGCGCGGTATAGCCGGCCGCGATCACGCCGGAGGCCGGACCCGACATCACTGTGTGAATGGGCGCGCGCACGACAATATCGGATGAGGCCGTTCCGCCATTGCCCTGCATGATCAGAAGATCGCGGCCGAAGCCGCGCGACACCAGCTCGGTCCGCAGCCGGTTGACGTAGCGATCGAGGATAGGCTGAACCGAGCCGTTGACAGCAGCGGTCACTCCGCGTTCGTATTCGCGAAACTCGGCGACGATTTCGTGCCCGGCGGTGACATAGGCGTTTGGCCATAGCGTCCGGGCGATTTCGGCCGCGCGGCGTTCGTGGTCCGGGTTCCTGTAGGAATGCAGGAAGTGGATCACCAGCGCCTCGGTGCCGCAATCGATCAATGTCTTCACGGCGGCGATGAATTCCGCCTCATCGAGCGGGCGGATGATATGTCCCTCGGCTGAAACGCGCTCGCTGACTTCGAGCCGCAATTCGCGCGGAATGATCGGTTCGAAATGGCCGATCAAGCCGTAGGCATGCGGCCGCGTCCTGCGGCCGAGTTCAAGCGCGTCGCGAAAGCCCTTGGTCGTAATCAGCCCGCATTTGGGAAGCTTGCGCTCCAGCAGTGCATTGGTCGTGACCGTGGTGCCGTGAATGAGAAGGGCCACGTCCCGCAAATCGGCGCCGGCGCGCTCTAGCGCCGCGAGCACGCCCTCGGCTTGATTGGCCGGCGTGCTTGGCACTTTGGCGTATTTGATCGTGCCTGTGGCTTCGTCATGCAAGATGAGGTCTGTGAAGGTCCCGCCGACATCACACCCTACGACCGACAGACCCATCTGCTCAACCTATATCGCATCCAGTTATTATCTTCTTGCATCCAGAATTTCAGGCTGTCAATCGGAGGTCGGGCAGGTGGATTGGCGCGTTGCAGCCCTGCCAAGGCGGAGGATATTCGCGGTCTCATCCGAATGCACTCGCGCATCGCGATGGCAGCGGATCGTGGCTGAGGCGACGAGGTTATTGTCAATGAGCTGGGGCCGCCGCGACAGGCTGCGACGCCGCCGTGAGCCGTTCCAGCGTGACGCGGGTTTCACCATAGGCCGCCATCTGCCCGAAATTGCTCATGATGTCTTCCGTCAACACATTGGCGCCGCCGCCGCGTTTCATCCAGGTCCCTACCGGCATGATCACCATGCCGCGGCCGACCCGCGGATCGACGATGGCTTCGACCTCAAGCTGCCCTACCGGCGAGCGGATGCTGATCATCTCATGATTGGCGATAGCGAACGTCTCGGCGGTCTCGGTGCCGATCCGGATGAACGGCACGGCGGGGTGATCCTTCTCCAGCATCTGCGACAACAGCCACTTCTTGTTGAAATTGGTCACGAGCGTCAATGGGAAGCCGGGCACGCTCCGCTTCGGATTGCTCATCTCACGAATGAATTCAAATTTGCCGGACCGGGTCGGAAAAACGTGATCGGCGAACGGCACCATCGGCGCCGTCGGGCAACGGACGGGTTGCGATAAAACGGATTCGATCGTGACGCCTTTGGCCCGCAACGGCGTGAAAATCCGCTCCAGCCATTGCCGCGGCGTTCCCGCCATGTCTTCGCCGAAGCCGAGACGCTCGGCGAGACGCTGATAGATCCAGAGATCCGATCGCGCTTCGCCGACCGGATCGATCACCGGATTGACGCCGCCGAGGATGTTGTGCCCCCACGACACAAGCATGTCCTCTTCCTCGAGGAATGTCGTCGTCGGCAGAAAAACGTGAGCGTAGTCGGCGGTGTCGGTCAGGAAGCTGTCGACCACGACGACAAATTCAAGCTGCGCGAAGGCCTGAGCGACCAGCCGCGAATTCGGCGTTTGATTGACCGGATTGCCGCCATTGATCATCATCATACGAACCGGCGGGTCCTGAAGATCGAGCAAGCCGCGGCCGAGCAGCGGCTCCGGTATCGCGCGATGCTGTTCGGCGAGGTGCTCGGCCTCTACCGTCTTGTCGAAGTGTCGTTGCGTGGCGAAGCCATGCGTCACGCCGCCGCCGGGCACGCCGATCTGTCCGCACAATGCGCCGAGCGCATCGACGCAGCGGAAGATTTCGGCGCTGTGCTGGTATTTGTTCAATCCCCAGCCGAGCAGGATCGCGGCGGGTTTTGCCGTCGCATAGTGCCGGGCGAGAGCGCGGACCTGGTCCGGCGGCAATTCGCATTCCCGGCACAGCTCCTCGAAACTCCGTTTGCCAAGGAGCTGTTTGAAGTCTTCGAAGCCGTGCGCGTATTGATCGAGGAACGATCGGTCTTGCAGACCTTCATCGAGAATGACCTTCGCCATCGCCATCGCCAGTTCGGCATCGCTGGCAACCCGCGGCTGAATGTGTTCGTCGCAGAAGACGGCCGATTCCGAGCGGACCGGATCGATCATGACGATCCTGCCGCCGCGCGCCTGCACCTCTTTGAGCAACGGCACGATATGCAGGTTGGTGGCGAGCGGATTGCGGCCCCACAACAGCACGAGGCGGCTGTTGACGATATCCATCGGGTCGTGGCCCTGGCGTGTCCCGAAGTCCAAAGCCTGCCCGGCGCGCGCAGCGCCGCTGCACAGGGACCCGCTGGCGACCGTAACGCCGCCGGCGAGATTCCAGAAGCGGCGGCTCAGGAGCTTGGTCGCGCCCCAGGACCCCGTCCGCTGGTAGTGCATTATCGAAAGCGGGTTCACCTCATCGCGGTAGTGGCGTATCCGCTCGGCGATGAGATCGAGCGCATCGTCCCAGCCTATGCGCTCCCATGCGCCGCCGGCCGCCGCGCGTCGCAGCGGGTATAGCTGGCGTTCCGGGCTATAGACCCGCTCCGGATAGTGATAAGTCTTCGCGCATAGATAGCCACGGGTGAATTCATGCGCGGGATCGCCTTCCAGCTTGACAACGCGGCCGTCGCGGACATGCGCCTTGATGCCGCATCCGTCGGGACAATCAAGGGTGCAGGACGTATAGACAATCTTGACTGTCAACGATCTTGCATCCATAAATAAACTCAATGCATCCATAAGCAATTGAAGTCAACGATCGCCCGCATGCACTGCTGAACGAACTATATGCAGGCTAGCCCGGAATTTGAGCAGGCCCGCCCCTCCCGCGCCATAACCGGGGCTAAATGATCGAATTCCATGAAAAATGACCGCGGTTCGCAGGAAAATCGGCTGATACCGCGCGATTTCATGTTTTGGTTCCTATTGAACAACCTGCGGTGGCAATCCATTTCGCCACCAGATGACGGATCTGATTTCACAACCGGAAGCCGGCTTTGCCGACGTGAGTTTGGACTTGACACTCTGACGTATGCATAAAATATTGTATTGGATACAAGAAAGGCCGTCTGTTCTGGAGCCTTCGGACAGAACCTGCGAACGGCTGCGGTCACGCCGACAGGCACGATCGGCGTGGCGGTCCTCATAAGCAACGGACGATCCAAAGCGGCGCCTCTCGCCACGCTCGATCGGATAAGGACGTCGGATGTACGGGTGGCGTGCACGCATTGGCCGGATCAACCCGTCGCCGGAAACGGTCGGCGATGAGGAATGGCGCCGGCTGATGCCGGACGGCGTGATCGTCGTCTCGACACGCATGTATATCGAGCGTGTCGATCGCGACGGCCTCACCACGATGGTGACCGATGTCGAGCGCGCGGCGCGCGAGCTGGCGACGACCCGCCCAAACGTCATTCTGATGGCCGGCACTGCCGGCGCATTCAATGGCGGTTTGAATTTCGACACTGAACTCGGCTGCCGCATCAAAAAAGCATCCGGCGGCATCACCGGCACAACGACCATGACTGCCGTGCTTGAGGCGATCCGAACCATGAAGATCGGCAAAGTCGCGGTGGCGACGAGCTATATCGAGGACGTCGACAATGCGCTTGCGGCCGTTCTGACTGGCAGCGGTATCGAGGTCGTCACGGTGAAGGGCATGGGCTTTCTCAAGAGCATCGACATGGGCAACATCAAGCCGCAAGAAACCTATCGGTTCGCACACGGCGTCTTCGAGGCAGCACCCGAGGCCGACGGCTATTTCATTTCATGCGGGAATTTGCGCACCCTCGAAACCATCGTTCAGCTGGAGCACGATTTCAACAAGCCGGTCATCACCAGCAACCAGGCCGGTCTATGGCATGCGCTACGGCTTGCCAAAGTCGATGTCCCGGGCCCCGCTTTTACGATTGGCGGCCGGCTCTTTGCCGAGACCCAATGTCCCTGATTGGCGGACCGCCTTTGTCTACAGCCCGAATCATCCAAATGGAAATCATGCCGTGAAGGCCATCATCGTTCATGAGCTCGGCGGCCCCGAAGTGCTTCGCTATGAGGATGCGGCCGATCCATCGCCACTGGCCGATGAGGCCGTGGTGCGTATCGAGGCCGCGGGCGTGAACTTCCTCGACATTTATTACCGACAGGGATTCCACTGGGGCGGCCACCATAAACGGCCATTGCCCTATACGCCGGGCGCCGAAGGCGCGGGCCGCGTGATCGCCATTGGCAGCGCAGTGACGGAAGTCGCGATCGGTGACCGCGTGGCGTTCGGCGTATCGAACGGCTGTGGCGCCTATGCCGGGCAGATCGCCATCAAGTCAGCACATCTTGTAACGATTCCGGGAGGCGTGACGACGCAATCCGCCGCCGCCGCGATGCAGCAGGGCATGACCGCGCATTATCTGACGCGAAGCACTTACCCGCTGAAAGTGAGCGACACCGCGCTGGTTCATGCAGCGGCCGGCGGCACGGGCCTTCTGGTCGTGCAAATGGCAAAGCTTCAGGGTTCGCGCGTCATCGGCATCGTCTCCAGCAAAGAGAAAGCCGAAGTCGCCAAAGTCGCGGGCGCTGACGAGGTTGTCATTTCGCCCGAACAGGATTTCGAGATCGAAACGCGCCGTCTAACCGGCGGCCGCGGCGTCAATGTCGTCTACGATTCGATCGGCAAGGCGACATTCGAGAAGAGCCTGAACTGCCTAGCGCCGCTCGGCATGATGGTGCTGTACGGCCAGTCGAGCGGCCCGGTGCCGCCCCTCGACACCGCCATCCTCAACGCAAAGGGCTCGCTCTATCTCGCGCGCCCGAGCCTGACGCATTTCGTCGCCAATCGACAGGATCTCGAATCGCGGGCTTCAGATATCTTCCAATGGATTGTGGAAAAGAAGCTCGACATTCGCATCGATCAGACATTTTCGTTGCAGGACGCGCCGAAGGCGCACGAGCGACTTGCATCGCGGCAGTCGATCGGCAAGCTTCTGCTCGTCCCATGAATGAGGTTTTCGCTCTGGTATTGAGTCAAGAAAGTTGGAAATCCTGAAATGCTGTTCGTTCATAATGATGTCGTCCGAAAAATCCTGACCATCAAAGAAGCCATTCCGGTTCTCGAACAGGCATTTCAGCGCGTCGAGACCGGCGAGGCCATCGACCGGCCGCGTCTCGATATGTACATGCCCTGCGAATTGGATTCCGGCTACTACCGCTGGGGAACGTCGGAAGGGACCAATGACGGCGTTTTCGCCATCAGGATGAAGTCCGACATCATATCCTGGCCGTCGCACGAGGGCCGGCGCATCGAGAACAAATACTGCGTGAAGCCCGGAACATGGTGCGGCGTTGTGATGCTGTTCAATTGCGCCAATGGCGAACCACTCGGCTTCATCAACGACGGTGAGATTTCGCGCATCCGCGTTGGCGCAGCCGCGGCCATCGGAGCCCGCCAGCTCGCGAGAGCGGATGCGGCCAAGGTCGGCATGCTTGGCTCCGGCGGCATGGCACGCGCTTATCTTGAGGGATTTTGCGCGGTACGGCCGATCACATCATGCCGCGTGTACAGTCCAACAAAAGTGAACCGCGACGCCTACGCACGTGAAATGAGCGACGCGCTTGGGATTGACGTCGTTGCCGCGGAGACGCCGGAACAGGCGATCCGCGGCGCCGACATTGCCGCGACCTGCACCGACACGATGTCGCCGACGATTAACGCCGATTGGCTCGAGCCGGGCGTCCACGTGACGGACCTTTGCGAGGAAGAAATCGACGATACGTGTCTATCCCGCATCGATGTGAAAATACGCCAGGGAGAAGGCGGTCTTCCTTTGGCGGAACAGGGCCGGGTCAAGCGCCTGATCGGCCACAGCCCCGTCGCCTATGTCGCGGGAACCGAAGAGCAGATGCGCAGGCTGCCGTCGAAACCGCAGGCCAAGCCGAAGATCGCGCAAGGCTGGGCCGATTATTGCGACCTTTATTACGGGCGCGCGAAAGGCCGCGAGAACGATCGACAAATCACCTTCTACCACAATTTCGGCAATCAGGGCTTAGCATTCGCCTCGGTCGGCGGCTATGTCCTGAAGAAGGCGCAAAGCATGGGGCTCGGCCGCCACATGCCGACGGAATGGTTCCTCCAGGACGTGCGCAACTAAACCAAAGCAAATACCAACACCGGTAGGTCCATTGTTTCCACAGCTGAGACTTTCCGCGGGAGTAACGATGAGAGCGACCAACCTGGAACTAAGGCGCAGGCGTCCTCGCATCCTTAGGGTGTCGCAATTTCTTTCCGTGCTGCTGATGATCTGGTGCGGGGCGGCGTTCGGCGAGACCAATTTCGCAGGGCGCACGATCTCGGTCATTGTCGGCTTCAGCGCGGGCGGCGCTTACGATCTTTATGCCAGAGTGCTCGCTCGGCACATGGGCGCGCATCTTCCGGGAAATCCCACAATAGTCGTCGAGAACATGCCCGGTGCCGGGGGCCTGAAGGCGGCAAATTATCTCTATCAAGTCGCGCCAACGGATGGCACCACGTTCGGGACCTTCGCACGCGGCGTCGTCATCGGCCCGCTGTTCGGTGAAGGCGCTTTCGACGCCACCAAGTTGAGTTGGATCGGCAGCGTGACGGACGATGTGAATGTCTGCCTTGCCTGGCACACGTCCGGCATCAAGACGCTGAATGATCTTCTCACCAAGCCCTTCACCGTTGCCGGTCAGGGCCCGCAGGCCGACCCCAACGTCTATGCCAACCTCGTCAGGAATCTCTTCAACGCGCCGATCAAGGTGGTGACCGGATATCCCGGCTCCAACGATATCGCGCTCGCCATGGAACGCGGCGAAGTCGACGGCGTCTGCGCGCTGTCCTACAGCACCGTCAAATCGACATTCGCCGACAAGATCAAGAGCAAGGAAATCGACATTATCTTTCAGGCCGGCCTAAAGAAGGCGCCGGACTTGCCGGACGTGCCGCTCCTCATCGATCTTGCCCACGATTCCAGACAGCGCGACGTTCTCAAGCTAATCATGGGAGTCCAGGGCATGGCTCGTCCGTTCGTTGCGCCGCCCGGGTTGCCGCAAGACCTAAAGGACGGATTGCGTACGGCATTTGCAGACACCATGATCGATGCCGGTTTCCTCGACGAAGCCAAAAAGCTCAACCTTGAGGTCAATCCGATGAAAGGGAGTGACGTCGACGCTCTGGTCGATGACCTTTATCGCACCCCGCAGGATGTGATCGACCAAACGAAGATGGCGATCGCCGGGCGCTAGGCGTGACGATGACACTCTCCCGACAGCTCGCCGCGTGGTGCGCATCCGTCGAGCCCGCGCAGGTTCCGGCTGAAGTGGGCAATCTCATTCCGGCAAGCCTCCTCGACACCGCCGGACTGATTATTGCGGGTTCCGCGACTGAAGCCGTGAAAACAGCGCGTGCCGTTGCGGAAGGCTTGGGGGGCATTGCGCAAAGCACCGTCGTCGGATCCGCCAAGCGATTGCCGAGTGCGTCGGCAGCTTTCGTTCACGGCATCGCCGCGCATTGCCACGATTTCGACGACACCTTTCCGGAATCGGTCGTGCATCCCGGCAGCGTGGTAATCCCGACTGCGCTCGCGGTCGCCGAAGCGCTCGACGCGACGAATGCCGACTTCCGCGTCGCCGTCGCAGTCGGCTACGAGGTTGCCGCACGCATCGGCACGGTCGCCGGACGTCTCTTTCATGCGCGGAACATGCATGCGACTGGATTTGTCGGACCGCTCGTTGCCGCCGCGGTGGCCGGCCGACTCAAGCGGCTTACGGCCGAGCAAATCTCATGGGCCATCGGTCTCGCCGCGAGCATGTCGGGCGGCACGCGCGCTTATGCCAAAGACGGCGGCTGGTCGAAATGTCTTCATCTCGGCTGGGCAGCGCACGGCGGCATCATGGCGGCTGAGCTTGCTACGCAGGGATTTCGCGGCCCGGAGCACGTGCTCGACGGAGGCAGCGATCTTTACTCCGTGATGCTGTGGGGCGACGAAGTCGACCGCTCGAAGCTGCTGGCCGATATCGGAAAAGTCTGGAAAGGGAATGCGGCGGAATTCAAATATTACCCCTGCGCGCATGTCATTCATCCTTTTATTGATGCCGTGCTTGGCGTTGTGCGCGAGCGCAACCTGCACGCCGCGGATATCGAGGAAATCGAATGCGCGATCGCGCCGTGGGCTGCGGCGATCGTGTGCGAACCGAAAGACGCCAAGCTGCGATTCGATACTGAGCTGGAAGCAACCGGGAGCTTGCCGTATCAGCTTTCCGTAGCCGTGCTGGACCGAAGCGTCGGCCTGAATTCCTTGCACGAAACCATGCGCAAGCGACCTGAGATTGGCGCGTTTGCACAACGTGTGTCGTACCGCAAGAATGAAGCGGCCGGCCGCAGTTTCGACGGTGCCATCAAAGTCCGCGTCAAATCCGGACATACATTCGTGCGGAAAGCCACACTCGCCGGCAACAACGTGGAAAAGGTGCGAGACAAATTCATCGCGATCGCCGAGCCGGCTTTGGGCCAAGCGGTTGCGCATGGTGCAGCCAATCGACTGCTCGAATCCGGCGGCGACTGGACAGACATTGTAAATATACTCCGCGCAGCCCAAACCGTCGCTGCTAGGAATATGTAGATGGATGGAGATATTCGGTGATAACACGCGATGACGAAATGGCGCAAAGAGCGAACACGAAGCAGATGAGAAAGCATCATTCGGCATGGCTCGGCATAGTGGCGATCTGCTTGCTCGCAATGCTGCCCCGACCGGCAGGTGCAGAATTGGCCTATCCGAACCGGCCAATCCGTTTCGTCGTAGCCTTTGCGCCCGGCGGCATCACCGACATCATCGCGCGTCTTGTGGGCGAGAAGCTCTCCGACAAGCTCGGGCAATCCGTTGTCATCGACAACAAAGGCGGCGCCGCCGGCGAGCTCGGCGCCAAGATCGTCTCCACGGCCGAACCTGACGGCTACACCTTGCTCGTCACCACCACCGCGGTCGCGATCGGGGCCGCAGCCACCGCATCGGACGTCAATCCGCATACACAACTGACGCCGATCGCGCTCGTCGCCAGCGCACCGACGCTGCTCGCGGTAAAAACACCGACGAGCGCAAACAACCTCATGGAATTCGTCCGCGCCCACAAGGACGGCCCGCTCACTTTTTCATCGGCCGGCACCGGCACGACAGAGCACCTGACTGCCGCCTACGTGCTCGGAGCAATTAAGGGAATTGAGTCCGTACACGTGCCTTATCGCAGCGGTGCGGAGTTGATCAATGCGGTGCTTGGCGGGCATGTCGATATCGCCTCCACACCTTCGGCGACTGCGCTGGCTCTGATCCAGGAAGGCAAACTCAAGGCGCTCGCTGTGGCGAGCCACAAAAGAGTTGCCATGTTTCCCGACGTGCCGACGCTTGCCGAATCGGGCATGATCGACGTCGAGAATGCGTCCTGGATCGCGATATTCGGGCCGCCCAATCTGTCGCAAGCCGTGGTGCAGATGCTCAGCGCCGCCATCAACGACGCGCTGCATCAGCCGGATTTGCAGAAGCGCCTCGCCGAAATGGGATTCGATCCGCACAAGATGTCGCAAGCAGAGATGGCCGATTACATGCAGAGCGAGGTGACGAAATGGGGCGGCATCCTCAAGGCGACCGGCGTCACTCTGGAATGACAACGTTCTCCGTTACTGCATCGAGTGGGCGGATTATGACGAGCCGCAAGCTTGATGATCAGATCACGATGAACTTGAGCCTGCGCGCTCGGGCCGCGTTGACCATACTTGTTGGTCTCTACGTGCGCGCGAGGGGCGAGCGGGGCGCTGCCGACGGATCTGCTCGACCGGCGCGAGCCGCCCGGGCGGCAGATGGTGAGGTCGACGTCGCGGCCGTCGCCGATTCCTTTTTAAGGAAGTCTGGGGCTGATGGAGCTCGGGCGGTCGGGGCGCGGCGTCGACCATGCTCGCTGTGGACACGCGCGCGCGAAAGGCTGGGCGGCGCGATGCCGACCGACCTGCTCGACCTGCTCGGGCCGCCTGGGTGGCGCAGCGGCTGCTGGCCGCACGATGGTGAGGTCGCCGGCGTTGATTGGCGCGACCGACGATGATGATGTCGGCTTCGCCTGGTCGGCGCGGTGGCGACGGCGCGTCGCGACTCGACCGACGATGATGATGTCGGCTTCGCCTGCCGTCGCCAGTTCTTTTTAGCGGATTGTTGTTCGCAGATTCGGGGGCGGACAATGGAGCTCGGGTGATTGGCACGGGGTCGATCGATCAACGATGGCAAATTCTCAAGCACTGACATGGCGGCGCGTCAACCATGCTGGCTGCTGTCACGCGCGCGCGAGGCTGGGCGGCGTGATGCCGACCGACCTGCTCGGCCTGCTCGGGCCGCCTGGTTGGTGCAGCGGCTGCTGGCCGCAAGATGGTAAGGTCGCCGGCGGCGCCATTTCTCTTTTTTGCGGATTGGTGTTCGCAGATTCTGGTTCGGGGCGGACGATGAAGCTCGGGCGGTCGGCGCGACCGACGATGATGATGTCGGCTTCGCTGGGTCGGGGTGGTGGCGACGGCGCGGCGCGACCTACGGGGTCGATCGATCAACGCGGCCAAATTCCGCAGCAGTAACAGTGGGTGCACCTGCGGCGTGCTCTCGCTCCGACATTTCCGGCTGGCGAGCTGGTGTTCTTTATCCCTTGGCGGGGGGTGGCCGAGAATCCGGCGCGGCGCAATTGGTGCTGCTCGACCCGCTCGGGCCGCCTGGGTGGTGCAGCGGCTGCTGGCCGCACGATGGTGATGTCGCCGGCGGCGCCGGATTCCTTTTTGGTGATATTCCGGTTCGGGGCGACGCTGGAGCTCGGGCGATCGGAGCGACCGACGATGCGGCCACGCTTCTTTGCCTGGATCCGATGGTAACGCCGCATCCTTGTCCGATGGGAGCGCTTGCCTGATCGTTCTCTTCAGGCGATTTTGAGATAGGTTCTAGGCACTGTGACGAAGGGCACAGACACCGTCTACGCAATGAATATTATATGCGAATGCTAAGGCTGCTTGCGCGCTGTCACCTCTACTCTCGGCAGAAATCCAGCTTAAGGAGCGGGCAATGACCAACGGCACCTTCCGAAAAGGAACCTGGAACCCACTTCCATCAAACTGCACGAGGAGCTTCACCCTAACCTACTTTCGCTGTACCGAGTACGGCACGGTGGGGTTGACAGAATGCGTTACCTGGGTTGTCGAGTGGTTGACTGAATGCACGGAATGGGCACAGCAACTTCTCGAGAATTGCAGCTGGTGGTCGTGGCTGGTTTGCCTGGTCGTCTCGATCGTTACCATTGTCGTATGTGTTGCCCTCGCAACGGTTGCCGTCGTGGTGTGCGGGGCTATCGTCATCATATGGGTTGTGGTTTGCCTGCTTTGGACCCTCGTTTCGATTATCTTCTGCCTTTCTAAAGCGAACGGCGGGACCGCCTTCTTGCTCACCGACGGGACAGTGATGATGCAGGAATTCAAATCAATTTTTGGGGCAACCTGGGCGTCTCGGAGGTGGTGGAAGCTGACCCCGGATGAGTTGGGAAGTTACCGAAATGGGAGCTGGAGCGCGCTTGCTGATTCCAGTGCTGCCAGGACCTACTTTGCTTCTGCGGTGCTTGCAGACGGAAGAGTGGTGGTTTGTGGCGGAGAGTACTCTGATGCGTCTGGCACGATCCAAGAGGACGACAACAACTCGTGCGAAATCTATGACCCCGTTGCCAATACCTGGTCGTCGCTCCCTTCTCCGGTCAAGCCAGGGTCCATGGGTGCCATCTGGGATGAAATAGGAGATGCGCCCTGTACGGTGCTGCCCGATGGTTCCTTTTTGATGGGGTCAATTGACAGTTCAAACGTCGCAAAACTGGATCCGTCCACGCTCACCTGGACGGCAATGAACACTCGTCGCGGCGTCGGCACGAGCGATGAGGATTCGTGGGTGCTAATGCCGGATAATACCATTGCCGCACCCAGCTGTCAGAACCCTCCCACGACGTGGATCTATCACATCTCGAGTGACCTATGGAGCGAGGGTGCGACTCCTTTCCCCACCAGCGTCGTTGACGCCAAGAACGAAACCGGTCCCGCGTTGTTGAGATACGACGGCACAGCTTTTTTCCTGGGAAGCAACAAGCACACAGTCATCTATTCGCCCGCCGCCGGCCCACAATGGTCGAACGGTGCGGACCTGCCGGACCAGGGCGGAAAGGAAATAGGGATTGTGGACGGCCCCGCGGCCCTGATGGTAAATGGGAATATTCTTTTCAGCGCAGGTCCGACGGATGCCCAGGGGGATTGGACAAATCCGTGCTGGTTCTTTGAGTTTGACGGAACTACGTTTAACCGAACCAACGATCCTCCCAATAACGACTGCCCCACCTACAGCACGCGGCTATTGTTGCTTCCCGATGGCGATATCATGTTCTGTAGAGAAGGTGACAATTCATTTTACGCCTACAATTCCAGTGCAGCGATGCCGCAAGACAGTTTTCGGCCGGTAATACAGACCTGCCCGACAAATCCGGTGCCAGGAAGTACAATTCAGATTTCTGGCCTGCAGTTTAATGGACTCTCCCAAGCAGTAGCCTATGGTGATGATTCTCAGACGGCAACAAATTACCCGCTGGTAAGAATCATCAACAAAGCAAGCGGACATGTCCGGTATTGCCGAACGTTCAACCACACAACCGTAGATGCCAACGGCAATATGATCCCCTCCATGGGGGTCGCGACCGGCACGGCCGTCGTGACCACAAACGTCGTCATACCGGCGGATATCGAACTCGGCGACTCATCGCTGTTTGTAGTGGCCAACGGCATCCCCTCACAACCCTTTGACACCGCCATCTGGCCGATAATTCAGTGACTCAGCCGGACGGAAGGTCACTCTATTTGGATCGGATGTAAGGCGGCGATTGATATAGAGAGAACTGAAAAGGGGAGAACGGACTGTCAGAAACTTCACCGCTGTCTTGCCAAGATCAATGATTGGGCGAAATTCTCATGATCCGCACACGTACCCTACGTCAGAATTTTCATGTGAGGCGTTCAAGGCTTCCCGCTCGAATTACCCGAGGCAGTCCGGGGGACAGCTGCGGTTGTGCAATGGGCGCGCGCTTTCTGGCAATAGCGCTTGTCCTCGCCAGTACGTGGTATATTTGCCATTGGGGTTCTTGGACGTTGTCGATTTTGGCTATCTTGCTTCGCGTTATGGCTTGGGGCTTTCTCGCTGCTGTCGTCGGCAAGATCGTTGGAATGCTTGCTTTCAATTTTCGGCGGGTCAGAAATTTGAATACAGGACATTTCTGAAAGAGCTGGCCCGGCGCCGCCTCGGGCGATGTGGTCGTACAGAGGTGGCTGACGTCCGTTTAATAGATTTCAAAGGAACGTGGGCTGCAAAAACAAACAAAAAAGTTCACTTGGTGGTTCAAAGCATCACGAGACCGAGTTGTGCAGCCCTCGTGACCGCTTCAGTCCGGCTGTCCGCATTGAGCTTGGTGAGAATGGCGGCGACGTGAAACTTGGCGGTGTGAAAAGAGATTCCCAATCGACGTGCGATCGCTTTGTTGGAGGCGCCGTCTGCCAGCGCTGCAAGGACTTCGAGCTCGCGGGCCGTCAGCAGTGTGCGGACTGCGTCATTGCCATCGAGTACCTCATCAGCGCGCGAGCCTGCGTTGAGCAGCGTCGGCAGGAGTTCGCGCGGCAAGACAACAAGGCCATTGGTGACCGCCTTGATAGCGACGACGATTTCGCTGCGCTCCACCAAGCGCGACAGGATACCTTGGGCCCCTGCATTGAGCGCCTCGATGCCGTCCTCATCGTTATACTCGTCAACAAGAACCACGAAGGCTGTTTCGCCGTGTAGGGTTCGCCATTCGGCCAACTGATCGTGCGGCGGCGAGTCGGCCAGTACGGCGTCGACGTGATTTTGCTCGATCAGTCGGAGTATAGCTGACGGATTGTCCGCGACACCGACGACGGTCATGGCCGGATCTTCGCGCAGCAGCTGTTCGAGGCTGCAGCGTAGGACCGGATCGGCGGAATAAATCGCGACGGCGGTCATGGACGTACGGCCTCGTCCGCTGTGCGGCGGCGGCCATTCTGCCGCACGCTTAAGCCACCGGTCGCTCGCCGAGAGCAACCTTGAGTGTCGTCGGAGCGCCGCCGCGGATCAGTTGCAAATCGACAGTAGCACCGACGCTGTCCACGCCCAGCAGATGCATGACATCGCGCACGCGATCGATCGGTTTTGCATTCCAGGTCATGACGATGTCACCCACGAGCAGCCCGGCGCGCGCGGCCGGCCCATCCGGATCAATGCTCACGACGAGAACGCCACGCCCGCTGCCCGCAGGCTGCGGGTCATGGGAGGGGCGTCCGCGCCGCAGTGGCTGCAGACCGGCACCAAGATATCCCCGAAAAACATGACCTTTCGCGAGGAGCTGATCGACGACGCGATCAATTGTCGATGTAGGAATGGCAAGCACGCGGCGACGCGGCCCCAGGACGGCCATGCCGACGACGCGTCCTTGCGCGTCGATGAGGGCGCCACCCTCAGCCGCCCGGCTGAGTACAAGATCTACGCGAATGAGGTTATCGATAGTGCCGCCGCGAAGACTGTGCCAGGGCCCTCCCACAGTGGCGACGACGCCGAGGCTAGCGACCGGCGCACCTTCGTGATTTCCGACTGCCAGGACGACGTGACCTGGTCGCAGCGGCGCCGCATCGGTGGTCGACGCTGCAGGCAGTCCATCCGGCTGGAAGCGCAGCACTGCGACGTCTGTACTGGGGTCCCGACCCGCGAGCGAGGCCTTAACTAGGCGCCCACTGGGAAGCGTAATCTTGACGTCCTCGTCCCGCTCCAAAACCTCTTCAGCGGTGACGATGACTCCGGAACGCCAGTGGATGCCACTCGAGGACCCTCGGCCACCGCCGTGAACAGCGACGATGCTGCCGCCGGTGTGCTCGACCAGCTGTGCGGCATGATCAGAAAACGCGACAAGTGGATTGATGGATTCGGCCATTAGAAAGTTCTCCAATGCAACTGTGCACAGGCAGGATATGGCATCGCCGCATATGGGCGGCTACTAGCCAGATGGCCGGGGCATTGCGGCTCACTCAGCAACAGCGCAGAACAGGCGCCATTCGCTCGGCACACCCGTCAGCGTGATGGCTTGTTGCAGCGTTCGATGGACCCGCGCGAGCGGTGTGCGTCCCGGCTGCCGCTGACGTTCTCGTCGGGGCAGATTCAAGCAGGCGGTGGTCCGCTCGCAGGCTCTATCGTCGCCCTGTGGGCAGCAAGTGCAGGGGCCAAATTAGGCACATGTGCAGAGCATTAATTGACGCGATGGCCCCGGGAAGTACCTCCCGTGAGGTTTGACATCGTGACGGCCCTTTTCGCGTAGAAAAAGCGCAAAATGCGCTCGGCAGTAGGACGACGGATCGCAATGAACTCCGCTTTTGTCTGTATTAAATCGCCTCGAATTACCTCACCAGTTGACAGTCGCGAATTATAAATTACGTCTATCGCCGACAAGTGGAAACCAAGTGCCTTCAGAATAACGGCAACGGGGCTTGTCCACGTTCCCATAAACAACCGTTCAATCTCATACACTGAAAGACGGGATAGCTGCGCGATTGAGACGACCATTTCTGCAATCTTCTTTTCCCTCGCAAATTCTATTACGACCGTCTCGGTGAGTTGCAGCGATTTGACCGCACGCTCGGCCGTGCTGTAATCCTTCACTGGATTTGGTGTCTTGTCTGCAGCCGATGATCCCTTAAGGGGTAAGATTTGTTGAATTATATCGCCAAGCCCTGGGTTGGCCGTTATTAGTCTTTGCCGCACGATTTCTGACGCCTTGGATAGGAGTTCGCGAAGGTGATGCTCGGGAATATCCCTTCTTCCAGCGACGCATTCTAATAGCCAATCATCATTGGCACTTTTTTGGACGAGCACCCCGAAACTCGGATCGGAAATTGCTGCGCCTGGATTGCTGGCTAGTGTGCCAAGAACTCTGTTGCTGCCCTTTGCTATCAACTGGTAACTGACCGTCTCGCTGATCTTATTGCGAGTGGCAATAGCGAGCAGATGCTCCTGCCCTTTTATTGCGATGCATTGAGTAAGAATATCGTCGTCTAGAGCGCTATATTGGGAGAGAATTGGCTCCGCGACTTCAATCGCGTCATCAAGGGCGAGCGATCGGATTGTATTAGGTGGCGCTTTATTCACCAGCGCAAGTCGTCGAGCAAGCATCGCGCGAGCAGCGACTTCGACCTTGGCAATCAGTTTCTTTAAAATGACGTCGTACACGTCCAATTGTTCAACGGAATAATGTCCTACGTCGAGCAGAAAGAGATCGGTTATTTGATTCAACATCGCGCCGGCTTCGGCCGACTTATTCGTAATTGCCTTTTCGAGATCGGAGACGAGATTGAGCGGTAGCACAAATGTTCTCGGAAAATCGCCGAACAGTTACCGATGTTGAATATGTGGCGAAGATGTAAAATCTGCCATAATGTAAAAGCCTAATGAGCCATTAATTCGGGACACTTTGCTAACATGATCGAGTGACGGTGTTGTGCCATGGGTCGCCGCGTCGCGGCAGTCGGGTAATTGCCCGGGGTTAACCTTATCCGCTCGGTTTCTACGCGCGCGTGAGGCGGGCTGCGCTCGGGCGGTTGGGTCGAATGATGCTGCTGATCCTGCGTTCACCATCTCTCTCACTACTCGCGCGCGCGAGGCGCTGATGATGGCGGGCGCCGGCGGCGCGATGCGAGCTACGGGGTGGCGCGCGACAGCCGGAGGCGGTATTACGGGCACGGCGCCCGCGGCCCGGATGGCGTTGTCGAATATCGGCTTTTAACCCATAACGTCACTTTGGCAGTTTCAATGGTCCAGGCGCCGACGACGTATGAAATGGTGATCAACCTCAAAACCGCCAAGGCGCTTAGTCTTACAGTTCCGACCACATTGCTATCTAGCGCCAACGAGGTGATCGAATAGCGGAATTTTGCTGCACCGCATGAGTCTGCTTCGGTCACTAGCTGCCGCGCCGATCACTCGCTAGCGCGTCCGAACTTCCCTCGATAACTGCCGCGCTTGGCATCGGTCACCTGGACCGCTGAGGGCCAGACCTGCCGATTGGTGCGTGATATTCTTCCTCCATCCCATTGGGGACGGGGTAAATGGCAATCGGCATTGGAAGGTGGCAATTCATTTCCGCGCTTGGCAGTACTGGCCGGTTGCGGCTGGCGCTAACTAGCAGGACATCCATATGAAACTTCCCCGCCGTAAATTTCTGAATTTGGCAGCCGGTGCTGCCGCGCTCCCGGTAATCTCGCGGATCGCAAGGGCCGATACTTACCCTTTGCGGCCGGTGCATATTATCGTTGGCTTCCCTCCGGGCAGCACGAGCGACACCCTCGCACGCTTAATTGGAGAGAGGTTATCGGCTCGGCTCGGCCAGCCGTTCGTAATTGAGGACCGCACTGGTGCCAGCGGCAATATCGCAACCGAGGCAGTCATAAATTCCGCTCCGGACGGCTATACCCTCCTTCTGGTTGGCTCTAACCACGCAATCAACTCAACACTCTTCAATAATCTAAATTTCAACTTCAATCGCGATATAGCGCCAATCGCGAGCATCATGCGCACTCCTGGCGTGATGGAAGTGAACCCATCGGTGCCTGCCAAAACAGTTCCCGAGTTCATTTCCTACGCCAAGGCCAATCCAGGCAAGATCAGCTTAGGCTCAGGCGGCAATGGCAGCATAATTCACATGTATGGTGTGCTGTTTATGTTGATGACCGGCGTCGAAATCGTGGATATCCCATATCGGGGGGCGCCGCCTGCTCTGGCCGATCTGCTGGCCGGGCAAGTGCAGGTCATGTTTGACAATGTGCCGACTTCGCTCGGTTACCTAAGGGACGGGAGGCTACGACCGTTGGCGGTCACCGCCGCTACTCGCGTAAATACTCTGCCGGAAGTGCCGCCATTAAGTGATTATTTGCCAGGCTACGAGGGAAGCTTATGGCAAGGCATCGGCGCTCCGAAGAACACGTCAGCGGAGATTATTGACAAGCTCAACAGCGAGATCAACGCGGCGCTCGCGGATGCCGCATTCGATGCGCGCATTACCGGCCTTGGCGGAACTACATTATCTCATTCACCCGATGGATTCGCCATGCTCATTGCCGAAGAAACCGAGAAATGGGGCAAGGTGATCCGACAGGCTAATATCAAGCCCGACTAAAGCCGATCGTCACCGGCATATGGATTCACGTCGCTTTGGAGAAACCGATGCCCAATATGCGCCTGAGCCTCGCCTGCGGTCCATATGACCGGACCGAAGCGCTGCGTAACGGAACGGTTCGGCCGCAAGGAATTGAACTTACTTGTGTCGGCGGCCAGCCTGCAGAATTGTTTTGGCGCATGCTGCAATACAAGGAATTCGACATCTCCGAAATGTCGATATCGAACTACATCAGCCTCGTCGGAAAGGGCGAATGTCCCTTCATAGCGATTCCGGCCTTCCTCTCCCGCGTGTTCCGGCACGGGTACATCTTCATTAACACCAATAGCGGCATCGAAGGTCCAAAGGATCTGATAGGCAAGCGCGGCGGCGTTCCTGAATACAGCCAGACCGCAGCTGTGATGGCCCGCGGTGTGCTCGAGCATGAATATGGCGTCCGTCCTAGCCAGATAGAATGGATCCAGGGGCGGGCGGATCGCATGCATTTGAGCATACCTGCCGATGTGCATGTCAAACCCGCGCCGCCCGGCCGGGAGTTGAGCGACATGCTAGAGTGCGGGGACATCGATTTCCTTATTACCGGAAACAATCCACTTAGCTTTCGCCGTGGCGCCCCGACGGTGCGGCGTCTGTTTCCGAATTATCGCGAACTTGAGCGGGATTATTATCGCCGAACCAAGATCTATCCGATCATGCACACGGTAGTCATCCGGCGCGACGTCTATGAGCGAGATCCTTGGGTCGCACTCAGCCTCTACAATGCTTTCTGCGCCGCAAAGGATCTTTGCTGTCGGCTGTTACTTGAAACCGGTTCGCCAAAGGCGACATTCGGCTGGCTACAAGCCATGATCGAAGAGGAGCAGTCGGTGTTTGGGAGCGACTGGTATCCCTACGGCGTCGAGCCTAACCGCGCGTCCCTCGAAGCCTTGCTGCAATACAATCATGAGCAGGGTCTCACCCCGCGACGAATTGCAGTGGAGGAATTATTCGCTCCCAGCACGCAGAAAACCATTCCACTCGGCGAAGGCCAATTCGTTTAGCGCAGCGTGGCAAGCTACATCCCTTCGCCAATTAACGCTGATCGAGCTTATTCCGCCCGCATGTGTCCGCCGCGCTGAAAGAATGCAGATACGCTTAGCTTACCGTGCCAGATGGATGCTGCTGCCCGCCGAAGAGGTGATTGAAGAGCCCTTTTGCACTGCGGTAATTGTAGGAGGTGGAGCTACGTTAAGGGTCAATTTCTGCCGCGCTATGGATCAATTGAATGCCGCCGCCCTTTGGCGCTCGTTCGGTTTCAGGTTTGGACACTATCAGAACGCCCGCCGGCCCCGGCAGTGGGAAACTAAGGCCGACCCGCACGCAGCCGGGCGGTTTACGCGCTCTGTCGCCACTCATTCGACGTTCGGCGCGGCCACTGTCCAAGCGACAGCGCGACGGCCATCGCGGCTTCGCGTATTTCGTCGGCGAGCACGCGATCCTCGATCGAGCGCGCCAACACCATACCGCCAACGCATAGCGTCGCGATCGCGCGAGCCCGGGATCGGGCCGCCTGTCCATTACGCCGCGATGCCTGCTCAAAAACATCGATCATAACCCTGAGCACGGTTTCAAATGCTTGTCGAACACGGTGCTCCCCGCGCAAAAAATCGGTCGGAAAAGCGATCAGGGGGCAGGTTCCGTCGATATCCTCGAAATGCTCGCGCGAAAGATAATCGCGGACGAACTGAGCCGCGCTGTCAACAGCACGCGGATCGATGCTGACTCCGTCGCTGCTTAAAAGCTGCTTTTCATCTAAAATTTGGGTGACTGCTTCGGCGTAAAGATCACCCTTGCTCTCAAAGTAACTATAGAAACTTCCCCGGGTGAGCCCGGCATCAGCCATAACGTCGTCGATTGACACCGTATCGAATCCACAGCGGTTGAAAAGTCGCCGTGCGCTCCGAACAATTTTCTGTTTGGTTAGGCGGCGGTGCTCGGTAGGATACGACATCGAACCTCTCTCTGGCGTTGCGTGTCTCGATTGTGCAAGCCACTTGACTTACAAGCAGTAGGATTGCTTCGGAGCGTTCCTTAAACTCTCAATCGCGCCGAACCGTTCCAAGCAAAACTTAAATGACAAATAATTTAGTTTTGACTTACAAGTGCAATGTATCCACACCGTACGAAACATTGCTGCAGAAGGGGCCGCAGATCATCGGCTGAAAGCCGCCCAGGAGCCCGTCGTCTATCATATGCTGCGTCAGCATGTCGCGATATGGTTGAGCGCGTTGCGTTGCTGCGAGCGACGGCGACTCTCAAAACCAGCATAACGACGGCCAGACCAGAAGAGATGTATCGGGTATGACGCGAGAACGCCGAGCGAAATGGCTGTAAGCGGCCATGAATGAGTCGGCGAGGCGCATCCAACTGGCGCGACAATACCGTCAGTCAAAATATTTTCTTGAACATATTCTTCGGTAATCACAGCTACACAGCAGCGGCGGAGCATGGATCTGATTTTCGCAATCCATGCGAACAAGGTCAAACATGATGAAATGGAGGTCAAAACATGTCAAAACAGGTTCGTCACCACCTCGTCACCCTTCGCGCGCGGCTGCTGGACCATCCCATCTACGCGGAGGTCGTTTCCGTGGAGGATTTGAAGCGATTTATGGAAGATCACGTCTTCGCCGTCTGGGATTTTATGTCGCTGCTGAAGCGGCTGCAGCAAGACCTAACATGCACAAAAGTGCCGTGGTTTCCGGCGGACAATGCACGGGCGGCACGTCTGATCAACGACATTGTGATTGGCGAGGAGACAGATGTCGATTTGGACGGCCACTATGTCAGCCACCTCGATCTCTACCTCCGTGCCATGGGGGACGTCGGTGCCAGCACCCGCCAATTCGAAACGTTTCGCTCGCTGGCGGCCGTCACTTCGGTCGAAGCGGGTATGGTGCGGACTGGCGTACCGCTTCATGTACGAGCCTTTGTTGCGCATACGATGAAGTTGGCCCAGTCGGGGTCGACGGAAGAGGTCTTAGCGGCATTTTTTTATGGTCGTGAGGACATTATCCCTGAGATGTTCAGCAGACTTCAGAAGACCCTCCCTGGAATGAAGAACGACAAGAATCGCCTGCGTCATTTTATTTATTACATTGAGCGGCACATTGAGCTCGATGGTGACTGTCACGGTCCAATGGGGAGGGAACTGCTCGACAATCTGGTCGGGGATTCTCCTCAAAGGAGCGAACGCGCTCTGCGCGCCGCGTGCGACAGCATCCAGGCCCGGATCGAGCTTTGGAATGGCACACTAAGCGCCGTTCGAGCGGTACGCGCCGCGTGAAAGCCGAATCTGAAATGTAGGCCGTCGGGCGACCGATCGGCGGAGTTCGGTCGCCTTGGGACGAGCAACTTAAGGAAAGCAAGAGAGAGCCACCCGCCACTTCGCCGGGAAGCGGCGGGTGGGTTTCCAACCAAAGTGGCGTCAACCAATTTAGCTGGTTTCGGAACGGTCAAGCACATTTGACGCCGAATAAAAAGATCCGAGCCGATTTCGCCTTGCGAGTGCGGGGCGCGTTAGCGGCACCAGGGATTATGGTAGATTTTCGCAACGCGGACGATCATCACGTTTTTGCCAGTCAAATGAATTCCGTGGCGTTTGAAAGGAGCACGTTCGCAAGACCGGGCGAAGCTTGCTTGCCAACACGATGTCATTGAGGGTTCTAAAAAGTGCGGAGTACGATATGAACCAGTCGTCTTTGGCCGAACTTGACCACGGATCACATTCTGAGCCCGAAATACTTGCGTGCCTGCGCAGCCGCAAGGCGGCGAACCAGATCAGAAAAAGGTTGCACGAGATTGGGCTCCGCGCAACGCGAACACGCATTGCTTTATGCAAAATTTTGTTCGCTAAAGGCAATCGTCACATCTCAGCGGAAGTGCTCTTTGAGGAAGCAAACCAAGCTAAAGTCTCGGTATCACTCGCAACCGTTTATAACACTTTGCATGAGTTTACAGAGGTCGGCCTTTTGCGACAGGTCGGAATCGAGTCTTCGAGATCTTACTTTGATACCAACAACACGGAACACCATCATTATTATTTGGAGGATAGCCACGAGTTGATGGATATCCCGCTGATTAACTTTGCGGTCGATGAAACCCCAGTGCCACCGGCAGGCTACGAAATCGTTCGCGTTGACGTGGTGGTGCGTTTGCAGCGCAAGTAGTCGGGACAACCTTGACTACCGCTGAGCGCGCGGGCTGGATAGGGGCGTGAGTATTGCGGTGCTCACATGGGGTGATTTCTTTCCGCGACTTCCCGCGAGGCGCGCGCGAGCAGCGGGTCTCAGTCGTGCTCTCTATCCGTTGACCTGGTGCAGCGGCAGCGGCACGCGGCGCCGACAGCAATAAGATGGAGCTGCCCCGCGTTGACCATACTCGCTAGTCTCTACGCGCGCGCGAGGAGCGAGCGGCGCGCTGCCGACGGATTTGCTCGAGCGGCGCGAGCCGCCTCGGCGGCAGATGGTGCTGTCGACGTCACGGTCATCGAGCGATTCCTTTTTAGCAATTTCGGTTCGAGGCGATGATTGGGATGGAGCTCGGGCGCCACGACCAGGCGAAGCCACCGCGTAGCTCCGCTCGCCGCCGACCTCACCTGCGGAGCATCATCGTCGATCGTCGTCGCGGCCGGATGATGCTGGTGGCTTCGCCTGGTCGTGGCCGCGCAGGTGAGGTCGGCGGCGAGCGCAGCGAGCTACGGGGTCATTGATCAACGACGGCAAATTCTGCAGCAGTGCCAGTGGGTGCTCGGTGTTGTTCTTTTTATGGTTTCTGGTCGGGGTGCAGCGTGCCGCTCGGAACGATCAGGAGAATTTGGCCGCGTTGACCATACTCGCTAGTCTCTACGCGCGCGCGAGGAGCGAGCGGCGCGCTGCCGACGGATTTGCTCGAGCGGCGCGAGCCGCCTCGGCGGCAGATGGTGCTGTCGACGTCACGGTCATCGAGCGATTCCTTTTTAGCAATTTCGGTTCGAGGCGATGATTGGGATGGAGCTCGGGCGCCACGACCAGGCGAAGCCACCGCGTAGCTCCGCTCGCCGCCGACCTCACCTGCGGAGCATCATCGTCGATCGTCGTCGCGGCCGGATGATGCTGGTGGCTTCGCCTGGTCGTGGCCGCGCAGGTGAGGTCGGCGGCGAGCGCAGCGAGCTACGGGGTCATTGATCAACGACGGCAAATTCTGCAGCAGTGCCAGTGGGTGCTCGGTGTTGTTCTTTTTATGGTTTCTGGTCGGGGTGCAGCGTGCCGCTCGGAACGATCAGGAGAATTTGGCCGCGTTGACCATACTCGCTAGTCTCTACGCGCGCGCGAGGAGCGAGCGGCGCGCTGCCGACGGATTTGCTCGAGCGGCGCGAGCCGCCTCGGCGGCAGATGGTGCTGTCGACGTCACGGTCATCGAGCGATTCCTTTTTAGCAATTTCGGTTCGAGGCGATGATTGGGATGGAGCTCGGGCGCCACGACCAGGCGAAGCCACCGCGTAGCTCCGCTCGCCGCCGACCTCACCTGCGGAGCATCATCGTCGATCGTCGTCGCGGCCGGATGATGCTGGTGGCTTCGCCTGGTCGTGGCCGCGCAGGTGAGGTCGGCGGCGAGCGCAGCGAGCTACGGGGTCATTGATCAACGACGGCAAATTCTGCAGCAGTGCCAGTGGGTGCTCGGTGTTGTTCTTTTTATGGTTTCTGGTCGGGGTGCAGCGTGCCGCTCGGAACGATCAGGAGAATTTGGCCGCGTTGACCATACTCGCTAGTCTCTACGCGCGCGCGAGGAGCGAGCGGCGCGCTGCCGACGGATTTGCTCGAGCGGCGCGAGCCGCCTCGGCGGCAGATGGTGCTGTCGACGTCACGGTCATCGAGCGATTCCTTTTTAGCAATTTCGGTTCGAGGCGATGATTGGGATGGAGCTCGGGCGCCACGACCAGGCGAAGCCACCGCGTAGCTCCGCTCGCCGCCGACCTCACCTGCGGAGCATCATCGTCGATCGTCGTCGCGGCCGGATGATGCTGGTGGCTTCGCCTGGTCGTGGCCGCGCAGGTGAGGTCGGCGGCGAGCGCAGCGAGCTACGGGGTCATTGATCAACGACGGCAAATTCTGCAGCAGTGCCAGTGGGTGCTCGGTGTTGTTCTTTTTATGGTTTCTGGTCGGGGTGCAGCGTGCCGCTCGGAACGATCAGGAGAATTTGGCCGCGTTGACCATACTCGCTAGTCTCTACGCGCGCGCGAGGAGCGAGCGGCGCGCTGCCGACGGATTTGCTCGAGCGGCGCGAGCCGCCTCGGCGGCAGATGGTGCTGTCGACGTCACGGTCATCGAGCGATTCCTTTTTAGCAATTTCGGTTCGAGGCGATGATTGGGATGGAGCTCGGGCGCCACGACCAGGCGAAGCCACCGCGTAGCTCCGCTCGCCGCCGACCTCACCTGCGGAGCATCATCGTCGATCGTCGTCGCGGCCGGATGATGCTGGTGGCTTCGCCTGGTCGTGGCCGCGCAGGTGAGGTCGGCGGCGAGCGCAGCGAGCTACGGGGTCATTGATCAACGACGGCAAATTCTGCAGCAGTGCCAGTGGGTGCTCGGTGTTGTTCTTTTTATGGTTTCTGGTCGGGGTGCAGCGTGCCGCTCGGAACGATCAGGAGAATTTGGCCGCGTTGACCATACTCGCTAGTCTCTACGCGCGCGCGAGGAGCGAGCGGCGCGCTGCCGACGGATTTGCTCGAGCGGCGCGAGCCGCCTCGGCGGCAGATGGTGCTGTCGACGTCACGGTCATCGAGCGATTCCTTTTTAGCAATTTCGGTTCGAGGCGATGATTGGGATGGAGCTCGGGCGCCACGACCAGGCGAAGCCACCGCGTAGCTCCGCTCGCCGCCGACCTCACCTGCGGAGCATCATCGTCGATCGTCGTCGCGGCCGGATGATGCTGGTGGCTTCGCCTGGTCGTGGCCGCGCAGGTGAGGTCGGCGGCGAGCGCAGCGAGCTACGGGGTCATTGATCAACGACGGCAAATTCTGCAGCAGTGCCAGTGGGTGCTCGGTGTTGTTCTTTTTATGGTTTCTGGTCGGGGTGCAGCGTGCCGCTCGGAACGATCAGGAGAATTTGGCCGCGTTGACCATACTCGCTAGTCTCTACGCGCGCGCGAGGAGCGAGCGGCGCGCTGCCGACGGATTTGCTCGAGCGGCGCGAGCCGCCTCGGCGGCAGATGGTGCTGTCGACGTCACGGTCATCGAGCGATTCCTTTTTAGCAATTTCGGTTCGAGGCGATGATTGGGATGGAGCTCGGGCGCCACGACCAGGCGAAGCCACCGCGTAGCTCCGCTCGCCGCCGACCTCACCTGCGGAGCATCATCGTCGATCGTCGTCGCGGCCGGATGATGCTGGTGGCTTCGCCTGGTCGTGGCCGCGCAGGTGAGGTCGGCGGCGAGCGCAGCGAGCTACGGGGTCATTGATCAACGACGGCAAATTCTGCAGCAGTGCCAGTGGGTGCTCGGTGTTGTTCTTTTTATGGTTTCTGGTCGGGGTGCAGCGTGCCGCTCGGAACGATCAGGAGAATTTGGCCGCGTTGACCATACTCGCTAGTCTCTACGCGCGCGCGAGGAGCGAGCGGCGCGCTGCCGACGGATTTGCTCGAGCGGCGCGAGCCGCCTCGGCGGCAGATGGTGCTGTCGACGTCACGGTCATCGAGCGATTCCTTTTTAGCAATTTCGGTTCGAGGCGATGATTGGGATGGAGCTCGGGCGCCACGACCAGGCGAAGCCACCGCGTAGCTCCGCTCGCCGCCGACCTCACCTGCGGAGCATCATCGTCGATCGTCGTCGCGGCCGGATGATGCTGGTGGCTTCGCCTGGTCGTGGCCGCGCAGGTGAGGTCGGCGGCGAGCGCAGCGAGCTACGGGGTCATTGATCAACGACGGCAAATTCTGCAGCAGTGCCAGTGGGTGCTCGGTGTTGTTCTTTTTATGGTTTCTGGTCGGGGTGCAGCGTGCCGCTCGGAACGATCAGGAGAATTTGGCCGCGTTGACCATACTCGCTAGTCTCTACGCGCGCGCGAGGAGCGAGCGGCGCGCTGCCGACGGATTAAGCAATAGCAGGGAACAAGGCGACTGCTAACCAATCGCCCTTGCTGAGGCTTTGTCTCTGAAGAGTCCCATTCCAAAAGAACGTCTACGCGTCAACAATTGGATTGTGCAAAGACTCTATAATTATGCAGTCAACGAAACCGTCGAACTCTGACTTCTGGCGGTCTTTCAACATGTAGGTGATCCAACCCGCGTTCGCACCGTCGCGGACGAGAATTCGGCCATGACCCCACTCGACCTTCGCCCAACAGTCGCGGATTAGGTTCTCAAGGGCGATACCGTCGAAGTGCGAGGGCAACTCAATTGCGCAATGAATATGCCATCGACCTGACGTGCCACGGTCCCATGAACGTAATGCGCGGGCACAGACTTCGCCTTTTTCGAGTACGGGTAATACACGAAGGCTTTTGCCGTATCGACGAAACGCCGCTCCATAAGTTGCTCTGTTGAGCAGGTTCATGAAGTGACGAAAAGCCTGTCTGCACCGATAGTCGTCTATCTTTACCCAACCGCCGCTGTCGGGCTGACGAGCTTGTTTCAAAGTTAGGGTGACGTCGCAAAATGCACCCCAGCTGCTCGTATCGAAGAAGTGTGACTTGGCGGATTCATAAGGATCATATCTAACCTCCATCGAATAGTTACTTCGCATGCATTACAGCGTGACTTCAGGAACCGCTGAAAGTTCTTTAGGGTATTTATCGTCTTCGGAAGCGGCATGCGGCACCCTTAACCCATCGCGTCGGCGCGCCGCTTGACACCTTTGGCTGCTGCGGGAGCGCGTTAAAAATTGCTCGTGTCAACGTGCCAGAAAGGTTTCTCAGACGCTTGTTATTCGTTCGCCGCATCTGGGCCGCTCGCTCGCGCCAGTGTTGCGGGTCACTTGTGTTGCGTGATGACATAGCACATCCCCAGTCGGTCCCCTCCGATTGTCCCCGCCATCCCCCGACACCTGCGCATTTGAAAGCACGACTGCTACCGTTACGATAGCAATTACACTCATACCGATGACCTTGCAGATCGTACTTGCCGACAGTCGCAGCTTAGCTTGGTTTTACGAATGACCGCTGCAAGTCCGCTAAAATGGCCGTGTGTTCGCCGCCGGGAGGCGCACCCAAATGTCCAAAGTCCACGCCGGATTACTTATCATAGTTGCGCTATTCGCTATGGCGACGTTCGGCACGCTGATCTTGGTTGCGATCACAGATGTTAGTTATTTAGCTTTACCAAACGAAAGGCCCGGTATGAGCCCCTGAGGAGTTGCGTCGGCGCAACGCGGCGCGTCAGCGAGCCCTCATTCCAATCCTAATCCGCTCAGATACGCGCGCATGTCCTCCAGGTTATCCGGGATAGACGTATCTTCTATGATTTCCCAACGAAGCTTACGACAGACATGTCTCAATGCTTTCGCGCTATGATGCCGGAAAATAACGTGGTCTTCGGGTTGGAAAGCTACGGTAAAGTCCTTGCCATCGCGTCCGATCGACACTCGTCGCCCTCGTCCATAGCCAAAAGACTTGCCAATTTTGTCGAAAACTACAGACATCACGTACTCCTGACGCGGTCCTATCGGAGCGTTTGTGAAAAGAAGGGGCGGGTCGGTGAGACACGATGCGATGCGCCGCTGCGCAATAGTGCGGCGGATCGAGAGTCACGTCAAAGGCGCGCTGAGTTATCCACTGAACACACAGTCGAAACATTTCGAAATGTGAACAGGGCTTAACCTAACATGCAACGCGCGCGCATTGAGACCAACAGGTTACGCGCGCGGATTAGGAAGCGCTTTTCGCGCGAAGGTGCCACGCGTTCGCACGCTGCTCGCGTGGAACGAACGAGTCGATTTCGATGGCGTGGTTGCTCTCGATCGCGATGGCGTCGAGTTCATCGTCATCCACCGGGATATACGCGTTCTTCGCGTACTCGTAGCCGCGACCCTTATCGGGGCCTTCGACAGGCTCTCGGGTGACGTCGTCGACCAGCTGCTGCCGCAGACGATTGCCGGTCTTCTTATTGATCTGGCGGAACGACACCCGCTCGGTCGATGATGTCCCGGTGTAGAGCGCGATCGGGCACGAGACTAGGGATAGCTTGAGGTAGCCTTGCCAATAGGGACGCGGGGGAGCCATGGAGATCCTCCTTGGTTTGCGGGTGCCATCTCGGCACCAACCGCGTTTACGGACCACCTTGCGAGGAGAAGCGCAGGCTGGTGCGGGCCAATCCGTCGATGCCCGGCTCTTGTACGCTGTCAGTGATGTAGGAATGGGATTTCTCGGAAGCGAATCAGTTCGCTTGAGATGGTTAATGGGCCATTTTGCTCCTCTCCGAGGCTGCCTTGGATCAGACGGGCGGTCGCCAAGACCCCTTGCGCGAGAGAAGCGCCATCTACCTTCGTGGAATGCTAGCCGCGACCGATCCCGGCAGCGCCGGGTAGGTTCAAATTCCGATCTTATCAATCCATCGCTTGAGCAGCGGCACGGGGAAGCCTTTACCGTAGCCCTCGGCGACTGTCTCCACTTCGTGGCCAAGCAACGCCCAACGGTAATCGACGGGGCAACCGGCGGCTCGCAATCGGTCTTGCGCCCGGTGTCGCAAGGAATGGACTACCTTGCCCTTATCGACAATGCCGATGCGGCGAATGAACTTGTTGAGCCGCTTTGACGCCGCTGGTGTCCCGCCGGCAAATAACGGCCCACGAATAACCTTGGGCAGATAGGGCAGCACGGCCGCCGGCAATGGAATGCGGCGATGTGATTGCGGCGTCTTGTGGCCGACGATGACATAGCGACAGCCGTGCTCCTTCATTTCGCCGTCAATCTCGAATGCTTCCGACAGCCTCATGCCAGTGGCGGCGAGCAGGCGGAATAGCAACTGGTCGCTCTTATCAAGCTGGCCAAGGTTCCCCTTCACGTTCTTAATGTCCGCTTCGCTGAGCGGGAGTCGCACCTGCTTGTCGTCGCGTCTCGGAACGACACTAGAGAATGGATTGAACGTCAGCTTCGACTCTTTGATTGCCAGATTGACCGCTGCATTAAGCCACGTAATCTTTTTCTGAATTGTTGCGCTCTTGAGTCCTTGGCGCTCGAAATGTTGGACGACTTTGCGGCCGTCGTCGCGGATCGCGTCCTTCAACGGTTTGCCTTCCGTGAGTTGCTTGAAAAGCGCCCACACCGCTCGCGTTTCACGCTCACTGTGGCCGGTGATATTTGCATGTTCCAGGTACGTCTCAATGATGGCATCGTCCGCAGTGCGCTCTTGTCGGCGCGGGCGGACTCCGGTGAAAGCTTCGGCAAGAGAGTGCACAGTCAGCTTTTGCCGCCCCACAAGCTGGAACGCATCTCTGCCGTTGACGGCCTTGGTGGTAATCACGCCCTTTGCGTCCAGATGGATTAATTCGCGGTCGGTCGCGATGATGCGCCCGCCATCGGGACCGACATGCTCGCGGCCCGGTTCGTATTCATGCTGCCACGTGAATTCGAGCCGAAGCCGCGCCTCTAATAGCCGAGCCTTGTGCTCAGCGATCAACGGGAGTGCCAGTATTTCGGCTTGCACGCGGTCGGGCGTCTTAAGCGACTTCTCAACGCGTCCCGCCGGGGATTGCAATTTAAGATGCCAATTCCGCGAGCCGGGTCGCAGGAATAGGTAGTCGGCGCGCCGCATTGGGACCTCCATCAGCGGCACATATTAGCGGCAGCCATTAACGGCAGGGTAACTTATTCTGCCGTAATGGTTATTTTCTCGTTTGGAACCTCAGATTTCCCTCCCTTCGGGCGCGCCAGTCAAAATCAGCGGCTCGTCCAAAATCGTCCGCAAATCGCCTGAAGGTCAAACTCACCTTGAGCTCCGCTGCGCGCGCCCGCGCTGCAATATCGCTGCGGCAATTCGCCGAAGAAAGCGGCGTTCGTCGAACGGTCCGCGAGCGTTCAGTGCGGCGATTTCGCGCATCGAAAACATGGCGCTTCAGGCACCAGCCGCGGGTTTTTCCGTTGTAGTCTAAGTCGTCGCCCCGGCCCGATCAGCCATCGTTTGTCCGGGGGACAATAAAGAAGAAATAACGTGACGATCGTCGCGAGTTGGGAGCAAGCCGTCGTCGGCATGGCGCGCCCGCAGCCACGCGGGTGCCTCGCCGGAGAAACGCTGCCGCTTTCCGCGCAATGCGAGCAACCTTCACCTTTGCTCAAGGTCGAGGATTTGCATGTCGATTTTTTGACCTCGCGCGGCGTGGTTCGCGCGGTCGAGGGTTTGAGCTTTCACGTCGATCGCGGCGAAGTGGTCGCCATCGTCGGCGAATCGGGATCCGGCAAGTCGGTCTCGGCGCTGTCGATCATGCGGCTCCTGCCCCGCCACACCGGCCGGGTGCCGAAGGGACGCATCACATTCGACGGTCGCCACCTGCTTGAGCTCGACGACGAGCAGATGCGCGAAATTCGCGGCCGCGACATTTCGATGATCTTCCAGGAGCCGATGACCTCGCTCAATCCGATCCTGACCATCGGATTGCAGATCATCGAGCCGCTGCACATTCATCTCAAGATGAATTCGCGAACAGGCGCACGCCCGCGCGGTCGAGCTGTTGAAGCTCGTCGGCATCCCCGATCGCCGAGCGGCGGCTCGATCAATATCCGCACCAATTCTCCGGCGGCATGCGTCAACGCGTGATGATCGCAATCGGGCTGGCCTGCAATCCGAAGCTCATCATCGCCGACGAACCGACGACGGCGCTCGACGTCACGATCCAGGCGCAGATCCTTGAGTTGATGAAGGACCTGTCGCGCACGACTCAACATCGCGCTGATCATCATCACCCACAATCTCGGTGTGGTCGCCCGCTACGCCGACCGCGTGATCGTGATGTATGCCGCGCAGCTCGTCGAGCAAGGCGACGCCGACGACGATATTCCACCGCCCGCGTCATCCCTATTCCATGGGGCTTACTGCGCTCGGTGCCGCGGCTCGACCGGCCGCGCGGCGCCAAGCTGGAGACGATCGAAGGGTCTGCCGCCGAATGCGGGATCGCCGCCGTCCGGCTGCCACTTTGCGCCGCGCTGCCCCTATCGCATCCCCGTCTGCGATCAAGAGCCGCCGCTCTACGCGACCGATACCGGCAGCTTGTCGCGTTGCCATCGGCACGAGGAGATCGCTGCCGGCACGCTGGCCTGGGCCGCGATCGGCGCAGGCACCCAGAAGCGCCGCAATTGCGCGAACCGAACCGTTGCTGTCGGTGCAACATCTGAGCAAGCATTTCGAAGTCAGAAGGGGCCTGCGGAGCGCACGCGGTGCCGTGCGTGCGGTTGAAGATGTGAGCTTCGATATTTATCCAGGCGAGACTGTCGGCCTGGTAGGAGAATCGGGATGCGGCAAGACCACCGTCGGCCGCCTGATCCTGCGGCTGGAAGAACCGACCGCTGGCGAGATCCGCCTCGCCGGCAAGAATCTTCGACCGTTTCGCCGAGCGAGCTGAAAGCGCTGCGCCGCAAGATGCAGGTGATCTTTCAGGACCCGTATAGCTCGCTTAATCCGCGCATGACGGTTGGGCAGATCATCGGCGAGCCGCTAGCACGTCTATGACCTCGTTCCCAAGGGCAAGAAAGCGCGCGACCGCGTGGAGGAGTTGTTGGGCCAAGTCGGATTGCGGCCGGAAATGGCGGAGCGCTACCCGCACCAGCTCTCCGGCGGCCAACGCCAGCGCGTCGGCATCGCGCGTGCGCTCGCGATGGAGCCGTCTTTCATCGTCTGCGACGAGGCGGTGTCTGCGCTCGACGTGTCGATTCAGGGCCAGATCATGAACCTGCTCGAGGAACTGCAGCGCACTTATGGGCTGGCATATCTGTTCATCGCGCACGATCTCGCGGTAGTGCGACACATCTCCGATGCGGGTCGTCGTGATGTATTTCGGACGCATCATGGAGGTCGCGGAACGCGATGCTTTGTATCGCGATCCCGCTGCACCCCTACACCAAAGTGCTGCTGGATGCCGCGCCCGTGCCCGACCCGGCAGTCGAGAAAGGGCGCGAGCCGCGCCTGATCAAGGGTGAATTGCCGAGCCATCTGACGCCGCCCTCGGGATGCGTCTTCAATACGCGCTGTCCGCTTGCCAGCGAGGAATGCCGGCAGGTGGTGCCGCCGCTTCGGGAGATCAAGCCCGGTCACTATGCCGCGTGCATCAAAGTCTAGAGGTCAACGACACAAGGGGCTGACAAAGCGGATTAGGAGGATACGCAAATGAAACGCAATCTGACCGCCTTTGCTCTGATGGCCGTCGCCATTGCCCTCGGGTCGGGAGCGGCACAAGCGCAAACGCCCAAACGCGGCGGCACGCTGCTTTTCGCGATCAGCGCCGAGACGCCGCACTACGACTGCCATGGCAGCGACACCTATGCGACGCTGCATTTCGCCGGCGCCGTTCTACTCGACGCTCGTGCGCTTCAACCTTGCCAAATTTCCCGAGGTCGAAGGCGACCTGGCGGAATCCTGGACGGTCGCGCCGGACCTGATGAGCTATACCTTCAAGCTCCATCCGAACGTGAAATTCCACGACGGCACGCCGCTGACCTCCGCGGACGTGAAGGCGACCTACGAGCGCCTGCGCAATCCGCCGGCAGGCGTCGTTTCCACGCGCAAGGCGACCTTCGCCGACATCGGCACGATCGAGACGCCCGACCCGTTCACCGTCGTCTTCAAGATGAAGAACGTGAACGCGGCGATGCTCGAGCATTTCGCCTCGCCTTGGAACTGCGTCTATTCGGCGAAAGACCTTGCCGCCGATCCGAATGCGCCGAAGACCAAGATCAACGGCACCGGTCCGTTCATCTTCGTCGAGCACGTCAAGGGCAGCCACGTCGTCCGGCAAGAAGAACGACGAATTACTTCAAGAAGGGCCTGCCCTATCTCGACGGCTTCAAGGGCGTGTTCACGCTGCAGGCCGCAGCCATGCTCAACGCGATGCAGGGCGGACAGGTGCTGGCGGAATTCCGCGGCATCTCGCCGGCCGAGCGCGATCGCCTCGTTCAGGCGATGGGCGACAAGATCCGCGATCGAGGAATCGAGCTGGACGCTCAACCTGCTGATCTGCGTTCAACACCGAGAAGAAGCCGTTCGACGACGTGCGGGTGCGCAGGGCGCTGCTGCTGGCGATCGACCGCTGGGGCGGCAGCCAGGGCCTGTCACGCATCTCGACGCTTGCGCTCGGTCGGTGGCGTGATCCGTCCGGGCTCGCCCTTCGCGACGCCGGAAGCCGAGCTCGTGAAGCTCCCAGGCTTCTCCAAGGACATCAACGCCTCGCGCGCCGAGGCCAAGAGGCTGCTGGCGGAGGCCGGCGTGCCGAACCTCAAGTTCACGCTCTGGAACCGCAACCTTGCCATGCCCTATACGCCGGCCGGTATCTTCCTGGTCGACCAATGGCGGCAGATCGGCGTCGAAGTCGAGCACAAGCAGTCCGACACTGCGCCGTATCTTGCGGCCATGAACGCCGGCAACCACGACGTGGCGATCGACTTCTCGAACCTGTTCATGGACGATTCGAGCCTCGGGCTTGCCAAGTATCTCTCGGTCGACCGCGCGCCGGAGAACCGCTCGCGCTCGAAGGACCCCGAGCTCGACAAGCTCTACGACGAGCACCTTCGCGAGCGCGATCCGGAGCAGCGAAAGGCCTTGATCCGGGCATTCGAGAAGCGGCTGTTCGAGCAGGCCTACCAGCAGCCGCTGCTGTGGTGGCATCGCATCGTGCCGACCCACAAGGTCGTGATGGGCTGGAAAATGTCGCCAAGCCACAACCTCGGCGCGGATCTCGCCGAGGTCTGGCTGAACCAGTAAAGCCCTCCCCGGCACGGCCCGAATTGTTCGGGCCGTGGCGTTGCCCCGATGCTCCGCTACACCGTCAACCGCCTGCTGCTGATGATCCCGACCCTGCTCGGGGTGGCGGTGCTCGTCTTCTTCATGCTGCGCGTGGTGCCGGGCGACGTCGTGGAAGTGAAGCTGCGCGGCGACGGCGGCAGCGTCTCGCAGGAAACGATCGAGATGGAGCGTCATCGGCTCGGCCTCGACAAGCCGCTCGTCGATCCAATTCGCGGACTGGATGGTTGGGCTCGCCACGCTCGATCTCGGCACTTCGATGTGGACCGACCGGCCGGTGATCGAGGAGATCGCGATCCGGCTGGAATTATCGCTGCAGGTGGCGATCATGGCGACGATCATCGCCGTATGCATCGCGATTCCGTTGGGCACGACCGCGGCCTTATTTCGCGACACCTGGATCGACTATGTCGTGAGGATCGTCACCATCGGCGGCTTGTCGATTCCCGTCCTTCTGGTTCGGCATGTTGATCATGTTGAGCCTGCTCGCCTTCTTCAACTGGCTTCCGCCGATCACGTTCACGCCGATCTACGTCGATCCGGTCGCCAATCTGAAGCAGCTCATCTGGCCGGCGCTGGCCGTCGGATACCGCTACTGCGCCGTGGTGGCACGGATGATCCGCTCGTCGCTGCTCGAAGTGCTCAATGAGGACTACATCCGGACCGCGCGCGCAAAGGGCGTATTCGAGAAGCTCGTCATCTCGCGCCACGCCTTGCGCAATGCGCTGCTGCCCGCCATCACCGTCATCGGGCTTGAATTCACGTTCCTGATCGGCGGCCTGGTGGTCACCGAGCAGGTGTTCAACCTGAACGGCATCGGCATGCTGTTCGTGCAGAGCGTCTCGCGCAACGATTTCACGCTGATTCAAGGCATGGTGATGCTGATTGCCGCGTTCTACGTACTCGTCAATCTCGCGGTCGATCTGCTCTATGCGGTGTTCGACCCGCGCATCCGGTATAACACATGACGATCGCCGCACCGATCGGCAGCACGGGGTTGGCGAAGCCGCGCGGCGCCGCCTTCGAATTTTGCCGCCAGCAGCCGCTCGGCGCGGTCAGCCTCGTCATCATCGTCGCCATGATGTTCGCCGGCCTCTTTTCCGGGCTGGTGGCGCCCTATGACCCGCTGCAGATCGATTTCGCTTCGATTCTCGGTCCGCCATCCTGGTCGCATTGGTGCGGCACCGACGCCTTCGGGCGCGATATCTGCTCGCGCCTGATCTATGGCTCGCGAACGGCGCTCGTGATCGGCTTCACCTCGTCATTCCTTGGCTCCGGCATCGGCGCGGTCCTTGGCATCGCGTCGGCCTATTTTGGCGGCCGGGTGGACACCTGGATCCAGCGCTTCGTCGATGTCCTGCTGGCCTTTCCGCTCATCGTGCTGGCACTCGTCGTGGTCGCGGCCCTGCGCAAATCCGTGGTCGGGGGCGTCGACGTGAACCTGATCTTTGCGATCGCCATTCCGATCGTGCCGCGCGTCGCACGCGTCGTGCGCGCCGCGGCTCTCTCGGTTCGGGTCATGCCCTATATCGATGCCGCGCGCACCGCCGGCTATACCCACAAGCGCATCATCTTCCGACATATGGCGCCGAACGTGGTCGCGCCCTATCTCATCATGCTGACTGCCTTCATCGCACAGGCGATCCTGGCCGAGGCCTCGTTATCCTTCCTAGGCCTCGGCGTGCACGGAGCCGACGGCAGCTTGGGGATTGATGCTGTCGGGCAACGCCTCGGACTTTTACCGCGAGGCGCCCTGGATGATCCTCTTTCCCGGGCGCCGCCATCAGCCTTGCGGTCTTCGCTTTCAACCTGTTCGGCGACAGCTTGCGTGACTTCCTCGATCCGCGCTTCAAGCTCTGATGGCCAAGCGGTCGGCGAACGGGCCGCCTTTTGCCTCCGAAGGCAGCGGTCAGGGGTGCGAATCCGTTCGGCTATTCGCCCTTCCACTGCGGCGGACGCTTGTTCAAAAACGCATCCAAGCCTTCGCGAAAATCCCGGCTCATATAGCACATCAGGATCAAATCCTCGCCCTCATCGCGGGACAGCCGCCGCTGCAAACGGGCCAGCGCTTGTTTGGTCGCGTTGAGGGTGAGCGGCGCGTTGCCGGCGATCAGCGTCGCCAATTCGTCGGCGCGCCGCTGCAGTGCAGCGACGTCGTCGACGACCTCGCTGAGCAGACCGACGCTCGCGGCTTCGTCGGCGCCGACCAGCCGCGCGGTAAAAATCAGATCCTTCACCCGCGCGGGTCCGATCAGCGCGGTGAGCCGGCTGATATTCGACATCGACAGGCAATTGCCGAGCGTGCGCGCGATCGGAAAGCCGAATTTGGTCGTCTTGGTGCCGATGCGAATATCGCAGCACGCCGCGATCCCGGCGCCGCCGCCGGTGCAGGCGCCGTTGATCGCCGCGATGGTTGGCACGCGGCAGGTCTCGAGCTTGCCGAGCACCCGGTCGATGCGGGATTCGTAGTCGAGCGCGTGCTGCGGCGTGGTGAACTCGCGGAACTGGTTGATATCGGTGCCGGCGGCGAAAGCCTTGTCGCCGGCGCCCTGGAACACCAGCACCTTGATCGTGCGGTCACCGTCGGCCTCCTCGCAAATCTGCGCCAGCCGCTCGTACATCGCGAATGTGAAGGCGTTGCGGGCCTGCGGCCGGTTGAAGGTCACTTTGCCGATTCCGTCACGCTGGTCGAAAAGGATGTCGTTCGACGGTGCAGTTGACTGATTCATGATCTTTGACCCGTTGTTTGGCGCGTGCAGCCACGATTGGTAACCAACTCGTTAACGCAACAGCAACGATTTTCACAGACCATGCGGCGGTCTGGGGGGCTGGACTTTTCCGACATGGCGCAAACCGATCTGGTGCAGGCCTTCGAGGCCCGTCTCAAGATGTACAGCCTCGACGGCCGGGCGCTCGGCATTCTCGCTGAAATCTGGCCGGTGATCGAACCGACGCTGGATCAGGCGATCGCCGAGATCATCACCGCAGTCCGCGTCCTGCCCCGCATCGGCGAGATCATCGCCAAGAACGCCGAGCTCTACAAAAAACTCGAAGCCGCGCATTTCCGCGCGCTGCTCGGCGGCAAGCTCGATGGCGCTTATGCCGAGTCGTGCCGGCACACCGTGCAGCAGGAGGCGGCGATCGGGCTCGACGCCCGCGTGCGCAGCACCGCCGGCAGTTACGTGCTTCAGGCTGCGCTCGACGCGCTGGCGCGCAAGCACCGGTTTTCCGCCGCCAAGGTCGCCGAGCGCGGCCGGGTCGTATCGCAGGCCATCAGCTTCGACGTCGCCAACGCCATGACTTTGCATCGCCAGGCGGCGGAGCAGGCGAGCGCGGCGCGGCGCGGCGCCATCGACGACGCGATCGCGGAATTCGCCGGCGCCATCGGCGAAGTGGTCGAGGCGATCAAGGAAGCCTCCGGCTCGCTGACCACGAACTGCTCGACGCTCAATCAGGTGGCCGACGATACCCGCGGCCGCATGACGTCGGCATCGGCAGCCTCGGCCGAGACCACGCAACGCATGGCGGCGACCGTCGCCGCCACCGAAGCGCTGTCGGAATCGATCGACGAGATCGGCCAGCAATCGACCCGGGGCTTGAGCATGGCGCAGTCGGCGGCGTCCGACGCCGCGCGCACCCAAGATGTCATCCGCTCGCTCGACGACGCCGCCGAGCGCATCGGCTCCGTGGTCGGCGCGATTTCGGCGATCGCGGCGCAGACCAATCTGTTGGCGCTCAACGCCACCATCGAGGCGGCGCGCGCCGGCGAAGCCGGCAAGGGCTTTGCCGTGGTCGCCGCCGAAGTGAAGACGCTCGCCAACCAGACCTCGCGTGCCACCGACGATATCTCGCATCAGGTCGCCGCCATTCAGGACGCGACCAAGCGCTCGGTGGAGGAAATCTCCTCGATCGCGCGCGCGATTGGTGAACTCACCGGCGTGTCGACCAGCATCGCCTCGGCGGTGCAGGAGCAGGCCGCGACGACGGGCGCCATCGCCGAAAGCATCCAGGACGCCGCCGGCCACACCTCGCAAGCCTCCAGCGAAATCGGCTCCGCCGCCGAAGCGGTGAGCCGCGGCGACGGCGCCGTCGGCGAGATCACCACCTGGACGGCGCGACTGTCGGCGCGCGCCCAGGATCTGGAAACCAAGGTGGCGACCTTCTTTACCCGCGTCCGCGCGGCGTAACCCCCGCGTCCCCCGCACTTTCTTCGGTGCGGCAGACGGACGATTAACTACGCCCGCCGAGCCTTTGAAACTTCTCATGCTGCACTGCATTCCTCTGGCGCGGTGTCGAGGGAGCGCGCTCGGTGTTCCCCGACGCTTGTCATGAGGCCCCGCGCCAAGCGGGACAGCGAGGGGAGCCGCGACATGTGCCGGAACATTGCGTTCCTGACGCGACTGCGCCAGATCGCCGGCGAATGTGCGCCGGGGGACCAATGCCCGGCCAGCGCAATCGCATTGTTCAATATTTATCTGGCCCGGCTCTATGCCGAAATGAACATCGGCCAATCGAACCGGCCGACGACGAAAGCCAAAGCAGAGGCCGACAGCACGCTCGCCGATCTGCGGCGCGAGGTGCTGCGCACCGAAGTCGCCTCGACCGGCGCGCACGCGGATGTGTTCGCCGCGATCCGATACCACATTGAAATGGCGCGCCGGGCGCTCGCCATCCGCATCACCTGCGATGACGACACGCAGGACGGCCGGCTCGACGGCGCCACGCTCCGGCCGTCGGCGACGGTGCTGATCTTCGATGCGCGGTTTCGCGGCGCACGGCACGATCGCATGCTGCCGCTCGAAGCCCCGCAACGCGAGCTGCCCGAACGGCAAACCGCGGCGCCAAACCTGCAAGCCGTCGCACGATCGCATAACGTGTTTGCGGACCGGGACGGGTGATTGAATTCGTTCTCGCGCCACAAGCGCAATCTTTTTTCGCCACCGCGACAGCGGGGGAGGGGGATCACCCCGAAGGGGTGGTGGAGGGGGCGCAGGCCTCAACGCGCCGCAAGAGTTTTCGTGACGTCCAAACATTTTCGCTCGCTAGCTTCTTCTCGCCGTGAGAATTCTCCGCACGCGCCGCTCCACTCCGACCCTCCACGCTCTTGGGCAAAAGCTGGCATAAGCGATCTCGTTCTCGAGACGCATCCGCGTCCGAGTTTTGCGCAAGCCACTCCCACGTGTTTGCCTCCAAAAAAATAAGGGAGGCAGAGCGCCGAAAGGCGCAAATCTTGGGCCGCATCATCGGATGCGGCGTGCGCTGAGCGCAGCGCGCTCGCCTTTCGGCGCCCTGCCGCGGCTCTTGCTCCGGCCAATTGCCGAAGCTCGATCCAGGCCGCGCTTCACGCGATGCAGCGCGCAGGCGTTACCCGCACCTTGGCACCGCGCTTAAGCGAAGCACCTCGCGCGCCGGTCGTAATGCCGGCGGGGTCGATGCCCGGATCGCCCGAGAGCGGCAGTGACGAGCCGCCGCCCGCAGGAACCGCACCCGCCCCGTCAGTCGGCGTCACCGGTTGACGTCCCTTAACATGAGCGGGATCAGGCCCGGTAATGCAATCGCGCAGCCAATGTCAAATGATTCGTTGCGCGCGAATTTGTCTCGATAATTCGCGCGGTTAGGCGCTGTGTGTTTTCGCGCACCGAACGCCGGCGCTGATCGCGCGCGCAGCGGACAGTAAAGATTCGCAAAGCTGGTCGCACATACGACCGCAGCCAAAGTCGGTCGATAATGCTCGAAAGATTTACAACCCGTAGGATGGGTAGAGCAAAGCGAAACTCATCGCTTTCCGGATGGGCAGCCGTAGGGCAAAATAGATGCGGAGATCGTGTGATGGACGCAACGCTGATTTTGATCGATAGCGCAGCAGAGTTGGGCCGCGCCCGTGCGCTCGTCGAACGGCTATGGGATTCAAACGATCCGGCCGACATTGCGCGGCTGCAGGCGCAAGCGCGTCTGATCGAAGCCTACGAGGAGAGCAAATGGCCGAAGCGGCCGGCGAGCACTGCCGCGCTGATCCGCCATCTGATGGATCAACACTCGTAGCCCGGATTGAGCGTAGCGAAATCCGGGTACGGCAGTTCGGGCCACAACGGGGGCCCCGGATTTCACTTCGTTCAATCCGGGCTACGCTTGCTGAGCATTATAGGCTTCAAGCTGCTGGTCCGTCTTACGCAGCGGACATCAACATGGATTTCCGGGCCAAGCCCGGCAATGACGCAATAACAAAGAGCTTGTTGGAAAAACTACTCCGCCGGCGTCTTCGGCTTGGGCTTCGCGAACGTGCGCTTCAGATTATCCCACAGCTCGATCTTGGCGCCGTTCTTGTGCATGATCACGCTCTGCTGCAGCACCGAGAGCGAGTTGTTCCAGGCCCAGTAGATCACCAGGCCGGCGGGGAAACTCGCCAGCATGAAGGTGAAGATCAGCGGCATCCAGTTGAAGATCATCTGCTGGGTCGGATCGGGCGGCGCCGGGTTGAGCTTCATCTGCACCCACATGGTCACGCCCATGATCGCCGGCCAGAAGCCCAAATGCAGGTACGAGCCGAACATCGGGATGATGGTCGGATCGAACGGGATCAGGCCGCCGAGGGTGAAGATGTTGGTCGGGTCTTGCGCCGACAGATCGTGGATCCAGCCGTAGAACGGCGCGTGCCGCATCTCGATGGTGATGAACAGCACCTTGTAGAGCGAGAAGAACACCGGGATCTGGATGGCGATCGGCAGGCAGCCGGCCAGCGGATTGATCTGCTCTTTCTTGTAGAGCTCCATCATCGCCTGCTGCTGCTTCATCTTGTCGTCGGCGTAACGCTCCTTGATCATCGCCATCTGCGGCTGCACCGCCTTCATCTTCGCCATCGAGGCGTAGGATTTGTTGGCGAGCGGGAAGAACAGCGCCTTGACGATCACCGTGACGATCAGGATGGCGATGCCGAAATTGCCGACCAGATGGAAGAAGTAGTCGATGGCCAAAAACATCGGCTTGGTGATGAAGTAGAACCAGCCCCAGTCGATCAAGAGATCGAAATGGTTGAGGCCGAGCTCCTGATTGTAGCCGCCTGAGCCGCCGATCGGGAAATTGACGCCGACCACGGACACTTCCTTGGCGCCGGCGAACAGCCGCGCGTCGGCCGTGCCGCTCGAGCCGGGCGCGATGGTCTGCGGCGCCAACAGATAATCGGTCTGGTAGGTGTTCAGTCCGCCGCTTTCGGCCGCGGCAAAGCGGGCGCGGACCTTTGCGTCGGTGTCGGGCAATAGCGTCGCCGCCCAGTATTTGTCGGTGATGCCGAGCCAGACATTGGTGGCGTCCCAGCTGACGCTCTTCTTGTCGTCCATCTTCTTGTAGGTCTCGGTCTGCAAGCCCTGCTCGCCGATCACGCCGATCAGGCCCTCATGCAGAATGTAATAGCCCTGCACCTTCGGCGTGCCGTGGCGCGAGACCAGCGCATAGGGAAACAGCGTGACCGGATCGCTGCCTTTGTTCGCCACCTGGTCTTTCAGGGTGAACAGATAACGGTCGTCGACCGCGATGGTGCGGCGGAAGATCAAGCCCGCGCCGTTGTCATACGTCAGCGTCACCGGATGGCCGATGCCGAGCGTGCCCGAGCCCTCCTGGTGCCACAGCGTGTCCGGTCCGGGCATTGCCGCGGTGGTGCCGGCGGCGGCGACCCAGCCGAACTCGGCGTAGAACGCCTCCGGTGCGCCGGACGGCGAGAACAGCACGATGGCCGGCGAGTTCGGATCGATGGTCTCGCGATAGCGCTCGAGCGCGAGATCGTCGATTCGCCCGCCCTTGAGATCGATGCTGCCGCGCAGCGTCGGCGTGGCGATGGCGATGCGCGGCGAAGCGGCAATCACCGCCTCGCGCGATGCGGTTGCGCCCGCGGGCGCGGCGGTGCCGGGCACCGGCGGTGGTGTACCGGCTCCCGGCGCGGCGCCGGGCTGCGCCGTGCTCGGCTGCGTCGCGCCAGGTTGTGTTTGTGCCTGTTCCTGCTGCTTGATCAGCGCCTGTTCGCGCTGCTTTTCCATCTGCGGATAGCCGACGAAATATTGCCAGCCGACGACGACAATCAGCGACAGCACGATGGCAATGATGGTGTTCTTGTGATCGCCCATTCAATGCTCGTGCGGTTTTTGGCGCGGTGGGCGTTTTGCCGGCCGCGGCGAACTTACCTGATGTAGGGACCGTTCGCGGGCGCCACCAGTTGCCCGGCGCGATTCATCGCGCGACTGGAGAGTGTTCCGCTCCCGGTCATGAATCCGGCTGAGCGCCGTATCGAGTTCCTGCCGCATCTGCCCGAACGGCACGGCGAGAGCCGCGCGCCGCCCGATCAGCACGTAATCGTGGCCGTCATGCATGCCGCCGCCTTGCGAAAGCCGCACCATCTCGCGCAGCCGGCGCCGCACCCGGTTGCGCTCCACCGCATTGCCGACCTGCCGCGATACCGTAAAGCCGATGCGCACCGGGCCGTCCTCGGCGCGGCGGCGCGCCTGCACCACGAAGGTGCCGACGGACGCCCGCAGTCCGGCCGCGGCGGCACGAAAGTCCGTCCGGCGTTTCAACCGCTCCATGGCTGCCGAAGACATGGCAACGCGTGGAATGCGATCACGCACTGAGCCGCTTGCGGCCTTGGGCTCGCCGGGCCGCCAGCACCCTGCGGCCGCCTTTGGTCGCCATCCGGGCGCGAAAGCCGTGACGGCGCTTGCGCACCAATTTGCTCGGCTGGTAGGTCCGTTTCACGGGATTGATCTCCGACAGCGCCCGTTCGCCGCATGCGATGCGGCGTCAATTTGATCGGCGCGCGATTGGCGCGGCTTATACGAAAGCCCTCCCGGCCCGTCAATGTGACCGGGCTAGCCCCGCGACAGCCCGCTAAGCCCCTGTGCCGTATCGTTTTCCCTGGCACCGCGTTCCGCGCTATAGAGCTATCCCGTGAATGTGTGAGGCCGATGACGCAAGAGCTTAAGCAAGAGCTTAAACCGGACATCTGCGTTATCGGCGCCGGCGTGGCCGGCCGTGCCGCGGCCTCGGCGGCGGCCGCCTTCGGCGTGCCGGTGGTGCTGATCGAGAAAGGCAGCCAAAAAAACGCAATGACCGACGGCGCCGGCAACGGCGGCAGCGTGCCGGCCACGGCGCTCGCCGCGACCGCCGAGCGCGCCAATATCATCCGCAATGCCGCGCATTTCGGCCTCAAGGCGGCGCACTTCGGCGTCGATTTCGCCGCCGTGAAGGCGCATCTGCGCGACGTCGCCAACGCCATGGCGCCGAGTGAGGCGCGGCAGCGTCTGGCCGGTCTCGGCGTGCGGATCATCGACGGCGCCGCGCGGTTTTTGGATCCGCGCACCGTCGCTGCCGGCGATTTCACCATCGCGGCGCGCCGCTTCGTCATCGCCACCGGCTCGTCGCCGGCGCTGCCGGCGATCCCGGGCTTGGCCGATACGCCGCACCTCACCAGCGACACCGTGTTCGATCTCGCCGATTGCCCGCGTCATCTCGTCGTCATCGGTGCCGGCTCTGCGGGCCTTGAACTGGCGCAGACTTTCCGGCGGCTCGGCGCCGACGTCACCGTGCTCGAAGCGGCGACGCCGCTTTCCGGCGACGATCCCGAATGTGCCGCCATCGTGCTCGACGCGCTCGAACGCGAAGGCATTGCGCTGCGTATTGGTGTCACGATCGCGCAGGTGCGGCGCGTGCTGGCGAGAGTCGAGATCGATATCAAAACGCCCGAAGGCGCCGAGACCGTCACCGGCAGTCATATTCTGGTCGCCGTGGGGCGCCGGCCGAATGTCGAAGCGCTCGATCTCGATGCCGCCGGCATCCGCTACGGGCCGCACGGCATCGACGTCGACCGGCGGCTGCGCACCACCAACAAGCGCGTCTACGCCATCGGCGACGTGGCCATCGGGCCGAAATCCACCCACCTCGCCACCTATCACGCCGAGCTCGTGGTCCGGCATGCGCTGTTCCGCCAGCACGTCAGCCTCGACCATCACACCATACCGACCGTGACCCATACCGACCCGGAACTCGCCCAGGTCGGCTTCCTGGAGGACGAGGCTCGCGCCCATGCCGGCGCCATCCGCGTGCTGCGCTCGCCCTATCGCGAGAACGACCGGGCGCTGGCCACGGAAGCGACCAATGGCCACATCAAGGTTATTACCGACCGCAAGGGCGGCATCCTCGGCGCCACCATCGTCGGGGCCGGGGCCGGGGAACTGATCGCCGCCTGGACCTTGGCGATCACGCAAAAGCTCAATATCCGCGCCTTTGCCGGCCTGATCGTGCCTTATCCGGCCTATGGGGAGGTGGGAAAACGCGCCGCCATGACATATTTCATGCGGGGTTTGACGAGTAATCAGGTGCGTCGCATCATAGGGTGGCTGCGCCGGCTGGGCTGAAAGCAAGATTTGGCTGAGGCGAGACTTGTTTGCAAGCAAGACCGGCGGCAAGGCTTACGCGAATGAGTGATGATACTGCCACCCGGCCGGGGTCGGTCCGGGTGCCACGCTTTGGGCTTTCGGGAAAGCTCCTCGTCCTCACGATCCTGTTCGTGATGATCGCGGAAGTGCTGATCTATGTGCCGTCGGTGGCCAATTTCCGCGTCACCTGGCTGAAGGATCGCCTGGCCACCGGCTATACCGCGGCGCTGGTTCTCGAAGCCGCGCCGAACGGCATGGTGCCCGACAGCCTCGCCAAACAAATCCTCGACAGCATCGGCGCCCGCGCCGTCGCCATGAAGATGGGCGAGCGCCGCCGCATGCTGGCCATCGACGACATGCCGCCCGCCGTCGACGACACGTTCGACATGCGCGATTTCACTTCGGTCGACGCCATCGTGGATGCATTCAAGATCATGCTCAACGCCCGCCCCTATGTGATGCGGGTGGTCGGCCCGGCGCCGATGGGCGGCGAATATATCGAATTGATCATGGACGAGCGGCCGCTGCGCCGGGCCATGCTGCGCTATTCGGTCGACATTCTTCTGTTGTCGCTGGTCATTTCCGTCATCACCGCGGCGCTGGTTTATCTGGCGCTGCATTACATGTTCGTGCGGCCGATGCGGCGCGTCACCGGCAACATGATGGCGTTCCGCGCCGATCCGGAAAATCCCGACCGCATCATCGCGCCCTCGGCGCGCGCCGACGAGATCGGCGTCGCCGAGCGCGAGCTCGCCACCATGCAGAGCGAGCTGGCGTCGATGCTGCACCAGAAGAGCCGGCTCGCCGCGCTGGGCTTGGCGGTGTCCAAGATCAACCACGATCTGCGCAATCTGCTGGCCTCGGCGCAGCTGTTTTCCGATCGGTTGGCGAACTTGCCCGATCCCACCGTGCAGCGTTTCGCGCCAAAACTGATGCGGGCGCTGGAGCGCGCCATCGCGTTCTGCCAATCGACCTTGTCCTATGGCCGCCTGCAGGAGCCGCCGCCGGAGCGCCGGGAAATTTTGCTCGAGCCGCTGGTCGAGGAGGTGCACGAGACGCTCAACCTCGGCCCCGATGCGCCGATCCGCTGGATCAGCGCGGTCGAGCGCGGGCTGATCGTCGAAGCCGATTACGACCAGCTGTTCCGCATCCTGCTCAACCTGGCGCGCAACGCGGTGCAGGCCATGGAGAGCCGCGCCGCGCGCGATCCCGGCCGCGACCAGATCCGCATCACCGGCCGCCGCGAGGGCGCCGTGGTGGTGATCGAAGTCTCCGACACCGGGCCGGGCTTTTCCGGGAAGGCGCGCGACCATTTGTTCGAAGCGTTCCAGGGCTCGACCCGCACCGGCGGCACCGGCTTGGGGCTGGCGATAGCCGCCGAGCTGGTCCGCGCCCATGGCGGCGAGATCCGCCTGGTCGAAGGCACCATCGGCGCGACGTTACGGCTCACCATCCCCGACCGCGCCGTCGAACTGAGCGCGCACCGCGGCGCCCGCGCGCTCGGCTAAGGAAAACAGCTAAGGACCATCGACGATGCTTGCGACGCGAATTATCGGCTGGATCAGCTTCTTTTTTATCGTCGGATTTCTGATCTACGGATTTCGCCAGGGCTTTCGCGCCAAGGCCGAGGCCAGGAAAAATAGCGGCTCATCGGCCGGTCATCCGGGCGGCGATTCCGGCGGCGACAGCGCCCGTTCGCAGTAAACCTCGGCGGCCGGCTGCAACCGCCGGCGCTTGCCAATAAGCGGCGAAGCCTATAGCTAAAACGCGCCGCGCCCGTAGCTCAGCTGGATAGAGCACCAGACTACGAATCTGGGGGTCGGGAGTTCGAATCTCTCCGGGCGCGCCAACAAGTTTTTCCTTCCGCCGCCGTTTCGTTCACTGCACTTGCGGCGGCAATAGGTAAAGCGTCAGCGCAAAAATTATGTACACAGCCGTGACCAGCGCACCGACGAACCAGGCGGAGCGCCCGGTATTGGTGACCAGCGAGGCGACCATCGTCGCGATCAGCATCATCGCCACGGCGCCTGGCCAGAACTGCAGATCCATTGGCGCCGGGCCGATAAAGTAGCTGGCGAGGACGAGCACCGGGGCGACAAACAGCGCGATCTGCGATGCGCTGCCCAGCGCTATGCCCACGCTGAGATCCAACTTGTCCTTGCGTGCAGCGGAAAACGCCGAAACCATCTCTGCGGCACCGCCCACCAGCGCCACGATAATGAAGCCGACGAACGCCGGCGCGATCCCGAGCGCAGCCGCCCCCTGCTGCACCGACTCGACGAAGACCTCGCTGACAAGGGCAACCAGCACCGTGACGCCCGCCAGTGTGCCCAAGGCTAAGCCCAACGGCCACGGTACCTCGTCCGACTCGGCATGCTGAGCGCTGGCAAAAAATTCGCGGTGCGTCCCGAGCGTGAATACCAATCCCAACCCGTAAATGCCGATGAGCAGGACGGACAAGCCGAGGCTCAACGCCTGGGTGAAATGACCCGCCGACCCAGCGGTATCGGTGTCGGCGACCACCGACGGAACCAGCATTGCGATCGTTGCGACGAAAAGCAGCCCGGCCTGCAGGCGCGCACTGTTTCGGTTGTATTCCTGAACGTGACGTTTGAGACCGCCGACTATGAACGATGCCCCCAACATGAACAGGCTGTTGGTCACGATCGCTCCGGCGATCGATGCCTTCACCAGAACGTATTGCCCGGCACGTAGCGCCGCCAGCGTAATGAGCAATTCGGTGAGATTTCCCAGCGTCGCATTGAGCAACCCGCCGATCATATCGCCCGTTTTGGCAGCCACGGATTCCGTTGCGTGGCTGAGCAGCGCGGCCAACGGTACAATGGCCAGGACCGAAAGGATAAACAGAACCGTATGCGCCTCAGGCTTGATCGCCTGACCGGCCAGTACCACCGGCACGAGCGCCAACAGCCACAGCAGCGGACTTCGCCGGATTTCCTGAAGTAAAGGAGTCACGGTGCCCCCCGCCACCTAGAGGAAAGCGCGCTTGCGCCGCTGGTGTGGTTTCGTCGCGCCCAACCAACCATGCGTTCCAGCGCGGCGAGCCGGTTTGATCTAAGTCAACTCGTCCGCGTTGCGTGTCAGCCATAATTACCGAGGCGGCGACCGTCTGCGCAAACGAGAAAGTGCCTTGTGACTGCAGCAAATGACAGACCGCGAACCGTCCAGCTTAGGCAAATTCTCCAGTCCAACGGGCTTGGTACCTTTTTCATGTCCCAAGCCGACACTCGCCAACTCCGCGAAAGTCAATTAAAGTTGGATTTGCCGCAGATCACGGAGTTGCAGCATGGCTGAGTCACTTCACCCGGCCGCGACGCATCATCTGCCGTCGTTCATCACTGCTCCGGGCGACACCGATGTGCTCATGGTCGTGATGAGCATCGTTCTGGCGCTCGCCATCTTAATGTTCGGCATCCTGTTCTTTCGACTGCATACTCTGCCCGAGCGCATGGCGCACAAGTCGCAGAAGCTGCAATTCGAGATCGTCGCCGTCCTGGGTCTTATTGCTCTCTTCACGCACATGCACATTTTCTGGATCGCCGGTCTGCTACTGGCATTGATCGACCTCCCCGACTTTGGCACGCCGCTCGGCCGGATCGCGCGATCGGTTGAAGCGATTGCCGGCATAAAGCCGAGTGAAGATGCGGCGACGGTGCCTGAGGTCCACGAGGTTGACGGCAAAGACCACGGCGCCGCTGCGATAACCCGACCGGCCATTCCGGAAAGCCGAAAGGAGCTGGGTCATGTTTGAGCTTCTGTTCTGCTCGCTGCTCACCATCCTTCCGGACTATCTGTTTCGTCGCTACGTGCAAGGTAAGCGGCTGGGCAAGGAAATAACTTTTTACTCGGTTTGGTTCGAGCTCCGATGGGGAATCACGTCCTGCTTGATTCTGACCGTCGGGCTGATCCTGGTGGTTTTTTACAACCACCCCTCCACCAACAACGTCGCTCTTCTGTTTAGGACCGTGCCGATCGTTCCGGAAATAAACGGCCGCGTCGCCGAGGTTTACGTCGGCATCAGCGGGCCGATCGCCAAAGGCGCGCCGATCTTCAAGCTGGATAGCGCGAAGCTGGAGGCGGCTGTCGAGGCTGCGCGGCACAAGATCGCGGAGACCGAAGCGCAAATGGTGGTGGCCCGAGCGGACGTACAAAAGGCCGAAGGCCAGCTCAAAGAGGCCGAGAGCGCACACCAGCAGACGTTGGACGAACTGGAGGCCAAGCGAGAGCTGCAGAGGCGCAACGCCGGCAATGTCGCATTCCGCGAGATCGAACGGCTTGAGGTCCGCGCCGAAGGTCAGTTAGGCGAAATCGCTTCCGCGACAGCCGCAATGCGGGGGGCCGAGGCGAGCATAGCAGCCGTTCTGCCGGCCCAAAAGTCCGGCGCCGAGGCCGCGTTGAGCGAGGCCGAAGCGGACCTGAGGAAGACGGTCGTCCGCGCCGGCGTAAGCGGGCGTGTGGAGCAATTCACGCTGCGCGTGGGCGACGTTGTCAACCCGCTGATGCGTCCCGCCGGCGTTCTGATCCCCGAGGGGGCCGGCGAGCGCGTGCTGCAGGCCGGCTTCGATCAAATCGAAGCGCAGGTCATGAAAACGGGCATGATCGCCGAAGTCACCTGCGTGTCGAAGCCCTGGACCATCATCCCGATGGTGGTCACGACCGTGCAGGACTACATCGCCGCGGGCCAGTTCCGCGGCGGCGAGCAGCTCATGGACCTGCAGCAGGTGACGCGCCCCGGCACACTCCTGGTATTTCTAGAGCCGCTCTACGAAGGCGGCCTCGATGGCGTGACGGCGGGCTCCAGCTGCATCGCCAATGCCTATTCCAACAACCACGATGCGATCGAAGCGAAGGATACCGGCGCCGTCCGCCGCATCGTTCTCCACGCGGTGGATGCCCTGGCGCTGGTTCACGCCCTGATTTTGCGGCTGCAGGCGCTGGTGATGCCGTTCCAAAACCTCGTGTTCAGCGGGCACTGAGGCGTCGCTCGGGCGCGCGAACCTTCAAAGACGAAACGTCGCACCAATGGGACCGCGCTGATGACTATCGATCCTATTGTCACCGACCGCGAACCGGACGAGGCCCTTTCGCCTCGCGCAGCGACGCGGAGGAACAAAGCGCGTTTCCGTTTCCGCCGAATACTGGAGCAAAAGCTAAGCGACAAATTGCTGACGACGCTGACGATCCTGCTCTCCGTGCTGATATTCGTGATTGCTCCGCTGCAGGCCAATGGCGTCATCACCGGACGTTATTTTGGCCTGATCTTCGGTGCGGTGCTCGTTCCGGCAGCGTTCATGCTCGCAGCCAATTGGCTCGCTGCCGGCGCGATCATAGTTGCCATTGCACTGGTGATTGTCGCGTCCGAGATGGAGTCTGGGATCGTTGATGCCTATCTCGATGCCGCGGCTTGGCTGATCGCCGGCATGACGCTGAGTGCGGTGGTTGCCCGCGCCGTATTCCGCCCTGGAAAAGTGACGTTCCATCGAATCGTCGGCGGTGTTCTGCTGTATCTCACGATCGGACTGACGTTCGTCGCCTTGTTCGGATTCGTGGTTATTCTGATACCGGACGCGTTCAAGGGCCTTGAGCCGCTGCGGGGCAATTTTGCCGTTGCGGGAAACCTCATCTACTTCAGCTTCGTTACGCTGACGACCATAGGCTACGGCGATATCGTTCCGGTGCATCCCTACGCGCGCGGCTTGGCAAATCTCGAGGCCGTCATCGGCCAGCTTTATCCGGCCACCCTGTTGGCTCGGTTGGTATCCTTGGAAATCGTGAGTGAAAAACGCTCGTAGGCGTTTCGTTGCGCGCGAAGCTGTGCTGTGACCAGAGTCAACAGGCGTTCAAGCGCGGTTGCGCAAGCCAAATCCGACGCCGATCCAGCCAATCCCGGCAAATACGAGATCGATGCCGAGAAACAGCCCCAGAATGTAGAGGCCCGAGACCGGCCAATGGGCGACGATGATCAGGCCGAGAAGAAGAGTTACGACGCCTGACAATACGACCCATAGCCAAGGCATCCCCTCCTTCATGTTGAAGCCAAGAATAATCCGCATGATCCCCGAAGCGATCAGCGTGGAACCGAGCACAAGGGTCAGTACCGCCGCGGCAAGCAGCGGATTATCGAACGTAACAAAGCCGGCGACGATGTAGAGGACGCCGATCAGGAGCCAAAGCAGGAACTTGCCCCAGGTCTTTATCTGAAATGCATTGATCACCTCGGCCACGCCGGCAATGAGCATCATGATGCCGACCACGAAAACAGTCGCGACGGTGGCAAAAACAACGCTGCCAAGCGCGACAAGGCCGGCGATGACGTAGACGACGCCGAGCGCAACGATCCAGCCCGATTTAGCGCGCAGTGGCTCGAGTGATGCAGAATTGGTGGTGCTGACGGGATTCGATGTGGACATGTCGGTCCCTCCGGTTACCTGAAAGCCAGATTCGGCTCAATGACGTTGCCCGTTTCGCAGATAGACGAACCAATACACCGCCGCGACCATGACAGTGCCTCCAATCAGGTTGCCGATCGTGACCGGAACCAAGTTGCCGATCCAAAAATTCCACCACGTCAGCGCCGGGAAATCGGAGGCCGTTTTGCCGATTGCGTTCCAGAACGGCGCCGGCGCGTAGGCCTTGATGAAAAGCCCCATGGGTATGAAATACGCGTTCGCAATGCAGTGTTCGAAACCCGCGGCAGCGAAGGCCGCGATCGGCGGAACGATGGTGAAAAATCTGTCGACCGTCGTTCGTGCGGCGAAGCACATCCATACCGCCAGACACACCAGGGCATTGCACATGATGCCCAGGGCGAGCGCCGGAACAAAAGCGAGCGAGGCCTTCGCATTCGCCGTTGTCAGCGCCGTCAGGCCAACCGCGCCTCCGCCGAACGTGTACTGGGTTGTCTGAAACATCAACACGGCAGTGAGGGTCGCGCCGATCACATTGCCGCCGAACGCGATGAGCCAATTGAGCAGGACGTCCCGGGCCCTCACTTTGCCGCTCGCCCATGCGATGACAATGAGATTGTTTCCGGTGAAAAGCTCCGCGCCGCCGACGACGATCAGAATAAGTCCGCTGGTAAATGCCAAGCCGGTCAGAAGGCGTACGATGCCATAGGGCAGGCTCGCGGAAAATGCCGTCGCGCCATCGGGACCAATGGCGAGGATGCTGCCGGCGCTGACCGTGGTCGCAAAGATGGCGCCGAAGGCAACGAAAGCGCCGCCCAAAATACTGAGAACCAACAAGGTCACGGGGTCGAGCGACGCTCGCTGCACGCCGCTCGCTTCGACGCGCAGCGCAATGGCCGCCGGCATGATCGCGTCAAAAGTTATCGTCTGCGGTGCTTCGGCGGTTACTGCCGGCTCGGACGGGCGTTCTTCCATGAAGGCGCTTCCGTTTGCATCTCGCGGGTCTAGAAACTTTGTTTGAGCATGATCTTATCCGAAAACCGGTATCCACTTTTCGGGATCATGCTCTGGACGCGTCAGCCAACTCCAGTACCCGCCATGATGGCGATGATCTGCACGGCGATCACCTTCACGATTGTCATCGAGGGGAAGATCATCGCATAGCCGATGTCGGGCCGGTCGGTTGGCGCCATCCGCGCCGAATAAACAAGGATCGCGGGATTTCCCGTCGCGCCCGAGGCTACACCCACCAGGTCGTCGAACGGGATCTTCATGAGGTAGTACCCGATCAGCAGCACGATCAGGACCGTCGTCAGAAGCACAGCTACACCGATAAACAGCATGGTCAGCCCCGACTCGGCGACAGTACGGACGAACGGCTGACCGGCATTGATGCCTACCGTGGCCAGGAATATCGCCAAGCCGTAGTTGCGCAGTACGATGTTAGCCGGCAACGGCATGACCCAGAGCATTGGTCCGGTCCGGCGTAACTTGCCGAGAATGAGCGCAACGATGAGCGGGCCGCCGCCGATGCCGAGCGTGACGGTTCCGACTCCGGGAATGGGAATCGGGATCAATCCAACCAGCAGGCCCAGCGCCATGCCGATGCCGAGTGAAACGTAGCTGAACTCGGCCGCCGCCTTCACGGTGTCGCCGAAAAAACGCCTTACCTCCTCCCGGCGATCGGGCGGCATCAGGACGCCGACGCGATCGCCAAATTCCAGCGTGAGATCCGGCGTCGGGACAATATCGGCGTCGTAGCGTCTGACATGAAGCAGATTGATTGGAAAAGCGGTAGGCAGCTTGAGCTGCGCCAGCGGCACGCCGACCACATTCGCCTTGCCGACGAAGACGCGAATGTAGTCGAGGTTGGCGCGATCCTTGACGATCCGGCCCGGTGCCGTGCGCCCCAGCTTCGCCGTAGCCTCGGCAATACCGTCCGCTCGTTCGGCCACAAGCATAAGGCCATCGCCTGAGCTCAAGACAAGTTCGTCCGACGGCACACGATTCTGGCCGCCCGTTCTGACCATGGTCACCTGGACGCCGGCCGGTAGCTCTTTGTTCAGATCGGCGAAGGTGCCGCCGGCCCAATTATCGCCCAGGACGATCTCGCCCATGTGGAAGCGCTGCGATTTCGGCGGGAATTTCGGCCGGACCATACGCGTCAGGAAATAAATGCATAGAATTGGGCCGATAACGCCGAACGGATAAGCAATGGAGTAGCCGATCGACGGATCGCGGTTGCCTATGGAATCGAGCGCGGCCTGTAGCGTGGCCGTGCTCGTCATCGAACCGGCGTAGATGCCCAGCGTGTGGCCGATCTTGATGCCGTACACGTGTCCCAATCCCAGCGCGACAAACAGGCCGGCGACGCATGCGACAAGCGCCAACACATTGTACATGCGGCCCGCGGCTCCGCTCATGCCTTCGAAAAATTCCCGCCCGTACAGGATGCCGATGCCGTAGAGGAACATGATCAGTCCGGTGAGTCCGATCGGTCCGGTAATCTGCGCCTTGGGCGCGAACGCGCCGAGCGCCAGTCCGACGAACAGCACGGCTCCGACACCGAGCGAAAAGCTGCCGATCTTGATTTGCCCGACCAGGTAGCCGACGCCGATGGCGAGAAAAATCGTGAGAATGGGCTGCGTGCCGAGAATTTGACGAGCGGTCTCCAACATGACGTTCTCTCCGGCTCCGATTTGAGGCGCACAATTCGCGGTGATGGCTCAGCGTGCGTTGCAGCCGGCAGCGCGAAACTGCCCGATGACGCGGTTGATCAGCTCCGGCGTGGGCCGCGGCGTGTCGCGGAGCTTGTATTCCAGGTTCATCGCCTTCCACTTGAACTCACCGAGCTGATGGAACGGTTGCACTTCGACCCACTCGACGTTTTTCATCGGCGCCACAAACCGCGCGATGCCGTCGACATTTGCTGGATCGTCGGTTAGGCCCGGCACCAGCGTGAACCGCACCCACACCGGCTTGCCAAGCGCCGCCAGCCGCTCGGCAAAACGCAGGGTCGGCGCAAGATCGCGTCCGGTCACTTTGCGATAGGTGTCCGGATCCGAACTCTTGATGTCGAGCAGCACCAGGTCGAGGGTGGACAGGTAGTTGTCGCCGGCCCGATCGCCCAAAAATCCCGACGTCTCGATGGCAGTGTGCAGGCCCATGCGCTTGGCCGCGGCAAGAATCCGCCGGGTGAAGCCGAGCTGCACCATCGGCTCGCCGCCGGAAATGGTGAGTCCGCCGTCGAGCGTGCGCAGCGCCGGCGCAAAGTCGCCCAGCCGGTCGATCACCTGTTTGGCTGAAACGTGTGTCCCGTCCTTCAAATGCCAGGTATCGGGATTGTGGCAATACGAGCAGCGCAACAGGCAACCCGAAACGAACAGCACGACGCGCAGGCCGGGCCCGTCGTAGCGCGACGACGTCTCATAGGAGTGGACGTAGCCGAAAGCGCCGTCGGCATCGTCGCGGAAATCGCCTTCGTCCGGCGCATCCGGCGAAACGCCGACACGCAAATCATGCCGGCTGCCGGCTTGCAGTGTTTCGGCTTCTGACATGGCCTGTCCTTGCGGCCTCAATCGCTCGGTTCGCTGCTGATGCGGCCGAGCACCTGGCGCCGGCCCGCCGGATCAAATGCGATAGCCGTGCTTCAGCATGCATGCCGCGCCGGCCGCGTAGCGCTGGCCTGCATCCGCCTTCAGGATATGGTTCCGATCGAGCGCGGCGGTGCACAGTGCCCACGCCTGCTCGTAGGTGGGCTTGGCTTCTGGATTCTTTGCCGACGCCGGCTGGGCGTTGCTCAACAGCATACCGGCGAAAATTGCAGCAACGATGAAGATAAATGTTACGCTTGAGGTTCGCATGTCAGTCTCCTTCCTATGAGCGAAGTAAAGTCGGTGTTCACGGCGCCGTCTGTCAGATCTGGCCGTGGAAGGTGCGGCTGATGACGTCCTGTTGCTGCTCGCGCGTGAGCCGGACAAAGTTCACCGCATAACCGGACACGCGGATCGTGAGTTGCGGGTACTTGTCCGGATAGCGCATCGCATCTTCGAGCGTCGACTTGTCGACGATGTTCAAGTTCATATGGAATCCGCCGCGGTCGAAATAGGTATCGAAGGCTTTGACCGCGGCGTCGACGAGCTCGGTATCCGACAGGTGCGCCTTCTGCGGCGCCACCGATACCGTGTAGCTGATCCCGTCCTGGGCATCCTTGTAGGGCAGCTTCGCAACCGACAGGCAGGAAGCGAGCCAGCCATGGCTGTCGCGGCCGTGCATGGGATTGGCGCCCGGGGCGAAAGGCTCGCCCTTGCGACGGCCGTCCGGCGTGTTGCCGGTGTGCTTGCCGTAGACGACGTTGGAGGTGATGGTGAGCACGCTTTGGGTATGCGTCGCATTGCGATAGGTCGGATGCTTGCGGATCATCCGCATGAAGCGCGTCACCAGATCCGAAGCGATGCCGTCGACCCGGTCGTCGTTGTTGCCGAACTGTGGCAGCGGGCCGTTCTTTTCGATTTCGTAATCGACCACAAGGCCGGTATTGTCGCGTATGGCGCGCACCGTCCCGTATTTGATGGCCGCCAGACTGTCCGCCGTTACCGACAATCCGGCGATGCCGAACGCCATCGTACGCAGAATGTCGCGGTCGTGAAGCGCCATTTCCAGGCGCTCGTAGAAGTATTTGTCGTGCATGTAGTGGATGCAATTCATCGCGTGCACATAGGTGCGCGCGAGCCACTCCATCATGTGCTCGAATTTGTCGAAAACCTCGTCATAGTCGAGGACATCGCTCGTCACCGGCGGAGCAGACGGCGCGACTTGGTCGCCTGACATCTCGTCCCTGCCGCCGTTGATGGCGTAAAGCAGCGCCTTTGCCAGATTGACCCGCGCGCCGAAGAACTGCATCTGTCTGCCGAGCTTCATGGCCGAGACGCAGCAGGCAATGCCGTAGTCGTCGCCCCAGCTCGGCCGCATAAGGTCGTCGTTCTCGTATTGCAACGACGACGTATCGCGACTGACCTTGATGCAATAGCGCTTGAAGTGCGCCGGCAGATATTTCGACCAGAGCACGGTGATGTTCGGCTCCGGTGCCGGTCCGAGATTGGACAGCGTGTGCAGCATGCGATAGCTGCTTTTGGTCACCAGCGGCCGGCCGTTCAAATCCATGCCGCCGACGCATTCGGTCGCCCAGTATGGGTCGCCACTGAACAGCGCATCGTATTCCGGGGTGCGCAGGAACCGGACGATACGCAATTTCTGCACGAGCTGATCCCACAGCTCCTGCGCGCCGGCTTCGTCCAGCGTGCCTTCGCGAAGGTCGCGCTCGATATAGATGTCGAGGAAGCTTGAGATACGGCCGATCGACATCGCGGCGCCGTTCGCTTCCTTCACCGCACCCAAATAAGCCAGGTAGGTCCACTGCACGGCCTCATGGGCGTCGGTGGCCGGCCGCGCGACGTCGCAGTCATAAAGCTTTCCCATCGATATCAGGTCTTCGAGCGCCCGAACCTGTTCCGCCAGCTCTTCGCGCGTGCGGATCACGTCGTCGTTCGGCCACATGTCATTGACCTGCGCACGCTCTGTTTGCTTTTCCTCGATCAGGCGCGTCACGCCGTAAAGAGCGACGCGGCGATAGTCGCCGATGATCCGGCCCCGGCCATAGGCGTCGGGCAATCCCGTGATGATGCCAGACCTGCGGCAATTCATGATTTCGGGCGTGTAAGCATCGAACACGCCGTCGTTATGCGTCTTGCGATATTTGGTGAATGCTTCATGGACCTGCGGATCCGCCTGGAAGCCCGCTGCCTTCAGGCCCGCTTCGACCATGCGCAATCCGCCGAGAGGAAAAATTGCACGCTTGAAGGGCTGCTCGGTCTGCAGCCCGACGATGACTTCGTTGTCGCGGTCGATGTAGCCGGCCTTATGTGCGAGCAAGGTCGAGGGTGTCTTGGCGTCGACGGCAAGGACGCCCTTCTTCTGCTCGTCCTTGAAGTAGGGTTGCAGCTTCTGCCACACCGCCATGGTGCGCCGCGACGGGCCGATCAGAAACTTATCGTCGCCATCGTAGGGCGTGACATTGCCGACGATGAAATCGCGGACATCGATGCTGGTGCACCAAGGCCCGGGTTGGAATCCTCGCCAGCAATGTTGATCCTTGAGAGTCTTTGCGAGCCCGGCAGAACCTTCCATGGCACGTCTCCTCGACTCGGATCGATCGTTTTCGTGCCGTGCGGCAATTGCCCGACGCACGATCGTTATGCTCAAACCGATCGTCTATCGGGTTTACTTGTTCGCCGATCCTGCGGTTTGACCAGGATCAACTTCGTTCAAACATTTTCTGCAATGCTTACGTCGGCCTTTGCGGTCCCACCCTGCAACAAGGCCAGCGTCTGTCGAGCGATCATCAGTTCTTCGTCGGTCGGCACCATGTAGAGCCCGACGCGGCTCTCCGGATGCGATATCACCGTCCTGCCCGCCGCATTGGCGGCCGGGTCGAAAACAACGCCGAGCCACGTCAGTTTCTCGGCGATGCGCGCGCGGATGATCGCCGAACGTTCGCCAATTCCGGCGGTGAAAACGAAGGCGTCGAGCCCGCCGAGTGCGGCCGCCAGCATTCCGGCATGCAGCCCTACGCGGTAAACGAAATAGTCGACGGCCAGCTTCGCTCCGGGAGCGGCGCTCGACTGCAGTTGCCGCATGTCGTTGCTGATGCCGGATATGCCCTTGAGGCCGCTCTCACGATAGAGCAAATCCTGCACCGCCGTGGGCGACATACCTTTCTCGGAGATCAGATAGAGCAGCACGCCCGGATCGATTTGCCCCGGCCGCGTCCCCATCGGCAGTCCGTCGAGGGCAGTGAAGCCCATCGTGCTTTCGACGCTTGCGCCGTTGGCGAGCGCGCACATCGAGGCGCCGCTGCCCAGATGAGCGATGATCACCCGGCCCTTGGCGATGGCCGGTGCGACTTCGGGCAGGCGCTCGGCGATGTATGCGTAGGAAAGGCCATGGAAGCCGTAGCGGCGGACGCCCTCGTCATAGAAGCGCTGCGGAAGCGCGTAGCGGTCGGCGACGGCATCGTGGCTGCGATGGAAGGCGGTATCGAAACAGGCCACCTGGGGAAGATGCGGAAAGCGGGCGAGCAATGCGCGAATCGGCGCCAGGTTGTTGGGCTGGTGCAACGGTGCCAGCGACACGTAACGCTCGAGATGGGCGAGAACCCCTTCGTCGATTCTGACCGGCCGATCGTATTGCGGACCGCCGTGCACGACGCGATGGCCGACCGCGGTCGGCTCGAGCCGCTGCGTCTCGCGCAGCCAGCCTCCCGCGGCATGCAGAGCGGCGGGGACGTCGCCGACCTGTGCCAAGGCGTAATCTTGATCGATCAGGATCTGCTCATCGGCGCCCTCCGCGCGCAGATGCGGGCGCGTGGCGATGCCGTCCATTTGGCCTTTGACGAGGCGGCGCAGGCCTTTTTCGCCCTCGGCGCCGAAGACCTGGAACTTTACGCTCGACGAGCCGGCGTTGACGACGAGGATCGTCTCCATGGCCGTCACGCCGCGGGCAGAGGCGCGGCGCGCCGGCGCGCTTCCGCATAGAGCACGGCCGCGGCGCACGACGCCAACCGGCTGCGTACGGAATCGGCGCGCGAGGTGAGAATGATCGGCACGCGCGCGCCCAGCACCATGCCCGCAGCATCCGCCTTGGCCAGGAAGGTGAGGTTTTTTGCGAGCATGTTGCCGGCTTCGAGATCGGGGACGACCAGGATCTGTGCGCGGCCCGCGACCTCGGACTTGATGCCCTTGATCCTCGCGGCTTCCGGATCGATCGCGTTGTCGAACGCCAGCGGGCCGTCGAGAATGCCGCCGGTGATTTGGCCGCGCTCTGCCATCTTGCACAGCGCGGCGGCTTCGATGGTCGACGGAATCTTCGCAGTCACTGTCTCGACGGCGGAGAGAATGGCGACGCGCGGCGTGCCGAGGCCGACTTGATTGAACAGATCGACGGCGTTCTGAATGATGTCGCGCTTGGCATCGAGATCCGGAAAAATGTTGATGGCGGCGTCGGTGATGAACAGCGTTTCGGGGTAGGTCGGCACGTCCATGATGAAAACATGACTGATCCGCCGCGCCGTGCGCAAACCCGTCTTGCTCGCCGCCACCTCCCTCATCAGCTCGTCGGTATGCAGGCTCCCCTTCATCAGCAACTCGCCTTTGGACTCGCGGACGAGCTCCACCGCCTTCGCGGCGGCTGCCTCGCTGTGAGGAGCGTCGATCAATTCGAGCTTGCTGATGTCGAGCCCATGCTGACTGGCGGTCGCTCTGATCTTGCCGGCCGGTCCGACGAGTATCGGCACGATGAGTCCGGCTTCGGCCGCCTCGATGACGCCGCGCAGCGACGTCTCGTCGCAAGGATGCGCCACGATGGTCGTTGCGGGTAGGCCGCTTCTTGCCCGCGCAATCAGGTGATCGTACTTCGATCCTGGGGGACGGCCTTGCGGTTCCACCGCACGAATATTGCCGATCTCGCTGTCGCGGGCAGAGGCCATGGCGGCTCCTGACAGGCTGGCTTGAAATGCGCGGTGAGATACTAGCGGCGTCTTTGAAGGCCGGATTGATCTGGATCAAACAGGTTGCGCGCGGCTTCGGACGATTTTGCGACTGCGATGCCCTTTCAGCGGGCCGAGCCGGCCTTACGTCAATTGAAGCGACACTTGCACGGTGCCGCCTTCGCGCCGCGTGCTCATCGGCAGGCCGCTTCGTTGGAAGACCTTCAACATCGGGCCATTGCTCGGCAGCACATCCGCCGTGAACTCCTTGAGCCCGGCACTGCGCGCGATTGCAGTGAGATGGCGCATCAATGCGGCGCCGACGGATTGTCCTTGATAAGCATCGACAACGGCGAAGGCCAGTTCGGCCTTTCCGGCCTGCACGACGACATAACGCCCGCCGCCGACAATCGTCGATTTGCCGTTTTCGTCGACGACGGCGACCAGGGCGACGTGACTCACGAAGTCGACGTGCAGGAAAAAAGCGACTTCATTGTCGGTAAAGTGCCGCTTGACGCCGAAGAAGCGCCGGTAGAGCGACTGGGCGCTGCTGCGATCGACGGCGGCCATCAGTCCGGCTTGGTCGTCAGGCGTCAACGCACGGATTTCAACCTGCCGTCCATCGCGGAGGGTCTCCACCGCATGGTATGTGGCCGGTTCCAAATTTTCCTCCAAGTTGCAAAACTGACCGGACCATCAAAAAACGCGTCTGGCCGGGGAACCCTGAGCTTCTCTGCAGCCTGGCAAAAAATCGAAACGATCGTTTGATCTGAATCAAACCCTTTACGGCGTTACGTCGGTAACATCCCCATCGTAAATACTGCGAGCGGGCCGGAGAGACCTCCTCCCCAATCCCCCAACCAGGAGTCCGGCGTGCTTTTATTGGAACGTGTAAGTTGAAGACGGCGTCGGTGTCCCCAAGTACAATATTCATGGTGGCCTCCTTCACCGACATTGACGACTGGAAGTGCAACAGTAATCTTATGCTGGGCTTGCAAGTGGCCATCGTCGGGGACGACGCCGCGGCCGAGGAGTCGGATGGCCGTGGACGGCAGGAAGCTGATATTCGTAGTGGATGACGATCCCGGCATGCGCAAGAGCATTGCCGGGCTCTTGGACGGTCTCGGCTTCAGCGCGGAGCTCTATGCTTCGGCAGAAGCGTTCCTGTCGACATCGAAATTTTCGCAAGCGCGCGACAGCTGCGTCATTCTGGATATTCATCTTGACGGAATGTCGGGTATCGAGCTGGCGAAGTGGCTCGCGCGCACCGGACGTACCCTACCGATCATCTTCATTACCGGTAACGACAACGAGTCGGCGCGCACCGCCGCGCAACATCAAGACTGCGTCGCGTATCTCAGAAAACCCTTTACGGCAAAGGCTTTGGCCGATGCCATTGACCTGGCATTAGCCTAGCCAATTAAATAGTACTCATCGTTGGGCTGAGTTGGGTTAAATTGATCTCACAGAGAGCGGATCGAGGCCGCTCTTCTGCTAGGCACTATGGCGACTTGCGAGTTTCCTTGCGTGGGGCGATCGCCGTCGCCTCTGACCTATGGGGAGTCATCGCTGTGCCTGCCGTCGTTCATATCGTCGACGACGACACCTCTTTTCGAAAGTCGCTGGCTGGGCTTTTGCGGGCGTCCGGCCTCGAGGTTGCGCTGTATGGCTCGGCCGAACAAATATTGCAGGCGTTGCCGGAGGCCGGACTGGGTTGCATTCTCCTCGACGTCAAAATGCCCGGATTGAGCGGGCCGGAATTGCAGGATCGCCTCGCGCAATTGGGATCGCCACTACCGATCATCTTCCTCAGCGGCCACGGCGATATCCCGACGACGGTGCGGGCCGTCAAGGCGGGAGCGGAAGACTTTCTCTCAAAGCCGATTGAGAAAAAGGCGCTGCTGGAAGCGATACGGCGCGCGCTCGAGCGCTGCCGGGTGACGCTGGAGCAACGCGAGCAGATCAAAGCATTGCAGTCGTGCGTCGGAAAACTCACGCCGCGCGAACGCAAAGTGTTCATAATGGTTGCGCGCGGCCATATCAACAAGCAGATAGCCTCTGTGCTGGGAACCACCGAGCGAACGATCAAGGCACATCGACAGAAGGTCATGCAGAAGCTGAATGCTCAATCGCTTCTGGAACTCGTCGCTGTTGCCGAACGGTTGAATATGCTGAACGCCGACGAGAACGGTACCCAGCAGCCGCTTTGACGGTCCGGATCCCGATTCTTCAGGTTCAGCCCCAACCCAGGGTGATGCCGATGTCACCCGGCATTCCCCCCGGAAAGTCTACGATTTGAAATTTCAACTTGTATCCGCGCGACTTCAAGTGTTGTTGCCAAAACTCGTATAGCTCCTTCGGCACTCCGGTCAGTGTTTTTTCCCAGCCCGCCTCCTGTTGATTGATCGCACGCCCGCGATCGGTGCAAAGCACGTTGGGAAAGCGACCGACTAGAACTTCGATTTTACCGTTGTCCGCCGCGCGCTTGATGATCGCCGCAGCGCGTTTGAGCCGTTCCTCATCCGATACCCCGGACGGTTTAGACATCTTGTCGATCAGAGCTTTTTTCTCCGACTCTTCCGCAGACATAGCCCGCGCGGAATCGGTCGCCTTTGCCGCCTCCTTCAAAGCGATTTGTTTCATCAGCTCCTTGGCTGTCGGCAATTGGTCCAGTGGGTTGACACTCATGGTTTGCTTTGCTGACGCCATAAAAGCTGTCTTTCCAAGCTTTCTGCGGTTGAGCGGTCTATTCGAAGTCTTTGCCAAGCTACCTTTAAATGCGCCGACGTCATTTGATCTGGGTCAAGTCGCGGTACGCCCTAAGCAAGCTATTTTGTGGCCCGGCCAATATGTGCGGCCATGGTGCGGCCCGTGCAAAGCGATTACGGCGAGTTGTAAAATGAAAAACCGGCTTTTCTCGACCAGTGTGTTGCTGGGCTTTCTCCTTTGCAGCACAGCCGAAGCACGACTGGCAATAGATCTTTCAAAAACCACTTGCCACCGTGCCTTCTTCATTGGCAGGACTGCGGCTCCTGCCAATTCGATCGCGCTTTGGTTGAGCGGGTATTTTAACGGCCAACATGGTCATCGTGTCATCGACGTGGAGATGCTCGAGGAAGATGCAAACAAGGTAAGGCGTTACTGTCGATTCCATCGAGACGAGACTCTGATCAAGGCCATGGAAGCGGCGTTGGGCGCGGACAAATAGACACAACAGTCTTAAAAGCCACGTCAGCATGTCAAAAGCTTGAGATTTTCGGAGGCCAGTTGCGAAATGCTTGACCGGATCGCAGAGTGGATTTTGGCGATACCCAATAGCATTCCAATTCTTTTGGGAGCCGACCCGCACAACGCCGAGCTCGTCCGCGCAATGGCGGCATTGTTCCTGATCGTGCTTATTGTGTACTTGATCGCAATGCGGCCCTTTCGGTCACTCTTCAACTATTTCGCCAATAAGAAACGCGGAGAAGACAAGGGAAATTGATTCGACATGCGCAATGACGGATTCTATCGTCAATGAGCATTCAATCAAAAAACGGCTGGCGTTAAGTTGCATGGATGGGCTTAGCTGTGAGGGGCAGCGTAAATCGGAATACCGCGCCACCACCCTCACGATTTTCCGCCCAAATTCTGCCCCCGTAAGTTTCGACGATCGTGCGCGCGATCGACAGCCCCAGCCCGGTCCCGTTTGCCTTTGTCGTGTAGAAGGTCTCAAAGATCCGCTTGAGAGAGTCCCTGGGAATCCCGGGCCCCGAGTCGGAGACCATGACCTCGACGTCAGAGTCGCCACTAGGGATTGCCTGAATCATCAATCTACGCTGGCTGGGTGCGCAACTTGAAACGGCATCCATGCCATTGGCCATCAAATTCAATATGACCTGTTCCAATTGCACCCGATCGGCGCGTACCGGTAATACGGCGGTCGGAATAGCGCTGTCCAGGGCGATACCCCGCTGTCGTGCATCGGGATCGAGGATGCGGACCGCAGCATTGATCGTGTCGCTAAGGTCGAACGTCTGAAGCTCGATCTCGCTCTTTTGCTTGAACAGTCCGCGCAGATGCTCGATCACTTCGCTGGCTCGCTGGTCGTCCCGTCGAATATCGGAAATGATCTCCTTTAGCTGCGCCACGTTGGGGGTTTTCTGGGAGAGCAGGATCTCTGCGGTCTCGGCATAATTCAAAATGGCGCCCAACGGTTGATTGAGCTCGTGTGCGACCGATGCCGATAGCGCGCCCGCAGTTGCGGTGCGGTTGAGGTGAATGACCTGCCTTATCCGCCGGCGCAATTCCTCCTCGGCGGTATGACGGCGCCGACGCTCGATAAACAGCCTGGTCAGCATTCCGCTCTGGATCAGTATGATCCCTAATCCGAGCAGGATTTCCCATTGGTATTGCTCCCATGCGCTGGCAGTGCGGAAGCGAATTTCGCTGCCGGGAGGAACGGCGTTTTCATCGACACCCCATCGTTTGAGCTGCCGCCAGTCGAAAATGGGCCGCAGACTGTTGCTGGCCGTGACGGGGATCGTCGATGGGTCCTCTCCATCCAGTACCCGAAGCGCGAGCTGCCCGGCTTCCTGCCCGATATCCTTGGGAGATAAAATGTAACCGCCAATCGCGCCGGTGCCGAAATAAGTCGCGACGCTGACGATGATCGGGCGATTGGCGACCTCTGCTAGACCCGGGATCAGATCGGCAGATACGTATACCGTCGTCCGATCGGAGCTTATTCCGATATACAGGACGACTGTCCGCTTGGGCAGGATCGCGACACGCTGCTTGACCTCATCGAGCGGCAGTCCTGTCAGATCGATGAATTCAAACTTTCGCGAATAATCGGCAAGCTCATCGGCAAACTGACCGTAGTATAACTGGCTCTCCAGCCGGTCGCCTACCAGTACGAAGCGCTCGGTGTCGGGCAATATTGCACGTGCCGCCTTGATCATGTCGGCAAGCTTCAACTGCATGGTGATGCCGGTCACGCCGGGGACAATATCCAGCTCGGCCGTTTTCCTATCAACCGCGGCAAAGATGAACGGAACAGCGGGCCAAACCGACGCGCGCACGCGCAACCCATAGTCCAGCGCCGATGACCCTACCGATATGATCGCGCCAATCGTTTTGTTACGATATTTCTCTCGAAGATGATTTTCCACGCTTTCGAGGTAGCCGGGACCATTAAATCGATAAAGGTCGAGATCCTCCGTGTAGACCGCTACCGATCCGCCCGCGCGTTCGGTCATGATCCTGCGAATTTCATTAATGATCGCGTTTGGCCACGGCCGATAAGAGTTCGATTGGTTGATAATGAGAACCGACGCCGGATCGGCCAAGGCAGCCGGGTGCGCAAAGTTCACCGCCGACCAAAGAGCGAACACTAGCGATGCACGCACTAAACGCATTGGTTCGGCCGTCGAAAAATAACCGGCTGGCGGTGTTCCGAGGGCTGGCAAACGCCGGCGCCGTTTGTCCTTAGATTTTTGTGTCCCCCGCCCTCGACATCTCGAGTCTCGGTTCGCAAAACCGCAATCGAGAGGACACCCTTCCGATCGCTACAATTGCGCAATTTGCCCATCAAGTACAGATGACGGCGACGCCGCAGTAAGAACGATCAGATCAAATTGACCCGTTTTTTCGTCGAATTTGGGCGGATAGGGCGCTCGCTTATCATCGATTCTGCCGGCCACTTTGCCGCACCCGGGCTTATTGTCCCTTGGTACAATGTCCTCTCGGCCAATAGCGCGGCGAGGGGCAACGGCGGCACTCTGCACCAGGCAGTGGAGTGTCGGTCATGCAAACACTTAACGCAACAAAGGCTGTGCTTGCGAACCCCGCGGGCCACATGGCGATCCGGATGCCTCAGCATCCCGCGTCGGGCGCCGTCAGCCAAATTGACTCGATCGGAACCGAGGTGGCTTTTGCAAAGAACGGTCAATTCTACTGCGAGGGCGAGCCGTCGACCTATCTGTACAAGATCGTCACCGGTGTGGCGCGAAGCTACCGGATGACAGCTGAAGGACGAAGGCACATCGTCGCGTTTTATGTTCCCGGCGATCTTTTCGGGTTCGAGACCGGGACTATGCACACGCTTTGCGCCGAGGCCGTCACCGACGCGAGGGTCCGCGTGATGAAACGCGCCTCGGTAATGAACCGCGCGGCCGAGGACGTGGACGTTGCGGAGCAGCTATGGCTCAGCGCCGGTCGCGAAATTCGGCGCAATCAGGAGCACATTTTGCAATTCGGCAGGTCGGCCAGGGCTCGCGTCGCCAGCTTCTTGCTTGAAATGGTGCGACGGATGCCGAGCCGCGACGCCGTTGCGTTGTCGATTTCGCGACAAGATATTGCAGACTACCTCGATCTCAGAATCGAAACGGTTTCCCGAGCGACGACTCGCTTGGTGCGGCTCGGGGCCATCGCAATGTCGAACAGTCGTAAAATCACAATCCGCAATTCTGCGGCTCTGACACAGCTGCTGAATTAAGGGCGTTAGCGCGGCGCGTGATCGGTTTCTTTTTGCAAAACTGCACGCCTCATCGACTGCGGCAGGGCGATCGAAAGTGGAACAGATTGCAAAAAACGAAAAGGAATCCGGCCGATTTCGGTTTTTGCCGCCGCTGCACTGGTTGCTGAACTATCGCGCCAACTGGCTCATCGATGACAGCATCGCCGGCGTTACCTTGGCCGCATATGCAATTCCGGTTTCCTTGGCGTATGCCGGCCTTGCCGGCCTGCCGCCGCAGGCCGGTATTTATGGCTATCTGCTGGGCGGGCTTGGCTACGCGCTGCTGGGCTCCTCGCGGCAAATGGCGGTGGGACCGACGTCGGCGATCTCCTTGATGATCGCCGCCACAGTCGGTCCGATGGCCGGTGGCAACGCAGAACACTATATCGAGATTGCCGCTCTTGCGGCGTTTACGGTCGCCTTTCTCTGCTTCGTCGCGTGGCTGTTGCGGCTCAGCGTCATCGTGCGCCTGATCAGCGACAGCATCTTGGTCGGGTTCAAAGCCGGCGCCGGGTTGACGATCATCATGACGCAGCTGCCGGCGCTATTCGGCGTTCCCGGCGGCGGACAGAACTTCCTGGAACGCGCCATGACGCTGGTTGGCCAACTCGGACAAATCCACTACCTCGTGGCAGCGATCGGCATTATGGCGATCATCGCCATTGTGCTCGGCGAACGCTTCTTCCCTGGCCGGCCGGTAGCGCTCGGAGTCGTTGCGCTGGCGATCATCGTCGCAACAGCGCTCGGGCTTGCCGTACACGGCGTCCCCGTAACGGGACTGGTGCCTCGCGGGCTTCCCTCTCTGTCATGGTTCGAGCTCCGCTGGCGCGATGTCGACGGAATTTTTCCGCTCGCCGCAGGCTGCCTACTGCTCGCCTACATCGAAGGCGTGTCCGCTGCGCGCGCCTTCGCATCCAAGCATGGCTATAGCCTCGACCCTCGACAGGAATTTCTCGGCGTCGGCGCGGCCAATCTCGCGGTCGCGCTGGGTCACGGCTATCCCGTTGCCGGAGGTCTGTCGCAGTCGGCCGTGAACGATAAGGCGGGCGCGCGGACGCCGCTTGCGCTGGTGTTCGCCTCGTTCACGCTCGGCCTATGCCTGCTGTTTTTCACCGGCCTTCTGGCAAATCTGCCCAAGGCGGTATTGGCCGCGGTCGTCGTGACGGCGGTGCTTGGCTTGATCGACCCATCGATGCTGCTTCGCATGTGGCGCATCAGCAAGATAGATTTCTTCGCGGCAACAATAGCGCTCGTAGCGGTCCTGCTGCTGGGAATCCTGCAAGGAATATTGCTCGCTGCTCTGGCCTCGGTTCTGCTGCTCCTCGGACGGGCGTCGCAGCCGCATGTGGCTTTCCTCGGCCGAGTGCCGGGGACGCACAGCTATTCCGATATCGCTCGCCATCCGGAAAACGAACCGTTAGCCAACGTGCTGGCTTTCCGGCCGGAGGCATCGCTGCTTTACATCAACACCGATGCCGTTTTGGAGACCATATTAAATCGCCTGAATGCCGTCGGAGCTTCGACCGTGCGTTTTTCCATCTGCGACCTATCCGCTTCGCCCTACATCGATCTCGCCGGTTCACGGATGCTGCGGCAATTGAGCGATGAGCTCGCGCGATACGGCATTCCACTGCGCATTGTGGGAGCCCATGGCCAGTTGCGCGATCTCCTGCGGGCCGACGGCGTTGGCGATAAGGTCGGAGGTATCGACCGTCGTGTGACGCTGGACGAGCTTATCAACGAGGTCCGAAATTAAATCCCGGCACGGCACGGGCGCAACTCATGCTGAGCGCGTTCGTGCGCGTCGAGATACGAAGACGATTTTATCCGCCCGGACTTGATCTTGATCAAACTGCGGTCGCGTCGACTGATGCATTGGTTTCTGTCGGTGAGCTGGGCGTTGCCGGCGGTCACGCGCGCGTGAAGCTGAGTTGGAAACTGGCGGGAGGCGTCTAATGATTGCGCAGGCGATCCGGTCTCTGGTTCTAACTTTGGTCGTCTTGGCGCCTGTTGCGGCGTTGGCACAGACGAACCCGCCGCCCACGCCGGCCGCCACGCAGCTCCTCAAACCGGCGGAACTCGATCAGCTGGTTGCGCCGATCGCGCTCTATCCGGATCCCCTGCTCGCCCAGGTGCTGATGGCGTCTGCCTATCCGCTCGACATCGTGCAAGCCGAGCGCTGGCTGGAAGAGAACAAAAATCTCAAAGATGAACGGTTGAAAGCGGCGGTCGACAAGCAGCCGTGGGACGACAGCATCAAGTCTCTGGTCGCCACGCCGGACGTGCTGCAGATGATGAGTTCAAGGCTCGACTGGACGCAAAAGCTCGGCGACGCGGTTGTCGCGCAACAGCCCGACGTCATGGACGCCGTCCAGCGCCTGCGCACTAAGGCTCAAGCCAACAACAAGCTGCAATCGACCAATGAGCAGAAGGTCACTGTAACGGAAGACCAAGGCAGGCAAGTCATTGCCATCGAGCCGACCGACCCTGGTACGGTCTACGTTCCCTACTATGACCCCGGCGTCGTCTATGGCGATTGGCCGTATCCCGATTATCCGCCGGAATACTGGCCCGCGCCCGGCTATATTGGCGCCGGTCTCCTCGCTACCGGAGTTGCCTTCGGCGCCGGCTACGCGCTCAATCGCTGGAGGTCAGGCGGAAACTACTGGGGCGGCGGGTTCAATTGGAACAACAACAACATCAACGTCGGCCGGCCCGGCGGCGGCGGCGCTGGCACCGCCTGGAGGCCTCGCGTCGACCATCGCCAAGGCGTCGGCGATCGCGGCAATCGTTCGCAACAGTTGAATTTCCGCGGCAGCGGCGGTCAACAGGTGATCAAGCCCGGCGCAGGTAATCGCGGCAATGTCGGCCAAAATCGCCCAACCAACCGCCCGAGCGCCGGTGCGGGCAACAGGCCACACGCCGGAGCCCGTCCGTCAGGCGGCGGCCAACGGCCCAAGGCCGCGCAACGACCGAGCGGCGGCAGGCCAAACGCCGGCGTTGCCCATCGCGGTGGTGGTGGCGGCAACGTTGCTCACCGCGGCGGTGGCGGCGGTGGCGCTGCCATGCGGGCGCGCGGCGGTGGCGGCGGCGGGATGCATGGCGGTGCTGCCGGCATGCGCGGCGGTGGCGGTGGCATGCGCGGTGGCGGCGGTGGTGGTGGTCGCGGTGGTGGTGGCGGACGCCGCTCCGACATCAGGCTGAAGCACGACATCGCGCTGCTCGGCCATCTCGACAACGGACTCGGCTTCTATCGCTTCAGCTACAACGGCAGTAACAAGACCTATGTCGGCGTCATGGCGCAGGAGGTGGAGCGGGTCGTACCGGCAGCTGTCGTGCAAGGTCGCGACGGCTATCTTATGGTGAATTACGACAAGCTTGGTCTGAGGTTCGAGAGCTACGGCACGTGGATCAGATCAGGAGCCAAAATACCGAATATCACCCCGGTGCGGCACTGACCTTTCTAAAATGGCAATCAGCGCTGCCTTGTTCGGGCGCGCAGCAACGAAAGCTGCGGGCGAGGGGTAGTACGTTCACCGCATACACTGCTGCGATCATGGTCCAAATCTGCTCGACGATACCGATTACAACGGCAAGCAATTCAATGATGGATTAGGAGCTCATCAATGGCGAACAAAGAGCCGGCCGTCGAGGCAAAAGCCGACAAGATGGATCGCAAGACCTACGAAAAGGAGCTCCATAAGCTCCAGATCGAGCTCTGCCGCCTGCAGGATTGGGTAAAGTCAACGGGCGCCCGAATCATCATCGTGTTCGAAGGGCGCGACGCCGCCGGCAAAGGCGGCACCATCAAGGCGATTGCCGAGCGGGTCAGCCCGCGCGTTTTTCGAGTCACAGCGCTGCCTGCGCCATCCGACCGCGAAAAGAGTCAAATGTTCATGCAACGCTACGTCGAGCGATTCCCGGCGGCGGGAGAGATCATCATTTTCGATCGCAGCTGGTACAATCGGGCCGGGGTCGACTACGTGATGGGCTTCGCGACAAAGGAACAACATCGGCGGTTTTTGCAACGTTGCCCGGAAATCGAGAAGTACATTATCGACGGCGGGATTATTCTCATCAAGATGTGGCTCGAGGTCGGACAGGAGGAACAAGAAAAGCGCTTTCATAAACGGATAAGCGATCCACTGCGCCACTGGAAACTGAGTCCCATGGACATAGAATCCTATCGGCGCTGGTACGATTACTCCAAAGCGCGCGATATCATGCTCGATGCCACCGACACCAAGCACGCGCCGTGGCACCTCGTTCGCACCGACGACAAGCGGCGCGGGCGGCTCAATTGCATCGCGCATATCCTGTCGGCAATACCCTACAAGAAAATTACGCGTGATAAGGTGAAGCTGCCGAAACGGTCCAAGAAAGTGAAGTATGACGATCTAAGCTCGATCGAGGATCGAAAATTTGTTAAAAACATATTTTAACGTTCTCTGTCTTTGCGAAGCTATGACGCCGCTGCGCGGCGTCCCGACCGGACCAGCCTTACAGAGGACGAGGAGGTGCTATCGCCGTCGTCAACGCCGAACAATTGAGCGATCTCGCCCAACTTCGCCTTGTCTTCGGCCGTCAGCGCACCTCGCGCGCCCATCACCGTTTTAACGAGGTTAAGCGCGTCCCTGCGAACCTTGAGGTCGGGCGGCAGCAGCGACGGGATGGCCGCCAACGTTGCTTCGCGGTCGAGCAGAAGCATGTTGAATTGCCCACGCACCAATGACTTGAACGCCGTCAGCGACATGCTCCCGTGGGCCTCCCGAATGCGCCGTACGGCCTCAAAACCTCGCTCATCGATCGCGGCCCGCGTCATGCCCGCATAGAGCAGGGCGCGAATGACGGCTTCGCGCACGCCTCCATCCGGGATGCGCGATTTGATCTCAGCGATACGCGTTTGGATGAGTTCTTGATGCAGCAGGCTCTTACTCGCCTTATGTGACGCCTGCTTTCCCGTTTGATCCAATCCAACAGCGGCCTGAAGGGCCGGCGAGCCGTAGATCGCCAGGAACAGGCGCTCGGCCAGGGCTTCGCTGGCCTCTCGCCAACCATCGAGCATGGCAACCGTCTGGCGCGACGTTTGCTCCTGCAGTTCGACGTAGGGATTGCCGGCGGCAACCGGCCTGCGCTCCTTGCCTACCTGGTCCGCAAGCCGGGCGATCGTCGCCATGAGCGGATTCACATCGGAGAAAAGGCTGTATTGCAGCCGCAAAGGATGCAGCCCCCTGATCCACTCGGCCGTGACCGGGTTGATCAGGGCGCGGACGAACGGCTGGGTGAAGGTGCGATAGAGTGCCAAATTCATTTCCGAAACGCGGGCGGCGGTCGCGAATCTGCGTTCGTCGGCCGCATCGTTGCCGCCGAGCGCGCGAATATCGTCCAGCGTTCTCGCCTCGCAGCGCATCACCCAGTTGCCGGTAACCAGATCGGGATTGGCGGTTCCGGCATCCCGCGGCTCGAAAACCGCTTCGTAGAGGCCGGGCGGCAAGGTGTCGATCAGGTCGATATTGCTCGAGAACTCGTCATGCTGCTTCTTGGCGACGCCGCCGGAGACGAAAATACCGAGATGGCCGACAGTGTCGTGAACGGTGTAGACGATGGTCTGGCCGTAGGAACGGATTTCGTCCACGCTGTCGTAGAGGTCGAGGATCCATCCAAGCGCCTGCTGAGGCGGCGTGATGTTGTCGCCCTTCGAGCAGAACACGACGATCGGCGAGCGGATGTTGCGCAGATCGATGGGCACATCGTCCGAAGTGCGAATATTCCCGGCCGCAAGATTATTGCCGACGAACAGCTCATCAACGATGAATTGGATTTCCTTGGCATTTAGGTTGACGTGGCCGCCCCACCAGCGCTCGAAACCGAGATAGCGCGGCGCTTCGGTGTCGATCTTGGAATATAGATTGTATGGCTTGCTCCAAAGCGTGTTGGCCGGATTTTGATTTTCGAAATTTTGCACCAGCCAGGCGCCGTCGAATTTGCCGCAGCCAAGGTCGCTGGCAAACGCGGTCAGCCAACTGCCGCCGAGGAGACCGCCGCTATAGCGCATCGGGTTCTTGCCGCGTACGCCGGCCCAATAGGACAAGGGCGAGCCGGCGACGATGATCGGGCCGAACAATTCGGGACGGATCGCGGCGAGCATCATGATGGCCCAGCCGGCCTGGCAATTGCCGATCACGCAAGGCTTGCCGTCGGCGTCGGGATGCAGGGCAATCACCTTTTCCAGGAACGCGGCCTCGGCACGGGCTATATCCTCGATAGTCTGCCCGGGGACCGGCTCGGGAAGAAAGCCCACGAAATAGCAGCTGTGCCCCGCGTTGAGTGCGACGCCAATCTCGCTGTCTGCCTTGAACCCGCCGATGCCCGGTCCATGCCCGGCCCGCGGATCGACGATGACGAATGGCCGGCTTGTCGGACGAAGCTCGATGCCATCCGGCGGGATGACCTTGACGAGGGCGTAATTCACCGGTCGTTCAAAGGTGCGGCCGTCCAGGATAAGTTCGACGTCGTAGTCGAGGACGTGTGGCGCTGTTTCGGCCAGATGCTCGCGGTATTGGTTGCCGCGCTGCCGCATGACGTCCCAGAACAGCACAGTGCGTTGTGCGGAGTCGATCATGAAATCGACTGCAGGCGTGAACGGGCCGGCGAACGGCATGAGCCTGCTGATCGGGGATTGGGCGTTTTGACCGGCGGGCATGACTGTTTGCTCCTGCGATGGAATATCCGGTGCGACGGCTGCTCCGGCGAGGCCGCCGGCCTGCGGAACGCTCGATGACGTCGGGACAGCGCGGCATTCCGCCAATTGTTATTTGCGTCGCCAGTTGTGACAGCGGCCGCGACCGGCGCCACTCTTGTTTTCAGTCTAGCGGAAAAAGTTTTCGGGACTTTGACCTATGTCAACAAAGTCCGAACTGGCCGTTGTAATGGACAACACCGGAGACACCCTGATGATCCCTGCGGCGAAAGCGAGGATTCTCGAAGGCAAAAGGGGACTCGTCGTCGGCATTGCCAATGAGCATTCGATCGCTTGGGGCTGCGCCAAGGCATTCCGGGCTTTTGGCGCCGAACTCGCGGTCACATACCTCAACGAAAAGGCGAAGAAATACGTCGAGCCGCTCGCCTGCGACCTCCAAGCCCCGATCGTCATGCCGCTCGATGCGAGCGTGCCCGGACAGATGGAGGCAGTCTTCGAGCGCATTGCCAAAAAGTGGGGCAGCCTGGATTTCGTCGTCCATTCCATCGCCTTTTCACCGAAAGACGCCTTGCAGGGGCGGGTCGTCGATGTGTCGCGGGACGGCTTTCTCAAGACTATGGACATATCGTGCTGGACATTCCTGCGCATGGCCCACCTGGCCGAACCACTTATGTCAAAGGGCGGAACACTTTTCACGATGACGTACTACGGCAGTCAGATGGTCGTGAAAAACTACAACATCATGGGGGTCGCCAAGGCGGCTTTAGAGTGTGCTGTCCGGTACATTGCCGCAGAGCTCGGCCCGAAGGGCATCCGCGTCCACGCAATTTCTCCCGGGCCGCTGGCGACGCGCGCGGCATCGGGAATACCCGAGTTCGACGCCCTGCTGGATAAGGCCAAAGCGAAGGCCCCCGTACGTAGCCTCGTCAGCATCGACGACGTCGGAGTTGCCACCGCGTTCCTGGCACACGACGCGGCGCGGCTCATTACCGGCGAAACACTTTATATCGACGGTGGCTACCACATCATCGATTAAGGAGAGACGCAGTCCGATCGTGGAAAGGTGACTATCCGCGAAGCGGCAAGATTATTGCTTTGCGTTTCCCGTCCAACGCGGCTGCAATTCTTTCCGCGTGAGAGGCAAGTCTCTAGCGACACGTGACATCGAGCACGGGCAGAAAGTGCGGGCGAAAGGCGAGGGGAAAGTTGACGCTAAATCTGACAATCAGGGCAATTAACATCAACTTTCAGAGTCCTCGGAATTGCCGTCAACTCCGGACGTGTCTTTTCGCGTAGACCGTTGAGCGCATTCGCAGCGTAGCTCAACTGGATAGAGCCCTCGGTTTCTACACATTCGTGGCCGGGATGATGCAGGTTCGACTCCTGCCGCTGTGTCGCGCAGTATACATTGCACTAAACCGCTCCGCGGTAGCAGGGAAGGCGCTCGTCAAGTTTCTTACCGCTCCGAGCAGTGCTCCGGCATTGAAGGTCGGAGGGCATTGTCGGACTGAAGTGCTGCGATCTATGTAACGCCGCGATGGCCTCTGCGGCCTTCCGCGAATTCCACCGTGTAGCCGTCGGGGTCATGTGCGCGCATCGATCGCTCCCACGGCTCTTCATGCGGTGGCTCGAAAAAGACAACCCCTCTCGCTCTGAGAAGTCTCGTACAGCTCATCAAGATGATCCGTGGTCAGTTCGATATGGATGGCCGCGCGCTGTTCGCGAGTCAGGCTGCGCGATCCCGATGAATCTGCCGGATCGTCGGGTAGCAGACCGATAGTTCCACCCATCGGCCCTCCCACGCGGATCATCGCAAAGTGAGGTGCTTTGTCGATTTCCACAAAAAACCCAAGCTTATCTCCATAGAATTCCATTGAGCGTTCCACGCTCTCGACGCGGAGCGTGAGCCCCTCCAATCTCACATCAAGCACGGCCTGGACGTCCTCTTTCACGCTTTGCGCGTTCTTGCGCCAGCTTGTGGCGCTCCGTCAACCACCTTAAGAGCGTCAGCGTACGGGCATCCGAACATGGGTGAGGCGTCTTCTCCGGATTGTCGAGCACCAGCGGTCTCCTTTGGCAATCGAACTTTGTTACTCGGCGATCACCAATAATAGGGAATATAACTCAACAGAGCCGTTCCACGTACGTCGCACAAGTATGAGATTTCTGCGATGCCTTGCACTGAACGTAAGACAAGGTATGCGCCATCGGAGGGCGTCGCAGAAATCTCATACTTGTGCGAAGCAAGCCCAAAAGCTGACGATAGCTGCTGCCATCGGCCCTGCGCGGTTTTATTGAACACCATCAACTCCGCGGAATAGAGTACTTGGCTAGCAGAAGTTGCCACCCGCCTCGACAAGATGCGGTCGCCTTAGGGCTGCATGCGATGAAGGTCGGAGATACACCATGAGCAGTGCCGAAACACCGCAAGCCACACCATCGGCCGCGCCACGCGTGACGCACCGCCTGAGCTTTTGGATCAAGGAACTGCCGTTCGCCCTGGTGCTGCTCCTCACCACCCTCGGCGTCGCCTATACGAGCTTTTCCAAGCAGCCGATCGTCGGTTTCTGGGAGCTCTTGGCGCCGCTGATCGCGCTGGTCTGTATCGGCTCCGGATGGCCGAGCGCCACCGACAGAACGGCGCGGCTGACTTTGATCGGCTCGCAAGCGCTGCACTGGCTCGCCTTCATCGTGGTGATGAACCTGCTGTTGCTGCCGAGCGTGCAGAGGAATTTCACCGCCAACTCGACCGCGCTCGCGGTCTTCACCTTGCTGGCGCTCGGCACCTTCACCGCGGGCCTGCAGGTGTTTTCCTGGCAAGTGTGCAGCTTGGGCCTGGTCATGGCCTTGGCCGTTCCGGCCATTGCCTGGATCGAGAATTCGGCGCTGATCGTGGTCGTGATCTTCGCCATGATGCTCGCCGTCGGTGTCGCGGTGTGGTGGCATTGGCGCAAGAGCGCGCTCGCCGATTCCCGTTGAAGCCGATAGCCAACTCACCGTGTATCGGTAATGGGCTGGGGGCGCTCGATAACGGAGCTCGCCGCAGATTGCGGAGATCGGATACGATCATATGTCCGGGACATAGCAGGTCGGAGGACCCCCCATGAAATTCGGCATCGGCCAGCCCGTGCGGCGGCATGAGGATTTGCGGCTCATCACCGGGCAGGGCCGCTACACCGACGATGTGGTGCTGCCGCGGATGACGCAGGCTTTCGTGCTGCGCTCGCCGGTGGCGCATGCGCATATCAAGCGCATCGACGCCGCCGCGGCGCGGCGCATGCCGGGCGTGCTGTTCGTCGGAACCGGAGAGGATGTGCGCGCCGACGGTCTCGGCGACGTGCCCTGCACGGTGCCGCTGATGAGCCGCGACGGCAAACCGCGGCACGATACGCCGCGGCCGGTGCTGGCGCGCGGCAAGGTGCGCCATGTCGGCCAGCCGGTGGCGCTGGTGGTCGCCGAGACTTTGGCCGCGGCGCGCGATGCCGCCGAGGCGATCGAGGTCGAATACGACACGCTGCCGGCGGTGACCGACGCCAAAGATGCGATCGGCCCCGGCGCGGCGCAGCTGTTCGACGATATTCCCGGGCAACATCGTGTTCGACTGGGACAACGACACCGGCGACGCCAAGGCGACCGACGCCGCGTTCGCCAAGGCCGCGCGCGTCGTCACGCTCGACCTCGTCAACAATCGCGTCGTCGTCAATTCGATGGAGCCGCGCAACGCCATTGCCGAATACGATCCGGCCAGCGGCCGCTCGACGCTCTACACCGCCACGCAGGGTGCGCATTTCGTGCGCGATCCGCTCGCCGAGATCGTGCTCAAGATGCCGAAGGACAAGCTGCGCCTGATCACCGCCCAATGTCGGCGGCGGCTTCGGCATGAAGGCCTTCGTCTATCCCGAGCACGCGCTGGTGGTCTGGGCGAGCCGCAAGATCGCGCGGCCGGTGAAGTGGCAGGAGGACCGCTCGGAAGGTTTTGTCTCCGACAATCAGGGCCGCGACCACATCACGCGCGCCGAGCTGGCGCTCGACGCCAAGGGCCGCTTCCTCGGCCTGCGCGTTTCGATCCTCGCCAATATCGGCGCCTACCTGTCGCCGTTCGGCTGCTTCGTGCCGACACGCTCGACCGATCTGGTGTCCGGCCTCTATGCGATCGGGGCGATCCACATCAACGTCAAGGGCGTGTGCACCAACACCGTGCCGGTCTGCGCCTATCGCGGCGCCGGGCGGCCCGAGGCCGCCTATCTGCTCGAGCGTCTGGTCGATGCCGCGGCGCGCGAGCTCGGCAAGAGCCCCGACGCCATCCGCCGCATCAATTTCGTGCCGCCGTCGGCGATGCCTTACACGTCGGCGACAAAGCTGATGCTCGATTCCGGCGAGTTCGAAAAGGTGATGGACCTGTGCATGGACGCGGCGGAGTGGCCGACATTCGCCAAGCGGCGCAAACAAAGCGAGCGCGCCGGCAAGCTGCGCGGCATCGGCATGGCGACCTATACCGAACGCTGCGGTGGCGGTTTTCCCGAAACCGCGTCGATCGAATTCAAGGACGAGCAAGTCGAGCTGGTCATGGGCAACCAGGAATACGGCACCGGCCTCGTCACCGCCTACAAGCAAATCGTTTCCGACCAGCTCGGCATCGACGCCGATCGCATCGACGTCATCATGGGCGACACCGACCGCACGCCGTCAGGGCTCACCGGCGGCTCGCGCGCGCTCGCCGTCGCCGGCACGGCGCTGTACGAAGCGGGCAAGACGATTATCGATAAGGGCACGCAGCTCGCCGCGCATCTTCTGGAAGTCTCGGCGCAGGATGTGACTTTCGCCGACGGGACTTTCAGCGTGCCCGGCACCGATCTGCGCCTCGATGTTTTCGAGGTGGCCAAGGCGGCGCGCGATCCGGCGAAACTGCCGGCCGGCATGGCGCCCGGCCTCGACACCACCCACGTCCGCGTGCCGCCGGCGCAGACCTTTCCCAACGGCTGCCACATCGTCGAAGTCGAGATCGATCCCAATACCGGCGCTATCGCCATCGAACGCTACACCGTGGTCGACGATTTCGGCCGCATCATCAATCCGCTGCTGCTCGAAGGCCAGGTCCACGGCGGCATCGTGCAGGGCATCGGCCAGGCGCTCTTGGAGCACGCGGTCTATGACGGCGACAGCGGGCAGCTGTTGTCCGGCTCGTTCATGGACTACGCCATGCCGCGCGCCGGCGACCTGCCGAATTTCGCCTTCTCCACCCACAACGTGCCGACGACGTCCAATCCGCTCGGCGTCAAAGGCGCCGGCGAGGCCGGCGCCGTCGGCGCGCCGCCCGCCATCATCAACGCCATCGTCGACGCGCTCCACGGGCGCACCGGCGCGCGCCACATCGACATGCCGGCCACGCCGCGGCGGGTGTGGGAGGTGCTGAACGCCGGGCACTAGGCCTGCCACCTCAAAGCGATACGGTGCCGGGCGTTGCATCTCCTCGGCCGCACCACCTCTACACGCGACGACCTGTCTTTCCTCGCGCCGGTGCGGCGGCTGAAAATTACGCTATAAAGGCTCCATGCTGGCAGGGCTCATTGCGGCGCACGGCGCCGTAGCAAGGGCGGTCGAGGAGCACATCATGGCGTTCAAGCTGAAGCGTAGGTCGTTCTTGCAACTGGCCGCGGGGGCCGCGGCGGGCATGTCCGGGCCATTTACGCGCGCGCGCGCCGCCGGCACGGACGCAGCGACCATCGGCTGGCCGAACGATGTGCCGGCTTGGGACCCCAATCAGCGCTTCACGCCGGACGCGCAGCCGATCTTCAAGGCGGTGTTCGATCAGCCGCTCGACCAGGATCCGCAACTGAAATTGATTCCGCATCTGATCAAGAGCTGGAGCCTGGCGCCGGATGGCTTGAGCATGGCGGTCGAATTGCGCGACGACGTCACCTTCCACAACGGCGACAAGATGACCACGGAGGACTTTCGCTACACCTTCTTCGAGCGCATCAAATCCGGCCTGAAACTCGACACCGCGAATTCCTGGAAGAAGGTCGACGACATCGTCATCGAATCGCCGACCAAGGCGACCATGAAATTCAACGCGCCGGCGCCGACCGCGCCGCAATGGATGGCGTTCCTCGGCAGCTATATGGTGCCGAAGAAATATATCGAAACGGGCGGCCTCGATAACTTCCTGAAAAATCCGGTTGGCACCGGGCCGTACAAGCTCGCCGAATACGAATTGAACTCGCGCATCGTGCTGGAGCGCAACGACAAATATTGGGGTCCGAAGCCGAAGATCGCGCGCGTCACCATCGAGATCATCAAGGACACCTCGGCGCGCGTCGCCGCGATCCAGTCCGGCCAGACCGATTTCACCATCAACGTGCCGGTGCGCGAAGCCGAGCGCTTCCAGAAAGAGCCGGGGCTCGCCGCCGAGCTCGACCCGATCACCCGCGTGATTTTGATCCAGATGCGCGCCGATCTCGCCTTCGCCGACAAGAACGTGCGGCTGGCCGCGCATCACGCCATCGACAAGGCGGCGCTGTCGAAAGCGTTCTACGCCGGCGCCGCGGTGCCGCTGTCGGTGTTGGCGACGCCGGGCACGCCCGGCTATCTCACCGATTTTTCGTTCAAATACGATCCGGCGCTGGCCAAAGAGCTGTTGGCCAAATCGAATTTCTCTCCGGCCAATCCGGTGAAGATCGGCTTTGCCACCACCAACGGCCAGTTCCCGAGCGACTACGACATCGCGCGTGCCATCGTGCAGATGTGGAAGCAGGTCGGCATCGAGGCCGATTTGCAGACCATCGAATACGCCAAATATTTCGAGCTCAATCGCGGCAACAAATTGCCGGAGACGACGCTGTACAGCTGGGACAATGCCACCGGCGATCCGGAGATCTTCTCTGGCTATCAGCTCAATCCCAAAATGCCGTTCTCGCCGTGGAAGGACGAGGATATCGGCAACCGGGTGCTCGGCGCTGTTCGGCGTCGCCGACTACGACAAGCGCATCGCCGGATACAGGACCTCGAGCGCTACGCGGTGGAAAACGGCGCCACCGTGCCGCTGCTGCAGAGCGTGGTGACGATCGTGCGCAAGAAGAACCTGGCCTACACGAAATACGCCAATGGCTGGGTGCTGCCGCAGACGTTGCGGTGGAGCTGATGCGGTTTACCTGATCTGTCATGCCCCGCGAAGGCGGGGCACCCAGTAATCTCAAGCGATGCAAACAGATGCGGACCGCCTCGATTACTGGATCACCCGCCTGCGCGGGTGATGACAGGTAAGATGACCGCCACCGTCCTAAAACTGATCGCGCGCCGCTTGCTCGCGGCGATACCGATCCTGCTGATCGTCTCGGCGCTCTTGTTCTGCATCCTGCGGCTATTGCCGGTCGATCCGGCGGCGATGTCGCTGCCGCCGAACGCGACGATCGCGGAAATCGAAGACAAGCGCCGCGAGATGGGCCTCGATAAGCCCTTGCCGCAGCAATATCTGATCTGGCTTACCGACGCGCTGCACGGCGATTTCGGCCGCTCCATTGCGCTGCGCCGCGACGCCGGATCGCTGGTCGCCGCCACGTTGCCGGCGACGATCCAGCTTGCCGCCTGCGCCATGGTGATCGCGGCGATGCTGGGCCTCGGCGGCGGGCTGCTGCTGTTCCGTTTGCGCGGCACGCCGTTCGAGCCGGTGGCGGACCTCGCCTCGATCGTGCTGCTGTCGATCCCGGAATTTCTCTGGGGACTGATCCTGCTGTTCGTGTTCGGCGTGGTGCTGCAATGGCTGCCGTTCACCGGACAAGTCTCCCCGGGACTGCCGCTGCCGCATATCACCGGCTTCCTGTTGCTCGATTCCTTGCTGGTTGGACGCTTGGATGTGTTTCTGGAGCGCGTGCCAGCATCTGATCCTGCCGGCGGTCGCGCTTGGGCTCGCGTTCTCGCCAACCATCATGCGGCTGCTGCGCTCCAGCCTGTTCGACGTTTATCTGGAAGATTACATTCTTCAGGCGCGGCTGCGCGGCCTCTCCGAGCGGCATATTTTGCTCGGCCATGCGCTCAAGAACGCGTCGCTGCCGACGCTTACGCTCGCCGGCGTGCAATTCGGAATTTTGTTCTCCGGCACGCTGTTGGTCGAGGTGATCTATTCCTATCCGGGCATGGGCAACCTGATGGTCGACGCCGTGCGCAACGCCGACCTGCCGCTCATCCAGACTGTCGGGCTGACCTATTGCATCGTCGTGCTGCTGATCAACACAGCCGTCGACGGTCTTTACGTCGTGCTCAATCCGAAACTGCGGGTGCGCTGATGGCGAGCGTAATGTCCCGTTCGCTGCGCTCGCCCCGGGTTCTGATCGCGCTCGGCATGATTTTTTGCATCGCGTTTTGCGCGGTGTTTGCCGGCTGGATCGCGCCGCACGATCCCGGAGATCAAAACCTGCTGGCGATCCTGCAGCCTCCGGCTTGGACCGACGGCGGCGACCTGAATTATCCGTTGGGCACCGACAGCCTCGGCCGCTGCGTGCTGTCGCGCCTGATCTACGGCGCGCGTACCGCGATGCTGGTGGCGCTGTTCGCGTCGCTCGGCGCCATGATCATCGGCACCGTCCTGGCCCATGTCTCCGGCTATTTCGGCGGCGCCGTGGACTGGCTGATCGGCCGCCTGGTCGACGTCTGGATGTCGTTTCCGCCGGTGATCCTGTCGTTGATCCTCATGGTCGGGCTCGGCGTCGGCTTGAGCAAGGTCATCCTCGCCATCGTGCTGGTGGACTGGACGCGGTTTTGCCGCGTGCTGCGCAGCGAAGTGTTGATCGTGACGCGGCACGATTATGTCGCCGCCGCCCGGCTCCTCGGCTTCACCCATTGGCAGACCATCGTCCGCGAGGTACTGCCGGCGACGACGCCGCTGTTGATCACGCTCATCAGCCTCGAAATGGCGATCGCGGTCGTGGTCGAGGCGATCCTGTCCTTCATCGGCCTCGGTGTCGGCGCCAACACGCCGGCCTGGGGCCAGATGATCGCCGACGCCCGGCAATACGTTTATCAATCGCCGTGGAATCTGCTGCTGCCGATTTTGGCGATTTTCCTGACCGTCACCGCGTTCAATCTGTTGGGCGACGGGCTGCGCCGCACGCTGGACGTGCGGCTTGCGGAAACCGGGCGATGACCGTGCTGGCGCTGCAAGCCAAAGACCTCGTGGTCGGCGCCCGCATCGACGGCGCGATGGTGCCGGCGATCCGCGCGCTGTCGTTCGATCTTGCGCCTGGAAAAATCCTCGGCCTGGTCGGCGAATCCGGCGCCGGCAAATCCATGGTCGGCCGCGCCATCGCCCAGCTGCTGCCGGCCGGTTTTGCGATCACGTCGGGCTCGCTGCTGTTCGAAGGCGAAGACCTCGTACGCATGGCGCCGGGCGCGCGGCGCGCGCTGCTCGGCCGCGCCATCACCTTCATCCCGCAGGCGCCGATGACCTCGCTCAATCCGGTGCGCACCATCGGCGCGCAATTCGACGAGCATTTGGCGCGGCTCGGCGAGCGCAGCCGTGACGTGCGCCGCGACCGCGCGGTCGCCATGCTGACGGCGGCAAGGCTGCCGCGCGCCGCGGAGCTACTGACGCAATATCCGCATCAATTGTCCGGCGGCATGTGCCAGCGCGTGCTGATCGCCTTGGCGTTTTCCTCAAATCCGCGCCTGGTCATCGCCGACGAGCCGACCACTGCGCTCGACGTCACCATGCATCCGCCGATCCTGGCGCTGATCGCCGACATGCAGCGCCAGTACGGCACCGCGGTCATCTTCATCACCCACGACCTGCGGCTTGCCGCGCAGCTGTGCGATCAGGTCACCGTGATGTATGCCGGCCGCGCCGTCGAGAGTGGGCCGGCGCGCGCCGTGCTTTCGACGCCGGCGCATCCCTATACGCGGTGTCTGCAACTCGCCAATCCATCGCTGCGCGCCGAGCGGCGCGCGCTTTACGTCATGCCGGACCAGATGCCGAGCCTGCGCCAGCTCAAAAATCTCTCCGGTTGCCATTTCGCGCCGCGATGTCCGCTGGCCACGGAGGACTGCCGCCGCGACGAGCCGCCGAACCTGGCCATCGCCGCCGATCATCGTGTCGCGTGCATTCGCGCTGCGGCGACGCGAACCATCGCCGCGACGGCCGGCGATGGCGGCGCGGCGGGTGCTGCCGGGCGGCCGTTGCTGCAAGTCGAAGCTTTGCAAAAGCATTATATGGCGGGTGGCGGATTGCTCGCCGCCGCGCGCAATGTTGCCGCGGTGAAGCAGGCAACATTCAGCATTGCCGAGAACGAATTCGTCGCCCTGGTCGGCGAAAGCGGCAGCGGCAAGAGCACCATCGCCAAGATGCTGGTCGGATTGGAACCGCCGACGGCCGGAAAAATCCTGCTCGATGGCGAGGACCTCACTGTTGCGTCGCTGCGCAGCCGCGCACGAAACGCGGCGAGCTTGCAGATGGTATTCCAGGATCCGCAATCGGCGCTCAATCCGCGACGCCGCGTGGCCAGCATCGTCACTCAGGCGATGGAAGCCGGCAGCCGGCACGCCAGCTGGGACGAGCGTTTGGCGCGGACCAGGGAACTGCTTGCTGAAGTGGGTCTATCGGGCGATTTTGCCGCGCGGCTTCCCGGCCAACTGTCAGGCGGCCAGCGCCAGCGCATCAACATCGCGCGCGCGCTGTGCACCTTGCCGAAAATCCTGATCGCCGACGAGATCGTCTCGGGCCTTGATGTATCGATCCAGGCCCAGCTTCTGAATCTCCTGGCGCGGCTGCGCGCCGAGCTCGGCTTCGCCATGCTGTTCATCTCCCACGATCTGTCCGTGGTGCGTCACCTGTGCAGCCGCGTGCTGGTGATGTATGGCGGCGAAATCGTCGAACAGGGTGCCGTCGAGAAGGTTTTTGCCGATCCGCAGCACGCCCATACGCGCGCGCTATTGTCATCGGTGCCGCCGGACGAGCCCGAGGCGGTGTGGCCGCCGTTGCAGGGAAGCGCGAGCTAGGCGTGCCCTCATAAACGCGCTTGGGCGGGCGGCTTATGAGAGTCCGCTATGCCCCGAAAGCGGCCGACAAACGGCTGCGGACCGCATGTCGCGAAGGGCTAAAAGCGGACACCCACATCATTTCAGTATTTATTGAAATACTACTTGACGGGCGATTGATATTTCCATACCTATTGAAATATGAAAAAGCCCGACGCCGTGGCAGCTTTGGCTGCTCTCGCCCAAGACAATCGTCTTGATGTTTATCGCCTGCTTGTCCAGGCGGGACCGGAAGGGATGCCCGCCGGTCGCGTGGCCGAAGAACTCGACCTCGCGCCGAACACGTTGACGTTTCACTTTGACCGGCTCCGCGTCGCCGGGTTGGTCACGGTACGCCGTGAGGGCCGCTCGATGATCTACGCGGCCCGTTTCGAGACCATGAACGGGCTGCTCGCCTTCCTCACCGAAAATTGCTGCCAAGGAGCAGCCGAAACGTGTGCGCCAGCGGCAATCTGCAAACCCGTGCGCGCGAAGCGCGCCAAAGTTTCAGCTTGAAGGAGACAACCATGAAACGCCTGCATGTCCACGTCGCCGTCGACGATCTTCAGCATTCCATCGGCTTTTATTCGGCGCTGTTCGCAGCGCAGCCGTCCGTCACCAAGACGGATTATGCAAAGTGGATGCTCGATGATCCGCGCGTGAACTTCGCCATCTCCACGCGCGGTCGGCAACCCGGTCTCGACCATCTCGGTATCCAGGCCGAGGATAAGGACGAATTGAAAGAGATTTACGCGCGACTGCACAAAGCGGGCGGAAACGTCATCGAGCAAGGGCAAACGAGTTGCTGCTACGCCAAGTCGGAAAAATCATGGATCGACGATCCGGCCGGTATTTCGTGGGAAACATTTCTCACCAGCGGCGAGAGCACCGACTACGGCGACGGTACCGGCGAGCGCGAGGCGCGCGTTGCGCATGAGAAGGAGTGCTGTGTGCCGGAAGTCGCGCCAGCGCCAGCCGCGTGTGGTTGCCCGGTTGCGTGACGTGCCGTGGCCGACCATCCCTACAACGTTCTGTTCCTTTGCACCGGCAATTCGGCCCGCTCGATCATGGCGGAAGCCATCTTGAACAAGCTGGGCGCGGGAAAATTCCGCGCCCACAGCGCCGGCAGCCAGCCGAAAGGACAAGTTCACCCGGAAACCACTCGGCTGTTACAGAGCCTGGGCTATGAGACTTCGGGCTTTCGTTCGAAGTCCTGGAATGAATATGCCAAGCCCGACGCGCCGTCGCTCGATTTTGCTTTCACCGTTTGCGACAACGCCGCCGGTGAAACCTGCCCGGTATGGCCGGGTCGGCCGATGACCGCCCATTGGGGCATTCCCGATCCAGCCGAAGCGAAGGGCAACCCGGCCGAAATCGCGCTGGCGTTCAAGGATGCCTATCGCATGTTGCATCAGCGCATCGGCCTATTCACGGCGTTGCCGTTGCGCTCGCTCGATCAGCTCAGCTTGCAAGCGAAGTTGATGGACATCGGCCTCATGAGCGGAACCGCCACAAAGGCGCCCGAGCCGACGTGATGACACAGCTTCCACAGCGTGCCGTAGCCGAATGCTTGGGGACGGCATTTCTGCTCGCAGCCGTGGTCGGCTCCGGCATCATGGCCGCAAAGCTCGCCGGCGGTAACGGCGCGCTGGCGCTTTTGTGCAACACGCTGCCGACCGGCGCGATTTTAACTGTGCTGATCCTCACCTTCGGCCCAATCTCTGGTGCGCATTTCAATCCCGCGGTCAGCATCGGCTTGGCCTTGCGCGGCGAGTTGGCGGCCAAAGCAATGGCCATCTACATCGGCGCCCAAGTGATCGGCGCCATCCTCGGCGTGTGGGCCGCACATTTCATGTTTGAACTGCCGCTTTGGCAAGTCTCCGGCACGGTGCGAACAGGTCCGGGCCAATGGTTTGCGGAAGCCGTCGCCACCTTCGGGCTGCTGCTGACTATCTTGGGATGCAGCGCAAGAACCCCATCGGCCGTGCCTTATGCCGTGGGCCTCTATATCACGTCCGCTTATTGGTTCACGGCGTCGACTTCATTTGCCAATCCGGCGGTTACCATTGCGCGCTCGCTATCCGACACCTTCGCCGGCATTGCTCCTACAGGCATCGCGGCCTTCATCGCCGCACAGTTCATCGGGATGCTTGCTGCGGTTGTTCTTAGCCGCTGGCTTTGGCGATCGTGACTATCCGCTCATGGGTCATTAGCGACCGAAGCCAGCTGCTCATGGGCATTGGATCGCGCCGCGCCGGGATGGCTGCGCATTAATAAATCGGTGCCCTGAGGTGTGTACTTATCGGCATGCGGCCGGCGTTTATCGTGGCTTTTCGAAAAATTTAACCTTTGAAACTACGATTGGGGCCCGAATCGCCGGATCGCGCCATGTCCGAAGACCAAGATTTGACAGCGCTTTGTCCCAAGTGCGGGAATCCGTTGATCTATGTCACTTCGGTTCCGCACCCGAAGTCTCCCGCAATGCAGCGCACGACATTCGTCTGTTACACCTGCAATCGCACTTGGAGCTACACGCTGGCGCCGGCCATGGCCGAGGCCTATGCCGCCGTGGCGCCGCCGCTGTCGACTGAAGGGTCGAACGGCCGCCCTGATCAAGCCGCCGATACCTGACTATCTTTATTGCGCAGCACCGCGAGCAACTCGGCTTCGCAGGCCTTGGCGCTTTCGACATTGCGCGCTTTGATGTGGCCGAAACCGCGCATCTTCGCCGGCAGTGAAGCGATCTCGATTGCGAGCGCGTAATTTTCTGGGCCGAGCGAAGCCGAAAGCTCGCGAAGGATCGCCTCGTAGTCGGCGATCAAGCGCCGTTCCATGCGGCGTTCCCGGGTATAGCCGAAAATGTCGAGCGCCGTGCCGCGCAACGGGCGAAGCCACGTCAAAAGCCTGAACACGTGGCGCATCCAGGGGCCGAAGGCGCGCTTCTTCGGCTCGCCGGTTGACGGATCGCGCGATGCCAAGAGCGGCGGCGCCAAATGATAATCCAGGGTGAAGTCGCCATCGAACTGACGCTGCAGCTTTTTGATAAAGGCGCCGTCGGTATAAAGCCGCGCCACTTCGTATTCGTCCTTATAAGCCATCAGCGTGAACAGGTTGCGCGCTACGGCTTCCGCAAGGCCGGAAAAGCCGCGGGCGAGTTTTGCTTCGGCGACGCGAATCGTCCGCACCGTGTTGCGATAGCGCTGGGCGTAAGCCGCGTTCTGGTAATTTTTCAGAAAGGCGGCGCGGCTCTCGACCAGAGCGTCAAGGCTTTGCGGCTCTGGCACCGGATCGTCGCGCAACGCGCCGCGCACCAGCGCTTCGACTCGCGCGCGATCGTGGGCGGCGAGGCGCCCCCAGGCAAAACTGCGTTTGTTGGTGTCGACCGCGACGCCGTTCAATTCGATGGCGCGCTCGATTGCCGCCAAAGTGAGCGGCACAAAACCTTTCTGGAACGCATAACCGAGCATGAACAGATTGGCGGCGATGGAATCGCCCATTAGTGTCGCGGCCAACCCCGTGGCATCGATGCTGTCGCCGTCGCCCGCCGCTGTTCTAATCGCGTGGAGCATTTTGGCGGTCTCGAAATCGATGTCCGGCTTGAAGATAAAGGCCGCGGTCGGTTGTGCATGACTGTTGATGATGGCCTTGGTGGCGCCGGGCTGGAGGCGCGACAACGCGGCCGGGCTCGCCGCGACCACCAGATCGCAGGCGAGCAGCACGTCGGCGCCGCCCGAGGCGACGCGCACCGCGTAAAGATCCTCCGGCTGTGGCGCCAGCCGCACATGGCTCATCACCGCGCCGTTCTTTTGGGCGAGGCCGCTGATGTCGAGCACGGTGCAGCCCTTGCCTTCGAGATGCGCCGCCATGCCGAGGAGCGCGCCCAGCGTGACGACGCCGGTGCCGCCGACGCCGGTGACGAGGATGCCATAGGGCCGCTGCAGCGGAGGCGCTTGCGGCTCCGGCAGACCGGCAAACAGGCCGTCGTTGGCCGCGAGCCCGCCGAGTTTGCGCGGCGTGGCGCCGCGAACGGTGACAAAGCTCGGGCAAAAGCCCTTGAGGCAGGAAAAGTCCTTGTTGCAGTTCGACTGGTCGATGCGGCGCTTGCGGCCAAGCTCGGTCTCGACTGGCAGCACGGCGATGCAGTTCGATTTGTCCGAGCAATCGCCGCAGCCTTCGCACACCGCGTCGTTGATGAAGACCCGCTCGGGCGGATCGGGAGATTTGCCACGCTTGCGGCGGCGGCGCTTTTCCGCCGCGCAGGTCTGATCGTAGATCAGCACCGTAAGGCCTTCGATGTCGCGCAGCTCGCGCTGCACGGCGTCGAGATCGTCGCGATGGCGGATGGCGACGCCCGCGGGGAAGCCTGAGTGCTTTGGATATTTACCCGGCTCGTCGGCCGCGACGACGACGCGGCGCGCGCCTTCGGCCAGCACCTGCTGCGCGATCTGCGGCACTGTCATTGCGCCTTCAACCGGCTGGCCGCCGGTCATGGCGACCGCGTCGTTATAGAGAATCTTGTAGGTGATATTGACGCCGGCCGCCGCGGCGGCGCGGATCGCCATCAACCCGCTATGCGCATAAGTGCCGTCGCCGAGATTTTGAAAAACGTGGCGTTCGGCAGTGAACGGCGCTTGCCCGATCCAGTTGACGCCTTCGCCGCCCATGTGGGTCAGCGTGGCGGTGTGGCGGTCCGGCATGAATAGCGCCATGCTGTGGCAGCCGATGCCGGCCATGGCGCGGCTGCCTTCCGGCACCCGCGTCGAGGTGTTGTGCGGACAGCCCGAGCAGAAGAACGGCGTGCGTTGGATGCTCGACACCGGCTGCACCGGCCGTTCGAAGGCTTCGAGCCGCGCCAAACGCTCGTCGAATTGCGAGGTGTCACCAAATCGCTTCAAGCGCGCAACGATGGCGCGCGCCACCATGGTGGGCGTCAGCTCGCCGGTGCTTGGCAGGAGCATCGCACCGTTCTCGTCGGTCTTGCCGACGATGCTCGGCCGGCGCGACGCCTCGACGTTATAGAGAAGCTTCACCAACTGGTTCTCGACAAAGCCGCGCTTCTCTTCGACGACCAGGATGTCCTTCACGCCTTGTGCGAAAGCCAGCGCGCGCCGCGGCTCCAACGGCCAGGTCAGCGCGACTTTATAGACGCGGATGCCGAGGGCGGCGGCGCGTTGTTCGGTGATGCCGAGCTCGGAGAGCGCCTGCCGCACGTCCAGATAGGCTTTGCCGGTGGTGACGATGCCAAGGCGCGGTTGCGGTGAATCGATCACCACGCGGTCGAGGCCATTGGCGCGGGCGAACGCCTGGGCCGCGGCGAGCTTTGGGCCGTGCAGGCGGCGCTCCTGCTCGACGGCCCAATCCATGCCGCCGCGCGGCCAGCGGATGTGCAGCCCGCCCGGCGGCATGGCGAAATCACTCGGCATCGTCACCGCTATTCTTTGCGGATCGACGTAAACCGACGCGGAGCTGTCGACGGCTTCGCTCGCCGCCTTGAACGCCACCCAGCATCCGGAAAACCGCGACAGCGCGAAACCGAACAGCCCGAGATCGAGATAATCCTGGATCGTCGCCGGATTGAGGATCGGCATCATCGCCGCCTCGAACGCCTGTTCGCACTGATAAGCGGTGGTCGTGCTTTGGGCGCCGTGATCGTCGCCGGCGATGGCCAGCACGCCGCCGTGCGGCGCGGTGCCGGCCCAATTGGCGTGGCGCAGCACGTCGAGCGAGCGGTCGACGCCGGGGCCTTTGCCGTACCAGATGCCGAACACGCCATCGACCGTGGCGCCGGGAAACAGGCCGACCTGCTGGCTGCCCCACACCGCGGTGGCGGCAAGATCCTCGTTGAGGCCCGGCTGGAAGCGGATGTCGCTCTGCTCAAGCAGCGCCTTGGCCTGCCACAGCGCGCTGTCGTAAGTGCCGAGCGGCGAGCCGCGATAGCCGGAGATGAAGCCTGCGGTGTTCAGGCCTGCGGCGCGGTCGCGCCCGCGCTGCATGAGCGGCAGACGCACCAGCGCCTGAATCCCCGACAGATAGATGCGTCCGGATTGGAGGGTGTATTTGTCCTCCAGGCTTACGCGCGCCAATTCCACCAAAGCGTCTCCCGTCCTCGGCTCAGCGAGGGGAGTTTATGGCATGGAGGCGGCCGGCGCGAGGAGCGCAAATATGTGCGGCGTGATAGTCTCGCCCCCATTGCTTGGGGAATGATCCAATCGGGGATGGGTCAAATGGCCATCGGCATCGCAAGACCACTCGCCATCCAGGGCGCTGGCGCCGCGGCGATCGCGCTGGCAGCGTCTTCACCGACGCCTTCGCCGCCTGGGTGCAATAGCGATAGCCACCGCAAAGCATCACGCGATATTTGATTTGTTTCCTCCCTAGAATGACACGTTGATGCTGAACTTGCGCGAGCCTGCGCTCCTAGCTCATCCTGTTTTTGACCAGACCGACGATCGCGGTCAGGACCGCGCCGGCTACGCCGCCGCCGGCCATTTGGCCGATGAGCGCGCCGATATCGACGGTGCTTCCTGCATTGGCGAGCATCGGCAGGAGTGCGGTCAGAATTTGCCCGCCGACGCCGCCGCCGACCGCGCCGGCGATTGTGTTACCCAGTGTTCCGAGATTGATATCCTTCGACGCCGCGCCGGCAACATTGCCGCCAATGGCGCCCGAAGCGATCTGAATCAGCAGATTGATCAGCATTCCCGACATTGTCGCCTCCCTTGAAAGTCGTCGCCTTTGGAATTTTCATGACGACCGCGCTTTGGCGGGTCTTTGCTGGACCGGAGATCGTTGGAACAGGTCTCACGGGTCTCCACGGCAGCACTCGGATAGTAGGCTACACTCCGGCGTCCGGTACTGGACCTAAGTCCAACGCGACGATCACATTCTTGCGACAAGGGCCCCCTGACAGCGGACCTTGCCTGCGTCATTATGCGCCTACGCCCCGGGGGCGGGACGCCAAAGCCGAGGATAATTGTGGCAGACTTTGTCTATGAGATCGCCTGCAGCGGCGATCGCGCGCACGAGCAAGCGGTGCAAGCCTGGGCGGAGCGGCACGCCGCGCCGGCGTGGACGGCGCTGCCCGGATTGTCTGCGGTCGATCTTTATCAGCCGGTTCATGGCGGCACGCATGACCCGTTCAACGACGACGGACCCGGCCCGCTGCTCATGGCCATGCTGCAATTTCCAACAAAAGAAAAACTGCAAGCCGGCCTATCCGACTCGCGCTTCAAGCAAAGCCTTGCTGGAATGCCCGTTGCCGCCACCGGCACGCGTTTTGAGCGGCGGTTTTTTCCGGTCGCCGGCGCGCCGAATCCGGGACCGCTGCGCGCGCCGTTCTCCTATGTGGTGCGCTACCATCATCCGGCGGAGAACGTGGCGGAGTTCGTGTCCCATTATGTCGCCGACCATCCGCCGATCCTCGGCAAACTGCCGCAAATCAGATCTGTGCTGTGCTATTTGCCGGTCGACACCGGCGCGTCCGGCATGTTGGCGCCGGCCGACTACATGATTGGCAATGAAGTCGCGTTCGATTCGCCGGACGCCTTCAATGCCGCGATGGCGTCGCCGGTGCGTCATGAACTGCGTGCGCATTTCAAGATCTTTCCGCCGTTTACGGGGAAAAATACCCATTACCCGATGATGCGCCGGCAGTTGGCGGCTAACCGGTCTTTGTGAAATCCGCCGCGCGGCGTTGCAGGAAAGCATCGATGCCTTCGCGCGCCGCCGCCGTGCAGGCGCTGGCGCCGAACGCGCGATAGCCGATTTCGAGCGCGGCGTTGAAAGTCGAGGCCGCAGCGGCATCGACGATGGCGCGCTCCAAAATGCGCGTTACTTCGGTGCTGAGCCTTTGACCGTTGAAGGCGAGGGCGTCAGCCGGCGCTGGGGGTTCGATCGCAATCGAACCATCGGCCGGTGCTTGCAGATGTCCTGCGAGCGCATGCACGCGCACGATCGCGCTCTCGATCATCGTGGCGTAGTCGTCGCTCAATCGATCGACGATGCCGAGCTCGTGCGCCGTCTTGGCCGAGATCCGCTCGGCACTGCGCATCATGGCGTGAAACGTCGCCGCGGCCTTGGGCCAACGCCGATAGGGCACCACCATGGCGCCGAGCCCCGGCACGATGCCGAGCGTGATCTCCGGCAATTGCAGCGAGGCGTTACGCAGCGCGACGATGCCGTGGCAACGCAACGCCAGCTCCAGTCCGCCGCCGAGCGCCATGCCGTTGAGCGCTGCGACCACCGGCTTTGCCATGCGGTCGATGTGCAGCAAGAGGCGCGAGCAGTCGCGCGCATATTGCGCCGCCGCTTGCGCATCGCCGAGCATTTTTGGAAAGCGGCCGATGTCGGCGCCGGCCGAGAATGCGCGCGGACCATAACCGGTGATGACAAAACCGCGCACCGCGGGGTCGTGCTCGCATTGCCGGATCACGCCGAGGATTTCGTCGGTCAGTTCATCGTGCAGGGCGTTGAGCGCCTCCGGACGCCGGATGGTGATGATTTTCACGCCGCGCACGTCATCCACCAGCACGAAACGCAAAAAGGTCTGGTAATCGCCCGACGGACGTTTCGGCAGCGGCAGGCCCGGCCGCTCTTCGGCGAGGCGCTTGCCGATGCGGCTGACTTCCGCCGCGCCGAGCCGGCCCATCAATTCAAGCGGCCCGGATTTGAAGCCGAGCGCCAGGCGGCAGCCGAGCTCGAGATCCGCCGCTTCGCCGATATTGCGGTCGAGAATATCGCCGCTCTGCGAAATCAAAATGCCGAGCAGCCGGTCGCAGATCGCCGCCGCGGTGTCCGGCGCAACCGGCACGGTCTGGCCCGGCGAGACCGTGGGCCATGTTCCGGCGGTGCGGAATATCGCGGCCGGCCGATAGTGCTCGCCTTCTTCGTCAGCCTGCAGCGTGTTGGTCTCGATGATGATCGGATTGCCGTTGGCGAGATTGAGCACGAAGAACGGCCCGGCGTGAACGAATTCCGCCGCCGTCGAATCGATCTCGGCGGCGCTGGCGCGATCCAACAGATGCGCCGCCTCGTTGCACCAATTGTCGAATACGCGGTCGAGCATGAAGCAGGGCACGTCGGCGGTGATCAGCGGCACCTTGCCGGTGGTGCAGAACAGCGCTCGTAAATCTTCCAGGACGACGCGATCGAGCGCCGGCGTGTCGATGACTTCGACCACCGGATTGCGCCAGGCCGGGGCGAAGAAATGCGTGACGGTGGCGCGGTTTTTACGCTGCAAATTCGCAAATATCCGCGCGGCGGGCAGCGAGGATGTGTTCGAGGTGATCCACGCATCGGGCCGCATCAGCGCTTCAAGCTGCGCAAAAATTTTCTGCTTCAATACGAGGTCTTCGGTCGCCGCCTCGATCGCCCAATCGGCGTCGCGCGCCACCGCATAATCGGTCGTGGCATGGACGTTGGCGCACACTTTTTCGGCTTCGCTTGCGCTCATCTTGCGGCGCGCGACGGCTTTTTCCGTGTAGTCGGTGAAGCGGTGCATGGCGCGGTCGAGCGCGGCTTGCGAAATATCGAGCAGATAAAGTTTCAGATCGGGCAGGGCGGATTTCAGGTAATAGCCGATATCGGGGCCGATGGTGCCGGCGCCGACCACGACGACGCTGCGTGGCAGCGGCCGCGACGATTTTCGCAACAGCGGATTCTGCAAGCTCATGAGCGGGTGACGATCGCGTCGGGGCCGGCGATGACGTGCGCTTCGCGAAGTTTTGCGATGGCGCCTAAGTCGTAGCCGACCTCGCGCAGGATTTTTTCCGAATGCTCGCCATAGCGCGGCGGAAACGAAAAATCCTGCGGCGCGCCGGCCTGGTCGACCGCCATCGGCGGCAAGCGCACGCGCCGGCCGTCGGGCGCCGTCGTGGTCGTCAGCCGCTTGGCGATCGCTTCGATCTGCATGGCCTGCGGCACGGTGTTGATCGGTGCATGCGGAATTTTTGCGCGCTTGAGGTCGGAGATAAGGTCGGCGGTCGCATGCTGCTTGGTGATCTTTGCGATATCGGCATGGATGGCGACGCGGTCGGCGACGCGGCCGACATTGGTGGTGCGCTGCGGCGTGGCCACAGAATTGAATTTCGATATCTCGGTGAAACGCCGCCAGCCGGCGTCGCTGCCGATGGCGAACAGCACCGCGCCGTCACTGGTCGGATAGGCATTGGTCGGCACGAATTTGCGGTGCTCGTTGCCGGCACGCGTGATCTCCCACGGCTCGCAATCGAAATCGATCAGCGGCAGCAGCGTGATCAGCCATGCCGCCGCGGCCTGCATCATCGACACGTCGATGCGGCTGCCTTGCCCCGACGTGGCGCGCTCGGCCAGCGCCTTCCAGACATTGGCGTAGACTTCGTCACCGGCTTTCAGATCGACCAGCGGAATGCCGGCGAGCGTCGGCGGCCCGTCGAGCATGCCGGTGACTTCCATGTAGCCGACCTGGGCCTGGACCGCTGGATCGTAGCCGGCGGCATCCGGATAGTCCGGCCCCATGGCGGAGATCGCCGCCCAGATCAGATCGGGCTTCACCGCGCGCAAGCTGTCATAGTCGATGCCGAGCTCGGTGTAGCGCGACGGCAGCGTGTTGCAGCAGAACACGTCGACATTGAGCTCGCGGATCAGGCGGTGCAACACGTCGCGGCCTTCGCGGCTTTTCAGATTGAGCGCAATCGATTCCTTGCCGACATTGGGGCCGATGAAATAGGAGCGCCGGCCTTCGTCGGCGACCAGCGAGCCGATATAGCGGTTGGGATCGCCGGGCAGCGCACCTTCCGACTGCGGCGTCGCTTCGAGCTTTATCACCCGCCAGCCGAGATGCACGAAGCGCAATGTCGCCGACGTCAGCGACAAGGCCTGCTCCATCGAAAGGATGACGCCGGGCTTCATCTCTTTACCTCCCCCTGAAAGGGGGAGGGCGATCCGCGCAAAGCGCGGATCGGGTGGGGGTCAGTGCGCCGTCGAGACCAAGACTGACCCCCACCTGGCTCGCTTCGCTCGCCGTCCTCCCCCTTTCAGGGGGAGGTAAGGCGGCCGCCGGCGCTGCTGTCATCACGCCACCTTGCGCCAGAGCTTGGTCGGCTCCTGGAAGCGGCCGTAGACGTCGACCAGCGCGTTGGTCATCTCGCCGACGGTGGCATAGGCCTTCACCGCCTCCATCAGCGCCGGCATGACGTTGCGCCCGGCTTTTGCTTCGGTACGAACAGCCGCCAGTGCGCGTTCGACGGCGGCGGTGTTGCGCGTTGCCCGTACCTTCTTGAGTGCATCGATCTGCTCGATGGCGCCCATCTCGTCGTAGCCGTGCAGATCGACCTGCGGCTTTTCCTCGTCGCTGTCGGTGTAGCAATTGACGCCGACCTTGCGCAGCGCGCCGCTTTCGAGCGCCTTCTGCCGTTCGAACGCGTATTCCGACACCTTGGCCTGGATCACGCCGTCGCTCACCGCCTTGACGATGCCGCCTTGCGAATCGACCCAGTTCATCGCCTCGACGATTTTTTCCTCGAGCTGGTTGGTCAGACTCTCGATGTAGTACGAGCCGCCGAGCGGATCGACGGTGTCGGCAAGCCCGATCTCCTCGATCAGAAGCTGCATGGTGCGCAATGAGATGCGCTGCGCCTTCGGCGTCGGGATCGTATAGGCCTCGTCGTAGCAGCACAGCGCCATGGTCTGCGCGCCGCCGAGCGCCGCGATCAGCGCGTAATAGGCGCCGCGCATGATGTTGTTCTCGGGCTGCTCGATGGTGAGGCCAAAACCGCCGCCGCCGGCGATCATGCGCAGCCAACCAGAGTCCGGCTTCTTGGCGCCGTAGCCGTCGAGGATGATTTTTGCCCACAGCCGCCGCCCGGCGCGGAATTTCGCCACCTGCTCGAACAGATTGCCGAAAATGTTGAAGTTGAACGACAGCCGGCCGGCGAACTCGTCGATGTCGAGACCGCGGGCGAGCGCCGCGTCGGTGTACGCCTTTGCAATCGCGAACGCGTAACCCATTTCCTCGGCTGGCGTCGCGCCTGATTCGCGGATGTGATAGCCGCAGACGCTCACCGGCGAGTATTTCGGCGCCACCTTGGCGCAATACTCGATGGTGTCGGCGACGAGTTTCACCGATGGATCGACCGGAAACACCCAGGTGCCGCGGCCGATGAATTCTTTCAGAATGTCGTTCTGTGCGGTGCCGCGCAGTTTTGAAATGTCGTAGCCGCGTTTTTCGGCCATGGCGAGATACATGGCGATCAGGATGGCGGCGGCGCCGTTGATGGTGAGCGACACGGTGATGGCGTCGAGATCGATGCCGTCGAACGCGACTTCGAAATCGCGCAAGGTATCGACCGCCATGCCGACCCGGCCGACTTCGCCGATCGCTTCCGGCGCGTCGGAATCGTAGCCGCATTGCGTCGCCAGGTCGAAGGCGACATTGAGCCCGGTCTGGCCGTTGGCGATCAGATATTTGAAGCGCTGGTTGGTGTCGGCGGCGTTGGCGAAGCCGGTATATTGCCGCATGGTGAACGGCCGCTGCCGATACATCAGCGGATGAATGCCGCGGGTGAACGGCGCCTCGCCGGCGCGGCTGGCATCGACGCCGCCGGTGGCGATCACATCCTCGGCGGTATAGAGCGGCTTGATCTCGATGCCGGACTCGTTGACCACGCGGCGGACGGGAGCTTCCTTGCGCGCCGGCTTGCCGGCTTCGGTCGGTTTGTCGGTCATTTCACGTTCTCCCGAATGAACGAAACGATGTCGGCGGTGCGGCTGCCGGTGGGAAACACGCCGCGGAAGCCCAGTTGCCGGAGCACCATGCGGTCGTCTTCCGGAATATTGCCGCCGACGATCCAGAGCTTATCGTAAAGCCCCTTCTCCTGCAGCAACTCGCGGATGCGCCGGCACAGCGGAATGTGCGTGCCTGACAGGATCGAGAGCCCGATGACATCGACTTTCTCCGCTGCCGCCGCCTTGGCTATGGCGTCAGGCGTCTGGCGCAAGCCGGTATAGATCACGTCGAAACCTGCTTCCATCATGGCCTGCACCACCACCTTGGCGCCGACATCGTGGCCATCGAGCCCGGGCTTCGCCAGCAGGACTTTGATTTTCCGTTCCGTCACGCCGAGAGCTCCTTGGCGATGACGAGTTTGAGGATTTCGCTGGTGCCGCCGCCGATCAAGGTGAAGCGGATGTCGCGCAGGTGGCGCTGCACCGCATATTCCATGCTGTAGCCGTAGGAGGCGAGTACGCGCGCCGCTTTATCGCAAATGCCGGCCGCGGCTTCGGAGGCGAACAGCTTTGCCATCGCCGCCTCTTTGTGATGCGGCTTGTCGTTGTCCTTCAGCCAGGCGGCGTAGTGCACCAGGCGGCGCGCCGCTTCCAGGTCCGTCGCCATCTCGGCAAGTTTCAGCTGGATCGCCTGATAGCGGTTGATCGGCTTGCCGAACTGCTGGCGCTCGCCGGCATAGCGGATCGCCTCTTCGAGCGCGCCGCGGGCGCCGCCCAATGCCAGCGCGCCGGTGACGATGCGGATTTCGGCGAGGAGTTTACGCAAATGTCCCTCGCCGTCGCCTTCGGCGTGGCTGAGGCGATGACTGTCGGGCACAAAACAATCGTCGAAGGCGAGCTCCGAGGTCGGCAGCGCCCACACGCCCATTTTGGCGATCGCCTTGCCGATGGCGAGGCCTTTGAAATCCTTCTCGACCAGGAAGATCGTGAGCTTCCGCTCTTCGCCGGCGCGCGCAAACACCGTGAAGAAATCGGCGACCGGCGCCGAGGTGACCCACATCTTCTGGCCCTTGAGCAGATAGCCGCCGTCGACCTTGCGCGCACTTGTGGCGATGCCGCCGAGGTCGCTGCCGGCGTTCGGCTCGGTCATGCAGATGCCGCCGATCTTCTCGCCGCGCAGCGCCGGCGCGAACAGGCGCTGCTTGATGTCGGCATTGCCGAGCATTTCCAGAAACTTCGTGCCCATCAGCGACTGCATGGTGACGCAGCCGGCCAGCGACATCGAGCCGCGCGAAATCTCCTCCAGCGCCAGGCACAGCGAAATCAGGTCGAGGCCGAGGCCGCCGCTTTCCGGCGGATAGCGCAGCCCGAAGAAGCCGAGCGCCGCGACTTCGGCGAACAATTCGCGCGGAAACGCGTGCGCCTCGTCGATCTCGGCGGCGCGCGGCGCGATGCGTTCGTCGCAAAAGCGCGCGAACGTGTCGCGGATCTGGACCTGCTCGTCGCTGAGATCGAAATTCATTTGTCGGACCCGTCGCCATCGAAGCCGTAGATGTCGCGTGCTGCCTGCGGCGAGATCACGCCGTTGCGCACTTCCTCGGCGACTTTTTTTCGGTCGCGCTGTTTCGGATCGCCATAACCGCCACCGCCACCGGCGACTTGATGATAGAGCGTTCCTTTCGGCACGCCGAGGATCAAATCCTTGTTGCGCGGCACCACGCGGGTGCCGTCGGGGTAGTTCAGCTCGATGGAGTTCAGCATACTGTCGTGGCCGCCGAACAGGCCGAAGGCCGGCTCGAAATCGCCGTCGCCGAAGGTGACCAGCTGCGTCGCATCCGAGCCGATCTTGAATCTGGTCTCGACGCCGAGGCCGCCGCGCCATTGTCCGGCGCCGCCGGAATCGCAGATATATTCGTGCTGGATCAGCTGATGCGGCGTTTGCAGCTCGAACATCTCGTAATCCTGGTCAAGCACGCCGCCGGACGCGTCGATCATGCCGATGTGATCGTAGCCGTCGGTGCCCTGCATGGCGCCGGAGCCGCCTTTGAGCCCCATGAAGCCGATGTCGACATATTTCTCTTGCGTTTCCGGATCGAGACCAGTGGTGAGCGAGCACAGCAGGTTATTCCAGCCGGCGGTGACCCTATCGGGAATCACCGGCGCCAGCGCGCGGATGATGGCGTCGGCATTGGGCGGGCACAGATGATTGCCGAACGTTGTCGCCTTCGGGTAGCGCGCATTGAGGATGGTGCCTTCCGGAATGACGATGTCGATCGGCCGGATCATACCCTCGTTGTGCGGAATGTCCGGATTGATGAACTGCAGGAAGGTGAGCAGCGTCGCCGATGCGCTCGACGTATAGGTGCCGTTGACGAAACCATCGGTCTGCGCGTCGGTCTTGGAATAATCGAATGTCACATGCGCGTCTTCGACCGTGATGGTGACGCGGATGGTGAACTTCGAGCCCTGGTGATGGCCGTCGAAATAAACCATGCCTTCGCCGCTGTAGACGCCGTTCGGGATGTGCGCGATCTCGGCCTGCATCATCTTCTCGGTGGCGTCGAACAGTGCCGTCTTGTGGGTCTCGAAAACATCGCGGCCGTATTTTTGCAACAGCGCACGCACCCGCCGCTCGCCGATGGTGCAGGCGCCCATCTGGGCTTTCAAGTCGTGCTGGACGATGTCGAAGCGGATATTGGCAAAAATCAGATCCCAGACGTCGCGGCGCAGCTTGCCCTTCTCGTAGACCTTTACGGGCGGAATCCGTAGCGCCTCCTGCCAGACTTCCTTGGCATTGGGATTGTAGCCGCCGGGCACGGCGCCGCCGATATCGGCCTGATGGCCTTTCACCGCGGCCCAGGCAACGAGCGCGCCGTCGTGGAAGATCGGCTTATAGACGGCGACGTCGTTGTTCTGGTTGCCGAAAGAGAACACGTCGTTGTGGAAGATCACGTCGCCGTCGTGAATGTCGTCGCCGAAATAGCGCACCAGGTGCTTGCATACCGGGCCGAGCGAAAACGCCAGGATCGGCAGGTTCTCGGTTTGCTCGAGCATGTTGCCGCGGGCGTCGTAGAGCCCGGTGACGAAATCCTTGGCCTCGCAAAGGATCGGCGAGCGCGTGGTTTTCACCACGGAAGCGCTCATCTCGTCGGTGATGGAGCGGAAGGTGCGGGCCAACACCGACATCAGGATCGGATCGACGGTTTTTTGGTTGGCGCTCATGATTTGGGACCCAGACAGTCGCGCACCATATCCTCGCGGCCCTTGCGATACATCAAGAGCGAGCCGTATTGGTCGGTGACGGCATCGTAACTCGCGCTGATGAATGCCGTGGTGGTGACCATTTCGACGAGGGCGGGTCCAGCGATGCGATTGCCGTAATGCAAGCGGTGGCCGTCGAACACCGGAATCGTCGCGAACGTTTCTTTTTCGAACACATAAGCCGAACGTTCGCCTTTGCGCGCAGCCGACGCATCGTTGCCGGCAAACGACTCGCCCAAAAGCTCGAGTTTTTCCGTCATGCCGATCGACTGCACGCGCACATTGACAATCTCGACGGGCGTGGCCTCTTGCTCGAGGGAATAGCCGAACAGCCGGTTATGCTCATCGTGAAAAGCCCGCAGGATGGCGCCGGCATCGCGGCTTTCGACCGCGGCGAGCGGCACCGGAAACGATACTTCATGGTATTGCTTGAGGTAGCGGCAGTCCAACGTCACCGCATGCTGGCGCCGCTCGGCAGAGATATTCTCGCCGGCCAGTGTGCGGTCGCCGTTGCCGATCATGTCGGTAATCAGCGCGTTGAGCTTGTCCCAGCGCAGATCGGGAAAGCGGTCGACGAAGGTGCGCACGAAATCGTGGCGCAGGTCGCCCATCAGCATGCCCGACGCGCACAGCACCGAGCTTTCGCGCGGCACGATCTGCAAGGCGATATCGAGATCGTTGCAGATGACGCAAGAGTGCAAGGGCCCCGCGCCGCCGGCGACTACCAGCGGAAATTCGCGCGGATCGCTGCCGCGCTCGATGGTCACCGCGCGCACGCCTTGCGCCATGTTGGTGCAGGCGACGCGGTACATGCCGGCGGCGGCGGCTTCGACCGTCATGCCGAGCGGTGCTGCGATCTTCTTGGCGATGACGTCGTGCGCGGTTCTCGCATCGAGCTTGATGCGGCCGCCGGAGAAGAAATCGGCGCTCAGATAGCCGAGCACCAGATTGGCGTCGGTGGTGGTCGGCAGTTCGCCGCCCTGGCCGTAGCAGGCCGGCCCCGGCGTCGCGCCGGCGCTGTGTGGCCCGATGCGCAACAGCCCGCCCTGGTCGATCCAGCCGATGGAACCGCCGCCGGCGCCGATGGTGTGGATGCCGAGCATCGGCAGCGCGCAGCGCAGCCGGTCGATCTCGCCTTCTTTGATCACCACCGGCCTTTTTTCGACCAGCGCGGCTTCAAAGCTGGTGCCGCCCATGTCGACGACGATGCAGCTGTCTTTACCGTGGGGTCGTGCCGCGGCGAGACCGGCGATCGGGCCGCCCGCGGGCCCTGAAAGCAAGGTCAGCGCCGGCGATTTTCGCGCCACCTCCGGCGTCATCACACCGCCGTTCGATTGCATGATCAGCAGCGCGCCGCTGAAACCCGCTTCGCTCAGGCGGCGCTGCAATTGCGCGAGATAATGATCGAGGATCGGCCCCACATAGGCGTTGAGCGCGGTGGTGCTGACGCGGTCGTAGAAGCGGATGGCGGGCAACAGCTCCGTCGACGTGGTGAGGAACGCGCCGGGCAATTCCTTGCGCACCAGAGCCGCGGCCTCCGCTTCGTGCGCCGGATTGGCGAAGGCGTTCATGAAGCAGATCGCCACCGCCTTGACGCCTTCCGCCTTGAACAAATGCGATAGCGCCGCGCACGTCATCGAGCTTCAGGGGTTCAACCGTGCGGCCATGGCGGTCGAGGCGCTCGGCGACGCCGACCCGTAGATAGCGCGGCACCACCGGCGCCACATTGGTGTAGCGGTTATTGTAGCGTTCCTCGCGAATGCCGCGGCGCATTTCCAGCGCGTCGCGGACGCCCGCTGTTGTAATGAGCCCGGTCTTGGCGCCGCGGCGGGTCAGCGTGGCGTTGGTCGTCACGGTGGTGCCGTGGACGATCACTTCGATACAGCCGAGGAAAGCTGCGAGTTCGAGCGGCGCATCGAGCGCGCCGGCCACCTCGCGCAATCCGGTGAGCACGCCGACCGAAGGATCGGCAGGCGTCGACAGCACCTTATGAATGACCGGCTCGCGGCCACGCTCGCCCACATAAAAATCGGTAAACGTGCCGCCGACGTCGATGCCGACCTTGAAGCGCCGCGCTGTTGCTTGAGCAGCCACCCGCGATCCCGTCGCGATCAATGCTTGCGCGTGTCGACGTCGATCACCACCGCCATCGCCGTATCGCCGGCGGCGCAGCCCTGGAACAAGCCGCGGCCGCCGCCGCGAATGACCAGTTCCTCGATCAGTTCGATGATCGAGCGCAGCCCGGTCGGCCCTTGCGGATGGCCCCAGATGAGCGAGCAGCCGTAATTGTTCATCGCCATCAGATCGGCGCCGGTCTCGCGGGCAAAAATAATGTCGTTCACCGCGAACGGATTGTGCGATTTCACCGCGGCCATGTCCTTGATCGCAAGTCCGGCTTGATCGAGCGCCTGTTTCGCCGCCGGAACGGTCGCTTCGGGCATATGCGCCAGCTCGGCGCGCGCCAGGCCGAAACCGAGAATGCCGATGCGCACATTTGCATCGCTGCTCATCTCGCGGCATTTCTCCGGCGTCGCCACGACGATCGCCGCGCTGCCGTCGGCCGGATGGGTCTGGCCGCCAAAGGTCACGGTGCCATCAGGCATGACGGGACGCAGCTTGCTCAAGCCTTCGGCCGTCGACATCACCACGCCTTCGTCGCCTTGCAGCGTGCCTGTGCTCTTCTTGAAATTCGGAGACGGCACATCGAACGGCAGCGTCATGTAGCGCTTCTGAAACGCGTGGTCGTTGGCCAGCGCCGCCGCGTATTGCTCGACCCTACGCAACACCACCTCGTGCTGCGCGGCGGTGGTGATTTGATATTTGCGCGCGACGTTTTCGGCGGTCTGCACCATGGCGTGGCCGCCCAGCGGATCGTTGCTGAAATTGTCCATCACCCAGTTCTCGTGGGCGGCGGTGCCGCCCGGCGCGGCCGGATTGGGATAAACAATGTGCGGGCCGTTGGAGATGCGATCACACGTTGCGATCAGCGCGGTTGAGGCAAGTCTGGCCTCGACTTCTTGGGCGCCAGCGAGCAGGCAGCGCACGCTCGTCGCGCAGGCCTGGGCGATGGTCGGCCCGCCGACCTTGCGGCCGCCAATCAGCCCCATGAACCACGGCAACCCGTAGAACGACGCCTTCTGCGGCACCGTCATGCCGAGCACGCCGTAGTCGAAAGCGTCCGGCGCGATGCGGCGCTTGGCCAGCTCCGCCTTGGCGACATGGGCGGCGAATTCGACGCTGTGCAGATTGGCGAAGCTGCCCTGCCATTTGGCAAAGGGCGTGCTCCAATAGGCGCCGTAGGGAATTTCTGCGAGATACGCCATGCTCAAGCCCTCACTGCGGCGATGCGCCTATCGGGTTTACTCCAAAGGCTTCTGTCGGCGATATTCTATTTGAACTCAAGGGCAACGGGGGATGCCGCAGGTGCATGGCAAACGGATGATCGACCGGCGGCGGGTCACTATGGGTACGGCGGCACTCGCGGCCTCGCTTGCCGTTCCGCGGGTGGTTCGCGCCGAGACCGCCGCCGAGTTCTACCGCGGCAAGACCGTTCGCGTCCTGGTCGGCTCGCCGCCCGGTGGCGGCTACGACATTTACGCGCGGCTGGTGACGCCGGCGCTCGCCGCAAAACTCGGCGCCACGGTGCTGGTCGAGAACAAGGACGGCAATGGCGGGCTCGCCGCGCTGGCGACGCTCTTGGTGCGGCCGGCCGATGGGCTGACGATCATGAACGGCAGCGCCGAGGCCGCCATCCTCAGCCAGATGCTGGCGCGGCCGGGCGCGACCTGGGACGTCACCAAGCTGAACTGGCTCGCCAAACTGGCGTCGGCGCCAAAGCTGTGGTTCGTCGGCAAGGACGCGCGCTATCAATCGATCGCTGCGGCGCTGCAAGCAGCCCCGCTGACCTGGTCGGCGACCGGGCCGGCCGACGACATCAGCGACGTCCAGGCGACGATCTCTTATGTGCTCGGGCTTAGGTCGAAGATCGTCACCGGCTATCGCGGCTCCGGCGACATGTCGCTCGCCGTCATCCGCAACGAAGTCGATTCCGGCCTCTTGTCGGCGGATTCGGCGCTGCAACGCATCGGCGAGATCAAGCCGCTGGCGGTGTTCGGCGCCAAGCGCTGGGCCCGTCTGCCCGATGTGCCGACCTTGCGCGAGGCCGCGGCGCTGCCAGCCGACAAGACCTGGATCGTGACGTTGCGCGAACAGATCGGCGAGGCGCAGCGCGCCATGGTGGCGGCGCCGGACGTGCCGGCCGATCGCGTCGACTATCTGCGCGGCATCTTTGCCGAAGTGTTGACCGATCCCGCGGTGCTGGAAGAGGGCGCCAAGACCAACCGCGAGATCGAGTACATGTCGGGTGCGGATTTGCAGCGCCTGGTCGGCGATTTGATGCGAGGGGCGGGGCAGCGCTTGCCGGAGTTTCATAAGATCGTGCTGGATACGTATTTTTGATTATCCGCATCCCCTCACTGTCATCATCCGCGAAGGCGGATGACCCAGTAATCGCCGACATGGTCGGTGACTACTGGGTGCCCCGCCGTAGCCTGTCATCGGGCCGGCCACTTCGGGCCGGACCCGTTGGCGGGGCATGACAGTGCGTTTAAATTTTGTATCCGAAAATATCGCAGCCAGTGGTGCTCTCGACGTGGCGGCCGAAGCGGAATTTCAGCTCGGGGCCGTCGAACGGCGGCTGCTCGAGTTTCTGCTCGGCGTCCGAGAACGGCTCGACTTCGAGCACGACGAATGTGTGGCCCGGCGCGTTCGATGCTTTCAACGCCGGCAGATCGCGATCGAGCGTTTTCAGATCGCGAAATTCGAAAACGCGTTCGAGGCCGAAAGCCCGCGCGATGGCCGCGTAATCGTTGTCGGCGGCGTTCGGCAGGCCGGCATTCGAGGTCGCGCCGTAGACGCGATTGGAGACCAGAAAGTGAGTGAGGTTCGGCAGATTCATCTGCCGCTCCACCATCAGCATGCCCGGATTCATGGCGAAGGCGCCGTCGCCCATGAATGCCCAGATTTTCAGATCGGGCTGGGCCAGCGCCAAGCCCGATGCGAACATGGTGGAGAGGCTCATCGAGGCATCGAGGTAGAAACTTGCCACCGAATCGCGCGTCGCCGCCCACCAGGCCTGGCCGGAATTGCCCGCCGAGGTGATGACGATCTCGTCGGTGCGATGGCGCGCGATGGCGCGGAAGCATTCGACATAGTTCATCAGTGCCCCCCGCGCAGCAGGTCGCGTGTGAACAACACCACCATCGGCCGCGAGAACGTGCGGGTGTGATGGTAGCAGCGCGAGATCAGGCCCGATGTCGTCGGGCTTTTCGATGATCTGATACGGCATGCTGATCGCATCCAGCACCGGCCGCAGATAAAGCCCGTTCGAAATGTGATGCTTGTGATGATCGCCGACCGCGCCGCGCAAAGTCGCCATCAGGAACAGCGGAATCTCGTAGGTGTAATTGATCTTGGTCAGCGCGTAGATCACCGTCATGAATCCCGAGGCGCCCATCAGCGCCGCCGATCCCATGGCGCCCATATAGGCGCCCGAGCAGAGCCCGATCGCGGATTCTTCGCGGTTGACCGGAACGTGGGTGAAGCGATCGTCGCGCTCGATGGTTTTGATGACGTCCATCAGCCAGTTGTCGGGCAGGCTGGCGACGAGCTTTACGCCGCACGACGCTAGCTCGTCGGCAATGCGCGCGGCGATGTTTGCGGGTTTCTCGGTCACGTGTTCTCTTGCGCGGTCTTCAGCGCGCGCCAGACGGTTTCGGCGGTGATCGGCAAGGCGATATCGCGCACGCCGCGGTGCCATAGCGCGTCGATCACGGCGTTGCCGATGGCGGCAGGCGCGCCGATCGTTCCGCTCTCGCTGCCGCCCTTGACGCCGAGCGGATTGCTTGGCGCCGGCGTGGCGATGAAGCCGGTGCAAAACGCCGGCAGATCGGCGGCACGCGGCATGGCGTAGTCCATGAAGCTGCCGGTCAAGAGTTGCCCGTCGCGATCGTAGACGATGTGTTCCATCAATGCCTGGCCGACACCCTGGGCCATGCCGCCGTGCACCTGGCCCTCGACGATCATGGGATTGACGATCATGCCACAATCGTCCGCGCCGTAAAGCGCGCGCAGCGTGACCGCGCCGGTGTCGGGATCGACGATGACGACGGCGAGATGCATCGCCTGCGGATCGTTGGTGTCGGGCGGATCGTAGAACTCGGTGACTTCGAGGCCGGGCGTTCCGTCTTCGCCGAGTTTTGCGCCTTGATAGGCGAGATCGGCGATTGCGGCAAAACCGATGCTGCGATCGGTGCCATGCACCCGGAACCGGCCGCGCTCATGAACGATGTCCGGTTCGGCGCATTCCAGCGCCTCCGCGGCGATCGACCGCGCCTTGGCGACGATGCGGTCCGACGCCCGGTAGATCGCGGTGCCGCCGACCGACACCGAACGCGCGCCCCAGGTGCCGTTGCCGAACGGAATGCGGTCGGTGTCGCCCTCGACCAAGCGGATATCGTCGATATCGAGCTTGAGCCGGTCGGCGGCGATCTGCGCGAAAGGTGATGTCGTGGCCCTGGCCGTGCGAATGGCTGCCGGCGAGCACGGTCACCTTGCCGTCGGAATGCACGCGCACGATCGCGCTCTCCCAACCGCCGTGCAGGCCGCCGCGCAGAGCGAGATTGGCGCTCGGCCCGGTGCCGGCTTTGTCGATGAAGCAGGCCAGGCCGATGCCCATGAGAATGCCTTGCCGCCGCAACGCGGTCTGTTGCTTGCGCAAGGATGGATAATCCGCCAGCGTCAGGAGTTTTTCGAGCAGCGCCGGCGGATCGCCGGAATCATAAGTGCGCCCGCCAGGTGCCGGATAGGGAAAATCGGCGCGGCCGATCAGGTTGCGCCTGCGGATCTCGACCGCATCGATGCCGAGCTCGTGGGCGGCGCGCTCGATCAGCCGTTCGTTGGTCCAGGTCGCCTCCGGCCGGCCGGAGCCCCGATAGGCATCGACCGGCACCGTGTTGGTATAGACGCCGCGCACGCGCAGATGCAGGTTCGGCGTGCGGTAGAGCCCGGTGATGGTTTGCGGATACGAGTTGCCGGGAATGCTCGGCGCGAAATTGCTCAGGTAACCGCCGAGCGCCGCCAACGTGTCGACCTGCATGGCGACGATGCGGCCGTCGCGGTCGAAGCCCATGCGGGCGTGGGTGTGATGATCGCGCGCCTGGGCGTCGGACAGGAACGTATCGGTGCGCGTCGCGGTCCAGTGCACCGGCCGGCGCAGTAGTTGCGCGGCCCAGGCGATGGTCGAAACCTCGACGGCAAAATTGCCCTTCACGCCGAAACCGCCGCCGACGTCGGGCGAGACGACGCGGATTTTGTGCTCGGGGATATGCAGCGTATAGACCGACAGCCAGCGCCGCAGATAATGCGGCTGCTGGGTCGTGGCATAGAGCGTGTAGCGGTCGCTGGCGGCATCGTATTCGCAGAGATAGGCGCGCGGCTCCAGCGGATTGGCGGCGAGCCGGCTGTTGTGCAGGTCGAGCGCGACGATTTTGGCGGCGCTGGCCATTGCGGCTTCGGTTTTCTCCCGGCTGCCGCGCTCGATATCGAACACGATGTTGGAGCCGAAGCGCTCATGCACGAGCGGCGCGCCGGGCGCGATTGCGGCGCGCGGATCGCACACGCTTGGCAGCGGCTCATAATCGACCGCGACCGCCTCGGCGGCGTCTTCCGCCGCAAAGCGGCTTTCCGCCACCACCGCGGCGACGATGTCGCCGACGTGGCGCACTTTGTCGCTCGCGAAAGCCGGCCGCGGCGCGTTGTTCATCGGCCGCCCGTCGGAAAACGGCATCGGATGCACGACCGTGAGCTCGCCGTGACCGGCGCGCTTCCAGTCCTCGGCGGTCAGCGCCAGCTGCACGCCGGGCATGCCACCGGCGACCGTTGTTGAAACCCCGCGGATGCGCGCGTGGCCGTGCGGGCTGCGGACGAAGGCGCACCACGCCGTCCCGGGCGGCGCCACGTCGTCGACAAACAGTCCCTTGCCGCGCAGGAAGCGCACGTCCTCGCGCCGGCGCAGCGGCTGGCCGATGTAGCGCGCTTCGCTTGCGGGCGTCTCAATATTCATTCGCGCGCATCGTGATCAACCAAAGACAGCAGGGCCGCCACCGGCTTTGGCATGCGCCTCGAGCTTGCGGCAGAAATAGCGGTACGAATGCTGCCAGTGCGCCGGCGTTGAGATTTGTTGGTGCCGTTTATCGCGCACGTCGCGGTCCGGCATATTGGTCTTCAGGTTCGCGGCGCGGCCGATGATGTGGGCCTTGCAGGCTTTCTCCAAAAATATGCCAGCGCAGACCGCCTGCTCGATGCTGCCGCCGCAAAAGACGACACCGTGATTGCCGAGCAGCATGGCGAAGTTTTGCCCGAGCGAATGCGCAATGGCTTCGCCTTCGCTCTTCAGCGTAATCAGCGCCACGTCGGCCTCGTGCCGCGGTACGTCGGTGAATTGATCGGCGTCGAGCGTATAGGGCTGCAACGGTTCCGTCGCGGCCGAAAACACGCTGGCATAGAACGGATGAGTGTGGACCACCACATTGACGTCGGTGCGTGCGCGAAAAATCTCCGAATGGATCGGCCACTCGGAATGGCGCCCGCCGCTGCCGGCAGTCTGCTGGCCGTCCCAATCGACCAGCACGAAGTCCTCAGGCCCCAACACCTCGCCGAGGCCGATCTGATTGCGCTTCATCCAAAAACCGCGATCGCCGGTCTCGCGCACCGAGAGATGCCCGAGCGTCATGTCACCATGCCCTTCCATGTCGAGAATCCGGCAGGCACGCGCCGCCTCGGTCAGACGCTCGCGCGTTGCGTTATCCATGTCGGCCATCGGCAAACCTTTGGAATTCTACGCTTGTCTCAGCGATGCGGCACCACGGCGGTGGCTTCGATCTCGACCTTGGCCAGATCCTCGACCAATGCCACGACTTGCACCAGCGTCATGGTCGGAAAATGCTTGCCCATGACGGCGCGGTAGGCGTCGCCCAGTTCGCGTAAGTGCGAGAGATAGTCTTTCTTGTCGGTGACGAACCAAGTCAGCCGGGTGATGTGCTCCGGCCCGCCGCCGGCTTCGGCGACGAGCGCGACGATATTGGCCAAAGCCTGCCGTGCCTGCGCGACAAAATCCGTGCTGTCGAAATCTTTGCTCCGCATTCCAGCCGATCTGGCCGGCAAGAAACACCACGCGGCCCTCGGCCACGATGCCGTTGGCAAAGCCCTTCGGCTTTTTCCAGTGTTGCGGGTGAAGGAATTGATGTGGCTCAGGCATGTGTCCGTCTCGTCGAGAAATCATGATGCGATCGGCTTGGCGAGGTGAACTCCCTCTCCGCTCTGGGGAGAGGGCGAAGATCACGACGCCCCCGGCCGCAGGCGGAAGCGCTGGATTTTTCCGGTCGGCGTCTTCGGCAGCGCGTCGGTGAATTTCACCGAGCGCGGATATTTGAACGGCGCGATGGTCGCCTTGACGTGATCCTGCAGCCGCTTGGCCGTATCGACGCCGGCGATGACGCCTTCGGCGAGCACGACGTGGGCCTCGACGATCTGGCCGCGGCCCTCGTCCGGCGCGCCGATCACCGCGCATTCCTTGACGTCGGGATGCGACAGCAGCGCTGCTTCCACCTCGGGCCCGGCGATGTTGTAGCCGGCCGAGATGATCATGTCGTCGTTGCGCGCGGCGAAATGAAAGTAGCCGTTCTCGTCTTGCGTGAACGCGTCGCCGGTCAGGTTCCAGCCGTCGCGGACATACGCGGATTGCCGCTTGTCGGCGAGATAGCGGCAGCCGGTCGGGCCGCGCACGGCGAGCTTGCCGACCTCGCCGCGCGGCTTCTCCTTCATGTCGTCGTCGACGATCTTGGCCTCGTAGCCGGCTACCGGCTTGCCGGTGGTGGCCGGCGCCGCGTCGCCGAAGCGATTGGAGATGAAGATGTGCAGCATCTCGGTCGAGCCGATGCCGTCGAGAATAGGCTTGCCGGTTTTTTGCACCCAATCGTTGAACACCGGCGCCGGCAAGGTCTCGCCGGCCGATACCGCCGCGCGCAGCGACGAGAGATTGGCGCCCTGATTCATCGCCGCCAGCATGGCGCGGTAAGCCGTCGGCGCGGTGAACGAGATCGTCGCCTTATAGGTCTCGATGATCTCGATCATGTTGGCGGGCGAAGCGTTTTCCAACAACGTCGCGGTGGCTCCGAAGCGCAGCGGAAAAATCGCCAGGCCGCCGAGGCCGAAGGTGAAGGCGAGCGGCGGCGAGCCGACGAAAATGTCGTCGGGCGTCACGTTGAGAACTTCCTTGGCATAGCCGTCGGCGATGATCAGCAGATCGCGATGGAAATGCATCGTCGCCTTGGGCTCGCCGGTGGTGCCCGAGGTGAAGCCGAGCAGCGCCACGTCGTCGCGGCCGGTCGGTACCGCCTCGAATGTCACCGCCTTGCTCAGCGCGATGCGGTCGAGCTCGGCGTCGTGATTGGCGGTGCCGTCGAACCCGATCACCTGCTTGAGGAATTTCGAGGTTTTGGCGCAGGTGGCGATCTCGTCCATCAGCCGTGTGTCGCACAGCGCCAGCGCAACCTCCGCCTTGTCGACGATCTTTGCCAAGTTCGCCGGCGCGCAGCATCGGCATCGTATTGACGACAACCGCGCCGGCCTTGGTGGCGGCGAGCCAGCACGCCACCATCGCCGGATTGTTGGCGGCGCGGATCAGGATGCGGTTGCCCGGCTTGATGCCGAAATCCTCGACCAGCGCGTGGGCGATGCGGTTGGTCCAGTCGGAGAGCTCCTTGTAAGTGCGGCGGCGGCCGTTGCCGATCAGCGCCACGTGGTCGCCAAAGCCGCGCGCCACCATGCGGTCGGTCAGTTCGACACCGATGTTGAGCGTCTCCGGATAATCGAAGCCGTTGAGCGGAATCTCCGGCCATTGCGGCGGCGGCGGAAGATTGTCGCGGGTGAAAGTGTCGGTGTGGGCCGAGCGGCCAAGCGATGGCATGGTCATGCTCCTGAAAGCATTTGCCGTGCGATGATGACTTTCTGCACTTCCGACGCGCCCTCGTAGATGCGCAGCGCGCGGATTTCGCGATAGAGCCGCTCGACGATGTGGCCGTGGCGGACGCCGTCGCCGCCGTGCAGCTGCACCGCTTTGTCGATGACCTGTTGCGCGCGCTCGGTGGCGAACAGTTTCGCCATCGCCGCTTCGCGGGTGACGCGCGGCGGCGCCGTTGTCCTTGGCCCAGGCGGCGCGATAGACCAAGAGCGCCGCGGCGTCGACGTCGAGCGCCATCTCGGCGAGCGATGCCTTGCACCATCTGCAGATCGGCGAGCGGCCCGCCGAACAGTTTTCGGCTTTTCGCGCGCGCGATGGATTCGTCGAGCGCGCGGCGGGCAAAGCCGAGCGCCGCGGCGCCGACGGTCGCGCGGAAAATATCGAGCGTCGCCATGGCGATCTTGAAACCTTCGCCCGGCGCGCCGATCATGGCGGAGGCCGGAACGGTGACGCGCTCGAACTTCAGCCGCGCCAGCGGATGCGGCGCGATGACATCGATGCGCTCGGCGACGGAAAAGCCCGGCAATTTTCCCGGCAACAGAAACGCGGAGAGACCCTTGGCGCCGGGCGCTTCGCCGGTGCGCGCGAACACCACGTAGAGATCGGCGATGCCGCCGTTGGAAATCCAGGTCTTCTCGCCGTCGAGCACAAAACCGTCGCCGTAGCGCTTGCGCGGTCAGTGCGATATTGGCGACATCGGAGCCGGATTGCTGCTCGGTCAGCGCGAAGGCTGCGATCGCGCCGCCACTGCGCGTGCGTTTGAGCCATTCGCGCTGCTTGGCATTGCCGAACAGGCTGATCGGCCCGGCGCCGAGGCCCTGCATGGCGAAGGCGAAATCGGCCAAGCCGTCGTGCCGCGCCAGCGTTTCGCGGATCAGGCAGAGCGTGCGCACATCGAGCGCTGCCGGGGAGTCGGGATCGGGCGCGGTGTGCGCGAGCCAGCCGTCGCGGCCGAGCTTTTGCACCAGATCGCGGCAGGCCGCATCGACGTCGCCATGATCCGCCGGCAGATTGGCCGCGCACCATTGCTCGATGCTAGCGGCCAGCGCGCGATGGCGGTCGTCGAAGAACGGCCAGCTGAGAAAGCTCTTGTCCGCCACTAGTTGCCCTCGAATACCGGTTTTTGCTTGGCGACGAACGCCCGATAGGCGCGCTCGAAATCCTTTGTCTGCATGCAGATCGCCTGTGCCTGCGCCTCGGCCTCGATGGCCTGATCGAGGCTCATCGACCATTCGGCAACGAGCTGCGTCTTGGTGATGCCGTTGGCGAAGGTCGGGCCTGCGGCGATTTTTTGCGCGAGCGCCAACGCTTCGCGCTCGAGCGCGTCGGCGGCGACCAGCCTGTTGAAAAAGCCCCAGGCCTCGCCTTCCTGCGCCGTCATGACGCGGCCGGTGTAAAGCAACTCGGCGGCGCGGCCCTGGCCGATGATGCGCGGCAGGATCGCACAGGCGCCCATGTCGCAGCCGGCGAGCCCGACCCTGTTGAACAGGAACGCGGTCTGCGCAGCGGGCGTGGCGAGGCGCAGATCCGACGCCATCGCGATGATAGCGCCGGCGCCGGCAGCGACGCCGTCGACCGCGGCGATGATCGGCTTGCCGCAATGAAGCATGGCCTTGACCAGATCGCCGGTCATGCGCGTGAAGGCGAGCAGTTGTTTGGCGTCCATGGCGACCAGCGGGCCGATGATCTCGTGGACGTCGCCGCCGGAGCAGAAATTGCCGCCGTTGGGCAAAAACACCACGGCATGCACGTCGTCGGCATTGGCAAGATCGCGAAACGTGTCGCGCAGCTCGGCGTAGGACTCGAAAGTGAGCGGGTTCTTGCGCTCCGGCCGGTTCAACTGGATCACGGCAACGGCATCGTCCATGCGCCAGAGAAAATGTGTGGGCTGCAGCGCCGCCATTTTTTTGGTCATGCTTCGCCCTCCCAGTCGCTGCGAAACGATTTCAGCTTGGCCGACATCTGCTCGGCGTCGCGCACCGAGAGCCCGCCGAGCAGTTCGTCGACCCAGCTCTCGTGCGCCGCCGCCATGTCGGCGAACAACGACGCGGCCCTTGCGGGTGAGGCTGATGAACGAGGTGCGGCGGTCGCCGTTGCGCTGCGCGCGCGCCACCAGGCCGTCGGACACCAGGCGGTCGACGATGCCGGTGACGTTGCCGTTCGATACCATCAGGAACCGCGAAACCTCGCTCATCAGCATGCCGTCGGGCTTGCGGTAGAGCGCCGCCATCACGTCGAAGCGCGGCAAGGTGGCGTTGAACTGCACCTTCAGCCGCTCGCGTGCCACGCTTTCGATCAGCCGGCTGGCGCGCAACAGCCTGATCCATAACCGTAAGCGCGATTTGCTGTCGCTCTCTTTTGGTTCCGCGATGGCCGGCAGCGGCGCGCTCACCATGTCTCGCCTCCCGACAGCGAGATGGCCTGGCCGGTGATGCTGGCGCTGCCGTCCGTGCACAACCACAGCACCGTGTCGGCGACTTCCTGCGGCGTGATGAAGCGGCCTTGTGGGTTCCTGGCCGCGAGCGCGGCGCGCGCTTCGGCTTCGCTGCGCTTGGTCGTCGCCGCGATGCGCGCCACCGCTTGCTCCAGCATCGGCGTTTCGGTGTAGCTCGGACACACCGCGTTCACGGTGATGCCGTCCCTGGCGGTTTCCAGCGCCAAGGTTCGCATCAGTCCGATCACCCCATGCTTGGCCGCCACATAGGGCGCGATATAGGGCGCGGCGCGGATGCCGGCGGTTGAGGCGATGAAGACGATGCGGCCCCATTTTTTCGCGCGCATGCCGGCCAACGCCGGCTGCACCGAAAAGAACGCGCCGGTGAGGTTGACGTTGAGGGTGTCGGTCCAAAGCGCCGCGGAAATTTTCTCCGCGGGCGCGCTCTGCGCGCCGCCCGCATTGGCGACCACGATGTCGAATTTTCCGCGCGCCGCCTGTGCGGTGTCGTAGAGTTGCGCGAGCGATGTCTGATCGGTCACGTTCGCCGTTTCGGCATGAATATTTTTATGTCGCGCTGCCATTTCATCGAGCTGTTGCCGGCGTCGCCCGCAAATCGTCACCGCCGCGCCGGCCTCCGCCAAGGCGAGCGCGATGGTTGAGCCGATGCCGCTGCCGCCGCCGGTGACAAGTGCGTGTTTGCCGTTGACGCTCATGGTCATACCGCCGTTGGCACAAGTTCGGCGCTGCCGGAAATCCGATAGAGCTGATCGCGGCCGGCGTAGTAGGGCGGCGGCCACGCCTCGCCGCGGTCGCCGAGCTTTGCCGCGGCATGCAAGGTCCAATACGGATCGGCCAGATGCGGCCGCGCCAGGCAGACGAGGTCGGCGCGGCCCGCCATCAGGATCGAGTTGACGTGGTCCGGTTCGAAAATGTTGCCGACCGCCATGGTCGCCATGCCGGTCTCGTTGCGGATGCGGTCGGAGAACGGCGTCTGGAACATGCGGCCATAGACCGGCCGCGCCTCGATCGAGGTCTGGCCGGCCGACACGTCGCAGATATCGACGCCGGCCTCCTGCAACATGCGGCTGATCGCGACCGCGTCGCGCGGCTCGATGCCGTCCGAGCCGACCCAGTCGTTGGCGGAAATGCGCACCGAGATCGGCCTCTCCGCCGGCCACACCGCGCGCACCGCGTGAAAGATCTCCAGCGGATAGCGCATGCGGTTTTCCAGCGAGCCGCCGTACGCATCGGTGCGCCGGTTGGTCAGCGGCGTGATGAAAGAGGAGAGCAGATAACCGTGCGCGCAGTGGATTTCGAGCATGTCGAAATTGCAGCGCGCCGCCATCTCGGCCGACGCGACGAACTGATCGCGCACCAAATCCATGTCGGCGCGCGTCATGGCGCGGGCGACCTGGTTGCGCGGCGACCAGGCCATCGCCGACGGCGCCAGCACCGGCCAGTTGCCGGATTGCAGCGGCGCGTCCATTTCCTCCCAGCCGAGCTGGGTCGAGCCCTTGGCGCCGGAATGGCCGAGTTGACAGCAGATTTTTGCATGGGTCTCGGTGTGGACGAAATCGACGATGCGCTTCCACGCCGCCTCGTGCTCGGGCGCATACATCCCGGTGCAGCCGGGCGTGATGCGGCCTTCCGGGCTGACGCAGGTCATCTCGATGCAAACCAGGCCGGCGCCGCCCTTGGCGCGCTCGCCGTAATGCACGAGGTGCCAGTCGGTCGGGCAGCCGTCGATCGCTTTGTATTGCGCCATCGGTGACACCACCACGCGGTTTTTCAGCCGCATGTCGCGCAGCCGGAACGGTGCGAACATCGGCCGGCGCACCGTGTTGTCGCCGGCGCCGGCGAGGCGCTGGAACCAGGCTTCCGCGCCCTCGAGCCATTCCTTGTCGCGCAGCCGCAAATTCTCGTGGCTGATACGCTGCGAGCGCGTCAATAGCGAATAGTTGAACTGCACTGGATCGAGATGCAGGTAGCGCTCGACGTCCTCGAACCATTCCAGCGAATTGCGCGCCGCGGATTGAAGGCGCAACACTTCGGTGCGCCGCGCATCCTCGTACTTCGCAAAGGCCGCCGTCATGGTCGGCTCGCTGCGCAGGTAATTCGCCATGGCGATCGCGCTCTCCATGGCGAGCTTGGTGCCGGAGCCGACCGAGAAATGCGCCGTCGCGGCAGCGTCGCCCATCAGCACGATGTTCTCGTACGACCACGTCTCGCACAGCACGCGCGGAAAATTCAGCCATGCCGAGCCGCGCATATGCGCCGCATTCGATATCAGCGGGTGGCCGCCGAGATACTTTGCAAAAATCTTCTCGCAGGCCCGGCAGTTCTCCTCCTGGCTCATCCTGCCGAAGCCGAATTTCTGCCAGGTGTCGTCGGCGCATTCGACGATGAAGGTCGCGGTGTCGGCGTCGAACTGGTAGGCGTGCGCCCAGATCCAGCCGTGTTCGGTTTCCTCGAAGATGAAAGTGAAGGCGTCGTCGAATTTCTGGTGGGTGCCGAGCCAGACGAATTTGTTCTTCCGCGTCTCGATGCCAGGCTTGAAGTGGGCGGCGAATTCGTTGCGCGTCCTCGAGTTCAGCCCGTCGGCGGCGACGACGAGGTCGTGGGTCTTGGCCAATTCCGCGGCGCTGGCGACCTCGGTCTCGAACCGCAGCTCAATGCCGAGCCCGCGGGCGCGTTGTTGCAACAGTTGCAACAGCTTCTTGCGCGCGATGCCGGAAAAGCCATGGCCGGTGGAGACGATCTTTTGGCCGCGATAATGCACCGCGATGTCGTCCCAATAGGCGAAGTGGCGGCGGATTTCGCCGGCGCTCAGCGAATCGTTCTTGGCGAGGTTCTCGAAAGTTTCGTTAGACAGCACCACGCCCCAGCCGAACGTGTCGTCCGGCTTGTTGCGTTCGAACACGGTGATGTGGTGCGCGGCGTCGCGCAGCTTCATGCTGATCGCGAAATAAAGACCCGCCGGGCCGCCGCCGAGGCAAGCGATCTTCATGGCTGCCGCCGTCCTGCTTGACCCGTCAATGATGGCACCACGGGTGATATATTTCAAGCTTAAAGATTTAAGTTTGAAGCTTTATTCCAAGCCTTCCGCGAGGCCCGGCGCTGTGCCATCATGGCATTGTATTATTTAGGGTTTTTGCGTCAGCGGGCAGGGAAGGTGGCGGAGATGAGCGGGAATCCAACGGTCGCGTCGGTGGTCGCGCAGGACCTCGCCGGCTATGGCGCGCGGCGTTGCTTCGGTCTGCTCGGCACCGCCAATTTCAAGATTTCCCATGGCCTGGTCGAAGCCGGCGTGGAGCTGATTTCCGCGCGCCACGAAGGCAACGCCGCGGCCATGGGCGACGCCTATGCCAAGGCGAGCAGCGAACTCACGCTGGTCAGCGTGCATTCCGGCCCGGGCCTGACCAATGCGCTGACCGGCATCGCCGAAGCCGCGAAAAGCCGGACGCCGCTCCTGGTGCTGGCGGGCGATGTCCCCCATGGAGCGGTGAAGAACAATTTTTATATCGAGCAGGCCGAGATGGTGCGTGCCGTCGGCGCGGTGTCGGAGCGGCTGCATACGCCAGGCTCGGCGCGCGAAGACATGCTGCGCGCCGTCACCCGAGCTTTGCGTGATCGCCAGACCGTGGTCTTGAGCATGCCGCTCGACGTGCAGCACGCGCCGCTCGCCTCGAACCTGCCGCCGCTCGAATTGCCGCCGACGCCCGGCCGGCTGCATCCCGATCCGCGCGCCGTCGCGCGCCTCGCCGATGCATTGGCGCGCGCGCAGCGTCCGCTCATCCTCGGCGGCCGCGGCGCGGTGCTCTCCGATGCCGAGCAGGATCTGGTCGCGCTCGCCGACGGCACCGGCGCTTTGCTGGCGACATCGGTGTGCGGCCACGGGCTGTTTCCCAGAAATCCCTGGTCGGTTGGCATCAGCGGCGGCTTCTCCTCGCCGGCCGCCGATGAGCTGATTTCCGAAAGCGACTTCATTCTGGCGTTCGGCGCCAGCCTGACGCAATGGACCACAAAGAAAGGCAAGCTGATCGCGCCCGGCGCCGTGGTGGCGCAGGTCGATATCGACGTGCCGAAGCTCGGTTATCAGATGCCGGTGCAGCTTGCGGTGCACGGCGATGCCAAGGCGACCGCGCAGGCGCTGCTGGCGGAGCTCAGTCGCCGCGGAGGCAGCAAAGCCGGCCGCCGCAACGACGCCATGCGCGAGCGCATCCGCGCGGGCGACAATCATCACTTCCCGCATCCCGATGAATCGAGCAAGGAGTTCATCGATCCGCGCACCTTGAGCAAAGCGGTCGATGCCATTCTGCCGATCGACCGCGTGGTGGCGTCGGACTCCGGGCATTTCTGCGGCTGGGTACCGCGATACTTGCGCGTGCCGAACGCGCGCGCCTCGTGCCTGAGCCATTCGTTCCAGTCGGTCGGCCTCGGCCTGCCTTCGACCATCGGCTTAGCCATCGCCAATCCCGGCAAGCTCGCGGTGCTCGGCACCGGTGACGGCGGATTCCTGATGTCGATGGCCGATATGGAAACCGCGGTCCGCCTCGGCTTGCGGATGTGCATCCTGGTCTACAACGACGCGTCCTATGCCGCCGAAGTTCATTATTTTGGCCGGCAGGGCTTTTCGACCGACATCGTGAAATTTCCCGACACCGATTTCGCCGCGATCGCCCGCGGCTATGGCGCGCGCGCCGCCACGGTGCGCACGCTCGCCGATCTCGCTTCCGTAAAAGCCTGGGTCGCCGAAGGCGCCCCCGGCGTGTTCGTGATCGACGGCAAGATCAATCCGAACCTCGAAGCCGACTGGCACGCCGAGCATTTTCCGAATTAATATGTCCTTCCCCTGAAAGGGGGAGGACGGCGCCGAAGGCGCCGGTGGGGGTCAGTCTTTGGCCGCGTCGCCGCAGAACCCCCACCCGATTTGCTGCGCAAATCGACCTCCCCCTTTCAGGGGGAGGTGCTTAGAGATCGCCGCCCACCGCGCGCGCGGGCAAATAATGCAGCACGCGCCGCTCGACCAGAATCACGCCCAGATAGGCGATGGCGCCGACGACGGTGAGCATCACGATCGAGACAAACACCAAGGGCGTATTGGCCTGGCCTTCGCCGAAGGTGAGCAGATAGCCGAGGCCCACATTGCCGCCGACCAGTTCGCCGACCACGACGCCGACGACCGCGAGCGTCGCGCCGATGCGCAGGCCGGCGAACATCGGCGGCATCGAAGTCGGGAATTCGATCTTCCAGAAAATCTGCGCCCGCGTCGCTTTGAACGCGCGGGCGAGATTGATCAGATCGGGATCGACGGTGCGCACCGCGGTGAGCACATTGACCATGACGGGGAAGAACACGATCAGGATGGCGACCAGGATTTTCGGATAGACCGTAAAACCCATCCACAGAATGAACAGCGGCGCGAACGCCACTTTGGGCGCGATCTGTAGCGCCAGGATATAGGGCGACAGCGCCAGCTCCGCCGTCGGCGACATGCCGAGCATATAACCGGCGAAAGCGCCAAGCAGGCTGCCCAGGATAAAGCCGGCCAGCACTTCGGCGACGGTGACGCCGGTGTGCAGCAACAGATGGTCGAATTGCCAGGCGTGGCCGAACTCGGCGGCGACCGCGGACAGCGGCGGCACGATGAAGGACGGGATGCCGAGCAGGCCCGGTCCCCATTGCCACGTCACCAGAAAAACCACCAGCATCGCGACGCTGGCGGCGGTTCCCTTGCGCATCTGCGCGGAGCGGGCGTCGCCGGTCACGCGCCGCCTCCCGCCGCCTGCTGCTCCAGCGAAGCGTGGCCGATGTCGAGACGATCCATCAGCCGGGCGACGTAATCGTTGACCTTGGGATCGTGCCGCCGCGCGATCGGATTGTCGCGCCCTGCCATGTCGATGGCGATTTCGTCGATGATGGCGCCCGGGCGCCGGCTCATGACCAGCACGCGGTCGGACAAAGTCACCGCTTCCGCCAGATCATGGGTGATGAGCAGCGCGGTCTTGCGCGCCAGCTTCAGCGTCTGCGCCAGGTCGCGTTGCAGCACCATGCGGGTCTGCGCGTCGACGGCGGAGAACGGCTCGTCGAGCAGCAGCACGTGGGGATCGACGGCCAGCGTGCGCGCCAGCGCTACGCGCTGGCGCATGCCGCCAGAGAGTTGGTGCGGATAGTGATTGGAAAATTCCGCGAGATTGAAATTTTCCAGGAGCGCCTGTGCGCGCTGCCGGCGTTCGGCCGGCGTAACGCCTTGGATCTCGACGCCGAACATGACGTTCTCGGCGACGGTGCGCCACGGCAGCAGCAAATCCTTCTGCAGCATGAAGGCGACGTGGGCGTTCGGCCCGGCGACCCTCTCGCCGTCGACGAAGGCATCGCCCTCGCTCGGCGCTGTGAGCCCCGAGCCGATATTGAGCAGCGTGCTCTTGCCGCAGCCGCTCGGCCCGATCAGCGACACGACTTCGCCGTCGCGCACCGAAAAGCTCACGCCCTGCACCGCGGTGAGCACGCCGCGGTTGCCGGTTGCCGCAAAACGCATCGTCACGTTGCGGTATTCGAGGCGGACGACGTCGGACATGAACGACCGGTGTTTGTTGGGCCGATTGCGCGCATATCGCCGCCCAAAAAGCTTCAGTATAGTAGGTCAAGTATAGTGGCAAAGACCGGGATCGCCGATAGGGCGGGGGCTCGTGCGGCAATCGCGCCGCCGCCCGCGCGCACGAGGGAGCAATTTATGTACGACCGCGTCAACAGATTATCGCGCCGCCATTTGCTGCAAAGCGCGGGAGGCATCGCGCTCGGCCTTGGTGTTTTGGCTGGCGCGCCGGCGCGCGCAGACGAGACCATCACCTATTTGTTCCCCGCGCCGCCGCTCCTGCCGGCGTTCGGGCCGATCCGGCTGGCCCAAGGCAAGGGCTACTTCCAGCAAGCCGGGCTCACCGTCAATTTCGCCACCGGCCGGGGCGGCGTCGACGTCGCCAAGCAGGTCGGCGCCGGCAATGTGCCGCTCGGCGGCATCGTCGCCGATGCGCCCATTGTCGTCAGGCAGAACGGCGTGCCGGTGAAGATCGTCTGCTTGTTCGGCGGCAAGGGGTTCATGCAGCTCGTGGTGCGCGCCGATTCCGGCATCGAGAAGCCGGCCGACCTCAAGGGCAAGACCATCACGGTGATGTCGTTCCAGGACACCACGTTCTATGCGCTGCTCGGGTTGCTGGCGAGCGCCGGCCTGACCAAGGACGACGTCGATATCCAATCGGCCGGCCCGGTCGGCGTCTGGCAGATGGTCGCCACCGGCAAATCGGTCGGCATGGCCGGCGTGCCGGATTGGATTCCGCCAATCGAAGCCGCCGGCGTGGCCGTCAAGGTGCTGCCGACCGACGAGTTTTTTCCGCACATGGCGCAGGCGGTCGCGGCGTCCGACCAGATCATCAAGGACAAGCCCGACCTGGTGCGCGCCTTCGTCAAGGCGGCGCTGCACGGCATGAAGGACATCATGGACGATCCGAATACGGCGGCGACCGACTTCGTGAAATTCGTGCCGGAATGGACCGGCAAGGAAGACCAAGTGAAAGAAGCCTTCGCCTACTACGACAAGCTGATCTATCCGGGCCAGAAAGTGCTCGGCGCGGTCGATCCCGAGCGCATGACCAAGCTGCAGGATTTTTATTTGAAGGCCGGCATCATCGAGAAGAAGTCGCCGGTGGATGATCTGTTCACCAATCAGTTCGTCACATGACGCGCAACGCGCGTCATTCCGGGACGCGGGCGAAGCCCGCGGGCCGGAATCCATAATCACGAACGGGTAGGTGCCGACGGTCACTGCCGCAATCTGAACCGGCGGTGGTTATGGATTCCGGACTCCTCGCTTCGCTCGGCCCCGGAATGACGAGCTATTTCTTCCCGTAGCTATCGGTGCCCTGCCAGCCGTTCTTGGAAATATCGAAGATGACGCCGTCGGGATCCTTGAACTTGCGCTCGAAATTGCCGTGACGCTCGTCGCCGAGATCGAAGAAGAATTTGCCGCCGGCCGCCTCGATTTTCTTTTGGGTCTCCACGAGATCGTCGACCTGGAAGCCGAAGTGGTGCGCGCCGACAAAACCTTTGGGGTTTTTCAAGTCCGAGGCGGCGGTGCCGGCGCCGGTCGAGAAGTTGAGCAACGCGAGATTGATCGTTCCGTCGCTCATATAGATGGCCGAGCCGATATCCAAATCCTCGCGCGCGATGCGCTTGAGATCGAACGCGGTCTCGTAGAACTTTGCAGCCTTGTCGAGATCGTTCACGCAGACGGCGAAATGGCGCAGACGGGCCATGGATAAATCCTCCGCTTGGGCTGGCTTCGCCCGGGTTGCAGCCATGATAGTAATCTTGCCGCCATGAGCAAGCGACCATGAGCAAGCGACACGCCGAGATCGTCGGCGCCGGCTTTGCCGGCCTCACCGCGGCCTGCGCCATGGCGCAGCGCGGCTGGAGCGTGCGCGTGCATGAGCGCGGCGACCGGCTGCGCACCACCGGCGCGGGCATCTATATCTACGAGAACGGCTTGCGCGTGCTCGAAGCGGTCGGCGCCTATGAGGCCGCGGTCAAGGGCGCGCCGTTCGCCCATACCCGCGAAGTCCGCGACGGCGACGACCGGCTGATCTCGGTGCACCGCTGGCAAGGCAGCCGCGTGTTCAGCATCGTACGGCAGAACGTCATCAACGCGCTCGCCGCCGCGGCGGCGCGCGCCGGGGTCGAGATCGTCGTCAACTCGACGGCCGTGAGCGCGACGGCCGACGGCGAGCTTCTGCTGGAGGACGGCCGCCGCATCAAGGCCGACCTGATCGTCGGCGCCGACGGCAGCAATTCGCGGCTGCGCGACGGGCTCGCCCTGTTGGCGAAGCGCAAATATCTGGTCGACGGCTGCACGCGACTGTTGATGGACAAGACCGCGGCAGAGCGCGCCGAGACCAGCGGCGCCAAGACCATCGAATACTGGTCGGGCACGCGACGCCTGCTCTACACGCCATGCAGCGAGACCGACATCTATATCGCGCTGACCATGCTCGACAGCGACGAGATCGCCAAGGCGGTGCCGGTGCGCAAGGACGCATGGAAGCGCGCGTTTCCGCATCTCGAAACGCTGATCGACCGCATCGGCGAGCAGGGCCGCTACGATCGCTTCGACCTGATCAAGCTCAAGCGCTGGTCGGCGGGCAAGGTTGCCATCGTCGGCGATGCCGCGCACGCGCTGCCGCCGAACATCGGCCAGGGCGGCGGCTGCGCCATGATGAACGCGCTGTCGCTTGCGGTTTATCTCGCACGCGAAGACGACGTCGCCGCGGCGCTGCAAACCTGGGAGCGCAACGAGCGGCCGATGACCGAGCACACCCAGCGCATTTCATATTTCCTCGGCCTGCCGACCACGTGGCCGCCGGCGCTGCGCGCTTTCACTCTGGGCATGGTGGGCCGCTCGAAATGGCTCACCGCGCAGCGCACTCGCACGGCATTGCATCGGCCGACGGGGACGTGACGCGATTTTTCCCCTCCCCCTGAAAGGGGGAGGGTAGGGTGGGGGTCCGCGGCCGTTAAGCTTGCGCAAGCGTTGCCGCCGCGGACCCCCACCTGCTCGCGGAGCCTGTCATCGGGCCGGCCACTTCGGGCCGGACCCGTTGGCTCGCTCCTCCCCCTTTCAGGGGGAGGTCAAGGTCGGGGGAGGTCAAAAAAATCAAAACGGAATCGTGATCCCATCCAACGGCGCGTCGCAATTGACCAGGTCGACGCGCTTCCAGGCGATCATGATGCGGCCGTTGGCCTGCACCAGGCGATGCAGCGCGGTGCCGCCGAACAGCCGTTGTTGCTCGCGGCGGTATTCGATCATCATGAATTTGGAGCGCACGGTGGCGAAGCCTTTTCCCGTTTCCTCGATGGTGACGTTGCCGATCATGCGGCTGGTGCGCGAGCGCGGCTCTTGCGAATACATGCGCGGGCTGGCGAGGCGCCGCACGCGGGTCTCCAGCAGGCGGCGATCGTCGTAGATCAGCGACACGGTCTCGACCGGATCGGCCTGATCGGGCTCGCTCGGCACCCAGTACCAGGCTTCGGGCGTGAACAGAGCGAGCCAATCGTCGAACTTGCCGTCGTCGAGCAGCCGTGCTTCGTGCAGCAAAAACTGCTCGCAGTGCTGCACATCGAGCGATTGCCGTGCGGAAAGCCGCGCCGATCCTGCCGCGTGACGCGATCGGGCGTCGCGCGCGTGCCGCAGGCCTTGAAGCGCGTTTCGGCTTTCGTGCCATCAGGCCGGCGTTACGATGCCGCGCGCATGGCGGTGTGGCCGTTGGTCATGTAGCCGAGCCAAGCGTCGAGCATGTTGCGGATATAGACTTCGCTGGTCGAGTTCTGGCCGCGCCAGCCGCCATGGGCATCCGGCACGTCGCTCTCGAAGCCGCGGCCGATCTCGATCCATTCGGCGCCGGCGCTCGATAATCCCATGCCGATGCGATTGTAGATTTCCAGATCGTCGGTCAGCACCAGCGAGCCGGTGCCGTTGACCGTGTTGGCGAAGCTGATGGTGTTGCGGAACATTTGTTCCGGCGCGCCCTTGAGGCGGAAATTATAGGTGTAGACGACGGTGCGGTTGACGCCGACCGGGTGCACGACGCGCAATTGCTGAAACTGGCTCATGAACGACAGGTTCGGATAGACGTTGCTGTTCCAGCGCCGCACTTCGAGCACGCGCCGGGTCTCGGCCTTGCCTTTCTTCTTCTCCATGGCCGCGATGTAGTCGCGGAACACCGGGTCCTTGAGCGCCGCCACCAGCTTGGCGTCGTCGTGATAGTCGCCGAGATAGGAATGGCCGTTCGGATAAGTCCAGATGCCGACCTGGGATTCCCAGAAGCTGTAGGGCGCACCGTTCTGGCGCATCTGGCGGATGGCGATCTCGCCGGAGCCGTCGGAGTAAACGTCGTCGGGCTGCGCCAGCGCGGCATCGATCGACGAGCGGTGGGTGAAGATCGGATGCGCCGCGTCGCAGAGGTTTTCCAGATAGAGCTTCCAGTTGGCGTCATAGGCATGCCGGAACACGCCGCCCGCGATCTCGACCTCGCCGTCGGGCGCGCGATCGATCATGTCGTCGAGCGATGTGGTCATGTGGCCGAGGAAGTCCTCCAGGCTCGGTCCGTCCGCGGCCTCGCTGGCGAAGACAAAACCGCGATAGCTTTTCACCCGCGCCATCGGCGTCATCGCGGTCTTCGGATTGTTCGGATCGAAATCGCGCGGATAGCCGTGCTGCAGCGGCACCGCCTTGAGCCGGCCGTCGAGATGATAGGTCCAGCCGTGATAGCAGCACTGGAATTCCGACGCGTTGCCCTTGTCGTTGGCGACGACCATGGAGCCGCGATGGGCGCATTGATTGTGAATGACGCGGATGGCGCCGCCGGCGTCGCGCACCAGCACCACCGGCTTGCGGCCGATGAAGGTGCGGAAATAATCGCCGGGATTTTTCACCTGGCTTTCATGGCCGACATAGATCCAGGCGACGCCGAAAATGCGTTCCAGCTCGAGCTCGAAGATCGCCGGATCGGTATAAATCTGCCGGTGCACGCGGCCGGGCTGGATGAACGCGGCTAGGTTTTGACTCATCGCGCTTCCTAATTGCCGAAATTCGCCGCCAGATAATCGGTGATGGTTTTGGCTTCGTCCGGCGTGGCGGTGGCGCCGCGCTCGACCATGTTGGCGACGATGACCGGCCAGGCCTTGTTGCTGCGCTTGATGGCGGCGACTCGTTCGAGGTCGTGGCACAGGCCGCAGCGCGTCTCGACCAGATCCTTGCCGTGGCCGTCCGGCAGTTTTACCGGCTTGGCCGGCGGCAGGTTGGCGCCCGGGCCGAGATTGAGCGTGAGATAATCCACCACTTTGTCGATCTCCGCCGGCGTCAATTGCGCGCCGCGCAGCACCATGTTGTTGACGTAGAAACGCCAGCCCGCGGCGCCGTCGCGGATTTTTGCGATGGTGCCGAGATAGTGGCATTGCGAGCACGCCACCGAAACGATGTCGCGGCCGTCGCCCGCCGGCAACGGATTGGCGTTTTGCGCAACAGCCGGCGCGGCTGCAGTGACGGCGACGAACGTAATGAAACCCGACAACGCGATGCGCATGATCACACCTTCCGGGTGCGCTGGTCGGCGAGCGAATAGGGCGGATGCCATTCCGACACCGCGCCAAGGCCTTCGCGCTTGATGTGGATGTCGAGGAGGTACGGCCGGCCTTCGACGGTCGCGGTCTTGGCGCGGGCGAACGCGCCTTTGAGATCGCCCGGCTCCTTGACGGTTTCGCCTTCGACGCCGAAGGCGCTCGCCGCCTTGGCAAAATCGACGTCGGGATCGCCGTTGTAGCAGGTCATATCGCGCGCGGCCTCGAACTGCCGGCCGGCCGAGTTCCAGATGCGGTTGCGCTCGTTGTTGTAGCTGTGATTGTTGAGCACGATGACGGTGACCGGTGCCTTGTAGCGCGCCATGCTCCACAACGGCTGCGGGCCGGAGAAACAGAAACTGCCGTCGCCGACCACGGACACCACCGGCACGTCGGGCCGCGCCAGTTTCACGCCGAACGCGGCCGCCATGCCCCAGCCCAACACGTTCGGGCCGGTGCCGAAATATTGCTTGTCGTCGCCGCCGAACGCCATCAGCGGATCCATGGTCTTTCCCGAATCGACGTCGGCGACGTAGCAGGTGTCGCGGTCGAGATTGGCTTCGAGCTCGAGCCCGAGCCGCTCCATGCTGATCGGCGAAGAATTGGCGAGCCCGCGCGCGATCGCTTGCCGTGCATCCGCCATCTGCGCCGAATAGGCCCGCGTCTTGGCCGCGCGCTGCTCGGCGATATCCTTGAGTTTTGACGCGGTCGCCATGCTGCGGATCGCCGCGGTGAGATCGGCGATGGCCAACCGCAGGTCGGCCACCATGGCGAGATCGACCGGTGCGCTACGCGCAAGGCTCGTCGGATCGAGCCGGATCGAAATCAACTTGGTGCCGGGCGCCGCCAATTCGCCCCAGCGATTGCCGAGATTGAGCAGCACGTCGGGCTTTCCCGGATAGCGCATGGTGCGCAGATGCGTGCCGATGAACAGCGGATGCCTGGTCGGGAACGGTTTCGACCAATAGCCGAGATTGCCCATCTCGCCGGCGACCGGCGCGCCGAGCAGCTCGGCAAGCTCGATCAATTCCTTCTGGCCGCGGCTCCAGGTGACTTCGTCGCCGACGCTGATCAGCGGGTTCTGCGCCTCGATCAGCATGCGCGCGGCTTTCTCGACATCGTCCTTGTCGGGACGGATGCGCATCGGCACGTCGAACTTGCTGCGCTCCCAGACCTGCGCTTTCGCGCGGCCATCGAGTGTATTGGTCGGCAGCGACAGGAACACCGGCCCGCATGGCGGGGTCGAAGCGAATTTCAGCCCGCGTCGCGTGGTCTCGGCGATTGCCGCGGTCGACTGCGCCTGCCAGAACCATTTGGTGATTGGCTCGGTCATCAGCTCGTGATGATCGGTCTCTTGCCACTGGTCGCGGCCGAGCGCGTCCTGATCGACGGAGGCGACGGCGACCAGCATCGGAATCTGGTCCTTCCAGGTGTTGACCATCTGGGTCATGGCGTTGGGCAGGCCGATATTGGCCACCACGACGACGCCGGTGCGCCCGGAGGCGCGCGCATAGCCGTCGGCCATGGCGACCACGGCGCCTTCCTGAATGCCTTTGATGAGATTGATCTCCGGCACATCGACCAGCGCATCGAAGATCGGATGATCGCCGGTCGAGGGATTGAAGAAAATGTGCTCGACGCCGGCCGCCTTGAGCTGCTCGACGAACAGCCGCCCGCCATTGCCCTCGACTTCGCGGATCGCGGCGGGAGCCGCGTCGACAGCCGGCGCGGCGCTTTGGGCGGCCGGGGTAAGATTTTGCGCCATCGCCTTGGCCGCCACGGTGCTCATGCCGAGCGCGCTCAATCCGGAAACAAGCTGCCGGCGCGACAGGCCTTGATCGAGGTACTGCTTGATCAGGTCCTTCATGAAACCCTCCCTGCGGCGTGCCGCAACTGTCATCGCCTTGTCGGCGTTGTTGCCACAAGGTTAGCACCGGCCGGACCGTGGCCAAAGGGCGCGAAGCGTGGAGCTTCAATGCGCGCGTGCCGAAATGTGTTGACGGCGGCCCGGAACTTGCATGGTTATTGCATAATTATTGGGCAAATCGGGGCGTAGCGCGTAACAGCATGTCGATCCTCGTCGGCCTCCATCACGCAACGCACTACACCTACAGCCGGCCGATCAGCCTCGGGCCGCAGATCGTGCGGCTGCGGCCGGCGCCGCATTGCCGCACCCGCATTCCGAGTTATTCGCTCGACGTGACGCCGGCCGAGCATTTCGTGAACTGGCAGCAGGACCCGCACGGCAATTGGCTGGCGCGTTTCGTGTTTCCGGAAAAGACGACGGAATTTTCCATCACCGTCGATCTGCTCGCCGACATGGAAGTGATCAATCCGTTCGACTTTTTCGTCGAGCCCTATGCGGAGAAGTGGCCGTTCAAATTCGCCGACGACCTGCGCGAGGATTTGGCGTCCTTCGTCGATCCGGAGCCGGCGGGCCCGCGCCTGAAAGAATTGGTGCAATCGATTTCGCGCGAGCCGCGCAACACCGTCGATTTTCTGGTCGAGCTCAATCAGCGCCTGGCGCACATGATCCGCTACATCGTGCGCATGGAGCCGGGCGTGCAGACGCCGGAGGAGACGCTCGCCGCCGGCGCCGGCTCGTGCCGCGATACGGCATGGCTCTTGGTGCAAATCCTCCGTCACATCGGATTGCCGTCGCGCTTCGTCTCCGGCTATCTCATTCAATTGCGGCCGGACATCAAACCGCTCGACGGCCCCGCCGGCACCGATCTCGACTTCACCGATCTGCACGCCTGGGCCGAAGTGTATCTGCCCGGCGCCGGCTGGATCGGCCTTGACGCCACGTCCGGATTGCTGTGCGGCGAGGGCCACATTCCGTTGGCGGCGACGCCGCACTATCGTTCCGCGGCGCCGATCACCGGCATGGTGGAGCCGGCGGAGGTCTCGTTCGCCTACGACATGAGCGTCAAGCGGCTCGCCGAGCGGCCGCGCGTGACCGCGCCGTTCTCCGACGAGGCGTGGCATGCGCTCGATGCGCTCGGCGAGAAAGTCGACGCCGATCTTGTCTGCGCACGACGTGCGGCTGACCATGGGCGGCGAGCCGACCTTCGTTTCGGTCGACGATTATCAAGCGGCGGAATGGAACACCGCGGCGCTCGGGCCGAAAAAGCGCGTCCACGCCGATGAGCTGATCCGGCGCCTGCGCGATCGTTTCGCGCCGGGCGGCTTCCTGCATTACGGCCAAGGCAAATGGTATCCGGGCGAGCCGCTGCCGCGCTGGGCTTTTGCGCTGTATTGGCGCCGCGACGGCGTGCCGATCTGGCGCGATGACGGCTTGATCGCGAGCGAGACTGACGCCAGGCAGCCGTCGCGCGACGACGCCAAACACTTCGCCGAGGGGATTGCCGCACGCTTGGGAATCACGGCGGACTACGTGCAGCCCGCTTACGAGGACCCGGCCGACCGGATGCTCAAGCAAGGTCTCGATTCCCGACAACATCGATCCCAGCGATCCGCAGGTCGACGATCCGGCCGAGCGCGCGCGCATTCTCGACTTGTTCGACCTGACCTTGTTCGATTCCCATCTCGGCCGGCCGGCCGGTTACGTGCTGCCGCTGCAGCGCTGGAGCGCGCAGGCAAAGCCCGGATGGCTGAGCGAAATGTGGCGCACGCGTCGCGGCAAACTGTTCCTGACGCCGGGAGATTCGCCGCTCGGCTTCCGGCTGCCGCTGCAATCGCTGCCTTATCTGGCTCCCGCCGATTATCCGCACCTGGTGCCGGCCGATCCGTTTGCCGACCGCACGCCGCTGCCGCCGGGCAAGGACAAGGCGGTGCCGGCGGTGGCGCCGAAGGCGCCGGTCAAGCGTCAGGCGCCGGCCGCGACCGCGGCGCCACCCGCCGGCAGCATGCCGGTGCGCACGGCGTTGTCGGTCGAGGTGCGCGATGGACGCTTGTGCGTGTTCATGCCGCCGGTCGAGACGCTCGCCGATTATCTCGAACTGATCGCGACCATCGAAGCCACTGCGGCCGAGCTCGGCCTACCGGTCCACGTCGAAGGCTATGCGCCGCCGCCCGACCCGCGGCTCAATGTGCTCAAAGTCACGCCCGATCCCGGCGTCATCGAAGTCAACATCCAGCCGGCGGAATCCTGGCGCGAAGCCGTCGATATCACGCAAGCGGTGTACCAGGACGCCCGCGCCTGCCGGCTCGGCACCGACAAATTCATGATCGACGGCCGCCATACCGGCACCGGCGGCGGCAATCACGTCGTGCTCGGCGGCTTGAGCGCGGCCGACAGCCCGTTCCTGCGGCGGCCCGATCTGCTCAAGAGCCTGGTGCTCTATTCGCTGCGGCGGCCGTCGCTGTCTTATCTGTTCTCCGGCTTGTTCGTCGGGCCGACCAGCCAGGCGCCGCGCATCGACGAGGCGCGCCAGGATTTGCTCTACGAGCTCGAAATCGCCATTTCCAAAGTGCCGCCGCCGGGTGGCGCCGAACCAGTGCCGCCGTGGCTGGTCGATCGCCTGTTCCGCAACATTCTGGTCGACGTCACCGGCAACACCCATCGCACCGAGATTTGCATCGACAAATTGTTTTCGCCGGACGGTCCGACCGGCCGATTGGGCCTTGTCGAATTCCGCTCGTTCGAGATGCCGCCCGATGCGCGCATGAGTCTCGCCCAGCAATTGCTGCTGCGCGCGATCGTCGCCGCCTTCTGGCGGGCGCCACGCGACGGCAAGCCGGTGCGCTGGGGTACGGCGCTGCACGACCGCTTCATGCTCGAGCATTTCGTCTGGGAGGATTTTCTGCGAAGTCTTGGACGATCTCAAAGCCGCCGGCTACGCCTTCGATCCGGCCTGGTTCGAGGCGCAGCGGCAATTCCGTTTCCCGCTGTGCGGTACCGTGCATCACGGCGGCGTCGCGCTCGAACTGCGCCAGGCGATCGAGCCCTGGTATGTGCTGGGCGAGGAGGGCAATGCCGGCGCCACGGTGCGCTTCGTCGATTCTTCGGTCGAGCGGCTGCAGGTCAAGGTTTCGGGCTTCAACGAAGACAGCCACGTGGTGACCTGCAACGGCCGGCGCGTGCCGTTGACTTCGACGGGCCGGTCCGGCGAATTCGTCGCCGGCGTGCGCTTCAAGGCATGGAAGCTCGAATCATCGTTGCAGCCGACGGTTCCGGTCCACGCGCCGCTGACGTTTGACATCGTCGACACCTGGAACCGGCGCTCGCTCGGCGGCTGCGTCTATCACGTGTCGCATCCCGGCGGCCGCAACTACGAGACCTTCCCGGTGAACTCCTACGAAGCCGAAGCGCGCCGCCGCGCCCGCTTCCAGGATCACGGCCATACCGGCGGCTTGATCGACATTCCGCCGCGCGAATTTTCGCTCGAATATCCGCTTACCCTCGATCTGCGGCGTCCGGTCTGAAAGATCCCGCCATGTCCGCGCAGCTCGACACCGCAGCCGATCAACAACAAGCCGCGCTGCAGCAATTCGTTTCCGGCTACCGGCGGCTGCCCGGCGTTTTCGACGAGATGATGGACGGCGACGGCCGGGTGCGCGCGCATTGGCAGCCGCTGTTGTCGATGCTCGCCGGCCTCGGCAGCGAGGAGATCAACCGCCGCTTCGCCGCCGCCGATCGGTACTTGCGCAATTCCGGCGTGTTCTATCGCGTCTATGAAGATGCGGCGGGCATCGAGCGGCCGTGGCCGCTCAGCCATGTGCCGCTCATCATCGAGCCCGGCGAATGGACGCAACTGGAGGAAGGCCTCATCCAGCGCGCCGAATTGCTCGAAGCGGTGCTGGCCGACTCTTACGGTCCGGCGACGCTGACTGGCGAGGGGCGGTTGCCGGCAGCCTTGATTGGCGGCAATCCGGAATTTTTGCGGCCGCTAGTCGGCGTCGCGCCGCCCGGCGGTGCGCATCTGCGCTTCTATGCGGTCGACGTCGGCCGCGGTGCCGACGGCCGCTGGTGGGTGCTCAACGATCGCGCGCAGGCGCCGTCGGGCGCCGGCTACGCCATCGAGAATCGCCTCGCGCTGTCGCGGGCCATTCCCGACATTTATCGCACGGCGCGGGTGGAGCGCGTCGCGCCGTTCTTCCAGGCTTTTCAGGCCGAACTGGTCTCGCTCAATCGCCAGGACGACGCGCGCACTTGCCTGCTGACGCCGGGGCCGTTGAACGAGACCTATTTCGAGCACGCCTATCTGGCGCGCTATCTCGGCCTGCTGCTGGTCGACGGCGAAGACCTCATCGTGCGCGACGACGGCGTCTTCATCCGCACCGTGTCGGGGCTGCGCCGCACCGAGGTGATCCTGCGCAGGGTCGATGCCGATTTTTCCGATCCGCTGGAGCTCAACGCCGCATCGCGCCTCGGCGTCGCCGGCCTTTTGCAAGCGGTGCGCGACGGCAAGATCGTCATCGTCAATTCGCTCGGCGCCGGCCTGGTCGAGGCCCGCGCCATGCTGGCGTTCCTGCCGGCGCTGGCGCCGACCGTGCTCGGCGCCGAACTGAAAGTGTCGAATGTCGCCACCTGGTGGCTCGGCCGCGCCGACATGCGCGAGGCGATGATCGAGAAGCTCGACAGCATGGTCATCGCTTCGGCCTTCACCGAATTGTTCGCCGACGGCCGGCCGGGCAACGAAATTCTGGTCGCCAAGCTCGACGCCGCGCAGCGCAAAAAGCTCATCCAATCGATCCGCGACCGCGGCATCGACTACGTCGCGCAGGAGGCGGTGACGCTCTCGAGCATGCCGGTGTGGCGCGACAACCGCTTGCAGCCGCGGCCGTTCACCTTGCGGCTGTTCCTGGCCAAGGTCGGCGAACGCTGGCAGGTCATGCCCGGCGGCTTCGTGCGCATCGCCGACAGCGCCGATGCGCGGGCGGTGAGCCTGCAGCGCGGCGCCGCCACCGCCGACGCCTGGGTGCTCAGCCACGGCCCGGTCGGCGAGACGACGCTGTTGCCGACGCCCGAGCGCATGCAGGTGCAGCGCGCCTCCGGGCTATTGCCGAGCCGCGCCGCCGACAATCTGTACTGGGTCGGCCGCTATGTGGAACGCGCCGAGGCGACGCTGCGGCTCATTCGCGCCATGATCAATCGCAGCGCCGAGGCGGACGATGCCGCGGCGCCGGTGATCGGCAGCATCGGCGCGCTGCTCGCCGCCTGGAACGCGATTCCGGATGACATGAACCAAGCATTGACCGCGCCGACCGCGCGTGCGGTGCTGACGCGAAGCGATCTCGAAGGATCGCTGCCCTACCTCGCCGGCTCGGCGCGTTCGTCGGCCTCGATGATCCGCGACCGGTTTTCGCCCGATGCCTGGCGCGCGATCAGCGATCTCGCCATCATGATCGGCACGCCGCTGCCGATCGGCCCGGCCGAAAGCGCCATCAACGACCGGGTCGAAGCGGCATTGCGCATCATCGCGTCGCTGTCGGGCCTCGCCCAGGAGAACATGACCCAGCTCGCCGGCTGGCGCTTTCTCGAGCTCGGCCGCCGCATCGAGCGCGCGCTTCTGACCTGCCGGCTGATGCGGTGCTTTGCGGAATCCGGCGCGCCGGACGGCGGCCTCGACGTGCTGCTCGAGCTCGCCGACAGCCAGATCAGCTATCGGCAGCGCTATGTGATGATCGCGGCATTGGCGCCGGTCATCGATCTGGTCATGCTCGATCCCAACAATCCGCGCTCGGTGATCTTTCAGCTCGACCGCATCGAGATCCATCTCGGCGCCTTGCCGCGGCGAAATTCCGCCGGCCGGCTGTCGCCGGTGCAGCAGATCGCAGCTTCGATCGCGACGCGGCTGCGCACGGCGGACGCCGCCAAGATCGACGACACCTTGGTCATGGATATCGAGCTGTCGCTGATGAAGCTGTCGGACGCGATCAGCGCGGCATACCTGACCAACAACGAGCGCTCCGATTCCATCTGGGAGGCGCTGGCGTGATCTACGACGTTCGGCAAACCACCACGTGCGCCTATGCGTCGCCCGTCGCGCACGCGCGCCACGTGCTCCGCCTGACGCCGGTGTCGCGCGACGGCGAGCGGGTGCATGTCGCCTCGCTGCAGATCGTGCCCGAGCCCGTGCGTCGGCGCGAGAGCAAGGATTTTTTCGGCAACGTCTTGACCTGGATCGAGATCGCCGAGCCGCACGACACGCTGACGGTGAAGCTGCAGGCGCGGGTCGCCGTCGATGCGCCGGTTGAGCCGCTGGCGACGCCGCCTTGGGAAACGGTGCGCGAAGAGGCCTTCGCCACCAGCGATATCGGGCCGATGTCGCCGGCGCATTTCCTGTTTCCGAGCCGTATGGTGTCGCTCGATCCCGAGATCCGCGATTACACCCGCGAGAGTTTTGCGCCCGGCCGCTCGGTGCTCGACGCCGCCATCGAGCTGATCGGCCGCCTCAAAGCCGACATCGTCTACGAGATCGGCGCCACCACGGTCACCACCATGCCGCCGATGTCGTTCGCGCTGCGCCGCGGCGTCTGCCAGGATTTCGCGCATATCATGATTTCCGGGCTGCGCGGCCTCGGGCTGCCGGCGGCCTATGTCAGCGGCTATCTGCGCTCGGCGCCGGCGAGCGACGCCGCGCGCTTGCAGGGCAGCGAGGCCATGCATGCCTGGGTGCTGTTATGGTGCGGCGGCGGTGCCGGTTGGGTTGGGCTTGATCCCACCAACGGGATTCTCGCCGCCGAGGACCATGTCACCTTGGCGGTCGGCCGCGACTATACCGATGTCGCGCCGGTGGACGGTGTTATTCTGGGATCGGGCCGGCAGCGCATGGGCGTGTCGGTGAACGTGACGCCGGTGCAATAAGTTTCGGCTTGCGCTAACTGCAATCAAGAAACTCTCGGGAGGATTACGCATGCGTGCCTATCAATTGCCGAAAGGCGGCGCCGGTATCGAATTGGTGACCCGTGTCGATCTGCCGGAGCCGAAACCGCAGCACCGCCAGGTGCTGGTCAAGGTCGCCGCCTGCTCGCTCAATTTCCGCGACCTCGGCATCGTGCGCGGCACTTACCGCATGGCAGTGCGCGACAACATCGTGCCGCTGTCCGACGGCGCCGGCGAAGTGGTCGAGATCGGCTCAGGCGTCACCCGGGTAAAGGTCGGCGACAAGGTCGCCGGCTGCTTCTTCCAGCGCTGGCCGGGCGGCGAGCCGAGCCAGACCGTGCAGGCAAGCGCGCTCGGCGGCTCGATCGACGGCATGCTCGCCGAATATGCCGTGCTGGAAGAGGACGGCGTCGTCAAACTTCCGGCGCATCTGTCGCTCGAGGAAGGCGCGACGCTGCCTTGCGCCGCAGTGACTGCGTGGCACGCCATGATGGTGCATGCCAAATTGATCGCCGGGCAGACCGTGCTGCTGCAAGGCACCGGCGGCGTCTCGATCTTCGGCCTGCAATTCGCCCATGCCATGGGCATTACACCGATCATCACCTCGTCGAGCGACGACAAGCTCAAGCGCGCCACGGCGCTCGGCGCCGCCCACACCATCAACTACAAGACCACACCGGATTGGGAGAAGGCGACGGTCGCGTTCACCGGCGGGCGCGGCGTCGATCAGGTGGTCGAAGTCGGCGGCGCCGGCACTTTGGCGCGCTCATTCGGCGCCATCCGCATCGGCGGCAAGATTTCGATGATCGGCGGTTTGAGCGGGGCTGCGACCGAGCTCAATCCGGGACTGATCCTCGGCCGGCGTGCCAATGTGCAGGGCATCTCGGTCGGCTCGACCGAAATGTTCGAGGCGATGAACGCGGCGATCGCCGCCAACGCCATCAAGCCGGTGATCGACAAGGTATTCGGCTTCGACGACGCGCAGGCGGCCTATCAGCACATGGCCTCAGGCGCCCATTTCGGTAAAATCGTCATTCGCGTGTGAGCGGCGTCGCGGCCGCACGTCGCGCTGTCCGGTTTCGGATCATGAAGGAGAAGATCGCCGCCAACGCGCTTCTGCGCCGTGGCGGCGGGGTTATTTGATCGCTGTCGAAACCGTCGAGAACGTGGTCTTCAGCTTGGTGCCGAGACCGGTGATCACCGGGATGACCGCGACCGCGATTCCCGTGGCGATGAGGCCGTACTCGATGGCTGTGGCAGCGCTTTCGTCCTTCCAGAACTTGACGATGAGACGCATTCACGATGCTCCGTGCAGATCGGTTTATCCTTATAATTGAAGTCTTATCGCCGCCTTAAAGCTGCTTATGGGGCAGAAGGGTACAAATTTAAGAGAGCTTTTACCGTCACACGACGTACCGCGCCGGTTGTGGCGTTCGTTTTCAACTGGAATGGAACTCGTTCTCGATTCTTAAGATTTATCGCGCCATCCTGCCCGCGAACCGATCTGCTCTCAAAGGTCCGAGGTCCGGGGGTTTTATGAAACTGTACGCACCCAATGTCGCTTTGTTCGTTATTGCCGGCTGCCTGGCTATGCTCGGGGTGCTCGCGGCATTCCCGATCGAACTGCCGATCCCGGCGCTGACCGGAAACTCGTCGTGGTACATCTTCCTCGCCTGGTTCCTGCTGGCCGCCGGCAGCGCCATCCCGCATTCGGACGGGCACAACTCCGAGTAACGGCTAGCGTCGCCGCGTCGCGCTTTTTTCAAAGCTGCGACATTCGGACCCTCAAACGTTTGCGCTGACGGTCCTCGTGCCGGCGCCGCAGTCGCGCCTCTCGGCGCTTAACTCATTGAGAACGCTTGCTCCTTGCTTTCCCTGCACGCGGGGAGAGGCGGAGGAGCATTGACCTGCGCGCATTCGCGCGGGAAGAAGTCTCCGGCGACGCCAGGAGAACTAAGGAATGTCCGACCCCGAAGAAAAGAAAACAGGGGGCCACACGCTCGCCGACCACCTCTACGGCCAGAACATCGTGCACGAGCACGGCGAGGATTCCGACCACGATCACGACCACGATTACGACTTCGAGAACGACGACGTTCCGCTGCAAGACAATCCGCTCTGGCGCCAGGACAACGTCTCGCTGATGACGGTCGGCATCGATATCGGCTCGTCGGGCACGCAGGTGATCTTCTCGCGGGTCAATTTGCGCCGGCTGGCCGAGGATTTGACCAGCCGCTATTACGTCGTCTCGCGCGAGACCTTGTTCCAGTCGCCGGTGGCGCTGACGCCCTATCAGAGCGAGGAACGCATCGACGACGAAAAGCTCGGCGCCATCATCGACGAGGCCTATAACGCCGCCAACCTGCATCCCGACAAGATCGACACCGGCGTGGTCATTCTTACGGGCGAGGCGCTGCGCCGCGAGAACGCGCAGGGCATCGCCAAAATCCTGTCCGAGCAGGGCGGCGAATTCGTCACCGCCACCGCCGGCCATCACATGGAATCGATGCTGGCGGCCTACGGCTCAGGCGCCGCGCGCGTCTCCAGCGACCAGAACAAGCGCATCCTCAACATCGATATCGGCGGCGGCACCACAAAACTTGGCCTGGTCGAGAACGGCAAGGTGATCGCCACCGCTGCCGTGCATATCGGCGGCCGTCTGCAGGTGGTCGAGGACGGCAAGATCGTCCGCCTCGATCCGGCCGGAAAGCATCACGCCAAGCGCGCCGGCTTTTCCTGGAATCGCGGCGACGCCATCGCGCTCGCCGACATGGAGAAGGTTGCCGACGGCATGGCCGACGCGCTCGTTGCCGCCGTCACGGCGCGGCCGATGCCGCACGACATCGAGCATCTTTATCTCACCGATCCGATCGCCGCGCTCGGCCGCATCGACGGCATCATGTTTTCCGGCGGCGTTTCCGAATACGTCTATCAGCGCGAAGAGCGCGATTTCGGCGACATGGGCCCGCGGCTCGGCCGCGCCATCCGCGAGCGCATCGCCCAGGGCGCGTTTCCCTGGCCGGTGCTGCCGGCCGGCGAATGCATTCGCGCCACCGCGCTCGGCGCCTCCGAATACTCAGTGCAGCTGTCCGGCAATACCAGTTACATCTCGGCGCCCGGCGTGCTGCTGCCGCGCCGCAATCTGCAAGTTTTGCTGCCGCCGTTTGTCTGCGAAGACACCATCGATGCGGCAAAGCTTGCCGCCGCGATCCGCAGCCACATGACCGCGTTCGACGTCGACCCCGACCGCGAGATCGCGCTGGCGTTGCGCTGGACCGGCATGCCGTCCTACGAGCGGCTCGCCGCCTTCGCCGAAGGCATCAAGCGCGGGCTCGCCGAACGCGTTGCCAGGAAACAGCCGCTGTTCATCATGCTCGACGGCGACGTGGCGCAGACGCTCGGCCATATTTTGCGCGACGAATTGCACGTCGAGAGCGAGATGCTGGTGATCGACGGCGTGGTGCTATGGGATTTCGACTACATCGATCTCGGCCGCATCCGCATGCCGTCCTACACCGTGCCTGTCACCATCAAATCGCTGGTCTTCAACGAAGACCCGCGCGGCCCACGGCCGCGGCAGCGTTTGCATCATCACGAGCATGATCATGACCATGCGCATGGTCATTCGCACGGCCACGATCATCACCACCACGATCATGATCATCACCATGATCACGACCACGATCATTCGCACCATCACCATAAGCACGAGGCATAATTTCCCCTCCCCCTTGTGGGGAGGGGCAGGGGTGGGGGTCGTGAGGTAATGCGCTAACGTGGACGCATGCGAGCCGCCTCCCGACCCCCATCCCCGACCCTTCCCCAACAAGCACGCACTCGGGCGCGCGCAAGCGCGGCCCGGGTGGGGGAAGGGAGCGCGCTGTGGACCCCGCTCCTCATCATCATTGCCGTCGCGCTGGTCGCCTGGCTGGCGCTAGTGCCGCTTGGCTTCATGCTGTGGCAGAGCGTGCTGTCGCCGGAAACCGCCGCCGCGCCGGCGCGGTTCACGCTGGATAATTATCGCACCGCCTATGCCAGCGCCGACACTGCGCGGCTCTTCGCTAATTCGTTGAAGTTTGCCCTTGGCAGTGCACTGCTCGCGTTCTCGCTCGGCACCTTGCTGGCCTGGATCAACGAGCGCACCGATACGCCGTTCAAGGCGCTGTTCTTCGCCCTGACGCTGGTGCCGCTGATCATTCCCGGGATTCTGTTCACGGTGTCGTGGATTTTCCTCGGCAGCCCGAAGATCGGCATCGTCAATCTGGTGCTGCAGCGCGTTTTCGCCACCGACGCCGTTTTCATCAACATCTATTCGATCCCCGGCATGATCTGGGTCGACGGGTTGCACTATTCGCCGATGGCCTTCCTGCTGATGACCGCGGCGTTCCGCGCCATGAATCCGGCGCTGGAAGAATCCGCGCTGATGAGCGGCGCCACGCTGCCGCGCATCCTGTGGCGCGTCACCATTCGCCTGGCAATGCCTGCGACCGCCGCGGCGCTGCTGATCCTGTTCGTGCGGGCGCTGGAATCGTTCGAGGTGCCGGCGTTGCTCGGCCTGCCGGTCGGCATCGAGGTCTATACGTCGGCGATCTACGATGCGATCCACGCCTATCCGAGCGAAATCGGCCTCGCCTCCGCCTACGGTGTGGCGTTGCTCGTCATCGCCTCGCTGTGCGTCTTCCTCAATCTGCGCATCATCGGCCGCGGCAGCCGCTATGCCACGGTGACGGGGAAGGGCTTTCGCCCGCGGGTGATGCGCATCGGCCGCTGGCGCTACGTCACGGCGGCGGTTTTCCTGCTCTACGTCGCGCTGGTGGTCGTGCTGCCGTTTCTGGTTCTGCTGTGGTCGTCGCTGCAGCGTTTTTATAGCGTGCCGACGCTGGCGGCGCTCAAAAACCTGACGCTCGATTCCTATCGCACGGTGCTCGCTTATCCCGCGATCGGCACCGCGGTCTGGAACAGCATCGTGCTGGCGCTCGGCAGCGCCACGCTGATCATGCTGGCGACGTCGATCCTGTGCTGGATCGTGGTGCGCACCAAACTGCCCGGGCGTGCGCTCCTCGACAATCTCGCCTCGCTGCCGCTGGTGTTTCCCGGCCTCGTGCTTGGGCTGGCGATCATGGTCTGCTACTTGGCATTGCCGATCGGCGTCTACGGCACGATCTGGATCATGCTGATCGCCTATGTGACTCGCTTTTTGCCCTACGGCATGCGCTACAACACCGCCTCGCTCCTGCAAGTGCACAAGGAGCTCGAGGAATCCGCCGCCATGAGCGGGGCGTCGCTCGCCACCACGTTCGGCCGCATCGTGCTGCCGCTGCTCAAACCCGGCCTGATCGCCGGCTGGATCTACATCGTCATCGTCTCGATCCGGGAGCTGGCCAGCTCGATCCTGCTCTATAGCCCCGGCACCGAAGTGGTCTCGGTGACGATCTGGGAATTGTGGCAGAATGGCCAATACGTTGAATTATCGGCGCTCGGCGTCATGATGATTTTGGTGCTATTTTGCTTCGTCATGGTAGCCGAGTTTTTCGGGCGGCGGTTCGGCGTCGTTGACGCGTAAGGGAGGTAGAGCGTGCTGAGCGTAAAATCGCTCCATACCGACTATGCGGCCGCGGGCGGCGCTGTCGTCAACGCCGTGCAGGACGTGTCCTTCGACGTGCCGGACGGCGAACTGTTCACGCTGTTGGGCCCAAGCGGCTGCGGCAAGACCACGACGCTGCGTTCCATCGCTGGCCTCGAGCGGCCGCGCTCGGGCTCGATCGCGCTCGACGGCCGCGTGGTCTATTCCTCGGACGCCGGCATTTTCGTCGCGCCCAACCGGCGCAATTTCGGCATGGTGTTCCAGTCCTATGCCATCTGGCCGCACATGAACGTGTTCAAGAACGTGGCGTTTCCGCTCGAAGTGCGCAAAGCGCGGCCGAGTCGCAAGGAGATCGAGCAAAAGGTCATGCGCGTGCTGGCGACCGTGCAGCTCGCCGACCTGGTCGATCGCGACGCCACAAAACTCTCCGGCGGCCAGCAGCAGCGGTTGGCGCTGGCGCGCGCGCTCGTCATGGAGCCGCAGCTCTTGCTGCTCGACGAGCCGTTGTCGAACCTCGATGCCAAGCTGCGCGAGGCCATGCGTTTCGAATTGAAGCGCATGCAGCGCGACCTCGGCCTGACCACGATCTATGTCACCCATGACCAGAGCGAGGCCCTGGCGCTGTCGCATGAGATCGCGGTGATGAGCGAGGGCCGCATCGTCCAGATCGGCCCGCCGCGCGACATCTACGAACGTCCGCGCAACAAATTCGTCGCCGATTTCGTCGGCAGCACCAATTTCATCGGCGGCACAGTCGCATCCGCCGCCGCCGGCAACGGCCGCTGCGGCGTCGCGACCGCGCTCGGCGAGCTCAACGTGCAGTGCGTCGAGCCGTTGGCCAAGGACGTGCCGGTGGTCATTTCGGTGCGGCCCGAGGACGTCGAGCTTTTCGAGGCCGCGCCGCCGCGCGAGGACGGCGACAATGTCTGCACCGGCACCGTGGAGGCCAAAGTCTTCCTCGGCGACTATCTGGATTTCCAGGTCAAAGTGGGCGATTCTGTGCTATTGGCCCGCGTCCATCCTTCGCTGCGGACGCCGGTCGGTCACCCCATCCACGTGCGCATGCGGGCGGAGAAATGCGTGGCGCTTGCGGAGTCTTCGGCTTCGCGGGTTGCCGCTTAGAAATTCAAGAAGGAGTGCCTTATGGCCAAGAATGCCGTCGTTTCCGAGGAACTGGCGAACAAGTTCAAGACCGAGAAGGAAACGCCGTATACCCGCTGGGTGAAGGCCGAAGGCCTCGACATTATCCCGTCGTTCTATGTGCAGAACCTGCGCACCGTGGAGCTAAAACCCTGGGCGCGCCGCGGCGGCAACGCCGTGTTTCTCAACCATGACGCCTCGCGCACCTCGAACGATTGCTACGTGATGGAAATTCCGCCGGGCAAGAGTCTCGTCCCGCACCGCCAGCTCTACGAGGAAATGATCCTGGTATTGAGCGGCCGCGGCTCGACCACGGTGTGGAACGACGCCGGCGCCCGCATCACCTTCGAGTGGAAGGACGGCGCGCTGTTTGCGATTCCGCTGAATTGCCACCACCAGCATTTCAACGGCTCCGGCAAGGAGCCGGCGCGCTACGTCGCCGTCACCAATGCGCCGCCGGTGATCAATCTCTACGAGGACATCGATTTCATCTTCAACACCAAATACGACTTCAAGGACCGCTTCGCCGGCGAGCCGGATTATTTCAGCGCCAAGGGCGAGCAGAAGGGTTTTTTGCTGGCGACGAATTTCGTGCCCGACGCGGTGAACATCCCGCTGATCACCGCGACCGAGCGCGGCGCCGGCGGCGGCCATATCCGCTTCAACATGGCCAAAGGGTCGATGAACTCGCACATCTCGCAATTCCCGATCGGCACCTACAAGAAGGGTCACGCCCACGGGCCCGGCGCCCACGTCATCGTGCTCTCCGGCGACGGCTTTTCGCTGATGTGGCCGGAAGGCGAGGAGCCGCAACAATATAAATGGGAAGTCGGCACCATGATCGTGCCGCCCAATATGTGGTTCCATCAGCACTTCAATGCCGGCTCGACGCCGGCGCGCTATCTCGCCTTCAAGCACGAGGGCGTCGCCATCCGCAACGCCCAAGGCGTGCCAAAAGCCTGGATCAGCCGCCGCGTGGGCGGCGACCAGATCGACTATCTCGACGAGAAGCCGGAGATCCGCCGCCTGTTTGCGACCGAGCTCGCCAAGCACAACATCGCCTCGCGCATGGATGCGGCCTACGCCAAGGAGGAGGCGGAGCTCGGCGTCAAGACGGCGTAGCGTCTTTCCCTCCCCCCTTGTGGGGGAGGGCAGGGTGGGGGTCGGGAGGTGACTCGTGGCGATGACGGCTGCAGAAAATCGTCCGCATCTGCGCATCACCTCCCGACCCCCACCCCTACCCCTCCCCACAAGGGGGGAGGGGAACGCGATTGCCCGCCTCATTCGATCACCCGGTTGGCCAGCGCCAGCAGATTTGGCGGGATGTCGAGCCCCATCGCCTTTGCGGTCTTGAGATTGAGAATCAGTTCGAACGTCGTCGGCTGCACGATCGGCAGATCGGCCGGCTTGGCGCCTTTCAATATCTTGTCGACCAGGACGGCGCCGACCTGAAAGACCTCTTGGTAGTTGGGCCCGTAGGACATCAGCCCGCCGGCCTCGACCCACGAGTTGTCCTCGAACATCGCCGGAATCTTGTTGCCATTGGCAAACTCGAGGATGCGTGCCAGATAGCGTCGTGTGAACGCTTCGCTCGTCACCAAGAGCGCATCCGGGCGCTGATTGAGTAGCTCGGCAAGCGCATTCTCCAGCTCGTCGATATTTCGCGGCCCGACGACGTGAAGCAGAACGTGCGACTGATCGGCGGCGATTTGCGTTTCATGCACGCGTGCTGCCATGCCGGGATTCGACGAATCCCACAAAATCGCAAAGCGGGAAATTTTGGGAGACAGCGTACGCAGGATATCGAGCCGCTTCGCGCTCAGCTCCGGCGCCATCAGCGACACGCCGGTGACATTGCCGCCGGGCCTGGCGAGGCTTGCCACCAGGCCGACACCCACCGGGTCGCTGTTGGCGCCGAGCACGATCGGAATCGTGCCGGTGGCCTGTTTGGCGGCAAAGCCCGCCGGCGTTCCCATCGTCACGATGACGTCGACATGCTGCGCCACCAACTCCGCGGCAAGATCCTTCAGGCGCGCGGTGTCGCCGTCCGCCACCTTGCGCGCGATGGCAACGTTCTTGCCCTCCGCATAGCCGAGCTCGCCAAGCTTGCGCATGAATGCAGCGGTGAAAGTAGGGTCGACGCCGCCGGTGTAGAGTATGCCTATCTTGAAGAGCCGCTGGGCGCGCGCGATGAGCGGGAGGAGTAGCGATGATACGGCCACGCCGCCGACAAGAGAGATGAATTCTCGCCGCCTCATTCGATCACCTCGTCGGCAATGGCAAGAAGCCCGGGCGGGTACGTGAGTCCGAGCGCCTTGGCGGTCTTGAGGTTGATGACGAATTCGAACTTGGTCGACTGCACGACGGGCAGGTCGGCCGGGCTCTCGCCCTTGAGAATGCGGCCGACATAGCCGCCAGCCTGCCGATTGGCATCGCCCACACTCGTACCATAGCTCATCAGCCCGCCGACCGCTGGAAACTCCCGCAGGTAATACATCGCCGGCAATCTGTGGCGCTCCGCCAGCGTCACAAGCGATTTGATCTTACCGGAGAAGAGGGCATCGGAGGCAACGAGCAGTGCGCGAACGCCGGCCTGATCGATGCCGGCGAAGGCAGCGTCGAATTCGCCTTCGCTTGAGGCCTGCGCGATGCGCAGCTCGATACCAAGACCGCGGGCCGCTCCGTCGAGGTCTGCTCTGGCCGTCTCGGCGCTGACGTTTTTGGGGTTCATCAGGACGCCGATCACGCTGGTCCGCGGCAACAATTCGTGCAGCAGGCCGAGCCGCTTCGCCTCCAAGGCGTTCGTCAGAAAGGTCGTCCCTGTCACGTTGCCACCGGGCTGATTGAGACTGGCGACGAGTCCGGCTTTGACCGGATCGAAGCCGCCGGCGAATACGATCGGAATTGTCGCCGTTGCCGCTCTCGCAGCCTGCGGCGCAATGCCGCCACCGGAGGCGAACAACACCGCGACCGGGCGCTGCACGAGTTCCGCCGCCAGGCCGGGAAGCCGGTCATAGTGGTCGTCCGCAAAGCGGCGTTCGATCGCGACGTTGCGATCCTCGATGAAGCCAAACTCGCCGAGGCCCTGGAGAAAGGCCGTATTGCGTGCCGCGAAGCCATCGCGGCTGCCGCTGTTGAGTATCCCGACCGTCGGCATCGCCGGCTGTTGCGCGTGTGCCGCGAGCAGCCGAAACAGTGGTGACGCGGAGGCGCCGCCCAGAAGCGCGATGAATTCGCGCCGCCTCATTCGATCACCTCGTCGGCGATCGAGAGCACCGCCGGCGGCACCTCGATGCCGAGCGCCCGCGCCGTTTGCAGGTTGATGACGAACTCGAATTTGGTCGACTGCAGCACCGGCAAGTCTGCCGGCTTGGCGCCCTTGAGGATTTTTCCGGTATAGACGCCGACTTGATGAAACATGTCCGCAAGGTCGGTTCCGTAGCTCATCAGCCCACCGGCCGCCACATCGTCACGGTTGGCATAAGCCGCGGGAATCCTGTCGCGCGCCGTCAAGGTGGCAAACTGCCCGCGGCGGCTACTGAGGAATCCGTCGGGAGCGACCAAGAGGGCATCGGGGCGCTCCTGCGCAAATGTAGCAAAGGCCGCATCGATCTCGCCGATCGACGTGGCGTTGAGGATCGTCTGGATTTGCAGCCCTATAGTGGGAGCGGCTTTCCTCGCATCCTGCACTGTCGCCTCGGCGGTTGAAGCATTGGCCGGGTTGACGAGCACGGCGACACGAACAGCCTTGGGCACCAGGTCATGCAGCAGCCGCAGCCGCTTGGCCGTCACCTCTTGGATAAAAAAATTAATGCCGGTCGCATTGCCTTCAGGCCGGGCGAGGCTGGCGACAAGACCGAGTTTGACCGGGTCGTCGCCGGCACCAAAGACGATTGGGATTGTCACGGTTGCAGCTTTGGCCGCGAGCGCAACCGGCACGCTGCCGGGCGTGGCGATCACGGCCACCTGTCGCCGGACCAGATCGGCCATCAGTGCCGGCAGACGATCGTAGTGGCCCTCCAGCCAGTGGTACTCGACTGTCACATTTTGGCCTTCGCTGGCGCCGGCTTCGCTGAGGCCTTTGCGGAATGCGGCCGCATAGAGCGCGGAAACATCGGGCGAGCCGCCGTTGAGAAACGCGACCACCGGCAGCGCCGGCTGTTGGGCGCGCGCAACGCGAGGCCGCAGCAGCGCCGCCGCGGCGGCGCCGCCGAGTGCGGTGAGGAATGTGCGTCGTACGATGCTGGAGATCACTGCGCCTTTGCCCCCAGATGATGCCCGGGTGATTGCCCGCCCCTAGGTGATCGCCTTCCTTGCACCGCCCAAACTACCATGCTTCGATGCCTGGGTCTGTGACCGCAAGCACAGGGCATTTGTGTAGGAGTTTCCGGCCTTTCCGGGCAATCGGATCGGCCAGTCGCGTCCGGGAAAATGAAGCCAGCTCCGTTCGACTATCACGCGCCGCGGCAGCTCAAGGAGGCCGCCGAGTTGTTGGCCACGCTGCCCAACGCCAAGATTCTGGCGGGCGGGCAGTCGTTGGTGCCGATGATGAATTTTCGCTACGTCGTGGCCGACCATCTGGTCGATCTCGGCGGCATCGCCGATCTGCGCGGCATCGCGATCGTCGACGGCTGGCTGCGCATCGGCGCCATGATGCGCCAGCGCGAGCTCGAAACCGCGCCCGAGGTCGCGCAATATTGCCCGCTGCTGGCGGAAGCGTTGCGCCATGTCGGGCATCGCCAGACGCGCAACCGCGGCACCATCGGCGGCAGTCTGGCGCATGCCGATCCCGCCGCCGAATTGCCGGCGGTGTGCGCGGCTTACGATGCTGTCATCCACGTCGCCAGCATCCGTGGCATCCGGCAGATGGCGTTCAAGGATTTTTCCACCGGCTTCATGGCGACCGCGCTCGATCCCGACGAGATGATCGCGGCCATCGACCTGCCGGTCTGGCGCCAGGGTCACGGCCACGGCTTTCACGAATTCGCCCGCCGGCACGGCGATTTTGCGCTCGCGGGCGCCGCGGCGCTGCTCGATATCGGCGCCGGCAATGTGGTGCGCCGCGCCGCCCTGTCGCTGTGCGGTGTCGCTGCAGCGCCGGTCCGGGTCGAAGCTGCCGAAGCGCGGCTCGTCGGCCAACCGCTCGAACTCGAGCCTTATTCGCTCCGCGGCGGCCGCGACATGGCTGATCGAGCCGATTTCGGATATTCACGCCGGCGCCGAGTATCGCCGCCATCTCGCGCAAGTCTTGAGCGCACGCGCACTCACCGATGCCGCACGCCGCGCCGGCGTCAACGTGCCGAATGTCGTGTAGTGTTTGTAACGTGGTCGGGAGCGTATGAGTAAGCAGCCAACGCGCGTGACGGTCAACGGCAAGGCGTATGCACGCGTTGTCGAGTCGCGGCTGACGCTGGCCGATTTCCTGCGCCACGAGCTTGGCCTCACCGGCACCCATCTGGGCTGCGAGCACGGCGTCTGCGGCGCCTGCACGGTGCTGGTCGACGGGCACTCCACACGCGCGTGCCTGATGTTCGCGGTGCAGGCCAACGGTTGCGAGGTGACGACCGTCGAAGGGCTGACGCCCGAGGGCGGGCTGTCGGTGCTGCAGCAGGCTTTTGTCGACAATCACGGCCTGCAATGCGGCTTCTGCACGCCGGGCATGCTGGTCACGCTCACTGAGCTACTGCGGGAAAATCCTTCGCCAAGCGAGGACGAGGTGCGCGAGGCGCTGACCGGCAATCTGTGCCGTTGCACCGGCTATGCCGGCATCGTCAAAGCTGCGCTCGACGCAGCGCAGCGTTTGCGCGCGGCAGGGGGCTGAAACCATGGGCGCAAAACATTTCGGCGCGCGCGTGACGCGGCTCGAAGATCCGGCGCTGCTGTCCGGCCGCGGCCGCTTCGTCGACGACATGAAATTGTCCGGCATGCTGCACGCCTGCTTCGTCCGCTCGCCTTATGCGCACGCGCGCGTGCATGGCATCGACGCCAAGCCGGCGCTGGCGATACCGGGCGTCCACGCCGTCATCGCCGCCAACGATCTGCCGGATCCGATGCGCAGCGAAGCGATGCCGATGTTGCTGCCCAATCCGTCGATCTCGGCGCTGTGCACCCAGCACGTGCTGGCGCGCGCCGAAGTCTATTATGTCGGCCAGCCGGTCGCGGTAGTGATCGCCGACACGCGCTATATCGCCGAGGATGCCGCCGCCGCGGTCGCCGTGCATTACGACGCGCTGCCGGCGGTCGGCGATTGCCGCGATGCGGTCGAGGACGGCGCGTCGCGGGCCCACGCCGCGCTCGGCTCCAATGTGTTATCCACGTTCCAGCTCGCCTACGGCGACGTCGATGCCGTCTTCGCCAACGCCCCGCATATCTTCGAGGATGAGCTCTGGCAGCACCGCGGCGGCGGCATGGCGATCGAGACGCGCGCGGTGCTCGCCAGCCACGACGCCGCGACCGACATGTTGACGGTGTGGTCGGGCACCCAGACGCCGCATATCGGCCGCCGTATGCTCGCCGACCTGCTCGGCCGCGAGCTCGAATCGATCCGCATGATCGCGCCCGACGTCGGCGGCGGATTCGGGCCGAAGGCGATCTTCTACCCTGAGGAAGCCGTGATCCCGGCGGCTGCGCTAAAACTCGGCCGGCCGGTGAAATGGATCGAAGATCGCCGTGAGCATTTTTTGTGCGCCACCCAGGAGCGCGATCAATATTGGAACGTCGCCATCGCGGTCGATGCGGACGCGAAGATTCTCGGCGTGCGCGGCCGGATGCTGCACGATTCCGGCGCGTTCGTGCCGTGGGGCATCATCATGCCTTACATCGCGGCGGCGACGGTGCCGGGCCCTTACGTGATCCCGGCCTATCAGCTCGACACCATGGTGGTGCTCACCAACAAGGTGCCGACGACGCCGGTGCGCGGCGCCGGCCGGCCGCAGGCGGTGTTCGCCATGGAGCGATTGCTCGACAGGGTCGCGCGCGAACTGCAGCTCGATCGCGCCGAGGTGCGCCGGCGCAATTTCATCCAGCCGGAGCAGATGCCCTACGAGGTGGGTCTTCTTTTCCGCGACGGCAAGCCGCTGATCTATGACAGCGGCGATTATCCGAAAGGGCAGGCGACCGCGCTGGCGCAGGCCGACTACGAGAGCTTCCGCGAACGGCAGCGCGCCGCGCTCGATGAAGGCCGCTTCATTGGCATCGGGCTCGGCAATTACGTCGAGGGCACCGGACTCGGCCCGTTCGAGGGTGTCACCGTGCGGGTGCTGCCCAGCGGCAAAGTCGCGGTCGCGACCGGCGCCACCAACCAGGGCCAGGGCACGCGCACCACGCTGTCGCAAATCGTGGCGGAACAAGTCGGCTGCCGCATCGAGGACATCGTCATGACCATCGGCGACACCGGCGCCATCGCCCAAGGCGTCGGCGCGTTCGCCAGCCGCCAGGCGGTGAATGCCGGCAACTCGGCGCTCCTCGCCGGGCAATCGGTGCGCGCGCAGCTTGTCGCCCTTGCCGCGCGGGTGCTCGGCGTCAAGGAGAGCGACATCGATCTCGACAACGGCCAGGCGATTGCCGAGACCGGCAACAAGCCGGTGATCGGCTTCGGCGACTTGGCGCGGCTGGCGCAAGGCATTCCCGGCGTGTCGCTGCCGGCCGGCCAGGCCGCGGGTCTTGAACACACCGCCTATTACACGCCGCAGCAGGCGGCCTATTGCTCCGGCACCCACGTCGTCGAGGTCGAGGTCGACGCCATGACCGGCGGCGTGAAGATTGTGCGCTACACGGTGGCCCACGATTCCGGCCGCGTCATCAATCCGCTGATCGTCGACGGCCAGGTGCAGGGCGGCGTCGCCCACGGCATCGGCAATGCGCTGTTCGAATGGATGCAATACGACGAGAACGCGCAGCCGCTGACCACGTCGTTCGCCGATTATCTCATTCCCATGGCGACCGACGTGCCGACCTGCACCATTGCCCATGTCGAGACCGTCAATCCGCTCAATCCTCTTGGTGTCAAAGGCGCGGGCGAGGGCGGCACCATTCCGGCCGCGGCGGCGATCATCGGCGCCATCGAGGACGCGCTGTCGCCGTTCGACGTGCATTTCGCCGAGACGCCGCTGACGCCGGAGCGCATCGTCGCCGCGCTGCGCGCGGCGGGCGCCTACGAGAAACTGTTTGCAGCATGAGGCCGCCGCCATGAACGATACGCCAACCGCAACGACGCCGTTCTGGCGGTTCTCGCTGAAATTTTACGGCCAAACCGGCGTATCCGACGCCTGCATCGCGCTTGCAGGACGGCTGCGGCATAGACGTCAATCTACTGCTGTTCCTGTTCTGGCTGGCGTCGGAGCGGCAGGTGCTCTCGCCCGATGAAGTGAAAAAGCTCGATGCCACGATCAAAAGCTGGCGCGAGCTCACCATCATTCCGATCCGCGACACCCGCCGCAAGCTGAAGGGCGCCAAGACGTTCGTCGAGCCGGCCAAGCAGGAAGCGCTGCGCGACAAGGTCAAGGCGGTCGAGCTCGAGGCCGAGAAGCTGCAGCAGGAAGCGCTCTACGCCTTCACCCAGATCCGGCCCGCTCGGCAAGCCGTCCGAGCCGCCGGCCGCGGCGCGCGGCAATGTCGCGGCTTTCGAGCGCGCCATGGGCGCGAGCTTTCCCAAGGCTTCGGTCGACGTGCTGATTAGTGCCTTCGACGGCCTGACCGGGCGCTGACCCCTACTGGAACCGCGCCCCGCCGCGTGGCACAACACGGCGCCATAAGAAACGAGGGTAGGAATGGCCAAAACCACTGCGCGGCTCATTGTCGGCATATCGGGAGCGTCGGGCACGCTCTACGGCGTGCGGCTTCTGGAAATGCTGCGCAAGACCGACATCGAGACCCATCTGGTCATGAGCAAGTCGGCGGAGATGACGCTTGGCCTACGAGACCGATCTCAAGGCCAAGGACGTGCGCGAGCTCGCCACCAAATCCTATCCGGTCACCGATATCGGCGCCGCGATCTCCTCGGGCTCGTTCCCGACCATGGGCATGATCATCGCGCCGTGCTCGATCCGCACCATGAGCGAGATCGCGACCGGCGTCACCGCGACGCTGTTGTCGCGCGCCGCCGACGTCGTGCTCAAGGAGAAGCGCCGGCTGGTGCTGGCGGTGCGCGAGACGCCGCTGCATGGCGGCCATCTGCGCACCATGACCACGCTCGCCGATATCGGCGCCGTGATCGCACCGATCGTGCCGGCGTTCTACAACCGGCCGAAATCGGTCGACGACATCATCAATCACACCTGCGGCCGGCTGCTCGATCTGTTCGGCATCGACACCGGCATGGTCAAACGCTGGAAGGGCGGCCCGGCGGAAGGTTAGTCATTCCGGGGCGGCCCGAAGGGCCGAACCCGGAATCCATAACCACGGTTGGAGAGGTGATTGCGAGGGCGGTGATTATGGATTCCGGATAGCCGCTTCGCGGCTTCCGGAATGACGGTTAAGATACGGCGCAAACGCCAAACATTCGGGAGACAACATACCATGGATCAGAAACGCTACGATCTCGGCCTTGCCAAACGTAAAAAGGTTTTGGGCGACGCTTACGTCGATCGCGCGCTGCAACAATGTCGACGACTTCAACCGCGATTTTCAGCGGCTGCTCACCGAATATTGCTGGGGCGAGACCTGGGGCGACGAGACGCTCAAACCCCGCGAGCGCTCGCTCCTCAATCTCGGCATGATCGGCGCGCTCGGCAAGATGGAGGAATTCGCCACCCACGTGCGCGGCGCGCTCAACAATGGGCTCACCCCGAACGAGATCCGCGCCGCGCTGACGCAAGTCACGATCTATTGCGGCGCCCCGACCGGCGTCGATTGCTTCCGCGTCGCGCGGCCGATCATCGCCGAGCACGAGAAGAACAAGAAATAATGGGAGCGCCGCCGCTCGATTTTCAGGAGCACCTTGCGCGGCTCGAGGCGCAAGGGCTGCTGCGGCTCATCGAGCGGGCAGTCAACAAGGACACCGAGCTGCATCCGCTGGTGCGTTGGCAATTCCAGGGCGGGCTCAAGGAAGACGAGCGGCGCGCGTTTTTGTTCACCAATGTGGTCGATTCGACGGGACGCCGCTACGACACGCCGGTCGCCATCGGCGCGCTGGCGTCGTCGGCGCAAATCTACGCGGTCGGCATGGGCTGTGCGGTCGAGGATATCGGCGATGCCTGGATGCGGGCCATCACCAGTCCGATCGCGCCCGTGACGGTGACAGCGGCGCCGTGCCAGGAGGTCGTCATCAAGGGCGATGCGCTGCGCGGGCCGAACGGCGGACTGAAATCTTTGCCGGTGCCGATTTCGACGCCGGGCTATGACGCCGCGCCGTATCTGACGGCGACCTTGTGCATCACGGCGGATCCCGAAACCGGCGTGCGCAACATGGGCACTTACCGCGCCCAGCTCAAAGCCACCGACCGGCTTGGCGTGCGCATGGCCGCGCGTATCGGCGGCGCCGGCGGCTATCTGCATTGGCAGAAATGCCGCAAGCTGAAAAAACCGATGCCGATCGCCATCGTGGTCGGCTGCGCGCCGGTGGTGATGTTCACCGGCCCGCAAAAACTGCCGATCGATCTCGACGAGATGGCGGTCGCCGGCGGGCTTGCCGGCGCCCCGATCCGCGTCGTCAAGGCCGTCAGCGTCGATCTCGACGTGCCGGCCGACGCCGAGATCGTGGTCGAGGGTTTGATCGATCCCGAATTGCTGGAGCCGGAAGGGCCGTTCGGCGAAAGTCACGGCCATGTCGCGCTCGAAGACTTCAACATGTCGATGCAGGTCACCGCGATCACGCATAAGCGGGCGCCGGTGTTCACCTCGATCCTGAGCGAGGTGACGCCGAGCGAATCCAGCGTGATGAAGCGTGTCGCCTACGAGCCGCGTTATCTGGCGCATCTGCGCGACACGCTGGCGATCAAGGGCGTGCGCAGGGTCGTCATGCACGAGCCGCTGACCAATTTGCGCAAGGTGGTGTTCGTGCAGTTCGCGCCCGGCGTCCCGCGCAGCGAAGTCTGGCGCGCGCTGCACGGCGCCGCGAGCCTGCAGGCCGATATCGGCAAATACGTCATCGCGGTGAGCGAGGATATCGATCCGGAAAATCCCAACGCGGTGTTTTGGTCGCTGGCCTATCGCGCCAATCCGGTCGACGACGTGCAGATCGTTCCGTATCGCGCCGCCGGTCACGGCCCGAAATCAGGGCCGCGCGGCGAAGAATCCACCATGCTGATCGATGCCACGCTCAAGGACATCGCGCCGCCGCTGGCTCTGCCCAAGCGCGAATTCATGGAAGGCGCGCGCAAAATCTGGGACGAACTCGGCCTGCCGGCGCTCACCCCGCAGCCGCCGTGGCACGGCTATTCGCTCGGCGACTGGGATGCGGCATGGGACGTTTACGCCAGCCGCGCGGTTTCGGGCCATTGGGAAGAGACCGGCAAGGAAACGTTTGCGCAGCGGCGCGGCGGGCTGACGCCGGAGACGCCGGTCAAGAGTGTCAAGAAGTAATGTTCACCTCTCCCTGCACCCGCACGCGCCGGACGATATTTGGCCGGCGCGCCAATCCTGCATAGGTCGGATGCCCGGATCGGGCTAGCCGGGCCCGTCCGCAGGCGATAGGTAACGCGCGACGAATCAAAAAAATGACCGCGCCGAATCTATTCGCGCGAAGGAAGGCTTTCTCCCGTGACTCAGGCCGTCGTCAGCCGGCAACAGGCCGGCAGCGCTGCATTTGTCGTCCTGGCGGCGATCAGCTTTTGCCATCTGCTGAACGACCTCGTCGTGTCGCTGTTGCCGGCGATCTATCCGATCCTCAAGAGCGCGTTCGATCTGAGTTTTGGTCAGATCGGACTCATCACGCTGGTCCTGCAAGGCGTCGCCTCGCTGTTGCAGCCGCTGGTCGGTCTCTACACCGATCGCAAGCCGCAGCCTTATTCGCTGGCCTACGGCATGGGGTGCACGCTCTTCGGCATCTGCCTGCTCGCCTATGCGCCGAATTACCTCGTGCTGCTGGCCGGAGCGGTCCTGCTCGGGCTGGGCGCCTCGATCTTCCATCCGGAAGCATCGCGGCTGGCGCGGCTCGCCTCGGGCGGCGCGCATGGCATGGCGCAATCGCTGTTCCAGCTCGGCGGCAGCTTCGGCAGCTCGATCGGTCCGGTATTGGCGGCCTTTGTCATTCTGCCGCACGGCCAAAGCAGTCTCGCCTGGTTCGCCTTCGTGGCGCTCGGGGCGATGGTCATTCTGGTCATGCTCGGCAACTGGTATCGCAATGGCGGCCACGCTGCGCCGAAGGCGCGCAGTTCGAACATCCCCACTGCTGTGCTGCCGCAATCGCAGGTACGGCGCGCGATCGCGGTGCTGATTGCGCTGGTGTTCTCGAAATATTTCTATCTGTCGAGCATCACCAGCTACTACATCTTCTACTTGATGCACCGCTTCGCGCTGCCCACGGCGACGGCGCAGATTTATCTGTTCGTATTCCTGGCCGCGGCTGCCGCGGGCACATTCATCGGCGGTCCGATCGGCGACCGCTTCGGCCGCAAGGTCGTGATCTGGGTTTCGATCCTCGGTGTGCTGCCGTTTACGCTGGTGTTGCCCTATGTCGGGCTCGCCGCCACCGTGGTCTTGAGCGTGCTCATCGGTCTCATCCTGTCGTCGGCATTCTCGGCGATCGTCGTTTATGCGCAGGAGCTCATGCCCGGAAGAGTCGGCATGGTCTCGGGCCTGTTCTTCGGCGTTGCGTTCGGCATGGCGGGCGTCGGCGCCGCGGCCTTGGGCGTGCTTGCCGATCTGACCAGCATCGAGTTCGTCTACCGGGTTTGCGCGTTCCTGCCGCTGATCGGGCTCTTCACGGTATTGTTGCCCAATATCGAGGGCCCAGGCGCACGCGCGGCGAAGCCACGGTCGTGATTTGCCGCTCTGTTGTGTTAGCGTGAAAACGAGGGTTCGTTTAAGCGCAACGGGGGGGGTGGCTCTTGGCGGCATTTCAACGCAGCGGAAAATTTTCGCGACGCGAGCTTCTGCATCTGGCGACCGGTGCTGCAGGACTCGCCGCTGCTTCGCGCACGGCGTTTGCGGACACCTATCCGTCGCGGCCGATCCGCATTCTCGTCGGCTTTCCGGCCGGCGGCACGCCGGACCTACTCGCCCGCATGATCGGACAACGGCTGCAAGAGCGTCTCGGTCAACCGGTCATCGTCGAGGATCGGCCCGGCGCCTCCAGCAACGTCGCCACCGAGGCGGTCGTGCGCTCGGCTGCCGACGGCTATACGCTGCTTTCGATCGGCTCGCCGAACGTCATCAACGGGACATTGTACGGCTCGCTCAACTATAATTTCATTCGCGACATCGCGCCGGTCGCGAGCACGGCGAGTCTTCCCGATATCGTCGTGGTCAATCCCGATTTCCCGGCCAAGACAATTCCGGAATTCATCGCTTACGCCAAGGCCAATCCGGGCAAAGTCGCCATGGCGTCGGCCGGCAATGGTACGTCCGGTCATATGGCCGGCGAACTGTTCAAGATGATGGCCGGCGTCGACCTGTTGCACGTGGCGTATCGCGGCGGCCCGCCGGCCGTGACCGATCTGCTTGCCGGCCGGGTGCAGGTTCTGTTCGACGTCGTGACCAATTCGCTTGAACTGATAAGGACCGGCAAGCTGCGGGCATTGGCGGCGACCTCGACCGCGCGTTGCCCGGCGCTGCCGGATGTTCCGGTCGCGGCCGAGTTTGTGCCGGGCTACGAGGCGACGTATTGGACCGGCTTGGGTGCGCCCAAAGGCGTGCCTGCCGACATCGTCGAAAAGCTCAACCACGAGATCAACACGGCGCTGGCCGATCCCGGGCTCAAGGCAAGGATTACCGATATGGGCGGCACGGCGCTGGCCTTCTCGCCGTCCGAATTCGAAAAATTCATCGGCGACGAAACCGACAAATGGGCCAAAGTCATCCGCACCGCCGACATCAAGGCGGATTGATATCGCCCTGATGGGCGGCGCACCGTGATTGCGCCCCGAAGTAAAGCGCGAAATACTGCCGCCGCTGCCGAACGAGGACTGCGATGAACGTCAATGTCGCGCCGGAAGAGGCGAAAACGAGGGCCGCGCCGTTTCAGGTTCGGCGTCTTGCCGCAAGCCTCGGCGCTGAGATTTTGTGTGTCGACCTCAAGGCGCCGATGGATGACGACACGTTCCGCGCCTTCGAAGCCGCGCTGATCGAGCACAAGGTGCTGGCGGTGCGCGACCAGTTCCTGACCACCGAGCAGCACGTCGCCTTCAGTCGCAGGTTCGGCGAGCTCGAAGTGCACCCGATGCGGCCGCAGGGCCAATTCCCCGAAATCTTGGTGCTCGACAATCACAAGGACAACCCGGTGCTGTCGACCGACGTCTGGCACAGCGACACGACGTTCCGGAAGACTCCGACCAAATACACGATCCTGCGCTGCGAGATCATGCCGGAGTTCGGCGGCGACACGCTGTGGGCCAACATGGAAGCCGCCTACGAAGGCTTGAGCGATACGTTCCGCACCATGATCTCAGGCCTGCGCGCGGTGCACGATTTCCAGAACTTCCGTGTGCTGTTCAAGAACACCGAGGAAGATCGCATCAAGCTGCATCGGATGGAGGACATGTTCCCGAATCCGTCGCATCCGGTGGTGCGCACACACCCGGTCACCGGGCGAAAAAGCATTTACGTCAATCCGCAATTCACCTTGCGCATCGAAGGTCTGGAGTCCGCGGAAAGCCGCGCGATCCTGGACGTGCTGTTCGCGCAGGCGCGGGTGCCGGAATATCAGTTCCGCATCCGCTGGACGCCGGGCACGATCGTGTTCTGGGACAACCGTTCGACCCAGCACTACGCCGCCAACGATTATTATCCGCAGCGCCGGCGCATGGAGCGCACCGCCGTCGTGGGCGACGTGCCGGTCTGAGACGAAGCCCTATCGGCCTGGGTTTCCGCTACCGCGGCCGCACCACCGTATCGACCAGCGCCGGCTTGCCGGCTTTCACCTGCGCGATGGCGCGGCGTAGCGCGCCGGCGATGTCGGCGGGCTTTTCGATCGGGCCTTCGGCGTACCAGCCCATGCTTTTCGCCATGGTGGCGAAGTCGGGCTCGGGGCCGCTGATGTCCTGGGCGATATAGGCGCGCTCGACCGGCGTGCCGCGAAAATTCGCGACCCTGATCTGGTGCTCCCAGTCGTTGTAATAGGCGCGGTTGTTGTACATCACGATCAGCATCGGGATGTTGTTCTTGGCCGCGCTCCACAGCGCGCCGGCGTCGAACATCAGATCGCCGTCGGGCTGGATGTCGACCACCAGGCGGCCCTTGTCGCGGTGCGCCAGCGCGACGCCGAGCGAGGTGCCGATCTGCGTGCCGGTGCCGAGCGCCTGACCGCAATGGCGGTAAGCCTTGTCGAGATCCCAGAGCTTGTAGCACCAGTCCTGGAGATTGGCGCCGGTCAGCACCCAGTCCTCGGCCTTGATCGCGTCCCAGATTTCGCTGGCGAGGCGCGGCAGCGTGATCGGCAGGCCGTCCCAATCCTTCTTCGCCTCGTCGGCCCATTTTTTGAACATGGCGTCGTGCTTCTGCGCGACGAGTTTGGTGCGCTCGGCGATCGCCTTGGCGAGCGCTGGATTCTTGGCGATGCGCTCGCGGCAGATGCGCGTCAGTTCGGGAATGGCGGTGAGCGTGTCGCCGAGCACGCGCAGGCTGCAGGCCGGCATGCGCCCATAGTCCATCGACCATTTGCTCAAATTGATCTCGCCGAAGCCGATCTCGATCATCTCGCAGTGCGGCGGATAATGCGGCACCACCTGGCGCTTGGTGCGGTCGTTGAAGTGGGTCGACTTCTCCCAGTCGCGGGTGTCGAGCGAGAGGATGAGATCGGCGTCGCGGAAAATCTCCTTCTCGCAGCTCAGATTGAGCGGATGCCGGTTGGGAAAATTCAGCCGCGCATGCACGTCGAACACCGCGGCGCCGACGGTTTCGGCGAGCGCGACGAGATTTTCGAAACCGCCTTCGCTGCGCGCCACATATTCGGCCATCAGCACCGGATATTTCGCCGCCAGCAGACGGTCGGCGACGGCTTCCAGCGCCTTCACGTCGGCGGCCATCGGCACCGGCACTTTGTTGTCGGAGGCCTTCGGCAGCGCCACGTCTTTCGACAGCGGCTGCTCCTGCAGCCAAGCATCGTAGCACATGTAGATCGGGCCCTGCGGCTCGGTCATCATCGCCGCATAAGCGCGCGAGAAGGAATCCGGCACGCCCTCGATGCTCGACGGCTGATAGTCCCATTTCACGTAATGGCGCAGCTGCTCGCCATTGACGTTTGCAGTGTGAATCCAATCGATGAACGGCCGCCGCCGGCTTTCATCCATCGGCCCGGTGGCGCCGATGACGAACACCGGGCAGCGGTCGATATAGGCGTAATAGATGCCCATGGTGGCATGCAGCATGCCGACCACGTCGTGCACGATCGCCACCATCGGTCGGCCGGTCGCCTTGGCATAGCCGTGGGCGATCTGCACCGCGATCTTCTCGTGCTGGCACAGCAGGATCGGCGGCTGGTTGCCGCCGTAGTTCACCAGCGAGTCGTGCAGACCGCGATAGCTCGCGCCCGGATTGAGCGCGATATAGGGAAAGTCGTAATGCTTGATCAGATCGACGATGACGTCGGATTGCCACGCCTTCTCGGCATAGCTGACGGGCGCGTTGGATTTGGTGACGTCGTTCATCGGTCGTGTCCTTGAGATTTTTTGCGGGCAGACCATAAGCGGCGAGCGCGACACGGGCAATGCGTCATTCCGGAAGCCGCGCAGCGGCTATCCGGAATCTATAATCACGATCGGTGCAGGAGTTGCACGAATCGTGGCTATGGATTCCGGGTTCGCGGGCAAAAGCCCGCGCCCCGGAATGACGGCTACGGCCGCACCGCAGGTGACTCCATCGCCAGGCCGCGGGCGCGCCACATCAGGAAATATTCGAGGTCGACCAGCTCCGGCGCGCCAAAATCGTACGGCTCGGCGCGCATGCCGCTCATGCAATTGCGCAGGCGGCGCTGCAGCGAGCCGACCTCCTGCCATTCCAGGCGATAGATCGGATAGCCTGTCGCCATCGCCTGCGGCACCAGGTTGCCGGCAAGTTTTTTGCCCCAGTTGTCGTCGTGGCATTGCGCGCAGGACAGATCGAGCTGGCCTTGCCGGCGCTCGAAGATGGCGCGGCCGGCGTCGATGAACGGCTTCGCCTGCGCATCGTCCTTGACCGCGACCGGCATGCCGCGCGATTGCCGCGCGATATACGCGGTCAGCGCCAACAGCTCCTTGCTCTCGAACGGCAGCGCGTCCGCTTTCTGGTCGGCGACGCGGCTCATATTGATGCGTTCCTCGAGATCGACCGGGCGATCCTGTTCCGCCACCATGGCCGGATAGCGCGCTGCCACGCCCTTCATGCTTTTTGCCGCATCGCCGTGGCAGTCGGCGCACGATTGACGCGTTTCACCCGCCTTGGTGTTCCACAGCGTCTCGCCGTCGAGCGCCACCAGCATCGCCGGGTTGGCGGTGTCGTCGTTCTGCATGGCGCGGGTGTCGGCGCTGATGAAGTCGCTGTCTGAGCGCCGCTGATCCAAAGGAATGTCCGCGGCGCGCGCCGTGCCGGCGCCGACCAAAAGTGCTGAGATGAAGATGAGGACTCGAAGACGAGGCTTGCTCCTCCCTCTCCCCAGAGGGGAGAGGGCGGGGTGAGGGGGCTCGGGCCTCTCGGTCGGAACCCCCTCACCCCAACCCTCTCCCCGCTGGGGAGAGGGAGTTCGCTTGCGCGAGCTGAAAGACCTGCGACAGCCACTGGAATTCCACTCTGATCGCGGGGGCTCGGGCCTCTCGGTCGGAACCCCCTCACCCCAACCCTCTCCCCTCTGGGGAGAGGGGGCTCGCATGCGCAAGCCCGCGACACGTAACACCGCGCTTATCATTCCACTTTGATCGCGGCGGTTTGCACTTGCGTCGCGCCGTGTTGGTCGGTCCAGGAGAACGCCAAGGTGCCGCTTTCGGTGGCGACGGTGAAAAACGTGATGTAGGGGTTGGCGGCGATGGCGGGATAAAGCTTGGCGTGGAACACTTCCTCGCCGTTATAGGTGCAGACGAAGTCGTCGATGATGTCGCGCGGGATCGGCGTGCCGGTGATGCCGATGCGATAGCCGGTTTCCATCACATGCGAGATCAGCGTCTTGATCTCGATGACGTCGCCTTTTTTGGCGGTGGCCGGAACGTGGATCAGGGCGCGGGCCATCAGGGTTTCGGCTCCTCGACACATGCGGCCAAGGTGACGATGACGTCGATATCGTCGGACCAGAACGAGCCGTCGGACAGTTCGGCGATCGCGGTGACGGTCTGCGAATCGGCGAGCCGGATGCGCGTTGAAAAACCGGCGCGGCCGGCGCGCGGGCCGAGTTTTACGCTGATCACGTTCGGCTGCGGATTCTTTTCGTTGAAAATGTGGATCGCCTTGACGTAGTCGGCCGCCGTCATCGGGCTCTCGACCGAAACCGTGCAGGGCACCGAGTTGCCGTTCTCGACAAGCGACGGCAGGTCGAGCTTGACCTTGCCCTTTTTGACCGGCGCCTCGCCGATGACGGCGCGCACCGCGTCCTTCATCATCTCGGGCGTGGCGGCGGCAGGCCGGATCGAAAGCCGCAACAACGCGCCGCAGCCGGCCAGCGCAGCGGCGGCTTTGAGGATTTGGCGGCGTGAGCGGGTTCGGTCCATATCGCGCCTCACTTCAAGGTCATCAGATAGGCAACGACGTCCTCGACTTCCACCGCCGTGAGCACCGGCTTGTCGCGAAATGCCGGCGCCACCCGGGTCAAATGATCGACGCGATAGAACGGCGGCATGATGGTCGCCGCATTGAACTTGCTGGCATCGACAATGCGCAGCCGCAATTGCCCCTCGCTCCACCGCGCGCCGGCGCCGGCGAGATCGGGCGCCATGGTGCCCTGGAATTTGTCTTCGGCGAACGGCCCGGAGTGGCACAACAGGCACAGTCCCGTATTGTGGTTGGCCACGACCGCGCGCCCGCGTGCGGCGTCGCCTTGGCTGCCGGTCAGCGATGCCGGAATGGTGTCGCCGACGATTTTGTAGGGAACGATCTCCGCATGGGCGGTTGACGCGAGAATCGTAACGGCGAGAGCTGCGGTGCGTAATCCGAAACGTCCGAGCCCCCTCACCCCATCCCTCTCCCCTCTGGGGAGAGGGAGGCGCGAGCGGAACGCCCGTAGCGAGGCGAACACCTGCGGCGAGGCGAATGCCTGCAGCGAGTCGAATGCGCGTTGCTTGCGGCTGAAACGCGGACGGCGGCACACTGCTCCCTCTCCCCGGAGGGGAGAGGGATGGGGTGAGGGGGTTCGGAAGCTTGGGTTGGGACGGAGAATCACCGGAGTCATCCTCAACCAAAAATCTCGCCAGTCGCGGTGCGGAACCAGGCATCGGCATTCTTGGCATCCTCGGCGCGCTGTGTCGGCGGCGCATCGAGCGGGCTGGAGTGGATCGAGTTGTCGACTTCGGTGTATTCGCCGTTGACCGGGCGGAATTCGCCGGTGATCGAAATGGCGTAGCCCGGCGCGACGACGCTGTAACAATTGCTCGACATCGGCGCGGCCTCCGGCGCTGCGCCGGCGAAGAGGCGTACGATCGCGGCGGCGCACAGCCTGCCTTCGAGCAGGCCGGAGAACGCCGACTTCGGCATGGTGCCGGCAAAGGCCGAGTCGCCGACGACGTGGATGTTCTTCGCTTTCAGCGACTCGAACGTCACCGCATCGACCGGGCACCAGCCCGTGCGATCGACGACGCCGGCCAGCGCCGCGATCCTGCCGGCCTTCTGCGGCGGGATCACGTTGGCGACGGCGTATTCGTAAGTGTCGAAATCGGTCTCGATCGATTTCTTCGCCACGTCGATGGAGGCGACATTGCCGCCGTTCGACAGCGACTTCCACGCGATCATGTCGGGATAAAATTTCTGCCACGCATCGAGAAACAATGGCTGCATGGTGAACGTGTCTTTGGCGTCGAGGATGACGATCTTGGCTCTCGGCTTATTGGTTTTCAGATAGTGCGCGATCATGCTGGCCCGCTCGTAGGGGCCGGGCGGACAGCGCGACGGATTGGCCGGCGCCACGATGGCGACGACACCGTCATCGGCCATGGCGACAATTTGCTGGCGGAGCAATTCGTAGCTGCGCCGCGTCGGCGGTCCAGGCGTGCGGCGCCTGCTGGGCGGCGGCTTCGCTGTAACCTTTGATCCCGTCGAACCGCAATTCGATGCCGGGCGCCAGCACCAGTCTGATCGTAGGGCAGGGTGTCGCCGGTCGATAGCGTAACGCTGCGCGCCTGCGCATCGATGGCGGTTGCGGCAGCGATCACGACCTGTGATGCCGGCAGCGGCGATCTTGTCGTAGCCGAACTGCTGTTGCGACAGTTGCCGGAGACCGCCGAGCACGCCGTTGCTCATCGGCGGTGCGGTATAGATAGGTCGTGTCTCGACCAAAGTGATCGAAAGCTTGGCGTCGGCTGAGCGCAGCGCGCGGGCGCAAGCCGCGCCGGCAAAGCCGCCGCCGACGATGACGACGCGCGGCGCCGCTTGCGCACGCAACGCCCGCGGCCACAAACCCGCGGCGGCTGCGGCGCTTGCTGCACCGTGCAGGATTTGCCGACGGGTCGCGCGTTGTCTCGCCATTACAAAAGACGCGGCGGGTTTTTTGGCCCGCCGCTTTTGACTTAAGCGGAGCTCAAATCGTTGTTCTTGAGCGGGAAGTTGCGGATGCGCTTGCCGGTCGCCGCCGCGATGGCGTTGAGCACGGCAGGTGCAGCCACCGCGATCGTCGGCTCGCCGACGCCGCCCCAGAACTCGCCGTCCGGCATGACGATGGCTTCGACCTTCGGCATCTCGTCGATCCGCATCACCTGATACGTATCGAAGTTCCGCTGTTCGATATGGCCGGCACGTACGGTGCATTCGCCGTAGAGCATGGCGGAAAGCCCGTACACGAACGAGCCCTCGACCTGGCGGGCGATCTGCTCCGGGTTGACTGCATGGCCGGAATTGGTGCCGCCGACGATGCGGTGGATTTTCACCTGGCCGTTGGTCACCGACACTTCCGCGCAGGCCGCCACGTAGCTGCCAAAACCCATGATCTGCGAGAGCCCGCGATAGACGCCTTGCGGCGCCGGCGTGCCGTAGCCCGCTTTGTCCGCCACCGCCTTGAGCACGGCGGCGTGTTTGGGCTTGAGATATTTGAGGCGGAACGCCAGCGGATCTTCGCCGACTTCATTGGCCAGCTGGTCCATGAAGGTCTCGACGTAGATCGCGTTGTGGTTGGTGTTGACGCCGCGCCAGAAGCCGGCCGGTACGGAAGGATTGCGCATGGCGTGGTCGATCAGGATGTTCGGCACGTTGTAGCCGAACGCGCCTTCCGGACCGCCAGGGTTGAGGCCCTGGAAGGTGACCGGGTCCCGGCCGTCCTTGTCCATCCGCGCCGGGAACACCGTGGCTAGGATCGACTGACCCGAAATGCGCATATGCAGCGCGATCAGGTTCTTGTTGGCGTCAAAGCCCGCGGTCATCTTGCATTGCGTGATCGGGTGATAATAGCAATGCGTCATGTCTTCTTCACGCGACCACAACAGCTTCACCGGCGTGCCCGGCATCTCCTTGGCGACCGCGACGGCCTGACGGACATAGTCGGTCTGGCCGCGCCGGCCAAAACCGCCGCCGAGGAAAGTCTTGTGCACGTCGCACTGCGCGACCGGCAGTCCTGACGCTTCCGCGGTCGCGGCCAGCGCAGCTTCGCCGTTCTGCGTCGGGCACCACACCTCGCAACGATCCGATGTATAGAGCGCGGTAGCGTTCATCGGCTCCAGCGGCGCGTGGTTCTGGTACGGGTAGGAGTATGTCGCCTCGACGACTTTCGCGGCGCCGGCCAGTGCGGCCTTCACGTCGCCTGACTGGTTGCCGACGAAAGCCTGTTCGGCACTGAGGCCTTCCTTGAGGAAGTCGGCGATGGTGGCGCTGGAGACCTTGGCGTTGTCGCCGTCGTTCCAGGTGATGGGAAGCGCGTCGAGCGCCTTCTTGGCCCGCCACCACGAATCCGCAACCACGGCGACCGCGTTGTCGCCGACGCGCACGACTTTCTTGACGCCGGGCATGTCGGTGACTTTCGCCTCGTCGACGCTTTGCAGCTTGCCGCCGAACACCGGGCAGGCGCTGATCGCCGCGTACAACATGTTCGGCTGGCGGATATCGATGCCGAACACGGTCTTGCCGACGATCTTGTCCGCAGTGTCGAGCCGCTTGAGCGGCTTGCCGGCGATCGTCCAGTCCTTCGGATCTTTCAGCGGCACGTCCTTCGGCGGCTCGAGTTTGCGGCGGCTTCCGCGACCTTGCCGTAGGTGACGGTGCGGTTCGACGCCTGGTGGGTGATCACGCTGTTGGCGGCGCTACACTCCGTAACCGGGACGTTCCAGGCATTGGCAGCGGCCTGAACCAGCATCATCCGCGCCATCGCGCCGCCCTTGCGGACATATTCGTTCGAATCGCGGATGCCACGGCTGCCGCCGGTGGAGAAATCGCCCCATACCCGCTTGCGCGCCACGTTCTGGCCCGGCGTCGGGAATTCGGTCGTGACCTTCGACCAGTCGGCGTTGAGCTCCTCGGCGACGAGTTGCGCCAGGCCGGTCAGTGTGCCCTGGCCCATTTCCGAGCGCGCGATGCGGATAACGATGGTGTCGTCGGGCTTGATCACCACCCAGGCGTCGACTTCGGGCGAGCCGTCTGCGGCGCGCACCACAGTGTTTGCGCCGAGCGGCAGGTTGAAGCCGAGCGCAAGCCCGGCGCCGGCCACGGACGATCCGACGATGAAGGAACGGCGATTGAATTTCGGCATATAGGTCATGGTTGCGTCCCCTTACGCTTTGTCGGCTGCCGCGTGGATCGCGGCGCGAACGCGTTGATAGGTTCCGCAACGGCAGATGTTGGTCATCGCCGCGTCGATGTCGTCGTCGGTCGGCTTCGGATTGTGCTTGAGCAGCGATGCCGCCGCCATCATCATGCCGCTCTGGCAATAGCCGCATTGCGGCACGTCGAGATCGAGCCAGGCTTGCTGCACCGGATGCAGCTTGCCGTTCTGCGCCAGCGACTTCGATGGTGGTGATTTGCTTGGGACCGACCGATCCGACCGGGACCTGGCAGGAGCGCGTGGCGACGCCGTTGATGTGCACGGTGCAGGCGCCGCATTGGGCGATGCCGCAACCGTATTTGGTGCCGGTCAATCCGACCGTGTCGCGGATGACCCAGAGCAGTGGCGTGTCGGATTCAACGTCGACGTTGTAGGACTTTCCGTTGATGGAAAGGGCAATCATACTGTCCTCCCGAGATCAAATGGTGCGCATCCCCATATGGGATCGGTTGCAGTTCAGGCGCCCACCCTTCAGGGTAATTCTACCCTGTTCCAATTCGAATGCGAATTGCAAAATTGCGTGAGCGGAGAACTGGCCATGCCGGGAATTCTCCAATAACCTCGGTGTTAGTGCCGCCCCATCGGGCGGCTGGGTCTACGCGAAATGCGCGCGGATTGGGGCAGCGGGAACTTGGGCCGTCCGGCGGCATAACGAAGCGGGTATCAGGACATGAGCGACGATTTCGAAGACCATTGCTGGAAGGACATCGTCACGGCGGACATTCTCGACATCTATTCCCATTACCGGCGCAAGACTTTCGTCGGACCGGCGCCGGCGCTCTTGGCCATCGATCTTTATGAGCTGGTCTATCGCGGTGGCGCGAAGCCCCCCGCGGAGCTCGCCAAGACCTTCCCCAGCGCTTGCGGTCATTACGCCTACGACGCCATCGAGCCGACCAAACGCCTGTTCGCCGCCGCGCGCGCGGCGGGCTTGCCGATCTTCTATTCGACCGGCGACACGCGCAGCGAAAGCCATCCCGATTTCGTCGGCGCCACCAAGCGGAAGAATTCCTCGGTCGACCCGTCCGACTTCGTCATCCGGCCGGAATTCAAGCCGCAGCCGGGCGACGTGGTCATCACCAAGCAGCGCGCCAGCGCCTTCTACGGCACGCCGCTCACCGCGCATCTCACCCAGCTTGGCGTCCAGACGCTGATCGTCTGCGGCGAAAGCACGTCGGGCTGCGTGCGGGCCAGTGCGGTCGATGCCTATTCGCACGGCTACCATGTCGTGCTGGCGGAGGAATGCTGCTTTGACCGCAGCGCGTTGTCGCACAAGGTCAATCTGTTCGACCTGCACCACAAATATGCCGACGTCATGCATATCGATGAGGTCATCGCGCAGCTTGCCGCCAAAAATCTTGCCGCAAAAAGTCTTGCCGTGAAGAAGGCGAGCTGAACGATGAAGCCGTCGCGTTACGGTCCGTTTCCCTATTCGCCGATCATTCACCGCCCGCCGCTCAAATGGCCGAACGGCGCCCACGTCGCACTGTGGGTCATACCGAACATCGAATTTTTCGGCCTCGACGAGAAAGTGCCGCCCGGCTCCGGCGGCACCGGCGTGCCGGTGCCCGATGTTCCGACCTGGTCGTCGCGCGACTACGGCAACAGGGTCGGCGTGTTCCGCCTGATGGAGGTGCTCGACCGGCACGGCATCCGCGCCACGGTCGCGCTCAACAGCGAGCTTTGCGCCGAGCATCCCGCGATCATCGAGGAAGGCAACAAACTGCGCTGGGAATGGATGGGCCATTGCGAAAGCAATACGCGCCGCCTCAACGCCGCGGCGCCGGGCGAAGAGCCGCGCATCATCAAGAACGCGCTCGCGACCATCGAACAGGCGACCGGTGCGCGGCCGCGCGGCTGGCTCGGCTCCGGCCTGCAGGAGACCTGGGACACGCTCGATCATCTCGCCGCCGAAGGGTGCGATTACGTCTGCGACTGGACCAACGACGATCAGCCCTACATCATGTCGCTCGACGGCGGGAAGACGCTGGTCAGCGTGCCCTACAGCCACGAGATCAACGACAAGCCGGCGTTCGAGAAATTCAACCGCACGGCCGATCAATTCCGCGACATGATCTGCCGGCAGTTCGACGTGCTCTATCGCGAAGGCGCGCAATCGGGCCGGGTGATGGCGATTGCGATCCACCCCTATCTCACCGGCGTGCCGCACCGCATCGACGCCTTCGACGCCGCGCTGCGCTACATCGGCGAGCACGGCCGGGTGTGGAAGACGACCGGCACGGAGATTGCACACCATTACCGCGCGCAGGCCGGCAAAGCCTGATTGGAAGAAGGTCTGATCGGAGGCGACCATGGGATGTCAGTTGCGTCATGCTGCGTTATCCGCCGTCGTGCTGGCGTGCCTTGCCGCCCCGGCTGCGCGCGCGGCGGAGCCGGTGACGATCGGCAGCGTCGGCCAGGCCTCGGCAAATCTGTGGCCCGAGCTCATCGCCTTGGACAAAGGCTTCTTTGCCGACGAGGGCTTGCAGGTCGATATCGTCTACATCCAATCGAGCGCCGCGCTGGTGCAGCAACTGGCCGCCGGTTCGCTCGGCATCGCCACGCAGACCGGACTTGCCGATCCGTTGCGTGCGGTCGGCATGGGCGCCCCGATCGCGGTGGTGCGGATCGACGTCCAGGCGCCGCCCTACGCGCTCGTCGCCAAGCCGAACATCACCAGCATGAAGGAGCTCAAGGGCAAGGTGATATCGCTCGGCGGCCCGAAGGACATCACGCGCATCTATGTCGAGCGCATGCTGGCGCCGAACGGCGTCAAGGCGGGCGACTTCGACATGGTGTTCGCCGGCGCCACGACCGCGCGCGCATCGGCGCTGCTCGCCGGCGCGGTCGATGCCGCCATTCTGTTGCCGCCGTTCAACTTTCAGGCGGTGGCGAAGGGATTCAACAGTCTTGGCCTGACCGTGGATTATGTGAAGGACCTGCCGTTCTCCGGGACCGCGGTCAATACGGCTTGGGCTACCGCCAACAAGGCGACGCTGGAGAAATTGCTCCGGGTAAAAAACAAGAGCATCGCCTGGTTCGAGGACGGGCAAAATCGCGCCGAGGCGCTGCGCATCCTCAAGACCGCCTCGAGCTTGAGCCAAGACGACGTCGAGAAGGCCTATACGTTCTTCCACGATGGGCATTTTTTCGAGCTGACCGGCAAGGTTTCGCGATCGAAGCTCGACGCGCTCGCCAAGGCGATGCAGACCCTTGGCGATCTACCCGGTGCGCTCGACGTCGACAAACTCGTCCTGCCGGGCGTGACACAGATGACGGACTGAGACGCGCCTTATGCGCAATATCGGTGTTGACGGGAGTAGTTGTAGCCGCGGCCATCGCGCTGTCGCCGCTGCACGCCGGCGCCGCCGACGTCGTCTCGGTCGGCTCCGTCGACGCCACCTCGGCCAATCTTTGGCCATTCCATATCGCCGTCAAGAACGGCTATTTCGACGCCGCCAACCTCAAGATCGACCTCGTCTTCGCGCAGTCGAACGCGTCGGTGATCCAGCAGCTTGCCGCCGGTTCCTATGCGGTTGCGCCCACCGCCGGTATGGTCGATCCGATCCGCGCCATCGACAAGGGCGCGCCGGTGGCGCTGGTGCGCATCGTCATCCAGTCGCCGCCCTATGCGCTGTTGGCCAAGCCCGAGATCAAGAAGATCGAAGACTTGAAGGGCAAGACCATCATCATCGGCGGCGGCAAAGATATCACCCGCATTTTCACCGAGCGCATGCTCGAGCCGCACGGGCTGAAAACCGGCGACTACGATTATGTGTTTGCCGGCGCCACCAGTGCGCGGTTCGCGGCGCTGAAATCCGGCGCGGTCGATGCCGCGCTCCTCACGGTGCCGTTCAATTTTTACGCCGAGACTGCGGGCTACACCAATCTCGGCTTCACCTTCGACTATCTGCCCGACATGCCGTTCGCCGGCATGGCGGTCAACCGCGACTGGGCTGCGGCGAATGGCGATGTGCTCAAGCGCTTTCTCGATTGCTACAACAAGGGCGTCGCCTGGTTCGACGACCCGGCCAACCACGAGGCTGCGGTGAAGCTGCAGATGGAGGTGAGCAAGATCGGGCAGGACGACGTGGAAAAGGCCTACGGCTTCCTCCGCGACAAGAACCTGTTCGAACCGACCGGCAAAGTCTCCAAGCGTAAAGTCGGCAACGTGATCGATGCGCTGCAAGCGCTCGGCGATCTTCCGGCGGGCTTCACGGTCGACCGCCTGCTGCTGCCGGGCGTGACGCAGATTTCCGATTAGCGCATAACTGGCCATCATGAGCGTAACGAGTGAAGGCGTCAAGACCGCGAGCCCGCCGGAATCCCGGCCGGCGGATTCTGTCGCCGCGCCCAAGCGCGGCAGCGGGCTGCGCCGCCGATATCTTGCCGGAATCCTTTCGGTCGCCGGCGGGCTCCTGCTGTGGGAGCTCATCAGCCGCTTCCTCGTCGACAATGCGCTGTTTCTCGCGGCACCGTCGCAGATCGCCGTCGCCATCTACAATCTCGCGGTCACCGGGCAGCTGTGGCACCACGTCGGCGTCAGCGCCGCCGAATTCGTGCTCGGCTATGTCATCGCCAGCGTGCTCGGCATCGCGCTCGGGCTCGCCATGGCATCGAGCGCGACGATGAAGCAGGCGCTGCAGCCGTGGGTGTCCGGGCTCTACGCGACGCCGACCATCGCGCTCGCGCCGCTGTTCATCCTCTGGTTCGGCATCGGCATTTGGTCGAAAGTGATCGTGGTGATCACGCTGGTGCTGTTCCCGGTGACGATCAACACCGAAGCCGGATTGCGCACCACCAGCGAGCGGTTGATCGAGATGCTGCGCTCGTTCGGCGCCACGCCGCGGCAAATCTTCTTCAAGGTGTCGCTGCCGTCGGCGGTGCCGTTCATCCTTGCCGGCCTGAAACTCGGCATCGGCCGCGGCCTGATCGGCGTCGTGGTCGCGGAACTGTTCGGCTCGCGCGCCGGGCTGGGCCGGCTGATCAGCCAGTCGGCCGACGCCTTCAACATGCCGGAGCTGTTCGCCGGCGTCGTGGTGCTGGCGATCGCCGGCATCGTCATGACGGCGGGCTTCGGCTGGCTGGAAAAGCGGCTGGTGCCGTGGACCAAGGACTAGGCAAGGACTTGAGCATGGCCTCAAAACTTGCCATCGCGCGCCTGTCGAAATCGTTCGGCGATCTCGAAGCCTTGCGTGGCATCAGTCTCACGGTCGAGCGCGGCGAATTCATTTCCGTGGTCGGGCCGAGCGGCTGCGGCAAGACCACGTTCTTGCGCATCGTCGCCGGCCTCGAACATGCCACCGCGGGCGACGTGCTGCTCGACGGCCGCGCCGTGCGCGAGCCCGGCCGGGATCGCGGCTTTGTGTTCCAGAACGACAGCCTGCTGCCGTGGCGCACGGTGTTCGCCAACGCCATCATCGGCCGCGAAGTGGCCGGCGCGATCGGGCCGGACGATCGCAAGCGCACCATGGAACTGCTCAAGCTGGTCGGGCTCGAAGGTTTTGAGCACTATCATCCGCGGCAACTCTCCGGCGGCATGCGCCAGCGCGTCAATCTCGCCCGCGCGCTCGCCATCGATCCGGAAATTCTGCTGATGGACGAGCCGTTCGCCGCGCTCGACGCCCAGACCCGCGAGATCATGCAGACCGAATTGCTGCGCATCTGGGAGCGCGGCCAAAAAACCGTGCTGTTCGTCACTCACCAGATCGACGAGGCGGTGTTTCTGTCCGACCGCGTGCTGGTGTTCGCGCGCCGGCCGGGCCGTTTGCAGGCGGAGATCAAAATTGCGCTGCCGCGCCCGCGCACCCTGGACATCAAACGGACGCCGGAATTCGTCGCCCTGGTCGATCGCATCTGGCGCATGATCGAGGACGACGTGCGGGCGGCGGCGCTTTATGAAAATGCCTAGCCATGTTTCCCGGATGCATTGCAGCGCGAAGCGGAGCGTAGCGGTGCACCGCTGATCCGGGATCGCCGCAGGCTCGGAGTATGTAACGATCCCGGGTCTGCAGCGCATCACTTCGCTCCGCTTCGTGCTGCGCTGCGCCCGGGAAACGAGCACTTGAGACCTGTTCCCTTCGCCGGGCAGGCTCGATAAGGTCTGCCCATCATGTCCCTCTCCACCCAATACGCACCCGAGCGAACGCACCAATCGGCCTTCGCCGGCGGCATCGCCGCGCTCGCCGACGACAAGCTTTACGCGCTGCAAAATCCCTTCGCGCTCGATGGCCGGGTCAGTTCCTATCCGGCGAGCGCCCGCGGCTTTGCGGTGGCGAACAGCTACCTGTTGACCCAGCCTGACGCCGCCATGCTGATCGACACCGGCTTCGGCAAGGACGAACCGGTGATCCGCGGGCAAATCGAGGCGCTGATCGCCCCGGGACTGCCGCTGTCGATGTTCCCGCTGCGGCTCAACGAATTCATGTCGATCAACAACGTCGAAAGCTTCGCCGGCCATTTCAACGTCGAGACCTGCTACACCTCCAATATCGACGCCGCACTGTGGTTTGATTTCGGCGCCAAGGCCGAAGGCCGCGATATTCTCAAATCCATGAAGGTCACCGCGGTGACCCGCGCCGACACCATCGAGCTCGGCAAGGAAGGCCGCGCCATCGACGTCATGCAGGCGCCGATCCGCCTGATCGCCACGCGCTGGCTCTACGATCGCGCGACGCGGACGTTGTTCTCATCCGACATGTTCACCCATATCTGGCGCGACACCGCGATCGGGCCGTGGATCGTCACCGATGCCGACAACGATCCGACATCGCTGCGCGACGTGCGCTCGTTCATGCTCAACACCCGCTACTGGTGGCTGGAAGGCGCGCCGACCGACTCGATCCGCCGCGGCATCGGCAACGTATTCGACAAATACGACATCGAATGCATCGCACCCGGCTACGGCTGCATTCTGCGCGGCCGCAATGTGGTGGCGCGGCACTACGCGATGCTCGATGAATTCTTGAAAGCCTGCGACAAGAGCGTGGCGGTGTCGCGCTACGTCACCCGCGACGAGGAGCGCTGACCATGCATGCGATAACGACGTTCGTCAGAACCATTTTTGCGCTGGCGCTGATTATCGCCGCTTCTGGCTTCGGCTGCGGCAGCGTGCATGCGCAGGCCAAGACGCCGGCGGCCTATTGGGTCACCGAAACCTTAGAAGTGATGGACTCCGCCGCTTTTGCGAACGCTATCAAGGCAGTGCCGCCGATCGTACAGGCTCACGGCGGACACTATATCGTCCTTGGCGGAAAAATCGTGCCCGGTGTCGGCTCGCCGCCGTCGCGGATCACGATCATCGCCTTCGATAGTCTGGAAAAGGCGCAGGAGTGGTACAACGATCCTGCAGCCGTCGCGGCGCGCACTGAAGCGCAAAAATATGCGAAAGTCCGCGATTACACCGTTCAGGGCGTCGCCAATTAGGGTGGAATTGCAGATGCTCGACAAGCCGCAGCTCAAAAGCATGCTCGACACGCCGGTGGCGCAACGGATGCCGCGCGAGATCGCGCCGGGCGTGTTCTGGATCGGCGACTGCCTGGCGCAGCGCCACAAGGGCAAGAGCTATCACGGCTATAACGCCGCCTACCTGGTCGCCGGCACCGAGGCCTCGATCCTGGTCGAGACCGGGCACCCGAAGGACTTCCCGGTGATCGAGCGGCACATGAACGAGCTGTTCGCCCGCGGCGTGGCGCCGCTCAAATATCTGTTCGTCACCCACCAGGAGACGCCCCATTGCGGCGGCCTCGGCCGCATCCTGAAAAACTTTCCCGATGCGCTCTTGGTCGGCGACGTCAGCGACTACCACCTGGCGTTTCCGCAATACGAACACCGCATGCGCTCCATGCAGGAGGGCGACGCGATCGAGCTCGGCGGCCGCACCCTGATGGCGGTCGAGCCGGTGATCCGCGATCTGCGCACCACCTGGTGGGGCTTTGACACCAAAGAGCGCGTGCTGTTTCCCGGCGACGGCTTTGCCTACAGCCACTACCACGAGGACGGCCATTGCGGGCTCCTCGCCGAGGAAGCGGTGTCGCTCGATCTGCCGGACGTATCGTCGACGTTTGCCGACCTCGCATTGTTCTGGACCAAATTCGCCGACATGAACGTCTATTGCGACCGCCTCGATCATTTGATCGCGCGGCTTGACGTCAAGATCATCGGCCCGACCCACGGCCTGCCGATCACCGACGTGAAGACCACGGTGCCGAAGGTGCAAGCCGGGCTGAAAGCCGCCGCGCTGATGCCGGAGTCGGGGACGAACGAGAAGGTGGCGGTGGGCGCTGGCTAAGGCGCGGAAAAAATGCCCTCTCCCCTTGCGGGAGAGGGCTACGCGGCGGTTCAGTGACAAGGATGGGTGAGGGGTCGGGGCCGCGACCCCTCACCCATTCTTTATTGTTGCACCGTTGAGGAGCCCTCTCCCGCAAGGGGAGAGGGCATGGCGACGACGCGCCGATTCACCCTGCGCTCTTCTGCTCCCGCTCGACCGCCCAGCGATTATGCGGAAACGGCAGCCCGAGATTTTCGCGCAGCGTCTTGCCTTCGTATTCGTTGCGGAACAGGCCGCGGCGTTGCAGTTCGGGAATGAGCAGGTCAACGATGTCCTCGACCCCGCGCGGAACCGTCAGCGGCAAAATGTTGAAGCCGTCGGCCGCGCCGCCGCGGAACCATTGTTCGAGCGCGTCGGCGACCTCGGTCGCGGTGCCGATGACGACCCGGTGGCCGCGCTGGCCGTAGACGCGCTTGTAGAGCTGGCGGATGGTCAGGTTGTCGCGGCGCGCCAGTTCGACCATGACCTTGACGCGGCCTTTTTGCTCGACGTCAGGGGCCGGATCGGGCACCGGGCCGTCGAGCGGCAAGCGCGACATGTCGAAACCGAAATGCGACGACAAATCCTTGATCGCCAGTTCGGGCGACAGCAGCGCCTGCAGGCGCTCGTATTTGTCCTGCGCCTCGGCGCGCGTGTGGCCGATCACGGTCATCACGCCGGGCATCACCTTGATCGAATTGGGATGGCGGCCGTAAGCCGCGGCGCGGCGCTTGATGTCGGCGTAAAACGCGCGGCCGGCTTCAAAATCCTGCTGCACCGTGAACGTGATTTCCGCGGTTTCACCGGCAAGGTCGCGGCCGTCGTCGGACTGGCCGGCTTGCACGATGACGGGATGGCCTTGCGGCGAGCGATGCACGGTGAGCGGCCCGCGCACCGCAAAGTGCTTGCCCTTGTGGTTGAGGAAATGCAGCTTCGCCGCATCGAAATAGATGCCGGTTTCCTTGTCGGCGATGACGGCGCCGTCTTCAAAACTGTCCCACAGCCCGAGCACCACTTTGGCGAACTCACGCGCCCGCGCGTAGCGGTCGCCGTGATGCGGATGGCTCTCACGGCCGAAATTGTAAGCCTCGGCCACGGCGAGCGACGTCACCAGGTTCCACCCGGCGCGTCCGCCGCTGATCTGGTCGATGGAGGCAAAGAAGCGCGCCACATGGAACGGCTCGAAATAGGTCGTCGTTGCCGTCGCCACGAGCCCGATGCGCTCGGTGACGGCGGCCAGCGCGCCCAACAGCGTGATCGGTTCGAGCCGCGACGCTTGCGTGGTGCGCGTCCAGGTCTCGACGTCGTCCGGGCCGAAGGTGGCGTTGGTGTCGGCCATGAACAACAGATCGAACTTACCGCGTTCGGCCAGCCGCGCGATGTCGACGTAGTGTTTGAGTGTCTGCCTTCCGTGCGGATCGACATCGGGATCGCGCCAGGCGGCGATATGGTGGCCGGTGCCTTCGACGAACAAGCCGAGCTTCATCATGGTCGCACCCGTGGCGGCTGGGCTCCGCAGAGAAGTTATCTTGCCTCGCTATGCCGCCGAATGCGATACCCCGCGGCTCACTTCGGCGGCAAATTGTAAGCCGGGCGCAGTTCGCGGAGCGATCTCCGTAGTGCTTTGCGTCGGATCAATTCGGAACCGCTCTCGATACGCGCCACAGCATCTGCCACGAGCGGACATAGGCATTGCACCGGGTGTAAATCCGCTGGATCAGGCGACCGAATGGTCCGGTCAATTTCACCGGCGCCTCGAGAACTACGAAAACGATGCACTCGGCGGTGCGGTCGGCAACCGGCCGGTGATCGACCGTGTCGTCGGTAACCTCGATGTCGCCGCGGGCATAATGACCGGTCACGTCGTCGAACGCGCCTTGCAGAACGAGCGTCGCTTCGAGCCCTTCGTGCGTGTGCGCGGGAAGAGCCACGCCGGGTCGGCAACGCAGGAAACTCGCCTCGCCGCGCGCGTTCCGTACGATCCTGCATTCCTTGATGCCGGGCATGATAGTGCGCCATTTGAGCACGCCGACATGGCGGCTGACATAGGACCGTAGTGCCAGCGGCATCAACACGCTCAACCGGTCCAGCTCGGACATCTCGCGATCCCCGCGCTGGTAAATTCGGATCGGCACTGCATGGGCCGGGACATCGGCCTTCATCTGCAGATGGGAGGCGGCAAGCACCGCGAACGGCTCGCTCAACGTTCCGGCCGCATAGGCCGCGAGCAGCGCATCGATACGCCGTCCGGCCTCGATCCGGAGTAGTTCACTATCGCGCAAGTTGTGGTGCCTATGTCCAGCTCTCCACCTCAATACGAAATTTTTCGACTGCCGTCTTGTGCCGTGCTGGATTCGAGCCGGGCATTCTTGATTTTCACAGCGCCGATGAGTGTGGCGTAAGCCAAAGTTTTTCGGCAACGGAAGGGGAGGGGATCAGTTCAATTAAAAGCCGATCGGGATGGCCGCTTTCTGGGCCTGCGTGACCTGTAGCCCGGGTTGAGCGAAGCGAAACCCGGGATCAGCATCTGAGCCGAGTATTCTGCCCCGGATTTCGCTACGCTCAATCCGGGCTACAGCAATTCGGAGGAAACGCCATGCCCGACAAAAAACTCACCGGCCGGATCGCGGCCGAGCGCATCAAAATGCAATCGACGCCGAAGCCGCCCGCGGGCGCGGTGGAGCGGTTTCTCGCGCTCGGCGAATGCACCAGCCTGATCTCCGACGTGATGGACGAGCTCGGCGTGCCCGAAGGCGTGATCGGCGCGACGGTGCTCAAACCGACCTTGCCCGGCCAGCTGATCGTCGGCCCGGCGCTCACCGTGCGCAACATCCGCCAGCGCTCCGATCCTCTTGCGGCAAAGACCCACGTCAACCGCATGGCCGAGTTCGAAGCGCACAATCTTGCCGAAGACGGCGACGTGCTGGTGATCGCGGGCGTGGCCGGCATGTCGAACATGGGCGGCATCTCCTCCTACACCGGCCAGCGCCAGGGCGAGCGCGGCGCCATCGTCATGGGCGGCGTGCGCGACGTGCGCCATTCACGTTCGATCGGCTATCCGATCTGGGCCAGCGAGATCACGCCGACGACCGGCAAATGGCGGCTCGAAACCGTCGAGATCAACGGCGAGATCCAAATGGGCGAGGTGCGGGTCAATCCCGGCGACCTCGTCGTCGCCGACGACACCGGCGTCTGCTTCATCCCGCGCGACAACATCCTGGAAGTGCTGGAGCTGTGCGAGAAGAAAAAGCAAGACGAGGACGCGCGCATCGAGGCGATCACGCAGGGCGTCCCGGTGCCGGTGTTTTATGGCAAGGGGTGACAGTAGCCCGGGTTGAGCGCAGCGAAACCCGGGGCGGCATTTCAGCCGGACGCGCTGGTCCCGGATTTCGCTGCGCTCAATCCGGGCTACACATTACCCGAGCTTAATCCCCGCGAACTTGATCACCTTGCTCCACTTGGCGTTCTCGTCGGCGATCAGCTTGCGATAGTCGGCGGGGCTCATCGCCATCGGGATGTTGCCGAGCTCGACCAGACGGCCTTTCACCGCATCGTCGTTCAGCCCGGCTTTGATCGCGCCATTGAGCTTGTCGATGATCTCGGCCGGCGTATCGCGCGGCGCGCCGATGCCCAGGCCGCCGGTGACCTCGTAGCCCGGCACGGTCTCGCTCACGGTCGGCACGCCGGGCAAGAGATCGACACGCTGCGGCGTCGTCACTGCCAGCGCGCGGAGCTTGCCGGCCTTGATCTGGCCCAGGCACGAGATGATCGGATTGAATATGACCTGGGCGCGGCCGGCGAGCAGATCGGCCTGCGCCTCCAGTTCGCCGTGGTAGGGCACATGGAACAAGTCGACGCCGGCCATCATCTTGAACAGCTCGCCGGAAATATGGGTGAGGTTGCCGGTGCCGTTCGAACCCATGTTGACCTTGCCGGGATTGGCCTTGGCATAAGCGATGAACTCGGCGACGGTCTGCGCCGGGAACGACGGCGCCACCACCATGACGAACGGCGTCGCGCCGATATAGCCGACCGGCGCGATATCGCGGATGAAATCGAAACTGAGATTGTCGTGCAGCAATCCGCTGAGCGTGTTCGGCGTCGCCACCACGAGCAGCGTGTAGCCGTCCGGCGCGGCGCGGACCACGGCCTCGGTCGACAGATTGGTGCCGGCGCCGGGCTTGTTCTCGGTGACGAATTGCTGGCCGAGGCGATCCGACAGCGCTTGCCCGATCAGGCGCGCGGTGATGTCGGGCGCACTGCCCGCCGTGTAGCCGACAATGAGACGCACCGGCCGCGTCGGATAATCCAGCGCCGCCGCGGCACGCGGCAGGACCGGCACGGCGGCAGCGCCTGCTGCCAGTTGAAGAATGCGACGGCGGTGCAGCTTCATGGCGTTTCCCCTCCCAGCGTTGGTAGCGGATGTTAGCACGGTTACTGCCTTGCGAATCTTTGCCGGTGAAATAGGACGACCGACATGGTGGTGCTCCGCCATGGCCGCTCGCGCTTTTGTGAGATCGCGCAAAACAAATTGCTTTCCAGCGGCTTACACGGACGAAGCATTGTCACTTGGCGACGACGCTTGACCGCCGCGTGCGTTTTTGCTGACAAGCGCGGCATCTCGCTCACGTAAGGAACGTCAACCGGTGACGCCGACTGACGGGGCGGGTGCGGTTCCTGCGGGCGGCGGCTCGTCACTGCCGCTCCCGGGCGGTCCGGGCATCGACCCCGCCGGCATTACGACCGGCGCGCGAGGTGCTTCGCTTAAGCGCGATGCCAAGGTGGAGGTAACTCCTTCGCGCTGCATCGCGTGAAGCGCGGCCTGGATTGAGTTTCGGCATATGGCCGAAGCAAGAACCGCGGTGGAGCGCCGAAAGGCGAGCGCGTCCCGCTGGACGCGCGGCCGCGCCCGAGGCGCATTTGGATGGCAACATCCGATGCGTGGCACGGCCCCACGGGACAGTTGCGCCTTTTCGGCGCTCCGCCTCCCCTTATTTTTTGGAGGCAAAAGCTTTGTGGCTTTGGTCGGCAAAACTCGGGCGCGCTGGCGTCGCGAGAACGGGATCGCGTTTTCACCCTCCCCTGCAGGGGGAGGGTCGCGCACCGCAGGTGCGCGGGGTGGGGTGCGCGGCGATGCAGGGAGTCGCAGCGCGCTTGCGCGCGCTTTCACCCCAACCCGCCGCGCTTCGCGCGTCGACCTTCCCCCTCCAGGGGAAGGTGAAGACGGCGTCGCCATCTTCTCACCGCGTTACGCGTTACCGCGAAGCAGAATGAAAGAGAGAAAGGAGTTTCCATGCCCAAACGCAATTATCCCGGACGGCTGACGCGCGGACAGTGGCAGGCGTTGCCGCGCAAGGCGCGCGAAGATTTCGTCAAGCGCGCGCAGTGCGACCTGTTCGGATTGTTTCGCCATTTCCGCAACAAACGATGCCTGCGCGCGCGCACGTGCTGCGGCGACGAACCGAGCGCTTGCTACGAAAAGCTCTGGCGCCTGACCAAGAAGAAACCCAAGACGCTGCGCAACGTGGTGCACCGCTTGCACCACCTCGCCGATGCCTGAGCGGCTCGCGCTACTGCGCCGCGATATGATTATCGCGGATCACGCCGCCCCACAGCTTTATCTCGCGCGACAGCAGCGCGGCCGCGGCCTCGGGGGTTTCGTCGGCCGCGGGGAATTCTTCCATGCCGCCGTCGGCAAAGGTCTTTTGCACCCTGGCATCGGCCAGCGCGGCGCGCAGCGCGACATTGAGCTTGTCGATGACCGGGCGCGGCGTGCCGGTCGGCGCCAGCAGCATGTGCCAGAAATCGATGTCGAGCTTCTTGTAGCCGAGCTCGCCCATGGTCGGCAGGTCCGGCAGGCCGGCAAAGCGGTTGCGGCCGATGACGGCGTAGGCCTTGAGCTTGCCGTCCCTGACCAGTTGACCGGAGACCACGGCCGATTGCGATTCCAGATCCACTTCGCTCGACAACAGGTCGACCAGCGCCGGGCCGGCGCCGCGATAGGGCACCTGCGTCACCTTGATGCCGAGCTCTTGCGCGATCAGCACGCCGGCCAGATGCGCATAGGAGCCGACGCCGGCATGGCCGATCTTGATGTTCTGGCCGGGCTCTTTCATCCAGCGCAACAGCTCGGCGAAGTTGTTGGCCGGCAAAGTCGGCCGGCCGGCCAAGGTCGAAGCGGCGGTGTTGATGAGGCCGATAGTGACGAAATTCTTTTCGGCGTCGAAATTGAGATTTGGGTAAAGCGCCATGCCGGCCGCCAGCGCCACCTGGTGGATCAGGAACGTATAGCCGTCGGGCGTGGCGCGCGCCGCCTTGTCGGCGGCGATCATGCCGCCGGCGCCGCCGATATTCTCGACCACGATCGGCTGGCCGAGCGATTTCTGCATCGGGTCCTGGATGATGCGCGCGATGGCGTCGGTGGCGCCGCCGGGCGGGAACGGCACCAGGAGCGTGATGGGGTGATCGGGATAAGTCTGCGCCGCGGCGGCGCCGCTCAGCAAAATAAAGGCGGCAAAAACCGCGAGCGCACGTGCGAAAATCATAAAGCCTCCCCGGGATCATTCATCGATATGCGGCGACAACGGCCGATTGTATCGATAATCAACCGTATTCCGAGCCTATCGCAAGACCAATGCGGGGCGTGCGCGGCTTCGACGCAGCTTTGGTTCGATGGCGATGGTCGGAAAGAGGCGTCCCGCTACTTTGCCCGCGCGACGTAATAGGCGAGGTCGAGAATCTGCGCATCGGTGATCGGCGCGATGACGTCGGCCATCGACGAGTCGTAGCCGTGGCGCGAATTGTCCTTGTAGCCGCGCAGCGCCTTGACCAGATACTCCTCGCGCTGGGCGCCGATGCGGGGAACGTTCTGCTGGCCGGAAAAATCCGGCAAATGGCAGAAGTTGCAGCGGTTTTGCTGCACCAGGACCTGCGCTCGCGCCATGCGGGCGTCGTCCACCGGGCCGGCGGCGGGCTGCGGCGCCGGCAGCTTCGAAATAATGTCGGCGAAGTTTTGCAGGCCGTCGTCGGACAGCCCCTTCGTCATGTCGTTCATCGGATCGGCGACGCGCATCTTTTCGCGGAACATCAGGAGCTGGACGGTGACGTAGAACGCCTGCTGGGCGCCGAGCGACGGCACGTTTTCGTTTTGCGACTGGCCGTTCTCGCCGTGGCAGGCGAGGCAGGTCGGCAGCCGCTCCTTCACCGTCTGCGCGGATACCGGAAGCGCCGCAATGCATACAAGCGCCAAAACCGCGGCGAAGCTGCGCATCAAATGCCTCCCGTAAAACAGGTCGAGGGCGAACATCGCCCTCGACCGTCTCGTCAACTTCGCTTGCGACGACCGGTTCTAGCGGCCCGCGACTTTTTTGCTCGGGCCGTAGGTGAGGCGCCAAATCGCGCCGTTCCAGTCGTCGGAGATCAGCATCGAGCCATCCGGCATGTTCATCACGTCGACCGGTCGTCCGACGTAGTTGTTGTCGGGCTGCAGGAAGCCGGTGATGAACGGTTCCACCGATTTCACGGAACCGTCCTTGTTGAGCTTGACCAGCGCGATGTCGCCGCCGAACTTTTTGCTCCTGTTCCACGAGCCGTGGCGGGCGACGAATATCTGGTCGCGATATTCAGCAGGGAACATCGAGCCGGTGTAGAACCGCATGCCGAGCGCTGCGGCGTGCGGACCCATCAGCGCGACTGGCGCCACGAATTCGCTGCAGCTGTGGCCCCAGCCAAATTCGGGGTCAGCAATATTGCCTTGATAGCAATACGGCGCGCCGAAATCCTGGCCGACCTTGGTGACGCGGTTGAGCTCGTCGTTAGGGATATCTTCCGACAGCCAATCGCGGCCGTTGTCGGTGAAGTAGAGTTCCTTGGTCTTCGGATTCCAGTCGAAGCCAACCGAGTGGCGGACGCCGAACGCGACGACTTCGGCGCCCGTGCCGTCGAGGTTCAGGCGGCGAATCTGGCCGTGATCCTTGTCATGCAGGACGTTGTTGCCGGGCTGGCCGACTTCGACATAGAGCTTGTTGTCCGGGCCGATGGCCAAGAATTTCCAGCCGTGCGCCTCGTCCTTGGGCAGATCCTTGTAGATGACGACGGGCTTCGGCGACTTGTCGATCTGGTCTTCGACGTGCTCGATCTTGGAAATCTGCGACAGCTCGGCGATGTAGAGCGTGCCGTCCTTGTAGGCGACGCCGTTCGGGCGATAGAGGCCGGACACCAGCACATGGACTTGGCGTTTGCCGTCCTTGTTGGTGATGGCATAGACCTTGTCCTGCAGGCGCGAGCCGACATAGATCGTGCCTTTTTCACTGAGCGCCATCGAGCGCGCGTTAGGCATGCCGCTGGCATAGACCTCGATGTTGAAACCCTTAGGCGCTTTCAGCTTGTCGAGCGGCAGCTTGTTCTCCGCGGTGGCAAGCGGCGGCGCCGGCACCGGCGCGAGTTTTGCGGCGGCCGGGTTGGAGTCCGGGCGGCCGATCAGCGGCGAGCCGGGCGGGAGCGCCGCGGCGGCCGGAGCAGCAGGCGCGGGTGCGGTGGCGGCGGGAGCAGGTGCTGGAGCAGGTGCGGGCGTCGCAGCCGGAGCCGGTGTTGGCTCTGGAGCGGGCGCTGGGGCCGGCATTGCGGCAGGAGCGGGCGCTTGCGCGGGCGTTTCTTGCTGTTGTTGGGCCAGCGCCGTGGTGGCTAGAAGTGCGAGTGTCGCGGCAAGCAACGTGCCGCGCGGTACGCGTCGAGTCATAACATTCCTCCCGAGTGCGGAAGTCCGGTCCCTGCCGGCTTCCTTGATGGCAGTGTCCGACATTTCGACCCCTAGGTGCAATCGGGTCGCGCACGATTTGGCGAATTATTGATCGCGCGTCGTCCGCGCGTCACATGCGCCGATAGGCGTAAGGCGCGTCGTCCTGCACTGCCGCAAGCGCCGCGACCTCATCATGGCGCGGCGAAAGATGGCAGACCGGATCGGTGGCGGCGGCGTCGCCGGTCAGCGCAAAGGCCTGGCAGCGGCAGCCGCCGAAATCGATGTCACGCCGGTCGCAGCTCCTGCACGGTTGTTTCATCCAAGACGTGCCGCGGAAGGCGTTGAAGGCCGGCGAATTCTTCCAGATATCGGCCAGCGAATGCTCGCGCACCGACCAGAATTCGAGGCCCGGGATAAACTCGGCGGCATGGCACGGCAGCACTTTACCGGCGGGCGTCACGTTGAGCGAGCGCCGGCCCCAGCCGCCGACGCACGGTTTTGGCAGCCGCGCATAATAATCCGGCACCACGGCGTCGATGACGATCTCGCCGTGATGACGTTTGCGCAAATCCTCGACCACGGCGGCGGCGCGCTCGACCTGCGCGGCGCTCGGCATTAGCGCCGTGCGGTTGCGTAGCGCCCAGCCGTAATATTGCACATGCGCGATCTCGACCCGGCTGGCGCCGAGCGAAAGCGCCAGCGCGACCATCTCCTCGACGCGGTCTATGTTGGCGCGGTGCACCACGACATTGACCGTGAGCGGAATTTTCAAAGCCACGACTTCGGCGGCGAGCGCGCGCTTGCGGACGAAGGCGCCGTCATAGCCGGAGATGTGGTCGGCGCTCTTTTGCGTGCTGTCCTGGATCGAAATCTGCACGTGGTCGAGCCCGGCATCGGCAAGCTTGCGCAGCGTGTCGGTCGTAATGCCGACCGCCGAGGTGATCAGGTTGGTGTAAAGGCCGGCGCGATGCGCGGCGGCGGTGATCTCGACCACATCGCGCCGCGCGCCCGGCTCGCCGCCGGAGAGATGGACCTGCAAGATGCCGAGCGCCGCGGCCTCGCCGAACACCCGCGCCCACGTCGCGGTATCGAGCTCGTCGTCGCGCGGATCGAGTACGAGCGGGTTGGAGCAATAAGGGCAGCCAAGCGGACAACGGTGTGTCAGCTCGGCGAGGAGACCGAGCGGGGTGTGCAAACGCATGGTCCCGTTCGCCGCCATCACAGCTCCAACAGCTTCTTGTCGGCGAGCCCGCGTAACATCGTGGTCACGTCGGCAAGAATGCGCTGGCGCGGCGCGTTGAAGGTTTTGGCCAGATCATCGACGATCGCGTCGAGCGTCGCCTCGCCGGTGCAGCGCTTGACGATCTCGACCGCAATGGTGTCGGCCTTGAACACGCGCTCGGGCGCCAGCAGCACCCAGCCGCCTTGCGCCTCGCTGTGCACCAGCCGGACGCCGCGCGGCAGGCGCGGGCGGGCATCGGCCGGTATCGCAGGCGGCGCTTCGCTCACGGCTCTCTATTCCCTTTTCTATTCTTTGGGCACGAAGGCGCCAGGCGGGATGTGGCCCGGCGCCACATAGGCATGATAGAGTGCGTCCAGCATCGCCCATAGCACGTCGCATTTGAATTCGAGCGCGGCCAGGACCAGTTGCTGCTCGCCGGGCGTGCGCGCATGGCGCTTGACGTAATCCAGCGCAAAGCGCGAATCGCGCTCGGCCAGCGGCGGGCGCTGCGAGAAATAAGCCAGCGTCTCCGCCGTGACGAAGTCGTAGCTCTTGAGCATGCCGTCGATGCGCTCGCTGATGATTTGCGGCGAGAACAATTCGGTGAGCGACGACGCGATGGCTTCGAGCAGCGTTTTTTCGCGCACGAAATGCACATAGGCCTCGACTGCGAATTTCGTCGCCGGCAACAGCCCGCGCAGTGACATCACGTCATCGCGGTCGAGCCCGAGCCCGTCGGTGAGTTTGAGCCAGCGCGCAATGCCGCCTTCGCCGTCGCGCTCGCCGTCGTGATCGATGAGGCGGCTGCGCCATTCGCGCCGCGTCGCCTGATCCTCGCAGCGCGCGATCAGGCTTGCGTCCTTGATCGGGATCATCGCCTGGTAATAGTAGCGGTTGAGTGCCCAGGCTTGGACTTGGCCTTTGCTGCATTCGCCGCCATGCAAGAGTTTGTGGAACGGATGCAGCCGGTGATAACGCCGCGCGCCGATGTCGCGCAGCGCGGCTTCCAGCTCCTGCGGCGTCATCAGCGTCACAACACGACCTCCAGGCCGTCTTCCGCGATTTCCCAGCCCGCTGCGACGACGCGCCCGCGCTCGGGCGAGCCGTCGATCAGGATCGGGTTGGTGTTGTTGATGTGCACGAAGATGCGGCGTGCGCGCAAGCCGGCCAGCGCCTCGAGCGAGCCGTCCGGGCCGTCGAGCGGCATGTGGCCCATGCGCCGGCCGGTCTTCTCTCCGGTGCCGGTCGCGATCATCTCGTCGTCGGCGAACAGCGTGCCGTCGAAGAAAATCACATCGGCCCGCGCCAGGCGCTGCATCACCGCGGGCGTGATGGCGGCCGCGCCCGGCACAAAAGCGAGCCGCGAGGTGCCGTTAAAAATCTCGACGCCGACATTGGCGGCGCTTTCGCTTGCGGTGTTAGGATCGTCGCCTTCCAGATAAAGCGGCACCTTGCCCGGCACGATGAAGAGTTCCGCCTCGATGCCAAAGCCGAGCGCAAAGCGCTGGCCCGGAACCACGGCGTGGCGCGCGACCACGTCGGGCGCGAGCGCGGCAAACATCGGATTGTCGGCGATCGCGGCCAAGGTCGCGGCGGTCGCGTGCAGCCTGAACGGCGAACGCTCGCGCAGGCTGAGCAGGCCAGCGGTCTGATCGATCTCGGCGCCGGTCAGCACCACGGCGGCGATCGGGCTGCCGCGCGCATTGTCGTGTGCTTGGCCGCGCGGATGCAGGTTTTGGTTGGCCTGGATTTGCGCGCGCAGGTCGGGCGAAGCGTTGAGTAAGATCCAATGCTCGCCGTCAGCCGAAACGGCGAGGCTCGCTTGGGTGCGTGGTTTGACTCGTTTGTCGCCAGCCCAGGCCAAGCGACAGACGGCACACCGGCAATTCCATTGCGGAAAGCCGCCGCCTGCCGCGGCACCGAGAACGATGGCGGCAAGGCGCCCCATTCAAGGGGTTGGCAGAAACGGGTAGCTGATCAGAACTCGGCCGGCAGATAGCCGTTGATCTCGAGGCCGATGCAGATTTCGACGAGGGTCGGAGTTGTCCACGCCATGGTCGTTCCCTTTCGGGCCGGTCTTTAGGCCGGCCGCACAGCACGAAATATAGTCATAGCATAGTTCCCGGATAGGCCCGCCGACAAGGGGGTCTTTGCCCACTGCCGTTGACCATACGGCGGGCAAAACAGGGCACATTGCCACGCTCTCTTTTCACAGGTGCCAAAGCAGGGCATCCTGTGCCCGACACTGTCGCGTCAGGTCAGAGGCTTTCAAGTCCAAAACTTTCAAGCCCAAGACCCGACCGGTGCCGAGAGTTATCAATAGAAAATCCGCCTTTTGGAGGAAGAACATGATCGATCACGTTTCGCGCCGCGGCGTAGCCCGCGCCTTCGGCGCCGTACTGCTTGCGACGGGCCTGGCCGCGGCGCCGTTGCCGGCGTCGGCGCAGACCAAGGACCCGATCAAGATCGGCTTCAGCATGGCGCTGACCGGCCCGCTCGCCGCCAACGGCAAGCAGGCGTTGCTCGGCGCCAAGATCTGGGAAGAGGAAGTCAACGCCAAGGGCGGCCTGCTCGGCCGGCCGGTCCAGCTGGTCTATTACGACGATCAATCTAATCCAGCGACGGTGCCTGGCATCTACACAAAGCTGCTCGACGTCGACAAAGTCGACCTCGTCGTCGGTCCCTATGCGACCAACATGGTGGCGCCGGCCATTCCGGTGGTGATGCAGAAGAACAAGACCTTCATCGGCCTGTTCGCGCTCGATGCCAACGGCGAATTCAACTATCCGAAATATTTCTCGATGCTGCCGTCGGGCCCGACGCCGAAGGAATCCTTCACCGAGGGCTTCTTCCAGATTGCCGCCGCGCAAAATCCGAAGCCGCAAACCATCGCGCTCGCCGCCGAGGACGCCGAGTTCTCGCGCAACGCCTGCGAAGGCGCGCGCAACAACATCAAGAAATTCGGCCTCAAGACCGTCTACGATAAAACCTATCCGCCGAACACGACCGACTTCTCGCCGATCGTCCGCTCCATACAGGCGACGAATCCGGACCTCGTGATCATCTGCTCGTATCCGCTGAGCTCCGTCGGCATGCTGCTCTCGGCCAACGAGCTGGGCTTCAAGCCGAAGATGATCGGCGGCGCCATGGTCGGCCTGCAGGCCACCGTGTTCAAGGACAAGCTCAAGGGCAAGCTCAACGGTGTCATCAACTATGAGACCTGGGTGCCGTCGCCGAAGTTGTTGGCGCCGGCCGCGGACTTCTTCAAGAAGTACCAGGACCGCGCCAAGGCCGAAGGCGTCGATCCGCTCGGCTATTACCTCGGCGGCTGGGGCTATGCCTATCTGCAGGTGCTGGCCGACGCCATCACCGGCGCGAAAAGCATCGACGACGCCAAGCTCGCCGACTACCTGCGCGGCCATGAGTTCAACACCATCATGGCGTCCGGCATCCGGTTCGGCAAAAACGGTGAGTGGACCAAGTCCGGGATGATGCAGGTCCAGTATCACGACCTCACCGACGCCGCGAACCTCGATACCTGGCGTGGCATGAGCTACCAGACGGTGCTCACGCCGGCCGACGAGAAGACCGGCAGCGTGATCTATCCTTACGAAAAGGCGCAGAAGTAACTGCCGTCATCTGACGAATATCCTCCCCCGGTTTTCGGGGGAGGATGGAAATCGGGGCAGGAACGAAGGGACCTGAAATGCTCCTGCCTACCTCTCTTGTCGGTTCCTATCCGCAACCGGATTGGCTGATCGACCGCGACAAGCTGTCGAAGCAGGTGCCGCGGGTGCGCGCCGACGATCTGTGGCTCGTTGCCCGCGACAAGCTCGAAGCGGCGCAGGACGACGCCACCATCTTGGCCATTCGTGATCAGGAGCGCGCCGGGCTCGACATCGTCACCGACGGCGAGCAACGGCGCGAAAGCTATTCCAACCGCTTCGCCACCGCGCTCGAAGGCATCGACACCGACAAGCCCGGCACCACGATCAACCGCAGCGGCCGGCCGATCCCGGTGCCGCGGGTGGTCGGCCCGATCCGGCGCAAGCATCCGGTCGAGCTGCGCGATCTCAAAGTGCTGCGCGCCAATACCGACCGCGCCATCAAGGCGACCGTGCCGGGCCCGTTCACCATGGGCAAGCAGGCGCAGGACGACTACTACAAGGACGAGGAAGCGGTGGCGCTGGCTTATGCCGACGCCGTCAATGCCGAGATCAAGGATTTGTTCGCAGCCGGCGCCGACGTGGTGCAGATCGACGAGCCGTGGATGCAGCAGCATCCGGACAAGGCCCGGCAATACGGCCTCAAGGCGCTCGACCGCGCGCTCGACGGCGTCAAAGGTACCGTCGCCGTGCACCTGTGCTTCGGCTATGCGGCGGTGGTGCACGACAAGCCGTCGGGCTATTCGTTCCTGGCCGAGCTCGAGGGCTCCAAGGCCCAGCAGATTTCGGTCGAAGCGGCGCAGCCCAAGCTCGATCTCGCCATCTTGCGGGAACTGCCGTCGAAAACCATTATTCTGGGCGTCATCGACCTGTCCGACATGACGGTCGAGACGCCGGCGACCGTGGCCGAGCGCATTCGGCGGGCGCTGGCCCACGTCCCGGCAGATCGGGTGGTGGTGGCGCCCGATTGCGGCATGAAATACCTGCCGCGCGCCGTCGCTTTTGGTAAGATGAAGGCCATGGCCGAAGGCACCGCCATCGTGCGGCGCGAGATCGCCGGCAGAGCATGATCCGGAAAAGTGGAAACCGGTTTTCCGAAAAAGATCATGCTCCACTAAAACGTGTTTAGGCATTCCGAGGAGACGACCATGCCTTATGTGACGGAACAGACTTTGACCGACGTCGTGCGCGAGCGCTGGAGCGATATCCCCGATGCGCGGCTCAAGCAGGTGATGACCGCGTTGGTGAAGCACGCTCATGCCTTCGTGCGCGAGATCGAGCCGACGCAGGCGGAATGGGCGACTGCGATCGATTTCCTCACCCGCACCGGACAGATGTGCGACGACAAGCGCCAGGAATTCATCCTGATGTCGGACGTTCTCGGCATCAGCATGCTGGTCGACGCCATCAATCACCGGCAATCGAACGGCGCGACGCCGAGCACGGTCGAAGGCCCGTTCCACGTGCCCGATGCGCCGGCTGTCGCCAACGGCGGCAACATGGCGGTCAACGCGCCCGGCATCGCCTGCTTCGTCACCGGCACGGTGCACGGCGTCAAGGGCGAGCCGGTTTCCGGCGCGGTGCTCGATTTGTGGCAGACCGACGGTGATGGGCTCTACGAGGCGCAGCGTCCGGAGATCGAAGGCCCGTGGATGCGCGGGCTTTATCGCTCGCAGCCCGACGGCTCCTATCTGATCCGCACCGTGGCGCCGATCGCCTACACCATCCCGATGGACGGCACGATCGGCGAGCTGATGAACCGCACCAATCTGAGCCACATGCGGCCGGCGCATATTCACTTCGCCCTCGATGCGCCCGGCTATCACGGCCTGGTGACCCATCTGTTCCAGTCCGGCGACAAGTGGATCGAGCACGACGCGGTCTATGGCGTGAAAGAGCCGCTGATCGTCGACTTTCAGAAGATGCCGGCCGGCAGCAAGACGCCGAGCGGCGAGTTGATGAACGAGCCGTTCTACGTCGTGCATTACGATTTTGTGCTGGACAAGAAGGCGCAAGCCGCCGCGGCGGCGTAGGCGATCAACTGCGCTCCAGCGCCTCGCGATCCCACTGCGCCAGATCGGCGGCGCCTTCGTAGGTGTCCTGCAGGAAGCCGAGCAGCAGCGCGTCGGGATCGCGGGCGTGGCGCACTGCCTCGTAGGGCAGAATGAATTGCCCGAGGTCCTTGTCGTAGAACGCGTCCGCGGTGCGCAGCGGCGTGTCGCCGTAGCCGGCCGGCTCCGGATAGGCATAGACATAAAATGCCGCGCGGCCGTAGCCGCCGTTGCCGGGCCAGAAACCGCAACTCGAGACTTCATGCGAATAGGCTTCGGCCATCACCCAGCTGGCGACGTTGGGTGTGACGCCATGGGGCGGCGGCGCGGTCCGGCCAGAAAAGCGCGTCACCGCGAGATCGAAACTGCCCCAGAAGAAATGCACCGGGCTCACTTTGCCGATGAAGCGCGAGCGGAATTCGGTCATGACCCGGGCCGATTGCACCAGCGCCTGATGGAAGCGCGCGACGTATTCGGGGTCGTATTGCGCATGGAGGTGATCCTCGTCGAATGGCACCGCGTTTTCGATTTCGCACGGTGTTGTCCAGATCGGCACGTCGATGTCGAGGCTGCGCAGCCGTTCCATGAACTCGACATAGAAATCGGCGACCGGCATCGGCTTGAGCGCAAAGCTCTCGACGCGGCCGTCGTTCGTGGCGACGCACAACTTATGGTCGACGAGATCGAACAGGATGTCGAAGGTGCGGTCACCGCAGCGGTTTTGCGGCGCAACCAGGCCACGCGCGTTGACGCGGAAGGTTGAGTTCCACCAATGATTGACGAGCGGCGTGCAGGCGAGCCGCACTTTTCCGGCGATCTGCGTCCACAATTGCAGCGTGTCGCAGGTCTCGCTCCAGGCGTCGAACGGCAGGTCGGGCCAATGGGAATTCCAGCTCATCGGCACTGCTTTACAGCAAATGCCAAAACTTTTGGAGAGCGATTAGGGAGAGCGATTAGAACGTGATGGTGCTGGCCAGCAGCGATGAGCCGCCCTGGATCGGCGTCACCAGTTGCGGTTTGAGCTTCGCCAATTTGGCCAATTCGCGGGCCAGCTCCGCCCATTTCTTCCGGATCTTCTCGCCGCCGTCATCGCTGGCGGGGAGGAGCACGGTTTGCTGCGATTGAGCAGGGGCTTTGGCGGTTTGCCGCCGGCTGGCGGCTTGGCGCGATTGCGCCTCGAACTGCGCGATCTTGGCCTCGAGCTCGACAATCCGCGCGTTGAGAACCCTGATCTCCCCGTCGGCGCGGACCAGGGCCGCGTCGCGGTTTTGGAAGGTTTTCAGCAACGTATTGGTGGCCGCGATGAGCTGCAGACGCGACTGTTCGAGCTCGTTGATTTGGCATTGTTTCAGGCGCAGCAAATCCTGCAGTTCATGAAGGTCACGCTCGCCGTCGCGCCGGGCGACACTGGCGTCGGCGAGGTTGCGCTCGGTGACGGCGTTTTCCGCTATGCGGTCAGTCAGGCATTCGCGCGCGTCGGCGAGCAGTCGCTCCGCGACCTCGGCACGCGATGTCATCGTTGCCAGAACGTCATTCAGTGTGCTGGCTTCGATCCGGAAATCCCGAGCTTCACTGAAGAGTCTGGTGCACTCGGTTTCGGCCGTCGCCAGCGCGGTCTGCAGGTATTCGAGCTGGGAGCCCGTTGAATGCTGCGCGGCCTCGCGCTTTGCCAGGCGCTCGGTCAAACTGGCGTTCTCGGTCATTGCCAGATCGAGCGAGGTTCGCAACGACTGGTTTTCGTTATCGCGAAGCGAGAGCTCGTCGTGCGCCGCGGCCAGCTCGTTCTCGAGCTCGACGGTCCGCGCATCCGCCGCCTCGAATTGCTCGCCGAGTGTTTGTTTCGCGGCCGTCTCCTGGGCCAGGCGCCGTTCAAGGCCGGCCGCCCTGGCGCGTGTCAATTCGAGTTCCTCGGCGAGTACGGTTTCTCTGTCGTCCGCTGCCGCGTCGAATTCCGTCTCGGTAGCAGCCAGCGAAGACTGCGCCCGCTTCGCTACGGGCGTCACATGCGTGACGGCGAGACGGGCGGCTTGATCCAGCCAACCGTTGCCTTGTGCCTTGCCGTTGAGTGCCATCTGTGGCGCGTCGATTGTTGTCCAATACAACGAACGTGACGACGCAAATGGTTAACAGCTGGTTACCTTGCCATTAACCGCCTGGAAACAACTGAAAATGCGCTGGCGACTTACAGATGCTCAGACCCCGCCCAAGCAAACGCGCTATCGCCTAGCGGCCTGATTCGTCAAGATTAATCGGCAGCAGGCAGTTGTGCGCTGCGGTGTCAGCCCTTCATCAGATGGCCGAATTTTTGCAGTCCGATGCGCCGCTCCTCGGCCGACGGCATGTTGACCGCCGGGAATTGGTCGCGCCAGTGCCACGGCCGGCAGGCGTCGATCACGGCGCGGCTGTTGGTGTAATCGCCGGCTGCTTTCCGCTCGGGCTCGATGCGCGGATCGAGCGGCGTCGACCAGGCGCCGCGGATGATGTCGATCGAGGTGGCGGGATCCGAGCGCGTGATCAGCGCCCAGATCACTTCTTCGAGGTTCGAGACGTCGATGTCGTCGTCGACCACGATCACGTAGCGCCCACAATAGGCGCCGACGTGGCATTGCGCGGCGATGTGGCCGGCCTGCTTGCCGTGGCCCGGATAGCGCTGCTTCACCGCGACGGCGAGGAACAGCCGCGCATTGCCGACCTCGTGCGCCCAGGCCGCGGTGACGCCGGGGACGCCGGCCTTCTCGATGTTCTCGCGCAACAGCGCCGAGCGCACGATGGCGCGGTAGCGGCAGATCTCGTCCGGCGGCCGCTGCGGCACGCAGCCGAGCAGGATCGGCTCGTGGCGATGATAGATCGCCTTGATGTCGATCACCGGCTCGGGCCGGTGGTCGCTGGCGTAATAGCCAGTCCATTCGCCGAACGGGCCTTCGAGCCGCACATTGTCGGGCTCGACAAAGCCTTCGATGGCGATCTCGGCATTGGCCGGGATCGGCAGGCCGGTGATCGGGCCCTTGATCACCTCGACCGGTTGGCCGCGCATGCCGCCGATGATGTCGAGCTCGCAGACGCCCGGCGGCACTTCGCTCGAGCCCATCAAAAAACTCATCGGATCGCCGCCGCAGACGATGACCACCGGCATGCGCTCGCCGCGCGCGGCGTATTTGTCGCGCATCACCCGGCCGTGCTTGCCGGGCGAGATGTAGAAGCCGAGCGATTTCTGGTCGTGGATCATGACCCGGTAGGTGCCGCAATTGATCCAGCCGTCGTCGGGATCGCGCATGATGTTGTAGCAGCCGGTGCCGATATAGCGGCCGCCGTCCTGCGGATGCCATTGCGGCGCCGGGAATTTGGTGACGTCGATCGTGTCGCCCTGCATGACGTTCTGCATCACCGGACCGGTGTCGACGAATTTCGGCGGGATGCGCTTGAGCATGCCGGCGTGATTGACGCGGAAGCTCTCGCTCAGCTCGAGCTTGGACAGCTCGGTGGAAAATCCGAGCGTCATGTTCTTGCGCTTGCCGGCAAAGAAATTAACCAGGAGGCGGCTGCCTTTGAGCGTCCCCGGAACGTCGTCGAACACGAAGCACGGCGCGTCGTCGGCATGGGCCGACATTTCCGCGACCATGCCGATATCCTGCTGATAGGTGAGCCCGCCGAGTTCTTTCACCTCGCCGAGCTTTTTCGCCTCTTCCAGCCATTGCCGCAAATCGTGGTAGGGCAGAAACGGCGCGGTATTCGAGCCGGCGGAGCTCGAAGTTCCATCGCCGAGCGGCGTGGACATTGGATCAGGCAGGAAGCCCTTGGGATCAGGCAGGAAGCCCTTGGGATCCGGCATAAACTTCTGTTCCGCCATGAATTGCACCCTTGTTTCGCGCCGCCGCGAAATGCTTATAATGCTAAGGAATTAGCCTCAACCCATCCTATCATGCCAGAAGACGCCGGCTCAAACCTGTTGCACGACTGGATCGCGCGCGCCGCGCTTGCCGCGCCGGACAAGACATGGGTCGTGTCGGCGGACGATGGGCGCAGCGTCAGCTACGGCCAGTTGCGCGAGACGGTCGGACGCTTCGCCACGTTGTTGCGGCAGAGCGGCCTTGGGCCGAACGACCGGGTTGCACTGCTTGCCAACAATTCGATCGAGCAATTGCTCTGTTATTTTGGCGTCATGGCCAACGGCGCGACGCTCTGCACCATCCATGTCGAGATGAACCGCAACCAGCTCGACAATATTTTCGAACGCCTCAAGCCGAAGCTCATTCTGTATCAGGCCGGCCTGCAGCTCGACGATCTGTTGGCCGCAACGTCGGCACCGCGCTTGCGGATCGGGCGCTCGGACAAGCCTGAGCCGGATACGCTGTTCGCCGAACTGGCGCGTTGCGTGCCGGGCGACCCGGCGCAAGCGGCGCGGCCCGACGACGACGCGATCATCCTGTTCACCTCGGGCACCAGCGCGCAGCCCAAGGGTGTGGTGCTGAATTTCCGCGAATATCTGCTCAACATCGATCCGCTCGCCGCTGGCTGGGGCATCACGGCGGCCGACCGGCTTTACGATTTCCGCCCGTTCAGCTGGAACTCGGCGCAGACCTTGGGCGCGCTGACCATCGTCAACCGCGGCGCGACCCTGGTTCTGGCCGAAAAATTCTCGGCCAGCCGTTTCTTCCAGCATCTGCGCGAGCGCGGCGTGACCATCGCCGCCGGCAATCCGACGACGATCAATATTCTGCTCAACAGCGAACAAAGCGCGCATGGCGACAATTTGCCGAAGCTGCGCTTCATCACATCGAGTTCGGCGCCGCTCTTGGTCGAAGAGTGGAAGCGGTTCGAGCAGAAATTCGGGATTGCCGTGGCGCAAGGCTGCGGCGCCAGCGAGGTGAGCTGGATTGCCGCTGTTCCCGGCGAGCAGCGCCGCCTCGGCACCGTCGGGAAGCCACTGGCCTATCACGATCTCGCCATCGTCGACGCCGATGGCCGGCATCTGCCGCCGGGCGAGACCGGCTATGTCGAGCTTGGTGGCTGGCCCGATCACCCGTTCCGCTATCTCGGCGACGACGGGGCGATCAAAATCCACAGCCGCGGCCGCTTCCGCACCGGCGATCTCGGCTGCCTTGACGCCGACGGTTTCCTAATGCTCACCGGACGCGAAAAGGAGCAGATCATCCGCGGCGGCGCCAAAATCTCACCGGTCGAGATCGACTCTTATCTGATGCAGCGCGCCGACGTGATCGAAGCCGCGACCGTCGGCGTGCCGGATGCGGTTTATGGCGAGGAAGTGGTCAGCTACGTGGTGACGCGGCCGGGCGCGCCGGTCGATGCCGCCGAGCTGTTGCGCTATTGCGCAAAGGTGCTGCCGGCCTTCAAGGCGCCAAAGCAGATCGTCATCAGCGCGTCGCTGCCCAAGACCGAACGCGGCAAGCTCGATCGCCGCGCTTTGGTGGCCTCGTGGAGCCGGGACGGGAATAATTTCAAACCCCGATGATCCTGGTTATTGTGCTACGCCGAGACGTGCTGACGCTCGATGCGGGAACGCGGGCATGACTTGGAAACATGCAATTTCCAGAAGCAGCCTGCGGCTGGCCAGCGCGCTGGTGATGCTTTCGTTCGTGATCTGCCATCTCACCGCGCATGCGTTCCTGCTGGTGTCGCTGGAGACCGCCGGCAAGGTGCTCGACTTTCTGATGTTTCCCTGGCGGACCTTGGCCGGCACGGTGCTGCTGGCGACAGCCTTCGTCGTCCACTTCAGCAACGCCTTGTGGTCGATCTATATCCGGCGTTCGCTCCGCCTGATCCGCTGGGAATGGGCGCAGCTCCTGCTCGGCCTGTGCATTCCCGCGCTTCTGATCCCGCACGTCTCGGCGACGCGCGTTGCCGCCAGCGCCTTCGACGTCACGAGCTACTACAACACGGTGCTGCTCACGCAGTGGCTGTTCGCGCCCTGGCTCGGCGTGCTGCAGGTGCTGGGCGTGCTCACGGTATGGACCCATGCCTGCATCGGCATTCATTTCTGGCTGCGTACCAAGGTCTGGTATCCGGACGTGCGCATCTGGCTGTTCGGAATAGCGCTGCTGCTGCCGGCGTTGGCGCTGGCCGGCTACGTCTCGGCCGGCAACGAGGTGCTGCGCGAGGCAAAAGATCCGGATTATGTCCGCGAGTTCGATCGAGGATGCCAACGTCACCCAAGAGGCTGTGGTCGGTGTCCACCGGATCGAATACGCCGGCTGGGGCATTTATGCCGGGCTCGTGCTGTTGCCGTTTGCCGCGCGCGGCATCCGCGGCTGGTATCATCGCCGCCGCCGGCCGCCGATGCTGGCGCATGCGGGCGGACGCAGCGTGCCGATCCTGCCTGGAGCGACGGTGCTGGAGACGCTGCGTGAGAACGGCATTGCACACGCCTCGGTGTGCGGCGGCCGGGCGCGCTGCACCACCTGCCGCATCCTGGTGACCAAGGGCCTCGACCGGCTTCCCGCCGCGTCGGGCCTGGAGGCGATCGCGCTCGAGCGCATCGGCGGCACGCCGGGCATGCGGCTCGCTTGCCAGATTCGCCCCGTCGCCGACATCGCCGTGATGCCGCTTCTGGCCGCGGACGCCGGCGCCATCGACGGCACGGTGCGCGGCGGGCTCGAGGGGCGCGAGCGCCCGATCACCGTGGTGTTCGTCGACATGCGCGGCTCGACCACGTTGGGCGAGGCCAAGCTGCCTTATGACGTGCTGTTCATCCTCAATCAGTTTTTCCACGACATGACCAAGGCGCTGGTCGCGACCAACGGCCACTATTCGCAATTCACCGGCGACGGCTTGATGGCGCTCTACGGGCTATACGAAGACGATCCGACGCGCGGCGCGGCCGATGCGCTGCGCGGCGCGCGCGAGATGCTGGCGGCCCTCGATCAGCTGAACTACCGGCTGCGCAACGATCTCAAGGAGCCGCTGCGGATCGGCATCGGCATCCATTACGGCGAAGCCATCGTCGGCGCCATGGGGCCGCCGCGCTCGCAAATCATCACCGCAATAGGCGATACGGTGAACACCTGCGCGCGGCTGGAAAGCCTGACCAAGGAATTCGATTGCGTGATGATCGTGTCGCGTCCGGCGGCCGAAGCCGGCGGCCTCGACATCGAGGGCTGCGAATTGCGGCAGGCGCCGGTCAAAGGCCGGATGGAGCCTGTCGAGTTTTATACGCTGCATTGGCCGTCGAATATGCCGGCGTGACGCGGCGGCTTATCAGCTACGCGCGCCGAAAAATGACGCTGAAATTGTTGGCAGGCATCGGCACGGTTTCGGCAAGCGCAAAGCCGTGACGCTTCGCCAGGCTCGACACGTCGGTGAGATCGCGCACGCCCCATAGTGGATTTCGCGCGCGCAAACTGGTGTCGAAGTCCTCATTGCTCGGCGCAGTGTGCCGGCCTTCGACCTTAAAAGGACCGTAGAGATAAAGTGGCGCACCGCGTCGGAGCGTTCGCCCCGCGCCGGCGATGAGGCCTTCGGTGGCGGCCCAAGGCGCGATGTGAATCATGTTGCAGCAGACCATCGCGTCGACCCGTTCGACCGGCCATTGCTCCGCCGCCACGTCAAGATGGAGCGGCTCAAGCAAGTTGGCGACGCCGGCAGCGGCGCGGTGCGCGGCGATGCTCTCGAACATTTCGGAATTGGCGTCGGTCGGCTGCCAGATCACGCCGGGGAGATTGCTCGCAAAGTAAGCCGCATGTTCGCCGCCGCCGCTGGCGATTTCGAGCACCAGGCCTTGGCGCGGCAGCACGCGCCGCAAAACTTCGAGGATCGGCTCGCGGTTGCGCGCGACGTGGGGGAAATAGAGGCGCCGATCGGATGTTTCGGGCATCCGGTGTCTCTTTTTTTACAGCGATCAAGGCCGCTTTCTGCGCCGGTGCAGCATTGTTTGATCGCAAACAGCGCGGCGGAGCTTACGGCGCCGCGATGTGCCAGACGCTGTTGACGCCGTCGCCGGTCACGTCGCCCGGCTTGGTATCCTTGGCAAACTCATAGAGCGGCTTGCCCTTGTAGGCCCATTGCTTGCCGCCGTCGTCGCGGGTGACGATGGTCCAGTCGCCCGATGCCTTGGCGTCGGCGCCGGCCAGCAGCGGCGGCCAATTGGTGGCGCATTGGCCGTTGCAGTTCGATTTGCCGGCGGCATCGCGGTCGAACGTGTAGAGCGTCAGGCCCTTGGCGTCGACCAGGGCTTTGCCCTTGGCCGTATCGGCGCTCTTCGCCGGCGCCGTTTGCGCCAGCGCTGTTGCGACGCAGATCGAGAGAATGCTCGCAGCGATCGCGCCTGTGATCGATTTTCGCATGACTCACTCCCTTTGGACTGTAGCCCGGATTAAGCGGAGCGAAATCCGGGGAAGCCTCGCGGTCGAATCCCGGGTTTCGCTCCGCTCAACCCGGGCTACAACTTATCTCCCGGTCCGCGCCAGCGAATTCACCCAGCCGTGCATGCGCTTTTTGGCGTTGGCGATGTCCTCTTTGGAGAACCAATCCTCCGGCTTCACCTTGTCGACCGGATAGACCGGACGCAAAAAGTCGCTCTCGTAACCGAACGGCACCGTGGCATCGATGCCCATGCCGCCCTCGAACTGGGTGTTGGACGCGGTCCATTGCCGGTCACCCGCGGTCATGCGCTCGGCCGGCATGAAGGTCTGGCCACGGCCGCCGGGGATCGGGTTCAAGATATCGGTGCGCGGGTTCACCCGCGTGGTCAGGCACCACATGATGTCGTCCATCGAATAGGGATCGACATCCTCGCTGACCGCGATGGCAAGCCGCATGCCTTGCGAGCACGACAGCGCGGCGGCCATGAAATTGCGCTGCCAGCCTTCGTCGATCTGGTGGCGCTTCTTCACCTGGATGATGCAGCCGCCCCAATCGGTCATGCAGTAGGGGATCACCACGTTCTGCACGATGCCCGGCTGCAGCCGGTTGCACAGCTCGTAGATCGCCGCCTCGCGCACGGTGGTGTCGATATTGTGGTCGTCGAGCATGTGGACGCCGAGCGCAAAGATGATCGGCTTGGATCTCCGGCTTGCGCATGGTGATGCCGGTGACGTGGAAGGTCGGCGCCTTGTAGGACTTGCCCATGTAGCCGGCCCATTCGGGGTGGAAGTGATAGCGGCCCTGCACGCCGGCATCTTCGGCTTCCTTGGTCTCGAAGCGGCGGTCGCGCGGATTGACATAGCCTTCGAGCACCAGTTCGCAATCGGCCAGCGCCATGGCGTCGACGGTGCGCGCTTTCACAAGCCGGATCGGCGCGCCCTGCACCGCGGACGCGATGCCGATCTCGTCGCAACCCATCGGCAGCACCGCATAGTCGAAGCCGGCGCCGGCCATCAGCGTGCACGCCGGTGGCACGCCGAAGCACATGGTGATCGGCACCGGCTGGTCTTCCTTGTAATATTTGTTGACCACCTGCCACATATGCGAGCCCGGCGAGATCTGGAACGTGCCGACATTGCCCCAGCGGAAATTCATGCGGTTGTAGCCGAGGTCGGAGCCGCCATCGAATTGCGCGCCGGTGACGCAGCGGATGCCGGAGCCGACGGTGAGCTCGGGCTCGTAGGTGGTGTGACGGATCGGCACCATCCATTTGTTGACGTCGTCAGGCTTCTCGACGACGAATTCCTGGCACGGCGCTTCGCTCTGCGCGATCTCGACCGGCTTGAGCGGATGCGACAGCGCGTGCGCCAGCTTCCTCACGCGCTCGGCGTCGTCTTTCCAGCCGAACATGCGGTTGATGATCGAAATGTCGCCGAACAGATTGGTGATGACCCTGTGGTTCGGCTTGCCCTTGACGTTGTTGAACAGGATCGGACAGCCGCCGTCCATGTGCTTCTGCAGGCCGGTGACCTGCAGGTCGGGATCGACCTCCTTGTCGGTCTCGATCAATTCGCCGGCGGCGCGCAGCCATTCGAGCGTCGCGCGCAGGTCGAAGGCCTGGTTCGGCGTCGGGGGCGTTTGTTGTTGTTCCTTACGCAGCGGCTGTTGCATTGTCGGCGTTCCCATTGCATAGATTTCTAAGTAATTATCGGAAACGCACCGCGACCTGTCAACGCCGATGCCGCCGCGCCCCCTATCGAAAACCAAGCTGCCGCCGCGTCACGCCGTCGAGTTCCCGCCGCGACTAAGTTCCGGATATCTGGTGCGCGACGCGCACCGCGCCTTTCAGCGGCTCTTGGAACGGCGGATCGCCGCCTACGGCGTCACCCGCGGCCAATGGTATTTTCTGCGCGTGTTGTGGATCACCGACGGGCTCTCACAACGTGAATTGTCGGCGCGGGTCGGCATGATGGAGCCGACCACGGTGATCGCGCTGCGTAGCATGGAGAAATCCGGGCTGATCCGCCGCGTGCGCGGCGACGACGACCGCCGCAAGGTGCTGGTTTTCCTCACCGCGAAGGCAAAGCGGCTACGCGGCGAATTGCTGACGGTGGCGCGAACCATCACTGACGAAGCGGAGGAGGGCATCGCGCCGCGCGATCTCGCCGCGTTCCGGCGCATCGTTGCGCGGATGACGGAAAATCTCGATCGGACCGACCGCTAACGCGAAAACGCGGTTAGCCGCGCCATCGGCTTGCCAAGCTCGCCAGGCCAAACCCCGCCAGGCCAAAACGCGAAGCAAGCCCGGGCCGATGCGTGGCGGCGAACTCGGCCGATGCCTGATAATCGACGTAGCGCGTCGTCACGGTGCGGCGCGCCAGATCGAGGATCATGTAGGTGGCGCGGCGTTCGGCCGAACGCGGCTCGCCGATCGTGCCCGGATTGATCAGGTAATACGACGTGTCGCGCAGTTGGACGTGCTCTTCCGCGCTCATCGCCACGCGATTTCCCCGCAACTCGTAGACCGCGGCGTGGTGCGTATGGCCGAAGGCGCAGATGCGCGCGCCGGACGGATGCGTCATCAGCGCGTCAAAACTTTGCTTCCGGTTGTTATCGTTGTCGAGCCGCACGCTTTCGCAGCCGGTCTCGGGATGCAGCGCGCCGTGCACGGCGATGAGGCGGTTGCCGATATTGGCCTTGAGCGGCAGGTTTTCCAGAAAATCGAGATCGTCGTCGCTCAATTGCTCGCGCGTCCAGGCGACGGCACGCGCGGCGGCGCTCGAGAACTTGCGCGTCGTGATCCGGCCGCAGACGGCGAGATCATGATTGCCGGCGACACACACGCAGTCGGCGCCGCGGATCAGCGCGATGCAAGCGGCGGCGTCGCTATTGTAACCGACGATATCGCCGAGGCAGACGATGCGGTCGATCGAGCGTTCGGCAATGTCGTAGAACGTCGCCTCCAGCGCCTCGAGATTGGCGTGAATGTCGGATATGAGCGCGAGCCTCACAGATCGCTCCATCTCCATGCGCCCGGTTGCGCAGGCTTTTGTCCGCCGTTTCCAGGCAAAAGGCGATGCAGCGTCGAGCGCAGAACCGGCATCGGGTCGCTCCACGACAGCGCCGATTTTGCCTCGCAACCGATCGCCCAGGGCAACCACGTCGTCAGCGGCACGCCGGCCGCGCGCGCGGCCGGAAAATCCTTCCAGGCGCGGCACCAGCGCACGCCCGCTTTCGCGGGCGTCGTCGCCGGCCGCGGCGTTCCGGTCAAATCCGCATAGACCAGCGCCGGGATGTTGACGCCGGCGACGGCGGCCGGGTGGTGCCACAGCGTGAAGCGGGGATTGATCTCCAACAGATGCAGCGCGCCCGCTTGGTCGCGCTTGAAATCGAGCTTGGCGACGCCGGTCAGCCCGAGCCGCTCGACGATGTCGCGGCCTTGACGTTGCACGTCCGCCGCATTGGTGATCTCGAGCGCCGTGGTGTGGCCGTAGGCAACCGGAAAAGTGCGAATCTTGCGTCCAGTGAACTCGCCGGCGATGCTGCCGCGCTGATCGACGTAGCAGTGATAGCTTTCGATTTGCGCTTCGGCGCCGGGGATCAGCTGCTGCGCCAGAAGGTCGACGCCGGCGTCGAGCAATTGCGGCCACAGTGACCGCAACGCATCGATGTCCTTGACCTCAAGCGCTTTGCGCAATCCAAAAACGTCGTTCCAGCGCTCAAGGCGGGTCAGCGGCTTAATGACGACGGGAAAGGCAAAGTCGAGATCATCGGGCTCGACGGCAACGGGATGAAACTGGCGCGCCGGCGGCACCGGCAAGCCGTGGCGCTGCGCCAAGTCCTGGAGCCGCGCCTTGTCGAGCAGATCTTCGACCAGGGTTGCATCGGCGATGACGAAGCGGAAGGATTTTGCCAGCCGTTCGCGATGGCGCGAGATGAACAAAAGCTGCGCGTCCTCTTCATAAAACAGCACAGGCCGTTCGCGCTGGGCATTGCCGAAGCGCTCAAGCGCATCGAGTAGCGCATCGGTGTTTTGCGAAAAATCGCCCCAAGGCAGGCGCGCGCGCGCGAAGCGCGAATAGAGCGAGGGCACGCCCGGCCGTGTCACTACGGCGCAGGGAATGCCGGCCGCCGCGATCGGCTGCAACAAATCCATGTCGCCCATGACGCAGGCGAGCGCAGGTTGCGGCTGCGCCGTGGCGGTAGGGCTCGTTGTGGCGGCTTGCCGCGGCGACGCTTTCGGATGCGCGAGCGCACCGATCGCGGCACGCAGGCGCGAGACCAGTTTCCAGATCGCCGGCGTTTGCTTGACGAAGCGCTTGAGCCGGCGCCGCGCCGTCGACGCGGCGCTCAGCGGCCAGCCGCGCCAGGTCGCCGCCGCGCTGTGATCGTAAAGTTTGACGCTGGTATCGGACCATTCGTCCTTGTACGGCTCGTCGCCGATGGTGAAATCGAAACGCCGAAGCCTAAGCTTGATCGCGTGCGCGAGCAATTCGCGCAGATGCAGCGCACCGGGTCCGAAGTGCGACACCGCAGCGTCGTCTTCGTAACTCGCCAGCACGTGATAATAACAATCGCCGAACAGGATGGCGAAATTCGCCGCCGCCCAAGTGTCGCCGATTTCGACGCGGCTGATGTGGAAGCGATGGCGGATTTTCGGATTTGACGCCAGGTCGAGAAAGAATTCGCGCAATCCCGGCCGCGCAAAAATATCGCGAATGCCGCGGCGGGCGAAGGCGCGGTGCTTCTGATCGATCAACGTTTCCAGCGTGCGCCGCGCGTCGTCGATCTCGGTCGCGGTGACGAAGCGGACCTCGCCATATTCCGACATGTGCCGGCGCTTGGCGCGGTCGCGCCGGCGCGTCGCCGACGAGCGCTTGGCGAAATAGAATTTCTCCCAGTCGCCGCCGAGTTGCGTGAGATGCGCGCCGGAGGCATTGGCGGTGACGTCGAGAGAGAGGAACGGATTGACCTGGGTGCCGACCATTTGCGGCATCTTCTCCAGCTCGATCCAATCGTGGCGCAGCCGGGGGTCGCGCTGCATCTGTTGGCGCAGCGCGCGCCAGGCGGCGAGGAAGCGCTCGGGCGAAACGCGCTCAGCAAAATCGCGCGCCAACAGCGGCGCGTTATAGTCGCACTGTTCCTGGCCGAACCAGCACAGCCGCTTGATGCCACGCTCGCGGGCGATGGCAAGCGGCAGGATGAACGCGGTCTCGCCATCCGCATAGGAACCGACGACGATGACGGGCCGCACGCCGTCGGGCCGTCCGATGTGCCGGTGCCAGGTGGCGAGCCAATCGAAACTTTGGAACGCGGTGCAGTCGGCGATGTCTTCGAAGCGGCGCCACTCGCTTTCCGCAGACTCCAGATTGTCGTGGATGACGACGCCGAGATCGGGCGCGAATTCCCGCGACAGCGTAGCCAGACGCGCCACGGCCGCATGTCCGGCTTTCGCCAGCGCATCCGCAGTCCCGTACGCCTGTACTGGTGTCGCGTGTGTCACGGTCCACTGGACGAAATGAGAGGCCCGTTCAAAGTGATAGGTGAGAATCGCTAAGGATGCATCGCCGCCGGGGCGCAATAACTTGTTAAGGTAAAGCCGTCCTGAAGTGCGTTTACCCTGAATCCCGGACTATTCGCTCTTGGAACCGGAAAAATCGAGCAGCGCCGCAACGTGCGGCGTTTGGTAACGTTGAGACCAAGCGTCGTTGCGTGAAGGATTGGCGGCGAGGGAGGATGACATGAAGACAATCATTGGGCTCGGCCTTGCCGGCGTTGGCCTGCTGACCTTGCCGCTGGCTCCTGCCGCGCATGCGCAAGCGGGCAATTATCCCGAAAAGCCGGTGACGATCATCGCCGACGCGGCGCCCGGCGCCACGCCGGACGTCGACGCGCGTTTTGTCGCCGAGGGCTTGAGCAAAATCTGGGGCCAGCAGGTCATCGTGATCAATCGCCCGGGCGCCAACGGCAGCATCGCCGCGCGCGCAGCGACCGACGCCATCCCGGACGGCTACACGCTGTTCATGCCGGCGCTGTCGACCTTCGCCTCGCTGCCGTCGGTCGCGCCCAATCTGCCGCTAAAACTGCCGCGCGATTTCATTCCGATCGGCTATACGGCGGAAAATCCGATGTTCTTTGCGGTGACGCCGTCGCTCGGCGTCTCGACCTTGCCGGAATTGATCGCGCTCGCCAAAAAGGACCCGGGCAAGATTTCCATTGCGGTGACCGGCGTCGGCCGGCTCACGCATCTCACCGGCTTGGTGTTCCAGGATCGCGCCGACATCAGCCTGTTGCCGGTGCCCTATAACGGCGGGCCGGCGGCGGCGCTTGCCGACGTCGTCGGTGGCCGCGTGTCGATGATCATCGAGGGTTATTCGGGCATCGTCGGGTCGGTCAAAGCCGGGCAGGTGAAGCTGATCGCGGTGGCGTCGCCGGAACGGCTGCCGCAGTTTCCCGACCTGCCGACCGTGGCCGAGACCATTCCGGGATTTGCCGCGCGCGGCTGGCAAGTGCTGGTGGCGCCGCTCGGCACGCCGGCGCCGATCGTCGGCAAGATCAGCGTCGATCTGGCTAAAGTGGTCAGCGATCCGGACTTCAAGCAGCGGCTCAGCAATATCGGCAGCTATTCGCGCGCCATGACGCCCGAGCAGGTTCTCGCCTTCGTGCAGAAGGAGCAGGACACCTGGCTGCCGGTGCTGCAGAAGATTTCACAGAAGTGAAAATGGATTCTCGTTTGCGCATGATCGTATCCGACCTTCCTTCGCCCGCCGAAGCGGGCTTCGCGAAGGCGGGAAACCGGTCTCCATCGCCGGATTAAGTAAGTCCGGCGACGGACTTTTTCGGGATCATGCTCTAGCGCGCCGCGTCGAGAGGCCGATCAACAAAAACACAATGGCTCCGGTGGCGGCCGCGAACCCGTGCATCTTATGAACGTGCGTCGAGCCGGCGACGTAGCCCGGCAAGAATGTCGGCAATGAGCCCCCCGGCAGCACGAAATACATGATCGCGACGACGACGCAGATAATGCTCAGAACATAAGCCACCGTTTTCATCGGATGCCTCCCCCGTCAGTCGCCCCAAAACTATTACCTTCGCAAACTCATTTCTCCGCTGGCTGCGCGTGTGTCCGCAGCCAGGCTTGTGCTAGCGTGACGTCCGCCTGCGACAGCTCATGGCCGCTCGGCAAGGTGCGATGCTCGACACTAGCACCATATTGCTGCAAGCGCGCCGCTAGCTGCGCGGCGCCTTCCGGCGTCATCATCGGGTCGCTGGCGCCGGAATCGATCAGGACCGGCTTGCCGGCCAAGTCGACCGGTGTCGTTTGCGACAATGGCAGCGTCGCCCGCAGCAGAATGGCGCCGGCCAGCGTTTGCGGCCGCAGCAGCAACAGCGCCGCGGCGATATTGGCGCCGTTCGAATAGCCGAGCGCAATCGGCGGCGCGATGCCGTAATGGGCTCGCGCTTGTTCGATGAAATCCGCGAGCTCTTGGGCGCGCTGGCGCACGTCGTCCTCGTCGAAGCGGCCTTCGGCGAAACGGCGGAAAAATCGCGGCATGCCGTTTTCCAAGACTTTTCCGCGCGGCGAAAGCAACGGCGCCGCAGGCGCGATCATGCGGCCGAGCGGGATGAGGTCGTTCTCGTCGCCGCCGGTGCCGTGCAGCAACAGCAACGGATGCGCATCGGGCTCGGTGGCCTTTTCAAAACGATGAATGAAGGACAGGGACAATGTCTTGGCCATCACGCCGTCCGTTCCGTGGCCTGCAGTTCGGGCAGCACCGCTTCGATCTCCTTGCGCCGCGCCTCGAGAAACGGCGGCAGCTTCAAATCGTGGCCGAGCGTCGCGACTGGCTCGTCGACGGCAAAGCCCGGAACATCGGTTGCAATCTCGAACAGAATGCCGCCCGGCTCGCGGAAATAGACCGAGCGGAAATACTGCCGGTCGAGCTGATGGGTCGGCCGCAAGCCGAGATCGGCGACGAGCTTTTGCGCCATCGCCGCCTGGCTGGCGTCGTCCGCAGCGCGGAACGCGATGTGATGCACCGAACCGCGGCCGAGCCGCCCGGGCAAAAAACCCTTCGCTTCGCGGATATCGATGACGCCGCCGACCGCCTCGCGGGCGCGCAAGCGGGACAGCGTTCCATCCCGGCCGCCGTCCTTGAAGCCCAAAACATCGGTCAGCACCGCGGCCGTGCGCGCCGCGTCTTCGACCATCAGCGTGACGCCGTGAAAACCACGCACCGCGTGTTCGGCGGGAATGGTGCCGGCGCTCCATGCCGGCTCGGCTTCAGCTCCGGCAACGCCGACCAGCGCGAGACTCATGCCGTCGGGATCGGTGAACGACAGCGCCGTGTCGCCAAAACGTTTTTCCGGCGCCTCGTGGGTCACGCCGTTCTCGACAAGCCGGTGCGTCCAATAGCCGATGGCGCTTGCCGGGACGCGGAATGTCGTCTGCTGTGCCTGGCCGACGCCGCCACGCCCCGGCGCCGCATGCTCCCACGGGAAGAACGTGAGGATGGTGCCGGGATGGCCGACCCGGTCGCCATAATAGAGATGATAGGTGCCGGGGTCGTCGAAGTTCACCGTCTTCTTGACGAAGCGCAGCCCGATGACGCGCGTATAAAAATCCCAATTGCGCGCGGCCTTGCCGGAAATCGCCGTAACGTGATGGATGCCCGACATCGGTCTACCCTCCGTGCAAAGCAGGAACGAAGGCCATGCCGTGATATTGTTATCGGAGCCCGGCGATGGAGCAAGCCCAAGAAACCAAGGCCAAACTCATGACACGCGATGTCGCCGGCGCCGGCAATTCGACTGCGTCATCGCTTGAATCTGAAAAAATTGAAGCGCCGATCCTTATCCTGCGCGGCGACGAAGGCCGTGGCGTACGGCCGCGCGCCTCATGGGAGAATTGCGGCAATATTCGCTGGTCTGAATGGTACAGCTGGGTGGACTCGAACCACCGACCTCTTGATCCACAGTCAAGCGCTCTAACCAACTGAGCTACAGCTGCACGGGCTCGCGGTCGGCAAGCGTGCGGAACCTATGGGCAAGGCTCTATTTTGGCAAGGCTGAAGGTCAGGCCGGCAAGGCGCACGCGGCAAAGCAAAAGCCCGGGCATGAACCCGGGCTTTCCCTTAACCGTAACACTTTGGAACGCGGCCGCAGGCGCCGGACTTAAGCGACCTTGCTGAACGCCTTGTTCATGCCGCTCTTGATCGGCTCGGCGGTCTCGGTGGCGACCTTCTGCGCCAGGGCGCCGAGTTCCTTGCTCTGTGCCGTGAGCGCCTCGAACTGCTTGCGCGCATGCGCGCTCGACAGCTCGATCACTTCGGAGAGCGACTTCGCGGTGATCAGTTCGCCGTAGAAATCGAATGCGGCGTTGGTGTTCACGCGGGTCGTCTCGATGACCTTGAGGCCGTAGTCGGCGGCACCCTTGGTGGCGGTCGAATAGGTGGTCTCGAGCACGTCGGTCGCCTCTTCGGCGGCGGCCTTCATCTTCTCGTAGGTATCCTTGGCCTGCGCGACGCCGCGCTCGGCGAATTCGCGGAAGGCAGCCGGCATCTCGACCTTCGGGATGTCGAACTTCGGCATTTCGAATTTCGGCATTTCGAACGCGCCCGTCACAGGGCTTGCTCGTCTTCGCTTTGGGGGCTGTGGTGGCTTCAGCCATGATCGCTGTTTCCTTGATCTTCGATCTTGCTTGATCACTCATTGGGCTGTCGCTCGGAATAATCTGCTTGGCGTCGCCGCCCATTGCGCGAGGCCTTACTCCTCGCGCTGACCCTCGTGACCGAACGCAACAATTTCCAAGCCCGCGGCTTCCAGACCTTACATATAGCACATTTTTGGTGCAATGCAACAGAATATATTGCATTGCACAAATATTTTAAGGGATTGAAACTTCTGGCGTTTTCGCGCCGAGGCGAACATTCAGGCGAAAATTCCTGTGGCGCAATCAGGTCTTAGGTTTGGCAGCATCCATCGCCATTTTGGCAGCACTTTGGCCAAGATCCTGAACCTGGGCCGAAATTGTCTGCATCTGGCGGGAGAGATATTCCGATTGCAGCCCCATGAGCTCGGCTGCGTCCTTGGCGCGCATGAGCTTTTGCGCGAAATCGAAGGTCGCCGCCACATTCTGCTCGGCATAGGTCATCGATTTTTGCGCGATTTCCTGGGCGCGGCTGCGGGCCGTCTGAGCCTGCCCCTGGAACTGGCCCATGGCCTGATTTGCCGCCTGGAGGAAACCGTCAAAGGCCTGGCGAGCCTGGACCACGCTCTGCTCGGCTAAGCTGCGCATCTCGTTCGGGATTGCGAATTGCTCGAAGGGGTCCTTGGGCCATGGGGTGCTCCACGAACAAGGGCCGGCGGCTTGATCCTACCGTAATTTCGCCTCGGACATGCAAGGCCCAAAATGGCGCGGCCAAACCGGCGAGCGCTGCGATTAAGGTTACCCTGCCAAGGGCCGCGGCGGACGGCTTCGCGCCATGGACGCCGCAGCGCCCCCGCACTATTAAGATTTCCTTAGCCAAACGAGTTCCGTCGTATGCACGTCTGTAGAGTCAGAACTCGCCCTATTGCGTGATCCGCGACTTGCGGCGCCGGCGACGAGCCCATGGCCCGCTTGGCTGTGGAGCACCGATGCCTCGCGGATGCTGTGGGCGAATGCGGCCGGCGCGGCGCTGTTCGGCGCCGCCGATACGCGTGAGTGCGTGCAGCGCCGCTTCGACACCAACAACCCGGCCGCCGTGCAGATCATCCGCCTTGCCGCCACCTTGCCATCGGCCGGCCCGCCGCGCCTCGAACGCTTGCGTGGTTTTGGGCTTGGCTTCGGCCGCGCGCTGACCTGCGCCTGCTCGCGCCTCGTTCTGGCCGATGGCAAGTCCGCGGTCTTGATCGCTGCGACCGAGCCGGCGGGGCCGGCACTGTCGCTTGCCGAGCGCGTCCGCCGCCTGTTCGGCGACGACGAACCGCTCGCCGTCTTCGCAGCGGATGGCGCGCTGGTTCATGCGACTGAAGCGGCGCGCGCACAGCTTGGGCGACGCAAATTCCTTGTCCGCGCTCGGCATCCACGCCGCTGCCGCCAAGGCACTCGATGTCGGCAGCGCGACGGCGTCTCTGCAGTTGGGACAAGAAAGCGTCGAATTCAATCGCAACGGCTCGGTGATGGCGCGGCGCGCGTGCTGGTGCTCAGCTTGCCGCAGCCGCAAGCGGCGGCTAGCGATATAGCGGAGGTAAAGCCGAGCGAGACCGTTGTTGCGCCCGCCACGTCTGAGGCGGCGGTGACAGCGCCGCCGGTGCAGCCGCCGTCTGCCACAGGCGCCGCAAACCGCTTCGCCCGCCGAGCCGATCGTCGCACGGCGTCATCCGTTGCGGTTCGTCTGGCAGATGGATGCCGACGGTCGCTTCGTCGTCGGCTCCGATGAATTCATCGCGCTGGTCGGACCGAAAACCACGGCAGCGTTCGGCCGGAACCTGGAACGAAATCGCAGCCGAGCTGAAACTCGATCCGGACAATCAGATCGCGCGTGCGGTGTCGAGCCATGAGACCTGGAGCGGCATCGTCATTCCCTGGCCGGTGGATGAAACGAGCGACCGGCTGCCGGTCGAGCTGTCGGGCCTGCCGGTGTTCGATCGCGACCGCAGCTTTCGCGGCTATCGCGGTTTTGGCGTCTGTCGCGACCTTGCCCGCATCAACCAGTTGGCGCGCGCGCGCCGCGAACGGCCGATCGGCTTCATGCCGGCGCCGGAAACCGATGACGCCGCGACTGCGGCGCCGCGAAGCCCTGCAGCCGCCGAAGCAGCGCCGCGGCCCGAGCGCGCGGCGCAATCGATGGCGCCGGCTGCAGCCAATGTGGTGCCGTTTCGTCAGGCACCGCCTGTGGAACCGAAAGCGCCGACGCTCAGTCCGGTGGAGCGCAGGGCGTTCCGCGAACTGGCGCAGGAACTGAACGCGCGCCTGCGCGGCACGCCGGAGGCGCCCGCTGCCGCCGAGCCCGGCGTCGAAGGCACGCTGGCCGAAGCGCCGAAGCCGCCGGACCAAGCCGCCGAAACTCCTGCCGCGCTGCCGTCGGCCGAGGTGCCGCCGCTACCTGCGAATGACGCCGAGCGTCCCGCAGCGGCGGAAGCGGGCGGAGCCGCCGTGGCGCAACCGGCCGCCGTCATCGATCCATCGCTGCTCGACCGTTTTCCGATCGGCGTGCTGGTCTACCGGCACGATGCGCTGCTCTACGCCAATCGCCATTTCCTCGAAACGACCGGCTACGACAAACTCACGGCGCTCGAAGCCGCCGGCGGGTTGAATTCTTTGTTCGTCGAGCGCGGCGCCGATACGCTCGCGGAAAGCACCGGCACGCAGGCGCTGTCGATCATGACGGGTCGCGGCGACACGGTTGCGGTCGACGCCCGGCTGTTCTCGGTGCCGTGGAACGGCGCCTCGGCGCTGGCGCTCATCCTGACCAACGGACTGAACGCGGTAGGCCGCCGCGCCACCGAGCTCGCGCTTGCCGCCGCCGAGACCGAGTTGCGCAACGCCAAGCGCGAAACGCAAAAAGCGGCGGCGGCCAAAGCGGATTTTCTTGCCAAGATCAGCCACGAGATCCGCACGCCGCTTAACGCCATGACCGGTTTCGCCGAAGTCATGATGGCGGAGCGCTTCGGTCCGATCGGCAACGAGCGCTACCGCGAATATCTCAAGAACATCCACGGCGCCGGCACGCAACTGGTTTCGCTGCTCAACGATCTGCTCGATCTGTCCAAGGTCGAGACCGGCAAGCTCGATCTCAGCTTCGGCAATGTCGGCGTCAACGATCTCACCCAGCAATGCGTCGGCATCATGCAGCCGCAGGCGAACCGCGCCCGCATCATTATCCGCACCTCATTGACGCCGGCGCTGCCGCAGGTCGTCGCCGATGAGCGATCGCTGCGCCAGATCGTGCTCAATCTCCTGGCCAACTCGATCAAGTTCACCGGGCCCGGCGGCCAGGTGATCGTCTCCACCGCGGTCTCCGACAGCAGCGAGGTCGTGCTGCGCGTACGCGATACCGGCGTCGGCATGAGCGAAAAAGACATCGAGACGGCGCTCGAACCGTTCCGCCAAGTGGCGACGTCGGGCAGCTGGGGCTCCGGCGGAACCGGCCTCGGCCTTGCCGCTGACCAAGGCGCTGGCTGAGGCTAACCGCGCCAACTTCCACATCAAGAGCGCGCCGAACGCCGGCACCCTGGTCGAAATCGCTTTTCCGCCAAGCCGCGTCGTCACGAATTAGCCCGCAAGCGGCTGAAAGCTATCCACCGCCGGCCGTCATCCGCATGGTACCGCGCGTCGCGGAAATCGGCTAGACTTGCCTGGTCGAGGCTTGCGCCCGGCCGGGCGGCAAGCTCGGTGAGGTGTGATCATGCGCACGATCAGAAGCTCTCCTGGCGTCGCTCGTCGCGGTTGCGCGATGCTTGGTCCCGTGGCGGCGAGCGCCGCCGAAGACGTCGACCTGCTTCTGGTGCTGGCCGTCGACGTATCGCGCAGCATCGACGCCACCAAATTCCAACTGCAGCGCGAGGGTTACGCCGCCGCCGTCGCCGACCCGCACGTGCTTGACGCCATCCACACCGGCCGCACCGGCCGCATCGGCTTGACCTTTGTGGAATGGTCCGGCGTCGGCGCGCAGAAGGTGGTGATCGACTGGACCACGATCGGGGATACGGATTCGGCAAAAGGTTTTGGCGACCGCCTCTTGGAAGCGCCGCGCTCGTTTGCCGACCGCACCTCGATCTCAGGTGCCATCGAATTCGCCATGGGGCAGCTCGACAAGTCGCCCTACGAGGCGGCGCGCCACACCATCGACGTCTCCGGCGACGGCACCAACAATGCCGGCCGCGACGTCGCCATGCTGCGCGACGAGGCCGTGGCCAAAGGCATCACCATCAACGGGCTGGTCATCCTCAGCGACAACCCGATGTCGTGGAATCCCGACCACACCAATCCGCCGGGCGGTCTCGCCAATTATTATCGCAACAACGTGGTCGGCGGCCCGAGCGCCTTCGTCATGGTCGCCGAGAACTTCAACTCGTTCGGTCAGGCCATCATCAAAAAAATGATCGCCGAGGTGGCGCAGGCGCATGAGCCTCGCCCCCTTCGGGCCGCCGCCCGTTAGGCGCGCGCCGCAGCCGAGCCAACACCAAGCGATCTGGCGCCGCGGCCATTTTTTGTTTTAAATCCAGTATTTGGCAGTGGTTTGCGGCGGCGCCGGCCACGAAAGCGACACAGATGTCGAGCACGTTTGCAGCGTACCGGCCGCTCGGTATATTTCTACAGTTCTTGCAACATCGGATATGCGTCCTTTGCCCGTGGCTACCGGCTTGAAACGCCTTGCCATCGCCGCTGCCGCCATGGTCGCGGTGGCGTTCGTCACCCTGATTGCGCTGTCTTTTCTCATGCCCGCCGCGGTGGTGCGCGACGCGGTCGCCAAACAAATCCAGGCCGTCACCGGACTCGATCCGATCCTGCGCGGCGACGTTTCGGTGTCGTTGTTCCCGTCCGGAACCGTGACCTTTCACAACGTGCTGCTCGGCGACGATCGCACCGGCGAGCCGGCCGTGGTCACCGATGAGTTGACCGCGCGGCTGCGCTATTTCCCGCTGCTGGCCGGGCGGATCGAAATCGCCGATGTGACGCTGGTGCGGCCGACGATCACCGTCACCTTTATGCCCGATGGCCTATCGAACTGGTCCGGGCTGATGGAGACGCTGGCGCGCGCGCTTGCGCCCAATCCCGGCCGCACCGCGTCGTTTTCGGAAATCGGCATCAACGACGGCACCATCGTCGTCCGTGACACCGAGAAAGGTTACATCGAGCGGCTCGATAACGTGGAATTCCAGATCGCTTGGCCGTCGATATCGCGCAGTTTCGGCGCCAACGGCCATCTGGTCTGGCATGGCGAACCGGTCGAGGCGAGCCTCACGCTCACCGATTTTCTCGCCGCCCTGTCCGGCCAGCGCTCCGGCGTCAAGGTGCGGCTCGCGGGCGCACCGCTCAAGCTTGCCTTCGACGGCGCGGCGAGCGCGCAGCCGACGCTCAAGCTCGAGGGCACATTGGGTGTCGATGCGCCGTCGCTGCGCGACGCCTTGCGCTGGACCGGCAAGAGCAAAGTGCCGTTCGGCGGTTTCGGCCGTTTCGCCTTGCGGGCGCAGAGCACGATCGGCGGCGGGGTGATTTCGCTGGCCAATGTCAATGTCGAGCTCGACGGCAACACCGCCGAGGGCGTGCTGACGCTCTCGGCCGGCGATCATCGCATGGTCCAAGGCACGCTGGCGGCCGATGCGCTGGATCTGACGCCGTATGTCACCGGCATGCGGTTGTTGGCCACCAACGAGCGCAATTGGGATCAACTGCCGATCGCGCTGGACGGCCTTGGCGATTTGAATCTCGACCTGCGGCTCTCGGCGGCGAGCATCAAGATCGCCACCGCGCAATTGGGCCGCACCGCGGTCGCGGCGAATATGCGCGACGGCAAACTCGACGTGACGATTGGTGAATCGCAAGCCTACGGCGGGGTCGTGAAGGGCGCCGTCGGCATCGCCAGCGCCAATGGCGGCGCCGAGGCAATGACGCACGTGCAGTTCGTCGACGTCGATCTGGAAAGCTGCCTCGGCCAAGTGTTCGGTATTCAGAAAGTCGCCGGCCGCGGCAACCTGATGCTCAATATCGACGGCGCGGGCGATTCCGTGCTGGCGATGACCAACACGCTCAACGGCACGGCGAGCCTCACCGCCCATAACGGCGCGCTGGTCGGCCTCAATGTCGAGCAATTGCTGCGGCGGCTGGAGCGCCGGCCGCTCTCCGGCAACGGCGATTTCCGCTCCGGCCGTACGCCGTTCGACCAGTTGGTGCTCAATCTGGCGATCGACCACGGCGTGGTGGCGGTGCAGGACATGCATATCGACGGGCCGGCGGTGCGGCTCGCGGTCGGCGGCCAGGCCTCCGTGCCGATGCGCGATCTCGACCTCAAAGGCACCGCGACGCTGATCTCGAGCGCCACCACCAACGAGTTCGAGCTGCCGTTCGTGGTGCAGGGCCGCTGGGACGACCCGATCATGCTGCCGGACCCGCAGAGCCTGATCCGCCATTCGGGGGCGGCCGCGCCCTTGCTCGATGCCGTGAAGGGCCGCACCGCGGGCGACGCCGTCCGTTCCGTGATCGACCAGCTGATGGCGCAGCCGCCGGCCGCGCCTGCCGCCGAGCCGGCCGCGGCTCCTTCGCCGCCCAAATAACGCGCGGGGCAGGCTTTTTCCGACATCATGCTTTATGATTCCCGCGCACGAATCAGCGCGGGTTTGCCGCCCGCGATGGGCGCAAGATGCTCAACCGCCTCACTCGCACTCTGGTCAAAGTGCTGGTCGCTTCGCTGATCGTCGGCACGATCCTGGCGCATTTCGGCATTTCCACCACAGAACTGATGAAGACCGCGGGTCTGTCGCCCGAGCGCATCGAGGAACTGGCGCGCGAAGGTTTTGCCTGGGCGCTGCCCAACCTGCTGCTCGGCTCGCTGGTGATCGTGCCGGTGTGGTTCTTGTTCTATTTGTTCCGGCCGCCGGGCGAGAGCAGGGATTGATCCAGCGGCTTTTTATTGCGGCCGCGCCGGTGCCGCTCTCACCACATTGACCTTGGCCAGCAGCGAGGCGGCGATGACTGCGAGGCCGACGACGCCGATCATGATGCTGCAGACCGCGTTCATCTCCGGCTTCACGCCGAGGCGGACCTCGGAATAGATGCGGATCGGCAAGGTCGTGGCGCCCGGTCCGGTGGTGAAGCTTGCGATCACCAGATCGTCGAGCGACAGCGCGAAGGCGAGCATCCAGCCGGCTGCGATGGCCGGCAGGATCAGCGGCAAGGTCACGGCGCGGAACGTCTCGAGCGGCGAGGCGCCGAGGTCCATCGCGGCCTCTTCGAGGTTCATGTCGAAATCGCCGAGCCGCGCCTGCACGATCACGGTGACGAAACACATCGCCATGGTGGTATGCGCGATCGCAACGGTCCAAAAACCGCGGTCGATCGCGACCGCCACGAACAACAGCAGCAGGGACAGGCCGGTGATGACCTCCGGCATGACCAGCGGCGCATAGATCATCGACGCAAACAGCAGCCGGCCGCGGAACCGGCCGAAACGCACCAATGCCACTGCCGCGAGCGTGCCAAAAATCGTCGCCGCGGTCGCCGAGATCAGCGCGAGGCGTACGCTGATGAAGGCGGAATCGAGCAGCGGCGCATCGTTGATGAGCTCGGCATACCAACGGGTCGACCAGCCGCCCCAGACCGCGACCAGCCGCGAGGCGTTGAACGAGTAGATCACCAGGATGACGATCGGCAGATAAAGAAAGGCGAGGCCGAGCACGATCGCGGCGAGATTGAATGCGGAGATTTTGCGCATGGTCAGCTTCGCTCCACCGCGCGCATCGTCTGGTGCTGAAAGATGACGATCGGCGTCACCAACAGGCCCACCAGCGCGACGGCGACGGCCGCGGCGGCCGGCCAATCCTTGTTGCCGAAAAATTCCGTCCAGATGGTCTGCCCGATCATCGGCGCCTGCGAGCCGCCGAGCAGGTCGGGAATGACGAATTCGCCGACCGCGGGGATGAAGCACAGCAGCGCGCCGGCCAGCACGCCCGGTGCCGACAAGGGCAGCGTCACCTCCCAGAAAATCTTGCTGCGCGGGCAGCCGAGATCGGCCGCCGCTTCGAGCAGCGTCTCGTCCAGCTTTTCCAGCGTCGCATAAAGCGGCAGCACCATGAACGGCAGATAAGAGTAGACGATGCCGATATAGATGGCGGTATCGGTCGAGAGCCAGACCGGCGGCGTGCTGACGATATGCAGCGCCAGGAGCAACTGATTGAGCGGCCCGTCGTGCTGCAAAATGTTCATCCAGGCATAGATGCGGATCAGGAACGCGGTCCAAAACGGCAGCATGACCAGCGTCATGAGCACCGCCTGAACGCGGCGCGGCGTGCGCGTGATGCCGTAGGCGATCGGATAGCCGATGATGAGCAGGAGCAACGTCGAGAACGCGGCGATCTCCACGCTTTTCACCAAGGACAAAAGATAGAGTGGGTCGGAGCCGATGAGCGCGTAGCTGTCGAACGACAGCGCGCCGAAGAACGCCGTAACGCCATGCCAGCCGGCCAGGATATTAAACAGCGGCGTGTAGGGCGGTTGCGCCAGCGCCGGCTGCGACAGGCTGATCCGCAGCACGATCAGGAACGGCACCAGAAAAAACACCAGGAGCCAGGCGTAGGGAATCCTGACGACGAGCTTTTCCGCAAAGGATCGTTTCGGGGTCATGGGGGTGTGCCGAAACTTCATTTGGTCAGCACGATGGCGGATTCGGGTGCAAAGCTCATCCAGGCGCGTTCGTCCCAATCGATCGGGTGCTCGGCGGCGTGGCCGGTATTGGCGATGGCTGCCGTCACGATCGCGCCGTCGGCGAGGCGCAATTTGTAGATCGTCAGCTCGCCGAGATAACCGATATCGACAATCGTGCCGGCAGCGCAGTTTTCGGGCGGCTGTTGCGGCGGCGCTGGCGGCTCCAGCGTGACGCGCATCTTTTCCGGCCGCACCGCGAGCCAAACCGTCGCGCCCGGCTTGGCATCGATCTTCGCGGCGACGCGCAGCGTGCCGGCGGGCGTGCCTTCGACGCTCAAGCCGTCTTCGCCGACGCGGCCTTCGAACACATTGACGTCGCCGACGAAGTCGGCGACCCAGCGCGAATTCGGCTGCTCATAGATTTCCGCGGGCCGCGCGACCTGCCGCAGCCAGCCGCGGTCCATCACGCCGATGCGGTCGGCGACGATCATGGCTTCGCTCTGGTCGTGGGTGACGATGACGAAGGTGAGTCCAAGCTTCCGTTGCAAGTCCATCAGCTCGAAACGAGTCTGGTCGCGCAGCTTCTTGTCGAGCGCCGCCAGCGGCTCGTCGAGCAGCAGCACGCGCGGGCGCTTCACCAAAGCGCGCGCCAGCGCGACGCGCTGGCGCTCGCCGCCGGACAGCTCATGTGGCTTGCGCCGGCCAAAACTGTCCAGCTTCACCATGGCCAGCATGTCGGCGACGCGCTGGGCGATCTCGGCTTTGGCCAGGCCCTCCTGCTTGAGGCCGAACGCCACATTGGCCTCGACATTGAGGTGCGGGAACAGCGCGTAGTTCTGGAACATCATGTTGACGGGGCGGCGGTGGGGCGGCACGTCCGCAAGATCGACGCCGTCGAGCAGGATGCGGCCCTCATCCGGTCGCTCGAAGCCGGCGATCAGGCGCAACAGCGTGGTCTTGCCGCAACCGGAGGGGCCGAGAAGCGCAAAGAACTCGCCCTGATAGACGTCGAGCGAGAGCTTATCGACTGCGGCACTGCCGCCGAAGCGCTTGCTCAAACCCTCGATGCGCAACAGCGGGCGCCCGGTCGGATCCGCCCACGGCGCAAAACTACGTTTCGATCGGACGGTTGGCATCATGCTCTGGCGGCAACGGCGCGTTTCGACGGCGCCGCGTCAGGCTAGAGCATTTTCGCGTTCACTGGAAATGATCGGGCGGCTCGGCCCGGCGGCGATCAATCGACCATCGCAAGCGGCGGGGTCTCGATGATGGGCGCATCGTCGAGACTGTCGGACATCAGCTTGCGCGGCTCCGGGCCGTAATAATCGCCGAGCTGCACCACCGGCCGCGGCTGCATCATGATCGAGACCAGGCGGTCGTACAGCGCCTTCGCCGAAACCGGCTTGATCAGATATTCGTGGACGCCAAGCCGCACCGCCTCGACGACGCGCCAACGCTCGCCGTGGCCACTGAGCATGATGATCGGCACGTCGGGCATCGGAAACACGCCGGGCGAACGGACGATGCGCACCAGCTCGGCGCCGCTCAACAGCGGCATTTCCCAATCCAGGATCACCACGTCGGGGCCGATGCTGCGGATGGCGTCAAGGGCTGCGATGCCGTCATTGGCCTCGTAGATGTCCTTGATGCCGCAATTGACCAGCAAATTGCGGATCATCTTGCGCATGTACTGATTGTCGTCGACCACCAGCACTGTCAGAGACTGGATCTGATCGGCGATGTGTGTCTTCGACGGGTTCGCGGTCATGGTTTGGGTGCCGGGCGACGGATCAGACGAATACGACGTCGTCGAGCGCCGGATCGGTCTCCGGTTTGTAGCTCGACATTTTGCGCGGCGCGGGGACGTAGTTATCGCCCTTCTTCACCATCTCGCGCGGCTTGGCGATGATGGAGACCAACCGCGCCAAGAGCGCCGTCGAGGACACCGGCTTGAGCAGAAATTCGTTGACGCCTAGTCGCACCGCCTCGACCACGCGCGACCGGTCGCCGTGCGCGGTCAGCATGATGATGGGCACGTCGGGATAGGGGAAGCGGCCGGGGGCGCGCACCTGGCGCACGAATTCCGGGCCGTTGGGGCTCGGCATCGACCAATCGAGAATGATCACGTCGGGCGCCCAGCGGCAAATGGCTTCGAGGCCGCTGCGGCCGTCGTTAGCCTCGTAAATGGTCTGGACGCCGATTACTTGCAGCAGTGACCGCGTCACCTTGCGCATGGTCGCCTCGTCGTCGACGATGAGCACCTTCAGCGCTTCGAGCTGCTGCGTGAACTGGCTGGCGACCGGCTGCATGGGATCCTTGCGTCGGCAGTGAATTTTCCGCGGCGAACTGATCACAATTTCATAATTTTGGCGTGAAATGGATCGCTAAAATTCTATCGATCAGTCGCTGCCGGTCTTGCGGGCACGGAGCGGCCGGCCTTCGAGGCCGGCGTCGCGCACCTGCGCATAGGGTCCGATCGGCCGCATGGTGAACGAAGACTCAACGCTGGTGTAGTCGTGATAGCCGAGGCGCGCGAGCGGGCGGATTTTCACCACGTCGAGCTTGCCCTCGGGCGTGAGCGCGTCGTCGCGGATATGCACGCCGACGACGCGGCCGATGACGACGTGATGGACGCCGTCGAGCGTGCGCGCCGGCAATGCGGTCGAAGAATGGAATTTGCACTCCAGATGCACCGGCGACGCCGCGACCCGCGGCGGTTTGACGATGCGCGAGCCGATCATTTCGAGGCCCGCCAGTGCCGCTTCGTCGACCTCCGGCGGCACGAATTGTGAGGTGATGTTGACCGCCTCGCGCAACGCATAGGTCGCCATGTTGATGACGAACTCGCCGGTGTCGGTGGCGTTCTTGACGCTGTCCTTGCGCCGGCCGCTCTCGGGAAACGAGTTCGCCGAGAACATCACGTAAGGCGGATCGTAGGCGAGATTGTTGAACTGGCTGAACGGCGCCAGATTGACGATGCCGTCACGGCTGATGGTGGAGACCCAGCCGATCGGCCGCGGCACCACGATCGACTTATAGGGATTGAACGGCAGGCCGTGATCGTCCTTGTCCGGCTCATAGAACATCGCTGGCGATCCTTTGCATGAACTGCAGGCAAGTTTCGAATAGCGTCGCGTGCCGCACAAGTCTGCCAGAAGTTGAGCCGGCTATTCCACTTTGATATTGGCGGCCTTGACGACTTTGCTCCATTTCTCGCTCTCGTCGGCGAGGAGCTGGCCGAAGCCGGCCGGCGTCATCGTCATCGGCTCGGCGCCCAAATCGGCCAAGCGCGCGACGATGATGGGCTCGGCGAGGGCTGCGTTGATTTCGGCGTTGAGCTTCTCGATCCGCTCCGCCGGCGTGTTCCTCGGAGCGCCGTAGCCGTACCAGCTCACGGCTTCATAGCCGGGCACGGTTTCGGAGACGGTCGGGACATCGGGCAGCGCCGGCGCCCGCTTGGCGCCGGTCACCGCAAGCGCGCGCAGCTGGCCCGAGCGGATGTAACCGATCAAAGTGGGTATCGGATTGAAGGCGATCTGGACCTGTCCGGACAGCAGATCGGGCACGTAGCTGCTGCGATAGGGAATATGCACCATGTCGACATTGGCCATCATCTTGAACAGCTCGCCGGCGACGTGCTGGATCGTTCCGTCGCCCGCGGAGGCCATGTTGATCTTGCCCGGATTGGCTTTGGCGTAGGCGATGAGCTCGGCGATGGTCTTGGCGGGAAGCGCCGGATTGACCGCGACCACGAGCGGCCCTTGCGAGATGCCCGCGACCGGCGCGATGTCGTGGATGAAATTGAAGTTGAGATGATCGTAGAGCGACACGTTGATCGCATTGGTGGCGGTGATGAGGAGGAGCGTATAACCGTCCGGCGACGCTTTCGCCACGAGCTCGGTGCCGACGTTGCCGGCACTGCCGGTGCGATTCTCGACAACGAACTGCTGGCCGAGCCGATCCGACAGCCGTTGCGCCATCAGGCGCGCGCTGATGTCGGGGGTGACGCCGGGGCTGAAGCCGACGAGAACACGCACGGGCCGTGATGGATAAGATTCGGCTTTTGCCGGCCGCGGCACGAACGGCAACGCGATGGCGCCTGTTGCAAGATTCAAGAATTGCCGACGGGAAGATTTCATGTGCTCCATGTCAAACTCCTTCACAACGGCTTGACCGGCGGTTTGATCGCTGCGGCCGGCGTTCAGCGGTTTTGCTCGCGCAGATTTCCTTCGACGATGCGGACCAGGAGAGTCATGAACAGCTTGCGCTCGCGCGGCGAAAGCGGCGCGAGGACATTGGCGTTGGCAATCCTGAAGGCCGGAAGCAGTTCGGCGTAGATCCTGTCGCCTTTCCCGGTGAGGCTGAGCAGGCGCGCACGCCGGTCGGCGCCGTTTACTTGGCGCGCGACGACGCCCAATTTCACCATTTGCTCGACGGTGACGCTGGCCGTGTTGCGGTCGATGTTCAGCCTCGCGGCAAGCACGTTCTGCTCGATGCCGGGCGTGCCGGTCATCTTGTTGAGATGGACCATGACGCCGAATTGCAGCGTCGTGAGGCCGAATTCGCCGAATATTTCCGAGCTTTTGGCGACGCAGATCTGGTGCAAGCGGCGCGCCGCGGCGGTCGGAATGGCGTGCCAGGCCGGAGCGGCGCCTGCGGTTTGCCGCGGGCGCGCAGCCGCACGACCAGACTGCCGCGGTTGCTTGGGCATGGGCGCCTCATTTCATCATATATGATGATAGTCATATTATATGACTATATAGCTGTCAAGCACCGCAAGGGCATGTAAAAAATTATACGCTCGGGCTGTTGGCCTGCACCATGAAACGATCGAGCGTCGCCCGCTGCGCGTCGGAAAAACGCAGGCCGAGTTTCGAGCGGCGCCACAGCACGTCGTCGGCGGTTTGCGCCCATTCCTTGGTCATCAAATAGCGCACCTCGGCAGCGGTGAGATCGGCGCCGAATCGGGTGCCGAGATCGGCCGGATCCTTCACGGATCTTGAGCACGTCGTCGACGCGGGTGCCGTAGGTGGAGGTGAGACGGCGCGCATGATCGGCGCTGAGGAACGGCCAGGTCCGCTGCGTGCGCGCCACCAGCGTTTCCATGCCGTCATAGACGAAATCGCCGCCCGGCAAGGCGCTACGTGCGGTCCACGCCCGCGTGCGCGGAAAGAAATGCGAAAGCTTCGCCATGGCGTCTTCGGCAAGCCGCCGGTAGGTCGTGATCTTGCCGCCATAGACCGTGAGCAGCGGCGCTTCGCCGGCGCGCTCGTCGAGGCTCAGCACATATTCGCGACCCAGATCTTGAGAACGAACATCCTGCGATTTTCCTGCGCCATCATCATAGAGCGAACGCACGCCGGCATACGCCCATGACCACGTCGGCGGCGCCGAGCGCCTTGCGGAAATATTCGTTCACCACGCCGCACAGATATTCGATTTCGGCGCCGGTGGGCATCACCGCGGCGGGATCGCCGGTAAATGTCTGGTCGGTAGTGCCGATCAGCGTAAAATCGTGCTGGAACGGGATGGTGAACACGACGCGGCCGTCGGCGGCCTGCAGGATATAGGCGCGGTCGTGGTCGTAGAGCCGGCGCACCACGATGTGGCTGCCCTTGTCGAGGCGCAGATGGGGCTTTTGCCGTTGCCGCAGCACGTTCTCGGCCAGCGTCTCGACCCAGGCGCCTGCGGCATTGACCAGCACCCGTGCCGTCATTTCTTCGCGCCGGCCGCGCGCATTGACGATGAGCCGCCAGGCGTCGCCGCGCTCGGCGCGCACGGCGCGCGTGCGCGTCCGGATGGTGGCGCCGCGTTCGGCGGCATCCACCGCGTTGAGGACGACAAGGCGGGCATCGTCGGCGAAGCAGTCGGAATATTCGAAGGCGTGATGGAAGATGCGCCGCAGCGGCGCGCCGGCCGCGTCAGTCAAAAGATCGAGCTCACGCGTACCGGGCAAGATCTGGCGCCAGCCGATCCAGTCGTAGATGCAGTAGCCCGAGGCGCAGCACCAGCGCGGAGCGCCGCGCCTCGTTCACCGGCAGCACGAAGCGCAGCGGCCGGATCAGGTGCGGCGCCGCCCGCAACAGCACCTCGCGCTCCTTGAGCGCCGCGCGCACCAGGCCAAATTCGTAGTGCTCGAGATAGCGCAAGCCGCCATGGATCAGCTTTGACGACGCCGACGACGTGGCGGAAGCCAAGTCGTTCTGCTCGACCAGCACGACCCGCAAGCCGCGGCCGGCGGCATCGCGCGCGATGCCGGTGCCATTGATGCCGCCGCCGATGACCGCGAGATCGAAATCTGCCACCTGATTCCCCCGAGGCGAAGCATAGCGTAGCGCACGGAAATCGCCTCGCCGCGAATGCGCGGAAAAGCGAAAAACCCGTCTTGTCTCGCACCGTGGATTGGCGATGATGGGGCATGGATTTTCGCGATCGGCATATCGTCGTCACCGGCGGCGCGGGCGCGCTCGGCACCGCCGTCGTCGAGGCTTTGGCCGGGGCCGGCGCAATCTGTCACGTGCCGTGCCTGCACGAAGCGGAGAAGCAGAGCTGTCCGGCTGCAGAGAGCAAGAATCGTGCAACTCGCGGTCGCCGGCGATCTGGCCGACGAGGCGGTCGTGGCCCGCTTCTACCAAGGCATCGCGCCGCTGTGGGCCTCGATCCATATCGCCGGCGGTTTTGCCATGGCGCCGATGCGCGACACGACGGAGGCGCTGCTCCGGCAGCAGCTCGACATGAATTTCGTCAGCTGCGCGCTGTGCTGCCGCGCCGCGGTCAACGCCATGTCTTCCAACACGGCTGCGGGCAGCGGCGGCCGTATCGTCAATGTCGCCGCGCGCCCCGGCCTGGAATGGCGCAGCGGCGCCGGCATGGTGGCTTACACCGCGAGCAAGGCGGCGGTCGCGGCGCTGACCGTGGCGCTTGCCGAGGAAGTCGCCAAGGACGGCATTCTGGTCAACGCGGTCGCGCCCTCGATCATGGATACGCCGGCCAATCGGCAGGCCATGCCGAAGGCCGATTACGCGCTGTGGCCGAAGGTCGAAGAGGTCGCGGCGACGATCGTGTTCCTGGCTTCGCCGGACAACCGCGTCACCCGCGGTGCCATCGTGTCGGTCTACGGAAAGTCCTAATAGCCCGGCCATAATCCCGGCGTTGCCAATTCGACGAGATGATTGTCGGGATCGCGGAAATAAATGCTGACGCCGCCGCGCGGCCATGTGGTGCGGCCTTCGATCGCGACATCGGCTTCGGCAAGTTGCTTTTTCCCAGGCGGCAAGCTCGTCGGCGCCAATCGAGAACGCGATGTGCACCGGTCCGCTGCCATCATGCGGCGGGATCGTGCCGCCGGGCATGTGCACGGTTTCGAGCGAATGGCCGCGCAGGAACAGCAGCAGCAAGCCGCGGCCACCGACGTCATAGGCGCAGAGCCGCTGATCGCGATAGACGCTGTTGAGCCCGAGCACCTGTTCGTAGAACGGGCAGGCGCGCTCGAAGCTGTCGACGTAGAGCACGGTTTCGAGAATGCCGTGCAGGTTGGGCATGGCGGACGACCCCATCGTTCGACTGCGACGGAAGCGAACCGAGAATAGTCCTCCCCCTGAAAGGGGGAGGGTAGGGCGGGGGGTCCGCGGCTGGGAAGCTTGCGCAAGCGTAGCCGCCGCGGACCCCACCTCTCTCGCTTCGCTCGCCTCCTCCCCCTTTCAGGGGGAGGAAATTTTAGCCCGAAACCGGCACGACTTCGCGCACTGGCGCATGGACCAGGCGCGTCACCGCGTTTGCGCGACGACGGCGTGCTGCTGCGCGTAAGCCTCGTGGTTCTTCTCGATGTAATCGAGATCGTAGAGGTAATTCACCATCAGGCCATACGACTGCGCCAGCGCGCGATCCGAAGTGTCGCCCGGCCAGTTGAGCCGCTCCAGCCGGGCGCCGTTGCCGAGATGGAAGCGCGCCACCGAATCGAGCGGCAGGCCGCGGCGGTTGCGGCCGCGCACATAATACCAGGCGGCGGCGCGCAACAGCGGCTCGCGCATCCGTTCGGCGATCTCCGGCACGCGCCAGCAATTGACGTCGTCAAGCGCCGCAAGCACCTCGCGATCGTCCTCGTCGATCGCGACCGAGGCCGCATTGGCGCGCTCGCGCTTGAGCCATTCGGCGAAATTCGGCGCCGGCGACAAGGTGACGAAGGTCGCGACTCGGCCGAACTCGCGCGACAGCTCCTCGACCACCTGCTTGATCAGAAAATGCCCGAAGCTCACGCCGGCAAGGCCGCGCTGGCAATTGGTGATCGAATAGAACACCGCCGTGGTCGCCCGCTCCGGATCGACCTCATCGCGCTTGTCGGACAGGATCGGCGCGATCGCCGCCGGCGTCTCGCGGGTCAGCGCGACTTCGACGAAAATCACCGGCTCGTCGACCAGCGCCGGATGAAAGAACGCATAGCAGCGCCGGTCCGGCGGATCGATGCGGCGGCGCAGATCGTCCCAGTCCTGGATTTCGTGCACCGCCTCGTAGCGAATGATCTTTTCCAGAATGATCGCCGGCGACGACCAATCGATGCGGCGCAGCACCAGAAAGCCGCGGTTGAACCACGACGAGAACAAATGAACGAAATCGTTGTCGATGACGCCGAGATCGTCGCGGTGATCCATGGCGTCGATCAGTTGCTCGCGCATGCGCACCAGCGCCGCGGTGCCGCCGGGGGCGAGATTGAGCCTGCGGAACAGCTCGAGCCGGCGCGGCTCGCTGGCGTGGTGCAACTCGGCCGCGGTTTCATCCGACGGCGCTTCCTGCCAGTCCTTGATCGCCTCCTCGATGCGGGCGCGGTCGGAGCCGAAGGTGGTGGCGAGCGCCTCGAAGAAGGCGATGCGCGGCCCGATGGTCAGATCCTCGTAGCGGGCGAGGATGTCGCTGGCCAGTGCTACGCCTGAGGCCTCGCCGCGGCCGGACAACAGCGCCTCGCACAGCTCCAACAGGCCGGCCGAGCGCTCGCGCGACGGTTCGCGGCGCTGGATCAGGGCACGGCCGCGGTCGGCGATGCTCTGCAACATTTCGCTAAAGAAGGTCGTATTCACCGAATTCTTCCCATCCGCCCGGCCCGAATTAGCTAATGGTCGCTGAAGGCAATGACAAGTTGGCGGCGCGCCGCATTGTAAACAAGCCGAATTAACGCCGGACTGTCCGCGAAAGACGCGTTTGAGGCCTAGAAAGCGATCAAGGGCGCCATCCCGATCGGACGCGTTGATCCCGAACGCCCGCCTGGACAAATTCGCCCCACTGCGCCACTTAAAACGCCGTGCGGCGCGTGGCCGCGCGAGGTCGGGAGCGTTTCATGCCGGGTCCGTTGGCTGGTTTGCGCGTGCTGGAGCTGGCCCGGATTCTGGCCGGTCCTTGGGCCGGCCAATTGCTCGCCGATCTCGGCGCCGACGTCATCAAGGTCGAGCGCGCCGGCTCGGGCGACGATACCCGCGCCTGGGGGCCGCCCTTCGTCGAGGCGGCCGACGGCGGCCATCTCAGCGCCGCCTATTTTCACTGCACCAATCGCGGCAAGCGCTCGGTCGAGGCCGATTTCACCACGCCCGAGGGCCAGCGCATCGTCAAGAAACTGGTGGCGCGCTCCGACGTGCTGATCGAGAATTTCAAGGTCGGCGGCCTGAAGAAATTCGGCCTCGATTACGCAAGCCTCGCGGCCGACAATCCGCGCCTGATCTATTGCTCGGTGACCGGCTTCGGCCAGACCGGGCCGTCTGCGGCGCGCGCCGGCTACGATCTGATGGCGCAAGGCATCGGCGGCATCATGGGCATGACCGGTGAGCCCGACGGCCCGCCGATGCGGGTCGGCGTGCCGACTGCCGACGTCTTCTCCGGCGTCTATTCGGCGGTCGGCATTCTGGCGGCGCTGGCGCGGCGGGAAAAAACCGGCAAGGGCGGTTATGTCGATTGTGCGCTGGTCAATTCCACGGTCGGCACGCTGGCGTTCCAGGCGCTCAATTATCTGGTCTCGGGCGAAATCCCCAAGCGCATCGGCAATGCCCATCCCAACCTGGTGCCGTACCAGGAATTTCCGGTCGCCGACGGCGCCGTCATCATCGCCACCGGCAACGACGCGCAATTCGTCAAGCTGTGCGGCATTCTGGGCGACCCGCAACTCGCCGAGGTTAAGGCCTACAAGGACAACAAAGGGCGGCTCGCCCATCGCGCCGAACTGGTCGGCAAGCTTTGCGCGCTGACGTCGCGGATGAAGCGCGAAGAAATCTTGGACAAGCTCGAAGCCGCCGGCATTCCCGCCGGCCCGATCAACGATCTGCAACAGGTCTTCGCCGACCCTCAAGTCATCCATCGCGGCATGCGGCTTGAACTGAAAAACCCCGCCGCCAAAGGCGGCACCAGCCCCGGCATCCGCACGCCCGATCGTGCTCGACGGCGCGCCGATGGCGTCGGACCGCCCGGCACCGCGGCTCGGCGAGCACACCGCCGAGATCCTGCGCGAGATTGGCGAGAGCTGATTTCATCTTCTCACCTTCACCTGCGGCGGCGGACTGGCAACAAATTTTTGTCGAGAAGAAGTAGCGCCCTACCAGCTACGCTCTCGTCAGCCGCTGCCGATTGGCACGCACGCGCTTCTTGTAAACGCCCAAAACTTTCTTCGCGACGCGATGGCTCTTGCCGCCTTTGATGGCGGCCGCGTGCGCGGCGGCTTGCGCTTCGCCGAGCGCCGCCACTTTCTCGGTCACCATGCGGCGCGCCTCGGTTTGGTTTCCCGGGCTTTGCGCCGCCATGCGCATCAGGCGGAGCGCGATGACGTTTTGCGCTTCCCAACCCAGCCGCGCAGTCTGCAGCGACAACGCGCACCAGGCGTTCCACGCCTGCATTGGACTCGGCATTGGCATGTCCCTTCATCCGGCCGGCATCAGGGCAACGGCCGCCGCGTCGGCTTGTTCCCCGTAAGCGCCAATGCGAATGTCGGTGTTCCTCGCGCGTCCCGCACCAGCTTCCGAAAGACATCATGGCCCGCATCTCGCTCATCGAAGAACAGGATCACCCCGAGCTCGCCGAGCTGATCGGCAAAATCCGCGCCGGACGGCGCGGCGCGCTGATCAATGTCTATAAGTTACTCCTCCATTCGCCGTCGCTCGCCGCCATCTGGCTCGACTTCGTCAGCGCGGCGCGGTTCAAGGTCGAACTTGACGGTCGGCTGCGCGAGATCGTCATCGTCCGCGTCGCCCATCTCAACCGCACCACTTACGTGTTCAAGCAGCACGTGCCGCAGCTCTCGGCGCCGGAAGGCTTGAGCGATGCGGAATGCGATGCGCTCGCCGACTGGCGCAACGCCGAAACATTCAGCGCGCGCGAGCGCGCAGCGCTGGACTACACCGACGCCATGACCCGCGATATCGCCGTGCCGGATGAGGTGTTCGAGGCGCTGCGCGCCCATTTCAACGAACGCCAGATCGTCGAGCTGAGCGTGCTGATCGGGCTCTACAACATGCACACCCGGGTGTTCACCGCGCTTGGCATCGATCCCGAGCCGCATCACATGTGAAGTGTGTTGTTGGATGGATGCGCGCGGTCGCGGATTCCCTCCCCGCTTGCGGGGGAGGGTAGGGAGGGGGCTTGCGGCAGTGAGGCTTGCCCAGGTGGTGAAGACTTACCCCCCTCTGCCGTCGCTTCGCTCGGCTTCTCCCCCGCAAGCGGGGGAGAAGGTTTCAGCCAACGGCCGGCTGCGGCTTGGGCGCCTCGGCGCGCTGCGCTTCGCGCAGCGCGCGGTCGAGCGCGGCGAGGTCGTAGGGCTTTTGCAGCACGGCAAAACCTTGGCGCACGGCGTCTTGCGCGCTCGAACTGTAGCCCGTGGTCAAGAGCACGACGATGTGCGGAAACCGTCGGCGGATGGCGTCGGCGAGTTCGAGGCCGTTCATGCCGCCGGGCATCAGATATGTCGGAGAACACGACATCGATGTCGCCGTCGCGTTCGACGAGATCGAGGCCGGCCTGGGCGCTCGCCGCTTCCCGGACCGTGTAGCCGAGCTCTTCAAAATAGGCCTTGCCGACCTCGCCGACTTCCGCATTGTCTTCGACCAGTAACACGGTGCCGGCGTGTTTCTTTGCACGCACGACGGCGGATTGTTCTTGCGGCCGCGCGGGGGCTTCCCAGGTCCGCGGCAAAAACAGCGTGACGACGGTGCCACGCCGCGCCGAACTGGCGATGGTCGCCGCGCCACCCGACTGCCGGGCGAAGCCGTAGACCTGGCTTAAGCCCAGCCCGGTGCCCTTGCCGATGTCCTTGGTGGTGAAGAACGGCTCGAACACCCGCGGCAGCACGTCGGACGGAATGCCCGATCCGGTGTCGGCGACACGGATCGCGACGAAGTCGCCCGAAAGGCCTTCCTCGCTGGCCTTGCCGCGCAGCACCACCGGCTTGGCGGTCAGCGTCAGCGTGCCGCCGGACGGCATGGCGTCGCGGGCATTGACGGCGAGATTGAGCAGCGCCAGCTCGAACTCGCTCGGATCGACCTTCACGGTGCACGGCCGCCGCGGCACGCCGACGCGGATCTCGATATCGCCACGCAGCGAGCGGCTGAGCATGTCCTTGATCTCGGGCAGCTGTTCGGCGAGATCGATGACGCTCGGCTGCAAGGTCTGGCGGCGCGAGAATGTCAGCAATTGCCGGGTCAGGCTCTCGCCGCGCTGCGTCGCTGTCGTGATCGCGTCGAGCAAGTGGATATGCTTCTCGTCCTTGATGTGGCGGCGCAGCCGCTGCACGCTGCCCGAGACGATCATCAGCAGATTGTTGAAGTCGTGGGCGACGCCGCCGGTCAATTGGCCGATGGCTTGCAGCTGCTGCGCCTGGTGCAGCGCGCCTTCCGCCATTTCGCGGCGCTCGGCTTCGTCGTGCAGGCGCTGGGTGCGGCGCAGCGCGAACCACAGCACGGCGAACAGCAAGAGCGTCGCCGGCAAGCCGAAGATCAAGTGCATGCCTATTGTCCTCAACCATTCGTGGTTGATCGCGGCGATGCTGACGCCCGAAAGCGCATAGACCGGGTAGCCGGCAAGCTTGCGAAAGCCGATGCGCCGGGGAATGCCGTCGACCTCGGAGTTGGCGGTGAACATGTCTTGGGTGACGCCGCGATCGATGGCCGTGCGCAGCCCGCTGGTCGGGCTCAAGCGTTGCACGCGATTGTTGCGGACCGGATAGCGCGCCAGGATGGCCCCGTCATCGCGGACCAGGGAATAGAAGCTGCCATGCGTCTGGCCGATCAATGTGTAAAAATCCTCGAAATATTTCGGCCGCACCGCCACCGCGATAACGCCCTTGAACGACTTGCTCGGCGAGTCGATACGCCGCGACAGATCGAAGAAATCCCTGCCGACGCCCGCCAGATGCGGCGTGCGCACGTCGCTCACGTAGGTGCCGGCGTCCTTGTCGACCTGGGCCTTGAAGTAATCGCGGTCGGCTAAATTGCTGTCGGTCTTGACCCGCTCGAGCGCGCTCGACGCCAGCGGCCGGCCATCGCTGCCGATCAGGACGATCGCTTGCAGCTGCGGCATCACTTGCGCGATCTGCGCGAGGCGGGGATGCAGGCGCGGCTGTGCCGCACGAATTTCGTCGTCGGACATGTCGCGCACGATCTCGTCGACCTCGGCAAAGGTGCGGTCGACGGTCTCGAACACTTTGAGCGCCTGCTCCTGCTGCACTTCGAGCGAACGCTCGATGCGTTCGTCGGCGGCGGCATGAATGTCGCGATAGCCGACCCACGACGCATAGCCGTAGAGCGCCGCCGGCAGCACCAGCGACGCGACCATCATCAGTTTCAGCAGACGGACTGCCGATTCCCGTGCCGTGTTCATCGATTGCGAAAAGTACGCCCGTTACCCGTTACGCCGTCAGTTTTCCACATTTCTTTCCATATTTCTCGGGCGCAAAGGAGGCAGTGTCGGCCCCCGATGGTTGCAAATTCGTGGCCGGTTCGTGGCCGGAACGGCCGCGGTTACCCTTGACTGTGCGAAATCGGCCGCATTTGAACTGATTTGCCTTGGAAATTCAGAATATGCCCTCTAAGCGACCGCTGTCGGCGCCAGCGCCTCGATATCGGTGACCACGTCGATGACGGCGGGACGATTTGCCGCGAGCGCCTGTGCCAATGCCGCCGGAAACGCCGACGGCTGCTCGACGCGGATGCCGAGCGCGCCCATGTCCTCGGCGAGGCGGGCGAAATTGACCTTGCTGAAGGTCCACAATTCGCGCGCTTTCGGCGTTTGCTGGCCGCCATAGACGCGGTCGAAACCGCGTTTCGACTGATTGCCGCCGCCATTGTTGTTGACCACGGTCACCGCGTTGATGTTCCAGCGCACCGCGGTCTCGACCTCGGCGATGTGATACCAAAAACCGGCGTCACCGGTGAAGGTGACCACCGGCCGCTCCGGGCAGCCGCATTTGGCGCCCAAGCCGGCGGGGAAAGCCCAGCCGAGGTGGCCGGCGCTGCGCATGTAGCTTTGCCGCGGCGATTTCAGATCGAACATGCCGCCCATCCACATGCCGGCATGGCCGGTATCGACCACGACGATGGCGTCGTCGGGCACGTGCTGGGTCAGCTCGCTGCACAGCCGTTCCGGCCGCATCGGCACCGCGTCGGATTCGAGCGCGGCTTTGTATTTCTGCCGCCACTCCGCACAGAGGCCTTGCGCCTGCGCCACCCAGCTCTTGCGTTTCGCCGCGCTGCCGCGGTCGGCGATCTTGAGCATTCGCGCAAGCGTCACCTTGGCGTCGCCGTTGACGCCGGCCGCGAGCGGGTAATTGCGGCCGAGCGCTTCCGGGTCGATGTCGATCTGGATCGCCGGCGTGCCGATTTTCGGCACCGCCCAAAAGTGAGTGGTCATGCCGCCGGTTTCGCTGCCAATGAAGCAGACCAGATCGGCGGCATTGACCACGCGGTTGGCGCTCTCGCGCGAATAGGTGCCGGCGACGCCGACCGAGAGCAGATGATTTCCGGGGATCGAATCCTTGCCGTTGAGCGAGGTCGCCACCGGAATTTGCAGCGCTTCGGCGAGCGCAACGAGCTCCGGCGCCGCGCCCGAAGCGCGCACGCCGCCGCCGGCGACGATCACCGGGCGCGCTGAGTCCTGCAGAATTTTCAGTGCCGCACGCACGCTCGCTTCATCCGGCTCCGGGCGGAACGCCGGCACGCGTGCGAACTGCGGCTCGACCAGCGGCTCCATATCGGCTTCTTCGGCATCGATCTGTCCCTCGTTGCCGCGAAACTGCAGATGGACCGGGCCGGGACAGCCGGTCACCGCGGTGCGGAATGCCTGCCGAACCATGTCGGGGAATCGCGCCACGTCGTCGACCGTGGCATTGAACTTGGTCACCGGCTCGAACGCCGGCATGTCGTCGATCTCCTGATACACTTTGCGGAATTTGGTCTTCGGCTCGCGGCCGCCGGTCATGGCGATCACGGGAGAATGCGCGAGCCACGCGTCGCGCAAGCCGGCGGCGAGATTGAGCGCGCCGATCACCTGCGCCATGCAGATGCCCGGCTTGCCCGAGGCGCGCGCATAGCCGTCCGCCATATAGGCGGCGGCCTTCTCGCCGTGCACATGCAGCCGCTTGATCTCGGTGCGCCGCTCCATCTCGGCGTAGGTGGTGCGCAGCACGGCGGGCACGTGAAAAACGTGCGTGACGCCATAGCCCTTGAGCATGTCGGCGAGGCATTGCGCTCCGGTCATTTTGCGGTTGTGGCCGATTTGCATGTGATTTGTTCCTGATCCCTTTGCTTGTCATGCTCCGCGAAGGCGGAGCATCCAGTAATCACCGCACCTGTTTGTTGAGTCGTTCCGCCATCGATTACTGGATCATCCGCCGGAGCCTGTCATCGGGCCGGCCACTTTGGGCCGGACCCGTTGGCGGATGATGACGGGATTGCGATTTTACTTCTCGAACACCGCGACCGCGCGGATCGGCGAGCCGGTGCCTTCGCGCCATTTCAGCGGCAGGCCGATGAACTGGAATTCGCCTTGGCCGAGCAGGGCCTCCAGATTGCACAGGCTTTCCATGTGGGTGATATCGAGCTCGAGGCAGGCTTTGTGCACCAGCGAGTTGACCTTGCCTTCCGGCCCCGGCCGCATCGAGTCGATGCCGAAATGCACGATGCCCTGCTGCGCCAGCCATTCGGTCGCCGCGACATTCACGCCCGGATTGTCGGTCGCATAGGCCGCGGTCGGAAAGGTGCGCTCGTGATGGCCGGTGCAAAGCAGCACCGTGCCCTTTTTCGGGATCGGCACGCCGGCTTGCTTCACGGCGGCTTCCAGATCGGCCGGCGTGATTTCCGCGCGCGGCTTGATGTGGCGCAGGTCGATGCAGATGCCTTGGACGATGCAGTTCTCCAGCGGATATTCATTGATCGGCGTGCCGCTCTTGCCGAAATGCCGCGGCGCGTCGATATGGGTGCCGCCGTGGTCGGGCATGGAGAAGAACATCACGCTGTTGCCCTGGACGTTGCCGGATTCGGCGAACGCCTCCTCGTGGGTCTTCCAGATGCCGTGGATGATGGGCGGCTGCCCGGGATAAGACGGCGTGCGGTGATAAAGCTCCCGGCTCAAATCGACGATCCGCATTGCATTTCTCTCCCTTGCCGGCCCAGTGTTGGGCGAACACTATCCGCCCCTTAAGACCACGACAACGCCGTGCAGGAGTGCCGCATGCAGACCTCGACCGACCGTATTCTGACCACGCATACCGGCAGCCTGCCACGGCCGAAGCCACTGATCGACCTTGTTCTCCGCCGCGAGAAGGGTGAGGCGGTCGCGGCAGACGCCTTCGAGGGCGAGGTGGTCAAGGCGGTCGACGGCGTCGTCGCGCAGCAGGTCGCGGCCGGCATCGACGTGGTCTCTGACGGCGAGATGAGCAAGCCGTCCTATACGACCTATATCCGCCACAGGGTCACCGGCATCGAGCCCGATCCGCGCGCCGCCGAGAAGGGCATCGACATCATGATCGGCCGCGATCTCCTCGCGCATCCGGATTTCGGCCGGCGCGGCAATTTCAGCACCGCGCCGTTTCCCGGCTGCGTCGGCGAACTGCGCTACAAGGACCGCTCCGCGCTCGACCGCGATCTCGCGCATCTCAAAGCCGCGGCGGCGAAATCAAAGCCGGCCGAGGTGTTCATGACCGCGCCGTCGCCGGGCATTCTGACGCGCTTCATCATCAACCTGCATTACCCGAGCGAGGAGGCTTATGTCGCGGCGCTCGCCGACGTGCTCAAGGTCGAATACCGCGCCATCGTCGAAGCCGGCTTCGTGCTGCAGATCGACGCGCCCGACCTCGGTTCGGCGCGCAACAATCAGTACCGCCATCTCAGCGACGACGAATTCCGTACAAAGATCGCCGAGCGCAATATCGCGGCGCTCAATGCCGCGATCGACGGGCTGCCGGCCGACCGCATGCGGTTGCACATCTGCTGGGGCAATTACGAGGGCCCGCACACCCACGACCTGCCGGTGACCAAGATCATCGACATTGCGTTCAAGGCGCGGGTCCAGGCGTTCAGCATCGAGGCCGCCAATCCGCGCCATGACCACGAATGGGAAGACCTCAAGGCGATCAAGATTCCCGACGACAAGATCCTCATTCCCGGCGTCATCGATTCGACCACGAATTTCGTCGAGCATCCGCGCCTCGTCGCGCAACGCATCGGCCGCTACGCACAAGTTATCGATCGCGAGCGGTTGATCGCCGGCGTCGATTGCGGTTTTGGCACCGCGGTGCGCACCGAGCCGATGGTCGCGGATTCGATCGTCTGGGCAAAACTCGCCGCGCTCAGCGAAGGCGCCGCAATGGCCAGCAAAAAGCTGTGGGCGTAAGCCGGTTACGTGAAGATATGCGACACGAACACGCCGATGCCGACACCGGCGAGCGCCGCGGCGACGCCGATCGACACTGTCTCGAATACCGTGCGGACGATGGGGCGGCCGCCGATCTTGGCGCGGCCGATGCCGAGCGCAACCAGCAGCAGCGTGGTGACGATCCCTGAAACCACGCGGCCTTCGGCGACGGGCAGAAATCCGAACGGCAGGATCGGGATGGCGGCGGCGAGAAAATCGGCAAGCAGCATCCACAGCGACCGCACCAGCGGGCTCTGCCGCGAATCGGCATCGCCCGGCATGGCGAGCGCCATGGCGAAGCCCCGCAGGATGGCCGGCTGTGAACTGAGGAAGCTCTTGACGCTCGCGGCTTGATCGTTCGCCATGCCGACGGCTTGCAGCCGTTGCGTCACCCCTTGGAGCACCGAGCCCGGGTCTTTCTGCAAATCGGACGCGATGCGCGACGCCGTCATTTTGGTCTGATCCTCACCGGTCTCGGCATCCAGATAGGTCCCGGCCATCATCGAAACCGCGGCGGCGACCGCGCCCGAAGCGCCGGCGATCAGCACCGCCTTCTGATCGGAGGTGGTCGCGGCGACGCCGAACACCAGGCCGAAAATCGAAACGGTGCCGTCCTCCATGCCGAACACGATTTCGCCGGCGGAAGCCTGCAGCGAGGTTTTCAGCTTTTGCCACACCGATGGTTCGCCCATGCCAATGCCTTTCTGGAAATGACCCTTTTGGGGACATGTCGGCGGTAGAATTCACTCCGCGTGGATGTGGGCGGTCCGGATCACGTCGCCCCACTTCTTGGTTTCGGCAACAAGAAATTTGCCGAACTCGGCCGGCGTCACGATGAATGGCTCGGCGCCGAGCTCGGCATAGCGCGCCCTCATCGCCGGCGTGGCTAGCGCGTCGTTGAGCGCGCGGTTGATCTTGTCGACAATGTCGGCCGGCGTGTTCGCCGGCGCGCCCATCGCGTCCCACACATAGGCCTGGTAGCCCGGCACGATTTCCGTTGCGGCGGGCACGTCCGGCAGCGCGTCCAGGCGCTTTTCGCTCGTCACCGCGAGCGCGCGCAGCTTGCCGGCTTTGATGAATTCGATCGATTGCGCCACCGGGCTGAACGACGCCTGCACCTGGCCGCTCATCAGGTCGGGCAAATAATTGGAATGATAGGCGATGTGCACGAGGTCGATGCCGGCCATCATCCGAAACAGCTCGCCGGCCACATTGGTGGCGCTGCCGGCGCCGGCCGAGGCGTAATTGAGTTTGCCGGGATTGGCCTTGGCATAGGCGATGAATTCGGCAAGCGTCTTGACCGGCAGCGACGGCGTCACCTGTATGACACTTGCCGAGCGCATCAGGCCGCCGACCGGCGCCAGGTCGCGCAACAGATCGAAGGTGAGATGGCCCTCGTAGAGCGTGGCGTTGATGGCGTTGGTCGCCGTCATCGTCAGCAGCGTGTAGCCGTCAGGTGCAGCACGCACCACCATTTCGGTGGCGATATTGCTGTTGGCGCCCGGCCGGTTGTCGACGATGAATTGCTGCCCGAGCCGCTCAGACAACCCTTGCGCGGCAAGGCGGGTGAAAATGTCCGGCGCGATGCCGGCCGGATAGCCGACGAGGATGCGCACCGGGCGCGTCGGATAAGTGTCCGCGCTCGCCGCGCGCGGCAGCACCGGCAACGCGGCCGCGCCCGCCATGAGGCGCAAGAATTTCCGGCGCTGGGTTTTCATTGCGGCTTCAATCCTGCGAACTTGACCACTTTGCCCCACTTCTCGGTTTCCTCGACGATGAATTTGCCGAATTCCGCGGGCGACAAGGCAAACAGCGGCGCGCCGAAGTCGGACAGCCGCTCCTTGAATTTCGGGTCCGCTTGAATGGTTTTGATCGCGGCGGCGAGCTTGTCGATGATGTCCTTTGGCGTGTTCTTCGGCGCCACGACGCCGCTCCAGCCGCTGGCTTCAAAACCCGGGATGGTGTCGGCGATGGTCGGCACGTCCGGCAATTCCTGGACGCGCGCCGCGGTGGTGACGCCGAGCGCGTTGAGCTTGCCGGCCTTGATATGGCCGATGCCCGACGAGATGCCGCCGACGCCGGCCATGAGCTGGCCGCCGAGCAGGTCGGTCACCATCTGGTTCTCGCCCACATAGGGCACGTGTATGACATCGATGCCGGCCATCATCTTGAGCAATTCGACGGAGAGATAGGGCGGCGTGCCGGCTGACGGCGAACCGACGCTGAGCTTGCCGGGATTGGCTTTGGCATAGGCGACGAAGGCGGCGACGTTTTGCGCCTCGAACGACGGGTTCACTTCCAGCACCAGCGGAATGCGATTAATGGTGCCGACCGGCGTGGTGTCGCGCGCGAAGTCGTATGGAAGATTGGGAAACAACGTCGTGTTCACGGTATTCGATGCCGCGGCGAAGAACAGCGTGTAGCCGTCCGGCGCCGCGTTGACGACCGCCTCGGCGCCCAGATTGCCGCCGGCGCCCGGCTTGTTCTCGACCACGACGGTTTGACCGAGCGCATTGCCCAGCCATTGCGCCGCGAGCCGCGCGGTGATGTCGACCTGGCCGCCGGCCGGGAAGCCGACGATGAGGCGGATCGGATGTGCCGGGTAAGCCTGGGCGCGGGCAAAGCGCGGCGCCAACGGCAGCGCCGCGGCGCTTGCGGCCAAGTGCAGAAAATTTCGGCGCTTCATGGTTTCCCCCGGCGGCGGCGCATGCAACGCGCATGGACGCGTCCATGCCGACGGCTACAATATAGCAGAGCCGACGGCAGCGAGAGTTGGCAAAGGAGCGCACTTGGATTTGCAACGTCCCAAACATGACGGAGACTAAACATGCCGGACAACATCCGCTTCTCGAACCCCGATACGATGCAGAAGCCGCCAGGCTACAGCCACGTCGTGGAAGTCACCGGACCGGGCCGCACCGTCTACTTTGCCGGCCAGCTCGGCATCGACAAGTCAGGCAGGATGGGCGCCAATGCCCGCGAGCAGATGGAAATCGCGTTCGAGAACGTAAAGGCGGCGCTCGCCTCTGTCGGCGCCGGCTTTGAGCATGTCGTCAAACTCAACAACTATGTCGTCGATATCGGCGCCAATCTCGCGCATTACCGCGAGGTGCGGGACAAGTACGTGAACACGATTTTGCCGCCGGCCAGCACCACAGTCGGTGTGCCGCAGCTGGCGCGCCCCGGCGCGTTGTTCGAGGTCGAGGCCATCGCGATATTGCCGCCGCAATGACGGCTGTTCGGGCAATCCCACAAGCGATTCCGCCTACTCGACCGTGATATGCGCGGTCCCGATCAGCTTGCGCCATTGCGGCTCTTCGGTGCGAATGCGCTCGCTCAGTTCCTGCGGCGAACCAGCAATGGATTCGAAATATTGCGCGTCGAGAAACGTCTTCTGAACGGTCGGATCGGCGAAGATCTTGCGCACCTCGCCGTTGATCTTGGCGACCACGTCGGGCGGAATGCCGGCCGACCCGAACAGCGCGAACCACGACACCGCCGTGAAGCCGGGATAGCCGGCCTCGGCGACGGTCGGCACGTCCGGCAGCAGCGCCATGCGCTTCGGTGCGCCGATGGCGATGAATTTGACCGCGCCGGATTTCGATTGCGGCACGGCGTTGCCGACGCTGACGAACATCAATTGGATGTGGCCGGCGATCACGTCCTGCATCGCCGGCGCCGCGCCCTTATAGTGCACGGCGACCAGATCGGTGCCGGTGACGGTCTTGAACATTTCCATATTGAGATGGCCGCTCGAGCCGGCGCCGTAAGTGCCGTAATTCAACTGGCCGGGCTTGGCCATGGCGAGGGCGACCAATTCCTTGACGCTGTTCGCCGGCACCGACGGATGGAGGATCAGCCCATGATTGATCTGCGCGAGACCGGTGATCGGGGTGAAATCGGCGAGCTTGTAGCGCAGGTCGGGGTAAAGCGTCGGGTTGACGATGAAGGTGGTCTCCGGGCCGATGAACAGCGTGTAGCCGTCGCCCGGCTGGTGCATCACATATTCCGCGGCAACCTGGTTATTGGCGCCCGGCTTGTTCTCGACCACCGTTTGGGCGCCCCAGTCGGCGTTGAAGTGCTGCGCCAGGATGCGCGCGAGCATATCGGTCACACCTCCCGGCGACGCCGGCACGATGATGGTGATCGGCTTCGCCGGGTAAGCCTGGGCGCGGGCGATGCGCGGCGCCAACGGCAGCGCCGCGGCGCTTGCGGCCAAGTGCAAAAAGCTTCGGCGCTTCATTGTTTCCCCCGGGCGTCGGCGCACGCAAGGCGCGTGGACGCGTCCCTGCCGATGGCTACAATATACTACTGCCGACCGGATCGAGAGTTGGCAAAGGAGCGCAGATGAATCTCCAAGCATCGCCCACGAAACCGGCCGGATCGCGCGAGCGCTCGCTGGACGAGGTCAAGGCCGAGTTCATGCGCCGCGCCGGGCGGCTCAATCCGTTCGAGGATATCCGCCGCGAGGACGCCGAGCGGGTGATGAATACGCTGCAAAACCTCGACAAGGATCATTGGGCGGAAGCGTGGAGCAAGATCGGGCTTGGCTACGAGGAAAAGGCCGACGCCCGCGCCAAAGCCGGCGCTCCCGGCACCGAGCTTGCCGAGCTTTACATGCACGCCTTCGACGCCTGCCGTGTCGGCCGCTATCCGACGCCGAATTCGCCGGGAAAACTTCAGGCGTACCAACATTCGCTGCGCATGTTCCGCAAGGCTGCAAAATATTTCAACCCGCCGCTCGAAATCGTCGAGCTGCCGTTCGACGGCAACAAAAAGCTCATCGGCTATTTGCAGCTGCCGCCCGGCGTGAAGAAGCCGCCGGTGGTGCTGCATTGGGGTGGTGTCGACGGCTGGAAGGAAGATCGCCTGCGCATCGCCAAGGCGGTGATGGACGCGGGGCTAGCTTCCCTCACCATCGACATGCCCGGCAGTGGCGAAAATCCTGTGCTCTACCGCGATCCCTTGGCCGAGCGCACTTTCCTCACGTGGCTCGATTATCTGCCGCGACGCGCCGAGATCGACGGTGCCAGCGTCGGCGTCTGGGGCGGCAGTTTCGGCGCCTATTGGGCGGCGCGGCTTGCCTACACGGCCGCCGATCGCATCAAGGGCGCGGTGTTCCACGGCGGCAACGTCCATTACGGTTTTCAGAAGGAATGGTTGATCCCGGCCTTCACCACCGGCGGCGCCACATATCTGTTCGGCGCCCACAGCCTGCTCGAAGCCCGCGGCCGCGCCATGGGCACCAAGACGCTCGAGGAATTTCTGGAAGCCGCGCCGCGCCTGTCGTTGAAAACTCTTGGGCTGCTCGACAAGCCATCGGCGCCGATCCTCGGCGTCAACGGCAAGCTCGACGACCAGGCGCCGGTCGACGACATCTATCTGTTGATGGAGCACGGCAGCCCGAAATCGGCGCGCATCTATCCGCAAGGCGCGCATATGGGCCGCACGCCCGGCGAGCCGTCCGAGCACATCGCGACGACCATCGTGGAGTGGCTCAAGGCGCAGTTGAAGCGATAACGGTGAAGTGACTTTGCCGCCGCGCTCACCGTGATCTGATATTTTTCCGGCCCGCGCGCCGGAACCTTTCCGGCGAACTCGCAACCGGCAAAACACGTGGAAAGGGCTCGCAGAATTCCGCTATTTCTATTTTCCATCAGCCGCATAGAGGCGGTCTATGAATCCGTTTCGCTCAAGCTCGTCGACAAATGAGGAATCTGCAATATCGGTCGCCTGGAGCGACGCGGCGGTGGGGTATTTCGCAGCAAGCAGTTCCCGCAACGTCTCCATTCCGGGAAATGACGGCCGCGGTACGCTTTGAAACACCGGCACATGAAATGCATACAGGTCCTCCGCTGTTTTTCGATCTTCGATGTTCAGATAGCGCTGCAGCAAGGGGATCACGATGTCGGGCCGCGTCTTGAACAGATGGATCGTCTCGACGAAGCCTTGCATGACGTTCATCACGAGTGCGCGGTTGGACGCGATCAGCTTTCGCGTGCTCGCGAATATCGACGGCGTGCCGAACTCGTATATGGGAAATGCGTTCCAACCGTAGCGAACCTGGCCGGTAAAGCGCAGATCGATCGGCAGCGCGCCGGCATCGATCTCTCCGGCTGCCAGTGCGGCATAGATGCGGTCGAATTTGATCAGAGGCACGTAGCTCGCGGTGGCTCCTGCCTTCTCGACCGTGATTCGGGCCGCCACGCTGGTCTGGCCGGTCTCGGTCAATACGCCGACTTTCTTTCCGGCCAACTGTGCCAGCTGAGTGATCTCCTTCCTTGTCATAATAAACGAGTTGGAAAACTCCGATGTGGGCGTTGCCAGAATCACAATGTCATTGCCTTTGAGTACTTCTTCGGCGACCGGCAGGGTGCCGGTATGCGCGAACTCCCAGTCGCCGCGGATGAGCCCCGCGGCAGCCTGCGGGCCGCCGACGGCAATAGCCGGCAAAGCCAGATCGATCCCCCGCTTCTTAAAGAGACCGGCTTCGGCTCCGAGCCATGCGGTGCTTTGCCATGTCGCGAGCAGCCCCGTTGCGACTCGGACGCGTTGAGATGCCTCCTGTGCCCAAGCCAGGCGGGAAGCTGCGACGGCGGCGGCACCAGAGATCAAATACAAGAATTCCCGACGGAAAAGCTTCATGGCATCCTCCGAATTTGAGCGACAGCGTAGGTTGGTCGCCTCCGGTTGACTTGGACATTGCGGGAAGCCCGCTGGGACTGGACGGGACTCGGTGGCGGTTGTTACGCTGACGCGTAATGGCGCTCGAACGTCAGAGCGCGATGAGGACGCGATATGAGCAGTCATGCCGGCGATGCTTTGCTTGTGCAGGCGCAGAGTGGCGCCGTGCGGTCGCTCTACGAGCGCGGTCTGACCTGGGTATCGTTCGAACCAATGCCGAACCTTGCGTGCCGCCTCGACTTTGCGATCCGCAAATTTCCCGATCTCGGTCTCTTATCTGGAGTGGTGCAGGGTGTCCGTCACCAACATACCGGTCAGGACGGCATCGACGGCAAGGACGACTTCAGTTTCCATATGAATTTGGAAGGACTCAGCATCGTTGCGGGGCGCCGCGGCGAGACGACGCTGCACGATGGCGACGCCACGCTCCTGAGCTATTCGGCTTCGCGGACCATCAGCCGACCCGGAGTCGTGGACCACCGCGTTATCCGGCTGCCCCGGGCGTCACTCAGTCCACTCGTGCGCAATATTGATGATGCTGTGCTGCGCCCAATTCCGCACGGCACGGGCATGCTGAACCTGCTGAGGAGTTACGTCGATGCATTGTTCGACGATCCAGTGCTCATGATGCCGGAGATGCGGCGGCTGGGTGTCGCTCAACTTTGCGATCTCGTCGCGATCACTCTTGGGGCAACGCGCGATGCGGCAGCGGCTGCCGAGGGCCGCGGCATACGCGCGGCTCGGCTGCAAGCCATCAAGAGCGACATCGAAGCGCACCTCGCTCACGGCGGTCTTTCGCCTGGATTCGTTGCGAGGCGTCAGAAAGTGTCGGACAGTTACATCCGCAAACTGTTCGAGGGTGAAGGAATGTCATTCTCGCAATTCGTCCTCGCCCGTCGGCTCGTGCGCGCGCATCGCATGTTGACGGACCGAAGATGGACCGAGCGAAGTATTGCGTGGATCGCGTTCGAAGTCGGTTTTGGGGACTTGTCCTATTTCAACCGGACGTTCAAGCGCTTTTACGGCACGACCCCGTCCGATGTTCGCGGCGCAGTTCACCGTCAGACATATAAAAATCGCATGTCCATGTTGTACTCATCAAAAGGACGATTTTAGTTCATTTGATGCGGCCACGTTTTCCGGCTGACCGCGCAACGGAGGAATACGGCCATGGCCCAAGAGCAGGCACCGCCGAGCGGACCGGATCTGAGCAAGGGCGTCGGCCTCGGCGATTTTGTCGACGACAAGCTGTTGGGCCACGTCGGCGACGAGGAGGTTTTGCTGGTGCGCAGCGGCGGCGACATATTCGCCGTCGGCGCCCATTGCAGCCATTATCATGGTCCGCTCGCCGAAGGCCTCGTGACCGGCGCGAGCGTGCGCTGCCCTTGGCATCACGCCTGTTTCGATCTGCGCACCGGCGAGGCGGAGCGGGCGCCGGCGCTCAGCCCGATCGATTGCTGGGCGGTGGAAGAGCGCGGCGGCCGCATCTTCGTCACGCAGAAACGCGAGCAGCCGCAGCCGCGTGTCCTGTCGGCGAAGGCGGATACGCCCGGCAAGATCGTCATTGTCGGCGGCGGCGCGGCGGGATTTGCGGCGGCCGAAATGCTGCGCCGGCGCGGTTTTGGCGGCAGCATCGTCATGGTGAGCAACGACGCCGCGCCGCCGGTCGACCGGCCTAATCTGTCCAAGGATTATCTCGCCGGCAGCGCGCCGGAGGATTGGCTGCCGCTGCGGCCGGACGACTTTTATGGCGAAAGCAAAATCGACTTGCGGCTCGCCACCGAGGTCACCGCGATCGATAGCAAGCAGCGCCAAATCCGCTGCGCCAACGGCGCGACCCTCGACTACGACCGGCTGTTGCTGGCGACCGGCGCCGAACCGGTGCGGCTGCCGGTTCCCGCCGCCGATCAGCCCCACGTCCATACGCTGCGTTCGCTCGCCGATTGCCGCGCCATCATTGCCGACACGACGGGCGCCAAGCGTGCGCTGGTCATCGGCGCGAGCTTCATCGGGCTCGAAGCGGCGGCGGCGCTGCGCACCCGCAATATCGAGGTCCATGTCGTGGCGCCGGAAACGCGGCCGATGGAGCGGGTGCTCGGGCCGCAGCTCGGCGACTTCATTCGCGCGCTGCACGAGGAGCACGGCGTCGTGTTTCATCTTGGTGAAACGGTGACCGCGTTTGACGGCCGCCGCGCCACGCTCAAGGGCGGCGGCACGCTCGAGACCGATGTCGTGGTCGTCGGTGTCGGCGTGCGGCCGCGTCTGGCGCTCGCCGAACAAGCGGGGCTGACGATGGATCGCGGTGTCGTTGTCGACGCTTATCTGCGCAGCAGCGTTCCCGACATTTATGCCGCGGGCGACATCGCGCGCTGGCCCGATCCGCATTCGGGCGCAGCCATCCGCGTCGAGCACTGGGTCGTCGCCGAACGGCAAGGCCAGACCGCGGCGCGCAACATGCTCGGGGCGGAAGAGCGTTTCGACGCCGTGCCGTTCTTCTGGAGCCAGCACTATGACGTGCCGATCAACTATGTGGGCCACGCCGAGCAATGGGACGAGATCGCGATCGATGGTTCCGTCGCGGGCAGAGACTGCGTGCTGCGCTACAAGTCCAAGGGGCGCGTGCTCGCGGTCGCCTCGATCTATCGCGACCTCGACAGCCTCAAAGCCGAGCTCGCCATGGAGCAGGGCGTCGTGCCGTAGCAGGCCCGCACGCTGCAATCATGCATTGCGGGCCGAGCAATTCCATTCCACGCTGAAACTGGCGTATCCTGACCGGCAACGCATTCATGCGCTGGCCGGCCTGGGATAATATCGGCGCCCGCGGGGATTGGAATGTGCGATGGATGAGCGGGTGACGGCGACGAAGCAGGGCCGGCTGACGCAGGCGACCCAGTATATCGCCGACCAAGCGCTCGACGGCCTGATCGCCGCCAGCAACGGCCTCAACAATTTTTTGGACTCCAACGCCGTCTATGTATTCTCGGGCGTGCGTCCGATCGGCGAAAGCGCCGTCGTGCTCGACCGCGACGGCAGATCGACATTGATCGTGACGCCGGCCTGGGACGAGGCGCGCGCCGCGGCGGCGTCATCGACCGACCAGACCATCGGCACCGACGATCTCGCCGCGGCGCTCAAGAGCGTGGCCGGGACGCATCGCTTGGATCTGTCGCGGACAGTTTCGGTCGGATTGTCCCTGCTCGGCGCGGCGCTGGTCGATCGCATTACGTCAGCGCTCGGCGCCTTGCCCAAAGCCGCCGACGAATTGGCGCGCGATCTTGCGCGCGTGCGCACGCCTGACGAATTTGCAGCGGCGGAGCGCGCCACCTGGATCGCCGAGCGCGGCTACGAGCGGCTCCTCGAATACGCGCGGCCCGGCATCCGCGAGTTCGAGCTTGCCGCGGAGCTTTATTGCTTCATGAAAAAACTCGGCGCCGAGGACAATTTCCTGCTGATGAGCGCATCGCAGCACAATCTCGCCGTCCGCGCCGCCGGCGAGCGCGTGCTCGACGTTGGCGACATTATTCTGTCCGAGATCACGCCGTGCTATCGCGGCCAATTCGTGCAGATCTGCCGCACCACGGTCATCGGCGAGCCGCGGCCCGTGATCGGCGAAAAATTCGCCATATTGCAGGACGCCATGGGCGCGGGCCTGGTCGCAGGTCGCGCCGGCGCCACGGTCGCCGACGTCACGCGCGCCATCAACGGCGTCATCGCAAAAGCCGGCTACGGCGAGTATTGCCGGCCGCCCTATATGCGGGTGCGCGGCCACGGCCTCGGCATCACCTCGGATCGGCCGGGCGACATCGTCGATACCAACACCCGCGTGCTGGAAAGCGGCATGATATTCGTCATGCATCCCAACCAGTACATCCCCGAAAGCGGCTATCTGATGTGCGGCGAGCCGGTGGTGGTCACGGAGAGTGGCGCGCGGGCGCTGTCGGCGCGACCGGCCGCGCTCGACGTCATCGCAGTTTGAGGCGAGCCCATGCAGACCGTGCAACCTTGCGTGACGATCGGTTCCTATATCTGGGCGCAGGATCGCCTGCCGTATGACGAGTTCACGCTGCGGCTCGACGCGTTGCGCGCCGCCATGGAGCGCAACGGCTGGGAAGCCGTTCTCGTTTACGGCGATGTGCGTGAACACGCGGCGCTCGCTTTTCTCGCGAGCTTCATTCCGCGCGTGCGGTGGGGCATGGCGCTGTTGCCGCGCACTGGCGACGCGCGGCTGTTATGCGCCATGAGCACGCGCGATCTGCCGGCGATGCGGACGCTCACCTGGATCGCCGACGTGCGGTCCGGCATGGGCCCGGAATGGGAGAAGGCATTCGATCCCTGGCTCGAACGCTTCAAAAGCGATCAGGGGCAAAAACTCGGTACCATCAGCTTCGACATCATGGCGCCGGTGCTTTACGCCGCGGTGCGCCGCAGCCTCGGCGAGCGCTTTGCGTTGCAACGCGCGGACGACATTGCGGCCATCCCGTCATGCCGCAAGCGGCCGCGCGAGCTGACGATGATCCGGGCGTCGTGCAAATTACTCGAGACCGCGGCAAAAACTTTTGTCGAGAGCTGGCGCCGCAACCACGAACCGGAAACCGCGGCGCTCGATGCAGAGCGCGTCGCGCGCTCGCTTGCCGCGCAAGATGTCCGCACGCTGGTCAGCCTCGACGGCGGCCACACGCTGGTGCCGTTCCAGGGCCGTTTCGAAAAATGTGCCGGGCCGCTGGTCGGCTATCTCGCCGTCAAGGTTTTGGGTTATTGGGCCGATATGTTCATCACCGTCGATGACGGCAGCGCCACCGCCGCCGCGCGACAAACCGCGGCAGCGCTTGACGCGATCATCGCAGATATGCGGCCGGGCGCGCGGGCCGGCGCGCTGCACGCCAAAGCCGTCGGCGCGCTGCACGCCAAAGCCGTCGGCGCGCTCGCGCCCTACAAGCTTCATCCGGTCCTCGGCGGCAGCATCGGCCACGGCATCGGTCTGTCGCTGCACGAAGGACCCGAATTCCAGCCGTCGGCAGATGCAGCGTTAGTGGAAGACGGTATCTATACAGTGCAGGTCGGCGTCGCCGATGCCAAAGCGGGCAATGCTTTACTGTCCGCGATCGTGCGCGTCGCGGCGAAAGGGGCGGAGGTTCTGGTCCGCTCGCCGTCGATCACAAGTAGCCCGGATTGAGCGGAGCGAAATCCGGGGACAGGCGACCAGCTGAAACGCGTTCCCGGATTTCGCTGGCGCTCAATCCGGGCTACGAAGAGAGTTGAGATGACAAAAAACACCGAAACCCCGGATTACGATCACCTCTACGACATCCTCGCCCGGCGCATGAGCATCCGGCGGCTGAAACCCGATCCGATCCCGGACGACTACGTGCACAAGATCCTCGAAGCCGGCCGTTGGGCGATGTCCGGGGCGAATTCGCAGCCGTGGGAATTCGTCGTGGTCAAGGACGAGACGGTCAAACGCGAATTGTTCGAGGCCTATCGCGACGTCAATTCGGATTTCATTTTCTGGATGGAGCAGATGCGCGAGAAGCCGCTGCGCCATCCGGCCTATCAGGTCGAGGGCGACGATCCCAAGGCGCAATGGGAGCGCGCCAAGAACGGCATGTCGCGGGCCTGGTCGACGGCGCCGGTGCTGATCGTCATTTTGGGCGACGGCCGCCGCCAGTGGGGCACCGTGCAGGGCGCGCTCACGTTCGGCCGCCACCAGAGCCATCTTACCGACGCGCTCGCCAATGCGGCGACCTTGATGCATCTCGCGGCCGCCTCGCTGGGCTTGGGCTCGCAGCACGTCACCATCCATATCGAGGAGCCGTTCAAGCGCGTGCTCGGCGTGCCCGATCTGGTGATGATCCATCACATCATTCCGGTCGGCTGGCCGGCGATGGACCGCCGCCCGGGCACGCGCCGGCCGCTCGAGGACGTCGTGCATTACGACCGCTACGACATGAGCAAATACATGTCGAACGAACAGATCATCGAATTCTTGCGCGAGCTGCGCGGCCTGACGCGGCGCGGCTATCACGACGAGCCCAAGAGGGGTTGATTTGCTGCGGCATCGCATATGCGCGGCGTTGTTGCTGGCGCTGGCCGTCGGCACAGCCTCCGCGGCGGCCGCCGCCGACAAAGTGCGCGTCGGCAAATCGGTGAGCCAGCCGTTCGCCTTTGCGCCGGTCGAGATCGGTACGGCGGAAGGCATTTGGGCGAGGCACGACCTGAACGTCGAAACCGTCATCTTCGCCGGCGACGCGAAATTGCAGCAAGGCATGGTGGCGAATGCCGTCGACTTCGGCCTCGGCTCGGGACCCGCCATGGGGTTCCTCGCCAAGGGCGTACCGGCCAAGGCGGTCGGCGCGCTCGCCAATGAGCCGCTGAGCATGGGCTTGATCGTCGGCGCGGCGCCGGGCATCCAAAAGCCGGACGATCTCAAAGGCAGGAAGATCGGCGTCACCACCAACGGCTCGCTCAGCTATTGGCTGGCGCGAGAGCTGTCGCGGCAAATGGGCTGGGGCTCGAACGGCGTCGAGACGGTGGCGCTCGGCGCCATCGGCGCGCAGCTCGCCGCTCTCAAGCGCGGCCAGGTCGACGGCGTGGTGCTGTCGGCGTCGCAGGGCTATGGGCTGGAAAAAACCGGCGACGGACGCCTCTTGCTCAAGTTCGGCACCTATATCAAAAACTTCCACACCCACGTCATCTTCGCCACCGACGCCATGATTGCCGACAAGCCTGATCAAGTGCGGCGCTTTCTTGCCGGCTGGAAGGAGACAATCGCCTTCATGGCGGCAAACAAGGCCGAGACCGTGCGCATCGCCCGGCAGGTCACCGGGCTCGACGAGGAAATCGAGAGCCGCGAATACGACGACGTCATGCCGATGATGTCGCGCGACCTGCGTTTTCGCGCCAAGGCGCTCGACGCGATCGGCGATTCATTTCCGGAAATGGAGATCATGCCGGCGAAACCGGACATGCGCACGCTGTATACGGAGGAGTTTTTGAATTAGCGGAGCATAGCACCGCAGCGACCCGTCATTCCGGGGCCGAGCGAAGCGAGGAACCCGGAATCCATAACCACAGTCCGCTCGATAATGTCTCGGACCTTCGAAATCCTCGCGTTTCGTGATTATGGATTCCGGGTTCGCGGGCTTCGCCCGCGCCCCGGAATGACGCGTCACCCCACCTTGAAATTCATCGCCACGCCGTTGATGCAATAGCGCAGGTGCGTGGGCGGCGGGCCGTCGTCGAAGACGTGGCCGAGATGGCTGCCGCAGCGGCTGCAGTTCACCTCGGTGCGCTCCATGCCCCAGCTGCGGTCGGTGGTGGTGTCGATCGAGCCCGGCTCCGGATCGTTGAAGCTCGGCCAGCCGGTGCCGCTCTCGAATTTCTTCTTTGAGGAGAACAGCGCCTGGTCGCAGCCGGCGCAATAGAATGTGCCGGCGCGTTTTTCGTAATTGAGTGCGCAGCTGCCCGGCCGTTCGGTGCCGTGCTCGCGCATGATGTGGAACTGCTCGGGCGTCAACAGCTTGCGCCACTCCGCGTCGGTATGCGTCACGGGATAGTGCTTGGTCTCGGTCTGCGTGCTCATGGCAATGCCGCCCGTCGGTTATGGTGGGATGGCCTAAAGGTAGTCGTTGCGCGGCAAAGCGCAACCGCGCCCGGCCGCCATTACGCGCCAAAGCCGCAGCAGGTAATCGCGCAAGACAGCAGGTTCGGTTGGCTTAATGAGAATAAGATCTGCGAGGCGCCTCCGCCTGAAGCCTCCAGTGCCTCGTCAGAAATATCGCATACGAACACATGGTCTTCGTTCTGTTCGATCTGGTCGAGGTTATCGTACATCGCATTGCTCCCTATCCCGAGTTCCTCGCAGAACGATTCTAGCACATCGCGGCTCGCCCGCTACTTATCGGTAATGTGGCTCGTATAATCGGTAAGAAAATCCTTGATCTTGCGCGGCACCTTGCCGAGCTCGGCGAGGATGCCCTGGCCGTCCGCGCCCGAGACCATGATCGGCTTGGTCGCCAGCACCTTGGCATAGCCGGCGAGAAAATCCTGGTCCTGCCACAACTCGTCGAACGATGTCCGCATCGCCGCCACCACGTCGGCGGGCGATTTCGGCGGCATCGCGGCGACGCGGAACATCGCCAGCTGCGGGTCGGACGCAGCCCGCATGGCCTGGTAGCGGAAATCGCCGGCGAGCGCCTTGCCGCCGGTGACGCTCGCATAAAACTCCTCGAAGGTCGGCATATCGGGCAGCGAGCGGCTGCGCGGATAGCTGCCGTCCTTGCCGCGCGGCGCCAATTGCCAGAGCGGGATGACGATGTCGCGCATCGACGGCTCGGCCGAACCGAGCCAGCCCGACAGCGAGGTGTTGGCCATTTGCCCGGTGTTTTGCAGGATCGCGGTTTCGACCTCCTTGAGGCCGCGATAGGCGGGGATCGCCTGATATTTGATGCCAAGGAGATCGAGCGAGAGCTCCTGGTTGATGCTGTTGATGTTCTGGGCGTTAAGCGACAGCGCCTTGAAATCCTTCGCCTTCATCAGGTCGGCCGGCACAGCGATGCCGGGCGGCGTGTCTTTGCGGATATAGGCGACCAGCGGGCTTTCCACGCCGGCGAGCAGGATGAAATCGGAAAAGTGGGTGCGGACCGAAGGATTGTCGGTCAGCTCGGCCATCACATCGAGGGTGAAGAAACCGATGGTCAGGCCGTCGGGCGTGGCACCGCCGAGTTCGTTGCTGCCGAGCAGCCCCGAGCCGCCGCCGATATTCTTGACCACGATGGTCGGATGGCCGGGAATGTGGTCGGGCAGATGCTGCGCGACGATGCGGCCTTCGATGTCGGTCGGGCCGCCGGGCGGATAGTTGACGATCATCGTGATCGTCTTGCCCTTGTAGTATTGGGCTTGCGCGCTTCCTGGCAGGACGACCGCAAGCGCGAACATCGTCGCCAGCACTGTCCGTATCATGGACGGCCCTCCCTCGAAGCGTCACATTGAGCCAGCATATGGGTTATCGTGGTGCCTTGCGACCCCGAACGGCGCATGGACGGAATGAGGAGCGATCATGTTCGAGAAACCCGGCATCGCGGATTTGCGCAAGGCGGCGCAGCAACTCGGCATGAATCCGGGCGACGATTATTTGCGCGCCGTCGAAGAGATCGTCGGGCCGCTGTCGCAAGCTTATGCGGCGCTCGACGCCATGCCGGATGAAGTGCCGTCGGTGAAATATCCGCGCGGGCAGGCGTACCGCCCACAGGGCGACGAAAACCGCTACGGCGCCTGGTATGTGAAGACGTCGATCAAGGGCGCGCCGAGCGGCAAGCTCGCCGGCCGGCGCGTCGCGCTCAAGGACAATGTCTGCCTCGCCGGCGTGCCGATGATGATCGGCGCCGACATCTTGGAAGGCTATGTGCCCGACGTGGACGCCACCATCGTCGAGCGCATTCTCGATGCCGGCGGCGAAATCGCCGGCAAGGCGGTGTGCGAATATTACTGCGTGTCGGGCGGCAGTCACACGTCGTCGACCGGGCCGGTGCAGAATCCGCGCAAGCTTGGCTACACCACCGGCGGCTCGTCGTCGGGCAGCGCCGCGCTGGTTGCGGCGGGCGACGCGGACATGGCAATTGGTGGCGACCAAGCCGGCTCGATCCGCATTCCGGCGAGCTTTTGCGGCATCGTCGGATTGAAGCCGACCTTTGGTTTGGTTCCCTATACCGGCATCGCCCCGCTCGAAATGACGCTCGATGTTTGCGGGCCGATGACCGCCAACGTGCGCGACAACGCCGTGCTGCTCGAAGTCATCGCCGGGCCGGACGGCATCGACTCGCGCCAGCGCGGCGTTGCTGCCGGCCGTTACACCGAGGCGCTCGACGGCGGCGTCAAAGGCTTGCGCATCGGCGTGCTCAAGGAAGGTTTCGGCCTGCATAATTCCGAGCCGGATGTCGACGCGCGCGTGCGCGACGCGGCGCAGCGTTTTGCCAAGCTTGGCGCGACGGTCGAAGAGTTATCGGTGCCGACGCACGCGCAGGGTTTCCCGGTCTGGGCGGCGATCCGCGGCGACGCCGCTTGCGTCACGCTGCTCGAAATGAATGGCGCCGGCATCAATCACGAAGGCCTCTATGTCTTGAGCCTCATGGACAAAGCCATGGCCTGGCGCAGCCGCGCCGACGATTTCGCCGACACCATCAAGATCGCGTCGATCTTCAGCAAATACACGGTGCAGCGCTATGGCGGCCGCTATTACGGCAAGGCGCAGAACATCCGGCGGCGGCTGCGCGCGGCCTATGACGCGGCGCTCAAGGCGCACGATCTCTTGCTGCTGCCGACGACGCCGATAAAGGCGACGCCGATACCGAAACAGAGCGCGACGCCGCAGGAGATCACGCGGCGCAGCTGGGAGGCGACCGGCAATACCTGTCCGTTCAACGTCACCGGCCATCCCGCCATCAGCTTGCCCTGCGGCATGGAAGACGGCCGTCCGATCGGCATGATGCTGGTCGGGCGCGCCTACGACGAGTCTACGATCTATCGCGCCGTCGCGGCGTTCGAGCGTTCGGGTGATTGGACCACGTTCTGATTTCCATGAATCGTCATGGCCGGACTTGTTCCGGCCATCCACGCCTTGCTCTCGGCGTTCAAGACGTGGATGCCCGCGACGAGCGCGGGCATGACGTTCAACCCAGCTTGATGTTGGCGAACTTGACGACCTTCGCCCACTTTTCCGTTTCGTCGGCGAGGAATTTGCCGAATGCGGCCGCCGTCATGGGCGCCGGCGCGGCGCCGAGGTCGGCGAGGCTTGCCTGCACCTTGGCATCGGCGAGGCCGGCGCCGATGGCACCGTTCAACGTGGCGACGATGTCGGCCGGCGTGTTCGCCGGCGCGCCGACGCCGGCCCAGCCACTCGACTCGTAGCCAGGCACCGTATCGGCCACGGTCGGCACATCCGGTAGCGCCACCGAGCGCGCCGCCGCGGTCACCGCGATGGCGCGCACTTCGCCGGCGCGGATATGGGCGATCGACGAGGTCAGCACGTCGAACATCACCTGCACCCGGCCGCTGATCAGATCGGTCAGCGCCTGCGCCGGGCCGCGATACGGCACGTGGACGATGTCGACGCCGGTCATGAACTTGAACAATTCCGCCGCGACATGCGATCCGGTGCCGTTGCCCGACGACGCGAAGTTGAGCTTGCCCGGGTTGGCCTTGGCGTAGGCGATGAACTCGCCGACCGTTTTGATCGGCAGCGCCGCGTTCACTTCCATGACCATGGGCGTGCGCATGATGCTCCCGACCGGGGCGATGTCGCGAAGGAAATTGAAATTGAGGTTGTCGTAGAGCGAGGCGTTGATCGCGTTCGGCGGCGTGACCAGCAGCAGCGTGTAGCCGTCGGCCGGCGCATGCGCAGCCGCTTCGGTGCCGACATTGCTGCCGGCACCCGGCCGGTTATCGATGATGAATTGCTGGCCAAGCCGCACCGATAGCCAGTCGCCGATCAGGCGGGCGTTGATGTCGGACGCGGCTCCTGGCGGAAAGCCGACGATGATATGCACCGGCCGCGCCGGATAGGTTTCCGCGCGCACGATGCGCGGCATCGCCGAGAACGCGGCGCCGCCCACAGCCAATTGCAAAAATTTTCGACGCGGAAGCCGCATGGACCGCTCCGTTCGCCTTCACAGCATGCCGGTTATGCACGTTGAGCGCAACGCTGCGCCGGACGCGAGCGTTGTCCGCCTGGACAATATGCGGTTCTTGCGACACCAATTGCTGGCAACAAAGCCAACGGCGCGCCCCGAAGAGTTTATTCCCCTTGCACAACGCTAAACCCAGTCGGGCGCGCAACCTCGTCGCGCTCACGACCGTCGCCGTCGCGCTCGCGGTGATGTTCGTCGGCGCCATCATGCCGACGCCGCTTTATCCGCTCTATCAGCGGGCGTTTGGGTTTTCCGGCATCACACTGACCCTGATCTATGCGATCTATGTGCTCGGCAATCTTGTGGCGCTGTTGTTCTTCGGCCGGCTCGCCGACCAGGTCGGTCGCCGCAGCGCGATCCTGCCGGCGATCGGCATCGGCATCGCCAGCGCGGTGGTGTTCGCTGCGGCGTCGGGCACGGCCTGGCTGTTCGCGGCGCGCGCGCTCAGCGGTTTCTCTACCGGCTTGGGCGCAGGCGCCGCGACCGCGTGGATCGCCGAGCTTTATATCGGCCGCGGCAACGGCACCGCGGCGCGGATCGCGGCGTCGGCGAATTTTTTCGGTTGCGCCGCGGGGCCGCTCTTCGGCGGCTTGTTGGCTCAATTCGCGCCGTGGCCGCTGCGGCTGCCTTATCTTATCTATCTGGTTTTGCTCTGCGCCGTCGCCGTCGCCGTCCTGTTCGTGCCCGAAACGGTCACGAACCCAAAACGATTCGGCGAAGCATCGCTGCGGCCGCGGCTCGGCGTGCCGCGGCCCATTCGGCTCCAGTTCGTGTCGCCTGCGGTGAGCGGTTTCGCCACGTTTTCGTTGATCGGCTTCTACGCCGCCTTGATTCCAAGCCTGCTCGCCGAAAGCCTGCATGAATCCGCGCACACGGTGGCCGGCACCATCGTCTGCGAGGTGTTCGGCATTGCCGCCATCACAATTCTTTCGACCGCGTGGCTCGCAAGCCAGGCCGCCATGTTCGGCGCTTTGGCACTGCTGTTGCCGGCGGTATGGCTTCTGGTCGGCGCCGAGCTTGCCCGATCGATGCCGCTGTTGCTCTTCGCGGCCGCGCTCTGCGGTGTCGCCGGCGGCTTCGGCTATCGCGGCAGCCTCGAAGTCATCAACCGCATCGCGCCCGCCGACCAGCGCAGCGAAGTGGTGTCGAGCTATCTGATCGCGCTCTTCGCCGGCAATTCGGTGCCGGTGATCGGCATCGGCGTGCTGTCGGCGGTGGCGGGCTCGCTTGTCGCCCACATCTCGTTCGCCGCCGTGATCACCTTGCTCGCGGGAATCGCGGTGCTAACCGGCGTGAAATACGGGCCCAGCAAATAGGGCAGCTGCATTATCCTTACCATCATGCCCGCGCTTGTCGCGAGCATCCACGTCTTTGCGCTCGCATACCGCATCAAGTCGTGGATGGCCGGAACAAGTCCGGCCATGACGCAAGGCGTCATTTGAACGCCAGCGGATTGGTCGGCGAGCCGCCGGCGCAGGTGATCGAGATCGCCGAGCCCTCGGAACACATCGCCGCGACGATGGTCGAGTGGCTGAGCGAGCAACTCGTGGGATAAGTGAATTGAAAACAGAGGACAGCTTGATCTTAGCTCTCCGCAGCACTCTTGCTATTAGCGGTCCTTGAAGCGTTTGGAAAGCTCTTCGATGTCTCTCGGCGGCCAACCGGGAACTTCCATGCCCAAGTGAAGGTCCATCTGCTCCAGCATTTCTTTGACCTCGTTGAGCGATTTTCTGCCGAAATTTGGCGTGCGCAACATCTCATCCTCAGTTTTCTGTACTAGATCGCCTATAAAAACGATGTTGTCGTTCTTCAAACAATTACGAGTTCCGCTCTGTCCAATCGAGCTGATCGACCTTCTTGAACATCACAGGCTGTTTGAACAATCGCTGCCGATCTTGCCGCCATTCTTCGCCATTGATTCTAAATAGATTACAAAGTTCTTCGATAGTGCTGTCTGCATATTGCAAGACGAATAATGTCCCAATGTCATCCTTAGTAAGCGTCAGCCGGACTAGATAGTCTCCATTCAAAGCGATCTTGGAATTAAAGCGTATTGCAACGCTCGCCTCTTGACCATCTCCTCGATAGCCGCGTGCCATATCAGGCACTGACGAAATGTAGGTCTCCGAGCGCGAGTACGTATCAAATAGCCCAACTCTGGCTGTCGCCAAGTCTTTCTCTGCGATTACGTTTTCCCCATGATCTCGGCGCCAACCGCTTGCGGCAAGTTTCATGGCAACCTCCGTCTGCTTAGATGGCCTATGATTATTCTTAGTATATAACGATTAACTAAGACAAGTCAAATTATCTAAGATTTCACTTGGCCCAATGGGTTAGAGGGAGATAAAAACCTCGCTTTCAGCGGTTATGGATTGTCGTCACTTGATCGCCAGCGGATTGGTCGGCGAGCCGACGGCGCCGGTAATCGGAATTGCCGGCGCCACGAACATGAATTCGTAGACGCCGTCGGCGGCGCAATCCTCGGCTAGGTCTTTCAGATAGAAAATCTCGCCCATGGTCATGCCCATGATCGGGATGGTGATCCAGTGCCAGGGCTGGTTGATGCCGCCCTCGGTATTGTTCGGCCGCACTTCGCAGCCCCAGGTGTCGCTGGCCAGCGCGGCGAGCTCGGTCTTGGCGACGAATTCGAGCGTCTCGAAGGCAAAGCCCGGCGCGTCGCCGCCCGGATAGCCGTCCCAGCTGCCGGCCTTGAGGCAGCGCTCCATCTGCCCGGTGCGCACGATGATGTAATCGCCGCGCTTGAAGGCGATGTTTTGCTTCTTCGCGGTGAGATCGAGATCGTCGCAGGTGATGCCGTAGCCGTCGTCCAAAAAATCCTTGCCCAGCGCGCGGGCGACGTCGAGGAACACGCCGCGGCCGACCATCTTGGCCTTGGTTTTCTCGATGCCGCACTTTTGCGCGCCGAACGACGACACCTCGCGGCAATCGTAGCCGTTCCACATATTGTTCTCGTAGAACACGTGGCCGAGGCCGTCCCATTGCGTGCCGCATTGCAGCGGCATCACCACCATGTCGTCGGCGGCGCGGATGCCGCGCTTGTCGAGCACGCCCGAATAGGCGTCGGTGCCGGTGCGCAGCATGGTGTGCAGCGGATTGATGCGGCCGAGCGCCGGATAATTGGTCTTGCCGCCTTGCGGGCCGTTGTTGTCGAAATTGAGCGCCAGCGAGATCACCTTGCCTTTTTTCACCAGCTGCGCGGCGGCGACGATGTCCTCCGGCGACGGTGTAATTGAGCGTGCCGATCTCGTCGTCGGGACCCCATTTGCCCCAGTTCTTGTATTTCTCCGCGGCTTGGCGGAGGTCGTCTCGCGTTACTTTGCGCCCGGCCATTGGCTGTCCTTTTCTTATCCTTGCTGATCGATGAGAACACTGTCGCGCACGCTCCCCGGAGCGGCCGGGGGATGATAGCATCGCCCGTAATCCTAGGGAGGACGGAATGACAACAATAAAAGTCGGCGCGCGTCTCGCCGCTTTATGCGCGGGCTTCGTGCTGGCAGGCGCGGCCTGGGCCGCGGACAGCTATCCCGACCACAAGATACGAATGATCGTGCCGTTCGCGGCCGGCGGCCCGACCGACGTGATCGGGCGCCTGGTGGCGGAGCGGCTGTCCGACGTGCTCGGCCAGCAGGTCTATGTGGAGAATCTGCCCGGCGCCGGCGGCAATCTCGGCGTCGAGACCGCCAAGCGCGCCGCGCCGGACGGCTACACCATCGTCGTCGTCTCGACCGGCTTCATCATCAATCCGAGCATGTACACGACCATCGGCTACGATCCGCTCAAGGATTTTGCGCCGATCTCCCTGGTCGCGGCGTCGCCCAACGTGATCACCGTGCATCCTTCGGTGGCGGCGAAAAACCTCAAAGAGCTGATCGACCTCATCAAGGCCAATCCGGACAAGATGAGCTACGCCCAGCCGTCGACCGGCTCGACCCCGCATCTTGCCGCCGAACAGATGAAGCAAATGTTCGGGCTCGACATGGTGATGGTGCCGTTCAACGGCGCGCCGCTCGCCATCAATTCCACGTTGGGCAACCACACGCCGATGGCGTTCACGGCGTTGCCGCCGGCGATCGGCGCCGTCAAGGACGGTAGCCTGCGCGGCATCGCGATTTTGGCCAAGCAGCGCGTCGCGGCGCTGCCGGATCTGCCGACCAACGGCGAGCAAGGCGTGCCGGGCCTCGAGAGCGACACCCTGACCGGCATTCTGGCGCCGGCCGGAACGCCGCAGCCGATCATCGACAAATGGCACGATGCCATTGCCAAGATGGCGGCCGACCCGGAGGTGAAGAAAAAACTCGACACGCTCGGCTTCGTTGCCGTCGCCAACACGCCGGCCGAATTCACCGAACGCATCAAGAGCGAAGCGGCGCGCTGGGGCAAGGTGGTGAAGGCTGCCGGGATACATATGGATTAATACCTCTCCCAGCGTGCGGGGAGAGGAGAAGTAACCGGGCCTCGTCAACGTTGCGTCAGGCCGGCAGCCTTCAGTGCCGCTTCTATGATCGGACCAGGAGCGACGCGCAGTGTTGCGCCGGGCGGTGATGTGGGCGCCTCGGGTACAGGCAGGCCCGCAGCCCTGAAGGCCGCCGCGATCGCGAGGTTCGGATCGAGCGGCGGGCGTCCTTGCCTTTCGCCATCTCGACCCAGCGAAGCTGGCTTGCTCCAGCCGCCGGCGGTTTCTCCAGCTTTCACAACGGCACGGCCGTGGGTCTGAATTGCGTGCGGCTGCGGCATCGTCGCAATTTCGCGCGGCAGTGTTTCGGTGAGGCCTTCGTCCAACCGCCAAAAGCGGGCGATGTGATGAGTCGAGGAAATTCCGGCATCAAGAAAGAAGGCGCCAGGAGAGCCGCAGAATTCGCCTCCCATCGCCGACCCGAGCGGCACACCATGCGCCATGCCGCTGATGGAAAACGCCTCGATCAGCGCATCGCCGTTGGCGTCGGTCCATACCTTGCGCGTGTGACTACCGCTCGTTTTTTCATAGGAGAAAGCGGCTGCAAGCCCATGGACATCCGTCCACTGGCTGACGATGTTTTCGGCATTGGAGGGCTTCACGATCGGATCGGCGGTGCCGTGCCAGACCGATATTTTCGGCCACGGCCCGCGATGCCTGGATGCCGCTCGCACGCGATCGCCGAGCGCATGCGCGGACGGCGATTGCTCCGTGAACATCGCTTCGAACGCCTGTTGGGCGGACCGCGCGCAGCCATACGGAAGTCCGGCAATGATGGCGCCGCCGGCAAAAATCTCCGGATAGGTGGCCAGCATGACCGAAGCCATGGCGCCGCCGGCGGAGAGGCCGGTCACGAACACCCGGCGTCGGTCAACGCCGAACGTCGCAATGGCATGCTCGATCATCTGCCGGATCGAAAGCGCCTCGCCTTGGTCGCGTGCAATGTCGCCCGGCGAGAACCAGGAGAAGCAATTCTTCGGATTGTTGGCCGGTTGCTGCTGCGGATAGAGAACCGCAAAGCCGAAGCGATCGGCAAGCGACGACCAGCCGGCCCCATAGTCGTACTCCTCGGCGCTCTGGCTGCAGCCGTGCAGCGCGACGACCAACGGCGCCAGGCGCGGCAGGCGCCGGGGAACGTAGACGAACATGCGCAGGCTGCCGGGATTGGCGCCGAACGCCGTCAACTCGCGCAGGCGGCCGGTTTGCTGCGCGGGTACCTTGCCCGCGCGGCCCGCTTTGTCGCGGGCGGTCTCTAGGAGGCTTTCGAATTTGCGGCGCAGGTCCTGGATCCGGGCCATCGCCTTACCGAAATCGCGCATCAGCCACCTATGCTGCATCGCAACAATTATTGCTGCAGTGCAAAATGGGGGTAGCAGGCCGGTGTGTCAAGGATGGTCCGGGAAGTAGGGAAAGCGCTCGAAGCGAAGACCAGGCGCCGCGGTGACGCTCACTTCCTGCGAGCGGGAAGCGGGCTTAAAGAAGAATGACAGAGGCCCCCCAAGATGCGCATCACCGACATCCGCGAAACCGCCGTCCCGCTGAACTCGACGCTGGCCAATTCGAGCATCGATTTTTCCGAAATGACCACGTCGGTGGTCGCCGTCATCACCGACGTGGTGCGCGACGGCAAGCCGGTCTGCGGCTTCGCTTTCAATTCCACCGGGCGCTACGCCTGCGGCGCGCAGATGCGGGCGCGCTTCATTCCGCGCGTGCTCAAGGCCGATCCGAAATCGCTGCTCGACGAGGCCGGCGATAATTTCGCGCCGGAAAAAATCCTCGCCGTGATGATGCAGAACGAAAAATCCGGCGGCCACAGCGAGCGTTCGGTCGGCATCGGCACCATCGAGGTCGCGGTCTGGGATGCGGTCGCCAAGATCGCGGAAAAGCCGCTGCATCGGCTGCTTGCCGAGCGCTACAACGGCGGCAAGATCGCCGACAAAGTTTTTTGCTATGTCGGCGGCGGCTGGTACGCGCCCGGAAAAACCACCAAGGATTTGACCGACGAGATGCAGCGCCATCTCGATGCCGGCTATACCATGGTGAAGATGAAGGTCGGCGGCATGAAGCTCGCCGACGATCTGTCTCGGGTCGAAGCGGTCAAATCGATCCTGCCGCGCGGCGGTCAAGCTCGCGGTCGACGCCAATTCGAAATTCGGCCGCGACGAGGCGCTGGCTTATGCGCGCGGCCTCGAGCCGTTCGGGCTGCGCTGGTTCGAGGAGCCGTGCGATCCGCTCGACTTCGCGCTCCTTGCCGAGATCGCCGACGCCTATGACGCGCCGCTCTCCACCGGCGAGAATTTGTTCTCGACGCAGGACGTGGAGAATTTGGTGCGTTTCGGCGGCCTAAAGGCGCAACGCGACGATGTCATCCAGGTCGATCCGCCGCAGGCTTACGGCATCGTGCGATATGCCCGCACGCTCGACATGCTGGCGCGGCATCAATGGCCGCGGCGGCTGTTGTTTCCGCACGGCGGCAACCAGATGTCGCTCGCCATCGCCGCCGGCTTCGGCCTCGGCGGCGCCGAATCTTATCCGGGCGTATTCGGCGATTTCGGCGGCTTCGCCGACGACGCCGAACTCAAGGACGGTTATCTCACATTGAGCGATCGCCCCGGCATCGGCTTCGAAGGCCAAGCGCGGCTCTATCGCATCATGTCGGAGCTTGCCGCTTAGCTTTGCATCGCAGCGACTATTCGAACCGCAGCGCGTCGATCGGATCGAGCCGCGCCGCTTTGCGCGCCGGATAGAAGCCGAAGAAAATTCCGATCAGCGCCGAAAACGCCACACTGCCCAGGATCGCCAACGGCAAAATCTCGATCGGCCAGCCGGCCAGTTTGGCGATCGCGCTCGACGCCGCGATGCCGACCAGGACGCCGGCAACGCCGCCGGCCGAGCTCAACAGCGCCGCTTCGGCTAAAAACTGCAGAAGAACGTGACTCCGTCGCGCGCCGAGCGCCATGCGGATGCCGATCTCGCGGGTGCGCTCGGTGACCGAGACCAAGAGGATATTCATGATGCCGATGCCGCCGACGAGGAGCGCAATCGACGCCAGGATCGCCAGCAGCAGCGCGATGGCGCGGCTGGTATTGGCGGCTGTGGCGGCGATCTCGCTCAAATTGCGCACGCTGAAATCGTCGGGCTCGCCGGGGCGGATCAGGTGGCGCCGCTGCAAGGTCGCCGTCACCTCGCCCATCGCCGCGCCGACCAGGTCGGCCGAGCGCGCTTCGACCAGGATCAGATTGACCATGCCGGCGAGCTTCGGCTGCAAGGCGAACGGGTTTGGCGGCGGCGGGAACTGGGTCGTGACCGGCGACGGCGCCTGCAGCGGCGTAGCGACGCCGATCACGCGCCGCTCGGCGGTCTCGAACGGGATCAACACCACGTCATCCTGGTCGGTGCCGAAGCTCGACTGACCGCGCGCGGCGAGGAGCCCGACGATGCGCACGGGCTTGCCCTTCACCAGGATGGTGGCGCCGACCGGGTCTTCGCCCTTGGCGAACAGCTTGCGATAGACCGTCTGGCCGATCATGCCGACCATGGTGGCGCTTTCGCCGTCCTCGCGCGTCAAGGCGCGCCCAGCCGCGACCTGCCAGTTGACGATGCGCAAGTAAGCGGGCGTCACGCCCTGGATCGCGGTGCTCCAATTCTGATTGCCGAGCTGGGCCTGCGCCACTTGGCGATCGACGTAACTGACCCGCGCTATGTCGGCGGCGTCGCGTTGCAGCGCCTCGGCATCGGCGACCGTAAGCGTCGAGGCGCTGCTGTTGCCGGCGCGCACGCCATTGGCGGTGCTGGCGCCGGGCAGCACGACTAGGAGGCTGGTGCCAAGGCTCGCGATCTGCGTCCGCACCGCATCGTCGGCGCCCTCGCCAAGCCCGATCATGGCAATCAGCGCGGCGACGCCGATGAAGACGCCGAGCATGGTCAGCGCGGCGCGCAATTTGTTGCAGCTCAGCGCGGCAAATGCCGTTGTCATCGTCATCGCGAGGAGCGGCCACGACATCGAGGTGCCGGCCGTCGCTTCCGCGGCGCACGGCTGCGACGCGGGGAGATGCGCCACCCGGGGCCGCCGGTCGCTGCGCACGTCGCTCTCGATCAAGCCGTCGCGCAGCGTGACCACGCGATCGGCATAAGCGGCGACATCCGGTTCATGAGTAACGACGATCACGGTCACGCCGCGCTCGCGGTTGAGCGTACGGATCATAGTCATGATCTCGCCTGAGGTCGCCGAATCGAGATTGCCGGTTGGCTCGTCGGCTAGCAACACGGCGGGCGCGTTAATGAGCGCGCGGGCAAGCGCCACGCGCTGTTGCTGCCCGCCCGACAGCTGATTGGGATGGTGGCGCAGATGCGACGACAGCCCGACCGCGGCCAGCGCCTTTTGGGCCCGCGCGGTCCGCGCGTCGTCGGCCGGCATAGCCCCGGCATAGAGTAAAGGCAGCGCCACATTCGTCTCCGCGCTGCGGCGTTGCAGCAAATTGAAGCTTTGAAAGACGAAGCCGATGCGGCGGCTGCGGATGCCGGCGAGCGCGGCTTCGTTCAGGCCGGCGACGTTGCGGCCCTCGAACATATAGCGGCCGGCGCTCGGCCGATCGAGACAGCCGAGAATATGCATCAGAGTCGATTTGCCCGACCCCGACGCGCCCATGATGGCGAGGAACTCGCCGGGCTCGACCCGCAGATCGACGCCGCGCAACGCTGCGACCTCGACGCCGCCCAGGCGATAGCTGCGCTCGAGCCCGCGGACGTCGATGACCGCAGTCACGGCGAGCCCGAAACACCGGCCGCCGCGGTTCCCGCCGCGACCTCGCCGCCGCTGCTGGCGCGGCGCCGGCCGGTCACCACTTCATCGCCCGCTTTCAGATCGCCGTCCGTCACTTCGATGTCATTGTCATCGGCAAGCCCAAGCTGAACCGCGACCGGCTCGAGCACGCTACGCCGGCGCACCCAGACCAGCCCGCCGGTGCGCTCGCCCGCCGCGGCGTGGCCGACGGCAAATCCGTCGGGCGCAAAGCGCAGCGCTGCTTCCGGAATCCGCAGCACGTCGTGGCGTCGGGCAATGACGATATGCGCCGTCGCCGTCATGCCGGGTTTCAGTGCGAGATCGGAATTATCGGTAGCGATGACCACGTCGTAGGAGATGACGTTCTGCACCGACACCGGCGCTTGGCGGATTTGCGTCACCTTGCCGGTGAAGGTGCGTCCCGGAAACGCTTCGACGGTAAAGGTTGTGTCCTGGTCTTGGCGAATGGCGCCGATTTCGGCTTCGCTGACATTGGCCTCGACCTGCATCTTTCTCAAGTCGGTGGCGATTAGGAACAGCGTCGGCGTCTGAAAACTCGCCGTCACGGTCTGGCCGATCGCCACGCTGCGCGACACCACCGTGCCGTCGACCGGCGATACGATGTCGGAATAGTCGAGGTTGACCTGCGCGGATTTCAGCTCCGCCCGGCGCTGATCGATGGCGGCCTCATCCAGCGCCACCTGCGCTTTGGCCTGATCGTAGACGTTCAACGCATTGTCGGTCGCATCTTGCGACACCACGTTGCGGTTGGTGAGCGCAAGGCTTCGCTCGTAGGCGAGCTTGACGTAAGTCAGGTGCGCCTGATCCTTGTTGAGCTGCGCTTTCGCGGTGGCGACGGTGGCCGACGCCTGATCGACCGCGGCCTGGTAGGTCCTCGGGTCGATCTTGGCGCAGGATTGGCCTTTGACGACGGGGCTGTTGTAGTCGCAGAGCAGCTCCTCGATTCGGCCGGAGACATAGCTGCCGATCTGCACGGTCTCGACCGGATTGACCGTGCCGCTCGCCGTGGTGGCGCGCACGATGTCGCCGCGACCGGCCGGCGCGGTGACGTAATCGGCCGAGGCCGAACCGCGATAGCGCAGCGCCGCCGCCGCCCCGATCGCGACGACGAGCAGCACCAGTGCCGTCCATTTTCGATGCCAACGGCGATGCGGCGCGCCGCCATCGTCCGGGCGCGGCGATTGCGGTGCCGAGCGACCGTCGGGTTGCAACCTGACCGGCTCGACTTTCGACCACAGGGCCTTCGATCGCAATGCTTGCGTCATCGTTGTTGTCCGGCACGCAAAATGCTGCCCGACGCGGAGCACGCCGTCTCGATTCGATGATGCCGCGGAGGCCGCATCCGGCGACCTCCGCGGCTTCGCTCAGGGGTTAGAGAATTCCTCCAAGCCCGAGACCGCCAAGCAGGCCGGTCACGTCGCCGAGGAGTCCGCTGACGAGCCCCGACAGGCCGCCGGTCGCGCCGCTGGCGCTCGCCGTGACGCCGACATTGGCGCCAACGGTGGTGTTTACGCCGACCGACGCGCCGGCGCTCTGCGCCATTGCCGGAGCGGCCAGGCTGATGGCGAGAGCGGCGGCAGACGCCAGGGTCGTCAACTTCCGAGCTTTGTGAGTCATGCTTGTCTCCATTGTCGTCATGGTCGTCATGAGCCCCTCGATGGCGGTGCCATCGCGGCGGAAGCTAAGCGGCGCCTTCCGCATCGACAATTGCATTTACCGATTCGATCGTTGAACTGCGTGCAACCAAGTCGGCGCAATGCCGTTGCCATGCGACAGGAGGCTCGCATGATGTCCATTTCTCGACATTTCCGTGACGCGGCCATCCTCGGTTCCGCAAGGCGCATCGCGGCCTGACGCGCCGGATCAACAAAATCCTTCATCGTTTTCCAGATCGGCCCACGCAGCGGAGCACGACATGACCATGACATCGCGAATGCCGCCCTTCAAATCGATCGAAGCATTCGTCGTCGCGGCCCGTGCGCTGAGCTTCACCGAAGCGGCGTTGACGCTCAACATCACGGTTCCGGCGGTCAGCCGCCGCATTCAGGCGCTGGAAAGCGATCTCGGCGTGCCGCTGTTTCAACGCAATCACCGCACGCTCAAGCTCACGCAAGCGGGCGAGTCCTATTTCTTCAATCTGGAACCGGCCATCGGCGCGATTCGCCGCGCCAGCCAAGATATCCGCGTCGCTGCGCGGCCGCGGTCGGTCAAGGTCGATTTGCCGGCCTCTCTCGCCGCAAACTGGCTGGTGCCGCGCCTGCACCACTTCCATGCCCGGCATCGCGGAGTCCACGTCGAATTGGAAAGTGCCGGCAAGCATACCGAGCTGCAAAGCGCGCGCCAATGTCCGGCGCTGAACGAGGGCGGGGCGGACATCGTGATTTAACTCGGCAACGGCAACTGGCCCGGACTGCGGGCGGCGCGGCTGCTCGACCTCGAGGGCTTTCCGGTGTGCAGCCCGTCATTTCTGGTCCGCGATGACGGACTGAGCGGGCTTGCCGAACAGCCGCTCTTGGGAATCAGAGGCCAGCCGGAATTGTGGCCGGAATGGTTTCGCACCGCGGGCCTCGCGTCGCCGGCGCGGATCGATCAGGAATTCGACAATCTGCATCTGCTCTACCGCGCGGCGGCGTGCGGGCTGGGTATTGCCCTCGGCGTCGATGTACTGGTGCAGCCTTATCTCGACGACGGCCAATTGGTGCGGCCGTTCAATTCCCGGTTCCGGTTGAGCACGAGCTATTATCTGGTCTGTCGCGCCGCCGATCTGTCGCGGCGCCCGGTGTCGACATTCCGCGATTGGTTGTTGCAGGAAGCGGCGGCCGACGCCGCGAGCCGCGCCGATGAAGGGCCCGACAGCGGGTCCGTTCACGTCAACAAGCCCGCCCACCGATAGGCCGCAATCGCGCCGACATGAAGTGCGACGTCGCCGAATTCGAAGGCGCGCGCACCCTCCGTGCGTAACGGTTCGAACAGCTCGGCCATGCCGTCGAACAGCGGGTTCAATGGCGGCAGCTCGTTGCGCGCGGTGAAAATGGCTGCGGCGACTTCGCGCACCTTTTCATCGGCGACGCGCGCGTGCGTCACCAGTACATTGACGACGGCGGCCTGCGCCACGTCGGCGTCGAGGCCGCGGATCGCGCCCTTGCGCATCACGGTGCGGCGATAGAACGGCACGGCGCGCAACACGGTGTCGAGATCGGCCGGCGCGTAGGGCAGCACGCGAAGCAGGACGCGCTCGGCAAGCGCCGTCATCACCTTGTTGGGGATCGGGCACTGCAGCTGGGCGTCGGCGTCGCCGCGCGCCAGCGCCTCGGCGCCGGCAGCGAAGTCGAGGAACATCGGCGTGACGTCGTTAAAAGTCAGGCCGAGTGCGCCGAGGATCACGCGGGCGTGCTGGGTCATGCCGCTTTGTTCCGGGCCGACGACGAGACGGCGGCTGCGCACGTCGGTCACGGTGCGCAGGTCGGAATCGACGCGGGCGATGAAGAACAGCGGCCCGGCATTCATCGGCGCCACCATGCGCAGGTCGATTTTTTGCGTAAACGGCGCCTCGCCGGACTTGGCGCGGCCGATCCAATTCGACGCCATGAAACCGAAGTCGATGTCGTCAGCCGCGAGCCGGTTCGCGTTCGCGACGCTGGCATGGGCCGAGGTGCTGATCTCGACCGGCGCCAGCGCCGGCACGCGGTCGAGCACCGTCTTGAGCGCAAAACCCTGACTCAAAAACGTACTGTCAGGCTCTGCCGTGCCGATGCGCACGCCCGTCATGTCATTCGCCCGTGATGCCTTTGTCGCGGATCACCTTGCCCCAGCGGGCGATCTCGGCGCGCAAATATTTATCGAACTCCTCCGGACTGCTCGGCGCCGGCGTGGTGCCGGCATTGTGCAGCCGCGTGCGCACCTCGGGATCGTTCACTGCCGCGACCAGCGCGGCGTTGAGCTTGGCGATGATCGGCGCCGGCGTGCCAGCCGGCGCCAGCACGGCGTCCCAGTTGTCGCCGACCACGTCGGCAAAGCCCTGCTCGACGAAGGTGGGCACGTCGGGAAAAATATCGGAACGCTCCGACGAGGTGGCGGCCAGCGCTTTCAGCTTGCCGGCCTGCACCTGCGCCATGATGGTCGGTACGTCGCCGAACAGGCCGTCGAGATGGCCGGCCAGCATGTCGGTCAGCGCCGGCGCCGCGCCGCGATACGGCACGCCTTGCAGCTTGATGCCGGCGGCGTCCTCGAATAGTTGCCGGCCGAGATCGGAAATCGCGCCGCGGCCGGTGATGCCGATGGTGATGCTATTGGGCTTGCGCTTTGCCAGCGCGACGAGATCGCGCGCCGAATTGACCGGCATGGCGGCGTTGACGACCAGGATGGTGGAATTCACTGCGGCCTTGCCGACCGCGGCGAAATCCTTCAGCGGATCGTAGGGCAGGTCGGGGCGCAGCGCCGGATTGATCGCCACCGCGCCGACTGTGGTGAAGAACAGCGTGTAGCCGTCCGGGTCGGACCTCGCCACGTATTCGGCGCCGATGGCGCCGTTGGCGCCCGGCTTGTTCTCGACGGCGATCGGCTGGCCGAGAAACCGTTGCATCTTGTCGGCGATGATGCGCGCGGTGAAATCGGCGGTGCCGCCGGGGGCGAACGCCACGATCATATGCACGGGGCGCGTCGGAAAATCCTCGGCGAAGCCGATGCCGGAGCAGCACGTCGCGGCGATGACGAACGACACGATGCGAAGGAGGGTGGTGGCGAAATTCAACCGCATAGAGAAGTGTACGTTTGTGCTTCCTCGCGTGAATGCGAGGGCGGACGGACGTTAGCAATTTGCCGATTAGCCTGACAGGCGCTCAATTGCCGCGCCGCAGCGGCCGAGCTTGTCTTCCAGCCGCTCGAAACCGCGGTCGAGGTGATAGACGCGGTTGACGATGGTCTCGCCTTCGGCGGCGAGCGCGGCGATGACGAGCGACACCGAGGCGCGCAGATCGGTCGCCATCACCGGCGCGCCCTTGAGCGACTCGACGCCTTCGATGGTCGCCCGTTCGCCGTCGAGCTGGATGCGTGCGCCGAGCCGCGCCAGCTCCTGCACGTGCATGAAACGGTTCTCGAACACCGTCTCGACGATGTGCGAGGTGCCGCGCGCGCGCGTCATCAGCGCCATGAGCTGGGCTTGCAGGTCGGTGGGGAATTCCGGAAACGGCGCCGTCGTCACTTCGACCGGCGCGAGGTGGGCGCCGTTGCGGGCGATGCGGATGCCTTGGTTGGTCGGCGTGACGGTGACGCCGGTGTGCGCAATCACGTCGAGCGCGGCCTGCAGCAGCTCCGGGCGCGCGTTCTGCAACAGGATATCGCCGCCGGCCATGGCCACCGCCATCGCATAGGTGCCGGTCTCGATACGATCCGGCAGCACGGCATGGCGCGCGCCGTGAAGTTTTGTCACGCCTTCGACCGTGATGCGGCTGGTGCCGGCGCCGGAAATGCGCGCGCCCATCTTGTTGAGACAATCGGCGACGTCGCCGATCTCCGGCTCGCGCGCCGCGTTCTCGATCACGGTGGTGCCGTTGGCGAGCGACGCCGCCATGACTGCGGTGTGGGTGCCGCCGACGGTGACTTTGGGGAATACGATTTCGCCGCCCTTGAGCCCGTGCGGCGCCTTCGCCACCACGTAACCGCCGTCGATTTCGACTTTGGCGCCGAGTTGCTCCATCGCCATGATGAGCAGATCCACCGGCCGCGTGCCGATGGCGCAGCCGCCGGGCAACGAGACCTTGGCCTCGCCCATGCGCGCGAGCAGTGGCGCCAGCACCCAGAAGCTGGCGCGCATTTTGGAGACGAGTTCATAGGGCGCCGTGGTGTCGACGATGCGGGACGCGGAAATGTGCAGGGTCAGGCCGTGGTCGGCGGTCTCGCCGGGGCGCTTGCCGCTGGTCATGATGTCGACGCCGTGATTGCCGAGGATGCGCTCGAGCAGGCCGACGTCGGCGAGGCGCGGCACGTTGTCGAGGATCAAGGTCTCCTCGGTGAGGAGGCTTGCGATCATCAGCGGCAGCGTGGCGTTCTTGGCGCCCGAGATCGGGATGGTGCCGTGGAGCGGCCGGCCGCCGACAATACGAATGCGATCCATTTTTTCAGCCCCCGCGGCCCGTTGCGGGCCCACCCGTTCCGCCGCCCACTTTCCCGCCCGGATTGCGGCGAAAGTCGGGAGCGGTTCCGATATCGGCGTCGGCGGCCGCCGCATCCTCGGTCTTGCGGCCGCGGGCTTGCTCCTTGCGCCGCTTGAGGTTTTCCCGCAGCGCCGCCGACAGCCGCGCGCTCCGCGCCGCCCATTTCTCGGCTTTGCCGGGTTTGATCATGGCCGATGTCAAAGCATGCCGCCCGCAACGCCGCAACCACGCGCAGGGCTGGCGCGCTTGCGCGGATTCCCCCCATATGGCAATGATCGCAGCGCTTTTTCGCCTGTTCATTTCCGGCGGCGCTGCCGTAGCTCAGTGGTAGAGCACCCCCTTGGTAAGGGGGAGGTCGTAAGTTCAATCCTTACCGGCAGCACCAGAATTATTTGCGATCCACCGCCCCCAGCCGGGCGGCAAAAACCACGTTCTCGGCGGACATGTCCTGGGACACGCCGTTCAAAAAGCCAAAACCGAAGTTCGACTGCAGCTTGCCCAATAGCGCGGTCTTGGCCAAAAAACCCACATTGTCTTTGAACAAGACTTTTACCGACACGTCCCCCACCAGGATGGCGCGGATGCGCTTGATGTCGGTGCGGCCGGTCATTGCCGCCAAACACGTTTGCACGTATTCCGGCTTCGGTCCCTTTTGAACGGAATATTCCTTGGCGGACGATATGCGAATCTCGACCTTGCGCAGAATTTCGATCTCGTTCGGCTCGAGCTGCAGATCGGCCTTTGCTTTTTTCAGCCCCAGCGCGTGACGCAGCGACAGGTCGAAATCATGCACGACGGTCGTCGAATTTCGCGTCTTTGCCCGAAACAGCGACAATGGAATGTTGATCGAGCAATAATCCGATTTGCTGCTCCAGGACGCCGCCGCAAACACGTTTCGCGGCTCGGTCAATGTGAATGCCGCGATATTGCCCGGCAAGTATTCGAAGCGGCTTTCATTCAGCAGCGCTTCCGATGCCGGCAGCACCTGGTCGTAGCCGGCATAGTGCTGCGCCAGAACGTTACGGAGAGTAGGAACCGGCGTGCACCCGGCACCGGCTGTGAATGCCGCCAGCAGCGCGACTGCCGGGCGCCAACCCTTCGTGGCGCGCATTTTTTTGGCCTATTTCAGCGGCAGCGGCTCGGCCCGAACGGCGAATATCTTTGGACCTTCGGAAAATACAAGCAGCGGATTGGTATCGGATCCGCCGCGCACGGCCAGCGCATGGAGTTTCAGGTTGAGCTTTATATGCTGGCCGATGTTTGCGGCGATCCCGCTATCCACGCCGGCCACGAACGCGACAGTAATGGTCACGTCGCCGACCAGCGTGCTGGTCAAGCCGTAGGCGAAGTTCGGGCCGCATGCGGCGGTCGCGCTCGTGGTGGCGTTGATGAGATCGTTGCGGGGAAGATAATAGCGTTTGACGTTGAGAATTTGGATTCCAAAGGAGTTGACATATTTCGCATCGAGTGCGGAGAGCTGGAAAATCACGTCGCCCGGGGTGGCGCCGGTGACGGTGAAGTCGCCGTTAAGCCCGATTTCGGACCGGTATAGCCAGTTCTTGATTTGGGTCGTTCCGACGACGATCGGCGCGGGGCTTACCGGCGGCGTACAGTAGACATCCGCATTGGTGTAGACGACGCCGCCGTTGCGGCCGGCAGCCGCTGCCAAATTCATTATTTGTCCGGGATACCCCTCGCCACGTCTATTCGGGTCGTCGGCCGGGCTCGTGATGTCGTCAAAGGGAACCATGGCGCCGTAACCTTCGCCGTAGACGGCGCGCACGGCGTTCTCGAATTTCTCGTAGCCGAAATCCCTGGCAAAGCTTTGGCTCGATAAAGCGGCGGAAAGCAGCAACGTTGCCGCCGCGAACACTTGTCTCATTGTTAGCCCCTGTGACATCCCCAAGGCGCGACAATAAACGAAGCGAGCCATGGCTCAATGGCCTGTGAGATTATTTTCTACTTCACGTTTAGCGATACGAGGCGGCCGGGAAGCGAGAACCTGAGCCTCGTCCGATCCTCGGCGTATGACAATTTTTGCGCCCCTGCCGCGCGCAATTTATCCGCGATGCCTGCCGAAAGCGGTTGCCGGCCGCGAAACTCCACGTCGAGATCGGCAACGATCGTCCGAACGACCATCCGCGGCACCGCCGGCTGAGTGCCGATGCAGGATTTGTCTCTCATCCCCGACGCGAAATTCTTCTCCACGGCGTCGGATGGCGCGGTGAAGGAAACTGCGTTCCATAAACGTACCTCATAGGTGTCGATGCTTCGTGCGTCTTCCTCGCTCAGACCAAACAGCAGCCGCAGTTCATCGCTATTCTCCGCGGCGGCAAATCGTTGCAAAAATCCCTCGGTGGAGCGTCTGAACGGCGGAGTTGGGTCGGCTATGGTGCAAGTGCGGATGCGGCCGGCATCGACCACTTCGGCGCCGGGCTCGCTTCGAGCAGGCATTCCGAATATCGGCGAGCCTGGCAAAATCGCCGGCTTCAGGCTTTCGAAAACCGGCAGCGGCTTGACCGCCGGATATCTGAAAACGTCCGCTATGGTGCCTATGAGCGATGACGCGGCAAAGGCGGGCAGTTGACCGAATGCCAAAATGCCGACGAGGGCCGCGCACACCGATTTGAGCCGAAACGCCATCGCCCCATCTTAGTCCGTCAGTTCCGTGACACCCGGCATCACCAGCCGGTCGACCGTCAGCGACGCATCGGCATTGCCGAGCGCGCGCTGCGCGTCGATCAGGTTTTGTAATTTGCCGCGCGAGACCTTGCTGCTCGGCTCGAAATAACCGATACGGCGGAGCAGGTCGTAGCTCGCCTCGGCGTCTTCCTGCCTGGCGCGCGCGGCGCTGACCAGGACGTCGATCGCCTCGCCGCGGTGCGCGTCGTCGGCGAGCCAGGCGATGCTCTTGTCGGTCGCCGCGAGCAGCCGCTTGGCGAGCGGGGCGTTGGCCGCCGCCCAGGATTTGCGCACCACCATGCCGGTGAACGGCAGGTCTTTGACGTAATCCGCCGAGAAGCCGAGCGTCACATAGCCGGCGGCATTGGCCTGAAAATTGAGCGGCGGCAGCACGAAAGCGGCGTCGGCGACGCCGGCTTTCAGCGCGGCAAGGCGCGCCGCGGCGACGCCGCCGACCAGTTCGTCGTAGTCGGTCCGCTTCAACCCATTGGCCGCCGCCATCCGCTCGAAATAGACCGTGGTGATGTCATTGGCCTGGCCGACCGAGATGGTCTTGCCTTTGAGATCGGCGATGGATTTCAGCTCGGGCTTGGCGATCAGCGCATAAGGCGCGGTATTGCCGATGATGCGGACGATGGCCAGCGGCGCGCCTTTGTCGATGGCGTGGATGGCGTTGTCGTTGCCGATGCTCAGCGCGACGTCGAACGCGCCGCCGGTGAGCTGCTGGGCGACCGCCGGACCGCTCTGCGCGAAATTGATCTCGACGTCGAGATCTTCGCCGGCGAAAAATCCCTTGCGCGCCGCGACGTAAAACGGCCACAGCGGTGCCTGGCCGCCCAGCGTGCCGCCGATAATCTTGTCCGCGGCGCGGGCCGGCCGTCCGAAGAGCGCGGTGCCGATGAGGCCGAGAACAACGCGTCGCGGAATTTTCATGCGATCCCCGACCGTGAAAGCTCGACTATAGCCGGGATTGTCATGGCTTGGTGACCTTGAACGAATTGAAAAACTCGTCCCGCACCGCCACGGCCTGGGCGCGCGCGGTTTCCGGAAATTGGATGACCTGCATGTATTGCGTTTTGTTGGCGCGGACCACGTTGAAGAAATAGCCGCCGGAGGCATCGGCGAGCGCGAACGCGAGAATCTCCGTGCCGTCTTTGCTCTCGCGATGAACATCGGACACCGTGGCACCCGGCCGCTGCTTCATGGCTGCCATGAAATCTTCCATGGGCCGCGGCTCCAGTCCCAGCATCGGCGTTTCCGTCGCCGTGAATCTGACGCTGTCGCCGCTCAGCCCCGTCAGCATGCGCACGATGGCCGGCGGCGCCGGCGGGTCCTCCGCCTTCAGCTCGACGTCGCTGAACGTGATGGGGAAGCGGATCGAGAATGTTCCATTGGTCGCCGTGGCCACGCCCGCCGGGACGTCTTTGCGGTAGACGGTTTGGGCGTGGGCCGGCGCGGCCAGCACGAACGCGAGGGCAAAAGCGGCGAAGAAGCGAAGCGCCATGATGGGTCAGTCCTCTTTTTGCGCCCGGCTATCGACTATAATACGCGGCGGCACTTGGTTCGACGCGTCCGCCTTGACACCGCCCGATGCCATAACGCAAGTGCCCGGCAGGAGAGGCAAGGATGGCAATGCCGGCCTCTGAGCAATGCCTCGCCACCTTCTGCGTGCTGCTCGCGTTCGGTGCGAGCGAGGCGGCGGCGCAGGCCAATTGCGCCGCGATGCGCCGGATCGATATCGGCATTTCGGTCGCGCCGCCGAACGTGGTTCATACTTCGCCTCATGTGGCGTTGGAGCTCGGCTACTTCACCAAGCATTGCATCGACGCCCACATCGTCCAGTTCGACGGCGGTGAATCGCCGGCGGCGCGGGCCGCGGCCGCACAAGGGACCGCGCTGGTCTCGACCAATGCGGTGGCGGTCGGTCGCGGCGTCAGGGTGCGGCAGATCTGGGGCTTGGCGCCGCGCTTGCCGCAGGCCTACGTGGTGGCCGAAAGCATCAAGTCCGCGGCCGACCTCAAAGGCAAGCGACTGAGCGCGACCGGCGGCGGCATCGGCGGCCTCAATTGGCTGCTGAGCCGCGAGGTGCTGAAAACCGCGGGGCTCACGACCAACGACGCGCAGTTCATTCCCTCCGCCACCGCGGCGCGACTGCCGGCTTTGCTTGCCGGGCAGATCGACGGTGTCGCGCTGCATCCGGAGGATGTTTATCTGGCGCTCAAGGAGAAGCCCGGGCTGCATGTCCTCGTCGAGTTCGTCGATCTCTTGCCCGAATACATGTTCAATGCCTACGGCGCCGCGACCGACTGGATCGTGCGCGATCATGCGCTGATAGTCGACACCGCCGCCGCCATGATCGAGGCCAACCGCACCATCTATCGCGACGAAGCCAAGGTCGTGCCGATCATGATGAAGGCCACCGGCAAGCCCAAGGAGGCCGTGGAATATGCCTGGGAGGTCGAGACCAAGCATTGCGTCTGGTCGGTGAACGAGGGTTTTAACGCCAAGCGCACGCAATGGACCATCGATAACGCCGTCGCCAACGGCTATATCGACGAGGCGAAGAAGCCGACCGTCGAGCAGGTCGTCAACATGCAGATCGCCAACGAGGCGGTCGCCGCCGCCGGCGGCCGCGTGATCATCGGCGGGTGTACGGAATAGCGCGTTCGGCGCAGGGAGAGGACATGAACACACAAATCAGACCGCCGCGTATCGGACCGCAGCCGTGGGACGTGGTGCGCGAAAAACTCGATCAGTCGCTGCCGTTCGCCAATATGCGCGACACGCCGTATTACCGCGACGCGGTGTGGGAGCAGTTCTCCAAAGCCGAATACGACCGCCGCTATGCGGCGCTGCGGGCGAAGATGCGCGAACACAAGCTCGACGTGCTGATCGTGCCCGGCGGGCCGAGCCACTGGAGCTTTGGCGGCGGCATGTTGTGGCTGACCGGCCATTGGGAATGGCACGCGTTGGCGAGCTATGTGCTGGTGCCGCTCGAGGGCGAGCCGACCATGATCTATTCCATGGGTGGCACTCACGCCGAAGCTGTGCGCCGCCAAGTCGAGATCGCGGTCAAGGACGTGCGCCACAGCCGCAGCGGCCGCTACGCCGACATCATGGTCGAGCGCATCCGCGAGCTGAAGCTCGAGCGCGGCCGCATCGGTCTGATGGAGATCGATCCGCGGCATGGCGACTACATGCCGGTCAACCAATACAATGTGCTGCGCGACAACCTGCCCGATGCCGAACTCGTTTTCACCAAAGGCTTCCTGCATGAGCTGCTGTCGGTCCATAGCGCCGAAGAGCTCGACTGCGTCCGCAAGGCCGGCGTGCTGTGCAAGAACGCCATGGATGCCATGGTCGCCCGCGCCCGTCCCGGCGTGAAGGAATACGAGCTGCGCGCCGCGGCCGGCTCGGCCATCCTCGAAGGCGGCGGCGACATCGACTTTTTGATCATCGGCTCGACGCCGATGGCGAACCCGGCGCAGATTTTCGGCAATCCGCGGCCATCCGGCCGCGTGCTGCAAAAGGGCGACATTATCAATATGGAGCTGGCCGCCGGCTATCGCGGCTACACCGCGCAGATCGGCTCGCCGATTTGCATCGGTGAGCCGACCGAGATGGTGAAAAAATTCTGGAACGACATCACGCTGCCCGGCTACAAGAAAATCATCGCCGAGATCGCGCCGGGGAGGCCTGCGGAAAACATGCGGCTCGCCAGCAAATTCTTCCGCGACAACGGCTACCAGTCACGGCCGACGCAATGCCACGGCATCGATCTGGTCACCGATGGCCCTCACGTGGTCGCCGAGCACGTGTCGGCGGAGAAATTCGAGGAAGTGCTGAAAGCCGGCATGGTGATCATGGCCGAGCCCAATCCGATCACGCCGGACGGGCTGTTTGGGATTTTCCTCGGGCATACATTTATCGTGACTGAAGGCGGCCACGAGGTGGTCGATGACTTTCCGCTGGAGATTGCGGTGGCGAATTGGTGATCGTCATTCCGGGGCCGAGCGAAGCGAGGAGCCCGGAATCCATAACCCCAGCGCCGGGGATATGGATTCCGGACTCGCCGCTTCGCGGCGATCCGGAATGACGCGTATCTACCGCGGCATCAAAAATTTGAAATCGCAGCCTTCGTCGGCGCCGAGGATTTGCTCGGCGAACAGTTTTGCATAGCCGCGTTGCGGCGCTTCCGCCGGCGGCGGCATCGCCGCGGCGCGCTTTTTCAGTTCGGCGTCGTCGACCAGGAGCGAGATGCGGCGCTCTTTTACCGAAAGCCGGATGCGGTCCCCATTGCGAACAAGCCCGAGCGGGCCGCCGGAGGCGGCGTCGGGCGTGATGTGGAGAACGATGGTGCCGAAGGCGGTGCCGCTCATGCGCGCGTCGGAAATGCGCACCATGTCCTTGACGCCGCGCTGCGCGAGCTTTTTCGGAATCGGCAGGTAGCCGGCTTCCGGCATGCATTCCGGCGCGTGCGGGCCGGCGTTCTGCAGCACCAGAATGTCCTCGCGGTGCGACGTCGAGCGCCGGATCGTCGATCCGGGTGGCGAGATCGGCCAGCGAGGAGAACACCACCGCGCGGCCTTCGTGCTCGAACAGCTTTGGCATCGGCTGCCGAGCGTTTGAGGATGGCGCCCTGCGGCGCGAGGTTGCCGAACAGCGCGACCAAGCCGCCGGTCGGCTCCAACGGTTTGCCGGCCTCGGCGATGATCGAGCGATCGATGTAGCTGTCGGCGTCGCCTTCGAGGCGTTCGCCGAGTGTTTCGCCGGTCACGGTCATGCAGTCGAGATGCAACAGCGGCTTGAGCTCGCGCAGCAGCGCGCCCATGCCGCCCGCCGCGTAAAAGTCTTCCATGTAGCCGTTGCCGACCGGCTTGAGATTGACCAACACGGGCGTCGAATCCGACAGCGTATTGAGATGATCGAGCGAAATTTTTATGCCGGCGCGGCCGGCGATCGCGGTCAAATGAATGACGGCGTTGGTCGAGCCGCCGAGCGCGAGCAGCACGCGCAGCGCGTTCTCGACCGACTTCGCGTTGATCAGTTGCGATGGCTTAAGTTTTGAGCCGATCAGCTTGACCGCCGCGGCGCCGGTCGCCTCGGCGGCGCGCAGCCGGTCGGCGTGCACGGCCGGGATCGCGGCGGTGCCGGGCAGGCAGATGCCGAGCGCCTCCGCGAGGCAGGCCATGGTCGAGGCCGTGCCCATCACCGCGCAGGTGCCGGCGGTCACCGCGAGCTGGCCTTCGACCTCGGAGATTTCGTCGGCATCGACGTCGCCCGCGCGATAGCGCGCCCAGAAGCGGCGGCAATCGGTGCAGGCGCCGAGCCGCTCGCCGCGATGCCGGCCGGTCATCATCGGGCCGGCGACCAGCGCGATGGCCGGCCGGTCGGCGGACACCGCGCCCATCAGCTGCGCCGGCACGGTCTTGTCGCAGCCGCCCATCAGCACCACCGCATCCATCGGTTGCGCGCGGATCATTTCCTCGGTGTCGATCGCCATCAGGTTGCGGTATTTCAGGCTGGTCGGGGTGAGGAAAACTTCACCCAGCGAAATGGTCGGGAATTCCAGCGGCAGCGCGCCTGCGGCGAGCACGCCGCGTTTCACCGCTGCCAACAGTTCGGGGAAATGGCGGTGGCAATTGTTGAAGTCTGACCCGGTGTAGGCGATGCCGATCACCGGCTTGTCGAGCATCGCGCGCGAATAGCCCATCGATTGCGCGAACGAGCGGCGCAGGTAGCGGGAGAAATCGCGGTCGCCGTAATTGGTGAGGCCGTGGTCTAAACCGGCGGTAGCTTCTGACATCTGTTCTTCACGTCCTGATCGATGATGCGCAACGCTCGCGCGCCATGCGCATAGATTTTGAGCGGGTCTGCCACTTATTCATGCGCCGCAACGCAGCATAACGAAAGGTTTTGGTAATCGAATATGCGCAATTTCGCTCATGTTCTCCAGAATTTTCCCCGTCAAAAGTCCAGATGGCCACCAATTCCCGTAACCGACCCATGCCGGCCTGGATTCTGCTTCCCGTCGGTTCCGCGGCTGCGGTCGCGGTCCTGATCACCTGGGGCACGGGAAGCCTGCTTCTCGGGCTTGTCACCGCGCTGGCCGCTGCGCTTGCGGCAGCGTGGTGGTGCGAACAGATGCTGCGCGGTGTCGTCGGCACCATCGCCCAGATCGCCGGCGGCGACCGCTATGCCGCGCTGCCCGGCCGGATCGGCAGCGGCGCGCTCGGCGACAGCGCCGTGGCGGCGGAGCAGATGCGGCAGGTTCTGATCGATGCCGACGCGCTGGCGGTCGATCACCGCAGCCGGGAGGCGGAAACCCGGCTGCACCATGCCGGCCGCAGCTTCTTCACCCAGCGCTTTCGCACCACCGTCGACAAGCTCGTCGGCGTGTTTCAGTCCGCGGCCGAGGAAATCCAGGTCACCGCCGCCGATCTCGGCGCGCGCAACGTCGATGTGCGCCAGCGCACCGCGCATGCGGTCGATGCCGCCACGGCGGCGAGCCGCGACGTCGCCGCGGTCGCCGACGCCGCGCGCGAGCTCCTGGCGCTGATCGTGCAGTCCACCGCCGAAGCCGCCGCTGCCAAGGACGCCACCGCGCGCACCATGAGCGATCTCGAGCGCACCGACCGCACCGTGCGCAGCCTCGCCGCGGCCGCCGAGCGCATCGGCACGGTGGTGAAATTGATCGAGGCGATCGCCTCGCAGACCTCGCTGTTGGCGCTCAACGCCACCATCGAGGCGGCACGCGCCGGCGCCGCCGGCCGCGGTTTTGCCGTGGTCGCCTCGGAAGTCAAAACGCTGGCGCAGCAGACCGCCAAAGCCACCGGCGACATCAGCGCGCAGATGCACGACATCCAGCACGCGGTGAACGAGACGGTCGAGGCGATCGCCGGCGTGTCGTCGAGCGTGACCACCATGAGCGAGGCCAACCGGCAATTGACCGGCATCCTCGATCACCAGGCCACCGAGATCGATCGCATCGGCAACCGTGCCGAGCAGGTCGCCGGCGCCGTCGGCGGCGTGCTGCCGGAAATCTCCACCATCGCCAACAGCGTCGAGGCGGCCGGCAACGGCGTGCTGACTACCGCCGAGGATCTGCTCGGCCGCTCGAAATGGCTGGCGGACGCGATCTCGAGCTATTTCTCCGATCTCGAGCACGGCTCGATCAAGATCGGCATTCTTCATTCGCTGTCCGGCACCATGACGGCGAGCGAACGGCCATTGCAGGAACTGCTGGTCATGCTGATCGAGCAGCAGAACGCCCGCGGTGGGCTGTTGGGCCGCCCGATCGAGCCGGTGATCGTCAATCCGCACTCCGAAGCCAAGGCCTATGCGGAGCTGGCGCGCAAAAGCTCATCGCCGAGCACAAGGTCTCAGCCATCTTCGGCTGCTGGAGCTCGGCGTCGCGCAAGGAAGTGCTGCCGATCGTCGAACGCGACAACGCGCTGTTGTTCTATCCGAGCCAGTACGAAGGCGAGGAGGCCTCGCGCAACATCTTCTATACCGGCGCGACGCCGCCGCAGCAGGCCATTCCGGCGGTCAATTTCCTGCGCGATCAGGGCATCGGCCGGTTCTTCCTGGTCGGCACCGATTACATCTATCCGCGCACCACCAACGCCATCCTCAAAGGCTATCTGGCGAGCCACCATGTCACCGACATTGCCGAGCGCTACACGCCGGCCGGGCTGAAGGACTGGCGCGCGGTGGTCGAGCACATCCGCCGCTTCGCCAAGGGCGGTCGCACTGCCATCGTCGCCACCGTCAGCGGCGACGCCAACGTGCATTTCTTCCGCGAGCTCGCCGCCCAGCAGGTCAGCTCAAGCGTCATTCCGGTGATGTCGCTGTCGATCAACGAGGCCGAGCTGCCGGCGCTGATGCGCTCGAACGTCGCCGGCAATTTCGTCGCCTGGAATTATCTGCACGCCTTCGACACGCCGGAGAACCGCGCCTTCATCGCCGAGTGGCGCCGCTTCACCGGCAAGCCCGATGCGATAACCAACGACCCGATGGAAGCGACCTGGATCGGCTTCCATCTGTGGGCCGCGGCGGTCGAGGCCGCGGGCACCACCGACGTCACCAAGGTGCGTGCGGCACTCGGCGGCAAGCGCATCGCCGCGCCGAGCGGTTTTACTGTGCAGATGGATGGGCAGACCCATCACCTCTACAAGCCGGTGATGATCGGCCGTATCACCGACGACGGCCGTATTGTGCCGGTCTCGGTCACCGAGGGTCTAGTGCCGCCCGACCCATGGAGCCCGTGGCTGGCTTGGAATCAAGCTCGATCGGCCCGCAAAGTGATCGGATAAGAGGGCCGCGGATACCGCATTGATCCGTATCAATACCGCGGCAACCAACCGCCCCGATAAAGCCTCGACAAGTGCCCTGGAACGCCTCTAAAACTACCCTGGTCGAGTTCCAAAGAGGCCAGTTCTCGGAGGGCCATGCGCGGACCTCGCCTGCCGGCCACTTTCCTATGAGTGATCGTCCCTATGAATGATCGTCGGAATTCTCGCGTCGATTACCATGCCTTTTTCGCCGATGCGCTCGGCCGGTTGCACAGCGAGCGGCGCTACCGCGTTTTTGCCGACCTCGAACGCATCGCTGGCCGCTTTCCGCACGCCATCTGGCATTCGCCGGACGGGCCGAAGAACGTCGTGATCTGGTGCTCGAACGACTATCTCGGCATGGGCCAGCATCCGAAAGTCATCGGCGCCATGGTCGAGACCGCGACCCGCATGGGCACCGGCGCCGGCGGCACCCGCAACATCGCCGGCAACAATCATCCCGTGGTCGAGCTCGAGCGCGAGCTTGCCGACCTGCACCGCAAGGAAGCGGCGCTGGTCTTCACCTCGGGCTATGTGTCGAACGAGACCGGCATTTCCACGCTCGCCAAGCTGATGCCGAATTGCCTGATCCTGTCGGATGCCTGGAACCACAATTCGATGATCGAGGGCGTGCGCCAGGCGCACACCGAGAAGCAGATTTTCCGCCACAACGACATGGCGCATCTCGAAGCGTTGCTCGCCGCCGCCGATCCGGCGCGGCCGAAGCTCGTCGTGTTCGAAAGCCTCTATTCCATGGACGGCGACGTGGCGCCGATGCACCAGATCTGCGATCTCGCCGAGCGCTACGGCGCCATGACCTATGTGGACGAGGTGCATGCGGTCGGCATGTACGGCCCGCGCGGCGGCGGCATCACCGAGCGCGACGGCGTCATGAACCGCATCGACGTGATCGAGGGCACGCTCGCAAAAGCGTTCGGCTGTCTCGGCGGCTATATCGCGGGCTCAACCGCGCTGATCGACGCGGTGCGCTCCTACGCGCCGGGCTTTATCTTCACCACCGCGCTGCCGCCGTCCGTCGCCGCCGCGGCAACCGCGGCGATCCGGCATCTGAAAACCTCGCAATGGGAGCGCGAGCGGCACCAGGATCGCGCCGCGCGCACCAAGGCGGTGCTCGCCGCTGCGCGGCTGCCGGTGATGACCAGCCCGACCCATATCGTGCCGGTCTATGTCGGCGATCCGGAGCTGTGCAAAGCGGCGAGCGATCTCTTGCTCGCCGATCACGGCCTCTACCTTCAGCCGATCAATTATCCGACCGTGCCGAAAGGCACCGAGCGGCTGCGCATCACGCCGAGCCCGTATCACGAGGATGCGCTCATCGATGCGTTGGCCGAAGCGCTGGTCGACGTCTGGCAAAAGCTCGGCCTGCCGTTCAAGGAACGCGCACTCGCCGCCGAGTGATTGACGTCCGAGCCGGAGGCGTCTTTATTTCCACGGCCCCATCGGACACCTCGCACGGAGTATTCGGCATGGCGAAGAAATCCCGGACCAAGACCAAGAAGCGAGCCAAGGTTGCTTATCCCGGCATGATGGGTGACGGCACCGAAGAGCAGAATCTCGGGCAGCGCGGCAACCCGAAGGCGCGTATCAAGAAAAAGGAAGTGACGGCTGCCTTCAGCAAGCGCCGCACGAAAAAATAGTTCTCGGGTCGAGAAGAATCGCAAGACGACGCTTCAGAAGCGTAATATTTCGCGATTGACGGCTCCTTAGTCCAGATTCCGAACTACCGGATTGCGTCCCGCGGTCTTTTGCGGCGCAATTCGGCGCGCGGCAATGGCCACCGAGAACGTAACCACCAGAAAACGCGCGAGATGATGGGCCCCGACATAGACCGGGTCGAGATGCAGCGCCAAAGCCAGCACCATCATGGTGTCCTGGGCGCCGGGCGAGAACGCGATGACGATATTGGCGATCGGAAACGAAAAGAAATACGCCACGATGGCGATGAAGAACGCCGCCACCGCCATCGACACGGCGAACGAGCCGAGCGCGGCGCCGAGATAGCCGACCAGCATCCGCGCCGTGGTGTTGGCAAAACGCGAGCCGACCAGCGCGCCGAGCGCGATCACCGAGCTGGAACCGATCCACCACGGCAGCACCGCGTGAATGGTGCCGGTGCCGTGCAGCAGGCCCGATCCGGTCAGCGCGCCGAACATCAAGCCACCCGGGAATCGAAAATATAAGAACGCAACGGCGAAGCTGACCGAGACCGCGACCAACAGGATCATTTGCCCAAGCACGGAGACATCGGCGGGGCCGCGCGCCACCGCGACCGCCGGCACCACCAGCCCGAACAAAGCGAGCCCGTTGGGCAGGCCGATGACGATCAACAACACGCGCATGGTCTGCACGATGGCGATGGCGCGCAGATCGCCGCCGAGCTCCGACGATAATGCGATCACCTGCGCCATGGCGCCGGGACTGGCGCCGAGCAGCGCGGAGAGCGGATCCCAATGATGCACGACGCGCAAATAGCTCGAGGTCGCCAGCATCATGACGACGGTGCACAGCATGAGCAGCGCGATGCTCACCGGCCACGTCGTCACGCCGCGCAGCGTCTCCGGCGTCACCACGGCGCCGAGCAGAATGCCGACGTTGACGTAGCAGATGCGCGCCAACAGGAGCGGCATCCTGACCGGCCGGCCCAACAGTGCCGCGGTCGCCACGGCCAAGACCGAGCCGGAGACGAGTCCTGCGGGCAATGCCAGATAGGTAAATGCCAGGCCGCCGGCGAGCGCGATCGCAAGCGTCTCGGCCGTTTCGATCAGCACGCGCCGCGAGGGAAGGGCAGGGATCATCGTTTCCCCATGAATGCTCCCTGGCTCGAGCGCCGTCAACGCGCCGATTGCGACGACGCATGCCATGGACAGGGCATTGGAAAAGTGATGACTTTCATTAAAATCGGGCGCTGCGGACCAAAAAATGCCGCGCACGCGTTGGCCAAGGTCGCGTTGGGGGTAAGGCCATGTTGCAGGGCTGGGTCGTCGTCATCATCGCCCTTGCCTATATCGGCTTTCTGTTCCTGGTGGCGAGCTACGGCGACCGCAGGCGCGAGCTGTCGCGCGGCACCACGTCGCGATTGCTGATCTACCCGCTGTCGCTGGCGATCTATTGCACGTCGTGGACGTTCTTCGGTTCCGTCGGCCTCGCCTCGCGCGGCGGCTTGGATTTCTTCGCCATCTATATCGGCCCGATGGTGATGGTGGGCCTGGCTTTTCCGCTGCTGATCCGCATCGTGCGGCTCGCCAAGGGCCAGAACATCACCTCGATCGCCGATTTGATCGCGGCGCGCTACGGCAAGAGCCAGGCGGTGGCGGCGACCGTGGCGCTGATCGCCATCGTCGGCATGGTTCCCTATATCGCGCTGCAGCTCAAAGCGGTGTCGTCGTCGGTCGGCACCATCTTGGCGCAGGCCTATCCGGGCGGCGCGCAGCCGATCGTCGGCGACAGCGCGCTGTTTGTCGCGCTGCTGATGGCGGCGTTCGCGGTGCTGTTCGGCACCCGTCACACCGACGCCACCGAGCATCAGGACGGGTTGATGCTGGCGATCGCGACCGAGTCGATCGTCAAGCTGGTGGCGTTCCTCGCCGTCGGCATTTTCGTGACCTTCGTGATGTTTCACGGGCCGCTGGCGTTGTTCACCCGCGCGCTCGACCAGGCCAATACCGCGGCGGTGCTCACCCGCGTGCCGCCGCTCGCGGGCTTCGGCGCGATGACGGTGCTGTCGCTGTTCGCCATCGTGCTGTTGCCGCGCCAATTCCATGTCGCGGTGGTCGAGAACCACAACGAGGCCGAGATCCGCCGCGCCGCCTGGCTGTTCCCGATCTATCTGGTGCTCATCAATCTGTTCGTGCTGCCGATCGCCATGGCGGGCCTGCTGACGTTCCCCGCAGGAAAGGTCGACAGCGACATGTTCGTGCTGGCGCTGCCGATCGCCGCCCATTCCGAATTGATCACGCTCGTCGCCTTCGTCGGCGGCCTGTCGGCGGCGACCGCCATGGTGATCGTGGAATCGGTGGCGCTCGCCATCATGGTGTCGAACGACATCGTGGTGCCGCTGGTGCTCAAGCGCCGGGCCACGCTCGCCGGGGCCGAGCGATGCCGGCGCCTGGCTGTTGACCACGCGGCGCATCGCCATCTTCGTCATTCTGCTGCTGGCCTACATCTATTACCGCTCGGCCGGCGACGCGCAGCTTGCCGCGATCGGGCTGTTGTCGTTCGCCGCCATCGCGCAACTGGCGCCGGCGTTTTTCGGCGGGCTGATCTGGCCGCGCGGCACTGCGCGCGGCGCCATCGCCGGCATGACCGCGGGCATTTTGGTCTGGGGCTACACGCTGTTGGTTCCGAGCATTTCCGATGCCGGCATCGTCAGCGCCGGCATTTTGACCGACGGCCCGTGGGGCCTTGGCTTTTTGCGTCCGCAGGCGCTGTTCGGCCTCGATCTGCCGCCGCTGGTTCACGGCGTGCTGCTCAGCCTCGCCGTCAATATCGCATGCTATATCGGCTGGTCGTTGAGCCGGCGGCCGACGTCGATCGAGCGGGTGCAGGCCGATGTGTTCGTGCCTTCGACGCTGGCGCCCATACTGGCGCCGATGGCGCCGAGTTTTCGGCTGCGGCGCGCCTCCGTCACGGTCGAGGAATTGATCGCCACCGTGGCGCGCTATCTCGGCGAGGAGCGCACCCGCGATTCCTTCGCAAGCTTCGCCGCCTCGCGCCGCATCAGCCTCGAACCGCAGGCCGAGGCCGATTTCCAGCTGCTGCAATACGGCGAATATCTGCTGGCGTCGGCGATCGGCGCGGCGTCGTCGCGGCTGGTGCTGTCGCTATTGCTGCGCAAGCGCACGGTCTCGACCAGCGACGCACTAAAACTGCTCGACGACGCCAATGCGGCGTTCCACTACAACCGCGAGATTTTGCAGACCGCGCTCGACCACGTCCGCCAAGGCATTGCCGTGTTCGACAAGGACCTCAATCTGGTGTGCTGGAACCGCCAATTCGGCGAGATTTTCGATCTGCCGCACGGCCTCACCCGCGTCGGCATCGCGCTTGGCGAGATCTTGCGCTACGTCGCCCAGCATGGCGACGAAAAGAATCTCGATGCGGCGATCGCCGAGCGTATTGCCAAATATACGTCCGAGGTCGAGCCGTTCCTCGAACGCTTCGCCGAGCGCGGGCTGGTGATCGAAGTCCGCTCAAATCACATGCCCGACGGCGGCCTGGTGACGACGTTCACCGACATCACCCCGAGCGTGAAGGCGGCCGAGGCGCTGGAGCGCGCCAATGCGACGCTGGAGCGCCGGGTGCGCGAGCGCACCAAGGAGCTGACCCGGCTCAACACCGAGCTCGAACGCGCCAAGGCCGAAGCCGACGAGGCCAATGTGTCGAAGACCCGCTTCGTCGCCGCGGCGAGCCACGACATCCTGCAGCCGCTCAATGCGGCGCGGCTCTACGTCACCAGTCTGATCGAGCGCCAGCGCCAAACCGACACTGAAGCTGAGGACGGCGACCTGGTGCAGAACATCGACGCTTCCCTCGAAGCGGTCGAGGAGATTTTCGCGGCGCTGTTGGACATTTCGCGGCTCGATACCGGCGCCATGAAGCCGGAAATGACCGATTTCCGCGTCGACGAATTGTTGCAGCGGCTCGATGTGGAATTCGCACCGCTGGCCCGCGAGAAAGGCCTGAACCTGTGCTTCATGCCGTGTTCACTCACCGTGCGCTCGGACCGCCGCCTGCTGCGGCGGCTTCTGCAAAACTTCGTCTCCAACGCGATCAAATATACGCCCGCGGGCAGCGTGCTGGTCGGCTGCCGCCGCCGCGGCGGCAAGCTGCGCATCGACGTCTACGATACCGGCATCGGCATTCCGCATTCCAAGCGCCGCGCGGTGTTCAAGGAATTCCACCGCCTCGATCAGGGCGCGCGGGTCGCGCGCGGCGTGGGCCTCGGCCTCTCCATCGTCGAGCGCATCGCCCGCGTGCTCGACAGCGAGGTGGCGCTGAAATCCGTGGTCGGGCGCGGCTCGCGGTTTTCGGTCGAGGTGCCGCGCGCCGCGGCTGCCGCGGCGAGCCCGGCTGTTGCCGCGATGACGCGAACCGGCGCCGGCCGGCTCACCGGCACGGTCGCGCTGTGCATCGACAACGACCGCAGCATTCTCGACGGCATGGAGAAGCTTTTGGGCGGCTGGGGCTGCCGCGTGCTGACTGCGGCGGATCTCACCGAGGCGTTGGCGGCGATGGACTTAAGCGGTCTCGAACCGGACGGCCTCTTGGTCGACTATCATCTCGACGGCGGCGACGGCATCGCCGCGATCGCCGAACTGCGCCGCCGCCTCGGCCGCGATTTCCCGGCCATCCTGATCACCGCCGACCGCTCGCTGCATGTGCGCGAGGAAGCGCAAGCCGAAGGCGTGCATCTCCTCAACAAACCGATCAAGCCGGCGTCGCTGCGGGTGCTGATCACGCAGTGGCGCGTGCAGACGCGTCGCGGCGGAGTGAATTCTTTCCGCCCCGCTATCGCGGGGGCGGATGTAGCGGCCACTGGCCGGCTTCGATTCTTCCGGCGGCGATCACCGCTTGCGTCCGGCTTTCGACGCCGAGTTTTTGCAGGATCGCGGAAACGTGCGCCTTCACGGTCGCTTCGGAGACGCCGAGCTCGAAGGCGATCTGTTTGTTGAGCAGGCCGCCCGACAGCATCATCAGCACGCGGACCTGCTGCGGCGTCAGGCTCGAAAGCCGCGCGATCAGGGCCGTGGTCTCGGCGTCGGTTTGGCGCGCCAGATCGACGTCGGGCGGCGTCCACACTTCGCCCGCCAGCACCCGCGCGATGGCCTGGCGCATGGCGTCGATGCCGAGCGTCTTCGGAATGAAGCCCGACGCGCCGAATTCCATGCAGCGGCGGATCACCGCCGGGTCGTCGTTGGCCGACACCACGACGATCGGCAGGCTCGGATATTGCGCGCGCAAATACATCAGGCCGGAGAAGCCGCGTACGCCGGGCATGCTGAGATCGAGCAGGATCAGGTCGACCTCGCCGCCGCGTTCGAGCTGTTCGGTGATCTCCTCGAAGGTGCCGGCTTCGCCGATGGCGGCGCGGCCGAACAAGCCGGACACCGCCTCGCGCAGCGCGCCGCGAAACAGCGGATGATCGTCGGCAATCAGGAGATGGTGCAATTGCGCTTCGGTCAATGTCGCCTTCCGATCGTATGCCGCATTTTAGGACCGATCGGCGTGGATGGTCCACAGGCCGGCCTGTGGCGGCAGGCCGCGGCGCGGTCAAAACAGCCGCGAACGGGCACAATCCGGCGTTTTGTGCGCGGATCGATTATTCGCCTTTCATTGATAGTCTGTTCGCCGGTTCGCCGATTAAGAATTGCCTGTCCGAGCCCATCTCCCAACCAACAGCGATAGCGGCGCGATGCCGTTATCGGCTGGGTAAAGGAGACTATCCATGATCAATACATCAAAGCTTGCGCTAATTGCCGTGCTGGCGGCGATGAGCGTCGCATCGCCGGCACTCGCCCAGTCGTTCAGTAAAAGCGATGGCACCGGCAACGTATTGCCGTTCGCCTATGGACCAGGCGGCACCAAGCCGGCTTGGACCGTCGCGCCGCAGAACGAGCAGATCGCGGTCCGGCAGAGCAATGCCGGCAAGGTCGCTATTCGCCAGACCGGCCACGCCAGATTCGCCGTTACCGGCACAAACGGCCTCTATGACTACGCCGCGGTTCCGTTCGCCTCCGGCTCCGATGCCGCGAACAGTCCGGCGGCCACCGGCGGCGGCAGCACCGGCTACAACGAGATGCTTCTGCGCGACTGACGCATCGACGAAAACGGGGGCGAGCCTTTGCTCGCCCTCGTTTCCTGTCTAATTGCCCGGAGCAGATGGATGTCGCGTCGCGTCGATCACCGTGCGAAGATCGGGCCGCAGACGTATAGGCCTGGTGCCGTCATGGCCGTTTTGTTTGACGTCGGGCTGATGGGCGAAGCGTGCCGCGAGGAAGTCGATGAATGTCCTGGTTTTCGCCGACAGATTGTGGCTGTGCGGATAGACGGCATAGACCGGCGTTTCCTGCGTCTTGTAGTCGGGCAAAAGGCGGACCAGCCGTCCGGAATTGAGACCGTCGGCAACGAGATAGTCCGGACCGAGCAGTATCCCCGTGTCCTTGAGCGCCAGCGCCAGCAGCGGGTCGCCGCTGTTCGCGGCGAGGCGCCCGGAAATACGGATGACCTCTGCCTTGCCGTTTGCATCAGTGAAGGTCCACATCCGCGGCGTCGCGTAGGTGTAGATCAGGCAATTATGTTTGAGCAGGTCGCGCGGCTGTTGCGGCGTGCCGTTAGCCGCTAGATAGCCCGGCGAGGCGCACAGCACCATTTCGACCGAATACAATTTCCTGGCGATCAGGCTTGAATCCGAAAGCTGGCCGAGCCGGATCGCCAGATCGATGCGCTCTTCGAGCAGATCGAGGTAGTTGTCGTGCAGGCTCAAGTCGATCGAGACGTCGGGATAGGCGATGAGATAATCGGCAATCGCCGGCGCCAGTTGGCGCACGCCAAACGATACCGACGAGGTCACCCTGAGCAGGCCGCGCGGCGCAGCTTGTAGATCGCCGGCGGCGCGGTCGGCGTCTTCCAGTTCGTTGAGGATGCGCAGACAGCGCTCATAATAGTTCTGCCCGACCTCGGTGGCGCTGACGTGGCGGGTCGTGCGATTGAGCAGCCGCACGCCGAGCCGCTCTTCGAGCGTGCGGACATGTTTGCTGACCATGGCAGGAGACATGTCGAAATGCCGAGCCGCCGCGGCAAAACTCGCGGACTCGACGACTTTGGCGAATACCGCCATTCCGATGAATCGATCCAAGCGCGAACCTTTCGAGGCCAATCCCGGCCTAAAGTCAGTCCCCTTGGCCTCCCGCTCGGACGCGCGTTTCTTGGCCCCCCGCGCGACCTACGCACAGCTATTGGTTCGGAACCCGAGCGACTATATTGCCGCTTTCATTGCAGCGTTGCGCTGACTGCATGATGTTGTGATGGCGATCACTGCTAGACTATGCGCCGCAACAGCCGAGAAATTGCAGCATTACCTCGCGGCGGTGCGGCCGCGCGCGGTGCTCGGCCACATAGATGCCCTGCCAGGTGCCAAGCCCCATCTTGCCGCCGGCGACCGGCACGTGCAGCGACACGCCGTTGACCATGGCCTTGATGTGGGCCGGCATGTCGTCGGGGCCTTCGACCTCGTGCACCCAGCCGGCGTCGGACGGCGCGATGCGTTTGAGCGCGGTGACGAGATCGGTCTGCACGTCCGGGTCGGCATTTTCCTGGATCACCAGCGAGGCCGAGGTGTGCCGCAGATAAAGCAGCACCACGCCGTCGCGCGCCTTGATCTGTTCCAGAAAGCGCGTGACCTCGCGCGTGATCTCGAAAAAACCTTCGCCGGATGTTTGGACCGCAAGCGCCGCCCGCGCGATCGTCTCGACGCGCGTGCTGTGAATGGCGGACAATTCGCTCAAGGCCGCGCCGTCAGCTCTTGTTCAGCATCTGCTTTTGCGCCCGATTGACGGCATCGACGAAGCGACTCCATAGCCGGCCGACATAAGCCACGGCGCGATCGATGTCGGCATTGTCCGGCAGGCGGATGGTGATGTCGTTGTCGTGGGGGCCGGAGCGTTCCGGCGTCGCGCCGGGCGGCAACGGCAGGCCGTGCGACAGCAGGGCCTGCTTGAGGGCTGCATTTTCGCTGCGCAACCGCGCGATCTCGCTCTCGAATGCGGCGCGATCTTGCGGCGCCACCTGACACGCCCAGCCCACGGTGCGCTGGCTGCACAGCGCGACTTCGCCGGTTTGCGTGTCGAGCCGGACAAAACCGTCGGTCACTTTGTTGAGCGTATAGCGTCCGCCATTGGTGTCGGGCGTGGCGTCATCGGCGAAAACCGGCGTGCTCAGGCAGACAGCGGCGATGGCGAGGGCAAAAGCCTTGCTGAACATGGTCATCTCCTGACTGGCAGCGGTTTTCGACAGAGTAGCGGCGAACATCCGGTATGCGTAGTCAATATGGGAGGACAATGGCTGCGCCTAAAGGCACGTGCCGCGCCGAGGTTTGGCGCTTCGCAACGCACAAACAGCCCCTTTCAATCGCGGGAAAACCGCCCATATCTAATATGAATTCAATATGTTAGGATATCTCTTGCGTTTCTTGACTTGGATTTACCCTCTCAGTATGGTCCGCCCGGCTTCAGGGGGCGGGCGTCGAGCAATTGCCGCAAATCCGCGAGTGTCGAGACCATGAGCGACGCGCGCGAGAACGGCAGCAAGGCGCACACCGATGAGGCCGCTCTCTCCGCGAGGCTCCAGCGGCTCGGCGAAGGTCTTGCACGCCAACGTGCCGAAGACCCATCGAATGACGCTTCTGAAAATCGCGCGGCGACCGCATCGGGCTACGCCCGGGGCTTTCGGCTCTCGAGCGAACTTGTTGCCGGCGTGGTGGTCGGTGCCGGCCTCGGCTGGGGCATCGATCGCTTGCTCGGTGTAGCGCCGTGGGGGCTCATTGTATTTCTCTTGCTCGGCTTTGCCGCCGGCGTGCTCAATGTGATGCGTTCGGCGGGCGTCGTGGCAAGCCCCGGTCTGGATAGCGGTCGGCGCAAGGACTAGAATTGGCAAGGACTAGGACAAGGCGATCGGCGCTTTAAGCGCCCGATAGTGACGAGATCATGAAAGTCGATCCGATTCATCAGTTTCAGATTCACGACATCGTGCCGATGATGACATTGGCCGGTCGTGAGATCGCGTTCACCAATTCGGCGCTGTTCATGATGATCATCGTGTTCGGCGTGTCCGCGCTGATGATCGGCGCCAGCGCGCCGCGGGCGGTGATTCCGGGCCGGCTGCAATCCGTCGCGGAACTGTCTTACGAATTCGTCGCCAACACGGTGCGCAGTTCGGCCGGCACCGAAGGGATGAAATTCTTCCCGTTCGTATTCACGCTGTTCATGTTCGTGCTGTTCGCCAACCTGATCGGGCTCATTCCTTATTCCTTCACGGTGACCAGCCAGATCATCATCACCGCGGCCTTGGCGCTCACCGTGTTCTTCATCGTCGTCGGCTATGGGTTCTGGCGCAACGGCCTGCACTTTCTCAATCTGTTCGTGCCGAAGGGCGTGCCGAAGGTGATCCTGCCGGCGATCGTGCTCATCGAAGTGCTGTCGTTCGTGTCGCGGCCGGTGTCCCATAGCGTACGATCTGTTCGCCAACATGCTGGCCGGCCACATCACGCTGCAGGTCTTCGCCGGTTTCATCATCATGCTCGCCAGCGCCGGAATACTCGGCTGGTTCGGCGCGGTGCTGCCGTTCGCCATGGTGGTGGCGTTGATCGCGCTCGAGCTTCTGGTGGCCTTCCTGCAGGCCTATGTCTTCGCCATCCTCACCTGCATCTATCTCAACGATGCGATACACCCGGGCCACTGACGGCGCTACAAAAAGGAGCTTTCACATGGATCCGACGGCCGCAAAATACATCGGTGCCGGCATTGCCTGCATCGGCATGGGCGGCGCCGGCGTTGGCGTGGGCATCATCTTCGGCAGCTATCTGGCCGCCGCGCTGCGCAATCCTTCCGCCGCCCAGGGCCAGTTCGGCAACCTGATCTTCGGCTTCGCCATCACCGAGGCGCTCGGCATCTTCTCGCTGCTGATCGCGCTTCTGCTGCTGTTCGGGCTGTAAGCAAAACACCGCCGTCATGGCCGAGCCTACCGCCCATAGCGAAGCGCCCGCCGGGCACCCGGCGTTTCCGCCGTTCCAGGCGGAGCACTTTCCGTCGCAGCTGGTCTGGCTGGCGGTGAGCTTCGTGCTGCTCTACGCGCTGATGGCCAAGGTGGCGTTGCCGCGCATCGGCGCGATCTTCGCCGAACGCAGCAAACGCATCGGCGACGATCTCAAAGCCGCGCAAGATTTCAAGGAGCAATCCGACACCGCGCACGCTGCTTACGAGAAAGCGCTGGCCGACGCCCGCACCCGCGCTCAAGCGATCGCCGCCGAAACCCGCGAGCAGCAGGCGGCCGCGGCCGAGGCGACCAACAAGCGGCTCGAAGCGGAGCTCCACGAGCGCCTGGCGGCGGCGGAGCAATCGATCGCCGCCACCCGCACCGCCGCCATGGGTAATGTCGGCGCGATCGCGGCGGACACCGCGTCCGCCATCGTCGAGCGCCTGATCGGACAGACGCCGGCCGAACACGAGGTCGCCGCCGCCTTGGGCGACGCGCTGAAGCGCTAGGAATTCATCGATGCTCGAAGCCATGCAAGAAGCCGAGAACTGGGTTGCCCTGGCCTTCCTGCTGTTCATCGGGCTGCTGGTCTATCTCGGCGTGCATCGCAAGTTGATGGACACGCTCGATCAGCGTCAGGCCCGCATCAAGGGCGAGCTCGACGAGGCGCGTCGGCTCCGCGAGGAAGCCCAGGCGCTGCTTGGCCGAGTTCGAGCGCAAGGGGCGCGAGGCCGAAGGCGAGGCCGCCGCCATCATCGCCGGTGCCAAGGCCGAGGCCGAGCGTCTCGCCGTCGAAGCCAAGACACGGATGGAAGATTTCGTCGCCCGCCGCACCAAGATGGCCGAGGCCAAGATCACTCAGGCCGAGGCGCAGGCGCTGGCCGACGTTCGCTCCGCCGCCGCCGATGCCGCCGTCGCCGCGGCCGAAAAAATCCTCGCCGCCGCGGCCAAGGGCAAGGTCGCCGAAAACCTGCTGGCGCAGGGCATCGAGGACGTCAGAAAAAAATTCAACTGAGTTGTTGCTCTTCGCAACTGCCGCGAGTGCGTAGTTTCCAGTTCGGTTCCGATTTCTGTGCATAAATTGCGCCGCGCGCGACGACGGTCTTTGCATACCGCGACCGTTCGCTATCGTACGACCATTAACTTGAAAAGCTGGACGGCGGCCAATCGGCGTGGCCGACGCATCGGAGGGACCTATGGTCATCTTCGATTGCAATGGCGTACTTGTAGACAGCGAACCGATTGTGAGCGCGGTCCTCGCCGAGTCCCTGACCCGCGCCGGATTTCCGGTAAAGGCGGATACGCTGGCGCGCCGCTATCACGGCCGTCGCGCGGCCGATGTGTTCGCGTCGATCGAAGCGACCGTCGAAACGGCCACCGGCAAAAAACTGCCGCCGAATTTCGCCTCCGGAGTGGCGGTCGAAACCTTGCGCCGTTTCCGCACCGAGTTGCGCGCGCTGCCCCATGTCGCCCATGCCCTGACCTGGGTGCGCGGCCCGAAAGCCGTGGCGTCGTCGTCGCCGCACGACCGGCTGCGGGCCGGTCTCGAGGCCGCGGGCCTGCTGCGCTTCTTCGAAGCGCGATTGTTCTCGGCAAGCGACGTGCCCAATGGCAAGCCGGCGCCCGATCTGTTCCGCTTCGCCGCGGCGCGGCTGCGGGTCGATCCGGCGTCCTGCATCGTGATCGAGGATTCGGTGCCCGGTGTCGCCGCCGCGGTCGCGGCCGGAATGACGGCGATCGGCTTTGTCGGCGGCAATCCAATGCCGGGCCGGCTTGCCCAGGACCTGGTCAATGCCGGCGCCCGCACCGTGATCGCCGACATGCGGGTGCTCAAGGCTACCATCACCGACATTCGCGGCTGGTGACTCTGTTCGCCGTCACCCCGTCTTGGCGGGCTTGGCCTTCGGTTTCGGCGCCGGCTTCGGATGATCCTGCGCCGCGGCGGCGATCGGATCGAAGCCGATATAGACGACGTAATTGTCCAAATTGGCCGGCATCGGGAAGGTTACGCCTTCCTCGATATGGGTGAAGGTCGGATTTTCGGTGGCGGAGGCGACGGTCACCGGGATGCGAATGAGCTGGGTGACGATCGGCTTGGTGTGAGCGGTCGTTTCCTCGACCACGGCGATGCGCAATGGCACGTCGACTTGTCCGGGGCCGCCGGCCGGTCCGATGATGATGCGGCCTTCGACGCCGATCTTCATCACCACGTTGCCGCCGACCAGGGCGCATTCGCGCGCGGCGCGCACGAACGTGCCCTGATATCTCACCGCCATCGCCCCATTGTTGGTGCTGCCGCTGTCGCTGGCGCTGCTGCTGGTGGCGCCGATGGTCAGCGTAGAAGCGCCCTGCCGGATATTGATCAGCGGGCAATCGATGTCCTGCGTTGTTCCGGTGACCGACTGCTGGGACGTTGCCGTCGAGCGGGAGAAGAAGCCCGAGATCTTGTCCGTAAAGGAAGGCGAGCTCGACGCTGGCGGGGCGCCAGCCGCCGGGGCGGACGGCGTGCCGGTAAGACTAGTCCCCGAGCAACCCGACGCCAGCAGCGCCAGGAGCAGCAACGTCGCGATCGGCGCGCAATAGCTCCGCCGCACCACGTCCGGCACTATGAAACCCGGCACTATGACGTCCGACAATATGAAATGAGTGTTCCGCCGCATCCCCCAACTCATCGCCTCGCCCGCGATGCCCCAAAACCTTATACCAAACGAACCGTGGCCATCCCAAGGCGCCATTTGCTTGCCGCCGGGGAGGCAAGGAGATTTGGTTAAGACCAAGGGGCTTGGTTACGACACTTGGTGGTTAAGATATTTGGCCATCCTTCAGCCGCGCATAGAGCAAATGATCCTGCCAGATGCCGTTGATGCACAGATATTCGCGCGCATAGCCCTCGCGCACGAATCCGGTGTTTTCCAGAAGCCGCGTCGAGCCGGCGTTGGTCGGGATGCAGGCGGCCTCGATGCGGTGCAGCCGTAGCGTGCCGAAGGCGAACGGAATGACGGCGCGCACCGCCGCCGTCATGTAGCCGTGGCGCACATAGGGCAGGCCCATCCAATAGCCGAGGCTGCCGGCCTGGGCGACGCCGCGGCGGATATTGGCCAGCGTCAGGCCGCCGACCAGCACGTCGTCGGACCGCCGCATGATGAGGAAGGCATAGCCCTGGTCGGTGCGCAGGTCCTCGCTATAGCGGCGGATGCGGCGCCGGAACGCGCTGCGGGTGAGATCGTCGGCCGGCCAGGTCGGCTCCCACGGCGTGAGGAAATCGCGGCTTGTTTCGCGCAGTGCCGCCCACTCGGCGAAGTCGGTCATTTGCGGCGGGCGCAGCACGACGCCGTCGCCGGCGATCGACGGCGGCGGTTCGCTGAAATTGATGGTGCGGAAAAACGCCATGTCGGCTGAAGCGATAAGCGGCTGAAGCGATAATGCGTCGTCACGCGGCCCGGCGTGTCAAAGTCTCGGCGATTGCGGCTGCGCTTTCAAGGCCGGAGCCCAGCCCGAGCACGGCGGTCGCCATCTTGCCGCGGGCGATCAGTGCGCGTCCGGCGGCGCGCGCACAATCGACCGTGACCGCTTCGACCTTTTCGACCAGTTCTTCCACTGCCAGCGGCCGGCCATAGGTGATCATCTGGCGCGCCAGCTGATTGATGCGGGCGCCGGAGCTTTCCAGCGCCATCAACAGGCTGGCCTTCATCTGCGCCTTGGCGCGGGCGATTTCAGGCTCGGAGATCGTTTCGGCCGTGCCCGCGATTTCGCCGACGATGACGCGCATCAGCTCCGCGGTGTCGGCGGCGTCGGTGCCGGCATAAAGACCGAACATGCCGATGTCGGAATACGGCATGTGGAACGAGGAGATCGAATAGCACAGGCCGCGGCGCTCGCGCGCTTCCTGGAACAGCCGCGACGACATTCCGCCGCCGAGGATGCTGGTAAACACCTGCGAGACTGTAGACCGTGGGATCGGTCACCGCGATGCCGGGAAGGGCCATGGCGATATGGACCTGCTCGAGTTCGCGCTTCTCCACATGGCTGCCGCCGCCGAACAGCGCCGGCTCCGGCAGCGGGCTCGCCGGGCCGGTGAAGCTCGCAAACCGCCGCTCGCACGTCGGCCACCACCGCCGCATGATCGACTGCGCCGGCCGCGGCCACGACCATGTCGGGCGCGCGATAGTTCCTGGCGAGATAGTCGCGCAGTACCCGGCCGTCGAACGACCGTACTGTCGTGGCGGTGCCGAGAATCGAGCGGCCGAGCGACTGGTCAGGGAATGCGATGGCGTTCAAATGCTCGAACACCAGATCGTCGGGTGTGTCGGCGACGGCGCCGATCTCCTGGACGATGACGCTCTGCTCGCGAATGACCTCGTCGCGCTCGAAATTCGGTTCGGAGAGAATGTCGGCAAGGACGTCGAGCGCCAGCGGCACGTCGGCCTTGAGCACGCGGGCGTGGTAGATCGTGCTCTCGGCGCCGGTCGCGGCGTTGAGATCGCCACCCACGGCCTCGATCTCTTCGGCGATCTGACGCGCGCTGCGCCGCCTCGTGCCCTTGAACGCCATGTGTTCGAGGAAATGCGAAATGCCGTGCTCGTCGCGGCGCTCGTCGCGGCTGCCGGAGGCGACCCAGACGCCGAGCGAGGCGGTCTCGAGATGCGGCATCGTATCCGTCACCACGTTGATGCCGGATTTCAAGGTCGTTACCTCGACACTCATGCTGCCGCTCCTTCCTGCGCGGCACGGCTCGTCTTGAGGACGAAACGCTCGACCGCGGACTGGTCCACCGGCAGCGCGGTGACGCGCTCCGGCCGTTTATCGAGATCGCAAAGCCATTCCGGCAGTTGCGGCCGCACCCCGCAGGCTGCCTCGACCGCATCGGGGAATTTCGCCGCATGCGCGGTCGACAGCACCACCATCGGCACCGCCGGATCGCGCGGCTCCTTCTCGGCCACCGCAATGCCGACCGCGGTATGCGGATCGACGAAATTGCCGGTCTCGCGCTTGACCGTGCGGATGGTCGCGGCGACTTCGTCCTCGTCGGCGCGGCCGGCGGCGAAATGCGCGCGGATTTGCGACAGCGCGTGCGCCGACAGCGCAAAGCGCCGCGATTGCGCCAGCGAGCCCATCAGCGCCCGTATCGCCGAGCCATCGCGGTCATAAGCGTCGAACAACAGCCGCTCGAAATTGGACGAGACCTGGATGTCCATGGACGGCGAGGTCGTCGCCACCACGTCGCGCAACTCGTAGGTTCCGGTCGAGAGCGTCCGCGCCAGGATGTCGTTGACATTGGTGGCGATCACCAGCCGGTCGATCGGCAGGCCCATCCGGAGCGCCACGTAACCGGCATAGATGTCGCCGAAATTGCCGGTCGGCACAGTGAACGCCACTTTGCGATACGGCGCGCCGAGCGCCACCGCGGCGGTGAAGTAATAGACCGTCTGCGCCACGATGCGCGCCCAGTTGATGGAATTGACGCCGGAGAGCCGCACCCGGTCGGCGAAGGCGTGATGGTTGAACAGGCCCTTCACGATCGCCTGGCAGTCGTCAAACGTGCCGTCGATGGCGATGGCGTTGATGTTGTCGGCCTCCGCCGTCGTCATCATGCGCCGCTGCACGTCGGAAATACGGCCTTGCGGAAACAGCACGACGAGATCGACCTGGCTCGTGCCGCGGAATGCCTCGACCGCGGCGCCGCCGGTATCGCCCGAGGTCGCCACCACGATGGTGCGGCGCTCGCCGCGCGCGGCCAGCACCCGGTCCATCAGCCGGGCCAACAGCTGCATCGCCAGATCCTTGAACGCCAGCGTCGGGCCGTGGAACAGTTCGAGCGCGAACGTATTCACGCCGAGCTGCGTCAGCGGCGCCACGGCGGGATGGCGGAACGTGCCGTAAGCCTCGCGCACCATGCGGGCGAGGTCGGCCTCGGCGATGGAATCGCCGACAAAGCGCGCGATGATGTCGACGGCGACCTCGGCATAGGGGCGGCCGGCGAAAGCGGCGATTTCCGCCGCCTCGAGCCGCGGCCAAGATTGCGGCACGTAAAGGCCGCCGTCGCGGGCCAGACCCGCGAGCATGGCCTCGGCGAAGCCGAGCGGCGGGGCCTCGCCCCTGGTCGAGACGTTTTGCATTAACCTATTGATTCTGCGCGCTATTTTGGCCGAGAGGCGATATGCCGCCGGGACCGGATACCGGGCACAGTAATAGAAAAGCCGCTGCCTTCACAAGGAACGCGGAGGGCTGTCTTTTGCGCCGGTTTTGCGGTTCCGGGAGCCGAATGCCCAGACCGCGAACACCCCAACCAGCGCGGCCGCGAGCCCGTACCAGGTGATCGCATATTGCAGGTGGTTGTCCGGCAGATTGACCACGATCTTGCCGGGGCTCGGCAAGCCGCCCGGCGGCATCGGCGCCTCCATTTCGACGAAGAACGGCGCCACGGCGCCGAGCCCCTTGGCGGCGGCGATGGCGTGGGGGTCGCGGTTGAACCAGAGATTATGCGCGGCGTCGTCCTGCGGCGTGAACCAGTGCCGCGTATCGGGCCAGCGTAGCGCGCCGATGATCTCGACCGCTTCCGAAACCTGTCCGGCGGACCGCGACTTCGGCTCCTTGCGGTCTTCCGGCACAAAACCACGGTTGATCATGACGAGGCTGCCGTCGGTGAGCCGCGCCGGCGTGAACACCCAATAACCGGGACCCGAGACATCGGGGCGGAACGCGGACGCCGCGCCATAGACCAGCGCTTCCACCGCATGGTCGAAAATCGCTGTGAATTTAACGTGGCGGTATTCGTCATTTGCCGGATCGAGATTTTGCCAGGTCGCCGGCGCCGGCAGCGCCTGCGGCGGCGCGCCGAGCCGTTCGGTCAGCGCCGCAATGAGCGCTTCCTTCCAGGCCTTGCGCTCGACCTGCCAAGTGCCCAGCCCGATCAGGACGATAAACGCGAGCAAAGCAGGGAGCAGCAATCCGAGCCACGACCGCCGCGGTGCCTGCGGCGTGTTCAAGGCTCGCCTCCGCTGCCGAAGCGTCCTTCTTCGGCTTTGTGATGGTACTGCAGCGCGATCATCAGTCCCTTCATCGGCCGCAATGGTCCGAGCGTGACAATCGCGATCAACGGCACCCACAGCACGGCATGGACCCAGTACGGCGGGTGATAAAGCGCCTCGACGATCAACGCGGCGCCGACCACGATGAAGCCGGCGAGGAACATGATGAACACCGCCGGCCCGTCGCCGGCATCGGCGAAGCTATAGTCCAGCCCGCACACCTCACAACGCGGCCGCGGCGTCAAAAATCCCTGGAACAATTTGCCTTGGCCGCAGCGCGGGCAAGCGCACGACAGCCCGGCGCGAATCGATCCCGCAAGTGTCTCGATCGGTTTTTTGTTCATCACCTTGGTTCTTGCGTTGCGATAGCGGCAAAAGCGCGAATGTCCCCATCGTACTCGCACCGCCCTGCGCTGGCCACGAAGTCGCGGCGAGAGGATTTATGCTTGCAGCTTGTGAAAGATCGTCGAATAATCACAACTTTAGATCGAGACAAGCAACAAGGGGGCTGGATGATGCGCAAGGACCGTTCTGCTATTTTGAGCACTTCGATTGGTGTCGTTGTTGCGGCGGGGGCTTTCGCAATCGCGGGTTCGTCTCACGCGGCCGATGGCTGTGCGCCGGGAACCAGATGCCTGCCCGTGGCAACAAATGGCGCGCCCGCGAGCGACCCCGCACCGTTTACGGCGCAATGCACGGGCCGTTTTCCGGACTTCATCGCCGCGACCCCATTGGTGTCGTCCCAAGGGCCATGGTTCAAGTTGTCTCAGGCTTATCCCTCGGCCGCGCCGACCGGCGATGCGCCCTGGCTGAGCATCGATTTTACCAACGGCATGCAGGGCGCGAATGCCTACCTCTACGCACTCCGCGATTACTCATTCCAGGGAATGATCGACGCCAATTTCCAGCCTGAGAACAACACAGTCCGTCCCTGGTTTCACATGCCGCTGATGAATTTCGGTTCGAACCGCCGTGAACCAACTCACGGTCTGACCTCGGAACGCCCGGTGTCGTCTCCGGAGCTTGGCCTCAAGCCGGGTGTCACGATCCACAATTATGCGGTCGGCTTTTATAACGCGGCTGGTGGCTTCACGATCGGCCAAGTTTGGAGCGCAGCCACGCCCGACCTCACCAAAGCGCAGTTCTCGCCCGGGGCGATGACCTTCAAGATCCTGTTCAGCGACGCTACTGCGGACGACTTTCAGGGCGGCGACATTCTGGCGGGCGCTCCGCAATGGACGATCGCCACGACTACGGGCCCCAAGACCGTGCGCCTGATGCAAATGGATGTCGCGACGGTCGATCCGCGATCGCCGGCGGGCTGGGTATTCGGTACATTCGCGTTCGATAGCAGTGCCACCGACGCCTCGCCGTGGAATCGCCTACGTCCGGTCGGCCTGTCCTGGGGCAACGATTTCGGCTTCACGCCGGCCGACCAACAAGCCGGAAAAAAACTTACTCAAACCACGATCTCGGACCAAATTCCGGCTTATGCCGCCGCCCATTTGGGTTGGGCAGGGCGCACGAATGGCCCTGTCGACAATCCGGCATCCGGATGTTTGAGCTGCCATGGCACAGCGCAATACCCGGTCGATGCCCCGCTGTTTTTCTCCGACAAATGCACGACGGACGATATGAGGATGCAATGGTTCCGGAATATCAATCGTAACCAGGCGTTTGGGGGCATTAATGCGGCAACCTGCAGTCCTCGGACCGTCAGCCCCGCGCCATCGACTCTCGACTTTTCATTGCAGATGAGCGTGTCCGTTCAGGGAGCGCTCCAGTTCCGCGACATAAATTCATGTGCGCCGCCAGCCGTAACGCTCGCTGTTCCGGCTCCGGCGGCTGTCGAGGTTGATAGCGCTCCGCGCATCGAGCGCTAGACGTCCAATTCGACCGAACGCAAAAGCGTCCGGTCGCTGCCAGGCGATCTCGCGTCGCGTCACCCGGCCGCGGCGCCGCCGCCCCACACATAGATGCAGGCGAACAGGAACAGCCATACCACGTCGACGAAGTGCCAATACCAGGCGCAGAATTCGAAGCCGAGATGCTGCGTCGGCGTGAACTGGCCGGCCATGGCGCGGAACAGGCAGACGATCAGGAAGGTCGAGCCGATGATGACATGCGCGCCATGGAAGCCGGTCGCCATGAAGAACGCAGCGCCGTACATGTTGCCGGCAAAGGGGAACGCGGCGTGGGCATATTCCCAAGCCTGCACGCAGGTGAAGGTCAGCCCAAGTGCGATGGTCAGGACCAGGCCCCAGATCAAACCCTTGCGGTTGTTCTCGAGCAGCGCGTGATGCGCCCAAGTCACCGTGGTGCCCGACGTCAGCAGGATCAGCGTGTTGAGCAGCGGGAAGTGCCAGGGATCGAAGGTCTCGATGCCCTTGGGCGGCCACACCCCGCCGGTGAACGCGATCCGCGCGACATCCTCGAACTGGTCCGGGAATAGCGCGGTGTTGAAATAGGCCCAGAACCAGGCGACGAAGAACATCACCTCCGAGGCGATGAACAGGATCATGCCGTAGCGGTGCGAGATCTGCACCACGCGGGTGTGATCTTTCTCGACCTCGGCTTCGTAGATCACGTCGCGCCACCAGCCGAACATGGTGTAGAGGATGCCGATGACACCGATGCCGAAGATGACCGGCGCGTAGGGCACCGTATGGTGCATCCACAGAATGGCGCCGACGGCGGTGAATAGAGCCGAGGTGGCGCCGATCGCCGGCCACGGACTGGGATTGACCAGGTGGTAATCGTGGTGCGGTTTGGCGTGGGCAGCGTCAGCCATCGTCTTCATCTCCACTTTGGCGCGACCGTAGAGATTAGGCGCGCCGCTGTCATTGCTTCATCGGATGCGGCCGAACCGGCCTATCCGCCTCCGTTTGCGGCGGAGGGTTGCGGGGCGCTCACCGCGACCGGCTGTTCCGGCTCCTTCACCGGATAGAAGGTATAGGAGAGCGTGATCATTCTGGTGCCGTCCTGCTCGGAATCCGCAGCCAGTTTCGGATCGACATAGAACACCACCGCCATGTCGCGCTTCTCGCCCGGCTTGAGCGTCTGCTCGGTAAAGCAGAAGCAGTTGATCTTTTCGAAATAGATGCCGGTCGTCGGCGGATTGACGTTGTAGGCGGCTTGGCCCGTGGTCACGCGCGCGGCTTCATTGATGACCTTGTAGTAGACGGTCACGACCTCGCCGAGCTTGACGTCGATGGTCCGGCGCTCCGGCTCGAACGACCACGGCAGTCCGGCGGCGATATTGGAGTCGAAGTAAACCGTGATCGTGCGTTCGTTGGTCTGCGCCGGCGCGGCATGCGCGCGCTGCGTGGTGCCGGCGTAACCGGTGGTGCGGCAGAACCAGTTGTAGAACGGCACCGCAGCGAACGACGCGCCGACCATCAACGCCACCACGCCACCGCAGGTGAAGGCGACCAGGAGGTCGCGCCGGCTCGCGGGTCTTGGGTTTCGTTGGTTGGTCGGTTGCTGCATGTCTGAATGCCTACATCGGCCGCGTCAGAACGTTGGAGCCGAGCTTCACCAGGGTCACCACAAAGATCACCACGACGAAAGCACCGAGCGCGAGCGCAATGGCGATCGACCGTGACCGGCGTGCACGCAACTGCTGCTCGGTCAACCTGATACCGGCCTTCGGTTTCGGTCCTTCGTTCATGGCGTTACTCACTATCGTCATGTTGGGAAGTGGCTGACCGCCTGGGCGGCGAGCTCTCCCCACAGCCGATCGGCCAGCAGCACGGCAAACAGCAGGAACAGATAAAGGATCGAGAAGCCGAACATTTGCTTGCTGGCGGCGTGGCCTTGCCGTTCGGCACGCACCCGCAGCGCCAGCACGATCATGGCGGCGCCGGTTACCACAGCGGCGATGCCATAGAGCGGTCCGGCATAGCCCAGAGCCACGGCGCAACGCCGAGCGGCGCCAGGATCAGCGTATAGATCACGATCTGGCGCCGGGTTTCTGCTTCACCGGCGACCACCGGCAGCATGGGAATGCCGGCGCGCGCATAGTCTTCGGCGCGGTAGAGCGACAGCGCCCAGAAATGCGGCGGCGTCCAGAAGAAGATGATGAGGAACAGCACGATCGGCTCAAGGGCGACACCGCCGGTCACCGCCGCCCAGCCGATGATCGGCGGCAGCGCGCCGGCGGCGCCGCCGATGACGATGTTCTGCGGCGTCGAGCGTTTCAGCCACATCGTATAGATCACGACATAGAACGCGATGGTGAAGGCGAGCAGCGAAGCTGAGACCCAGTTCACCAGCAGCCCGAGTGTCACCACCGCGAATATCGCCAGCGTCAGCCCAAAGCCCGCCGCCTCGCCGGGCGTGACGCGGCCCTGCGGAATAGGCCTGCCTGCGGTGCGCAGCATGCGCGCGTCGATGTCGGCGTCGTACCACATATTGAGCGCGCCGGCGGCGCCGGCGCCGACGGCGATGCAAAGCAGCGCGGTCAGCGCGATCACCGGATGCACGTGGCCGGGCGCGATCAACAACCCGACCAGCGCCGTGAATACCACGAGCGACATCACCCGCGGCTTGAGCAGCGCGACGTAATCGCCGACACCGGCGATCGAGGGCTCTATGCGTGCAAGCGTGACGCTCATTTGATCAGCGGCAGTGTCTCGAATTGGTGGAACGGCGGCGGTGACGGCAGCGTCCATTCCAGCGTGGTGGCGCCGGGCCCCCACGGATTGGCCGCGGCTCGCTCCTTGCGGACGAAGGCCTGTACGATGCCGAAGAAGAACACCAGCACGCCGAAGCCGGAAATGAACGAGCCGATCGAGGAGATGAAATTCCAGTCGGCGAACGCGTCGGGATAATCGACGATGCGGCGCGGCATGCCGGCGAGGCCGAGGAAGTGCTGCGGGAAGAACACGATATTGACGCCGATGAAGGTCAGCCAGAAGTGCAGCTTGCCGGTGAACTCGGAATACATGTAGCCGGTCATCTTCGGGAACCAGTAGTACCAGCCGCCGAAAATCGCGAACACGGCGCCGAGCGACAGCACATAGTGGAAGTGCGCGACGACGTAATAGGTGTCCTGCAACACGCGGTCGACGCCGGCATTGGCCAGCACCACGCCGGTGACGCCGCCGAGCGTGAACAGGAAGATGAAGCCGATCGCCCACAGCATCGGCGTCTTGAACTCGATCGAACCGCCCCACATGGTGGCGATCCAGGAGAAGATCTTCACGCCGGTCGGCACCGCGATCACCATGGTGGCGGCGATGAAATAGGCCTGCACGGTCGACGACATGCCGACCGTGTACATGTGATGCGCCCACACCACGAAGCCGATGCCGCCGATCGCGACCATCGCATAGGCCATGCCGAGATAGCCGAACACCGGCTTGCGCGAGAACGTCGCCACGATCTGGCTGACCATGCCGAAGCCGGGCAGGATGAGGATGTAGACTTCGGGATGGCCGAAGAACCAGAACAGATGCTGGAACAGCAGCGGATCGCCGCCGCCCTGCGGATCGAAGAAGGTGGTGCCGAAATTGCGGTCGGTGAGCAGCATGGTGATGGCGCCGGCCAGCACCGGCAGCGCCAACAGCAACAGGAACACCGTCACCAGCTGCGACCATACGAACAGCGGCATCTTGTGCATGGTCATGCCGGGCGCGCGCATGTTGAAGATCGTGGTGATGAAGTTGATGGCGCCGAGGATCGACGAGGCGCCGGCGAGATGCAGCGACAAGATCGCGAAATCCATCGCCGGGCCGGGATGGCCGTAGGTCGATAGCGGCGCGTAAATGGTCCAGCCGGCGCCGACACCGTTGGCGCCTGGCTCGCCTTCGAAGAACATCGACGACAAGCAGCAGCGCGAACGACGCCGGCAACAGCCAGAACGAAATGTTGTTCATGCGCGGGAACGCCATGTCCGGCGCGCCGATCATCAGCGGCACCATCCAATTGCCGAAGCCGCCGATCATCGCCGGCATGATCATGAAGAAGATCATGATCAGACCATGCGCGGTGACGAAGACGTTGTAGGTGTGGGTCTCGTGGAAGAACTGCAGGCCCGGATACATCAGCTCGGCGCGGATCGCGATCGACAGGCAGCCGCCGATCAAGCCGGCGAACAGCGCGAACACCAGGTACATCGTGCCGATGTCCTTGTGGTTCGTCGAATACAGATAGCGGCGCCAGCCGTGCGGGATGGCGTGCCCGTTATCGTCGCCGTGTGCCGCGTGTGCCATCGTGTCCATTGCCAGTTCCTTCTTTAGGCCGTCCGTCAGCGGCTCACTTTATTGCCCAAGTTTATTATGACCCAAGCTTATTATTGCCCAAGCTCACCATTGCTCAAGCTTATTGCTGCGCCGCCGCCACTGTCGTCGGCGGAGCGCTCACGCCGTCGGCGTATTTCTGCTTCGCTTGCGCGGCCCAGGCCGCGAAGCCCTTGTCGTCGGTGACCCGCACCGTGATCGGCATGAAGGCGTGATCCTTGCCGCACAGTTCGGAGCACTGGCCGTGGAAGATGCCTTGGATCGTCGCCTTGAACCAGGTGTCGTTGATGCGGCCCGGCACGGCGTCGATCTTGATGCCGAACGACGGCACGGCGAAGGAGTGGATGACGTCGGCGCCGGTCACCAGCACGTGCACCACCTTATTCACCGGCACGACCATTTCGTTGTCGACGGTCAGCAAGCGCGGCTGATCGCGCCTTGAGGTCCTTTTCGGCGACGATCAGCGAATCGAATTCGAAATTGCCGTTATCGGGATAGGCGTAGCTCCAGTACCACTGCTTGCCGGTCGCCTTGATCGTCAGATCCACCGTCGGCACGTCGAGCTCGGTGAACAAGAGCCGGAACGAGGGGATCGGCGATGAACATCAGAATGGCGACCGGGACGATCGTCCACATGATTTCGAGCAACGTGTTGTGCGTGGTGCGCGACGGCGTCGGATTGGCGCGCGCGTTGAAGCGGACGATGATGATCACGAGCAAGGCGAGAACGAAGATCGTAATCGCGGTGACGATCCAGAGCACGTAAGTGTGGAACGAGGCGATTTGCTCCATGACCGGCGAAGCCGAGTCCTGCAGCCCGAGCTGCCAAGGCGTCGGCTGGCCGAGCCCGGCAAAGGCCGCGCCGGCGCTGGCGAACAGGGCGGTCGCCGCGATGGCGGTCAAGCGTGACAACACCTTCATCTGTCTCTCTGCTCCCTGTTTCTGATCTTGGGTCATCACCGTCCACGAGCAGCACAGACTATGTCGGCGCGGACCGCAACGGTATGACGCCGCCTGCGTCCGGCGGGGCTTGCGCCACGGTTCTGGTTGGCAGGCGTCGGCGGGATGGGGGAATCCCAGCCCCTCAAAACCACAAATCCGGCTCTGCTGCAATGCACTCTTAACTCCGCGTCCGATGGGTCTGGATAACGCTGTGCGTAGCCGCTTTCCATAGGCGCCGGAGGGGACACTCCGACCACCTTTCCGTGGCCACAATGCCTTGATTTGGATCAATCTTGACACCGTAGGCTCACGATGTACGCAGGCTCGCCCGGCCACCGGGCTTGATGATTCGCGGTGGGACGCCCTCGGGGGCGGCTCGTCGAGGGAAACACGACCATGGCGATATTCGATGTCGCGCGGCGGCTGCGGGCGTCAATGCTCGCCGGCGCCGCCGTCCTGCTGGCGGCAGCGCTGCCGTTCGCCGGAGAGGCCGCCGCCCAGGGCGCGGTCCGCTCGGTCCATGGCGACTGGCAGATCCGCTGCGAGACGCCGCCGGGCGCGCAAAACGAGCAATGCGCGCTGATGCAGAGCGTGACGGCGGAGGACCGCCCCAATCTCGGCCTGGTCGTGATCGTGCTCAAGACCAGCGATCAGAAGAGCCGGCTGATGCGCGTCGTCGCGCCGCTCGGCGTGCTGATCCCGTCGGGGCTGGGGCTGAAGATCGACAACAACGACGTCGGCCGTGCCGGCTTCGTGCGCTGCCTGCCCAATGGCTGCATCGCCGAAGTGGTCATGGACGACAACCTGATCGCCAAATTGCGCAACGGCCAGACCTCGACCTTCATCATCTTCCAGACGCCCGAGGAAGGCATCGGCTTTCCCATGAGCCTGAAGGGCTTTGGCGAGGGCTACGACCAGCTGCCGTAACGCCGGAATTTTCGGACCGCGGCTGCGCGCAGTCGTCGCGCCCTTCGCGCTATTGGCGATGATTGACGGACCAATCCGAGAGCTTACCCTCGCCATTAAAGACCGGAGGAAAGCTCGTGAGTGCAGGCTGTAAAGTCGTCGCCGTTGCCGCAACGCTGTTCGCCGCCGTTTTTGCGGCAACATCCACCGCACAAGCTCAGGCCGAATATCCCAGCCGTCCGGTGAGCCTGATCGTGCCCTATGCGGCGGGTGGCGTCGCCGATGTCGGCATGCGCATCCTCGGCGAGCAATTGAGTAATCGCCTGAAGCAGCAATTCGTCATCGAAAACCGCCCCGGCGCCGCCGGCATCGTCGCCGCGCAGACCGGCGCCGCTGCCGCGCCCGACGGCTACACGCTGTTGATGACCGGCAACAACACCGCCATCGCGGTCGCGCTGTTCAAATCGCTGCCCTACAACATCCTCACCGACTTCGACTCGGTTTCGACCGCCGCGTTCTTCGACGTCTTGATCGTCACGCGCGCAGGATCGCCGCTGAAATCGGTTGCCGATCTCATCGCCGCGGCGAAGGCCAATCCCGGCAAGCTCAATATCGGCACTATCAATCCGGGCTCGACGCAAAACCTCGCCGCCGAGCTGTTCACCAGCACCGCCGGCATCAAGGCGGCGATCGTGCCGTTCCGCACCTCGCCCGACATGGCCGGTGCGGTGATGCGTGGCGACGTCGATGTCGCATTCGAATTTTATGCCGCGCTCAGCGGGCTTCTCGCCGACAACAAGATCGTGGCGCTGGCCTCGACCGGCGCCAAACGCACGGCCTATCTGCCCGACGTGCCGACCGTCATGGAGAGCGGCATCGCGGACTACGACGTCGCCAGCTGGAACGGGCTGTCGGTTCCCGCCGGCACGCCGAAGCCGATCATCGCTACCCTCAACGCTGCCATGAAGGCGGTCATTCCCACACCCGATGTGCAGAGCAAATCCAGCCAAATGGGCATGGCGATGCGCTGGAGCACGCCCGAAGACATGACGGTGCGGATGAAGGCCGACATCGCCAAATGGGGCGCCGTGATCGAGAAGGCCGGTATTCCCAAGCGCGATTGAGCCGCCCCTCGCGCGCTGCCGGCGAAGCGCTTATGTAGGGGGTCAGTTTCACCATAATGACGGTCAGGATACCGCAATGGCTGACGCCCCCATTTCCCTCGTCGATCGCTCAGGCCTCGACCGGCCGCGGCTGGCTAAAATCGTCTCCCGCGGCCTCGATGGCGCCGACGACGGCGAGCTTTATCTCGAATATCGCCAGTCCGAAGTTTTGGCCTTCGACAACGGCCGGCTCAAGCAGGCCACCTACGATACGTCACAAGGTTTTGGGCTGCGCGCCGTCAAGGACGAGGCGGTCGGCTATGCCCATGCCTCCGACATGTCGGAGGCGGCGATCGAGCGGGCCGCCGACGCCGTGCGCGCGGTCAAGGGCGGCTATTCCGGCCACTACGCGGCGCCGCCGCCGCGCAGCAACGTCAAGCTCTACGGCGAGGAAAACCCGCTCGGCAGTCCCGCTTTCGAGACCAAGGCGCGGCTTCTGGAAACCATCGACGCTTATGCGCGCGCCAAGGATCCGCGGGTGCGCCAGGTCTCGGCCAGCGTGGCGGCGACTTGGCAGGCGGTCGAAATTCTGCGCGGCGACGGCGAGACCTATCGCGACGTCCGGCCGCTGGTGCGCGTCAATGTCGCGGTCGTGGTCGGCGACGGCGATCGCCAGGAGAGCGGCAGCGCCGGCTATGGCGGCCGCGAGGGTTACGAGCGCTTCATCGCCACCGACGCCTGGCAGGGCACCGTCGATTCCGCGATCCGCCGCGCGCTGATCAATCTCGAAGCGGTGCCGGCGCCGGCCGGCGAGATGGACGTCGTGCTCGGACCGGGCTGGCCCGGCGTGATGTTGCACGAAGCGATCGGGCACGGCCTCGAAGGCGACTTCAATCGCAAGAAGACTTCGGCCTTTGCCGGACTCATGGGGCAACAGGTCGCCTCGAAAGGCGTCACCGTCGTCGACGACGGCACCATGGCGCTGCGTCGCGGCTCGCTGTCGATCGACGACGAAGGCACACCGACCAATCGCACCGTGCTGATCGACGATGGCATTCTGGTCGGCTACATGCAGGACCGCCAGAACGCCCGGCTGATGGGCATGCAACCCACGGGAAACGGCCGGCGCGAAAGTTTCGCTCACGTGCCGATGCCGCGCATGACCAACACCTACATGCTGGCCGGCGATCGCGACCCGGGCGAGATCATCGCCTCGGTGAAGAACGGCATCTACGCCGTCTATTTCGGCGGCGGCCAGGTCGACATCACCTCGGGCAAATACGTGTTCGAATGCACCGAAGCCTATCGGCTCGAGAACGGCAAAGTCGGCGCGCCGATCAAGGGCGCCATGCTGGTCGGCAACGGGCCGACCGACCTGCATCGGGTGTCGATGGTCGGCAACGATCTCGAGCTCGACCACGGCATCGGCACCTGCGGCAAGAACGGCCAGGGCGTCCCCGTCGGCGTCGGCCAGCCGACCTTGCGCATCGACCGCATCACCGTCGGCGGCACGGGCTAGCGCGACTACCGCACCACCCCCGAAATACAGCACGGCCGGTGCCGTGGCGGCTTGATCGTGTCTTTGAGGTAGCAGTGCGCGACGGTCACGCCGTAGCCCGGCCGGCGATAGGTCCAGGCGCGGCAGCGGTTCTCGGCCTTGCAGGCGTCGGCGCAGGCCGCGGCCTTCGGATCAGGCTTCGTTTCAAACGACCGGTAATCGCCGCCAAGGCGGTCGATGGAATATTCGAGGTCGCCGGCGCGCGGCTCGATGACGCCGGCGCCGCGCACGCCCGACACGCAGCAGCTCGCCTCTACGCGCGGCACCACATCGCGCTTGAGCCAGCACATCGCCGGGCCGCCCGCGGCCGGCGGATAGGCGAAGCTCCAAGCCCGGCAGCGGGCCTCGTGCTCGCAACGGGCGGCGCAGACCGCAGGATCGCCGTTCGGCACGCTGGCGTTCGCATAGTCGCCGCCCGGCCGGTCGAAGCCGGATTGCGCGTGCGCCGGCGCGACGCCCAGCCCTGCCGCGGCAAGGAGCGCGATGCTCATGATGACCGCCCGCACCATGCGCCGTCCTCGCCCCTCCCTGGACCGATCGCCCGTTACAGAGAAACGTCCTTCCCGGCGAATTGCCACAAGAATCTTGGCTTTTTGGCCGGTCATGCACGCTTTTGGCAAAGGCCTTGGCTGCAATCCTTTACGGACATCCGCGCCGAATTGCCTCATCCCGCTGAACGATCCGTCCACCACTGGTCCGCTAATATTTGCCCATGACCGATTCACCAAGCTTGGTTGCGCGGACGAGTTCGACGATTGCCGCGACGCTCATTCTGCTGTCGCCGGCGTTGTGGAATCGCCTGCCGCTTCTGGAATACGACACCGGCGGCTACCTGGCCCGCTGGTTCGAGGGCTATCTGGTGCCGAGCCGCTCGACGACCTATGGGCTCTTCCTCGCTTCCGGTTGGCCGCTCGACTTCTGGCCGAACGTCATCCTGCAAGCCTTGGCAACGGTCTGGATCATCGGCCTGTTGTTGCGGATCCATCGCTTCACGGTCCATCCGATCGTGCTGCCGGCGATCACGGCGCTGCTGGCGCTGACGACGGCGTTGCCGTGGCTGGCGAGCGTGCTGCTGACCGACATATTCGCAGGCCTCGGCGTACTCGCGTTGCATGCGCTGGTGTGGCACGGCGATCGCGTGTCGCGGCGCGAACGCTACGCGCTGGTGTTGTTCATTGCCTTCGCGGGCTCGACCCATAGCGCCACCTTTGCGGTACTGCTTGGGCTCGGCGCCGCGGCGCTGTTGTTGTCCTGGCTCAATGCCAAGCTCGTCCCGCGCGTCGGACTCGCACCGACGACGCTGGCGCTCTTGCTCAGCGCCGTCATGCTGCTCGGCGCGAATTATATCGTCAGCAAGACCGTCGCCTGGACGCCGGGCGGCTACGGCCTGGCGTTCGGCCGCATGCTGCAAGACGGCATCGTCACCCGCTATCTCAATGACCATTGTCCGGATGCGCAGCTCAAGCTGTGCCCGTACCGCAACGAATTGCCGCTCGACGCCGACACGTTCCTGTGGGGCAAGAGTGTGTTCGACAAGCTCGGCCGCTTCGCCGGGCTCGGCGACGAGATGCGCACCATCGTGCTCGGCAGCCTGCGCGATTATCCCGCCATGGAGGCCGAGACCGCGTTGCGCGCCACCGTGCGGCAACTGGTCGAGGTCGCCACCGGCGAGGGCATCGGCACCGCGCTGTTGCACACCTACGGCATCATCGAGCGCTACACGCCGTCGGTTGTGCCGGCGATGCAGGCGGCGCGGCAGCAGCACGGCGAGATCGGCTTTGCCGCGATCAACAGGATCGATGTGCCGGTGGCGTGGGCGGCGATGGCGCTGCTTCCCGTGCTATTGCTGCTTGGCATCTACAGTGCCGAATTCGCCGATCTCGGCCGGCTCGCCGCGACCTTGATCCTGGCGCTCGCTCGGCAATGCCGCGTTCTGCGGCGTCATATCGGATCCGCACGATCGCTACGGCGCGCGCATCGTCTGGACCGCCGTCTTCGCGGTCGTGCTTGCGGCGGCGCGCGCATATGCGCTGGTCAGGGAGCGAGGCGTGCCGGTCAGGCGCGAAAGTGCTTCGACAGTTTGAGGCCCTGCGCCTGATAATTCGAACCGATGCCGCTGCCGTAAAGCTGGTCAGGCCGCGCCAGCATTTTCTCGTACACCAGACGGCCGACGATCTGGCCGTGTTCGAGAATGAACGGCACCTCGCGCGAACGCACTTCCAGCACCGCGCGCGAGCCTGAGCCGCCGGAGCCGGCATAACCGAAACCCGGATCGAAGAAGCCGGCATAGTGCACGCGGAATTCGCCGACCAGCGGATCGAACGGCACCATCTCGGCGGCATAGTCGGGCGGCACCTGCACGGCTTCGTTGGAGGCCAGGATGTAGAATTCGTCCGGATCGAGGATCAGGCTCTTGTCGGCGCGGGCCGCGATCGGCTCCCAGAAATCGGCGACCTCATAGGCATCGCGCTGATCGACTTCGATCACCGCGGTGTGCCGCTTGGCGCGATAGCCGACGATGCCTGAGCCGTTGCCGTTCGCCGCCCCGGATCCCGACAGATCGATGCTGACTGCGATGCCGTCGCCCATTACCGCCTCGGTGCGATCGACCAGCCGCTCGCTTAAGTGCAGCGCGCGTAGCGCCTCGGCGCTCAGCACGGCGTTGCCGCGGCGCAGCCGTAGTTGCGACAGCCGCGTGCCTTCGCGCACCAGGACCGGAAAAGTTTTCGGGCTGATCTCGGCGTAGAGCGGACCTTCATAGCCGGCCGCGACCCTGTCGAAGCCGCGGGTCTCGTCGGCGATGACGCGGGTGAAAACATCGAGCCGCCCGGTCGAGCTTTTCGGATTGGTCGCCGCCGCAATGTCGGCGGGCAAGGCGAGCCGCTCGATCAGGGGAACGATGTAGACGCAATTGGTCTCCAGCACGGCGCCGGCGGCGAGCGAAAATTCATGCAGCTTCAGCTCGACGATGCGTTCGGCGACCGTGGTGCCGGGGCCGGGCAAAAAACTCGCGCGCACGCGATAGGCGATGGCGCCCAGCCGCAGATCGAGGCTGGCCGGCTGGATTTGCCCCGGAGCGAACGGATAATGCGCGCGAATGCCGCCGTCCGCCGCCAGTTCCGCGATCATGCGGTCGGGCAGGATTCCTTCGTCCGTCAGCGAAAAAGACAGCGGCACGCGGTCACCAGGTCGAGCGAAAACAGCGGCTGCGATCTAACCCGATGCCGGGTTTGACGCAAAGACGTCCGCGGCGTATAAGCCGTTTTATCCCGTGGTCATTTGAGCCGGCCGGCTTGCTAGCCACGTAAAACAAGTAGCTAAAAGGCCGGGGATGTGTGAGCCCGGCCTGAGGATTTTCCTCCCGGCCGGGTTTTGTTTTTTGGCCAATGCTTCGTTGGCCAATGGAGGCCACATGTCTGCGTCCGCGAAAAAGACCTATCGCCCCGAAACACGCCTGGTTCAGTCCGGCACGTTGCGCTCGCAGTTCGGCGAAACGTCCGAGGCGATGTTTTTGACTCAAGGCTATGTCTACGACACTGCGGCGCAGGCCGAGGCGCGCTTCAAGGGCGAAGATCCCGGCTATCAGTATTCGCGGTTCGCCAATCCGACCGTCGATATGTTCGAACGCCGCATGGCGGCGTTCGAAGGCGCCGAAGCGGCGCGCGCCACCGCGACCGGCATGGCCGCGGTCACGATTTCACTGGTGGGGCAACTGAAGGCCGGCGATCACGTGGTGGCGTCGAAAGCGATGTTCGGCTCCTGCCGCTACGTCGTCGAGGATTATCTGCCGCGCTTCGGCGTCGCCTCGACGCTCGTCGACGGCTGCAATCTCGAGGCCTGGAAAAACGCGGTGCGGCCGAACACCAAGACGTTCTTTCTCGAAAGCCCGACCAATCCCGCGCTCGAAGTCATCGACATCGCCGAAGTGGCGAAGATCGCGCACGCGGCCGGCGCCACCTTGGTGGTCGACAATGTGTTCGCCACGCCGCTGTTTCAGAGCCCACTCGCGCTCGGCGCCGACTGCGTCGTCTATTCGGCCACCAAGCATATCGACGGGCAGGGGCGCTGCCTCGGCGGCGTCGTGCTCGGCTCGCAGAAATTCATCATGGACAAAATCCATGTGCTCATCCGCCAGACCGGGCCGTCGATGTCGCCGTTCAACGCCTGGGTTCTGCTCAAGAGCTTGGAGACGCTCGCCGTGCGCGTGCGGCGGCAGACCGACAGCGCCGCGACGGTCGCGGTGGCGCTCGCCGAGCATCCCAAGATCTCGCGGCTGATCTATCCGGGCCGGCCCGATCATCCGCAGGCCGCGGTGGTGCAAAAGCAGATGCGCGGCGGCTCGACCTTGGTCGCGTTCGAGATCAAGGGCGGCAAGAAAGGGGCGTTCCGGTTTCAAGACGCGCTCAAGCTCATCCGCATCAGCAACAATCTCGGCGACGCCAAGAGCCTGATCACGCACCCGGCGACCACGACCCACCAGCGGCTCACGCCGCCGCAGCGCGCCGAGATCGGCGTCACCGACGGATTGGTGCGGCTCTCGGTCGGCCTCGAACATCCCGACGATATCGTCGAAGACGTGCTCGCTGGGCTTGAGGCGGTGTAATGCCGTCATTCCGGGGCGGCCCAAAGGGCCGAACCCGGAATCCATAGCCACCGTCGTGGCAAGTTCTGCACCCACTGTGGTTATGGATTTCGGATAGCCGCTTCGCGGCTTCCGGAATGACGATTGGGGAAATAACTCAGCGCGCGTGCGCTGAAGCGACCGGGCGGGTCGCTGCTTCGGCGATGCCGGTGCCGAGGAGTTTGGCCACGCAGGCATAGCCCCAGTCGTTCATATGCAGGCCGTCCGGCGACACGAAAGTGTCGAACGGCAAGTGCTGCACTTCGAACCAGTTGCGCATCACCGCGAAGCGCCGGAACAGGTCGACGTTCTCTTCCTTCGCCGCCGCCGCGATCTGCTCGACCATGCCCGGCGTCTCGGATTTCACCAGAACCTTCGGCGCATATTGCGGATCGATCAGCACCACGTCGGCGCCGGTCGCCTTGAGCTCGTCGATGCCTTCGTGCAGCTGCGCCGAATGCGGCGCCAGCGGATGATCGCGCAGCACCGAATTGGTGCCGACCTGCCAGAGCACGAGTTGCGGATGCTCTGCGATGACGCCGGTGGCAAACCGCGCCATCATGTCTTCGGTCTCCTCGCCGTTGACGCCGCGGTTGAGCACGGTGATGTCCTGCAGCGGGAAACGCTGCTTGAGCTCGACAGCGAGGCGGCTCGGATAGCTGGCATCGGGGGAGCTGGCGCCGGCCCCGGCCGTCGACGAGGAGCCGATGGCGACGACGGTCAGCGGCTCGCCGCCGGCGAGGCGGCGCGCGGTGCGAATGAGCGGACGATCGAAATGGCTGAACTCGGTCGGAGCGCTGCAACTGGTCGGTGGCGCGGCGTTCGACGTGCTGGCTTGCGGCAAGGCGGCCGGCGTGACCGGTCGCGGCACTGCAGCAACGGCCGGCGTTGCCGCCGGCATCGCGGCAGGAGCGGCGGCAAGGGTCAGAGCGGGTGCGACAATACGCGCGGGCTCGATCATTTCTGCGTGCGCTGCAGCAAAAGTCGCAAAAACCGCCGTAGCAGCTGCGGCCCGCGCCACGCGGGCGATCGTTAAGGGTTTGTTAGGGGACATTAACGTGTCGTTTGCATTCTGTTGGCGTCCAGATGTGCGGCACCGATGATCTGAGACGCCAAAGCCCGGCCTATGCAGTCATGAACAAGACGCGCCATATCATAGTTTTTGGTAGGGGAATAGAGATCGAAAGTGCCGTTGTCGTTCCAGTTGCGCATGATTCCGAGCCGATCAAACAGCAGCGCGTTATGCTGCTGTGCAACAATGCGCATGACGTCGGCGAGCGTCGAGACGTCGAGCATGGAATCGGTGCGCGGGCTGTATTGCATGTTCATGAGGATGACGTTGGCACCGGCGTTGCCCATCGCGCTGATGCCGTCGTCGAGGCTGGTGCGGAAGTCGTCGGCCGCGACGCCGTTGATGGCGTCGGCGGTGCCGGTCTGCCAGATCACCAGCGACGGCTTGTCGTCGGCGAGGATTTTCGCCAGGCCGGAATCCATGTCGGCGGTGGAGGCACGGGGCTGAACATGCGCGGTCACCTTCACCGTAATGCCCTTTAATTGCTGCTGCAGCGCTTCTTCCAGCCGCGCCGGATAGGCGAAGCGGACGCCGTCGACGCCGGCCAACGACGAGGAGCCGGTGCCGATCACGCTGATATCCAGGCGCTGGTGCGCCTTGACCGCGTTGGTGACGTTGGTGAGCTCGCTCTCGCTCGAGAGAAACGATTCCGGCACGTCGCAACGATCCGTCGGCGCCGCGGCAGCGGCGCCGTCGATCAGCGCAATGGTCGTGACCAGTGCAAGGATCACACTCATGCCTCGCCTCCCGCGAGGTCGGCGTCAGGTTGCTTGACGCGCGATGTGGGGCTTCGCCCTTCTATCACCTTGTACCATGATATCAGGCTGGCTGTCGCGATCATGATGATAATCCCGGTAATGCTAATGGCGATCTGGATGAGCGGGCCGCCCGAATATTCGCTGATGACGAACTGGCCGGCAAAGGCGAGGAAGACGCCGAGACAGAAGATTTCCAGCGAATGCTGGCCGCAGAGGATGGCCGGTTGCAGGACCGGCCATTTCAGCCCCGGCCAATCGCGCGGCACGAAGTGCACCGTCACCGCGGCCAGCGCCAGAAAGTGTGCGAAGCGCAACACGTCGAGGTTGGTCTTGTCGATCGGATACATCCATTCGCTCAGCCAGTTCGGCACCAGCCGCCCGAGCGGCTCGATGTACCAGGTCAGCGTAATGACGAAGGCGAACGCCAGATAGGCGATGGCGACGGCGAGGATGGCGCGCGACTGCAGTACCGGCGCCAGCCGTTTGGCGCCGCCGAGCGCGCACCAGGCGCCGAACACGAACAACAATTGCCAGGCGAAGGGATTGAAGAACCACACGCCGTTCGGATAGGCCGGCAAATTCCAATCGAAATTCCAGGTCAGCACATAGAGCAAGGCGGAAGCCGCGAGCGCAAAGGCCGGTTGCCACATCAGCATGGCGAGTGCCGGCGGAAACAACAGCAAGAGCACGATGTAGAGCGGCAGCACGTCCATGTTGACCGGCTTGAACTTCAACAGCAGGGCCTGGAAGATCGTGACGTCGGGCTGCTTGAGGAAATCCAGAATATTCATTTCCTCGGCATAGAGCGGATTGTCGAACGTCGCCGCCACATAGGCGATCTCGGCCATGAAAATCGTGAACAGGAAGATGTGCGCGACATAGATCTGCCAGGCGCGCCGCAGGATGCGCGCGCCGGCGATCAGGAAGCCGCGTTCGCGCATCGCCCGGCCGTAGACGAAGGCCGCGGTGTAGCCGGAGATGAAGATGAAGATCTCGGTGGCGTCGGAAAAGCCGTAGTTGCGGATCGTGAACCAGTTCACGACGTTTTCCGGGATGTGGTCGAGGAAGATCAACCACAGCGCGATGCCGCGGAACAGATCGAGCCGCAGGTCGCGCTCGGTCGCGGCCGGCGCCGCGGGTAGCGGCGCGGCGGTCGGCAGGGCCATGACTACGTCGAGGTTTGCAACCATATTCCGCCGTGTCGCAAGCGCGGCCAGAGCGCCCAAATGACCCCTAAGCAACTTGCGCGTCCGCACGGTTATTGCAACAACGGGCGCGAATCTATTCACTTATGCGTGGAATCCTATGAGGTTTTAAGTCAGCCGCGCCGGCCCCGTGCTTGATCTTGGCGGAGCGGCGTCGGAAATGCGACAGGACCATCGCCAAGACCATCGCCAAGACACCACGAAGACCACGACCAGGACCGTCACCATGTATCGTGCCATCACCCGCAATATCGAGGTCGTGGTGAAACCGCGGTTCGTCGCCGACCGGTCGTCGCCGGAGAACAACTATTTCTTCTGGGCCTATACCATCTCCATCACCAACAACAGCGACGAGACGGTACAGCTGAAAACCCGCCATTGGCGCATCACCGACGCCAACGGCCGCCGCCAGGAGGTGCGCGGCGCCGGCGTCGTCGGCGAGGAGCCGGTGCTCAAGGCCGGCGAGCAGTTCGAGTATACCAGCGGCGTGCCGCTGCAGACGCCGTCGGGCTTCATGGTCGGCAGCTACGGCATGGTCGGCGCGGGCGGCGAGCATTTCGACATCGAGGTGCCGGCGTTTTCGCTCGACAGCGTCGAATCGAAACGGACGCTGAATTGAATTCAGCGTCCGCCGACGTTTCAGAATAGCGCTACGGACTACCGCGCCGGTGGCTGCACCGGGCTCGTCGCCGCATCCAAAGCCGACACTGACAGGTCGGGCTGCTTGCCGAGCCGCGCGCCGTTGCCGAGCGGCGACTGTAGCGGCTTCTGCTCCTGCCGGACCGGCTGTTCGGACTTGGCCGGCTTCTGTTCCGGCCGGTATTCGGTCGACGAGATGCCGCCGGCGATGGTGGCGCCCTGCTCGATTTGCAGCATGCCGTAGCTGACATTGCCGTCGACCCGGCTGGTCGAGCGCAAAATCATCAGGCATTTGACGTCGAGCTTCTCGAACACCTTGCCGGAAATCTCGGCGTTCTGCGCGACAATGATCCGGCCCTTGATGACGCCGGTTTCACCGACCACCAGATTGCCGACCGAGACGTCGCCTTCGACGGAGCCGCACACCACCAAGGTGTCAGGCACGCTGATCTCGCCCTTGATGGTTACACCCTCGCCGATATAGAGCCTGCTCGCGTCCGGCATCGAGTCCACGACTGACGACATCTTGTTATCCCCTTCGGTAACTTGTGACAGGCTGTTCCAGGGGAATTTTATAGGTACCGCGCTGACATTGTACGAAGGTTGCGCGGCCATTTTCGGATTATCCACAGAACTCCCGCTATTCACTGCCTTGTTTCGCAGCGGTCGCACGGCGAGCGGTTCCTCCGCCATGCGCCTGCCGCACGCGCTTGTTTGATTTTGTATCGCAAATTCACCCACTTAGAAGACAAGCGCTGGGCGCGGACGTCGCGCCTTCGCAATCGCGAGTTCCAATCACGATGCTTCGGTTCAACGGCGCGCGGCAGGAGATGGCAACTCGCGCGCGGACCCGTTGATCGATCCGCGCCCGATTGAATCAAATTGTGCTCGACTTGCGACTAACGGCCGACGTCAATATCGACCCGGCGCCTGCAATTCCACGCCCGGTCCACGATCGCGCTCGCGATCAGTCGTTTTGCTATCGGGATTGTCCACGCAGTGCGAAACGCAGATGCCGTTATCGCAGATCTCCTGGCAAAGACGTTCGGCATTGGCAGCCTGGGACAACACGAACCACAGCGCCGCCACCGCCATGCCAACAAGGATTTTGCCCATTGGTTTGCCTCCGAATCGTTTCGTGTCGTCAATCGTGGCTGGGTGGTTTGGTTCCAGAAGTTCCGCGACCGAACCGGGACTGAAAAGAAAGCGTTAGCTATCCGCGGACGAGGAAAACCCAAACGAAATCCTGGTGTGGAACAGCATCCTGGCAGCCGCGTTGAACTGAGGCGCGATTGGCAGCGTCCAAAGGGTTGCTCGCATGCCCGGCGCATCGCGGGCGCGGATTTGTCATGTTCATTGCTTTACTCGGTTATATCGGCACGATGGTTGCGGCTTTTGCCATGCTGGTGGTGGTTTGGCACCACGTCATCGGGCCGCCGCAGGTGGAAATGGTACGGCAGCAACCGCGCCCCATCGGCGCCGTGACCCAGGCCGCGCCGCCGGTGCAACAGCCGGGAGCTTGGGGTCCGGTGGTTGTTCATAAAGCCGACGAGGGAGCGGATGCCGCGGCGAGCGTCGAGGATGCCCGCTTGGCCGCGGCGCAAGCGGCGGCCGCCGAAAAAGCCAAACGGCAGAAGCAGGCGCGCTACCAGAAACGCAAAGAGCAAGAACAATTGGCGCGGCAGCGCGACGACCAGCAATATTCCACCGCGCTCGGCTACAATCAGGAACCGACGCAAGAAGCGGTACCGGCCCCGGTGTTCGGCCTATTCGGGCCGCGCCGCTTCTGAAGCGCGCGCTAGGACGCCGAGGTGTCTGGCGCCATTATCTCGTCCGGCTGGAAAACGTAAGTCGAGTTGCAGAACTCGCAGGTCACGGTGATGCGGCCGTTCTCGACCATGTCGTCGCGATCGCTTTGCGAAAAACTCCGCAGCATGTTCTCGACGCTGGCGCGCGAACACGAGCACTTCGCCTGCACCTCGGCGGCGCGGAAGACACGCACGCCGCGTTCGTGGAACAGCCGATAGGCCAATTGCTCGCTCGAGAGCGCCGGATCGATCAGCTCGATGTCATCGACGGTGGCGATCAGGGAGCGGCCTTCGACCCAGGCATCGTCCTCGGGCAAAACGTGCACTTCCGTGCCGGGCGGCGCGTCGCCGGGATCGAGATCGGCCTGGCGTAGGCGTTCGGACGAACTCGGCAGGAACTGCAGCAGAATTCCGCCGGCGCGCCAGTGCCGGCGTGCACCGCCAGTGCCGGCGCGGAACTCTTCGGCGACCGCCAGCCGCACCCGGGTCGGGATTTGCTCCGAGCGCGAGAAATATTCGTGCGCGGCCTGTTCGAGGTCGCCGCCTTCGAGCGGCACCAGCCCTTGGTAGCGGCTCATGTCGGGGCCTTGGTCGATGGTCATGGCGAGATGGCCGTGGCCGAGCAGCTTGCCGGGCTCCGCCGCGTTGGCGGCGATCGCGGCCGCGACCCGCTCGGCGTCGAAACTGGCGCAGGCCCGCACCGTGCCGGGCGAGGCGAAATCGACCACCAGCATGCGCACCGGGCCGTCGCTCTTGGTCTGCAGGATGAAACGGCCTTCGAATTTGAGGGCCGAGCCCAGCATCACCGTCAGCACGATGGCCTCGCCAAGCAGCTTCGCCACCGGCGTCGGGTAGTCGTGGCCGGTCAGGATGGTATCGACCGCGGCGCCGAGCCGCACGATGCGGCCGCGCAGGTCGAGCGCCTTCACCGCGAATGGCAGGATGGTGTCGTCGCTGCCGGTTTGCGCCGGCTCGCGAACCGGGATGTCGATGTCGGGATTGGTCATCGCGCCTGAATATAGGCAAGGCAGATGGAATTTGGAGACCTCGATGGCACCTGGATCGGCTTACTTGGCTTGGCTTACTTGGCTCGGCTTACCGGCCGGTAGCCTCCAGGCACCAGGTCAAAATTCCCTTCTGCGCGTGCAGCCGATTCTCGGCCTCGTCGAACACCACCGATTGCGGGCCGTCGATCACTTCGTCGGTGACCTCCTCGCCGCGGTGGGCGGGCAGACAGTGCATGAAGATGGCATCGGGCTTGGCGCGGGCCATCAGCCGCGCATTGACTTGATAGCGCTTGAGCAAGTTATGACGCCGCGCACCGTTGCGGTCGCCCATGGAGACCCAGGTGTCGGTGATGACGCAGTCGGCGCCCTTGACGGCCTCTTCCGGGTCGGTGCCGACGCGGATCTCGGCGCCGGAAGACTTTATCCATTCCAGAAGCGGTTTCTTCGGCGCCAGCTCCGGCGGAGTGGCGACGTGCAGGCGGAACTCGAACCGTTCGGCGGCCTGCATCAGCGACGTGAGCACGTTGTTGGCGTCGCCGGTCCAGGCCACGGTGCGGCCGCGGATCGGACCGCGATGCTCCTCGAAGGTCATCACGTCGGCCATCACCTGGCACGGATGCGAGCGCCGGGTCAGGCCGTTGATCACCGGGACAGTGGCGTAGCGCGCCAGCTCGGCGAGCGCCTCGGCGTCGAGCGTGCGGATCATGATGGCGTCGATGTAACGCGACAGCACTCGCGCGGTGTCGGCCAGGGTCTCGCCGCGGCCGAGCTGCATTTCCTCCGCCGTCAGCAAAATGGCATCGCCGCCGAGCTGGCGCATGGCGACTTCGAACGAGACGCGGGTGCGCGTCGACGGCCGTTCGAAGATCATCGCCAGGGTCTTGCCGGCGAGCGGCCGTTCGGCGCCGCGGCGCTCGGCCTTCATGATGCGTGCCGCATCGATGATCTGGCGCAGGTCGGTGGCTGGAACGTCGATCAGGTCGAGGAAGTGGCGGATGCCGCTCATCCGGCGGCCTCCTGCTTCTGCCTCCTGGCATAGGCCTGGTTCAGCTGCGCGCAGGCGCGGTCGAGGCGGTTGATGCCCTCGGCGATTTCCTGCTCGCTGATGATGAGCGGCGGCAACAGCCGCACGACGTTGTCGCCGGCGGAGACCGTGATCATCTTCTCGGCGCGCAACGCATCGACCATTTCGCCGGCCGGAACGAGCGCGCGCAGCCCGACCAGAAATCCTTCGCCGCGCACTTCGGCGATCAGCGCCGGATAGCGGTCTTTGATCTCGGCCAGCCGCTGCTTGAAGAGCAGCGCGGTGTGCTTGACGCGGTCGAAGAAGCCGGGCGCCAGCATGACGTCGAGCGTGGCGTTGACGGCGCTCATCGCCAAAAGATTGCCGCCGAAGGTCGAGCCGTGGGTTCCGGGGGTCATCCCTTTACCTGCTTCACGAGTCGTCAGGCAGGCGCCGACGGGGAAGCCGCCGCCGAGCGCCTTGGCGAGCGCCATGATGTCGGGCGTGACGCCGGTGCGCTGGTAGGCGAACAGCTCGCCGGTGCGGCCCATGCCGCTTTGCACTTCGTCGAAGATCAACATCAGGTCGTGCTGGTCGCACAGCGCGCGCAGCGTTCTCAGGAATGACGGCTCGACGACACGCACGCCGCCTTCGCCCATCAGCGGCTCGATCAGGATCGCGGCGGTCTCCGGCCCGATGGCGCGCTTGACCGCTTCGAGGTCGCCGAACGGCATGTGATCGAAGCCCTCGACCTCGGGACCGAAGCCATCGAGATATTTCTTCTGGCCGGCGGCGGCGAGCGTCGCCAGTGTGCGGCCGTGGAAGGAACCTTCGAAGGCGATGATGCGGTAGCGCTCAGGCGCGCCGCTGGCCGACTGGTACTTGCGCGCCACCTTGATCGCGCATTCCATCGCCTCGGCGCCCGAATTGCAGAAGAACACGTAGTCGGCAAAGCTTGCCTCGCAGAGCCGCTTTGCCGCGCGCTCGCCCTCCGGAATCTGGTAGAGATTGGAGACGTGCCAGACCTTCCGCGCCTGCTCTTCGAGCGCTGCGACGAGCTGCGGGTGGGAATGCCCCAGCGCATTGACGGCGACGCCCGAGCAAAAATCGAGATAGCGCTCGCCGTTGGTCGCGATCAGCCATACGCCTTCGCCCCGCTCGAAAGCGAGGTCGACGCGCGCGAAGGTCGGCATCAGGTGCGATGTCACGGTTAGCTCGCTTTCGCTGCGCAGCAAAAATCGGCGCGGCTGAAACGACAATGCCCGGCGCAGCCGAAACAAAATGTGCCGCCTCTCCGGGCGGCACGGCTTAGCACTCTATTTCCGCGCGCTCATTCGGTCAACACGGGAAAATACGCCCGGCTGTTCGATTTACGCCCATATCATCCACACAAAGACAGGAATGTGTGGACGCACGCCCCGCCAACTCTTGCGCCCGACTCCCGCCATATTGTAGCATTTTTATTGTCAAGTACGACATCTCGTGCGGCGGACGGTCTTCTAAAGCGTTCGGGTGAGTAAGTTTGCGTTGGGCGGCTTTTAGCGCCGCCCGGCTCGGTGGGGGATTCTTTCAAGGCTCTACCCGCACGTTCAGGAAGGAAAAAGAATGTCGTGGACTGACGAGCGGGTCGAACTGCTCAAAAAGCTTTGGTCCGACGGTCTGTCGGCGAGTCAGATCGCCGCCGAGCTCGGCGGCATCACCCGCAACGCCGTGATCGGCAAGGTGCACCGTCTCGGTCTTTCCGGCCGCGCCAAAAGCACGTCGACCGGCGCGCCGCGGCCGCGCAAGGCGCGCTCGCCGTCGATGATGCGCATCGGCCGCGCTTCGATCCGCGGCAATACCGCGCTGGCCCATGCCTATGAGATCGAGGAGGCGGAGCCGGAACTGATCGACAACATCATTCCGATCGGCCAGCGCCGCACGCTGTTGGAACTCAACGAGCAGACCTGCCGCTGGCCCATCGGCGACCCGAGCAGCACCGACTTTTTCTTCTGCGGCGGCAACACGGTGACCGCGCTGCCCTATTGCGCCTATCACTCCCGCGTCGCCTATCAGCCGGCGACCGACCGCCGCCGCGACAAGCGCCCGATGCGCTAACTTGTCATGCCCCGCGAGGGCGGGGCACCCAGTAATCGCAGCGCCCAGCGCGATCACTCTGCCTAATCTCGATGATTACTGGATCATCCGCTTTCGCGGATGATGACACTGACGATAACGGCTCAGCTCGCCTTGCCGAAACGATCATCCAGCGAATAACCGGCGCCGCGCACGGTGCGGATCGGATCGACGGCGTGGCCGCGGTTGAGCGCCTTGCGCAGGCGGCCGACATGGACGTCGACGGTGCGCTCGTCGATATAGACGTCGCTGCCCCACACGCCGTCGAGCAGTTGCTCGCGGGAAAACACCCGGCCGGGACGTTCCATCAGGAATTCGAGCAGCCGGAACTCTGTCGGGCCGAGATCGACCGGGCGGGCCGAGCGCGACACCCGCTTCTTCTCGCGATCAAGCTCGAGATCGCCGATATTGAGCACCATGGCGACGCGTTCGGGGCTCGCCCGGCGCAACAGCGCGCGGATGCGCGCCAACAGCTCCGGCACCGAGAACGGCTTGACGATGTAGTCGTCGGCGCCGGTGGCGAGGCCGCGGATGCGCTCGCTTTCCTCGCCGCGCGCAGTGAGCATGATGATCGGCAGGGCTTGGGTCTGCGGCCGCGTCCGCAGCCGCCGGCACAGTTCGATGCCGGACAGCCCGGGCAGCATCCAGTCGAGCACGATGAGGTCGGGGGCGGTCTCGCGCAGCCGGGTATCGGCATCGTCGCCCCGCGACACGGCATCGACCTCGTAGCCTTCGGCTTCGAGGTTATAACGCAACAGCGTGGTCAACGGCTCCTCGTCTTCCACGATCAGGATGTTGGCACCCATCCCCGGTCTCCTATTTCTGCAGCACCGCTGCGCCAAAATTTGTTGGATCACCCTTGGGACGCTGGTCAGTGATAGGCCGGCCTTCGATCATGTAATACACGGTCTCGGCGATGTTAGTGGCGTGATCGCCCATGCGCTCGATGTCCTTGGCACAGAACATCAGGTGCATGCAGAAGGTGATGTTGCGCGGGTCCTCCAGCATATAGGTGAGGAGTTCGCGGAACAGCGACGTGCACATGGCGTCGACTTCTTCGTCGCCCTTCCACACCGTGAGCGCGGCTTGCAGATCGCGGCCCGCATAGGCGTCCAGCACCTGCTTGAGCTGCACCGACACCAGGGCGGCCATGTGCTCGACGCCGCGAATGAGTTTTTGCGGATAAAAATCGCCGTCGAGCGCGACGACGCGCTTGCCGATGTGCTTGGCGTGGTCGCCGACCCGTTCGAGGTCGTTGGCAACCCGCATGGCGCCGACGATCTCGCGCAGGTCGACCGCCATCGGCTGGCGCCGCGCGATGGTGAGGATGGCCTTCTCTTCGACTTCGCGCTGCAAAGCGTCGATGGCCGGATCCGCCGCCATCACGCGTTCGCCGAGCTCGAGATCGCGGTCGACCAGAGCCTGGACGGCATCGCTGATCTGCCGCTCCACAAGTCCGCCCATCTCGGCGACCTTGCGGGTGATCTCCAAGAGATCGGTATCGAACGCCTTGGCGGTGTGGTCGATCCTGGTGGTGTATTCGGTCATGGTGCGTTCTCCGGCGCTTACCCGAAGCGGCCTGTGATGTAATCCTGCGTGCGCTGGTCGTGCGGCGCGGTGAACATTTTGCTGGTCGAGTCGAATTCGATCAGCTCGCCAAGATACATGAAGGCGGTGAACTCGGACACGCGCGCCGCCTGCTGCATGTTGTGGGTGACGATCACGATCGTGTAGTCGTCGGTCAGCTCGTCGATCAATTCTTCGATCTTGGCGGTCGAGATCGGATCGAGCGCCGAGCACGGCTCGTCGAACAGGATCACCTCGGGCCGCACCGCGACGGTGCGGGCGATGCACAGCCGCTGCTGCTGGCCGCCCGAGAGGCTTTGGCCGTTGGCGCCGAGCTTGTCCTTGACCTCGTCCCACAGCGCGGCGCGCCGCAGCGAGGTCTCGACCCTGCCGTCGAGCTCGGATTTCGGCAGGCGTTCGTAGAGCCTGATGCCGAAGGCGATATTCTCGTAGATCGACATCGGAAACGGCGTCGGCTTCTGGAACACCATGCCGATGCGCGCGCGCAGCAGGTTGAGATCCTGCTTAGGCGACAGAATGTTGAAGCCATCGAACAGCACTTCGCCGGTGGCGCGCTGGTTCGGATAAAGGTCGTACATGCGGTTGAGCACGCGCAATAACGTCGACTTGCCGCAGCCCGACGGGCCGATGAAGGCGGTGACCTTGTTCTGGTAGAGCGACAGGCTGATCGATTTCAGCGCCCGCGCGTCGCCATAGAAGAAATTCAGGTCGCGGAGGACGACCTTCTCGGCAAGGCCGGCGCGATCGGGGGCGGCATGGGTGACGCTGGGTACGGCAACACTGGCGACGTTCATGACTGTCTTCCCGATGGGATAAGGGCGCGCGCGGTGATGCTCAAGGCGAGCACGGCGAGCGTGATGATGAGAGCGCCGGTCCAGGCCAGCGACTGCCAATCCTTGTAGGGGCTGAGCGCAAACTGGAAGATCACGACCGGCAGGCTCGAGACCGGCGCGTTCAGGTTGGTGCTCCAGAACTGGTTGTTGAGCGAGGTGAACAATAGCGGCGCGGTCTCGCCGCTGATGCGGGCGACGGCAAGCAGGACGCCCGTCACCATGCCGGCGCGCGCCGCGCGATAGCAGATGCGGGTAATCGACAGGGAGCGCGGCAAGCCGATCGAGGTCGCGGCTTCGCGCAGCGAATTCGGCACCAGGGTCAGCATGTCCTCGGTGGTGCGCACCACCACCGGAATGACGATGACGGCGAGCGCGACACCGCCGGCATAGCCGGAGAAATGCCCGAGCGGCGCCACCATCACCTCGTAGATGAACAGGCCGACGACGATGGAGGGCGCGCTCAAGAGAATGTCGTTGATGAAACGCACCACGGTACTCAAGCGGTCGTAGCGGCCGTATTCGGCCATATAGGTGCCGGCGAGGATGCCGATCGGCGTGCCGATCAGGACGGCAAGGGTTGTGAGGATGAGGCTGCCGAAGATCGGGTTGAGTAGGCCGCCGGCCGAACCCGGCGGCGGCGTCATCTCGGTGAAGACCGCGACCGACAAGCCGCTGAAGCCTTTCCACAATAGCGCGCCGAGAATCAGCACCAGCCAGCCCAGGCCGATTGCGGTAGCCGCGAACGCCAGCACCGTCGCGACCATGTTGTTGCGGCGGCGGCCCGAATAGCGGGAGGCTAGGATTTTGTCGGGCATGGCGTCATCCGATCCGGCGTTCGATGCGCATCAGCATGTAACGCGCGATGGCCAGCACGATAAATGTAATGACGAACAGGATCAGGCCGAGCGAGATCAGCGCCGAGGTGTACAGGTCGCCGACCGCTTCGGTGAATTCGTTGGCGATGGTGGCGGAGATGGTGGTGCCGGGTGCAAGGATCGACGCCGAGATGCGATGGGCGTTGCCGATGACGAAGGTCACCGCCATGGTCTCGCCGAGCGCGCGGCCGAGGCTGAGCATGATGCCGCCGATGACGCCGACCCGGGCATAGGGCAGCACCACGTTGCGCACCACTTCCCACCTGGTGCACCCCAGCCCGTAAGCGGCCTCCTTGAGCACGCTCGGTACCGCTTCGAACACGTCGCGCGTGATCGAGGTGACGAACGGCAGCACCATGATGGCAAGGATCAGGCCTGAGGTCAGGATGCCGATGCCATAGGGCGGGCCGGCAAACAGCGCCCCAATGCCGGGCAGGTTGCCGAGCGTGTCGATCAGGAACGGCTGCAGCGTCGCCTGCAGGAATGGGGCGAAAATGAACAGGCCCCAGATGCCATAGATGATGCTGGGGATGCCGGCGAGCAGTTCGATGGCGATGCCGATCGGCCGGCGCAGCCATTGCGGGCACAGCTCGGTGAGAAAGAAGGCGATCATCAAGCCGATCGGAACCGCGATCAGCATCGCGATCAGCGAGGTGAGGATGGTGCCGTAGATTGCCGGCAGCGCGCCGAAATTGTCGGTGACCGGGTTCCACCGCTCGCTGACCAGGAAGCCGAAGCCAAACGTCCGAAGCGCCGGCAGCGAACCGCTGATCAGCGAGACGATGACGCCGCTGAGCAGCAACAGCACGCCGATGGCCGCGGCGCGGGTCAGGTGGCGGAATACGAGGTCGCCCAGCCGCAACCGGTCGAGCGCCTTGGTACGCGCAAGGGCCTCGGCCGGGACAAAAGCTTGGCCAGACAACGCCATATCGACCACTGGCTGCCTCCGCGCCTGTTGCATGAGCTCTCTTTGTGCCGGGGCCGTCAGGAGAGCCACTGAAGCGGCGTTGCGATCACGATACAAGCCGCTATTGCCGCAAAGTGGAAAAGGAAAAGGCGCCTCGCTTGGCGCCTTTTCCCGCGCGCATCGATCTCAGTAAACCGGCTTGCCGTCGGAACTTTTGATCTTGTCTTTCCAGGTCTTCTCGATCAGCGCCACGACGTTATCGGGCATCGGCACGTAATCGAGATCGGCCGCCATCTGCTTGCCGTTCTTATAACCCCAATCGAAGAACTTCAGGGCTTCGGACGACGACGCGATGTCGGTCGGAACCGTCTGCATCAGGATGAAGGTCGAGCCGGCAACCGGCCAGGACTTTTCGCCAGGCGCGTCGGTAATGATGACGCGGAAATCCTGCGCGTTGGCCCAATCGGCGCTGGCCGCGGCGGCGAGGAACGATTCCGCCGTCGGCGCGACGACCTTGCCGGCATGATTGACCATTTTGGCGTAGGTCAGGTTGTTCTGCTTGGCATAGGCATATTCGACATAGCCAAGCGCGCCCACGGTGTTGGCAGTGTTGTTGGCGACGCCCTCCGAGCCCTTGGCGCCGATGCCGACCGGCCATTCGACCGCGGTGTTTTCGCCGACCTTATCTTTCCACTCGGGGCTGACCTTGGAGAGATAATTGGTCCAGATGAAGGTGGTGCCGGAACCGTCCGAGCGGTGCACGACGGCAATCGCGGTATCGGGCAGCTTGACGCCGGAATTGAGCTTGGCGATCGCCGGATCGTTCCACTTGGTGATTTCGCCGAGGAAGATCTTGGCAATGGTCGGGCCGTCCAGCGTCACTTCGCCCGGCTTGATCCCCGGCAGATTGAGCAGTGGAACGACGGCGCCGTTGATGGCCGGGAACTGAACGAAGCCGTTCTTCGCTACGTCTTCCGGCTTGAGCGGCATGTCGGTGGCGCCGAAAGTGACGGTCTTGGCGGTGATCTGCTTGATGCCGCCGCCCGAGCCGATCGACTGATAGTTCAGCCCGACGCCAGTATCCTTCCTGTAGACGTCGGCCCATTTGGCGAGGACCGGATAGACGAAGGTGGAACCGGCGCCGGTGATGTCGGCGGCAAAAGCGGGAAGCGCCGTCGCAGCCAGCAAGCCGGCTACGGCGATCGTTGTGAGATGTTTCACGAGGTCTCTCCTGTTAGAGGAATTTCGGCGTGGTGGATCGTCGACCCACGACGGCTGTTCGACCCTGCTTGGGCGATTTCTGTTCAACGTTTGCTGCGGCGGGTTGCGACTGGGTTTTCCAGTCGAGGCTGACCCGCAGCGCTGCATGGTTAGGTTTGGCACGTCACTGTTCTATGTCCGCCGGATGACAGTGAAATGACAGCGCAAGCCACTGGGAAGACGCGGCTTTATACAGTGGGCGCGGTTCCGGCGGTGGGCAGATGCACCGTGAAGGTGGCGCCCGCGCCCGGCGCGCTGTCGATGGTCAGCCGGCCGCGGTGGCGATTGAGGATGTGCTTGACCAGCGCCAGGCCGAGCCCGGTTCCGCCTTGGGCGCGGCTCTCGGTGACGTCGACGCGATAGAACCGTTCCGTCAGCCGCGGCAGATGTTCCGGCGCGATGCCGGGCCCGTAATCGCGCACGGCGACTTGCGCTTCCGGCTCGCCGTCGGCGGATGTGCCGGGCGCGAGCTTGATATCGACGCGCTTGCCGGGCGCACCGTATTTGAGCGCGTTCTCGACCAGGTTCTCGAACAAGCGGACGAGCTCGTCGCGGTCGCCGAGGATCAACAGCGCATTGCCCGCCTCGACATTGACGCCGACGCCGCGGTCGCGCGCCAGCGTCTCGAGGCCGTCGACCACCTGGCGCACGATCGGCACCAGATCGACCGGCTTGTCGGGACGGCGGTGCGCGTTGAGTTCGATGCGCGACAGCGACAACAGGTCGTCGATCAGCCGCGCCATGCGGAGCGCCTGCTCCTGCATGATGGCGAGGAAACGCTCGCGCGCCTTGACGTCGTCGCGCGCCGGGCCTTGCAGGGTCTCGATGAAACCGGACAAGGCGGCGAGCGGCGTGCGCAATTCATGGCTGGCATTGGCGACGAAGTCGGCGCGCATCTCCTCGACGCGGCGTAGCGGCGTGAGATCGTGAAATGTCAGCAGCACCAGATCGGGCCGGTCCAAGCCGGGCTCGCGCTTGACCGGCGTCACGATCGCCTCGAACCAGCGGTCGAGCGGGCCGCGCTGGGCATAGGCGACGCGTTGCTCCTCGCCGCGCGCTGCGGCGCGGCCGATGGCCTCGATCAGTTCCGGCATGCGCAAAGCGAGCGACACCGGCTCGCCTTGCCGCAGCGCCGGCGCCAGCGCGCGGGCGTGCTCATTGAGCGCCAGCACGCGGCCGTTGCGGTCGAGCGCGATCACCGGATCGGGCAGGCCGGCGACCACGGCGCGCAGCGGATCGTCGGCGCGCACGGCGACGGCGACCGGCTGCGCCAGGCGATCGTCCTCGTCGCCGGCGCGCAGCGCCAACAATGCTGTCGCCGCGACGATGGCGAAGCTTGCAAGCGCATAGACGGCGGCAAGCACTTTGGTCAGCGCCAGCACGGCGAATACGATCGCCGCCGTGACGATAATGAGCCGAACGCCGCGCGACCGCCGTCTGACCGGCGCCGCCCGATTTTTGGTCAAGCTCACTGGGCCGTCTCTTTGGCGCCGATGCGGCGCGCAGCGCGGCCGAGCAGCAATTCGCGAATCCCTAAGATCGCCAGCGAGATCACGAACGGAATAATGTAATAGAGCAGCCGGAACAGCAGCAGGCCGGCCAACAGATCTTCCTTGTCGAACTGCCAGAGCGCCACCATCATCGCGGCGTCGAACACGCCGAGCCCACCGGGCGCATGACTGGCGAAGCCGAGCAATGTGGCGGCGACGAAGATCACCGCCACCGTGACGAAGCCGAGATTGGGTTCGTCGGGCACCAGCATGTACATCGCCGCCGCGCAGCAGGCGAGATCGACGATGCCGATCGCGATCTGCAACAGCGTCAGCGGCCCGCCGGGCAGCGTCACCTGCCAGCCGTCACGGCCGATGACGCGCGGCTTGACCCAGACCCAGGCCACATAGGCGCCGAGCATGCCGAGCACCACGAGTGCCAGCACGCGGTTGCTCCACAACGGCATTTGATCGATGGCGCGCGCCGCTTGCGGCGAATACAGCACGCCGAGCCCGAGCACGGTGGCATTGCCGAGCCAGAAGGTCAGCCCGGCGATGAAGCAGATCTTGGTGACCTCGATGACGCTCAAGCCCCAGGTCGAATAGATGCGATAGCGCACGGCGCCGCCGGAGAACACGCTGGCGCCGACATTGTGGCCGACCGCGTAGCTGGTGAAGCCGGCCAGCGCCGCGACCCGGTACGGGATTTCGGTGTGCCCGATGGTGCGCAGCGCGAACAGGTCGTAGAAGGTCAGCGTCACATAGCCGGCGGTGACGAAGGCGCCGGCGATGATCAGGGTACGCCAGTCGGTCGCCTCGATCGCGTCGAGCAGCGAGTCGGGATCGATGTCGCGCAGGATGCGGTAGAGCACGACGACGGCGACGATGATGATGGTGAGGCTGAGCGCAACACCCAGGCGGCCCCAGCCGATGCGCCGGTCGAAAAAATGCGCGGCGTCGCGCAGGGTCTTCAGCATTTCCGGACCGGCTGTTGGCGCATCAATCGACCGTTTTTCGCAACCAGCCCCTAGCAGATGTCGTGTGCCGGCGCGAGGGCGGCGAGCGGCGCGTTGATTGGCCACACCCTGCCATGTTCTCCTGCGGCCTGCTATTGTCGCCGCGATCAACGAGCCGGCGGCGGGCGATCGTCCAATAACACCGCCGGCAGACGCACATTTCATAGGGAGATCGCCATGACGGATCATCCGGTCGCACGCCGCACAGTCATCAAGAGCGCGGGCTTGAGCATCGGCGCCGGATTGGCCTCGGGGATCACGTCGGCCAATGCGCAGACGCCGACGGCTGCGGCACCGGTGCAGCCGGACGAGATCAGCAGCGACGCGTACTGGGCGCACAAGGGCAGCGTCAAGCTCGCGATGTATCGCAAGCGGCTCGCCGCTATGACCGGCATTCATCCAGTGCTCTTCCTGGTGCACGGTTCGTCGAACGCGGCGCGCAGCAGCTACGACCTGACCGTGCCGGGCAAGGGCGAATATTCGATGATGAATGTGTTCGCCCGCTACGGCTACGACGTGTGGACCATGGACCACGACGGCTACGGCAACTCCGACAGTTCCGGCAACAATTCGGATATCGCCAGCGGCGTCGAGGATCTGAAGGCGGCAATGACCGTGGTGACGCAGGAAACCGGCCAGCAAAAAATTCATTTTTATGGCACGTCGTCCGGCGGCATCCGCGCCGCGGCTTACGCGCAGGCGCAGCCGGAGCGCGTCGATCGGCTGATCCTGTCCGCCTTCACCTACAAGGGCGAAGGCGCCGAAGAGATCCAGCGGCGGCAGAAGAATATCGAGGCGCTGCGCGCCAATCCGCGGCGCAAGCGCGACGCCAACATGATCCGCTCGATCTTCACCCGCGACGGGCACCCGGGAATTTACGATTCTGCGGTGCCGGAAGCGATCATCGCCGCCGAGATGAAGTTCGGCGACACCATTCCGAGCGGCACCTATCTCGACATGGCGGCGAACCTGCCGGTGGTCGATCCGACCAAAGTTATGGCGCCGGTGCTGATGGCGCGCGGCGAATGGGACGGCAATTCGACCAACGACGACCTGCTCGACTTCTTCCGCCAACTGCCGAACGGCGATCGGCAGTTCGTGATCTTGCCGCAAACCGCGCACAGCGCGGGTTTCAGCAAAAACCGCGATTTGTTGTGGTACGTGATGAAGAACTTCTTGGCCGCGCCCGCGCCGATGGCGTCGTAGCGCGCGGACGTTCGAAGGAAACCCATGAAACTCATTCAGTTCCAAAAGCCGGGTCCGCCCGGCGTGATGCAATGCCTCGACGTGCCGGTGCCCGAGCCGAAGCCGGGCGAGGTTTTGATCAAGGCGCACGCCATCGGCGTCGGCATGCCCGATTGCTTGATCCGCGCCGGCACTTACAGCGTCATGCCGCCGCTTCCGGCGACGCCGGGCACCGAGATCGCCGGCACGGTCGAGAAAGTCGGCGCCGGCGTGACGACGCGCCGGGTCGGCCAGCGCGTCTACACCACGGCGCGCGAGCGGCCGCATCGCGGCGGCCATTACGCGGACTATGTCGCGACGCCCGTTGAGGCGACTTTTCCGCTGCCCGACGGCGTCGCATTCGACGCTGCGGCGTCGCTCGCCAATTATCAGGTCGCCTATCACATCTTCAACGATGCGCTGGCACTGCGCCAAGGCCAGACCGTGCTGATCTACGCCGCAGCCGGCGGCATGGGTAATGCCCTGATCGACCTGGCCAAGGTCGCCGGCCTGACCGTGATCGGCGTGGTCTCGAGCGAAGCCAAGGCGCGCTTCGCCCGCGATCTCGGCGCCGATCACATCATCGACCGCAAGACAGAGAAGGTCGGCGCGCGCGTGAGCGAGATCACCTACGGCCGCGGCGTCGACGCCATCATCGATCCGGTTGCCGGGCCGGGCATTCCCGGCAACATCGCGATGCTGGCGCCCTGCGGCACGCTGCTGATTTACGGCGCGCTCGGCGGCAAGACGGAACTCGATCCGGCGTCGGCGCCCCACTGGCGCAAGAACTCGCTGGCGGTGCGGCTGTTCACCATCCACACCTGGGATCATCTGGTCGAGGAGCGCCGCGCCGGGATGCGGGCGCTGATCGACATGCTCGCGGCCGGCAAGCTGCATCCGCGCATCCATGCCCGATTGCCGCTCGCCGAAGCGGCGCGCGCGCATGAGATGCTCGAAGGCGGCGAAGTGTTGGGCAAGCTCTTGCTGGTGCCCTGATCGTCAAGCGCGGAAGAACTGCCGCAGCTCGTTGTAAGTCTCCTCCGGCGCTTCCTCCGAGAGATAATGTCCGCACGGCAGCGCCTTGGCGCCGCGGATGTCGGCGGCGTAGCGTTGCCAGATTTCGCTCGGGCTCGGCTTGGAATTGCGGCCGACGCCGCCGGTCGCGCCCCACAACAGCAGCACCGGGCAGGCGATCTTGCGGCCGGCCTCGAAGTCTTTCGTGTCCATGTCGAAATCGATGCCGGCGCAGGCGCGATAATCCTCGCACATGGCATGCACCGTCGCCGGATCGCGGAAATAGCGCTTGTACTCGGCGAGCGCCGCCGGATCGAAGAAGCTCAGCCCCTGTTTGGTCTTCGACAACTTCTTCTCGATGAAGAAATCCGGATCTGCGCTCATCAGGTGTTCGGGGAAAGGTTTTGGCTGGATCATGAAAAACCAGTGCCACGAAAAAGTCGCCCAGGCCTTGTTCGGATGATTGAACACGTGATGCTGCGGAACGATATCGAGGATGGCGGCGCGCAAAACCTTGTCGGGATGATCGAGGCACATGCGGTGCAGCACGCGCGCGCCGCGGTCGTGCCCGGCGGCGAAGAAGTTTTTGTGGCCGAGCGCCGCCATCACCTCGATCTGATCTTGAGCCATGGCGCGGAACGAATAGTTTTCATGGTTGTCGCCGCCGGGCGGCTTCTCGGAATTGCCGTAGCCACGCAGATCGGTGGCGACCACGGTGAAGTCCTTGGCCAGCCGCGGCGCGAATTTCTGCCAGGACAAATGGCTGAACGGATTGCCGTGCATGAGCAGAAGCGGCGGCCCGCTGCCGCCATGCACAGTGACGATGCGCGCGCCCGAGGTTTTGATCTCGGTGCGGGTGAAGCCTTCGAAGAACATCGGGTCTCCTCTCGTCATTCCGGGGCCGCGCGCAGCGCGGAGCCCGGAATCCATAGCCACAGTTCTACGAACAATTGCGCGACTGAGCGAGAGCCTCCCTGACGGTGAGTATGGATTCCGGGCCTGCGGGCTTCGCCCGCATCCCGGAATGACGGCTGCGACAGCCCGCGCTAAGCTCTGCGCAAAGATCAGCCAAAGCAGGGATCGTCATGCGTCTGCACCGTATCCTTACGTCTCTTGCCGGCGTAATCGTCGTGCTGGCGGTTGTCATCGCCGCACAGCAATCTCACGCCCAATCCAATCAAACGTCCAACACGGGGAGTACAATGCCGTCCGATATCGATCCAAATTCCGGGTTCCGCCTGCCGCTGCCGAAGCGCGAAGATTTGGACGACGTCGGCAAGCGCGCCTATGACCGCGCTGCGGCGCCGGGCAAGTCGCTGGTCGGCTTGCGCGGGCCGGGCGGAATTACGCTGTACAGCACCAAGACGGTTGAGGCGCGCGCGCAGTTCAGCAATCATCTGCGGTTTGACGTGTTCCCCGCCAACATCCGCGAGGTCGCGATCCTTGCCGTCGCCCGCGAGATGGACAGCCAGTTCGAATGGGCCGCGCACGAGCCCGAAGCCTTGAAAGAAGGCGTGCCGGCCGAGGTCGTCGACGTCATCAAGCACCGCAAAAGCACGCAAGGCCTGGACGAGACTTACGCGGCGATCATCGAGCTCGGCCGGCAGACATTCGGCGATCACAAAGTGACGTCGGAATGTTTTGCGCGGGTGAAGAAACTGTTTGCGCCGACAAAACTCGTCGAGCTGGTCATGCTGATGGGCAACTACGCCGCGACCGCGGCGCTGCTCACCGCTTTCGACATGCAATTGCCTGAAGGCCAAAAACCGCTGTTGCCGGTGCCGTGATCCAGCGCGGCGGCACTCATTCTTTTTCACCTCTCCCCAGAGGGGAGAGGTCGAGCGAACGAAGTGAGCGAGGGTGAGGGGGTTCGGAAGTCGAAGTTTTACTCCCACTTCCGAACCCCCTCACCCCAACCCTCTCCCCTCCTGGGAGAGGGAGTTCGCATGAGCGTCGGCGATCGCAGCGACTTCACTTCTTCCTCTTCTCCAACCCCAACTCCCCCCACCGCTTCATCGCCGCATCGATATCCTTCTGCTCCGGCCGCACTGTCGGCGGGAAGCGGGCGCCGCCGAGATCGGGGTCGGGGTCGTAATCGAGATTGATGGTGGCGTCGATCAACATGCGGTTCCACTTGCCGGTGCCGAATTGCGCGACGTTGCGGTCGCGCTTGCGCACCGACGGATCAAGCCCGGCGCCGAAGGTCGACGGCATGATGACGATGTCGTCCTCGCCGGCATTGACGCGGAACGCGATCGCCCAATCGACCGCGGCGTAATCGTGGATATCGATATCGTCGTCGACCACGGTGACGTGCTTGTAGCGCACATGCGCGGCCGACGATCCCCACAGCGCGTTGGCGACCTGCTTGGCGACGCCGCGATAGCTTTGCTTGACCTGCACCAGCGTATTCACGCCGGCCTGCACCGGCGGGCACCACACGTCGGTGATGCCCGGCACGCCGGCGCGATCCAGCACGTTCCACGCCGTCGCCGCGCGCATCACCGAGGAGGTGACGCTGTTCTCCGAATAGCTGCCCGGCATGGTGCCCTCGATGGTGCCACGCAGGATCGGATTCTTGCGGTGGGTGATGCAGGTGACGCGGATCGCCGATTTCGGCGAGCGGTCGCCGGCGATATAGCCGGTGAACTCGGCATAAGGTCCTTCCGGCAAAAAGGTCGCCGGATCGAAGCTCATGAAACCTTCGATGACGATCTCGGCGCTGGCCGGCACATAAAGATCGACGGTCTCGCATTTGACGAGCTCGACCGGCGCGCCGCGGATGGCGCCGATGACGTCGTATTCGCACAGGTTTTTCGGCACCGGCGCGCCGCCGACGAAATCGAGCGACGGCTCCCAGCCGATGGCGACCGCGATCGGCATTTCGGTGTGGCCCAATTGCTGCCAGGCGGTGGCGTGATGGCCGATATGCTGCGCCCGCCAAGTCAGCATCGGGATCATGTTCTTGCCGGCCACCATGCCGCGATAGACGCCGACATTCATCACATTGGTGTTCGGATCCTTGGTGACGACGCCGCCGTAAGTGAGAATGTAGCGGCCGCCGTCGGCGCGATTCCATTGCGGTGTCGGAAAATCATTGAGATCGACGTCGTCGCCTTTGACGATGTTCTCCTTGACCGGTCCGGTCTTGACGATTTTCGGCGGGATCGAGCCGGTGAGGACGGTGCGGCCGAGCTTGACCAGTTCGCGCGGATGGGTGTCGGGCGGCAGCCCCAGCATCATCGCAATGCGGCGGTAGCTCGACAGTGCGCCGGCAAACACCTGTTGGCAGCGGGCGTTCTCGCCATAGTCGCGGATCTTGTTGAACAGCAGCGCCGGCCCGGTGCCGGGCCCTTGGGCCAAACGGGCGACGGTACCAAGCTCGATATTCCAATCGACCTCGGCGTCGACCGCGTGCAGCTCGCCGGCGCCATCGAGCGCCTGCATCCAGCCGCGCAGATCGCCGAAGGCAACGGGCTTGCGTTCTACCGTCATGGTTTTTCCCGGTCCGGCCACGTTGCGCCGTTCTTCGCTGCCGGCCGAGGAGTTGTCAAATGCCGGTGCCGCGACCCCACCCCGCGCACCTGGTGCGCGACCCTCCCCCTGCAGGGGAGGGTGAAAATATGCGATCTCGTTCTCACAACGCGCTCGTCGCGGGCATCCACGTCTTTACGGTGCGCGCCAAACCAAAGGCGTGGATGGTCGGAACAAGTCCGACCATGACGATGGGCGGCACTCGGCAGCATGTTCACTCAAGCCGATCTGCTGTACTCTCGCGCAATCGTACTGCGCCCGACATAGGCATCGACCAAGGAAAACATGATGAGCAACGGCAGCACGCTTTCGCTCCCTGAAATCGAGGATCGCATCGCCATTGTTCGTGACAATATCCGGCAACTGATCGAGCAGGCCGCGGCGTTTTCGGGCGCCGGGGATGAGGAGCGTAACGCGGACCGTCTGGCGGAGCAGAATGAAGAGCTCGATAGGCTGGTCAAGCAACGCGATGCGCTGCTGAAGAAGAAATAAGAGATTTCCGAATTTCGCTGCGCTCAACTCCTCCCGCGCTTGCGAGGGAGGGTAGGGAGGAGGTCCGCGGCATCAAGGCTTGCCCAGGTCGCGAAGGCTCGCCCCCTCTGCCGTCGCTTCGCTCGGCATGTCCCCCGCAAGCGGGGGAGAGGGATTACTCCGCCTTCAGCCCCGCGTCCTTGATGACCTTCCCCCATTTGTCCATCTCGGACTTGAAGAACGCCGCGCATTCTTCCGGTGAATTGCCGATCGGCGCGTAGGCCATGGCGGCGAGTTTGTCTTTGACGTCGGGTTGGCCGAGGCTTTTGACGATCATGTCGTGCAGTTGCGCGATGATCTCCTTCGGCGTGCCGGCCGGCACCGCGATTGCGGTCCAGGTGGCGCCCTCGACTTCGGGGAAGCCGGATTCCGCCATGGTCGGGACGTCGGGCAAGGCCGGCGAGCGCTCCTTGCCGGTCACGGCGAGCGCGCGCAGATCGCCGCTCTTGATCAGCGGCACCGCAGGCGCCATGGCGCCGAACGAGATCGGGGTGTGATTGCCGACCGTGGCTTCGACCGCCGAGCCGCCGCCGTTGAACGGCACATGGACGAGGTCGAGGTTGAGCGCGTGCACGAACAGCGCGCCGGTGAGCTGCGGCGGCGTGCCGGTGCCCGGCGAGGCGTAGCTCTCCTTGCCGGGATTGGCGCGGATCCAGTCGACCAGCTCCTTCACGGTCTTGGCCGGCACCGAGGGATGGACCGCGAGCACCACCGGCGTAGCCGCGGCGACTGTCACCGCGTCAAAATCTTTCAGCGGGTCATAACCGGAATGCGCGTACAGGAACGGATTGTTGGTGATGTTGCCGCCGGTCACCAGGAGCGTATAGCCATCGGGCGCCGACTGCGCCGCCTTCACCGCGCCGACATTGCCGCCCGCGCCTGGCACGTTCTCGACAAAAAAATTCTTAGCCGTCTGGACGGTGAGCTGCTGCGAAATCAGCCGCGCCACCAGATCGGTCGGCCCGCCGGGCGTGAAGCCGACGATGACTTTGACCGGACGATCCGGCCAAGCGGCCGCGGCGGTGTCGACGCCGGCGAAACTCGCCGCAAGGAAGAGAACTGCTAACGCGAGATATTTTCTCATTTTATGTCGGCTCCTGAGCATCAAATCCCTCCCCCGCTTGCGGGGGAGGGTAGGGAGGGGGCAGCGGCATCAAAGCTTGCGCAAGCGGCGATACTTACCCCCTCTGCCGTCGCTTCCGCCTACGCGCTCCGCGCTACGGCGGACTCAAACCCTCCGTAGCTCGCAAAGCGAGCATAGGAGGGTCGCTCGGCTTCTCCCCGCAGGCGGGGGAGATTTAACACGGCCGGTCGCCGTTGATGGTGCAGCGGCGCATCACGCGCTTCAAGCGGGCCTCGTCGAAGCCGGTGGCGCGATGCAGCGTGCAGCGGTTATCCCACACCATGCATTGCCGCGGGCTCCAGTGATGAGTGTAGACGCGCTCGGGCGACGTGATCATCGCGTTGATCTCCTCGATCAGCGCGCGGCCTTCGTCGTAGGCCATGCCTTCGATGGCCTCGGCGTGATCGCCGAGGAAAATCGCCTTGCGTCCGGTTTCGGGATGCGTGCGCACGATCGGATGCGCGACCGGCGGCACTTTGGCTTTCTGCTCCGCCGACAACAAATCCTCGCCGTGGCGGCGGGTGCGCGAGAAATCGAGATTGTGGATGGCGCGCCGGCCTTCGATCCGCCGTTTCATCGCCGCGGGCAACAGCGCGTAGGCCGAATACATGTCGGCGAATTCGGTTTCGCCGCCGACGTCCGGCACGATCTCCGAATACATCATGGTGGCTTGCCCGGTGCGCTCGCGCCAGGAGCCGTCGGTGTGCCAATACAGCGTGCCCTTGTCCGGGTGCTTGCCGCTCGGATTGCCGTCGCGATCGAGGTTCGACAGCATGTAGATTTCCGGGTGGTCCTGGATGCCGTAATGGTCGCTGAGCACGTGGACCTGCACCTCGCCGAAATTGCGCGCGAATGCGACCTGCGTCGCCGGCGGCAAATCGACGTCGTGGAACACGATCAGCTGGTACTCGAGAAAGGCTTCATAGACTTTGGCGAACAGTGCCGGCGACACCGCCTGCGCCAGCGTGATGCCGGTAATCTCGCAGCCAAGAACCGGATGCAGCGGCAGTACCGCGAACGGCCAGTCCCGGGCGGCATGGGTTTTCGATATCGGCTGGGCTTGCGCCATGACGACCCTCCCGGCGGATCGGGGCGATTATGGCAGCGTTGCCGCGGCGTTCCTAGGCATTCGCGTCGTTTTCGGCGGCAAAACGGGCTTTTTGCCTGGGTATTAGGCCGCCGGATGCCCGATTTACGACTTATTCTTCGTCGCTAATTAACGTGTTGGGACTTTGGGACCTGTGTCGACCGTCGGGGGACGACTCGCACAATGAAAATCCTGCAGTGCGCCTGCATTCTGGGCGCCGTTGCTGCACTCTATTCGGTGGCGCAGCGCGCAATGGTGCGCGAGCCTTCGCTCGCCGGCGCCGAGACGCTGGCGCTTGCCGTGCTGGATAACGCGCACGCCAATCTGGAGCGGGATTTTGCCGCCCTTGCCTTTGCCGCCGCCGATCCGTTGCCGGTCGCTTCCTTGGGTACAAGATCTTCACGGGACAGCTCCTCGCGTGACAAATCCTTGCGGGACAGTTCCTTGCGTAACACGGTGGTTGCATCGGCCGATCCGACAGCGGTTATTTCCCCAAGGGTCATTCCCGTAAGCGCAGTCTCCTCAAGCCCGGAATCCTTAGGCGCCAAGGTCCTGGCTTTCGACGATCCGAAGCCCAACGCCTACTTCGATCCGACGCCGATCGGTCCGGCCAATCCGATCGTGGTCGCGTCGCTCGGCCTGATACCGGTCTCTCGCGTGGATCTGGCAGCCGCTGAGCCGCCGAAAAACGACTTCCACTATCTCGCCTATTACGCCTATTCCGAAACGCCGCCGCCGGAGAAACCGGCGGACACGGTGCTCAATTCGCTTAAAGACATTCCGGTCGGCACGCCGATCGAGGAGATCAGGCGCGCCGCCGACGCCTTCGGCCTGGATTTCGGTTACATGAAAGCCGTCGCCAAGATCGAATCCGATTTCGATCCCAAGCAGCGCACCGGCTCCTATGTCGGGCTCTATCAGCTCAGCAAATATGAGTTCAACCGCTACGGCGACGGCGACATCTTAAGCCCGCGCGACAACGCCATTGCGGCCGCCTACAAGATCATCGTCGAGGCCGAGCTGTTCGAATTGCGCACCCACAAGAAGCCGACCTTGAGCGATCTCTATCTGATCCATCAGCAAGGCATCCAGGGCGCCGAGGAACATGTCAGCCATCCGGAGCGGGTCGCTTGGCAATCCATGTGCGCCACCGAAGAAGGCCAGCAGAAGGGCGAGAAATGGTGCAAGCGCGCCATTTGGCAAAACACGCTGCCGGACATCAAGAAGGTCTGGAAATCGGTGGAGAATCTCACCTCGGCCGCATTCGTCGGCATGTGGGAACAGCGGGTTGCCGACCTCTATGCGCGCTATTCCAAGACCGCCGACGCGGCGCCGGCGAAGTGAGATAGCTCTTTCTTTTCCTCTCCCCGTTTTTTTGGTTTTCCTCCCCGCTTGCGGGGGGAGGGTAGGGAGGGGGCCTGCGGCATCAACGCTTGCCCAGGTCGCGAAGACTTACCCCCTCTGGCGTCGCTTCGCATAGCCGATGCTTTGCATCGGCGTCGTTTACTCAAAGAACGGCGGCCGAAGACCGCCTATGTCTCCCCCGCAAGCGGGGGAGAGAAAAAATCAATCCAGCCGCGTCACCACGGCGAGCCGCGTGATCTCGTGGTTCTTATAGGCCTGCAAAAACGCCTCGTAATCCCTGAACGACACGCAGCCATTGGAATTGCCGTTGGGGCCGAGCATGTAGCTGTGCGCCAGCAGGCCGTCGCGGCCGAGCGCCTGGGTTTCGTCCTCGGGGATCAGCCGCAACGCCTCGACGCCGTGGAACAAGGCTTCGCGCGGTTGCAGATCATAGACGGCGGGCGGCGTGACGCCGCGCATCTTGACGTCGGCGTGGCGCGGATCGTCAAGCAAGGCGCCGAGGCCGGAATGCGCTTCGAGCGCGGTGCCGTCCGGCAGGTAAACCTTGTGGGCGGTGATGTCGTAAACCGCGGTGGAGTGGTCGTAGAGACCCAATGCACTGTTGTGTCCGCTGCCCAGGCTGCCGGTCTCGGCGCTCGCATAGGCGAGCGTCAGGGCCGATGCCGGCTTGCCGAAAAGCTTCTCCCAGATCGACCGCGTGTCGGCGACCGCGTTGGCCACGACGTGGTGCGCGCCGTCGCGCAGTGCTGCGGAGCGGCTTTGCGGTGCGGGCTGCGGCAGGGGCACGGCGTCTTGCGCGATCCGGTTGTCCTGCGCCCGCGTCGATTTGTTATCCCGCGCGGCCTCGATCGCGGGTTGCACTGGCGCCGGCGCAGCTGCGACGGCCCAGCCGCGCGGTTGCGCGGGCGCGCTCGCGGCGAATGATTGCGCGTCAGAGCCCATGGCAAAACGGGCATCGAACAGCGGCGTGTCGTTTTTCGAAACTTGCCGCGACCCGCGCAGCGGACTTGGCGCCGTGACGACGAGCTTGTCGCCCCGCGGAACGGTATGCGCGATTGGGTCGGGAACGGTTCCGGATACGTCGATCGCGCCGGCGCGCGGGCCGGCAAGGTTGACGGCCAGCGTCCAGCTGCACGCGAACGCGATACAGGCCATGGCCGCGCTGCCCATCAGCCGTTGTGGGCGGTCGCTCCGTGAGCCAAGTACCTGAACGTCCCCCGACGTATAACGCAACGCGAAATTCATCCCCCGTCCACACTGCAGATCGCTGCCCCGGTAACTGCGTAACGAAGAGCCGGAACAGAGCAGCGATAAAGGTGCGCCTCTCCCCCGATCGAAGATCGCGCGCCGTAGGCCGCAGAGCTACGCAATGATTGCGGCAATTTTTGTAAAATTTGCCGGATGCAATCTCAATTTCGCCACAGGAATTACCGGCGCCAATGGCGGCTCCGGGCCTTCAGCCCCGGCTCATTTACCAAACCGCTCGCTGGGCGGCGCGATCTCGGTGACCAGGTCGCGGATGAGCTTCTTGTTCGGCAGCGGGGTCAGCGTCATCGCCCGCGGTTCCAGCCGCGCGGTACAGGCATAGACCGTGTCGCCGTCGAGCTGGATCATGCACTCCTTGCAGGCATTGGCGTTGATGCAGGAGAAGCGCACCGCCAGCGACGGGTCCTGATGGATGCGCAGCCAGCGCAGGCCGTCGAGCACCGATTGGCCGGGCTCGAAGGGGACTTCGTAGTCTTGCCATTGGCCGGCGTCGCGCGCGCTGCCGCGCCAGATTTTCAGCGTCGCAACCTGCTTGGTTTCTTGGCTCATGACGCGAGCGCCTTGGCGGCCGCGGGCGCGCCGGAAATTTTCAGCGCACCGTCGCGCAACTGAACGCGCTGATGCACCTGCCATTGCGGCAGCATGGTCTGGAAATCCTCGCGCTGATGCGCACCGCGGCTTTCGGTGCGCGCCAGCGCTGTCGCGGTGACGGCGTAGGCGACGCTGAGCATGTTGCGCAGGTCGAACCATTCGAGGCGTTCGAGATCGAATGCGGCGGCGTGGCCGGACGGATGATCGCCAAAGTCGGCCGCGAGCCCGGCAATCTCGTCGAGTGCGGTGCTGAGCTTCGCGCCGGTGCGAAACGGACCGACGTGATCGGCCATGGTGGCTTGCAGTTGCGCGACCATCGCGGCGGTATTTCCGGACGTTTCCGTTTTCGCGTCAGCGCGGATCAGATCAAGCGCCGGGGCGGTGTCTTGCGGCTTGAGTTTTAGCTGCGTCAGGCGCTTCGCGCGCTCGGCGGCGCTGCGGCCGGCGCGGCGGCCGAACACCAGCGCCTCGGTGATGGCGTTGCCGGACAGCCGATTGGCGCCATTGGCGCCGCCGACCACTTCGCCAGCGACATAAAGGCCGGGCACTTCGGTCGCCATGTTGGCGTCGGCCCTGACGCCGCCCATATGGTAATGCGCGATCGGCGCCACCTCGACCGGCATGCGGGTGAGATCGATATGGTTTTCGGCCAAGCGATCGATCACCGGGCCGAACGCCGCGCGCAACGCCGCCGCGGAGCAATGCTCGAAACTCAGATAAGCGCCGCCGTGCGGCGAGCCGCGCCCGGCCTCGGCTTCCTTGATGATCGCGTAGGTGGCGAGATCGCGGGTCAGAACGTATTTGCCGTCTTCGTCGGAGCCGTAGCGCGAGGTGAACTCCTCCATGCGCCCATTGAGGAGGCGGCCGCCGAGCTTGTAGCGGAACGGATCCCACATGATCGGGTCCATGCCGACGAGCCGCGGCGCCAGATGCCCGATCGGAAAGAACTGCACGAATTCCATGTCGATCAGCGTCGCGCCGGCGCGCAGCGCCAGCGCATAACCGTCGCCGCCCATATTGGCCGAAGCGCTGTTGCGCCGGTAAAGCCGCGTCAGGCCGCCGGTCGCCAGCACTGTGGCCTTGGCGGCGATCACCACCGGCGCGCCAGTGCCCATATGATAAGCGACCGCGCCGGTGACTTCACCATCGCTGACGATGAGATCGACGATGCAGAGATCGCCGGCTTTGCGGATCGCCGGGTTGCGCGCCATCGCGGTGCGCAAGGTCTTCGACACCGCAGGCCCCGTGTTGATGAAATCCACATAGACGCAGCGCGGCCGGTCATGGCCCGGCGCCATGGTCGCGGTGATGTGGCCGTCCTTGCGCGCCCAGCCGACGCCCCAGCGGTCGAGCTCGCGGATGCAGTCCGGCGCGTCCTCGCACAAAAGCTGCGCCAACTCTTCGTCGCACAGCCCGCGGCCGGCGGCGATGGTGTCGGCGTAATGATGTTGCCAGTCGTCCGGCGTTTCCTCGCCGAGCGCGACGGCGACCGTCATCTGCGCCATCACGGTAGCGCCGCCGCGGCCGATCAGGCTGCGATCGGCGAGCAGCACGTTGGCGCCGTTGCGCGCCGCTTCGATCGCCGCATACATGCCCGCGGCGCCGGAGCCGATGACCAGCACGTCGATGTCGATGGCGATGGGGTCTAACTTCATACAGGTCAGACTACTTCGTCATGGCCGGGTTTGTCGCGGGCGCCTTCCTTTACCTCTCCCCAGAGGGAGAGGTCGAGCGAGCGGAGCGAGCGAGGGTGAGGGGGTTCGGAAGTCGAAGTTTTTCTCATACGTCCGAACCCCCTCACCCCAACCCTCTCCCCTCTGGGGAGAGGGAGCTCGCATGTGCAAGCCCGATTCACGTGACGGCTGGAAAGCTCACGGCGCGGGTGTGGCCTTCGTCGCGAACGCGGCGGCGAGGCGGGCGGCGAATTGCCGTTCCATCTCCTTCGCCTTCGAGCGCAGCACCGGCTGGCCGAGGCTGCCGAGCTTGCCGGTGAGCGCCGCTTCGACTTCGTAGGCGATCTTGGTGTCGTCGCCGGATTCGGTCAGCGTCGTCAGCGACGTCGCCGTCAAGCGGCCGACGATGCCGAGCGGCGTGCCCTCGACCTTGGCCTCGATCTCGCGCGGCTCCTCGGCGCGCACGACTTCGACCGTCACCTTGAAGCTGAATTTCATGTAGGCGACCTTGGTCTCGAACACGGCCGAATAGGTGTCCGGAGCGATCTCCGCAAGATCGTTCACACCATCGACGCAGGAGGCAAAAAAGCGCGCATCGCGCACCGCCTTGTACACCTGCGCGCGCGGCGCCTTGACGGTCAGCTCTCCGGTAAATTTCATCGGGGCTCGATTCCGCCACCGCTCAGGCGCGCAGCGCCGTGAGCATGTCCTTGATGTATTCGTCGGCGCTGGAAATCACCAGCATCATGACGTGCGGCCGCAATTGCGCGAGCATTTTTGAGATCGTCTCGTCGCTCGACGCGGCGCCGCCGAGAATGAGCGCCGTGGTCATCACGTGCTTGACGCTGCAGGCCTCGCCGATGATGGCCGCCGCGGCGACGTTCTCGCCGGCGGTCGCCACCATGACCACCAGATCGGCGGTGTTGACCTCGTCGACCAAATCCTTGGTGCGGCCGGCGAGGTCGTTGAGCCAGCCGCCCAAAGAAAAGGGCTCCGAGAACGGCTCGCCGCGGCGCGGCGCGCCGGAGAACGACGAGGCGGTGAGGAAGCTCGCCCGCTGCCACGGCGCTTGCGCCAGCTCCTTGACGATGCGCTCGCTCCGGCTGTCGAGCGCGATCACCTTGACGGCGCGCGGCTGCGAATTCGGCCGATCGATGCGGAATTTGGCCTCCGCCGCCGAGCTCATCCGGGCCGATTCGCTTTGCATGCTTGGCTCTCCTTGCGTGCCGTCCCTAGATATAGCGCAGGTTCCAGGATATTTCATTATGCGCGGCGTCGGCTATAAAGCGCTGCATTGAAGGGACCATCGCAGCGAGGCCATCGTTCATGTCCGGCGGAAAGCGCATCGAGCTCTGCAGCACCGACGAGGTGGCGCCCGGCGCGGCACTCAAGGTCGAGATCGAGGATTTGGCGCTGGCGGTGTTCAATGTCGGCGGCCAGTTCTACGTCACCGACGATACGTGCACCCACGGCCCCGGCTCGCTGTCGGAAGGCTATATCGAGGACGACGTGGTGGAGTGCAATTTCCACAACGGCCAGTTCAATATCCGCACCGGCGAAGTGGTCTCGCCGCCCTGCATGGTGCCGATCAAGATCTATCCGACGCTGGTCGTCGACGGGAAGGTCACCATCGAGGTGTGAGCCCCCTCTGTCATGCTCCGCGAAGGCGGAGCATCCAGTAGCCGCTGGCGCCTCGGATAGCAGCCTCATCGTTTCGGAATACTGGGTCATCCGCCTTCGCGGATGATGACAGGCAAAGCGATTGGGCCACGTCCCACATCCCCTCAAGTCGCCGATACGTCAACCGTTTAGCAGTTGACGAAACCCGCGGTCCCCGCTTGTGTCCCGCCAACAGTTTTTCAGGAGGATCGTCCGATGGCCAAAAACAAGCCGCCGTTCAGCGCCGACGTGGTCGGCTCGATTTTGCGCACCGCGCCGCTCAAGGAAGCCCGCGCCAAGCGCGAGAAGGGCGCGATCACGGCCGCGCAACTCAAGGAGGTCGAGGACCGCGAGATCGAGAAGATCATCAAGAAGCAGGAGGAGGTCGGGCTGCAATGCGCCACCGACGGCGAATTCCGCCGCTCGTGGTGGCATTTCGATTTCTACGGCATGCTCGACGGCGTCGAGATCCATGAGATCGATCACGGCATCCAGTTTCAGGGCGTGCAGACCAAGCATTTGAGCCCGCGTATCACCGGCAAGCTCGGCTTCTCCGGCAGCCATCCGATGCTGGAGCATTTCAAGTTCCTTAAAAGCCACACCCGCGTCACGCCGAAAATGTGCATCCCGTCCGCGGCCACCATGCATTTCCGCCTCGAGCCGAATGCGATCGCCACCAAGGAATATGCCGACCGCGACGCCATCTTCGACGATCTGGCCAAAACTTACCGCCAGGCGATCCGCGGCTTCTACGACGCCGGTTGCCGCTATCTGCAGATCGACGACACCGCCTGGGCCTATCTGTGCTCGCAGGCCGAGCTGAAAAAAGCGCGCGACCGCGGCCTCGACGCCGACAATCTGGCCAAAGACTACGCCCGCGTCATCAACAGCTCGCTGGAAGGCAAGCCGGCCGACATGACGATCACCACCCATATCTGCCGCGGCAATTTCCGCTCGACCTGGATTTCCGAAGGCGGCTACGAGCCGGTCGCCGAGATTTTGCTCGGGCAGTTGAACTACGACGGCTATTTCCTCGAATACGACACCGCGCGCGCCGGCGGTTTCGAGCCGCTGCGCTTTTTGCCCAAGGGCAACAAGATCGTCGTGCTCGGGCTGATCACGACAAAATCCGGCAAGCTGGAAAACAAGGACGACGTCAAGCGCCGCATCGACGAGGCGACCAAGTTCGCCGCCCTCGATCAGCTCTGCCTCTCGCCGCAATGCGGCTTCGCCTCCACCGAAGAGGGCAACGTGCTCGCCGAAGAGGAGCAATGGGCGAAGCTGCGCATGGTGGTCGAGCTCGCCGGTGAGGTGTGGGGCTGAGACGTAATTTCCGCGAGGTCATCATTCGACTTGCAAGCCCGCTCGATCGGCACGATGCAGCTTCCGTATTGAGGACAGCAGCCATAAAACAGGCGCGTCCACCAGGACGGTCATCAGCCAACCCAGGCTGATATTCAATACAATATAGATCAGAAGGCCGACTCCCAGAATAATCGCAGACATCGGCCACAACAGGACAGCGACCGCCATCACCGCCGTATAGGTGATGGGAACATGAATCAGATAGAGGCCGAAGGATATTCGTCCCAAGAATTGGCACGGCATGAGTTGGAAAAACCTGGAGACAGGGACAGACATCAAACAGCCGTAGACAACGAGTGCGGCTGCGATCGGATAGATCATGCCGTCCATCTCGCCGGGTCGAAGCGCCAAAGGCAGGAAACCAAGGCCATGACGGCCGGCAAATCCGGCGCTTTGCGACCCCAAAATCAAACCGACAATCAGTGCTAGCGCCGGTACAACCGGCTTCAGACACGTACGGGTCCAAGCCTCCATCATCAACGCTCCGAATACGAAGGCTTCGTAGTAGTAGGGCGGCCCTTTCCATAGCAGGAGGAAGAAAAGAGCGATGAAGGTCGCGACGATGTAGTCCGGGCGCCGAACAAGCGCATAGACCACATAAATGGCGACAGAACCGATCAACTCCCACCGCATGCTCCAAAGCGCATTGTCGAAGCGAGAATTGCCATGCAGGTAGACCTCGTATGGGGCGTCCTCGGCGGCTCGCAAGAACGAGGGAATTTCACCGTTGAAAGTCTTTGAGAGCCACGGAGTACCGGTAATCGCAGCGAGCTTTGTCGCCTCGATGGGAAACATCCTTAGAAGAAGCCAAGCGACCAGGACGCTAACCAGCATCGGGATTGTCAGGCGCAGATATCGAAGGCCTATCGTGAGGGGCAAGGAATCGCGCCTGTAAGCGGCCTTCGACACCACGAAGCCGCTCAGAACAAAGAATACTATTACTGAGAATGATCCATTGAACAGGACCGCCAGAGGCGTATCGGACAACCAATAGGGCTCTGCGGTTTGATCGGGCGTTAGCGCGGGAACAAACGCAGACAGGTAATGGAAAATGACGACTATGAGCGCGGCTATACCTCGAAGACCATCGAGATGATGCAGCCGCCCGGCATCGTAACTCATCGTCAGGCCGGCTTTGGCAAAACATCATTTAGCTTCGCAAGACGAATGCTATAGTAAAAACACGATCCAGCCAAGGCGACAAATTCCGCGCCGCTGCGCTCCCTTTAGCTAGCCTCGGATGTCTTACGCACAAACTGTTGTCTGAAGAGGAGATCGCCCGCGGTGCTGCCGCAGGCGATCTGAGTTTTTGATCGAGATGTGTGAGCGCCTATCGCGCCGTGATGTGGCTCGATCGCACGCCTGCGGCGCCGGCCGACGGCGGCGCGCAAACGAAGCAGTGATCACTTTTATTGCGCAACAGGTTTTGAACCATTGCTCTTGTCTCAGGACTAACGTGCGATCAGTGAATTTTCTGGAGCATCGTCATGAGCGATCTGGAGAGAGACCCGAATAAAGTTCCGCAACGGACCTGGATGGGAATGCCCGTCAATTGGGACTGGAAGAACTGGAACAAAGGGGTGTGGAATACCGACGATCACCGCCTGTTCCCGCCCAAGCGCGTTGGCATCGGCTGGACCATCAATATCCACGAACTGCTGCGGCGATTGCGGGTCGTCGGTTGACGCGCTGCCGGCGAGGCATGGCGCCGACGCAGAAGAGCTGCGCGTTCATCGCGACGACCGGATGTCGCGCCGCTTTGGCTGGCCAGACAATTGCCATCCTCTACGATGACATTCCTCTCTGCATCTCTCTGCAGGAGCGCCCACGCGCGGTCAGCCGGCGCCGTCACCGCAAGGCGTGACGACGCCCTAATGAGAGGAACGGTTCGGCGTGCGCGTCGTTATTGCTGAAGGTCGCCGCGAACACGTTTGCCGACCTTGAGGCCGAATCTCGTTTTCGCAGCCATCCACAACGGAGCAGAAAGGGAGAATGTCATGATGCAACGCAGACTGAACCCACTCACCGTCGCCCCCGACGGCGTCGCCGCTTTGGTCGGCGTCGAGAATTATCTGAAAAAGTCCGGGCTCGATCATAAGCTCGTTTTGCTGGTGCAGACGCGGGCGTCGCAGATCAATGGCTGCGCCTACTGCCTGCACATGCATACCGAAGATGCGCGCAAGATCGGCGAAACCGAGATGCGCCTTTATCTGCTCGACGCCTGGCGCGAGTCCAATCTCTATTCCGAGCGGGAGCGCGCCGCTTTGGCCTGGACTGAAGCGCTGACCAACATCGCCGCGACCCACGCGCCAGATGCGGCCTACGACCAGGCGCGCAAGTATTTTTCGGAAAAAGAGATGGTCGATCTGTCGATCGCCATTGCCATGATCAATGCCTGGAACCGGCTGTCGATCGGCTTGCGCGCGGTTCATCCGGCCGAGCTCGCCAAGGCGGCGTGACGGATCTGACGGCGGACGGCTTGATCTCGCGACGATTGCGAACGCGATTTAAATTTTTTAAGCGCCGGCCGTCTGCGCGACCAGCCGCGGTCCGCCCAGCCGCTTGTGCAGGTGTACCATCAGCGCCATGGCGAACAACGGCGTCGCCAGGTTGACCACCGGGATCGAGACGAAAGCGGCGATGAACAGGCCGGCGATGAAAATCCTCGTGGCATTGCGCTTGCGTAGCGCCTTCGCTTCCTCAGGCGGGCGAAAGCGCATGGCGGCGAGCTCGAAATATTCGCGGCTGAGCAGCCAGGCGGTGGCGACAAAGAAGATCACTGCGCCAAAGCCGGCGAACAGCAAAAACGGCGTCGCGATCAGGTAGACCAGGACCGCGAGCAGCGCCGTCCTGCCGCCTTGGACGATCGCGCACCACAGCGGCAACGCTTTGCCGGGCGCGTCGGCGGGATAATGCTCGCGCTCGACCTCGTCGGCGATCTGGTCGGCGAAGAAGCTCGCGACAAATGCCGTCACCGCCGGCATCAGAAAGACGCTGCCGACGATGATGCCGAGACTGGCAGCAACCGAGAGCAGCCAGGCCAAGGCGCTTGCCGGCCAATGCGCGTTCGGCCCAAGTGTCGTCTCGATCGACGCGCTGCCGGCGCCGACGAGCCAGAGGATCAGCCGGTCGACCACGATGCCGACCACGACGATCAGCGCCAGCGCCAGCGCGACCGATTTCCACAGCACCGCGCGCAACGGCGGCGCCAATATCTGGGTGAGGGCTTTGATGGCGTCGTCGAACATGTCGCGAATCTCAATTTGCGTTTCCCGGATGCGGTGCAGCGCGAAGCGGTGCACCGCTGATCCGGGATCGTCGCAGACTCGGAGTATGTAACGATCCCGGGTCTGCAGCGCACCACTCCGCTACGCTCCGTGCTGCGCTGCGCCCGGGAAACGTTCGAAGATTATATGGGATCGCTTAGCCGTGCCTGACAGCTGGCACAAGTGGCGGTGGGCCGCTCACGCAGCCGCGGCGCTGGCATCCTCGTCCGCGGACCGCGGCGCGAGCGATGCGTCGTCGTCCAGCGCATGGGGCAGGTCGGCCCATTGCAGCGCCTTGTAATTGAAGCCCTGACGGATGGTCGGTTTGACCACGTTGAAATAGGGCGAGATATCGAAGTCGCGCGGGCAATACAGCGAGGAGTGGCGGATCTCCAAAATCTGCTCCAGCGCCTGCAGGCTGCGCGCCAGCGTGATCTTGGGCAGGATCGGATAGCGCACGGTGGTGAACGCATCCGCGATCAGCGCCGAGCAAATCAGCCGCGACGGATCGCCCGAGCCGAGCGCGATCATGCGCCGGCGCCAGCGCTGCGGCACCGGCAGCGGCAGCAGATAGCGCAACAGGTCGGTGATGTTCTTGACGTCGTAGCCAAGGCCGACGCGGGCGATGGCATAGGCGCAGACCGTGGCACAGTCGTCCGCGGTCAGGCCGACCGGCCGGCAGATGCGGGTGTGGAAGCGAAAATATTTCGACAGCGGCGCCGACACCACGCCTTCGCCGACATTGGCCTCGATCAGGACGTGCGGCTCGCCGTCCGCGGTGCAGCGGCCGGCGATCGGCCCGACATAGAGCGCCGAATGCGACCAAGTCGACTGCGTGAGATATTTGATGACGCCGGAAATGTGGTTGTTGCCCTCGACCAGGAGCACGTCGCCGGGTGCGAGTGATTGGCGCAAACTTTCCGGGTCGCTCGGCGTGAACGGCTCGTAGCCGCGCACCGGCTTCTGCAAGTAGCGGGCAATCAGCTGCCCGACGCTATCGCGCACTTTACCCATGGGCCCCCTCCCGGCCAAGTCTCCCGTATCAAGTCTCGCGTATCATGTCGCGTCTGTCGCGCGGTTCGGTCGCGTCTTTGTTTGGACGCATTTTATGTGAAGTCCGTTGCGTAATGGTTCACGGCCGCCTGCGCCGTTGACCGAAACTTAAGCGTAGCGTTTGCGAAACACGCCGCATTCGGGCAATCTGCGGCACCGCCGCAAGCATCCGGAAACCATGTCGCGCAAGGCTCCTGCCAAAATCAGCCGACGGTCGTTTCTCGCCACTGCCGCAGCGCTTGCGGCGCGTCCGGTCGCCGCGGCCACGCCGCAGCCGGCGCCGGCCGCGGTCGACGTCATCATCGTCGGCGCCGGCGCAGCCGGCATCGCCGCGGCGCGCCGCATCGCCGCCGCCGGGCGGCGCTATGTGCTGGTCGAGGCGTCCGACCATGTCGGCGGCCGTTGCATCACCGATACCAAGACGTTCGGCGTGCCGTTCGACCGCGGGGCGCATTGGATCTACGCGCCCGACCTCAATCCGCTGACCAAGCTGACGCCGCGCCGCGGCATCGAAGTCTATCCGGCGCCACCGAGCCAGAAAATCCGCATCGGCCGGCGCTATGCGCGCGAAGGTGAGCTGGAGGACTTCCTGTCCGCCGAGGTGCGCGCCACGCGTGCCATCAACGACGCGGCGCGCAAGGCCGATGTGCCGTGCGAGCAGGCGGTGCCGAACGATCTCGGCGACTGGCGTGCCACGGTCGAATTCATGCTCGGCCCGTTCGGCTGCGGCAAGGAACTTTCGCAGTTCTCGGCGTTGGATTTTTCGCGCGCCGCCGAGCGCACCACGGCGACCTTCTGCCGCCAGGGATTCGGCGCGCTGCTCGCAGCGCTTGCCGAAGGCGTCACGATGCAATTGTCGACGCCGGTGAAATCCATCGACACGCGGCGCGGCCTCACTGTCGAAACCGCGAAGGGCACGCTGACCGCGCGCGCCGTCATCGTCACCGTATCGACCAACATCATCGCCGGAGGCCGCATTCAATTCCTGCCAGAATTGCCGCACCGTAACATCGATGCCTTCGGCCGGCTTTCGCTCGGCAGTTACGACCGCGTCGCGCTGGAGCTTGTCGGCAACCCGCTTGGCCTCGACAGCGACGATCTGGTGTTCGAGAAATCTACCGACACCCACACGGCGGCCATGCTCGCCAATGTGTCCGGCACGCCGCTGTGTGTGGTCGATGTCGCCGGCTCCTTCGGCCGCGATCTGTCCGCGCGCGGCGAAGCCGCCATGGTCGATTTCGCCACGCAATGGCTGGCTGGCCTTTACGGCGCCGAGATCAAGAAGGCGATCGGCCGCACGCAAGCCACGCGCTGGAATTCCGATGCCTTCACGCTCGGCGCCGCCTCCGCCGCCGTGCCGGGCGCCCAGCTCGCGCGCCGCATCATGATGGAGCCGGTGGCCGACGCCATCTGGTTCGCTGGCGAAGCCGCGCATGAGACGTTATGGGGGACCGTCGGCGGCGCTTGGGACTCCGGCGAGCGCGCCGCGGACGCCGTGCTGCGGCGCATGGGTGTGCTCAAGACGCCTGCTCCGGCGGAGGTTGAGGCTGCGCCCAAGCCCAAGGTGAAAGGCGCGCGCCCTGCGCCGCGCGAGCAGTCGTCTTTCGGGGCTACGCCGAGCATCATGCGTCCGGAGCGATAGATGGCGACTGGAGCAACATCAAGGGCTCCACGCCTTGCCTTGTTCTCTTCACCTGCACCGCCAACATGCAGTGGACCGCCGATGCCACCGTCCGTGCCGGCGTTCTGCCGCTCAATAATCTGCTCGTCTATGTCAAGGGCGGCGCGTCGTGGACCAGCGTGAAGTATAGTTTCACCGACGGCGGCCTCCTTGCGCCCCTTTCGTTGACCTCAAACCAGTCTGAAACGAAGGTCGGCGGCTTGCTCGGTTTCGGTACGGAATACATGTTTGCTCCGCACTGGACCGCCAAGATCGAATATAATTATGTGGACTACGGCAGCCACACCGATAACCACACGCTGACTGCGGCCGTGCCCGGTGCCGGGGCGGCGTCGATCAATATCCCGGTCCAGAGCAGCCTCAAGGTCAGCACGATGAAAGCAGGCATCAACTACCTGTTCTAATCGGCGCCACATGGTGCTCTAAAGAAGCTCCGGGGAGAAATACCCCGGAGTTTTTTCATTGTGCGCCGTTATGGCTCGTAGATGGCTCGGGACTAGGCTCTCAAGCCCGCAGCACGCCGCCGGTGCGCTTGCCGACTTCGGCGACGATCTTTGCCGCCAGTGCCTCGATCTCGGCATCGGTCATGGTCTTGTCGCGCGGCTGGATGGTGACCGCGATGGCGATCGATTTCTTGCCGGGCTCGATGCCCTTGCCTTCGTAGACGTCGAACACGGTAACGCCGGTGATCAGCTTGCGATCGGCCGATTGCGCGGCGCGCACGATGTCGGCGGCCTTGACGCTGCGCTCGACCACGAAGGCGAAATCGCGCTCGACCGGCTGGAACGGCGACAGCTCCAGCGCCGGCTTGGCGCGGGTCGCTTTCGCCTTCGGCTCGGGGATGCGCTCCAAAATGACTTCGAAGCCGACCAGCGGGCCTTCGGCGTCGAGCTTTTCCAGCGTGCCCGGATGCAATTCGCCGAAATGGCCGAGCACGTTTTGCGGTCCGATCTGGATCGTGCCGCAGCGGCCGGGGTGAAACCACGGCGGGCCGCCGGGCACGATTTGTAGCGCTTGCGCCGGCGCGCCGGCCGCTATCAGCACCGTCAGCGCATCGGCTTTGGCATCGAACGCGTCGACCTCGCCGTCGCGCTTGCTCCAGTGCCGGCCGATGCCGGACGGTTTTGCCAGCGCGCGGCGCACGCCTGCGGCAGCGGTGAACTGATCGGCCGGCGCGTCGCCGCGAAATATTTGGCCGACTTCGAACAGGCCGGCATCAGGAAAGCTGCGGTCGGCGTTCTTCTGCGCCGCCGCGATCAGGCCGGGAATGAGACTCGGTCGCATGTCGGAGAGATCGGCGGCGATCGGATTGGCCAAGGCGAGTTCGGGCTTGCCGCCACCGAACAATTCGGCGTGGGCTTTGGCTATGAACGACCAGGTCACCGCTTCGACAAGATTGCGCGCGGCAAGCGCACGCTTGGCTTTGCGCACGCGCAATTGGATCGCCGTCAGCACCGGCTTGCGCGGCGCTTCGCCGCGATCGAACGGCGTCGGCGGCACTTTGTCGACGCCGACAATGCGCACCACTTCTTCGACGATGTCGGCCTTGCCCTCGACGTCGGGCCGCCATGACGGCACCGCGATCTTCACCCGCTCGCTTTGGCCCGCGACGAAGAAGCCGAGCCGCTCCAGCACCCGGCGCATCTCCGGCTGCGGCACGGTGAGGCCGGCCAGACGTTTTAGCTCGGACAGCGGAAAATCGATGACGCGCTCGCGCGGCTCGGCGCTGCCGGCGACCGTCGCCTCCGACGGCGTGCCGCCGCACAAGTCGAGCACCATGCGCGTCGCCAGCTCCAGCCCTGGCAGCATGAAGGCCGGATCGACGCCGCGTTCGAAGCGGTAGCGGGCGTCGGAATTGATGCCGAGCTTGCGGCCGCTCTGCGCGATGTTGATCTCGTTCCACAGCGCCGATTCGATCAGCACGTCGGTGGTGGTTTCCGAGCAGCCGGTTGCTTCGCCACCCATGATGCCGGCCAGCGATTCGACGCCGTCTTCGTCAGCGATGACGCAGACACTGTCGTCGAGCGTGGAGGTCTTGCCGTCGAGCGCTAGCAGTTTTTCGCCATTTTGCGCCCGGCGTACGGTGAGGTTGCCGTGCACTTTTGCGGCGTCGAACACATGCAGCGGCCGGCCGCGGTCGTAGGTAATGAAATTGGTGATATCGACCAGCGCATTGATCGGCCGCAGTCCGATAGCGGTCAGCCGCTTTTGCAGCCACGCCGGCGATGGCCCGTTCGTGACGCCGCGCACCAGGCGTAGCGCGAAGGCCGGGCACAGCTCGGGCGCTTCGATCTTTACCGCGACCGGGCAGGGAAATTCGCCCTTGACCGGCTTGATGGCCGTATCCTTGAACTTGCCGATGTCGGCTGCGGCAAGATCGCGGGCGATGCCGTGCACGCCGGCGCAGTCCGGCCGGTTCGGCGTCAAATTGATCTCGATCACCGGATCGTCGAGGCCGGCATAGTGCGCGTAGCTTTTGCCGACCGGCGCGTCGTCCGGCAGCTCGATGATACCCTCGTGGTCGTCGGAGATTTTCAGCTCGAACTCCGACACCAGCATGCCGCGGCTCTCGACGCCGCGGATGGTACCGACCTGTAGCGTCATGTCCTTGCCGGGGATGTAAGCGCCCGGCGGCACGAACACGCCCTTCATGCCGGTGCGCGCATTCGGCGCACCGCACACCACCTGCACCGGATCGCCCGCGCCGGTATCGACCATGCAGACGCGGAGCCGGTCGGCGTTCGGATGCTGCTTGGCCTCGACGACGCGCGCGATGGTGAACGGCGCTAGCTGCTTTGCCCATGTCCTCGACGCGCTCGACCTCGAGCCCGATCATGGTCAGCTTGTCGGTGATCTCGCCGAGCGCGCGGTCGGTGTCGAGATGCTCCTTGAGCCAGGCGAGGGTGAATTTCATCACGAACTCAATCCTCCCGCCAGCGTCGGGAAATCGAGCGGGCGGAAGCCGTAATGCGATAGCCAGCGCACGTCGGCTTCGAAGAAGGCGCGCAGGTCCGGCATGCCGTATTTGAGCATGGCGAGGCGATCGATCCCCATGCCCCAGGCAAAGCCTTGATATTCGTCGGGATCGAGGCCGCAGTTTTTCAGCACGTTCGGATGCACCATGCCGCAGCCGAGGATCTCCATCCAATCCTCGCCTTCGCCGAAGCGGACTTCGCCCTTGTCGCGGCGGCACTGGATGTCGACTTCGAGCGACGGCTCGGTGAACGGGAAGAACGACGGCCGAAACCGCATGCCGACCCGGTCGACCTCGAAGAAGGCCTTGAAGAATTCTTCCAGGATCCATTTCAGGTGGCCGAGATGCGAGCCCTTGTCGATGACCAGGCCCTCGACCTGGTGGAACATCGGCGTGTGGGTTTGGTCGCTGTCGCGGCGATAGGTGCGGCCGGGAATGATGACGCGGATCGGCGGCTTTTGGCTGAGCATGGTGCGCACCTGCACCGGCGAGGTGTGGGTGCGCAGCAGCAAGCGCGTGCCGTCCGGCTTCGGATTGAAGAAGAACGTGTCGTGCATGTCGCGCGCCGGATGGTCTTCCGGAAAATTCAGCTTAGTGAAGTTGTAATCGTTGGTCTCGATATCCGGGCCTTCGGCGACGGCAAAGCCCATGTCGGCGAAGATCGCGGTCAATTCGTCTGTCACCTGTGTGATCGGATGGACGCGGCCGATCTCGGCCGGTGCCTCGCGCACCGGCAGGGTGACGTCGACGCTCTCGGTGTTGAGGCGAGCTTCGAGCGCCGCATCCTTGAGCGCCTCGCGGCGCGCGGCGAGCGCTGCGTTGACGCGATCCTTCAGCCCGTTGATCAGCGGCCCTTGGCTCTTGCGTTCTTCCGGCGGCAGCGTGCCGAGCGTTTTCAGGAGCGCGGTGAGGGAGCCGCTCTTGCCGAGAGCCGCGACGCGTACCGTTTCGAGCGCCGCGTCGTCACTCGCGGCGGCGACCTCGGCGAGAATTTGCTGCTCGAGTTGTGCGGTGTCGGTCATGACTCAATCCGGCATGAACGGCAGGTCGGTATCGCCCGGCCGGCCGCCGGCCTGGGTCAGCATGGAATGGACCTGGCCGCGATGGTGGGTCTGGTGATTGAACATATGGGTGACCAGCATCCAGCGCGGCCGCGTCCAGTCGCGTTTGGTGGCGCCGGAATAATAGGTCTGGTCGGCGGCGAGCCAGGCGTCGTCGACCTTGTCGGCCCAGTCGATCATGGTCTGGTCGAAGTCTTTGCGCTCGGACCTCAGATTGTCCCAGTCCGGATAAAGCGACACCGATTCCGGAATGCCGACCGTCGGCCGCGGCAGATCGGTGAAGCGGCCCATCCAGCTGCGGTCGGCCCACAAGATGTGGCTCAGCGTCTTGTGGATCGAGCCGAACCAGGCGCCACGCTCAAGCGTGCGCTCGGCGTCGGACAAATTGTCGGCGACGCCGTAGAGGTTTTCATTCTGCCAGCGATTGTAACGCGCCATCCGCTGGACGTACGCGCGGTCGATCATGACACTGTTCCTATTAGCGTCATGGCCGGACTTGTTCCGGCCATCCACGTCTTACTTGCCGCGAAGCAAGGCGTGGATGCCTGGCACATAGGCGAGCGAAGCGACGCCGTTCTTCGAACGCCTATGGCCGGGCATGACGGGATACTTACGCGAGCGCGGACTTGGCCTGACCGACGATCGCTTCGAACGCCGCCGGCTCGGTGATGGCGAGGTCCGAGAGCACCTTGCGGTCGACCATGATGCCGGCCTTGCTCAAGCCGGCGATGAAGCGGCTGTAATTGAGCCCGAACGGGCGCACCGCCGCATTGAGCCGCTGGATCCACAGCGCGCGGAAGGTGCGCTTCTTTCGCTTGCGGTCGCGGAAGGCATATTGGCCCGCCTTCTCCACCGCCTGCTTGGCGATGCGGATGGTGTTCTTGCGCCGGCCGTAATAGCCCTTGGCGGCCTTGAGCACCTTCTTGTGCTTGGCATGGGATGTGACGCCGCGCTTGACGCGTGCCATGGTCGATCTCCTTTGAAATTCGCTGAACGCTGCAACGGAATGCCGTTACCGGCAGCAAGCCGGCCATCAACCCGTCAGCCGTTCGGCAAAAAGTACTTTTTGATGTTGTCGCCGTCGGTCTTGAACAGCACGTTGGTGCCGCGCAATTGGCGGATCTGCTTCTTGGTGCGCTTGATCATGCCGTGGCGCTTGCGTGACTGCGTATAGAGGACCTTTCCGGACCCCGTCACCTTGAAGCGCTTCTTGGCGCCCGACTTAGTCTTGATCTTGGGCATTTGGCTCTCCTAAGGCGGGAAGCGCGAACGCTCCGACCGCCGAAAATGCTCATAAATGAGCGGGGTGTGCGTGAGCACATCGCCGCCGCCACGGCAGCCCTTAATCAGCCGGGCGGCGGGAAGGCCGCGGTTATGGCAGAGCAAACCGATTAAGGCAATCAACCCGTGCCTCCTCCCCGCTTGCGGGGGAAGGGTAGCGTGGGGGCTAGCGGGGCGCCAAAACCATGACGACTTGGCGGCCTTCGAAGCGCGGTTCCTGCTCGATTTTGGCGATTTTGGCGGTGTCGACCTTGACCCGGTCTAAGAGCTTGTAGCCGAGCTCCTGGTGCGCCATTTCGCGGCCGCGGAACCGCAGCGTCACCTTGACCTTGTCGCCTTCCTGGAAGAAGCGCTCCATCGACCGCATCTTCACGTCGTAATCGTGATGATCGATCATCGGCCGCAGCTTGATCTCTTTGATCTCGACGACCTTCTGCTTCTTGCGCGCCTCGGCGGCTTTCTTCTGCGCCTGATATTTGTATTTGCCGTAATCGAGAATTTTTGCGACCGGCGGCACCGAGTTCGGCGCGATCTCTACAAGATCGAGGCCGGCCTCCTGGGCCATGGCAATTGCTGCCTCAATCTCGGTGACGCCCTTGTTGGCGCCGTCTTTGTCGATGAGTTGGACCTCGCGTACGCGGATCTCCTCGTTGATGCGCGGACCCTCCTTGGCGGCGGGTTGCGGCGCTCTGCTGGGGCGACGAATGGGTTTTGACTCCTCAGGTGGTTGCAGTAAACGCGGAGAATCGGGAGTTTCCGGGCATAAGTCAACGACAATGCGCGTTGTGTGCATCGCGACGGCAAGCGTCATGATTTATGTTTCATCACCAGGACTGCGCAAAGGGTAAGTCGCGAGACCGCCGTATGAACGATAACAGCCTGAGATTCCTGCACATTGGCGACGGCGCCGAGCGGTGCAGCATCGCCGTCCGCGCGCAGGCGGGCGGCGCGCCCGGGCTGTTCTGGCTCGGCGGCTACAAGTCCGACATGAAGGGCACCAAGGCTGTGGCGCTGGCCGACTGGGCGGCGCAGGCGGGGCGGGCCTGCGTGCGGTTCGACTATTCCGGCCACGGCGAGTCCGAAGGCGCGTTCACCGACGGCACCCTCGGCCGCTGGCTCGCCGACAGCTTGGCTGTGTTCGACGCCTGCTGCTGGGGGCCGCAAATCCTGATCGGCTCGTCCATGGGCGGCTGGCTGGCGCTGCTGCTGACGCGCGAGTTGAAGCGCCGCCCCCCTCCTAATCCTCCCCCGCAAGCGGGGGAGGGGGTGGGGGCAGCCTCGGTCGCCGGCATGGTGCTGATCGCGCCGGCGGTGGATTTCACCGAAGAGCTGATGTGGAAGCGGTTCACGCCCGAGATCAAGCGCGAGCTCGAGGAGACGGGCCTCTGGGCGCGGCCGTCGCAGTATGCGGCGGAGCCCTATCTGGTGACGCGGCAATTGATCGAGGAGGGACGCCAGCACCTCTTGCTCGGCGGCTTGATCGAGACCGGGTGCCCGGTGCGCATTTTGCAAGGCGTCGAGGATCCCGATGTGCCGTGGCAGCACGCCGTCGAACTGACCTCGCGGCTGGCCAGCGACGACGTCGTGCTCACCTTGGTCAAGGATGGCGATCACCGCCTGTCGCGGCCCGAAGATATCGAGCGGATGATCGCGGCCGTGAAGGAATTTTAGCTCGCGGCGGCAGCGACGCCCTCGAATGCGACGCCGAGTTCGTCGTTGGTGCGCCACACCACGCGGCAGGCGCGCCGGGTGCGGCCGTGCTCGAAGGTCAGCTCGAAGTTCTCGGGCAGGCCATAGGTGTTGGCGAGCTTCAGGCAGGCTCCGCTCGACGTAATGTTCTGCACCGTGCAGTGAATCATCGATCCGTGGCGCGGCGGGATGATCTTGGCGCTGCGCGACATGCGGGTTCGGGTGACGTCTCGGCGTTCCTTGTCGTCGTTGTCGTCTTTCATGACGCGGTGATGCCTGCGTGACGGCGCGAGCTCGAGCGCCGGTGTGCGTTGTAGCGTGCAAGTCTTACGGATCGTCGAACGATACCGTGCGCAGAAGGTTAACGGCGCGGAAGGAATTCGACGAAATTTTTTGCTGCTTCCGCGGCAAACGCAAAGCGGGAGGCCCGAAGCCTCCCGCTCTTACGCAACGCGTGCTCAACTGACACACACACGCACTAGACTGGCAAAGCCTTAGCCCTTGCCGACGACGTCCACCGTCACCGATGCGAGCCCGGAACAGCCGATGGCGCGGGCCGCGCCCGGCGTCAGGTCGATGATGCGGCCTTTGACGAACGGCCCACGATCGTTGATGCGCACCACGACGGAGCGGCCGTTGCTGGTGTTGGTCACCCGCACCATGGTGCCGAACGGCAGAGTGCGATGAGCCGCGGTCAGACCCGAAGCCACGACCCGTTCGCCGGTGGCGGTTGGCCCCTCGGAATAAACCGAAGCAATTCCGCTTTGTGCCGAAGCAATTGTCGGCATTGCGATAGTAGAAACAACAAGAGTTGAAAGTACAACAAGCTTCATTAGGCTATCACCAGCCATGATCTTCCTATTCAGTTGTTGATGGGAAGGGTGAATCGGCTCGTTGGTCTTGAGCCGGGGCCGCTAAGACAGGCCAAATATGGTCATTGTGCGACGCAGCAATTTTGCCTAATCTTTATGCGGTATCGGGTTCCTGCCCCTATCCTGGGCAGAACACGTAAGTCATTGTTTTCAAAAATGGAAAGACGAGGCGCCGGCTGCGAAACAGCGGCGCTATGCGCGAGCAGGATTCTGCTCTGCGTGCAGTGCGGAATCGAACCGGCGCCGTCGGCCGTTATCAAAAACATGCAACGGCCTGTTGTGGAACGTCGCGATCACTCCGCCTTGATATTGGCCGAGCGGATAACCTTGGCCCATTTCTCGGTATCGTCGGCGATGAGCTTGCCGAATTCGGCGGCTGTCATCGAGAGCGGTCGAACGCCCAAGCCGATCAGGCGCGCCCGTGTGTCGGGCTCGGTGACGATGGCGTTGATCGCAGTGTTGAGCTTATCGACGATGGCCGTCGGCGCGGCCGCAGGCGCGCAGATGCCGAACCAGCCGCTGGCGTCATAGCCCGGCACGAATTCTCCTATTGCCGGTACGTCTGGCAAGACTTCCGACCGCGCTGCGCTGCTCACGGCCAGCGCGCGCAATCTGCCGTCCCCGACGTACTGCATCGCCTGGGTTATCGTTGAAAACGCGACTTGCACCTGTCCGCTCATAAGATCGGGTACGTAACCTGTCCGATAGGGCACGTGAACCAGTTCGATGCCCGTCATCATCTTCAACAGCTCGTACATGAGATGGGGCGTGGTGCCGATGCCCGGCGACGCCATATTGATCTTGCCCGGATTGGCTTTGGCGTAGGCGATGAACTCCGGGAAAGATTTCGCCGGCAATGCCGGATTGGCCGTCAGCAGAAAAGGCGCGCTGCAGATCATGCCGACGGCCGCGATGTCGCGCACGAAATTGAAAGGGAGGTTCGGATAAAGGCTGGCGTTGACCGCATTGGCGTTGGCAGCGAGGAGCAACGTGTAGCCGTCTGCGGGCGCTGACACGACATCCTGGGCGGCGAGGCTTGAGCCCGCGCCCGACCGGTTCTCGACGAAAAATTGTTGACCGAGCCGGTCCCCGATCCGCTGTCCGACCAGACGGGCGATGACGTCGGGCCCGCTGCCGGCCGGAAAGCCGACAAGCACGCGCACCGGCCGGGCCGGATAATCGAGCGACCATGCACTGCGCGGCAGCACCGGCAGCGCCGCAGCACCCGCTGCCATGCGCAAAAAAGTTCGGCGGCGAAGTTTCACGGCATGTCCCGCGACAGGCGCGACTTATGGATTCTAGTACAGCGGCCCGCCCTCGACGGTGCAGCGGCGCAGCGTTCGGCGCTGCTCGCTCGGCCAATCGGTGCGCGCGTGCAGGCACGCGAGATTGTCCCACATGACGAGATCGCCGGGTCGCCAGACGTGCTCGTAAATGATGGCCGGATCCTCGGCGATCGCGAACAGCCGTTGCAACAGCGCTTCGCTTTCATCGCGGTCCATGCCCTCGATCCACATCGAGTTCTGGCTGGCGACGTAGAGCGCTTTGCGGCCTGAGCCGGGATTGGTGACGAAGATAGGCTGTGCGCAGTGATGGGTGCTATCGAGCGGTAGCGTTATATCGATGCGGCGGCCGACGCCGTATTGCTGGCCCTGGATGACCATTGCGCCGCTGAGCTGCCGCTTCAGATCGGCCGGCAGGTTTTCGTAAGCCGCGTACATGCTGGAAAACTGCGTGTGACCGCCCTCGGACGGAATTTCGATGCCGTAGAGGAAGGTCGCGCGATGCGGCCGCCGATGGTAGCACTTGTCGGTGTGGAACCACATTTCGCCGTGTCCGAGCGAGCCGAGTGCCTTGCCGTTGGCGTCGACGTGATCGCTGATCGTCATCATGTCGTCCCACTCCAGCGAATTGGCTGCACCCGGTGCGCCCGGCTTCGGCGGCACCCGCTTCGCCACCGGACCGAAATGGGAGGCGAACCGGCGCTGGTCATCTTCGCCAAGGTTTTGATCGCGGAACAGCAGCACCGCATGCTGGTGCCAAGCGTCCATAACCTGCCGCAGCGTCTCCTCGTCCAGCGGACGGCTGAGATCGACGCCGCGGATTTCCGCCCCGATGTCCGGATGTAGCTTGGAGACTGAAACCGCACGCGTCCGTTCGGCGACTGGCGACATGTTTTCCTCCCTGGCGGGTCGATCTCGAACTTTCTGCGATTATGCTACGTCAATTGAGGGAGCGATTATAGCGGGACACCGGGGCAAAATAAAAACGGTGTTTCGTGATGGCTGTCACACCCATGCCGGGCCCTTTGGTGGATTGTTGGATTGTTGGATGTAAGGGAGGGAGCACCGATGGCCAGATATCTCGCGTTCGTTGTCGTTGGCTGCGCGTTCACGCTCGGCGCGGTGGTTATGGTGGAAACGCACCTTCAGGCGCCGAGCTCCGGGCCGCAAGTCGTCGCATCGCAGAGCGCCCATCAGCCTAGGCTGTGATACGATTAAGCTTTTGCGGGACCACGCCCTATGCAGACGCGGCAGCAGCCGTCGGCAGCACATAGCTTTTGAATTGGTCGCGCAGCGCGGTCTTCAGAATCTTTCCGGTTGCGGTGTGCGGAATTTCGGGCACGAAGGCGACGTCGTCGGGCATCCACCATTTGGCGATCTTGCCTTCGAGGAATGCCAATAGCTCCGCCTTGGTCGCCGTCTGCCCCGGCTTGAGCACGACGATGAGCAGCGGCCGCTCGTCCCATTTCGGATGGCGCACGCCGATCACCGCGGCCTCGGCCACTTTCGGATGGCCGACCGCGAAGTTTTCGATGTCGATCGAGGAAATCCATTCGCCGCCCGACTTGATCACGTCCTTGGAGCGGTCGGTGATCTGCATGTAGCCGTAAGGATCGAGGGTTGCGACGTCGCCGGTATCGAAATAGCCGTTGTCGTCGAGGAGCGAGCCCTCTTCCTTGAAGTAGGCGCGCGCCACCGACGGCCCGCGCACTTTCAGCCGGCCGAACTTTTTACCGTCGCGCGGCAGTTCCTTGTCGGCGTCGTCGGTGATCTTCATGTCGACGCCGAACGGCGGATGGCCTTGCTTCATCTGCACGTCGAGCCGCGCTTCGCCCGACAGGCCGGCATATTCCGGCTTGATCGAGCCCAGCGTGCCGAGCGGGCTCATCTCGGTCATACCCCAGGCGTGCAGAACCTCGACGTCGTAGTGTTCCTGGAATTTCTGCGTCATGGCGCGCGGGCAGGCCGAGCCGCCGATCACCACTTTCTTCAGATACGGCAGCTTCAGATTATTGGCTTCGAGATGCTGCAGCAGCATCAGCCACACGGTGGGCACCGCGGCGGTGAAGCTGACCCGATAGGTGTCGAGCAATTCGTAGATCGAGGCGCCGTCGAGTTTGGCGCCGGGCATCACCATGGCGGCGCCGACCATCGGCGAAGTCAGCGCCAGCCCCCAGCAATTGGCGTGGAACATCGGCACCACCGGCAGGACGACGTCGCGGGAGGCAATTCCCATGGCGTCGGGCTGCGCCGCCATCATCGAGTGCAGCACATTGGAGCGGTGCGAATAGACCACGCCCTTCGGATTGCCGGTGGTGCCCGACGTGTAGCACATGCCGGCCGCGGTATTTTCGTCAATGGTCTTCCAGAGGAAGTCACCGTCGACGTCGGCGATCCACTCCTCGTAGGGCACGGCATTCTTCAATGTGGTCGCCGGCATATGCGCGGCGTCGGTCAGCACCACGTATGTCTCGATGGATTTCAGCTTGTCGGCGATTTTTTCCAGGAGCGGCACGAAGGTCAGATCAACCAGCACGATGCGGTCTTCGGCATGATTGACGATCCAGACGATCTGCTCGGGGAACAGGCGCGGATTGACGGTGTGATAGATGGCGCCGATGCCCATGATGCCGTACCAGGCCTCGAGATGCCGCCAGGAGTTCCAGGCCAGCGTCGCCACCCGATCGCCGAGCTTGATGCCGTCCTTGTCGAGCCGCTGCGAGACCCGCAGCGCCCGCTTGCGCAGATCGGCGTAGTTCGTGGTGTGGAACGGGCCTTCGATCGAGCGCGTGATGACCTGCCGCTCGGCATGATAGGTCGCGGCGTGGTCGAGGATGCGATTGCAAAGCAGCGGCCAGTCCTGCATCAGCCCGAACATGATGTCGCCTCCCACGGGTCGTGCATTGTCGCGTTAGGCCGCGGTGGTGCCGGCGGCCGGCCTTAAGTTAACCTCATGCGCCGCCAAGGCAAATACCGATTGCCTTGAATGCCTGCGTCGGCTCGGCTTAAAGCTTATGCGGCGGCGTGCGGGTGGGAGAGCTGTGGCGTGAAGTTTTGCGGCGTAAAAGCTGCCTTGGCGCTTGGCGTTTTGCTGTGCGCAAGCCTTTCGCTGTGCACAAGCGATGCGGCGTGGGCGCAATTGGCGCTGGTCCCACAGGTCAAGCACGCCCGCGCCGAGCGCGGCCCGCCGGCCCCGGTCGCTTTGCCGCAGGAATTTGCCCCGCCGCAGGAAGCCTATGCGGCATTCCCGGAAGAGCCTGCCGCCGCGGGCGCGCCGGCAGCGCCGTCGGACTGCCAGGTGCGGCTTGCCAAAATCGCGGTGTTCCAGCCGCTGCCGACCCTGGTCGGGCCCGGCGAATGCGGCGCCGTCGATGCGGTGCATCTGGATGCAGTGATCCTGCCCGACCAGAGCAAGGTGGCGGTGACGCCGGCGGGGGTTTTGCGCTGTCCGATGGCGGAGGAGCTGGCACACTGGGTGCGCGAAGACGTGGCGCCCACGGCGACAAAACTCGGCTCGCCGCTGCGCGTGCTCGACAATTTCGATTCCTATGAATGCCGCGGCCGCAATCGGGTGCGCGGCGCCACGCTGAGCGAACACGGCCGCGCCGACGCCATCGACGTGCGCCTGTTCAAGCTCGCCGACGGCCGTTCGCTGACCTTGACCGACGTGAACGTCGACAAGGCCTGGCGCGAGACCATCAAGGCGAGCGTCTGCGCGCGGTTTTCCACCGTGCTCGGCCCCGGCTCCGACGGCAATCACGAGGAGCACATCCATCTCGACCTCGCCGAGCGGCGCAACAATTACAAGCTCTGCGAATGGGACGTCCGCGTGCCGCCGCCGCCGGCGGCGGTCGCGCAGGCGGAAGACACCGCTCCGCCGGCCGAGGCTGCGGCAACGGAGGGCGACGACGACAGCGCGCTGATCCCGATCGACATGGTGCCGCTGCCGCGGCCGCGGCCGAAACTGGCCGAGGATGCAACGGCGCGGGCGAAAAAGTCCGATCGCAATTAGGGCATGTACTCACAAATCGAGGTTGGTTGGCGGTTGATCAATGTCCGCTTCTACTCCGAGAGCGGTCAAATCGCTGCGTCGACGGCCACGGCGCAAGCAACGTTAAATCACGCAGACCATTTTTCTGGGTCAGCCGCGAGCGCTTTCGGGCATTCGCGCCGTGTCCGCTTTACCCCCCGTTAGCGACCTAGCCGCTGCGCCGCACCAAGTGACGCTTCGGGCAAAAAGCAAACAATCTCCGGGTTCCCCCTGGGCCATAGCATCGAGGCTAAGGGAAATAATTGCTTACCTCCGATTACGCTTATTCGAGCAGAGAACACCGTTGAGGGTCAGGTAACATTCAACAGCTAAGGTCCGTCATGACACCAGCCCTCGTTGCCGAATGACAACCTTCGAATGGACCGCCAACGCTGCGGACGCGCACCGAGCCGACCGGCTCGACCGATGGACACGTGTCCTCTGCGTGCTGTTCTTCTGCTCAGGTTTTCCGGCGCTGATTTATCAGCTCACCTGGCAGCGCGCCCTGTTCCGCATCTTCGGCGTTAATATCGAGTCGGTGACGATCGTCGTCACCGCATTCATGCTTGGCCTCGGGCTTGGCAGTCTCGCCGGCGGCTGGCTGTCGAAGCGGCGCGGCATTCCGCTGCTGCCGTTGCTGGCCGCGATCGAGTTGATGACTGGCGCCTTCGGCGTCTTCTCGCTTGAAATCTTCAACCGTGTCGGTGAATTCACCATCGGTCTGCCGTTGACGGTGATGGCCGCGGTCAGTTTGGCGCTGGTGATCGTCCCGACCTTGTTGATGGGCGCGACACTGCCGGTCCTGGTCGCTCATCTCGTCCGGCGCTCCGGCCGGGGCGGACATGTGGGGAGCGCGGTCGCGCTCCTCTATTATGTGAATACGCTTGGCGCCGGTGCGGCGTGCCTGGCCTGCGTCGCGATACTGTTTCCTTTCGCCGGCATGCAAGGCGCGATCTATGTCGCGGTCGCGATCAATGCGGCGGTGGCGACAGGCGCGCTCGTCGCCTACGTGCGCGACCGCCATGATCAGACCATTGCGTCACGGAATCCGACGGAGGCAGCGGCGCCGCGGCAGCCGCTTCTCGGCCTCGTTCCGGTCTTGCTGCTCGCCAGTGCCGGCGGCTTTGTTTCGCTGTCCTACGAAATCTTTTTCTTCCGCACCGTAGCCTATCTCAACGGTTCGAGCGCGACAGCCTTCGCATTGACGCTCGGAGCCTTTCTGATCGGGCTCGCTTCGGGATCGCGGCAAGCGGGTGACAATTGCACTTTGACAAGTGAGCGCGTCATGCGGCGGGCAATCGACGCCCTGATGGCAGCAAGTGTGCTCGGCTTTTTGTTCCTGCCGCTCCTCGACCATCTGGCTTGGCTCGGCGCCGGCGTTGCCGGGGTGGCCTTCGTGCTGGTCTATTTCGTCGCCCGTTTTTGGGGCTCGCTGCTGCCGCACCTCGCCGAATTCGGCGTCGCCGCCGATGGCCGTGCCGGCATGCGTACGGCGCTGCTTTACCTCGCTAATATTCTTGGCGCGTCCGCGGGTTCGATCCTCACGGGATTTGTGTTGACGGATCGTCTCAGCTTGACCTCACTCGGTTCGCTCCTGGTCGTGGCGAGCTTCGCCTGCGCCGCCCTATTAGCGATCGTGTTGCCCTTGCCGCGTTTGGAAAAGCTGCGGCGGGCAGGCATAGCGGCGGGACTTGCCGTGCTGGCGGTGGTCGCGATCCCGCTATTGTCGGCCAACATACTCGAAGCGCTGCAATGGAAAGGCGCGCCGGAGGGCGTACCACTCGTTCACATCGTGGAAAATCGCAGCGGCATCATTACCGTAGCGGCGGATGGCGCTGTTTACGGCAACGGCATGTATGACGGACGCTTCAATGCCGACCTCACGCACGACACCAACGGCATCGTGCGGGCCTATGCGCTGAGCCTGTTTCATCCGGCACCGCGCGACGTATTGATGATCGGTTTGTCTTCGGGCTCATGGGCGCAAGTCATCGCCAACAATCCGAACGTCGCCTCACTCACTGCGGTCGAGATCAATCCCGGCTATCTGTCGCTCATTGCGCAGGAGCCCGAAGTTGCCTCGCTCCTGCACAATCCCAAGGTCACGATCGTGACCGACGATGGTCGCCGCTGGCTGCGCGCCAATTCCCGCCGGCGCTTCGACGCCATTGTCTCAAACACGACGTGGTACTACCGCGCCAACGTCACCAATCTCCTTTCCAGCGAGTTTCTCGACCTCATCAAGCAGCACCTGAATCCGGGCGGAATTTTCTTTTACAACACGACCGACTCCGCGCGCGTCCAACGCACTGCCTGCCTCGCCTTTGCCGACGGGGCGCGCTTTCTCAACCACATGGTCGTCTCCGATTTGCCAATTCGCTGGGATTTTGCGCGGTGGCGAGACACACTCGAGGCCTATCACATCGATCATCATGCGGTATTTGATACCTCGCGCAGCGCCGATCGGGCCGAGCTGGACCAGCTCCAGGCTTGGGAGACAAGCTTGACGGGCCGCGATGATCCGCGGCCGATCGAGCCCTGTTCGGATATCCTTGCCCGCACCGCAGGCGAACATCCCGTCACTGACGACAATATGGGCAGCGAGTGGCGGTATTCTCTCGGACTGGAATGATCGCGTCATCTCTCGGCTAGGCAGGAAGAGATCAGTATGATGCTCGACCACACGCTGAGCCCGGCCGGCTGTCGCTATCACTGCAAAGATGAGACACTTCGCGTCGATTGCTCCGTAGTTTTGCGCGACAGTCTAGAAAAAAGTTAGCGACCATCGAAATGGAGTCCTAGGAGATCTGAGCGCACCGTCCTATCGAGGGCTATCTCTGCTGGGCTGGGCTCATGCAGGACTGGATGCTCATAACAGCGCCGCTGGCGCTGACCCTTTATTTCCTGGCCTTCCAAGACCAGTTCAGAGCGGTGTTGTCTTGGCTGAGCGCGCTGGTTAATTAGCCCGTCTGCTCAAAACCGTGCCACGGGCAGGAGCTTTTCCAGCAAACGCGGCATGGCTCTGGCGTATGACGACGGCAGGCCGATTGCCTCAATGAGCTGGCCTGCGGCCGCCGGTGCGTTGCCCTTGCTCAGGAACCATTGTATCCGCTCTTTGACGGCATAGGGGATCGGCTCGAATTTTTGCTCCGTCACGGTGAGCTCGTCGCCAAGCGAAATAGTTCCGGCGTTGAGAAAACACCCGAATACGCCGCGCCGGTGCACGATGCGGTCGAACGCGATCAATTTCAAAATCTTCTTGCAGGGTTCGCAATGAAAGGTCAGGCGGATCAGTGCCTGGCCCAGCCTGACGACCGTGCCCGACGGCAAGTCGTACAGTCCGTCATCCTCGAGAAGGACATTTTCTCGCAAATCTCCAGGTTTCAGCCCGCAGTCGTTCAGGACCGGCCGCGACGCGATCAAAACCTGGCGAAACGGCGCGCAGGCAACACCGCCGCTGATGCCGTCCTTGTCAAAGGCCAATGTCGGGACGTCTTCGAGTGCCGCGCCGTGTCTGCGCTTGATGTACAGATTTGTGACGGTCAAAGCTCTCTTATCCTCGTCTCTGAAATGCGATGAATGGCCTGCGCCGACGATGGGGCGAAAGATGGGCGCTGCTAAAAATGCTTCTGGCCGAAACCTGTCGGAGCAACAGTTGTCCGGTTTGCACGCACGGGCATCCGATCGACGAAGCGACCGGCAGAACGCCGGGCGACGACGACGAAATAGCTTGCCTCGGTCTCAGGTCGGCACGCCAAAGGCGTCAACCGAGCTACCCGGCAGCCGCGCGCTCGCCCCGCGTTTCACCACCTTTCAGTGCTGCGCGCGCTTGACGCTTGTCTCTGGATGAAATGCGCGAGAAAGCATTCGCATCGATGGCCGCCATGGCCATTCGCATCGCGGCTTCCGCGGCCGTTGCATCCATGCCGGTGATGAACTTGTCGAGCGCCCTGCGGCGCCGCGCCATGGCCCTTAAGAGAACTTTCCCATTGGCCCGCTCGACGCTCGCACGCCACTTCCCCGGCTCTCGTTCGAAAGCCTTGACGACAAACTGCTTGTACTCCATCGCGACCCCCCGTCGCGCATGAGTTTGTCGGGAATTATGGCGGGCGATGGGCGGTATTATGTTACAATGCCGAACCGGTCGCCTCAAATGCGGCCGCAGCGGGGCGCGCAATTGCTGCTCCCCTTCGCGCAAAAGAATAGCGCTGCCGGATTTGCACCAGCGGCGCAATCCGCCGAGCCTTCGCCCCGCGGAATTCAGTCCTTCACCGGCCCAATATTACGAAGTCTTTTTCGGAGCCCGCGTCGCCATACAGCCGCAGACCACAAGTGCGATCATGACGGCAAGAAAGATTCCAAGTTCCACCATGCTCATTCTCCGTCGCCCTGCATGGGGTGGCATCAAGTCTTGCGCAGTAACGCAGGCAGCTTAGCAGCATTGGCGGCAGCGAGTCTTGCCTCGCCGCGTGTAAAAAGCTTCTTTACCGGCCCGCGGGTGCGGGTGACCGACGGAAGCCCAGATTGTGGATGAGCTCATTGAACAAATCCGGCTGGCGGCTGCCGCTCTCGCGGAGTTCGGCAGCCATCTGTTCGATCCGACGATCAGGCTCGGCGTCACCGGGCTTTCGAACGCCGGCAAGACCGTCTTCATCACCGCGCTGGTTCATGGCTTGCTGCGCGGCGGCCGTTTCCCGGTGTTCGAGGCGATGGCGGCCGGCCGCGTGGCGCGCGCCTATTTGGCGCCGCAGCCGGACTATGCGGTGCCGCGGTTCGATTACGAGAGCCATCTGGACGCGCTGGTCAATAAACGGCAGTGGCCTCAATCGACGCGGCAAATCAGCGAATTGCGCCTCGTCATCGATTATCAATCGCAGCGCGGCCATCAGCGCGCGCTGACGCTCGATATCGTCGACTATCCGGGCGAATGGCTGCTGGATTTGCCGCTGCTCGACAAAAGCTATGAGGCCTGGGCGGCCGAGAGCGTAAAACTCTCCCGGCTTGGGCCGCGCGCCGGCCTCGCCAAGGATTGGAATTCGTATCTGGCGACGCTTGACCCGCAAGGCGCCGAGGACGAGCAGGCAGCGCTGACCGCGGCAAAACTCTTCACCGCGTATCTGAAGGCCTGCCGCGACAAGGACTATGCGATGAGTTTTTTGCCGCCGGGGCGGTTTCTGATGCCGGGCGACCTCGACCATACGCCGGCGCTGACTTTTGCGCCGCTCGATGTCGCGGACGAAGGGATTGCCCCGAAAGGTTCGCTCTGGGCGATGATGCGCCGCCGCTATGACGCCTATCGAGACATCGTGGTGCGGCCTTTTTTCCGCGATCACTTCGCCCGGCTCGACCGCCAGATCGTGCTGGTGGATACATTGGCCGCGATCAATGCCGGTCCCGATGCGGTTCTCGACCTCGAGCGCGCGCTGGCCCAGGTTCTCGACTGCTTTCAAACCGGGCGAAAAACGATTTTGAGCACGATGCTGCGGCCCCGAATCGACCGCATCCTGCTGGCCGCCACCAAGGCCGATCATCTGCACCACACCAGTCACGACCGGCTCGAAGCCGTGCTCAAGCGCTTGACGCAAGCGGCCACGGCGAAAGCCGAGCTCGCCGGCGCGCAGGTCGACGTCGTTGCGCTCGCCGCCGTGCGCGCCACCCGCGAAGCAACGGTACGGCAGGCGCGCCAGCAGTTGCCTTGCATCCTCGGTGTGCCTGTCGCCGGCGAGGTATTGGCGGGAGAAACATTTGACGGCGAAACCGAGGCGGCACTGTTTCCAGGCGACCTGCCCAACGACCCCAACGAACTGTTCCGCAGCGGCACCAGCGCGTTTCGCGGCATTTCCACCACCTCGCCGCAAAACGCCGACTTCCGTTTCCTGCGCGTGCGGCCGCCGCTGCTCGAGGCGACGGACAGCGGCATACCCGCGCTGCCTCACATTCGCCTCGACCGCGCGTTGCAATTCCTGATCGGAGACCGGCTGCAATGAGCAAAAACTGGCCGCATCGGCCGCCGGCCGTCTTTCGCCTCGACGACGATCACGTGATGGTCGGTCTGGTCAAGGACGAAACAGCCAAACGCGCCGTGCAGGTGATACCGGAGCCCGACACCGAGACGCCGGTCATTGCCGTCGACGACCCTCTGCAATGGCCGCGGCGCGGTTTCCGTTGGGGCGCGCTGTTCTGGGGCGCCGTGGGCGGTTTGATCCTGCTCGCCGCCGGTCTCGGGGTGATTCGCCTGATCGAGGATCTGTTCGCGCGCAATCAGGAATTCGGTTTTCTCGGTTTGGCGCTTGCCGTCCTGGCCGCGGTCGCGTTTTTGGTCGTTGTCATTCGCGAGACCATGGGCCTGGCGCGGCTCGCGACCATCGAAAAGCTTCATCGGCGCGCCTCAGATACGCTGCTCAGCGACGATCGCCAGGAGGGTCTGGCCGTCGCGCATAACCTCCTGGCACTCACGCGCCGCATGCCGCGGCTGGCGCGCAGCCGCGCGGCCATGGAACGTCATCTCGGCGATATCATCGACGGCGCCGACATGGTGCGGCTTACCGAGCGCGAGCTCATGACGCCGCTGGACCAGCAGGCGCGCCGCCTCGTCACCGCGGCGGCAACGCGGGTGTCGGCGTTCACCGCGGTGAGCCCGCGCGCCGCCATCGACGTGCTGTTCGTGTTCGGCTCGGCGCTGCTCTTGGTGCGCCGGCTGTCTTTGTTGTACGGCGCGAGACCGGGAGCGCTCGGCTTGCTGCGGCTCATGCGTCTCGTCGTCTTGCATCTGGCGATGACCGGCGGCATGGCGACCACCGACGGCTTGATTCAACAGATGCTCGGCCACGGCATCGCGGGCAAGCTGTCAGCGCGGCTCGGCGAGGGCCTCCTGAACGGGTTCCTCACCGCACGCTTGGGACTCGCGGCAATAGACGTCGTGCGGCCGCTGCCGTTTACCGCCTTGCCGCGTCCGACGGTGAGCAATCTGATGCGCGATGTGCTGCGCGGTTTTGGCGACGAGGACGAGACGCCGTAGCCGCTCGATATCCTCAGGCGCGGTCACCTTGAAGTGACGTCGCTTGGAAGTGCCGCCGCTTGTGATCGATCCTAATTTTCTTGCGCAGTCTTGTCGGTTGATGCGGTCGGCAGAACGACTTGGAACAGGGCGCCGTTATTGCCGTCCGACGACGCAGTCAATTGACCGCCATGTTGCTCGACAATCATACGGCAAATCGCCAGACCCAATCCCATTCCTTGCGACTTCGTCGTGAGGAACGCGCTGAATATGCTGTCCAATTTTTGCGGGGCAATTCCCGGGCCTGAGTCTTCCACTGTAACCGCGATAGCATCGCGACCACGACGCTCGGTTGTCACCCGCAGCAGCCGACTTCGATCGGTCGTCGTGTCCATTGCTTCGACCGCGTTGTTGGCCAGATTAAAAATGACCTCGCGCAATTGTCCCCTGTTGCCGTCAATAAAGGGTAGTTCGGTCAGTTCGGAGCGCGCCTCAACCCCATGGTCCTTCAGCTCTTCGCGCAACGACTGCAAGACCTCGGCAATAATCTCGTTCACATCGATCCGCTGTCGCCCCTGATCGCCCTTCCGGAACAAGGCGCGAATGGCCTCGAACACTTCGCTGGTACGATGACTTTCACCTTGTATCCTGTTCAGAGCCGCCCGTAATTCGTCGTGTTCGGGCGGCGTCCGTTCAAGCCATCGCAGTGCTGCACTGGCGTTTGACACGATGCTTGCCAGGGGTTGCCTGACTTCATGAGCAATCGCCCCGGTCAGCGCCTGGGCGCTCATGAGTTTGTTGTCCCGTTCGCGTTCCAGCATCATGTTGGCGCGAGCGAGCCGCGCCTCGTTCTCCCGCCGCTCAGCAAACAGCGCCGCCAGAACGTATACGCCGAGCGCCACAAACAAAATGACAGCCTGGGCTTGCGGGATTCGGTCGGCGAATGAAAGACTGGCGTCGCCAAAATGACCCAGGCCGAAGACCGCCGTCGAAACCACAGTCGTGGAGACCAGGAACGCCGCGGCTGCGGCAAAGACCGGCCGGCAACGGGCGGCAATCCACAACAATATCGGAAATAGCAGGGCGACCGGCACCACGGTCTCCCAAGGCTCCTGCGGCAGCGAAATCGCAATTGCGGTCATCACCGCAAGCGCCGCCAGTGCCGCCGCGCCTTCGATGAGCTCGCTGCGTGGCGGTGGTTGCCGTATGGCGGTGGCGAGCTCGATCACCAGCGGTGCGACAATCACGATGCCGATTGCGTCGGAAGCGAACCAGTGCTGCCAGGTCGTCAGCAGTTCCGCCGATGGGCCGGAAAACACCCTGTACGTCACGGCACCGCCGATTCCCGAGACGGCGGTTCCGACGATGGCCGCCAGAAGGAGGCCCAGAACCTGGCGCAGCCGGCCGATGCTGAAATCTGTACCGAAGTAGCGCTCGATGAGTGCGGCTGTAATCAGCGCCTCGGCTGCGTTGCTGAGACCCAAAGCGGCACCGGCCCAGAGCGGGTCCGCGATCAGTTGATGAATCACGATCGTCGCAACGGTCACCCCGGTCGCAACCGGCCATCGCGAACGCGGCCCCAGCGCGATCAAGACACCTGAGGAAATACCTGCTGCGGGCCAGAACACGGCCACGCCCTCAGGTTTCAAGACCAAACCGACGCCCAGCCGTGCCGCGAGGAAATAGGCCAAGCCGACCGCCGCAGCGAGGCCAACGCTTCGCAGCCATCCCCGCGCCAAATTATCGACAACAGATCGCTGGCGTTGGCCGCGTGCCAGTAAGCCCTCAAGCATCCGCCAATAACTCCAGAAAATACTCTTTATTAGATTCCAATTTCGCGCTTGCCGCAAATCGGACTGCGGGAGAGCGTCAGTTCACATGTCACCTTCAAAAAGCGGACGTTGTCTGCGCGTTTTGAGTCACGCGCAGAGCCTCCAGGAAAACGCGCGCCGTGGCTTCAGGCCTTGCGCGCCTGAAGCTTGTCGATCACCGCTCGCGCCGCGGCGCGCGACTGCTCGCCGGCAGTCGCGATCTTCGCGCGGCTAGATCCGGCGCCTAGAGCGAAATCGCTTCAGATTGAAGCGATTTGCGCTCTAGTATTTTGGTGGAGCATGATCTTTTCCGAAAACCGGTATCCACCCTCGGATCAAGTCCGAGGGCAGGCTTTTTCGGGATCATGCTCTATCGCATCAGCAAGGTCATGCCGCCGAGACCGAGCGAGACCTGAAATCCGGCTTGAACGCCCTGCAACCGGAGAACGACGCCGTTGCCGTTCTGCAGCGTTGCCACCTGGCCGCCGCCGACGAAAGAGCCTCCCGCGCCTGCACCGCCATACGTGCCGGCAATGGCGCCGGGGCTCGTCAGATTGCTGGCAGTGCCGACCAGGTCCACGGCCGCGACGCCGAGGCTGCCGAGGCCGATGCCGCTGACGGAGAGCCGATATCTGTGGCCATTATAGATCAAGACGCCGTTGCCGCCGCCGACGCCGATGATGAATCCGACCTTGACGATGTGCAGGCGGACCTGGCCCACATTCTGCGCCTGCGAGGGCGTGGCAGCGCCCAGCAGCATGACCGCCAGCGACACCGCGGCCGCAGCCATTTTCATTGCACGCGTGAAAACAAGCATTGAAGCCTCCCGATTGATTTTGCCGTTCCGTTCGCCCGGAGCGGAGCAGTAACACAATTCTCGACCGTCTCCCATATTGGACCACGGTCCAATAGGCGCCGCGAGGCCTGCGGAAAAGCATCGCCGTCGGGGTTCAATGCTCGTAGATCAAGCACGTCGTCGTGCCATGCGCGAGAACGCGGCCATCCTTGTCCGTCAACTTTCCCTCAGCGGTACCGACACGGCGCCCGCAACTGATGACTTTGCCTTCCGCCTTCACCAGGCCGGTCTGCGCGGTGATGGGACGAACCAGCGAAATCTTGAACTCGAGTGTCGTTTGCGCAAAGCCCTTGTCCAGCATGGACTGGACGGCGAGCCCCATGGCGCTGTCGAGCAAGGTAGCGGCAAGGCCGCCGTGGACTGTGCCCGCCGGATTGCGATGCCCCTCGTGGGGTGTTGCGGCGGCAACCACGCGGCCCTCGGCAACTTCGACGATGTCATAACCGAGCGTTTCCGCCATCGAGTTCAGGGGCAGCGTGCCGTCGACCAGTCCCTGGACGAATTCGAGACCGCTCATGGCGCGTTGTTGGTCGTCATCGATGACGCCGAAACGCTTGCCGACAAAAGATTGCGTCATGAATTGCGCTCCGCAGGAGTTGGCGCGCGGCGGCCACAGCGCCGTCGTCGCGACCGATATTTCCGATGTGTGAAGGTCGCGCGGGAGTATCTCTAGAACCACCCGTTTTCTGCGGGACCAATCGCCGTAGCGTCAGCCTTTGCGCGCCTCGTGCTTGTCGATCGCCGCCTGCACCGCCGCGCGGGACTGATCGCCGGCGCTGGCGTATTTCGCCTTGGCGTCGTCGTAGCTCCATTGCCGCAATTCATTGGCGTTGCGCTGAAAGTGCGGGTGGACGTAGCGCGCCATCAGCTCGTAGCTTTTTTTGGTCGCCGGCCAATCCGCCCAATTGTGCGCGAGCAACAGCACGCCGCCGAAGCCGCCGTTGGAGCCGCGCCACAGCCGCTCGAAATGGCGGATGCAATCGTCCGGTGTGCCGATGGATGCAATACCCGACGCCACCAGATACTCGGCCGGGTCGGTGGTGATGTCGGGCGGCACGATGGGGAAGGTCGCCACTTCGCTGAAATAGCGTTTGAAGTCTTCGAGGCCGAATGTCATGTCGGCACGCGCCTGCTCGCGGGTATCCGCCACATGGGCAAAGGTGACGATGCGCCACTTGCGGCGGTCCGCCGTCTTGCCGTGCGCCCGCGCATTCTCCTCGTAGACCCCCCAGTTGCTGGCATGGGCTTTCAGCGCATCGTCCGAGGTGCCGCCAATCGACAGCATGCCGATGCCGTGCTTGCCGGCAGACAGCGCGCCGGTCGGCGACCGCGCCGACGCCACCGCCATCTCCATCATCGGCTGCGAATAGCTTTTGAACTGCAGCCGCGCTTCGTTGAGGTCGAACCAGTCGGTCTTTTTGGTCACCACGCCGCCCTGCATCAGTTCCATGATGACGTCGAGCGCTTCGTCGAGCTTGCGGCGCTGGTCCTCGGCCTTGAGCCCCATCTTGATCGCGTCATAGACCAGCGAGCCCGGCCCGACGCCGAACATGGCGCGGCCGCGCGTCATGTAGTCGAGCTGCATCATGCGGCCGGCGACGGTGAACGGGTTGTGATAGGGCAGCGAGACCACGCCGGTGCCGAGCCGGATGTGGCGCGTGCGCTCCGCCGCCGCGGCGATGAACATTTCGGGACAGGCGATGATCTCGTAACCGCCCGAATGGTGCTCGCCGATCCAGGCCTCGTGATAGTTCAGCCGGTCGAGATGGACCAGAAGCTCCATGTCGCGATCGAGCGCCAGCAGCGGGTTTTCGGTCAGCGCATGAAAAGGCGCGAGGAAAATGCCGGTCTTTAAAAATCTGTCGGTCATGGGCATGGTTTTCTTCGCGAGGGCTCCGCTACCGTAGCATAACCGATCGGCGCGGCACTTTGGGCAAACGGACTCGATTGAAGTACCGCCCTTGTTCTGCCGCCGTCTTCGCGTCACTTTGGCAGCAACCCCCGTCGCCATACATACTGCAGGGGGGGACGCCGACGGAGATCGAGTTGGATACGGTTACCACAGTACCGGCCGCGACCGGAGTGAATGCGTCATCGCCTGCATTTCGGGCTGTCATCTATATCGTCGCTTTTGCTACCGGCGCGATCGTGATGAGTTTTGAAATGCTTGGATCGCGCTATCTCAATCCCTATTTCGGCAGCGGCATCTATACCTGGGCGGCGCTGATTTCGACGGTGCTGGCGGCGCTCACCGTCGGCTATTTCCTCGGCGGCTTCATCGCCGATCGCACGGTGTCGGCATCGGTTCTGGGCGCGATCGTCAGTGTTGCGTCGCTGTATCTCCTGGCATTGCCGGGCTTTGCCGACGTCATACTGGGGTTCGTGTCCAACACCATGGATGACGTGCGGCTCGGCAGCCTCTGCGCCGCGCTCGCCATCATGGTCCTGCCGGTGGCGCTGCTCGGGGTCTATTCGCCGTTTGCGATCAGGCTGGTGTTGCGCGCCGCCCAGCATTCCGGAACCGTCTCCGGCGCCGTGTATGGCGTGTCCACCGCGGGCTCGATTGCCGGCACGTTGGGTACGACATTCTTCCTGATACCGACGATCGGCACGCGCGCGATTACGCTTTTGCTCGGTGCCGCCGGCCTATGCTGCGGGCTCTTGCTGTTTGCGCTCGGTCGGCTGCACCGGCCGGTCAAGGGTGCCGCGGTAGCATTTGCCGCGTTCGCGGTGCTCGTGCTCGGGGGCGATCGCGCGTGGTCGGACGATGTGTTCGACGCCGGCGTGCGGGCGCAGATGCTCAAGCACGGCGACGGCCGGGTCGCGCATCTGGAAACCGAGTACAACAATCTGTTCATCGACAAGCACGGCTCGATGCTTGGGCTGAGCAGCATGTACACCGGCCGTCCCAACTACATCGAATCGATCGTCGATCTCAAAGATCCCGACGTCATGCCGGTGCCCTATAACCAGACCATGACGGCGGCGCTGGCTTACCCGACGGCGCTAAAGCGCATCCTGATGATCGGGCTCGGCGCCGGATCGATATCGACCTATCTCGGCCGCGCCATGCCGGACGCCCAGATCGACGTGGTGGAGCTCGACCCCGGTGTCATTACTGCGGGCAAGGACTATTTCGGGCTGCGCGAGACCGACCGGGTGCGGCTCATTGCCGGCGACGGCCGCGTCTACCTCAACCGCCACAAAGACCTTTATGACCTTATCCTGTTGGATGCATTCCGCGATCTCGGCATTCCATTCCATCTGCTGACGCGGGAGTTTTATGGGCTGGTCAAAGAGCATCTCGCTCCCGGCGGCGCCATGGCGTCGAACGTGGCCGCCAACACAAAACTTTATCTCTCGACCTTGGTTACCTTGGGCGCGGTCTTTCCGACCGTCGATGTTTATCCCGAATGGCTCGACCGCAGCGAGGCGCAGGTGATTGCCGTTGCCATGCCGGCTCAGCGACCGACCGTCGACGGGTTGCTTGGGTCCGCTACCGCCCTGCAGCAGCAGTATCATTTCCGCTATCCGTTGCCCGCTCTCGCCGGCAAACGGGTCGCCGCGCCGGATTCGGAAGGCGGCGAATTGCTGACCGACGATTTTGCGCCGGCCGATCTTTATCGGGTCACTCCCGTCAAATTGCCGAAGCGGCAATAAAGCGCTCGCGATCCCGACGCGACAATCGCGTGATGATTTTTGCTGCGGTGCATCAAACATTGCCAAATCAGTTCAATGTGACGCGCGTCACATCGCCTGGTTGAGGAATTGCGTATAGAGCTTAGGCGGCGCCAATTGGGGGGACGGGAACAATGGCGGCCTATTTCATCTCCGATGCTTCTGTGAAGAATCCCGAAGTTCTGGAAATCTTTCGCGCGCGAGCGCTTTCATCGATCACTCGCCATGGCGGGCGCTACTTGGCGCGTGCCGGTTCGGTCGAGCCGGTGGAAGGAAGCTGGAAGCCAAGCGCCATCATCATCATCGAGTTTCCCGATCTCGAGCGCGCCAAGGCCTGGTATCGATCCGCCGAATATGCCGCGGCGCTCGCGGTCCGCGACGACGCAATCAGCCGCGACATGATTCTTGTCGAAGGAATGTCTTGACCGAAAAGCTCGCCTTTGCGTGAAGCGAGTTCTTCCATCGAGCCGACAACATCTTGGCCCTACTCCGGCTTGATGTTGGCCTCTCGGATCACTTTGGCCCACTTCTCGGTATCGTTTCCGATGAGATTCCCGAATTCGGCAGGCGTCATCGGCACAAGCACTTCACCCAGGTCGGCAAGTTGCGCGTTCAGCTTGGAATCGCCGAGGCCTGCGTTGATCTCCTTGTTGAGCCTGTCGATGACGCCTGTGGGCATGTCCTTTGGCGCGCCGATGCCGAACCAGAGGCTCACGTCATAGCCCGGCAGGACTTCGGCGACGCTCGGCACGTTCGGCAATCCCTGCCATCGCGTCGCGGTCGTGACCGCCAGCGCCCGCAGCTTGCCCGCCTGGATATAGCCAAGTGACGAAGGCACGGGACAAAATACGACCTGCACCTGCCCGCCGAGCAGATCGGGAAAGTAACTGCCGCGATACGGGACGTGGACCATATCGATCCCCGCCATGAACATGAACAACGCACCAAAGATATGCGGCGCGCTGCCGCTGCCGGCCGATGCCATATTGATCTTGCCCGGATTAGCCTTCGCATAGGCGATGAACTCAGGGATCGTCTTGGCCGGAAATGACGGCGTGACCACCATGGCGTAAGGCGTGCGGCCGATGCTGGCGACCGGCGCGATATCGCGGATGAAATTGAAGTTGAGATTGTCGTAAAGCGTCGCATTGATCGTGTTTGCCGAAGTGGCCAGAAGGAGCGTGTAGCCGTCCGCAGGCGCACGCACGACCGCCTCGGTGGCGACATTGCCGGCGGCGCCGGGCCGGTTGTCGACGATGAATTGTTGGCCGAGACGCTCCGACAGCCATTGACCGATCAATCGCGCGGTGATGTCGGCGGCGGAGCCAGGCGGAAAGCCGGCAATAATGCGCACCGGCCGCGTCGGATAGGCTTGTGCACGCGCGTTCCTTGACATGGCCGCGAACGCGGCGGCGCCTGCTGCAAGATGAAGAAAATGACGGCGGGGAAGTTTCATCGGCGTCCTCGTTGCGTCTCAGCGCGCCCTTGCCGCAGACGACACCGTGATGAAAATCGATTGATCTGCCCGTATTTCTATCGCGCGCGAAGCAGGATTGATCCGGACAATGCTTTCGAGCTCACTGACACAAGAACTGCTCGCCCGAGCGGCCGAAGCAGAATTTCTTGCCGACATTGATGAGCTGAACGCGCCGGTTGACGCCCGACGTCGGGTGGGCCGGATCGCGCAATTGCTCCTCGCCCATGCCGACCGCATCCAGCACGGCGGGATTGACCCCAAAGGGCTCGACCAAGGCTTCGCGGATCGCCTCGGCGCGCCGTTGGCTTAAACCCACATTGGACTGGCGGCTGCCGACCGAATCGGTGTGCCCGATCACCAGAAAGCCATAGCCGAGCAGCATCGGATGATGCAGTGCGTCGGCGATGGCGCCCACGGTGCGATAGGACGACGGCCGGATGACCGCCGAACCGAAGTCGAAATCCACCTCGACGACGAATTGCGTGAGGCCTTCGAGCTGCGGGAAATTCATCGGCCGCGGCGGCAGCGCTCCCGGATTGTCGCGGATATAGTCCAGCACGGCCTGGCGCATCTGGGCGCCGGTCATGGAAAGTCTGTTGTTGCCGCTGACGTTGGCCAGGCTGGTGGCCATCTGCGATGAATTGATCGATTGTTGCGCCAGAGCGGCGGTGACGACGGTGGCACAGAGCAGCGCGCCGGCGGCGAGCGTGTGGTGCAGCTTCATGGCCGTGCCTTTTCCGTAGCCCAACCGGTATCGACGAAGGTCTGGTAGCAACGCGGGCTCATCGCTTGCGGCGCCAGGCCGGCCATGCATGTCACGAGATTGGCATCGGCGAATGACGTGCCGCATAATCGCAAGATATCAGCGCTGCAAACGTCGCCGATATCGCGCTGCGCCGTCGCGCGCCGCGTGATGGACGCGTAAACCACGCCGGTGGTTTGCTGGCATTGCGGCGACATCCTCGCCGCATTGGCGTCGAAGCACGCGCGCAGACGCGGGCCGAGCGGGACGCCGCGTTCACGCCGGCGAGCAGAATCAACAGCGCCAAGCCGAATGAGGTTCGCTTCACTGCCTTGCCCTCCCTACTCATATACCCTCTTATTTTCTATGCCACCTCTGAACTGTCGCCCAGGAACCGGTCGGGATCAAGACGAATACGCCGCACCGCGGACATCCACCGGTCAGTAGACGCCGTTGCTTCCCCATCTATAGGGTTTCAATGCGCTCTAGGTCGCCGCACATGGGTGACGGCGAAGATTGGGACGGGAAAATGCCGACGCGACGTCAACTGTTGAAGGTTCTCGGCGGCGCAGGCGTGGCAACCAGCTTTCCAGCGCGCGCCGCCGAATTTCCGTCCGGTCCGATCACCTTCATCGTGTCGTTCCCGGCGGGCGGCAGCATCGACGTCGTGGTGCGGGCGATGGCGGGACGGCTGCAGGAGCAATTCGGCAAGGCGATCGTCGTCGAGAATCGCGCCGGCGCCGGCGGCGTCTTGGCCGCGGGCGATGTCGTCAAGGCAGCCCCTGACGGACAGACGCTGTTGGCCGCGGCGAGCTCGCTTGCGGCCAATCCGACCCTGGTCAAAGCGTTGCCGTACGACACGCTCAAGGACCTGCAGGCGGTGGCGCTGATCTTCCGCACGCCGCTGGTGCTGGTGGTCGATCCGAAATTGCCCGTTCATTCGGTGACGGAGCTGGTGGCGCTGTTGAAAGCGAAGCCCGGCCAGATCAATTTCGGCCACGGCGGCCCCGGATCGGCGATCCATTTGGCCGGCGAATTGTTCCAAGTCATGACCGGCACCGAGATGACCGGCGTCTCCTATCGCGGCGCGCCGCTGGCGCTCAACGACGTCATGGCCGGTCACGTGGCGCTGATGTTCGCCGACGCCGGCAGCGTAATGGGGCAGATCAATGCCGGCACGGTGCGGCCGCTCGGCGTATCCTCGACGATCCGCGTTCCGGCGCTGCCCGATGTTCCCACAATCGACGAAGCCGGCGTGCCGGGCTTCGACGCGGTCGGCTGGACCTTGATCTGTGCGCCGGCAGCGACGCCGAAGCCGATCGTCGCGCGGCTCAACGCGGAGCTTAAGAAGGCCGCCGCTGCACCCGAGGTGCAATCGCTGATGATCAAGCTCGGCACCGTTCCGGTGCAAAGTCCAGCGCCTGCCGAGCTGCAAAAATTTCTGGCGTCCGAAATCGACCGCTGGGGCGATCTCATCAAACGGGCCGGCGTCGCCAATACGCTTTAGGCACAGCCGCACGGTCTGCATCATTTGGAAATGAGGATGGAATGAGCGAAGAAGAAATATTGCGTGCAAAGACCGCCACACTGACGCGCATGCTGAACCTGCAAGGCACGATCGGGATGTTCGGCCACGTCTCGATCCGCGTGCCGGGCACCGACACATGCTTCATTAGTCCGGGCGCCAGCACCGACAAAACCACGGTCCGCCCGGAGCAGATTTTTACCTACAATATCGATGGCACCATCATCGACAATCCCGGCGGCCTGATCCCGCTGGAATGGCGCATTCACACGCAAATCCATCGCGACCGGCCCGATGCCATGTGCGTCTGCCATCTGCACGCGCCGCACGCGCGTGCGCTCGGCGTTGCCGGCAAGCCCTTGAAGCCGGTGTTTCTGCACGGCTCGTTTCTCTGCACCGGCGTGCCGACCTGGGACAATCCGCGGCTTGTGGTGTTGGACAGCCAGGCCGCAGACCTTTCCCGCGCGCTCGGCAACCATCGCGTGGCGCAGATGCGCGGCCACGGCAGCGTCGTGGTCGGTGCGACCGCTGAGGAAGCGTTTTTCGCCTGCACGTTTTTGGAAGAGAACGCGCAAATCCAGCTGCAGGCGGAAATCATGGGCGGCGCCATCCCCTTGAGCGAAGACGAGGCGCGCGACTGCGCCGCGGGCACCTTCAATCCGCGGCTGTTTGCGCTGTTGTGGACGTTCTACGAGAACAAGGTGAGGCTCGACTAGGCAAGCCCTATCGACCAAAGAGCACGGCTGCTATCGTGCGCGCTCCGGGAGACGCGCGATGAAACTTCCGCGCCGGACATTCCTGTCATTGGCGGGCGCCGTTGCCGCCGCACCCGCATTGTCACGCGTCGCTTCCGCGCTCGATTATCCGACGCGGCCGATCACCGTCATCGTGCCGTTTCCCGCCGGCGGGCCGGTCGATACGCTGGCGCGGCTTCTGGCCGAGCCGATGCGCATTGCGCTCGGCCAGCCGCTGGTGGTCGAGAATGTCGGCGGCGCCGGCGGCAGCATCGCCGTGGCCCGCGTCGCGCGCGCCGAGCCCGACGGCTACACCATGATTCTCGGCAACTGGACGAGCCTCGTCGGCACGCCGGCGGTCTATCCAGTGTCGTTCGATGTGAAGAACGATTTCGCGCCGGTTGCGCTGTTGGCGTCGTCGCCGCTGATGCTGGTCGGCCGGAAGACGCTACCGGCGAACAACGTGCAGGAGCTGATCGCCTGGCTCAAGGCCAATCCCGGCAAGGCGACGTCGGGCACCATCGGCGTCGGCAGCCCGAGCCAGGTCGGCGCCATTTATTTTCAGAAACTCACCGGCACGCAGATCCAACTGGTGCCCTATCGCGGCGCGGCGCCGGCATTGACCGACCTGCTCGCCGGCCAGATCGATCTGCGCATGGGCGCCGAAGCCTCGCAGATGTTGCCTTATCTGAAGAGCAACTCGGTCAAGGCGTTCGCCATCATGGACAAAACTCGCTGGGCGCCGGCGCCCGGCATCCCGACCATCGAGGAGGCCGGCGTGCCCGAGCTTGCCCTGTCGTTCTGGCAGGCGTTCTGGGTGCCGAAATCGACGCCCGAAGCCATCGTCGCCAAGCTCAATGCCGCCGCGGTCGCCGCCTTGGCCGACGCCGGATTGCGCCAGCGGTTGGACGATCTGGGCCAGGAGATTCCGCCGCGCGAACAGCAGACGCCGCAGGCGCTCGCCGCCTTTCACATGTCCGAAATCGACAAGTGGTGGCCGATCATCAAGGCTGCCGGCATCAAGCCGGAATGATCCGCCTTTGACGGCTTGGGCCACAGCGCGCCACAATGGCGGCGCATCCTTCGGGATCGGTCAAAGGATTCTTATGCCCCCGCTCAGCAATCTCGCCACCCGCGACGTCGAGACCTTGGTGCATCCCTACACCAACCTGTCCGGCTTTCGCGACACCGGGCCGCTCATCGTCGAGCGCGGCCAGGGCGTCTATGTCTACGATACCGAGGGCAAGCCCTACATCGAAGGCATGGCGGGGCTGTGGTGTACGGCGCTCGGCTACGGCAACGAAGAGCTGGTCGAGGCCGCGGCAGCGCAGATGCGCAAGCTGTCGTTTGCGCACCTCTTCACCGGCAAGAGCCACGATCCGGCCATCGAGCTTGCGGAGAAACTGAAAGAGATTGCGCCGGTGCCGATCTCGAAGGTTTTCTTTTGCAATTCCGGATCGGAGGCCAACGACACCCAGGTCAAGCTGGTCTGGTATCTCAACAATGCGCTCGGCCGGCCGAACAAAAAGAAAATCATCAGCCGCGTGAAGGGCTATCACGGCGTCACCATCGTGGCGGCGTCGCTGACCGGGCTGCCTGCCAATCACCGCGACTTCGATCTGCCGCTGCCGGGCTTTTTGCACACCAGTTGCCCGCATCATTATCGTTTCGCGCAAGATGGCGAGAGCGAGGAACAATTCGCCACGCGCCTTGCCGAAGAGCTCGACGCGCTGATCGTCAAGGAAGGCCCCGACACGGTGGCGGCATTCATCGCCGAGCCGGTGATGGGCGCCGGCGGCGTGATCGTGCCGCCGAAAACCTATTTCGAAAAGATCATGGCGGTCTGCACCAAATACGACGTGTTCATGATCTCCGACGAGGTGATCTGCGGCTTCGGCCGGCTCGGCACGACGTTCGGCTGCGACAAGCTGAACTTCAAGCCGCACTCGATCTCGATCGCCAAGGCGCTATCGTCGGCCTACCTGCCGATCGCCGGCGTGATGATTCAGGAGGCGATGTATCAGGCGCTGCTCGCCGAGAGCAAAAAGATCGGCGTGTTCGGCCACGGCTTCACTTACGGCGGCCATCCGGTATCCGCCGCGGTGGCGCTCAAGGCGCTCGAAATCTATGCCCGCGACCGCATCTTCGAAACCGCAGCCGCGCGGGCGCCGCAATTCCAGGCCCGGCTCGCGGCGCTCAATCAACATCCGCTGGTCGGCGAGGCGCGCGGGCTTGGTTTGATCGGCGGCGTGGAACTCGTCGCCGACAAGCGCGACAAACGCGCCTTTGCGCCGCAACACGGTGTCGCCGCCAAAGCGGTGCAATTCGCCGAAGCCGAAGGCCTGATCGTGCGCGCGGTGCTGGGAGATGTCATTACGCTGTGCCCGCCGCTCATTATCAGCGCGGCCGAGACCGACGACCTGTTCGACCGGCTCACCCGCGCGCTCGACAAGACGCTGGATTGGGTTAACGGCGCGCGCCTCGCGCAGACGTGAAGCCGCGGTAACACACTGTCATCACTTGCACGCTATAAGCCGCCCATGAAAGCCGACATCCCGCCCGGAACCGCGCGACGACCGGAGCCTGCCGCCAAGCCGCGCGTCACGCGCCGCCGCGTGCTTACCGGCGCGGCGGGTTTGTTGGGACTGTCGGCGGGGACCGCGGTCTATGCCGCGGCAATCGAACCCGACGGCCTCGTCGTCACGCGCTATGCGCCGGCTTTGCCGGGCTGGCCCGCGGGCCGCAAGCTCTCCATCACCGTGATCGCCGATCTTCATGCCGGCGGTCCCGATATGCAGCTCGAGCACATCCGCCGCATTGTCGATCGGGCGAGTGCGCTGAATTCCGACATCGTGCTGTTGCTCGGCGACTTCATCGCCTCGTACCGCTTCGCCATCACCAAGGTGTCCGATCCGGTCTGGGCGGCGGAGCTGGCGCGGCTTGCGGCGCCGCTCGGCATCTGGGCGGTGCTCGGCAATCACGATTGGTGGCACGATTTGCATGGCGTGCGCGCAGCGCTCGCCGGCGTGAACATTCCGGTGCTGGAAAACGACGCCGTCTTGCTGGGACCGGCGGGGCAGCGCTTCTGGATCGCCGGCATCGGCGACCAATTGGCCATTCCGCTCGGCCACGGCCACTATCGCGGCGTCGACGATCTGCCGCTGACGCTGTCGCGCATCAAGACCGACGATCCGGTCCTGCTCATGGTCCACGAGCCGGACATTTTCCCGCGCGTGCCGCCGCGCGTCGCGCTGACGTTCGCCGGCCATACCCACGGCGGCCAGATCCGCGTGCCGTTCCTCTGGCCGCACTTCGTGCCGTCGCGTTACGGCGCGCGCTTCGCCTACGGCCACGTCGTCGAGGACGAACGGCATCTGATCGTCTCGGGCGGGCTCGGCACCAGCATCATCCCGGCCCGCCTCGGCGTGCCGCCGGAGATTTTGCATATCGAGCTAGGTGCTTAGATTCCTTGCTTAGCTGCCGCGATCTGCAGTAGCTGCACGTGGAGTTGGCAGGGACGGGGCATGCCATGAAACTGCGGATATTCACATGCGTACTCGGTGCGCTGGTTGTCTGCGCTCGTGCTGTAAGCGCAGCGGAGATCAAGCTTGTCGCCGGTTCTGCGGTGGCTCCGGTCATAAGCGATCTCGTTCCTAAATTCGAGCAGTCGTCGGGACACAAAGTGCTGTCCGATCTCGACGGGGCAATCGGAGCCATGACCGATCGCATTCTGAAAGGGGAGGTCGCCGACGTGGCGATCGTCTCGGGAGCACAGATCGATATGTTGGTGCGCGAAGGTAAGGTTCTAGCGGGCAGCCGCCTCGACCTTGCCAAGGTCGGCGTTGGAGTGTTTGTGCGAAAGGACGCTCCGAAACCCGACATTGCCTCGGTCGAAGCGTTCAAGCGAACCATGATGGCAGCGAAATCTATCGGCTACAACGATCCGGCCGCCGGAGCCCCGGTCAGCCTTTACCTCATCGAATTATTCGAACGTCTGGGTATTGCCGAGGAAATGAAAACGAAAACGATCGTGTTCAAGCAGCGCTCGGAGCGGTTTGAAGCCGTGGCGCGAGGCGATGTCGAGATTGGTTTCAATCAAATCAGCGAAATCGTTAGCGTTCCGACTGTCGACCTCATAGGTCCGCTACCTGCGGCCATTCAGCGATATACGCTTTTCGCATCGGGGATCGTCGCGAGCGGCAAGGACCGAGATACCAGCAAAGCTTTCGTTGGCTACATCTCGTCGCCGAAGGCCAATGTGATCTGGCAGGCGAACGGATTTGAGGCTCCCTAAGCGAGACCTAGCCCGCCTTCGCACCCAGCGAGCGCATGAACATCTGCATGCCGTAATGGAACGCGATGAAGGCGCCCAGCTCCATGATCTGCGCCTCGCTCCAGTGCTTCTTCAATTCGTCGTAGAACGCTTTGTCGATCTGATTGGCGTCGAGAAACATCAGGTCGGCGTAGCGCAGCGCACATTTCTCGGCTGCGCTAAATCCTTTGCTGGCGTCTTCGTAGGCGAAGCAGCCGTCATCGATGCGCGTTTCCGTCAAGCCCATGGCGCGCGCCTTGTTGGAGCGCAGGCTGGCGAAATATTTGTCGTTGGCAAACCGCGCCAGCAGAATGCGCATGATTTCCTTGAGCTTGTGATCGACGTTGCCCCGGGCGTGACTCATCAAGAGCGCGCGCATCAGCGGCACGGCCTGCTCGGGCGCGCGCGCGATGATGCGGGGAAACAGATCGTCCGGCACGCCCAAAGCCTCGCCCTCGGCCATCAAGGCGCGCAATTCGAGATCGGTGATCGCCTCTTTCGGCACCGGCGCGATGTGGCTCATTCCGCGGCCTCCGGGTTTTGCAGCGAGGCCGGCGCCGCGCCATAGAGCTTTTCCGACTCCTCCTGGCTCACCAGGCGGCCGTCGGGCGAGAACAGCGGATAGAATTTCAGCGTGCCGAAAAACGTGTGATAGCCGAGATTGAAGCCGATGAAGGCGCCAAGCTCGACGATCTCGTCGTCGCCGTAATGCTTGCGCAGCTCGTCGAAAAAGGCGGCATCGACCGCGTTGGGGTTGACCGACATCAGCTCGCTGTAACCCAGCGCGATCTTCTCTGCCGCGGTAAAGCGCCCGCTCTCGGCATAATTGTCGATGCCTTCCTCGAGCAGCGCTTCCGATAATCCCTGTCGCTTCGCCGAAGCAGACCGGACATTCCCTCAATAGGTACAGCGCGCCGCGCGGGACAGCTGAACCCGGATGACTTCCTTGAGCTTGTGCGGAATGCGGCCTTTGTTGAAGCAGGCGTCCCAGGCCACGAACATCGCCTCGCACAGGTCGATATTGTGACCCATCATGGCGTGAAAGCCCGGATCCGGGGCGCGGTGCTCGAGGCACTTGTCGATATAGGGCTTCAGCTTGGTCTGCCGCAGCGCCTCGATATCCAGCATCGTGATGTTGGGCATGATCGCGCGAGCCTCCTTGGAACCGCATCGATGCTGGCACAGTGGCAGGCAGCAGTGCAAGCAGCGGGCGTCAGGCGTATGCTCCGTCGAGCCAAAAAGAAACGGCGCCGACCGAAGTCGGCGCCGTTAGCATCCCCCGACGCTAAAACTTTGTTGGCCTAGTTTGGCCTCGCCGCTGAATCCAGGCCGCTGGCGACGCGCGATGGCGCAATCGCCTGGCTTTGCGGCGCCAGCACCACGACGATGGTGCCCATTTTGACGCGGCTATAAAGGTCGATGACGTCTTCGTTGGTCATGCGGATGCAGCCCGAGGAGATCGCCTGGCCGATATATTCCGGCTGATTGGTGCCATGGATGCGGTACAGCGTGTCCTTGTTGCCGGAGAATAGATACAGGCCGCGGGCGCCCAGCGGATTATGCGGGCCACCGGTGACGTAAGCCGGCAGTGGACCGAGCCGCTGCTGCTCGCCCTGCGTCGGCGTCCAGCCCGGCCATTCTTCCATGCGGCCGACCTTGGCGATGCCGCTCCACACCTGCGCATCTTCGCCGACGGTGATGCCGTAGCGGATCGCCTGGTGGTTCGGCAGCACGTAGTAGAGGAACTTGTTGTCGCTATCGACGATGATCGAACCCGGCGCTTCCTTGCGGTCGAAGCTGACGAGGTGACGGCGATAGGGCTCAGGTATCGACGCCTGCGCATAGGGCAGGTTCGACATCAGTTCCTTGTCGCGCGGCTTCCAGGAGACTTGAGTTGCCGGCTCAAGCGTCTCCTGCATGCAGCCGCCGAGCATCAAGCCCATAATCAGAAATGCTATCGTACGCATGGTCATGGTCGCCTACTTCCCACCACCCCCGCTCACGCCCGCCCCGAAATGCCTCGATTTCAATAACCAAATCGCGCTGCAGTTTCCAGCCGATAAGGTGTCTGTCCCGCATAGTCGGCGCTGGGTGTTGCAGGAATGCCGCACTATCCTCAGGTTCCTTTGGATAATCGGCGGATTCGTGCCCAAACCCATCAGTCGCGGCCAGGATACCCCGTACCCATTAAGCAAGGGTTTACCATGGCCGGTATCTGGTGCCGCCGTGGGGTCGAAATGTCACGACAGCGCACGATTTGTCGCCCATTTCCGCCGCACTCGCCGCTTATGATTTGAGCATCACTCACCGGAATGGGAATGGGGTTGCATAATGCACGCCGCGTTCGCGGACTTGGCTAGAAAGACCAATCCAAAGAAGGGCAATGACCGCAAAATCCACGGCGAAGGCACGGTGCTGGCCGGCTGCTACAGGCAGATCGGCATTTCCGCGGTAGCGGCTGCCGCGCGCTACCAAGGCAACGCTAAGAACCCGGTCTATGCGCCAACTTCGGGCAAGTGGCGCGACCGCATCGCCGAGGCGGCCGCCTAGCGCGCTGCGTTTATCCGGCTTTGGTTGGAAAAAGGGGGCGCGACGTCCCCTTTTTGCTTTCTTAGTGGGCCGTTGTCGGCGATACGAAGCCCGGTAACGTTGCGCCAAACCGCGGGCGAACGCAGAGCCGACACCATGGGCGACTTTTCCGCTGCCGAGATCGAGGCCGGCCGGCGCTTGTTTGCCGGTGCGTGGGATTTTATCTCCGCGGCGGGTGGGCTCGAACTCGGTGCCGCCGATGAGTGCGCCGGAGATCGCGTTTGCCGGCCGCTCCAATGTCGGCAAGTCGAGCCTGATCAATGCGCTCACCGGCCGCCGCGCGCTGGCGCGCACCTCGAATACGCCCGGCCGTACCCAGCAACTGATCTTCTTTGGTGGCCCGGATCGGCTCGTGCTGACCGACATGCCGGGTTACGGCTATGCGGCGGTGGCCAAGAGCAAGGTCGCCGCCTGGACCGATCTCATCCATGACTATCTGCGCGGCCGCGCCACGCTGGCGCGTGTCTACGTGCTGATCGACGCGCGGCATGGGCTGAAAGACGTCGACGACGCTATTCTCGATACGTTGAGCAAATCCGCCGTCAGCCACGAGATCGTGCTGACCAAATGCGATCAAATCGAGGAAGCGGCGCTCGCCGAGCGCACCGAGGCGGTCAAAGCGGCGGTGCGAAAGCGGCCGGCGGCGTTTCCCGATCTGATCGCCACCTCGGCGCGGACCGGCGCCGGCATCGATCTGTTGCGCGCCGCCGTCGCGCGGCTCCTCGCCGAGCAAGGCGCGCGAACCAAAGACGTCCAAGGGCACCCGTCATGAACGACGGGCTGGAAGGCGTGATCGCTGTGGAAACGGTGCTGAGCCATGCCGATGGCGAGACCGGCGCGGTCTGGGTGCGCGGTCACACCATCGAGCGTCTCGCCGCCGAGCAAGGCTATGAAGGCGCGGTGGCGGTGATGTGGGAGGGCTTTGCCGACCATGGCCTCACCCGCGCCGGCATGCGCGAAGGGCTCGCCGCAGCGCGCGCCGCCGCGTTCGCGCGGAGCGGCGAATGGCTTGCCTGCGCGGCGCCGCGGCCGCTGGCCGAAGGTTTGCGCATCGCGCTTGCGGCGTTGCCGGACGATACCGAGCCCGCAGCGATCCTCGCGACATTGCCGGTGGCGATCGCAGTCCTCGTGCGCGCCCATGCCGGCAAGCCGCCAATCGCGCCCGATCCGTCGCTCGCCACCGCGGCCGATCTGTTGCACATGATCGCCGGCGCGCCGGTCGCGCCGCAACGCGCCGCCGCGCTCGACACGTATCTCGCGACCGTCATCGACAACGGCCTCGGCAATTCCACCTTCGCGGCGCGCGTCGTCGTCTCGTCGCGCGCTTCGCTCGCCGCCGCGGTGCTGGGCGGCTATTGCGCGTTCTGCGGTCCATTGCACGGCGGCGCGCCCGGGCTCGCGCTCGATATGCTCGACGAGATCGAGGCGAGCGGCAACATCGACGGCTGGATCGAGCAAAAGCTTGCTTCCGGCGGCCGTCTGATGGGCTTCGGTCATCGCGTCTTCCGCCATCGCGATCCGCGCGCCGACCTGTTGCGCGCCGCGCTCAAGCGCCTTGATCCCGAACTCCGCACGGCTCGGCTTTGTCGTAGACGTCGAACGCCGCGCGGTCGCGGCGCTGCAGCGCCGCAAGCCCGGCCGCCGAGTCGAGGCCAATATCGAGATGGACGCAGGCCTGTTGCTCGACGCCATCGGCCTGCCGCGCGACGCCTTCACCCCGGTCTTTGCCGTCGCGCGCTGCGCCGCCTGGCTGGCGCATGCCATGGAGCAGCGGCAAACCGGCCGCATGATCCGGCCGGCCTCGACCTATATCGGGCCGGCACCGGCTGAATGAGTTGTCGTGCGCCGTGCGCACCGCTACATAAGCTGCGCCGAAAAATATGCCGGGAAGACCAATCCGATGAGCGCAAGCGACCCCGTAAGCCCCGCGGTGCAGGCCCGTATCCTGTCCGAAGCGCTGCCCTATATGCAGCGTTACGACGAAGAGATCATCGTCGTGAAATACGGCGGCCACGCCATGGGCGATGAGCAGCTCGCCCGCGATTTTGCCCGCGACATCGTGCTTCTGGAGCAGACTGCCATCAATCCGATCGTCGTGCATGGCGGCGGCCCGCAGATCGAGGCGATGCTGAAAAAGGTCGGCGTGCAGTCGCAATACGCCGCCGGCTTGCGCATCACCGACGCCAAGACACTGGAAATCGTCGAAATGGTGCTGGCCGGCTCCATCAACAAGCAGATGGTCGGCTACATCAACGAGGCCGGCGGCAAGGCAGTCGGCTTGTGCGGCAAGGACGGCAACATGGTGGTGGCGCGCAAGCTCACCCGCACCGTGATCGATCCGGATTCCGCAATCGAGAAAGTCATCGATCTCGGCTTTGTCGGTGAGCCCGACAAGGTCGACACCACGGTGCTGTCGCAGATTCTCGGCCGCGAGCTCATTCCGGTGCTGGCGCCGGTCGCCGCCGCCGCCAATGGCGGCACCTTCAACGTCAACGCCGACACCTTTGCGGGAGCGATTGCCGGCGCGCTCAAGGCCAAGCGCCTGTTGCTGCTCACCGACGTGCCCGGCGTGCTCGACAAGTCGAAGAGCCTGATCAAGGAGCTGTCTGTCGACGACGCGCGGCGGCTGATCGCCGACGGCACCATTTCGGGCGGCATGATCCCCAAGGTGGAGACCTGCATCGAGGCGCTCGACCACGGCGTCGAAGGCGTCGTCATCCTCGACGGCAAGGTGCCGCATGCGGTGCTGCTCGAATTGTTCACCGAGCTCGGCTCCGGCACGCTCATTCATCACTGACGCCCATGGGATCAGGCAGCGTGCGCGAGCGGCTTCACGCCCTTGGGCCGGGCATCATTGCCGCGGCGGCATTCGGCATCGGCGATACTTTCGCCAAGGTGGCCCTCGCCGCCGGCGCCGACGTGTTGACGCTGGCGCTGGCCCGTGGTGTCGCCGGTGTCGGCATTTTATTTTTGTATCTGCGTATCGGCGTGGCGCCGCTGCCGGCAACGCCGCGCACGCGGGCCATCGCGCTCGGGCTCGGCGTGTTGTTCGCGGCAATCGTCTATGGCCTGTTCAAGGCCATCGATCTCATCACCGTGCCGATCGCCGTTCTCACCTATTTCATCTATCCGCTATTGACCGGAATCGGCGCCGCGCTGTTCGGCGTGGAGCGGCTTGGCTGGCAGGGCATGCTTGCCGCCCTGGTGGCGTTCTTCGGCCTGGCGCTGACGATCGGCGCCTATCCGCACCACTTGTCGCTCGCGGGATTGGGATTTGCCATCGGCGCCGCGCTGTGCCGCACGGTGTTTCTCTTGGTCGCGCGCACCGAGCTGCAAAAACTCGATCCCCGATTGACGGCGTGGTATTCGCTGATGTCCTCGACCGCGATTTTTGCCGCGGCCGCCGCCGTGACCATGCATTGGCAAGCGCCGCGGACCGCCTACGGCTGGATGGCGGTTGCCATCGTCAGCGTCTGCACGGCGGTTGCGGTTTTGACGCTGTATATTTCGACGACCCGCATCGGGCCGTTCCGCAGCGCGCTGATCATGAATCTCGAGCCGCTCGTGGCGACGGTGCTCAGCGCGCTCATTCTCGGCGAGGTGATCACGCCGCTCCAGGGGCTCGGCAGCGCCATCATGCTGGCGGCGCTGGTCGCATTCCAGTTGTGGCGCTGACGGTGTAACATCGCGAGCGAAAAAACCCGGGAGGAGCCTATGAACACGCCAAGGACCGCGCATCGATTCTCGGCCACCTGCAGTTGCTGCGTCTCGCGCCGGACGTTTCTCGCCAGCGCCGCGGCCGTCGGCGCCACGACGCTGCTGCCCGGTGAAGACGCGTCGGCACAAGCCGCGCCGGCCAAGCTGGTCGACACTCATCATCACTTCTATCCGCCGGTCTACATGAAGGCGTGGCTCGACTGGGAAGACCAGCGCAAGATTCCGCATTTCGGCGTGCAGGCCGCCTGGACGCCGGAAAACGATCTTGAGGCCATGGATAAGAACGGCATCACCACGAGCATGCTGTCGCTCGCCTCGACACCCGGCGTGTGGTTCGACACCGGCGTCGAGAAAGCGCACGACATGGCGCGGCTGGCCTGCGACTTCGGCGCCGAGATGGTGCGCAGCCATCCCGGCCGTTACGGGTTGTTCGCGCCGCTGTCGATGCTCGACGCCGATGCGAACTCTTAAAGAAATCGAATACGTCTTTGACACGCTGCACGCCGACGGCATCAACCTGCAGACCAACTACGGCGACAAGTGGCTGGGCGATGCGGCCTACAAGCCGATCCTGGAAGAGCTCAACCGCCGCAAGGCGACGGTCTACGTGCATCCGCTGGTGGCGGGCTGCTGCGGCCGGCTCAGCGTCGGCGCCTTCCCGGCGGTGATCGAGGTGCCGCACGATACCACGCGCACCGTCACGAGCCTGCTGCTCAGCGGCAGCTTCGCGCATCAGCGTGACATCAAGTGGCTGTTCTCCCACGCCGGCGGCACCATCCCGTTCCTCGCCGGCCGCATTGAGGCGTTCTACGACCGGGCGGGCAACGTCGGCAGCTTCGCCCCCGACGGCATCGAAGCGGAACTGCGGCGCTTGTACTACGACACTGCCAATGCCACGCATCCCGCCGCGATGGCGGCATTGATGAAGCTCGTGCCGGTGTCGCAGATCACTTACGGCACCGACTATCCGTATTTCCCGCTCAACCAGATCGACAATTTGCGGCAGCTCAATCTGCCGGCAGCCGATCTGCAAGCGATCATGAGCGGCAATGCCGCGCGCCTGGTGCCGCGGCTGAGCGCGTGAACTGGACGTCGGTATTGCGGGCGGCCATCGCGCTGGCCGCCTTCTGCGCTCCGGCGCCTGCGCAAACGCAGGCGCCGCCGGCAGAGCAGAAAAACGACGTCGCGCTGGCGCTTGTGCTCGCGGTCGATGCCTCCGGCAGCGTCGACAACCGGCGCTTCGAATTGCAGAAGCAGGGCTATGCGGTGGCCTTCCGCAGCCCGAAGGTTTTGAACTCGATCCGCTCGCTGATGACCCAGTCGATCGCCGTCACCATGGTGCAATGGACCGGGCCGCAGCTGCATGTGGTGGTGGTCGATTGGTTGCTGGTCAAGGACGAGGCGAGCGTGAATGCGCTCGCGAGCGCTATCGAAGCTGCGCCACGCCAATTGTTCGGCGGCGGCACCTCGATCTCCGGCGCCATCGACTATTCCCGCCTGCTCCTGGCGCAATGTCCGTGCAATCCCGCGCGGCGGGTGATCGACATTTCCGGCGACGGTTCCAACAACTCCGGCCGCCCGGTGACCCAGGCGCGCGACCAAGCGGTCCATGACGGCGTCGGCATCAACGGCCTGCCGATCCTCTCCATCGAGCCGTTTCTCGATCGCTATTATTATGACAATGTCATCGGTGGGCCGGGAGCGTTCATGATTCCGGCCGAGAATTATGAGACTTTCGCCGACGCGATCTTGAAGAAGCTGATTACCGAGATTGCGATGCACGGCGACTTCCGATCAATTGCAATTGATCCAAACCCTCTCCACGCGTCACAAACTCGGCCAAGTTCCCGCGCAGGCTTGACGAATTCCGTAAAGTTCGTATCTGGCGAGCCGCGGTGAGGGCGGTCGATGCGCGGGTTCCATAACAATTCCTTCGATCCCAAGACGCTGGTCGTCCTGGAAGCCGCGTTCGACGAGGCGTGGCTGACCTTGAAAGCGATCGGCAACACCACGGTGAAGCCGGACGAGCTGGCGCGCTCGGTGCTGGCGCTGGCCATGGAGGGTGAGCGCGATCCGGTGCGGCTACACGACGGCGCGCTCAAAGGCTTGGTGCCGGCCGCGTCGTGGCGCGAGGCCGGCTAGTTGCCGTCAGGGATGCGCGGCCAGGATCGCGACGCCGGCGACAAGAACGCCGGCGATCATGCCGAAAAATATCGCCAGCAAGAACGGAATTGATCGCCGTAGCCGCCGCCGCACTGATTGCTCCCTGCGCGCCGGCTGCTGGAACTGATTCGAAGCCGCGCGGCGCGCTTGGTTGCCGGGAAGTGTGGCAATAGCGAGTCGCTAAATGCATTTTACGCGGAGCACATGGCGGCCTTGATCGCTTGGATGCTGGTTGTTCGCGTTGGCAATCTTGTCAAGGGTCGGTGACCGCCGAAGGCGGCGGCGCTTGGCGCCGCCCTTGACAAGATTGCCAACGCGAACAGAGTGCTGTCCAAGCGATCAAGGCCGCTTTCTGGGCCTTTTTGTTTCTGTTTGATCTCACGAACGAGCGATTGGAATGATGGAGCGCCCTGCGCGCGGTTTTGCCAACGTCGAGACCTGGGTCTTCGACCTCGACAACACGCTTTATCCGCATCACCTGAATCTCTGGCAGCAAGTCGACGTGCGCATCCGCGACTACATCGTCGATTTCTTGAAGATCACCCACGACGAAGCGTTCCGGCTGCAGAAGGATTATTACAAGCGCTATGGCACCACCATGCGCGGGCTGATGACGGAGCACGGCCTGCAACCGGATGAGTTCCTGGAAATGGTGCACCAGATCGACCACTCACCGCTGACGCCGAACCCCGCGCTCGGCGCCGCCATCGCGCATCTTTCCGGCCGCAAGCTCATCTTGACCAATGGCACCCGCGAGCATGCCGACGCGGTCTTGCGCCGACTTGAAATCGAGCATCACTTCGACGATGTGTTCGACATCCGGGCGGCCGAACTCGAACCAAAACCACAGCCGGTGGTTTACGAGCGCTTCCTCGCCCGCCACGACGTCGATCCGAAAAAGGCCGCGATCTTCGAGGATCTCGCCCGCAATCTCGAAGTGCCGCACGCGCTCGGCATGACCACGGTGCTGGTGGTGCCGCAAGGTGCCCGCGTAGTGCTGCGCGAGGACTGGGAGCTCGCCGGCCGCGACGCGCCCCATGTCGATCACGTCACCGACGATCTGGCCGGATTTTTGCGCGCGATCGCCGCCCGCACGTAGCCCGGATGGAGCGAAGCGCAATCCGGGGTTCTGCGTTCCAGCGTCAAGTCCGGTCCCGGATTTCGCTGCGCTTCATCCGGGCTACAGATAACCGGCCAGCCCGGCCATATGCCAGGCGACCGGAATGAGAACCGCGATGGCGAGGCCGGAATCGCGCCGATAGACCGGTTGGATTTGGCCGTGGCCGCGCAACACGCTCAAGCCGCCATAGACGATCGCATAAACCAGAATCCAGAACGCCAGCTTGTAAATGCCCAGCCAGTAAAACACGCCGGCGCCGAGCCCTATTGCCATCGTGATCATTGCACGCCCTTTGCTCGCCTCGTTTGCAATGCGTACCATGCAAGAAAGGTTCCAGTTTGGTTGCGCGCGATGTCAAGCGCCGCTTGACATCGCATCGGCACGCTCCGACAAACCGCGCAGCGGGGAGTGATTTCATGTCAGCCGGGACGGACAATCTCGCCAAGACCATCGACGCAGCCTTCGAGCAGCGCGACACCATCGGGCCATCGACCAAGGGCGCGGTGCGCGAGGCGGTCGAGCAAGCGCTCGACTTGCTCGATCGCGGCGGAGTGCGCGTCGCCGAGAAGGCGGCCGACGGCAGCTGGCACGTCAATCAATGGCTCAAGAAGGCGGTGCTGCTGTCGTTCCGGCTTAACGACATGAGCGAAATCTCCGGCGGCCCGGGCCACGCAGCGTGGTGGGACAAGGTGCCGTCGAAATTCGACCACTGGAACGGCAAGAATTTCCGCGCCGCCGGCTTCCGCGCGGTGCCCGGCTGCGTGGTGCGCCGCTCCGCCTATATCGCGCCCGGCGTGGTGCTGATGCCGTCGTTCGTCAATCTCGGCGCCTATGTGGATTCCGGCACCATGATCGACACCTGGTCGACGGTCGGCTCCTGCGCGCAGATCGGCAAGAACTGTCACATCTCCGGCGGCGTCGGCATTGGCGGCGTGCTCGAGCCGCTGCAGGCGGGGCCGGTGATCGTCGAGGACAATTGCTTCATCGGCGCGCGCTCGGAAGTCGCCGAAGGCGTCATCGTCCGTGAAGGCGCGGTGCTGTCCATGGGCGTGTTCATCGGCGCCTCGACCAAAATCGTCGACCGCGACAGCGGCGAGATTTTTCAGGGCGAGGTGCCGGCCTATTCGGTTGTGGTGCCGGGCACCACGGCGGGCAAGCTGGGCAAGAACGGTGAGGCGAGCCCGAGCCTTTACTGCGCCGTCATCGTCAAACGCGTCGACGAAAAGACCCGCGCCAAGACTTCGATCAACGAACTGCTGCGCGATTGAAGCTGCCAGCGCTTGAACAAAGCAAGTCCGTGAACAAAATCCTGCCGATGGATTGGGTCTATCTCTTCAACAGCTTCGACGGCCGCATCGGCCGGCAGACGTTCTGGATCGCCATGGGCGTGGTGACGGTCGCTGAGATTTTCGGCCACTTCATCGCCGAGCAGATCCAGGGCGACCGTTTGAGCGCCATCGTCGATCTCGCTTTCACCTATCCGGAATTCGCCGTCGCCGCCAAGCGCGGCCAGGACCGCAACATGCCGCTGTGGCTGATCGGCGCCTTCTTCGCCGCCGGCGTGCTGCTCGATCTGCTCACCGTACTGGGCCTCGCCGGCACCGACGACGCGCCGAGCCTCATCTCTCTGGTCATCGCCGTGCCGTTCACGGTGTTCGGCCTGGCGCTTCTGGTCGAGCTCGGCTTGCGCAAGGGGACGACCGGGCCGAACCGCTACGGGCCGGATCCGCTGGGGCCGTAGTTGACTGCCGCGCCACGTTGGGAAGAAAGTCGCTATGGACCGGGTTTGCGGGCTGGGACGGCGCGGCGATGAGATGGATTCATTTTTTTGGCAGTTTTGACGGCCGTATCGGCCGAAAAACATTCTGGCTCACGTCGATCGCGATATTTGCGGCAGAGCTTGTTGCTGGATTCATTGGCGCATTAATAATCGCATTGCTCAGCGGGGATTGGGAGGCAAAAGCCGGGGATCGGTGGATCGACGCCGTCTTTCTGATTTTTCTCTATCCTCAGTTCATAGTTGACGTGAAGCGGGGCCATGACCGCAATATTCCAATATGGCTGATAGGGGTCTTCTATGCCGCTCTTGTCGCGGACTATTTTCTCGTCGAATTTGGTTGGCTGACGGACTTGCCGGACCAGAACGTGACGTCATCCGTAAATGTGGTTTCATTTATAGTCGTGATATTGTTGGGAATCTTCGCGTTGGCTTTTTTGGTGGAGTTGGGTTTCCGCAAGGGTACGACGGGGCCGAACCGCTATGGGCCCGATCCGCTCGGGCCGGAGACTCTGCCGCAACGCGGTTGAACCGGGTGCGCCGGTGCGGAGACTTAAGCTTGCGAATGACATGCGAAGGGGCGAGTGGGGCGAATGAATTGGCAGTCACTCTTCTTCAGCTTTCGCGGCCGCATCAACCGGGCCAAATATTGGCTGGCCTTGCTTGTCTTCCTCGTTGTCGACATCGCGCTCGGACTGGTCGGCTGGGTGCTGGGCAACGGCGTGGCTTTTCAAATCTTGAGCTCTGTCGTCAACCTGGCGGTTTTCGTCTCGGGGATCGCGGTGTGCATCAAGCGGCTGCATGACGGCGATCGCTCGGGCTGGTGGCTCATGCTGTTCTATTTCGGTCCGTTCGTATTCGTCCTTATCGGTGGGTTCATCTTCTGGGCCGCCGCCGATACCGTGGGCATGTCCGCGGAGTGGTCGTATCTGGGGCTTCGGCTTTGCATCCTCGGCGGTATTGCGCTCGTCATCTGGGGTTTTGTCGAGATCGGCTGCCGGCGCGGCACCGCGGGATATAACCGTTTCGGGCCGGACCCGCTCAAACGGCAGATGAATCCGGCGCACGGGTGATCTTGGGGATTGACCGGCGCCCCGCGGTGGCCGAAATCCTTGACGCATGACCGCTGATCCCATTGCCATAGCCCGCGATCTTGTCCGCTGCCGTTCGGTCACGCCGGAGGACGGCGGCGCGCTGGCCTATTTGCAGAGCGAGCTGGCGAAGGCGGGCTTCACCGTGCATCGCATGACCTTCGCCGAGCCCGGCACTGCACCGATCGAGAATCTCTACGCCCGCATCGGCTCGGAAAAACCCAATCTGGTATTTGCCGGCCATACCGACGTGGTGCCGTCCGGCGATGAAGCGGCGTGGCATCATCCGCCGTTCGGCGGCGAGATCACGGGCGACAAGCTCTACGGCCGCGGCGCCGTCGATATGAAAGGCGGCATTGCCTGCTTCGTCGCCGCGGCGGCCGATTATCTGGCGGCCAACGGCGGCAAGCCGAAGCGCGGTTCGATCTCGCTGCTCATCACCGGCGATGAAGAGAGCGTCGCGGTCAACGGCACCGTCAAGCTGTTGCAATGGGCGGCCGAGCGCGGCGAAACGTTCGACCACTGCCTTCTCGGCGAGCCGAGCAATGTGGAAGTGCTCGGCGACACCATCAAGGCCGGCCGGCGCGGCTCGCTCAACGGCACCCTGATCGTCACCGGGCGGCAGGGCCACGTCGCCTATCCGGACCGCGCCGACAATCCGATCCGCGGGTTGGTGACCTTGATCGCCGCGCTGCAAGCTCCGCTCGACGACGGCAGCGCGCAATTCGCGCCGTCGAACCTCGAATTCACCTCGATCGACGTCGGCAATCCGACCGTCAATCTCATTCCGGGCGAGGCGCGCGCCCGCTTCAACATCCGCTATAACGACCGCCACAGCCAGGCCGCGCTCAAGACGCTGCTCGAGCAGCGCGCCCGTGACGCTGCCGCCGGGCGCGTGCATTATGCTTTCGACTGGCAGCCGTCGAACGCCGACGTCTTCGTCACCAAACCCGGCCCGTTCACCGATCTCGCCTCAGCCGCCATCGCCGAAGTGACCGGGCGCCAGCCGAAGCTCTCGACCACCGGCGGCACCTCGGACGCGCGCTTCATCAAGGATTATTGCCCGGTGCTGGAATTCGGCCTGGTCGGCCAGACCATGCACAGCGTCGACGAATGTACGCCGGTCGCCGATCTGGTCACGCTCACGGCGGTGTATCGGCGGATCATCGAGAAGTATTTGGGGTGAATCATCCCGGCGCTCGCGCGCGTGCCCTCTCCCCTTGCGGGAGAGGGCAGTGCAGGACTTTCAACAAACACGGTTGGGTGAGGGGGCGCGGCTCGACCCCTCACCCAATCTTTAACGTTGAACCGCCGAGCAGCCCTCTCCCGCAAGGGGAGAGGGCACAATCACGACCGACGCTGACGCCTCAATACTCCACCCGCACCAGATAAAGCCCATGCGGCGGCGCGACTTGGCCGCAGGCGGTGCGGTCGCGGGCGGCGAGCGCCGCGGCAAGATCGGCGGCGCTCCATTTGCCTTCCCCGACATGGACCATCGAGCCGACCATCGAGCGCACCTGGTGTTGCAGGAACGACCGCGCCGACGCGGTGACGCGCACATCGTCGCCATCGCGGGTGACGTCGAGGCGGTCGAGGGTTTTCACCGGCGATTTGGCCTGGCATTCGGTGGAACGGAACGTGGTGAAGTCGTGCTTGCCGATGAGTTTTTGCGCGGCGGCGTGCATGGCATCGCAGTCGAGCGGGCGCGGCACGCGCCAAGCGCGGTTTTGTTCCAGCGCGAGATCGGCGCGGCGGTTGCTGATGCGATAGAGGTAATACCGCTTGGTCGCGGAAAAACGCGCGTCGAAAGTTTCCGCGACCCGTTCCGCCGTCAGCACCGCGATCGGCCGCGGGCGCAAATGGAAATTGATGGCGTCGCGCACATTGTCGCTGTCCCAGTCCCTGGCGAGATCGACATGGGCGACCTGTCCCAGCGCATGCACCCCGGCATCGGTGCGGCCGGCGCCGTACACGATAGGACGCGCTCCGGTGAATGCCGCGATCGCTTCGGTCAGCGCGCCCTGAATCGTGGGGCCGTTGTCCTGCATCTGCCAGCCGACATAGGGCATGCCGTCGTATTCGATGGTGAGCTTGTAGCGCGGCATATCAATGCAGCACGGTTGCGGGCGCAACGGGCGTCCCGCGCAAGAACTCGTCCGCGCCCATCGGCTGCTTGCCGGCGCGCTGCAATTCGACGAGCCGGATGGCGCCGCTGCCGCATGAGATGGTCAGCTTGTCATCGAGCACGCGCCCCGGCGGTCCGTTGCCTTCGCCTTTGGTCGTGCGCAAAATCTTGACGCGTCCGGCGCCGGGGAACTCGCACCAGGCGCCGGGAAAGGGCGACAGCCCGCGGCAATGGTTGTGGACTTCGTTCCACGGCCTGGTCCAGTCGATGCGCGTCTCGCTCTTGGCGATCTTTGCGGCGTAAGTCGCGCCCTCCGTGGGTTGCGGCGTCGATTGCAGCTGGCCTTTTTCCAGCGCGGCGAGTGCACGCAGCATCAGGTCGGCGCCGAGTCGCTTGAGCTCGTCGTGGATTTCGCCCGCGGTCCAGTCAGAGTCGAGCTGCACGCGCCCTTGCTGCAGGACGACGCCACCGGTGTCGAGACCTTCGTCCATTTTCATCACGGTCACGCCGGTCTCGTGGTCGCCGGCCATGATGGCGCGATTGATCGGCGCCGCGCCGCGCCAGCGCGGCAACAGCGAAGCATGCACGTTGAAACAGCCGAGCGAAAAAGCCTCAAGGATGGTCTTTGGCAAGATCAGCCCGTAGGCGACTACCACGGCGGCGTCGGCGTGATGCGCCCGCATCGCGGTGGCAGCGTCGGCCTCTTTCAACGTCTTGGGCGTGAAGATGGGAAAGTGGAGATGCTCGGCTTCACGCGCAACGGCGCTCGGCTTTAATTCCAGTCCGCGTCCGGCAGGCTGTGGCGCGCGCGTATAGACCGCCGCGACTTCATGCCCGGCGCCGTGAAGCTCGACCAGCGTGGGGACAGCGAAGTCGGGCGTCCCCATAAAAACCAGGCGGAGCGCCAATCACGCCTCCACCTTCTTTGCCGCCTTGGTGAACTTCTTGATGATGAGGCTGCGTTTGAGTCTGGAGAGATGGTCGATGAACAGCACGCCGTTGATGTGGTCGATCTCGTGCTGCAGGCAAGTCGCCAGCAAACCCTTCGCCTCGGTCTCGTGCGCCTTGCCGTCGAGGTCGAGATATTTGACTTTGACCTTGGCCGGCCGTTCGACCTCCTCGTAATATTCCGGGATCGACAGGCAGCCCTCTTCGTATTTGGACTTTTCCTCGGACGTCCAGGTCACCTCGGCATTGATGAAGACCAAGGGCTTGTGATCGTCCTCCTTCTTCGACAGGTCGAGAATGATCACCCGCTTGGGCACGCCGATCTGGATCGCCGCGAGCCCGATGCCCGGCGCCTTATACATGGTGTCGAACATGTCATCGACCAGCTTGCGGATGCCGTCGTCGATGCGCTTGACCGGCTCGGAAACGAGCCGCAGCCGCTTGTCCGGGAGTTTTATGATGTCGTGTACAGCCATGGTGCGCGATGTAAGCGGTGCATAAAGCGGGGTCAATCGACGATGTTTTGCAAGCCCCGCCGTTGATCCTGCGGCCGCGAACGGCTATCACCGTTCGCTCTTCGTTCACGCCGCCTGCGAATTGCATAGAGTCGCCCGATGACCGAGATGCTGCCGCTGCTTGCGATTGTGGCCGTTGTCGTGGCTTTGGCCGCGGTGGCGGCGCTGGTTGTCGTGCTCTGGCGCGGCCGCAATCCGGCCGAGCCGCAGGCCGCCGTCATGGCCGAGCTGGCGCAGGCGCAGAGCGCCACGGGGCAGCGCCTCGAAGCCATGATCCGGATGCTCGGCGACCGCCAATCGCAGTTGCAGACCGCGGTCAACGAGCGGCTGGAGTCGGTGTCGCACCGGCTCGGCGATTCGCTGCAAAAGACCACGGCGCACACGAGCGAGCATCTGCAAAAGCTGCACGAGCGGCTCGCCGTCATCGACACGGCGCAGAAGAACATCACCAATCTCGCCACCCAGGTCACGTCGCTGCAAAGCGTGCTGGCCAACAAGCAATCGCGCGGCGCCTTCGGGCAATGGCGGATGGAATCGATCATCCAGGATTGTCTGCCCAAGGGCTCCTATGCGTTCCAGCATACGCTGTCGAATCGTACTCGCCCCGACTGCTGCGTGTTCATGCCCGACAGTCGCGTGCTCGTCATTGACGCAAAATTTCCGCTCGAAAGCGTTACCGCCTATCGGGACGCCAAGTCCGATGAGGACCGCAAAGCCGCCGGTCAGCGGCTGCGCACCGACGTCGGCAAGCACGTTACCGATATCGCCGAGAAATATTTGATTCCGGGAGAGACCCAAGAATTCGCGCTCATGTTCGTGCCGTCGGAGGCGATCTACGCCGAAGTTCACGACGGCTTCGACGATCTGGTACAAAAAGCCTACCGCGAGCGCGTTGTCTTGATGTCGCCGTCACTCCTCATGTTGGCAATCGCGTTGGTGCAGCAAAGCCAAAAAGACGCCCGCATGCGTGAGGCCGCCGACCAAATTCGCGACGAAGTCGCGCGCCTCGTCAAGGATGTGAGCTTACTCGGTGAACGCGTTCGTAAGCTGCAAACTCATTTCAATCAGTCAAACGAGGACATTCGGCTGGCAATCATCTCGATTGAAAAAATCGAAAGCCGGGGTGAACGAATTCAACAAGTCGAAGTCGATATTCTGACACCAGCCGAATCGAACGTTATTGCGGCGCCGATGACGCGCAAGCTCGAAGCGGGCGAGTAGCGGCGCATGGCCGCGACGCCGGATGCCACCGATACCGTCGCCAAATCCCGCCGGTCGTTGACCGACGCGCTTGCCGTCTATCTCAAGCGGCGCGTTCTTATCATTCTGTTCCTCGGTTTCTCGTCGGGTCTGCCGCTCGCTTTGTCGGGCTCGACATTGCTGATCTGGATGCGGGAGTCCGGCGTCAATCTCGGCACCATCGGCCTGTTCGCGCTGGTCGGCACGCCCTACACGATCAAATTTCTCTGGGCGCCGCTGATCGACGCACTCGACGTGCCGTTGCTGTCGCGGCGTTTTGGGCGCCGCCGCGGCTGGCTCTTGCTGTCGCAATTCCTGCTGATCGCCGCGATCGTTTTCCTCGGGTTCTCCGATCCTGCGTTGTCGCCGTATGTCGTCGCCTTCGGCGCGCTGCTTGTCGCCACCGCTTCAGCAACCCAGGACATCATCGTCGACGCCTTCCGGGTCGAGAGCCTGGACGAGAGCGAACAGGCGGCCGGCATGGCGTCCTATGTCGCCGCCTATCGCATCGGCATGCTGGTCTCGACCGCCGGCGCGCTATTCCTGGTCAGCGGGTTCCAGAGCTACGGCCTCGACCATCACGCCGCATGGCGCGCGGGATACGTGGTGATGGCGGCGTTCGTGGTGATCGGCATCGTCACGACGTTATGCGCGACCGAGCCGGAAAAATCAGTTGCGGCCAATGTCGTCCATGCCCGCGAGACGTCGCTCAAGCGCGTGATCGATGCCGCGGTCGGCGCCTTTTCCGAGTTTCTGTCGCGCGATCTGGCCTTCCTCGCACTCATATTCGTCGTGCTCTTTAAATTCACCGACGCGTTGTCGGGCGCGATGACCGCGCCGTTCGTGATTGATCTCGGCTTTTCGCGCAACGAATACGCCGCGATCATCAAAGGCGTCGGCCTGGCGGCGACGCTGATCGGCGGCTTCGCCGGCGGCTTCGTGGCGCGAGCTTATTCGCTGCCGAAGAGTTTGTGGATCGGCGGCGTGCTGCAGGCGCTCGCGAATCTCGCCTTCTCCTGGCAGGCCGTCGTCGGGCTGAATGCAGCGTGGCTCACCTTCGCCATCGTTGCCGAAAATTTCACCAGCGCCATCGGCACGGTGATCTTCGTCGCCTACCTGTCGGCACTGTGCCGCAATCCGCTGCACACCGCGACCCAATACGCGCTGCTCACCGCGCTGGCGGCGTTCGGGCGCACCTATCTTTCCTCCGGCGCCGGCTACATCGCCGACGCCACGGGTTGGGTATGGTTTTTCGCCATCTGCGCGCTGTCGAGCGTGCCGGCGCTCGCCTTGCTGGCCTGGCTCCAGCACCGCGGGCATTTTGACGGGCTATTGCCCGCCACTCGGTAATGCCCCCGGCGCATCCGGCTCGGGCTGCTCGCACAAACCCTCGCAGCAATGGGCGATGGCCGCCCCGCCGCAATCGGGGCAGGGGATGAAATCGGCCGCTTCGTCCCGGACCACCGCGGGGCTGGGCTCGGCCGGGCGGCGGATAAAGCCGGGCCGCTCGGTCCAGCGGCAGGTCTCGCAAAGCATGGCGCTTGCCCCCAAATGTTGCTTGCCGCCAAGGCTGCTTGCCTCAATGTCGGCGACAATTCATCGCGGTGTCATCGCCAGATCGTCCGATTCTCGCACCTTTCGCAATGCCTCCGGCGCCGCCCGCAAAAAAGTCTTTTTGTAAGGATCGGATCGCTATAATCGCCGTTGTCTTAAAGGCTTTGCGTCCCTCGAACCGAGTGCCCGTAGTCCCAGCATGGATATGATTCTCGTCAAGCTCTTCGCAACGGCACTGGCGCTCAGCGAGGTCATGACCCAGCCGCAGGCGGTGAAGACGCAATTCGATCCGGCCAAGGATCAGGACGCGGTGGTGCAGATCCTGCGCGACGGCTGCGCCCATATGCGCCAGGCCTTCGACATCGAGTTGATCAATGTCGACGACCTGATCTCGACCGCGCTCGACGATCCGGCGGCGGTCGGCGGCAACATCAAGGCGTTCCACGGGCTCAACTTTGCGGACCTCAATACCGCCTACAAACAATTCTGCAAGAACGAGACCGTCGCCAATCCGGTGGTCGACATCGGCCAGGTGATCACGTTCTACAACAACGCCGCCGCCGATCTGCCCGACCCGGCGCGCCTCAAAGGCAAGCAATTGCCCGGCATGAGCACGGTGCTCGACGGCAAGGGCGATCACTATGCGGACGTGTTTCAGCCCGGCAACCGCCGCGTCTGGGTGCCGCTCGCCGACGTTCCCGATTTCGTGCAGAAGGCGTTCATCGCCGCCGAGGACCGGCGCTTCTATCAGCATCACGGCATCGACGAGCACGGCATCATCCGCGCCTTCATCGGCAATCTTGCGGAATCCGGCCGCCCGCAAGGCGGCTCGACCATCACCCAACAGGTGGTGAAGAATCTCCTGGTCGGCGACGACGTCACCTACGAGCGAAAAATCCGCGAGATGATCGTGGCGTCTCGTTTGGAAAGCACGGTCAGCAAGAGCGACATTCTCGAGCTCTATATCAACTCCGTCTATCTCGGCCGTGGCTCCTGGGGCATCGAGATGGCGGCGCGCAGCTACTTCGGCAAATCGGCCAAGGACCTCACGCTGCCCGAAGGCGCCATGCTCGCCGGCCTGCTCAAGGGGCCGAGCTTTTACAATCCCGACCGCCATCCCGATCGCGCCAAGGAACGCCTCGTCTATGTGCTCGGCCGCATGCAGGAGGACGGCGTCATCAGCGCCGAACAGAAAAATACGGCGGCGCTGCCGAAGCGCGTCGTGTTCGCGCTGCCGCATCGCGACTCCGGTTTCAACTTCGTCGACTATCTGGGCCGCGAGGCCAAGACCGACGGCGTCGACAGCCTGACAGCGCAAACCTACACGGTGCGCTCCACCATCAATGCGCAATTGCAGCGCGACGCCGAATTGGCGCTCCAGGAAGGCTTGGCGCAGTACGAGATGTCTTCCGGCCGGGTGCAATTCCGCGGACCGGAGGCGAACATTGCCGACGCGGTCAAGAAAATCGGCCCCGGCGCCTCCGGCATGCCGGCGTGGCAACAGGCGCTGCAAGCCGTGCGTCTGCCGCTCTACGACGTGCACTGGACGCCGGCGGTGATCGTGCAAAAGGGCGACGGCAAGAAGGACGACGGCAACATCCGGGTCGGCCTGCCCGACGGCCGCATCATGCCGCTGACCGGCCTGTCCTATGTGAGCCGGCGCGGCCTCGGCCTCTATGATGTGGTCTATGTCAACGTGGTCGAGAGCCGGCGCAGCGAGGTTCGCGCGCCCGCCGTCGACGCCAGAGGCAATCCCGTCAAGCCGAAGCCCCAGCCGGTGTCGAGCGGCCAAGCGCAATTGCGGGCGCGGCCGACGGTACAAGGCGCCGCCTTGGTGCTGGAGAACAAGACCGGGCGCATCCTCGCCATGGCCGGCAGCTTTTCCTATCCGCTGAGCCAGCTCAATCGCACCTGGCAGACTCAGCGCCAGCCCGGCTCCGCGATCAAGCCGATCACCTATCTCACCGCGCTGCAGAAAGGGCTGCAACCGAACACGCTGGTGCCGAACGATCCGCTTACGCTGCCGCCGATCGGCAACTCGACTTACGGCAGCATCATCCGCGACTACGGCGCCCCCGATCGGCCCGAGGATTACTGGTCGCCGCGCAACGCCGACTATGCGTCGGGCGGCGTCTTCACCATGCGGCGCGGCCTGGAAAATTCGATCAACGTGGTGACCGCGCATCTGCTCGCCGGCGGCATCGACGCCGATCCGGTGGCGAGCCTCGACGAGGTTTGCGCCACCGCGAAGGCGGCGAAAATCTACACCGACTGCGTGCGCTATTATCCGTTCGTGCTCGGCGCGCAGCCGGTGCGCATGATCGATCTCGCCGCGTTTTATGCCGCGGTCGCCAACGAAGGCGCGCGGCCGCAGCCCCATGCCATCGACGCGATCGAGGCCAACGGCCGCACGATCTACGAATATCCGAAAGTGCCGCTGTTCTCGTCGATCAGCGCCGCCGACGGCGTCAGCTTCTATCAGCTCAAGACCATGTTGCAGGGCGTGGTGGCGCGCGGCACTGCGCGCGCCATCGGCGGCCTGTCGCCCTATGTGGCCGGCAAGACCGGCACCACCGAGGACGCGGTCGACGGCTGGTTCGTCGGTTTCACCAACGATGTGACGATTGCGGTCTGGGTCGGCTACGACAACGGCGACGGCAAGCGCCGCTCGCTCGGCTCCAACGCCACCGGGGCGCGGGTGGCGCTGCCGATCTTCAAGCCCATTCTCGACGCCATATGGGCCGAGCATATCGCGCCGAAGGCCCCGCTTAGCGGGCCGTCGCGCGAGGTGCAGCGGCTCCTCATCGACGTGCCGATCGATTACGCCAGCGGCGTTCCTTTGAACGCCGCCGCGAACAACAATTCCGGCATTGGCGGCCTGTTTGGCGCATTCGCCGGCAATGCCCAACCGGTCGCGCCGCCGCCCGGCGGTGGCAGTTTCATTGAACATTTCCGCCGCGGCGCCGACGGGCAAGCCGAAGATACCCAGTACCAGATCGTTTCGCGTGCGGACGCCTACGCCGTGCGCACCGACCCGACCACCGATCAAGGTTCGTATTATAACGGCCCGGGCGGCTATGGCAGCGACGGCCGCTGGACCACCGGGAGGACTTATTATCCCAATCAGGGCTGGGGGCCGGCGCCACCGCCGCCGCCGCCGCCACAACCGGTGGCGCGCGGGCTATTCCAGCCTTGGGGCGGCCAAAATGGCGCGCCACAACCGGCACCGCAACGAGCCCCGGATTCTTTCTGGGGTGGGCGCTACAACTGACCCCGGCCAAAATCGATTCGCGAGACACTTTTCAATGACAACGCGGCACGCGCTCGTGCTTCTCGGCTTGCTTGGTTTTGCCCCGGCGGCCGCAGCGCAGGATTTCCGTATCGAAGATAGCGGCGCGGCGCGGCTCGCGGATGTGGCGCAGCTCAAGCCCGGCATCATCGCATTCAGCGACCAGTGGGGCGGCGACGCCGTCGACCCCGGCGGCGTGCTGATCCGCTTCGAAGACTGGGCGAACAAGCACCCGGTGCAGAAAAAATTCCTGGCGCTGTTTCCCGCTTATGTCGAGCCGACCATCGCCAAGCCGGCGAATGGCGGTGGCCCGGTGGTCGAGAAGCTCTACATGTACGTGGCGCAAGCCCGCTTCATGCTCGACCGCGCGCCGAGCAACATCGATCTGTCGCGCTATGTCACCTTGCCAATCCTCGAGCGCATCGATCCGGCGATCAAGCACAAGCTGATCACGGCAACCGACGTGGTGCCGTTCAACGACGACCCCGGCGCCGGTAACGACAATCCCGACCGCAAATGGTGCACCGGCCGCGCGATCTCGATCTGCATCCAGTCGAGCTACAAGCTCGAGGGCAAGATTCCGATCGGCGTGTTGCTGGTCAACAAGCTGCGCGACAGCGTCAAGAAGGTCGCCGATACCATCGATTTCCAGAGCGAGCTGTCGGCGCAAGCTGCCGCCGATGTCGATCAGGCCGCATTGCAGGAACTGACGGCACTCGATACGCCGGTCGCCGGCGTGATCGAGCAGGACCTTTTCTACGTCAACCAGATCATGAAATTCGGCAAGCTGCTCGCGGTGTTCCAAAACCATCCGAGCGACGCGAGCAAGACAGTGGTCACTGCGTTCATGGCGCTCGCGATCAAAGCCCGCGTGCTCGACGAGAAGCGTGATTACGAAAACGTTCCCGTACTGCGCAACCTGGTGCCGGCGCAGGTGCTGATGGGCCAGTCGTCGTTCAATTCCGGCAACTCGATCAGCGCCGGCCTGCCGAAATACGCGCGCAATGAGATTTCGATGATTGCGGGGATTTTGCAGAAGGATACGAAATGAGGCGCGCGTCTCCCTCTCCCCGCTTGCGGGGAGAGGGAGGGGTGAGGGGGCCTCTCGGCTAGGCGCAGAATTGCGGTGCTCAGAATTGCGGAGAGGCCCCCTCACCCTCGCTCGCTTCGCTCGCTCGACCTCTCCCCGCACGGCGGGGAGAGGTGAATTAAGTCCCGCTCGCCCCTGGCAGCGGCACGAACAGCTTCTCGATCGGCATCGCCTCCGCAATGAAATGCTGCTCGACCATGTAGTGCACCAGCGCTTCCAATGTCGGCCGGTTCGGTTCGATGCCGTAGGGGAAGGGATCGCCGCCGAACACTTCGTCGATTTCCTCGATTTCGTCCTGCAGCCACGGCAGCATGGCGGCGAGCGAGCCGGCGTAGCGCAGACGGGCCCGCGCAACGCGCTTGGCTTCGACGAAGGCGGAGTAGAGGCTCGACGCGATCCAGGGATTTTTCTCGTAGACCGCGCGCCGTATTGCGACGAGGTGCATGATCGGAAAAATCTTATCGCGTTGATAAAGCTCGCGCTCCAGGGCGTGATGATCGGGCAGTAGCCGCACCACGTCGGGATCGGTGCCGAAGGCCGGCGGCTTGCGCGAGCCGAGATAGGCGTCGATCTCGCCGCGCGCCAAAAGCTCGCTCAGCGGCCGGCCGCTGCGGTTCTGCTCGATGGCGACCGGGCGAAGGAGTGGCAGCACGTGCGGATTGCCGTGGCTGCCGCCGCTTTCGACCGCGCCCTGCACCCAACGAATGGTGCTCAGATCGACGCCGAACTGATGCTGCAGGTGGCCGCGCAGCCAGATCGACGCCGTTTGCGTGTAGAGCGGCAGGCCGACCTTGCGGCCTTCCAGGTCTTTCGGCGTACGGATGCCGGCGCGCTTGTTGACGAAGATATAGCCGTGGCGGAACACCCGCGATGGAAATACAGGAATAGCGACGAACGGGCTATTGCCGCGGCCGGCGTGCGCAATGAATTCGGAGGCCGACAGCTCCGAGGCGTCGAATTCCTCGCCGCCGATCATGCGGTCGAAAATCTGCCGGCCCGACGGGAACGCGATGACGTTCAAGTCGATGCCTTCGACCTGCACCTCGCCCGAGCGCAGCGCCTCGATGCGATCGTATTTGCAGCTTGCATAAGTGAGCTTGAGCGGGGCCATTTTCCGTCATTCCGGGGCGCCGCAAAGCGGCGAACCCGGAATCCATAATCACGATTTTTGCAGTTGAATGCTCCCGTGCGCGTTCTGCAAGACCCGTGATTATGGATTCCGGCTCTCGCTTCGCTCGGCCGGAATGACGGCTCGTCTATTGTGTGTCATTGTCCGCGCCCCATGCACGAGAGCAATTTTGATCACGAGCACCTCGAGACCGCGGTCGAGCGCGCCGCGATCGTGCGCACCATCTGGGACCAGGACAACGTTTCGTTCAAGACCGTCGGCATCGATATCGGCAGCTCGACCTCGCACCTGTTGTTCGCCAAGGTCGCCCTGCAGCGGCAATCGCAAGGGCTGTCGAGCCGTTTCGTCGTGGTCGGCCGCGAGATCGTGTGGCGCTCGCCAATCCTGCTGACGCCGTTCCTGCCCGACGGCACCATCGATGCGCTTGCGCTCGGTGAATTCATCCGCCGCTGCTACGGCGACGCCGGCTTCACGCAAGACGAGATCGATAGCGGCGCCGTCATCCTCACCGGCGAGGCGATCAAGCGCACCAATGCCCGCGCCATCGACGAGCTGTTTGCCGCGGAAGCCGGCAAGTTCGTTTGCGCCACCGCCGGCCACAAGCTCGAAAGCCGGCTCGCCGCCCACGGCTCCGGCGCGGTGGCGCTGGCGAAGGCGCGCGACACTTGCCTGCTTCATGTCGATGTCGGTGGCGGCACCACCAAGCTGGCGCTGATCGACCGTGGCGTGATTGTCGGCCTCTGCGCCTTCGCGGTCGGCGGCCGGCTGGTTGCGCAGGATGCCGAGGGGGCCTGGACGCGAATCGATCAATCGGCACAGCTTGTCGCCGACGATCTTGGCATGAAAATCTCGCCGCAAGCGCTCGCCGACGAATCCGTCCGGCACCAAATCGCCCAGCGCCTCGCCGTGGTCGCAGCCGACGTGATCGGCGGAGCGGCTCTCGACAGCCTCGGCCAATCGCTGGTGCTGACCGAGCCGCTGCCGCGCACCGCCGCGCCTACCGCGCTGACGTTCTCCGGCGGCGCTGCCGAATACATTTTCGGCCATGAGCACCAAGAATTCGGCGATATCGCGAAACCGCTCGCGGCGGCGCTGGCGGGCGAGTTGAGCCGGCGGACCGGCCTGCCGCTGATCGATCCCGGCCAACGCATCCGCGCCACCGTCATCGGCGCCTCACAGTTCACGGTCCAGGTCAGCGGCAAGACCATCTACCTGCCGGATCCGTACGTGCTGCCGGTGCACAACGTGCCGGTGGTGCGGGTCGCGCTTGCCGCCGTGGGCGATATCGATCCGGAGCGGTTCGCCGCCGCTATCCGCTCGGGCCTCGAAGAAATCGAGCTCGACCGCAACGGGCGCCTGGCGATTTCGTTTCCCTGGCATGGCGATCCGGAGCACTCGCGCCTGAAGGCCGCGGGGCAGGGCGTCGTCCGCGCGCTCAGCCCCCTCCAGGACCGGATCAAGCTCCTGCTCCTGATGATCGATGGCGACGTCGGCAAAACCTTCGGCCGGCTGATGCACCGCGAGCTCAACTGGCCAGGGAAAATCGTCTCCATCGACGGCGTGGAGTTGCAGGAGCTTGATTATGTCGATGTCGGCGCGCTGATCGCCCCGCCGGGCGTCGTGCCGGTGGTGATCAAGTCGCTGCTGTTCGCGTAGTCCGCACCATTTTGTCATGCCCCGCGCCGGCGGGGCACCCAGTAATCACCGTGCTGAAGGACATATCTCCAATGCCTCGGATACTGGATCATCCTCCTTCGCGGATGATGACAGCGTGTATATGATGAGGCCAAATCGACGCCTGGAGGAACACATGAACATCCGCGAAATGCCGCAACAGCAGGCGCGCTACGGCGTCGACCCGTATCTCGATTGGCTCAAGGGCGAGGCCATTCCGGTCGTCGAGGATTACGGCGTCTACCTGTTCGACGTCGAGACCGCGCCATGGCCGCGCTACGGCATCAACGGCGCGGCGGTGCATCTCAAGGGCCGCGGCGATTTTGCCAATATGTTCGTGCTCGACATCGCGCCCGGCCGCTCCACGGCGCCGCAGCGGCATCTCTACGAAGAAGTCGTCTATGTGCTCGAAGGCACCGGCTCCACCCAGGTCGAAATGGCCGACGGCACCAAGCGCAGCTTCGAGTGGGGCGCCAAGAGCCTGTTCGCCATTCCGCTCAACGCAAAACATCGGCACTTCAATGGCAGCGGCACCGAGCGCGCACTTCTCGTCACGACGACGAACCTGCCGATGATGATGAATGTCTTTCACAACGAGGCCTTCGTGTTCGGAGCCGATTTCGATTTTTCCGATCGTGCCGGCAAGAAGGAGTACTTCTCCGGCGAGGGCGATCTCATCACCGTGCGGCCGGGCAACCACATGTGGGAGACCAATTTCGTCCCCGACCTGACGGCGATCGAGCTGAAAACCTGGGGCGATCGCGGCGCCGGCGGCACCAACATCATGTTCGTGCTCGCCGATGGCACCATGCACGCGCATATCTCGGAAATGCCGGTCGGCACCTACAAGAAAGGCCATCGCCACGGCCCGAGCTTCCACGTCATGTGCGTGATCGGGCAGGGCTACTCGCTGCTCTGGTACGAGCACGACAAGGATTTCCGCCGCATCGACTGGAAGCACGGCATGGTGCTGGTGCCGTCGGACCGCCAGTTCCACCAGCATTTCAACACCGGGCCGCAGCCGGCGCGTTATCTTGCCACCGCGGTCGGCGGGCTGCGCTATCCGACCACCTTGGCGAACCGCATCTCGCTCCTCGGTGCCGGCGGCGACGACCTGCCGGCGGTATCGAAGAGCGTCAAGGATGGCGGCGACCAGATCGAATACGAGGATCAGGACCCGCGTATCCACCGCATCTGGCTCGAGGACATGCGCAAGAACGGCGCTCCGCCGAAGATGGAAAAATTCGTCCCGACGCCCGAGGATTTGAAGGCGACCGCTTAACGTCATTCCGGGGCGCCGCGAAGCGGCGAGCCCGGAATCCATAACCACAGGCCTGGAAGAAATCGCACGGCGGTGCCCAATTCAATCGACAGGGACTATGGATTCCGGGCTCGGCCCTTCGGGCCGCCCCGGAATGACGGGGAGGAGACGTGAAGGCGTTGGCGTTGTTCCGTGTTGCTCTTATCGTCGTCGTTGCGTTGGCTGCGTGGAACGCGGCCGCGGCGGATGCGGCACTGATCGAGGCAGCCAAGAAAGAAGGTCAGGTCGTCTGGTACACGACGCTGGTCGTCAACCAGATCGTCCGCCCGCTCAAAGACGCGTTCGAGAAGAAATACCCCGGCGTCACGCTGCAATATACCCGCGCCGACGATCTGGTGACGGCGGCGAAAATCCTGGCCGAGGGGCAGGCCGGCCGCATGCAGGCCGACATTCTCGACAGCATCTCCGGCATGTTTGCGCTGCAGGAGGCCGGCCTGTTGGCGCCGTTCACGGTGCCGAATGCGGCCGATTATCCGGCCGAGCTGAAAGCCAAGGACGGCTATTGGACGGCGGTGATCATGTATGTGTTCACGCCGGGCATCAACACAACGCTTCTGCCGAAGGATCAGGCGCCCAAAACCTTCGCCGACCTGCTCGATCCGAAATTGAAAGGCAAGATGGCGTGGAACGGCAGCTCCATGGCCGGCGCGTTCGGCTTCGTCGCCAACATCCTCACCACCATGGGCGAAGACAAGGGCATGGACTATCTGCGCGCGCTGGCGAAGCAGCAGGTCGTCAATGTCGATGCTTCCTCGCGCGCCGTGCTCGATCAGGTCATCGCCGGCGAATATTGGATCAACCTGATGGCGTTCAACCATCACACCGTGATCTCGGCGCGCAAGGGCGCGCCGAGCGACTGGCTCAAGATCGAGCCGGCGCCGGTGACGCTCGATGCCGTGGGCCTGGTCAAGGACGCGCCGCATCCGAACGCCGCGCGGCTGCTGCTGGAATTCTTGCTGTCCGAGGAGGGGCAGAAGGTGTTTCAGCAGAACGATTATCTGCCGGCGCTGCCGAGCGTTCCCGCCATGGTCGCGGGGTTGCGGCCGAACGACGGCGGTTTCCAGGCGGACTTTTTGCGGCCGGAAGAGATCCACAAACAGCTGCCACATTGGCAAAAAGTCACGCAGGAATTGTTCCGATGAGCGGCATCGCGGTTGAGGTCTCATCGCGCGGCATCGCCACGATCACGCTCGATCGTCCCGAGCGCTCCAACGCCTTCGATCAGTCCATGCTCAATGCGCTGGCGCACCAATTCGCCGAGCGTGCGGTGGACGCGGCAACGCGCGTCGTCGTGTTGCGCGGCAGTGGCAAGCACTTTTGCGGCGGCGCCGACCTGGTGGCGCGCGGCATGGAGCCTGCGCCGGCGAGCGGGCAGGTCTCGCTGGTCGATGCGCTCGCCGCGCTCGACCGGCTGCCGAAGCCCACGATAGCGGTGGTGCATGGCGCCGCGGTCGGCGGCGGCGCGGCGCTGGCGGCGTGCTGCGACATCGTGCTGGCCGCGGACGGCGCGTTCTTTTCCATTCCCGAGGTGCGGGTCGGCATGGCGCCGCTCGGCGTCGCGCCGTTCTTGATCCGCGCCATGGGCCATCGCAGCTTCCGCCGCTATGGGTTATCCGGCGAACGCTTCGGCGCCGCCGAGGCGCTACGGATCGGTCTTGTGCACGAAGTCGTCAGCGCCGACAGGCTCGAGGCGAAGCTCATCGAAATAACCGATGCACTCTTCCATGCCGCACCGGGCGCTGTGCGCGAGATGAAAGCCGCGATGGAGCACGACGTGACGCCGTCCATCGCGGCGATCCTCGCCCGCCGCGCCGCCCACGGCCCGCCGCGATCGGAAGAAGCAAAAGAAGGCGTCGCGGCCTTCAAGGAAAAACGCAAGCCGAGCTGGTATCCGCAATGACGCGCCGTGCCGTTGCATCCATCTCCTTGATTGCGGCAATGCTGCTTGCTGGTCCGCGCGCACAGGCTGACGACGCGCTCTACGAAGCCGCCAAGAAAGAAGGCCAGGTCGTCTGGTACACGTCGTTGATCGTAAACCAGGCGGTGCGGCCGCTGGTCGAGGCGTTCAACAAGAAATATCCCGGCGTCGGGGTCAAATATGCCCGCGGCGACTCCGGGCCGAACGCCATCAAAGTCATCAACGAGGCGCGCGCCGGCAGGGTCGAAGGCGATGTGTTTGACGGTATCGCCACCACGGCGCCGTTGCTCAAGGCCGGCCTCATCGAGTCATTCACGCCATCGGAAGCGAACAAATATCCGCCGGCGCTGCGCGATGCCGAGGGCCGCTGGAATGCTTTGGTGGTTTATTTTCTCACGCCCGGCATCAACACCCAGCTGGTCGGTGCCGACGAAATCAAGACGGCGCAGGATCTGCTCAATCCGAAATGGCAGGGCAAGATCGCCTGGAGCACCGAACCGTCGTCCGGCGCGCCGGTTTATATCGGCTCCGCCTTGCAGACCATGGGCGAGGACAAAGGCATGACGTTTCTCCGCGCGCTCGCCAAGCAGGACATCGTCAATGTCGATGCTACCAACCGCGCCATTCTCGATCAGGTGATTCTCGGGCAGTACGCGATTGCGCTCAGCATCTTCAATCATCACGCCGTGGTCAGCGCCAAGAAGGGCGCGCCGGTGGCCTGGCTCAAGGTCGAGCCGATCCCGGCGCCGTTTCATTCCATCGGCCTGGTCAAGAACGCGCCGCGCCCGAATGCCGGCAAGCTGTTGATCGATTTTCTGCTGTCGGAGGAGGGCCAGCGCACCTTCGCCGACGTCGACTATCTTCCGGCGATGCCGTCAGTGCCGGCGAAGACGCCTGAAGTGAAGCCCGAGGCCGGCGGGTTTTCGGCCAACTTCATCTCGCCCGCCACGGCTTCGGACAACATCGACCGCTGGGTGAAGATCAAGAAGGAGCTGTTCAACTAAAATCACCTCTCCCCGCGTGCGGGGAGAGGTCGAGCGAGCGTAGCGAGCGAGGGTGAGGGGGCCTCTCCGTGATTCTGAGCGATAAGGGGCGCTGTTCTGCGGTCCAGCCCAGCGGCAACGCCCCCTCACCCCACCCTCTCCCCGCGCGCGAGGAGAGGGAGACGCGCGCATCAGCAAGAAACCGAGAATGCAAATCGCCCGTTCCAGCACATTCCAGTCCGCCACCACCGCCCCCGATCCGACGCGGACGCTGGTCGTGGTGCTGGCGCTCGTGCTGCTGCTCCTGGTCGCGCCGCCGCTGATTTTCCTGCTCAACGGCAGCCTGCACACCACGACGGTGACAGGCGCACCCGGCGATTTCACTTTTGCCTATTACCGGCGGTTGCTGTCCGACCGGCATTTCTTCGGCAGCCTGGCGAATTCGCTGATTTTCAGCTTCGGCAGCATGGCGATCGCGCTCGCCTTCGGCGGCCTCGTCGCCTGGCTGGTCGAGCGCACCAATGCGCCGTTCAAGGCCTTCGCCTATCTCACCGCGATCATCTCGCTCGGCACGCCGTTCGTGCTCTATGTCATCGCCTGGCTGTTCCTGTTCGGCCGCAATGGGCCGCTCAACGATCTCATCACCGCGATCGGACTGCCGCGATTCAACGTCTATTCCATGCCCGGCATGATCCTGGTCGAAGGTTTTCTGTGGTCGCCGCTCGCCTTCCTGCTGCTGTCGTCGGTGTTCGCCCAGGCCAATGCCGAATACGAGGAAGCCGCGCGCATGAGCGGCGCCGGCATTTTGCGCACGGTAACGCGAATCTCGATGCGGCTGGCGCTGCCGGCGTTCCTCGCCGTCGCCCTGTTGATCGTGGTGCGCTCGATCGAGGCGTTCGAAGTGCCGGCGCTGGTCGGGCTGCCTGGAAAAATCAAGGTTTTGACCACCGACATCTATCTCGACATGAAAGAGAACGTGCCGCCCGATCTCGGCTATTCCAGCGCGTTCTCCATCGTGCTGTTGCTGCTCGCCGGCCTCTTGATCGGCCTCTATTCGCGCATCTCGCGCCATGCCTCGCGCTATCACAGCGTCACCGGGAGGAGTTTTCGGGCGCGGCCGGTCGATCTCGGGCCGGCACGCTATCTCGGCGGTGGCATCATCCTGTTCAACTTTTTGCTGATCCTGCTGACGCCGACCATGGGCCTCGTCTGGCTCGCCTTGATGCCGTTCACCCAAGGGGTCAGCCGGCGCAGCTTTACACTCGTCACCTTGGATAATTTCCGCACCGTGCTGCACTCGACCTTCTATGTCGATCTGGTGTGGCAGACGCTGTTGATGAGCGCGGGCGCGGCGACCTGCGTCATGACGCTGACGGTGGTGGCCGGCTGGCTCGCGGTGCGAAGGCGGCCGGGCGCATGGCTGCTCGATCAGCTTGCCACCGCGCCGCTGATCTTCCCTGGCATCGTGCTCGGCGTCGCCATGATCCAGATCTATCTCAGCGTTCCGGTCGCGATCTACGGCACGCTATGGGCCTTCATCATCGCCTTCACCATCCGCTTTCTGCCCTACGGCATGCGCTACGCCGCATCCGGCATTCTGCAGATTCATCCCGAGTTGGAAGAAGCCGCGGCCATAGCGGGCAGTCCGCTGCGCACGGCGTTGCGGCGCATCGTCGTGCCGTTGGCGACGCCGGCACTGCTGGCCGGCTGGCTGTTCATCTTCCTGGTCGCCGCGCGCGATCTTTCGCTCGCCGTGATCCTCGCTTCGCCGAAGGCGCAGCCGGTGTCGGTGGCGATGTTCGACCTCTGGGCCAACGGCCAGGGCACCGAGCTCGCGGCCTTCGGCCTGGTCTGGACCGCGATCATGACGGTGATCGCTGCAGGTTTTTATCTTGTCGGCCGGCGGACCATCGCGTTCGCTGTCCGCGCGTAACTGGAGAATGCCACGTGGACCTGGAAGCATCGAAGAAAAAAGTCAAAGCGCTCACCGAGCCCCGCAACGCGGTGCTGGTCGGCGCCAACGACCGGCCGGGAAGCTGGGCGTGGCGCGTCTTGCGCAATCTCAAACAATACGAGTTTCCGCAGCCGCTTTATCTGGTCAATCCGCGCCGCACGGAAATCGGCGGCGACCGCTGTTATCCCGATTTCAAGTCGCTGCCGGAGCCGCCCGACCATCTCGTCGTGCTGGTGCCGGCAACCGGCGTGCCGGAGGTGTTGCGCCAGGGCGCTGCGGCCGGCGCGCGCAGCGCCACGGTATTCTCTTCGGGCTTCGGTGAGGCTTACAACAGCGACGCGGCGCCGCTCGGCCGCGAGCTTAAAGCGGTGATCGCCGAGACTGGGCTGGCGGTGTCCGGCCCCAATTGCATGGGCAATATCTGCGCAAAAACCCGCTTGGTCACGCTGAGCGAGGACCGCCCGCTGTTGCTGCGCCAAGGGCCAATCGCGCTGGTCGGCCAGAGCGGCGGCATGATGATCTTTTTGAACGCAGCCCTCGAAGAGCGCGGCATGAATGCCGAATACCTCATCACCAGCGGCAACGAAGCCGGCCTCGGCATCCCCGACTACATCGCGTTTTTCTCCGACCAGCCCGAACTGAAAGTCATCATCGTCTATATCGAGGCGATCGCCGACATCGAGAAATTCAAGGCCGCGTGCCGCATGGCGCGCGCCGCCGGCAAGGCCATCGTCGCCGTAAAGCTCGGCCAGTCGGAAAGCGGCCGCAACGCCGCGATGGCGCATACCGCGTCGCTGGCCGGCTCCATCGAGGCGTTCGACGCCGTCGCCGCCGATCTCGGCATCGTGCGCGCCGATACGCTGGACGACGCCGTCGAAATCTCCGAGCTGTTGGTCCATACCGGCGCGCCGGGCGGCCGCCGCCTCGGCGCCATCACGCTGTCGGGCGCGTTCCGTGGGCTGCTTTACGACGCCGCCGAGCGCAACGGCCTGCAATTTCCAAAACTCGCCGATGCGACATTGGCCAAGTTGAATGCCATTCTCGGCGTCGGCTCGCTGGTCTCGAATCCGATCGACGGCGGCTTTGGCGTGCTGAGCAGCGACGATAACTACAAAGCCTCGATCTCGGCGCTGCAGGCCGATCCGAACATCGACATGATCTTGATCCAGGAAAACCTGCCGCGCGAGCCGGGCTCCGACCGTGCCGAGCGCTATATTCACACCGTGGAAGCCATCGTCGCCGGCGGCGCGCCGAAGCCGATCGCCATCATCACGCCGGTGTCGCACAGCCAGAGCGACTACAGCCGCGCGCTGCGGGCGCAGGTGCCGCACGTTTCGTTCCTGCTGGAAGTCAACAAGTCGCTGCGGGCTATCGCCAACGTAGCCCGGTGCGATGAGCTTGAGCGCCTCGCGGCCCCCTCGGACAAAATTGCTTCGACGCCCGCTGAAGCGGTTGCGGCCGCGCGGGTGCGGACGCTGGTAAAAAACGGCACGGCTGCGCTCGACGAGGTCGAGTCGAAGCAGTTGATCCGCGCTTATGGCATCCCGACGCCGTCAGAGGTTGCGGTGCAGTCGCCGGACGACGCCGTGAAGGCGGCGCGCCAGATCGGCTATCCGGTGGTGTTGAAGGCGGTCGCGGCGAAGCTTCTGCACAAGTCCGACGCTGGCGCAGTCGCGTTGCATCTCGCCGATGACGATGCGGTGCGCGTGGCTTATGCGCGTATCACCGAAAACGCCCAGCGCGCCGGAATCCAAACCCTCGACGCTATGCTGGTCTGCCAACAGATCAGCGGCGGCTTGGAGCTTGTGCTCGGGCTTAATCGCGATCCGGAAATGGGCCTCGTTGTCATGGCCGGTTCAGGCGGCGTGCTGCTCGAACTGACCAAGGACGTAGCATTCGCGGCGCCGCCGCTCACCTGCGACAAGGCGCTTGCCATGATCGAGCGCACTCATGCCATGCGACTCATGCGCGGCTATCGCTCATTGCCGGTGCTCGATACGGGCGTGGTGATCGATGCATTGATCGCGCTCGGCCGCGTCGCCGAGGATTTGGCCGACGTCGTGCAATCGATCGACATCAATCCATTCGTCGTGCTGCCGCGCGGCGGCTTCGCGCTCGATGCGCTGTTCGTGCCGCATGTTTCCCCTCCCCCTGGTGGGGAGAGGTAGGGGTGGGGGTCGCGAGGTTTCACTCGTGCGTCCAGGATTGCGCGTCACCTCCCGACCCCCACCCCACCCTGCCCACAAGGGGGGAGTAGATGGAGTTTGCCGCTCGTCATGAATCCATTTTCGGCGAACAGTGCTCTGAAAATCACAACGGCTTAATACCAACAGGGAGAACGGCGATGACCGATACATGGCGCACGCTCAAAGCTTGGCCGGAACTGATCCTGGAGCAACTCGCCGATGCCGGCGTGGCGCGGGTCGTTCTCAACCGGCCGGACAAGCGCAATTGCCTCAACGAGGCGCTGGTGGCCGCGTGGTTCGAGGCGCTCGACATCGTGCGCGCCGATCGCGACATCAAGGCGGTGATCACCAAGGGCGCGGGCATTTGCTTCAGTTCCGGCCTCGATCTGCATTTCCTGCGCAAGGTCAGCGAGGAGCCGCGCGACTGGGATCGGCCGACGCCGACGGTGCAGATGGCGGAAGCGCTGCGCGGCTTTCCACGCATCGTCATTGCCCAGGTGCACGGCTACTGCCTCGGCGGCGCGCTCGGCATCATGAATTGCCATGATCTGGTATTCGCCGCCGACGATGCGCAACTCGGCATGCCGGAAATATTACGCGGGAGTTTCGGTCAACTCGTCACTTCGACCCTGGTGCACGGCGGCATCCCGATCAAAAAGGTCGCGCTGATGCAACTCGTCGGCCGCAATATTTCCGGCGCCGAGGCCGACCGCTGGGGCGTCATTTCGCAGGCGGTCCCCGCCGCGGAATTGGAATCAACGGTGACGGGCATCGCCCGCGAAATCTCCGAGCGCCACCTGGCGCCGCTGGAGCATTCCAAGATCACCGTGCAGATGGGCCGCGACCTGTCGCTGTCGCAGGCGATCCAGCTCGATCAGCTGGTGTCGGCGCGCATGCGGCGCGTCATGGACCCGACGCAGCACGTCGAGTCGTACCTGAAGTCGCAGAAGGGCGGGCCGAATTTGGAATACAAGCGGCCGGACGTTTAAACCTGTCGCTTCGCGGCGATCGTTATTGTGCCCTCTCCCCTTGCGGGAGAGGGCAGCTCGGTGGTTCAGCAGCAAAGGTTGGGTGAGGGGTTGCGAGCCGACCCCTCACCCAATTGTGCTTGCTGAAATGCCGCGTTGCCCTCTCCCGCAAGGGGAGAGGGCGCGTCGATGGGCGCCGAGTTACGCCGCCGCTTTCTTCTTATCGCCGCGCTCTAACGACTGCAGCAACTCGTCCACCGACTGCACGTCGCCGAACTGGCCGTAGAACGCCGACAGCGTGGCGTTGTGCTCGTCGTCGGTATGCGTCGCCAATCCGTCGGCCACCAAGACGACCTTGAAATTGAGCATCATGGCGTCGCGCGCCGAGCTTTCGCAGCAGACATTGGTGGCGGTGCCGGTGATCAATAGTGTGTCGATGCCGCGGTCGCGCAGGTGGCGCTCGACGTCGGACGAGTTTTGGATGAAGGCGCTATAGCGCTTCTTGGTGATCTGCGCGTCCTCGGGGCGGATGTCGTTGAGGTGCCAGTATTCGTAGCCGTCTTCGCCGATATCCATGGCTTTCAGCCGCCGCTCGGCGCGCTCCGGCTTTTGCAGGTAACCGTGGTAGTTCGACCAGCTCTCGCGGGTGTCGGTGGTGCCGTTGCGGATCCAGACCACATGGCCGCCGCGGCGGCGCAGCTCGGCGGCGAGCCGGTTGATGTTGGGCACGATCTCGCGCGCCAGCGGTACTTCGCCCTGATGGCCCGGCTTGACGAAGTAATTCTGCATGTCGACCACGAGCAGCGCGGTGGCGCGCGGGTCGATGGCGTCGAACGGGTGCAACTTGCCCATCCGCGTGTTCATGCGGTCAAGGGAGGCTTGCGAGATCGCGATCTTGTGCATCGGCAGTTCCTCAACTAGTCGTTTGGCCGAGAGTGGCACAAAAGCGGGTTGGGATCGAGGGCAGGTTGGTGAGCATGTCCGGCAGTTGGGAATTCTGGATCGATCGCGGCGGCACCTTCACCGACGTGATCGGCAGGCGGCCGGACGGCGCGCTTCTCACCCACAAGTTGCTCTCGGAAAATCCCGAGGCTTATCGGGATGCCGCGGTGCACGGCATCCGCCACCTGCTCGGGCTCAAGCCCGGCGAAGCGATCCCGAGCAAGCGCATCGCCGCGGTCAAGATGGGCACCACGGTCGCGACCAATGCGCTGCTCGAGCGCAAGGGCGACCGCATCTTGCTGTTGATCACCAAGGGTTTTCGCGACGCGCTGCGCATCGGCTACCAGGCGCGGCCGAAGATCTTCGCCAAGCACATTATCAAGCCCGACATGCTGTACGAACGCGTCGTCGAAGTCGACGAGCGGGTGCGCGCCGACGGCACCGTGGAGCGCGCGCTCGATCTCGACGCGGTGCGGACCGAGCTCGAGCGCGCCAAGCTTGACGGCATCAACGCCGTCGCCGTGGTGCTGATGCATGCCTACCGGTACAGCGACCACGAACAGCAGGTTGCCAAGCTGGCGCGTGAGCTCGACTTCGAGCAGGTCTCCGCCAGCCACGAAGTCTCGCCGCTGATCAAGCTGGTCGGCCGCGGCGACACCACCGTCGTCGACAGCTACCTCTCGCCGATCCTGCGCCGCTACGTGTCGCAAGTGGCGGGCGACCTCAATCCACCCTCCCCTGCAGGGGGAGGGTCGGCCGCGAAGCGGCCGGGGTGGGGTGGCGGCGGTGAAGAAACGCGCCTGATGTTCATGATGTCCTCGGGCGGGCTCACCGCGGCCGAGTTGTTTCGCGGCAAGGATGCGATTCTTTCGGGCCCAGCAGCCGGCGTCGTCGGCATGGCGGAGACCGGCCGCGCCGCGGGATTCTCGCGGCTCATCGGCTTCGACATGGGCGGCACCTCGACCGACGTGTCGCATTTTGCCGGCGCCTACGAACGCGCCTTCGAGACCGAAGTCGCGGGCGTGCGCATGCGCGCGCCGATGATGCTGATCCATACTGTCGCAGCCGGCGGCGGCTCGGTCCTGCATTTCGACGGCGCGCGGTTTCGCGTCGGCCCGGATTCCGCGGGCGCCAATCCCGGCCCAAAGTGCTATCGCCGCGGCGGCCCGCTGGCGGTGACCGACGCCAATGTGATGGTCGGCAAGCTCATCCCGGATTTCTTTCCCAAAATTTTCGGCGCCGCGCAGAACCAGCCGCTCGACGCCGACGCGGTGCGCTTGGCATTCGCGGCAATGGCGAAGGAGATCGGCGACGGCCGTTCAGGCGAACAAGTCGCCGACGGCTTCATCAAGATCGCCGTTGAGAACATGGCGAACGCGATCAAGAAGATTTCCGTGCAACGCGGCTACGACGTGACGCGCTATGCGCTCAATTGCTTCGGCGGTGCCGGCGGCCAGCACGCCTGCCTGGTGGCCGACGCGCTCGGCATGGAGAGCGTGCTGATCCATCCGCTGTCGTCGCTGTTGTCGGCCTATGGCATGGGGCTTGCCGATATCCGCAGCGTGCGCCAGCAGGCCATCGAGGAGCCGTTCGGCGACAAAGCGCGCAAGACTTTGCAGACCGTGTCGCGGCGCCTGGCGCGTGCGACCATCGACGAGGTGACCGGCCAAGGCGTCGCGACGAATAAGATCGCGGTGCATGTGCGGGCACATATTCGCTACGCCGGAACCGATACGCCGCTGGTCGTCGATGCCGGCACCTATTCTCCCTCCCCCCTTGTGGGGGAGGGTGGGGTGGGGGGTCGGGAGGGGAAATCGCAAGCGTCGACGTATGCGCGACACCTCTCGACCCCCACCCCCAACCCCTCCCCACAAGGGGGAGGGGAGTCGAAGCTCGTCTCGCTCGGCAAAATGAAATCCGCCTTTGAGCGCGCCCACAAAGCGCAGTTCGGTTTCATCGATCGCGCCAAGGCGCTGGTCATCGAGGCCGTATCGGTCGAGGCGATCGGCGGCGGTGCGACGTTTCGGGAAAAAACCCGCAAGACCACGCGAGCCAAGCTGCCGGCGCCGGCGCGCCGCACGCGGTTTTTCTCCAACGGCAAGTGGCAGCGCGCGCTGGTCTATACGCGCGACACGTTGGCGCCGGGCCACAAAATCAAAGGCCCAGCCATCATCATCGAGCCGCATCAGACCGTCGTCGTCGAGCATGGCTGGCAGGCCGAGCTCACCGCCAAGGATCACCTGGTGCTGCGGCGGGTGCAAAAACTCAAGCGCACGCGCGCCATCGGCACCCATGCCGATCCGGTGATGCTGGAAGTGTTCAACAACCTGTTCATGTCGATCGCCGAGCAGATGGGCGTGGCGCTGCAGAACACCGCCTATTCGGTGAACATCAAGGAGCGGCTCGACTTCTCCTGCGCGGTGTTCGACGGCAACGGCTCGCTGGTGGCGAACGCGCCGCACATGCCGGTGCATCTCGGCTCCATGGACCGCGCTGTCGAGACCATCATCCGCGAGAACAAGGGCAAGATACGTCCTGGCAGTGTTTACGCGATCAACGCGCCGTATAACGGCGGCACGCATTTGCCGGACATCACCGTCTGCACGCCGGTGTTCTCTTCTCCCTCCCCCCTTGTGGGGGAGGGCGGGGTGGGGGGTCGGGAGGCGGCTCACAAAAGTAGACGGGCGCATAAGCGCCAGTCTTCGTTGGCTCGACGCCTCTCGACCCCCACCCCCGACCCCTCCCCGACAAGCATGCACTCGGGCGCGCGCAAGCGCGGCCCGGGTGGGGGAGGGGAGATCCTGTTCTGGGTCGCCTCGCGCGGCCATCATGCCGACGTCGGCGGCATTTCGCCCGGCTCGATGTCGCCGAATGCCACGACCATCGAGCAGGAAGGCGTCTATATCGACAATTTCAAGCTGGTCGAGCGCGGCCGCTTCCGCGAGAAAGAGACCTATCAGCTGTTGCAAGGCGCCAAATATCCGGCGCGCAATCCGTTGCAGAACGTCAACGACATCAAGGCCCAGATCGCCGCCAACGAAATGGGCGTGCGCGAGCTACGCAAGATGGTGCGCTATTTCACCTTGCCGGTGGCGCGCGCCTATATGCGCCACGTGCAGGACAATGCGGCGGAGAGCGTGCGCCGCGTCATCGACCGGCTGCACGATAGCGCGTTCGCCATCGAGACCGATCAAGGCTCGACCATCAAAGTGCGCATCGCGGTCGACAAGAAGAAGCGCGAAGCCACCGTCGATTTCACCGGCACCAGCCCGCAGCAGCCGTCGAACTTCAACGCGCCCGAGCCGGTGACCCGTGCCGCGGTGCTCTATGTGTTCCGCGTCATGGTCGACGATGATATTCCGATGAATGCCGGCTGCCTGCGGCCGATCCGCATTGTCATTCCGAAACAGTCGATGCTGACGCCGGAATTTCCCGCAGCCGTGGTTGCCGGCAATGTCGAGACCTCGCAGGAGGTGACCAATTGCCTGTTCGGCGCACTCGGCGCCATGGCGGCGGCGCAGGGCACCATGAACAATCTCAATTTCGGCAATGCGCGCTACCAATATTACGAGACCATCTGCTCAGGCTCGCCGGCCGGCCCTGGCTTTCCCGGCACCGACGCCGTGCACACCCACATGACCAATACCCGGCTGACCGATCCGGAAATCCTGGAATTCCGCTATCCGGTGCTGCTCGAAGACTTCCACATCCGGAAAAACTCCGGCGGGCGCGGCCAGTGGAACGCCGGTGACGGCATCCGCCGCACCATCCGTTTTCTGGAAAAAATGGAATGCACGATTTTGTCCGGCCATCGCCGCGTACCGCCGTTCGGGCTTGCCGGCGGCGGTGATGGCCAGGTCGGTGAAAATTCAGTGCGGCGCAAAGACGGCTCGATCGAAAAGCTGAAAGGCTGCGACGCCACCGTGATCGATGCCGGCGAGGCGGTCATCATCCAGACGCCGACGGCGGGCGGCTATGGCAAGCCGCAATGACGCTCAGCGCAACGGCGGCGTAATCGACGAGTCATCGGTCGCCTTGCGTGCCACCGAATATTTCATGCTTGCCTTGTCGCCCTCCCAGTAGAACGTGAAGTCGGCGGCAACATAGCCGCCGTCAGGCAGCGGCAGCACGGCGCTGCAGACGACCTGGTCCTTGGTGACGGAGACCGTCTTGATCGGCTCGTATTTGGTCGGCTCGTACTTGAACTGTTGGAGGACGTCCGCCAGCGACTTTCTGGCGCGATCCGAATCGCATTCCGGCAACACGATGCGGTTGCGGATGCCGCTGTAGATGAACACGCCGATGACGGCGACGATCGGAATGCCGAGGAGGCGAAGCACAAAGCGATAGGATTTGCGGGGCGACGATCGTCTGTCGATACCGGGTGGCGGCGTCCACCGGCGCGCGCGCAGAGGCGGCGGATTGTCATCGGCCATGCGCGGACCTCACACCGCCTTGACGATCTCCTCGGTCATCTTCTTGGCGTCGCCAAGCAGCATCATGGTGTTGTCGCGGTAGAACAGCGGATTGTCGATGCCGGCGTAACCGGATGCCAAAGAGCGCTTGTTGAACATCACCGTACCGGCCTTCCACACCTGCAGCACCGGCATGCCGTAGATCGGCGATTTCGGATCGTCCTCGGCGGCCGGATTGGTGACGTCGTTGGCGCCGATGACGTAGGCGACGTCGGCCTGGGCGAATTCCGAATTGATGTTCTCGAGCTCGAACACGTCGTCATAGGGCACGTTGGCTTCGGCCAGCAGCACGTTCATGTGGCCCGGCATGCGGCCGGCCACCGGATGGATGGCATATTTGACCTCGACGCCTTCGCGCTTGAGCTTGTCGCCCATCTCACGCAGCGCGTGCTGCGCCTGCGCCACCGCCATGCCGTAGCCCGGCACGATGATGACCTTGCCGGCGTTCTTGAGGATGAAGGCGGCATCCTCGGCCGAGCCGATCTTGACCGGCCGATCGCCGGCGGCTGCCGCCGGTCCGGCCACCTCGCCGCCGAAGCCGCCGAGGATCACCGAGATGAACGAGCGGTTCATGCCCTTGCACATGATGTAGGACAGGATCGCGCCCGAGGAGCCGACCAGCGCGCCGGTGATGATCAGCGCCGAATTGCCCAGCGTGAAGCCGATGCCGGCCGCGGCCCATCCGGAATATGAGTTCAACATCGAGATCACGACCGGCATGTCGGCGCCGCCGATCGGAATGATGATCAAGCACGCCGAGCAGGAACGACGCCGCCGCGATCAGCCAGAACGCGACGTGCAGCTGCGCCAGGTAGAACCACACGACCAGCGCGATGAGGCTTACAGGCCAGCGCGATGTTGATGACGTGGCGTCCGGGCAGCGTGATCGGCGCACCGCTCATGCGGCCGGAGAGTTTTAAAAACGCGATTATGGAGCCCGTGAACGTAATGGCGCCGATGGCAACGCCGAGCGACATTTCGATCAGGCTCTGGCCGTGGATGGCGCCTTCGACGCCGATGCCGAACGCCGCAGGCGCGTACAGCGCGCCGGCTGCGACCAGCACCGCGGCCATGCCGACCAGGGAATGGAACGCGGCGACCAGTTCCGGCATCGAGGTCATCGGCACGCGCCGCGCGATCACCGCGCCGATGCCGCCGCCGAGCGCCATGCCGACAATGACCAGCGCCCAGGCGCTCAATCCGGCCGGCGGATGCGCCGCCAGCGTCGTCAAGACGGCAATGGTCATGCCGATCATGCCGAACTGATTGCCGCGCCGGCTGGTTTCCGGATTCGACAGCCCGCGTAACGCGAGGATGAAGAGGGCGCCGGCGACCAGATAACAGAGTGCGGCGAGATCGGCGCTCATGAAGCATCTCCCGGAACTGTCATCATCCGCGAAGGCGGATGATCCAGTAAGCCGCGCGGTCGAGAATCAATTTGCAGTGTTGCGATTACTGGGTGCCCCGCCTTCGCGGGGCATGACAATACGGATTGAGAAATGTTCATCAGCATCACTTCTGCTTGCGCTGGAACATGGCGAGCATGCGCTGCGTCACCAGGAAGCCGCCGAAAATATTGACCGAGGCGAAAGTCAGCGCGACGAAGCCGAGTGCGCGCGCCCATAGCGGGCCGTCGTCGTTGGCGACGAGCGCGACGCCGACCGCGAGCAGGGCGCCGACCACGATGACCGAGGAGATGGCGTTGGTCACCGACATCAGCGGCGTGTGCAGCGCCGGCGTCACCGACCAGACCACGTAATAACCGACAAAGACCGCGAGCACGAAAATCGACAGTCGGAACACGAACGGATCGGCGATGTCGCTCGCCGCATGCGCGGCGCCGCTGCCTATGGTGGCAAGATCGAGCTTGGCTCAGGATCGAGAGAATGATCATTGCACCGGTCCTTCTTTCCCCTCCCCCTTGTGGGGAGGGGCAGGGGTGGGGAAGCGGGAGCCGCGGCGGTGACGACTTCCCCACCCTCGGCTTCGCTTCGCTCGCCGTCCCTCCCCACAAGGGGGAGGGGATAGACAATTCACGCGGCACTCTTCGGTTGGAAATTCGGATGCACGATGGCGCCGTCGCGGGTCAGCGCCGTCGCCTTGACGATGTCGTCGTCCCAGTTGACCGCAAGCGCCTTGGTCTTCTTGTCGATCAAAATTTCCAGAAACGCGTAGAGGTTCTTGGCGTAGAGGTTCGAGGCGGTGGCGGCGAGGCGGCCCGGCACGTTACGGTAGCCGACGACTTTGACGCCGTTCTGCTCGCTCACCGCATCGGCGCTGACGCCTTCGACATTGCCGCCGCGCTCGACGGCGAGATCGACCACCACCGAGCCCGGCCGCATCGACGTCACCATGGCCGACGAGATCAGCCGCGGCGCCGGCCGGCCGGGAATGAGCGCAGTGGTGATGACGATGTCCTGCTTCTTGATGTGCTCGGCGACCAAAGCGGCCTGCTTTAACTGATACTCTTTCGACATTTCCTTGGCGTAGCCGCCGGCGGTTTCGGCCGCCTTGAATTCCTCGTCCTCGACGGCGATGAATTTGGCGCCGAGGCTCTCGACCTGCTCCTTGGCCGCCGGCCGCACGTCGGTGGCGGTGACGATGGCGCCGAGGCGCCGCGCGGTGGCAATGGCCTGCAAACCGGCGACGCCGGCGCCCATGACGAAAACTTTGGTGGCCGGCACGGTGCCGGCGGCCGTCATCATCATCGGCAACGCGCGGCCGAACTCGGCCGCGGCATCGATCACCGCGCGGTAGCCGGCGAGATTGGCCTGGCTCGACAGCACGTCCATCACCTGGGCGCGGGTGATGCGCGGCAAAAGCTCCATGGCAAAGCTGGTGACGCCGGCATCCGCCATGGCGCGCAGCCCGGCGTCATTGCCGTAAGGATCCATGATGGCGATGACGATGGCGCCTTTCTTGACCCGCGTCAGCTCGGCGCCTTGCGGGCGGCGCACCTGCAGAACGACATCGGCGCCGCTCAGGGCGTCGGCGGACACCGTCGCGCCGGCCGCCGTGTAATCCGCATCGAGAACGCCGGATTTTATCCCGGCGCCCGGCTCGATCGCGACTTCGGCACCGAGCCCGATCATCTTCTTCACGGTTTCGGGAACCGCGGCCACCCGCGGCTCGCCCGCGTCGGTTTCGGCAACGACCGCAACCTTCATGATTCCTCCGACGGCTGCCGCGTTTACACGGCCAGCTGCGAACCGATTTTGACGGGTAACATTACTCAGGTCAGGAAATACGCCATCAGGATGAGGATCGTGACCACGATCGCCATGACGACTTTCACCAATGTGATGAAATTCTCGTACGTCTGTTCGTGAGCGGGGTAATCGTTGCCCGTCGCTGTCGCGTATTCGACCTCGCCGTGATCGGCCATACCATCGTCTCCAAACATCGCACCCCGGTGCGGGCGGACTTAGCGTAATTGGCCGCCCAGGGCAACGGGATGGCGCAGTTGCGAGCGCATTTTTGCCTGCCTGTCATGACGCCGCGCGCGGCGCGCCGCCATGCATGGTCCGCGGCTGCCATTGCGGCTGTTCGGCTTGCCGGGGAGGGGCCGAATCCCTACTCTCAAAAGGCAACGGCCATTGGCCACGGACAGCACCGATGCTCAGAAAAGAACAGAACGAACTATTGACCCAGACCGGCCCCGGCACGCCCATGGGCCAGCTTTTCCGCTCCTACTGGATGCCGGTTCTGCTGGCCGACGAACTGCCGGAGGACGAATGCCCGCCAGTGCGGGTCAAGATCCTGTCCGAGCGGCTTCTGGCGTTCCGCGACTCCAACGGAAAATACGGCCTGATCGACGAGTTCTGCGCCCATCGCGGCGTCTCGCTGTGGTTCGGCCGCAACGAGGAGGGCGGGCTGCGCTGCCCCTATCACGGCTGGAAATACGACGTGAACGGCCAGTGCATGGAGGTGCCGTCGGAGCCCGCCGAAAGCGGCTTCTGCAAGAAGGTCAAGCTCACGTCCTATCCGCTGGTAAAGCGCGGCGAAGTGTTGTGGGCCTATATGGGCCCCGCCGACAAAAAGCCGCCGCTGCCGGAATGGGAATTCGCCATGGTGCGGCCGGAGCAGACCTTCGTCTCCAAGCGGCTGCAGGAATCCAACTGGCTGCAAGCCATGGAAGGCGGCATCGATTCGAGCCACGTCTCGTTCCTGCATCGCGGCGATTTGGGCTCCGACCCGCTGTTCAAGGGTGCCAAGGGCAATCAATACAATCTCTCCGACATGCAGCCGCACTTCGAAGTCGTCGAGCAGCCGGGTGGCCTGTTCATCGGCGCGCGGCGCAATGCCGAGGACGGCAAATATTACTGGCGCATCACGCCGTGGGTGATGCCGTGCTTCACCATGATCCCGCCGCGTGGCGACCATCCGATCCACGGCCATTTCTGGGTGCCGATCGACGACGAGAATTGCTGGGCCTGGTCCTACGACTTCCATCCGGTGCGGGCGCTGAGCAAGACCGAGGTCGACGCCATGAAGGACGGCGCCGGCGTGCATTGCAAAGTCGATGTCGCGTTCCGGCCGCTCGCCAACAGGGACAACGATTATCTGATCGACCGCGCCGCGCAGAAGGCTGGCCGCACCTATAGCGGCGTCGCCGGCTTCGCCATGCAGGACGCCTCGCTGCAGGAGAGCATGGGCCCGGTCTGCGACCGCACCAAGGAAAACCTGGTCTCGACCGACAACGGCATCATCATGGCGCGGCATCGCCTGATGCGCGCCGCCAAGGCGCTGGTCGACAAAGGTGTCACCCCGCCGGGCATCGACGTCGAGCACCAGAAAGTCCGCTCCTGCTCGGTGGTGCTGCCGCCCGACGTGGCGTTCAAGGACGGCGCCAAGGAAGCGCTCTACGGCAAGCCCGGCATGGCGCAGACGACGGTGTAGCTAAGGCGCAGACCTCTGGTGCGCAGGCAATGTCTGCTGTCATGGTGTCCGAACGCCTTGGCTGAAAAGTGAGGGCGACACCCATCGATTCAGTGGCCGACAACGCTCATCGTGCAAATGCAGTGCCCTGCGGCAGCGTGCAAGCTGTCCCGACTGCTGTGACTTTGTTGTCCGCCTCAGCTGTTACCTTTCAAGGCCAATACTTGCATTCCGATTTCTTGACGATACAATTGCGCGTTGAACGTGATTAGCAGCGGTACCTTGACGAGCAAAATCAGGCACTAAGTTGCTCGATCCACGGTATTGCATGGTCAACTGATACGTTTCGCTCACGCGGAGCGCACAGGCAGACAATCGAATGAGTGATTCTACGGACGATCACACGCATGTTGCGGACGCGCCTCTATCCGCCGTGCAATTTCGACAAGAATTGGAATCCTTGAGGGAGGAAATTCGCGAGCAGATGAAGAGTCTTACGACTCCACCGGATTCACCGCCAAAATTGGAGACTTTTTGGCAATTCTTTTCAAGCGGTGTATTTTTTATTCTGCTTGGCCTTATTTTGCTCTGCGTAGCCTACATTGCGCTGAACATAGGCGTGCATACTTCATTCAGCTTCGTCCTGGTTGTGCTTGGGGTCGCCATCCTACTTTTCGGTACGGGAACTCAAGGAATCGGTAAGCTGGAATCAAAGACTGCAACTGCGCAATACAATGTCGCTATTGCTGGAGGAGCCGGAGCGCTCGCAATTGCGATTGGCTCTGGAATGGTGCTATTCGGGCCTGAAATGCAGCGAGCGTTCGATCTGGAAACTCGGTATGTCGCCGCAGAGCTACGACCGCATCTTGATTCCAATTCAAGCTTTGAGAAATACTGGGCTCAATTTGAGATAGACGGTGTGCCTATAGCTTCTGTCCAACGCGGGGCGGCGTATATTGCTTATGTCCCATATTTCGAAACGCAACGGGATGCCGTAAAGCACGTATGGTACAAATTATTGCCCAAAGATTCAAAAGATCTTGATCCTAATTTACAGCCGGTTGTCACCGATGTTTTTGATATTCCGTTGCGGAAAGTCAATCGCAATAACAGCGGCAGCGATATCCCAATCTACGACAACATCCCGCCCGTCGATATGAGAAATCAAACTGGAATCAGCGCAGTCCTGCAACGCGGCGGCAGCCAAAGCCTGCCGATTGCAACAGGCGCTTCACCACCAAACCCGACAGCGCCAGTCGCCCTCGGAGGCCAATAGTGAGCGTGCCAGTAAAGCTTGTGATCATTGCGCTATTCGCCGCAGGCGGCGGAACCCAGTCACATGCTGCTGTTCCCCTTGGCGGCGATTGTGGGGCTTATATTGAGGCTTCCACTCCTGGTGCCGGAAGCGTGCCAAGTGTTATCCCAGATCGTCTTCTCTCGGATCTCAATCTAGCTATTCCGTGTCTTATTGCCGTCATCAGGAATTCGAAGGCGGATGTCGGTGCCAGTGGGACCTCAAAGGACGCGTCATCGCGACTTCTCAGCGTTACTGCAGCGTTCAGAGCAATCATGACGCGGCTGGTATCATCTGATCAAATAGCGGGTAATACCAAGGGTCTAGATGATTTCATCGCAAAATTCCGTGCGGCGGATGATCTAGATATTGTCTCCGTGCTCTCTTACGGGACACGCAGCGAGATTCCCGACCTGCGCCTTAACTCCGTGTCAATCCTTGGCAATGTCATAGACAATACGACCGTGTGTGTTCCGTTAGCTCATCTAAATGATCCTACATTGCTCGACTCGCCCAATGGGATCAACGGACGCGCTAACTTACTTGCGGTTATTTCCGTGGTAGCTCCGTGGGCTTATAAGGAAAATTTCAATAACATAACGCGTACCCGGCAAGCGATCTTCAACTCATTAAGATCCAATGTCGGAGATCCCAATCTCAAATACACATTCTATGCTTTGGACAACATTGCTGTACGTCTTGAATCGCAAACGCCTACTTCGAACCAGAAATTTGACTTGCCAGTTCAATGGCGTCTGAACTGTCAAGCATATGTGCGAAGCTTTGTACCGAAGATAGTCACAATTGATAACGTCAAATATTCGGAACCTTAGAATCGCATTTTCTGATGACACATGAGAGTGCGCGTAGTCTTGCTCAAGGTCGTTCCCCTCGCGCGCGCTGCCGCAATAAAGTCAGCGCGGCGCGGGCGCCGTCATCTTGATGCCGGTGAGCGCCGCCAATTCGCCCTGGCGTTTGGTTTCGCGGCGCATGTATTCCGCGAGGCCTTCGGGCGTGTTCTCCGCGGGCACGGTCATGCCGAGCGCCGCCATGCGGCTCTTGAAGTCTTGCGATTGCACCACGTCGTTGAGCGCCTTGTTGAGGTAGGCGATGATCGGCGCCGGTGTCTTGGCGGGCGCGGCGAGGCCGACGAAGCCGCGATAGTCGAAATTGGCAAAACCCAGTTCCTGCATGGTCGGCACTTCGGGCCAGGTCGCGATCCGCTGCGGGCTGGCGATCGCGAGCGCCCGCACCTTGCCGCTGTCCGCGAGTGGCTTGGCCTGGGCGTAGAACGCGAACGCGCCTTGCACGCCGCTTGCCGTCACGTTGCGCGCGGCCTCGCCGGAGCCGTTGAAGGGCACGCCGGCGATTGAGGTCTTGGCGAGTGCATTGAGTTGCGCCGTCGCCATCGCCGGCGACGTCGCCGGCCCGGACGTGCCGAAGCTGATCTTGTTCGGATTGGCTCTGGCGTCGGCGAGCAATTCGTCGAGCGTCTTATAAGGCAGCGCCGCATCGATGATTAGCACCAGCGGCGGCCCCTCGACGATCATGCCGATCATGGCGAAATCGTCGATGGCGTTATACGGCACCGGCAGAAAATACAGGTTCTGCGCATCGGCGATCGAATTGGCGAACAGCGTGTAGCCGTCGGGCGCGGCCCGCACCGCGTAGGCGCCGCCGAGCGTGCCGGAGCCGCCCGGCTTGTTCTCGACGATGATGTTCTGGCCGATCCGCTCCTGCAGCATCGCGGCGAGAACGCGCGCCGGCACGTCGGTCAAGCCGCCGACCGCGAACGGCACGATCATGGTGACCGGCCGCGCCGGGTAGTTCTGCGCCGGCGCTTGTGTCGGCCAGAGCACGCCGAGCGCAAGCGCGCCGAGCAAGGTTACGCCAAGTCTGAAAGGATTGATCATCTGTCGCTCCCGCCGCGTGACCTTGAGGCCGCCGCGCCGCAATGCCAAAGTCAAAACCCCGCCCGGCACGGGCCACCATATCAGCATGAGACGGACCCGATGACCAAGAGCGTAGAGCCTTTGCTCCCGGTCGAGCTAGGCGCGGGCAAGATCAAGTTTGCCCAAGGCGTGAAAGCCGGGCGCTGGGTGTTCGCCACCGGCCTGATGGCGCAGGATTTTGTCAACGGCATCGCGCCGGATGTGCTGGCTGAGCGCGCGCCGCATTCGGGCCTACCCAAGCGCGAGAAAGAGGCGCTCCGCATCTTCGAGAATCTCGACGCCGTATTGCGCGCAGCCGGCACCGACCGCAGCAATCTGGTGCGCACCGACCAGTACTACACCACGGTGAAAGCGGTGCCGCCTTATCAGCAGGTACGGCGGGAATTTCTCGACGGCCGCATCCCGCCCTCGACCTCGATCGCGCAGCAGGCGCTGTTGCTGCCCGGCGCCGACATGAACATCCAGGCCATGGCCGCGATCCCAGGGACGGGTTTCGCGATCGAGCACCTCAAGCACGAGCAATTGGCGGGGCGTCCGACCTCCGGCTACTCACCGGCACTCACCGTCGGCGACTTTATTTTCCTGCCCGGCATCACCTCGCTCGCCGTCGGCGACGAGCCACGGCGCAATGGCGTCGCCGCGGCGGCGCTGATGGCCGAAGGCGCGCAATGGGGCGGCCAGCCGATCAAGCTCGAAACCGAATTCATCATCACCAAGCGGATGACGGCGTCGCTGGCGCTTGCCGACGCGACGCTCGAAGACGTGGTGCACGCGCAAGTCTATCTCACCGACCGCGACGACTACTCGGCCTTCAACGCGGCGTGGACGAAACATTTCGGCGAAACCGGCCCGACCGTGTCGATCATTCCGTGCATCGACCGCGGGCTTGCGCCCTACGACGGCAAGATCGAAATCAACGTGATCGCGGCCAAGCCCGGCAGCGCCGCCGCTAAGCGGCACATCGACGCCGGCGTGGCGACCGCGTTCCGCTACCAGCCACAGGCGGTGAAGGCGGGCGATCTGCTTTTCATCCCCGCTTTGATGGCGGCCGATCGCGACGGGCTTTTGCCCGCGGCCGCCGCTGATCCGCGGCAGCCGTATTTCTCGTCATCGCCCGAGGCACAAGCGGAAGCGATCATCGACAACATCGCGCGGCTCTGCGCGGCCGCCGGAACGTCGCTCGCCAACGTGGTGCGGGTGCTGCTGTTTCTCACCGACATCGGCGAGTTCTATCCGGTCTACAAAGCGTGGGGGCGCCGGCTCGGCGGCCGCCCGCTGCCTTTTTCCGCCGTCGAAGTCCCGGGACCACTGCCGGTGCCGGGAGCGACGGTGATGATGGAAGCGTGGGTTTACGCGCCGTGATGAGCTACGAATTTTCCGTCACCGCCTCGCGGCCCGCGATGAATCCCTGACACACCGCCCGCGGCAGGCCGTGCATGGAAAAGCCGCCGGCCGATTCGCCGCCGCAGTAAAGCCCGGGGATCACCTCGCCGTTCATGTCGACCACCTGGCAGCGTGCGTTGATGCGCAGGCCGGCGCGGGTGTCGTGGATGACCGGCGTCGCCCAGGCGGCGTAGAACGGCGGCGTTGCGATCTTGTAAAGTGGTTTCGGCTTGCCGAAGTCGGCGTCCTTGCCGGCATCGACGAAGGAATTGTAGCGCGCCACGGTGGCGGCGAGGTTTTGTGGCGGCATCGGCACGCGCTGGTATTTCATTTTGATTTTTGCCGCGAGCGCCTCGATGCTGCCGGCTTCGAAGAAAAAGCCGGCGTCGGAGTCGACATGCGGTGATTTCGGAATCCATTTCTCGCGCGCCACCGCGTCGGCATCGAAGATCGCCCAGATCGGGCCGCCGCCGTTATGGCCGTCGCCGATGCCGGCCAGCGCCGCATTGATGAAATTGCTCGGATTATATTTTTGGTTCTTGGCGTTGAGATAGGAATGCGGCTCGTAAGGGTTGGTGCTCTGATAGCTGTTGTAATTGAAGTGGCCGCCGGTCTCGTCGTAGAAGCGCCGGCCCAGCATGTTGACCAGGATGACGTCCTGCCAGTCCTTGACCGGCAACCCGATGGCGCGCGCCTTATCGAAGACTTCGCTGCCTGGATGCCAGCGCACGTTGACGTAGCCATATTGGCAGCCGATGGCGCCCGGCTTGGTGATGCCGGAGCCGAACTCGCCGGTATAGTTGAACAGCCCCCACAGCGCGGCACCGGCCGCCATGGCGGCGATTTCGCCGCTGGCATCTTGATCAGACCACGGCATGCCGGCGAGCCCGCAATATTCCTCGGTGAGGCGCGGATCGAACATGCGGCGGAAATTGACGTTGCCGGTCGAGCCGCCGGTGGCGACGATCACCGCCTTGCGGGCGCGGATATTGAGCGTGGCGCCGTTGTGATCGACGGCGATGCCGGTGACGCGGCCGTCGCGCGGCGTCTCGCGATGAATCGCCGTCATGCGGTGCTCGAACAAAATCTCGACGCCGGCGTTGAGCGCCGCGGCCTCGAGCGGCCGGATCAATCCGGCACCGGCTCTGATTTCGTCGTCGGCCGGATCGGCCGGTCCGCCAGTATGGACCATCGGCCAGTCCTCGAACGAGATTTGCATGGTGCGCAGCACCGAGACGCCGATCTCGTGGCCGATCTTGTTGGGCGGCCGATCGATGACCTTCACGCCGTGCGCCAGCAAGAATTCGAACGCCGCCACGCTGTTGTCGGCGAAGGCGCGGATGATCTCGCGGTCGTTGTAGCGGTAGGGCGGAAAGCCGTTGGTTTCGACCACCGACCAGTCGGTCAGATCCTGGAAGAACAGATCGGCCGAATCCGCGATGCCGTACTTCTTCTGGTAGCTGGTGCCGCCGCCGAGCGGCAGGTTGCCGCCGGAGGTGATGGCATGGCCGCCGACATGATTTTCCGTCTCGACGACGATGACCGACGCACCAGCCTCGCGCGCCACGATCGCGGCGGGCAGGCCGGTCGCGCCGGATCCGATGACGACAATGTCGGCCTCGCGATCCCAATTCACTGCATTTGCCATTCCGGGTATTCCGTCTCGATTGCGGCCGGGACACTAACAGCATTGCCGTTTTTGTGTCATTGGGCATGATCGCTCCGCGACCGAGGATTGCACTATGGCGGATGTCGTCCCCACCCACCGGCTCACCCACGAGGCGAGCCAGAAGATGATTGCCGCCGGCGTGGCGAAAGCGAATGAGCTCGGCTGCAAGGTCTCGCTTGCGGTCGTCGACCAGAGCTGCCGGCTCATCGCCTTCCTGATGATGGACGGCGCGCGGCATTTCTCGATCATCACCACGCAACGCAAGGCCATCACCGCGGCTTCGCAGCGGCTGCCGACCGGCTACGCGCCCGAGGAGAACGCGCTGAGCATGGCGGTGCGCATGGGCGACTTCACCAACGTACCGGGTGGATTTCCGATCGAGGTCGGCGGCGAGGTCATCGGCGCCGTCGCTGCCGGCGGGGCGAAGATCGAGGAGGATGTGGAGGTCGCGAAAGCGGCGCTGGCGGCGCTCGCTTCGTAGCCCGCATGGAGCGAAGCGTAATGCGGGATGCAGCCGTGAGGCAGCTCCCGGATTGCGCTTCGCTCCATCCGGGCTACGTGGCGCCCCGCATCTGATCGCGCGCCGCGCGCACCGCCTTGATGATGTTCTGATAGCCGGTGCAGCGGCACAGATTCGAGGCCAGCATGTCGGTCAGGTCCTCGTCGCCGATCTGCGGATACTTCTCCAGAACATTGGTAGCGAGCATCAAAAAACCCGGCGTGCAGTAGCCGCATTGCAGGCCGTGATTGTCGATGAAGGCCTGTTGCAGCACGCTGAGCTTGTCGCCGTCGGCGAGGCCTTCGACGGTGCGGATCTTCTTGCCGGCGGCCTGCACGGCGAACATCAGGCAGGAGCGCACCGCCTCGTCGTCGACGATGACAGTGCAGGTGCCGCAGACGCCGTGCTCGCAGCCGATATGGGTGCCGGTCTGGCCGCAATCATCGCGGATGGCGTCGACCAGCGTTTTGCGCGCCTCGACCCGGATCGGATAATCGCGGCCATTGATGGTGAGCGTGATGTCGGTTTTTTCGTTCATGCTGGAAGCTTAGAACATTTTTCTCCGGTGCCGAACCCCCTCACCCCGCCCTCTCCCCTCTGGGGAGAGGGAGCAGCCAGTCGCCGGCTCGTCAGTCAGTATTCTCACGCGGAGCGTGCCGCCCGCTCCTCCCTCTCCCCAGAGGGGAGAGGGATGGGGTGAGGGGGTTCCGACCTTTCGGTAAATTCTCCAATCAGCCGCGCGGCAAGACATCAGAAAACTTCCCGCGCACGTGATCCTCGACCTCTTTACTGGCCCGCACCACGATCGGGAACGTGTCGCGGCGCCGGAACGGCGTGCAGGCATCGATCACCACGCGGGCGTTGCGCGGGTCGTCGATGCCATAGACCATGGGATCGAGCACGGTCGACCAGCAGCCGCGCAGCGTCTCCATGCCTTCGCGCGGGTCGAATCGCGTGCACATCGCCCATATCACCTTGTCCATGTCGGCCGGATCGATGTCGTCATCGACCACGACGACGAAGCGGTTGGCGTAAGCGCCGGCATGGCATTGCGAGGCGATCAGGCCGGCCTGCTTGGCGTGCCCGGCATATTGCTGCTTGATGGCGACCGTGAGCCACAGCCGGCTGCCGCCCGCGGCGTGGGCCCAGACACCTTTGACCTCGGGGACGCCGGCCGCTTCGAGCTGATTCCAGACCGCGCCGGAACGATAGGAGCCGCGATAGAACGAGTTGTCGTCGGGCGGAATGCCGGGAATGGCGCCGAGCAGGATCGGATCGTCGCGGTGCATGAAGGTCTCGATGCGGATCGCCGGCTCTTTCTTCAGGCCGCCGGCGTAATAGCCGGTCCATTCGCCGAGCGGGCCTTCATCCAACAGATCGTTGGGATGAATGAAGCCCTCGAAGGCGATTTCGGCATGCGCCGGGATCGGCAGGCCGGTGCGCGGCCCAGCGATGACTTCGACCGGCTCGCCGATCAGGCCGCCGGCGGCGTCGTATTCGTTGCGGCCATAGGGAATTTCCAGGCCGGCGATCATGAACAGGGCCGGATGCATGCCGCACACCACGGCGATCGGGCAGGGCTCGCCGCGCTCGTGGTAGCGGCGCTTGATCAAATCGCCGTGCTTGCCCTTCGAGCACATCACCGTCGCCACGTTGCGGTCGTGCGCCTGCACCCGATAGGCGCCGTAATTGATCCAGCCGGTATCCGGATCGCGCATGATCACCATGTCGCCGGTGCCGATGTAGTAGCCGCCGTCGTGCTCGTGCCAGCGCGGCACCGGGATTTTGAAAATGTCGATGTCTTTGCCGGTGCGGACGTTCTCCATCACCGGGCCGGTTTTCACCGTGACCGGCGCATGGACCTTGGCTTCTTTCATGTAGCGGCGCCAGTAATGCACCAGGTCGATGGCGCTGGCGTCGGGCGGAAGCCCGAGCGTGATGTTGATGCGGGGTATCGAGGTCAGGATATTGGCGAGGATGCGATGGCCGCGCGGATAGCCCGGCACGTCGTCGAACAGCACCGCCTTGTTGCCTATTCGGCGCTGATAGATGTCGACGATGCCGCCGATTTCCTTCTCACGCTCGGCGCCGGCGATATCCTGCAGTTCGCCTGCGGCGCGCAATTGCGCGATCCAGGCGCGCAGATCCTGGCGCTCGTTGATGGTGTTTTGTTTTGCGGGGCGGGTTTTGACGGGGGCGTCCATTCTTCGTCATCACCGGGCTTGACCCGGTGATCCATGCTGAAGCGCGGCTTCTTTAGACCAACCGCAACGATCTCACCATACTTTAGCGCAGCATGGATTGCCGGCATAGACTAGCGAAGCGACGTCGTCCTTCGGACGACTATGCCCGGCAATGACGATTCAGGAATTACATGTCGAGGACCAGCCGCTCGGTCTTGCAACCGCAGCAGCAGATCATGACCTTTTCGTTGGTGGCCTGCTCTTCCTCGCTGAGCACCGAATCGTGGTGCTCGGGGATGCCGGAGATCACCCGGGTCTCGCAGGCGCCGCAGATGCCGAGCTCGCAGGAATAATCGACATCGACGCCGGCATCGAACAGCACTTCGAGCACTTTCTTGCCCGGCGGGATGTAATATTCCTCGCCCGACTTGGCGAGCTCGACCCAGAAGCCGCCGATGGTACCGCCGGCCGCCGCATCCTCCTTCGGCGTGAAATATTCGACGTGGACGTTCGCCTTCGGCCGGCTTGCGGCCGCGGCCTCGAAGGCTTTGAGCATCGGATTGGGGCCGCAGCAGTAAAAATGCGCCTCGGCCGGCGCCTCGGCGATTGCCGCCGCAATGTCCATGACCTTGCCGCCGGCCTCGTCGTCGAAATGCAGATGGACGAATTTCGGATCGAGTTTTTTCAGGTTGCTCAAGAACGCCATGTCGGCTTGCGACCGGCAGGCGTAATGGATTTTCCACGAGCGGCCGAGCACCGCTAGTTCCTGCGCCATGCACCAGATCGGCGTGATGCCGATGCCGCCGGCGAACAGCACGACATGATCGGCTTTCTCGACCAGCGGAAAGTTGTTGCGCGGCGCGCTGATCTTGATCTGGTCGCCGACCTTCATCTGCTCGATGATGTAGCGCGAGCCGCCGCGGCTGTTCTCGTCGCGCTTGACGCCGACCGTGTAGCTGTCGGGATTTTCAGCCGGGACGGTCAACGAGAATTGGCGCAACAGCCCATTCGGCAGATGCAGGTCGATATGGGCGCCGGGCTTGTAACCCGGCAGCTTGCCGCCATCGATGCGCTCGAACGTGTACAGCTTGGTGTCGCGGGCAACGTCCTCGATCTTGCTCAGCCGAGCGTCGATCAGGCCGTGGGCGGCCGTTGGTCCGGCGGTGGTGGCTGGTGCGGTGGCGGCGTCCATTTACGGCATAGATAGGCGGCGGGGGTGGGATTGCGCAACCGTTCTTTGGCCGGGACGATTTTGCTATGCGCCGCCCTGTCCGGGCGCTGGCGGCAGCGGAAATTGCTTGAGATAGGGCAGATATTCTTCCTCGACGTCGATCTGCAGCGTCGCCAACACGCGCACCACGGCGCAGTAGAAGGCAATCGTCAGGACCAGGTCGGTGAGGCGCTCGGTATCGAGCTTCTCCCGTAGCAGCGCGAAGGTGGCGTCCGAGATGGCCAGTTCCGTCGACATTTCACGGGCCGCCTTGAGGACGGTTTTGGCCAGCGGCTCCAGATCGCTGGCGCGGCCGGCCGTCTCGGCGGCGATGGCGCGGATGTCATCATCGCTGACGCCGAAATCGTGGCCGATCTTGACGTGGTGGGAATATTCGTAGGGCGACCGGGCAACATAGCCGACCTGAAGGATGGCGAGCTCGCGCAGCCGCGGATCGAGCTTGGAGCCGTGGCGGATGTAGTGGCCGATCCCGCTCCAGCCACGCGCGGCGCCCGGACTGTTGACCAGAGCGCGAAACAGATTGATCGGGCGGTTGAGCAAGTCCTGGTGCTCGGGCGGTAAATCCGCGCGATCGTAATAGGGAACGCGTGCCATCTGTCCTTCGCCCCGTTTCCGTTTACTCGCCCGGTTTCTCCACCGCCCGCACCGAGGTTTCCGGCATCACGCCGCCGCGCTGGCGGGCGAGCGTCTCGACGCCGGACATTTCCCAATCGCCCGCAGCGGCGCGCTTGGCGAATTTCTCCCAGGTCTCGGTCCAGTCGCCGAGATGGTAGCCGTGCCACGGCGACGTCACGGTGAGCGGGTGCAGGCCGAGCCGCTCCCACAGTTCCCGCGCGTGCTCCATGTGCTCGCGGGTCGGCAAAGCCAGCGGCGCCATCGGGCGCTTGCGGGTGGCATCCACGAGCATGCTCGAATCCGTTTGTTCGGGGCCGTATTGCGCGCCCTGCACGCCGCCGCGATAGGGCACGAGTTGCACGTCCTCGATCGGATTTGAGCGGTAAGCGAGCGACCACAGCACCGCGTCGACGCTTTGCGGATCGATGTCGTCCGACACCGCGACGACGATCTTGCCGCAATTCGACATCAGCGTCGAAGCGCCATGCAGCGCCCGCCACACCTCGGTGCGTGGCGTCTCGGCCTTGATCTGCACGAAGATCACCGGCCGCAAATTGGTCAGCCGCTCGTGCATGGCGACGCGGAGCACGCCCTTGATCGCCAGTTGGTCGCGCAAGTGCGCGAGGAACAATGGCTCGTAGGCGACCTTCTTGATGACGCTCGATTCGCTCGGCGTGACCTGGCTGATGATCGAGCAGAACACCGGCTGCTTCTTGCGGGTGATGGCGGTGACTTGCATCGGCATGTTGAAAGCTTCGAGCGCGACATAACCGTTGCTCTCGCCGAACGGCGCCTCGGGCTCGAGCGTTTGGCAATCGATCAGACCCTCGATGACGATCTCGGCGTCGGCCGGCACGTCGAGATCGACGGTCTTGGCCTTGACGACGCGGATCGGCTCGCCGGCAAGCCCGCCGGCGACGCCCAGCTCGTCGAGATCGATGGCGAGCTTTTGCGGCCCGGTGAACACCACCACGGGCGCGGCGCCAATGACGATGGCGATCGGCATCTTCTCGCCGCGGTCGCGATATTTGAGCCAGTGCCCGAAGCCGCCGGCTCCGGTCGCCTCGCGCGCCACCATGCGCACGGCGAGGCGATCGGCCGCCTTCAGCGCCGCGCGATAAGTGCCCATGTTCTGCACGCCGCTGTCGGGATCGCGGGTGACGCACAGCGTCGCCGTCAGATACGGCGCGGAATCAAAACCCGGCGTCGACACCGGCACCGGCAGCGCGTTGAGCCCGCCCGGCGCTTTCAGATCGTTGCCGGTGATGACCACTTCTTGGCACCGCGCCGACGTCACGGCGACCGGCGCAATCGGATGATTGATCGCCGCCAGCCAGGCTTCGCCGATCTCCTCGACCTTGCGGCCCATGCCGATGGCATAAATCTCCGGCGACGCCGACAGCGCGCCGACCACGACCGGGATGTCGTATTTGCGGCCCTTGGCGTCGGTGACATTGGTGAAGACAAAGGCGCGGCGTTTTTCCTCCGGCACGCCGCCGACGAATTGCCAGCGCACCAGCGGATGCAGCTCGGTGTCCTTGTTGATCGGGGTGTCGATGCGCGTGACCAGGCCGGCGGCTTCGAGATCGGCGAGGTGATCCTGGAAATCTAGGCGGGGGCCGGTACGCGCTGCACGCGTGCGGCGAACATCGTCGGCTTGGTCGAGCATGGTGCGGCGGCATCCTTTACGGGTGATGCCGCGACCGTATCACACCCGACGCGCCACCGACACCGCGGCCAGAGTGCCGTTCTGGCTTGCAGCGGCTTCGACGTAGTCCGCGAACGCGCGGCCGATCATAACCACGACCGGCCCCGATGGCGCTTCGGACTCAAGCCGCGCCGGCAGATCGGCGATCGTCGCGGCGGTCACGCGTTCATCGGTGCGCGTGGCGCGCTCGACGGCGACGGCGGGTGTCGCCGGGTCGAGCCCGGCCTGCACGGCGTTGGCGACAAGCTCGGGCAGCGTTTTGGTCGGCATGTAGACCACGGTGGTCACCGCCGGATCGGCCACGCTCGCCCAGTCGATATCGGCGGGGAGTTTTCCATCACGGCCATTTCCAGCAGCATGGCCGGTGAGGTATTGCACGCGGCGGGCTTTGCCGCGGTGAGTCAGCGAGACCAGAAGCCTGCTCGCGGCACCCTGCGCCGTGGTGATGCCGGGCACCACTTCGACCGTAATCCCCGCCGCGCGGCAGGCGGAAATCTCTTCGTCGGCCCGGCCAAAAATCATCGGGTCGCCGCCTTTGAGCCGGACCACACGGCGGCCCGCCTTGGCGAGCCCGATCATCAGCGCGTTGATGTCGTCCTGCTTGCACGATGGCGCGTGACCGGTTTTGCCGACCAGCATTTTCTTGGCTTCGCGGCGGGCGAAATCGAGGATGTCCGGCGCCACCAGATCGTCGAACAAGATCACGTCGGCGGATTGCAGCGCACGCACCGCGCGCAGCGTCAATAGCTCCGGATCGCCGGGACCGGCGCCGACCAGAATGACCGAGCCGGCGGTCTGCGCCGTGGTGGGTTCGAGCAGCGCATCGAGGTCCGCATCCGTGGGCGCTGCGTTCGGCGCTGCGACCGCGCGCTCGGTAAATCGTTCCCAGAAATTGCGCCGGCCGCGGAACGGCAGTGCCAGCGCCTGCACCCGCGGGCGCCAGGTGCGCGCGGCGTCGGCCCACCGCGCAAAGCCTTTCGGAATCAGCGCTTCGATCTTGGCGCGGATCGCCTGGCCGAACACCGGCGACGCGCCATCGGTGGAAATGCCGATGACCAGCGGCGAGCGATTGACGATGGCGCCGAAGGAGAAATCGCAAAACGCCGGACAGTCGATGACATTGACCGGCACGCCCGCGGCGCGCGCCGCCGCGGCGAATTTTTCGGCTTCCTTGTCGTCGGCGCAATCAGCAACGGCGATTGCCGCGCCCGCGAAATCGGCCGCATGCCAAGCTCGCGCATGTACGACGACTGCGCCACGCGGCGGGGCAGCAGCGAGCGCCAGCATCTCCTCGCTGGGCGCCGCGGCAAAAACCTCGACCCGCGCCCCGGTCGCCGAGAGCAATTCGGCTTTCCACGTCGCCGCCGGACTGCCGCCGGCAACGACCGCGCGCTTGTTTTCCAGCGCGAAGAACGCCGGCAGCCGCGCCAAGGCGCCGATGCGGGTCGTGCGAATTTCGGCGGGCGTGCGAGTCATGCGGACAACCTCGGCATGCTAAAGGAAATAGAATTTTCTACCTCCAACGGCAATCGCGGCGCCTCATTTTGCAAGAACTGCATTGATCTCAGCATTCTCATAGAAAATTCGTCCGAAATGCGCCTCGGGGCGGCAAGTTCGCACTCGCCGTCCTCACCGATTTTCATTCAAATGGCGTGCCAACCGGGCCCGAAAACTTGGCGGGCGCCCGACGGGGTTTCCGCCGGACGCCCTTAGTCACACGTCAGCCGGCCTATAAGCCGGGTTCTGGATGGCATGCGGGCGTACCCGCATACGTGACGGCCATTCCTCTGGGACGCCGGTTACCCGGCGCCTCCAGCAACCTACCCGAACGGCCAGATCTAGACACGATCCCAAAGCTCTTCGCGCTTGCGCATGAAGACTTCGCGCCGTTCCTATTCGGTCTTGCTCCCGGTGGGGTTTGCCGTGCCGCCGGCGTTACCGCCAGCGCGGTGCGCTCTTACCGCACCGTTTCACCCTTACCGTCTCCACCCGTTGCCGGGGGGAGCAGGCGGTCTGTTCTCTGTGGCACTATCCCTGGGCTCGCACCCGCCGGACGTTATCCGGCACCGTTTGTCCATGGAGCCCGGACTTTCCTCCCCGGCAACCTTTCGGTTTCGCCGGAGCGGCCGTCCGGCCGACTGACAAGGAAGGGATGGGGTCGGCGGTGCGCGCCGTCAAGAGGCCGACCTTTAAGAGGCGACCACGAGGCGATCGAAGTTAATGACCCGCGCCGCCACGGTGCGCGGCCGGTTCCGGTGGGCGGTCAAATCCTGCAAAGTGGCCCGGGTCGATGCGTCCCAAACGCCGTCGATGCGCTCGGGGCGAAAATGCCGCTGGAACGCTGTCACCACTTCGTGGGTGCCGGAATCGTAAGTGCCGTTTTCCGGAATCCCATAACCATATTCGGCGAGCGACCGCTGCATGGCAGTGACTGCATCGCCGCGATCGCCGAGCGCCAGCAACGGGCCGTCGGTGATCTTGGCCGGCTTGACCCAATGACCGACGCCGGAATCGTGCAGGATGCGCCAGGGAAACTTTTCGCCCGGATCCTGCTTGCGCGCCGGCGCTACGTCGGAATGACCGAGCACGCGCGCCGGCACAATCGTATTGCGGGTGAGGATGCCGCGGCACAGCGCCGTGACCGCCGCGATCTGCCGCTTGGGAAAATCGCGATAGCCGAACTCGTGGCCGGGATTGGCGATCTCGATGCCGATCGCGCAGGAATTGATGTCGGTCTCGCCGGCCCATGACGCAATGCCGGCATGCCAGGCGCGCTTGCTCTCCTGCACCAGCTGAATGACGCGGCCGTCTTCGAACACGAAATAATGGGAAGAAACTTGGCTCACCGGCGTGCGCAGCTGCTCAAGTGCCGCAACGGCATCCAACATGCCGGTGTAGTGCAGCACAATCATATCCGGCCGCCGGCCGTCCTTGCGCTCGCCGAAATTCGGCGACGGCATGACGTCGGCAACAACGCACGAGTCGGACGGAAACGCGCGACGTGACATTGGCTGACACACTAGGTGACACTGCGATGACACTAGGCCTGCGCGCGCTACCCACAAGCCGATTTGCACTTGTGCACAGGCCTTCGCGAAAATAGCCGGGAGTCGTTGCATACGTGCAACGTGCTGCATTTCGCGGCCGACGTGCGCCGTGCGGCAAAGCGGCGCTGGATCGACGGCTGGGGCGCGTGACGGGTTTACCCGGCCGGGCGCGTCGGCGGCGGGGTGAGTGCGCGTCAGGCCATGGCTGTTGCTCGCGGCGCAAGCCGCCCCAATCTCTCAACCATTCCTTAAGCTTACACCTTGTTAATCGGTATCGAGCGGAGCTGCGGCTTCAGTCGGGGCAGGTCCGTTGACGCCCACATTGTCCCATGGTAGCCCATTTGTTCCCATTATCGGTTGCGACCCTGAAATCCGGCCTGGGCCGTGCCTTGAGTGGCGAGGGTGCCCAGGGCGTAAGTCCGTTGGCGTGGCAGAGGGGTCTGCCGCTCGACGAGGAGCGAGATGGACCGGTTTGTGTCCCACTACATGCTGCGCCTCGATGCCAAGGGTCGCGTCTCGGTTCCGGCGCCGTTTCGCGCCGTGCTGGCGCGCGACGGTTTCGACGGCCTTTATTGCTATCCGGCACGCGACCGGCCGGCGCTCGATGCCGGCGGCAACGCACTGCTGACCGAGATCGAAGCGCTGATCGCGGGTTTGCCGCCCTATTCGGAGCAGCGCGAGCAATTTTCGTTGGCGCTCTACGGCACCAGCGCGACGCTGAAGATCGACGGCGAGGGCCGCGTCCAGCTCACCGAGACGTTGAAAGCGCATGCGGCCATAGCGGACGCGGTGTCATTCGTCGGTCTCGGTCACAAATTTCAGATCTGGGAGCCCGGCCGCTTTCGCAGCGAGTTCGCGGAGGCCACCGCGAAAGTTCGCGACTTCAAGCATGTGCCGGGCACTCGGATGGCAGCGGCGGAAAATCCGCTCGGAGCGCGGGAAGAATGACGGGCAGCGACGGCCACGCTGTCGCTGGCGGATCGGCTCGTCATATTCCCGTGCTCGGCCGCCGCACCGTCGAATGGCTTGGCATTCGCGACGGCGGACTTTACGTCGATGCCACCTTCGGTGCCGGCGGCTATACGCAAGCGATCCTGGCGACGTCCGGCGCCCGCGTCATCGGCATCGATCGCGATCAGAGCGCGATCGCCCAAGGCGCCGGCTTGGTCGAGGCGGCGCAAGGCCGGCTCGATCTGGTCGAGGACCGCTTCTCCAATCTGGAAGCCATCGTCGGCAGTAGCGGCGCGGTCGACGGTGTTGTGTTCGATGTCGGCGTCTCGTCGATGCAGATCGACGATGCTGCGCGCGGCTTTTCGTTTCGTCTCGATGGGCCGCTCGACATGCGCATGGGCAGGGACGGCCCGAGCGCGGCCGACATCGTTGCGCGCGCCAGCGAGCGCGATCTCGGGCACATCATCGCGACATTGGGCGAAGAGCGTCATGCCCGCGCGGTTGCACGCGCCATCGTCAAGGCGCGCGGCGAGCGCGCCATCGATTCGACGCGGGCCCTGGCCGAGATCGTCGCCCGTGTCGTGCATTCGCGCGACGGCGCCATTCATCCGGCGACACGCACGTTCCAGGGCTTACGGATTTTCGTCAACGACGAGCTCGGCGAATTGGCGCGCGGCCTCGCCGCGGCGGAGCGGGTGCTCAAACCCTCCGGACGCCTGGTCGTCGTCGCTTTCCATTCGCTCGAGGACCGCATCGTCAAAACCTTCCTCACCGAGCGCAGCCGTGCGCCGGCCGGCTCACGGCATCGGCCGGAAGTGGTGGCGGCGGCGTCGAGCTTCCGGGTGCTGACGCGGCGCCCGGAAACGCCGGACGAGGCCGAGATCGCCGCCAATCCGCGTGCCCGTTCGGCAAAACTGCGCGCCGCCGAACGCACCGATGCCGCGCCGCATTCGGCGGCCATCGACCATCTGTTGCCACGCCTGCCCACGCTCATGGACATCATGCGGGGGCGGCCATGATTTTCCGCGTCATCAATATCGTGGTGATCGGCGCGCTCATACTTGCCGCGGCCTATGTCTACCGCATCAAGTTCGATTCGACCGTGCAAGCCGAGCATCTGGCAAAACTACGCATCGAGGTGCGGCGCGAACGTGACCGCATCGCCGCGTTGCGCGCCGAATGGGGCGAGCTCGACAATCCCGGCCGCATCGAAATTTTGGCCAAGCGCTTCCTTAGGCTCAAGCCGGTCGCGCCAACTCAATTCGACAGTCTCGATCGCCTGCCCGAACGTCCGCCCGATGACGCCCGCGCCGCCAATGACGATCCGATCGGCGGCATGATCGGCAATTTGGATCCGCCGGAGGCAGTAACAGGAACCATTCCGGCGCCAACTGCCGCGCCGGCTGGCGATCGCGGAGCGCCGAACCCGCCAAGCGGAGCGTCAAACCGATGAGCGCGACCGCGGAAACGATGCCGTCCGCGCCGGCTGAGCCCTTGCGGCGGCGGCTTCTGCGCAGCCTGCTTTATGGGCGCAACAGCAATCGCGCCGCCAAGGCGCGGGCGCGGGTCGGATTGGCGATCGTCGCCTTCGCCATCGTCTATTGCATCATCGCCGTGCGGCTCGTGATGTTCGCCGCCGTCTCCGACGGCCGTGTCGCCCATCGCGTGGTTTCCGGCGACGCCATCGCCACGGCGCGGCCCGATATCCTCGACCGCAACGGCGAGGTTTTGGCGACCGACGTGCGCGTGCCGTCGCTCTATGCCGAGCCGCGGCGACTCATCGACGTCGACGAGGCGGTCGAACTGCTCACGGCGGACCTGCCCGATCTCGACGCCACCGAACTGCGCGAGCGATTGTCGTCGCGGCGCGGTTTTGTCTGGCTCAAGCGCGACATCACCTCGGAACAGCAGCGCGAGATTTATCATCAGGGCCTGCCGGGCATCGGCTTCCTCAACGAGAACAAGCGCGACTATCCGAACGGCGCCGAGGTCTCGCATCTGCTCGGCCGCGTCGACATCGACAATCAGGGCACCGCCGGCGTCGAGAAATGGCTCGACAACCAGGGGCTCGCCGCACTGCACCTGGCGGGGCTCGCCACCGACCGGCTGCAAACGCCGGTGCAGCTCGCCGTCGATTTGCGCGTGCAGCACGCGCTGCGCGACGAACTGGTCAAGGCGCGCGACAAATTCCACGCCATTGCGTCAGCCGGCCTCGTGCTCAACGTCCGCACCGGCGAAATTGTCGCCATGGTGTCGGAGCCGGACTACGACCCGAACATTCCGCACAATCCGCGCGATCAGAGCCTCATCAACCGCCTGACTACCGGCGTCTACGAGATGGGATCGACGTTCAAGGCGTTCACCGTCGCCATGGCGCTCGATTCCGGCAAGGTGACGTTGAAGTCGTCGTTCGACGCGCATAACCCGCTGCACTACGGCAAGTTCGACATCCACGATTTCGAGCCGATGCAGCGCTCGCTGAGCGTGCCGGAAATCTTCACCTATTCATCGAACATCGGCGCCGCGCGCATTGCGATGTCGATGGGTGTCGACGCGCACAAGGCGTTCCTGAAAAAAATGGGCCAGCTCGACCGTCTGCGCACCGAATTGGAAAGCGCCGAGCCGATCGTGCCGAAGCGCTGGGGCGAGCTGAACACCATCACCATCGCCTTCGGCCACGGCCTATCGGTCGCGCCGCTGCAGGCGGTGATGGGTGTCGGCGCCTTGATGAACGGCGGTATTTTGATCCCGCCAACCTTCCTCAAGCGCACCGAGGCCGAGGCCCAGGCGCTCGGCAAGCGCGTCATCAAGCCCGAGACCAGCGCCATGATGCGCTATCTGATGCGGCTCAATGTCGAGAAGGGCACCGCGTCCAAGGCCGACGTCGCCGGCTATTATATCGGCGGCAAGACCGGCACCGCCGACAAGGTCGTGTTCGGCCGCTATTCCAAGACCCGGGTGCTCACCGATTTTATCGCGGTGCTGCCGGCCGACCAGCCGCGCTATGTGCTCCTGATCATGCTCGACGAGCCGAAGGCGCTGCCGGAAACCCATGGCTTCACCACGTCAGGCTGGAACGCAGTGCCGACCGGCGGCGCCGTGGTGGCGCGCATCGCGCCGCTGCTCGGCATCGAGCCGCGCCTCGATCTGCCGCCGGCCGACCAGCAGATACTGGCCTCACTGAAGGAAAGCCGGTAAGGCCTTGGCCGCAATGTCGACCGAGCCACCGAGAAGCTTAAGATGAAGCTTCGCGAGATTTTGCCTCCCGGTGCGGACCTCGATCCACGCCATGCCGATCTCGACGTCGGCGGGGTGACGGCGGACAGCCGTGCCGTCAAGCGCGGCGACGTCTTTGTCGCCATCGCCGGCAACAAGGCCGATGGCGCGCGTTTCATCGCGCCAGCGATTGCGGCCGGCGCCGTTGCGATCCTTGCCGAGCAAGCTCCGATTGCGCCGTTGAACGCTGCATTCGTGCGTGTTGCGAACGCACGGCGTGCGCTGGCGCTTGCGGCGGCGCAATTTTATCCGCGCCAGCCCAAAACCATCGCCGCCGTCACCGGCACCAGCGGCAAAACTTCGGTCGCTGCATTTACGCGGCAGATTTGGAGTGTGCTGGGTTATAGCGCCGCGAGCATCGGCACCATCGGTGTGGTTGCGCCGAGCGGCGAGACTTACGGCTCGCTGACCACACCGGATCCGGTCGAACTGCACCGTTCGATCGATGCGCTCGCCGGAGACGGCGTCACGCACCTTGCCATCGAGGCATCGTCGCACGGCCTCGATCAATTCCGGCTCGACGGCCTGCGCATCGCGGCGGGCGGCTTCACCAACATCACCCGCGATCATCTCGATTATCATCAAACCTTCGAGGCGTATCTTGCCGCCAAGTTGCGGTTGTTCGAGGCGCTGCTCGACCGCGGTGCCGCGGCCGTCATCGACGTCGACCACGATCACGCCGACGCGGTGCTCGCCGCCGCAACAGCGCGCGGCTTGTCGATCCTCAGCGTCGGCCGCAACGGAACCGGCATTCGCCTCGTCGAAGCCAAGATCGACGGTTTTGCGCAAGTGCTGCGGCTCGAACACGATGGCAAAAGCTTTGCCGTGCGCTTGCCGCTGGTCGGCGAATTCCAGGTCGAGAACGCGCTAGTTGCCGCCGGGCTTGCTATCGCCACCGGCAGCGCTGCGGCTGCGGTATTTCCGGCGTTGGAAAATCTCAAAGGCGCCAAGGGCCGGCTCGAGCTTGTTGGCTCGAATCGCGGCGCGCCGATCTTCGTCGATTATGCGCACAAGCCTGACGCGCTCGCCAAGGCGCTCGATGCGTTGCGGCCTTATGTGACGGGCCGGCTCGCGGTGGTATTCGGCGCCGGCGGCGACCGCGATCGCGGCAAGCGGCCGCTGATGGGCGCCATCGCCGCGGAAAAAGCCGACCGTGTCGTCGTCACCGACGACAATCCGCGCAGCGAAGACGCCGCCGCCATCCGCGCCGCGATTTTGGTGCAAGCGCGCGGCGCCGTTGAAATCGGCGATCGGCGCGACGCCATCCGCTCCGCCATCGCCGAATTGCGCCACGGCGATGTCCTGTTGATTGCCGGCAAGGGCCATGAAACCGGCCAAATTATCGGCGACCGGATTGTGCCGTTCAGCGATCACGAAGCCGTCGCTGCGGCGCTCAAGGAGCTGGCCGCGTGAGCGCGCTGTGGACCATCGAGGCAATGGCGACCGCGATGGCGGCCGAGCGGCACGGCGCGCTGCCGCAATCCATTTCCGGAATTTCCATCGACACGCGAACGATAGCGCCCGGCGAAGCCTTTTTCGCCATCCAAGGCGATAACCGCGACGGCCATGAGTTCGTTGCCGCGGCGCTTGCCGCCAAAGCCGGCCTCGCCGTCGTCGCCGCCGACCGGTGTGCGCAATTTCCGAACGACGCGCCGCTCCTTGTCGTGCCCGACGTGCTCGCGGCGTTGCGCGATCTCGCCGCCGCCGCGCGGCTTCGCACCGGTGCCAAGGTGATCGGCGTCACCGGCTCCGTCGGCAAGACCGGCACCAAGGAAGCGTTGCGGCTCGCGCTATCGAAGGACGGCAAGACCCATGCTTCGGCTGCGTCCTACAACAACCATTGGGGCGTGCCGCTGTCGCTGGCGCGCTTGCCGGCGGATGCGCGCTATGCGGTGCTCGAAATGGGCATGAATCATGCCGGCGAGATCGCGCCGCTGTCGCGGCTCGCCCGCCCGCATGTGGCGCTGATCACCACCATCGCGCCGGTGCATCTGGAATCTCTCGGCTCGCTCACCAAGATCGCCGACGCCAAGGCGGAGATCTTTCTCGGGCTCGAGCCCGGCGGCGTCGCCGTCCTCAACCGCGACATTGCACAATTCGCCCATCTGGCGCGCCGCGCCAACGAAGCCAAAGTCGCGCGCATCGTCTCGTTCGGCGAACACGCCAAGGCCGATGCCCACCTGATCAAATGCGTGCTGCATCCGCGCTGCTCCACCGTGCAAGCCGACATCCTCGGCACCGAGCTCACCTATAAAATCGGTGCGCCGGGCCGCCACCAGGTGATGAATTCGCTTGCCGTGTTGGCGGTCGCCGAATTGGTCGGCGCCGATCTCGCGCTGGCGGCGCTGGCGCTTGCCGAGCTCGAGGCCGTCTCCGGCCGCGGCGCGCCGATCGAGCTCGATCTGCCCGGCGGCGCGGCGCTCCTCATCGACGAGAGCTACAACGCCAATCCGGTCTCCGTCGATGCCGCGCTCGCTTTGCTCGGCCAAGCGCCGATCGGGCCGCAGGGCCGGCGCATCGCCGTGCTCGGCGACATGCTCGAATTGGGGCCGAAGGGCAAGGCGCTGCATCGCGGCCTCGCCGCGCCGGTCGAGGCCAACGCCATCGATCTGGTATTCTGCTGCGGCCCGCTGATGCGTTCGCTATGGCAGGCCCTTTCCGCCGGCCAACGCGGCGGCTATGCAGAGGACTCTGCCGCGCTCGAAGCGCAAGTGGTGCCTGCGATCCGTGCCGGCGACGTCGTCATGGTGAAGGGCTCGAACGGTTCGCGCATGGCACCCATCGTCAAGGCGCTGCAACGGGTGTATCCACCGCCTCCCTACCCTCCCCCGCAAGCGGGGGAGGGTAGGGAGGCGGCAGCGTCCGCATAAGGTTGAGGGTATGCTTTATTGGCTGGTCGATCTGTCGGACAAGCTCTCTGTCCTCAATGTGTTCCGCTACATCACGTTCCGCACCGGCGGCGCGGTCATTACCGCGCTGCTTTTTGTTTTCATGTTCGGGCCGATGATCATCGGCCGGCTGCGGCTGTTCCAGGGCAAGGGCCAGCCGATCCGCAGCGACGGGCCGCAATCGCACATCATCGCCAAGGCCGGCACGCCGACCATGGGCGGCTTGATGATTCTCTCCGGCATGCTGGTTTCGACCTTGCTGTGGGCCAATCCCGCCAACCCTTATGTCTGGATCGTGCTTGGCGTGACGCTTAGCTTCGGCTTTGTCGGTTTCTATGACGATTATCTGAAGGTCAAAAAGCAGAGGTCCGATGGCTTTTCGGCGCGCACGCGGCTTGGCATCGAAGCTATCATCGCCATGCTTGCCGCCATCGCCCTGGTCCGGCTCGGCCAGACGCAGATTTCAATGACGCTGGTGTTCCCGTTTTTCAAGGAAGTGGTGCTCAACCTCGGTTGGTTCTTCGTGTTTTTCGCGGCCTTCATCATGGTGGGGGCGGGCAATGCGGTGAACCTGACCGACGGTCTCGACGGCCTTGCCATCGTTCCGGTGATGATCGCCGCGGCGAGCTTTGGCATGATCGCCTACCTCTCCGGCAACGCGGTGTTCGCCGACTATCTGCAAATCCACTACGTCGCCGGCACCGGCGAGCTTGCGGTGCTGTGCGGCGCCGTGCTCGGCGCCGGCCTGGGCTTTCTCTGGTTCAACGCGCCGCCGGCCTCGATCTTCATGGGTGACACCGGCTCGCTGGCGCTCGGCGGCATGATCGGCGCCGTCGCGGTCGCCACCAAGCATGAGATCGTTCTCGCCGTGATCGGCGGCCTGTTCGTGCTCGAGGCGGTGTCGGTGATCGTGCAGGTGGTCTCGTTCAAGCTCACCGGCAAGCGTATCTTCAAGATGGCGCCGATCCACCATCATTTCGAACAGCTCGGCTGGACCGAGCCGCAGATCGTCATTCGCTTCTGGATCGTCTCGGTCGTGCTGGCGCTGGCGGGGCTGTCGACCCTGAAGCTGAGGTAGCCGTGATCTCGGTTACGGCCTTCGCGGGGAAAAAGGTCGCGGTGTTCGGTCTGGGCGGCTCAGGGCTGGTAAGCGCCAGCGCGCTGCTCGCAGGCGGCGCCGACGTCATCGCATACGACGACGATGCGCAGAGCGTCGCCAAGGCCAATGCCGCCGGCATTCCCACCGCCGATTTGCGGCAGGCCGACTGGTCCAAGATCGCGGCGCTGGTGTTGGCGCCCGGCGTGCCGCTCACCCATCCCGAGCCGCATTGGATCGTCGCGCTCGCGCACAAGGCCGGCGTCGCGGTGATCGGCGACATCGAATTGTTCTGCCGCGAGCGCGCGACGCTTGCGCCCGGCGCGCCTTTCGTCGCCATCACCGGCACCAACGGCAAATCGACCACCACGGCGCTGATCGCGCACCTCGCCGCGTCGGCCGGCCTGGACGCGCAGCTCGGCGGCAATATCGGCACCGCGATCCTGTCGCTACAGCCACCTCAAGCGGGCCGCGTCCACGTTATCGAATGCTCGTCCTATCAGATCGATCTTGCGCCCTCGCTCGATCCTTCGGTGGGCATTTTGATCAATCTCAGCGAAGACCATCTCGATCGTCACGGCGCCATGGCGCACTACGCCGAGGTGAAAGAGCGGCTCGTCGCCGGCGTGCCGAGCAACGGCACGGCCATCGTCGGTGTCGATGACGACTGGTGCCAAAAGATCGCCGTCCGGCTTGCGCAGTCCGGCAAGCGTGTGGTGCGGATTTCGGTTCGGCGCGAGCTGAGCAATGGCATCTACGTCGCAGGCGGGCGAATTATTCGTGCGACTGGTACCGAAACTTCCCCGTTGGCCGATCTCGGCGGCATCGGCTCGCTGCGCGGACAGCACAATGCGCAGAACGCCGCTTGCGCCGCCGCCGCGGCACTGGCGCTCGGCCTCGAGCCGTCGGCCATTCAGGCCGGGCTGCGCTCGTTCCCCGGGCTTGCCCATCGGATGGAAGAGCTCGGCCGCCGTGGCGCCGTTCTCTACGTCAACGATTCCAAGGCCACCAATGCCGACTCGGCGGCCCAGGCGCTGGCCTGCTTCAGCGATATTTTCTGGATCGCCGGTGGCAAGCCGAAGACCGGCGGCATCGAATCGCTGCGCGGTTTCTTCCCCCGCATCCGCAAGGCCTATCTGATCGGCGAGGCGGCCGATGAATTCGCCGCGACGCTGTCACCCAGCGTGCAGCACGAGATCGACGGAACGCTCGACAAAGCGCTGGCCGCCGCCACCCGCGATGCCGAAGCCTCTACGGTCCCGGAGCCGGTCGTGCTGCTGTCGCCGGCCTGTGCCTCGTTCGACCAGTACCGCAATTTCGAGGTCCGCGGCGACGCGTTCCGGGATTTGGTGCGGGCATTGCCGGGGCTTGTGCCCGTCAAGAGGTAGCCCGCGCCCGTCATTCCGGATCGCCGCGAAGCAGCGAGTCCGGAATCCATAACCACAGTCGTCTCAGCACGGCACTCGGCGCCTGTCATCGGGCCGGCCACTTCGGGCCGGACTCGTTGGCTCGGCCCCGGAATGACGGGGAATCTTAATCCCCTTTAAACCAAGGCGGTGTCACCACTAGGCGGGGACTTCTCCTGGGGAGGGCCATGGCCTCGCGGGCGCAACCGACGCCGTTTTCCGAATGGTGGTGGACGGTCGACCGGCTGACATTGGCGGCGCTCGGCGCGCTGATGCTGGGCGGCATCGTGCTGTGCCTGGCGGCGAGCCCGCCGGTGGCCACGCGCATCGGGCTCGACCCATTTCACTTCGTCAACCGCCAGGTGCTGTTTCTTATTCCCGCCGCAGGAGTTCTGATCGCGACGTCGTTTCTGTCGCCGCGCGAAATCCGCCAGGTCTCGATCGTCGTTTTTGTCGTCAGCATCGCGCTGGTCGCGATCACGCCATATTTCGGCGCGGAGATCAAAGGCGCGCGGCGCTGGCTGGTGATCCTAGGCATGAACATCCAGCCCTCGGAGTTTTTGAAACCCGCTTTCGTGGTTTTGATCGCCTGGCTGTTCGGTGAATCGGCGAAACGCCCCGAGATGCCGGCCAACACGTTTGCGCTGATGCTGCTCATCACCGTGGTGGCGTTATTGGTGATGCAGCCCGACTTCGGCCAGACCATGCTGATCGCGCTGGTGTGGGGCGCGCTGTTCTACATGGCGGGCATGCGCTTCATCTGGGTGATCGGGCTCGCCGCTACCGCCGGTCTCGGCTTGACGGCGGCGTTCTTCACCGTGCCGCACGTGGCGCAGCGCATCAATCGCTTCATCGATCCGGCATCCGGCGACACCTTCAATATCGATATCGCCACGGAATCGTTCATTCGCGGCGGCTGGTTCGGCCGCGGGCCGGGCGAGGGCACCATCAAGCGCATCCTGCCCGAGGGCCATACCGATTTCGTCTTCGCGGTCGCGGCGGAGGAATTCGGCGTCGTGCTCTGCCTCATTCTGGTCGCGCTGTTCGCGTTCATTGTCATTCGCGCGCTGACCAAGGCGATGCGCACGGAAGACCCGTTCATCCGTTTCGCCGCCGCGGGGCTGGCGATTTTGTTCGGCATGCAATCGACCATCAACATGGCGGTCAATCTGCATCTCATTCCGGCCAAGGGCATGACGTTGCCATTCATTTCCTATGGCGGCTCGTCGCTGATCTCGCTGGCCTACGGCATGGGCATGCTGGTGGCGCTGACGCGGGAGCGGCCGCGCGCGCAGTTGCCCGGCGGAGTCGTGCTGGGCGGGAGCACGGCCTGATGCTGGCGCCGGGCCGGGCGCCGGTACTGGTGGCGGCCGGCGGCACGGGCGGTCACTTGTTTCCGGCCGAAGCACTTGCGGCAGCCTTGGCACAGCGCGGCATTCCGGTTCACCTCGTCACCGACCGGCGCGCCGAGCGTTATGGCGGCGCCTTTTCCGAACAAACCATCCATGTGGTTGCAAGCGCCACAGTCGCGTCGCGCAATCCGATCGCGCTCGGCCGGACCGCCATCATGCTGAGCCGTGGATATTTCCAGGCGCGTGCGCTGCTGGCGCGGCTAAAACCTGCGGCAGTGGTCGGGTTCGGCGGCTATCCGACGGTGCCGCCGCTACTGGCGGCGGCGTGGGGCGGCGTGCCGAGCCTGATCCACGACGCCAATGCGGTGATTGGGCGCGCCAATCGGTTCCTGGCGCCGCGGGTCGCCGCGATCGCCACCTCGTTTCCCGTGTTCGGCCAACGGCCGGACCTGGCCGCCAAGGCGACGCTGACCGGCAACCCGGTGCGGCCGGCGGTCGTCGCGGCCGCGGCGATACCCTATCCGGCGCCGGGCGATCCGTTGCGGCTCCTGGTTTTCGGCGGCAGCCAGGGCGCCAGGGTCATGGCCGATATCGTGCCCGCTGCGATCGGGCTTCTCGAACCGGCCCTGCGGGCGCGGCTGGCCATCGTGCAGCAGGCCCGCGACGAGGATTTGGCCCGGGTAAGGGGCGCCTATGCCAAGCTCGCCGTCGCCGCGGAAATAGCGCCGTTTTTCGCCGATTTGCCGGCGCGCCTGGCGGCGAGCCACCTGATCGTGTCGCGTTCGGGGGCTTCGACCGTGGCCGAACTGGCCGCGATCGGCCGGCCGTCGATCCTGGTCCCCCTGCCGCACGCCCTCGACCAGGACCAATTCGCCAATGCCGGCGTCCTCGAAACGGCCGGCGGCGCCATCCGGCTCACCCAGGACGTTTTCACCCCGCGGCGGCTCGCCGCTGAGCTCGCAGGCCTGGCTGAGGCGCCGCAGCGGCTCACCGCCATGGCGGCGGCAGCCCGCTCCGTCGGTCGGCTCGATGCCGCGGACCGGCTTGCCGAGCTGGTGCTGAAGGTGGCGGCGGCGGGCGCAAACCAGTAGGTTTAGCGGCTGCATCTGCGAGCCTGGGACGCCACATGAAACTACCGCGCGACATTGGGCCGGTGCATTTCGTCGGCATCGGCGGCATCGGCATGAGCGGCATCGCCGAGGTGATGCTGAACCTCGGCTATATGGTGCAGGGCTCCGACCAGTCGGAGAGCGCCAACGTCAAGCGCTTGCGCGAAAAGGGCGTGAAAATCTCGATCGGGCATTCGGCGGAGAATTTGACCGGCGTCCGCGTCCTCGTCGTGTCCTCGGCGATCAAGCCCGACAATCCGGAACTAGTGGCGGCGCGCGCCGAGCGGCTGCCGGTGGTGCGCCGCGCCGAGATGCTGGCCGAGCTGATGCGGCTGAAAAGCTGCATCGCCATTGCCGGCACCCACGGCAAGACCACGACGACCTCGATGGTGGCGGCGCTGCTCGATGCCGACGGTTTCGATCCGACGGTCATCAACGGCGGCATCATCAACGCCTACGGCACCAATGCGCGGCTCGGCACCGGCGAGTGGATGGTGGTCGAGGCCGACGAGTCCGACGGCACCTTCCTCAAGCTGCCGGCCGATGTCGCCATCGTCACCAATATCGACCCCGAGCATCTCGATCACTTCAAGACTTTCGAGGCGGTGCAGGATGCGTTCCGCGCCTTCGTCGAGAACGTGCCATTCTATGGTTTCTCGGTGATGTGCACGGATCATCCGGTGGTGCAGAGCCTGGTCGGCCGCATCGAGGATCACCGCATGGTCACCTACGGCGAGAACCCGCAGGCCGACGTGCGGCTGGTCGATGTCTCCCATGCCGGCGGCACGTCGCTGTTCACCATCGTGTTCCGCGACCGCGCCGGGAGTTTTTTGCACGAGATCAAGAATATCGCGCTGCCGATGCCGGGGCGGCATAACGCGCTCAATGCCACGGCGGCGATCGCGGTGGCCCACGAGCTCGGCATCGGCGACGACGTGATCCGCAATGCGCTGGCTAATTTCGGCGGCGTGCGGCGCCGCTTCACCCGCACTGGCATGTGGAACGGCGTCACCATCGTCGACGATTACGGCCACCATCCGGTCGAGATCGCCTCGGTGCTGCGGGCAGCGCGCGAGTCCACCAAGGGCAAAGTGATCGCCGTGGTGCAGCCGCATCGCTATACGCGGCTCCAGGCTTTGTTCGAGCAATTTTGCACCTGCTTCAACGATGCCGACGCGGTGATCGTCGCGCCGGTTTATTCGGCCGGCGAAGCGCCGATCGAGGGCGTCGATCGCGACTCCTTGGTGCAGGGCGTGCGCAATCACGGCCATCGCCAGGTTTTTGCGCTGGACAGCCCGGACCGGCTGCATCTGCTGGTCTCCAGCATGGCGAAGCCGGGCGACTATGTGGTGTGCCTCGGTGCCGGTTCGATCACGCAATGGGCTTATGCGTTGCCCGGCGAGTTGGCGGCAGCGACCTGATAATGCCATGGCCAAAGCTTGCCTCGCGGTTCGTCACGTCGCCTTCGAGGATCTCGGACTTTTAGGACCGCTCGTCTCTGCGCGTGGCTACGATGTCCGCTATCACGACGCCGGCATTGATCGCTTCAACAGCGACACGCTGATCGCGCCCGATCTGGTGGTCGTGCTGGGCGGTCCGATCGGCGTTTATGAGGCCGACGCTTATCCATTCATCGCCGGCGAGATCGCCGCCATTACGGCGCGCCTCGCGGCGAACAAGCCGATGCTGGGCATCTGCCTCGGAGCGCAGATGATGGCCGCGGCGCTAGGCGCGCGCGTCGAGCCCGGGCCGGTGAAGGAGATCGGCTGGGCGCCGTTGACGCTGACGGAAGCTGGCAAAACCTCGGTGCTGGCGCCGCTGGCGAGCAGTCCGGTGCTGCATTGGCACGGCGATAATTGCGACTTGCCGGCGGGCTGCGAGCGGCTCGCCGCGACGCCGCATTGCCCGGTACAGGCGTTTTTCCGCACGCCATCGCAGCTCGCGCTGCAATTTCATCTGGAGACTGAGCCGGCGCGATTCGAATCCTGGCTGGTCGGCCATACCGTCGAGCTCGGCAAGGCCGGCATCGATCCACGCGAGATTCGCCGGCAGGTGCACACGCTGGGGCCGGTGACGCGCGAACTCGGCGGCAAAGTGCTGGCGGCTTGGCTCGACACCGTGATAGGCGCGGCCGCATGAGCTTTCCCGACATCGTCGCCGATCTGAAAACGAAAATGCCGGCGCTACGCGGCCGGCTGTTGGCGAACCAAGCGCTGGCGGAGCTGACCTGGTTTCGCGTCGGCGGCCCGGCGCAGGTTTTGTTCATGCCGGAGCATGAGCAAGACCTTAGCTATGCGCTCGCCAATCTGCCGGCGGACATTCCGGTGACCGTCATTGGGCTCGGCTCCAATCTCATCGTGCGCGACGGCGGCGTGCCGGGCGTGGCGATCAGGCTCGGCCGTGGGTTCAGCGAAATCGCCGTCGAGGACACGCGCATCCGCGCCGGCGCGGCCGTGCCCGATGTCAAAATCGCGCGCGCGGCGCAGGAGGCCGGCATTGCCGGCCTGTCGTTCATGCGTGGCATTCCCGGCGGCGTCGGCGGCGCGCTGCGCATGAATGGCGGCGCCTATGGCCGCGAGACCAAGGATGCGTTGATCGAAGCGCGCGCGGTCGACCGGCAGGGCCGCATCCATGTGCTGCGCAACGCCGACATGGGCTACACCTACCGGCACTGCGGCGTGCCCGGCGATTACATCTTCACGGAAGCTCTGTACCAGGGCGAACGCGGCGATCCCGCCGTCATCGCCGCCGAGATGGACAAGATCACCGAGTTGCGCGAGGCGACGCAGCCGATCAAGAGCCGCACCGGCGGCTCGACATTCAAGAATCCGCAAGGGCGCAAAGCGTGGCAGCTGATCGACGCCGCCGGCTGTCGCGGGCTGAAAGTCGGTGGCGCGCAGGTTTCGGAGCTGCATTGCAATTTTTTGATCAATCGCGGCGGCGCAACCGCGGCCGACATCGAAGCGCTCGGCGAAAACGTGCGCCGCCGCGTCAAGGAAACTTCCGGCGTCGAATTGGAGTGGGAGATCGAGCGCATTGGCGTCCCTGCGCCGCCTCGTTGACCGCAACGCGTTCAAGGCGTCGGCAAGAAATCCTTGCCGATGAGATTGCGCTCCTTCAGCCACGGATTGATCGCCAGCGCCCGCTTGAGCGGCGCCTGCGCTTCCTCGACTTTGCCCCCGTAGTACAAAATGATGCCTTTGCCGGCCAGCGCCGCGTAATGCAGCGGCTCGAGTGCGAGCACGTGTTCGATCGCGTCCAACGAAGCGTCGTATTGCCCGGCGAGAAAATAAACATAGCCGAGCTGGTTCCAGCCTTCGGCGAATTGCGGCGCGTGCTTGACCACGGCTTTGTTGTAAATGCAGCGCTTCGGCGTAATCGAAACGCAGCTGTGCCTCGCGCGACTGCTCCAGCAGTTGCCGCGATTCGTCGTCGGCAAAACTGCGCCAGAAGGTCCACAGCTGCTCCTCGACCTCGCGCGCCTCGACATCGTTTTTCGCCGCGGCGAGCGCGGCAAAAAGCGCCGCTCGTTCCTTGGCCGCGCTCTCGTTCAAGCCCACGGCCGGAGGCAGCGGCGCCGGCTCGGCGGCACGCAGGGTCGCGCTTGCCAGCACGAGCAAGAGTGCTGCGGCAAAAAAGCGGATGGTCATGGCCCGATCATGCAGTCCGCCGCACGGCGGTGCAACAAATTGCAGGGCGCCCGCCGGTAACGTCGACCGTGTATTGGACTACGGTCCAACTCGACTTTGTCGATCGGTTATCAAATAGATTTGATGCAAAGCCCGGTGTATCAGGCCGATTGTGCCTGCGTGCTACAAGATTGAGCTTTTGTATGTTGCAAAAGCGGTAGATCATGCTGTTGTTGAAGGTTCACCAAGGGGGACAATATCCGTTCCTTGCCGTCAGCGATGCGCGCGCAAGTCTTCGGCCGATATCCGCGCTGGCGATACGATGAATCCGGGTGATGGTCATGGCATACGGCATCGATCATTCCGTTCCCGCTGGGGCTCTCGCTCACTCTCCTGAAATGCAATTGATTTACGAGACCGCGCCGATCGGCTTGGCTTTTCTCAGCCCCGATTGCCGTTACGTGATGATCAACAAGCACCTGACGGAGATTTGCGGCATCTCCGTTGCCGATCATATCGGGCGGTCGGTGCGCGAAACGGTGCCGCAAGTCGCCGAGCAGGTGGAGCTTATCGTCAAGACCATCCTGCAGACCGGCACCCCCATCACCGGCATCGAGGTCAACGGCCAGCGGCCCGACGGCTCGAACAGCGATCGCGTCTGGATCACCTATTGGCATCCGTTGAAGGACCGCAGCGGCGAGGTCGTCGGCATCAATGTCGCCGCCGAGGAAATCACCGAACGCAAGCGGGCCGTAGCCGACCTCGCCGCCAGCGAGGCGCGGTTGCGCGACCTCAACAAGGATCTGGCCGAAAGGGTCGAGGCGCGGGCCCAGGAGCGGGACCGGGTCTGGAACCTCTCCCAGGACCTTCTCGTCGTCTTCGACTCCGACGGCGATATCCTCAACGTCAATCCGGCATGGCACTCGACGCTAGGCTGGTCGCCCGACGATTTGGTGGGCAGGAGCATTGCCTCGCTGGTGCATCCAGACGACCGCGCGCGTTCGTCCGTCGCGCGCGACAATCTGATTGCCGGACGCAAGACGCGGCAGTTCGAAAACCGCATGGTTTGCAAGGACGGGTCTTATCGCTGGCAGTCGTGGTTCGCCGTGCCGGATCGCGGGCTGATCTACGCGACGGGCAGAGACATCACCAATCTCAAGCAAGCTCAGGAACAATTGCACACGCTGCGCCAAGAATTCGCCAGCGCGTCACGGCGAACCACCATGGGTGCAATGACGGCATCGATTGCTCACGAAATCAAACAGCCGCTGGCTGTCATCGTGGCGAGCGCCAATGCCGGTCTGCGATGGCTGAAGCGATCGGAACCCAATCTCGCGGAAACGCGGGCGAATCTCGATCAGATCGTGAAAGCCGGCCATCGGATCACCGAGGTGATCGACGGTATCCGCGCTATGTTCGGCAAGGAGTCCGGCAAGACCAGCGCGGTGGATTTGCGTCAGCTCGTCAGCGAGGTCCTCGCGCTTACCCAGGGTGAATTGGAAACCCACCAGATCCTGTTACGCAACGATATGGGCGACGGCCTGCCGCAGGTGATGGCGACGCGCGTGCAATTACAGCAGGTGATCCTCAACCTCGTTATGAACGCCGTCGAAGCCATGAGCTCGGTCACTGGGAGGGAACGGTGCCTGACCATCGCGTCCAGCCTCGACCCGCAGGCGAGCGTGACGATGACCGTGGCGGATACCGGAACCGGAATCGATCCCGCTCACCTCGACCGCATTTTTGATCCGTTTTTTACGACCAAGTCTCACGGCATGGGCCTGGGGCTTTCCATTTGCCGATCGATCATCGAGGCTCACGGCGGCGCTCTGCGGGTATCGTCCGCAAGCCCGATCGGCACGGTCTTTCATTTGACCTTGCCGATACCCGCCGTCAGCTCATGACTCGTCAACGAGCGAGCGGGGCAGGTTGAAACTTTGATGTTCGTTCGGGCGGGGATCGAACATGGTCTGGGCGCCGGAGCCGACGCACCGCATCTTGGCCGCGTAGTGCACGCCAAACCGGCTGCCCTCATACAAGCCGCGGGCATGGGCGAAGACGTGGCGGCGGCCGGCTTTATCGACGTGGAGGCGGACCATCTGCTGGCAAATCGGGCACTGGGTGGCGATCGGGTGAAGCCGCCGCCCTCCCAGCAGCTTTATGAATTCCACGACCCATACGAAGATGTGCCGCATGTCCCATCTCCCGAAGCCCAAACCAGGGAAACACTGCATCTGAACGAAATTATGACGGCGCTTTCGGGCCGGCGCAGCGGTCGGCAGGGCTCCCGGCTTTGCCCTGTCCTCTGATACGCCCGATCAATTGACCCACGGCGCGCCCGCGCTCATCGTGGTTAAGCCAAATCGAGGTCCCCGCTATGTCCTTTACCACGTTGCGCATCGACCGGCCGCGCCAGCATGTCATGCTCGTCACCCTCAATCGCCCCGACGTCGCCAACGCGATGAACTCGCAATGCGGCACCGACATCATGACGCTGTTCGAGGATCTTAACCTCGACGGCGGCGATACCCGCTGTGTCATCCTCACCGGCGCGGGGGAGCGGGCCTTTTGCGCCGGCGCCGATCTCAAGGAGCGCAAGGGCATGACCGACGAGGCCTGGACCCGTCAGCATCTGATCTACGAGCGCATGGTGCGCGCCATCTTGGCGTGCCCGATTCCGGTCATCGCGGCGGTCAACGGCGCGGCCTATGCCGGCGGCTGCGAATTGGCCCTGGCCTGCGATTTCATCTACGCGGCGGAAGCGGCCCGGTTCGCGCTGACCGAAGTCACGCTCGGCATCATGCCCGGCGCCGGCGGCACGCAGACCTTGGCGCGCGCCGTCGGCGAGCGGCGGGCGAAGGAAATCATCCTCACCGGAAAACCCTTTACTGCCGCGCAAGCACAAGCGTGGGGCATGGTCGGCAAGGTGCTGCCGCCGGCGCAACTCATCGCCGAAGCGCTGGCGACCGCCGAGACCATCGCACGCAATGCGCCGATCTCGGTGCGGCAAGCCAAGCTTGCCATCAGCCGCGGCGCGAACATGTCGCTTTGGGACGGCTTGGCCATGGAGACCGAAGCGTATTACCGGATGGTCCCGACCGAAGATCGCCGCGAAGGCATCGCGGCCTTCAACGAGAAGCGCACGGCGAATTTCAAAGGCAAATAGTTCAAAGGCAAATAGTTCAAAGGCAAATAGCATGTCATCTCCGCAAAGGCCCGATGTTGCCGAACTCCTCGCGCGGGCCCGCGAGATCGCCGGCATTGCGCGCGAGCGCGCGCGAGAGACCGAAACCGCGCGCCGCGTCAGCGACGACATGATCGCGCGTATGCGGCAAGCCGACTTGTTCCGCATCATGCAGCCGCGCGCTTACGGCGGTTTCGAATATGGCTTCGACGTGTTCGTGCAGGTCCAGATGACGATCGCGGGCGGCTGCGGTTCGACCGGCTGGGTCTTCGGCCTGCTCGGCTCGCAGCAATGGCTGATCGCCTGCCTGTCGCAACAGGCCCAGGACGAGATCTGGCACGACCGCGCCGCGCTTTCGGCCGGCACCTATACGCCGATCGCGCAAGCCGTCGCGGCCGACGGCGGCTATAAGGTCTCAGGCTCGGGCTTCTTCTGCAGCGGCTGCGACAACGCGCAGTGGCAATTCTTCGGCGGCATGATTCCGCAATCCGGCGGTCCGCCGTTGCCGGGATTCTTCGTGCTACGCACCGCCGATATCACCATCGACGATAACTGGCACACCATGGGGCTCGCCGGCACCGGCAGCAAAACCATTGTCGCCGACGATGCGTTCGTCCCTGCCCACCGCGCGGTGACTTTTGCCGAGCTTCGTAACGCCACTGCGCCCGGAATGCGCGCCCAAACCAATCCGCTTTACAAACAATCGTTCCTGGCGGTGCTGCCGATCGCGATCGTCGCGCCCGTCGTCGGCATGGCGGAAGGGGCGCTGGCGGCGTTTCTCGACATGGCGAAGGTCCGCACCTCGCGCGGCGCGCTCTACGGCGGCAATCGCAAGCTGGCCGAGCTGACCACGGTGCAGCTGCGCGCCGCCGAGGCGTCCGCATGCATCGACGCCGCCAGGGTCTTGATGTTTCGCGATCTTGCCGAGGCTTACGAGGCGGCTGCCCGCGGCGAAGCCGTCAGCATGGACGTGCGGTTGCGCAATCGCCGCGACCAGGCGTTTTCCGCGCGGCTTGCCGTCCAAGCAATCGATGCGCTGGTCGTCACCGGAGGCGGTCAAGGCCTTTATCTCGACCATCCCTTGCAGCGTTTTTGGCGCGACGCGCATGCCGCCACGTCGCATATCAGCCTGAATTGGGACTCCAGCGGCAGCATGTTCGGGCAATATATGCTCGGGCTGGAGCCGAATGGGCAGTATTAGTGCATGATCCGGAAAAGTGGATACCGGTTATCCGAAAAGATCATGCACCATCTAGCGTATCGGCGCGGAAGAGATGTCGCGTGAACCCATCCTCATCGTCGGCGGCGGGCTTGGCGGGCTGACCGCGGCGCTGGCTCTGGCGCGCCGCGGCCGCCGGGCGCGCGTTCTGGAGGGTGCGCCGGAATTCGGCGCCATCGGCTACGGCATCCAGTTCGGACCCAATATTTTTTACGTGTTCGATCGCCTCGGCCTGACCGAGCGGGTGATGGCGGTGGCGGATTCGCCGCCCGCGGTGCTGATGCTGGATGCTTTGAGCGGCAAGGAACTGATCCGCATTCCAACCGGTAGCGCCGCGTTTCGCGCCCGTTTCAAACACCCCTACATCATCGTGCATCGCATCGACATGCATGACGTCCTGCTCGATGCCTGTCGGCAGAACGACGCCATCGAGCTCGTCGCCGATGCGATGGTGACCGGCTTCGAGGAACGCGGTGAAAGCATTGCGGTGACGACGGCGGACGGCCGCGCTTTTGCCGGCGCGGCTTTGGTCGCGGCGGACGGTGTCCGCTCGCTGTTCCGCGCCAAGCTGATCGGCGATGGCGAGCCGCAGCCGATCGGCTATGTGGCGCTACGCACCATTGTGCCAATGCAAGAGCTCAAGGCCGACGTGCCGCGCGATTGCGTGGTGCTGTGGAGCGGACCGGGCCTGCATATCGTCCATTATCCGTTGCGTCACGGCAGCGAGTTCAACGTCGTCAACGTGTTCCGCACCGCGGCCCACGCCGAGCGACTGGACGCCGCGTCCGCGCGCGCCGAGCTCGAGCACGCCTATCGCGATACGCATCCGTCGATGCGTGCGCTGATCGGCATGATGGACCTGCGCTGGCGCCGCTCGATCGGCGACCGCGCTCCGGTGCGGCATTGGCACCAGGGCCGCATCGTGCTCCTCGGCGACGCCGCGCACGCGCCGTTGCAGTCGTTGGCGCAGGGCGCCGGTATGGCGATCGAGGACGGGCTTTGCCTTGCCGAAGCGATCCACGCCGCGGACGGCGACTATCGGGCCGCATTTCGCCGTTTTGAGGCGGCGCGGCTCCTGCGCACCGCGCGGGTGCAGCTCGAATCCCGGTCGCTGTGGGATTTTTATCACCTCGACGAGGGCATCGCCCGGGACGTGCGCAACGCTACCGTGGCCGGTTGGGACGAGGCGCACATGTTCGACTGCCTGGCATGGCTCTACGACGGCTTCGCGATCCCCGCCGTCCGCTAAGACGCCATCACGATGGCAGGCCGTTCGCTGCGGCGAGTTTCCCAAGCCTGCTTTCTTCCTTGCCGTCGTTCGCAGGAAATTGGAGCTCGATTTTCAGTCCCGGCGCATTGTCGGACAAGGTGATGCGAGCGCCATGCAAGCGGGCAACGGCCGCGACGAGGCTGAGACCGAGGCCGTTGCCGGGCGTACAACGACTGCATTCAAGCCGATAAAAGCGCCTGAACACATGCTCGAATTCGTCGGGAGGAATTCCCGGCCCGTTATCGGAAATCGACAGGATGGCCCGGCCGTCTTTTTGATCGATGCGGACGATGACGAGTCCATGCTCGCGTCCGTGCTTGATCGCGTTATCGACGAGATTGGCCAGGGCATCAAACAATAGGTCGCGGTCGGCGGTGACGAGTACTGGCGCATTGGCTACGATCTCGACCTTTCCGCCCTTGCTTTCTGCGGCGGCGTCAAACAGCTCGACCACTTCGTGCGCGATCTCGACGATGTTGACGACGCGGAATGCGGCGGTTTGGTTCGCCGACTCGATTTGAGAGATGCGCGTCAGCGACGAAAACATGCGCAGCACATCGTCAAGGTCCGCCATTGTCTCGCTGATCAGGGATTGATCATGATCAGGCGCGCTTCTCTCGATGCTGGCTTTCTCGAGGCGTCCGCGCATCCTGGTCAGCGGCGTCCGCAAGTCATGCGCGACGTTGTCGCTGACCTGTTTTACTTCGGCCATCAATCCTTCGATCCGCTCGAGCATCGAATTGAGGTTTTGCGCCAGGTAATCCCATTCGTCTCCGGTTCCGCGCAACGGGACCCGCCGCCCGAGACCGCTCTCCATGATGGCGCGGCTTGTCGCATTTATGGTTTCGATCCTGCCCACGGTCCGTCGCGTCACGCTCACGCTCGCTACCGCGGCAAGAACGAATATGAAGAGAATCGTGAAAGCGACCGCTCGGTAAATCTCGTTGGCGAACCGGCCGAGGTCGCTGATGTCCTTCGCCACCAAAAGATGAAATCCATCCGGCAGCGTCTCCCATCTTGCCCTGAACAGCGATTGGCCGGTGGTTGTTTTCGAGTTCAGCGCATCAGAACTGAATTGACTCCACCCTTCGCCGCCGCTGAGAGCCGACGGCCATGTCTTGAGATTGCCGGAAACCGGCGCAAACGACGCGTCGGCAAGCAGATAAATGCCGCCTTCGAGGCGCGCTACGGCGTCGCGTTGTTTGATCGCTTGGATCAGGCCGTCGCGGCCGCCGGTGTCATATGCTTCGCGCAGGGTCGCCTGTTCCGCCTCGATCGCGCTGTCCGATCGGCTCAAGACGAAGGTCGTCGTCGACCAATAGACGTAACCGAAAAGCGCGATCACTATCGCGCCGAACAAGGCGATGCTGATCAGCGCCAGTTTGAATGTCGTCGAGCCGAGGATCTTAGCGAGGAGCACGGACGCAGAACCCGACGCCACGTATGGTGTGGATGAGCGGATAGGCCTGCTCGTCGTCGACTTTGCGGCGGACGCGGCCGACATAGACGTCGATGATGTTGGTCGTCGGGTCAAAATGCAAATCCCACACTTTTTCCAACAGCATCGTGCGCGGCACGACGTGGCCTTCGTTGCGGACCAGGTATTCGAGGACCTTGAATTCGCGCGGCAACAACTTGATCCATCTGCCGCTGCGGTTGACTGTTCGCGACACCAGGTCCAGTTCGAGATCGCCGACGCGCAATACCGTCTCCTTGACCACTGTCGCGCTGCGCCGCGCCAGAGCCTCGACGCGCGCCAACAGCTCGGAAAAGGCGAATGGCTTGACCAGATAATCGTCGCCGCCGGCGCGCAGGCCGCGCACCCGATCGTCAACTTCGCCGAGAGCGCTGACGATCATCGCCGGCGTGATAATTGCCATTTCACGCAGCTTTTGAATGATCGCGATGCCGTCGGCGCCGGGAAGCATGCGATCGATGATCATGACGGCATAGGCCGCGGACCGACCAAGGTGAAGTCCGTCATTTCCATTGACGGCGAGATCGACCTGATAGCCGCGCGTCTCCAGGAAATCCACGATCTGCTCCGCCGTCTCGGCGTCATCCTCAACAACGAGAATGCGGCGGTGCGCACCTGTCACGATTGCCGTCTCCGATTTTCGTCACATCGCGTTCGAGCGTAGCACAAGTTACAAATCCGAAAACTGACTTATCTGTCACAAACTAACTCATTAGTAATTTGAGCAAATGCGATTTCTGCGCGTTACTCATTGTGACAACAGCTCGTTACTGCCGCACGCGCGCTTTGCCGTGCCGCAGCGGGCAACGGGCGGAACTTCGCGCTCGCTACAAATGGAAAACGAATGGGAGAAGGCATCATGTCGCGTTCAATGTCGATCGCCTTGGCCGCCATCGCGGCCATAACGTTCAGTTCAATTTTCTGTGCGCCTGCGATGGCGCGCGGTGGTTTCGGCGGCGGCGGCGCTGGTCACGTCGGAGCGGCTCACATGGGCGGCTTCGGTGGAACCGCTCAGATGGGCGGTTTCGGTGGAGCCGCTCACATGGGCGGTTTCGGTGGAGCCGCTCACATGGGCGGTTTCGGTGGAGCCGCTCACATGGGCGGTTTCGGTGGAGCGGCTCACATAGGCGGCTTCGGGCATGCCGCGTTTGCACATCCTGGCGGTGTCAGGCAATTCGGTGTGGGTCGGCCGTTTTCGTTCCCCGGCCATCACTTTGCGTTCCACAACAGGTTCGCATTCAGGCATCGCTTCTTCAGAGACCGCTTTGCTTTCATCGGCGTGCCGCTTGCATACGACGATTGCTATAGCCGCGTCTGGACCCAGTGGGGCTGGCGCCGGGTGAACGTCTGCTACTAGGGAGCAGCGTTGAGTTGGTGGCCGGCGGCGCAATACGGCAGATCGGAGTGTAGCTTGTAGTCCGAGCCTATCGCAATCGTTTGGCCACGACGGCCCCGGAGCACGGACCTCCGGGGCCGGCAATCACGGGACAATCAAGGGGACAAGCATTTTCCGGCCCGGCCGCTAAAAGTCTCGATTTTTCGCCAATTGTGGATTCTATTCGTGAGCCATGCGAATCAGCGGAACCGGCTGAGTCATATGGCAAAGCACGTAGCCGTCCTGATGGGTGGCTGGTCGGCGGAGCGCGACGTATCGCTGCGCTCGGGCAAGGCTTGCGCCGACGCTCTTGTCCGGCTCGGCTATCGCGTCACCCCGATCGATGTGACCCCCGATATTGCCTCGGCGCTGGCCGCCGCGAGGCCCGATATCGCGCTCAACGTGCTGCACGGCCGGCCGGGCGAGGACGGCACGTTGCAAGGCGTTTTGGAGATTCTCGGCATTCCCTACAGCCATTCCGGCGTCATGGCCTCGGCCGTCGCCATGCAGAAGGATTTCGCCAAAATACTGTTCCGTGCCGCCGACGTGCCGGTCGCCGACGACCGCGTCGTATCGCGGTTCGAGGCAGCCAAGGGCCATCTCATGGCGCGGCCCTATGTGATCAAGCCGATCGCGGAAGGCTCGAGCGTCGGCGTTTTCATCGTCACCGAGGCGCATCCGCACCCGCCCCAGGAGCTTTATCGCGAGGATTGGGCGTTCGGCGAGCGGGTGATGGTCGAGCGCTACATTCCCGGCAAGGAACTGACCTGCGCCGTGCTCGGCGACCGGGCGCTCGACGTCATCGAGATCGTGCCGGCGACGCGGTTCTACGACTACGAGGCAAAATACGCCGCCGGCGGCTCCAAACACCTGCTGCCGGCACAAATTTTACCAAATGTTTACCAGGAAGTCCGCAGACTCAGTCTGGCTGCCCATAACGCGCTTGGCTGCCGCGGCGTGAGCCGCGCGGACTTTCGCTATGACGATCGGGGAACGGGTGAGCTTGTCTGTCTTGAGGTCAATACACAACCGGGCATGACCGAGACTTCGCTCGTGCCCGAGCTTGCTGCGTATGCGGGCATCACGTTCGATGAGCTGGTGCGATGGATGGTGGCGGACGCCTCGACCAATCGATGATGGGATCGGGGTTATCAGAGGTGGGGGAGGCCGGCGCGCCGATTGACGAGCCGGCTTTCGCGCGCGTTGGTGCGACACCTCGTCGCCGTTTCTTCTGGATGGCCTATCGCGGCCTCGCCGGACGCTGGCGTTCGCGGCTCAAGCGGTTGCCGTCCGGCATCGGTATCGCGGGATCGGTGCTGCTTTTGGCCGGCGCGCTCGGCTACGGCGTCGTCAAGGGCCAGCACCTTCCTGACCTGATCACCTGGTTCAAGGACGCTCGCGACACGGTTGCGAATTCGGTCGGCTTGCGGATCGCCGCGATTTCGCTGACCGGCTCGAAGGAGGTCAGCCGCGAAGAAATCCTCACCACCGCCGGCGTCACCGGCCGCGCTTCGCTGTTGTTCCTCGACGCCGACGCCGCGCGCACGCGCTTGATGGCCAATCCCTGGATTGGCGATGCGGCGGTACTGAAACTTTATCCCGATCGCTTGCAGATCACGGTGACCGAACGCCAGGCCTTCGCCATCTGGCAGAAGGACGGCCGCGTCAGCGTCATTGCCGCCGACGGCACCGTGCTCGAACCTTTCGTCGAGCGCCGCTATGTCGGGCTGCCGCTCGTGGTCGGCAAAGGTGCCGAACACGTAGCCAAGGATTTCCTCGCCGTCATCGACCGCTATCCGGATATCCGCTCGCAGCTGCGCGCCTCGATTCTCGTGGCGGAGCGGCGCTGGAATTTGCGGCTCGCCAACGGCATCGACGTGCGGCTGCCGGAAACCGACGTCGTGGCGGCGCTCGACCGGCTGGTCGCGCTCGATCGCGACAAAAAACTTTTGTCGCGCGACGTCACCATGGTCGATCTGCGGTTGCCCGACCGCGTGAGCGTGCGGCTGTCGGACGCCGCGGCGCAAGCCCGCGACGAGGCTCTGGCGGCCAACAAGAAGAAGAAAAAGGGGGGTGACGCATGAACGCCCTCCATTACGGCCTCACCCCGAAGATGAAGCCGATCTCGCCGCATCGCAGCGCCGTCGTCGCCGCGCTCGATATCGGCTCGAGCAAGATCGCCTGCCTGATCGCGCGATTGCGGCCGCACGGGCCGCAGCAAGTATTGACCCGAAGGAGCCACACCGTCGAGGTGATCGGCTTCGGCCACACCGCTGCGCGCGGCATGAAGGCCGGCGGTGTCGTCAATCTGGCGCAAGTCGAGGAAGGCATCCGGCAAGCCGTCGATGCCGCCGAACGCATGGCAGCGGTCGAGATCGAGTCGGTGATCCTGCCGATTTCGTCCGGGCGCCTGTCCGGCGAATTGTTCGCCGCCGACGTCGATATCGTCGGCTCCGGTGTGTCCGAGGGCGATATCGCCCGCGTGCTTGGCGCCGGCAGCCGGCATTCGCAACGCGACGGCCGCGCCGTGCTGCATTCGCTGCCGGTCGGTTACTCGATCGACGGCACCGAGGGCATCCGCGATCCGCGCGGCATGCTCGGCGGCCGGTTCGGCGTCGACATGCATGTGGCGACCACCGATATCGCCGCCGCCCGCAATTTGATGCTGGCGGTCGAGCGCTGCCATCTCAGCGTCGAGGCCATGGTGGCGAGCCCCTATGTCGCCGGCCTGTCTTCGCTCGCCGACGACGAAGCGGATCTCGGCGCAGCGGTCGTCGATATGGGCGCCGGCACCACCACGATGGCGGTCTTCATCGGTGGCCGGTTCGTTCATCTGGACGGCTTTGCGCTCGGCGGCCAGCACGTGACGATGGACATCGCCCGTGGCCTCAATGCTCGCATCGTCGACGCCGAGCGGATTAAGACGCTTTACGGCAGCGTGCTCGCCGGCGGCTCGGACGAGCGCGACATGATCACGGTGCCGCCGATCAACGACGACGAGCGCGAGCAGACCCAATTCGTCTCCCGCGCTACGCTGGTGCAGATCGTCAAGCCGCGCGTCGAAGAGATTCTGGAAATGGTGCGCGACCGGCTCGCAGCGTCGGCATTCGCCGGCGAAGCGCGCGGCCGCGTGGTGCTGACCGGCGGCGCCAGCCAGTTGACGGGCTTGGCCGATCTTGCCGGGCGTATTCTCAACCGGCCAGTGCGCGTCGGGCGCCCGCTCGGTATCGCCGCTTTGCCGGACTCGGCCAAAGGCGCGGCCTTTGCCGTCGCCGCCGGCCTCCTGGTCTACCCGCAGGCGGCGCATCTCGAACACTTCGAACCGCGACGTCGGCGGTATCCGAAGACAGGTACGGGCGGTTACTTCGCCCGCGTCGGACAATGGCTTCGCGAGAGTTTCTGATGGCCCCCAGAAACGAAGTCACTCCATCACAGCGGCCGGTGGCGGACCGGTCGGGGCAGGGCGTCGGTAGCGCCCGCGCAAGGAAGAAGAGGCAACCATGGCAATCAATCTGAACATCCCCGATATTCGTGAGCTCAAACCCCGCATCACCGTGTTCGGGGTCGGCGGCGCGGGCGGCAATGCCGTCAACAACATGATCACCGCCGGCTTGCAGGGCGTCGATTTTGTCGTGGCCAATACCGACGCCCAGGCGCTCACCATGTCGAAGGCCGAGCGCATCGTGCAGATGGGCGTGCAGGTCACCGAGGGTCTCGGTGCCGGCTCGCAGCCCGACGTCGGCCGTGCCGCCGCCGAGGAAGTGATCGACGAGATCCGCGATCATCTCGCCGGCGTGCATATGGTGTTCGTCACCGCCGGCATGGGCGGCGGCACAGGCACCGGCGCCGCTCCGGTCATCGCCAAGGTGTCCCGCGAGCTTGGCATCCTCACCGTCGGGGTCGTCACCAAGCCGTTCCACTTTGAAGGCCAGCGCCGCATGCGCACTGCCGACGGCGGCATCGCCGAATTGCAGAAATGCGTCGACACGCTGCTCATCATCCCGAACCAGAATCTGTTCCGGGTGGCGAACGAGAAGACGACGTTTGCGGATGCCTTCGCCATGGCCGACCAGGTGTTGTATTCCGGCGTCGCCTGCATCACCGACCTGATGGTGAAAGAGGGCCTCATCAACCTCGACTTCGCCGACGTGCGCGCCGTGATGCGCGAAATGGGCAAGGCGATGATGGGCACCGGCGAGGCCGAGGGCGACAAGCGCGCGCTCACCGCCGCCGAGGCCGCGATCTCCAATCCGCTGATCGACGACGCCTCGATGAAGGGCGCACGTGGCCTGCTCATCTCCATCACTGGCGGCCGCGATCTGAAACTCTACGAGGTCGATGAAGCCGCGACCCGGATCCGCGAAGAAGTCGATTCTCGACGCCAACATCATCGTCGGCGCCACCTTCGACGAGAGCCTCGACGGCATCATCCGCGTCTCCGTCGTCGCCACCGGCATCGATCAGGCGCAGGCGCAGAAACAGATCTTGCCGCAAGCCGAACAGCGCATCGCCGAGGTGGCGCACCGGCTGCGCGGCGACAACCTGCGCATTTCGGAACGTCCCGAGCCGATGCAGCAACAGTTGCGGCCCGCGGCCGCGGCGCCGGCCGCGCCGCCCGCATCCGTCAACGCGTCGATTGCATCGGTGGCGAAGGCCGCCATCGCGGCGGCGATCATGCCGCAGGGCGGCAGCGACGATGTCGCGATCCGTCCGCTAGCGCCAAAGCCCTCGCTGTTCATCGATCCGCCGGCAAGCAATCCGGACGCCCGCGAGCCGGAGGCTTTCATTCCACCGCAGCCGGAGCGGGCGGCAGTGCGCACACCGCGCATGCCGCGCATCGACGAGCTGCCGGTGCCGGCGCAGAACGAGATCCGCGCCCGCCGCGGCGAGCTGCCGCCGGCCGAGCATCATCCCGAAGGACAGCGCAAGTCGCTGTTGCAGCGGTTGGCTTCGGTCGGTCTCGGCCGCCGCCAGCACGAGGAGGACGACGCCGAGGCGAGCCCGCGTGGCGCGCCGCCGAGCCCGCCGCAGGCCGCTGAGCGGCTGGCCGGGCGGCCGATGCCGCGGGCGCCGGAACCGCGTCCGGAGCCGGTTTCCGAATATGCCAAGCGTCCCGCGCCCCAAGCTGCGTCCCATGGAACGTCCCACGGAACGCCCCATGGGCTCGACCAACACGGCCGGCAAACTCCTGTGCATAACCCGTCCGAAGAGGACCAGCTCGACATTCCGGCCTTCCTGCGCCGGCAAGCGAACTAAAACCTGTCCGGCGCCGCCAAAAAGCGGCGCCGGTGTCGTTTGCGCCTCACCGACGGCAACATTCGCCTAGGCCCTTTGTCACGGCCTAAGTCATTGAATTTTCCATAGTGTTATGAATGGCGCGGCGGCGCCCCGAGCGGCCGCATAGTGCGGTGCAGCGGCGAGAGAAAATTTCGAGTCGCGGAACCTGCACCGCTTCGCCAAATTTCGCGGCTAAGCCGGCAAGAGTGCGGCTAGAACATGGTAACAATCGGTAAGAAAGCGTGAGTTGGCCTGGGGACGGCCTGCCGGTACATTAAGGCCGTCGGAGGGGTAGTGTTTTGGGGGTCGAGTTCGGTCAGCCAGCTCTGGTTGACCAATGGGGGACCACCCTGGACTGCAGGTCAAGCTGCATACCTCTCAAGTTGGGGTGGGTCATAACTGGTCGCGTGGTTTCGTGCTCGCGCAGTTGGGCCATAAGTTGTGGGACGACCGCATGACGCGGGGCACGCTAGCCGGTAGTCAGACGACGTTGCGTAGTGACGCGACCGTCGCAGGTATCGGCGTCCATTCCGGTTCACCCGTCACCCTGACGCTGCATCCAGCCGAAGCCAATTCCGGCATCGTCTTCCTGCGGTCCGGACCGAACGGTCAACGCGACCGCGAGCTGGTGGCTGATTACCGCTCGGTGACGGCGACCGAATTCGCAACCGTGCTTGGCGATCAGGCCGGCCCGGCCGTTTCGACCACCGAACATGTGCTTGCCGCGCTGCACGGTCTCGGCGTCGACAATGTCATCGTCGAGGTCGACGGCCCCGAAGTTCCGATCATGGACGGCAGCGCCGAACCGTTCGTCGCCGCCATCGATCAAGCCGGCATCGCGACGCTTGCGGAGCCGCGGCGCTACATCAAGGTGCTGAAACCCGTACAGGTTGGCAAGAATGGCTGCTCCGGCGAGTTGCGGCCCTATGCGCGTGGGCTTCGCATCGAAACCGAAATCGAATTCGATTCCCCGCTGATCGGCCACCAGACCTTCGCCATGGACTTGGAGCCGGATAGTTTCCGCCGCGAGCTTGCGCGGGCGCGGACGTTCGGCTTCATGCGCGACGTGGCGAAACTGTGGAGCGCGGGCTATGCGCTCGGCGCCTCCTTCGAGAATACCGTCGTGGTCGCCGAAAACCGGGTGCTCAACGCCGAGGGCGTGCGGTTCCCTGACGAATTCGTGCGCCACAAGGCGGTCGATGCCATCGGCGACCTGGCGCTGGCCGGCGCCCCGCTCATCGGCGCCTATCGCTCGGTGCGCGGCGGCCACAAGCTCAATCACGCCGTCCTCACCGCCCTGATGGCGGACCAGAGTGCGTGGACATACGTCGAGATGCCGGAGACGGTCCGCCGTCCCCGCGGCCATGCCGATCTCGCCACCGGCGTCGGCACCCCCGCTTACGGGCCTGACGTCTCTTGATTTGCTTAACTTTTTCGCCTTAATCCCGGCCGATTGCCGGGCTTAATTGCGCTACTATCGTCGGACCTCAGGGGATGCTCCCCTTGGACGCGCATGCGGCGCGGAATAAAGTGGGGCTATCGGCGGGACGGGATTCTGACCATCTCATGACGCTGCGGTTACGAGGATCGGGCAAGTCCGGTCACAGGATGCGTGCGCTGGCGGGTTGGCTGGCGCTGGCGCTTGTCGTCGCGCCAGTTATGGGCTGCAGCCTTTTCAACAAAGACGACGATCTCATCCCCGATACGCCCGCCGACAAGCTTTATAACGAGGGCCTTTTCCTGCTCAACAACAGGCAGGAGTACAAGGACGCGGCGAAAAAATTCGACGAGGTGGATCGCCAAAATCCGTATTCGGATTGGGCGCGCAAGGCGCTGCTGATGTCGGCCTATTCCTACTATCAGGCCAAGGAATACACCGACTGCATCAATTCGGCGCAGCGCTATGTGACGCTGCATCCCGGAAGTCCCGACGCGGCTTACGCCCAATACCTGATCGGCTCGTCCTATTACGATCAGATCCTCGACGTCAGCCGCGATCAGGCGCGCGCCGACAAGGCGATCAGTGCGCTCGAAGAAGTGTCGCGCAAATATCCGGATTCCGAATATGCCACCGCCGCCAAGAAAAAAATCGACATGGCGCGCGACCAGCTCGCCGGCAAGGAGATGGAAGTCGGCCGCTTCTACATGAACAAGCGCGACTTCATCGGCGCCATCAACCGCTTCAAGGTCGTGGTGACGCAATACCAGACCACACGCCATGTCGAGGAAGCGCTGGAGCGGCTGACCGAAGCCTATATCTCGCTCGGCATCATCGACGAGGCGCAGACCGCCGCCGCCGTGCTCGGCCACAATTTCCCGGACAGCACCTGGTACAAGGACGCCTATCAGCTGGTGAAGAAGGCCGGTGGCGAGCCCAACGAGAACAAGGAATCCTGGATGAGCAAGGCGTTCAAGAAGGTGGGGCTGGGCTGAACGCGTAACGCCTGAGGACAGAGCAGGGAATCAAGAATATCATCCGCACTCCCTCGCGCCCTGGTCCGTCCGTAGTCCCATGCTAGCTCGCCTCTCCATCCGCGACATCGTCCTGATCGATCGCCTGGACATCGATTTCGGTGTCGGTCTCGCTACCCTCACCGGCGAGACCGGCGCCGGCAAATCGATCCTGCTCGATGCTTTCGCGCTGGCGCTCGGTGCGCGCGGCGATACCGCGATGGTGCGCGAGGGCGCCGAGCAGGGTCAGGTGATCGCCGCTTTCGATCTCGGCAAAGACCATCCGGCGCGCCGCTTACTTTCCGAGAATGATCTCGGCGGTGAGGACGAGCTGATCGTGCGCCGCGTGCAATTCGCCGACGGCCGCACCCGCGCCTTCGTCAACGACCAGCCGGTCAGCGTCCAGGTGCTGCGCGCGCTCGGCGCCGCGCTGGTGGAAATCCACGGCCAGCACGACGAGCGCGCCTTCGTCGACGCCGCGACCCACCGCGCTCTGCTCGACGCCTATGGCGGCATCGAAGGCGACGCCGCCGAAGTGGCGCGGCTGTGGGAGGAGCGGCGCGCGCGCGAGGAGGCCGTTGCCCGTCACCGCGCCGAAGTCGAGCGCCTGAGCCGCGAGGCGGAATGGCTGCGCCATGCCGTCGAGGAGCTCGGCCGTCTCGCGCCCGAAACCGGCGAGGAGACGGCGCTCGCCGAACGGCGCACCGCCATGATGCAGGCGGAAAAGGTCGCCGAGGATTTGCGCTCGACGCTGGACAGCGTCAGCGGCCCGCAATCGCCGGTGCCGCCGCTGTCGACCGCGGTGCGCCGCCTGGAACGCCGCGCCGTGCAGGCGCCGGCACTGATCGAGCCGGTGGTCAAGGCGATCGACGCCGCGCTCAACGCGCTCGACGAGGCGCGCAACCATCTCGAACAGGCGCTGCGGGTGGCGGAATTCGATCCGCAGGAGCTCGAGCGCATCGAGGAGCGCCTGTTCGCGCTGCGCGCCGCCGGGCGCAAATACAATGTGCCGGTCGATAACCTGGCCGCGCTCGGGCAGCGCTACCAGGGCGATCTGGCGTTGATCGACGCCGGCGCCGAGCGCCTCACCGCGCTCGAGCAGGAAGCGCAAGCCGCCACGGTGCGCTACCGCGAAGCGGCGCAAGCGCTCTCCGCCGGCCGCCGCCGCGCCGCGCAAAAGCTCGACAAGGCGGTGAATGCGGAGCTCAAGCCGCTCAAGCTCGAGCGCGCGCAATTTTCCACCCAGATCGAGAGCGAGAGCGAAGGCCCCAACGGCCTCGACCGGGTCGAGTTCTGGGTGCGCACCAATCCGGGCACGCGGCCGGGGCCGCTGATGAAGATCGCGTCCGGCGGCGAGCTGGCGCGCTTCCTGCTGGCGCTCAAAGTGGTGCTCGCCGACCGCGGCTCGGCGCCGACTTTGGTGTTCGACGAGATCGACACCGGCGTCGGCGGCGCGGTTGCCGACGCCATCGGGGTGCGGCTCGCCCGGCTCGCCTCCGGCGTCCAGGTCATCGCCGTGACGCACGCGCCGCAGGTCGCCGCCCGCGCCGACCGGCACTACCTCATCACCAAGGACGCGTTGGCGAAAGGCAAACGTGTGGCGACCCGGGTCGTCGAGCTTGCCGACGAGCGGCGCCGCGAAGAGATCGCCCGCATGCTGGCCGGCGCCGAAATCACCGCCGAAGCCCGCGCCGCCGCCGAGCGCCTGATCCGCGCCGCGAGCTGATCGCCGTCGCGCGCCCGCGCGGCATCTGCTAAATTGCGCAAAACCGTTTCGCGATAGCGAAGCGGAAAATAATCGTTGGGGAGGAATGCCATGTCTGTCCGCGTCGCCGTAGCCGCCGCGATATTCGCACTGGCGAGCACCGCGATCGTGCCCGCCGCCGGCACGCTGGACTACGATTTCTACAAGGCCAAGGTGCAGCCGATCTTCCTCGCCAAGCGGCCGGGCCACGCGCCCTGCGTGATGTGCCACGCCGAAGCCAACAACATGCTGCGCCTGGAAAAGCTTCCCGACGGCCAATCGGCCTGGACTGACGAACAGACGCGCAAGAATTTCGACACGGTGTCGAAGATTGTCCAGGCCGCCGACGATCCGCTCGCCTCGAAGATATTGTTGCATCCGCTGGCGCCGGAAGCCGGCGGCGACGCCTTCCACTCCGGCGGCCGGCAATTCGCCTCGAAGAACGATCCCAACTGGAAGACCATCGCCCAATGGGCGCAGGGCGCGACGCTGACGAAGAAGTAACGCTGCGTGGCACTCCTCATCCGCCACCGCGATAGCGGGGGAGGGGGACCACCCTGCGAAGCAGGGTGGTGGAGGGGGCGCGGGCGTCAACGTTCCGCAGGAGTCGCCAAGACACGCCGACTTTAAGCTTGCGAGATTTTTTGCCGCACATGAGCGAAGCAACTTCAATGTTGTCATCCTTTTGCAACGACAACGAAGCGGCGAGTCCGGCGCCCCCTCCACCACGGTTCGCTCGCTACGCGAGCTCCAGTGGTCCCCCTCCCCCGCTTCGCGGCGGCGGAAAGAAATTGCGTTCTCGCGGCGCGGCGAGGCTTATCCGGATTTCCTTTCACTCCATCCGGGCTACGTTTGCGATGACGCCAACGCGCGATCGACAGCGGCGATGGCATGGATCGTGGTGGTATCGAACAGCGGCACCGCGCTGTCGTCCTGAGAGACGAGAAGCATGATCTCCGTGCAGCCGAGAATGATGGCCTCGGCGCCCTGTGCGATCAGGCCTGCGATGATCTTGCGGTATGCCGCTCGCGATTCGGGGCGTACGTCACCGGCAACCAATTCGTTGTAGATGATGTCGTGAACGACGCGCCGGTCGGTAGCCGGTGGAACTAAAACGTTGAGATCGAATATCTCTCTCAGGCGCCCCTTGTAGAAGTCCTGTTCCATGGTAAAGGCCGTGCCGAGCAGGCCGACTGTCTTGATCCCCGCTGCTTTTATTTTCTGCGCGGTCGGGTCCGCTATGTGAAGCAGCGGGATGTCGATGGCTTCGGCAACGGCATCCGCCATCCGGTGCATGGTATTGGTACACATCAAGACAAAGTCCGCGCCGCCACGTTCCAGCCGGATCGCGGCGTCTTTCATCTCTTCCGTGAGCGTGTCCCAATCGCCATGATGTTGCAGGCGCTCGATTTCGCCGAAATCGACCGACCACATCAAGCTGCGCGCCGAGTGAACGCCGCCCAGGCGCTTGCGAACTTCGCGATTGATAATCCGGTAGTATTCGGCAGAGCTTTCCCAACTCATGCCGCCGATGAGGCCGATAACGGCTTGCTGATGCATTTTTGAGTCCTCGAACTAAACCAGCGAGCGTAGCCCGGATTGAGCAACGCGAAATCCGGGATTGGCGGCGAGGCTTGCCCCGGATTTCGTTTCACTCAATCCGGGCTACGCTTGCTCAAGTATCGCCAGTCGGCACGATTGCAGCCGTTTCGATCATTAAAATGACGCTCTTTTCCGGCGCTCGCGTGCAGTGCATGACGCCCTTCGGCACGACGAAGCCCTGATTGGGCAGAAGCTCAACCGAGCGGCCCTCGAGGTCGATGATGAATTTTCCGCTCAGCACAAAGAAGAACTCATCGTCGCTATCGTGCTTGTGCCAGTGGTATTCGCCTTGCATGACGCCAAGGCGCACGACGGAGTCATTTACCTTGCAGAGTGTCTGATTATACCATTTGTCCGTAACGTCCTTGGCCAGTGCAGACACGTCGATCAGCTTGAGAGGGTCAAACTTGATGTTGAGGTGCGTCGCGTAGGAGTAGGCTGTTTCACCCATGGCTGTTGTGCTCCTGCGTTACGGTTGGCTTTCGAATTTTAAGAAGTAGCGCGTGTCATCATCCGCGAAAGCGGATGATCCAGTAATCGCTGACGCCGAAAAAAATTCTGACACGACCCCGAATACTGGGTGCCCCGCCTTCGCGGGGCATGACAGTGAACGCTACTGCGCCTCAGCCCGCTTGCTCGGCGCCGGCGTGGTGGCGTGGCCGCCGTCGTCGGGAATGACCAGCGTGCCGTTGCGCTTCGGCACTTCACCGACCGGGATGACCTTGGTGACCTTCATGGCCGCGGTGTCGACCACCGTCACCGAGCGCATCCCGGAATTGGAGATGAACAGCTCCTTGCCGTCCGGCGTGAAGGTGACCCAGTTGGCGATCGCCGACAGCGGCGCCGCGTGGCCGGCGACGGTCTCGCTGGGCAGGTCGACTTTGCCGATCAGCGTGAGGTCGGCGAGCGAATATGCGTACACGGCGTTGTTGGGAATGCTGGTGACCCACAGCGTCTTGTTGTCCGGCGCGATGCCGATGCCGTGCGACGGCTCGTTGGTGCGGTAGCCGCCGTGGTCGAATTCCTGCGGCACCTTCGGCAAGGTCACCCGGGCGGCTTCCTTCTGCTCGGCGAAATCGATCACCGAAAAACCATTGAGGCTCGACATTTGGGAGAACACGCGCTTGGTCGAGCCGTCCGGATTGGTCTCGATCGCCATGCAGCGCACGCCGAGATCCATCGGCATCGCCCAGGCCAGTTGCTCCTTCTCGAGATCGAACACGTAGAAAGTCTTCGATGGGATCGAGCCGCCGACCACGTATTTGTTGTCCGGCGTGACATAGACGTTGTGCAGCCGGCCGCCATTGGTGGAGATCGTCTTCTTCAAGGTCAACGTCGCGGCGTCGACGATATCGAGCCCGCCGCGGCCGCGAGCGATGGCGACGACGATGCGGTCGCCGGTCTTGGTCACCGAAATGTTGTTCGGATGATCCGACAGCGCCACCTTCTTGATCAGCTTGCCGGTCTTGCGGTCATAGACGTCGAGCGTCGAAGTCTCCTCGTTGCTGACATAGACCCGCGCGGCGTCCGGCGAGAACGCGATGCCGTGGGTGCCGACCACGTCCTTGATCTCCTGCACCACCTTGTTGGTGACCGGATCGATGACATGGATGGTGTCACCGGCGGAGTTGGTGACGTAGATGCGCACCGTGGCGGCGGCGGCCGGCAGCGCTACAAGCGTCAGCGCCAAAAGCGGCACAACGTGTCGCAGAATTGAGCGTGTCGTCATTGCGTGCGCTCCTCGGCAAGCGTGAATCCGCCATCAAGTTACGCGTAATCCCGCGGCTAGACAACGCGGGGCGGGGCGGGGCAAAGTTCGCCATGCCGCATCATGGCAGTGACCGCAAATGGCCGCAAAAGATATCACCAAGCTAGCCGTCGACGACCTCACTGAAAAACAGGCCAAGGCCGAGCACGCGCGGCTTGCCGCCGAGATCGCCGGGCACGACCGCCGCTATTATCAAGACGATGCGCCGAGCGTGTCAGACGCCGCATATGACGCGCTGCGGCGACGCTACGGTGCCATCGAGGAACGCTTCCCACAGCTGCGTACCCTGGAGAGCCTGACGCAGCGGGTTGGCGCGGCGCCGTCGGGGCGTTTCGCAAAAGTCCGCCACGCAGTGCCGATGCTGTCGCTCGATAACGCGTTCGCCGAAGAGGACGTCGTTGATTTCGTCGGCCGCATCCGCCGCTTTCTGCGCCTGCCGGACGATGAGGAGATCGTGTTCAGCGCCGAGCCGAAGATCGATGGCCTGTCGATGTCGCTGCGCTACGAAGACGGCGCGCTTGTCACCGGCGCGACGCGCGGCGACGGTGCCGTTGGCGAAGACGTCACCGCCAATGTCAAAACCCTGGAGGACGTGCCGAAGCGGCTGAAGGGCAGGGGCGTGCCGAAAATCTGCGAAGTGCGCGGCGAGGTTTATATGACCAAGGCCGCGTTCCTGGAGCTCAATCGCAAGCAGGCGGAGGCCGGCAAGCCGCTTTATGTCAATCCGCGCAACACCGCGGCCGGTTCGTTGCGTCAGCTCGATCCGACGATCACGGCGTCGCGGCCGCTTGGTTTCTTCGCCTATGCCTGGGGCGAGATGAGCGAGATGCCGGCCGACACGCAATCCGGCATGATCAAATGGCTCGCGTCATGCGGCTTCAAGACCAATCCGCTGACCAAAATGTGCCGGTCGGTCGAGGCGCTGTTGGAGTTCCACCGCAAGATCGAGGCCGAACGCGCCACGCTCGACTACGACATCGACGGCGTGGTCTACAAAGTCGACCGCCTCGATTGGCAGGCGCGGCTCGGCTTCGTGTCGCGCAATCCGCGCTGGGCGATCGCGCATAAATTCCCCGCCGAGCAGGCGGCCACCATCGTCAAGGACATCGAGATTCAGGTCGGCCGCACCGGCGCGCTCACCCCGGTCGCCAAGCTCGAGCCGGTCACGGTCGGCGGTGTCGTGGTGCAGAACGCGACCCTGCATAACGAAGAAGAGATCAAGCGGCTCGACGTCCGCGTCGGCGACACGGTGACCATCCAGCGCGCCGGCGACGTCATCCCGCAGGTGCTCGGTGTCGTCCTCGATAAGCGCCCGCGCAGCGCCAAGACGTACAATTTCCCGAAAAAATGCCCATGCCCGCTGCACACCGACGTGGTGCGCGAGATCATCGCCGGCGGCGCCGAGGGCGCGCGCGCCCGTTGCACCGGCGAGTTCGCCTGTCCCTTTCAGACGATCGAGCACCTCAGGCATTTCGTATCGCGCCGCGCCTTCGACATCGACGGCTTGGGCGAGAAGCAGATCGAGCTGTTCTACGAAAAAGAGTGGGTCAGGGAGCCGGCCGACATTTTCACCCTGGAAGAGCGCAACAGGAAAATCCATCTCGAAGAGGTGGAAGGCTTTGGCGAGACCTCGGTGCGCAACCTGTTCGGCGCCATTGCGGCGCGGCGCGAGATTTCTTTGGAGCGCTTCATCTATGCGCTCGGCGTCCGCCATGTCGGCGAGACCACGGCGGTGGCGCTGGCGCGCGGCTACGGCAGCTGGGACGCCTTCCACGATGCCTGTCTCAAGCTCGCCAAGGGCGATGCCGAGACGAAAGAAGAAATGGATGCGCTCGATCAGATCGGCGACACCGTGATCGAAAGCCTGGGCGAATATTTCAGCGAGGCGCACAATGTCAGGCGCATCGACCGGCTTGTGAAGCAAGTGAAGATCCGCGATGCCGAGAAGCCGCGCGCGGATTCCGCCGTCGCCGGCAAGACCGTCGTGTTCACCGGCACGCTGGAGCAAATGACCCGCGATGAGGCCAAGGCATCGGCGGAACGGCTCGGCGCCAAAGTGTCCGGCTCGGTGTCGAAGAAGACCGACTATGTGGTCGCCGGCCCGGGCGCTGGCTCCAAGCTCACGGAGGCGAAGAAGCTCGGTGTCAAAGTTTTGACCGAGGACGAGTGGGTGAAGCTTATTCGGTGAGTATTCGTCACTGCGAGCGCAGCGAAACAATCCATGCGGCGCGGCCGTCCTGGATTGCTTCGTCGCGGGGCCTGTCATCGGGCCGCGCGACTTCGCGCGGGCCCGTTGGCTCCTCGCAATGACGAGGCTCAGATTCTGCCCGATAGCGCCAGAACGAGTACGATGATCAGGATCAAGCCGAGCCCGCCGCCGGGGTAATAGCCCCAGCCCGAGCTATACGGCCATGTCGGCAGCGCACCGATCAGCAACAGAATCAGGACGATGATGAGAATGGTCGAGAGCATGACGTTTCCTCGCTTTGAGCATGATCCGGAAAAGTGGACACCGGTTTTCCGAAAAGATCATGCTTCACTAAAAAGCCAACCCGCGAGGAAAAACGTCATGTCGGCGCAAAAGTTCCACGCCGCAAAACCGGCATTACCATGGCCCTAGCGGCGCCGTCGCGGTGATCAGCCAGGCGCGCGTGGCGGCGTCGAGCGATGCTGCCAGCACATCGCGCACGCGGGCGTGATAGGCGTTGAGCCAGTTAAGCTCCTCGGCGGTGAGCAGCGCCGGCTCGACCAGCCGGGTGTCGATCGGAGCCAGGGTGAGCGTCTCGAAGGCGTTGAGCGGCTTTTCGGCGCCGATGACGAGGACTGCTTCCGTCACCAGGATCAGGTTCTCGATGCGGATGCCGTAGGCGCCGGTGCGGTAATAGCCCGGCTCGTTCGACAGGATCATGCCGCGCTTGAGCGCCGCGCCGCCGAGCTTTGCGATCCGCGCCGGCCCCTCGTGCACCGACAGATAGCTGCCGACGCCGTGGCCGGTGCCGTGATCGAAATCGACCCCGGCCTGCCACAGATATTGCCGCGCCAGGGTGTCGAGCTGCGCGCCGGTGGTGCCGTCGGGAAACACGGCGCGGGCCAGCGCGATATGGCCTTTGAGCACAAGGGTGAATTTTTGCCGCATGTCGGGGCTCGGCGTGCCGACCGCGATGGTGCGGGTGATATCCGTGGTGCCGTCCTCGTATTGGCCGCCGGAATCGATCAGGAACAATTCGCCCGGCGCGATGCGGCGATTGCTCTTGCGGGTGACGCGGTAATGCACGATGGCGCCGTCCGGCCCGGCGCCGGCGATGGTCGGGAACGAAACGTCCTTCAGGAGGCCGCTGTCGCGGCGGAAGCTTTCCAACGCCTCGACGGCGTCGATCTCGGTCAAGCCACGCGGCGCCTCGCGGTCGAACCAGGCCAAGAATTTCGTCACCGCGGCGCCGTCGCGCAGTTGCGCCGCGCGGGCGCCGGCGATCTCGGTCGGGTTCTTCACCGCCTTCATCGGCGCGATCGGATCGCTGCCGCGCACGATCTCGCCGCCATTCTCGACGATGAGGCGCGCGATCGCTTCCGCACATGTCGCGGGATCGAGCCGCACGGCGCGATGCGCCTTGCCGAGCGCGGCAAGATCGCGCTCGAAGGCGGCGTTGGCGCGCAGCTCGGCGATTTCCCCGAGGCGGGAGCGCATATCGTTGCTGAGCTTGCGCAGGTCGACATAGAGCGCCGGCCGCCCCGCCTTCGGCACCGTCGCAAAGGCCAACACCACCGGCGTGTGCGGCACGTCGCTGCCGCGGATGTTGAACAGCCACGACACATTCTGCGGGTCGGACACCACCAGCGCGTCGGCGGCGATCTTGTCCATCTCGGCATGCAGGCGCTTGAGCTTGTCCGCGGTCGTTTCGCCGGCATAGCGCAGCTCGTGCGGCACCACGGCGCCGAGCGGCGGCTGCGGCCGGTCGGTCCAGATGGCATCGATCGGATTGTCTTCGACCGGAATCAGCATGGCGCGCGCCGCGGCGCAGGACTTCGCAAACCGCTCGGCGCCTTCGACCGTATGCAGCCACGGCGAATAGCCGAGTTTCGCTCCGGCCGGCAGATTGTTTTCGATCCACAGCGTCGGCGGATTGTCGACCACGTGCGCGACGGAAAAAATCGTGCCGTCGATTTCTTCTTGCACCTGCACCTGGTAGCGGCCGTCGACGAAGATCACGGCGCGGTCGGCGAGCACGATGGCGATGCCGGCCGAGCCGGTGAAGCCGGTGATCCAGGCCAGCTGCTCGGCGCACGGCGGTACATATTCGTTCTGGAAGCGGTCGGCGCGCGGCACGATGAAACCGTGAAGGCCGCGTTTGGCAAGCTCCGCCCGCAGCGCCTCGACGCGCGGCGCGCTTTCGGCGCGCTCGCTGCGATCCTCGAACGACTGGAATTGGGCTTCGAACATGAGGGCAATCTATGGGGCCCGGACGCCTCGGGCAACGCTGCCCCCGGGCCGCTGGCGGCGGACCAAGACCAGCGTGGTCCAACCGTCGAGATCGATCCGCCGTTCGAGCGCGAGGCCGCGATAGGCGGCGATGGCGGCATTGGCCTGGGACGCCAGCAGGCCGGACAGGACGACGCGTGCGCCCGGCGCGGTGAGTCGCGTCAGCGGCGCCGCGAGGCGTTGCAGCGGCCGCAGCAGGATATTGGCAAGGACGAGATGGTAGGGCGCGCGGTCGCGGATTTCTCGTGCCGTCACACCGTCCGCTTTTATGACCTCGACGAAGCTGCCGGCATTGTTGAAACCGGTATTGGCACGGGCTGCGTGCACGGCGCTACCGTCAACGTCGGTCGCCAGCACGCGCTGCCGCAAGGCGCGGGCCGCGGCGATGGCGAGCACGCCCGAGCCGGTGCCGAGGTCGAGGATGCTCAAATTCCTCCCCCTGAAAGGGGGAGGACGGCGAGCCCTTGCGAGCCGGGTGGGGGTCCGTACAAATTGCACGGACCCCCACCCGATCCTCGCGTTGCTCGGATCGTCCTCCCCCTTGCAGGGGGAGGAGTAAGTCGCACGTCGCTGTTTGCTCGACACTTTGCAAAGCGAATCGAGCGCCAGCAGACAGCCGCGCGTGGTGCCGTGATGGCCAGTGCCGAATGCCAGCGCCGCTTCGATCTCGATGCCGATGCGGTTGAACGGGACGCGGGCACGGTCGTGGGCGCCATGTACGATGAAGCGGCCGGCTGCGACGGGAGCCAATCCGGCGAGGCTTTCGCGCACCCAATCCTTTGCCGGCACGCGCTCGAAGCGCAGTGCGTCAGCGGCAGCGTCACCCGCGGCTGCCGCGGTCAGCGCGCGTATTGTTTTTTCATCGGGCGCGGCCCGAAAATGCATCGCCACCCGCCAGCGGCCGGCGCCGATATCCACAAGGGCCACCGCAATGTCGTCGGCCGGAAGAGTCTCGGCGAAGAGATCCGCGATGCGGTGCGCCGATTGTTCATCGGTTTCGAGGAGTGCAATAGCGGTCGATGAGGGCGAAAGCGGGTGGGAAATCATTGTTTTGTCGGCATCTTCCAAATTTCGCCCGCAATCCACAAGCCCGCGCGCAATTTGAATACAGGCGTGCCTTTGGCCAAATTATTCACAACGTCATACACTTCTATCCCAAGGATTATGCCAAATCATTCCCCAGGCATCTCCACATCAAGCAGGCCGGTGGCATCTCATCTGCAATCGAGCCCGGAGGACCAAGCCAGATGATGGATCGGCGTGTCGTTGTCGGCGGATTGGCCACGAGTGTGCTGGCGCTGTCTTCTTTTGCCGCCAGGGCGGACGAATGGCCGAAGCGGCCGGTGCGCATCGTGGTGCCGTTTTCCGCGGGTGGCGCGGCGGATACGTTCGGTCGGTTTTATGCCGACGCTTTGGGCAATGCCTTCGGCAAGCAGTTCTATGTCGAGAACAAGGTCGGCGCCGGCGGCATGATCGCCAGCGAGGAGGTCGCGCGGGCAAAGCCGGATGGCTACACGCTGATGGTTTCCGGCATCCCGACCCACGTGCTCGGGCCGGCGATGAACAAGAATGTAAGCTTCGATCCGATGCGCGATTTCACCCATATCGCGTTTTTCGGCGGCGCGCCGAATGCGTTCGTGGTGAATCCGGATTTCGGCGTGCGCTCCTTCGCCGATTTCATGACGCGGGCGAAAGGCGAGAGCGCCGGCATCGAATATGTCTCGGCCGGCGTCGGCACCGTCGGCAACTGGGTCGCCGAATATCTCGGCGCCAAGACCGGCACCAAGCTTCTTCACGTCGCCTATAAGGGCGGCGCCAATGCGGTGCTCGATCTGATCGCCGGCCACGTCAAAGTGGGCATGCTGACCTATTCGAGCGTCAGCGAGCATGTTCGTTCAGGCGCGCTGTTGCCGCTGGTGGTGACCGCGTCGGCGCCGTTGCCGCAGCTGCCGAACGTGCCGACGTTCCGCGAGCTTGGGTTTCCGGAATTGGTGGCGACCACGTGGTTCGCGCTCTCCGGTCCGGCCGGGCTGCCGCCGGCTATCGTCACGCGCGTCAATCACGAAGTCGTCAACGCCATGGACCGGCCGCAAATGCGCAAGCTGATGGAACAGGATGCCATCGAGACCAAGGCGATGAGTCCGGCCGAGGTCACGCAATATTTTCAGAGCGAGATCGACAAGTGGCAGCCGATCATCGCGCGGATCATGACTGCCAAGTAAGAATTTGGCGCCGCGTAATTTGCACGCGGGAATAACGCGCGGTGCCCTGGTGTAACTGTCGTAACGGGTTCATGCTTGCCGCCCATCATGCCTGTGCCGGGAGAATAAGATGTTTGCAGATCGTGCGTCAGTGCTTGCCTTGAGTTTTGCCGTCGTTCTCGGGATCGCCGCCGGCGGGCGCGAAGCGCGGGCGCAAGCCACGCCGGACTACGCCGCCCTGATCGCCGCGCCCGACCGCAGCGATGCCGACCGCGAGGCTGACAAGCGCCGCGACCCGCTGCCGCTGCTCAAATTCGCCGGCCCCGCGCCCGGCATGAAAGTGCTCGATATGGGCGCCGGCGGCGGCTACTCGACCGAATTGATGGCGCGTGCGGTGGCGCCGAACGGCAAGGTGTACGGCCAATTCCCGGCCGACGGATTCCAGAAGGCCATCGACAATTTCAATGCGCGGCTGAAAACGCCGGCCATGAGCGACGCCGCCGCCGACTTCCGGCCGTTCGACGATCCGATACCGCCGGACGTAAGCAATCTCGATCTGATCACGTTCCTGTTCTACTACCACGACACGACCTACATGAACGTCGATCGCGCGCAGATGGACCGCAAGATGTTCGCGGCGCTCAAGCCCGGCGGCATTCTGGTGCTGGCCGATCATGCGGCGGCGGCCGGCGCCGATATTTCGGTCGGCAAATCGCTGCATCGCATCGACGAGGCCATTGTGCGCAAGGAGCTCGAGGCGGCGGGCTTCAAATTCGTCGCCGCGGGCGATTTCTGGCGGGTGCCAGGCGACACCCGCGATTTCTCCTCGAACCGGCCGCCGTCGCCGGTTGACTCGTTCGTGCTGAAATATCAGAAGCCGTAATGCGTCATTTCCGGAAACCGCGAAGCGGTTATCCGGAATCCATAACCACAGGTCGCACGGAAACTGCGCTGAGTTTCTTCTGTAGCGATAGTGGATATGGATTCCGGGTTCCTCGCGGAGCCTGTCATCGGGCCGGCCACTTCGGGCCGGACCCGTTGGCGAGGCCCCGGAATGACGGGTAATTACTGCAGCTGGTCCTTCACCTTCTCCAAGCCGCTATTGACGCAATCGTCGTCGACGCCGGGCGAGCCGGAGACGCCGATGCCGCCGACGACCTCATTGCCGACCTTGATCGGCTGGCCGCCGGGAATGGCGATGACGTTCGGTAAAGTCACCTGCTGGTGCGCGACCGAAGCGGGATCCAAAAGCTTCTTGGCGTATTCCGCCGTCGGCTGCTTGAAGGTCATTGCCGTGTAGGCCTTGCGCCGCGCGTTCTCCATGGTGTGCGGCGAGGCGCCGTCGGCATGCATCGCGACGATCGTCATGCCGTCGCGATCGACGACCACGGCGGACGTGCCGTAGCCCTTGGCGTTGCACGCCGCGATCGCGCCCTCGGCGATGGTCTTGGCGATGTCGAGGGAGAGGTCCTTGTGCATGATGAGCGCGGCCCCGGCGGGAAGCGGCGCGGCGAACAGGCAGGCGATGGCGGCAAAGCCGAGACGATGAGCAAGCGACATTGTTGTGTTTCCTCCAGCGGAATGCGTCCGCTGTAAAATTAACAGCGGGAGCGAGAGCCTATTCCATTTTTGGCGGCGGAAACGCGACGTCTGAGTGTCGCCCGCTCAATACGGCGTGAACTAGCGTCCGTAATACGGCTGGCCGTATTGCTGGCCGTAGTACGGCTGCGGCTGCTGCCCATAATAAGGCTGGGCGTAATAAGGCTGCTGGTAGCCTTGGCCGTAAACGCGCTGGCCGTAATACGGCTGCTGACCGTAAACCACCGGTGGCGGCTGGGGCGGCAGCTGCTGGCCGTAGTCCCGCTGCTGTTGGCTGTAACCGGGCGGTGCCGACGGGCTGTAACCTGGCTGCTGTTGCTGGCCGTAACCAGGCGGTGGCGGCGGGCTGTAGCCTGGCTGCTGTTGCTGGCCATAATAACCAGGCTGCTGCTGGCCATAATAACCAGGCTGCTGCTGGCCATAACCAGGCGGCGGTTGCTGGTCGTAGCCCGGCGGCGGCTGCGGCGAATAGACGGTTTCGTTGTCGGGCAGGCGTTCCCGCGCCACCGGGCCGTTGTCGCCGCCCGGCGTGCGGCCGGTGACGGTGACGCTGGTATTGGCCATGCCTTCCGCCTTCACCAGGTTGAACAGCACGGTGGCATTGGCCGGCGCCAGCCGCACGCAGCCGTGCGACACCGCGAGCCCCAGATGCGCGACATCGGAGAAGCCGTGGATGGCATGGCCGTGCATGTCGAAGAACATGGTGTGCGGCATCGGCGCATTGTCCCACTCTTGGGAGAAGTGGTTGGCGTCCATGCGGTTCACCTTGAAGGCGCCGTTCGGCGTGTCGTAGCCGGGCCGGCCGGTCGACACCGCCCAGGTGTAGCGCTGCGCGCCGTCGACCGCGACCGACATCTGCTGCGTGCTCTTGTCGATGGCGATGTCGATATTGGCGAACGCGGCCGAGGCACACGGCAGCGCCAGCACTGCGGCCAGAAGTGAGGCGGGGAGGAAAGTGGCGAGACGCATCATTGCACCTTATGGAGCGAAAGGGGCTCGGTTGTTAGAAGTGTCTCGCGAGCAAATGGTTCAGATCAAGAGCCTAAAGCCGCCGCCCGGCGAAATGGTGAACGGATTGCGGCGAAAACAGTTCAGTTGCCCGACTGGCGTCATTCCGCTGCTTCTGCGGGATTCTCGCGGAGTGCTACAAGCGCAACCATGTGATCGCGCAGGTCGGGCACAACGCCCGGATCGGCTTTTAACGCCGACAAGGAGCGAGGGTCCGGAAGAGCGCGGCCCTCCCGCGCTTCGGCTGCGGCGTAAAGTGCCAGCGCCTCGTGGGCATTGCGCAATGCTTCGTCAATATCATCGCCAGCCGAAAAGCAGCCCGGAAGGTCGGGAAACCAGATGCCGACGGCTTTGTCGGACCCCGCGTCTTCAACAATGGCAACGTAATAGGCCATGGGCGCTCTCAATCGGGCTGCCAACCAGCCTGCTTATAGATATTACGAACCAGTCCGCGCCCCAAGTCTTTCTTTGGATGGGGTAAAACGACGGTTGCGCGGGTTCGCGGCTGCTTGAACACGTGATGCGAGCCGGCAATGCGTTCGAGAATCCAGCCTTCCTGTTCAAGGCGGCGTTTAATGTCCCGACTGTTGGTGAGCATTTCCCTCTCCGAGAAAATGCTTAGCACGGCCGGCGGGCGTAAACGCGAGCGTGCTTAATGCCGCTTGAAATACTGCACCGCGCGCTCGTGCTTCTCGGCTGCGGCGCGGCTGGCGAAGGTGCCGAGATTGCGGCGCCGCCCGGTCTTCGGGTTCTTCTTGCGCGAATAGAGCCGGTATTTGCCGGACGAGAGCTTGCGGATCATGGCGATATCAGTCTCAACGAAGGCATTCTTGCGGAATTAAACATCCCGCCAGCGCTTGGTTCCGCCGCGGCCGGCTAACCCTCCGCCTGACCGAACCCCGCGCGCTTGAGCCGCACGATGGCCTGATCCAGCGCCGCGAGAAAGCTCGACCGGTCGCGCGGCGAAAACGGTTTTGGGCCGCCGGTGATCTCGCCGGCGCTGCGCAACGAGTCCATCAGGTTGCGCGTCGCCAAGGTCATGCCGATCGAATCCGTGGTGAAGGCCCGGCCATTCGGCGCGATGGCCTCGGCACCCGCCTTCACGGCGCGGCTCGCCAGCGGCACGTCCGCCGTGATCACGATAGCGCCGGCGCCGGCGCGCTCCGCGATCCAATTGTCCGCCTCGTCCATGCCGGCGCCGACGACCACGCGCTCGATCAGCGGGCGGCCAGCAAAAGTGGACCCCGGTTTTGCGTCCGGCCGCCCGCCAATAAAAATATCGCGCGGCACGGCGATGGGGGAGTTGGTGACGACGAAGACCTTGAGCGCAGTGCCCTTGAGCGCATGGCGCTCGGCGACGCGATAAACCTCCTGTTTCACCGGGCAGGCGTCGGCATCGATGAAGAGGGCGATCATCTTATTCTGCTACCATATGTCATTATGTCATTTGCCGACTCGAACCGGATCGGGCCTGCATGCGACACAAACCACTAGGCGCCGGTTTTTTTCAGCAAGCCGTAAGAATGGCTAACTTATGTTAAGACTTCGGGGTCAGCCTTTGGGGACCGTCCGGGATTCCCGCTTCAACCGAGGAATGGAATGACCAATCGAGCAATGCCGGCGCGATCCACTCGCGTTCGCGCCGCGGGTTTACGCGCATCTGCCGCCATTGTGGCGCTTTCGGCTATGGCCGCGCTGACGGCATTGGACGCGCCGCCGGCCGCCGCCAAGCAGGCGACCGCCGCACACCCGACCCAGATGACGGCCCCGCGCCCGGTGGCAGATCCGATCATGGCCATCGTGTCGATCAAGAGCCAGCAGGTGACCTTCTACGACGCCGAGGGCTGGATCCTGCGGGCGCCGGTCTCGACCGGCATCGCCGGACGCGAGACGCCGGCCGGCGTGTTCGCCGTCCTCGAGAAGAACAAGGAGCACCACTCGAGCCTCTATGACGACGCTTCGATGCCGAACATGCTGCGCATCACCTGGAACGGCGTCGCGCTGCACGGCGGCCCGCTGCCCGGCTACGCCGCCTCGCATGGCTGCATTCGCATGCCGTTCGATTTCGCCGCAAAGGTGTTCGACAAGGCGCCGATGGGGATGCGGGTGATTATCTCGCCGACGGACGCCGAGCCGGTGGCGTTTTCCGATCCGGCCTTGTTCGTGCCGAAGCAGGATGCGATTGACGCGGCGCCGGCGCTCGCCGCAGCCGCTGCCCGCGACGCGGACGATGCCGCCAAGGCGGCAGTCGCGGCGAAGCTCGCTGTCGCGCCGGCCAAGCGTGCCGCTGCCGCGGCGCTTGCGGCGGCGCGCAATCTGACGCCGCTCAACGCCCGCGCCGATGCCGAGCTTGCCCATGCCGAGAAGGCGCTCGCCGCCGCCAACGCCAACCCGAAAATGACCGATCAGGCCAAGGCCACAGCGCAGGCCGCGCAGCAGAAGGCCGCCGCCAAAGCGCAGGCGCTGGGTGCACAGCTCGACACCGCCAAGGCCGACCTGAAAGCGAAGCAGGATGCCGCCGCAGCCGCGGAAGCCGCCGCCAAGGCCACCGCGGCGAAGCGGACCGCGACCGCCAGCGCCGCAACGGCCGCGAAGCTCGCCGGCGGCCCGGTGTCGATCTACATCAGCCGTGCGACGCAGAAGCTTTACGTGCGGCGCGACACGCACAAGAAATGGTCGGACGGCGGCGAGCTGTACGACTTCAGCCAGGAGTTCCCGGTCACCATCAAGGACCCGGACAAGCCGATCGGCACGCACATCTTCACCGCGGTGGCGCGCGACGGCAGCGGTCTGCGCTGGACCGAGGTTTCGATCGACAACGGCGACGACGCCAAGGACGCGCTCGACCGCATCACCTTCCCGCAGGAGGTGCTCGACAAGATCGCGCCGACGGCAGTGCCACTGTCCTCGATCATCATCTCGGACGAGCCGCTGTCAGGCGAGACCAACTATCGCACCGAATTCGTCGCGGTCTTGAACAACCAGCCGCAGGGTGGCTTCATCACCCGCGCGCCGTCTCCCAAGGTGGACATCGCGCGCGACGATGGTGGGTTCTTTGGTCACTTCGGCGGCTGGTTCGGCTCATCCGGCAATCCTCCTCCGCCGCCGCCCGGCAGACAGCCGGCCCGCGGCGTGTCGTATTATCCTTATCCGCGGTAGCGGCGCTGACGGAGCTATGGGCGAACGTGTGCTTATTTCGCCGGCGCTGCGCAACGAATCCATCAGATTGCGCGTGGCCAAGGTCATACTGATCGAATGCCCTTGAGTGCATGGCGCTGGCCGACGCTATAAATCTCCTGCATCACCGGGTAGGCGTCGGTGTCGATGTAGATGGTAAGGGGCTTCGATGATGAACGTGCGGAATCAGCGTCCATTTTGAGCGCGTCCTAAAAGTCCGCCCCCAGGAAAGCCGACGTGACCATGAACGGTGTACTCGACCGGGCGGGTATTCCCGCTAGCCGAATCATTGGCGGTTAGCTTTCACTCTTTTCGAGCGTGCGTAATGATCGTGAAGCAGATTGCTCGCGGTTTTGACTTTTTAAGCCATTGAAATAAAACATTATTTTCACTATTCCGTTTTGGTTTCATAAGTTGACAAATCTGAGATCAATTCGTAACATTCGTGTGGGAGATTCCCCATGACCAACATTGTCTATCTGCATCAACACCATGAGCCCGTTGCGCACTTTCTACGCGTGGGAACATCCAGCCATCGCCTTTTGGAGCAACTGCTCCTGGCGGGACGGCTCCCTTTGAGACGCCTAGTCGTCGAAGCTGGAGCATTTACGCGACAGGCGGACCTAATTTCAACGCTACTTCTCCGCCATAGCGGCAGAGAAATTGTGCTCGACACAAACGTGGCCGAGCTTTCTATGGTTGGAAGGTTTCAGGGTTGTGCTAAAGGAGCGCCCTGGGCAAATCCTGACGGCGTTTTGACGCCGGCGCATTTTAGAGCCGGAGAGAATCAATTTGACGTGGTCGGCAAGATTGCTCGGTTTGCCGTAGAACATCGCATTCACAGAGTACTCGCGCCTGTGCACTTTATCAGCGGCGTTAAAGACCAATGGTTTGCAATTGATCGAAGTTCTTGCCTGGCGCTTCGGCGATCCCTCGATGTTCAAGGTGGACGAGAAATAGCGATTGACTACCCCCTCATGATTTCCAATGCGGTTCTTAATGATGGCGCGGAAAGAAATGCCCTGATTTCTGCTCTCGCATCATTACCGGTAGACAGCATTTGGCTTCGAACTTCTGGATTTGGCGCAAATGCTACGGCTGCCGGATTACGCAAATATGTCACCGCAATGCGAGATTTCCATGTTCTAGATAAGCCCATCATTTCAGATGGAATCGGTGGAATGAGTGCTCTTGCGGTCGCTGCGTTTGGCGCAGCGAGCGGTGTTGCACATGGCGTCGCCGAAAAAGAGCGTTTCGATGCGAGCAGTTGGAGTAAGTCACCGGACCCCGATCGCGAAGGTGGCGGTAATTCTTACGTCATGCTGCTCCCGGGCGTTGATCGACTTATAAAGAAAGCGCATGCGCATATCTTAATGAACGCGCCAGGAGGACGTCGTCTTTGCAGTTGTCACCACAGAGATTGCTGCCCTAACGGTTTTGAGGACACAATCAAAGATCCTAAGGGACATTATTTAAGGCAACGTGCAAGAGAAATAGATGCGTTGTCGGCTGTGCCCGAACAGTTACGTATCCAGCATTTCCTTGACGTCGTTCTCGCTAGTGCGGGCCGAACTGCACGCGCGGCTGCCAAGCTAAAGGTCGATCGCTCAATTGCAGAAATGTTGCAGAAAAATGCTGACCGTCTCGATAGATTGAGCGGCGTTCTTGATGATCTTCACAAAACGGACGGGTCTGCGACTCGCGCTGTCGGCCTTCCATTTCGTTCCGAGCTCCAAGAAACAACAAAACACGATAGGCACTGAGTATGTCAACCGCAGTTAAGAAGATTATAGATGTTCTAAGAGATAGCGGGGGCCTGCAGGGTAAGGATCTTGCGAACATCGTAGCGGTGTCGCCCGCAACCGTGTCGCGTTGGTCGAGCGGTAAAGCTACGCCCGATCTCAAAACACAAACCGTCATCGCCGAACTTAGGTACGTTGTCGATCGGCTGTCGGAGTTCTATTCGGCTGATGAGACGCAACTCTGGCTGCACACAATGCATCCGATGCTCAATGGCGAACGGGCGATCGATGTCATTAATTCCGGGCGTACCGAAAAAGTTCTCGCTGTCATCGAGAGTTTGGACGCTGGGGCATATATATAAGTGACTGTTGATCCCCGAAGAGCTCGCGATTTCGCGTTGCTGGATATTGTTGACAGCTTCGCGCGAGAATCGTTTTCGGATTCGGTTTGGCGAGTGGTCCGCGAGAATCGCGATCCGTTGCAAGGCGGGCGATCACCTAGTCGATGGTGCGTAGGCACATTTGATGTTTTATACACATCGTTAGATCGGGATGGTGCGCTTGCGGAGGTATATGAACTTCTAAATAGCCAACCGGTCTGGCCTTCCAAGATTAAATCGATTGTCCATCGTATTGGGATTCGAGCGCCTGAAGTATTGCGGATTCCCGACATGGCGACTCTGGCGCGGCTCGGGGTAGACGTGGCTCGGTTCCGAGAACGTGACTACTCTAGAACTCAGGAAATAGCAGATGCCGCGTATTTTCTTGGATTTTCCGGACTCATCGTTCCGAATGCGCGATGGCCGTGCGGCAATCTAGTGGTGTTTACCGAGCGAATTGCGCCGGCAGAGATTCAGATTGAGGTGAGCGACGACAATCCCACTGACCTAAGGGCTTGGCGTGAACGTAATCGTGGGTTCCCTTAAACCTTAGAAACCACAATCCTCACGCCCGCTCCACAAAACTATCCACCACCCGCTTCTCCCCGGCCCGATCAAACTGAATGGTCAGCTTATTCCCGTCGATCGCCGTCACGTTCCCGTTGCCGAATTTCTGGTGAAACACCCGGTCGCCCAGCGTGAAGGCGGAAACCGTGCCGGTGGATTTGGCCACCAGCTCGCCTTCGATGGTGAGCGGTAGCCGCCGCGGGGCGCTGCTGTCCTCGCGGGCGCGCCAGGGGGACGGGGACGAGGCGTTGTCGAAGCCGTCGCTGTCGTCGTGTGCGGCGTAGCGCGAGCCGGTCTCCGAAAAGCCGCCGCCTTTTTTTGCCTGTGCGCGCTGCCAGCCCGGCGTCGTGTAGTTGGAGCCGAATGCGGTGGTGGCGTCGAAGCGTGAGGCGCCGTAGCCGCCATAGCCGCCGAAGCCGCCTTGGGCCTCGGTTACTTCGACATGGGCTTCGGGCAATTCGTCGAGAAAACGCGACGGGATGTTGGTCTGCCACAGGCCGTGCATGCGGCGGTTGGTGGCGAAATAGATTTTGGCCCGCTTGCGCGCGCGTGTGAGGCCGACATGGGCGAGGCGGCGCTCTTCTTCCAGGCCGGCGCGGCCCTGGTCGTCGAGCGTGCGCTGGTGCGGGAACAGGCCTTCTTCCCAGCCGGGCAGGAACACGGTGTTGAATTCCAAGCCCTTGGCCGAGTGCAAGGTCATGATGTTGACGGCGTCGGCATCGGCGCTCTTGTCTTTGTCCATCACCAGCGAGATGTGCTCCAAAAAACCCTGCAGGTTCTCGAACTCCTCCATGGAGCGGACCAGCTCCTTGAGGTTTTCGAGGCGTCCGGCGGCATCGGCGGAGCGGTCCTTCTGCCACATCTCGGTGTAGCCGGATTCATCGAGGATGATCTCGGCCAGCTCGTTGTGCGGCAGGGCGTCGCGCTGCTTGCGCCAGCGCTCGAACGCTTCGAGCACGCCGCGCAGCGCGCCGCGCGGTTTTGGTTTCAGCTCGTCGGTCTCGACGATGGCGCGCGCGGCTTCGGTGAGCGGCACCCGGCGCTTGCGGGCGTGGTCGTGCAGCACCTGCACCGTTGCATCGCCCAGCCCGCGCTTGGGCACATTGACGATGCGCTCGAAGGCGAGATCGTCGGCCGGAGAGTTCACCACCCGCAGATAGGCCAACGCGTCGCGGATTTCGGCGCGCTCATAGAAACGAGGCCCGCCGATCACGCGATAGGGCAGGCCGAGCGTGACGAAGCGGTCCTCGAATTCGCGCATCTGGAACGAGGCGCGCACCAGAATGGCGATTTCGTTGAGGCGATGGCCGCCGCGCTGCAGCTGCTCGATCTCCTCGCCGATGGTGCGGGCTTCTTCTTCCGAATCCCACGAGCCGGTGACGGTGACTTTTTCGCCCAACTCGTCGTCGGTGCGCAGCGTCTTGCCGAGCCGGCCTTCGTTGTGAGCGATGATGTGCGAGGCGGCGGCGAGGATGTGGCCGGTCGAGCGGTAATTGCGCTCCAGCCGGATCACTGTGGCGCCGGGAAAATCGTGATCGAAGCGCAGAATGTTGTCGACCTCGGCACCGCGCCAGCCGTAGATCGACTGATCGTCGTCGCCGACGCAGCAGATGTTTTTTGAATTTGCCTCTCCCCCTGCGGGAGAGGCCGGCGCGCGAAGCGCGCCAGGTGAGGGCAGTGCTGCGGCGCCCGGGCCCTCACCCGGTTCCTCGCTACGCGAGGAACCGCCCTCTCCCGCAAGGGGAGAGGGCTTACTCGCGCGCTGCGCCAACAGCCGCAGCCACAGATACTGCGCTACGTTGGTGTCCTGGTATTCATCCACCAGAATGAATTTGAAGCGGCCCTGATATTGCCGCAGCACGTCGGGCTGCTCGCGAAACAGCCGGATGCATTCGAGCAGCAGATCGCCGAAGTCGGCGGCGTTGAGGATCTTTAGCCGCTCCTGAAACGCCTTGTAGAGTTTCAACCCTTTGCCGTTGGCGAACACCGCGGCTTCGCCGGGCGGCACCTGTTCGGGCGTAAGCCCGCGGTTCTTCCAGCCGTCGATCAGCATGGCTAAAACTCGCGCGGGCCAGCGCTTCTCGTCGATGTTCTCGGCTTCGAGCAATTGCTTGAGCAGCCGGATCTGGTCGTCGACGTCGAGAATGGTGAAGTCGGATTTCAGCCCGACCATCTCGGCATGGCGGCGCAGGATCTTTACGCCGATCGAGTGGAACGTGCCGAGCCACGGCATGCCCTCGACGACACCGCCGACGATGTCGCCGACGCGGGTTTTCATTTCGCGCGCCGCCTTGTTGGTGAAGGTGACGGCCAAAATCTCGCCGGGCCGGGCGCGGCCGGTGGCGAGGATATGGGCGATGCGCACGGTGAGCACGCGGGTCTTGCCGGTGCCGGCGCCGGCCAGCACCAGCACCGGGCCGTCGAGCGTCTCGACCGCGAGCCGCTGTTCGGGATTGAGCCCGGCCAGATACGGCGCGCCCGCGGCCGCCTGCGCGCGCGCGGCAATGCCGCCGGGGGCGGGGCCCGCAGGCTCTATCGGCTCGATATTGCGCTTCAAAGGGTCAGCCAAGGTGACCGATGGTGCTGATTCTCACGCGCCTAAGATGGCACCTGGGCGCGGCTTTTACGAGGTGTACGTTTCCCGGACGCGGTGCAGCGCGAAGCGGTGCACCGCTGATCCGGGATCGCTCTGGACTCGGCGTGTGTAACGGTCCCGGGTCTGCAGCGCACCATTCCGCTTCGCTCCATGCTGCGCTGCGCCCGGGAAACGCCGCTTGGGTCACTTCATATACTTATCGACCAGCACGGCGGCGTCCTGGCGGTCCTTCTTGAGGAACGCGGCAAAGTCCTCGGTCGAGCCGGCGGCCGGATCGAGGAAGTTCTGGTTGGCGAAGTCGGTGAACTTTTGCCCGCGGAAGATCGCCAACAGCTCGTCGTGCAAGCGCTTGACGATCGGCGCCGGCGTGCCGGCGGGGACCACCGCGCCCCAAAAGATCGGGCCGCCGGGGAATGCGCCGAAGCCGGCCTCGGCGAAGGTCGGGACATCGGGAAGCTGCGGCGAGCGGTGCGAGGCGCGCAGCGCCAGCACCTTGATCTTGCCCTCCTTCAACTGGCTGGTCATGTTGCCGACGCCGATTTTGGTAACGTCGATGGTGTTGCCGAGCAGAGCGGCGATGATCTCACTGCCGCCCTTGTAGGGGATGGCGACGAAATTCGTCTTCCAATGCTCGCCGAGCCATTGCCGGAATGCGTCGGTGGTGGTGCGCTCGCCAAGCGTGCCGTAATTGAGCTTGCCCGGCTCCGCCACCGCCTTGGCGCGCAAGGCGTCGATGGAGCTGATGCCTGTCGCCGCCGGTACCATCAGGCCCTCGATCACGTGGTACATGTCGATGACCGGGGTGAAATCTTTCTCAGGATTGTACGGCAGGTTCGGAATGGTCAGCGGGTTGAACGACATGGTGTCGGGTGAGACCACGCACAGCGTGTAGCCGTCGGGATCCGATTTGGCGCATTCGCTGCCGCCCAGCACCATGGCGGCGCCCGGCTTGTTGATGACGATGACCGATTGGCCGAGCCGCTCTTGCAGCTCCTGCGCGGTCAAGCGCGCCACGACGTCGGTGATCGAGCCGACCGAAATCGGCACGATCATCTTGATCGGCTTGGTCGGATAGTTTTGCGCGACGGCGGCGGCCGGCCACGACGCGGCCAGGCAGGCGATGACGGGCAGAAGTTTTTTCACGGCGTTTCTCTCCTGGATTTCTATCGCGAATGGCGAGTAGCGAATTGAATGCTGAACTTCCCCACTCGCCACTCGCTATTCGCCCACTATCACTTCCCCGATCAGCCCGGCGTCGTATTGCGTGAAGAACAGCCGGCCGTCGGCGAGCGCCGCGATGCAGCGCGCGCCGCTGTTCGGCGTCGGAATATCGTATTCGCCGCGCACCGTGCCATCCGGCGCCATGCGGCCGATCTTGTTGGCGAAGTTCGCCGTGTACCAGAGATCGCCGTCGGCGCCGACGGTGACGCCGCGCAGCGACGCGTTCGGCGTCGGCACCGGATGCTCGGTGATACGGCCTGCGCGATCGATGCGGCCGAGCGCATTGGTCGAGGTCTCGACGAACCAGATGCTGCCGTCGGGATGGGTGACGGTGGCGCGCGGCTGGCTGTCGTGGCTCGGGATTTGAAATTCCGTGACCTTGCCGTCCATGGTGATGCAGCCGATACGGTTGCCGGCAGCCTCGCTGAACCACAGCGCGCCGTCGCGCACCGAAATCGACAGCGGCTTTGCGCCCGGCGTGATGCCGTCGGCAAATTCGCTGATGCGCCCGTCGGGCGTGATCCGGCCGATGCGGCTCACTTCGCTCTCGGAGAACCAGACGGCGCCGTCCGGACCGAGGACGATGCCGTCAGGCCCCGCATTCGGCGTCGGCAGTGCGAATTCGGTGATCTCGCCGCGCGGCGTGATGCGGCCGATCTTGTTGGCGGCCTTTTCGGCGAACCACAGATTGCCGTCGCTGCCGGCGGTGATGCCGATCGGCGTCGCGGTCTTGTCCGCAAGCGCGAACTCGGTGAACGTGCCGCGGTCGGGATCGAGGCGGCCGATTTTTGCCGCGCCGCTTTCGCAGAACCAGAGGCAACGATCCGGCCCCTCGACGGCAATGTAGGGCTTGCTGTCGGCGCTCGGAATTTTGTGCTCGCGGATCGTCACCATGGCGGACCTGTCACTTTGCGCCCGGCATGGCGATGCGCCGCCCGGCGCCATCCGGGATAGGCAGTGTGGCATGCGCCGCCTTCATGCGGGCAAGACGCGCGGCAATGTCCGGCGGAAAGGCAGCCGTCTTCCTCGCATCCATATCGACGTGCAACGCCATGTTCTCGGACGTGGCCGAGAGCCAGTTTTCCTCGGCGTGATGCAGCTCTTCAAAGTAATGCAGCCGCTTGGCGTCGTAGCCGAGCAGCTGGAACGTCACCCGCACCGGATCGCCGGCATGCAGCTCGCGCAAATAGCGCACATGCACTTCCGCGGTGAAGGTCGAGTGCCGGCTGACTTCGACATAGGCCAGGCCGAGACCCAACAGTTCGTAAACCTCGTCGACCGCGCGGTCGAACAGCACATTGTAATAGGCCATGTTGAGATGGCCGTTGTAGTCGATCCAGCCGGGCTCGACGCGCATCACCGAGGATACGAAAGGCGCGGGGATTGCGGTTTCGGGCCGTTCGAGCATGGTCATTTCCGGCGTTCAGCGCCGGCAATGCAGCCGACCGAGGCGGATTTGGCAAGGCTCAATTTCATGCCGGCTGAAGTGATGTGCTAACGTCGAGCGCTTACCAGCCTGTTGCAGCGCCATCCCAGGATCGTCGCGCCTCGTGTCCAAAAAAGCCAAGAACATCCTCTTCATCATGTGCGACCAGCTGCGCTGGGACTATCTGTCCTGCTACGGCCATCCGCGGCTCAAAACCCCGAATATCGATGCGTTGGCGGCGCGCGGCGTGCGCTTCACCCGCGCCTACGTGCAATCGCCGATTTGCGGCGCCTCGCGCATGAGCACCTATACGGGCCGCTATGTGCAGTCCCACGGCGCGGCGTGGAACGGATTCCCGCTCAAGGTCGGCGAGATGACCATGGGCGATTACCTGCGCCCGCTCGGCATGCGCACCGCGCTGGTCGGCAAGACCCATATGGAGGCCGACGTCGAGGGAATGGCGCGGCTCGGCATCGATCCGGATTCGATCATCGGCGTGCGAGTCGCCGAATGCGGTTTTGAGCCCTACGAGCGCGACGACGGGTTGCACGGCATGGGCCCGGACGGCGCGCGCTATTCGCCGAAGCAGCCGCGCTACAACAGCTATCTCAACGACAAGGGCTATGACGGCGAGAACCCGTGGCACGATTGGGCCAACGCCGCCGACGGCGAGGGCAACGCCTTGGCCTCGGGCTGGGCGATGCGCCATGCGCGGAAGCCGGCGCGGGTGCGCGAGGAGGATTCCGAGACGCCGTATATGACCCGGCGCGGCATCGATTTCATCCGCGAGGCCGGCGATGAGCCGTGGTGCCTGCATCTGTCCTACATCAAGCCGCATTGGCCCTACATCGCGCCGGCGCCGTACAACACCATGTATGGGCCGGGCGATGTCATCCCGGCGGTGCGCTCGCAGGACGAACGCCGCGATCCGCATCCGGTCTATGGCGCCTTCATGGAGCACGACGTCAGCAGGACGTTTTCCCGCGACGAGGTGCGCGCCGAGGTCATTCCCGTTTACATGGGACTGATCAAACAGATCGACGATCAGATGGGTGTGCTGTTCGGCTACATGAAAGAGCATGGGCTGTTCGACAATACGATGATCGTCTTCACCGCCGATCACGGCGATTACCTCGGCGACCATTGGCTCGGCGACAAGGATTTCTTCCACGATGCCTCGGTGAAGGTGCCGCTGATCATCTACGATCCGTCGTCCGCCGCCGACAAAGCGCGCGGCAGCGTGTGCGATGAATTGGTCGAAGCCATCGATCTGGCGCCGACATTTCTGGAAATTGCCGGCGGCGATCCGGCGCAACAATCGCATCGTCTCGAAGGCCGTTCGGTGCTGCCGTTGCTGCACGGCGAGTGGCCGCCGGCGTGGCGACTATTCACCATCAGCGAATACGATTATGGCATGATGCCGGCGTCGGCAAAGCTTGGGCTGAAACCGCGCGACGCGCGCCTGTTCATGATCGCCGACAAGCGCTGGAAGCTGATCCATGCGATCGGCTTCCGGCCGATGCTGTTCGATCGCGTTAGCGATCCCGACGAGCTGCACGACCTCGGCGCCGATCCGGCCCACGCCGGCGAATGCGAGCGGCTGTCGGCGGCGCTGGCGCAATGGGGACTTCGGGTATCGCAACGCACGACGCGCTCGGAGCAACAGATCGACAACGGGCGCGGCAAGGCGGCGCGGCGCGGCATTTTGATCGGCGTTTGGGACGAAGCCGACATTCCCGCCGAACTGTGGAGCGGCTATCTTCGGGACAAGCGATGATTTGGAGAAGCATGATGCCGAGCTGGTGGCTGTTGCGTCTCGTGCTTGTGGTTCTGGCTGGATGGCTTGTTGCCACCTCGTTGCACGCGCAAATCGGCGAGCAGCCGATCCGCATTATCTTCCCCTTTGCGGCAGGCGGCTCCGGCGACACCGTGGCGCGCTTGATCGCCAATAAAATGAATGGCGCGCTCAACCGGCCGGTGATCGTCGAGAACCGCACCGGCGCCGATGGCCGCATCGGGGTCAAAGCGGTGAAAGACGCGGCACCCGACGGCAATACTTTGCTGCTGACGCCGATCGCTCCGCTGGCGATCTACCAGCACTTTTATACGCACCTGGATTACGACCCGTTCAACGATTTCGTGCCGGTGAGCGAGTTGGGGACGTTCGATTTCGGCATAGCCGTTGGGCCGCAAACCGATGCCAAGACGCTCAAGGATTTGGTCGATTGGGCCAAGGCCAATCCCGCGGACGCCAACTACGCCATTCCCGGCGCCGGTACGCTGCCGCACTTTTTGGGCGTGATGTTCGGCCGCGCCGTCAACATCGATCTGCGTCCGGTGCCGTACCATGGTTCCGCCGCGGGACTGACCGATCTCGTCGCCGGACATATCCCGATCGAGATCACGACCACGGCCGATCTGGTGCAGATGGCCGAGGCCGGCCGCATCCGCGTCCTGGCGACCTCGAACCGGCAGCGCTCGCCGTTCCTGCCGAACGTGCCGACGCTGCGCGAAGCGGGCTATGATCTGGTCGCGTCCGGCTGGTACGGCATGTTCGCGCCGGCGAAGACGCCGCCGGAGGTCATCGAACGGCTCAACAAGGTGATCGTCGACGCCGTGCGATCGCCCGACGTGGAACATCGGTTCCTGGCGTTCGGATTGCAGCCGACCGGAACGTCCGCCTCAGCCTTCGCCGACATCCAGAAGGACGACTCGGAAAAATGGGCGCCGGCTGTTAAAGCATCGGGCTTCAGGCCCGAGGAGTGATGCGAGATCACGCGATGGCATTGGCCGAGGCAAAGACCGAGCAAAAACGCGACCGCAAGGCGGTCGACGGCGTCATTGCTGCGCTCGCCGCTCAATTCGGCAATCGCCTCGTCACCTCGCAGGCGGTGCGCGAGCAGCACGGCAATACGGTGACCTGGATTGCGAACCAGCCGCCGGATGCGGTGGTGTTCCCGCAGACCACCGAAGACGTGCAGCAGGTGGTGCGGCTGTGCGCCGCGGCGCGCGTGCCGGTGATCCCGTTCGGTGTCGGCACCTCGCTCGAAGGCCAGGTCAACGCGCCGCGCGGCGGCATCTCGCTCGATTTCCGCGACATGAACCGCGTGCTTGCGGTTCACGCCGAGGATCTCGATTGCGTCATCGAGCCCGGCATCACGCGCAAGACGCTCAACGAGCAGCTGCGCGATCAGGGCGTGTTCTTTCCGATCGATCCCGGCGCCGACGCGTCGCTCGGCGGCATGGCGGCGACGCGCGCCTCGGGCACCAACGCGGTGCGCTACGGCACGATGAAGGACAATGTGCTTTCGTTGAAAGCCGTGCTCGCCGACGGCGAGGTGATGACGACGGCGAGCCGGGCCAAAAAATCCAGCTCCGGTTACGATCTCACGCGGCTGATCGTCGGATCGGAAGGCACGCTCGGCATCATCATCGAGCTGACGCTCAAGCTCGCCGGCATTCCGGAGGCGATATCGGGAGGCGTGTGTCCGTTTCCTTCGGTCGAGGCCTGCTGCCGGGCGACCATTCTGACCATCCAGTCCGGCATTCCAGTGGCGCGCATCGAATTGCTTGATGCGCTTCAAGTGCGCGCGGTCAATCTTCATTCCAAGCTGGCGCTGCCCGAGACGCCGATGTTGTTCTTGGAGTTCCACGGCACCGAGGCGGGGGTCGCCGAGCAGTCGGAGCGTTTCGGCGACATCGCGCGCGAGTTCGGCGGCGGGCCGTTCGACTGGGCAACGCATCAGGAAGATCGGACCCGGCTGTGGGAGGCTCGCCATAACGCCGCGCTGTCGTGCAAGGCGCTGCGGCCGGGCGCGCAGATTGTCGCGACCGATGTCTGCGTACCGATATCGCGGCTCGCCCAATGCGTCGTGGAGACCCAGCGCGACATCGCCGAAAGCCGGCTCTTGGCGCCGATCGTCGGCCATGTCGGCGACGGCAACTTCCATCTGACGCTGCTGGTGGACATGGACGACGCCGACGAAGTCGCTCGCGCGCAAGCGCTGTCGCAACGCCTGGTCGAGCGCGCGCTGGCGATGGATGGCACCTGCACCGGCGAGCATGGCGTCGGCCAGGGCAAGATGAAATACCTGCTGGCCGAGCACGGCGAGCCGGCGCTCGCCGCGATGCGCGCGATCAAGCGCACGCTCGATCCACTCGACATCATGAATCCCGGCAAGATCGTTAATCTTTGATAGCAAGGCGCGCGGGCGACATACTATCGCCCCGAATGCGGCCCAAACGCCGGCCGTGAAGCGTGCAATCGGTGCCGGTCTCATTTAGGTTTGGGCAAAGGCGCGCAAGATTCGCAACAGGCGGATTTTAGGGACAACTCGGAGGCGCCGTGCAGACGACGCTGCTCGGATTGGCGATCGCGATCATCCTGGCGCTGGTTGCCGCGCTGGTGGCGCCGCTCGTCGTCGACTGGAACCATTTCCGCACGACGTTCGAGAGCGAGGCGAGTCGCCTCACCGGATTGAGCGTGCGTGTGACCGGTGCGATCGACGCGCGCATACTGCCGACCCCGCGCATCAAGCTGCGCAACGTCGAGTTCGGCGAAGCCGGCCGGGAGCCGCTGTTGCGCGCCGGCTCGCTCGATCTTGAGGTGCGGCTCGGGCCGCTCGTCCGCGGTGACGTCCAGGCCACCGAGGCGCGCCTGGTGACGCCGCAGATCAATCTCGCGCTCGACCGTTCCGGCGCTATCGACTGGCCGGTTCCCACGCGCGCTTGGCGGACGGAGGATCTGTCCGTCTCCCGGCTGCGCGTCGAAGATGGCAGCATTGTTCTCGCCGATGCCGCGTCGGGTTGGCGCCTGACGTTGCAAAAACTTTCGTTCGACGGTGACATCCGCTCGTTGCTCGGGCCGTTCAGGGGCGAAGGAACGTTCGTCGTCGGCGACGAACCTTACGGCTATCGAATTTCGGGTGGCCGCGGCGATGCCGACACCGGGTTCAAGATCAGGCTCGGCATCAATCCATCCAATCATCCGCTGACCACGGACGTCGATGGCACGCTCACCGTCGATCACGGCGTGCCGCAATTCGACGGCACAATTGCGCTGGCGCGGCCGGTCGGCGCCGCGCTGTCGAGCGGACAGCGCGTGATGAACGATCCGTGGCACGCCGGCGGCACCATCCGGGCAACACCGACTGCGGCCACGTTGCACGACGTCACTTTCCAATACGGGCCGGACGAGCGCGCGGTGGTGTTCACCGGCAAAGCCGATCTGACATTCGGCGCACAGCCGCATTTCGACGGCGACATCGCGGCACTCGAGGTCGATGTCGATCGCGCGCTCGCCGCTCCCGACCTGACGCACCGGCCGCCGCTCCTTGTGCTCAAAAGTTTCGTCGATGCGTTCGTGGCGTCGGTCAAGCCGCCGCTGCCGGGCACGCTCAGTGTCGGCATTGCCGGCCTCACGGTCGGCGGCACCAATGTCCAGTCGCTGCACGGCGTCGCGCGTTTTGACGCGACGGGATGGAGTCTGGACGGTGTCGAATTGCGCGCGCCGGGGCTGACCCAAGTGAGCTTGAGCGGTCACGTCGAGCAGTCCGACCACGGTCTCGCTTTCACCGGGCCCGGCGCCTTGGATTCCGCCGACGCCGATACGCTGCTCGCCTGGCTCAGCGGACGTGGCGCCGCATCTTCAGCCGGAGTCAGAACATTACGCGCGCGCGGCGATGTCACCATTGCCGGCGATCGTCTGGCGGTCGATGGGCTCGACGCCACGTTGGATCAGGACAATGTCCAGGGGCGCTTCGCCTATACTTGGCCTACTACCTGGCCGGCATCCGACCGCCCGGCCATTGTCGAGGCCGATCTTCACGCCACCAAACTCGATCTCGATGCGTTGGCGGCGTTCGCCAAGTCGGCCGTGGACGAGAACGGTTTTGCGCCGCCGCGCCAAGGCTCGCTGGCGCTCGATATCGGCAAGGCGACATTGGCCGGTGTCGATGCGCGGGCGGTCAAGGCGCAAATCAAGTTCGATTCCGGTGCCTTGCAGATCGAGCATCTGTCGGTTGGCGAATTGGGCGGCGCCGCGCTCGACATTTCAGGACGCATCGACGAGTTGTCATCACAGCCGCGCGGCCGCGTCACGGTCGATCTCACTGCCGGTACGCTTGCCGATCTGTCGCGTGTTCTCGGCCAATTTGCGCCGCAGACGGCCGATGTCCTTCGCCGTGCCGCCGATCGCCTGGCGCCGGCAAAACTGCACGGCACGTTGACCGTGGAGCGGGCGGCGAGCGCCGGCAGCACCGCCAAGCTCGACCTCAATGGCCAGTTGGGCTTGATGCGCGTCGCGCTCAACGGCGCCGCGACCGGTGAGCCAGCCAAGCTCGGTGAGGCGAATGTGCGCATCGACAGCCGGCTAGATGCTGACGACGGCACCGCGCTGGCGGTGCTGTTCGGCCTCAATCGCGTCGTCGCCGTCGATCAACTGCCCGGCCGCGTGACGCTATCGGCTGCCGGACCGCTGAACGGCGAGCTGCGCGTCGATGGCGAGGCGTCGGCCAGCGGTTTTACTGCCGCGGCGCGCGGTGCGGTTCGATTGAACGGCAAGGAGGCGTCCGCCGGCACGTTCCAAATATTGGCGACCGCCGCCGACCTGCAGCCGCTGCAGCAGGCGATGACCGGCCAACCGGGCAATGCGGTGCCGGTCTCCGCACGCGCCGCAGTTTCTATTGCCGGTAGCGCACTGTCGTTCACGCAAATCGCCATCGCTGCCGGCAAGGCGTCGGCGCGCGGGCATCTCGCCGTCAATCTGGCAAGCCCGATCGCAATCGACGGTGACGTCGGCGCCGACAATGTCGACGGCGCCTGGCTCGCAGGCGTGCTGTTGGGGCTGCCGCGCCAAGCGCAAAACGCCGCTACGCCGTGGTCGAGCCAGCCGCTCGGCGGCGGCGCGTTCGCCGCGATGAACGGCGCCGTGACCTTCACGCTCGATCATGCGGCGTTCGCACCGGCGCTGGTCGCCAGCAATCTCAAAGGCGTGATGCAGTTTCGCCCGGCCGAAATCGCGCTGCAGACTATCGACGGCGATCTTGCCGGCGGCCGCGTCACTGGCGACTTGGCGTTCCGCCGCAACGCCGACGGCTTGGTCAGCCACGGCCATATCGCGCTGGCCGATGCCGACGCGGCAACTATCCTGCAAACCGACAAGAAAATCATCGACGCGCGGCTGACGCTCAACGCCGACTTCGACAGCTTCGGCTCAAGTCCCGCCGCGCTCGTACGCGCCGCGCACGGCAGCGGCACGATCGCGCTGGCCGACGCCCATATCGCAGGGCTCGACCCGGCGGCATTCGTCGCCGCCATGCGCGCGGCCGATCAGGGCGCGGCCATCGAGGTTGCGAAAATTCAGCCCGCTGTGAATGCGGCGCTGGCCAGCGGTCATCTGGCTGCGTCGCAAGGCGATGCCGCCATGACCATCACCGACGGCAAGGTCGGCGTCGCCAATATGACGATGCGGGCACAAGACGGTGCTGCGCTCTTGTTTTCCGGCGCGCTCGATCTCAACAGCGGTGCCGTCGACGCGCGCATGACGCTTTCGGCGCCGCCGCCGGCCCACGCCTTGATCCCTATGCGGCCGGAACTCGCCGTCGCGCTCAAGGGCCAGCTCGCGGCGCCGGCGCGCACTCTCGATGTTTCGGCGCTGACCGGTTGGCTGAGCTTGCGCGCCGCCGAACTGCAAAGCCGGCGTCTGGAATCGATCGAAGCCAACGGGCGGCAAGACGTCATCGGCCGCGCGGTTCGCCCGGACTTTCCGGTTGTCCGCAAAGCGCCCGCGGGCGGCCTCGTCGAATCCGCGATACTGGCGAGCGCGTCGGCGCCGCCTCCCGGAGTGCGAGGATTGGATCTGTTGCAGACCGAAGCGCCGGCTGCCGGCGTCACCGGATCGACAACGACAAACAAGCCGCGGCCCGCGCCGCAGCCGGCCCCGCCGGCAGCCCCACAAACAGCGGGGCCGCCGCTCGATTTGTTATTCCACCCGCAGAACTGATGGCGCTGCCGCGGGCATGACCATCAGCGGCGTTTGGCCGCTGCTCTCGGCGGCATGACCGTTGGTCTGCCCCCGGTAGTGGTCGAGCACGAACAGCCGGATGGCCGACGACAGATTGCCGTGCGGACGTCCAGTATCGATCTCGGCGACGAGGTCCGACAGCGTCTTGTCGCGGCCGATGGCGATCTCCTTGAGCCCTCTCCAGAAAGCGTCTTCAAGGCTGACGCTGGTCTTATGACCGGCGATAACAATCGAGCGCTTGATGACTGGCGATTTCATTGCCCTTCTCCCGTTTCGACCCGGTGTAGGTCGAGGCTTCGCTGGGCTTTGTCGTTGCGTGACCGTGTCGCGGTTCGATCCGTCTTGGTTCGGCCGTGGGCCAGGCGGTTCGCCGCCGCTTTCTGCCCGGCTTCATGCCGTTTGGCCTGCTTTCGCGCAGTTCGGAGATTGACAACGTCGCCCATGATGTAGCTCGGCGGTATCCAGATAACGTGAGCAGGGCCATCCTGGCCCGCTTCAGCTGTAATGTTATACGCCGGTACCCTGGCACTGGATCACGACAACCGAGAGTCTACGGAGTCTTAACGCGGGGCTTCGGTCGTAACCAAAACCTATTCCTTCTTTTCGAAAGCCAAATTTCCTTTCAGTACAATATTCCCAGGCGCCGTAGCCCCGTTGATACTGCATGAATATTCGCGACGGCCGGATATTTTGTGGTGATATTCAAGACAGACGTGAAGTAGATATCGGATTTAAGATGATATACTTAAGAGTATTTTGCCAATAGTACCGCGCCATGCCGCCGATATTGGCCCAATTCATTGTCCTCGCGGGTAAGCCGATACTGCCGCACCCCGCACACAAACTCGTGATTGCCGGGCCGCGGGCTCGGTGGCGACCGCCCAGGCTCCGCGTTCTTATTTTTTGCGGAAACGGTCGAGCCGCACGACTTCGCCGCCGCCGCTCTTTTCATTGGGCGCCGGCTCTGCCGACGCAACATGGGCGGGACCGGGCAGGGCAGCGCCGCTTTTTTCGATCCCGGCCGGGGCAGGCGCGGGAGTGAGTGCCTTGGTCGCGGTGCCCGGCTCCTCGGCCGCCTGCTTGTCGAGCGTCTCGAACTGGAAGCCGAATTGCACCGCCGGATCGAAGAACGCCGTAACCGCCTCGAACGGTACCGCGAGCCGCTCCGGAATGCCGCCGAACGACAAGCCGACCTCGAAGCCGTCGTCGTCGACCGTCAGATCCCAGAACTGATGCTGCAACACGATCGTCATCGCGTCGGGATATTGCCCGCGCATCCGCTCCGACAGCCGCACGCCGGGCGCCGCGGTGGCAAACGTGATCTTGAAATGATGCTCGCCTGGCAGGCCCTTCTTGGCGACGTCCGCCAATACCGTGCGCACGACCCCGCGCAAGGCCGCTTGGGCGAGAATGTCGTAGCGGATGTAGTCGACAGGCATCGGAGTATCACGGATCAGGAATCAGACGTCAGAGATCAGATTACAAATAGGGAGCGAATCATAGAGGTCCAGGCAGTTCTGTCCTCTACCTGATTACTGATGCCTGATACCGGCCTACTGGAAAGTGGAGGCTTCTGTTGCCAGGTGCCTCCGAACCCCGCCTGACGGAGCTTAACCCGTCAGGGCTTTAAGATCGGTCTTTCAGACTGCGTTACGCAGCCAGAGCAACCGGAGCATAGTTGTCATTGGCAACTATGGATTTGGCCCGATAACGCCGGAACCATCCCGGGCAAAAGCGCGCCTTTTACGCCCTCGTCGATCCTATTTCGACCCCGTAATCAGGGATCAGCAATCAGGACATCAGGGATCAGAACTAACCTACTGATACCTGAACCCTGATACCTGACCCCTGGAATTGGTGGAGTCGCCGGGTACCGCCCCCGGGTCCGAAAGGTTTATTACGACGCCCGTTTATCGCCATATCTGGCTTGCGCCAGCACTAGGGAATATAGGCGCAAATGGTTGCCAAAAAAAGAGCGGGTTAGAACCCCATGAAACTCCTCTCCGGCGGACAATCCGGCGTCGACCGCGCGGTGCTCGATGCGGCGATAGAGCGCGGCATCGATTATGGCGGCTGGTGTCCCAAAGACGGCTGGGCCGAGGATTTGCCCAAGCCGCCCGGGCTATTGGCAAAATATCCCAAGCTCAAGGAGACGCCGCTGCCCGACCCGGCGCAGCGCACGGAGTGGAATGTGCGCGACGCCGATGCCTGCATGATCGTGATCGCAGCCGGCGGTTTGGCGGTCTCCAAGGGCACGGCGCTCGCCGAGGAACTCGCGCACCGCTTCCGCAAGCCGCTCTTGGTGGTGGATCTCGCCGAGCCTGAGCCCGTCGAGCACGCAGCGCTGTGGCTGCGCGTGCAGCAGCGCAGGGTTGGCGCCGATCTTGTGCTCACCATCGGCGGGCCGCGCGAGAGCGAAGCGCCCGGCATCTATGCGAGCGCGACGGCGTTCGTCCATGCGTTGTTGGACATGACCGTCGAGTAGACCGTGGGCCATACAGCTGGGCATCGTGCTTGTGCGCAAATGCGTATGGCCGTGCCCGCGCAGCGGCGCTAAACGAATTTGATGAACGATGCATCGCCGGCGCCGCGCGCGACCGAACCTGTTGCCGCTGCCGCGCTGCCGCGCCCGAGCCTGTCCGAATTGTTCATCGCCTACGCGCTGATCTCGCTCTACGGTTTTGGCGGCGTGCTGGCGTGGTCGCGCCGCATGATGGTCGAGGAGCGCCGCTGGCTGACGCCAGAGCAGTTCAACGAAGCTTATGCGCTGTGCTCGTTCCTGCCCGGGCCCAACATCGTCAATTTCTCCGTGATTTTCGGCTCCCGGGTGCGCGGGCCGCTCGGCGGCCTGGTCGCGCTGGTCGGGCTGCTCGGCCCGCCGATGCTGCTGATCGTCATCATCGGCGCATTGTATGCCCATTACGGCGATCTGCCGGCGTTGCGGCGCGCGCTGATCGGCGTCACGGCAGCTGCGGCCGGGCTGATCATGTCGACGGTGGCCAAGATGGCGCTGCCGCTGTTCCGTAACCGCGCCGTGGGCGGCCCGGTCATCGCGCTTGCGACCTTCGGCGCCATCGGCATCGCGCAGTGGCCGCTGCCGATCGTGCTCGTCGTGGTGCTGCCGATCAGTCTCGCGCTCGCCTGGGTGCGGCGATGAAGGAATTGGGCGGCACGCTCGGAACGCTGGCATGGTTTTTCGCGCTGATGTCGCTGTTCGCCATCGGCGGCGCCAATTCGGCTGTGCCGGAAATCCACCGCTTTGCCGTCGACGTGCAGCGCTGGATGACCGACCCGCAATTCAGCGACATTTTCGGGCTGGCGCAGCTGACGCCGGGGCCGAACGTCATCGTCGTCACCTTGATCGGCTATCACGTCGCCGGGCTTACGGGCGCCCTGGTGGCGACCTTGGCGATGTGCGGGCCGACGTGCCTGTTGGCTTTCTATGTCGGCCGCACTTTCGACCGCTTCCGCGGCGCATCCTGGCAGGTGGCGCTGGCCGGCGGCCTGGTGCCGGTGACGCTTGGACTGACCGCGGCAAGCGCCGTCGTCGTGGCGAGAGCGGCGGACGATACGTGGGTGGCGGTCGGAATTACCATCGTGACCGCGCTGATGACCTACTGGATCAGGGTGAACCCGCTTTGGATATTTGCCGTGGCGGCGCTGCTCGGATTGAGCGGGCTGGTTTGAGACGGTCCACAGCGCTCTTGCGCGCGTTTCGTTCGCCCCTCATTTGACGTTAAACTCCCCCGAGTTCGGCCGGATCACACCGCTCATGCGCCAATACCTCGACCTCATGGAACGCGTGCTCGCCGACGGCGTGGAAAAGCGCGACCGCACGGGGGTGGGCACGCGCTCGGTCTTCGGCCATCAGATGCGCTTCGATCTCGCCGCCGGCTTCCCGCTGGTCACCACCAAGAAGGTGCACGTCAAATCCATCATCTACGAGCTGCTTTGGTTCCTGCGCGGCGACACCAACGTCAAATATCTCAACGAGCACGGCGTCACCATCTGGGACGAATGGGCCGACGCCAACGGCGATCTCGGCCCGGTCTACGGCAAGCAATGGCGCTCCTGGCCGGCGCCGGACGGGTCCACTATCGACCAATTCGCCAACGTGCTTGCGGAAATTCGCCGCAATCCCAATTCGCGGCGGCTGATCGTCACCGCATGGAACCCCGCCGAAGTCGACAGCATGGCGCTGCCGCCGTGCCATTGCCTGTTTCAATTCAACGTCGCCGACGGCGCCTTGTCGTGTCAGCTCTATCAGCGCTCGGCCGATGTCTTTCTCGGCGTGCCGTTCAATATCGCCTCCTACGCGCTGTTGACGCTTGCCGTTGCGCAGGTGAGCGGGCTCAAGCCCGGCACGTTCATCCACAGCCTCGGCGACGCGCACCTTTATCTCAATCATCTCGAACAGGCGCGTTTGCAGCTCTCGCGAAGCCCGCGGCCGCTGCCGACGCTGCGGCTCAATCCCGCGGCGAAGGATTTGTTCGCGCTGCGCTACGAGGATTTTGTGCTCGAAGGCTACGATCCGCACCCGCACATCAAGGCCGCGATCGCAGTGTAATCAGGCAATCTGAGAACGATCCTCAAATAAGTGATATTGGTATGGGACGTTAATTGGTGTGTTCGGCTGCGTTGCCATCGCTTCATCAAATAGTTCTAGTTGTTTATCCAGCCAGAATTTTTTTGACTGTTGTTCGGTGAGATAATCCGCGACCTCTACGTACCTGACATACTTAGTTTTTCGTTCAAGGACCGTATATTTAGAGGGGTAATTGTCTTTCGGCCCAGCCGGCACATTATGCGTTTCAATTGTTTGCCATTTGCGATTGTCGATTTTGTAATCGAAGATGGCGTCGCCGGGTTCGCGGCGTAACGCGTTTCCTGTTAAGACCTCAGTAAGATAGATCTTATTGAACAGATCACCGAAAACTCGGTACATTTCCGCTCCACCAATAACAAAAAAATCAGTTTTTCCATTAGAAATCGAAATCACATCGGCAAAAAAGAGCGCGCTCTCTCGATTTTCAGTCCACAGAAGCATCGTTTCGCCGCGGTTCCAAAAACTGTTTTGGGCATCAAACTCAGATGTGCGAGAGAGAATTACGCTGACGCGTCCCGGAAGCGGTCGCCCAATTGAGAGATGCGTCTTTCGTCCCATAATAATTACGTGGCCGAGGGTAATAGATTTGAAGCGCTGCAGGTCGCTTCGAAGATGCCAGGGGAGATCGTTATTGCGACCTATGATACTGTCTGGCCAACTGCGGGCGACGATGTATGAAATTGATGGAAGTCTAATTCGCACCGACCGTGTCCCCGCCGTTCCGGCGAATCTATCACTACCAGTGCGGGTTAGTGCAAATTTCGCCGAATTTGAAGTCGCTCTATACACATAGGATGGGTTGAATTAGTCGCGTTGTAAGGGGCAGTGGGGTCCCCTATAACCCCCCACAACGCGTGCCGGCGCTGCGCCGGCGTCCGAGGAGACAATTGATGCCGTGGAACAACCAATCCGGCGGCCCGTGGGGTTCCGGATCGCGGGGTCCGTGGGGCTCGGGGCCGCAAACGCCCGGGGGGCCGAGGCCGCCCGATCTCGAGGACTTTCTGCGCCGCGGGCAGGACAAGCTGCGCGGCCTGATGCCGGGCAATCTCGGCGGTCGCGGCATCGCGCTCATTGCGCTTGTTGCCGTGGCGCTGTGGGGATTTTCCGGCTTCTTCCGCGTCGAGCCCGATGAGCTTGGCGTGGTGCTGCGCTTCGGCCAGTTCGTGCGCGAGGTCCAGCCGGGACTGAATTATCATCTGCCTTATCCGATCGAGACCGCACTGACGCCGCAGGCGTTGCGCGTCAACAAGATCGACATCGGCATGCGGGTCGCCGAGGACATGCGCCGCGGCACCACCGTCCGCGACGTGCCGGAAGAAAGCCTGATGCTCACCGGCGACGAGAACATCGTCGACGTCGATTTCTCGGTGCTGTGGAAGGTCAAGCCGAACGCGGTCGGCGATTACTTGTTCAATGTGCAGGGCCCCGAAAGCACCGTGAAAGCGGTCGGCGAAAGCGCCATGCGCGCGGTGATCGGGCGCTCGAACATTCAGGCGATCCTCACCGGCGCGCGGCAGACCATCGAGACCGCGGTGCAGGAACTGATGCAGAAGACGCTCGACGAATACGGCGCCGGCATCGTGGTGCAGCAGGTCCAGCTGCAGAAGGTCGATCCGCCGACCCAAGTCATCGACGCCTTCCGCGATGTGCAGGCGGCGCGCTCCGATCTCGAGCGTGCGCAGAACGAAGCGCAGACATACGCCAATCGCATCGTGCCGGAGGCGCGCGGCCGCGCCGCCAAGATCATCCAGGATGCCGAGGCCTACCGCGAGCAAACCGTCGCCGAGGCCACCGGCCAGGCCTCGCGCTTCTCGCAGGTCTACGAACAATACAAAAAGGCACCCGACGTCACCCGCCAGCGCATCTATCTCGAGACCATGGAGCATGTCCTCGGCGGCACCGATAAGACGATCATCGATACCGGCCCGCAGGGCGGTCCGGGCGTCGTGCCGTATCTGCCGCTCGGCGACCTGACGCGGCAACAGCAACCAGCGCAGAAGCCGGGAGGCACGCCATGAGAATGGGCCTCGCGGGCGGCGCCGCCGCCATTCTGCTGTTGGCCGCGATCATCGTCGGCTACAGCACCTTCTTCACCGTGTATCAGACCCGGCAGGCGCTCGTGGTCCGCCTCGGCCAACCGGTGCGCGTCATCACCGAGCCGGGCTTGAACGCGAAGATCCCGTTCATCGACAGCGTCATCTATATCGATAAGCGCATTCTCAACATCGAGACGCCGGCGCAAGAGGTGATTGCATCGAGCGGCGATCGGGCTAATGCCGGTGTCGCCCAGGCCGGCGAGCGCCTCGTCGTCGACGCCTTTGCGCGCTACCGCATCGTCGATCCGCTCAAATTCTATCAGACGGTCGGGCCGGATGGCGCCAGCACGCAGCTTGCGATCCTGCTCAACTCGGCGCTGCGGCGCGTGTTGGGCGCGGCCACGCTGTCCGACGCCGTGCGCAACAAGCGTGAGGAGTTGATGGGGCAGATGCGCGATCAACTCGACCGCGATGCCCAGCCGTTCGGCATCCACATCATCGACGTACGCATCCGCCGCGTCGACCTGCCGGAGCAGAACAGCCAGGCGGTCTATCAGCGCATGCAGACCGAGCGGCAGCGCGAGGCGGCGGAGTTCCGTGCCCAGGGCAGCCAGAAGAGCCAGGAGATCAGAGCCAGGGCCGATCGCGACGTCACGGTGCTGTTGGCCGACGCCACGTCCCAGTCCGAGCAGGTTCGCGGCCAAGGCGACGCCGAGCGCAATCGCATCTACGCCGAGGCCTATGGCCAGGATCCCGGGTTCTTTGGCTTCTACCGCTCGATGCAGGCCTATGAACGCAGCATGCAGCACGGCGACACCCACTTGGTGCTGCGGCCGGATTCGGATTTCTTCCGCTATTTCGGCGATCCGACGGGCAAATCTCTGCCGGCGAGTACGAGCCCCCAGGCGCCAGCACCGTCGTCACCGAGCCCGGGCGGCGCGACGAAATAGAGCGTAGCGGGTTGCCGGGTTCATGTCCGATTTCCTCGCCGCGCTCGGCTTGTTCTTCGCGATCGAGGGCATCTTTCTTGCCGCGTTCCCGGCTGGCGCCAAGCGCGCCATGACGACCGTGCTGGACATGGCCGACGGCCCGTTGCGTATCGCCGGCATCGTTTCGGCGCTGGTCGGCGTGCTGATCGTCTACCTGGTGCGTGGTTGAACGGCCCGTTCGCGGGCCGCTTTTCCGCCCCAATCGGGTTCCTAATGGCCGGGCCGGCTGCGGATGGCCTTGCGCCGGGGGCACGTCGGGGGCACTTTTCCTTTAAATCGAGTCCCCTTGCAGGAGCGCCGACATCCATGTCTCGCCACTTGACCTCTCGCCTTCTTTCGCAATTCGTGCGGCACGGCGCGGCAGTAGCGGCGCTGACGGCGGCCGTTATCATCCTACCGGCGCAGCCCGCGGCGGCGCGCGGACCCGAGAACATCGCCGACGTTGCCGAGCAGGTGATCGACGCCGTCGTCAACATTTCGACGTCGCAGAAAGTCGATGCGCGCGTCACCGGCTTGCCCGACCTGCCGCCCGGCTCGCCGATGGAGGAATTCTTTGACGAGTTCTTCAAGAACCGCCGCGGCCAGGGTGGCGGCGACAACCCCGATCGCGCACCGCGCCGCGTCAACTCGCTCGGCTCCGGCTTCATCATCGATCCGTCCGGCCTGGTGGTGACCAACAATCACGTCATCGCCGACGCCGACGAGATCAACGTCATCCTCAACGACGGCACCAAGCTGCCGGCGCAACTGGTCGGCAAGGACACCAAGAGCGATCTCGCGCTTCTTCGCGTGCATGCCGACAAGCCGCTCAAGGCGGTGGCGTTCGGCGATTCCGACAAGCTGCGGCTCGGCGAATGGGTCATCGCCATCGGCAACCCGTTCAGCCTCGGCGGCACCGTAACCGCCGGCATCGTCTCGGCGCGCAACCGCGACATCCAGTCTGGTCCCTACGACAATTACATTCAGACCGACGCCGCCATCAATCGCGGCAATTCCGGCGGCCCGCTGTTCAACCTCAACGGTGAGGTCATCGGCATCAACACCGCGATCATCTCGCCGTCCGGGGGCTCGATCGGCATCGGCTTTGCCGTGCCGTCGGACACTGCAATGCCGGTCATCGGTCAGCTGCGGGACTTCGGCGAGACGCGCCGCGGCTGGCTCGGCGTGCGCATCCAGCAGGTCACCGACGACATCGCCGAAAGCCTGAGCATCAAGCCGCCGCGCGGCGCCCTGGTCGCCGGCGTCGACGACAAGGGGCCGGCCAAGCCCGGCGGCATCGAGCCGGGCGACGTCGTCGTCAAGTTCGACGGCCACGACATCAAGGAAATGCGCGATCTGCCGCGCGTCGTCGCCGACACGCCGGTCGGCAAGCAGGTCGACGTCGTTGTCATCCGCAAAGGCAAGGAAGAGACCCACCAGGTCAAGATCGGCCGGCTGGTGGACACCGAAAAGGTCGCGTCCAACGATCCCAAGCAGGATACTCCGCCCGAGCAGAAGTCCACCGTGCAGAAAACTCTCGGGCTCGAGCTGTCCGCGATGTCCGACGATCTGCGCAAGAAATTCAAGATCAGGGATACCATCAAGGGCGTCGTCGTCACCGGCGTCGACTCCAGCGTGGATGTATCGCAACCCGACAAGCGGCTGGCGCCCGGCGACGTCATCGTCGAGGTGCAATACGAAGCCGTTGGCAACCCGGCCGCGGTGCAGGCGCGGATCGATGCGCTCAAGGCCCAGGGCAAGAAGGTGGCGGTGCTGCTGGTCTCCAACGGCAACGGCGAGACGCGGTTCGTGGCGTTGAATTTGCAATAGGCGAAGAACGCGAATAGCGATTGGCGAATAGCGATTGGAAAAAGTCCCTATTCGCCATTCGCCATTCGCCACTTCGCCACTTCGCCACTTCGCCATTCGCGCGTTCGACTCGCACTCAATCCAAAATGTGACTGACGGCGCCATCGGCAAGCTTCGGCTCGAACCACGTCGATTTCGGCGGCATGATCGCGCCGGCGTCGGCGACCGCCATCAGGTCGCTCATCTGGGTCGGATAGAGCGCAAAGGCCACTGCAAAAGTGCCCGACGACACCAGCCGCTCCAATTCGCCGAGCCCGCGACCGCCGCCGACGAAATCGATACGCTTGTCGGTGCGTGGCTCGGTGATGCCGAAAATCGGCTCGATGATGTTGCGCGTTAACAGCGTGATCGGCAGCCGCTCGACCGGATCGGCCGATTTTTGCGCCTTGGCGGCGATCTCGGGTTTCAGCGTCAGCTGGTTCCAGCGCCCGGCCAAATACATTCCGACTTCGTCCGGCGCGGCCGGACGCACCGGCTGATCGCTCGCCGCAACCGCGTAGGCTTCGCGCAATTGCGCCAAAAGCTGGTCCGGGCTGCGCCCGTTCAAGTCGCGCAGCACGCGGTTATAGTCGAGGATCGTCATCTCGTTCTGCGGAAACATCACGGTGAGGAAATAACCCTGCGCGCCGTCGCCGCGGGTTTTTGCGACGCGCTCCGCCGCGGCCGAACGGTGATGGCCGTCGGCGATATAGAGCGCCGGCAAGGCATCGACCGCGCGGGTCAGCGCCGCGATGGTTTCGTCGTCGTCGATCACCCAGAGTTGATGCCGCACGCCGTCATCGGCGGTGACGTCGAACGCAGGATCGCCCGACGTGACGCGCGCGAGCATGGCGTCGATCTGCGGCGCCGTCGGGTAACCGAGCATCACTGGGCCGGTTTGGGCGTTGACCGCTTCGATCTGGCGCACGCGGTCGTCTTCCTTGGCCGGCGTGGTGTGCTCGTGGCGGCGGACGCGATTGCTGGCGTAGTCGGCGAGCGACGCCACCGCCGCAAGCCCGGTCGAAACATGGCCGCGCCAGGTCGTCCGGTAGACGTAGTAGCCGGGTTTTGCGTCGCGGATCAGCACGCCGGCGGCGACCATGGCATTAAGGTTCGCGGCGGCCTTGGCATAGACCGCGCCATCGTAAGGGTCGGTCGCCGGATCGAGATCGATCTCCGCCTTGGAGACGTGCAGAAAGCTCCACGCTTTGCCCTTGGCGCGCTCGCGCGCCTCCGCGCTGGAGAGCACGTCATAGGGCGGGGCGAGGACCTCTGGGGCGCGTCCCGGCGCCGGCCGTAGCGCGCGGAAGGGTTTTATGAGGGTCAAAGGCTAACTCCGATGCTAAATGAGTTCGCGTCCAATGGGCTTGCTAGTGAGCCACTCGTGATCCTCGACAAACGCGATGACCTGTTCGACTTGCTCGCGGGTTACTCCCGGAAACCATTCGAGGAAATCATCAACCTGCACGCCACCTTCAAGGTTCTCGAACAGCGCCTTGATCGGGATACGTGTCGCTTTGAATAGCCACTCGCCGCCGACTTTTTCGGGCGAGCGTTCGACTGCAGGACATTGGCTCCAATCAAGCATGACCCAATCAAGTCCGTCATAAAGCCAAGCGTTGCTGTTTCCGGCATTTTAATTGGCGTAAAAACGCACTACGTCAAGCTGGTGCGCAAAATCGAGACCATCCTCATCGGCGGCCCCACCGCGAGCGGCAAGTCGGCGCTGGCACTGGCGCTAGCGGAAAAGCTCGGCGGGACGATCATCAATGCCGATTCCATGCAGGTTTACCGCGACCTGCGCATCATCACCGCGCGGCCGATGCCAGAGGAAGAGGCGCGGGTGCCGCATCGCCTCTACGGCCACGTCGATGCGGCGGAGAATTTTTCCGTCGGCCGCTGGTGCACCGAAGTCGCCGGCGTGCTCGCGGCGACGCCAAGCGAAGCGCGGGTGGCCATCATCGTTGGCGGCACCGGGCTCTATTTCAAGGCGCTTACGCAAGGGCTCGCCGCGGTGCCGCCGATCCCGGCGCAAATCCGCAACGAGGTGCGCACGCGGCTTACAAGCGATGGCGTCGAGGCATTGCATGCCGAGCTGACGCGGCGCGATCCTGCCGCTGCGGCGCGGCTGATGCCCGGCGACCGCGCCCGCGTCACCCGCGCACTTGAAGTGATTCTGGCGACCGGACGCTCACTCCTGCTGTGGCACGAAGCGAACATGCCGGCGCGCGTCGATGCCGCATTTGCCGCAAAAATCTTTCTCATGCCCGATCGCGACGAACTGTTGCGGCGCATCGACACCCGCTTCGACGCCATGATGGCGGCGGGCACCATGGACGAGGTGCGCGCGCTCGCTGAGCGCCATCTCGATCCCAATCTGCCGGCGATGAAGGCACACGGCGTGCCGTGGCTCATTCGCCACCTCAACGGCGAGATTGCCCTTGCCGAAGCTGTCGAGGGCGGCAAGCGTGACACCCGCCAATACACCAAGCGGCAGGCGACATGGTTTCGCAATCAGCTTCCGGACTTTGCCTGGGTCGCGCCGGAAGGCGCGCTTACGGCGGTCGAAGCGCAGTTGCGCGAACTGGCCAAGTGATGCCGCCAGACCATGGCTCGCGCGCGAGCCGTGGGCTCCTAACACGCGGAGCGATAATGGGGTTCTGTCGGCATGAATGGCGGCCGGTTGCGGCAGACCCTAGGGCCGGCGCGGCCTGCGACCTGACAACCAGCCACTTCCACTAGGGCAGCTTAACTCGCTACGATGCCTGTCCTGAGCCTCGGGGGAGGCAATGCGACGGCACTCCAAAGCAGGAAGCGACCCGCGACACCGCAAAACGGCGCCGAAGCGTAGCCATGCGCCAAAGCCGGCGCGCCGTCGCCGCTCTGCTGCGCCCGGCCCGGCAGCCAAGATCGCGCGGCTCAGGCGCGAGCTCAACGAGGCGTCCGAGCTGCAGAAGGCGACCTCGGAGGTGCTGCGCGTCATCGCCAGCTCCACCGGCGACCTGGAGCGGGTCTTCGAAACCATCCTGGCCAATGCGGTTCGGATCTGCGACGCCGCCACCGGCGCCATCAACCGCTGGGACGGCGAAATCCTGCAGCTCGTCGCCACCCACAATATGCCGCCGGCTTTTGCCGAAGCGCGCAAGCTTGCGCCATACCGGCCTGACGAAAATTCCGCGAGCGGCCGCCTGCTGATGCATAAAGCGATCGTTCACATCCCCGACCTGGCCGCAGATCGGGCTTATGCCGCGCGCAGCCCGACCACGGTTGCCGCCGTCGAGCTTGCCGGGGTACGCACGACCTTGGCGGTGCCTATGTTCAAGGACAATGAACTGGTCGGCTCGTTCACGGTCGGCCGCCGGGAAGTCCGTCCCTTCACCGATAAGCAGATCGAGATCGTTCAGAATTTTGCCGCCCAAGCCGTCATTGCCGTTGAAAATGCCCGGCTGCTGAACGAGCTGCGCCAGCGCACCGACGAACTCGGCCGCTCGGTGGCCGACCTGCAGCGCGAGCGGGACAACAAGCTCATGAATCTCGAGGCGATGGCGGCGTCGATCGGACATGAGGTGCGACAGCCGCTGGCCGGTATCTCCTCTAACGGCGGCGCGGCGCTGCGATTTCTTGGTCATACGCCGCCCAACCTCGAGGAGGCGCGGCTGGCTTTGCAGCGGATGGTCAAAGACAGTCACCGCGCCAGCCAGGTTTTCGACAATATCCGTACTTTGTTCGGCAAAGCCGACCAGGGTCACGAGCCGATTGACGTGAACGAGCTGGCGCTCGGCGTGCTACAGGCGCTGCGCGAAGAGCTGAAGGATCACCGCGTCACCACGCAGGCCGAGCTGACGTCGCAATTGCCGTTCGTCATGGGTCATCGCGGTCAATTGCAGGAGGTCTTCATCAACCTGGTGCACAACGCGGTCGAGGCCATGGATGCCGTCGACGGGGACGATCGAATCCTGCGCGTGCGCGCCGAGCGGCACGGCGGCAATGCCATCATTGTGGCGGTCGAAGACTCCGGGCCGGGCATCCAACCGCAGCAGCTCAAGACCATCTTCGATGCCTTCATCACGACGAAGCCGAACGGTCTGGGATTGGGCTTGGCCATTTGCCGCCTGATCATCGAGCGCCACAAAGGCCAGCTTTCGGTCGCGCCGGCCGAGCCGCGCGGCTCGGCCTTTCGCATCGTGCTGCCTGCCGGAATGCCGGGTGTGGCATGAGCACCGAAGCACAACCGATCGTACTCGTGATCGACGACGATGCGCCGTTGCGGGAGGCGCTCTCGAGCCTGTTCCGTTCGGTCGGCTTGCAGGTCAAGACATTCGGCTCGGCGCAGGAATTTCTGCAAAGCGGCGCGCCGGACGGTCCGAGTTGCCTGGTGCTCGACGTCCGCTTGCCTGGCCTGAGCGGGCTCGATTTCCAAGCCGAACTCGCCAAGGCCAATATTCATATTCCGATCGTTTTCATGACCGGCCACGGCGACATTCCGATGACGGTGCGGGCGATGAAGGCGGGCGCGGTAGAGTTCCTGCCCAAGCCGTTTCGCGATCAGGACATGCTGGATGCCGTGCAAATCGGCCTGGAGCAGGACCGCAACCGGCGCAGTCGCGCCGGCGACATTTCCAAGCTGAAGGCAAGCTTTGACGCGCTCACCCCGCGCGAGCAGGAGATCATGGGCTTCGTTACCGCAGGCCTGATGAACAAGCAGATCGCCGGCGAGCTCAAGGTCAGCGAGATCACCGTGAAAGTTCACCGCGGCAATGTCATGCGCAAGATGAACGCGAAATCGCTGGCCGAACTGGTGCGGATGGCCGACGCGCTGGGCGTTCGCCGCGGCAAATGACAACCTATACACAAGTATAGTTCAACGCCGCGAACGGATACACGAACCTTTCCCATGTACAGTGGCCGACGGGGCGTGAGTTCGGTATCCATCCGTGTAAGGGTACAACAATTGGCAAAAGCTCCCGTGATATCAATAATCGACGACGATGAATCCGTCCGTGAGGCTACGAAAAGCCTCATAAAATCGCTAGGTTATATCGCCACCACGTTTTCCTCTGCCGAAGAGTATTTGCGTTCCGGCGACATTTGGGAATCGTCGTGCGTGATCACCGACCTGCACATGCCGGGCATGAGCGGAGCCGATTTGCAGGCCCGGTTGATCGCCAACGGCCACTCTACGCCGGTCATATTCATGACCGCCTATTTTGACGAAAGGGTCCGCGACCGGGTCTTGGATGCGGGCGCTTTCGGTTTTCTGCGTAAGCCCTTCAGCGAGGATAGCCTGATCGAATGCCTCGATAAGGCCCTTGGCAGTTCTGTCGCCGGATCAGCGTAACCAGTCCCGCCCGTGTAGTTTCCGCCGCCACTTCCAAACGATAAAGCCGCCGCGCGTGGGCCGTTTAAGCCCCGCGGGACCGCTATTCTATACGGACGTATAGGATGGCTCCTCACTTGAGCTAGGCAAAATTTACAAATGTAGAATGGTGAACCAATCGTTAAGAATTTTACGCTGCCCCCATAAGAAATAAGCGGTAACGGGGGACTAAAATGAATACGATCACGGCAAGTCTAGGTCATGAATTCGCGGTCGGAGCGGTCGCAAACGCCGTTCAGGGACGCGGTCTCACACAACCAAAGGCAATCAATCCGGCCGTCGCGGCGAAACAACGCGATGACGCGGATGTGCTCGAGCGCATCGCCGCAGGCGACAAGCTGGCGATGAAGGTGCTGTACGCCCGCCACCACGTGCAAACCTACCGGTTCCTGCTCCGCCTGGTCGGTGACGAGGCGCACGCCGAAGACCTGGTCAGCGAAGTGTTCTTCGACGTGTGGCGCAACGCTCACCAGTTCCAGGGCAACAGCCGGGTATCGACGTGGATCCTGGCGATCGCCCGGTTCAAGGCGCTCTCCGCGCTGCGCCGCCGCAAGGACGACGAGCTCGATGACGATCAGGCTGCCGCCATTCCGGATATGGCCGACGATCCCGAGATCGCCGTCCAGAAGAAGGATCGGGTCGCCATCATGCGCCAGTGCCTGAGCCATCTGTCGCTGGTGCACCGGGAAATCATCGATCTCGCCTACTACCAGGACAAGCCGATCAACGAAGTCGCCGAGATCCTGGGCGTGCCGGAGAACACCGTGAAGACGCGCATGTTTCATGCCCGCCGGCGGTTGTCGGAGCTCCTGGCGCAGCACGGAATCGACCGCACCTATCAGTGAACGCAGAACAGCCGCGCTCCGGCGCGGCTGTTACTGCCGGTCGACGATTGCAACTCGTCAGTGCGAGATGTACTGCACGCCCGCCGAATAGGCGGCGCCGCCGATCACGCACGGTATGCCCAGTTCGATCTGCCCGGTGGCCGCCGCCACGACGCAGCCCATCGACAGCGCGCCGGCGCCGACTTGACTCCAGCCGCTCAGCTCGCGCTTTGAGTTCGGGCCTTTCTGCTTGAGCTCGTCGATCGCGGCCAGCGATTCCTTGCGCATACGCGTGGTGTCGACGGTGTCGGCAGTCTCGATCACGTCGTTGAGCACGACCGCGGCCTCCTTGGGCTGGCGCTTGGCCGCCCATTTCAGCATGTTGAGCAAATTGAGATCGCGCACGGCATTGCTCGCCAGGGTGAATTTGGCGGCGCTGCCGGCGGTCAGGTTGTCGACATTGTCCTTGTCGTTGGCGAGCGGCAACAGCTTGATGATGCGCCCGATCGAGGTGTAGGTGCCGGTGGCGAGATAAGAGCCCCACAGCACGTCAATCAGCTCCGGACTCGGCTCCATCATCAACGGCTTTTCCTTCCCGTCGGTGAGCTGCAGAACGACTTTGACCTTGTCCATCATGCCGGGCTTCTTCGACTCGTAGTCGATCTGGTCCAGCGTCGGCAGCGTGCCGTCGAGATATTTGTCGATCATCGCGCGGCGCATCGGCATGCGGTCGGCAAAGGTGCTCAGCAAGTCCTTCCAGTTCGGCAAGCCCGAATAGGCGATGGCGCGCACCAGCACCCAGTGGTCGGCGGCGTCGATAGCCAGCATCTTGGTGATCAGTTTGTCGGCGCGGCCCGGATTCGCACCCAGCACGCCGGCGATGAATCCGACATAGGCGCCCGAGGATCCGGCGTCCTTGAACGCCTGCAGCGCGCCGAGCGTGCGAACGACGGCGGGCAGGCCGTCGGGATCGGGCTTGTCGCGATAGGCGTTGATCCATCGCAAAATGCCTTCGGTCGAATTGAGCAACGCGCTCGGTGGCCGCGCCGCGGTCGCCGGCGTGATGAGTGCGAGCGCGACAACGACCACGGCGGAAAGACCAATGACGGTGCGATGCAGATGTCCTGTGACCATGTCCCCTCCTGCGGAGAAGATTGACGACGCGGGTTGGCGATTTCAGAACGTGTAGGCATCCCCTGGCGCGGCAATTGAGCAACGCGCCGGGGAAATTTGAAGGCCGCGGCGGCGCAAAATCGCGGCTGCCGTAAGGCACTTAATAATAGTTAACGATTGCGGTTTTGCCTGTCCCGTCGATTTCAAACGATCGTTTGAAGTATGCCGCGGCCTGCCGCGCCGGATTCCCGCCGCATTTTGCTTGACCGGCGCTGCCGCAATGCATATAAACCAACACTCAGAATGAAGGGCACATCCGTGCGTACTTTTGTTGCGACCTCGCTGATTCTCGTATCGAAGCGCACCGCCGGGGGTGGATAATCCACCTGCGAGACTTGGCGGTGCGCGACCCAGGGGCCCTTCGAGGCCCTTTTTTGTTATCTGAAATCCTGACGGCCGAATGTCCGAGCGAAAGAACGAGAGAGTGGAGCGGACCATGACAGAGATGACCGGTGCCGAAATGGTGATCGAGGCGCTCGCCGATCAGGGCGTCGAGCACATCTTCGGCTATCCCGGCGGCGCGGTGCTGCCGATCTACGACGCGCTGTTCCAGTCGCAGGACCGGGTCCGCCACATCCTGGTGCGCCACGAGCAGGGCGCGGTGCACGCCGCCGAAGGCTATGCGCGCTCGACCGGCAAGGTCGGCTGCGTGCTGGTGACGTCGGGGCCGGGCGCGACCAATGCGGTCACCGGCTTGACCGACGCGCTGTGCGACTCGATCCCGCTGGTCGTCATCACCGGCCAGGTGCCGACCCATCTGATCGGCAACGACGCGTTCCAGGAATGCGATACCGTCGGCATCACGCGGCCGTGCACCAAGTACAATTATCTGGTGAAGAAGATCGAAGATCTGCCGCGGGCGCTGCACGAGGCGTTTCACATCGCGTCCAGCGGCCGGCCCGGCCCGGTCGTGGTCGATATCCCCAAAGACATCCAGTTCGCCAAGGGCACCTACTCGAAGCCGAAGGAATTCCAGCACAAGGGTTACAAGCCGCGGCTCAAGGGCGATCCCGACAAGATCAGGCAGGCCGTCGAGATGATGGCGGCGGCGAAACGCCCGCTGTTCTACACCGGCGGCGGCGTCATCAATTCCGGCCCCGCCGCGTCGGAGCATCTGCGCGAACTGGTCAAGCTCACCGGCTTTCCCATCACCTCGACCCTGATGGGGCTCGGCGCTTTCCCGGCCGCCGATCCGCAATGGCTCGGCATGCTGGGCATGCACGGCACCTGGGAGGCCAACTGGTCGATGCACGATTGCGACCTGATGATCTGCATCGGCGCGCGCTTTGACGACCGCATCACCGGGCGGCTCGACGCTTTTTCGCCCGGCTCGAAGAAAATCCACGTCGATATCGATCCGTCGTCTATCAACAAGAACGTCAAGGTCGATCTGCCGATCGTCGGCGATTGCGCGCACGTGCTCGAGGACATGCTGCGCGCCTGGCGCGCCGGTGCGCATAAGCGTCCCCCTCCCAACCCTCCCCCGCAAGCGGGGGAGGGCAGGGTGGGGGCGCTCGCCGCCTGGTGGGACCAGATCGCAAAGTGGCGGGCAAAAAAGTCGCTCGCCTATCGCGGCTCCAACGACATCATCAAGCCGCAATACGCCATCCAGCGGCTGTTCGAACTGACCAAGGACCGCGACACCTACATCACCACCGAAGTCGGCCAGCACCAGATGTGGGCGGCGCAGTTCTATCAGTTTCAGGAGCCGAACCGCTGGATGACCTCGGGGGGGCTCGGCACCATGGGTTACGGGCTGCCGGCTTCGGTCGGGGTGCAGCTGGCGCACCCGGATTTGCTGGTCATCGACATTGCCGGCGAGGCTTCCGTGATGATGACCATGCAGGAGATTTCGACGGCGGTGCAGTACGACCTGCCGGTGAAGATCTTCATCATCAACAACAAATATATGGGCATGGTGCGGCAGTGGCAGGAATTGCTGCATGGCGGGCGCTATTCCCACTCCTACAGTGAGGCGCTGCCGGATTTCGTCAAGCTCGCCGAGGCCTATCACGCCCACGGTATCCGTTGCGAGCGGCCGGCCGATCTCGATGCCAAGATCCGCGAAATGATCGAGATCAAAAAACCGGTGATCTTCGACTGCGTGGTCGATCCGGCGGAAAACTGCTTCCCGATGATCCCCTCGGGCCGCGCCCACAACGAGATGCTGCTCGGCGACGCCTCCGTCAGCGTCGAGGACGCCGTCACCGAAGCAGGCAAGATGCTGGTCTAGGAGAGCGCCGTGAACACGTCGACGTCGCATTACCCGTCCGCCGCAGTCAGCGAGCGCATCGAAACCCGCACCCTGTGCGTGCTGGTCGACAACGAGCCCGGCGTGCTCGCCCGCGTCATCGGGCTGTTCGCCGGCCGCGGCTACAATATCGACTCGCTCACTGTCTCAGAGACCGAGCACGAGAAGCATCTGTCCCGCATCACCATCGTCACCCGCGGTACGCCGATGGTGCTGGAGCAGATCAAGAACCAGCTCGACCGCCTGGTGCCGGTGCACCGCGTCGTCGACGTGACCACGGCAGGGCCGGCGATCCAGCGCGAGCTCGCCATGGTCAAGGTCCGCGGCAAGGACGAGCATCGCATGGAGGCGCTGCGCCTTGCCGACGCATTTCGTGCCCGGGTGATCGACGCCACCACGGAAAGCTTCGTGTTCGAGATCACCGGCGCTTCCGAGAAGATCGAAAGCTTCATCGCGCTGATGCTGCCGGTCGGCCTGGTCGAAGTCTCGCGGACCGGCATCGTCGCCATCGCGCGCGGGCCGGAGGGGATGTGAGTTACGCCGTCTTGCCCGATATCTGCCCGACCAGCGTCGCGAATCGGTCGACAAAACCCTGCAAGAACTTCTGCGTGGTCTCGTCGCCGATGTTGCCCTGATCGTCGAACAGGTTCGGCTTGAAATTGACATAGGCCTCGCCGCCCAGCAGCGTCATGCCAAGCCCGAGCATTACCGAGCGCAGATGCGTCTGCACTAGCCCGGTGCCGAGGGCGCCCGGCGATGTGCCGGTGATGAAGCCGGGCTTGCCGGGCCACACGCTCTTGCCGAACGGCCGCGCGCCCCAGTGGACTGCGTTGTTCAGCGCTGCCGGCATCGAACGATTATGCTCCGGCGTCACGATCAAGACCCCGTCGGCCTTGCTGATCTCGTCCTTGAAGCGCAGCACCTCGGGACCGGGGTTGGCTTCGTTGTCCTGGTTGTACATCGGCAGATCGTCGATGCGCACGAACGTAGCATCAAATTTGTCGGCGCCGAGCTTGGCCAGCGCCTGGGCATATTTGCGGTTGATCGATTCCTTGCGGTTCGAGCCGACGATTACGGCAACGGCGGGCTTAGGCATGGTTGAAAACCTCGGTTATGATACGTAACTAGGGCTAGATAGATGACCGCAGTCAAGGAGCACAAGAGGGCACAGCGATGAAACCTAGATACACGCATTTGCCTGCCGACTGCCGCGCCATCAGCGACGTGCTGGCCCGGGTCGGCGACAAATGGTCGGTCCTGGTGGTGACGCGGCTCGGCCCCGGCCCGATGCGGTTCAACGAACTGCGGCGATCGATCGGCGGCATTTCGCAACGCATGCTGACGCTGACCCTGCGCGGGCTCGAGCGCGACGGCCTGGTCACGCGCACGGTATTTCCGACCATTCCGCCGCGGGTCGATTATGCGCTCACGACGCTCGGCCGCGATCTGTTGGAGCCGGTGTCGGCGCTCGGGGACTGGGCCACGCGCAATCAGGCGAAAATCGCCCGCGCCCGCGAGAAGTTCGACGGCGCGGCGGCTTAGGTCCGGGTACTGCCGCGATAAAGGCGTGTGCCGGGCTTGTCGTGGCGCCCCGCAGAACCTAGAAGCTTCCCGACAACAAAACGGCCGGGCCTAATCCCTGGCCCCAGTAGGGGTGAGACCATGCGTGTTTATTACGACCGTGACGCCGACCTGAACCTGATCAAGGGCAAGAAGGTCGCCATCATCGGCTATGGCAGCCAGGGCCATGCCCATGCGCTCAATCTGCGCGACTCCGGCGTCAAGGAGGTCACCGTGGCGCTGCGCAAGGGTTCGCAAGGCGTCAAGAAAGCCGAGGCTGAAAAGCTGCCCGTCAAGGAGGTCGCCGAGGCGGCCAAATGGGCCGACGTCATGATGATGCTGACGCCCGACGAATTGCAGGGCGATATCTATCGCGATCATCTCGCCGCCAACATGAAGGAAGGCGCGGCCATCATGTTCGCGCACGGCCTCAACGTGCACTTCAACCTGATCGAGCCGCGCAGCGATCTCGACGTCATGATGATCGCGCCCAAGGGGCCGGGCCACACCGTGCGCTCGGAGTATCAGCGCGGCGCCGGGGTGCCGTGCCTGTTGGCCGTGCACCGCGACGTTTCCGGCAATGCCCACGATCTCGGGCTGTCCTATGGCGCCGCGATCGGCGGCGGCAGGGCCGGCATCATCGAGACCAGCTTCAAGGAGGAATGCGAGACCGACCTGTTCGGCGAGCAGACCGTGCTGTGCGGCGGCCTCGTCGAACTGATGAAGGCCGGCTACGAGACCCTGGTGGAAGCCGGCTACGCCCCCGAGATGGCCTATTTCGAATGCGTCCACGAGGTGAAGCTGATCGTCGACCTGATCTACGAGGGCGGCATCGCCAATATGAACTACTCGGTGTCGAACACCGCCGAATACGGCGAATATGTCTCCGGCCCCCGCGTCATCACCGACCAGACCCGCGCCGAGATGAAGAAAGTCCTGGCCGACATCCAGTCCGGCCGCTTCACCAGGGATTGGATGCTTGAGAACAAGGTTAATCAGACCTCGTTCAAGGCCACCCGCGCCAAGCTGGCCGAGCATCCGATCGAGCAGGTGGGCGCCAAGCTGCGAGAGATGATGCCCTGGATCAAGCAGCGGGCGCTGGTTGATCGGTCGCGGAATTGATCCTGTTGCCCGGATGGAGCGAAGCGAAATCCGGGGCCAGCCGCGAGGCATCATCCCGGATTGCGCTTCGCTCCATCCGGGCTACGGGCTCGGGCGCCGCGACGCTATGTGACGGCACCATGCTCTTGTCATGACTGATTAAATACAGTTTTATGACAAAGCGCCGTGTGCTGGAGCGAGGGTGGGTCATTTCCGGGCACGTGCGCGTCAGTCATGCGTGCCGCTCTTTTATCCTTAAGTCGTCGGTCTGGTGCCGCGGATCTTGTCGCCCGCTATGGCGTTCGGCGCCTGGCTTTGGTCGTCGTCCCGCACATCATCGCGCTGGCTATTATGATCGCGACCGAAGCGCGGCCGGTCGAGATCGCGACATTCCTGCTGGCCTGGGGCATCCTGAATTTCTTCTGGCTTGCGCTCACCCGCCGGCCGGCCGTTGCCGGCGCGCTGTCGCTGGCGATGATGACGGTGTTGGTGCTGCTCTCCGACCTCAAATACCACGTGCTGATGATGACGGCGAACTTCGTCGATCTGATGATCATCGACACCGACACCGTCAGCTTCCTGTTCACGATCTATCCGGCGTTGCGTTGGATCGTGGCACTGTGCCTCATCGCGCTGGTGCCGCTGGTGGTGTTCACTTGGCGCGCCGATCCGTTCCGTGTCCGCCGGCTGACCGCGGTCGCGGCGGCGCTGGCTTGCGTCGCCGCGCTTACGGGGATCGAGAGGCATCTGCCGTTGCTGCCGTTCGAGGCATTCTATGGCGGCAACCAGGTGTCGTCCTTCGCGCGCTCCGGCGTCGACGCGATCTCCGAACTGCTGACCCACGGCCTCATGGAGTCCGACGCGGTTGCCGCCGAACACCTGCAGCCGGTTGGTGACAAAATCTGCGCGCCGGCAAAAAAGCCGCCGCACATCATTCTCATTCATGACGAGTTGAGTTTCGACATCCGTACGGCGCCGGGCATCAAGGTGCCGGATGGCTACGGCGCGCATTTCAAGTCGTTCGACGGCAAGGAGCGCAATTTCCTCGTCGAAGGCAATGGCGGGCCGAGCTGGTTCACCGAGTACAACGTGTTGGAAGGCCTCTCGGCGCGCACCTTCGGCCGCTTCTCGTACTTCGTCACCCGCATTGCCGCCGGCCGCGTCGAGCGCGGGCTACCGGCGGCGCTGCGGCGCTGCGGCTATCGGACATTTTCGCTCTATCCGGCGCTCGGCGCCTTCATGAGCGCGCGCAGCTTCCAGACCACGACCGGCGTGCAGCATTTCTTCGATCAACACGATCTGGGGACAAAAGCGATCGAGCCCGACAGTTTCTTCTTCGACGCCGCAGCGCGGATGATCGGCGAGGAACATGCGCGCAGCCCGATGTTCGTTTTCGTCTATCTTGCCGCCAATCACTTTCCCTGGGACGACCGCTATCGGCCCGACCTGATGCCGCAGTGGAAGGATCTAGGCAACGTGCCGCCTGTCGACGAATATCTGCGCCGCCAGGCGATCAGCGCGCAGAACTATTCGGATTTTCTGGCGCGGCTGAAGCGCGAGTTCCCCAACGAACAGTTCCTCCTGGTGCGATTCGGCGATCATCAGCCGGATTTCGCCGCGCACCTGATCGAGCCCGGCCTCGATGACCCGGCCATCGAGCGCCGCCTGATGGCGTGGGATCAACGCTATTTCACCACCTATTACGCAATCGACGCCATCAACTTCAAACCGGCCGATGTCTCCTCGGCGCTCGATACTTTGGAAGGTCCCTATCTGCCGCTGGTCGTGCAGGAAGCCGCGGGCCTGCCGCTCGATCCGTCGTTCACCGAGCAGAAAAAGATACTCCTGCGCTGCAACGGATTGTTCTACGGCTGCGATAACGGCGCGGAGGCGCGTCATTTCAACCGCATGCTGATCGACGCCGGCTTGATAAAAAATCTCTGAGCGAAACAGGTTTGGTCCAACGTCTTCGGCGCCCGTTGGAACCGCGGAATTTTTTGACGGCGTCGGGGTTGTTGTGCCCGTACCCGCCTTGATCTCGCATCCCCGGCCGTTACACTCCGGGCACTGTCACAATCGAAAACTGTCACAATCGGAAAAAGGGAGGACTATTCATGCTTGTAAAGCGACATCATCTGCTCGTGGCAGCGGCCACGCTGACGCTGGGCCTGTTCGGCACGGCAGCGAACGCGGCCGATATTTTTTCGCTAACCTCGAAGACGTTCAAGGACGGCACCATGATGCCGAAGAAGGTCGCCAATAGCACAGCGAATGCACCGACGAATCCGAACTGCGTCGGCGAGAACGTCTCGCCGGAGTTCTCCTGGACCGGCGCGCCGGAAGGCACCAAGAGCTTCGTGCTGACGATGTTCGATCCCGAAGGGCGCGCGCCATCCGGCGTCAGCCACTGGGTCGCTTACGGCATTCCGGCTTCCGTCACTGGCTTTGCTGAGGGTGAGGTTTCAAAACCGTCCGATAAATATGTCGGCGGCAAGAGCACCCAAGGCGTCGGCTTCTACTCCGGCCCCTGCACGCCGCCCAACGCCACGGCGCACCACTATACGTTCGTTCTCATTGCCACCGACTTCGATCCGAAGGAACTGCCGCCCGGCCTGACCCGCGACGAACTGATCGCGAAGTTCGGCCCGCCGCCCGCCCACGTCAAGGGTTCGACGGGGATGGTCGGACTGTTCGTCAATCCATGGAAGATGTGAGTGCGCCCGGTCATCGGCGCATTTGTCTGATGCTATCCGGCTGCGTCATCGCCATAATCGATCGGCGATGACGCAGCCTTATCCAACTCCCGAAATCGTCGAGATCGACCGCGCCGAGATCGCGCTGGAAGCTTGGTCGTGGCCGTTTGCCACCGATCGCAGCGCGGACATCGATCGATATTTTACCGAACTGCAAAGCCAACGGCCGGGCGTATGGAATGGCCGCGTATTGCTCCTGAATCGCCATGCCATTGCCGAGCGCGCGTTGCGCGGCGCCTGCTTCGAAACCGATTATTCAAGTTTTATCACCTGGCGCGACCGGGAGTTTCCCGATCCCGGCGTCTATAATTTTTTTGCCGCTGCGGTGCTGCGCGCAGCTGACGGCGGCTATCTCCTCGGCAAGATGGCGTCCTATACGGCGGGGGCGGGGCGCACCTATTTTCCGTGCGGGACTCCGGAGCCGGCCGACATCGGCCCCGGTGGTCTGTTCGATCTGCACGGCAATCTATGCCGCGAACTTTTAGAGGAGACCGGCATTGCCATCGCGGACCTCGATGCCGAACCGGGATGGACCGTCGTGCGCGATCGGTGTTTTCTTGGCCTGATGAAGCGCCTCACCGCACGCCAGGGGGCTGACGAGCTGCGTGCCCAGATCATGCGCCACATCGCTGGTGACAAGCACCCTGAGCTCGCCGATATCCGCATCGTGCGCGGTCCGGCCGACATCGATTCAAGCATGCCGCCCTCGGTGGTCGCTTATCTGGAACGGGAATGGACGCGGTGAAATGGCCACGCAGCGCAACGAGGCGCCCATGAAGCTCGCCAAGATCGTCAAGCATTGCCGCATCGACAAGCCGCGGCATTTCAAGCTCGCCGACCACGATCCGGCGGAAAGCTTCGGCCTCTCCACCGATATCGACGACGTCAAGCGTATCCTTGCCGACAGCATGGCTCGGATCGAGGAATTGCAGCAGCGGCTTTACGCCCAAGGGCGATGGGGCTTGCTGATCGTCCTCCAGGGCATGGATGCGGCGGGTAAGGACGGCGTGGTCAAGCATGTGATGTCCGGCATCGATCCGCAGGGCTGCGAGGTGCATTCGTTCAAGGCGCCCAGCGCCGAGGAACTGGCGCATGATTTCTTGTGGCGGATCGGCAAGGACGTGCCGGCACGCGGCCGCATCGGCATTTTCAACCGCTCCCATTACGAGGAGGTGCTGGTGGTGCGGGTGCATCCGGAATTGCTGGCGCGGCAGAACCTGCCGCCGGGCGCTACCGGCAAGAATATCTGGATACACCGCTTCAAGGAGATCCGCGCCTTCGAGCATCACCTCGTGCGCAACGGCACGATCGTGCTCAAATTCCACTTGCGCATTTCCAAGGACGAACAGCGCAAGCGCTTCCTGGCGCGGCTCGACGAGCCGTTCAAGCGCTGGAAGTTTTCGCCAAGCGATGCCGCCGAGCGCAAGCGCTGGGACGATTACATGGCCGCTTACCAAGACATGATCCGCGAAACTTCGACCGACTATGCGCCATGGTACGTCGTTCCGGCCGACCACAAGCATGTGGCATGGCTGGTTGTCTCCGCGGCCATTATTGAGGCGCTGGAAGGCCTCAAGCTCGAATACCCGAAGGTGACCGGCAAGGCGCTCAAGGAGCTCAAAAAGGCCGAACGCGCGCTCAGGGCCGAATAGCGGCACCGCTGCGGACGCTTGCGCCGGCGGCGGCTTTTCCGCTACAACGACGCCGATACCGGTGAGGTTAACGCGGAATTCACCTTGATCCGCGACCTTTGGACCGTAACGAGGGTTTGGCAATGTCGACGCGCCGCGATTTCCGCGCGATGACCCGGGAGGCTGTGCAGGCCTCGGCCGGCGCCGCCCTCATTCTCGGCGGGCTCCTGCTGCTTAGCGCCCCCTGAGGGCCGGCTGGGCGTTTGCGCCTGGGCACTCAGGGGATGACCGAAGCCACGGAACCCACGAGCGCCCACCCCCACCCTACCCTCCCCCGCGTGCGGGGGAGGGTAGGGCGGGGGCCGGGCGCAAACGAGAAGGACCTTCAATCATGACCCCGCCAGTCAAACCTGAGCCGGTCAAATCTGCACCGGTAAAGTCCGAAAAGGACCGCGTCGTCATCTTCGACACCACCTTGCGCGACGGCGAGCAATGCCCCGGCGCCACCATGACCCACGAGGAAAAGCTCGAAGTCGCCGAGCTCCTCGACACCATGGGTGTCGACATCATCGAGGCCGGCTTTCCGATCGCCTCCGAGGGCGATTTCGCCGCGGTGAACGAGATCGCCAAGCGCACCAAGAACGCCGTTGTGTGTGGCCTGGCACGCGCGGGCTTCAAGGACATCGACCGCGCCGGTGAAGCAGTCAAGCCGGCCCGGCAGTCGCGCATTCACACCTTCATCTCCACCTCGCCGGTGCACATGAAGTGGAAGCTGCAGCTCGAGCCGGAGAAGGTTTTCGAGATGGTGGTCGGCTCGGTGACGCGGGCGCGCGGTTACACCGACAACGTGGAATGGTCGTGCGAGGACGGCACCCGCACCGAGCACGATTTCCTCTGCCGCTGCGTCGAGGCCGCGATCAAGGCCGGTGCCACCACCATCAATATTCCCGATACCGTCGGTTACACGGTGCCGGAGGAATATTTCGCGCTGATCAAGATGGTGCGCGAGCGGGTGCCGAATTCCGATCAGGCCATCTTCTCGGTGCATTGCCACGACGACCTCGGCATGGCGGTGGCGAATTCGCTCGCCGGCGTACGCGCCGGCGCCCGCCAGATCGAGTGCACCATCAACGGCATCGGCGAACGCGCCGGCAATGCCTCGCTGGAAGAAGCGGTGATGGCGATGCGGGTGCGCAACGACGTGATGCCGTTCTGGACCGGCGTCGACGCCACCATGCTGACCCGGGCGTCGAAGCTCGTTGCGGCGGTGACCTCGTTCCCGGTGCAATACAACAAGGCGATCGTCGGCCGGAACGCCTTCGCCCACGAGAGCGGCATCCATCAGGACGGCATGCTCAAGCATACCCAGACCTACGAGATCATGATGCCCGCCGACGTCGGCGTGAAGCAGACCTCACTCGTCATGGGCAAGCATTCCGGCCGGCATGCCTTCGTGCACAAGCTGGAGGAACTCGGCTACAAGCTCGCCGGCAACCAGCTCGAAGACGCCTTCGTGCGCTTCAAGGCGCTGGCCGATCGCAAAAAGCACGTCTACGACGAGGACCTCGAGGCGCTGGTCGACGAGGAGATCGCGACCTTCCAGGATCACATCAAGCTCGTCTCGCTGTCGGTGATCGCCGGCACCCGCGGGCCGCAGCGCGCCACCATGAAGCTCGACGTCAACGGCAAGACGATGCTTGAAGAGTGCGAGGGCAACGGCCCGGTCGACGCGGTGTTCAATTGCATCAAGGCGATGGTGCCGCACGAGGCGGTGCTGGAGCTTTACCAGGTGCACGCTGTGACGGCGGGTACCGACGCGCAAGCCGAAGTCTCGGTGCGCCTGTCGGAGAATGGCCGGTCGGTAACCGCCAAGGGCGCCGATCCCGACACCTTGGTCGCCTCGGCAAAGGCCTATCTCGCGGCGCTGAACAAGCTGATGGCCCGGCAGCTCCGCGGCCAATCGGACGAGCGCCGCCTCCACTCGACGGATGTGGGGTAGGAGCCTTTCCGGTCATCAAATAAAAAGGGCCGCTCGCGAGAGCGGCCCTTTGTCGTAGCGGAATACTTTTAGAGCGGGATGCATTTAGGTTAAGGCATATCCAGCGTTTCGGAAATAGTTGAGGCATTCGTCGGAGGTGAATGCTGCGAGGCTCTGGCCGATCACCGTGCAGATTGCGTCGACGGTGCGGGCGGCGGCGTTGCGTAACAGGTGCTTGAGTTTGGCGAAGACCTGTTCGATGGGATTTAGGTCGGGTGAGTATTTGGGCAAGAAGATCAGCTTGGCGCCGGCCGCGCGGATGAGCCGGCGCACGACTTTGCCTTTGTGGCTGCCGAGATTGTCCATGATGACGATGTCGCCGGGACGAAGCGTCGGGACGAGGACGTTCTCGACGTAGATTTGAAAGCTGTCGCCGTCGATCGGACCCTCGAGAAGCCACGGCGCGTCGATCCGATCATGGCGCAGCGCAGCCAGGAAGGTGGTCGTGTTCCAGTGGCCGTGCGGGACCTTGGCCGGAAGCCTCATGCCGAGCGGCGCCCATCCGCGCAACGGCGCCATGTTGGTCTTGGTCCAGGTCTCGTCGATGAAGACCAGACGATGAGGATCAATGCGCCCCTGATACTTGATCCACTGCGCCCGCCGCCGCGCCACGTCGGGACGGTCGCGTTCGCCAGCCACCACGGTTTTTTTTGAAGCTCAGCTTCTCGGCGTGGACGAAGCTCCAGACCGTCCGGTAATCGACCTTGAGACCGCGCTCGGCGAGTTCGGCCACAAGCCCGCGCAAGGTGAAGTCTTTATCCCGCGTCCGCTCCAACAACCAAGCACGGTGCTCGCCCGAAATCGACTTCGGCCTGTGTCCGCCCATCTTGCCCGGCGCAACGCTGCCGGTCTCACGCAAGCGCTGTACCCAGTTGATGGCCACGCTGATGCTCACACCAAAGTGCGCCGCCGCCCGGTGGCACGACATGCCGCCGGTCTCAACCGCCGCAACTACCCGTTCGCGAAGATCAACAGAATAAGGTTTGCCCATCCATGCTGGCCTCCGTGCCCAGCCAGCATGTTGAATCAGAACACGACTGATTTGGGAATCCCTAATCGATTCAGGCTAAACTCATCCCGCTCTAGTGGAAGTGAAGGTTCACGCCGGCCCGCACGACGTTGTCGGTGACGTGTGAGCTGATTCCCAGCACGGCGAGGGTGCCGACGCCGGTGAAGCCATCGTTGATGTGGCCGTAGTCCATGTAGAGATATTCGACCTTTGCGCTCCACTGCTTGGCAAACATCCACTCGGCGCCAGCACCGGCCGTCCATCCGGCGCGATCATTGTTGACGCTCGATGACGTCGCCGCTGTGAACGTGCCGCCCGGGGTCATAGCGACGGCACTGATAGCGGCGGTGCTTTTGATCTGAGCAAAAGCCAGACCGCCGGTCACGTAGAGCAGCCAATGTTCGCTAGGCTCGACGCCGAGCCGTCCGCGCACCGTGCCGAACCACGGCATCTTTTGCGTCAAAGTTCCCGTGGTGGTGACTGTCGTGACCGCAACGCCCGCAAAGATTTCCGTAATCGGCGGAAAAGTCGCCGAACCGCGCTGGCCGGTGCCCTGGAAATCGGCCTCGAGGCCGAGCAGCCAAGTCCTGTTGATCTGCACATTGTAACCGATCTGGGCGCCGCCGAGCACGCCGTCCATGTGCTGCGAGGTGGAGAACGGCACAAAGGCGGGATCGGGATCGCTATAAGACGTCCTCGATCGTCCCCAGCTGCCACCAAGATTCAAGCCGATATACGGACCGGTCCACTCGTCCACGACCACCGGAGGCGGCGGCGCCTTGAGCGCCAAGTCGGCCGCGCTAGCCGCGTTGACCGCAGCAAAGCCGATAAGAGCCGTCGCTGCCAAAAGAAGTTTATTCATGGGTGCCTCCCGGTCCGGGGTGTCTGCCATCGGTCGGCAGAGATTTTACGTTAGCAAACCGGTGAACCGATTCCTGTGATACTTCGGCAACATTTCGGGAAAAAGCGCGGATCGACTGGCCGGCTGGACTGCTTGACCGGGGCGCTTGGCGGAGAGTTCGCAACAGTCGTCGTGAGTGAGGTGCGCGGTCGTCAAACTAAAAGGGCCGCTCCGAGGAGCGGCCCTTTGTCTTAGTGGAAAGGTCTTGGCGGAAAGCTTTCGCTCAGTGGAAGTGGTAGTTCACGCCGGCGCGCACAACGTTGTCGGTCACGTGCGTGCTCAGATTGATCGGGGTGAAGAACGGAGCCACTCCCGCAAAAGTGTTATTGATCTTACCGTAGTCCATATAGAGGTATTCGAGCTTCGCCGTCCAATTGCCGCTTATGACACCCTCGACGCCGCCGCCAGCAGTCCAGCCGGCCCTGGTGGTGTTGAAGCTATTGGCGAAGACGCCGCCGGGAAAGGGGCCGCCAGCAACGGTGAGGGTCTCGCTGCTCCTGATTTCGCCATAGGCGAGACCGCCGGTGGCGTAGAACAGCCAAGTGGGACTTGCCAGGACGCCGATCCGTCCGCGGACCGTGCCGAACCAGGGCAGCTTTTCCTGGTCGACAAGGGTACCGGTGGTCGTACATGGAAAGGCGAGAATGACGCCACATATGCCGGCGACGCCGGCGCTGCTCGTCGCTGTGCCTCGCTCGCTGCTGCCCTGGATGTCAGCCTCGAGCCCCAACAGCCAGTTGCTGTTGACCTGCCAGTTGTAGCCGAGCTGACCACCGCCAATCACGCCGTCGAGACGGGACGATGTCGAGGATAATACTGTCGGGGCAGCGCCAAAAGTGGTTGTATCAGCGGCCTTGCCGAAGCTGCCGCCGAGGTTCAAGCCGACATACCAACCGGTCCAGCTGTAAACCGGCGCCGGCGGAGGTGGAGGCGCCTTAAGCGCCAAGTCGGCCGCACTGGCCGTTTGGATCGCGGCCAAGGATGCGAGCATCGCGCCTGCAAAGAGAAGCTTTTTCATCGGACCGTCCCCCGGTTCGTGGCCGTCGCGCCAGCAAAAGGAAACTGCACACTAGCAAACCGGCAACCCGATTCCTGTGATACTTAGGCAACATTCCAGAAAAAAGCGCGAACCTAGCGGGCAACCTCGATGTTCGGGATTGGTGAGAATCCGCGAACATCCATCGTGGGTTAGCGGCGCTGGTCGGGTCGATGGCACAATGTTCCGGACCGTCAATTCGGCATCGGTTCGGACATTCGTCCGGCGAGGACAATCGGCTTGCCGCGTAACGACATCGAAGCGGCTTTCGCGCGATTGGCCAGCCGCCCGCCGGCGCGCTTGCCGGCTCCCGACCCCCTCGCTATATCTGCGCGAGGGTGCCGCTCCCCGTCGGGGCGGCTTCTTTGTCTGAGCGCCGAATTGGCGCCGCGACAACATGGTGGAAGTGCCTAACCACGTGCGGTTCTGCGGTTAGGGCGCATAGCTCAGTTGGTAGAGCAGCTGACTCTTAATCAGCGGGTCCAAGGTTCGAATCCTTGTGCGCCCACCACATCAATCAAGCACTTGGTCCAATCAAGCACTTGGCCCCAGCCGCCGGGTTCATTCCGACAAGCCGGTCAGCTGTCATTCCAACAAAATGGCTGTTTTTGTTCGATCAGGTGGGCCGGTGGAACCAGCACCGCTTCAGCACTTTAGATCGCTTGTCTGTTAGGAGAGCCCGGCATCGGCAAGTCCACGACATTGGGGTGCCGGATGCGCGGGGTGGTTGTCCACAGCGTGGAGTGAGATGCATAACATTTGTGCAGGGCTGGACCGGAACCTTTCGGACGCGATTGTGTTTGCTTGCTCAGATATCTCGACGAGCACGGAGGTCGGCCAATGGACACGTCAGAACGGTTTCTGCGATTCGCCGCCGAATGCGAGCTTATGGCGAAAGCCGCGCGGGATCGCGAGAATAAGACCGTATGGCGTAGCATCGCACAACGATGGATACGGTGTGCTGAATTGGTCGAGCAGCAGAACTCATTAGCCGTCGCTGCTCATTCAATGAAGCATCGTGGGAAGGCGGCATTTACTTTGGCTCATTAGCCCAACGGCACTTAATTCAGATCATGGGGAGGTATCGATGCGGGATGCTTATGGCTCTCCCAGGTTGAAATGGGCCCTGGAATGGCCGGTGACGACGCCCCGTTCGCCATTAGACAGTGACGATCTGTCGGTGAGCATTGCAAACGTGAAAATCGAATTTGTAGTGCTTGGAGGCGCAATCGCCCTAGGGGTTATCTTAGTAACATTTTATTCGGCGTTTGGATTCTAACCGATACAGTTTGTATTAAGAAAGCCCCGCGCATGTGAGTGGCGGATCTTCTTATCGCAGCGTCGCTCGGCTGCAACGCCATTTGGCTGATTTGTCGCAAATGTTATCCGCGGGAATCCAACGATAGCCAACACTGCCTTTCCGGTGGCTAGCAGGAACTTGAATTGGTTGTTCCAGTGCCACGCGATACGAGCGCCAAAGACTCGCCCAGCCCATTGTTAGAACATGAAGACACCAAAGAGGCCGCCAACTGAGGCGGCCTATGCGGCGTTGGCACCAAATCTGCGGGCGCCAAGCGTATTTAATGCACGATCTTTGATCGTGGCGGGATCGCGCTCGCCCATGCTTGTAATGCTGACGATGGCTGTGGCGACGATTTCCGTGATTGGGTCGTCTCGATCCACCAAACCGAGATCGACCAGCGCAGCCTCATAGGCCGCCGTCATCGCTTTAATTTCTGTCGGCCCAAATGTGCCGTTGGCAATCAGCCGATAGATGGTCATGGAAGCAGCTACACGTCGTGCAGGACCCCGATAATGCTCGAATATTGCAATGGCGCCCGGTCAAAGTCGAGTGTCAAAAGACGTATGGCGAGTGCCTATTCCTTCTTGGGCTGCGGTTGCTGTTGCTGCTGGGCGACCGGCTGCGGCGGCGCTGCCGGGGTCTCGTAGACCAGCGTGGCGGCCTCCGCGTTCTTCTCGCCTTGGGTGACTAGGGCGAGCCACGCGCGGGCCATATCGAGAAGGGAGCTTTTGCTTTGGGGATCGCTGGTCTGTTGAGCAAGCCGAACACACTCTGCCGCGTGCGCTCGATATTCTCCGGTGTTCGGCATACGCAACGCCCCGACACGTCAAAAGGCACTCCCGGCACAAACGGCAGTAAACGCCATTCGTTCCCGCAATGCAAAGGGACCACTAACAAATTCAAAAGGAACCATCCCTATTCGGGAGGGGTCGAAAGGGGTCAGCACCACTCCCCACATAGGAACAGATCGGAAATCCGGAACAGTTCATGAACTTGGCCGCTAGCGTCATAGGCCGCTCAGACTGGGTTGTCGGCCATGGGTTCCAAGCGGACATGACGCGGTCAGAGTGCGATATCGCTTTAGCCCGAATGCGGACATCCACTGCGGCCGTGGGAACGTCAGAGCTGGGGGCTAAAGGTCGCGGCCGGCGAGAAGCGGCGCAGAGGCTATCGTTCTGAAATAGTGGTCTGGTTCGGCCAACAGCTCATTCACCTGTTCGGTGAGCCGCGACTGCATCTTGGTATCGGGCCGCAGCGGATCGTCGCTGCGCTCGCAAATGACGTCGAATGCATCGTTCCAAATTGCGTTTCGCGTCCACCAGCTCGGAATGTTTACGCGTTCCCAGCGTCTCACCCATTCGCCCGTCAAAGCATCATGCTGGCGAGCCAGCTGGACAACTTGCTGCTGGATATCGTGGACATGGGCGCTGTTCGATCGTGAATAAATGTAATTCCATCGGTCCGACGGATAGCGAGATCGCAGACTTTCGACGAACCGCCATTTTCGCAACAGGAAGCTCCGAGCCGTCGGCCGGCACCGTTCGTTAATTTTCTCCACGCCTTCAATATAATAGGAATGGATCTGTGCGGCCCCTACATGCTCGATCAGTGCTTTGCTTGGAGCCCTGCATGTAGACATCTCGAGCATATCGCCCGTTGTTCTCTTGTACCATTCGGGATCGCAAACCTCCGTCCCACATTCGTCCCGCAGCGTCTGTATCGATTGAAAGACCGCGTTGCCCGGAAAAAATGCATATTCGTAGAAGTCGAACCTGTGCGATTGTCCGCCCTGGTCGGCGGTTATGGTGCCATCAATAGCATCCATGGTCTCAAGGTAGCTCTGCCAGGTTTCTCCCGGATAGTTCAGCATTATGGAATACGTGACCGGCAACTGAAAGCGGTTTGCCAGTGCGACGCTTTCGTGGAAGGAACGCAGGTAGCGGTCGGGATTGGCCGATTTATTCATGTACTTGAGAGTGGCGGGAGAGAGGGCCTCGAGTCCCACGGTGATATAGACGTTCATGTCTGCGAGCAGCGCCACGGTCTTTTCCGTTAGCGTATCGGCGCGCATCTCCAGCCAAAATACTTGATCGTATTGTCTCTTCTTGAGTTGGGTCAGGAACTCGTAACGCCAGCGGGCATTGAAGCCGAATATGACGTCTTCGATTACGATTTTGCGAGGTGAAAGCGCATTTACAGCTCGATCGATTTCGGAAAGAGCCGCATCGACATCCATGGGTTCATACTTGGAATTGCCTATAAAGGGCTCGCAGCAGAAACTGCATTGAAATGGGCAGCCTTGGCTGAGTTGCACATGGGCGACTCCGGGCTCTCCTCGATTTCGGTAAGGGTACTGGTCGTAGAGGGCGTCGCTAAGGCTGTCGGAAAGACCGTTGAACGAACACACCCGATCGAGCGCGGCGGAATTCTGCAGAGCGTGCAGAAACTTTACGCCTGAGCCGCGCACTATAAAGTCGATCTGCTTTTCCGCGATGAAATCTTCAGGCTTTCCGAGAGGGTGATACCCTCCTACGGCAATAATTGCGGTGGGGTATAGGTCTCGAACAACCTTGCTGACCGCCACGGTGCTGAGATAACTAATACTCGTATAGCAGGAAATTCCGACAAAATCGTAACACTTTTCCGCAATCCTATTTCGGGTCAGAGAAAGAAATTTCTCGCATTCGATATCCGTCCTTGGGCGGCCGAACTCCAGCTCGAGATCGACGATTTCGACGTTTGCACCGTGATCACGGAGCCACCGGAGCAACTTGAGAAACTGCGTCTTCACGACGATCGGAGCCGTCGTAACGTCGGCGCAGTAGAACTGCGAAGGGTACAGCAGCAGGGCATTACGAATCTTCATCGATCCTCCCTGGCATGCAAATGCCGCATGGTCTCAATGACGGCATCTATCTCGTCAGAACGCAAATAGGGGTGAACGGGCAGATTTAGAACCTCGGCATTGTGGCGCTCTGTGTTGGGCAAGCGGCGTGAGGCGGGGCCACCAAATTGCGGCATGTCGTATAAATTCGTGGGGTAATGGATCTGGACGTCCAATCCCAGTTCGCGCAGCGCGCTCGTCAGCCAATTCCGTCGCTGTGCGAATATGGGGAAGGTGTATGGCGCAATCAGTTGATTTTCCGGAATAGGCGAGATGCGTATCCCCGGGATCTCCGACAGACCGGACCGGTAGAGACTTGCATGTGCTCTCCTTTGAGCAATCCAAACGTCGACGTGTGGTATCGCCGCACATAACAACTCAGCTTGAAGTGCATCCAGACGTGTGTGCTCTGCTGCCGGGTCGAAGTTGCTACGCGATTGGTCGATAGCGTAATAGCGCAGCTCGCGAAGCCGGCTTGCCACGCGACTATCATTGGTTGCTATCATCCCGGCATCGCCGAATGCGCCCAACGTCTTCGTGGGATAGAGGCTGAAACAGGCGAACTTGGCTTCGGCGCCGATTTTTACTCCGTTGACCTCGGTGCCGAAGGCGTGGGCACAATCCTCGATCAGCTCCAGGCCATTGCGTTCGCAAAACGCCCGTATCGGCTGCAGCCGGCAGGCTATTCCATACAGATGGACTGCCAGAACCGCCTTGGTGCGCTGCGTCCTTGCCTTATCAAGTTCATCCGGATCCAAGAGCCCGAGCTCGGGATCGACGTCGACGAACACAGGTCGCGCTCCGACGTGCCGGATGGCCTGAGCTGTCGCATAGTAGGTGTTTCCGACAGTGACAACCTCATCACCGGAATGAATTCCCGCCGCCTTCAGTGCCAGTATCAGTGCGAAAGTACCGCTCCCGCACCCGACGACATCGGATGCTCCCAGGTATTTGGCGAATCCGGCCTCGAAACGCTCAACGCTTGGGCCTTGAATATACTGTCCCGCGCGGAGGAACCGGCAGAATGCCGAAGATAACTCTTCGACCAGGAACTCGGGAATCCGGCTCAGGGGCGCAAAGGGCACGCGCGAAGACGCAGCTGGCGGTGGCGGAAAAAATTCTTGACGCACTCTTTTCAGCTCCTCGCTGGCACCTTAGAAAAAGTGTTCGTGCAGTGGCTTTTTGTCGTCACCAGCGGGGAGGTCAGAGCCCCCACAAACCACCTCCTCTATCAGCTCGTTCAACTCGATGTAGGGGCAGTTGATGCCGCAGTTCTGGGGAGTGACGTTTGCACTCAGCTCACTATTCTTCGCACCGCCCAGGATATCGCGAAGGTTGGCGTCTCGAAGGTTTCCGGCGGACCATTCCGGCTTGTCTCGGAGGCGCTTGCAGTAAACATACTCTGAGTTTGCGTTGATTGCCGTCGTGAGATGGTGAATATGGCACTTTGTCGCGCTCGGTCGTCTCGTGTAGTCGGCTTCCGTGTACTGCAGGGCCATGGCCCCATACGTTCCTGCTTTCTCCATGCCGCTCAAAACCGCGACAACTTGCTCTGTCCACCATGCCGCGTACCAAGGCTGCGCCAACAGCTCAAAATCGTGTTTCGCTTGGAAGAATTTGCACGAGGTGCGGTGGGCGAAGTCGACCAGCCCGCATAGCTCGGAAATGTTGTCCGGATTGATGACACTGCCCAGTCCAACGACACACGAATCTTGCCTGGACAATTCGCGGACGTTCTTCTCCAGAAGTACGAGGTGGTCTCTGCTCGTCTTGTGGCGCCTCTCATATCCATCTGCTGATACCGCATCGAGGTGGATGCGGATCCAGTCGCAGCACTCCCGAATGACTGCGGCGCGTTCAGGCGTGAGAGGCAGCCCATTCGTGAACAGGCCGATTTGCAAGCCTTGCTCCTTTGCAAGCCGCATGCAGTCGACGATGATCGGGCTGAGCAACGGCTCGCCTCCTCCGGAAAATGCCAGCGCCTTCACGCCCATGGAGGCGCACTCCCGGATCTGCCGGAAGGCAACTTCCCTGGGTACTCCGACGCGCGCATTGGTGATGAATTCGCCCCAAACACAGTTGGGGCAGCCATAATTACAGTTGTTTGTCAGGTCCATCTCGACTGAAATCGGCGCAACGACTTCGCCGCGCTTGTAAGCATCCACCCATTCCCTGTGATAGGCCAACTTTCTGGCGCTGCTGAATTGGAAGAGATTCATGGGGCTGCCTCGTTACACCGATCGAATATGCGGCGTTTAAGAACTCCATTCGGGACTTCGGATGAGGATGCACTGGGATTTATCGTAGGCGTCTATGTGTTCCACTGTCCGGCTCGATATTGACGACGCTTCTGCCGCGAGCAATCCATCCCGGATACCGACACGAATTGCCTCTTCGTGCTCTCCGAGGCCGTAGTTATTGGCAGCGAACCGCCGCTCGAGGTCCTTGAGCGTGCGCAACTGCCAGGATGAAACGCATTCATACTTCTGACGGTCGTGCTTGCCCCAGAAGATCAACCAGTTCCGATTTATGAAATACCTCATGTGGAATTTCTCCGGCCCTAAAGCGTCAGAGCCGTCGTGGTAGGCAATTGCCTGCGTCTCGCAAACACATCGCCAACCTTGCTGCCGGCCGCGAAAACTGATGTCACTCGATTCGTAGTAAATCTTAAAAATAGGATCGAGAAGACCACAGTCGATGAAAATCTCTTTGCGAAAGAGCGTGGTGAGTATGGAGCAACTAGGCAGGCGTGTCAGGAGATCTTGCTCCGACGGAAGCTGCGACATCGGTCTGCATTGGAACAGCTCGTTATAAAAGTGCCCGCAAGAGTAGAGTGCGTCAGTTGATCTGCTCTTTACGAGCGGCTGGATGATGCCCGCGTCGGTATCCCGGATGGCGCGGTCGGCGAGTTTTGAGAAGGTTGTTGATTCAACATAATTATCCGCATCACAGAGAATGTAGAAATCGGGATTATAGCGCTTAAAAACGTACCGCAAGCCGGCGTTGACGCCGTCGCAATAGAACAGATTGCGAGGCGCCATTAGAACGTCCAGCTCGCGATGGCGCTCCAAAATCAAATTCAACGTACCGTCGCAGCTGTAGTTGTCGAGTACGACCACGGGAGCACGAGAACCGAAAATATCGCTCGCCGCTTCAACGATCCGATCCAGGCTGCCGGCTTGAACATGTTCGGCGGATCGATAAGAGAGGACGAAGACAACTAACTTCATGACCCGCCTATCGTAACTTAAATCGCACGTGGCCGGTGCCGATAAGCGAATAGCGGAATCTGTTTTTAGTCGTATTCGTTGCGCCGAAACTACAGCGCTTGCACAGCGCGACATCGCCGAAGCGGCGCGCGCGATGCTTGCTGCGCACTTTGGATATTTCGGCTCCGGTCCAAATCTCGGTCACGCTCTGACTGAGTATGTCACCCACCAAGTGGCTGGCTTCGACGTCGGCACAGCAAAGGCTCACCTTGCCATTCACGGCGATGTTCATCAGTTCCCAGGGGAGGCGGCAGGCGGAGCGCGAGCGGTGGTCCAAGTCGGCCTCAAGAAGGCTTGGGCCGGAAAGTTCTTCCCCGTGAGCGCCGAGCATTTCCAGTGGACTAATTGCTATCTCGTCGACCAAAGCTCCGAACACGTCGCTAACCAAATGAACATCGCCGATAGTCTCTTTCATCAAGACGGTATTCAGTCCGATGCGCGTGGTTGGGTGAAGTTCGTCGCGGAGCTCTTTGAAGCGCTTCATATTCCGAATGAGAGTGTCCCATTTGCCTCGCACGCGCACCTTCTCGTACGTTGCTGCGGTCGCACCCTCAACGGAGTATCTCACGTACGACACGCCGGCATTGAGGATCTCACGCGCCCGAGCTTCATTGAGCAGTTGTCCGTTTGTGCTGATCCAGACCTCGAACCCCGTATCGACCGCATATTTGATCATTTGCCCCAGCTTTGGATGGAGCAACGTCTCACCGTAGCTGTGCAGGCGAATAGTCGACACGCCAGCTGCGCGAGATTTGTCGACCGCCGTTTTGAAGACTTGAAAGTCCATCAGCCGTGGTGCCCGCTCCATCCGGATGAAATTGCACATGGTGCAGCGCAAATTGCAGGCGTTGGTTATCTCGATGGTGACGGCGGACGGTTTTTTCGGCGACCGTCGCGGGCCAATGACTTCATAAACGAGCGACGACCCGATCGAGAGCACAATCGAGCGAAGAAGGTTGAAAGTGAGCGGCAGCGGGGCCTGACAAAGCAAGTCCGTAACGGCGTCCGCGGGATAGAGCCGCCGAACGAGCGGGCGAAGGTCAAGCTTCCACATCGGCAAGCTCACATTGGATAGTCAACTTTACATTGCCTCTTGCCGATTGACAACCCTTTGGTCAATATCTAGATTCGCGAACGCCCAGGGGTTGAGGCAGAATTCTCTGCCAAACTGTTTCTTGATGCTTATATGCGGCTTAAATCGTCGGGGCAGTGAGGTCGTCTATCCCCGAAGGTGCATCGAAATCCATGACGCCCCCGCGAACGCCGTTATTACGCTCGATCGAAGATTTAGCCGAACCTCTTACAAAGAGTGAGACATGTCGTACATTGGCAAATGCCCGAGTCGTCTGGGCCAATTACGATCTTATTGAGCGCGACTTTGCGAGCACCAACTTTGCCGCAAGCTTACCATGCGACATAAATCCGCCGCATGATGAAAATTCGCCGCATGATGAAAACGCATTATCGGCATCCCGCCGACCTGATATCGATATGTGGCTGTTGCTTCATGCTGGAGTCATTTCCGAGACGCAACTGCGATATACAAATACAAGTGAAGAAATCCCGGTATTCGGACCCGCTCGGATCGGCTATCGCCCGCCGCGTTATGGCAGAGCCCTTGTTGTGCAGCTGTCGGATACCTGGCCAGATCGCGCATATCCGCATCCGGACCTTCGGTCAGATGGTCTTTTAGATGTAAAAGGTTGCGGAGTCGGAGTCGGCCAAGTTCCCTTGGATCAACTTCATGGCAGTGGCCTGCTCGGACTGCCTACCGCCCTGGGCGAGCTGATTACGCAATTTATTATCGAAAGAATATTTGAATATTTGGAAGTCGACGTTCGTGGAGTTGGCATATATGCCATTCTCGACCTCGGCTTTCGGATGAAGGTCAACGGAGGGTCTTTGATTCCCGCGAGCGCCATCATCCGACGCGCCCACCAGCGTCCGCTCAGAAACATCGAGCGCCCGGATTACGGTAGTGAGCTGCACCGAATCAAGCTTGCCATCGAATTCATGTTACGGCGCTTTGGGGTGACGTCATGCTCACCTGACATGGAGTTTCGAATTTGGCGCGAAGGAGGGGATTTACGCTCTGCATTCCGCGGAGCGTTGGACAGGATACCGTCAGCCGCCCTGGAGCGTTTCCTGGCGGCAGCGCGCTTGCAGGCGCCAGTAAAATTCGACCTGGTCAATGTTCAACTCGTGCGGGGCGCTACTTTGGCGCCACTGTCTGCCGTTCTGGTTGATTTTGGACAGTATGACTTTACGGCGAACTGCTTCGTGGAGCCTCTCGGATGCTTGGTGGAAGATAAGCCTCTCAAGTGGGGGGGATTTATGGATCGCAATTCGCACTACTGGATTCAGCCAAATCCGCAAATCTCGGTGGAGGAGAAACTCGGCGGCAGGGTTGCCACTCCATCATGGATTTTTGAGTGGGCCGGCATGAACTCACCGGCAGAGACAACCGCGTTGTTCGTCTTTGCCGCAGAACTTGCCCGCGATGTGACCCGCGGGAGCCTCACTCGCTCTGACCTTGAGAACCGCATCGGCGCGTTTGTCGCATCGGCAACGGCAAAGTTGGATAAATGGCCAAATATAGCTAAGAGAAGTGGTCGAGATCGTCGTGCTGCGCTACCGAATGCCGAAACAATTGAAGCGCAAACTCCTGTTGATGTTTCGGATGCTCTGGCTCACGTAGACGGGTTTCTGGCACAGAATAAACTTCGGCGGGAACTCCGGGAGGCGTCAGGACGCTGATGGCGGTCGATCCTTACCGGCAATGTGGAGTACGGCGTGCGCGGCGCCGACAGGACTTTTCAGACAGAGCTTGTTGGGGAAGGGGGGAATAGTGATTCCGCAGAAAGCAGTTCCTGTATTCGTGGTTGGCTCGCCGCGCTCCGGGACGACAATGTTAGGGACCTTCCTCGGCAGCTCGAAGGCTGGCATTTACATCGGGGAGTTTGCCGGCTTTTATCTTACAAAAGTAATAGTGCCACGGGAGTACAGGCGGATCGAGAGCCTCCTGAAGGACAAATATATTCAAGAGTTGCAGGAGCATGCTGCAAGCTTTGTGAATAGGGAGATCGAACGAATCGGAGCGGCGTTTTTTGTGGAATCGACCCCATGGAATTTCCATGTTGCCGACTACCTCAGTGAGCTGTTCCCTTCGGCATTATTTGTGATCACGATCCGGCATTACTCCGGAGTAATCCAGAGCTTGGAACGGTCGTTTCGAGACGGCTGGGAATGGGCTGGGAAGACCGTCGCCGAGCGAGGCCAGGTCTGGGCCGACTTTTACACCTGTGCGTCGCTGCTTCCCGCTAATCGAACGATTGCAGTCAGTTATGACAGGCTCTGTGAAGCGCCGGAGACCGTACTGCAGCACCTCATAGGGCAGCTTCGCGCGTTTGGTATACCATCGGACAATCACGATTGGGGCGTGTTGGCCAGGAGCATGGCGACGACATCTACAAGGCCGACAATTGCCGATATCGGGCCGCTTGGTGAACTGCGGCTGAAGCCAAGAGCGACATTCAACGTGAATAAATGGTCGGACCAGGAACAGGATTTGGCCTTTAGCACGGTGAGTAAAACGGATCAGCTTTTAAAAGTTCTTTATCCTGACGTTTATTCCCCGCCTTCTGGATGGCGATGGTGAACGACGGATCGTCACCGATTGAGCTGAGGCCTTCGACTGTTGACAGACAGAGTCTTCCGGTTTTCTCACGATCGCGCACGGGATTCGCCATCGCAATTCATCAACATAATATTTCAATGAAAGTACCGTCGAAATTGACCAACCAATTATCCGAACACGCGTAAAGCCGAATCCGACTGGGTCACAGCGTCGAGCAAGAGCCGACGGCCATCGTGAATCTGTACCGAATCCTCGCAAGACGCATAACACGCAGCAACGCAGTGCGTGCTGCCGAAGAGATCTGAATGAAAGTTCCAAGCAGTAGCGTCATTAGCCGGCGGATGGAATGTCAGGTGGTCTTCGTTGAATTCGAACGAAAACGATCTCGGCTCGACGCAAAAACCGGCACCGATGGCCTTGAGATAGGATTCCTTGAGGGTCCAGAGACGAAAGAACCGTTGTCGCATCTCGACCGGATTGAGAGCGAGCAACGAACGAACCTCTGCCGCCGTTAGAATATCATCGGCAATTTCGATGGGGTTGATCTCGCGATCAAGGCATTCAACATCAAGACCGACGGGGCCGGTTGAAACTGCGACTCCGACGAGCCCTTTGGTATGACTGAGATTGAAATAGAGGGGGGTGGCTTCATGCGGTTCAGCCACGTATGGCCGCCCGGAGCTCTCTTTGCCGAATCGTAAATCTGCGGGTCTGCAATCTGCAGCTTGCGCCAGCGCCAGGCGGGTCAAACCATGAGCCAAGAGATATCCGATTCGGTCAGCTTCGGAATAAAACCGGGATGCGCGTGCCATCTCGTCGGATGACAGGATTGCCGTTATTGCGCGAAGCTCACTCTCCGAGATTCTGGAGCTTTCCAACACGCAAATGTTTGTGCGGGAGGCGTTCATGGGTTTGATCGGTTGATGTTGGTGGACGCATGGTCCCGGCAACACTGGAAACATAATTGACCGAGCTTCCCTCTCGAGTTCCGCAAAATGAGCGGAGAACGGAGTGCGGGTCCGCTTTAAGCTGCTTACGCTCAATTGATTCCGTGTGCCATGCTGCCAGATTCTGAAAGTCGGCGGATATCGGAGCCGGCCTGCTCCGGACGACGGCGCGCATTAGAAGGCCGCTTGAATATCATCGACGCATACTGCCCGCCAAACCCAAAAGAGTTCTTTATCACGGTTGATATGGGCCGTTCCGCCGGTGTCAGATGAGTTTTTACGTTGCACTCAGGATCCGGCTCGGTGCAGGTGACGACAGGAGGCACCACGCCACGACAAAGTGTCAGCGCCGCCACTATCGTTTCAAGGATACCCGACGCCCCTGAGCCGTGGCCAGTCAGGGACTTTACGGCGCAGACATCGAGGGCCGCCATACGTTCGCCGAATACCTTATGAAGCGCGCGCGCTTCTGTGATGTCGTTTAGACGGGTCGACGTCCCGTGTGCGTTGATCGTATCGACATCTTCAACTCCCAATTCTGACTCGTGGAGAGCGGTACATATCACCCGCTCAACCATTTCCACGCGCGGTGCGGTAACATGGGTGGTATCTACGGCCAGGCCCCATCCGCCGAGGACGGCATGGACTTCTTTGACGCCACGAGCTTTGGCGTGCTCGGCACTTTCAAGGATGAGCGCACCGGCGGCCTCCGAAATAACCATGCCTGAACGTCGTTTGTCGAAAGGCATTGAAGCTTGCGCTGCGGGACCTTTCCATCGAGACAGTGCCATCAGCTGCCCGTATTGTGACAATACATAATGCGTGCGCCTGATAACGCTTGCCGCTACGACTGCAAAATCAACCTTGCCCATTTTTATCAACCGAGCGCCCTCAGCGACTGCGCGTAGGCCTCCCGCGCAGGTAGCCTCAAGCCTCGCCGCCAATAGCGGAGTGCCCAGCCGTACCGACATTTCGGTCGGAAAGTTAGATGAGTCGACCACTCCCGGCGGCGAAGATTGTGCACGGATGTATTGAACAACGGCTCCCGGGTCGTCACCTGCAGCGTGGTAACGTTGAGCCTGCTGTTTCATGTAGATTTCATATTCTTTAGGAGAGGACCCGCTTGTAGGACAACTTTTTACCCATATTAACGCGGCGGAGCGCGCGAGCGGCTCACTGAACTGAGCATCATCCAGCGCTTGATCGACGGCATCGCGCATCAATGCATCTCCCATGGAGCGGCCCGGTGCGCCCCATCGCTCATTAATGGATTGCTTGATGCCTTCTGGAATCGTTCCGATAATCCATCCGCACGGTAGTCCGGACAAATCCATCTGGCTTTCGAATCCCAATCCAGAGTTGCCGGCTAAATTAGATTGCCAAAACGATTCTACGCTGGCTCCAATTGGAGTTACCGCTCCCATACCGGTGATTACGATTTGGTTCGTCATTGGTCCGCCCCATTTCGCGTAATCAAGGCTGCGCCCGCCGCGGTCATCGCGCTGCCGGCATGGCCCGATGCCGTAACCAACACACTTCGGACGCCCCGAACCGGGCGCGAGGAATCCAGCACGAAATCTATGTCGCCGAGCGCCGGGTCGGGTTTTTGCAATAACCCAATGGGCGGAACAATTTCCTGATTAAGGGCTTCGACGGCCACCGCGACGTCAATCAAACCCGCACATTCGAAGGCATCGCCAATTGTCCCCTTCGTCGATGTCGTTGTTGCCTCGATCAGCGGCCCCACGGCGCGGCACTGCATTGCGTCCAGAAGCACCGATCCGGTGCCGTGAGCCCACCAGACAGCCGGCTCCTGATCCGCTTGGGTCAACACCAAATCCACCGCCGCCCCAATCGCTTGCGGGAGGCTGGCTGCGCAGACAGCTTCGCAACACGAAAACTCGGCTAACGGTTCGACACCGCGTCTCTGTGCAGCGTCCTTCTGCTCGAGTACGATAGCTGCCGCGCCTTGACCGATTAGAGTGCCCCGGCGTTCTACATCAAACGGACCGCGCCCAATTGCTGCCTCTGTTCCGAGCGGATCGGTGCGGTCGAGTGAGGCCAGCGCGGGCGGGGACAATGGCGGACCGACGCCGACGACGATAACGCGGTCGAGCTCTCCACTCTCCAAAAGGCGTAAAGCCAATGATGCCGCGCTTAACCCACCGGCGCCGGACTCGCCGTACACCGCCAGATTAGATCCGCGAAAGCCGCTCGCCTTTGCTATGAACTGACCGGTTTGTGAGGGAATTCCACGGACATATGAGTAATCCGGCACTTCTTCGTAAAGGAGCGTCGCCAGGGGCCGCGGGTCAGCCTGGGCCAAAGCAGCCAACTTGGGAATGATTTTTACCCCTTCCTCCTCGCCGGAGGGGACTGCCATAACCACTCCGCACCGCACCGAGTCACTGCTATCGGAGGTTCCGGCCCTCTCGAGTGCCGCGAGCGCTGCAGTGACGGCCCAGTGGGCCGAGACGTTGGCGAATTTCTGATTGTTGATCCACCACGGGTCATCATCCGGCCACAGCGTGTCCGCTGAGCGCACTTCCGCGATCGGCCAAGGCAGACGTCCGGAATTCTGATCCTGTGCGGCCCCACCATTGAACAGGCTCACATTGGAAGCCATTGCGCGAACGATACGACTTGCGCCTAGTCCCGCGGCCGAGATCACTCCAGTTCCAGTAATCACCACGTTGGACAAGAATTGCTCCTGTCGGTTTTCTGGTTACCTCGCTCCAGCTTCGTTAATCGCTCAAAATCGGCCTGACACAAAATCGAGAGCTCGCAATTCGCGGTACCGTGCAAACGGTCTCCAGCTATGTCACTCCGGCGACGGTTCGCCTCCTCTCCTCATGCCCCATAGGTGGAACCCACCATCCACCGTAATAATTTCTCCCGATATCCAACCAGCTTCGTCGAGACACAGTATGGCTACGACATCAGCTGCATCCTCTACCTTGGTCGTTCGGCTTCCCCGCCATGGAGAAATGGCCAATTCACGCTTCACGCCGACACTAAATTCCGGCCTGACTTTGAAGACGCCGGTTTGAACAAGGCCGGGGCGGACGCAGTTGACGACGATTCCGTACGGCGCCAATTCAAAGGCCAAGTATTTCGTCAGAGCTTCCATGCCTGCTTTGGCGACGGCAAATAGTCCACCTTTCGGAATGATCTTCACGGAAGCGGAATTTGTGATGGGGATATATCGAGCGCCCGGCCGATCGCGCATCAACGGAAGGGCAAGCTTGGCCAGGAGCCAGGTCGAACGGGAATTGGTATCCTGGACAAATTGCCAGTGAGCTACCGTAGCGTCTTCGAGCAGGGAAAATTTCGTGGCGCCGGCGTTGTGGACGAGAATATGGAGATCGCCGTACTGAGCGCCAATATCTTCCATCATTTTCTCTATGTCGCCCGGCTCGCTGACGTCGGCACGGTGAAGGCTGACGCTGCTGCCGTTGCGCTCTAATTCCTCCGCGAGCTCTTGCGCGGGGCGTTCACGCTCGACATAGTTGATGCATACAGTGCAGCCCCACGATGCAAGCTTACGGGTAATTGCCGCGCCGATCCCTCTGGAGCCGCCAGTGACCAAGGCCACCTTTCCCTTCAATGGTTGGCCTTCAATGCCCATGCAATCCTCCGCCCGTTTTAGCCGTGCTCCCCGCAGGAGCGGGGCGCGGTTTACCGTTATCGGCACTACGGGTTGGGCGCCGCAACATCACCACGTTCATTCGACCGATTGCGTACACGTGATCGGTCTCGTCAAATACTCTGCGCTCGGTGTTTAGGAGACCGCGGCGATCGTCAATTTCGACGGCACTTACGGTGTTGTTTGTAAAGAAAAACGGCTTGTCCGGGTAAAGCGGCCGAACGAAATCCCACGTGACGGATCTCAGTCCCACTACTGCGGCGGGAGCGCCGTGCTGCACGACCCATCCCGATGTAATTGAATGTATAAACCCGCCGGGGATAATACGTTGCTTTCGCGACGTTTTCAGCGCGAACGCATCGCTGTCGTGGATAGGATGTCTTTCTCCCATCAGGTCTAGAAGTTGATCAAGCAGCTGAGATGTAAAAACAACGGGTCCATATCGCCGGATTGGAATATCTATGAGATCTTCCCAATACGCCACGCGCCGACGGCCATTCTGCGGTATGTTCGACATCGCCTGTCCCATCACACTTTGTGTTTGGCAACGCGCTGGCGCATTACCAACCTTCCGCCGTCAACAGTAATTGTTTGGCCTTGAATGTAGTCGGCCTCGTCGCTCGCCAAAAATCCTACAATTCCCGATACATCCTCCGGCGAGCCCCATCTCGCGCCGGTCTCTTCCGCGCCCGGCCGCGTTGCAAGTGAGGCTGTCATGTCGGTCTTGATTCTGCCCGGCGCGACGGCATTGACGCGAATTCCCTTGCGCCCGACCTCCACGGCCAGACTGCGGGTCAAGGCCTCCAATCCGCCTTTAGACGCCGCATAGGCAGTCTGGCCGGCGCTGGGTATGCGCACCGAATTCGATGAGATATTGACGATGCGTCCCCACCCTTGATCGATCATGGCGGGAATCACGGCCCGGGACATAAGAAAAGAGCCGGTCAAATTGACGCGCAGCACACGGTCCCACTGCTCCAAACTCGTCAGTTCCAAAAGCCGATCGTCGATAATCCCCGCATTATTTATCAGAACATGTACGGTATCGTCTTGGTTCAATACTCGCTCGACGAGCGTTCGCACTTCAGCCTCGTCAGCGACATCGGCCTTGTGAACGGATGCCCGACCGCCGGTAGCTTCGATTTCTCTTGCGACCAATTGTGCGGCACTGTCGGCGTTCTGGTAAACCAAGTGGATACTCATTCCATCGCGCGCCAAACGACGACAGATAGCGACACCAATTCCGCGAGAGCCGCCCGTTACTATCGCCACTCGGCGGTCTGATACGCTCATCTAAATGGCTCCGCCCAGCCACCACTTAAAGGCCACCTAGCTGCGAGCGTTCAATACCCGCATCTATACATTGAGCCCCTTTTGATCGGACGAGAGTCCCTTTTTTGCCATGGCGGCCGGCGTTCCAGCCATGGCGTCCAAGAGAGATTGGACAGAATATTTGTGTACTTCGTGATTTGCCGCCCAGGCTTGTGGGTCGAAAGCAGGGCCGGCACTCCGGCGGACTTTCCGGGCAAGTTGCATAATATCCAAAGAGTCGAGTCCTAGATTTTCAACCAACGAATCTTCCGTTTTAATTGCGCTATCGCCCAGGCTCGGCTTCACTTCCTTGATCAAATTGACGAGCACTCTTAAGTTTTCAGATTCATCGACTGGCATGTTCGCCTCCAACTACCGAGCGGGAGAGTTTCTACGACGACAGCTGCTGCGATGGCGCATCTATTGTTCCAGATCGCGGCGCTGCCTTCCGGGACTATTTATCACGATTTTCGTCCTGTCAACGGTGGGTGGCATAATCATCTGTCGGACCATTGTAGTTGCGGCAGAGCCGTGACGAAGGTCCGCTATCGGAGGTTGAATTTCAATGATTTTAAATATGCTTGGATCGTGATTACTGATCCATCTGCGGCGCATCGGCCGGAGCGGATTCGCGCCGTGAACGCATAGCCAATGCGGCGGGCAGAGCAGGCGCTAAAGACTAAGCTCAGGTCGGCACTTTGCGATGCCCGTCCAATTTTCAGGCTGCTCGCCGCTAAGCGCGGACGTGTAATATTTGCTTGCAAAGATACGCCTCCGCGGAAACGCCTGTTACAGAACTATCCCTGCAGCGGTTAGGCCCGATTGGGCGACGCTGCCTGAGACCTGAACATGCGTGTCCGCGAAGTCGATATAACGACGTGTTTTCGCCTCAGGCTGCTGCAGCCTGGCTCTTCTTCATATGGCGAACCAACTTCCCCCACTTCCGCAATCCGGCCCTGCGTCGACTGGCAGCGCGAAGCATCAAGCCGAAACGGCGCTTCTGAGCGGGGCCGAGACTGTCAAGCAACGGCTTCGCGGCATCTGCGAACTTTTCAACTCGATCGGCTTGGGACCTGAGGCCTTTGGCCCTGTCGCGCAATCGCGCTGCTAAATCCAAACCCTGTTTCTGCTTCTTTTCCTGAGCGCGTGCCTGGTAAATTTCCCGACCGCGCAAAAAACGAGCTTTAGCTACGTCGCGCATCACTGCTTCAGCCGCCGGCCAATGCTTTTCTTGAGCAGGCGTTAGCATCAATACGGCTTTCAACTTAGCAAGCCTCGCCGCTAAATAGGCTTGCCGGTCTTCCTTTGTGGCGGCCATCCGCGCACCTCGTGATTTGGGTTGAAGGTGTAAACGTCACACCATACAATCTAAGCACAGAATCGAACAGTATTCAAGCAGTGATTGTATCAAGCGTCGGGGCGGCATCCAATCCAGTTGTTCGCGGAGACGACCCACCTCGACTGAATTGATTTCCAATCCGGATGCGTCAAGTTGGCAAAGGCGCGCCGAAACTTCCGCGCTTGGTGCAGGAGTTACTTTTGCAAGGCCGTTCGAAATCAACCCTGCGTGAAATGATCCGGAACCGCTGCAACGACTACACGGCGGAAGAACGGGCATTTTTGCGCGAAACTGGGCAGGAATTGACGCGCGTCTCGCCGGTTCGTGCGGCATCCGTCAAATCGCCCACGGCGTCGGTCAGCGTCGTTGTGCCATCGTATAACGGGCATCGTACACTGCCGTATGTCGCGCAATTTCTGCGCAATCAGCTGTATCGGAATTTCGAACTGGTCCTGGTTGACGACGGATCAGCGGTCCCGATCCCGCCGGCATTTTTGGTCGGTGGTGCCGGCGCGTTCAATGTGAAGCTCATTCGAGTCCGAACAAACCTGGGCTACTCTGCCGCGCGCAATGTCGGAATCCAATGTGCCGATGGGGACGTTCTGGTTTTAATGGACGACGACCTTCTGGGCCCCGAAACTGTGACCCTGGCGGCGGCATTACGTCATCAATGCATTGAGAAAATGATCTTCTTGGCATTCCGCGAGGATGCGGAATGGGCTGCATTCACGGCGGCGGGACGAGTCCCGCCGGCATTGGAGGCGGACTGGCGGTGGGTCACTGAAATAAAGCCGAGCCACGTTCGCCTTTCCATCTTCGACGCCGAGCAGCGTCGTGGAACTCTGAGGATTATTGAGGAGTCCGGATTCCTCAGAGAATCTTGGCTTCGGCGCCGCCCTAGGCCCTTGGGACTTGCCCACACTCGTCTCCTCGCATGGTCTTTCTATGGCGCGAACGGACGTCTTAGAGGCCGGAGGGTTTGTAGAACAAGGAGGCATGAACCATTGGGGCGTCGACGATCTGTCGTTCGGAGCAACAATGGTTGCGTATGGACTCAAAGTGGCGCCGGCGCTGGAGTGGCGGTGTTGGCACCTGAAGCAGGAAGGTCGAGAAACGACTCGCGCCAAGCAGTTCGCCAGCTTTCTGTCACGCTGGCCGCAGTATATCGAATATCTAGATCGACAGTGGCCTGCGCAACGTTTCCCGACGCGCCGGATCAGTCCCGTGGCGCGGCATGGCAATCTGGAGGAACTGGAGGTCGTCTAGCGCTCTTGCTTGGGCAGATGCACGCCAGCATACCCTTCGGTTACCAAGCTTCCTGACGTCAGCGTGCCCCGTTTGATTACCTGGGACATCGCGGTGACGCTGCCAAGCAGGCTTGAACTTCATGCTGTTGCTCGTTCTATTCTAAACTGGACGTGGTGGTGATCGACGTCCTCGACGATTTTTCCATCGCCACTCGGGATATCGGTAACCAAGTCGAAATTCTTCGCCAATGTCGCGTGCCTAATGTAAGCAGCATGCTCACGAAGGGCGTGTACGAGCTCGGGGGACACCGAGGCCGCGATATTGATCCTGTCGATCACCTGCAGGCCGGCCTGCTTTCTCGCATTCTGAACGAGCCGAACGAAGTCCCTCGCCCAACCTTCCGCTTGCAGCTCAGGATAAATATTGGTGTCGAGCACAACGACTCCCCGCCAGGCGTCAAAAGGCTCGGCGACAAGCTCGTCCGCCGTATGTAGCCTTAATTCAAAATCGTGTGGAGCAAGAATGATGCCGGCGATCTCCACGCGTCCATCATCCCGCATGATCCAGGTTCGAGAGCGCTGTGCGGCGAGGACCTCCTTGAATTTTGGCCCGATCCTGGCGCCGAGTTTCGAGTTGACCTTGATATCGCGCGAACCGAACGCGGCCACGTCGGACGTAAAAACCACGCTCTTCACATTTATCGCATCGGCGATAATTTCGCGATAGCTCTCCAGCATCGCCGCCTCCGGATGCGCGATTGTCAGCTTCTTCAGCGGCAATCTCGTGCGGCGCCGATGCAGCTCCCGGAGCGTCAGGACCGCTGAACAGATATCGCGGCCTAAATCCATTCTGTGCAAAAGATCGCTGTCCAGCGGCAAAGCCTGGACATCGGGCCAGTCGCTCAGATGCACACTGCGTTCGCCGGTCAATGCGGTGTAGATGCGCTCCGCGATGAGCGGCAGCATCGGAGCCAGCGCCTGGCAGAATAAGACGAGAACGCTGTAAAGTGTGTCGAACGCGTCCTGCTTCTCTTGTGTCGGCTCATCGGACCAAAAAGAGGAACGCCTGCTGCGGATGTACCAGTTGTTGAGTGCGTCGACGAAACTGGGGACTATCGCATAAGCGCCTGGTAGGTCGTATACGTCGAGCCGCGCGCTAATGTCGGTGATCAGGTTTCGCGCTTTTCCCAGGATATACAAATCCAGCGGGTGCTGCTGATCCGTCCGGAGCTTGGCGCGCACCCCGTCGATGTTCGCATAAAGAGTGAAAAAGCTGTAGGCATTCCAAATACGCAGAATCACCTGGCGCATCGCTTTCGCAATGTCGCTGCCATCCTCGGACATTGCCAGATCGCCGCCGCTCATGAGTGGCGACGACAGCATGTACCAGCGCAATGCGTCCGCGCCGTATGTATCCAACACGAAAATCGGATCGGGATAGTTTTTCAGACGCTTGGACAGTTTCTTGTTTTGCTTGTCCAATACAACTCCGTGGCAGATGCAGTTCCGGAAAGGCGCGCGGTCAAACAGGATCGTCGACAATACCATGAGCGTGTAGAACCAGCCGCGGGTCTGTGCGACATATTCAACAATGAAGTCGCCGGGAAAATTCTCCTCGAAGCGGGCTTTGTTCTCAAAAGGATAATGCAGCTGCGCAAATGGCATCGAACCCGATTCGAACCAGCAGTCGAGCACCTCGGGCACGCGCTGCATAACAGACTTGCCGGTCGGATCGTCTGGATTCGGCCGCGTAAGCTCGTCGATGCTCGGCCGGTGCAAATCAGTCGGCCGCACGCCAAAATCACGCTCAATCTCGTCGAGAGAGCCGTACACGTCGACGCGCGGGTAACGGGGGTCGCTGCTTCGCCAAATTGGAATCGGGGTACCCCAGAAGCGATTGCGCGAAATGTTCCAATCGCGCGCATTAGCCAGCCAGTTGCCAAAGAGACCATCACGGACGTGCTCCGGGACCCAGCGTATTTCACTATTCAGCTCAACCATGCGGTCGCGAAACTGAGTGACCGCGACATACCATGAGTTGATCGCCATATGGATGAGGGGTTGATCGGTTCGCCAGCAATGCGGGTAGTTATGCCGATACTGTTCGTGTCGAACGACGACCTTCCGTACCTTCAGGTCTCTGATGATGTTGGCATTGGCTTCGAACACATTTTGCCCTGCGTATTCCGGAATCTCGTCGGTGAAACAACCGGCGACATCGACCGGCACGACCACCGGAAGATTATTCGCTTTTCCGACCTCCAGGTCTTCTTCGCCGAATCCCGGCGCGATGTGAACGATGCCGGTGCCATCTTCCGCGCTGACGAAGTTGGCGGTCAAAACTACAAATGAATTTGCCGCGTCGCGAAAATATGGAAACAGCGGCTGATATCGACGGCCGACCAGCGTGGCGCCCTTGATAGTCGCGATCTGCTTGAATCCCCTCAGTTCCCGGCCGTAACGCTCGATGGCGGCGTCGGCAAGAATCCAGCGTTCTCCGTTGCCTTCCATGACGGCATAATCAAGGTCTTCACGCACACACAGCGCGAGATTCGACGGCAAGGTCCAGGGAGTCGTGGTCCACACCAAGAGCTTGACCGGCTCGGGTTCTTGCAGATCCGGCAGCAACGTGAATGCGACCGTCAGAGCCGGGTCGACACGCTCACGAAATGAATTGTCCAGACGCGTCTCGAAATTCGAAAGCGGTGTCTGCGCCGCCCAAGAGTAAGGCACCACGCGGTAACTTTCGTAGATCAGACCCCTGCTCCAAAGCTCCTTGAAAGCCCATAGGACGCTCTCCATGAATGGCAGGTCCATGGTCTTATAGTCGTTCCGGAAGTCCACCCAGCGTGCCTGCCTGGTGACGTACCATTCCCATTCATTCGCGAATCTCAGAACGGCTTCTCGACATCGCGCATTGAATTCCGCAATTCCGTATTTCAGAATCGCAGTGCGTCCGTGAACGCCGAGTTCTTGCTCGACCTCAAGTTCAGCCGGCAAGCCATGGCAATCCCAGCCAAAGCGTCTTGGAACATGGCGACCGCGCATGGTCTGGTATCTAGGAACCAGATCTTTGACAAAGCCGGTCGCGAGATGTCCGTAATGCGGCAGCCCATTGGCAAATGGTGGGCCATCGTAAAACACAAATTCGTTCGACTGCTCACCGATCGTGCGCGGCCGGCGATTGACCGAGTCCGCGAAGGTGCGATCTTCCGCCCACCTTTTGATAATCTCGATTTCGATTTTAGGAAAATTCGGATTCTGCTCTGCTTCCGGATAAGTCATTGATCGTATACTCGTCGATTTGACCGAAGCACGAGCCGCGGAACAATTGTTGTGAAGGCTGCAGGCATATTAAACCTGCGAGCAACGGCACATGTATAGCTCTTTTGGCGTGAATTCAAGGGTTTAGCAAGGATTGCCCGCCACTTGATCGAGTTCTGCGGCGAGCGCTTGATCCCATCTAGGGGGGTATATCTGGAACACGCGCCCGAGGCGCGTCAAGTCAAGGCGGCTATTAGCCGGTCGTATGGCCTTGGTCGGATAATCCCTGGTCGCGATCGGTACGATACGCTCGGTCGCAAGTGCGACGCCGCGCGCTCGGAGACCCTCAACAATTGCGACGGTGAACCCGTGCCAACTCGTTTCACCCGACGCAGTAATGTTGATCGTACCATCCGATGCAGCCAAACGGTCTGCCAGAAGCGCGCCATCCGTCCCGATGATTCCGGCGAGCGCTTCGGCGATCAGCCGAGCTGAAGTCGGTGCGCCGACCTGGTCGGCGACAATGCGCAAGTCCTGACTTCGCATTGCAAGCCGCACGATCGTCCGCAAGAAATTTGTTCCCTGCGCGGCGTACACCCATGACGTGCGAACAATCAGATGAGGGCCATTGGCAGAGCGCACTGCGTCGTCGCCTGCCAGCTTGCTCGCACCGTAAGTGGACAAAGGATTTGCCGGATCGTCTTCGCGCAGCGGGCGCGAACCCATGCCGTCAAATATGTAATCCGTGGAGAAATGAATGAATGGCACCCGGCGCTGCGCCGCCCACTGGGCAATGGCGCCGGGAGCCTCGGCATTAACCCGAAACGCCGTCTCCCGTTCGTCCTCGGCGCGATCGACCGCCGTGTAGGCGGCGGCATTGACGATCAGGTCCGGACCGATGCGACCAAGCACGGCAGCGATTTGTCCAGGTTGTGAGAGATCAAGTTCGTTCCGGCCGGTCGCGACGATAAAACCTGCAGGTTTGAGTGCATTGAGGAGGGCGCTGCCGATCTGTCCCGTCGCCCCGGTGATCATTATGAGCACTTAGAGTTCCTTGTAGACCGGCAGAGCCCGAACCTCGGCGAGCAAGGGGGCCGAGGCGTCACGCGCCGACAGCACAGGAGAGGTCAGCCCCCACGCGATACCGATTGCCGGATCATTCCAACGCACCACTATTTCCTCGGACGGGCTATAAACCTCGTCGCACTTGTAGAAGAAGTCCGCCGTTTCAGAGAGGACTGCGAAGCCATGGGCAAATCCACGCGGTACCCAGACCTGGCGTCGGTTGGTCTCGCTCAATTCGACGGCAACATGTCGTCCAAATGTCGGGCTGCCGAGACGGACATCGACCGCGACGTCGAGAACGCGACCACGCAAGACGCTGACAAGTTTACCCTGGCATTTTGGATTCTGAAGATGCAGGCCGCGGATCACGCCGTGGGCAGACCGCGATAGGTTGTCCTGCACGAACGGTCCGGTAATTCCGTAACCTGCATAAAGGTCGGCCTTGAACATTTCAAAAAGGAAGCCTCGCTCGTCACCGAATACTTGCGTATCGATGATCAACACTTCAGGTATCTTCGTTCGAATAACGTTCATGATTTTGCGTGCCAGCCGACATGATCCAGCTCGCGCTCTGCTTGTATAACGCGCGCACTATGTTATGAAAAGCTAAACACTGGCGAGGTCAAGAGCATGAAGGGGATCGTCCTCGCTGGAGGCACCGGCACACGTCTCTACCCGGTAACAAGGGTGATCTCCAAACAGCTGCTGCCGGTGTTTGACAAGCCCATGGTCTATTATCCTTTGTCGGTGCTGATGCGCCGGCGTCCTCAAAGTGCCTCCCGAAGCTCGTTGATTTTGCGCTGTCTATTGCTCATGACTTGGCTCCAACATTGGGCTGGAATCCTCGTGCGCCCACCACATCGGTCAGCACTTTGTATTGATCAAAGCGGCATGCGGAGCGCGGGAGCGGCGGTGCTCTCGATCATCACGTTCACACATGCCGGCTTGCGGCTGGCCAGGGCGCGCTCGATCGCGGCGGACAGGTCGGCAGCGCGCTCCACGCATTCGCCGTGCCCGCCGAGAGACTGCACGACCTGATCATAGCGGACCGGCAAAAGCTCGCAGCCGTGCATCCTGTGCGCGCCGTAGTCGCGGCGTTGGATTTCGCTTTCCGCGTTCCAGCGCGCGTCGTTGCCGAGGATCGCGACGAACGGCAAGGCGCGTCGCACCGCCGTTTCAAATTCGGCAATGTGAAAGCCGATCGTGCCGTCGCCGAGCACCGCGAACACCGGCGCCTTGCTCTCGACCATGCGCGCCGCCAGCGCGAACGAGAGCGAGCTGCCGATCGCGCCGGCGACGCCGTTGACGAGACGGCGCCGGACCGGGAGCATGCTCTGGCCCCACTGCGCGAATTCCCCGCCGTCGCAAATGAGGATAGCTTCCGGATCGCGCTCGACGAAAGGGCGCAAGACCCGAAAGACTTCCGCGGGATGCAGCCGGTCCGGCGTGCGCGACACGACGTCCTGCCACGATGCCGGCCTCATGTCGCGCGCACGGCGGGCTTCGGCGAGCCAGGCGGTATCGCCTGCCTGCTTGGCACCGGCGGCAAGCGCCTCCGCGGCCGAGGCCGGATCCGCAACACAGGCGAAGAGCAGGGCATCGCCTTTCTCACGCTTCGCTCGATCTGTCAGCGCCGCGTCCGGATCGATTGCGATGACCTGGACGTCGGCAGCAAAACTCGGAGCGGCCGCCCATTTCAGCGAAAAATCCAGCGCCTTGCCCAATAGCACCACAAGATCGGCGCGCTTCGCCAGGTCGGGCAGGGCTCCGAGCGTCGCGTCCGCCAAGCCGCGCGGGCTCTCCAAAATTACGGCTGGCGTGCCCGTCGCAGCTTCGAGCTTTGACAAAAGATCGCGTCCGCTCGTGCTCGACATTTGCGGACCGGCGAAGATGATCGGACGTTTTGCGGCGGCGAGGGCGGAGAGAATCTTGGCGCAGTCCGCATCGCCAAGCGCCTCGTGCGTTGCCGGCGCGTCGGTTGGCCAGATCACGGCACTCTCATCCAGCCGCGCATCGAGTAAATCCGACGGCAAGCTCAAATGAACCGGCCCGCGCCGTCCGGAGCACGCGATACGGATCGCCTCGCCGATATCATGGCCAAGGGATTCGACGCTGCCGGCCGTCCAGGACGCTTTCGTCACCGGCTTGGCCATCTCGGCCTGGCGCAATTCCTGAAATCCGCCGCGCCCGATTTCCCAGGTCGCCGCGTGTCCCGACAGCAGAACCATCGGCGATTCCGCGGCCAGCGCGGTGCACAAGGCGCCGACCGCATTGGCATGACCGGGTCCGCCTGTGACCAAGGCGACGCCGGCTTCGCCGGTGAGGCGGCCATGGGCGTCGGCCATGTGCACGGCGGCGGCTTCGTGGCGCACGTGAACCAGGTCGATGCCCGCATCCAGCGCGGCGTCGAAGATCGACATGATGTGGTTGCCGGACAGCGTGAAGACGCGCCGGCAGCGGACGCGGCGAAGCGAACGAGCGACGATGTCGGCGCCGCGTAAGGTGTTGCTCATCTTCGGGGTTGGACTTTCAATTTAGAACTCGTCTTGATGCTTTCCGGATAAACCCGCGATCACAAAATACGGCGGCGGATTTCCTCGATGACGATGCTGTTGTCCTGCTCGCTGTCACCGTGACGGACGCAGGCCTGCAGCACGTCGGCGTGAATTTGCAGGAGCGGCAATTGCTGGCCGGCCTTGCGCGCCTGATCGAGCATGAGCTGCGTGTCCTTGAGCGTCTGGCGGACGCGGCCTTCCGGCGCAAAATCGCCGCCGATCATTTTCGGTCCCTTGGTGTCCATGACCTGCGAGGCCGCGGCCGAGCGGCGGGCGACGTCGAGGAACGCCGCCGGGTCGAGCCCGAGACGGGCGGCAAAGACCAAACCTTCGGCGAGCGCCAGGCGGTTGAGGCCGAGGATGAGATTGACCGCGAGTTTGGCGCGGCCGCCGTCGCCGACCTTGCCGATGTGAAAACTCTTGGCGAACAGCGCGTCGAGCACCGGCGCGGCGTCGGCCATGATTTTATGGTCGCCGCCGATCAATCCGACACCGTCGCCCTGGCGGACTTGTTCACTCGTTCCCGAAACCGGCGTTTCCAGAAAGCGCAAGCGGTCGCCGATGCGTGCGCCGAGCGCCGCGATGCGGTCGGGATCGCAGGTCGAGGTGACGAGCACGATCTTGCCTGCCGCCGCCGGGATGAGCGCGCGCTCGACCACATCCTCGACCTGCTCGGTGTTGAACACCGCGACCACGATCGGATCGCATTTTTGCGCGATATCGGGAAGCGATCCGGCCTGCGCGCCGAAATTTGCCAGCCTCTCGCTCTTCGCCGGATCGACGTCGAAGCCGATCACCGTAAATCCGGCCGCGACCAGGCGGCGGGCGTAAACCTCGCCCATGAGACCGACGCCGATGACGCCGACGGGTGTGCGCGACGCCATGATCTATTCCAGCGGTGCGATGTTGAGATCGCGCGCCAGCGCGTCGAGGCTGTCGCGTAGCGCCTTTGGCATCGGCACGCCGTGGGCGCGGCGCTCCAGAAGTTTGGCGTGACTCTGTTCGCCCGGCAGAAAGATGCGGTCGACGCCGGGCAACCGCTTTGATCCGCGGATATCGCGGATCACCTGATCGACGTTACGCTTGAATTCGGCGGCCGGCATGAAGGCATCGATGGAAATTGCCGCGATGGCCTGGCCGGTATTGGTCGCCTTGCCGGTCTCCTTGACGAAGTCGATCACGTCGCGGCCCAGCGCCGCGCGGTTGAGCGCGCCGGCGAGGATGCCGATGATCAGGCTCAGCCCGTAACCCTTGTAATCGCCGATTGGTAGCAAATGGCCCTCGTCGGCGCGCTTCGGATCGGTCAGCGGCTTGCCTTCTTTGTCGATCATCCAGCCGACCGGCATTTGCTCGCCGCGTTGCGCCTTGAGCCGCACCTTGCCGTAGGCGGCGACGGTCGGCGCCATGTCGAGCACGATGGCGGGCTCGTCCTGCGCCGGCACCGCGACTGCCATCGGATTGGTGCCGAGCAGGCTCTCGCTGCCGCCCCACGGCGGCAAGTGGTTGTTGCTGCCGACGGCGAAGTAGAGCCCGATCATGTCGTGGTGCAGCGGCAAGGTGACGTAGAGCGCAGCCGGGCCGGCGTGATTGCTCATGCGCGCGCCGACCCAGCCGATGCCGGTCGCCTTGGCCTTTTCGATGGCGAGGTGCGCGGCGCGGCGCATCACCAGGTGGCCCATGGCATTGTCGCCGTCGATGAGCGCCGTTGAGGGCCGGTCGCTGACCACGCGGATATTCGGCTTGGCATTGACGCCGCCGGCCCGGATCCGGCGCACGTAGAGCGGCAGCCGGATCACGCCGTGGGTGTCGCTGCCGCGCAGGTCGGCTTCGACCATGAGGCCGGCGACGGTTTCCGCGTCCTGCGCGGGCAGGCCGGCTGCGACAAGGGCGCGGACGATGAAGGCCGCGAGCCGGTCGCCGGCAATACGCGTTTCGTTCGTGGTCATGCTTCCCCTGCGTGACGGAGACTGGTTTAACGCCCGGCCGCACCATAAGATCAAGCGAGCGTCGGAGGTAAGCCCATATGAGCACGGTGACCGCAGAAAAAATCGACACCATCAATGCCTGTTTCGGGACCTACCCGCAGACCCAGGCGCTGAAATCCGGCCAGATCAAATCCGACCGGGTCAAGCTCAACCTCACCGAGGTCAATCCGGTCTACAAGGCCTTCGGCATGATGGTGCGAGAGCAGAAGTTCGACATCTGCGAGATGGCGATCGTCAGCTATCTGCAGGGCAAGGCCTACGGCAAGCCGATCACGCTCATTCCGGCGACCATGATGGGGCGCTTCCAGCACGGCACCATGCTGTACAATTCCGAGCGCGGCACGGTGACGCCGGACACGCTTGAGGGCCGCCGGATCGGCGTGCGCTCGTTCGCCCAGACCACCGGCTGCTGGCTGCGCGGCATTTTGTGGAAGGACTACGGTCTCGACAACAGCAAGGTGAAGTGGGTGACGTTCGAGGACGCGCACATTCCCGAATTCAAGGACCCGCCCGGCGTCGAGCGCGCTGCCGACGGCAAGGACATGGCCAAAATGGTGCTCGACGGCGAGCTCGACGCCGCGATCTTTGGCACCGTGCTGCCGTGCGATCCGCGGCTGAAAAGCGTCATCCCCGATCCCGACGCCGCCGCCAAGGAATGGTACAAGAAATACAACACCGTGCCGGTGAACCACATGGTGGTGGTCAAGAACTCGGTACTGCAATCCGATCCCGGCGCGGTGCGCGAAGTGTTCCGCATGCTGCATGACAGCAAGAAAGCCGCCGGCCTGCCCAAGCCGGGCGCCGTCGACACGCTGCCGTTCGGCTTCGATGCGGTGAAACCCGCGCTCGAGCTGATGTCGAGCTACGCGCTGGAGATGAAGATCATTCCGCGGCGCTATTCGGTCGAGGAATTGTTCGACGACACCACGCGGGCGTTGCAAGGTTGAGCGTCATTCCGGGCCGGCCCAAAGGGCCGAACCCGGAATCCATAACCACAATCGGCGCAGCACATTCGAGGGCGGTGGTTATGGATTCCGGATAGCCGCGGAGCTTGTCATCGGGCCGGCCACTTCGGGCCGGGCCCGTTGGCGGCTTCCGGAATGACGAGGCGTAAACCATTACGGCAAACGCCCCAACAATACCTCAGATTCCGACATAATCGGTCACGATCCCGCCGCCGCAACCGGATGTGGTGGCTCCCGGATTGTGGGTCATGGGGTGTGGCAATGGATGGCCGGGGATCAGCCGCCATTCTTTCGATAGTTCTGTCGGCATGTCTTCTGATCGCGGCATGTGCCAATGCAGCCGCGGCGGGGGCGAAGGATTCTGCAATCACAGTGACCGGCAACCGGCATGTCGGCACGGATACAATCCGTTCGTATTTTCACCCCGCGGCGGACGGCAAGGTTGATGCTGCCGCGCTCGATGCGGTGCTGAAACGGCTGTACGCCACCGGGCTGTTCCAGAATGTGAAAATCTCGCACGACGGCGATGCCGTGTTCGTGTCGGTCGTCGAGAATCCGACCCTCGTCCGCATCGCCTTCGAGGGCAACCACAAGCTCAAGGACGCCGATCTCAAGAAGGATTTGCAGTCCAAGGAAAGCGGCCCGCTGTGGCGCGCTTTTGTGCAAAGCGACGTCGAGCGCATCGCCGCGCTCTATCGCCTGCGCGGCTATTTCGAAACGCGCGTCGTGCCGAAAACGATCAAGGTGAAGGACGACAGGGTCAATCTCGTCTTCGAGATCAAGGAAAACGAGAAGCTCGCGGTTCGCCAAATCGTGTTCGCAGGCAACGCCGCTTATCCGCGCAACAAGCTCACCGGTGTGGTCAAGACCGGCGTCACCAATCCGTTGAGCTTCGCGCTCGACAACGACAGCTATGATCCCGACAAGGTCGAGAACGATGGCGATCTCTTGCGCAAATTCTATCGCGCCCATGGCTACGACGACGTCCACGTGGTCGCGTCATCGAGCTATGACGTCGAAAAAGCCGGCGTCGTCGTTGTCTTCAAGATCGACGAAGGCCCGCAATACCGCTTCGGCAAGGTCGACATCGACTCGCGCTTGAAGACCGTGGCCGCGCCGGAGCTGACGCAGTATCTGCGCACGCAATCCGGCGAAGTCTACGACGCCGACGCGGTGGACAAGACCGTCGGTGATCTGGCGATGCAGCTCGCCAAAAGCGGCGAGCCATTTGCCAATGTGTCGGTGCGAACCAGCCGCCTGGCGGATCGCCACCTGATCGATCTCGTTTACACCATCGACCAGGGCAAACGGCTCTATGTCGAGCGCATCGAGATCCACGGCAATACCAAGACCCGCGACGCGGTGATCCGCCGCGAATTCGATTTCGGCGAGGGGGACGCCTATAACCGCGCGCTGGCCGATCGCGGCGAGCGCCATCTCAAGGCGCTCGGCTATTTCAAGTCGGTGAAGATCGACACCAAGCCGGGCTCGGCGCCCGATCGCGTCGTCGTCGATGTCGCGGTCGAGGAGCAGCAGACCGGCGATTTCTCCATCGCCGGCGGCTATTCCACGACTGATGGCTGGCTGGCGCAGGTCAGCGTCAGCGACAGGAATTTCCTCGGCACCGGCGACATCGCCAAGGCCACGGCGATGTACGGCCAATATGCCCGCGGCTTCGACCTCTCCTTCACCGACCCTTACGCGCTCGGCCCGCGGGTCTCGCTCGGCGGCGAGCTGTTCGGCAAGCAGAGTTTCGCCAACAGCAATCAGTCCTACGACACCTCGCTCTACGGCGCCAAGCTGTTGCTCGGCACGCCGTTCAGCGATCAGCTCGGCGTGACGTGGAATTACTCGATCTATAATCAAGGCGTTTCGCTTCCTGCCGGCACCGCCGCCTCGCTGCCGATCCAGCAGGCAGCGCAAGCCGGCCCCTCATGGGTCTCTTCCGTCGGCAACAGCGTCGTCTATGCGACGCTCGACGATGCCCGGCACCCGACCGACGGCATCCGCGTCCAGACCAACAATGATTTTGCCGGGCTCGGTGGCGCCACCAAATTCGCGCGCACCACCGAAGACTTGCGCTACTACCATCCGATCGCCGGCGACGTGGTCGGCATGGTGCGCACGCAAGGCGGCTACATCACGCCGTGGGGCGGCCAGCCCTTGCCGCTGATCAACGGCTTCTTCGGCGGCCCGCAGCTCGTGCGCGGCTTCGCGCCCAACGGTTTTGGCCCGCGCGACATTACCCCCGGCACGACGATGGATAATGTCGGCGGCAACGTCTATTGGACCTCGTCAGCCGAGCTGCAGGCGCCGGTGCCGCTGGTGCCTGCGGACGCGCAATTGAAAATGGCCTTGTTCTCCGACGTCGGCAGCCTGTGGGCCAACGGCGCGTCGAGCGTGTCGAACCTCAACGCGCTGTCGCCGTCGCAGCAGATCGCCAATTCGCATGCGATCCGTGCCTCGGTCGGCGGCAGCCTGATCTGGGATTCGATGTTCGGGCCGCTGCGCGTCGATTACGCCTTCCCGTTCGCCAAGCAGCCTTACGACGTCACCCAGCGCCTGCAATTTACCGCCGGCGCGTGGTGAGCGGCGCAAGGGGCTTTGCCCGACAGCCGCGCGCTCATTCGTTGCCTTTGAGTTTGCGCAAAACCTTGTCGCGAAATGCTTGTTCGCTTTCGCTGGCGAAGGCTTGACGATCCCAGCCGCAGATTTCAACGACAGCGCGGGCGAGCATGAAATCGCCATCGCGATCTTGCGTTAATTTCTGCTCCAAGAACGGAAGCGCGGCTTGCCCGAGACCGACAATGCTTCGATAGGCCGGTAATGCGACATAGTCGCCGGTATTGCTCGAATAGCGAATCGCCTCGCTTTGCCGATGCCACGTCCCATAGAGCCGCTCGAATTTGCCGGCCGCGTTTCGGCTTGCCACGGCGCCGGACGCGCTTTGTCTCGCGGCCGCATGGCCATCGCCGCATGATGGGCCGGCGATCGCCCGCCGATCTGCAATCGTGGCACAGAAGGAAGCGGCAACGATGGCCGTCAGGAATGCGATCTTCGTTGTCGGACGATGCGCCATGCCGACGCGTGTTCTCACGGCAATGTCTCCCGCAATGGTCGCTGACTTATAACATTTCTTTCAGCGAAACGCCTCTCACACGTATTTGAGCGTGATACCGCCGTCGACCACCAGCTCGAGGCCGGTGACATAGCGGCTCTCGTCGCTGGCCAGATAGACTGCCGCCCAGGCGACGTCCCAGGCATCGCCGCCAAATCCCATCGGCACCTGGCGGTCGCGAGCGCGCCACATCTGCTCGACGTCGCCGCCGGCATAGCTCTTGGCCAGCCCCGCGCTGTGCTCGACCATCGGCGTTTTCATCAGCCCGGGCAGGATGGCGTTCACCCTGATGCGCCTGCTGGCATATTCGACCGCGGTGGTTTTGGTGAGCTGATTGAGCGCCGCCTTGGTGGCGTAATAGGTCGCGTAGGGCACGCCGGTGTAACGGATCGACGCGATCGAGGAGATGTTGATGATCGAACCGCCGCCCTGCCGTTCCATGAGCGGGATGATGTGCTTCATGGTCAGGAAAGCGCTTTTGAGATTGACGGCGAAGACGTGATCCCAGGCAGCTTCCGACAATTCGACCACGCCTCCCATCTCGGCAATGCCGACATTGTTGTCGAGCGCATCGATGCGGCCGAAGGTTGAGACGCAGGCTTCGACCATCGCGGCGACGTCGGCGGCTTTGCTGACGTCGGCGCGATGCGCCGCGGCCTGGCCGCCTTCGTCCTTGATGATCTTGGCGGTCTCCTCGGCAGCGGCCGGATTGATGTCGGCGCAGAACACGCGCGCGCCCTCGCGCGCAAACGCCACCGCCGTGGCCTTGCCGTTGCCCCATCCCGGCCCGATCGAGCCGGCGCCGACGACGAGCGCCACCTTGTCCTTGAGGCGATCGGCCATGGCCGTCCTCCCGTTTCAGCTCTTCATTTTCTTGGCGTCGAGCTCGCGCAGCTCGGTCTTGAGGATTTTGCCGTAATTGTTTTTCGGCAGCGCGCTCACGAACACATAATCCTTCGGCCGTTTGAACCTCGCGATGCCGTTGAGGCAAAGCGCGTCGAGCTCGTTGCGATCGGCGTCGCCGACCACATAAGCGACGACGACCTCGCCCCATTCCGGATCGGGCCGGCCGATCACCGATACTTCGCGGATGCTTGCGTGCTCGAGCAGAACCTCCTCGACCTCGCGCGGATAGATATTCGAGCCGCCGGAAATAATGACGTCTTTGGAGCGGTCCTTCAGCGTCAGATAGCCTTCGGCATCGAACGCGCCGACGTCGCCGGTGTGCAACCAGCCGCCGCGCAAGGTCGCCGCCGACGCTTCCGGATTGTTCCAGTAGCCCGGCATCACCACGTCGCCGCGGCACAAAATTTCGCCGGTCTCGCCGGTCGGCAACGCGCGATCGTCGCCGTCGGCGATCATCACTTCGAGGCAACCGAAGGGCCGGCCGGCGGAGCCCAGCCGTTCGGCCCAGCGCGGATGATCGCGGTCGGCGATCTCCTGCTTCGACAAGGTGGTGATGGTCATCGGGCTTTCGCCCTGGCCGTAGATTTGCGCGAAACACGGGCCGAAGCGATCGATGGCAGCGCGCGCGTCGGCGACATACATCGGCGCGCCGCCCCAGACGATGGTCCGGATGCGGTCGGGGTTGCATGAGGCGGGGCAGTCGACCAGCCGCTTGACCATGGTGGGCGCGGCGAACATTGAGGTGCCCGGCCAAGCGTCGATCAAGCTCATCACCTCGTCGGCTTCGAAACCGTTCGATTCCGGCACCACGTTGACGCCGAGCCGCGCCACGTGCGCCATCATGTAAAGGCCGGAGCCGTGACTCATCGGCGCGGCATGCAGGAGTGGACTGCCGGGCGCGATGGGATTGACCTCGCTCGCATAGGCGAAGCTCGCCGCCGCGAGCACGCGATGGGTGAGCATGGCGCCCTTCGGCCGGCCGGTGGTGCCGGAGGTGTAGAACAGCCAGGCAAGATCGTCGCCGCGGCACGGCCACGGTGCGATCGGATCGGCGGCGAACAGCGCCTCGTAGTCGCCGCTGCCGATCGCGATCAGGCGTTCGAGCGTCGGCGGCGCGTGCGGCGCGATCTCGGCATCGAACCCGTCGGACGCGAAGCAGACGCGGGCGCCGGAATGCTGCAAAATGTAGCCAAGCTCGCGGCCGTGCAGCTTTGCGTTGGCCGGCACCGCGGCGAGTCCGGCATGCCAAATGCCGAACATGAGCTCCACATAATCGGGGCAGTTCTTCGCCGCGATGGCGACGCGCTCGCCCGGTTGCAGGCCGTAGTGCTCGCGCAGCGCCGCCGCCAGCCGCGCCGCGCGTCCGGCGACTTCGCCGTAGCGCCTGATGACGCGCGCGCCCAATCCCAGCGCCGGCCGATCGCCATGGCTCAATCCCGCGCGATGGAGCCAAAGCGCGAGATTCACGGCGTCAGCCCTTCCATAGCGGGGCGAACTGTGCGGCGACCACGTCCTCGTATTTCAGGTCGCCCTGCAGCACGCCCTGGCTGCGCAAAAACGCCGTCATGCCGGCAATGAAATCGCGCGACAATGTCGCGTCGTAGTAGGGCAGGTCACGGCGGATCAGCTCGGTGATCAGGCCCGCTTCGGTGGGCGGAAACAGCTTTCGCCCGACTTCGCCGGCGCGCGCTACATCGGCTTTCAACGCGGCCTGCGTCTTGACGATGGCGCGCACCGCCGCGGCGACCGTGTCGGGCGAACGTGCGATCAGCTCATCGGATGCGGTGATGGCCGGGGCGGTGTAGTTGAAGCACTCTTTTGGTCCGTCGCCGCGGCGGGCGTCGATGACAACGGTGCCGTAACCGCCGCGCACCGCGACCTCCGCGCCCATGCCGTTGGCCCAAAAGCCGTCGAGCTTGCGGTCTTCGAGCGCCTTGGAGGCCATGACGCCGAAATTCGGCACATCGCCGATGAGGCCCGGCACGGGTGCGATGTTGACCTTGTCGCGCTCGAGATCGATGCCGGCCGCGATCAGCAGTCCGCGCAGGCCGGTATTGACCCATGGCGCGGCGCCGATGGTGCGGCCCTTGACGACGCTGAGATCGCCGCGCTTGGCGCCGAGATCGGAGCGCATCACCAAAAACCAGTACATGCCCTGGGCTTGGGCGGCGATCAGCTTGGCGCCCTTGAACGCGGGAAACGCCGCCGGCACCGCGTGCGCCGCGCCGCCGACGAAATCGATCTTGCCGTCGCGCAGCGCTTCGTAGGCCTTGTCGACGGGGTAGACCAGCTCGAGCGAGACATCGAGCCCTTCGGCCTTGAAGAAACCGAGCTCGACCGCGGCCTCGGCAACGAAATAGGACGGCGAAATTTTATCCGGGACCGCAAGCTTCATGATGATTTCTTTCCATCCAGCAACCAACCAAACTTTTCCCGCGCCTTCTTGGCGACTTCCGGGCTCGGCGTATTGCTCGGCGGGAATTTTTCGCGCCAGTGCCACGGCTTGCAGGCGTTGATCAGTGCCACCGAGTGCGTAAAGTCGCCGGCGGCGCGGCGCTCCGGCGGGATCGCCGGATCGGCGCTGGAATCCCATGAGCCGGTGATGAACTGGATCGATTCCTTGGGGTCGGTGCGGGTGAGCATCGCCCACAGCATCTGGTCGAGATTGGTGACGTCGACGTCGTCATCGCACACCACGATATATTTCGAAGCGTAGGCCGAGGCGCCGCATTGCGCCGCGACGTGCGCCGCCTGCACGGCGTGGCCGGGATAACGCTGCGTGATCGAGACCGCGTGCAGCATGCGCGCGCCGCCGACCTCGTGGCACCACACCTGCTGCACGCCCGGCACGCCCGCATTGGTCATGTTCTGCCGGATCATCGCCGAGCGCATCACGGCGCGATAGCGCGCCATCTCGTCCGGCCCGCCGCCCATCGGCGGCACGCCGACCAGGATCGGATCGTTACGGTGATAGATGGCGGCGATATCGAGCACCGGGATCGGCCGCTTGCCGCCGGCATAATGCCCGGTCCATTCGCCGAACGGGCCTTCGTCCTGCCGCTTGTCGGGCGTGACGAAACCTTCGAGCACGATCTCGGCATTGGCGGGAAACGGCAGGCCGGTGACCTTGCCGCGCACCATCTTGGTCGGCCGGCCGCGCATGCCGCCGACGATGTCGAGCTCGAACGTGCCGTAGGGCGCTTCGACGCCGCCATAGAAGAACGCCAGCGGATCGCCGCCGAGCACCATCACGACGGGCATCGCTTCGCCGCGCGCCCAATATTTCTCGCGATGGATATAGCCGTGATGGCCGCGCGCGGTGACGAAGCCGACCGACTTCTTGTCATGCACCATGGCGCGATAGGCGCCGGCATTGAGCCAGTTCTCCTCCGGGTCGCGGGTGATGCTGTAGGTGCCGGTGCCGATGTAGCGGCCGCCGTCCTTTTCGTGCCAGATCGGCGAGGGGAATTTGGTCACGTCGATGGCGTCGCCGGTGAGCACGTTCTCCAGCACCGGGCCGTCGTCGACGATCTCGTGCGCAAGCAATTTCGGGTCCACCAAATAGGCTTCGCGATAAGCGTCGCTCAATTCCCACTTATTGAGGTGATCGGGAAAGCCCAACGTCATATTGCGCCGGGTGCCGGCAAACATGTTGAGCAGCACGCGAAAGCCCTTCGGGCAGCCGGGCACGTCGTCGAACACCACGCATGGCCCGTCCTCGGCGCGCAGGATCGCCTCGGCGGCAAGCCCGATATCCTCCTGCCAGCTGGCGCCCTTGACGTTTTTGACCTCGCCAAGCGCTTCGGCGGCCGAAAGCCATTCCCGCAGATCGTCATAGCCGATCGCGGCCTTGATATTGCTGTGCTGGTTCATGGGGTACTCCAGGGACGGCGGTCAGGATGGCCGCCGCGCCGGGCTTGTCAATGCTTGCGGCCTGGACGCGGCCGCGGCAGCCATGCTGGGATGCAATGCACGCGGTGAGGGCAATCCCATGACTGGCCGTTTCGCGACAATTACCGTCGAAAAAATCGGTCCGGTCGCGCGCCTCACATTGGCCCGGCCCGAGCGCGCCAACGCGCTCAATGCGGCCATGCTCGGCGAAATCGGCACCGCGCTTGACGAGATCGAGCACGACGCCGGCTTGCGCGCGCTGATCGTCACCGGCGCCGGCCCGGCCTTCTCTTCGGGTTTTGATCTTAAGGAGCAGATGGAGCGCCGCCCTATCGGCGTCGAAGCCTGGCGCGCGATCCTGCGCAAGGATTTCGACACCATCATGCGGTTTTGGCATTTCCCGCTGCCGACCATCGCGACGGTGCGGGGGCCATGTCTTGCCGGCGCCTGCGAGCTGGCGCTGGCTTGCGACATCACCATTGCCGCGGACGACGCGTTCTTCGGCGAACCGGAGCTTAAATTCGGCGCCGGCATTGTCGCCCTGATATTGCCGTGGGTGGTCGGCCCCAAGATTGCCAAGGAGATCATCCTGCTGGGCGAGGACCGGATTCCGGCCGCCCGCGCGCAGGCGATCGGCATGGTCAATCGCGTCGTCGCGTCGGACGAGCTTGACCGCGTCGGGCTCGCCATGGCGAACCACATCGCGGCGATTGATCCCCATCTGGTCAAGCAAACCAAGCGCGCCATCAACCGGTCCTTCGAAGCGCGCAACATGCTGGACGCGCTCGAAGAGGGGCTCGCCATCGACTTGGCGATCGAAGGGGCCGGCTCGCCCGACAAGATCCAGTTCATGGAGATCGCGCGGCGCGATGGCCTCAAAGCCGCGCTGGCCTGGCGCGATGCCCGGTTCCCGGGCCGCAACGCATGAGCGGCGCGCTTGCCGAGATTCTCCGCGAGGCGCTGAAGCCGGCCGGTCATGCGGTCGCAAGCACGAGCGGCGAGACGCAGCAAGGCAATAGTCTCTTGATGCTTGCCGAGCGGGTGCGACATGCACTCGCCGCGCGGCATGTCGCGCCCAATGAACCCGTCCATGTCAGCATCGGCAACAGGCCATCCGATCTTGGCGCCTTGCTCGGCATCTGGCAGGCCGGAGCCGTCGCTGTGCCGATCCATGCCCTGGCTGCGGCGTCGACTATCGCGCGGGTGCAACGCATATCCCGCGCGCGATTTTTGCTTGATGGCGATCGTCTCGATGTGATCGGCGAGACGCCGCCGCCCGATCGCGCGTTGTTGCGCGACGCCGCGTTGGTCATCTTTACCTCGGGCAGCACTGGAGAACCCAAGGGCGTCGTCATCGGACATCGACGCCTTGCCGACAAGCTCGTCGTTCTCGATCGCCTGTTGGACATCGCGCCGACTGACGTCGTGCTGTCGCCGCTGCAGCTCGTTTTCATCTTCGGTCTCTGGGTGAGCCTGCTGACGCTCATGAAGGGTGCGCGGCTCATTCTGGTGCCAAAATTCAACGCGGAAGCGATGGCGTGTGGCCTTGCGGAAGCAACCGTCCTAGCCGGCGTCCCTTCGATGTTTCGCACTTTGTTGACCTATCCCCAAATCGCTATTCCTCAAGTCACGGCGCCAAAATTGCGAGCAATGTTCAGCGGCGGCGAGGTGCTGGCACCGGCGCTGGCTCACGCCATGGCGCGGTTCGCGCCGGCGGCGATCCATGATCTCTACGGCCTGACCGAAACCGGCTCGTGCGATTTCCATCTCGGCCCCGCCGGTCAGCCGCGGGGTTTCGGTACGATCGGGCATCCGACCGAGCGCGTCGTGTTCCGGATCGCCAGCGGCGGCCGCGCCGTCGCGGCCAGCGAAACCGGCGAACTGCAAATCCGCACGCCGTTCGGCATGCTCGGCTATCTGGACGGCACCGCATTGACGGAAGCCTCGTTCGAGGACGGCTATTTCAAGACCGGCGACCTGGCGCGGCGTACGGCGGACGGCGCTGTCGCGCTCATCGGGCGCGCCAACGACATTATCTCGCGCGGCGGCAACAAGATTGCGCCGCTCGAGATCGATAATCTCCTGGCGGAGCACCCCGAGATCGCGGCTGCGCTTTGTGCCGGCGTTGCCGATGAGCGCCTCGGCGAAGTCATTCACGCCGTCATCGTAACGCGCGCCGGCGCGCACTTGGATACCAGCGAACTGCGCGACTGGCTGCTGGCGCGCACCGAGCGCTTCAAGGTGCCGGACGTTTTCCACTTCCGTGACGCGCTGCCCAGTGGGTCTAGCGGCAAGGCGGACCGCAGGGCTGTGGCGCAACTTGCGTCACAGCCGGGCAATGGTCGTTGACAACAAGGTGCAAGCCGCGCCGATAATGGCGCCATGCACGGGGCCGGCGTGCCGGAATCCGCCGCCCGCAAATGGAGGAAGCCTATGAATCGTCCAATGCAGGGATTCCCGCCCATCCTCGACAAGCGCGGCGCGCCGCATGTGCGCCGCTTCGATGAACAGCGCTGGCTGATCGACAACATCATCCGCGCCAATGGCATCGATTGGGACCAGCCACGCTCGCTCTATATTCACCTGCCGTGCGGCATCGAGGCCAACGCCGATTTCGCCACCATCCGCGAGCGGGTGAAGAAGATGGCCGATATCGGCCCGGCCTTTGCCGCCGTGGCCAAGCGCCGCGAGGCTAAGGCCAATGCCGCCGCGCAGGCCGACCGCAAGGTCACCGCGCGCGATAATTTCTTCATGGCCGCGGTGCATTGGGGCGCGGCGCAATGGCCCTATGACGAGAACGACGAGACCAACGTCGCCTACAACAACAAGAAGCGCGAGTGCTACGCCAAATATGCCGCGCTCGCCGATCATCACGTCGAGGCGGTCTGGGTGCCGTTCAAGGACAAGGCGATCCCGGCCTGGCTGCATCTGCCGCCGGGCCACACCGGCGGCAAGCTGCCGGTGGTGATCTCTGTACCCGGCATGGACAGCTACAAGGAGATCCAGGTCGCGCTCTATGGCGACAAATATCTCAACCGCGGCATGGCAGTGCTGGCGATCGACGGGCCGGGCCAATACGAAGCGCCGATGATCGGCCTGCACTTCACCATGGAGAACTGGATGGCGACCGGCCCGGCGCTGGTCGATTGGATCGCGGCGCGGCCCGAGCTCGACGTGACAAAAATTGGCGTCGCCGGCACCAGCTTCGGCTCGCTGTTCGGCACTGTTCTGACCGCTCATGAGCCGCGCATAAAAGCCTGCGCGGTGATGTCGGTGTGCCACGAGCCGGGCTGTCACACGATTTTCCAAGAAGCCTCGCCGACCTTCAAGAAGCGCTTCATGTACATGTCGGGCATCACCGACGAGGACGAGTTCGACACGTTCCGCAAGAAAATCACCTGGGAAGGCCATGCCAACAGGATCAAGGTGCCGTATCTGTGCGTCGCCGGCGAAGCCGAGGAGCTGAGCCCGCTGGAGCATTCCGAGCGGCTGATGGCTGCGCTGCAGGGGCCGAAGCAGATGGTGGTGTATCAGGAATCGCGCCACTCGGTCGGCAACGTTCCGGCCGCCAATCTCGGCCCGTTCCCGCCGATCCTGCTCGCCGATTGGCTCGCCGACCGCCTCGCCGGCAAGGCCTTTGTCAGCGAACGCTGGTACGTCACCGGCTCGGGCGAGATCAACAAGACGCCGTATTGATGAACCGTCATTCCGGGGCGCGCGCAGCGCGAACCCGGAATCCATAATCACAGTCAGAGCTAATTCTGCACCGAGGGTGGTTATGGATTTCGGATAACCGCTTCGCGGTTTCCGGAATGACAAGGAAAAGCATCCCCGGATTGCGCTTCGCTCCATCCGGGCTACAGGTCCATCATGAAACGTCGAGAGTTTCTGCATTTGGCAGCGGGCACGGCAACATTGGCGCTGCCGCGCATCGCAATGGCGGATAATTATCCGTCGCGGCCGGTACGCGTCATTGTCGGCCTGCCGCCGGCCAATTCGCCCGACATCATCGCCCGGCTGATCAGCGGCTGGCTGTCGGAGCGGCTCGGCCAGCCATTCGTCGTTGAAAATCGGCCGGGCGCTGCCACCGGTATCGCCACCGAGCTCGTCGTGCGCGCGGCGCCTGACGGCTACACGCTGCTGCTCGTCGTCGCCGGCAACACCGTCAACGGCTCGGTGTTCAAAAATCTCAACTACGATTTCAGCCGCGACATTGCGCCGGTCGCCAGCATCGGCGGCATCCCGCTGGCCATGGCGGTCACGCCGTCGTTCCCAGCCAGCACGGTTCCCGAATTCATCGCCTATGCCAAAGCCAATCCGGGCAAGGTCTATATGGCCTCGTCAGGCAACGGCAGCGTGTTGCACGTCGCCGGCGCGTTGTTCGAGATGATGGCCGGCGTCGATCTCACGCATGTCCCGTATCGCAACAGCCTGTTTCCCGATCTGCTCAGCGGACAGGTGCAAGTCACGTTCAGTCCGGTCCCCGCCGTGATCGGCTACGTTCAAGCGGGCAAGCTGCGGGCGCTGGCGGTGACGACGGCTCAGCGCCTCGATGTCTTGCCCGACGTGCCCACCGTGGCCGAATTCGTCCCCGACTATGAAGCGACCGGCTGGCTCGGTCTCGGCGCGCCGAAAGGCACATCTGCCGATGTGATCGATACGCTCAACACCGCGGTTGCCGATGGGCTCGCTGACCAAAAATTCAAGGCGCGGTTGAGCGAATTGGGCGTCGTCGTCAATCCGATGACGCCCGCCGAATTCGCAAGCTACATCGCTACGGAAACCGAGAAGTGGGCGAAGGTCGTGAAGTTCGCCGACATCAGGCCGGAATGATTCACGTAGCCCGGATGGAGCGAAGCGTAATCCGGGGCGGCATCTCAGCTTTTCGATCGTTCCCGGATTGCGCTTCGCTCCATCCGGGCTACTGCGCCTTGCTGGCCGCCGCCGCCCGCCGCATGCCCAGCAGGCCGCGCGGGAAGAACAGCACGACCAGGATGAAGATCACGCCGATGAACGACATCCAGTTCACCGTCATCGACGAGATATAGTCCTGCAGCATCACGAACAAGGCGGCGCCGACCAGCGGGCCCCAGAACGTGCGCATGCCGCCGATCACGGTCATGACCACGAAATAGCCCGACAGCGTATAGTGCAAGGTCAGCGGATCGGCGAAATTGTTGAGCAGCGCATAGAGCGTGCCGGCAAGCGCCGCGATGAAGCAGGAGATCGAGAACGACATCCAGACATGCCGCTCCACCGGAATGCCGAGGAAGCGCGCGCGGCGCTCGTTCTCGCGGATCGCGACCAGGGTGCGGCCGAACGGCGAGCGCAGCAATAGCCCCATCAGCGCCACGGCGGCGGCGAAGATCGCCAGCAAGAAGAAATAGAATCTGGTCTCGCCATTGGTGATATCGAATGTGAACCGGCCGAAGCCGATCGGCTCGCGATGAAAATCGCGCAGGCCGTCGAAGCCGCCGGTGAAATCGTTCCAGCTGTAGGCCAGGTAATACCAGAGCTGGCCGAAAGCGATGGTGCACATGGCGAAATAAACACCGCGGCGGCGCACGATCAGCATGCCGAACAAGGTGCCGGCCAGACCGCCGAACAGCGTGCCGGCCAGCATGGCGAGCGGCGTCGAATGCACGAGGTAGCGCAGCGTGAGCCCTGCGCCGTAGGCGCCAAGCCCGAAATAGGCGGCGTGCCCAAAACTCAATACGCCGGTGAAGCCGAGCAAAATGTTGAGCCCCATGGCGGCCAGTCCGAACACCAACACCTTGCTGGCGAGCGCGGTATAGCCGCCAAGCGACGGCAGCCAGAACGGCACGGTGATCAACACTGCCCAAATGGCGACGAGCACGATCAGATCTTGGCCCTTGGGCAAGCGCTCCTTGGCGGCAGCAAAGAAGGCGCTCATGAGAACATGCCCTCCTCACCCAAGAGTCCGCGCGGCCGCAGCAGCAGCACCGCCATCAGGATGGCGTAGATCACCGCCTCGCTGGCGGCCGGATAGAACACAGTGGTCAGCGCCGCCGCCATGCCGATCAACAAACCGCCGCATAAAGTGCCGATCAGGCTGCCGACGCCGCCGACGATGATGGCGATGAAGCTCGGCATCAACAGATCGTCGCCCATGTTCGGGTTGAGCCCGATCTGGCCCGCGGCAAGCACGCCGCTCAAGCCCGCCAGCAGGCAGCCGACGGCAAAATTGAAGGTGCGCAGATTGCGCACATTGACGCCGAGCGTCGCCACGGTTTCAAGATCGAAGGTGCCGGCACGGATGCGAAGCCCGATGCGGGTGTGGCGCAGGAAGGCGAACAGCCCGACCACGGTGACAATGACGATGGTCACCATGAAGACGCGGTACCAGGTGATGAAGAATAGCGTTGGCGTGATCGGCTGCGCCAGCATGTCGGGCAGGCCCATCGGCAAGCCGTTCGGGCCCCAGATGAAGCGGCAGACATCCTGGATCACGAACGCCAAGCCAAAGGTCAGCAACAGGCTATAGACCGGATCGCGGTTGTAGATGCGGCGGATCATCAGCCGCTCGACCAAAACGCCGAGCAGCGCGGTGAGCAATGGCGAAACCAGCAACGCGCCCCAATAACCCAGCGTCGGCGACAGCATGTAGGCGAGATAGCCGCCGAGCGCCAGGAAATTGCCGTGGGCGAAGTTGATGACGTTGGACAGATTGAGGATCAGCGACAACCCGAGCGCCATCAGCACGTAGAACGCGCCGATGATCAGCCCGTTGGTGACGTTGAACAGTACGACCTGCCACATCTGCCGCTCTGCGTTCGGTGTCTCGCCGCAACGAGCGATAGATCAGGCCGGCTGCTCCATCTTGCATCCGGTATCGGCGACGGTGCCGGCGGCTTCCTCGCCCGGCACCAGCGTCTCGACGGTGAAGACGTCGTCGGGGCCGGATTTCGGCGGATGCGCTTGGCCGACGAAGATGTTCGGCATCAATTCGTGGTCGCCGGCGCGGTAGCGCACCTTGCCGGGCTGTAGCGCCACGTCGGGCGGCAGCTCGTAGTCCTCCAGCGCCTTGGCGAGTTTCGGCCCTTCGAGCGACTTCGCCTTGTCGGCGGCGAGCCGCACCGAATGCATCGACACGTAACCGAACCAGTCGCGCGCCGACGGCGTCTTTTTGGTGGCTGCGCGATAATCGGCGACGAACTTCACGACTTCCGGCACGTTCGGCTGGTTCCACCACCACTCCATGTCCCACCAGCCGGTTTGCGCCTCCGGCGACACCGCCTTGATGCTTTCCAATTCGAACAGCGCGCCGCCGAGCGCCATTTCCTTCTGCATGCCGAACTGGGTGAATTGCTTCATGCAGTTGATCTGGGTGAGCCCGCCCATATTGTTGAGCAGCACGTTCGGCTTGAAACCTTTGGCCTTGATCAGGGTGGCGGAGAAATCGGTGTTGTTGATCGGCAGGTAGTCGCCGTCAAAAGTGCCGCCGAGCTTGGTCAGCGCCTTGATGAAGGCGTCCTGCAAGGTGTGGCCGTAGGCGTAATCCGGCGTGATGAAGAACCATTTTTTGCCGAAACGTTTCACCAGTTCGGGTGTCACCGCATTGGCGTCCATCGACGTGGTGTTGCAGACCCGGAACACGTTCCATTTGCAATTGGTGCCGGTGATCGGATCGGTGTGGCCGCCGGGCACGATATGGAATACTTTTTTCTCGGACGTCACCTGCGACATGGCATAGGCGATACCGGAATTGACGTCGCCGAGGATGACGGCGACCTGGTCGCGGTCGATCAGCTTGCGCGTCTTCTGCACGCCGGTGCCGACGTCATTGGCCGAATCCTCGACCAGGAGCTGGACTTGGCGGCCCAAAATGCCGCCCTTCTTGTTGATCTCGGCCTCGGCATATTTGGCGCCGTCGACCTCGCTTTGCGCCAGTGCCGACAACACGCCGGTCAGCGGATTGACCATGCCGATCTTCACCGGCTCCTCGCCAAGCGCGGTGACGATGAACGGCGCGGCGATGACCTGGCTCGTGCCGAGCGCAATGCCGGCCTTGAGCAGCGTGCGACGGCGTACCGGCGTGTCGAGTTTTGACATTTCCAAACCTCCCTGAATGTCAACGATTTATTCTTTGAATCTTATTTTTGGCGCTGGGACTCGCCCCCACAGTTGCACCCCGGCGCACAACATCTTCTACCCTGGCCCAGGGCTGGTCAAGGCGATGCCGGCTGCTGCCGCATGCGACTTATGTCGCAGCGTCGAACTGAGGGTAGAGGAGGTCAAGGCCGTAGGCGGTCAGGAGTCGTCGGACGAATGGCAACAGGTATATTCGCCGGTTTCGGGATCGTAATAACAGATGAGATGCGGAGACCCCGGCCGTACCATCGCCCATTTTGCCTTCGTCGCGGCGCTCGTTGCTGCTGCGGCAGTCACGGGGGGCATTTTCTTTATTTTCTTGTAGCCCAGCCTTTTGGCGTGCGCTGCGGTCTTCGGAATAGGTGAGGACTTCTTGACTGTCTTCTTAGCCATTTGCGCTGCTCCATCCAGTTTTTATGTGTTGCCCGCTGATGTCCTAATAGTCGCCGCGTCTTCGTCTTCGTCCATCAGCGGATGTTGAGCGGCGTGTTCTTGAGCGCCTGGCTCACAGCAAGGCCGATCTGCGAGGCCAGGTGCGCGTTTTGCGCTGCCGGCGCCAGCTGTGCGGAAGCCGCGCCGCCACCGCCGCCACCGCCGCCGCCACTCGCGATCGGACCGAATGTGATGTCCAAATCCTGCGAGCGGTCCCGGCCGGCCGCGAACAGGCTGCCTGAAGTATCGCCGGTAAATCGTACCAGGGTCCAAGTCGGGTTCACGCTGCCATTCGACACGATATCGAATTTGACTTCATGCTCGATGCCGTTCTTGGGCGAATTTGGGTTGGCGTAGTCGGCGATGCCGGTGGCGTTGGCGACGAGCGCCGCCCGCAGCCAATCGTAAAGCTTGAGATCGCTTTGCACGAATAGATCGGCATTGGTCGGCCTCGGAATGCATGACCGCCCCGACGGCGCTGCGCGCTTGAGGTCCTTCACCGTGTAGAACATGTTCAGCTTATCGGTGCGGGTGGCCGTCGACGAAGCGGTAGCGCCCAGCGAAAGCGACCTCGATGTCGAGGCCGCGGTCAGCGGCTGGATGAACGTAACGCCCGGCGTGAGATTGGTGTTTTCGGCGATGTTTAAAGTCAGCGTGACTTGCGCACCCCAATTGTCAAACCATTGCGACAGGGGCTGAGGCTTGCGCGGCGGGTGCGCGGGATCGACAACGATCACGACGTAAGGGTCGCGTTCGTCCAGATACACTTGTTGGACGGCCTTGCGCAGTTCGCAAACGACCTGCCCTGCAATCTTGTTTACCTTGGCATCGGTATCTTGTGGGGTACCCCAGAATTCCTGAATGTCAGGAACGAGGAAACCGCAACCGCCGATGCTGATCGCGGAAGCCAAAAGTATACCTATCCGTGCCGCGGACATGCGACGCCCCCATTTTTAGATCACGCCCAACGTTTTTTAGATCACGCCCAACGTTGAATGGTTTTATTTGTTCAACGCCGGCTTCCATCGGTTGCGCATCGGACATAATTGAATCAGAGATTGCAAGTCAGGAAAATCATACCGGGTGCGGATTAGGCTTCGTTGTTGCATAAGTACAACAAAACAACCGAACGACGATCGAGTGCGCGGCGCGAAGCGCGAGCTTTCGCGAGGCTGGCGCATCGCGTGTGCGGTTCGCCTTTGCGGGCCGATGGTATATGACCTGCGCAGCATTTTGCCCGTTGGATGGTCAAGCCCATGGACGTTTTCGAAGCCGTCGAATCGCGCATCGCCTGCCGCTGGTTTCTCGACAAGCCGGTCGATGCCAAGATCGTCCGCGATCTCATCGCGCGGGCCGCCCGCGCCGCCTCCGGCGGCAATCTGCAGTCCTGGCAGATCTATGCGCTCGCCGGCGCGCCGCTTGCCGAGCTCAAGCGCAAGGTCGCAGCCCATATCGCCGGCCGCGATCCGCGCCACGACGACGCCGAATATCCGATCTACCCGAAGATCATGTGGGAGCCCTACAAGTCGCGCCGCGAGGAACACGGCGTGCAGCTTTACGGCGCGCTCGACATCGCCCGCGACGATGCCGAGGGGCGGCTCGAGCAATACAAGCGCAATTTCGAATTCTTCAACGCGCCGGTCGCGCTGTTCATCGCCATCGACCGCAAGCTCGGTCCCGGCCAATGGGCCGATCTCGGCGGCTATATCCACGCTTTGGCGTTCCTCGCCCGCGGCTACGGCCTCGATACCTGCCCGCAGGAATCCTGGGCCCGCATGCACCGCGTCGTCGGCGCGTTCGTCAACATGCCGCCGGAGCAGATGCTGTTCTGCGCCGTGGCGATCGGCTACGGCGACCACGGCCATCCGGCCAACAGCTTCCGCTCGCCGCGCGCCGAGCTTGCGGAGTTCTGTAGGTTCTTTGGATTCGAGTGAGAGGGCTTTGCCGCTGCCTGAGCGTTTCAGTCAGTCGCCGTCCGGGATTACGCGTTGCTCCATCCGGGCTACAATGGCGCCAAGCTGTCTTGGGCGCCAGGCCGTCTTGGCGGATCGGAAGCTTTAGCTGTTAGGAGTGTCGGTTATGTCCGGATCTTCGACCATCGACAAATTCATTCAGGATGCGCCGCGTCGGATTGGCCGGCCTGAACGAATCTCCGATGCGTGACCATCGATGGCGTCGTCCTTGACCGGCTCTCGCCGAATACCGACGACCGCGGAGCGCTGATCGAGCTGCTGACCACCCGCAGTGGCCAGATCGAGCCGATCGTTCACGTCCACCAGGTGATCGCCGGACCGAGAAGCGTGCGCGGCTGGGTCTATCACAAATGGCAGGACGACAGGCTCACATTCGATCGCCCACACAAGAGCCTTGGCGGCGATCGAGAGTGCCTGCTTTTCTGAAAGCCATTTTTAAATAGTCGGACGCCGTGTCGCGCGGGTAATGATCAGCAAATGCCATCACTTGCCGGAACTGGCCTCGCGCTCCCACTGAAGAACACCACGTACGGCATTTATGCCGCCGGCAATGCTGTCTCGCTGGTGGGAACGTGGATGCAGCGAATTTCGGTAAGCTGGCTGACATGGGACATGACGCATTCCGGCCTTTGGCTCGGAATTGTCGCGTTCGCCGACTTCTTTCCCGGGCTGATCGTCGGCCCGCTTGCAGGCGCGATTGCCGACCGGTCGGACCAGTTGACCGTGGTTCGGACCAGTCAGCTGGTTTCGCTCGGTCAGGCGACGGTGCTGTTCGCGCTTGCCGCGGCTCATCACTTGAATATTTGGGGCCTCGTCGTCTTGACCGGATTTCAGGGCGCCGTCGTTTCATTCAACCAGCCGGCGCGGCTTGCGCTTGTGCCGGCACTCGTCGGCGAAGCCGACCTGGGATCGGCGGTCGCGATCAACTCGGTGATATTCAATCTTGCCCGCTTCGTCGGCCCGATGCTGGCTGGTCTTGTCATCGTGTGGTCCGGCGTTGCCGCCGCCTTTGCCGTCAACGCAATAAGCTATGTTGCGTTTCTGGCGGCTCTGCTGTGGGTCAAGATCGATGTCGCCGCCGCAGTGCCGGGCAAGCGCCGGAATTTTACCGTCGAGCTCAAGGAGGGCGTCCGCTACACTGCGACCCATCCGGCGATCGCATCGCTGCTCATGCTGTTGATCGCCATCGGCATCGGTGGCCGGCCGATGAGCGCATTGTTGCCGGGCTTTGCCGAACGGATTTTCCACATGGGGGCCGGCGGATTTTCCGTTCTTGCCTCAGCGACAGGCGCCGGCGCGATATTGGCCGGCCTTTGGCTCGGGCACCGCTCCCAGTCTCTCGATCTGGCCAAGGTCGCGGTCATGGCATCGCTTGGCGGCGCCATCGCGGCGACGTGTGTGGCCGCGACGTCGACGCTGTGGATCGCGGTGCCTTGTGTCGCGGCGTTCGGCTTCTGTCTTTCCAGCGCCGGGATCTCGATCCAGACGATCATTCAGGTGTCGTCCGATCGCGCCATGCGCGGCCGCGTCATGGGCCTCTATGGCCTGATATTCCGCGGCGCCCCATCGATCGGTGCCCTGGCGGCCGGAATCGCGTCGGTGCATTTCGGCCTGCGCTGGCCGGTCATCGTCGGCGCCTTGATCGTGATCGCCGCGGCGGGCTGGACCTACAGCAAACATGGCCAGATCGTTGCAGCCGTGCCGAAGAACCGAGACGATAAGACTGACTGATGGTTGCTACTCTTGCGGGATATCTCGTATCGCATAAAATCGCGTGCCCAAATCGGTTCAAGTCGCGAGGACAAAATCATGAAGATCGAGATCGAATATTGCGGCCAGTGAGGCTATGAGCCGCGCGCCCGTGAGGCGGGAAAACTGATCCTAAAACTGCGACCCTCGGCGCAATTGTGCCTGCGGCGGTCGAGTGGCGGCGCCTTCGAGATTCGCGTTGACGACCGCCTCGCGTTCTCAAAGAAGGCGGCCGGTCGCTTTCCGACAAGCGAAGAGATCGCCGGCTGTCTCACCTGAAAGCGCGTAGCCCTGCGCGCTACGTGCTTGAGCATGGGAGTCGCCGCTTCTTGCGGCGCGGGTTAAGGTATGTTCCGACGCACTCAGGGTAACACGCCATAATGTTGAAGCCGATTAAACGGGCCGTTCATCGTGCTCTTCGCGCGATGGGCTACACGCTCGTCCGCAATCCCGTCTTGCGTCACTCTGAAGAGCGCGGCGCCGGCGATCGCCGCATGGTCGGTTTGAGCCAGACGACTGTGTTCGATTTCGGCGATGAAAATCGTTCCAAGCGGCCGATGGCGGACGACCGCTTTGTCGAGATTGATGCGATGCTCGGTAAGGTTACGCCATGGTCCGGACATGTTCCGGATGGCTACGCGACGGACTTCCTTGGCATTCTCAGGGATCAAAACTTCCTCTGGAATAATACGGGGCCGTTCACACCGGGCGGCGGCTACGTCACGCCCGAACTGCCAACTTTGGCAACCTTTGGCGAAACCTATTTCGAGATTGCCGATTGGTTCTATTCCGCGCTCGCCGCAAGCGATCGCTATGTGGCGGTCAGCCTCGGCGCCGCCTACGGCAGCCAGCTGGTCGGTGCGTGGAAGACGCTGCAGGCCGTCAATCCAATGCCGGCCCATCTCGTCGCGGTCGAGCCGGTGCCGGTGAATTGCGAATGGACCCGCAAGCACATGTTGGACAACGGGATTAACCCGGACGAACACTCGATCATCCAGGCGGCCCTTGGTGCAGACAACGAACCGATTCTGTTTCCCATAGGAGCTCCCGGCACAGGCGTAACTTCGGCCATCGGCGTCAACTCCGCGGCATCACGACAGGTCTATGTCGATTTATTCCAAGAGTCCGGTCAGAGCGAACGAACGCTGCGTAACATCTTCCTCTTCAATTCCACGGGAGTTTCGCAGGAGGTTGGGCTGGGTTACATGGGCGAGCTTAAATTCGTCTCGGCATTGACGCTGCGGGACGTGCTATCGCCTTTCGACCGAATTGACTTGCTCGAAGTGGATATTCAGCGGTCGGAATTGGACGTCATTGCACCATGTTTCGATACTGTGAACCGGAAGGTGCGGCGGGTTCATATTGGAACGCATGGTCGCGATATCCACGCGGCGCTTGGTGCGCTTTTTACCAACGCCGGTTGGCAAATCGTTTTCGACTTTGCGCCCGATAGCAGCCACAAGACGAAACGCGGCGTTCTTGAACTGGGCGACGGCATTTTGACCGCGCGTAATCCCGCAGTGTAACCGTCCATGTGGGCGCGCGGTGCCCGTTCGCCGTCGCCTCCGCTAGCGATGAAGAACGGCGTGCGCTTCGTCGCGTGTCCTGACGGAGGCATTGCAACTGACGACGCGGCAGGTCCCGCTGCTATTGTGCTCTCTGCATCCCGTAAGAACGCCGTCCGCAGCAGCAGCACGGCTCGGATAGCCCCATGTTCGAGCCATCATTTTTCCGTCGGTCGCTGCGCAGCCCCACGTTCCGCCGGCGCCGGACGTCCCGGCTGACCCTACGCGGTAGCCTAGAGCGTAGTAATAATTCACCCCATTGCCACTGTATTGACAGCGCTCGGGGTAAATATCGCAAAATTTGGTCGCCGCACGCGCAGCCGAAACGTCCGATATCATCAGGGCCAAGGTGGCCATCGCCACGTAGGCCAAATCCGCGCGTAAGGTCATATTTCTTTCCCCTCCCCATCGATTTTGGCCGCGGAGATTATACGAAGCCTACTCAATTGGCGCGTGCGATCTGTCCGTTCCCCACGGGAAAAGGGCAGACGCCTTGATCCCATCAATTTACCCATTAGCTCCAATGTGATAGGCTGCCGCAATCTGGTCAGGAGACGCCGCGATGCATCTCAACGCCCTGGGTTATGTCGGTATCCGCACCAAGAACCTCGAGGACTGGGCGGCTTACGGCACCAAGCTTCTCGGCATGCAGCTGGTCGACAAGAGCCGCGGCACGCTGGCGCTGCGCATGGACGACCGCAAGCAGCGCGTCATCATCCACACCGACGAAGACGAAGGCCCGTCGTTCTACGGCTGGGAGGTGGCCGACGCGGCGGCGCTTGATGCGCTGGCGGCGCATCTGGAAAAGAACGGCGTGAAAATCGCGCGCGGCTCGCGGGCGCTGGCCGACGAGCGCAGGGTCAAGGATTTGATCGTGTTCGCCGACCCGATCGGCAACCGGCTCGAAGCGTTCCATGGCGCCGAGACCGCGACCGATCCATTCAAGCCCGGCCGCTCGATCTCCGGCTATCGCACCGGCCCGCTCGGCATGGGCCACGCGGTGCTTACCGCGGAGCGGCTCGAGGAAGTTTTGCCGTTCTATACCGAGATCCTCAATTTCAAGCCGACCGATTACATTCTCAAACCGTTCAAGGCGTACTTCTTCCATATCAATCCGCGCCACCACAGCCTCGCCTTCATCGATACCGGCAAGAACGGCATCCATCATCTGATGTTCGAGGTCTGTTATCTCGACGACGTCGGCCAAGCCTACGATCTGTTGCTGCGCAAGCCGGAGTTGATCGGCACCACGCTCGGCCGTCACGTCAACGACCATGTCACCTCGTTCTATTCGTGGTCGCCGTCGAAATTTCTGGTCGAATACGGCTGGGGCGGCCGCACCATCGATACCGGCACCTGGACGCCGCACGAGCGCACCGAAGGCCCGAGCCTGTGGGGCCACGACCGTATGTGGCTGCCGCCGGAAGGCCGCGAACAGGCGCGCGATTTGCGCGTCAGCGTCGCCGAATCCGGCGGCCGCGAGCCGGTCAATGTGATGGACGGCAATTACCGGCGCGCCGCCGATGTCTGCCCGTGGTGGAATGCCAACGTGGCGGCGCGGAAGACTGGGTAAAAAACCGTAGCCCGGATGGAGCGAAGCGCAATCCGGGAACGAAATATCCGGTCGCACCGCCGTCCCGGATTACGCTTCGCTCCATCCGGGCTACGAAGGCGCGCTAGAGCGGGATGAGTTTAGCCTGAATCGATTAGGGATTCCCAAATCAGTCGTGTTCTGATTCAACATGCTGGCTGGGCACGGAGGCCAGCATGGATGGGCAAACCTTATTCTGTTGATCTTCGCGAACGGGTAGTTGCGGCGGTTGAGACCGGCGGCATGTCGTGCCACCGGGCGGCGGCGCACTTTGGTGTGAGCATCAGCGTGGCCATCAACTGGGTACAGCGCTTGCGTGAGACCGGCAGCGTTGCGCCGGGCAAGATGGGCGGACACAGGCCGAAGTCGATTTCGGGCGAGCACCGTGCTTGGTTGTTGGAGCGGACGCGGGATAAAGACTTCACCTTGCGCGGGCTTGTGGCCGAACTCGCCGAGCGCGGTCTCAAGGTCGATTACCGGACGGTCTGGAGCTTCGTCCACGCCGAGAAGCTGAGCTTCAAAAAAAACCGTGGTGGCTGGCGAACGCGACCGTCCCGACGTGGCGCGGCGGCGGGCGCAGTGGATCAAGTATCAGGGGCGCATTGATCCTCATCGTCTGGTCTTCATCGACGAGACCTGGACCAAGACCAACATGGCGCCGTTGCGCGGATGGGCGCCGCTCGGCATGAGGCTTCCGGCCAAGGTCCCGCACGGCCACTGGAACACGACCACCTTCCTGGCTGCGCTGCGCCATGATCGGATCGACGCGCCGTGGCTTCTCGAGGGTCCGATCGACGGCGACAGCTTTCAAATCTACGTCGAGAACGTCCTCGTCCCGACGCTTCGTCCCGGCGACATCGTCATCATGGACAATCTCGGCAGCCACAAAGGCAAAGTCGTGCGCCGGCTCATCCGCGCGGCCGGCGCCAAGCTGATCTTCTTGCCCAAATACTCACCCGACCTAAATCCCATCGAACAGGTCTTCGCCAAACTCAAGCACCTGTTACGCAACGCCGCCGCCCGCACCGTCGACGCAATCTGCACGGTGATCGGCCAGAGCCTCGCAGCATTCACCTCCGACGAATGCCTCAACTATTTCCGAAACGCTGGATATGCCTTAACCTAAATGCATCCCGCTCTAGCGGCAGCCGGGGAGCGTGCTCGCCTTGTTCTCGAGCTCGAACGGCCCGAGCTTCTTGACCGCATAATCCGCATAGGACGAATTGACCACGCGGTCGGCGGGGAAATTCGCGTTCGACATTTTATTCGCGGTGTACCAGGCCTGCATGTCCATCATGCTGGCGGTATTGATCTTGCCGTCGGGGCTGCGCGCCGGCCACGCTTTCTGATCGTTGAGGATTTCGGGGCGGCGCTCGATGCCGGATTTGGCGACGAGATCGATGAAGTCGGCGCGGATCGAGCCGCCGTGATAGGCCTGGCAGTAGTCGCGTACGCCGCGCAGATAGGCGACGAAATAGTTGCGCACCAGATCGGGATTCTTCTTCGCCCAGTCAGTATTGATCATGACCACCGCGATGGTCATCGGCGTCGGCTTCACCAGCGCGTCGACGTCGAGGAACGGCACGGCGATGTTGTCGCGCACGAACTGCGACGACCACGGCGGGATCACTTCGGCAGCATCGATCGCCTTGTTGGCGAAGGCGAGCGCGTATTGGGTGAACGGCAGCACTTTCAGATCGACGTCGTTGATGGAGAGCCCGCCGAGCGCCAACAGCTTGCCGATCTCGTAGGTCGAGACCGAGCCGGTGCCGTTGGTCGCGATCACCTTGCCCTTGAGCTGTTTCGCATCCGTGATCTGGCCCTTCAGGTCGGGCCGCAGCATCAGATTGTGGCCGATCGGCGTGGAGACGCGGTCCATCACCATGGTGATCGGCAGCTCTTTCTCCAGGCCGTTGAAATAGCCCGCCGCAATGCCGCCCTCGATGACATCGAGCTGGTTCTGCGACAACAGCGCGATCGAGTTTGCCGAGGTGTCGAGGTCTGAGCTATCGAGCTTGATGCCGACGTCCTTGAAGTAACCACGCGCGCTCGCCCAAGCGGTCACGCCCGAGGTGATCGAGCGCACGACGCCAAGACGGACGGTGGTTTCATCGGCACGCGCGGCCGTCGTCGCAGCGGAGACCAGGATCGCTGCCGCCGCGGCGGCCATCGCCGTTGCCGAAATTCTATTCGCCCATGTCATGACGTCACCGCCCCGATGTCGATTGCCGATAGCCGCGCACCGGCGCGGCTTGCAGGTACCCTAGCAAGCCGAGGCCGTAGTTTGCCATGCGCACAAAGCCGCGCTTCGCCGCCACAATCGACAGGGATGCGCAGTCGGAGTGTCGCGGCTAGTAGCTGCGGCGCTGCGCGGTCCACTGGCCGGCGCATTCGCCGGTGCTGGTGCGCCATCGTCCCGCCCCCGCGTTGCCGGATAATCGGCCCACGCCGCTGGCGGATTGGCCTTTTTCGGAGACAATCACGCGGGTTGCACCGTTCGGCGCCACGGTCCCGTTGACCTGGTAGCTTTGATCGTCGCCGAACACGCGGCCTCGCGCCACCCGCACGCCGTAGCGCAGCGTGCTCGGGCAATTGCCGAACTGGGTGTAGATCGTCACGCTCCATATGCCATCATAATTGGCCGCTGGCGCGGCGGACGGGATAGCTGCAACAAGCGCAGCGGCGATTGCGGCTGCGGTAACGACGCCCCCAAGTTTCCTCATCAGTTTGCTCCGGTTTTTTGAGGATCCTGCACCGGCGGCGCAGGCGGCCCCGGATAGGGCGGCGGTGCGCTGCCGAACGGTGTTGCGCTCTTGCCCAAAGTCGCGCCGAGCTGGAACAGAGCGCTCATGTAATCGGGATCGAACGGGCCGCGGCTCGGCGCGTTGAAGCTCGCCGGAATGCTGGCAATGTTGAAATCGACGCTGCTGCGCTTGGCCGCCAGATAAGCGCGATCGATCATCAGCCTTGTATCCACCTTCACCGCGGCGCCGACCGTGCCGGTGAGGATCGACGGCGTCGCGCGCGGCACGATCTGGAAGTCCGGCTGCAGCCCGGTATTGATCACGACATAGAGCGCCGTCGCCGGCAGGCGATAGTCGGAAGTCGCTGCCATCACGGCCGCCGGCGCGACAAAAAACTGGCCGCCGACGCCGCCGTCGACGTGCATTTCCTGAAACGGCTTGCCATTGGCTTCGACGCCGATCAGCACCGGCGGAAAGCCGCCCGGAATGGCGCTCGACGCCAGCAACACGCTACGGAACAGATTGAGCGCGGCGTCGCCGCCATGCGCGGCGATGGCGCCCATGTTCCACACCACGGAGCGCTCGGCGTCGAGATCGGTGGTGACGACGAATAGGCGCCGGCCGCTCTTGTGGGCGGCGGCGATATCGGCGAGCAGCGCCGGCGTGATTTGTTTGGCGATCAGATCCTTCAGCGGCCAGGAATCGACAAAACTCTCGCCGGTCGAGCCGACCTCGAAAACGTCGGCCGCACTGATCTTGGTGTAGGCGGCGCGCAGTGCGTCGTCATAGCGCGGCCCGGCAAAGATGAAGGGCGCCATCAGCGCGCCGGTGCTCACGCCGGTGACCACCGCGTAATCCGGCCGTTTGCCGGATTCGCTCAAGCCGTTGAGCAGGCCGGCGCCGAACGCGCCGTCGGCGCCGCCGCTCGACAGCGCGAGCCACGGTCCGGGCTGCGGCGGCAAGGCGGCGGTGAAATCCGCCACCGAATCCGCCCAGAAGCGCGCGTCGGGCATGCCGGGAATTGCGGCGGCAACCTCCTCGGCGGCCGTGAACGGGATGCGCGGCGGCAGTTGCTTGGCCTGGGGTTGCGGCTGAGCCGCCGGCGCCTTGGCCGGTGCCCTCTTATAGGCAGGAGCATTATGGGCAGGAGCTTTATGGGCGGGTGCGCTGCCATCTTGTGCAGCAGCGAACGGCGCCGGCAAAAGCAACGGTGCCGCCAGGAACGCAGCAGCCGTATAAGCATACCATCGTGCCATGTTTGCCATGTCCTATTGGGTGTCCCGAAATCAACGGAAGGTTCGGGTCCCGTTCGGTCCCGTTCGCAAAACACGATGGCCCAAAAAAACCGTGGCCCAAGACGGTCAGCAAATAGGGCCGTCCTTCGCCAAGATCAATTGGGGTGATGTCACATATAAGCCTAGAAAGCCCCGCCGGGCACCGCAATGCCCGCCCAAAGCCTATCCACGGTTACGCGTTTGTCATGCTTTTGGATCAGGCATGCCGATCGGCGACGAATTTGGCCCCTTCGATCAGAATTGCGGCTGACGATCCGAATGGCGCCAGGGCCTGTTCGGCTTCGGTGACGAGCGCCTTCAATCGCGCCTTGGCCACCGGCACGCCGAGCACGCTCACAAGGGTCGCCTTGCCGGCAGCGGCGTCCTTGCCGGTCTGTTTGCCGACCAGCGCCGGGTCGCCTTCGAGATCCAATAGATCGTCGGCGATCTGGAAGGCCTGGCCGACCGCCGAGCCGTAACGCTCCAGCGCGGCGCGTTGCGCCGGCGTCGCCGCGGCCAAAATGCCGCCGGCCTGGCAGGCGAAGCGCAACAGCGCGCCGGTCTTCATCGCCTGCAAGGTGCGCACGTCTTTTTCGCTGAACTGCTGCGCGCCGCGGTTTTGCACGAAACGGCCTTCGGCGGCGAGATCGAGCATTTGGCCGCCGGCCATGCCGCCGACACCCGACGCGCGCGCTAGCGCCATGACCAGTTCGATGCGCACGCGCGGGTCGGCATGGGTCTCCTGCCGCGACAGAATATCGAAGGCGAAGGTGAGCAAGCCGTCGCCGGCCAAAATCGCGGTCGCCTCATCGAACGCCTTGTGCGCCGTCGGCTGGCCGCGCCGTAAATCGTCATTATCCATGGCCGGCAGGTCGTCATGCACCAAGGAGTAGCAATGCACGCATTCCAGCGCCGCGCCCGCCATCAAGGCGTTTTGCCGCGGCACCTCGAACAGGGCGGCGCTTTCCACCACCAGAAACGGCCGGAAGCGCTTGCCGCCATTGAGGCACACATAGCGCATGGCTTCGATCAGCCGCGCCGGCCGGCTCAATTCACCCGGTTCGGGCATTGCCGCCAAAAGCCGGTCGAGTAAAACCTCGATATCGGCGGCTACCGCATCGAGGCGCGAGAGAAAGGGGCTGTTTTTGTCGTTCATTGCGTCATTAACCAGCGGTTCCGCGACCCAGCCGGGTCCTATATTTGGTCCTACATTTACGGGATAACGATGGGTCCGATCGGGAAGGGCTATCTGTGGCCAACGACCTCATAGCGTCAATGGTGCTGGCGATCTGGCTGTATCTGCTTGCGGCGCGGGGCGGATTCTGGCTGGCGGCAGAACGCGATGATGACGGCCCGGCATGGCAGGGGCTATGGCCGGTCATCGCTGCCATTATTCCCGCGCGCGACGAGGCCGAATGCGTCGGCGAGACCATTGGCTCGCTGATCCGGCAGAACTATCCAGGCTTGCTCCATGTGATCCTGGTCGACGACCAGAGCCGCGACGGCACGGCCCTCGTCGCGCGCGACGCCGCCGCCGCGCTCGGCGCCGCCGATCGCCTCACCATCGTGGCTGGGCGCGCGCTGCCGGCGGGATGGACCGGCAAGTTGTGGGCGCAGCAGCAAGGCGTGGTGCTTGCCGAGACCATGCCGCTGCAACCGGACTATGTGCTCTTCACCGATGCCGACATTGTCTATGAGCCGGATGTGCTAACGAGTCTCGTTGCGCGAGCGCAGACCGGCGGTCTCGTTCTCACCTCGCTGATGGTGAAGTTGCGCTGCGAGAGTTTTGCCGAGCGGCTGTTCATCCCGGCCTTCATTTTCTTCTTTCAGATGCTTTACCCGTTCGCCTGGGTCAATGACCCGCGTCGCGCGACGGCGGGTGCGGCCGGCGGCTGCATGCTGGTGCGCCGCGAGGTGTTGCGCGAGGCTGGCGGCATGGCGGCGATCCGCGATGCCTTGATCGACGACTGCGCGCTCGGAAAAAATCTCAAAAGTTTCGGCCCGATCTGGCTCGGCTTGACCGAGCGCGTGCACAGTATCCGCGCCTATCCGGCGCTCGCCGACATCCGCCGCATGGTGGCGCGCACCGCCTATGCGCAATTGCGCTATTCGCTGCTGTTGTTGGCCGGAACCGTTGTCGGGCTGGCGCTGACGTACCTCGCGCCCGTAGCGCTGGCCTTCTTCGCCGAGGGCTTGGCGCAATATCTTGGCCTGGTCACCTGGCTGATAATGGCCTTCGCGTTTAAGCCGACATTGCGGCTTTATCGCATGTCGGCGCTGTGGGGGCTGGCGCTGCCGGCCATCGCGGCCATCTATATGGCGTTCACCCTGGATTCCGCCTATCAGCATGCCCGCGGGCGTGGCGGCATGTGGAAGGGCCGCGCCCAAGCTAATGTTTCAGAGTCCAATGTTTCGGAACTGCGATGAATGACGCAAGCGCATTGCGATCGGGCAAGGGTCACCGGGATGAGAATTTCCCGGTGGCGTCCTGGCTTATTGCGCCACGCCATCGCGGGCCGATCCTGGCGTTCTATAATTTCGTGCGCACAGCGGACGACATCGCCGACCACGCGACGCTGCCGCCGGCCGAGAAATTGGCATTGCTCGACCGTCTCGATGGGGGGCTCACCGGCAAGGATGACGGCGACGCGGTCGCGGTGCGGCTGCGCGCCGAGCTGACTGCGCATAACCTTTCGCCGAAGCACGCCCAGGATCTGCTCGCCGCGTTCAAGCTCGACGTCACCAAATTGCGCTATCGCGATTGGGACGATCTGATCGCCTATTGCGCGCTCTCCGCCATGCCGGTCGGCCGTTTCGTCTGCGATGTCCACGGCGAAAGCCGCGATTGCTGGCCGGCCAATGATGCGCTGTGCGCCGCCTTGCAGATCATCAATCACTTGCAGGATTGCCAGGAGGACTATCGCAATCTCGACCGGGTCTACATTCCGCAGGATGCGCTCGCCGCTTGCGGCACCGGTGTCGAGGCGCTCAATGCGCCGCGCGCAACGCCTGCGCTGCTGCAATGCTTGCATGGACTTGCCGAACGCACCGAGCGGTTACTGTGCGACAGCGACGACTTCGCGGTCCTGATCAACGACTGGCGGCTTGGCCTCGAAGTGTCCGTCATCAACACATTGGCGCACCGCCTGACGCACATCCTCATGGCGCGCGATCCGTTGAGCGATCGCGTTCATCTTCCCGCGCCCACTGTCGCCGGCTTTACCTTGGCCGGCATCATCCGCGGAACGTCGCGACGGCTCGGTCGCCGCTATTTCCGCCGCCTCGCAAAAGCCGCGGGGGGCGTAAGTGAGCCAACCGTCCCAGGTCGCCGCGCGCGCGTCCGGCAGCTCGTTCTATCGCGGCATGCGCATCCTGCCGCGCGCCGAGCGCGAGGCGATGTTCGAAATCTATTCGTTCTGCCGCGCCGTCGACGATATCGCCGACGATCCCGGCCTGCGCGAGCCGCGGCGCGGGCAATTGCAAGCCTGGCGCGCCGACATCGATGCGATCTACGCCGGCTCGCCGCCGCCACACTTGGCGGGTCTCGCGCAAGCCGTGAAGCAATTCAATCTCAAGCGTGAGGATTTCATCGCCGTCATCGACGGCATGGCTATGGACGTCGACGCCGATATCCGCGCGCCCGACCGGGCCACGCTCGATCTTTATTGCGACCGCGTCGCTTGTGCTGTCGGGCGGCTCTCGGTGCGGGTGTTCGGCATGGCGCCCGATGCCGGCCTGGCGCTCGCCCATCATTTGGGCTGCGCGCTGCAGCTCACCAACATCTTGCGCGACCTCGACGAAGACGCTGCGATGGGCCGGCTCTATCTGCCGCGCGAGGCATTGCGCGACGCCGGAATCATCAGCACCGATCCGGCCACGGTGCTGGCCAATCCGATGCTCGGCGCCGCCTGCGACGCCGTGGTGGCGCTCGCCCGTGAGCATTTTCTGCAAGCGCGCGCGATCATGGCGCGGTCGCCGCGCCGCACGGTGCGGGCGCCGCGCATCATGGGCGACGCCTACCGCGCCATTCTCGACAAGCTGGTCGCGCGCGGTTTCGCGGCGCCACGTAAGCCGGTGCGCCATTCGAAGCTGCGCCTCCTCTTCATCGTGGCGCGCAACCTCGTGTGATGGCTGGGACTGTCCATATCATCGGCGCCGGCCTCGCTGGCTTGTCCGCTGCGCTCAAGCTGACGCAGCGCGGCCGCAGCGTCGTCATGCACGAGGCCACGGCGTTTGCCGGCGGCCGCTGCCGCTCCTATCACGACGCCGCGGTCGGCATGACCATCGACAACGGCAATCATCTCTTGCTCTCCGGCAACCACGCTGCGCTCGCGTATCTGCGCGACATCGGCGCCGCGGACCGGCTGGTCGGTCCACCCCATGCCGAATTCTCCTTCGTCGATCTGGCGAGCGGCGAGCGCTGGACGCTGCGTTTCAACGACGGCCGGCTGCCGTTGTGGATTTTCGATGCCAAACGGCGCGTGCCGGGAACGCGCGTGTTCGATTATCTGCCGCTGGCGCGGCTATTGCGCGCCGCTCCCGGCCAGGCGGTCGGCGACGTCATCGCCTGCGACGGCGTGCTCTATAAGCGCCTGGTCGAGCCGCTCCTTCTCGCTGCGCTCAACATCGATCCGCCGCAAGGCGCGGCGCGGCTGGCGTCTGCCGTGATCCGCGAGACGCTTGCCGCTGGCGGCCGCGCCTGCCGGCCGCTGATCGCCCGTGAAGGGCTTGGCGCGACGCTGATCGAGCCGGTGCTGTCGCATCTGCAACAACACGGTGCTGTGTTGCGGCTGGAGCACCAGTTGCGCACGCTGCGCTTTGCCGCCGATAAGGTCGAGGCGCTGGATTTCGGCGGCGAGACTATTGCGCTCGCCGCCGACGACGCCGTCATCCTCGCGGTGCCTCCCTATGTGGCGGCGCCGTTGGTCAAAGACCTCGTGGTGCCGACCGAATTCCGCGCCATCGTCAACGCCCATTTCCGCATCGCGCCGCCGGCCGATATGCCGCCGATCCTTGGCGTGCTCAACGGCACGGTGGAATGGATTTTTGCTTTTCCCGGCCGCGTCTCGGTCACCATCAGCGCCGGCGATCGTCTCATTGACGGCGCGCGCGACGTGCTGGCGAAAACGATCTGGAGCGAAGTCGCCGCCGCGACCGGCCTGCCGGCGGACTTGCCGCCCTGGCAGATCGTGCGCGAGCGCCGTGCCACGTTCGCAGCGACGCCTGAGCAGGACGCCAAACGCCCCGGTGCCGCAACCCGCTGGCGCAATTTTGCGCTGGCCGGCGATTGGACCGACACCGGCCTGCCGGCGACCATCGAAGGCGCGATCCGCTCCGGCAACCGCGCCGCCGAAGTCATCGCAAGGCTGCTGTGATGGAGGATAAGCTCACCCGCAGCATCGACAGCGCGACGGAAGCCCTGCTCGCGCGCCAGCGTCCCGACGGCCATTGGGTGTTCGAGCTCGAGGCCGACGCGACGATTCCGGCCGAATATGTGCTGCTGCGGCATTATCTGGGCGAACCGGTCGACACCGCGCTCGAACAAAAGATCGCGGTCTATCTGCGCCGCATCCAGGGCACGCACGGCGGCTGGCCGCTGTTCGCCGACGGCGATCTCGACGTCAGCGCAACGGTGAAAGCCTATTTCGCGCTCAAGATGATCGGCGATTCAATCGACGCCGATCACATGCGCCGCGCCCGCGAGGCGGTGCTGGCTCGCGGCGGCGCCGCGCGCGCCAATGTCTTTACGCGGATCATGCTGGCTTTGTTCGGCTTCGTTCCGTGGCGCGCGGTGCCGGTGATGCCGATCGAGATCATGCTGTTGCCGAAATGGTTTCCGTTCCACCTCGACAAGATCTCGTATTGGAGTCGCACCGTCATCGTGCCGCTGTTGGTGCTGATGGCGAAGAAACCGCAGGCGCGCAACGCCAAGGGTGTGCGCATCGACGAGCTGTTTCTCGAACCGCCGCGCACCATCGGCCCGGCGCCGAAGGCGCCGCAGCAGAAGGCGTCGTGGTTCTGGTTCTTTCGCGGCGTCGACAACGTTTTGCGCGCCACCGAACCGTACTTTCCTAAAGCTTCGCAGCAGCGCGCCTTCGATCGCGCCGTCGCCTGGGTGACCGAGCGGCTCAACGGCGAGGATGGGCTGGGCGCGATTTTCCCCGCCATGGCCAACAGCGTGATGATGTTCGACGTGCTCGGCTATCCCGAAAGCCATCCGCAGCGCGCCATCGCCCGCGCATCCATCGAAAAGCTTCTCGCCGTGCACGAGCACGAGGCCTATTGCCAGCCCTGCGTCTCGCCGATCTGGGATACTGGTCTGGTTTGCCACGCACTGCTCGAAGTCGGCGGCGAGGGTGCGGTGGCGCAGGTCAAGCGCGGCCTCGACTGGCTCACCCCGAAACAAGTCCTCGACGTGCGCGGCGACTGGATCGCGCGGCGGCCAAACCTGCGCCCCGGCGGCTGGGCGTTTCAATATGCCAACGCCCATTATCCCGACGTCGACGACACCGCCGTCGTCGCCATGGCGATGGATCGCGTGCAGAACCTGTCAGGGGCTAAGGATTTTGATGCTTCGTTGGTGCGTGCCAAGGAATGGATCTTGGGCATGCAGAGCGCGAACGGCGCCTGGGGCGCGTTCGATGCCGACAACGAATTCTATTATCTCAACAACATTCCGTTCGCCGATCATGGCGCGCTGCTCGATCCGCCGACCGAAGACGTCACCGCGCGCTGCCTGTCGATGCTAGGGCAATTCGGCGAGACGGCGGCGAGCAGCGAGGCGGTCAGGCGCGCCATCGACTATTTGCGCCGCACGCAACTCGCTGAAGGAAGCTGGTACGGCCGCTGGGGCATGAATTACATCTACGGCACCTGGTCGGTGTTGTGCGCTCTCAATGCCGCCGGCGTCGATCACGCCGCGCCGGAAATGCGCAAAGCGCGCGACTGGCTCGTCGCCATCCAGAACGACGACGGCGGCTGGGGCGAGGACGGCTCAAGCTACAAGCTCGACTACAAAGGCTACGAGCGCGTGCCGAGTACCGCATCACAGACCGCGTGGGCGCTGCTCGGCCTGATGGCCACCGGCGACGTCGATCATCCGGCCGTGGCGCGCGGCATCGCCTATCTCACCGCGCAGCAAGGCGCCGACGGTTTCTGGAACGAGCCGCGCTACACCGCCACGGGTTTTCCGCGCGTGTTCTATCTGCGCTACCACGGCTATGCGAAATTCTTCCCGCTCTGGGCGCTGGCGCGCTACCGCAATCTCAAGGGCGGCAATGTGCGGGCGGTGGCGTATGGGATGTAGCGGCTCGGCTGCCAGCCAAATCGTAGTGAACGTTCTCTTTCGCAGGAACTTTGCAACAGATTAAGCCTAGCGGGCGCGCCTTCGCACCCGGACGCTGACGCAATAACCCCTTATAGAAATGTAGTTTTTAGCTTGATCCCATATCGAACAATATGCCTAGCCGCCTGGGCAAAAGTAAATGTGACACGGCTCCATGACCGCCGATTCATTTCCACTGTGACCTGGAAGTCACAGCCTTTGCATGCCCTCGCGCATTATGACGTGCTCACGATTTCATCAACAGATGGGGGGCGTCATGAGGAAGCTTCTGCTTGCTACCACTGCTCTCGCCGCACTGGTCGGCACACCTGCATTCGCCGCCGACATGGCGGCGCCGGTCTACAAGGCTCCGCCGCCGGCGGCGCCGATGTTCAGCTGGACCGGGTTCTATGTCGGCCTCAACGGCGGCTACGGCTGGGGCCACGATCCGGTGACCTTCTCGCCGGCGAACGCGGCGACGAACATCTACTTCACCGGCGGCGCGGTCCCCGGCGGCGTCACCACCAATCCGGCGGGCGGGCTGTTCGGCGGCCAGATCGGCTACAACTATCAATGGTCGAGCTTCGTCGCCGGCATCGAAACCGATATCGATTGGGCCAGTATCAAGGGTAGCGGCGCGGTCTCAACGACTGCGCCTACCTTCGCTCCGTTCACGACCACTGCCCAGCAGAAGCTGACATCGCTCGGCACCTTCCGTGGCCGTCTCGGCTTCGCGGCGGACCGCGCGCTGTTCTATGGCACCGGCGGCTTGGCCTATGGCCGCACCCAGCTCAACACTTCCGTTATCACGCCGACCATCGGCTGCGGCCCGGCGGGCCTCTGCGCCGCGTCGTCGTCGACGCAATGGCAGACCGGCTGGACCGCCGGCGGCGGTATGGAATACGCCTTTGCGGCGGGATGGAGCGGCAGGATCGAATATCTGCACTACGATCTCGGATCCCATACGCAGGGACAATTCGATCCTGCGGACTTGGCGCCGATCCCGGTGTTCAACTCGTCGGCGACGTTCCGCGGCAACATCGTCCGCGGCGGCATCAACTACCGCTTCGGCGGCTGAGCCAAATCGTACGCGCTGTTTCGGGGGCCTCGGCAAACGCCGGGGCCCTGTTTTTTGGTTTGTTGAGCCGGCAGTAAAATTTACGCCGCGCTGGCTGACGTTTGCGCCGCCTTCGCCGCCTTCTCGCGCGCCTCGTTGGCGCGGATATCCGACAGCTTCTGCTGCACTTGGCCGTCGAAGATGTATTGGGCCGGGCGCTGGTTCTCCATGGCGATTTCCGGCGCCATCGGGCCCTTGGTCTTGACGCCACGCCAGGCGACCGCCAGCGCCTTGAGCGGATGCTTCATCATGGCGTCGGCCGCGGTCGGCTCGTAGCCGCAATGCACCATGCAGTTCGCGCTGTGGGCGCTGGCGTTCGAGATGCAGTTGGCACAACTTGGCTGGTTTGACTTGGCTGGTTTGACTTGGCTGGGTCGAACTTGGCGGACTTGATCGCGCGAACTGGTGTCCTAATTGAAACCAACGACGGGTTGGCTGCGTTACAATCCATCTTGACCACTTTGACGTGGGAGGCCAGCAGCACGGATTTCGGGTCGTGAAGGTTCCCGCTCCCGCTCGCGCACGCGCGGCAGAACCACGCGGGCGCCGCAACTCTCAAGCAAGAGGAGTACGCGATGAAGCTCAATACTGCACAGGTCGCGAGAACTGTAAGCCAGCTCCAGGTTGAAGCTCTGCCGGAGGACCATCCGCTGATGCCGCAGCTCAATCGGATATTCGGCGATCACACCTATTTCCTCGACGGCAACGGGCTCAATATCGTGGAACCTGCCGCCAACGCGCTGGAAGTTCCTGCATCCAGCATTGCCGAGATGGGAGTGGTGGTAAATCTCGCAAACTGGACCGATTCGAAGCCGCCGAAGCTCGAGGCCCACGAGCCGGAACTGACCAGCAACACGGTCGCGCTCGGGACCAACGGCGGCGAATAGTCGGCGGCAGCCCAACGGCACGCCCAAGCCCGACGCGCGTCAGGGCGGCGATCGTTTCCGATTGGAACGATCGCCGCCCTGACATTTTCATCGAGCACGATATTTTCGGAAAACCGGCAGCTGCGCCCGGATCATGCACGGAAGAAGGCATCTGAGCGTTCTGCTCGCATGCCGCATGCGGCGGGATGCACGCCGCAATATGGCTACGCCGCGCTGGCCGACGTTTGCGCCGCCTTCGCCGCCTTCTCGCGCGCCTCGTTGGCGCGGATTTGCGACAGCGTCAGCTGCACCTGGCTGTCGAAGACGTATTGCGCCGGGCGCTGGTTCTCCATGGCGATTTCCGGCGCCATCGGGCCCTTGGTCTTGACGCCACGCCAGGCGACCGCCAGCGCCTTGAGCGGATGCTTCATCATGGCGTCGGCTGCGGTCGGCTCGTAGCCGCAATGCGCCATGCAGTTGGCGCATTTTTCGTAGCGGCCGGTGCCGTAGGCGTCCCAGTCGGTGGTCTCCATCAATTCCGTGAATGTCTTGGCGTAGCCTTCGCCGAGCAGATAGCACGGCTTCTGCCAGCCGAAGATGTTGCGCGTCGGCATGCCCCACGGCGTGCAGTGGAATTCCTGGTTGCCGGCGAGGAAGTCCAAAAACATACCGGAATGGGTCAGGTTCCAGTTCTTGCTCTTGCCGAGCGCGAAGACGTTGCGGAACAATTCCTTGGTCTTGCGCCGCGACAGGAAGTGCTCCTGGTCGGGCGCTCGCTCATAGGCGTAGCCGGGCGAGATCGAGACGCCGACGCCAAGTTGCTCGGTGAGATCGAGGAACGCTGCGATGTCTTCGGCCGGATGGCCGTCGAACACCGTGCAATTGACGTTGACGGCAAAACCCTTGGCCTTGGCGGCTTTGATGGCGTCGACGGCGCGTTCGAAGCCGCCCTCCATGCACACCGACTTGTCGTGATGATGCTTCAAGCCGTCGAGATGCACCGAGAAAAACAGATAGGGTGACGGCTCGAACAAGTGCAGCTTCTTTTCCAGAAGCAGCGCATTGGTGCACAGCGAGACGAATTTCTTGCGCGCCACGATGCCTTTGACGATCTCACCGATCTCCTTGTGGATCAGCGGCTCGCCGCCCGGAATGGCCACCATCGGCGCGCCGCACTCGTCGACCGCGTCAAGGCATTCCTGCACCGACAGGCGCTTGTTGAGGATGGCGTCGGGATAATCGATCTTGCCGCAGCCGACGCAGGCGAGATTGCAGCGGAACAGCGGCTCCAGCATCAGCACCAGCGGATAACGCTTCCGGCCTTTCAAGCGCTGCCGCATGATGTAGGAACCGACGGCAGTCATCTGGCGTAAAGATACGGTCACGGCATTACCTTCTTCTATTTTCGAATTTTTGGTTGATCTTGGTCAGCCTGCTTCGAACTAGACTTTCGCTGTCGCCCGGCGGCCGACATTGCTGCCGTCGGTCAATTCCGGCGGCAAACGGAACTCGATGGTTTCCTGGCGGCCGGTCAATTCGCTGACATCCACCGGGCCGAGCCGGCGCAATGCATCGATGACGTCCTCCACCAGCACTTCGGGCGCGGAAGCGCCCGCCGTAATGCCGACGATCTTGGCGTTGCGGAACCAATCCGGCTCGACTTCGCTGCCGTCGGCGATCAGATAGCTGGGCGTGCCGGCCTCTTCGCCGATCTCGCGCAGCCGGTTGGAATTGGAACTGTTCTTCGCGCCAACCACCAGGATAACGTCGACCAGCTTGGATAGTTCACGCACCGCGGTCTGCCGGTTCTGCGTCGCGTAACAGATGTCGCGGGTCTCCGGTCCGACGATGTCGGTGAAGCGCTCGTGGAGCGCCGCGATGATGCCGCGGGTGTCGTCGACGCTGAGCGTGGTCTGCGTCACGTAGGCGACCGGCGTGTCGGCGGGAATGTTGAGCGAAGCGACGTCGGTCTCGGTCTGCACCAAGGTCACCGGCTCGGCGATCTGGCCCATGGTGCCTTCGACCTCGGGATGGCCGGCATGGCCGATGAGGATCAGCCGGCGGCCCTGGCCGACATAGCGCTTGCCCTGGTTATGCACCTTGGTGACCAGCGGGCAGGTCGCGTTCAACACCGGAAGCTGGCGCGACGCCGCTTCCTCCTCGACGCTTTTGGCAACGCCATGGGCGCTGAAAATCGTCACCGCGTTCGGCGGCACTTCGGACAAATCCTCGACGAAGCGCGCGCCCTTGGCTTTGAGGCTCTCGACCACGTGCTTGTTGTGCACGATCTCATGGCGCACATAGACCGGGGGGCCGTATTTCTGCAGCGCGCGTTCGACGATCTCGATGGCGCGGACGACGCCGGCGCAGAAACCACGGGGCTGAGCGAGGATCACTTTCATCGTCCAAATACCTCCCGGCCCGAGGCCGGCTTATGCTAATCGGTCCGCGGCCATGGGCCGCAACGGTGCCCGGCCACCGTCTTCGTGGTCGAGGCTTCGTGGTCAATTCCCGGATATTTCGGCAAAGACTCCGTGACTATCAACCCCAGCCCTGATCGCCCAAGACATGTAACCAAGACATGCGACCAATAAAGCCAGTCAATGATGATCGTAACTGATGATCGTAACTTAGGACACCAATGGGGGGAAATGCACCCCTTGTCCAGCGCGCGGCGCCGGCAGCCACCAGGAACGTAAACATACTGGGCGATATGAGCGCCTCCCGGCCGGAGATAGGAAAATATCCGCAATTATATCGTTTACACCACAGATCACAAGGTGTAGTGTTCCGATCATCAATAGGTGATCGGCTATGGATACGTTTTCAACGGCTCATTTCCGGGATGACACGGCAGCCCGCCAATACCTCGAAAGGCTGCGTTGGCCTGACGGACCAATCTGCCCCAAGTGCGGGGTAGTGGGCCACGCTTACCCGACCAATCGGCCGGGGGTCTATCGCTGCGCCGAAAAGGCCTGCCGAGCTGATTTCACCGTCACGATGAATACGGTCATGGAGCGCAGCCATATCGCGCTTCACAAGTGGCTACAGGCGTTTCACCTCATGAACTCCAGCAAGAAAGGCGTCAGCGCCCACCAGCTCCACCGCACACTCGGGATAACCTATCGGTCGGCTTGGTTCATGGCCCATCGTATTCGCGAGGCCATGCGCGATGGTGGCCTTGCGCCGTTCGGTGGTGAAGGCGCGATTATCGAAGCCGATGAAACCTATTACGGGCGTATGGAGACGCCAACGAAGCCCAGGGCGAAAAGAAGCAAGACCGCGAACAAGCTTCCTATCGTGTCGCTGGTACAACGCGGTGGTAGCGTGCGGTCATTCCATGTTGCGTCAGCCGACAAGGACACCGTACAGACTATATCTCAAACAAAATGTTGATAGCGCGTCGCGCTTGTACACCGATGAAAGCCCGCTCTATCGCGGCGCGAGGGTTCTAGATCACGAGACCGTGCGGCACAGCGCAGCCGAATACGTGAGAGGCAGCGTCCATACCAACACGATTGAAGGCTATTTCTCGATCTTCAAACGAGGAATGCGTGGCATTTATCAGCATTGCAAAGAGAAGCATTTGCACAGGTACCTGGCCGAATACGATTTCCGTTACAACCACCGAACCGCACTCGGATACAACGATCCGGAGCGTGCGGCGCTTGCGATTAAGAGTGCGACTGGCAAGCGTCTCACGTATCGGTGACCTCACTTCAATCGACTTTAAATTTCTAGCTGCGCGCTTTCGGCGTTGGCGAAAAAAGTTTGGCTCAAAAAGCTGATTCGCTCGAAACGGCGCGGCCAGACTGCAAAATCCTAGTCAAGGCGGCGAGAACCTTGGCCGCTCTAGGGCCGGATTTGGTGCGGGATTTTTCCTGTCTGCCGACGGCCAGCCGATGCCAGCCAATTCATGCGATCTCTACATGGGGAGATACGCCCCATAATGACCGCGCAATCCATTGATTTGGCTGGTATATTTTGTAAGCATATTATGGAGCGTCGCTCTCGCCACTTGAATTGGCCGGCATCGGCTGGCCGTCGGCAGACAGAGAGGCGAATAAACTTTGAAAACTAATCTGGGGAGACGTTCGGCGCGCTTGCAACCGAACTAAAAAATGATAATGTGTCTGCTGGTCGCCAGCTAGCTCATGCGAGGGCACTACACCTCGCATGAGCAGCTGACTGGTGGCCACCGACGCGATTGGGCTCGTCGTCGGCAGAGGTGCCGGACATAAGGGTGTCGCGGCCGCTCCTTGACCTATGCGGACGCTACCAGAATCTGGCCCTCTGTTCAAGAGCTTAACTTGGACAGGAGGGTGCAATGCGTCGCTATAACCTGCTGCTGTGATAAGCGCGCCGGCATTTTGATGCCGCTGGGAGACGTGCGCGGCGATATGCGGCAGCGTCTCCCACTTTTTCTCTTGGGCTTTATTCTCTTTGAGGCTTGTCATGGCCGACGACCATAATCAAACCGCTGAATCCACGAAGGCAAAGCGATCGAAAAAGCCAAAAGCGTCGCGCGCCCCGGAGGGACGCGAACAATCAACTATTCAATTTCCGTACATGGATCTGGAGACGGCAATTTCGGTCGCTCGCGCAATGCTGTCTGGAGGCGGTGTCGCGCTCAGCCGCGACCAGTTGGCGGGCTTGATGAAACAACCCGCTAATAGCGGCAATTTCCTCATGAAAACCGCTGCGGCTCGGATGTTCGGTCTGATAGTCACCAATGCGGGAAAATACGAGCTAACGAATGTTGGTTTCGACATTCTCGATAGCGACGAGAAGCGACAGAAGGCCGCGAGAAATACAGCATTTCTCAGTGTGGCGCTCTACAAGCGCACGTACGATGAATTTCGAGGTAAGCAGCTTCCGCCTAGGCCGCATGGCCTAGAAATGGCATTCGTAAAATTCGGTGTTGCCATTAAACAGAAAACCAATGCTCGGCTGGCATTCGATAAGTCCGCCGCGCAGGCTGGATTTTTTGCCAATGGCAACGACCGTCTGATTGAGCCTATTTTAGGTGGCTCTACTAGTGATCGCAGTCGCGTTATGGTCGATGAAATTGATCTAACGGACGAAGATCATCCCCCCGCGGCCGTCAAGAGCAAGCCGAATTTGAGCGGCCTTCATCCCTTCATTCAAGGGCTTCTCGATACGTTGCCGGAGCCCGACACGAATTGGACAGTCGAAGGCCGCGCAAAATGGTTGCAAGCTGCTGCTAACATTTTCGATCTGATCTACAACGGCAGTGGGGAGATTTAGATTATCGCGAAATTTGAGGCGCCTCCTAAAACCTAGATTGGGCCATGTTCTATTCAATCCTAAGACAGCCACCGTATGATATTCAGGTGGAAGACGACGGGCGGGGCTGCACTTCCGTCGCGGTCGCTATTGCCAGTGATGACAATCGAATTGTTTCGATGGTTTGCGAGTTGGCTGAAACTGAGGGTATTTGCGAAGGCACCTGCTGGGAGTTTTCATTCAGCGTTGACGTATTCGCATTGGACGAATTTATTGAAGCCTTTCGGACACAGGATAGGACTCTCGCTGCCCGATATATCCCGGCCGAGATTTGGGCCTCTATAATGAAGGTTGTGTGCGCTGGGCTGATGGCCCTCCTAAACCACAGGAGCCCACCGTTAATTTATTGGGTCACAAAAGACCGTGATCCGCCTGAAAAAGCCCTTAGAAAGTACTATTTATTAACGGAAACGGCCCAAAAGCTAGGGTATTCACCGCTGGGCCAGGGAACAGACCCTTTTGGTAGGTGTTTCTGGACCATGCGGCGAAATACGGATTGACCGCTCCCTAGCCCTGTGGGTAGGGTTCCGCGCACGAAGCACCATGGAGGGTGCGATGTTGGTAGCTCGCAAGCAGTGCCCAGACATTGGAGACTACGCGAGTGATCGCGTATTCAATGGAACGCGCCCGCTGTCTGCGGACCGGGTAGCGAAGCTGCGCGCCAATTATGACCGCACCCATACCACCATTATCTACCGATTTGTAATGAGGCAGGTGTCCCGTCTACGCAGCTTCGGAGCGGCACACCACGTTCGCTAATGGGCTCTCTCTTTGGCCTACGCCAGACCCTATGGAGCCCCGCTAAGACGGGGTTTTTGTCTTTTTAGGGGGTAGAGACTTTCGTTCGGGCCGCGTACGGGGAATGCCCTTCATGGGCTTAGGGGGCGTATTGAGTGCAGCTCGCAAGGCGGTGTCGAAGCGCCGCTGCGCTTCCTCGGGGCTATAGCGCTCGTCCGGGCTGCGTTCTGCCATCCCTCAAATATAGCACCAAAGCGGGCTATTGTCGTCGGCCTGTCGGTTTTACCCTACATCTTGGTCAAGTGGTGTCAACGATATAATGCCGAAAATATCCCCGATTTCACTTTTGCGGCATTTCAGGCCATCTAGGGGTCGCGATCGGGCGGCGGATGTCGCATGGATGCCGGGATTGCGGCCGATAGACAGCGCCAACGCAGGACGGGGAACATAGTGCCTCTATTTTGCCTTTCTCTTGACGCCTCAAACGCACGTTAGACCCCGCCGAGCATTCCGTCCCTGACCATCGCATTCCACTGAGGCCCATGAAGACAATCACTGCCTTTGTCGTCCGCGCGATCGATTTTTGCGTGCACCATGCGTGGCCGGTCATCGCCGTCGCGCTGGTGCTGACGGTCGCGTCGTCGTGGTATGCGGCGACGCATTTTTCCATGACCACCGACATCAACAAGCTGATCTCCACCGACATTCCGTGGCGGCAGCGCGAGATGCTGTTCGAGAAGGCGTTTCCGCAATACGAATTGATCGTCGCGGTGATCGAGGCGCCGACGCCGGAACTGGTCGCCGAGGCCAGCGATGCATTGACCGCGCGGCTGTCGCAGCAGAAGAATCTGTTCCGTTCCATCCAGCAGCCGCAAGGCGGCGCGTTCTTCGCGCAGAACGGCTTTCTGTTCGAAACGACCGATGAGCTCGGGCCGCAACTCAAAAATCTGACCCAGGCGCAGCGCCTGGTGCAGGTGCTGGCGGGCGACCCGAGCCTGCGCGGCGTGATCCAGGCGCTGCAATTCGGCTTGCTCGGCGTGCAGGGTGGCCGCATCACGCTCGACAATATGACCTGGCCGATGACGCTCGGCGCCGACGCCATCGAGAAGGTCAATGCCGGGCAGCCGGCAACCTTTTCCTGGCGCGACCTGGTCCAGGGCCGCGCCGCGACGCCCAGCGAGCGGCGAAAGTTTCTCAACATCCAAGGCATACTCGACTATTCGGAACTCGAGCCTGGATTGAAGGCGACCGATGCCATCCGCAAGGCGGCCGCCGATCTCAATTTAGCGGGCAACTATCAGGCCAACCTGCGCCTGACCGGCCCGGTGCCGATGGCGGACGAGGAATTCGCCACCATCAAGGAAAACGCCGGCCTCAACGCCACCGTCACCATTGCCATCGTGCTGTTCATTCTGTGGCTGGCGCTGCGCTGGTTTCGCATCATCTTTGCCGTGTTCGTCAGTCTCGTCGTTGGCCTTGCGGTCACGGCCGCGGCCGGCATGCTGATGGTCGGCACGCTGAACTTGATATCGGTCTATTTCGCGGTACTGTTCGTCGGCCTCGGCGTCGATTTCGGATTGCAGTTCAGTGTCCGCTATCGCGCCGAGCGGCACGAGGTCGACGACCTGCACGAAGCCTTGCTGCAATCGGGCCGGCGCGCTGGCGCGCCGCTGACGCTCGCCGCGCTCGCCACCGCGGCGGGCTTCCTGTCGTTCACGCCGACCGATTACAAGGGTGTGTCCGAGCTCGGCCTCATTGCCGGCGTCGGCATGTTGATCGCGTACTTCACCAGCATCACGCTGCTACCCGCTTTGCTGAGCCGGCTCAAGCCGCCGGGCGAGCCACACCACCTCGGTTACACCGCTCTGGCGCCGGTCGATGCTTTCCTGGAACGGTACCGCATGCCGATCCTGATCGGGACGCTGCTTGTGGTCGCCGCCGGACTGCCGCTGCTCTATCATCTGCAGTTCGATTTCAATCCGATGAATTTGCGCAGCAAGACGGCCGAGTCGGTCGCGACCTATCTCGAGCTTAAAAACGATCCGGAAAGCGGCGCCAACGACATCGGAATATTGCAGCCGACGCTGGCCCAAGCCGACGCCTTGGCCGCCAAGCTGAAAGCCTTGCCGGAGGTGGGGCGAGTGACGACGCTCTCGACGTTCATCCCGGACCAGCAGAGCGAAAAACTGGCGCTGATTGCGGACGCGGCCAAGACGCTCAATCCCGCTCTCAATCCGGCGGCAGCGGCGGCGCCGACGTCCGACGCGCAGACCGTCAGCATGATCAATTCCACGGTCGATGCGCTCAACCGCCTGGCCGGCGACGGCACCGGTACCGGCGCGGTTGCGGCCAAGCGCCTCGCCGCGGCCATGACCAAACTCGCCAACGCCGATCCGTCGGTGCGGCAGCGCGCCGACGCGGTGTTCGTGCAGCCGCTGAAGACCACGCTCGACGATTTGCGCAATCTCTTGAAGGCGCAGGCGATCACCCGCGAAAATCTGCCGCCGGCGCTGGCCCGTGACTGGGTCACGCCCGACGGCCAGGCGCGCATCGACGTCGCACCGAAGGGCGACCCGAACAACAACGACGTGTTGCGCGTCTTTGCCCGCGCCGTGCAGACCGTCGCGCCGGATGCGACCGAGGGGCCGATCTCGATTCTCGAGGCGCGGCGCACGGTCGTCACCGCCTTCCTCGTCGCCGGCGGCTGCGCGCTGGTGTCGATCGCCATCATCCTGATGATCACGCTGCGGCGGGTCAGCGATGTGCTGCTCACCCTCATCCCATTGCTCATGGCCGGCGTCGTCACGCTGGAAATCTGCGTGTTGATCGGCATGCCGTTGAATTTCGCCAACATCATCGCGCTGCCGCTGTTGCTCGGCGTCGGCGTGGCGTTCAAGATCTATTACATCATGGCCTGGCGCGAGGGGCAGACCAACCTTTTGGAATCGGTGCTGACGCGCGCGGTGACGTTCAGTGCCTGCACCACGGCGACCGCGTTCGGCAGCCTGTGGTTCTCGAGCCACCCCGGCACGTCCAGCATGGGCAAGCTGTTGGCGATATCGTTGATGACGACGATGGCGGCCGCGGCGCTGTTTCAGCCCATCCTGATGGGCAAGCCGCGGCAATTGCAGAACGAAGCGCCGAAGAACTGATAACCAGCGCGTGGGCTCATAAACGCGCAGCCAATGTCTGCTTTTGCGCGCGGCAAGCGCGGCGATCGCTTCGCGGTTAGCAGCCGGCGCCTGCGCGAGGATTCGGTGCTGCGCGCAATCTCACCGGATTGATTGACTGGGCGTCGCCGGACATGCTTGTTGCGTATCAGATCACCTCATAATCCAAGTGGTGCGCACCCATGCCCAAACTTTACGAAGCCCTCGCAGAAGCGTTCCTTGCGGAGGGCGTCGACACGCAATTCGTCCTGATGGGCGACGGCAACATGCACTGGTCCACCGCCTTTGCCAAACTGCCGGGCGTGCATACCGTCCACGTCAGGCACGAGCACGTCACCGTAGCGGCGGCGACAGCCTACAATATCGCAACCGGCAAGGTCGCCGTTGCCTCGGTCACGTGCGGCCCCGGCGTGACCCAGTTGATGACGGCGCTGCCGGCCGCGGTTCGCGCCGGCCTGCCGATGGTGGTGTTCGCCGGCGAGTTGCCGATCAACGCCAAGTTCTACAACCAGTACATCGACCAGGCGCCGCTGGTGACGGCGACCGGGGCGCGTTACGTCGCCGCGCATAGCGTGCCGCGCATGATGGACTACGTGCGCGAGGCCTTCCACATCGCCAAGTACGAGCGGTGCCCGGTGGTCTTGGGCATTCCCTACGACCTGCAGAAGGTCGAACACATGGCCAACCAGCCCTACGAGACCTCGGCGATGTACCAGCCCAAGGTCGGGCGCATGCAGCCCGATCCGCAGCTCGTGGCCGAGGCCGTCGAGCGGCTGGCCGCGGCAAAGCGGCCGATCATCCTCGGCGGCCGTGGCGTGCTGTGGTCCGGCGCGCGCGATGCGGTGGTCAAGCTCGCCGATCGCTGCGGCGCCTTGCTCTCCAACACGCTGCCGTCGCGCGGTCTTTTCCACGACCATCCGTTCGGGCTCGGCACCACCGGCAGCTACTTCACGTCGTTAGGCAGAGAGATGTACGAGTCCGCGGACGTCGTGCTCGCGGTCGGCACCAGCCTGTCCTACTACGTCGGCGGCGGGCACTACTGGGGAAAGGCCTGCAAGATCCAGTTGGACGATGCCCCGCGCGGCTTGCGCGATGGGCAGAAGGCCGCCGACATTTACGTCAGATCGGATGCGCGCGTCGGCGTCGAGGCCATCCTTGCCGGCCTCGACAAGAAGCTGGGCGCCGGCAGACCGACGGCGGCGGCGATACGCTCGAAAGAGCTCGCGCATCGCATCGCGACCGAGCCGGCGGACTCCATGCCATTCGACATCGAGCCCGGCGTGCTGGACCCGCGCGAGGTGATCCGGGCCATCGACGCGGTCGTTCCAAAGGATTGGGACTGTGTCGTCGGCGGCGGCCATCAAGCCTATTTCAACACCCAGATGCGTGGGCGGCCGGCGGAGCGCTACACCACGGTCCGTGAATTCGGTGCGGTCGGCAACGGCCTGTCGTATGCGCTAGGCGTTGCGGCTGCGCGCCGGCAGGGCCGCGACGGCAAGGTCGTGCTGTTCGAAGGCGACGGTGGGCTCTTGTTCCATATCCAGGAACTCGAGACGCTCAAGCGTCAAGGATACCGCATCCTGATCTGCGCGATGAACGATGGCGGATACGGCTCGGAGTTTCACAAACTGCGCGCCGACGGCATCGACGACAGCTTGGCTGTGTTCGGCCGGCCCGCGCTCGAAAACATTGCACGCGGCTTCGGCCTGCGCGGCCACGAGATACGCGATGTGTCGGTCATCCCAAAGCTGTTCGCCGACTTCACAGCGCAGGGCGAAAGCGAAATTTGGAACATCCAGATCTCCGATCAGGTCACGGCACCGGTGATCCGCCAGACCATCAAGCGCGGGCACGGCAATATGTGAGTCTGAAGCGATTTCGCTTTAGGAAACCGCCGACAACTTCACAGGAACGGCTGGCGTCAAGATCGGCGCTATTTAGGAGCCGGTGCGGGCGCAGCAGCAGGCGCCGTGGCTTGTGGTTTGCGCGCCGGCGCCGGCTTGGTGGCGGGAGGGGCGACCGCGGGATTCGGATTCACCGACGGATCGAGCATGCTCATGGCGGAGTCCGGCAAGCGCGTCCAATATTGGTTCTTGCCCAACAACGAAATGCCGATATAGCCGCGCACCACCAAGGTCTGGCCGTCGGGCGTCACCGTCATGTTGGCCTTGTAGACCTTGCCGTCGCGCGGGTCGAGGATGGTGCCCTCGACATATTTTTCCGGCTTCTCGGCATCCTGCTTCATGCCGCGGATGATTTCGAGGCCGAGCCACGGGTGGTTGGCGCGATCGTCCTTGCACTCGCTGCACACCGCGTTGGGATCCTCGCCGGGTTTTAGAAACATCTTGGCGATGATGCCGGAATAGACGCCGTCGTGATTGGCGATCAAAAACCAGCCGGTCGGCTGCTTGGTATCGTCGTCGACCGCCTGCCACAGGCCGGCGGGCGTTTGCGGCGCGGCCGGCGCCGGGGTTTGGGCGGACACGGCAGCGGCGAGGGACAGCAGCGCGACGGCAGCGGCACCGGGGATCAGAAATTTTGCTCGCATAATGGTACTCCCGGAATTGAACCGATCGCGCCGCGCCAATAGCGGAACTCAAGTGAGCGGGCTCATCGCGGCGCGGCACACATAATCATTGCGTGCACCAATGCATAACAAGCCGATGGCATTCAATCCGACCGCAATACCATCGATGCCGTGGCGCATGCCATGCGGGCACCGATGCCACGTGCCGGCGAATATTCCGCCCGGCCATCCACATGCGGCCATATGACGCCTCGCCTTGCTTTGGCCCGGATCGCACAACTACGCAAACGCGTAAATTCTGCATAAACAGAAACAATACGCGGCACGGCGGCAGGGGGCTGCTGCCGAACACAAAAATAAGAGTTCCAGGGGGCGGGGGCGAAAATCGTGACATATCAATGGGTGGATTGCGGCCGCGATGTCGTCAGCCGCCGCTACGACCGTATCGCAAAATTTATACCGTTTTTCGATTGGCTGTTCTTCGTGCCGTGGGATTTGCGCCGCAAGGCGGTCCGCACAATGGCGCTCAGCCGCGGCGACAGCGTGCTGGAGATCGGCTGCGGCACCGGCCGGAACTTCCCCTATCTGCGCGAAGCTGTCGGTCCCGAGGGCCGCATCTACGGCGTCGACATTTCACCTGGCATGCTGCGCCAGGCGGAGCAGCTTCGCCAGACCAATGACTGGCGCAATATCGCGCTTTGCGAATGCGACGCCGCCGACTATGCGGCACCGGTGCCGCTCGACGCGGTGCTGTTCAGCCTGTCGTACAATACCATGCCGCATCATCGCACCGTGCTGCGGCGCGCCTGGCAAGCAGCTTCGTCCGGGCGGCCGTCTCGTCATCATGGACGCCAAGGTGCCGCCGGGATGGGGCGGACGCCTGGTGCTGCCGTTCAGCCTCTGGCTGATGAAGCACACCATGCTCGGCAATCCGCTCATTCACCCCTGGCAGGAGCTCGGCGCCGTCGCCGGCGATGTCGACATGAACGAGTGCATGTTCAGCTCGTATTACATTTGCTCCGCCACAAAACCCTTTGCCGATGCCGCAACCGGCGACGGCGTGGCGAACGACAATGCGGGGCCCGACTCCGCTTACCGCATCGCCGCGGAGTGACGATCCGGCACAGCGCCGCCGCTCGCCTAAAGCCCGACCGCCGCTTGTCGCCATGCGGCCCGCCCCGGTACACTTCACCGGCCGGCGTTGATGCGCGGCATTTGTGATTCGAGGAACAGCGTGCGGATCAAAACCATCGAGCCCATCGCGATCAGCCTGCCGATGAAAAAGCCGGTGAAGATGGCCGGCGAAACCGTCACCCGTGCCGACAATATTCTTGTGCGCATCGAAACCGACGACGGTGCCGTCGGCTGGGGCGAAGCCGCGTCGGCGCCGACCATGACCGGCGAGACTGTCGCCAGCATGATGGCGGCCGTGACCCATATGGCGCCCGGCCTGCTCAAGCGTCCGGCCGACGATTTTGCCGGCGCGGCGGCGGCGATGGACGCGCAGATGTACGGCAACAGCGGCGCCAAGGCGGCGATCGAAATCGCGCTGCACGATCTGGTCGGCCGCGCCAAAGGGCTTCCGTTGCACGCGCTGCTCGGCGGCAAGCGCCGCGACCGCATTCCGTTGCTGGCGGTGATCGGCTCCGACGATGCCGCGGCCGATTTGCGCGAAGCGCAGCAACGTCGCGATGCCGGCTATCTGATCTACAAGATCAAAGTCGGCGTCGATGCGCCGGAAACCGATGCCGCGCGCACGCGCGACATTTGCGGTGTGCTCGGCAAGGACTGCCTCATTTCCGCCGACGCCAATCAAGGCTGGAGCGCGGAGGAGGGCGTCCGCTACGTGCGTGCGGTCGCCGATGCCGGCCTCGGCTTCTTCGAGCAGCCGGTCCACGCCCATGATCTCGCCGGCATGGCGCGCGTCGCCGCGGCGAGCCGCGTGCCGATCGGCGCCGACGAGGGCATTCATTCGCAGGACGATATCGAACGCCATCATGCCGCCGGGGCGGCCCAAGGCGTGAGTCTCAAGGCGATCAAGCTCGGCGGCGTGCGACGGGTGTTCGACGCCAGCCGGCTGTGCGACCGGCTCGGCATGAATCTCAACATCTCCTGCAAGACCGGCGAGTCGAGTGTTGCATCGGCCGCGGCCTTGCACCTCGCCGCGGTCGTGCCGTCTCTGGCCTGGGGCCTGACCGTCACCAGCCCCGGCCTTGCCGAGGATGTGGTCACCGATCCGCTGCGCATCGACAATGGCCACATGACTGTGCTGGACCGGCCCGGCCTCGGCGTCGAGGTCGACGAACGCCGGGTGCGGCGCTGGCAGCAGGAATTCAGGAAAGTGGCGTAAGCCGCTTCACGGGAGGAACATCATGCAAGGATTAATGCGACGGGCGCTGAGTCTCGCCGCCGCTTGTGCCATGACGACGGCGCTGTTCAGTGCGCCGGCACTGGCGCTCGAGCAGATCAAAATGTCGATCTTCCAGAGCAATTTTTGCTGCTTCCCGGTCTATGTCGCGAAGCACCTAAAACTGTTCGAGAAGCACGGCGTCGACGTCGAGCTGGTCTACGGCACCGGCATCCAGCCGGCCAATATTTTTGTCAGTGGCTCGGCGGAGTCCGGCGCCTTCGCGGTCGAGCACGGCGTGACCGTAAGCTCCAAGGGCCAGGATCTGAAATTGCTCGTGCTGGAGCAGCAACTGCCGCCGCTCAGCCTGATCGTCCATAACGACGTGCCGACGCCGAATGCCGACAAGCCTTATCCGCAAAATCTCATCGACCTCAAAGGGCTGAAGATCGGCATCAGCGGCCGCGGCGCCTCGACCGACACGGCGACCCGCTTCATGCTCAAGCAAGCCGGCCTCGATCCGGACAAGGACGTCACCATCATGCCGGTCGGCGACCCCGGCACCATGCTGGCCTCGCTCAAGAACAGAGTGATCGACGCCGCCATGGCGGTCGAGCCGACCCAGACCGCGGCCGTGCTGTCGCTCAAGATCGCCAAGACCGTCACCGATATCGAAGGCGGCGGCGGCCCGAGCGTGTTTCATCCGTACGCCTATAACGGCGTGTTCGTGCACTCGGCTTTTCTCAAGGATCATCCGGACACGGCGCGCGCCGTCGTCGCGGCGATCGTCGAGGCGTGCGCGGTCATCAACGATCCGGCGCGCATGAACGACCTGATGGACGTGGCGGCCAATTACATGAAGGGCTCCGATCCCGACGTCGTCAAAGCCTATCTGACGAAATACCATTCGAACTACGGCGCGGTCGCGAGCCGGAAGGGCGTCGACAACGTCAGCGCCATGCTGGTCGCCGCCAAGATCATCGAGAAAGCCGTGCCCTACGAGCAGCTCGTCGCCACCGATTTCATGCCGCCTGAGGCCGGCGCGCCGATGCGCTGATTCGAAAGGCAATCATGGCCGACAGCGAAGCCGCGCAAGCCGAGCAAGCCGAGATCCCGCTGCCGTCGGCAGCCGCCGACGACAATTTGCGTCAGCGTGTGTTGCTCGCCCGTGTCGCCGTGATCGGCACGTTCCTCGCTGTCTGGCAGGGTGCGGTGAGTTTTGGCCTGATCGATTCGTTTTGGGTTTCGAGTCCGGTGCTGGTCAGCAAGGAGCTGTGGCAGGAGATTGCCAGCGGCGATCTCATCCGCAATGTCGGCATCACCGTGTTCGAGGCGCTGATCGCCTTCGTGATCTCCTCGGCGCTCGGCATTGCCGCGGGGCTTATGCTGGCGCGCTCGCCGTTCTGGGACGAGGTACTGGCGCCGCTCGTTCTCGCGCTCAACAGCCTGCCGCGGGTGGCGCTGGCGCCGCTGATCATTCTCTGGTTCGGCATCGGCATCGTCGCCAAGGTGGTCACTGCGTTCACGCTGGTGTTCTTTATTCTGTTGGTGAACACGCTCGGCGGCGCCAAGAACGTCGACACCGACATTCTCACCATCGCCCAACTGATGGGCGCGTCGCGCCGCGACATATTGTGGAAAGTCACGCTGCCCTCGGCGCTGCCGTGGATTTTCGCCGGGCTGAATATCGGCCTGACCTATGCGTTGCTCGGCGTCATCGTCGCCGAGATCCTCGCCTCCAATCAGGGTATTGGCTACGTGATCTCGAGCGGCGCGGCGAATTTCAATACGGCGGCGGTATTCGCCGGCCTGGTGACTCTTGCGGTCGTCGCCTGGCTGTTCAGCGCCATCATGCGCAAGGTCGAGGCGCGGCTGTTGCGCTGGAAGCCCGCCGTCAACAGCGCGTGAGCTCGAACATGCCGGCGCCAGCCAAAATCCGCCTGTCGAATATCGGCATAATATTCCGGCCGCGCGACCGCGGCGCGGTCGAGGCGGTGCGCGGCGTGTCGCTCGACGTGCCGGATGGGTCCATCGTCACCATCGTCGGGCCGTCGGGTTGCGGCAAGTCGACCTTGCTCAACGTCGTCTCCGGCCTGTTGCAGCCGAGCGCAGGCTTCGCCGAGGTCAATGGCGCCAAGGTCAACGGCATCCGCCACGACGTCGGCTACATGTTCGCCCGCGACGGCATGATGCCGTGGCGCACCGCCGCCGAGAACGTCGAGTTCGGCCTCGAAGTGCGCGGCGTCGCCAATCGCCGCGCCGTCGCCCGCGAATGGCTGCGCCGGGTCGGCCTCGACAAGTTCGAAGACCATTACCGCCACGAACTGTCGCAAGGCATGCGCCAGCGCGTCGCCGTGGCACGCACCTTCGCGGTCGAGCCGGACATTCTTTTGATGGACGAGCCGTTCGGCGCGCTCGACAGCCAGACCCGGCTGTTGCTGCAGGCGCTGTTTCTCTCGGTGTGGGAGCGCAACAAGCGCACCGTGCTGTTCGTCACCCACGATCTGCACGAGGCGATCTTCCTCTCCGACATCGTCGTCGTCTTCACCAACCGCCCGGGGCGGGTGAAATCGATCATTCCGGTGGAGCTGCCGCGCCCGCGGCCGCCGCCCGCCGAGCTCGCCATCGCGCCGGAATTCCGCGACATCTATTCGCGCATCTGGAGCGACTTGAAGGACGAGGTACGGGAATTCGAATGACTGCGCTAAGTAACACAGCGCGCCAAAGAAGATCAGCCACGATGCGACCGCGGCAGCCGGCCATCTGCGGCCACGGCTATCGCCGGAAATCCAGACGGCCTCCAGGCCACCGTCCATCGATTCTTTGATTACTGACGATTAAACCAATCCAGGGGCGTGTGATCTTTGGATCGGTCAAATTGATATACTTTCCAACCAGCCGTGTGGCGCCCTCGCGCCGCGCATCAATGAGCCCCCTGCGCGCACCACCGTCCCAGTCGAAAATGAGATATACGCGGTCGTCGACTGCTCTCGCTTCGGCTTGACCCTGTTTCCATTTGTTGGCGGCATCGCCCGGGATCGTGGGATCCGCACCACCATTCCACCGGCTGGACCAATTGCCTTCAATCCAATCGTATCGATTGAAGCCGCCCGGCGGCATCCACGCTTTTGCATTTTCGTCGTCCGAAGTTCCCGACAGCTTAGCACTGGTGGCGAACTCAAGGACCTCCCGGTCGTTGGGGCTGGGAACATCCATGACCTCAAATGGGTTCCGGAATCTACGCACCTGGTCAACAGGGCTATTTCGGTTGTTTGAGTTCTGCGGTTCCATCGAGCAATCTCCAAATTGCTTTTGCACCAGAGTCCAACTTGGGACGCCGAGCCGGTTGGCGACACCCGTTTTCTGTTGCGGAGTGGAGCCACGCGCCGTTGGAAATTAAGTTCCCATTGCGGCAGGCGACGGCATGTCTGTGTGAGGGAAATTGCGTTCGACTAAGTTCGGCTAACCGCCGGTCCTTTGATAAAATTGCCCTCTTACCCAACGCACGTTGGAGGTTGCCATGCGCTTGTTTGCTTGCCTTACGGCATGTGTAATTCCGGTCGCTGCGAATGCCGCGCAAACAGAGAGTCAGCCTGCCGCCGACCCTCAAGCATACTGCGTGAATCGTGGCGCTGACTTCTATCCATATACCGGCGAACCTTGCAAAAGCGGCTATCAACTGGGTTCCGGTAACTGTCGAAAGGCCGATGGCCATTGGGTTGCAGTGCCAAGGGAACAGTGTCTTGCGATGGACGGCACTGTCGTATTGCCGTTCGAACACGGACGGGAGCGACAGTCTATGCCGGTTCCGCGAACACGGTAATTCTTTGCGCCAAAACTGTACCGAGGGTTCGTGGCATACCGCTTAGGATCTTTGTATCGCCGTCTTAGGGTCATCGAAGCTAGCTTACAAAACGGCGCTTCCTCCGCAGAGTTTGCGGTGCTCGAAGCCGAGCTTGAAAGCGCGGATCGTGCGATCCATTTGCTTGGAGTGCCAATGCAACACTCGGACTTGTATTTTTCTATAGAATCCCATCTCGATCTCGTGCGCACGCGCGTCGAATTGCGGCGCGCGCGGCTACGCGGTCAAATACCCAGCGCCGCTTAATACGTTCCTGCTGATGGTGCAGCGCACCCACTTGCAACTGGGTGGTCTCGGAAAGCCATAACGCTCTGATGTCTGCTTCGGGGTCATTCGCGTCGTTTGTGCGCTCCAGCCTGATGTCGGCTATACCCTGAAAGCGACCGTACCGATTAGCTGATGGGGCGCCCGCCACGTGCCACGAGCAGACCTTCTGGGCCGCAGTGAGGGACAGCTCGATCACCGCGTCGGCGCGGGCAAAGAGCGACATACTGGACAATCCGGTTTGCCATGGTCCAAAGCTGCGCGGATCGCGCTGGCGGCGTCGGCCGCTCGCGCCACCGGACTTGAGGTCCGGACGTCCCGGGGAGGGGTCATGCGCAACGGTTGGTTTCGCCTCAATATGGTCGCCCTGGCGCTTGCGATTAGCGCGATCGCCGCGACCGCAAGCCTCGCCCAACAGTGGCCCACGCATCCGGTGCGCTTCGTGCTGCCGTTCGGTCCGGGCTCGGGAGCCGACACCGCCGCGCGGCTGATCACCGACACGCTGCAGCAGAAATGGGGCCAGCCCATCGTCATCGACGGCAAACCCGGAGGCGATGGCCTGTTGTCGCTGGGGACCGTCGTGTCGGCAAAGGACGACCATACGTTATACTTCGGGCCAAGCAGCCTCTTCGTCGTCCAACGCTACCTGCACGAGGGCATGACCTTCGATCCCGAGACCGACCTCGCGCCGATCGCGGCGGTCGCCAAGGTGCAGATCGCCGTGGCCGTGCCGACCAGTCTCGGCATCTCCACCTTGGCCGAATTCGTGGCGCTGGCGCGCGCCAAGCCAAATGAGACGAGCTATGCGGTAGCGCCGGGATTTTCCGAATTCGTACTCGACGGATTCGTCAAGGAAAACGGCCTCGCGATCGCCAAGGTTCCTTACCGCGACATCACCAAGTCGCCGGTCGATCTCGGCGAAAACAGAATCCAGTTGTGCATGCAATCCTATGCGGCAATGCGGACCTACGCGCAGACCGGCAAAATCAAGATCATTTCCATCAACGACCGCGAGCGATCGCCCATCGCGCCGGACATTCCCTCCGTGGTGGAAGCCGGATTCCCGTCCTTGCTCGCCAGTCCCGTGTTGGGGCTCCTCGGACCGCGCGACATGCCGATCGATTTGCGCCGGCGGATCGCAGCCGACGTGCTCTCAGCGCTCGACGACAAGTCGATCGGCGAAAGATTGGCGCTCACGGGGCAGCCGGCCGCGCCGATGGGCGTCGATGCGTACACCGCCGCCCTCAAGGAGCAATACGCGCAAGTCGCCCGTATCGCGTCTGTGCTGGGTATCGCGCGAAAGAAGTAAGGACCGTGCAAAAACCACCCATCGGCGTTGGTCGCAGCCTCGTGCACTGCAAAATATCGCTGTAACGTAGTGTCGAAGTTGATCGCGTTGGGGTGGGGGAAAATGACTATCGCTGTCGGAAGAAGGCAATTCATATCCGCACTGGGCGGTGCGGCTGTTGGCTTCAGCTGGGCGCCACGGCGCGCGCGCTCGCAAACACCGCCCAAACCGCTGCGGATCGGATTAGTCCATCCTGTGAGCCCCAAGGGTGTGCCGCCGAATTATGTCGAGTTCGTCGACCGGTTGCGCGAGCTGGGTTATGTCGAGGGCGATACACTTGCCATCGAATACATCAATCTCGAAGGTCATGTTGAACGCTACGACGAAGCCATGCGGGACCTCGTCCGGCGCCGCGTCGATCTCATCTTCGCGTTGGGCCAGGAGGCGAACCTGCGCGCGGCCATGGCCGCAACCAGTACGATTCCCATCGTCATGCTCGCGATCAGCTACGATCCGCTGGCAAAGGGCTATGTATCTAGTCTGGCGCGGCCAACCGGAAACGTCACCGGCATCTACGTGCTGTCCATCGAAGCGACCAAAAAACGCCTTCAGCTCTTCAAAGACGCATTTCCCGGGCAGCACGCGGCGTTCGGGTTTTGGGACTTTGAATCCGCCGAGACATGGAAGTTTGCGGCACAAGCAGCGCCGTCGCTCGGCATCGCGCTCGCCGGCGTCGAGCTTCGTGGCACGCCCTACGATTATGAGAGCGGATTCCAGCAAGTCGCGCCGGATTTCCGCGGCTCGCTGTTCATGCCAAACTCTGCGGCATTCGTCGCCGATGCGCAACGCCTCGCCGCGTTCGCATTGCGCCACCGGGTGGCCTCGTGCTTCGAATCGCAGCCGGCGTTTGTCAATGCCGGCGGGCTCCTGTCATACGGCGCCGATCTTCTGGCCGCAGCGCGCCGCGCCGCGGAGTTCGCCGACCGGATCGCGCGCGGCGCGAAGCCTTCGGATCTGCCGGTCGAGCAATCGACCCGGTTCACGCTGTCGATCAACCTCAAGACCGCCAAGACGCTCGGTATCACCTTCCCGCCTACATTCCTCGCCACCGCCGACGAGGTGATCGAATAATTCTTCCGCAGTGCTTCAATTGACGGCGGCAGACTGACACTTCACAAGCTGCCGCTTCGCTGCTGCCTCGCGGCCGGTGGCGGCTTTACCTCGGCAATGGCCGCTGATCCCCGGAATACTTCCCTTCTGGTTCACACCATTGCACAATGGAAGCGTGGATGATCTTACCGGGGGCTGTTCGATGGAATATTTGGCACCGAGTTGTCGCGGCCTGCGCCTGCGACTGGCTACATTCGCTGTCGCGGCGCTGATTGCAATGGTGAGGATTCTTCCCGCCATGGCCCAGGCCGCCCCGAACACCGCGACCGCGCCGGCAGCGCCGGGAGCGCCGATTTGTACAAGCCAGCCTGAAATGACTTTTACCGCCTGGACCAGCACGCAAGGTCAGAGGTTCGGCGAGGGGTCGCGTGATTATATCTTCGCCGACGGCTATTTTTGCCCCGATACGGACCAGAAGTTCCAACAGTTCTTGACCCAGAATCCAGCGAAGGCGCCGAACACGATCGTCGTACTCAATTCGGGCGGCGGCAATCTTGCGGCTGGGCTGCGTATGGGCATCATCATTCGTCAGCAAAAAATGTGGACCCAAGTCGGCTCGCAGCTTCCGCTGATGATTCCGCAGAACGAAAATATCCCTGCTCAGAGCGTACCGTATATTGCCCAGCCAGCGTCGCCGCCCTTCCCCGGTGAGTGTGACAGCGCTTGCACGCTCGCCTTCATGGGCGGCACTCATCGGACCATCGGTTACGCATCGAATTACGGAGTTCACCAATTCGAATCCGCCGCGAGCCAGACGCCGGATCCAACCCTGCAAGCTCAGACCGAGGCAGTCTCAGCCCAAATCGTCACTTACCTCAGTCAGATGGGCATCTCTCCCGACTACATGGGGTACATGGTTCAGAAGACGGGCAACGACGTCACCAATCTGAGCATGAAGGTGCTGCAGCAGCTCCATATCGTCACGCCGCATTGGCAAACCAAGTGGCAGATCACTCCGCTCAACGACAATAGTGGCTTTTACCTGCAAGGGACTTCCACTGATGCCTGGGGAACGCACGAAATCGCATTTGTCTGCGCTGCGAAGGCAAGTTCGAGCCCGACGCAACCTGCGCCAGCGGCCCAGGCAGCGCCAAGCCCGCTGGCGCTGGAAGCGGATTTCTATCTCGATCCCGGTGTTCGCTCCAAGGCACAAGATGTGGTCGGTGCCGTGCAGGAATACGTTCTTGTGCTCAGCGGCCGGTTTGTGCCGTTATCGCTATCTGCAAAACAGGCGCCCGCGCAGGTCGTCGGGACCCGGTTGGTCAAGAGCCTGTCTCTGAGTGGGACCTTGCTCCAGAACCTCGAGAACGGAAACTATCCCGATATCGGGTTGGCCTTTATTTTCGATCCAGCAGCGAAATTGCCGATGCGTCTACTGAAGTTCGAAGCCGAACTCGACAGTGCGCTGCTCAAGCAGTTTGCGGGGACCTGCCATTGATCAAGCCACCCTTAGGATCGCCTCCGGAATGTCACCAGCGATGACCCCGAGCCGCAGCCAAGCCCGGTTGATTTTGATTGGAACCGCGCTGTTGCTCACGCTGGGCATGGGGATACGCCAGAGTTTCGGATTGTTTCTGGCGCCAGTCACCCACGACCTCGCGGTGACGGCGGCCGATTTCACGCTGGCTCTGGCGGTCCAGAATATTGTCTGGGGCCTTTCGCAAGCTCTGGTCGGCGCGACCGCCGACCGCTTCGGTCTGCGCATCACCATGATGGCGGGCGCGGCGATCTATGTCATTGGCCTGGGCGTCATGGCCGCGGCCCAAGGCGCGCTGGCGCTGATCATCTCCGGCGGCCTCATGGGCGTGGCGCTGTCTTGCACGGCGACGTCATTGGCGATGACCGCATGCGTGCGCGCGGTTTCGCCAGCGCGGCGGAGCCTGATGCTCGGTGTCGTCTCCGCCGCCGGATCGCTCGGTACGCTGGTGGTCCCGCTCGTCACCCAGGCCGTGCTGGCGCGCGAGCCGTGGCAGATCGGCGTGCTGTTTTTCGTCCTGATGGCGATCGCGATGCTGCCCGCCGCCTACTGGGCCGGCGGCGCCGACAAGTTTCCGGGGCACTCGACCGCAACGACCTCCATGCGCGAGGTGCTCGGCCAAGCCATGCGTAATCGGCCGTTTCTGGTGATGTCGGGCGCTTATTTCGTCTGCGGTCTCAATCTCGTCTTTCTGACCACGCATTTGCCGGCCTATCTGGCGATCTGCGGCCAGGATCCGATGCTGAGCGCGGAGGCGCTTGCCACGATCGGCGGCGTGAGCGCCGTCGGCTCATTGCTGACCGGCTGGCTCGGCGGAAAATATCCGAAGCACATCATCCTGGGGCTTCTCTACATCCTGCGTTCGCTCATATTCGCCGTCTATTTCGTGATGCCGCCGACGCCGACAAGCACGCTGCTGTTCGCCGCGGCGATGGGCATGCTGTGGTGGCCCGGCCTGGCGCCGCTCATCGGCGGTCTGGTCGCCGAGATTTTCGGCACCCGCTATATGGCGACGCTGCTGGGCTTGTCCTTCGTCGTGCACCAGGCAGGGTCGTCGCTTGGCGCTTGGGGCGGCGGGTTGATCTTCGACCTTTTCGGCTCTTATGACCACGCGTGGCAGATCGGCACGCTGATCGGGTTCGCCGCCGGTGTCGTCCAGATCGTGGCAGGCGGTCCAACCCGGCGGCAGGATCGCATGATCGTGCCTGCGATCGCGACGACTTAGTTTTTGTGGCACCTGCCGGGGGCGCACTCCATCCCCTCTTATTTGTCGTCTTCGTCCTCTCACTTCGTCTTCTACCTTCCGAAGCAGCTCTTCATCGCCATCGTCGTTCGAAATTCCTTCTTTCCGTTCCCTGGCCTCGTCGATCTCGCCCGCTATGAATTCGGCAAGATTGTCGAAGGCTTCTTGAATCTCGGGTGCCGGAATGTTCTCGTCCAGCGCGGCTTGAAAGCATTCGTTCGCCAAGGCCTTGGCCGCCGCTTTGTCGCCCTCGGCGGGAAGCGTCTCCATCGCCTCGATTTTCTCGGAAACCCAGGTCTCGACGAATTCGAGAGCGCGTGCACTCATGTATGATCTCCTGCTTCGCCTGCCTGCGAACGTGGCCTAGCTTGAGGCAGAAGGCGGACGGATGGCAAGGGAGGACAGCGTGACGACAAAGGAACTTGGCATCGCCGTCGTCGGCTCCGGCCGCATCGGCACGTTGCGCGCCCGGCTCGCGGCGAAGCATCCGGCGGTGCGCTTCGTCGCGGTGTCGGACAAGGATCCGGCCAACGCCAAGAAGCTGGCGGATTTGGCCGGCGCGCATGTCCACTCTGCCGACAACGACGAAATCATCGCGCACCCGGACGTGAACGCCGTGTTCGTGTCGACGCCGGAAGGCGAGCATGCGGCGGCAGTGTGCAAGGCGCTCGAATTGGGCAAGGCGGTGCTGGTGGAAAAACCGCTGGCGCTGTCGCTCAACGATGCCGAGGCCATCATCAACACGCTCAAACGCACCAACGGCACCTTGCGCGTCGGCTATAGCCGCCGCTTCAAGGAATGCTTTCTGCGCGCCAAGGAGCAAATGGTGCACGGCCGGCTCGGCCGCATCAGCGGCGGCCTGGCGCGGGTCTATAATTCACGCGCGCAAACCTTTGCCATCCTCAAGCGCGATCCGCATGCGACGCCGGTGCTCGATGTGCTCACCTATTACGTCGACCTGATGTGCTGGTTCCTCGACGGCAACCCACCGGTCGAAGTGGTGGCGCGCGGCCAGCACGGCATTTTCCGCGACGCCGGCTACAGCGCCCACGACGTGACCTGGGCCATCATTACCTTTGCCGACGGCGCCGTAGTCAATTTCGGCATCAGCTACGCGCTGCCGGCGAATTACCCGACGCAGGGCCAATCGGATCGCGTCGAGCTGTTAGGCTCGGACGGCACCATGATCATCGACGACGATCATATGGAGCATTTGATCTTTTCCGAGAAAGGCATTCCACATCCTTACGTGCCCGGTCATTCGGTCAATTTGGCGTTCCTCGGCAGCAACACCGCGGGCGATTGGGCCATGGGCGATTTCTGGGGACCGCTCGGCAACGAGACGCGCTCGTGGCTCGATTTTCTCGCCACCGGGCGGGGAGGGAGCGTGCACGCCACGCCGGAACAGGCCATGCTCAATCTGAAAACCACCTACGCCATCGAACGCGCGGTCGCGACCGGGCAGGCGGTGCGGATGGATTAGGCTGTGTACGCACAAATCCGGCCGCTTGGGTCGGGCTATTTGATGCCGGCAAAGCCTTTGATATCAAGCAGGGCCTTTGCCGCGATCGGTTTCGTGCACTTGTCTGTCGAGTGCCCTTTTGACAAATTCCACGGAATCAATTGCCGCCCCAAGTTGGATGCGAAACTGCCCCATCGCTTCTTGCATCGGCGGCGGCAGGTCTCCCCACCAGTCGATAACCTGACTCATCGCATCTTCGACGGTTCGCAGCATGTCCTCGACTGCAATGTCACGGTAGGTTCTCGCCATGCGGACACCGATTTTTTGTCAGCGGCTACAACAACGCAAATTTCCTCCCCCGCAAGCGGAGAGAGCTTTAAGAAGACGCGCGACCTAGTCCGTAGCCGGGCGCTGCCGTCCTAAAACATCAGCTCGCTGAGCTTGAAAAAGCCGTATGCAGAAACACCCAGCAAAAGAGCGGTGATGAAGGGTGTGACATCTGCGGCCGGCCAAACGCGACGGATGATCTTACTCACGATACCGACTCCCGCTTGACGCCTCCGAGCCAAAGCTCCGCGCATTCGCGACGACACACGTATTAGTCGCGGCGCTGGCGGCGATGGTTCTCTTGTGCGCCGCCGCCTTGGGCGCCAATCTGCCAACAAAGACCAAGGGGGAGAGTTCCAATGACCATCCGCATAGCCGCCGTCGGGGTCAGCCACTGGCATGCGCTCAACGACGCTGCCTATCTGCGCCACCTCCTGGCCATGCCGGACGTCGAACTGGTCGCCATCCAGGATGCTGACGCCGGAAATCCTGGCGAAACGGGCGGCGGAGGTGGGAAACCCGCCGACTTTTGCGGACTACGGCAAGATGCTGGCGGAAACCCGCCCCGACTTCGTCCTGGCGCTGGGCCGGCACCGGCAGATGGCGGCAATCGCCCACGATCTGCTCGATGCCGGCTATCCGTTCCTGATGGAGAAGCCGATGGGGATCAACGCCGCCGAGGTCGATGCGGTGGCGGCCAAAGCGGCACGGCTTAATGCCTTCGTCGCCGTCCCGCTGGCGCAGCGCTACGCGCCTTTCGCCAAGCGCGCCCGCGAATTGATCGCCGCCGGCCGGCTCGGGCCGCTGTCGCACATCTACGTCCGCATCAACCGGCCGGGGCCGGCGCGCTATCCGGGCTGGGATTGCGCCTGGATGCTCGATCCGGCCGAGGCCGGCGGCGGAGCCTTGCGCAACCTCGGCTCCCACGGCTTGGACATGTTCCTGTACCTGACCGGCGAAGACGCGCAGGTCACCGGCGCCCAACTCAGCCGGCGTGCGCACGCGTGCGCGGTCGAGGACTATGCGTCGGTCATGCTGCGTTCGGCGGGCGGCGTTCTCGGCACCGTCGAGGTCGGCAACGGCTTTCCCCGCGACGGCACCGACGGCGAGTGGAAGCTCGCCGGCCGCGACGGCATCCTCACCATGAAGGACGGCATCCTGAAGCTCGCCACCGCCGCGGGCGACGAGATCTTTCCCGGCACCGACCTCACCGCGCCCTATTTCACCGCCGTGCGCGACGCCCTCGACCACTGGCAACGCGGCGAAGCGCCGCCGATCAGCGTGCACGACTGCGCGCGGATGGTGCGGTTGATCGACCAGGGTTACGCGCGTGCGGCGGCGTCGTAGCCCGGATGGAGCGGAGCGTAATCCGGGACAGCCTCGACGCCTCGACGCCGCCCCGGATTACGCCCATCCGGGCTACAAGAACAGCCCGCGGCGGTGTAGGACTGGCCGCCCCAATTCCAACGCCGGCGAGAGAGATGGACGACAAAACCAGACCGGACGAAACCGGCTACCGCTTCATCGGCAAGCCGATGCCGCGCAAGGAAGATGCGCGGCTGATCACCGGCAAGGGGCGTTTCACCGACGATTTCAGTCTCGACGGCCAAACTTATGCGGTGATGGTGCGTTCGCCGCATCCGCATGCGCGCATTGTCGCGATCGATGCCGCGGCGGCGAAAGCGATGCCGGGCGTGCTCGGCGTGCTTCACCGGCGCCGACTGCGCCGCCGACAAGCTTGGCCCGATACCGCACGATCCGGTGCCGAAGACCAAATTCGACATGAAGCTCACCGGCCCCGGCGGCGGCGTCGTGTTCATCGGCCCCAATGCGCTTTTGCCGGCCGACAAGGCGCGCCACGTCGGCGAAGCCGTGGCCATGGTGGTGGCGGAGACCAAGGCGCAAGCCATGGATGCCGCCGAGGCGGTCGAGGTGACGCTACGAAGAATTGCCGTTCGTCCTGCATTCCGAGGACGCGATGCGGCCCGGCGCGCCGGCGCTGTGGGACGAGGTGCCGAACAACGTCACGGTGGAGACCGTGTTCGGCAATGTCGAGGCGACCGACCAGGCGTTCGCCTGCGCCGCGCATGTGGTGACGAAGAATTTTCATATCGGCAAAGTCACCGGCGTGCCGCTCGAGCCGCGCGCCGCGCTCGGCCATTACGATGCCGCGACCGGCCGCTACACGCTCTATGCCGGCTCCGGCGGCGCGGTGCGGCAGAAGAGCGAGCTGGTGCAGGTGCTCGGTATCGCGCCGGAAAACTTGCGCGTGCTTTCCCACGATGTCGGCGGCAATTTTGGCACCCGCAACCGAACATTCGTCGAGTTCGGTCTCGTGCTGTGGGCCGCGAAAAAAATCGGCCGGCCGGTGAAATTCACCGCGACGCGCTCGGAAGCCTTTCTCAGCGATTATCAGGGCCGCGATCTGGTGACCAAAGTCGAGCTGGCGCTCGACGAGAAGCATCGCTTCATCGCCATGCGCGCCACCAATATCAGCAATGTCGGCGCGCGCTGCGTGTCGCTGTCGCCGCTGAGCAAGGGCTCGGGCCTCATTCCCGGCTCCTACGCGATTCCGGCGACGACCTTGCGCGCGATCGCCGTGTTCACCAACACCATGCCGACCAATGCGTATCGCAGCTCCGGCCGGCCGGAAGTCACGTTCGCCATCGAGCGCCTGGTCGACACCGCCGCGGCGCAGCTTGGCGTTGATCGTATTCAATTGCGCCGCAAGAATCTCGTTCCTCCCAAAGCCATGCCGTATCGCAATTCCGTCGGCATGCTCTACGACAGCGGCCACTACGCAGAGAATATGGACTGGGCGATGGAGATCGCCGACTGGAAAGGCTTTGCGGCGCGCCGCCGCGAAGCAAAACGCCGCGGCAAGTTGTTGGGCCGCGGCCTTGCCAACTACGTGGAGTCGTCAATCGGCGCGCCGCGCGAGCAGGCGCGCATCAAGGTGCAACCGGAAGGACGAGTCGATGTGGTGATCGGCACGCAGCCCGCGGGGCAGGGCCACGAGACGAGTTTCGCGCAAGTGATTTCGGATCTGCTGCACGTGCCGGCCGAGAGCGTGCGCATCATCCTCGGCGATACCGATGTTGTGAAAGTCGGCGGCGGCTCCCATTCCGGCCGCTCCATGCGCCACGCCGCGACAGTGTTCTCCAAGGCCGCGGTCGATCTCATCGCCAAGGGCAAGGCCATCGCCGCCGTCGTCATGGGTGCGGCGGCGGACAGCGTCTCATTCGGCGACGGCCGTTTCGTCTCGCGCGACACCAACCTCACCTTTGATTTTCTCGAGCTTGCGGCCGAGGCGGCGCGGCATAAGCTGCCCGACGCGCTGAAAGACGGCATCGCGGTGGTCACCGACAACGAGATGCACGAGCCGGTGTTTCCCAACGGCACCGCCATCTGCGAGGTCGAGGTCGATCCCGATACCGGCGAAATCGCGATCACCCGCTACGCCTCGATCGACGACGTCGGCCGCTGCATCAATCCGCTGATCGTGCACGGCCAGACCCACGGCGCCATCGCCCAGGGTGTCGGCCAGGCGATGTGGGAGCAGATCTTTCTCGATCCCGATTCCGGCCAGCCGCTGACCGGCTCGCTGATGGATTACGGCATGCCGCGCGCCGACACTTTGCCGCCGTTCAAGACCGAGATCGCCGAAGTGCTGTCGCCGACCAACCCGCTCGGCATCAAGGCCGGCGGCGAAGGCGGCACTACGGCGGCGCCTGCGGTTATGGTCAGCGCCATTCTCGATGCCTTGGGCGAGCTCGGCGTCCGCGACATCACGATGCCGGCGACGCCCTATACGGTTTGGACGGCGATCCAGAAGGCTAAAGCGCAATAAGTCGCAGCGCCGATTGGCTTGACCCGCGATCGCATGGAACGGCTTTGGCCCTCAATCGTTCCATCAGGGCGATTTTTAATCCCTTGTCCGGTGAGCGCTAAAACATGTCCGCTCAAACTGCATCCACCCATCCGCGCACCCGTTCCGCGGCCGATTCGCATGCGGACATTGACCGCCTATGCATCGACACCATCCGGACCCTCGCTATCGACGCCGTGCAGAAGGCGCAGTCCGGCCATGCCGGCGCGCCCATGGGGATCGCGCCGGTCGCCTATACGCTGTGGCAGGAGTTTTTGCGCTACGACCCGGCCGATCCGCTCTGGGCTAACCGCGACCGCTTCGTGCTGTCGGCTGGCCACGCCTGTATGCTGCTCTATGCGCTGCTGCACCTCGCCCAGGTGCGCCGCGTCGACGGGCAAAGCGTCACCGATCGTCCGGCGGTGAGTCTCGACGACATCAAGAATTTCCGCCAGCTCGACAGCGTCACGCCCGGCCATCCCGAATACGGCCACACCACCGGCGTCGAGGCCACGACCGGACCGCTCGGTCAGGGCTGCGGCAACAGCGTCGGCATGGCGATCGCGTCGCGCTTCCTCGGCGCGCATTACAACCGGCCGCGCTTCACGCTGTTCGACTACGACGTCTACACGATTTGCAGCGACGGCGATTTGATGGAGGGTGTCGCCAGCGAAGCCGCGTCGCTCGCCGGTCACCTCGGGCTCGGCAATCTGTGCTGGATCTACGACAGCAACACGGTGACCATCGAAGGTCACACCAAGCTCACCTTCAGCGAGGACGTCGAGACGAGGTTCAATGGCTATCGCTGGAACGTCTTGCGCGTGCGCGACGCCAACGACACCGCGGCTTTTGCCGAGGCGGTAAAGATATTCCGCCGCATCAAGGATCGGCCGACGCTGATCATCGTCGACAGCATCATCGGCTACGGCGCGCCGCATAAGCAGAACACGGCGGCGGCGCACAGCGATCCGCTCGGCGAGGAGGAAGTGCGACTCACCAAGCGCTTCTACGGCTGGCCTGAAGACACGCAATTTTTGGTGCCGGACGGCATCTACAATCAATTCCGCGACAACATCGGCCGGCGCGGCCGTGCGCTGCGCGACGATTGGGAAGAGCTGTTTGCCGCTTACCGGCGGGAATTTCCGCAAGCCGCGCGCGAGGTCGAGCAGCTTTTATCCGGCACGTTGCCGGAGCATTGGGATGCGCGCTTACCGGCATTCCCTGCCGACGACAAGGGCATCGCCACGCGGGACGCGTCCGGCAAAGTGCTCAACGCCATCGCCGAGCATGTGCCGTGGCTGATCGGCGGCGCCGGCGATCTGGCGCCATCGACCAAGACCAATTTTACCTTCGACGGCGCAGGCCAGCTCGAGCCCGATCAGCCGGGCGGCCGCGATATGCATTTCGGCATCCGCGAGCATGCCATGGGTGGCGTGGTGAACGGCCTCGTGCTGTCAAAACTGCGTGCCTTCAGCGCGACGTTTCTCACCTTCAGCGATTATATGCGGCCGCCGATCCGGCTTGCAGCGTTGATGAAGCTGCCGGTCTTTCACGTCTTCACCCACGACTCCATCGGTCTCGGCGAGGACGGTCCCACCCATCAACCGATCGAGCAGCTTGTGGCGCTGCGCGCCATTCCGAATCTGATCGTGTTGCGGCCCGCCGACGCCAATGAGGTTCGCGAGGCTTATCGCGTGATTTTCGGTTTGACCGATGAGCCTGCCTGCCTGGTGCTCAGCCGCCAGAAATTGCCGGTGTTCGACCGCACCCGCTTTGCGCCGGCCTCGGGCCTGGCCCGCGGCGCCTATGTGATGGCCGATGCCGAAAGCGGCGAGCCTCGGGTGATCCTGATTGCCAGCGGCAGCGAGGTGCAGCTCTGCATCGCGGCGCGCGAGCGCTTGGCGCAAAAGGGCGTTGCCGCCCGGATCGTCAGCATGCCGAGCTGGGAGCTGTTCGAGCGCCAGGACGAGCGCTATCGTAACGCGGTGCTGCCGCCGCACATCGAAGCGCGTGTTGCGGTGGAAATGGGTTCTGTGATCGGCTGGGATCGCTACGCAGGCTGTCGCGGCGCCATCATCGGCATGCATAGTTTCGGCGCCTCGGCGCCGATCAAGGATTTGCTGCAGAAATTCGGCTTCGTGGCGGATAAGCTGGTGGCGGCCGCCGAATCGCAGATTGCAAAGCATTCGACATCAAGGACTTCCCGACAATGAATCCGTTAAAGTCGCTTGCGGATCATGGCCAGGCTGTTTGGCTCGATTTCCTGTCCCGCGGTTTCATCGCCAAGGGCGGCTTGAAGAAGCTCGCCGATGACGACGGCCTGCGCGGGGTGACGTCGAACCCGTCGATCTTCGAGCAGGCCATCGGCCATTCCGACGAATACGACGCGGCAATCGCCCGCATGCTGCAGGCGCAGGATCGATCGGTCGGCGAGATTTTCGAGCATCTCGCGGTCGAAGATATCCAGCAGGCGACCGACGTGTTGCGCCCGACATACGACGCCACTCACGGCGCCGACGGTTATGTCAGCATCGAGGTCTCGCCGTATCTCGCCAAAGACACTCAAGGAACGATCGACGAAGCCAAGCGGCTGTGGCGCGAGGTCGGCCGCAGGAACCTGATGATCAAGGTGCCGGGCACGCCCGAAGGCATGCCGGCGATCCATGATCTGATTGCCGGCGGCATCAACGTCAATATCACTTTGCTGTTCGCGCAAGCCGTCTACGAGCAGGTGGTCGAAGCCTATCTGTCCGGCCTTGAGGTGTTGGCCGCCAAGGGTGGCGACATTTCGCAGATCGCCAGCGTGGCGAGTTTCTTTGTCAGCCGCATCGATAGCGCGGTCGACAAATTGCTCGACGAGAAGATCGCGCAGGCCAACGATCCGGACGAGAAGGCGCGGCTCAAAGCGCTCAAAGGCACGATCGCCGTCGCCAACGCCAAGCTCGCCTATCAGCGCTACAAGCGGCTCTTCGACGGCGCGCGCTGGCAGGCGCTGGCCGCGAGAGGCGCGAAAACGCAGCGGCTATTGTGGGCTTCGACCGGCACCAAGAACAAGGCCTATAGCGACGTGCTCTATGTCGAGGAGTTGATCGGGCCGGAAACCGTCAACACCATACCGGTCGCGACCATGGATGCGTTCCGCGATCACGGCAAGATCGCCGACACGCTGGCGGACAATGTCGCCGATGCGCAACGGGTGCTCGGCGATCTCGGCCGCGCCGGGATTTCGCTCGACGCGGTGACCGATAAGCTGGTCGAGGAGGGCGTGCGGCTGTTCGCCGACGCCGCCGACAAGCTGTTCGTCGCCGTGGCCGAAAAACGCGGCAAGATCCTCGACGGCAAGATCGATACGCAAACTCTGGCGCTGGGCGACGCGCTCACCAAAAAGGCCGATGCAACGGCGGAAGAGTGGCGCAGCCACGGCAATGTGCGCCGGCTATGGCAGCGCGACAAATCGCTGTGGACCGGCACCGACGAGGATCGCTGGCTTGGCTGGCTCGACAGTGTCGGCGCCGATCAGATCAAGAGCTACCAGGCATTTGCCGAGGAGATCAGGCGCGAAGGCTTTACCGACGCACTTCTCCTCGGGATGGGCGGCTCAAGCCTCGGCCCGGAAGTCCTGGCGACGGTGTTCGGCCACAAAGCCGGTTTCCCGCGCTTGCGCATTCTCGACTCCACCGTGCCGGCACAGATCAAGGCGATCGAAGCCACGCTCGATCTCGGCAAAACGCTGTTCATCGTGTCGAGCAAGTCTGGCTCGACGACCGAGCCGAATATTTTCAAGGATCATTTTTTCAAGCGCGTGGCGGACGCGGTCGGCGAAGCGAAAGCGGGCCCGCACTTTGTCGCTATCACCGATCCGGGCTCGGCGCTGGAGCAGTCGGCCAAGGCGCAAAACTTCCGCAAGATATTTTTCGGCGTCCCCAGCATCGGCGGCCGTTACTCCGTGCTGTCGCCGTTCGGCCTGGTGCCGGCCGCTATCGCCGGCATCGATATCGCGGCATTGGAAAAGTCGGCGCGCGTGATGATGCATTCGTGCGGCCCCGACGTGCCGCCGTCGCAAAATCCCGGCGTCGCGCTCGGCCTTGCGCTCGGCGCAGCCGCGCGGGCGGGCCGCGACAAGGTGACGATTCTCGCGTCGCCGCGTCTTGCCGATTTCGGCGCCTGGGCCGAGCAGCTGTTCGCCGAGTCCACCGGCAAGAACGGCAAAGGTCTCATCCCGATCGACGGCGAGCCGCTCGGCGCCCCGAATGTATACGGCGACGACCGCTTCTTCATCGACCTTACGCTCGCAGGCGACGAGGATGTCGGGCGCGACAGCAGCCTCAACGCGCTGCAGGCGGCCGGCCATCCGGTGGCGCGCATCAAGCTGGAATTGCCCGAACATATCGGCCAGGAATTCTTCCGCTTCGAGATCGCGACTGCGGTCGCCGGCGCGGTCATCGGCATCAATCCGTTCGATCAGCCCGACGTTGAAGCGAGCAAGATCAAGACCCGCGAACTGACGGCGGCGTTCGAGAAGACCGGCACGTTGCCGGACGAGACGCCGGTGTTTTCTAGCAAATCCATCGACCTTTATACCGACGACGCCAACGCCAAGGCGCTGCGCGCCGCCGGCGCCGGCTCGACGCTCGATAGCTGGCTCAAGCCGCATCTCGGCCGCATCGAAGCCGGCGATTATTTTGCCGTGCTGGCCTATGTGGCGCGTGACGATGCCAACGCCGCGCCTTTGCGGAAGGCGCGGTTCGCGGTGCGCGACCGGCACCATGTCGCGACCTGTCTCGAATTCGGCCCGCGTTTCTTGCATTCCACCGGGCAGGCCTACAAAGGCGGGCCGGACAGCGGCGTGTTTCTGCAAATCACCGCGGATGACGCCGAGGATTTAGCGGTCCCCGGGCATCGCGCAAGCTTCGGCGTGGTGAAAGCGGCGCAGGCCCGCGGCGATTTCGACGTGCTGCTGGAGCGCGGCCGACGCGCGCTTCGGGCGCATATCAAGGGCGATTTGCCAGCCGGCCTCGCCGAACTCGAGGCCGTAGTCCAGCGTGCATTGACGTGAACGGAGTCTATTATGCAGATCGGCGTGATCGGTCTTGGCCGCATGGGCGGCAATATTTCCCGTCGCCTGATTAAAAACGGCCACGAGGTTGTCGTTTACGATCACGACGCCAAGGCGGTCGCCGCGCTCAGCCGCGACGGCGCGACAGGCGCCGGCGGTCTCGACAAGCTGGTGCAGCAACTGCGCCCGCCGCGCGCGGTCTGGGTCATGCTGCCGGCTGGCAAGATCACCGAGGACGTGATCGGGGAACTCGCCAAGCTGCTCGCCGCCGGCGATATCGTGCTCGACGGCGGCAACACGTTCTGGCGCGACGATATCCGCCGCGCCAAGATGCTCAAGGAGCACAACATCCATCACGTCGACGTCGGCACCAGTGGCGGCATTTGGGGTCTCGACCGCGGCTACTGCATGATGATCGGCGGCGACAAGGCGATCGTCGAACGCCTCGATCCGATTTTCGCCGCGCTGGCGCCTGGCCTCGGCAATGTGCCGCGCACGCCCAAGCGCGACGGCCGCGATCCGCGCGCCGAGCACGGTTACATCCACGCCGGGCCGAACGGCGCCGGCCATTTCGTCAAGATGGTGCACAACGGCATCGAATACGGCCTGATGCAGGCCTATGCCGAAGGTTTCGATATTCTCAAAAATGCCGGCAACAAGACGCTGCCCGAAGACGGCCGCTTCGATCTCGATCTCGCCGACATCTCCGAAGTCTGGCGGCGCGGCAGCGTCATCAGCTCCTGGCTGCTCGATCTCACCGCAAGCGCGCTCGCCGCCGATGACAAGCTCGACGAGCTTCGAGGGCGTCGTTGAGGATTCCGGCGAAGGCCGCTGGACCATCATGGCGGCGATCGAGGAGGCGGTGCCGGCGGACGTGCTGTCGGCGGCGCTCTATACCCGCTTCCGCTCGCGACAGAGCCATACCTTTGCGGAAAAAATCCTCTCCGCCATGCGCAAGGGTTTCGGCGACCACGTCGAGCCGAAAGCCAAACAATCATGACGGCAACCGCGGCGACGCCACGGCCGGCCGATCCATGCTGCCTGGTGATTTTCGGCGCGTCGGGCGACCTGACGCACCGGCTGCTGGTCCCGGCACTGTACAATCTCGAAGTCTCAGGCTTGTTGCCGGAAGCCTTCGCTCTGATCGGCGTCGCCCGCAGCGAATCCTCGAACGAAGCGTTCCGCGCCGATCTCGAGAAAAGCCTGCCGCGATTCGCCACCCGCAAGATCGATGCCGCCGCCGTGAAGAAGCTTCTCGCCTGCGTCGCCTATGTGCAGGGCGATCCGGACGATCCGCAAACTTACGAAAAAATCGGCCGCGAGCTCGCCCGCATCGAAGGTAAGCGCAAGACCAACGGCAACCGCCTGTTTTATCTGGCAACGCCGCCGGCCGGCTTTGCGCCGATCGGCGGTCATCTCGGCGAGTCGGGGTTGGCACGTCAAGACAACGGCGCCTGGCGGCGCATCATCGTCGAGAAGCCGTTCGGCACCGATCTCGCTTCGGCGCGCGCGCTCAATAGCAAACTGCTCGGCGTTCTCAAGGAAGATCAGATTTTCCGCATCGACCATTATCTCGGCAAGGAAACCGTCCAGAACATTTTGGTGCTGCGCTTCGCCAACGGCCTGTTCGAGCCGATCTGGAATCGCGACCATATCGACCACGTGCAGATCACTGTCGCCGAAGCGCTGACCGTCGGCCGCCGCGGCAATTATTACGATTCGACCGGCGCGTTGCGCGACATGGTGCCGAACCATTTGTTCCAATTGCTCTCGCTCGTCGCCATGGAACCGCCGGCACGCTTTGCCGCCGACGCGGTGCGCGCCGGCAAGGCCGAACTGCTCGATGCGGTGCAGCTGCAAACCCGCGGCGAGGCGCTGCGCAATGCGGTGCGCGCGCAATACGCCGAGGGCACCATCGACAACCGCGCCGTCGAGGCTTATCGCGACACCAAGGATGTCAGACCCGACAGCACCACGGAAACCTACGTCGCGCTCAAGCTGATGATCGACAACTGGCGCTGGGCCGGCGTGCCGTTCTATCTGCGCACCGGCAAAGCGCTGTGCGCCAAACGCACCGAGGTGGCGATCAAGTTCAAGCAGGCGCCGGTCGCGATGTTCCGCGACACGCCGATCGAAAATCTGGCGCAGAATTTCTTGGTGCTCGGCATCCAGCCCAACGAATGTATCGGGTTGGAATTCAACGCCAAGGTACCAGGGCCGTCTATATTGATCGGCGGCGTCGGCATGACGTTCAAATACGAGGACTATTTCGACGTCGCGCCGTCGACCGGCTACGAGACGCTGATTTACGACTGCATGATCGGCGACGCCATTCTCTATCCGCGCGCCGACGGTATCGAGGCCGGCTGGCATGTGGTGCAGCCGTTCATGGATGCCTGGCGCGATGCGGACGGGCAGGGCTTGGCGACTTATCGTGCCGGCAGCGAAGGCCCGGCCGAGGCCGAGCGATTGCTCGCCCAGGACGGCCGGCGCTGGCGCGCCATTGCGTGAGGGCTGCGGAATGAACGCCAAACAACAACGTGAAATCGTCGTGGTCGCGGATACGGCCGCTCTCGCCGAAACGGCGGCGCAGCGTTTGCTGAACCGCGTCGCACAGGACGGCCGCAGCGCGGTCTGCCTCACCGGCGGTTCGAGCCCGGAAGGGCTTTATCGCTTGCTGGCCGAGGAGCCGTGGCGCGGCAAGGTGCCGTGGGATCGCGTGCATTGGTTCATGGGTGACGACCGTTTCGTTCCGCAAAGCGATCCGTTGAGCAACATGGGCATGGCGCGGCGGCTGTTTCTTGATCGCGTCGGCGCGCCGCGCGGCAACATTCATCCGATCCCGACCGATGCCAATTATCCCGAAGGCGCGGCGAATATTTACGAAGACGAGCTCAAGAATTTTTACGGCGCCGAGCGTCTCGATCCGGCGCGGCCGCTGTTCGATCTCGTGCTCATGGGTCTCGGCCCGGACGGTCACACCGCTTCGCTGTTTCCGCAATCGCGCGCGCTCGGCGAAAAGAACCGCTGGGTGGTTGCCGTGACCAAGGCCGGCATGGAGCCGTTCGTGCCGCGCGTCACCTTGACGTTCCCGGCCCTCGCCTCGACGCGAGAAATTCTGTTCCTGGTTGACGGCGCGAGTAAGCGCGACATTGTGCAACGCGTGTTCGCGGGCGACGATTTGCCGGGCAGCCGCGCCCATGCCGATGGCGAACTCGTTTGGCTGCTCGATCGCGCCGCTGCGCCGGAGACGGTACCGTGAAAGCTCCCTCGGACATTCCTTCCGTCATCGTGGTGATGGGCGTTTCCGGCTCCGGCAAAAGCACGGTCGCTTCGATGCTGGCCCATCGCCTGCACTGGACCTACGAGGACGGCGACTGGTTTCATCCGGAAGCCAACGTCGAGAAGATGCATCACGGCGAGCCGCTGACCGATCAGGACCGTTGGCCGTGGCTGCGCGCCATCGCCGCCTGGATCGACAACACCCGGGAGTCGGGCAATCACGGCGTCGTCGCCTGCTCGGCGCTCAAGCGCGCCTATCGCGACATCCTGGTCGGTGAGCGGCGCGATGTGCAGATCGTCTATCTCAAAGGCGGCCGCGAATTGATCGCGCGGCGCATCGCTGCCCGCGACGATCATTTCATGCCGCCGTCGCTGCTCGACAGCCAGTTCGCGGCGCTGGAAGAGCCGACGGCGGACGAACGCCCGATCGTGGTTTCGATCGAGCCGCATCCCCGAGAGATCGTCGATGCCATCGTTGCGAAGCTCGGCATTGCCGAGGCGGCGACGCCGATATAAGACCTTCGCGCGGCACCAGGCGAAGGCGCCACAAGGCGACAGGGGAGGAAGACATCATGGCGAAAATCGTCATCAGTTGCGCGATCACCGGCTCGATCCACACGCCGACCATGTCGGACGCGCTGCCGATCACGCCGGACCAGATCGCCACCCAGGCCATCGATGCCGCCGCGGCCGGCGCCGCCATCCTGCACCTGCACGCCCGCGACCCGAAGGACGGCCGGCCGTCGCCCGAGGCATCCGTCTTCATGCAGTTCCTGCCGCGCATCAAGCAGGCCACCGACGCCGTGGTAAACATCACCACCGGCGGCGCCGTGACCATGACGGTCGAGCAGCGCATCTCGGCGGCCAATACGCTGTCGCCGGAAATGTGCTCGATGAACATGGGCTCGATGAATTTCGCGCTCTACCCGATGGCGAAGCGCTACAAGACCTGGAAATACGATTGGGAGGAGAGCTATCTCACCAATTCCGACGCCTACATCTTTCCCAACACGTTCCGCGATATCGAGAAGGTCTACAAGACGCTCGGCGAAGGCCACGGCGTGAAATTCGAGCATGAATGCTACGACACCGGCCATCTGTACAACCTTGCGCACATGATCGACCGCGGCTTGTTCAAGCCGCCGGTATTCGTGCAACTGATCTTCGGCATTCTCGGCGGCATCGGCGCCGATCTCGATAATTTGTTCTTCATGAAGCGCACGGCAGACCGGCTGTTCGGCAAGGACTATCTGTGGTCGGTGCTGGCCGGCGGCCGCCATCAGATGAATTTCTGCACCGCCGCCGCCATGATCGGCGGCAATGTGCGCGTCGGCCTGGAAGACTCGCTCTATATCGGGCCCGGAAAACTTGCCTCGAGCAACGCCGAGCAGGTGACGAAGATCCGCCGCATCCTTGAGGACCTCGGCCACCAGATCGCGACGCCCGCGGAAGCCCGGCAGATGCTCGGGCTCAAGGGCGCCGACCGGGTGAAGTTCTAGACAACAGCGAACGCGCGACGGTCGTCGCCATGAACACCATCGATCTCAAAGGCCGCACCGCGATCATTACCGGCGGCGCCCGGGGCATCGGCTTTGCCGCCGCGCAAAAGATGCTGGCCTCGGGCGCCGCAGTTGCGCTGTGGGACATCGACGCGGCCGCGCTCGGCAAGGCCGCTTCGTCACTGGCGAAGAGCGGGCGCGTCTACACCGCGATCCTCGATCTCACCGCCGAGGCGGAGATCGGCAGAGCCGTCGACGCGCTCATCCGAGACGCCGGCAAGATCGATATTCTTGTCAACAATGCCGGCATCACCGGCGGCAACGCGCCGCTGTGGGAGCTCAAGCCCGACGTCTGGCGCCGTGTCATCGAAGTCAATCTCGTCGCGCCATACCTCGTCTGCCGCGCGGTGGTGCCGCATATGACTGCTGCGCGCTACGGCCGGATCGTCAACATCGCCTCAATCGCCGGCAAGGAAGGCAATCCGAACGCCTCGCATTATTCGGCATCGAAAGCCGGCCTGATCGGATTGACCAAATCGCTGGCCAAGGAATTGGCGACCACGGGCGTGCTGGTGAACGCCATTACGCCGGCGGCGGCCAAGACCGAAATGTTCGGCCAGATGACGCAACAGCATATCGACTACATGCTGTCCAAAATCCCGATGAACCGCTTCGTCAACGTCGAAGAGCTCGCGGCCATGATCGCGTGGCTGGCGTCGGAAGATTGCTCGTTCTCGACCGGCGCCGTGTTCGATATTTCGGGCGGACGGGCGGTTTATTAGCGCCGTCATTCCGGGGCCGAGCGAAGCGAGAAACCCGGAATCCATAATCCCCGCGCACGAAGATGCGGCACTGCGGTGCAGATATTGCGAGTTTTGTGGCTATGGATTCCGGGCTCGCGCTGCGCGCGCCCCGGAATGACAGGAGCTGGTGGGCGGTGCAGGGATCGAACCTGCGACCCCCTCCATGTCAAGGAGGTGCTCTTCCGCTGAGCTAACCGCCCGGTCAGCCACAGCGGTTTAGCGTCGCGCGCCCTGCGGGGTCAAGCCCGCGTCAGGTCACCCTATTTAACACTGATCGGGATGGCGGCCTTGATCGCTTGGCTGCCAATTGTTCGTGTTGATGGACTTGTCAAGGATCGAAGACCGCCGAAGGCGGCGGCGCTACGCGCCGTCCTTGACAAGTCCATCAACACGAACAGAAACGCTGTCCAAGCGATCAAGGCCGCTTTCTAGGCCGTCTAACCTGGACCAGATCCGTTTTTGCGGGAGTTCACGCGACTCCCCGAGCGCTTACGGCGCGCCGGCGTCGGATATGCACTTCTTGGTGAAGCTGGTCTGCGCCGCACCGTGCAGGTTCTGCGCCTTGGCTTGGTCGGCGCAGCACTTTTTGGCGAAGCTGTTCAAGGCGGCGCCGTGCAGGCTTTTGCCGGTCGCCTGGACCGCGCAGCTGTCCTCGGCCGCGGCGGCGGTCACGATGCAAAACGACGCGACGATGATGGCAAGCGTTTTCATGTTTTTCTCCCTGGATGGCCTCTTCACGCTCAAAACAACGGAAGGCCCGCCGCCGTCACGTGTGCGGCTGCAGCGTGCCGTTCGGGCTCGCCTTGTCGACGATCTGCGGCAGATACTGCGCCAGCAACGTGAGCACTTCGTCGACCGGCAGGCCGAGGTGACGGGCAAAATCCTGGACCTGGGAATTGCCGAGAACGGCTTTCAATTGATCTGCGGTGATCGGCATGTTTTGGCCGTTGCCCAGCCAGGACTTGACCTGCGGGCCGAGGCCGCCATTCTGCAGCGCTGCCAGCAGGCCGTTGAGATCGTGGTACGGCGTCTGCGCCAGCAACGTATTGAGCATCACCGGGAAAGCTTCGCTTTCCAACGCGCCCTTGAGATTGTCAAACAAACCCATGATTGTTCTCCGTGCGTAGATTGCAAAACGCTACGCTAATCCGTGCCAAACCCGGACTAGTAGTTTAGTACATCGCCGCTGGTGTCACCAGAGCCGCCCAGCCGTCACCGCGGCGGCTATTTCCGCAGATCGTCGGGCACCTTGCCACCATTGTCGGCGAGCTTTTGCATGACCTGCTTGTGCAGCCATATGTTCATGGTCGCACTGTCGTTCTTGTTGCCGGTGTAATGCAACTCGTCAGCGAGCGCTTTGCGTGCGGTGAGGCTGGAGTCCAGGTTCAAGAGCTTCATCAGATCGACGATCGAAAGCCGCCAATCTAGCTTCTCCTTACTCTGCGCCGCCAGTTTGTTGAGAATGGCCTCGACGTCGACGGGTGTCGCCGGCTTCGGCGGCATGCCGGACGCCGGTGCGGCGGCCGGCTTGGGCGCGGCGGGCGATGGTGCCGACGGCGCGGTCTGCGCCGGTGCAGCGGATGCGTGTCCGAAAATGGTCGATAGGATGCTCCCGAGTATGCTCATGAGTGTCCTCCTCGATGCGACGTGTCCGGTCGCGATGGCAGGCATTGGGAGAGCGTACCAATTCGCCTCTAGCACGTGGATTCGACAAACCGATGGCAGCGAGCGGGTGACGGCCGCGGTGCCGCATTGATGCTAATCTGGCGGCTGATTAGACAAGGCGAGCGCGGTGCGAGGTGCGGGAATGGGCAATGTCCGGCTGACGGTACGGATCGATTTCGGCGCAGACCGCGCGCTCGGGCCGGGCAAGATCCGCCTCCTCGAGGCGATCGGCAAAACCGGGTCGATTTCGCGGGCCGGCCGTGCGCTCGGCATGTCCTATCGGCGCGCCTGGCTCCTGATCGACGACATGAACCGCACTTTCCGCGCGCCGGTGGTGGCGACGCAGCCCGGCGGCGTGCGCGGCGGCGGCGCGGCGCTCACGCCGTTCGGCCTGGAGCTGATCGAAAATTATCGGGCGATCGAAGCGCAGGCGACGGCGGCGGCCAAGCCGCGGTTGCAGGCGTTGATAAATTCATTGCGCCGTCAGCGCGTGCGCCCGCAAAAACCGTTGAAGACGTCGATCCGGGCCGCCACCGCACGCTGATCGCGCTGCCGCAGTGATGGCGGTGCGATCAGGCGGCGCGATGGGATGCCAGCAGGCCGTAGCCGGCGATCGCCGCCAGCGCGAGCGAGATCAGCACGTTGTAACCGGCGAGCGAAATGCCGAGCAGGCGCCACGCCGCTTCGTCGCAGCGCACCACGTGGATCGAATTCAACTGGCCGAGGATCGAGCCCTTGGCGGTGAGATCGGTGATCGGCCCCGAGCACTCGGCCGGCCCGGCCCACCAGTGCCATTCGACGCCGGCGTGATAAGTGCCGAGCGCGGCGCCGCACAGCATGGCGACGATGATCGCGGTAAAGCCGACGGCGAGCAGCGTCCGCGGCGCCCGCGCCAGCGCCGCGATCGCCATCAACAGCGACAGCGGAATGACCACATGATAGGGCAGCCGCTGTTCGAGGCAGAGCGGGCAGGGCGGCAGCCTGAGCACGAATTCGAAATACCAGGCGCCGACGATGGTCGCGGCGCTGCCAACAAAGATCGCCAGCGCCGCCGCGGCAGCCGGCTCGGCGCGCAGCCGATCGAGCCGGATCATCCTTAAGGCCAAAGTCCGCGCCATCACAACCTCGCCGTCGCGCCGCCACAACCCGCAGCAATTGACCGATCTTTGAGGCGGAAGCAAGCCCCGCCGTCCGAATCAACACGGTTGAGGTTGATCGGGTGGCGGCCTTGATCGCTTGGATGCTAATTGTTCGCGTTGATGATCTTGTCAAGGACGGCGCCATCAGCGCGGTTACGCGCGTCTTCGACGCGCTATGGCGCCGCCGCCTCCGGCGGTCTACGATCCTTGACAAGATCATCAACGCGAACAGAGTGCCGTCCAAGCGATCAAGGCCGCTTTCTGGGCCTTCCGGTGGGTACCAGATCGAAGTCCGTCGGGCCGGATTTTCTTTTTGCCGAGCGCGCCGGCCTTCGGATATAGATGGCGGCGCATGCCCGTGTGGCGGAACTGGTAGACGCGCACGACTCAAAATCGTGTTCCGCAAGGAGTGGGGGTTCGATTCCCTCCACGGGCACCAGCCTTCGCTCGCGAAGCGAGAGAAGGCTGCCCGCCGTAGCTTTAGCGAAGGCGGGCGGAGCAGCTGCCGCGAGCTACGGCTGGCAGGCCAGCTGCATGAAACTTCGACGAAGCAGCAGAGTGTGCTCCAGAGTCTTCCTCGTGGCGTTGGAATTTTCGGGTTTACTCTTCGGCGGACAAAAGCGACGGCCTGATCGGCGCCTCGATCACGCATCCCTCTTGCACTTCGCCATAAAACTATTCTTCGCCGCGCCGTGCAGCGGCTTGCCCTCTGCGCTGACCGCCTTGCTTTCGCAGGCGTCCTTTTTGCATTTCTTCACGAAGCTGTTCTTGGCGGCACCGTGGAGCGGCTTGCCCTCGGCGCTGACCGCCTTGCTTTCGCAGGACTGCGCCATGGCCGTGCCGATGGGGATAAATGCAATCGAAGCTGCAAGAACCAATGCGGCAAGAGCTATGTGTTTCATCGTTACCTCCCTGTCCTGCGCTCATAGACCTATCCATCTGACCATGAGATAAATGTATCTTCAAGGGATCGCGCAGCTCGACTCGCGTTGGGTGCGACCGCCGGCCAGAATATCGGCAATACCGAAGACGAGGGAGACAAGACGCAATGAAGGTTCGATTCTTGATGGCGGCCCCGCTTCTGGCCGTGTTGCTGCCGGCGACGAGCCAGGCGCAGGTCACGGTGGACGTGGCGAAAATCACCTGCAAGCAGTTCCTGCTTGATGCCGTGGCGCCGACCAAGTTGGTGGCGATGTGGCTGAGCGGCTATTATCACGGCAAGCACGGCGGCACCGTCGTCGATTTCGGCGCTTTGCAGCGCGAGGCCGACAAGGTCGAGGACTACTGCAGGCTCAATCTCGACACGACGGTCATGGATGCTGTCGAGCGCGCCTTGTCAGTCAGCAAATAACAGCCGGGCGCGGCAGGCGCGCAAGAGTTCAGAGCGTGGTCCCATGAAATTCTCCCATTTCTCCCACATCTGGGCCAAGCCCGGTATGACTCCGCACGCGCGCTACGAGCAGCTCTGGCGCGAGCTCGCTTTGTGCGACGACCTCGGCTTCGACCATTCGTTTTGCGTTGAGCATCATTTCCGCCCCGACGAGAGCTGGATGTCGTCGCCGAGCCTTTACGCGGTCGGCGCCGGCGCGCGCACCAAGCGGCTGCGCATCGGGCCGATGGGCTATATCGTGCCGCTTTATCATCCGCTTCGGCTTGCCGAGGAGATCGCTATCGTCGATCAGATGCTCGGCGGCCGCATGGAGCTCGGACTGGTGCCCGGCATCAATCCGGATTATTTCCGGCCCTTCGGCTTGGACTACGGCCAGCGCAAATCGCCGACCTTGGAATTTGTCGACTATATGCGCGCGGCGTTCGGCGACACCCAGCCGTTCTCGTATCACGGCCAGGAGTTTCATACCGACAATGCCCGCATTGCGGTGATGCCGGCGCAAGAGCCGCATCCGCCGCTATGGATGATGAGCCGCGATCCGCAGACGCTCGAATTCTGCGCCAAGAACGGCATCAACCCGGGCTATTTCCTGGTCTATCCGCGCGCCGACGCCGCGCCGCGCTATCGAAAATTCCTGCACGACTGGCAGCGCACCGGCTGGCCGGAAAAACCGAACATCGCCTACTGCTCGGTGGTTTATGTCGACGACACCGACGAGAAAGCGATCGAGAACGGACTATTCCGCGCCAGCCGCGCTTACGAAGGTTTTCTCGCGCCGGCAAAACCCGGCGAGACGTTCGAGGAGCGCGCCCGCGAGCACGCCAAAATGTTCGTCGGCCGCGGCGAGCCCGGCGCCTCGGAAATCATGCAGCATCTGTTCGATGCCGATTATTTGTTCAAGCACGATCTCGTCTTCATCGGCTCGCCGGAAACGGTCGCCACCAAAATCCGCGCCGCCGCGGAAGAGGGCGTGTTCAACGTGTTCATGGGTGAGTTCAACTTCGCTGATTTGCCGGAGGATGCGCTACTGCGCTCGATCCGGCTGTTCGGCGAGAAGGTGATCCCGGCGCTACGCGGGGTTGAGCCGTTTTAAGTCGTCATTCCGGGGCGCGCGTAGCGCGAACCCGGAATCCATAAGCCCTGTCGTGCATGTTCTGCACTGACTGTGATTATGGATTCCGGACTTGCCGCGGAGCCTGTCATCGGGCCGGCCACTTCGGGCCGGACCCGTTGGCGGCAATCCGGAATGACGATGGGCGCTACTGCCCCTGCGCCAATTCCGGGTGCGCGTTGAGCCGCGCGGTGTTGAGCTTGTAGATGATGAAGCACACCACAGCGCCCACCGCGAACGGTATTGCCGACCACATGTAAAGCTGCGGCACCGGCAGGCCGACGAACAGCGCGCCGAGCAGCGGGCCGATGATGGCGCCGAGGCGGCCGATGCCGAGCTGCCAGCCGGAGCCGTTGGCGCGCAGCGAGGTGGGATAGATCATGGCGCCGACGACGTTGATGCCGGATTGGATGCCGAGCACGATGAAGCCGGCCAAGAAGGTCACGGCGATCAGCGCGCCGGTCGAGCTCAATCCGGCATAGCCGATCGAACCGACCACCGGCACCGCGATCACGAACAGGATGGCGATGGCGAGGAAGCGCGCCTTCTGCAGCCACCAGCACAGCAGCAACGAGCCGATCGTGCCGCCGACCTGCAACGCCGCGCCGGCCAGCGCCGCCGTCTGCGGCGGCACATGCGCCGCGCCCATGAGCGTCGGCGTCCAGCTGATGAGGAAGAAGTAGCCCATCAGGTTGCAGGCGAACATCAGCCAGGTGAGCGGCGTGATCGCGGCGAGACCGTTGCCGAACAGATAGATCGGGCTGCTGCTCGGCGATTGCTTTTCGTCCTCGATGACGAAGCGGGCGTTCGGCGGCACCTTGTAGCCGGGAGCGATCGCCGCCAGCAGCGCTTCGATCTTGCTGCGGTGGCTTTCATGCAGCGTCATGAATTTGATCGACTCGGGCAACGTCACGATGGCGGCGAGCGCGAAAACCACCGGCACGATGCCACCGATCTCGAACAGGATCTGCCAGCCATATTGCGGCACCAGCGCCGCGGCGGCGAAACCGGCCAGCGCGCCGCCGAGCGGCACCAGGCCGACGGCAATGATCGCGAGCGTGGCGCGCATGGTGCGCGGCGCCGATTCGGCGTTGATGGCGACGAGGTTCGGGATCACGCCGCCGATGCCCAGCCCGGCGAAGAAGCGCAGCCAGGACAGTTCGGTGAGATTGGTCGAATAGGCGGCGATGAAGGTGAAGATACCGAACAGCAGGTTGCAGAGAATGAGCGCGGTCTTGCGGCCGAAGCGGTCGCCGATCCAGCCGAATATTTGCGAGCCGAACAGCACGCCGATATTGCTGGCGCTGAGCACGAGGCCGAGCTCCTTGGGCGCGATGTGCCATTCCTTGATCAGGCTCGGCGCCGCAAAGGCGATGGCGCCGATGTCGTAGCCGTCGATCATGGCGAGCAGCACGGACCAGATGATGAGCTTGATCTGGAACGCGCCCAGCCCATGTTGGTCCAGGAAATGCGAGACTTGAACTTCCGCTTCGCCGGCCATCGTTTCCCCCCGTCGGGCTTATTTTTGTGGCGTGAGATTATGTCACCCATCGCGCCAAGGAAAGCGACATTGCGGCGCGGCGTGGGACAACAGCGCTTGCGGGCTTGCCCTCTCCCCTTGTGGGAGAGGGCGTCGCTTGAGTTTCAATAGGCACAATCGGGTGAGGGGTTGCGGCCCGACCCCTCACCCGATCTTGTTGCTGAACCGCCGAGCCGCCCTCTCCCGCAAGGGGAGAGGGCACAATTACGGGCGATCACTCCGCCTCCAGCGGCTGTCCCGCCTTCTCGCGCAGCGCGCGGAACACCGCCTCCGGCGTCAGCGGCAATTCCATCAGCCGCACGCCGACCGCGTCGTCGAGCGCGTTGGCGATGGCCGGCGATAGCGGCAAGGTTGCCGACTCGCCGACGCCTTTGGCGCCGAACGGCGCGTTGTGCTGATAGGCGTCGATCGCCTCGTTCACCATCACCGCCGGCACGTCGGCGATGCCGGGAATCTTGTAGTCGGCCAGCGACGCATTGGTGATCTGGCCGTTGTCGAGATGGATCTTCTCGAACAACGTGAAGCCGAGCTGCATCAAGGCGGCGCCGGAAATCTGCGTCTCGACAATGCGCGGGTTGACCAGCGTACCGCAGTCGACCGCATTGATCAGTTTTTGCACGCGCACCCTTCCGGTCTCGGTGTCGACTTCGACCTCGGCGCCGGTGCACGCCACCATCCAGAACGGCGTGATCTCGGTCGACAGCCCAGTCTCGTGATCGGGCGCGACGTAGTCGGGCTTATAGCTGCCGCTGCCGACGATATTGCCGGCCTTCATGCCGTATTTTTTGACGAACAAGCCGGCGACCGGCGTGTTGCTGCCTTCCGGCTCGCCGACTTCGCGGCGCAGCGCGTCGATCTTGCTGCGCGCGTCTTCGGCGGCGAGCCGTACCGCGTGGCCCATGTGGAACAGCGAGCGCGAGCCCAGCGTGCCCATGTCGTAGGGTGTGATGTCGGTATCGCGGGCGACGACTCTAACGGACTCCGCTGGCACGTTGAGCACCTCGCCGACGATCTGCGCCATGCCGGTATCGGAGCCTTGCCCCATGTCGACGGTCGAGATGTAAAGCGTCGGGCTGCCGTCGGCGCCGACATTGATGATGGCGACCGAGGTGGTCGGCGACACGCAGGCTTTCAGCGCAAACGCCAGCCCGCGGCCGCGTTTCAAGGTGCCGCTGCCGCGATCGAACTTTTCTTTCCAGCGCAGCCGCTCGGCGACGTGGTCGAGGATCGCCTCGAGCGGCGCGTCTTTGAGGATGGTGCCGGTCGCCTGCGGCCGGCCGTTGTGCAGCACATTCTTGCGGCGGAACTCGACCGCATCGACGCCGAGCGCCCGCGCCATCATGTCGGTATGACTCTCGTGGGCGAAGACGAGCTGCGGCATGCCGAAACCGCGCAGCGCGCCGGCCGGCGTCATGTTGGTGTACATGGCGTAGGAGTCGATCCACATATTGTCGATGTCGTAGGGACCGCCGGCGGTGAAGCCGGATTTGTGGGTGACGCGCGGGCCGATGTCGGCGTAAGCGCCGCCGTTCCAGAACACCTCGCATTTGCGCGCCGTGATGCGGCCCTGCTTATCGACGCCGCTCTTGATGCGAACCGTCGCCGGATGCTTGGTGATCTGATAAAACTGCTCCTCCATGGTGAGCGCGATCTTGACCGGGCGGCGCGCGATCATCGAGCACGCCGTCACCAGCGCTTCCAGCTTGATGTAGAGCTTGCCGCCGTAGCCGCCGCCGAGATACGGCACTTTGATGCGCACCTTGTTTTCCGGCCAGCCCAATAGCCGCGCAATCTCGGAGCGCACGAAGGACGGTCCCTGCGCGCCGCTATGAATCGTCAGGCCGGATTCCTTGTAGTCGGCAATCGAGCAGAACGGCTCGAACGGCACGTGCAGGCATTTTTGGGTGCGGAATTCGTGCTCGAACACGTGCGCCGCCTCGGCGAAGGCCTTGTCGACGTCGCCGAGGCGCAGTTTTGCATTGAGCGCGAGGTTGGTGTTTTTCTGACCCTTGAGATGTTTCAGGTCGGCGAAGCTGCCGGCCGGCTTCAACTCATCGTGCACGTAGGTCGGCGCCGTCATCGCCTCGACCTCGTCGTAGACCGGCGGCAGTTCCTCGTATTCGGCTACGATCGCATGCGTCGCGGCTTCGGCAATATGGGGATCGGCGGCGAGCACGACGGCGACTGGCTCGCCGACGAAACGCACTTTGTCGATTGCCAAGATCGGCTGATCGTGGAACGCCGGCCCGTAATAAGGGTCGGGAATGACCTTGCGCACATCGTCCGAGGTGATGACGCGGAAAACACCGGGGATTTTCTTCGCCGCGCTCACGTCGATCGACTTGATGCAGCCGTGCGCCACGGTGGAGCGGAAAATCTTGCCGTACAGCATGCCGGGCAGCCGCATCAGGTGCGTGTATTCGGCGCGGCCGGTGACTTTCTCGCGGCCTTCGAGGCGCGGCACCGAGCGGCCGATCTGGCCGCCGCCTATAGGATTGGTCGGCATCAGCGGTGAACTCCCTTGGGGGCTCGGATGTTACGATCCTATGCCCCAAATGTTCCGGACATTTGGACATGAATCCCAGACGGGAATCCACTATATTCCCTCAGACCTTTCTGCATACGGGAGTGCGTGATGGCGATCACCTTCACCGTCAATAATAAGCCGGCAAGTGTGGATGCCGGTCCGGAAACACCGCTGCTCTGGGTGGTGCGCGAGCATCTCAAGCTCACCGGCACGAAATATGGCTGCGGCGCCGGCATGTGCGGCGCCTGCACGGTGCATCTCGACGGCAAGGCGGTGCGTTCGTGCCAGACGCCGGTCGCCATGGTGGCGGGCAAGAACGTCACCACCATCGAGGGCCTGTCGGCTAACAGCGACCATCCGCTGCAAAAGGCCTGGCTCGACCTGCAGGTGCCGCAATGCGGCTACTGCCAGTCCGGGCAGATCATGCAGGCTGCGGCGCTGCTGGCGGCCAACAAGAATCCGAGCCGCGACGACATCGTTCGCCACATGGACGGCAACATCTGCCGTTGCGGCACCTATCCGCGCATCCTCCGCGCCGTCGAGCGCGCCGCCAAGCAGGGAGCGTGAGCCATGTTCAATAAAGTCATGGGCAAAGAATTCTTGGGCAAGATCGAACGCAATCCGAACGGCACATTGTCGCGGCGCGGCTTCCTCGAAGGCGCTGCCGGACTGACCTTCGCTTTGACCATTCCGGGCGCGCTGTTCGCGCCGCGGGTGGCGCTGGCCGATAACGCGACGCCGGCTGCACTCGGCGCGTGGGTCACCATTGGCGCCGACGGTGCCATCGTGCTCGCCATTCCGGTCGCCGAAATGGGGCAGGGCAGCCTGACGGGCCTCGCCATGGTGTTTGCTGAAGAGATGGACGCCGATTGGTCGCGGGTGTCGACCACTTATCCGCCGGTCAAGCCGGAGATTTTCGGCAATCCGATTTTTGGCGGCATGATGGTGACCTATGGCAGCGGCTCGATCCGCGGCTATTGGGACAAGGTGCGGCTGCAGGCCGCCGCCGTGCGCGCCGTGCTGATGCAGGCGGCCGCCGATCGTTGGCAGGTGCCGCTCGCCGAATTGCACACCGAGCCGAGCCTGGTGGTGCACGCGGCGAGCAACCGCTCCATGAGCTACGGCGAGATCGCGAGTTTTGCCCAGGTGCCGGCGACCCTGCCGGCGATCGACAAGTCGGCGCTGAAGAAAATGGCCGACTACCGCATCCTTGGCAAGAACACGCCGCGCTTGGATATTCCGGGAAAGATCGACGGCTCCGCGCTTTACGCCATCGACGTGCAAGTGCCGAACATGGTCTACGCCACGGTGCTGCGTACGCCGGTCGAAGGTGGAACGCCGGAGCATGTCGATGACGCCGCGGCGCGCGCGGTGCCGGGCGTGCTCAAAATCGTGCCGCTGAAAAATTCGGTCGGTGTCGTCGCCGAGACCATTGAAGCCGCCTTCAAGGGCCGCTCCGCACTGAAAGTGAGCTGGTCCAGCGTGCCGACCGACACCTTCAACAGCGCGGCCGGGCTGAAGGATTTTCTCGCCCACGCCGCCAGGCTCGACGACAAAGGCGTGAGCTACGTCGCCAAGGGCGACGCCGACGAAGCCTTCGCCAAGGCGGCCAAGGTGATGACCGCGCAGTACTCGTCTGAATACGTCTATCACGCGCAGATGGAGCCGATGAACGTCACCGCGTCGGTCAGCCCCGCGGGCGACAGCGCGGAAATCTGGATCGGAACGCAAGGCGTCAGCCCCAATGCCTTCGCAGCCGCGGCGATGCTGAAAACCACGCCGGACAAGATCAAGCTCAATCAGTTCTATCTCGGCGGCGGCTATGGCCGGCGCAGTCCGGCCGACATGTTGCCTGAGGTACTGCCGCTGGTGAAAGCCATGCAGCGGCCCGTCAAACTGATCTGGACGCGCGAACAGGACGTCAAATCGGCGCAGATGCGGCCGATGACCGGCCATCAGGTCGAAGCCGCGCTCGATGCCGACGGCAAAGTGACCGGCTGGCGCCATCGCGTGGTCGGTGAATCCGTGGTCGCTTATCGGGGCACCGAGAAGGCGCTGGAGGGCGCCAAGGGCCTCGACGGCATCGTGCTCGAGGGCTCGAAGCACGAATACGGCATTCCCAATCAATCGATCGCCTATCTGCGCGAGAAGCGCGGCATCGCGGTCGCCTCCTGGCGCGGCATCGGCGCCGGCTACAACAAGTTCGTCGTCGAGTCCTTCATCGACGAAATCGCTAACGCCCAGAACCAGGATCCGGTGGCGTTCCGGCTCGAGCTCCTCAAGGACGAGCCGCGCGCGCAAGCGGTGATCAAGGCGGTCGCCGACAAATCCGGCTGGGGCAAAGCAGCCGCCGACGGCCATGCGCTCGGCTTTTCCTATGCCAAGGTGGTCGAGACCTATGTGGCGGCGGTCGGCGAAGTCTCGCTGGATACCAAGACCGGCATCGTGCGCGCGCATCGCTTCTGGATCGCGCTCGATCCGGGCATCGTGCTCAATCCCGACAGCGTCTTGGCGCAGACCGAAGGCAATGTGATCTTCGGCTTGAGCCAGACCTTGAAGGAGCAGGTTTCGATTGCCGGCGGGGAAGTGCAGCAGAACAATTTCTACGACTACCCGGTGCTGCGCATGTCGGAAATGCCGGAGATCGATATCCAGGTCATGCCGACCGACAACCCGGCCAAAGGCATCGGCGAGGCTTCGCTGCCGCTGGTGGCGCCGTGCGTCGGCAATGCGCTGTTCAAGCTGACCGGCAAACGCTTCCGCGCGCTGCCGATGTCGCCGGAGCGGGTGAAGGCGGTGACCGGGGTTTGACGACGCAGCACCTAAGTCTTCCTTGGCCATACGCTCTCGCCCTCGCGGCACGCGCGGGAAAGTTGCCACGTCGGCAGAGGAACGTCGCGACCGCGACGCTGCGTCCCTTCTCCCCCATAGCGCGTCGAAGACGCGCGTAAACGCGCTGATGGGGGAGAAGGACAGGATGAGGGGGTTCGGAAGTCCGAGTTTTTGCTCTGAAGTCCGAACCCCCTCACCCCAACCCTCTCCCCTCTGGGGAGAGGGAGTTCGTTGAGCCAGCCTCTACGGAATTTCATGGCAAACACCCTCGTTCTCGCGGCGCGTCTCGGCGCCCGAGTTTTGCTGGCGCGCGAGTAGGAATGGATCGCGCGCCGGAAAAATACGGTCACGTGAAGCGCGAAACCGGTTCGGTCCAAGGAAAGGGCAGGGGTGGGGCCTGCCTTTCGTTCTTCCGTTCCTGGTCTCGTAGCCCGGATGGAGCGCAGCGTAATCCGGGAACGACATTGCCGCTTGCACCGCCGCCCCGGATTACGCTGCGCTCCATCCGGGCTACGAAGAAAAAGAAAAATGAAGGAAGCGGAACGCCGGCAAACGCTGGGTCACCAACCGCCGCATCTTGCGATGCGGCGCGCGCCCTTTTGGAGCGCGCACGCTTGTCGGCGTTCCACCACGGCTCTCGCCTCAGGGAATTATTCCATCCCAAAGGCTCAGCTTCAGGCCAGGCTTCCTGGGACGTGGTCTGCACGGGCGTTACCCGCCTTCGCCTGTCCCAGTCCAGGGAAGCACCTCCCACCCCGGTCGTAATGCCGGGAGACATGATGCCCAAGCCGCCCGGGAGCAGCCTGCAAACCCACCCGCGGGCACCGCCCTCGCTCCCATAACGCGATGTGCCTCCGCGTCATGTCCTTCATTGGAGCGAGGATTATGCAGTAACTGTAATAGGGACACATGTCAATAAAAAAGTTACGGCCCTATACTTGATGGAGCAAAGCGGCCAACCCCGGCGCAATGAGCGACCATCAGCCAGCCCGCGTGCGATCCATGTCCGCTTTTCCCCCGATAGCGGCCAAATCGCTGCGCCGCGGTAAGTGATGCTTTGGGCCAGGAATTGCCCGCGCGCAATCGTTTCGAGTAGCATGGTGGTGCCTGTGTGGGACGTGCCGAACTCCCGATCATAACAATGGGCGGCGTAGCTGCTGTCGGCAGGAGTTCTCAGCTTCATCATTCACATATTGAGCGTCCTCGTGCGTATCGCGCGACCACGCTGGGAGAGATTTATGAAACTTCCCCGCAGAACTTTTCTGCATCTGGCAGCGGCTACCGCTGCTGCGATTTCGGCTCGCCGCGACCGCATCAGCGCTCATTCACCGGCCTATGCGATCACGGTCGGCTGTGGCGAGCGAATTTCTCGGGCGCCGATCAGTGAGGCTGCCGAGTGGCTTGGCGGTCTTTCGGCATCGAGAACCGGCCGGGCGCCGGCAGCAACATCGCCACCGAGGCGGTGGTGCGCGCGCCCCCGGACGGGTACACGCTCCTCTTGGTCGGTTCGCCGAACGCGATCAATGCGACACTTGACGACTAGCTCAATTTCAATTTCGTCCGCGACATCGTACCGGTCGCGAGTTTCATCCGCGGCGCCCTTGTCATGGTGGTAAATCCATACGTTCCGGCCAACATACTTCCTGCGTTCATCGCTTATTCAACGGCGAACCCCGGTAAGCTCTCTGACGGATCAGGCCGTGTCGGAGGGATCACTCACCTGACCCCCGAATATTGAAAATGATCGCGGGGATTGCTTGTACACGTGCCCTATCGTGGAGTGGCACCGCGCTGACGATCAGATCGGATGACGGGTGAAGGACCTGTTCGCCAATGGCGCAATCGCATCCTTACGTCATCGCCGGGAGCTACGCGCCCGCAATCTACAGCGACGCGTTCGGTCTCGTTGCCAGACATTCCCACCGTGGGCGCGTTCGTCCCGGCTACGAGGCAAGCTCCATATTTGGTATCGGCGCGCCCGAGAATACGCCCGCCGAAATTATCGACAAGCTGAACAAGGAGATCAATGACGGCCTCGCCGATCTGATTGCACTTACGTCTATGCCGAGTGACGGCGCGACGGACTGGATCACAGCGTATTGGCCGATCCCAGCGGAAGCTGGATCCCGAAGGACCGCTGTCCGCGTCACGTTCGGCGCGATCTGCTTGAGGAGTTCCAGCCACTTCCCGCACAAACTGTATTCGAACGTCATGAATCCGGTGGCGTTGCCGCCCGGCCGGGCAAGGCTATTGACGAAGCCCTCACCGACTGGGTCAACGACAATCACGAACACGATCGGTATGGTTTGGGTCGCTTGCAGCATCGGCGGCACAGCAGGGCTGCCCGAGACGAGGATGACGTCCGGGGCGAGCGCGGCCAACTCCGCTGCGTATTTTCGGGCGTCGATGGCGTCGGCGCCTGGCCAGCGATCGTCGATCTGCACGTTTCGGCCTTCGGTCCAGCCCAACTGCTGCAGCCCTTGAAGAAACGCACCCTTGCGCGCTCGCGCCTGCGGATCGTCCGCTGTGGTGCCAACCGCGAGCATCCCAATATGGCGCACACGGTCTGGCTGCTGCGCTCGCGCGGCGAGCGGCCATATTGCTACGCTGCTGATAAGCGGGAAGACGTCGCGTCGCCTCACAGGATCGATCCCCCACGGCCGAGGATTAGACCCTAGCATATAGCGGGACGGCGTTGTGCAGCACAGCAATATTGCAGGGCCGATGTCGCTGACGGTCAATTTCTGCCGTTCCCTCTCACGGAACGCGCGGCTGCTTTACCCCACAAAACTACCGCGGCGACCATTCGCCATGGAGGCAATTGAGGGCCAGCAGGAGACACGGCCTTTCTCCGCTCTGATCATGCCGCTATGCTCGCAAATCTAGCTTCTCGGAGGCAGGCATGAGTAGGGAAAAGACCATTTTTGCCGGACTTGCATGGGCCTTTCTTGTCGTCTGCTTTCAATTCTGTGGCGCAATCGCCGAGGCCCAGCAGGGCTCTGATTCTCGTGTCGCGGATATCGTGCTGGCCGGAAAACTTCGGGTTGGAATCGGCTTCGCAAATCTAGTCTCGGGAGTTAAGGACCCAGCTACGGGAGAATTACGAGGAGTGGCGGTAGACCTTGGCCGCGCTCTTGCAGCGCGGATCAAAGTTGAGTTCCAGCCGATCGAATATCCCAGACCTGGGTTAGTGCTTGACGGCGCCCGAAACAGCGCCTGGGACGTGACGTTCTTGGTAATTGATCCTGCGCGGGGTGCTGAAGCTGATTTCTCAGCCCCGTATATGGAAAGCGACTTCACGCTCTTAGTCCCGGCTGGCTCGGCGATCGGGCATTTTGCGGACGCTGATCAGCCAGGAATCCGCATCGGAGTTCCGCGCGGAGACGCGGTGGACTTGCGTCTAACGCGCATCGTGAAGAAAGCTGAATTGGTGCGCGTCGACAACCAAGCTGCAGGTGCGGAATTGCTCCGTACCGGACAGACGCATGCCTATGCAGCACCTCGCCCTGCGCTAATAGGGATGTCCGCTCACTTGTCCGGCTCCCGTGTGTTAGAGGAACTCCTTTGCGACTATATCTTTTGCGGCGTTCGTCCCTAAGGGGCACGGTCAACATCTGGCCTATGTTAGCGAGTTCTTGGAAGAGGCCAAGACCGCCGGGCTAATCGAGACGTTCATCGAGCATGCCGGCTTGCGCGGGATGAGGGTCGCACCGCCAGCAAAATCGAATTGAATAAACATAAAGCGGCACCAACTAAAGCAGATTGAAGGAGTGATGTTGGCTAGCGAACAATGACCGCCTTGGGTCAATTTCTGCCGCGCCATCTCACGGAACGCGCGGCTGCTTGACCCCACAAAGCCGCCGCGCCGACCGTTCGCCAAGAAGGCGGTTATGGGCCAATAGCGACTTCAGGCCTCTTTGGCGAAATTGAACGGGTGCTGGTGGAACGCCTATCGGCGGAGAACGACGTGGGTGGCATGCTCGGTCGCCTGATGTTCGGTGACGCGATAGCCGAGCGCCGGCAGGTCGATCCCGGCGAACATCGTTTCGCCTTGCCCGAGCACGACCGGGGACAAGGCGAAATGCAGCTCGTCGACCAGCCCGGCGCGAAGATATTGACGCGCCGTCTCGACGCCACCGCCGATCTTCACGTCGCGACCGTTGGCGGCTTGTTTCGCCTGGTCCAACGCCGCCTCGATACCGTTGGTCACGAAGATGAAGGTGGTGCCGCCCGCCATCTCGATCGGATCGCGCGGATGGTGCGTCAGCACGAAGGTCGGCGCGTGATAGGGCGGATTGTCGCCCCACCAGCCCTTCCAGCTCTCGTCCGGCCACGGACCGCGGATAGGCCCGAACATATTGCGGCCGAGGATGAACGCGCCGAACCCGTCCATCGAACGATATGCGTAGGCCTGATCGACGCCGTCCGAGCCCCCGTCCTTACCGATCATTGCCTGGAACATGCGCGTACCGAACAACCACCGATGCAGTTCCATCCCGCGTTTGCCGAGCGGATTTTCAAGACTTTGCTCAGGCCCTGCTCCGAAACCGTCGAGCGAGATCGAAAAGCCTGCAACGCGCACTTTCGTCATAGCGGACTCCCTTTCATATCGGCCATTTATCTGATCGCAGGCAACGTGTCCGATATGGGTCGATTCTGTTGAAAAAGTCCCAAGTGTAAAGTCGTTGCAAATCTGCCAAAATACGATCGACATCTTCGATTGACGGTATCGACCGCCGCAGACCGATTTAGAACTCGCTCCATTGAGTCCGAGGGGGGATGATGAGCCCCCCGCGTCTGCATTTGAAAACCGCACCCACGGCGCTGAAAAAATTGGGCGGAGTTGATACTCCGGTTTTTTCAACAGAATTGGTCATTAACTGCCGCGGCCGATCAAATCGGGATGTCCGCTTTGCCCCCAAAAGCTGCCGCGGCTGTCGCCTGCCGGCGCGGCAGTTAAGGGCCAAAAGGCGCCGTGCGACTGCTAACACAGTCCTTGCCGCCCAACGCGTGTTGGGTGTTATTCGGGATAGAACCCTGAGGCGATCAGGCCCGGCGTCCCATTCAATGTTACCTTCTTCACGTAGGCCCATTTCTTGGAAGGTTCAGTCTGTCCAGGCTTGGGAAACATGTAGCTGACCCACCCGGATCCCTCGGTCGCAGCGATTTGCAGGATTTCATCCTGAAATGGCTTACCTGCGGCGTCCTTCTGACCGGCGATGTTTGTCCCTTCGCGCTGGGGGAAGGCAGCATTTAATAGAACATTCCCTTTGAGATCGTAGGCATACAGGTACGTGTCGCCGTGCAGCCATTCACTGTCCTTCTTTCTGAATTCAGTGAACGCTGCCGTTTGACCTTCTTTTTCAATCAATGCCGCTGCTCTCGTGACCAGCGCTTCGACTGCTTCAGCCTGCTTGGTCGATGGCGGAGCCTCGCCGGCAAGTGCCGGAGCAAGCATCACAGCCAGTGCAATGGCCGAAAAAATTCCGCGCAAGGATTTCATGGCATCTCCTCCCAGAAGTGGATTGCGCAATTTCTCGCCCCTTTCGCTACTCTACCACGGCTTTCGATGAGAATTGTGCCGCTCGTCACAGCGCACAGCCGCGTCATGTCTGATTTCTGTCAAGAACGGCCAATTTTGTCCGACCGCGCCCCCTGCCCACCGACTGCCCACCAATCACAATCGAATTGCGCATCTCTGCAAAACGGTTGCCTCATCCTGGATCGAGACTGAAAGCTCGTGCTAGATTTGAATGAGGCTCGCGAAAAATTTTCACTCCGTTCCGTTTGCACGCCAGCCTCGGGGTGTAACCCGAGCCGACAGGGAGGAACAATGCGATCCAGGCGATCATTTCTTCATTTCGGGTTCGTCGCTGCTGCTACGCTCGCCGTGTCGTCGGCATCGGCCGTGCCCGCGTATCATGGGTCAGCCAGAGGGGGCGGTACCGTGACCGCGCGCGACGATGCGGCCCGTAACTTCACAGCCGTTCGCAGGAGCCGGAGCTGGACCTACCAGGTCACCGACAAGACCCGGTTCGTGGTCGGTGGGGCGGAAGGCTCGTGGTGGGACGTCAGGGTCGGCACGGTCGTGCAGGTGAGGTGGCATCGCGCGGGCAGCCAGCGCGTGGCTGACATCGTCGGTATCAGGGCACGAAGCGGGAATTGAGCCAGGTTCAGGCATCATGGCCGCGCAATATCCGCTTCCCCCCGAAAGCGATCGCCGCATTGCGTCGCACTTAAGTAACGCGATCGCTATGGGTCGCGCTCGCGCTCGTCGCTATTCCGGTCGCGGGTATACTTGGATTGGTCGGCTTGGGGTCGCTTTCCTCAAGCGTCCTACCGTGTCGGGGATGTCCGGGAGTTCGGCCCAGCAAATGACATCGAGATCGGTTCCGGCGATCGTGTCGCCTCCGACCTTGACCGGTCGCCACGCCTGATTGCTCTCTACCCACGCGGCGACAACTCGCACAAGATTGATGCTTCCGGACTTGATCGCCTTGGCAAACGCGAGCGCAAGAACCTGCCTATCTTTGGGCGGCTCATCTTCATTCCAGGACGGTTGATAAGCCATTGGCGAACTTCCCCCATAGAAAAGCTCCGCCGCGTGAGCGCCTCAGCGGAGCTGGTGGCGCCCTGTCTTGGGTAGCGCCTGCGCGCATTCGGATATGCGTCCCGCGAAGGCGGCGCAATGCAGATTTGAGATTCAGGTTACCGACCTAGCGGACATGACTGAGCAAGCGCCGCGTGACTACGGCAGCGCCTTGCGCGCCTTGTCGATGTCGGCGGCGGTGACTTTGGTCGTGCCGTTGCCGAAGAAGCCGTTGACGAAATTCGCCACCGCGGCGAGCTCGTCATCGCTATGCCCGCGCGCAAAGGGCGGCATGAAGGCGTGCTCGACCGGCAGCGGGGCGTTCGAGCCGGCGAGCAGGATCGCCATCAGGTTGGTGGCGTCAGGGTCGTTGACGGTGCGGCTGCCGCGCAAGTCGGCGTAGGGCGATTGCACGCCCTTGCCGTCCCAATCGTGGCAATTGGCGCAATTGCCGGCGAAGACCTGGACGCCGAGGCCCGGAGGCGGAGAGGCTTCGTTCGCAGCGGGCGGGTTCTGCGCGATGGCGGGCGCGTTGTCGATCGGCGCGACGCTGCGCAGGTAAGCGACGATGGCGTGGATGTCGTCGGCCGTCGCATAACGCAGACTGTTGTCGACCGCTTCGGCCATCGGGCCGCTCGCCGAGCTGTGGCCTTCGGCATGTCCGGTGCTCAGATAAGACGCGAGCGCTACGTCGCTCCAGCCGCCGACGCCGGATTGCTTGTTCGACGTGATGTTATAGGCCTTCCAGCCCTGCAGCACGGCGCCTGAGAATTTCTGCGCATTATCGAGGTTCTGCGTGACGTGCCGCGGCGTATGACATTCGCCGCAGTGCTCCAGCGCTTCGACGATGTAGGCGCCGCGGTTCCACTGCGCGTCCTTCGACGGGTCGGGCGTGAAGTGCGCGCTGTCGAGGAATGCGACGTTCCAGAACGCCATCGGCCAGCGCATGTTCAGCGGCCAGCCGACCGTGTTGGTTGGAGGCGTTTGGCTGACCGCGGCGATGTCTTTTTGCAGGTAGGCAAACAGGTCCTGCAAGTCCTCGTCGGAAAGTTTTGCGTAGGCCGTGTACGGCATGGCGGGATAAAGCCGGGCGCCATCGGGCCGCACGCCGAGCCGCATGGCGCGCGCGAAGTCCGTGAAAGTATAGCTGCCGATGCCGGTGTCGCGGTCCGGCGTAATGTTGGTCGTGTAGATCGTGCCGAGCGGTGTCGTCAGAGGCAGGGCTCCGGCCAGCGTCTTGCCGCCGGGCTTGGTGTGGCACGCCGCGCAATCGCCCAGCGTGGCAATATATTGGCCGCGCGTCGCATCGGGCAGACGCCGGGCAAGCGCGGGAGAAATTCCCGGATCGGGAACACGAACGGCGATCACCACGGCCGCGGCCACCGCTGCGGCGATAAGGATGACGATCGCCCATAGCTTACGGACCATGTGTCCGACTCCGCTCAGGGCTAAGGACCAATCTTATTTAGTTCGCATGCAAATCTGTCACAACCCATTAGAACCGGCGAGCGCGCCGTTGTGTTCCCTAATGATGATAGCCGATGTCGGCACGAACCTTGCCGCGGAACACCCAATACGACCACGCCGTGTAGGTCAGGATGACCGGCAAGAGGAACAGCGTGCCGATCAAGAGGAACGCTTGCGTGCTCGGCGAGGCCGCGGCCTGGTAGAGCGTGAAATGCCCCGGCACGATCATCGGCCACAGGCTGATGGCGATGCCGATGTAGGACATCACGAACAGGCCCAGGCCGGCGACGAAGGGGCCGTATTCGGAAGCGCTGTGGAGCGAGCGCCACGCATAGAGCACCAGCGCCGCGGTGATGATCGGCACCGGCGCGAGATAGGCGATGTGCGGCCAAGAGAACCAACGGGTCGCGATTTTCGGATCGGCCCACGGCGTCCACAGGCTCACGACGGCGATGGCGAGCACCGTGCCGATCAGGCATGTGCGGCCGAGCGCGCGGGCCCAGTCCTGCAAGCTGCCCTCGGTCTTGATGATCAGCCAGCCGGCGCCGAGCAGCGCATAGCCGAACATCAGGGCGAAGCCTACAAAAACGGAAAACGGCGTGAAGCAATCGAACGAGCCGCCGACGAAGTGGCGGCCTTCGACTTGGTAGCCCTGGATGAACGAGCCGAGCACCACGCCTTGGGCGAAGGCCGCCAGACCTGAGCCCGCGGCAAAGCCGTGGTCCCAGAGCGTGCGGTGCTCGGCGTCGCGGTAGCGGAATTCGAACGCCAACCCGCGGAAGATCAGCGCCAGCAGCATCAAGAGGATCGGGAAATAGACCGCCGGAATGATGATGGCGAAGGCGACCGGGAAGGCGGCGAGCAGGCCGACGCTGCCGAGAATGAGCCAGGTCTCGTTGCCGTCCCAGATCGGCGCGATCGAGTTCATCACCAGGTCGCGCGCACTGCGGTCGGGCGCGAAGTTGTAGAGCATGCCGACGCCGAGGTCGAAGCCGTCGAGCGCGACATAGAGGAAGACGCCGATGGCGAGGATGGCGGTCCAGATCGGTACGAGGTCGAGCGCGGGCATCAGCGTGTCTCCGCGGTTGCGGGCGCGAGCGCCTCGATCGGCGATTTCGGCCGGCCGCTGACGACGGGCGCTTCGTCTTCCGCCGCGGCGGGGCCGCGCCAGACGAACCGCAGCATGGCGTAAATGCCGGCCGGGAAGATGATCAGATAGACGATGACGTAGAGCACGAGCGACAGCAGCACATTGGCGCCGGTCAGCGACGGCGAGACCGAATCCGCCGTGCGCATCAGGCCGTAGATGGTCCAGGGCTGGCGGCCGACTTCGGTCGTGGTCCAGCCGGCGATCACGGCAATGAAGCCGAGACAGACGGTGAATTGGCAGGCTTTGAGATACCAGGCGGTGTCATCGAGCCGCCTGCGCCACAGCAGGAACAATCCGGTAACCACCATCGCGAGCATCAGCAGCGCGATGCCGACCATGATGCGGAAGGCGAAATAGACCACCGCGACCGGCGGTCGCTGATCGGCCGGGAAATCCTTCAAGCCCTTGACGGCGCCATCCCACGAATGGGTGAGATAAAGGCTGCCGAGTTTCGGGATCGCGATCTCGGCGATGTTGCGTTCCGCCGCCTGGTCCGGCCAGGCGATGATCGAGGCGGGCACGCCGCTGCCGCCCTCCCACAAGCCTTCGATCGCCGCGAGCTTGGCCGGCTGGTATTCGAGCGTGTTCAGGCCGTGCAGGTCGCCGAGCACGGCCTGGATCGGCACGAAGATGACGAGGAACCATAGCGCCAGCCGCAGCATCATGCGGCCTTCGGTGGGCGATTGGCCGCGCCGCACCGTATAGGCGCCGACACCGAGCACGACGAAAGCGGTGGTCACATAGAACGCGCTGACGGTGTGCGCGAGGCGATACGGCAGCGAGGGGCTGAACATGATCGCGAACCAGTCCTTCGGATAGAACAGGCCGTCGATCACTTCGTAGCCGGCAGGCGTCTGCATCCAGCTGTTGGTGGCAAGGATCCAGAATGCCGACAACAAGGTGCCGCCCGCCACCAGCACGGCGGCGACGAAATGCATGGCCGGCGGCACCAGCTTGCGGCCGAACAACAGCACGCCGAGAAACGTCGATTCCAGGAAGAACGCCATCAGGCCCTCATAGGCCAGGAGCGGCGAAATGATGTTGCCGGCGACGTCGGAGAAGCGGCTCCAGTTGGTGCCGAACTGGAACGGCATGACGATGCCGGTGACGACGCCCATGCCGAACGAGATGGCAAAAATCCGCAGCCAGAATTGCGACAGGTTGAGGAAAACGGCGCGTCCGGTCAGCGCATAGGCGCCTTCGAGGAAGGCGATGAAAGAGGCGAGGCCGATGGTGAAGGCCGGCAGCAGAATGTGCCAGCCGACCACCCACGCAAACTGCAGGCGCGAGAGGAATTCCGGATCGAGCGACATATCCGCACTCCTGTTGTCGTTGGCCCTTTTGAGGCGACCGTCATTCAGGTCCTTAACGCGGATGCCGGCAGCATAGCAGATGTCCGCAAGCGGCACGACAGCCATGAGGCATCGAACGTAGATCGCTGTCGATATGTTCCCGCGGCCTCACTATGATGCGCCAAGGCCGATACGGTGGCCGCGTGTGAGGAAATACCCATGGATATGAGCGTATCGGTCGCCCCCGAAAAGCAGGCGGTGCAGGGCGAAGCAAAGTCCGATCAGATCGTGCGCAGCCCGAACGCAAGCGACCTCGACGAATGGCTGGCCAAGGTCGACGCCATGGGCGAGCTCAAGCGCATCACCGCCGAGGTCGATCCCGATCTCGAAGCCGCGACCATTACTTATCTTGTCGGCAGCCAAAAAAGCCCGGCGCTGCTGTTCGAGAACATCAAGGGCCATCCCGGGCATCGCGCGCTCTACAACATGATCGGCTGCAACCTGTCGCGGTTCTGCCTGATGATCGGCGAGGAGCCGATGGATCATCCGCTCAAAGCGGTGCAGGCACTGCAGAAGAAGATGGGCCGCACCATGAAGCCCAAGGAGGTGCTCGGCCGAGACCGCGATCTGCAACCAGAACATCGTCACCGGTGAGGCGATCGACATTCGCCAATTCCCGGCGCAGCGCATGTGGCCGCTCGACGGCGGGCTTTATCTCGGCACCGGCGACGCGGTGGTGACGCAATGCCCGGAGACCGGCCGCATCAATGTCGGCACCTATCGCATGATGATCAAAGGCCCGCGCGAGATCGGCGTCTATACCTCGCCCGGCAAGGACGCCACGCTCGACCGCGAGAAGTGGTGGAAGATGGGCAAGCCGATGCCGATCGCGGCCGCCTATGGCATCGACCCGCTGTTGTTCCTGGTCGCGGCGACGAGTTTTCCGAAAACCGAAAGCGAATACGAATATTACGGCGGCATCAACGGCGCGCCGATCGAGCTGTTCAAAAGCGACATCACAGGCCTGCCGTTGCCGGCGGGCGCCGAGATCATTCTCGAAGGTTTTGTCTATCCGGACGAGACGTTTGCCGAAGGCCCGTTCGGCGAGTTCACCGGCTATTACGGCCGGCCGAGCGGCGCGACGCCCTATATGCGCGTCGAGAAAGTGCGCTTCCGCAACAATCCGACATTGACTTGCGCGCTGATGGCCGACGGTCCGGCCAACGAGGCTGGATTGTTCTGGGCGGCGCTGCGCTCGGCCGCGATCTGGTCGGACCTGCAAAAACTCGGCGTGCCCGGCATCCAGGGCGTCTGGTCGATCCCGGAAGCCGCCGGCTGGGGCATCACCGTGGTCTCGATCAAGCAGATGTATCCGGGCCACGCGCCGCAGGCGATGGCGCTCGCCGCGCAATGCGTCGGCGGCGCCTATTTCGGCAAGTACGTGATCGTCGTCGACGACGACATCGATCCGAGCAACGTGCATCAGGTGCTGTGGGCGATGGCGACCCGCTCGCGGCCGGCGCAATCGATCGACATTTTGCGCGAGACCTGGAGCACGTTCCTCGATCCGAGCCTCAATCCACCGGAAATCAGGCCGTGGGGCTCCAAGGCCCTGATCAACGCCTGCATGGACTACCGGCACATCAAGAATTTTTCCAAGCGCACAAAACTGTCGAAAGCGACCTACGACCAGGTCGTGGCGCGCTGGAACGAGCTTGGCTTCTCCGGCACGCCGCCGGTGCAGACGGTGTTCGAGGATTCTGCGCCGGGTACGAAGGTGGAGTAAGTGAGCGGCCGCTTGCCGCTCCCTCTCCCTGCGTGCGGGGTTACAATGACCTTCGGCACAATCTTACGAGCGACACTTGCCGTCGGCCTCGCCGCCGCGTTCGCGATATCCGGCGCCGCGCAGGACGCCGCGACAGGAGCGGGCGCTCCGGCCGATGTGTTCCCGAAGCCAGATCGCCCGGTCGCGGACATTATCAGCCCGATTTGGCACGACGAAGACGAACGCGACAAAGCCGGCGAACCGCAGCAGCTCGTTCGTCTCTTGGGCATCAAATCCGGAATGACGGTTGCGGACATCGGCGCGGGCAGCGGCTATTACGTCGTGCGGCTGTCGCCGATCGTCGGCGCCAGCGGCCGCGTCATCGCCGAAGACGTCGTGCCGGACTATCTGAAAAACCTGCGCCGGCGCGTGCGCGATCTTGGATTGCAGAACGTCGACATCGTTCGCGGCGAGGCGCACGACCCGAAGCTGCCGGCGCAGTCGCTCGATCTTGCGATCCTGGTCCACATGTATCACGAGATCGCGCAGCCTTACGCCTTGCTCTACAATCTCGTCCCCGCGCTCAAGCCCGGCGCGCGGATCGGTATTGTCGACGCCTTCGCGCCGACGGCTGAGCATGGTACGCCGCCCGGTCTGCTGCGCTGCGAGCTGCAAGCCGTCGGCTATCGCCAGATCAGCCTCGATCGGTTGACCGGCAGCGACGCCTACCTCGCGATCTTTGCAGCGCCCACTGTTGCAAACCGCACGCCGCCGGACGCCATCGTGGCGTGCAAGGCGCAATAGCCCGGCACGTAGCCCGGATTGAGCGTTAGCGAAATCCGGGAACGGCGTTCAAGCGGCTTTGTCCGCCCCGGGTTTTGCGCTGCTCAACCCGGGCGACATTTTTGTTTTGCATATTGTCGTACATCCGGCGCAGGCAGCGCTTGAGCGCTGCGAGCTCACTTGCCGATATGCCGGCGATCGCCGCCGCTTCGTAGTCGCGCGCGATCGGAATGAGACGCGCCACCAGCGTCTGGCCCTTTGGCGAGAGCTTGACCACGACCTCGCGGTTGCTGTTCGCCGAACGGGTGCGCGTCACCAGGCCCGTGCGCATCAGGCGGCTCACCAGCCGCGACAAGGTCGATGCCTCGATGCTGGTCAAATCGGCAAGATCGATCTGGCGCTGGCCGCCATTGCTCACCAAGACCGCGAGCACACGCCACTCCGCGATGCTCAGGCCATGACGCGCCAGCGCATCCTCGCCGAATTGCTCGGCGATGATGGTGCCGACCCGGTTGACCAGATAGGGCAGGTAATCGCCGAGATCGAGCTTGGCAGGGGGCTTCGCCACGGGCAGTTCCAGCCTTGATTAATGCGTTTACAACAGTTGCATTATCAATTATTCTGGCTCCGCCAGCAAGCGAAAATGCAGCGTTCTGGGAGGAAGTCATGGAGTTCGGTTATTTCACGCTGAGCGACAACCACTACGAAAACAACGATCGCTCCTCGAACCAGTTCGTCGCCGACATCACCGCGGAAGCGCTCTATGCCGACAAGCTCGGCATGCATTCGGCCTGGATCGGCGAGCATCATTTCAATTCGCTCGGCGTGCTGTCGTGCCCGGATCTGGTGCTGGCCTACGTCGCCGCCAACACGACGCGCATCCGGCTCGCGCCCGCCGTGACGGTGACGCCGTTGCATCATCCCATTCGCGTCGCCGAGCAATGGGCGACGCTCGATCTGCTCTCCAACGGCCGGGTCGATTTCGCCGCCGGGCGCGGTTACGACCGGCGCGAATATGAGCCGTTCCATGTCTCGTTCGACGACAACCAGGGAATTTTCGAGGAGGGCCTCGAGCTCATTCGCCGATTGTGGGAAGCCGACGACCGCATCTCCCATCACGGCAAACATTATTCGTTCGACGACGTGCGCATCACGCCGAAGCCGGTGCAGCGCCCGCTGCCGACCTATGTCGGCTCGTTCTCAAAGCCTTCGATCGAACTCGCGGCGCGGCTTGGCTGCGGGCTGATCGTGGCGCCGTTCGCCGCGGCGATGAGCTATGGCGGCTTGAAGCAGGTCGCGGACCTCTATCACGAGATCTGCGCCAAATTTGGCAAGAAGCCCCAGCGGCTGATGTGCAGCTATTTTACCCACTTCGCCGACAACAAGGCGCAGGAAGACGCGCAGCGGGCGCGGCAGATCCGCTACTACCGGGAATGCGTGATCCCGGCGCTGCCCGGCGATCCGAAAACCGCGCCGCCGAGCTACCGCTATTTCGTCGACATGGTCGACCGGCTGGGCAAGGTGAAGCCGGAGGATTTGACGGAAAATTCCGTGCTGATCGGCTCGTCGGCACGCATCACCGAAATCCTGAAAAAAGTCGAGGCCGCCGGCTTCGACGAGGTGATCCTTTATTTCAACGTCGGCCTGAAGCCGCACGGTCAGGTCAAGGACGAGATGGCGCGCTTCATGACCGAAGTCGCGCCGGCGTTTGGCGGCGCCGCGAAGGTCAACGCGGCGTAGAAACGTAGCCCGGATGGAGCGAAGCGAAATCCGGGGTCGGCGTTGCAGCCGATAAGCCGCACCTGGATTGCGCTGCGCTCCATCCGATAAGCCGCACCCGGATTGCGCTGCGCTCCATCCGGGCTACGGCAGCTTCGGCTGATACGTCAGCGCCGTCGTCGCCGCACCGCTCTTCGCGCTGTCGCGCGCCGGCAATTCGCCGGCGGCTTCCAGCACCGGATAGGCGACCGAGCAGATATGCGAGTGGATGCGCTTGAGATCGCTCAAAATGTCGAGATGCAGCGACGTCGTCTCAAGACTTTCCGGCCGGCCCTCGCGTAAGCGCTCGAAATGCCGATCGGCGGCTTCGAGCTCGGCTTTGCGCAGCTCGGCCTTCTCGCGCAGCAATTTTTTCGCCGCTTCGACGTCGCCGGTCATGAAGATGCCGAAGGCCGATTGCAGGCTCTCGACGACGCGCTTGTGGAACGCAGTCAGCTCGGCCGCGCCTTCGGTCGAGAATTGATAGCGCCGCTTGATCTTCTTGGCCGCGAGCTCGCACAGATTCTTGTCGATGATGTCGCCGATGTGCTCGAGATTGATGGTGAACGACACGATCTCCATGGCGCGGTGGCCTTCGCGCTCGTCGAGCGAGTCGCGGGTGAGTTTTGTGATGTAAAGCTTAATCGCTTCGTTGAGCCGGTCGGCGACGTTGTCCAGGCGCGACACGTCGCTCGCGAGCTTGCGGTCGTTGGCCATCAATGCAGCCATGACCTCGCGCAGCATGGCTTCGACGGTGTCGCCCATGCGCAACGTCTCGCGGGCGGCATTGGCGAGCGCGAGCGGCGGGTTTTCCAGCGCCGCTTCGTCGAGATAGCGCGGCACCGACGCGTCCGCCGTCTGCTTTTTCTCCGGCAATAGCCGCACCAGCAGCCAGGCCACGGGGTCGAGCAGTCCGATGAAGATCGCCGCCAGCGCCACGTTGAACAGCATGTGGAACTCGGCCGTCATCCTGGCCGCGTCGGGCTGCAGCATCGCCAGTTCGCGCGCGATCGGCCCCAAGAACGGCAACGCGATCAGCACGCCGACCAGGCGATTGAGCATGTTGCCGACCGGCAGCCGCCGGCTTGCCGGATCGCCGCGCACGCCGGCTTCGATGAGCGGGTTGATGGCGCTGCCGAGATTGGCGCCAAGCACCAGCGCCAGCGCCGCCGGCTCGGTGACGAAATGCGAATAGGCGAGCGACATCACCAAGAGCACGACGGCGACGCTGGAATGCGCCGCCCAGGTCAGCGCCGCGGCGATGACGACGCAGAGTACCGGATCGGTGGTGACGGCGGCGAGCAGCGCGCGCACCGCCGGCGCTTGTTCGGCCGGCGCCAGCGTGTCGAGCAGGATGTGCAGCGCCAGCAATGTCAGGCCGAGGCCGATGGCGACCCGGCCGAGCGCCTTGGTCAGGCTGCCGCCGCCGGCGCGAAAAGTGACCAAGCCGACGACGAACAGCACCGGCGCGACTGCGGAGATATTGAACGACAGCACCTGCACGATCAGCGTGGTGCCGACATTGGCGCCGAGCATGATGGCGAGCGCAGGCACCAGGCTGACGACACCGTCGGCGGCAAGCGAGGCGGTCATCAGTCCGGTCGCAGTGCTCGACTGCAGCAGCGCCGTCAAACCGAGGCCGGCGGCGAAGGCGGTGAAGCGGTTGCCCAGCGCCTTGCTCAAAGTACGGCGCAGGTCCGGCCCGAACGCGCGCAGCACGCCGCTGAGGACCATATGCAGGCCCCACAGCAGCAGCGCCACGCCGCCCATCAGGTCAAGGAGCACGATCGATCCCATCAGGAAAAACTCCTCGGGCACAAAACTCCAATTGGCGCATGTAGTCCCATGCGCCGACGCGCACAACCCTAAATCAATGCGCGGAGTATCGTTTCCCGGGCGCAGCGCAGCATGCAGCGAAGCGGAATGGTGCGCTGCAGACCCGGGATCGTATCAAGCGCCGAGTCCGGAGCGATCCCGGATCAGCGGTGCACCACTTCGTGCTGCACCGCATCCGGGAAACACGTCGCGAGGATCACGGATCCAGCTCGGTATCCCAATAGAGATAATCGAGCCAGCTGTCGTGCAGGTAATTCGGCGGGAACAGCCGGCCGTTGCGGTGCAGGTGCTGCACCGTCGGCTGGAACGGCGTCTGCGACGGAAACATTCTCGCCTCGCCCGGCGTCAGGTTGCCCTTGCGCAGGTTGCAAGGCGAGCAGGCGGCGACGACATTGCTCCATGTCGTATGGCCGCCGCGCGAGCGCGGGATCAGGTGATCGAAGGTGAGGTCGTCGCGCGTGCCGCAGAACTGGCAAGAGAAGCGGTCGCGCAGGAACACGTTGAACCGCGTGAACGCCGGATGGGTCGACGGCTTCACATAGGTCTTGAGCGACACCACGCTCGGCAGCTTCATCTCGAAGCTCGGCGAGCGCACCGCGCGGTCGTAATTGGCGACGATGTTGACCCGCTCCAGGAACACCGCCTTGATGGCGTCCTGCCACGACCACAGCGACAGCGGGTAGTAGCTCAGCGGACGGAAATCCGCGTTGAGCACCAGCGCCGGAAACCCCGATGGCGATACATGAGCGTTCAAGACGACGCTCCCACCTCGACTCAATGCCGCACTGCGGCGATGGGCCATAGTTTATAGGCAGGCGTGACAGGATTGTGAAGCCCGCTCCGGGGCTTACACCCACGCGCTTACGGCCGGGACATTTCGGTCGCCCCAGCGAGCCGGGCCGCTTCCAGCGGCGGGCGGCCGCGGATCAGGTCGGCGGCTTTTTCGGCGATCATGATGATCGGCGCATTGATGTGGGCGCCGACCAGGTCGGGCATCACCGCGCCGTCGATCACGCGCAAGCCTTCGGTGCCGAAGACGCGCAGCTCCGGATCGACCACCGCCAGCGGATCGGAGGCGAGGCCCATTTTGCAGGTGCCGAGCGGGTGGTGGACGGTGATGGAATTCGTAGCGATATGGGCGTCGAGATCGGCGTCGGAGACGGCGCCGTCGCCCGGCGCGATTTCCCGCGTCATAAACGCTTGCATCGGCTTCTCTCGGCAGATGTCGCGCACCATGCGTAGCCCGGCGCGAAGCGTCTTGCGGTCGTTGTCGGTGGCAAGAAAATTCTGGCGGATGCGCACCGGCTGACGCGGATCGGCGGAGATCAGCTCGACGCGGCCGCGGCTCTCCGGGCGGAGCACCACGGCGCGGCAGGCATAGCTGTCGGCGTAAGGCGCGCGGAACGGCCAGAAATACGGCGCCGCGGTCATCGGCGCGGCGTTGAAGATCAGCTCGACGTCGGGCAGCGCCGCGTCGGGCCGGCTTTTCAGGAACGCCATCTGGCCGGTCGGCAATTCGGTGGCAATACCGTCGCCGCGCCAATAGGCGTTGGCCAGCGCCGGCACGATGCGGTCGAACCGCATCGCCCGGTGCAACGTGCCCGGCTCCTTGCGCCCATAGGTGACGCTTGCCGAAATGTGGTCCTGCAAATTCTTGCCGACGCCCGGCAGCGCCACCTTCACGGCGATGTCGTGGGCGCGCAGCTCGTCCGGATCGCCGATCCCCGACAGCAGCAAAAGCTGCGGCGAGTTGATGACGCCGCCGCACAAAATCACTTCGCGCTCGGCGTGCGCTTTCACCGTCTCGCCGTGCTGCAAGTATTCGACGCCGGCCGCGCGTTGGCGATCGAAAATAAGCCGCGTCACCAAGGCCTGGATTTCGACCGTGAGATTGTTGCGCGCCAGCGCCGGCCGCAGATAGGCGTCGGCGGCGCTGCAGCGGCGACCGTCGCGCACCGTCATCTGCCAGACGCCAAAACCTTCCTGCTGCGCGCCGTTGTAATCGGGCGTGGTCTTGTAGCCGGCGGCAACCCCTGACGCGGCGAATGCATCGACCAACGGATCGGAAAACCGCGTCATCTGCGTCGCCAGCGGCCCGTCGCCGCCGCGATAAAAGCTCGAGCCGCCCTTCCAGGATTCCTGGCGCCGGAAATACGGCAGCACGTGCGCATAGGACCATGCCGTAAGACCCGCGGCCGCCCAGCGGTCGTAATCGCCGCGATGGCCGCGCACATAGGCCATGGCGTTGATCGACGACGAGCCACCGACGATGCGGCCGCGGGCGCATTCGAGGCCACGGCCGCCGGTCAAAACTTCGGGTTCGGCGAAATACATCCAGTCGTGCTTGCGCTGCAGCAGGAGTCGCGGCCAGCCGAGCGGGATCTTGATCCACGGATCGCGGTCCCAGCCGCCGGCCTCGAGCAGCAGCACCCGCTTGCCCTTGTCCTCGCTGAGCCGATTGGCCAGCACGCAGCCAGCCGAGCCGGCGCCGACGATGATGGTGTCGTAGGTTTTCTGGTTGGGCATGGCGCCTACCTTATCCGCCACCGCGACAGCGGGGGAGGGGCACTGACGACGTAAATATTTCTCCTCGCGCGACGCTTGCGACTCCCTCTCCCCGGAGGGGAGAGGGTGGGGTGAGGGGGCTCGGGCGCATGAGAAAAATACCCACCTTCCGAACCCCCTCACCCTCGCTCACTTCGTTCGCATAGCCGATCCTTTGGATCGGCGTTCTTTACTTTAAGAACGGCGTCCGAAGGACGCCTACGCTCTCCCCTCTGGGGAGAGGTGAAGTAGAAGTTCGTTCTCGCGGTGCATGACGCCTGCGCCGAGCTACGCCGCCTGCGCCAAGCTACGCCGCCCGCGGCGACGCGCCGCGATGTCTGAATTAAGTCACACTCGGAAAAACTCGACGCGGCGCGGCTTGACCGTTCGCGGCAGCCTCTTCAAGATCGATGATGGTGGTTCCCGCAAGGGATCAAAAGGGAACGCGGTGCGCGTGCTCGGGGGCACGCTATACCGCGGCTGCCCCCGCAACTGTGAGCGGCGAGTCTTCGGCCGGCATGACCACTGGGATCGCAAAATCCTGGGAAGGTGGCCGAAGGCAGCGACCCGCGAGCCAGGACATCTGCCACCAGCAACGAGTCACGCGCGAACGCGTTGGGCGGGGTGTCCCGGCGTAAAGGTTAAGAGTCCGGCCGTTACGCGGTTGCTGCCCGGGGCGAATGGCAGAGCGCGCAACAGCCAAAATCGCGGTGACGGGTTACGGTTTCGCCGTTGAGGCGTGGCAATGTTGCCGGTCATCAGCAGCGGTCGCACGCGCGACCGTGTTTTCGCATCGCGTTCTCTCCTGATCTCCACATCGGCCTTGACGGCGGTTGCGCTCTTGGCAATGAGCCCCGGCCGCGCGCAAACGGCGCCGCCGCCGGCGCAAGTCGCCCAAAACCAAGTCGCGCAAAATCAGGGCACGCTGCCTCAAGTCCAAATCGAAGCGCCGCGCAAGAGGCCTCAGGCGAGAGCCAAAAAACCCGGCGGCCAATTGTCGACGACCCCCGCGCCGCCGTCGCCCGGGGCGGGACCGTCGAACAATCAGGCCCTGGCCGGGATTCCAATGACGCCGCTCAACGCCGTCGCCGCAAGCGCAAGCCGGTTGGGGCTGCCTGTCATCGAAACGCCGGCGTCCGTCGATATCGTCACCAGGCAGACGATGCAGGAGCAAGGCTACCGCACCACCACGGAAACCGCGCAGGGCGCGGTCGGCGTGTTAGCGGGCGACGCTGCCGGCGCGCCGGCCGGCTTCTCGATGCGCGGTTTCACCTTCGGCGAGGTGAACATCCTCTACAACGGCATTTCGACCGGCCCGCAGAGCATTACGTCGCGCTGGATGGACACCGCCAGCCTGGCGCAAGTCGAGTTCCTCAAAGGTCCCTCGTCGCTGATGTCCGGGCTCAACGCGATCGGCGGCTCGGTCAATTACGTGAGCCGGCAGCCGACCACGGGACCGATTCAAAACGAGCTCGATCTTTCCATGGATTCATACGGCTCGCCCCGCACCCATTTCGGCTCTGGCGGCAGCACCATGATGCAAGGCCTCGACTATCGCTTCGACGCCATCGCAGACAGGCTCAACAGCTTCATCGACGGCGATTTCCGCGATCTGACGGGGCTCTCCGGACAACTGAACTATCATGCGACGAGCAATTTCATGGTGTTTGGCGCCATCGATTACAAAAAGGATTCCGGCCACGCCTATTGGGGCACGCCGCTGGTTCCGACCTCGTTTGCCGGCCCTAACAGCGTAGGCGGTGTCGTTTCCGGCACGGCGATCAGCACATTCGACGGCAGCACCATCGGGCCGTTGACCATCGATCGGCGCACGCTGTCGACCAATTACAATGTGGCCGACAACGCCACCGGCGCCCAGGAGTTGTGGCTGCGCAGCGGCTTCGAGTGGACGCCGCTCAACACCGTCACGGTCAAGGACCAGGGCTATTACTATCAGGCCAAGCGCAACTGGCTCGATAGCGAGACCTATGCCTTCGACAATGCGACTGCGATGATCGACCGCGATCGTTTCGCCGTCTCGCATAACCAGCACGTGATCGGCAACAACTCCGATCTAACCTGGGATGCGCAGTTTTTCGGATTGCAAAATCGCTTCGCGGCGCAACTGCAGATGAGCAGAAACTGGATCACGTTCAAACAAATGGATGACGGAGGATTTCCACAAGATTCCGTCGCGGTCGTCGCCCCAGACCCGGGCCTCTATGGCCCGATCGATTTCGATATCCGCAACAGCCGGCTCGACACCGTCGCCGGATCGTTCGAGGACCGTCTCAAGTTGACATCGGCGTTCGCGTTGATCGGCGGTGTGCGGCTGGAGGATTTGACGCTGGCGCGCAACGGCATCAATTCCGATGGCACGGTTCCGGCCGGCCAGCCGTTCACCAAGACCTGGCAGCCGGTGTCTTACCGCGCGGCCTATACCTACGAGCCGATCCACAACTTGATGTTCTACAGCATGTTCGCGACCGCCTACGACCCCGCGGCGGCCGGCATCTTCTCCATCTCGCCCGGCAACTCGTTGCAATTGACCAGCTCGCGCATCTACGAAACCGGCGCCAAGCAGCTGTTCTGGGATGGCAGGGCGGAGTGGACCATTGCCGCCTACAACATCCAGCGGCGTAACGTTTACGAAGAGATTGCCCCCAATGTGTTTGCGCTTGCCGGCGAAGTCGAAACCAAAGGCATCGAAGCGGCCGCCGCGGTGCGGCCGATCGAAGGCCTGAAGCTTTGGGGCAATATCGCGCTCAACCAGACGCGCTTCGTCAATTTCGACTTCGACAACTTCACCGGTAACACGCCGGCGGACGTCGCGCCGGTCATCGTCAATGCCGGCGCCTCCTACCGCTTCGATCATTGGCGCTGGCCGGTCGAGATCGGCACGTCGCTGCGCTATGTCGGCAACCGCTATGTGTTTGACGACGACGCCACGACGATGCTGGCCTACACCACCGCGGACGCTTACGCCTTCGTGGACATTCCCGGCCGGGATTTGGCGCGGCCGGAGCTCGACAAGCTGCGCGTCACGTTCCGTGTGCGCAACCTGACGAACAGAATTTATGCGGCGTGGTCCGACCCCGGCTATCCGGACCAGGTTCTACTCGGCGCGCCGCGCACGTACGAGATCGCCGCCTCGGCGAAATGGTGAAATTCTTTGCGGGCGATGCGTGCACCCAATGCCGCTTGCTTCTGCTGGCCGGAACGCGGCTAATGGCTGAAATCGGAGACGGACGCGGATGTTTCCGCCCGAGCGGATCGTTTGCCTGACCGAGGAGACCGTCGAGACGCTTTATCTGCTCGGCGAGGATAAGCGCATCGTCGGCATTTCGGGCTATACGGTGCGGCCGCCGCGAGCGCGGCGCGAAAAACCGCGGGTCTCGGCGTTCACCTCCGCGGACATTCCGAAGATCCTCGCGCTCGAGCCCGATCTGGTTCTGACCTTCTCTGATCTACAGGCCGACATCGCTGCAGACCTGATCAGGCGCGGCATCGATGTCCATGCCTTCAATCAGCGCAGCGTTGCCGAGATCCTCGATATGATCCGCACGCTCGGCGCCCTGGTCGGCGCTACGGCGCGCGCTGACCGGCTGGCGCAGGACTTGGCCGACGGCGTCGCGCGGGCCAAAGATCGCGCCGCGCTGCTGCCGCGGCGGCCCAAGGTGTATTTCGAGGAGTGGGACGAGCCGATGATTTCCGGCATCGCCTGGGTCTCGGAGCTGATCGAGGCCGCCGGCGGCAACGATATCTTCGCCGACCGCGCCGCTTGCAAATCGGCCAAGGGGCGCATCGTCTCCGCGGCAGACGTCATTGTGCGCGCCCCCGACATCATCGTCGGCTCGTGGTGCGGCAAGAAATTTCGGCCCGAGAAGGTGATCAAGCGACCCGGCTTCGAGCGCGTGCCGGCGGTGCAGCGCGGCGCGCTCCACGAGATCAAATCGCCACTGATCCTGCAGCCCGGGCCGGCCGCCCTGACCGACGGCCTCGCCGCGCTTTCTGCCATCGTTGCCGGCGCCGGCTGAGGCATGGGGTTTAGAGCATGATCCCGAAAAAGCCTGCCCTCGGACTTGATCCGAGGGTGGACCCGGTTTTCGGACAAGATCATGCTCCACCAAAATCCAGTGAATCGATCGTTATCCGGTTCCTGAAAATTTGAACCAAAATAATCGGCAAGCAGGCGTACGCCGGTATCAATGTGTTCAGGCGGCGCATCTTTCGCATCGGTGCCGCCGTCGTGGTTAACGGCGCTCTCCCGGTCACGACAAAGAGCGCGGGTTTATGCTTGCGCGGCAACGGAAAATCAATGTGTTGCAACTATGAACGAGGCTGCAGGTTCGACCTTGTTACGGGCCGACCCGGCCGTAAAACGGGACCCGCCAGGCATGTTCCGAAATTTATCGAGACACTTGCGGCGCCGTACGAGGGTTGCCGCTCGCTTCTGCCTCTCCCGCGGTGGAACGACGGCGGTTGAATTCGCCTTGATTGCTCCGCCCTTCTTGGCGTTGCTGATCGCTATTTTGCAAGTGACCTCCTTTCTATTCGCCCAGCAGGCTTTGCAAACGGCGGTGGTCGCAGCCGGTCGCTTGGTCTTGACCGGCCAGGTTCAGAACGCCGGCTTGACGCAGTCGCAATTCCGGACCAACGATATTTGTCCGCTGCTTCCGGCGCTGTTCACGTGCAGCAATCTGTATGTGAGCGTGCAGACCTATACCAACTTCAGCGGCGCCAGCACCACCATTCCGTCGCTGACCATCAGTGCCAGCGGTACGGTCAGCGGTACCGGGGCGTACAGCCTCGGCGGTCCGGGTGAGGTCATGGTGCTGCAACTGGTTTATCCGTGGAAGATCATCAGTGGACCTCTCGGCGCCATCCTGCCCAATTTCAGCAATGGCTATACCGAGATCATGGGCATCACCGCTTTTCGGGTGGAGCCCTATTGATGATGCGGCGGGTAAGCTCAACTTGCCGGTTTTTCGCTGCGGCGAAACAGGGCGTTGCCGCAGTCGAATTCGCGCTGGTCTTGCCGATTCTGGTCGTCATGCTGCTGGCGACGTTCGATGGCGGGCGAGCTATAGCGGCCTACATGAAGATGCGAGCGGCGACCTACGCGCTCGCTTCGATCACGAACCAATATTCGACCATTCAGTCGGTCGACATGACGTCGATCCTCGGTGCGACTTCGGTGGTGATGGCGCCGTATAGCAGCGGAACCCCGGCCGTCAAAATCTCGCAAGTGAAGATCAGCAACACGGGAGTCTCGAAAATCGAGTGGAGTGCCGCCCAAGGCACCACCGCGCGTTCGGTTAATTCCTCCATATCGCCGCCGTCGGCGATGGTCGTCAACAGCTCTTATCTGATCCTGGCCGAAGTGAGCTATACCTACGTGCCGGTGTTTGGCTTTTTCGGCACCAGCAGCGGGATCACCTTTTCGGATAGTTTGTACGTTACGCCGCGCAGCGTGTCGTGCGTCGTTTATGTTCCGCAAAGCGGCACCTGCTGATCTGATATAGGCGTCGGCCCGGTCGCGCTGCTCAGCCGTGTGTGGCGTGCCGCGCGCTTTCCAACGATCACCTCAGAGGCCCGCAATAGCACACGGCCGCCGCGGCCGCGGCGGTGACAGTTAGCATATGGGCAGATATCGCCCGTGGGCGCGTCGGTTTTATTGAAATGGTCCCCCGGAGCGTAGCTCCCTCGCAGCGCTCCGGGCCAAGTCCATTGGGACTGCCTGGGTGGAGCTTGTTGCGGGCGCGGGCAAAATATAGGCGCGACGGCTTTTCAACGAAGCCAAAATTGGACCTAAGGCGCTGCCCCGGGAGGCCGATCAGTTGGTGATGTGCGCGGTGTTCACCGCCTGCTGGAACATCGAAAGCAGCGCGGAATTGATGTCTGCCGGCGTGTCCGCCGTGTAGTAGAAATTCGGCGAGGCGCAGGCTTGCAGCGCGGCTGGAATGCCGGGGATGTTGTTGTTGGCGTAGCCGTCCTCGTCATTGAAAATCGTGCTGGGATCCGCGATTGGCTGGTAAGGAACGTAGAGGATCGCGATGGTGATGCCGCGATTCTTGATGTTGGTGCAATAATCGGTTGACGTGACGCTGTTCGGCGGGATGACCGCCGATGAATTCTGATACGGGACCGCCGCGCTCGAAGACCAGTTTTGCGAACCCCAGCCGCCTGCCCATTGCGTTTGATAATCCTGGGAGCCGTCGGTGACGATGAAAACGTACGGCAGTGCGTTGGACGAGCCTGCCCCCGTTCCGACGCTGGTGATCGCGCTGTTCATGCTGGAGAGCGCGTTCTCGAAATGGGTGCCGCCTGAGCCGAGGTTTGAATTGGCGCCGGTATCCAGCAGGCTGGCAAGGTTGGCGGCGGCATTGGTGATCGTACTTCCGGTCAGATTGGTGGTGAGCGGAACGTAGGCGTTTGACGCCGAACACGGCGTGACCGAGGTGCAGCCGTACAGATACTGAATGAACGGGAAGAGTCCGACCTGGTACTGATTGGTCACCTGCTCCGATGCAGACGCGGTCGACAATAGCGTGGTCACCGCATAGCCGACCGCGTCGGCGCGCAACTGAATGCACGATGTCGAGCCTGGCGAGGGACAGGAGCTGACTTGGCTATTGTTCCAATTGACGCTGCCCCCGTTGGTGCTGTTGTTGCTGCCGGAGCCGAAAGACGTCGGCGTCGTCCCCAGCCGCGAGATGAGGAACCCCTGGCAGTACCCTCCAGGCGACGGGTTCGATGCTTGGCCCACGGCGGGGATTGGACCCTGATGGACCGGATTTCCGGTTTGCGGACAGGCGCCCTGCGCGGAAAAATGGCAGGCAAATTGGCAGCCCTGTGAGTAGCCGGGGCTCCCCAGCAGGTTGTCGGGATTGACGGCCATCAGTCTCGCCTGCTCGGCGGCGGTCGAAGGAAAGCTCATCGAGCCCGAGACGTCGAGCATCAGGTAGAAATTGATGTAGGTCGGCATCGTGTAGCTTGCGGTCGACGAACCGCTGATGTTGGTGTTGCTGAAACCCATGATCCCCATGAAATAAGTCGGGACCTTGGCTGTGAACGACACCGTGGCGGTCATCTTCGTGCCGCTCAAGGCCACCGTCGCCGTCGGCGTAAGATTGGTGTAGCCGACGTTTGCCGGGGACGCGTTCAGGTTGGCATTGAAGAAATTGGTGGCAAATGTCGAACCGCCCGAGACGGTGCCGCCGCTGGACATCCCCTTGGCGGTGGTAACGACCGAAGAATTGACCGAAACGGTGGCGAGCGCTGCGGCGTCCGCCGCAGCCTGCAGTTTGGTCTTGACCAGGCTCGCCGTCGTATAATCGATGACGCAACCGACAGCGGCGATGAGTGGCAGTGCACACAGTGCGGTGATGACCGCGACATTGCCGCGCTTATTCGATCGGAATTGGGCGATCAAGGACCGCAGACGCGCGGATTGAGCGCGCTGGACGAGCCGCTTCATCATTGTCGTGAACATGGCGCACCTGCTCCAACAGGTACTTTCTAAGATGCATTTGCTAGGAAATCGTTACTGGATTCAACGACATCGAGTTAAATCATCCAGCTTTTTCAATGCTTTATCTTGAAGCGGCGGGCCAAAAATTCGCCGCCATGGCGCAAGCCTTCGGCATCGATGCCGTGGCCGATGCCGGGCGACAAATGCCACTCCACCGGTACTTCGAGGACGGCCAGCTGTTGGGTGGCCTCGAACAGCGCCTCCGGCGGGATCAGGTCGTCGCGGTCGCCATGCACCAGCAGCACCGGCGGCCGCGATTTTACCCCGGCGGCGAAGGTCTCTGCCTCGGCCGCCGACGGCAGCGCCAGGAGACCGGAATAGCCGACGATCGCGGCCGATGCCGTGGCGCGGCGCAAGCCCACATGCAGCGCCATCATGGTGCCTTGGCTGAAACCGACCAGGGCGAGGGCAGAGGCCGGCAGCTTGTGGCGCTCGAGCTCGGCGTCAAGAAAGCGCTCAAGCACCGGCGATGCCTTGTTGACGCCGACCCAGCGCTCATTCGGATCGCGGAAGGTCAGCGGAAACCATTGCCGGCCGACCGGCGCCTGGCCGCACGGCTCCGGCGCGTGCGGCGAGACGAAAGCTGAGTGCGGCAAATATTGCTGCCAGGCGCGGCCGATATCGATGAGGTCGTTGCCGTCGGCGCCATAGCCGTGCAGGAACACGACAAGCTGCTGTGCGGCTCCGGACTTTGGCTCAAGCCGCGGACCGTCGAGCTCAGCGGCCATTCTGCTTTCCTTTCGGCTTGATGGATTTTTTCGGGATAACCGGCGCGCCTTCACGCCCCTTGATCGCGCGATAATAAGTCCATAGCACGCGCGCCGCTATGGCGCGCCACGGCCGCCACGGTTCGGCAAGCGGCATCATCTCTTTCGCGGTCGGCCGCGCACGCAAGCCGAACGCCAGACGGGCGGCTTCTTGCAGCGCCAGGTCGCCGGCCGGCCAGGCATCGGCATGGCCGAGACAGGTGAGAAGATAGATGTCGGCGGTCCATGGTCCGATGCCGTGAACGGCGGTGAGTGCCGCGTGCGCCGCTTCGGCGTCGATGTCACCGAGCGTCGCCAGCGCGAGGTCGCCGCGCGCGATGGCGCGGGCGATTTCCTTCAACGCGCGGATCTTTGGCGCCGACAGGCCGATCCGTGCCAGCCGTTCCTTGCGCGCGCGGATGATTGCCGCCGGTTCGAACGGATCGAACGCCGCCGACAGCCGGCCCCAGATCGCACCGGCGCTCGCGGTCGAAAGCTGTTGCGAAACGACAGTCGAAGCCAGGCCGGCGAAGCCGTCGGGCCGTCGCCGCAACGGCGGCCGCCCCGCCTTGGCGATCAGCGCGGCAAAACGCGGATCGGCGGCGAGCAAGGCGTCGATGCCGCGCTCGAGGTCAGCCTCGGTATGGATGCGATGATCAGGCATCGGGGTATCAGGGATCAGGGATCAGGGATCAGGGATCAGGGATCAGGGATCAGGGATCAGGGATCAGGTATCAGGGATCAGATATCAGGGATCAGGGATCAGGGATCAGGGATCGAGATTAGGCATCGGAATCGGCAAATCTTGATACCTGATATCTGATCCCTGATCCCTGTTCACAGCCGCACCCAACCCGCCGGCGGCTTGTTGCCGGGATGGATGGTGCCGCAATTGCGGCACTTGCGGGCGCCTTCGTCGGCATCGAAGGCCGCGTAGAGCGGCGGCAAATCCTTCACCACGTGCTCGACCTGGACTTCGATCCTATGGACCAGCTCGCCGCAGGCGAAGCAGTACCAGTTGAAGCCGTCGCGCTTGCCCGGCCGCGCCGCCTCGACCACCAGCCCGACGGAGTCTTCTTGCGGCCGTTGCGGCGAATGCGGCGCGTGCGCCGGCAACAGGAACACTTCGCCTTCGCGGATCGGCACGTCGTAGATGCGGCCGTCGCCGTCGTCGTGGACCTTGAGCAGCATGTCGCCCTTGAGCTGATAGAAGAACTCCTCGACCGGATCGTCATGGAAGTCGGTGCGCGCATTGGGGCCGCCGACCGCCTGCACCGTCATGGCGCCGTCCTCAAAAACCTTTTTGTTGCCCACCGGCGGCTTGAGCTGATGCTGATTCTCGCCGATCCATTTTTGGAAATCGAACGGCTGCAATTTCCACGCCGCCATCGCTGTCTCCCTGTCCCGATCGGGCTGCCTTGTTCTTGCCGGTCGCCCGCCATCTTGCAGTGTTTCAAAGGTAATTCACGCCTAAATCGGCAAGGCGCCGTTGACCGGATACCATAGTTCGGCGGAGCATGGTGAAAGTGAACACTCAGAACACCTACACCCATGTCTTCCGCTTCGCGCCGAGCCCGAACGGCTATCTGCATCTCGGCCATGCCTATTCGGCATTGCTCAATTACGACATGGCGCGCGAAACCGGCGGTCGGTTCCTGCTGCGCATCGAGGATATCGATACGCCGCGGTCGCGGCCGGAATTCGAAGCCGCGATCTACGAGGATCTGGAATGGCTCGGCATTTCCTGGCAGCAGCCGGTGCGGCGGCAAAGCGAGCATTTCGCCGATTACGAATCGGCCCTCCTCAAGCTCAACGCGCTGGCGCTGCTCTATCCGAGTTTCGAGAGCCGCAGCGAGATCGCGGCCCTGGTCGTCGAGCGCGACCGCTACGGCCGCTGGCCGCGCGATCCCGACGGCGTGCCGCTTTATCCGGGCCGGGCGCGCAAGCTCGCGGTGGCCGAGCGTAAGCGCCGCGTCGACGCCGGTGAGGCTTATGCTTTACGGCTCGCCATCGATGCGGCGGTGGCGCAGGCCGGCGTGCTGACCTGGACCGAGGCCGGCTCCGGGCCGCACGGCCAGACCGGCACCGTCACCGCGGCGCCGATGATGTGGGGCGACGTCATTGTCGCGCGCAAGGAAATCCCGGCCAGCTATCACCTCGCGGTCACCGTTGACGACGCCTTGCAAGGCGTCAGCGATGTGGTGCGCGGACAGGATCTGTTCTGGTCGACCAGCATCCATCGCCTGCTGCAGGCGCTGCTCGGTCTGCCGGAGCCGGTCTATCACCACCACCGGCTTATTCTCGATGCCGAGGGCCGCAAGCTGTCGAAATCGACTTTAGCCAAGAGCCTGCGCGAATTGCGCGCCGACGGCGCCACCGCGCAGGACATCCGGCGCCTGGTCGGGCTCGGCCGCTAGCGCATGATCTTGGATAAGCCCGCCGCCGCTTATTTTGTTTGGTCCGCCGCCGTGTCATTCTGAGCCGAGCATGATCAGGAAAAAGCCTGTCCTCGGACTTGATCCGAGGATGGAAACCGGTCTTCCGAAAAGATCATGCTCCACTAAGATTCTTGGCGGGGCTGCCATGGTGCGAGCGAAGCCTAAGAAAAAGTCTGCTGCAAAGCGTTCGCGACGCCGTCCGCTGCGACGCCGCGCGGCGACACGGACCACCGAGGCGGCGCTCGCCGCGTTCGCGCACGACATCCGCACCTCGCTCACCGGCATCCTGGCGCTCGGCGAATTGCTGGCGAGCTCCAATCTCGGCGAGCGCGAGCGGCGCTGGGCCGCAGGCATCAAGACCAGCGCCGAGCATCTCGCCGCGCTGACGACGTTGGCCATCGACGCCGCCAAGGCCGATGCCGGCGCGCTGACGCTGCAGCAACAGGCGTTCCGGCCGCGGCGCCTGATCGAAGCGCTGTCGGATACGCTTGCGGCGCGGGCGGAGACCAAAGGCCTCACCGCCGACGTGACCGTCGCCGCCGACCTGCCCGAAATGCTGGTCGGCGACGCGGCGCGGTTGCGCGCGGCGATCGAAAATCTGATCGACAACGCGGTGAAATTCACCGAGCATGGCGCCGTCCGGCTTGACGTGCGCGCGACGCGCGCCACCCGCGGCCGCGTGAAATTTCTCTTCACCGTCAGCGACAGCGGCATCGGGCTGACGCGCGCCGAGATCAAGCGGCTGTTCCGTCCATTCACCCAAGCCAACGCGAAGATCGCGCGGCGCTATGGCGGCTCAGGCCTCGGGCTTGCCGTGGTCAAATCGCTCGCCAAGCTGATGGGCGGCGACCTCACCGTCACCAGTGCGCCCGGCCGCGGCGCCTCGTTCCGCCTCGCGGTCGCGCTGCCGGTGGCGGCGGCCGACGCGGCGGGCACTACGCACGCGCAACAGACAAAGGCGCCGGCACGCCGTCTCGCGGTTCTCTGCGCCGAGGACAATCCTTACGGCCGCGTCATCCTCAACACCATCCTCACCGAGCTCGGCCATCGCGCCGACTTCGTCGGGAGCGGCGAAGAGGCGGTGGAAGCGGTCAAGCGCGGCTACGACGTGGCGCTGATGGACGTGACGCTGCCGGGCATCGACGGCCTGGAAGCAACGCGCCGCATCCGCGCGCTGGCCGATGCTGTGAGCCGCACGCCGATTGTCGGCATTTCCGGGCGCACGGAGATCGGCGACGAAGAGGCCGCGCGCGCAGCGGGGATGGATTCTTATTTACGCAAGCCGGTCAGCCCGAGCGCGCTAAGCGACGCTATCGCGGCGGTGCTTCCGGCGACTACTTAGCCGTTTCCACGGCGCCTTCCACGATCCGCACCAGATCGCTCATGATGCGGTTCAACTCGAAATCCTTCGGCGTATAGACCTCGGCGACGCCGGCGCTTTTGAGGACGCTGGCGTCCTGCGGCGGGATGATGCCCCCGACCACGACCGGCACGTCGTCGAGGCCGGCCTCTTTCATGCGGGCAACGACGTCTTGCACCAGCGGCATATGCGAGCCGGACAGGATCGACAGGCCGACTACGTGCACGCGTTTTTCCGCAGCCGCCGCGACGATCGCTTCCGCAGTGAGGCGGATGCCGTCATAGACCACCTCCATGCCGGCGTCGCGGGCGCGGGCGGCGATCTGCTCGGCGCCGTTGGAATGGCCATCGAGGCCGGGCTTGCCGACCAAAAATTTCAAGCGCCGGCCGAGTTTCTTCGACACGCGGTCGACTTCGGCGCGGATGTCGTCGAGGCCTTCGGCGTCGTTGCGCATGGCGGTGCCGACGCCGGTCGGCGCGCGGTATTCGCCGAATGCCGCGCGCAGCGCAAAACCCCATTCGCCGGTGGTGACGCCGGCTTTGGCGCAGGCGATCGACGGCGGCATGATGTTGCCGCCGGTTTTCGCCGCTTTGCGTAAAGCTTCGAGCGCCGCGGCGACCGCCTTGGCGTCGCGCGCGTCGCGCCAGGCGGCGAGCCGCTCGATCTGACCGGACTCCGCTTCAGGCGACACGGTGACGACCGCCTCGGCGGCATCTGCCAGCGGCGACGCTTCGGTCTCGACGAAGCGGTTGACGCCGACCACGATTTGCTCGCCGCGCTCGATGGCCTCGACCCGCCGCGAATTGGATTCGACGAGCTGCTGCTTGAGGTAGCCCTGCTCGACCGCGACGACGGTGCCACCCATTTTTTCGATCTGGGCCAGTTCGTCTTTCGCCGCCTCTTTCAACTCCGCGACCTTGGCGGCGATGGCGGGCGAGCCTTCGAACACGTCGCCATATTCCAACAAGTCGGTCTCGTAGGCGAGGATCTGCTGCATGCGCAGCGACCATTGCTGGTCCCACGGCCGCGGCAGGCCGAGCGCCTCGTTCCACGCGGGAAGCTGCACCGCACGGGCGCGCGCACCTTTCGACAAGGTGACGGCAAGCATCTCGATCAGAATGCGCGCGACGTTATTTTCGGGTTGCTGCTCGGTCAGCCCCAGTGAGTTGACCTGCACGCCGTAGCGGAACAGCCGCTGCTTGGCGTCGGTGACGCCATAGCGCTCGCGGGTGATCTCGTCCCACAATTCGGTAAAGGCGCGCAGCTTGCAGACTTCGGTGACGAAGCGCAGCCCGGCATTGACGAAGAACGAGATGCGCCCGACCACTTCACCGAACTCTTCCGGCGCACATTGGCCCGACGCCTTGACCGCATCGAGCACGCCGATGGCGGTGGCGAGCGCGAAGGCGAGCTCCTGCACCGGCGTCGCGCCGGCCTCTTGCAGATGGTAGGAACACACATTCATCGGATTCCACTTCGGCATGTCCTTGGTCGTGAACAAAATCACGTCCTTGGTCAGCCGCATCGACGGCGCCGGCGGGAATACGTAGGTGCCGCGTGAAAGGTATTCCTTGATGATGTCGTTCTGCGTCGTGCCTTGCAGGCTCTTGCGCGCGACGCCCTGCTCGTCGGCGAGCGCGACATAGAGCGCCAAGAGCCACGCGGCGGTGGCGTTGATGGTCATCGACGTGTTCATCTCGCCAAGCGGGATGCCGTCGAACAGCATGCGCATGTCGCCGATGTGGGAGATCGGCACGCCGACCTTGCCGACCTCGCCTTTGGCCAAAGGATGATCGCTGTCGTAACCGGTCTGGGTCGGCAGATCGAAAGCGACCGACAGCCCGGTCTGGCCCTTGCTCAAATTCTTGCGGTAAAGCGCGTTCGACGCCGCGGCGGTCGAATGCCCCGCATAGGTGCGGAAGATCCAGGGTTTATCGCGCATCGGCCTTGTGAATAGTCCGGCGCCACCAATGTGACCCGGATTTTGCTGCAATGCAACATTAACGATGACTGCGCTTCACACCCAATTTTAACCGTCGCGATTCGCGCAGCTTTAACCGCTGCCGCGCCACAGTCGCGACCATGCAGGCGCAACAGCCGACGACAGTGCCCGACGTGGAGGCCGCGTGGCGGTTCCTCCTGGTCAATTGGATATTCGTCGGCGCCATGGCGCTCGTGCTCGCGCTCAGCCTTGCGTTCACCAACTTTTCCCTTGAGCTGACCGGCCTCGCCATTTCGGTCGCCTATGTCGGACTTTACGCCGGCTTCGCCCACGCCAATGCGGTCTCATCGAAGCGGCGCGATCCGCAGGTGATGTTCGTCCTCGGCGGCACCGCGCAGATCGTGCTGATCACCGCGGTCATGACGCCGCTGACCTATATCGCTGCGTCGGCCAACCTGCCGATGCAGGATGCCAACCTGCTCGCCGTCGACCGGGCGCTCGGCTTCGACTGGGGCGCCTATGTGCGTTACGTCGACGACCACCCGGCGCTCGCCGCTTGGCTGAACTACGGCTACACCATGATCCGCTGGCCGATTTTCGCCATTCCGGTCGTGCTGGCGGCGACGCACCGCTATCATCGCATCGAGGAATTCACCTTCGCCTTCGGCGTGGCCTTGATCGTGACAACGATCATTTCCGGCCTGGTGCCGGCGATCGGCGTGTTTCAACAGATCGGACTCGATCCGGTCAGCATCAAGAACCTCAATCTGCAGCCCTATCTCGACCAGCTGCGCGATCTGCCGCCGACCCGTGACGGCGCCTTGCGTCATCTCGATCTTTTTGGTCTCGGCGGTATCGTCACCTTTCCGAGCTTCCACGCCGCCTCCGCCGTGCTCTATGCCTGGGCGCTGTGGCCGGTGCGGTGGATACGGCCGATCGCGGTTTTGGCCTTCACCGCCATGCTGGCGGCGACGCCGATCAACGGCGGCCATTATCTCATCGACATCGTCGCGGGGACCGCGATTGCAGTGCTGGCGATCGTCGCGGCGCGCCGCGCCGGACGGGTCATCGCCAAGTGGCAAGTCCGCATTGCGGACGGCGCCTTGATTCCTGTCGCGGTCCCGGCGGAATAAAGCTCAACGCATCGCTGCCGACGCGGGCCGCGCTTGCGCGAAAGCGCGATGCACGATCAAGCCCATGACGATCGCGACCGCGGCGAGGCCGACATTGGTCTTCACGTACGGGTAGATCAGGATCAGCGCGCCCGCGGCGGCGAGTGCCGAGCTCTCGATGCGGCTCAAAAATTCACGCGCTAATGCAAATCGCAATAGGAACGCCACCGCAACGGCGAGCACGACCAAGTCGTACATGAAGAGATAAGGTGTGGCGAGCAGCGCGCCGGTGGCAAGCGCCGCGGCCTTGAGCTCGAAAGCGACGCGGCTTCTCCACAGCCAAACCAGTCCGATGGCGAGCAGCAGCGACAGTGCGCCCTGAACGATCCAGGCCAGCGTTTCGCTGCCGCCATGGGCGCGCACCAGCGCGAACACGCTTTGCAGCCGATACCAATCCAGCGCGCCTTCGTCGATCAAAGCGTGGCTCGAAAGCGGCGCCCAATGCACGAAGGCCGTCCAGCTCGCGTTGCCGAAGGCGAGCCACGACAGCGCCGCGAGCACGATCGCCGTGAGTGTTGCGGCCGCAACGGTCAGCCAACGCCGGTCGGCGATCAGCACGATCGGAAACAGCACACCGAATTGCGGCTTGTAGGTGAGGAGCCCGAGACAAATCCCGGCCAGCGCCGGATGCCGCTCCAGCAAACCGAGCGTGCCGCCGATCAGCGCGGCGGTGAAGAAGCCGTTTTGTCCGGCGGTGATGTTCCAGATCGCGGCGGGAAAACCGAGCGCGAACAAAACGCCGGTGCGAAGCCCGAGAATGCCGGCGATCGCCGCGACGTAAGCAACGAGCGTCGTCAGCGACCAGACGATCGCCGCGACCAGATACGGCAGCGTTGCCAGCGCCGCGGCAAAGAAAAACGCCGGCGGCGGATAGTGCCAGCCGTAATAGCCGTCGAAATCGTAGCCGACGGCGCGCACTTCGGCGGCGCGGTGCAAGGTCCAGTCGTAGGCAGCCGGAACCTGGCCATCGAGCGCCAGCCGCCCGGCCGCCCAGACATTGACGAAATCATTGGCGATCGGCCGGCCCTGCGGGTCGGTCAGAAAATGGCCTTGCAGATAGCTGCCGCCGAGAACGATCAGATAGCCGAGCGCCAACATCAGTCCGACCAGCTTGATCGTCCGCTGTGGCGAGAGCTGCGGCGCGGCGCTCGGCGCGATCTTTCTGTTCTCCCAGCCTTATCGCTTCTTCAGGCTCTTTTGATCAGCTTGATGATGACCAGCAGGATCACCGCGCCGATGAAGGCGTCGATGATGGCGGCGACGATGCCGCTGCCGATCACGATGCCGAGTTGCGGCAGCAACCAGCCGGCGATGATCGCACCGACAATGCCGACGACGATGTCGCCGATCAGTCCGAAGCCGCCGCCCTTGACGACCATGCCCGCAAGCCAGCCGGCAATCGCACCGACGATGATCCAGATAATGATGCTTTGAACATCCATGGCTTTTCCCCGTTTCCCAGTCCCGGCAAGGGCCGGACATTGATGTGCGTGACGCACCCTACGCAGTCTGTGCTGCGTCACTATGACCATAGGGCTTCCCGCGGAAGCTGTCAGGGCCCGGCGCGCCACTTGTTGTGGGTTACGCTCGTCAGGTAATTATTGCACTGCAGCATAAACTGCGGCAGACTGGGTCCGATCACCGTCGCGGCGTGTGCGCCGCAAAAACGGTTGAGACGGAGCCCCTCATGGCCGTCGCGCAGAAAAAACCATCCGCCGCGCCGCTCAAGGACCTCTACGACATCGGCGAGGTTCCGCCGCTCGGCCATGTGCCGGCGACCATGCACGCCTGGGCGATCCGCAAGGAGCGCCACGGTCCGCCCGAGCAGGCAATGCAGAGCGAGGTGGTGCCGACCTGGCCGATCGCCGAGGACGAGGTGCTGGTCTATGTCATGGCCGGCGGCGTCAACTACAACGGCGTCTGGGCAGGCCTCGGCATTCCGGTGTCGCCGCTCGACGGCCACAAGCATCCGTTCCATATCGCCGGCTCCGATGCGTCCGGCATCGTCTGGGCGGTCGGCTCGAAAGTGCGGCGCTGGAATGTCGGCGACGAAGTCATCATTCACTGCAATCAGGATGACGGCGACGACGAGGAGTGCAACGGCGGCGATCCGCTGTTGTCGCCGTCGCAGCGCATCTGGGGTTACGAAACGCCGGACGGCTCGTTCGCGCAATTCTGCCGCGTGCAGTCGCGCCAGCTCATGCGCAAGCCGCCGCATCTGAGCTGGGAAGAATCCGCCTGCTACACGCTGACCTTGGCCACGGCGTATCGCATGCTGTTCGGCCATGCGCCGCACATCCTAAAACCCGGCGACAACGTTTTGGTCTGGGGCGCCTCCGGCGGGCTCGGCGTGTTCGGCGTGCAGCTTGTCGCGGCGTCCGGCGCCAATGCCATCGGCATCGTGTCCGATCCGTCGAAGGTCCAATATGTCATGGATCTCGGCGCCAAGGGCGTTATCAACCGCAGCGATTTCAAATGCTGGGGCGCGATGCCCAAGGTCGGCACACCCGAATACGATACCTGGGTGAAAGAGGCGCGGCGCTTCGGCAAGGCGATCTGGGACATCACCGGCAAGCGCGACGTCGACATCGTGTTCGAGCATCCCGGCGAAGCCACGTTCCCGGTGTCCTGCATCGTCGTCAAGCGCGGCGGCATGGTGGTGTTCTGCGCCGGCACCTCCGGCTACAACATCACTTTCGACGCGCGCTACGTCTGGATGCGACAGAAGCGCATCCAGGGCTCGCACTTCGCGCATTTGAAGCAAGCCAGCGCCGCCAACCAATTCGTCATCGACCAGCGCATCGATCCGTGCATGAGCGACGTTTTTCCCTGGGAGAAAATCCCCTACGCCCACGAGTTGATGCGCACCAACCGCCACAAGCCCGGCAACATGGCGGTGCTGGTCAACGCCCCGCGCCCGGGTTTGCGGAATTTCGAGGACGTGATCGAGGCGGCTGGCGCCCTTTGACGGCGGCCAAACGGCATTCTTTCAATCTTTTTATTCGCCGATCATCGCCATGATCACCGGCCGCAATTCCGGCAGGTGTACGGTGACGATTTCCCAGAGGCGGCGATCGTCGATGCGCTGATATTCATGCCGAAGAATATTGCCAATGCCGATGATCGCATTCCAGGGAGCCTTTGGATGTCGCGCTAATATTTCCGGCGGCAAGGACTTCGCCGCTTCGGACACAATTTGTATTGCTCGCTCAGCGGCGCGGCGTAGCGTGTAGCTTTCTTGATAGTCGGCAAAAGTTACGTTCCGCAGCGCAGACGTTATGCCGTCGATTTCATCACGAATGTGAAGCAGCCGGAGCTGAGGGCTCTTGCTCGCCGCCATCAAAAAATCCGTCTGGCTTCCCGCTCGACGCTGTCCCGGATGTAGCGCGATAGCCCTTCACGAGTTGAATAGCCGACGTCGACGTTTGGCCCCACGGCATCGACAATCGTTGCGTAGGCCTTCATAAAATCGAGAAAACCGAACGTTTCGTCCGCTTGCGGGTCGACAAAAACATCCACGTCGGAATCGTTCGCTGCTTCGCCACGCGCATGTGAGCCGAACAGGTACAATGCTCCCACACCCGTCGCGCGCAACGCCGGCTCGGCCTTCTTCAATCGGTCAATGACGTCGTGCGATCGCATGGCGCTAATATAGCCCAATTTTGCTCGGCTTTCCAGCAAGTTCCCGGTCGAAAACAAACTGGCTTTGCGCTGCCGTATCCGCTAAAACTCGTTAAATCGGCAACGGGGCCAGCATGCAGTCGAGTCAATCTCGGACCGAGGCCACCAGCGCGCGCAAGCGTTTCCGCGTGATCCTGGTGAAGCCGTCGCATTATGACGACGACGGCTATGTCATCCGCTGGTTCCGCTCGCCGATGCCGGCGAATTCGCTGGCCACCGTCTACGGTCTGGTCGACGACTGCGCGCAGCGCCAAGTGCTCGGGCCCGATATCGACATCGACATCGTCGCCATCGACGAAACCAATACGCGGGTGCGCGTCGACCGCATCATCGCCGAGATGCGCGCCAACGGTAATTTCGGCTTCGTCGGCCTGGTCGGCGTGCAGTCGAACCAATATCCGCGCTCGCTGCACATCGCCAAACCCTTACGCGCCGCCGGCATCCCGGTGATCGTCGGCGGCTTCCACGTCTCCGGCATGCTGGCGATGTTCCCGAGCGTGATGGCGGATTTGCAGGAAGCCCTCGACATGGGCATCACGCTGTTCGCCGGCGAAGCCGAAGGCCGCATGGACGGAGTGTTGCGCGATGCCGCCGCGGGCACGCTGAAGCCGCTCTACAATTACATCAACGATTTGCCGGCGCTCGAAGACACGGTGACGCCGTTCCTGCCGGGCAATTCGGTGCGCAAGACGATTGGCAACGTCACCACCTTCGATGCCGGCCGCGGTTGCCCGTTCCAATGCTCGTTCTGCACCATCATCAACGTGCAAGGCCGTAAATCACGCCGCCGCAGCCCCGATGACGTCGAGCGCATCCTGCGCAAGAATTTCGAGCACGGTATCGACCGATTTTTCATCACCGACGACAATTTTGCCCGCAACAAGGATTGGGAACCGATCTTCGACCGCATCATCAAGCTGCGCGAGGAAGACGGCATGGACGTGCGCTTCCTGATCCAGGTCGACACGCTCTGCCACAAGATCCCGAATTTCGTCGCCAAGGCCAAGCGCGCCGGCGTCACCCGCATCTTCATCGGGCTCGAGAACATCAATCCCGACAATCTGCTCGCCGCCAAGAAGCGGCAGAACAAGATCACCGAATACCGCAACATGCTGTTGGCCTGGAAAGCGGTCGGCATCTGGACCTATGCGGGCTACATCCTCGGCTTTCCCAACGACACGCCGGAATCGGCGCGGCGCGACATCGAGATCATCAAGAAGGAGATGCCGCTCGACGTGCTGGAATTCTTCTTCCTCACGCCGCTGCCCGGCTCCGAGGATCACAAGGTGCTGTGGACAAAGGGCGCGCCGCTCGATCCGGACTTGAACAAATACGATCTCGAGCACGCGCTCACCCCGCACGCGCATATGAGCAAGGCGGAGTGGGAGAAGCTCTATCGCGATTCCTGGACGATCTATTACACGCCCGAGCACATCGAGACGATTTTGCGTCGCGCCCAGGCCTACGGCATCAACATCCTGCGCCTGGCGCAGATCATTCTCTGGTTCGCGCAATCGCTGACCATCGAGAGAGTGCATCCGCTGCAGGGCGGTTTCGTCCGGCTCAAAGCGCGTCACGAGCGCCGGCCCGAACTGCCGCTCGAGCCGGCGCTGACATTCTATCCGGCGCTGGCCTGGGAGATGCTGGTCAAGCACGTCCGCGTGGCGAAGGCGGCGTGGGGCATCTTCCGCATCTACCGCAAGGTCGCCAAGTCCAAGGACGTGCCGTACAGCGACCAGGCGATGCAGCCGGTGAGCGAGGACGATACCTCGACGCTCGAACTGTTCACCCACAACCAGTCGGCGCGCGACGCGGTCGACCACGCCCGCAAGGTCAAAACCCTGACCGGCGGCGCGGTCGCCGAAACCGCAGCGTAATGCACTGGCCGACCGGCGCCGCCTATCTTCTCCCTCTCCCCTCTGGGGAGAGGGAGTTCGCCTGCGCAAGCCGGCACGCCGCGCTACGTTGCCACTTCCCGTTCGCGCGCGATCGCGGCGTTGAGCTCGCCGCCATAGATGAAGATCAAGGCGACGAAATAGAGGAACACCAGCGCCATCATCGCCGAGGCGAGGCCGGCATAGTAGTTCACATAGGTGTAGGAGAAGTCGGCGAGGTAGCGGCCGAACACGAAGCCGCAGGTCATCCACATCGCCAAGGTCGCGACGATACCGGGCCACACTTCGGTGAACTGCCGCCGCCCGGCCGGCAGCCACATGTGCAGGATCAAAAGCGACGTGACGAGCAAAACGGTCGCGACCACGAAGCGGCCGATGTTGAAATGGCTTTCGACCTCGGCGATCCAGGGCATGTAGGCCAGCGCGGTGCGAAACACCAGCGGGCCGAGCACCACCAGGAACGACAGCGCCAATAGGCCGACCGCGGCGACCAGCACATAGCCGATGGATTCCAGCCGCAACAGCCACCACGGCCGCGGATCGCTGAGCCCATAGGCGCGGTTGAGCCCGATGCGCAGGCTTTCGACGCCGCTGGAAGCAAAATAGATGGCGAAGACGGCGCCGACGGTGAGCACGCCGCCGCGCGCCGTGGTCAGCACGTCGCGAATTTCGCCGACGATCTGGCTGGAGACTGCGCGCGGCCAGGCTTCGATGATGAGGCGCGCCACCTCGGCAGCGAGATTCTCCGAGCCGATGAAGCCGGCGATCGCGGTGACCAGGATCAGAAACGGAAACATCGACATCAGCACCGAGAGCGCGATGTGGCTTGCAATCGCCCAGCCGTCGTCGGCATTGAAGCGATAGAAGGCGTCCATGGCGACGCGATAGGCGAGGGGGATCAGGTGCACGCGAGGCGGTCTCCGCGGGAGCGCTATTCATAGCATGGCGCGCAGGAAGCTCGGCTCTATCACCTTCCCCTGGAGGGGGAAGGTCGCCGCGCGAAGCGCGGCGGGTTGGGGTGAAAGCGCGCGCAGCGCGCTGCGACTCCCTGCGCCGCCGCGCACCCCACCCCGCGCCCCTTCGGGTCGCGACCCTCCCCCTGCAGGGGAGGGTGAAAAGGAATTTCGTTCTCGCGGCGCACTCCGCACAATATTGGGCTATCAGCTAGGTTTACTTGAAGAAACAATGACTTGTGAAATCGCCTATTTGCTTAAGTAAATAAGGCGACTCAGATAGAAAGATCAGAAAGTGGGCAGGCCACAATTTGAGTCCCCTGCCTCTTCACGCCCTACGCTTTTTGAGCCGACGTAGGGCGCCATTACGCGATGCGCCACTATTGGCGCGGCATGAGCCTGCGGCTCCGCTCTAATTCCAGGAGAGAGTGTCATGTCTACCGGCGACATAGCTTTTGTGCGTGAGCGGGGAGTTGATTTTGCGGTCGTCTGCGTTGCCGACTACGTGGTGGAAGGGTCGGTTGAGCGTGAGGGTGTATATCAGTCATGGACAATGCAACGACCTATATATCGCTCAGGTATATGATTTCTCTGGCGATGAGCCCTGGCGTCCCGCAGGCAAGAGCCTGTTTATTGCCGCTGGGGAAATCAGCACCATCGAATTTATCCCATTCACAGAGGAGACAACGCATGCGTGACAATCCCAAGATTCCAAGTGGCGGGCATACGGGTCAACGTGGCTACCAACCAGCCAGCCCGCGACCAACTATAATTACAGAAGGTTACAAGCCTAATCGGCAAGGCGGCTATGTTGCCCCGACGCAATCCGGTCCATCCAACCCTCCTCGTGGCGGAACGAGTGGTAAACCAGCCTCGGGTTCTGGTGGCGGCACCAAAAAATAAGGCACGTGCTTAGAGGCGATGGTTCGACCGCGGCGGAAAGGTCAGGCCGCCTGCACGTCCGCCAAGAACCGCCGCACTTCGCTCTGCAGGCTCGCGGCTTCGATGGCCAGCGCGTCGGCCAGCGCCTTGACGTCCGCGGCGGTTGAGCGGGCTCCGGTGGTGGCGCCGGCGACGCGGCTCATGGATTGCGCGCCGGTGCGGGCTTCGACCGAGGCGCGATTGACGCCTTCGGCAATCGAGGCGACCGCGTTGTTCTGCTCCTCGACGGTGGCGGCGACCGTCACGGCGATCTCCGACATGTCGTCGATGATCGAGGACACCTGCTCGATGGCTTGCGCGGCGTCGGCGGTGGCCGACTGGATCGAGCCGATCTGAGCGGCGACGTCCTCGGTGGCGCGCGCGGTCTGTGCGGCAAGCGATTTCACTTCCGTCGCAACCACCGCGAAGCCGCGGCCGGCCTCGCCGGCGCGCGCCGCCTCGATGGTGGCGTTGAGCGCCAACAGGTTGGTCTGGCCGGCGATGGATTGAATGAGCCCGATCACCTCGCCGATGCGGTTCGCGGCGGTGCCCAGCTCCGACATGGTGGTGACAGTGCGCTTGGATTCGGCCACCGCGCGGCCGGCGACTTCGGTCGAGCGCGTCGCCTGCAGCGCGATCTCGCCGATCGAGGCGGCCAATTCCTCGATCGAGCTCGCCACTGTCGTGACATTGACGGCCGCAGTGCTGACGCGATTTTCGGCGTCGCGCGCTTCCGACGAAACCGAGTTGGCGGTGTCGTTGAGCCCGCTGGAAGCGCTTTCGAGGGCGCCGGCGGCCTCGCGCAGCCGGGCCAGCGCCTGCTCGACCGAGCTGCGGAATGTGTCGATCATCGCAGCGATTGTTTCGCCACGGTGTGCGCGCGCGGTATTGGCTTGGGTTTCAACCGTGGAAAGGCGCTCGCGCTCGATCATATTGTCGCGGAATACCACCACCGTGCGCGCCATGGCGCCGATCTCGTCATGCGCCCGGGTCGCGGGAATACGCGTCGCAGTGTCGCCGTCGGCGAGCCGCTTCATCACCTGCGCCAGGCCTTCCAGCGGCCGGGTGATCGAACGGCCGATGCGCCAGCTGAAGCTGATGCCGATCAGCACCACCGCCAGGCCGATCCATATGATGAAGTTGCGGATGCGCGTGCGCGACGCCGCAAGCGCCGTGCCGGCATCGCTGGCGCTGTCGCGCGCCGTGACGATGATCTTGTCGGCTTCCGGCAGTACGGTCTCAGTATCGTGGCCGATCAGCGCCACCAGCGGCTCGATATTGTCGGTCGAGGCGACCCATTGGGCGAAGGCGTAGCTGTAGGTCTTCACTTCGTCGTTCAGCTTCTGCTTCATCGATGGCGCGCCGTCGACCGACTCGAACAGCGCATTGAAGTTCCGCACTTCGTCGAGGAAGTGCTTCTCGGACGCGCGCGAGCGCGTCAATCGGTAAGCCATCTCATCGCGACGCATGGTCAGAAGCGACATCAACATTTTGCGGGCGTCGCCGTCGGCAACCCACGACAGATCTTCGTGGATGATGCGCTCCACGGCGTAGCTTGCCGCGGTGAGCTCGGCGGTGATACCGTGGCTGTCGTCGTAGCCGAGCGATTTTTGCTCGTTGACCAGGCTTTCGAAGCTGGTCTTGAGGTCGCGCACGGTGATGCGCATCGGCGTGATCTCGTCCTGCGCGGAGGCGCCGAGCGTGGCGGCGATGCGCTCGAGCGATTTCATCGCCAGCTCTTGGCCGTCGGCGAAATCCGCAACCACCTTGTCGGACGGCCGCGCGACATATTCCGTCGTTGCCGCGCGCATGATCAGCAGGCCGGCCTTGAGATCGCGGCTCGCGTCCGCAACCCGGGTGTAGCGCTGAACGCTATCGAAGGCGCGGCCGACCTCGACGTCGCCGACCATAAACGCGATGCCGTTGGCGAGGAATCCGATCACCGGAATGACGCCGAGCACGATGATGCGGGCGCGAACCGACAGTTTTGAGAAGGCTTCGACGATGACCATTGGACGGAAGGACATGGGGGCGGATGCGGGCTTTCGTCGCCGCGGCGCGGCATGGCGGTGTTCCGCTTCAGCAAAACGGAAAATGGTTAATATTTGGCAAGGACTTAGCTCCCGCGTTGAGGAAAAGTCCGATTTCAACCGGCCGTAGGTTCGCATTGCTTTTGTGCACTGCACGCGTAAGCTTGGCGGGCCGTCCGGGCGGCGCAAAAAGTCGAGCTTTCGGAGAGCCTTTTCCATGCCGTCTGCCGCATCTGCCATGCCCGCCGGCCAAAACCTGATCGCAGCCCTCGCCGAGGCGGTCGCCGCCACCGAGGTGCTGTTTGCCGATGCCCGCCGCACCGTCGCCGCGCGCGTCACGGTCGAGGGCCGCCCGATGGCCCGGGTGTTCGATCGCGAACAGCGCGCCACCCACGGCCTTGCCTGGCTCGCCACCTATGTCGAGGCGATCCGGCAGCTTGCGGCCTATGCCGCGCGGATGATCGATACCGGCAATTTCGGTGAGATCGAAGACTTGGTCGTGCGCATCGGCGCCGGCGAATATTTGGCCCAAATTCTCGGCGGCATTCCCATGAGCCAGGGCGAAATCGTCCGCCCGGCCGATCTGGGCTTGAGCGCGAGCGCGGTGGCGGCGCGGATCACGCCCGCCGTCGATCACCTTATCGCGACCGGCAACACCGCGGCGCATCGCGCGCGGCTCGTCGAATTGATGCGCGAGCGGCCCGATGCCACCGTCGGCGCCTGCGGCCTCGAAGACACGCTGGACTCGATCCGCGAGGAGATGCGCAAATTCGCCGACGGTCAGGTCGTGCCGTACGCGCAAGCGTGGCATCTCGAGAACGAATACATCCCGCTCGATATCATCGCGCAGATGTCCGAGCTCGGCGTGTTCAGCCTGACCATCCCCGAAGATTACGGCGGCATGGGGCTGGGCAAGGAATCCATGTGCGTCGTCTCCGAAGAGCTGTCGCGCGGTTATATCGGCGTCGGCTCGCTGGGCACCCGCTCCGAGATCGCCGCCGAGCTTATTCTCGGCAGCGGCACCGAAGATCAGAAACGCCAATGGCTGCCGAAGATCGCGTCCGGCGAAGTGCTGCCGACCGCGGTGTTCACCGAGCCGAATACCGGCTCCGATCTGGCTTCGCTGAAGACGCGCGCGGTGCGCGAGCGCGACGCTTATAAAGTCTACGGCAACAAGACCTGGATCACGCATCCGGTGCGCGCCGACCTGATGACGCTGCTCGTTCGCACCAATCCGGCCGAGAGCGGCTATCGCGGGCTTTCCATGCTGCTCGCCGAAAAGCCGCGCGGCAGCGACGAAAAACCGTTTCCTGCCACCGGCATGTCCGGCACCGAGATCGAGGTTTTGGGCTATCGCGGCATGAAGGAATACGAGATCGCCTTCGACGGTTTTGCGGTCGCAGCGGACAATCTTTTGGGCGGCGTCGAGGGGCTCGGCTTCAAGCAATTGATGGCGACGTTCGAATCGGCGCGCATCCAGACCGCGGCGCGCGCGATCGGCGTGGCGCAGGCGGCGATGGAGCAGGGGATGAGTTATGCCACGGCGCGAGTGCAGTTCGGCGAGCCGATCGCCAATTTCCCGCGCGTCTCCGACAAGCTTGCCATGATGGCGGTCGAGATCATGATCGCGCGCCAGCTCACCTATTACGCCGCGCGGCAGAAGGACTCCGGCCGCCGCTGCGACCTCGAAGCCGGCATGGCGAAATTATTGGCCGCCCGCGTCGCCTGGGCCGCCGCCGACAACGCCGTACAGATTCATGGCGGCAACGGCTTTGCCGTCGAATTTCCAATCTCGCGCATTCTGTGCGACGCCCGTATTTTGAATATTTTCGAGGGTGCCGCAGAAATCCAGGCGAACGTGATCGCGCGACGCTTGCTGGATGGATCGAATTAATTGCTGGGATTGACGGCGATATTCACCTTAAGTGAATGTCGCCCGATGGATACGCTCGTCGCATCAACGCTCGACAAAAGCCCACAACCCGATTCGGGACAGGCCTGGCTGCGCCTTGCCGCGACGATGCTAATCTCGACCATCGGCGGCGTCGGCATGTGGTCGGTGGTGGTGGCGTTGCCGCCGGTGCAGGCCGAATTCGCCGTGCCGCGCGCGCAAGCGTCGCTGCCATTCACGCTGGCGATGGTGGGATTTGCCTTAGGCGGCGTGCTCATGGGCCGCCTGTTCGACAGGACCGGGATTTTGGGTCCGCTGGCGCTTGGCGCCGTGGCGCTCGGCGTCGGTTACCTCGGCGCTGCAGGCGCCGGCAGCCTCCTGGTATTCGCGCTTGCGCACGGCTTGATCGGATTCGGCAGCTCGGCGACGCTTGGTCCGCTGATCGCCGACATCTCGAACTGGTTCGTCCGCCGCCGCGGCGTTGCGGTGACGATTTGCTCGGCTGGAAATTATGTTGCCGGCGCGATGTGGCCGCCGGTCGTGCAGCACGCCATCGCGCTCTATGGCTGGCGGGCGACCCATGTCGGCATTGCGCTGACATGCGGCGCGGCCATGCTTCTCATCGGCGTCGTTGCTCTGCGCCGGCGCGCGCCGGCCGTGCTCCTCGATTCCGGCGCCGCGATGCGCAAGGGATCGCCCGCGGCGTTCGGCCTGTCCGCGCGGGCGCTGCAGACCCTCTTGGCCTTGGCTTCGGTTTGCTGCTGCGTTGCCATGTCGATGCCGCAGGTCCACATCGTCGCCTATTGCGGCGATCTCGGCTACGGCGTCGCCCGCGGCGCCGACATGCTGGCGCTGATGATGGCGTTCGGGATCGTGGGCCGCATCGGCTCGGGATTCATCGCCGACCGGATCGGTGGTCTGCCGACACTGATGCTGGGGTCGGCGCTGCAGGGCATCGCCTTGCTGCTTTACCTCCTCTATGACGGGCTGGTTTCGCTCTACGTCATCTCGGCGGTGTTCGGCCTGTTCCAGGGCGGCATCGTGCCGAGCTACGCCATCATCGTACGCGAATATTTTCCCGCCAAGGAAGCCGGCGCCCGGATCGGCATCATCTTGATGACGAGCCTGTTCGGCATGGCGCTGGGCGGCTGGATGTCGGGCTATATTTTCGACCTCGCCGGTTCGTACCGCGCTGCATTCTTCAACGGCCTCGGCTGGAACGCGGTCAACGGCACGATCGTGTTGTGGCTCCTGTTCCGCCGCCAGGGGCGCGTCGCCTATGCGTGAGCGCGACGCGAAGGCGCTGCCGAAATCCAGGCCCAGGTCATTGCGCGACGTTTGCTGGACGGGTCTAATTAGAATGGACGTTTAATGCTTCACCATTGCGGCAATGGCAAGGACGGCGCGTTTGAGGCGAGGCAATTCGTCGATCACGACGTTCCAGATGATTCGATCCGATAGGCCGCTGTATTCATGGCGCAAGACGTTGCCAATGCCCTGTACCCGAGACCATGGAATTTCCGGTCTCGTTGCAGTTAATTCTTTTGGGATGCCTCGGCTTGCTTCGGAAATGATTTCGATTGCGCGCTGAACGAGCCAGCGCAACTGCCAGCTGTTCTCGAAGTCGGACAACGTTTTGCCGCGGGTGATCTCATCGACGCGTTCGATCGCTTCCAAAATGTCGTGGATAACATGCCCAACCTTGCGCCATCAGAATACGCGGATGGCCGATTGTTCGATGTCTGAGCGCAACATCGGGTGCAGGCCGTCGCGGGTCGTAATGTCGACATCGACCCCCAACTCGCTTTCCAGCAGCTGCTTGATACCCACTAGATCGAACGCATTGAAACGGCCGTTCGGATCATAGTCGATGAACAGGTCGATATCGCTGTTGCGCACGCCTTCATCCTGGGCAACCGAGCCGAACAGATACAGCGACGTCGCGCCCATGGCTTTGATGGCCTGGGCCTGACGTTGCAACTTATCGAAGGCTTCGTGTCTGTTCATCGCAGTCATTTTAACCGATCCAGTGCCCTTCGCGAAGGGTTACGTTTTCTTCAATAGCAGTCCGACATTCCCGGACAAAATCCTCTCGCCGTCGGCGCCGAGCGTGCGGATGTCGCGCACGAAGTCGCGCACGATCTCGCGTTTGCGGATTTCCTGCGGATAGTCGGTGGCGAAGACGATGCGGGACGCGGGGATTTCGCACAATCCGGCTTTGACCGCGCCGATACCGCCGGCAAATCCGGCGGTATCGAACACGAGATTGTTGAGAATGTAATAGTCGAAGTCGTGCTTCGGCCTCACGCCATGGCGGGGGTTGCCGGCGGTTCCCCAAAAGTCCTTGTCTTGAAAACTTCTGACGCGCGCCAGCATGGAAGCGATGCCACCGGAGAGATGCGCCATGTGCACGGTCAGCTCCGGGTGGCGGTCGAACACGCCGGAATTGACCAGGCGGATTGTCGCCATGATCAGCGAGAATTCGCGGCCGACGCCGCGCGCGGTGTCGTAGGCGTCGAACTGTTCGGCGCGATTGAGCTTGAGCGCCGGATGCACGAACACGAACAGGCCGAGCTTGCCGACTTCGTCCCAGAACGGCTCGATCGCCGGATCGTCGATCCATTTGCCGTCGAATTCCGAGGTGATGGTGACACCCTGGAATCCAAGCTCATGCCGGCAGCGCGCCAGTTCCTTGAACGCGGCGGCGCCGCCGAGCGGATGGGCGTGGGCGGCGCCGATGAAGCGGCCGGGATAATCGCGCTCGGCCTGTTTCGCCTTGTCGTTGACGAGCCGAGAGGTGTCGAGATCGGCGCACATGCCGGCGGCGCTGGTCAGCCAGGCAGCGTCGATGCCGGCCACATCCATCATCCGCACGTGCTCGTCGAGGTCGTAGAGCAGCGAATGGATCGTGTAGCTCGGCGCGCCCGAGGCGTCGTAATTGAGGATCAGGCGGTCGCCCGGGTCCTCCTTGATCAATTCGCGCGGCGTGAAATGGTGCTGGAAATCGACGATCATGCGGGGTGGTCCTCTGGTATTGCGGCGGTGTCTTAGCATGTAGCCCGGATGGAGCGCAGCGTAATCCGGGGTGGGCCTCGCCGGCATGCGCCGCTCCCGGATTGCGCTTCGCTCCATCCGGGCTACAGTGGCCCATGGCAATTTTCATGTCCCATTTCGCGGTCCCGGTCGCCATCGGCGCGGTCGCGGTCGTGCTGCTGCTCGGCCTCTACAATATGATGCGCGGCGGCTCCGCCAACACATCGCAGAAGCTGATGCGGCTGCGCGTGCTGCTGCAGTTCATCGCCATCATCGTCATCATGGCCACGCTCTGGTTCATGTCGAAGTGACCGATGGTCAAGCTCAACAAGATCTATACCCGCACCGGCGATGACGGCACCACCGGGCTCGGCTCCGGCGAGCGGCGCAAGAAATACGATCTGCGCGTCGCCGCCTACGGCACGCTCGACGAAGCCAATGCGGCGATCGGCATTGCGCGGCTGCATACCGACGTCACGCTCGACGCGGCGCTGTCGCGCATCCAGAACGATCTGTTCGACGTCGGCGCCGATCTGTGCACGCCCGGCAAGGGCAAAGGTCCGGATGGCGCGCGGCTGACGGTGACGCAGGCCCAGGTCGATTGGCTGGAAGGCGAAATCGACCGGCTCAACGACGAACTTGCGCCATTGAAATCCTTCGTGCTGCCGGGCGGCAGTCCGGCGGCGGCCTATCTGCATCTGGCCCGCACCATCTGCCGGCGCGCCGAGCGGTTGATCGCCGAGCTCAAGGATCGGCCGAACGAGAGCGTCGGTGGCGAGGTGCTCAAATACGTCAATCGCCTTTCCGATTTTTTGTTCGTCGCCAGCCGCTACGCCAACGGCAAAGGCGCGCGCGACGTGCTGTGGCAGCCGGGCCAGAATCGCTGACAGCGGAGGGGGCAAGCCATGGTCATGCCGTTGTGGGATCACAGCCCGTTCAGGTGGCCGAAGCCGCCTTACGTGATGTGGGCCCTGGTCATCATCAACTTCGCGGTGTTCTTCGTCGAGGTGGGCTTCTGGCCCGACCAGATGGACCAACTCGATCAGCTGGCCGGGTTGGTTCCCGCGGCGCTCACCGGAAGCGCGCCGGCCGCGGGGCTACCAGCGCCGCTCACGCTCATCACCTGTTTGTTCGTGCATGGCAATTTCATGCACGTCTTCGGCAACATGATTTTCTTGTTCGTGTTCGGCGACGACATCGAGGAGGCGCTCGGGCACTGGCGTTTCCTCGGCTTCTATCTGGCCTGCGGTATCGGCTCAGGCCTCGCTTATGTGGCGAGCGATCCGAGCTCGACCACCGGACTGATCGGCGCCTCCGGCGCTATCGCCGGCGTCGTCGCCGCATATCTGTTGTTCCGGCCGTGCGCCAAGGTCACGTGCCTGCTCGGCCTCATTCCGCTTCGGCTGCGGGCCTATTGGATCATCGGCGGCTGGGCGATCTGGCAGTTCGTCGAGGTCGCCAGCCACGAGCAGGACGGCATCGCCTATTCGGCCCATATCGGCGGCCTGATCACTGGCGCGGTGCTGTTCTATTTCATGCGGCCACGGGGCGTTGCGCTATTCGAATGCGTGGAAACGGCGTGAGCCCGTGATTTAGCCGGCACGTTGACCCGGAGGGCCGCGGCCGGTAGGTTGCCGCATTGCAGCATCGGCGGCCTTCCAAGCGCCGCCAAGGGCCGCCGGAAACAGCAAAAAAGCCATCACAGCCAAGTCTTGAGCAGACAAGCCTTCAGCAGCCAAATCTTCAGCAACCAGGCCTCAACAGTTAAGTTTTCAACGCCATGAAAATTCTCGTCCCCGTAAAACGGGCGGTCGACAAGGACGTGAAAATCCGCGTCAAGGCAGACGGCTCCGGCGTCGAGCTCGGCAACGTCAAAATGTCGATGAATCCGTTCGACGAGATCGCGGTCGAAGAGGCGATCCGGCTCAAGGAAGCGGGCAAGGCCACCGAGATCGTCTGCGTCTCGATCGGGCCGCAGCAGGCCGCCGAGACCATCCGCACCGCGCTCGCCATGGGCGCCGACCGCGGCATCCTGGTGAAGACCGACGGTAGTGCCGTCGAGCCTTTGGCGGTGGCAAAAATCCTCAAAGCCATCGCTGACGCGGAGCAACCCGGCCTCATCATTCTCGGCAAGCAGGCGATCGACGACGACTGCAATCAGACCGGCCAGATGCTCGCCGCGCTGCTCGGCTGGCCGCAGGGTACGTTTGCGTCCAAGGTCGCGCTCGACGGCGACGCCATCATGGTGACGCGCGAGGTCGACGGCGGCTTGCAGACGGTGAAACTGAAAATGCCGGCCATCGTCACCACCGACCTGCGCCTGAACGAGCCGCGTTATGCCTCGCTGCCCAACATCATGAAGGCGAAGAAAAAGCCGATCGACGAGAAGACCGCGGCCGATTACGGCGTCGACACCAAGCCGCGGCTCGAAGTGGTCAAGACCACCGAGCCGCCGGTGCGCAAGGCCGGCGTGAAAGTGAAAACCGTTGCCGAGCTGATCGACAAGCTGAAGAACGAAGCGGGGGCGATCTGATGCCGACGCTGCTTCTTGCCGAACACGACAACAAATCGCTCAAGGATGCGACCAACAAGGCGCTGACGGTGGCCAAGACACTCGGCGGCGAAGTGCACGTGCTGGTCGCCGGCTCCGGCTGCAAAGCGGTGGCGGAAGCCGCCGCCAAGCTCGACGGCGTGAGCAAGGTTTTGCTGGCGGACGCGCCGGCCTACGAGCACATGCTGGCCGAGCCGATTGCGGCGCTGATCGTCGCACTCGCCGGCCCTTACGAAACCATCATGGCGGCGGCGACCACGAGCGGAAAGAACATCATGCCGCGGGTCGCGGCGCTGCTCGATGTCATGCAAATCTCCGACGTCATCAAGGTTGTGGCGCCGGACACTTTCGAGCGGCCGATCTACGCCGGCAACGCCATCCAGACCGTGCGCTCGCATGATGCCAAGAAAGTGATCACGGTGCGCACCGCGGCGTTCCAGGCGACCGGCGAGGGCGGCTCGGCAACCATCGAGACCGCCGCTGCCGCGGCCGATCCTGGCATTTCCGGCTTCGTCGGTGAGGAGCTGTCGAAGTCGGAGCGGCCGGAATTGACCTCGGCCAAGATCATCATTTCCGGCGGCCGGGCGATGCAAAGCCGCGAGAACTTCACCAAATATATAGAGCCGGTGGCGGATAAGCTTGGCGCCGCGGTCGGTGCCTCGCGCGCCGCGGTTGACGCCGGCTACGCGCCGAACGACTGGCAGGTCGGCCAGACCGGCAAAGTGGTGGCGCCGGACCTTTATATCGCCGTCGGTATTTCCGGTGCCATTCAGCATCTCGCCGGCATGAAGGATTCGAAAGTCATCGTCGCGATCAACAAGGATGAAGAAGCGCCGATCTTCCAGGTCGCGGATTATGGATTGGTGGCGGATCTCTATGCTGCGCTACCGGAGCTCGCCAGCGAGCTCGACAAAGTCAAACGCTGACCGAAAGTCGCACCCGGAATAACAGGGTGTGGCTCGGGGTATCTGAGGTGAGCTAAGATGGTCGAGGTCAAGGAACGGCCCAAAGAACGCAGCCGCAGCGAGCGGACGGAAGCAATGACCATTCGCAAGATCGGCATCATCGGCGCCGGCCAGATGGGCAGCGGCATCGCGCATGTCTGCGCGCTCTCGGGCTTTCACGTCCTGCTCAACGACATCGCGCCCGACCGCATCAGCGAAGGGCTCGCCACCATCAGCGGCAACCTGGCGCGCCAGGTCAGCCGCCAGCGCATCAGCGACGAGCAGCGCCAGGCCGCGATCAAGCGCATCGCGCCGGCGAACACGCTCGAAGATCTCGGCGATTGCGATCTGGTGATCGAGGCCGCGACTGAAACGGAAGCCGTCAAGCGCAACATCTTCGCCGCGCTCTGTCCGGTGCTCAAACCGGAAACCATCGTCGGCACCAACACCTCGTCGATCTCGATCACGCGGCTCGCCTCCTCGACCGACCGGCCGGAACGCTTCATCGGCATTCACTTCATGAACCCGGTGCCGCTGATGGAGCTGGTCGAAGTGATCCGCGGCATCGCCACCGACGACGCCACGTTCGAGGCGACCAAGCACTTCATCGGCAAGCTCGGCAAGCTGATCGCGGTGTCCGAGGATTTCCCCGCCTTCATCGTCAACCGCATCCTGCTGCCGATGATCAACGAGGCGATCTACACGCTCTATGAAGGCGTCGGCAATGTCGAGGCGATCGACACCGCCATGCGGCTCGGCGCCCACCATCCGATGGGGCCGCTCGAATTGGCCGACTTCATCGGCCTCGATACTTGTCTCTCGGTGATGCAGGTGCTGCACGAGGGCCTGGCGGATTCCAAATACCGCCCGTGCCCGCTCTTGGTGAAATACGTCGAGGCCGGCTGGCTCGGCCGCAAGACGCAGCGCGGCTTTTACGATTATCGCGGCGAGAAGCCGGTGCCCACCAGATAGTCAGGCATCAGTAATCAGGCATCAGCTATCAGAGTTCCAAACATTCTGATTACTGATCCCTGACTACCTGATCCCTGATTCCTGATCACGCCGCCGCGGCAGGAAACTGCGGCGCGGTCTCGCGCCAGCACGGCAGCGCCGCGACGCGCTCGAACCAGCCGCGCAGGTTCGCATAGGGGCCGACCGGCATTTCCGCTTGTTGAGCATAGTGCAGCGGCGCGGCGACGGCGAAGTCGGCGATCGTCACATCCTTGCCGACCAGATACGGTTGTTTGGCGAGATGCGCGTCGAGCATTTTCGCCTCTTTGTTGAAAGCTTCCGTGCCCTTGGCGATTGCCGCCTCGTCGGGCGGGCCGAGGTTCATGATTTTCTTGACCAGGCGCTGGAACGTCAGCGGCTGGCACGCCTCGGCGCCCCAATGGGCGAGTTGCCAGAATTGCCAGTGCGCGATGTCGGCGCGCGTTCGCGCATCGTTCGGCCACAGCGAATTCGAGCTCTTGCCGGCGATGTATTGCAGGATCGCATTCGATTCCCATAGCTTGAAATCGCCGTCGACCAAGGTCGGCGTGCGCCCGGCCGGGTTGAGCGCCAGGTAAGCCGGCGCGTATTGCGCGCCTTTGCTCAGATCGATGAATTCCAGTTCGAGCGGGACGCCGAGATGGGCGGCAAGCGCCCGTACCTTCCAGGTGTTGGGCGAGGGTGGAAAGCCATAGAGCTTCATGGTCGACTCCTTACATTGTCGTGGGTGAACACATGAGGCATCGGGCCGTACAGCGGTCCGATGCCGGCGCAGCAGTTACTTCATCAGTTCGACAAAGAGGCCGATGACCGCCACAAAGCCGAGCGTGAAAACGATCGTGCGGATGTAGGGAATGGCGGTCCAATAGACGATGGCGTGCACGACGCGCAGCCAGAAGAAGGACATCGTCCAGAACGCCGTCATTGCATTGGCCTTGCCGGTCAACTGGATCAGGATCACCAGCGTTGCGAAGGGCGCGAACGTCTCGACGGCGTTGAGATAGGCGCGGTCCGCGCGCCTGCCCCAGTTCGGCAGCGGCCGCGGCGTCGGGTCGACATAGTTCACAGGCTTCAGCGATCCGTTGGTCATGACCTGCGCGACGACGTAGGGAATCCACAGCGCCGCCGTCAGCATTGCCGTAAAGGCCAGAAATTTCAGATCGGTCGACATGTGATTTCGCTCCCCTGATGCCGTGTTGATTATTTCCGCGCTGTGCTAATCGCAGCACGAATCCGATTTCTTCGGTTCCACATACGTCGCCTTGGGATTGACCGCGGCGCCGTCGTAGCGGTCGTGGTGGCGCACCCAGGCCATCGGCCACGCCAAGCTTTCCTCGTCGCGGCCCTTCGGCGCCAGGTCGAGCATGTGATAGGTGCCGATTAGCATGTCGAGGCCGCGGCCGTAGCTCGAATAGGTGTGGAAGATTTCGCCGTTCCCGTTCTTGTAGAACACGCTGGCGCCCGGGCGCTCTTCACTGGGAAACGTCGTCATTTCGTAGTTGTACATCGCCTTGCCGCTGGCCTTTTCCTCGGGCGTCGCCGAGACGTGATAGTCGAAGTTGAAGTCGGTGCCGAACGACGACACCCATTTGAAGCGCCAGCCCATGCGCGACTTGAATTTCTCGATCTGCGGCAGTGGCGCGCGCGACGCGACAACAAATGTCACGTCGCGCTGCGCGAGGTGAATCACGGCGCCGTCGAAATGATCGGCCAAGAGCGAACAGCTCGGGCAGCCGGCTTCCCAGTCGGGGCCGAGCATGAAGTGATAGACGATCAGCTGGCTTTTGCCGCCGAACAGGTCGGCCAGCGTCTCCTTGCCGTTCGGCCCGTCGAACACGTAGGTCTTGTCGACTTTCACCCAGGGCAGTTCGCGCCGCTTTTTGCTCAGCGCATCGCGGGCGCGCGTGAACGCCTTTTCGTCGGTGAGATGCGTCCTGCGGGCGGCGATCCATTCGTCCTTGGGAACGATTTTGTGTGGTTGCATCTATGTCACTCCTCTCACTCGTAGCCCGCATGAAGCGCAGCGTAATGCGGGAGCTGAATCCCGGATTTCGCGGAGCCTGTCATCGGGCCGGCCACTTCGGGCCGGACCCGTTGGCTCCATCCGGGCTACGAAATTTATTGCGCTGCCGGCGTCATCCAGCCGACGCCGGCGCCGTCGGGCTGCATCAGGAGGGCGATGCGGCCAACGCCGGGCACGTCGAACGCCGGTTTCATCAGCTTGGCGCCGGCCTTGACCGCCTTGGCCACGCGGGCGTCGACGTCGTCGACCGCGATATAGGACATCCAGCTTTCAGGCGTTTGGCCGAATGCCGGGTCGCTGATGTCCAAAATGCCCCCGACCGGCTCGCCGTCCATCATGGCGAGCCAATAAGAGCCGGCGCCGTCGGGCATCGGCATGGCGTCGTAGCTCCAGCCCAAAGTGTCGGCATAGAACTTCTTCGCGCCCTCGACGTCGCGCGTCATGAGCTCGTTCCAGTAAAATGTGCCGTGTGATCCACGCATGTCCTACTCCACTGTTTTGCGTTGACGCTTCGTCATTGTACCAGTCGCTATTGTGCCGAGACTTTATTATGCCAAGACTTTATTCTGCCAAGACTTTATTGTGGCAGGACTTTGTGTCGCTCAGGCGAACAGCTTTTCCATCTTGTCCATGGCGCCGTTCCAGCCACCCTGATGGCGATCGCGTGCGTCGTCGTCGAAGAACTGCTCGTGGGTGAGCGTCAGCAATGTGCCGTCGCCGTCAGGCTTGAGCAGCACTGTCACGAGCGATTCACGCTCGGGCGTCGTTTTCCAGGCCCAGGTGAAGACCAGCTTCTCGTTTGGAATGACCTCGCGATAGACACCGCTAACGTCGTGTTCCTCGCCGCCCGGCGCCCGCATCACCCAGCGATAACGGCCTCCGGTGCGCGGGTCGCTTTCGACGTGCGCCGCCTTGATCTCGCCGGGTCCCATCCAAAGCTTCACTTTTTCCGGGTCGATCCACGCTGCGAAGACCTTGTTGGGCGGGGCGTTGAGGCGGCGTTTGATGGTGAGGCTTGGTTTTGTGGCGGTTTGGGTGGCCATGTTTTTTCCTTCTGCGAAAGTGATTCTTCTTCGTCCAGGAATGCCGCGAGGCGGTCGAGCCGCTCGGACCAGAACTTTTGATAGCGATTGAGCCACTCGAACGCGTCGCGCATCGGCTCGGCGTCGAGGCGGCAGGCGACGACGCGCCCGGTCTTGGTGCGCGCCACCAGGCCGGCGTCCGACAGCACGTCGAGATGCTTCATGATCGCCGGCAGCGACACCGGGAATGGCGCGGCCAGCGCGCTCACCGAAATATCCGGCTCTGCGGCAAGCCGCATCACCAGCGCGCGCCGCGTCGGGTCGGCAAGCGCCGCGAAAGTGCGGTCGAGGGTTGAGCTTTGAAGGTTAACCATATGGTTTAGTATAGGGCCGGCGACGGCGCTGTCAACCGGCAAATCGCCCTATCTTTTCCCGGCCATCGCCTTCAAAGGCGGCGCGCCGCCGCCTACGTCATACGGAACACGAGAATCCTATGATCGATTTGCCGATAACGCGCGAGCAGCGCATTGCCGTAAGGGCGCTTTTGCTTGGCGACCGTATCGAGACCGCAGGCTTGGAACGCAGCGACGTATTGTCGACGCTGCCGCTGGCGTTCCGCGCCGGAGAACAGGGAATTGTTGCGTTGTTCCGCTATGGCGTTGCCGTCCTGGTCGGCATGTCGCCGCTCGAAGAGGACGAGGTCATACGCCGGCTGGACGGCCGCATCGTCGGTCCGATCGAGCCACGCGAAGAGGAAATCGTTCAAATCGAGATCGCGCCCGACAAGGACGAACTGCTCACGCCGTCAGGTGTCATCGTGCTGAAGGCGCTGACGATCGAACACACGCTGCTGATCGCGGATGCGCTCGCCACCAGCGTGGTCCTGGCGCATGACGAAAAGAACGTGGCGACCGTTTTCGACGTGATTCAGCCTATCGCCCAGGAGCTGGCGCAACATGGCCGCACGCCCGGCGGCCGTCGTGCGATCCTAAAACACATCGGCAATGCCCTGCTTGTGCAACACCGCGTTTCCGGTCTGGTTGCCGTGGCGGAAAAGCCCGACGTGCTGTGGGAACGGCCGGTTCTGGAGCGCTTTTACGCCCGACTGGAAGACGAATATGAGTTGAAGGAACGCGCCGACGTGCTGACCCGCAAGCTCACGGTGATCTCCGATTCGGCGAAGGCGTTCGCCGACATCATCGATACCGAGCGATCCTTGCGGCTGGAGCTGATCATTGTCGTGCTCATCGCCGTTGAGATCGTCATCGCCGGAATTCAGCTTCTGGTGCGCTAGGTGCCCGACGCACCGGGCGATCGCAACCCGCAACGGCTCGTTTCCTGGCGCAATGACAGGATTCATATGTTTTTAAGATTAGAGGCCATAATCAGCGGGACCATCGAAGTATTGCGTCATGGACCCGACTAGCCTCATCACCGCGCTCATGGGTGCCCAAACCGGCATGGTGCAACTCGCCGTCGCGGCGCGGCTTATGCGCATGAACGCAGATCAAGGCGCCTCGGTCGTCAAGCTGATCGACGCCGCGCAGCAGAATTTTACATCTCTTGCCAACGTCGCGTCCGGTATCGGAACGAATTTGAACGTCAGCGCGTGACGGCGCCTTTATCTTCGGCAATCGCCGCGCTCACCAATTTCACCCCGTCATCGCTCGCCCATTCGGCCGGGCCCGCCATGTTGCCGATCTCGCAGCCGGAGCGGTCGATCAAGAGCGTCGTCGGCATGCCGAACGCCTTGCCGGCGGTTTTCAGATCCTCGAACGCGTGGGCGCTCGGATCGGAAAAATAGCCGAGCCGCTTGATGCCGACGTCTTTGAGGAAAGTGAGCGGCTTTTGCGGATCGCGGGTGTCGATATTGACGGCGACCACTTCGAAACCCGGCCCGCCGAGCTTACCTTGCAGCGCGTCGAGTGCCGGTATCTCCTTGCGGCAGGGCACGCACCAGGTCGCCCACAGGTTCAAGAGCACGGTGCGGCCGCGCCAGTCTTTCAGGGTGCGGTCGCGGCCGGCGGCGTCCTTGAAGGCAAGATCGGGGACCAGAAAGCCCGTATGCGCCACGCTTAAGGCCGCGACTTCGCCATGGACCAGCGGGGCGAGCCGCGCCGCGGTTTGCACCGCCGGCGCACAGGCCGCATCGGCTGGATTGCTTCGCAGACGGCCAATCCCGTATACCCCCGCCAGCACCGCGAGCGTCCCGCACAGCGCCCAGGCGGTGGCGGCGATCAAGCGGCGGCGGCGTACCTTATAATAGGGCTCGGCAGGCAACTCGGACATTGGCGATAGAACCTCGGGATTTTGGCGCAACCTTTATGAGCGATCGGTCATGAGCAACAAAATGTGGGGCGGACGATTCGGCGCCGAGCCCGACCCTCTGATGGAGTATTTCAGCGCCTCCACCCATTTCGACTGGACCCTCTACCCGCAGGATATCGCGGCAAGCAAGGCCCATGCGGCGATGCTCGCCAAAAAGGGCATCATCACGGCTAAAGATGCGAAGAAGATCGCTCACGGTCTAGACACGATCCTGTCAGAGTTCAGAGCGAGCAAGTTCGCCTTTAATTCCGCGCTCGAAGACATCCATATGAATATCGAGAGCCGGCTTGCCGAGCTGATCGGGCCGGCGGCCGGGCGGCTGCACACCGCGCGCTCGCGCAACGACCAGGTGGCGACCGACTTCCGGCTCTGGGTGCGCGACTATATCGACGGTTTCGATGCCGCGCTCGCCGATTATCAGCGCGCGCTCGCCGAGAAGGCGCTGCAATATGCCGACACGGTGATGCCGGGTTTCACCCATCTGCAGCCCGCGCAACCCGTGACCTTCGGCCATCATCTGCTCGCTTATGTCGAGATGGCGGCGCGCGACCGCGGCCGCTTCGCCGATGCGCGGGCGCGCCTCAACGAAAGCCCGCTCGGCGCCGCCGCGCTGGCCGGCACCTCTTTCCCGATCGACCGCGGCATGACCGCGAAGGCGCTCGGCTTTGCGCGGCCGATGGCGAACTCGCTCGACGCCGTCGCCGACCGCGATTTTGTGCTGGAAACGCTGTCGGCCTGTGCCATCGCCATCGTGCACCTGTCGCGGTTCGCCGAAGAGATCGTGATCTGGTCGTCGCCGCTCTTTGGCTTCCTGCGGCTGTCCGACCGGTTCACCACCGGCTCCTCGATCATGCCGCAAAAGCGCAACCCGGACGCCGCCGAGCTCATTCGCGCCAAGACCGGCCGGGTCGTCGGCGCGCTCACTGGGTTGCTCGTGGTGATGAAGGGATTGCCGCTCGCCTATCAGAAGGACATGCAGGAGGACAAGGAAGGCACCATCGACGCCTTCGGCACGCTGTCGCAGTCGATCGCCCTCATGACCAAAATGGTCGATGACATGACGCCCAATGTCGCGGCGATGGCCGACGCGGCGGGGGCCGGCTATTCCACCGCCACCGACCTTGCCGATTGGCTGGTGCGGACGCTGAAATTGCCGTTCCGCGACGCCCATCACGTCACCGGCCGGATCGTCGCCGCCGCGGCCGAGGCCGGCGTCGCGCTCGACAAGTTGCCGCTCAAGGCCATGCAGGCGGTCGAGCCGCGCATCACCAAAGCGGTTTACGGCGTGCTCTCGGTCGGCAATTCGGTGAAGAGCCGCAAGGCTTACGGCGGCACGGCGCCGCAAAACGTGCGGGCGCAGGCCAAACGCTGGCTCAAACTGTTGAAAAAGCGGCCGTAAACGCCTGGTAATGTCCTGGTAAATCCCTTGGCAAGAGGTTGCCGACACAATGTCGCCGCCGCGATCTGGTTTGCTATGCTGGGTTTGAGCGTGCGTCGGGGGAGAGGCCTTTGGCCGGTCGTCGTCTGAGTTTTGGGCTGGTGTTGGCCGTGGCCGCGCTTTCGCTCGCCGCTTGCGGGCGCAAGGGCGAGCTCGAAATGCCGCCGGGTCCCGCGACCCAGCCGCCGGTCGCCGCCGCACCGGCGTTGCCGTCATCGTTCATGCCGAGCTCCAGCACCCCGGCGACGCAGCAGCAGGAAGACGCCGCCGCGGTGAAAAACGGCTTCGATTCGCGCGGCAATCCGGTGGCTGCCCCGAGCACGAAAAAATCGTTCATCCTCGATCCGATCCTGCAATAGTTTTTTACGCGCGGCTCAGACGGGGTTTCGGGCCGTAGCGAACATCGCCATCACGCGCTAAACACGTCCCATGCACCACTTCGACTATCGCAACGGCGTGCTGCACGCCGAAGGGGTCAATCTCATCGCGCTGGCGGAAGCCGTCGGCACGCCGTTTTATTGCTATGCGAGCGCGACCTTGGAGCGGCACTACACCGTGTTCGCCGGCGCGTTTGCCGACGTCGACGCGCTGGTCTGCTACGCCATGAAGGCGAACTCCAACCAGGCGGTGATCGCGACCCTGGTCAAGCTTGGCGCCGGCGCCGACGTCGTCTCCGGCGGCGAATTGCTGCGTGCCCGAGCCGCCGGAATTCCGCCGCACAAGATCATGTTCTCCGGTGTCGGCAAGACCGCCCACGAGTTGGCGCAAGCGGTCGACGAGGGCATCCTTTGCGTCAACGTCGAATCCGAAGCCGAGCTCGAATTGCTTGCCGCCATCGCCACGGCCAAGGGCCGCGCGATCGATATTTCGATCCGCGTCAATCCCGACATCGATCCAAAGACCCACGCCAAGATCGCCACCGGCAAGGCGGAGAACAAATTCGGCATCCCGATCAGCCGCGCCCGCGACGTCTATGCCCGCGCCGCCAAGCTCAAGGGCGTGCGGATCGCCGGCGTCGACATGCATATCGGCAGCCAGATCGTCGAACTCGATCCGTTCGGTGACGCGTTCGCCTTGTTGGCGGATTTCGTGCGCGCATTGCGCGCCGACGGCCACACCATCAGCCATATCGATCTCGGCGGCGGCTTGGGCATTCCCTATCGCGAGGACAACGATCCGCCGCCGGATCCGGACGCCTATGCCAGGATCGTCAAAAACGCGACGCGCGATCTCGGCTGCAAGCTGATCTTCGAGCCGGGCCGGCTCATCGTAGGCAATGCCGGCATCCTGGTAACGCGCGTGCTCTATGTGAAGCACGGCGAGGCCAAGACCTTCGTCATCGTCGATGCCGGCATGAACGATCTCATCCGCCCGACGCTCTACGAGGCGCACCATGACATCCGCCCGGTCCGCGCAGGCGCGGTCGGCGCGCCGCGGATCACAGCCGACGTGGTCGGGCCGGTGTGCGAATTCAGGTGATTTTCTCGCGCTCGACCGTTCGCTGCCCGAGCCGCAACCGGGCGAGCTTCTCGCCGTCATGACCGCCGGCGCCTATGGCGCGGTCCAGGCCGGCACCTATAACACCCGTGCTTTGGTCCCCGAAGTGCTTGTCAGGGCTAGCGAATGGGCCCTGGTGCGGCCGCGCGTGAGCGTCGAGGAACTGGTCGCGCTCGACCGCCTGCCGCCCTGGCTTTGAAACTGCGTAACATTGTTGCGAGCGGGGTTTAGTGCCTTGAACCCGCCCTCATGATACCCTGTTGTCATGCGTAATTGCGGTGCGCCGAGCCCAAAATGACGGGACAAGTGTGACCGAAGCGACTTTGCCCAATACCGGTCCGCAACCGCGGTCACCGGACGCCACCCGGGCGCTGCTCGAGGCGACGCTCAAGCGCGCGCGCTGGACGATTTTCTGGGAACGGCTGTGGCCGGCGCTGGCCTCGTTGGCGACCGCCATCGGGCTGTTCCTGGCACTGTCCTGGCTCGGCCTGTGGCTGTGGCTGCCGCCGCTCGGCCGCGCCGCGGCGGTGATCGCTTGCGCGGCGATCGCCATCGTTGCGGCGTTTCCGTTCGTGTTCGTGCGCATGCCTCATGCCCGCGACGCGCTGAGCCGGCTCGACCGCGGCAGCGGGCTGCCGCATCGCCCGGCAACCGCGATCACCGACGATCTCGCCGTCACGCCGAAAGATCCTTATTCGCTGGCGTTGTGGAATGCCCATGTCGAGCGCGCGCTCAACGCCGCGCGGGCGCTGAAATCCGGCTGGCCGTCGCCGCGGGTGGCGCGGCGCGATCCTTACGCGCTGCGCGCGCTGGTTCTCATCGCTTGCGTCGCCACGTTTTTCGCCGCCGGCGGCGAACGTTGGAAACGCATCACGACAGCGTTCGACTGGCACGGTGTCGTGCTGCCGGCGAATTTCCGTGTCGATGCTTGGGTCATTCCGCCGGCCTATACCGGCAAGCCGCCAGTCATCCTGCCCGGCATCCATCCCGGCGAGACCGCGGCATTGCCGACCAACGGCATCGTCGCCGTGCCGGTCAATTCGACGCTGGTGGTGCGCTCGACCGGCAAGGTCAGCCTCAATGTTTCCGGCCTCGGCGGCGTGACGCCGGCGAAGGATGCGGTGAAGGCGCCGGCCGGCACTGACGAGCATCGCTTCGCCATCACCGCGACCGGCAGCGCCACCATGCGCGGCGCCGGCGACGATCTGACCTGGGCGTTCAATGTCATCCCCGACAAGCCGCCGACCATTGAGCTGACCAAGGATCCCGAGCTGCAGCGCCGCGGCTCGCTGCTGTTATCCTACCGGCTCGAAGACGATTACGGGGTGACCGAGGCGCAGGCGACGTTTGCCCGCAAGAACGATGCCGACGCCGACGGCGAAGGCCCGCATCCATTGTTCGGGCCGCCAGATTTCGCGCTGATCCTGCCGCAGGCGCGCACCCGGGCCGGCGTCGCCCAAACCATCAAGGATTTGACCGACCATCCCTGGGCCGGCGCCGAAGTCGAGATGACGCTGGTCGCCCGCGACGAAGGCGGCAATGTCGGCAAGAGCGAGCCGTTCGCGTTCCGCCTGCCCGAGCGCATCTTCACCAAGCCACTGGCGCGGGCGCTGGTCGAGCAGCGCCGTAATCTCGCGCTCGACGCCAACGCGCGGCCGCTCGTCCTCACCGCGCTTGATGCGCTGGCGCTGGCGCCGGAAAAATTCACGCCTGACGCCGGCACTTTTCTCGGGTTGCGTGGCATTTTCTGGTCGCTGGTTCGCGCCAAGACTGACGACAATCTGCGCGACGTGGCGGCGCGGCTGTGGTCGATGGCGGTGCAGCTCGAGGACGGCGACATTTCCGATGCCCAGGCCAATCTGCGCAATGCCGAGGAGGCGCTGCGCCAGGCGCTCGAACGCGGCGCCAGCGACGAAGAGCTCAAGGCGCTGATGGATCAACTGCGCGCGGCGATGGATCGCTTCATGCAGGCGATGGCCGAGCAGTTGAAAAACAGCCAGCAGCTCGCCCGTCCGCTCGACCCGAACCAGCGCATGTTGAGCCAGCGCGATCTGCAGAGCATGCTCGACCGGCTGGAGAACCTGGCCAAGAACGGCGCCCGCGATGCCGCCAAGCAGCTTTTGCAGCAGCTGCAGCAGATGATGGAGAATCTGCAAATGGCGTCGCCGGACGGCAACGACGACGGTGACGACGACGGCATGATGGCGAAGCTCAACGAGCTCGGCGACATGATCCGCCAGCAGCAGGATTTGCGCGACCGCACCTTCCGCCAGGGTCAAGACCAGCGCCAGCAAGGCCAACAGCGCGGCCAGCAATCGCGGCCCGGCCAACAACAAGGCCAAGGTCCGCAGCAAGGCCAGCAACAAGGTCCGCAGCAAGGCCAGCAACAGGGCAACAGCCTGGGCGAGTTGCGGCAGAACCAGCAGGCGCTGCGCGATCGCCTCAAGCAGTTGCTCGAAGATCTGAAGAATCTCGGCCAGAACCAGGGCGGCCAGCAAGACCAGGACAATTTGGACCAGCTCGGCCGCGCCGGCGAGGCGATGGGCCAGGCCGAAGGCAATCTCGCCCAGGGCAACGCCGAGGGCGCTGTGGATTCCCAAGGCCGCGCGCTCGAAGCCTTGCGCAAGGGCGCGCAGTCGCTGGCGCAAGCCCTGCAGCAGCAGATGGGGCAGGGCCAGGGGACGCAAGGCCGCCCTGGCCGGCTTGGCCAATCGCGCGCCGATCAGGATACCGATCCGTTCGGCCGGCCGCTGCGCAGCCGCGACTACGGCGACGATGCCGGCGGCGTGAAGGTGCCGGACGATATCGACGTGCAGCGGGCGCGGCGCATCATCGAGGAATTGCGCAAGCGCTTCGGCGACATGGGCCGCCCCCAGGATGAGCTCGATTACATCGAGCGCCTGCTGAAGGATTATTGAGCACTACTTTCTTTACCTCCCCCTGAAAGGGGGAGGATCGATCTGAGCGTAGCGAAGATCGTGGTGGGGGTTCGTGTGCTGGACCCTCACCAAGCTCGCTTCGCTCGCTGTCCTCCCCCTTTCAGGGGGAGGTGCCGTCTCAGAATCTGAACAGCTCCGAAACTTTCACGTCTTCGAGATTATTCAACCGCGCCAGCAATTCCGTCCGCTGCGCCTCGGGAATAAGTCCGGTCAGCTTGAGAAATTTTTGCTCGAGCCGCTCGCGCGACAGCGGCGACGTGGTGGTGCCTTCGAAATCGGTTTTCGCCATGCTCAACGTGCGCCCATCCCGCAGCGCGATGTGCAGCCGGCACGCCATGTCGTTGGTGTTCGGGCTTTCCTTGGCGTAGGGCCGCAGCTCAACGCGCTTGGCGAGTTCCAGGATCGCCGGGTTTTGGTTCGGCCCGTCGAGGAACGCCTGCGGATCGCCGGGATCGCGGAACAAAGCCAGCGCGATGGTGAACGGCAGGCTGTACTGCGCCGTGGCCACGTCGCGCGGCGCCGGGTCGGCGTGGTGCGACAGCACCTTGTCGGAGACGTCGATGGTGATCGTGGCGACGTCGGCCGGCGTGAATTGATGTTGCGCCCGCAACGCCAGCAAAGCCTGCACCGGCGATTGCGACGTGACGTGGCACGGAAACGTCTTGAAGGTGATGGTCAGCGTTTCCCAGCGGTCGCCCAGGCCCGCGGCGATGAGTAACGCATCGCCGTCGCGCGCATAGACATCGAGCACGCCGAACTTGCCTTCGAGGATGACCTCGGGCCCTTCGAAGCCGCGCGCCGCAAGGTTTGCCGCCGTCACGCCGCCCTCCGCGGCACGGCCCATGTGGATGCGCTTGACCATGCCGCCCTGGCCGGATTTTACGAACGCCAATAGCCCTGAGCAGAACGAGCCGCCGATGCCCATCGCCATCGTCGTCTGCGCAGCCGACAGCTTCATGATCTTGCTGGCCGCGACCGCCGATCCGAACACGCCGGTGATTCCCGGCGCGTGAAAGCCGAGTTTTTCGCTCGAGCTCTTGGCCGCAAGCGCGAACCGGAACATGCATTCCAGGCCGGCGACGAAGGCGGTGATCAAATCCTTGCCGGACACTTTGGCTTCTTCGGCCGCAGCTAAAGCACCTGTCAGCACGGTGGCGCCGGGATGCACGCCGGTCGACGGCTGGCGCAGATTGTCGAATTCGAAGGCGTGCGCGAAGGCGCCGTTGGCAAAGGCCGCGCCCGGGGCGCTGGTGCGGCGAAAGCCGGGGTCGAGGATGGTCGAGTGGCCGGTGCCGACGTGCTGCACGTAATCGTCGACGATCCGACTCCACGGCATTGTCGAGCCGAACAGCACGACGCCGACGGTATCGACGATGCAGGCTTTGGCGATGGCGACGGCCGGCGCCGGAATGTCTTCGTAGCGCAGGCCGGCCGCGAACTGCGCCAGCGCTTTGGTCTCACCCGCCATGATGTTTCCGCTTGTTCCGCGATTGCTTTGTGCCTTCGCATAGTCTGCACGCGCGGCAGTGTAAACCGCGTGCGCCGCTCGCGCCTCCTTCTCCCCGCGTGCGGGGAGAAGGATGGGTTGAGGGGCCCTATCCGTTGGTCTCGGATTTTCCGCCGAAGCTCAGATTCGCGGCAACGCCCCCTCACCCCACCCTCTCCCCGCACGGCGGGGAGAGGGAGTTCGCGGCCCTCATTCTCGGCGTGCTGCGCACGCCTTTTCCGCAGCGGAAGGCATGTTCCGCGCACGAACCAGCCATGGCGTCACCGCGTTGACACACGGCCCCGAGGGCCTAAATTAGAGAGTGTTCCGAGGGGTGCCCGATGTTGGGCTGAGAAAAACCCTTTGAACCTGATCCGGGTCATGCCGGCGAAGGGACGGAAACTTCTCGCAAATCCCGCCCCGAACACGCGCCGGCGTCCGGATCGCTCGAAAGGAGCGAACCGATGAATAAGCCGCTTTCCGATTCCGATCTCGCCACGCCGAAGGTCACCACCGGCCCGATCGCGGGCTCGCGCAAGATCTTCTCGGTGCCCGAAGCGGCGCCGGATTTGCGCGTGCCGCTGCGCGAGATTCCGCTCTCGGAAGGTTCCGGCGAGGAGCCGGTGCGGGTCTACGATCCGTCCGGGCCCTATACCGACAACGACGCCGCGATCGACGTCGAGACCGGCTTGAAGCGCGCGCGCATCGCGTGGGTCAAGGAGCGCGGCGGCGTCGAGGAATATGACGGCCGGCCGATCAAGCCGGTCGATAACGGCAACGCTTCCGGAAAACATCTGGCGCGCAACTTCCCGAACACGCCGCGCCCGCTGCGTGGCCTCGACGGCCATCCGGTGACGCAGCTCGAATGGGCGCGCAAGGGCGTCATCACCAAGGAAATGATCTATGTCGCCGAGCGCGAAAATCTCGGCCGCAAGAAGATGCTCGACGTCGCGCAGGCCGCCCATGACGACGGCGAAAGTTTCGGCGCCTCGGTGCCGCTGTTCGTCACGCCGGAATTCGTGCGTGACGAGGTGGCGCGCGGCCGCGCCATCATTCCGTGCAACATCAATCACGCCGAGCTCGAGCCGATGGCGATCGGCCGCAATTTCCTCACCAAGATCAACGCCAATATCGGCAACTCCGCCGTCACCTCTTCGGTCGAAGAGGAAGTGGAAAAAATGGTGTGGGCGATCCGCTGGGGCGCCGACACGGTGATGGATCTCTCCACCGGCCGCAACATCCACAACACCCGCGAATGGATTCTGCGAAATTCGCCGGTGCCGATCGGCACCGTGCCGATCTATCAAGCCTTGGAGAAGGTCAACGGCGACCCCGTAAAACTCGATTGGGAATGCTACAAGGACACGCTGATCGAGCAATGCGAGCAGGGCGTCGATTATTTCACCATCCACGCCGGCGTGCGGCTCGGCTACATTCACCTGACGGCGAACCGCGTCACCGGCATCGTCTCGCGCGGCGGCTCGATCATGGCCAAGTGGTGCCTGGCGCATCACAAGGAGAGCTTCCTCTACGAGCGCTTCGACGAGATTTGCGACCTGATGCGCAAATACGACGTCAGCTTCTCGCTCGGCGACGGCTTGCGCCCCGGCTCGATCCGCGACGCCAACGACCGCGCGCAATTCGCCGAGCTCGAGACGCTCGGCGAACTCACCAAGGTCGCCTGGAACAAAGGCTGCCAGGTGATGATCGAAGGCCCCGGCCACGTGCCGCTGCACAAGATCAAGATCAACGTCGACAAGCAGCTCAAGGAGTGCGGCGAGGCGCCGTTCTATACCTTGGGCCCGCTCGTCACCGACATCGCGCCGGCCTACGACCACATCACGTCGGCGATCGGCGCCGCCATGATCGGCTGGTTCGGCACCGCCATGCTCTGCTACGTCACGCCGAAGGAGCATCTCGGCCTGCCCGACCGCAACGACGTCAAGGACGGCGTCATCGCCTATAAGATCGCGGCGCACGCTTCGGATTTGGCGAAGGGCCATCCAGCAGCGCAACTGCGCGACGACGCGTTGAGCCGCGCGCGCTTCGACTTCCGCTGGATCGACCAGTTCCACCTCTCGCTCGATCCCGACACCGCGCTCAAATACCACGACGAGACGCTGCCCAAGGATGCGCACAAAGTGGCGCACTTCTGCTCCATGTGCGGGCCAAAATTCTGCTCGATGAAGATCACCGCCGACGTTCGGGAATACGCCTCAGGCCTGACCGACAACGAGAAGGCCGCGCTCTATCCCGATGTAGCGAAGCAGGGCATGGCCGATATGTCGAAGAAGTTCATCGACATGGGGGCGCAGGTTTATGTCGATCAGGCGGCGGTGGTGAAGGAAGCGAATAAGGCGCTGTAACAAGGCTGACGCGTGCCGGAGGTCATCATCATAGCGGGCCCGAATGGCGCGGGAAAAACGACATTCGCAATTGAATATCTTTCAACAGAAGGACTGCGGTTCCAATTCGTAAATGCCGACGAGATCGCTCGAATGTCGGTCGTGGAATCTAGCGGTCAAGAGCAATCTGATATTCGTGCCGGCAGAATAATGCTCGATCGGATCGATGGACTGGTGGGCGGGGGATCTGATTTTGCGTTCGAGACCACTTTGGCGACACTTACCTACGCGCGGAAAATTCCCATTTGGCGCAAGCGAGGCTATCAGGTCTCGCTGATTTACTTGCGGCTGGGCTCTGTCGTCGAAATCTTTGGTCCGGGTCCGGAAGCGGGTGGCGGCTGGTGGCCATAATATCCCAGAAGAAACGATCAAGCGACGCTTCAGTAAGAGCGCCGAATACTTCGAATTGATCTATAAGCCGATTGTCGATGCGTGGTATGTTAGAGAAGTCGCGAGGGAGCCTTCGTTCCAGTGGATTCTTCGGGGACCGGATGAATCAAAAGCTTGAATCAAAGAAGATTGACGCCGCGCTAGATCGGGCCGCACAGAAGGCCGTACACGGAACACGTGAGGAACGATCGGGCAGATTCATGGCGCCCAGAGCATTTATTTCATACTCGCACGACAGTCCTGAGCATAGTTCTTGGGTCCTAAAGTTGGCTAGTGATCTGCGCGCCATTGGGGTGGACGTAGTTCTCGATCAGTGGGACCTGTCCGCCGGGCAAGACATCAGTCTGTTCATGCAGAGGGGAATTTCGAGCGCCGACCGTGTTATTATGGTCTGCTCATCATCATATGTGTCGAAATCCGACGAAGGTCTAGGCGGCGTTGGTTATGAGCGGCTAATTGTAACTGCCGAGGTCGTCAAATCTATTGATACCATAAAATTTATTCCAATTGTGCGAGGAAATAACTCTCCTAACAAACTTCCCGTGTTCTTAGGCCCTCGATTGTATATAGATTTCAGCAAGGACGCCGATTACGAGCTTAAGTTAATAAAACTCGCCAGAGACATACACGGCGCTCCGGCCATCTCGAAGCCCTCGCTTGGCCCGAACCCTTTTTCCGGGACTCCGGTGAGCCTCAATATCCCGACCAACTCAGTAGGGGCGCGGTCGTTTGACGATAAATCCCTTTCAAGCGAATGGTTCGAACAAGAAGAAAGCCGAGCGCGAGGCGGTCTGGCGAAGCTTAGTCTGAGTGGCTCTATGGAGCTGCGCGTGGGCCCAGCGTGCTTGGTTTCCAAATCCCAGATTGAACTGCTCAACGCGGTCAAGCAATCGGAAATCAAGACATTTGGCTGGCCAATCGGAGTTACTTTGGAAAATCGGGAAGAGTTTAGGCCGCGTCCGTACGGGGACGGCATAAAGACAGAAATCTCGATTGGCGGAGGGGATCATACCTCATTCGACTACTGGGCTGTTCGTTCAAACGCGGATTTTTATTTATTGCAAAGCCTTTTTGAAGACATGCGAAGCCCAATTTCCGTCTTCTTCGACACTCGTATTGTTCGCGTGACTGAGTGTCTGATGTTCATTCAAAATCTTTACACCAAACTGGGTTTTCCCTCGGAAACAGAAATTAAAATTCGGATCAAGCACAGTGGCCTAAAGGAGCGAGAGTTAGCCAGCGCGTCCCCATATAGGCCAATGTTTTCGCGGAAGACGACGGCTGAAGACGAGGCGGTGTCGGAAGTGAAAACCGTTTTAGGTAAGATGAGTGATACACGGGTAAACGACGTTCGCGATATTCTCGAACCAATGTTTATGCTTTTTGATTTCACGCAATTTAATGCAAGTATTTACGAAGAAATCGTGCGAAATTTTGAAAGCGGAATCGTGCGGTAGGTTCTTCAGCAAGCAAGCGTAGCTCGGATTGAGTGAAACGAAATCCGGGGCAGGCCTCGGGAGAACCCCGGATTTCGCTGGCGCTCAATCGGGGCTACGCTCGCCGACATGTCGAAAAAGTTCATCGACATGGGGGCGGAGGTTTACGTCGATCGGGCGGCGGTGGTGAAGGAGATTAATAAGGCGTTGTGAGAATGCCATGACCGAAACGCCGGAGCAGATACACGCGCGCCTGTGCGGCGTCATCGGGCAGGCGCAATTCTCGGTTCTTGGCGATGCGTACGCCTGGCAACCGATCGCTCACACGTCCGCCCTGTCCGACAACGCGCTCGCCGCCGTCCGTGACGGAGCGTCATGGGCGGCGCTGTTGCCGGCGAACGCGGAAGCGGCCGGCGCATATCGCATCTTCGCGTTTCACTTCGCCGAAGGGTCGAATGCCTCGGGCTTTGTCGCTTGGCTCTCTTCGCTCATGAAAGCGGAAGCCGGAACGGGCGCCATGGTCGTCTGCGGCTACGATGCGCGTGCCACGGATGCGCTGTGGCGGACATCGTTGGGGCTGTTCGACTATTGGGGATGTCCGTGGGCCAAAGGCGATGCGGTTATCGCTCTCGTGCAGCGCCTGCGCGACGAGGGATCAACGCGATAAGCTAGCGTAGCCCGGATTGAGTGAAACGAAATCCGGGGCAGGGCCTCGGGGAGAATCCCGGATTTCGCTCGCGCTCAATCCGGGCTACGCTCGCTTACACAATAGCGTCAGGTCATGCCCGATTTTGACTGGGAAGTATTCATCAGTCACGCATCCGAAGACAAGGACGCGGTAGCGCGCCCATTGGCAAATCACCTTGCCGCGCTGGGTGTTAAGGTTTGGCTGGATGAATTCTGAACTCCGTCTTGGCGATAGCTTGCGCACGAAGATTGATGCCGGTCTTGCCAAATCACGCTTTGGTGTAGTTATCCTCAGCCCTAGTTTCTTCGCCAAGAATTGGACTAAAGCCGAACTAGACGGCCTAATTGCCAGGGAGAGCAATGGACTAAAGGTAGTTCTGCCAATTTGGCACAATTTGAAACGCGATGAGGTTGAGATTTATTCCCCCATTCTGGCTGGTCGATTTGGCCTGCACCCGGTTCCGAAGACACCGAGTTAGGTGTTTTGATGGAACCGGAGGTGGGTCATGGAGAGACGGAAGTTTACGCGAGAGTTCAAGCTTGAGGCTGTGAAGCTGATCAAGGAGCGCGGCGTCTCGTATGTGCAGGCCTCGCACGACCTGGGTGTGCATCAGTCACAGTTGCGCAGCTGGGTGAAGGCGTTTGCGGATGATCCGCAGCATGCGTTCCCCGGACAAGGTCAGATGAAGCCCGAGCAGCTGGAGATCGCGCGGCTGAAGCGCGAGGTGACCAAGCTGAAGGCCGAACGGGACATCCTAAAAAAAGCCGCGGCCTACTTCGCGAAGGAATTGACGTGAAGTTCGCTTTCATTGCGAAGCACCGGGGGATCTGGCCGGCGGGATGGTTGTGCGGGGCGCTCGGTGTCTCGCGGGGTGGGTTCTATGCCTGGCTGACACGACCGCGCAGTCGGCGCAGCCGGAGCGACGAAGAGCTGGGCGCGAAGGTGCGGGCCAGCTTCCTTGCGAGCGACCGGACCTATGGCGCCAGGCGCGTGTGGCACGACATGCTCGCCGAGGGGGTGTCGTGCGGGCTGCATCGGATCGAACGTTTGATGCGGCTACAGGCTCTGAGAGCGCGTCCGCGACGGCGGCGCCTGCCGCCCGACCTGGGTGAGCGGCAGGCGCCGCCGTCGCTCGCCAACGTGCTCGACCGCACCTTCGAGGCGCCTGCTCCCAACCGCAAATGGATCGCCGACTTCACCTATGTCTGGACGGCGGAAGGCTGGCTCTATGTGGCTGCCGTCATCGATCTCTTCTCCCGGCGCGTGGTCGGCTGGTCGATGAGCGCAGCGATGACGGCGCAGCTCGTCACCGATGCCCTGATGATGGCGATCTGGCGACGGGGCAAGCCCGATGCGCTGCTGCATCACTCCGACCGCGGCAGCCAGTACACCAGCGAGCAGTTCCAGCGGCTGATGGCCGATCACGGCGTCGTCTGCTCGATGAGCCGTTCGGGCAACGTCTGGGACAATGCGGCGATGGAGAGCTTCTTCTCGTCGCTGAAGACCGAGCGCACGGCGCGCAAAACATACCGGACGCGGGACGAAGCCAAGGCCGATGTGTTCGACTACATCGAGCGCTTCTACAATCCGAAACGCAGGCACTCGACGATCGGATATCTGAGCCCTATGGAGTTCGAGATGCAGGCGGGATTAGCTTAAGCGGGTGTCAACCGAACCGGGTGCAGGCCAATTGGCTGCGAGCACGGACAAAGGACTTGCAAAAGCTGCAAAGGAGATACTTGCCGTTATTGAGGATCAGGGACCGAGAAGTGATAAGCCAAAGCCGATTTTTGCCGGGCGCCTCACCAAGAAAGCTCTTTTTGATTTTCCCGAAGGTAGTTTTCTTCTGAGTAATATCTACAACCCAGATATGACGCCCCGTCTCGCTGAGCCAATTCCGCCGGTCGAGCAACGAGCAACGTTTTGGAGGAAATTGGTAGGCGATGGTATCGCCAAGACAAGGGTTTACGTGTTCAAAGATGCCTCGTCCTACCGTGCTCACATGGCTGCACGTGATATCTACGTGCCGGAGGGTTCTCGACCGCATACAGACGCCTTGCCCATTAGCTTTGATATCGAAGTAGTTCGCGCGTTAATTGCGGCCGGCCGATCGCCGCCAGATGATTGGGCGCCATTTGTCAAGGTTTTATCTTTTGAAGATGAGAAGTATCGTTTCAACGATCTAAGGGGTTTTAGAAATCTGACCAAGCTTGAGCGTTTGGACCTCTACGATGTGACGCCCGATAGCCTTGAGCCTTTGGCCGGACTGAAAAGCCTTAGATGGCTATACCTTTCAAATTCTCAAGTCTTCCGACATCAGTGCACTCTCGCACCTAGTGGGTTTGGAATACCTCGACATCAACATGACGCGCGTTGCCGATGTGCGCCCTTTGGGAAAACTTAAAAACCTTAAGCATTTAAATCTATTCAGCAAAGAGTTGGTTGATGTGTCGCCTTTGCGAGATTTGAGGCAACTTGAGTATCTAAACCTTTCTATGTCTCGGGTTAAAGAGTTGTCGCCATTGAGGTCACTTCAGAAGCTGCAAGTTCTATATCTAATGGCAACGCCGGTCGAGAATATAAATCCTTTGGCCGACCTGTGTAGTCTCAAATCTCTATGTCTTTGGAAAACAAGGGTTGCCGACCTCGGTCCATTGGCATTTTTGACTGAGCTAAGAACGCTCGATGTCGACGAAACCGATGTCATATCAGTTGCGCCCCTCAGAAATCTAAGAAAACTCAGGTTTATCAGTGCGCACGAGACAAACGTCGCCGACTGGTCGATTTTGAAGGGCGTGCCGAATCTTGAAATATCTCTGCGGAATGAAAGATACAGCGGCCCAGCGACCATCGACATTAGGGAGTCTTGGGAGGTTTGGTACTGGACGCGGCGCTTCAGCATTTCTGAGGCTGAATTACAGTCGTTAATAACCGCTTATGGAGATTCTGCGGCAGTCATCCAGCGAGTTCTTCACAACAGCGCGTAGGATGAGTTTCGCTTCGCTCTACTTATCCTACGCGCTGTGCAATTCGCACGCCGCCGTGCAGCCGCGCAAAGATTCGCACAGCATAGAAAGCCTTGATTGACAGGCACAACTTCGCTTTTGCGAATCTTTGGAGTGGAGTGAAACGCGTCCGGGCTTGCGCACAGCGGCAATCGCTCAGCGCAACCCCGCGATTTGTCTGCATAAATCGAAAAGCCTTTGACAGCGCCGTTGCGGATTTGAATAACGGCGTCCATCCCGTTCATCGTAAGGGACGTCAACCGGTGACGCCGACTGACGGAGCGGGTGCGGTTCCTGCGGGCGGAGTTCGTCGCTCTTAGCCTTCAGGCGGTTTGGGCATCAGCCCGTCCGGCGCGTGCCGGACTGCGAGGTGCTCGCTGCACTGGTGCCGGAGAGGGTCCTCCCGTTTGCATCCGGTGGTTCCAGGAAGCGCGGCCCAGGCCGAGTCGGGTTCCCGGCGCATGACCGCGGAGGAGCGCCGAAAGGCGAGCGGTCCTCTTATCGGGCCGCGGCTGCGCCTCCCGCATCGAGGCGCGGCAACTGGTTGGTGCGCCGTTCGGCGCTCCGCCTCCCTCTTTGGGGAGCAAAGACATCGCCTCCCGTCCGTTCGAGGCAAGCTTTCTTGGAAAGCGTGAAAGAAGACCCGGATGCAAATCGCATCGCGGCAATGCAGTTCCACGTCGTCATTGCCGGGCTTGCGGTGGTGACGAGAGGGTGCGTCGCTGTTTGACATTGTGGATCGGACAATAAAGACGCCCGTTCGCGATGTCGGCGCGCTTAAGACCGCACTCGCCCGCCATCCACATTCAGCCAGCGTAGCCCGGATTGAGTGAAACGAAATCCGGGGCAAACGTCGCGGCACAATCCCGGATTTCGCTGGCGCTCAATCCGGGCTACGCTTGCTTGCCCCGTCTGCGCGGGGCATGACAATTGTTTCCGCTTATCTCACCGTGATCACCAGGCCGTTGAGATCCGCGCTGACGATGGCGCCCACCGAACTGCCGGTCAGCGTCAGCACCGCGCCCTTCGGATTGGCCAGCACGATTGCCTGTGCGCCGCGCCCGACCGCCGCGCCGACATTGCCCGCCGCATAGACGCCGGCGACATCGGACGGGGTGCGGATGTTGCTTACGGTGCCGCGGAAGTGCGTCTCGGACGCGCCGAAGGTGAAGCCGTAGCTCAAGCCGCCGATCCCGATCGGGTACGCCTGCCCGTGGAAAACCAGCGTGCCGGAACCGGCCGAGCCGCCGATGACAATGCCAGCCTTGATCACGCTGAAGCTGATGCTGCCGTCGTCGGCGTCTGCCGCGGTCGTGACGCCGGCCAGCGTCAGCAATGCAATCAGGCCGGCACGGAATGCGGATGCGGTGCGCATGAGTTTTTGCTCCCGGGGAATGATGTGCGAATCAGCTTTATCGCCTGCGATCATACCGTGCGGACGGCCCAGTGCGCCAATTGTCATGGTCCGCGAAAGCGGACCATCCAGTAAACGCAGGCGCTGGGGATTGCCGATAAAAGGTGGCGACTACTGGATGCCCCGCCTGCGCGGGGCATGACGGTTACCTTCTACGACCGCACCCGCCCGCCATCCACATTCAGCGTCTGGCCGGTCATGAACGCCGCGTCGTCGCTGGTGAGAAACGACAGTGCGCCGACCAGATCCTCCGGCACCTCGACGCGCTTGATCGCCTGCAGGCCGGCGACGGCGGTGAATTCCTCGTCCATGTCGGCGAAGCCCGGGCGCGGCTTTCGCACCAGCGTGCCAGGCGAACGGGTCAGTCCCGGCGCGATCGCATTGACGGTGATGCCGTCGGCGGCGACGTCGCCGGCGAGGGCGCGGGTGAAGCCGATGATGCCGCCCTTGGAGGCGACGTAATGGGCAAATCCGGTGGTGACCGAGCCGAATGTGCTCGAGGCCAAATTGACGATGCGGCCCCATTTGCGGGCACGCATGCCGGGCACGAAGGCCGCGGTGACGAGGAATGTGCCGTCGAGATTGATGGACAAAACCTTGCGCCAGTCGGCGAAGGTCATCGCGGCGAAGTCGCGCTGCGGATAAATTCCGGCGCAGTTCACCACGATATCGGCGCGGCCGAATTTTTGCTGCACCTGTTTCGCCATCGCCGCGACCGAGTCGGGGCTCGACACATCGCAGACCACCGCCAGCGCGTTGCGCCCCGCCGCTTCGACGAGGTTTACGGTTTCGCATCCGTCCGCCATATCGGCGACGGCAATGTGCACACCGTCTTCCGCGAGACGCTTGGCGAAGGCTTGCCCAATGCCGTTGGCGCCGCCGGTGATGACGGCGACTTTATCCTTGTGACCTTTTCCCACGCGTGATCCTCCCTCGATTGCGTTTAACGTGAGCCCGCCTCATCCCGCCTTCAGCTTCCTCGCCTTGCGCAAATCTGTATTGATCCGCGTCTGCCAGCCCGCACCGGTCTTGCGATAGGCCGCGAGCACATCCGCGTCGAGGCGGAGCTTCACGGCCTGCTTCGGATTCGGCAGCGGCGGCCGGCCGCGGCGGACAACTCTGTTGCCGTGCCGGATTTCAGCCCGGTCAAAAAACGCATCCGTCAGGTCCGGCGCGTCATCGGGGTCAACCCATGCGGCGGAGCCAGATTTCTTCTTCCTTGGCATGACAGTGTCTCATCGAGATGATGTGGCGTGCGTTGCCACGTTGCGTCCAGACCATCACCCCCAAACGGCCGTCGAGATGACCCGCGGTGATGAAACGCGTCTCGCCATAATCGAACCGGTCGTCGGCGATCGTTGCGGTTCGGCCGTCGAATACCTCTCAGGCTCGCGCGAAATCCAGCCCGCGATGCCGACGCGTCAACTCACGCTTCGCCGGATCGAAGGTGATGTCCATAAATAATTGTACCCCCAATAAATGTCAAGTAACGGATCGGACCAAGGAAAAGCCCGTCATTAATCTCCAAACACCCACCGGATAATCCGCGCATCGCGCTGATACCCGCCGTTCCTGGCGAACGGCTCGCTGTTCCAGAACGTGTCCGCCGCCGCCCGGTCCGGCAGTTCGAGCAGCAATGCGGTGCCGATATTGTCGGCGCCGTCGGCGGAACGGATCGGGCCGCGGAAGATGAAGTTGTCGCCGTAGGAGGCGAAGTAGGATTCGTGGGCGTGCAGGTGCGCCCGGAAGAATTCGGGCGTGCCGGTCTTGGGTCCGGTGCACAGGAACTGCTGCAAACCCTTGCGGCGATAGTCGGCGGCGCGCTTGCCAAAGCTGTTCGACCAGCGGTGGGTTTCGACGCGCTGATAGAGGCCGGCCTTGTTCAGCGGCTCATCGGCCACGAACTTGTCCGCCGCCGCGCGGTCGTCGAGCTGCATGAAAAACGACGTGCCCAGCGGATCGCGGCCGTCGTCGGACACGAAATGGCCGTAGCCGATGACGCGCTCGGCGAAATTCTTGATGTAGCTTTTCTGCTCTGCCAGCAGCGCGCGCCGGGTCTCCGCCGTCCCCGGCTTATCCAAGCAATAGATCGCCCACTGCGCCGGCTTGGTGCGGTAGTAATCCTTGAGCGCTTCGCCCTGCAAACCGTAACGCGGATCGCCCGGCAAATATCCGCTCGGGTTGCCGTCTGACATTTCGCCTCCAAAAATCTCGCCGTCCGCGGTGGCGGATAATCCAGAGTTGAGTTTCCGTGGGCTGAACTGCCGGATCAAGCATGCTAAGCTTGAAACAAGCCCATGCGAACAGCGATCTGGATCGGAATCCTCATCGGCTCGACCCTCGGCGGGCTGATCCCGTCGCTCTGGGGCGGCGATCTTTTGTCCTATTCGGGGCTGTTGCTGAGCGGCGCCGGCGCTTTTGCCGGGCTGTGGGTCGGCTACAAAATGTCGACCTGACGGGAATTTCCACCGGCGAAAAGCGGGGCGGCGCGGCTTTTGCGAATTGCGCCGGTCGTGCGCAAGTCTCTGCGCTGCGACACCGTCACGCGACGGCTTTGAACCTGATCAAGGTGTCGAAACGATTATCGCAAGCGTCGCATTGCCAGACGTGACGGATTTCGACGCCGCTGCCGCGCTCGGCAAATTCCGGATATTCGGGCAGCGCCAGCAATTCGCCGCAGCGCGGGCAGGCCGGCCGCCCGCAATAGCGTTCGTGCAAATAGCGCATGGGCATGGCGGTCTGGAGCGTCATGGCAATTCCTCCGTGCTCGGGAACCTTGTAGCGGCCCTCTGTGTCATCCTCACGGTGGCGGCTTCAATAAACCGTGACAGTCACCGGCGGTATTTGATTGAACTTTTGCGTTTGGCGACAAAGTCGTCACAAAGCGCGGTGCCGGCCGAGTCCGTCAACAGGCCTACCGAACGGGCATTGCGGCTGAAAAGCTGTGCACGGCCGTGGCAGCAGCGGCGTCCGGAACACGCCATCTGTCCGTTCAGCTGCGGCGGCCCTCTTTGGCCTGCCCGTCCAGCCAGTCCGTCAAGCTTCCCGTGCTCTTCTTCTTGGCCTTGCGTTTGGGTGCGGCCGCGACCGGCGCCGGCGCGGCGGCGTCTCGCGCCAGGCGCAGCGCCTTGAGCCGCTCGGTCTTGGCGCGCAGCGCAACGGCGGCGGTTTCGTATTCCGACATCGCCTTTTTGGCGTCGTTGGCGCGGTTTATTTTCGCGAACTGGGCGTTTGCCTCATGTTTGTTGGATTTATCGGCCATTTCGCCATCCTTTTCCACGAATGATCAAAGTCGCCATTGACATAGCAGCCCGCGGGGCCAAATGGCGAGGATTCATCAGGTTAAGGCAAATTCGGGGTCGAGCCGGGCTTATGGTGCGCCCTCGCCCGTGGCTGGAGTTGTTTGATATAATAATTCCTCTATAGGTAGTCTTCATCTGCGTTGAGGGCTGCGGCGAGCCGCGCCTGCCCTGGCAGGAAAGCAAGCACACCGCCGAGGACGTCATCCGCCATCGTCTCATCTGGTTTTGATCTGCGCCGGGTCGTTCAAGACGATCTCGGGCCTGCCGTGGTAGAGGCGTATCGATCCCGTGACGCGGAGACTGCACCATGACCGACGCCCTAAACCTCCTCGCCACGCGGCGCTCCTTCAAAGCGGTCGAGCTTGCCGGCCCCGCGCCATCCGCGGCTGAAATCGACACGCTGTTGACCATCGCATCGCGCGTCCCCGATCACGGCAAGCTCACGCCTTGGCGCTTCATCGTGTTCGAAGGCGAGGCGCGGCGTTCGGCCGGCGCGGCGATCGCCGCCGCATTTCGCGCCAAGTATCCGGACGCTAAACCCGAACACGTCGAAGCCGAGGGCGCGCGTCTTTTGCGCGCACCGCTGGTCATCGCCGTGGTGAGCCGCGCCGCACCGCACGTGAAAATTCCGGAGTGGGAACAGGTGCTGTCCGCCGGCGCCGCCGCCATGAGCCTGGTGCTGGCCGCGCACGCGCTCGGTTACGGCGCCAACTGGATCACCGAATGGTACGCCTACGATCGCGGCGCGCTCGACGCGCTGGGTCTAAAGCCGCACGAGCGCATCGCCGGCTTCGTGCACATCGGCACGCCACCGGGTCCGCCCGAGGATCGGCCACGCCCGCCGCTCGACGAGATCGCGACACGCTTTGCTGGTTAGCGCGCTAGCGTCGTCGGGAGGTACTCATGGACAAGTCACCGCTCGCAGCGTCAATCCTCAGCCTCGCGATGGTGCTGGCGCCGATCGCTGGCGTCCGCGCCGCGGAGCTAAAGATCCTGGCCGGTGGCTCCATGACGGCGAGCTTGAACGAGCTTGGATCGCAATTCGAGCGCGCGAGCGGGCATAAGCTGACGATCGTCTTCGATTCGACGCCAAACCTGATCAAGACGGTGACGTCCGGAGTGCCGTTCGATCTCGGTGTCGTGCCGGTCGATGTGTTCAAGGATGCGGCGGCGCGGGCGCGCTTTGCGTCGGGGCCGTCGATCGATATCGCCCGCGTCGGCTATGGCGTCGCCTTCCGCGCCGGCGCGCCGAAGCCCGACGTCAGTACACCTGATGCGCTGAAACAAACGCTGCTCAAGGCGCAATCGATCGCGTTCCTGCCGGAAAGCGCGGCCGGCGCCTATGTGTTGCGGGTGTTCGAGCGGCTCGGCATCGCCGAGGCGATGGCGGCCAAGACCAAGGCGCAGACCACGACGGGCGAAATCGCCAAGGCGGTGGCGCGCGGCGACGCCGAGCTCGGCGTCTTTCTCACCAATGTGCTGATCGTGCCGGGCGTCGAGCTTGCCGGCTCGTTCCCTGCCGAGTTGCAGCAGGATTTGGTGTTCGCCGCGGCCATCGCCGCCGACACCAAGGAGGCGCAGGCCGCCAAGGCGTTCGTCGATTTTTTGCAAACGCCGGAAGCTGCTGCGGTGCTCAAGGCCAAGGGCATGACGCCGGGCTGAGGCCGCTACGCGCCGCTCATCGGGGCTATTTGCTGTCCAATTTGTAATTTTGCGCTTCGAACGGCGGCTGCGGCCGCGCGCGACCAACAGCGGAGGGCGATTGTTGCAAGGCAAGGAGGATTGCCATGAAACGCATGGTTTTGATCGTCGCGCTACTCCTTGGCACGGGCTTGAGCGCATACGCCGATACCGTCACCTACCACAATGCTTTGAAAACACCGCGCAACGACGACCAACTGCACCAGGATGGTTACTATTGCGACGCGCAAGTCGGACCGGATAGGAACGGCGTGCCGACGTCGGCGGCTTACAAGCAATGCATGCTCGGCCGCGGCTGGCGCTATCAATCCGTCAAGCGCGAAGCGGCGCCGCAAACCTGGATCGATCCGGACACCGGATTGACCTGCCACGATATTCTCGGCGGCTTCGGCTCCGAATGTTCGAATTTCTAAAAAGCGTGGCCGTGGGTCAGCGCGCCAGTTCGACAGATTGTGCCTTTTACGATCGGCGGTGCTGGCTTGAGAGAAGTCAGCGCCGTTTTCCGGATGATTGCAAAGACGTAGCTGGGAGACTAGCTCACCGGGATACATTTGGACGATGTATGCGGCGCGAACGGCGCATTGAAACGCAACTTCATATCGGCGCGCGCGCCGTACCCATCGTGCAGCGCTTTGAGCATGAAATCGGCAATAGCGTTGAAGTCTGGCGGATTGGCGACATCGAACCAGATACGGAAGTTTCCCGTCGAATCGTCGGTGGAAAATCCGAGGCGTCCGAGCGCGGTGATCGCTGCGGCGGGCAAGCGATAGGTCCGGGGTGTGTCAGGCGCGTCGTAAAAGAAGCCCGATGAGGCCTCGCACAGCATTTTAGTCCGGCTGTCGAACACGCACTGCACGTAATCTTGCGGCCGATTTGGAAAATCTATGATCAGGAACCGATCCTGATCATCGGCGGGGCTGTCGGCCTCGTAGATGCGCTGTAGGCGGTCGACGACGGGGCATCGGTACTGAACGAGCAGATCGCGAAACGTGGTCGTCGTATCTTGCGCCCACGACACTGTCGAGGCGGCAAGCATGGCGGTCATCATCAGGAATGTGCGGCGGTGCGTTTGCATGGCTGCCAATTTAGCCGCAGAGCCAGAATGAAGGCCCTCGCGTGACTCTTTCTCCCTACCACAAGGCCATTGACTAATGAGAACGTAACAAGAACAATTGTCGGCGGCAAGGCCCGTTGTATTGGCGAGGTGAGAAGCATGCGTGGACGGCCTCAGATCGACGTTGAAGGCTGGCGGCGTAGGCTGACCGAGGCCGGGATCAAGCCAACTCTCGCGGCGGCTCTGGCGGAATTGGTTCGCCCGAGCATCGCGCTCTTGCCTGGGGCCGCTGCTGCCGACAGCGCTTTGCTTGTCGGCAGTACGAGGCTCGGCGGCAGCCCCGATCTTCCGGCTGGCATGCCATGGCCAGTGCGGCGGCCTTACCGGCTGGTCGTTCCACGCGGAAATCGAACGCCGATGCAGCGGGAGCGGCCCCTCGCTTTTCTAGCGCAGATCGCCATGTCGGACGCGACCGCAGTCGGCGGCACCGATCTTGGTTTGCCCAAGTGGGGTTTGTTGAGCTTTTTCTACGACGCCGAAAGCCAGCCATGGGGCTTCGACCCCGGCGACGCAGCCGGATTCAAACTCATGTGGTTCGACGATCGCGGTTTGCAGCGTCACGAGCCGCCCGAAGCGCTTGAGCAACGCTTCAATCGGGTGCCGTTGGTGGCGCAGGCCCGCGAATGCGTGCCCCCCGTCGAAACATTCGTCGTGTCGCAAATCCTCACGAGCGCGGTCGATGCGAAGTCTACCCGCCGCCAGCTCGTCGATCTGTTGGCTGGTCAGGGACGGGAAGACTTCTCGCACGCGAGCCACGCCCTCGGCGGCTGGCCTTCTCCGATCCAGGGCGAAATGGAGACGGAGTGCCAGCTTGTCGCGAACGGAGTTTTCTGCGGCAGCCCGGAAGGTTTTTCCAGCGAGCGCGCGACGAGCTTACGTCCTGGCGCTGCGGACTGGCGCCTCATTCTGCAACTAGACACCGACGAACGCGCAGGATGGATGTGGGGCGACGGCGGCAAAATCTATGTCTGGATGCGCGAACAAGATGTGCGCGCCCGTCGCTTCGATCGATGTTGGACGATTTTGCAATGCTATTAGGCAGAAACCGGTCTCCACCATCCTGCGCTTCACGGGACACTTGGGAAGAAGCTCGCAGCCCATGATCGAAATGATCGAAACGAACCGATTTTGACTGTGCCGCGAGTCACACCCGAAAATTACCGCCGGGCGTACCAAGGCTTCGTATCCACACGATACGGAGCGAGCCATGACAACCACGAACGCGAATGTTCCCATCGTCGCTCGACGTCCTGTGCTGCGTTGGGCAGTCCTCGTTGGCGGTATCGCGGCCGGTTTTGCGATCGGCCTCTTGACCGCCAAATCGTTTTCCTTCTCCTCGAATGAGCCGAAAGCCGCCATCGCCGCCAAGCCTGCTCAACCCGCGGCGGCGCTTGCGCCTGCAGCGTCCGAGATCGTTCCTGCTCCCGTGATCGAGACCAATCCGCAATTCTTCTTCGGCACCGGCGACGGGAACGGCGGCTACAATTCCGACCGCCCGACGCGCTGATAAAGCCTCAAGAACCCGGCCGTTTTCGGCCGGGTTCCCGGTTCCATTCCGCCGAAATCGGGTTGCGGCTATCGCGCCTCAGCGCTGCGAGCCGATGCCCATGCCGCTGCCGGCGCCGACGCGCGGGCCGGGGCCGCCGCGTTGGGTGTTGTTTTCGAACCACGCCGGACGGTCGTAACCGTAGCCCGGCGCCACATCATAATAATAGCTGGGGCCGGGTACTGTACCGTAGCTGTAGCCGGGTGCGGCGTCGTAATAGCTATCGGCCGGGGCGCCATACTGGGCGAACGCAGCTGAGGTCGCTGTCAGCACGAATGCCGCCGCAAGGATCAGCTTCTTCATGGTTATCTCCGTTGCCGGTTGTGGACGACAACCGGCTGGCGGCGCGTTTGTTTCATTCACAAGTCGTTGCGCGGCTCGCGGCGCGGAACCATCGTTGCTATGCTTACCCTTGTTGCACCAAAAGGATCAGATAGATGCCCGGTCTTTTGCAAAACCACATCGCGGTCGTTACCGGCTCAGGGTCCGGGATCGGCCGCGCCATTGCGCTCGGCTATGCGGGTGAGGGCGCGGAGCTCGTGGTGCTCGACATCAATGGCGAGGCGGCCGCGTAGACGGCGTCGGATATCCGCGACGCCGGCGGCAAGGCGCAGCATTTTACCCTCGACGTCACCGATCGGATGGCTTGCCGCGAAATTGCGGCGAAGGTCGCAAGCGACGCCGGCGCGGTCTCGATCCTGGTCAACAATGCCGGCATCAACCGGCGCAACGGTTTTACCGCCGATCCCGACGCCGTGATCAAGGATTGGCAGGACATCATGGCGATAAACCTCAACGGCGTATTCAACGTCACGCACGCGTTTCTTGCATCCTTGCGCGCCAACAAGGGGCGCATCGTCAATATTGCGTCCATCCAATCGTTCTCGCATGTGCGTACGCCGAACTCGCCGGCCTACACCACCTCCAAGCACGGCGTGCTCGGCTTCACCCGAGCGCTCGCCGCCGAGCTCGGCAAGGACGGCGTGCGCGTCAACGCCATCGGCCCCGGCTTCATCGAGACGCCGCTGAACGAAAAAGTGCGCGCCACCAATCCGGAGCTGGTCAAGATCTTCCTCGACCACACTCCGCTCGGCCGCACCGGCAAGCCGGACGACATCGTCGGCCCGGCGATCTTCCTCGCTTCCGACCTTGCGGCCTATGTCACCGGCTCGATCGTCATGGCCGACGGCGGCTATCGGACGATTTGACGCAAGGTAGCCCGGATTGAGTGACCCTCCTACGCTCGCGCGGCGAGCTTCGGAGGGTTTGAGTTCACCGAAGCGCGTAGCGCGTAGGTGGAAACGAAATCCGGGGAGAAGCCTCGTCGTCATTCCCGGATTTCGCTGGCGCTCAATCCGGGCTACGGCATGGCGCGCTAATTCGCCTTCAGCTGATCGGCGGTTTTCAGGATGATCTCAGGCCGGTTTTGGTAGAGCACCACCTCGCCGCTGATCGCCACGGTCTTGCCTTTGAGATCGTTGGCGTGCGGGAACTTGGCGCGGTCGGACGCAAAGATCACGGCGGCGAAATCATTGTCCGGATAAGCGCCGCCGATATCGATGAAGGTTACGCCGGCGCGGCCGGTATGAACGTCGCTGACGGCGGCTTGGACCGTCACCGTCTGTCCGACATGTGCCTTGACCTCTGCCGGCGCGATCGTCTGCGCCCGTACCGGCAGCGCCGCCACGATAAAACCCAGAGCCAAAATGAGCGTTCGCATCGCTGTTTCTCCCTGCCTCAACGCTATTGACAGAAAGGAACATAACATGAACATTCACTCAAGGCAACTGCGGCCTGTAGGATGGATTGAGCAACCCGCCGACAGCCCGCGGAGACGCCATGATCACGCTCTACTCCTACCCAAAACTGTTCGGCGTCGCCGATAACAATGGCTATGGGCTGAAGGTGTTTGCCTTCCTGCGGCTCGCCGGCGTGCCATTCACGCACGAGCACATTTTCGATGCGTCGAAAGCACCGCGCGGGCAGTTGCCCTATATCGTCGACGATGGCGAAACCATCGGCGATAGCGAGACCATCATCGCCCACGTCGTTGCCAAATACCGCCCGGCGATCGACGCCGCGCTGACCGCGGCGCAGCGCGACACCGACCTCTTGATCACCCGCATGCTCGACGACCTCTATTGGGTGATGTCGTATTCGCGCTGGAAGGACGAGCGTTACTGGCCGGCGTTCCGCGACGCACTGATGCGCGAGCATCCAAGCCTGAACGAAGCCGGCCTCGCCAAAGCGCGCGAGTTCAATTTCCAGCGCTATCACTTCCAGGGCATCGGCCGCTACGCGCCCGAGGCCGCTTACGCGCGCGGCCTCGCCGATTTGGCGGTGCTGGCGCGTCTCATTCCCGCGGAAGGTTACGTGCACGGGCCGGTGCCGACCAGCATCGATGCCGGCATCTATGGCTTCATCGCCAATATCTTGTTCTTCGACATCGAAACACCGTTGAAGAAATTCGTTGTGGCGCACGGCAATCTAGCGCGCCTTTGCCGCGCCATCCACGATGCCGTCACGGCGAAGTAAGCTACTTGCCCGCCGCCTTGCGCAGCGCCGCGTTGATGCGGTCCTGCCAGCCCGCGCCGTCCTCCTGGAAAAAATCGAGCACGTCGCGGTCGATGCGCAGCGACACCATCTCTTTCACGCCGGGCGGCGACAGCGGCACTTTCGGTGGCGCTTCCACAGGTTTCGTGGTCGCCGCCTTGAAGGCTTTCTCGGCGGCGGTGCGCGGATCGTATGTCGGTCGTCGATTTATCGCCGATTTATAACACGTTCGGTTCCGCAAAGAAGCCGGTGAGCCGGTCGCGCCGACAGCAATCCACGCTCGACTGTGATCGTTTTGCATCATCGAAGCTTAAATCGCCGCGGCACCCCGATGCCACGTTGCCGCCGCGTCCGTGCCGTCATTGCCGCTCATGTCGCGCCCTCCCGTCACCAGGAGGATCATCGCTTGAAGTTCCATCTTTTACCGATCGCCGTCGTTCTCGCCGCTATCGCTACACCGCTGAGCGCCGCGCAGGCGCAAGGCATTGCCGACGGTGCCGCCCATGGTGCTTACGTCGGCAACAATGCCGCCGGTCCGATCGGGGCTGTGGTCGGCGGCGCGGTCGGCGGTGTCATCGGCGGCGTTGAAGGCGGCGTCGCCGGCGTTTTCGGCCTTCACCCCGTCGCAGCCTCATATCCGGCCGCCGAGCCACCCGTGCGTCACCGCCGTTATTTGCGGCACTCCTATCACCAAGGCTATCGCACGCACACGACCAGCTAAGCGCAAGAACTACCGGCTCGTCCCCGCCGCGTCGCTGATCGCGCGCAGCAGCGCCAGCAGCGCGCGGTTGAGCGGGGTAGCGATGCCGTGGCGCTCACCTGCCGAGACGATGGCGCCGGTCAGCGCCTCGTGCTCGAGCGGGCGGCCGGCGAGGCGGTCGAAATACATCGAGGTGCCGAGCTCGCCGGCGAACGTGAATAGCGTGGCGAGCGTACGCGCCGCCTCGTCGTCAGCGAGTTCTCGCCCCTTCGGCGCGACCGACCGCGATCGCTTCTTCGAGCACGGCGCGGCAGAACTCCTTGATGTCGGGTCGCCGCAGCACCGCCTGGCGCTGCAGGGTTAGCGCCGTGACGGGGCTCGCGACGGCGTTGAGCAGGAGCTTGCGCCACGCCAGCGTGGCGAAGTCCTTACCGAGCTTGACGCGCAGCGGCGTGCCTTCGAACAATTGAGTGAAGGCGCGGCCGGTATCGTCGTCGGCGACAATGACATCCGGATCGGCGCCGCGCCGTAGCTTGACGTGATCGGCGCCAAGCCGTTCGCCGTTGTAATAGACAATCACCGGCAGCACCGTCGTGGCACCGGCGAACGGCGCGACACGGGCGACGTGGTCGACGCCATTCTGCAGCACTGCCACGCGGGTCGACGGCACGCAAAGTGCTTTCAACCATGGCGCGGTCGAGGCCGTGGCGTGGGTCTTGGTGCACAGTAGCACCCAGTCGACCGGCTTGGCCTGCGCCGGATCGGTGAGCGCGTTTAGCGGAAGCGTTACCGTGCCATCAGGGGCATCGAGGATCAGCCGTTCGATCGGCTGGCGCACGCAGGCGACCAAGTCGTAGCGACCGGCGGCGGCAAGACAGCCGGCAGCAACGCCGCCGATGGCTCCCAGCCCAATCACGGCGACGCTCAATCGCTCGGCTTGTGGAGAAGATACCGACGCCATGCCGCCATGGTCAGGCAGAACGGCGAATTGTCAAATGGCCGCGGCGATTGCCGCGGAGGCGGTCGCCGTCGGTTCAGTAATAACGGCGGTGGTAGCGGTGGGCGTAATAGCCGCCTTGGCCCGGGCAGTGCGAAGCCACGGCACCGCTATAGGGCTCGCCATAGCAGTTGGACCTGGAGGGGCCATTCGGGCCGAAATTTCGTTGGCTTTGCGCCGATGCGATCGACGTGGTGCCGATAAGCAGAGCCAACGCCACAATGATTTTTGTCGCGCTCATGGTGCGGTCTCCCTACGACCGCAATAACCGCAATGACGCGATGAAGTTCCCTTGCGCGCGGCCGCTCAGTACAGCCGCTGCCACTGCCATTGCGGCCGCTGCGGGTATGGCGGGTATTGCGGATTTTGCGGGTATGGCTGGTACTGCGACCCTGGTCCGCCGTCAGGGGTGCCCGGGCACCTCGACGCTACCGTGCCGGTAGAGAACGAGCCGTAGCAGCCGTAACTGGAGGGGCCGTTGGCGCCGTAATTGCGCTGGCTCTGCGCTGCCGCAATTGCGGTCGCGCCGACAAGGAGCGAGAACGCGAGCGTGATCGTCTTCCCGGTCATCTGACGTCTCCGTTAGCCGCGACGCGGCGCTGCATCATTGCCTGAAAGCACAAATCGGGTGGCTAGCGGCTCAAGCGTAGCACAGATTGCGTGCGACACAGAGGAGTACCGATCATGCACTTTCGTATCAAGGGTCTGCCGACCGAGCCATTCGCTCCGCTGTTTGCTATGCCGGACTGGGCGCTCGAGAAACGCGGCGCGGTGCGGCGAATTGCCGACAAGGCGGGCTACCCCTGCCGCATCAGCCTCACCGACGCCAAAGCAGGCGATGAATTGATCCTGGTTAATTACGAGCACCATGCGGTCGCCTCGCCTTACCGGATGCGCTTCGCCGTCTACGTACGCAAAGGCGAGCAGACATTCGACGCGATCGACACGATCCCCGACCAGTTGCGCAACCGAACGCTGGCGGTACGTGGCTTCGATGCCGGTGGGATGATGACCGGCTGGGAACTTATCGAAGGCGCGCAGGTCGAAGGCGCGATTGAGAAACTGTTCACCGATCCGCGCGCGGCCTATCTGCATGTGCACTTCGCCGCCCCCGGCTGCTACGCGGCCCGCGTCGAGCGGGCGTGAGCGGCGTTGGCGTAGCGCGGCGGAGAGGCTAGGTTCGGTGCGGTTGTCACGAGAACCGCATCCTATGACCGACTATCTCGAAATCGATCCAGCGACTGCCGAAAGGCGCCAGATTTACCGCATGCTTGTCGGCTCGGTGGTGCCGCGGCCGATCGGCTGGGCGTCCACAGTGAACGAAACTGGCATCACCAACCTGGCGCCGTTTTCCTTCTTCACCGTGGTCTGCGTCGTTCCGCCGATGATCTCGCTGACCATCGCGCGCAACCCCGACGGCGGCGAGAAGCACACGCTGAAAAACATCCGCCAGACCGGCGAGTTCTGCTTCAATGTCGTGACCCAGCCGGTGTGGAAGGAGATGGTGGATTCGGCCAACGGGTTCCCGGAAGGGGATTCCGAATTCGCCGAAACCGGACTGACCCCGATCCCGTGCGTGAAGATCAAGCCGCCTCGGGTCAAGGAGGTGCCGATCCATTTCGAGTGCAAGCTCGAACGCGTGCTCGAGCTCGGCCCCAACCGGCATCCGCTGGTGATCGGCGAGGTGATCTATATGCACGTCGATTCGGCCTGCATGACCGGCAAATATATCGACATGCGCAAGCTCGACCCGATCGGCCGTCTCAACGGCTTCTTCTATTCGACGATCGGCGAGATCTTCGAGCGCGAATTCGTCGACGGCCAGCCGCGGTAACGCGATGAATGCATTCGACGTCGTCGTTGCCGCGGTGACTGTTGTCGCCATCGTGCTGGGATTCAGCTCAGGCTTGCTGCGGAGTCTGGCGACGATTCTCGGTTATTTGGTTGCCGCGCCGCTCGCCGTGGCGATCACGCCATACATGACGGCCATTGCGCTGGGCCGATCGATGTCGCCGGACAATGCGTGGCTGATGCTGGTCATCGTGTTCGTCGCCGGCGGTGCCGGCATCAGCGCGCTGTTGCGCATCGTGGTCGGTGAATTCGTCGGTCCCGACGTCGGCGCCTTCGACCGTCTCGCCGGGGCGGTGCTCGGCGCCGTCCGCATCGGTCTCATCGCCGTGCTTATCGTCGTTGTGTTCGATCGCGTCATTCCCGCCGACCGCCAACCGCAGTTTCTGGTCGGATCGAAACTGCGTCCGTATCTGTCGGCCGCCGGCCGAGCCGGCTTGCGGTCCTTGCCGCCTGAGGTCGAGAGCTACATCGACCGGGTCAAACGCGAGCGCGGTTTGTAACTGGGCGAAGCGTGCCCACGCTGCGCTGAGCCGCGTCGAGCATTAGGGCGTTTACGCCCGTCTTTGACGGACTATGGCACTGCGCGCCTTTGCCCACCTTACATTTTTAATCTGGATCGCAGCCCTTGACCGGCGCGCAATGAAAGTGCGGCGGACATAGACCCCGTTTCGGGCCGCAATCGTGATAGCCCGGCGTCATGCAGCCGCCGCTCGGCGCGCAGGCCAGCCCCGGCTTGCAGCAGCCAAGGCCCGGACCGCACCATGTGCCGCTGCTGCAATGCCGAACTTGGGCTTGAGCAGCATGGGATTGAGCAGCAAACGTGAAGACGAATGCAATCGCGAATGCCGCGACTATCGTGCGCGCGACCATCGTCCTGCGCGTCACTTGCGCTTGCCGAACACGTCGAGCCGCAGTGGCAGCACGGCGCCGAACCAGGCGGCGTGCGCCGAGTGGTCGGTGTAATCGTCGCCGGTCTCGGGATGGAGCAGGATGGTCAGCCCGTCGCGGTTGAGCATCAGCCACGGCACGAAGCCCGCCAGCATGTCGACCGGAAACGCGATCTGAAACATCGATTGCGGATGCGGCCCGACCAGTTCGTCGTGCCAGCGGCCGAGTTTGGCGCCCGGAAATGCCGCGGCCACGCGTTCGCGCAGGCGCTCCGCCTTGCCGCGGGTTTTCGCCGGGTCGTAATAGATGTGGGCGTGATAATCCGTGATCGTGCTTGGATCGCGGCTCGGCAGCTTTGGCGCGCTCGACTTGTCAGGCATCGTCATCAGCCTCGGTTGGTTTCGGCTTGCCGCGGCCGAGCATAAAGGCTCGCCAACAGCACGGCGAGGATGCCGGTGAGGAAAATGCCATCGAACGTTCCGGCACCGCCAATCGAGGCAACCGGCGCGCCGAGGCCCGCCACCTTGTCGAGATTGGTGATGTCGGCGCCGATCAGCGTGCCGAGCCCGCCGCCGATATAGGCAAGCGGCGCCGCCTCCTGGCGCGACAGCAGCACCGCGACGATCGCGGTGATCACTGCCGGCATGAACACCGGCACGGCGATGCCGAGGCCGGGAACCGGATTGGCGAGCCAATGAATGATCAGCGCGACGACCGCGGTCGCGATCAGTCCCTGGGTCCACAGCTGATACTTGGCGAGCAGATAGATCGACATCACGGTCGGAATGACCGCGCCGCCGATATTGACCGCGATCACCGTGCCCGGCCAGTTGACCACGACCGGCACCGCATACTGCATGCCGAAGAAGTTGACCGTCTGGTCGGACATCACCTGCTTCGCCGGCAGCACCGCTACGGGGATGTTGAAATAACTGCCGATCAGCGAGGCGATCAGGAGACACATGGCGGAGCGGGCACTGATGCCGAGGCTCAGATAGGCGTAGCGCAACGCCCCCAGTTGCAGCAGCAAGAACACGATACCGAAAACGCCGACCAGGATGGAAAAGAAGCCCGGCGTCAGCGGCAGGTAGTGGAATTGGCTCATTTCCATGGGTTAACTCTCCCGATCGTCCACCGGTCCTTAAATATGGTGCCGCCTTGCCGTTCCAACGCGCGAGTCTATAATCCGGCGCTTCCTTTGCGCAGAGGGATTTTCGGTGGCGCCGCTGGGAGCGAAATCCGTAGCTATTATCATGGGCAGCCAGTCTGACTGGCAGACCATGAAGCATGCCGCCGACACGCTCGATGCTTTGGGCGTGCCGTACGAGGCGCGCATCGTCTCGGCGCACCGCACCCCCGAGCGGCTCTATGCCTTCGCCAAGGGCGCGAAAGCGGCCGGTTTCAAGGTGATCATCGCCGGGGCCGGTGGCGCCGCGCATCTGCCCGGCATGACCGCGTCGCTCACCAGCCTGCCGGTATTCGGCGTGCCGGTGGAGTCCAAGGCGCTTTCGGGTCAGGACTCGCTTTATTCCATCGTGCAGATGCCGCCCGGCATTCCCGTCGGCACGCTCGCCATCGGACCGGCCGGCGCCGTCAATGCGGCGCTGCTCGCCGCCAGCGTCTTGGCGCTGAGCGATCCGACGCTCGGCAACCGCCTCGACGCCTGGCGGCAACGCCAGACCGAAAGCGTCGCCGAACAGCCGAAGGACGGCGCGTGAGCCAAGCGGCGCCGGTTCTGCAGCCCGAAGCCACGATCGGGATTTTGGGCGGCGGGCAGCTCGGCCGCATGCTGGCACTGGCCGCGGCGCGGCTCGGCTTCAAGTGCCACGTCTTTGCGCCGTCGCCCGACTCGCCCGCTTTCGACGTCGTGCATCGCGTCACCACCGCCGACTATACCGATACCGAAGCACTCGACCGCTTCGCCGGCGACGTTGACGTCGTCACTTATGAGTTCGAGAACGTGCCGGCGGAGACCGCGACCTTTCTCGCCGCGCGCGTTCCGGTGCTGCCCGATCCGCAGGTGCTGGCGACGACCCAGGACCGGCTCGTGGAAAAAAACTTTATCGCCGGGCTCGGTTTCCGCACCGCCGCATTTGCCGATGTCGGCGCGCCCGAGGCGCTCGCAGCGGCGATCGAGCGCGTCGGCCGGCCGGCGATCCTCAAGACGCGCCGCTTCGGCTACGACGGCAAGGGCCACGCCACCATCAAGAACGGCACCGATCCGGTGGCGGCCTGGCGCGACGTCGGCGGCCAGCCCTGCATCCTCGAAGCCTTCGTGCCGTTCGAGCGCGAAGTGTCGGTGGTGGCAGCGCGCGCCCACGATGGCGCCGTGGAAAGTTTCGACGTCACCGAGAACGAGCACCGCGATCACATTTTGAAAACGTCGCGGGTGCCGGCGGCGATCTCCGAAGCCACGGCGCGAGAAGCGCGCCGCATCGCCGAGACCATTGCGCAAAAATTCAACTATGTCGGCGTGCTGGCGGTCGAGATGTTCGTGCTGCGCGACGGCGAGATCCTGGTCAACGAGATCGCGCCGCGGGTGCACAATTCCGGCCATTGGACGCTTGACGGCGCTTCGGTGTCGCAATTCGAGCAGCACATCCGCGCGGTGGCCGGCTGGCCGCTCGGCAAGCCGGTCCGCCGCGGCAGGGTCGAGATGACGAACCTCATCGGCAGCGAGGTCGAGGATTACCGGCACTGGCTCGCCGTTCCCGGCGCGGCGGTGCATCTTTATGGCAAGAGCGCGGTGCGGCCCGGCCGCAAGATGGGCCACGTGACGCGCGTCTTTGCCGACTGAGCTTGTCGGCAACGCAGCGCTCTCATAGGATTTTGTACATGGGTCTCGGCAACGTTTTCCTCAACGATCTGATCGAACTCAAGCAAAAGGGCGCGCTCGACGGCGCCACGCGCGTCATGGAAATCGGCGCGCAGCAGGTTTCCGATTCCTTGATGATCGCGCCGGGACTGGCTGAGGCTTACCGGCTGTTCGGCTGCACCTCGCCTCCGGTCCTGACGCCGGTCGGCACGGAGAATTTCACCAAGTCGGCACCGTCTTCGGCGCCGTTCTGGTCGGCGCTTGGATTTGCGCGCAGCGCCATCGATGTCGAGGGCGATGCCATCCGGATCGATCTCAACCGCGGCAAGGTTCCGCAGCGGCTGCGCGGCGCCTTCGACCTGGTGGTGAATGCCGGCACCACCGAGCACGTCGCCAATCAGATGAATGCGTTTCGCATCATCCATCATTTGGTCCGGGTCGGCGGCGTCATGTACCACGAGCTTCCCGCCGGCGGCCTGATCGATCATGGGTTGGTCGGCTACCAGCCGAAATTTTTCAACATGCTGGCGAATTTCAACGGCTACGAGGCGCTCTATATCCGCTTCACCGCCTGGGGGCCGGCCAAGATTCCGGAATACTTGCGAAAGCAGAATCCATACGGCGGCGACACCGTCATCGATTGCAGCATCCGGGTGGCGCTGCGCAAGCTGCATCACCTGCCGTTTGTTTGTCCGTTCGACGCCGGCGACGGCGCGCCGCAGCCCTGGCTGACGGTCCTGTACCGGACTCTCAAGAACCTGTCGCTGCGCAAGTCGCGTCCGGGTGCCGATGCGTTTCGTCCAGGCGCGCCCGGGTAACAAAGGGGGCCGGCGCGAGCCGGCTTTGGCCGAAACCGGCCCGATATATGGACTTTCCGGCGCTGTTCTGCTACATGCCGCGCCACGGTGGCGTGGGCGGTTACGCTAACGCCGCCGTGCAATCCCACGAACCTAACTGCAACAAAAGGAGCACGCGTGCAGGTTCTCGTCCGTGACAACAATGTCGACCAGGCCCTTAAGGTGCTGAAGAAAAAGATGCAGCGCGAGGGCGTTTTCCGCGAGATGAAACTCCGCGGCCACTACGAAAAACCATCGGAAAAAAAAGCGCGGGAGAAGGCGGAGGCGATCCGCCGCGCCCGCAAGCTTGCGCGCAAGAAGTTGCAGCGCGAGGGGCTCCTGCCGATGAAGCCGAAGCCGACCGGTCCCGGCGGCCCGGGCGGTCTCGGCGCCGGCAGGTCCGGCCCGCCGCGCGCGCCCCGTTTCGGCTGAAGCCGAAAGCCCGATTTTATTGCGATTTCGACCACGGCGCGGGGGCTCACGGCCCCCGCGTCTTTTTTTGCCGCCCGGCGGTGGTATCGTCTTGCCTGACGTGGCCAAGGGCTTTCGGATGACAGGATCGACCATCGCCAGTGCCGGGCGGAATGGGGCGGGCGTTATCGCGCTCGCGTTCGCCGCTTTCGCGTTGGCCGGTTGCTCCACGCTCGGCAATGCGCCCGCCGCCGAAAACAACGATCCGGCCTACGCCACGGCGGCACCCAACCTGACGTCGCTCAGCGAGGTCATCGAAAACCATCCCAACGACCCGCAGGCCTACAACATGCGCGGCTCGGTGTTCGGCGAAGCCGGACGCAACGAGCAGGCGCTGGCCGACTTCAACAAGGCGATCAGCCTCGATCCGAATTACACCCAGGCCTATGCCAATCGCGGCCTGGTCTATCGCAAGACGGGCAAGCTCGATCTAGCCCAGGCCGATTACGACAAGGCGTTGTCGCTCGATGCCGGCTATGCGACAGCCTATGTCGGCCGCGGCATGGTCGAGAGCCAGCAAGGCAAGAGCGCCCAGGCGCTGGCCGATTTCAACAAAGCGATCGCGCTCAAGCCTGATAACGCGGAGGCCTATTACAGCCGCGGCCTGCTCTATCAGAGCCAGCGCCAGCACCAGTTCGCCATCGACGATTTCTCCACCGCGCTCGGGCTCACCACGCAGCGCACCGATCTGTTCATCGCGCGCGGCTTGAGTTACCTCGCGGTCGGCGACAACAAGTCGGCGGCGAGCGATCTCGATGAAGCGGTGCAGGCCGATCCGACGAGCGCCAAAGCCTGGGCCAGCCGCGGCCTCGCCTACGAGCGGCTCGGGCTGAAAGAAAAGGCCGCGGGCTCTTATGCGAAGGCGCTCAACATCAACGACAAATATCAACCGGCGCAGACCGGTTTTGCCCGGGTCGGCGGCCGCGCAGGGCAGACCTATCAGACATTTTGATCGCGCAAGTTAGCGGAGGCAGCAATGACCATCACGCTCAACCACGCCATCGTGCCGGCGCGCGACAAAGTCGCGGCGGCCAAATTCTTCGCCAATATTTTCGGCCTGAAGCGCGGGCGCAGCGGCTATTTCGCGCCGGTGCGGGTCAACAAGACGTTGACGCTATTGTTCGACGACGATTCCAAGTTCGAGAGCCATCATTACGCGTTTCATGTCAGCAAGGCCGAGTTCGACGCCATCCTCGGCCGCATCAAGAAAGCCAAGATCGCTTACGGCAGTGCGCCGTGGAGCCCCGACGACGGCAAGCTCAACGATTGGAACGGCGGCCGCGGGGTCTATTTCCGCGATCCCAATGGCCACGTGCTCGAGTTGATGACCGTGCCGCAGTAAGTCGCCGTCATTCCGGATTGCCGCGTGGCGGCAAGTCCGGAATCCATATTCACGAATCGTGGTTATGGATTCCGGGTTCCTCGCGGAGCCTGTCATCGGGCCGGCCACTTCGGGCCGGACCCGTTGGCTCGGCTCCGGAATGACGGGGAATTAATCCAAATCCCCCGCCAGGAATCGTCCGATGGCGATCAGCGCCCCGTTCTTGTCGAGGTCTTCGTGGCCGCCGTCGAGGAAACGCACGATGTGCTTCGGCTTGTTGGCGAGATCGAATAGGTGCTCACCCATGGCATAGGGCACGGTCTGGTCCTTGGCGCCGTGCAGGATCAACAGCGGCGCGGTGACCTTGCCGATGCGCGCGTCGGAGCGGAATTGATCGGTCATCAACAGTCCGACTGGCACGTACCAGTAGTGCTTGGCGGCGACCGCGGCGGCGGACGTGAACGGCGCTTCCAGGATGACGCGGCCCACCGGTTTTTCCGCCGCCAGCGCCAGCGCGACGCCTGAGCCAAGCGATTCGCCCCACAGCACAACCTGCTGAGCTGGATAGCGCGCCGCGGCGAAGGCGTAACCGGCTTCGGCATCGGCGATGAGGCCGCGTTCGCTCGGGCTGCCGCTCGAGCCGCCATAGCCGCGATATTCCACCGCGACGATGCCGATGCCGTCGGTCATCAGCCGGGTGAAGCGCTCGACGCGATAGCGCAGCGCGCCGCCGTTGCCGTGGAAATAAAGAATAACCGGCTTGCCGTCGCGCGGCGGCACGTGCCAGGCGATGATGTGCTCGCCGTCGGACGTGGTCAGCGTGACTTCTTCGGCCTGCGGCAGTCCCGCCGCGGCCGGCGCGGTGTGGATGGTTTCGGGAAAATACATCAGCGAGCGCTGGGTGAAATACAGCATCGCCAGCACGCCGGCATAGACGCACAGCACGCTGACGACGATTCCCATCAGCACCGTCATCGCGCGCTTGCCCGCCCGGGTGCGGGACAATTTTTCCGACGCCGCTTCCCACGCCCAGGCGACGATCTCGCGCGAAATCGCAAACGCCAGCCAAGCGTACCGCCGCACGTTTGTGACGGCTCTTTGTGCGGCGCCTGTGCGCTCGACAACCGCGTCCTCCCGATCGGCTGAAACGGAATCCACGCTCACGTCTCTCGTGGTCTCTACCGGCATTGTCGCACGAAGCAAATTGCGCACCCGATGCAGTGTATTACGGCATGACCGCAAAACGATCTTGCGCATAAACAGATTAAAGCCAAAAAACAAACCGGCCGGCTGTTGCCAGCCGGCCGGAAAAATTCTGCGCTGTTGCGCGGTCAGGACTAGGCCGGCTTACTGACAGGCCTGAACGGTTCGCATCCGGTAGCCGACACCCTCGACCCAAACCCGGCGCTGCGCCCAATAGCAGCCAGGCGCGAGCTGCGCATAACCGGCGCCGGGCGGCGGGCCATAGGCAGCCGGCGGCGGCGGGTAATATCCGGGCGGTGGCGGCGGATAATATCCGGGCGGCGGGTAATAGCCCGGCGGCGGGCTGTTGGCGATGGCGCTGCCGATGATAGCGCCCGCGGCGACGCCGCCGAGGACGCCGAAGCCGACGCCGCAGCCCCAGCAGCCGGCGTTCGCCGGAGCCGGCGCCGCCAATGAAGCAAGGCCGATGCCCGCTGCGGCGGCAAGGCCAACGAGAGACTTATGCATGTGTTCTCCTCAAGCGATCGGACGGGTGTCGATCTGAAATTTTGTCAGCGGAAGTCCCCGTGAAACCCCCGATTTTCGCGGCACCACTTGCGCACCCTTTCGCCATTTTGGCGGGACTCTTTGGCGGAAGTAGGGTGCGCCGGCGGTGGTGTCCTGGTACATGGACCGCCAATCAAGCCGCAGCCATGCGCACCGCCGCAGCTTTTTCAGGTCCGAAAAGTTGGACGCGCGGTCAGACGCAGGCGCGCACCCAGCCATATCCGGTCCATACCCGCCGCCACACGCAAGGGCCGCCGTATGGCGGCGGCGCGTAGTAGCCGGCGTAGTAACCGGCAGGGTATGGGTAGAAATACGGCGCCGCCAAAGCGCCGCCGATCAGGGCGCCGGCAGCAAGTCCGCCGATGACCGGGCCGGGACCCCAACCCCATCCACCGCGCCAGCCGCCATGCCAGCCGCCCCAGGCCGCCTCCGCCGTGCCCGATGTTGCCACTGCCGCTGCGGCGATAGCTGTTGCCGCAACCAGAGCCGTCAAAATCTTCCGCATGATATTCACCTCGACAGGCGTGGGTTCTTTACAGAACTCCAATCGCCCCCAGCGCGCCCAGGTTCCCATTTTTTGGTGAACGCGGACTGAACGGCTATGCCTGAATATCGCCATCATTGAAAAGCGATCGCGGTTAAAAGACTGCAATGCCTCTGACCTACGCCATCGGCGATATTCACGGCTGTTTGGATAAGCTCCGCAGCCTCTTGCTGCGTTGCGAAAAGCACGCCGACGGCCGGCCGTCGGCATTCGTATTTGTCGGCGACTACATCGACCGCGGACCGCAATCGTCCGCCGTCATCGATTGTTTGATGGATCTGAAAGCGCAGCACGGCGAAAGCGTCGTGACGCTGATGGGAAACCACGAAGCGATGGCGCTCGCGGTCATCGACGGCGGGAGCCCCTCGCAGCTGTGGTTTGCGCAAGGTGGGCTGGCGACGCTTAAGAGTTACGGTATCGCTGAGCCGGGCGAGCTGCCGCGCGCCCATATCGATTGGTTGCGCGCGCTGCCTTTGTGTTATGACGACGGCCGGCGCTTTTTCGTCCATGCTGGCGTCAATCCCGCTACACCGATCGAGACGCAGGACGACTTCGATCTGCTGTGGATCAGAGAACCGTTCCTGTCGCATCGCGGCGACTACGGCCGCCTGATCGTGCACGGCCATACGCCGCTGGTGGATGGCGTGCCCGATCTGCACGGCAATCGGCTGAATCTCGACACCGGCGCCGTATTCGGCGGGCCGCTGACGGCGGCGGTGTTCGATGACGCGCAGACGGAACCGGTCGGATTTCTCCAGGCCGAGTGACCACTGCGACATTCCGTCGCAGGCTTTCTATGCCCCATATGACGGGCGATTTGCGCGGTCCGGCGGCGGGCGCTGTGCCGGACCGGGGCACGCGCTATCCTCGCTTTGCGATTCGGGCTTCGGGAATTTCACTGCAAATGAAACGCAGGGCGGCAAAGTCGGAGCGCAAGCCGTCGCGGCGGTCGCAACCAAAATCCTCCCGCCCGCAAACCGGCAAGCACGCCAGTGCCGAAGCAGCCAAAGCTTCGCGCCTGCCATCGCGCGCGGTCGTCATGCGGCTTGCCGCCGAGGTCGATGCCTTGGCGGCGCAACTGCAGGATTCGCGCGCGCGCATTCTGGATCTCGAGGCGAGGGTCGACGTCGATCCGCTGACCGATGTGCTCAACCGCCGCGGTTTCGAGCGTGAGCTCAAGCGCTCGCTGGCTTACGTCAAGCGCTATGGCACCAGCGCGGCGCTGATCTATATCGATCTCGACGGCTTTAAGCCGGTCAACGACCGCCACGGCCATAGCGCCGGCGATGCCGTGCTCAAGGCGATCGCGGCGGCGCTGGTCCGCAACGTGCGCGCCTCCGATGTGGTGGCGCGCATCGGCGGCGACGAATTCGCCGTGCTGTTGTGGAACGTCAACGGCAGCAATGCCGCCGCCAAGGCCGGCGCGCTCGAAGCCGCTGTCTATGGAACGCCGGTGCGCTGGAGCTCTTCGACGCTGGTCGTCGGCGCCTCCGCCGGCGTTGTGCTCCTTGGCGCGCTCGACACCCCCGCCGACGTCATCGCCCGCGCCGACGCGGCGATGTATGCGCGCAAGAATGAGCGCCGTGACGGTCATTCCGGAAGCCGCGTAGCGGCTATCCGGAATCCATAGTCCCTGTCCGGGCAGAATAAGCACCGATCGTGATTATGGATTCCGGGCTCGCGCTTCGCGCGCCCCGGAATGACGCTTTATGCAATGATATCCGGCGTCAGCTGGTCTTCGATGAAGGTGATGCGGTCGCGCAACTGCAGCTTGCGCTTCTTCAGGCGCTGCACCTGGATGACGTCGGCGCCCAACGAATGCTGCAGCGCCGCAATCGCGGCGTCGAGGTCGCGATGCTCCTGCTGCAGGCGCGCAAGCTGCGCCCGAAGCTCGCGTTCTTCCTCTTGCGTCATCGCCGCCTTGGTCGCGCCGTGGTGGCCGCTCGGTTGGCCTTTGGCGCCGTTTAGGCCGGTAAGTGGTTCTGGATTATCGCGTTTTGGTTAACGCCCGACAAGCCCGGATGATACTTTGGCATAGGGGAACAGTGCACAAAGGGGATTTTCCAACGCCCCGAAAAGGCGTATGATTTGGCATGTTGGGCTGGCGTAGGTCGATCTGATTAAGCCACGGATTTGACGCGCAAGGAGACAGGCCACATGGCGATTGAAGCGCATCTCGCGGAACTCGAAAGACGGCACCAAGCACTCGAAACCGAAATTAGCGAAGCACTCACCCACCCATCGACGGACGACCTGGAAATCGCGCAATTGAAGCGCAAGAAACTGTACGTAAAGGACGAGATCGTGCGCTTACGGCACGACGAACTCGTCCACTAAGCGGCTAAACACAGCGGTTATTGTGTTCGTGCGTCCCCGCGCGAGCGGGGGCGTCGGGGTGCTTTATTTCAAATCAGGCGTGTCTGCTGGATTCCTGCGTGCGCGGGATGAGAGGCATTTTTAACGACCTTGACGCTCGGACATTTTTGTCCGATACTAACAGCGCGTCATCCGGGTTTTCCTCGCCGGCAATGGACAAGCGCGACAAATTCATTGCCGAGTTGCGGGACGAAGCTCGCAAGAGAGGGTTGTCGTTCCGCGCCGAGAAGTGGCGAGGCAAGGGCGGTCACATGATGGTGTTTATTGGTGACCGACTGACCACTGTGCCATCGCGGGAAATCGATCCGAAAACGGCGCGCAAGATCAGGAAGCAACTCGGACTGGACTGAGGAAAGCAAGATCATGAAGGCTTACGCCTATCGCGCATCGTTCGAATCCGGGGATCGACGCGGCAACATCGTCGTCACGTTTCCCGATGTGCCCGAGGTCGTCACCCAAGGCCGCGGCCAAGCCGACGCGCGCGCAATGGCGGAGGAAGCGTTAGGCCTTGGGCTGCTGAGCTATCTCGTGCGCGGCAAGTCGTTGCCGAAGCCGCGTGCCAAAGGCCGAACCTTGGTCGACATTGCGGTTGCTCCCGACGTGGCGGCTAAGCTAGCGGTCTTGGAATCTTTTACTGCCGCAGGAATTAGCAAAAGTGAATTGGCGCGCCGCATCGGCAAGGACGAAAAGGAAGTGCGCCGTATTCTCGACCCCAAGCATCCGACCAAGTTACCGGCGCTGATCGTCGCATTGCGTGCACTTGGCAAGCGGCTGGTGGTGAGCGTCATGGAGGCTGAGGCAGCTTAAGCCATACCCTAGCCCCGCCGTAGGCGCACCTCGCTGTAGCGCCATTTGGTCAGATTGCCTTGGCTTTCGATGCGTCCGGTCTCCGCCAATTCCTGAATGCGTGCCGCAATCACTTCATCGCTAAGAGGAATTGAACGGGCTTTGCACGTCTGAAAGACATTGCCGACGATCATCGCTACTTTGCGCCAATTCTCCTTCAGTGCCGCGAAAATTAATTTGTCCACATCGGACTCGGTTACCGATGCAGGGAGCACGACGTCTTTCCATCGCAACGTGCTGCTTACATGATCTTCGTCGTCAAAGTCCGGCATATCCGTCACACTCGCTTCGCCGTCTCCCGCAGCTTGAATTTCTGGATTTTGCCGGTGCTCGTCTTCGGCACGGTTTCGAACACGATGTGGCGCGGGCATTTGTAGGCGGCGAGGTGCTTTCGGCACCAAGCGATCAACTCCTCGGCGGTCGCGCTGGCGTCGGGTTTTAGCTCGACGAAGGCGCACGGTGTCTCGCCCCATTTGTCGTCGGGCTTGGCGACCACGGCGACCACCTGCACCGCCGGGTGCTTGTACAGCGCGTCCTCGACTTCGATCGAGGAAATGTTCTCGCCGCCGGAGATGATGATGTCCTTGGAGCGGTCCTTGAGCTGAATGTAGCCGTCGGGATGGATGACGCCGAGGTCGCCGGAGTGAAACCAGCCGCCGGCGAAGGCCGCGGCGGTCGACGCCTTGTTTTTCAGATAGCCCTTCATCACCACATTGCCGCGGAACATCACTTCGCCGAGCGTCTCGCCGTCGCGCGGCACCGCTGCCATGGTTTCCGGATCGCGCACGTCGAGCGCGTCGAGCACCGGATAGCTGACGCCTTGGCGCGCTTTCTTCGCCGCCTGCTCGGAGCCCGGCAGCGCGTCCCATTCGCGATGCCAGTCGTTGACGCTCGCCGGCCCATAGGTCTCGGTCAGGCCGTAGACGTGGGTAACGTTGAAGCCGGCTGCCTTCATCGCCGCCAGCACCGATTCCGGCGGCGGGGCTGCTGCGGTGACGAACTCGACGACGTGGGGCAGAGGCTTTCGCTCCTCTTCCGGCGCGTTGAGCAAGGTCGACATCACGACCGGCGCGCCGCACAGATGCGTCACCTTGTGGGTGGCGATGGCGTCAAAAATCGGCGCCGCGCGAACTGCTCGTAAGCAAACGTGAGTACCCGCGACCACCGACAAGGTCCATGGGAAGCACCAGCCGTTGCAGTGGAACATCGGCAAGGTCCAGAGATAGACCGGATGCTTGGCCATGGCGCAGGTGATGACGTTCGCCATCGCCAACAGATAGGCGCCGCGATGATGATAGACGACGCCTTTGGGATCGCCCGTGGTGCCCGACGTATAGTTCAGCGAAATGGCATCCCATTCGTCGTTCGGCATCAGCCAGGCGAAGTCGGCGTCGCCTTGGCTGACGAACTCTTCGTATTCGAGATTGCCGAGCCGCTCGCCGGGACCTGAGAATTCCGGGTCGTCATAGTCGATCACCAGCGGCTTGGCCTTGCAGGCGCCGAGCGCGTCCTTGACCACCTTGGAGAACTCGCGGTCGGCGATCAGCACCTTGGCCTCGCCGTGGTCAAGCGTAAACGCGATGATGGCGGCATCGAGCCGGGTGTTGATCGAATTGAGTACGGCACCGGCCATGGCGACGCCATAGTGCGCCTCCAGCATCGCCGGCACATTGGGCAGCACCACCGCGACCGTGTCGCCGCGCTTGATGCCGCGCTTGGCGAGCGCGGAGGCAAGTTTTTTCGCGCGCGCGAAAAACTCGCGGTAGGTCCACGAGCGCTTGCCGTGGATGATCGCGGTCTGATCCGGATACACGGCGGCGGCGCGCGCCAGGAACGACAGCGGCGTCAGCGGCTGGAAATTGGCCGCGTTGCGGTCGAGATCGGTGTCGTAGGCTGTCGGCATGGCTTTCCCCGTTTGCCGGCTTGGCCGGTTTTTTCTTTTGATTTCTTATAGCGTAGCCAAGACGGACGGTTTTGATCAATGTCATGGCAGCAGCGCGATGTCGCTTGCAAACATCGCTATGGCGCTGAAAATACGCCGAGAAATCCACCTCTCCCGGCAGGCGGGGAGGGCGAGGAGACAGTCATGGACGCCCGTTCGAGCCGCTATCACGAGGTCTACGCGCGTTGGCAGCGCGATCCGCAAGGTTTTTGGGGCGAAGCGGCGGCCGCCATCGATTGGATCGAAAAGCCCAAAACCGTGTTCGATCCGAACGCCGGCGTCTACGGCCGCTGGTTCGTCGGCGGCGTCTGCAACACCTGCTTCAATGCGGTCGACCGCCACGTCGATGCCGGGCGCGGCGAGCAGACGGCGATCATCTACGACTCGCCGCTCGCCGGCCAAAAACGCGCCATCACCTATCACCGGCTGCTGACCGAGATCCAGGTGCTCGGCGGCATGCTGCGCGATCTCGGCGTGCAAAAGGGCGATCGCGTCATTCTCTATATGCCGATGGTGCCGGAGGCGGTGTTCGCCATGCTGGCCTGCGCGCGCATCGGCGCCGTCCACTCGGTGGTGTTCGGCGGTTTTGCCGCGCGCGAATTGGCGACGCGGATCGACGATGCCAAGCCGAAAGTGATCCTCTCGGCAAGCTGCGGTATCGAGCCCGGCCGCATCGTCGCCTACAAGCCGCTGCTCGACGAGGCGATCAATCTCGCCCAGCACAAACCCGACGCCTGCCTGATCCTGCAGCGGCCGCAGGCCGAGGCAAAGCTAATCGACGGCCGCGACCGCGACTGGGCGGCGATGCGCGATCACGCGCTGATCCACGCGCGCTCCGCCTTCGATTGCGTGCCGGTCGCCGCGACCGATCCGCTCTACATTCTCTATACGTCGGGCACTACCGGCCGGCCCAAGGGCGTGATGCGCGACAATGGCGGCCACATGGTTGCGCTGCAATGGTCGATGCAAAATCTCTACGGCATCGCGCCGGGCGAGGTGTGGTGGACGGCGTCGGATATCGGCTGGGTCGTCGGCCACTCTTATATCGTCTACGCGCCGCTGTTCCACGGCTGCACCACGATCCTCTATGAGGGCAAGCCGGTCGGCACGCCCGACGCCGGCGCGTTCTGGCGCGTCATCGCCGAGCACGGTGCGGTGGCCGTGTTCACGGCGCCGACCGCGTTCCGCGCCATCAAGAAGGAAGACCCGCAAGGCAAACTGTTCGCGCAGCACGACCTGAAAAAATTCCGCACCCTGTTCCTCGCCGGCGAGCGCGCCGACCCACCGACGCTGGAATGGGCGGAAGCGCTTCTGAAAACCCCGGTGATCGATCACTGGTGGCAGACCGAGACCGGCTGGTGCATCGCCGGCAATCCGGTCGGCCTCGGCATGTTGCCCATCAAACACGGCTCGCCCACGGTGGCGATGCCCGGCTACGACATCCGCGTCGTCGACGAGGCGAACCACGAGGTCGCCGCCAACACGATGGGCTCGATCGTGGTCAAACTGCCGCTGCCGCCGGCTTGCCTGCCGACTCTGTGGCAGGCCGACGCGCGCATGCGCGAAAGCTATCTCGACGAATTTCCGGGCTATTACAAAACCGCCGACGCCGGCTTCAAGGACGGCGACGGCTACATCTTCGTCATGGGCCGCACCGACGACATCATCAACGTCGCCGGCCATAGGCTCTCGACCGGCGGCATGGAAGAGGTGCTGGCTTCGCACCCCGACGTCGCCGAGTGCGCCGTGCTGGGCATCAAAGACGAATTGAAGGGCGAAGTGCCGTGCGGCTTCATCGTGCTCAAATCCGGCGTCAACCGGCCGCCGACGGAGATCGAGAAGGAATGCGTCGCGCTCATTCGCGACAAGATCGGCCCGGTGGCGGCGTTCAAGCTCGCCATCACCGTGGCGCGGCTGCCGAAGACGCGCTCGGGAAAGATTTTACGCGGAACGATCAAGAAGATCGCTGATGGCGATGAGTGGCAGATGCCGGCGACGATCGATGATCCGGTGGTTTTGGATGAGATCGGGGCCGCGATGAAGGGGAAGGGCATTGCGTGATGCGTTATTATCTAGATTTATTCACGCCGGAGACTTGGGCAGCGTTTAGGGAGCACGGTGGTGGAATAAGCGGATTTCGCGAAAAACAGCGAAAAAGTGCCGAGCGAATCGAGCCCGGTGATATCTTTCTTTGTTATCTCGTTCGTGTCTCCCGTTGGTGCGGTGTATTGCAGATAACCTCCAAGAACTTTACCGACACGACACCAATTTTTTTGAATCCGGATCCGTTCGTTGTACGCTTTCGTGTCCAGCCGCTAATTACGCTTGATCTTGAGCAATCTATTCCAATGCTTGACGAGAGCGTCTGGTCTCAAGTGTCATTCACAGAGGGTATCAAAAAAGGTGTCGTAGGATGGGCTCAGTTTTTGAATTTGCGAGCGTCATTGCGTGAAATCAAGGCAGATGACGGTAAAATTCTTCACAATATGTTAGTTGCACAAGCCACAAAGCCAAAATCATATCCGCTTTCTGCAACTGACAAACAGCGCCTCGGATTGAAGTCGACAGTCCGAACCGTCGATCGCTCCGTGGTGGTGGAAATTCCAGCCGAGAATGAGATCGAAGATCTCGGCGCGGAAACTACAGTTTCAAAGGAGAGTTTTCGAGAGTCGCTGAAAGTGCAATCGATAATTTCACGTATTGGCGCGGAAATGGGCTTTCGAATCTGGGTTCCAAGATCGGACAAGCAACGCGTACTTGAACAAGTACCAGATGACATTCATCATGCATTTCTGGACGTTCTTCCGCTAAACTATGATGATAATACGCTGCGTACGGTCGAACAAATAGACGTTATTTGGATGAAGGGACGGTCGATGGCGCGTGCCTTTGAGATAGAGCACACGACTGCGATATATTCGGGACTATTACGGATGGCGGATTTATTGGCGTTGCAGCCGAATATGGACATTCGATTGCATATAGTTGCACCTGATGACAAGCGTGAGAAAGTCATGCGTGAGATTACTCGACCGGTGTTTTCTTTGCTGGAGAAAGGGCCTCTTTATGAGAGCTGCTCTTATATTTCATATGACGCGGTCAAAGAAATATCCGAAATGAAGCATTTGCACCACACGAACGACTCAATCCTAGACGAATATGAGGAGCTTGCCCAAGATGGGTGATTTCGATCACCTCGTATGCTGTTCAAAATATTTCCGCAAAATCGCATTGATCCGCGACTGGTAGCCCTTCCCTTGAGCGCGAAACCACGCAAGCACGTCCGAATCGATCCGCAACGTCATATGCCCCTTGCGCTGCGGCTTTGGCAGCTCAGTGGTGAGCCAGTCGATCTCTTCCATCGCGTCGTCGGGATCGCGGCCCGAGGGTAGGGGCTTTTTCGCCGCTGCCTTCCAGTCGCTCTTGATCTCGCCGCGCTTTTGCATCGCGTGCAGTTCAGCCACCGAACGTTTCACGATAGCTCCTGATTTCCTGCTCATGCGCTCGCCTCATTGTAATCACGCGGATATTCTCGCCACGCCAAGTCCAGACGACAGTGAAGAGAGTTCCTTCAATCTCCACTGTAGTTTTCCACCGTTCCTCCTCGTTACGTGGCGTCGGCTGGTGGACCGCCGGGCGCCCGTCGAAAAACAGATAGGCCGATGCCAAATCGAGCGCGCGATCTTCGATGACCTGGGCGCGTTTGCGCTCGTCCCATTCAAAGTCCATGCGCGACAATTACCATATGTGAATACATTATGTAAATACAATAGCTGGCGGGGTCGCATTCAATTTCGTACGCTGCCAGGCATGATCCGTTTTGCCGGGCAACTGCTCATATGCGCATTGATCGCTGTGAACGCGCCAGTGAACGCGCAGTCGCCCACGAGTTCGCCGGTCGAACAAAGCCGAGCGATCACTCCCCAGGCCCCGACCGCCGACGACATTTGCCGCGCGGTCGAGGAGGACGCCGCCGCGAACGGGCTTCCGGTCGAATTCTTCGCCCGCGTAATCTGGCAGGAGAGCCGCTTCAATGCGCAGGCGGTGAGCCCCAAGGGCGCGCAGGGTATCGCGCAGTTCATGCCGCGGACGGCGGATTGGCGTGGTTTGGCCGATCCGTTCGACCCGATCGAGGCGCTGAAGAATTCGGCGAGTTATCTGCACGATCTGCAGACCAAGTTTGGCAATCTGGGACTCGCCGCGGCGGGCTACAATGCCGGTCCGGGGCGGGTGAGTGCGTGGCTCGCCGGGCGCCGCGCGTTGCCGGAAGAGACGCGCAATTACGTCGCCATCATTACCGGCTGGACCGCTGACGAATGGGCCTCGCCGTCGCCGCCGCAGACCGCGGAGACCACGATCCCGCAGGGCGTGCCGTGCACGCGGCTGGCGAATTTGATCTTGGCGCCGAAGGAACAGGCGCAGCGCATCGCCGCTTATGTGCCGCGCTGGGGCATGCAGCTGACTGCCAATTGGTCGGAGAGCAGGGCCTGGGCGGTCTATCGCATGATTGCGAAACGATACGCCGCGTTGATCGGCGATCGCGAGCCGATCGTCATCCGTAGCCGCGGCATCGGGCTTGGCAGCGCCATGCGCTACAACATCCGCATTGCTGACGACAATCGCGCGTATCTGGAAAAATTCTGCAACAAGCTCATCGCCGCCGGCGGGGCGTGCGTTGTGTTGCGGAATGATCGGGGGTGACTGTGAGCTGTCATTCCGGATTGCCGCAAAGCGGCAAGTCCGGAATCCATAGCCACGATCGGTGCAGAACTGAATCGGCGGTGAATATGGATTCCGGGCTCGCAGGCTAACGCCCGCGCCCCGGAATGACGCAGGGGGTTACTCGTTCTTCCCACCAAGCTGCTTGAGCTTGGCGAACACGGCGTTGACATCGAGCTCGTCGGACTTCTTCGCCGGAGCCGGTGCGGCGGGTTCGGGCTCCTCCTTTGGCGCCGTGGTGACGGAAGCAGGCAGCAGCGTCGCGCCCTGGGCCTCGATCGGCACCGGCTTCTCCTTGGCCGCTTTCTGCACCTCGATGTCGAGATCGATCTGCGAGCACAGCCCGAGCGTCACCGGATCGAGCGGCGTCAGATTGGTCGAGTTCCAGTGGGTGCGGTCGCGGATCGCCGAAATGGTCGACTTGGTGGTGCCAACAAGCCGCATGATGGCGCTGTCCTTGAGCTCGGGATGGTTGCGCACCAGCCACAGGATGGCGTTCGGCCGGTCCTGGCGGCGCGACACCGGCGTGTAGCGCGGGCCCTTCTTCGGCTTCGCTTCCGGCAAGCGCACCTTCGGATCGGCGATGTGCAGGCGGTGGTTCGGGTCGGCTTCGGCGGCGGAGATTTCCTCGCGGGTCAATTGTCCGGTGAGGATCGGATCGAGCCCTTTGATGCCTTGCGCGGCGTCGCCGTCGGCGATTGCCTTCACTTCCAGCGGATGCAGGTTGCAGAGCTGCGCGATCTGGTCGAACGACAGCGAGGTATTTTCGACCAGCCACACGGCGGTTGCTTTCGGCATCAGGGGCGCGGTCGCCATTGGTAAATCTCCTCTGCGCTTCGCCCGCCCGTCCGGGCGAAGCCACTCAACGTCATCAGGGATGACTGGAAGGTGCCCGGAATATAGGCGGCACGGGGCGCCGGTGCAACCGCCCCGCGTTCCTTGGCTCCTTGTGCCTGGGCATGGCCGGCGGGCAAGCGACCGGCTATTTGTTGCAGTTCTGGCGGCCGATGACCCGAAACAAAAGGAAAAAGGCAATGGCCATGGGCAAGCGATTTTGGCCGACCGCCGCATTGGCTTTCGCGCTTTTTGGCCCCGACGCTACAGCCCAGGCGCAAGCGCAGGATTTTCCGGCGCGGCCGGTGCACGTCATCGTGCCTTTCGCTCCGGGCGGCGGCGTCGATATCGTGGCCCGGCTGATCGCGCCGAAACTCAGCGCGGCTTGGGGCCAGCCGGTCGTCATCGAAAACAAGCCGGGCGCGGTCGGCGCCGTCGCTAGCGAATATGTCATGCATCAGCCGGCCGATGGCTACACCGTGCTGATCGGCGTCGCCGGCAGTCACGCCATCGCGCAATTTCTCAATCCCAATCTCGGCTATGACCCGGTGCGCGATTTTGCCGGCGTGACGGTGCTGTCGTATTCGCCGCTGATCTGCCTCGTCGCGCCGTCTTCGCCGTTTCACTCCATGAAAGAGTTGGTCGAATATGCCAAGACGACGCCGGTGCCGTTCGGCAGTCCCGGCGTCGGTTCGCAGATGCATCTGATCGGCGAAATGTTCAATCTCAACTACGGCACGAAATTCCAGCATGTCGCCTATCGCGGCGTGGCGCCGGCAATGCAGGATTTGCTCGGCGGCCATATTCCGATGGTCATGGGCGAAATGGGCTCGGCAAAGCCGCTGGTCACGTCGGGCCAGTTGCGGGCGCTGGCGGTGACCGGCACCCGGCGAAATGCCAGCGTTCCCGACGTGCCGACATTTACCGAAGCGGGTTTCCCGAACTTCGAAGTCAACAGCTGGTTCGCTTTGTTTGTGCCGGCCGCAACGCCGAAAGCAATCGTCGACAAGATCGCCGCGGATGTGAGCAAGATCGTCCGCTCACCCGAGATTGGCGCGCGGCTCGCCGACGACGGCTGGGAACCCGGCGGCGGCACGCCGCAGGAATTCACGGCACTATGGGTCAAGACGTCGAAAGAACTCGGCGCTGTGATCCAGCAACGCCACATCACCATCGAATGAGGGACAATCATGGCCGCAACGCTTGATGGAAAAGTCGCGATCGTCACCGGCGCCGGGCGCGGCCTCGGCCAGGTGATGACGCTCGGATTGCTCGAAGCCGGCGCGCGCGTCGCCGCCATCGAGATCGACGCGCCGGCGCTCGAAGAAACCGAAAGCGGCGCCGATCAACGCGGCGCCGGCGAGCGCATCCAAGGCATCGTCGCCGACATCACGCGTGACGACAGCGCGCCGAAAATCGTGCGCGCCACCATGGAGCATTTCGGCCGCCTCGACATCCTGATCAACAATGCCGGCATCAATACCAGCCTGCTGCGCCCCGAAGGCCAGCCGGTCGGCAAATTCTGGGAGGTGACGCCGACCGAATTCCGCCGCGTCATCGACGTCAATGTGGTCGCCGTGTTTTTGATGACGCGCGCGGCGACGCCGGTCATGCTCAAGCAAGGCTGGGGCCGCATCATCAACGTGACGACGAGTCTCGACACCATGTATCGCGCCGCTATGCAGCCCTATGGCGGCTCCAAGGCGGCGAACGAGGCGCATCTCCTCGCCATGGCGCAGGAGCTCGAGGGCTCCGGCGTGAGCGCCAACGTGCTGGTGCCGGGCGGTGCGGCCAACACGCGCCTCGTGTCGCGCGCGCAGGAGCCTGATCGCACCAAGCTGATCCCGCCCGAGGTGATGGTAGCGCCGCTGATCTGGCTGTGCTCGAACGCGTCGGACGGCGTCAACGGCCAGCGCTTCATCGGCATGCGCTGGGATAAAAACCTGCCGCCCGAGGAAGCCGCCAAAAACGCCGGCGCGCCGATGGCCTGGCAGCAACTCGGCCGTCAGGCGATCATGCCGGGCGGCATGGCTTAAAGCATCACCCCGGAACGCGGCCCTTCACTGCATTGGCGAAGGCTTCATAGGCGATACGGCCATCGGCTGCGATGGGCAATTGTTTGCGCAGCTGTGCTTTGAGTTGTTCCAGTTCGTCCGGCGACAGGGCGCTGATCAGCTGCCCGGACGGCCCGATCGGCACGATGTTCGACTCGCAGAAATCGTCGAAGCTCGCATAGGCGACCGGGATGCGGATTTCGCGCATCTCGATCGATTGCAGCCCTGCCGCCTGCCAGAAGCCTTGCATGGCGTCGCGTCCCGAGGCGGCGGCGCTGGCGCGTGTCGGCGGCGGCTTGCCGATGGCTTTCAGCGCCGCTTCGATCGGCGTCAGCGGCACGCCGCCATTGAGCGTGTCCCACATATAGGTGGCGACGAGACCGCCGGGCCGCACCACCCGCGCCATCTCCGCGACCGCTTTGGCGGCATCGGGGACAAACGTGATGACAAGCGCCATCGCCGCCGCATCAAAACTGCGGTCGGGAAAGGGCAGCGCCAGCGCGTCACCCAGGCTGAACTGCGCCAGCTTCGCCGCGGGCCGCCTTCGCGCGAAGTCGAGCTGGCCCGGCGACGGGTCAACCGCCGACACCGCGCGCGGCGCGCCTCGCGCAATCAGTTCCTCGGTGAAAGCGCCGTTGCCGCAGCCGACTTCGATCCAGTTCAGGTTCTTCGGCGGATCGAGCCAGTCGAGAAAAATCCGCCCCGCGAGCTTGCTCCAGCGGCCCATCATCCGTTCATAGGTCTTGCCGTCGGAGAACATTTGGCCGGGTTCGGTCATTGGCACCTCGGTTGATGTCGGCGGGTGTTGCGTCGACGGACGGATTGTATTTTGCTGGCCGCCCCCTTCATACCCCTCCCCCGCAAGCGGGGCGGGCAGGGAGGGAGTTGGGATGGATCGTCATGGATTTCGGCTTCACCGAGGAACAGACGCTGTTGCGCGACAGCGTGCGCAAGCTTTTGCAAAAGCACGCGCCGCCCGAATATGTGCGCAAGCACGATCGCGAACGCAGTTATCCCGAGGAGCTGTTCCAGGCCTGCGCCGAGGCCGGGCTTTTGGCATTGCCGTTCCCGGAAGAATACGGCGGCGCCGGCGGCAGCGTCCTCGACATGGTGATCGTCGCCGAGGAGATCGCCCGCGTGTCCGCCGATCTGGTGATGGCCTATACGGGCGGCATCTTTTGCGGCCTCAACCTCGTGCGCATGGCGTCGGAGGAGCAGAAGCGGCATTGGCTGCCGAAATTTCTCGCCGGAAAAATCAAATTCTCGATCTCGATGTCGGAAGCCGATGCCGGCTCCGATATCGGGGCGATGCGGACGACGGCCGTGAAAGATGGCAACGAATGGGTGATCGACGGTCAAAAAATCTGGGCGTCCACGGCCGGCGCCAAGAACAACGTCATCAATCTTTATGTGAAGACCGATCCCAAGGTGCATTACCGGCAAGGCATGTCGTTGTTTCTCGTCGACAACGACACGCCCGGGCTGACATTACGCAAGCTCGACATGCTCGGCCGCCGCGCCACCGGCACCTATGAGCTCACCTTTGATCATGTGCGCGTGCCGCCCGACCGCCTGATCGGCGGCGAGAACAAGGGCTGGGACTGCGTGATGTCCGGCCTGCAGGTCGAGCGCGCGACGTCGTCGGCCGGCAATGTCGGCGCCGCGCAGGCGGTGGTCGATCTCGCCGTGCAATACGCCAAGGACAGAAAGCAATTTGGCCGCCCGATCGGCACCAATCAGGCGATCGCCCACATGCTCGCCGACATGCAGACCGAGGTCGAAGCCGCGCGCACCTTGATGTGGCGCGCCGCTTGGATGGTGTCGAACGGCCAGGACGCGCTGCGCGAAATCACCATGGCAAAACTCTTCACCTCGGAGACTTATGTGAAGATCGCGAGCCAGGGCATGCAGGTGCTTGGCGGCTTCGGCTACAGCGCCGAGTTCGACATGGAACGCCACTTCCGCGATTCCCGCGCCGCGACGATTGCGGCGGGAACGTCGCAGATCCAGCGCAACCTCATTGCCAATCTGATGGGGCTGAAGGTGCAGTGAACCGCGTCGGGCGCTGGCGCGGCGAACTCCCTCGCCCCGGAGGGGAGAGGGTTGGGGTGAGGGGGTTCGGACTTATCCGATAGGCCCGAGCCCCCTCACCCTCGCTCGCTTTGCTCGCTCGACCTCTCCCCTCTGGGGAGAGGTGAGAATCACTCCGCCGCTGCCTTCGTCGCCCGCGCTTGAATCGCCGCCCACACCCGGCTCGGCGTTGCCGGCATGTCGATGTGGTCGATGCCGAGCGGTTTTAGTGCGTCGAGGATGGCGCCGATGACCGCGGGTGGCGCGCCCGTCGCGCCGGCTTCGCCGGCGCCCTTGACGCCGAGCGGATTGGTTTTCGCAGGCACCTCGGTCAGCTCCGAGACAAGGTCCGGGAAATCCTCGGCGCGCGGCATGGCGTAGTCCTGGAAGCTGCCGGTGACGAGCTGGCCGTCGGCATCGAACACGATCGCTTCCATCAGCGCCTGGCCGACGCCTTGCGCCACACCGCCGTGGATTTGGCCTTCGCAGAGCAGGTGATTCATGATCTTGCCGACGTCGTCGACCGCGGCGTAGCGGGCGAGTGTGACGAAGCCGGTTTCCGGATCGACCTCGACCTCGCAGACGTGGCAGCCATTGGGATAATTCGGCGGCTCGGCGGCGAAGGTGCCGGACGCTTCGAGCCCGACGTCGAATTGCGGCGGCAGCATCGCCGGGCGATAGAACGCCTTCGCCACGTCGGTGAGCTTCATGGCGCGGTCGGTGCCGACGATGCGGAACGAACCGTCCTTGAACTCGATGTCGCCGGCGGCAGCTTCCATCATCATCGCCGCCATCGGTTTGGCTTTCTCGATGATGTTGTCGGCCGCCTTTTTCAGCGCATTGCCGCCGACATGCATGCTGCGCGAGCCGTAGCTGCCGCGCCCGATCGGCACGGCGTCGGTGTCGCCCTGCACGAAGCGGACGTTCTCGAACGGCACGCCGAGCCATTCGGTCACCATCTGCGCATAGACAGTCTGATGGCCCTGGCCGTGCGAATGGGTGCCGGCGAGAATGGTGAGCATGCCGCTCGGATCGAAGCGCAGCACCATGCGGTCGTTGAACACGGCGGCCTCTTCGAGGAAATAGCCGATGCCGCGTCCGCGCAGCTTGCCGCTCTTCTTCGATTCGGCTGAGCGCTTGGCAAAGCCGTTCCAGTCGGCGACTTTCAGGCATTCGTCCATCACATGGACGAAATCGCCAGAAGTCATAGGTGATGCCGGTCTGGATCTTGTGCGGCATGGCGGATGACGGAATGAAATTGCGCCGCCTGATCTCGATCGGATCGATGCCGATGACGTTCGCGGCGCGGTCGAGCAATTGCTCGATCAGGTAAGTCGCCTCCGGCCGTCCGGCGCCGCGATAGGGCGAAAGCGGAATGGTGTTGGTGAACACCGCCTTGCCGACGCAATGCACCGCCGGGACCTGATAGACGCCGGGCGCCAGCCGCATGGCGAATAGCGGCACCACCATCGAGGCGCCGAACACGTGCGAGCCCATGGCGTGCAGCGCATTGACGCGCAGCCCCAAAACTTTGCCGTGCTCGTCGAGGGCCAATTCGCCGGTGACGACCTGATCGCGGCCTTGCGAATCGCCAAGGAGCGCTTCCGACCGCGTCGACACCCATTTCACCGGCCGGCCGCCGACACGGCGCGACGCCCACACCACCAGCGCGTCTTCGGGATAGCCGCCGTGCTTCATGCCAAAGCCGCCGCCGACATCGGGCGAGATGACGCGCAGTTTTGTCTCGGGGATTTTCAGCACCTGGCCGGCAACCGACGAGCGGGTGCCGTGCGGGTTCTGCGACGTCGAATAGAGCGTGTAATTGTCGCCGTCGGGATGATATTGCCCGATCGCGGCGCGCGGCTCGATCGAGTTCGCAGTGATGCGGGTGTTGTTGAGCTTGAGCGTGACGACGTGCTTGGCGCCGGCAAACGCCGCGTCGGTGGCATCCTTGTTGCCCATCATCAGCGTGAACGAGACGTTGTTCGGTGCTTCGTCCCATATCGCCGGCGCGCCGGGTTTGACCGCGTCCTCGACGGTGATGACTGCCGGCAGCGGCTCGTAATCGATCTCGAGCAGCTCGGCGGCATTGCGCGCCTGCTCAACCGTTTCGGCAACCACGAAGGCGACGCGCTCGCCGACCGCGCGCACCTTGTCGGCGGCGAGAATGGCGCGCAGCGAGCGAAAGCCCTTCGGGCCACCCATGTCTTCGGGCATCGGCGGCGCCAAGCTGCCGAGTTTGTCGGCAACGACATCGGCACCTGTCAGCACCGCAAGCACGCCGTCGGCGGCTAAAGCCTTCGCGGTGTCGACGCGCTTGATGCGGGCGTGCGCGTGCGGCGACATCACCACCACGCCGTAGCACTGGTGCGGCAGGTCGATATCGTCGACATAGCGGCCGCGGCCGGTGATGAAGCGAGGGTCCTCGACCCGGGGGACAGGCTGACCGATGCCGAACTTGTTCACGTCGTCCTCCAATCCTTCCGCCATCGCGGAGCGGGCAGGCTGCTCTTATACTGGCGAATAGCGGTCATGAGAATGGCGGACAATCGCCGGCCGCCGTTGCACTTTTCGCCCGGCCGGCCGATGCTTGCGGATATACGGCGGGGTAGGGCGCGTGCTGCACAATCCGGGCGTTACCGAGGTTTTGGCCAAATTTGTCGTCGACACCCGGTGGGACGACCTGCCGCCGCAGGTGACCCATCAGGCCAAGCGCTCGCTGATGAATTTCTTCGCCGTGGCGTTGACTGGCTGCCGCGATCAGACGTTCGAGACCGCGCTGCAGACCCTCGCGGCATTCTCCGGCGGCAAGCAGGCGGCCTTGATCGGCCGGCGCGAGCGCATCGATGCGCTCAGTTCCGCCTTCCTCAATGCCGCCGGGGCCAATGTGCTCGACTTCTGCGATACGCACGTGCCGACGGCGATCCATCCGACCGCGCCGCTGGCACCGGCGCTATTGGCGCTCGCCGAGCTAAAGCCCGTGAGTGGCCGCGATCTCATCCTCGCGTTTGTCCTCGGCCAGGAAGTGGAGTGCCGCGTTGGGCTCGCGATATCGCCGCAGCACTACAACAAAGGCTGGCACATCACCGCGACCTGCGGCGTGTTCGGCGCCGCTGCCGGCAGCGGCAAGCTGTTGGCGCTGAGCCCCGCGCAGATGGTGTGGGCGCTCGGCACCGCGGCGACCCAGGCCGCGGGGCTATGCGAATGCCTCGGCACGCCGGCCAAAAGCGTCGGCGTCGGCAATGCCGCGCGCAACGGGCTGTGGGCGGCGCTGATGGCGGAAAAGGATTTTGCCGGGCCGGCCGAGCCGCTCAACGGCGTGCAGGGTTACTATCACGCGCTCGGCGAGACGCCGAAATTGTCGGCACTCACCGACGGCCTCGGCGAAAGCTGGGAAATCATGCCGACCTCGTACAAGCCTTATCCGTGCGGTTTCGTCGTGCATCCGGCGATCGATTGCGTGCTGGGCTGGCGCCGCGAAAATCCCAAACTTGAGGTCCATAAGGTCGTGGTGACCGGCAATCCGCTGATGGCGGCGCGCGCCGACCGGCCCAACATTTCCACCGGTCGCGAGTCCCAGGTCAGCGTGCAGCACGCCGTGGCGGCCGCATTGACATTCGGCAAGGCCGGCCTCGAACAGTTCACCGACGCCCGCGTCAACGATCCGGCGGTGCGGGCGCTGCGCGGCAAGGTCGAGGTGCTGCGCGATGAAAAATTCCCCCTCATCGCCGCGACGGTCGAGATCACCACCGCCAATGGCGAAACGCACTATCTGGTGGAACACGCGGCGCGCGGCAGCGATAAAAACCCGATGAGCGATCGCGATCTCGAGGAGAAATTGCGCGATGCGGCCGCCAGCTGGAATCCCCGCCATGACGTTGCGCCGCTGATCGATGCCATTTGGCAGGTGGACAAAAGTTCGGATGTCGCGCAGCTCGCGGCCATGACGGTGCCGCGCGGGTAAGTCGCCATGAAGACCTACGAAGGCAAACGCACCATCGACGGTCTCGTCGTCACCGTGGACGGGCGTCCGCTGGGCGAGCATTACGAGATCAAACGCTTCACCAAATTCGGCTTCGAATGGACCTATGAGGGCGACAGCCCGCAGCAGCTCGCACTGGCGATTTTGGCGGACTATCTTGGCGACAATGCCAGGGCGATCCGGCTGTGCGAGCCGTTCATGAAGCGGATCGTCGCCAATCTCGACAATGATTGGCAGCTTAGCGGCGCCGAGATCGATGCTGCGGTGCGCAGCATCGAGGCAGGCTGAGGCGGTTCGCTCGCGCGCCGCGATATGATAGTCTTGTGGCCAATAAGAAACGGTGGGCTTGGCAACGGCCGTCCCAGGGAGTCCAGGCAATGATCACCCAGCGGCAAATCGACTTCCGTAACGAATACCGCTCCCGCATCGTCGGCTGGTACAATGGCTATTTCCATGTCGTGCTGATCTACGCCATGGGTGCGGCGGTGTTCACCATTTACGTCTCGCACATCCATAACGTGACCTGGCTGGAATGGCTGACGGTGCCGCTGACCTTCATCTTCACCAACATCTTCGAATGGACGGTGCATAAATACGTCATGCACCGGCCGGTCAACATCAAAGGCCTGCGCGCGATCTATGAGCGGCACACGCTCAACCATCACCAATTCTTCAGCGACGAGGAAATGCGCTTCCGCGACGACAAGGATTGGCGCGTCACTGTATTCCCGCCCTATGCGCTGGTGGTGTTCACCCTGATGTCGATTCCGGCCGCCGCCATTCTCGGCCTCATCTTCACGCCGAATGTCGGCTGGCTGTTCATGTGCGTCACCACCGGCATGTATCTGATCTACGAGTTCATGCATTTCTGCTGCCACCTGGACGAAGGCTGGTTCGTCAAGCACTGCCCATTCGTCAATACGCTGCGGCGCCATCATACCGCCCACCACAATGCCCGGCTGATGATGGAAGTGAACATGAACCTGACTTTCCCGATCGCCGATTGGGCGTTCGGCACCTCCGACCTCGATCGCGGCTTTCTCGGCCATCTGTTCAACGGCTATTCGACGCGCCACCTCAAGGGCCGCCTGCGCGCCCGGCCGAAGGGGCCCGAGGAGGCCGCCGCCATTCCGGTCGGGGCCAATTAGGCAAAGAAGAGCGTCGCCATGCCGACCGATGTCAAAGCGGCCGTGTCCGCCGTCGTGATCCTGGTGGCGCTTGGGCTCGCGTTCTGGACCGGCTCGCCGATCCGGCCGGAATTCGACAAATTCGTGCTGTTCACCGCCGTCTTTTTTGTCGTCGCCATGTGGATTTTTCCCGAGGCCGGCGGCAAGAAGGGCGGCGCCGGGAAACGTTAGCTCGACCACACATCGTCATGCCCGGCCTTGTGCCGGGTATCCACGTCTTGCTAGCACCTAGGATCAAAGACGTGGATGGCCGGGACGTAGGCGAGCGAAGCGACGCCGTTCTTCGAATGGCTATGCCCCGCCATGACGAAACGGAATGGAACGGGGAAGGGAATCGATGAATAACGCGGTCAACAACAAGCGCGTGTTTTGGGTCCAGCCGCACCGGCCGATCGGCTTTGGCGAAATGCTGGGCAAGCGCGGTGACATCCGGCTCGATATGCTCGAGCAGAAGAGCCCGGATGCGGACAGTTTGGAGATTCTCTCCGCCGCTCACGCCTATCAGATGAGCTCCGCCCGCGACGAGCTGGCGCGGCACTACCACGCCGGCGCCGAGCTCCTGGGCCGCACGCCGAACCTTCTCATCGTCTCGACCAACGGCGCCGGTTACGACACCGTCGACATGAAGGCCTGCACCGAACACGGCGTGTTGGTGGTCAACCAGTCCGGCGGCAACGCCGAAGCCGTCGCCGAACACGTTATCGGCATGATGCTGTGCCTGATCAAGCGCATGAACGATTCCGACCGCGCGCTGCGCACCGGTACGCTGAAGAACCGCAACGACTATACCGGCCACGAAGCCTATGGCCGGACCATCGGCGTCATCGGCCTCGGCAATGTCGGCAAGCGCGTCGCCGAACTCGCCGGTATTTTGTTCAAGATGAAGGTCTTGGCTTACGATCCCTATCTGCCGGCCGACGCGGTGCGCGGGCGCGGCGCCGAGAAAGTCGAACTCGACGAATTGCTCAAGCGCTCCGACTTCGTCTCCATCAACTGCCCGCTTACGCCGGAAACCCGCAACCTGATGGGCGCACGCGAATTCGCCCTGATGCGGCCGGACGCCTATTTCATCACCACGGCGCGCGGCTCGATCCACGACGAGGAAGCGCTGGAGCGGGCGCTACGCGACAAGAAGCTCGCCGGCGCCGGCCTCGACGTCTGGGAAAAGGAGCCGCCGCCCTCGAGCCATCCGCTGATGAAATACGACAATGTCATGGTCACCCCGCACATGGCCGGCGTGACGCACGAGGCACGCGCCCGGATGGGCCAGATCGCCGCCGAGCAGATGCTCGACGCGCTCGACGGCAAGCCGGTGCCGCGCATCATCAACCCGCAGGTGTGGCCGGCCTATGCCAAGCGTTTCGAACGCATGTTCGGCTTCAAGCCGAACGAGCCGCCGGATGAGCCGAATTGGCACGCCTCCGAGAAGCACGGGTAACGGGTGTTGGCGCTGCCGGAAGGAACGCGATGCGACAAGCTGCGTTCCTTCTCCCCCATAAGCGCGTTTACGCGCGTCTTCGACGCGCTATGGGGGAGAAGGACAGGATGAGGGGGCTCGGACGTTTCGGATTTTTTCTGCATCGTCCGAACCCCCTCACCCCACCCTCTCCCCTACGGGGAGAGGGAGTCAAACGCCTTGCACGCCCATCCCGCGGACGTATTCAATCATCGCAATCCGTATGCTGTAATCGCTCCAATAATGACCTCTGATCGGGAGGCGCCCTTGTCGCGACACTTGAAGACTACTGGTATCGCCGGATTGCTGCTCGCCGCTTCGCTCGTGCACGCCGCCGCACAGGATCATCCCTGGCTCGATCCAAAGCTGCTCGAAGCCGCCAAGGCCGAGGGCGGCGAGATGACCATCTATTCCGACACCAACGAGGGCGAAGGCCTGCCGCTGTTCAAGCTTTTCGAGGCCGCGACCGGCATCAAGACCAATTACGTGCGCGGCGCCGATCCGCCGCTGATGGCGCGCATGGTGGTGGAATTCCGCGGCAACCAGAAAGCCTGGGACGTGGCGCAACTCGGCACCATGGACAAGATCCCGGCGCAGCTTTTGCTGCCGTTCGATCCGCTGGAAGCCAAGAACATTTCGCCCGAGGCGCGCGATAAGGACCGGCGCTGGTACGGCCTCTACGCCAATTACAACGCGCCGGCCTACAACACCCAGCATGTCCAAGCCGCCGACTTGCCGAAAACCTACGCCGACTTCGCGCAGCACAAGGACTGGGCCGGCCATGTCGCCATCGACGGCACCGACAGCGAATGGCTGTGGGCGATGGTCCAGTATTACGGCGAGGACAAAGCCACGGCGCTGATCAAGGACGTCGTCGCCGCGATCCAGCCGGTCACCACCGACGGCCATCTGGCGCAGGCGCGCTCGGTCGGCTCCGGCGAGTACTGGGTGTCGCTGAACAATTTCGTCAACCTCACCATGAACGTGAAACTCGCCGGCGGCCCGATCGACTATTTCCCGCTCGATCCGGTGGCGTTGACGTTTGGCGCGGTCGGCATCAGCGCCAAGGCGCCACATCCGAACACGGCGCTGTTGGCGGCGAACTTCTTGCTCAGCCAGGAGGCCCAGACCTTCCTCGCCAAATTCGGCCGCATCCCGACCCGCGCCGACGTCGAATCCAACCCGCCCGGCATCGTCGCCGCCATCAGCAAGAAGAAAGTCATCACCGTGCTGCTCACGGCCGACGAAGAGCACAAATGGCAGAAGCGCTTCGACGAATTGTTCAAGGGACGGTGAAAACGGTGGCACTGTCATCTTCGGGAGGCGAATGTCTCTAACCTGGACGCTAGCGTGTGCGGCTCCCTCTCCCCAGCGGGGAGAGGGTGGGGGTGAGGGGGTTCCGACCTCGCGGCCCGAGCCCCCTCACCCCTCCCTCTCCCCGCTGGGGAGAGGGAGCAGCGAGCGGCGAGGTGGCACCCTGTGACCGCGGCCGACGGATCCATCGACCTTCCACACGCCACTGAGTCTGCTTCGAGCTGGCGCCAGCCGAACATCCTGCTGATCGTCTGCGTCGCCATCGGCGCGTGGCTGGTGCTGGTGCCGGTCGCGGCTCTGCTGGTCACCGCATTCACCGAAGACACCGGACTTGGCTTCGGCGCCTTCACGCTCGATAATTTCGTCGAGGCCTACGCCTCGACCCGCATCCTGCGCCTGTTCGCCAACTCGGTCATCTACGCGCTCGGCACCGCCGTCGTGACCTTCTTCATTGGCGGCTTTGTCGCCTGGGCGGTCGAGCGCACCGACGCGCCGGGCCGCACGCTGTTTCACAATCTGGCGCTGTTGTCGTTCGCCGTTCCGGGCCTGCTCATGGCGATGGCGTGGATTTTCGTGCTCAGCCCCAATATCGGCTGGGTCAATGCGCTGGCGAAATCCGCATTCCATCTGCGCAACGCGCCGGTCAATATCTACACCATGGCCGGCATGATCTGGGCGCTGTCGAGCCATTATTTTCCGCTCGCCTATCTCGCCATCGGACCGGCGTTGCGCGCGCTCGACGTGCGCATGGAGGAGGCCGGATTGATGTCCGGCGGCCGCTATTGGCATGTGCTGCCGAAAATCACGCTGCCGCTGCTGCGCCCGGCGATACTATCCGGCCTGCTGTTGCTCTTCGTCATGGGCATGTCGTCCTACGAAGTGCCGCGCCTGATCGGCCGGCCGGCGCGCATCGACGTCTTCACTACGGAAATCCAGAGCGCTACCGCCAGCGCGCCGCCGGAATTCGGCATCGCCAGCGCGCTGAGCCTCACCCTGCTGCTGACCTGCATCGTCGCGGTCTATTTCTATCGCCGCGCCACCCGCAATGCCGAAGCCTTCGCCACCATCACCGGCAAAGGCTACAAGCCGACCCGTATCGAGCTCGGCCGCTGGCGCTGGCCGGTGGCGGGCGCGATCGGATTCATGTTCCTGATTGCGCTCGGGCTGCCGCTGTTCACGCTCGCCTGGCAATCGTTCTTCCGCAACCTGTCGCAGCCGTTCATGGGCTCGCCGGCTCAGGCGACCTTGGAGAATTATCGCTTCATCCTCAGCTATCCGGTGTTCCTCAACGCGGTGCGAACCAGCGTCGTCGTCTCCGCCATGGCGGCGAGTTTCGTGGTCGCGCTTACTTTGGTGATGGCGTGGATGGCGCGGCGCTCGGCGTCGCGTTTCGCCTGGCTGCTCGATGCTTTGGCGTCGGCGCCGATCGCCATCCCGAGCGTGATCGTCGGCGCCAGCATCCTGTTCACCTATCTGGTCGTGCCGATCCCGATCTACAACACGATCTGGATCCTGTTCGTCGCCTACGTGACGCTGTGCCTGCCCTACGGCATGCGCTTTGCGTCGAGCGGGATTACGCAAATCCATCGCGAACTCGAGGAAGCGGCGTCGGTCTCCGGCGCCAGCCTCGGCCAGATTTTCCTGCGCGTGTTGTTTCCGCTGATCCTGCCGTTTCTGCTGGCGGCCTGGATCTACGTCTTCGTGCTCTCGGTGCGCGAGCTCGGCGCCTCGGTGTTCCTGGTCGGACCGGGGACCAGCGTGCTCGGCACCGTCAGCCTCACGATGTGGGAGGAGGGCGGCAGCTACGGCGCCGTCGCCGCGCTCGGCGTGCTGCAAATCCTGCCGCTGCTCGTCATCGTCGCGGGTTTGCGCTGGCTGGAAATGCGGGTGCAGCGGCGCGGGCAGGCGGGCGCCACGAAGACGGCCGGATGATTTTTGCCGTCATTCCGGGGCGCGGGCGTTAGCCCGCGAACCCGGAATCCATAATCACGATTCGAGCACGTCTTGCACCGGCCGTGGTTATGGATTCCGGATAACCGCGGAGCTTGTCATCGGGCCGGCCACTTCGGGCCGGACCCGTTGGCGGTTTCCGGAATGACGGCATCACCCCGTATATTCCAAAATATGCATGCCCTGGCCCCAGCGGTCGATGAGGTAGAGCCGGCCGTCGTCATCCGACCCGATATCGTTCGACTGGATGCCCGGCGTGCCGTCGGGCCGTTCCGGCACGTAGCAGCCGACTTCCTTCGGGTGCAGCGGGTCGCTGACGTTCACGGCGCGTAGCCCGGCGTTGAAGTAGGTCAGGAACACGATGTCCTTCCACGGCCCGTCCGCCGGCAGGTTCTCCAAAATGTTGTGGGCGCCGAAGCGGCCGGGGCGGTCGTAATATTTTTCGCGGTCGGGCATGAAGGTCGCGACCGGCAACGGTGCCGTCTCGTCGCGCGCGTCGATCACCCACATGAATTGCGCATCCCAGAATTTTTCCTTGGCGCGCGCCTCGTCGGTGACGATAAGATAGGGCCGGTCGCCGAGCGGCCAACAGGTGTGAGTGGAGCCCGGAAACGGCGGCGACCATTTGATGTGGCCGACAAGCTTCATGGCGCGCAGGTCGGTGCAGTCGATGATCGACATGCCGCCACCCCACCAGGCGCAATACATGCGGTTGCCGCGGATCATCGGCGGGCCGTGTAGCGTAACGGCTTCCTCGGCCGGCATCGGATCGTTGCCGACTTCGTCGGAATCGGTCTTCATCCACGGCAGGCCCCAGATGCTGATCACCTCGGGCTTGAGCGGATCGCGGATGTCGAGCGTCCAGATCACGCGTTTTTTCCAGCCCGGCGCGTCGTTGGGCATGAAGGCGAGTCCGCGCGCGAGATCGACGCCGAAGCGGTGCGGGCCGGAGCCCGGCATGTCGTAGAAGCCGATCGGCTTCGGTGCCGACGGCGTCGAGACGTCGAAGATGAAAAAGCCGGCGCGCGCGTTCTTGCCCTTGTCGCCGGCCAGCCGTTCCGAGTTCACGTAAAGCAGATCGTCGCCGACGATGCGCAGCTTGTGGCAATGGATGCCGGGCGGCGCGCGGAATTCGCCGACCTTTTTCGGCGCCGTCGGATCGCGCACGTCGTGCACCGTAAAGCCTTCCGGGCCGTTATAGCTCGAGCCGCCGACTGCGCCGACATAGGCGTGACCCTTGTGCACCTGCACCAGGCTGCCGCCGCCCCATGCCGCCGACGCGTCGTGGCCGAGCAGCCGGAAGTTTTTTGCTTCTTCGGGAGTGGTGGCAGGCATTTTAGCTCCTTACTTGTGCACGAGCGCCATGGCGCGATCATAGTAGGAAAGATCGATGTAGCGTTGCCGATCGGACGGCGTGCCGCCTTCGACTTCGGCGCGCAGCGCCAGCACGTTCTTGAAGCCGGCCATGTCGAAGGCGGCATCGCGGGCAAAGCCGAAGCCGGGCTCCGCCATCAGCGCGAGGCTCTTTTCGGCGACATCCTGCGGCAGCTTGAGCTTGTCGACCAGGATGGCCGTGGCCTCGGCGTGGTTTTTCGGATCGAGCGACCAGCGCAACGCCTCGACGAAGGCGGCAAGATAATTCTCCAGCGTCGTGGCATTGTCGCGCGCCCAGGCGCGACGCACGTACGCACCACCGGCTTGATAAGGCCCAAGCATGTCCGTGGTGCGGCCGAGGCTGCGCATGCCTTTGGCCGCGGCTTGCAGTGAATAGGGCAGGTTGAGGATGGCGCCGGCGTTGTACTTGTCGTCGAACATGGCTTTAAGGCGCCGCTGGCCGTTGCCGACCGGATTGAGCGAATAGTCGGCGCCGTCTTTGAGGCCTTGCTGCGCCAGAATTTTCCTGGCCTGCAGCGCATAGGCGGTATTGGTGGCATCGACGACGATGGCCTTGCCACGGATGTCGGAGAAATCCTTGATGGCCTCTTGCACGTAGAACTCGTTGGTGCCGCTGTCGCCGCCGGAGACGATCACGATGTCGACCTTGGCGACGTCGATCATGGCCACCGCGTTGTCGACCGCCGAATGCACGATGTCGACGCTGCCGCCGGCCAGCCCTTCGCGCTGGCGCTCCGAGCTTTCGGTGAATTCGAGCGCGACCTTCAAGCCGCGCCGGGCGAAGAAGCCGTGATCGACCGCCACATAAAACGGCAGCGAGCGCGCGGTGGGGAAGGTGTTGACGTGAAGCAGGATCGGATAAGCCGCGTATACCGGCAAGGTGAGGCTCCAGAGCGCGATTACCAGGGGGACTAAGCGGCTGATCGCGTCTCCTACCATGGCATCCGGCTTGCTTTATTGTCATCATCCGCCAACGGGTCCGGCCCGAAGTGGCCGGCCCGATGACAGGCTCCGGCGGATGATCCAGTAATCACTAGCGGCGGAGGATATTCAAGTGCGGTCAGCGATTACTGGGTGCCCCGCCTTCGCGGGGCATGACAAGACGGAGTATGCCGGTGGTTGATCGCGCTTCCACTATTGCCGTCGATCGCCCCGCTGGCGGCTCGGAGATTTTCGGCCACCCGCGGGGCCTCACTTTCCTGTTCACCACCGAGATGTGGGAGCGCTTCTCGTATTACGGGATGCGCTCGCTGCTCGTGCTCTACATGACGAAATACCTGCTGCTGCCCGAGCATTCAGGCGACGTGCGCGGCCTCCTCACGGTGAAGAGCGCGCTCGAAGGCATTTTCGGCCCGCTCGACATGCAGCCGCTGTCGTCGCAGATCTGGGGCTTTTACACGGGGCTGGTCTATTTCACGCCGATTCTCGGCGGGCTCTTGGCCGACCGCGTGATTGGCCAGCGCCGCACCGTCGTCATCGGCGCGGTGCTGATGGCGATCGGCCATTTCATGATGGCGGTCGAGCAGCTTTTCCTGTTCGCGTTGTTGGCGCTCATTCTCGGTAACGGCGCGTTCAAGCCGAATATTTCGACCCAGGTCGGCGGCCTGTATGCGCCCGGCGATCACCGGCGCGACCGCGCCTATTCGATCTTCTATGTCGGGATCAATGTTGGCGCGTTCCTGGCGCCGCTCATCTGCGGCACGCTCGGCGAGAAGGTCGGCTGGCATTACGGCTTTGCCGCCGCCGGCGTCGGCATGTGCATCGGGCTTGCGATCTATCTCTACGCGCTGCCGCTGTTGCCACCCGACGAGCTGCAAAAGGCGAGGGCCGCGCATGTCGAGAGAAAGCCGCTCGACCGCGACCAATGGCGCGCCATTATCGCGCTGCTCGTGCTGTTTTTGCCCAACACATTGTTCTGGGCGACCTATGAGCAGATGGGCAACACCACCGTGCTGTGGGCCGATGCCAATACCGACCGCACGCTCGCTCTGTTCGGCTTTAGCGCCCAAATCCCGACAACGTGGTTTCTCGCCTTCAATCCGTTCCTGATCTTCGCCTTCACGCCGTTCATCGTCGCGCTGTGGACGCGGCAGGCCGCGCGCGGCACCGAGCCTTCGACCATCACCAAAATGTCGCTCGGTTGTTTCGGCGTCGCCGCTGCGAACCTGATCATGGCCGCCGCCGCGCTTCATGCCGGCGGCGGCAAGGCAGGCTTGGGTTGGCTCATGGGCTATTTCGTTATCATCACGCTGGGCGAGCTTTATCTGTCGCCGGTCGGGCTGTCGCTGGTGACCAAGGTGGCGCCGGCGCGAATCCTGTCGATGATGATGGGCGTGTGGCTAGCGACGAGCTTTACGGGCGGCTTTCTCGCCGGTTGGCTCGGCAGTTTTTGGAGCCGGATGGAGAAGCCGCATTTCTTCCTGATGATCGCCGCCATCTCCGCGCTGGCCGGCGCGATCATTTTTCTCTGCCGCTGGCCGCTCCGTGGCGCATTGCGGGAATAATCACCGACTCGTCATGTCCGGGCTTGACTGGCGCGGTTGCTCGGCCGATAGCGGCTGGCCGGCACCTGCTGATCGAGAGCCTGGTGCGGCCGATCGAGATTGTAGATCGTTCGCCAGCGATCAAAGGCGCGCTGGACCTCGGCAAGATCGCGGAAGCGCTTGAGTGCAAACACTTCGGCCTTGAGCGTGCGATGGAAGCGCTCGCTCTTGCCGCGGCTTTGTGGATGATAGGGCCGGCTGTGCAGAACGGCGACGCCGAGCTTCAAAAGCCACACGCCCAACCGGGTCCAGCGCTGCCCGGATGAATCGCCCCAGGGCGTCCCATTGTCGACGAAGAAGGCATCCGGCATGCCGTAGCGGCGGAATGTCTGCTCCAACCGGCTCTGCACGGTGCCGGCTTGCTCGTTGGCGCAGGCTTCTAGTCCCACCGCATAGCGCGAGTGGTCGTCGACGATGGTCAGCGGATGGCATCGACCACCGTTCGCCAGCGGCATGTGGCCCTTGAAGTCCATTTGCCAAAGCAGATTGGGCGCCGGCTTCTCGACGATGCCTCTCCCTAATACCCGGGCATCCATGCAGCGGTGAGGCCGCATGGATTGCCGGATCAAGTCCGGCAATGACGCTATGAAAGCAGCGCCTTCATCTTCTCCTGGTTGATGCCCTTGACCAGCTGATCGACCAGCCCGCCGAGCGGCATCGGAACCTTGGCGGCCTGTGCCAGCTCCAGCGCCGTATCCATGTCCTTCTCGGCCCATTTGCCGGTGCTCTTGCCCCAGCGCGACAGCGACCAGTTGGCGCCGCTGCCGTGGCCGAGCGCGGTGGCGAGTTTTGGGATGTCCATGCCGAGTTGCTTGGCCAAGGTCAGCGATTCGAAATTCGCCACCATGGTCGCCCACAACAGCATGTTGTTAATCATCTTGGCGATCTGGCCCGAGCCGACGTCGCCGAGATGGACTACGTCGCGGCCAAAAGTTTGCAGCACCGGTCGCGCACGCTCGAGCCAGCGCTCCTCGCCGCCGACATAAACCGTGCAGGTGCCGTTGTCGGCGGCTTCCTGGCCGAGCACCACGGGTGTATCGAGCACGCCGATATTCTTTGCCGCCGCGAGCGCGGCGAGCCGCCGGCAGGTTTCCGGCGCGACTGAGCTGGCGATGCAGATCACCGCGCCCGGCGCCAGCGCTTCGAGCAGCCCCGCGCCTTCGACGACGCTCTCAACCTGTTCGTCGGTCGCGACCATGACAACCACGACTTCGGCATGCTTGCCGATCTCGGCCGGCGAGCTGCGATGTCTGATGCCGTCGTTTTCAGCGCGCCGCACCGCATCGGCATTGATGTCGTAGCCGGCGACGTCAAAACCTTGGCGCAGCATGTGCCGGGCAAATTGCAGCCCCATGGCGCCGAGCCCGATCATGCCCGTGCGCTTCACTGCGTTTATTTGGTCCATGCTATTTTCTCCGCTTGGTCGCCGTTGCCGCTGCGTCCACGGTGCTTCGATCGTTTGTCAGCACCACGTTGTAATCGCGCTCGGCGGCCTGCGGTGACACGTAGCCTTCGCGCACATCGGCGAGCACGCGCTCCGCCGGCCGCGACAGCGGATCGCCGTAGCCGCCGCCACCGGGCGTATCGAGGCGGAAAATGTCACCCTCTTTGAGCGGATAATCGGCGTAACGTGTTGGCAGACGTTTGGCCTGGTCACTACCCGGATTGATCCAGATGTCGCCGGGCCGGCCGGTGCCGCCGCCTGAGGCGCCGTTCGGCGGAATAATGTGCTTCATCGAGCGGATTGAAAACCGTGCGTCGGCGAGATTGAGATATTCGCGGCGGATGCCGAGCCCGCCGCGATGAAATCCCGCGCCGCCGGAATCACGAATGAGCTCGAAGCGCACCACGCGGGTCGGAAACTCGCTCTCGATGATCTCGATCGGCGCGATGCGGGCGTTGCTCTGGTTGACGGTGATGGCGTTCGCCCCGTCCTTGGTGGCGCGGGCGCCGCCGCCGCCGGCGATGATCTCGTATTGCACATAGCCCTTGCCGGCAGAGGTCGAGCGCCCGCCGATGATGATCGAGCGGCTGCCGCTGCCGTCGGCGCGCACTTTTCCGGGCACGATCGGGCCGAGCGCCGCGAACAACGCATCGACCAGCGCATGCACGGTCGGATTATAGGTGTTGACCGGCGCCGGAAAGCGCGGATTGAGCACGCTGCCGTCGCGCGCGGTGATGCCGAAGGCGCGCAGCAAACCGCTCGACACATACATATGCGGGTCGATGAGCGAGATCAGCGCATAGGCGCAGGCCGCCTGCACCAGCGGCGGGCGGATGTTGGCCGGCCCCTGGGTCTGGTCGGCCGAACCGGAAAAATCGAAGTGCAGGCTGTCACCTTTTTTCTCGGCGACCACGTGGATGCGCACCGGCTGTTCCAGCGTGATGCCGTCGTCGTCGACGAAGCGCTCGGCTTCGTAGCGGCCGTCGGCCCATTCGGCGATCGCCGCGCGCACGCGCGCTTCGCCGATCTCGAACAGGCGCGCATAGCTCGCCAGTACTTTGTCCTTGCCGTATTTGGCGACGAGCTCTTGCAGCCGCCGCTCGCCGAGCCGATCGGCGCCGAGCTGGCCGCGGATATCGCCGATGACCAGTTCCGGCGTGCGGCTGTTCGCGGCGATGATGCGCTCGATGTCGGTATTCTGCGCGAAACGCCGCTGATAGCGCACCGCCGGCAGATGCAGGCCTTCGTTGAAAATCTCCCGCGCCTGGCCCGAGCAGCTTCCAGGCACCGGGCCGCCGATATCGCCCTTGTGCGCGATCGAGCCGCAGAAGCCGAACAGCGCGCCGCCGACGAACACCGGTGTGATCACCGCCATATCGGGCGCATGCGGGCTGCCGCCCTGATAGGGATGGTTGATCAGGAAGGCATCGCCCTCGGCGATGGCGTCGCCGTATGTCGCGAGCACCGCGGCGCAGCACGCCGGAAAGGCGCCGATATGCAGCGGCAGCACGACGTGCTGGGCGACCACGTCGCCTTGCGCGTTCATCAGCGCACAGGAGGCGTCCTGCGATTCGCGCACGATGGTGGAAAAGCCGGTGCGGAACAGCGAATTCTGCATCTCCTGCACGATGCCGGAGAGGCTCGCCTTGATGACTTCGAGATCGACGGCGTCGATCGGCCGGTGCTGGTCCATCCAATGAAAGCGCCGCTCGCGCTCCTTTGCTCGAGTAGCGGGATATAGCGATATCCCGGAAACTAGAGCATGATCCCGAAAAGTGGAAACCGGTTTTCGGATAAGATCATGCGCAAGTAAAAATCCTAGACTATGATCCGATGCAATTGGATCATAGTCTAGGCCAGTCGTGGCTCGCCGATACTTCCCGATGCCGCTTTGGTCTGCTAGTCGTTTGTACAGCCGGGGGCATAAGCGATGAGTGCTGAGGGGACGGCGCCCGTCGTCGGCGACGACGTCAAGAACGAATCCGGAATGATACGGGCGATGGTCCGGCTGTTGGTGGCTGTCGGCTTCGGCGCGTTTGTCGTTCTCTTCGTGATCCTGCCGTTGAGCTTGAGGTCCGGCGCTGGCGATCCGGGATTTTCGCTCAGTGCCCTGGTGCTTGAAGGCGCTCTACTCGGTGCCGCGGCCTTGATTGCCACCTGGGCGCTTTTCTACCTGCTGCGCAAACTCGAACCTCTCCTGAACGCCAACGCGCTGGCGCAAGCGCAATTTCTCGATAAGCTCGATCCCCGTTATGTCGATCTGGCAATTTTATTCTCGGCCGCGCTGAGCCTTTTTCTCGAATTGGCGCTGATCCGCTGGCAGTCCTCCGTTCTGGTCTTCCTCGCCTTCTACAAGAACTTCAGCCTGCTGGCGTGCTTTGCCGGCCTTGGCCTCGGCTATGCGCTCGCCGCGCGCAACCGTATTCCGCTGTTGATGGTGGTGCCGCAATTGGCGGCGCAGTTCTGTTTCTTCTTGCTCATCCGCGTCGTGCCGATCGACTTGAGCGTGAATCCGTTCCGCGAGCAGCTGACCATGGGGCTGCAGCAGGGCAATTGGGTCGCGGCCGTTGTTTTGTTCCTGCTGCTGTCCATTATCTTTTTGCTCACCGCCGTGACGTTCGTCCCGGTCGGTCAGCTTTGCGGCCGCCTGATGGAACGCCGCAGGAATCTGCGAGCCTATGGCCTCAACCTGCTCGGCAGCCTGCTCGGCGTCGTCATGATGCTGGTCGCGAGCTTGCTGTGGACGCCGCCGCTGGTTTGGTTTGCGGTGTGCTTTCTCGCCATCGTGCTGTTTCACTTGCGGCGGCCGTCGTCGCTCATCGCCGGCATCGCGTTCAGCATCGTCTGCACCATTGTCCTGGCATGGTGGCCGATCGATCCGCTGTGGAGCCGCGTCTATTCGCCCTATCAATTGGTGGAGATCGGCACCGATTCGGAAACCGGGCTGACGCTCATCCGCGCCGCCGGGCACTACTATCAGCACATCCGGGACTTTTCCCCGTACAACACCAGCGCGCAGAGCACGCGCGACTACTACGATTTTCCCTACAAGGCCCATCCGGTTCTCAATGACGTAGCGATCGTCGGATCCGGAACCGGCAACGACGTCGCCGCGGCCTTGCGCGCGAAACCCGGGCATGTCGATGCCATCGAGATCGACCCGGTGATTCTTCAGGTCGGCGCGGAACGCCATCCCGAAAAGCCCTATCAGGATCCACGCGTCCGTGTCGTCAACAACGATGCCCGCACCTTTCTCCGCGGCACGACCAACACATACGACCTGATCGTCTATGGGCTGCTCGATTCCCACACCTTGCTCAGCCACGGTTCGAGCGTGCGGCTGGATTCTTTCGTCTATACGATCGAGGGTTTACGCGAGGCCAGAAACCGGCTCAAGCCGGACGGCATGTTGGCGTTGTCGTTCACCGTGCTGTCGGAAGCGCTGGGGCGCAAGATTTTTTTGATGCTCCAAGACGTCTTTGACGGGCGCTCGCCGTTATGTCTCGGCTCCGCCGGCGGCAACACGACCTTCCTGATATCGAACGATCCGAACTGGAAGCCTCCGGCCGGCTTGATGTCCGCCGATCTCGAGAACGTGACGGCCAACTACGCCAACTCGGTGGTGCCGGCCAGCGTCTCCACGGACGATTGGCCGTTCTTCTACATGCCGCAGCGCATCTATCCGGTCTCGTACTTGATCATGATCGGGCTGATCTTGTTGCTGTCGCTATTGCTGGTGGGAAATTTCGTCGGCGAAGCGCCACGCTTCAGCCACCTGTCATTCTTCTTTCTCGGCGCCGGCTTCATGCTGGTCGAAACCAAAGGCATCACCGAGATGGGGCTGACGTTCGGCAATACCTGGCAGGTGATCGGTATCGTCTTCGCCGGCATCTTGATCATGGCGTTTCTCGGCAATTGCCTGGTGCAGTGGCTGCACATCAAGCGCCCTCAGGTGGCCTATCTTTTCCTTTTGGCGGCGCTTGCCGCCGGCTGGCTGGCCGCACGGGCCGGCGGCTTTGCCTCCACGCCCATCGGACGGCTGGAGACCGCCGCGCTGCTCAGCCTGCCGCTGTTGTTCTCAGGCATCGTGTTCTCGACGCTGCTCGCGGCGCGCGGCCACATTTCCGGGATCATGGCGATGAATTTGCTCGGCGCCATCGTGGGCGGCCTGTTGGAATACAATTCGATGTATCTCGGCTTTCAGGCGCTCTATCTGATGGCGATGGCCTGTTACGCTCTCGCCTTCGTCTCGGAATGGATCTTTGCCAACGAAGATGCGGTCGATACCGCGACTCTGATCTGAGCCATCGTTCAATAGAAGGGCCCTCTGAGCGTCTTCACGTTTCCTGCGTGACGATCAAATTCTTCCACGCATCGACGCGCGCGATCTGGCCCGTGCAAATGACCGTGGTGCAGTCGAATTGATCGAGAATGGCCGGTCCGCGCAAGACGAGGCCGACGTCGAGCTTTTCGCGCTGATACACCGGACATGGAACGGTGGCGCCGTCGAAACGCACGTCTCGCTTTTCGATCAAAGCATCGGACAGTGCACGGCCTTCCGGTTTGAATTTCGGCATGGCGACGGCCGGCACGATGCCGACGCCGCGGACGCGATAGGACACGACCTCGACCGTCTCTTCGGGCGCCATGTGGCCGAAGAGCGCCTTATGCTCGGCATCGAAGGTTTTGCGCAGCGCGTCGAGCGCCGTTGTCTGCTCCGCCGTGCAGGCCATGGTGACTTCGTAGCCTTGGCCGGCGTAGCGCAAGTCGAGCGCGCGTTCGATCCGGATTTCGCTGTCGGCGAAGCCATCGCGGCGCAGGTCGTCGCGCGCCTGTGTTTCCATTTGCGCGAACACGGCGTTCACGTCGTCGGGACTGAGCGCGCTGATCGGCGTCATCCGCGAGCGGATGTAATCGTGCTTGACATCGGACATCAGCAAACCGAGCGCCGAGAAAACGCCCGGATAGAGCGGCACGATCACGCCGGCCATGCCGAGATCGCGGGCCATGCGCGTGGCGTGCACCGGCCCGGCGCCGCCGAAGGCGAGCAGCATGAAGTCGCGCAGATCGTGGCCGCGCATGGTGGAGATGGCCTTGATCGCCTCTTCCATCTTCACTTCGATGATGCGCACGATGCCTTCGGCCGCTGCGGCGACATCCAGCGACAGCGGTGCCGCCACGCGCGCGAGCGCCGCGTCCGCCTTGGCGCGGTCGAGCACCATGCGACCGCCGAGGAAATTACCGGCGCTCAGATAGCCGAGCACGAGATTGCAGTCGGTGATGGTCGCCGCCTCGCCGCCGCGGCCGTAGCAGGCTGGGCCCGGCATGGCGCCGGCGCTTTGCGGGCCGACTTCGAGCACGCCGAAACGATCCACCTTGGCGATGGTGCCGCCGCCGGCGCTCACCGTGTTGATGTCCATCATCGGCACGGCGATATCGCGGCCATCGATCTTGCCGCGACTGGAAAAAATCGGCTGGCCGTCCTTGATCAGTGCCACATCGCAAGAGGTGCCGCCCATGTCGAAGGTGATGATGTTGGGGAATTCGGTCATGGCGCAGGCCGCCACGCCCGCTGTGACGCCGCCGGCCGGCCCGGACAGTACCGTGGTGACGGCGGTGCGCGCCGCGGCCGGAAACGTCGACATGCCGCCGTTCGACTGCATGATGTATTTCTGCCGTGTCGTAACGCCGGCACCGGTGAGGCGGCGGTCGAGGTTCTCGACGTAACGTGCCAGGATCGGCTGCAGGTAGGCGTTGATGACCGTCGTGCTCAGCCGGTAGTACTCGCGGATCTGCGGGAGAATTTCGCTGGACAGGGAAATATCGCAGCCTGGCATTTCCTCGCGGGCGATGTCGCGCACCCGCGTTTCGTGCTCGGGATGAAGAAATGAAAACAAGAGGCATACGGCGAGCGCTTCGATGTTTTGCGTTTTGAGCCGGCGCAAAGTCTCGCGCAGGGCGGCTTCGTCCAGTGGCACCAGCACATTGCCGCGGAAATCGACGCGCTGCTTGACCTCGCCGGTCAGGCTCTGCGGCACCAGCGGCACGGGCTTGTCGTACATGACGTCGAAGATCGCGGTGCCGTAGGGCCGCGCCTGCTCGGCCACTTCGTAGATGCCGCGGAAACCTTCGGTGACCAGGAGGCCGGTCTTGACGCCCTTGCCCTCGAGCAGGGCGTTGGTGCCGACGGTGGTGCCGTGACAGAAATAGCCGATATCGCCCGCGGGCACGCCTTGCCCAATCAGCGCCTGGACGCCTTGCAGGATGGCGCGCGACGGGTCATCCGGCGTCGAGGGAATTTTGCCGACCGAAACCGCGCCGGTGTCCTCGTTGAGATAGACAAAATCCGAGAACGTCCCACCCGTATCGACCGCAACCCGGTAGCGAGGCATTCGTCGGCATCTCTCAAGCGGAACTTAATCGCGCGTCCATACGAAAAGCCCCGCTTTCGCGGGGCATGGCTCACTTATATATGCTTTGCTCGTGCTAAGCTATCCGTGTCGGCAGCAGGGCCCAGGAATTTCGCCGCATGAGTGAGCTTCGCGACTGGTTGCGCCGTCACGGGTTCGAGCAATATGCCGAAATTTTCGAGGCGAACGATATCGACCTCGACATCTTGCCGGAGCTGAGCGAGCGCGATCTCGAACAGCTTGGCGTCTCCATGGGCAATCGGCGGCGATTGCGCAAGGCGCTCGCCGAACGCGACGCGGCACCGGCCGGGCCGTCCACCGCCGATGCGCCGGGCGAAGCCGAACGGCGCCAGGTCACGGTGCTGTTCTGCGATATGGTCGGTTCCACGGCGCTGTCCGGCACGGTCGATCCCGAGCTTCTGGGCGCGCTGATCCGCCGCTATCAGGACGCCGTGGCCGGCGCGATCGGACGGTTCGGCGGCTTCGTCGCCAAATTCATGGGCGACGGCGTGCTGGCCTATTTCGGCTTCCCGCGTGCCTTCGAGGACGCAGCCGAGCGCGCGGTTCGCGCCGCGATCAATATCCTGGCCGAAGTCGCCGGCATCGAACTGCCCGATGGCACGCGGGTTCAGGCGCGGGTCGGCATCGCCACCGGCCTCGTCGTGGTCGGCGAAATTGTCGGCAGCGGCGCCGCGCAGGAGCGCGCCATCGTCGGCGAAACGCCAAATCTCGCGGCGCGGCTGCAGGCGCTCGCCGCGCCCGATACGATCCTCGTCAGCGAGGCGACGCAGAACCTGTTAGGCGGATTGTTCGAGCTCGCATCCACCGGCGAGCACGAGCTAAAGGGATTTGCCCGCCCCGTGCCGGCCTGGCGTGTGGTCGGCGAAGCGGTGGTGGAAAGCCGTTTCGCCGCCAGCCGCGCCGGCCGCGATCTGCCGATGGTCGGCCGCGCCCATGAAATGGGATTGATGCTCGACCGCTGGCGTCTGGCGCGCGGCGGCGAGGGCCAGATCGTCACGGTGATCGGCGAGGCCGGCATCGGCAAGTCGCGCGGGATCGAGGCGCTGCGCGCGGCATTGGCGGACGAGCCGCATGCGCGCATTCATCTGCAGGGTTCGCCCTATTACAGCGACAGCGCGCTGTTCCCGATCATCAAGCATCTGTCTCGCGCCGCCCACTTTGCGGCCGCGGACTCCGCAACGGTGCGGATCGAGAAGCTGCGCGCCGCGTTCGCGCGGCGCGTGGCGTCGGATGCGGCGGCACTGCCGCTGCTGGCCGAGCTGTTGTCGGTCCCGGCGGATGGACTCGCGCCGCTGCCGTCGCTGACGCCGGCGCAACGCAAGGCGGCAACCATTGCGCTTGTGGTCGACGAGATCGTCCGCCTCGGTGAAAACGATCCGGTCCTGCTGGTTCTGGAAGACGCCCACTGGGTCGACGCCACCACGCTCGAATTGATGACGCAGCTTGCCGACAGCATCGGTAGCGCCCGATTGCTGGTGGTGGTGACCGCGCGGCCGGATTTTACGCCGCCGTGGCAGACGCGGCCGCATTCGACGCTGCTCACGCTCGGCCGCCTCGGCCGCGCCGACTGCGCCCGGCTTGTCGCCGGCGTTGCCGCATCGCAGGACCTGTCCGCCGAAACCGTCGCCGCGATCCTCGACAAGACTGACGGCATTCCGCTGTTCGCCGAGGAATTTACCCGCAGCATATTGGAGTCGGCCGGCGAGGCGGCGGCGACAGTGCCGGCGACACTCAAGGATTTGTTGATGGCGCGCCTCGACCGTCTTGGCGCGGCGCGCGAGGTGGCGCAGATCGCCGCCGTGGTCGGCCGGCAGTTTCCATTCGCGATTCTCGATGCGGTCGCGCCGCGCGGCGGCGCGGTGCTGGAGGCGGCGCTGACGAATCTGGTCGCCGCCGGAATCCTGCTGCCGGAAGGGCGCGGTCTGGAGCGGGGGTTTAGTTTCAAGCACGCGCTCTTACGCGACGCCGCCTACGACAGTTTGCTGTTGACGCGCCGGCGCGAGTGGCATGAGCGCACCGCGCGTGCGGTCGAGCAGCGCTTCCCAGAGCTCGCGGCGAGCGAGCCGGAAGTGCTGGCCTATCACTTCGCCGAGGCCGGGCTGCCTGCTCCGGCCTGCGACTACCGGATGCGGGCCGGCGACCGCGCAGCCAGCCGGTCCGCCTATCAGGAGGCGGTCGCGCATTTTTCGGCAGGGCTCAAGGCGGCGGAAGCGTTGCCCGCGTCCGCCGAGCGCACCCGCCGCCAGCTTGATTTTCTGCTTAAGCTCGGTCCGGCATTGATCGTCACGCGCGGCATGGGCAGTCCCGAAGTCGAGGATGCGTATCGGCGTGCCGCCGAGATGGGCGAGGCAACCGGGGAAGAGGCGGCGACGTTCAAGGCCAAATGGGGCCTGTGGCTCAACGCCAATATCAGGCGCAAGACCGCGCTGGCGCGCGACCGGGCCGACGAACTCTTGGCGCTGGCGCAGCGCTCCGGCGACGGCGATTTGATGCTCGAAGCCTATCACTGCCGCTGGTCGACGGCATTCTTCCGCGGCGACGTCGCGGCGACCCTGAAAGACTGCCGGATCGGCAGCGCGACCTACGACATCGGCCGCCATCGCCACCTCGGCCACGCCTTCGGCGGTCACGATCCCGGCGTTTGCGCGGAGGTTTGCGGCGTCATGGCGCTGCAGATGGCGGGCGAAAAGACAGACGCGGAGCAGGCCGCCGCGCGCGGACTTACCCTTGCCGAAGCGCTCGACCATCCCAACACCCTTGCTCATGCCCTGCACAATATCGCCATCGGCCACCAGTTGGCCGGCGACCGCGACGCCGTCTATGCAGCCGCGAGCCGCGCGGCGGCGCTGGCGCAGAAGTTCGGGTTGACGCAATGGCGCGCCAACAGCCTGCTGCAGACCGCTTGGGCCACCGCGGTCGGCGCCGGCATCGCCGATGCCGCGCACCTGGTCGACGCGGAAATCGCGAGCGCGACCGCTTCCGGTCCGCTGCCGCAGTATTTCATCGGCTTGGCCGCCGATGTGCTGCTGGGCGCCGGCCGGGCCGCCGATGCGCTGGCCCATCTCGACCGCGCCATCGCCGGCATCGACGAGCCGGGGGTCGGCTTTTATGTGCCGGAAATCTACCGCTTGCGCGGCGAATGCCTGCTGGCGCTCGACCGAAACAACAAGAATGAGGCGCGGCAGGCTTTCGTCACCGCCCGCGACATTGCGGATCGGCAAGGCGCGGTGATCTTCGCTCACCGCGCTCAAGCGTGCGTTGCCGAGTTGACAAATATTCGGGCGGGGGAGACGGCGCGTGCTTAGTGCATTGCCGAGGCCGCAGTAGCGGCCTCGGGATTTTCCATATGCGCGATCGAGTTCTTGACCGCCTTCTGCACCTTCTCGAACGCGCGGACCTCGATCTGCCGGACGCGCTCGCGCGACACGCCGAACTCGTCGGCGAGCTCTTCCAGCGTGATCGGATCGTCGGCCAGCCGCCGCGCCTCGAAGATGCGGCGCTCGCGATCGTTGAGCACCGTGAGCGCTTCGCCCAAGGCCTTGTGGCGGTTGTCCGACTGCTCGGATTCGGCGAGCCGGCTCTCCTGGCTGACGCTGTCGTCGACCAGCCAATCCATCCACTCGCCGGAATCGCCGTCCTCGCGGATCGGCGCGTTGAGCGACGCATCGCCGCCGAGCCGGCGGTTCATGTCGATGACGTCCTGCTCGGTGACGCCGAGCCGCTTGGCGATCAGCTTGACCTGATCGGGCCGCATATCGCCTTCATCGAGCGCGGAAATCTTGCTCTTGGCCTTGCGCAGGTTGAAGAACAGCTTCTTCTGATTGGCGGTGGTGCCCATCTTCACCAGCGACCACGAGCGCAGGATGTATTCCTGGATCGCCGCCTTGATCCACCACATGGCGTAGGTCGCCAGCCGAAAGCCCTTATCGGGCTCGAAGCGCTTGACGGCTTGCATCAAGCCGACATTGCCTTCGGAAATGACCTCGGCGATCGGCAAGCCGTAGCCGCGATAGCCCATGGCGATCTTGGCCACGAGCCGCAAATGGCTGGTGACGAGCCGATGCGCCGCGTCGCGGTCGCCATGCTCGCGCCAGCGCTTGGCCAGCATAAATTCTTCCTGCGGTTCCAGCATCGGGAACCGCCTGATTTCTTCCAGATACCGGGTGAGACCGGTTTCGCCCGATAAAATGGGCAATGCAGCAGTTTGGGCCATGATAGCGCCCTCCATCTTCAAGCCCCCGCAAAGCGGCGGGCTAACGACACCGTCGCTCCCCGAGCCGACGGCGCCAGTTCCATTATCTCGCAGTTGCAGCATACACGGTCGAATCGGACCGATGGAAGTCAAGCGGCGTCACATGCGCGCGACGCAGCCGTGATCCTTTCCGATCCACGTGTGATTACGCATTGCGAGCAAATCGTTACGTCTATCCCCGACAATTCATCCCCGGTCTCCGCCAGGGGCGGCCAGGGCACTACGCAAACGGGCAAGGTCAGGTGGTAGTTCCGACCGGAAAGTGAGGATTTCCCCGGTCGAAGGGTTTTTCACCGTCAGTATATGGGCGTGGAGGGCCTGTCTGCCAAGGGTATCCAGCGCCGCTTCGGCTTCCGGTGGCAAAAGGGCGGTTTTGGTGCGAAAACCGCCGCCATAGACCGGGTCGCCCATGACCGGATGGCCAATCGAGGCCAAATGCACCCGAATCTGGTGGGTCCGGCCGGTTTCCAGCCGGCAGGCCAAGAGGCTCGCCACCGGCGGCTCGGGCTTTTCCGGCTTCCCGGCCCTGGCGATCCGCCGGGCCCCGGGCTTGCCCGCATAGCGCTCCAGCACCTGCCAATGGGTGACCGCGTCGCGCCCGCCCTGGCGCACCGCCATGCGGTCGCGGGACTTCGGGTGACGATCGATCGGCTTGTCGACGGTGCCGTGGGGGCGATCGGGGGCGCCCCAGACCAAGGCCAGATAGCTCCGCTCGAACAACTCGTCGGTTTTGCCATGGTCGGCGAATTGCGCCGCCAGCGCCTGATGCGCCCGGTCGTTCTTCGCCACCACCATGACGCCGGTGGTATCCTTGTCGAGCCGGTGCACGATGCCGGGACGGCGCTCGCCGCCGATGCCGGAAAGGCTGTCGCCGCAATGGGCGATCAAAGCGTTAACCAAGGTGCCGGTCCAATTGCCGGCGGCGGGATGAACGACGAGGTTGCGGGGTTTGTCGATCACGATGATGTCGTCATCCTCGTAAATCACGCGCAGCGGAATGGCCTCGGCGGCAGGCTTGGCCCGCTCCGGCGGCGGCACGTCGATGGCGATGGCGGCGCCGGAATTGACCCGGTGATTGGGATCGCGGATCGTGTGGCCGTCGAGCATGACGGCGCCGGCCTCGATCAGCGCTTTGAGCCGCGACCGGGACAGTTCGGCGACATGGCGGGCGAGCAGGCGGTCAAGCCGCTCGCCGGCCTCGGTTGCGGCGACCACGAGCGATTTCTGGGTTACAGTGCTTGCCATGGCTCAAGTTTCAAATAGCAACGCATCCGCAACCCCGGCTACTGCCGATGCCGACGGCATGCTGGCGCGGGCGCGGCTGATGATGATCATATCCGCCCTTACCACGCTGATCGCAATCGCCGCCGTCGTCAGCGTGATCGGCTACCGCGTGTTCAACGGCGGCGGCGGCGCCATTGCCACCGACGGCATCATCACGCTGCCGAAGGGCGCGCGGCTGATCACGACGGTGGCCTCGGGCGGGCGCGTCGCGGTATTGATCGACATCGGCGGCGTGAGCGAATTGCGCACCTTCGATATCAAGACCTTGAAGCAAACCGGCCGGCTGCAGTTCGCCACCGAGCCGTGACTCCTCGTCATTCCGGGGCCGAGCCAACGGGTCCGGCCCGAAGTGGCCGGCCCGATGACAGGCTCCGGCCTATGGCCGGCCCCGGAATGACTGCGCTTGCATGACCGCGCCATCGCGTTTATTTCGAGGCCACGCTCCCTTCGTCTAGCGGTCTAGGACGCGGCCCTCTCAAGGCTGAAACAGGGGTTCGATTCCCCTAGGGAGCGCCAGTATCTTGGCGACAGTGGCGACGGTCATTGGCGACAGGTCCAACCCGGTCGGCGCGGGCGCACCGCTCTGCATTCGCGCGCGCAAGAGCAAGGATGTATGCTTCTGCTTCGCTAGAAATCTCAGGCGCTCTCTCAAATGCCCGGCTTACGCGACGTTGTCTCGGACCGTGATGTCTTGCTGCAAATGCGGCCGGAAGACCTCGCCCAAATTTTGCTTAGCCTTGTGCGTTCCTACATCCAAAATGGAATATTTACGACTGAAATCGTCGGGCAAAGCCAGAGTGGACGCGGATATTTCCACTTCGGATACATCGACGGCAATGACCACGATGTTGCGAGAGCGACCGCCGAGGCTTGGGCGTGGATGGAGAGAACCGGTCTGATTTTGCCCGCACCCGGCATCAATGGTACGAATGGATTTAAAATACTCAGTCGCGAAGGCGAAAGAATAGCCAACAAGGAAATTGATTTCTCCCACCTCCGCGATTTGGCGAACTTTCCGAAAACGATGATACACCCGGCTATCGCGGATAGAGTCTGCGCCGCGCTTGCGCGCAAAGATTTAGATGAAGCCGTATTGGTCGCATTTCGCGCCGTGGAAGAAGCGGTTCGCGCCGCTGGCGGCTACGGGCACGGACCAGACGATGTTGGTACGAAATTAATGCGCAAGGCATTCGACAAGGACAGGGGGCCGTTGGCTGATCAGAAGCAACCAGAGGCCGAACGCGAAGCGCTGGCCCATCTGTTCGCCGGTGCCATCGGCTCGTACAAAAATCCTCACTCTCACCGGACGGTCGGGCTCACTGATCCGAAAGATGCTCAGGAGATGGTCGTCCTGGCGTCCCACCTTTTGCGCATTGTGGATGCACGCGCCAACAAGCCGTGAAGCCGGGCAGCTAGGCGCGGCGGTATCAATTAAAGAGATAACTCAATGCTTTCGGTAACCGATTGGTTGACGGCGTGTTCGGTTGTCGTCAACGCGTTCCTCTGCGTGTTCACGTTCCTAATTGTTCTGAAAAACAGAGATATGGTTGCGCAGATGAAAGCTCAAAACGAGAGCTTTATCGCCCCCATAATTTCCGTCGCAATTCAAGTTAAACACTCGACCGTCGTCTGCCTAAAAGTGAAAAACAGCGGGCACTCGGCAGCGAAGAACCTGCGTCTTTCGCTAGACAGAGACTTCTACCAGTTCGGCGTGTTTGAAGAAGCGAAGAACATGCGCCATTTTCCGGCTTTTCAGCAAACCATCCCGTCGTTCTCGCCTGGCGAGGAAATATTCTTTTTAATGAGCCAAGGCTTCAATCTCGGCAAGAGCTTTGAGGATAAGATTATCACACCTTATGAGTTCAACGTAGGCGTGAGATACGAGTTCGGCGGCCAACCGGTCAATCAGCAGCACGAAGTAAATTTGCGAGCCTACTTGCAAAGCCAACAAGACCGAAGCGAAACGTTGGAAGAATTGGAAAAAATCAGAGGCGTGCTTGAGAAGCGGTCAACCTCGTAGCTGCGTCGCTCAGAGAGTCGCGTCAACCTCTTACCCGACTCTCACTTACGCATGCGCAAATCCTGAAATGCATCCTCCAATCGCGAAAGGGCTTCCTCGAGAATCGGGCGCGGCGTAGCAAAATTGAAGCGCAGCCAGGTTTCTCCACCGGGTCCGAACTGCTCGCCGGGGCTGGCGAAGATGCGGGCGCGCTTCTTGACTCTGTCGGCAACCTCTTGGGGCGCCAAATCGGTTCCAGAAAAATCGACCCATGCGAGATAGGTGGCGTCGAGACGCATCGAGCGTGCGCCGGGAACTGCGGCCTCAATGCGCGCGTCGAATAGATCGCGGTTCTTGGCGAGATAAGGCAGCAAGTGATCGAGCCACGTTTCACCCGTCCGCCACGCCGCCTCGGTCGCGATCATGCCGAACCTGTTGTAGGAACCAAGGCCGCTCGCCGCGATGCGCGCATCAAGCTTATGCTTCAACGTCGCATTCGAGGTGAAGCACGCGCCAACGTGCGCGCCGGCCAGATTGAAGGTCTTCGTTGCGGCGACACAGGTGATCAGACGATCGGCGATCTCGGGCGCGGCAGTGATCGTCGGCGTGTGCTTCGCGCCGTCGAAGACGAGATCGCAATGGATCTCGTCGGAAACCAGGATCAGGTCATGCTCGACGCATAATGCTGCCAGCGCGCGAAGCTCGGGGGGCGACCAGACGGTCCCGCCGGGATTGTGCGGGCTACAGAGGAAAACGACTTTCGTTCGCGGCGTCAGCTTGGCGCGTAGCGCGTCAAGATCCATCGCGTAGCGCCCATCGGTCTCGACAAGCTGCGCGTCGAGTATGCGCCGCTCATTGGCAACGATGATCTTGCGAAACGCGTGATAGGCCGGCGGAAAGACGACGACTTCGTCGCCGGGCGCGCTGACAGCCTGAAGGATGAGACCGAGCCCGGAAACAATCCCGGGCGTCGGGCTCACCCAACGCGGATCTATCTGCAGGCCATGGCGGCGCGCCATCCAGTCTGCGAGCGCGGCCGCCCAGCTACCGGTGTCCGCGTAATAGCCGTGGACGGCGCATTGAATCTCGGCAGTAAGAGCCGACGTCACTCCTGGCGGCGCGGCGAAATCCATGTCCGCCACCCACATCGCAATCGCATCGGGCGACTCGATGCCCGAAAGGCGAGCGATATGGTCCCACTTGGAAGAGTGCGTGCCGCGGCGCTCAATGATGCGGTCGAAATCGAACATGAGTCATGGGCTCCTGAAGGTTGACGTGAATCCTACGCCAGTCCGCAATCGCCCAGAAAATTCATCGTCACGGCGACGCACTCCTGCGGCTTCTCGATCTGCAACAGATGCCCGGTGTGGGCGACGAAGGTGTAGTCGTAGCCGCCCTCGCGGCCGAGAGCGGCATTGGCCGCGGCAATGGCGGGGCCGCCCTTCACCTGCGGATCGCAGCCGATCAGCTTGACCGGGCCGTCGAAGTCGTCCGCGCTCGGCCACAGGTTAAGCGTCATCGCCTGGGCATAGATCGCCGCTTCGTTTTCCGGTGCACACACCAGCTCATAGCCCTCGCCGTCCGGATTTTGGCGCAGCACCGAGCGCGCCATCAATTCGTGCGCGCCGTCGACCCAGCGCGCCGTGGCGCGCGATTGTCTGTACTCTTCGGTCAATTCGGCCACCGAGGCAAAGTGCCGGCGGCGCGACCGCGCCCACGCGGTGAGCCGCTTCTCGAATGCCGCCATCGCCGCGAACGTCGGATGGTCCGGCGGCGGCACATTGGGCGGATCGACCAGGACCAGCGCGTCCCAGCGCCAGCCGATTTCGAGTGCGTGCTTCATCGCCGTGCGGCCGGACATGGAATGAAAGATGCCGGCGGTCGGCCGCTCGCCGAATTCGGCTTTGATTGCCTGCATCACCCGCTCGAGATCCAGCGTCAGCTGCTCGTAAGTATGGTGCGGCGGCACGACGGGGACGTTCTGCCCGTGATTGCGAAAGTCGAACACCATCAGATCGAATTGCGCCGGGAAATGCCGCCAATAGGGGAAGTAGGCATCGGCGGCGAAGCCGTTGCCGTGGCTGAGCAGGAGCCGCACGCCATCGGGGTTGCCGTGGCGGCGCACGCGGATGACGGCGCCGTCGTCGAGCGCCACGTCAAGGATCGTGCTGGGAGCGGGAAGTTCGAAGGGCATTTGCGGGCGGCTTAGTTATCCACCATCGCCACGCAGCGCGTCCAGCCGGCCGACGCCGCTTCGATCTTCACCGGGAAGCAGGCGACCTTGAAGCCGAACGGCGGCAGTTGCTCGAGATTGGTGAGTTTTTCCATGTGGCAATAGCCGATCTCGCGGCCGGCCTTGTGGCCTTCCCAGATGATGCTGGCGTCGCCGGTTTCGAGGAAGCGCTTGTGGGTGAACGAGAACGGCGCGTCCCAGCTCCAGCCGTCGATGCCGGTGACGCGCACGCCCTGGCGGAGCAGATGAAGCGTCGCCTCGCGGCCCATGCCGCAGCCTTTATCGAGATAATTCGGCGCGCCGTAGAATGTCGCGGCGCCAGTGTTCACCAGCACGATGTCGAGCGGCTTTAGCGCATAGCCGATGCGGTCGAGCTCGCGTTTGACGTCGTCAGCCTGGCAGACATAGCCGTCGGGTTTTTGGCGGAAGTCGAGTTTTACGCCCGAGGAGAAGAACCATTCCAGCGGCACCTCGTCGATCTTCATGGCCGGCTTGCCGCCGTCCTGGGTGCTGGCGTAATGCCACGGCGCGTCGAGATGGGTGCCGTTGTGGGTGGTGAACGTGATCTGCTCCATCGCCGCGCCTTCGCCGTCCGGCAGCTGCTCGGCCTTGAGCCCCGGAAACCAGGCCATGAACTCCTTGGCGCCGTCGTGATGGTCGAGATACTTTATGCGCGGCAACATGCTTGGCGGGTCGGACGCGATGCCGGCCTTGAGCGCCACCGATAGATCGACGATCCGCATTTTGCTCTCCTCACGCCTTTATTGTTTCGCGCAGCTTGTAGCGAATGATCTTGCCCGATCCGGTGCGCGGAATCTCGGCGATGAATTGCACGCTGTGCGGCACCTTGTAGGCCGATAGCTTTTCCCGGCAATGGCCGAGCAAAACTTCGATCTCGATCGTATTGCCCGGCCGCGGCACCACGAACAGCGCCGGCACTTCGCCGAGATGCTCGTGCGGCACGCCGACCACGGCGCAGTCGAGCACCGGCGCGAACGTGTTCACCACTTCTTCGATCTCGGCCGGCGCGATGTTCTGGCCACCGCGGATGATCAGCTCCTTGAGCCGGCCGGTGATGGTCAGAAATCCGTTCTCGTCGCTCTTGGCGAGATCCCCGGTGTGGTACCAGCCGGCGCGCAACGCGTTGCGGGTTTCCTCGGGCTTGTTGTGATAGCCGGGCATGACGTTGGGGCCGCGCACAATCAACTCGCCCTCCTGGTTCGGCGCGACGTCGCGGCCGTTGGCATCGACGATGCGCACCGCAAGCCCCGGCACCGGAAAGCCGCATGAGCCAAGCACGCGCTGCCCGGTGGGCCACTTCATCGTCACCATGGTCGAGGTTTCGGTGATGCCGTAGCCGTCGAGCAAGGGCACGCCCAAATGATTTTCGAACTCGCGATTGAGCGTCGCCGGCATGATGGCGCCGGCGGAGACACAGAGCCGCAGATTGGGCAAGCGCAGGCCCGCTTCGCCGCGCGTCGCCTGCAACAGATAGTGGAACATGGTCGGCACGCCGGGGAAGTAGGTGAATTCGCCGCTTTTGAGGAGCCGCACCGCTTCGCTGGTCGAGAACCGCTCCATGATGAAAGCGCTGGCGCCGGTGGCGAGGACGCCGAGCACCGGTAGATTCAACGCGTAGGAATGAAACAGCGGCAGCGGCGACAGCACGGTGTCGCGCTCGGAAAGACCGGTGATCGGCGCCCAGCACGCGGCGACGATCCACAACATGCCGTGCACCGTGAGCTGCACGCCTTTGGCACGGCCGGTGGTGCCCGAGGTGTAGAGGATGAACGCGGTCTCATGCAGCGAGGCGGGATCGCGCGGCGCGGCTTTCGGCGGCGATGTTGCCAGCGTCTCGTAACGAAGCGTCGGCGCGCTGCACTGGCCGCGATCGGTCGCGACCAGCGTCTTCAAATTGGGCGCGGATGCCTGCAGCCGCGCGAACAGATCGCCGCGCTCGGCGGTCGTGATCACCGCTTTGCAATCGGCGTCGGTGAGCCGATAGGCGATTTCGGGTTCGGTGGAGTCATAGCTGATCGGCACGCTGACGGCGCCGGCGCGGGCGATGGCGAAGCAGCTTTCCACCCATTGCACCGAATTCGGCAGCATGATCGCGACGGTATCGCCCGGCCCGATGCCGTGATCGGCGAGATGGCCGGCGAGCTTGCCAGTGCGCTCGAGCAGTGCGGCATAGGTCACCGCCGTTTGCGCGTCGCGATATGCGATTTTGTCGCCGCGCGCGGCGGCGTGCCGGCGCAGCAACTCCGGAATCGGTGCGATCAGATCGGTGTGCAGCATCGCTCCCCTCAAACCATGCTGTAGCCGCCGCTGATGCTCAGCACCTGGCCGGTGATCCAGCCGCTGTGCGGCGAGGCGAGCAGCGCGACCATCGGCGCCACGTCCTCCGGCAGGCCGAGCCGGCGCAGCGGGTATAGCTTCACAAGTTTTTCGCGGTTGGCGTCGACCCATTCCTTGTCGTGCGGCGTCTCGACCAGGCCGAGCGACACGGTGTTGGCGGTAGTGCCGGAGCGGCCGAATTCGCGCGCCAGCGATTTCATCAGCGCGATGACGCCGGCGCGGGCAGCGGCGACGATGGCGAGCCCGGATTCGCCGACGCGCGACGAATCGCCGATCACACTGACAATGCGGCCGTTCTTGCCGGCATCGAGATGCGGCGCGGCGGCGTAACAGCAATGGATCGCGCCGTAGAGACAGGCGTCGATCTGGCGATGCCAATCGTCCGGTTTTGTTTCCGTAAAACGCTGGCGGATGGCGAGGCCGGCATTGTTGATCAAAATATTCAGGCCGCCGAAGTCGTTGACGATGTTTTCGACCATCGCCTGCACGGCGGCAAAATCGGCGACGTCGGCCTTGTAGGCTTTGGCCTTGCCGCCCTTCGCAACAATGTCTTTGACCAAGGCGTCCGCTTCGTCGCCCGAAGAGCGGTAATTGACGGCAACGCTGGCGCCTTCGGCGGCAAGGCTCAGGGCGATTTCGCTACCGACGCCGCTGGTCGCGCCGGTCACCAAGGCGATTTTTCCGGTCAGATTGAGATCCATGTTCGCTCTTTCATGGTTTGGCTCGTGTCTGCGCTGCTTCGATCAGGCGGAACAGGCGCTCCGGCGTTGCCGGGAGCTCGTTGATGTCGATGCCGAGCGGGGAGAGCGCATCGGCGACGGCGTTGGCGATCGCGGCCGGCGCGCCGATAGTGCCGCCTTCGCCCATGCCGCGAAAGCCGCCGAGCGTGGTCGGCGATATGCTTTCGAGATGCATGACCTGCATCGGTGGGATCTCACAGGCCGAGGGGACAACATAATCGACGAGGCTCGCGGTGGTGATCTGGCCTTGCTCGTCGTAGACGACTTCTTCGTAGAGCGCGGCGCCAATACCTTGGGCGACGCCGCCGTGCACCTGGCCGTCGACGATCAGCGGATTGACCAGCCGGCCGCAATCCTCGGCCACCACGAAACGCTCGACGCGAACCTCGTAGGTTTCCGGATCGATCTCGACGACGGCGATATGGGTCGCCGAGGTCGTGGTGCCGAACACCGGATCGTAGGTTTCGGTCGCGGCAAGCTCGCCGCGCGCGTCGGGCGGCAGCCGGCCCATCTCGGCATAGACCGCGCGCGCCACCTCGCGGAACGTGATCGAACGGTCGGTGCCGGCGACGGAGATTTTTCCGTCTTCCGCCACCAGATCGGCAGCGGACGCTTCGAGGAGATGCGACGCGGCGTTGAGGACTTTGTCGCGCACTTTGCCCGCCGCGAGTGTCGCCGCGCCGCCGGCCAGCACCATGCTGCGGCTGGCATAGGTGCCGGTGCCGCCGGGGACGCCAGAGCTGTCGCCTTGCAGGATACAGATGTCTTCGAAGCGTGCGCCGAGATGCTCGGCGACGACTTGCGCGAGCGTCGTTTCCAGGCCTTGACCGTGCGACGCGATGCCAAAGGTGGCGGTGATGGCGCCGGTGGAATCGATGCGCACGATCGCCGTCTCGGTGCCGGTATTGATCGGCATGCCCGGCGCGACGGAGATGCGCGAGCCGATGCCGGTGAGCTCGGCGTAGCAGGCGATGCCGATGCCGACCCAGCGGCCGGCGGCGCGCGCCTCTTTTTGTTTGGCGCGCAGTGCGTCGTAGCCGATCGCCGCGCAGGCCTTGTGCAGGCATTCCTGAAAGCCGGATTTGTCCCAGACGATGCCGGAGGCGACCTTGTAGGGCAGCTCGTCGTCGGCGATGAGATTACGCAGCCGGATGTCCTTGGCATCGATGCCGAGCTTTGCCGCCGCCATGTCCATCAGCCGTTCCATCACGAACGTCGAGATCGGCCGGCCGACGCCGCGATAGGGACCGGTCGGCGCCTTCGAGGTCGCCACCGCCCGCACGCGGCCGCGATAATGTTGCACGCGATAGGGGCCGGGCAAAAAACTGACGACCTGCACCGGCTCGAGCCCCGCGGTCCACGGATAGATCGAATAGGCGCCGACATCGCCAATGACGTCGGCGCGCAAGGCGAGGATGCGGCCGTCGTTGTCGAGCGCCAATTCGGCGTCGATGATTTCGTCAAAACCCTGGCTGTTGGCGGCGAGGTCTTCCAGGCGGTCACTGGTCCATTTGACCGGGCGTTGCAAGTGCCGCGCTACGGCGCAAACGAAAATTTCCTCCGGATAGAGCGAGCCCTTGCCGCCAAAACCGCCGCCGACGTCGGGTGCGATCACGCGGATGCGGTGGCCCGGAATATCGAGTGCCGCCGCCAACGCATCGCGGATGATGCCGGGCACTTGGGTCGCCGCATGCAGCGTCAGCGCGTCACGGCCCGCTTCGTATTCGGCGAGATAGGCGCGGGGCTCGATCGCGACCGGGCTCTTGCGATGCATGCGGAAGCGGCCTTTGACCTGAACCGGCGCCGACGCAAATGCCGCTTCCGGATCGCCGCGCTTGAATTCGCGGCTGACAATGACATTGGTGCCGGCCTCGTCATGCAGCAACGGCGCGCCGGCGCGCAACGCCTGTTCCGGATCGATTACGATCGGCAGTGGCTCGTATTCGATGGCGATCAACTCAAGCGCATCTTCGGCGAGATAGCGGCTGTCGGCAACGATGCCCACGACCGGCTCGCCGACGTAGCGCACTTTGCCGTGCGCCAGCGGCAGGATCGGCGTGGCGTAATAGTTCGCCATGCGTGAGGTCGCGACCAGCGGCTTCACGGTGTCGCTCAAATCGTCCGCGGTGAATACGGCAACGACGCCCGGCGCGGCGCGCGCGGCGGTACAGTCGATCGCACGGATGCGCGCATGGGATTGATCGCTCCTGCGAAACGCGACGTGCAGCGCTCGCATCACCTGGCGGTCGTCGGTGTAGCCGCCGACCCCGGTGAGCAGTCGCGGATCCTCGCTGCGCTTGATACGGGCGCCGATAATCTTCGGTCGGGCGTGGATTTCGGGCGCGTCGTTCATGGGCGTTCTTGCGGATGGCCGACCACAGCGCGGATCGCCTTGACGATGTGCTCGTAACCGGTGCAGCGGCACAGATTGCCGGAGAGACCTTTGCGGATGTCGTCGTCGGTGGCGAGCGGATATTTTCGCAACAGATCGGTCGCCGTCATCAGCATGCCCGGGGTGCAGAAGCCGCATTGCAAGGCGTGGTGCTCGTGAAACAATTCCTGCAATGCGTTCATTTGCCCGATGCGGCCGAGGCTTTCGACCGTCTCGATAGTGCGGCCATCGGCCTGCACCGCGAACATCAGGCAGGCGCGCGCGCTGTCGCCGTCGACCAGCACGGTGCAGGCGCCGCAGACGCCGTGCTCGCAACCGACATGGGTGCCAGTGAACCCGAGCGTTTGACGCAGGAAGTCAGTAAGGAGGAGCCGCGGCTCCACAGCGGCATGGTGCGTCGTGCCGTTGACGTTGACGCTGATCTCGCAAGCCTTGCTCATGCGGCGCTTTCATCAGCACGGCGCCAGGCGGCGGCCAGCGCGCGACCGGTGAGCGCGCCCGCGAGATGGCGCCGGTAATCCGACGAAGCGTGCAAATCGGTCTCGGGCTCGATCGTGGCGCGGACCACCTCGATCGCGCGGCTGACCAAGTCAGGTTCGAGCGCGTGTCCGATCAGCAGGCCTTCGGCTGCAGTGGCGCGTAGCGGTATGGGACCGACGCCGGTCAAAGCAATGCGCGCTTGTTCGACCGCGCCGCCGGACACCGTCAATGTGGCGGCCACCGCGGCGAGCGCGAAATCGCCGTGGCGGCGCGCGACCTCCTCAAATCCCCAGCCGGTGCGTGGCGGCAATTTCGGCAGCACGACCTCGGTGATGATTTCGCCCGGGGCGAGATCGACCGTCAGTGCGCCGAGAAAAAAATCGCGCGCGGCAACTAACCGCTCGCCCGAGGCCGCCGCAACGCGCAGCTCGGCATCGAGCAGCAACGTCATCATCGGCAGTTCGGCCGCCGGGTCGGCATGCGCCAAGCTGCCGCCGATGGTGCCGCGGTTGCGGATCGCCAGATGCGCCACGTGCGTCATGGCGCAGGACAGCACCGGCAGATGCTGGGCGACGAGCGGCGACGTCTCGAGCTGGTAGTGGCGCGTGAGCGCGCCGATGCGGATCGCCTCGCCGGTCTCTGCGATGACATCCAGCCCGGCGATGCGGTTGATATCGACCAGGATCGACGGCCGCAACATGCGGAAATTGAGCATCGGCACCAGGCTCTGGCCGCCGGCGATGATCTTGGCGTCGTCGCCGGCTTGCGCCAACGCCTCAACCGCCATGGCGATGCTGTCGGCGGCGATATAGTCGAAGGCGGCGGGCTTCATCGGTCGGCGGTCCTGGAATACCTATCGGGCCAAATCTACGCGAGTTTGCCCGGAAAGCGGCGAGGAGTCCGAAGGTTCTCCAAGCACTCAAGTTTCGCTTATAATAGCGCCGTGGCGGGCATCTTTATCAATGACCGTCGCCACAATGCGCCCGGCGTTGCCCGGTGTCTGTTCGGTTGTCTTGCGGCAAAACTTCCCCATGGCGATCTTTTCATAGACGGCAAAGTAAAGCACATGGCCGAACAGCAATGATCCGCGCTGCTATCGTCGGACTGGGCCGTTGGGGCCGCTCGCTGGTCTCGTCCGTTGCCGGCAACAACGACGATTTCAAATTCGTGCTCGCCTACACACGCACGCGGGCGAGCGCCGAGGATTTTTGCCGCGACAAGGGCATTCCACTCGCCGATAGTTACGAGCAGATCTTGCGCGATCCGGACATCGACGCCGTGGTGCTGGCGACGCCGCACAGCCAGCACCAGGCGCAAGCGCTGGCGGCAGCGGCGGCACGCAAACATATCTTCGTCGAAAAGCCGATCACGTTGGACCTCGCCAGCGCGCACGTCGTCGTTGACGCCGCGCGCAAGGCCGGCGTCGTGCTCGCCGTCGGGCTGGCCCGGCGCTTTCATCCGAGCCTCGCCGCGTTGCGCGCCAGAGTGCAGGACGGGCGGCTCGGAAACGTCATCGCCATGGTCGCCCAACACACGACGTCGACGGCGCAATTCGTCGCGCTCGACAACTGGCGCGCCACGCCCGAGGAGGCGCCGGGCGGCGCGCTGACCGCGGTCGGCGTGCATGCGCTGGACCACATGATCGAGTTTGCCGGCCGGGTGCGCGACGTGCGCTGCGTGACGGCGCGCAATTATCCGGGCCGCTCCGACGACACCACGACGATCATGTTGCGGTTTTTAAGCGGCGCCACCGGCCTGATCTTCTGCTCGGTGGCGACCGCGACGAATTTTGAATTCACCTTGTACGGCAGCAACGGCCTTGCCGAGATTTCGCGGCCGGACATGTCGCGCCTGCGTTTCGCGCCGATGGCGACGACCGCGCCGACCGGCCGGGTGCCGGCGCCGCCCGACGAGATTTTCGAGCATTCCGGTTTCGACACGCTGCGCGCCGAGTTGACGGCGTTTGCGCTAGCCGTCCGCGGCGGCAAACCCTATCCGGTGCCGCTTGAAGACGTGTTGCACGGCATGGCGGTATTCGACGCTCTGGTCGAATCGGCGAAAGCCGGCAACATTATTATTGTCGTTTCAAACACCTGATAGTGATTCGGATTTTATTAAGGCTGCATGTCCGGCTGTCACAATCGGCCCGACGCGGTCTTGCGAAAATCGCGACTTGCCGTTAAAAAGGTGCATCGAGTTTTCGGCCGAATGACTTGGCCTTGCAGCGACGAACGCGCCTGACTGACGATCTTTCACCAAAAATTCGAGCGAACCGAGCCGAGCACAATCGCGCGGCTCACATTGGCATGTCTACAAGGAGAGACCCGTGAACAACGGTACCGTGAAGTGGTTCAACGCACAGAAGGGATATGGATTCATCCAACCCGAGGGTGGTGGTAAGGACGTGTTCGTCCATATCAGCGCCGTCGAGCGCGCCGGCCTCCGCGAGCTGAGGGAAGGTCAACGCGTTTCCTTCGAAGTCGTGGTGGACCGCAAAACCGGCAAGTCGGCCGCAGAAAATCTGAAGACGATGTAAGTCGATCAGCGGCCGCTTTCCCGGCCGCCGAACAAACAGCCCGGATTGCAGACCTGCAATCCGGGACTCTCATTGGCGCCGTCCCCCGGCGCCGTTCCCGGATTTGGCGCCGTTCCCGGATTTCGCGATGCTCGATCCGGGCTACAGCAGCGTCTGCGCGATCAGCACGACATTGAGGGCCAGCACCACCGCCGTGCCGATCAGCGCCACGATGCGGGTGGCGCCGCTATTGGCGAACGCGCCCATGATGTCGCGCCTGTTGGTGAAGATGAGCAGCGCGATCATCGGCAGCGGCAGCGCGATGCTCAAAACCACCTGACTGATGACCAGAGCGCTCGTCGCGTTGACGCCGAGCGCGACCACGACGAAGGCCGGCGCCATGGTGACCAGCCGGCGCAGCCAGATCGGGATGCGGAAGCCGACGAAGCCTTGCATGATCATCTGGCCGGCCATCGTTCCGACCGTCGAGGCCGATATGCCCGAGGCGATCAGCGAGACCAGGAAAATTCCGGACGCCGCGGCGCCGAGCAGCGGCGTCAGCGTGTGATAGGCGGTTTCGATTTCGGCGACTTCGGGATGGCCGGCGTGGAACGCGCCTGAGGCCATCATCACCATGGCGATGTTGACGAGGCCGGCGACGGCCAGCGCGATCACCACTTCCCGGTTGGAGAAGCGCAGAACTTTTCGCCGGTCGGTGTCGTTGCGCACCGGCACTCGCGCCTGCGTCAGGCCGGAATGCAGATAGATCGCGTGCGGCATGACGGTGGCGCCGATGATGCCGACGGCCAAGAGCAGCGCTTCGGCATCGGCGATTTCCGGCGTGACCAGATGGTATGCCGCCGACGCCCAATCGACCGGCGCGATGAACATTTCAAGCAAGTAGCAAAGACAAATCACGCCGACGATGGCGCCGATGATCAGTTCGAGCGGCCGGAAGCCGTAACCTTCGAACATCAAAAGGCCGTAGGTCACGGCCGCGGTCACGCCCATGCCGGCTAACAGCGGCATGTGCAGCAGCAGCGCCAGGCCGATGGCGCCGCCGAGAAACTCGGCGAGGTCGGTCGCCATGGCGGCAATCTCGCTGACCACCCACATCGCCAGCACCACCGGACGCGAAAAATGATCGCGGCACATTTCCGCTAGATTCTTGCCGGTGACGATGCCGAGCTTGGCGGACAGGCCCTGGAACAGCATCGCGATGACGTTGGCGAGCAGCACGACCCAAAGCAGGCCATAGCCGTATTTCGCGCCGGCCTGGATGTTGGTGGCGAAATTGCCCGGGTCCATATAGGCGATCGAAGCGACGACCGCCGGGCCGGCAAAGGCCAGCGAGGCGCGCAAGCCGCTGCGCTTTCCGGCCAAAACCTCCCGCGCCGTGGCCAGGGTCTGAGCGGAGAGCGATGCCGGCGGAACGGTGGAGTCGGTCATGTCGGATCTGTCATTCCGGCCGGTCATTGCCCGAATAACGCGGCCGGGTTCCGGAATTCCGCAGCATTTACCTGAAAATGTAGCATTGGATACAGTATAGGCGGCCGCATCGTTCGCGTCAACGGCTAGACTATGTAGCCTAGGCTACAATTTGACACTATCACCAAAATGTGGTCTGCGGTTCGGCACGGGACCACGTGGCGCCGATTGGCGGCCGGACCGGCATCAGATCACCCGGTATCAGATCGCCTGGTAGCAGATCACAATGGCAAAGCTCCCGGCGGAAGGCACGCAGGCGCGCCGCTTCGGCAAGACGCGGTCGGCACAGTCGACCGCTTTGCTGGAGGACTACGCCGAGCTGATCGCGGACCTCTTGACCGGGGAGGGCGAGGCGCGGGCGACCGACATCGCCCGGCGTTTCGGCGTCTCCCACGCCACGGCGATCAAGACCATATCGCGCCTCAAGCGCGCCGGCCTGGCGACGGCGCGGCCGTACCGCGGGGTGTTCCTGACTGAAAAGGGCCACGCGCTGGCCGACAGGGTGCGCGTGCGTCACCGGCTGGTGGTTGATCTCCTGCGCGCGCTCGGCGTGCCGACCGAAGCCGCCGAAGCCGACGCCGAGGGCATCGAGCATCACGTCTCGGAAATCACGCTCAAGGCGTTCGCGCAGTTTTTGAAAACGCGCGGGTAGTTGAGGGGCTTTTCGGAGAGGTCCGAACCCCCTCACCATAGCCGATGCTTCGCATCGGCGTTCTTTACGTCAAATACGGCGGCCAAAGGCCGCCTATGCCCTCTCCCCTGCGGGGAGAGGGAACGCAGTTGCACTGCTCTTCAAAAATACCGCCGCGTGGATGCACCTGAGGTGTTGTGAAGAATGGGCCGCAAACTCCTCCCTCTCCCCAGAGGGGAGAGGGATGGGGTGAGGGGGCTCGGACCTCTCGGTTCGTGTCTAAAAAACCTACGCTCTCCCCAGCGGGGAGAGGGAGGGGGTGAGGGGGCTCCGGCCTCTCGGTTCGTGTCAAAAACTTACGCCGCGTGATCGGTCAGCGCGTCGACGATGCCGTCGACGATTTCCTCAACCATCGTCTTGTCATCGCCTTCGCCCATGACGCGGATCACGGGCTCGGTGCCGGACGGCCGTATCACCAGCCGGCCGTGGCCGTTGAGGCGATGTTCGGCATCGGCAATGACGGAACGCACCTTTGAGTCTTCCAAAGGCTTGCCGCTGCGGTAGCGCACGCTCTTGAGCACCTGCGGCAGCGCTTCGAAGCGGTGGCAGGCCTGCGATACCGGCTTGTCGAGCTTCTTCACCACCGCGAGCACCTGCAGCGCGGCGACGAAGCCGTCGCCGGTGGTCGTGTAGTCCGACAGGATGATATGGCCGGACGGTTCGCCGCCGACATTGAAGCCGTGCTGGCGCATGTGCTCGAGCACATAGCGGTCGCCGACCGGCGTGCGCACCAAAGAAAGGTTCAGCGTTTGCAGGTGCCGCTCCAGGCCAAGATTCGACATCACCGTGGAGACGACGCCGGGCTGCGCGAGGCGGCCGTCGTCACGCCAGCTCTCGGCGATCACCGCGAGCAACTGGTCGCCATCGATGAGGTGGCCGCGCTCGTCCACGATCACCACGCGGTCGGCGTCGCCGTCGAGCGCGATGCCGATATCGGCGCGCATTTCGCGGACCTTGCGGCTCAGCGCCTCGGTCGAGGTCGAGCCGCAGTCGTGGTTGATATTGAAGCCGTCCGGTTCGACGCCGATCGACACGACTTCCGCGCCGAGCTCCCACAGCGCATCGGGCGCCACCCGATAGGCGGCGCCGTTGGCGCAATCGATGACCACGCGCAAGCCTTCGAGCGACAGGTTGCGCGGCAGCGTTCGCTTGGCGAATTCGATGTAGCGGTCGTGCACGCCGTCGATGCGCTTGGCGCGGCCGAGGTCCATGCTCTTGGCCAGCCGCTTGGTGATGTCGCCGTCGATCAGCCGCTCGATGCCGTGCTCGACGTCGTCGGACAGCTTGTAGCCGTCCGGCCCGAACAGCTTTATGCCGTTGTCGTCGTACGGATTGTGCGAGGCCGAGATCATGACGCCGAGATCGGCGCGCATCGATCGCGTCAGCATGGCGACGGCCGGCGTCGGGATCGGGCCGAGCAGCAGCACGTCCATGCCGACCGAGGTGAAGCCGGCGACCAGCGCCGTCTCGATCATATAACCGGAGAGCCGGGTATCCTTGCCGACCACGACGCGATGGCGATGGTCGCCGCGGCGGAAGGTCAGCCCCGCCGCCTGGCCCACTTTGAGCGCCAGTTCCGGCGTGATCACGCCGTTGGCGAGGCCGCGAATGCCATCGGTGCCGAAATACTTACGGACCATACGAAAAGTCCCCCACCGGGCGCATTGTCCCAGAGGCGATATTAACCCGTTCTGCTTGTCATCCGCTTCAAAAAATATTCGACATTCTTACCGGCGGAACTAAAGCGGCATTTACCATAAGCGGACGCGAGGCTTAGCGTTTGGGCCGATCATACGGGTTGTGCGGCGGTTGGGTGACCGAAACCGGGTCGGAACCGGGAAAAGTCTCCTCGAGGCCCAGGTCCAGCGCCTCGTCGAGCTTCTTCTTGCGGTCCAAGGCGAGGTCCCGGCGGCGCTGGGTGTCGTCGCCCAGACCGTCTTCGCAGTCATCATCATCAGATCGGAACGAACGATACCTGTCCATCATCGCTATCTTTTCCCAATTTGGCCGGCGACCCATGCCGGTTCTCGCGGCGTCACCCTGGATGTAACCCGCAGCCCGGCGGCGCGGTTCCGCCCCGGATGGAACGATGCTTTGTGCTATCAAGCCCCTTTGAGAGCCGAGAACCGCAATTCATGAAAACCATGACCTGCATCGAGGACCTGCGGCAGGCCGCCCGCCGCAAGGTGCCGCGGGCGTTTTTCGAATATGCCGACGGCGGCGCCTATTCCGAGCAGACGCTGCGCGCCAACCGCGCCGATCTGGAAGCCATCAAGCTGCGCCAGCGCATCCTGGTCGACGTCTCCGCCCGCAGCACCAAAACCACCATCCTTGGCGAGCCGGTGTCGCTGCCGCTGATCCTGGCGCCGGTCGGGCTGTGCGGCATGCAGCACGGCGACGGCGAGATTCTCGCCTGCCGCGCCGCGCAGGCCGCCGGCATCCCGTTCACGCTGTCGACCATGTCCATTTGTTCGATCGAAGACGTTGCCGCGGCGGTCGACAAGCCGTTCTGGTTCCAGCTCTATGTCATGCGCGACCGTGGTTTTATCCGCGAACTGGTGGCGCGCGCCGCGGCGGCCAAATGCAGCGCGCTGGTGCTCACCGTCGACCTGCAGGTGCTCGGCCAGCGCCATCGCGACATCAAGAACGGCATGACGGTGCCGCCGGAGATCAGGCTTGGCAACCTGATCGACATCGCCACCAAGCCGGCCTGGGCGTGGAGCGTATTGCGCGGCAAGCGCAAGACCTTTGGCAACATCGCCGGCCACGTCCGCGGCATGGACAACGTGACGGTGTTGTCGAAGTGGACTGCCGAGCAGTTCGATCCGACGTTGAGCTGGAAGGACGTCGAGTGGATCAAGAGCCTGTGGCCCGGCAAGCTCATCCTCAAAGGCATCCTCGACGTCGAGGATGCGCGCATTGCGGCCAAAACCGGCGCGGCGGCGATCGTGGTGTCCAATCACGGCGGCCGCCAGCTCGATGGAGCGTCGTCCTCGATCGCCATGCTGCCGCCGATCGTCGACGCGCTCGGCTCGGAGCTCGAGATCATGTTTGACGGCGGCATCCGCTCGGGGCAGGACGTGATGCGCGCCATCGCGCTCGGCGCGCGCTCCTGCATGAGCGGCCGCGCCTACATCTACGGCCTCGGCGCCGGCGGGGAGGCTGGCGTTGCCCGCGCCATCGAGATCATCCGCAATGAGCTCGATATCAGCATGGCGCTGACCGGCGTCACCAGCATCGCCGGGATCGACCGTCGCGTGATCACGGCGGTTTAGCGGCCCTTTTGCTGGCTCATTGGGGCGGCTGGAACCGGTGGCGTGCCTGTGCGTTGTGACCTAAACGGGGCGTCAACCTTATGAAAAGGTATACCGTGCTAGGTAGCGCGCTCGCGTTGAGACATAGGAGCAGCGCTATGCGTAACCTTATTCTGGCAGCCACGGCTTTCGCCGCGATCGTAGCCGCGACTCCAAGCGCGCACGCCGACATGGTCGGTGCGGCGGCCGGCGCCGGTGTCGGTCTCGTGGTCGCAGGACCCGTCGGCGCGGTGGCCGGTGGCGTCGTCGGCGCGGTCTACGGCAAGCCGTTCTGGGGCCCGTCGATCAGCAGGGGCCATTGCTGGACCGACAACAGCTTCCACCGTCATTGTAACCACTGGTCGGGGCGGTAATCATCAATCCGCCCCCGCGAAGCGGGGCCACGCGTAAGCAGCGAATGGCGAGTGGCGAATGGTTGCATCCGTTCGCTATTCGCCACTCGCCATTCGCGTTTCATTCTTCCTTATGTCCGTACGCCTGCGCGTTGCCGGTTGAGCCGTAATATTTGTACGGCAGGAATTTGCCAGACATGGAGAGCCGCACCCGGTCCCCCTTGGGGTCGGGTTGCCGTTCCATCTGCAAATCGAAATCGATGGCCGACATGATGCCGTCGCCGAATTCTTCCTCGATCAGCACCTTCAGCGCCGGGCCGTTGACCATCACCAGCTCATAGAAGCGGTAGATCAGCGGGTCGGTCGGCGGCATCGGTGAGCCGCGGTTCGGCACCTCGTTGAGCAGCACCTGCTCGCTCTTGCTCAGGCCGAACATTTCCGCGGCCTTGGCGGCTTGCGGCTTGGTCATTTTCATCTGGCCGAGCACCGCGCCGGTGATCAGCACCGGCGACATGCCGCCGATCTCGTCGCAGATATATTTCCAGGTCCAGCCCTTCTCGCGCTTGATGCCGAGCAGTTTTTCGGTGAGTTCGGCACGTGTCATGGACGACCTCCTGTGGCTTGGCGTGGCTTATGCCCGAAATACGAGCAATTGCCGTGCCAAAGGCCGCGTCATTCCGGGGCGCGCCAAAGGCGCGAGCCCGGAATCAATAACCCCAGCGCTGGGGCTATGGATTCCGGGCTCACGCTTCGCGTGATCCGGAATGACGATTACCGCGGCACGACGCCGTCGCGGCCGACATTGATGCGCTTGATGTCGTAGCTGCCGTCCGGCGTCTTCATTGCCGCCAAAACCGAGAATGCGACCCCCGGCTTGAGTGCACTCAGGTCGGCTACTTCGTAGCGTACGATCGGCACGTTCGGTGCCACGATGATCTTCTGCTCGCCGTCCTTGTACTTGACGGTGATGACCGGTCCATCCACGGCGGTGACGGTTGTGCCGACCGTACCGTTGGTCATGGTGCTGTTGGGAGCGCCATCCCACGGCCGGAAGCCTTCGCCGGTGCCGCGCATGGATTCGGCAAAAATGTGAACTTCGATCGCTTTCTGCGAACCGTCCGGCTGCGGCATCGCTCCGCTGCCGATGAAGTCGCCGTCCTTGATATCGGCCATCGACGCCTTCACCACCGCGACCACCAGCATCTTGTCGGCAAGGTTGAGCTTGAGTTCGTCGCCTTTGTCCGACTTCGCGGTCACGGTATTGCCGTCGACCTTCTCGATCACGCCGCGCAAGCGCACGGTTTGCGGCGCCTGCGCCAGCGCCGCCGTCGCCGCGAGCGCGGCAACGAGGGCGAGCGTGGCGCGGATTACCGCTGTTCTCATGTCAACCTCCGGATTGGCCGGTTACATCGGCGGCGCGGCGCCGTCACGGCCGACATTGATGCCCGCCGCGGTCAGCGATCCGTCCTCGGCCTTCTGCGCGGCAATGATAATGAACTGCGCGCCCGGCTTGAGATCGGCCAGGCTGCCCGGTTCGAATTTCACCACCGGCGTGTTCGGCGGAACGATGACCTTTTTCTCGCCGTCCGGATATTTCACCATGATGGTCTGGCCATCGACACCGGCAACGGTGGACGAGACATCGGCATTGGTCATGGTGCTGCCGGGCTCGCGATCCCAGGGGCTGAAACGCGCCGGCACGACGCCTTTCTGCGCATCCATGAAGATGTGAAGGCCGATCGCCTTCTGGCTGCCATCCGGCTGCGGCATCGCCGTCACTCCGATGAACGACCCGACTTTGATATCTGCCAGCGTCGCCTTGACCATCGCGGTAACCCGCGCATTGTCGGCGAGCTTGACTTGCATGGTGCTGCCATCTTTGGCCTTGACGGTGAGCATCGAGCCGTCGACTTTCTCGATCGTGCCGCGAATGCGGACCGGAGGCGTCTGTGGCGCCAGGGCTGGCGCCTGGGCCAATGCAACCGAAGTCGCGAATAGAACGCCAACTGCGGCAGCACCCACCATACGTCGGGTCATCGTCGTCATAATCATCATCCTCCCAAATTGTTCCCAATTCACGCCGGCGGCGGACGCCGCGGCGGCTGGGTTTTGAAACACCGAGATGGGGTACGTTATTCCTGCCCGCTAGCCGGCGGAAGCCTTTAGATCGGCCTCGGCCAGGGCCCGCAGTTCCGCGGTCACTTCGGGCTTTCTGCCGAACCACAGCTCAAAACCGCGCACCGCCTGATGCAGCAGCATGCCGAGACCGTCGGCGGTGCGCAGGCCTTTGGCTTTTGCCGTTTTGATCAGAGCCGTGACCAGCGGCACATAGACCAGATCGGCGACAATGGCGTGACTGGGCAATCGCCCAATATCGGCCTCGAGTTCCGGCTGTCCGGCCATGCCGAGCGTGGTGGTGTTGACGAACAGGGTCGCCTCGCCGAGCAGATCGTTCAATTGTTCCCACGGGGCGACCTGCAAACGTTCGAGGAAGCGCTGGCGTAAAACTTCGGCGCGGTGCGGGGTGCGATTGACCACCGTGATGCGCTCGACGCGGCGCGTCAGCAGCGCGTAGACGATCGCATGTGCTGCGCCGCCGGCGCCGACCACGACGACGTTGTCGAGCCCGCGATCCCATTGCGGCGCGCAGGCGTCGAGATTGTTCAAAAAACCTTCGACGTCGGTATTGGTCGCATGCAAAAAACCGCCGGCGATCCACAGCGTGTTGGCGGCGCCGACCGCACGCGCCCGCTCGTCCGGCAGCGAATAGGCCAGCGCCTTCTCCTTATGCGGCACCGTGACATTGGCGCCGACATAGTCGCGCGCCGCCAGCGATTGCACGAAGGCTTCGAACTCGTCCGGCGGCACCGCCTCGCGGCGATATTCGCCGGCGATGCCGTAGGTTTTCAGCCAGTAGTTATGAATGAGCGGTGAGCGCGAATGTTCGACCGGCCAGCCGATGATGCAAGCGGCGCGGACAGGCGCGGTCACGCCTCATCCACCACGGTGTTGCGCAAGATGCCGATCTGCGGGCACTCCACCTCGATGGTGTCGCCGAGCTTCAGCCACACCGGCGGATCGACCTTTGTGCCCTTCTTCACCGGCGTGCCGGTGCAGATCACGTCGCCGGCTTTGAGCGTCATGAACGTGGTGGTGTAGGCGATGATATCGGCGAACGAGAAGATCATGCTTTCCGTGGTGTCGTCCTGGGTCACCTCGCCGTTCTTGCGCACGGTGAGATGCAGCGGCTTGGTCGGGTCGAACTCGGTCTCGATCCACGGACCTAAGCCGCCGGTGGCGTCGAAATTCTTGCCCTGGGTGACGTTGAACTGACCGTGCCGCGTCCAATCGCGAATGGTGCCTTCGTTGGCCAGCGTGATGCCGGCGATCAGCGACAGCGCCTTTTCCTTCGGCACATGCTTGCATTCGCGGCCGATCACGATGGCGATCTCGCCTTCGTAGTCGAGCTGTTCGGAGATTTTCGGCCGCACCAGTTTTTGGCCCGAGCCGACCATGGAATTCGGCGCGCGATAGAACATGCTCGGATATTTCGGATTGTTGGTGACATTGTAGTCCGCGCCGCGGTTGGCATAATTGATGCCGATGCAGAGGATTTTTTCCGGCGCCAAGAGCGGCGGCAAAAGCTCGACCTCGCCGAACGGCACGTCGGGGCGCACGCCGGCGGCGGTGGATTTCGCCTCGTCCAGCGCCTGGGCGCGGAACACGTCGACCAGGGTGGCAAAGCGGCTCAGCCGCGAGCGCAGATCGACGATGCCCTCGCCGACGACCGCGCCAAAGCTCGGCCGGCCGCGCATATTGTAGCTTGCAAGGCGCATGTCGCTGTTCTCCCTAAGTCGCAATACAGCGGCCGGCACGCGGCCTTCCGCCTTCCAGGCGATGTGTTAGAAGTCGTCGCCCAAACCGTCAACGGCCATGAAGCGGCACGATGCCTGTCCACAAGCCGGTTTTCGACCCGCCGTTCAATGTGGTGCGCTCGAGCCATGTCGAGCTTGGCGTGCGCGACCTTGGGCGCTCGCGCGCCTTTTATGTCGATTGCCTCGGCCTTCTGGTCAGCGACGAGACCGACGACGCGCTTTATCTGCGCGGCGTCGAGGAGCGCAACCATCATTCGATCGTGCTGCGGCACAGCCGCGAAGCCGACGTGCGCGCGCTCGGCTTCAAGCTCGCCAGCGAAGACGACGTCGACCGCGCCGCGGCATGGTTCGGCCGCCGCAACCTGCCGACCGCATTCCTAGACGTGCCGCATCAGGGCCGCACCTTGCGCACCGCCGACATTTTCGGCACGCCGCTCGACCTCTATGCGCAGATGGATCAGCGCCCATCGATGCTGCAAAAATACGCGACCTATCAGGGTGCGCGCATCCAGCGCATCGATCATCTCAACTGCTTCACGCCTGACGTGCAGGCGAGCTACGACTTCTATGCGGCGCTCGGGTTCCGGCTCACCGAATATTCCGAGACCGACGGCGCCGACCCAAAACTCTGGGCGGTGTGGCTGCAGCGCAAGGGCAACGTCCACGACCTCGCTTTCACCAACGGCGTCGGCCCGCGGCTGCATCATGTGGGCGTGTGGACCGCGAGCGTGCTCGACATCATCCACATCTGCGACGTGATGGCGACCTCCGGCTATCTCGCCAATATGGAGCGCGGTCCCGGCCGCCACGGCATTTCCAACGCCTTCTTTCTCTATATCCGCGACCCCGACGGTCACAGGGTCGAGCTGTTCACCTCGGATTACCTCACCGTTGATCCCGATCACGTCCCGATCCGCTGGTCGCTGACCGATCCGCAGCGCCAGACGCTGTGGGGTCACCCAGCGCCGGCCTCGTGGTTCGAGCATGGCTCGCAGTTCACCGGCGTCGCGCCGCGGCAGCCCACGCTCGCCGCGCAACCGATCGTGGCGCACTGATATGGCTCCTTCTCGCCGCTCGCGGCTCCCTCTCCCCGCGTGCGGGGAGAGGGTGGGGTGAGGGGGCCTCGACGCATGCGCGGAGCAAAGGTAACGAAAACCGCTTTGGCCAGACGCTTGCGTAAAAGCTCGACATTTGCCGAACGCAAGCTTTGGAAATACTTGCGCTCGCGAGGGCTATCCGGTTTCAAATTCGTCCGCCAAGAGCCGATCGGCCCCTATGTCGTCGATTTTGTGTGTCGCGAAAAGCGGCTTGTCATCGAAGTCGATGGCGGCCAACACGCGACCGACAAACGCGACATCATCCGCGATCGATGGCTCGCCGATCATCGCTATCGTGTGCTGCGTTTCTGGAATAATGAAGTACTTGGAAATATCGAAGGCGTTTGGGAAACCATCTTCGCCGCAGCGTCTGCGGAAGCGCCCCCTCACCCCAACCCTCTCCCCGCACGCGGGGAGAGGGAGCCGCCAAGCCGGTCCGCCGAATGAAATCCCTTTTCATCGATTGCAACGATCAACTGGCTTCCGTTTGGGACAGCGTCGTGCGTGACGACGATCCGCCGATCGGTGTTAACCGTAAGCCGTTCGAGCGCGCCGAGCTGCCGCAGCTGCTCGAGGGCTACGACATCTGCATCGACGACCATTCCTACATGCCGACCGATCTGGTCGCGCAATGCAACGCGCTCAAGCACATCGTCTTTCTCGGCACCGGCGCGTCGAGCTACATGAATGTCGCCGAGCTTGAGGCGCGCGGCGTTCGCGTCCACACCATCAAGGGCTACGGCGACACCGCGGTCGCCGAGCACACCATCGCGCTGATGCTGGCGGCGAGCCGCGATATCGCCCGCATGGATCGTCAGGTGCGCACCGGCACCTGGTTGACGCGCGAAGGCGTGCAGCTCAACGGCAAGACGCTCGGCGTCATCGGGCTCGGCAGCATCGGCCGTGAGGTGATGCGCATCGGCCGCGGTCTTGGCATGGACGTCATCGCTTGGAACCGCACGCCGCTGCCCGACGCGCCGCTCGTTGCGCTCGACGAGCTGTTGGCGCGATCAGACGTGATCACGCTGCATCTTGCGCTCAACGACGAGACGCGCGGATTTCTTGGTGCCGCGCAAGTGGCGCGGATGAAGCCGGGTGTCGTCCTGATCAACACCGCGCGCGGCGCTTTGGTCGACGAGAATGCGCTGCTCGACGGCTTGCGCAGCGGCCGCATCCGCCACGCCGGCCTCGACGTGTTCCATGCCGAGCCGCTCAAAGTCGACCATCCGCTCGCCGGCATGGAGAACGTCACGCTGTCGGCCCATGCCGGTTTCCGCACGCTGGAAGCCTCGCAAACCTTGCTGCGGCGGGCCATCGACATCGTGCGCGGCATCCTGGCTATGCCGGCCTGATCGACACAACCGTGCGGTGGCAAGGGCAGGGCGGCAATGCTATCAATAATGTCATCGCCGCCGCCGCTACCGGGCCTCCGCCACATGGAACGCTTTCTCGACATCAGCATGCGCATCAACGGCGAAGCCGTGCGCGAGCGGGTCGAGGCGCGCAAAACCCTGGTCGATTTCCTGCGCGACGATTTGGGCCTCACGGGTAGCCATATCGGCTGCGAGCAGGGGGTATGCGGCGCCTGCACAGTGCTGCTCGATGGCGCCGTCGTGCGCGGCTGCCTTGTGCTCGCGGTGCAATGCGACGGCGCCGAGGTGGAGACCATCGAGGGCATTTCCGATTCCGGTGTCATCGCCGACTTGCAGGACGCGTTCCAGCGGCGCAATGCGCTGCAATGCGGCTTTTGCACCCCAGGCATGTTGATCGGCGCAAGCGATTTGCTCGGCCGCGGCGGGGTGCCGAGCCGCGACGCCATCCGTGAACATCTGTCCGGCAACTACTGTCGCTGCACCGGCTATCAGGCTATCGTGGATGCGATCGAATCCGTCGCCCAGTTAAGGGCGGGAAAGGCAGGCTGACCATGAACGAACACGCAAACCCGGCGACGCTGTCGGCGCAGGCCGACGAGCTCGAAGAGCGGATGATGCACGAGCTCGGCGAACGCATCGCCACCAAATCGGTGCTGTTCCGCATGGCCGACGGCAAGGTCGAGATGGAGAACGGCGCAGCGCTCAAGGCCGCCAACCCGGACAAATATTTCCTGATGGGCGCCGATGCGCGGCTGCCGAAAATGCCGAAGAAGCCGACCTTGATCGATTTCTTCAATAACCGCTTCGCCTCGCTCAATCATCTTTTGCAGAGCGCGACGCACGCGCTCAAGGGCGGCCACAGCGAGAAGGTCGTGCTCGCCTGCCTGCTGCACGACATCGGCGTGGCGGGCTTCATCCGCTGCGACCACGGCTATTGGGGCGCGCAGATGATCGAGCCCTATGTCGATGAGGAAGTGAGCTGGGCGGTGCGTACGCATCAGGCGCTGCGCTTCTTCCCCGATGCTTCCGTCGGTTACGAATATCCGGAAATGTACATCAAATATTTCGGCGCCGACTATAAGCCGGAGCCTTACATCGTCGCCGAATACGAACGCGCCAAGAAGCACAAATATTACATGACCTCGCGCATGATCTGCGTGAACGACATCTACTCCTTCGATCCCAACGCCAAGGTCGATCTCAACGACTTCGTCGACATCATCGGCCGCAACTTCAAGCAGCCCGAGGAAGGCCTCGGCTTCGACAATTCGCCGTCCGCGCATATGTGGCGCACCCTGATGTGGCCAACGCGGTTTTTGTAATCGTCATTCCGGGGCGCGGGCTTTAGCCCGCGAGCCCGGAATCCGTATTCGCTGACCTGTGGTTATGGATTCCGGACTTGCCGCTTCGCGGCAATCCGGAATGACGGCTGGAGAAGAAATGAAAATCGCCGACGATCAGCCGTCCGGCCTGACCGCCCTCGACCGGCCAAACTCCTATATCGGCCGCTCGGTGCCGCGGCCCAATCTGGCGCGGCTCACGCAAGGCCGCGGCCAATATGTCAGCGACGTTACGCTGCCGCGCATGGCCCATGTCGCCTTCGTGCGCTCGCCGCATGCGCATGCGCGCATCAAAAATGTCGCGACGGCGGAGGCGAAGCAGGCGCCGGGCGTGATCGCGATCGTCACCGGCGCCGAGCTGGCAAAAGTGATCACGCCGTGGGCCGGCGTGCTGACGCATCTGAAGGGCATCAAATCGGCGCCGCAGCACGCCATCGCGGTCGATCGCGCCTGCTGGCAGGGCGAGGCGGTGTGCGCCGTCGTCGCCAAGAGCCGCGCCGAAGCCGAGGATGCTTGCGCGCTGGTCGATGTCGATTACGAGGTGCTCGCCGCCGTGACGGACGCGGAAACCGCGCTCGATGCCAAGACTCCGGTGATCCATCCCGAGCTTGGCGACAATCTCACTTTCGAGCGGGTTTTGAACGCCGGCGATCCCGACAAAGGTTTTGCCGAAGCCGATGCCGTCGTCGAACGGACATTTGTGTTTGGCCGCCACACCGGAGTCACCAACGAGGCGCGCGCCATCGTTGCCGATTGGAATCCGGGCGAGCAGCGCCTGACCGTGCATCAGGGCACCCAAGCGCCGCACATGATGCAGAACCTGTTCGCCAAGCACCTGGGCCTCGAGGAGCACCAGGTGCGCGTGCTCACGAAAGACGTCGGCGGCTCGTTCGGCATCAAGGTGCACACTTATGCCGACGAGATGGCGGTGGTGGCGCTGGCGAAACTGCTGAAGCGGCCGGTCAAATTCATTGCCGACCGCTTCGAAAGCTTTGTCACCGACATTCACGCCCGCGACCATAGGGTCAAGGCGCGCATCGGCGTGAAGCAAGACGGTACGATCACCGTGTTCGAGATCGACGATCTCACCGGCATCGGGCCTTATTCTGTTTATCCACGCACCAGCGGCATCGAGGCCAATCAGGTCGTCAACCTGGTCGGCGGGCCCTACACCTGCCCGAACTATCGCGCCCGCGCCCGCGTCGTGTTCCAGAATAAAAACGTGATGTGCCAATACCGCGCCGTCGGCCATCCGATCGCGACCGCGGTGACCGAAGGCCTGGTCGAGCTTGCCGCGGTGAAGATCGGCATGGACCCGGCCGAGCTGCGGCGGCGCAATCTGTTTGCCGACAACGCCTATCCAGCGATGAGCGCCGCCGGCCTGAAATTCGAGGGCCTGTCCCACCACGCGTCGCTCGACAAGATTCTCAAGATGATGGATTACGCCGCGCTGCGCGCCGAGCAGGCGCGTTTGCGCGAGCGCGGTGTCCAGCGCGGCATCGGTTTTGCCTCCTTCATCGAGGTGACGAATCCTTCCGCCGCGTTCTACGGCGTCGGCGGCGCGCGCATCACGTCGCAGGACGGCGCCACCGTGAAGCTCGATGCCACCGGCGCCATTTCCATCCATTCCGGGGTCACCGAGCAGGGCCAAGGCGCCGAGTTGGTGCTGGCGCAATGCGTCGCAAGTTCGTTTGGCGTGCCGATCGAGCGCGTGCGCGTCGTCACCGGCGATACCGACAACACGCCCTATGGCGGTGGCACCTGGGCATCGCGCGCCGCAGGCATCGGCGGCGAGGCGGCCTGGCAAGCCGGCAAAGCCTTGCGCGGCAACGTGCTCGCCGCCGCGGCCTCGATCCTGCAGGCCGATCCGAAGGCGCTCGATATCCGCGGCGGCGTGGTCGTCGATGCCGATACCGGCCGCGAGCGCATGGGCCTCGATGAGGTGGCGCGTGTCGTCTATTTCCGCCCCGACACCTTGCCGCCCGGTTTCCAGGCCGAGTTCCTCGTGACGCGTCATTACGTGCCGCGTGCCTGGCCGTTCGCCTTCACCAACGGCGTGCAGGCGTCCTATCTCGAAGTCGATATCCGGACCGGCGAAGTAAAATTGCTTAGGCACTGGTGCGTCGAGGATTGCGGCACCGTGATCAATCCGCAACTGGTCGACGAGCAGATCCGCGGCGGCATCGTGCAGGGTATCGGTGCCGTGCTGTTCGAGCACTGCCTCTATGACGATGCCGGCCAGCTGCTCAACGCCACCATGATGGACTACCTGGTGCCGATGGCCGGCGAGATGCCCGACATGGAGATCGGTCACGTGGTGACGCCGACCGCCGATTCCGAGCTTGGCGCCAAGGGCGCCGGCGAGGCCGGCACCGCCGGCGCCCCGGCCTGTATCATGAACGCCATCAACGACGCGCTGCGCCCGCTTGGCGCCGCGCCGATCACGCGAATGCCGGTGACGCCGGAACTGGTGTTGCGCGCATTGCGGAGGTAAATCCTCTCCGCATGCCTGTCGTCTCCAAACCAAAGATCGTCGCCATGATCGTCGGCTCGGCGATCATCATGCAGCAGATCGATTCCACCGTGGTCACCACGGCGCTGCCACAGATGGCGATCTCGCTGCATTCCGATCCGATACGCTTGAGCGTCGCCGTCACCGCCTATCTGCTCAGCCTCGCGGTGTTCGTTCCAGTCAGCGGCTGGGCGGCGGACCGGTTCGGCGGCCGCACCATCTTTCGCGCCGCCATCGCGCTGTTCACGCTGGGCTCGATCCTGTGCGGGCTCAGCGGCAACATCGTCGAGCTGACCGCGGCGCGGGTGCTGCAGGGCCTCGGCGGCGCCATGATGGTGCCGGTCGGCCGCCTCGTATTGTTTCGGAGCGTCGAGAAGACAGCACTGATAGCCACCATGGCCTATCTGCAAGTGCCGGCGCAGCTCGGCCCGGTGCTCGGGCCGCCGCTCGGCGGCTTCATCACCACGTATTTCTCTTGGCGCTGGATTTTTCTGGTCAACGTGCCGCTCGGCATCCTCGGCATCATCCTGGTGACGATCTTCTTCGACAATCCAAAGGAGGAGACGCAGCGGCCGTTCGATTGGCTCGGCTTCGTGCTCACCGGCGCCGCGCTGTTCTGCCTGATGTACTCGATCGAGGCGTTCGGCCGCGGCCGCGGCAACATTACCGAGCTTGTCGTCCTGCTGGTGCTCGGCATCGTGTTCGGCACCCTGGCGCTGCGCCATCTGTGGCGCTCGCTGCATCCGTTGCTCGATCTATCGGTGTTTCGTATCGCCACGTTTCAAACCAGCATCACCGGCGGTTCGCTGTTCCGCGCCGGCGCCGGCTCGCTGGTTTTCCTGTTGCCGCTGTTGCTGCAAGTGGTGTTCGGCCTCTCAGCCTTCGCCTCCGGCACCATCACTTTCGCCACCGCGCTCGGCTCGATCTCGATGAAGCTGACGGCGCGGCCGATCTTGCGGCGCTACGGCTTTCGCATGGTGATCATCGTCAACAGCGTGATCAGCGCGGCGACCATCGCCATGTGCGCATTCTTCACGGCGGCGACGCCGATAGCGGTGATTTTTGCGCTGCTGCTGATCGCCGGCTTCTTCCAGTCGCTGCAGTTCACCGCGACCCAGGCCATGACTTACGCCGACATTGAGCAGCCGCAAATGAGCTCGGCGACCAGCATCGCCAGCATGTCGCAGCAACTGAGCCGCGGTTTTGGCATCGCGTTCGTCGCGGCGTTGCTCAACCTGTCGCTCGCCTGGCGTGGCGGCGAACACCTCGGCCTTCCCGATTTCACAGTGGCCTTTGCCGGCGCAGCGATCCTGGCGCTGCTCAATTTTCCCTTCGGCTGGGTGTTGCGCCACGATGCCGCCGCCGAAGTCAGCGGGCATAAGCCGAAGGTGGCACTCTGATCGCGTTTCCCGGGCGCAGCGCAGCACGAAGCGCAGCGTAGTGGTGCGCTGCAGACCCGGGATCGTCGCAAGCGCCGAGTCCAGAGCGATCCCGGATGCGGTGCACCACTCCGTGCTGCACCGCATCCGGGAAACACGTCAGGTGAACTGTCCAGCGCGGTGGGGAAACAGCTTCAACGCATTGTCCCGCGAAATCGCCGCGATCGTTTGTGGCGGCAGAAAATCCGGCGCGGTGAAATCGGCGACTTCCTCGGTCACCACACTTTCATTGCAGAACGGCCAGTCGCTGCCGAAGACGATGCGCTCCTTGGCCGCGATGTGCGACAGCGCGCCCATCGGCGCCGCGCCGGACGCCAATGCGTTGTCGTACCAGAAGGTTCTGAGGCCGGCGAAAATCTCCTCGCGGGTTCTTTTCTTGAGCCGTTTGTCGATCATCGGCGCCACTGACAGCCGCCAGGCCAGGTAGGGCAGGGTGCCGCCGGCGTGCGACAGGATGAAACGAATATTTGGGAAACGCTCCAGCGCGCCCGAGAACAATAGATTGACCGCCGCGCGGGTCGTATCGAACGGATATTCGATCATAAAACCCGGCCATGGCAGATCGAGCGACTTGCTCGACGGATGCAGGCTCGGATGGAGGTGGACCACCGTGTTGCGGCTGTCGAGGTAGCGCAGCAGCGGATCGAACGTGGCATCGCCGAGGAATTTCTCGCCGTAGCTTGCAAACAGCGAAATGCCCTCGAAGCGCAACCTTTCGAGGCAATATCGCGCTTCCGCGATGGCGGCATCGATGTCGTGCATCGGCAGGAGACCGAAGCAACCGAAGCGCTTTGGGTGCTGCGCGATCAACTCGGCTGCGTAATCGTTGCAACGGCGGCCAAAGGCCGCGGCCTTGTCTGGAGGCAGGAATCCGACGCCTGGCTGGCCCAGCGACAGCATCGCCAGCGCAATCCCGTGCTTGTCCATGAGCTCGAACGCCAGCGCCGGCGTCCAATCCGGGTAGCGGCCGATGGCAGGCCCGGTGCCGGCCTCGTACACCGCCTCGCGGTAGAATTGCGGGATGAGGTGGAAGTGCACGTCGATCATGCCCGCTGCCATGGTGCGCTCCGTTTCTTATTCCCCTCCCCCTTGTGGGGAGGGGCAGGGGTGGGGGGTCGGGAGGTTACTCGCATCCGGCGACGCTTGCGCGCCGCCTCGCGACCCCCACCCCATCCCTCCCCGACAAGCTTGCACTCGGGCGCGCGCAAGCGCGGCCCGGGTGGGGGAGGGAGCAGCTAGCCACCTCTCATCGCCAGACTTCGCCAACTGTGCAAGTCTTGTCGTGAACACCTCGCCTTTTACAATGTGCGTTGAGGAGTCTCGTGCATGAACGATTGGAAGGCGCAACAAGTCCTCATCGTCGGTGGCGGCATCGGCGGCCTTGCGGCGGCGCTAGCGTTGGCGCGCAAGGGTATCGCCTCGCAGGTCATCGAGCAGGCGCCGGAGTTCAAGGAAATCGGCGCCGGTATCCAACTCGGGCCTAATGTGTTCTGGATGTTCGAGGCGCTCGGCTTGATCGAGCCGATCAGCGCGCTCGCCGTCTTTCCCAACAACCTCATCATGATGGATTCGGTGACCGGGCAGGAGGTCACGCGCATCCCGCTCGGTGATACGTTCCGCAAAAAATTCCATCATCCCTATGCGCTCATCCATCGCGCCGATTTGCACAAGGTATTGCTGCAGGTCTGCCAAAAGTCCGATCTGATCCGCCTCGATGCCTCGCAGAAAGTCGTCAAGATTGACGAAGCAGCCGATGGCATCACGGTGCACACCGAGAGCGGCAAGGAGTATCGCGGCTCAGCCCTGATCGGCGCCGACGGCTTGTGGTCAACCATCCGGCAGATGGTGGTCGGTGACGGCCAGCCGAAACCCGCCGGCCATATCACCTATCGCGCCGTGCTGCCGACGTCGGAAATGCCGGAGCAATATCGCTGGCGCGACATGGTGCTGTGGGCCGGCGAGAAGGTGCATCTCGTGCACTATCCGCTGCGCACTGGCGAATTGTTCAATCTCGTCGCCGTGTTCCATTCCAACCGCTACGAGGAAGGCTGGGACAGCTATGGCGATCCGGCGGAGCTGCACGAGCGCTTCGCCAAAACTTGCGAGCCGGTTCGCACGCTGCTCAACAAGATCGAAAGCTGGCGCATGTGGGTGTTGTGCGACCGGCCGCCGATCAAGGACTGGAGCCGCGGCCGCATCACGCTGGTCGGCGACGCCGCCCATCCGATGCTGCAATATCTGGCGCAAGGCGCCGGCATGTCGATCGAGGATGCCGTGTGCCTCGCCGACAAAGTCGTCGCGATGAACGGCGATTATCCGGCGGCGTTCCTCGCCTACCAGCAGGCGCGCTATCTGCGCACCGGCCGCGTACAAATCATGGCGCGCGTCTATGGCGAATTTTATCACGCCGCCGGAGTCGCCAAGGAGCTGCGGAACATGATGCTCGGCTCACGCACGCCCGAGGACGCCATGGCCGGGATGGAGTGGCTCTACGGCAGGCAACCTGAGCTCATGGGCGCGGCAACGGCGCCGGCGCTGGCGTCGTGAGCATGCGGCGCGCTTCTTTCGCCGCTATCATTGCTGCCTGCGCTTCGCTCGCGATGTTCGGCTCGCATCCGGCCCTCGCCGAGGACGATTTCTATTCCGGCAAGACCATCCAGATGCTGATCGGCTTTTCCTCCGGCGGCGGTTACGATCTCTATGGCCGCACGCTGGCGCGCTATCTCGGGCGCCATATTCCAGGCAATCCGCAAATCGTGCCGCAGAACATGCCGGGCGCGGGCTCGCTCAAGCTGGTCAATTCTCTCTACAACGTCGCGCCCAAGGACGGCACGGCGATTGGGATCTTTGCGCCGGGCATCGTCGCCGAGCCGCTGCTCGGCCACGGCGAGGGCATCCAGTTCGACGCCACCAAATTCGGCTGGCTCGGCAGCGTGTCGCAGGAGGTCAGCGTCTGCGCCTTCATGGCCTCGACCGGCATCGCATCGTTGGCGGACATGCAAACGAAGCCGACAGTGATAGGTGCTTCCGGCGGCGGCGCCGAGAGCGACGTATTCTCAACCGTCTTGCGCAACATGTTCCACATGCCAATCCGCATCGTCACCGGCTATCCCGGCGGCACCGAGATCACGCTCGCCATGCAGCGCCACGAAGTCGACGGCCGCTGCGGCTGGTCGTGGACCAGCCTGCTCAGCCGCAACAAGGCGATGCTGACGGGCAAAGAGATCAATGTCACGCTGCAGATCGCGCTGAACAAGGACGACGATTCCCATCTGCTTCGTGTGCCGCTGATCATGGATTTGACGACCGATCCGGCGCAACGCGCGGCGCTCAAGCTCATCGTCTCGCGGCAAGGCATCGCGCGGCCGTTCGCGACGCCGCCCGGCGTGCCGGCCGAGCGGCTGGCGGCGTTGCGCTCAGCCTTCGACGCCACGATGAAGGATGCGGATTTTCTCGCCGAGGCACGCGTGGCCGATCTCGACGTGCGGCCGGTGGCCGGCACCGCGGTCGAGGCGCTGATCAAAGAAATCTACGCATCGCCGCCCGAGGCGATCAAGCTCGCGACCGAGGCGATGCAGGCGAAGCCGTGAACTTTCTTCCTCCGCGATAGTGGGGGGCTGCCGGAACGGCGGACGCACTTCATGGTGCCGATTTTCGCCGTGAGAAAGTTCCGCAGGTTAAGCCGCGCCTTGTTTGTCCCCGGGATTGCCAAACTTGCATCGCATTGACGTTCGAATTTCACGCGAACATCCGCTCTGTCGATGATGGCGGGAGTGGAATCATGTCAGCACAGGTGCGGACACAGATCGGTTCAATCGTGCTTATTTCCGGACTTCTGCTTGGTTCGGCCGGCACTGCACACGCAGGCGATTGTCTTGCCGCTCCGAATTCCCCCGCGCCCAAGAACAGCCACTGGTTCTACCGAATGGACAGGACCCAACAGCGCAAGTGCTGGCATTTGGGTGACGCGAACCAACCTTCGCAACAAGGCGCCGTGCAGACCGCGCGCGAAACGCCGCCGACCAAGCCATCGCCCTCGGCGAGCCCCTATTCACTTGAAAGCTTCAAGGACTTCATGGCGCAGCAGGGAAACAGCAATTTGTCCGACAAAGACGTCGAAAAACTATACGCCGAGTTCCTGGAATGGAGCCGCCCCTTCAGGAACTAGCTGATGTACCGCCGGCCCGGCGCGGGCCGATCAGCATAATCTCGCGCGTCGACAGATTTGTGCCGGCTTTGGGAATCGCATAGCCCCTTATCTCGCGCCCTCACCCCGCCCTCTCCCGCACGCGGGGAGAGGGAGCCGCGAGCGTCGCGCCCGGATATTTTCGTCGTGTGATCGCAAGCGCGCCGGGCTTGCGGTGGAGCGCTTTCGCCGCGCCAGCGAATCTTTGGCTGTGACACGCGCGTTTGCGCTGCTGGCTGCCAGCCAGCCCCGCAAAATCAACGACGCCTCGTGCAAAAGCGGCTTGTTTTCAGTTGCTTATGAAAGCGCCGAAGGCAAATTCATTCGTCCTTGACACGCCACGTTGGTTCGTTAGCGATGCAGACAACCCGCCCATCGAAGGGACGCATTCCGGATGCGATCTGAGATGCGGGGCGGGTGCGGTGCCCGCGCGCGGTCTCGCAAACTGCTCCCGGGCGGCTTCGGGCATCATGTCCGCCGGTATTACGGCCGGTGCGCGGGGTGCTTCCGCTGGACTGGGACAGGCGCAAGGCGGGTAACGCCGCCGCGGGCCGCATCCCAGGAAACCTGGCCTGAAGCCGAAAAGCCGAGGCCTAGAAACCACGGCCAGAGCCGCCGTGGAGCGCCGGAAGGCGAGCGCGCCGAGCGCAAGGCGCGCGCCGCATCCGCTGATGCGGCTCCAGTGCTGCGCCTTTCGGCGCTCCGCCTCCCTTCGTTTTTATTTGGAGGCAGCAACATTCTTGGCGTGGTGTGGGGAGAACTCGGATGCGGATGCGTCGCGAGAACGAGATTCCTTTCCCTCTCCCCTTGCGGGAGAGGACAGATCGCGCGCAGCGCGATCAAGTGAGGGCCCGAGAATCCCGGCGGCTGTCGGCCCTCACCCGGCGCGCCGCTTCGCGGCACGCCGCCCTCTCCCGCAAAGGGAGAGGGCAAGTTGAGCGAGCGGCGAAACTAATCCCGCGCCCGGTGAAAATCCGGCGTCGGCGGCGGGCCCCAGACGTTGGTCTTGCCGCCCTGCCAGGTTTTCGGCCGTTGCGGCGTGTCCTGATGCCAGGGCCGCGGCTCGAAATAGCCGAGGTTCTCGTCCACCATCTTGTCGAGCTCGCAGAAGAATTCGATCACCTGGTCGTCGGGGTTGCGGTGATAGGTGGCGATGTTGTGGCCCGGGCCGTGGCGCAGCGGTCCCCAGATGATCGGGATCTTGCGCTGGCCGAACAAGTCGCAGGAATTCTGCAGGTGGATGAAATCCTTCAGCTCGAAGGCCATGTGGTGCATTTTGATGTTGTTGCCGCGGATGAAATTCACCGTGTGGTGATCGGTGTTGCAGCGCATGAAGACGAAGAAATCGTCGATCCAGTCGGACACGCGGAAACCCAGCACCTTCTCGTAGAATTCGGCGGTCTTCTGCGGATCGTCGACCACCCAGGCGATGTGGCCGAGCTTGAGCGGGCCGACGCCGTAGTGTTGCAGGTGCTTGCCGAGATAGTTCCATTCCTTGAACAGCGCGATGGTGGTGCCCTTGTTGTCCTTGAACGTCAGCACCGGGCCTATGCCGGGCGTGGAATCGTTGCGCAGCTCGCTCTTGATGCCGTCCTTTTCGAGATCGCGGGCGAGCACGTTGAAATCGGAGTTGGGCGCGACTTCGAACGACAGCGTGCTGCAGCGTTCGACGTCACCCTTTTTGAGCTCGATGGCGAGGAGCCCGATCTGGGTGGTGAGAAAGGCGCGGTCCTTTTCGCGCTCGGCCAGAACCAGGCCCATCACGTCGGTGTAGTAGTCGATCATCTTCTGCAGGTCGGGCGTCTCGAATGTGGCGTGTCCGATGCGTCTGGGCTTGATCATGTTTCTTCTCCAACCTGCCGGGGCGTTTCCCTGAACTCTCGTGGCGGGGAATCAATCACCACGGCGGCGCGAACTCAAGACCGTGGCCCAGGCGGATATGCAGGGCGGTCATTCCAGCGGTCTTGCCAATTGTCCGGGATCGCTGTTTTGTCGCCGGCAACGTTTTGCGCATCAGGGAGTGAACGCACATGGCAGGCGCCAAATCGGCGGGCTACAAGCTCGCGACGTATAAATCGAGCGACGGGCCGCGGGCCGGGGTCGTCATCGGCAACGAGGTGTTCGACGCCGCCAAGCTCACCGGCAAGGCCGGCTACACCACGGTGATGGGCATTCTGGCCGACTGGAAAGCCGCCGAGCCGGCGCTGAAGAAAGCCGCCGCAGGGGCCGCCAAAAGCCGGGCCAAGCGCCAGCCGCTGTCCAAAACCAAGCTGCTTGCGCCGCTGCGCTTTCCCTCGGCGATCTACTGCGCCGGCGCCAATTACGGCGACCATGCCGCGGAAATGGCGGCCAAGGAGGGCAATCCGCCGCCGCCCGATCCCCATACGCTTGGCCACAAGGCCTGGCATTTTCTCAAGGCGGCCGGCGCCATCACCGATCCGGGCGCGACGGTGCAGATTTCCAACTATGCCAAAAACATGGACTGGGAGATCGAGATGGCCGCCGTCATCGGCAAGACGGGGAAGGACATCCCGCTGGCCAAGGCGCTGAGTTACGTCGCCGGCTACACCATCGCCAATGACCTCTCGGCCCGCGATCGCGGCCGCCGGGCCGGTGTCCCTGACGCCTCGCCGTTCAAGTGGGACTGGACCAAGCACAAGACTTTCGAGGGGTCCTGTCCGCTCGGGCCGTGGATCGTGCCGGCCAGCGACATCGGCGACCCGCAAAAGCTCGGCCTGAAGCTGTGGGTCAACGGCGTGCTCAAGCAGGATTCCAACACAAGCGACATGATCTTCAACCTGGCCGAGCAGATCGAGCAATTATCGGCCGGCATGACGCTTTATCCGGGCGACCTGATCCTCACCGGCACGCCAGCGGGCGTCGGCGCCGGCCGCGGCGAGTTCCTCAAGGCCGGCGACGTGGTGAAACTTTGGGTCGAGAAGATCGGCGAGATCGAAAACCGGATGGCGTAGGGCGGGCCGACGCCCCCTTAACGGCATGGCAGGGCTCCGGCTTATGCCCGTCGCGCGCCGTTCTGGTCTGTGTTAATAGCATGGGTCCGGACCGGCGCCTGAGTCCGGTCCAAACCATTTGAGTCGTAAGCCGCCCCGGAAAAGGGGTGGATCGTCAGGGTGAAACGTAGAGGTGAAGGGCAGATGGCGGAAAAATTCGTCGCAAAGCTTGCGGAATTCAAGGATGGCGACAGGCGGATCGTGTTTGTCGGCGACAACGAGATCGGCGTGTTCTGCCACGAGGGCGAATTCTACGCCTACAGCAATTTCTGCCTGCACCAGGGCGGCCCGGCCTGCGAGGGCCTGACCATCGCCAAGGTCGAGGAGCGGCTGCGCCCCGACAAGACCTCGATGGGTCTGTTCTTCTCTGAAGACGAGATGCACTTCGTCTGTCCGTGGCACGGCATGGAATACGACATGAAGACCGGCGAGTGCGTCAGCGATCGCAAGATGAAGCTGAAAAAGTACAAGACCGTGCAAAAAGGCGAGGATCTTTATGTCGTCGCCTAAGCGCGCGGCAAAGATCGTGGCGAAAGCCATTGTCGCGAAAAACGCGGCAAGATCCGCTGCGAAGCTGCGCCCAGCCGTGGCGCGGCCGCCGCTGAAGCGGAGCGAGGCCGCGGACAACGGCGCTTCGGCCGATGCCAAGAAGGTTGCTGCTACGCTCGAGCGCGGCATCGTCGACGGCAAGCTCGACATGGTGAGCGCCGAAGCGCTGCAGAAGCTGATCGCGGCGGCCTGCCGGGTCTATACCGCGCGCCGCGAAGCCGGCGAGCAGTTCATGCCGATACCGAAGAATTCGATTTCCGCTACCGATGTCATGGTTACGGCAAGCGGATTGTTGAAAGCTGCCGATCTCGCCGTTTTCGAGCTCGGCATGTGGCAGAGTTGGACGGGCCGCTGAGACCCGCTCCGTACAGATAGGAACGTCAGGAGAAACGCTATGGATCTCATCGCTGACCGCGGTCGCCGGGTAACGGTCGAGGAGTTGAATACCACGAGGCTGCTCGCTCACGCCCGCAAGCAGGCGCACCAGCGCAACCTCGACGACATGGTGATCGTCGACGTCGACGCCCACCATTACGAGAACGAGAACTACGACGAGTTCTTGCCGTTTATGGAAAACGATGTGCTGCGTCAGCTCACCATGTCGGGCCGCAAGCGCAACCGCGCCGGCATCACCCCGACCCAGGTCGGCTATCAGGACATGGGCGGCCGGGTGACGCGCTATCCGATGCGCGGCTCGGAGAAGACCGAGCACCAGACCGGCGCCGAGCGCGACATCCAACTCGGCCATCGCTGGATGGACGCGATGAGCGTCGATTATTCCTGCCTGTTCCCGACCGGCATGCTCAATATCGGCCTGCATCCGCAAAAGGAGATGGAGACCGAATTGTGCTGGGCCTACAACCGCTGGCTCACCGAAAAGATCATGCCGGAAGCCGACAACCGCTTCTTCTCGATGCTGTGCCTGCCGTTCAACGATCCGGAGGCGGCGCTGCGCCATGTCGAGACGTTCGGCGATCGCAAGCATGTCGGCGGCTTCATGGTCACCACGGTGCGCTCGCACATGGCGGTCTACGACAACGCCTATATGAAGCTCTACCGGGCGCTGGAAGAGCGCGGCCTGGTGCTGTCATTCCACTCCGGCCCGAACTGGGGCGAGCCGATCTACAAGAGCTGCAACCGCTTCATGGCGGCGCATGCGCTCGGCTTCTCCTGGTACAACGTGCTGCATTGCACGAACTGGGTGGTCAACGGCATGGGCGAGCGCTTCCCCAAGCTGCCGGTGATCTGGATCGAAGCCGGCATCGCTTGGGTGCCGTTCCTGATGCAGCGGCTCGACCACGAATACATGCTGCGGCCGTCGGAAGCGCCGCTCCTGAAGAAGAAGCCGTCGGACTATATGCGCGACATGTTCTATTCGTCGCAGCCGATGGAGATCCAGGATTACGGCGCGATGGAGTGCACGTTCCGCATGATGAATGCGGAGACGCAGCTGCTCTACTCCTCCGACTATCCGCACTGGGATTTCGACCTGCCGTCGACCATCTACGACCTGCCGTTCCTGTCGGAGAAGGCCAAGCACAACATCCTCGGCGGCACCGCGGCGCGCCTGTTCAAGCTGCCGCCGCGCAACGAGAAGCAGAAGGCGAACCTGCAGAAGTTCGGCAATCTCCACGCCGCGGCTGCGTAACGTTCCGCCGGCCCTTGTCGGCCTAAAGCTGTTTTGGAATGCCGATGCCCGGCCTTGTGCCGGGCATCGGTTTTTCATGAGAGTGTCCAAGAAAACCGTCGGCTTTCTTATTGCGCTCGCATCGCTGGCCGCTGCATCGCAGCGCTGCCGTCACGTCGTCTGCGCGACCGTTCTCGCTGCCTCGGGCGCCGCCAGCGTGTCGGCTTCCGGCAGCGGCTGTCCTTTGGTCTCCGGCAGGAACGGTATGCAGAACAGGCCGAGGGTGTAGAACAGGCCGATGATTGTTGCCGTCTTGCCGTAGCCGCCGAGCCCGACGATCAGGCTGCCGGCGATCAGCGGCGCGATCGCCGAGATCAGCCGCGGCGCATTGAAGATGAAGCCGGCGGCAGTTGCGCGCATGCGCGTCGGAAACAGCTCCGGCAGCCATATCGGCGTCCACGAAAAGACGCCCTGGATGAAGAATCCGTAGACGGCAAAGCCGAACACCAGCACGTGGACGTCCTGCACCCAGAGATAGACGATCGGGGTCAGCACCAGGCACATCACATAAAACAGCGCCGTCGTCGGCTTGCGGCCGAACCGGTCGGCGAGGAAGCCGAAGCCGATGAAGCCGAGCAGCGCGCCAATATTCTGCACCAGACCCGCGAGGCCCGCCCAAGTCGGGCCGGACAGCCCGGCGCCGGTGGCGACCGCCGCGACGAAGCTCGGCACGAAACTCGAAACGCCCCAGTAGCCGATGGTGATCGACAGCGACATGATGAACGTGAGGATCAGGCGCGAGCGCACGGCCGGCTCGGCGAACAGATCGAACAGGGTAAAGCGCACCAGCGCAGTATCTTCGCCCTGGAGCACGGCGCCCTTGCGCCGCAGATCGTAGGCGGCGCGACGGCGCTTGTCGGATTCCTCCCAACGCGGCGATTCGGGAATATTGCGCCGGATCCAAAATGCGATCAGCGCCGGCAGCACGCCGACGAGGAACATATAGCGCCAAGCGCCCGGTCCGGAATTGCCGATGAGGAGCCAAACTCCGGATGCCAGGATGCTGCCGATCGGGTAGCCGGATTGCAGGAAGGCGCCGCCCTTGCCGCGCGCGTTGTTCGGCCAAAGCTCGGCGGTAATCGACGCGCCGGTCGCCCATTCCGAGCCGATCGCGAGTCCGACCAGAAAGCGGAACGCCGCAAACGACAGCCAATTCCACGACAGCGCGCTCAATCCCGTCAGCGCCGAATAGGCCAGGATCGTGATCATCATCGAGCGCTTGCGGCCGATATAGTCGGCAAGAATGCCGCCGAGCAGTCCGCCCAGACCCCATCCGAACACCGTGATGGCAATGACGGCGCCGGCATAGAACGGAATGAATTTGTATTCGGCGGGGTCGAGCAGCTGATGCAGCGCGACGCCGACGACGAGGATGAGCGAGTACACCTCGAAGCCGTCGAACGTCCAACCGAGGTTGGAGGCGACGAGCGCCTTCCACTGCGCTCCGCTGAGCGAGCGATACCAAGGCGCAGGCGCGCCGCTGGCCATGCCGGTCATGACTTCCTCCCCAAGTTCTCCCAGATCTTTCCGTTCCAGGTCTTTTTCGTCTCGGGTCTTGTACGGCCCGCTCTGCAATCTTTGCGTTTTAGCGGTGCGGCCGCAAGCAGCGCACAGGTTGCAGCCGAGCCGCGCTGTGCGGCGGATTGACCCTGCCGCGCCATGGCATAACCTTGCCGCCCCGCTGCAGCGGAAATTGCCAATCTGGAGTTATCCATGAAGCTCGGCTTCTTCATCATGCCCGTCCACCCGGTGACGCGTTCCTATGCCGAGACACTGCGGGAAGATCGCGAGGCCTTCATCCTCGCCGACAAGCTCGGCTACAGCGAAGGCTATTGTGGCGAGCACCTGACCGATCTGGCTGAGAACATTCCGTCGAGCTTGATGTTCTGCGCCTCGCTCGCGGGCTACACGCGGCAGATCAAGCTGGGCACCGCGGTGGTGAACCTGCCGTTTTGCCATCCGGTGCTGGTCGCCGCCCATGCGGCGCTGGTCGACAATCTGCTCGAGGGGCGTTTCCTGTTGGGCATCGGCGCCGGCATCCTGCGCACCGATTGCGAGGCGCTGGAAATGCTCGACGCCGACCGCGGCGCCATGTTCGCCGAGGCGATCGACCATATCCTGGCACTGTGGAGCGGCGATGCGCCCTACGATCTCAAGGGCAAGTACTGGAACATCTCCACCGGCAAGACCATGTGGCCGGAGATCGGGCTGGGCAACGTCGTCAAGCCGTTCCAAAAACCGCACCCACCGATCCTTGGCACCGCGACCGATCCGGACTCCAAGGGCTTGATCGCGCTCGGCCGCCGCGGCTGGTGGCCGATCTCGTCGCATTTTCTGCACAAAAACCATCTCACGAGCCAGTGGAACAACTACGCCAAAGGCTGCGCCGAGGGCGGCCATCGTGCCGACCGCGCCAATTGGCGCGTGGCGCGCTCGATCTTTGTCGCCGATGACGACGCCACCGCGCGCGCCTATGGCGGCGACGATGCGAAGAGCCCGTACCGATTCTACATGAACCAGCTCACGGCGAAGCTGCGCAAGGGCAAGAAGCTGGGCGGCTTCAAGGAGCGGTTGGATATGCCCGACGAGGATCTGACGCTCGATTATATTTTCGACAACGTCGTCATCCGCGGCAGTGTCAATCGCGTCGTCGACGGCATCCTGGCCTTGCAGGAAAAGATCGGCGACTTCGGCACATTGCTCTATTGCGGCAAGGACTGGGCCGATCCGGCGCTGTCGCGCCGGTCCATGGAACTGATGGCCGAAAAGGTCATGCCCGCCGTCAACGCCGCGATCGGCAACCGGGTCGCGGCGGAATAACTCATCGCATACACAGAACACCGCAAGAGAAAAACAATGTCGATCAAGACGCAGGATATCGCCCGCGACGGCCTCTACGGCTATCTGGCGCAGCCGGAGACGGCGGCCAAAGGCAGCGTGCTCATCGTGCCGACGATTTTCGGCGTCAATCCGTTCGTGCGCGGCTATGCGGACGCCTTGGCGCGGGCCGGGCTGACGGCGGCGGTGTGCGATTTTTATTCGGGGGCACCGTTGCCGGGAAACTATGAGGAGGCATTGGCACGAGCCGGCAAGCTCAACGATGCCATGGCCGATGACATCGAAGGCCGTTGGCTCGATCATTTACAGCGCCAAAGCTCAGCTCTCGGCGTTCTCGGCTTTTGCCTCGGCGGACGTTTCGTGTTGCTGCGTGCCGCGCAAGACGAGCGGATCAAGGCGTGCGCCGCCGCCTATCCATCGATCGATAACCCGATGAAGCCCAACCAAAGCCTCGATGCGCTGAAGCTTGCCGCGGCCATTCGTTGCCCGGTGCATATCTGCCAGCCGGGCATCGACCACGTCGCGAGCCCCGAGACCTATCGCACGCTCAGAGAGATGCTCGTGAGCCGCAGCGCGCCGACCATCGTCCAATATTATCCCGAGGCCGAGCATGGCTTCATGCACCGCAAGGAGCCGGCGGCCAATCCGGCCGCCACCGCCATCGCCTCGCCGCAGGTGGTCGCGTTCCTCGTGGCGTGCCTGAATTAGAGCACCGCTTCGCATCATTCCGGCACGCCTGCCGTGCGCATTCCGGCGATCAACCGCTGCCGATCTTCGTCTCGGCGTAACGGGTAATACTCGCATATCTTGGTAATGCTTATGTTCGGATCGATTCCGCGATATGCGTTCAGCGCCCGTTTCGCCTCTTCGGCTTGGCCCCGCATGGCGTTGGACGCGATCGTCATGCGAAGAGCCGGCAGCCAGTTTGGCTTGACGCGCAGAGCTATCGCCGCCCAGCGTGCGGCTTCGTCGTCGCGTCCGGCGATGAAATGGGCGAAAGCCATGGCGCTTTGTGTGAGGAAAACACGAGGGTCGAGCGGGTTGAGGCGAATCGCTCTGTTTAGGCTTTCGATCGCCCCATCGGAATCGCCGGCGTAGCCGCGGACCCAACCGCTTCGTTGCCAGGCGACGGCCAGGTTCACATCCAGATCAAGGGCTCGATCGATGAGCAGCAATGCACGGTCAAGATCGCGAAAGAAGTATGCATGTACGTGTCCCGCCCAACACAGCGCAACTGCGTCATCCGCGCCGATGTCGGCAGCGCGCTCGACCAGCCGAGATATCTCCGCTTCATCAAAGCTCGATGCCCAGCCGTTCGCTTTGGCGAAGTGATGACACGACGCAGCCAGCCCGTACGGGGTCGGAAAGTCGCCATCTTTTGCTATTGCCGCGTTGAATAGCTGCAGCGCTTTGGCATTTTCCTCTCCCGTCCATCTATTCCAGCTGGCAAGTCCGCGAAGGTAGAAATCGTAAGCCGCCAGATCGCCGGTCATATCCAGCTTGGCGCGGTCGATCTCCGCCTTCTCAAGCTGTGGCGCTATCGCTCCGACGACGCTCGTGACGAGCTGATCTTGAAGATCGAAGATGTCGACCATGTCGCCGTCAAACCGATCCGCCCACAAATGGCGGCCCGACTCGGCTTCGATGAATTGCCCGGTGACGCGCACGCGGTTGCCCGACTTGCGCACGCTGCCTTCCAATACGTAACGGACGCCGAGCTCGCGAGCGACCTGCTTGGTGTCGACCGGTTTTCCCTTGTAGGTGAACGAAGAGTTGCGGGCGATGACGAAAAAAGCGCGGTTGCGCGACAGGGCGGTGATGATGTCCTCGACGACCCCGTCGATGAGGTAATCTTGTTCTGGATCGCCGCTGAGGTTTACGAAAGGCAGAACCGCAATCGACGGCTTGTCGGCAATTCCGAGCGAAGACTTGTGCCGACCGGCCTCGGCAAGACTGCACTCCTCCTCGCGAACGGCGCCGACAAACCGCAGGCCCCTGCGCGGCAGCGTCTTGATCAGCCTTTGCCGTTCGCCCGTGTCGCCGATTGCGCTCCTGGCCGCATTGATGCGGTTGAACAATGCCGACTCGGAAATGGCACGCCCATGCCAGACCGACGCCAAAAGGTCGTCCTTGCTGACCACACGATCACGGTGCTGGATCAAGTGGACAAGGAGATCGAAAACCTGAGGCTCAATAGCCACAAGGTTCGTTCCCCGCCATAGCTCGCGGCGATCCGTGTCGAGTGCACATTTCTCGAACAGATAGCGCAAGATTTCATCCTGCTCGTCACGCGGCGCCCTGCAGCGACCCTAGCACAGGCCCCGCAAAGGAAAAATGGAGGGAACGCTAAGCCAAAATTGAGAGGCCCTGAAAGACGCAACGCTCCATGTCTGACATGAGGGCGGCAGCTGAACGGCGCCAGGAGGAGGACGTGAATCTACTCCTATTTGCTTCCCGGGTTGCGATCCCTGTCATCTATGTTGTGGGGCTGTTGCTGCCGCCATCGACTTGGGCGGCGGAAGCGCCATACGTCGTCAAGCCCGTTGCCGAGATGAAGGTCAAGCAACTTCCGAAAGGCCCGCTGTACTGGCGGATCGAGAATTTTCCGACGCTGGATCAGGCGAAGGCCGCGGCGGGGGAGTACCGTTGGAATCCAGACACGGTGAGCTACGAAGGATCGCCTTCTCTGACGGCTGAAGTCGCCGGCAAAGTATGGCTCTTCACGCTTGGGTCGCAAGGCGCGGCGACTCCCGGCGGAACGAAGGTGGCCGAGATCGGACCCGTGCCACCCATATCCGCGCCCGAGTACCTCCTGCGCATCAACTACGGGAGCGGACCGCCGGGGGCCAAAACACCGGTACATCTGCATCCGGGCTCAGAGTCCTTCTACGTCGTCGCCGGAAAATTGGGCCAGAGGACGCCGGACGGCGTCAGCTATGTCGAGGCCGGCCACACGATGAACGGACACATGGCCGGGATGCCGATGGAAGTCTTCAACGGCGGCACCACTGAGCTGACCGCCCTCATCATGTTCGTGGTGGATGCCACCAAGCCGTTCTCGGTGCCTGCCGCATTGCCCTGACGGCTAGGGACGCCGCCTTTGGGACGTTCTTGGTAGTGGATCTGTAACACGTTGCTTTCGCAATCGAGGAACGCAATGAAGCATCTAACTACGACAGCTCTGATCGCCATTGTAAGCTTGGGGATTGCTATTCCCAGCGCCCTCGCCCAGACGGCTAAGGACTTGGTAGGGAGTTGGATTCTCGAATCAGATCTCAACACCACCTCAGACGGCCGCAAGATTCAGCCGTTTGGTTCGGATCCGAAAGGCACCGCAATATTCGATAGCGGTGGTCACTTCGCGATCGTCATCTCGCGCCCCGATCTTCCGAAATTCGCATCCAACAACCGGATGCAGGGCACGGCAGAGGAAAACGAAGCAATCGTACGTGGGAGCATCGCTTTCTTTGGCACCTACTCGGTAGGGGACGGCGCAATTATCCAGCACATCGAAGGCGGAACTTGGCCGGGCTGGGTGGGAACCGATCAGAAGCGAACCATCACTTCCTTTGCGGCGAATGAACAGACGTGGACTACAATTTCATCGTTCGGCGGCACAAGTGAACTTCATTGGCGACGTGTGAAATAACCGCTGCCATGCACCTTTCCCGAACCGAGGTTCTGTCAACAGGGTTGGCTGGGGCGGTTGCTAAGACGCCTCAATCTGTGGCGTGCCTCGCGACCGTTGCTAGGTTGAGCAAGCAGGCATTGCGGAGTCGGCGCGGCGGCGGAAAAGCCAACTGGAACCAATTCACGAATCGACACTTTAACCATTGGCCGTGCCGCCGAATGTGGCAGTGCGGTGACATGACTTCAGCTCGTTCCGGCGAGTTGTCGATTTATGTTAATATCATCAATCTCTTAGGGGACGTTGTGCGTCGCACAAAAATGCTGGATTTTCTTGCGGTCAGCGAGTAAAACGAGGCGCTTCCCAGCAAAACATTAAGGGATGGAACCCAGCATGAAGACGATGGTAGCCGCCTGCCTTTTGATTGGTCTCACCGCCACAGCCGCCAACGCGATTGATCTCGCCGAACTTGCGCCGTGCAAGCCGGCCGCCGCCAGAATGTGCGATCGCTCCGCCGGCATGTCGTGGAGCAACCTTGCGCGTTGTGGCGCGACGCTCGCCGCTCATAGCTGGCGCGTCAGCAGCGATTGCCGCGCGGTGCTCCACAAATATGGACAGCTGTAATCGGCCGGTCGGCAGACCGCCAATTTCAGTTTTTGGGAATGCAAAACCCCGGCGCCGCAACGCCGGGGTTTGTCGTTGTCGGCGCCTCTTCCACTCAGAACAGATGCGAGAAGATGAAATAGAGCGTGCCGGAAAGCGTCATTGCCGCCGGCAAGGTCAGCACCCAGGCCAGCGCGATGTTGCGCACGGTCGCCCATTGCAGGCCGGAGCCGTTCGCCGCCATGGTGCCGGCGATGCCTGACGACAGCACGTGGGTGGTCGACACCGGCAGGCCGAAGCCGTCGGCGGCGGCGATGGTCGCGGCCGCCGTGATCTCGGCACAGGCGCCTTGGGCATAGGTCAGGTGGGTCTTGCCGATCTTCGAGCCCACGGTGACGACGATACGCTTCCAGCCGACCATGGTGCCCAAGCCCAGCGCGATGGCGACGACGATCTTCACCCAGCCCGGAATGAACTTGGTCGCGTTGTCGAGCGAACCCTTATAGGCGTTGAGCGTCGCAACATCCGCGGCGCTGAGATCGGCTTCCTTGTCCTTCATCAGGAAGCGGATCGCTTCCGATGCCAGGTACATGTCGTTGCGGGTGTTGCCGACCTTGTCGGCCGGCATCCTGGCGATCGAGCCGTAGTCCGACACCTGCTTGGCGATGTCGTTCACCAGCGCGGCCAGCGACGGAAATGTGCCCTCGTTGATCTGGCGCTGGGCCACGTACAGCGTGACCGCCGGCCGCGGATCGCCAAGAACGTTGTAGCCTGCGGCCTTGGCGCCGATGACCTTGGCGGCGGCTTGCGAGTTGATCTCGAACTGCGCGATCTGGCTTGCCGGCATGGCGCGGTTGAGCGCATAGGCCGTCGGCACCGTGCCGATCAGGATCAGCATGATCAAGCCCATGCCTTTCTGACCGTCATTGGAGCCGTGGAAGAAGCTCACCGCGGTGCAGGTGAGAACGAGAATGCCGCGAATCCACAGCGGCGGCGGCTGATCGCCTTTCGGCTCGGCGAACAGTTGCTTGTTGGGGATGATGAACTTCACCACCAGCAGCAAGATGCCGGCGAGGAGAAAGCCGAAGATCGGCGAAAACAGCAGCGCCTTGCCGATCGAGATCGCCTGGTTCCAATCGACGCCAGTGGTGCCGCTGCGGCCGTGCAACAGCGCGTTGGCGACGCCGACGCCGATCACCGAGCCGATCAGCGTGTGCGAGCTCGAAGCGGGCAGGCCGAACGACCATGTCCCCAAATTCCAGACGATCGCCGCGATCAATAGCGCGAACACCATGGCGAAACCGGCGCTGCTGCCGACCTGGAGGATCAATTCGACCGGAAGCAGCGAGACGATGCCGAAAGCGACGGCGCCCGATGACCACAGCACGCCGAACAGATTGAACATGCCCGACCAGACCACGGCGACGTTCGCGGGCAGCGAGCGGGTGTAGATCACGGTGGCGACGGCGTTGGCGGTATCGTGGAAGCCGTTCACGAATTCGAAGCCGAGCGCGATCATCAAGGCGACGAAGAGCAGGATGAACGGCAGGAAGTTGCTGATCTTGGTGCCGCTGGCATCGATATCGACGTAGATGCTGTAGGCCACGAACACGATGCCGGCCGTGAGCACCCCCAGAAAAAGAATTGCCGTCAGCGGATTGAGGGCTTGATCAAGTTTTGGGCCGCCTGCACTCGCCGGTTCGATCGAGCCCGGTAACGCGATGTCGCTCATAAGGTCCTCTCCTCACAGAAGGACCCGAAGTGTGATTATGCTCAATGACGGTCAGATGACGCCGGCTGTCCGGGTCGCCCCCAGTCCACATCGAACCCGCCGATGACGCCGCCGGCTCCTCTATTCGCCTCGGATGCCGGCGGCTTTGATAATGGGCCACCATTTCTCGATTTCGGTTCGCTGCAGGGTGGCGAGCACTTGCGGCGTCATTTCATCGCGTGGAAATAGCACGCGTCCGAGCGCGGTGAGCCGCTCGCGGACGGTCGGATCGTCCACGGCAGCGACGACCGCGGCATTGAGCTTGTCGATGATCGCCTTGGGCGTACCCTTTGGTGCCCAAATGCCGCTCCACACCGAATCGTAGAAGCCGGGCAAACCCGCCTCGTCCACGCTCGGAATTTGCGGTGCGCCGGGCAGGCGGTTCTTCGACATCACGGCATAGGTCTTGATCGTGCCGCCCTGAACCTGCGTCAGCGCCGAGATGGCGTCGGAAAACGACAGATCGACGTGTCCGGTCACCAGATCCTGCATGGCTTGGCCGCCGCCGCGATAATGCACGAACTGGAAATGCGTGCCGGTGACCTGCTGAAATAGAACGCTAAAGACATGCTGCGGGCTGCCGACGCCTGCGTCACTGGAGGTCGCCTTGTCCGGATTGGCCTTCAGCCAGGCGATCAATGCCTTCAGGTCGTTGGCCGGGAAGTCCTTGCGCGCGCAGATCACCAGCGGGCCGTCGGTGATCGGCGCGATCGGCTCAAAGTCCTTTTCTACGTCGTAGGACAAATCGTAGAGCACGGGATTCACCACATGCGTGCTCCAGATGCCCATGGTCAGCGTATAGCCGTCGGGCACGGCGCGGGCGCCGCGACCGACGCCGATGCTGCCTCCGGCGCCGCCGACGTTCTCGATGACGATGGGCTGGCCCAGCGCTTGCTGCATCTTGGCCGCGATCATCCGTCCGGTGATGTCGAGCGGGCCGCCGGCCGAGAACGGCACGATGACGGTGATCGGCCGTGACGGATAATCGTCGGCCCGCGCCGTCCGCAGCGACGGCAACAGCGTGGCGGCCGCGGCAAGGTGGAGGAAGTGACGGCGCGGCATTCTCATGGCGTAAGCCTACCGAAATCGCGCGCGTTGAGCGCCCGCGTCATGCTACACGACCCGCGAGTGTGCGCGGAAGGGCGGCGCTGCTATGATCGGCGCCGGGAGGATGAGACCGCATGAGTGTCGAGCGGCGCGGCGCGGCGATCGAGATCGCGCATCTCAACAAGGTCTATGGCAACGGCTCCGCCGCCTTGGCCGCGCTCGACGACATCAATCTGCGCGTGGCGCCGGGTGAGTTCCTGTGCATCGTCGGGCCGAGCGGCTGCGGCAAGTCGACGTTGCTGCGCATCCTCGCCGGCCTCGACCACCAGACGGGCGGCCGCATCGATATCCAGGCCGCTGGCTGGGCGGTGCAGAATGCCATGGTGTTTCAGGACTCAGGTCTGTTTCCCTGGATGCGCGTCGCCGCCAATGTCGGCTTCGGTTTATTCACCCGCGGCGTGCCGGCTGCCGAGCAGGCGGAGCGGGTCGAGGCCGCGCTCAAGCTGGTCGGCCTGACCAAATTCCGCAATCACTTTCCGCACCAGCTCTCCGGCGGCATGCGCCAACGCGGCGCCATCGCGCGTGCCTTCGTCACCGATCCGGCCATGCTGCTGATGGACGAGCCGTTCGCTGCGCTTGATGCGCAGAACCGCGCCATCCTGCAGGCCGAACTGGTGCGCATCTGGGAGGAAACCGGCAAGACCGTGGTCTACATCACCCATTCCATCGAGGAAGCGCTGCTCTTGGGCGACCGCACCGTGGTGATGACGGCGCAGCCGGGCCGCATCAAGGAGATCATCGACGTGCCGTTTCCGCATCCGCGCAATCTGATGGCGCTGTCGGCAAGCGCCGAGTTCGGCCGGCTCAAGCTCGACATCTGGCGGCTCCTTGAGGACGAGGTCAATCGCGCGCGGGCGGAGATCGAACGATGACGGAACCGTCAGAGAAATGGCGCGAGCGGCTGCTCTATCTGATCTCGCCGATCGGGCTGTTGCTGCTCTGGCAGATCCTGGTGGGCTTAGGCTTCGGCGACCGCCGCTTCATCCCGACGCCGAGCGACATCGCGGCGCGCTTCTGGCAGCTCACGGTGAGCGGCGAGCTTGCGGTGAATACGCTGGCGACCTTGTGGCGCGTCGTCGCTGGTTTCGTCATCGGTGTCGTGCCGGCGGTCGCGGTGGGACTGTTGATGGCGATGTTCCGCCCGGTGCGCATCTTCTTCGATCCGCTGATTGCCGCGCTATTCCCGATCCCGAAGGTGGCGCTGATGCCGCTCTTGCTGCTCGCCTTCGGCTTCGGCGATGCTTCCAAGATCGCCCTGGTTGCCATCGGCGTGTTCTTCCCGGTGATCGTCAACACCTATGCGGGCGCGGCCAATATCGAGAAAATCTACTGGGACGTCTCGCGCAATTATGGCGCGAGCCTTTGGGTGATGTTCACGCGCATCGTGTTCTTCGGCGCGCTGCCGATGATCTTCGCCGGGCTGCGCATCGCCGTCGCGGTGGCCTTCATCGTGCTGGTCGCGGCCGAATTCGTCTCCACCAAAGTCGGCATCGGCTACATGATCTGGAATTCCTGGGAATTGCTCCAGGTCGATACCATGTTTGTCGGCATCGTGGTGATCGGCCTCCTCGGCCTCATCACCTCGGCATTGCTGGCGGAGCTCGAGCGCAAGGTCATTCCCTGGAAGACCGGGGAGCACTGAGAGCGGTGTGAATGCGGCGCATCGCCGCCGGTCCCTTTCCGCCTGCCGGCAAGCCGGATAGCCTCGACCTCAAGGAAACGCCATGCTTCTTCCTCGCCGACGTCTGTTTGCAATGGCCGCGGGCGCCGTGGCCGCGTCGGCTTTGCCGCGCGCCGCGTCCGCGCTCGATTATCCGACGCGGCCGGTGCGCCTGATCGAAGGCTATGGCGCCGGCGGCACGCCCGATTTGGTGTCGCGGCTGATCGGCAACTGGCTTTCGCAGCAACTGGGCCAGCCGTTCGTGGTCGAGAACCGGGACGGCGCCAGCGGCAATATCGCGACCGAAGCCGTCGTCAACGCCGCGCCGGACGGCTATACGCTGCTCACCGTCGCTTCGGCGAACACCATCAATCCGGCGCTCTATCACGACCTCAATTTCAATTTCGTCCGCGACATTGCCCCGGTCGCCGGATTGTTGCGGGTGCCGCTGGTGCTGCTGGTCAATCCGTCGTTTCCCGCCACGACGTTTCCGGAATTTCTCGCCTACGCCAAGGCGCATCCGGGGACGGTCAATATCGCCACCCCCGGCAAGGGCACGCCGATGCATGTCGGCGTCGACCTGTTGAAGATGATGAGCGGCATCGACATTGTCGAGGTGCCCTATCGCGGCCCGGCGCCGGCCTTCGTCGATCTCCTCGCCGGACAGGTGCAGGCCTTCATCATCACCGTGCCGGCGTCATTCGGCTATGTGAAGGCCGACAAATTGCGGGCCCTGGCGGTGCTCAGCGCGGCGCGGCTCGACGTCTGGCCGGACACGCCGACGATCGGCGAATTCGTGCCCGGCTATGAAGCGTCGGCCTGGGACGGCATCGGCGCGCCGATCAAAACGCCGAAGGACATCGTCGATAAGCTCAACATCACCATTAACGCCGGCCTTGCCGATCCGGCGTTGCAGGCGCGCATCAAAGATCTTGGGGGCCAACCGATGGCGATGACGCCCGCGGAGTTCGCCAAGTTCATCGCCGACGATGCCGCCAAGTGGGATAAGGTCGTAAAATTCTCCGCCGGCAAGGCGAACTGATCGGCGGCCGGCATGGCTTTGCAGGGCGTTGGTATGAAACTTCCGCGCCGACAGTTTCTGCATTTCGCGGCCGGCGCGGCCGGCGCGGCGGCGTTGCTGGCGCTGCCTCGCATCGCGCACGCCGACGCCTATCCGAGCCGGCCGGTGCGCATGATCGTTGGCTCCACTCCCGGCGCCGCGCCCGATGTGGTCGCGCGGCTGTTCGGCCAGTGGCTTGGGGAGCGGCTCGGGCAACCCTTCGTGGTCGAGAACCGCCCTGCCGGCGGCGGCAATCTCGCCGCAGAGCCGGTGGTGCGCGCGCCGCCGGACGGCTACATGTTGCTGGTGTTCTCGGCGTCAAACGCGATCGACGCGACCTTGCTCGATACGCTCAATTTCGACCTCGCGCGCGACATCGCGCCGGTCGCAAGTCTCATCGATCTGCCGATGCTGCTCTCCGTCAACCCATCCTTCCCCGCCAAAACGCTGCCTGAGTTCATCGCCTACGCCAAAGCCAATCCGGGCAAGATCAATATCGGCACGCCGCCGGTCGGCAGTCCGCAATATGTCAGCGGCGCACTGCTCGAGATGATGACGGATACGAAACTTGCCGTGATTCCGTATCGTGGCGGTCCGGCGGCGGTGACCGATGCGCTCAGCGGACAGATCCAGGGCGTGATCGGCACCGTGCTGCTGGTCATGGCGCAAGCCAAAGCAGGAACGCTGCGGCCATTGGCCGTGACGTCGACGACGCGTTCCGAATTGCTTCCGGACGTGCCGGCGATGGCCGAATTCCTGCCGGGCTACGAAGCGAGCCAATGGATCGGCATCGGCGCACCCAAGGATACGCCGGCTGCGATTGTCAATAAGCTCAACGCCGAGGTCAATGCCGCGCTCGCCGATCCGGCGCTGAAGGCCAAGGTGGTTGCTCTCGGCGGCATGGTGCTGCCCGGCTCGGCGGGCGCGTTCGGCAAGTTCGTCGCCGACGAGACGGTCAAGTGGGCTAAGGTCGTAAAATTCTCTGGGGCGAGAGCGAACTGATGAAAGTGAAACTTCCCCGCCGTCGATTTCTGCGTCTCGCCGTCGGCGTCGCTGCGCTTCCGGCGCTGTCTCGTGTCGCGAGCGCAGAGAATTATCCGACGCGGCCGATCCATCTGATCGTTCCGGTTCCAGCCGGCGGTACCTTCGACATCGTCGCGCGCTTGGTCGCGCAATCGCTGTCGGAGCGGATCGGCCAGCAGATCGTCATCGAGAACCGCGGCGGCGCCGGCACCAATATCGGCACGGCCGTGGTGGCGCATGCGACCCCCGACGGCTATACGCTGCTGCTCGCCGGCTCGCCGGGCGCGATCAATGCCACGCTCTACACCAATCTCGATTTCAGCTTTGCGCGCGATATTGCGCCGGTCGCCAGCATCGAACGCGCGCCAATCATCATGGCGGTCAATCCGGCGTTCCCGGCCAAGACGGTGGCGGAATTCATCGCTTACGCCAAGAGCAATCCCGGCAAGATCAATATGGGCTCAGGCGGCGTCGGCTCGACCGGTCACGTCGCCGGCGAATTGTTCAACCTGATGGCTGGCCTCAAAATCGCGCACGTGCCGTATCGCGGCGAGGCGCCGTCGGTCACCGACCTGCTCGGCGGCCAGATCCAGGTGATGTTCAGTACGCCCGGCTCGGTGATGAATTTCGTCAAGGCCGGCACGTTGCGAGCGCTCGGCGTGACCAGCAGCAAACGGATGGATGTTTTGCCGGACGTGCCGGCGATTGCCGAAACCTTGCCCGGCTACGATGCGGTGTCCTGGGCCGGTATCGGCGCGCCTACAGGCACCCTGCCCGAGATCATCGATAAACTGAACAAGGAAACCAATGCGGCGCTCGCCGACCCCGTGCTCGTGGGAAAGCTCGCCGAATTCGGCGCTATCGTAATGACCGGCTCGCCCGCCGATTTCGCAAAATTCATCGCCGCCGAAATCGAGAAGTGGGGCAAAGTCGTCAAGTTCGCGAATCTCAAGCCGGAATAAAACCGCATCGTCGGTTGGTCGGCTGCGCCGCTCACGCCGCGCGCGGGACGGCGCGGAACTCCTTGGCGCTCGCCATGGCCCAGGCGGTTTCGAACCGCCGGTCGCTGGTGCCGGCAAGCAATTCGCCCGGCGTCAAGGACGGATAAAGCTCGGCGAAGCTTTTCACCTCGTGGGGCGAGATGCGGCGCGAAAAATGCGCCGGCGAGAATTGCGTCGGATGGTCGAGGCCGGCGGCGGCAACCAGCTCGGCCAGCGCCTCGATGGTGGCGCGCTGGAAATTGAACACGCGCTCGGCCTTGTCCGGCACCACCAGCGCGCGTTGGCGCAGGCGGTCCTGGGTCGAGACGCCGGTCGGGCATTTGTCGGTGTGGCAGGACTGCGACTGGATGCAGCCGAGCGCGAACATGAAGCCGCGCGCCGAATTGCACCAGTCGGCGCCCAGCGCCATGACGCAGGCGATGTCGAAAGCGCTGATGATCTTGCCGGCGGCGCCGATCTTGATGCGATCGCGGGCATTGATGCCGATCAGCGCATTGTGCACGAAGTTCAATCCTTCGCGCATCGGCATGCCGAGATGGTCGGTGAATTCCAGCGGCGCCGCGCCGGTACCGCCTTCCTTGCCGTCGACGACGATGAAGTCGGGATAGATTTCCGTCTCCAGCATCGCCTTGCACACGGCGAGGAATTCCCACGGATGGCCGATGCAGAGCTTGAAACCAGCAGGCTTGCCGCCCGAGAGCTCGCGCATTTTGGCGATGAACTGCATCATCTCGATCGGTGTCGAGAACGCCGAATGGCACGACGGTGAGATGCAGTCGACGCCCTCCGGCACGCCGCGGGTCGCCGCAATTTCCGGGCTGACCTTGGCGCCGGGCAATACGCCGCCGTGGCCGGGCTTGGCGCCCTGGCTGAGCTTGAGCTCGACCATTTTTATCTGGTCGTTCTTTGCATTGGCCGCGAATTTTTCAGGACAGAAGGTGCCATCGGCATTGCGGCAGCTGAAATAGCCCGAGCCGATTTCCCAGATGATGTCGCCTTGATGTTTCTGATGGTAGGGGCTGTAGCCGCCTTCACCTGTGTCGTGGGCGAAATTGCCCTTCCTGGCCCCACCGTTAAGCGCGAGGATGGCGTTGGCAGCTGAGCGCGCCAAAACTCATCGCCGAAATATTGAAGATCGAAGCCGAATAGCGTTTGCTGCAATCCGGCCCGCCGATGGCGACGCGGAACGGCTCTTTGACCACCGGCTTCGGCGCCATCGAATGATCGAGCCACTCGTAGCCTGAGGAATAAACGTCGTTTTGCGTTCCGAATGGGCGTTTGTCCAAGGCCCGCTTGGCGCGCTGGTAGACGATGGCGCGTTTGTCGCGCGAGAACGGCGTGCCGTCCTTTTCGCTTTCGAGAAAATACTGGCGGATCTCGGGGCGGATCTCTTCCAGGATGAAGCGGATATGCGCCATCAGCGGATAATTGCGCAGCACCGCGTGCCGGGTCTGTAATATGTCGTGGATGCCGAGGAGCGCGAGTCCCGCAAACAGAAAGAGTGGGATCACGACATAGATCGACGAATAACCGTCGAGATCGGCAAATAGCAGGATCAGGGCAATTGCGACGACGGACGTCAAGACGAGGAACCGTGCCGTCAACGGTAGTAGCAGAGCTTGCATGAAACCACCCCCCGGATAGGCAGGAATCACATTGGCGAGTCTAACCCCTCGCTCGGGTTTCTACGAGTAATACGCCGCGAACCTTTACAGTTTGATGAGGGCTCGGGCGCCTGCGTCAGTCGCACCCCTCCACGGGCATGCGGAAGTCGTGTAGCTTCGCCGCAAAATAACCGGCGCAGTGGGGGGAAATCGGATGAAACCTGACCGTCGCGGATTTTTGGCCCTGGCGGCCGGTGCCGCCGGTCTCGCCGCAGCGCCCGGTGTGCTGCGGGCCGATACCTATCCGTCGCGGCCGGTCCGCTTGGTGCTGCCGTTTCCGCCGGGCGGCGTGTTCGACATCGTCGGCCGGCCGTGGGCCGACAAGGTCTCAAAGAGCGGGATGCTCAACACAGTCTTTGTCGAGAACCAGCCTGGCGCCGGCGGCTCGGTGGCGGCGGCCTCGGTCGCGCACGCCGCGCCGGACGGCTATACGATCTTTCTCGGCACCTCGTCGATTCATCTCGCCGAGATGGTTCTTCGCGTGCACCCCTTGCTCGATCCGATGAAGGATCTGGTGACGGTCTCGCTGGTGGCGATGACCTGCTTCGGCATTGCCGTGCATCCGTCGATGCCGGCGCAGAACCTGAAAGAGCTCGTCGATTATGTGAAGGCCAATCCCGGCAAGCTGTCCTACGGCTCCGCCGGCGCCGGCACGCTGAACCATCTCAGCGGCGAATTGCTCAAATCGCTGACCGGCATCACCGACCTGCCGCATGTGCCCTATCGCGGCGCGGGGCCGGCGCTAGCCGACGTGATGGGCGGGCAGATTCCGATCATCATCCCGGCGATGACCAGCCAGGTGCTCGAATTTCATCGCGCCGGCAAATTGCGTCTGCTCGCGATCACCAATCCGACCCGGCTGCCGATCGCGCCCGAAATTCCCACCGCAGTGGAATCCGGAATTCCAGGCCTTGTCACCCAGCAGGTGCTCGGCTTGTTTGTTCCTGCCGGTGTGCCGCAGCCGATCGCCGCGCGGATCGCCGCGGCGAACGCCAACGCGATGGCGGACAAGGTTTACACGCAATCCCTGGTCGACGCCGCGGTCATCCCGGTGCCGGATTGGACGGTGGAGCGGTTCAATCAGTTCATGAAGGACGATATCGCGCGCTGGTCGCCGCTGGTGAAAGCGATCGGCATCAAGCTCGATTGAGTATTTGGTTCCGATGAAAGCTTCGCGCCGCAGCCTCTTGGGTCTCGCCGCCGGCGCTGCCGCTCTGCCGGCGGCGGCGCACATGACTTGGGCTGAAACTTATCCGGCGCGTCCGGTGCGTCTCCTCATCGGCTTTAACGCCGGCGGCGCGCCCGACGTGGTCGCTCGGTTGCTGTGTCAGTGGTTGTCGGAGCATGTCGGACAGAATTTTCTGGTCGAAAACCGGCCCGGTGCCGGCGGCAATATCGCCGTCGAGGCGGTCGTGCGGTCGCTGGCCGACGGCTATACGCTGCTGCAGGTCGGCTCGCCGAATTTCATCAACGCCTCGCTCTATAAGGACCTGAAATTCAATTTTCTGCGCGACATCGCGCCGGTCGCCAGTATCGGCCGCAATCCCTTCGTGATGGTTGTGAACCCGGCGTTTCCGGCCAAAACCGTCGCGGAGTTTATCGCCTATGCCAAGGCCAATCCCGGCAAGATCAACATGACGTCGACCGGCACCGGCAACCTGACCCACGTGGTCGGCGAGCTGTTCAAGATGCTCGCCGGCGTCGATATGCTTCATGTGCCGGGCCGCGGCGAAATGCAGGCGCAGAGTGACTTGCTCGCGGACCGCGCGCAGGTCATGTTCGATCCGATCGTGTCTTGCCTCGGCTATATCAAGGCCGGCCAGTTGCGGGCACTCGGCGTCACCAGCGCGGCGCGGCTTGCGACGCTGCCTGATGTGCCGCCTGTTGTCGAAACCGTGCCCGGTTTCGACGTGACCGGTGCGCTGGGTATCGGCGCGCCGCAAGGCACGCCGGCCGAGGTGATTGCCATCCTTAATGACAAGATCAACGCTGCGCTCGCCGATCCCGCCATCAAGGCGCGGCTGGTCGATCTCGGCTTCGTGCCGACGCCGATGCCGGTCGCTGAGTTTGGCGGCCTGATGGCCGCTGAGACCGAGCGGTGGGCGAAGGTGATCCGGGCGGCCAACATCAAGCCGGAATAATTTTCGATATGTGCCGGCGCTATCGCCGCGGACTGAGCAGTGCTTTGAGCCGCTGCGGCGTGACCGGAAGTTCAGTCACCGCGCCGGGAATGCCGATGGCGTCGTCGATGGCCGACGCGATCGCGGCGCCGACGCCGGTGATGCCGCTTTCGCCGGCGCCCTTGATGCCGAGCGGATTGAGCGGCGTGGTGTAGTCCTCGCGCAGCAGCACGTCGGGCTCCGGCGTCTCGTGCATCGCCGGCAAGAGATAATCGGCGAAAGTCACCGCGAGCGGATCGCCGCGTTCGCTATAGGTGAACTCCTCGAACAGCGCGCCACCTAAGCCCTGCGCGAAGCCGCCGACGATCTGGCCCTTGACCAGCGCCGGATTGATCGCCCGTCCGATGTCGTAGGCGATGGCGTAGTGCTCGATGGCAACGCCGCCGGTGTCGCGGTCGACCCGCACCACGGCGACGTGGCTGCCGTAAGGATAGACCTGATGCTCGGTCTTGAACCAGCCTTCGGCGGACAGCCCGGGCGTGCGTTCGCCCAGCGTCTTGGTGCCGGGGGCGAGATTTTGGGCGATCTTGCCGAGGCTGATCGACGGGCCGCCGCTGCGGTCGCGGCGAAAAACTTCGCCATCGATAATGTCGAGCGCATCGGGCGTGGTCTGCAATAATTCGGCGGCGACTTCGAGCGCTTTGGCGCGGACGTTCAGCGCGGCAATATGCGTCGCCGATGCGGTCATCACCGTGGCGCGCGAGGCGTGCGCGCCGATGCCGAATGGGATGCGGTCGGTCTGGCCGTGGATCACCCGGCAGCGCCGGTAATCGACGCCGAGCGCGTCGGCGGCGACTTGCGCCATGACGGTCTCGAATCCTTGGCCGATCGAAGCGCCACCGGTGAGAACCTCGACAGCGCCCGAGGTGTCGATGGAGATTTTCACGCCGTCGGTCGGGCCAAGGCCGCTCTTTTCCACGAACATGGCGATGCCGATGCCGACCAGTTCGCCCGCCGCCTTGCGCTTCTTCACGTCGGCGTTGAGCTTGTCCCAATCGATCTTGGCGAACAGCTTGTCCAACAGTCCGACATAGTCGCCGGTGTCGTAGTGGATTTCCTCGCCCAGCGCCTCGAGCGGGCGCGGGTAGGGCAACTCGGCTTCGCTGATCGTATTGCGCCTACGGATTTCGATGCGGTCCATGCCAAGCTGCGCGGCAATGGCGTCGACCAGCCGTTCGCGCACGAAGGTGGTCTCGTAGCGGCCGGGCGCGCGATAGGTTGCGGCGGGGGTCTTGTTGGTCAGGCGGAAGTGGCCGATCGCGCGGTAGGCCGGGACCCGATACGGGCCGGGCAATATGCCCGCCGTCATGTGCACCACTCTTGCGGCATGCGTACGCACATAGGCGCCCTGGTCGTGGAAATAGAGGTCGTCGATGGCGAGGATGACGCCGTCGGCATCGACAGCGGCACGAATTTTGTGCAATTGCTGGCGCGAATGATTGGCCGCGATCAAATGCTCGCGCCGGTCTTCGATCCATTTCACCGGACGATTGAAATTTTTCGCGGCAACGCAGACCAGCACGTCCTCGGGATAAAGCTCGCCGCGGATGCCGAAGCCGCCGCCGACATGGGACTCGTGGACATGGATTCCACTCGGCGGAATTTTGAGCATGCGCGACAGCAGTTCCTGATTGCGGTGCGGCACCTTGGCGGCGCCGTGCAATTCGAGAATGCCGCGCGCAGCGTCGTAACGGCCGATGGCGCCGCGGGTCTCCAGCGGCACGCCGGAATGCCGGCCGATGGCAAGCTCGACCTCGACGACGTGCCTGGCGGTGCGGAACACCGCATCGACGTCGCCATAGCCCTGACGGATGATTGCCGCCTCGCTGCTGTGGCCCGGCGAAAATTCCACCGGCGCGGCTTGCGCATCGAGCTGCGGCGGCAATTCCTCGATTTGCATCGTGACGAGGTCGGCGGCGTCTTCGGCGACGTAAGGGTCTTCGGCGAATACGGCGGCGATCGGTTCGCCGACATAGCGCACCGCACCGTTGGCCAGAACCGGCTGGCGATACGGATCGAGCGCCGGGATGGAGCCCTCGCGAAAATCGACCGGCGGCACGTCGGCAATGTCGGCTGAACTCCACACTGCGAACACGCCGGGCAGCGCCCGCGCCGCCGCAAGATCGAGCGAGACAATGCGGCCGTGGGCGTGCGCCGAGCGCACCATGCGCATGTGCAGCTGATGTGGGAAATTGATGTCGCCGGCGAACTCGCCGCGGCCGGCGACCAGCGGCGGGTCTTCCAGCCGCGTGACCGATTGACCGATCCACGGCATTTTCGCCGCCGCGCCGTTCATGCCGCCGCGCGTTCGAGCGCCCGGCGCGTCACCGCGAGCACGAGATCACGCCGGAACTCGGCGGTCGTGGTCGCATCCTCCATGGCATCGACGGCGGCGGTCGCGGCCTCCGCCGCGGCGCGAAACGCCTTGTCGCCGGGCGGAGCGCCCGCCAGCGCGCGCTCGGCTTCGGCCATGCGCCGCGGATTCGGCTCGGCGCCGCCGACCGCAACGCGCGGCCCGATGATTTTGCCGCCTTCGACGCGATAGACACCGAGCGCCGCGGCCATGGCAAAATCGCCGACGCGGCGGCTGAATTCATAGAAGCCGCAGCGCGTGTCCGCGGCCAACATCGGCAGGCGCGCCTCGACCAGAAGCTCATCGTCGCGCAACGCCGTGGTCATGATGCCCTGGAAGAAATCGCGTGCCGCGATGACGCGCTCGCCGCGGGCGCTCTTCGCCACCACTTCACCGTCGAGCGCCGCCAGCACCAGGCACCATTCGGAGGACGGATCGGCGTGGGCGAGGCTGCCGCAGAACGTGCCGCGGTTGCGGATCGGATAGTGTGCGATGTGGCGCACCACGTCGGTCAGCAATTTTCCGAGCGGTCCCTCGCAGACCGGACGATGAAAAGCCGCGTGGCGCACGCAGGCGCCGATCGCAAGCTTGCCGTCGGTCACCGCGATGCGATCGAGCGCCGCGACGCCATTGATATCGACGAGATGGCCCGGCTTGGCCAGCCGGAACGCCATGGTCGGCACCAGGCTCTGGCCGCCGGCGAGCACGCGGCCGTCTTCCGGCGCGACCTCGGCGAGCAGCGCGACCGCCTCGTCAATCGTTTTCGGTGCGTGATACCGGAACGCCGCAGGCTTCATCGGCTGGTTTCAACTTTGGGATTGGCGTATCTTTTTTGAACAGTTGCACGGTTTTTGGCACAGAGTCAAAGTGCGAAAACCCAGAGAAAAGTACCCGCCCCGGATGAAGCCGCCGCTCTTTTCCTATCACGATCCGCGCAGCACCGCCGATGTCGTCGGCCTGCTGACCAGCCTCGACAACGCCAAGTTGCTCGCCGGCGGCCAGTCGCTGATGCCGATGCTCAATATGCGCTACGTGCTGCCGGATCATGTGATCGACCTCAACCGGGTCGACGGCTTGAGCCATATCCGCGAAGGCGATGGCGCGCTCGACATCGGCGCCATGACGCGGCAGCGCGACATCGAGTTTTCCGATCTGGTGCGCGAGCGCTGCCCGCTGATGCACGAAGCGGTGCGACAGGTCGGCCATCGGCAGACGCGCAACCGCGGCACGCTTGGCGGCTCGCTGTGCCATCTCGATCCGTCAGCCGAATTGGTGTCGGTCGCCGCCGCGCTTGACGCGAAAATCGCGGTGATTGGCAAGGACGGTGCACGCAGCATCGATTTTGCCGCGTTTCCGGTCGGGTATATGTCGTCGTCCATCGCGCTCGACGAGCTTGTGACCGGCGTCACGTTTCCATGCTGGCCGGCCGGGCACGGCTACGCCTTCGTCGAGTTCGCCCGCCGTCACGGCGATTTCGCCATCGTCTCGGCGGCGGCACTGATCGAGGAAGATAAGAACGGCAAAGTGACGCGCGCGTCGCTGACGCTCGGCGGCATGGGGCCGGCCCCGGTGCGCGCAGGCGAGGTCGAGCGCGCGCTGATCGGCGAGATCATTGAGGAAAAGCGGCTGCGCGAGATTTGCGAAGCACTGCGCAAGCTCGACGCCATCGACGATATCCATGCGCCGGCATCTTACCGGCAGCAATTGGCGACGGTGCTGCCGCGCCGCGCCCTTCTCAAAGCGCACGAGCGCATCGGCGCGGGGAGAAGGTCGTGAGCGAGACGCGAAACATCGCCGTTACCGTCAACGGCAAGCGCCACGAGGCGACCGTGCCGGTGCGCGTGACGCTGGCGGATTTCTTGCGCCATCAGCTGGGCCTCACCGGCACCCATCTCGGCTGCGAGCATGGCGTGTGCGGCGCCTGTACGGTTCTCTTCGATGGCTCTTCGGCGCGGTCATGCCTGATGCTCGCAGTGCAAGCCGATGGCCACGAGATCATGACAGTCGAGGGTATCGCGACCGACGCGAAGACCTTGCATCCGCTGCAAGAGGCGTTCCACGAGCATCACGGCCTGCAATGCGGCTTCTGCACGCCGGGCATTTTGACGACACTGATCGAGCTCTTGCGCGACAATCCCGATCCGACCGAGGAAGACATCCGCATCGGCATTTCCGGCAATCTGTGCCGCTGCACCGGCTATCAGAACATCGTCACCGCTGCCCTTGACGCCGCAAAGCGAATGCGCGGGCCGTGATGGCCATCCGCTTCGACGATATCGGCCACCGGCTCAAAGCGTTCCGCCTCGGCTCCGGACTATCGGCGGAGGAGATCGCGCAAAAGCTCGGCATTTCGCGCACGGCGCTCTACCGCTTCGAGAAGGGCGAGGTGGCCAAGATCGAGACCTTGGAGAAGCTCGCCGAGCTGCTTGAGGTCTCGGTGCCGACCTTGCTCGGCGTTGGCGTCGAATACATCGCGTCCGCCGTGAGCTATTTCGAGCGCATGCGCCAGATCGAGGAAACCGCCGAGCACGTCATCGTGCTGGCCGGGCCGATCTCCTATGTGCTCGCCTCCGATGCCTTCGATCGGGCGCTCGACGGGATATTGCGCGAGTCGGTGTCCGAAGCGATGGAGACCCGCGAGCGGGCGCTCGCCCAGATCGACGAGCTGATGGCAGTGCTGCATCAGCGCAAGGAAACCTATCGCCGGCGCCGGCCCGCGGTCGTCAACTTGATCGCCGCGGCCGAGATGGAGCGCTTTTTGCGCAACGGCCTGGTCGGCCGGCACGATCTGCCGGAAAAGCTACGCCGCGAGCGCCGCGCACTGGCCCGCGCCGAAGCCGAGCATTTCACCGCGCTGATGGAGAACGAGCCGATCGGCGTGCAGATCGGCATCGTGCTCGACACCTTGCCGCATACGAGCTTCCAGATTTTCCGTCAGCCCGACCGGCAGATCCTGGCGCTGAGTCCATTTCGCTTGGGCGAGGAACCGAACATTCGCGTCGGCATGGCGATGATCACGTCGGCGCCGGAGGCGCTGGCGCTGCACGAAAAGATGGCGCGGGAGCTTTGGGCAAGCGCGCTCAAAGGTCCCGCCGCCGTGCGCTTCATGCGGACGATGATCGAGAAGGCGAACGCCTGACTACGCGCGGGCGTATTTGCCGCGATTGAAGAAGCGGTCCTTCTGATCGTCGTTGGCGGTGTCGCGGTTCGACTTGATGGCGCCGACCTTGGCCAGCGCGGCCTTCACCGCCGGCCGTTCGTCGATCGATTTGAACCAGCGCGCCAGATTCGGATTGTCCTCCCACTTCACGCCTTGGATGTCGTGATTGCGCGTCCACGGATAGGTGGCGATGTCGGCGATGGTGTATTCGTCGCCGCCAAGATACGGCGAATGGGCGAGCCGCTTTTCCAGAACTTCGTAGAGCCGCTTCACCTCGGTCTGATAACGCGACAGCGAATAGGAATGATCCGCGTCTTTTGTCGCGAACATCTTGAAATGGGTGAATTGGCCGAACATCGGGCCGACGCTCGAGGTTTGCACGAACAGCCATTGCAGCACGTGGTATTTCTTCGCCGGGTCGGTCGGCAGGAATTTGCCGGCCTTCTCGGCCAGATACATCAGGATCGCACCCGACTCGAACAACGTGTAGGGCTTGCCGCCCGGGCCGTCGTGATCGATGATCGCCGGGATCTTCGAGTTCGGATTGATCTTGATGAATTCCGGATGGTACTGCTCGCCTTTCCAGACGTCGACGAAATGCTCCTTGTAGGGCAGCTTCGTCTCTTCGAGCATGACGTAGACTTTTTGCACGTTCGGGCTGGTCAACGCATACAAGTCGATCATGGCAGTGTCCTTTAGGTCTGCGGGGGAGGCCGTGAAACTACCGGCCCCGGCAGCGTCCGGCAAGGTGCCGAAAGGCCGCGCAAAGCCCGCTTTTTGCGCCCTTGTGCGGCATCGCCGATGCCGCGTAGGCTCGGGCCTTCGCTAACAATAAAGATTTCGGCGGGGAGACGCGGATGAAGTTTTCGATGCAGCGGCTTGCAGCCTGCGCGATCGGATGTGTGGCGCTGGCGTGTGCTGCGCTGACATGCATTGCCGGCGCCGCGCGGGCGGCCGACGATTATCCGAACCGCCCGGTGCGCTGGCTGGTCGGCTATCCGCCGGGCGGCTCGACCGACATCGTCGCTCGCCTGATCGGACAATATCTGTCGGAGCATCTCGGCCAGCAATTCGTCATCGAGAACAAGCCGGGCGCCGGCAACAATCTCGCGACCGAAATGGCGACCAAGGCGGATCCGGACGGCCATACGGTGCTGTTGGTCAATCCCGCCAACGCCATCAACGCCACGCTCTACAAAAATCTGACGTTCAATTTCATCCGCGACATGGCGCCGGTCGCCGGCATCGTCCGCGTGCCGAACGTGATGGAGGTCAACCCGAACGTGCCGGCGAAAACCGTCGCCGAATTCATCTCTTATGCCAGGGCCAATCCGGGCAAGGTCGACATGGCCTCTGCCGGCGTCGGCACCTCGACGCATCTGTCGGGCGCGCTGTTCACGATGATGACCGGCACCGAACTGGTGCATGTGCCTTATCGCGGCGCTGCCCCGGCGATCGCCGATTTGCTCGGCGGCCAGGTGCAGGTGCTGTTCGACAACCTGCCGTCTTCGATCGGTCATATCAAAGGCGGTCGGCTGCGCGCGCTGGCGGTGACCACGGCGAAGCGCTCGGACGTGCTGCCGGACGTGCCGACTGTCGCCGAGACCGTGCCCGGTTTCGAGGCCAGCGTGTTCTACGGCATGGGGGTGCCGAAAGGCACGCCGCGGGCGGTGATCGACAAGTTGAACAAGGCGGTCAACGCCGCGCTCGCCGATCCGGCCATGCAGGCCAAGCTCGCCGAGCTCGGCGGCGCCCCCATTTCCGGCACGCCGGAGGATTTCGGCAAGATCATCGCCGACGAAACCGCGAAATGGGCCAAGGTGGTCACCGCCACCGGCGCGACGGCGGAGTAGGGCGTGAGGCATTTTGCTTTTGTGCTTTGCGTGCTCGGCGCCTGCACGCCTGCTGTAGCGCAGGATTATCCGACGCGGCCGATCCGGGCGCTGACCGCAACCAGCGCCGGCGGCACCAGCGACGTGTTCATGCGCGTGCTCGGCGAAGAGATCCGCAAGCGCTGGGGCCAGCCGATCGTGGTGGAGAACCGTCCCGGCGGCGCCATGAATGTCGGTGGCCGCGCTTGCGCCGATGCGCCGAACGACGGCTACACGATCTGCATCCTGCCGCCCGAGACGCTCGCCTATAACCAGTTTTTGTTCAAGCAAATCACCTACGACCCGGCAAAGGATTTCGCGCCGGTCACCAATCCGTTCTTCGCCACTCAGGTCATGGTGGTGAATGCGTCGCTCAACGTGCACACGCTCGCCGAGCTTGCCGCACTGTCCAAGGCCAAGCGCGGCACGCTCAGCTACACCGCCGCATCGATCCCGCTGATCGCGTTCATGGACAAGTGGACCAAGGAAACCGACGCCGACATCGTCAAGGTGCCGTTCCGCGGCGGCGCCGAGGCGGTTAACAACGTGATGGGCGGCTCGACGCCGATTGCGTTTTTCGGTCTCGCCAATTGGCTGGCCTTCATCCGCAACGGCACCGTGAACGCGCTCGCGGTCGACAGCACCAAGCGCTCGCCGCTGTTGCCCGATGTGCCGACGCTCACCGAACTCGGCTACGGCCAAAATCTCACGCGGCTTTATTTCGGCATCGTCGCGCCGACTGGCGCGCCGGATGCGATCGTGCACAAGCTGCGCGACGCATTCGCCGCGATCGGCAACGATCCGGACTTCCGGCAAAAGCGCATGATCGACATGGCGCTTGAGCCGGTGTTCGACACGCCGGAGCAGTTCGCCGATTTCCTGAAAGCGGATCGCGCCGCGTCCGCTCGCATCGTCGGCGAATCCGGCATGGAGCCGCAGTGAGGAACGGCCGGTGAGGGAAGGGTTCTTGCGTCATTGCGCCGGAGCATTGCTCGCCGCCTGGGTCGGCTTTGCCCCGATCGCGTCCGCACAAGCGCAATCGGCGGAAGAGTTCTTCAAAGGCAAAACGCTGCGCTTTACCGTGGTCTATGAGCCCGGCGGCACGTACGACCTGTATAGCCGCCTTCTGATCACGCACCTGTCGAAGCACATCCCGGGCAACCCGACGATCGTGATCCAGTACATGCCCGGCGCCGGCGGCATGGTCGGCACGGTGAATTTGTACGAGAAGGCGGCGCGCGACGGCACTCAGCTCGGCATGCTGCCGCGCGACATCGCCGTCAACCAGATGCTGCATCCGGAGGCTGCGCGTTACGACGCCAAGCGCTTCAACTGGATCGGCCGGATCGCGAGCTATACCGGCGTGATGCTGGTCATGAGCCGCACCGGCGTGAAGACTGTCGAGGATCTGCGCCGTAAAGACGTGGTGGCCGGTTCCTGGGGCAACACCACCGACAGTTTCGTGACGCCGACGCTGCTGAACGCCTTGGCCGGTACGCGGTTCAAGATCGTGACCGGCTATCGCGGCGCCGCCGACGTCGATTTGGCAATCGAGCGCGGCGAAGCCGACACGCGGGTCGCATCGTGGACGGCGCTGAAGACCACGCGCGGCGAATGGCTCAAGGACGGCCGGATCGTCGTGCCGTTCCAAACCGGGCTCAAGCGCCATGCCGATCTGCCCGATCTGCCGCTGATCGGCGATCTGGCGTCGAGCGACGACGGCCGCCGCATCCTCGAATTCATGAATTCCGATTCCAGCGTCGGCTGGAACGCGATGGCGCCGCCCGACATGCCGGCAGACCGCGTCGCCGCGCTGCGCAGCGCCTTCGATGCCACGCTGCGCGATCCGGAGTTTTTGGCGGACGCGCAGAAGCAGGGGCTTGAAATTGTTCCCGGACGCGGCGACGAAGTGCAGCAGGTGGTCGAGCATACGCTCGCCACCCCGCCCGAGCTCGTCGCCCGTATCGCGGCTATCATCGGCGGACAGAATTAGAAAAGGGAGAGACACTTGCTGATCGACTGGCACGTTCACATCAACGACCCGAAATTCATCGGCAAGCCGTGGTGGCCGGTTCCGGTGCCGATGACCATGGAGGATGCGCTCAAGGCCCACGAACTCGCCGGCCTCGACCGCACCGTGATCAGCAACGCCGTGCATTACATCCGGCACATGGAGATCGACGAAAGACGTCGTCGCCGCCATCGAGAGCTCGAACCGGCATCTGGCCAAGTGCCGCGACCAGCACCCGGACAAGTTCGTCGCCATGGCGACCTGTGTGCCCAACGGCGGCGACGAGTTCCTGAAAGAACTGGAGCGCGCCGTAAAGCAAGATGACGCCCGCGCCGTCATCATCAATTCCAGCCATCACGGCCATTATCCGGACGAGGACGCGGCAAAACCGTTCTTTAAGCTGGTGACCGATCTCGATATCCCGGTGTTCATTCATCCGGGCGATGCCACCACGCCGGCGATGAAGGATTATCGGTTGGCGTCGAGCATCGGCCGGCCGGCCGACAATTGCCTCTCTCTCGCACGACTGATCGTGCGCGGTATTTTCGAGCAGTTCCCGACCGTCAAGATCGTCGGCAGCCATCTCGGCGGCGGCATTTGCGAAGTCATCGGCCGCATGGATTATGCCTATGAGCTGCTCGACTTTTCGGCGTTCCTCGGCCCCTACGAGCCGATGCTGATCAAGCATGCGCCGAGCCACTACCTGAAAATGTTCTATTTCGATTCCGCCTGCTACGCCGCGCCCGCCGCCGAATGCTGCCTGAAGACCGTCGGCGAGGATCATTTCCTGTTCGGCACCGATTCGCCGCCGATGGTGCCGCTGAAGATGAAGGGACTGAAGATGATGGACCAGATCGGCATGACGCCGGCACAGCGCACCAAGGTGATGGGCGGCAATGCCGCGCGGCTGCTCAAGCTGAACTGAATAGGCGCACCATGATCATCGAATGGCACACCCACATCTACCCGCCCGAAGAGGCGGCGGCCGATACGCTGACCTGGGACGGCAAGTCGGGGCCGACCTGTGAAGGGCGTTGCCCGATGACCTTGGAGAACGTACTCGCCGCCCACCATCGCTGCAACATCGACGTGACGGTTTTCAGCAATGCGGCGCACTACATGCGCGGCAAGGCGCCGTCCGAAGAGCTCAAGGCGGTGCAGCGCTGGAGCGATTACGCGGCGGAGATTCAGGAACAGCACAAAGGGAAATTCTACGGTTTTGCGACCATGCTGCCGTGCGGCGGCCCGGCCTTCATCAAGGAAACCGAGCGCGCCATTCGCCAGCTCGGGCTGAAGGGCGTGCTCATTCACTCGAGCCACAAAGGTCATTATCCCGACGACGACGAAGCGCGGCCGTTCTGGGAGTTGATCCAGGATCTCGGCGTGCCGGTCTTCATTCATCCGCCCCATGTCGGCTTCGGCGAAGAGCGGATGAAGGAGTATCGGCTTGCCTCCAGCATCGGCCGGCCGGCCGACCTTTGCCTGGCGCTGTCGCGGCTGATTGTGCGCGGCGTTCTGGAGGATTTTCCGCGCGCCACCATCGTCGCGTCCCACGGTGGCGGCGGAATTTGCGAAGTCATCGGCCGGATGAACTATGCCTACGAGTTGCAGGACGAGTGCTACTTCCTCGGGTCCTACGCGCCGATCAAGATCAAGCACGAGCCCGGCCATTATCTCAAACGCATGTATTTCGACACCGTGAGCTATCATCCGCCGGCGGCGCAGCTCGTCGTCGACACGGTCGGGCCCGACCACGTGCTCTACGGCAGCGACGCACCGCCGCTCACCTCGCTCAAACCGCGCGCCATCAAGTTGGTCGAAGGCTTGCGGGTCAGCGACGAAGACCGTGAAAAGATTTTCTGGCGAAACGCGGCGAAATTGTTGAAGCTCGATATTCAGGGTGTAGGTTAGGTGTTTGCCAAGCGAGTTTGCACATGACGTCTGTCACAAAGAAATCGCCCGAAGAGCTGCGCAGCTACCGCTGGCTCGGCAAGAACGATTTACGCTCGTTCGGCCACCGCTCGCGGCTGCAGCAGCTCGGCTATGATCGCGCCGACTGGGTCGGCAAGCCGGTCATCGGCATCATCAACACCTGGAGCGACATCAACGCCTGCCATGGGCATCTGCGCGCCCGCGCCGAGGACGTGAAGCGCGGCGTCTATCAGGCCGGTGGCTTTCCCATCGAGCTGCCGGCGATGTCGCTCGCTGAGCCGATCGTAAAACCGTCGACCATGATGTACCGCAACTTCCTCGCCATGGAGTGCGAGGAATTCTTGCGCAGCCATCCGATCGACGGCGCGGTGCTGATGGGTGGCTGCGACAAGACCACGCCCGGCCTGATCATGGGCGCGATCAGCATGGGGCTGCCGGCGATCTATGTGCCGGCAGGTCCCATGCTGCGCGGCAACTGGCGCGGCCACGCGCTCGGCTCCGGCTCGGACGCCTGGAAATTCTGGGACGAGAAACGCGCCGGCCGCATCGGCGACGAAGAATGGAACGAAATCGAGGGCGGCATCGCCCGCTCGTTCGGCACCTGCATGGTCATGGGCACCGCGGCGACCATGATGGCAATCACCGAAGCGCTCGGCCTGTCGCTGCCGGGCGCGTCGTCGATCCCGGCGCCCGACGCCAGCCATCCGCGCATGTGCGCTGCCTCCGGCCGCCGCGCCGTCGAGATGGTGTGGGAAGACTTGACGCCGGACAAGATTCTCACGCCGGCCGCGTTCGACAATGCCATCCGCGTCCACATGGCGCTCGGCGGCTCGACCAATGCCATCATCCACGTCATCGCCATGGCGCGCCGCGCCGGCATTGCGCTCGACATGCAGCGCTTCGACGACATTTCGCGCCAAGTGCCGGTGATCGCCAACATCACGCCGTCCGGCAAATTTTTGATGGAGGATTTTTTCTTCGCCGGCGGCCTGCGCGCGCTGATGGCGCAGATGAAGGATATGCTCGATCTGAGCTGCATCACCGTCAGCGGCCGCACGCTGGGCGAAGGAATCGCCGACAGCAAGGTGCATCTGCCCGACGTCATCCATGGGCTCGACCGGCCGCTCTATCCCGAGGGCGCCACCGCGGTGCTCAAGGGCAATCTCGCGCCGCGCGGCTGCGTCATGAAGCCGGCCGCCGCCGAAAAGCGGTTCCTGGCGCACCGCGGCAAGGCGATTGCTTTCGAGAACTACGACCATATGGCGCGCGAGGTCGAACGCGACGACCTCGACGTTACGCCCGACCATATTCTGGTACTCAAGAACGGCGGCCCGAAGGGTGGCCCCGGCATGCCGGAATGGGGACAATTGCCGATCCCGAAAAAGCTCCTCAAAGCCGGCGTGCGCGACATGCTGCGGATCTCGGATGCGCGCATGAGCGGCACCAGCTACGGCGCCTGCATCCTGCACGTCGCGCCCGAAAGCTTTGTCGGCGGGCCATTGGCTTTGGTGCAAACCGGCGACGAAATCGAGATCGACATCGCGGCGCGGAAAATCCACCTCCACGTCAGCGAAGAAGAGCTCACACGCCGCCGCGCCGTCTGGACACCGCCGCCGCCGCATTTTTTGCGCGGCTATGGTGCGATGTATTCCGAGCATATCGGCCAGGCCGACGAGGGCTGCGATTTCGATTTTCTCGCCGGCACGCAGCGTACCGCCGAGCCGGAGATTCATTAGATTCGTCATTCCGGGGCCGAGCCAACGGGTCCGGCTCGAAGTGGCCGGCCCGATGACAGGCTCCGCGAGGAGCCCGGAATCCATAACCACAGGTGTATGAGAAGAAGCTGCTGAGATAGTCCTTCAACGATAGTGGTTATGGATTCCGGGCTCGCGCCTTTGGCGCGCCCCGGAATGACGCGCGAGGGGAGGAAAACAAAATGAAACGTCGTTCCTGGGCGTTATTGAGCCTCACGTTCACTATCTTTTTTACACTGCCGGCAGGCGCCCAAAGCCCCACCTTCCGCGTCGACCCGTACTGGCCAAAACCGCTGCCCAACAATTGGATTCTGGGCCAGGTCGGCGGCATGGCGGTCGACGCGCAAGACAACATCTGGGTGTTCCAGCGGCCGCGCTCGCTGACCGATGACGAGAAGGGCGCGGCGCTCACGCCGCCGCGCTCGAAATGCTGTGTGCCGGCGCCGTCGGTGCTGGTGTTCAATCAAGCCGGCGACGTCGTCAAGTCTTGGGGCGGCCCGGGCGACAATCTGGGCTACGACTGGCCGCTGCAGGAACACGCCATCCTGGTCGACAACAAAGGTTTTGTCTGGCTGAGCGGTAACGGCAAGGGCGACAGCACGGTGCTGAAATTCACCACCGACGGCAAATTCGTCAAACAGCTCGGCAAGCGCGGCCCGCTGACCTCGAGCACGGATTTGAGCCAGTTCGGCCTTGTGGCGTCGCTCGAGCTCGATGCCAAGGCGAACGAAATCTACGCCGCCGATGGCTACGGCAATCACCGGGTCGCCGTGCTCGATGCCGACACCGGCGAGATCAAGCGCATATGGGGCGCCTACGGCAAACCGCCGACCGATGACGATCTGCCGGCCTACAATCCGGAGTCACCGCAATTCGCCAATCCGGTGCATTGCATCGCGCTGGCCAAGGACGGTCTGGTCTTCGTCTGCGACCGCACCAACAACCGCGTGCAGGTATTTCAGAAGGACGGCAGCTTCGTCCGGCAATACGTGTTCGATCCCGCAACCAAGGGCTCCGGCTCGAGCTGGGGACTGGCATTCTCGCCGCTCGACAAGAAGCAGAATTTCTTCGTCCTGATCGACGGCACCAACAACGTGATGGAGACGGTGCGCCGCAGCGACGGCGCCGTGGTCCGCACGTTCGGCCGGCCGGGCCGCGAGATCGGCGAATTCCACTGGGTGCACGTCGGCAAGTTCGACTCGCGCGGCAATTTTTATACCGGCGAGGTCGATACCGGTAAGCGCCTGCAGAAATGGGTGCCGGTGGAGTAGCGGACGATCACGCCGCCGGCAAAATAACGGCGCGGCATTCGCCGAAGCCGATGCGCGGATAGCCTTGCTTTGCGCAAAAGCCGCGGAAGATGATCTCGTCGCCGTCTTCGATGAAGCCGCGCTTCTCGCCGCCCGGCAGATCGAGCGGCTCGCGGCCGCGCGCGGTGAGTTCGAGGAGGCTGCCCCAACTCGATTTCTCCGGGCCCGAGACCGTGCCAGATCCGATCAGGTCGCCGATCTCGAGATTGCAGCCGTTGCTGGTTTGGTGCGCGACCATCTGTGCGATGGTCCAATACATCAGCGCGAACGAAGTCTGGGTGATGCGCGCCGGCGCGGTGCCGTTCTTCCGCATGGTCTCGGTCGAAAAATAGGCTTCCAGCGTGATGTCGAGCCCGCCGTTCGCTTGATCGTCCGCGTCGGCAAGATGCGGCAGCGGCGCGGGATCGCCTTCCGGCCGCTTGTAAGCGGCGGTGCGGAACGGCGCCAGCGCTTCCGCGGTCACCACCCATGGCGAAACCGTGGTGCCGAAATTCTTGCCGAGGAACGGCCCGAGCGGTTGATATTCCCAGGCCTGGATGTCGCGCGCCGACCAGTCGTTGAGCAGGCAATAGCCGAACACGTGATCGGCCGCTTTGCCGACCGGAACCATGGTGCCGAGCTCGGTGCCCATGCCGATGAAGGCGCCAAGCTCGAGCTCGAAATCGAGATTGCGCGACGGCCCGTAGCTCGGCACGTCCTCATTCTGTCCCTTGCGCTGACCTTGCGGCCGCTTTATCGGCGTGCCGCTGACGCGCACTGACGAGGCGCGGCTGTGATAGGCGACCGGCACGTATTTGTAGTTCGGCATCAGCGGATTGTCGGGGCGGAACATGCGGCCGGCGTTGCTGGCATGAAAAATCGAGGCGAAAAAATCGGTAAAATTGCGGAACGCCACCGGCAGCCTGATCTCGGCCTTCGCCATCGGGGTCAGATGCTGGCTGATGTTTTTATTGCCGTGCTCGGCGCTCAAGGCGCGCGACAGGCCGAGCCGCAACGCCGACCAAGCCTGCGGTCCGAGCGACATGATGAGGTTGAGGAACGGCGCCGCGCCGGCGCGCGCCGCTTCGGCGGCAAGGCCTTCGAACGAGGGGCCGGCCGCCGCTACGTCGAGAATCTGGTCGCCGATCGCCACGCCGACTCGCGGCGGCATTCCCGCGGCCGGGCTGAAAACGCCGAACGGCAAATTCTGGATCGGGAATTCGCTGTCGGCGGCGTTGGCGCTTTCGACCCAGCTGCGCCGGGCCGGATCGTGGGTTTCGTTGAGGGGTAATGCCATTTGTGGAGGGACTCTATGCAGGAGTGTGGTGTGCTGATGCTAGCGGGTTTCTGCTATGAAGCCGATATGGATATACAATTCGCCTCGCCTTGGGAAATCGCGCCGTGAGCGTCATCGGGGAGCTTGCGGCCTTTATCGCCCGAGCCAAAGCGTCTGACTTGCCGGCGGCGGACCGGGAGCGGCTGCGGCTGCATTTCATCGATACCGTGGTCGCCGCGCGTGTGGGCGCCCTAATCCCTGAGGGCAAGGCGCTGCAAAGCCTGGGCGACGACGGTGCGCTGGCGGTCCGCATCGGCCGGCAGGCGGCGGCGATCCGGCTCACCGAGATCGACGACATTCATCTGCCGTCCTGTACCACGCCGAGCGCCGGAGTCGTGCCGGTGGCGCTGATGCTCGCGGCGCGGGAGCAAAAATTCGATCCTGGCGAAATCGCAAGCGCGATCTGGGCCGGTACCGAGATCATGACCCGGATCGGCGTCGCGGCGCGCGGGCCGCAAATCCTTTATCGCGGCATCTGGCCGACTTATCTCGCCGCGCCGGTCGCGGCAGCGGCAACGTCGGCGCGCCTTATGGGACTATCGGAGGAGCGCACCGGCCACGCTCTCTCGCTCGCCGTGATGCTGATGGCCGGCGGCATCGGCCGCATCCACGGCGCACCGTCCGGGCGCTGGTTTCTCTATGCCAATGCGGTGGCCGCCGGCGTTGCCGCGGCCGAGGCGGCGCGCGCGGACTATCGCGGCGATCCCGATATTTTGGACAAAACCTGGCTCGCCGACAGCCACGGCATTGCGCTCGATCACGATCGACTGACCGAGAAGCTCGGCGTGAGCTGCGTCTATGCCGCGCTCAGCCTGAAACCGTTCTGCTCCGCCAAGCAGGGTATCGCTGCCATTGAAGCGTTCCGTGCCATCCTTAATCGCGGCGTGCGTCACGAAGCCGTTAGCAAAGTGCGCGTCCGCGTGCCGCCGGCTTATGCCGGCATGATTGCGACGCGTGCCGAGCCGGGCGCGCGACAATCGACCATGGTGAGCGTCGCCCATCAAATTGCGCTTGCGGCACTTACTGCGGATCGCCTCTACGATGTCGATCGCAGCGCGGCGAAGGCGGATGCCGACGTGGCTCGGTTCGCCGCCAAGGTCGAGATCATCGCGGATGCCCGACTCGACGCCTATTATCCGCAACATTGGCCTGCCGAAGTGGACGTCGAGGCCAACGGCGAAATCCACCAGCAGCGTATCGTCGAGGCCACCGGCGATCCCGAGCATCCGCTCGACCAAGCCGGTGTCTTCGCCAAGGCGCACCGCGTGCTCGATCCGCTGGTCGGCGGCGATGGCGCCGCCAAATGGTTGGAAATGGCTGGCGCCGCGCTTGATGACGCCACCGTTTGCCGCAAGCTGGCCGCGGCATTCGCCAAAGGTCTTTAGGGAGAGACGCGTGCCTGGAATCGTCACAAAAACCATTCACTGTGCCAGCGGTCTTCCGGCGTTTCTCGCCATGCCGGCCGGCGGCGGCGGCGGCGGCGAAAAAATTCCAGCCATCGTGCTGATGCACGAGCGCTACGGCCTGGTGAAGCACACTTGTGACCTTGCCGAGCGGTTCGCCCGCGACGGTTTTGTCTGCATTGCGCCGGATTTTTATTACCAGCATCCGGACCAGGACGCCTTGCATCGCGGCGACGTCGGCTATCCGATCAAAGATGCCGAATCGAACGCGCACATCGCAACGGCGATTGCCGAGCTTGCCAAGCTGCCGCAAGTCGATCGCGGCAAGATCGCGGTCAAAGGCGTGTGCCAGACCGGCCGCCATCCGCTGGTCTACGCCGCCGCGCATCCGATCGCCGCGGCGCTGATCTGGTATGGCGCGGCCGGCGACAAGGAGTGGAAGGTCAACGAACAATTTCCGGAACCGTTCGACGACGTGATCGCGCGCGTCGATTGTCCGGTGCTCGGCATTTTCGGCGAGGCCGACCATGTGATCTCGCTCGCCGACGTGCGGCGGCTGCGCGACAGTTTTGATCGCCACGACAAGACCTATACGATCAAGGTCTATCCCGGCGCGCCGCACGGCTGGCTCAACGACACCATGCCGGGCCGTTATCGCCGCGACGCGGCCAAGGCGGCATGGGCGTTTCAGCTGGCGTTTCTTAAGGCTGTGCTCGCTCCCGGCTACGACACATCGCGCTGCGTACAGATCTACGAATCCGAACACGCCGCCGATTACGATTTCACAAAAAACAAGCGCTTGGCGTGACGGCCCTTCACCCGGAATGAACCGCCGCCTGCTCTTCGCCATCGTTTCCACCGCCTTCGTCGAGCAGGCGGTCATCACCATCGTCCGCGTCGCCACGACCTATCGCGCCGTCGAGCTCGATCTGTCGGTGGTCTGGCTCGGTGTCATCACCGCGGTCTATGCCCTGCTGCCGATCGGGATCGGCGTGCCGATCGGGCGCTTCATCGATCGCGGCTATGATGCCGTGACGACCTGGATGGGCGGCGGCCTGCTGATCGTCGGCTGCGCGGGGTTCGTGCTGTTTCCAAATCTCGCGGGGATACTGGTCTCCACCGCGATCATCGGCACCGCGCATCTGTTGTTCGTGGTCAGCCAGCAGATCCAGTGCACGCGATGTGGCACCGGTCCGGGCGCGATGGAGCGCGCCATCGGCAATTACATGGTCGCCAATGCGGCGGGGCAGGGCGTCGGCCCCTATATCGTCGCGCTGGCCGGCGGCTCCGCCAGCGTGCCGCCGACGCAGCTCCTGTTTGCAATAGGTCTCGGCGGCGCCGTCTTGACCATGGTCTTCGCTCTCCTGACGCAATCCACCGGCGCGCATAAATTGCCGGTCGATCGCGCCAAGGTGCCGCTGCGCGACCTGCTGTTCGCGCCCGGCCTGACCACGATCATCGTGGTCAGCGTCATCACCGTGGTGGCGCAGGACCTCATCGTCGTCTATTTGCCGCTGCTCGGCTCCGACCGCGGCCTGACGGTCGATGCCGTCGGCACGCTGCTCGCCGTTCGGGCGGCCGCCTCGATGCTGTCGCGGCTGATATATGCGCGGCTTCACGTTGCCTTTGGCCGCATCCCGCTCACGCTGGCCAGCACGTTCGTCAGCGCCGTTGCCTATACGCTCTTGGCTTTTCCGTTGCCGCTGCCGCTCTTGTACGCCGCCATTGCGGTCGCCGGATTCGCGCTGAGCATCTCGATCACCGCCAGCATTGCCGGCGTACTCGCCATCGCCAGCGGCGGCGCCATCGGCACGGCGAATTCGCTGCGCACCATGGCGAGCCGCATCGGCCAGTCGATCATTCCGATCGTCGCCAGCCTGGTGGCGGCGGCCACCGGAACCGGCAGCATCTTCGTGATCATCGGCATAGGCCTTGCGGCGTCGGGCGCGGCAGTCCGCTTCGACAGCAAGCGTACCGACTCGTCGGCGCGCTAACGGGTTTCGTTTTTCTTCGCCGGCTTGCGCTGTCCGGCCGGCGCGCGTTGCGGAGTCGACGGTGCTCCAGGCTGCCGCTGCAACGTCGGCCGCGCGCCAGGCTGCGGCTGCAGCGTCGGTGCATTCGGTCGGCCACCGGGCGGCGCGGCGCCTGGCTGCTGTTGCAGAGTCGGCCGAGTACCGGGTTGCTGTTGCTGCGCCGGCGGCGCGCCGGGCGGCTGTTGCAGAGTCGGCCGTGCTCCGGGTTGCGGTTGCCGCGTCGGCGGCGTGCCGGGTTGCTGCTGCAGCGTCGGCCGGGCACCGGGCGACGGCAGCGGCTGTCCGCCGGGCACCGTCCGCAGTTCAGGCCGCTGCTGCTGCAATCCGGGCCGTTGTTCGCGTCCCGGCACTTGGCCAGGCCGTTGCTGATTGGGTCGTAGCTGATTGCGTTGCTGCTGCTGCAAGGTGCGGCGTTGCTGATTGATCTGGCGGCCCACGGTCCGCGCCGCAAAAGCCTGACGCACGAACGAACGGTCGCGCTCGGCTTCCAACGCCGAAATCTGCAATGGCGCCACAGTGAAACGTCCGCCCGCTCCCGGCCGCACTGCAAAGCCGGTCGCGCCGCGCGACAGGATGCCGAGCTGCGCGCCGTCGCGGCCGAAAACTTCGATCCGGCCGACGCGGCCGTCGGCGTCGGGGTAGAGCTTGATGGAGACCTGGGCGCCGGCGGTGCCGCCCTCCGGCACTTCGACAAGACCGGTGGTGCCGCGAATGCCAAGCGACGAGGTCGGCGTAGTGATCTTCATATTGCCGGTATGGGCCACCTCGGCGGCGACAAAGGCCGCGGTGCCGCGCACGACGTTGAATATGGCTGCATTGTCGGTGCCGCCGTCCTGATAGACGAACTCGTCCACGGCGAGGCGCGTGTTCGGCTTCAGCGTGAACGTGGTTTCGTCGTCGAAGGTGATGCCGAGCGTGCCGTCGACTTTGGTTTGCAGCACGTCGTTTTTGTAGACCGGGTCGCGGAGCGCAAGCGCGCTGGTGGCATTGTTGCGCGTCACCGAGGCGCTGCCTTGCAGCGTCGCGACGCTGCCGACCGGATCGGGGGTCTGCTGCGCGGTTGGCGCGGCGGGTTGGCTCGCGGCCGGCGGCGGTGGTGGAGTGGTAGGCGGCGTCGGCGATGCCGGCGCTTGCACCAAGCGGGCCCGTCCCGGTGCATCGGCTTGCGCGCGCGCGTCCGTGCCCAAAGCCATCACGCTGCCCAGGATGAGCATCGTCAGCGCGATCTTGGGGCAGGCCATTGGGGAAGCTCTATGGATTTGGCGCAATTTTGAGTAGCGACAATTCTGCGGTACCGGAAAACGACTTGCCCAGAGGATGGGTCCGGATTCGGGCGACAGTTGGGCCCTCGTGCCGGCGCGCCAACCGCTGGTATAGTCATGCCGGGACGATACCGAGGACGAACGACAAGGGACGGATTGGCCACGTGCGCGCCGGCTAGGTCGCGGCCGAGGCGGCGCGGCGATTGCGGTTTTGAGGGAACGTACACCATGCTTGCGGAAGAACGGCGCCAGCGCCTCGTGGCCGCCATGCGCGAGGCCGGCATTGGCCACATGGTGCTCTATGGCAATGCCTGGCAGGGCGACTACCTGCGCTACGGCGCTGATTTCGGCATTCTCGAAGGTCACGGCATTGCGCTGATCGCGGCCGATGGCGAGGTCGAATTGTTCCTCGACAGCGCCACCGACGCCGAGCGCGCCGAGCTCGAAGCGCCGCAGGTGAAGGTGCATCTCGCGCCGGACATTGCACGCGTCGTCGGCGCGCGGCTCGACCGCGTCGCCAATGCGCATATCGCAGCCGCGCCGCGGCGGTTTTTGCCGCGCTGGCTCGCCGACGCGACGCGAAGTTTCAAGCTCGACGACGCCACTGCGCTGGTCGACCAACTCCTGATGCACAAAAGCGCGGGCGAGATCGCGGCGGTGCGCCGCGCCGCGCAGATTGCCGACGAGGCTTATGTCGAGTTCTTGCGCGCGGTGCGGCCGGGCCGGCGGCAATTCGAGATCGTCGCCGATATCGAAGCGCATCTGCGCCGCAAAGGCTGCCCGGACAATTTCATGATCATCGGTTCCGGCGGCAAGGACGTGTTCGGCATGACGCCGCCGTCGGAGCGCCGCATCGCCGCAGGCGATCTGGTCACGACCGAGCTGACGCCCGCCGTGGAAGGCTACTTCGCCCAGATTTGCCGTACATTGGTGGTCGGCAACGCGACCGAGGCGCAACACCGCGCCTTCGCCGTCTTTGTCGAAGCGCTGGAGGCCGGCATCGCCGCGGTGCGGCCCGGACTGCGTGCCGCCGACGTAGCGAAAGCCGAGAATGACGTGTTCCGCAAATATGGGCTCGGCGAATACACCACCAGCCAATGGACCCGCGTGCGCGGCCACGGCATGGGCCTATTCGCCGATTCCAAGCCGCACATCCTGGAAGACGTCGACACCGTGCTGGAACCGGGCATGACGCTGATCGTGCATCCCAACACCTACCATCCCGACGCCGGCTACATCGTGCTCGGCGATGCCATCGTCGTGACCGAGAATGGCGCCGAGGTGCTGTGCAAGACGCCGCGCCAATTGTTCGAAGTCGCCGCGTGAGTGAGAAGAAGCAAAAGCAATGCGCCGCGGCCTGATTGCCCGCTCTCTTGTCGAATTGCCTGATGCGGTGTTCGACGCGCGGCTCGACCGCGTGCGCGCGGCGATGCAGGTGGCAGAGCTCGACGCGCTCGTCATCTACACCAACAATACGCGGCCGGCCGGCGTGTCGTGGCTCACGGGCTTCGTGCCATATTGGTCGGAAGCGGTGCTGGTGATGCCGAGCCAAGCGGCGCCTTATCTGGTCGCGGCGTTGAGCTTTCGCGTCAAACCCTGGATCGAGCGGGTCAGCCGTGTGGCTGACGTCCTCCATACGCCGCGCATCGGGTTGAAAGCTGCGCAGCAGATTGCCGCGACGCGAGCCGATGCGGCGGTGGGCGTCGTCGATTTCGATGGGTTCCCCGCCGGCATCGCCGAAGATTTGCGCGAAGGCGGTCCGAAACTCACTTTACAGGATGCGAGCGCGCTGTTCGCATCACTGCGCGCTGTAGCCGATCCGGCGGAGATCGCGCTTGCGTCAAAAGCCGCTGAAATCGCTCATCGCGCGCTTTCCACTGCACAAGGCAAGACACTCAATGACATGATCGCCGGCGCGGAAAGCAAAGCGCGGGCGCTTGGCGCCGAAGAAATTTACATTGCCGCGGTCCCCGATCTTGAGCGCGACACGCGTTTTCGCCGCATCGAGGGAGAAGCCGCGCTCGGCAAGACTTTCGCATTGCGTGCCACAGTGGCCTACAAGGGAACGTGGATTCGTCTCGTCCGCTCCGTCTGCGACACCGCGATCGTGCAGGAGGCAGCAGCGCGCTTCGCGCAAGCCGTCGCGTTATTGCCCAGCGATCGCGGATTTGCCGGCTTTCGCTCCTGGCTGGTCGAAGGCTGCCGCATGACGCAGCCGCTCGATCCGCTGATCGGATCGCGCCTCGGCGAAGGGTACCCGCCGCTGCCGGGCGCGTTGGTGTCGGTGCAGGCCGCGCTTGCAGTTGACGGCCAAACGGTGCTGCTCGGCGCGCCGGCTTTGATCGGTCAGCCCGGCGCTGCGTCAAGCCTGATCGCCGACCCGCTTTACGATTGAGCGAAGGCGCCTCGATCAGGACGGCGACGCGCCGCTTTGCACCTGCAACTCGCGCAGCCGCTGGTTCTCGCTCACGCGTCGCTTGCCCTCTGCATCGATGGCGCGCGCCAATTCGGGATGATGCGCCGTTAGCGTACGGAAATCGGCGAGATCGAGAATCAAGAGCGTCGAGGACTGCGTCGTCACCACATTGGCGCTGCGGACCGAATCGCCGAGCAGTGCGAGTTCGCCGAAGAACGATCCCGTCGCCAGCCGGACCGGCGTCGGTTTGACGTCGACTTCGACTTCGCCGTCGGCGATGAAATACATGCAATCGCCGGCCCGGCCGCGGCGGATGACGGCGGTCCTCGCCGGCACTTCCAGCCGCCGCAGCATATGGGTGATTTCCGCGATCGCCGACGGGTCGAGCGTCTGGAAGAACGGCACCTTGCTGACGAGGTCCCAGGTCTGGATGAAATTGCGCCGCCGGCTTTCGGCGGCGAAACCGGTGGCCAGAATACCGGTCCACAATCCGAAAGTGGCGATGCCGCAGATCATGACAAAGGCGCCGAGCAGGTGGCCCAGATGGGTGCGCGGCACCTCGTCGCCGTATCCGGTCGTGGTCAGCGTCACCACCGCCCACCACAGCGCCTGCGGCAACGAGCCGAACGCCGCGGGCTGCTCGTCGCGCTCCAGCACATGCATAGCGGCGGAAGACAGGAACAGCACGATCAGGAACAGCGCCAGGACGCTGGCGAGCGGTCTCGCCTCGAGCACGAACACGCGCGCAAGCTGGGCGAAGCCGGGCGAATTCTGCGCCAGCTTGAGCACCCATAACGACGCCAACAGCCATGCCGTCGGTTGCGCGACGCCCCACGTCAGCGCAATCGGGACCGGAAAAATCGCGATCAGGTCCACGATCCCAGAAGCCGAGAGCAGGTAGCTTCTGGCTTTGCCGACTTGAAACGCAGCTTGGGCGCGGACATAGCCCTCGACGGCAAAATATGCGAGACAGCACCACAGACACGCGCTCAGCCAGAAGCTGGCCGATTTCTGCAAATCCGATATTGTGAACGCCGTCATGGCGGCCATCCCGATGGCCAGCACGAACAGGCGGCCAAGCGACGATGCCCCGAAACGGCGAAGCGGCGCAGTATAATGCGCGAGATTCGTAAGCGCGATCGGCGGCTTCACGCGGGCCCCTTCAGTGGCCATGAGGGGTGTGGTTCTTAACCCACACAGGCCAATAAATTACGCCGTGGACATGAGAACGGCCAGTCGTATTTGTCGCATGGCCGGGGCGTAAGGTCCCTGCCAGTGAGGCATTTGGTACTGGATTAACGGCGGGTTGCTTGCGGTTGAGAATTTCCCGCCGCGTCGCAAGTTTGGCACTGGCGGGTGGTGGAGGGTGACTATGCAATTCATGCATTGGAATGAGCTTTTCAACGCCTGCGCCGCGCTCTTCATCGTAGCGACCGCCTCGTCGAAGACGATGGTGCCGCTGCGCATCCTCTCCATCGTCGCCAATTGCTTTCTGATCTTTTCCTATGCGGTGACGCACACCTATGTCCTGCTGGCCCTGCAAGCCATAACGTTGCCGGTCAACGGCTATCGTCTCTACCAGATGGTCGCCCTCATCAGGAACGTACGCGAGTCGGTTCGAGGCAACACCTCGATGGATTGGCTCAAGCCATTCATGACCGGGCGTCACTTCAAGAAGGGCGACATCCTGTTCGCCAAGGGCGAACTGGCGAACGAGATGTTTTTGACGGTGACCGGGCGCTACCGTCTGCTCGAGCTCGGCATCGAGCTGAAACCCGGCCAGCTTGTCGGCGAACTGGGGATGCTGGCGCCCGACAACCGGCGTACCGCGACGCTCGAATGCATCGAGCAGGGCGATGCGCTGTCGATCACCTACGAGCAGGTCGAGCAACTCTACTACCAGAACCCGACCTTCGGCTTCTATTTCCTGCACCTGGCGACGGCGCGGCTGTTCGAAAATATCAGCAAGATGGAAGCCGAGCTGGCACGGCTCCATGCGGCGAAAGCGTGAGGTGGCCCGCGCCAGTGTAGGCGAACGGGTACCGGGCTGCGGGCAAACCCCGGCCGGACGAAGAAAGCCCTTGATGAACCGTACGAATTTGCGCTAACGCGCCTTGTGCCCGCGCTTAATTTCCTATCTCGATGCCGTTAGACTGACCGATCGACGCAAAGACGCTACGCTCTCCGCATCCTCGTTCCGGGAACGACATGGCAGGAAAACAGATTTCACGCCTCGAGCTGGCGCGTTTTTTGCTCAGCCCGTCGCTGTTCGTGATGATCGTCCTGATGGTGGTCGAGGCCATGCTGGCCGCGGCGACGACGTGGTTCGTCATCAATGCCGGGCAAAAAGTCGCTTCCGGTCATTTCCTGGCCGGCGACCTGATCTGGATCCTCACCGCGCAATCATCGTCTTACGTGGTCGGCGTCATCAGCTGGGTGTTTGCCGAACGGGCCGGTTACCGCGGCTTCGGCAAATTCATGCTGCGCTTCGCGCGCGAAAATCGCGGCAAGGTCAAGCTGTTCGGCGACAAGCCGGCGCGCGAGCAGGTCGAGCCGTTCCTCACCGGCGAGACGTTCCAGTGCTTCTTCAACGTCATGTACGAGCTGGAATTCGCGCTGAAGCTGTTTCTCGGCCTGGTCTTCAATTCCGTCGTGCTGGGCGCGGAAATCGACATCAGCCTGCCGTTTGCCTATGTCGGCGCATTCGGCGTGCTGTTGTTGATGCAATGGGTGTTGCAGAAGCCGATCGCGCGCACCTATCTGGAAAACCAGCGCATGAACAACCGCATTACCGCGCAGGGCTATACCGCGTGGGATAACGTGTTCAGCGGCAACCGATACAATCTTCGCCTGTGGCTTGCCGCATTCAAGGCCCGGCTGCGCGAAGGGCTGACCGCGCAGGTCCGCGCCATAGTGGCCCGCGAAGGCATGAGTGCGATGAGCGGCATCGTCAGCCTCGCCATCGTGTTCGCAACCGTCACCGTAGTCGCCGTGCAAAATGTCGGCAATACCGCGCTCCTGGTCGGACTCGCCACCACGCTGCCGCGGCAGATCGAGATGACCTACGAGCTGCATCTGCTCGCCTCAGGCTGGAACGATTTCATCGCGATCTGGACGCGGTTCGGCGGTGTCGCTGCCAACATGCTGCCCGAGCCGGACCCGGATTTCGACGAGCGCATCAAGTTCGATCGGCTGGTGTTGCGGGAAGGCGACGGCGCCAATGTGGTGTCGTCGGTCGGCGACGCATTGCAGATCGCGCTCGCGCATCCGACCGGCCGCGTCAACGTGCGCGGCGGCAACGGCTCGGGCAAATCCTCGTTGCTCGCGAGCCTGAAGACCGAGATGAAGAAGCGCGCCTATTACTGGCCGACGACCGACCGGCTGGCATTCAAGTTCACAGGCGGCGTGGTGCCGGTCGACGTCGAGGGTGACGACGAGGACGAGGACGAAGTGGTCGTTGTCGCCGATGCAATGCACAAGAAGCTCGGTTACTCGTCCGGCGAGCTGCAGCTCAAATCGCTCGAAGAGATCGTCAATGCGACAGACGCGCAGGTCTATCTGCTCGACGAATGGGACGCCAACCTTGACGCGCCGAACAAGGCCAAGGCCGATGCGTTGGTCGACCAGCTCGCCGCGCGCGCCCGCGTCGTCGAGATTTCCCACCGCGACCGTCCGGCGTGAGCCCGCACGCGGCGCGACTTCGTCGAGATGGATCGACGGCGCGCGTGGGATGAAATCTATTGCGTCCGTTTTGCCACCGCGGCGAAGACGTCGTAGGCCTCCTGGAGCTTCGGTTTGCGTTTTGCCACGTCGGCGCTGACGGCTGCGAGCGTCAGCATCATTTCGGCTTGCTCGGCCGGCGGTAGGCTGATGAGCTCGCCGTGTTCGGCCCAAGTCTCGCGCGCCTTGGCATAGCCGCCGATCTGCCACTGATCGATTTCGGCTGAGGCCTTGCTGGCGTCGGTATCGATGATCGCTTGCAGGTCCTTGGGCAAAGCGTCGTACCATTGCTTTGAGAGAAACGTCATCGAGAAAATGAAAGGCTGGTTGATCTCGGTCACATATTTCGTGGCATCCCAGAAATGCATCGTCGTCTCGATCGTTATGGCGGCGACGGAGCCGTCGATCGCGCCCTGCTGCATCGCCGGCAGAACGTCACCGAGCGTCATCGCCACCGGCGTGCCGCCGAGCCGCTTGATCATCTCCTGCTGCATGTCGGCCGCCAGGACGCGGAGCTTCTTGCCCTTGAAGTCGGCCAGATGACGGATCGCTTTGCTGGCGATGACATTGGACGGTTGCGCGATGAACAGCGCGGCGCCATGGATGCCCTTGTCGGCGCCGAGGCCGAGCATGATCTTTTGCAGCTCGGGATCGTTTACGGCGCGAACTTCGTGCGGCAAGTCGGTGATGAGACCCGGCGCCGAGAGCACCTCGTAGCGTTCGTCGACGCCGACCAGGAACTCGGGCGGGCCGACATAGCCCTGGATCGCGCCGAACTGCACGCCCTCGATCTCGCGCTGGATCGGTCCCAACTGGCTGGCGGGGTAGATCTCGCCCTTGATCCTGCCGCCGGAATCCTTTTCGACCATGGCTACGAACCGCTTGCACCATTCGTGCTGTGACTCGTTGATCGTCGCGGTGCCGAGCTTCATCACGTAGGTCTTGTCTTCGGCCGCCTGCGCCGCGGTGAGCATAAGCGCCATCGACAAGACGATTGCGCCCGGCTTGTAGTTGATTGTCATGACGTCCTCCCAGCAGCACTTCATCCGGATCGGCGCGTTTTACGCCCCCAACGCTCCGCGCACGCGATCGGGCGAGAACGGCAGCTCGCGCAAGCGCACGCCGGTGAGCGCTGCGATGGCGTTGCCGACCGCGCAGGCAACCAGCGGCACGCCTTCCTCGCCGCCGCCGGTCGGATGGTTGTCGGTCGAGACCACCTTGATCTCGATATGCGGCACGTCGGACATGCGCGCGACCTCGTAGTCGCTGTAGTTCGACTGCAGCACGCGGCCGTCCTTGATGGTGATCTTTTCCCGCAACACCGAGCCCAGCGCATAGACGATGCTGCCCTCGGTCTGCGCGGCGAGATTGCGCGGCTGCACGGCAATGCCGGCATCGAGCGCGGCCCAGAAATTGAGCACCTTGATCTTGCCGGTCTTGCGATCGAGCGAAACCTCGGCGACGCCGGCGGCCAGGGTGTCGTCCTTCACCATGGTGCCGACGCCGAGCGCGGTGCCGTCGCGCTTGCGCGACCAGTCCGACATCTCGGCGAGGGTGCGAAGGAGATGCTGCATGCGCGGCACGCCTTCCGAAAGTTCGAGGCGGAATGCCACCGGGTCCTTGCCCAAATCCTTGGCGATGTCGTCGACGAAGCTCTCGATGGCAAAGGCGTTGTGGCCGTTGCCGACGCCGCGCCACGGCGACAGCCGCGCGCCACGGTTTTCGATGACATGCTCGGCGAGCTTGTTGGCAACCGGATATTGCGGGACCGGCGAGCCCTTCATCACGATGCGGTCCTGCCGTGGTTTTGGATCGCCGGAGACGTAAGCCAAGACGGATTCGGCAACGACGCGGTGATGCCAGGCGACGAGTTTGCCGGCCTCGTCGAAGCCGGCCTCGATGTGATGCGCCGTCGCCGGGCGGAATTTGCCGAAGGTAATGTCATCTTCGCGCGTCCAGATCAGCTTCACCGGCTTGCCGACCGCCTTCGACAGGCGGACCGCGTCGTAGACGACCTCGTGGTTGCCGCGCCGGCCAAAGCCGCCGCCGAGGAATTGCTGGTGCAGCGCGATCTTCGCGCGCTCGGTCTGCAGGATGCGGGCGACGCCGTTGAGCAAGCTGGTCGCCGCTTGGGTGCCGACCCAAAGCTCGGCCGATTTGCCGTCGGTGCTGACGGAGGCGGTGGCGTTCATCGGCTCCATCTGCGCGTGGTAGACGTAGCGCGTGCGATATTCGCCGCGGAACACACGTTTGGCGCTCGCCAAAGCCGTCTTGGCATCGCCCTTGTTCTCGTAAGCCACGCCGTCGCGGCTCTTGTCGCGGCCGATCGCCGCAAAATCCTCGAGCGCTTGCTCGCTGTCGAGATGCGCGCCGGGCGCATCGCCCCACGTGACCTTCAGCAGGTTCTTGGCCGCTTGAGTGCCTTCGACCGTCGTGCCGATGACGCCGACGCCTTCGGGCAGCTTCACGATGTCGGTGACGTCCGGCACTTTGCGCGCGCGGCTGTCGTCGATGTCGAGCGGCGCGCCACCCGCATAGGGCGATTGCAGCACCGCGGCATAGACCATGCCCGGCACCTGCACATCCATGCCGTATGTGGCCGCGCCTTTGACTTTTAGCGGCACGTCGACACGGGCGATATCTTTGCCGATGAGCCGGAAGCTTGCCGTCGGCTTGAGGTCGCTTTCGGCGATCTTCGGCAATTCGGCGGGCGCGCTCGCAAACGCGGCGATCTCGCCATAGCCGATGCGCCGCCCCGACGCCTTGTGCACGACGACACTCGGTTCCGTCGCAAGCTCGCCGACCGGCACCGCCCATTTCGCCGCGACCGCATCGAGCAGGACGCGGCGCGCCTGTGCGCCGGCCAGGCGCAGCGACGTGAAATAGCCGGTCACCGACGCGCTCGCCGAAGTCTGGAAGGTATAATTGTATCCCGGATTGCCGAACTTCTTGTCGTCCCACTCCGTCGGGAACACCGGCCTGACCTTGCTCCAGTCGGCATCGAGCTCTTCGGCGATGATGACCGGCAGGCTGGTGAACGAGCCTTGGCCCATCTCGGCGGCCGGCGCGACCATGGTGATGATGCCGTCGGGCGCGATCGTCAGCCAGACATTCGGCGTGTAGGCCGCTGGTGTGTCGGCGAAAGCGTCGTCGATGAGAGAGAACGCATCGGGCGCGATCGTCAGCGCTAAGCTGAGCCCGGCCGTGGTTTTGAGGAAATTGCGGCGGTTCACGATCTTGCTGTGCTGATTCATGGCTCAGCCCTCCCGCGCCGCGCGCTCGATGGCGCTGATGATTTTCAGATAGGTGCCGCAGCGGCAGATGTTGCCGTCCATGTGCTCGACGATGTCGTCGCGCGACGGGTTTTTGTTGGCCGCAAGCAGCGTTGCCGCCTGCATGATCTGGCCTGACTGGCAGTAGCCGCATTGCGGCACCTGTTCGGCGATCCAGGCTTTTTGCAGCGGATGACCGCCGTCGGCCGATAATCCTTCAATCGTGGTCACGGATTTTCCCGCGACCAGCGACAGCGGCATCGAGCACGAGCGCACCGCCTCGCCGTCGATATGCACCGTGCAGGCGCCGCAGGCGGCGATGCCGCAGCCGAATTTGGTGCCGGTGAGCTTGAGATGCTCGCGCAACACCCAGAGCAGCGGCGTTTCGGGCGCGGCATCGACCTCGTGCCGTTGTCCGTTGACGGTCAAGGCAACCATAGGACTCCTCCCTGGGCTTGACGTTCGTGCGCTCGCGGCGCGCGAACGGCCTTTATTGCTTTTTTCGTCGCCGGCAGGCGACGCGGTATTATCGCGCAAAACAAGTGGCTCCGACAGCCGGTTTCCGGCTTGCCGACGGGAGCCTTCCGAGCGCCATCACGACCGGCCGTTGTGACAGCGGTCACTGCAATGCAGCAAAACGCGCGATAAATGCCCATAAGATCGATGCTGCAGCGTCAGTATCGACGTGGCGGCACGGCGTTCCGTTGCGTATGATCGGCGCAGGTTCAAGCCGTGGTGGGTCTGATGAAGCGGCGCGGCAAGGCTGGTGGCAAGGCAGCGGATTTGCGGCGCCCAAAGGCGGCCGGCCGCAAGCGCGGTGCTGTCGCTAAGTCGAAGTCTCAGCCGTGTGCTGCCGCTGCCGGCCTGCAGGAGCGACTTGAGCGCAACAAGCAGGAATTGAACGAGGCCTTGCAGCAGCAGGCCGCGACAGCCGAGGTGTTGCGCCTGATCAGCGCGGCGCCGGGCGATCTGAAGCGCGTCTTTTCGGTCATCCTGGAAAGCGCGACGCGTCTCTGCCAGGCCAATTTCGGCACGCTTTATCTCGCCGAAGGCGATTTTTGCCGCGCGGTGGCGATGCACAACGCACCGCCCGCATTCGTCGCGTTCAGAAGCCGCCAACCGCTGGCGCCCATGACCGGCACGACGGTGCTGGCGCGCGTGGCGAAGACAAAGCGTCCAATCCAGGTCGCCGACATGGCAGCGGATGCGGCGTCGCGCAACAATCCGCAAGAGCGCCGCTTCGTAAAATTGACCCGCGTGCGCAGCCTGGTCACAGTGCCGATGCTCAAAGGCACTGAATTGATCGGCCTGATCACGGTCTATCGTCAGGAAGTTCGTCCCTTCAGCAAGGCACAGGTCGGTCTGCTGACGAGTTTCGCCGCCCAGGCAGTCATCGCCATTGAGAATACGCGGCTGCTCAACGAATTGCGGCAGCGCACTGACGATCTCGCCGAAGCGCTGGATCAGCAGACGGCAACGTCGGAGGTGCTTCGTGTCATCAGCTCGTCGCCGGGCGAGCTCGATCCCGTCTTTCAGGCCGTATTAGAGAACGGACGCCGAATTTGCGAGGCAAAGTTCGGAATATTGTGGCTTTGCGAGGGCGATAAATTCCGTCCTGCCGCCATTGCGAGCGCCTCGCCCGCATTCGAAGCATTCGTCAAGAAACGGGGGACGTTCACACCTCATCCGAAACAGCCGCTTGGCCGCTTGCTGCAGACAAAAACCGTGTTCCAGATGTTTGCCGGAGCCAAGGACGGACCGAGCACTGCCGCATTCGAATTCGGCGGTGCGCAAGCGTTCATCAGTGTGCCGATGCTCAAAGAGACCGAGCTGATCGGTGCAATCAATATCTTTCGTCAGGAGAGGTTGCCTTTTACCGACAGGCAGATCGCTTTGGTGCAGAACTTCGCCGCGCAGGCGGTTATCGCCATCGAGAATGCCCGGCTGCTCAGTGAATTGCGGCAATCGCTGGAGCAGCAGACCGCGACGGCGGACGTGCTGCGCGTCATTAGCTCGTCGCCCGGCGACCTGGAGCCAGTGTTCGGGGCAATGTTGGAGAACGCGATCCGCATTTGCGAGGCTAACTTCGGCAATATGTTCCTTATCGAGGACGACACGTTCCGCACGGTCGCCATGCACAATGCGCCGGCGGCTTATTCCAATGCCAGGACGGCTGCGCCATTCCGTCCGCCAGCGGACAGCGCCCCAGGCCGCCTCGTGTCGTCAAAGGACGTGGTCCATATCGCCGACTTGAGGGCGGAGGAAACATACCTGCGGCGTGATCCGTTCACCGTCTCCGGCGCCGAACTGGCCGGCATCCGCACGCTGGTTGCCGTGCCAATGCTCAGGGACGACGCGCTGATCGGCGCTATCGTCATCTATCGGCAAGAAGTGCAGCCGTTCACCGACAAACAGATCGAGCTGGTCAAAAATTTTGCCGCCCAGGCGGTGATTGCCATCGAGAACACGCGGCTGCTCAACGAATTACGCCAATCGTTGGAGCAACAGACCGCTACCGCGGACGTGCTGAGCGTCATTAGTTCGTCTCCAGGCGATTTGGAGCCGGTGTTCGCGGCGATGTTGGAGAACGCGACCCGCATTTGCGAGGCCAACTTCGGCAATATGTACCTTATCGAGGACGGCACGTTCCGCACGGTCGCCATGCACAATGCGCCGGCGGCTTATTCCAATGCCAGGACGGCTGCACCATTCCGTCCGCCGGCGGACAGCGCCCCAGGCCGGCTCGTATCGTCGAAGGACGTGGTCCACGTCGCCGACCTGAGGGCGGAGCCAACATACCTGCGGCGTGACCCGTTCACCGTCGTCGGCGCCGAACTGGCCGGCATCCGCACACTGGTCGCCGTGCCAATGCTCAAGGACAACGCGTTGATCGGCGCTATCCACATCTATCGAAAGGAGGTGCAGCCGTTTACCGACAAGCAGATCGCACTGGTGCGGAATTTTGCCGCGCAGGCGGTCATCGCCATCGAGAACACGCGGCTGCTCAGTGAATTGCGGCAATCGCTGGAGCAGCAGACCGCGACCGCGGATGTGCTGCGCGTCATCAGCTCGTCGCCCGGCGAGTTGGAACCGGTCTTCGCGGCCATGCTCGAAAACGCCACACGCATCTGCGACGCGAAATTCGGCATCATGACGCTGTACGAAGGCAGCGCGTTTCGCGCGGTGGCACTGCACAATGCGCCGCCGGAATTCGCCGAGGCGCGCCGCCGCGAGCCGCTGTTTTCCCCGGCCCCGAACAACCCGCTGGCGCGCGTCGCGGCCACCAAAGACACCCTGCAAATTCCCGATCTGCGGCTGGACGAATCCTATCTCTCCGGCGAGCAGGCGACGGTCATCATCGCGGAGCGCGGCGGCGCCCGCACCCTGATCGACATTCCGATGCTCAAGGATGGCGAGCTCGTCGGCGTGTTCGGTATCTACCGCCAGGAGGTGCGGCCATTCACCGAAAAGCAGACCGAATTGCTGCAAAACTTCGCCGCCCAGGCCGTCATCGCCATCGAGAACACGCGGCTGCTCAACGAGCTGCGCCAGCGCACCGAAGACCTCACCGAAGCCTTGAGCCAGCAGACGGCGACCAGTGAGGTGCTCAAAGTCATTTCAAGTTCGCCAGGCGAACTGGAGCCGGTGTTTAGTGCTATGCTGGCGAATGCGACACGCATCTGCGAAGCCTCTTTTGGCACGCTGATGCTGCACGAAGGCGATGCCTTTCGGCGCGTGGCGCTTCATAACGCCCCAGCCGATTATCTGGAGTTCGCGGATAAGACGCCGCGTCTCCCTCTTAGCAGCCACCCCAGCCTCAAACGCATCATCGAAACACGGACCGCACATCAGATCGCCGACATGTCGGACTCCGAGCCTGACGCACCCATTGTCAAATTCGGGCATGCTCGGACGTTGATGAACGTGCCGATGCTTAAGGAAGACGCGCTCGTCGGAGTCATTGGCATTTATCGCCGCGAGGTTCGTCCTTTCACCGACAAACAGATCGAACTTGTTAAGAACTTTGCCGCGCAGGCGGTCATCGCCATCGAGAACACGCGGCTGCTCAACGAATTGCAGCAGCGCACTGATGATTTGACCGAGGCCTTGGAGCAGCAGACGACAACTGCGGAAATTCTGGGAGTCATCAGCAAGTCCCTCAGCGACACGCAGCCTGTATTCGACGCCATCGTGCAGAGCGGGGTCAGACTCTTTTCGGGCGCCGCGGTCAGCATCGCGCTGGTCGAGAACGGCATGGTCAAGGCGGCGGCCGTCGCCGAACGCGATCCCGTCCGCGCCGAATTGTGGCGGCAGCGCTTTCCTTTTCCGCTCACGCGCGAATACATGCACAGTGTCGCCATTCTGGACCGGAAGATGCTCGATATTCCCAACGTCGAGGAGGCGCCGGCGGAAATGGCGGTCGGCCGAAAGAATTTTCTAGGCAGCGGCTATCGGGCGGCGACTTTCGTGCCGCTCATGCGAGGTGAGACGGCAATCGGCGCGCTGAGCGTCGTGCGCGTCACGACCGGGCCACTGTCGGAGAAGCAGCTTGCGGCATTGAAGACGTATGCCAGTCAGGCCGTCATCGCCATCGAGAATACGCGGCTGCTCAACGAGCTGCGGCAATCGCTGGAGCAGCAGACGGCGACGGCGGACGTGCTGGGCGTCATCAGCTCGTCGCCGGGCGAGCTCGAGCCGGTCTTTGCGGCCATGCTGGCAAATGCAACCCGCATCTGCGAAGCCGAGTTCGGCTTCCTTTGGCTTGCCGAAGACGGTGGATTCCGAGCCGGCGCGATGCACGGCGCGCCGCTGGAAGTCATCGAAGAGCGCCGACGCGACCCGATCTTGCGGCCCCGCCCGGGGTCGCCGCTCGCGCGCGTCGCCGCGGCGAAACAGGTGCTGCACATTGCCGACGTGGCCGAGGAGGTGGCGCAAGGCAATCGCGATCCGGCTCTCCTCGGTCTTGTCGAAAGGGCGGCCGCGCGCACCGTGCTCCTGGTGCCGATGCTCAAGGAGGGCGAGTTCATCGGCGTCATCAGCATATACCGCAAGGTGGTCCATCCGTTCGCCGACAAGCAGATCGATTTGGTCAAGAATTTTGCCAGCCAGGCAGTCATCGCCATCGAGAACACGCGGCTGCTGAACGAATTGCGGCAATCGCTGGAGCAACAGACCGCGACGGCGGACGTGCTGCGCGTCATCAGTTCGTCGCCCGGCGAGCTGGAGCCGGTGTTTGACGCGATGCTCGGGAGCGCTATGCGGATATGCGAAGCGCATTTTGGAAACTTATGGCTCTACGACGGCGATGCTTTCGATGTCCAGGTGATGCGAGGCGCGCCCCCGGCTCTCGTCGAGCAGTGGAGCAAGGGGCCGATTCGCTTCGGCCCGGATACGGGACTGGGTCGCCTCGCCGATACGAAACAGACCGTACACATCGCCGACATGACCGCCGAGAAGGCCTACGCCGAGGGCAATCCTCTGCGGATCGCCACGGCCGACATCTTGGGGGCGCGAACCTTCCTGGCCGTACCAATGATCAAGGACAATGGACTAGTCGGCGCCATTGTTATTTATCGTCGCGAGGTCCGGCCGTTCTCCGACAAGCAAATCGATCTTGTCAAAAATTTCGCCGCTCAGGCGGTGATCGCCATCGAGAACACGCGGCTGCTCAGCGAGTTGCGGCAATCGCTGGAGCAGCAGACAGCGACGGCAGATGTGCTCAAGGTCATCAGCCGCTCGACATTCGATCTGCAGACGGTGCTCGACACGCTGACTGAGTTGGCCGCCAGGGTTTGCGCGGCCGAAAAAGGCGTCATCTTTCAGCGCGACGGAGATTTGTATCGGCTGGGTGCGAACTTCGGATTTTCGGGCGATGCCGCGCAGTATGCGCTCGACCACCCGCAGCAAGCGGGCCGCGGCAGCGCAGTTGGTCGTGTCGCGTTGGAGGGCAAGGTCATTCATATCCCCGACGTGCTGGCCGATCCCGAATACAGCGCGGCTGGCTATCAGCGGGCATTTGGGTTCCGAACCATCCTCGGCGTGCCGCTCCTGCGTGACGGGACGACGATCGGTGTCTTTGCGCTCACCCGCGATAAGGTGAACCCATTCAGCCAGCAGCAAATCGATTTGGTGACCACTTTCGCCGATCAGGCGGTGATTGCCATCGAGAACGTCCGGTTGTTCGAGGACGTTCAGAAGCGCACCGACGATCTTGCCGAGTCGTTGGAGCAGCAGACGGCGATCGGTGAGATCCTGCGCGTGATATCGAATTCGCCAAGTGACGTGCAGCCGGTGCTTGATTCGGTCGCCGAGCACGCCGCTCGTATCTGCGAGGCGCAAATAGTCGATATCTTTCTTGTCGAGAACGACATGCTGCGTGACGCCGCCTCGTTCGGCGACCTTGGACGGCCGCCCGTAATGAAGTTGGATCGCTCTACAGTCTCGGGACGCTCCGTCTGCGACCTGCAACCGGTCCATATCGCCGATCTGCACAGCGCGAGTGAAGAATTCACTCTCGGGCGGGAATTGGCGATCAAGTTTGGGCATCGCAGCATCCTTGCCGTGCCTTTGATCCGCGAGGGCCGCGCACTCGGCACCATCCTGGTCCGCCGAGCCGAGGTGCGGCCGTTCGAGCAAAAGGACATTGCGCTTCTGACGACTTTCGCCGACCAAGCGGCGATTGCAATCGAGAACGTGCGCCTATTCAAGGCCGAGCAGCAGCGCACCGAGGAACTAAGTGCGTCGCTGGAGCAGCAGACCGCCACCGGCAATGTGCTCGACGTCATCAGCCGCTCGGCGTTCGATCTCCGCGCGGTGTTCGAGACCGTGGCCGAGAACTCGGTCAGGCTGTGCGGGGCCGACCGGGCGCACGTGTACCGCTACGATGGGGAGCTGTTGCAGGTGGGAGCGGGCTTCAATGTGCCGCAGGAATTCAGTGAGTGGGCGGAGCAAAATCCAAATCGTCCCGGCCGCCACAGCACGTCCGCCCGCGCCGCACTGGAACGACGGACCATCCACATCCTCGATGTCCAGGCCGATCCGGAATATTCATACAAAGCAGCGCATTTCGAGCCGATCCGGACTGCGCTCGGCGTCCCGATCCTCAAGGGCGATGAATTGCTCGGCGTCATCGTGGTTTATCACCTGGAAGTCCGGCCGTTCACCGACAAGCAGATCGCTCTGGTGGAAACCTTCGCCGACCAGGCCGCTATCGCGATCGAGAATGTGCGATTGTTCGAAGCCGAGCAGCAGCGCAGTCACGAGCTCACCGAATCGCTGCAGCAGCAGACCGCCACGTCGGACGTGCTCAAGATCATCAGCCGCTCGACGTTCGATCTGCAAACGGTGCTCGACACGCTCGCGGAATTGGCCGTGCGTTTATGCGAAGCCGACATCGCATCGATTCACCGCCAGCGGGGCGCCGATTACCAGGCCGTCTCGACCTTCGGTGCGTCGGTCGGTCGGGTCGACACGCGCGAGCTCGTTCTCAGCAGCATTCCGTTTGCCGCCGGCCAGGGCAGCATTCTCGGCCGCACGGTGCTCGAGCGCAGACCGGTGCAAGTTGCCGACGTGCTGGCCGACCCCGACTACACGCTGCAGGACGTACAGAGAAGAATTGGGTTTCGCACCATTCTGGGTGTCCCGCTGCTGCGTGAAGGCAATCCCATCGGCGTCATCATATTGATGCGCTTCCCTGTGCGGCCGTTCACCGAAAAACAGATCGATCTCGCCACCACCTTCGCCGACCAGGCGGGTATCGCCATCGAGAACGTGCGGTTGTTCGAGGAGATCCAGGACAAGAGCCGGCAGGTCGAGGAAGCGAGCAAGCACAAATCGCAGTTCCTCGCCAATATGAGCCACGAGCTGCGCACGCCGCTCAACGCCATTCTCGGCTACACCGAGCTCATCATCGACGGCATCTACGGCGAAGCGCCGGACAAAATGCGCACCGTGATGGAGCGCGTGCAGTCGAACGGCAAGCATCTGCTCGGCCTGATCAACGACGTGCTCGATTTGTCGAAAATCGAGGCCGGACAGCTGGTGCTGTCGATCCAGGATTATTCCATCAAGGACGTGGTGCACGGCGTCTACAGCGCGGTCGAGCCGCTGGCGAATAGCAAGAAGCTCGCTTTCAAGATTGACGTGCCGGCGAACCTGCCGCCGGCCCGCGGCGACGATCGGCGCCTGACCCAGGTGCTGCTCAATCTGGTCGGCAACGCGATTAAATTCACCGACGCGGGCGAGATTGCCGTCAAGGCGGCGGCGTCGAATGGCGCCTACACAATCTCGGTGCGCGACACCGGCCCGGGCATTGCCGAGGCGGACCAGGCGAAGATTTTCGACGAATTCCAGCAGGCGGACAGCACGCAGACCAAGGCCAAGGGCGGCACCGGGCTGGGCCTGGCGATCGCAAAACGCATCATCGAAATGCACGGCGGCACATTGTCGGTCGAATCCAGCCTCGGCGCCGGCTCGACCTTCTCGTTCACTGTGCCGTTGCGCGTCGAACACCAAGCGGGGCGACCATGAGCAAACGAATTCTCGTCGTCGAGGATCAGGAAGATAACCGCCAGATCCTGCGCGATCTCCTCGGCAGCGCCGGCTATGCCATGAGCGAAGCCGGTGACGGCGAAGCGGGAGTCGTTGCGGCCAAAACGGAGCACCCCGATCTCATTCTCATGGACATTCAGCTGCCGCTGCTCGACGGTTACGAGGCGACGCGGCGCATCAAGGCCGATCCCGATCTCAAAGCCATTCCGATCATCGTCGTGACTTCGTACGCTTTGAGCGGCGATGAGGCCAAGGCGCGTGCCGCCGGCTGCGACGCCTATGTCACGAAGCCGTATAGTCCGCGTCAATTATTGGCAAAGATCAGGGAGTTTTTGCCCGCTTAGCCGCGGGATTGCCGGTTCCGCTTCGCTCCACAACCGAATCACCGATTGCAAGACGAGCATGAACAATCCCGCCCTCATCCTCGTGGTCGACGACAACGAAACCAACCGCGACATCCTGATCACGCGGCTGGAGAAGCACGGCTACCAATTGCTGCAGGCGGCCGACGGCGAAGAAGCGCTGGCAAGCGTCGCGCAACACAGCCCCGACCTGATCCTGCTTGACGTGGAAATGCCGAAGCTCGACGGCTTCGAAGTCTGCCGGCGCCTGAAAAACGATCCGGCGATGCCGTTCATCCCGATCGTATTGGTGACGGCGCGCGCCGCCAGCCAGGATGTGGTCACCGGCTTGGACGCCGGCGCCGACGAATATTTGACCAAGCCGATCGACCAGGCGGCGCTGGTCGCCCGCGTGCGCTCGATGCTGCGCGTCAAGGCGCTGCACGACCAGGTGCAGGCGCAGGCCGCCGACCTCGCCACCTGGAATCGGACCTTGGAGCAGCGCGTCAACGAGCAGGTCAGCGAACTCGACCGCATGAACCGGTTGAAGCGCTTTCTGTCACCGCAGATCGCCAAGCTCGTGGTGTCGTCGGGCGACGAGAAGCTTCTGGAAAGCCATCGCCGCGATATCACGGTGGTGTTCTGCGACCTGCGCGGCTTCACCGCGTTTGCCGAGAGCGCGGAGCCGGAAGACATCATCGCGGTATTGCAGGAATATTATCAGTGTCTCGGCGAATCGATCGACCGCTTCGAGGGCACGCTGCAGCATTTCGCCGGCGACGGCCTGCTGATCATCTTCAACGATCCGTTGCCCTGCGCCGATCCGGCGTTGCGCGCGGTGCGCATGGCGGTCGAGATGCGCGGGCGGGTTGCGGCGCTGGTGGAGAAATGGCGCCGTTTCGGCCACGAGCTCGGCTTCGGCGTCGGCATCGCGTCGGGGCATGCCACTTTGGGCAGTGTCGGCTACGAGGGCCGTTTTCACTATTCGGCGAACGGTACGGTGGTCAATCTCGGCTCCCGCCTGTGCACACAGGCCGCCGACGGGCAGATTCTGATCGACGGCCGGGTCCAGCTCGCTGTCGAAGCGATCGCCGCCACCGAGCCGATCGGCGATCTCGACCTGAAAGGCTTTCATCGCCCCGTCCGCGCTTTTAATGTACGCGACTTGATGGCGTAATGGATTTGTCGGCGAGGTTGCCGACAAACGCCACAACAAAGGGGGAATCGTGCCCGAGAAACTGACCGACCTGATCGCGGAGCTCGCGCTCGCCAACCGCATCCTCGCCCATGAAGGCGTGCTCGACGCCTTCGGCCATGTCAGCGTGCGCCATCCGTCCGATCCCGGGCGCTATCTGCTGTCGCGCTCGCGTTCGCCGCTGTTGATCGAGCCCGACGACATTCTGGAATACACGCTCGATTCCACGCCGGTGCGGCCGCCCAAGGTGCAGCTCTATGCCGAACGCGTCATTCACGGCTGCATCTACCAGGCGAGGAGCGACGTCATGGCGGTGTGCCATCACCACGCGCCGGCGGTCATGCCGTTCTGCATCGCCGGTAAGCCGATCGTGCCGGTCTTCCATCTCGGCGCCGCGATGGGCGAGGAAGCGCCGTTCTGGGACCAGCATGACGAGTTCGGCGACACCAACCTCCTGGTCGTCAAGCCGGAGGAGGGGCAGTCGCTGGCGCGCACGCTCGGCCGGCATTCCGCAGTACTGATGAACCGCCACGGCGCCACCGTGGTCGGCGGCGGATTGAAGGAGCTGGTCGCCCGCTCGATCTTCATGTGCCAGAACGCCGAGTATCAGATGCGCGCGCTCTCGCTCGGCGCGGCGACGCCGTTGCATCCGGGCGAGACCAGGCTCGCCGGCGCGATCAGCGCGATGCCGAACGTGGTGAGCAGGACCTGGGAATATTGGAGCCTGCGGCTGCAAGCAGCCGGCGCCATGCCGCCACGCCGCGGCGGCAAGAAGCCCGCACGGCGCCGCGGCAAAGCTAAGTCTCGATCCAAGTCTCGACGTTGAAAGCCCTCGGCGCGGTTTACGCCGAGGGCTTCAATGTCCATCGCGTCGGCGCTCTTCCAGCAGGCGGCGACGCAGCCCGTAGCGTTTGGGCTACTTCTTGCAGGGGCCGGCGTGGACCCAGATCGCGCGAGCGTTCTCGGCTTCGCAATTGTTCGGATAGGTCATCCGGGCGTGATTGAGCGGATCCGTTCCGCACATCGGCTGCGAGATAATGGTTGGGCCGAAACCCTGGCAGAATACCTGGCAGGCGCCGAGATGGGTGATTTTGGCGCCAGCGGCCTTGGCCGCGCAGGCGCTGTCATAAGTCTGCGGACCGTCGGCCTTCATGACGCAGACCGGGCCGCCGGCACAGGCCTTGGCCGCGAAAGCGCTGCCGGTCGCGGCAACCGATACCGCCGCAATCCCGGCCAGTACCGCAAGACATGAGAGATTGGTTCGTAGACTACGCATGTTAGCCCCTCCTGGATTGGCGTGCACAGGCACCCCTCGCGAAATGTTAGCACAATTATCCGGAGGGGATAGTGCATTGAAGCGTCAATGCCGGCCCTGCCGGCGTGCCGATGCCGCGCATCGGCGCCACGCGGTTTGTCGGTTGTACCCGTAGGGTGCTTCGGGCTTGTTTGCGCATCGCGGCGCCGAGGCTGACACAACCGTTCGGAGAGATTAGATAGCCTAAGCTACGGGTGCGCGACGCGGCAGGCGACGCATCAATGCCGGTCGCGCGCCACAGCACTGATCGCGCCGAGCATCGTCGCCCGGTCCTTGTTGAGCACGCCGCGCACCGATTGCTGGCTGCCGATCTGTCCCATTTCGCGCTGCCGCTTGACTGTGGCCGATGTCATCAGCGGCTCGACGCCGAGCTCGCGCAGCGTATCGGCGACCTCTTCCATCTCGGCGGCGCGGCGCTCGCCGTGGTTGGCCATGCGCTCGAGATTGTAGGGCACGATCTTTGCCCAATCGAGGCCGGGGTAATTGTTCTTCATCGAGGCCGCGACCTCGTCGATGACGCCGGCGCGGGACGCCGCCAGAAAACACTCCAGGGTCAGGGCCTCGATGCCCTTGATCATGACGCTGCGCACCATCTTGATGGCGGCGGCGGCGCCGGTCTCGGCGCCGGCAATGCTGATCCGCATGCCGAGCGCAGCAAGCACGGGAGCGATCGCGTCCGCGTGCGGACCGGCAAGCAGCATCGGCGTTTGATGCCGCGCCGGATAAATCGGTGCCAGCACTGCGACATCGACATAGCGGCCGGCGCCGCCGAGGAGCTTTGCAGTATCCTGCTTGCGGCCGGGCGACACCGAGTTGATGTCGAGAAAATACGGCACGCCGGCCAGATGCGCCTTGACCGTCTGCGCCGCCTCGACGCTTGACGCCGCGGTGACCGCGGAAATGATCAGATCGGCGCCGCGGACCGCCTCCGTAGCCGAAGTGGCGCAATGCACTCCCGCCGCCTGGGCGGCCTGCTTGAGCTTTTCGCCCGCCGCTTGCGGAAACAGAATATCCCATGCCGCCATCGTCGCCACGCCGGCCTCGCGCAATCCGGCGGCTATGGCCTGGCCGGCTTCGCCGAAGCCGATGAATGCGATTGACGGATTGCCGTTTGGCATGGTGACGGTTCCCTTGTCTCGCGCGAATGATGACAGTTTCGGCGCGCGCATTGCAATGGCGCCGGTTTCCATCGCCACGCCCGCCCGGTAGGATACCGGCAAAATACCCGGGGAGGAGAATCCGTCATGACGCCGATCGTCGATCGGGCGACCAGCCGCCGCCGCTTCATTCAGTTTCTTGCCGCAAGCCCGCTGTTCGCCGGCACCAGCCTTTCGGCGCTGGCGGCGGAGCCGTTTGCCGAACGGCCGGCCGATCCATTCGTCTGGGCGCCGCGCGACTACGACCATCTGATCGCGAGCCCCAAGGAAGCGCTCGACGTGTTCGATTTCGAGCCGGTGATGCACAAAAACGTGCCGCCGGCGCATTTCGGCTACATGGCTTCCGGCGTCGACGACGACGTCACGCTGCGCGCCAACCGCGAGGGCTTTTTGAAATTCCAGCTCCGCCCACGCCGGCTGGTTGACGTCAGCAAAGTCGACATGAGCACGGAAATTCTCGGCCAGCGCTATGAGACGCCGATCATCGTCGCTCCGACCGGAGGCCATAGGGCCTACAACGCCGACGGCGAGGAAGGCGTCGCGCGCGCCGCCAAGACCGGCGATCACCTGATGATCCTGTCGACCCAGGCCTCGACCTCGGTGGCCGACGTGATCGCCGCCCGCGGCCGGCCGATCTGGTCGCAGCTTTACGCCACCAACAAATTCGAAGTCGCCAAGCACCACGTCGAGAGCATGGAGCGGCAAGGCTCGATCGCCGTCGCCGTCACCGTCGACCGCAACGGCGGCCGCAACCAGGAGGTCGCGTTGCGCCTGCGCCGGCTCGACACCCGCGAGTGCTCGGGTTGCCACGATCGCAGCAGCCTCCAAGCCGACAGCAGGGATAAGCCGATGTATGAAGGCGCGGATTTGTCGGGGCTCAAGAACATCCAGTCCTCTGCCATGTCCTGGGATTACATCAAGCGGCTGCGCGATCTCACCAAGATGAAAATGGTGCTCAAGGGCATCCTCGCCTGGGAGGATGCGAAAATCGCCGCCGAGACCGGCATCGACGCGATCATCGTCTCCAACCATGGCGGCCGCGCCGACGAATCCGGCCGCTCCACAATCGAGAGCCTTGCTGAGATCATTCAAGTCTCCGGCAATATGCCGGTGCTGATCGATTCCGGCTTCCGCCGCGGCACCGACATCGTCAAAGCGCTGTGCATGGGTGCCAAAGGCGTCGCCGTCGGCCGGCCCTACTTGTGGGGCCTCGGCGCGTTTGGCCAGCCGGGCGTCGAACGCGTGCTCGATATCCTGCGCACCGAGCTGATGGTCGCCATGCAGCAAGTCGGCGCGCCTTCGCTCAAGGACCTCAAGCCGTCCATGGTGGGGAAGGCGTAGAAATATGAAGCAAGCGTCCTGCCGCGACCGCCTCGAACAGGCGCTGGCGTGCATTGCCGATCCGAAGGGCGAGGGCGTGCGCGCCTGCCTCACGGTCTATGCCGACGCGGCGCGCGCTACGGCCGATGCCGCCGATGCGCGGGCGGCACGCGGCGCCCCGCTCGGACCGTTCGACGGCACCATCGTCAGCATCAAGGACTTGTTCGATGTGGCCGGCGAGCCGACGCGGGCCGGCTCGAAAGTTCTTGCCGAGGAAGCGGTGCCAGCCAAAGCCGACGCGACGATCGTGCAACGGCTGCGCGCGGCGGGCGCCGTGATCATCGCCAAGACCAACATGACCGAGTTCGCCTTTTCCGGCATCGGCGCCAATCCGCATTTCGGCACGCCGGGCAATCCGCGCGACCGCACGCGTGTGCCCGGCGGTTCCTCAGCCGGCGCGCCAATCAGCGTTGCAGATGGCATGTGCGATATCGCGATCGGCACCGATACCGGCGGCTCGGTGCGCATCCCGGCGTCGCTGTGCGGCCTGGTCGGTTTTAAGCCGAGCCGGCAGCGCGTGCCGACCGACGGCGCGTTTCCGCTGAGCACCACGCTCGATTCCGTAGGCCCGATCGGAAAGAGTGTCGCCGACTGTGCCGCGGCCGACGCCGTGATGGCCGGCGAGGATATTTTGCCGATCGAGCCGGTTGCGCTCGCCGGCCTGCGCTTCGGCGTCGCCGAGGGACTGCCGCTCGACCGGTTGGACGACACGGTCGCCGCCGCGTTCGCCCTGGCGGTCAAGCGGCTCGACGATGCCGGCGCGCGCGTCACCCACGAAACATTGGCCTTGTTCGACGACATGGGCGAGATCAATGCCAAAGGCGGTATCTCGCCGTACGAGGCCTGCGGCATCCATCGCGACCGGATGAACCGGCGTGCCGCCGATATCGATCCTAACGTCCGCGCCCGCATCGAGCGCGGCTGCGCCACCTCGGCTGCGGATTACGCCGATATGGTGCGAGAGCGCGAGCGGCTGGTGCAGGCCATGGATGCGCGGCTCGCCGCGCTCGATGCGCTGTTGATGCCGACGACCTCGATTGTGGCGCCCACCATCGCCGAGGTGGCGGACAGCAAAACCTTTGCCGCGCGCAACGCCGCGGTGCTGCGCAACACCGCAATCATCAATTTCTTCGACCTCTGCGCCATCTCGCTGCCGCTGCAAGCCAAGCTGCCGGTCGGGCTGATGCTGATCGCGCGCAACGGCCATGACCACCGGCTGTTACGCATCGCTGCGGCAACGGCGCAGCTTTTCGGCGCGTGATCGCGCTTGCCGCCGCCGCGACAGTTTACTAGCGTTTCGCCAAATCCTGGGAGGATATTGCCGTGAATAGCTCACACATGCTGCCCAACCGCCGCCATCTGCTCGCGGGCACCGCGGCCATTGCTGCGACCGTCGCCGCGCCCGCGATCCTGCGAGCCCAGAGTGGTCCCCTGAAAGTCGGCGTGCTCTTGCCGCGCTCGGGCTATGAGGCCGGCATCGGCCAGGACTGCCAGCGCGGTGTCGATATCGCGCCCGGCATCCTCAAGTCGCTCGGCCTGCCGGACCTGACGATCATGAATGGCGACACCGAGTCGAATGTCGACACCGCGCGCGAGCACGCCGAAAAGCTGATCAGCGACGGCGCCCAGCTCCTGGTCGGCGCCTTCGATTCCGGCCAGAGCACTGCGATCGCGCAGGTCGCCGAGCAGAAGGGTATTCCGCTCGTCATCAATATCGCCGGCGCGCCCGACATCACCGAGCAGGGCTACAAGTTCGTGTACCGGAATTTTCCGACCGCGCCGATGCTGACCCGCGACGGTTTCTTGCAGCAGAAGGCGGTCTTCGACATCGTCGGCAAAGCGCCGAAGACGGTCGTCTTCATGCGCGTCAACGATACGTTCGGCACCGCCATGTCGAAGACCTTTGCCGCGATGATGCCGAAATTCAATATGCCCTACACGATCGCCGACGAGATTTCCTACGATCCCGCCGCGCGCGACCTTTCGGTCGAGGTGACCAAGGCCAAGGCCACTAACGCCGACGCCATTCTCGTCGTCGGCCGCCTCAACGACGCCATGTTGATCACCCGCGAATTGGCCAAGCAGCGCTGGACGCCGCAAGCGATCCTCAGCGTCGGGCCCGGATGGTACGAGGATCAGTACATCAAGACGCTGGGCAAGCTGTCCGACGGGCCGATGAGCTTCGTGCCGTGGTACGATCCGAACAAGAAGCTCTCCAAGGCGCTCGAGTTTGCCTTGGCCGCGAAATATCCGGGCATCAACCTCAATACCAACCACGTCTACACCTTCGAGGCCCTCCTGGTGGCCGCTGATGCCTTTAAGCGCGCCGGTTCGACCGATCCAAAAGCGCTGGCCGACGCGGTGCGGACCACCAACATCACCGATAACGCCAGCATCGGCCCCGGCATCTCGTTCAACGCCAAGGGCCAGAACGACAAGATCATCGGTGGCGGAATCCAGAATCGCGGCGGCAAGCTGATCACCATCGCGCCCAAAGAGGCCGCCAATGGCCAGCCGGAATGGCCGATGAAGTCGTACCAGGACCGCGCGTGACGCGAGCCTAGGCCCGATCGGTGGGGCTGGATGTCTATTTGAACGTTGCCGTGGCCGGCGTTCTGACCGGCTTGGTCTACGGCCTGATGGCGCTCGGCTTGTCGGTGATCTTCGGCGTGGTGCGGGTGGTCAATTTTGCCCATGGCGAGATGATGTCGGTCGCGATGTATATCGCGGTCGTATTGTTCTCGAGCTTTCACCTTGATCCGCTGGTTATGCTGGTGCCGATCGCGGCGGTGATGTTCGTGTTCGGCTACGCGCTGCAGTCAGGCCTGATCAATCCCTTCATCACCCGGCCGGAGCATAGCCAGTTCCTGCTGGTGGTGGCGCTGGCGATCATCATCGTCAATGCGCTGTTGATCATTTTTGGTCCCGACGCCCGCACCGTGCAGACGTCATATGCCTACGACAGCTTCGAAATAGGTCCGGTGATCGTCGACGCGTCCAAGGCTTATGCCGCCGCCGCAGCGATCGTGGTGACGGCGGCGCTGTTCGCGTTCTTCCGCTTCACGCTCATCGGCAAGGCGATCCGCGCCTGCGCCGACAATTACACCGGAGCGCTGGTGGTCGGGCTCAATGTCAACCGGCTTTACGCGCTGACCTTTGGGCTCGGCGCAGCCTGCGTCGGCGCGGCCGGCACGATGATGACCTTGATCACCGACGTGACGCCGGCGCTGGGGCCGGGCTACACATTGCTAGCCTTCGTCATCGTCATCACCGGCGGGCTCGGCTCGATGCCCGGCGCGCTGGTCGGCGGCGTGCTGATCGGGCTCACCGAGGCGATCGCGGGCTTGCTGTTCACGCCATCGGCCAAGAGCATGTTCGCCTTCGGCATCCTCGTTCTGGTGCTGCTGTTCCGGCCGCAGGGCATCCTCGGCAGAAGGCTGACGTGATGGCTGCGATGATCGCGCGCCTCACCGATGGTTTGTCGCACCGCGCTTTGGGTCTCCTTGCCGCGCTGCTCGCGGTGTTGCTGGCCGCGCCGTGGATCGCCAACGATTATCTGCTCACGGTCCTCATCGTCATTCTCTATCTCGCCTATACCGGCCAAGCCTGGAACATCATGATGGGTTTTGCCGGCCAGCTTTCGCTCGGCCACGCAATCTATGCCGGATTGGGCGCTTACATCCCGGCGGTGCTGTTCACCCGGCTCGGCATCGGTCCATGGATCGGGCTTCTGGCGGCGATACCGGTGGCCGCGGCGTGCGGGGCGATCATCGGCTTCCTCGCTTTCCGCTTCGGCGTCGCCGGCGTCTATTTCGCGATCCTCACCATCGCCTTTGCCGAGTTTGCCCGCATCGGCTTCGATCACCTGACCATCGTCAACGCCTCGGCCGGCTTGTTCCTGCCGGTGGCGCAATTGTCGCACAACGATCTGTGGCGGCTGCGCGGCAGTCCGACCATGTTCTATTACGTTATCCTCGCGGCGACGGTGTTCGCGCTCATTCTCTCGCGTCTCTTGCTGCGCAGCCGCATGGGCTATTTCTGGCTCGCCATCCGCGAGGACGAGCAGGCCGCGCGCGCCGCCGGCATCGATACGTTTCGTTACAAAATGTATGCAGTCATGATCTCGGCGGCGGTCACCTCGTTCGCCGGCGTGTTCTACGCATTCTTCTACAACAACCTGTTTCCCGAGCAGGTGTTCAATATTTCCCGCTCCATCGAAATGATTCTCGGCCCGATCATCGGCGGCATCGGCACGCTGTTCGGGCCGATCCTCGGCGCTTTCGTGCTCACCGGACTTGCCGAATCCGTCACTTCGGCGCTGGCCGCGTTCGGTGTCGATCTGCCGGGTGCGAAGCAGATTTTCTATGGGCTATGTTTGTTGCTCGTCGTCGTGGCGCTGCCGGAAGGAATTTGGCCGTGGCTGGCGCGCCGGCTTGGCGTTGGGGAGCGCAAGCGATGACCGCGTTGCTCTCGCTCGACCGTGTCAGCAAGCGGTTCCGCGGTCTCCTCGCCGTCGATGCCGTCAGCTTCGATGTGCCCGAGGGTGTGATCTTTGCCGTGATCGGCCCGAACGGCGCCGGCAAGACGACGCTGTTCAACATGATCGCGGGCGCCATGGCGCCGGACGATGGCGCGATCGCGTTCGCAGGCGAGGCGATCAGCGGCTTGACGCCGGACGCCGTGTGTCGCCGCGGCGTCGCGCGGACCTTTCAGCTGGTGCGGCCGTTCCCGGCGTTGAGCGTCGAGGACAACGTCATCGTCGGCGCCTTGTTGCATCACCGTGATGTCGGTGCGGCGCGCGAGCGCGCTTTGGCCGTGCTCCGCCGCCTCGATTTGTTCGACAAGCGCAATCAGATCGCCGCGACGCTGACCTTGCCGGACCGCAAGCGCCTCGAAGTCGCGCGTGCGCTTGCGACCGAGCCGAAACTGCTGCTGCTCGACGAAGTGATGGCGGGACTGCGGCCGACCGAGACCGACCGCATGGTGGCGACCTTGCGCGAGATCAATCGCGACAGCGGATTGACGATCCTTTTGATCGAGCACGTCATGCGCGCGGTGATGGCGCTCGCTGCCCGCGTGCTGGTGCTCGATCATGGCGTGGCGATCGCCGCGGGCACACCTGAAGCGGTGGTGCGCGATCCCGCGGTGGTGCGGTCCTATCTCGGCACCGAGGTTTTGTGATGCTGCGCGTCGAAAACCTCGATGTGTTCTACGGCGACGTGCAGGCGCTCAACGCCGTGTCGCTCGACATCGAGGAGGGCGCGATCGTCGCCATCGTCGGCGCCAACGGCGCCGGCAAGACGACGCTCATTCGCGCTATCGCCGGGATGCAGCAGCGCATGCGCGGACAAATCATCTATCGCGGCACCGACATTTCCGGCTGGCCGAGCTATCGCGTTTGCGATCTTGGCATCGGCCAAGTCGCCGAAGGGCGACAAGTCTTCCCGACGCTCACTGTCGCGGAGAATCTCGACGTCGGCGCCATGCTGCCGCGCGCCCGCGCCGGGCGCGTCAAAAACAAAGACCGCGTGCTGGCGTTGTTTCCGGTACTGGCCGAGCGGGCGCGGCAAGCGGCCGGCACGCTGTCCGGCGGCGAGCAGCAGATGCTCGCCATCGGCCGCTGCCTGATGGGCGCGCCCGATTTGATCATGTTCGACGAGCCCTCGCTCGGTCTGGCGCCGGCCATCATCCACGACGTGCTCAATACCATTCGCGAGCTCAATCGCGACGGTCTCACCTGTCTCTTGGTCGAGCAAAACGTGGCGCAGTCGCTGAAGCTGGCGAGCCGCGCCTATGTGCTGGAAAACGGCCGCGTCACGTTGTCGGGCAGCGGCGCCGAACTGCTGGCCGACGACCGCGTCCGCACCGCCTATCTCGGGCTGTAAAGTCGTTCAGGCGACACGGCGCAAGCGGTCCATCAGGACGCCGAGCGCGGCTACGCGAGCACGTAGCGGCGCCATCGGAAAAGCCTGACGCAGGCGGTTGTAAACGTCGGCCGCCGTCGGCGCCTCGATGTCCGAAAGCGCAGCAGCCATGGCGCGCGCCATCTCCGCCTCGGGCCGGCCGCTGAGCGGCGCCGGCACCATGGTGAACTCGCCGAACGGAATGGGGGGTTGAACGCGCAAGGTAATGCGGCGGGCGGCCATGAAGTCAGCTCCAGTCCAAGCCCGGTCAAATGACCGTGGCTTCATAACGCGCCAACTTTATTCAAGTTCCCCCCTGACACGATCGGCAGTCGCAAGGTGCGTTGTGGCTTAAGCCGCCGTGCTCTATATGCCTACCGCATTCACACAATGGAAACGGCGCTAAGCCGTGGTCCCTGGAGGTTCGCGTCATGAAACTGTATTTTTCGCCCGGTGCCTGCTCGCTCTCGCCCCACATTGTTTCGCGCGAGGCCGGCATCCCGCTCGAATACGAGCAGGTCGACAACCGCGAAAAGAAGACCAAAAGCGGTGCCGATTTCTGGACCATCAACCCCAAGGGCTATGTGCCGGTGCTGGAAATCGACAACGGTCAGCGCCTGACCGAGGGCCCGGCGATCGTGCAATATCTCGCCGACCAGAAGCCGGCTTCCGGCCTCATGCCGGTAGCCGGCACGCTCGATCGTTATCGCGTGCAGGAATGGCTCAACTTCGTCACTTCGGAGCTGCACAAATCCTACGGCCCGATTTTCCGGCCGACAACGCCCGACGAATACAAGAAGATCTCCAAGGAAAATCTCGGCAAGCGTTTCGACTGGCTCGACAAGCAGCTCGCCGGCAAGCAGTACCTGATGGGCGACAAGTTCACCGTCGCCGACGCTTATCTGTTCACGGTGCTGCGCTGGTCGCCGCGCGTCGAGATCGATCTGGCGAAATGGCCGAACGTCAAGGCTTACGTCGACCGCGTCGCCGCGCGCCCGAAGGTGCAGGAGGCGCTGAAGGCCGAAGGCTTGGTGCAGTAAGTCGTGCTTTTCCCTCCCCCGCTTGCGGGGGAGGGTAGGGAGGGGGCCTGCGGCCCTAACGCTCGCACAAGCGAAGACTTACCCCCTCCGGCATCGCGGAGCCTGTCATCGGGCCGGCCACTTCGGGCCGGACCCGTTGGCTCGCCGCCTCCCCGCAAGCGGGGGAGGAAATTTATTTCAGCGGCTGCCCGATCGTGACATTGAGCGTGCCGACGCCCTCGACCTCGCACTCGATCTTGTCGCCGGCGACGGTGGCGGCGACGCCCGATGGCGTTCCCGTCATGATGACGTCGCCTGCGGCGAGCTCGACCATCTCCGAAAGTTTCGAGATGATCTCCGGCACGTTCCAGATCATCTGATTGAGATCGCCGTCCTGGCGCACCTTGCCGTTGACCTTGAGCACGATGCGGCCTTTCGACGGATGGCCGATCGCGGACGCCGGCTTGAGCGGCCCGCATGGCGCCGAGTGATCGAACGCCTTGCCGATCTGCCAAGGCCGCTTGATATCGCGCGAAGCGATTTGCAAATCGCGGCGCGTCAGGTCAATGCCGACGCCGTAGCCATAGATGCAGGCGAGCGCGTTTTCGGTCTTGATGTTGCGGCCGCCGCTTTTGAGCGCCACCACCAGCTCGACTTCGTGATGCATGTCCTTGGTCAGCGACGGGTAGGGCACCGTGCCGCCGTCGGGGACGATCGCGTCGGCGGGCTTGGCGAAGAAGAACGGCGGCTCGCGCACGTCTTGGCCCATCTCCTTGATGTGCTCGGCGTAATTGCGGCCGACGCACCACAGGCGGCGGACCGGAAAATATTGATTGGTGCCGGCGACCGGAATGGCAGGCTGCGGCGGCTGCGGAATGACATAGCTTTTAGCGTCGGTGCTCATGAGGCCGTTTCGTGTTGGAGGGGAATTGGAAACGCGGCGCTTATAACCTGGGCGGCGCCGCGGTCAAAGCGATGCGCAGCCGGTTTTTTAAGCGATCGCGGTGACGGGTTCGAGCGTGGGCGCCTGCTCGCGAAGCTGCAGCCGGTAGAACAAGGCGTAGCGGCCGCCCTTGCGCAGGAGCTCGTCGTGGCGGCCGGATTCGACAACCAGACCGTTCTCGACGACGAGAATGTTGTCGGCGTGCATAATCGTCGACAGCCGGTGGGCGATGACGATCGTGGTGCGCCCCTTGCAGAGCTCGGCGAGCGCCTCCTGCACATAGCGCTCGGATTCGGAATCGAGCGACGCGGTGGCCTCATCGAGCAGGATGATCGGCGCATTCTTGATCAGTGCGCGCGCAATCGCCACGCGCTGGCGCTGGCCGCCGGACAGCTGCAAGCCATGCTCGCCGACCGGTGTATCGTAGCCGGCCGGGAAACTCATGATGAAATCGTGCGCGTGCGCCGCTTTGGCGGCGGCAATGATCTCCGCCTCGCTGGCGCCGAGTTTTCCGAGTGCGATGTTGTCGCGGATGGAGCCGCGGAACAGGTGGGTGATCTGGCCCACATAGGCGATAGCGTGGCGTAGCGAGCCGCGCGATACGCCGGCGATGTCCTGGCCGTCGATCACGATGTGGCCGGAGCCGACGTCGTAAAACCGCAACAGCAAATTCAGCACCGTCGATTTGCCGCCGCCCGAAGGTCCGACCAGTGCCGTGACCTGGCCGCTCTGGGCGACGAAGCTCATGCCGCGCAGCACCGGCGTGTCGGCGCGGTAGGCGAACTGCACATTGGCGAATTCGACCCGCGCCTCGGTCAGTGCCACCGCCGGCAGCTGGTCGTCATCGGGCTCGCCGGCCGGGCTGTCGATCACCTCGTAGAGCACGCGCACGCCGACCAGGTTGTTGGTGAGGTCGATATTGAGGCGAGCAAGGCGCTTTGCCGGCTCATAGGCGAGTAGGAACGCCGCCAGGAAGGAGCCGAATTCGCCAGGCATCGCGCCGGTATAGATGACGCGGTAACCGGCGTAGATCGACGCCAGCGCGATGGCGAAGCCGCCGAGCATTTCCATCAGCGGACTGGCGCGGTTGGCGACGCGCGCCATCTTGTTGGATTCGTGCTCGACCGAACCGACGCTGACGGCGAGCCGGCGCCGCATCTCGTCTTCGAGCGCGAAGGCCTTGACCATGCGCATGCCTTGCAGCGCCTCTTGCATGGTCTCGATGATCTGCGTGCCGGAGGTGAATTGTATGCGAGCGATGCCGCGCACCCGGCGAATGAGCTTGCGCAGGAACAGGAACGCCGGCGGCGCGATGATGAGTCCGCCGATCGACATCACTGGATCCTGCACCACCATGACGATGCACAGCCCGATCAGCGACATCAGATCGCGACCTATGGCGGTGATCAGGAGGTTGATCACCTGGCTGACGGCGACGGTGCCGGTGGTGAGCCGGGCGATGAATTCGGACGAATGACGATCGGCGAAGAAACCGATGTTTTCGTGCAGCAGCTTGTCGAACATGCGGCGCTGATTTTCGGCGATGATGCGATTGCCGATGCGCGACAACGTCACGGCGCCGCCGTAGGCGGCAAATCCTTTCGCCGTGAAGATGCCCATTGCGGCAAGGCTGACGAACACGATGCCGCGGAAATTGTGCGTCACCACGGTTTCGTTGATCATGGTGCCGAGCAGATAGGCGGTGGCCGCCGTCGCCGCCGCGGCGACCAGCATCAGCGCGAAGCCGATGGCGTAGAGCCGCCAGTGCGTCAGCGCCACATCCATCAGGAGGCGGCGCACCAGGATGCCGGTCGAATACTTGTCGGAATCGGCCGTGGGAGCTGTCATGCGCGTTTCATTTTACTCCGCTGCGGCCGGTTTTGTCGCAACTCGCTTTGAGCCCGTTTCATGCCCGGATGGGGCGGGATGTTCAAGTGAATTCAAGGATTTTATCGGCCCGCGGGAACCCACGGCGGACGCTCAAACGGCGGCTTTGCGGCCCTGGCCGGCATGGCCGGCTGGCGTGGTCCGGCGCTTCATCAGTTCGCGTTCCCAGGCCAGAGCATCGCGCACGATAATCGGAAGGTCATCGTAGCGCGGCCGCCAGCCGAGTTTGCTTCGGACCCGCTCGGAGTGCGCCACAATTTGTGCCGGGTCGCCCGGCCGGCGCGGCGCGATGTCGACCTTGAAATCGACGCCCGCGACGCGCTTGACCGCGTCGATCACTTCAAGAACGGAGAAGCCGTGGCCGTAGCCGCAATTGAGAGTCAGCGACGGCGCGCCGGCTCGCAAATAGCGCAGCGCGTCGGCATGGGCGCGGACGAGATCGCTGACGTGGATGTAATCGCGGATGCAGGTGCCGTCGGGCGTCGGATAATCATCGCCGAAGACGTCGAGCTTGGGACGCAGGCCGAGCACGGTTTCGACCGCGACCTTGATCAAATGCGTGGCGGCTTTGGTCGATTGGCCGGTGCGGTGTTGCGGATCGGCGCCGGCGACATTGAAATAGCGCAGGATCACGTGTTGCAGGCCGTACGCGTTGCCCGCGTCGCGCAGCATGATCTCCGTCATCAGCTTCGACCAGCCGTAAGGCGAGATCGGCAGCGTGGCCGAGTCCTCCTGCACCGGAATTTCGACCGGGTTGCCGTAGACGGCGGCGGTCGATGAAAAGATGAAATGGCGCACGCCACCTTTCACGGCGCATTCGATCAGCGCGCGCGAGTTCATCGTGTTGTTGCGGTAATAGCCGAGCGGATCGCGAACCGAATCCGGCACCACGACGGATGCGGCGAAGTGGATGATGGCATCGACCTCGTGCTCGCGGATCAGCCGCGCCACCAGCGCCTGGTCGCCGGTCTCGCCGGCGATCAGCGGCACGCCTTTGGCGACGGCCCAGTCGAAGCCCGTGGACAGATTGTCGAGCACGACCACGCGCTCGCCGGCATCGGCCAGCTCATAGACCATGTGGCTGCCGATATAGCCGGCGCCGCCTGTGACCAGGACTGTCATGTCGGTCAGCCCTACTCCTAATCGGTGAATACCACGTTAGGCGGCGCCGGGCTTCAACCGACAGTCGCGATCGCCGCCAGCGCGCGGTGGGTTGCGGCAAAAACCTCGTCCGGGTCGATGTCGCGCATGCAGCGGTGGTGGCCGAGCCGGCAGACAGGCTTATGGCAGGGCCGGCAATCGAGCGCGCTCTTGGTCTCGATGGTCGCCGCCAGCGGATTGAGCGGCGCCCAATGCCAGGGGCTGGTCGGGCCGAAAATACCGATCGAAGGCGTGCCAAGCGCTGCGGCGACGTGCAGAAGGCCGGAATCGTTGGAGACCGCGGCCGACGCCGATGCCAGCGCCAGGACGGCATCGCGCAGGTCGCTTCCAGTCAGATCGCGGGCGTCAGTTGAGCCGGCGATCTCCGCCGCCAGCGGCTTCTCGTCTGGGCCGCCGAGCATCCAGACCGCAAAACCGTCGCCGAGGAGGCGCCGGGTCAGTGCGGCGTAGGACGCGCTCGGCCAGCGCTTGGACGGCCCGACCGCGCCGGGCGCTAGTGCGACAACCGGCCGGCTCTCGGCGGCAAGCCCACGGTGGCTTCGCCACGCGGCAATTTCGGCCGGCGGCACTTTGAGCGCGGGCACCGGCAGTTGCACCGGCAAAGCGGCGCCGGCCGGCAGCGCCAGCGCCGCGCAGCGGTCGACCATGCGCTGCAAGCCGCGCTCGCCGAAACGCAAATCATTGAGCAGGAAAAACCGCGCCTCGCCGACGAAGCCGGTCCGCTCGGGGACGCCGGCAAAAAACGGCGCCAGCGCCGCTTTCCAGGTCCGCGGCATGATCAGCGCGGTGCCGTAGCCTTCCTGCTTGAGGCGCGCGGCGAGCGTTTTCTGCTGCGCCAAAGCGAGACTCTTGCGCGGGAGATCGGCGACGATGGCTTGGCGCAGGCCGGGCATGTAATCGGTCAGCGGCGCGCACAGCGTCGTCGTCAGCACATCGAGCGGCCGATCAGGAAACCGCGCCCGCAGCAGTTGAATGACGGTGTGGCAGCGCACGAAATCGCCGATCCACATATAGGGTACGATCAGTATCGGGCTGCGCCTCTCATCGGAGAGGTGGTCGGCGAATGCATTGTTGGAGCTTTGATCCATCACGGTCGGCGCCACAGAATCCTATTCGCGCCTGAGCCACTTGCTCGCTGGGGGCGCCCGAATTCCGCGCTGCCCCGTGACGCCCGGTGTAGCGGTAATACGTGCTCTCGAAATTGCCAAAGGCAATAACGCAGCCGGCCCTCACGCGGATGAAATGAATTCATTTTCATATTAAAAATATGAATCTATATTCATATTATAAAGGTCTGAGTCTTAATCCTAGACCATCAGACCAGCTGCCCAGTGTTGCTCATCGCGCCGGAGTGGGGCAAAGGAGCGGCTGTCGGCTCTGGTCCGACGCAAACCGGTCAAAGCGTCGATGTTGTTGGTCACCGGCGGGGCCGGGTTTATCGGATCGAATGTGGTGGCGAGCCTCAACGAGGCCGGCCGCACTGACATTGCCGTCAACGACATCCTCGGCAGCGACGGCAAGTGGCGCAATCTCGCCAATCGCCAAATCGCCGATTTCGTGCCGCCATCCGACCTTTTGCGCTGGCTCGACGGCCGCAAGCTCGAGGCGGTCGTGCATATGGGCGCCATCTCCTCGACCACCGCGACCGACGGCGACGCGGTGATGGAAAACAATTTCCGGCTGTCGCTGCGCCTGTTGGAGTGGTGCGCGGCGACGCGCACGCCGTTCATCTATGCCTCGTCGGCCGCGACCTTCGGCGACGGCCAGAAAGGCTTTTCCGACGCCTGGTCGATCAGCGCGCTCAAAGAGCTCAAGCCAATGAACCTCTACGGCTGGAGCAAGCATATGTTCGACCTTGCCGTGGTCGAGCGCGCCGCGCGCAAGGAGAAGATGCCGCCGCAATGGGCGGGGCTCAAATTCTTCAACGTCTTCGGTGCCAACGAATACCACAAGGGCGAGATGATGAGCCTCGTCGCCAAGCGGTTCGACGACGCCAAGGCCGGCAAGACCATTAGGCTGTTCAAGTCGCACCGCCCCGGCATCGCCGACGGCGAGCAAAAACGCGATTTCATCTACGTGGCCGATGCCGTTGCGGTGGTGCGCTGGTTGCTCGCCACGCCCCAGGTGTCGGGCATTTTCAATGTCGGCACCGGCACGGCGCGCAGCTTCCGCGACCTGATCGGCGCCATGTTCGCGGCGCTCGGCCGCGAGCCGGCCATCGAATATATCGACACGCCAGCCGCGATCCGCGACAGCTACCAGTATTTCACCCAAGCCGAGACCGGAAATCTGCGGCGGGCCGGCTATAATGCCGCATTCACGCCGCTCGAAGAGGCGGTGCGGCACTATGTGACGACTTATCTCGATCGCGCCGATCGCTACCGGTGAAGAGGCATAAAAGGCTTTCGCGGGCAATGCATGTTTGATTTCGAAGAAGCCTTCAAGCTTGTTGCGAAGCAGACCGTGCTCTGCGTCGGCGATCTCATGCTCGACGATTTCGTCTATGGCGAAGTCACGCGTATTTCGCCCGAGGCGCCCACGCCGGTGCTTGCGGTCAGGCACAGCGCAATCGAGATCGGCGGCGCCGGCAACGTGGCGCGCAACATCGCTTCCCTGGGTTCCAAATGTATCCTGGTCAGCCTGATCGGCAACGATGAGGCGGGTCTGACGCTGACCAACGCGCTCGGCAAGTTCAACGGTCTGATCGTGCCCGATCTGGTGATCGACAAAGCGCGGCAGACTACGCGCAAGGTGCGCTTTGTCTCCGAGCACCACTCGACCCATCTGATGCGCGCCGATTGGGAGACCACCGCGCCGACCAGCGCGCATAGCGAAGACTCGATCATCGCCTCTGCGGAAACGACCATGTCGCAGGTTGGCGCCGTGGTGTTGTCCGATTATGCCAAAGGCACGCTGACGCCGCGCGTCATTCGCGCCATCATCGACGCGGCGCGGGCTTGCGGCAAACCGGTGGTGGTCGATCCGAAAGGCCACGATTACAGCGTCTATCGCGGTGCGACATTGATCACGCCGAACCGCCAGGAACTCGGCGCCGCCGTGCATCGCCCGGTCACGATCGAGGCGGAGATCGCCAAGGCTGCGGCCGAGCTGGCGCGCCTGGTCGAGAGCCAGGCGGTGCTGGTCACGCAAAGCGAGGAAGGCATGACGCTCCACCTCGAGGGTCATGCGCCAGTCCATATTCCGGCCTATCCCGTCAAAGTGCGCGACGTCTCCGGCGCCGGCGACACCGTCGCGGCGGTAATGGCGGTGCTGCTGGCGATGCAGGCGCCGTTCGAATCCGCCATGCGCGCCGCCAATGCAGCGGCCGCGGTCGTCGTCGGCAAGCGCGGCACAGCGACAGTCTCGCTGGCCGAGCTCCGCCATCGCATCCTGCCCGCGGCCTCGCTCGCGCCCGAGGACAAGATCGTATTCGACTGGTCGGTGCTCGACGAGCGGCTCGCCGATTGGCGCAAGCACGGCCTGCGCATCGGCTTCACCAATGGCTGCTTCGATCTCCTGCACCGCGGCCATATCAAATTGCTGGCCGAGGCCCGCACCGCCTGCGACCGTCTCGTGGTCGGGCTCAACAGCGATGCTTCGACCAAACGGCTGAAGGGCAACGGCCGGCCAATCAATCCCGCCGAAGGCCGCGCCGAAGTGATTGCCGCGCTGGAAGCGGTCGATCTCGTCGTCGTCTTCGAGGAAGACACGCCGCTCGAACTGATCAAGCGCGTGCAGCCGGCGGTGCTGGTCAAGGGCGCCGATTACACGCGCGAGGAGGTCGTCGGCGGTGACGTGGTCGAAGCGTCAGGCGGGACGGTGGTTCTGGTTGAACTCGTGCCCGGTCACTCGACGACGGGGATCGTGCGCCGCTCGGCCAAATCGGCCGAGTGAAAAGCATCGCGCCCGGACGAGGTCGCTAATACCTGTTTGGAGCAGTGTCGTCGTGGCCGAAAGCATTTCCGTCATCGTCGCGACCTATAATCGTCCCGACGCGCTCGATGCGGTGCTGCGCTCGCTGGCGCGCCAGAGCGATGTCGACTTCGAGGTGCTGGTCGCCGATGACGGTTCCACGCCGCCGACCAAAGAACTGATCGAATCATGGCGGGCGCGGTTCAACGGCCGCCTGCACCATGTCTGGCATCCCGATGACGGCTTCCGCCTCGCCGAAATCCGCAACCGCGCGATCCTTGTGGCGTCCGGCGACTACTGCATCTTCCTCGACGGCGATTGCATCGCGCGAACGGACTTCGTCGTCGCGCATCGCGCGCTGGCCAAGCGCGGCTGGTTCGTGACCGGCAATCGGCTGCTTCTGTCGCGGGCGCTTTCGGAGCGCATTCTGCAGGAAAAACTCGAGCCGGAAAGCTGGAGCTTTGCCGATTGGTGGCGGGCGCGGCGCGCCAAGGAGATCGAACGCTTAGCGCCGCTTATCTCGCTGCCACTCGGGCCACTGCGCCAATTGTGTTGGCGCGAATGGCGCGGGGCGCGAGGCTGCAATCTCGGCATCTGGCGCTCGGACCTCCTCGCCGTCGACGGTTTTGAGGGCGGCTTCGCCAGTTGGGGATGCGAAGATTCCGATCTTCTGGTGCGCCTGATGCGCGCCGGCGTGCGGCGCCGAGACGGCCGCATGGCGACTGGCGTCTTGCATTTGTGGCACGCCGAAGCCGATCGGTCGCGGCTGTCGGACAACGAGCGCCGGCTCGACGCCATCCTCGCCAGCAAACGCATCCGCGCCGAGCGCGGCTTGTCGGCGTTATCACTATGAATAGCGGTATTCCGACATTCGGCGCTCTGGCGCCGGGGTGGCTCGATCGGATGGTCATGGCCATGACCACACCGCTGCCCGACACCTGGGCCGGGCTGCGGCTTGCCATCCTGCTGCGCCGCGCCGTCACCATGCGTCTCGACTATCCCGACGGCGCGTTGGACGTCGAGCGCTGGGGCCTGCACATGCGGCTACATCCGCGCGACAACGGCTGCGAGAAGAATTTGCTGTTCACGCCGCGGATGTACGAGCCGGAAGAGCTCGCCGAGCTGGAAAGCGGCATTGCCCGAGCGAAAGCTGACGCGCGGCCGTTCACCTTCGTCGATATCGGCGCCAATGTCGGGCTGTTCTCGCTGTTCGTCGCGTCCTGCGCGGGGCGGCAGGCGCGTATTCTCGCCATCGAGCCGGAGCCGGGAAACCTTCGCCGCTTGGAGTTCAATATCCGCGCCAATCCCGGCGTGCCGATCGCGATCATCCCGAAGGCCTTGAGCGACCAAGCAGGAGTCGTCGCGGTCGAATTGGACCGGCGCGATCGCGGCGGCACGCGGACGAAGAAAATCGATCAGGCGCGGCCACCAACTGAAACGGTACGCGTGCCTTCGCAAACGCTGCTGGAGGTGCTCACCGGCGAAGGGGTCGATGCCGTCGATGCCTTGAAGATCGATGTCGAAGGCTTGGAGGACGTGATCCTGCAGCCTTTTTTTCGCGACGCGCCGCCGCAGTTGTGGCCGCGGCTCGTGATCATCGAAGATTCGCGCCTAAGCTGGAAAGTCGATTTAATGTCGGTCATGCAGGGATGCGGCTATGAGCTTGTCGCGCTGAGCCGGCATAAAAACCTGATGCTGCGGCTCAAGCCATGACGCTCGATATGCGCAGCTTGCAAAAGGCCGCCGACTGGCTCGCCGTAGCCGTCGTCGTGTCGCTGCCGTGGTCGACATCGGCGAGCGTCATTCTGATCGTGCTGTGGCTTGTGGCCGTGCTGCCGACATTGGCCGTTGCTGACGTGCGCCGCGAACTCCTGACCGCCGCAGGCGGTTTGCCGGTCCTGCTGTGGGTGCTCGCCGCCGCCGGCATGCTCTGGGCCGACGTGCCTTGGGCCGAGCGCATCGATGGTCTCGGCGGTTTTCATCGTCTCTTGGCCATCCCGTTGCTGCTGGCGCAATTCCGTCGATCGCAATATGGGCCTTGCGCCTGTTATGGCTTTCTCGTTTCGGCGACGGTGCTATTGGCGCTGTCGTCGCTCCTGACGCTGCTTCCGTCACGGACGCTCGATCACGTGCCGCTTTTTGGTGCGCACGCCAAAGCATATGGTGTGCCGGTGAAAGACTACATCTTGCAGAGCGGTATCTTCCTCATTTGCGCCTTCGGGCTCATCGGCGTGGCTTGTGAGCGCTGGCGCGAAGCCCGATGGCGAACCATAGCGGCGTTGCTCTGCCTTGCCGCCTGTTTCCTCGCCAATATCGCCTTCGTCGCAACCAGCCGCACGACCGTCGTGGTCGCACCGCTGCTCGCCGTTGTGCTCGGCTACCGCTATTCCGGCGGGCGAGGTGCGGTTCTTGCAGGTATCGTCGCGGCCGCTCTAACCGCCGTGGCGTTGAACGCATCGCCTTATTTCCACGTGCGCGTGATGCATTCGTTCACTGAGCTTCGCACTTATGAGAACTCGGACGCGGCCAATTCAACCGGCCTGCACATGGAGTACCTGAAGAAGTCGGCGGCAATCGTCGAGGCGGCACCCATTATCGGCCATGGCACGGGGTCCATCGCAGAGCAGTTTCGCCTGATGGCGTCCGGTGACGCTGGCTCCGCTTCGGCCATTGCCACAGTCAATCCGCACAACCAGATTTTTGCCGTGGCGATCGAGCTCGGTGCCGTCGGCGCGGCGGTGTTGCTGGCGATGTGGGGCGCGCATGGGCTGCTGTTTCGCGGCGCCGGATTGATGGCGTCGATCGGCACCATCATCGTCGTGCAGAATTTTCTGTCGTCGCTGGTCAATTCGCATTTGTTCGATTTTGGCCAGGGCTGGATCTATGTATTCGGCGTCGGCATCGTCGGCGGCACCGTGCTGCGCGACGCCCAAAGACCGCCTGCTGTCCCGCCTGTCGCATCGCCCGGCGTGACGCCATGACGCCGCTTGCCTTGCCGAGCAATCCCCGCGTGCTGGTGGTGGCGTTGCGCCGGCTCGGCGATGTGCTGCTGACGACACCGCTCATGCGCAGCATCAAGCGCGCGTTCCCGACAGCTTCGATCGAGGCGCTGGTGTTCGCCGGCACGGAAGGAATTTTAGCCGGCAATCCCGATCTCGCAAAAGTCATCGCCATACCGCAGCGCCCGGGCGCCGGCGAAACTTTTGCCCTGCTGCGCCGGCTGGCGCGACGTTACGACGTTGCACTCTCCACCCAGACCGGCGATCGGCCGACGATGTTGGCCTGGATCGCGGGCCGGCAAAGCGCCGGGCTCATCGAACCGCACGGATTGTCGGCGACGGTGAAGCGCCTGGCGCTCAGCCGCTCCTATGTCGCCGACCGGCAACAGCACCGCGTCCGCGACGTGCTCCGCCTCACCGAGCTGCTTGGCATTCCCGCCGTCCCCGAAATCGTATGTCCGGCAGGGGAGCCGCAATCGGATCTGATCCCGGTGCAGCCTTTTGCCGTCATCCACGCCGCGCCGATGTTCACCTACAAGCGCTGGACCATGGACGGCTGGCGGGCGCTCGCCATGGCGCTCCGTCAGCGCGGCCTCGCCGTCGTCACCAGCGGGGCCAAAAGCGACCGCGCCTATCTCGACGAGGTCTGGCGCGACTGCGAGGTCACGCGGCTCGACGGCAGGTTGGACTGGCCGGAGCTTGCCGGCGCCATCGCCGCAGCGCGGGCCTATGTCGGTCCGGACACTGCCATCACCCATCTTGCCGCCGCCACGGGCACGCCGACAGTGGCGCTCTACGGGCCGACCGATCCCCGCCGCTGGGGGCCATGGCCGGTGGGCGGCCTCGACCGGCCGTGGGCCGCCGCCGGCACCATCCAAGAGCGCGGCAATGTTTGGCTGGTGCAAAACCCCTTGCCCTGTCTGCCGTGCCAACTCGAAGGCTGCCAACGCCGCCTCGACAGCTTCAGCCAATGCCTCGACGAGCTTTCCGCCGCCCAGGTGATAATGGCTGTTGATCAAGCACTTGCGGTGCGCCGGGCGGCCTAGGGCGGTGACGCCGGGGTGGCGCCTTGGGACAAAGCCCGGTATTGAAAAGCCGGGATAATTAATCCCACGGCACGGATTTAAGGATGCACGGACTGCACATAAGCCCGCGCAGAACGCTCGTTATCGCCCATGACCTGGTCATGACGGCGGCGGCGGTCGTCGCGAGCTTCTACATCCGCTTCGAGGCGGCGGGCTTGATGGAGCGCGAAAAGCCGCTGCTCCTGTTCCTGCCATGCTTCGTCGCCTATGCCGGGATCGTCTATTACCTGTTCCATCTCTACGAGGCGAAGTGGCGGTTCGCGTCGCTGCCGGATTTGATGAACATCCTGCGCGCGTCGTCGGTGCTCGCCGTATCGCTCTTGGTGCTCGATTACGTGCTGGTCGCGCCCAATGTGCTCGGGCAGTTCTTCTTCGGCAAGATCACCATCGTCCTCTATTGGGTGCTGCAATTCGTCTTCCTCGGCGGACCGCCGCTTGCCTATCGTTATTTCCGCTACACGCGCACCCGACATCACGCCCGCGCAGAGGCCGCCAATCCCGCCCTCGTGCTCGGCCGTGCCGCCGATGCCGAGGTGTTGCTGCGCGCCATCGAAAGCGGCGCGGTCAAGAAAATCTGGCCGGTCGGCGTGCTGTCGCAGTCGGCCGGCGATCAGGGGCAGTCGATCCGCGGCATTCCCGTTCTCGGCTATTTTTCGGCTCTCGATGCCGTCGTCAACGACTTTGCCCAACGCGATACCCCGATCTCGCGGGTGATCTTCACCCCGTCGGCGTTCGAGCCGGATGCAAAACCCGAAGCGACCTTGATGCATGCACGCCGCCTCGGTCTTGCGGTCAGCCGGCTGCCTTCGCTCGATGACGCCGGCGAAATGCCGCGGCTGGCGCCAGTCAATGTCGAGGATTTGTTGCTGCGGCCGAGCGTCAAGATCGATTACGCGCGGCTGGAAACCTTCCTCAACGGCAAATCGGTCGTGGTGACCGGCGGCGGCGGCTCGATCGGCGCCGAAATTTGTGACCGCGTCATCGCCTTCGGCGCGTCGCGGCTGCTCGTCATCGAGAATTCGGAGCCGGCGCTGCACGCGGTGCTGGAAGCCCTTGCCATCAAACAGGCGCGACCGGTAATCGACGGCCGCATCGCCGACGTCCGCGATCGCAATCGCGTGTTCCGGCTGATGACGGATTTCAAGCCCGACATCGTCTTTCACGCCGCGGCGCTCAAGCACGTGCCGCTCTTGGAGGCGAATTGGGAGGAGGGGATCAAGACCAACGTGTTCGGCTCGGTCAATGTCGCCGACGCCGCCGCCGCGGCGGGGGCCGCGGCGATGGTGATGATCTCGACCGACAAGGCGATCGAGCCGGTCTCGGTGCTCGGCGCCACCAAGCGCTTTGCCGAAATGTATTGTCAGGCGCTCGATGCCGATTTCTCGCGCCGCGTCGAAACCGACCGCCGCGCCATGCGGCTGATCGCGGTGCGGTTCGGCAACGTGCTCGCGTCCACCGGCTCGGTGGTGCCGAAGTTCAAGGCGCAGATCGATGCCGGTGGTCCGGTCACCGTCACCCATCCCGACATGGTGCGTTACTTCATGACCATTCGCGAGGCGTGCGATCTTGTCGTCACTGCGGCGAGCCACGCGCTAGGGCCTGACCGCTCCGACGTCTCGGTCTATGTGCTCAATATGGGCCAGCCGGTGAAGATCGTCGATCTGGCCGAGCGCATGATCCGGCTCGCCGGCCTGGAACCGGGCCGCGACGTCGATATCGTGTTCACCGGCACGCGCCCGGGCGAGCGGATGCAGGAAATCCTGTTCGCGCGCGAGGAGCCGATGGTGGACATCGGCTTTGTCGGCGTCGTCGCCGCGCGTCCGGTGCAGCCGCCGATCGATTCCATGCGCGGCTGGCTCGCCATGCTGGAGCAGGGATTGGTCCGGGAGGAACGCGAGGCGATCTACCGCGTGCTGCGCGACGCGGTGCCCGACTTTCGCGGCGCCGCGGCCTGAACCATCGCGGCGAGGCCGGCCGGGGTATCGTGCGCCGGCCGCCAGCCCGCCGCGATCAGCTTGCCGGCATCGACGCGCAAATTGCCGCCGATGCTGTGCCAGAGATCGGTACGCCGGAAAAAGCGCAGCGGCAGCTCGATATAGTCCGGCGACATCGACATGATGAACGCGCGGCGGCCTTGAGCCTGCCGCAGCGTTACAAAAACATCGGATAGCCGCGGCGGAATTCCGGGGTCGGCCACCAGATAAGTCTCGCCGATGGTGGCCGGCGTCGCCAGCACGAAAGCCAATGCCGAGATGAAATTGTCGATGCCGAGCAGCGAGCGGCGGTTGCCGAAATCCCTGACCGGCAGCGGCAACCGGGTCGCGGCGGCGCGCGCGAGCAGCGCCAGATTTCCCTTCGCGCCCGGACCATAGAGCAGTACCGGGCGCAGGATGGTGAACGGCGCGCCGGATCGGCGCACGGCCTCCTCGGCGGCGAGTTTTGAGCGGCCATAGACCTCGGTCGGCGCCGGTGGGTCGCGCTCGGTCAGGGCATGATCGGCGGCCGGCCCGGTTTGCGCGCGGATCGAGGAAATAAAAACAAAGTGCCCGACGCGGGCTTGCGCCGTGGCCGCGGCCAGCCGCGCCGTCGCCAACCGGTTGATGCGATCATACGAGGCGGCGTCGGTGCCGCGGCTATGGGCGATGCCGGCGAGATGAACGACCTGATCGACGCCTTGTAGCAGCGGCTGCCAGTCGAACGCTTCCGCCAAATCCGGATGCTGCACCACGTCGACGCCGTCGGGGAACGGCAGATGCGGCCGCCGCACCGCCGCGCGCACCGTGTGGCCGTCGCGTGCCAAGGCCGCGACTACGGCGCTGCCGATGAAACCGGATGCGCCGGTGACAAGGATGTGGCTCACGTGCGGCCCCGTTCGAACGCGGCGAGCAGCCAGGCAACGAGAATCGCGCCAACCGTCAGCGCGGCGATCTCGCTTGGCCGACCCGGCACGATCACGGATACGACCGCCAGAATGCCGAGGCCGATGTTGACGGCGAACACGCGCGCGACCACGGCCATGGTCGTAAAACCCTTGTCGGTGGCGCGCTGATAGAAGTGCGTGCGATGCCCTTCCCAGAACGGCTCACGCCGGATGAGGCGGCGGAACAGGGTGATCGTGGCGTCGGCGAGATAATAGAGCGGCATCACGACAGCGGCGACCAGATGGCCGCCGCCGGCGACCAGCAGCAGCAGCCAGCCAATGATAAAACCGATCGGAAGACTGCCGACGTCACCAAGGAAAACTTTGGCTACCGGGCGATTGAAATAAGCAAATCCGAGCGTGGCGCCGCCGAGCGCGAGCGCCAGCACCGTACCGTAGGATGGCAGCGCGCCCGCTATGCCAAGCACCGTGAGGGTCGCCGTGAGCGGCACCACTTCCGCGACGGTCATCCAGTCGATGCCGTCCATGAAGTTGACCAGATTGACGAACCACAAGCCGCCGACCAGCAGCAGGAGCCGCTCGAGCCACCACGGCAATAGCGGCACGACACGGAGCTGATCGGGCAGCGTATAGATGATGCCCGCGATCACCACCGCCTGCAGGATCAAGCGCAGTCCGGCGGGAAGCGGCCGAATATCGTCGAACGCACCGAGGCAAGTCATGAGCAGCGCCGCGGCGACGACTTTCGGCAGGTTCAAGGCGGGCGCAGCGCCCAGGGAGAAAATTGCCAGCGCGACACCGGCGGCACCTATCGTCGCGGCGATGACGGCGATGCCGGCGCCTTGCGGCGTTGGCGTGCGATGCGACGAGCGGGCATTCGGCTTGGCCAGCGCATAGCGCGCGAGCCACGGGTAGAGTGCGACAATCAGTAACGCGCTCATCAATGCCGCAAAGATGACGGTGGCCGCACCGCCCACGAGCCACCCATTGCCGCCGCCGTCATTCATCGCGCGGACCTGTCGCCGACCATCGCACGCATCTAATACAGCGGCCCCGGATCGCCGACAGCCCCCGGCCTCATCACACCTGAACCCAGATCGAATTCGGAATAGGTTTGCGCGTCGCAGGCATCGGTCAAAACCGCGTATCGCTCATCAAGGAATTCCGAGCCTTTGAAGAACAGGGCATATGTACGCTGGTGACCGCGATCTTGGAAGCGAACACAGACCTGCCAGCTCCATCCCTTGTTGGCCAGAACCCACCGCGGGTCCGATATCTCGGCCGGGCCGGTCATTGGCGACTTCGTGAATGCGCTCTTGAGATGTGTGGCGATCATGCGGCGGTAATCCGAATTCAAAGGCGCGGTCGCTGCGCCGTCTTGCGGCCCCGCCAGGCTGCTGCATCCCGCCAACAGGACAAGCGTCAGCGCGAGCGCCACGCGCAGCGTGGCGTGCCGCAGAGGCATCGCGGAGCGTCGCCGGTACGTCATTGGCGCCATTGACGGCAGGTTAGGAAATCGTTCACACCGAAACCATAGAAGTTTAGTTGTTTGCGGACGGGCGCCAATTATGGGGTCAGGCGCCGCCATCGGTGAAGCGGAACGCGCGTATTTTCAGGACATCACAGTCCCGCCACGAAAGCAGCGCACGTCCAAATAGCCTGTACCGGCCAAACGAGGCCCAACCCTGCGGCTGGCATGATAGTCAAACGGCTCTCCGTGGCATTGATGGGGCTCGGTCTCGGCCTGTTGCTGGGATCGTGCGGCTCCGTTGCCGGCTTTACGGCCGATCATTGGCCGCACTGGGCCGGCGGCATGCCCGAAGGCATCCCGCCGCGGCCGGGCACGCCGGGCTACGACGACTACGTTGCGCATCGGCAAGCCGAGACCGAACCGGCGAAGCCCGCCGTTACCGGCACGACGGCAAGTGCGCCGGCTGCCCCTGCTGCCGCCGTCGAGTCTCAGAGCGATGATGACAGGCCGGTCAGCCGCGGCGGCCTGTACTAGAGCGGGATGCATTTAGGTTAAGGCATATCCAGCGTTTCGGAAATAGTTGAGGCATTCGTCGGAGGTGAATGCTGCGAGGCTCTGGCCGATCGCCGTGCAGATTGCGTCGACGGTGCGGGCGGCGGCGTTGCGTAACAGGTGCTTGAGTTTGGCGAAGACCTGTTCGATGGGATTTAGGTCGGGTGAGTATTTGGGCAAGAAGATCAGCTTGGCGCCGGCCGCGCGGATGAGCCGGCGCACGACTTTGCCTTTGTGGCTGCCGAGATTGTCCATGATGACGATGTCGCCGGGACGAAGCGTCGGGACGAGGACGTTCTCGACGTAGATTTGAAAGCTGTCGCCGTCGATCGGACCCTCGAGAAGCCACGGCGCGTCGATCCGATCATGGCGCAGCGCAGCCAGGAAGGTGGTCGTGTTCCAGTGGCCGTGCGAGACCTTGGCCGGAAGCCTCATGCCGAGCGGCGCCCATCCGCGCAACGGCGCCATGTTGGTCTTGGTCCAGGTCTCGTCGATGAAGACCAGACGATGAGGATCAATGCGCCCCTGATACTTGGTCCACTGCGCCCGCCGCCGCGCCACGTCGGGACGGTCGCGTTCGCCAGCCACCACGGTTTTTTTTGAAGCTCAGCTTCTCGGCGTGGACGAAGCTCCAGACCGTCCGGTAATCGACCTTGAGACCGCGCTCGGCGAGTTCGGCCACAAGCCCGCGCAAGGTGAAGTCTTTCTCCCGCGTCCGCTCCAACAACTAAGCACGGTGCTCGCCCGAAATCGACTTCGGCCTGTGTCCGCCCATCTTGCCCGGCGCAACGCTGCCGGTCTCACGCAAGCGCTGTACCCAGTTGATGGCCGCGCTGATGCTCACGCCAAAGTGCGCCGCCGCCCGGTGGCACGACATGCCGCCGGTCTCAACCGCCGCAACTACCCGTTCGCGAAGATCAATAGAATAAGGTTTGCCCATCCATGCTGGCCTCCGTGCCCAGCCAGCATGTTGAATCAGAACACGACTGATTTGGGAATCCCTAATCAATTCAGGCTAAACTCATCCCGCTCTAGCCGCCGCGCTCGGGCGGCGCGCAATCTCATGCCACGCCGGCGCGCAGCAGATCGTGGAAATGCACGATGCCGACCGGTCGGCCCGCCTCCACGACAACGAGCGCCGTGATTTTCGACGAATTGAGCAGTTGCAGCGCTTCGCTGACCAACTGATCCGGACGAACGACCTTTGGCGATACGGTCATGACCTCATCGACCGGCGCTTGCAGCAGGTCGGCGCGCATATGACGTCTTAAATCGCCGTCGGTGATGACGCCGGCGAGCTTACCGCTATCGTCGGTGACGGCAACGCAGCCAAAGCCCTTGGCGGACATTTCGACAATCGCTTCCGACATCGGCGCGCCGCGTTTGATCAGCGGCACGGCAGTTCCGGGATGCATGACGTTGCGAACGAATTTGAGCGCCGCGCCGAGCTGGCCGCCCGGATGAAATACGCCGAAGTCCATCGCGCTGAAGCCTTTGCTTTCGAGGAGCGCAATCGCAAGGGCGTCGCCGAGCGCGAGCTGCATCAGCGAAGACGTCGTTGGCGCGAGATTATGCGGACAAGCTTCGCGCGTTGCCGGCAGCGCCAAGACGACGTCGGCGGACTTGCCCAGCGTGCTGTCGGCGCTGACCGTGACGGCGATCAGCGGGATGCGGAAACGGCGGGAATAGTTGATCAGATCTTTCAGCTCTTCGGTCTCGCCCGACCAGGACAGTGCCAGCATCACGTCTTCCGACGTGATCATGCCGAGGTCGCCATGGCTGGCGTCGGCGGCGTGCACGAAGAATGCCGGCGTGCCGGTGGAGGCCAGCGTCGCGGCGATCTTTCTGCCGACATGGCCGGACTTGCCCATGCCGGTGACGATGACGCGACCGTGCGCATTGCGGATCGTTTCAACAGCGGCGACGAAAGGGGCGCCAAGGCCGTCGCACATGGCGGCCGCTAGCGCAGCGACGCCGTCGCGTTCGTTGTCCAGCGTGCGCAGCGCCGAAGCGATGTGCGGGCTTGTGGCCGGCTGCATCGCGCCGGCATCGGGTGCACTTGTTTTCGCACGCGTCGCCAATGAACCACTCCCGGTACACGAGCCTTACGTCCGGCGGACTATAGCAATAATGCGTTCACTTGTGCCGTTCACTTGTGCCGTTCACTTGGCCCACGCCGCGAAGGCGTCAGCAAAGGCGCGGTCGCCCGGCGGGCCCTTTTCCACCGCCATGATGGCGCGGCCGCCGTTGGTATAGACGATGGGAACGTCGAACCACTCCTGATCCTTGAGCAGCTGCATGTTGCGTTGCCGGTCGGCGTCGACCGCGGACAGGCCGATCAGGAAAAACCCGTTGGTGACTTTGACCGCGAGCCCGGCAAGCGGCGTGCCGCGCGCCTCCTCGGCTTGCTTCATCAACACGCCGGGCACGTTGGCGATGCCGCCGCCGGGAAAATCGGCCGGCAGGTTGAACATGATCTCGATGGTATGGCTTGCCGGCAGCGCCTTGTCGGTGTTGCGGCGTAGCGACCAGGTTACGGTCATCCGCCGATCCGGAATTTCGATATCCGCGCGCACCGCGAGCTCCGGCGCCAGCCCCGCCCCGGGCGAGACAGTCTCGGTGCGCCAGATCGCCGAGCCGACAAAGCGTTTGCCGTTCCGGTCGTTCGGATCTTCCTCGTAGAGCACGACCCGTTGCGCCACGGCGGGCGCCGCCTGATTCCCGGGCGCGCCGCTGTTGGCCGCCTGCCCGGGCGTTTGCTCCTGCGGGACGCGGCCGGAAAATTTCGGTTCGGACGGCGCCGGCGCTGGTGTCGTCTGGGCCGGCTGTCGCGCCCCGAATTGCGCGACCATGCGTTTCATGTTCGGCAATTGCCAATAAACAACCGCCGCGACGATGCCGACGATGCACGCCAGCACGACGAGCTTGATGAGGCCGACATAGGAGCGCGGCGGCGGCGCGTGTTCGTACTCGTCTTCAGATTCCGGCTGTCGCGCCGAACGGGCCCGCGCCGACTGCGACGGAAACGGCCGCTCCTCGTCGAGCTCAAAAGATTGTTCGAGACTCTGCGGGCGCCGCGGGTCATCCTCGTGGGCGCCTAAATCATCCAGATCGAGCTCAGGCTCGTACGGCGCCGGCGCCGGATCGTCGTCGCGCGGCAAGCGGCGCGGCTGCGGCTCATAAGTGTCGCGGGTGTCGCGCGCGGATTGGGCCGCGCGGGCGCTGGCGGAGCCGAGGTCGTCGACATCGTGTACGACGTCGCGGAAACCCCTGAGCCCTTCCCGGCCGGGCGAAGGCGTGCGCGCGCTTAACAGCCGGCCGCGTGCACTAGACGGTATAGGCCGGGGCGGCGGCGGGGGCGGCGGTTCGGCTTGCTCCAGCTCGTCGAAATCGTCCCGCAGTTGCGGCGGCTCGTCGTGTCGGGCCTCAAGGGGTTCCGGCTGCGGCGGTTCGGCAGCAGGGGGCGCGGCGGGCTGCGGTGGGACCGCGGCAGGCGGTGGGGGCGGTGCCGGCATTGCGGCGGGAGCCGGACGACTTGGCGGTCTGAGCGGACGGGGTTCGAAACGCGGCTCGGTTCGCGCCTCCATGCGGGACTTGCGCGCGGCGTCCGCCTCGACCTTGCGGATCGCCTCTTCGAGCGACAGGCGCTCGCGGGTGATCTCGGATTCGGAGAGTGCCGGCTCGACCGAGCGCAACTGCGTGACCAGCGCCGAGCGTGCTCGCTCATAGAGCGCGCGGCGGGCTTCGCCGGTGCTTTTGCCAAGCCCCTCTATGGCTCGCGCTATGAGCGGTTGGTAGTCGGTCATGGATTAAGCTTACGCTTGCCTTCCTAAAATTTCATCGCTTAGGTTTCGAACGGATTCTGCATCAGGATCGTGTCCTCACGCTCAGGACTCGTCGACAACAACACCGCCGAGCAGCCTATCAGTTCCTCGATCCGGCGGACGTATTTGATGGCCTGGGCCGGCAATTCCGCCCACGAGCGGGCGCGGGCGGTTTTCTCCTGCCAGCCGGCGATGGTCTCGTAGATCGGCTCGACGCGCGCCTGGGCATGCTCGCTCGCCGGCAGATAATCGATCTCCTTGCCGTCGAGCCGATAGCCGACGCAGACCTTGATCTCCTCGAAACCGTCGAGGATGTCGAGCTTGGTCAGAGCTAGGCCGCGAATGCCGCTGGTGCGTACGGTCTGGCGCACCAAAACGGCGTCGAACCAGCCGCAGCGCCGCGGCCGGCCGGTGACGACGCCGAATTCCTTGCCGCGCTCGCCCAGCGTCCTGCCGATCTCGTTGAGCTGCTCGGTCGGAAACGGCCCGGCGCCGACGCGGGTGGTGTAGGCCTTGCAGATGCCGAGCACGTAACCGATCGCGTTGGGCCCAAGCCCGGAGCCGGTCGCGGCCTGCGCCGCCACCGTGTTCGACGACGTGACGTACGGATAAGTGCCGTGGTCGATGTCGAGCAGCGCGCCTTGGGCGCCTTCGAACAGAATGCGCTTGCCCTCGCGGCGCCGGTCGTCGAGTAGCGACCACACCGAGTCCATGTACGGCAGGACCTTGGGCGCCACCGCGGCCAATTCATCGTAGATCGTGCGCGGCGCGATCTCGCTCATGCCGAGCCCGCGGCGCAGCGCATTGTGATGAGCAAGCAGCCGGTCGATCTTGCCGTTGAGCATCTGCAGGTCGGCGAGATCCATCAGCCGGATGGCGCGGCGGCCGACCTTGTCTTCGTAGGCTGGGCCGATGCCGCGGCCGGTGGTGCCGATCGCGCCCTTGCCCGAGGCCTTTTCGCGCGCGACGTCGAGCTCCTGATGCAGCGGCAGGATCAGCGGCGTGTTCTCGGCGATGCGCAGATTCTCCGGCGTGACGGTGACGCCTTGTTTCTTCAGGGTGGCGATCTCGTTGAGCAGCGCATGCGGGTCGAGCACGACGCCGTTGCCGATGATCGAGAGCTTGCCCGGCCGCACCACGCCCGAGGGCAACAGCGACAACTTGTAGGTGGTGCCGTTGATCACGAGGGTATGGCCGGCATTATGGCCGCCCTGGAAACGGACGACGATGTCGGCTTGCTCGGAGAGCCAGTCGACGATCTTGCCTTTGCCTTCGTCGCCCCACTGGGAGCCGACCACGACAACATTTGCCATGAGGAACTGACCCCAGGAGAGCGATGAAAACGTCACATGAATCGGATACCGGCCGTAGCCGACTGTCCCGGATAAAGGATGAAACCGTTCGAAGCAAGGAAAAGCGGTTGCAGCCGGGTGCCGTGGTTTCCACCAAACGATTGTTTCCACAAGGAATTTGCCGTTAGCCTTGTCGCCTGGTTGCGGATTTGCAGTGCCGCTAAGGCGACAATGCGGCTTGGCCGCGGGCAAATTGACGCAAAGCGCGGGCGCAGCCAGGGCAGCCATGCCGCCCCTGGGCTGGTGCGGCGGTTTTGAAGTTTCTACAAAGCGGGCCGCCGTTCGATCGCTGCGCGGTCGTTCCAAGATCGACAAGGGGAATGCCGCCATGCCGGGCGCGCCCGCATCCACTTCCGCCCGCGTCGGCGGCTGGTTGTCCGACCAGCCTTATCTGCTGCTGTCGCTGACCTCGCTGTTCTGGGCCGGCAATACGGTGCTCGGCCGCTTCGTTGTCGGACATATCCCGCCGATGACGCTTGCGTTCGGCCGCTGGGCCGGCGCGTTCCTGATTCTGTTGCCGTTCGCGGCCGGCCATCTGCGGCGCGATTGGCCCATCATCCGCAAACATGCCGGGATGATGACGCTGCTCGCGTTCACCGGCTTCTCCGCCTACAACACGATGGCCTATTATGGCCTGCAATACACCACCGCGATCAACGGACTGCTGCTGCAATCGATCGGGCCTTTGTTCGTCGCATTGTGGACTTTTGCGCTGTTCGGCGACCGTCTGACCGTGCGGCAAGCCGGCGGCATCTGCGTTTCGCTCAGCGGCGTCATCGTCATCATCTGCCACGGCAGCCTCGCGATCCTGCTCGGCATCGCGTTCAATCAGGGCGACGTCTGGTTCGTGATCGCGCTGGTGTTCTACGGCTTCTACATGGCCATCCTGCGTAAGCGGCCGCCGATCCATCCGTTGTCGTTTCTCGCCGCCGGCATGGGCGGCGGCGCGGTGCTGCTCATTCCGCTCGTGGTGCTTGAAATCGCCAGCGGACGGACGATGGTGTTCGATGCCGAGAGCTTTCTCAGCTTCGCCTTCATCTGCATCTTCCCGTCACTGCTCGGCTATTTGTTCCTCAACCGCGGCATCGAGCTCATCGGCGCCAACCGCGCCGCGCCGTTCATCCATCTGGTGCCGGTGTTCGGCTCGGTGCTGGCGATCGTGCTGTTGGGCGAGCGCTTCGAGCTCTATCACGCCGTCGGCTATGGGCTGGTGTTCACCGGGATTACCACGGCAACGAAAACGTGACGCGTCAAAAGCGACGTAAGACTCAAAAGGCTTTCGCAAGTCCAGCATCTTTTAGAATGCCATTCGCTGTAAATTTAGATTTCAGCTTTCGGTCGACGGTCACTCGGATTCCCGTCTTGGGACTCCACCAATCTCGTGGTCACCACAGCCCTGCCGCCTAAATTCGTATCCGCTTTCTCGCAATAGCCGAACAACATCGCGGTAATAATCCGCCATGCCAGTTATTCCGCGGCAACCAAACGATCACTTGCTCTGGCAATGATTTCAATCGAGGCCGGAAGATCGGAATCGCCGTACTCTTCCAGCAGATCAAGGATCATTCCGGGCAGCTTTGCGCGCAGGGCCTCAATCGTTTCCGCCTCGGTAACAAGTCCTCTCAGATCGCTTGTCGTCGCCACCCAGACGGCGGCTTCGGGATCCCAATCAGCGTGGATGACGATGGGGCGGGCCATGAACTGATCCTTTAAGAGCGAGCTTTACGCATAATAGCCCATTCCCGCACTGCTTGCACTCTCAACTTCAAAACCGCAACGTCTTGACCTGCTGCACGTTGGGGATTCTCCGCACTTCGGCGAGCACGCTCGGCGGCACCGTGCCGTCGACTTCGACCAGCGCGATGGCGTCGCCGCCGGCGGATTCGCGGCCGAGATGGAAGGTGGCGATGTTGATGCCGGCGCCGGCGAGCAGCGTCGCGAAGCGGCCGACGAAGCCGGGCTTGTCCTGGTTGGTCACGTAGAGCATCGACGGGCCGAATTCGGCGTCCATGCGGATGCCTTTGATGTTGATGATGCGCGGGTGGCCGTCGGCATAGACCGTGCCCGACACCGAGCGGGTCTGCCGGTCGGTCGTCACCGTGACCGTGATCAGGCTCTCGTAATCGCCTTCGGCTTCGCGCCGCGTCTCTTCGACGACGATGCCGCGGTCCTTGGCGACGATCGGCGCCGAGACGACGTTGACGTCTTGCAGCATCGGGCGCAGCAGGCCGGCGACCGCGGCCGAGGTCAGCGCCTTGGTGTTGAGCTGCGCCACGCCGCCCTCGTAGGAAATCTGCACGCGGGTGATGCCGCTTTCGGTGAGCTGGCCGGCGAACGAGCCGAGCTTGTCGGCGAGCGCCACGAAAGGTTTGAGTTTCGGCGCTTCCTCGGCGCTGATCGAGGGAAAATTGACGGCGTTGGAGATCGCGCCACGCAGCAAATAGTCCGCCATCTGTTCGGCGACCTGCAGCGCCACGTTTTCCTGCGCCTCCATGGTCGAGGCGCCGAGATGCGGCGTGCACACCACGTTCGGCAAGCCGAACAGGCAGCTCTGCGTCGCAGGTTCTTCCCGGAAGACGTCGACCGCGGCGCCGGCGACGTGACCGGATTTGAGCGCCTCGCACAGCGCCGTCTCATCCACCAGTTCGCCGCGCGCGCAGTTGATCAGCCGCACGCCTTTTTTGACGAGCTTAAGCGTTCCGGCATTGACGATGTCGCGGGTCTTGTCGGTCAGCGGCGTGTGCAAGGTGATGAAATCGGCGCGCCGCCACAGCTCGTCGAGCTCGACCTTTTCGACGCCGAGTTTAACCGCGCGCTCGGCCGACAAATACGGATCGTAGGCAATCACCTTCATCTTCAGCCCGAGCGCCCGGTCGGCGACGATCGATCCGACATTGCCACAGCCGATGATGCCGAGCGTTTTCGAGAAAATCTCGACGCCGAGGAATTTGTTCTTCTCCCATTTGCCGGCCCGCGTCGAAGCATCGGCTTCCGGGATTTGCCGCGCCAGCGCCAGCATCAGCGTGATGGCATGCTCCGCCGTGGTGATCGAATTGCCGAACGGCGTATTCATCACGATGATGCCGCGCGCGGTCGCCGCCGGGATGTCGACATTGTCGACGCCGATGCCGGCGCGGCCGATGACTTTCAGGCTCTTGGCCTTCTCCAGCATCTTGGCGGTGACCTTGGTCGCCGAGCGGATCGCAAGACCGTCGAAGCCGTCGATCATCTCGGCGAGCTTTTCCTTGTCCTTGCCGAGATTGGGCTGGAATTCGACCTCGACACCGCGATCCTTGAAAATCTGAACGGCGGCGGGCGACAACGCATCGGAGATCAGAACGCGGGCGGTCATGGCAAAATTCCTTTGCGATCAGCGCAACCAGCGCAACATGTGGGGATAAGGCTCGGCGCCCGTCGCGGCGGCGCGCCTGGGCTCGACCGCCATGCCGTAGAACTGCAACATCGGTACGCCGAAGTAGCGGCCGGCCGTGAAATTTTCGATGAGCGACGCCGCCTCGCCCTTATAGCCATCGTCGTGAAACACGATGGCTGGATCGAGCGCCAGATGGCGTAGCGCGGCATAGGACCAGGCGATGCTTGTCATCTCCTCGGCCGGGGTCGGCGACAGCTGCGGTGCGTTGCGTCCGGCGGGATCGGTGACGGCGAGATGACCGGCCTCATGCAGAATATCGCCGGGATGGGTCATGCGCGCCTCATCGACCAGGATCGCGCCATGGCGGATGTCGAGGCCGGGCAGGACTGTCTTTTCCGGCAGCGTGGCGGTGCGCACTTCGATGCCGATGTTGCGCACGAACGCCACCAGCCGTTCGGTGAGAGGATCGGCGAACATGTGAGCCAAGGCCATGAGCAATCACGCCGCCTTCGCCAGCGCTTCCTTGGCCGCCGCATAGGCCCAGTCGAGCCACGGCGTCAGCGCCTCGACATCGGCGCGCTCGATGGTCGAGCCGCACCAGATGCGCAGTCCCGGCGGCGCATCGCGATAGGCATCGATGTCGTAAGCGATGCCTTCCTTGTCGAGGGCTGCGGCGATGCTTTTGACGAACGCGGCCTGTGCGTCGGCGTTCAGCCGTGTTACCTCCGGATCGACCACTTTCAGGCAGACCGAGGTGTTGGAACGCAGCGCCGGATCGCGCGCCAGGAAATCGATCCATGGCGTGCGCTCGACCCAATCGGCGATGACTTTGGCATTGGCGTCGGCGCGGGCGTGCAGCGCCGGCAGTCCGCCGGCCGACTTCGCCCATTCGAGCGCGTCGAGATAATCCTCGACGCACAGCATCGACGGCGTGTTGATGGTCTCGCCCTGGAAGATGGCTTCGTTGAGCTTGCCGCCCTTGGTGGTGCGGAAAATTTTCGGCACCGGCCAAGGCGGGGTGTAGCTTTCGAGCCGCGCGACAGCGCGCGGCGACAGGATCAGCATGCCATGGGCCGCCTCGCCGCCCAGCGCCTTCTGCCAGGAGAACGTGACCACATCGAGCTTGCCCCATTCGAGCGGCTGGGCGAAGGTAGCCGAGGTGGCGTCGCAGATGGTGAGTCCGGCCCGGTCGGCCGCGATCCAATCGGCGTTGGCCACGCGCACGCCTGACGTTGTGCCGTTCCAGGTGAAGACGATGTCGCTTGCGGGGTCGGCTTTGGTGAGATCGGGGAGTTCGCCGTACGGTGCCCGCAGTACCGTCACCTCCTTGAGCTTGAGCTCCTTGGCAACGTCGCTGACCCAGCCTTCGCCGAAGGATTCCCAGGTCAGCATCGTCACCGGATGCGGGCCGAGCAGCGTCCACAGCGCCATCTCGACCGCGCCGGTGTCGGATGCCGGCACGATGCCGATGCGATAATCCGCAGGCACGCGCAGCACCTCGCGGGTCAGATCGATAGCGCGCTTGAGCTTGGCCTTGCCCGGCTTCGAGCGGTGGGAACGTCCCACAAATGCGTCGGCGAGGGCTTGTGGGGTCCAGCCAGGGCGCTTGGCACAGGGGCCGGACGAAAAGTGCGGCACGCTTGGCCGCACGGAGGGCTTGGCAATCGTCATGGTCTATCCTTCCAGATAGGCGCCCCTCGTTGGGGAGGGGTGTCCCGCTCCTGGAATTAAGGATTTGATCCCCCGCCGTCAAGCGCGAGTTGCGGCGCCCCGCCTGCATTGCGGCGGGTCGGTGTGATTGCGCGGAGCCGCCCGCGATCGCAGCGACGGCAATACACACTTTGTCACAATCGCGAACGGTGCGGCGGCTGCCGGCCGCGCACAAACAATTCCGTAACCTGAAATGTGGCGCGCGGATTCAGCGCGGATTTACCTACCGCGTCAGCGACAATTTTAAGATCATTTGCGGTTAGCGCTTATTGAATCGCGTTGGTTGCGGCCGTTGCCAAGAATTTGCGCGTGCGCGGCTGCGTCGTCTTAGTGCCGGAAAACGCGGCAGAATTCTCTGCTCTGATATCGGAAAAAATCGCGCGCAGATTTGTCACGAGGTCCCAATTCTAAATATTTGGAACAGTTAAGCGGTGCCAACGGCGGCTGACCGGCTAACCCCCCTTTAATGTCCGCGCTCGAAGATCGCACCCAACAAGGGGAAAGGGCGTCCTATGCGTCGCGTCATATATGCACTGTTGGCGTTTGCGTTCGCGCCAAGCGCCTTCGCGGACGATCTGAGTTGGCTGACCGGCGCGCAACCGGCGGCACCTATGAACGTCAACGGCTGGGCCGGCGTCTATATCGGCGGCCAGGTCAGTTACAGCAATGCCGGCGGTGACTTCAGCAAGACCACGCAGGCGCCGCTCGCTTATGTGCTGCGCGATCTGACACTAGAGAGCGAGCAGCAGCCGTCCAGTTGGCCGGTGCTCGGTCAGGCCAATCACAGCGCCGCGGGTTTCGGCGGCTTTGTGGGCTACAACACCCAATTCGAAAGGCTCGTGCTGGGCGTCGAGGCCAATTACGACCAGGCCAACCTCTCGCTCATCGCGCCGAATACGCCGATCTCGCGCCAGACCTCGGCCGGCGGCAACACCTACGACGTGACCATCACCGGCAGCGGCAGTGTCACGGATCTGAATTTCGGCACGTTGCGCGCGCGGGCCGGTTGGGCGCTGGGCAATTTTTTGCCCTACGCTTTCGCCGGCGTTGCCGTCGGGCACGCCAACGTCAACATTGCGGCTACCGTCTCCGGGGTGGAGAACCCGCAAAATCAGCCCTGTACCCCTGCGGGTCCGGCGACGCCGGCGTGCGTGCCGTTCTCGTTCACGGGCACCGCCGGCAAAAACGGCGAATGGATGTACGGCTTCACCTTCGGCGGCGGCCTCGACGTCGCGCTCACGCGCAACGTCTTCCTGCGCGCCGAATACGAATATGTGCAGTTCGCGCCGATCGCGAACCTGGTCGTGCAGGTCAACACCGTCCGCGGCGGTCTCGGTGTAAAGTTCTAGGAAGCGTTGCGCCGCGCGCGGCGATCAGAACTTCAAGCCAGCGCCGATGTGGACGCTGGTCGCGCTGAGCCTGATATTGAACGGCGCCGTATATTGCGTGTATTCGAGTTCGCCGCGCAGGAAGATGTTCTGAGTCAGGGCGTAATCGAGGCCAAATCCCCCGACGTAGCCAAAGTACCACTTGCCGGTGACTTGATCGGCTATCGTCCAGGTACCGCCGACCCGCGCCGGCGGCGGTGGGTTTGGCGGCGGCGGGTTGGTGCAATCATACGGGGTCTCCTCGCCGCAAACAGTGATGTTGACGAACTTGGTTGCGTCGATCTGCGCAACCGTTACGCCGGCAAAGCCATAGGGCAAGAAATTGCCGTACGCCCAGCCGAGGCGGCCGCGCAGCGACGCGGAATCGTTCACTTTCGCCGAGGCTCCGGTGGTCACGGTGTACGCCGTGTCGTAGATGGTGTTGTTGACGGTTGTGAAATAGCTGTGGCTTTCCACGTCATTGATGCTGGCGTTGAAGGAGGTTTTGGTGAAGTTGAACTCCAGGCCGACCACCGCCGCCTCGAATTGGTAATTGTAACCGGCGAATGCACTGTAGCTCGGTGTATTCGTGTTCAATGAATTCAGTCGCGGGAAGTTGGTCAACGGGATGCCGGCGAAGATCGAGCTTAATCCCGAGATCGTCTGGATTTCGGTTTGGCCAATATTGCGGAAATCGGCGCCGTCGAACTCTTCGCCGATCGTTCCGCCGGCGTAAAACCCACTCCAGCGCGTATAGGAGGCGTAGCCCACGGGTTGCGCGCCGCGCAGCACGTCGAAGTCCCCGGCGCGCGCGCCGGCCGGCGCTAACAGCACGACCAAAGCACAGATGACCCAACGCATCGGCCGCATTCTCCGTCCCGGTGGCGCGCCATGCGCGGCCAGACGCGGGCGATCATCAGGCATTAACCTTAATGGAGCGTTAGCTCGGGGCAGCCCGGGCGGGGCGAGACAAGCAGCCAGACGCACCCTGATCGGCGCCGGCCCCGGCCTCCGGAGTGGCGCCTAAAACGAAGACGGCGCGGTTGCCCGCGCCGTCTGTTGCTTTTCGACTTCGCCGTTCAGGCGCTGGGCATCAGCCCCGGCTCATCAGCGGGGGCGGCGCCATCATCGGGACCATATCGGGCTGCAGCATCCAGCGCAGGCCGATCCTGAAATCCCATGAGTTGGTGTTGTTCAGATTGTAGAAGGCGCCCGGGCACGACGCGGTGTTCTGGCAGAACACCGTGGCCGTTTCCGGCGAGCCCAGATGCAGGTAGCGGGCGCTGAAATCGACCTTGAAGTTGTTATTGACGTTGTAGGTGAGGCCGGCCTGGGCATTCCAGGCAAAATTCCAATTCGCCGCGTCCGCCGAGGTCAAGCCGAAGCCGGGGGCACCGGCGGGGTTGATGCCGAGATCCTGCACGTCAGTGATGCGATTATAAGCGCTGCCGAGGCCGGCGCCGATGTAGGGCGTGATGCACCACCAAGTGCCGAGATCGAAATAGGCGTTGGCCATGAACACGGCCGACGAGAAGTTGCCGTCGGTGACGTCGAAGCAGTTGCCGCCGCCGGCGCAGAATTCGGTGAAGCGGCCGGTGGCCTTGAACGCCGCCTTGGTGCGGTATTCGGCGGTAATATCCGTCCGGAACCAGTTGTTCCACTCGTAGCCGATACCGCCGCCGAAGATCGCGGTGTCTTGGATGTCTTTTTGCACGATGGCCCAGCTCGCCGGCCAGGTGAAAGCCGAATTCGTCTGCGAGTGCGGGAAATCGCCGAACGTCTGCATGCCGACGCCGACGTCGCCGCGCAGATACCAGCCGCTGGATACGACCGGCGCGGGCTGATACGCCACCTGCGGTGGCGGTTGATACATCTGGGGGGGAGGGAGATCGGCTGCGAGTGCGGCTGTGCTGAGCAAGCCTATCGCAGCAGCGCTAGCGAAGAATTTGACGCTGACCATGGCTTCGTCCTTTCCTCGGCCGGGCCACGTATGCGGCGGCCCGCCGTCGTTGAACCGGGCCGAAGATGGCAGCAATTATTTAAGCGGGTCTTAACCTTAAGATTTAACCGTGATTGTTAATCCACCGCGGCGAGTGCGGTGCAAAGCAAGCCGGTTGAACGGCAGCTTAGATCGGGCGCGAGCGCGCCAATTCGCCTGCCGCGATGGGGCGGCGAAACTCCGTTAAGACTCTCTTAACGATTGCGGTGGCGTGAGCGAATGACGCCGCTCAGTCCTCGCCCTCTTCGAGCTCGCCGATGTGATGCTGGGCGTAGAGCTCGAGCCCGAGCTTGGCGACCAGGTCGAGCTGGGTCTCGAGGAAATCGATGTGCTCTTCCTCGTCGTGCATCAGCTTCTCGAACAGGTCGCGCGTCACGTAATCCTTCACGCCATGGCAGTGGGTGGCGGCCTCCTGGTAGAGCGCGCGCGCCGACATTTCCGCGGTGAGGTCGCAATCGAGGACTTCCTTGACGTTCTGGCCGATGTGCAGCGGGTCGAGCACCTGCATGTTGGGGAATCCGTCGAGGAAGATGATGCGCCCGACCAGCTTGTCGGCGTGCTGCATCTCCTCGATCAATTCCTTGCGCCATTGCTTGGCGAGCGCCTTGTAGCCCCAATTGTCGAGCAGCCGATAATGCAGCCAGTATTGGTTGATCGCCGTCAGTTCGTGGCGCAGTCCCTTATTGAGGAAGTCGATGACTCCCGGGTCGCCTTTCATGATCGTGCTCCTGCAATGGGGGTCGGCGCCGCACGATGTGTGGCTCAGACTTTAATTATAACAATTAAAAGCTAGTCCGCGATAGGCCGCGCCCGGTCTGTGGAAGGCTGTCGGCGATCGGCGGAAAGATCAGGACTCGTTCTGGGCGTCGGCGTAGCGCCCAACCGGCGCGGCAGGGGCCAGCGCCTCGTCCATGATGCGCCGGATGGTGCGCGCGCAGCGACCGCATTGGGCGCTGCAACCCAGGCAATGATAGACTTCGCCGGCCGTACGCGGACAACCTTCACCGGCCGCGAGCGTGCCGCGCACGTCGCGATCCGTGAACACGTTACAAGAACACACGATCATGGCAGGACGGCCCGGCGGCAATTGGTTCGATCTGCAACTAACTTTAGCGCAGCCAGTTTAGCGACGCAATGAAAAACCTTTGTTTATAGGCATTCTAAGCTTTGCTGTGGACACCGCGCGTGGGTAACGTTTGGTAAAACGGCGGGCCCGATCAGGCAACGGCCGACTCTTCCTCGGCATCGCCATCCCGCCGGCGCCGGCGCGGCCGCAGCCGGCACAGCCGTGACGGGATGTGGCACAAATCGTCGAGGAAGCCGGAAAAGCGCTGACCGCGGGCCAGCGCGCGGTCGAGCGCCGCCATGGTACGGGCAAGTCCGGGATCGTCGTCGCGCACCCAGGTGCCCAGCACCGAGCTGAACAAGAGCGCCAAGCCCTGCGCACGTATCATGCCGCGCGGTCCCGAGGCGTTGATCTCGGCGGCGGTCAGCATCCATTGCTGTGAGCGCACCGCCAATCCATTGAGCGCCAGAGCGAGCGGCGGACTGCGCCGGGCGGATCGCAACAGCGAGCGCACTGCCTCGCGATGCGGCGCCAGCACTTCGAGCCGCCGCATCAGCACGTCGAACAGCCGCTCGCGCGGCGGTTCCTCGGCCATGTCGCTCAAATCCGCGGCGAGCACGGCGCGGTCGGTCGCCCTGATGTGAGCGGCGAAGATCGCCAGCGTCGAGGCGAATTCGCCGCGCAATTGGCCGAGCGATACGCCGGCCTCCTTGGCGATTTCGGCGAGGCCGATCTGCTCGATCGGTTTCTCCGCCAGCAGCGCCAGGAAGGCAGCAATAATTTTTTCGCGCTCGCTACCCGCGCCAGCAGGCGCTGTGGGTTTCGCGGCGGAGGACGATCGTGCGGGTTTACGGGCGGGCTTGCGAACCATGACCGAACTCCTGTGCACCGAAGTCTTGGGCACCAAACTCTTGGGCAATGCCCAATGCGCGCGACTACTGGTTCAATGTAGGCCGGCGATGGGACGGTTCCAAGGCGGCGCTAGGGAGAGGTTCAGCCGGCAAGTTCCCGCGATCGCTTGGTCGCGGCGTCAACCGCGTTGCGCATCAACTGCGACAGGCCGTCTTTGCCCATCAGCACTTCGAGCGCGGCCGCAGTCGTGCCTCCGGGCGACGTCACATTCTGCCGCAACACTGCGGCGTCGAGGTCGGAGAGGTGCAACAACTCGCCCGAACCGGCGACGGTTTCACGCGCGAGCGTGGCGGCCAGCGACGGCGGCAGGCCGGCGGCGACGCCGGCTTCGGCCAGCGCTTCCGCCAAGAAAAAAACATACGCGGGCCCCGATCCCGAGACGGCGGTGACGGCGTCCATGAGCGCTTCGTCGTCGGTCCATTCGACGGTGCCGGTTGCGCAGAGCAGGCGATGCGCAAGCTTGCGCTGCGCCGGATTGACGTCGCGCGGCACCGCGACGGTGATGCCGCGACCGATCGCGGCCGGGGTGTTGGGCATGGCGCGCACCAGCGCGCACGGTGCGTTCAGCGCGCCGGCGATGAATTGCAGCGTGCGCCCGGCCATGATCGAGACGACGACGGTCGAGGCGCCGATCAGCGGCTTGAGCGGTGGGATCGCTTCCGCCGCGGTTTGCGGCTTTACCGCGATGACGACGGCGGCGACATCGGCAAGCGCACGCAGTTGCGGATTGAGCATCAGTCCGCGGGTCGTGAGCGTAGAGATTTGCGGCGTGGGCTGCGGCTCGATCACCGCGACGTGCTTTGGATCGAGGCCGAACCGCAGCCAGCCTTCGAGCAGCGCGCTGCCCATCTTGCCGGCGCCGACCAGGACGAGGTGGCCGGAGAAATCGCGCAGATCCGGCGTCGCGCTCGTCACGCCTCGCCCGAGGTCTCGAACATGGCGGACTCCATCGCCTCGCGTGCCGACTTGCCGGCCCAGACCACGAACTGGAACGCGGGAAAGTAGCGCTCGCAGGCATCGAGCGCGCAGCCGAGCGAGGCCTCGCATTGGCGGCCCGACGCCGGCACGCCGCCGGCGAGGAGGAGCGCATGGCGGAACATCACCATGCCGTTCTGCATCCAGACGTCGAAATGGCCGATCCACAATTGCTCGTTGATCATGGCGACGAGCTGCTGCACTTCGGGAAGCCGCAGCTCCGGCACCCTGATTTCGAACGCGCAGGCCAGATGCAGCGCCTCGATCTCGCTCATCCAGGTGAACGAGACTTGATAGTTGGTCCACTTGCCGGTGACGACCAGCGCGATCTCGTCCTCGCCCGAGCGCTCGAACGGCCAGTTGTTGCCGGCCGCCATGCGCTCGACGACTTCCAGAGGATTATTGCCCTGCTCGCGTGAGATCTCGATGATGGCCATGCCTTCTCCACGGTGCCGCATGTGAGTGGAAATGCGCACGCCACTAGGACTTCGCCCAATACCGGCTGCAATTTGACGCAGGGAAGACTTTTACGCGTCGGTTGACCGAAAGCCGCAAATCAGCCCGCGCGCCGACTATAATCGGCCTGATTCCCCTCACCAAATTCGACGCAAGAGCCTCCGGCGCCGCCGCTACCGGCACTCATGAAGTGATTTGGCCTTGGCGCACAATGCTGCGGCCATGACCGTCCACAGACCGGCCTGCGACAAGTTGACTCGGGGGATGACGAGGGCGGAAAGCCGCTTCAGTCGAAAAGACTTGAGACCGATTCTTCGGCGGCGGTCCGGGTGATGGCTTCGCCGATCAAGGTCGCGATCGACAGCACGCGGATATTTTTGGACTCGGTGACCGCTTGCGTCGGCTGGATCGAATCCGTGATCACCAGTTCCTTGAGATTGGATTTGCCGACGCGGGCGACGGCACCACCGGAGAGCACGCCGTGAGTGATGTAGCCGTAGACCGCGGTGGCGCCTTTTTCGAGCAACGCGTCGGCGGCATTCACCAGCGTACCGCCTGAGTCGACGATATCATCGACCAGGATGCAGATGCCGCCCTCGACCTCGCCGATGACGTTGGCCACTTCGGATTCGCCCGGCCGCTCGCGCCGTTTGTCGACGATGGCGAGCGGCGTATTGATGCGCTTGGCGAGCCCGCGCGCGCGCACCACGCCGCCGACGTCGGGCGATACCACGATCACCTTGCTCAGATCGAAGCGCTGGCGGATGTCGCGCATCATCACCGGCGCGGCGAACAGATTGTCGGTCGGGATGTCGAAGAAGCCCTGGATTTGGCCGGCATGCAGGTCGAGCGTCATCACCCGGTCGGCGCCGGCTCGGGTGATGAGATTGGCAACGAGCTTGGCCGAGATCGGCGTGCGTGGCCCGACTTTGCGATCCTGCCGCGCATAGCCGAAATAGGGCACCACTGCCGTGATGCGCCGCGCCGACGCGCGCCGCAGCGCGTCGATGATGATCAGCAATTCCATCATATGGTCGTTGGCCGGATACGACGTCGACTGCAGGATGAAAACGTCGGCGCCGCGCACGTTTTCCTGGATCTCGACGAAGACTTCCATGTCGGCGAAGCGCCGCACGATGGCCTTGGTCAAAGGGGTGCCGAGGTAACCGCCGATGGCTTCGGCAAGTACGGGGTTGGAATTGCCGGCGACGAGCTTGATAGCCCCGTTCTTGCCCGCCATTCCCTCTTCTCCTGCGCGCCCGGCAGCCGCTTTCGCCGACCTGATACAAGTCGCCTGCCGGGCTGGCAACATGAATCAGGGCCTTGTCCCCGCAGGTTTTTTCGCCGCGGGCGCAGTGGGTTCGCCGGGGCGCGCCGCCGCCGTTTTAGCCGGTCAAAGCGATCGCATTCACGTGGCGGCCGTAATCGGCCTCGGCGCGGTGGGTGGTGCGGCGAAAGCTGAAAAACCGCCCCGCATCGGCATAGGTGCAAAGCCCGACATCCTCGACGTGGCGGACGCCCGCCCGGGTCAGCCGCGCGCCGATATAGCTGGCAAGGTCGAACGTGGCATGGCCGTCGCGTGCCGCCGGTGCGAAGAAGCGGTGGCTGGAGGGGTCTTCGGCACTAAATCGCGCGATGAGATCGGGGCCGACCTCGTAATTGGGTTGCCGGATCATCGGTCCGATCACGGCGCGGATGTGGCTGCGCTCGGCGCCGAGCCGCTCCATGGCATCGACCGCGGCCTCGACGACGCCGGAGAGTGCGCCGCGCCAGCCGGCATGGGCGGCGCCGATGACGCCGGCGCTTGGGTCGGCGAAGAGGACCGGCCCGCAATCTGCTGTGCTTATGCCGATTGCGAGCGCCGGCATGCGGGTGACGATGGCGTCGGCGCGGGGCCGGGCCTCGGGCAGCCAGGGCGTTTCCGCAACCACCACCTGCGGCGAGTGAATCTGATAGCAGGTCAAGAAGCGGTCCGGCTCGACCCCGACCGCGGCTGCCATGCGGGCGCGGTTTTCCGCGACATGGGCGCGGTCGTCGTTCGATCCGACGCCGCCATTGAGGCTCGCATAGAGGCCGCCGGACACGCCGCCCCGGCGCGTGAAGAAGCCGTGGCGGATGCCGTCGAGCGCGAGCGTTCGAGCCTCGATCATCATGGCGTCTCAAATCCGGGCAGCGGCCCCAGTTTTGGATCGGCGATGGCGAGCGCTTTGAATAACTCTCCCATGCCCTGGGCGCCAGTTTCGGTCAGGCGCGACATCGCCAGCTCGATCTCCAGCGCCTTGTCGCGCGAGGCGTTGGCCTTGAGTGCCGCCGCGCGTTGGTCGATGCCGAGCCGAAGCAGAAGATCGCACTGCAGAATGGGACCATGAATGCGGCCGCCGATGCTTTCCGCGCTTTGCGCCAGCGCCTCGAAATCGACGTGCGCAGTGAGATCGGCCTCGCCCGGCGCGCGCAATGGGTCGGTGTAAGCGTGCCCGGCGACCGCCTGCAATGTATCGCCCAGGCCGTATTTGACGTGACCGTAGTCGAGGATCAGCGCCGCGCCGTCAGAGCGCACGCGCCGGCCAAGCTCGAGCGCGATCCGGTCGGGGCGCCATTCGAAGATCGAGCCCTCGGGCGACTGCCGCAAACCGCGCGGCAGGCCGGTTTCGAAGTGAAGCAGCGTCTCGCGCGCCAAGCCGAAGCAGAGATTGCCGTCGGCGCCGACGTCGACGACGCGCTCGTGCCAGCCGTCGGCTTGCTTGACCGCTTGATGCACCGGCAGCGCATCGATGAACTCGTTGGCGATGATGAGGCTCGGGCCGCCGGGGACATCGGCGAGCGTCGCGTGCCAAAGCGCCGGCACCTCGAGAGCTTCGAGCCGCCGCTGCTGCAGCTTTTGCAGCGCCGGGCTGATCTCGACCAGGTGCAGCACGATCGCCTCGCGGAAACCTTTCACCACGCGCGCCGCGCGCAGCGCGTCGAGGATCAGTGTGCCGCGTCCGGGCCCGAGCTCGACGACGCGGACGTTTTCCGGCGCACCCATCTGCCGCCAGACCGCGGCCAGCCACAGCCCGATCAACTCGCCGAACATCTGGCTGATCTCGGGCGCGGTGATGAAATCGCCGTCGCTGCCGAGCGGATCGCGGTTGATGTAGTAGCCGTGCCGGGGATGGGTCAGGCACAGCCGCATATAGTCGGCAACGGGCATCGGTCCGGCAACGGCGATGCGCCGGCGGATTTCACTCTCCAGCGTTGCCGCCTCAGCCATCTTTCGGTTTCGGTTCGCAAGACTTCGGTTCACACGTCAGCGCGTAAGTGAGGATGGCGATGCCGCCGAGCATCAGCGGAATACACAGCAGCATGCCCATGGTCAGCCCGCCCCAGAGAAAGCCGAGCTGAACGTCGGGCTCGCGGAACAATTCGCAGATGACGCGCGCAACGCCGTAGCCGAGCGCAAAGCTTCCGGTGACGACGCCGGGACGCTTGAGGGCACCAAAGCGCACCATGAGGCCGAGCACGACGAAGAGGACGATGCCTTCCAGCGCCGCTTCATAGAGCTGGCTCGGATGGCGCGGGAGCGGACCGCCGTTGGGAAAGATCATCGCCCACGGCACGTCGGTCGGCCGGCCCCACAATTCGCCGTTGATGAAATTGGCGATGCGGCCGAGGAACAGTCCGATCGGACAGACTGCGGCGTTGACGTCGCTAAGCGACAGCATCGGGATGCCGCGCTTGAGCGCGAACGCGACGATGGCGACGATGCAGCCGGCGACGCCGCCATGAAACGACATGCCGCCGTTCCACAATTGGAAGATCTGCGCCGGCTGTTCGATGAAATGCGGAAGATTGTAGAACAGCACGTAGCCGGTGCGGCCGCCGAGGATGATGCCGAGCGTGATCCAGATGACGAAATCGTCGAAGTCGATCACCGTCAGCGGCGCCGGCCCGCCCCATAGGCGCTCCGACGCGATGATGGCGCGCGCATAAAACCAACCGGCGATGATGCCGACGATATAAGCCAGCGCATACCAGCGCACCGCCAGCGGCCCGATCGAGATCAAGATCGGATTGATCGCGGGAAACGGCAGAACGGGCAAGACTGCAAGCAGGACCATGAGCATCAGATAGCTTTCGTGAACGGCTAGCTAGCGCGACTCATCGCGGCGCACCTCTTGCGAGCGCGCCGCACCATCGCCATTGTCTGCGGGCATATCAAGCGGGACTCTCGGAGTCCGGAGGCAGCCATGGTCCAGACCACAAACCGGTTCTTCGACGAGGTCGCTCGGTTGATGAACGACGCCGCCGGCGCCGCGCAAGGCGTGCGGCGCGAGGTCGAGACGCTATTCCGCAACCAGGCGGAGCGCATCCTGCGCGATCTCGACGTGGTCAAGCGCGAGGATTTCGAGGCGGTCAAGGACATGGCCCGCCTGGCGCGCGAGGAAAATGAGGCGCTCAAGACCCGCGTCGCGGCGCTGGAAGCGGCACTCGGCAAGACCGGCGCTGCCGGCGCCGCATCCTCGGCTCAGGCTTCGGGCGGCACGTCAAGCGGAGGTTAATCCGGGCGATTTCCGGCCCGAGCATCCTGGCGCCATCATTCCTTGTTTTTCAAAGCCTGCGCCGCTATAAGCGCGGCGTCCGCGGCCGCTACAGCACCCCTGGAGGCTCGCTGCGGAATTCCACTTATAAGACAGAGCTTTAGACGAGGATATCATCATGGCGACCGTCAATCTGATCAAGGCGACGGCGCGTTCACGGGCAGGCAAGGGGGCCGCCCGGGCAGAACGTCGTGCCGGCCGCGTTCCCGGAATCATCTATGGCGACGGCAAGCCGCCGCTGCCGATCTCGCTCGATTATGCCGATTTGCACCACCGCATCTATGCCGGGCGTTTTTTGACGACCATTCATGACGTCGAAATCGACGGCGTGAAGCACCGCGTCATCCCCCGCGACTTCCAGCTCGATGCGGTGCGCGACCTGCCGCTGCATGTGGACTTCATGCGGCTCGGCGAGGGCGCCACCATCCGTGTCAACATTCCGATCCATGTCAGGAATGCCGAGCAGTCGCCGGGCGTGAAGCGCGGCGGCACGGTCAGCATCGTCACCCACACCATCGAGGTGCGCTGCCGCGCCGACGCCATTCCGACCGGCATCGACGTCGACGTCAGTGAGCTCGAGATCAACTATTCCAAGCACCTGAGCGACATCACCTTGCCGGAAGGCGTGCGGGTCGTCGCCGGCCGCGACATTACACTGGTCACAGTGGTGCCGCCGTCAGGCTATGCGGAAGAAATGAAGGCCCAGGCCGAAGCTGCCGCCGCCGCAGCGGCCGCGGCCGCCGCCGCCGCTGCGGCCGGTACGCCGGCCGAAGGCGCGGCCCCGGGCGCTGCCCCGGGTGCAGCACCGGGTGCTGCTCCTGGCGCGGCACCGGCTGCCGCCGCACCCGACAAGAAGTGAGGTTTGCTGCCGTAGGACGACGCCGATGCTGCTCCTGGTCGGACTCGGAAATCCGGGAGCGAAATACGCCGGCAACCGCCACAACATCGGCTTCATGGTTGTCCAGGAAATTGCCAAGCGCCACGGCATCGGGCCGTGGCGCCGGCGTTTCCAGGGTGTCGCCTGCGAAGGGCCGATCGATGGCGAGCGCGTGCTGTTGTTGTTGCCTGGGACTTTCATGAACGAATCGGGGCGCGCCGTCGCCGAGGCGGCGCACTTCTACAAGCTTCCGCTCGACGCCATCACGGTATTCCACGACGAGATCGATCTGCGGCCGGCCAAGGTCCGGGTCAAAATCGGCGGCGGTATTGCCGGTCATAACGGGCTGCGCTCGATCTCCGAGCACATTGGCAACGACTATCGCCGCGTGCGCATCGGCGTCGGCCATCCCGGCGACAAGGACATGGTCCAGCATTACGTGCTGAGCGATTTCGCCAAAAGCGAGCGCGGCTGGGTCGAGGCGCTAATCGGGATTCTCGCCGACAATGCCGAACTGCTGGCGCGCGGCGAGGACGCGAGTTTTCAGAACAAGGTTCATCTCGCCATGGTGGCGAAGGGTTTTGGCGAAGAGACAAACCAAGACTGAATGAGCGATCGCGGCAAGGTGTGAATCGCCATCCAACAGGTGAAAATATTTCATGGGCTTCAAATGCGGCATCGTAGGTTTGCCCAACGTCGGCAAGTCGACGCTCTTCAATGCGCTTACCGAAACCGCAGCCGCCCAGGCGGCGAATTATCCGTTCTGCACCATCGAGCCGAATGTCGGCGAGGTCGCGGTGCCGGATAAGCGGCTCGATACGCTGGCGGCGCTGGCAAAATCGGCGGTCATCGTGCCGACGCGGCTCGCCTTCGTCGACATTGCCGGCCTGGTGCGCGGCGCCTCGAAAGGCGAGGGGCTCGGCAACCAGTTTCTGGGCAACATCCGCGAGGTCGACGCCGTCGTCCATGTGGTGCGCTGTTTCGAGGATACCGACGTGACCCATGTCGAGGGCCGCATCGACCCGGTCGCCGATATCGAAACGGTGGAAACGGAATTGATGCTCGCCGATCTCGACAGCCTGGAGCGTCGGGTCGACGGGCTGTCCAAGAAAGCCAAGGGCGGCGACAAGGAATCGAAGGAAGCGCTCGATCTGATCAATCGCGCGCTTGCGCTGTTGCGCGACGGCAAGCCGGCGCGCTTCACCGAGCGCAAGCCCGAAGAGGAAAAAGCCTTCCACATGCTCGGGCTATTGACGTCGCTGCCGGTGCTCTACGTCTGCAACGTCGAGGAAGCGTCGGCGGCAAACGGCAATGCCTATGCACGCAAGGTCGAGGAGCGGGCCAAACAAGAAGGCGCCGCCGCGATCGTCATCTCCGCCAAGATCGAGTCCGAGATCGCGGTGCTGTCGCGCGACGAGCGCACCGAATATCTCGCCGCCGTCGGCCTCAGCGAGGCCGGCCTCGATCGTCTCATTGGCGCGGGCTACGCGGCTGCTCGATCTGGTGACGTTCTTCACGGCGGGGCCGAAAGAGTCACGCGCCTGGACGGTGACGCGCGGCACCAAGGCGCCGCAGGCCGCGGGCGTCATTCATAGCGATTTCGAGCACGGCTTCATCCGCGCCGAGACGATTGCCTATGACGACTACGTCGCTTGCGGCGGCGAGGCCGGTGCGCGCGACGCCGGCAAGATGCGGCTCGAAGGCAAGGACTACGTCGTGCTCGACGGCGACGTCATGCACTTCCGGTTCAGTAACTAACTAGGTATCAGGGATCAGGCATCAGATGTAGAATCTGACTACTGATTCCTGAGCCCTGACCCCTGATTCCTGATCGCGCCCAGATGCTCATTGATGCGAAACACGATGAGCACGAATTCGGCGGCGATACGGGAGAGGATGATGCCGACGAAGGCGCCGAGCAGGCTGGTGATCAAAAGAATTAGCCCGATGAACGGATTGAACGCCATGGTTTGCAGGGACGAGACCGCGCCCGCGATCCCCAGCAGCACGAAAATGACGACCGCGAGGCAGTAAAACACCTTGATCACGGTGGGCGTCACGAACCGTTCCCACTGGAAAAGGTCGCCGAGGCCGAACATGATTTCTCCTCTAAAGGAAATCGCGATTCCCAAACGGGAAGACTGCACTTCGCGATTGCGGCGGTCAATCGAAGGCCGGACCGCAATTGACGCCTCCGCGATCGGCGCCTAGGGACTTGCAACGGCAATCTTGCAGGCCCCAATGCGCGCTTTTCACTGGGAGAATTTTACGGCGCTGACAAGGCAGTTCTCGCCCGACCAGCGGCGGGCCGCCTCGATCGCCGGGGTGACCCACGCACTACACGACGGCTACACCGACCTGATCTACATCATGCTGCCGTTGTGGCAGGCGGAATTCGGCCTCGATTATGCGGCGCTCGGCCTGCTGCGCGGCGTATTCGTCGGCGCCATGGCGAGCCTGCAGATTCCCGCAGGCCTCGCCTCGGAAAAGCTCGGCGCCGCGCTGGTGCTGGGGCTCGGCACGGCGCTCGCCGGTCTCGGCTATTGCCTGGCTGGCGCCAGCTCCGGCTTCGCCATGCTGCTCGGCGCGTTGTTCATCGGCGGGCTCGGCGCCAGCACCCAGCATCCGATCGCCTCCGCATTGGTCGCCCGCGCCTTTGCCGGGCCGCGCTCGCTCACGGCGCTCGGCACCTACAATTTCGCCGGCGACATCGGCAAGATGACGGTGCCGGCCGCGCTGTCGCTGATGCTGTTGGCGATGGCGTGGCGCCCGGCGCTGGCCATTCTCGGCTGTCTCGGCTTTGTGCTGGCCGCGGTGATCTTCGTGGTCACGCCGCGCTACGACCGCGAAGGCACCGCCGCATCGAGGGCCGAGACGAAGTCAGTGGCCGATCAGCCGCGGCGGCCGTTCGCGTTTCCGTTGTTGCTCATGATCGGCATCGTCGACAGCGCCACGCGCATGGGTTTTCTGTTGTTCCTGCCGTTCGTTCTCACACAAAAGGGAGCGAGCCTGCAGACCATCGGCCTGGCGATGACGCTGGTCTTCGCCGGCGGCGCCGCGGGCAAGCTCGCCTGCGCGTTCATCGGCGCACGGATCGGCGCCATCGGCACCGTTTGGCTGACCGAAGGTTTGACCGCGGCTGGAATCCTGGCGCTGATGCCGCTGCCGCTTCCCGCCGCGCTGGTGCTGTTGCCGCTGATCGGCATCGCGCTCAACGGCACATCGTCGGTGCTCTATGGTTCGGTACCGAGCCTGGTGTCGCCGCAATGGCGGACGCGCGCCTTGAGCGTTTTTTATACCGGCACCATCGGCTCGGGTGCGATCGCACCCGCGCTTTACGGCATCGTCGGCGATGCCTTCGGTGTCTGGAAGGCGTTGACGCTGGTCGCCGTCATGGTGCTGTTCACGCTGCCGCTTGCAGCGCTGCTGCGGCCGGCGTTGCCGCGCGGATATGGTTCCGGGATGGCATGAGCGCGGCAATTTTGCGCTCCTGGAACAATCGCAGCACGTTCGCTTCATCTCTCGCGTTCAATAGGAACGCAAGCAGCAAACGCGCGTTGAGTTGCGTGCTCGGCTCGTAAGCTCGGGCTCCCTGTATGGAGTAGGTCATGAGAAACACCATCTCCGCGTTGACGGCGTTCGGCCTTGCCGTTGCCGCCGGACCAACTGCAGCCAATGCGCAGACGGTCATTTCCGATCAACCGGTCGAGACCGTGATTACCCAACAGCCGGTGCAGACGGTCCAGACGACCGAGACCGTACGCACGGTGCGGCCAGGCGCGCGGCCGACCGTGCGCAAGCGGGTCGTCACCACGCGGCAGACCGTGGTCAGCCAACCCGCCGTTGCTCTGCAACCGCTCTACGATGCCGTGCCGCCAGCGCCGCTGGCGACGAGAACCTATGCACCGCCACTCTACGACACTGCTGCGCCGCCGCTCTACGACACAGTCGCGGCCCCGACTGTGGACGACACCTACGTCAATGCGGTGCCGCCTGCCGGCGCGGCTATACCGGTCTATCGCTATGTCTACGAGCCCGACCGTATCCTGGTGGTCGATCCGGTGACCAATATCGCGATCCAGTCGATCCCACGTTAGGCGCGCGACATCTGAGAATTCTGGACGAGCGCGCGCCGCGGGCAATGCGGCGCGTGTCTCGCCATAAAGAATGGAATAGCCGATGAAGCGATATGGCGCCGTTGCCATTGCAGCCGCTGCGATCGCATTCGCGCCCACTAGCGGCATCCGTGCGCAGAGCGACAATGCCGGCATTGCGCAAAATCTCGAGCTGACGGCGGCGCAACGCAGCGCGATCTATGCAGCAGTCAGCAAGGATCGGAGCAAAACATCGCCGCAGCGATTTCCTGTCGCGATCGGCGCCGAGGTGCCGCCGATGATCAACCTCTACGCGCTGCCGGACGACATCGTCGCCGGCAATCCCGCGGCCAAGCTCATCCAATGCACGATGGTTGACGACAAGGTCGTGCTCGTCGATCCCACCAGGATGCGCGTGGTCGACACGATCGGGCCGCTGCCGCAGCAGTGACGCGCTACGCGGATGCTATTCGGGCTTGTTCATTCAGGCTTGTTCATTCAGGCTCGTTCATTCAGGCTCGTTTTTGGCGCCTTCCGTGACCGCCTTGGGCAGCACGTCGAGATAGGGCCCCATGAAGAACGCTTCCCCCGTGCCCCGGCCGAAATAGCGATCGTAGGCGTCGATCATGGCACGCACCGGGGTGACGCAGGACGGCATCGACGCGACGATCAGGTCGCCGAGCTTGTCTGTCGGCTCGGTGCCATAGCGCGGATCGGCGACGACGGCGCGGACGATGCATTCGGTGGCCGAGCGGATCAGCGGTGCCGTGGCCGCCGTCTTCTGCTGTGCCGTGAGCATCGGCGGTCCGCTCGACGCGTCGAACGGGCCGGTGGCCACGGCGATGGTCAGCACCGTGCCGAAAAGCGGCGTCAGAATCATGCGTTTCCCTCAAAGCCCGGTGCCCAGCCATAGCGGTCCGGATCGGCGCCGGTCAACGGTTTTTCCGGGACAGCCGCCGCAGCCCGGCTACTGCGGCGCGGCGGGCGTGCTATAATTGGGCGGCGGTAGTACGGAGCACGACAATGATCCTCCCCAAAGTCTTGGCGCTAGGCGCGCAACTTATGATCCCGGTCGTCGACAGCGTGCCGACCCTCAATGTGGAGCAGGTCTGCACCGGCATCGCCCAGCAGGGCGGCGTCACGTTCCATGACTCCGCCGTCGCCCAGGAGAAGAAGGATTGCCTCGACAGCGAGCAGGCTATCCACGACGAGCTGGCCAAGCAGTGGACGGGCTTCAATGCCTCCGACAAGCTCCACTGCACGAATGAATTGACGATGGGCGGCGAGTTCGAGCTACACCGAGCTGTTGACCTGCCTGGAAATGGCCCGCGACGTGCGGAGCATGCGTGCCGCCGAGCCGCAGGATGCGATGGGCACGCCGCTGGGACCGCCGCCGAAGCCGAAGCATTGACAGGGATCAGTCAGCAGGAATCAGGGATCAGAATCGAAGAAATAATCGTCTGATACCTGATCCCTGATATCTGGCCCTAGTAGCCGATCAGAATTTCGGTCACCTTCGGTTTCAGCTCGCGTATCGCCGGGTCGGAGGAGCTGTATTCCTTATCGGCCGTCAATTCCTTCACCGCGTCGGCGGAGGCTTTCGAGTTGGGTTGCAAGGTGACGCCGGATTTGCAGTCGCCCGGGATCTTCGATAATGCGCCGCCATCCCAGTCGCTGACCGTGGCGTTGTTGTCCTTGTCGAAACCTTTCAGCTTGAACGGCTTGTGATTGAGTTTTTCCAACTCGGCGAGCGTCAGTCCGAGTTTCAGCCCGTCCGGCGCGCTCCAGGTCGATTGTTTGTTGATCAGGATGAGATAGGTGCCGCTGCGGCTCGCCGGATTGGCCCACCAGATTTCGAGGCGGTGTTTTGGGTCCTTCGGGAACAGAACCGAGGCGCCGACCTGGGTGCCGCCGACGTCGACGTCTTCAAACGAGACGTTGCGCGAATCGAACACCATGGCGAGCTTGAGATTGCTGGAATCCTTCGAGAACGGGCCGCTGCACGCCACAACGCGGGACGCCGCAATCGCGGCGTTCGATCTTACCGTGGCGGCCGCGGGCGACCCGGCCGTTGCGGTGTGCTTGGCCGGGGCGTGACCAGGCGCGCCGCTCGGTGCCGCGACCGCGCCGGGCATCGGCTGCTGCATCTGCGACGGCGAGAGCTGGTCTTCGGCGTTAAGGTCGGAATTCGGCGCCTGCTGGCGCTGTTGTGCCGACGCTGGGCTGGCAAGCATCATGGCGAAACCGGCGACCAGCGCCGCGCCGATCCGATATTTCCGCATTTGCGACTCCCTCGATAACCCCCTGCCAGCATAGCACGGCCGGCGCCGTTCGCCGCCGCACATATTGTCACTCGCTTGCCAAAAAAATTTGGCGCCGGCTTGCCGGGAACCGACATCGTTGGAACTGAACATCAGAAGATTGCGATGATTATTTTTAGATTGAATTGCCGATTTTGCGGCTGCGATCGCAGCGAAGCGCGGCTTCTAGAAAATACAGCGCCCTGCCGGGATAGCGCGACGGCGCAACTTCGGAAGTGATCTGGTCGCTGCAACGCGGCAGCTTTCGCTTGTGGCGCCACGCGCCACGAGCGGATGGTGGTGGAGCCAGGCGGGATCGAACCGCCGACCTCCTGCATGCCATGCAGGCGCTCTCCCAGCTGAGCTATGGCCCCATTCCAGGGATCAGGTATCAGTTGGATCAGGTATCAGTAATCAGGGATCAATAATCAATACCAGCAGTGCATCAAGGATGCTGATACCTGACATCTGATTGCTGATACCTGATCATCCTTCCTCCTCGTTCTCGATGTCGCCGCCGATGATGTCGGTGACATCGGCGTCCTCTTCTTCCTGTTCCTCGATGAACGCGGCATCGTCGAGGGTCTCGTCCAACTCGACCTCTTCCTCGGCTTCGGCCTCGGCGCCATCGGCCGGTTTCTTCGCGCCGGAAGCCTCGGCGTCGGCCTCTTCGAGCGAGACGAACTCGGCATCCTGCGGTTCCGGCACGGCCACTTCCTCGGCCACAGCCGCCGGTCGCGCCGCTGCGGCCGCGGCGGCTGCCGCCGCTGCCGCGTCCGGCCGCCCGCGCGTGACAACCGGCGCAATTTCATACACCGCGCCGCATTTCGGGCAGTGAATCGGGTCTTTGCTGAGGTCGTAGAACTTTGCGCTGCAACTGGCGCAGAGCCGTTTGGTGCCGAGCTCGGGTTTGGCCACGATCCTGATCCTTGGCGATTTGGGAGCTTCACTTGGCTAGTCGTGGCGCCCCTGTCAATAGAGTATCGGCAGCGATTAGGTCCGATTTCTTCACGAAAAACCGCGGAATGACGGGCAATGTCGCGCCGTGCTAGAGGACGGGTGCTGGATTTATTCCCCATGACCGCCAAACCCGCTCCGCTCACTGCCCGCCGCCACGGTCCCCTGGCCGGCCGCGCGCGCGTGCCCGGCGACAAGTCGATTTCGATTCGCGCCCTGATCCTCGGCGCGCTGGCGGTCGGCGAGACCCGGATCGGCGGCCTGCTCGAAGGCGAGGACGTCATCAATACGGCGCAGACGCTTCGCGCGCTGGGCGCCCATGTCGAGCGGACCGGCGAGCGGCAATGGCTCCTGCGCGGCGTCGGGGTCGGCGGCTTTGCCGAGCCGGCGGCCGCGCTCGACTTCGGCAATTCGGGAACCGGCTGTCGGTTGATGCTCGGCGCGGTCGCCGGCTGCCCCGTGACGGCGACGTTCGACGGCGATGCGTCGCTGCGCAAGCGGCCGATGCGCCGGGTGCTCGATCCCTTGGAACGCATCGGCGCGCGTACGCTGGCCTCGACCGACGGCCGGCTGCCGCTGACGCTCGCCGGTGCGCGCGATCCGATCCCGATCGTGTTCCGGCCGCCGGTGCCCTCGGCGCAGTTGAAGTCGGCGGCGCTGCTCGCCGGCCTTGCCGCGCCGGGCGAAACCGTCGTGATCGAAGCCGAGGCGACGCGCGATCATACCGAGAAAATGCTGACCCATTTCGGCGCTGCGGTGCGCGTCGAGCCGGAAGGGGAAAACGGCCGCCGCATCACGCTGACCGGCCAGCCGGAACTCTTACCGAAGCCGATCGTGGTGCCCGCCGATCCATCCTCGGCGGCGTTCCCGATGATTGCGGCCCTGATCGCGCGCGGCTCCGACGTGATCCTCGACGGCGTGATGATGAATCCGCTGCGCACCGGCCTGATCACGACGCTCGCCGAGATGGGCGCCGCGATCGAAGAGCTCGATAGGCGCAAGGAAGGCGGCGAGGACGTCGCAGACCTGCGCGTCCGCTCAGGCGCGCTGCGCGGCGTCGAAGTGCCGGCGGAGCGCGCGCCGTCCATGATCGATGAATATCCGGTGCTCGCGGTGGCTGCCGCTTTCGCCGAAGGCACCACGGTGATGCGTGGGCTCAAGGAACTGCGGGTCAAGGAGTCCGACCGCCTTGCCGCCACGGCCGCGCTGCTGCGCGCCAACGGCGTCGCGGTCGATATCGAAGGCGACGATCTCATCGTGCACGGCAAGGGCCACGCCGCGGGCGGCGGCGTCGTCACCACCCATATGGATCACCGCATCGCCATGGCGGCGATGGTCCTGGGGCTGGCCAGCGACAAACCGGTGCAGATCGACGACGGCACGTTCATTGCCACGAGCTTCCCAGGCTTCGTCGAATTGATGCGCGGGCTTGGGGCGGATTTGTCATGATCATCGCCATCGACGGGCCGGCCGCCTCGGGCAAAGGTACGATCGCGCGGTACCTGGCGCAGGTCTACGGCCTGCATCACCTCGATACCGGGCTGCTCTACCGCGCCGTGGGCAAGGCGATGCTCGATTCCGGCTATCCGCTCGACGACACCGCGCGCGCCATCGAAGCGGCGGTGGCGCTCGATCCGAAGAAATTCGACGACAACGCCCTGAAATTGCAGACCATCACCGAGGCGGCGTCGGTGGTTGCGGCGATCCCGCAGGTGCGCCAGGCGCTGATGAGCTACCAGCGCCAATTTGCCATGAAAGCCCCCGGCGCCGTGCTCGACGGCCGCGATATCGGTACCGTCATCGCCCCCGGCGCCGACGTAAAACTGTTCGTCATCGCCAGCCCCGAAGTGCGTGCCGCCCGCCGCGTGCTGGAGCTGCGGGCGCGGGGCGAAGAGGCCGACGAGAACGAGGTTTTGGCCGATCTCCTGCGCCGCGACGAGCGCGATTCCCGGCGTACCGCGGCCCCCTTAAAGGCCGCCCCGGACGCGCACTTGCTCGACACCACTCATTTGGGTATAGACGCGGCGTTCCGGGCCGCTGTTGCCATCATCGAGGCCGCTCGAACGGGCCGAAAGCGCGGTTGACGCGCTTTCGTCATTGGAGGTTAGCCCGTTTGCCGCTTCGTCTATGCGACCTGGATAAAGCTTCGTCCCGACCGTCTGGCTGAAGACCCCAACCGCCGGCTCTGCCGGAGGCTGCCGCGCGTTCGGGACCAATTCAATCCACGGGGTCCGGAGTATTTATGGCTCAAGCTGCCGCCGCCGCGCCGTCGCGCGAAGATTTTGCCTCGCTGCTCGAAGAATTGTTCAGCGACGGTCATCTGCAGGAAGGCTCCGTCGTCAAAGGGACGGTGGTCGGGATCGAAAAAGACCTCGCCGTCATCGACGTGGGCTTAAAGACCGAGGGCCGCGTTGCGCTGAAGGAATTCGCCGGGCCCGGCCGCAACAACGAGATCAAGATCGGCGACACCGTCGAGGTCTATCTCGAACGCATCGAAAATGCCCTCGGCGAAGCCGTGCTGTCGCGCGACAAGGCGCGCCGCGAGGAAAGCTGGGGCAAGCTCGAGAAGGCGTTCCAGAACAACGAAAAGGTCCAGGGCGTCATCTTCAACCAGGTCAAGGGCGGCTTCACCGTCGATCTCGATGGCGCGGTAGCCTTCCTGCCGCGATCGCAAGTCGATATCCGGCCGATCCGCGACGTGTCGCCGCTGATGAACAACCAGCAGCCGTTCCAAATCCTGAAAATGGATCGCCGCCGCGGCAACATCGTGGTGTCGCGCCGCACCGTGCTGGAAGAGACCCGCGCCGAGCAGCGCCAGGAATTGGTGCAGAACCTCGAAGAGGGCCAAGTCATCGACGGTGTGGTCAAAAACATCACCGACTACGGCGCCTTCGTCGACCTCGGCGGCATCGACGGTCTCTTGCACGTCACCGACATCGCCTGGCGGCGCGTCAATCATCCGTCCGAGGTGCTCAATATCGGCCAGCAGGTGAAGGTCAAGATCATCAAGATCAACCACGAGACCCACCGCATCTCGCTCGGCATGAAGCAACTGCTCGACGATCCGTGGCAGGGAATTGAGGCCAAATATCCGGTCGCCGCGCGCTTCAAGGGCCGCGTCACCAACATCACCGACTACGGCGCCTTCGTCGAGCTCGAGCCCGGCATCGAAGGCCTGATCCACGTTTCGGAAATGTCGTGGACCAAGAAGAACGTACATCCCGGCAAGATCGTCTCGACATCTCAGGAAGTTGAGGTGCAAGTCCTCGAGGTCGATCCGGTCAAGCGCCGCATTTCGCTCGGTCTCAAGCAGACCATGCGCAACCCTTGGGAGGTGTTCCTGGAGAAATATCCGGCCGGCACCGAGGTCGAGGGCGAGGTCAAGAACAAGACCGAGTTCGGCCTGTTCCTCGGTCTTGACGGTGACGTCGACGGCATGGTGCATCTCTCCGACCTCGACTGGAAACGGCCCGGCGAGCAGGTCATCGAGGAGTACAAGAAGGGCGACAAGGTCAAGGCGCAGGTGCTCGACGTCGACGTCGAGAAGGAGCGAATCTCGCTCGGCATCAAGCAGTTGAGCGGCAATGGCGGTGGTGCGGCTGCCGCGACCGAAGCCGGCGCTGCCGGCGAGCTCAAGAAGGGTGCCGTCGTTACCGGCGAAGTCACCGACGTGAAGGAAGGCGGCATCGACGTGAAGATCGTCGGCACCGAGTACTCCTCCTTCATCAAGCGCTCGGAGCTGGCGCGGGACCGTTCCGAGCAGCGTCCGGATCGCTTCGCCGTCGGCCAGAAAGTCGACGCCCGCGTCATCCAGTTCGATCGGCGCACCCACAAAGTGCAGGTCTCGATCAAGGCGCTGGAAGTCGCCGAAGAGAAGGAGGCGATCGCACAATACGGCTCCTCGGATTCCGGCGCGACGCTGGGCGACATCCTCGGCACCGCGCTCAAGCGCAAGGGCGAGGAGAACGAGAAGGGCGACGACGAAGAATAATTCGTCATTCCGGGGCCGAGCGAAGCGAGGAACCCGGAATCCATAACCACCGTCCGTGAATATGGATTCCGGACTCGCCGCTTCGCGGCGATCCGGAATGACCAACAAGGAGCCCGGCCATGTCGCTTGATGCCGACCTGATCGTCGACCGCCGCCGTATGCGCAGGAAGCTCACGTTCTGGCGCGTCATCGCCATCGGCGTGATCGTGCTCGCCGTCGCCGGCGTGGCGGCGCTGGGCAGCAACCGCGCAGGCTTCACCGGCGTGCGCCCCTATATCGCCCGCGTTACCATCGAGGGGTTGATCCGCGGCGATCGCGACCGGGTGCAGGCAATCGAGCGGCTCACGCGCTCGTCGTTGGCGCGTGCCGTGATCGTCCATGTCGACAGCCCCGGCGGCACCACCGCCGGATCCGAGCAGCTTTACAACTCGCTGTCGCGGCTGCGCGACAAGAAACCGGTCGTCATCGTCGTCGATAGCCTTGCCGCCTCCGGCGCCTATATCACCGCGCTCGCCGGCGACCATATCGTGGCGCAGCAGACCTCGCTGGTCGGCTCGATCGGCGTGCTGTTCCAGTATCCGAACTTTGCCGAGCTGCTCGACAAGATCGGCGTCAAGGTCGAAGGGGTGAAATCGAGCCCGCTGAAGGCATCGCCGAACGGTTTTGAGCCGACCAGCCCGGAAGCCAAGGCGGCCCTGGAATCGATCATCAAGGATTCCTACGCCTGGTTCAAAGGTCTTGTGCAGGATCGCCGTCATCTGAGCGACAGCGAGCTGCAGACGGTGTCCGACGGCCGCGTCTTCACCGGCCACCAGGCCGTCGACCTCAAACTGGTCGACGAGCTCGGCGACGAGCGGGTTGCGCTGGCCTGGCTGGCCAAGGAAAAGAACGTCGATGCCAAGCTGCCGGTGCGCGATTATGAGCTGCGCGCCCGCTTCAGCGACCTGCCGTTCCTGCACGCCTCTGTCGTGGCTCTGCTCGACGCCACCGGGCTTTCAGCGCTGGCGCGCCGGCTCGGCGACTGGGGCATGGTTGCCGAGGTAGAGCGGTTCAATCTTGACGGTCTGTTGGCCCTTTGGCACCCTGCGGCGGCGAATTGACGAGGCAACGTTCGCGGGCGAGCCAAGGCGGGGCGAATATGATCAAGTCGGAACTGGTTCAGAATATCTCCACGCAAAATCCGCACCTCTATCAGCGTGACGTGGAGAACATCGTCAACGCCATTCTCAACGAGATCATCGCCGCGATGGCGCGCGGCGACCGGGTCGAGTTGCGCGGCTTCGGCGCATTCTCGGTGAAGCAGCGCCCGGCGCGCACCGGCCGCAATCCGCGCACCGGCGCCCATGTCGCCGTCGACCAGAAATGCGTGCCGTTCTTCAAGACCGGCAAGGAAATGCGCGAGCGGCTCAATCGCTCGAATCCGGGTTGACCCGCGAGCCGCGATCGTCTGGAGGCGTGCTGCGCAAGATCGTCGCGGCCGTCATCCTCATACCCCTGGCCATCGTCATCATTGCCTTTGCGGTGGCCAACCGTCAGATCGTGACGGTGTCGCTCGACCCGTTCAGTTCGGAGCATCCGGCGACCTCGATCAATTTGCCGCTGTTCGTTCTGGTCATCGGGCTGCTTATCGTCGGCGTGCTGATCGGCGGCGCGGCGTCGTGGCTGCGGCACGGCCATTTACGGCGTACTGCGCGGCGCTTCGAACGCGACATCCGCGAGCTGCGCAGCGAACTTGCATCGCTCCGCCACGTCCCGAGCGGCAGCGCGAGCGTCCCGGAGACCGGCAAGCCGCGGGAGCGGCTTCAGCTGCGAGCCCCGGTCCAATAGGACGCCGTCGTCCCGGCAAGACAAACCCGGCGCTGGGATGTAGAAGGGCGCCAATCAAGGACAGGCGACCTCAGGCAGGCATGTCGGTCATCGTCAAAATCTGCGGCCTCTCCACGCCGGAGGCCCTCGATGTCGCGCTCGAAGCGGGCGCCGACATGGTGGGCTTCGTGTTCTTTGCGCCGTCGCCGCGGCACCTGACATTCGAGCGGGCGCATGCGCTGGCCTCGCGGGTGCTCGAGCGCGCGCAAAAGGTCGCGCTGACCGTCGACGCCGACGATGCGTTGCTCGACGCGGTGGTCGAAGCTTTGCAGCCGGACATGCTGCAATTGCACGGTACCGAATCTCCGGCGCGGGTCGAGGCTGTTCGGCGCATGTTCGGTCTTCCGGTGATGAAGGCTTTGCCGATCTCGGCGAAAAGCGATCTCGACGGCATCGCCCGTTATGCCGGCATCGCCGATCGGCTACTGTTTGACGCGCGTGCGCCGCGCGAGGCGACACGGCCGGGCGGGCTCGGCAGGCCGTTCGACTGGCATCTCCTGGAAAATCTCGATCCCGGTGTGCCGTTCATGCTGTCGGGCGGCCTCGATGCCGCCAACGTCGGCGAGGCGTTGCGCATCACGCGCGCGCCCGGCGTCGACGTCTCCTCCGGCGTCGAGCGCGCGCCGGGCGAAAAAGATCCCGACAAGATTCGCGCCTTTGTGCGTGCGGCTCGTGTCGCCGCTGCGTCCGTCCCGAGTCCCGCATGACCGTTCAGCGGCCCAATTCTTTTCGCAGCGGCCCTGACGAGCACGGGCATTTCGGCATTTATGGCGGCCGCTTCGTCGCCGAGACGCTGATGCCGCTTATTCTGCAGCTGGAGCAAGCCTACGCGCAGGCGAAAGCCGATCCGGCTTTCGAGAAAGAGATGGACGGCTATCTGACCCATTATGTCGGCCGGCCATCGCCGCTCTATTTCGCCGAGCGGCTCACCGAGCATTGCGGCGGCGCCAAGATTTACCTCAAGCGCGAGGAGCTCAATCACACCGGCGCGCATAAAGTGAACAACGTGCTCGGCCAGATTCTGTTGGCGCGGCGCATGGGCAAAAAACGCATCATCGCCGAGACCGGCGCCGGCATGCACGGCGTGGCAACGGCAACGCTGTGCGCTCGCTTCGGCCTCGAATGCATCGTCTATATGGGCGCCGTTGATGTCGAGCGGCAGAAGGCCAACGTATTCCGCATGCACATGCTCGGCGCCAAGGTGGTGCCCGTTGAGTCCGGTGCCAAGACGCTCAAGGACGCCATGAACGAGGCGCTGCGCGACTGGGTCTCCAATGTCGGCTCGACGTTCTACTGCATCGGCACCATCGCCGGGCCGCATCCCTATCCGATGATGGTGCGCGACTTCCAATCGATCATCGGCCGCGAGACGCGCGAGCAGATGCAACAGGCCGAAGGCCGGCTGCCGGATTCGCTGATCGCCTGCATCGGCGGCGGCTCGAACGCCATGGGCCTGTTCCATGCGTTCCTCGACGATGAGGGAATCGAAATTTTCGGCGTCGAGGCGGCCGGCCACGGCCTCGACACCGGCATGCACGCGGCCTCCATCGCCGGCGGCCGGCCCGGCGTGCTGCATGGCAATCGCACTTATCTGCTGATGAACGAGGACGGTCAGATCAACGAGGCACATTCGATCTCCGCCGGCCTCGATTATCCCGGCATCGGGCCGGAGCACGCCTGGCTCGCCGACCTGGGCCGCATCACGTTTCTGTCGGCGACCGACGACGAGGCGCTCAACGCGTTCCAGCTCTTGTCCAAGCTCGAGGGCATCATTCCGGCGCTCGAGCCGGCGCACGCCATCGCAAAAGTGCTCGAACTGGCGCCGCAAAAGCCGAAGGATCATCTCATGGTGGTCAATCTCTCCGGCCGCGGCGACAAGGATCTCGATTCGGTGGCGCGGCATCTGGGAAGCAAAGCGCGATGACCGAACGGATGGATCGCCGCTTTGCCGCGCTGCGCAAGGACGGCCGCGCTGCGCTCGTCACTTTCACCATGGCGGGCGATCCTGACGAAGCGACGTCGCTCGCCATCATCGAGGCGCTGCCGAAAGCCGGTGCCGACGTGATCGAGCTCGGCATGCCGTTCACCGACCCGATGGCGGACGGGCCTGCGGTCCAGGCCGCGGGCCTGCGCGCGCTTCATGCCGGCGCCAGCATGCAGAGGACGCTCGCCATCGTTCGCGCATTCCGCGCCGGCGACGACGCGACGCCGATCGTGCTGATGGGCTACTACAATCCAATCTACGTCTACGGCGTGGAGAAATTTCTCGCCGATGCCAAGGCCGCCGGCGTCGACGGGCTGATCGTTGTCGATCTGCCGCCGGAGGAGGATGCCGAACTGTGCCTGCCGGCGCTCAAGGTCGGTCTCAACTTCATCCGCCTCGCCACGCCGACCACCGACGACAAGCGGCTGCCGACCGTACTCACCAATACGTCTGGCTTTGTCTACTACGTCTCGATCGCCGGCATCACCGGCTCCGCCGCGCCGGACCCGACCGCGGTTTCCTCAGCGATTGCGCGCATCAAGCGGCATACCAAACTTCCGGTCTGCGTCGGCTTCGGCGTGCGTACCGCCGAACAGGCCTGCGCCATCGCGGAAAACGCCGACGGCGTCGTGGTCGGCTCGGCACTGGTCGATGCGGTGCGCAAGAGTCTTGGCTCCGGCGACAAGCCGACAGCCGCGACGGTACCGGCAGTCGCAGACCTTGTTCGCGAGCTTGCCGAAGGCGTGCGCTCGAGCCGCGCTTAAGGGCTGGCTGGCCGGCTATAATCGTCGGCGTTGAATTTCAGGTTCCCGATCCACACATATCCCCTCCGAAGCTGGAGGGAATGTCATGGCCCGCGATGTGGCCCGCGACTGGATGTGGTCGGAAGCCTGCGAGATGTTGGCGCGGGCCGAGCGCATGCACCGGGAGCTGTTCCGGCCCGCCGGCACGCACGCGCGCCTGCCGGCCTGGGAGCCGCCGGTCGACATTCTGGAAACCGAGTTCGAGGTTTTGGCGCTGGTGGCGTTGCCCGGCGTCGACGCCGACAGTGCGCAAGCTGTGATCGAAGACGGCGATCTCGTGGTCACGGGAACCCGCGTCCTGCCGGCGGAACTGCGCACGGCCGTCATCCATCGGCTCGAATTGCCGCAAGGGCGGTTCTACCGGCGGCTGCGGCTGCCGCCCGGCCGCTACGGCGCGGTGCGCCGCGCCGCCGCCGCCGGTTGTTTGGTGATTACATTGCAGAAAGTGGGGACTGCTCGTGGCTGACGTTGAAGTGTTTGCAAAGGACGGAACGGGCGGCGGCGTCTTGCCGCCGTTGCCGGCTGACGCGCTGATCATCGTGCCGGTGCGCAACACCGTGCTGTTTCCCGGCCTCGTGCTGCCGATCACTTTGGGCCGCCCGAAGTCGATCGCGGCTGCACAGCAGGCGGTGCGCGAGCAACGCCAGGTCGGCATCCTGTTGCAGCGCTCAGCCGACGTCGACGATCCGACCGCGATCGACATGCATCGCATGGGCACGATCGCCAATATCGTGCGCTACATCACCGCGCCCGACGGCACCAATCACATCGTCTGCCAGGGCGAGCAGCGCTTCCAGATCGGCGAGTATCTTTCCGGCTGGCCGTTCCTGGTCGCCCGCGTCGTGCAGATTCCCGAGCCCGGCCTGCGCACGCCGGAGATCGAAGCGCGCTTTGTCGACCTCAAAGCGAAGACCATCGAGGCCATCGAATTGCTGCCCCAAGTGCCGGCGGACTTGCTGGCTGCCGTGCAGTCGATCGAGGCGCCGCCGGCGCTCGCCGACCTGGCGATCGCCTACATGGATGTGAAGCCGGAGGAAAAGCAGGAGATCCTCGAGACCGTCGACATCGCCGTGCGCATGGAGAAGGTTTCGCGGCTGCTCGCCCACCGCATCGAGGTGTTGCGGCTGTCGCAGGAGATCGGCCGGCAAACCAAGGTCGCGCTCGACGAGCGGCAGCGCGAGGCGCTGCTGCGCGAGCAGATGGCCGCGATCCAGCGCCAGCTCGGCGAAGGCGAGGAGGGCAAGGCCGCGGAAATGGCCGAGCTCGACGCCGCGATCGCCAAGGCCGGCATGCCGAAAGACATCGAGGACCAGGCGCGCAAGGAATTGCGCCGGCTGCAACGCATGCCCGAAGCGGCCGGCGAATACGGCATGGTGCGCACCTATCTCGATTGGCTGATCGAATTGCCGTGGGCCTTGCCCGAGGAAAAGCCGATCGATATCGCGCAAGCGCGAAAAATCCTCGACGAGGACCACTACGGCCTCGACAAGATCAAGCGCCGCATCATCGAATATCTCGCCGTGCGCAAGCTCGCCCCCCAGGGCAAGGCGCCGATCCTGTGCTTCGTCGGTCCGCCCGGCGTCGGCAAGACCTCGCTCGGCCAATCGATCGCGCGCGCCATGGATCGAAAGTTCGTGCGTGTCAGCCTCGGCGGCGTGCATGACGAGGCGGAAATCCGCGGCCACCGCCGCACCTATATCGGCGCGCTGCCCGGCAACATCATCCAGGCCATCCGCAAGGCGGGCACCCGCAACTGCGTCATGATGCTCGACGAGATCGATAAGCTCGGCGCCGGCATTCACGGCGATCCCGGCGCGGCGCTGCTCGAGGTGCTCGATCCGGAACAGAATAACACGTTCCGCGACAATTATCTCGGCGTGCCGTTCGACTTGAGCCGCGTGGTCTTCATCACCACGGCGAACATGCTCGACACGGTGCCTGGCCCGCTGCGCGACCGCATGGAGATCATCAGCCTCTCCGGCTACACCGCCGACGAGAAGCTCGAGATCGCCCATCGCTATCTGCTGCGTCGCCAGTTGGAGGCGAACGGGCTCAAGCCGGGCCAGGTCGAGATCGGCGATGACGTGCTGCGCGACATTATCCAGGGCTACACCCGCGAAGCCGGCGTGCGTGGCCTGGAGCGCCAGATCGGTCAGGTCTTGCGTCATGCCGCGGTGCGGATTGCGGAGGGGCAGAGCGGTTCGATCCGTATTGCGCGCGAGGACCTTTTAGCGATTCTCGGCGCGCCGCGGTTCGAAAACGAAGTGGCGATGCGGACCAGCGTGCCAGGCGTGGCCACCGGGCTTGCCTGGACGCCGGTCGGCGGCGACATCCTGTTCATCGAAGCGACGCGGATTCCCGGCTCCGGCCGGCTGATCCTCACCGGCCAGCTCGGCGACGTGATGAAGGAAAGCGCCCAGGCCGCGCTCTCCATCGTCAAGAACCGCGCCGTCGCGCTCGGCATCGATCCCAGCCGCTTCGAGAAGAGCGACATCCACGTCCACGTGCCCGCGGGTGCTACGCCGAAGGACGGACCGAGCGCCGGCGTCGCCATGTTCATGGCGCTGGTGTCGTTGATGACCGACCGCACCATCCGCAGCGATACCGCCATGACCGGCGAGATCAGCCTGCGCGGCCTGGTGCTGCCGGTCGGCGGCATCAAGGAGAAGGTCGTCGCGGCGCACTCCGCCGGCATCAAGCGCGTCATGCTGCCGGCACGCAACCGCCGCGACTACGACGACATTCCGGAGATCGCCCGCCGGGAGATGGAGTTCGTCTGGCTCGAAAGAGTTGAGGAAGCGGTGACGGCGGCGCTGGAGCCGAAGGCGGCGGAGAAGGCCCCGGCTTCCGTGCCGCAGCTTGCCGACGCTGAGGCGTAAAGGACATGCCCTCTCCCCTTGCGGGAGAGGGCGGCTCATGAGATTTCAGCAAACTCTGTCGGGTGAGGGGTCTCCGACGCGCCCCAACCCCTCACCCATTCTTGTTGCTAAAATGCCGAGTCGCCCTCTCCCACAAGGGGAGAGGGCACGCATTCGACGCTCGAATTATTCCAACGGCGGCAAATTCAGCGCGCGGTCGACCAGTGCCGTCGCCCGCTTGAAATCGAAATTGCGATAGACGTTCTGTTTCACGATCGACGGCGAGCCGCCGTAGAATTTTTCGTATTGCTGGTGGCGGCTGCCGAACTCGGTGCCGAGGAAGTCCCACAACAGCCGCACCAACGCGGTCCGCGATCGCGCATCCATGGTGCCCGAGCGCATATAGCGCTCGATCAATGGCGCGACGTCCGGATTGTCAAAATCGGTAACCGACGACGGCTGCGAGATCACCGAGGAGCTCACCAGCTCGCGGATCGTCTCGAGCATGCGGCCGTTGAACTCCGACTGCATCGCCATCGCCGCATAAAGCGTAATCACCGACGGCCACAGCACGCCGTCCCAGATCGGCGCCGCGACCTCATGCGCCAGCAGCATGCCCTCGTAGATCGACACCAGCGCCGCGAGCTCGCCCATCGCGATCTGTACCGGCGGCAGGCCGTTGCTGCCGATCATCTCGATGGTGCGTTGCGCGAGCCCCATCATGAAGCGCAGTTTTGTGACGTAGCGCACCTGCGCCTGGTGATTGCCCAGCGAATGCGACGGCGTCTTGAACCATTGGTCGCGGGTCAATTCCAGATTGCGGTAGATGAAGACGTGCTCCCACGGCACCAACACGTTGTCGAACACGACGTAGCTGTCGGACTCGTCGAACCGGCTCGACAACGGATAGTCGAAGGCATTGTCGGCGTGCAGCGCAAACGGCCGCCGCGGGATCAGCGTCACCCCCGGCGCATTGACCGGAACCGCGACGCAATTGGCGTAGTTCTCGTCGCCGGGCTGCAGCGGGTGGATGCAGCTCAAGTGAATCCAGTCCGACAGCACGCCGCCGGTCGCGACCTGCTGCGCGCCGGAGATCACGATGCCGTCGTCGCGCTCCTTGACGACGCCGGCATAGAGCGTCGGATCGCTCTGTTTGTGCGCCGGCTTGGAGCGGTCGATCTGCGGCGGCACGATGGCGTAGCTGGCGTAGATGTGATTGTCGCGCATGAATTCGTAGAACGCGACCAGGTTGTCGGCGAACTTTTGGCCCGCGGTGGCGAACAGCTGCGGCGTCGCCGCATAGCCGGCGAAGAAGCCGGCGACGTGATCGGGCGATCGTCCCATCAGGCCGAAGGTCGCCTCCGCCCAGGTTTCCGAGAACAACCGCCGGGCGCGCAGATCAGCGTGCGTGCGGGGGATTTGCCAGGCGCGCCACACCGGCGCGCCGGTCTTCGGCGACGGATACGTCATGCGCTCGCGCTGCGCCGGATCGGCCGCGATGTCATAGAGGTTTGCGACCGACCGCGCCGCCTGGCGGAAGGCCGGATGCGCGGTCACGTCCTTGACGCTTTCGCCGTCGACGAAAACACGCCGGCCGTCATTGAGCGAACGTAAGTATTCGGCGCCGGTACGCATCGGCCACTCCCCGGATCGGATAGGGAGTTCTACCGCGAGCTTGGCGCGGGTGCCATCGGCCAAAGCTGCATGAGAGGTCCGAGGCGCCAGCGCTTGCCTGGGTTTGCCGTGGCCTTAATGTCGCGCCACGGGAGGACGGGAATGCTCAAGCGACTGATCTGCGCTGCCGCCGCAACGCTCGCGCTGTTGTGCGCGACGGCCATTGCCGGCGCCGCCGACTATCCGGAACGGCCGGTCACCATCGTGGTCGGCTTCCCGCCCGGCGGCGCCAGCGACATTCTGGCGCGCATCATGGCCGACAAGCTCGGCAGCGTGCTCGGCAAACCCTTCGTCGTCGACAATCGTCCGGGCGCGGGCGGCAATGTCGCTGGCGAGGTCGTGGTGCACGCGGCGGCCGACGGCTACACGCTGCTCCTCGGCAACAACGCGATCCTTGCCACCAATGCCAGCCTCTACAGCAAGATCGGCTTCGATCCGGTGAAGGATTTTGCCCCGATCAGCCTCATCGGCACCCAGGCCAATGTTCTGGTGGTGAATCTCGATGTGCCGGCGCATTCGCTCGCCGAGCTCATCGCGCTCGCCAAAGCCAATCCGGGCAAGCTCAACTTCGCGTCCTCGGGCTACGGCCTGGCGGCGCATCTGGCCGGCGAATTGTTCAAAGCCGAGGCCCATATCGATATCGTGCATGTGCCCTACAAGGGCTCGGCGCCGGCGCTGCAGGACGTCATCGCCGGCTCCGACCAGATGATGTTCGCCACCACATCTGGTGTCATGGGATTTCTCGGCAACGGCCAGGTGCGTGCGCTCGCCGTGACTACGCTCAAGCGCACCGCCGTCCTGCCCGACGTCCCGACCATGGACGAGGCCGGCCTTCCAGGCTTCGAAGCGACCACATGGCACGGCCTGGTCGCGCCGGCCGGCACGCCTCAAAACATCGTCGAGACGCTTCACCGCGCGATCGTCGAAACGCTGCAAGACCCCGGAGTGCAGCAAAAACTCGCCGCGCTCGGCATCGATACCGTGGGCGGCACGCCGGATGAATTCACCGCCTATATCGGATCGGAAATTCCGAAATGGGCCGCGATCATCAAGGCATCCGGGGCGAAGATGGAGTGAGGGGCACGCCCACGCTCAATACACGTCGGTATGATAGCTGTGATTTTTCTTCAGCTCCGCGAGGAAGGCGACCGCCTGATCGATGCTGCGGGCGCCGTGCGCGGCGATCACGTCGACCATGGCGCGCTCGACGTCCTTGCCCATGGTGATGGCGCCGCAGACATAGACATGAGCGCCTTCGGCGAGCCAGGCCCAAAAATCGCGGCCGACCTCGCGCATGCGGTCCTGCACGTAGAATTTCTGATTGTCGTCGCGCGACCAAGCCAGCGACAGCCGTGTCAGCACGCCGGCTGAGCGCATGCCGCTCAGCTCGTCCTCATAGAAAAAATCGAAATCACGGTGCTGGTGGCCGAAGAACAGCCAGTTGCGGCCGGGCGCCTTGGTCGCCATGCGCTCGTGCAGGAAGGCGCGGAACGGCGCGATGCCGGTCCCGGGTCCGATCATGATGATAGGGATCGCCGGGTCGGCGGGCAGGCCGAAATGCTGCGCCTTCTGGATATAGGCCTTGACCTTGGCGCCCGGCGCGATGCGGTCGGCGAAATAGGTCGAGGCGACGCCGCACCGCGCCCGCTTGCCGATCTTGTAACGAACGGTGTCGATCGTGAGCGCCACTTTGCCGGGCGCCGCCTTCGGCGAGGACGCGATCGAATAAAGCCGCGGCTGCAGCGGATCGAGCGCTTCGATGAACGCTTCCGGATCGGGCCGGATGCCGGGAAATTTCTCCAAGGCCGCGAGCACATCGAGCGTTGCGGCATCGCCGTCCGGATCGCCGCCGGAGCCGAGCGCCTTGGCCTTTTGCCGCCGTTCGCCGCCGGTGATGTAGGAGATGAGCTGGAACAACATATCCGGCGCCACGCCGAGCGAGACGCCGTCGGTCAACACATCGCGCAAGGGGCGGCCGGCGATCGGAAAGTCGGGCGGCGCGCCGAGCGCGGCAAGCACGGCGTAGACCAGCGCCGGCTCGTTATGGGGAAACATGCCGAACGAATCGCCGACGGCGTAGTCGATGCCGCTCTGCGCCAGGTCGATATCGATATGCCAGGTTTCTTTCTGCGAACCCGGCTTGTTGAGCCTGGTGCGCGAGACGAATGTCGCCTCGGCCGGATTGTCCCGCGTCGGTGTCGGCGCGGCGGCCGCGCCGGCGGCAGGAGCGGTTACGGTCGCCGGCGCCTTGGCGGTCGCCGGGATGGCGCCGAACTCGGCATAGAGCGTCTTGAGCATGCGCGTGGTGTCTTTGCCGCCGGGCACGCACAGGTTCAGCCGCTCCTCGTTCTTCAGGACGATGGCGTTGGCGTAATCTTCGCAATTGTAGCCGCACTGGCCGCAATCCTGCTGGCCCATGGCCGCCATCATGCGCCGCCGCAGCGGCCGGCTTTCGGCGAGCTGCATGCGGTCGCCGATCGGCATGGCCGGATCGTGCCAGGGCGTCTGCCCGTCGTCGCCGTCGTCGAGCGGCCCGTGCGCCGTCGCCGCGCCTGTCCCCATGACGTCGTTCATCAGCGCCGCGGTTTCTTCGGACGACAGCGCGTTGACGCCGCCGTCGAGCGACAATAGGCCGGCGAAGAAGCCGTTGAGCCAAGTGCGCTGCTCGACCGAGAACGGCGCGGAGTCCGGAATGAGCGTCGGGATCGGCGGCGGCGTGGTCTGCGTCATTCGACCGCCTGCGTTTCGAATAGGGTCTTCAGCGCATCGACCTCGTGACGGCGGGTGAAGGCCAAGAAGCTTTCGTCCGCTGAGGCGCGGTGGCCGAGATAGGCTTTGAGCATACGCTCGACCGCCTGCGGCGCCTCCTCGGCTTTGACGTCGTGATAGACCTCGCGGCCGCAGGCGGCGTCAGGGCCAAAACCGCCGCCGACGACGATGTGGTAGCCCTCGACCTGATCGCCGTCCTCGGACACCTGGACTTTCGTGCCAACGAGCCCGATGTCGCCGATGTAATGCTGCGCGCAGGAATTCGGGCAGCCGGTGAGATGGATGTTGAGCGGTCCGTCGAGCTGCACGCGGGCTTCGCACCAGTGCGCGATCTCCTCGGCGTGGCGCTTGGTGTCGGACAATGCGAGCCGGCAGCCGGCACTGCCGGTGCAGGCGACGAGGCCGGCGCGGATCGATGTCGCTTTGGTCGAGAGCCCGATCGCTTCGATGGCCGCTTGCGCCGCGGCGACACTGTCCTCGGCAACGCCCGAGATCAAAAGGTTCTGCCAGACCGTGAGCCGGATATCGCCGTCGCCGAATTTTTCGGCGATCTTGCCGATGCCGCGCATCTGCTCGGCGGTAATCTTGCCCACCGGAAGGACGACACCGAGCCAATGAAGGCCCTTCTGCTTCTGCGGGTGTGAACCGATGTGAGCGAGGCGGTCGAAGGGCGGTCGTGTTTCAAGGGCTGTCTCCGGTGCGCGGGTGAGCTTGTGGCCGAGCTTGTCTTCCATCGCGCCCAGGAATTTCTCAAAGCCCCAGGCGTCGAGGACGTATTTGAGTCGCGCCTTGGCGCGGTTGGTGCGGTCGCCGTTGTCGATGAAGACGCGCACCACGGCATCCGCCACCTTGGTGGCGTCTTCCGGCTTGACGATGACGCCGGTAGCGCGGGCAAAATCCTGATGCCCGGTGATGCCGCCGAGCATGAGCTTGAACCAGATGCCCGGCTCGACGCCGAAGCCGTCCTTCACCGCGACGGCCTGGAAGCCGATGTCATTGGTGTCTTCCAGCACCGGGATCAGCCCGCCGCCGTCGAAGCCGACATTGAACTTGCGCGGGATGCCGTAGAGCGAGCGGTCGTTGAGGATGTGGAAATGCCATTCGCGGGCATAAGGCCGCGTATCGATCAATTCCTGCGGATCGATACCCGCGGTCGGCGTGCCGGTGACGTTGCGGATATTGTCGGCGCCGGAGCCGCGCGAGCTCAAGCCCAGGTCCTGGATCGCCTCGACCATGGCCACGGCGTTTTTGGGCTCGACCTCGCGCATCTGCAGATTGGCGCGCGTGGTCACATGCGCATAGCCGCCGGCATAGCGCTCGGCGAGATCGCCGACGCCTGAGAACTGCCAATGCGAAAGAATGCCGTTCGGGATGCGCAGCCGGCACATATAGGCCTTTTGCGTCGGCGCGCAGTAGAACAGGCCGAAAAAGCGCCAGCGGAAATTGTCGTCGGGCTTCGGCGCCTCGTTCTTGGCGGCCTGGTCCTTCAGCTTCTCGTAGCCGTCGAACGGATGCAGCTCGCGCTTGAATTTTTCCGGATCCGACAGCTTGCCGCCGGCCTTGATGGTGCGCTCCTGGGCCCGCAACGCCGCGGCGTCGGGTCCGACGGGCTCTGGCACCGCTCCATTGGTTTGATTGGCAGGCACACCATTGCCGGCTGCAGATCGCGACGTTTTCGCGATCTGCAAACCGGCCATAAACCCTTCCAGATAGCGCTTTTGCTCCGGTTCGAAATCTCCCGACATCACGCCTTCCGTTTGTTGAAGACCTCCGTGCGTCGCGCGATAGGCGGACGATTACGCTACTCCGCAGGCACACCAGTCGGCGTCGGCGCCATCACCTTCCCGGGCGCCGGCTTCGGTTTGTAAGTCATGTAGATGGCGAGACCGGTGAAGGTGAAACCGCCGACAATGTTGCCGAGCGTCACCGGGATCTGATTCCACAGCCACCAATCGGCGACAGTGACCTTGGCGCCCATCATCATGCCGGTCGGGATGATGAACATGTTGACGACAGAGTGCTCGAACCCCTGGGCGAAGAAGATGAAGATCGGCATCCATGCGCAGGCGATCTTGCCAATGGTCGACGTCGAGGTCATGGCGAGAACGAGCGCGAGGCAGACCAGCCAATTGCACAGCATCGCTTTGACGAAACAGCTGACCAGTCCGGCAAAGCCCAGCGCGGCGTAGCCGGTGGTCTTGAGCTCGGCGATCTGCACGATGCGCGCCGCGACGCCGGCCGGTGGCGTCGCCCCCATATTGGTCAGCGCGATGGCGATCAGCGCGCCATAGGCGACGCTGCCGATCAGGTTGCCGATGAAGACCCAGCCCCAATTGACCAGCACCGAGCCAAAGCTTGCCTCGCGTTCGAGCCACGGCAGCGGCACGAGTGCGAAGCTGCCGGTGACGAGCTCGAGCCCGAGCAGCACGATGGCGATCAGGCCCACCGGGAAAATCAGCGCGCCGACCAGCGGCACGTTGGTCTGCACCGCGCCGGTGAAGGCGAGGCTCGTCGCGACGCCGAGGATGGCGCCTGAGAGCATGCCGCGGATGAGAAGGTCGCGCGGCGCCAGCGCAAGCTTGCGCTTGCCGGCCTCGACCATGGCAACCGCAACATCGGCCGGTTTCACGTAGTCCATGTCCATCGTTTGTCTCCTTCGACGGTCGCTGTCGGTTACGCGTCGCCGGCAACGCTGCTCGTTGCCGCGGCTCGGCGCCAAACATTACTGAGGTGTAAACAGCAAGATGGATGCCACCGCGCGGAATTGCCCTTAGACCATATATTTCAATGGTTTATAGGAAATCCGGAAAGTTAATTCCGGTTCCGACTATCGGGCCGGTTGCCTGCTTTGACCGCAGATCGCCTGCTCATTGTGCAGTGCAATAATTCGGTGGATGAGTGGGCGGCCGCTATGTCGCGTCAGCGGCGGCGACCGTCCGCTCCGCCTTCCAGTCCTTGCCCACGCCGGCGGTCGTCGGAAAGATCAGCGACTTGATGACCACCGGCACCGCGCCAGAGGTGTCAAGGATGGCGCCGATGTCGATATAGTCGAACTCCTTGAGCTCGAGGCCGTCGATCGAGACGATCGGGTTTTTCACTTTCATCTCTTCGCAATAGTGGATGCCGATCAAGCCGCCGACGTCGCCGTCGCCGGCAAGCACGATGGGATGGCCGTTGGCCAGCACCGCTTCCAACCCGTCGGCGACGCCTTTGCAGAAATCGTCGAGCCGGCGGAAGGTCGCCGAGCCGCGCCACGGCACAAAGACGGCCACGGGGCATTGGCCGTCGCCGAGGTCGAGTCGCTTCAGCGCCGCTTTGATCGCGGCGGAGATCGTAGCGGAATTGATGGTCTCGGCGTCGAGCGGCAGCGTCGGCGCGATCACCGGAACGTTACGCAGCGGCAGTGTTTCGAGCGGCGACACGAAGATCGTGCTGCCGGAGACCTGCATCGTATATTGCGAAGCGCCAATCACGGTGGCGCGGATGCGCGCGTCAGGCCGTGCCAACTGCAGTCCCCAATCGCGCAGCCGCGCGCGCACCTCGGCGGCGAGCTGCGGGCCGATATCGCCGAAGGCTTTGGCCTCGCCGCCATAAATATATTCGGAGACGCCGCCGGAAAAACTCACGTCGGAGACCTCGCCGCGCCACGTCAGAGGATCGAGCCGCAACAAGTCGGCGCCGCCGGCACGCGGCGAACCGCCCTTCATCGCCTCGAACAGGCTGTCGGCCATGCGCGCCGCAAGCGCTTGCGCCTGCGGCTCGGAGAGCGTCACGCCGGGTTCGAGTTTCAAGCCAAGCTCCGCGCCGAAGCGGCGGCCGGCCTCTTCGAGCCGCACGATGCGGCGCGCATCGTCGAGCACCACCAAGCGCGCGCCGACGTCGAGTGCGGTGACATCGATCACCTTGCCCTCGGCGCAGACCGCGATCTTCGAGGTGCCGCCGCCGATATCGACATTGATCAGCGGCGCGCCGCTGCGGATCGAGCGCGCCGCCGCGCCCGAGCCATAGGCCGCCATCACGGTTTCAAGACTGTCGCCGGCGGAGACCGCGACCATCTTGCCGGCTTGCGCCGCGAACAACTCGCCGATGCGCCGGGCATTGCGGCGGCGCACGGCGACACCGGTCAGGATCAGCGCGCCGGTGTCGATCTCGTCGGGATCGATCTTGGCGTCCTTATATTGCCGCGCGATGAAAGCGCCGAGCGCATCGGCATCGATGGTTTCCTCGGCGGAGTAGGGCGTGAGCAAAATATCGGACTGATAAAAACTTTCCCGCTCGGTGACGACGTAGCGGCTGTCGAGCCGCTCCAGAACGATGCGCGAGAACACGAGATGCGAGGTCGACGAGCCGATATCGACGCCGACCGAGAGCACGCACAGCTCATCTTCCTCGCCGAAGGTGCGGCCGGTCGAGGAAAAGAAAATGCGACCGCCTTGGGCTTCGTCAGTCATGGTCGTGTCATCGTCCGCGAAGGCGGACGATCCAGTAATCGTCAACGCTGAGCGGTTGCCACAACGCCGCGATTACTGGGTGCCCCGCCTTCGCGGGGCGTGACAGCGCGGGGGATGTGCAGAACGCCTTCATTCTTTAGGCAGCAATCCCCGGTAATCGCGCTCGTAATATTCCGGCCGCATGCGGTTCTCGGCACCTTCGCGCTTCATGGTCTCGGCATATTCGCTGCGCAGGAACGGATCCTCCATGTAATAGGGGATTGCCGTGCCGCCTTCGGGAATATCCATCGCGGTGTAATCGGTGTGTTTTTCGCCGGGCGGGCCGGGCTCGCGGCCGGGATTGTGCGGGCCGAACCAGGCAGTGAGGCGGAACGCTTCTTTCGAGGCGCCGAAATGCTGGTGATACCAGCGCGCGCCACCCGGTGCCGCCGACACCATGCCGACCGGCTCGTAGTCGACGCGCTTGACCTCGTCCATCTTGCCGTCCTTCCACGGCGTCAAGCCGAGCCGCTCGGGCCAGGTGTAGGTGTAGCCCTTGCCCTTGATGCAGATCAGCACCGCCGCCGAGGTATGGGCGTGGGCCTTGGAATAATGGCCGTTCTCGTGCTGGCCGACCCACAGATAGAACGTGTTGCCGGTCATGAACGGCTCGACGCGGCGCCAGCCGGGCGAACGGCGATTGTCGAGCGGCAGGTCGCAATTAACGATATCGGGGATGAAGTTGGTGCGCCGCATGGCCAGCCCGCGCACCGGATCGGGCTCGATGTCGTCCTTGTATTTGTAGAAATCGTCGGCGCCGGAGAAACGGTCGCGGAACTGATACGGGCAGTTGAAGATCACGTCGGTATTGTTGATGAGGTTCATCAGGTTGGGCGCCGTGGTGCCGCCGAGCAGCAGCGCCGGCGCCGAGCTGGCATTGACGATGCGGTGCATGGCATTGACCGGAATCGAGAACAGCGAGCCCTTCTGCCACTCGAACACGTGGCGCTTGTTGTCGCCTTCGAGCCAGACTTCGGTCGAGCCGCGGCCTTCGACCACGAGGTAGACTTCCTCGTACATGTGTTTTTCGGGATTGAGCGCGCCGGCGCCCGGCACCTCGACCACATAGGCGCCCCATTTGCCTTCGGTGCCGTGCAGTTGGATGTAGCTGCCGCGGCCGCCCATCCGTTTCCACGGTTGCAGCGGCAGGTTTTGCACTTTGCTGACGCCGATATCGCGGTAGACCGGAATGTCTTCCGCTTCCATGAACAGGTCGTACGGCGTCTTCGGGCGGTTGAATTTGCCGAAGCCGGCGCGTTTGAAGCCGCTCGGCTCGTGCCAATGAACCTGACCGGTGATTTCATGCATGGTGCGCATCCTCTGTAAGGCGATGAGGAGGCTGCGTCCCGCTGCAGCGATGCTTGCTGCAGCCCCCTCGCGCGCTTCTCTGTCGCTTGATTGCGTAGGCTTGCCCCTCCTGTACAATGCGGCCAAATTCAATGCAACGGGCGGAGAGGTCCAGTGTCGGCGCGCGTACTTCCGCTTCTCCTTAACGACGATTCCGGGCTGACGCGGCGCAACGTCACCGTCGATCAGCTCGTGGTCGCCGGCTGGACCGGGCGCGACCGCGCCGCCGTCGAGCTGCACATCAAGGAACTCGGCGCGCTCGGCGTAAAACCGCCGGCGACGACGCCGATCTTCTACCGCGCCTCGGTGGCGCGGCTGACGATCGCCGACAGCATCGAGGTGCTCGGCGACGCGTCGAGCGGGGAAGGCGAGTTCGTGCTGCTGGAGCAGGATGGCCGGCTGTGGGTCGGCGCCGGCTCCGACCATACCGACCGCGAGGTGGAGAAATACGGCGTCTCGGTGTCGAAGCAGATGTGCGACAAGCCGATCGCGCCGGAATTCTGGCCGATGGTCGAGGTCGCGCCGCATTGGGACAAGCTGATGCTGCGCGCGTACATTTCCGAAAACGGCAAGCGCGTGCTGTATCAGGAAGGTCCGGTCACCGCGATGCTCGATCCGCTGGAGCTGATCGAGAAATTCGCCGGCAAGGCCGGGCTCGCCGAAGGCACGCTGATGTTCTGCGGCACGCTGTCGGCGAAGGGCGGTGTGCGGCCGTCGGACGTTTTCGAAGTCGAGCTCGACGATCCGGTGCTCGGGCGCAAAATCCAACATCGTTACGGCATCCGCACTCTGCCGGTGCTCGGATGAATGACAAGGAGCTGAACCGATGCCGATGAACAAGCCGCATCTCGAATTCCACAAGGTCGACATGGACAAGGGCTGGGTGACGCCGCCCGGTTATCCGTCCGGCATCCAGCAAAAAATCCTGGCCAGTGATCTCGATGAGACCAAAAAGATGGGTAGCCGCACGCGGCTGCTGCGCTTCGCGCCGGGCGTCTACACCACGGCGCCGTTCGTGCACGATCATTGGGAAGAGGTTTATCTGGTCTCCGGCGATCTGATCGTCGGCAACGACGACAAGGGCCAGGGCGGCGAGCCGTTCGATGCGCCGACCTATGCGTGCCGGCCGCCGGGCGTCCATCATGGGCCGTTCAAGTCGGACCGCGGCTGCGTGCTCTACGAAATTCACTATTACGACGAGAGCAAGAAGTGACATTTGTCATCATCCGCGAAGGCGGATGATCCAGTAAACGCTGAGCTGGAGACGGATCGCACAGCGATAACCAATCGCACCGCGGCTACTGGGTGCCCCGCCGAAGCCTGTCATCGGGCCGGCCACTTCGGGCCGGACCCGTTGGCGGGGCATGACAGTGAAGAAAGGCCGAGTCATCAATGCTGGCGCCTGACCAAACAAAACCAATCATGCGGCCGTACCTCAAGGCGGCGCAAAATTTCGCTTCCGGCAAAGAGACGCCGCGCGAATTCCTCGAAGAGTCGCTCGTCCTGCTCGACCAATGGGAGCCGCGGATCGGGGCCTTTGTCTGCACCAATGTGCCGGCGGCGCGGGCGGCGGCGGATCGTTCGACCGCTCGCTGGCGCGCCGGCAAGCCGTTGTCGGCCATCGACGGCATGCCGGTCGGCATCAAGGACATCATCGAAACCGTCGACATGCCGACCGAAATGGGCTCGCCGCTTTTTTCCGGCTGGCGCTCGGAGAAGGACGCCGCCTGCGTGCGGGCGCTGCGCGACGCCGGCGCCGTCATCATCGGCAAGACGGTGACGACGGAATTCGCCGCGTCGGAGCCGCGCGGCACGCGCAATCCGTGGAATACTGCGCACACGCCCGGCGGCTCATCGAGCGGTTCGGCGGCTTCCGTCGCCGCCGGCATCGTCAGCGCCGGGCTCGGCACCCAGGTCATCAGCTCGACCGTTCGTCCGGCGAGCTATTGCGGTACGGTTGGCTTCAAGCCGACCGTGAACGCGATCAACCGCCAAGGCAGCCACGATTATCAAAGCCAAAGCTGCACCGGCATCCTTGGCGCGTCGCTCGAAGACACTTGGCAAGTCGCCTACGAGATCGTCGCCCGCGTTGGCGGCGATGCCGGCACGCCGGGCCTGCAAGGACCCGACACGGCGCCGGCGGCAAAGAAGCCGCGTGCGCTCGCGATGCTGGAAACCGCCGGCTGGGACGCCGCGTCGCCCGGCGCGAAAGCAAGTCTCGCAGATTGCGTGGCGCGGCTGAAATCGGCTGGCGTCGATATCCGCACCCGGCACAACGACAAGAAGGTCGCGGCGCTCGAAGCCGAGTTGCCCCAGGTCACCGAGCTGTCGCATCGTTGCAACGGATGGGAAAATCGCTGGTTCCTGCACACCATGCGCGATCGCGACGCCAGCAAATTGAGTCGTCTCTTCGTCGAGCGGGCGGAGAAATACGAGAGCCTGACGCTCGACCGGCATCGCGCCGATCTGAAAGAGCGCGCCCGTATTCGCGCCGTCCACGCCGAGCTTGCCTCGGTGTGCGAAGCCTGCATCACGCTCGCGGCGCCCAGCGCGGCGCCTGAGGGCCTGGGCTCGACCGGCAATCCGGAATTCGGCGTGCCGTCGTCGCTGCTTGGCGTGCCGTCGCTGTCGCTGCCGTTGTTCGAGGTCGACGCCATGCCGCTGGGGCTGCAGGTGATCGGCTATTTCGATCGCGACGCCGATGCCTTCGCCATCGCGTCTTGGCTGATGCAGGCGCACTGACAGTCATCAACAACACACCTGAATACGGGGAACGAGCCTCATGCGCTATATCGACGCCTTCAACCACTTTTTTCCGAAGCGCTATTACGACGCGCTGTTGGAGACGCCGGCGGGATCGAAGGATCTCGGCAAGCGCGTGCGCGGTATTCCGGCGCTGTCCGATCTCGATTTGCGGTTGCGCATCGTCGAGCAGTTCGAAAACTATTCGCAGGTGCTGTCCCACGGCTTGCCGCCGATCGAGCGGTTGTGGGGCCCGGAGCAATCGCCGGAGATGGCGAAGATCGCCAATGACGGCCTCGCCGAAGTGGCCGCGAAACATCCAAAGCATTTCGTCGGCTGGTCGGCGCTGTTGCCGATGAACGCGCCCGAGGCTGCCGCCAAGGAGGCCGAGCGCGCCTTGAAGAACGGCGCCAATGCGGTGCAGCTCGCCACCAACGCCAACGGCGTGCCGCTCGATGAGCCGAAATTCCTGCCGATCTTCGATGTCATCGCTGCAGCCGGCAAGCCGATCCTGCTGCATCCGGCGCGCACCCGCGAAATGCCCGATTATCCCACCGAGAAAGTGTCGAAATACGAAATCTGCAGCGTGCTCGGCTGGCCGTACGAGACCGGCGTCACATTGGCACGGCTGGTGTTCTCCAAGATCATGGACCGGCATCCCGACCTCAAGGTCATCGCCCACCACCTCGGCGGCGTCGTGCCCTATCTCGAAGGCCGTGTCGCTCACTCCTTCGATCAGATGGGCGTGCGCACGTCGGACGAGGATTACGAGAGCCTGCGCAAGTCCTTGAAGAAGCGGCCGTACGACTACTTCAAGGATTTTTACGGCGACACCGCCGTCGAAGGCGCCCGCGCCGCGACGGTCTGCGGCCTCGATTTTTTCGGCGCCGACCACGTGGTGTTCGCGTCCGATTGCCCGTTCGACAAGGAGAAGGGGCCCGGCTACATCCGCGACACCATCAAGGTGCTCAACTCGCTGCCGCTGTCGAATGCCGAGCGCGAGAAAATCTATTATCGCAACGCCGAGGCGTTGTTCGGGATTTCGGCGGCGACGTGAATTCCCTCCCCACAAGGGGGAGGGGAAATCATTTCTTCTCATCCACGATGCGCGTGCGCAGGGTGCCGACGCCGGTGATCTCGACCTCGAGCGTGTCGCCCGGCTTCATCCACAGCGGCGGCTTGCGGCTGTGGCCGACGCCCTCGGGCGTGCCGGTGGCGATGATGTCGCCCGCCGACAGCGCGGTGAAGTCGGAGCAGAAGGCGATGATCTGCGGGATCGAATAGATCAGCTTGTCGGTGCCGGAATGCTGGACCTGCTGGCCGTTCAGCCGCGTCGTCAAGGTGAGCTTGCTCGGATCGGGAATCTCGTCGCTGGTGACGAGCCATGGCCCGAGCGGGCCGGTACCGGGAAAATTCTTGCCGGAGGTGACGGAGAATTTCTGATAATCCCGCACCGAGCCATCGACCAAGATCGTATAGCCGACGATGTGGTCGAGGGCGTCTTCGGTCGCGATGTGACGCCCGCCCTTGCCGATGACCAGCGCCAGTTCGCCTTCATAATCGAAATTATCCGATACGCTTGGACGAATCATGGCGCCGTCGTGACCGACCAGCGTATCGGTGAAGCGAATGAACATGCTCGGCTGCTTCGGCAATTCGCGGCCGACCTCCGACGCATGGGCGCGGTAATTGACGCCAGCGCAGAGGATTTTCCCTGGCTGCGGGATCACCGGCAAGAATTTTACGTCGGCGAGCTTGCGGTCGGGCTTGGCGTCTTGCGCGGCCTTGCGCATCAAGTCCACGGCACCGGCGGCGAGCGCGGCGCGCAGGCTCGGTTGGCCGACGCGGTCGTTCATGGTGACGACACCGTCGCCGCTCACCGCGCCGAAAAACTCCTTGCCGTCGGCGACAAAACTCAAAAGCTTCATTGAGCGCTCCCTCTCCGCATGGCGGCCGGCCGCATGGCCGCGTCCGTTGTGCGCTTGGACGGCAGTGTAATGGTCGGCAGCTCGACGGCAAGATGTCATCACGTTGGAGATTAAGGACGGGACATAGCTCTCATTATTCGAGTTCGCCGCGGCCTGGCATCCCGGAACGGCCGATAAAATTTTTGTCGATTTCGATTGAGGCCATACCCGCTGTCATCAAGGATATGAGCAAGGAATCTCTTGTCTCCCGCAACCGCGCCTCGGTGCGGTTGTTGTCATTGCGTGGCAATGCCCAGGCTGTGGTGAAAATCCCATGTCCGAATTTACAGTGTCCGACTTTGCAGTGTCCGGCCTTGCCGTGGAGGAGCGGACCGACGTCCTGTCGAACCCGCTGGCTGGCCGTCGGCAGCGCCGGCTCGCTTGGGCGATCATCGCCGTCTCCACTGGGGTTTTTCTCATCCTGGCGCCGTTCGCCAAGGTGGCGCTGCGGCCGGTACCAGCATTCATTCCGATCTATCAATCGGCGCGGCTGGTCAACGACCTGATCACGGCGGTGTTCCTGCTCGGCCAGCGCCAGCTGTCGCGCTCGCATGGCTTAAGCCTGCTCGCCGGCGGTTATCTGTTCACTGCGCTGATGTCGACTGTGCATGCGTTGTCGTTTCCCGGCCTGTTCGCGCCAACCGGGCTGCTCAACGCCGGGCCGCAGACCACGGCCTGGCTCTACATGTTCTGGCACGGCGGTTTTCCGCTCTTCGTCATCGCCTACACCCGATATGGGCTGGAGGAGCAGCCGACCGGAGAGGGCCGCATCACGGTTACGAGCACCGTCGCGTCGATTATCTCGTTGGTATGCGGCTTGGCGCTGCTGACGACTCTGGGGCAGGCCCTGCTGCCGCCCATCATGCAGGACAATCATTACACGCCGGCCATGATCATCGTGGTATCGGCGGTGTGGTTGTTGAACCCGCTCGCGCTCTACGCCTTGTCGCGCCGCCGGCCCTATTCCATGCTCGATCTTTGGCTGATCGTGACGATGTGCGCGTGGCTGTTCGACATCGCGTTGAGCGCGGTGCTCAACGCCGGCCGCTACGATCTCGGGTTTTATGCCGGCCGAATCTACGGTCTATTGGCGGCAAGCTTCGTGCTGGTCGTGTTGCTGCACGAGCACGGCAAGCTGTACGTCCAGCTGATCAAGCTGCGTGACAGCGATCGCGAGAAGGCCGACGAACTGCGCCGGCTGAGCACCATCGATCAGCTGACCGGGATCGCGAACCGCCGCGCCTTCGAGAAAGCGCTCGACCAGGAATGGCGGCGGATGATGCGGCACGGCACGACGTTGTCCTTGCTCATGGTCGACGTCGATTGTTTCAAGCATTTCAACGACGCCTACGGCCACGTCGCCGGCGATCAATGCCTGCGCGTGGTGGCGCAACTATTGGCCAGCAAGGCGCGCCGCGCCGGTGAATTGGCGGCGCGCTACGGCGGTGAGGAGTTCGCCGTGTTGTTGCCCCATGTCGACATCGCGGAAGCCAAGAAGCTCGGCGAAGTGATCTGCGCGGCGGTAAGCGATTGCAGAATCCTTCATGAACATTCCGAGGCCGCGTCCCATGTCACCGTCAGCGTCGGGGCCGCCAGCATCGCCGACCTGCCGGAATTGGCCGCCACCTTGTCTCGCGAAGGCACGCTGCCGTCGGCTACGATGCCCGGGGCGACCGTGCTGGTCGAGACTGCGGACCATGCGCTCTATCGCGCCAAGAAGTCCGGCCGCAATCGGGTGGTCGCGGCTGGCGTTGACGATACCGCCGACGAACGGACGGCGGCATCTCGCCTTGTACCGGCGGTGTAACGGCGCAACGACTGTTACGCGTGCGATCAACTTTTGCGTGCTCGTCGAGCGTCCGGATATTTTCCGCGCACGCTGCAAAATATTTATGCCAAACTGGCGCGCACCCTCCGGCGGCCCTCTGACCGCCACGGGAATAGACATCAGGGGAAGGAACGGGAGTACTCCGATGGACATCAAGGTCGGCAAGAAGGCGATCGCCGAGGCGACGGAAAAGCTCAAGAACTGGGGTCGCTGGGGCAAGGACGACCATGTCGGAACGCTCAACCAGGTGACGCCGCAGGACATCGTCAACGCGGCGAGCCTCATCCGCACCGGCAAGGTGTTCGCGCTCGGCATTCCGCTCGACGCCAGCGGCCCGCAGAACGGGCTGTTCGGCGGCCGCTTCAATCCGATCCACCAGATGCTGGCGACCGGCACCGACGCCATCGCCGGCCGCCAGGATTGGAACCGCATCCGCTATGCCGACGACACCTTGATGCTGTGCGTGCAAGGCGCGACCCACTGGGACGCGCTCGGCCACGTGTTCTACGAGGACAAGGCCTATAACGGCCACGACGCCAAGCTGATCGACGCCAAGGGCCTCAACGTGCTCGGCATCGAGCATTCGAAAAACAAGATGGTCGGCCGCGGCGTGCTGCTCGACATCGCGCGCTTCCGCGGCGTGAAGTGGATGGCCGACGGCGAGAGCATCTCCAACGACGAGCTCGACAAATGCGCCAAGGATCAGAACGTCGCCATCGGCCGCGGCGATTTCGTGCTCGTCCGTACCGGGCAGATGGAGCGCTGCATCAGCGAGAAGCAATGGGGTGGCTATGCCGGTGGCGACGCGCCGGGCGTGAAGTTCGAGAATTGCTATTGGTGCCAGGAGAAGGAAATCGCCGCGATCTGCACCGACACCTGGGGCGTCGAGGTGCGGCCGAACGAGACCAGCGAGGCCAACCAGCCGTGGCACTGGGTGGTAATCCCGGCCATGGGGCTGTGCATGGGCGAGATCTTCTATCTCAAGGAGCTCGCCGAGGATTGCCACGAGGACGGCGTCTACGAATTCTTCTTTTGCGGCCCGCCGCTGATTATCACCGGCGGCACCGGGTCGCCGATCAACCCGCAGGCGATTAAGTGACGCCGTAGGCGTCACCCCCGGGCTTGACCCGGGGGTCCATACAGCGCTTGAACAATCACAAATGCAGCATGGATGGCCGGGTCAGGCCCGGCCATGACGAGGAGGAGCGTCGTGGCCAAGCATCTCAAGCGCGGAATGGACGCGAGCGCGATCAAGGCGGCCGACGCCAAGGTGCGCGAGACGGTCGAAGCGATCCTCGCCGACATCGACGCGCGCAAGGACATTGCCGTGCGCGAGCTGTCGCAAAAGTTCGACAACTGGGCGCCGGCCTCGTTCAAGCTGACGCCGCAAGAGATCGAGCGCGCCATCGGGGCGATGAAGAAGCGCGATCTCGACGACATCAAGTTCGCCCAGGCCCAAGTACGCAATTTTGCGCAAAAGCAGAAGGAGACGCTGCGCGATCTCGAAGTGGAGACGCTGCCCGGCGTCGTGCTCGGCCACAGGCACATTCCGGTGAATTCGATCGGCTGCTATGTGCCGGGCGGCCGCTATCCGATGGTGGCGTCGGCGCATATGTCGATCGTCACCGCGCGGGTTGCCGGCGTGAAGAACATCATCGCCTGCGCGCCGCCGTTTCATGGCGGACCGCATCCGGCGATCGTCGCGGCGATGCATTTCGGCGGCACCGACGAGATTTTCGTACTCGGCGGCGTGCAGGCGGTCGCCGCCATGGCGCTCGGCACCGAGACCATCGCCGCGGTCGATATGATCGTCGGGCCGGGCAACGCTTACGTCGCCGAGGCCAAGCGGCAATTGTTCGGCAGGGTCGGCATCGATCTCCTGGCTGGGCCGACCGAGACGCTGATCATTGCCGACGACACGGTCGATGGTGAAATGTGCGCGACCGATTTGCTCGGCCAAGCCGAACATGGCCCGACGTCGCCCGCGATCCTGATCACCAATTCGGAAAAGCTCGCCCGCGACACCATGAAGGAAATCGACCGGCTGCTGGCGATCCTGCCGACCGCCGAAACCGCCGGCAAAGCCTGGGCCGATTACGGCGAAGTCATTGTCTGCGACGACGAGGCCGAAATGGTGCGCGAAGCCGATCGTGTTGCGTCGGAGCACGTGCAGGTGATGACGCGCGATCCGGATTATTTCCTCACCAATATGAAAAACTACGGCTCGCTGTTCCTCGGCCCGCGCACCAACGTTGCGTACGGAGACAAAGTGATCGGCACTAATCACACGCTGCCGACCAAGAAGGCGGCGCGTTATACCGGCGGGCTATGGGTCGGCAAGTTTCTAAAAACCTGCACCTATCAGAAAGTGCTCACCGACCAGGCCAGCGCTATGATCGGCGAATATTGCTCGCGGCTGTGCATGCTCGAGGGTTTTGTCGCCCACGCCGAGCAGGCCAATGTCCGGGTGCGCCGCTACGGCGGCCGCAATGTGCCTTACGCCGAGGCCGCGGAGTGATCGCGGGCCTGTCACACATGACCTTTGTGGTCCGCGATCTGGAGCGGATGACGCGCATCCTGACCGGCATTTTCGATGCGCACGAAGTCTATGCGAGCGGCCAGGAGACATTTTCAATAGCGCGCGAAAAATTCTTCCAGGTCGGCGATCTCTGGATCGCGGTGATGGAAGGCGAGCCGCTGCCGTCGCGGACCTACAACCATGTCGCCTTCAAGATCGAAGACAGGGAGTTCGAAGCCTATGAGGCGAGGGTGAAGGCGCTGGGGCTTGAAATACGCCCGCCGCGCCAGCGCGTAACCGGCGAGGGCCGTTCGCTTTATTTCTATGATGACGACAACCATTTGTTCGAGCTCCATACCGGCACGCTCGCCGAACGGCTTGAACGTTATGCGCGGGGAAAAGTGTAATCGCCATGGCGCCGGTCACGCTCACCAAGGCCGCCTCCTTTCGGCTCGACGGTAAGCGCGCACTCGTTACCGGCGGCGGTCGCGGCATCGGGCTTGCGGCGGCGTCGGCGTTGGCCGCAGCCGGTGCTCATGTGACGCTCGCAGCGCGCACAAGGGCGGAAATCGAAGATGCGGCGAGCGCCATCCGCGCCCGCGGCGAGAAGGCCGACGCGCTGGTGCTCGACGTCACCGATGTCGAGGCCGCGCGACGGGCGGTCGTCGCGGCCGAACCGTTTCAAATCCTCATCAACAATGCCGGCGTGAACCGGCCGGCGCATCTGTCCGACGTCAAAGTCGAGGATTTCGACGCCATCTTCGCCCTCAACGTGCGCGCCGCGTTCTTCATGGCGCAGGCAGTGGCGGTGCGGCTGATTGCGGCAAAACTGCCCGGCTCGATCGTCAACATCTCCTCGCAGATGGGCCACGTCGGCGCCGCGCGCCGCACGGTCTATTGCGCCTCCAAGCACGCCATGGAGGGTTTCACCAAGGCGATGGCGATCGAGCTTGCGCCGCACAATATCCGCGTCAACAGCCTCGGCCCGACTTTTCTCGAAACGCCGATGACGGCACCGTTCTTCGAGAACAAGGCGTTCCGCGACGAGGTGCTGTCGAAGATCAAACTCGGCCGTCTCGGCCAACTCGACGAACTCTCCGGCGCCATCGTCTTTCTCGCCTCCGACGCTTCCTCGCTGATGACCGGCTCGGCGCTGGTGCTCGACGGTGGCTGGACCGCGGAGTGAGCGCGATGGACGACGCCGAGTTGAGGCGGCAGATCGTCGGCACCTGGGCGCTGGTGTCGGTCGTCTATGAGGACGTGGTGACCCGCGAACGCACGCCGGTTTACGGCGAACATCCGCGCGGTATTCAGATCGCAACGCCCGAAGGCCGTTGGCTCGCGTTGATGACCGCCGAGGGCCGGGCGATCCCGAAAACCGACGCCGACCGCGCGCAGGCGCTCAAATCCATGATCGCCTATACGGGCCGTTATCGCGTCGAAAACGGCCAGGTCATCACCAAGGTCGAAGCGGCGTGGAACGAAGCCTGGGTCGGCGGCGAGCAGGTGCGCAATATCCGCTTCGAAGGCGACCGGCTTTATATCGAAAGCCCGCCGATGCGGCACCCGAACATCAACGACAAGACGGTGCGGGTGATCGTGGTGTGGCAGCGCGAGAAGAGCTAGTCGACAACCTGTCTCTTTTCAAGAGCGCTGCAATTTATCGATCGTGATCGGCAGGTCGCGTACGCGTTTTCCGGTGGCGTGGTAGATCGCATTGGCGATGGCTGCGGCAACGCCGACAATCCCGATCTCGCCGACGCCCTTGATGCCCAGCGGATTGATGATGGCATCTGGCTCATCGACAAAGATGACCTCAATGTCATGCACGTCGGCATTCACCGGCACATGATACTCGGCGATATTGGCGTTCATGATGCGGCCGAATTCGTGGTCGTGCAGCGTCTCCTCGTGCAGCGCCATGCCGATGCCCCACACCACGGCTCCCATGATCTGACTGTGCGCGGTCTTGGTATTGAGGATGCGTCCGGCCGCGACCGCATTGACGACGCGCGTTACGCGAATGACGCCGAGCTCCTCGTCCACCTTGACCTCGGCGAAAATCGCCGAGTGGGTATTGCGGGCGTGAGAGTTCGAATCCTTGAAGTTCACGGTGCTTTCCCGCTCGATGCGATCGACGGCGCCATGGCGCATCACATCTGCGATCGACACGGCGCCTCCGGTCTCTTTGTTCACGATACCGCCGTCGATAAGGGCGGTGTCGTTGAGCTTCGAAGCCGCATGCGGCGAATTGGGCATCGTCTTGGCCAGCCGCAACAGCTCCTTACGCACGTCTTCGGCGGTTCTGGCGATCGCGTGCGACACCGAGGCCGCCGTCCATGAGCCGCCCTCGACGGGCGCTTGCGGCAGCGTCGAATCGCCGAGCCTGATCGTAATATTATCGAGCGGCAGGCCGAGCATGTCGGCTGCCACCTGCGCCATGATCGTATAGGTGCCGGTGCCGATGTCGGAGAACGCGGATACGACTTCGGCGTGTCCGTTCGCCGTCAGCACGATGCGGACGGCGCATTCCATCTGCAGCGCTTCCCAGATGCCCGTCGCCATGCCCCAGCCGACCAGCTCGGTGCCGTCGCACATCGAGCGTGGCTCGGCGTTGCGATGGCTCCAACCGAAAGCTGCCGCGCCCTGCCGGTAGCATTCGCGCAAATTCTTGCTGGTGTAGGGAACGTCCTCGTGCTGGTCGCGGTTCGAATAGCAGCGCAAGCGCAGCTCCAGCGGATCGAGCTTGAGCGCTACCGCGAGCTCATCCATCGCGCATTCGAGCCCATATACGCCGGTCGCCGCGCCCGGCGCGCGCATGTCCGACGGCGTGGCAAGATCGAGCCGCACCAGCTTGTGCAGGTATTTGGCGGTCGCGCTTTTATAAAGCTGGCCGGACCAGCCGGTGTCGTTGCGGGAAAAATCCTCGTACTGCGACGTGACCGCGATCGCCTCGTGGCTGATTGCATCGAGCGTGCCGTCGGCCTTTGCGCCGATGGCTAGCCGCTCGATCGTGGCCGGCCGATAACCGAGCCCATACATTTGCTGGCGGGTCAGCACGAGGCGCACCGAGCGCTCGAGCGCGCGGGCCGCCAGCACGGCGAGCACCACCTCATATTGCGGACGCAGCCCCGAGCCGAAAGCGCCGCCGACAAAGGGCGACACGACGCGCACATCGTCCGGCTTCATCTTGAACACGCCGCACAGATAGTGCTGCACGTTCTGCACGCCCTGGGTCTTGTCATAGACCGTGAGCTTGGCGTCGCCGTCCCACAGCACCGTCGAGGCGTACAACTCCATCGGGTTGTGATGCTCGATCGGAATGTAATATTCGGCTTCGTGGCGCACGGTGGCGCCCGCATAGGCCCGATCGGCTTTGCCGCGCGGTTTCTCCGGCTTTTCAGCCACAAAAGCTTTTTCGCGCCGGGCGTTGAGATCGGTGTTGTGCGCCTGCTTTTTGTATTCGACGCGCACCAGCGACGCCGCGAAGCGGGCGATCTCCCACTCCGCAGCCAGCACCAAAGCGATCGGCTGCTCGCTGAACAGGATCTTGTCGTCGTAGAGCGGCCGGAACGGCGAGCCTTTTTCCGGCGCCACGTCGTCCTTGTACGCGGCGCTCGTTGCTGCCATGCGGGGACGATTTTCGTGGGTGAGCACGTCGAGCACGCCCTTCACGCGTAAAGCCGCGCTGACGTCGATATGCGCAATGCGGCCTTTGGCAATGGTCGAGGTGACGACGGCGCCATAGGCGAGGCCGGGCACGTTGAACTCGCCGGCGTATTTCGCCGCGCCGGTGACTTTGGCGTGGCCGTCGACGCGTGAGGTGGGCGTGCCGATGTAAGGAGCCATTTTGCTGGAAAGAGCCATTTTGCCGGAATGAGACATGGCGTTCACCGGATCTTCTTATTGGATTGCGATTGCGGCGTGCCTCGCGCCGCCTGCGTCAGCGCGCGGACGATGACCTTGCGCGCCAAGTCGATCTTGAAGGCGTTGTGCGGGAATCCCTTGGCGTCGCGCAATACCAGGTCTGCCGCACGGGCGAATGTCGCGGGAGTTGCGGCCTGGCCGCGCAGCGCCGCCTCGGCGCTCGTGTCGCGCCACGGCTTGTGGGCGACGCCGCCGAGCGCCAACCGCGCCTCCTTGATCGTGTCGCCATCGAGCTCCAGCGCGGCGGCGACCGACACCAGCGCGAACGCATAGGACAGGCGGTCGCGGATTTTCAGATAAGTATAATTCCTGGCAAATCCCTGCACTGGAAGCTCCACCGCCGTGACGATCTCATCCGGCTGCAGATTGGTATCGCGCTGCGGGGAATCGCCGGGGAGCCGGTGGAAATCGGCAAAAGCCATCGCGCGCTCGCCGGTGGCACCGGCGACATGAACCTTGGCATCAAGCGCTGCAAGCGCCACGCACATGTCGGACGGATGGGTCGCAATGCAGGACTCGCTGGTGCCGAGGATGGCGTGCATGCGGTTGAGCCCGTTGCGCGCGGAGCAGCCGCTGCCGGGCTCGCGCTTATTGCAGGGCGTAGCCGTATCGTAGAAATAATAGCAGCGCGTGCGCTGCAGAAGATTGCCGCCGGTCGATGCCATGTTGCGCAGCTGCGCCGATGCGCCGGCGAGGATCGCGCTGGCGAGCAGCGGATAGCGTTGCGCGACCAGCGGGTGATAGGCGAGGTCGGAGTTCGGCACCAGCGCGCCGATGCGCAAGCCGCCGTCCGCGGTTTCCTCGACGCTCTTGAGCGGCAGCCGCGAAATGTCGATCAGCCGCGACGGCCGTTCGACATCCTCCTTCATCAGGTCGATCAGGTTGGTGCCGCCGGCAATGAATTTCGCGCTCGGATCGGCTGCGATCCTGCGTACCGCGTCGGCGACGTCGTTGGCGCGCGCGTACTGGAAATTGATCATGACTGCCCCATCGCCTGAAGGATCGCCGCGACGATGTTGGGATAAGCGCCGCAGCGGCAGATGTTGCCGCTCATCAGCTCGCGAATCTCGGCGGCGGTTTTGGCCTTGCCTTCGGCGATCAGGCCGGCGGCCGAGCAGATTTGTCCCGGGGTGCAATAGCCGCACTGGAACGCGTCGTGGTCGATGAACGCCTGCTGCAACGGGTGCAGCGCGCCGTCCTTTGCCAGGCCCTCGATGGTGGTGACCTCGGCGCCGTCCTTCATGACCGCGAGCGTCAGGCAGGAATTGATCCGCCGCCCGTCCACCAGCACCGTGCAGGCGCCGCATTGGCCGTGGTCGCAGCCCTTCTTGGTGCCGGTCAAATCGAGATGGTCGCGCAAGGCGTCGAGCAATGTCGTCCACGGCGTCACGTCGAGCCGCCGCTCGACGCCGTTGACGATCAGCGATAGCGCAATCTTGTCAGGAACTTGGATGGGCTGCTCAGGGTGTCGCTTGCGTGCCAGTGCCATATGCACCTCCGCATGGCTTCATCGGCCCCCCGAAGCGATATGGGTCGTGGCAATGTTTATTGCCAGCCTCAGCGGCCGATACCGATGATGCTGCGGATGCGCGCGACGATCGCGGGCGGCACATCCGCGGTTGCCGCCACCAGCCGCTGCAGCTTGTCGCCGGACAGCGGGCTGAATTCCGAATGCGATTGATCGATTTCCGCCAGCAATTGCGGGTCGCGCATGGTCTCGTCGTAGGCCTTGCGCAAAATCGCGATCCTGTCGGCCGGCGCTTCCGGGGGCGCGATGAAAGCGCGGCCGATCTGCTCCGAGCTGACGTAAAACGCCATCAGCTGCCGGCCTTCATCGGTCGTCGCGAGATCGACCGCGTAGGGAATATCCGGCAGATCGGCAGAGCGCTCACCGTACTGTACGAGAACGTTGATCGTATTGTCGCGCAGCCAATCCTGGTGCGAAACCTTGAGGGTCGCGTAGGACGTGAAGGCACCGTCGACCTCGCCGCGTTCCATTGCCAGCATGGAGTCATTGGACGCGGGGTAGGGGCCGACGAGCTTGAACCTGGTGCCGGCCACTTCGTTGAGCAGCTTGAGATAGGTCTCCGACGGCGAGCCGGCACCGGTGCCGGCCATGGTCGTCTCGTGGGCGATGGCGTCGCGTATCGTTTTCGTTTTTGATGTGTGAAACGTCAGCGACACTTCGTTCACCGACGTCGCGCGCCCGATCCAGTTGAACCGGGCGGCTTTGTACTGGACGCCTGGCGTGCCGAGCACCTCTTCGATCGCCATGGTCTGGCTGACGATGCCGAGCGCGGTGCCGTCCTTCGGCGCGCGCGCATAGAGAAAATTCGCGGCGGTAAAGCTGCCGGCGCCCGGCATTTGCTCCGCGATCACCGTCGGATTGCCGGGAAGATGCCGGCCGATGTGGCGGGCGACGAGGCGGCCGAAATAATCGTAAGTACCGCCAGGCGCAAAGCCGATATAGAGGTGCACGGTCTGGCCCTTGAAAGACGCTTCCGGCTCGGCGGCGTGGGGCGCGATAGTCAAGCCCAACAGCAGACTTGTGCCGGCGATGGCAGACAGAAAAGTTTTGTGGACTCGATCCGACCGACGGAGCTGCATGCGCGTGAAATATCGCTTGGCGAGCGAGGCCAGACAAGCGCCGGCTTGCGGCGGAAACGGAAAAGCACGAATATTCGCCAAAGTCCGAGTTTTGTCCCGGATGCATGCTTTATCCCGGATGCATGATGGAGGAAACGCATGACGATGTCGGTTGAGCCGCTGTCGCCGGCGCTTGGTGCCGAGATCAAGGGTGTCGATCTGCGCCGGCCGTTGGACGACGCCACGGTCAAGGCCGTCAACGCCGCGTTCGATCAGCACGTCGTCGTGGTGTTTCGCGATCAGGATTTGTCGGAAGCCGACCAGCTGCGCGCCGCCGGCTATTTCGGCAAAGTCCATATCCGCCGCCGCCCGGCCAATGGCCGCACCCCCGGCGGCGACTACGACACGCCGTTCATGATGGTCACCAACATCGTCGAGAACGGCAAATCGGCTGGCGCCTTCGGCGACGGCGAAATGTGGTTCCATCACGACACCAGCTACTATCCGCAGCCGCATCGCGCGACGTTCTTGTATTCCATGCAGCTTACCTCGTCGGGCGGCGAGACCTGCTTTTCCAACATGTACAAGGCCTATGAAAACATCCCGCGCGCGCTGCGCGACCGGCTCGAAGGCCGCAACGTGCTGCAGGTGCACGACTACAAGCGGCACGAGCGCATCGACTTGTCGCAAGTGGCGCTGGAAAAGATCCTGCACCACGAGCAGCCGATCATCATCACCCATCCGGCGACCGGCAAAAAGGCGCTTTACGTCAGCCGGTTGATGTCGGCGCGCATAGAGGGTTTTTCGCCGGCGGACAGCGAGGCAGCGCTGGCGCAGCTGTTCGATATCGCCGAAGATCCGGCGATCGTCTATGAGCACGAATGGCGGCTCGGCGATCTCGTGGTCTGGGACAACTGGAGCTCGATCCATGCGCGTAAGGATTTTCCGCGCGAGGAGCCGCGGCTGATGCGCCGCTGCACCATCGAGGGCCAGGCGCTGCGCTACTGACGGAGCGCCTAAGCCGAGATCGGGTAGATCGCTTTTTCGCCGCTGAGCACGCGCGCGACGTCGCTCGCACATTTCGTCTGCAATTCCTCCAGTGCTTCGACCGAATAGAACGCGGTGTGTGGGGTCAGGATCACGTTATCGCGGCCGACAAGGGGGGAGTCTTTTGCCAAGGGCTCCGTCGTCACCACATCGAGCGCCGCACCGCCGAGGTGGCCGGAATCCAGCGCGGCGATCAGCGCGGGCTCGTCGACCAGTGGCCCGCGCGCGGTGTTGATCAGGAACGCGCCCGGTTTCATCTTGGCGAAGGCTGCGGCATTCATCAGCCCGCGCGTCGCCGGCAATAGCGGCGCGTGCACCGAGATGAAATCGGAGCGCGCCAATAATTCGTCGAAGCTCACACCCTCGACGCCGGCCGCGGCGAGCGCCTCCTGCTTTACGTATGGATCGTGGGTGAGAACTTTAAATCCGAACGCTTTGGCTTTAGGAGCCAGCGCGCGCGGAATGTTGCCGAAGCCGACGAGACCCAGCACCTGGCCCTCGAGGCGGCGCAGCGGCACGATCGGCGGCACCTCCCAGCGGCCGGATTGCACCAGCTTGTTCGAAAACGTCACCTTGCGGGCGAGCGCCAGCAAGAGCGCCATGGCGTGGTCCGACACTTCGCGCAGGCAATAATCCGGCACGTAGTTGACGGCGATGCCGAGCTCCTTCGCCGCCGGCAGGTCGATATTGTCGACGCCAAGCCCGAAGCGGCCGATCGCCTTGCAGCGCGTGAGCTGCCGCAACAACTCGCCGGGAAGTTTCGCATAGGTGACGAGGATGGCGTCGGCCTCGCGCGCCGCGGCGAGGATATCGTCGGCGGCAGCACTCTTCGCCATGCGATATTCGGGATCGAGCCGGACCAGCGCTTTTTTGGCGGGGTTGAGCGACGGAAAGACACTGTCGGTGATGGCGATCAAGGGGCGGGCCATGGGGTTCTCTGTCTTGTCATCATCCATAATCGTGTCATCATCCGCGAAGGCGGATGATCCAGTAATCACCAGCCATCGCGTTCATGCCTCAACCTCTGTGATTACTGGGTGCCCTGCCTGCGCGGGGCATGACAGTTCATAGAGCAAACACCTGCGGGTTGACGCAGTTCGGCAGCTTATGGCCGCCGAGGAACGCCAAAATATTGTCGACGACGATGTTCGCCATCGCCTCGCGCACCTCGGGCGTGGCGCTGCCGAGATGCGGCGTCAGCACGACGTTCGGCATTTTCTTCAAAACCTTGTCGATCTTGGGCTCGTGCTCGAACACGTCGAGGCCGGCGCCTGCGATCCGCTTTTTGGTCAGCGCGCGAACGAGAGCGGCTTCATCGATGATCGGACCGCGCGCGCTATTGATGATGTACGCGGTCTTTTTCATCAACCGCAGCTCCCGCGCACCGATCTGATGCCGGGTCTCCTTGTTGAGCGGCGAATGGATCGAGACGAAATCGGCTTCGCGCAGCAACTGGTCGAGCGGCACATAGGTGAGTCCCGCCTCGCGCTCCTCGTGTTCCGGCTTGCGGCGCGGCGTCCAATAGAGCACGCGCATGGAAAAGCCGTGGGCGCGGCGCGCCACCGCCTTGCCGATCAGGCCGCCGCCGCCAACGAGGCCGATAGTCTTGCCCCACACATAGGCGCCCATCAGATGCGCCGACTGGCCGCCGGGGAATTTGCCGGCGCGCGCAAGCTTATCGCCCTCGATCATGCGGCGCGCCACCGCGAGCATCAGGCCGAAGGTAAGGTCGGCGGTCGCCTCGGTGGTGATCGGCGCCGTCACCGTGACGGGAATGCGCCGCGCCGTCGCCGCAGCGACGTCGATGTTGGATGGCGTGATCGACTGCGCCGCGATCAGGCGCAGGTCCGGATTGGCTTCGATCACGGCGCGATCGATCTTGTCGTGGAGCAGGCAGAACAAAATATCGGCCTTGCGCACGGCTTCGATCAGCGCGCGCTTGGGAATGATGCGGCTCGAATCGGCAAACACCTTGACGCTCGCCACCGCGCGAAGCCGTTTAAGCGCGTGCTCGGATACCGGCTGCGTCACAAAAATTCGCGGCTTGCTCGTGCGCATCAGGCGAGCCACCGCACCACGCCGGCGACGCCGTCGACCGCGACCTGGGCGCCGTCGGGAATTTTTCGCGTCGCGTCGAGCACGCCGAGCACCATCGGAATGCCGCGCTCGCGCGCGAGCGACGCCAGGTGCGAGGTCGAGCCGCCGAGCTCTGCCACGACGCCGGCGACGCGCGGCAAGATATGGCTCAGCGCCGGGCCGGCGACGCGCGTCACCAGAATGTCGCCCGGCGCGACGCGGCTGAGCTCGCATTCGCAATTGACGACGACGGCGCGGCCGGAGCCCCAGCCGATGCCGGCGGGATGGCCGTTGAGCCCGGGATGCTTGAGCCAGATCTCGTCGGTCACATGCGGCTCGGCGACGCGCAGCGGCCGCGCCTGCAACAATTTGAATCCCGCATCGTCGAGCGCCCATTCGATCTCGACCGCCATGCCGAGCACGTCCTCGGCCTTGCGCATCAGGCGTGCGAGCGTCGTGGCCTGGCCGGCTTCAAGACACGGCGCACTGACCATCTCTTGCGGCACCGCCTGCGGCAGCGTGCCCGCGCCATGCACGCAAGCCTCGCGATGATGTTTTCGGCCGGCTTCGTTGCTGCGCAAAAAACCGTGGCGGCTGAGCACGACGCGGTCCGGCACCACTTCGCCTTGGGCGATCGCCGAGCCGAGCCCCCAGGTGGCGCTGAGCAGCATGTGGCCGTCGGCGGTCTCGCTCAAGCCGCCGCCCGAAGCGCGCGCGGCAACGAGCGGCTGCACCAGCACCGCCATCGCGGTGTCCGCGGGATCGAGATCGTGCTGCGCCATGTAGCGGCGCGCGTTCGTGGTCCACAGCGCAGCCCAGCAGGCGCGCAGCGTGGTGAGGAACTCGGTGTCGTCGTTGACGCCCAAAAAACTTTCGAACTGGCCGGCGAAATTGGTATCGGCGCGGTCCTCGATCAGCGCCGACGAGCGTACCGCCGCGGGTTTTGGCTCCTCCCACCACGCGGCGAGGATGTCCGCCAGCAAATCGGGCGCGAGATCGCTCTGATAAAGCTTCAGCCTGATCTCGACCGCCAGCCGGCGTTGCGTCGGCTGATCGGCGTTCGGGTATTCGCGGAGCGCTTCGGTGAGGCCGAGGTGCTGAATCTGCCGCCGATAGGCATCCGCCGTAATGCTGAAGCCGCCTGGCGTCGGCAATCCGGCGTGCGCCAGCCTGGCCAAATTCGCGGCCTTCGGTCCCACGCAATCGGGATTGGTGGCGGCGCGGTCGCTGAGCGGCACGATGAAACGCGGCATACGAAACTCGTTCGGCCTGGTCGCTGCGCACTCCCTCTCCCCAGAGGGGAGAGGGTGGGGTGAGGGGGCTCGGGCGTCGCAGATCAACCTCTGCTTCCGAACCCCCTCACCCTCGTTCGCTTCGCTCACAGAGCCGATCCTTCGGATCGGCGTACTTTACTTCAAGAACGGCGTCCGAAGGACGCCTACCTCTCCCCTCTGGGGAGAGGTGAAGTTACGTCTGCGCCTCCACAATCACTTCACATGATCGCCATAACCCGGCAGCGGGTCGACCACGGTGATCTGCTTGACCGGGAAATTCGACACGATCTCGATATCGTTCTTGTGCACGATCAGCATCTCTTCGATGCGCACGCCGTAGCGGAACTGCTTGCCGTGCTGGGTCTCGAGCGCAAAGGTCATGCCCTCTTTGATCTCGACCGGATGATCGAGCGACCAGATGCGCGAAATCACCGGCGGATCGTATTGCGCCAAGCCGAGCCCATGGCCCCAGAGATTGGCGGCGGCTTGGTCCTCGTCCTCGTAGCCCCAGGTCTCCATGGCCGACGGCCATTTCAGCGCGATGTCGCGCGTGGTGGCGCCGACCTTCACCGCGCCGATCGAATCGTAGAGCCACTTCAGCGCGGTCTCGTAGGTCTCCTTCTGCTCCTTGCTCGGCTCCTTGCCGACGCAATAGGTGCGGTAATAGCAGGACTTGTAGCCGTTCCAGGTCAGCGCCGCCAAATCCATGAACACGATGTCGCCGGGCTGGATGATGCGGTCGGAAAAGTTGCGCCAGTTCGGCCAGGTATTCGGGCCGGAGGAGACGATGACGTCTTCGACGTCCTCCATGCCGGGGATGTTGTAGAGATATTGCATCAGGTGCGCGGTCACCTGGTTCTCGGTGATGCCGGGGCGCAAGAATTTCATGCATTCCCAATGCGTCGCGTCGCCGATGGCGCCGACGATGCGGAAGCATTCCTGCTCGTCCGCGCTCTTGACGGCGCGCGCGTCCATCATCGCGCTCATGCCGTCGGTCCAGTTGATATTGTTCTCCTTGAAGATGTTGATCATGTTGATGTCGACGAAGTCGACGCCGAGTTTCTGGCCGGCGACGCCGTTTTCCTTCATCGCCTGCAATACCGCCTTGGTGAATTTCGTCACCTGCTGGGTCGAGGCCGGGCCGGCCGCGCCCTTGATCCAGGCGAACGAGTGGCGGACGTTCTCTTTCGGGATCCATGGCGAATGGCGCTCGATCTGAAAGCCGAGGTCGCCCTGCTCGAACAGGATCGGCGCGCCGTCGCCGCACAGCATGGCATAGCGCAGGCCCGGCTTGAGCCGGTTCCAGCCCGGCGTCAGCGTGCCGGTGATGTAACGCACATTCTCGTCGTACATGCAGAGCACGGCGCCCAGCCCGTGCTTCTTCATCATCTCGCGGGCCCGCTCAGTGCGGTATGTGCGCAGCCGGTCCCAGTTGACCCGCTGCTGCCAATCCACCCCGGCGATGCCGAAATTCGCTCCCATCGTGCTCTCCCCACCTGCGTTTACGCGCTGCCCACCTGTGTCCGAAAATACCTGACGGTGCAAGGTGGGAGCGCGCCATCCTGGCGGGATTTCCGCAACGATTTGAAGTAAGAGGCCAACACATTAGAATTGGTCTTGAGGGAGACAATGATGGGCAAAATCACACGCCGAGGTCTTGCGCGGGGCGGCGCCGCGGGCCTCGTCGGCGCGCTTGCCACGCCGGCGCTGGCGCAGAGCGATAAGCGCAAATGGCGCATGATCACATCGTGGCCGAAGCGCCTGCCAGGGCCGGGCATGTCGGCGGAGCGCATCGCCGAGCGAATTGGTTCTCTTTCGGGTGGCCGCCTTGAAATAACAGTCTCCGCCGCCGGCGAAGTGGTGCCGGCGTTCGAGGTACTGGATGCGGTCGGCTCGGGCGTCGCCGAGATGGGCCACACCGCCGCGTTCTACTGGCAAGGCAAGGAATCGGCGGCAGCCTTCTTCACCACGGTGCCGTTCGGGCTCATTCCGAACGAGCATGTGTCCTGGATCGACGCCGGCGGCGGGCAAATGCTGTGGGACGAGCTTTACGCGCCGTTCGGCGTCAAGCCGTTCATGGGCGGCAATACCGGCGTGTGCATGGGCGGCTGGTTCCGCCACGAGCTCAAAAGCCGCGACGACGTGCACGGCTTGAAAATCCGCTCGCTCGGGCTGGGCGGCGAAGTCTATCGCCGCCTCGGCGCCATCCCGCAAACCACGTCGCCCGGCGAAATCCTGGTGGCGCTGCAATCCGGCGTCATCGACGGCGCCGAATTCGTCGGCCCCGGCTCCGACATCGCACTCGGCCTCTACCGCTTCGCGCCGTTCTACTACGGCCCCGGCTTCAACAAGCCGAACGGCACCGGCGAGTGCATCGTTTCGCTGAAAGCCTGGGAAAGCCTCGACGACGAAATGAAGGCGATCGTCAAACACGCCTGCGCCGCGGAAGCCGCCTTCGCGCTGGCCGAAATGGAGCGCCTCAACATCGAGGCGCTGGCGACGCTGACCACGCGCGACAACGCGCAGCTGCGCACGTTCCCGGCCGATCTCGTTACGGCGGCGCGCACGACGGCGAGCGATGTGCTCGGCGAGCTCGCCGCCAAGAGCGACAGAGCGCGCAAGGTGCACGATTCCTACATGGCGTTTCGCGACAAGATTTCGGCGTGGTCGCATATCTCGATCCAGGCGGTGCTCGAGGCGCGGACGTAATAGTCGCCGCGCCGGCAGAGAAGTGTCGCGGCCGCGACGCTGCGTCCCTTCTCCCCCATAGCGCGTCGAAGACGCGCGTAAACGCGCTGATGGGGGAGAAGGACAGGATGAGGGGGTTCGGACGCTGGAGTTTTTCTCGAACTTCCGAACCCCCTCACCCCAACCCTCTCCCCTCTGGGGAGAGGGAGTTCTCTGTGCCAGCTTCCGCGGACTTTCATGGCAAGCATTCTCGTTCTCGCGGCGCGTCTTGGCGCCCGAGTTTTGCTGGCGCGCGATCGCGAACGGATCGCGCGCCAGCAAAATACGGTCACGTGAAGCGCGAAACCGGTCCGGTCCAAGGAAAGGCAGGGGTGGGGCCTGTCTTTCTTTCTTCCGTTCCTGGTTTCGTAGCCTGGATGGAGCGAAGCGCAATCCGGGAACGCCATCGCCGCTTGCACCGCCGCTCCCGGATTACGCTGCGCTCCATCCGGGCTACGAAAAAATGAAGGAAGCGGAACGCCGGCAAACGCTGGGTCACCAACCGCCGCATCTTGCGATGCGGCGCGCGCCCTTTTGGAGCGCGCACGCTTGTCGGCGTTCCACCACGGCTCTCACCTCAGGGAATTATTCCATCCCAAAGGCTCAGCTTCAGGCCAGGCTTCCTGGGACGTGGTCTGCACGGGCGTTACCCGCCTTCGCCTGTCCCAGTCCAGGGAAGCACCTCCCACCCCGGTCGTAATGCCGGGAGACATGATGCCCAAGCCGCCCGGGAGCAGGCTGCAAACCCACCCGCGGGCACCGCCCTCGCTCCCATGCCGCGGTGTGCCTCCGCGCCACGTCCTTCACGGAGCGAGGATTATGGCGTAACTGTAATGGAGACGATTGTCAAGCGATGTCGCCGAAAAAGATACGGCGGAAGTTATGACCTTTCACCACAATGTCCGCTTGAGCCGGCACCGCAAAAGCGGACGTTCGCTTGTGGCGCAATATCGGTCGCTTCGGGCGCATCCGCCTAGAACCGGTCTATCTTTTCAGAAGGCTACAGGTAACCCCAGGAGACCGATAGAATGAGCAACTTCATGGGTTGGACCGCTGAATATCGAACCAGAATGTCGGCTTTCATCGGCAAACGACGGGATTGATAGCGGCATGCAGAGCCAACGACGCAGCGCAAGTCGCATTCTCCTTGTGGCGTTCACGCTTTGGGGGCTGGCGATGATCGTTCCCGATCTCTATCGCTGGGATCAACCGCTCGGATCTTTCGGCTTTTACGCCAACAATGACGGCCTCATTACCGACGTGCAGGGGCCCTTTCCGAATGAAGCGGCCTCGCCCGCCTTTGCGGCGGGCCTGCGGCGCGGCGATCGACTGGACCTCACGCAAATGCGCTGCATTCCAATCAACACGCTCACGTGCGCGAGCACGATGGCGGCTCTTGGAGGAATGCGTCTCGTCAGCGATCGCCAGCGAATAGAATTGGCACTTGTCGCGACCACCGAGCAAACGGCGCGGCAAGTCGAAATCGTCGCCAAGCAACGTCCATATGATCGCTGGGTCTTGGCAGTTCTGCTGCTCGATCAACTCGCCGCGATGCTCGTCATTCTGGCTGCCGCTTGGCTGGTCTGGACACGGCCCGGCATCATGACATGGGGCTTTTTCCTGTATGTCATCTGGTTCAATCCGGGCCAATCTTCCGAATATTATGCGCTGTTACAGCACTACTCCCCCGCGGCTCTGCTGACGCAGAATATCGCCGGCGCCATGGCGCAGGGCGCCGGCTCTGCCGGTTTTATCTGGTTCGCGGTCAGGGCGCCGACGGACGTGACGACATCGCGCTGGCGGCCGCTCGAGCGAGCTTTGCCCGTGATCGCAGTCCTGCTCGCGGTGTTGCTGGCGCTGAGCTATGCGAATCTTTTCGGCTATCCGACCGAGATAGTGACAAGGATCGGCGTATTGAGCGGGCTCGGTGTTGCTGCATCTGCGTTCGTCATCTTGCTGGCGCGGCAGAAGGAGCTGCCGCCGCCGGACTATCAGCGCCTGCGCTGGGTGATTTGGGGCTGCCTGGTCGGGCTGCCGGCGCTGGTCATCGCCGATGCCGGCACCCAAACGACACTGCTCGATCCGCTGTGGAATGGTCATCCGCCGCCCGAGCAGCTGTGGGGCCTGATCTATCTCGTCAACGGCGTGCTTTGCCTGTTTGTAAGCGAGGCTGTGCGTCGGCCCTACGTTGTTACTGTAAGCATCCCGCTCCGTCGCGTGACCATTCTCGGCCTGGTGCTCAGTTTGCCGATCCTGTTCCTTCATCAGGAGATCGATCACGTTCGCGAGGGCATCAGCGAGAACGTCACCTTGCCGGCCTGGGTTTGGATCGCATTCGCGACTGTTGCGCTGTTCCTGACTTCAAGGATCCACGAAACAGCCGTCCATCATGTGGACCGGTTTTTCAACCGCTCTGTTGCCAAAGCCGGGGATCGTCTTGGCGACGCCATCTTGAGTGCGGGGAATTATGCCGAGATAGAATCCAATCTGGTCCAAGGGGTGCGCAACGCTCTCGGCCTCGCATCGGCAAGTGTCTTCCGCGAACACGGCCAAACTTTCCGGCGCACCGCCGCGGATGAAGGCTGGGATGACGTGGCAGCGCAAACGCTCGATCCAAGTGATGCGATGCTCGAACCCGCGCGCACCCACCACTCATTCAACGTCGATGCTCAAGCCGCTGCCCGAAATCGCCTACCAGGTGGGCTGATGCGCCCGATCTTCGCGGTTCCCATTGGCGATCGCCTCCGCTGTTTGGCTCTGGCGCTCTATGGACCACATGCGACCGGCAACGACCTCAACCATGATGAGCGCACCATGCTTACGGACCTCGCCGACAAGGCGGGCAGTGCCTTCATGAAGCTCAGCGACGACGAGCTCCGGCAACGCATCGCGATGCTCGAAAGCGAACTCGAGACATTCGCCGCGGAGCTCGCCGCTGGCGGGATGTCTGCCCGGCCGCTCGCGAGCGATGCCAAGCCGAGTTGACTTGAGGCGTCTGGCGCCGCGGAAACTTTTTATTTCAGGGCGGAGAGGCTCGCGTTCCAGGATAATGTCGCAATGACGGCGGGTTCGCAGCCGTTCGATCCCGTGGCCGGCTGTCCGGTTCCCGTTATCAGGAAACAGCTTTGTTTCGACAGCGTCGTTGCGAAATAGCGCAGATCGAACGTCACGGCTTTGTAGGCGTAGGAAAATCCCAGATTCCAATAGGTGTAGTCCGGCAGCTTGTACGCCGGCGAAAACGGCGTCGCCGTGGTGGTGCCAAAACCTTGGCGGCCGAGCTCGCCGGAGAATGACAGGCCGGAATCGAGCGTGTATTTGGCCTGGATCGCGTTATAATTTTCCCATGCGCCGGTGCGGCTGTAATCGGGCGCAAAATACGCCTCCAGCCCGACCGTGAGCTTCGATGTCAGGGCGTATGTCGGCGCCACGTAGTATTCCGGATATGAAATGTCGATCGCGCTTCCCGGATAACTGTAATAGGCGACGCCGGCTTCGACCGTGAGCTTTCCGAATGTCGGACGGATGCCGGCATAATTGGTCATCTGAAGCTGGGAGAGTTTCGGCATGTCCACCGACGCCGTATTCACGCCGGCAAAGAAAATGTTGTACGTCGCTTCTATATTGGTCGAGGCGCTCGGCTTGTGATCGGACAGAGTATAGCCGCGGTAATTGTAGTCGGTGGTGATCGCCGCGCCGAAATTGACGTCGAATGTGGACGTGGCATCCTTCGGCGGCGCCGGCCTTGTCGTTGTCGACGGTGCGGGCGGCGTCGCGCTGTCCGATTGCTGGGCCTTGGCCGCGGGCGGCTGAATACTGACGATCGCGATTGCAAACGCGACCATTGTCGCCGACCGGGCGCATCTCGGCACGGGGCCAAGCGTCGGCATGGACCGACTTGCCCACATGGACCGATTTGCCCGGTTGAGCCAGTCATTCCAATACCGCGGATTGGACTTAAAGAAACGGCGCGGACGAACATCACGCAAAGCGGATTGCGTGCCTGAGGTCGAAAATGGCTGGCGCCCCGGCATTGAATGCCCCCGTTCGCGAATCGAGGCATCACGCGACTTTTCATGTTTTATATTATTCGGCAGATCGGCGCAGCGACCACAATTGGCCTGTGTGTAGTTTATAGCGGCGAAGCGCCGCTTTGGGTCAGCAGCGACCGAACTACGATGTCGGCGCCATGTCCGCTGTTCCTCCGAGAGCGACCGGGCCGCTGCGCCGCGCCAAGTGACGGAACGGGCCCATAGTGACCGTTATGGCTGCCCGCCGATACGATCGAAACGCGCCATTTCCGGACCGGGCCCACGCCAGCGTGCCTCCATTGAGAGCAGCGCGCGGCGTTTTCCTCCACGCAATTCCGTTATTTGAAGGCGATCAGATCGGTCCGGCTCAGCGTTGAGGCTCTATCCTTCAAAGGCTCGTTCGCGGCATTCTCGCTGTGCTGATGCAAAATTTGGAACTGCCCGATGGCAATTTCGTAATCCGTGGCGTCCAAACTCGCATCGACGGGAACGACGACTGTGTAACCACGCAGCGTTGCTCCGACTGACGTGTAGGTCACCGATCCGCTCACCTTCCAGCCAGCCAGAATGAGCGTCGTAATCCCTTTGGCCTTCAGCGTTTTGTCGAGATCGGTGTTGTAGAACCTGTCCTGAGCCTGACTTTCAATTTTGATGTCGCCGGGCGCAGGCAATACTTCCGGCAGCCACTTCGACATGGTCGGCGCTCTAGTCCCAAACGCAACGGTGACACCAGCCTGCCGTGCCCGCGCCAACAATGACGAGATGGCCGGCACCATTCGTCCCGTGCAGTTTGGTTGACGCGTGCAAATGGGATCGACGATGTCGAATATGAGCAAAGCCGTCGTCGCCGGGTTGAGGACCACCGGGACCGGGTCCGGCGGTGACGGCATTTGCAGTGTCAGCGGAGGCTTGGTCATGGGGAATTACCCGATTACGACAGAGCCGCGGCATACTGCTGCGGCTCTTTTTTTGAGGCGAGGAGAAATAGTCGTGGATGGCCGGGACAAGCCCGGCCATGACGAATGATGCGACGGCGCTAGCCCCTCACTTCTTCCTTCACCATCCTTCTGCTTCTGCTCACCCAGTCCATCGATGCCGAGCGTCACCACGTCGCCGGCTTTCAGAAATGTCGGCGGCTTCATGCCGAGCCCCACGCCCGGCGGCGTGCCGGTGATGATGACGTCGCCGGGCTCCAGGATGAAATATTGCGAGCAGCACCACACGATGTGGCGGCAGTCGAAGATCATGGTGGAGGTGTTGCCGCGCTGGCGTTTCTCGCCGTTGACGTCGAGCCACATGGCGAGCTTTTGCGGGTCCTTGATCTCGTCCTTGGTGACGAGCCACGGGCCGAGCGGGCCGAAGGTTTCGCAGCCCTTGCCCTTGGTCCATTGGCCGGCGCGCTCGATCTGGAACACGCGCTCGGAGACGTCGTTGGCGAGGCAATAGCCGGCGACGACGTCGAGCGCCCTTTCCTTGCTCAGGTAGCGGGCGCGCGTGCCGATGACGATGCCGAGCTCGATTTCCCAATCGAGTTTTGTCGAATCCCGCGGGATGATGGTGTCGTCGTTCGGGCCGCACAGGCAGGACGGCGCCTTGTTGAAGATGATCGGCTCTTTCGGGATCGGCATGCCGGCTTCGGCGGCGTGGTCGGAATAATTCAGCCCGATAGCGATGAAATTGCCCATCCTGCCGACGCACGGCCCGATGCGCGGCTTGCCCTTCACCAGCGGCAGTTTTTCCGGATTGAGCTTTTTCAGCTTGGCGAGGCCGCCGGGCGACAGCGCCTCGCCGGCGAGATCGGGGATGACTTTCGACAGATCGCGAATCTGGCCTTTGGCGTCGATCATGCCGGGCTTTTCGCGGCCGGCTGCGCCGTAACGAACGAGTTTCATGGCGGTCTCCTTGGGGTGGTGATTTTTGGAAAGTCGATTGTGCCTTAGAACGCGCCGGGAAAGCGGCCCCCGTCGATCAGAAAATTCTGTCCGGTGATGTAGCCGGCTTGCGCCGAGCACAGGAAGGCGCAGGTCGCGCCGAATTCGTCGGGCGTGCCGAGGCGCTTCGCCGGAACCGATTCGATGTTCTGCGCCAGCGCCGCGTCGTAGCTGGTGCCGCGTTTCGTCGAGGTCGCCTGCACATTGGAGCGGAAGCGATCGGTATCGAAAATCCCCGGCAGCATGAAATTGATGGTGACGTTGGACGCCGCAACCGAGCGCGCCACGCCGGCGAGGAACGCGGTCAGCCCGGCGCGGGCGCCGGACGACAGATCGAGGCCGACCAGCGGCATCTTCACCGAGCCCGAGGTGATGTTGACGATGCGGCCGAACTTTTTCGCCACCATCGGGTCGATGGCCTTCTGGATGAGCTCGATCGCCACGATCATATTGCCGATGACGCCGTCGATCATCTTTTGCCGGTCGAGCTCGCGGAAATCGCGGAACGGCGGGCCGGCATTGTTGTTGACCAGAATGTCGGGCTCGGGACAGGCGGCGAACAGCGCTTTCTGGCCTTCCGGCGAGGCGACATCGGCCACCACCGGCGTAATCTTGGCGCCGGTTGCCTTGCGCAGTTCCTCGGCCGTGGCGGCGAGGCGATCTTTGTCGAGGCCGTTGATCACCACCTCGCAGCCGGCCTCGGCCAGGCGGTGGGCGCAGGCGCGGCCGAGGCCGCGGCTGGACGCGCAAACGATCGCCTTGCGGCCCGCAATCCCAAGGTCCATGCCTAAGCTCCCTACTATTTCCAGCGCGGCATGGGGGCGTGCCGCCTGTATCTGTTCTCGTAACTGCGCCTCTTTAAGTCAACCCGGCTGAGACCGCCCGATCCGCAATGCCGTTGCTGCCGAACTTATCGCCCACCGAGCTGGTGCTCATCGTCGGGCTGGCGGCCTTTTCCGGCATCGCCGGCGGGGTCGCGGGCTACGGCACCGGCGCGCTGATGCCGCTGGTGCTGGTGCCGATCGTCGGCGCCGCGCCGGTGGTGCCGATCATCGCGGTTTCGGCGATGTTCACCAACACGGCGCGCATCATCGCGTTCCGGCGCTTGCTCAATCCGCGCCGCGCCGTGATTGCGCTCGTCGCCGCGCTGCCGACATGCGCGCTCGGCGCCTGGCTCTACACGCTGCTGACCGGCCGTGGTGCCGCGCTGGTGATCGGCTTGAGTTCTGATCGCGACCGTGCCGCTGCGGCGGGTGTTGCGAAACCGCGGTCATCACCTCGGCGAAAAAGGATTTGCCGCGGCATCCGCCGGCTGGGGCGTCGTCGTCGGTGGCACCACCGGAGCCGGCGTCATCCTGCTGTCGCTCTTGATGGCGACCGGCCTCGAAGGCGGGGCTGTGATCGCAACCGACGCCGCGGTGTCGGTCGTCATGGGCGTCATCAAGATTTCGGTGTTCGCGTTGGCCGGCGTGTTCTCGCCCTTGGTGCTGACGATCGGCGTGCTGATCGGCGCTATCGGTTTTTTCACCACTTTCATCGCCAAGCTGATCGTCGAGCGCCTGCCGGTCCACGTGCACGCGGCGATGCTCGATGCGGTGGTGATCGTCGGCGGCTCGGTGATGATTTTCGGCGCGCTGCGGCCGTGATTGAGTGGGTCAGGTTTTAAGGGCCTGCGGTCCGCACCGGCATGCATTTTTTGCCAAGCGCGCCGCGCACGATAGGCACACTGCATAGAAAGCCATTCGGCCGATATTTAACGCGAATTTTGTCGATATCATACATTGCCAGGCTCATGAAGGCATTGAGTCTCAAGACCTGATTACTCGCTCGCTTACTGAAAATGTCGAAGTTCGTATTGATGAATTTCGTCCGGGCGGCCTGATCGACCGGGCTACCCGACGCCCATTGCCGTACCGGTGTCATTGCCTCGTGGGTGATTTCGAAACAGGCCTCTATTGCCAATACATTATGTTTAGCGCTGTACCAATCAACCGTGAGGACGGTTTTGCCATGATGGGGGAGCTCGACCTGCGAGTCGTCTTTATTTTTGTCCTTGGGATCGACTTTCTGAAAGGACGGCATGTCGTCTTCGCAGTCGAAGCCGTATGTGTTGAGCAAAGACATGTTGATTATGTCTGTGTCGGGCGCGCTATCCGTCGCCGGATCGCGGGTCAGGTTGCTAGGCCAGTCGAGATAAAGCTCCATCTTTCGTGCCAGGAGGTTGTAGTTCTCGCTCAAACTGCGGTAGGCATCCGTATAGGATTTATAGATTGAGCGTGCGTTCGCCGTCTCGTAGGCGGTGCTGTCGGAATCCGTGTTCGTTGCGATGGCGTTACGATAGCTGGAGATGAGTTGTTTCTGAAGAGCCAACGGAACCGACAGTGCACTCGATGCGTCTGCAAAAGCTTGCGTCGCCGCCGTCATGTCATCCTTAGCTTGCGCGGCAACCTTGTCGTTATAGGTCGACAGATTCTGGAAATAAGCGCCGATCAGCGTCCCGATCACGCTGAGAATTGCAAGCTTGGAAACAGCAAAATCTTGCTCGATCCGCCTTAGCGATTGCCAGAATCCGGATTTGCTCCCGGGGCTGACAGGAGCGGACGCGCCAGGGTCTTCGCGGCTCGACATTACCCGCCCCTGCGATTTGCCAGGCTCTCAGTTGGCTATTTATAGTTGTTTAAACGACAATCGCAACGGGTCGGGCCGGCGGCTGTCACGGCCATTTCACCACCGGCGGCAGCGACGAGAGGATCGAGTCGACATTGCCGCCGGTGCGCAGGCCGAAAATGGTGCCGCGGTCATAGAGCAGGTTGAACTCGACATAGCGGCCGCGGCGCACCAGCTGTTCCTCACGCTCGGCTTCGGTCCAAGGTTTTGTGAAATTCTTTCGTACCAGCTCCGGATAGATGCCGAGGAAGGCGCGGCCGACGTCCTGGGTGAAGGCGAACGCCGCATCGAAATCGGTCCCGAGATAATCGTAAAAGATGCCGCCGATGCCGCGCATTTCATTGCGGTGCTTGAGAAAGAAATAGTCGTCGCACCATGTCTTGAATTTGTCGTAAGGCGCAACGCCGCCATGCGCGTCGCACGCGGCTCGCATCGCGGAATGAAAGGCGAGCGTGTCGGGATCGTCCTGGCGGCGCCGGCGTTCGAGCAACGGGGTGAGATCGGCGCCGCCGCCGAACCACGATTTCGTCGTCACCACGTAGCGCGTATTCATGTGCACCGCCGGCACGTGCGGATTGTGCAGATGCGCGATCAGCGAAATGCCGGAGGCGAAGAAGCGCGGGTCGTCGGCCGCGCCCGGAATGTCGTTGCGGAATTCCGGCGCGAATTCGCCGAACACCGTCGAGACGTGGACGCCGACCTTTTCGAAGACGCGGCCCTTCATCATCGCCATGACGCCGCCGCCGCCGGCTGCACCGCTGTGATCCGTGCGGCTCCACGGCGTGCGCGTAAATCGGCCCGCCGGGCGGTCGGCGAGCGGCGCGGTCGCGGGCAGGGCATCTTCCGCAGCTTCGAACGCCGCTACGATTTGGTCGCGCAGCGCTTCGAACCATGCTCTTGCCTGCTTTTTGTGCGCCTCGATTTTGTCGGTATCCATGATGCTAGAATGTCATAAAATCGCGCGACAATGTCGATCCTTCGCAAGCGAGTCCGAGATCGATCATGCCGAATAAATCCTTGCCGAACCACCTGACGCGCCGCCGCGTGATCGCGGGGGCTGCCGGCACCGGCATTGCGCTGATCGCGGCGCCCGCTCTGCTGCGCTCGGTGCGGGCGCAAAGCTGGCTCCCCGGCAATCCGTTCAGCCTCGGCGTTGCGTCCGGCGCGCCGCGCTCCGACGGCTTCATCTTGTGGACGCGGCTTGCGCCCGAGCCGATGTCGACCGATCCGGAAACCCCCGGCGGCATGCGTGGCGGCAACGTCGCCATCGACTATGAGATCGCGACCGACGCCGCCATGCACGACGTCGTGCGCAAGGGCGAGGCTACAGCCGAGCGGGCCTTTGCCTACTCGGTGCATCTCGATGTCAGCGGGCTGCAACCCGGCCGGCCGTATTGGTATCGCTTCATGAGCGGCGACGCCACGAGCGGCATCGGCCGCGCCGTGACGTTGCCGGCGGCGGGAGCGTCCCTCGACAAGCTGCGCTTCGGCTTCGTGTCATGTTCCAACTATGAGCACGGCTATTTCTCGGCGTACCGGCATCTGACCGACGAAAATCCCGACGTCGTGCTTTTTCTCGGCGATTACATCTACGACACCATCGAGGAAAACCGGCCGACCGTGCGCCGCCACAGCGACGGCGTCGCCACGACGACGCTGCCGACTTATCGCAACCGCTATGCGCAATACCGGCTCGACCCCGACCTGCAAAACCTGCACGCCCAGGTGCCGGCGCTGGTCACCTGGGACGACCACGAAGTCGAGAACGATTACGCCGACCAATGGTCGCAATGGTTCGTCGAACCGGCGCGCTTCCTGCTGCAGCGCGCCGCCGCCTACCAGGCGTTCTACGAGCACATGCCGGTGCGGCCGATCGTGTCACATCCGCAGGGGCCGGTGATGCGGGTGTACGACCGCTTCACCTTCGGCGACCTGATCGAGATTTCCATGATCGACGGCCGGCAGTATCGCTCGCGCGAAGCCTGCTACGGCCCGCCGAACAAAGGCGGCGGCCATCTGGAGAGCAACGCCGGCTGCCCGGAACGGCTCGCCGCCGGACGTTCCATGATGGGCTTCGCCCAGGAATCCTGGCTCTACTCGGGGCTGGCGCACAGCAAGGCGCAGTGGAACGTGATCGCGCAAGACGTGCTGATGGCGCAGTTGCGGCAAAAGCTCAACGGCGCCGACGCGTTCTGGACCGACGCTTGGGACGGCTACCCGGCCAATCGTACGCGGCTCCTCAAGCGCATCGGCGACACCCGCGTGTCCAATCCCGTCGTCATCGGCGGCGACATCCACGCCTTCTTCGCCAACGATCTGCACCTCGATTTCGACGATCCGGCATCGGCGGTGGTGGCAACCGAGTTCGTCGGCACGTCGATCACATCCTATCCGGCGCCCTACGAGCTGTTCGCCAAAGCGGTGCCCGACAACCCGCACGTCCGTTTCTGCGAAAGCCGGCGGCGCGGGTATGTCAGCGTCGATCTCGAGCGCGCCCGCATGAACGTGCGGCTGCGCGTCGTGTCCGACGCGCACGATCCCAAGGCCGATATTTCGACGCTGAAGACTTTTGCGGTCGAGAGCGGCAAGCCCGGTGTCGTCGAGGCTTGAGGCCTTCTATCGTCATTGCCGGGCTTATTAACCCGGCAATCCATTGGGACTCGCACAATCTCCAACCAAAGTGTTCGTGCTGCTATTCAGCATGGACCCCCGGGTCAAGCCCGGGGGTGACGATCTCTGGTCTGCCGCAGCGCTTCGCCGGCGGCCATGGCGGCGGCGACCGCGACGTTGAGCGAGCGCAGGCCGGGGCGCATCGGGATGACGAGGCGGGCGTCGGCGGCGCCGTGGACCTCCGGCGGCACGCCCGCGGATTCGCGGCCGAACAGCAGCACGTCGGCCGGCGCGAATCGGTAATCGAGATAGGATGTCGCCGCGCTGGTGGTGAACAGCACCAGGCGATGGCGTCCGGCCGCCCGCCAGGCCTCGAAATCGCGCCATGAGCCGTGCCGCACGATGGTCACGGCATCGAGATAGTCCATGCCGGCACGGCGGAAGGCGCGATCGGAGGTCGGAAATCCCGCCGGCTCGATGATGTGAGCCTCGACGCCCAAGCACGCGCACAGCCGCAATACGGTTCCCGTGTTCTGCGGGATATCGGGTTGGTAGAGGGCGATGCGCATGGCCGAAATCAGGGCGGTTCGGTGCCGAAAAGACCGGGCTGTGCGTGCCGGCAAGCCTACCCTTGCACTCTCCCGGCAAGGGTGCCAATAAAACGCCGCCGGTTTGCGTCGCCTCTGACCTTCCCCAGGCCGGATGCGACCGGTCTGTCCGCCGCCTGAACCTCTCCGGGTAGGGAAGGGGCGCAGTTCGCAGCGCGGATGGGATGACCGGCAAGACGGATAAGGCATAAGGTTCGATTATGAGCGGACATTCCACCTATCAGCCGCAAAGCCCATTCATGCAATGGATGGAGCGGCGGCTGCCGATCGTGAGCCTGGTTTATTCGTCCTTCGTCGCTTATCCGACCCCGCGCAACCTGAACTATTGGTGGACGTTTGGCGGCATTCTGGCCTTCATGCTCGGCGTGCAGATCGTCACCGGCATCGTGCTGGCGATGCATTACACGCCGCATGTCGATTTGGCCTTCATCTCCGTCGAATCGATCATGCGCGACGTCAATTACGGCTGGCTGTTGCGCTACCTTCACGCGACCGGCGCGTCGTTCTTCTTCGTCGCCGTTTATGCCCACATCGCGCGCGGCATGTATTACGGCTCCTACAAGGAGCCGCGCGAGGTGCTGTGGATCCTCGGCGTCATTCTTTTCCTGTTGATGGTGATCACCGGTTTCATGGGTTACGTGCTGCCCTGGGGCCAGATGAGCTTTTGGGCCGCCACCGTCATCACCAACTTGTTCTCGGCATTGCCCGGCGTCGGCGAGCCGATCGTGACCTGGCTGTGGGGCGGCTTCGCCGTCGGCAACCCGACGCTCAATCGCTTCTATTCGCTGCATTACCTGCTGCCGTTCGTCATCGCCGGCGTGGTGGTGCTGCACATCTGGGCGCTGCATATGGTCGGGCAGAACAATCCGACCGGCGTCGAGCCGAAGACCGAGAAGGATATCTTGGCGTTCACGCCCTATGCGACCGCGAAGGACGCGTTCTTCATCGGCGTGTTCTGTCTGTTCTTCGCCTGGTTCGTTTTCTACATCCCGAACTACCTGATGCATTCCGACAATTACATCATGGCCAATCCGGGCCAGACGCCGACCCATATCGTGCCGGAATGGTACTACCTGCCGTTCTACGCCATCCTGCGCGCGATCCCGAGCAAGCTCATCGGCGTCACCGCGCTGGCAGGCTCGATCGTCATTCTCGCCTTCCTGCCCTGGCTCGACACCTCGCGGGTGCGTTCGGCGAATTACCGGCCGCTGTACCGGCAATTCCTGCTGATCTTCTTCGCCGCCGTGATCGGGCTTGGTTATCTGGGCTCCCAAGAGCCGACGGGCGGCTATGTGATCGCGGCGCGCATCCTCACTGTCTATTACTTCGGCTTCTTCATCATCATCCTGCCGCTGCTTGGCTTGTTCGAGAAGACCAAGCCGCTGCCGAATTCGATTTCGGAAGCGGTGTTGTCGGCGCATCCGGGCGCCAAGGCTTAGCGGAGGCGGATATGATTTCGCAACGCATCATCACCGTCTTCGCGCTCGCCGCGTCGCTTGCGGTGACCGCCATGCAAACCGCATCGGCCGAGGACGCGCCGCCGCGGCAAAAGTGGTCGTTCTCCGGTCCGTTCGGCATCTACGACCCGGCGCAGCTGCAGCGCGGCTTCCAGATCTATCGGGAAGTCTGCTCGACCTGCCACAGCATAAAACTGTTGGCGTTCCGCAATCTCGCCGACCCGGGCGGCCCCGCTTTCACCGAGGCCCAAGCGACGGCGGTGGCATCGAGCTATCAGGTGACCGATGGCCCCAACGATCAGGGCCAGATGTTCCAGCGGCCCGGCACGCTGGCCGATCATTTCCCGCCGCCGTTCCCCAACGACCAGGCGGCGCGCGCCGCGCTCGGCGGCAAGCTGCCGCCTGATATGTCGGTGCTGGCCAAGGCGCGCAGCCACGAGTGGGGGTTTCCCCAGTTCGTGTTTGATGCCTTCACCCTCTATCAGGAGGACGGCCCCGACTACATCCACGCCATCCTCAACGGCTATACCGATCCGCCGGCCGGCTTCGTGCTGGCGCCGGGCACGCAATACAATAAATACTTCCCCGTCGGCGCCATCGGCATGCCGAAGCCGCTTACCGACGGCCAAGTGCAATACACCGACGGCACGCCCATGACGGTCGATCAGTACGGCCGCGACGTCGCCGCCTTCCTGATGTGGGCGGCGGAGCCGACGTTGAATGCGCGCAAGCGGCTCGGCTTCCAGGTGATGATCTTCCTCATCGTGCTGACCGGGCTCCTGTACTTCACCAAGAAGAAAGTCTGGCACGACGTGCATCATCCCGAGCTGACGGGATCGCAGCCGCCGGCTTGATCTGGGCGCTCAGTTTTAGGCTTTGCCGTGAATGAGGCTCGAACCATGATCACCGCCGCGTTCGAGAACGATCTCAAAGCCGCGATCCGCAGCATCCCGGATTATCCCAAGCCGGGCATCATGTTTCGCGACATCACGACGCTCCTCGGCGACGCACGCGCGTTCCGCCGCGCCGTCGATGAACTGGTGCAGCCCTGGGCCGGCGCCAAGATCGACAAGGTCGCCGGCATCGAGGCGCGCGGTTTTATTCTCGGCGGCGCCGTGGCGCACCAGGTTTCGGCCGGCTTCGTGCCGATCCGCAAGAAAGGCAAGTTGCCGTTCAAGCGGGTGAGCATCGGCTACTCGCTCGAATACGGCATCGATGAAATGGAAATACACGAGGACGGCGTGCTCCAGGGCGAGCGCGTGCTCCTGGTCGACGATCTCGTCGCCACCGGCGGCACCGCCGAAGCCGCCTGTAAGCTATTGAAGCAGATCGGCGCTAATGTGCTGGCGGCCTGCTTCATCATCGATCTGCCGGATCTCGGCGGCGCCGAGAAGATCAGGAAGCTCGGCGTGCCGGTGCGCACGCTGGTGAGCTTCGAGGGGCATTAAGCGAACGGACGCGTTGGGGGCGGAGGCGCCGATGAATTGGCCGAACGCACCCGGGGAAAGCAGCCGCGCCTTGAAATTCTGATCGGCGTTGCCGGCCACGATCGCCGCGGCCCGCTGGCCTAATTTGTGGTACGACGAAACAGCGCTAAAAATTCCTGGAACTGCCGCAACGGCTTAAGTGCTGGGCGCCATCGGTCGCACGCATAGGCCGCGCCAACGACAAGATGGGCCGCGACAACGAACGACAAGGGAGGTAGCCGATGATCGATTCGAGCCGACGCACTGTTCTTACAACCGGTGCTGCCGCCGCCGCGGCAACCACCGCCCCGCAAGTGTTCGCCCAAGCGCCGCAGGCAGGAGGAGGGCCGCAAGCAGGAGGAGGGCCACAGGCAGGACCGCCGCAGGGCTTGCCGGAGAGCGCCAAGGTCGGATTCTACGAGAAGGGCAATGTCCGCATCCGCTACGCCGAAATCGGCTCTGGCTTCCCGCTGCTGGCGACGCCCGGCGGCGGCCTGAACTCGCGCATCAGCAACTGGCCGACCGCTGTGATCAACATCATGGAGGAGTTCAAGAACGACTTCCGCGTGATCACCATGGATCAGCGCAACGCCAGCAACGGCTATTCGACCGGCCCGGTTCCGGTCGACAATCCGTGGGACGCCTTCGCCGACGACCAGCTCGGCGTGATGGACCATCTCGGCATCCGCCAGTTCTTTTCCTTCGGCAACTGCATCGGCGGCCCGTTCGCGATGAAGCTGATGGAGCGCGCGCCGGCGCGCGTCGTCGCGGCGATCCTGAGCCAGCCGGTCGGACACCGGCCGGATAAGCCGGATTATATGTACGAGTCCGGCAGGGACGTCTGGGCCAAGGAGTTCCGCGAGCGCCGGCCCGACGTGTCGATGGCGACCATCGAGCAGTATCTGCACAACCTTTACCGCGTGCAGCCCGACTTCGTGTACAGCGTGTCGCGCGACTTCGCGAAATCCTGCGGCACGCCGATGCTGGTGCTGCCCGACGACATCGTCGCGCATCCGCTTCAGGTCTCCATCGACATCGCCTCGCTGGCGCCCAATGCCGAGATCACGGTGTTTCCCTGGAAGGAGTCGCCGGAGCTGAAGGCCCGCACCATCAACCGCGCGCGCACCTTCCTGAAACGGTATCAGACGGCGTAGCGAAGTCGAAATCAGGATAGTTGCGCTGTGCGCTTTTTCGCTTATTGACACGTAGCAACCGCCCGGCAAGTCGCTATCACGGTCGCTAACGGGGGAAGAACGGACATCGGCCAAGGCGCGCGAAACGACGCGATGGACCCATCGCGTAATTTCGCGCCCTCCCTTTGCTGTGCTGCACAACACCGGCCGGCGATATGCTGGGGTTTAATCTTCGGCCGCGGGGGACACTATGAGACGCCGCGAGTTCATCGCGCTGATTGGCGTAGCGGTCGTGTTGCCGCACGCTGCGCGTGCACAGCAAACGAAGATACCTCGCATCGGCGTCCTTCTGGTCGCCGGTTCGGAAGTCCTGGGTCCGTTCCAACAAGCGCTTCGTGACCTTGGTTATATTGAAGGCAAGACTATTCAGATCGACATGCGATCGGCGGAAGGAAGGGCAAATCTCCTTCCCGAGCTTGCGGCGGAGCTGGTTCGCAGCAAAGTCGACGTGATCGTGGCTTCGCAGACGCCGGCCATCATAGCGGCGAAGAACGCAACGCGCGACATCCCCATCGTAATGGCGCCGGCCGGCGATCCCCTTGCGTTAGGGTTCATCGCGAGCCTGGCACGGCCCGGCGGCAACATCACTGGATTGTCTGCCGCCAACGATGAACTGGCGGCCAAAAGCCTCGAACTGATCCGGGAAATCATACCAACTGCACGCCGCGTAGGCGTTCTGGGCAATGCCAGCGATCCGTTTGTGAAGTCCTTCCTGGAGCACATTCAGCAGGCCGCCCCGATGGTGCGCCTTGAAGTCCAACCGATCATGATTCGCGACGATGACGAGCTGGAAGGCGCCTTCGCAGCAATGGCGCGCCAGCGATCTGACGCAGTCGTTGTTCAGTCTAGCCTTCCGGTCAAACTGACGGTCGATCTGGCGTTGAAATACCGACTGCCGTCGCTATCGGCCCAAACAAGCGACGCGCACGCCGGACGCCTGGTGACGTACAGCGCGAGTTTTGCGGAGCGAAGCCGCCAGATCGCGGGCTATGTGGACAACATCCTCAAAGGCGCTAAGCCTTCCGATCTTCCGGTGCAGCAGCCCACGAAGTTCGAGCTTGTCATCAATCTCAAAACCGCGAAGACGATCGGCATGGTCATTTCGACTTCGCTGCTCGCGCGCGCCGATGAGGTGATCGAATAGTCACCATTTTTGCTGCAGTGCATGAGGCCGCTTCTGGCCCTTTTCGACCGTCGTGGCGGGTCGCCCGTTTGGTCGTTATCGAGGGCAAAGCCGGGAGCCCCAAAACGACGCGGACGGTCCACAGCGACGACTGCCTGTTTTTTTGTGATGCACAACACGGCTGCAGTTTGGCGATGTGGTAGCGTGTCACTCTCAGTCGGAAGGGGATCATGAAGCGGCGCGAGTTCATTGCATCTGCTTTGCTTGGCGGGGCGGCACTCACCTTGCCTTTCGCCGCTCTCGCACAGCAGGAAGTGCGCATGCGGCGGATCGGCATATTGCTCTTTTCGAAACAGGATCAGGCGACCATCGGCCCATTTCTCCGGGGGCTGGAAGCGCTTGGCTACGTTGACGGAAAGACCATCGCCATCGACTACCGCGGCACGGATGGAAACTATGACAAGCTTCCGCAGGCAGCCAACGAACTGGTGCGCCTCAATCCAGACGTGATCTTCTCGTTCGGTGGCGAGCAGGCCCCAATCATCAAGCAAGCGACTTCGACTATTCCGATCGTCGTGGTGGTGAGCAATGATCCTGTCGAAAGCGGCCTCGTGGCAAGCCTCGGGCGGCCAGGAGGAAATATCACCGGCCTGACCTATGTCCACGACCAACTGGCGGGAAAGTCAGTCGAGCTGCTCAAGGACACGGTGCCTGGGATATCCCGCGTCGCCATTCTGTGGAATCCGAATCATACCGATCCCGAATTTCGCGAGACGCAACGCGCCTCGCAAGCGTTGGGGGTGCAACTCCAATCTCTCGAGGTGCGCGGGTCCGGCGATTTCGAGAGTGCATTCCACGCCGCGGCGCGCGGGCGGCCCGAGGCCCTCATCGTCAATGGGTCCAGGCTCATGTTTCAAAACCGGCAGCTCATCGGAGACTTCGCGGCGAAGAGCCGGCTCATCCTTGTCGGCGTGCCGAGCTATTTTATGGACGCGGGCGCGCTTTACACCTACGGGCCCAATGTGCCGGAGTTGTTCCGGCTGGCTTCGGCCTACGTCGATAAGATCCTCAAGGGCGCCAAGCCAGCCGACCTGCCGATGCAGCAGCCGACCACATTCGAGTTGGCGATCAATCTCAAGACGGCTCAGACGCTCGGGCTCAAGGTGCCGCAAATGGTCATGGCGCGTGCGGACAAGGTCATCGAGTGAGAGCAATCGCAATGAGACGGCGTGAGTTCATAACGATTCTCGGCAGCGCGGCGGCTGCATGGCCGGTCCTGACGCACGCACAGAGCGGAACCAAATCCTACCGCTTGGCTTTCCTCGCTTTGCGTAACGGGCAGGAATCCGCAGTCGTAAAACTGCGGCTCGAAGAGCTTGGCTATGCCGAAGGTAAGAACCTGGTTTTCGACTTCCATTCCGCGGACGGCCAACCGGAGCGCCTCGCAGCGCTCGCCACCGAACTGGTCCAAACCAATCCGGATGTGATCGTTACCGGGTTCGGGACGTTGACCGCCAAGGCGGCGCAGGCCGCGACGGCGGCCATACCCGTCGTTTTCACCACCGTAGGCGATCCGATCGGTGCTGGCATCGTCAAGAGCCTAAACCGCCCCGGCGCGAATATTACGGGTCTCACCGACCAGGCCAGCGAAATTACCGGCAAGCGGCTGCAAATCATGCAGCAGCTCCAATCCGGCATTCAAACCGTCGCGGTATTGATGAACCCGGACACGCCGTTTTCCGCCCTGGCATTGCAAGACCTGAGGGCCGCCGTGGCCGCCGGCGGACCACGTCTCGAAGTCTGCGAGGTACGAACGGGCGATCAACTCTCGACCGGCATCGAGGCTGCAGCCAAAGCCGGCGCGACCGGCCTGATGATATTGGAAGATCCCTTGTTGGTCAGCCTGCGCGGGCAAATTGCCGATATTGCCGCCAGGCTCCGGCTCGTCGCGACCTACGGAAACAGGGAATTCGTCGACGCCGGCGGATTGCTTTCATACGGAACCGATCGCCGCCAGCTATACCGGCGCGCGGCTGAGCTCGTCGACAAGATTCTGAAAGGCGAAATGCCGGGAAATATTCCGGTCGAACGACCGACAAAATTCGAACTCGTCATCAATCTCAAGACCGCCAAGGCGCTCGGCATCGCGATGCCGCAAACGCTTCTCGCCACGGCGGACGAGGTGATCGAATAGAGATGAAATTGTTGCAGTGCTGCAACGCAGTACGTGGGTGCCCTGGTCAACGTTGACCGCCGGCGGAGCAGCAGCACCGCCGGAGAACTACTTCGCCCAGTCGTAAAGCGGCCTGTTCCGGTCGACGACGTAGACCGAGAACGCCTTCAAAGAGGTGTCCCCGACAACCTTGAAGCCACCGTGAACGACGTCGGGCATGTTCGACAGCAAGGTGCCGGTCGGAAACATAATCGGATCCTTGCCCGGCTGCTGCACCATGGCGCCCTGAATGACATAGCCTTGCTCTATACCCGGATGGGAATGACGATCCAGTCCGTCGCCCGGTTTAAACTCGTTCAGTTCGACAACGATCTGTTTGTCGGGCGTGCCCGGCACATCCAGCCGCCGGATTTCATGCCGCCAGGGCGGATCTTGTGCGAAGGTGGCCGTCGACACCATGACGGCGCAGATCCCGGCCACAAGGGCCACTGTGCATTGATTTGCTCTCATCAAACGTCTCCTCTGTTTCGAAACGGTGTTCATCGTTTTTGCAGGCACAAGCTTACGACGAAGCAACCAGCCGCCAATGTCGGCCGGACGCGTCGCTTGATACGACGCAGCGAATAGGCCGCCTTCGGGGACAAGCGGACACCGCACAGACACCACAAATCGGTCGTACTGATCCATAGCGACACTTGGTGAACGCCGACTACCGCATTGCGAGAAACTTATTCGATCACGTCGTCGGCGGTTGCGAGCAGCGTCGGCCGCATGGCAATGCCAAGCGCCTTTGCGGTCTTGAGGTTGACGACCAACTCGAATTTAGTCGACTGCATCACCGGCATCTCGGCCGGTTTGATGCCCTTGAGAACTTTTCCGATGTACGCGCCGGCTTGGCGATAGCCGGCCGCATAGTCGGGGGCGTAACTGATAAGACCGCCCGTATCGGCGAACTCACGTTGAGAATAGATCGCGGGTAGCTTGTAGCGGGCCGCAAGCGCCACGAGCTGGTCGCGCCGACTGGCGAACAACACATCAGCGGTAACAAGGAGCGCAGCCGTCCCCTGTTGGGCAAAGGCCGCGAAGGCGGTGTCGATTTCCGCATCCGTGGAGGCGCGCACGATAATCAATTGTCGATTGATTGCGCGCGCCGCGTCCTGCGCCTCCTTCAGCTCGACATCGGCATCCGGATATGTCGGGTTCAGCAGAACACCAATTGGCGCGGCTCCGGGAATAATTTCGTTGAGAAGCCCCATGCGTTTAGCCTCCACCGCTGATCCGAGAACGCTGACGCCCGTAACGTTGCCGTTGGGTTGATTGAGACTTGTCACGATGCCGGCCTTGACCGGATCGGCGGCGCTGACGAAGACGATCGGGATAGTTGCGGTCGCCGCTTTTGCCGCTTTCGCCGGATCGGTGCCGCCGGCAGCGAAGATCACGGCAACCTTACGGTCGGCCAGACCGGCCGCCAAGCTGGGCAACCTATCGGGCTTACCTTCTGCCAAGTGGTATTCGGTCGCGAAGTTTCGGCCCTCGGTGTAGCCCGATTCACTCAGGCCTTGGCGGATCGAAACCATGCGGCCCGCGATGTAGCTCGATGACAGGCTGCTCAGGATACCGATCACCGGCATGTCCGGCTGCTGCGCGCGCGCGGCCAGCGGCCACGCAAGTGACGCGCTGCCGAGCATAGCTACAAACTCCCGCCTTCCGATACCAATTGCCATTTGTCCCCATCCCGATGACCGCCGCAATGTGGGGAAGAATATCACGCGCCAATCGGCCGGTCTGGCTCCAGTATCGGTTGCCGTGTGCGGCGGATTGGTCGCTAACGGGGTAAAGCGGAAGCCCGAACCCGTGCCCAAAATGTCGCCGATGGCCCTGACCCGACCTCAACGGCCTATTTTGCCGTGACGATTTGCGATGTAGTAGGCTGCGGGCCTCGGCCTGAGGAAAACAAGTGAGACGTCGCGAATGGCCCGTAACCGCTTCGATAGAGCGGACGAATGGAGGCAGGCGTTGCAAATCAGTTCGTGGTCCGAATGTATGGTCCGGCCGTGCGTTGCAAGAAGACCTCGACGACTTGGCGGGGAGTGCGGGTGGACCGCAGCGATCAATCCGGCCTACGCCAATGCGAGCAGCGCCGCCCGCAGCCCGTCCGGCTGGGAAATATGTCTTTCCAGCTCGACATGAGTTTGCCGCCAGATAGGGAAAGCCTTCGCGAGCAGAGTGCGGCCGGCCGGCTTGATCGTGAGGAGCCGACTGCGGCGATCCTTCTTGTCGACGGAAATCGTCACCAAACGCCGGCGCACCAGCGGCTTCAGGGCGGCGGTAAGGGTGGTGCGATCCATCGCCAACAGCGAGGCGATACTCCCGACGCTGGGCGGTTGGGGCCGGTTGAGTGCCATTAACAGCGAAAACTGACCGTTGGTCAGATCGAGCGGGCTGAACGCCTCGTCGAAGCGGCGTGCCAGGGCGCGCGCGGCGCGCTGCACATGCAAACACAGGCAGGCGTCGCGCACCTCGAGCGCGCACGGATATGGCAGTTCAGTCCGCGTGGCAGCGCTGGTTGCCATGGATTAAATATGTTGATATCAACTGATTTGTCAAGAAAGCTCCTTTGTATGAGCGGATCAAGGCTTCGGCCGCTTTCAATGCGGGCTGAACAATACGTCGCGCGGTGGAGAAGCGGAGAACAATGGCGATGGGTCAAGGCGGGATTACCATACTTGTCGGCACGACGAAGGGTGCTTTCTTGATATCCGGCGGCAGCGACAGGCAGGGCTGGACCGTCAACGGGCCATTCTGCGACGGCTGGCCCATCAACCACATCATCGGTGACCCTGCCACAGGCGTGCTGTGGGCCGGCGGGGGTGGCGAATGGCACGGCGCCGGTGTGTGGCGCTCCGGAGACTCGGGCGCGACCTGGCAAGTTGCCAAGCTCACAAAGGGTCAGATCGACGACTGGGCGCCCACCAATCCGCAACTCGCCGCCATGATGAACTGGACCGCGCTGCCGCCGCCATTCGCGGACCAGTTCTCGCAGATCTGGTCGCTGGGCTATGCCCATGGGGCGCTATATGCCGGAACCAAACCGGCAAGGCTGCTTTCGAGTCGAGACGGCGGCAAGAGTTGGGAAGAAGTTCAAGGGCTGCGCGACCATCCGTCTGCCGGCAGTTGGAATCCCGGCGGAGCCGGATTGGTTTTGCATACGATTTTGTCTGATCCGGCGAATGCCAAAAAGCTCTGGGTCGGGATTTCGGCCGCTGGCGTCTTTGCAACAGAGGATGGCGGCAGCACCTGGGAACGTCGCAATCGGCTTTCAAATACCGGGCCCAGCACTGAGCACACCCATCCCGCGGCGCCCCGCGATGGCGAAATCGGACATTGCGTTCACAACATGATGCGGGCACCAGGCACCCCTGACTTGCTTTATCAGCAAAATCATCACGGCGTCTGGCGTTCTGCCGATGGCGGCCGGAGTTGGGACGACATCACGCGCGGCCTTCCATCAACGTTCGGCTTTCCGATCTGCGTTCATCCGCGGGACCCGGAAACTGTCTGGACCGTGCCTCTGAACGGTGACATGGCGGGACGTTTTCCGCCCGATGCCGCAGCGGCTGTCTGGCGCTCAAGAGACGGCGGCGAGACTTGGCAGGCGATGCGCGATGGATTGCCACAGCAGGCCTGCTACTTCACCGTTCTTCGGCAGGCCATGGCGCGTGACGAACACGAGCCGGTGGGCCTCTACCTCGGCACCAATAGCGGTTCAGTCTTTGCCAGTCCCGACGAGGGTGAGAACTGGCACGAGATCGCGCGGCATCTCCCGACCATCCTGAGCGTTGAAGCACTCGACCGTCGATAGCCGATAACGCAAGCGGGCAGCTTGGCGATTGGGGGATGGGATGTCCGCTCCTGGCTCGTAACTGCCTCGGCGGCGAACGGTCGGCGCGGCAGCTTTGTGGAGTAAAAGAGCCGCGCGTTCCGTGAGATGGCGCGGCAGAAATTGACCCTGGCTGTGTAAAAACGCGGTGCCTGTGCTTCACTCTGCAGTATGATTCTGCTGCTGCGGAGGGTCGGATGAAGCGCTTCGTTGAGGGGATTGATCGCGGGCAGGCGACGCTGTTTCCGGAATGCCTCGCGGACTGGATCGACGAGAACAATCCAGTTCAAGCGATCGACGTCTTTGTCGATGAACTCGATCTGGCGGCGCTGGGATTTGACGGGGTCGCACCGGAGGCGACCGGACGGCCTTCGTATCATCCGTCGGTGCTGCTGAAGCTCTACATTTACGGCTATCTCAACCGGGTTCAGTCGAGCCGGCGGCTTGAGCGCGAGGCTTTGCGCAATGTCGAGGTGATGTGGCTGACCGGCCGGCTTATGCCCGATCACAAGACGATTGCCGACTTCCGCAAGGACAATGGCGGGGCCATTCGCAAGGTGTGCGCCCGGTTTATCATGCTGTGTCGGCGTCTGGATCTGTTCGCCGAAGTCAGCGTCGCCATTGATGGCAGCAAGTTCAAGGCGGTGAACAATCGGGACAAGAACTTTACCCGGGCGAAGATGGAGCGGCGGCTAGCGCAGATCGAGGTGAGCGTTGCCCGCTATCTGAGCCAGCTCGACAGCGCCGATCGGCAGGAGCCGTCCGAGGCGCGTTCCACCAAAACAACCCGGCTCAAGGAGAAGATCGCCAAGCTGAAGGAGGAGGTGCAACGCCTGCATGGTCTCAAGACGCGGATGCTGGCGGCGCCGGATCAGCAGATATCGCTGACCGATCCTGATTCCCGCTCGATGGCGACGAGCGGCCGAGGGTCAGGCGTCGTGGGCTACAACGTCCAAGTCGCGGTCGATACTGAACATCATCTGATCATCACGCATGAGGTGACCAACGTCGGAAGCGACCGGGCACAGCTCGCCCATATGGCCAAGCAGACCAAGACAACCCTGGAAGCGGCGAGTCTCGATGTCGTCGCCGACCGCGGCTACTTCAGCGGCGAGGAGATCCTTGAGTGCGACAAAGCTGGCATCACGGTGACGCTGCCAAAGCCGATGACCTCGAATGCAAAGGCAGAAGGGCGTTTTGGCAAGCAGGACTTCCGCTATGTGACTGAAGAGGACGTTTACGTTTGTCCCGCCGGAGAGAGGCTCGCCTATCACTACACCACCGAAGAGAATGGATTGGTTCTACGCCGATACTGGACCAATGCCTGTCAAAGCTGCGCCATCAAGCATCGCTGTACCACCGGCAAGGAGCGACGGATCACGCGGTGGGAGCACGAGCACATTCTCGAAGCCGTACAGCGCCGGCTCGACGAGCATCCGGAGAAGATGCGCCAGCGGCGTGAGACCGTCGAACATCCCTTCGGCACCCTGAAGATGAGGATGGGGGCGACGCACTTCTTGATGAAGACGCTGCCGCGGGTCGCCTCCGAGATGGCGCTTCACGTATTGGCCTACAACCTCACCCGCGTCATGAACATCATCGGCATTCAGCCGCTCATGGCGGCGATGAGGGCATAATCAGGCTCGTCCAATAACCGGGCTTCACCGCCCAACCCGCCTTCTGACACCCTCAGCCAAAACGTTTTTGCACGACCAAGACCCATAACGGTCGTTGTGACGTCGAAAGGATGATTGGCAATTCAAGTTGTGCTTGCCCTTGAATGATCGCGTCCGGGCGTTGTGCTAATAATTCAATGTTCCAGATAACGCATCAAAACGATTGAGGATGAGAACCATGCTCAGGACACGGCTCTGCGATCTCTTCGGCATCGATGTACCGATTATACTGGCAGGGATGGGGGCGGGCGCGACGTCGGCTGAGTTCGCCGCCGCGGTCTCCAATGAAGGCGGGCTGGGGAGCGTTGGGTCACTTTTTCGCTCCGCCGACGTGGTCAAGCGGGACATTGACCTATTACCCACCCTGACCAACCGCAACTTCGCGATCAATCACATTCCGCAAACCTTGGATGTTGAGAGCTTTCGGCACACCTTGCGAGCTCGTCCTGCCGTCATTTCCTTCGCGTTGGACGATCCGGGCGATTTGATCCGCCAGGCCCATGACGTGGGGTCTCGCGTCATGCTGCAGGTCACAACGGTCGCCCAGGCCATCCAGGCAGCCGCACATGGGGTCGATGTGATTATCGCGCAAGGCACCGAGGCCGGCGGTTATGGTGGCACCATCAGCACGATGGCGCTCGTGCCGCAGGTCGTGGATGCTGTGTCGCCGGTTCCGGTTGTTGCTGCGGGTGGTATCTATGATGGGCGGGGTATTGCTGCGGCCCTGATGCTGGGAGCCGTCGGCGTCAACATGGGAACCCGCTTCCTTGCCTCCCAAGAGTTGCCGATCGATGACGATTGGAAGCAGGCGATCATCGAGGCGCGCTCCGAGGACGCCGTGAAAGCGGAGGTCATCAACGACATCATTCCCGTGCCGGGTACTGTTGGATACGGCACCGTCGGGAGAACCCTGCGCACACCGTTTCTGGATGAATGGGGAATGAAACGAGATGAAGCTCGGCGTAATGGCGCACGTCTTTGGGCGGAAATCGGCGAGAGACTTCGGCGGGGACAGCGTCGAGAAACACTGGTATGGGCGGGCCAGACTGCCGGCGGCGTGAGAGAGATACTGACGGTCGCAGAAATCATGCGGCAACTGGTCGATCAGACCGAAGCGGCGTTAGCCCGGGCTCCAGGGCTGCAGTGAACGGGTGTGGGCGCACGCGAGGCCAATGTCGCTTATTGGCCCTCAACTGCCGCCATGACGAATGGTCGATGCGGCAGCTTTTGGCGGTAAAGCCGTCGCGCAAGCCAACGTCTGGCGAGGCGGTTTTTGACCCGGAGCGGTCATCCACTCAACAATTTTGCCGTGATGCACAACCCGATTGCCAATGGTAGGCTTGTCGAACGGGGGGCGGCCAATGAGGCGACGGGATTTCATCAGGGCGCTTGGCGGCGTTGCAGCTGGCTGGCCACTCACGGCACGCGCGCAACAATCGGTGATGCCGGTTATTGGGTTTCTCGATTTACGATCAATTGAGACGGTCGGCAATCGCCTGCGGGGATTTCGTCAAGGTCTTAGTGAGGACGGCTATGGAGAAGGCCGGAACGTAGCGATCGAATATCGCTGGGCCGAAAATCAGCTGGATCGGATACCAGAATTGGCCGGTGATCTAGTGCGCCGGAGTGTCAATGTGATCGTCGCCAGTGGAGGCCAGCCGGTAAATCTTGCGGCAAAGGCGGCGACGACAACGATACCTATCGTATTTCTCAGTCCTCAAGACCCCGTGAAGGTCGGCCTGGTCACTAGCCTGGCTCGGCCAAGCGGAAACTTGACGGGTGTCAATTTCTTCAACGGTGAGCTGGCTGCGAAGCAGTTCGAGCTTTTGCGCAATATGCTGCCCAATGCCAAGCGCATTGCGGCGCTTGTCGATCCGGTTGCGCAATCGACCACCGAGACAACGCTGCAAGACTTGGAAACAGCTGCGCACGCCAGCGGTATGCAGCTTAATATTCTCAAGGCTGCCAGCAGCCGCGATATTGATGTAGCGTTTGAAGCAATGGCGCGCGAGCACGTTGACGGTGTCTTCGTCGAGCAAAGTCCCTTTCTGAACTCCCGAAGAATACAACTGGTGCAATTGGCGGCACGCTACACCATCCCCGCAACCTATGCGGGACGCGAATATAGCGAAGTCGGCGGGTTGATCAGCTATGGCTCCGACATTGCGGACGCCTATCGTCAGGTCGGCGTTTATTGCGGCCATATCCTCAAGGGCGCGAAGGTTTCTGAGCTTCCAGTAGTTCAGTCCTCGAAGCTCGAGATTGTCGTCAATGCGCAAACCGCGCGGATGCTGGGCCTCTTCATTTCGCCGCAGTTGCTTGCCCGCGCCGACGAGGTGATCGAATAAACCTGACCTGCGGCACCGGATTTTGCCGCACCTGCTCAAGGCAGCTATTGGCCCTCAACTGCCGCCATGACGAATGGTCGATGCGGCAGCTTTTCGGGGTAAAGCCGTCGCGCAAGCCAACGTCTGGCGAGGCGGTTTTTGACCCTGAACCGCCATAAACGTGATCGAAATCCCGCAGCGCCGCGAGGCTTATTGGGATAGAGCGACATGGACAGCAGCGCGTTTGGCCGCCATCAATTCGCTGCATGACAGTTGCGACCTTGGATTCGCCAGCGACTGAAAAACAGTTCGGCCGATAAATTTCTCGATCGCCGAGCCGCTTTGCTCGGAGAGCCGGCAGAGCGCTGCCGATTTCGGGTCGGAATGAACAGCGAGCCTAGGAAGGTTCCAGTCCTGGCCGCCCCCGGTTGCGCTCACCTAGGGACTGCTTATCATCGCTGGCATGATCCTAACCATTGGATACTTTGCCGAACCATCGATGCCGGGCGCGCAGCCCGCAAACTTGACGGTTGCGAATAGCGGCTTCGCCACGCACGCTGAAGCACTTACAACAGCCCGCCATACCGCCGATCAGATTCAAGCTCATTCGTTCGTTATTGACTTTCCCGATGGTACGACTGAGCGGCATATACGGGACAGCGATGGATGGAGGTGCGACGATGCCTAGAGGCTCTCAGTTTCTTGGGATCGTTGTTGCGCTCTTTGATCCGCTGTCCAAGCTGTTCGGGTTAGTTGGGTGAAACGGATCGATGTGGCTCTTTAACTGCTCGCCTCTCAGCCTCTTCCGCAAGCCTCGCCCAAACTACTTCCATTTCGTGCAATAATTTTCGGTGCTCGTCCGTCTTGGCCAATTGCGCAAGGCGACGACAATCCTCCGCGAATTTGCGGTATTGCATTGACGGCTCCATAGCAGAGAAACCGCGACCGCCCGCGTGACGTTCCAGAAAAATAGGGGCCATGCACTGAGAGGTTGCCAGAACAGTAGCGGGCCATCGGCACGTCCCGTAACGCGACTTGTCACCATAATTTCTCTAGTTTTTCTCCCGGTAATCAGGGAACTTGGAACTTCATAATTGGAACTTTGGAAGACGGCCCGCCAAGTACCGATTAGTGCTGGCCATCCTGGTCCCTATCGGCCTTTTTATTGGCCGCCATCGATCTATTGTGCGACGCGGGAACAAAGCGGGTTGAGGACCGTTTAAGCGACGTAAGTCCTTTGACGTGTCGGGGATCGTAAGTGTCGCCAAAAGAGGCTGTAGCCTTCTATAGGCTGTACGCAGGGCACTGCATCGAGATGTCTCGCCATATGTCGGACCCCGCCAACAAGACTACCCTGATCGTCATGGCTCAAGCGTGGTTGACGCTAGCCGAACAAACTGAAAAATACGGCGAAACCGTTCTGGTAGGCGAGACGCCATCGCCGCGCTCTCAATCGCAGCAGGTCGCACAGCAACAGGTCGCACAGCAACAGCAACAACCTCAGCCCGACGATCCTGGCAAGAGGCAAAACGATTAGGCGGCGTATCTCAGCTTGAATTTTTGCGCCGAATGAGGGTAGCGATGGCAGGCCAGCGACTAGCGGCTCCAACGGTCCATCGATTGCGTCAGATCAAGCACCTTTCTTTTTTCTAACTCCGCCAAGAGGAGATAGTGCTTGGCAAGCTGCAAGTAAATTTCGGCTGTTCCGGGAGTTTGCGAGGTAGCTACGAATTGAATGCATTCCTCTGCGCGATGGCAGTAACGCGCTGCTCGGTCGCATGTGCTTGACATCGATCCCTCCGAATGCCGCTCGCGTTTGCACAAGTCAGTGCGTCGGAAGGGGTTTCCGAGAAGGCCCAGAGAGATTGAGAGCATTGTTATTGGGATATTGGTGCAATGCGACGAGCCAAGTTTACGGACGGTGATGCTTGTGGCGTTTATTCTGCTTCATTGCGGCAATGCCGTCATTGTGTCTGATGCGGACACAATCAGTCTCCCAATGTGGCCTCAGGAGGAAGGAGGACAAATTGAACACCGTGGGGCGACGGACGGCAAAGCCTCCGGGTGCGAGCGCCGCAATGGATTAGCAAAGGAAAAAATGAACCATGTCGCACCATTATTCCGGTCCCAACCTCGGGTTCCCCGGCGGGGACGCCCGCCTCGACTTCACCGACCTCTATGCTTTCCCCAAGCCGAGAGATCCGAGCAAGTCGATCCTCATCATGAACGTGCACCCGTCCGCGGGCCTTAGCCCGCCGGGACCTACGACCGCCGAGCCCTTCGCGCCCGAGGCGCTCTACGAGCTCAAGATCGACACGAACGGCGACGCCGTCGCCGATATCGCATACCGGGTGCGCTTCGCATCCTGCGACGGCCGAGGGCAGACTGCCACGCTGCGCCGTGTGGAGGGCGCTGAGGCCGCCGGAACCGGCGAGGGCGGCAAGATCATCGTCGATTCGGCACAGGTTTCGATGGGTCGGGACGCACGGATAACGGAGGCCGGCGAGCACCGCTTCTTCGCGGGCTGGCGCAGCGATCCCTTCTTCTTCGACGCGCCGGGCGCGGTGAACAACTTTCAGTTCGCTGGCAACGATTTCTTCGCCGATAAAGACATTTGCAGCATTGTGCTGGAAGTGTCCAACTCCGTTCTGGGGCCGCGAGAGGTCGGCCTGTGGGCCCGCACACTGATCCCGGCGAAGGGCGCGGCCGCGAGCTGGGTCCAGGTGGATCGCGGCGCGCGACCCTCGCAAACTCCCTTCCTAAGTGGCGAGCAGAACGCGGCCTATCGCGCCGGGGAACCGGCGGACGATGCCCGTTTCATCGCCGTCTTCGCGCACGCGCTGGAGCATACGGGAGGGTATACGCCGGGGGAAGCAACGCGGGTGGCAGGGACGCTGCTACCGGACCTCCTGCGCTACAACCCCACGCGCCCAGCATCCTTTCCAGTCAATGGCCGGGCGCTCACCGACGATGTCGCTGACTTCTTCTTGGCTATTCTCACAAACGGGAAAGTGACAGGGGACAAGGTAGGGCCGCACGGCGATCTGATTGCCGAGTTTCCCTATTTGGGGCCGCCTCACAACGAATCGCGCTAATCACTTGATGTCTTGCCAACGTCCGTTACTGGCCCTGAACGTCCACGCCTTACCGTCGTGTCCGCTATTGGGGGCATTGCTGCCGCGCCGCTGTGCTGCCGGCGCGGCGGAAATTGACCCTGGCTGTGTAAAAATGCAAATAACTGAGAAGCGACGAGAATAGTTTTTCTCCAATTGAGTATTATTGAATACGCGCGTGAATCTTTGCGCATCCAAGTGCGACTTCGAAGAATGTTCATTCTGTCGCCGTTGAGCGTCTCCGCGTTTTTACACAGCCAAGACCCAGAGCGGACGCTTGGTTCGGACCGGGGACGTTTGATCCAGATCAAAATGCGCAGATCGTTCTATGGTAATTATTTCGAGGCGTAAAAGGAGGCTAAAATGAAGCGCTCGATCGCCTTAGCTGCGCTGCTGATAACTGGGTTCGTAACCACAAGCACCGAGAAGGCCAGTGCCGTGGTGTATTATCGCGCTGGCAGGCGCTGAGCTAGACGTCATGCACATCAAAACAATTCTGGCCGTCGGTGCTTCGGCCGCCTTTCTATCCCTTGTAGCAACGGCGTATTCCGGAGAACCGGGCGTTATGGCCTTGACGCCCGATGAAATGCAGTGGAGCACCCAAGGCGGATTGGCGTTGCCGGGCATGGAGCAGGTCAACTTGATCGGCAATCCGACCAAGGCGGGCCCTTACACGATCCGCCTCAAATTTCCGGCAGGGTTTAAGCTGCCGCCGCATTTCCATCCGGATGCGCGCGAGGTGACGGTTCTTTCGGGCGTCTGGTACACGGCCTATGGCGAGACTTTCGATTCGGCCAAGCTCAAGGCTCTGCCTGCCGGGAGTTTTTACACCGAGCCGGCGAACGAGCCGCACTACGTTGAGGTCCGCGAACCTACCGTGATCCAGGTCAGCGGCACCGGACCGAGCGGGCGTAAAGACATCCCGGCGAAGTAAACCACGCGGATTTGGCTACACGGTCGAGGGCATGTTGTGCGCTCAGTCGTTACAGCACGATCAACAGAGGCCGCCTCAGTTGGCGGCCTCTTTCATTTCAAGACGAGCGTCCGATGTCGCCTATTGGCCGAGGCTGTGTAAAAACGCAAAAAACTGAGAAGCGACGAGAATGTTTTTCTCTAATCGAACGATACTGAATGCGCCGGCAAATCTTTGCGCACCCGAATGCAATTTCGAAGAATGTTCATTCTATTGCCGTTGCGCGTCTCCGCGTTTTTACACAGCCAAGACCCATCGCGGAGGCGGTATGCCAATCTCCATTAACCCGACGCCTCCTCGGTCGTCGGTTAGCGGCACGGCCTTAGCTTGGTTACAATCGGAAGCCTCTTCTTCGGTCCCTTCCTCACGGGCTCCCTAACTTTAAGGCCGCCTCAGTAAGGCGGCCTCTTTGTTATGGGTGAGCTAGCACTATCACTTTGGTTTTCGACCCATGCATCTCGACAATTCCACTTGTGGATCTCATAAGCTTGCGTGGCGAAGGCGGTGTCTCTGGAGCTTGGCGGCGACGTACGAAGGTGCGGTGGCATTGATCACCTTGTTGCTGCAAGGCTGATGCGCGCGCGAGTTGCTTGACACTCTTTGTCAACGGTGATGTCATTTTGTCGCAAATAGAACGGTTGCTTGGGGAGGTGTACAAGGTGGGCTGCCGCGGCCGTCTGAGGCAAGCCGCCTCGTTTCTTTGATTAGCATTCACCGGATTGCGTGATCGATCCGTATCTCGGAGAGCACGGACGCGAGCGATTCTGGCTTGCTTCAAGGCCTTTTCCCCAAGTATCCGCGCGAGGATGCCCGGAGCACGTTTGATCGTGCTGCGAGCCTCCGTCAGGTCAAATTGGGGAGGAACAACATGTATCCCGAGAGAAATAAGCAGCTGCGGCGTCTGTTGCCGACCCGACTTCTGTTTATGCTCACTCTAGTGATGGCGGCTGCCACGACGTTTGTAGGCGTGCCGACCGCTTGGGCTGACAACGTGACTTGCACCGGCGTGATGAGCGGCGACGCATCGGGACCGCTCAAAATCAATGGAAATGTCACCGTCCCCACAAACGCGCACTGTACTCTTAGCTTCGTGAATGTGACCGGCAATGTGCTCGCCGCCCAGGGTTCCACCCTGCTGATCAACGGATATGCAGAGCCGTCAACGATCGGCGGCAACGTTGAGGCCAATAACTGCTACTCCACGCTGCTCGAAGGCAATGTCACGGTCGGCGGAAATGTGGAGATCCTACAGTGCCGCGGGAACGGGCCGAACGGCTTTCAAGGGCCGGACATCGTCATCAAGGGCAATTTCCATTGCGAAGGGAACTCATCGAATAACGGGTCCTGCCTGGCGTGGCTCGGCACGGTCTCCGGAAACGTGCAGATACAACAAAATCACCAAACAGCCCCTGACGTCAGCCTCGTGACCGTCGGCGGCAACCTGATATGCCTGCTAAATTCGTCGGCGCCGACGCACGTGCATGGGCCGAGCTGGGTGGACGGTAATTCGCTAGGTCAATGCAAGGGCTTTGCCACGGAAACGACTTCGATCAGTAACGGTCCGGTCTCGCCGGCAGGATCCTGCGCCGCGCTTCTCAGCCTGCCGCCCTCGGGTTTCCCGGTGCCCAACACGGTGATCACGTCGGCAGTGGATACGGCTGCCAGCCCCACGTTGCCGGAGCGCTGCATCGTCAACGGTTATGTCAACAGACACGTCAGCCCGTTCGACACCTGCACCTATCAGAACGGTTTCCAGGTGCAGCTGCCGTTGCCGGCGAATTGGAATGGCCGGTTCATGGGTCAGGGCGGTGGCGGCTCCGAGGGATCGGTCCCGACGGCGACCGGCACCGATTCCGGCAGCGCGGGCGGAAATTTTGGTATTACTCACGGCTATGCGGTGGCTAGCCAAGACGGCGGCCATGAGAACGCCGATTTGAAAAATTGCAACAACACGAACCCCGCGACCTTCGGCAACAGCAGCCAATTCTATCTCGATCCGTTGGCCAACACTATGAATGCCTACCAATCGATCGAGGTGACGCAGTTGGTCGCCAAATACCTGATCAATCAGTATTATGGCACAGGCCCGAGCCGGTCCTATTGGGTTGGCTGTTCGACCGGCGGTCGTCAGGGCATGGTCATGTCGCAGAACTTCCCGTCGTTCTTCGACGGTATCGTGGCGGGTGACCCGGTCTATGATCTCGAAGCGATCGATTTGACCGAGACCAATGGCGTTGAGGCGATCCTGAACGTCTATCTGAACAATCCCGCGCTGCCACAACCGCCTACGATGGTTGCGCAGGCTGCGCCGGTCCACTCCGAGCCGATCGTCTATCCCGCCTTCCCAACCTCCGACCAGGCCTTGTTCGAGACGGCCTTAATGCAGGCCTGCGATGCGCTCGACGGGATCACCGACGGTGTGGTCGACAACGTGCCGGCGTGCGTGAGTAAGTTCAATCCCAGCGCCGCCACGTATAGAGACTATACGGGGGCGTTTGGACCGGCGGGAGCGACCTATCTGTTGCAATGTACCGGCGCAAAGAACGCTACCTGCCTTTCGCCCGCGCAAATTCAGGCGGCCATAAAAATCAACCAGGGCCCGCGCAGCAATGGCTCGCCGGTGACTGCACCGGCCGGTGCAGTCGCCCCCGACCATTCCGATAACACCATTCAAGGCTACCAGTATGATGGCGGTTGGATGACGACGGTCGGTATTCCCGCGCGCAAGATCGGCACGCTGACTTCGGTGCCCGGCGATGCCTCCCTGGGGCTTGGATCACTCGGCTATCGCTCGTTTGAGAATCCGCAGCCGAGCTTCTATGCACTGAGCTTCAACTTCGACACCAACTTGGGCCTGTTGAGGCTTTCGACGCCGCAGGTTACCGCCTCGACGTCGCTCGACATCTCCCATTTCGTCAATTACGGGCACAAGATCATCTGGTACCACGGTGCTAGCGATCCGGGCCCGCCCATCCTCGGTACCATCCGGTATTATCAGCAGATGGCCGATCAGCACGGCGGCATCGCTGGCGGCGCAGAACTTTTCGCGGTTCTACACCGTGCCGAATATGGACCACTGCACCGGCGGAGCAACGACCGATCAATTCGACATGCTGACAGCGGTCGCCAACTGGGCCGAAAACGGCACCGCGCCGGCCGGCATTCCGGCAACCGGGGTAAACTTCAATGCCACAACCTACCAGCTGGTCGGAAACTACATCACGGGCGGGTTCGTCAACGCGCCGACGACGCGCAGCCGGCTGCTCTGCCCGTATCCGCAGCAGGCGCGCTTTACGGGCGCTACCACGGTATCCCAATGGCGTGCCGGTAGCGGCCAATCCGGCTGATCTCGCCAGCGCTGCGAACTATACGTGTGTCCAACCGTCACCTGATGATCATGGCCACGATCATTGATGGTCCTGGATAGTGCGAGCCGAAATCTCGCAATCGAAGCCAAAGAGGAAGGGCGGGGACGACCCGCCCTTCTTTTTTATGGTAAGTCTGAACGAACTTGCAGACGGCAGCATTTGCCGGCCAAACCGACATGGACGAAACGCTGCTTAATCTCGAATAACTGCCATTCGCGCCCAGGAATTTATGCAGAAATCGATCGCCATCGCGCTTACGGCTTTCCTTTGCGTGGCTCCCCGTTTTGTCGCGGCCAGTGAGATATTAAATGTAGCTGTGCCAGATCGCGGCGCGTGGGATAGCTCTTATACCGAGTTTGGGCTTCAGCAGGGTTTTTTCAAAGAGGAAGGCCTCGATGTGCGGATCACATATGTGGCAGATCAGGCCGCGCTTGAGAGCGTGCTGGTGTCCGGGAAGGTCGACATTGCCGTCGGTGCGGGATTTGCCGACATTCTAGGCGTTTGGTCCCACGGCGCGCCGGTCAAGATCATCTCGCCCGAATCGACCGGCGCACCCGAAGTTTTCTGGTACGGGAAGATCGCCGGCCCTGTCGCCAGCGTGGGCGACCTGCATGGCCAAGCCGTCGGCTATTCCGCTCCCGGCTCTCTGACGTATTTCATCCTGCGCACGCTCTTAAAGGAGGCCGGCGTAGATGACGCCAGGCTCGTCGCTGTTGGCCCTGCCGTCTCCGGTTATCCGCAAGTATTGGACGCGCAGCTAGCCGCGTCATGGAGCAGGCCCCCTGCCAACGTGAACTACCTCCTGGCTGGCGAAATTCGCATTGTCGCGCGCGCTAATGATTCGCCGCAGGTGCGTAACGAGACGACGCGGGTCAATGCAGTCAATGCGAATTTTCTCGCCAGCCACCGCGGGGCAGTGATCGGGTTTCTCAAAGCGTACGAGAAATCTGTCGTTTGGGCCTATTCAAGCCCGGTCGCTGTTGACGCTTATGCCAAGCTTTCCGGTCAGTCATTGGACGCCGCAAAGTATATTTTCAAGGAGTTCACGTCGAGGGAGGGGGCCCAGATCGATCAGATCAAGGGCGAAGATCGCGTGCTCGCGGAGGCGTTAGCGGCAAAGCGCATACCCCACGCCTTGACCCACGAGGACATCGAAGGAGCTCTATGACTTTGTTGCGAAGTAAGAGCCGGTCCAAACGCAGCTTGTTCACAAATTGCTGCGCCGCACTTTGGCCGCTCCTGGCCCTTAGCTGCCGCCCCGGTCGGCGAATGTCGCGGCCGCTTTCGGGGGCAAAGCGGACACGGCCGCCTTTATCCGTCTCGGCAGCTTTTGACCCATCACGACACTTTGCGTCAGCAGCTATTGCATTGCAAAAGTTAGTTCGATCACCTCGTCTGAAGCGCCGGGACGCTCTCGCAGATTGCCCGGTCGATTGTCGACCATCGAGGTGCTCCTCAACCTCGTGCTAACCATGCCTTGACCACATATTACGCGAGTGCTGCATTATGCGCCCAGGGAGGGCGGCATGATCATCATCGTTTGTTGGATTGTGCTCGCGACTATCGTCGGCGCTGCCGCAGGCGGGCGCGGGCGCAGCCGCTTCGGATGGTTTGTGCTGGCCCTGATTCTCTCGCCACTAGTCGGTGTGTTGCTGGCAATCCTGCCCGACATGCGCACACAGGGGATGCCGAAAGTGGTTGCCACCAACGCCCCAGTCAAATTGGATGATGACCGCGAGCTGATGCGGGGCGCAAAGCGCGGCGCCGGCTGGCATCCGTAATCTCACGGTAGCCAGTCTCGCGGTGCTGTGCGATATTGAAAGGGGGCCAGCAACTGGCATTGAACGTGCTTCGATGGTGGCGGCGTAGGCGTGCATTAGCGTCGACGCGCACTTCGGCACCTCTCAAATTTGTCAGCTTTTAGGTGGCACGCCGCATTATCTGCAAAATAAAAATGGCGGATCAGGTCACGCCGATCCGCCATTCCGTATCTTTCATCGAGCGGGAGTACGCCCCTTAGTGTATCCAGCCCGTCGCGGTTATTTGCTTTGCGTCTGAACCCGAGCACAACGAATTGGCCAGGTTGGTGTCGTCAGTTGTCGGGACGAAAGGAGGTCCTAGCACATTGCCTGCATTCGCCTGCGAAACTAGCAAGTTCGCGTCGGAAACGAGAAGGAAACCTTTCCCGACATTCCTGTTGGCAGCGGCTGTCACAACACAAACGTAGCCGGCATGGGTGCCATAACGTTCCTCGAGTGACGGGCGCGGATCACTGTGCGCAACGCGGTTCGCTTGTGTGTCCCAGAAGGGCCAAAACCCGCCCGACAGACTGTCTTGCTGGCCAGCATAGGGGCTCGGCGACGGAATAATGTTCCAACCCGTATAAGTACCCAAAGGAGCCTGGAACAGAACGGAAGGAACACTGCCACCGTCGGCATTGCCGTCCGTATTCACGTGCGGCACATATGGCGTCAGCACCTGCAGTACCTTTGGAGGCTGGATGGATGCAATGCCTGTCTGCTGGTCGTAGTCCACGCCGGGCCCGAAGTCGTAGACAATCGGGGGCCAGGCATTGTTGCCGCCATACGGGAAGCCGGGGATGTTCGGAAATCCGACGTCCGCCGCGTTATTCGCCACCAATTGTCGGTGTTGAACAGTTGGCCACTCATCCCCAGGCGTGCTGGTCGGCATTGGCGCGCCCGTCATGAGTAACTGGATAAAGTCCTGCAGCAACGCATTATTGGTCTGCGTCTCTGGATTTAGATTAGAGGGATACATTTGGTTGCTATTCACCGGCGTAGCGGGAGGAGCACTCCAGCTGAAGCCGGCAATGCCGCCAGCGCCACCGCCATGGCTCGTGCCTGGATGGAAGAAGCGATGGACATTCTGGGGTACCGGTATGTCGCTCCTGCAAATGACGCAGTAGCCCGTTATGTCCGGCCCCATCTTTTCACCGTAGAACTCCAGCTCACCGAACCACTCGAGGACCTCAGGACAGGTATTGTCCTGTTTGCAACGGCGCAGTAGGCCGTTGGCACCAAGGTGACGAGCGTCGTTCGGAGAGTTCGCCCACCAGACCGGGGCTTCATTGCCGCCCATATAGAGCTGGAGAAGGACAGTCGGCTGGGCAAAACGCTCATTCAGCCACAGCATCCGGCCGTCGATCTGCGGGTTGGCACCAACAAAGACCTGGCGGCCATTTTCGTCCTCGTTAAAGCCATAAAAGATTCCGCCCCGGATAAATGCGCCGGATTGCGATGAACCAACGATCAACGTCTTGGCCACGCTTCCGGCGATCGGGTTTGAACCTCCACCCGCCGCAGTCGTTCCATAGTGAAGGAACGAGACAAGATCTCGCGTCGCGGCATAGCCGACCCCGAGCACCAATGGGTTCGCCGCGGTAAAAACAATCTCATAGAGCCGGTTTGCATCGAACCCGGCGGCGGGGTTTTTCAAGCAAATCCAAGTCGTGCTCGGGGTGCCTGCCCCGCCACTCGGGCAATATGCCCAGGACCAATCGCCGCTCGAAATCGGTTGCTTGTCGGTGTCCACGCCACCAAGAGTTTGAGACGCTTCGCTCCAGAGGGTAGCCTTGGTTGTATCCAGGGATGCCGGTTGGTACGGCGTGAACACGCCACCAACACTAGGAGAATTTGAAATGATCAGCTGCGCAGTAGGTCCACTCGTTTTTGGCGCGACGTGCGAATACACCGGACCTGTGATGGCATTGCTGCCGTCTGACTTCAGCGGCTTGCCGTCCAAAGTGGCCACCGGCACCTGAATGACATAGCTCGTCAGGTTCGTCGTGCCGGCAATAATGCCGGATACCTTGGGAGCCGTGAAGGCGCCAGTAGTGGTGTTCAGGGTGCCGTAGGGTCCGGCATTCAGATCAATACAAGGATATGGGGCGGGACTCGGCAGCGAGCATTCGGCGAGAAGGTCGCCTTGCCAACCGCTCTGCACATAAGTCGCACCCTTTATCAGTGTACTTGTGCTGATCGCATTGCCGCCACGGTTCGACACACCATAGATCAAGAGCCCGCTGCGCGCGCTCGGATCCGTCGGTGTGACAATTTGAAAGTTCGCAATGTAGTCAACCTTGCCGCCCGTCGTAGGTGCAAGGTTGATGTCGGTAATAATGGTGTTGTGGGGATCTTTCGGGTCAAGTGCGCCAAAGATTCGGCCCTGATACACCGTGTAGGATGTCGGGGCGCCGGGGACTGAGCTGCCCAACGGAATTGGCGAAAACATGACAGTCGCCGTCTGATCGACGACGATCTTCTGGATGCCAGCATCACTGGGCACACTCCAGCCCAATATCGCTGCGAAGAAAGCGACAGCTGAAGCGAAACGACGCACGTTTGAGTACATTTTATTCCTCCCTTTGGCTCACCACGAAGAACACCGTCAATTCGCGGCATTTTTCTTCGCGTCGACGTTGTGGGAGGCGGAAGCTAAATGGACATTGCTCACGGACATACCGTTCGGTATGCCCTGCCGGCACAATCCACTAACATCGCAGTATGATCTACGGCGCATGGGTATTTGAAGTAGATGCGCCTGCCTCCCAGTCGTGCACGTCGGTCATTCAGTGACCGCCACGAAAAGATGCTACCGATTGCTTTCGCCACGCGTCAAGTCACAAGCGCGCATGACTGACAAACTCCAGCGTCGATAGAGTCGATAGAGATGAGTGCAATGCAGCAGCCGGCTTGGAGGATAAGCGCCAGTGATCATTTAATTCTGTTATGGAATTTGGATGGGCCAAATTCAAATTTCATTTATGGATTCAACCGAGTAGTTGACCGTGCGCCGAAGCGCTGGAATTCAACGAGCAACGGTAACCGCGCGAGTTTCACTAATCTTCCACCAGCAGTATCGATGGCGACACCATCAGCCTGAAGTGCAGCACACCCCATCTATCGGGGGAGAAGTGCACATCGCGCGAAGCGGTTGAGCATAAACTTCCGCGCAGAGCTTCGGACAATTTGCCCGGCCGTCATTCCACTGTCAGGCTTCGGGTGATCCGCGTCCTTCAGTAGAAGAACGATACAATTTCTACGCGCAGTATCGGAACAAGGTCATCCAGGCGGTCGACAAATTGGTGCGTAGCCGCTTCCTGATTTGCGACGATACCCAGGACGTCGTCACGCGGCTGATCGCGGCAGGGCAGGCGGCCGGCGTGCCGGCACCGCAGGCAAACGAAAACACGTCGGTACCTGATCCGGTACCGGCGTGCCAAGGGCACATGCCGCCTCCCGGTCATCACTATCACTACGTTTACGAGCACGATCATGACGATGACCATGACGGTGATCGCGACTGATACTGGGGTGTGAGCTATTCATCAGTACTGCAGGTTTACGGGTGGCGGGTGCAAACTCGCCACCCGACTTTATTCCACTACGTCTGACACTGCCGATGCAAATGCGTCTAGCCTTCAGCAAATTGCTGCGGCGCACTCTGGTCGCTCGTGGCCCTGAACGCCCACGCCTAGCGTCGTGTCCGCTATTGGGGGCATTGCTGCCGCGCCGCTGTGCTGCCGGCGCGGCGGAAATTGACCCAACTGCGGCATCGGTGGCTAAGATTTGCCGTGCTGCACAAGGGGACCGTCCGCTAGAATGCGGTAGGCTGCCATGGTCGGGCCTGAGGGAAATGTATGAGGCGACGGGACTTCATCGCGCTACTCGCCGGTACAGCGGCCACGTGGCCGCTCGAGGCGCGGGCGCAGCAGTCGGGAGCGAACATACCAGTCGTCACGCTCATCAATGCCAGAAAGGCTGACGTGGCCGAGGCGCTCGCTTCCGATTTTCGCAAAGGCTTGAGCCAGACCGGACTTACGGAAGGCAGAGATGTCATCGTCGAATATCACTGGCTGGACGGTCATTACGAGAACCTCGCCGCAATCCTCAACGATGCCATCGGCCGCCATGTCGCGGTGATCGCGACGCCCGCCAACACCCCTGGCTCGCTCGCCGCCAAAGCCGCCACGTCGACCATCCCAGTTGTGTTCGGTGTGAGCGAGGACCCGGTGGGGCTCGGGCTGGTCGCGAGCTTGGCGCGGCCCGGTGGCAACGCGACCGGGATCAATTTTTTTGACACCGAAGTCGACGCCAAACGGCTTGGTCTCATGCATGAACTCCTGCCCAAGGCAAAACGCTTGGCGGTGCTGGTCAATCCGGCCAATGCCAAAACCGTAGATGCAACGGCGCAAGCCCTGAGAACCGCAGCTTCCAGTCTGGGCATGGAATTGCTCTTCTTTAAAGCGAGCACCGCTGCCGAAATCGATGCGGCGTTTGCTGCGCTCGTCGATGCGAAGGCGGATGCCGTATTCATAGCGCCGGACGGCTATTTCGCCAGCCGCAGCCCGCAATTGGCCGCGCTCGCAACACGCGACCGCATGCCCACTAGCCACTTTGTCTACGACGCGGTCGTGGCCGGCCTGCTGATGAGTTACGGGACCAGCATTCCTGACGTTTTTCGCCAAACCGGCGTCTATACCGGCAGCATCATCAAAGGCGCCAAGCCGGCCGATCTGCCGGTTTTGCAACCGACCAAATTCGAATTCACCCTCAACCTGCAAACCGCGCGTTCCCTTGGCATCGACGTCCCGCCCACTTTGCTGGCGCGCGCGGACGAAGTGGTCGAATGAGACCTCATTTGCTGCGGGTGCATGCGGCAAGAATTGGCCCGTATCCGCCTCGATAGCGAACGGTCGGTGCGGCAGCTTTTGGGGGTAAAGCCGTCGCGCAAGCCAACGTCTGGCGAGGCGGTTTTTGACCCTTAGCATCATTTCGCCGCCGTAAATTGCCGCGTTGCGAAAACGCGCCACGTCAGCTTCGTTCGCTGGCGAGGCTGGAGCACAGCCGGACCGGACATTTTGGAACTGCATCCGCGGGTCGCCCAGCAACGCCAAGAGCCCCTGCCTAAGAGGGATGAACGGCCGCCATTAAAGACCGAGACCGACGAGGCTACGCGACAAATGTCCTGCGCTTTTTTGCGTGGCCCTAGCTTCAGCCCGCATAATCTCAATTTCGCCCCATAGAGGCTCTCTCTATCCCGAACACTAAGATTTGCCTGGAGGGTTCGGTGCCGAGCGAGGGTTCCTTCATGTTGCGTTTCACGCTGAAGTTCCTCGAAGTCCTCACCGCCGGCTTCGCTACTGCGGTGTCCGGCTTTCTGATCGCGCATTTCACCGGCTATTTTGCCGTGCCAGCGTCTGCTCCGGCCGTGATGCAGCCAGCGGCGATCCACGTCCATAGCGGAACTCAAGGTGCAATCCTGGCCGATCCGGCAGCGCTGGCTCCGGCCACGCCGCCAGCGGCATCGCTTATGAATGTGACGCCTGCGGCAGTGAACGCCGCGCCCACGGCGGCGCTGCACCAATCCACGCCGGCGGATGAACTGCCTTCTTCCGTTGGGACCGAGGCCAAGCCGCACGACGCGGCGGAGACAAAGCCGCACGACGCGACAAAACGTGCCTCAGCGCAATCGTTTGAAGCCCGGATGCGCGCCGCGCTCGCCAAGGTGGGCGCTTCTTATCCGACATCAGGTGATGCGCCGCGCCGCGCGGCCATTTCGCCAAGCGACTCTGCACCGCGCTCACCCACCGCCGAGCCGCGGCCCTTCGATACGCCAACCGGCTCAATCGCCACCGCGCCGCGGCCGACCGACAGCGCGCCACGCCTTGCTCTCGGCGAGCCGCCGCCGGACGCTGCAGCAGCGCCGGCGCCGCAAGGCCCGACGATACAAAATACTGGGGCGCAAAACCCCGCGGTCCAACTTGCGCCGCCGGCAGCGGTCGAGATTAAGTCGCAACCGGTCGCTGACGTCGATACCAATCAGCCGGCACAAGCGGACGCCGAGCCACCCGGCGCGGATCAGGATGGCACCTTCGCCGCCATAACCAAGCGCTTGCGCTCCGACAAGCCGGTGCCCGAGGATCAGGCGCCACGGCCGCCGATGCCGGTCGGACAGTAAGTGCCGCGCCTGCGGTCCGAATCGCTGACTGCAATCCGATTGAGGACGTGATGGACGGCGAGCTTGATAAACGGATTGCGACCGCACTATCCTCAGACGTGCCGTCGACGGAGGTCGCAGCGTTGATCGTCGAACTCGTGGCCGCTGTCTGCAAGTCCGAGGAAGCTGTAGTTGCCGAGCGCACCGCGGCGGTTAACCTAGCGGCTTTGCCTGGATCAGAAAGTGTCCGAACGGCGATGCAGGCGGACGACGCCGCCTACGATCAGCTATGCAGCGCGCTCCCAAAGTTGAAGGCGCGTCTCGCTGAACTCCAAGCCGCCGAATATGCCAGATCTTGGGAGAAAGACTATGAGCGAATCAAGGTCCTAGTCGAGGAGGCAGCGCGGAAATGGACAGAGTATCCCAAACTCGTAGCGCAGCTGATCGACATCCTGGACACGGCGGCCATCGATCAAGAGATTTTGCGCGTCAATGGCTACGCCCCCAACGGCGAGCGACGTCGCCTTCGTGGTGTGGAGTTGACCGCCCGCAATCTCGAAGAGTTCAACCGCTACCATCCTTCAGTCGCCAAGCACGTGCAGCTTCCCGCGTTAGAGCACAGCTACAAGATGACTTGGCCACCGCCGCCGCCATCTCTCGCAGCGGTATATGCCGCGCTAATGACACCCGGTCTGACCCGGGCGAGCCATTCGGAAGATGGATAGTTCCAGACACGAGAGTTCCATCGATTCTCGTGATGGCGTTGCTGCTCGGAGGTATTGCAAAACTTGTCGCACCTGACAGACACACGATACCAATCGCCAAAAGTGACGCCGCCAACCTTCTCATGGCGCAACTCCAAATTAAACTGAAACACCGCACACCGATGAGGTTTATGACTTGGTCATTAGCGTCCATCGGCGCGACCATTTAATTCGCGCGCGAGCAGGTTGGACAACTCATCGCGCGCCGCCAACCGAGGCCGCCTCCAACACGCAGTTCCATTGAATAACTGCTTCACCCGCTTTGGCGCCTTCGCCGTAAGTGGTTTCTGTTCTCTCGGTGGATTGCCTAGACCCAATTGGAATGTCTGCCTGCACTGCCGCCTCCAACCACTCTTTGGCCATTTCCAAGTAGGTGTTGCGCTCAGCGTCGGAATTGGTCGTTTTTGCTCGTTCCATGCATTCAGTCACGCGATCCCGGTATTCTCTCGGTGAGGACACGATACAGCCTCCCGTCAGCGCATTTTTCCACGTTGGTAATGCTCATACGGAACTTGAGTTCCCGGCACTCTCTCATGAGCCAACTGGGACAATGAGCGTGAGCCAACTGGGACAATGAGCGTGAGCCAACTGGGACAATGAGCGTGAGCCAACTGGGACAATGAGCGTGAGCCAACTGGGACAATGAGCGTGAGCCAACTGGGACAATGAGCGTGCCTTACTGCAAAATGCCCGGTCGGAGCCCCTTCCAAAGTGCCCGTTTGAGCCGATACGGTGCCCGCATCTGCGTCTACGGGCGGTCATGAAGCGGCGGGAATTTTAGGTCTGCTGCCGTTGGCGGCGCGCGCGCAGCAGCGGGGATGCCTGAGCGGATCCGACACCTCACCTATCGTATCGATCGAGTTGCCGCGACAGGTCTGCCCAACGGCTCCGGCCCGCAGTAACCGGCCCGATGACAGCTCTGTAAAAGCCGGGTCGCCACGTGAGCGCCGCCCCGGATTTCGCTGGCGGAACCCACGGTGCGGGACCGCGTCTTTCGCCGCCGCACTTGGTGCGGCTACTTGGGCGGCAGGGTCACGGCGGCGGCGCGCACGTGCCTAACCCGGTACGGCGGAGGCGGCACGAAGCGCTGCCAGACCGTGCCGCGATCGAATTGGATCGTCAGACCGTCCGGCGAATAGATCGCGCCTTCATTCCAGTGGTCGGACCAGATGTGACCGGACCAATCGACCCATGCCCGCGACGCGTCGCCGGACTCGTCAACCAGGTTGAGATCCGAGCCATTCTGCGTGACGTGGGCGAGCGGGGCGAGCGCTCCCGGGGGAAGAGCGGCGCGGCAGTCCTTAACGCATACGAACGAACCGCTCAGATTCGCGCCCTCGGCCGACGCACCGGCTGGTGCCAGGGCGACCAGGGCGGCGACAACGCATACTAACCTATTCATGCTTATCCATCTCCCTTCTGTCTAAATTTGCGGAGGAATTTTGGTGCCAAGGCAAACCGCCTGACGTGAATCAACGGATGGGTTGGCAATGCGACGCACCCACTTGCGGCATTGCAGGCATGCAGCGACCAGGGGGCGCGACAACGCTGGTTCCCGATCGGTGGCGGACCGATGACCTGTTGGTCGGCTGATATCCGCTTTCAGGTCCGGCAGGTCGCGGCAGTGATAATAATGCGTAACTCGTACAGCGGAGACCATAGCAGCACGGTGGACAGCATGCGCATTTGACGATATCAAAAATAAGCAAGCGCCGTAGGTCAATCTCTTAGCTCCATTCTCACCTAAGGTTTCCGATTTGGCGCAACGAACGGATTCGACTCGACGTCGTCGTGACTATTTTTGTCGAAACAAGTTTCGAGGCGTCCGAAAGCAGCGGCGCTACCGTCAAGCGGCACCCGAAGCGTCCCTCCGTCCCCTCTCACCTCCAGGACATCAGACGTTCGCAATCTTTCATTTCACTCGCGGATTGCTGCAGTGGGAAGTGTCGCGATTGGCCCATATTCGCCTCGATAGCGAACGGTCGGCGTGGCAGCTTTGTGGGGTCAAGCAGCCGCGCGTTGCGTGAGATGGCGCGGCAGAAATCGACCCGGAGCGTTATTTCGGCACCGTCAATTGCCGCATCGCGAACGATCACTCTCGATCTCAGAGCACCCGACGTGCACTCGTCGGTGGCGTCCAACGCCAGCTTCAATCGCCGGCGCGGCAGGAGCACAGCCTCGCTTTTGACCAAAGCAGACATTGGCGGTCAATTTTGCCGTGATGCACACACCGTATTTCAACTATGTGCTAGAGTTGGGTTTCGGCTCGGGGAAGACCCCTACGAGGTGACCGGAATCGGCCCTCGCGACGTCGTCAAAGGGCTACTGGAATGGACCGCCGCGAGTTCGTCGTTCTTCTTGGCGCCGCCGCGGGGCTTGCGTCGCCAGCCGGCGCGGACGACAAAAAGGCCAAAATCGGCTTTCTGAGCTGGTTCCCGCAGACCATGAACGCGGATCTCCGCCATTTCCGCGAAGGGATGCAGCAATTCGGTTATGTCGATGGCAAGAACTACGAGGTCGAGGCCTATTTTACCGGTGGCAACCGTGAGATAACCCAGGACATCGCGCGAAGGCTCGTGCAGGAACCGGTCGACGTTCTCCTCGCTGTTGCGACACCGGCAATCCACATCGCCAACGCGGCGACCCACACAATTCCGATCGTCATGCTGACCGCCAACGCGCTTGCCACCGGCCTGGTCTCGAGCCTGTCACGCCCTGGCGGCAATCTCACGGGAGTCTCTCTTTTGATGACCGATCTGGCTGGCAAACGGCTGGAACTGCTCCGCGAAATCCAGCCGAGCTTGCACGCGATCGCTTTCCTCGGCTCAAGCAAGGATCCCAACACTGCAACCTTCGTGCGCGAAACGCAGACAGCCGCTGACCAACTTGGCGTCGTGCTGTCGGTTCAACTCGTCGATGGACCGGCGTCGATCGACCAGGCAATTTTCGATACGATGAAACGAGACGGCAGCGAGGCGGTCATCGTCCAACCGATCTTTGCCGGGTACCATGATAATATCATCGCGATGGCGATGAGGTCCCGGCTGCCAGTCATCTCCGATTGGGCCTTCTTTGCCGAGGCTGGGGCGCTGTTGACCTACGGCGCCAACGAAGCCGACCTCATGCGGCGGACAGCCTATTACGTCGACCGCATCCTGAAGGGCGCAAATCCCGCCGATTTGCCGATCGAACAGCCGACAAACTTCGAGATGGTCATCAACCTCAAGACCGCGAAGGCGCTCGGCCTCGACGTGCCGGCAACGCTACTCGCCACCGCCGACCAGGTGATCGAATAGGGAGAAGTCGCACGACCATCGCCAATCGGTCGCCCCAGACCCACAGCGTCGATTTGCCACCGAATTACCGCATTGCGGATGGTCTATTCGATAACCTCGCCGCCCTGTCGCAAGAATAATGCTAGGGATGCGTATTCAGCAGGCAGCGCTGTCAGGAGGCTTTCATGCGACGTCGCGATTTTATCTCGCTTCTCACCGGAGCGGCGATTGCCGGCCCCCGCGCGGCAATCGCGCAATCCTCGTCGAGGGTCTTTCGTGTCGGCACGCTGACGCCAGGGGCGCCGCTCGATGAAAAGACACCGCTTGGCTCGATCCTGCTGAAAGCGCTGGAGCAGCACGGCTATACGCTCGGCAAAAATCTTACATTTGACGCGCGGGGCGCGGGCGGTCAGGTGAGCAAGCTCGGCGAGATTGTCCGTGGGATGAAGACGGACAATGTCGATGTGATTGTCGCCGTCAGCTATCCAGTAACGTTCGCCTGCAAGATCGAAAAGGTGCCGACGGTTGTCGCCTATGGATGTGGCGATCCGGTCGCCACCCACCTTATCGATGGGCTGGCGCGGCCGGGCGGCACCATTACCGGCATTTCGGACAATTCGACCGCGCTCTCCACCAAGCGAATCGCGCTCATCAAGCAGGCAGTGCCGAAGTTGCAGCGGGTCGCGATGCTGTGGAACAGGGACGATCTCGGCATGTCGCAGCGCTACGAAGCTTCCGCCAGTGCAGCGCAATCGCTCGGGACAAAAGTGCAGGCGCTCGGCGTGCGCCAGCCTGACGACTTCAACGGGGTGTTCGAGGCCATGGATCGCGAACCGCCGGATGCCATTCTTTTGGTCGCCGACGCGCTCACGGTCCTCAACCGCAAGCGCGTGTTCGATTACGCGGGCGAGCATCATATTCCGGCGCTTTACGAATACGATCTGCCGTGGGTCCACGACGGTGGCTTGATGTCATATGGGCCCGACCTCAAGGAATCCATGGGACGCGCCGCCGACCTGGTCGCTCGCGTCCTCGGCGGCGCACGGCCCAGCGATCTGCCGTTTGAGGAGCCGACACGCTACCCGTTGGTCATCAACCTCAAGACCGCCAAAGCCACAGGCATCGAATTGCCCGTGAATTTTGTGGCGCTCGCCGACGAGGTCATCGAATAAGTGCGCCAGGCAAAGCTGGTGCGATCCAGCCGGTGAAAGTCCGGCCCAAGTAAGGGGTAGCGTCCGCTTGGTAGCGAGTGTTGCGGGGTCACCGGCGACGGTGGCTTCGAAGCGTACACAGCGATTGCGTGGGGTGTGGGATTGAGCCACGAAAGATCAGATGTCGCAGGGGCCGAGGGTTTTTATTCGCTCGAAGGCAACATGTGCGGCACCGTTTTTGCGAGGTGCTGACGCCCTGCCGGGGTCGAAGGCCACATCACGCGCAAAGGGATCGCATCGGAACCTGGGAGGTCTCATGTCTGGCCGCCGCTGTGACGTAGCGTGCGCGAGTACGGCGGCCCGCATCGGGAAGGCGAGGAGCCGTAGCCGATGATGCACGGGCACGAGAAGTCGGACCCCGCCATAGTAGCTGTGAAGCCGGCGAACAAAGCGGAGCTATCCGCGGCGGAGCCGGTGGAGCCAAGGGCGGGGACCGAGGGGAATGCGGGTCAGCAAAGCACGCGCCGGACACAGAGTCGGGAAAGCGTGTCACAGGCGCTGGAACGCATACGGAAAGTCGCAAGGGAAAGGAAGAAGGAGAGGTTCACCGCGCTCCTGCACCACATCAGCATCGATTGGCTTGGTGAGGCGTTCATCGAACTCAAGAGAGACGCCGCACCGGGAGTAGATGGACTGACGTGGCGGACCTACGAAGCAGACCTTGACCGAAACCTCACTGATCTGCATGAGCGGGTTCATCGGGGAGCGTATCGGGCGCTTCCATCACGGCGAACCTACATACCGAAGCCGGATGGACGACAGCGCCCGCTCGCGATTGCCGCGCTGGAAGACAAGATTGTCCAAAGAGCGGTGGCTGCGGTGCTGAACGCGATCTACGAGGAAGACTTCCTCGGGTTCTCGTATGGGTTCCGACCTGGACGCGGCACGCATGATGCGTTGGACGCGCTCTGTGTCGGGATCGTCAGCAAGAAGGTGAGCTACATACTGGACGCCGACATCCGATCGTTCTTCGACGAGATCAGTCAGGAGTGGTTGATCCGTTTCTTGGAACACCGGATCGGCGACCGGCGCATCATCCGCCTGATCCAGAAATGGTTGAAGGCAGGCATCCTCGAAGACGGGATCGTGAGCGTCAGTGAGAAGGGGACGGGGCAGGGATCGGTGATCTCGCCGCTGCTTGCCAACATCTACCTGCACTACGCCCTCGACCTCTGGGCCGCGCGCTGGCGACAGCGCGAGGCCACGGGCGATATGATCATCGTGCGTTATGCCGACGACTTCATCGTCGGATTCCAGCACGAGAGCGACGCCCGGCGCTTCCTGGAAGAGATGCGCGAGCGGTTAGGTAAGTTTGCGCTGTCTCTGCATCCCGAGAAGACCCGGCTCATCGAGTTCGGACGCTATGCGGCGGAACGCCGAAAGCGGCGCGGGCTTGGCAAGCCGGAGACCTTCAACTTCCTGGGCTTCACCTTCATCTGCGGCACGACCCGCTCGGGCAAATTCCAACTTCAACGGAAGACCCGGCGGGACCGCATGCAGGCGAAGCTGCGGAAGATCAAGGAGACGCTGAGGCGGTGCATGCACCGGCCGATCCCCGAGCAGGGGAACTGGCTGGAGCGGGTCGTCCGCGGCTACTTCAATTACCACGCAGTGCCAACCAACGCTCTCGCACTGGACGTGTTCCGGCACCATGTCACCGATCTCTGGCGGCGCACGCTGCGGCGTCGCAGCCAAAAGGATCGGATCACGTGGGCACGGATGACGCAGCTGGTGGACGCCTGGCTTCCGAAACCGATCATCCTCCATCCTTGGCCGAGCGATCGCTTTGCCGTCACACACCCAAGGTGGGAGCCGTATGCGGGAAAGCCGCACGTACGGTTCTGTGCGGGGGGCGCGCGATGAAACGCGCGTCCCTACCGCTACCGGCGCGAATAGCTGCGGCGCGAAATGTCGCTAAGACACGGCAAATTCAACACTGCCTAGCGCCCCGAGCGTAGCGCTGCGCTCAGTTTACCGACGACGCTGTCGCTGAGCGACGCGCCGAGCTTGCCGATGAGCAGGCGCAATTCGAGTTCGCGAAACTCGGTGAAAATGGTGCCGATCCAGCTGTGGATCTCGGTCGGGCCGCCGGGCCGCTCGGTCATATAAGCGCCGAACGAAAAGCTCGGGCGGTCGACGACGCCGCGCACGATCGCGGAGAGGCGCGGGATGCGGATGACGCCGTATTCGCCGCGGCTCGGCGGAAAATCCGCTTTCTCGTACATCACCGACACCGCTTCGTTGTGTACCGGCACGAACGCGGTCATCTCCAGGCGCCGGCGCACATCGCCATAGGCGCGCACCGTCCCCGGCGACGGGTCGGTGACGAACAGCACGACCGGCTCGATCGAACGCCGCCGTGCTTCCTGCACGAAGCCGATCTCGGTCATCACGTCGAAGAACTGCTCGAACAGGCCGTAGCCCAGGTCGATGACGGTGGTGCGCGGCCCGCCCGCGATCAACCGGTCGAACAGCGCCATCTGCCCGGGCGTGTCGGCGATATTCATCGTCGCGACGAGATCGGGAAAATAGCCGGCAAATGTCGGCTCGCGCGGGTCGAGGTCATAGCCGACCAGCGCACGGCCGCTCGAGCGAAAAAACTCGGTCAGAAGACGCGCGATCAGCGTTTTGCCGACCCGCGGGCGAGGTGAAGCGACGATATAAAGCGGCGCCTGTTGCGGCATGCCGGCGATCGGTCCATTCCCGATAAACGAACGCTGTACTTGCCCGCTCACTTTCTCTCCCGCGAGCGGGAGAGGGAAGGGGCTTACTGCGCGGTACGGACCACCTGCACGCGCGGGCCGCCGGCCGCCGGCGCAGCGGCGCTGGCGACGATGTCGTTCAGCTTGATGCGATCATACTCGCCCCAGACATTGCCGAGCCAGTGCCGGACATAGCCGCGCAGCACGAACGAGTAATTGGCCGCGTCGCCCTTCAGGTTCTTGTTGGCGACGAAGGTGAGGAAGGGAACGGAGGCGAGCTCGACCTGCTCGTAAGCCATCTCGTTGAGTTTCGGGATGGTGATCTCGATGGCGTCCTTGAACCTCTTGAAATAGGCCGCGTGCGTCGGCTGGTCCCATTCGAAGAAGCTGGTGTTGTTGAAGTAGTTCTTGACCAGGAAGTATTTGGCGTCGGTGGTGAAGGTGGACGTGTCCTCGATCTCGTTGAGCGAAGCGATCGAAGAACCGAGGATGTGGAACACGACGAAGTTGAGCTGGCCCTTTTTCACCGCTTCGAGAAAACCGATGTCGCGCAGCGAGCGCAGCGTCGGCGACAACAGCCCGGCGCGCACGTCGATTACCGTCACGCTGGCGTCGGTGGTCGACAGCGTGTCGAAAATGCGCATCTGGTCGGGGACCGAAGTGACGTCGACGATGTCGCTGATGTCGGGATGAAAGCGCTTCAGGGTGCCCTTGGGCGATTCGGTATCGAAAGCGCGCGTCGGCACGTGATGCGCCGTGAAATAATCGAGCAGCGTTCGCGCCACGGTCGTCTTGCCGACGCCGCCCTTGTCCGCGCCCACCACGACCACTGTTGGCTTAGCCATTGTCCTGATCCCCGCTGACCCCGTTCGCCTTAAGGCGTCATCCGTCCGGCTCAGCAAATCCACCGGAAAACTGCGGCCAACCCAAGCACTTCCCGCAATTGTTCCGTTAATGGAGTCTTACACAGAGCCGGCTCTGTTTGGAAGCCTCCAGATGCGCCACGCGGCCGCGAACGCGCTGCGTAATGCCTATTTTCAAAGGGATATGGTTAATTGTGACCCGATTGCGACGTAGCACCAGAGTGAGGGCCCCACGGCCCGGCCGATGAGTCCGATGACGAGTCCGGGGATGCGTCTTGACCCTCGCTCGAATTCGCCCACCGCCGGGCCCCACGGACCGTGCGGCGGCGGTGGTTCGGGTCGGTCGTCGTCCGCGTCGCTTGCCTGCGGCGGCAGCGCCAGCGGGCCGGGGTCGTGGCCGCCGGCGAACTTGACCAAGGCGGCGACCCGGCTGTCGACGCTCGGATGGGTATCGAACAGCTCGCCGAATCCCTGGCGCGGGTTGTCGATGCACATTTCCATCACCGCCGAGGTCGCGTCCGGCAATTCGCCGCGGCCTTCGATCTTGCGCAGCGCCGAGATCATGGCGTCGGGATTCTTGGTGAGCTCGACCGAGCCGGCATCGGCGAGAAATTCCCGCGAGCGCGACAGTGCCAGGCGAATGACGAACGACAGGAAATAAGCCACCGCAATGACCGCGACGGCGATCAGGATGGCAAAGGCCGCACCGCCGCCGCGGCGCTCGTCGGAGCGGCCGCCGCGAAAGCCAAAACCGTTGTAGAACCACAGCCGAAACACCAGTTCGGCGAAGAACGAAACCACGCCGGCGATGATGACGGCGATCACCATCATGCGCACGTCGCCGTTGCGGATATGGGTGAGCTCGTGGCCGAGCACGGCTTCGATCTCGGCATCGTTGAGCCGGTCGATCAGCGCCGTCGTCACCGTGATCGAATATTGTTTTGGGCTCATGCCGGTGGCGAAGGCATTGAGCGCGTCGCTCTCCATCACCTTGAGCTTGGGCATGGTGATGCCGCGCGAGATGCACAGATTCTCCAGGATATTGTAGAGCCGCGGTTCCTCGGCGCGCGTCACCTCGCGGCCGCCGGTCAGCGCATCGATCATGTTTTGGTGGAAGTAATAGGCGACGACCACCCACAGCGCGGTGCCGATGGTCGCCCATGGCGCGGCGTGGAGGAAATCGTTCCACGCCAGTTGCATCAGCACGTCGCTGCCGGCGTTGACCGAGAGCGCTTCCGCCGCCAGCGCGCCGGCATAGACCATCAGGTAGATGAGGAAGAACAGCCCGACGAGCAGCGCGATCGAACGCCGCCGGTTCGACTGGATATGGCTATAGAGCCCGTAAGCGGCCATCGCCAATTACCGCGGCTGTCCGGCGCGTTAGAACTTGACCTGCGGCGCCTCGGTGACCGTCTTGCGGTCGTCGCCGAGGTCGAAAAAATCCTTCTGCGCGAAACCGAAGGAGGCGGCGAACAAAGCGGCCGGGAAGCGCTGGATGCCGGTATTGTATTCCTGCACCGCATTGTTGAAAAAGCGCCGTGACGCCGCGATCTTGTTCTCCAGATCCGAAAGCTCCGCCTGCAATTGCTGAAAATTGGTGCTGGCCTTGAGGTCCGGATAGGATTCCGAGAGCGCGAACAATTGCCGCAGCGCGCCGGAGAGCATGTTTTCGGCGGCCGCCTGCTGTGCCGGTCCCTGCGCCGAAACCGCCGCGTTGCGCGCTTTGACCACTTCGTCCAGCGTGCCGCGTTCGTGCGCGGCGTAGCCCTGTACCGTCGCGACCAGGTTGGGAACGAGATCGTGCCGCTGCTTGAGTTGCACGTCGACGTCGGCAAAGGCCTGGTTGACCCTTTGCCGCATGGAAATGAGGCCGTTGTAGATCGCGACCGCCCACAGCACGAAAACGACGATCACGGCAAGGACGATCAGGGTCGAGGTGGTCATGACGGGCTCCTTGGGGGATGTCTTAGCGGTAAAGCCTTGGCGCTGAAGTCTTGACGCCGAAGTCTTGGCGCTGAAGTCTTGGCGGTCAAACCGGTTTTGCAGCCTCGATCAACAGCATAGCCGCTGCCCGGCGGCCGCGCAGCCACGGATATAGGGTTAACGGCGTCGTTAAGCTTAGCTTCGAATGGTCGTCGCGCCGCCTGTCCGGTCGTTGTAAATCCAAAGCGGACAAATAGGTACGCGCCATGCTGAAGCAATATGTCAGCTCGCTGTCGTCCGAGCATTCGGACGCTGACATTGCCGCACTCGTTTCGCCGCGCAGCGAGCGGTTGCCGCGGGACGATTTAGGCGAATTTGCCGAGGATGCCGGCGCGATGGCGCAAACCGTGCGCGATCAGCTGGCGCGGGAGGTTGCCGACATCGAAGCCGCTACCGCCGCGTTGCGCCGCGCCGAGCCGGCGCTGGAATCCTGGACCAAGGCGCCGGCCAATACCGGCGGCAAGCCGCGTCCGGTGTGGCTCCTCATCAGCGTGCTCTGGCTGTCGACGGCGCTGGTCACCGCGGGCGCGGTCGTCGCCATCGCTACGCTGGCGGGCTAAGCAGCTTTTACTGACGTCGTCATCCTGAGGTGCCCGCGCGCAGCGCGGGCCTCGAAGGATGCTGCTGGGATTCTCGGGCCGTCGCCCTTCGAGGCTCGGCGCTTCGCGCCGAGCACCTCAGGATGACGGATCAAATGTATCAATAGGCGTTGCGATAACCGGCCGGCGACAGCACGGTGCGGAAGATGATCTGCAGATCGAGCCAGAGCGACCAGTTGTCGATGTAGAACAGGTCGTGCTCGAGGCGCCTTTGCATTTTCTCCTCGGTGTCGACCTCGCCGCGGCAGCCGTGGATTTGCGCCCAACCGGTGATGCCGGGCTTGACGTTGTGGCGGCGCGCGTAGAGCGCGATGCGCTGCTCATATTCGTGGTCGTGGGCCAGCGCGTGCGGCCGCGGACCGACCAGGGACATGTCGCCGGTGAGCACGTTGAAGAGCTGCGGAATCTCGTCGATGTTCCAGCGCCGCAGGAAGCGGCCGATCCGGGTCAGCCGCGGATCGTCGCGGGTCGCCTGTGCGATCACCGGGCCGTCGTCGAGCGTGCGCATGGTGCGAAATTTTATGATGCGGAATGGCTGCTGATTGAAGCCGTAGCGGCGCTGCACGAAGAAAACCGGACCGGGACTGTCGAGCCAGACCAGCGCGGCGACGACGATGAGCAACGGCGTGAGCGCAATGAGAGCGACCGCGGCGACGACCAGGTCGAACAGCCGCTTGCGCGCGATCTCGGTGCGCGTCAGCGGCCGGCGCGTCAGCTGCAGGCTTGTCACCGGGCCGAGTTTCGAGAGCTTGACCTCTTCGAACTTGTGCAGGATCTGCTCGGGGCCGATGTGGATCTCGACCGGCAGCGTCATGAACGTCTCGGCGCAGCGCTCGATGGTTTCGGTCTGCGACCACGGCAGCAGGAGGAAAATGGCGTCGGGCTCGAGGCTGCGCACGCTGGCGACGGCCTCGGCAAAATCGCGGTCGAGCATGGCGTGCCGCGCCTCGGCGGACGCGGTGGCGGCAATCGGAGTCAGGAAGCGGCAGCCGACGATATTGATGCCGTAGGTCCACGGCTCATAGCGATTGACGAAGCCGTTGACGTTGGCGCCGGTGCCGATCAGAAAAATGCGCTGCGCCGAAATCAGCCCGGCGGCACGGGCGCGCGCGGTGACCTGCACGATGAAGAAGCGCAAGGCGACGAGGCCGGCAAGCGTGGCGGCATAAAACAGCACGATCCAGGCGCGCGAATATTCGGTGCTGGTCTGCGCCAGGAAGCCGACCATCAACAGGCAGATCACCGTGACGTTCCACACCTGAATGGTGCGGCCGCCATTCGGCTTGAAGGTGCAGAAATTCGGCAGCCGGTATTCGCCGCGATACATGTTGGACACGGCGAAGATGCTGGCCGCCAGAACGCCGACCTGGAGGAAGAGCGTGATGTTGCCGGGCTTGCCGTAGGCGGCGAGGTGATAGGCGATGCCGGTCAGGCAGGCCATGGCGACGATGAAGGCGATGTCGGTGAGGAAAATCGTGGCGGCAAAGGTGCCGCGCAACAGCACCGCCCGTGCGCGCAGGTACCGGCCGGTCTGCGGCCGCGACGCCAGCGTGTAGCTCGGGTGCGTGTTCATTGCCTCTGTCGCGATCTTGGTCGCTGTCTGGCCGATGCGAATCCCGACAATGCCCCGAATTGAGACACCGGCGGCGGTCACATCGCTGTCTCGCCAGAACCATGCCAACCGGGCAAAGCGCGCAACGGCGGGCAAAAGTTGACGCCGGACGCCGCGTTAAGATTAATGCCGCTGTCAGTCAGTGCGCCGTGGGAGGAAGACCGTGCAAGGCAAGATCGCGCTCGAAGAGCATTTCGCCATTCCCGAAACGCTGGAGGATTCCCACGGCTACTTTCCCGAGCGCGTCTGGCAGGAAGTCAAGCACAGGGTCATGGACATCCAGGAACGGCGCATCGCCGAGATGGACCGGCACGGCATCGAGATGATGCTGTTGTCGCTCAACGCGCCGGCGGTGCAGGCCATTCCCGATCCGGCACAGGCCTTAAGCATCGCGCGCCGGTCCAACGACTATCTCGCCGAACAGGTGAGCAAGCGTCCGGACCGCTTCCAGGGCCTCGCCGCGCTCGCCATGCAGGATCCCGACGGCGCGACGCGCGAGTTGGAGCGTTGCGTCAAGGAGTTCGGGTTCCGCGGCGCGCTCGTTAACGGCTTCTCGCAAGTCGGCAATGCCGAGACCACGGCTTATTACGACCTGCCGCAATACCGGCCGTTCTGGGCGATGGCGGAAAAGCTCGACGTGCCGTTCTATCTGCATCCGCGCAATCCGCTGCCGCGCGACGCGAAAATCTATGAAGGCCATCCATGGCTGCTCGGCCCGATCTGGGCCTTCGGCCACGAGACCGCGGTGCATGCGCTACGCCTGATGGCGTCGGGCCTGTTCGACGCCCATCCGCGGCTGCAAATCATCCTCGGCCACATGGGCGAGAATTTGCCGTTCGCGATGTGGCGGGTCGACAACGCCAATGCCTGGATCGAGAACCGGCACAGCTGGCCGGCAAAGAAGCGGCTGAGCGATTACTTCCGCGAAAACTTTTACGTCACCACGTCGGGCAATTTCCATACCCCGGCGCTGCTCAACACCATGCTGGAAATCGGCGCCGACCGCATCATGTTCTCGACCGACTGGCCGTTCGAGAACATCGACCACGCCGCGATCTGGTTCGATGCCTGCCCGATCAGCGAGAACGATCGAGTGAAGATCGGTCGCGAGAATGCGCGGCGGCTGTTCCGGCTGGGGAACTGAACCAGGACGCGTCGTCCAAAGATCCCAGGACGCCGTCGTCGGACTCATGTCTTAGCACGGGCGAGAGGCTCCGCACGCCCCATGCCGCGCCGCCCGGCATAAACGTGAGTGAATTCCGCGCCGAACAGAACGATTTGAGCGGAATAATAGACCCAAATCAAAAGCATGACGAGCGAAGTGGCCGCACCATAGGTCGATTCCAGTGCCTGTTTCCCAACATAGAAGCCGATCAGGAATTTTCCGATTTCGAACAGCGCCGCGGTCAGTGCGGCGCCGAGCCAGACGTCGCGCCAATCGACCTGCGTGTCGGGCAGCCATTTGAACATCATCGCAAACAGGATTGTCACGAAACTAAAGGAAACGATCGATCCGGCGATTTGGAACGCGGCTTCCGGAAAATAGGGCGCGACGAATTTGCCGATTGCCGCAAGCGCCGCCGTGAAGATCAGCGACACCAACAGCAAAAATCCGAGCGACAGCACGCCGGCGAGCGAGATGACGTAGGTGCGGATCAATTGCAAAAGGCCACTGCCGTTGGAAGTTTCGACGCCCCAGACCGTGTTCAACGCCTCCTTGAGCTGGGCCACGACACCGACGGAGGCGAACACCAACGTGCCAATGCCGAAAATCGTCGCCAGCACGCCTTGGTATGGACGATTCGCCGCCGCCAACAGCGTTTCCAGCGCTTCCGCTCCGGCACTGCCGAGCAAGCCCGCGACTTGCGTCGCGATCTCGCCATGGACGGCATCGGGTCCGAACACCAAGCCGGCAATGGCGGTGCTGATGACGAGCAGGGGCCCGAAGGAGAAGATCGAATAATAGGCCAACGCGGCGCCCATCATTGAACATCTGTGGCTGGACCAACTTATGGCCGTCTCTTTGAACACGTACCGTCCCTTTGATTGAGCACCGTTGCAATCGGGTAATCACGCAAGCTTCCCGCGGGTTCCCATCGCGTCCTACCCCGTCGGGAACTTTCCTCACCGCGAGAATTCGATTCCCGGGGAGGGCAAGCCAGCAGGCCATCGCGATCGGCCTCTCCAAGGCCCGCAAAAGACGGCAAGAAGAATCCGAAAAAGAAATAGTCATGATCCTGTGGCCGGGCATTGACGCCGTCATTGCGAGTCGAGCCAGACGCGGCATGCGCCTTTCTTCGCCGGAACGACGATGGCCCGCGGCAATTCCGCGCCGGTGCCGCAGCGGCCGACCGACTGCGTTTCTGCCATGTCGATGGAGACGTACTTTCCGACCGTCACCTTCACGCGGTCGGGTTGGGCCGGACTGAACGGAGTTGCGTTGGTGACGACCGTCGCGCCGCCGTCGTCCGACCAGGCGGCATCCTTGTCGCCGCGGGTTGCATCGATCGTGCAGGTGTAGCCCGGACGGCCGTTGAGGCCGCACCAAAAGGCGTTGACCTCGATCTGTTTCACGACGCCGTCGACAAGCGTGATGGTCGCGTCGCCGCTGGCGCAACGGGCTTTAACTGCAAAATCGCAACGGCGAATCTCTTGCCCATCGGCATGAGCGACGCCGCTCGATGTCGTGACGGCGAGGAGAGCAGCCAAAATGCGGTGCTTCATCGCCCTGACATACTGCAGAAATTCGGGTGACTGAATTCGGACTTGGATTGTCTTTAGTCCCGTCAACCCCGCCGCCGGTTCGAACGAACTGTGTGCCGCAGCGGTGGGCTTAAAAATCGGCACGAAGCTGCCGAAGTGCCAAATGCCGGACTCGTGCACGGTCACCGGCACAACCCGCATCACAGTGAACGCGCGCGGCATTTTCCTTGTCGGAGCCGGCGATCCTTGCCTGAGTCAGGCCAGCGGATCGGGCGGCGCCGCCGCCAGTCGCCGCCGCGGCAAGCCGGGCGTCGCTGGCGCTTGGGAATGATCGTCCACGAGCTTATATGACGCGCAGGTTTTTGGCGAAGGGCTGATTGAGCCTTTGGTCATGTAAGCGTCAGGCAATGAATGGCACAGCGCATCGAAGATTATGCATTGATCGGCGACTGCAGGACGGCGGCCCTGGTCGGCCGCGACGGATCGATCGATTGGCTGTGCTGGCCGCGCTTCGATTCGTCGGCCTGCTTTGCCGCTCTTCTCGGCACCGCCGAACACGGCCGCTGGCTCATTGCGCCCGGGGCGCCGCCGCTCGCGGTGCGGCGGCGTTATCGCCCCGGCACTCTCGTCCTCGAAACCGAATTCCAAACCGAAACCGGTGTCGCCGCGGTTGTCGACTTCATGCCGCCGGGAGACGGCGCATACCTCGTGCGCATCGTGATGGGCCGGTCGGGACGCGTCGATTTTCGCACCGAGTTCGTGGTTCGCTTCAATTACGGCTCTACGGTGCCGTGGGTGAATCGACTCGATGACGGTGCGATCAATGCCGTAGCGGGACCTGAGCGATTATTGCTGCGCACGCCAACCTCGCTCTATGGCGAGGATCTGAGAACGCTCGGTGAATTTTCGGTGAAGGCCGGAGAATCCATTCCCTTCGTCCTGTCCTACGGACTCTCGTTTCAAGCGCCGCCGCCGGCGATCGACCCTTTCAGGATGCTGGACGACACCGAACGGGGCTGGCACGAGTGGAGCGATCGGTGTCCCGATGTCGGCCCATGGACCGAAGCGGTCAAACGTTCGCTTATTACGCTGAAGGCTTTGACCTACGCACCGAGCGGCGGAATTGTCGCCGCTGCCACGACGTCGCTGCCCGAGCGGCTGGGCGGCGTGAGGAACTGGGACTACCGCTATTGCTGGCTGCGCGACGCGACATTCACGCTGCAGGCCTTCATGCTGCTTGGCTACCACGATGAAGCGCGAGCCTGGCGCGACTGGATCATGCGGGCGATAGCCGGCAGCCCAGACCAGATTCAAATCATGTACGGCGTGGGCGGGGAACGCTGGTTGCCGGAACTGATCGTGCCGTGGCTTCCGGGTTATGAGAACGCGGCGCCGGTAAGAATTGGCAACGCCGCACACCAGCAGCTGCAGATCGACGTCTTCGGCGAGGTGATCGATGCGATGGCGCAAGCGCGCAAGGCAGGGATGAAAATCTCCGAGCGCGGCCGAGCTCTGCGGCCGCTGGTGTTGGATTATCTGGCAAAGGCTTGGCGTGAGCCGGACGAAGGCATATGGGAGGTGCGCGGCGGGCCGCAGCACTTTGTTCATTCCAAAGTCATGGCTTGGGTTGCCTTTGATCGCGCGGCCGATGGCTTCGCCGCCGAAGGATTGAACGAAGAAGCGCGGCGCTGGCGTGCGCTTGCCGATGACGTGCATGCGGAAATCTGCGAGCGCGGCTTTGATCGCGACCTCGACAGCTTCGTGCAGGTCTACGGCTCCAAGCGGCTCGATGCCAGCCTGCTGTTGCTTCCGCTCGTGGGGTTTCTGCCGGCGACCGATCCGCGGATGCAGGGAACGCTTCGCGCTATCGAGGACAAGCTGCTGATCGACGATGAGTTCGTCCTGCGCTACGAAACCGACGACGTCGAGGACGGCTTGCCGGCCGGCGAAGGAGCATTTCTGGCCTGCAGCTTTTGGCTTGTCGACAATTACGTGCTGCAAGGCCGCCATGCGGAAGCGCGGCGGCTGTTCGATCGCTTACTCTCGCGCTGCAATGACGTCGGCCTGCTCGCGGAAGAGTTCGATCCCTCGACTGGCCGCATGCTGGGTAACTTTCCGCAAGCCTACAGCCACGTCGGCGTGATCAACAGTGCGCTTAATTTGAGCCGCCAGCTCGGTCCCGCCGAAGATCGCGCGGAGGCGCTTGCGGTAACGTAGCGGCCGCAAAAAATGCGTCGCACACCGCCGGCGCCTAAACGTCCGCTTTGCCGCCAAGCCCTATATGCCGCCAAGCCCTATATAATGCCGGAATGAACGAAGCCTCCCTCAACGCATTGGCGGCATGGCTGACCAAGGCGGGCCTTGCCGGCACCTCCGAGACCGACATCGTGTCCCCGATGCAGCACTCGCAATTGTTTTTTTCCATCAAATCCCACGTCGATGACGTGCGCGCACGCCTCGCCGCGCGTCTTGCGCAAACGCGCAGCCAAGTGGCCAAAGTTGCTTAGGCCTTTGCTTTTTGTGGTCGCGACGCACTGCTTCCTGTCCGATCAACGGGAAAGACCAGCTGAAGATCGGACGAACCAACGCGATCCGGGTGTTCAAGCTGCAGACGCGATCTCCGCGCCGTCGATGGCGTAGCGCGCGTGACGAAAATCGCGGATACGGCTGAGCCGGCCGCCAGCCCAGTCCAACAGCACGAAGTAGGTTGGCGCTCCCGAGGCATCGCTGGGATCGCGTACCAGAATCGCCGGTCGCCGGTCGACGAATCCCGGAACGAGCAGCCAATCGTGCGCCAGCGCGTAATTGCCAAAATATCTGCCGACCTCGCTTTTGCCATTCAGACGGGTCTTGTTGACCAGTTCGAGCCGCACCTCGTCGGCGAGCATGTTGCGGATCGCGTCGAAATCGCGGGCGTTGAAACGGTCGACGTAGGCGGCCAGCAATGAGCGCTGAGGCTGGGTCAGGACGGGCAGCGGACGATCGTCGGGCTCCTGTGCCAGCTCGCGTAACCGCGTGCGCCCGCGATTGAGCGCGGCCTTGACCGCCGGAATGCTGCCGTCGATCACCTCGCCGATCTCCTGCAATGAGTAGCCAAGGACGTCCATGAGGATGACGCAGCTGCGCTGCGTGACGGGCAGCCGCATGAACGCATGAAGGCTGGCAGCGGCAACTTGGCGGTCGTCGGCGGCGTTTGTGGGGTCAACGAGCATGTCCGGGTCCTCGTCAGAGCGGGCGCGATCCGCCCGGGCGCGGCGCCGCAGGAAGTCCAAAGCCGCATTGTGGGCGATGCGAAACAGCCAGCCTTCCGGATGTGCAATCGACCCCATGGCAGGGAGTGCCTCGACGGCTTTGATCAGCGCTTCTTGCACCACGTCCTCGCCATCGATGACCGAGCCGGTCATGCGCGCGCAGTAGCGGTGCAGCTTCGGCCGCAATTCGCCAAGCAATTGATCGAACGCCGTGCGCGCTTCAACCGAGTCGGAATTCACTCGCCGACCATCCTATAATTACCGACGATGGTGGCATCGCCGGATTGTGGGAGCTCGATGCAACGCTCTTTGATGCCGCTTTGGAAGGCCCGAAAAGCCTCGAGCGAGGTGACCGGATGGTTGCCGTCCATGCTCTCGACTATGGCGAAATGGACAAAGGTGCCGTCGTCGAGCTGCAATACCACGTAGCGCGCGGTGTCCGGCGATTTGGTCTTGAGTTCCTCGAATACCAGCTTGATCAGGCGGGCGTTGTCCTGCACTTGCTCTGGCTTGATTTTGTAGCGCACTAAAGTCCGTTTCATCTGACTGCTCCTTTGATCGTCGCTCGTATGCCTTAGACGTTCGGGGCCGGCCGAAGGATTCGGTCGGTTTCGAATTTTTTTCGCGAATCCTTTGGGCATCCCCATTCGTCTCAGCATCGTGGACCGAGCGGTCGCAATGGCCGCCTGCGCCGGCGATGAGCCATTTTTGGTAGAGGAGCGGATCATGCAGGAAATGAGCGAAACGGCGGGCAAGATCTGGGTGCTCACATTAACATCGGTGGCGTCGTTCATGGTCGCGCTCGACGCATTGGTGGTCACGACTGCGCTGAGTACGATCCGGATTGATCTCGGCGCCTCGATTGAAGCGCTAGAGTGGACAGTCAATGCCTATAACCTGAGCTTCGCCGTGCTGTTGCTCACCGGCGCCGCGCTCGGCGACCGCCTGGGGCGCCGGCGCATGTTCGCGGCCGGCCTCACCTTGTTCGTCGTGGCCTCGGTGGCGTGTGCATTGGCTGGCAACATTGGCGCGCTGATCGCTGCTCGTGCGGTCCAGGGCGCCGGCGCGGCGCTGGTCATGCCCCTGGCGATGGCCCTCCTGGGCGCGGCATTCCCGCGCGAGGAACGTGCCAAGGCGCTGGGCATATTCAGCGCCGTCACCGGACTAGCTCTCATTGCCGGCCCCGTTGCCGGCGGCGCAATCGCCGAAGGCTTCGCTTGGCAATGGATCTTCTGGATCAACTTGCCGATCGGCCTGGTCGTCATTCCGCTCATCCGCCGTTATATCCGTGAGAGCGTTGGGCCCGGGACCGGCGTCGATATCGCCGGCCTCATGCTCGTCACCGCGGCTGCGATGGGCGTGGTCTGGGGGTTAACGCGCGCCAACAGTGCGGGCTGGCTGAGCCTCGAGGTCGTGTCGGCGCTCGCAGTGGGCATTGTTCTGACCGTCGCATTCGTCGCCTGGGAGCTGCGCGCGTACGAGCCGATGGTGCCGATGCGACTTTTCCGCTCGCGCGCGTTTTCTTCGGGGCTCGTCGCGAGCTTCCTGTTCTATGCGTCGATGTACGGTACCTTGTTCCTCCTGCCGCAGTTTCTGCAGATCGCCCAGGGCTATGGGCCGTTCGGCGCCGGTTTGCGACTGCTACCGTGGACCGCCACCCTGTTCGTCTTCGCGCCCCTTGGCGGCAGCCTTGTCAACCGCCTTGGCGAGCGGCTGCTGGTCGTGGTCGGGCTGGTGCTGCAGACCATTGGCATGGCGTGGATAGCGCTAACCGCCACGCCTGGGCTCGCATACATCGATCTCGTCGCGCCACTGATCCTCACCGGCGCCGGCGTCTCCATGGCGATGCCGGCGGCGCAGAACGCGGTCTTGGGCGCAGTCACGCCGAGCGAGATCGGCAAAGCCTCCGGCACTTTCAACATGGCGCGCTTTCTCGGCGGCGTGTTCGGAGTCACGGTGCAAGTCGCGGTCTTCGCTGCGATCGGAAACTTCGGCTCGCCGCAAGCGTTCGGCGTCGGCTTCGTTGAGGCGATGGGAGCCGCGGCCGCAATGTCGCTGATGGCCGCGCTCGCGGGTCTACGGCTACCGGGGCGGCGCGCCCTGGCGCTGGCGTCCGCCAACGCAAGACAGCCGCAAACCGTATCTTAGCTCGCTTCGCGCAGCTTCACCGCGCCTTCCAGATCCACCGAGACCAGCTGCGAGACGCCGCGTTCGGCCATGGTGACGCCGTAGAGGCGGTTCATGCGCGCCATGGTGATCGGATTGTGGGTGATGATGACGAAGCGCGTGTCGGTCGAGCGCGTCATTTCATCGAGCAGATCGCAGAAGCGCTCGACATTGTAGTCGTCGAGCGGGGCGTCGACCTCGTCGAGCACGCAGATCGGCGCCGGATTGGTCAAGAACACGGCGAAGATCAGCGCCAGCGCGGTGAGCGCCTGCTCGCCGCCGGAGAGCAGCGACAGCGTCGACGGCTTCTTGCCTGGCGGCTTGGCCATGATTTCGAGGCCGGCTTCGAGCGGGTCTTCGCTCTCGATGAGCTGCAGCTCGGCATTGCCGCCGCCAAAAAGTTCGCCGAACAGTTTTTTGAAGTTCTCGTTGACGATGGTGAACGAGGACAGCAGGCGCTCGCGCGCCTCGCTGTTGAGGCTGAGCACGCCTTGGCGGAGCCGGCGGATCGCTTCGACCAGGTCGTCGCGCTCGCTGGTGAGCTTGACGTGCTGCTCCTCGACTTCGCGCAATTCCTGCTCGGCGAGCAGATTGACCGCGCCGAGGCGCTCGCGCTCGCGATGGATGCGCTCGAGCCTGCCTTCGACATCGGCGACCGACGGCAGCTCGGCGCCCGGTTTGATCTCGGCAAGCTCGGCAGCACCGTCCGGCTCGACTTCGAGCCGCTCGCGGACTTCGTGGGCGAGATCGGCGAGCCGGCGCTTGGCGGCGTCGCAGCGCTCCTCGCCGCGGGCGGCTTCGGCGCGCGCTTCGCCGACCGCTTCAAGCGCCGCGCGTGCGATTTTGTCGGCTTCCGCAAGATCATTCTCGGCGGCCGCGAGTCTATCGGCGTCGGCGCGGCGCGCGGCGGTGGCGGTCTCGATCTCGCCGATCAGCGCCTGGCGCTGGGAGGCGAATTTTTCCGGCGCGCTCTGCAATTCGGCGCGCTCGCCCGAGGCTTCCTCGACGCGCTGGCCGATGGTCGCGATTTGGGTCTCGGCGTTATCCTTGCGCTCGTTCCAAGCCTGCCGTTCCTCGGTAATTGCCTGCAGCCGGCGGCTGGCAAGCTCGGCTTCGCGCATGATCGCCTGCGCCTCGACGCGGACTTCGGCGAGCGCGCCGCGGTCGGTGGCGATGACGTCGTTGATAGCGGCAAGTTTTGCTTCGAGATCGGCGGTCACCGGCAAGGCGGCAAGCGCCGCCGTCGCTTCGCGCTGGCCGGCAAGCGCTTCGTCGCAGCCCGCGCTGATCCGCACGCGCGCTTCCTTCAGCGCCGAAATGCGCGCCGCGTTGCGGGCGATCTCGCGCTCGGCGGCGGTGTGCTCTTCGCGGGCATTATCGGTCAGGCGCTGCGCGTCGCGCCACTGCGTGCGTGCTTGCACTTCGGCGGCGGCAGCGGCGGTGACCGCGGCCTCGGCGCGTTCGAGTGTTTGACGTTTCGCCGCAACATCGGCGCGAGCCGCCTCGAGCTCGCCTTCGATCGCTTGCAGCCGGCCGCGTTCGGCCAACCTTCGCGCCGCGCCGGTCGGCGCGTGCGCCGCGGCGGCAAAACCGTCCCAGCGCCAATAGTCGCCTTCGCGCGACACCAGCCGCTGGCCGGGCTTCAGCAGTGTCGCAAGCTGCGCTCCGGCGGCGCGATCGACGACGCCGATCTGCGCCAAGCGGCGGGCGAGTTGCGGCGGCGCCTTGACGTATTGCGCCAGCGCGGTGACGCCGTCGGGGAGTTGTGGATCGGATGGATCGACGGTCGCGCCGGCCCAATGCATCGGTGCCGAGTCATCGAGCGGCGCATCGAGATCGTCGCCGAGCACGGCGCCCAGCGCCTTTTCGAAACCGTTGTCGACGACGAGGGAGTCGGCGACCGGCGGCCAGAGATGCTTGCTCTCGACCGCGAACAGCTTGCCGATGGTTTTCGCCTCGGTTTCCAGCCGCTGCACGCTGCGCTCGGCGGTGGCGAGCGGCTCGCGGGCGGCGTCGATCTCGGTGCGGGCCTGGGTGTGCGCGACTTCGGCGCCGCGCGCGGCGGCTTCGGCCGCGGCGAGCGCTGCCTGCGCGGTGGCAAGCGCCGTGCCCAGCGTCGCCAGATCAGGCTCGCCGCTGCCGGTCGCGATCAGGCCGGCTTCGATATTAACAAGCTCGGCCTTAAGCCGCGCACTGCGCTGCTCGTGATCGGCCAGCACTGTTTGCAGTTGATTGCGCCGCGCCGCGAGATCGGCCAACGCGCCGGTCAGCTCGGCAAAGGATTTTTCGGAAGCCGAAAGCGCGGCGTCGGCGTCGGCGACGCGGGTGTTGACGCCGGTCAGGCGCTCGGCGCTGGCATGGGCTTCGGCGGTGAGCGCGGTTTCTTCAAGATCGAGCCGGTGCAACGCCGCTTCGGCGTCGGCGGCGAGCCTGCGCTCGCGCTCGAGGTCGGCGGCAAATTGCTCGAGCCGGCGATCGAGCTCCTCGATGCGCTCCTTGGCGCGGGCTTCCTCGCGCTCCAGCGTCTCGCGCGCGATGATGAGCCGCTGCAACGCCGCGGCCGCCCTGGCCTCGGCCTCGCGTAGCGCCGGCAGCCCGGCCGCGACCTCGGTCTGGCGCGTATTGGCTACAACCTGCTCGCTGGTGCGCGCGGCGACGACGCGGACGGCTTCATCCCTGGTGTGCTCCGCCGCGCCGACTTCGGTCTGCGCGGCGAGCCAGCGCAGATGAAACAACAGCGCCTCGGTGCGGCGCACCTGGCCGGAAATATTGCGGTAGCGCACCGCCTGCCGGGCTTGGGTCTTCAGCGAAGCGACCTGCGCCGCAAGCTGGCCGATGACGTCTTCGACCCTGGTCAGATTGTGCTCGGCGGCCTTGAGCCGAAGCTCGGCCTCGTGGCGGCGGGCATGCAGGCCGGAAATGCCGGCGGCTTCTTCCAGCACGCGGCGGCGCTGGTCGGGCCGCGCCTGGATGATCTCGCCGATGCGGCCCTGGTGAACCAAAGCGGGCGAGCGCGAGCCGGTCGAGGCGTCGGCAAACAGGATGGCGACGTCGCGGGCGCGCACTTCGCGGCCGTTGACGCGGAAGGTCGAGCCCTGCTCGCGCATGATGCGGCGCGAGACTTCCAGCGTTTCGGAATCGTTGAAGGCGGCAGGAGCCTTGCGGTCGCTGTTGTCGATCGACACCGCCACTTCGGCGTGATTGCGCGCCGGGCGCCCGGTGTTGCCGGAAAAGATCACGTCGTCCATCTCGGACGCGCGCATGGCCTTGTAGGAGGCTTCGCCCATGACCCAGCGCACGGCCTCGACCAGGTTGGATTTGCCGCAGCCGTTCGGACCGACGACACCGGTCAGCCCGGGTTCGATCACAAAGTCGGTCGGTTCGACGAAGGACTTGAAGCCGATCAGGCGCAGCCGCGTGAGCTTCATACCGGTGTTATTTCCATCCCCCAAGCTGCGGCCGCGGAGGGAATCGTTAAGAGCTCACGCCCTTCGTGGTGCGTGAATCGTGCCGCATCGGCGCGGAGAATGAATCGTCGCGAGTCCAAGCGCAACAGCGCGGTGGCGTTATCCAGACCTTCGCCGTCCGCGGGGGCCAGCCGGCGGCGGCGAGCCGGCCGGCCGGCGAGTCCGGCCAGTGGCAAAAAACCCTTATCCTTCCTTGAGATAGGGGTCGATTTCCTTGGCCATGACCTCGATCGACAGATCGCCGACCAGGCGCTTGCCGTTGATGAAAAAGGTCGGCGTGGAATTGACGCCGAGCTTGTTCACGGCGTGGTCGCGCACCGCCTGGATGTCGTCGAGCACCTTTTGATTCGCCAGGCAGGTGTTGAAGGATTCCTCGGTAAAGCCGAATTGCTTGGCGATCGCCATCAGCGGCGGGATCGGTTGCTGGGTGACCCAATCGGGTTGCTTGGCGAACAGCGTTTCGACCACCGTCTCGTATTTGTCCCGGCCGGCGCAGCGCGCCAGCATGAAGCCGGCTGCGGCCAGCGCATCGAGCGGGAACTCGCGCATCACGTAGCGCACCTTGCCGGTGTCGATATAGCGCTTCTTCAGCTCCGGCAGCGTCGTCTCCTCGAAATGGGCGCAGTGCGGGCACGTCATCGAGGCATATTCGATGACGGTCACCGGCGCCTTGTCGGACCCGATCATGATGTCGCCGCCCGGGCCGGCATGGGCCAGATCCTCGGGCGCAGGATTGGTGTCGGCGGCAAAAGCCAGCGTGGTGAAAGGCGGCAGGACGCGCGCCGAGACTGCGGCGGCGCCGAGCGCAAGCACCGCGCCGGTGGTCAATAATTCGCGACGAGTGAGCGACACAGAATGCTCCTGGTTTCGACGATGGGATTGGTCCGGCAACGTTGAGATTTCTACCGCCGGAATGTGGCATTAGCACGCCATGGCGCCAAGGGCACGGCGGTCACGGTCGGTTGATTACGCCGCACGCGTCAGCTGCGTTTGACCGCCGTGCCCAGCCGGGCCAGCGCCTGCCTTAAATCGTCGTCCACAATGTCCGGCAAGCTCGCGGCAAGCCGCGCGACGGCGGCCGGGTCGCTCGTCCGTGCGGTCTTACGCGCCGCGCGCCGCAGCGGCGCCTGGCGCAAAGCGACGCGGGCGATGGCACGCCAGCCGAGGAACTGGTTGACCCGCTCGCAGATCACGTTGGTGGAATGCTGAATCTCGATCGCCGCCGGCCCCTCGACTCGCAGGATCAGCGTGCCGGGTTCGCGCTCCTCGCCGTCGGCCCGGCGCATCCATTGGATTTTTATCGGCTCGCTGCGCGCGGCAATGTCGGCGCCGACGATCTCGGTCCAGCGCGTCACCAGCTCGGCCGAGGCAAAGCCCTGCTTCTTGAAGGTCTCGCCCACGGCCTTGGCGACGAGATCGCGCAGCGGCCTGGCAAAGGAGCGGGAGGGCTTGTTCATGATGCGGTGCTCTGTCATCCCTCGGCCGGAACCTTGGCCAGATCCTTGGCCAGATCCTTGGCAATGACTTCAGCAGCAACCCTAGCAGGCAAGCCCGTGGCGCGACAGCGCGGCAAACGCCGGACGCCAGAGTCATGCCCGCAACCCACCGCTTTGCTGGCCTGGTACGACCGCCATCGCCGCAAGCTGCCGTGGCGCGCGCCGCCCGGCCAACGCACCGATCCGTACCGGGTTTGGCTCTCCGAAATCATGCTGCAACAGACTACGGTCAAGGCCGTGGCGCCCTATTATGCCCGTTTCCTGCAGCGCTGGGACGATATCGGCGCGCTCGCGGCGGCGCCGCTCGACGACGTGCTCAAAGCCTGGGCCGGGCTCGGCTATTACGCCCGCGCCCGAAACCTGCACGCCTGCGCCCGCGCCGTGGTCGAGCGTCACGGCGGCAAATTCCCGGCGAGTGAAGCGGAACTGCGCGCGCTGCCCGGCATCGGCGGTTACACCGCCGCCGCCATCGCGGCGATCGCTTACGATTCTCCGGCGACGCCGGTCGACGGCAATGTCGAGCGCGTGGTCGCGCGGCTTTATGCGGTCGCAACGCCGCTGCCCGCCGCCAAGCCGGAGATTCGCCGGCTCGCGGCTGGCCTCACGCCGCAACGCCGCGCCGGCGATTTCGCCCAAGCCATGATGGATCTCGGCTCGACCCTCTGCACGCCGAAAAAACCGGCTTGCGCCTTGTGCCCATGGAACGACGCCTGCGTCGCGCACGCACGCGGCGAAGCGGAAACATTGCCGCGCCGGACGCCGAAACGCGAAGGCGCGCTGCGCCGCGGCGCCGCTTTTGTCGTGCGCCGCGCCGACGGCATGGTGTTGGTGCGAACACGGCCGGCGAAAGGACTCCTTGGCGCCATGACCGAAGTGCCGACGACGGAGTGGCGCCACGATTTCGACGAAGACAAAGCACGCACAGGCGCGCCGCGTTTTGCGTCGACGAAAATGCAAAATCGCATAGCATGGCGCAAGGTCGCCGGCGTGGTGCGCCACGTCTTCACGCACTTTCCGTTGGAGCTCTCGGTTTACGCAGCTGACGTTCCGGCGCGCATGCCGGCACCATCCGGCACGCGCTGGGTCGCGCTTGCGTCGCTTGCCGGCGAGGCCTTGCCGAGCGTCATGCGCAAGGTTGTCGCCCACGCGCTGACGTGAGATTGAATACTCACAAATATAAACCGCGAAAGGAAACGCCATGACAATCCAACGTTTCGACACCGGGCCGCGCATGAGCAAGGCCGTGGTCAACGGCAATACCGTCTATCTCGCCGGCATCGTCGCCGACGCGCCCAAAGGCAAGAGCATGGCCGAGCAGACCAAAAGCATCCTGTCGCAGATCGACGGCTTTTTGGCCCAGGCCGGCACCGATAAAAGCAAGCTGCTCTCCGCCAATATCTGGATCACCGACATGGCAAAATTCGCCGAGATGAATGCGGTCTGGGACGCCTGGGTGTCGCCCGGCAACACGCCGGCGCGCGCCACCGTCGAAGCCAAGCTCGCCTCGCCTGACTACGTGGTCGAGATCATGGTGGTCGCCGCGAAATGAGCGCGCAGCCCGGCATCCTCGCCATCTTCAACGACTGCCGCGCCGGCCGCGAGGCGGAATTCGAAGCCTGGTTCCAAGGCGAGCATCTGATCGAGCGGCTTGGCGTGCCGGGCTTTCTGTTCGGCCGCCGCCACGAGGCGATTTCCGGCAGCTCGGGCTATTTCAATTTCTATATGGTCGAGACGCCCGAGGTGTTGACGTCAAAACCTTATCTGGAGCGGCTCGACCATCCGACGCCGATGACGCACACGATCATGTCGGAGGTCTTCGTCAACATGAATCGCACGGTGTGCCGGCGCATCGTCCGGCGCGGCAGCTTCCGCGGCGCCTTCACCGTCACCGCCCGGTTCAACCAGACGCCGGACGAGACGGCGCTGTCGGGCGTGCTGGAAAAACTTGTCGCCGACACGGCGGTGGCCGGCGGAGAGATATGGCTGGCGCTCGATGCCGCCGGCATGCCGGTGTCGACGGAAGAAAAATTGCGCGGCGGCGACAAGAAAATTGCCGGCGCGCTCCTAATCGACACGCTTTATGAGCAGGGTGCGCAGGCCATCGGCGCGCAATTGGCGAAGCAGTTTCCGCAAGCCGATATCGGCATCTTTCGCGTGCTCTGCCAAATCGGGAGGGGCGACCTATGAAAGCACTGTTGCCATTAGCGCAGACGATCGCGCAGTGCCTGATCGCGCGCCGCGAGACCATCGCCATCGCCGAATCCTCGACCGGCGGGCTTGTGTCCGCGGCCTTGCTGGCGGTGCCGGGCGCTTCGGCCTACTTTCTTGGCGGCGCGGTGGTCTACACCAAGGCTTCACGCGCGGCCTTGCTGGGCATCGGCGACGCCGAGATGCAGGGCTTGCGACCGGCCACGGAAGCCTACGCGCTATTGCTGGCGCGGCGCATGCGCGAGCGCCACGGCGCGGTCTGGGGTTTTGGCGAAACCGGCGCTACCGGACCAAGCGGCAATCGTTATGGCGATCCGGCCGGCCACACTTGCATTGCGGTCGCGGGTCTGGCCGAGCGCGCGATCACGCTACGCACCGGGGGCTCTGAGCGGTTGGCAAACATGGATGCCTTCGCCAAGCGCGCGCTGGAGCTGCTCATTGAAGTGATACCCGCGGCCTAGCAGACCGCTTACTCGGCGGCTTCCGACATCTCCGAGCGCACCTGGGCGCGTAATGTGTCGATCACGGTCAAGCCCTTCGGCGTCTCGACGTGCCAGAAGGTCCAGCCGTTGCAGGCTTCGAGGCCTTGGGCCAGCGCGCCGATGCGGTGGATCGAGCCGACCGCCCCGTCGAGTGCGATGGCGCCGTCGGCGCGCACCAGCGCGCGGTGGCGGCGCTTGGCGTCGGTGAGTTTTATGCCGGGCGAGATCATGCCGCGCTCGATCAGCACGGCGAACGGCACCCGCGGCGCTTCGCGCGCGGTCATGAAGGTGGCGAGTGAAGGCTCGGGCATCGGCTCGATCGCGGCGATGCGCCTTTCCGCCGCGGCGGCGTATTCCCGCTCGCGCTCAAAACCGATGAAGCGCCGGCGCAGGCGCTGCGCCACTGCGCCGGTGGTGCCGGTGCCGCAGAACGGATCGAGCACCAGGTCGTCGGGCCGCGACGCCGCCAAGATAACGCGCGCCAATAGCGCTTCCGGCTTTTGCGTCGGATGCAGCTTCTTGCCGTCGCGGCCTTTGAGCCGTTCCTCGCCGGTGCACAGCGGAAACAGCCAATCGGAGCGCATCTGGATATCGTCGTTGCCCGCCTTGAGCGCTTCGTAGTTGAACGTATAATCCTTGGCCGGAGCCTGCCGCGCCGCCCAGATCAGTGTCTCGTGGGCGTTGGTGAAGCGGCGGCCGCGAAAATTCGGCATCGGGTTGGATTTGCGCCAGACGATGTCGTTGAGGATCCAGAAGCCCATATCCTGGAGCACGGTGCCGACGCGGAAGATGTTGTGATACGAGCCGATCACCCACAGCGTGGCGGTGGGCTTCATCAGGCGGCGGCAGGCGGTGAGCCAGGCGCGGGTGAAATCGTCATAAGCGGAGAAACTGGAGAACTTGTCCCAGTCGTCGTCGACGGCATCGACGCGCGAATCGTCGGGACGCTTGAGGTCGCCTTGCAGCTGCAGATTATACGGCGGGTCGGCGAAGACGAGATCGACGGAAGCTGCCGGCAGCTTCGCCATCTCGGCAACGCAATCGCCGACGACGATGCGTGGCGAGGGGAGGGACTCAAAACTCACGCGGGGCGCCCTTACGGACGCCCCGCGACGCGACACAACCATGACTCAGAACTCTGACTCAGGCGACGCGAGCCGGCGACGCGGGACCTACAACCGACAATCCGGATGATGCCGTGCCAAGGTCAAAAAAGAGTTACTTGCGGCGGCTTTCCGCTAGGCAATAAATGCCGGGAAACACTTGGTTAATCATGGGCGACGGCTCGGCTTTTCGGCACTGCCGCGCGCTTTGTTGGAAGCGTAAAGGGAGACGCACGCATGCGTTGGGATGATTTCCGCCGCAGCAGCAATGTCGAGGATGAGCGCGGCTCAAGCGGCGGCGTGCCGGGCGGCGCCGGCGGGCTCGGTATCGGCACCGTCATCATCATCGGGCTGATCAGCTGGTATTTCGGCATCGATCCGAGCGTGCTGCTCAATGGCGCGCAAATCCTCACCGGCGGCGGCTCGACGACGCAACAGAGCGATCAGGCGCCGGTTGCCGATGACGCGCGCTCCGCGCAGACCAAGGATTTCGTGACCGCGGTGCTCGGCGACACCGAGGACCGCTGGACGGAAATATTCGCCGCCAGCGGCCGCACCTATCATCCGCCGAAATTGGTGCTGTTCCGGCGCGCCATCCAGGGTGGTTGCGGCATGGCGCAATCCGCCATGGGCCCGTTCTATTGTCCGCGCGACAAGCAGGTCTATCTCGACATGTCGTTTTTCGACGAATTGCAGAACCGGTTCGGCGCCTGCTCGAGCAGCAATGCCTGCCGGTTCTCGGAAGCCTACGTGATCGCCCATGAGGTCGGTCATCACGTGCAGGACGAGCTCGGCATCCTGCCGCGGGTCCAGGACGCGCAGCAGGCTGCTTCGAGCAAGGTCGAAGCCAACCAGCTCCAGGTGCGCGTCGAGCTGCAAGCCGACTGCCTCGCCGGCGTATGGGCGAACCACGCCCAGGCCAAGCACAAATTCCTCGATGCCGGCGATATCGATCAGGCCCTGCAGACCGCCTCCGCCATCGGCGACGACCGGCTGCAGAAGCAGACCCAGGGCTATGTGGTGCCCGACGCCTTCACTCACGGCACCTCGGAGCAGCGCAAGCGCTGGTTCTCCAACGGCTTCAACGGCGGTCAGGTCAATAGCTGCAACACGCTGTCGGCGAATTCGCTGTAGCTTTGACCTCTCCCCTTGCGGGAGAGGTCCGCCACGCATAGCGCGGCGGGTGAGGGCCTACCGCCGCCACCGGGATTCTCGGACCCTCACCTGATCGCGCTACGCGCGATCTATCCTCTCCCGCAAGGGGAGAGGGAGGCGCGCGCCGCTTGCCTGAGAACATAGCGGCGGTCTAAATTTCACGGCGGGGAAACGCAGGCTCCCCTTCAGACGACATCCATCCCAGCGCTGTGCAACACTCGACCTGTCGAGGAGATTGCGCGTGGTCGGAACATCCCCACAACGCTCCGATATCCGGCTGCTGCTCGTCGCCCGCGGCGTGCGCGGCTTCGGCGACGGCTTCAGCACCATCGTGCTGCCGGCCTATCTGGTGGCAATAGGCTTCGGCACGGTCGAGATCGGCATCGTGGCGGCGGCCTCGCTGTTCGGCTCGGCGCTGCTCACGCTCGGCATCGGCGTGGTCGCGCCGCGCTATGAGCTGCGTCATCTCTTGATGGCCGGCGCCGTGCTGATGGCGGCGACCGGCGCCGCGCTGAGCGGCGAAGATTTATGGTGGATCGTCGTCGTCTGCTTCATCGGCACGATCAACGCGTCGAGCGGCGATATCGGCTTGATGGTGCCGCTCGAGCACACCATGCTGGCGCGCAGCGCCATCGACCGCGAGCGCACCAAGGTGTTCGCGCGCTATAGCTTGATCGGCGCCATGTCGACGGCGGCGGGCGCGCTCGCGGCCGCCGTGCCGGATCTACTGGTCGGCGCCGGCGTCGGCAAGATCGCGGCTTTCAAGCTGATGTTCTGGGGCTATGGCGCGCTCGGTCTGGTGGCCGCGGCGCTCTATCGCCGCTTGCGGGGAAGCCGTGCCGAGGAACGTCACGTCAGCACGCCGCTCGGTCCGTCGCGCGGCATGGTCTACAAGCTTGCGGCGTTGTTCAGCCTCGACGCCTTTGCCGGCGGCTTCGTCGTGCAGTCGCTCTTGGCGCTGTGGCTGTTCGAGCATTTCGGCCTGTCGCTGTCCGCCGCCAGCCTGTTCTTTTTCTGCACCAGCGTGCTGAGCGCTTTGTCGTTTCCGCTGGCCGGCTGGCTCGCCCGGCATTTCGGCCTCGTCAACACCATGGTGTTCACTCACATCCCGTCGAGTCTGTGCCTCATCGCGGCGGCGTTTGCGCCCAATCTCGCCGTCGTTCTCGGCCTGCTCTTGGTGCGGGCGGCGCTGGTGCAGATGGACGTGCCGACCCGCACCTCCTACGTCATGGCGGTGGTGACGCCGGCCGAGCGGGCGGCGGCGGCCAGCGTCACCGCGGTGCCGCGCAGCCTGGCCTCGTCGCTTAGCCCGGCCTTTGCCGGCGCACTGTTCGCTTCGGCGTTTCCGGGCCTGCCGCTTCTGCTGTGCGGCGGCCTGAAGATCGTCTACGACGTGGCGCTGCTCTACACCTGCAGGCACGTAAAGCCGCCGGAGGAAAGCCGCGACACTGCGGCGTGACGCGACAGCCGCCGAATGCTTTGCATCTGGCCGCCGGGGGCCCTAAGCTGAAGGCCAGTAAAGGTGTACCGATGCCCGGGCTCGACGAGACCAAGCAATTCGTGCCGCTGAAAATCGCGGTGCTGACGATTTCCGATACCCGTTCGCTCAAGGACGACAAGTCGGGGGCGGTGCTGGTCCAGCGCATCGTCGCTGCCGGCCATTATGTCGCCGAGCGCAGCATCGTCGCCGACGAGATCGAGGCGATCCGCACCAGGATCAAAGCCTGGATCGCCGATCCGGTGATCGACGTCATCATCACCACCGGCGGCACCGGCTTCACCGGCCGCGACGTCACGCCGGAGGCGGTCGAGCCGCTGTTCGACAAGAAGATGGACGGCTTCTCCGCGCTGTTCCTGGTGGTGAGTTTCCCGAAAATCGGCACCTCGGCGATCCAATCGCGCGCCACCGCCGGCGTCGCCGGCTCGACCTATATCTTCTGCCTGCCCGGCTCGCCCGGCGCCTGCAAGGACGCCTGGGACGAAATTCTGGTGCACCAGCTCGATTACCGTTACGGGCCGTGCAATTTCGTCGAGATCATGCCGCGGCTCGACGAGCACTTGCGCCGGCCGAAGGCGAGCGGCGCGACGGTTTGATCTTTTTCCGTCATTCCGGGACGCGGGCGAAGCCCGCGGACCCGGAATCCATAATCACGAACAGTGCGATTCCCGAATGTCCGTGCCGCAATTCGAACGATGGTGATTATGGATTCCGGGTTCCTCGCTTCGCGAGGCCCCGGAATGACGGCCCTAAAACTCCAAATCCCAGTGCTCGCTGACCACCGGCGGCCCCCAGTTCTTGTGCCGCTCGCTGCGCACGAGCTTGAAGCCGGCCTTCTCGTAAATGTGCCGCGCCGCGGTCAGCACCGAGTGGGTCCATAGCGTGACTTTCTTGTAGCCGGCGCGGCGGGCGAAGCGCAGGCATTCGTCGACGAGGCGGGCGCCGAGACCAAGTCCGCGCGCTTTCGGGTCCACCAGCAGCAGGCGGACGCGGGCTACGGTCGCGGAATCCTTGGCGAGGAATATGCAGCCGACATTCTCGCCGTTCATCTCGGCGATCCAGCAGTGCTCGCGCTTGGCATCGAACTTGTTGGCGAAATCGGCGACGATTTGCGCGCACACGCCTTCGAACGGCTCGCGCCATTGATATTCCCGCGCGTAAAGCTCGGCATTGCGCTTGACGATCCAGCCGAAATCGCCGGGCCGCGGCGCGCGCAGGATGTAGCCGGGCCGCGGCGTGTCCGGCGTCGCACCGCCGAGCAGCGTTTCGATCGTGCTCATTGACGCGATCAGCCGTGCCTGCTCGGTGGGGTCGAGCTTGCCGAGCATGGCGCCGGTGTCATGCTGCGACCGATTTTCAAGCGGCGCGTAAGCGGCGTGGCCGCGCGCTGTCAGCGTCAGGTGGCTTTGCCGGGCATCGCGCGCGGAAACTTTGCGGCGGATCAAGCCGCGTTTCTCGAAATTGCGCAGCACGCGGCTGAGATAACCGGCGTCGAGATCGAGCGCGCGGCCGATCTCGGTCGCGGTCGAGGAGCGGCCGCTGGCGATCTCGTAAAGCACCCGCGCCTCGCCGAGCGAATAGGGGCTGTCGAGAAAAGTTTTGCGCAGCACGCCGATCTGCCGCGTGTAGAAGCGGTTGAAGCCGCGGACCGCGGTGATGCGCTGATCGCGCTGCCGGATAGCCGTCATGGCTCAAGCCTCGGATAGATACTTGACTTAGTCAAGTATCTATCCGGCTACAGCGCGCTATAGGCGATGCTGGGCAGCCGCATGATCCGGCGCCGGCCGATGCGGCGGATGAGATCGGTCTCGGCATTGGCGGCGGTGTCGGAATGGCCGCCGAGGGAAACATAAAATTCTTTTGCGATTAGCAGGCCTTGCTCGGGCCGCGGCCGCGCGCCCAGCGCGGTGGCCAATAGCGAAAGCGCGTCGCGCAATCCGGACTGCATGGGAGTGCCGCGGCGGAATACCGCCGCGCAGTCCGGCCGCGCCGTCAGTTCGACGAAGCGTCGCGCGTCGCCGGTCCACGGCGCATCGAGAACGGTTCCCGGCCGCAGGAACAACAGCCAGCGTGCGCGCGCTTTGCCGGCCGCTGCGTTCAGCCGCCGCGCCGTCGTGCCGTCCAGAACAAAAAAATTGCAGCCGGCGACTTCCGCCACCTTGGCGGTGTCGTCGCGTGAGCCGCCGTCGGCGATCAGCACTTCGCGGATGATGCCGGCAGTCGCGCCCGACACCAGCGCCGCCAAAGTCGGCACCAAGGCGCGTTCCGAATCCTTGGTCGCGATGATGACGCTCAGCATGCGCCGCGCCGTCCGCCACGGGTGGGCCGCACCGTCGACGGTACCGCGAAAAAGAGCCGCGCCTGCGTCGTTTTCATGATGTTCGCCGTTGTCCGGGCAAGCTCATAGGCCTGGGCGTGGCGGGTTCCAAGGCTATCAACCGTTCACGAGGATTTGTTCTTGTTTTGTTCACTGGATAGGGTTAGCTTTCAGCCATGAGTTCGATGTCCGCCTTGAAACGCCCGCCGGCTCCGCTGCCCTTCGCGCCGGCGGGCGAGCCGGGAAGTTCGGTCGACCGCGAGCGCCGGCGCGGCCGCGGCAGCTTGTCGAATGCGACGGGCCGCTATGAGCCGCAGGCGCGGGTTGCCTTCGACGACGGTTGGCAGGGTTTGGAAGATTTGCCGCCGTTCAAGACCTCGGTGACGGCGGACACGACGCGCAAGATCATCACCCGCAACGATTCGCCGGACATTTCCTTCGACCGCTCGATCAATCCGTATCGCGGCTGCGAGCACGGCTGCGTCTATTGTTTCGCGCGGCCGACCCACGCCTATCTCGGCCTGTCGCCGGGGCTGGATTTTGAATCAAAGCTGTTCATGAAGCCGAACGCGCCGGAATTGCTGGAGCGCGAATTGTCGGCGCCGAGCTATGTGCCAAAAGTCATCGCCATCGGCACCAATACCGACCCGTATCAGCCGATCGAGCGGCGCTACAAGATCATGCGCCGCATCCTCGAAGTCTTGGACAGCGCCGGCCATCCGGTCGGCATCGTGACCAAATCGGCGCTGGTGTTGCGCGATCTCGATATTCTGGCGCGCATGGCCAAACGCGATCTGGTCAAGGTCGCGCTCTCGGTCACCACGCTCGATCCGCAACTCGCCCGCACCATGGAGCCGCGCGCCGCGACCCCGCCGCGCCGGCTCGAGACGTTGCGGCAACTGGTCAAAGCCGGCGTGCCGGCGACGGTCATGGTGGCGCCGGTGATCCCGGCGCTCAACGACGACGAGATCGAGCGCATCCTCGAAGCGGTCGCGGCGGCCGGCGTGCGCCATGCCGGCTACGTGCTGCTGCGGCTGCCGCTCGAAGTGCGGGACCTGTTCCGCGAATGGCTGATGACGAATTTCCCCGACCGTTACCGCCACGTCTTCAAGCTCATCCGCGACATGCGCGGCGGCAAGGATTACGATTCGACTTTCGGCCAAAGGCAGACCGGAACCGGCCCGATCGCCTGGATGATCGGCCGCCGCTTCGAAGTCGCCAGCGAAAAGCTCGGCTTCAACGCGGCCAAGCACAAGATCACCACCGAGCATTTCCGCCCGCCGCGGCCGGGCGCGAAACAGCTCGATTTGTTTTAGGGCGCGTACTCATGAAATGAAGGCGCAATATGGCAAATGCCTATTGCGCCGCACGGGCTGTCTTCCCCAAGGTGAATTCAGGCCTGCGCAGACCCATCGCAATCCAGGCGGCGATCAGCTTCAACATAAACTTGCCGGAGCGACCACTATAATTCGGCAGGTCCTCGGCAAGCTCGACGCCGACGCGCCGCTCCTTTGTCATGACCCGCATTGCAAGTGGCGGTGCGCCTGTCGGAAAGCGGTTCCGGTACATCGACAGCCAGTGCCCTTTAGTGAAATCAAGGAACATTGCCGAATTGCAGCACGCGGCAACAACCCGCCGGGTCGGGGAATTAGGCTTGAGCCGATGCTCTTCAAGATACTCCTGCCCCGTTACGCAGTGAACTCGATCCTTTCGATAGAGGACAAGGCCTGTTCCACTGTCGGGATCGAGCACGGGCGGTGCGGAAGTCAGCTGCTCGAACCGGCGTCCGGCCTCTTGGCAGCTCGTACAATAGCAGGAGCAGGTCAGAATCGGCGGACCTAGTGCCTCGAATTTCACCTTGCCGCACTGGCATATCGCGGAAAGGTGTTCGTGCTGTTTCTGGTTCACTGCGACTTCCCATTCTTGGATCCCGTTTTGAAGGCTATCTTGGCGGTGGTGCGAAATGTCCGCAACAGGCCGGCCGCGGCCCGCTGGTCGGGCCCGTGATCGCCCCGCCAACTTGAGTACAATTATTCAACCTTGAGACCGTTTGCTTTGATCACCCGGCCGAAGCGCTCGTCGTCGGCATGGATGAGCGCGGTCATCTCGTTCGGCGTCGTGGCAAACGGCTCGCCGGACCCGGCGGCGGCGAGCTTTGCGGCGAACTCGGGCTGCGCGATCACCGCATTCGCCGCGGCGCGCAGGCGCGCGACAACCTCCGGCGGCGTTGCCGCAGGTACGAACAATCCCTGCCATATCGTCACGTCGTAAGCCGGGTAGATTTCCGAAATGGACGGCAGGTTCGGAAAAATCGGCGACCTCTTGCGGCCGCTGATGGCGAGCGCGCGCAGCTTGCCTGCCTGCACCAGCGGTGTCACCGAGCCGCCGCCGAACATGGCCGCCACCTCGCCCCCCATGACGCCGATCGCCGCCGGGCCGCCACCCCGGTAGGGCACGTGCGTCATTTGAATTCCGGCCTGCTCCTTCAAGAGCTCCATGGCCAGATGGTGCTCGCTGCCGTTGCCGATCGACCCATACAACAGCGGTGGCTTGGCGCGGCCGGCATAATCGATGAAGTCGCGAAAACTTTTGGGCTCGAGGGCGGGATTTTCAGTCAGCAGCAGTTCGTCCGATGTGATGGTCGCGATCGGCAGCAGATCCCTGAACGGATCGATCGGCATTGTCGCATAAAGATGCGGGTTTACGGTGAGCAGCGAACCCGCCGACTGCAAGACGGTATAGCCGTCGGCGGCCGCGCGGGCGACGAGTTCGCCGGCAACATTGCCGTTGGAGCCCGGCCTGTTCTCCACCACTACGCTCTGCCCGAGGCGGTCCGACAATAATTGCGCCAGCACGCGAGCCACGAAATTGGCGCCGCCTCCCGGCGGAAACGCCACCAGCAGGTGAACCGGCCGGTCCGGATAGGACTGTGCCAACGCCAGCGTTGTGAACAGCGCGCCGAATATCGTGGCGGCGAGGCGAGCGAGCCAAGCAAGCGAAAACATCTTTGGCCTCCAGCTTACGCGGATGAGATCGGCAATTTCAGCGATTGAATGTCATGGCTGGATCGCCGCCAGTCCGGGGCACAACTTAATCCACGCGCAGTCATCCCCGCAATTCTTCGCCGTTGATGTCCGCGTTGCGGATCGCGCCGCGGCGTGGTCATTATGGCGGCCATGAGTCGCAATGGAACGGCACGCCTGCCGCTCGATGAGGAGATCGCGCGCCCAACCTTCCGCCGCGAGCGCTCGGCGCTCAAACGCGGGGTGTGGCCGGTCGCCGGTTGCGACGAGGCCGGCCGCGGTCCGCTCGCCGGGCCGGTGGTCGCCGCCGCGGTCATTCTTAATCCCGACGACGTTCCGCGCGGGCTCGATGACTCCAAGCGCCTGACGCCGGAGCGGCGCGAAGTGCTCTACGCGCGCATCTGCGCGCGGGCGCATGTGGCCGTCGCCTTGGCGCCGCCGTGGCGGATCGACCGCGACAATATCTTGCGCGCGTCGTTGTGGGCGCTGGCGCGCGCGGTGCTGGCGCTGCCGATAAGACCGCGCCTGGTTTTCGTCGACGGCCGTGACCGCATCGATGCCGGTTGCGATTGCGAAGCGGTGATCGGCGGCGACGGTGTTGTCGCGTCGATCGCGGCGGCCTCGATCGTCGCCAAGGTGACGCGCGACCGCCTGATGGCCTGCATGGGCGCGGCGCATCCCGGCTACGGCTTTGAGCGCCACAAGGGCTACAGCGTGCCCGAACATTGCTCCGCGCTCGACCGGCTCGGCCCGACGGTGCATCATCGCCGCTCGTTTTCGCCGGTGGCGCTGGCGCTCGGTGAGTTGATTGAGGACGCCGACGAGGCCGCTCCCGGCGTATTGCCTCTCTGACAGGCCGGCCGTATAGCCACGCCTTCGTCATTCGGGGGCGCGCCAACGGGTCCGACCTTCGGCCGGCCCGATGATAGGCTCCGCGCGAACCCGGAATCCATAATCACAGACCTAAGAGGCCGGTACCGCAGTGCCATCTTCATTGAATCGTGGCTATGGATTCCGGCTCTCGCTTGCTACGCTCGCTCGGCCCGAATGACATAAAGCCCGATGTTTTACGTTCCGCTCTACATTGAGGCGTTGCGCTCGCGCCCGAACCTGCTGTTCTGGGCGGCGGCGCTGGCACAGGCGATCATCTGGCTCGTAGTGCCGATGGTATTTTATGCGGCGCCGCCCGGCGAATTGCCGCAACTCCTCGCCATCGGTCACGAATTCCAGCTCCGCGGCGACGTCGGGCCGCCGCTGGCCTATTGGCTTGGCGAGATCGCGTTTCGCCTCGCCGGCCTGTTCGGCGTCTATGCGCTGGCGCAGATTTGCGTGGTCACGACCTATTGGTGCGTGTTTGCGCTGGGCAGCGCCATCGTCGGCCCGGCGCACGCCGCCATGGCGGTGCTGCTGATGGTCGGCATTTCGCTGTTCACGGTGCCGACGCCGGATTTCGGCCCGGCCATTCTCGCCATGGCGCTGTGGGCGGTGGTGCTGCTGCATTACTGGCGCGCGGTCGGGCAGGGCCGGCGCCGCTCCTGGTACGCGCTCGGTGCCGCGGCGGCGCTGCTTTTGCTCACCAGCAATGCGGCGCTGATCCTGCTTGGCGCGCTGGCATTGTTCACCGCCGTCACCGCGCGCGGCCGCGCCGCGCTCAACGCCAACGAGCCATGGATCGTCGTGATCGCGCTCGCCGTCTTTCTGTTCGTGCACCTGCTTTGGCTGCAAGGCACCGGCGATAATCTATCGCCGACACTGGCGCGGTTGCGCGACGCCACTGCCGCCAGCCAGAACACGTTCGGCTGGCTGCGGCTCCTGAGCGCGATCGTGCTTGCCCATGCCGGCCTCGCTATCCTCGTCGTCTTGGCCAGCGGCTGGCCGCGCACCGATGACGCTCCGGCGCCGGCCATCGCGCGGGTGCCGATCGATCCGGCAGCAGTGACTTTCGTCAAAGTCTTTGCGCTGGTGCCGGCCATGCTGGCGACGATCGTGGCGGTGCTGTTCGGCCGTGCGCTGCCGATCGGCGGCGCGGCACCGCTGGTCGTGCTGTCCGCACTCGCCGTGATCATTGCCTCAGGCGACAGCATCGCACTGTTCCATCAGCGCATCCTCGGCTACGCGTGGGCCGGCCTGTTGGTGGTGCCGGCGCTGTTCGTGCCGGTGGTGATGCTGCTGTTGCCATGGGCGGCCGGCACCGATCTGAAGATCGAGCAGCCGGCCAATGCCATGGGCCGTTTTTTCGCCGAAAATTTCGAGCGCCGGACCGGCCGGCCGCTCACGGTGGTCACCGGCGACGTCGGCACCGCGACCCTCATTGCGTTCGCCGCGCCAAGCCGGCCCAGCGTCTATTTCGATACCGACCCGGCGCGCTCGCCATGGGTGACGCCGGACGACATCCGCAACAAAGGCGCCGTCGTGGTCTGGCTCACCGCCGATACGACGCCGACGCCGCCGGCCGATATCAAGGCGCGCTTTCCCGATCTCATTCCCGAAGTGCCGCGCACGTTCCCCCGCCCGGTGCAGGGCAGGCTGCCGCCGTTGCGCGTCGGCTGGGGTGTGATCAGGCCCGGCAGCGTGGCGCCACCGACGCCGAAGTAATTGACTTCGTCATTGCGAGCCAACGGGTCCGGCCCGAAGTGGCCGGCCCGATGACAGGCTCCGCGAAGCAATCCAGCTTCGGGGTGTGGATTGCTTCGTCGCTGCGCTCCTCGCAATGACGGCGATGCCCTATGGTGTCGGCGCGTCGCGCTTAAGGGGGAAGCCATGAGCCAAGCCGTCACCACCGCCACGCCATCAACGCAACCCGTTCTCGACCGGCTGTTCGGCTTGAGCAAATCGGGCAGCAACGTGCGCACGGAGTTCGTCGCCGGGCTGACCACGTTCCTGACGATGGTCTACATCGTCTTCGTCAATCCGCAAATTCTCGGCAATGCCGGCATGGACAAGGGCGCGGTGTTTGTCGCGACCTGCATCGCGGCCGCGGTATCGACATTGGTAATGGCGCTCTACGCCAATTATCCGATCGCGCTGGCGCCGGGCATGGGGCTCAACGCCTTCTTCGCGTTCACCGTCGTGCTGACCATGAAATACACTTGGCAGCAGGCGCTCGCCGCGGTGTTCTGCTCCGGCGTCATTTTCTTTCTGATTTCGATCTTCCGGATTCGCGAATACATTATCAATTCCATTCCGAAGAACCTGAAGTTCGCCATATCGGCCGGCGTCGGCCTGTTCCTCGGCATCATCGCGCTCGAGGAATCCAAGATCGTGGTCGGCAGCCCGGCGACCCTGGTCACGCTCGGCGATCTGCACAAGCCGGAGGCGATCCTGTGCCTGCTCGGCCTGGTGCTGATCACGGCGCTGAACTATCGCCGCGTCATCGGCGGCACCTTGATCGGCATCCTCATCGTCACCGCGATCGGCATTCCGCTGGGCCTGGCAAAATTCACCGGCATCGTGTCGGCGCCGCCGTCGCTGGCGCCGACCTTCCTGCAGCTCGATTTCTCGCGGCTCACGGAGACGTCGTTCCTCATCGTCATCTTCAGTTTTCTGTTCGTCGACGTGTTCGACAATGCCGGCACCTTGATCGGCGTCACCCATCGCGCCGGCCTGACCGACGCCGACGGCAATCTGCCGCGCATGAAACAGGCGCTGATCGCCGACAGTTTCGCCGCCATGTTCGGCGCGCTGATCGGCACCTCGACGACGACGAGCTATATCGAAAGCGCGGCCGGCGTCTCCGCCGGCGGCCGCACCGGGTTGACGGCCCTGTTCGTCGCGATCTTTTTCCTGGCGGCTTTGTTGTTCGCGCCGCTCGCCGGCATGATTCCGGCCTATGCGTCGGCGGCGGCACTGCTCTATGTCGCCTGCATCATGGCGCGCGGGCTTGCCGAGATCGACTGGGACGACATCACCGAGTTGGCGCCGGCGGTGGTCGCCGCGGTGTCGATGCCGCTGACCTATTCGATCGCCACCGGCATCGGGCTCGGCTTCATCACTTACGCGCTGGCGAAATTCATCGCCGGCAAGTTCGCCGACCTCAAGCCCGCGGTGCTGGTGCTGGCGGCAGTCTTCGTCATCAAGTTCTGGATCGGGTAGGGCGGGGACCGCGAAGGAGGAGCCGGTACCATGAATGCCAGCGCATTCTCGTCATGGCAATTTTGGGCCCTGCTATCGGCGGTGTTCGCCGCGCTCACCGCGATCTTCGCCAAGGTCGGTGTCGAGAACGTCAACTCCGATCTCGCGACCTTCATCCGTACTATCGTGGTGATCTGCATCTTGGCATTGATTGTTTTCGCCACGCGGCAATTCCAAAACCCGGCGGAAATCTCCGGCCGCACTTATCTGTTCCTGCTGCTCTCGGGGCTGGGCACCGGCGCGTCGTGGCTGTGTTATTTCCGCGCGCTGAAACTCGGCAACGCGGCCCAAGTGGCGCCGATCGATAAATTGAGCGTGGTACTGGTCGCCATCTTCGGCGTGCTGTTTCTCGGCGAAAAACTTTCCGCGGTGAACTGGCTCGGCGTCGCGCTGGTCGCCGCCGGCGCGATCCTGGTGGCGCTGCGCTGAGCGGCGCTACTGTGCCAGCGCCTTCTTGATCGCCAGAAAATCCCGCCAGGAGAATTGCTTCTGCAGCGGGCTGCGCAGCAGGAAGGCGGGGTGGAAGGTCGCCATCGCCTTGATCTCGCGCGCGCCGGTATCGAAGGGAAACCAGCGCCCGCGCATCCGGGTGATGCCGTCCTTGGTGCCAAGCAGCGTTTGCATCGACGGTCCGCCAAGACAGACCAGAATGTCGGGATCGGCCAGCTCGATCTGGCGGCGGATGAAGGGCAGGCAGATTGCGGTCTCCTGCGGCGTCGGCGTGCGGTTGCCGGGCGGCCGCCACGGCACCACGTTGGCGATGTAGACCTTGCTGCGATCGAGCCCGATCGCCTCGATCATGCGGTCGAGCAATTTACCGGAGCGGCCGACGAATGGGCGGCCGGAAATATCTTCCTCGTGGCCGGGCGCTTCGCCGACGAACATGACGCGGCCTTCCGGATTGCCGTCGGCGAACACCAGCTGGGTCGCGGTATTGCGCAGCGAGCAGCCTTCGAAGCTTTCGAGGAGCTTGCGCAAATCGTCGAGGTTGGCGGCAGTCCGGGCCACCTCGCGCGCCGCCATCATGGCGGCGTCGGGCGTGGCTAGCGCTTTACCCTCCCCTGTAGGGGGAGGGCCGGATCGCTGCAAGCGATCCGGGGTGGGGCTGTGCCCCGAGGCTGTACGCTGATTACTTGCCCCCACCCGCACAGCTTCGCTGTCCGGCCTCCCCCCTGCAGGGGGAGGTGCTACTTCGTCCGCCATGCGGTCGACCGCCTCCTCGCCGAGCGGCGCATCGGCGCCGGCGTCAACGTAGAAGGCGAGCAGGTCGCGGGCGTCTTTGCGTTCGGAACTCATGGGCGGCGAGGGCTCTTAAGCGAGGGCGTAAGTCTATGCCTGCGCGGCAAAGCGTGGAACATTTGTCAGGCCGCGATGTCGAGAACTTTGTTGGGTTCAAGGATTTGGAGGCCCGGGACGATGTCTCCATACAAGGTCATGGTCGACGACAATTTCCATTACATGGCGGAGGACGAACGTTGGGAATATGGGACTTTTGCCACTGCCGAAGAAGCCCTCGATGCCTGCCGCCGGCTGGTCGATGAGGCGCTGATTGGGGCGTATCGCGACGGCGCCACAGCGGAGCAGCTCTTCGTCCATTATACGTCTTTCGGCGACGACCCCTTCATCGTGGCACTCGACGACGCGGAGAAAGTCGATTTTTCCGCCTGGACCTATGCCAAGGAGCGCGCGACTGAGCTCACCATGCCGGGCCCGGTGGGCGTTGAGCGGCGTCGGGCCGTACTCGCCGGCAGACGCCGGCCGCATCGGCGCGGATGATTGTCAGCGCGCGCATTTCGTGAAAAATCATCTTCTGTCGTCCGGGACAAGGAGCAGGCCATGACCACACCGGAGCTTCCGGCCCGGGAGGCGATGGAATTCGACACCGTCATTGTCGGCGCCGGGCCGGCCGGCCTTGCCGCCGCGATCCGTCTCAAGCAGCTGGCGCCGGATAAATCCGTCGTCGTGGTCGAGAAGGGCTCCGAGGTCGGCGCCCATATCCTGTCCGGCGCCGTCATCGATCCGATCGGGCTCGACCGGCTCATTCCGGAATGGCGCGGCGAAGACACGCCGATCAAGACCGCGGTCGCCGCCGACCATTTCTATGCGCTCGGGCCGTCCGGCGCGTTGCGGCTGCCGAATTTCCTGCTGCCGCCGCTGATGAGCAATCACGGCAATTTCATCGTCTCGCTCGGCGACGTGTGCCGCTATCTGGCGAAAAAGGCCGAAGCGCTCGGCGTCGAGATCTATCCGGGCTTTGCCGCCGCCGAAGTGCTGTTCGAGAACGGGGCCGTCGCCGGCATCGCCACCGGCGACATGGGCGTCGGCAAGGACGGGCACCACAAGACCGGCTTCGCCCGCGGCATGGAATTGCGCGGCAAATATACTTTGTTCGCCGAAGGCGCGCGCGGCAGCCTGACCAAGACGTTGATCGAGCGCTTCGCGCTGGCGCAAGACCGGCAGCCGCAAAAGTTCGGCATCGGCTTGAAGGAGCTGTGGCAGGTCGCGCCAGAAAAGCATCGCCGCGGTTTTGTCCAGCACACCATGGGCTGGCCGCTCGGCAATCGCACCGGCGGCGGCTCGTTCCTCTATCACTTCGATGACAATCTGGTTTCAGTCGGCTTCGTCGTGCACTTGAACTACCAAAACCCGTATCTGTCGCCATTCGAGGAATTCCAGCGCTTCAAGACCCATCCGCTGATCAGCGACACATTCTTGGGCGGCAAGCGCATCAGCTATGGCGCCCGCGCCATCACCGAAGGCGGCTTTCAGTCGGTGCCGAAACTGGCGTTTCCCGGCGGCGCGCTCATCGGCTGCGCAGCAGGCTTCGTCAACGTGCCGCGCATCAAGGGCAGCCACAACGCCATGCTGTCGGGCATGCTCGCGGCCGAGCACGTCGCCGCGGCGCTGGCGCAGGGTCGCGCCAATGACGAGCTCGCCGATTACGAAGCGGCATGGCGCTCTTCGCCGATCGGCCGCGATCTGTGGCGGGTGCGCAACGCCAAGCCGCTGTGGTCAAAACTCGGCACCGTCGCCGGCGTTGCGCTCGGCGGCCTCGACATGTGGACCAACACGCTCGGCTTCTCGCTGTTCGGCACGCTCAAGCACGGCAAAGCCGATTTCGCGACATTGAAGCCGGCAGCACTTTGCCGGCCGATCGCCTATCAAAAACCCGACGGCAAGCTGACCTTCGACCGGCTGTCGTCGGTCTATCTGTCGAACACCAATCACGAGGAAGACCAGCCGGTGCACCTTCTGGTGCACAACGGCAATTTGCAAAAATCCTCCGAGCACGACGTCTATGCCGGACCGTCGGCGCGCTATTGCCCGGCCGGCGTCTACGAGTGGGTCGAGGAGGCAGGCCAACCGCGCTTCGTGATCAACGCGCAGAATTGCGTCCACTGCAAAACCTGCGACATCAAGGACCCCAACCAGAACATCACCTGGGTGCCGCCCGAAGGCGGCGGCGGGCCGAATTACCCGAATATGTGACTTAGTCGTACACTTCGCGACGATGTCCGACGGTGACAATCAAGACGACGAAACGGTCATCCTCGATTGCAGCGACGATGCGGTAGTTGCCGACGCGATAACGCCACAAGCCCTTTAGATCAGCTGTGAGCGGTTTGCCGAAGCGACGGGGATCCTCCGCAGTCGCTATACGCTGGCGCAAATAGCGAAGGATTGCCCGCTCGGCGACCGCGCCAAGCTTGCGTAGGTCGCGCGCCGCATCACGATCGAACTCAACACGCCAAATGCGAGATTGACTCACCGCGTCAACGTGTCTCGGCGAGTTCACGCTCCAATTCTTCGAGCGTCACGCGCGCTGCCTTGCGGGATAAACGCCGGCGCGCAAGGTGATAATCTTCAAGATCTTCGAGGTGGCGCAGAATCGCTTCTCGCGCGTAGAAGCTCTTGCTGCGGCCAGTCTTCTTGGCGAGCGAATCTAGGCGCTTTTCAATTTGGGCAGGCAGGCGCAGCGCGAGCATGGCAGTCTCCATTGTGCGCAATACATGTATAGCACATACTACCGTTTGACAATCGGTGCCTTGAAACGGCTAAACAATGCGTCTTGACCGACTAGCCTGCCGCGATTTCGCCGCCCTTGCGGCGTAAAGGGTCAAATTAGTCCTTGCGGATTGCACACGAACTGGTGTTCTTCCGCGTCCTTGCGGGGGCGGGGCAAAAAGGCCATTCTCGCGTCCACACTGGCTTACGGCGCTTGATTCCCGGTTCGCCGACCCAGTTTGCCAATGGAGCTGTCGTGATTAATCCGCTGCTGCCCTGGCGCGCCGCTATTATTGGCGCCGCCGTATTCGCCGTCCTGCCACAGGCATACGCTGCGCCCACCGAGCAGGAACTGCTCCACGACAATCCAGCCGGCAATTATCTGGCCGCGCGCCACGCCGGCACCGAGCGCGATTCTGCCGCCGCGGCGGCCTACTACCTCAACGTACTCAAGGCCGATCCGAAAAATCCCGATCTGCTCGGCCGCGCCTTCCTCTCCGTGCTCACCGGCGGCGACATCGATCAAGCCGGCAAGCTCGCCGACCGGCTGTTGCAGGTCGACCGCACCGACCGCATCGCCCGCCTCGTCGTCGGCGTGCGTGCGCTCAAGCAGAAGGACTATTCCACCGCCCGGCAGAATTTTGCCCAGTCGGTGCGCGGCCCGGTGACCGATCTCACCGCGACGCTGCTGGCGGCCTGGGCGCTCGCCGGCTCAGGCGATACACGCGCCTCCATCGATACCATGGACAAGCTGTCGGGCCCGGACTGGTATTCGATCTTCAAGGATCTGCATGCCGGCCTCATCCTCGATCTCGCCAACAACAAGAAGGACGCCGGCAAGCGTTACGAGCGCGCCTACAAAGTCGATCCCACCGCGGTGCGCATGGTCGAGGCTTACGGCCGTTACTTGGCACGCGGCGGCAACAAGGCCGATGCGCTCAAAGTCTATGGCGATTTCAACAAGGTGCTGCCGGACCATCCGCTGATCGTGCAGGAAATGAAGGCGGTCAACGACGGCGACAAGCTGCCGCTTCTGGTCGACTCGCCGCAAGCCGGCGCCGCCGAGGCGCTCTACGGGCTCGGCGCTTCGATCGGCCGCCGCGGCGGCGAGGATTTGGCGCTGATCTATCTGCAGCTGGCGCTTTATCTCGAGCCGTCGCACGCCATGGCGCTGTTGTCGCTCGCCGATCTCTACGAGTCGCTGAAAAAACCCGACCTGGCGATCAAAGTGTACGAGCGCGTGCCGGCGTCGTCGCCGCTGTCGCGCAACGCCGAGATCCAGCTTGCCGGCGATCTCGATCAGCTCGACCGCTCCGATGAAGCCAAGAAGCGGCTCGACCACGTCATCGCCGAGCATCCGAAAGACACCGAAGCGATCCTCGCGCTCGGCAACATCCAGCGCGGCCGCAAGGAATTCGCCGAATGCGCCGACACCTATGGCAAGGCCATCGACACCATCGCCAAGCCGGATAAGTCGAACTGGGTCGTGTTCTACTTCCGCGGCATTTGCTACGAGCGCTCGCACCAGTGGCCGGGCGCCGAAGCTGACATGAAGAAGGCGCTCGAGCTGTTCCCGGAGCAGCCGCTGGTGCTCAACTATCTCGGGTATTCCTGGGTCGACCAGGGCGTCCATCTCGACGACGGCATGGACATGATCCGCCGCGCCGTCGAGCAGCGGCCCGACGACGGCTACATCGTCGATTCACTCGGCTGGGCCTATTTCCGCACCGGCAATTACGACGAGGCGGTGAAGAATCTGGAGCGCGCCGTCGAGCTCAAGCCCGACGATCCGACCATCAACGATCACCTCGGCGACGCCTATTGGCGGGTCGGCCGGACGCTGGAAGCGCATTACCAGTGGACGCAGGCCAAGGACTTGGGTCCGGAAAAAGAAGATCTGCCCAAGATCGAGGCCAAGATCAAAGACGGGCTTCCCGACGATAAATCGTCCGCGGCCGATGCCGACAAGTCAAAGAAGCCCGGGAACGGCGGGTGAGGGACCTCCTTGCCTGCCTCGCTCGTTGAAGACGCGCCCGCGAAGGTCAACCTGACGCTGCGCGTGCTCGGCCGGCGCGCCGACGGCTATCACGAAATCGAAAGCCTGGTCGCGTTCGCCGGCGTCGGCGACGCTTTAAGTTTTGCTCCTGGCGGCGGCCTTGCACTCAATGTGCGCGGCTCAAGCGCGGCGCAGGCCGGCGCGACCGCCGACAATCTCGTGCTCAAAGCGGCGCGCGCGCTCGCCGATAGGCTGCCGACCGTCGGCGCCGGCACCTTCGATCTCGAAAAAAGGCTGCCGGTCGCGGCCGGGCTCGGCGGCGGCTCGGCCGACGCGGCCGCGGCGCTGCGGCTCTTGGCGCGGACCAACAAACTTGCGCCCGACGATCCGCTGCTCTACGCGGCGGCTCGCGCCACCGGCGCCGACGTGCCGGTTTGTCTCGATCCGCGCACGCGGCTGATGCGCGGCATCGGCGAAGTTCTCTTCGGTCCCTTCAATCTGCCGCCGCTCCAGGGCGTGCTGGTCAATCCCGGCGTCGCGCTCGCGACCAAGGCGGTGTTTGACCGCTGGAAGCCGCCGGCGACACCGTTGGTCCCGGCCGATCTGACGGTGCTCACCGCGATGACCAAGCGCGACCAACTGGTACGCTTCCTGTTGAGCCAGGCGAACGATCTTGAAAGCGCGGCGATCGCGCTGGCGCCGGTCGTTGCCGACGTGCTTTTGGCGCTGAGCAGCCAGCCGCGCTGCGAACTGGCCCGCATGTCGGGCTCGGGCGCTACTTGTTTTGCGGTCTTTGCCTCCGCTGTCGACGCGATCAAGGCGGCTGAAGTCATACACGCCGAATATCCGAACTGGTGGGTGCGTGCGACGGCGCTCGCCGGCGCGCGCTAGAGCATTCGGATTGAGTTTCAATGATTTATGCCCACCTCGTTGCTGTTCTGCAACAGTCTGAGGTTATTTATCGAAGCCCTCTCATACGACACGTCCGGCCACATTTGCGGCCTAGAACGCACCCTGCAAAAAAAGGGGGCTCGACCATGCATAAGCTGCTTCGCGCCACAGCACTGACGTCGCTGCTACTGGGTACGTCTTTCGCGGCAAACGCCGCCGATTTACCGCCGGCGCCGCGCGCACCGGTCCCCTACATGCCGGCCGCAATACCGGTCTTCAGCTGGACCGGCTTCTATATTGGCGGCAATCTTGGCGGTGGCTGGAACCGGGGCAATGTCGTCGACAGTGTATTCGGCGTGAACTTCACCAACGGCAACTCGACGTCGTTCCTTGGCGGCGGCCAAGTCGGCGGCAATTACCAGATCGGCGCCTTCGTCATCGGTGCCGAGGCGGCTTTCGACTGGTTCGCCAACAACAATAATTCGGGTAACGGAACTACAGTGGTGATCGGAGGCGTACCCACCACTTTGCGGGCGAGCGCCAACGATCGATGGGTCACCACAGTGGCTGCCCGCTTCGGCTATGCATGGGATCATGCGCTGTTTTACGGCAAGGCTGGCGGCGGCTGGGTCGGCGCCGGTAATTTTGCCGTCACCAACGTTGGAACGGGCGCCTCGGTCGCGTTTAACAACGGCAACACCAATAGCGGCTGGCTAGTGGGCGCCGGTGTCGAATATGCATTTACGCAGAACTGGACGGCGAAATTGGAGTACGATTACCTGGCGCTGAACAATGCAAGCTTTACGGTAACGATCCCCAGCACCGCCACCGTCGACACATTCACCAACGGCGGTCGTAACGTCCAGACGCTCACTGTCGGGGTCAATTATCTGTTCAACTTGTACTGATGCGGGAATTCTCTCGATCCACCGCATGAAGAATTGGCGGCGAAAGCCGCGGCGATGGATCGAGGGGACGGATCAATGAAACGCGATCCGGAAGCTACACTGCAAAGGCAAAAGCCGGGAGTGGCGAAGATCACGATAGCGGGCCGAGGCCCGATTTCCGTGATGCTTCGCTGCTACGTGGATCTTCCATCGTTACTTCGCCCGCAATACACAATCAGGCTGGGCACTAAAAATCTGACCCATTTGCAGCTCGAGCGGTTCGCGCGGAAAAGGACGCTGATTTAGAATTCGCCGAACGCCTTGGCGCCCTGAAATGCCCTAATGCGTGCGCGCGATGCAGAAATCGACGGTCTCGGCGAGCGCGGTCTTCATCGGCGAATCGGGAAACAGCGCCAGCGCATCGCGGGCGATGGCGCCGTAGTGGTGGGCGCGGCCGATGGTGTCTTCCAGCGCGCGGTGCTTGGCCATCAGCCCGATGGCATGTTCGAGATCGGCGTCGTTGGCTTCGCCGCGCTCCAGCGTGCGGCGCCAGAATTCGCGCTCGGCGTCGGAGCCGCGGCGGAAGGCGAGCACCACCGGCAACGTGATCTTGCCCTCGCGGAAATCGTCGCCGACGTTCTTGCCGAGCTTTTGCGCGGCGCCGCCATAGTCGAGCACGTCGTCGATCAGCTGAAACGTGATGCCGAGATTCATGCCGAACGAGCGGCAGGCCGCCTGCTCGTCGCGCGGCCGCGCTGAGAGCACGGGGCCGACTTCGCAAGCGGCGGCGAACAGCTCCGCGGTCTTGGCGCGGATCACCGCGATATATTCATCCTCGGTGGTCGCCGTGTTCTTCGCGGCCGCGAGCTGCATGACTTCGCCCTCGGCGATCACGGCGGCGGCGGCGGCGAGGATTTCCAGCGCCTTGAGGTTGCCGACCTCGACCATCATCTTGAATGCCTGGCCGAGCAAAAAATCGCCGACCAGGACGCTGGCCTCGTTGCCCCAAAGCATGCGCGCCGCCAGCCGCCCGCGGCGCAACTCGCTCTCGTCGACAACGTCGTCGTGCAACAACGTCGCCGTGTGCATGAACTCGACCGCGGCGGCGAGCTTGATATGGCCGTCGCCGCCGTAATTGGTCAGCCGCGCCAGCGCCAAGGTGAGGATCGGGCGCAGCCGCTTGCCGCCGGAATTGATCAGGTGGTTGGCGACCTCCGGAATCATCGTCACTTCGGAGCCGGTCCGCGCCAGGATCGCGCCGTTGACGCGCTGCATGTCAACCGCGACCAGGTCGACCAAGGCGTCGATCGAGGGTTCGTCCCGGCTTTCAAAGGGGATGACAACGGCCACTTAAGGTCTCTCCGCTAACGACGTGCGAGCATAGAAACGCTATGGTGCTGCGGCAAGTGCGCAGGATCTTTGCTAACCAGGCCGCGGGTGCCGCATTGCGCACCCGACGTGGCGGCGGAGAGGGGCGATGTCAAGTCACGAACGCTTCATGCGACACTTCTTGCTACGTTTGTTGGGCAAGGCATGACCGAGAGCCAGTACGACGTCGCAATTCTCGTGCCGTGCTACAACGAAGCGCGCGCGATTGCCAAGGTTGTGGCCGATTTCCGTGCCGCGCTGCCTGACGCCACGATCTATGTCTACGACAACAATTCGACCGACGGCACGGTCGAGGCGGCGCAGCAGGCCGGCGCCGTGGTCCGCCGCGAGACGCACCAGGGCAAAGGCCACGTGGTGCGGCGCATGTTCAACGACATCGAGGCCGACATCTACGTGCTGGTCGACGGCGACGCCACCTACGACGCGCCGAGCGCGCCGGCGATGATCGAAAAACTGATCGGCGACCGGCTCGACATGGTGGTGGCCTCGCGCATCGACCGCGACGCGGCCGCCTATCGCCCCGGCCATCGCACCGGCAACCATATGCTGACCGGGTTCATCACCCACATCTTCGGCCGCGCCTTCACCGATATCCTGTCCGGCTACCGGGTGTTCTCGCGGCGTTTCGTCAAATCGTTTCCGATCCTCACCGGCGGCTTCGAGATCGAGACCGAATTGACGGTGCATGCGCTGGAGCTGGAATTGCCGGTGGGCGAGATATCAACGCCGTATTATTCGCGGCCGGCCGGATCGGCCTCAAAACTCTCGACCTGGCGCGACGGTTTTCGCATTCTGTGGACCGTGCTGAAACTTTACCGCGCCGAGCGGCCGCTGGCCTTGTTCGGCTCGCTCGGCATCGCGCTCGCCATCATGTCGGTCGGCCTCGCCATTCCGCTGGTCATCACCTATGTGCAGGAAGGCTTGGTGCCGCGGCTGCCGACTGCGGTGCTCTCGACCGGGCTGATGCTGGTCGCTTTCCTGTCGATCGCCTGCGGCTTGATTCTCGATACCGTGACGCGCGGCCGCCGCGAGGTGAAGCTGATTGCTTATCTGGCGCTGCGCGCGCCGGGCGAAGAACGACGGCGGAGTTGAATCTTGCGCGAACTGGTCCGCACCAATGATGCCGTGCTGATCTCGGCGATCGAGGCGTTGCTCAAAGGCGCCGATATCCCGCATCTGCTCGCCGATCAGAACATGAGCGTGCTGGAAGGCTCGATCGGCGCTTTTCAGCGGCGCATCCTGGTCGGCGAGGATGAGATCGACGCCGCGCGAGAATTGCTCACCGAAGCCGGCTTCGGCCACGAACTCCGTCCCGATGTCCCCTGAAAAGGCTGCGACCAGCGAGGACGCGGTCCTCGGCGGCCGGCTGGTGCTGCGGCAGCCGCTGCGCGGCCATCGCGTCGGCCACGACGCCATCCTGCTCGCCGCGGCGACTGCTGCGCAGTCCGGCGAGCAAGCGATCGATCTCGGCTCGGGCGTCGGCGGCGCGGGATTGGCGCTGGCGCGCCGGCTCGCGGGCGTCGCCGTCACGCTGGTGGAAATCGACCCGGCCCTGACCGCACTCGCGGCCGGCAATGCGCAACGCAACAATCTTTCAGATCGCGTACGCGCGGTGTGTCTCGACGTCGAGGCGTCCGCCGCCGATTTCACCGCCGCGGGCCTGGCACCGGGATCCGCGGCGTGTGTGCTGATGAACCCGCCGTTCAATGTTGCGCAGCAGCCGTCGCTCGATCATGCGCGCCGCTTGGCGCACGCGGCGTCGGAAGCGACGCTGGAGCGGTGGCTGCGCACTGCGGCGCGGCTCCTTCGCGCCGACGGCGTCGTCACGCTCATTTGGCGCGCCGATGGCCTCGCCGATGTGCTTGCGGTGCTCAACAAGGATTTCGGCGCGATCACCGTGCTGCCGGTTCACCCCAAGCCGGAAGCGGCAGCGATCCGCGTGCTGGTGCGGGCGACCAAAGCAAGCCGGGCGCCGTTGGCTCTACAGCCCGGTTTTTTGCTCACCGCTGCTGACGGCAAACCGACCGCGGCGGCCGAAGCCGTCCTGCGCGAAGGTGAAGCACTTTCTTTGACTGGGAACTAAAACGCCGGCGCTGCTCAGCCGTTAGGCATCAAGCTGGCACCGAATCGGGCTGTACGGGGGCACTCTGTTTTGCCCGGGCGCGGATGGGAAGATGCGAAAGGCCCACAATGGCAGCGATCAGCATCATCAGGATGTATATCTTCATTTCCAGTCTATCGTCCCCTTGTCGACCCGGCACCCTCTCCCTAAGCAAGAAGCGTTCCACCAATTAAAAATCGGTTACTTGCCGCTTTTGACGGCAATTCTTATGTGGGTTTCATGACAGACACATCGACGCAGGCACGCGCCCGGGGCATCGGCGCCAAGGCCCTCAGCGTACTACGCCCGCTCATCCCCAAGCGCTTCCGCCGCGACCAGCCGGTGGTGCCGGTGGTGCGGCTGACCGGAGTGATCGGTTTCGGCACGCCGTTGCGGCCCGGCCTGTCGCTGGCCTCGGTCGCGCGCACGCTCGATCGGGCATTCGCCGTGCGCAACGCGCCGGCGGTGGCGCTGACCATCAATTCGCCGGGCGGCTCGCCGGCGCAATCGCACCTGATTTTTCGCCGCATCCGTGAATTGGCGCAGGAGAAGGACCGCCGCGTCATCGCCTTCGTCGAGGACGCCGCCGCGTCCGGCGGCTATATGATCGCCTGCGCCGGCGACGAGATCATCGCCGACCCGCATTCGATCGTCGGCTCGATCGGGGTGGTCGGCGGCGCGTTCGGCTTCGACAAATTGATCGCGAAATACGGCATCGAACGCCGGGTCTATACGTCGGGCGAGCACAAATCGATGCTCGATCCATTCCTGCCGGAGAACCCGGACGACGTCGCGCGGCTGAAAAAACTGCAACGGGAAATCCACGACAGTTTCATCGCGCTGGTAAAATCGCGCCGTGGCGGCAAGCTTGCCGGCCCAGAAAACGACTTGTTCTCCGGCGAGTATTGGACCGGAACGCGGGGCCTTGAGCTCGGCCTCGTCGATGGTATCGGCGATTTGCGGACCGTGCTGCGCGAACGCTATGGCGATAAAGTTGTGACGCCCCTGATCGCCGCGGAGCGCGGCTGGCTGGGGCGGCGCGTCGCGGGGGTCACCGGCAGCGACTTGCTGCAGGCAATGCCGGCGGGCCTCGCCGAAGACTTTATCTCGGCGCTCGAAGCGCGCGCGTTATGGGCGCGCTTCGGATTGTAGGGCAGGAGAAGGACATGCACCCGTTGCTTGCCTTGACGCTCGGAATGGTCGGAGCGACTGTTTTGGTGCGCTGGTGCGCGAAACAAGTGCAGCGCGTCAACAGCGAGCTCGACAGCGTGCGTGGGCAAGCCCCTGTCGATGCAGTCGACCGCAACGCGTTGCCGAAATTAAAGCGCGATCCGAAGTCGGGCGAGTATCGGCCGGGTTAGCTTGTCATTCCGGGGCCTCGCGAAGCGAGGAACCCGGAATCCATAACCACGATTCGTGAATATGGATTTCGGATTCGCCGCCATCCAAGTCGGCTGTTGCCGACTTGGACATTTAAATGCCTATCTCGGGTAAACCCGAGATAGGTGGCGATCCGGAATGACAGGGCTACGGCGTATCCTTGATGCCGCGCTCGGCAACCACCTTGCCCCATTTCTCATATTCGGACTTCATGAAGGCGCCGAGCGACTCGGGCGTGCCGCCGACCGGCGTGGCGCCCGCTTTCACAAGCTTGTCGTGCACCTCCGGATCGTTGAGCGCGTCGCCGACCGCTTTGTTGAGCTTGGCGATCACCGCAGGCGGCGTCTTCGCCGGCGCCAATAGCGCGTACCAGTTCGAGGCCTCGGTGTTGGGATAGCCCTGCTCGGCAAGCGTCGGCACGTCGGGCAGCAGCGCGTCACGCTTGTCCGCGGCCGCGCCGATCGGGATCAGCGCGCCGGCTTGGATTTGCGCGATCAGCACCGGCAGATCGGCGGCGAGCACCTGTACCTGGCCGCCGAGCAGATCGGTCAGCGCCGGCGCCGCGCCGCGATAGGGCACGTGCAGGAATTTCACGTTCGCCGAGACGTCGAGCAATTCCTGGGCGAGATGCGGCGGCGAGCCGATGCCGGTCGAGGCGAAAGCGACGGCGCCGGGTTTGTCCTTGGCGAGCGCGATGAGCTCTTTGACCGTCTTGATGCCGAGCTTGGGCGTGACCACCAGCACCTCGGTGACTTTGGTGACCAGCGCGACCGGCGCGAAATCGCGCAACGGATCGTACGGCACGCTCGTCTGAATGTGCGGCGCTATCGTTACCGCGCCCGAAGTGGTGAGGAACAGCGAATAGCCGTCCGGGTCCGCCTTGGCCACGTTATCCGCGCCAACAGTGCCGGCGGCGCCGGGCTTGTTCTCGATATAGACGCGCTGGCCGAGTTCGGCCGACATCTTGTCGGTGACCAGGCGGCCGACGAAATCGGTAGGTCCGCCGGGCGGGAACGCGATCACGACGCGGACCGGCCGGGTCGGATAATTATCCTGCGCCTGCGCGGCCGGCGCGCCAGCGGCGGCCAGCGCCGCGCATACGAATAGGCCTGTTATTTTTCGCACTATGCCCTCCCTGTATCGGCCGCCAGGTATCAGGTATCAGGTATCGGGGATCAAGAATCAAACCTTGATCCCCGATACCTGATCCCTGATGTCTGATCCCTGATCCCCGCTATGACCGCCACCCAGCCGCTGCCGCCCCACATGCGCCCGGAACGCTCTTTTCAAGGGCTTATCCTGGCGTTGCAACGCTATTGGGCCGATTGGGGCTGCGTCATTTTGCAGCCCTATGACATGGAGGTTGGCGCCGGCACCTTCCATCCGGCGACGACGCTGCGCGCGCTCGGGCCGAAATCGTGGAACGCCGCCTATGTGCAGCCGTCGCGCCGGCCAAAGGACGGCCGCTATGGCGAGAACCCCAACCGCCTGCAGCACTACTATCAGATGCAGGTGATCCTAAAACCGTCGCCCGACGATTTGCAGGATCTCTATCTGAAATCGCTCTACGCCATCGGCATCGATCCAAAGATCCACGACATCCGTTTCGTCGAGGACGATTGGGAGAGCCCGACGCTCGGCGCCTGGGGGCTCGGCTGGGAATGCTGGTGCGACGGCATGGAGGTGTCGCAGTTCACCTATTTCCAGCAGGTCGCCGGCTTCGAATGCGCGCCGGTCGCGGGCGAATTGACTTACGGCCTCGAGCGACTGGCGATGTATGTGCAGGGCGTCGAGAACGTCTTCGATCTCAACTTCAACGGCCGCGACGGCGAAGCGCGCGTCAGCTACGGCGACGTGTTCCTGCAGGCCGAGCAGGAATATTCCCGGCACAATTTCGAATATGCCGACACCGACATGCTGTTCGAACAGTTCCGCATGGCGGAAGCGGCGTGCCGCAAATATTTGGCAGACGGTTGGGCGGCGGGCGCAGACGGGGATAATCGCGGCCGGCACTTGATGGCGCTACCGGCCTACGACCAGTGCATCAAGGCCAGCCACGTGTTCAATCTGCTCGATGCGCGCGGGGTGATTTCCGTGACCGAGCGGCAGAGTTACATCTTGCGGGTGCGCGAGCTCGCCAAAGCGAGCGGCGAGGCGTGGCTCGCGACCGAAGGCGGAGGGAAGAATATATGAGCGGAGTACCAGAAATCGGCGGACGGCGGCCGATCCCGATCAACGTCACGGCCGGCGAAAGCTACTGGTGGTGCGCCTGCGGTCGCTCGAAGACGCAGCCGTTCTGCGACGGCTCGCACAAGGGAAGCGAATTCCGGCCGCAGGAATGGAAGGCGGAAGCCAACGAGGAAGTCTGGTTCTGCGCCTGCAAACGCTCCTCGCACCAGCCGCTGTGCGATGGGAGTCATAAAACCCTCCCCTGACAGGGAGGAAGCGCCACCTTCACCCTCCCCTGGAGGGGGAGGGTCGGCGCGCGAAGCGCGCCGGGGTGGGGTGCCGCAGCAGTGAGGTAAGTGAAGGTGAGTGAGGACTTCCCAATCGAGCGCTTCCGTCGCGCAACGGCGCGCCGGCTTCGCGCCAAAGCGACCGAGACCGAAATACTTTTGTGGAAACGCCTTCGCACCATCGAAACCGAGGGCACGCATTTCCGCCGCCAGGTACCGATCGGCCCTTATGTTGCCGACTTCGCCTGCATGGCTGCGCGTCTGGTGATCGAGCTCGACGGTTCGCAACACAATGCCGATGCAATGCGGCTGAGAGATCAAATACGCACGCGCTGGCTCGAGTCCGAAGGTTTTCGCGTCATCCGCTTCTGGAATAACGATCTTCAAAACATGGATGGCGTTTTGGAGACAGTGTATGCGGCGCTCTATGGCTCGCGCGATGCCGAGCCGGAGCCCTTGAAGCACAGGCGGCAGCGGCGCCGTCACCCCACCCCGGCGCGCTTCGCGCGCCGACCCTCCCCCTCCAGGGGAGGGTGAAAGAATACGATGCCCGACCTCCTGCTCGAACTGTTCTCCGAGGAAATCCCCGCGCGCATGCAGGCGCGGGCGGCGGAAGATTTGCGCAAAGCGGTGACCGACCGGCTGGTCGGCGCCGGCCTGGTTTATGAGGGCGCCAAGGCTTTCGTGACGCCGCGGCGGCTGACGCTAGCCGTGCACGGCGTGCCGGCGCGGCAGCCGGATTTGCGCGAGGAGAAGAAGGGCCCGCGCGTGGGCGCGCCGGACAATGCCATTGCCGGGTTTTTGAAAGCGGCCGGGTTGAAGTCGATCGACGAAGCGAAAGTGCAGCCCGACAAGAAGGGCGATTTCTATGTCGCGGTGATCGAGAAGCCCGGCCGCGCCGCGATCGCGGTGATCGGCGAGATGTTGCCCGAGGTCATCAAGGGCTTTCCATGGCCAAAGTCGATGCGCTGGGGCGAGCAATCGAAAGCGCCCGGCGCGCTCAATTGGGTGCGGCCGCTGCATTCGATCGTCGCCACGTTCGGGCCGGAGACCGAGGAGCCCGAGATCGTGCCGTTTGCGGTCGGCGGCATCGCGGCCGGCAACGAAACCAGCGGCCATCGCTTCCTGGCGCCGGCGCCATTCACGGTGCGTCGCTTCGCCGATTACGCGCGAAAGCTCGAGAAAGCTAAAGTCGTGCTCGATGCCGAGCGCCGCCGCGACATCATCCTCACCGAAGCCAAGCAGCTCGCCTTCGCGCAGGGGCTCGAGCTGATCGAGGACGACGGCCTATTGGCTGAAGTCGCGGGCCTCGTCGAATGGCCGGTGGTGCTGATGGGCTCGTTCGACGAAAAATTCCTGCGCATCCCGCAAGAAGTGATCCGCGCCACCATCCGCAACAACCAGAAATGTTTCGTCTTGCGCGACGCGGCGCATGCCAAGCTAGTCGATAAATTCATCCTGGTTTCTAACATCGAAGCCGTCGATGGCGGTAAAGCCATCGTCGCCGGCAACGAGCGTGTTATTCGGGCGCGGCTAAGCGATGCGAAGTTTTTCTACGAAACCGATTTAAAGACCAAGCTTGAAGATCGCCTGCCAAAGTTCAAGGACATCATCTTTCACGAGAAGCTGGGCACCCAGGCCGAGCGCATTGAAAGGATTGAACGATTGGCCGGCGAGCTGGCGCCGCTGGTCGGGGCCGATGTGGAGAAGGCGAAACGCGCCGCGCAGCTGTGCAAGGCGGACCTGCTTACCGAAGTCGTCGGCGAATTTCCCGAACTGCAAGGGCTTATGGGGAAATATTACGCCGAGGCGCAGGGCGAGGACGAAGCGGTCGCCCATGCTTGCGAGGATCATTACAGGCCGAAAGGGCCTGGCGACCTAGTGCCGAGTGATCGAGTATCAGTTGCAGTCGGGCTCGCCGACAAAATTGATACATTGGTCGGGTTTTGGGCGGTTGGCGAGAAACCCACCGGCAGTAAGGACCCATACGGCCTAAGAAGGTCAGCGCTAGGAGTGATTGGGCTCGTACTTTCCAACGAACTAAAGCTTCCATTACTCGGAGCCGTCGTGCTAGCCGCGATGCATCAACTTGCTCAATGCAATCGGGCATTCGCACTTGAGCTAGAATATTTCTGGGATAACAGTGAATCGACGATCGCAGAACTTTTGGCGTTCCTTGCGGGAGGTCCCTATCTTTGGATTTGGCAGCGCGGGACTAATTTTAGTTCAGCCAAGATGGCGGAGTTTATGAACGCTCGACGAGAAAATAATAAGTCTTTGATGGAGCAAAAATCTGGTTACTTCTACGAGCAACTTGAGCATATTCAAAAGAAGCTCAGGCTAGTTGAAGATTTCGTGGACACCATGGATTTTGGTTTGGAGCAAGAGCCAAGTCAGGCGCTAAGAGAGACAGGGGTAGACGCTGCTGAAATTCAGCGGGGTACGGAAGAGCTGCGAGCGAATCATTTTAGGCGGAGGCAAGCAGTCGAAGAGGAAGTCCGAGTTGTCGCTAAAGACCTACTTGGCTTCTTTGCTGATCGCCTAAAGGTCCAACTCCGCGAGCAAGGTGCGCGACATGATCTAGTCGATGCAGTATTCGCGCTCGAAGATCAGGACGATCTCCTGCTGATAGTCCGCCGCGTCGAGGCGTTGGGAAAATTCCTCGACACCGAAGACGGCAAGAATCTGCTCGCCGGCTATAAGCGCGCCACCAACATCATCCGCATTGAGGAGAAGAAGGACAATCGCGAATACACCGGTGCGCCTGATCCAAGCCTTTACAGGCAGCCTGAGGAAAAGGCGCTGGCGCAGGCGATCGATGCCGCCAAGGCCGAGGCGACGCGCGCGGTCGGGAATGAAGACTTCGAGGCCGCCATGCGCGCCATGGCGAGTTTGCGGCCCCATGTCGATGCCATCTTCGACAAGGTGACGGTCAATGTCGACGACAAGGCGCTGCGCGAGAACCGGCTAAAGCTGCTCAACGAAATCCGCGCCGCGACACGGGCCGTGGCGGATTTTTCCAAGATCGAGGGGTGACAAGAATCACCTCTCCCCGCGTGCGGGGAGAGGTCGAGCGAAGCGAGGGTGAGGGGGCCTCTCCGCGATTCTGAGCGCCGCGGATCAAGTCGGCAGCGCTGCAAACATCGCCGCGTTTCCGCGCCCAGCCGAGAGGCCCCCTCACCCCGCCCTCTCCCCGCACGCGGGGAGAGGGAGTCGCGCGTTGATATGCACAGACGTTCTTGATCGGCTGGAATTGACGGCGTTTGTCGCATAGAACCGAACGGCGGTCTGTGCGTTAGGTTGTGGTGGCGCCCTGCCGCATCGCTTTGGCGCGTCTTGCCCATTTCCCCCACAACAAACCCGCCCGCACAACAAAACCGATAGGAAATCCGATGGTTATCACCGCCGCCCATATCACGCCGCTTGTGGCGCTCATCGCCGGCATTTTGATCCTGATCATGCCGCGGCTTCTCAATATCGTCGTCGCGGTCTATCTCATTATTGTCGGATTGACCGGGCTCAATGCCATCCATCACTTCATCCAGTAGATCCAGTCGTCTCGAAGCATTGCCGGGCTCAATCAATCGAATGATGATCCATGGCCAAATTGCGATCTAAAGGCTCCCGCCAGGCGGTGAAGAAATCGCCGGCCAAATCTGCCAAGGCCAAATCTGCCAAGGCAAAGGCGGCCAAATCCGCCGCCAAAAAACCCGCCAAAGGCAAATGGGTCTATGCCTTCGGCGGCGGCAAGGCGGCGGGCCGCGCTTCGATGCGCAATCTGCTCGGCGGCAAGGGCGCGGGGCTCGCGGAAATGGCCCATCTCGGCCTGCCGGTGCCGCCCGGCTTCACCATCACCACCGAGGTCTGCACCCATTTCTACGACAACGGCAAAACCTACCCGAAGGATTTGAAGGCGCAGGTCGACGCCGCGCTGGCTGAGGTCGGCCGCATCACCGGCAAAAAATTCGGCAACGGCGAAAATCCGCTGCTGGTCTCGGTGCGCTCCGGCGGGCGCGCCTCGATGCCGGGTATGATGGATACCGTGCTCAATCTCGGCCTTAACGACGTCACCGCCGTGGCGCTCGCGGAGAAATCCCGCGACCGGCGCTTTGCCTTGGACAGCTACCGGCGCTTCATCACCATGTATGCCAATGTGGTGCTCGGCATCGAGCATCATCATTTCGAGGAAATCCTCGACGACCACAAGGATCGCCACGGCTACACGCTCGACACCGATCTCAGTGCCGACGATTGGGACACCATCATCGACCGCTACAAGGAGCGCGTCGAAGAGGAAAGCGGCAAACCGTTCCCGCAAGACCCGCACGCGCAATTGTGGGGCGCCATCGGCGCGGTGTTCGGCTCGTGGATGAACCAGCGCGCCATTACCTATCGCCGCCTGCACGCTATTCCGGAAAGCTGGGGCACCGCGGTCAATGTGCAGGCCATGGTGTTCGGCAATATGGGCGAGACCTCGGCCACCGGCGTCGCGTTCACGCGCAATCCATCGACCGGCGAGAAAAAGCTCTACGGCGAATTTCTGATCAATGCGCAAGGCGAAGACGTCGTCGCCGGCATCCGCACGCCACAGGAGATCACCGAACAGGCGCGACAGGAAGCCGGTTCGCACAATCCGTCCATGGAATCGGCGATGCCGGACGCTTTCGCCGAGCTCACGCGCATCCACGGCGCCCTGGAGCGGCACTACCGCGACATGCAGGATCTCGAATTCACCGTCGAGCAGGGCAAGCTGTGGATGCTGCAGACGCGCAACGGCAAGCGCACCGCGCAGGCGGCGCTGCGCATCGCCGTCGAGCTCGCCAACGAGAAATTGATCACCAAGGACGAAGCGGTGGCGCGCATCGATCCGTCGGCCCTCGATCAGTTGCTGCATCCGACCATCGATCCCAACGCCGAGCGCAAGGTGCTGGCAACCGGCTTGCCGGCGTCGCCCGGCGCCGCCTGCGGCGAGATCGTGTTTTCCTCCGAAGATGCCGAGACGCTGAAGAACCAGGGACGTCGGGTGATTTTGGTGCGCGTCGAAACCTCGCCGGAGGACATTCACGGCATGCACGCCGCCCAAGGCATTTTGACCACGCGCGGCGGCATGACCTCGCACGCGGCGGTGGTCGCCCGCGGCATGGGCAAGCCCTGCGTCTCCGGCGCCGGCACCTTGCGCGTCGATTATCGCGCACAAACCATGACCGCAGGCGGCGTGACGCTCAAGAAAGGCGATATCCTCACCATCGACGGCTCGACCGGGCAGGTGCTCGCCGGCAGGGTGCCGATGCAGGAGCCGGCGCTGGCCGGCGAATTCGCCACCTTGATGAAATGGGCCGACGGCGCCCGCAAGCTCAAAGTGCGCGCCAATGCCGACACGCCGGCCGACGCCCGCGCCGCGATCAAATTCGGCGCCGAAGGCATCGGGCTATGCCGCACCGAGCACATGTTCTTCGACGAGGATCGCATCCGCGCCGTGCGCGAGATGATTTTGGCCGAGGATGAAAAATCGCGCCGCCTGGCGCTTGCAAAACTTTTGCCGATGCAGCGCGCCGATTTCGTCGAGCTATTCAAGATCATGGGCAGCTTGCCGGTGACCATCCGCCTGCTCGATCCGCCGCTGCACGAATTCTTGCCGCACACCGACGAGGAAATCGCCGAGGTGGCGCAAGCCATGGGCGCCGATCCGAAAAAGCTAGCGGATCGTGCGCGCGACTTGCACGAGTTCAATCCGATGCTCGGCTTCCGCGGCTGCCGTCTGGCGATTGCTTATCCGGAAATCGCCGAAATGCAGGCGCGCGCTATTTTCGAGGCCGCGGTCGAGGCGGAGCGCGCGACCGGCGTTGCCGTCGAGCCGGAAATCATGGTGCCGCTGATCGCCAGCAAAGCCGAGCTCGATCTGGTCAAGGAGCGCATCGACGCCATGGCGCAAACCGTCGCCGCCGAGTCCAAAACGAAACTCAAATATCAGGTCGGCACCATGATCGAACTGCCGCGCGCGGCGCTGATGGCCGGCGAGATCGCGCAGACCGCGGAGTTCTTCTCGTTCGGCACCAACGATCTGACGCAGACCGCGTTCGGTATCAGCCGCGACGACGCCGCGAGCTTTCTCGATATCTACACGGCCAAGGGCATTTTGCCGGGCGATCCGTTTGTTTCGATCGATCGCGACGGCGTCGGCGAGCTCATTCGCATCGCCGCCGAGCGCGGCCGCAAGGTGCGCAAAAACCTAAAACTCGGCATCTGCGGCGAGCATGGCGGCGATCCCGCATCGGTTGCATTCTGCCACGAGGTCAAGCTCGACTACGTGTCGTGCTCGCCGTTCCGGGTGCCGATCGCGCGCCTTGCCGCGGCCCAGGCCGCCCTTGGCAAAGGCACAACCAGCACGACATGATGCCGAAGCGGCGGCCGCTGCGCATTCGGGGGTAGGCCATGGATCGAATTCATCGCACCGGCGGAATCGGTACCGCGATCGCCGTCGCGGCGGCACTCTTGGTCTTTGCGTTGAGCGCTACGCTTCGGGCGCAAGACACCCTCACCCCCGACAAGCTGCGGGCGGGCACGACGACGCCGCAGTCAGTCAATGAGCAAATCCGCAGCAGCGCCGTGGCGCAGCAGGCGCGCGGCACGGCGGCCGCGCGCATTGGGCTTTATTCGATCACCTGGGCCCAGGACGCAGCGGAATTCGACGCGGTGGCGCAAAACGCCGTCCTGATGGTGACCGTGATCAGCCAGACCCAAGCGGAATTGCCGGTGCGGCGCGTCTACCTCGCGACTCCGGACGGCAAGCAAACGACGTTACGCCAGCTCAACACGTGGCGCGGCTCGATCGGCGCCAAGACGCTTGCTTATACGCAACTCGGCAAGTTTCTGCAGGATGCGTTCTATCTGATCCCGGCTGCTGCCGTAAAACGAGCCGGCGAGATCCAAATCGACTTTGCCACCAATCGCGTCGGCTTCGTTCTCGTTCACCTGCCGACGCCCCCGCAAGACCTCGGCTACGAGCCGCGCGATCCGGTACCCGGCGCGCAAGTAGACAAGGCTGCATTGCTCGGCATGATGAAGCGCGAATTCCCAGGCTTCCCACCGCCGAAGCTCTAATCGACCGCGGAAATCAATGCGCGTTTCGCATTTGTGCGCACGCGCGCGCAAATATTGAAACTTCATTTACCATGCAAACGGCCGACGCGTGTTGCAGTGACATGCCGCGCCCCCGCGATTAACGCGTTCGCAACGATAACCCGACAATAAATTAAACCGTCGCATTCGCGCCACACCCGCCGTGTTTCGATAACTACGTGCGCGTTGCGTTGCAGGCGTTGGGGTACGGGGTAAATGACTGCGTCGCGTGTTTGGATAATGGGCGCCCCATCGGCGCCCTTCTGGTTCAGTGCGTTCTTCCTGGCGCTGATGCCGACGTCGGTGGGCTATCAGGATCTCGCCGCGCTGTTGGCGCAGCAGCCCGGCGTGTCGCAACACTGGCGCGACCATTTGATCGCGTCGCCGTTCGGCACCATCGAGCCGGCGACGTTCAGCTACGGCCGCCCGATCGGAACATCTGTGCCGCTTGGTTATCAGACCGTCAATTTCGATCCGGGCGCGGTCGCGGCAAACACTTGGCAGATCGATGCGCCGCTCAATGCGACGAGCGCCGAGCCGGTCGAATATCCAACCGTCAATCGTCGCCTCAAGGGCGATCGCCTGCCGGTGCTCACACCGGCCGCGCCGGAAGTTTTGCCGCAACTGCAACCGGTCAACGCGCCGGCAGCGGCGCCGGTGCAACCGCGGTCGCCAGCACCTTCGTTTATCTTGCGGCTCAAGAGTGCCGACGAGATCGACAGCGTGCCGCCGCTGGCGCAGCCGGCGCAATTGCCGCCATCGGCGCCGGTGCTGCTACTTTCCAATACCGAGCAGCCCAGCGTTTCGCTGCGCGCGATGGAACTGGCCGAACGCGATAATACGCCGTCGGTCGACGACGACGATTTCGTCGCCGACCAGCCGCCGGAAGTTCCCGTCGCCGGCGAGAGAAGCTCGGCGTCGCTCGCGGTGCTGTCGTTCACGGACACCGATCCGGCGGCACGCGCCGCGCAAACCTATTTCGGCGTCGGCACCATGGGCGCGCCGAGCGGCCTGCAGCGCTGGGCGCCTGGCGCCGAGCCGGTGCCGGTCGCGCGCACGGCCGATCCGGACATCAAATTGGCGGCGCTCGAAGACAACGCCGACGGCGGCGAGACGGTGACGAAGAAGGACGACTCGAGCCTGTTGGCAAGTCCGGCCGACCGCCTCAATCTCGCCGGCAAACCGCGCCTCAAAGCCGAAAAATGTCTCGCCGACGCGGTTTATTTCGAGGCGCGCGGCGAGCCGTTCAAGGGCCAGCAGGCGGTGGCGCAAGTGGTGATGAACCGGGTGTTCTCCGGCTATTACCCCAACGACGTCTGCGGCGTGGTCTATCAAAACTCCGGCCGGCACCTGGCCTGCCAGTTCACCTTCGCCTGCGAAGGCAAAGACCTCAACAAGGTCGACGAGCCCGATATGTGGGAGCAAGCCAAGCGTATCGCCAAGGACATGCTCGACGGCAAGATTTGGCTCACCGAAGTCGGCCACGCCACCCACTATCACGCCTACTGGGTGCATCCGAGCTGGGTCCACGAGATGACCAAGCTCTACAAGCTCGGTGTCCACACCTTCTATCGGCCGAAGAACTGGGGCGATGGCGACACCGATCCGGCCTATGGCCCGGTGCCGAACACCAGCAAGGCCGACACGCCGGATGCGACCGTGAAGGGCCCGCAAGCGGCAGCGATGCCTGGCAAGAGTGACGCTACTGCGAGGCTGTAACTTCGACCAGTTCCCGCGGCGCCTCACATCAAAATAAAAAATTGCACCGCCTAGAAATCGGCCTTGATCGCTTGGACAGCGTTTCTGTTCGTGTTGGCCATCTTGTCAAGGGCGCGAAGCGCCGCCTTCGGCGGTCATTGACCCTTGACAAGATGGCCAACACGAACAATTCGGCATCCAAGCGATCAAGGCCGACTGTGACCACGGTGATGATTTAATGTGTTACTATCGCTGGGTCTTGAACGTGGGAACCGAACGGAGATTGGCGTGATGTCATTAGCAATGAGAGTAGCCGTCGCGATCGCATTCACTTTCGCAATCGCAACCGCCGTTCCACAAAGCGCATTGGCAAGCGGCAAAACCCACCATCATCCGGCGAAGACCAGCCCGACCAAAAAACCGTCGGAGCAATATCTGCGATCGGCGGCGCCGCCGGCCGACAAGGCGCAGAAATAACGGCGCCGCATTTACATCTCGATGTCGAGACCGATGTCGAGATTCTGCACCGAATGGGTGAGTGAGCCGGAGCTGAGATAATCGACGCCGGTTTCGGCGATCGCAGCAGCGCTGTCCAGCGTGATGCCGCCCGAAGCTTCGATGACCAGACGGCCCGCCACCAAGGCTACGGCCTTGCGCATGGCGTCGAGATCGAAATTGTCGATCAGCACCACGTCGGCCAAGCCGACATCCAGCACTTCCTTGAGCTGGTCGAGCGAATCGACCTCGATCTCGATCTTCACCAGATGCCCGATCGCCGCCTTGGCGCGCGTCAGCACGGCGCGGATGCCGCCGGCCACCGCGATGTGGTTGTCTTTGATCAGGACGGCATCGTCGAGGCCGAAGCGGTGATTGAAGCCGCCGCCGCAGCGCACCGCGTATTTTTCCAGCGCGCGCAGTCCCGGCGTGGTCTTGCGCGTGCAGATGATGCACGCCTTGGTGTGGGCGATGCGCTGAACGAAGGCCGAGGTCGCGGTGGCTATCCCGGACATATGGCCGAGGAAATTGAGCGCGGTGCGCTCGGCGGACAGCAGCGCGCGCGCATTGCCGGCGATGGTCATCAATTTGGTCCCGGCAGCAATTGCCATACCATCGCGGCCATGGGGTTTTATCTCGATTGCCGGCGACAGCCGGCGGAATGCCGCTTCGACCAGCGGCAGGCCTGAGACGACGCCGGGCTTGCGCGCGACGACGACGGCGCGGCCGCCGGTGTCCTCCGGTATGGTCGCGATCGACGTGACGTCGCCGGCGCGGCCGAGATCTTCCTCGAGCGCGCGCGTTACCGCCGCTTCGACTTCAAGCGGTGAGACGAAGGCGTCGGAGCAAAAAAGCGACATTGGCGTTCGCACCAAAAATAGCATCAGCTGCAAAAACCCATATCTAGTGTCGCGGACCGTGGCAAACCCGGCCCTATGGCGCGGGCCAGCCATGCACGAACGGACGCAGGGCATATTTCGTTTGGGCGATCAGGTCTGCGGCTCTATATTGCGCGGCTTTTTGAAATTCGCGACTGACCGGGGCGGCCATGACCACCAGCGAGAATCGGCCCAATCCGTCGCAATCCGGCGCGGCCGCCGGCATTGCCGCCACGTGGCGCACGCCGGCGCTGGTCATCGGCATGGGCTGCCTGATCACGCTGATCGCCTTCGGTCCGCGTTCGACGATGGGCTTTTTCCTGACGCCGCTGTCGAACGCCAACCACTGGGGCCGCGACGTGTTCGCGTTCGCGCTCGCTCTGCAGAACCTGCTCTGGGGCATCGGCCAACCGCTCGGCGGCATGATCGCCGACCGCTTCGGCACCATCCGCGTGGTCTGCGCCGGCGCGCTGCTCTACGCGGCCGGCCTGGTGCTGATGTCGCACGCGACCAGCGTGCCGCTGCTCGATGCTTCGGCGGGCGTGTTGCTCGGTTTTGGTCTCGCCGGTTGCTCGTTCCCCGTCATTCTCGCGGCGTTCGGCAAGATCTTGCCGAAGGAATACCGCTCGATCGCCTTCGGTTTCGGCACCGCGGCGGGATCGTTCGGGCAGTTCCTTTATTCGCCGATCGCCGTCATGCTGATGGACATGTTCGGCTGGCAGCAGACCCTCATCATCTTCGCCGTCAGCATGCTGGGCGTGCTGCCGCTGTCGCTGGCACTGGCCACGCCGAAGACCGGGTCGACGATGGAGCCAGTGTCGACGCAGTCGCTCCGGCACGCGCTCGGCGAGGCCTTTGCCCATCGCTCCTACATTCTGTTGGTGCTCGGCTTCTTTACCTGCGGCTTCCAGCTGCAATTCATTACCGTGCACATGCCGTCCTATCTGGTCGATCGCGGGCTCTCCGCGCAGGTCGGCGGCTGGACCATCGCGACCATCGGGCTGTTCAACATCATCGGCTCGGTCACCGCCGGCTGGCTTGGCGACCGCATGCCCAAGCGCTATTTGCTCTCGTTCATCTATTTCGTCCGCGCCGCGGCCATCCTGGCGTTCATCTCGTTTCCGGTCACGACGGTCTCTTGCCTGATCTTCGCGGCGATCATGGGCCTGATGTGGCTGTCGACCGTGCCGCCGACCAACGGCATCATCGCCCTGATGTTCGGCACCAAATGGCTGGCGACCTTGGCGGGCTTCGCCTTCTTCAGTCACCAGGTTGGCGGCTTCCTCGGCGTTTGGATCGGCGGCATCGCGTTCGACCGCACCGGCTCGTACAATGTGGTGTGGTGGCTGGCGATCCTGTTCGGCGTGCTCTCCGCGCTGATCAACCTGCCGATCGTCGAGAAGCCGGTCGAACGCGTCGCCGCCGCGCCGGCCTAACCGGGACCGTCACGAACAATAAGGAACTCTGCTGCGGCGCGTTCCTGAAGCAATATAGCTTCAATGACGCTCGGCAATACTTTTCCGCAATTTGGCGACATCCACGGTCTTCAATAGGACGTGCTCCGGTTCCTCCACAGGCCAATGGAGGTACTTTTCATTTAAGAGTTGCTCCATTGCGGAGCGATTTTGGCGGAATATTTCCAGTCGGCCCTCGTTCGAAACGTTATTGGCTCCGAAGTGATCAGCGAGCGTTTCGCGGCTTACAGCACAACGGACCTGCTTCCCAAGCGCTTCGCCCATAAAAGTCACAATGTCTCGCCCGAAGTCGTATTGTGGAACAGGATTATTAAACGTGAGATCAATTCGGGGAATGATACCCCGCTTTTCGTCTATCGCTTTCAGCAAAATGTCACGAGGGCGTGGCGGTAGTTGGCTCAGGCCTTCGACGAGAAGTTGGCGCCAAGTCTTACCACGCCTGGAAGCTTCTTCCCAGGCTGTCTTTAGCTCGTGCGAACTCTTTTCACCAAGCACGAGAAACAGCGAAGCCGCCTGATCAATATCCTTGTCGCGCTTGGCGGCCCCTTCCGGCCGGCGACGTGAAACTATGAGTTTATGGACAGCGTAGCGCTGTGGTGATGGTACGAGCACATAGACGCCCGCACCATGCAAGACGACGGCAGGCTCGGGATCACTGATTAGAAAATCTAGAAACCTGAGAGGTTCTGCATCCGTTTGAAATGCTGGAAGCGATTGGGGCACGTCGGTATCGCGTCCTTGGTTCGGTGTGAGGAAATCAACGCGCACTCCGCCCCTGCCGACGTAACTTGTAACATTGCGCTCACGGATGTGAGGAACAGCCCTGAACGTCTTGTCGACTTGTTTGAGGACATCAAGTACGGGAGGCGTCCTTTCTTTCACGGCAATCGATGTATTTGTAAATTGCGCAATATCGATGTCATTAGTTCGCATAGCTGCGCGTGGAAGAGGACTGCCTAACATCGCTGCATAGGTTTGATACGCGACTGTGCCGACTAGGACTCCGCGGAGACGAAATACGCCGACTTTTGCCAGGGCGCCGATTATTTCTCCGGTTTCGGAGGAAGGGGGCTGAAGTCCAAATGAGCGGATAAGGGTTGAAACCAAGGACCGCCGTTCGCGTTCATCGTCGCGCACCTGCTTATGATGGGAAATTTGCTCAAGTAGCTCGGGGGTTTCGGGCCCGACATACTTTTGCCCGCGGCCGGCTTTGGCGGAGTGTTGGAAGTACCAGTAGCGCTTGCCTCTTATCGTTTTTGGGACGAATGCTCCGTTCTCGGGAAAGTCAGTCTGGAATGCCGTTGCTTTGCAACGTTCCAGCAGTTCGGCGTAGGTCGTTTGCAGTAAGAGGACGGGCGGTCCCATGGCCTATCGATGGCTTGTCAATGTTATACGCAATCCGCGGATTGCGTATAACACCGAATAGCGACGCCGGCAAGGCCTTATACGCAGATTGCGGCCAGCGTATAATTCCCAGTCATCCCGTTGCGCCATCCCAAGGCGAATCGTTATCAAGAGACCAGCATGGGAACCTTCAAAGCCATCGTCATCGATAAGGCGGAAGCCGGGCAAACGGTCCGGCTCACCGACTTCGACGAAAACGATCTGATGGACGGCGACGTCACCGTCGGCGTCGAATATTCTACGCTGAACTACAAGGACGGCCTTGCGGTCACCGGCAAGGCGCCGGTGGTGCGCCGCTTCCCGATGATCGCTGGCGTCGATTTTTCCGGCACTGTTGAATCTTCGTCACACCCGGCTTGGGAGCCGGGCGACAAGGTCGTGCTCAACGGCTGGGGCCTCGGCGAGACCCATCTCGGCGCCTATGCGCAGAAGGCGCGCGTCAAAGGCGACTGGCTGGTGCGGCTGCCGCAAAGCATTAGCGCGCGCGAGGCCATGGCGATCGGCACCGCGGGCTATACCGCTATGCTCTCGGTGATGGCGCTGGAGCGCGCCGGCGTCACGCCGGCCCGCGGCCCGATCGTCGTCACCGGCGCCGCCGGCGGTGTCGGCTCGGTCGCCATCGCGATCCTCGCCAAGCTCGGCTACCAAATTACCGCCTCGACCGGCCGGCCGGCCGAAGCCGACTATCTCAAGGGGCTCGGCGCCAGCGACATCATCGACCGCAAGGAGCTCAGCGGCCCGGCGCGGCCGCTCGCCAAGGAGCGCTGGGCCGGCGGCATCGATGCAGTGGGCTCGACGACGCTCGCCAATGTGCTTTCCATGACACGCTATGGCGGCGCCGTCGCCGCTTGTGGGCTGGCCGGCGGCATGGACTTGCCGACCTCGGTGGCGCCATTCATCCTACGCGGGGTGTCATTGCTCGGCGTCGATTCGGTGATGTGCCCATTGCCGCTGCGGCAATTGGCATGGCATCGGCTGGAACGGGATCTGCCGCGGGACAAGATCGCGGCGATGACCACCGAGATCGGGCTCGGCGATGTCATCGAAGCCGGCCGGCGGATCGTCGAGGGGCAGGTGCGCGGCCGGATCGTGGTAAAAATCGGGTAAAGACGTCCGCGATTTGGCCACAAAGTTGCCGACCATCGGGGTCAGTATGGTAAGGGGACCGTTAAGAAATTTTGTTAACGTCGCTCGCATGTCGATCGTGGAGTCGCCCATGTTGCTGCGCGTGGCCATCGTCTGTGCGTTCGTGGTGGGGGCCGCTTCGGCGGTCGCCGAGGAGCTGGCACCGGAGCAGGCCAGAGCTTTCGTCGTCGGCAAGCTGTTCAGCTATACCTGCTTTGACGGCACCGCCGGCATGGGCCGCATCTTCTCCGACGGCTCCGTGGTCGGCACCATCCGGCCGGGCGGCCAGGCCCAGGTGCGCTTCGCGGCGCTGCCGGCCGGCACCATCAAGGTCAGCAGCAATTCGATGTGCGCGCATCTCGCCGGCCTGCCGATCGAGCCGTGCTTCCGCGTGCAGAAAATCGATTACCGCAGCTTCCGCGGCTCGATCTCCGGCCTGTCGTTCGCTTATTGCGACTTCTATCAGCGCAATCCGCGCAGTGCGATCGGCGGCGCCAGCGTCAAGCGTGACATTGCGCCGGCGCCGGGATCGGCGACATCGGTTGCGACCGCGCGTCCGTCGGACGATTAGCAGCCGGCAAACTACGAAGCTTCCTCTGTTCGCGCGCGTGGATAAAGCACGTGCTGGTAAACCCAGCCGATGCCGAGCAGCACTACGCCAAGCCCGATCACCGATAGCGCGCGATAGATACCGCTGATGCTCGCGGTATCGATGATGAAGACTTTGGCGATGGTCAACGCGATGACGGCGAGCGCAGTCAGCCGCGCCGGCTGCGAGCGCAGAAAGAAGCCGACCGCAAGCAGCGCGATGCCGAAGGCGAGCCAGACGGTCGAATAGGTATATTGCTCGGCATCGCTGATCGGGCCTCCCAATACCGGCCCATGAAACAGCCGCTTCACCTCGAGCGTCAGATAGAACAGAGCAAGCGTCACTGCGGTGGTGGTGGCGGCGATGCGGTAGGCGATCGGCCGCGTGGTGCGCGCGATCAACGCCAGCATGATGGCGAGCACCGCCGGCAGGCCGTAGCCCAACAGGATCAGGTTGAAGAACGCGCCGCCCACCGGAGTGCCGTTGAAACGCGCCTCCCAAGCGGCCGACAGCACGGCGATGATGGCGACAAGCGTTAGCGCCGCGATCAATAGCGCGCTCGCATTGTGCACGATGCTGCCGGTGCGTTCGCGCACGCGCTCGAGCCCGATAGTCATCGCCAGCCCGACATTGACGGAGAGCATGGCTTCCACGACGCTGTTCGGCACGCGGTAGATGTCGCCGCCGGTGACGTAGTGGCGGATCTCCAGCATAGCGAGCAACACCGTGAACAGGATGGCGCCGGCATCGACCATGCGTGCCGGCAGATCGTCGGCGCGCCGCCGCAGCAGCCATCCCGCGACCCAGAAGGCCGCGGCCGGGACGCCGTAGCCGTAGAGCAGCCAGTTGAAGATCGGCGTGGTGCCGAGATCGGCGCCGGCGATCGTCGGTTGGTAGGCCGCGCGCGCGGCGACCACGGCGACCATGATGGCAGCAAGCCAGCGCAGCCAAGGCAGCGGCCGTTGTTCCACGACCCAGGCGATGCCCGGCACCGTCAGGGCAAGCGCAATGGTGAGCCAGCCCTTCTCCAGCGCAAATGTCATCGCCAGCGCCAGCGCGCCGAGCGTGCCGGTGGCGAACATCGCGCTTGCCGCCATCAGGCCGGGCCGCGGCTGGCGTTTCGCCAGTGTCTCGGTCGCGAGCGCAAAGATCGCGGCGACCAGCAGCGCCAGCGCCGCGAACGGCAGCGAGCGATCGAACTGGGCGATGCGATAATAGAGAGCGACCAGCATGGCGAGCGGCGCGAACACGGCCGCGGCGCTCCACAGCATCGGCACCAGCGCGCGCGACGAGCGGCCTTGCGCCAAAAATCCGCCGATGCCGAACAGCGCGGCCCAGCCGGCGGCGAGGATCAGGTGCGAGCCGTAATCGTAGCGCTCCGGCTCCGGGATCGCCGGCGCCGCCGGACCGGACGGCGCCAGCAGTCCCTGGACATTCATGTGCACCGCCCAGTGCGCCATCACCAGACGCGGCCAGGACCGCGGCGGCCGGTACGGCGCCGGCCGCCGCCTCGGTGCGCCAGGCGATGGCGACGGTCGCGACGGTCAAGACGACAAAGGCGGTGAGCGCGACAGGATCATGCCGGCTCGCCAGCACCAGGAATGCGGCGGCCAACAGATAGACCACGAGCGCCAATGTCGAGAGGCGGTCGACCGTGCCGGGCGCGGCCGGTGGCCCGTACAACAAGCCGCAGACCAGGAACGTTGCGACCAGCGCGAAGCCGGCGAGCGCATGGAAGACATGCGCGCCCAGCGCCGCGACGCTATCGGCCTGAATTCCCGGCAGCGTCCACAGCGCGCCCAGCACGACCGCCGCGATGGCGAGCCAGAGCCACATGCGAAACCGCGCCAGCGCGAACGCGGCCGCATTGACGACGGCGATGTAAACATACAGCGACCAGAAATCCGGCTGGGCGGAGGCAACCAGCATCGGCGCCAGATAGGCGCCGATCACGCCCAGGCCGGCGAGCGCAGGTCCATGCAGCAATGCGGCGCCCAAGGTGAGCAGCGCCACGGCGCCGAGCAGGATGAAAGCCGCTGCCGGTGGCAGGAATCCGTAGAGCCCGTACGCCGCATAGACGGTGGCATAGGCGACCGTGGTGCCGGCCGCGGTCAGCGTGCCTGGAATATGCGCCGACGGCACGCCAGAGAGCGTCGAAAGCTTCTCGGTGCGCCGCGACCATTCGCCTACGGCGACCAGCGCAAGCGCCAGCAAGGCGCCGAGAAAAATCCGCACCCCCGGACCGATCAAGCCCTGCTGGATCGTATAGCGCACCAGAAAGATACCGCCGAGCGCCAGCGCCACGCCGCCGACCCAGACCACCCAGCGCGTGCCGAATTTTTCCTCGAAGCCGATCGCTTGCGGCGTCGACGATTGGACAGGCGAAGGCGACAAAAGCGAGACTGATGTTGGTGGCGGCGTTGGTGGGGCAGGTGTGGGCGTAGGCTCCACCGGTGCGAGCAACAATTGTAGCTGGCGCCGGCGCGGGCTCTGCCCTTGCCGGTGTCGCAGCGCCTGCCGCGACCCGCACCCCTTCCAGCACCCTCACTCTCGAATCGAGTTGCAGCAACAGATTGCGATCGGTGATGCTTCTGATCAAGGCGACAATGCCGATGACCGGCGCAGCCAGCAGCAGCAGCACGATCGAAACGAACAAGCCGTCCATCGGAGCCCCCGCCCACAAATCGCCGCTGCGAGTTTAGAATGCGGCGTTGCGCATCCTACTCCAGGTCGAGCCGGAACGGCGCGGCTTCTTCGGCAAGACAGCCCCGGCCGATGGTCTCGATGGCGGCGACCATGCGGCCGTCGCGGCCGAGAAGCCGGTCGGCCAGCGACACGATGCGGATATTGGGCGTCGCCGTCGGCGAGGCGCGGCGCAGCGCCTGCGCGATGCCGATCCTCGTCACGCTGCGGATTGAGCGCGCAGACGCTGGCATAGGCGCTCGCCGTCGAGCGGCTGATACCCATGTAGCAATGCACCACCAGGGGGCTGCGGCGGTCCCAGCCGCGCACGAAGCGGATGAGATCGGCGACGTGTTCCTCGCCCGGCATGATGTAGCCATCGAGGGGTGCAGAAATATCGTGCAGCCGCAGCCACAGATGGTTCTCCGGCGCGACGGCATGCGGCCGTACCACATTACCCTCGTCGCCGATCAGCGACACGACATGGCGCGCGCCGGTGCCTGCGACGGTTTCATGCAGGCGGGCGAGCGAGCAAACGTGAATCATCAAATCCTTTTCCGTCACCCTGAGGTGCGAGCGAAGCGAGCCTCGAAGGGCGACGGCCCGGGCCGTGCATCCTCGAGGGCCGCTTCGCGGCCACCTCAGGATGACGGATATGGATATTAGGAATCGCGAGCGGCGCAAGTGTGACGATCACACGTCGGCGAGTTTTTTGATTCGCTCGGCATAGCGCGCTTCGGCCGTTTCCGCGGGCCAGGGTTTCAAGAAATCGCGCTCCATGGTGGCGGAGACGGCCGGCGGCCGGCCGAAGAAGCGGCGCGCTTCCGCGGCTTCGAAACCGGCAAGCCGGGTGGCTTCGAGATAGGCGGCGCCGCTGTCGGCTATTTTGATCAGCGTTTTGATCTCGGCCGAGGCTTCCGCCGGCAGCCCGAAGCGCCGATGAATTGCACTGAGGAGCCGCAACTCGACCGCCTTGTAGTCGCCGCCGATCACCGCCTTGAACGGCGAGATCATGTCGCCGACCACGTATTCGGGCGCGTCGTGCAACAGCACCGCAAGCCGGCCGCCGCGATCGAGCCGCGGCGCGCGCAGCCGCGCCAGCGCTTCGACCAACAGGCAATGTTGCGCCACGGAAAAGATGTGTGCGCCCTTGGTCTGACCGTTCCAGCGCGCCACGCGCGCCAGCCCGTGCGCAATATCTTCGAGCTCAATGTCGAGCGGCGACGGATCGAGCAGATCGAGCCGGCGCCCCGACAACATGCGCTGCCAGGCGCGCGGCTCGGATGCCAGTCGCGTCGCCCGCTTGGCGCGCTGCGCCGTGTCAGCCACGGCCGTGCGACCCGAGTTTTTGGCATGCCGCGTGGCGATGGCAGGTGACCAGATGATCGTTGACCATGCCGACCGCCTGCATGAACGCGTAGACGATGGTCGGCCCGCAGAATTTGAAGCCGCGCTGCGCCAACTCCTCGGAGATCGCGCGCGAGATTGCGCTCTCCGCCGGCACCTGGCCCCTGGTCTTATAGTGGTTGACCTTGGGCTTGTCGTCGACGAAGTCCCACAACAGCTTCGAGAAGCCGGGCCCCTTGTCCATGATGTCGAGCCAGGCCCGCGCCGAGCGCACGGCGCCTTCGATCTTTGCGCGGTTGCGCACGATGCCGGCATCCTGCATCAGCCGCTCGACCTTGGCCGGCCGGTAGCGCGCGATTTTTTCCGGAACGAAACCATCGAAGGCGTGGCGGAAGTTTTCCCGCTTGCGCAGAATGGTGATCCACGACAGGCCGGCCTGAAAACCGTCGAGCATGAGTTTTTCGTAGAGCGCGCGGTCGTCGTATTCCGGCACGCCCCATTCCTGGTCGTGATAGGCGAGGTAGAGCGCATCGTCCTTGGGCCAAGGACAGCGCACGAGGCCGTCGGCGTGTACGGGAGCTTTCATGGCTTTCATTCGGCCGCTTTGGTTTCGCCAGGAAAGGCAAAGCGCGCCCAGTCCGGCTTGACCAGATGGATCGGCACGCCGCCCGCGAGCAGCGGCTCACCGCGCGACATCGCCTCCGCCACCCGGTCGAGCCGCAACAGCGCGACCGCGCGGCCGGCCGCGGCGGAACCCATGGTACCGACCTGGCGGTCGCCGGCCGTCACCGCGGTGCCGGCCGCGGGCGCCGCGCCGTCATAGCGCACCGGCACCGCGCGGCTGCGCGCCGTGCCGCGGTGCTCCATGCGCGAGACGACCTCCTGGCCGACATAGCAGCCCTTGGTGAAATCGATGCCGCCGAGCTGGTCCATGTCGGTCTCGTGCGGGAAGGCATCGCCGTAGCTGAAATCGAGGCCGCCCTGCGGCACGCCGAGCGCGATGCGGTGCGCCTCGTATTGCCCGGCATCGACGAGCGTGGCGCCAAGCTCGGCCGCCGCAGCCGCGGCAAGATGCGGCGGTAGCATCGCGCGCAGGCCGAGCGCCGGCAGCCGCGGATCGGCATAGCTCAAGCCAAATCTTGTCGTATCGCCTTTGGTCGTGCCGCTGCCCTCCCAGGCGGCGAGCACGCCGAGCACCGCGGAGAGATCTTCCACGATCACCTTCGCGCGGAGTTTGTAGATATTTAGCTTGGCAACCAGTGTGACGCAAAGCGCCCGCTGCACATCGAGGAAAAAGCCGCCGCCGTCCTTCGCCGGCGCCTCGCTGACGATGAAATCGGCGATGATTTTGCCCTGCGGCGTCAGCAGCGCGCAGAACCGCGCCGTTCCCGGCGTAAGCTCGAGAACGTCAGCCGTAACAAGTCCATGCAAAAAGCTCCGGGCGCCGTCACCGGCAACTTTGACCACACCACGGTCGGGGAGGAGGGCAGCCTTCATGGCAAAAACTTTCCAAATATCATCAGCGAATCTAGGACACTGGCCGGCTTCTCTCAAGGCTTGGGTACGCAGTAGAATTCTCGATGCGGAGAGCAAACAAAAACGCGAACGAAGCCACCCAGGCGTTGGGAATCGTTCGACGATACAGGTAAAATGACACAGTAGCGGCGAGGCCGCGGGACTATTTTCCAAAACAATTCGTTCTACGGGGCCGATCGCGGAAATTCGGCAGCACGCGTTCAGGGGGCGAGCGCATGTTGACTGCGCTCAATCCGAAGCGCGCATGAAGCCGTAGATTTTCGTAAGCGTTGCGGCTATTGCCGCGAAATCTGGACCGAGAATTCGCCGTTGCGGATGCGGGCGCTCAAGTTTTCCGCGTAGCGGGCGGCCGCGTCTTCGCCGTAGGTCGTGGTCAATTCGGCCAGCGCCAGAAACAGCGCGGTCTGCGCCAGGCAATCGCCGTCGATGCCGTCATGGAGCGCCTCGGTCCAGGCGTCGTGCAAAAAACCTAGCGCGATGCGTTTCTGCTCATGCTCGGGCACCGCTTCACGTGCGGCCAAATTTGGTGTCGCCGTACTCATTATGATTTTCTCTCGCGCCAGCCCCGGCGCTGTCCCTGTCCTACAATCAAACTAGCATGGGATTTCGGGGGCAAAAATCGAACCTCAGGGCAGGGTTAATGCCTGCAGGACAGCTATTTCCGGCGTTAGTTCGCGTAGCGGGCGGTGATCTCGCGGGCGATATGGGCGCCTTCTTCGAGGTAGCGCTGGATGACGACGCCGGCCGCCGGCGTGCAGCTGCGGTAGCTTTGCTGGAAACCGCGATAGCCGCGGTTGAAGCTCGCCACCATCTGATCGTGGCGGTCGCCGTTGGGCGCTTCGGCCTCGATCAGTGCCTGCGCCTCGTTGCGCCATTTCGGGCCTTCGTTGCTGCCGCAAATGCCGCGCAGGAAATGCAGCGCGCCGAGGATTTCCGACAGCCGCTGCAGATCGCGATCGTAAGGCGCCGACACGATCTGCGGCGCCACCGGCGCCGACGATTGCGGCGCGCCCGGGGGCTGGGCCCTGCCTAGCGGCGGCAGCCCGGGTTTCGGCTGGGCCGGGGCCTGCGGTCTGGGCGGATACTGTTGAGGATACTGTTGATAGGGCTGCTGCGGCGGCTGCCCGAACTGGAAAAATTGCGCGCCGGCCGGCCCGGCAACGAGGCACATTGCAAACAACAGCGCGGTCAATGTTCGAAGCATCGGCGGCACAAACCTAAAGGTCGAGCGGACGGTCGAGCAAGCATGACAACGCGGCATGGTTGAGGCACGCGGCATCACCGCGCCTTGACGATCCGCTCCCAGGCCGCGCTGACGATCAGCCCGAGCCCTTCGGTGGTCTTCAAGTCGGACAGCGCCGACGGGTCGCGCCATTGGGCTTCGGCCAATTCCTCGTTGAGCGCAACCTCGCCGGCGATCCAGCGCGCCGCGAACGGCAAAATCACGAAATGCCGCTCGACCCCGCCCGCGGCATCGCGCGTGATGGCCTGGCGATAGCCCGCAAGCGCCACCGGCTCGACGTCGAGGCCGGTCTCCTCGCGGACCTCGCGGATGACGGCCTCCTCCAAGGTCTCGCCGAGCTCGACGCCGCCGCCGGGCAGCGTATAGAGGCCGTGGGCCGGCGGCCGCGCCCGGCGCACGATCAGCACCCGGCCGTCGCGGAAGATGGCGGCGCTCACCGCCAGATACGGCCGCGTTGGATAAGTGCGCGATCGTTCGTCGTTGCTCATTTAAGCTCACAGGATTTCGGTTAGTGTCGGCGGCGAAACCGGCGCCCTGGATTCTCTTCAATCGGGCATTAGCTCTTAGACCATGTGCGGACGCTATGTCATCCTCTCGACGCCGGAAGCGATCCGGGCCATGTTCGGCTACGCCGAGCTGCCGAATTTCCCGCCGCGCTACAACGTGGCGCCGACCCAGCCGATCCCGGTTGTGCGCCTCGACAACGGCAAGCGCTCGTTCGCGCTGATGCGCTGGGGCCTGTTGCCGTCTTGGGTCAAGGATCCGAAGGGCTTTGCGTTGCTGATCAATGCGCGCGGCGAGACCGCGCTCGACAAGTCTGCGTTCCGCAACGCCATGCGGCGGCGGCGCTGCCTGATCCCGACCGACGGCTTCTACGAATGGCCGGCCGCGGCCAATGCCGGCGCGCCGCGGCGGCCCTATTTGGTGCGTGCCAAACGCAGCGCCGACGGCACCGCGCCGCCGCTCGCCTTCGCCGGCCTGTACGAGACCTGGACCGGGCCGAACGGCGAGGAGGTCGATACCGTCGCTATCGTCACCACGCGGGCGAACAGCATGCTGTCCGCCATCCACGACCGCATGCCGGTGTTCGTCAAGCCGGAAGCGTTCGACCTGTGGCTCGACTGCGCCAATGTCGAAGCCGATGTCGCCGCCGCATTGTTCGCGCCGGCCGACGAGGGGTTGCTCGAAGTCTATGAAGTCTCGACCGCGGTGAATCGCGTCGTCAACGATTCCGCGGCGCTGATTGCACCGGTTCCAGCCGGTACCGCGCCAGTGGCCGTGAGCGCACCCGCCGCCAAAGAGAAAAAAATAAAACAGCCAAAACCATCCGACGATCAAGCGTCGTTGTTTTAGCCGCGTGATGGCCGTGAGGTGGCGATGGTGATGCCGGCGGCCAGCACATTGGCGGCAATGCTGGCGACGATCGGGATCGTGTAGCTGCCGGTGACGTCGAAGGCGAAGCCGGCGGCGCTCGGGCCGATCAAGGTGCCGAAGCCGACGCTGGTGTAGAGCACGCCGATAATGCCTGAGACATTGCGGCTGCCGAAACAATCCATCACCACGGCCGGCAAGAGCGCGACCCAGCCGCCATAGGCGACGCCGAACAGGAAAGCGAAGACGGCCAGCGGCCAAAATTCCGTCGACACCGCCCAGATGACCAGCGCGAGTGCCATGCCGACATACATCGCCACCAGCGAAAGCTCGCGGCCGAGCCAGTCGGCCAAGCCGCCGAGGAAGAAACGCCCGGCGGCGCTGCCGATACCGATGGCGCTGAGCAGCAGAACCCCGCGCGCTTGCGTCACACCATGATCGACGGCGTAGGGCACGAGATGGACGAACGGAACGAACACGCCGAACGAGCAGGCGAGACAGGCGGCGTAGAGACCGATGAAGCGCCGCGACGTGATCGCTTCGCGCATGGAGGCGCCGCCTGACAGATCGGTCTGAACATTCGCCCGCACCACGTCGCCGTCCGGCACCAGGCCGCGATCGCGCGGGTCGTTGCCGATCAGGAGCGCCATGCCGATGCCGACCATGGCGGCGAGAATGCCAAGGATCAGATAGGCCTCGCGCCATCCCGTGGTGTCGATGAGGAACGACGCGAACGGCGGCACCGCGAGCGTGCCGACACCGATGCCTGCGGAAGCCAGCCCCGAGGCAAAGCCGCGGCGGCGCACGAACCAGCGCTGCACCGCGCCCATGGCCGGCACATAGGAGCAGCCGACGCCCAAGCCGACGCCGAGCCCGTAGGCGGCATAGACTTCGGCCAGGCTGCGCGCCGCGCCCGCCGCGGCCAGGCCGAGGCCGATCAAGATCATGCCGATCACCGCCATTTGCCGCGAGCCCCAGCGGTCGGCGAGCGGGCCTGAGACCATGCCGAGGCTGAAATAGAGAAAGCCCGCCAGCGAAAACACCAGCGACACGGAACCGCGCGACATGCCGAATTCTTGCTGCAACGGGGCGACGAAGGCGCTGAACGAATAGGCGCAGCCGAAATTGACGAAAGTCACGGCAAAGGCCGCGGCGACGACGAACCAGCCGTAGAAGACGCGCGGAACGGGGAGGGCGGCTTTATCGCTCACGAGGTTTCCTTTCGCTCGGCCGCAACATCGGTACGCCAGCCGCGCTAGTCCACCCGATTTGCTTCGGCCGCGAGCGAAGCATTGCCGGTAGCAATGGCGCGCCGCGGCGTCCATATTTGGTGCATGTCGAACGCACCGCAAATGGCCGAAGTCGCGGCTCTGGTCGGCGATCCGGCCCGCGCCAATATCCTGTGCGCGCTGCTCGGCGGCCGCGCGCTGACCGCGACTGAGCTGGCCTTTGCCGCCGGCGTGACGCCGCAAACCACCAGCGGCCATCTCGGCAAGCTGCATGCGGCGCGGCTCCTGGTGCTGATGAAGCAGGGCCGCCATCGCTATTACCGCCTGGCCGGACCTCATGTCGGACAGATGCTCGAGGGCATCATGAACGTCGCGCTCGCCGGGCCACCGCGCTACCAGCCCAAATCGCGCCTGGAAGATCAGCTGCGGCACGCCCGCACCTGTTACGACCATATCGCCGGCGTGCTCGGCGTCGGCTTGGCCGAGCGCTTGACCGAGTGCGAGCACGTCATCCTCGGCGACGAAGCCGGCGAAGTGACGCCGGCCGGCACGGAATTTCTCGGCAAGCTCGGCGTCGACCTTTCGCACGCGCGCAGCAAGCGTCGGGTGTTCTGCCGGCCGTGCCTGGACTGGACCGAGCGCCGCCCGCATATCGGCGGTGCGGTCGGTGCGGCGCTGGCGAGCCGGTGCTTTGAGCTGAAGTGGGTTGAGCGCGTGCGCGATGGACGCGCGTTGACGATTACGCCTGCAGGCAAGCGCGGCTTGATGGAGGCTTTCTCGCTCCAAGTCTAGCAGTTGACTGGATCAATAAATCTGCAACTGATCAAGGCCGCTTTCTCGGCGTTCGATTGGATGGTGCTAAAGCACTTTGCCCGGATTAAGAATCCCCTTGGGATCGAGCAGCTGCTTGAGATCGTGCATCAGCGCGAACGCGACGGGATCCTTCACCGACGGCAACAGATCGCGCTTGACGACGCCGATGCCATGCTCGGCGGAAATCGAGCCGCCGTATTTCTTCACCACGGCGAAGACCACGGCATTGACGTCGTCCCAGCGCCGCAAATACTCAGCCTTGTCGGCGCCGACCGGCTGGGTGACGTTGTAGTGGATATTGCCGTCGCCGAGATGGCCGAACGGCAGCGGCCGCGCGCCGGGAATGAGCTTGATGATGGCTTCGTTGGCTTCGGCGATGAAGGCCGGCACCGCGGCGACCGGTACGGAGACGTCGTGCTTGATCGAGCCGCCGGCGTAACGCTGCACCTCGCCGAACAATTCGCGGATGCGCCAGTACATCTTGGCCTGCTCGATGCTGTCGGCGATGGTAGCGTCGGCGACGAGACCCTTCTCCATGCCTTCCGCCAGGATCTCTTCCATCACCTCGCGCAAACCTTCGCGCTGCTGCGACGACAGCTCGATCAGCGCGTACCAGTCGTGCGGCGAACTGAGCGGGTCGCGGCAGCCGGCGCCGTGCTCGAGCACGAGTTCAATGCCGCGCCGGGTCATGATCTCGAATGAGGTGACGCCGCCGGCGGTGCGCTCCGTGGCGATGCCGAGGAGCTCCAGCGCCGCTTCCGGTGATTTTATGCCGGCAAACGCGGTCTCGACCGAGCGCGGCCGCGGCACCAGACGGAGCACCGCCGCGGTGATGATGCCGAGCGTGCCTTCGGCGCCGATGAAAAGGTTTTTCAGGTCGTAGCCGGTGTTGTCCTTTTTCAGCTTGTTGAGATTGTTCATGATCCTGCCGTCGGCCAGCACCACCTCGATGCCAAGCACGTGTGAACGCGCGATGCCGTGCGCAATCGCCGCCGTGCCGCCGGCATTGGTGGAAAGATTGCCGCCGATGGTGCAGGTGCCTTCCGACGGCAACAGTTGCGGATAGAGCCGGTCGACCTCGGCGGCGGCTTCCCGCGTGCGCTGCAAGGTGACGCCGGCCTCGCAGGTGATGGTGTTGGAGGTCGGATCGATCTCGCGAATGCGATCCATGCGGTTGAGCGAAAGCACGATTTCGTTGTGCAGGGGAATTTGGCCGCCGACCAGGCCGGTATTGCCGCCCTGCGGCACGATCGCCGTGCCGGTGTCGTTGGCAAGTTTCAATATCGCCGAAACTTCGGCCACCGACGCCGGCCGCAACACGACCGGCGTGTGGCCCTGGAACATGTTGCGCATCTCAACCAGATACGGCGCCTGCAAGTCCGGATCGGTGATGGCGAATTTCTCTCCGACGATCGCGGCGAAACGCGCGAGCAAAGCGGGGTCGAGCTTTTTGGCGTGCTGATTTGTGGCGTGCAGACTTGGCGGTTTATCGAGCATCGGGACAGGTCCAGGCAAACGAGGTCAGACCCCATAGATGACAGCCGGGCAAACGCCGCGCAAGCGCGTCCTTGATCGGGTCGTGGCTCGGCCAGAAATCATGTCCACTTGCGCGCGGTCCACGAGCGGCCATATTCGCATCAGGGAGAATGCCATGAAGCTGGAAGGCGGATGCTATTGCCGCAAGGTGCGCTATGTGGCCGAGGGCGAGCCGATGCTGAAAGCGCAGTGCCACTGCCGCGAATGCCAGTATATCAGCGGCGGCTCGCCAAACATGTTCATGCTCATGCCGCCAGGCGGTTTCAGTTACACGGCGGGGACACCCAAGCAATTTACCCGCAACGATCTTGAACGCGCGGTGACGCGGGAATTTTGCGCCGAATGCGGCACGCATCTCCTCACGCGCCGGCCCGGTCTGGCCGCCGTGATCTTGAAAGTCGGTACGCTCGACGAGCCAAGCCTTTTTGGCGGCCCGCAGATGGCGATCTACACCATCGACAAGCCGGCGTTCCATCAAATCCCCGACGGCTTGCCGACCTTCGAGCGGCTGCCGAAACGATAAAGGCGTGTCGTTCAATTCAAACTGCGGCCCGACCGTTCACCGCGGCGTCGCGGCGCCGCGGCGCGTGCCAGCCGGTCGTTGATGGCTTCGCCGAGGCCATCGTGGGGGATCGGCATCACGGCGATGCTCTTCGCACCAGCGGCATCGAGCGCGCGCAGGTGTGAAAACAAATTGGCCGCCGCTTCGATCAGATCGCCGCGGTGTGAAAGGTTGAGCACCCGCGCTGCGTTCTCGTTGCCATCTGCAGGCGTCGGTCCGAACGCGAGCAGCGCTTCGCCGGCCGCGACGTGTTCGGCATCGAGCCGCAATGGCGTGCGCGGCGCATAATGCGAGGCCAGCATGCCGGGCGCGAGCGGCGCGTCGTCCTCCGGCGCGATGCCGGTGGGCGACTCGGCCAGCGGTCGCCCCAGCACGCGTTCGATGTCGTCGCGCGGCAATCCGCCGGGCCGCAGCAACATCGGTGCGCCGAGGCAGGCGACGATGGTGGATTCGACACCGACCGGCGTGGCGCCGCCATCGACGATGAGATCGATGCGGTTGCGCAGATCGGCGAGCACATGGGCAGCCGTGGTCGGCGAGACGTGGCCGGAACGGTTGGCCGACGGCGCCACGATCGGGCGGCCGAAAGCGGCAAGGATTTTCTGCGCCACCGGGTGATGGGGCACGCGCACCGCGATGCTGTCGAGGTCGGCGGTGGCGAGCTCCGCGACCGGACAGCCCGCGGTCTTGGGCAGCACCAGCGTCAGCGGCCCCGGCCAGAACGTTTTGGCAAGTTTTTCGGCTTCCGCCTCGAACCGCGCCAGCGCCCGCGCGGCGGCCAGATCGGCCACATGGGCAATGAGCGGATTGAACGCCGGCCGACCCTTGGCCTCATAGAGCCGCGCGATCGCCCGGCCGTCGGTGGCGTCGGCGCCGAGGCCGTAAACCGTCTCGGTCGGGAAGGCGACGAGGCCACCGGCCTTGAGGCAGCGCACCGCGTCGCCAACCGCGGCGGCATCGGCCCTCGACACGCGGGTCACCAAAGGGGCTGTCATGGCGGAGGATCAGTGCCTAAATAGCGTAGGCGCGCAAGCCGCAACCGGTGCGAACCGGAGGCGCTTGCGGCTGCAGAACCCGGCTTGTATAAGCCGCGTCAGTCGGAGCGTGGCTCAGCCTGGTAGAGCACCTCGTTCGGGACGAGGGGGTCGCAGGTTCAAATCCTGCCGCTCCGACCAACACTTACCCGAAAACAAATTTCGTCCCGCCAATCCTTCCGCCAATCCAACGCGGAACGCTCGCAGAGCTTAGCCGACATCGAACATCGCCGGCAGCGAGCGTAGCCCGGATTGAACGGAGTGAAATCCGGGATCAGCGTCTGGGCGGCGCGATCGTTCCCGGATTTCGCTGCGCTCAATCCGGGCTACTTGCTTTATCTCACGATGCACCCGCATCGATGCGAACGAGGAGTCCACTCGGCATTACATCTGTTCGCGGATTCGAATGCACCGCACACTCCCCAGCCGCTGTCAGTAATTGTCAACGGACGTGCTGTCCAAAGACCCTCAACGTCGGCGGTGTGACTTCCGTGGCTCCAGTTCCGATGGTGATGCCGAGGGCTATATCGGCTTTCGTGCGTTTTCGCGGCGTTGGATGTCCCCGTCGCGGTAACCGGCCGCCGATGAGCGCGAGCGACCGCGCCGGGTGGACTTCCACCCGAAGGCGAGACCACCTCAGATCTCGGAAGGGCGCCTGGCAGTCCTGGTGAAACGGGGATCTCGGGCGATTGAGGCACTGTGTATGGAGTCGATGGATTGAAGGTCGGCCCAGGTTGTGGCGGTGGAGGTTCGGGAAACTGCGCTTGGGCATGTTCGATTGCCAGGCTGAAGAAGGCCACCCATCCGGCCACGAAAAACCTCGCCAGCGTCATCCGCTCAAATCTCGTCGTTTGCATCGCGGTCTCCTTCGAGCCGATGTATCGGCCCAGCTCTCATGGATTAACAACACGATCATCGATACGGCGGTTCCGGCGGGAGGGCTCGATAAAGTCCCGCGTTGCGCTTCGTCCCATGCGGGCTACGTGCTCATGATGGGTTCGCTCGACCTATCCATCGATCTTTCGCATCCATCTGCGCCCCCGTAATGTCGTCACGGCTCAGTGGTCCGATCGCAACCGAGGTTCGACATGCGTCTTCAGGACAAAATCGCCATCGTGGTCGGCGCCGGGCAGTCGCCGGGCACCGGGATGGGCAATGGCCGCGCCACGGTTTTGCGGTTTGCGCAGGAGGGCGCCAAGGTTTTGGCGGTCGACAACAATCTCGCCTCCGCCGAGGAAACGGCGGCGATGGCGCGGCGATCGGGCAGCGAATGCGCAGCCTTCGAGGCCGACGTCACGCGCGAGGCGACGCTCAAAGCGATGGTCGAGGCGGCGCGGCAGCGTTGGGGCCGCGTCGATGTCCTACATTACAATGTGGGCTTGAGCCTTGCTGGCGGCGACGCGCCGCTTGACGAATTCACCGAAGCCGCGTTCGACCGCATCGCCACCATCAACCTGCGCGGCGCCATCATGGCCGCCAAGCATGTCTTGCCGGCGATGCGCGCGCAACGCTCGGGCGTCATCATCATGATCTCGTCGATCTCCGCTTTGGAGAACTACCCCTACGTGGCCTACAAGGCGACCAAGGCCGGCATGATCGCGTTCACCCAGCCGATCGCCATCCAGAATGCCGAATTCGGCGTGCGCGCCAATGTCATCCTGCCCGGCCTGATGGACACGCCGATGGCGGTCGATACGCGTGCCAGGGTCAGCGGCAAGAGCCGCGCCGAGGTCGCCGCCGCCCGCGATGCGCGGGTGCCGCTGCGCCGCAAGATGGGCACCGCCTGGGACGTCGCCAACGCCGCGCTGTTTCTCGCCTCCGACGAGGCGAATTTCATCACCGGCGTGGCGCTGCCGGTCGACGGCGGCGCGCTGGTCAATATCAACTGAGTATTTCACCCTCCCCTGGAGGGGGAGGGTCGCGTCCCGTAGGGACGCGGGGTGGGGTGCACGGCGATGCAGGGAGTCGCAGCGCGCTACGCGCGCTCTCACCCCCACCCGCCGCGCTTCGCGCGGCGACCGCCCCCCTCCAGGGGGAGGTGAAGATAAGGGCCCAATCGTCTCGCGATGAAGAGCGCGCTTCTTCAACCGCGCTCACGTTGCCCGCGTCGCGCTCTCTCCTTATGCTCCGTTGCTTGCGTTATTGGATCACGCGTACCGGGGACATCGATGGTAGACCAGCTGAAACCGCGCGAAGTCAAAATCCGCGTTCATGACGGCGTCGAGATCGCGGTGGCGCTTTACATGCCGGCGGGCGAGGGGCCGTTCCCGGTGGTGCTGGCGCCATCGCCGTATCGCTACGACAACAACACGCTGCCGGCGACGCCGCAATTTCTCTGGCGCGAGACCGGGCCGATCGAATTGTACGTGGCGCGCGGCTACGTCTACGCCAATATGGACATTCGCGGCTGCGGCAAATCCGGTGGCGAATTCCGCCTGCTCGACAAGAACGAGCAGAAAGACCTCTACGACGTCATCGAATGGCTCGGCCATCAATCATGGTCGAACGGCAAGGTCGGCGGCATCGGCCAGTCTTATTTCTGCATGTCGCAATGGTGGATGGCGATCCAAAAACCGCCGTCGCTGGCCTGCATCGCCGCCTTCGACGGGCTCAACGATCCGTATCGCGCCTCGGTTTATCAGGGCGGCATTCTGGGCGATTTCTTCGGCAGCTATTGGTGGAACCAGAACCGCATCATCAATCGCCATCCGGCCAACGGCGAAGAGCCGCGCGAGCAGGATTGCGATTTGAACCTGCTCATCCAGCAGCACCCGACCTACGACGATTTCTGGCGCGAGCGAAGCGCTGCAGAGCGCCTGCACGAGATCGAGGTGCCGCTTTATTCGGTCGGCGTCTGGGGCAAGGTCGATCTGCACACCCGCGGCAATATCGACGGCTTTCGCCGCGCCAAGGGGCCGAAGAAGCTGAAGATGATCGGGCCGATCAACGCCTTCGTCGCCAACAAGGAGTTCAACAGTCCGGAGCTGCATGAAAAGCTGTTGCTGCCGTTCTACGATCATTATCTGAAAGGCAAGGAGACGGATTATGCGAAGCGTCCCGCGGTCGAGTATTTCGTGCGCGGCGCCGACGCGGTGCGCACCGCCGAAACCTGGCCGCCGCCCGGCCTGCACTATGTGACCTGGCAATTGAGCGCGGAAAATTCCGGCAGCGTGACCTCGCTCAATGACGGCACGCTGTCGCGCGCGGCCACCTCCGGCGAGGACAAGACATCTTACAGCTATCCCAATCCGGGCTGGATGCTGGGCGTGGTTGGCTTCGGGCCGAACAACCAGCCCGATCCGGCGCGCCGCGTGCTGACCTTCACCACGGCGCCGCTCGAGCAGGATGTGGAGATCGCCGGCCCGATCGAGCTCGTACTGCACGCGGCCTCGAGCCGCGACGACATGGATTTTTTCGTGAAACTTTCCGAGCAGATGCCGCAATCGGCCGACGACCGCGCCAAGGGGCTCAATCCGGCGTCGTACTGGATCACCAAGGGCTGGCTGCGCGCTTCGCACCGTGCGCTCGATCCGAGCAAATCGAGCGAGATGGAGCCGTATCACAGCCACAGCGATCCGACGCCGATCGAGCCGGGAAGGATCTATCGCTTCGACATCAGCGTCGAGCCGATGGCGCATCGCTTCAAGAAGGGTAATCGGATCAGGCTGGAGATCGTCAACGGCGACTCGGCGGTCACCGATGTTTTATGGACGCACTATTACACGCCCAACAAGATCGGCGCCGACACGATCTACCACTCGGCGCAGTATCCGTCAGCGCTGACGTTGCCGGTGACGGAGGGTGCTTGATAGCGGCGTTTGCCGTCGTCAGATGCCGAGATAGCGGTGCTGAACGTCGACCGAGCCTGCCAGTTCCCGCGAATTGCCGGTCCATACCACGCGGCCGCGTTCGATAATGGTGTGACGGTCGGCGATGCGGGTCAGCGCCTCGACGTTCTTGTCGATGACCAGGATCGACTGACCCGCGGCGCGCAGGCTTTGCAGGCAGCGCCAGATCTCGTCGCGGATGAGCGGCGCCAGCCCCTCGGTCGCTTCGTCGAGGATGAGCAGCCGCGGATTGGTCATCAGCGCGCGCCCGATCGCCAGCATCTGCTGCTCGCCGCCCGACAGCAGGTTCGCCATGGTGCTGGCGCGGCTGGCGAGCCGCGGAAACAGCGCCAGCACTTTGTCGAGCGTCCATGGCTCGCTGGCAGCAGTGCGGTTCGCGGCGGTGGCGACGAGGTTTTCGCGGGTGGTGAGATTGGGAAAAACCTGGCGGCCTTCCGGCACCAGGCCGATGCCGAGTTTTGCGACGCGATAGGCCGGCAGATCGCGGATGTCCTCGCCGGCAAAGCGGATCGCGCCCGCGGTCGCCCGCGTCAGCCCCATGATCGAGCGCACGGTCGTGGTCTTGCCCATGCCGTTGCGTCCCATCAGCGACACCATTTCGCCCGGCGCGATGGCAAACGAGATGCCGAACAGCACGCGGCTTTGGCCGTAGCTGGTCTCGATGTTGGTAACCTCGAGCAGCGGCGACTCAGCCATGAGTTGCCTCCTGCTCGCCGAGATAAGCCTCACGCACTGCGGCGTCGGCCCGAATTTTCGCCGGATCGCCCGAAGCGATGACGCGGCCGTAGACCAGAACGGTGATGCGGTCGGCGAGCGCGAACACCGTTTCCATATCGTGCTCGATCAGGAGAATAGTGATGCCGCCTTTGAGCTCGCGCAGCATCGTCACCATGCGGGCGGATTCATCCGGGCCCATGCCGGCCATCGGCTCGTCGAGTAACAGGAGCCGCGGCCGCGTGGCGAGCGCCATGGCGATCTCGAGCTGGCGCTGCTCGCCGTGGCTCAGCCGGTCGACGCGCATGGTGGCGCGCCCACCGAGCCCGACGCGCTCGAGCGCGACCTGCGCCGGCGCGCGCAAGGCGTCATCGCGCCGCGCGTCGTTCCAGAAGCGGAACGAGTGGCCGCAATGCGCCTGCACCGCGAGCGCGACGTTGTCGAGCGCGGTGAAATCGCGGAACAGCGAGGTGATCTGGAATGAGCGCGCCAATCCGAGGTGGCTGCGGCGGTCGGCCGACAACGCGGTGATGTCGCCGCCGTCGAACCGGATGGCTCCGTTTTGCGGAGCGATCTCGCCGGCGAGGAGGCCGATCAGCGTGGTCTTGCCGGCGCCATTTGGGCCGATGATGGCGTGGAATTCGCCGCGCGGAATGTCGAGCGTGATGGCGTCGGAGGCGACGACGCCGCCGAAGCGCTTGGTCAGACCTTCGATCTGCAGCAGCGGTTCGGTCACGGCGCGCGCCTCTCGAACAGGCCGGCGATGCCGCCGTGCAGGAAGATCGCCACCAGGAGCAGCGTCGGTCCGAGGAAGAGGCCAGGATATTCGGTGACGCGCGACAGCGCCTCCTCCAGCAGCAGATAAGTCACCGTGCCGATCAGCGGGCCGAACGGCGTGGCCAGGCCGCCGAGCACCACCATGACCATGAGATCGCCGGAGCGGGTCCAGAACATCATCGCCGGACTGATGAAATTGGTGTGGTTGGCCAAGAGCGCGCCGGCAAGGCCGCATAGCGCGCCGGCGATGACGAAACAGACAAGCTTGTAGCGAAAGACCGGAAATCCGATCGCGCGCATGCGCCGCTCGTTGGAGCGTGCGCCCTGGATCGCCAGGCCGAAGCGCGAATTGACTATGCGCGAGACCAGGTAAATGCTCGCCAACAGCAGCGCGAAGCACAGATAATAGAACAGCGTTTTGTTGTTGAGATCGACGAGGCCGCCGAACTGGCTGCGCTTGTGAATGGTGAGCCCGTCGTCGCCGCCATAGCGGTCGAGCCCGATCGCCACGTAATAGACCATTTGCGCGAAGGCGAGCGTGATCATGATGAAGTAAACGCCGCGCGTGCGCAGGCTCAGCGCGCCGACGATCAGCGCGAACAAGGCCGAGACCGCGATCGCTACAGGCCACTGGATGAAGCCCGAGCCAATACCCTCCTTCGCCAAAATGCCGACGGCATAGCCGCCGAGACCGAGATAGGCGGCATGGCCAAAACTCACCATGCCGCCATAGCCCATGATGAGATTGAGGCTCACCGCCGCCATGGCCAGGATCAGCACGCGGGTGAACAGCGTCATGACGAAGGTGTTGCCGGTCAGCGCCGCGTAGATCGGGATCAGCGCCAGAAAAATCAGCAGGCCGACGGTTATCGCATTGCGCGGATTGAGCTCGAAAAGAACGCTCATTTGCTCGCCGCCGGAAAGAGTCCTTCCGGGCGAAACACCAAAATGCCGGCCATCAACATGTAGATCGACATCGAGGACAGCGCCGGCGCCAAGGTCAGCGCGGCATTGGTGTTGAGCACCTCGCGCAGCAGCTCGGGCAGGAAGGCGCGGCCGATGGTGTCGATCAGGCCGACGATGATGGCGGCGACGAAGGCGCCGCGGATCGAGCCGATGCCGCCGATGATGATGACGACGAAGGCAAGGATCAAAATGTTCTCGCCCATGCCGATCTGCACCGTCAGAATCGGCGCCTGCATCAGGCCGGCGAAGCCTGCCAGCGCGGCGCCGAGGCCGAACACCAACGTGTAAAGCAGTTTTATGTTGATACCGAGCGCGCCGACCATTTCGCGGTTCGAGGCACCGGCGCGGATCAGCATGCCGAGCCGCGTGCGCATCACCAGGAGGTAGAGCAGCGCCGCGACCGCCAAAGTGGCCGCGATGATGACCAGTCGGTAAGCCGGATAATAAACGCCGGGAATGATCTGCACGGCGGTCAGCATTTCGCTCGGCAGCGAGAGCGTCATGCCGGCCGGGCCCCAAACGAGCCGCACCAATTCGTTGAAAAACAGCAACAGCCCGAAGGTGCCGAGCACGTGGTCGAGGTGGCTGCGGCCGTAGAGCGGCCGGATCGCGATCACTTCCAGCGCCACGCCTGAGACGAACGTCGCGGCCAGCGCCATGACGGCGCCGAGCACAAAGCTTCCGGTCAGCGCGGCAAAAGTCGCGGCGAAATAGGCGCCGAGCATGTAGAGCGAGCCGTGCGCCAGGTTGACCAGATCCATGATGCCGAAGATCAGCGTCAGCCCGGCCGCGAGCAGGAACAGCAGCATGCCAAGCTGCACGCCGTTGAGAAGCTGCTCGATGAAATACAGCATTTATTCCGTCACCCTGAGGTGCGAGCGCAGCGAGCCTCGAAGGGCGACGGCCCCAGCGCCTCGGCCGGCATCCTTCGAGGCCCGCGCTGCGCGCGGGCACCTCAGGATGACGGTTAGGGGTCAGTGCCTCCGTTTCATTTCATCGGACATTTGTCGTGAAACTTGTCCTGGTCGTCTTTGACGATGAGCGAGACGGTCTTCAGCGCGTAATTGCCGTCGTCGGTCTTCACCGCGTCCTGTAGGTAGAAATTCTGGATCGGGATGTGGTTGTTGCCGAACCGGAAGTTGCCGCGCACCGACTTGAAGTCGGCCTTCTCCATCTCCTTGCGCATGCCCTCTTTGTTGCTGAGGTCGCCTTTGACCGCGGTGACCGCGCTGTTGATCAGCGCCACGGCGTCATAAGTCTGCGCGCCATAGAACGACGGCGTGGTCTTGTACTTCGCCTTGAAGTCGGCGACGAACTTCTTGTTGGCGTCGTTCGGCAGATCGTTGACCCATTCCTGGGCGCCCGGAATGCCGACGGCGAGATCCTTCAGCCGCGGCAGCGACAGGTCGTCGATGGTGAACGCGGTATAGAGCGGGATCTGGCCCTTGAGACCGGACTGCGCATATTGCGTGACGAACTGCACGCCGGCGCCGCCCGGATAGAAGGCGAAGATCGCGTCGGGTTTTGCGGCCCGGGCCTTCGACAACTCGGCGGAGAAATCGAGCTGGTCGGGCCAGCGCGTGAGTTCCTGGCCGACGATCTGGCCCTTGAACGTGGTCTGCACGCCGTTGAGCATGTCCTTGCCGGCGGCATAGTTCGGGCCCATCAGGAACGCCGTCTTGACGCCCTTCTGGTTCATGTAAGTGCCGATCGCGGCCGGCGTCTGGTCGTTGTTCCACGAGGTCGAGAACACATAGGGCGAGCACATTTCGCCGGCGAGCTGCGAAGCGCCCGCATTGGTGACGACCGTCATGGTCTTGGAATCGACCAGGGGCTTGAGCGAAGCCAGGATCACGTTCGACCAGATATAGCCGACGATGAAATCGACCTTGTCCGACTCGATCAGTTTTTGGGTTTTCTGCACGCCGACTTCCGGCTTGATCTCATCGTCCTCGTAGATGACTTCGACCGGCAGCCCGCCGATCTTGCGGCCGAGGTGGTCGAGGCCGAGCTCGAACGAATTGCGCATGTCGTTGCCAATCGCGGCGGCCGGGCCGCTGAATGTCGAGATGAAGCCGATCTTGACGGTCTTCTGCTGCGCCATTGCGGGACCCGCGAAAAGCGCAAGCGCGGCGGTCCCCGCAATCAATGGTCTGATCATTGCGTTTATCCTTCTCTTTCGTCCCGCTCGACGCGCGGGCTCCTCCCAGCGGAATTGGTCCGAAAGGTAGTTTTAGAAAGCAGCGGCCTTTTGCGCAACAGCACCGGCGGCTGTCATGGTGTCTCAGGCCCCGCCAAATACGGTCCGCTCCTAGGACAATTTCGGGAGCAATTCGGCGAAAATGTCGGGGCGATAGCCGGCCGCGGTGAACAGGTGGCTGCGCGACTCGTCGATCATCGCTTTGAGGCTCACCATGTCGAGCCCGACCACGCGGCCGCGATATTTGCGCACCCGGCCGCCGATGATGACGGTGTCGATATTGCTGCGCTCGGCCGCCTGCACCACGGTGCCGATGGCGTTGTTCGAGGGATAAAGGTTGATGTCGTCGGTGCGGATCACAAGGAGATCGGCATCCTTGCCCGGCGCGAGCGAGCCGATCTTGTCGTCGAGGCCGGCGCAGTGCGCGCCGCCCATGGTGGCGCAATGGAGCACGTCGCGCACCATCAGCGGCTTGGGCGGATTTTGGTCGCCGGAGAATTTGCGGTTCTGCGCCACCGCGCGCTGGATGTAGAGCGCGACCCGCATCTCCATGAACATGTCGGTCGAGTAGGAGGTTTCGTTGTCGACGCTAAAACCCGGCTTGATGCCGTGGTCCCAGGCGTGCTGCAGCGCGCAGACGCCTTCGCCCAGCGCATATTGCGCGTCCGAGCGCGGGCACACGTTGATGTTGGCGCCGCTGTCGAGAAAAATTTGCCAGGTCCGCTCCGGCAGCGCGCCGCAATGGTTGAAGGTGTTGTCCGGGCCGACCAGCTTGTCCGCCGCCAGCGGATCGAGCTGCGCCGCCTGCTGCGGACCTTGGAATTCGGTGGTGATGCGAAGCCCGAGCTTGCGCGCCACCGCCCAGTTCTCGCGGATCGGGCCTGAGAACATGCGCAGCGTTACGAGCTGATCTGCCGACGAGAAATATTTTTTCTGCAGGCGCTCGAGATCCTGCGGCCATTGATGATCCCAATCGCCGGCGCCGGGCGGACCCGACGCATGCACGGCGCGGATGCCGGAATCGAACAGCGCCTCCACCGCCGCATCGGAATGGGCGGCGCTGCGGGAATTATGCGAATTGTCGATCACGCAAGTGACGCCGGCATCGATGCAGCCCATGGCGGTGAGATAATTGCCGACGTAATGATCTTGCGGCCGATAGAATTTGGCGAACGACAGATGCGTCGCGTTCATGTAGTCCGCAAGCGTCGGCGAATTCGGATTGATGCGGCGCAGCTGCGCCTCCCAGGAATGCCGATGGCAATCGACCAGGCCCGGCACGATGATGGTGTCGAGCGCATCGATCACCTGCGCATCCGCGGCATTGATCTCAGGCGCGATCGCGGAAATCTTGGTGCCTTCGATCAACAGATCGCCTTTCACCAGGTCGCCGACCTTGGCATCCATGCTGACGATGGTGCCGCCTTTGATGAGAATACGGCTCTTCGGGTCGATGGATTGCTGGCCGTCGAAACGGCGAACGTCGTCGGCCAGAGCGGTACCGGAAAGCCCGTCAGCGGCGGCCGTGCCCGCGGCAAGCGCAACTCCGGCCTTGAGCGCACTGCGGCGCGACATGCGCATGTCACTCGTCATGGTCGATCCTCCCTTGGTTTTTATTCGCGCGGCGATCATTCCTCCGCGGTCGCCCGCAGATACTCATTGAGACCGGGGCTGATATTGGGCACGAAAAGCTCCTCGACCTTCATCGGCCGGCGCGTGAGTTTCTGCTCGTCGAGATGACGCATCAGCGCGTCTAGCGTCGGCCGGCTGCCTTCGATCGAATAATCCCAGATCTGCGGCCCGAAAATCTTGCGCGTCGCCTCCACCTCGTCGATCACCCAGGGCAGACCGACGGTCAGCGCGTCGGTGTCGTACATCCAGTGATAAGCGATGTCGCGCGCCCGGCAGAAGGCGCGATAGAAGCTGATCGCCAGCCAGGGGTTCGCCTCGTAAAGCTTTGTCTTGAGCACGAAGGTGTGCATGATCGGGAATATGCGGGTGCGCTCGTAGTAGTCGCGCTCGACTTTGCGCGGCTCCGCGAACAGGCGCCGCACCGTGGTGCCCAGCGTTTTCGGAATCATCACGGAAGACAGCGCGTCGATCTCGCCGCGCTCCAGCATGTCTTCGAGCGTCGTCTGCGGCGACATGAATTCGACGCGGATGCCCTCCGGCGGCTTGATGGTGCGCACCGGCCGGCCGATGACCCAGGTGACGTCCTCGGGCCGCACGCCGTAATCGTGCAGCAAAAACCCGCGCACCCACACCGCGGCCGTCATCTGGTAGTCGCCGACGCCGATGCGCTTGCCCTTGAGGTCTTGCGGCTTTTCGATTTTCGAGTCGGCGCGCAGGTAAACCGCCGAGTGGCGAAACACCCGCGACGGAAACACCGGAATGGCGATGAACCGCGTGTCGCCCTCCGAGCGCAGGATGGTGTAGGACGACAGCGACATTTCCGAGACGTCGAACTCTTCGTGATTGAGCATGCGCCAGAACGTCTCGCCCGGCCGCAATGGGATGAATGTCAGGTCGACGCCTTCGGGCTCGACTCGGCCGTCGATCAGCGGTTGGGTGCGGTCATAGCGGCCGCAGGCCATGGTGAGTTTCAGTCTTTTCATGAATGGGCATTCCTTGCTGAGCGCTACTTCCGTCATCCTGAGGTGGCCGCGAAGCGGCCCTCGAAGGATGCACGGCCCGGGCCGTCGCCCTTCGAGGCTCGCTTCGCTCGCACCTCAGGGTGACGGAACATTCACAGGATAATGCTCGGATTACGGATGCTCTGGTCGCAATCGATCAAGTTCACCTGCTTGGCCCGGATTTTCCAGCCCGTCCCGTCGTGCACGACCCTATGCCCGGCCCAGCCGGTGAGCACGCGGGTCTCATCGCCCCAGAATTCGCTGATCAAGAAGTTCGACCGCACCATGCGCGTATCGTCGCGCGCAGTGGCAAACACTTCGACATTGGTGATGAGCCTCACCGTGCGTGATGCCGGTGCTTGAGACCAGGCGAATCCGGTGCGCATCCGGTAGATCCGATCCTCGAGCCGGCGGCGGTCATCGAACATCACCGAAATCTCGCGCCGCGGATCACCGGCGCCCGGCGTCGACGGCACCCAGTAGATGCACTCGGCCGCGTACATCGCAAGCCAGTCGTCGTAGCGCAGCTGGTCGAGATAGCGCGCTTCTCGTTCGAGCAGCCGGCGGAATTCGTCGCGCACCGCGACGTCGTTGACGGCGCGCGCGTCGTCCTGCCAGTCGGAAAAATTCTCGATCAACGCGCGATAGAGCGCGTCGTTGACGTAATGCGAGCTGCGCGACGGATCGGGTTTGGCGGCGGGCGCGTTCATGTCATGGCTCGCGCTGGATGGCGAGGTTCGGGCGCGCCTTCATCAGCCGTTTCCATTCCTTGAAATGCTCGCGCATAAAGGCCTCGTCGGTTGCCGGCGCGGTGATCGAGCCATCGTCGTGGGTCTTGATGCGATCGGGAATGCCAAAACCGCGATTCATGTAGACCCACTCGTCTTCCGGCGCCATCAAGCCGCGCTGGATCTGCTCGAAATTGGCGATGTCGTCGACCTCGCCGAAATTCGGAAATCCTTCCTGGGTGCGCATGCGCAGCGCGTTGATGTCGGTGGCGGCGTCCGTGGGCACGGTGCCGTCATCGACGATCATGGTGCCGTACCAGATGGCGTTGGTTTCCTCGACGCCGACCGGCTCGAACACCTGGATGTGGTTGCCGAGCAGCGAAAAATTCGGAAACACGTTGATATTGACCGGCTCGGAGCCGGCGAGATCGAGCAGCGCGAAGGCGCGGTCGCCATAGCGCTTGATGAATTCGGCCTCGTAATGCTCCATGCCGGGATGCGCGCTTTCCAGCGCCCACAGGCCGCCCGGGCGTTTTTCGAGGTTCGGCCGCTTGTCCTTGAAGTGATTGCCGTGGCCGGTATAGCGCATATACATCGGCTGGGTGTCGGGCGAGTTACGGTAATAGGCCATGCCCTTGGCGTTCTCGCCGGCAAAGCGGTTCTCGGTTTCCAGAAGCGAGCGGTGCGAATAGGCGACGTGATAGCCGTCGCACGAATTGTCGTAGGCGAGCTTCCAGTTGCCCTTGTAGCGGAAACGGTTGGCCTCGCAGACCACCACCTTGCCGCCGGGATTGCGGTCGAGCCACTCGTCGATGATCTTTGCGATCGGGCCGAGATGCTCGGTGAGCGGCAGCGCGTCCATGTTGAGCGTGGCAAAGATGAAGCCGCGATAGGATTCCACCCGCGGCACTTGCGCGATGTTGTATTTCGGATCGCGCATATCCTCGGCATAGCCTTCCGGCCACGGCACGCCGCGCAGTTTTCCGGTGTTGAGGAAATTCCAGCCGTGATACGGGCACTGGAACGATTTGGTATTGCCCTTGTCCCAACGGCACAGCGTGGTGCCGCGATGGGTGCAGCGGTTATATAGCGCGCGGATTTTGCCGTTCGCGTCGCGCACGATGATCAGCGGCCGCAGACCTAAGCGCCGGGTGATGAAGTCGTTGTCGTTCGGGATTTCGCTTTCGTGGGCCAGATAGGTCCAGGTGCCGCCGAAAATGTTGGTCATTTCGGCTTCGAAAATCGCCGGGTCGGTGTAGATCAACCGATGGGCGCGGTCTTCTTGGACGAGATGATCCCAATCGTACAGCGCAGTACCGCCGAGGCGTGTCGGCGGCGCGTTGATCTTCTCCAGAGCCGTCATGACGCGCTCCTTATTTTCTTCCCCTCCCCCTTGTGGGGAGGAGCAGGGGTGGGGGTCGAGAGGTTTTACGCAAATGTCGACGCCGCGTTCTTCCCTCCCGACCCCCCACCCAGCCCTCCCCCACAAGGGGGGAGGGCTAGCTCAAAAGAAATCAAAGTACTCGTCCTGCTCCCAGGTGGTCGGATCGTCGTTTTGCGCCACTTCGCCGCTGTCCTCGAGCGAGCGCTGGTAGCGCCCGGCTTCAGTGCGCTTGAGCTTGACGAAGTAGTCGATGAAGGTATCGCCGAGTTCGCGCCGGAACAACGGCTCCCTTTCCAGCGCGTCGAGCGCCTCCGGCAGGCTTTTGGGCAGCATAGGCCGCTCGGCGGCATAAGGCTCGTCGGTCGGCGGCGGTGGCTTGAGCTTGGCTGTCATGCCGGTGAGCCCGGCGACGACTTGCGACAGTATAAAGAGATACGGGTTGGCCGCAGGTTCCCCCATGCGGTTTTCCAGCCGCGTCGCCGGATCGTCTGCACCGCCGAGCACGCGGATCATGGCGCCGCGGTTGTCGTAAGCCCAGGTGGCGCGATCGGGCGCCAGCGAGTTCGGCTTGAAGCGGCGATAGCCGTTGACCGTCGGCGTGGCGAAAACGGTGCTCGGCACTGCATATTGCAGGAGGCCGGCGAGATAAGATCGGCCGAGCGGCGACAGCACGTCTTGAGATTTTTGGCCGGATTTTTCCGGCATGAGCAGATTGGCGCCGCTCGACGTATCGACCAGCGATTGATGCAGATGCCAGCCGCTGGCGTAGTAACCCTTCAATGCCGGGCGCGCCATGAAGGTCGCGAAATAGCCGAGCCGCCGGCACACCTGCCGCGTGGCAGTGCGGAACAGCAGCACGTTGTCGGCGGCTTCCAACGCCGCGCGCGGCGCGAACGTGCATTCGACCTGGCCGGGACCCCATTCGTTTTCTATGGAGCGCAGGCCGAGCCCCAGCGCCTCGAAGGTGTCGCCGAGCGCATCGAACACCGGCTGCATCAAATCCATGTTGGATTCGGAGTGGTAGTGGTAGCCGGGCTCGGCCGGCCAGGTTGCGATCGGGCGGCCGCGCGTGCCGGGCACACCGACATTGTCCTCCCTCAAATGCTCGTCGGCGACGCGCAGCAGATACCATTCGATCTCGGCACCGATGACGCTGGTGCATTTTGCATCAGCGAGTTTTTGCAGCGCCTTTTTCAAAAGCTGGCGCGGCGCGAAGTGAAACGGCGTGCCGTTATTGAAATATTCGTCGCACAGAATCCAGCCGGTGCCCGGCGCCCACGGCAGCGTACGAAAAGTTTTCGGGTCGGCGACAACGGTGAGGTTGGGCGAGCCCGTCATCTCGTCGAGCCCTATGCCGCCGCCGCGGGTGAACGAGGCAAAAACGCGGGCGCCGGCGGAATCCAACGTCGTGGTGGCGACGCCGATATTGTAGCCCGCCGTCAAAGCCGACAGGAACGCCGGCACGGTGAGTGTCTTGGCCCGCACATAGCCGTGGCTGTCGCTCCAGGCGAGCCTGACGAAGCGGAGCTTTTCGGCCTCGACCCGGCGCTTGATGTCGACGGCGAGCCGGCGCTCTTCGTCGCTCCACAGGCCGTGCTTTTCGATGAAGGTCGGCGGCTTGTTCATGTCCGGTGCCGAAACGATGGGAACCTATAGTTTGACGGTTTGATCGGCGAAAGACAGTCCCCATATACGGTCAATGACCAAGCCTCTGGTTGTCACCATCTCGCACCGGCTCGGCCGGGATGAAGCGGTTCGCCGGCTGAAATCCGGCGTGCGTAGCGCCCAGGAAAAATTCGGCCAGTTCTTCACTCTCCAGGAAGAAACCTGGACCGACAACCGCCTGCAGTTCCGCGTCACGGCGCTGGCCCAGACGGCGAGCGGCACCATCGACGTGCGCGAAGACCATGTGCGGCTCGAGGTCATGCTGCCTTGGCTCCTGGCCAAAGTCGCCGAAACCATCCAGCCGTTGATCCGCAAGGAAGGCACGCTGCTCTTGGACAAGAAATAAGACAGCGCGCTTAAAGCTTCTCGGCAAGAAAGCGCAGCAGCCGCGGGGCCAGGAAATCGGAATAGCTGGTCGGCTCGTCGATCGGATCGTTCATCCAATAATGCGGCGCGCCCTGCACGATGCAGGGCCGCACGAAGAAGCCGGCCTGCTTGAGCGCCAGCGTGAACGGCTCGGTGTGCTGTTTGGGATCGACCAGATCGTCGTGGGTGCCGGTGACCAACAGAACGCCGATCTTGTTGTTGGCGAAGGTCGCGTAGCTGGCGGACGAGGCGTCGAAATAGAGCTGCCGGTTTTCCATCGGCGAGGCGCCGAGAAATTTCTGGATGTTGTTATCGACGCCGCCCTGGATCTGATAGGTCGTCCACATTGCCACCATGTCGTAGACGCCGTAGACGCCGACCAGCGCCTTCACTTCGGTAGAGACGGAGGCAAACGGGTCCTGCGGATAGCCGCCGGTGAATTTCTTGCCGCTGAGCGCCGCCAGCGAAGCGAGATGGCCGCCGGCCGAGGCGCCGAGTAGGCCGATGCGCTGCGGATCGATGCCGAACTCGCCGGCCTTGCCGCGCACGAATTGCACGCCGGCGAGCACGTCCTGCACGGCCTGCGGGAATGTCTTGCCCTTGGTGGCAAGCCGGTAGCTGATGGCGAACACGGCATAGCCGCGCGCCGCCAGATACGGCCCCCAGAACTGGAACGCGGCGCGCACGCCCTGGACCCAGCCGCCGCCATGCACGGCGACCAGCGCCGGCGCCGCTTTCGCGCCCTTTGGCAGGTAGAGGTCGCCTTGCAGCTCGACGCCGTCGTGGTTGGCATAGGTGATGCCAAGATGAGTGACGTTATCCGCGGTCATTGCTGGGATCCCTCCTGTCGCGCGCGCTTATCGCGTCCGATCCGGCACGCGATGTCAATCGGCCGCTCATGCCCGCTGCGCAAGGCAAGCCTGCCGGATCGGCCGCCACGCGCGATGGCAAAGTACATTTCACGTGCTAGAACAATGCGCCGGGATTGAAAAGCGCCTGCAGCGTGGTCGCCGCAAGATCATGCGCGAATGTTAAGAACTCTTTTGGGAGGCGGAATGTCTGTGGCGTCATCGCGTGAGGCGCAATCGCTTGTCGTCAATGGTACGCGGATCGATCTGATCGAAAAGGGTTCGGGCCCGCCGCTGCTTTTCCTCCACGCCGAGAACGGCATCGAGCCGGCTGCGGCGGCAATCGACGAACTCGCCAAGAGCGCGCGCGTCGTCGCGCCGATCCATCCCGGCTATGGTCGTTCCGAGCTGCCCAAGGGCATGCGCTCGGTCGACGACCTGTCCTATTTCTATCTCGACCTGCTCGATCAGCTCGACCTCAAGGACCTCACCGTGGTCGGCACGGGCTTTGGCGGCTGGATCGCCGCCGAGATCGCGGTGAAGACCACGGCGCGCATGGCGCGGCTGGTGATGGCCAATGCGGTCGGCGTCAAGGTCGGCGACCGCGAGACCCGCGACATCGCCGATATTTTTGCGCTGACCGAGCCGGAATATATCGCCATCGCCTATTGCGCCCCGGACGTCGGCAAACGCGATTACAAGGCATTGCCTGATGGCGAAGTGCTCGCCGCCGCACGGGCACGCGAGGCCACGGCGCGCTTTGCCTGGAATCCGTATTTCCACAATCCGCGGCTCAAAAGCCGGCTGCATCGCATCCGCATCCCGACGCTGTTTCTGTGGGGCACTCACGACCGCATGCTGAGCGAGGCTTACGGCCGCGCTTATTGCGGAATGATTGCGGGCGCGCGGTTCGAGCCGATCGACCGCGCCGGGCATTTCCCCGATCACGAGCAGCCGAAGGTCTTTGCCGAAAAAGTGCTGGCGTTCGCAGGTGGCAAATGAGTGCGTCATTCCGGGGCCGAGCGAAGCGAGGAACCCGGAATCCATACTCACTATCGTTGCCGATTGGCTCCGCATCGCCAAAACCATACCATTCGTGAATATGGATTCCGGGCTCGGCCCTTCGGGCCGCCCCGGAATGACAGGAGTGTGCGCTGTATGAAAGTCTACCAGTTCACCGAGCAGCCCTATTATCCGGCCTGGACCGAGCATTCCGGCTCGCTGCGCGTGAATCTTTTGAACCGCAAGTGCGATCCGCGCATCGCCGCCGACCTGTTCCATCGCTATTACGACGAGTGGCAGACCGCGGACGAGCTCGGCCTCGACATCATGCTCAACGAGCATCACCAGACCGCGACCTGCATGTCGTCGACGGTGGTGGTGGGACTTTCGGTGCTGGCGCGCATCACCAGGAACGCGCGGCTGTTGGTGCTTGGCTACCCGATCGGGCATCGGCCCGATCCGCTGCGCGTCGCCGAGGAGCTTTCGACCATCGACGTCATCTCGCGCGGCCGTCTCGACATGGGTTTCATCAAGGGCGTGCCTTACGAGTTTCCTGCCTCCAATCAAAATCCCGTCGGCGTCATGGACCGCTGGTGGGAAGCGCTGGATTTCATCATCAAGGCGATGACCACCCACGACGAAATGTTCAATTGGGAAGGCGAGTATTTCAATTATCGCCAGGTCAATGTCTGGCCGCGGGTCTGGCAGGAGCCGCATCCGCCGATCTGGACCACGACCGGCTCAACCACCCAGGCGCGGATCCTCGGCGAGCGCGGTTATGTGATGGCGACGCTCGGCTCTGGCTACAACACCCGCCCGCTCTACGACGCCTATCGCCGCGGCTACCTGGCAAAGTGGGGCAAGGCGCCCGAGCCCGACCGCTTCGCCTATCTCGGCTTGGTCGCCGTCGCCAAGGACCGCGACGAGGCGCGCCGCCGCGGCGAACTGGTCGCCGGCTATCTGCGCTCGAGCGGCATCGTGCATCTGCCGTTCCGCAATCCACCGGGCTTCCTGTCGGCCGAGGACAACGCGCGGATGCTGCGCGGCGAGACGCCGCCGCGGAGCTACACCAAGGATCGCCGCATCATCAGCATGCACAGCGCCAGCGCCGAGGATTTGATCGCCGCCGGCATTCTGTTCTGCGGCACGCCGGACGAGGTCTACGAGCAGATCGTCGATTTCTCCGGTTACTGCGGCGGCATGGGCAATCTCTTGATGATGGGCCACGCCGGTTACCTCACCCACGAGCAGACCGTCGACAATCTCAGCCTGTTCGCCCGCGAGGTTTATCCGCGGCTCAAAGCCTGGAAGCAGCCGGACGCGGAAGAGGTGGCGGCGCTTGCGGCAGCGGAAAGTTCGCAATCGAACCGCTCCGCGAGCGCAAGAGTTGGCGATTTGGTCGACGCGACCATTACCCGCTGAGCGAACCCGTTCCTGTCATGCTCCGCGAAGGCGGAGCATCCGGTAATCGCAGGTGACTGTTGATACACCACGTTCGTGATGCGACTATCAGTGGCTACTGGATCGTCCGCCTTCGCGGACGATGACACTGAAGGGCGGAAGCGATGCGGGTCTATCACTTCAGCGAACAGGCCTATCACCCGGCCTGGAACGAGCATTCCGGCACGCTGCGCGTCACGTTCCCGAACCGCAAATGTGATCCGCGCGTCGCCGCGGATCTGTTTCATCGCTATTACGACGAGTGGCAGCTCTGCGACGATCTCGGCCTCGACATCATGCTCAACGAGCATCATCAGACCGCGACCTGCATGTCGTCATCGGTGGTAATCGGCCTCGCCATCACGGCGCGTGCCACCAAACAGGCGCGCCTCCTCGTGCTCGGCTATCCGATCGGGCACCGGCCCGATCCGCTGCGCGCCGCCGAGGAACTGTCGACCATCGACGTGATCTCGCGCGGCCGGCTCGACATGGGTTTCATCAAGGGTATTCCGTATGAGATCGCCGCGTCGAACCGCAATCCGACCGAGCTGATGGACCGGTTCTGGGAGGCGCACGATTTCATCATCAAGGCGATGACCACCCACGACGAAGACTTCAACTGGGACGGCGAATTTTTTCAATACCGGCACGTCAATGTGTGGCCGCGGGTGTGGCAGGAGCCGCATCCTCCCGTGTGGTCGACAACCGGTAGCTCGACGCAGGCGCGCGTGCTCGGCGAGCGCGGTTACGTCATGGCGACGCTCGGCACCGGCTACGGCACGCGCAAGATCTACGACGCCTATCGCAAGAGCTATATGGGGAAATACGGCAAGGCGCCGGGTGCCGACCGCTTCGCCTATCTCGGCCTGGTCGCGGTCTCACACGACCGGGAAGAAGCCAAGAGGCGCGGTCATCTCATCGCCGGCTATCTGCGCACCAGCCCGATCGTCGCGTTGCCGTTCCGCAATCCGCCGGGCTACATCCCGCCCGAGGACAATGCGCGCATGCTGCGCGGCGAGACGCCGCCACGCACCTACACCAAGGACGGCCGCGTCATCTCCATGCAATTCGCCAGCGTCGAGGAACTGATGGATGCCGGCGTGCTGTTTTGCGGCACGCCTGACGAAGTTTACGAACAGATCGTCGACTTCTGCGGCAACTGCGGCGGCATGGGCAACCTGCTGATGATGGGGCAGGGCGGCGAGCTCACCCACGCGCAGACGGTCGATAATCTCACCTTGTTTGCCCGCGAGGTTTATCCGCGGCTCAAGGCCTGGAAGCAGCCCGACGCCGAAGCGGCGGCTGCGGCAGTCGCTGCTTAGTAAGCCGTCATGCCCGCACTTGTTGCGGGCATCCACGTCTAAAATCCGTGCTGAATCAAAGACGTGGATGGCAGGGACAAGCTCGGCCATGACGAAGTTGTTCAAAAATTGGGACAAATCTTGATTTTGGGACAAGCTTGGCCCATTGATGAGCCATGGCAGCAGCTGAACCCTTCACATCCGATCCCTTCGTCGTCGGCAAGAGCGCGCCGGCGTCTGAGCCGCGGCCGATCCCGGCCGAGGAATCGCTGTGCCCGGTCGTGTCCCACGCCTGGGTCAATTCCGAATACAAGCATCTGGTGATCGAGGCGTCGCCGAAGGCGCTCGCGGTCAATCCGGGGCAGTTCTTCAATCTGTTGTGTCCATCGCCCGATGTCGGAGAGTTGTTCTTCCGCCGCCCGCAGAGCGTCTATCGCATCGACCGCGCGCGCGGCAGGATCGAGTTTCTCTACAAATGTGTTGGGCGCGGCACGCGCGGCTTGGCCACGCTCAGGGCGGGTGACGAGCTCAACATGGTCGGTCCGCTCGGCGTCGGTTTTCATCTCGATCCGGCCCGGCGCCACATCGTCGTGCTCGGCCGCGGCGTCGGCATCGCCACGCTGGGGCCGATCTCGCAACTTGCCAAGGAAAACGGCGTCGGCGTCACCGCGATCCTCTCGGCGCGCGACAAGGATTTCGTCATGGCCGGCGCGCTGTTCGCCGAAGCCGGCGATGTCGTCAGCGTGCTCGACACCGACGGAACGAGCGCAGTCGAGAACGTCGAGAAAATTCTCGACCAACTGATCGCGCAAAAACGTGCCGATGCGTTCTTCACCTGCGGCGCGAACCGGCTGTTCCAGCTGATGAAGCGCGTCGGCAAGGCGCACAATATTCCGGGCGAGGTGGCGATGGAGCAGGTGATGGCATGCGGGCTCGGCCCCTGCTACGTCTGTGTGCGCACTTTCGAAGTGAACGGCAAGAAAGAGCTGCGCCGGGTCTGCATCGAAGGCCCGGTATTCGACATGCAGGAGGCGGTCGGATGGTAGACATGAGCGTCCAGATCGGTTCGGTGACGCTGAAGAACCCGATCATGCCGGGCTCCGGCTGCTTCTCCACCGATCTCGCCCAGGTGATGGACATCAACCGCCTCGGCGCCATGGTGGCGAAAACCGTGTCGCGCGAATACCGCGCCGGCAATCCGCCGCCGCGCGCCGCCGAGGTCGAAGGCGGCATGATCAATTCGATCGGGCTGCCGACCAAGGGCATCGATTATTTCTTCGAGCACCAGGTGCCGGACTATCGGCGCTTCACGCCGCCGCTGGTCGGCTCGATCTCGGCGACCACGATCGAGGATTTCGAGGCCATGGCGCGCGACGTGGCGCAGGGCGACATCGACGTGCTCGAAGTGAATATCTCCTGCCCGACGCGCGATCCCAAGGGCGGCAATTTCGCGCTGCACGCCGAGCACACCTACGACGTGATCAAGCTCATCCGCGCCACCACCGACAAGCCGGTCTGGGTGAAGCTGTCGCCCAATGCCGGCGACATCGTCACCGTGGCGCAAGCGGCCGAGCGCGCTGGCGCCAATGCGCTGGTGGTTTCGAACACGATTCTGGGCCTGAAGATCAACACCGATACGTTCCGCCCGGCGATCGGCAACAAATTCGGCGGCTTGTCCGGCCCCGGCATCAAGCCGGTCATCGTGCGCATGGTGCATCAATGCGCGCAGGCCGTGAAAATCCCGATCATCGGCTGCGGCGGCATCGTCAAGGTCGAGGATGTGGTCGAATACATGCTGGCCGGCGCCACTGCGGTGATGATCGGCTATCTGACCTTCCGCAATCCGACCGGCATGATCGCCATCATCGACGGCCTCGAGCAATGGTGCGCCAAGCGCGGCTTTGCCCGCGTCGCCGATCTCACCGGCGCCATGATCGACGAGCCGCCGATGGAGACTTTTGCCGCGGCCGCCATGCCTATCGGGTGAGTTGAGATGATGCGGAGAGGCCGGAACCCCCTCACCCCCTCCCTCTCCCCTCTGGGGAGAGGGAGGAGTTTGCGGCCCGCATCTTCACATTCTCCGGCGCTTGAGTTTTATGGCACCCGTGAAGCTGCGTTCCCTCTCCCCGGAGGGGAGAGGGCAAAGGCGGCCTCCGGCCGCCGTATTTTAAGAAAAGAACGCCGATGCAAAGCATCGGCTATGGTGAGGGGGTTCGGACCCATCGGATCAATTCCATGACCACACGTATCACCATCCGCAAACCCGACGACTGGCACCTGCACGTCCGCGACAACGAAATGCTCAAAGCCGTGCTGCCGTACACGGCAAAGCATTTTGGCCGCGCCATCCTGATGCCGAACTTGATCCCGCCGGTGCGCACCACGGCCGACTGCGCCGCCTATCGCGAGCGGGTGATGGCGGCGATACCGAAGGATGCGAAATTCAAGCCGCTACTGACCTGTTATCTCACCGACGACACCGATCCCGACGATGTCGAGCGCGGCTTTCGCGACGGCCTGTTCACCGGCGTAAAACTTTATCCGGCCAATGCCACCACCAATTCGGCGGCCGGCGTCACCGACTACAAAAAAGTCATGCGCGTGCTGGAGCGCATGGAAAAGATCGACATGCCGTTTTTGATGCACGGCGAGGACACCGACCCGGACGTCGACATTTTCGACCGCGAGAAGGCGTTCATCGACCGCTACCTATCGAAATGGGTGAAGCAATTCCCCGGCCTGCGCTTCATCCTCGAACATCTGTCGTCGAAAGAAGGCGCCGATTACGTGAAAAGCGCGGCGCCCCAGGTTGGCGGCACCATCACGCCGTATCACATGATGCTGACCCGCAACGACTGGTTCGGCCATGGGCTCAAGCCCTATATGTACGTGATGCCGGTGATCAAAACCGCGAGCGACCGCACGGCGCTGCGCAAGGCCGCGACCTCGGGCGAGGCGTGCTATTTCCTCGGCACCGATTCCGCGCCGCATCCTTATGCGCGCAAGGTGTCGACCAACGGCGTGCCGGGCATGTTCAATGCGCCGGTCGCGATCGAGACCTATGCGCGCGTTTTCGAGGAAGAAGGCGCGCTCGACAAGCTCGAAGCCTTTGCCTCGCTCAACGGCCCGAAGCATTATCGGATGCCGCCGAACGAGGACAAGATCACGCTGGAGAAGACATCTTGGACCGCGCCGGAGGAAGTCAAAGTCGCCGGCCCCGACGAGCGCGCCTTGGTCTATCGCGGCGGCGAGACGATCGAGTGGAAGGTGGTCGGGTGATTTCCCTCCCCCCTTGTGGGGGAGGGCAGGGTGGGGGGTCGGGAGGTGGTGTGAGAGCGTCGATGCCCGCGCTAACCTCCCGACCCCCACCCCTACCCCTCCCCACAAGGGGGAGGGGAAGAGGAGATAATCGATGACAGGCTTCCCCGACAAAGCGGTGATAGCCGAGCTGACGGCGAAGATGCTGCTTGAAGTGGACGCGGTCCGCTTCATGACCGACAAGCCGTTCATCTATACGTCGGGCTGGGCGAGCCCGGTCTATACCGATTGCCGCCGGCTGATCTCGTTCCCGCGCGTGCGCTCGACGCTGATCGATTTCGGCGTGGCGACGGTGCTGCGCGACGCCGGCTTCGAGCAATTCGACGCGGTGGCCGGCGGCGAGACCGCGGGCATTCCATTCGCCGCCTGGATGGCAGACCGCATGATGCTGCCGATGCAATATGTGCGCAAGAAGCCGAAAGGTTTTGGCCGCAACGCCCAAATCGAGGGTCATATCAAGGACGGCGAGCGCGTGCTGCTGGTCGAGGACATGACCACCGACGGCCGCAGCAAGGTGAATTTCTGCAAGGCGTTGCGCGGTGCCGGCGCTACCGTCGAGCATGTCTTCGTGTTCTTCTTCTACGACATCTTTCCCGAGAGCAAAAAGATCTTCGGCGATCTCGGCGTCACCTTGCATGCGCTCGCCACCTGGTGGGACGTGCTCGATGTGGCGAAGAAGAGCGGCAAGTTCGACAAGGCCAAGCTCAAGGAAGTCGAGAAATTCATGAAGAACCCGGCCGGCTGGTCGAAGGCCCACGGCGGCGTCGCGCAAGCGGCGGAGTAGTATTTCCCTCCCCCCACCCGGGCCGCGCTTGCGCGCGCCCGAGTGCAAGCTTGTTGGGGGAGGACAGGGTGGGGGGTCGGGAGGTGACGGATTAGCGTTGACTGACGCTCAAGCGTATTCGTTGACGTTAGTGTGTAACCTCCCGACCCCCACCCCTACCCCTCCCCACAAGGGGGAGGGGAAGATTTGTCAAACGGTAGGAAAGAAATGCCAAATCAAGTTGCGGATGTGATTGTTGTCGGCGCCGGCAATGCGGCGTTCTGCGCGGCGCTCGCCGCGCAGGAGCAGGGCGCCAAGGTGGTGATGTGCGAGGCGGCGCCGGAGGACGAATCCGGCGGCAACAGCCGCTTCACCGCGGGTTCCATTCGTGTCGTCTATAACGGCGTCGACGACATCAAGACGCTGGTGCCCGATCTCACACCGGCCGAAGTCGAAACCACGGATTTCGGCACCTACACCGCCGATCAATTCTTCGACGACATGGCGCGCATCACGCAGAACCGCGCCGATCCCGACCTGGTGGAATTGTTGGTCACCAAGAGCTTCGATTCGCTCAACTGGATGCGCGAGAAGGGCGTTCGCCTCATTCCGATCTACGGCCGGCAGGCGTTCAAGATCGACGGCAAGTTCAAATTCTGGGGCGGGCTGACGGTGGAGTCCGTCGGCGGCGGGCCGGGCCTGGTCGCCATGCTGACAGCCTCGGCAAAAAAGCGCGGCATCGACATCCACTATTCCACGCGCGGGCTCGATCTGTTGTTCGACGGCAACCGGGTCGAGGGCGTCCGCGTGCGCCAGAACGGCGAGGTGCGCGAATTGCGGGCGAAATCGGTGGTGCTCGCCTGCGGCGGTTTCGAGGCCAATCCAGAATGGCGCACGCGCTATCTCGGCCCCGGCTGGGATTTGGCCAAGGTGCGCGGCTCTCGCTACAACACCGGCGACGGCATCCGCATGGCGATCGACATCGGCGCAGCTCCTCGCGGCAACTGGTCGGGCTGCCATGCCGTGCAATGGGAAATGAACGCGCCGGAGTTTGGCGATCTCGCCGTTGGCGATCAGTTCCAGAAACACTCCTATCCGTTCTGCATCCTGGTCAATGCCACCGGCAAGCGCTTCGTCGACGAGGGCGCCGATTTCCGCAACTACACTTATGCCAAGTATGGCCGCGTCGTGCTGGAGCAGCCTAGCCAATTCGCCTGGCAGATCTTTGATCAGAAGGTGAAGCACCTGCAACGCGACGAATATAAGATTCGTCAAATCACAAAGGTGACGGCCAACACTATCGAGGAGTTCGCGCAAAAGCTCGAAGGCGTCAACGCCGCCGAGTTCGTCAAGACCATGAAGGAATGGAACGCCGCGGTGAAGACCGACGTGCCGTTCAATCCGAACGTCAAGGACGGCCGCTGCACCCAAGGGCTCGCCATCAACAAGAGCAATTGGGCGAACACGTTCGACGCACCGCCCTACGAAGGCTACGCCGTGACCTGCGGCGTCACCTTCACCTTCGGCGGCTTGCGCATCAACACTGATGGCGAAGTGCTCAACACCGACTATCAGCCGATCCGCGGCCTCTACGCCGCGGGCGAGCTGGTCGGCGGGTTGTTTTATTTCAACTATCCGGGCGGCTCCGGCCTGATGTCCGGCACGGTGTTCGGCAAGATCGCCGGCACCTCGGCCGGCCGCGCCGGAAAGAACTGAAGCGGCGATGCCGAGCGGTCTCGGGCAGCGCCGTTGGCGCAGGCGAACTCCCTCTCCCCAAGGGGGAGAGGGTTGGGGTGAGGGGGCTCCGGCGGTGAGGCCCGAACCGCCTCATCCCCTCCTTCTCCCCTCCGGGGAGAAGGAGCTTCCTGAGCATGCTGCCGCGCTGACTTCTCAACCAAGGTGCGCATGATGCAATCCATAGCCGCGATCAACCGCTCAAAGACCGCACTCAACGAGCTCGGCGCTACCGAGATCGTGCAAAAGATCGCGCGCGGCGAAGCCACGTGCGAAGCGGTGACGCGCGACTGCATGGCGCGGATCGCTGAGCGCGACGGTGTCGTCAAGGCGTGGGTGAATTTCGATCCGGAATTGGCGCTCGCCCAGGCACGCGCGCTCGATCGCTCGCAAAACCGCGGGCCGCTGCATGGCGTACCGATCGGCGTCAAGGACATCATCGATACGTTCGACATGCCGACCGAATTCGGCTCGCCGATTTACAAGGGTCACCGGCCGCCGTCGGACGCGGCTTGCGTCGCGCTGCTGCGTCGCGCCGGTGCGGTGATGCTGGGCAAGACCGCGACCTGCGAATTCGCCGGCATGGCGCCGCCGGAGACCACCAATCCACATAATCCGGCGCATACGCCCGGCGGCTCTTCGAGCGGTTCCGCTGCGGCGGTTGCCGACGACATGGTGCCGGCAGCGCTCGGCACCCAGACCGGCGGTTCGGTGCTGCGTCCAAGTTCCTATTGCGGCATCTTCGGTTTCAAACCGACCTACAACAGCTTCAACAAAGCCGGCGTGAAGCCGGCTGCGGAAAGCATCGACACCATCGGCTGGCTCGCCCGCTCGCTCGACGATATCGAGTTGCTCACGGCCGTGCTGCGCATGCAGTCGCCGCAGCCGCCGCAAACGATGAATTCCGCGCCGCGGATCGGTTTGTGCCGCACCGAAATGTGGGATAGCGCGCAGCCGGAGACCAAGGCCGCGGTCGAAGGCGCAGCAGCGGCTCTCGCCAAGGCCGGCGCCACAGTGCGCGAAATAAAACTTCCAGAGCCGTTCACCGGCCTGCGCATGGTCGCGCGCGAGACCATTAATTTCTACGAACGCGCCGCTTGCATGGCCTACGAATGGGACCATCATCGCGACGCGCTGTCGCCGCAGATGAAGCGTTATATCGAGCACGGCCAGAAAACCTCGCGGCAGGATTATATCGCCGGCTGGCGCAAGGTCGAGCAGTGCCGTGCGCTGCTGCCGAGCGTCCTCGAAGACGTCGACGTGATGCTAGCGCCCTGCGTGCAGGGCGAAGCACCCAAGGGTCTCGCCTCGACCGGCGACGGCACCATGCAGGCGATCTGGACGGCGCTGCACACGCCGAGCATGACGCTGCCGACCCATCGAGGGCCGAACAATCTGCCGGTCGGCATCCAGCTGGTCGGGCAGCGCTACGACGACGACCGTTTGTTCGCCTGCGCACGATGGGTTTGGCAAAAGATTGGATCACCGGAGATGATTGGGTGTCGGCGGTGAGAATCTCTCCATCGTCATGCGCGGGACGGGCACCCCGCGACGCGAGCGTCGCGGGGACCCCGTTGACCCGCGCATTCATGCGGCGCCTTAGCTTGCTCCACGTTCCCATGGATTGCCGGGTCAAGCCCGGCAATGACGAATAAAATGGAATTCGACAACTCGTTCGACGTTCCGTTGTCGCCGGCGCAGGCCTGGGCGGTACTGATGGATATCCGCCGCATCGCGCCGTGCATGCCGGGCGCGGCGCTGACCGAAGTGATCGATGCGCAAAATTTTCGCGGCAAGATTGCTGTGCGGCTCGGTCCGGTGGCTTTGGCGTTTGCCGGCCGCGTGCAGTTCGAGGATATCGACGAGGCCAATCACAGCGCGCGGGTGAAGGCGCAAGGCGCAGACGACAAGGGACGGGGCTCGGCCAATGCTACGGCGACGTTTCGGATCGAGCCCGCCGATATCGGCTCGCGCGTCTTCATCCACACCGACTTGATGCTGTCCGGCGCGGTGGCGCAATACGGCCGCGGCGTCGGCATGATCCAGGCGACGGCGGCGCAAATCATCGACCAATTCGCCAGCAATCTGCGCGCGCAGCTCGAGCGGCAGCCCGCGGCTGCAACGCCCGATGTGCCGTCGCCGCCGATCGTGCCGGAGCGAACGCCAGGACCGCCGCGCTCAGCGCCAATCCCGGTGAGCGCTCGGCCGTCGCCGCCACCGGAACTGCCGCCGCTTCCGGCCGCGAAGCCGATCTCGGGCTTCACGCTGCTCGCCCGCGTCATCTGGCAACAGGTGCGCGCTCTGTTCAGCGGCCGAAAAGATTAGGTATCATTCGGCGTCATCAGCGAGGGACCATGGCCCATAGCAAAACGATCGGCAGCACCTTGGCGCTCGTCGTTGTCGCCGGTCTGGCCTGCGCCGCCGGCGTCGAAGATTTCTACAAAGGCCGCAACGTCACGCTGGTCATCGGCTATAGCGTCGGCGGCGGCTACGACGCCTATGCGCGCCTCCTCGGCCGCTACTTCGGCAAGCACATTCCCGGCAATCCCGCGATTATCCATGAGCAAATGACCGGCGCCGGCAGCCTGCGCTCGGCCAATTTCATCTATTCGGTGGCGGCGAAAGACGGCTCCGTGGTCGGCACCTTTTCGCGCAGCATGGGCATTTCGCCCCTGGTCGACAAAGCGGAGTTCGACAGCCGCAAGTTCACCTGGCTCGGCAGCGTCACCGACGACAACACCATCTGCGTCACCTGGAATACGTCGCCGATCAAGACCTGGGACGATTTTTTGACCAAGCCGTCGAAATTCGGCGGCGAGGGCGCCGGCTCCGATCCTGACATCTGGACGCTGCTCTATAAGAACGTGTTCGGCGCCAAGGCGCGGCTGGTCAGCGGTTATCCCGGCACCAACGATACTGTGCTGGCGATGGAGCGCGGTGAGATCGACGGCCTGTGCGGCATATCGTGGAGCACCATAAAATCGCGCCATCCGGAATGGCTGACCAGCCATTCGGTCAACATCATCGTCCAGGCGGCGCTGAAGAAGGAGCCGGAGATTTCCGCGGTGCCGCTCGCTACCGACCTGACAAAGACACCCGAGCAAACGCAAATCATCAAATTGCTGCTGGTGAGCCAGGCCATGGCGCGGCCGTTCGCGGCGCCGCCCGATATTCCGGCCGATCGCAAGGCGGCGCTGCTATCGGCGTTCGATGCCACCATGAAGGACGCCGACTTCCTCGCCGAAGCGCAAAAGCTCAGCTTCGACGTGCGTCCGGTCAGCGCCAGGGCCATCGATGCGATGCTGGCGGAGGTATATCAAACGCCAAAGGACGTCATTGCCCGCGCCACCAAGGCGATCTCGAGCGAGGGCCAGTGAGCGATCAGATCGGAGCACGCGTCCCGCGGCTCGAGGATTTTTCGCTGCTGACCGGAGGCGCGCGTTTCGTCGATGATATTCCCGCGGCCGGCGCGTTGCACGCGGCCTTCGTGCGCAGCCCGCATCCGCATGCGCTGATCCGCGGCATCGATGCGGGCGCGGCACGCGCAATGCCGGGCGTCGTCGCCGTGCTGGCGCTCGACGATCTCGCCCCGGTGCTGCGGCAGCGGCGCATGGTGCGCATTTCGAATTCCGGCACAAAGCTCGACCAGAGCTGGCCGTTCGCGCTAGCCGACAGCGAAGTGTCGTTCGTCGGCGAGCCGGTCGCCATCGTCGTCGCGAACGATCGTTATATGGCCGAAGATGCGGCCGCTGTTGTCGCGGTCGACTACGATGTGCTGCCGGCTGCGATCGATTGCCGGGTCGAGCGTGCGCCGGCGGTGCGCCGCGAGCTGACGACGAACCGGGTCATCGCCTACAAGGTCGCTTACGGCGACAGCGATGCGGCATTCGCCAAGGCCGCCCACGTCGTGCACGAGGACCTCTGGGTTCATCGCGGCGCCGCGCATTCCATGGAAGGCCGCGGCATCCTGGTGCAAATCTCCGACCGCGAGACGCAAGTGTGGGCCTCGACGCAGAAGGCCCACGATCTGAAGAATGCGCTGGCCGATTACATCGATCTCGACGAAAGCCGGCTGCGCGTCGCCACCCCCGACGTCGGTGGCGGTTTCGGCCCGAAGCTCTGCGTCTATCCCGAGGATGTCGCCACGGTCGCGGCGGCGACCTTGCTGCGCCGTTCGATCAAATGGATCGAGGACCGCCGCGAGCATTTCACCAATGCGGCGCAGGAGCGCGATCAATATTGGTCGATCGAGATCGCCGCCGACGCCGACGGCAAGGTGCGCGGCATCCGCGGCCGGCTGATCCACGACATCGGCGCTTACGCGCTGCAGGACGTCAACATCCCGTACAATTCTGCGACCACATTGAGCGGCCCCTATATGGTGCCGGCGTTGGCCATGGACGTGGTCGCGACCCACACCAACAAGGCGCCGGTCTCCTCGGTGCGCGGCGCCGGCTATCCGCAAGCGGCCTTCGCCATGGAACGGCTGATGGACAGCCTCGCGCGCGCGATGGGCATCGAGCGCGCCGAGTTGCGCCGCCGCAATCTGATCCCGGCAGCGAAAATGCCGTACCTCAAGCCGCTCAAAGCGCGCTCCGGCGAACAGGTGCAATACGACAGCGGCGATTATCCCGGCTGCCAAGCGGATATTCTGCGCGCCACGGCGTGGGACGATTTTCCGCGCCGCCAAGCCGAAGCCCGCGCGCGTGGCCGCTACATCGGCATCGGGCTGGCGCACGGCATCAAGGGCACCGGCCGCGGCCCGTTCGAATTCGGCGGCGTGAAAATTTCGCCGACCGGACGCATCACGGTTTCGACCGGCGCCGCGGCGATGGGGCAGGGCCTCGCCACGGCGCTGGCGCAAATCTGCGCCGAGGCGTTCGGCGTGCGCGCGGATGAAGTCACCGTCGTTGCCGGCGATACATCCGCGGCGCCGCTCGGCCTCGGCGGCTTCGCCAGCCGGCAGACGGTGACTGCGGGTTCGTCGGTGCAGATCGCGTCGCAGGCGGTCGCCGCCAAGGCGCGCAAGCTCGCCAGCCACATGCTTGAAGCAGCGGAAGAGGACCTTGAGATCGTCGACGGCGAAGTGCGCGTCGTCGGCGCGCCGCAGCTTGCGGTCAAGCTTGGCGAATTGGCGCGCGTGCTTAAAGGCGCGCCGGGCTATGCGTTTCCAAGGGACATCGATCCCGGGCTCGCGGCGGAAGCGACCTTCCGCGTCGATCAGCTCGCCTACTCGAATGCCTGCCACGTCGTCGAGGTCGAGGTCGATATCGAGACCGGCGGCGTCACCATCCTGCGCTATGTGGCGATCCAGGATTCCGGCCGCAGGGTCAATCCGCAGATCGTCGAGGGCCAGGTCCATGGCGGCATCGCCCATGGCATCGGCAATGCCATGTTCGAATGGATGGGCTACGACGACGCCGGCCAGCCGGTCACCACGACGCTCGCCGATTATCTCCTGCCGACCGCGACCGAAGTACCGGCCTTCGAGACGCTCTATAAGGAATTGCCGTCGCCGCATAATCCGCTCGGCGTCAAAGGCGTCGGTGAGGTCGGCGTCATTCCCGCCGCCGCGGCAATCATCTCGGCTATCGAGGATGCGCTGTCGCCGTTCAACGTGCGCATCGCGCAGATGCCGGTCACGCCGCCAAAACTCGTCGAACTGATCGCGCAGGGTGCGACACGGTAGGCTTTTGACCTGCCGGTGCAGCCGGCGCAAAGTAGCTTTCGACAATGGAGAGCCGAATGAACCGCCCGATAGCACGCGTCCTCGTCTGGTCGACGCTCGCGCTTGCCGCAAGCCTGCCGGCATATGCGCAAAATTTCCCCGATCGGCCCGTGCACCTGATCATCCCCTATGGACCTGGCGGCATCACCGACTTTGCCGGCCGCGTGCTGGCGCAGAAGATCGGCGAGGCCTTGGGCCAAACCGTCGTGGCGGAGAACAAGCCGGGAGCCGGCGGCATTGTCGGCGTCGACTACGTCGCGCATTCTGCGCCCGACGGTTACAATATGGCGGTGATGGATCCGGCGGTCGTCGTCAATCCGATCCTGCAGAAAACGATGCCCTACGACATTTTCAAGGACATCGTGCCGCTGTCGATCACGAGCTCGTCGCCGGAAGTGCTGGTCGTCGCGCCGCAACTCGGCATCAAGAGCTACGCCGAGCTGGTCGCCTACGGCAAGGCCAATCCGGGCAAGCTCAACTATGCCAGCGCCGGCGTCGGCACCACGCCGCATCTCGCCGCCGAACTGTGGAAATCGCGCACCGGCATCGACGCCGTGCACGTGCCCTACAAGGGCATCGGCGCGTCCTATACCGACATGATGAGCAACAAGGTGCAGCTGGCGTTCTCCAGCATCGCCGGCGCGCTGCCGTTCACCGGTGACGGCCGCGTCATCCCGCTCGCGACCACCGGCGCGCAACGTTCGGCCGTCTACCCCGATCTGCCGACGGTGGCCGAGGCCGGATTGCCCGGTTACGACGTCGATCTCTGGCTCGGGCTGTTCGGCACCGCCGGAACGCCGCCGGCCGTGCTCGAGAAGCTCAACGCCGCCATCGCCAAGGCGCTGCAGGACAACGAGCTGAAAGCGTCGTTCGCCAAGTTCGGCCTCACTCCGCGCGGCATGTCGCTCGCCGATTCCGCCGCTTTCACCAAGTCCGAATACGAGAGATGGAAGAAGTTGATCGAGCAGCAGCACATCACGCTCGAATAATGCCGGCGGCAAATGAGAGACGGGTGCTGACAAAAGTGCGATGACAAGTCCCTGGCCGACCGAATTGCGGCTGCACAAGGACCGCAAAGCGCTCACTGTCGCCTTCGACAGCGGCGAGACTTTCGATCTCGCCGCCGAGTATCTGCGCGTGCGCAGCCCGAGCGCCGAGGTCCAGGGCCATTCGCCGAGCGAGCGGCGCACCGTCGGCGGCAAGGAGGCGGTGCAGATTCTCGAAGTGCATCCGGTCGGCAATTACGCGGTGCGGCTGACCTTCGACGACATGCATTCGACCGGAATCTTTAGTTGGGAATATCTTTTCGAACTCGGTCAAAATCGCGAACAATATTGGCGCGACTATCTCGACGAGCTTGCGGAAAAGGGCCTTTCGCGCGCAACGGCGGCGCATTGACGGTAACGGTGTATTGCCGTCGCCGATTTTTACAGTTTTATTGCGGAGAATTTTTGCAAGCCGCGTAACAGTTCCGTTCGACCTCAGCCCTAGACTTACCGGCGCGCGTCGGCACGCGCGCACTCGAGCATGATATTTTGTTGCACGAGGGGCGACTTCATCAGGGAAAGGACTTGGTCATGCGCACATTGCAGTGGAATTTCCTTGCCGATGAGCAAGGGGCGGCGGCAATCGAATACGGCCTGTTGGCAGCAGGCATCGCGGTCGCCATCATCGCCGTGGTCGCGGCGCTCGGCACCAACCTCAATACGACGTTCTCGACCGTCTCGACGTCGTTGAAATAACAAGCGTTCGCCGCGGCGCCCGCCCAAACCCGTCAACGATCGGTCAACCTCGGTTCGGCATCATCGAGGCAGTGTCGGGGTGGGGTGTGCGATGGGGCACCTTCCGGCATCAGAACGGCCTAGGTCCTGCTCCCTCGGGACCGGGCCGTTCGTTTTTCCTGGCGTTGCTTTGGCAACGCGCTTCGCTCCTCCCTCTTTTACACGTCTCATCAACGGCTTGCGGGAATACCGCGGGCCGGCGCCGGTCGCTGCCGCGAAGATTGGGAGCGCGCCCCGGAGCAAAAGCTTGCGAGGCGGCACGCAAAAACGACAACGATGTCGAAGCCGGTGCGCGGCGCAGCGTGTTCGTTTCTTTGCCCGCATGGTTGATAGATTGTTTTTGCCGCCCAGCGGCCAAATGCGGGAAGCCGCGAAAGACGTCGCGATTCGGGGGCCCGAACTTCGCTGGCACGGGCCGCTTTTTTTCGTCTAAGATCACTGCAGCGGCCGACAAGACGCCGCCGATGAGGGAGGAGACCCAAAATGAAGTCGCGTACTTTGACTGTATTGGCGCTGGCGGCCGGATTGTTCGCCGCAGGTCAAGCTTTTGCTCAGCAGCAGCCCGCACCGGCGCCGCCAGCGCCCACTGCGCCGCCCGACTTGAATGCCATTCCCGAGAAAATGCCGTTCAATATTCCTTACGGCACGCCGATCACCCTGGAGCGGGCGCAAGGGCTGGTTAAGGCGGCGGTCGACGAGGCCACCAAGCGCGGCTGGGCGATGAACGTCTCGGTGGTCGACCCCAACGGCGATCTCCTTGCCTTCGGACGAATGGACAGCGCCGCCTTAGCCTCGATTGCGATCTCCCAGCACAAGGCGCGCGTTGCGGCGCGATACCGCCGGCCGTCCAAGGCGTTCGAGGACGCCGTGCAAAAATTCGGCTTCAACTACATCCTCACCCTCGACGACGTCATCGCTTCGCGCGGCGGCATTCCGCTGATCGAGGGCGGCAAGATCATTGGCGCCATCGGCTGCTCCGGCGGCACCGGCTCGCAGGACGAGGCGACCTGCACCGCGGCGGCGAGCACGATCAACAAGTAGTTCACGACGAGCAGCAGACCGGAAGGCGAGGGCGGCCGTCGTGCCGCCCTCGTTGCATTTGGCGGGTGATTTGGCGCTACATTACCGGTGTGAGAATCACGTCGCGTTGAATTTGGCGCGATACAATCGCAGCGCGGTCTCGGTTTGAATGGGAAACGCTTCCAGATATCGCCGCTGCGGATTCTTGCTGCTTGCCTTGGCGTTCGTCTGGTCCGCGCTGCTTTGCACGCCAAATGCGGCCGCGGCCCAGGACCAGACGCCGGCCACCAAACCGCCTGCGACTGCCGCGGCCATGGCCAAATATCGGCAAGAGCTCGAGGCCTATTTGCAGGCGCGGGAAACCTACCAGGCCGCGGCCAAAACTTACTGGAGCTCGATCACTGAGAAACGGCGCTCGCGCATCGGCAAGCGCGCCCGCGGCGCGGCGCTATCGATCGACGATTACGTGCTCGACCAGCCGCCGGTCTATTCCGGCCCGCCAAAACCACGCGATCCATCCAAGCCCCTCGAGCCGCCGCAACCGCCGCCCTATGTCCCCGTGGTGGCCGATTTCCTGGCTGCGGCCGCCGCCGAGTTCAAATTCACGCCGCGCCTGCCGCGCAACGACAGCGAGTTCAAACGCGCTTACGTCGCTGCTGCAGCGGCGGCCGGTCTGAGCAAAGACCAGGTTGTGCGCATTTACAGTTTCGAGGCGACCGGCAACGGCACTTACGACCTCGAAGCCGGCCTCGAATACAACAAGAACGGCCGCGCCATCACCACCGCGCTCGGCTACAATCAATTATTGGCGACCAACAGCGTCGAGATCCTCGCCGAAGGCGGCGAGCGTTTCGTCGCCGCACTTGCGGCAAGGGCGCAGCGATTACCCGACGAGGACAAAAAAGCCTTGGAAAAGAAACTCGCAATCGTGCGCAAAATGATCGCGTTTGCGAAAAGCGTGCCGGACGATTGGAACGAGCATGAAGCATTGGCCAGAACGCAAAAGGGTCTCGCCATCCACGCACTGAATCTCGACCTGGATTTCGGCCCGCTGCTGCAAACCCAAAAGCTTCTCGACTCCATCGTGTTCGCCCGGCGCAAGGGATTTGCGGCGCCGTTGAGCGCCGCCGAGCTCGAAATGATGAACCTTACCGGCGACGGCAACGGCTTCGACATGGTGACGATGCCTCTGGACTGGCGCGACAAGGTGCCGACATCGAATTTTTTCCAGCAGCACGGCTACGCCGACAATCCGGTGGTGCAGAGGAATAATGTCGTCGCCAAGCTCCTCGCGGCGACCAATGCGGTGATGGACACCGAGATGAAAAAGCCGGGAGCGAAAGAATTAGCGGCGGCTTATCCTTGATCGCGTCGAAGGCTGCGCCGGCCGATCGCGAAGGAAAGCCCGGATAAGCCGTTCTTCAGCGCCGCGTTGGCTCGATCGTCTTATCCCAGCCGGCGTTCAATACCTGCTGGTCCAATGGCCGTTTGAGCAGCCTGAAGCGGTTCGGATCGAGCGCCGCCGCCGGCTGCCCCGGCTCCACCGGCGCGAGCGACGGCGATGCCGTCTCGCCGGCCGGTCTTTGCAGGCTCGGTTGCTCGCCGATGCGGCCGCGCCAGCGCTCGACCACCGATGCCAGCGAATGCGGAGCTTTGCTGCTTGCCGGCGAGAGCTCGCCGAGATTCACCGTCTCGCTCTTCGGCAACACACTGTCGGGCAATTGCTTGAATTTGAGCCGCGTCGGCAATGCGACGCCTTCACCGAACGCCAGGGCCTCGCCGGTGCCGAGCGACGGCAGGAACGCCAGCAGATTGGCCGCGGTATCGGCAACCGCCGAGCGCAGCAGCGATTGATCGCGCTCGTTGGTCATACGCATGGCAAACAGCGTGCTGCATTGCGACAGGATGGTCGGGTCCAGCTCGGCGGGCCGCTGCGTGACCAGGCCGAGAAAGACGCCGTATTTGCGCCCCTCTTTGGCGATCCGCGAAATGGCGCGCCGCGTCGGCGCGAAGCCGATATTGTGGTCCGCCGCCATGTAGTGATGCGCTTCCTCGCACACCAGCAGCACTGGGTTGGTGCCGTCGCTCCACAGACCGAGGTCGAAAGCCATGCGGCAGGTGACGGAGACCACGGCGTCGACCACTTCGGAGGGAAATCCGGCCAGCTGCATGATGGTCATCGGCTTGCCGTTCGGCGGCAGCCGGAACAGTGTCGCCAGGATTTCCGCCATGGTGTCGCCGCCGACATTGGCGTTCTCGAACATGAAGGCATAGCGCGGATCGCCGCAAACGCTTTCGATGCGGGTGATCAGCTTGTGATAGATCATGCGCGAGGAGCGATTCTCGAGCTTGCCCATCCGCGAATCCAGCAGCGTGATCAGATCGGCAATGCGATAGGGCACCGGGATGTCGAGGGTGTAGCGCGCGCCGACCTCGCCGCTCTTGGTGTTCAGCCGGCCCTGGGCGGAGAATTGCTGGGCATACATCGATTTCGCCAGCGGAATGACTTCGGACAGAAAGTCGATTTCTTCATCAAGGCCAGGCCGGCCGCCGAAGAACACGTCGACGATCTCGTCGAAATTGAACAGCCAGAACGGCAGCTTGAGATTGCTTGGATTGAGGACTTGCGAGCGGTCGCCGAAGCAGCGGCTGTATTCATTGTGGACGTCGAGAACGAAGAACCGCAGGTCGGGACGGGCCTCGACGATCTGCTGCAATAGCAAAGCAACGGCGCTCGATTTGCCGACTCCGGTGGTGCCGAGCACAGCAAAATGCTTGCTCACCATTTCGTCGACGTCGAGGCGGGCGGCGATGGCGGCGTCGAGCTGCAGATGCCCGATGTCGATCATGCGCGAGCTGCTGGAATGGAAGATCAGGCGGAGTTCGCGTGCGGCGATGAACGTCACCGTGTCGCCGATCGCCGGATAGGTAGTGACGCCGCGCTGGAAGCGCGCCGACGGGGAATCGTAGTTGGAGATTTCGCCGATGAGCTCGAGCTGCGCTGTGGCGACATGCTGGTCTTGGGGCGTCGGTCCCGGCTGCAGCGAGACGTCGGTGATGAGGCCGATGAGCAGCGATTTATTGGCGCAGACGCCGAGGAATTTGCCGACCGTCGCCCGTGTTTCCTCGGGGCCGTTGGGCGTCGCGCCGGTAAGCCCGACGCTGGCCTGACAGCCGCGGACCGAATTGACTTGACCCAGGAGAGCGACCTGCGGCATCGGCTGTCACCTTTTGATTGCCAACCGGGTTAGTCCCGCAAACGTCGGCTTAGCTTCGTTTTACAGTGGCATACCGGGTTGGAAATTCCGTTAATTCGGCAATATCAATGCGGCTTTATTGCCGCGGAACTCGTGCACGGTGCGCCGGATCTGTTCGGATTCGCACCGCAAAGCCAGCCACGTCGCCGCTTAAGCAAGAATTAGCCAAATCTGTTCGATGTGAAGTCCGTTCGATGCACGGCGCGGCCGACGCCGCGTTGCTGCGAAACTAGCGGCGCGCGCGCAGCGGCGACTGGTCCCGCTGCGTGGCCTGGGAGCGCGAATTGCCGAAACCGCCGTGCCGTGCCGCCGTCAGGTCTTCCATGAAAATCGGCCGGGAATAATAATAGCCTTGCGCATAGCGAATACGGGTTGCGGCTTGCAGGAAGGCGACCTCTTCCAGGGTCTCGACACCTTCGGCGACCACCGTCATGCCGAGCGGCTCGCTGAGCGCCTCGATGGCCTTCAAGATGCTTTGGCTGCGCGAGCGCTTGTGAATGTCGGTGATGAACGAGCGGTCGATCTTGAGCTCGTCGGCGGTGATGTCGGCCAGCGCCGCCAACGACGAATAGCCGGTGCCGAAATCGTCGATGGAGACGCGGGCGCCGATCTCGCGCAGCATCGGCAGCACCTGCGACTGGAACAGGCTTTTGGCGACGAACGCGTCCTCGGTGACTTCGATGATGAAGCGGCCGGCATAATTCGTCGATTTCAACTCGTCGCAAAGGTCGCGCATGAATTGGATGTTGCAGGCCTGCTTGGCCGCGATGTTGATGCTGACCGTGACGTGCGGGCCGAACGCTTCGTCGATCAGATCCATCGAGCGCACGATCTGGTCGAGCGCCAAGTGCGCCATATCGTCGATCAAGCCGAGCTCGGTTGCCAGCCCGATGAAGTCGCCGGGCGTCTGGATCTCGCCGTCCTCGTCGCGCAAACGAATGAGCGCTTCGACGCCGACGACTTCCTGGCTGCGGATATCGACCTTCGGCTGAAACGCGCAGCAGAAGCGGCCGTCGCGGACGGCGAGCCGCAGCCGCTGTTCTTGCTTCATCCTGGCGGTCATCGCCCGCCCCATGTCGGAATCGAACAGCGCGGCGCCGCCCTTGGCGCCCTCCTTGATGCGATACATGGCGGTATCGGCGGCGCGGCGCAGCATCTCGTAATTGCGGCCGTGGTCGGGATAGACGCTCAAGCCGATCGAAGCCGAGGTGAAGATTTCAAAGCCTTCGATCAGGAACGGCTCTTTGAGTTGCTGCAGCAGGCTGTCGATGAGCACGGCGAGATCCTCGTCGCGGGCAAGAGGATGCACGACCAGCAAAAACTCGTCGCCGCTGATGCGGCTGAGAATATCGGACGGGCGGACATTGGTGGCGATCCGTTGCGCCACCTTCACCAACAGCGCGTCGCCGATCGCGTGCGTATAGTAGTCGTTGATGTGCTTGAAATTGTCGATGTCGAGAAACGCCAGCGCAAACCGCGGCGACGTCTCCGGGCTGGTCAGCAGTTGCTCGACGTGCTCCTGGATCAAAGTGCGGTTCGGCAAGCCGGTGAGGTCGTCGAAATAGGCGCGCCGCGACAGCTCGACCTCGGCCTGCTTGCGCTCGGTGTGGTCGATCGCGGCCGTTACCAGCACGGCGCGATCATGAATACGTGCCGGCCGGCAATACTTCAACAGCGTGCGTTCGCCGCCTGCGCCGGCGACGCGATCCTCCGTCATGGTCACGGTGGGCGCGCTCAGTTGCACGCTTGCGTCTTCGCCGCCGCTCGGCGCCGGTTCGGAAAATTCAGCGGCCATGTCGTTGGCAAACAGCGGCTTGCCGTCCTCCGACTGCACCGTCACGCCCACCGGCAAATGCTTGATGATGGATGCGAGAACGCTCAGCGCGCGGCGCGCCTCCCGCTCGCCTTGCTTTGCTTCGGCGAGGAGCTGCTGCAATTGCGATGTTTCGTTCGGAACGGTCGCAGGCGAGGTCGCCGCTACCCCGCCGCCGTCGTCGGACGGCGAATCCGGCATTTGATCGGACGGTTCGGGACCTGCCATACGCAGCGCTCGACAACGATTCCAAGGCGGCGGACGCCGCGAGTGATGTGCCGTCCGATTGCTAAAGGGCGCCGCAAGCGGGGTTGGTTTTCAAACACTAGGCGCGGGCCAAGAAGAAAAACTTAAAATGGAATTCGAATCCCACCGGTATCGGTAGGGCCCGTTCCGGCGGTGATTAAGCGATCATTAATGGGCAATGGGATGTGCCGCATCATGAGGTACAAACCGGGGCGCAAAGGCCGCCGATATGTCCGTTTTCGCACATTGACACATTCAGAGTAGCCGTCAGCCATGAAGTGACGGTGCGGCGCGTGTGACGCTTACCTTTCACTCCCGCTGCCGCAAGTACTCTGCCGTCGGCGGCGGTCCCCAAATGTCGGTCGGTGGTGCTTCCCACACCTTGGGCACCTGAGGATGATCGCGGTGCCACGGCCGCGGTTCGAAATAGCCAAGCAATTCATCGAGCATTTTGTCGAGCTCGGTGAACATCTCGATGATCTGGTCATCGGGATTGCGATGATAGGTGTAGATATTGTGCCCCGGCCCATGCCGACCAGGCCCCCAGATGATGGGAATATTCTTGCTGCCCAGCAAATCGCACGCCGACTGCACCTGAGACCAATCCTTCAGCTCGAAGGCGACATGGTGCATTTGCGTGCGCTTGCCGCGCACGAAATTGATCGTGTGATGGTCGGGTCCGCAACGCATGAATACGAACCAGTCCTGGATCCAATCCGACACGCGGAAACCCAGAACGCGGCTATAGAATTCGGCGTATTCCCTCGGCTCAGGAACGACGAAAGCAAGATGCCCGAGTTTGATCGGGCCAATTCCGGAAACCGGCCGCGGCTTGCAAATCGGGGTTTTCGTCGAGAACACCTCGCACACGGTACCCTTGGGATCCTCGAATGAGAGTATTTGTGCAATCCCGGGTGCCGGGTCGTTTCGCGTTTGACAGCGCAGGCCTTCCGCTTCGATTCCGATGCGGATGTCTTTGAATTCGGTCTCGGGCGCAGCCTGGAAGGCCAGTCTGGCGCAGCGCGCTGCCTCTCCGGTCTCGAGTTGAACCGCGAGATCGCCGAGCTTGGTCGCAAGATAAGCGCGCCCGTTCACCCGCTCGGCCACGATCAGGCCGGCGACTTCCGTGAAATACGCAATCTGGCGCTCGAGATCGGAGGTCTCAAAGGTCACGTGACTGAAACGTTTGGCCTCGATCATCCTGCACTCCCGAGATTGGTCCGCCTCCGCCGCCGGCGGTGATGGCTGCAACCACGCGGCGGATCATAACGGACGCTGCGGCGAGCCGCACCTGGTCCGATTGACGACACAGGACCCGTCAGTCGATACCGCCTCCCGATCCGGAATGTCGGGACCGCCCGTTAGCCTTCGGAGGCGGGAAAGTGCTTGTTTGCAAGCCGAAATGGTGGTGGGCGCTGTAGGGATTGAACCTACGACCTCTCCCGTGTGAAGGGAACGCTCTCCCGCTGAGCTAAGCGCCCGGTCATGTCGCTAGAGGGCCGCGATTTAAGGAACGGGTCGGTAGGGTGTCAAGCGAAGCTTAGTTCGACGACGCCACCCGCGAGGCGGTCGATTGCAGCGCGCGGATGCGGTCGGCGAGGGTGGTCTTGTTTTCCTGCGGCGAATCCATGCCGCCGGCGGGCGCCTCGCGCGACTTACCGTTGATGTCGACGACAGGTGCGGAGGCTTGGACGCCGCCTTGGCCCAAAGCCGGCGCGTCGACGGCGAGCATCGAGACGATCGTGGAGCCCGGGCCTTCGAGCGCCGCGGTGAGGCGGGCGACCTCGGCGGCGACGTCGTTGATGCGCTCGCGCAACAGCGCATTCTCGACGCGCTCGGACGCCCAAGTCGATTCCGCGTCGCGCTTCATGGTCGCAAGCTCGCGCTGCAGCTTGTTGCGCTCTTCGACCGCGAGCGCGAGCTGCGCTTCGAGCTGCTTGATGTCGGAGCGGAACTTGTCCGAGGCGATGGAGCTGCGGCCGCCGACGGAGGCCAGTTCGCTGCGCAGATCGGCTTCGGTCTGGCGCGCGGCTTCGGCGTCGTTGCGCAGCTTTTCGATCTGATAATCGCGCTCGGCGATGGCGCGGCCCTGCTCGCCGAGCTTGGTTTCGAGCTCCTGCACCCGCTTGTGCAACACTTCGGCTTCGGTGGTCTGCAGCAGGAGCTGACGTTCGAGGTCGGTGGTGCGCTCGCCGAGGCTGCCGAGCTTTTCGCGGGCCGCGGCCAATTCCGCCGCCGTCGCGTCGGATTCGCTGCGCTCGCGATTACGGCGCTGCTCGATATCCTTCACCGTGCGCTCGTAGTCGGCGACGCTGACCTTCATCGCCTCGACCTGGGTGCGTAGCGCGGCAAGCTCGACGCGCTGGCTGTCCGACGTGATCGAATGCTCGCCAAGCTCGGCGACCAGCTTGACCAGCTCGGCCTCCTTGTCGGCGAGCGTGCGCTCGACCTCGCGCAACGCGCTGTTCTTGAGCTGGAATTCCTCTTCGGTGGTGCGCAGCTGCTCGCGCTGGGTCTTGTCGCGGGCCTCGATCGCGAAGATGGTCGCGGTCTTCTCGCCGAGCTCCTTCTTGAGCTGATTGATGGCGTCGGCTTTCTTGCCGAGCTCGGCAAGCTGCGACGTCGTCTTGGTCTTCATCTGCGCCACGCTCATTTCGAGGCGGCGGGTCGACATGGCGAATTCGGCGCGCAACTGGTCCTTGTCGGCGCGGATTTCGGCGATCGACAGCGGCGTCGCCGCCTCGAGGCGGCGCATGGTCAGGCGCACGGCACGGTTATGAACCAGCGGAACGAACAGCAGTCCGAGCAACGCCGCAACCAGGAAACCAATGCCGAAATACATGACCGGTTCGATCATGAGACTACGCCTCCGTCCGCATCGCGGCACATTGCCATGCGGATACGCACCGCACCACATTCACCGGCCGTTAACCTAAACCGACTTTCGCCGCCGCGCCATTGTTAGCTGCAAAGAGTTTTGCGCTGTCGCGTTTGTGTCACCCGACGGTGCGGCTCCCGACGCGATCGGGGGCGGCTTTAAGAAAGTGCCGCCTTTGCGCGCCGCCGGAAGTCAGGCCGGACGTCAGAAGGGGTTCCAGGTCGGCCGCTGCGTGAATTTGAGGTAGCCGAGATTGGCGCCGAGGCGGAGCCCCACGCCCGAACGGATCGGGACCAGCACGATATTGTTGGCGGTGAGCGCGGTCATGCCGAAGCCGCCGATGAAATAGGCCGAACCATCGAGGCCGCCGAAGCGGTCGAAGATCGCCGTGGTCCGCGGCAGGTTATAAACCAGCATCATGGTGCGCGCGCCGTCGGCGCCGGCATCGAAGCCGAGCGTGGGCCCCTGCCAGAACACCCGCACATCGCCGGCATTCTTGGTGTAGAGCGTGCCGTCGCCGTAGCGCAGGCCGCCGACGAAGGCGCCGCCAGCTTCCTCGCCGAGCACATAGCCGTTGGGCAAGCCCCACTGGCTCACGGCTTTCTCGACCACCATGGCCAGCCCGCGCGAGACGCCGCCGAAGAAGCGATGCCCGGCATCGATGATCTCGTTCGGCTGGAACCGGCTGTCGTCCCGCGGCGGTTGCTGCTGCGGCGGGCCAGGCGGGACCGCGCCGGTCGGTGGCTCGGTCGGCGCAGTCTGCGCGGCGCATGGCGCAACGCCTAGTCCAGCGAAGAGTAGGGCAACGACGGCGAGCCGCGAGGCCAAAATCATGGCGAGTTCCCCCTTAACCCCTTGCTCACACGCTTTCGTTTAACTGTCGGTGAGACCTATTCGAATCAGTCCACCATTCGCCAGAACTATGACCGCAGCACGGCAGAAACGGAAGCGATTGTGCGCCGGTTTTGCGGCCGGTTTTGCGGGATTGGGCGGCGTCTTGATGGCGCTCCTGGCCGGTCCGCCGGCTTCGGTCGCCGCCACCACTGAACGGCTGGTGGTGGACTGGCACACCGGCATGGCGATCGGCGGCTATGACCCTGTCGCGTTCTTCACCGACGGCAGGCCGGTTGCCGGCAGCGCCGATTTCGAATTGCGCCATGCCGGTGCGATCTGGCGCTTCCGCAATGTCGGTAATCGCGACGCCTTCGCGGTGCAGCCGGATATCTACATGCCGAAATTCGGCGGCTACGACCCAATCGGCGTCACCCGCGGTGTGGCGGTCGCCGGCAACCCGAATGTCTGGCTCATCACCGGCGAACGGCTCTACCTATTCTACGATCGCGCCCGGCTGGAAAAATTCGTCATCGACGCCGATCGCTTGAGCGCCGAAGCCGAACGCAAGTGGCCCGACGTCAAGCGCGCGCTCAGTCCTTGACCAAAACGGCGCTGGCGGGATCGCCCCAGGCGAGGAAAGCCGGGATCAAAAGGTCATTGGTGCCGTAGACGAGCGGCGCGCCGTCCGGCGCGGTCACGCTGCCGCCGGCGGCTTTGAGGATGGCGTGTCCTGCGGCGATATCCCAGTCACGGGTCGGCGCCAGCCGCGGATAAAGGTCGGCTGAGCCCTCGGCCAACCGGCAGAATTTTATCGATGAGCCGCTTTGCACGAGCTTGGCTCTCGGCAAACCGTCGACATAGCTTTTGGTGCGCGCTTCCAGATGCGAGCGGCTGACCATGACGACGGCTTCGCTTGCAGGCCGCGGCCGGGTGTGGATCGGCGTTGGCGCCTCGATGACGGGCGCAAACGAGAACCGCTCGGCGCCGCGGCCGACGAGGCCGCGCCAAAGAACGCCGAGCGCCGGCGCGCAGATGATGCCGAGCACGGGCGCTCCATCGGTCATGAGTGCGATATTGATCGTATATTCGTCGCGGCCGGCGATGAATTCCCGCGTGCCGTCGAGCGGGTCGACAAGAAAGTAGCTGCCGCCGGCTATCGGCTTCGGCTTTTCCTGCGCAGCGCACTCTTCCGAAATGACCGGCACGGCCGGAGCAAGGCGTTTGAGGCCGTCGCAAATGATCGCTTCGGCAGCTTCGTCTGCAGCGGTCACCGGCGAGCCGTCGGCCTTGCTGTGTACGCCCGCGTCGGTGGCGAAATCCAGGATCGCCGCCGCAGCCTGCATGGTGATCCCCGTCAGTTCGTCCATGAGTTCGTCGCACGCGGCGGCATCCAGGGTCGGCACGGGCGGCTCCTAAATGTTCCCCACCGGAAGAAGGAATGCCGCTCTAGCACGGCTGGAATGGCGGGGCACGATTGCCGAATTGGCTAGGCTGTGACAGGCACTGCCCTAAATCCCCGCAGCCCCAGCGGAGCCGCGCATGTCCGCACCGTCCAGTCCCATTGCCATCGGCGCCCTCGATCTTGCGGCGCTGTTATGCTCTCGCGTCTGCCATGACCTGATCAGCCCGGTCGGCGCCATCGTCAACGGCCTCGAGGTCATGGACGAGGACAAGGACGAGGAAACCAAGGTTTTCGCCCTTGATCTGATCAAGAAGAGCGCGAAACAGGCCTCGGCCAAGCTGCAATTCTGCCGGCTCGCTTTCGGCGCGGCGGGTTCGGCCGGCGCCCAGATCGATCTGGGAGACGCCGAAAAGGTCGCGCGCGGGCTCCTTGGCGACGACAAGACCACGATCGTGTGGAACCTGCCCCGCGAATTGCTGCCGAAGAACCGCGTTAAGCTTTTGTTGAACATGCTGCTGGTCGCGGTCGGCACCATTCCGCGCGGCGGCTCGATCACGATCGACCCGACCGAGGGCGGCAAGGGGTTTCGCCTCAGCGCATCGGGGCTGAATGCCCGCTTGGCCGAAGCTACGGCCGGACTCCTGGTGGGAAGTCCGGCGCACCCGGTCGACGCCCATGCCATCCAGCCGCTCTATACGGGAATCCTGGCGCGGGATTGCGGGCTTACGGTATCGGCCGTTGCCGGGCACGAGTTTGTCGTGGTGACTGCAAGCTAGCAGTTGCAGCGACCGTATTTTGCGACTTTTGGGGCGTCTTTCGGCGTTCACCGCAACTGAAATTAAACCGTTTGGCAACAGACTGAGGCTGTCCGATCAGGCGCGGCGTGCCTGGCGACGGAGGCGCGCGCCTTGCGCGCCTCTCCATGAGTTTGCAAGCGGGGCGGGTGCCAGCCGGCAAGCACCCGCGGTGTCGAGGGCGCCTGTATGGACGACCTGTTGCGTGAATTTCTGACTGAGACCAACGAGAGTTCTCAATCTGGTCGACGCCGAACTCGTCCGCTTCGAGCAGGAGCCGAACAACGGCGCCATTCTCGGCAATATTTTTCGACTGGTTCACACCATCAAAGGCACCTGCGGCTTCCTCGCGCTGCCGCGGCTGGAAACGCTGACGCATGCCGCCGAGACGCTGATGGGCAAATTCCGCGACGGCATGCCGGTCACCGCGGAAGCCGTCACGCTCATTCTCTCCACCATCGACCGGATCAAATCGATCCTCGATACAATCGAGAAGAGCGAGCAGGAACCGAAAGGCGGCGACGGCGATCTCATCGATCCGCTCGGCCGCATGGCGCGGGGGGAAGCGGCAACGCCGCCACAGGTCGCACCGCCGCCAATTGAGCTCAAAAAACCCGACAAGCCCGAGCCGCCCGAGAAAGCCGACAAACAAGACAAGCCCGCGGCTGAGCGGCTCGACGAGGAGCGCGGCGACCGGCTCGCCAACCATTCGATCCGCGTCAACGTCGACACGCTCGATCATCTGATGACCACCGTCTCGGAACTGGTGCTGACCCGCAACCAGCTCCTCGAGATCGTCCGCCGTCACGAGGATTCCGACTTCAAGGTGCCGCTGCAGCGGCTCTCCAACGTCACCGCGGAGCTGCAGGAAGGCGTGATGAAGACGCGCATGCAGCCGATCGGCAATGCGTGGCAGAAATTGCCACGCGTGGTGCGAGACCTGTGCACCGAGCTCGGCAAGGACATCGAGCTTATGATGCGCGGCGCCGATACCGAGCTCGACCGTCAGGTGCTCGATCTGGTCAAGGATCCGCTCACGCATCTGGTACGCAACTGCGCCGATCACGGCATCGAATTGCCGGCCGAGCGGATCGTCGCCGGCAAGCCGGCAAAGGGCACCATCCGGCTGTCGGCCTGGCACGAAGGCGGCCACATCATCATCGAGATCTCCGACAACGGGCGCGGCCTCGACCTTGCCGGCATCAAGGCCAAAGTCATCGAAAAAGGCCTCGCCAGCGAGGCTCAGCTCGCCGCCAAGTCGGAAGCGGAAATCTGCAATTACATTTTTGCCCCCGGCTTCACCACCGCGGCGAAGGTCACAAGCATTTCCGGTCGCGGCGTCGGCATGGATGTCGTGCGCAGCAATATCGAACAGATCGGCGGCACCGTGGACTTGAAGTCCCTAGGCGGCGCCGGCACCACCTTCACCATCAAAATTCCGCTGACGCTGGCGATCGTATCGGCGCTCATCGTCGAAGCCGGCGGCGAGCGCTTCGCCATTCCGCAGCTTGCGGTGCTCGAGCTGGTTCGCGCCGGCAACAACGGCGAGCACCGCATCGAGCATATCAAGGATGCGCCGGTGCTGCGGCTACGCAACAAGCTGTTGCCGCTGGTGCGTCTGAAGGAAGTCTTCCGCCTCGGCGACTGCGACAACGAGAACGGCTTTGTCGTGGTGACGCAGGTTGGCAGCCAAGTGTTCGGCGTCGTCGTCGACGGCGTCTTTCACACCGAGGAAATCGTCATCAAGCCGATGTCGTCAAAGCTGCGCCATATCCCGGTATTTTCCGGCACCACCATTTTGGGCGACGGCTCCGTGATCATGATCATCGATCCGAACGGCGTGGCGCAGGCGCTCGGCCGCGCTGCAGCCGCTGCGGCACGCGCGGAAAATGCCGAACTGCAGAGCCGCGAGGAAGAGAGCGACGAGGATACCGTTTCGCTGCTCGTGTTCCGGGCCGGCTCGCAGCAGCCCAAGGCGGTGCCGCTGTCGCTGGTGACGCGGCTCGAGGAGATCGACTGCCGCAAGATCGAAATCTCCGACGGCCGCCATCTGGTGCAATATCGCGACCAGCTCATGCCGCTGTTGAGAATCGATGCCGAAACCAGCCTCAAGAAGGAAGGCGCTCAGCCGATCCTGGTGTTCTCCGACCAAGGCCGCTCCATGGGCCTGGTTGCCGACGAGATCATCGACATCGTCGAGGAGCGGCTCGACATCGAAGTGTCGAGCGATCGCCCGGGCGTGCTCGGCTATGCCGTGATCAAGGGTGCGACCACGGAAATCATCGACGTCGGCCATTTCCTGCCGCAGGCTTTCGCGGATTGGTTCCGTAGCCGCGATCCGTCGGCGGCGCGGCTGGCGCGCAGCGTGCTCCTGGTCGACGATTCCGCGTTCTTTCGCGACCTGTTGGCGCCGTTGATCAAGGCTGCCGGCTATCGCGTGGTCACGGCGGCGTCGGCCGCCGACGCGCTTGCGGCGCTGAAATCCGACGCCCGTTTCGACCTCATCGTTACCGACATCGAGATGCCGGACATGGACGGCTTTGCGCTCGCCGAGGCGGTGCGCGCCATGCCGGCGGCTGCTGAGGTCCCCATCATAGCGCTCGCCACCATGGTGTCCGCCGAGACGGTAGAACGCGGCCGCGCCGTCGGCTTCCACGACTTTGTCGCCAAGTTCGATCGCGCCGGCCTGGTGGCGGCGATCAAGGAACAGGGCGCCGATCTCAATCGGGCGGCATGACGGCCATGAACGACACCCAGCTCAGCGACTACGTCACCTTCACCACGGCCGATCAGCTGTTCGGCCTGCCGATCGAATGCGTGCAGGACGTCTTCAGGCCGTCACGCATCACGCGCGTGCCGCTCGCCGGCGCGGAGATTGCGGGCGTGCTCAATCTGCGCGGCCGCATCGTCACCGCCATCGAGTTGCGCAGCCGGCTCGGTTTGGATGCGCGCGAGGAGGGACAGGTGCCGATGGCGATCGGCATCGAGTTGCGCGGCGAATTGTTCGGCCTTCTGGTCGACACGGTCGGCGAAGTGCTCAAGCTGCCCGAAGACGAGCGCGAGCCGAACCCGATCAATCTCGACCGCAATCTCGGCCGCGTGGCCGCGGGCGTGTACCGGCTCGACGGGCACCTCCTGGTCGTCCTCGACATCGACCGGGTGCTCGATCTCAGCCCTGAAGCAGCGGCGGCGTGAGGGCTAGCGATGACGACTGACGTTTTTGAGATGCAGTGAAATCAAAGCGGGTGCGCCCGCGAAGCGTGGAGTGAGGACGTTATGAAGACCTGTTTGATTGTCGACGACTCGAGCGTCATCCGCAAGGTGGCGCGGCGAATCCTCGAAGGGCTCGATTTCCAGATCATGGAGGCCGAGAACGGCGAGGAAGCCATCGAAACCTGCAAGCGACAATTGCCCGACGCAATCCTGCTCGACTGGAATATGCCGAAAATGGACGGCTATGACTTCCTGCGGGTGTTGCGCCGGCTGCCCGGCGGCGACGGGCCGAAAGTGGTGTTCTGCACCACCGAGAACGACGTCGCTCACATCGCGCGTGCGCTGCACGCCGGTGCCAACGAATACATCATGAAGCCGTTCGACAAGGACATCGTCCAGGCCAAGTTCGAGGAAGTCGGGTTGATCTGAGGCCGGCCGTCGTCGTCGCGCTTTTGGAAGTCTGAGTAGAGTCAGCGTGCAAAGTCAGAGTCCATGAGTATCGCTTTCGCTGCCGCCGACCGTGCGGTTGCCGCCGACAAACCGTTCCGCGTCATGGTCGTGGACGATTCCGTCGTCGCGCGCAGCCTGGTGGCGCGCTGGGTCGACGGCGAGCCGGACATGACGGTCGCCGCGTCGCTGCGGACCGGGCGTGAAGCCGTCGACCGGATCGAAGGCAGCGATGCCGACGTTGTCGTGCTCGACATCGAAATGCCCGAGCTCGACGGCATTTCGGCGCTGCCGCTGCTGTTGAAGAAGAAGCGCGACCTGATGGTGATCATGGCGTCGGCGATCACGCGCCGCGGCGCCGAAGTCAGCTTGCGTGCGCTGGCGCTCGGCGCGGCCGATTACATCCCCAAGCCCGCGACCACGCGCGAGGCGACGACGTCCGCCGATTATCGCCGTGAGCTGATCGAAAAGATCCGCAACCTCGGCCGCCGCCGCCGCCTGTTGCTGCGCCAACCCATGCCGGTCCCGGCTCCCGCCGAAGCCCGCCTGCCGCGCCATACGCTGGTGCCGCTGCCGTCGCGCGACAGTTTGCCGGGCAAGCACGAGGCGCCACCGCTGACGTTACGGCCGTTCTCGCCGATCATGCCGCGCGCCTTGCTGATCGGGTCCTCGACCGGTGGCCCGCAGGCGCTCACAGCATTGATCGAAAAGCTTCCCGCCGCGATCGACCGCGCGCCGGTTTTGATCACGCAGCACATGCCGCCGACTTTCACCACGGTGTTGGCCGAGCATCTGTCGCGCGTCGGCGGCCGCGGCTCCCACGAAGCCGAGCATGGCGAGCCGGTTCTCGCCGGCGGCGTCTACGTGGCGCCGGGCGGCCGCCATATGCGCGTCGTGCGCGACCGCGACGGCATCAAGATCGCGCTTGGCGACGATCCGCCGATCAATTTCTGCAAACCGTCGGTCGATCCGCTGTTCTCTTCGGCGGCGGCGGTTTGGGGCTCGAGCGCGCTGGCGCTGGTTCTCACCGGCATGGGCACCGATGGCACCCACGGCGCCGCCGATATCGTGGCTGCCGGCGGCAGCGTCATGGCGCAAGACGAGGCGACCAGCGTCGTCTGGGGCATGCCGCGCTCGGTCGCGCTGGCCGGATTATGCTCGGCGGTGCTGCCGCTCAACGAGATTGCGCCAAGGATACTTCGACTATTTGCGGGGGGCCGCGCGTGACGCCGCTTGATTACGATTATCTGCGCCGCTGCCTGAGGGAGCGCTCTGGCCTCGTGCTGTCGGCCGAGAAGCAGTATCTGGTCGAGAGCCGGCTGCTCCCGGTCGCGCGCAAAGCCGGCTTGAGCGGCCTCGGCGATCTGGTGCGCGCGCTGCGCCTCGGTCAGGACAATGCGCTGATGACCGCGGTCGTCGAAGCGATGATGACCAACGAATCGTTCTTCTTCCGCGACAAGGTGCCGTTCGAGCATTTCCGCACGATCATCATGCCGGCGCTGATCGCGTCGCGGCGCGCGTCGCGCTCGATCCGCATCTGGTGCGCCGCCGCATCCACCGGCCAGGAGCCGTATTCGCTCGCCATGTGTCTCAAAGCCATGGAACGCGAGATTGCCGGCTGGCGCATCGACATCCTGGCGACCGATCTCTCCGGCGAGGTGCTGGAGAAGGCACGGCTTGGGATCTACAGCCAGTTCGAGGTGCAACGCGGGCTGCCGATCCAGCTCCTGATTCAGCATTTCGCCCAGGTCGGCGAGCTGTGGCAGATCGCGCCGGAGCTGCGCGCCACGGTCAAATACCGGCAATTCAACCTGCTCGGCGACTTTACCCAGCTCGGCCTGTTCGACGTGATCTTCTGCCGCAACGTGCTGATCTATTTCGACCAGCAGACCAAGATCGACGTCCTCAACCGCATGGCGCGCGCCTCCGCCAGCGACGGCTATCTGGTGCTCGGTGCTGCGGAGACCGTGGTCGGCCTCGTCGACAGCTTCAAGGTCGTGCCGGACCAGCGCGGCCTCTACGCGCCGAACGCGCGCCGGCCGCTCTCACCCGCGCAGCCTGCGGCGAAAATCATCCCGCGCCTGGCGGTGGTGAACGGCGGACGCTGAAAGATTTTCACTTTTCGATCGCGTTCTGACGCACAAATAAAAACCCCGCCTCGCGGCGGGGTTTTCATAGTCCCGGTCTCACACGATCTTCAGGCGGGTATCTTCGCCTCTTCTTCGGTCGGTTCGCGCAGCACGTAGCCGCGGCCCCAGACCGTCTCGATATAGTTCTTGCCGCTCGAAGCATTGGCGAGCTTCTTGCGCAGTTTGCAGATGAAGACGTCGATGATCTTCAGCTCGGGCTCGTCCATGCCGCCGTAGAGATGATTGAGGAACATCTCTTTGGTCAGCGTCGTGCCCTTGCGCAGGCTCAGGAGCTCCAGCATCTGGTACTCCTTGCCGGTCAGATGCACCCGCGCGGCGCTGACCTCGACGGTCTTGGTGTCGAGATTGACCACGAGATCGCCGGTCTGGATGACCGACTGGGCGTGGCCTTTTGAGCGCCGCACGATGGCGTGGATGCGGGCGACCAGCTCGTCCTTGTGGAACGGCTTGGTCATATAGTCGTCGGCGCCGAAGCCGAGACCCCTGACCTTGTCTTCGATGCCGGCTAACCCTGAGAGGATCAGTATCGGCGTCTTGACCTTCGAAACGCGCAAGGAGCGCAACACTTCGAACCCGGACATGTCCGGAAGGTTCAAGTCGAGGAGGATGATGTCGTAGTCGTAGATCTTGCCAAGATCGATCCCTTCCTCGCCGAGATCGGTCGTGTAGACGTTGAAGCTCTCGGATTTGAGCATCAACTCGATCGATTGCGCGGTAGCGCTATCGTCTTCAATCAGTAAAACGCGCATGCCAGTCCCCTTCGTCGCCGCGAGGGCTTAGGTCGGCACGCCGCAGCGGCGGCCCCTGGAAAACGCCTTGGGACAAACTGATTCGACACACTAACGACGCTATGGTTAACAAAACCTGATTCCTCGACGCAAGCATTCTCTGGGCAAATTCCGACGAATCGCCGTAAGATGTTGCATGGCAGTGGTTTTTTCACCCGTAGAGTCGCTCATGTGGCAAATTAAGAATCGGCGCTAACCGACTCTAACGACTCACCCTCCATCCTGGCCGGTGAGCCGCCTTGTTCCCAAGGACGATAACTGGATGATTAACGGCCCGGGTAAATACACCGTTAAGACGGCGGCCTTCCAGGTAACCATTATTGCGGTCTTAAGATCGCGAGGCCGGCCGTGAAGGCGCTGGCTGAACAGATCAATGAGCTCGACGGCATCGAAATCTATGGCCGCGTAGTCGGCGTTCGCGGCCTGATGGTCGAGGTTTCAGGCCCGCTGCACGCCATGTCGGTCGGCGCCCGGGTGGTGATTGAGACACAGGCGAAGAATATTCCCTGCGAGGTGGTCGGCTTCTCCGGCAACAACGCGCTGCTCATGCCATTCGCGCCGCTCGAGGGCGTCCGGCGGGGCTGCCGGGCGCTGGTCACGTCGGTTGCCGGCGCGGTGCGGCCGTCGGCCGGTTGGCTCGGCCGGGTGGTCAACGCGCTCGGCGAGCCGATCGACGGCAAGGGACCGCTGCTGCTCGGGCCGTCGCCTTATGCATTTCGCAATACGCCGCCGCTGGCGCATGCGCGCCGCCGGGTGGGCTCGCCGCTCGATCTCGGCGTGCGGGCGCTCAATACCTTCCTGACCTGCTGCCGCGGCCAGCGCATGGGCATTTTTTCCGGCTCCGGCGTCGGCAAATCGGTGCTGCTGTCGATGCTGGCGCGCAACGTGGAAGCCGATGTCACCGTGATCGGCCTGATCGGCGAACGCGGCCGCGAGGTGCAGGAATTCTTGCAGGACGACCTCGGCGATGCCGGTCTTGCCCGCTCGGTGGTGGTGGTCTCGACCTCCGACGAGCCGGCCTTGATGCGCCGGCAGGCGGCGCATGAGACGCTCGCCATTGCCGAATATTTTCGCGACGAAGGCAAGGACGTGCTGGTGCTGATGGATTCGGTGACGCGCTTTGCCATGGCGCAGCGCGAGATCGGACTGTCCGCGGGTGAGCCGCCGACCGCCAAAGGCTATACGCCCACAGTCTTCACCGAACTGCCGCGGCTCCTGGAACGGGCCGGCCCCGGCACCGAGCAGGGCACCATCACCGGCATTTTCACCGTGCTGGTCGACGGCGACGATTACAACGAGCCGATCGCCGACGCCGTGCGTGGCATCCTCGACGGCCATATCGTCATGGAACGCGCCATCGCCGAGCGCGGGCGCTATCCGGCCATCAACGTGCTCAAATCCGTGTCGCGCACCATGCCGAAGGCGGCCGACCAGGCCTATCTGCCGGCGTTGACGCGGGCGCGCCAAGTCATGGCGACCTATACCGACATGGAGGAGCTGATCCGGCTCGGCGCCTACCGGGCCGGCACCAGCCCCGAGGTCGACGAGGCCATCCGCCTGCACAAGCCGCTGGAGGACTTTTTGGCCCAGAGTAAGGAAGAAGCGACCAGCCTGGCCGACGGATATCGCCGTTTGGACGAGATTTTGATGGGCGCGGAAACGGAACGCTAACGATATCGGGCCACAATCCGGGAGTTTTGCGGCGCCGCGCAGGGTTTTTGTGGCGCCAAGTGATGTGGCTTCGGGGGAGTAGTAGTCGATGAAGTCCCGTGAGACGCTTATTCGCCTGAAGAAATTTCAGGTCGACGAGAAACGGCGCAAGGTCGCGCAGATCGAGACCATGATCGCCGAGTTCGAGCGCATGGCCGCCGATCTCGAGCGTGAGATCAAGGTCGAACAGGATCGCGCCGGCATCCATGATCCAGGCCATTTTGCCTATCCGACCTATGCCAAGGCGGCGATCGGCCGCCGCGAAAATCTCAAGCGCTCCTCCGACGAATTGCGCACCCAGCTCGAGGACGCAAAACTGGCGCTGGCGGAAGCTTTTGAAGAACTCAAGAAGGTTGAGCTGCTCGACGAACGCGACCAGATCCGCGAGCGCGAGGCCGAGAACGCCGCCGAACAGGCCGAGCTCGACGACATCGCGCTGATGCGCGTGCGCGGCGTGGCGCCGGCGTAAGTTTCCTTCCTGTCATTCCGGGGCCGAGCGCAGCTCGGAACCCGAAATCCATAATCACCACCGGTGCAAATCCTGCACTGTCCGTGGCTATGGATTCCGGGTTCGCCGCTTTGCGGCGCCCCGGAATGACTAAAACCCTGCAGTTTCGCTCTCGACGAGTACCGCCCTCCGCGGCGATAATCGCCCCGGGGCAGGGTGCTTGGGTAAGGCTTCCGGGGCCAGGGGCGTTATGTTGATGCAGGCGGAGCTGGTCTGGCTTGTTGGAGCCGTCGCCAAGGGCGACACGGCCGCGTTCGAACGGCTTTACGGCGCGACGCGCGCGAAACTCTATGGGGTGCTGTTACGTATCTTGGGAAAGCCCGAATTGGCCGAGGAGGTCATGCAGGAGACTTATCTCAAGGTCTGGAAAATGGCAGACAAGTTCGACCCGACGCTGGCGAGCCCGATCACCTGGATGGTGGCGATGGCGCGCAACCGCGCCATCGACATCGTGCGCAAGCGCAGCGAAATCTCGATCGAAGAAGAGCCGGAGGCGCAGAACGTTCCCGCCGAGACGCCGGCGCCGCTGGCGCGCCGCGAGATGACCGAGGAGCTGAAACGACTCTTGTCCTGCCTCGGCAAGCTCGATCCGGAAAAGCAGCGCATCGTGCTGCTCGCTTATTACAGCGGCTGGAGCCGGGAACAGCTCTCCACCAAGCTCGATATTCCGGTGAACACGATCAAGACATGGTTGCGCCGCAGCCTGCTCGAAATCCGCGAGTGTATGGGGCGATGATCGCAAGACGATGGGACCAGTGCCGTGATGTATGACGACGCCCAGGACGCGCTAGCCGCCGAATATGTGCTCGGCACACTCTCCGCCGACGAACGCGAGCATGCGGAAGCCTTGCTCACCCTCGATCCGGGCTTTGCCGCTTCGGTGCGGATGTGGGAGCGTCGGCTTGGCGAGCTCAACGTCATGGTCGAGGCGGTCGAGCCGCCGCCGGAGCTGTGGGACAAGATCAAATCGGAGCTCGGTGTAGTCGAGCCGGCGAGCGAGGCGCTGCCGGCCGCGCCGGCGTTGGCTACGGTCGAACCGCCGGTCGAAACGCCGCCGGAAACTTTGCCCGCTGAATCGCCGCCGCTGATCATGGCGGACGAGGCCGGCACGGACTCGATTCCCATACCGCCGCCGGTCGGCGAGCTGCCCGAAGCGGTGTCGGATTCGATTGCCGCGTCGCTCGCCAAATCCCTGGCCGAGCCGGAGGAGGAGCGCACCGAGCGCGTGACGGCGCCGCCGGTGATTCCGCCGGACATAGAGCCCAAAGTCGAGCGCAGCGCCAATGTCGTGCAGCTGGCGCGCCAGGTCAGCCGTTGGCGCCGCATGACCGTGGCCATGGGGGCGATCGCCGCCTTACTGGCGCTTTATATCGGGGTCGCTCAGTTCGCGCCCGGCCTGGTGCCGTTCGGGCCGCGCGCTTCGGTGGTCGCGCAATCGACGGCGCCGGCACAGCTTGGCGCCCGGCTCGTCGCGGTGCTGCAGCAGGACCCGACCGCGCCGGCCTTCCTGCTCACGGTCGACCCGCAAAGCCGCACCCTGGTCGTGCGCCGGGTCTCGGCGACGCCCGAGGCCGGCCGCAGCTACGAGCTGTGGCTGATCTCGAGCCAGTCTCCGACCCCAAAATCGCTCGGCGTCGTCGGCAATGACGAGTTTACCCAGCGGCCGATCCCCGGCAATTTCGACGTCGTGACGCTGCGGACGGCAAGCTACGCGGTGTCGCTCGAGCCCGCGGGCGGCTCGCCAAGCGGCGTGCCGACCGGGCCGGTGCTGTTCACCGGCAAGATCGTCGAATCGGTGCCGACGGCGGCGCCTTCGCCGCGGACATAAATCCCCCAGCGACTGGCGCCGCCGCGACGGCGCCAAAAACAAAAAGCCCGGCACAATGCCGGGCTAAGTGGGGGACTGAAGTTCGGGGAATTCGGGGTATTAGCGGATCGTCGGGGCCTGGCCGCTCATAGTCGTCGGCTGGCCGGCTTTGACCAGGGCCGAGGTGCTGAGATCGATATTGCTGGTGGCATGGGCGAAAATGCCGACTACTGCGACCATCGTCGCGCAGATAAGGCCAAGGACCACGATCTTCACGTGGGTCCCGCGGTCGGCGCTGTACATGGAATGGTTCATTACTGCCTCCCAGTGTTCTGCCTATTAGTCGCGGCAGCCGGGCCAAAAGGTTCACTCCTAAAGCAACTGGGTACTAAGATTCAGATGCAAAACGCCTCTTCACCGAACGGTGAAGACCCGTGATAACGGTTGAATGGGCTCCCGGTTCCCCCCGAAGGGGGTAAGCACCGGCTGGCCCTAGTCATTTGCCGCCCAGGGGCGGTCTGCTGGAGGTTTGAATCGTGCGTCAGATCGTGTCGGAACTGGCCCCAACGGGGGTTCTTCGCGCCGGAATCAACATGAGCAATTTTTTGCTGGTCACCGGCAAAAGTGCGGCCGGGGACCCGCAAGGGGTTTCCCCCGACATGGCCGCCGAAATCGCCAGGCGCCTGAACGTTCCGGTGGCCTACGTCAAATACGAGCGGCCCTCGATCCTCGCCGACGCCGTCGGCACCAATGCCTGGGATATCGGCCTCATTGGCGCCGAGCCGCAGCGGGCGGAAAAGATCACCTTCACGGCGGCCTATTGCGAGATCGAGGCGACCTACCTGGTGCCCAAGGGCTCGCCCCTGCAAACCATTGCCGATGTCGATCGCGCCGGGGTGCGGATCACGGTGCGGCGCGGCGCCGCCTACGACCTCTGGCTCGAGCGCAACATCAAACACGCCACCGTGCTGCGGTCGGACAGTGCGGACGGCCCTCTCAACCAATTCATTTCCGAGGGTCTTGAAGCCTATGCGGCGCTAAAGCCTGCGTTGCTGACGGACATCGAGAAAGTGCCGGGCAGCAAAATCTTGCCGGGCAACTTCATGACGGTGCAGCAGGCCATCGGCACGGCAAAACCGAATACCGCCGGTGCCGCGTTCCTGAGCGAATTCGTCGAGGAGGCCAAGCGTTCAGGCCTGGTGGCGCGCCTGATCGAGAAGCATCACGTCAAAGGCCTGTCGGTCGCGTCGTAACACTGTCCGTCATGGCCGGGCTTGACTCGGCCGTCCACGACTTTCTTAGAGCCAAAGACGTGGATGCCCGCGACAAGCGCGGGCATGACGACGTTAAATACTCGCAACCGTCTTGAGCCGCGCCCGCGGGTGAATTTCCGACTGCGCCATGACGCTGGTCTGGGCGCGGAAGCGCTCGACGATGCCGCGCACGAACGGCCGGATGCCGGGGGAGGTGACCAGCACCGGCGCCTCGCCGTCGCGCGCCGCCTGCTCGAATTTTTCCCGCACCAGGTTGATGAACTCGGTGAGTTTTGACGGCTGCATGGCGAGGCTGCGGTCGTCGCCCTGGCCGACGATCGATTCGGCAAACGCCTGCTCCCATCGGGCGGTGAGCGCGATGATCGGCAGATGGCCGGCGCCGGTCATATGCTGGGCGCAGAGCTGGCGGGCGAGGCGGGCGCGAACATGTTCGGCCAGCATCGCCGGGTTGCGCGTCGTGCCCAACCCATCGGCGATGCCTTCGAGGATGGTGGCCAGATCGCGGATCGACACCCGCTCGGCGAGCAGGATTTGCAGCACGCGCTGGATGCCCGAAATGGTGATCAGCGACGGTACGATGTCCTTGATCAGCTCGCTCTGCTCCTTCGGCAATTCCTTGATTAGTTTCTGCACCTCGCCATAGGACAACAGCTCCGACATGTTGGCCTTGATGAGCTCGGTAAGGTGAGTAGCGAGCACGGTCGCCGCGTCGACCACGGTGTAGCCCTTGACGGAGGCTTCTTCCTTGAGCGCCGCGTCGATCCAGGTCGCCGGCAAGCCAAAAGTCGGCTCGGTGGTGTGCACGCCGGGCAGCGTCACCTGATTGCCGGCCGGATCCATGACCATGTACTGGCCGTGCCACACCTTTCCGGTGCCCGCCTCGACCTCCTTGATCTTGATGACATAGCTGTTGGCGTCGAGCTGAACGTTGTCGAGGATGCGCACCGCGGGCATGACAAAGCCCATCTCGATCGCCAGGGACCGGCGCAGCGCCTTGATCTGCTCGGTCAGGCGGTCGGAACCGTCGGGCGCGTTGACCAGCGGCAACAGCGCGTAGCCGAGCTCGACCTTGAGATCGTCCATCTTGAGGGCCGCCGACATCGGCTCTTCCACAGGTGCTGCCTGCGCGACCTCGGTCTTCTTGGTCTCGGCGGCGATTGCCTGCTTGTTGCGGCGGTTGATCGTGTAAGCCAGGCTGGCCGTGCCGCCGCCGAGGATCAGGAACGGGATCATCGGGATGCCGGGCAAAAGCGACATCACCAGCATGACGGCGGCCGACATGCCGAGCGCCTTGGGATAGCTCGAGAGCTGGCTGAGGAGTGCCTTGTCGGCGGCGCCGGTGACGCCGGCCTTCGACACCAAAAGGCCGGCGGCGATCGACACGATCAGCGCCGGCACCTGGGTGACCAGGCCGTCGCCGACGGTCAACAGCGTGTAGGCATGGGCGGCGTCGGCGAAACTTAGATTCTGCTGCAGGATGCCGATGATCATGCCGCCGATGACATTGATCAAAACCACCAGCAGGCCGGCAATGGCGTCGCCGCGGACGAATTTCGAGGCGCCGTCCATGGCGCCGAAAAAGCCGGATTCGTCTTCCAGGTTCTTGCGCCGCCGCCGCGCTTCCTTCTCGTCGATCAGGCCGGCGGAGAGATCGGCATCGATCGCCATCTGCTTGCCGGGCATAGCGTCCAAGTGGAAGCGTGCGGCGACTTCAGCGATGCGCCCGGAGCCCTTGGTGATGACCACAAAATTCACGATCACCAGGATCGTGAACACGATGATGCCGATGACGAAATTGCCGCCCATGACGAAGCCGCCGAACGCCTCGATGACATGGCCGGCGGCGGCCGTGCCCTCGTGGCCGCGGGCGAGAATGAGCCGGGTCGAGGCGAGATTGAGCGCCAGCCGCAGCAAGGTCGCGATCAACAGCACCGTCGGGAAGGCGGAGAATTCCAGCGGCGCCTGGATGAACAGCGACGTCATCAGGATCAGCACCGAGAAGGTGATCGAGATGGCGAGCGAGAAGTCGAGCAACAGCGGCGGCAGCGGCAAGATGAGGACGACCAGGATCGCCATCATGGCGACGGCGAGCCCGATGTCGCTTCGCCTGAGCATGGTGCCAAGGTCGACGAGGCGCGACAGCGCCGTCTCCCCGCGCTCGGCCGATATTGTGTCGGTCATGCCGGTCGATCGATTCCGTCGGTCGCGCGGCTCAAAGCTGTGCGCAGCGGCTGGCGGGCCACCGGCACGAATGAATGGAGCCGCGCTCGCGTCCAAAGCTGGCCTCGAAGAGTGCGGTGGAAAGGGTTACGCCTCCCAGGCAAAATGTGCCGGGTATATGGTTACTGATGGGTTAAGATCGGCTCAGGTTTCGCGCCTGGAGGCGTCATGAGGATCGAATGGCCGTGAATTATCGCGTTGCGCTCGGTGCCGCTGTGCTTGCCGTGGCCACCATGGCTGCCATGACCGCGATGGCCGATGGGATCGACCCCGGCCTCTGGAAAGTCATCACCCGCACCGAAACCGGCGGCGTGATCGGGCCGCCGCATGAAAGCTTGAAATGCCTGACCGTCGACCAGACCCGCGACCTGACCACGACGTTCACGCCGGTGCCGAACACGGTGAATTCCGTTTGCGCGCCGATCGAACACGATCTCGCCGGCGACAAGCTGACGTGGCGGCTCACCTGCAAAGGCCAGCTCGACATGGAGCTCACCGGCGATTTCACCTTCGACAGCCCGCACCATTATTCGGCGACGGTACGGACCAAGGCGCAGATGGCGGGAATGACGATGGTCAATTCGCGCAATACGCTCGAGGGACAGTGGGTTTCGGAATGCAAGTGAGGCGAATGGCGAGTGGCGAGTGGCGCGCTTTTCCCCATTCGCCATTCGCTATTCGCTATTCGCGGTGCTCCTCGCGGCATGCGCCACGCACAGCGCCATCGCCCAGGAGCGGCCTGCCGCCTTCGTCGACGCCGCTACCGTCGTGCCGGGGCTGGTCGTCGAAATGCGCTATGCCGGTGCGCACAATTTCGTCGGCCGGCCGATCGACGGCTACGAAGCGCCGCGCTGCCTGCTGACGAAGCCCGCCGCCACGGCCCTTGCCGGGGTGGCGAAGGACGTCGCCTATGGTCTCGTCATCAAGGTGTTCGACTGCTATCGCCCGACGCGCGCAGTTGCGAATTTCGTGCGCTGGGCGCGCGACCTCAAGGACAGCGCCGGCAAGGCGGAGTTTTATCCCGACGTCGACAAGCGGACGCTGTTTCGCGACGGCTATATCGCCTCGCAGTCCGGCCATTCGCGCGGCTCGACCATCGACCTGACGCTGGCGCACGCGGACGGACGCGAACTCGACATGGGAACGCCGTTCGATTTTTTCAGCACGAAATCATGGCCCAATAGCTCAGGCGTCAGCCACGATGCGATGGTGAACCGGGGCGAGCTTGCATTCGCCATGCGACACAACGGCTTCCGGCCTTACGATCGAGAATGGTGGCACTTCACGCTGCGCGGCGAACCATTCCCGGACACCTATTTCGATTTTCCGGTGCGGTGACCGCCGTCGCGTGAAGTATCCGAAGCGAAGACGATCCGGTCACTTCTTCAGGTCGCGTAACGTCGGATAAAATTGCACCCAAACGTTATCTTTAAGTCCGTGCGCCTTGTGACAGGTTTCGCACGCGGCATCGGGTTGCGCGGACGCCGATGCCATCGGCTGCGTCGGATGCGCTGGATCGTCGGTGAAGATGTAGTAAGCCCAAATCGTTTTCTCGCCGTTCGGGCCCGGCGGACGTGCCGAATTCTTGACCGCGACCAGGTTGCCCATCCAGGCACCGTCGTAGCTGCCTTTGGTGACGACGTGTTGTGGTTCCTTCGTCGCGGAGGCAAGCATATCCATCACGAACATTGTCGGATCGGGAAATTCACCGGTATCGCGAAAGTGCGCGTAGGCCTCGGGGTTGATGTAGATATTGTGAAATAGGGGTTTATCGGCCTGCTTCGCCACCCGCAGCGCCATTTGCTGCAGCTCCTCTTTGTAGGCCAAGCCGATATTGGAGCCGACGAATATCCACGTTCGAAATCCGTCGGGGAACAATAGATTGTTGCCGTTGTATTTTGGAACGACGGGCGACTGCGCTGACGCCTGCTGAGCAAGCGCGATCGAAAGACATAGCGCGAGCGCGGACAGGATGCGGTTTCTGAACATGTTACTCCCCTGAGCTTCCGGCGGAATACTACCACAAATAGTATTCGTGCGCGGCCAGGCTTTTTAATTCAAAGGGGTTCGCCGCGACGCGAAGCGGCGGCGCGGCTTTCGGCCTTGCGTCACGCGCCCATCTGAGCGATCGGGGTCGAGCGCGAAATGGCGATTTCTTCTTCGCTCATGTCGGTCGGAATGTCGGCGAACAACGGCGTGCTCAGATAGCGTTCGCCGGTATCCGGCAGCATGCACAGCACGGTCGAGCCGTTCGGCGCATCGGCGCAGACGCGCAATGCCCCGGCAAAGGTCGCGCCGGCGGTGATGCCGACAAAAATGCCCTCCTTCTGCGCCAGCTCGCGGCTGTAGCGCAGGGCGTCGGCATTGGGAATCTGGATGATCCGCTCGATCACCTTGGTGTCCACGGCGTCCGCGGTCAGTTTCGGAATGAAGTCGGGAGTCCAACCCTGCATGGGATGCGGCTTGAACGCCGGATGAGCGACAACCGCCGAACCGTCCGGGTTGCGCTGTTGCGCGACGCCGCTCGAGAGCAATGGTGCCTCCTGCGGCTCGCAGACCACGATCTTGGTGTCGGGGCGTTCCTTGGCCAGGATGCGCGCAACGCCCTTCAAGGTGCCGCCCGTGCCGTATCCGGTGACCCAGTAATCCAGCCGCTCGCCGGCAAAATCCGCAACGATCTCGCGCGCAGTGGTGCGCGAGTGCATGTCGGGATTGGCCTCGTTTTCGAACTGGCGGGTCAGGAACCAGCCATGGGACTTGGCGAGCTCGGCGGCCTTCATCACCATTCCCATGCCGCGCAACGCGGCCGGCGTGAGTACCACCTTGGCGCCGAGAAAGCGCATCAGCTTGCGGCGCTCGACGCTGAATGTCTCCGCCATGGTGATCACCAGCGGATAGCCTTTTTGGGCGCATACCATCGCCAGCCCGATTCCGGTATTGCCGCTGGTCGCCTCGATGACGGTTTGGCCCGGCTTGAGCTTGCCGGAACGCTCGGCCTCTTCGATCACGCCGAGCGCCAAACGATCCTTGACCGAGCCAAGCGGATTGAACGCCTCGATCTTGGCGTAAAGATTGACGCCGGCGGGCGCGAGCCTGTTGATCTTGACGACAGGAGTATTGCCGACGGTTTCCAGGATGTTTTGAAATTTGGCCATGTTTCGCTCCTGCAGATGCGGTCGCTTACTGTTCCGAAGCCTCCGGTATCGCAGCGCGCGCTCCAGTCAGCCCGGCCGGTTTTACAGTCCCAGATAAAACTTCTTGATCAAATCGTTGTTGTTGAGCTCGTCCATGGAGCGGCCCTCGAAGGCGATCTTGCCGTGGACGATGACATAGCCGCGGTCGGCGATGCGGATGGCCTGGGTGAAGTTCTGCTCGGCCATCAGCACGGTGAGCTGGTAGCGTTGTTTCATCTCGTTGATGGCGTCAATGGTGCGGCTGACCAGGATCGGCGCCAGCCCGACCGAGGGCTCGTCGACCAACAGGATTTTCGGCGCCAGCATCAGCGCGCGGCCGAGCGCCACCATCTGCTGCTCGCCGCCCGAGAGGCTGCCGGCGAGCTGGCCGCGGCGCTCGGCGAGGCGGGGAAAGGTCTCGTAGCAGACCGCCATGTTGCGGGTGAGCTCGCGGCGTGCGGCGCTGCGGTAGGCGCCGAGCAGCAGGTTCTCCTCGACCGTCAATTTCGGAAACAGCCGGCGTCCCTCCGGCACCAGCGCGATGCCGAGATCGACGATTTCTTCCGTGGTGCGGCCGACGAGATCGTGATGGATGCCGTCGATCTCGGCGACGATGCTGCCGGCGCTGGGGCGGACCATGCCCATGATGCATTTCATCAGCGTCGATTTGCCGTTGCCGTTGGTGCCGAGCAGCACCACGGTCTCGCCGCCGCCGACCTTGAACGTGACGTCATCGATCACGCGCACCGCGCCGTAGGCGGCGTGAATGCCGGAGATGGTGAGGCTGCTAGCCAAGGTAGGCCTTCTCCACTTCCGGGTTGCGCATCACCTCATCGGGCAGGCCGTCGGCGATCTTGCGTCCGGAGACCAGCACGACGAGGCGCCGCGAAAAGCTCATCACCGCGCGCATGATGTGCTCGATGAGGATGATGGTGACGCCCTTTTCGTTCAAACGCACCAGCAGCGCCAATATTTCCTCGACCTCCGAATGGGTCAGGCCCGCCATCGACTCGTCGGCGATCAAAAGCTTCGGCTCCGCCGCCATGGCGCGCGCCAGTTCGAGCTTGCGCATCTCGACCTGGGTCAGGTCGCGCGGCAAATGCCGTGCCTTATGGTCCAGGCCGACCTCGCGCAACAGGTCGGTGCAGCGCGCTTCGACGTCGCTTGCGGAACTGCCGCCGCCGCGTGACGCCACCGCGTAGAGGAGCGGAATGCGGATATTGTCGAGGAGGCTGAGGCTGACGAACGGTCGCGGCAGCTGAAAGCTGCGGGAGAGCCCCATGCGCGTGCGTTGATGCGCGGCGAGGCCGTCGACGGCGCGGCCGTCGAAACGCACGGAACCCTGTTCGTTCTGCAGCGTGCCGCAAATGCAATTGACCAGCGTGCTCTTGCCCGAGCCGTTCGGGCCAATGAGGCCGAGGCGCTCGCCGGCGGGCACGTTGAGGGAGATGTTCTCCAGCGCGACGAAGCCGCCGAAGCGTTTGCCGAGATCGGCGACTTCGAGCAGGTTGGTTATGTTGCCGGTCATGGCACGGACCCTGGCACATCGGTCTCGACGCGGCGGCGGCCGACGAAATCGTCGGGCTTGCGCTGCCAATAGGTGTGAACGAGCCCGATGATGCCATTGGGCGCGACGATCACGAAGGCCACGAGGATGACGCCGACCAGCAGCAGATTGACGGCCGATGAAATCGTCACCGTCGCGATCTGCTGCAGCGAGCCAAGCAAAATCGTGCCGATCAGCGGGCCGACCCAGCTGGTAGTGCCGCCGATCAGCGGCATGGCAATCGAGTTGACGGCGTAATCCAGGCCGAACGTCGACGACGGTTGCAGATAGCCGATGTAATAGGGGAACGGCGCGCCCGCCATGCCCATCAACGCGCCGGAAATCGTGGTCGCGATCAGTTTCAATTTCAGCGTCGGCACGCCGGAGGCTTCCGCCGCCAATTCGTCGTCGCGGATGGTGGCAAAGCCGTAACCGAGCCGCGAGCGCTCGATCAGCCGCGCAATGACGAGCGACCCCACCGCCAAGAGCAGCATGACCAGGAACAGATATTTGATATAGGAGCCGATCAGCGGCACTTCCTCGGGGCGCAGGATATAGGCGCCGCGCGAGCCGCCGACGAAATCCCAGTTGACGATCAGCGTCTGCAGCACCACGGCGAGCGCCAGCGTGGCGATGGCGAAGAACGCGCCGCGCAGCCGCAGCGTCAGATAGCCCATGCCGAAGCCGACGACCCCCGACACCACGCCGCCGACCAGCATCAGCACCGGCATCGGCACGATATGCGGCAGATCGTTGGCGCCGATCAGCTTGTAGATCGCCACCGTCGAATAGGCGCCGAGCGCGAAGAACGCGGCAGAGCCGAAATTCACATAGCCGCAATAGCCGCCGAGGATGTTCCAGGCGGTCGAGAGCACGACATATTGCAGGATCACGTAGCCGGCGAAGAACACGTAATCGTTGCCGACCGCGACGGCGCCGGCGAAGACCGCCGCAGCGACCGCGAGGCAGATGACGAGAAAGAGCGGGGTGCGCACGGTCACCGTCCCAACAGGCCGGCCGGCCGCACCGCCAGCGTCAGCAACAGGAAGCCGAACGACACCGCGGGCGCCCAGGATGGGCCGTAGAAGGTCGAGGTCAGGCTTTCGACGATGCCGATCAGGATCGCGGCGATCACCGCGCCGGGCAGGCTGCCCATGCCGCCGAGCACGCAGATCGCAAAAACGCGGCCGATATATTCGCGCCCGACCGATGGCTCGACTGGCTGGATGATGATGAGAAACGCGCCGGCGAGCGACGCCGTCGCGATCGAAATGCCAAACGCGATGCGCTTGATACGGATCGGATCGATCGCCATCAGCCGCAACGCCAACTGGTCCTGCGCCACCGCCATGATGGCGCGGCCTATGAAGGTACGGGTGAGCACGAGTTGCAGCGCAGCGATCAGCAACAGCGACACCACGCACGGCACCAGCATGCGCAGCGGCATGCCGACCACGCCCAAATGCCAGGTCGGCCCGATATAGGGCGCTTCGACGTAGCGGTAGTCGACGCCGAAATAGAGCACGAGAGAGACTTCGGTGATGAACAGCAGGCCGAAGAAGAAGGCCAGCCCGCGCAGCGATTCTTGGCCGCGTTTTTCAAACGACACGTAATAGATCTGATAAATGCCGGCGCCGAGCACGTAGAACGCCGGCGCCATGATGATCGCCGTGAGGATCGGATCGACGCCCAGCGTGATGTTGACGATGTAGGCGACGTAGGAGCCGAGAATGATGAAGGCGGGATGCGCGATGTTGACGATGTCGAGAATGCCGAACGACAGCGATACGCCCGACGTCACGGCGGCATAGAAGCCGCCGATCAGGATGCCCGAAACGATGGCATTGATGAGCAGATCAAACGAAAAAATCATCACTCAGCCACTCAACCCCACATGAGTGTGCAGGAAGTGCCACGGCTTGGCTATAACACCTCTCCCGCCCCGGGGGAGAGGGCATTTCGCGCGAGCGTGCTTAAGCCGCAGCGCGGACCTTGTCGGGGACGGCGAGCGGCTTATTGGCGCTGTTGAGGAACTCGATGGTCATGAAGACCATCTCCTTGTCGCCGAGATTTTCCAGGTCGTGGACCTTGTACTCGCCCAGACCATAGGTCTCGTGGCGGGTTTCGCCCGGCTGATAGGTGTATTCGACGGTGGTGCCATCGTGGATGTGCTGGCGGCCGCGGCCGCCCGAAACCGCGGTCCAGAAATAGTCGAGCACATGGCGGTGGAAGCCGATCCGCTCGCCCGGCGCCAGCCGGATGATCCAGACCCGGACTTTTTCGTTCTCCGAAAGCAGTGTGGAGCCGACGCAGGGGTTATTGTTGCCTTTCTCGCGCTCGAATTCGGCAGCAATCGCCGGCGGCCAGGCCGAGGTGTCGGCGTGGTCCGTCTTCTTATCCAGCATTGTCAGGGCCATAGCGTTCCTCCGGGGAATGTTGTCACAATATAGAAAACCTTTGCGGCTTGGGAAATAGGCTGAAGCGAAAAGCAGGATTCATGGCGAAGCAACGCCGCGCGCTGGTCATCGGCGGCTCGATGAGCGGGCTTTTGGCCGGCATTATGCTCAATCGGCGCGGCTGGGACGTCGATATTTTCGAGCGCGTCGGCAGCGAGCTCTCCGGCCGCGGCGCCGGTATCGTCGCCCAGGCCGAATTGATCGCGCGGCTCGACGCGCTCGAGCTCGATACCCGCGATCTCGGCGTTGCCATGACCACGCGCAAGATCCTCGACCGCGACGGCCGCACGAGCACCACCATCGCGTGCCCGCAGGTGCTGACAGCCTGGGAGCGCGTCTATCGCGTGCTGCGCGATGCCTTCCCGCCGCAGCTTTATCATCGCGGCCTCGGTCTAGTCGGCTTCGAGCAATCCGCGACGAGTGTGCGCGCGCGATTGAACGACGGCCGCACGGTGGAAGCCGACGTTCTGGTCGGCGCCGACGGCCTGCGCTCGACGGTGCGGCAGCAATGCCTGCCCGATGTCGCGCCGCTCTATGCCGGTTACGTGGCGTGGCGCGCGTTGTTGCCGGAGCGCGCGATCCCGCCGGCGATCCATCGCGAATTGTTCGAGCTGATGACGTTCTGCCTGCCGCCCGGCGAGCAATGTCTCGGCTATCCGGTCGCCGGCCCCGACAATGAGCTGCGGCTCGGTCAGCGCCGCTACAATGTGGTGTGGTACCGCCCGGCGGACGAGGCGAAGGAGCTGCCGTGGCTGCTCACCGACGACAAAGGCGTCACTCATTCGATCTCGATTCCGCCGCCGCTCATCCGCCGCGATCCGATCGCGGCGATGCGGGCGGCGGCCGAGCGATTGCTGGCGCCGCAGTTCCGCGCCATCGTCCGCCTGATTGACGAGCCGATCCTGCAACCGATCTACGATCTGGAAAGCCCGCAACTCGCCTTCGGCCGTGTCGCCATTTTAGGCGACGCCGCCTTCGTGGCACGGCCCCATGTCGCCGCCGGTGTCTCCAAGGCGGCTGACGACGCGGCGGCGCTGGCGCAGGCGCTCGACGGCGACGACGTCGAAGCCGCGCTGCGCGCCTTCGAGGCGCAGCGCCTGCCGCAGGGACGCAAGATCATCGAGCGCGCGCGCCATCTCGGCGCCTATTTGCAGGCAACGCAAACCGCCGAAGAGCGCGCCCGCTCGGAGCGCCACAGCATTCCCGAAGCGGTGCTCGCCGAGACCGCGGTGCTGGATTTCCTGCACGCTTGAACGGGGCGCCTGCTAGCGATCGGGACCAAGCTGAAACGGAAATCTGCCGCCCATCGGTATTGTAGTTTTATGTTTCTTTTTTCGCGCTGCATCTTGGCAGTTCTGGAATTTCATTCTAATTGACGCTCCTGATCTCACGGGTGGTGATGATGTCGATGCTTGAAGTTGCACATTCCAGTATAGCGCGGGCGGGGCAGTCCCGCGGCGGCGACAATCGAAGCGTCCATGCTGCACAGGCCAAGGATCGCGAAATTTTCGCAACCATCGCCGGCGGATTTGTGGAACGCTTTGCCGCGCTCGATCTGTTCGAGCGTCTGGCGGCGATCCGCCGCCAAATCCCCGGCCGCGTGGTGTTCACGACAAGCTTTGGACTTGAGGACCAGGCCATCGCGCACGCGATCTTCGCGCAGGCGCTGGCGATCGACGTCGCGACGCTCGATACCGGCAGGCTTTTCCCGGAAACCTATGATGTCTGGGCACAGACCGAGCGGCGTTACGGCGTCCGCGTCCTGACCTTCGCGCCCGGACACCGCGCCGTCGAAACCTTGATCGCCGGACAAGGCATCGATGGGTTCCGATCCTCCGTCGCGGCTCGCCTCGACTGTTGCGCCGTTCGCAAGGTCGCGCCGTTGGCGCGCGCGCTCGACGGTGCCGCCGCCTGGATCACCGGGCTGCGCGCCGATCAGTCCGCCGACCGCGCGCAGGTACTGCCTGCTCTGTTCGACGAGGAGCGCCGTCTGATCAAGGTCAATCCGCTGTTCGATTGGACGCGCGAACGCACCCACGAATTCGTGCGCGCCCACGACGTGCCACGCAATGCGCTGCATGAGCGCGGCTTTCTGTCGATCGGTTGCGCGCCTTGCACCCGCGCCGTCACGCCCGGTGAGCCGGAGCGTGCGGGGCGCTGGTGGTGGGAGCAATCGCAGAAAAAGGAATGCGGCCTACACGTCACTCCCGACGCCCGCGTGACGAGCGCCGCCGCGCCGCAGCAATAACCCTCGGAATCCCACAACGGTCAGACCATGGACGCTGTTTCCGCCGCCATCGACCGCGACGACAACCTCACTGTTCACCCTGACATGGGTGACGCTGCGGTGCTGAGCCACCTCGACCACCTCGAGGCCGAGAGCATCCACATCATCCGCGAAGCGGTCGCGGAGTTGGAAAATCCGGTCTTGCTGTATTCAATTGGCAAGGACTCGTCGGTCCTGCTTCATCTCGTGCGCAAGGCGTTCTATCCGGCGAAACTGCCGTTGCCGCTGCTGCACGTCGATACCACGTGGAAATTCCGCGAGATGATCGCGTTCCGCGACGCGCGCGCGAAAGAGCTCGGGCTCGACTTGATCGTCCATGTCAACCGCGACGGGCTCGCGCGCGGCATCGATCCGATCGCGAGCGGCTCCAGCCTGCACACCGATGTGATGAAAACCCAGGCGCTGCGCCAGGCGCTGGATCATTACCGCTTCGATGCGGCATTGGGCGGCGCGCGGCGCGACGAGGAAAAGTCGCGCGCCAAGGAGCGCGTGTTCTCGTTGCGCAACGCTAATCACGCCTGGGAGCCGAAGCGGCAGCGACCCGAGCCGTGGCGCATCTATAACGGACGCAAGCGCCCCGGCGAAAGCATCCGCGTGTTTCCGCTGTCGAACTGGACCGAGCTCGATGTCTGGCTCTACATCCATCGCGAACGCATTCCTGTGGTGCCGCTCTATTTTGCGGTGCCGCGTCCGGTGGTCGTGCGCGACGGCGGGCTGATCATGGTCGACGACGATCGGCTACCGCTGAAGTCCGGCGAGCTTCCGCAAATCCGGACAGTCCGGTTTCGCACGCTTGGCTGCTATCCGCTGACCGGCGCGATCGAAAGCACGGCGCGCACAGTTCCAGAAATCATCCAGGAGACGCTGGAGAGCCGGCATTCCGAACGGCGCGGCCGGGTCATCGACCACGACGGCGCGACGTCCATGGAGCGGAAAAAGCAGGAAGGATATTTCTGATGAACGTGCATGCGCAGCCGGCGGAACCGGCATTTGCTGCGCTGTTGCACGGGCAGGAGCGCAAAAGCCTGCTGCGCTTCATCGCTTGCGGCTCGGTCGACCACGGCAAGTCGACGCTGATCGGCCGGCTGCTCTATGACTCCAAGCAGGTCTTTGACGACCAGCTCGACGCGCTCGTGGCCGATTCCCGCAAATTCGGCACCCAAGGCGACGCGCTCGATTTCTCGCTGCTGCTGGACGGACTGGCGGCCGAGCGCGAGCAAAACATCACGATCGACGTTGCCTATCGCTTCTTCGCGACGGCGCGCCGCAAGTTCATCGTCATCGATGCGCCCGGGCATGAGGAATATACCGCCAACATGGCGACCGGCGCTTCGGTCGCCGATCTCGCCCTCGTCCTGGTCGCCGTCGAGGAGGGCCTGACCCGCCAGACCAAACGCCATCTCGTGATCCTGTCGATGCTCGGCGTCCGCCATGTCGTGCTCGCCGTCAACAAGATGGATCGCGTCGGCTGGTCGCGCGACGCATTCGGCACGGTCGAAGCCGCTTTCCGCGCATTGGCAGCCGATCTCGGTTTCGTCGACATCGCGTGCATTCCGGTCGCGGCAAAAAGCGGCGATAACGTCACCAGCCGTTCCGAACACCTGCCGTGGTATCGCGGGCCGTCGCTGCTCGACTATCTCGAAACCGTGGAGCCGGCGCGGACCGCGAACCTCGGTCCTTTCCGCATGCCGATCCAATGGGTCAACCGCCCCGGTCCGGATTTCCGCGGCTATAGCGGCTTGATCGCGAGCGGCGAAGTCCGTGTCGGCATGCCGGTCAAGATTTTTCCGGCAGGCGGCGTCACGCGCATCGCGCGGATCGCTACCTTCGACGGCGATCTTGGTTACGCCACGGCGGGACGCTCGGTGACTTTGACGTTCACGGATCCGCTGGATGCATCGCGCGGCGATATCGTCGCAGCGGTCGAGCGGGTGCCCACGGTGACGAATTGGATTCACGCGCGCATCTTTTGGATGAAAGACCAGCCGCTCGAGCGCGGCCAGAATTATCTGTTCAAGCTCGCAGCCAGCACCGCCACGGCGCGCGTTGAAGCCGGACTGAGTATGATCGATCTCGATACGCGGCGTGCCGTCGCGGCGGATGCGATCGGGCCAAACGAAGTGGGACACTGCACGCTGACGTTCGATCGTGCGATCGCGCTCGACCGTTACGAAGACCGCAAGGATACCGGAAGCTTTATTCTCATCGATCCCGAAACCTTCGACACCGTGGCAATGGGTTGCGTCGAGGAGATTGCCCCGCCGCAACGCCGGTCGCGGCTCGCGACATGGCTGCCGAACCGAACGGGTGGCGTCAGCGGCAAAATCACGCGCTGGACCGAGACGCATGCCCGCTCGCTCGTGAAAGCCGTAAGTTGGCGTGCCACCGGCAGTCTCGACACCTTCGTCGTGACGTTCGTGATCAGCGGCAGCACCAAACTTGCCGGATCGGTTGCCCTGACGGAGATCCTGACCAAGGTCCTGATCTACTACGGCCACGAGCGGATATGGGCCCTCGTGCCGTGGGGCAAACGCCAAGCGGGATCTTAAGCTTCGCCGGAAAAATTCTGCGCCACGCGCGAATGCGCCACCTTGGCGCGCCGGATCGTCTCCGGCGTGTTGCGGCTGCGGCCGACGAAGCGCGGCACGCCGGCGGTAATCACGGCGCCGACGCCCATGATGTCGCCGTTTTTCAACGCCGACAGCGCGTCGTTCTGCGAGCCGCCGAGGCAGGCATCGACCAAAACCACGTCGGCGTCGCGGCTGGCGGCAATAACGCCACTGTTCAGCTGGTAGATTTTGGCGTTGTTGCCGGTCGCCATCGCCACTGTGATTTCCGGAGGCACATTCGCCAGCGAGGCGAGGTGGCTCATGGTGTAGAGCATGCCGAGCGGCATCACGCCGCTGCCGGTCGGCGTGTCGGTCGCGATCAAAAGCCGTTGTTCCTGGCCGGCTTCTCTCAGCAACTTCGCGACCAGCAAAGTGGTGCGCAGATTGCCCGCGGTGCAGACCTGCATCGCCAGGTCGCTCTCGTTGACCAGGCGCGGGAAATCCTCGTCCGGCATGGCGATCGGGCCGCCGTTGACGTGATACGACACGTCCGGCTGCATCTTGAGCACATGATCGGCCCAAATCCCGGTCGAGCCCGGGATCGACGAGCCGCCGGTGTGCACCATCGTTATCAAGCCGTGACGCTTCGCCATCGCCACGTAAGGCGCATAGTCGTAGGGCGTGGCGAAGGCGCCGAAACCCGCTTTCGCCAGCCACACGCCGTGACCGGCAAGCTCGGAGAAATCGGCTTCGACCAGGCTCGGCTCGAGGATGACCGAGCCGGCGTGAACCCGCATGCCGCCCGGGCGATAATGCTCGAACGATTTTCGCGCCGCGATCGCCAGCGCTTTGACGCCGGCGGGATCGCGCGGCCGGCCGGGCACGTGCACCTCCGACGCGCTGATGCAGGTGGTGACGCCGCCGTGGATGTAGCTTTCGAGGAAACCGACGGTCTTCTGCCGCGGGGTGTAATCGCCGAACGTGATGTGGACGTGGGAATCGATCAGGCCGGGCATCGCCATCATGCCGCCGGCGTCGATTGCCACCTCGCAATCGGCAGCATCGCCGCCCGTTCCGACCGAAACGATCTTGCCATCGTCGAGGATGATGGTGTCGCCGGCCGCAACAGGTGCGGTGATATCGCCGGAGAGAATTTTCGCGATATTGCAGATCGCTACTTTCATGACGTCTGCTTCGTGGCTTTGCGCGCGGCGACTTCCTCGTGGGTGAGACCGCCGACGCGGGCATTGAGCCGGCCGCGGTTCGCCAGACAGAATATGACCGCCACTTCGTCGGGCATCGGCGCATCCGGCAGCACCAGCGTCATGCCGTCGTAGTGGGAGCGGACGTAGACGTCGTCCTTGTGGTTCATCGGAATATCGATCGCCGTGCCTGGGCCGCCTTTCTTCGTAAACGATGAAATCCACGCCTCGCCGCCGCCGAGCAGGTCCCGGATCGGATTGGCGAACGCCGTGGTCAGAAGCGCGTTGGCGTGTTCTTGCTCGCCGTTGAGTCCGACGACGCCGCCCTTGCCGTAGCTCTGCACGTCGTGGCCGCCCATCGCCGACAGCGCGAGCGCGCCCAACTCCTTGCCGAGCGGGACGCTACCTTCGATCATCGGCTTGAGATCCTCGACGTAACGGCCGGCGAAAGGATTCTCCACCACCGCGACGGCGGCGACTTTGCGCAATGGCAGGTTGGAGACGCGCCCGGATTCCTCGCGACGGTCTTCGACCACGACGAAGGTACGGCGGATTTTGATGTGCATGGGCGGCGGCGTCCTTTGCGGAGAATTTTGATACTCGCTACTGTCGGATTATCTGTCAAACCGCACGATGCTATGAGCGATATTCGCCGAGTGCTGGTGGTCGGAGGCGGCGTCGGCGGCTTGACGGCCGCCACCGCTTTTGCGCGGCGCGGGGTCGAGGTGGTGCTCATCGAGCGCCGGCCGGCCTTCGATGTGCCGGGCGTGGGCTTGGGCCAACCGGCGAATGCGCTGCGCGTCTATGATGCGCTCGGCCTCTTGCCTGAAATCCTGGCGTCGGGCTTTGCCTACGACCGGATGTCCATCTTTGATCCCAACCGGGCGCTGATCGTCGAGCACAAATTCCTGCTCGGCGACGAGAAAGTGCCGGCGTTTTGCGCGCTGTCACGCCTGCGACTGCACGAAATCCTGCTGGCGGCCGCCGAGCGTGCCGACGTCGCGGTGCGCACCGGCGTTACGGTCAGCGAAATTAGGGACGAGAGAGACCGCGTGACGGTGACGTGCTCGGATGGCGTTACCGACTCCTTCGATCTGCTCGCCGGTTTCGACGGCATACGCTCGACGACGCGGCAGCATTTGTTCGGGAACGCATTCGTGCCGCGGTCGTCCGGTTACGGCGCCTGGCGCGTGCAAGTGCCGCGGCCGGCATTCGTGCGCGGCATGGAATTTTTGCAAGGCATCGGCAGCAAGACCGGCGCCATGCCGCTGAGCGACAATCTCATGTACGTCTTCCACATCCGCCCCGAGGCGCCCGACGCTGTTTTCAAGCGCGAAGATTTTGCGGATTTGTTCAAGGCACGCCTGGCGCAATATGGCAGCTACGTCGCCGAGGTCGCGGCCTCGCTGGAAGCGAATTCCGACATCGTGTTCAGCCCGATCGAGCCGGTCTTGGTGCCGTGGCCGTGGTTCCGCGGCCGCGTCGTCATCGGCGGCGATGCCGCGCACACCTCGCCGCCGCACCTCACCCAGGGCGCGGCCATGGCGGCGGAAGACGGCTGGGTGCTGGCGCGCGAAATACTCTCCGGCGATGGTTCGGTCGAAGCGCGGCTGTTGCGCTATTCGCAAATGCGTTATGCGAGAAGCGCTTTCGTCTATTCGTTCTCGTATCAATGGATGCTGGACGAGCAATCGGTCCGCACGCCGGCCGATCTGGCCGCGGCGCGCACGGAGCTGGCGATGAATGCTTCGACGCGCATCGGCGCCAGCGATCGCATCCTCAACAGCGCGGTGATTTGATGATTGTCCCGGCCGGCCCGCAGCGCGTCACACGTGCTGGCCGCCGTTGATGTGGATCTCGGCGCCGTTCACGTAAGACGCCATTTCCGTGCACAGCACGTAGATGATCTTCGCCACCTCGTCGGGCGTGCCGAGCCGGTGCATCGGAATGTTCTCGACGATCTTTTCCGTGCCCGGCGACAGCATGGCGGTGTCGATCTCGCCGGGCGCGATGGCGTTGACGCGGACGCCGAACGCGCCGAAATCGGCGGCCATTTCGCGTGTCAGCGCAGCCAGCGCCGCTTTCGACGTCGAATAGGCCGTGCCGGCAAAAGGGTGCACGCGCGAGCCGGCAATGGAGGTGACGTTGACGACGGAACCCTTGGCGGCCGAGAGCTCGTCGAGCAGGCCGCGCGCCAGCATGATCGGCGCGAAAAAATTCACCTGGAAAATGTGATGCCAGTCGTCGCGCGATGTTTCGAGCGAACCGAGCCGCTTGCCGCCTGCCGCCTTTGGCGAGATCGCGGCGTTGTTGACCAGCGCATGCAACTCGCCATTGAGGCGGCGCTTGGTTTCCGCGATCGCCGCCGCAGTGTTTTCGGGATCGGCCAGATCGACCTGAATGTGGTCCTCGGGACCCGCCTCCCACGGACAATTTTCCGGAAACGGATGGCGCGAGCAGGTGATGACGCGCCAGCCCGCCGCCGAGAAACGCTTCACGGTGGCGTGGCCGATGCCGCGGCTTGCCCCGGTCAGGAGCAGCGTGCGGCGCGGTTGATTGCTCGTGGTCATGGTCGCCATTTTAAGCTCATGGATAGAGCCGCGTCTTGGTCCATGGCGCGTTTAAATCCGCGCGCGTAAACGCAACGCGATCGTGCAGGCGGAACGGCCGCTCCTGCCAGAACTCGATCTCGGTCGGCATGACGCGGTAGCCCGACCAGAACGGCGGCCGCGGCACCGTGCCGATGGCGAATTTCGCGGTATTGAGCGCGATCGCCTTCTCGAATGCCATGCGGCTTTCCAGCGCTGAGGATTGCTTTGAGGCCCAGGCGCCGATCTGCGCCATGCGCGAACGGGTGGCGAAATAGGCGTCGGCCTCTTCCTTCGACACCGGTTCGACGGCACCGCGGGCACGCACCTGGCGCTGCAGCGTCTTCCAATAAAATGTCAGCGCCGCCTTCGGCGCGGCGGCCAGCTCGTGGCCCTTGATGCTGTCGACGTTGGTGTAGAATACGAAGCCGCGCGCATCAAAACCCTTCATCAGCACCATGCGCGCATTGGGCAGCCCATCGGGGTCGACGGTGGCCAGCGCCATGGCGTCGGGATTGACCGGCTCGGCGCGCTTAGCCTCGGCAAACCAGGCCGCAAACAGCCGCACCGGCTCGTCGGCTTGGGTGAAGTCACCGCCTGTTAACCATGTCGGGTGTTCTATCGGCGCCGTATCGGACATTCCGTGGGGTACCCAGTGCTCGCGTGGGGCAATCGGGAAGCGAGCCGCCGGCCTCAATATAGTGGAGCCGGGGCGCTGCGCCTATGTTGGCGGTTGCGTTTTGCGGTCGTGCTCTGTGGGCTCGCCACCGGCGGCTGCACCTACCAACTGCATTCGCTGCTCTCCAAGGACGATGCCGACGGCGACCAGACCGGGTCCATCAGCCGGCCGGGCGAAGCCGCCGGCCGCATCGCCGATGCCGCGCCGCCCTCGGAGGCCGACCTCGCCTATGCGCGTGCCGCCGCTTCGGACGTGCTGGCGCGCAGCGGCAAGGACACCAGCGTGCCGTGGCAGAATCCGAATACCGGGGCCGGCGGCAACATCACGCCGCTCGCCACTTCCTATAGCGAAGGCGGCGTGCCGTGCCGCGATTTCCTGGCGAGCTACGCCCACGGCGGTTCGGAGGATTGGCTGCAAGGGGCAGCCTGCCTTACCAGCCAGGGCAATTGGGAAGTCAAAAGCCTAAAGCCCCTCAAGCGCTCCTGAAGCGGTTATCCTCGCCGAAAGGCCGCGCCGATTCCGGCGTCGCATTGCGGGATGGGCGCTTTCATCCCACATTAGACCTTCGGTGGGCGGCGGGGCTGGCCCGGAAAACGAGCGGAGTTGCTTGGGGATGCGTGATCCCTATGAGGTCTTGGGGCTCGATCGCAAGGCGAGCGCGACCGACATCAAGAGCGCCTATCGGCGGCTCGCAAAAAAGCTGCATCCCGACGCCAACAAGAACGATCCGAAGGCGGCGACGCGCTTTGCCGAGTTGAACGCCGCGCACGAAATCCTCGAGGACGAGGACAAGCGCAAGGCGTTCGACCGCGGCGAGATCGATGCCGAGGGCAAGCCCCGCTTCCATGGCTTTGGCGGCGGCGGCGCCAATCCGGGTGCCGGCTTCGGCGGCGACGGCAATTTCGAAAACTTCAACTTCGGTCCGGAAGGATTCACCCGCACCACCCGGCGCGGGCGCGGCGGCGCCAGAGCCGGTGGTGGGTTCGGCGGCTTCGAAGATGTTTTGCGGGAAGCTTTTGGCGGCGGCGCACGCGGTGCCCGCGCCAATTTCGAGCCGGAGGATTTCGGGGTCGGCGCCGATGTTCAAGCCGAAATGTCGGTTTCGCTGACGGATGCCGCCAACGGAGCCACCCAGCGGCTGCACCTGCCGAACGGCAAGGACGTCGACGTCAAGATTCCGGTCGGCATCATGAACGGCCAGCACATCAGGCTCAAAGGCCAAGGCATGGCCGGGCAGGCCGGTCCGGGCGACCTGCTCATCACCGTGTCGCTCGCGCCGCATCCGGTCTTCACGCTGGACGGCACCGACGTGCGGCTCGATTTGCCGATCACGCTTTACGAGGCGGCGCTGGGCGCCAAGGTGCGGGTGCCGACGCTCGACAAGCCGGTTGAGATCACGGTGCCGGCGTGGACCTCGAGCGGACGCACCTTCCGCCTCAAGGGCAAAGGCTTTCCGGCCAAAGCGGGCCGTGGCGATCTGCTCGCCACCATCCGCATCGTGCTGCCTGAGAAACGCGACGCCGAGCTCGACGAGCTCATGAAGAAGTGGCAGGGCGACAGGCCCTACGATCCACGCAAGGATATGTAGGGCGGGGCTTACCCGCCCTGTTGCGGTGGCGTACGGGCGTCGATCTGGTCATAGGCGGCTTGCGCAATGTCATGCAGCTTGTCGCGTTCCGCCGGGCCGCTGAGCACATAAGCGACGTTTTGATCGACCCAGTAATAGGCGGCGTTCTGGCTGCCCGTGGTGTAGCGCAGCGCCATCTCGCGGTCGCTGGTGCGGCCGCAATAGAGCGTGAAGCGCTCGCCCGAGGGGCCCTCATACATGAAGAATGCCGTCGCCCCGTTCGGGCCCGGCAACAGCCGGCCGCCGACGAGTTTCAGTCCCATGCGCTCGAGCTCGGGCGCGCGCAGCGGCGAGCCGAGCCGCTTCGACAGCCATTCGACGAGGTGCGGGCGCTGATCGCCCGGCACTTCGACCGGATGGCGGACTTCGACCACGTAGAGCCGATAGGCTTCGAGCGCGTCGGCGGTGAAGCGGTCGAGGTCGGACGGCGAGGCGGCCTCGGCGCCGCGCGCCAGCCAGCCGGCGGCGCCGCCGGCGATGAAGGCGACGAACACGGCGGCAACGGCAGCCGCCATCCAGCTGCGGCGGATGCGCGTCAGCCGCTCGACCTGGAGCCGCTTCGGCGGCACTTCGCTGGCAACCCCGCCGTAGCGCTTGCGAATGAGCTCGGCCTGGGCCCGCCACGCGGCGACGCGGGCTGCGTCATCGGCATGGGCCGCGAGCCAGGCCTCGACCGCGCCGCGACGGTCGGCGGGCAGTTCGCCGTCGACATAGGCGTGCAGTTCGTCTTCGCTGATCATCTGGTCTGTCATCGTTCGCTCTCTTATTTCACGCGGCGCAGCGCCGGGCGCTCGCCGTCGAGATAGGCCTTGATCTGCATACGGGCGCGGGCGAGCCGCGACATCACTGTTCCGATCGGCACGCCTTGCACCTCGGCAACTTCGCGATAGGTGAGCCCCTCAAGCACGACGAGAAGCAGCGCCGCGCGCTGATCCTCGGCGAGGTCGTTGAGCGCGCGGGCGATATCGCGGCTGCCGGTGTCCGGACCGGTTATCGCCGCGTCGCTGTCCTTGATCGGCGTCAAGGTCGGCCGGCGCGACAACGAACGCAGCCGGTTGCGATTGAGATTGGTCAGGATCGTGTAAAGCCATGCCCGCACGTCTCCATCGTGGAACAAATGCTCGGAACGCAACGCCCGCACCAGCGTGTCCTGGACGATATCGTCCGCGGTCTCGCTGTCGCGGGTCAGCGCCCGCGCATAGCGCCGCAGCGCCGGAATTGCGGCCTCGACCCGCTGCCGAAATTCACTCAAAAACTGGCTCCGTGCCTGACGCCGGAAACTCGATCAAACCAACCCCAATGCCTGCGCCATATTCCGCCCGCGCCAATGCGCCCCAGCCGGACGCGCGCTTGCTGGCGCCCACGAGCCTATGCCATAGGAGGCCGGGTGGGGGAAGCTGCAACTGAGGTCAGGGAATGCCGGACGTCTCGGGCCTCATGCGCGGTAAACGCGGCCTGGTCATGGGGGTCGCCAACCACCGCTCGCTCGGCTGGGGCATCGCCAAGGCCTGCCGGGGCCATGGCGCTGAACTGGCCTTTACCTATCAGGGTGATGCGCTGAAGAAGCGCGTCGAGCCGCTGGCCCAGGAGGTCGGCGGCATCGTGGTCGGCGATTGCGACGTTACCGAGCCGGCAACCATCGATGCGGCCTTCGCCAAGGTCCAAGCGGCTTGGGGCGCCATCGATTTCTTGGTGCACGCTATCGCGTTCTCCGACAAGGATCAGCTCGACGGCCGTTACGTCGACACCACGGCCGACAATTTCACCAAGACCATGCTGATCAGCTGCTATTCGTTCACCGCGATCGCGCAGCGCGCCGAGAAGATGATGCCGAACGGCGGCGCCATGCTGACGCTGACCTATTACGGCTCGGAGAAATGGATGCCGCATTATAACGTGATGGGCGTCGCCAAATCCGCGCTGGAAGCGTCGGTGCGCTATCTCGCCGCCGACCTCGGCGTCAAGAACATCCGCGTCAACGCCATCTCGTCGGGACCGATCAAGACGCTCGCCGCCTCCGGCATCGGCGACTTTCGCTATATCCTGAAATGGAACGAGTACAACGCGCCGCTGCGGCGCAGCGTCACCATCGAGGAGGTCGGCGAGGCCGGTGCCTATCTTCTCTCCGACATGTCGCGCGGCGTCACCGGCGAAGTGCACCACGTCGACGCCGGATATCACGTGGTCGGCATGAAGCATCCCGACGCACCGGATATCGGCGTCGGTAAGGAGTGAGGCTCAGGCGCCGGGCCGATCGATCATGCCGGTCCTCTATTTCATTCGCCACGGCGAAACCGACTTCAACGTCGCGCAGCGTTTGCAGGGCCGTTCCGAGACAAGCTTGAACGCCCGCGGCTGCATGCAGAGTAGGGAAATTGCCAGCGTATTGCGCGATTTGTTTGAGCGCGACCGCCATCAGCCGTCCGATTTCGCCTATGTGTCGAGCCCGCTGTTGCGGGCCAGGGAATCGATGGAACTGCTGCGCTCAGAGTTCGGCCTCGATCCGAAGGCCTATGCGATCGACGACAGGCTTGCGGAAATCGCCTACGGCGAATGGGAGGGTTTTACGTTAAAGGAAATCCAGGCGCGCGATCCGGGCGTGCTGCAACGGCGCGAGCGCGACAAGTGGGATTTTCGCCCGCCCGGCGGCGAGTCCTACCGCGAAGTCGCGGAGCGCGTCGCCGCATGGTACGCGACCGTGACGCGCGACACGGTCTTGGCTGCGCACGGCGGCGTCGCGCGCGCGCTGATGGCGAATTTTCACATTCTGCCGGAAGAGGAAGCGACGCACGCCGATATTCTGCATGGCGTCGTGTACGTGTTCGCTGGCGGCACGCTGGCTCGGTACAGCTAGAAAAACCGAAAACGGCCGAACCTCGGTCCCGGCCGCAAATCTCCCCCCGCAAAAATGGAAACGGCCGGACTTGGGTCCAGCCGTTCCTCGAAGCACCGCGTGGGCGCCTCGCAAAATCCGAAGATGACGGCGCTGCCCCAATACGAGGCCCGCGCTCGCGTCATTTACTTCGTCTTCTTCTTGGCCTTTTTCTTCTTCGCCATTGTCAGCATCCTTGGTGTTTGTGTTGATCCGGCGGCAGGTTGAGTTCTAGCGATTCAGCGGTATCTCGGTCCCCTGAGCCATCGCCCCCCTTGCCACCAACGAGGATGCCACAGGAGGGTTTTTCCTGCAATAGGAAAATCGCGAAAAACCTTTATTTTTCCGTGGCTTAACGGACGTTCAGGTTGCCATTAACCAGCGTTCAGTGAGATGAATGCGAAATGAACGGATGGTGGCAAACGGCGTAGAAACTTGCTCACTTGATCGGCACGCATTCGCGCCAGCAAAAGATTGATGCAGATTTTCTCCCGATTGCGAATGCCGCAATGCAAAAAATGGCGCGACGGCGCGTCATGCTGCGGGCGCGTACGCATTTGACCCGATGATAGGCGCGGGCTACCAAACCCGGCACGCTATGTTCCAAGCCATTCAGCGTCGATCCGCGTCATTGGCGCACGAAGTCGCACACGATGTCGTTCAATACCTTCGGCCATATGTTCCGGGTGACGACCTTCGGCGAGAGCCACGGGCCGGCGATCGGCTGCGTGGTCGACGGCTGCCCGCCGCGCATGGCGCTGACCGAGGCCGACATCCAGCCCTATCTCGATAAGCGCCGGCCAGGGCAATCGCGCTTCACCACCCAGCGCCAGGAGCCGGACGCGGTCAAAATCCTGTCCGGCGTGTTCGTTGACGAAGCCAGCGGCCAGCAGGTGACCACCGGAACGCCGATCGCGCTCGTCATCGACAATGTCGATCAGCGTTCGAAGGATTATTCCGATATCAAGGACAAGTACCGGCCCGGTCACGCCGACTACACTTACGACGTCAAATACGGCCTGCGCGATTATCGCGGCGGCGGCCGGCAATCGGCGCGCGAGACGGCGACGCGGGTCGCGGCCGGCGCCATCGCGCGGAAAATCGTGCCCGGGATGCAGGTGCGCGGCGCGCTGGTGCAGATGGGGCCGCACCGCATCGATCGCGCCAAGTGGGACTGGGCCGAAGTCGAGCGCAATGCGTTCTTCTGTCCCGATGCGGACAGGGCGGCGTTCTTTGCCGATTATCTCGACGGCGTGCGCAAAATCGGCTCGTCGGTCGGCGCGGTGATCGAAATTGTCGCCGACGGCGTGCCGGCGGGGCTGGGCGCGCCGATCTACGGCAAGCTCGATGGCGATCTGGCCGCAGCGCTGATGGGCATCAACGCGGTCAAGGGCGTCGAGATCGGTGCCGGTTTTGGCGCGGCCGAGCTATCCGGCGAAGAGAACGGCGACGAAATGCGCATGGGCAACGACGGTAAGCCGATCTTCCTGTCCAATCATGCCGGCGGCATCCTCGGCGGCATTTCCACAGGGCAGCCGGTGGTGGCGCGCTTTGCCGTCAAGCCGACTTCTTCGATCCTCACCCCGCGCCGCACCGTCGACCGCTACGGCCACGAGACCGAAATCTCGACCAAGGGCCGCCACGATCCATGCGTCGGCATCCGCGCCGTGCCGATCGGCGAGGCCATGGTGGCGTGCGTGATCGCGGATCATTATCTACGTCAGCGCGGCCAGGCCGGAGATAGTCCGGCGTGGCCGTTTCCGGCGCCACGCTGATTGCGCCGTCGCAAGGGCTTTAGGGGCGAGATGGACGAGGCGCACCAACGGATTCAGGATGCTGTCGCCGCTTTTGGGCGCGGTGAAATCCTCATCGTGGCCGACGACGACGACCGCGAGAACGAAGGCGACCTGTTCGTCGCCGCGAGCCTGTGCACGCCGGAAAAGATGGCGTTCATCATCCGCAATACGTCGGGCATCGTCTGCGCGCCGCTGGCGCCCGAAGAGGCGCGGCGGCTGCACCTCGACCCGATGGTGGCCCTCAACGACGCGCCGCTCGGCACGGCATTCACCGTCTCCGTCGACGTCCGCCACGGTCTCTCCACCGGCATATCCGCGGAGGAGCGCACCAATACCGTGCGCGCGCTCGCCAACGGCAATAGCGGCGCGACCGATTTCGTGCGGCCCGGCCACGTCTTTCCGCTGGTGGCGAAGGAAGGCGGCGTGCTGATGCGCTCCGGCCATACCGAGGCTTGTGTCGACCTGTGCCGGCTTGCCGGTTTGGCACCGGTCGGCGTGCTTTCCGAACTGATGAACGACGACGGCACGGTGATGCGCGGCCCCGAACTGGCTGCTTTCGCCGAGAAGCACAAGCTGCAGCGCATCTCAATCTCGGAATTAATCTCCTACCGGCAGGCGCGCGACAAGCTGATCGAGCGCGTCGGCGAGTTTCCCGTCGAGTCTGAGATCGGCACGCTGACCGGCTACGCCTTCCTCACGCCGTTCGATCCGGTCTATCACATGGCCTTCGTCCACGGCCGCATCGGTGACGGCAAGAACGTGCTGACGCGGCTGCACCGGGCCAACATCATTTCCGACGTGTTCGGCGGCGCGAAACCAATCCACCGCACGCTGGCCCGCTTCAAGGCCGAGGGCAGGGGCGTACTGGTGCTGCTGCGCGACGGCACTGCGGGTGTGCCAGTCGTGTCTATACCGAAATCCGGCGACACCGCGTCCGAGGAGGCGCGCACCCGACAGTGGCGCGAGATCGGGCTGGGCGCGCAGATCCTCAAGGATCTTGGCGTCAATTCCATCAGGCTGCTGACCTCGTCGCGCCGCCTGACCTATGTCGGGCTGTCCGGCTTCGGCATCGAGATCGCGGGCACGGAGCCGATCGACGCATCGTGATCGCGGCACGGCGGCTGCAAGCAATGGAGGGCGAAGTGACAAGCATCGTTACTCGAATTCGCATTGTTACGGCTATCGTCGCCGTCGGGCTATCGCTGTCGGCCTGCGGCTACAACACCATCCCGACGCTCGAGGAGCAGGCCAAGGCGCGCTGGGCGGACGTGCAGAACCAATATCAGCGCCGCTCCGACCTCATCCCCAACTTGGTGGCGACGGTGCAAGGCTATGCCGCCCAGGAAAAGAATGTGCTGACCGCCGTCGTCGAGGCGCGCGCCAAGGCGACCCAGATCAAGCTCGATGCCTCCGACCTGACCGATCCCGACAAGCTCAAGGCGTTCCAGGACGCGCAGAACCAGCTGACCGGCGTGCTCGGCCGTCTCTTGGCGGTGACGGAGAATTATCCGGACCTGAAGTCCAACGCCAACTTCCTGGCGTTGCAATCGCAGCTCGAAGGCACCGAGAACCGCATCGCGGTGGCGCGGCGCGACTACATCGACGCAGTGCGCGCCTACAACACGGCGCTGCGCACGTTCCCGACCGTGCTGTGGGCGAGGACGGCGTTCTCCGCCAACAAGCCGATGGCGGAATTCGCCGCGAATGAGGGCGCGCAAACGCCGCCGCAGGTAAAATTCTGATCGCCGGACGCTGACATGCACGTGCTGCTGCGAGGCGTAGCGTTGGTTTGCTGCCTCGTTACGGCGGCCTTTGCGCTCGATTTTCCGCAGCTCACCGGGCGCGTCGTCGATCAGGCGGGCGTCATGTCGGCGGACAGCCGCAGCGCTATCGAGACCAAGCTGAAGGACCTCGAAGACAAGTCCGGCATCCAGCTCGTCGTCGCCACGGTGAAGTCGCTGCAGGGTAGCGACATCGAGACCTATGCCAACCAGCTGTTCCGCGCCTGGAAGCTCGGTCAGGCGCAAAAGAACAATGGCGTGCTCCTCCTCGTGGCGCCGGCGGAGCACAAGGTCCGCATCGAGGTCGGCTACGGGCTTGAAGGCACGCTGACCGACGCGCTGTCGTCGGTCATCATTTCGAGCGCCATCGTGTCGCGTTTCAAGGCCAATGATTATTCCGGCGGCATCGAGCGCGGCGTCGACGGCATCATCAGCGTGCTCAGCGGTGACACCACCGATTGGCAGCCGAAAGTCGATGTCCGCGAAGACAGCCCGGCGCAGCTCTTCAATGCGCTGTTCCCGATTCTATTTTTCTTTTTCTTCGTCCTCGTTTTCAGGTTCATGGTCGGCCCGATGCGCGGCACGTCGTCGGGATATTACGCCAGACGCAACGGACAGCTCGTCTTTGTGCCTTATGCCGGCTCGAATTGGAGCTCGGGCTCGGGTTGGGGCGGCGGGGGCGGAGGTGGATTTTCCGGCGGTGGTGGCTTCTCCGGCGGCGGCGGCGGGTCGTCGGGTGGCGGCGGCGCGTCCGGGGGCTGGTGATGCGGATCATCGCCGCTAGCGTGCTTGCGCTTTGTCTTGGATCGGCGCTCGCTTTGGCGTTCGATTTCCCGCAGCTGACCGGCCCGGTGGTCGATCAGGCCGATATCCTGACCGCGGCGAGCCGCAGCGACATCGCAGCCAAATCCGCAGCCTTGCAGGAAAAGTCCGGCATCCGGCTCGTCGTCGCCACGGTGCGGTCGCTCGAAGGCAGCGACATCGAGACCTACGCCAATCAGCTGTTCCGCGCCTGGCAGCTCGGCCAGGCGCAGAAGAACAACGGCGTGCTGCTCCTGGTCGCGCCCGCCGAGCATAAGGTGCGTATCGAAGTCGGCTACGGCCTCGAGGGCACGCTGACCGACGCGCTTTCTTCGGCCATCATTTCGGGAGCCATCATTCCGCGCTTCAAGACGAACGACTTTCCCGGCGGCATCGAGCGTGGCGTGGACGGCATTATCAGCGTGCTCAACGGCGACACCACCGATTGGCAACCGCAGACGCAGCCGCAAAGCTTCACCATCGATATCGATAAGCTGACCGCCAAATACCCGGCGCTCCTGATCTTGGGATTCCTCGCCACCGCGATTTTGCTCGGCCTTTTGCTTCACGGCATCGCTTGGCTGTTGCAGGCCGTCGGGCTCATCGAGCCGGCCGGGCGTTATGTCAAACGCAGTGGCCGCATGGTGTTCGTGCCAGCTCGCAGTTCGTCGCGCAGTACATCGAGCTGGGGCGACAGCGATTCCTCCAGCAGCAGCAGTTCATCCTCCGACAGTTACTCCGGCGGCGGCGGGTCGTCGGGCGGCGGCGGGGCATCGGGGAGTTGGTGATGCAATTCAGCCAGGAAGATCACGACGCGATCTCGGCCGCCATTCGCGCGGCGGAGGCGCGAACCTGCGGACAGATCGTCTGCGTGCTGTCGCACGCATCGTCCGACTATGCCTATGTCCCGATCCTATGGTCGACGGTATTGGCGCTGATTGCACCGTGGCCGCTGATCTATTTCACGCACTGGAGCGTGCAGAAAATCTATCTGTGGCAGCTCGCGGTCTTTGTTGCCGCAGGCCTGATATCCTCGTGGCTGCCGTTGCGCATGGCGCTCGTGCCACGCCCGCTGCAGCGCGCGCTGGCGCACCGGGCGGCGCTCGAGCAATTCGTCGTGCGCCGGATCGCCAATACCAAGAACCGCTGCGGCGTGCTCATTTTCGTGTCGCTGGCGGAGCATTACGCGCGCATCGTCGCCGACGACGGCATTGCGCCGAAAGTGCACAATGCCGAGTGGCAGGCCGCCATCGATGCGCTGACCGCGCATATGCGCGACGGCCGCATTGCCGAAGGCTTCATTGCCGCCATCGAACGCTGCGGTGCCGTGCTTGCCGCTCACGCGCCGCCCGATGGCGCGCCGAACGCGCTGCCGGATCGCCTTTACGTCATGTAGCGCTTGCCATCGCAGCGCTCTGCGCAACTGAAACGCACGGACAATCAAAAGCCGGAAAACTGGCTGCGATAGACGTTCCTGCAGTGATCGAGCCGCGCGCTCAGCCGCTTGGCTTCGTCGTGCAATCCGGCCCGCTCGGCCGCGCCGATCGCCATGGCGAAGTAGTCTTTGAGATCGCTGTAGCGGGCCGCCGGCGAGCGGGCATCGTACATTTCGTCGTAGGCGGTCTCGGCCAGCGCCTCGTATTTGGCGACCTCCTTTCGGCTGTCCTCGTCGGACGCCGCCATCACGGCGTCTCGGTGAAGAAGTCGCGCATCAGCATGTAGGATTTGCGGCAGAGTTTTTCGTCGTAGCGTGTCGGGCCGGCATGGACCGTCGGATCGCAGAACGAATGCACGGCGCCGCCGAACATCATCACTTGCCAATCGATCTTGGCATTGGTCATTTCTTCCTCGAACGCGTCCATCATCGGCTTCGGCGTCACCGGATCGGCGGAGCCGTGGATCGCCAGCACGCGGCCCTTGATGTTGCAAGGCGTGCCGGCCACCACCGGATTGGGATTGGTGACGTGGAACACGACGACCGCCTTGAAATCGGCGCCGGCGCGGGCCTGCTCAAGGACGTAACCGCCGCCGGCGCAATAGCCGATCGCGAGTTTCTCACCGGTATCGACCAGTCCGAGCTTGTTGGCTTCGCCGAGCAGCGCGTCGTAGGCCGCGCCGCCGCAGGCGATGGTGAAGGTGAGATTTTTGCGCACGGCGAGCATGCCGGCCCGCAGGTCGTCCACGGTCTTAGGTCTTTGGCCGTAGCCGGCACCGAACATGTCCGCCATCAGCACCACATAGTCCTTGCCGGCGACGGTGCGTGCCTGGCCGATGGTGTCGGCACAAACGCCTTTCCAGTCCGGCTGCATGAAGATCAGCGGGCGTTTTACCTTCACGCTGTCATCATAGACGATCACGCCCTCGAACTGCCTGCCGTTGACCTGATACGGCACCTTCTTCTCGGCCATCGTTCGCTCTCCTTGTTCTCGCTTTGGCAATAGTAACAAAATCAGCGGCGGTGGAACACGGTGCGGCACGGCCACGCCGCTGCCGCGTCGTGAGCGATGCCATGCGCACCGGGTGCCAAAATCTCGCGCAACACCTTGTCTATCCAATCGCCGCTGACCTGGGCTAAGCTCAAAGGTAAGGGACGCCGGGGAAGGGGACAGACGCCGTGGATGCGCGGTTTTGGCTGATACAGGCCTTCAACGGCATTTCCTACGGCGCGCTGTTGTTCCTGGTGGGGAGCGGGCTGTCGCTGATTTTCGGCGTCATGCGCATCGTCAACCTGTCGCACGGCTCGTACTTCCTGCTCGGCGGTTATGTCGCCTTGTCGGTGATCTGGACCACCGGCTCCTGGCTGTTGGCGATCCCGGTCGCGGCCGTCACTGTTGCGCTGATCGGCCTGGTGATGGAGCGGGTATTTTTGCGGCCATTGGGTTTCGATCCATTGCGGCAGGTACTGCTGACGGTCGGCTTCGCCTTCCTGTTCCAGCAGGCCGCGCTTGATATCTGGACCGGCAACCCGTTCGACATCAATCCGCCGGCGGTGCTGACTCAGACCATCGTGGTCGGCGGCCTTTACCTGCCGCTCTACCGCATCTTCATGATTGCGGTCGCGTTGTTCATCGGGCTCACGCTGTGGCTGGTCATGGAAAAAACCCGGCTCGGCGCTACCATCCGCGCCACCGTCGACGATGCGCAAATGGCGCGCGGCGTCGGCATCGACACGTCTTACATCTCGATGCTGATTTTCGCCCTTGGCGCCTTCCTGGCGGCGCTCGGCGGCGTCATCGGCGGCGCCTTCCTGGGCGTCTATCCCGGCCTCGATTTCGAAATGCTGCCGATCGCCTTTGCGGTGGTGATCATCGGCGGCATGGGCAGCCTCGGCGGCGCCGCCATCGGCGCGCTGATCGTCGGGCTCGCCGACAATTTCGGCAAGGCGCTGTTTCCCGAAATCTCCTACTTCACGCTCTATGCGCCGATGGCCCTGATCCTGGCGGTGAAGCCGACCGGGCTGTTCGGACGGGAATGAGCATGGCGCGTGACCGCGTAAAAATCCTGATCGTGATCGTGGCGCTCGTCGCGGTCGCGCTGCTCGTTCCGCACACCACGTCGTTCATCATCCTGTTGGCGACGCGGGCGCTCGCCTTCTCCATCCTGGTGATGAGTCTCGACCTCCTGCTCGGCTTCACCGGCCTCGCCTCGCTCGGGCAGGCCGCGTATCTGGGCATCGGCGCCTATCTGACCGCGATCCTGGCGGCGCGTTATCAGATCGGGCTCGGGTACGATTTCTGGCTGGTGATCGTGTTCGGCATGCTCGGTGCCGCGGCTCTGGCCGCGCTGTTTGGGCTGCTCGCGACCCGGGCCACCGGCGTCTATTTCCTGATGATCACCCTGGCGCTTGGGCAATGCGTGTGGGGGCTGGCTTATCGCTGGAATTCGCTGACCGGCGGCGACAACGGCATCAATCTCCAGCACCGCCCCAAATTCGGCATCGACCTCGCCAACCCGGTGACGTTCTTCTACGTGGTATTCGGCTTCTTCGCGGTTTCGCTCCTGGTCCTGTACACTATCGTGCGCTCGCCGTTCGGCCGCAGCCTGGTCGGCATTCGCGAGCGCGAGCCGCGCATGAAAATCCTCGGCTACAATACCTGGCTGCACAAATATATCGCCTTCATCATCGCCGGCGCCTTCGGCGGGCTCTCCGGCGTGCTGTGGGCGCACACTGCCGGTATCGTCAGTCCCGAGAACGTGGTGCTGACCACGTCGGTCGATGCGCTGTTGATGGCGGTGCTGGGCGGCGCCGGCACGTTGGTCGGCGGCATCATCGGCGCCAGCGTCGTACTGTTCATCCGCGAATATCTCAGTACGCTGGTGCATTGGTGGCAATACGTGCTCGGCGGCGTCTACGTGCTGGCCATCCTTTATCTGCCCGGCGGCTTGATGAGCATTCCGGAGCGCATTCGCCAATGGCGCACCGCACAGGTGAAGTCGGCGGCAGCGCCGCAGTGAGAATAGAGTGATCCAACCTAAGGGAGTGAAACCATGACGAGCAAGTTGGCAAGGCGAGCCGGCGTGATGCTGATCGGTGCCTGTCTCGCGTTTGCGGCGGGATTTTTGCCCGCGGCTGCTCAAGAAGAATTGCGCATCGGCCTGATCGCGCCGATGACTGGTCCGTTCGCCCAGGTCGGCGCCGACATGACCAACGGTTTCAAAATGTATCTCGACGAAGTCGGCAGCAACTTCGCCGGCGCCAAGGTCAATCTGATCATCGAGGACAGCCAGGGCAAGCCCGATACCGCGGTGACCAAGGCGAAGAAGCTTATCCTTGAAGATCACGTGCAACTGCTCGTCGGCGGCGTGCTGGCGCCGGAAGGCTATGCGCTCGCGCCGGTGTCGACCGCCGAGAAGACCGTCTATATCGCTTCGGTGCCGGCGGCCGACGATCTCACCCAGCGCCAGCTCGGCAATTATCCGTATTTCATCCGCACCAGTTGGACCTCATCGCAGCCGCATCATCCGCTCGGCCAATGGGCCTGCGACCAGGGATACAAGAAGATCATCACCGTCGGCGCCGACTATGCGTTCGGCTATGAGGCGGTCGGCGGCTTTCAGAAGGCGTTCGAAGATTGCGGCGGCAAGATCATCCAGAAGATCTGGCCGCCGCTCGGCACCAAGGATTTTGGGCCCTATATCCCGACCTTCAAGGCCGATGCCGACGCGGTGTTCTCGCTGATGGTCGGGCCGATGCCGCTGCAGTTCCCCAAGCAATTGCGCGCGTTCGGCTGGACCAAGCCGATCATCGGCGGCGGCACCAGCTACGACGAGTTGGTGCTGCCGTTCATGGGCGACGAAGTGATCGGCGACGTCTCGGCGCTGCAATACAGCGCCGGCCTGCAGACGCCGAAGAACGAGGCCTTCGTCAAGGCTTACCGCGCCAAATACGGCAAAGTGCCGTCGTATTTCTCCGAGAGCAATTACACCACGGCGATGATGATCGACCTGGCGATGAAACAGACCAAGGGCGCGTGGCCCGGACCCGAGGCCTTTATCGCGAAAATGCTCGCCCTCAAGGTCGACGCGCCGCGCGGGCCGGTCAGCTTCGACGACATGCGCAATCCGGTCCAGGACATCTACATCAAGAAGGTCGAGAAGACGAAGATGTTCGGCTACGACAAGGATGAGCTGTGGAACGTGGTGATCAAGACCTATCCGGCCGTCAGCCAGTTCTGGACCTACGGCAAGGATGCGTTCCTCAAGCAGCCGGTCTATAGCCGCGACTTCCCGCCCTGCAAAAATTGCGAATGAGCGTTATCGACGCCGCGCCGGTGCTCGAGCTGAAGGACCTGTCGAAGGCCTTCGGCGGCCTGCGCGCCGTGCGCGGCGTGTCGCTGAAAATCATGCCCGGCGACCGCAAGGCCATCATCGGCCCGAACGGCGCCGGCAAGACCACTCTGTTCAATCTGATCACCGGCATTCTGCCGGCGTCGTCGGGCCGGGTACTGCTGTTCGGCCAGGACGTGACGCGCTGGCCGAGCCACCGGCGCACCGCGCTCGGCATGGCGCGCACGTTCCAAGTCACCAGTCTGTTCCCGAGGCTGTCGGTGCTCGACAACGTGCTGCTGGCGATCAAGGGCAGGCGCGCCTCGAAATACGTGATGTGGCGCTTCATGTCGTCCTATCGCGACGTCTATGACAAGGCGTTCGAATTGTTGCAGCGTGCCGCGTTCCTCGACCGCAAGGACACCGAGGTGCGGTATCTGTCCCACGGCGAGCAGCGCCAGCTCGAGATCGTGCTCGGGCTCGCCAGCGATCCGGATATTCTGTTGCTCGACGAACCGGCTGCCGGCCTGTCATCGGGCGAGTCGGCGGAGATGGCGAGGTTCTTGCAAAACCTCAATCGCAAAATGGCGATCCTGCTGATCGAACACGACATGGATATCGTGTTCGACGTTGCCGACGAAATCTCGGTCCTGCATTTCGGCGAAGTGCTGGAGAGCGGATCGGCCGAGCGCATCCGCTCCAGCGCCAAGGTGCAGGAAATCTATCTGGGGACCGCATGACGATCCTCGACGTCCAGGACATCCATACCTATTACGGCGACGCCTACGTGTTGCAGGGCCTGTCGCTGCAACTCGAGCAGGGCCAGATCCTCGGCCTGCTCGGCAGGAACGGCGTCGGCAAGACCACCATCGTCAATTCCATCGTCGGCTTCACGCCGCCGCGCCGCGGCAAGATCTATTTCAAGGGCGCCGACATCACCGGCAATTCGTCGTTTGCCATCGTGCGCAGTGGTGTCGGGCTGGTGCCGCAGGGCCGCCGGGTGTTTCCGACGCTCAGCGTCGAGGACAATCTCTTGGTCGCCGAGCATAGCCCCGAGCGCCACGGCTGGACCCTGCCACGGGTCTATGCGCTATTCCCGCGGCTGCGTGAGCGGCGCAGCCAGCGCGCCAAGACGCTCTCCGGCGGCGAGCAGCAGATGCTCGCCATCGGCCGCGGGCTGATGACCAATCCCGATTGCCTGATCATGGATGAGCCATCGGAAGGGCTGGCGCCGATCATCATCCAGGGCCTGTGGGAGGCGATCGCCAAGCTCAAGCAGGAGGGGTTGTCCATCCTATTGGTCGAGCAGAACGCCGCGCTGGCGCTCAAGCTGGTCGACTTCGTGCACGTGATCTCCAAGGGCAGGGTGGTCTATTCCGGGCTGCCGGGTGCGCTGTGGGAAGACCACGACGTCAAATCGCGGTTCCTCGGCATATGAGCCGCGCCGCGCGCTATCGCTTCGCGTTTGTCCTTGGCGGAATCCTGCTGCTCGAACTGTTGTGCCGAACCGGTGTGATCGACCGCCTGACCATGCAGCCGCCGAGCGCCATGGTGCGCGATTTCGTCGTGCTCATGGCCTCCGGCTCCATGAACCACGCGATGCTGAAAACCTTCGCGAACGTCGCCATCGCCTGCGCCGCGGCCGTGGTCGCCGGCATCGTCTTCGGCGTCGCGCTGCACGGCCGGCGCGCCATTCGGCAGGTTCTGGAGCCGCTGTTCGCGACCTATTACGCCATTCCGGTCTATGCGTTCTATCCGCTGTTCATCATCCTGTTCGGCCTTGGCGACGCGCCGCAGATTTTGATCGGCTTCATGCTGGCGGTGGTCGCCGTGATCGTGAACACGCTCAACGGTCTCGACCGGGTGTCGCGTGTGCACTTGAAGACGGCACGGGTCTATCGGCTGGGACCGGTCGCCACCGCGCTCAAGATCACCTTGCCCTCGGCCGCGCCTTATCTCCTCACCGGCGTCAAGCTCGCGCTCGCCTATGCCTTCATCGGCGTGATCGGCGCCGAGTTCATCATGTCGCGCACCGGCATCGGCTACGAGATTAGCTTCGCCTACAACAATTTCGACAACAAGATCATGTATCCGCTGATCCTGTTGATCCTCGCGGTCTCGATCGCGATCAATGCGGTGCTGTCGCATTGGGAGCAGATCTTGATGCAAAGGCGCGGCCGGTCATGACCGCAAAATCCTGGCCCGCCACGGTCAACAGCCTGATCTTGATCGCGGTGCTGCTCGCCGCGTGGCAGCTCCTGTTCGAATTTGCCGGCAGCCAGGCCATGACCGCACCGGTCGAGACTTTTCGCTATCTTGCGCATTTGCTGACGACCGCGGCGTTCTGGGGACACGTCGAGGAAACTTCGCGGGCCTTTTTCTTCGCCTTACTGCTCGCGGTGCTGCTCGGCCTCATCATCGGCTTCCTTTTGGGTGCGCATCGCTTTTCGAGCGAAGTATTCGAGCCGGTGCTGGTCGCGTTTTATTCGGTTCCGAAGATCACGCTTTACCCGATCATCCTTTTGGCATTCGGGCTCGGGCTGCCGGCCAAGATCGCGTTCGGCACCATTCACGGCATCGTGCCGGTCGCGATCTTCACCATGGGCGCGGTGCGTAATCTCAATCCGATCCTGCTCAAGACCGCACGCGTGCTGCGGCTTGGACCGCAAGAACTGGTCGGTTCGGTGCTGCTGCCGGCGGCGTTGCCGGAAATCTTCACCGGCATTCGCGTCGGCTTCTCGCTGACCCTGATCGGCACGTTGTTGGGTGAAATGTTCGGGTCGCAACGCGGGCTCGGCTATCTGCTGATGACCGCGATCGGCTTGCAGAACGTACAATTGATCATGGCGGTCACTTTGCTGATCGTACTGTTCGCCGCTTCGGTGAGTACGCTGCTCATCGTCATCGACCATAGACTCCATCGGCGCGTGCCGTAGACTACATCCGCCTTAACGACACTCAACGGCGGCGGGCAGCTGCCCACAAACAGTCAAGTGAATACGGGAGGACGCATGTCTTCGATCATTAAGCCGGGCGCCATCGCGGCGCTTGCTCTGGCGGCATTGCTGCCGCTGCGCGCCATGGCCGCCGAGCAGATCGTCGTCAGCAATTTCGGCGTCGCCGCCAACGGCATGCCTTACGCCATCGCGATGGACAAGGGCTTCTTCAAGGCGGAAGGCGCCGACGTCAGCGGCATCCTGTCGTCGGCCGGCGGTGGCACGACCGTGCGCAATCTGATGACGGGGCATCTATCGTTCGGCGAGATCGATCTTGCCGGCACCGTGGCGGCGATCCAGCAGGGCGCGGATCTCAAGATTATCAGCGACAACGTGCTCACCGTCGCGGAGTTTGTCTGGGCGGTGAAGCTGGATTCGCCGATCAAGACCATCCAGGACCTCAAGGGCAAAAAGATCGGCTACACCAATCCGCGCTCGACCAGCCAGGCGCTGGACATTCTGCTCCTCGAAGCCGCCGGGCTGAAACCCGACGAGGCCGAGCTGGTCAAGACCGGCGGTTTCGGCGAGGCGGTCGTGGCGCTCAATCTCGGCCTGATCGATGCGTCGGCGATTGCCGATCCGGTGTGGTCGAAGAATAAATCTCAGTTCCGCGTGCTGGTGTCGGCAAGCGACGTGCTGCCGCCGCTCTGCAATGTCATCGGCGTCACCACCGGCGAAGCCGCCGCCACCAAGGGCGATTTCATCCGCGCCATCCTGCGCGGACGGCGCAAGGCCGTCGAGTTCATGTCAGCGCATCCCGACGAGGCCGCCGACATCGTGGCCAAGGCCTACAATCTCGACGTCGAAGTCGCCAAGAGCACGATCCATAACCTGGTCGCGCCCAGCAAATCCGGCGTGCCCTATTGGAGCGCCGGCAATTTCGACTTCGCCGGCATGGACCGCATGATCCGGGCGCAAAAGCTGGTCGGCGCGCTGTCCGGCGACGTGGAATGGTCGAAGATCGTCGATACGAGCTTTTTGGCGGACGATCTCAAGCCGAAGAAATAGCTACTTTTCCAGCCGTGCGACGATCTCGACGTGGGCCGAATAGCGAAACTGATCGACCGGCGTCACCGCCGTGAGCCGATAGCCGCCATCGATCAGAATGTGCATGTCGCGGGCGAACGTCGCCGGATTGCACGACACCGCCACGATGACCGGGATATCGCTCGCCGCGAGCGCGCTTGATTGCGCCCGGGCGCCCTGACGCGGCGGGTCGAACAGTGCGGCGTCGACGTCGTCGAGATCCTCGTTCACGAAGGGACTTTTGAACAAATCGCGCCGCACGGCTTCGACCGGCTTGAGACCGGTTGCAGTTTCCGCTGCGCGCTTGAGCGCGCCTAGCGCAGCTTCGTCGGCGTCGACCGCGACGACGCGCGCGCTTTCGGCGAGCCGTAGCGCGAACGGGCCGATGCCGGAGAACAGGTCGGCGACGGATTTGGCGCCGGCGCAATAGGCAAGCGCGCATTGCGCGAGCGCCGCCTCGCCCGCCGCGGTGGCTTGCAGGAATGCGGCGGGCGGCAGCGCCACCGTCGCCTTGCCGATCCGCAGTGTCGACGCGCGCTGCTGCGCGACAAGCTCGCCGTGGCGGGTCAGGCGCGCCAAGTTATGCACGGCGGCGACGCGCGCCAGCGCCGCCGTGAGCGAAGTCGACAGCGCCCCGGAGCCGCGCACATCGACATCGAGGCCGGTATCGGTCGCGGTGACCTGGATATCGAGCGGCTTTTTGGCAGGCACGAGCACTTCGGCAATCGCCCATGCGGCTTGCAGCGCGCCGTCGAGGTTTTGGGCCAAAACCGGACAGCGATCGATCGGGATCACGTGATGGGCGCGCGCGGCGGAAAAGCCGACCTCGAGAATGTCGCGGCCGCCGCGCCTGGCGTGAAATACGGCGCGGCGACGGCCGTCGCCGTGGGCATCGATTAGGTCGCCGACCGGCGCCGCGATGCCGGCTTGGCGCAGCGCCGTGACGACGAGATCGCGTTTCCACGCGCGATAATGTTCGGTTTGCCAATGCTGCATGGCGCAGCCGCCGCAAATGCCGAAATGCGGACAGATCGGCGCGATGCGCTCGGCGCTCGGCGTGTCGACGCGAAGCAGCTGCCGCCGGTCCGGATGGCCGGGAATGCTCTCGACCTCGACCGTTTCGCCGGGCAGCGCGCCGAACACGAAAATCGGCTCCGCGCCGCCCTCGACGACACCATCGCCGCGATGACCGATCCGGTCGATCACGAGGCGCTCAACCACGTTCCGCCTCGATAAAAAATTCGCGGTTGCCGTCGCCGCCCGAGATCGCTGACGGTGCGACGCCGCCGACGCGCCAGCCGAGCGCGGTCAGGAAGGTGCCGATGTCGTTGCAGACCGCGGTATGGACGGCAGGATCGCGCACGATGCCTTTCTTGACGTCGCGGCGGCCGGCCTCGAATTGCGGCTTGATCAACGCAACCAGCGTCGCCCGCGGTTTGAGGATTTTGCCGACGGCCGGCACGACGAGCTTGAGCGAGATGAAGCTCACATCCACCGTGGCAAAATCCGGCTGTTCGGCAAGGCGCGCCGGATCAAGTGTGCGGATATCGGTTTCCTCCATCGAGACGATATCGCCGCGGCCGCGCAGGCACGGATGCAGTTGATCGCGGCCGACGTCGATCGCGTAGACGCGCTGCGCGCCGCGCAAAACCAGAACTTCGGCGAAGCCGCCGGTCGAGGCGCCGACGTCGAGGCAGGTGCGCCCCGTCACGTCGAGATGAAAATGATCGAGAGCGGCTGCAAGCTTGACGCCGCCGCGCGACACATACGGATGCTCGGGCTCGGCAGCGATGACCGCGGCGGACGAAATTTCCTCCGATGCCTTGCGCACCGGTACGCCGTCGGCGGTCACCAGGCCCGCGGCAATCGCGGCCTGGGCGCGGGCGCGGCTTTCGAACAGGCCGCGCGCGACCAACAGGCGATCAGCGCGTTCTCGGGCGGTCATGATGGGTGATTATAAACGAGATGCCCGGCATTGCGCCGGGCATCGAACGTCTGCAAATCCGAAAGTGTCGCCGGCGATCAGGACCGGACGAGCTTCACCGTCTCGCCACGCATGTTCTGGCCGAGCGCTTCGAACGCCTTGGCGACGATGCCTTTGGCATCGAGGCCGGCCTTGGCGTACATGGCGTTGGGCGAGTCCTGGTCGATAAAGAAATCGGGCAGCACCATCGAGCGGATTTTGAGGCCCCGATCGAGCACGCCGTGCTCGGCAAGCGTTTGCAGCGCAAAGGAGCCGAAGCCGCCGATGGAACCTTCCTCGATGGTCACCAGCACTTCATGCTCGCGCGCCAGGCGGAGCAACATGTCGACGTCGAGCGGCTTGGCGAAGCGCGCATCGGCGACCGTGGTCGAAAGGCCGAAAGCGGCCAGTTCGTCGGCGGCCTTGAGGCACTCGCCGAGGCGGGCGCCGTAGGACAACAGCGCGACCTTGGTGCCTTCGCGCAGAATGCGGCCTTTGCCGATCTCGAGCGGTATGCCTTCGTCCGGCATCGGCACGCCGCGGCCTTCGCCGCGCGGATAGCGCAGCGCCGACGGACGATCGTCGATGGCGACGGCGGTCGCCACCATGTGGGCCAGTTCCGCTTCGTCGGCCGCGGCCATCAGCACAAAACCGGGCAGGCAGCCAAGATAGGCGACGTCGAAGGCGCCGGCATGGGTCGGGCCGTCGGCACCGACCAACCCGGCGCGGTCCATGGCGAAGCGCACCGGTAGGCGCTGGATGGCGACGTCGTGCACCACCTGGTCGTAAGCGCGCTGCAGGAACGTCGAATAGATGGTGGCGAACGGCTTGTAGCCTTCGGTCGCCAAGCCAGCGGCAAACGTCACGCCGTGCTGCTCGGCAATGCCGACGTCGAAGGTGCGGTTGGGAAACTCCTTCTGGAACAGATCGATGCCAGTGCCTGACGGCATCGCCGCGGTGATGGCGACGATCTTGTCGTCCTTGCGGGCTTCCTTGATCAGGCTCTCGCCGAATACTTTCTGATAAGCGGGCGCGGCCGGTTTCGATTTGACCTGGGCGCCGGTGGCGACGTCAAATTTGACGACGCCGTGATATTTGTCGGCGGATTTTTCCGCCGGCGCATAGCCCTTGCCCTTTTGCGTCACGACGTGAACGAGGATCGGTCCATTTTTCATGTCGCGCACGTTCTTCAGGACCGGCAGCAGGTGGTCGATATTGTGGCCGTCGATCGGCCCGACATAGAAGAAGCCGAGCTCATCGAACAGCGTGCCGCCGGTGACGAGGCCGCGGGCATATTCCTCCATCGCCAGCGCGCGCTGCTCGAGCATTTTCGTCGGCATGCGTTTGGCGATTTGGCGGATGATTTTGCGCACCCGATGATAGGCCTTTCCAGACACACGGCGGGCGAGATAGGCCGACAGCGCGCCGACCGGCGGCGCGATCGACATGTCGTTGTCATTGAGCACGACAATGAGACGCGAATCCATCGCGCCGGCATTGTTCATGGCCTCATAGGCCATGCCGGCGGACATGGCGCCGTCGCCGATGACGGCGACGACATTATTCTGCTTGCCCTGGAGATCGCGAGCGACGGCCATGCCGAGGCCTGCGGAAATCGAGGTCGAGGAGTGCGCGGCGCCGAACGGATCGTATTCGCTCTCGGCGCGCTTGGTGAAACCCGACAGTCCGCCGCCCGTCCGCAAGGTACGGATGCGGTCGCGGCGATTGGTCAGGATCTTGTGCGGATAGGCCTGGTGGCCGACGTCCCAAATCAGGCGATCCTGGGGCGTATCGAAGACGTAGTGCAGGGCGACCGTCAACTCGATCACGCCAAGGCCGGCGCCGAGATGGCCGCCGGTCACGGCGACGGCGTCGACGGTCTCCTGGCGCAACTCGTCCGCCACCTGGCGAAGCTGGCCTGGCTGGAGTTGCCTGAGGTCGTGCGGGGTCTTGATCTGGTCGAGCAAAGGGGTCTTGGAGGCAACAGTCACGCTATGCTCCTTAAGGGACCGACAAACGACTACCGACAAACGGTTTATCGCCTAACGGCGTTTATTGGGGTCTAGTGCGCGCCCATCCTCACGCACGCTGATTTGCCTGTCTTTACACCATGGCGGCCGGGAAGGGCAATTTACCGGTTCCGGCCGCCGGAACTCCCAGGCATTATATTCCCTTATATGTTGGGTAGCGTTGGGAGTTTTACCATGGCACCGAGGGCGAATTGGAAGGGTTTCCTCAAGCTTTCCTTGGTCTCCTGCAGTATCGGCCTGGTTCAGGCCACCTCGTCCAGGGAACGGGTCCGCTTCAACATCATCAATCGCGAAACCGGTAACCGTGTACGCTATCGGCAGATAGACGCCGAAACCGGGGAAGATGTTCCCGAAGAGGACCGGATCAAGGGTTTTAAGGCGGCCGACGGTTCCTATGTGCTGCTGGAACCCGAGGAACTCGACGAGGTGGCGCTGGAAAGCACCCATACCATCGATATCGAGTCCTTCGTGCCCCGCAAGGACATCGACGAAATTTACCTCGATACGCCCTATTACCTGTTCCCTGACGACGAGGTCGGGGTCGAAGCCTTCGCGGTGATCCGGGACGCCATGCGGTCGACGTCGCTGGTCGGGATCGCCCGCGTGGTGCTGCACAATCACGAACTCGTGCTGATGCTCGAGCCGCTGGACAAGGGCATCAAGGCGACGGCGCTGCGCTATCAAGACGAGATCCGCGACGGCAAGGAGTATTTCTCCGACATCGAGACCGTCAAAGTTCCGAAGGACATGCTCGAGCTGGCCGAGCACATCCTCAAGACCAAGCGCGGTCATTTCGACCCGTCGAAGTTCTCCGACCGCTACGAGGATGCACTCAAGGCGCTGATCAAGGCCAAGCAGGCGGGCAAGCCGGCGCCGGCTGCTCCGGAGCGGCCGAGCAATGTCATCAATCTGATGGATGCGCTGCGCCGTTCGGTGCGCTCGGAGCGCGGCGGCGGCAGCGCCGAACCTCGCAGCAAGTCGCGCTCTGCGCGGTCGAGCACGGCGTCACGCAAACGCGGCACCGTCAAAACCAAGCGCCTCAAACGCGCCGGCTGAACGTGGTCCTCGACGTCTACCGCAAGAAGCGAAAGTTCGGCGTCACGCCGGAGCCGCGCGGCCGCCAGGAAAAACGCGGCGGCGACCGTTATGTGATTCAAAAACACGCGGCGCGGCGGCTGCATTACGATCTGCGGCTCGAGCTCGACGGCGTCATGAAAAGCTGGGCGGTCACGCGCGGGCCGAGTCTCGATCCCGGCGAAAAGCGTCTCGCCGTCCACGTCGAGGATCATCCGGTCGAATACAACACTTTCGAGGGCACTATCCCGCAAGGCGAATATGGCGGCGGCACTGTGATGATCTGGGATCGCGGCCACTGGGCTCCTGAGGGCGACCCGCACAAAGGGCTCGCCAAGGGGCATCTGACATTCGATCTCGACGGCGAGAAATTGCACGGCCGCTGGCATTTGGTGCGGCTGCGCGCGCGGCCGAAAGAGCGCCGCGACAACTGGCTGCTCATCAAAAGCAAGGACGACGCGGCGCGTGGGCCGCGCGGCCAGGATATCCTCGAAGAGGAGCCGCTGTCGGTCGCAACCGGCCGCTCGATCGACGAAATTACCGAAGGCAAAGGCAAGAAGCGGGTCTGGCACAGCAATCGCGACGCCAAGAAGGCACCGGCGAACCAGAAGGCACCGGCGGCTATGCCTGTATCGCGGCCGCGGGCGCGTGCCAAAGCCGCGGCTAGAACGGGTGCGCAGAAAAAGAGCGCACGGGCCGCGCACGACCGTCTGCCCGAATTCGTTCCGCCGAGTCTCGCCACCTTGCACAGCGCCGCGCCGCGCGGTGCCGAATGGCTGCACGAGATCAAATACGACGGCTATCGCATCCAGGCACGGCTCGATCGCGGCAAGGTGCGCTTGCTGACGCGCAAGAACCTGGATTGGACGCACCGCTTCAAGCCGATCGAGGCCGCGGTTGCCGCACTGCCTGCCGAAACCGCGCTGCTCGACGGCGAGCTGGTGGTCGAAGACGACAACGGCATTTCGAGCTTCTCGCTCTTGCAAACCGATTTGAAGGATGGCCGCGGCGATCGTTTTGTCTATTACGTGTTCGACCTTCTGTATCTCGATGGCCGCGATCTGATCGGCGAACCGTTGGAGGCACGCAAGGCGGCGCTGCAGCGGTTGCTCAAGACCGTCGGCAAAAACGGCCGCATCCGCTACGCCGAGCATTTTGTCGAAGACGGCCCGGTGATCCTCAAGCATGCCTGCGGCCTGCATCTCGAGGGCATCGTATCGAAGCGCAAAGATGCACCTTATCGCTCCGGCCGGTCGGAGAATTTCATCAAGAGCAAGTGCCACAACGCCCAGGAATTCGTCGTCGCCGGCTACAGCCCCGCGTCGGCCGATCCGCATGCGGTGGGTGCGCTCACCGTGGCGGTGCACGACAAGGGAGAGCTGCGCTACGCCGGTCGCGTCGGCACCGGCTACACGCGTAAGACCGCGCGCGAGCTGTGGCGCCGGCTCAAATCTTTGAAGATCGACAAGCCGTCGCTCACGTTGCCGAAGGACGAACGTCGCAAAGACGTCATCTGGGTGAAGCCGCAACTCGTCATCGAGGCGGAGTACCGCGGCGTCACTCATGGTAACGTGTTGCGCCAGGCATCGTTCAAGGGCCTGCGCGAGGACAAGCCAGCGCGCGAGGTGGTGCGCGAAGTGCCGGCCGTTCCGGCAGCAATGGCGCAGCGGCAGGCGGTGCGAAAATCGGCACGGACGATGGCGAAATCACGCAACAAAGCGCCGGCAAAGCCGCAGCCTGCTAAGCCGGCGGCGCGCGCCAAGGCAAGCGCGCGCAGCGCTGCCGACGTCGGCAACGTTCACCTGACCCATCCCGACCGCGTCTATTGGGTCGACGTCGGCGTCACCAAGGAAGATTTGGCCGAATATTACGTCAGCGTCTGGGACTGGATGGCGCCGCATGTCGTCGACCGGCCGTTAGCTTTGGTGCGTTGTCCGGGCGGCACCAAGGGCCAATGTTTCTTCCAAAAACATATCGCGGAAAATGTGAAGGATTCGCCGCTGCGCCATGCCGTCGACGCCAAGGAGCACGACGTCATCGCGGTGGAAGAGCTCGACGACGTCGTGACGCTGGTACAGTCCGGCACGTTGGAAATCCACACCCGCGGCTCGCGGCTGCAAAAACTCGAGCTCTGCGACCGCATCGTGTTCGATCTCGATCCGGGCGACGGCGTGAGCTGGAAGGAGATTGTCGCCGCCGCGCGCGAGGTGCGCGAACGGCTCGAAGCGTTGAAGCTCGAAAGCTTCGCCAAGTTGTCGGGCGGCAAGGGCATCCATGTGGTGCTGCCGGTCGCCGGCGCCGATTGGGACACCACGAAAAACTTTACCCAACGCATCGCGCTCGGCATGGCCGCCGACAGCCCGCAGCGCTACGTCGGCAAAATGACCAAGGCGCTGCGCAAAGGCAAAATCTTCATCGATTATTTCCGCAACACGCGCGAGGCGACCTCGGTCGCACCCTATTCGACGCGCGCCCGCCCCGGCGCCGCGGTCTCGGCGCCGCTATCGTGGGAAGAACTCGGCCGTACCAAGAGCGCCGCCGATTTCACCGTGCTGAATCTGAAGAAGCGCTTCGGCAACGATCCCTGGGCCGACATCGGCAAGGTACGGCAGAAGCTGCCGGCAAAATAAGAAGCGAGCGGGCGTAACCTCGACGCTGGTCATTCCGGATCGCCGCGAAGCGGCGAGTTCGGAATCCATATTCACGGATGGTGGTTATGGATTCCGGGTTCCTCGCTGCGCTCGGCCCCGGAATGACGAAAGGCAGTGCTCACCCCGCCAACCTGAAACGCTCCGCCTTCGGCTCGAATCGCGAGCGGAAGATTTCCGCGTCCAGCGGATCGGCGAAGCAGTAGCGCACGAAGGCGGCGTAATCGTCCTCGACATACATGTCGAATTTCTCGACGTATTGGATGAGGAAATCCAAGATCTCGCTGTCATCGGCAAGCTGCCGCCGCGGCAGCACCACCTGATAGGGGCATTCCTCATCGAGCTTGCGCAGCCACGCGCTTTTCTTGTCCGAATCCATTGTCTTCAGCCCTTGTTCGAACCGTCTAGTGTTCACTATTTGTTCTAAGTTGTCAAGTGATTTTACAGGCAGCCTTTCGCGGAAGTTGGGGATTTCCGAAGAGGGGCGGCGCCGGCCCGAAAATTATTCGACGTCGAGCGGCTCGGTGCCGGTCGGCTTGCCTTGGGCGTCCAGCGTGATCTTCTCGACGCGCGCCTCGGCTTGGCGCAATAAATCCTCGCAGCGGCGCTTGAGTGCCTCGCCGCGCTCGTAGATGGCGACCGATTCCTCGAGCGGCACCTTGCCTTCTTCGAGCCGCTTGACGATCGATTCCAATTCCTCGATCGCGCGCTCGAACGGCAGTTGTGCAATATCGCTGTTGGCTTTCTGCGCCATTCCCGGCTCTCCGACTCGCAATGTTGCGATACTAGCGTGTTTGCGGCAGCGGCGTCGCTACCCCTGCATCAGCGTTGTGACGTGGGCGGCGACCGAATTGCCCAGCGCGCGGAGATCATAGCCGCCCTCGAGCAGCGACACGACGCGGCCCTCGGCGCAGTGATCGGCGATGTCCATGATCTTTTGCGTCACCCAGACGAAATCGTCCTCGGTGAGATTGATGCTGGCGAGCGGGTCGCGCATGTGGGCGTCGAAACCGGCGGAGATGATGACGAGCTCCGGCCGAAACTCGCGCAGCCGCGGCAGTATCCTATCTTCGAAAGCAGCGCGGAATGCTTCGCCGCCGTCGCCGGGGCGCAGCGGCGCGTTGACCACGGTGTTGTGCGTGCCGGACTCGATGACCGCGCCAGAGCCGGGAAACAGCGGCATCTGATGGGTCGAGCAATACATCACCGATTTGTCGGCCCAGAAAATCTCCTGCGAGCCGTTGCCGTGATGCACGTCGAAATCGACGACCGCGGCACGCGCGATGCCGTGTTGCTGTTGCGCGTAGCGCGCGGCGATGGCGGCGTTGTCGAACAGGCAAAAGCCCATCGGGCGTGCGGTCTCGGCGTGGTGGCCGGGCGGGCGCGTGGCGACGAAGGCGTTTGTCGTCTTCTTGGCCAGCACCTCGTCGACAGCGAGAACAGCGCCGCCGACCGCGCGCAACGCCGCTTCGAACGTGCCGGGTGACATCGAGGTGTCGGCGTCGAGCCGCACCATGCCTTCCTTGGGCGAGGCCTCGCGCAGCTCGACGATGTAATCCATCGGATGGCACAGCGCGATGGTCTCGATGGCTGCCATTGGCGCCTGCTCGCGGGCGAGCGGCTGGAACTTTTCCGCTTCCAGCGCCTGCTCTATGGCGCGCAGCCGGTCGGGCCGCTCCGGATGGCCGGCGGGAGTGAGATGTTCAAGACAAGCGGGGTGGCTGATCAGGAGCGTGGACATCGGACAAATGTAGGATGGGTTGCGCGCCAGCGAAACCCATCATCTTTTGGCAAGCTTAGGCCAGCGCCGCATCGGCACCGATCAAGCCGGGCGCGCCTTCGACCACGGTGCGCTCAAGCCCGCCGGCCTGAACGGCAAAGTTCTCGGCAAAAAACCGCGCCAGCGCCAGGCGAGGCTGCGTCGCTTCGCCGAGCCGGATTGCCGCGAGCGCCTGTTGCGCCAGGTAACAGCCGCCGGTGGTGATGCCGAACAGCCGCAGATAGGGGCTGGCGCCGGCCAGCGCCGCATCGGCGTCCTTGCCGGTTTGGCCGATCAGCCATTGCGTCGTGCGGGTGAGGCTGTCGAGCGCTTCGCCGATCCGCAATGCCGTCCAGCCGAACGCCGGGTCGTTGCTGGCGCTGACCGCATCGACGATGCCGCGTAAATCCTTGAGATGCGCCGCGACGGCGTCGCCGCCGCTGAGCGGCAATTTGCGCGTCACCAGGTCGATGGCCTGGATGCCGTTGGTGCCTTCATAGATCGCGGCGATCCGCGCATCGCGAAATAGCTGCGCCGCGCCGGTCTCCTCGACAAAACCCATGCCGCCGTGGACCTGGATGCCGAGCGAGGTGACCTCGTTGGCGATATCGGTCGAGAACGCCTTGGCGACCGGCGTGAGCAACGACAAGCGGTCGTGCGCGGCTTTTCGCGCGGCCTCGTCGGCCGAGCGCTCGGACCGATCGAGCGCCATCGCGGTCGAATAGCAGATGGCGCGCGCGGCGCCGGTGAGCGCGCGCATGGTGAGCAGCATGCGCTTGACGTCGGGGTAGGCGATCAGCGGCGCCGATTCCGTCGCTTTCATGCCGGGCGTGCGGCCTTGCTTGCGGTCGCGGGCGTAAGCCAGCGCCTGCTGGGTGGCCGCTTCGGCAATGCCGACGCCTTGCACGCCGATCGCCAGCCGCGCGCGGTTCATCATGGTGAACATGCAGGCCATGCCGGCATTCTCTTCGCCGATCAAAAAGCCAACGGCGCCGCCTTCGTCGCCGAGAATCATGGTGCATGTCGGCGAGCCGTGAATGCCGAGCTTGTGCTCGACCGAATGAGCGCGCACGTCGTTGCGCTTGCCCGGCGAGCCGTCGGCATTGGGCAGGAATTTCGGCACCAGGAACAGCGAAATGCCCCGCGTGCCGGGCGGTGCATCGGGCAGGCGCGCCAGCACGAAGTGAATGATGTTTTCGGTGAGGTCATGCTCGCCGTAGGTGATGAAGATTTTCTGGCCTTTGATGCGATAGGTGCCGTCGGCGGCGCGCTCGGCCCGGGTCCGCAGCGCGCCAACGTCGGAGCCGGCCTGCGGCTCGGTAAGCTGCATGGTGCCGGTCCATTCGCCGGTCACCATTTTCTCCAGGTAAATACGCTTGAGCTCTTCGCTGCCGTGGGCGTGCAAGGCGTCGATCGCCGCGATCGTCAGCAACGGGCCGACGGCGAACGCCATGGCCGCGGCATTCCACATTTCGATGCAGGCGATGTTGATCGACTGCGGCAACGCCTGGCCGCCCCATTCCACCGGCGCCGCAAGGCCGTTCCAACCGCCATTGCGCCAGGTTTTGTAGGCTTCCTTCCAGCCCGGCGCGGTGGTGACGATGCCGTCCTTGAATGGGGTACCAAACATGTCGCCGACCCGATTGAGCGGCGCGATGACTTCGCCGGCGAGACGGCCGGCTTCGGCCAGCACCGCCTCGACCACATCCATGGTGAGATCGCCGAACAGCCCTTCGTCGAGCGCGGACGAAAACGCCGCGCCGTGTTTGAGTGCGAAGCCGATGTCGGCGAGGGGAGCCTGATAGGTCACCGGCGGTCTCCATGGGTTTCAACGGTTGTTACGCCCGGCGGCGGCGTGATGTCGTCCGGCAGAAAGAAATCTTGCGCAAGGGGTTCTCGCGGATCGACGCGATAGCGCTCGAAGTCAGTGACGCCGCGCTCGGCGAGAAAATTGTCGTCGATGAGAAAGCGGCCGGTCAGTTCGCGCGCCGGGCTTGTAAAAACCGCATAAGCCGCATCCGCCATGATGTCGGGCTGGCGCGCCTGTCGCATCCGCGCGTCGCCGCCGAGCAGATTTTTGATCGCGGCGGTGGCGATGATGGTGCGCGGCCATAGCGCGTTCACCGCGATGCCTTGGCTGCGCAACTCGCCGGCCAAGCCCAGTACGACCAGGCTCATGCCGAATTTCGCCATGCTGTAGGCGGTGTGCGGCGCGAACCATTTCTCCTTCATGTCGAGCGGCGGCGAGATCATGAGGATGTGCGGATTGGCCGCCTTCGCCAGATGAGCGATAGCCAACTTCGACACGACGAAGGTGCCGCGCGCGTTGATCTGGTGCATGAGGTCGAACCGCTTCATATCGGTGTCGGCCACGGACGTAAGCTGGATGGCGCTGGCATTATTCACGACGATGTCGACGCCGCCGAATTTTTGCGCCGTTTGGTCGAGCGCATCTCGCACAACCGCTTCGTCGCGCACGTCGACAACAAGCGGCAGCGCCTTGCCGCCGGCGCGCTCGATCTCATCGGCCGCGGTATAGATCGTGCCTTGCAGTTTTGGATGCGGCTCGGCGGTTTTCGCAGCGATAGCGATATTGGCGCCGTCACGCGCGGCGCGCAGCGCGATCGAAAGCCCGATGCCGCGCGAGGCGCCGGTGATGAACAGGGTTTTTCCGGCAAGCGACATCGCCGCCTCACTTCTTGCGCGACAGAAACGCGGAGAACGCCGCGCGCGCTTCGTCCGATTGCAGAAGGTCCTTGAAATGCATCACTTCGGTATCGATCTGCCGCACCACAGCGTCAAGATGCCCGCGTAAGAGCCGCCGCGACACAGCGACGGCGCCGGCTGGAAGGGCAGCGATCTCCCGCGCCGCCTGTAACGCAACGGCATCGACCGCGGCGGCATCGACCACCTTATTGACGATGCCGGCTTCTCGGGCCTGTTCGGCCGAAAGTGGATGGCCCATCACCAGCATCTCAAACGCGCGCGCATAGCCCATGCGCATCGGCGCCAACAGGCTCGACGCCGCTTCCGGGATCAGCGCCAGCTTCAAGAACGGCGTGGTGAAGGTGGCATCGGCAGAGGCGACGACGTGATCGCAGTGGAACAGGAGCGTGGTGCCGATGCCGACGGCGAGCCCGCCGACCGCGGCGACCAACGGCTTCGGGTTGTTGGCTAGCGCCTTGAGAAAGTCCAGCGTATGCGGGCGCAAGCCGCCGCTTTGCGCGGATTCGAGAAACTCGCCGATATCGGCGCCGGCACAGAATGCGCCTTGGCCGCCGGCGAGCACCAGGCAGCGGATCGCCTCGTTCGCCTCCGCCTCGCGCATGGCACCGGTCATTGCCGCATACATCGGCTGGGTCAGTGCGTTCTTCTTTTCCGGACGGTTCATCCGGATGACGCGAACGGCGCCGTCGTCGGTCACGACGATGGAATCGGACATGGTGTCGCCCTCAATGCGCAATGCCGGCCGGGTCGCGCAACGCATCGGCGGCCAGCCAGACATTATTATTATATGGCGCTTGGCGGGCGTGGATAGCGGCCCGGCCCGGGCGAACATTGCTTGGGACAGGCCCCATCGCTATGTTGCGGCGGCCGGCCCAGGCGGCCGGCGCCAATCCGACGGTATTGGGGCGTAGCCAAGTGGTAAGGCAGCGGATTTTGATTCCGCCATTCCCAGGTTCGAATCCTGGCGCCCCAGCCACCCAGTCCCGGTCCGTTCCGGACACATGGGTTACGGTTTATACCGGAGACATGGGTAACACTTTCGGCCCGAAAGGGTTATCGAGCGGTTCGAAGTCTGCATGTCTCGTGATCGAAGTAACCGAGATCATAGTCCATGAAGCTGACGAGCCAAATCTGGTCGCTGACCTGTTTGATGCCGACGCTTTGACCAGCGAAGACCAGGCTGAGATTGATCTTCTGCCGATTGAAGCAGATGCGGCCGCATGTGGTGACGGTGACAGTCTTGTCGTGGAACGGGTAGTCGAGGTCTGGCAAGCCTTTGTAGGGACGCGTTGACGGCCCGTATCGCTCTGCCGGATAGCGCATGCCCAGGGCCTGGTGCGGCCGCTCATTGTTGTAGCAGTCGATGAAGTCATTGAACTTGGCCTGCTGCTGCAAGAAGTTGTTGCCGGCCGGCTTGGTGGTCTCCAGCTTCAGGGTCAGATGCATGCGCTCATGGCGGCCGTTCTGCTGCGGGTTGCCGGGCTTGATGCGCTCGATCGCGATGCCGAGGCGGAGCCACCAGACCGACAGCTTGCTCAGTCCGTAGAGCGCGTTGGGGCTTGCGAAGGGGACGCCATTATCGGTGCGGATGGCTTTGGGCAGGCCGAACTCCTTGAACGCGGCCTCGAACACCGGGAAGGCATAGGCTTCCTTGGTGGTGGAGAGCGCTTCGCAGGTGAACAGGTAGCGGCTGGCGAAGTCGGTGATTGTCAGCGGGTAGCAATAGCGCCGGTCGGCAAGCATGAACTCGCCCTTGTAGTCGGCGCACCACAGATCATTGGGGTGGCCGGGATGGGAGAGCACCGTTCCCTTCGCCCTGTTGCGTCGCCCCGGTCTGCGCTTGACCAAGCCATGGCGATCGAGGGCCGCATGCACCGTGCTGATCGCCGGCGTGTGCACGTCCGGATAGAGCCGGGCCAGCCTTTCCCTGATCTTCGGTGCGCCCCAGCTCGGCTTGTCCTGCTTCAATCGCACGATCAGCGTCTCGATCTGCAATGGCAGCTGATTGGCGTGGCGGTAAGGCCGGCGCGAGCGGTCGGTCAGTCCTTCCAGGCCGGTCTCGTTGTAGCGCGTGAAGATCTTATAGCCGGTCTTGCGCGAGATGCCGAACTCGCGGCACAGCACCGCCATCTTCTCCCCGTCCAGCAGTCGGGCGATGAACTTGAGCCGTTCATCCATGTGGTTACACTCCTGCCAGGGCACTTTTGCTCTCCTCGCAAAAGGCCCAATGTGTAACCCATGTGCCCGGAATGAACTGTCACCCTTCTCTCAGGAAGGACACTAGTCTCTAGGGAGTGTTTCCCGCTCACGAGAATTCACGCGACATTACCGTGAGTTAGCGAGACGTTGCGCGGTCTCTGCAGCTCAATTTTCCGGATTTTGAGCCGCCGCCGCTCAAATTCGCACGCCAGTCTCCGGTCGCCAATTTTCAATATCCGCTTTCTGGCGGCGGAGACTCGGTTCGACATCGCATGAGACCGGTTCGATATTGGTATTCGTGCCGAAACAAGGCTCGATCCGAGCAACAGTCGAGGCGGGACGATGCAACAATGATTACGCTCGTGAGATGAACCGATCGTAAGTATCCGGTTCGTCCTCGGCTTCCAGTTGGTCGGAGCGGATTTCGTCGCTCAGCAACAGGAGCGTGATGACGAAATCTTATTGTTCGGCATATGCCGCAAAAGTTCTTGGCTCGCTATAGGCTCGGATTATTTGAGCGCAAAATTTTTTGTTTGCGCAGCCTGAACGACCTGGTGAAAGACTTACCGAGGCAGCCGTTGTCGGCCCTGAATGCCCCTGACGGCGCCCACTACCGTGGTCGCTTTGGGGAGCATTTCAGTCGCGCCCGCAGAGAAGTGGCGAGGGAGTTAGTGACCCATAGCGGTCGTCAGGAGCGTGCCGAATGCGGTGGGGAGCGAGAAAGCTCAAAGTACCTGGCACCGCCAACCGCCTCTCAGGTGCCCACGGAGTCGTCAAGAAAGGTGTACAGGGCTCGAATTCTTCCGTCTTCAAAGACCGCAATGTCCATACCCGTGACAATCGGCGGGGCGCCCGGCGGTCCGAACTGCCACCGCAAACGGCCAAGATCGTGATTGACCTGCGCAGGCCCTGCCGCGCGAAACACGAAGTCCGGGCGCATCCTTGAGAATACTCCCGACCTTCGCGTTGAGCCTTTCTCGGCCAGTGACCTGCTCTTCCGCCTCGAAAAACGTGCAGTCTGCGGTGTAGAGCTCAGCTATCACGGCCGCGCGGCGTGCGGAATCTCGCTGCCCGAATACCTCGAGCAGGTTCCTTTCCATGAGAGGACCAAGTGTATTGCTCATCGCAGATCCTCCGGCTCAGAACATTCCGTTCGGGTTGGCGCGCGGAATGTTCGGCGCGATCAACGGCACCGAGTTTTTTGGGTCGCCAACAAGCTGCAAGGTGTCCCAATGTTCGATTGCCTTGCCGTCGGCGTCCAGCTTGTAGATGTCGACGCCGGCGATTCCCGTATCATCCGGGTCATCGTTGAAGAGATTCAGAAAGTTCAGGTGGGCCCATACATAGTCGCCGGCGGCGATAATGCGGTGGACGACGACGCGGGCCCGGGCGCGTTCCCGTGTGACCTGGCCGAAGAATTTGCCTAGCGCGACCGAACCGTCTGCAATCAATGGGTTGTGCTGGATATATGCGGGGCTGACGAATTTGGCCGTGGCCTCCTCCGACTTCTTCTTGTTGATCATCAGATCATACAGGGCGAGGATATTGTTTTTGTTGCGAACGGCACGGCTATCGTTGACGTCAATTATTTCGATCATCGCTGGCTCGTTTGGTAAAATAGCTGATTGTCAGGCGGTCCTAGCTCAGGCCAACGAGCTGGAGGCGCAACGCATCTTGCTCGGCGTCGGATTTGTCGCGAACGACCCGGAGCATCTCTTCGGCGTCCGCTCCCACCGGTGCGCGGCTCGGCGCAGGGGTTTGTTCGGCCAGCTCGATGACTCTCCCAGCGGCGGCCTCCGAATCGAGGCCGCTGTTCTGCATGCCGTTAAGAGCTGTCGCGAAGGTCTCGAATGTTTGTCCATACAGATCGCGCTGTTGAGAAGTCATCCCGCCCGCGACCCGTGCGAGTGCCGCGGCCGTTTTCGCCGGACCCCCGGTTCTCATATTGCCTGCCGGCGCCACCACGACCTCTATTCCAAAGCGTTTCAGCTCGGCCCGGTAGACGGTCGCGAAAACCTCCATCGCGGCCTTGGACGCGCCGGACGGCCCGTTGAAAGGAAGGGGAAGGCTCGCGGTCCAGGTGCTGATCTGTACGATGCGACCGCGTGCTATCCTCAGCGCCGGCAGGAATGCGTTCATGACGGACAAGGCGCCGAATACATTGACTTCGAACTCATGCCGGATGGCGTCGAGCGGCAAAACTTCCAGCGGCCCAGGAGTGAGTATGCCGGCATTGTTGATCAGGAGACCAAGGCCGCCATCGCCAAGCGCGTCAGACACGCCGGCGGCCCAGGCTTTCACAGCCTGTTCCTTGGTGATGTCACAGACCGTCAGGCTGACGCGGCTGCCGGACGCCTCTTTCAGCTCCTGGACCTCCGCGGCAGAAATCGCGGTACCGAAAACGATATACCCCTTGGCTGCGAGACCGAGGGCGATGTCGCGGCCAAGGCCGCCGCCGGCGCCGGTGATCGCCGCAGACTGGTGCGAATTTCTGGATGCCACTGACATTGCAGGCTCCTTTGCGTTGAAGTGATGCTCCGACTGAGCCCGCGACACAGAGCGTCGTCGCATGTGTAAACTTCCGCGCCAAGTGAAACGGACTGTTTTCTGCGGCAATTTTGCTAGCCATGTCGCGATTATGGTAGCCTCGAACGCTCGCTCGGAAGGAAGCGAGCACCGATCCCGGCCCGTTTCATCGATGGACTTGAGTTATGAACCGTGCGCCCCCAATAGCCGCCGATTTCACCGAACTACTGGGTGTTTCACCGTGGGAGTCGGCTGCTTGGGATCCATTTCTTCTGCAGATTGTCGACAATACGCCGCTGCAAGCTCGGGTTTATTTTCGCGATCTCGCACTCGGGGTCTATCTGTCTGGACGCCACATGATCCGACGCCAAATCGGCAACAGCGTGGTCGAGGGCTGGAGCGATCCTGGCACAATCAATCTCACCCCGCCCGGTGTTGAGGGGACTTGGGAAACAAGCGCGTCCTCGCGCGCCGCGGTCGTGGTGATCCGTCCAGAGTTCATCTCCCGGGCAATCGAAGAACACTGGGGAGCGGATTCCAGCAAGGTTGAGATCGAAAAGCAGTTCCTAATTCGGGATCCCGTCATCGAGGCAATAACGTTGAACCTGGCAAGAGAAGCCGCCGGCGGCTCTCCAGCAGGACGGCTCTATGTGGAGAGTGGTTGCGAGTTCCTCGCACACCATCTGATTTACCGCTATTCCAACCTGTCCCCAACTCCACCGCGATCCATGGGCGGCCTTACAAGCCGCCGGCTCAGACTCGTTCTCGAATACATTGAGGACACGCTCGGTCAGCCGATCAAATTGCGCGAGTTGGCTGCGCTAGCCGGGATCAGCGCCCGTCACTTCGAACGCGCGTTCCGCCAGAGTACAGGATCTTCGCCTCATGTCCACGTGATGCACAGGCGGTTGCACAGAGCGCGCGACTTGCTGATCAATCGGCCGGAATTGCCGATCGAACAAATCGCGCTTCGTTTGGGATTTTCCAGCAGCAGTCATTTCTCGTCGGCGTTCCGTCGGCACACTGGATTGACACCCACGGATTTTCGGAAGACGTGTTCGCAGTAGACGGCCTGCTCATAAGCAAGCAGTCAATATCTGCTGTTGGGAGTAAAGCGGACACCCCTATTTGGCCGCGCCGCGGCTGCTTCTGACCCGAAGCGGTCCTCGCTGTGGCTGTCAATTTGCGCTGCAACATGCGCGACGATCGGCAGCAATCCCCTGCAGAAAACCCGTTGCGGTTATTTCCGCGCCGAAGAGACATTACCCTGCAACAAGCACAAGCCGGGCTCGGGTTGTTCGGCCTTGAACAGCATCAACGACAAGCATGCGATGTTCGGCTGGAGCGAGACTTGCGTCGCCACCCAGCCGTCAGATCCCGCCACAGCACTTGCCGCTCTCGACGCAATCTATGTCACCGCACACACAGACGCTTCGGCCAAACGCGCCATGGTGCCCCACTCGACGGGAACGGCCGGACGCGGCCATGAGCAGTCTCTCACTGCCGGCGCTCAATTTCCACTGCGACCCATCCTGGCGTCAGCGGCGAATTGATTCTACTATCCGTTGGACAATCGCGCCATCACCAGGCGCGGCTTCGTACTCGAGGTGTCGGATGCTCTTCCTGCTGTGTTTTGTTCTCGCCTTGGTGATTGGCGCCGTACACCTCTATCGGGACAAGCAACCGCGAACAAAGGCGCGCATAGCGGAGATCTTTCTGCTCTGGCTACTCGTCATATGCGTCGGTGTCGCAAGCGTTCTCACGTTCATCGCAGACGAATTCTTCGCCGATTGGATGGCCGCATCACTGGGCTGGCCAGCAGGCAATCCCTTCCAGAGTCTCGTGGCCGTCGCGAACCTGTCGGTCGGTGTTTTGGGGATCCTCTGCTATTGGATACGGGGGAACTTCTGGGTTGCGACAGTGATCGGGTTCTCTATTTGGTGGCTAGGCGCCGGCGCAGTTCACATCAGGGAGATAGTTGTCTCAGCGAACTACGCGCCGAACAACGCCGGGGCCACACCTTACATGGACATTCTCGTGCCGATAGTCCTCGTCGCCTTGCTGACTTATGGCAAACTGCAAGGTAGGGATGAGCGCGAAAGGATTGGCGCCAGGGGTTGAGCGCTTCGTGGTGGACTCATTTACGCGCAGCCATAGCCTGATCGATGCAAGTCGGATGAAGGCGAGATAGTCGGCCGCAAAGTTTGTCGTAGCGTGTCGCAACCCGCCGACATCAGGACGCCTTTTGGGCTGCGGTCTTCGCGTGGCGGTGGAGGAAGTCGACCTCCGTTCGCAACACGTCGGCGAAACTTGCTCCGCCTTCGTAGACGTCGTAGTGACCACCTCCGGTGCTCCCGCGAGGCTTCGGTCCAACACAGCACCGGCAGTGTGCAGGTATGCCAACTTATAAATGCCCCGAACAGTTGCTCGATCACCTCGCCGGCGGTGGCGAGGACAGGCTTTGATCGACACAGTCCTCGTAACTATGCATTCGGGAAATAAACCCACCAGACTTGAGGCTTTCGGCCAGGCGATCAAAACCTTGACGTGATACCTCCGGCGTTCGCGCCCACAGGCCCGCGTCTCGGTAGCGTCGAAGCGAAGTCGTAAGGAGATCTGGTAGCACGTCCGGGTAGAATGGCGTGACCTCATACGCTAATTCCTCCGCGCTGTGCTCGGCGATCCAATTTAGCGTGCGCCGCGTTGCGCGGACCATGGCGGCGAACGCCACACGGTTGCGGCGGATGCTGTCACGCGTCGTCAGGAACGTCGTATAGACGGTTGGCCCGCGGTTGCTCGCGGCATAGAGGATATCGCCCGCGCCCGCCCGCAGGGCCATCGACACGTACGGCTCGAACATCTGCACCACGTCGACTTCGCCTTTGCGCAACGCCGTTAGATTGTCGCCCATGGTGCGATCTGTGACACGATTAATGCGCCCCGGATCGACGCCCTGCTCGCGCAGGTCGTGCTGCAGGCAGAGCCATGGGGTCGGCACTTCCGACACGGTCGCAACCTTGAGCCGTGGCAGATCAGCCAAATTGAAGCTGGAACGCTCGCACTTGCCGACCAGAAAGAACGGATCGCGTGCGGCAACCTCGCAGAAACAGACAAGCGGCGAGGCTGGATCGAGGTCGCGCGCTTTCATCACCCGCATCGGCCCACCCCACGAAATGTCGATCGATCCGTCGAGTAGACCGGCGGCAGCGGAGGCCGGTGCCGGAGAGTTGAACAAATCTACGACGATACCCTCACCGGCATAGAAACCGAGCACGTGCGTGGCGTAGAATGGCGCATAAAACAAAGCACGAAAGTTTTCCGCGAGCCTGATCCGCATCGTGTAATTTAGTCCATCGATACGCCGGTCGTGTCAATCTCCACGAACTTTTGCAAATAGTTCGGCGCGCGACAATCGGGCGCGACCAGATCAGCGCCGATCTCTTGAATGCGCACCTGGACGACTGGGGTGCCTATGGTCGCGACAGTGGCAGAGTTGAGTTTTGAGACGAGCGCCGCGGACGTGCCGTGGGGCAACAACAAGGCCAACCAGTTTGACGCCGAGAACTTAGTCAACGATGTTCGTGTGCGGATGCCAGACCCAGCAGCGTTTCTCAGCGCGTCGCCTTGAGGCCTCACTTCTGCGCCGCTGCCTTGAGGATCGGCGTTAATCGCGCAATCTCGCTTCTGACCAGCGCGTCGAGCGGTGCGGGACCACGCCGGCCCCTCTCGGCGATCGTGGCGCCGAGTTCGGCGAACCGCTTGGTCGCCACCGGATCGTCCAGCGTCTGGTTGAGGGCCGCGGCAAGCACGTCGACGACTGACTGCGGCGTACCTTTGGGGGCGAACAGTGCGAAGAACGGCGCAATGTTGAATTGCGGCAGGCCCTCTTCAGCCGCGGTCGGCACGTCTGCCAGGAGCGGATGGCGCGCTGCAGCGGCGATCGCGACTGCATGCACATTGCCGGCGCCGATCTGGGCCAACTGGCCGATGATCGGATCGCAAAAGTAGTCGACCTGGCCCGCCACCAGCGCATTCGTCGCCGGCGCGCTGCCCGTGAACGGCACGAGGGTCGGCTTGATACCGATCGCCGTGTTGAGGAGAAGACAGCCGACATAGGACACCGAGCCGACGCCGGCATGGGCCATGTTGAGCTTCGACTGGTTAGCCTTCGCATAGGTGACGAAATCCTTCAGCGTCCGGGCTGGAAAGTCCTTGCACGTCACCAGCACTTCGGGAAACTCGGCGATAAGGCCGATCGGCGCGAAGTCTTCGGCGGGATCGTAGGCGAGGTCGGGGTAAAGCGCTGGCGCTGCTGCATGCGTGCCCATGTGGCCGATGATCAGCGTGTAACCATCGGGCGTCGCGCGCGCGGCGCGCGTCGCTCCGATCGTGCCGCCAGCGCCGTTCACGTTCTCAATTATGAACTGTTGGCCGAGCCGTTTGGCGAGCTGCTCGCCGACGATTCGGCCGGTGATGTCAGCGGGCCCGCCGGCCGCAAACGGAACGATGATAGTGACTGGACGCGTCGGATATCTCGGCCAGCCGGTTGTCGGCCAGCATGAATGCTCTGGCTTGAGCGTCGGTCAGATGCTCAAGCTTGATGGTTGGCACCGCCTGTAAATTCAGCCTTTTGGCCGCCAGCCACCGGCCGTGCCCTGCCAGAATTTTGCCGTCCCGATCAATCAGAATCGGAGAATTGAATCCTAAGCTCTCGATGCTCGCGGCGAGTAGTTTGATCTGCCGGTCGCTGTGCTCGCGTGGATTCTTCGGGTCAGCGTGCAGCCGATCAATCGGCAACCAATCGACAGAAAGATTTGAAGTTTTGGAGTCCGACATTGCTACCTCCATTCGCGCTAACTAGCGCGGCGGCAGTCAAAGTCGACCCTTAATTTTCAGGCTAGCCGGAAGCAGTCAGTTGAGTCCCCCCGCGAGACGTCCGCGTACCTTGGAAACGATGTTTTCAAATTGGCGCAGCGTAAGCAACCTGCGCTTGTCGCCGAAGTCATATTCTAGTTTTTCAATGGATGGGTCATTTGGGTCAATTATGGAAGTCGGATTGAGCCCTAGTCGCCGGAAGCGATCGATCATTAAAGGCCAATACTGTTTGGCCTTCTGCCGCCAGGGGTCGTCAGTTTTGCATAAAAGCGTGAAAACGACGGCTTCCAACGTTTGGCCGTCCCTGGTCACGCGGACGCGAGGGCGCGTGGCGCGGTCTCGTTGTGCCAGGGACTCTCGCCGCTTCGGGGTGAGGCTTCCGTTGACGGTTTCAAGTTCATATTCCAGTGCAGGCAAACCGCGGAATGCTTGGTATCGCGCTGCGGCGTCGTCGATTTGTTCAAGGCGTTCGAGCCCGTCGAGATGACGTGCAAGCGCCGGCTGTAGTATGTATGGCCGTTTGTAAAAACGAGCGCTCCGCCTGTTCTGGGCGTTCCAGGCGCGCTGCAGACCTGCCAGAGTTTTAATCGACCTCTTCGCCATGAGATAATCACGACCAAAAAAGGTTGGTCGATCTATGGCTGTCACGCGTTCGCATAATGCCCATTACGCGATGCACTGCATTTCAGGCGCGGCACGCCGCGAGAAGGTTTCTCACCATCCCGCTGGGGAGCCTATCTTCTCGGGGGGCTCGCGCTGGAGGCGGTCCGCATCCCACTCCTTCGCGATAATCCTGCGGCCGCTTACGCCATTTGACCGCGCCGACATCAGCCACACGATCGGCGCCATCATCACTTCGGGTTGGATCAGAGTGGATCGGTCGCCAACCTCGGACTTGGGAATCATGCGCGTGTTGGCTGGGCCGCCGGGCGCCAGTGCGTTTACCGTGACGCCGGTGCCGACAAGATCTTTCGCCCAGATGACGGTTGCGGATTCGAGTGCCGCCTTGGAGGGCCCGTAGGGCGAAAATCCATCCATCATCATTGTGTAGGAGCTGGTCTCGATATTGACGATCCGTCCCCAGCCTTGCCTCACCAGTTGCGGCGTTACGGCCTTCGCCATAAGAAATGGACCGTTGACATTGACGTCGATCGCATTCCGCCATGCGTTTGCGTCGACTTCGTAGAAGGGGTTGCGCTTCCCAACCAAGACATTACCGATGTCTTGCATTCCCACTCCGGCGTTGTTTACGAGCCCATGAACGGTTCCGAAACGATCGATCGCCTTGTTGACTATGCTCAGACATTGCTCCCATTGCGTAACGTTGCATTCGACAGCGAGCAACCGGTCTTGCGATTGTTCTTGCGCGGCAATGCCAGTAAGTTCGCGCACATCGGCGGCACTCGCCGGCAGATCGGCTACGACGACCCGCTTGCCACTGCGAAGGAGCGCCAGTGTCATCGCGCGACCGAGGCCGCGTGCGCCTCCGGTGACAATGACTGTAACATTCGACTGCGATGGCTCGGTACGCTCCATATCGGTAGCGGACATTTAACCTCTCCAAAAATCTAGCAGTGGGCGACCCCCGATTACTGCCTACCGCGCGCTAACAAGACCAGAAATCGACCCCTCTCGTTTGGGCAACGCGTCCAACAAAATAACAGCCAAGCGGCACGGCTTATCGCTGCGGTTCGCCCAGGCGTGATTTGTGCCCCGCTGAATGAGGACCTCCCCAGCTCGCAGGGTGACAAACTGCGAGTCATCCAGAAACATGTCTATTTCTCCGGAAAGACAGATTACGTAATCGACGGTGTCGGTTCTATGCAAGGTAGCTTCGTTGCCGGGTTGAAATTCCATCATCGTAAAGCGACTTCCACAGGGCGGCGGCGCAGACCCCAGAATACGATCGCCCTCATCTTCATCGCTCAATATGAGCGCGGGGGTTTGGTCTGTTGACCACATCAGCGTTGAAGAGATTTTTTCGTTCGGGGATTTATGATTGGCGGCATCTGCGTCGATCCAAATTGTAGCTTTTCCCCTTGCATCATGCTTAGTAACGATGCGCCGGAACTTCGGCTTGGCTTTGTCTAATGGCTGCGCCATCCGATTCTCCTTGTCTTCGCGGCACAGGGAACTTTTCTCGCGCAATCCTCTGCAGATCCTGCGAGAATTTGTGCAATGAATCCGCGGGGCAGTGTGGGGCGATCACGCATGGTGTAACTCCGTCAAATTTCTCGGTTCCGGAGCATTTTTTTGTTCGGTGCGCGGAGTGCGCGGAGGAGATGAAATCAGCCCCTCCAAGGCCGCCTTTATCAAAAGTGCGGTGTAGTGAGAATACGCACGCGCCCCGGGAATCCCACCGCCCGCAACGTAGAAGCCTTCTTGAGGGGTGCGAGCGTACATGTTGTTGAGTTCGCCGTCGTCTCCTATTCCCCAAATAGGGCCGACGCGGTCAGCCACCTCGTCGCCGAACATCGCCCGGACACCTTCTTGAAGCGGCATATATCCGGTCGCGAGGACGATAATATCCGCATCGAGCGCGCTTCCGTCCGAGAAGATGACTCTCCTCGATTCAAGCTGTTCGATTTCGACGGCCACCTTTAATTTGATCTTTCCTTCGATAAGCAGTTCGGACGCGCCAATGTTCAAATAGTAGCCGGCTTGGTAACGCAGCAATTTCAAGAAATATCCGGTGTCGTCTTCGCCATTATCGAGAAGGAAGCCAATCTTGCGCAAGCCGTCGAGCAGTCCCTTGTCTTCGTCCGCCATTTGCCTGCTAAGAGGACGATGCAGGCGCGCGAGCAGAGGGTAGGGTACCGACGCGGCGATGAGATCGGTGTCGGTAATCGGCCGGATACCATCATTTTGACGATATAGTTCGTATGGCCGAACTGAACTGGGCTCCAGGCTGACCACGGTTATGGGCGAGCGTTGCAGCATGGTTACGTTGGCGCCATGCCAATGCAGGTGCTGCGCGATATCATGGCCGCTCGTGCCGGCGCCGACGACAAGGACCGATTTACCTGTCACATCGAGATCGTCGGTGTTGCCGCCCGAGTGAACGATTTTGCCGCCGAAATCATCCCTGCCTTTAAATTCGGGGACGCTCGGCAGACCACTCACGCCCACAGCCAGGACGACATGGCTCGGCCGCATCATTCTCGTGCTGCCGTCAGCCAAGCGCAGCCGAACGGTCCACCGCTTGGCCAAATCGCAGTATTCTCCGCCCAAAAATGAGGTTTTCGTCCAGACGTTAAGCTCCATCGTCTCGGCGTAGAACTCTAACCAATCCGCAAGCTTATCCTTGGGAATGTACACCGGCCATGTGTCTGGGAACGGCAGGTAAGCAAAATGATTCATGCAGATTTCATTATGCAGCTGCAACGAATGATAACGGTTGCGCCACACGTCGCCGATCCGCTCAGTCCTTTCGACCACAAGCGTACTGACGTTGAGCTGCCCCAGCCGCGCCGCAAGCATCAAGCCAGATTGACCCCCGCCGATGATTACGACCTCAGGATCTTTGTCCTTGAATTGGCGTGCCTTATTCCTACGATCGCGCCAGTTCTCCAATTCGCGCGATGTCATGCGCAGATCATCTCGCGACCGGTTCCGTGCCGTGGCTTGCGGATGCTTTTTCAGTTCCTTCATGGCCGTCAAGATTGTGAAGGCCTTCACACTGTCCGGCGAATTAGGAATTTCAACTAGCCGTGCATGACCTCGGCCATGGGCAATGCCGGTATCGAAGGTGAAAAAAAACTCTAAAGTCTTATCGTGCTCGCCCATAGCGCCGATGGTGGGTTCGCCTTCCAGACGAAAGTTATCGGCGGCGTTCAAATCAAAGGATTCGGCCAGCCACGCTCGGATGTCGTTGATGCCGTGCCGATTCCGAAAGTTCCAGCCGAAAGTTAGCAAATCGCGCCAATAGCCATCGGCGTGCATCATGGACGAAACGCGAGTGTAATCTCGTTGTCCAAGCGCTTCGTTGAATTTGGCTAACCAGGTCTCGGCGATCCGACGCTGTTCGGAGGCTGACGCGCCGTTCCAACTCGCCAAGTTTCTCTCCCTGCCTCAGGCGGCTCCGCCTGTCCCATATTTTGGGAATATAGTTCCAAAATCTGGCGTCGGGGTCAACGTGTGAGGTTGCTTCGTGCGCGGCTCGCTGCTGCTGTCGCCTTACACACCGAGGTAGCGGGCCTTGGTCTCTGCATCGGCTGCGAGTTCAGCCGGCGTGCATTGGTGGACGATGCGTCCCTTACTCATGATGAATACAATGTCGGCGTAGCGCAGCGCGAAGGCAAGTTGCTGCTCGATGAGCAGGATAGACGTGCCCGCCTGCTTGAGCGATTCGATGACACTGCCAAGCTCGCGCACCATTAGCGGCGCCAGACCTTCGGTCGGCTCGTCCATCACCAGCAGCGCCGGGTTTCCAACCAGCGCGCGTCCGGCCGCCAGCATCTGCTGTTCGCCACCGCTCAATTTTCCGGCCAGGCTCCGCAGCCGGGCATGCAGATTCGGAAACAGTTCGACGATTTGCTCGAAGGTCCAGCGGCCGTGGCCGCGCGCGGTTACCTGCAAATGCTCTTTCACGGTCAGCGAGCGAAACACGCGCCGGCCTTGCGGCACCAGACCGATGCCCATGCGGGCGATGCGGTGCGCCGGCATGTGGGTAATATCGGTATCCTTGAACAGTATGTTGCCGCGCTTCGCCGGCGTGAGGCCCACGATCGAGCGCGCGAGCGTCGTCTTGCCAACGCCGTTGCGGCCCAGCAGAGCGACCACCTGTCCGGGCTTAAGCTCAAGCGTCACGCCCTGCAATATGTAGCTGTCTCGGTAGTAAGTATGGATATCTTGTACGCGCAGCATCGTTGCATATCCTGGCTAATCCGCGCCGAGATAGATCGCCGAGACGTGTGGATCGTTGCGGATCGCCGCGACTCCGCCTTCGGCGATCAAACGACCTTGGTGCAAAACAGTTATGCGGTCCGCAAGAGCAAAGGCCACGTCCATATCGTGCTCAATCATGAGGATCGTCATGTCCTTTGGCAGGCTTCGCACCATGCCGACTACGCGAACCACTTCGGCGGCGGACAGACCCGCGGTCGGTTCATCGAGCAGAAGCACTTTCGGCCGCATCGCCATGGCGAGGATCAGGTCGATCTGACGTTGTTCGCCGTAGGAGATTTCCCTTGCGGCTCGTCCGGCAATGGCTGCCAAACCCCATTCTTGCAACAGTGACTCGGCATTGTGAAACAACGGACGGTTGGCCCGCATCCGAGCAAGCATAGAGAACGCGCTCTTATCGGTAGCCTGCAGTGCCAATAAAACGTTTTCCAGAACAGTAAGGCGGGGGAAAAGGTTGCTGATCTGGAAGGTGCGCGCCAGGCCCATATGCGCCCGCTTGTACGGCGGCAGATTCGTGATGTCGCGGCCGAACAGCATTACCTCGCCGCCCGAGACCGCGAGCGCGCCGGACAGCAAGTTGAACAGCGTTGTCTTGCCGGCGCCGTTTGGCCCGATAATTAGTCGGCGCTCGCCCGGCGTGACCTCGAATGAAACATTCGACAGCGCCTGCACGCCGCCGAAATTGCGGGAAACGTCGCTAACCACGAGCGCGCTCATGGTGCGGCTTTCTTGCCGCGAAGTTCGCGAAGGAATCCGACCACACCCCTAGGTGCGAACAGCGCGACGACGACGTAGATGACGCCGAGCACGAGCAACCAGCGTTCGGTATAGGTGCTGACGACGTTATCTAGGAGCACGATGAGCGCAGCTCCGATCGCTGGTCCGATCAGCGTGCCGGCACCGCCGAGGATGACCATCAGCAGGACTTCGGCCGAACGGACGACTTGCAGATAGTCTGGGCTGACGAAGCGGTTGTAATAGACGTAGAGACAGCCGGCGAGACCGGCGAAGGTGGCGGCCAGGACGAAGACCGCGAGCTTGTAGCGCCATACATTGTAGCCAAGCGACAGCATGCGCGTTTCGCTTTCGCGGATGCCGCGCAACGCAAAACCGAAAGGCGACGATACGATGCGGATCAGCAGAAACGTCCCGACACCGATACAGAACAAAACGAAGTAGTAGAATGGCGTTTCGTCGGTGAGTGGCCATGGCAGACCGAGGTTTGGCCTCGGCACCTCTGGCAGACCGTCGTCGCCGCCCGTCAGCGACCTCCAGCCGAACGCAATCCCCCACACCACCTGCGACAGCGCCAAGGTGATCATCAGGAAGTAGCTACCGCGGGTGCGCAGCGCCAAGAAGCCGAACAGCGTCGCGGTGAGGGCGGCGACTAGAAGTCCGGCCGGAAGCGCGAGCCACACGCTCCAGCCCAATTTTAGCGCCACCAGCCCGGTGGCATAGGCCGCGACGCCGAAATAAGCCGCGTGTCCGAGCGACGCCATGCCAGTGTACCCGATCAGCAAGTCGAGGCTCATGGCGAACAGCGCAAATATCATCATCTGGATAACGAGCCCGAGATAGTAGGTCGAAAGAAAATGGGGCAGCAGCAGAAGCACGAGAATGCCGACAACCGACATCGCGGCGAGACCGCGCCACCTGGTCGCGGCTGTCAAAGGACCGGCGCTCATTCGCGCCCGAACAGGCCGGCCGGCCGCACAGCAAGGATCAGCGCCATTGGAGCGAAGATGGTGAACAAAGCAAATTCGGGAAAGAATACCTTTCCGAAATTATCGAGCAGGCCGACGATCAGGCCGCCGGCCAGCGCTCCCTTCAAGCTACCCAAGCCACCGATAATGACGACGACGAAGCCGAGCAACAGCACCTCGAAGTCGGCGCCCGGATAGACGCCGACGATCGGTCCGCCCATGACACCGCCGAGCGCGGCAAGAAAGGCGCCGAGCGCAAACACCAGGGTGAACAGCAGCGATACGTTGATGCCTAGCGCGCGCGCGACTTCCTCGTCGTCGACGCTGGCGCGCACCATTGCGCCGACGCGGGTGCCTTCCTGAAGCCACCACAGCAGCGCAGCGACGACCAATCCGAAGCCAATGATGAACAGGCGATAAGACGGATAAAAAAACGAACCAATTTGTATTGAGGCACCAAATATCGCGGGCTTGGGCATCGTTTGCGGATTGCTACCCCAGATCACCGTCGCAAGATCGGAGAATATGAAGAGAAAGCCAAAAGTAAGAAGCGCCTGGGGCAGTTCTTGAAGATGAACGCGCCGCAGGAAAAGGCGCTCCATGATGACGCCGACGAACGCGATCGCGCAGCTCGCAGCCAGTACCGCGAGCACGAAACTGCCGGTTTTGTGCATCACGACTAAGCCGATATAGCCGCCGAGCAAATAAAACGAACCGTGGGTTAGATTAAGGACCTTCATCAGGCCGTAGATCAGGGAAAGCCCCGCGGCCAATAGGAATAGCAGCATCCCGAATGAGATACCGTTCAGAGTTTGGACGACCCAAAAGGTCATGGCGGCAAGGCCCGGGTATCCATCGCAACGGCGTGCTTAGGAACTGTGAACAGTTTACATACAAGCCATCTTCGTGGACAGGAGAGCGCAGTTGATTCGTCATCCTGTCCATGTCGCGGATAAGCCAGCGGAATGGAGGAAGCGACGGTCCATCCGGCTCTGCGCCTGACTGCCGGCGATGAACGGGAGCCTTCTCGCGTCAAGACGATTGATTTCCGGAGCGAGTGCTCGGACGCGATATGGTCCTAGGGGAACATATCGTAAGGGTCCTTCACCTGTGCGATGCGCTCGCCACAACGATTTTCCAATTTCCCGTCTTTCTTCTTTTCGACCGTGAGCGGGAAGAAGTCAGCCACTAGGCCATGGTGTTCGTCGAAACTTGCCATGCCCATCGGCCCCTTGATCTGGACCTTGCCGAGAGCGGCGATAAAAGCGTCTCTGTCCTCCGCGCGTCCTTTAATGTCCTTGAGGGCCTGGATGACCATCTTAGCGGCCATGTACCCCATATACTGATAGGAACCGGGCACCGCGTTGTATCGGGCCTTGTAGCCGTCCACGAATTGCTTGTTCTCGGGCGTATCGAGCGTGCCGCAGTGCGTGTAAGCGCTCAGGACGCCGACCGCTTCCGGGGGCATATTTCCCAGCACTTCCTCGCTGGTGAACGAAGCGATGCCGAACAACGGCATTTTCTTGTTCAGACCGTATTCCGCGTATTGCTGGGTGATGCGCGAAGAATCGGAACCCCACATCGCGGCGAAGATGCCGTCCGCTTGCGCATCCATCTTAGTGAGATAAGGTGCGTAGTCCGATGTCGCGACGTTCGGAAACAACGGTTCGAGCACATTTTCCTCGCCAAAAATCTTTGTCACTGCGGCGTACGCTTCGCGACTGGGCGGCGCGTTCCAGCCGATGAAATAGGCCTTCTTCCAGCCCATTTTTTTGGTGCTTTGGCCAGCAACCATTCCGAATTGATATGATGACGGAACAAAACGGAAGATATACGGGCTTTTCTGCGCGCGCGTCAGGCTAGCGAGCGCTACCGTAGAAATCCATGGAATTTTCTGTTCATTGACATAGGGCGCCATGGCGGCGCCCACCGAACTCACCAATTCGGACAGCAACAGGTCTACTTTGTCGCGCTCCACCAGCGCTTTGGTCTTGGTCAGACCGGTGTCCGGCCGCCCCACGCTATCTTCATAAAGCAACTCGATCTTCCGCCCCGCCACCATATTGTTCTCTTCCTCGAAGGCCTGCTTAATGGCATCGCGCTCGGGGGCACCCTGCGCGGAGACTGGGCCGGTCAGCGGAAACATCACGCCGATCTTGATCGGCTCCTGGCTGAATGCCGGCTGCATCAGCGAGGCTAGCGCCGTTAGCCCGACAATCGCGATCACACTCAATTGACGCATTTTGTGTCCTCCCGTTTTTTACAAGCTAGGACATTTAGACCTGGAAATGCAACCAACGGCGCCGTTGCTGTGCTGCGACATCGTGCACACCGAGCGCTGGCATATGCCAGTTGCGTGATTGCAGGGAAGAACTGACAGTATTGACGCAGCTCACAGCACCCTATGGTGCCCTACGACGCAGATCCAAAGCCAAGTATCGGCGGCTCGACTTGGATACGGCATTGTCAGATGACAGCAAAGACGCCAGACTGCCGACGGTGTTCACGACTTTCAAATGAGGGGCCATGAGCAGGGCAGATCAACCATTCGGCTGGCGCAAGCGCATCGGTCTACTCAGCCCGACTGTGATCGAGACTGCCGCCTATGATTTCTTCCGCCTCGCTCCCGACGGCGTTTCGATGTGTGCCACAACGTCCAACATTGAGCATTGGAACAAGGAGAATTTTCAACAGCACGTGATCGATCCGTTGGTAACCGCCGTAAAGTATCTCGCCTCCCGCCACGTCGACTACATCATCCATACCGGGATGCCGGTGGTGACGACGCAGGGTAAGGGTTTTGAGGACGATATCGTCAAGCTGATCACGGTCACCACAGGATTGCCCGCGACTACCAGCATTCGCTCCGCAATCCGCGCACTCGGACACCTCGGTGTGCGCCAAGTCGCAGTGGTGACGCCCTATCCGCAAGAATTGCATCAGTCAGCGCTCACATTCCTTCAGGCGAGCGGTTTTTCAGTGATCGCCGATCACACCGAGGACGTAGTGTTCAAAGAACTTCAGGACGTGACGCCCGCCCATATCGCCGCCGTCACCAAGCGCGTTCTTAGTGCGGCACCGTCGGCCGACGGCGTCTACATCCCATGCAATCAGTGGTCGGGTGCCGATGCAGCGCCCCTCATCGAGCGGGAATGCGGCGTTTCGGTCGTGACGGGAGCCCACGCCGACTACTGGGAGGCGTTCCGCTCCCTCGGCATCAATGACCGCATCGAAGGGCACGGCCGGCTGATGGCGAGCCTGAGCACTGACGCTCACGCGGCGCCCGCATAATTGCAGCGCATGGCTCATCCTCAGCATGGAAACAGCGATGATAGCCCTCACGCGACGTAACTTCGGACTTCTCGCATTTGCGCTCGTCGCGACGCTGGCGCCGTTCGAGAACGCCGCAGCGCAGGATTTTCCGCTGCGGCCAGTACGCCTCATTGTACCTTATGCGCCGGGCGGTAGCGGCGACCTGATCGCGCGGCTGCTTGGCGACAGGCTCTCGGCGCTTTGGGGTCAGCAGGTCGTGGTCGAAAACAGGCCTGGTGCCGGCGGCCTGATTGGGACCGAAACCGCCGCCCATGCGCCCCCTGACGGTTATACGCTTTACCTCGCAACTGACGGACCGCTCACCGTGGCGGCGACGCTGAACGGGCATGTTCCATACGATTGGAAAGGCGATCTAGCCCCGGTGTCAATGATCACGGTCGGTTATCAGGTGCTTATCGTCGATCCAAAACTCTCCGTGCGCACACTCGCGGAGTTCATTGCGCTCGCAAAGTCGAAGCCTAGTGCGCTCAATTTTGCTTCGATAGGCGTAGGCACCGCACCACATCTCGCCGCCGAGCTTTTCTTATCGGTCGCGCAGCTCAACCTGACGCACGTGCCCTATAACGGGTCGTCGGCCCAGGCCATCAGAGCTCTGATCGCAGGCGATGTCGCGATGTTCATGGTCGGAACCTCGACGGCTCTGCCGTTCATTAAGAATGGCAATGTACGCGCCCTCGCCGTGACCTCGACCGTAAGCCGGGTCGACGGCCTGCCGGATGTGCCGACCTTCGCCGAGGCTGGTCTGCCGCAAGTGGACTATAGTCTGTGGTTCGCAATCGCCGTGCCGAGCGCTACGCCCACGGAAATCGTCAAAAAATTGAACACCGATATCAACAAGGTTGTCGCCGACCCGCAGTATCAGGACGCATTGAAAATCCGCGGCTTCGAGGCCAAGGGTAGCACGTCCGATGAACTGGCGGCGTTCATGGAAAAGGACTACTTGAAGAACAGAGCTTTGATTCTAAAGCTGGGATTACATGTGGACTGATATCCAGGCAATCCCATGATCCGTGTCTCGGGCTATGCCGACGTTTGAAGTTCGTGAACGCGTTTTGTGGCAAGGATTGCGAAAGTCACAGCGAAGCGAGCAGCTTGCCATAATTCTCGATCGGGCCAGCGACCTTGCCATGCTTCATAGCACTCCAGATCCACGCATTCATCCAGGTTACGACCGTAGTATCGAGATCCCGCTCCAGTAGGCCGACATTGTGAATGCTGCCCCATCCGCCGCAGGGAATGTAGATGCCGTCGGGGCGTTTCTCGCATTCAAGATAGGTCTTGCGCGCCAAGTTGTATTCCACGGGAATCGGCTGCCGGCGAATTTCAGTGTTGCGTTCGATGCCGAGCGCATTGTTATGCGCAACTGTGATCTGCTCTGAAGCGAGGTATTTGACCAGTCGGTCGTTGATGAATTGCCGGAACGGCGTCGCCATGGCGAGCGTACGCAGCTTTAGGAAGCGCATGGCTTCAATTACTGCCGACATATCGGTGATCACCGGCAAACCGCAGGCCTGCGACAGCCGGTCGGCCAGTTCGTTGGCAAAACCCGGGCCGCGTGCCACGACCGGCGGCACGCCGCCTTGATAGATGACCTCAACGTCGAAGTGGGCAAGTTGCTTTGCTGCCCGCTCCATGCCCTTGAGTGCATCCTCCATGTCGGCGTCGGTCAATTGCTGGATCGTTAGCGAAACACAAGTGATGTCGACGCCATCGGGCACCACTTCGTACCACTCCCGAATTGCCCGCGGCGGTATAGGCGTCGGAAAAATCACTCCAACATGCAGCCGCCATCCGGTGATGCCCTCGCCCATAATGTTTGCTCCTGCTATTGAATCTTTGCACCAGTGGCCTTGATGACTTCGGCCCATTTCTTAGTGTCGACGTGCATCAGCGCAAGCATTTCCTCTGGTGTGCTGCCGACGGCCTCCAAACCTTGCGTCGTCATCCGATCGCGGAACCGTGGATCGGTCGCTGCCTTGCGCACCTCGTCGGTCAGGCGGTCAAGCACGGGCTTTGGCGTCTTGGCTGGCGCCAGAAGCCCGAACCAACCCGTTACCTCGTAGCCAGGTACGCCGGATTCATTGATTGTCGGGACGTCGGGCATAAGCGGATGTCGTTGTTTACCCGTGACCGCAAGCAGCTTGAGCTTGCCGCCGTCCGACATCGCCTTGGCCGATGGCGGGCCAGTAATCATGACTTCGACCCGACCAGCGACTACATCCGTCATGGCCGGCGCAGTACCGCGATATTCCACTTGGCTGATGTCGGTTTTGGTCATGAGCTTGAACAGCTCCATGCCAAGGTGCGCCTGCGTGCCGAGCCCGATCGAGGCATAGTTGAGTTGACCGGGATTGGCCTTGGCATAAGCGATCAGTTCTCTCACATTATTGGCATTTACTTTCGGATTGGCCACCAACACGAGCGCGGTCTTGGTGAGCACGCTGATCGGCGTGAAGTCGCGGAACGGGGCGTAGGACAGGTCGGGATAGAGCGTGGGGTTGACCACCAAATTGGTGTCGACGGCCATAAACAGCGTGTAGCCATCGGGGGTCGAACGAGCGACGTCACCTGCGGCGAGACCACCGTTCGCCCCCGGTCTGTTTTCCACGATCACTGGCTGGCTCATCTGTTCGGAAAGCCGTTCGCCAAGCGTGCGCGCAATCAGATCGATCGCGCCCCCGGGCGGCTGCGGTAGGACGAGCTTGATGGGATGAGACGGATAATCCTGTGCGCACGCCGCGTCCGGCACCACGGCGATACACGTAAGCGCGAGCACAGATACTGCAGTCGCCGCGAGCCTATTCATGTTCCTGCTCCCTCGATCGATCATCGGTCGATCGCTGGCCATCTACTTCGCCTCTACCGGCGATTTTGGTTTCGTTTTTTCCGCCGGTCGGAATGGCTGTCGCAATCCCGCCTGTTCCAGCAGCGGAAGAACCTCCGCATTCCACTGCTTGAGCTCGTTCTTGTAATCGACCCAGGATATTAGACAGCCGTCGACTCCAATGTCGGCGAGCTTGCAGAGTTCGGCCGCGATCTGGTCGGCGGTGCCGACCAGAGGATAGCCGCCATGTCCAGCGATGAAGTGTGCTTTGTGACTCTCCAGAGTCTTGTTGTCCAAAGTTTCAGTCTGCATCCCGAAAATGCGCAGTAGGTTTCCGGCGGCCTCCCAGTCACCTTGTTCGTAGACGTAGCGATGCAGGTAATCCTTAGCTTCCTTCTCGGTATCGCGACAGACGACGTAGACGTGAATCCAGATACGGGTCTGGCGCCCATGCGAATGCGCCATCGTCTTGAGATGAGCGATCTGCTTTTGCGCGCCTTCAAGAAAGGTACGATCCTTGAGGATGACGAAGTTCATGTCGCAGTAGCGCGTAGTGAAGTCTTGCGCCGCCGGCGACCCGCCCGCGTTCATCACCGGCGGGTGCGGCCTTTGCAGTGGCTTCGGCTGACTCCAGACGTTCCGGGCATGAAAGTTGTCACTGTCGAAGTCGAATTCTTTGTCCTCGGTCCAAGCTCTCCTGAGAAATTCGAGCCATTCGGTGGCATACTTGTAGCGGTCGTCGTGCGGGCGCATTTGCGCTCCGAACATGTCGAACTCGTTCTTAAACCAGCCGCATACGACATTGAGCGCAAACCGCCCATTCGTGACATGATCAATGGTGGAGGCCATCTTCGCAACCATAAGCGGATGCACCAGTGGCACATGGCAGGTGGCGAGTACGGTGACAGATTTGGTCAGCGCGCCGAGTGCGGCAGCCCAGGTGAAACTCTCGAACGTCGTGCTGTTGAAATCCGAAGGTCCGCCGTAACCGCGCCAGCGCCCGACCGGCAGCAGAGCTTCCATGCCAGAGACGTCGACGGCCTGCGCGATCTCGACAGTATCAACCCAATTGAGCTGCCAGGATTCCGGTACGGTAGTGATGGTCGAACCATGACTGCAATTGAAGGCCATGACGCCGAGTTTCATGCGGTTGCCACCGAACAATCGCGCGCGGGCCGTCGTTTCGTTTTGCGAGGTTAGGGAATGCATGCATGCTCCCTGAGTGTTCTGTCCAACGCATTATCCACGGGTAGGCCCGTATCGTGGCGTCACAATTACAAGGAGTCTATGCAAATACCATATCAACCGCGATGCCCGAGATAGTCACGTCAAGAGCCTGATGATCGTCTCGCAGTGCGATAATCCGCGACCGCGAAGTATCGCTCCGGGTCATGAGGCGCAGGGTCAATAGGCGCCATCGGAGAGCGCGCCGCAAACACGTGAGTTCGGTGTGCGACGCATAGGAGTTGGCCGCATTCAGGTCTTGGCGATGCTTACCGCGCGGCCGATGCTCGAGAAATCGGCAATGGGAGCGTCATTTCGGTACGCCAAATCACGGGCACTATTGATTGGTATGGTAAGGTATGGTATTATCTTATAATGTCTGTATTGGGCGGTCTGATCAATCGCGAAGATGCACTCCCGTTTTACGAGCAGCTCGCGCGCATAATTGCGAACAAGATCAGCGGCGGCCAGCTTGCCGCCGGGAAGCGTCTTCCTACGGAGCTCGACTTAGCTAGAGATTACGCGATCAGTCGCGAAACCGTCCGCCAGGCAATCGGGATCCTGGAGCGTCGGGGGCTTGTCATTCGTCGCCGGGCGAAAGGCACCTTCGTCGCCGCCCAACGATTGACTCAGGACCTGGCGGAGCTGCGCAGCTTCCGTGGCGGTCTCATCGACCGCGGCGTCATGCCGGAAATGGAACTGCTGGAATTCCGCGTGGCCGAGCCGCCTGAGGAGTTCGCCGCGGCGTTCGCTGAACACGAAGTCATGCGACTGCTCCGCCGTTACGTTGTCAAGCGCAAGCCGCTGGCGATTGCCGACATCTTTATGCACCCGATGGCCAAGGCGATCCCTTGGGACGTTGCCGAGCGGCACGACACTTACACGATCTTTGGAAAATTTCTGCGCACGCCGGTGGTGCGCGCCTCGGCGACGATCCGCGCCGAAGTCGCCGGGCGCACCATTGGGCGCCTTCTTGATTTGGGCCCGTCGGCTGCCGTTCTCGTGCTGATCCAAACGCATTATGCGGCATCGGGTGAGGTGCTGGTGCGCTCCGCGCTGCGCGTGCGCGCCGATGCCTACGAGTTGCACATCGATATGTTGGGCGGCGCAGCATTCAAGGACGGTCTCACTGGCGTGCCAACGCCTCACGTAACGCGAGGGAGCGGCTGATGGAACATACACCGATGCGTCGGGTCGCCGCGGCAAGCGCGATCGGCACAATTCTGGAATGGTACGATTTTGCCCTCTACAACGCAATGTCGGGTCTCGTCTTCAACAAGATTTTCTTTCCCTCCTTCGATCCACTCGTTGGTACGTTGCTCTCGTTCCTGACCTACGGCGTCGGCATGGTGGCACGGCCGGTCGGCGGCATTATTTGCGGTCGGCTCGGTGACATCATTGGACGCCGCCCGATGCTGATCGCGACGGTTTCCACCATGGGTGCATCGACGGCGCTGATCGGCCTGCTGCCTTCCTACAACCAGATTGGCGTGTTGGCACCAATCCTGCTCGTGGTCCTGCGTTTCGCGCAGGGCATCATGCTTGGCGGCGAATGGGCTGGCGCCGTCCTTCTCGCGGTCGAGCATGGTTCCGCTAAGCGGCGCGGCCTCAACGCGTCGTGGACGCAATGTGGCACGCCCGGCGGTACGCTGCTGGCGACCGCCGCGCTCGGCATCACCACCTATATGACCAGCAACGCCACCTTCATCGCCTGGGCTTGGCGCATACCGTTCCTGATCAGCGTCGTGCTCATCCTCTACGGTGTGTGGCTGCGTGCGCGCGTCGCCGAGTCGCCGCAATTCAGTGAGCTGAAGGCCAAGGATGAGATTGCCAAGGCGCCGGTTAGCGAGGTGCTCGGTCGCCACTGGCGGCGCGTGCTCATGGGCTGCAGCATCAAGTTTGGACCGGACGCCGTGGGCGCCTTGATGTTCGTGTTTACGCTCACCTACCTCACCCAGGTGGTACTGGTCGACCGCTCGCTCGCTTTGTCCGCGGTCAGCATCGGCTCTGCGGCGAATCTCTTGACCATCCCGCTTTTCGGAGCGCTGTCTGACCGCTTCGGGCGCCGTCCCGTCTACCTCGTTGGCATTGGGCTCGCGATCGTCTGGACCTTTGTGTTGTTCCGGCTGCTCGACACCGGAAGTCCCAGCATCATCATCCTCGCCGTCGTCATCGGTCTCGTCATCCATGCCTCGCTGTGGGGGACGCAGGCCTCCTTCATCACCGAACAATTCCCGACGCGGCTTCGTTATACCGGCTCCTCGCTCTCCTACACGCTTGCAGGCATCCTCGCGGCCGCGACACCGGCGGCGATGGTCGCACTGCAACAGAAGTTCCACGCGAGCGGGCCGATGGCCTATGTGGTCTTCCTTCTGCTGGTGACTGGCATCGCGGTGATTGTAGGAACGAGTTGCCCGGTTGACGACGCTAAGGGGTAGTGCCATGCGGCGCGCACGTATCGGTATTGATGTCGGCGGGACCTTCACCGATCTCGTCCTGCTCGAAGAGATGGGCGCGACAACATTCCACAAACTTCCGTCGACGCCGAAGACGGCACATGTGGCGCCGATCAACGGCATCGTGCAACTCTTGAACACAGCGAAAGTCAAGCCGCAGGACGTCGAGTTCGTCGGGCTCGGCACAACTGTTGCGACCAACATGTTGCTCGAGCGTAAAGGTGCGCCAACCGGACTAATCACGACCGAAGGCTTTCGCGACCTGCTCGAGATCGCCCGACAAAAGCGGCCGCTGGTCTTCGATCCCTTCACCCCAAAGCCAACCCCGCTGATTCCGCGCGAGCATCGCCTCGGCGTGCGCGAGCGCGTGACCTTCGACGGCGGCGTGCTGGTGCCTCTCAACGAGACCGATGTGGTGCGGGCGGCCAGGCAGCTGCGCGGAGCGGGAATCGTGAGCGTCGCGATCTGCTTTCTGCATTCGTACGCCAATCCCACCCATGAACAGCGCGCCGCCGAGCTTGTTCGCGACACCTGGCCCGACGTGCATCTCGTGACCTCCGAAGCGCTGATCCCCGAGTTTCGCGAATATGAGCGGCTCACCACCACGGTGCTCAACGCCTATCTGTTGCCCGGTATGCGCGACTATCTGGCGGAATTCGCCGCCGAGGTCCGCGCGCTCGGCATCGCCGCCGAACCGCTGATCATGAGCTCTAGCGGCGGCGCACTACGCGCGCTGCTCGCCGCACGGCGGCCGGTCGATACGTTGTTTTCCGGGCCGAGCGGCGGTGTCAGCGGAGCGACCTTTGTGTCTGCGCTCGCCGGCGTTGAGGACACGATCAATTTCGATATGGGGGGAACCAGCACCGAGGTCTGTGTCGTTCACGGCCGCACGCCGGAGTTTAGCTACCACCGCGATATCGAAGGTATTCCTGTGCGGAGCACCGCGGTCGCTGTCCACACGATTGGCGCGGGAGGCAGCAGCATCGCGCGCATCGACGAAGGCGGCCTATTGCATGTCGGCCCAGAGAGCGTCGGCGCCGATCCGGGGCCGGCCTGCTACGGTCGCGGCGGCACACAGCCGACCGTCACCGACGCCAATGTCGTGCTCGGACGCCTCAATCCGGGGTTTCTGCTCGGCGGCACCTTGCCGATCGACGCCAGGCGATCCGCAGCGGCGATCGAGGAATACGTCGCCAAGCCGCTGGGCATCGGCGTGAAGAAGGCGGCCGCGGCGATTCTCGCGGTTTCAAGCAACAATATCGCGCAGGCAGTCCGCGTGGTCTCGACCAGCAAGGGGCTCGATCCCGCCGACTACACGTTGGTTGCTTATGGCGGCGCAGGGCCGCTTCTCGCCGCCTCGGTGGCCGAGGAACTTGGCATTTCGCGCATTCTGGTGCCCGCCGGTCCCGGCATACTGTGCGCCTTCGGCGTTCTCACTAAGGACGTCGCCATGGATCTGAGCATGAGCCGCCTGATGACGGATTCTGGAGAACAGTTCGCTGCGCGCGTGGACGAGGTGTTCGCCGAGCTGCAACGCCGCGCGCAGGCAGAATTCGCCGAGAGCGGCGCCAATACGACGGGCATGACGTTCACCCACTCCATTGATGTGCGATATGTCGGGCAGAATTTCGAGCTCCCGGTCGCAGTCAGGCTCGACAATGTGGCGCTGCGCGAGCAGATCCGTTTGCGCTTCCACGAGGCCCATCGCCAAATCTATGGCTTTGTCCGCGAGAACAGCATTCTTGAGCTGGTGACATTTCGCCTGCGCGCGACCCTCATCACAGCGCAACCGCAGAGACCCGCCGCGACAGAGCGCGCAGAGCAGGCGTGCAAAGCCGCGGGTCGCCGGCCGGTAGTCTTCGACGATGCCGATGTGGCCACACCCTGCGACGTCTATGAACGTTCATCGCTCTCGCCCGGAAATTGCATCACGGGCCCGGCCGTCATCGAGCAAATGGATGCCACGACCATCGTGCCGGCGGGCTTCAGCGCCTTTACCGACTCGAGCGGCAATCTACTTCTGGCTAGAGGAGCGGGGGACGCAATGACCGGCGCGCCGAGCCATGCGCGAATCGAGATAGTTGCCGGCGCGCTCGAGGCGGCGACAGCGGAAATGTGCGCGAGCCTCATCCGTAGCGCCTATTCGCCGAACATTAAGGAGCGCGCCGACTGCTCGACGGCCTTGTGCGATATGCAAGGCCGTACGTTGTCGATCGCAACGCATGCGCCTGCGCAGCTCGGCTCGACGCTCAAGCTCGTCCCAGCACTGCTTGAACGGTTCCCGATCAATGCGCTGGCACCAGGGGACGTGTTCTTCGCCAACGATCCCTATATTGTCGGCGTTACCCATCTCAATGATTGTACGGCGGCGGCGCCGATTTTTATCGACGGAAAGCCGATAGCCTTCGCGCTGGCCGTTGCGCACCACTCGGACGTCGGCGGCCGCGTTCCCGGAAGCGAGTCCGGCGATTCGACCAGCATCTTCCAGGACGGCGTGCGCCTGCCGCCGATGCGCCTCGTCGATGGCGGCGTGCGCCGCGACGACATCTGGGAGATGTTCCTGCTTAATTCGCGGACGCCGCATTTCAGCAATGGCGATCTGCTCGCCCAGCTTGCCGCGCTAGAGCGCGGCCGCATCCGCGTCGAAGAAATTTACCGACGCTATGGGCTCGATGCAACGCAGGCCGCGATTGAGCGCGTACTCGACGCTACCGAGCAACGGATGCGCAGCCGGCTGAGCGAGGTGCTGCGCAGCGGCACGTACAAAGCGGAGGACTGGATCGACGATGACGGCCTCTCCGAAACCCCATTTAAGGTTGCGGCATCGGTCACCATCGACGAGAGCGGCGTCCTCTTCGATCTTTCCGAGTGTCCGCCGCAACTTGGTTCGGGCAAGAACGTGCCGCTGACGCATACCTTGGCGACCGTCATCTACTGCCTGAAGGCGGCCGTCGATCCCTCTATCCCGAACAACGAAGGTGTGTATCGCGTGATCCGGCTCAACGCTCCAGAGGGCAGCGTAGTCAACCCGCTACCGCCGGCCGCGGTCGGTTCCCGCAACTCGACGGCGGTAGTGCTCGCCGACGTGCTGTTGAGCGCGCTGGGCCAAGCGGCGCCGGTGCGCGCGATCGCATCCAATGGCAATTTTCAGGGTACAATTCTCGCCGGCTCGGACACGGAGCGCGGCCGTTATTTCGTCAACTACGAGAACTTCGCCGGCGGTCAGGGTGCGCTGCCGACGCGCGACGGCGACGACGCCATGCATGTCACCATGTCCAACACCTCAAACTTACCGATCGAGGCAATGGAGATGGAGTTTCCTCTGCGCGTCGAGCGCTACGAGCTCATTCCCGACTCCGGCGGCGCCGGACGCCAGCGCGGCGGTCTCGGCGTCTGCCGCGACTATCGGATCATTGGTGATGGCATAGAGCTAGCGACGCGCTCGTCGCGGCAGAAGTTTCCCGCACAGGGGCTCGCCGGCGGAGGCAGCGGCGCGCCCGGCGCGTTCATCCTCGACCCCGATCAACCCTCGTCGACCAGGAAGCTGCCAGGCACAGGATCCGAAATCCCGCTACGAAAGGGCGCGCTGCTGCGAATTATGACGCCGGGTGGAGGCGGCTACGGCGATCCGCAGTGCCGCGACCGGGCCATGGCCTCCGCCGATCGGCTCGCAGGGAAGGTCTTGCAAGGGAGCTTGGCGGAACCGACGCGCTGATCAATAGAGCCACTTGCTAAATTGAGAGACCAGTCGCAATCGCGACCACGTCTCCCAGGCTCAAATCATTGCAATGAAATCATAGCTGCGTTCAGCGATCCATTGAGATCGAGAGTATTCAAAGTTATTCGGTCGTCGCCGTATGTATAGAGCGTATTTCCAACGGTTTCGCTTAGCGCGCTGATATGATTGCCAGTAATAACAGAGCGGTCCAGTGTCAAGTTGGGAATGCCACTCGCCTCGACGCCGTAGAAGTTGCCGGTGACGGTCACACACGACGGCTGACAGCTTAGGCTGGGCGAAGCGTCATCTCGCGCAAATGCTGCAGATCACCGTTTCCACTTTTCGACGTTTCTGGGTCGACCGTCGTGTCTGCGATTCGCCCAAAGCGCCTCGTTGGCCACAGGATTGCTGGGCTCGCTTCGCATAAGTGCCCATTACGGAATGTCTGGTCTGACGCAAAGCCCGTTCAAGTTGCGCCCATCTTGTTATGTTCGTAGGTAACTAGCCTGTTCGGTTTGTCATTGAACAATATGGCCGGCAAGGCGATTCACCCGGCTCAAAACTGACAAAAGCGCCGGCCAATGCGATGACGAGTAATATGGCGCAGGCGATCCATCCCCAGGCCGCATTGGCGCTGCGCGCATGGTAGTGCGGGTCATCTTGCGATAAATCACCGCGGTTCCGATACTCAGAGCCAAGCTTCCGATAGAGACGCATTCGGGGCCTCATGATCAAAAAGCGCCTACCGGGCTGCTGGCATCGAGAAATAGGGCGAGCTGATACCCGCCCTGTTTCTCCTCGGCACCTTAATGGCCGATGTTCCCACGGCCCGTAGTTGACCAAACGTCACTGGAAGCATCGTAGTCAGGGGCTAGGTGATGGATGGTTGCGGGTGCTTGCGCGTACGAGCTATAGCCGCTGTCGAGGATCGACGGCGTATGCACGAATGGTCGAACACTTCTCGTCGCAATGCCAGCAGCCCAAGTGCCTGAAGACTGGGCAAACACCGGCACCGTGCCGGCAGCAACGAACCCGGCCAGCGCAAGCGGAAAACATTTGTTGGCGATGATAAGCTTCTTCACGTCATATCTCCTTTGAGCATCGACCCGCGTTAGGTCCCAAGCGGATCGCAGCTTTTTGCTACGCCACTAGTCAGCATTTCGACGGAGCATGCGGGTTGTTACGAGAGATGCGTCACAACTTCGTGAGTGGTGTGGCTGAGTCTGTGGCTGTGCTGTGCCGCGTGACACTTGATCTTTGCAGTTAAGCTCGCCCTCATATCCGTGGAACGGTTGAGAGCGTGGTTGAGCCAAACCCACTTGCAAACCTCTTGCTTTTATTATAACGACCGATACAATATAGTTGATATTGTTATGCAGCCGGCTACTGAGGTCTCTTGCTCTCGATCAAACAATAAGACGCTAGCAATTATGGCCCGAGCGCCGGACGACGCGGCGCGGGGCGGTCGGGTATTTTGTTCGATAACTGCAGCATCGCGAAGGACGGAGCCCAAATGATCCGCTTCTATTTCCACCACACGCCCAACCCAATGAAAGTAGCGCTCTTTTTAGAAGAAACCGGAATCCCTTACGAGGTCATCCCGGTCGATACCTATAAGGGCGAGCAGCACACGTCCAAATTCCGGACGATCAACCCGAACGGCAAGACGCCGGCCATCGTCGACACAGAGGGGCTGGGCGAAGGCCCGGTCACGGTTTTTGACAGCAACGCCATACTGCTTTATCTCGCCGAAAAATCTGGCCAGTTGCTTGGTCGCCCTGCCGATCGCGGCCAGTTGCTGTCATGGCTGATGTTCGTGGCGACCGGGCTTGGGCCCTATTCGGGCCAGTCGGCCCATTTCCGACGTGCCGCCCCGGAACCGATTCCATATGCGCAGAACCGCTATCTGCGCGAGGCCGAGCGGCATTACCAAATATTGGATGCGCATCTTAAGGCGCGTAAGTATCTCGTGAGCGAGAATTACACCATCGTGGATATCGCGGCCTGGGGCTGGATCGACCGAGCGAATTTCGTACTCGGCGAGGATAGGCTCGGAGAATTTTCCAATATTGCCAGATGGTTCGCCGGCATCGATGCGCGTCCCGCTGTGGCCCGGGCGCGCGCTATCGCCAAGGATGTCACGTTCAAACGTGAGATGGACGACGAGGCACGGCGCAACCTATTCCCGCAGAACTACATCCCCGCCTGATTCGATAACATCCAATAGGAGATCGACTACATGAGCGACACATTATCCAAACAGCTTGAAGAATATCGCGCCGGCTGGATGCAGCGCGTACCGGCAGACCGCCGCGCGATCATGGAGCGGCATATCCAGTACTTAACGGAGACCGGGTTTGCCCGGCGCGCCAAGCAGGTTGGCGACCAAGCGCCCGCGATCATCCTGCCCGACGCACAGGGCCAAACCTTCGATATTGCAACTCTGTTGGTGAAAGGGCCCGTCGTGGTGACCTTCTACCGCGGCGGTTGGTGTCCTTACTGCAATCTCGAGCTCAAAGCCTACCAAAACGTGCTGCCGCGAATCGTCGCGGCCGGCGCTAAGCTTGTCGCGATCAGCCCCGAGAAGCCCGACGATACTGTCAGCACTGCCGAGAAGAACGCGCTGACTTTTCCGGTGTTGAGTGATGTCGGGCAGTCCGTCGGCAAGGCCTTCGGGATCGTCTATACCTTCACCGACGAGCTGCGCGCGGCCTATGACGGATTCAATCTCAATATTCCCGCCAAAAATGGGATGCCGGACGACTGGTCGCTGCCATTGTCGGCGACCTATGTCATTGGCGTCGATGGCGTGATCCTGTTCGCCGATATCGGAGTTGATTACCGCGATCGCGCGGATCCTTTGGAAGTGCTGGATGTTTTGGAGAGACGAGCGGCGGCTGAGTGAGACTCGAACCTGGGCTCGACCAGCGGTGGCGGCTGAGGGCTGGAGATTCCTCAAGCCGCTTTCAACAACTCTTGAACCCTCGGCCAGGGATCAGGGGCAAGATTTTTAAACGGCGCATGGTCGGCCTCGGTCATGCGATCGAAGATCGCGGCCTTGACCGACGGCCGCGCGCGCACGCGCGCCCACCATTCGGCGACGCCCGGATAGCGGTGCCAGATGCCGTCCAGCTTGAGCAGTTCGAGCCGCAGGATGTAGGGGATCACGGCGCAGTCCGCATTGGAAAAGGCCTCGCCGGCCAGATACGGGCCGCTTTTGAGCGAGTCCGTCATCCACGACAGCAGCTTGCGATGCTGCGCCAGCGCGTCGGCCACGAATTCGGAGTCGAGCCCGTGCTCGATGACGCTGCGCTTATACTCGGCGCGGCGCTTGAGCGGCGACTTGGCGATTTCGGCCTGCCAGGCTTCGGGCGCCATCTTCAGGAAGGCCGGGCGGAACGCTGTCGCGAATGTGAGAATCATGCAGGAATTGTGCACATATTCGTCGATCAGTTTGTTGTACATGCGCACGTGGTGGCGTAGACCCTGCGACCTCGGCATCAGCGGCGTCGCCGGGAAGGCATCGTCGATGTAATAAAGGATCAGCGAGGACTCGATGATCGACTCGCCGTCGTGAATCAGGGTGGGCACCACGCCGCCAGGATTGAGCTTCAGGTAGGCGGGCTCGAATTGGTCGCCGCGTAGCGTCATGAGATGGTCCTTGGCCGGTTGCCCCTTCTCCTCCAGTGCAATACGCACCTTCTGGGCGCAGACAGAATTGACGCTGTGATAGAGTTCCAACATGCTTTCCTCCCGTTCATGATCTGACCAAGGCAATCAACTCCTAGCCGGACGTTTGCACGCAATCGAAACGGACCCTCGCCTACCGCGCGACATCATTGGACGCGGATCGTGCGTAGCAAGGCCTCCGCTGTCAGAATCTGCGGCAAAACGATTGGTGGCCGTGTTTCTCCCGTTATTCGAGGCTTCGGATAAAACAAATATAATGGCACGCCGGCGCGCCCGTTTGCTTCCAGCATCCGCGTGATCTCGGCATCTTGGCGAGTCCAATCAGCTCTGATGGCCGCCACATCGCCGTCGGAGAATGCCTTGAGCACCGCGGGATCAGCCAAAGCCACCCGTTCGTTGACCTTGCAGGTGATGCACCATGCTGCCGTGACGTCGACGAAGATCGGCTTGCCCTGCATTCGGAGCTCCTCGACCTTCGCTTGGCTGAAAGTCTGCCAAGCAAGTCCGGCATCCTCCGCGGTTTCAGCCGCACGTGACGAGCCGTCACCGCTCGTCACGGTGAGAAGTGCAAATGCACCGACAACCGATGCCACTGCGAGGCCGATGCCCCAACCGCGCCATCGGCCCTCGCTCCACCGGATGGCCTCGTAAAGCCACGCCGCGAAGGCAATCAGCACAACACCCGCCAACGCCGCGGTCGCTCCGATTGAGCCGACCTCAATCGACAATACGAACAGCAGCCACACCGCGGTGCCGTAGACTGGGAAGGCAAGAATTTGCTTTAAGCGGACCATCCAGGCTCCCGGCTTCGGGAGGAAGCGTCGCGCGCCAGGGCTGAATGCAATCACAAGGTAAGGAATGGCCAGCCCCAACCCGACTCCTTCAAACACGGCGAGCGATGCATACCAGGGCTGCGTTATCGCGTAACCCAGCGCCGCCGCCATAAACGGCGCAGTGCACGGCGTAGCAACGAGCGTCGCCAGCACACCAGAAAAAAACGATCCGTAATAGCCCTCTTGCGAGGCCAGCTCGCCGCCGACGCCGGCCATCCGGACGCCAAACGTGAATACGCCGGAAAGGTTGAGGCCGACCGCGAACAGAACGTAAATCATCACCGCCACGAAGAGCGGCGATTGCAACTGAAATCCCCAGCCAATTTCTGCGCCTGCAGCGCGCAACCCGATCAGCGCGCCTGCGATCAGTGCAAAGCTGATCAGAACACCGGCCGCATAAGCCACACCTTGCAGCCGCACCTCGCGCGGCGCGGATCGGGCGTGCTGCATCAAGCCAAATGCCTTGATTGCGAGGACAGGAAGGACGCACGGCATCAGGTTGAGGACCAAGCCGCCAGTGAATGCCAGCAACAGCGCACCGACGAAGCCGAAATTTGCTTGCGCAGCCGATGCCGGCGTAGCGAGTGGCGCCGAAATCGTGATTGCCTCCGACGTTTCGCCGGTTTGCGCGATGAGATCATGGAAGACAAGAACGCCATTGAGAATCGCGGGAGGCGGCTTCGAGGCGTCACGTAGAAGAGTAACCACGAGGCCCTCGGAGTCCGACGTGATCACTTGGGTTGCGTCGTCATCAACTACCTCCGCATCCGCGGGGAAAAACATTACGTTGCCGAGTTGGGTTGAATCACCCGTCGCGACATGCAGCGTGAGCTTGTCGCCGCTCACCAAAAACTTCGTCCGAAATGGGTTCGGGACGGGTATCCGCGCGCGGGTCGAGGAAAAGGCCGCCGCCCAACGCGGATCAGGCTCGGTCACGGTGCCGACCGGGATGGCAATGCTCAGTTCGGCATCCTCGGGGATGCAGGTGTCCGAGCAAGCAAGCCAACTTGCGTGAGCAGAGAACGAAAATTCGCCTCCGGGCTGCAGATCGGCCGGCGTCTCGATCGTCACCGGGAGAAGAACGTCGTGCTGGTAGCCGTAGTCCACGATGGGGCCATAGGCAAAACGCTCCGGTGTCGGCCACATGATTGGCCCCGCCTTGAAGCCCCGCGGCAGGGTCCAATCAATCGTCGTCGGCAGGCCCGAGTCGCCTGGGTTCGACCAGTACGTGTGCCAACCCGGCGGAATTTGCTGCCGGAGCGCCAGATGTAGCGGCTGGCCGGGGACTAGACTTCGCGTTTCGGCAACAAGGCTCGCCGTGACGTGGCGACCGTGCTGTGGGCTTGTTTGCGCCCAAACGATGTTGCCCGCAGTCGCGACCAGGGCGGACGCGAATACAACACAACAAATCGACTTTGCGATTGTCACCACTTCAGCTCCGTCCGCCGAATTCGTCCAGCTTGGAGATGACCGCTGTGACCGGCGGTCGGTTCTTGAAGCTCTCCTCGTACAGCTTGGCTTTGATGATGCCATCTGGAGCGAGAATGAAAATGATCGGTCGCGGAACTCCATAAGCGCGGTTCCCCGGCGGATATTGTGGATCGCGTAGTTTGTAGCGGTCGATCACTTCGGACTTTGGATCGGACAACAGGGTATAGGCGATCTGTCGCTTGGCGGTAAAAGCCGCCAGGATTTCGGGGCTATCGTAGGAGAGCGCGGCCAGGCCGTAGCCCCGCTTTTCGATCTCAGCGGCGCCACCGTTCACGTCGATCAACTGCGCTTTGCAGAACGGGCACCAATCGGCGGAGCGAAAGAACAGCAGGACGAGGCCGTTCTTGCCCATGAGGTCGGCAAGCGCGCGCGGCTTGCCGGTCTGATCGGGGGGCGTCCCAATATCGGGCGCTTTGGTGCCGACCGGCGGCCCCAGGTCGTCGGCAAAAGCGGTGACGGCGACCAGTCCGACGACGAGAACGACGGCGACTGCCCAAGCCAGCAGCGGTACCGATCGGAATCTGTATCTCACGCGTATCCTCCTAAAGCTGAAGTGCCATGATCTCACGCGAGTTCACGCTTCGAAACCTCAATGCGAATGTGGCAACAGTGAATCGGGGATATCCGGGCGCGACAACCCGCCACCCTCGATCCATTTCTGGGTGTTATCTGCAGCTCTTTCAATCAACAGCGCGGCGCTGGAAAAGTCATATGGAGATACGTCAAGGGGGCATAAACTGGGGACAATTGAAATATCGACTTTGCCAGCGAGCTCTTTCAGGTCACGCGCGATTTGATTGGCAATGAGCAATGTTATCGCATGCAAAACTCGCGCGATTGCGCCTTTCGGGGGCTCGTGGAGATCACATGCAAATCCCGTCGGGAGAACGATGATGCGGGTGGCGCCCAGCTTGGCCGCAGTGAGAATGGCTGTGTTGCTCCCGATCGCGCCGTCAATGAGGTATTCATCGTCGATGCGAACCGGCGGGAACGCAGCTGGAATGGCTGCACTAGCGAGTATCCGTTCAATTGCAGGTCCCGATGACAGACATACGGCAGCGCCGCCTAAATTCGTGGCGATAACATGCACGGGAATGGAGGCGTCCTCGAGATTTAAAAACGGGACGTGACGCTTGATGAGCAACCTCAGATTGGAAGGATCAATCAGATGGTCCTGGCCGCCGACGAATCTCAGTAAGCTCCGCACCGTTACGGGAAATACGTCATGTCGCCGCAAGCTGCACCAGACGCATGCCAGTTTCTCCACGCCGGCGGCATTGGGCGCGGCCGCAAAATAAGCGGCATTAAGTGCACCCACGGACGAGCCGACGACAAAGTCAGCGTCGAGGCCGTAGCGCATGAGCTCACGCAACATTCCCACTTGAACCGCTCCTAGACTCCCACCACCGGCGAAGACAAAGGCCGTTCTGTGGGCGGTACCGGACATGAACTGAGCTCCGTTGTATTGGCCGTACCATAGTGACTAATGCTCCAGTGCTTTCCGGTAGATCGGCCCCTCTCCGTCAACGCAACGTGCTCCTTCTGCGCACAGAGCGAATCAATGCTGTGATGGAGCTCGACATAGGTCATTTGTTTAGTATTTCGATTACGCCGCCAAGCGTGTGCGATCGTGCGATTGTGCGAAATCGACCGGCGTGCCTTTGGGGATAATTCCGGTCGGGTTAACCCGCTTGATCGACCAGTAATTGATCACGTAGTAGCGCGGCTTCACCGTGGCCGCGACGCCGGGTACCTGATAGAGCTCGCGCATGTAGTTCAGAAGATTAGGATAGTCGGCGATACGCTGCTGGTTGCACTTGAACAGCGAAAAATAAGCGACGTCGAAGCGCACCAGCGTCGGAAACAGGCGCCAATCGGCCTCGGTCATCTGGCGGCCGACCAGATAACGCTGCCGTCCGAGTCTCGCTTCAAGCTCGTCGAGCGTCCCGAACAACGCGTCATAGGCTGCATCGTAGGCTTCCTGCGTCCGGGCAAACCCGCAGCGATAGACGCCGTTGTTGACATTGCTGTAAACCAGCTCGTTGATGCGATCGATTTCGGCGCGGAGAGCAGGTGGGTAGAAATCGGTGTCGTCGCCTGCAATGCCCTTGAACTCGCTGTTGAGCATGCGGATGATCTCGGAGGAACTCGTTGTTGATCACTCGACCGGACTTGCGATCCCACAAGGTGGGGACCGTCACCTTGCCGGTGTAGCGCGGGTAGCTCGCCGTATACGCTTGGTGCAGATGATGAAATCCATTGACCGTGTCCGGCGTGCAATCCGGGAACGTCGGATTGCTGTCGAAGGTCCAGCCCTGCTCCTTGAGACCCGGAATTGCATAGGCGACCGTGATCGCGCCTTCGAGCTTCTTCAATGCACGGTAGATCAGGGCGCGATGGGCCCACGGACAGCCGTGGGCAACATAAAGGTGATATCGCCCTGTCTCTGCCTTGAAACCCGATGAACCGTCCGCCGTGATGCGGCCGCGGAAACTGCTAACGGCACGGCGGAATTCGCCGGCGAGGCCGGTTTCCTCCGGCAGCTCTTCATCCCGCCACACGCCTTCGATTAGAACGCCCATGTCAGTTCCTTCGTCATGGCCGGAAACGGCGATCCACCGAGCTAGCACTGCCCGCTCTTAACCTAGACATTTTGTATCACACGCTATATAATGTCAATCGGGAGCCGCAGGTGACGATCGTACGCGAGGACACGGCAACGGGAGCGAAATGGCGAGGCCGAGGGAATTTGACGAAGTGACCGCGCTTGAGGCGGCAATCGAATGTTTCTGGCATCGCGGCTACGAGGCGACGTCGGTGCGCGATCTTGCCGACAAAATGCGGATATCCGCTCCGAGCCTCTACAACACTTACGGCGACAAGCGCGCGCTATTCAAACGGGCGCTTGAGCGCTATCTCGATTGCTCGGCGCGGGCGCTGATCACGCGGCTTGAAGGCTCGCTGCCACCAAAACAAGCTATCCGCCGTTTCATCGAGGAGATTATCGAAGATTCGGTGACCGACCGTGAACGCCGAGGCTGCTTTCTGATCAACTCGGCGCTGGAAGTGGCGCCGCACGATAGCGAGTTGGGCGCCTTCGTCGCCGACCGTTTTGCCGAGATTGAAACGTTTTTCTACCGGTCAATCAAAGCGGCGCAAACCGAAGGAGAGATCCCTCGGGATCGCGCTGCGAAAGATCTCGCGCGCATGCTGCTCGGCGTCCTGCTCGGCATTCGGGTTCTCGCCCGCTCGAAGCCTGAACGTGCCCTGCTCGAAGGCGTCGCACGGCCGGCGCTTGCCCTTCTGGATTGAAACCGCAACGAGGAACCCATGATCGACCTGTATTACTGGACAACACCCAACGGCCACAAGATTACGATATTCCTGGAAGAGGTTGGCCTTCCGTACAAAATCATTCCGGTGAATATCAGCGCAGGCGATCAGTTCAAACCGGAGTTCCTTGCGATCTCTCCCAACAATCGCATTCCCGCGATTATTGATCACGAGCCAATGGACGATAGTAAACCGATCACAGTGTTCGAATCGGGCGCAATCCTGCTTTATCTGGCGGAGAAGACCGGAAAGTTCATGCACGCCGACCTTCGCCGCATGGTCAATGTCACCCAGTGGCTGTTCTGGCAAATGGGCGGGCTCGGTCCGATGGCCGGTCAAAATCATCACTTCAGCCAGTATGCGCCAACCAAGATCCCTTATGCGATCGACAGATATGTGAAGGAGACCAACCGCCTGTATGGCGTCCTCAACCAGCGCCTGGCCGACCGCCGGTTCATGGCGGGCGAATACTCCATCGCCGACATGGCTACCTATCCGTGGATTGTGCCCCACGAGCGCCAAGGACAGAAGTTGGAGAGCTTTCCCCATCTTAAGCGTTGGTTTGAGAGCATCAAGGCGCGGCCAGCGGTCGTGCGTGCCTATGCCAAAGCGAAAGAAATCAACACACAGCCGACGGTCACGGAGGAATTGAAGAAAATTCTTTTCGGACAGACGGCGACAGCGGTCGCCCCCTGAGGGGGGCCGTTTGTCCATGGGGTTGCGACTGTACGATCTCGCCGGAGCTGAAGCGGAACGCCGTTTCAGCCCTTACTGCTGGCGTACCAAGCTGGCGCTCACGCACAAGGGCCTGGCGTTCGATACGATCCCGTGGCGATTTAACGAAAAGGCCGTGATCGCGTTTTCCGGGCAGGGCCGTGTGCCAGTGCTCCTCGACGGCGATCAGGTCATTTCCGATTCCTGGACAATTGCCACTTATCTTGAGGACGCCTATCCAGATCGTCCGTCACTGTTTGGTGGGGACGGGGGCCGCGCGGTCACGCGATTTGTCAACGTCTGGGCGGATGTCGTTTTGGTTGGGGGAATTTTGCGTTTGGTTGTCACCGACATTTTCACGCACCTCGACGAGAAGGACCGCGCTTACTTCCGCGAGACGCGAGAAAAGCGCTTAGGCGCGGCGCTGGAGACGATCGGCGCAGATCGTGAGACGAATGTGCTGGCGTTCCGCAGGACTTTGGAGCCTATTCGCACCGTGCTCGCATCGCAGCCCTACTTCGGTGGCGAGGCGCCGGCCTATGCCGATTATGCCGTGTTCGGCTGCTTCCAATGGGCGCGATGCATTAGTTCGTTTCCGCTATTGCTAAGAGACGATCCGGTCTGGTCTTGGCGCGACCGGTTGTTATCCGCATCTGATGGATTTGCACGCAAGGCACTTGGTTATTCGGTGTGATGCGATACTCCGCGGTCGACAATTCAAAGGTCACGCCCACCACGATATGCTGTGCTCTTGTGGCTCCCTGCAGAATGAATTCAATCGCTCTTTGCGGTTCTGCGCTGGCGGTCTTCCTCTTATCCAATGCCGAATCGAGCGTCGGCTCGCAATGACATGAAGTCGTGCATTACGTCGAACACGCGCACACCCAGCTCTCTCGGCATTGGCGCGAGCCATGGCGAGGCCTGCAAAGTGTCGCGCGCGTCGGAAAGCCCTTGCTGCCAACGCGTCTCCATGGTCGAGCGGCTAAACGCAAAGTCTTTTAACGCGCCCTGAGGTTCGATCGGGCGGTAGATCAGCTGCACGATATCCATCTCAGTCACGCAGCCGTGTTCATAGAGTCGCTTGGCCTGTTCGGTGCTCGCGAGCTCAGCCGGCAGCAGTTTGTGCAGTTCGTTGATCGCGTGCCGCACGTCATGCTTTTCGCGTAAGGTATTCGTAATGAATCGCGTACGGCTGGAGTAGCGAATATCCTTTTCGCGCTCACTGACTTCATCGAGATTGGTCGGCAGGCATCCAAGTGCTGGAAACACGTCGACCTGAAAGATCAAGCGACTCCGGCGCGGATAATAATCTACTATGTATTGCAATGGCGTATTGGAGAAAAGACCTCCGTCCCAGTACTGCTCGCCATCGATCTCGACTGGCGGAAAGCCCGGCGGCAGGGCCCCACTAGCCATGATGTGCTCGGGGCGGATCGTGATTTCCTCGCTGTCGAAATAGGCAAAATGGCCCGTGCGCACGTTGACCGCGCCAACGCTCAACCGCATCTCTCTCTCGTCATTGATCCGGTCAAAATCAACCAACCGCTCCAGCGTCGCCTTCAGTGCGGCGGTCGCGTAGTAGCTGACGCATTTGCCAGAGAAAAACCAATCCTGCGGTGAACGCAGCGTGAAAAAGCCGGGTTGGCCGAACATCAGCGCCGTCAGTGCACTCGCGCGATGTTGCCATGCCGTCAGCGGTCCGGCGGACGCAAACGGCCACAGCGCGGCCGGAGCGGTAATCTGTTCCCAAAAACTGCGCAAGCGCTGCACGCGATGCTCCGGCGCATTGCCGGCAATGACCGCGGCGTTGATCGCACCGATCGAGATTCCCGCCACCCAATCGGGTAGATATTCCGAGGATGCCAGCGCCTCGTAGACGCCAGCCTGATAGCTCCCAAGCGCGCCACCGCCTTGCAGAACCAAGCCGACCTTCTTGTCGTAGGACGCCGGACGTAGCGGCGCGATTTGATCGCTCATGAGGGCTTCTCCGCGGAAAGCTTTTGGAATAGCCGTTCCTCGCCAGAAGCAAAATCTTCTCCTTGGCGGTGCTGCTAGAATAACTCCAAGGGCATTTGTTTGGGCGAAATGCACTCCAGTTCGCCGACAAAGGCCTAGAGCACAGGACGCTGCAAAAGAACGAGGAGTGAGGGCGCGTTGTTACCTTGAGGTCAAGGCGCTTTTGCTCATAAGGATCCGGCCTCCCAATATCGTGTTTGCCAAGATCACAATTAGGATCGCGAGCGCATGAACGGCTAAATCGGTCGCCGCTGCATCGTAAGGGTGGATGAAGTTGAGCAGCGTAGCCGCAGCAGAGGCGCAGGCGAGTCCACCAATGATCGCCGTCAGGTTAGGCCGCAGGGAGAAGCCCCGCCGCAGCATGACGATAAGAAGCAGCGACAGCGGCAAGGATACACCGACAATAAACATCAGGCAGTGCTCGGTCTGAGCAGGCGGCATCGGATAGGCTTCCGGAACAGCCCAAGCTCCAAGGCAGCCCATCCCGCTGGCGCCGATCCAAAGCAAGAAAGCCGGCAGTGGCAGGAGCGCCCAGGTGGCCTTTCGATCGGGTAGACTGAGCTCGAACGCGGCTGCGGCCGCGAGCACGGCGGTCAACATAGAGCCTGTCGCCGCAAGCCGCATCGTATCCGGTGCGGCCGTGAGACGGCGGATCATCGCTCCGACGTCCGAAACCATCGCAATCGCGAGGGCGGCGGCGCCCAGAATCGCCAACCACATGAGCAAGCGCAAACCTGGTGATGCCAAGCGGTGAACCGGAATGAGGTCGGCGCCAAGTGCCCGAACCAATCGGTCATCTAGATCGGAGTGAATCATGGCCTCAGTCCTTTCCACTAAATTGGGCGCGCAGGGTCTTGAGGGCGCGATGCCAATCTACCCTGAGCGATCCGATCGACCGGCCGGTAACCATGGCGGCCTGCGCAAGCGATTGGGAATGCAGTGCGAGATGCTCCACCGCCTCGCGCTGCCCGGCTGAGAGTTTGCCGATGGCCAAATTGCGCACCTCCGTATCGTCGCGTTGGAATACCGCCTCCTCAGGATCTCCGCTTGAATCAGAATGGTTCTCATAAGCGAGTGGCGCATAAACTTCGCGGGTGCCCGTCCGGCGATTGCGGCGCAGTCCGTCGATCGCGCGCCGCTGCGCTATGGTTCTGAGCCAGGCCGTGAATGAGCGGTTCGGATCGTAGGTCTGCCGCGCCTGATGAATGGTGAGCAGCGTCTCCTGAACGACATCGTCCATGAAATCGGGTCGTATTCCTTGGCCACGCGCCACCCGTTTTATAAACGGTATGCAGTCGCGCAGCAACGTTTCATAGGCGCCTCGATCGCCGGCCTGAGCGGCGACCATCCAGGCTGCCCTCCGACAGTCAATTTCCTTTTCTTGACTGGTCGCCCTTGCATCCATCGTCGTCGATCTGCGCGTCGTCGGCGTTGCATACACCGACCGCGTGGTCACGCACGATTCATAGAAAAGTGAGATGTCCGTCATCGGCGTCGCACCAATTTGAAACTATGGCAAGCCGCGCATTGGCCAGGAATTCGGAGAATTACATCGGTAACTTGTTGACAACGATGCGTAACGTGTCGTGTCCGTAATCACGGCGCTCAGGGAGCCGACTTGACGTGCGGTGAAAATGTCCGGCGCCGATCTAAACCGACTTGCGGAGACAGTCTCGTGTCATTCACGACGTTTCGAGCGTGCGCTAGGCACTTCCGCTGTTCTTCAACTCCGGACATATCACTGCACGGTGGTCACTGACGCGAAAGGGCCTAACGCTGTGACTCAATGCCGAACCGGTCCGGCGCCTCGAGACCAAACGGCACGGTCCCGGAAGCGGAAGGACCCGGAATCATGGCGAAAGCGTCGAGCCCATTCTGACGAGCAGCCAGCTGCCTGGCCTGCGCAGTCCGTCCATAGCTGAACTGCAAAGTGTTACCGGTTCCAATCTCCGGATTGAACGACTGGGCCAGCGCCGGCGCGATGCCGGCAACAGCGAACCCGGCCAGAGCAAGCGCGACCGGAAGATATTTCTTGGTGTTAATGAGCTTCTTCACGTCACATCTCCTATTGTGTATCGACCCGCTTTTGGGTCCGAAGCGGATCACAGCTTCTTGCCGCGCCACTGATCATCCTTTCGACCGAGAATTCGGTTTGTTACGTGAACGGCGTCACGACTTCGTGAGAGGTTTGGCCGAGTCTGTGGCTGTGCACCGCTGCGCACGATGACTCAATCGGCTCGCCTGACAGGGCGAGCCCGGCAGAGAGCTCGGGTCGCACGGTCACGTCCTATTCTCAGAAAAGTGACGCGTTCGTCATCGGCGTGGCACCAATTGTAATACTGCGCGCCGCGCATTGGGCAAGAAGCGGAGAACTCCAGTGAAAATGTCCGGCGCCGACGCAGAACGATTTGGTGATTCAGCGGCGTGTCATTCGCGACACGTACGCGATAGGTGCTCCGCTGCTCGTTCCACGCCGGACATGTCACTGGACTGCGCTAACGTTGCGTTTCGATGCCCGGATCGTAACCGGACGTCGCGGGGTTGTAGTAGTTGATGCCCGCCGGCGCGGCCGAGTTTAGGATTGTTGCAGGGACTTGCGCATAGGCGCTATAGCCATTGTGATTGGTCGATGGCGCCTGCGCGAGCTGCCGGACACTCGGAGCTTCAGGGTACCATCCCGGTGCCTGCGTGCCATCGGCGCGATAATGATATGGTATGACAGAACCGTATTTAGTGGCGGCTTGGGCGAACGCCGGTGCCATGCCGGCAGCCGCGAACCCGGCCAGAGCAAGCGTGAATGCAAGATATTTGTTGGCGCTGAAGCGCTTCCTCATAACATATCTCCTTTTGACAACTATCGCCCCGAGTGTGGGGCCCAAGGGGACAGCAGCTTCTTGCTGCGTCACCGATCAGCAATACGGGCAAGCGCGCGGTTTATTACGATTGGGGCGTCACAACTTCTTGAGAGCTTTGACAGAGTTCGTGAATATGCGGCGCGGCACTCGTAAATCCATCAAGCTTGCCTTCCTCGCTTTCAGCAAGCTTGGATCTTTTTTTTGCGCCGCATCTTAAAATTAATTCGCAAGAATTCTTGGCTCATGTGTTATAGGGTTCGCGTAATCTGCAGGAGAATATCTTTAATGAAGGCGCGCGCGGTAATGGCGACGATGCTGCTTCTGATTATGAGTATGGCTTCTGCATTCGCCACCGTTCGAATTCAAGACGATAGCGGAGGACGGATCGGAGAGTATTTGGCCAGGTACCAGGCGCTTCGGGTGTCCGGTGATCAAGTGGTAATCGACGGCACCTGCGCGTCGGCGTGTACGATGCTATTGGGCACCATTCCGCGGAACCGGATCTGCGTCACGCCGCGGGCAGTACTCGCGTTTCATTCCGCCTGGGATCCCACGTCTGGAGGTAATGTGGCCAGCGGCGCAGGGAATCAAATACTGTGGTCGAACTATCCTTCCAACGTGCGTAAGTGGATCAGATCGCAGATCAGGTCTGCGATGCCATACTCGTCAGCGGTGCGCCAGTGCCGCTGGAAAGCCGCGATGGCTTCGACGGCCTCGGCAGTGCGGTCACGTCGCTGTGTTCGCTTCCACTGCAACGCGCTTCGGTATTTTGCCGCGTCATGGCGGTTACTTAAGAAACGGCCGCAGATCCTCCAACTTGTCGAACAGGTGCCAGATATAGTCACGGGCACCCTTCTCCCGATGCGGATGCAGGTCGGCGATTTTTGGATCGTTGCAGTAAGCGTCGAAGGCCGCTTTCGACGCCCATTCGACTAGGATCATCACCGACCGCGGCTTGATATTACCGGCCGCCGCCTCGCGGAACTTGCCGAGCGCGACGACCTGCCCGCCGTGCGCCTGCACCTCCTTCGCCGAGCGGCGCGAATAGGCAAGATACTCATCACGGTCCGCGACATTAAACAGGTTGAGCGCATATACCGGACCGGCTATCGCGGCGTTTGTCATATGACCAGCTATCGCGGCGTTTGTCATATGAACAGTCCCTTGTCGAAGTGGCCCATTGTCTTCCTATGATCCTCAGTTGTCATGGCAACAGCGATCACGGTACGAGTCTGTAGCCGCGAGATTCAGTGACAAGGATGACGGGGGCGGCGGCGTTCTGTTCGATCTTTTGCCGTAACCGATAGACGTGTGTCTCCAGTGTGTGCGTGGTGACGCCCGAATTGTAGCCCCAGACCTCCTGCAGCAGCATCTCCCGCGATACCGGCTGCCGGTCGGCGCGATAGAGGTAACGTAGGATCGAGGTTTCCTTCTCGGTCAGGCGGACCTTGCCGCCTCTGGGGTTGAGCAAGAGCTTCGTGCTCGGCCGGAACGTGTACGGGCCGATCGTTAAGAGGACGTTCTCGCTCGCCTCGTGCTGGCGAAGCTGGGCACGGATGCGGGCGAGCAGCACCGCAAAGCGGAATGGCTTGCTGACATAATCGTCGGCGCCTGATTCGAGGCCGAGGATGGTGTCGGAATCAGCGCCCTGGCCAGTTAGCATGATGATCGGTGCCTTGAAACCGTTTTTACGCAGAATGCGCACGGCTTCTCGGCCGTCGATGTCCGGCAGGCCCACGTCCATGATCACGAGATCGGTCTGTCCAACCTTGACCGCCTGAACACCTTCGCAGCCGTTTTTCGCCGCAACCGCATCGAACTCGTGCAACAACAATTGTTCTGTCAGCGACTCGCGCAGTTCGGAATCATCGTCAACAACGAGAATTTTCCATGTATTTGGCATGAATTCCGACCTCCTTCGCCGCTCGCACGCAGGCCACCGAAACGGCCTTGGATGAACTTGGCTGCGACTTTTCTGCCGCGTCTAGCGCGAAATAGAACATGGGAACGCAAAAAGATTGCTTCGGGCCATGCTCGTCATTGCGATCGCACGAGAATCATTTTCGCCGCGCAGTTTATTCCAGATGCATCATTGCGTCGCTGCGGACCGGCTGGCGGGTCGTGGCAGTCGAACGATTCGCTAACGATCGGTCATTCGCGACCCATCAGAAAGTAACTCTCGGCTCTAGCCTGGTCCGCACACCCTATTGATATTCTTTAACGACCACTTAGAATTATGCTATAACAATCGTTACAATATGTCTAGACCGGGATGGGTCGATTTGCCTAGGGGGCAAAATACTAGGTGACCCAAGGCGTCGATTTGGCGCCAAGAAGTTCGATGCTTATGCCGGCTTGGTGTATTCAAGATTCACCAACGGGCTGGCGAGCGGCTTCCTGTTTCGCAATACCGTCGATCCCACGGCCGGCCTTCGCTTTCGATTCTGACCCGTGGGAGAGATTTATTCTTCACAAAATCTCGCATCCGCGACTGTCTCTACGATACTGCGGTCAGTCCCGCGGTACCTCAGCGAGATCGCGCCATGGGCAGCCTGCAGGATAATCGGGGGCGCCGGTCATCGCGTCTTGCCTTTGTGACGAGGCAAATCGAGCAAGGCAAGAGCCGGCCGCAACACGCCTTCAAGCAGCGAACGTTTCGGCGTAGAGCGTGCAAGAACGCGGATGCCAAGGAGCACTCCGAGCAGCAGGCGAGCCGTATCATTCGCATCGACCCCGCTTGGAGCCGTTCCGAGGGCCTGCGCGGCGCGAATGCACCTTTTGAAAAATGCTTCGATCTCGCCAAATTGTTCAGCAATCACGGCGCGAAGCTCGCTTTGATGTGGCGCCATCTCAAGCGCGGAATTGACAAGGAAGCATCCTTTGCGCTCTCGATCATTGATCGAGTGGTCAATGATCTCGGCAAAGAACTGATGGATCGCCCGTTTGGGAGGCAGCGACGTCTCGTACCTGTGCAGCCGGTCGCGCGTCGTGCAATCGAGGTATCGTTCCAAGGCGCGGGCAAAGAGAGCTTGCTTATCCCCAAAGGCGTTATAGAGGCTCGGCGCGGTCAGACCCATCGATGCCGTGAGGTCGCGCATAGATGTTGCTTCGTAGCCGTGCTGCCAAAAGCAGTTGACGGCCGCCTCCAAGGCGGCCACCTCATTGAACTCTCTCGGTCTTCCCATCGGTAATCCCTTAGCAACGTGCGCCCGGCACCAGTGACTCAGTAGCTCAGACACTACCCATCCGGCGACGATCAGGCCAGCATCCTCATTGACATTAACTTATCGTTCGTTACAAAATATGCGGACTGCGCCGAACCCCTTCAGAGGTCTCAATCCGTTTCGACCCTCGGGTCCTACAGGGAAAAAATGGCCGATATTGCCAAAGTGAACGGTGCTCAAGTCGCGGCCGGCGCGTGGATAGATAGTGTGCAAAGCGCCGAATTCAAAACGCTGATCGATACCAAGCGGCGCTCGATCGTGCCGATGATCGTCATCTACGTGGTCGGCTATATGGGCTTGTCGGTGCTGGCCGGCTTCGGGCGTGGCATTCTTGGCATGAAGGTGTTGGGATCGGTCAACCTCGGCTTCGTGCTCATAGCCGGCAACTATGTCATGTCGTGGATGCTCGCCATCGTCTACGCCCGTATTTCCGCCAACCGCCACGATCCTCTGCTCAAGGTGGTGGTCGACAAGGCGCGTGCGGCGGGAGGGCCTTGATGAACCTCATCACCATCGCGATGTTTGCGGCCATCCTCCTCATCAGCCTCGGCATCACCGCGTGGGCGGCGCGGCGCACGCGCACGACCGTCGACTTCTATGCGGCCGGCAAGGGGTTGACGGCAGCTCAGAACGGATTTGCGCTTGCGGGCGACTGGTGTTCGGCCGCGGCCTTCCTCGGCTTCACGGGTCTCACCGCCCTCTACGGCATGGATGGGGCGCTATACGCCGTCGGCCCGCTGGTTGCTTTCTGCACTGTTTTGTTGCTGATCGCCGAACCGCTGCGGAATACCGGTACCTACACGATCGGCGACGTCATCATGTATCGGATGCGCCAGCCGCCGGCGCTGGCCGCCGCGATCGTTGGAACCATTGTCATCAACCTTGCCTACCTCATTCCTCAAATGGCCGGTGGCGGCATTCTGATCAAGTTGCTGTTCGGAATCCGCTATGATGTCTCGGTGATTTTGGTCGGTTGCGGCATGATCATCTACGTCGCCGCTGGCGGCATGCTGGCAACGAGCTGGGTGCAAATCATCAAGGCCGTTCTCATGCTCGGCGCCGGCGCAATTATTCTGCTTCTCGCTCTGGCAGGAGTTGGTTTTGATCCGCTGGTGCTGTTTGCCTCGGCGGAGGCAAAGGCTGGACCGAATTTTCTGCTGCCGGGCAACCTACTGAAGAATCCATTCGACGAGGTCTCGCTCGGACTGGGCTACATGCTCGGACTCGCCGGCCTGCCGCACGTGATGACGCGCTTCTACACTGTGCCGGATGCGGTTACCGCGCGGCGCTCGGTGATCTGGGTCATGTTTCTCGCCGGCGCCTTCTTCGCCGGTACGACGATCTTTGGCCTCGCGGCGGTCCATTATCTCGGTCCGGAAGCCTTACGCGTGGGCAATCCGGGCGGCAACCTGACGCTCCCGCTGTTGGCGCAATATCTTGGTGGCGGCAAAGATACGGTCGGCGGCCAGCTTATGCTTGGCTTTGTTTCGGCGGTGGCGGTCGCAACAATCCTGGCCGTTGTTGCCGGGTTGACGCTTGCAACGTCGGGCGCGGTCGCAAATGACCTCTACGTCAATCTTTTCAGGAAAGGGAAAGTCGACGAGCATCAACAGGTCCTCGTTGCCCGTATTACCGCGGTGCTGGTCGGCATCGTCGCAACCCTGCTTGGTATTATGGCCGAGGAAGTCAACGTAGCGGTGCTAGTCATCTTGGCAATCTGCATCGCGGCCAGCGCAAACTTCCCGGTGATAGTACTGTCCCTGTTCTGGCGGCGCTTCAATACTGGGGGCGTCGTCGGCGGCATGGCCCTCGGCCTCGTCTCTTCAGTAGGCCTAGCGCTCATCGGGCCGGCCTTTCTCGGCCCCAATGCCATATGGCCGCTGGTCAATCCAACGGTGGTCGCCCTGCCGCTCGGCATCCTGGGCGCGGTGTTCGGCAGTCTGCTTGCCGGACGCGATCATGAGCACGAGAAGCGCTTTGGCGAAGTGACATTCCGAATTCAGACTGGCCTTTGGTCGAACCAGACATAAGCTCGGCAACGAGTTCAGCAGGTCGCCGTTCTCAAAGCGGGAAGCAAGGCGACGCTCGATCGCCGAAGTTCAATCGCGATGACGTTTGGTCGATCTGATTAATCACGCGAGGTATGTGAAATCGATGCGCTCATGGGCATAAAGCAAATCAAAAAAGGGATACGCAGGCATGGCGATCAGGGCGCTGGTTTTTGACGCATATGGGACGCTTTATGATGTTCACTCGGTCTATGCAAAGACTGAGGAGCTTTGTCCCGGAAAGGGCGATCTCATAACCCAAATCTGGCGTCTCAAACAGCTTGAATATACTTGGCTGCAGACCTCGTTGCAGGAATATCGTGACTTCACCTTTCTCACGCATGCGTCGCTCGAGTTTGCGCTACGCGCGGCCGAAATCGAACCAAGTGAAAATATCACCAGGCCGCTGTTCGATAAATATCTCGACCTCGATCCCTATCCGGAGGCAAAGGACGCTCTCGGCACATTACAGAGCCACGGGGGCTACAAGCTGGCCATCCTGTCGAATGGCAGCACCACCATGCTCTCGGCGCTGGTCAGGAATTCCGGCCTCGATGCTTACCTTGACGCCACCATCAGCGTGGACGGAGCAAGAAAGTTCAAGCCGCACCCAGATTGCTATGCTCTCGTGGAAAAAACTCTCGGCCTCCAGAACGACCAAGTGCTGTTCGTTTCCTCCAACAGCTTCGACGTCGCTGGCGCCAAGCACTTTGGCTTCAAGGTCGCCTGGATTCGACGCAGCGGCGGTTCGGGCCTGCCCTCAGGCCCGGTCTTGCCCGCGCAGATGTATCGTCTACTTCGGGGCAACGCTGAAACGTTGGGTTACGTGCAGGACTACACCGTTTCCGCACTCACTGAACTGCTTGGGCTGCTTTAATTCGATGCGAAATCTGGAGGGTGCGGTGGATATTATCCGATCGGGGATGGCGCATAGCAATCGACATGAGAAGGAGCATGTTCATCTCCTCGCCGGGTGGCGCGCTCTGACTAGGCTCTACGTCTGGGCTGGTCGGCACGTAGCGCAGCTAGCGGCTGCAGGATTGCTTATACAATAGCGGCTTGGAACGCAAGCCGCGCTCAGTGTGGAGAGTTGCGCGTGCGGCCCGCTCAGCCAGCCTCGTTATCTCCGACAGCCGCGATCAGCCGACTGCGCGCACGCGCTAGCCGCGACATGACAGTGCCGATCGGCACTTCGGTCGCCTCGGCGATCTCGCGGTAATCGAGGCCCTCGATGTCGCGCAGCACCAGCGTCTCCCGGAACGGCGTCGGCAACGCTGCAATGGCCGCACGGAGGCACTCAGCGTCGCTTTTGGCGATGAGTGCTGCCTCCGGCGTTTTGCCATCCCGATCGACTGGCTTGGCGTTCGCTGCCTCGACAACTTCGAGATCCTCGACCGTAACGACCGCTGTCGGACGGTTCTCACGGAGCCAGGTACAGGCGGTGTTGCGTGTGATGCGCAGCACCCAGGCGCGGGCATTGCCGCCAGCGAATTTGTGGATGGCCCGGAAGGCGCGTAGCGACGCATCCTGCACAACGTCCTCGGCGTCTGTGCGATTACCGGTCAGCCAATGCGCCAAATTGTAAGCGGCATCGAGATGGGGCAAGACCACGCTCGTGAAGCGCGCATAGTCTTCGCTCGTGCTCCCTCTCGTGTTGGAATCTTGCAGGGAGGGAGATGAGCTTGGCCCACTGCCAATCGACTGGACACCCACAAACTGCATTTGAAGCCCCTGCGGAGGTTGCTGCGTTGCGCCTCTGGGGCGGGTTGTGATGCAGTCCGCGGATAGCCTCAATGGAGCGGAACTCCTCATTCGCAGGAATTGAGGTCCCCCGCTAAACGTAATTAGAACAATGACTTGACAGGAGTTGTCCCCTGGTCACTACGATCGAGATAGCATCTGGCAGACGGTATGCCATGCACGCCAACGAGCCAGCAGATACGCTTTTGCGTTTTGGCGCCTTCGAAGCCGACGTTCAAACCGGCGAATTGAGGAAGCAGGGCAAGCGTATCAGGCTTCAGGATCAGCCATTTCAATTGCTGGTCATGCTGCTGGAAGCGCCGGGCCAAGTGGTGACCCGCGATAAGTTACGCGGCAAACTTTGGCCGCAGACGACCGTGGATTTCGATCACGGCCTCAACAAAGCGATCAGCAAGATCCGAGAAGCGCTAGGTGATTCATCCGAGCATCCCCGCTTCGTCGAGACCGTCTCTCGCCGCGGCTACCGGTTCCTCGCCGATGTCGCGGTCATCGATAACGGGCGCGCGAAAACCGTTCCCGACGATCCTGCATACGAGGGCTCTCCGGCCTTCTCGCCCGTGCTGCAGACAACACATCAAAATGCAACGCGCATCAATCTTGCTCGACTGCTTTTCGGCTTGGCCCTCGTCGTTGCATTCGCAATATCATGGGTGTTCTACCATGAGGTCTATTCTTCACCTGCGATTCGCTCCTTGGCGGTGCTGCCGCTGGAAAATGTTTCCGGGGACGGTTCGCAGGATTACTTTGCCGATGGCATGACCGACGCGTTGATTACGCGCCTCGCGCAGATCAGCACATTACGTGTGATCTCCCGTACATCGGTGATGACCTACAAAAATGTCCACAGGCCATTGGCTGAGATTGCGCGCGCTTTGAATGTGGACGCCGTGGTTGAAGGCAGCGTCTCGCGGGACGGAGAACGAATTCGGGTCACCGCCCAGTTGATCGACGCGCGTGATGAAAAACACATCTGGGCCGGGAGCTACGATGAAGATGTCCGGGACACGCTTGTGCTCCAAAGCAAGGTAACCCGCGCCATCGCCGAGAAGATTCGTGCCACCGTGAACCCACAAGAACAACTCACCCTCGCCAAGTCGAGGACGGTGGACCCGGACGCCTATGAAGCTTATTTGAAAGGCCGTTTCTTCTGGAACAAGCGGACAGGAGAAGGGCTGAGAACTGCAATCGATTACTTCAGGCGCGCGATTACCATTGATCCAAGTTATGCGGAAGCATACGCCGGCTTGGCTGACTCTTACGCCGTGGCAGGCGATTGGAAGTATGGCGTACTTCCTCCGCTGGATGCTTTCCCGAAGGCGACGGCAGCTGCGGCCAAGGCATTGGTATTGGACGCCAGCCTCGGCGAGGCTCACGCCTCCTTGGCCTACGCGCTGGATCTTTATGGCTGGGACTGGGTCGCTGCCGAGACGGAATACAAGCAGGCCATTCAACTCAACTCTGGTTATGCAACGGCGCATCAGTGGTATTCCTGGCATCTCTTCATGGTCGGCAGGGATGACGATGCCCTGATCGAGTTGCGAAGAGCGGAGAGTCTCGATCCGCTTTCCCTTATCATCAATGCCGATATCGCGGACGCATTGTGCGTCGCTCATCGGTATGACGAAGCAGTGGAGCAGAGCGAGAAAACGCTGAAGATGGATGCGAATTTTGCCGTCGGCCACTATGAATTGGGCCAGGCGTTAGTGCAGAAGCACATGTACGATCAAGCAATCGTTGAGCTTCAAAAAGCAATCGAGCTTTCGGGACACAGCGGGGCGTTCGACTCGAATCTGGGTTATGCCTATGCGGTTTCAGGACGAAGGGAAGAAGCACTGAAAATAGTCGATGAGCTGGAATCACGACATCCTACGAACTATTCCGTCCAGGCCGATATAGCTTTGATTTTTGTGGGACTTGACGATCGAGACGAGGCGATCAATCGACTGAACAAAGCCTTTAACGCGCGATTTAAGGCGTCCATCCTGCGGCGTCCGGCGTTCGATCCTCTCCGGTCAGATCCTCGATTCCAGGATCTTTTGCGGCGAATGGGCCTTCCGACTTCAAAGAGCTGACCACAACGACTCGATCTTGTCGCATTCGCAATCACATCTCTCGCTCTGCGTTCACGCCAGGCTAAGTGGGAATGGACCAGCGGTGCTTTGCTTCGCCGAGGGCTTTGGCGCACGCGGCGAGGTTATCGTCAGTATCGGCTTGTCGCGCGCGTTGCAGTGCGGCGGCGGCATCCGCATTAGCCTTGCGCTCGGCGTTTCGCACGGTCTCGAGCGTCGGCTGGTGGTGAAGCTGCGCCTCGATGGATTGTGGAGCGCTTGGGCCGATCTTCGCGCTGGATGACGCGTGCCCGATCTGCCGCTCAAGCTCTTCGATTTGCGAGGTGCACGGCCCGCTATGGGCAGCACCGCCGCCGCAGAGCAGAGTGGCAGCGGTCGTCGCGACGAGGAGGCCGAAAGAGGCGGACCTTCCGGCGGACCTCGGGGATGAATTCGGCGCGCTGAAAGCTGAGTCTATCCAATGGCGTGACGTGTTCATGTCGGCCTCTAGGAAAGTGCGATTGTTGTTTTGCCGAACATTGGGGGTCTCCGGGTTGGGCCGTTCCGCTGGTATAACTGGCCGCTGACCAGCCGCGCCGAGCCGCTGCATATCGTAGGAGAGGGCGTACGCTTGGCTTATTCCCGGCCGTCGAATGCCAACGCCGCATCTCAGATCACGTTTTCATGAACACAGATTGAGAAGGCCGTCCTGGAATAAGTCGCGCTGCTCCCTGGTCTGGTTGTGCGAGGCCGCAGGGTCTCGACGGAGACAGGTGATGCGAAAATTGGATTCAAGGTGTTCCAGGCACAAAACGGTGATTGTGGTTGCTGGGTCGCTTGCCCTCGGCACGGCGATGATGGCGACTGCCGCCATTGCGTTCGCAGGCGGTGGTGGCGGAGGCGGAGGGCATTTTGGCGGCAGCCATTTTGCCGCTCGCCATTTCGGCAGAGGCTTTGGCAGCGATTTTGGGCGCCCGCACGGGTTCGGCGACGACGGGTTCTATTACGACGACGGCTCTGGCTACGGCAACGGCAATAGCGGCTGCTACGTCCCTACGCCTGATGGCTACGCCTGGGCCTGTTACTGAAAATGTCGCAGGCAAAGACAATCTACTTGTTCCGCTGCGGCGAAAGCGGGCTTTACGCGTTCACGGCCGACCCCAGCGGCCACGTCCTTCCATCGCGGATTTATCCTCAGATACGTTGGCGGTTTGAACGACGCGTGACGCTGCATCCGGACGAGAACTCGCTGAGGCATAAAATCGTAAGCAAGATTCTCGATGCCATCGCAGAGCACGGTTTCCACCTGACTCACGCAGCAGTCACCGCAGAGCACTGCGCAACGTTGTGATGAGGGCGCGGCTCGGTCGGGCAGGGCACAAACGTGGCGGAACCTCTTTCAAAATAAATTTGCGATCCGGGAATTAATGGCTGCCGTCCTCGGTCTAGTGCGTGAAGGCGATCAAATTCGACAACCGAACTCTTCCATGGAGAATGTCAGTGGCTTCCGATCATAACGAGAATGGCGAAGGTTCAACACGGCGCAAGGTCCTGGAATGCATGACCTGGGCGGGGACCGGTATTCTATGGACGGTTTCAGGCGGCGTGCCTAAGTCGCTGAGCCTGCTCGGCAGCGCCGAAGCGGCAACGGCCGCGACACAATCATTCACATTCGCGCAAATCTCCGACAGTCACGTCGGGTTCCACGTCAAGCCAGTGAACCCGGATGCGCTCGGCACCCTCAAAGAAGCCATCGCCAAGGTCGGTGCGCTCCCCGCCAAGCCGGCGTTCATGATCCACACCGGCGATATCACCCATCTTTCAACGCCGGAACAGTTCGACAATGCCGCTCAGGTCATCGGCACCTCCGGGCTCGACGTGCATTACGTGCCGGGCGAGCACGACCTCATCGACGAGACGCCGGGCAAGTTCTACCTTGAGCGCTACGGCAAGAACACCAAGGGCGCGGGCTGGTATTCCTTCGACCACAACGGCGTCCATTTCATCGCTCTCGTCAACGTGGTGAACCTCCAGGCCGGCAGTATGGGTGTGCTCGGCGCGGAGCAACTTGCCTGGCTCGCCGACGATGTGAAGGGCCTTTCCACATCCACGCCCATCGTCGTCTTCGCTCATATTCCGCTGTGGACCATCTACAAGGACTGGGGCTGGGGCACTGACGATGCGGAACAAGCATTGTCGACCCTCAAGCGGTTCGGTTCGGTGACGGTGCTCAACGGTCATATTCATCAAGTCATACAGAAGGTGGAGGGCAACATGTCATTCCACACCGCGCTGTCGATGGGCTTTCCGCAGCCGGCGCCAGGAGCGGCTCCTGCGCCCGGGCCGATGGCTGTTCCGGCTGAAAAGCTGCGCTCCTTGCTTGGCATCAGGAGCGTCTCCTTCGTCCAGGGCAAAAATGTGCTCGCCACTATCGATCAGACTCTGGATTCGAGTCCCACCAACGCAGGACCCGGTTGAGATCACACATTTCGTGGCGAGCCGGCGAGCCGCTGGCTCCCCACTGTAAGAGGACAATCATGACACGATTTGTGGTAGCTGCCGGTATTGTGGCCGGCCTGGGTTGCGCGGCGCTGGCCGCGCCGGCCATGGCGCAAACGAAGCCGACGATTGCGGTCATCGTGAAAGACACGACATCGGTCTACTGGCAGACCGTACTGGCTGGCGCGCGCAAGGCCGGTCAGGATCTGGGCGCCGACGTTACGGCGCTTGGCGCCCAATCCGAAGCCGATGTCGCGGGCCAGATCGGCATTCTCGAAAAGGCTGTGGCCTCGAATCCGGCGGCGATCGTCATTGCGCCGGCGCAGTTTACACCGCTTGGCAAGCCGATCGATGAAGCTGCAAAGAAAGTCAAAATCATCGGTATCGATTCCATCGCCGATACCAAGGCCTGGACCTCGTTCTTGGCGACCGACGACGTGCAGGCTGGCCGCATGGCTGCCGATGCTCTCGCCAATGCGATGACCAGGACTTATGCCGATACCGAAGGCGACGTAGCTATCATCACCGCTTCACCCGTCGCCGCGTCGCCCGATCAGAGCGTCACGGGCTTTAAGGAGCAAGTGGCGAAGAAATATCGGGCCTTGAATGTACTCCCCGACAAGGTCGCCGATGCTCAGGCGGCGACCGGGCTTACGATCATGAAGGATCTCGTTAACGCCGATCGGGACCTGCGCGGCGTATTCGTTTCGAACGTAATCATCGCGGAGGGGGCGAGCCAAGTAGTCTACAACAAGGAGTCAGGAGACAGGATCAATTACGTCGTCTTCGGCTCGGACGACAAACTCGTCAAATCCCTGCAGGGCGGGACGATCGACGCGCTCATTGTGAAGGACCCGTTCCGCATGGGTTATGACGCCGTCAAGACAGCGCTTGCTGCCGCGAAGGGCGAGAATGTGCCGGCCGCTATCGATACCGGCGCCAACGTCATCACCAAGGCCAACATGAATTCGGCGCGGTCGCAGGAGCTCCTCAATCCGAAGATCGATTGAGTGGTATGACCGTGAATTCAAGTCGTACGCGTAGCTGATAAGTAATCGAACACAGTAGCTATCTCGAGCCCGCCCACGGGGAATAAGTGCCAGTCTCCCACCCCGTGCACGCCGCGCGAGACGGTGCGGGAGCCCCGGCGCAATGCGCCGGGGCTTTCGGCTTTGCCGAGGCCGAGACAAGGCGGGAATAAACACACACGCCATTGCGTCTTGTTGCCGGTCGGGTTCGTAATCGCAGGAGAAACGTGGTGCAGGACTATTGCTTGCCAGCCAATCGTGAGGATGATTGATTGCCGCCATCAACCAATGACGAATGTCGCTGCCAAGCTTTCGTGGCGGCCTGCAACGGCCATCGCGCAATTGATAACGGCGCTTTTGATCCGTGCGGGAGCGCCGCGATGAGTGCCGCCAAATCTGCGAACGCCGACAGGACGCTGATTGGCGCTCGGCGCCCACCTTTCGACGGCGTCACCATCGGCTTCCACTGGGCGACGGTTCTCATCGTACTGGCGATGTTCGCCACCGCACGGCTCTACGAGCTGGGCTGCGTTACCGAGATGGATATCGTGCAACTGGTCTATCGCCCGACCGAACCTCAGGGCGTCTCAAAAGACTATGAGTTCAACCGGGCGTCGATGGAAAAGCGGTGGCAGCAAGGAATTTCCGACGCGCGTACCGTCTTGCATGCCTCGCCATGGCTTGCGCCGATGCCAAAGGAATTGGGCGTGCGAGTGTTCGACGTGCCTTCCGTTGTCGCCGGGTGCTGAGGCTTAGGCAAGAAATACCTTAGGCACCACCGCGCGAGACGTTTTGCACCGTCACCAGCCATCTGGTTCCGTCTTGCAAGGAGGCCCAGACGGTAGACAAGCGTCGCTGCAAGACGGGCCACCAGACGCCGGACAAGTGTTGTAGTTAGGAACAACGTTGTAGATCGCCGAACGCCTAACGTGCGTCGCGCGAGGCTTCGTTGCGGCCGATGCCGAAACGACGGTGCTGAGTACAATTCCAATGGTAAGGGCAACTTTTGTGTTGGTGAACATCGTCGAATCTCCTCTCGCCGGCTTTGCGGCTACACACAGGAGAAGACTGTAAGGCCTGGTCAAATATTCCCGGTCCTTCGCGTTCGCCGTGTTTCTCTCAAGATCACGTCTTTATGAACGAGGCTAAGAGGGTAGCCCCACAATGATTGAGGAATAAACGCCGCCACTGTCGATTCTCATATTTGGAAGCCGCGTTGCATTGGCTTCAAGGAGAGAGTCAATGAATAACACCCGCACTCGGACCTTTCGGGAGTTTCTCAATGGTGAAGTCGACGTTGAAACGGGCCGAATTAGCGGTCGCGTAGCTTTCCGCCAGATTGCAACAATCCCCGTCGTGGTGGCGATTGGAAGCGCCTTGATCTTGGTGTGTGCGGTGTCGACCCATGGCTGATCTAATTCATGAGCGCTGATTGATAAAGCCGCAGCGTCAAACCATTGCGGAATGTGAACCTGAGAATCTGGTTGTTTGATTGACCCGTCGAGTTCGTATCGCCGCGTCGGCCGCGGGCCTTTCCAAGCGGGCTATGTTTTTCTTCACCGCCTCCTGCACCTTCTCGAAGGCGCACACCTCAATCTGGCGCACGCGCTCGCGCGACACTCCGAACTCCCCGGCGAGCTCCTCCAAGGTGATCGGATCGTCGGCGAGACGCCGCGCCTCGAAGATGCGGCGCTCGCGATCGTTGAGCACCGTGAGCGCTTCGCCCAACGCCTTGTGCCGGTTGTCCGACTGCTCGGATTCTGCGAGCCGGCTCTCCTGGCTGGCGCTGTCGTCGACCAGCCAATCCATCCACTCGCCGGAATCGCCGTCCTCGCGGATCGGCGCGTTCAGCGACGCATCGCCGCCGAGCCGGCGGTTCATGTCGACGACGTCCTGCTCGGTGACGCCGAGCCGCTTGGCGATCAGCTGGACCTTATCCGGCCGCAAGTCGCCCTCGTCGAGAGCGGAGATGCGGCTTTTGGCCTTGCGCAGATTGAAGAACAGCTTCTTCTGGTTGGCCGTGGTGCCCATCTTAACGAGCGACCATGAGCGCAGAATGTATTCCTGGATCGCCGCTCTGATCCACCACATGGCGTAGGTCGTAAGTCGGAAGCCCCTGTCGGGCTCGAAGCGTTTGACCGCCAGCATCAGGCCGACGTTGCCTTCAGAGATCACTTCGGCAATGGGCAGACCATAGCCGCGATAGCGCATAGCGACCTTGGCGACCAGGCGAAGATGGCTAGTGACGAGCTTATGCGCCGCGTCGCGGTCGCCGTGCTCCCGCCAACGCTTCGCCAACATGAATTCTTCCTGCGGTTCCAGCATCGGGAATCGCCTGATTTGCTCTGGATATTGGGTGAGATGGACTTCGCCCGACAAAATGGGCAGGGCTGCAGTTCGGGCCAACGATCGACCCTCCATGTTCATAACGGAACCGACTGCGGCTCTCCGAGGTGGAAGCGAAAGCTACCAGCAGTCACGCACAGAAGGAGACTGGGAAGCGCCTGGATTATTCCCGGCGGTCGAGGGCCGACGCGTCATTTCCGACGGCGTCTTCATAGACATATTGAGCGAGCTGCCCGGGAATAAATTATGCTGCGCCCCGGTCTCATCCTTAAAGGCAGTTTCGCCTTGGAAACCCTGGATGATCGTCGCGTTAGCGAACGTGACGACTTGAGCTTCGGGCGAACGAAATTCTGGGATTGGCTCAAAGGAGATCGCAATGCATACGAGGAGATTTGCGCGGATGACGTTAGCGACACTTTCTCTGGCCGCATGCGTGACTTTCTTCGGGGCGTGCGTAGCAATAATGCACGCACACGCGCAGGGGCGTTCTTCCGCTGGGCAGATCAACCGGCAAGTCTCTCCATACTGAAAGTAATGGATGCGTTGAGGGGCACGCGCTTGTCCGATCAGTGCGGACTATCGAGCCGAAATGAGTAGCCCATCCCGAAAATATACGCCGGCGCATTATCGTTGAGGCCGATACCGATGTGGAAATCGATCTGCTGTGTTGGCGTGATGCGATAGCCGCCGCCGGAATTGAAGAGGTAGCTAGGCCCACCGTGGACGTGGTAATCGCCGACATATTCGATGAAGAGAAACGCGCGCTCGGCGAATTCGCGTTCGAGCACGAGGGTTGTTTCGGTGGAGACCTTGTTGGTCGGATCCGCTGGTGTAAAGAAATTCGTGAGCATGCCGTTGACGCTCCAACTGCTACCCAGTTGCCACGACCACGGAAATTGCACGTAGGGCTGCACTCCTGGGCCCGCGATGGACTTGGTGCCGGTCGGCAGTCCGGCTCCTAGCGTCGCGGAGAGATCGATCTTTCCCGGTAACGGACTGATCTGCCATTTGATCGCCGGCACCACATCGGTGAATCCTGAATTCAGCGGCGCTCGCAGCGCAGCAATATAGGTCGGGACGTCGACCAAAATCTCCAAGCAGGGTGCAATTCCCCAGCGCAGCCGGCTGTCGGTTCCATCAAATACGTGGTCACCTTCGCGCTGGCTGAGATTTATGCCGTTCTCGATTTGGAAACTGGCCTGCGGCACTACCACACTGGAGTTGGTTACGTCCGGCCGATCCGTATCAATCGGGCTGTCCTTCTGCGGACATTGTTCAGCCGCTGCCGCCGAAGCGGCAAAAGCACAGAGGGACAGGCCGATCACTGCCGCAATGCCGGGAATCGCATTCAACAAAATCTCCCATTAGGCAGCTTCACTGTCCTGTCATTTTGCATCTGGCACTGCATTCGACTGACCACTTGTCGCCTTTTCCTTGAGAAATGCGATCACGTCGGCGCGATCCTGTGCATCGCCTACCGAGAACATCATTTTGGTACCGGGGACGAGCACCTGTGGATTGGTAAGCCAGTGGTCGAGCGTGGTCTCGTTCCAGACGATGTTCGAGCCCTTTAAAGCGGTTGAGTAGCTATAATCCGGGACGCTGCCGGCGGTGCGCCCGAAGACGTCGCGATGGCTCGGTCCGATCCCGCTTTTATCGAGGGAGTGGCAGATCATGCATTGGCGATAGACTTTCGCTCCGTGATCCGGATCTCCGGCCGCGAAGCTCGGCGCCGAATGCCCAACCATAAGCGCGACGACGAACGCAATCGCGCCGGCCGCTCGATTTGGTCGGCCAACGCTCACGCGGGGGCTCTCGATACGACCGACTTTCACGTCCATGATATGCCTCCGTGCCACAGCTCTTGCGGGATTGCAGGTCGATCGAAGAATTCGCGCCTCCGGATCACGCAGACCCATGACCAGACCAGATCGAGATTTATTCCCAAATCAATCCAGCCGCTTGCTATGCCACTAGAACCGAAGAGACCGTGTTTAGGAAGACGCGCTCGATTCGGAGGTCGATTGTTCATAGCGCCGCTGATGCGCTGAGGTTCGGGATCCCGGCCTGGTGATGCGCAAAGCTTGCGGGCACCGCGGAACGTCATCGGAGTTGGGGGCATCGCATCACATGGACTTGACTGACAGGAAAAGAACAGAAATCAGTCATATGTTGTCCGGACGCATATCGGGAGGTCTCGCTTATGAAGGCATGCTTTGCTGCTGCGGCAATCCCCCTGGTGCTGCTGATGCTGGGCGTCTCGTCGACATCCGCTACAGTCAGGATCACCGACGATCGCGGCGGGCAGATCGGCCATTACCTGAGCAAGTACCATGCGCTGCGGGAAAAGGGCGACCGGGTTGAGATCGACGGCACCTGCGCCTCGGCATGTACGATGCTCTTGGGTGTCATTCCGCGGAACCGGATCTGTGTCACACCGCGCGCCGTGTTGGCCTTTCACTCCGCTTGGACTCCGACGTCTGAAGGCGAACAGATCAGCAGTGCGGGCAACTATTACCTGTGGTCGAACTATCCCGCCGATGTTCGCAAGTGGATCATCCAGCACGGTGGATTGCACACGCAGATCATATATCTGAGCGGGCCCGAATTGGCCGCGATGTATTCGAGCTGCCGTTGATCGGCACGGGTTGGACACGAGGCAATGCCACTGCATTGCACTGTTGAAGCGGTTTTACCTCAGAACTGGAAGCGCATGCCGACAGTCGGGTCGATGGTGGACCTGTTCAGGAAGCCACTGGCGAGGCCGTTCCAGACCTGCGAGTACATGGCGCCGGCATAAGCATCGAAGCGCTTGGCAAATCTATAATCGAGCACGAGAGAAACCGCGTTGAGCTGTCCGCTGCATGTCGCGAGGGAGGCATTTGAACAACCGACCACACCAAAGCTGTTTTGTTGTTGGTGGTAATAAGCCGCCATCAGATCGATGTCCGACCTCACCGCGTATTTCGCTCCGGTCCAGAAGACTTGCAGATCCCTGGCATTCGGGAAGCCAACGTTGCTGACCGTGCCGAGCGTGTAGCCGCCGATGATGGTGGAGCCGACCGGCAAAGGAACCGTCGGATTGACGTACCGGATATTCTCATAGCCGGCATAGAGCTTGACCGGTCCTATTCCGTAGCGGGCGAGCAGCATCAAGCTGGTATTGTCGGAGACCGTTCCTGCGACAAGTCCAGAGCCGGCCTGCGCCAGCTGGGTGGCGGTGGGAACAAAGCCGACGGCGAGCGGGGCCGCGGAAATCGCGTCTTTGACGTGACCGACGATCGCATCCAGCGACAGTCCGAGATAGTCGACGCCGACTTGACCCTGGACGATATTGCGCGAGCCGTCCCCGTTGGGGCTCAGTTGCGCCGCGGCCGCGGCGCGGAATGGACCGAGATTCACGGTATATTTGAGCGAATTGTCGAGACGGGCATTTTCGGTGTCGCCGCCGCCGGCGGTCGCGCCTTGGAAGCCGATCACAGAGAATGCGCCGGACGCGCCCATCGGGTCATAGGCAATGACGCCATCCAGAGTCAGCGCGTTTTGCCGGCCGTAGGTCAGCGTGCCGTAAACCGGCGAGCTGAGGCCGCCATAGGCCGCCGTGTTCAAGGCCTGGCCGTCTTTGCTGGAATCGGCAAATGTCGTCTGCGAGGCCAGCGGCACGCCGTTGTTTTGCACGATGGAGCCGAGTCCGTCGGCAAGCCTGCCCGACGTGGGCAGGAACGATGTCTGCAAATTGAATACCGCTGTTAATCCGGGGAATAGCTCCTCATTTCCCTTGAGCCCGATATTCGAAGACGACAGCGCGTTCGGCGCGGCGCCGAGATACTGTTTGTTACTGTTCTTCGAGATCAGATATCCCAAGCCGAACCCTGCGCTGTTGCTCAGAGGGGTGCCGTGGGTCTGATAAGCCAAACCCATGTCAATGCCGCCGTACAAGGTTATGCCGTGCCAAGTCAGGCTGCCGTCGTCGGCGGCTGTTGAAGGAGCCTTATTGTAATTGCCGGGCGCTGGAGCTGTCGGATTCGCCGGTGGCATCGGTCGTGCCGCAACAACGGGCGGCTTTGCGGGCTGCGTCTCGAGCTTATGCAGCCGCTTTTCTAGCTCCACGACTTGCCTCGCCAACACCTGGTTTTGTTCGCGGATCTGTTCGGATTGCGCCTTGACGTCGGACAATTCGTTGGCGTGTGCTGCGGTGGCAATGCTTAATACGGCCGCCGCAGACATAAGGGCCGTTTTCCACGGCGGTTTCCTATGAAGTCCGATCGTTGCCGGAAACGACTTCGTTGTTTCGCGATCGTGGATAGCCTTCTCGTCGCCGCTGCGCGCTTTACGGCCGTCCTTGCAATCGAATTTGCTCATGACCCATCCCCCTTAGAAGCCAACACACCCCGGCGGCTTCAAGTCACGAGACTGGACCACGGGACCGTTTATTCCCGAGACCAAGAAAAAAATGTGAACAAATTATTTTTGTAGGGCTCACCAGGTGAATCACGCAGCCGTGATGGAATTCCGGCGGTGCGCTTCGATCTTCTCGGCAGCGGGAGTGAGGGCATTGGGTCCTTGTTCGCTTCGTAACCAGGAGAAAAACACAATGACGATCATTTCAAAATTCGCTCTGATCGCTGCGATTGCGGCCGCGGGCATCGCATCGCCGGCATTGGCCCAGTCGTTCGATCCCGAAGCTGGCAGCGGTAATGTGGCGGGGTTCAGTTACGGGCCGACTTCCGTCTCAGAACGACGAATACGTCGTCCCGCAGGGCAATCGTGCCAAAACCGCCGCGCGTCAGAACGGGCTGCATGCCTTCGCGAATGTTCCGGGCACCTCGTCGAATTCCGGTTCCAACGACCCGGCTGTCACCGGCGGTGGCAGCGCCGGCTACAATCAAATGCTTGAGCAGTACTGAGCCAACGAAAGGAGGGGCGGGCTTCGGCTCGCCCCTTTCCTTGCTCGTCCTCTGTTCCCGCCAGAGCGAGGCCTAAATATTTCTCTGCATTGGGGAATAAGCCGCGCGGCCGATCAGTCTGGTCCTTAGAAGCCTCAATCGCTGCATCGGCTTTGGGCCTGTCCGCTTCATGGGAGAATGGCAATGAACGATTTCGACCGCGACGATGGCGTCAACCGACGCAAAGTTCTCGAATGCATGACCTGGGTCGGCACCGGCGTGCTTTGGACCATTGCCGGCGGCGTGCCGCACTCGCTTGGCATCATGGGCGAGGCGCAAGCGCAGGAAGCGAAGGGCCTGACATTCCTGCAGATCAGCGACAGCCATGTCGGCTTCGACAAGCCGGCCAATCCCAATGCGCTTGGCACGCTGCAAGAGGCGGTGAGCAAGATCATCGCGCTGCCGACCAAACCAGCGTTCATGATCCATACCGGCGATATCAGCCACTTGTCGCTTGAATCCCAGTTCGATGACGCCGACCGGATCATCTCGCAGAGTAAGCTCGACGTGCATTACGTTCCCGGCGAGCATGATTTCCTCGACCCGGAACAGAAGTTCTATCGCGAGCGCTACGGCCGCGGCACCAAGGGCGCCGGCTGGTACAGCTTTGACGCCAACGGCGTGCACTTCATCGGTCTGGTCAACGTCGTCGATCTCAAGGCCGGCGGGCTTGGCAATCTCGGCAACGACCAATTGGAATGGCTCGAAGCTGACGTGAGGAGCCGCTCCGCCTCGACACCCATCGTCGTATTCGCCCACATCCCGCTGTGGACGGTCTACCCGGAATGGGGCTGGGGCACCGAAGACGGCGCCCGGGCGCTGTCATACCTCAAAAAGTTCGGCTCGGTGACGGTGCTCAACGGCCATATTCACCAAGTGATGCAGAAGGTCGAAGGCAACGTCACCTTCCATACCGCCCGCTCGACAGCATTTCCGCAGCCGGCGCCCGGCGCCGCTCCCTCGCCCGGACCGATGAAGGTCGCCGACGACAAGCTTCGCACCATGCTCGGCACGGCGAGCATCACGTTCAAGCAGAACGAGAAGCAGCTCGCCATCATCGACACGCCACTTAAAGCCTGAGGAGAGCAAAGATGATGAGATATGCACTTGTCGCGGCCGTGCTTGGCGCGGTCGTCGGTTCGGGTCTGGCCGGCGGCGTCTTGGTTGCCAGGGCGGCGAGCCCAACAACAGCCGTGTCGATCGACAATTTCACCTTCACGCCGCAAACGATGACCGTGAAGGCTGGCACGACGGTAACCTGGACCAACAAGGACGACATCCCGCATGGCATCGCTGCAACCAACAACGCCTTTACCCGATCGAAGGCGCTCGACACCGATGATAGCTTTTCGTTCACGTTCACCACGCCGGGTTCCTATCAGTATTTCTGCTACGTTCATCCGCATATGACGGGCACGATCGTTGTAGAGGCCGCAACGGGGAGCAACGCCACGAATTGATACTTGATCAGCCTAAGCTTCAAACGTGGATGGCTGGGCGAGACACGATGACAGGTGACGACAATGACGAGCGTGACAGAGCACGACGTTTTCGCGACGCCGCGCTACCCTATCTCGACGACGTCTACTCGCTGGCGCGCTATCTCATGCGTAACCCCGCGGACGCCGAGGATGCAGCTCAGGAGTGTTACGTGAGAGCCTCACGCCATTTCGACAGCTATCGTAGTCCAGAGATGAAGCCGTGGCTACTGACCATCCTAAGGAACGTTTGCAACGCCGAGTTCGCGCGACGGCGCAAACAAGAAACACCGACCGATTTCTCCGAACATGAGACGGCTGCCGAAGAGTTGCCGATATGGCAGGAGCCGACGTCCTCGCCGGAGACGACGATGGTGCGTCGGCAGGATGGCGATACGATCCGCCGTCTCGTCGCCGCGCTTCCGCAGCCGTTCCGCGAGGCCATCGTACTGCGAGAGATGAATGACTTGTCGTATCACGAGATCGCCGAGGTCGCCGGCGTGCCGGTGGGAACTGTGATGTCGCGACTTGCCCGCGCGCGATCGATGCTGCGCGCGGCATGGAACGGTGCGGAAGGGGCGATGCCATGAACTGCGATGACTCTGAAATCCTGCTTAATGCGCTGATCGACGGTGAGCTCGACGCCGGCCATGCCCACGACGCGGAGAAGCATGTTGCGGCTTGCCCCGCCTGCGCCGAGAAGCTCACGGAACTCCGTGATCTGCATGACGCAGTGAGCGCCGCAGGTCTGAAGATGGCTGCGCCCGCGCACCTGCGCAGCCGTATCGAGAAGGCCCTGCCGTTGCCCTCCGCACGCGTCATCGCTCCCCGAAAATTCTTTCAGCCCTCGCGGCGAACGTTCTTCGGCGGATTTGCGGTAGGCACTGCGCTATCCGCAGCATTGGCCGCGAGTCTTGTCCTTACCGTGGTGGGCACCGATCAGCAACAAACTATCGCCAACGAGGTCGTATCCGCCCACATACGCTCGCTCCAGGCTGGGCATCTAATAGACGTGGAAACGAGCGACCAGCACACGGTCAAGCCATGGTTCAACGGTAAGCTCGACGTCGCGCCGCCTGTCGTCGACCTCACGGCGCAGGGCTTTAGGCTCCTCGGCGGCCGCCTCGATTATATCGACGGCGAGTCGGTGGCTTCGGTTGTCTATCAACGCCGCAAGCACATTATCAACCTGTTTGTCGCCCAACGATTGGGCGCATCGCACGCCAGCACCGCGATCGAGGCGATCCAAGGTTACAATGTTCGGCATTGGTCGGAAGCCGGTCTTGATTTTTGGGCGGTGAGCGATATCGCCCCGGACGAGCTCAGCGAATTCGGTCAAATGATGGTTGCTGCTCTGCACCCTGCCGGATCGTCCTAACCGGTCTATGCCGTCCTTGCTGCCAGTTTGAACCCGTGTAATTCGGGAATTTCTTGATGGTTGCCCCGATCCTGGAGACAGATAGTTACTCTTGCAGCTTTCGGACTGGAATGCGTAATGCGACACCAAGTCCAACGATCTCGCATCGAAGAAGGATCTGTCGGCAGACGACTTTCCTCCGTACCGCTACTGAGCGCGCTTGACGAGCCTTCACTCGCCGCCCTCGATGCTGAGCTCAAGTGGGTGCGCGTTCCAGGCGGCCAGACTCTTTTCCGTGAGAATGACGTCGCCGATGCACTCTACGTCGTGATGTCGGGATGTCTGGGTGTCTCTGTTTCTGACGGTCATGGCCGCGATACCTTGGTCTCGCGCATCGTTGCCGGGGAGACGGTTGGAGAGATGGGGATTCTCGACGGCGGTTTTCGGTCGGCGACCGTCGAGGCGCTTCGCGACACCGAGCTGTTGAGGCTCGACAAGTCTTCATGTGAGCGCCTTGTTGAGCAGTATCCAAAGTCGATGCTGTCCCTCCTGTCGCTCTTAGTAAGGAGACTACGCAATACAACTCGCCACCTCGATGACCAGGCTCAGGTTCGGACGGTGGCCATGGTTTCTACTGACCACTATACGGATCATCGTCGCGTCGCGTATGATCTCGTAAATAGATTGGTGGCTGACGGCCAACGAGCGTTACTGCTCGATTGTAAATCGGCAAATCGTTCAACCGAATGGCTCAGTGCCGCAGAGGCTGCCAACGACCTGGTTGTCTACTGCGCTGAACCCGCAAATCCGGACTGGACCAAGCTCTGCCTGCGCCAGGCCGACCGAGTGCTGCTCGTCGCGTCTTCCGGCGCGCCATTCGCGGTGCCCGCATGGCTGGCGGAAGAAGGTAAGGATTGCCGCCGACCGTTTGACCTCGTCGTGCTCCAAGAGGAACGGCGGAACATAGGACAAACCGTTGAGCGCTGGCGCGCGCGCCTGTCGATCGACGTCGTTTGTCAAATTTGCCACGGCAATCCAAACGACATTGCCCGCCTCTTGCGGCTGCTGCGAGGAAAAGCGGTGGGGCTCGTCCTGAGTGCTGGTGGGGCGCGTGGTTTTGCCCACCTCGGCGTCGTTCGGGCACTGCGCGAGGCACATGTACCGATCGACCGGGTCGGGGGCTGCAGTATGGGAGCAATTGTAGGTGCGGCCGTCGCGATGGAATGGGATGACGACGAGATAAGAGAGCGGCTGCGCAGCGCGTTTGTGGAGTCGAACCCGATCAATGATTACACACTGCCATTCCTCTCGCTGGTCAAAGGCAACAAGGTAGCGCGCCGACTTGAGGAGCACTTCGGCAGCATGCGTATCGAGGATCTCTGGCGGCCATTTTTCTGCGTATCGACGAACCTGTCAGCGGGAGCCGTCGCGGCGCATCGTGATGGACCATTAAGCCGTGCTTTGCGCGCGAGCGTCGCCATTCCCGGCTTACTGCCCCCGGTCATGATAGATCGAGAGGCTCATGTTGACGGCGGCGTCATGAATTGGTTGCCGGTCGACGTGATGGACTCCAAGCGCGGGCCTGTCATTGCCGTCGACGCGGCCAGTGACCCAGCTCTTGTCTCTTTTGGAGGCGGCAACGGCGCGCAACCGGATTGGCGGTTTTGGCGTCGGTGGGGAAAGATGCCTCCGATTGTTGATTTGCTTATCCGAGCCGCCACCGTCAGCAGCGATGCTCTCGGGAGGGCAGCGTGCGGTCAAGCGGACATCTTGTTCAAGCCCGCTTTGGAGACCGTTGATTTGCTGGATTGGAAGGCATGCGACCGTGCGATCGATGCCGGCTATCGACATGCGATCGAAAAACTCGAGCAGCGGGACAAGTCGATGGCGCACCGACAATGGTGACCGTCTCGAACACGCGCCCTCGCGGAGCGAGCGAAGGCCGCTCGCTCCACCCATCTTACCGGCTCGATATCGATCGCAACTGCCTATCTGCCGTTGCTTCGCCAGCTGTGTCCGCCGGAATGCACACGGGCGGGTGGCGCGATGTTGCAGTCGATGCCGAGATGCAACTCGGAGTCGAGCCATCCAGCGCCGTAAAAGTCGTAGTAAGGACGATCACCGTAACATTGCGGACCTTGCGCTAATGTGGCCGAGGTTGCGCTCAACAGCAACGCCATCGCCACGACAAGTTTCGTTGCACTCATGGTTCAATCTCCTCGAGGTCGTGTTCAACTGCCTCGCATTGCCTCTATCGCCAGCAGCGCTGTTTATTCGTTGGGTTCATTCACAAGATTTTGTGCAGTTAGCCAAACAGGGCGGCTTTGCGCGCCCTGTTTTTCAATGCCTGCAAATCGATGCTGCACCGACAGTTTCGATCGGCCCGTTCGAGGAGATTGAAATCGGTGTAAGGAATAACCGGCGCGGCGCCGCTATTCGTTCGGCTCATTCACACAGTTTTGCGCAGCCCGATACCCGCTCTCGGCATGCTCACGCGCGGGCGAGAAGGACGTCGGCGACTAACCGCGGAGTCTTTCGCCATAGCGCCGTGGCACGTTGGGATCGGTTACACAGAAACCGTGATAATTGACGGCCTCTTCGCATTGTTCGCGCGTCATGTACCAGCAGCGAATGATGCTTCCCTGTGCGCACCAGGGATATAACGGCGATTCAGCGAACGCAGGCGCTGCTGTACTGAGAGACATTCCGGCACCGAATATAGCGAACGTTATGGTCGCCAGTCGGAAGAGATGTTTGAGGGTCATGGTTGTTTCATCCGTTTTATGCCTGCCCTTAACAAAAAAATATGTGTCACCTTTCCATCGTTACCAGCTCGATCTTTGTTTAATGCGCTGTTCTGTGATGCTCGTCACTTTTGATTGCATCCGTGGAGGAGGAGCCTTTGCCGACCAAGATCTATTCCCAGACATCCTCTCAATCTGTGCTCATAAAAACGTTATCTGGAATTGACGTACTGACTACCGACCGCGCGGAATAATCCAGGAATTTTTCAGTCTCCTCCTGTGTGTGGCCGCTACGGCCGTCACGTTCGCCGCCCGAGTTGGCGCCGAATGATCCGCAACCCCGAAGTGTTTTGTTTCAACCGCAGGAGAAGTAATATGAAGAAGCTTCTGACCACATTGGCCGTGCTGACCGCGTTCGCTACGCCGGCATTTGCCCAGTATGCTCCCCAGGACTACCAAACGGCTGCCCCTCCGAGCGTCCAGCACAAAAGCGCTGCTCGCCAGAACGGCCTCCACGCCTTCGCCATGGTTCCGCGCAGCCCGGCGGGTTCCAGCTTGGACGATCCGTCCCTCACGGGCGGCGGTAGCACCGGCTACAATGAAATGAACCGGTCCTACTGAGGTAGCAAAACAGGGCGGCTCAGGCCGCCCTGTTTTCTTTGCCTGGTTCGTCGGAATGAGGCCGGAACCTTGAAATCGCTGAGATCAAGAGCCCGTGAAGATGAACAACCCATTTGCGCGTATACGCTCCCAGGTCGATCATTTTTCGAGGGCGCCGGTCTCGCGATAGTGCTGAAGCTTGTCGACGATTGCCTGGGGCAACGGCAGGGCGATTCGGCTCGATGGATTAATCGCGATCGGCGTAAGCTTTGCAAAAAAGACGTCGCGACGATCGATGGAACGTCCTCGAACCGAAACATCAAAAGTTTTCGTGCGAATGTCCACTATCTCTACTGTCATGAGAAAGTCGTCGTCGGGCCGAAGCGGCGCATAAAATTCAATGGTCAGCGCCCTCGCTGGCATCGCCACTCCGTGCCTCACTTTGGCTTTCTGGAATCCCTCTTCGAGCAGAATCGCCATGAGCATTTCGAAGGCTGAAACTACATATTCGCTGTAATTGACCATGTGGACGACGCCGGTCGGATCGCATTCGCCCCACTTGACCCTCCGCCGAATCGTCACCGGTGCCGTGCCAACCATGATCTCAGTAGCGGATTTTACATCGCGCATCGGCGTCGCCTTGGCCGTTCCTATTCACTCAAAAACGATGTTCGCCGCATGTGCGACTTCGCGCCAGCGCGCGGCATCCTCCTTGAGGAACGCATCGATCTGCTGGTCGGGAAACTCCGGCACGTCGAAACCGCCGGTCGCGGCACTTTTGACGAATTCAGGAGAACTGGCTGCTCGGCGAACGATCTCGCGCAAGCGATCGATCAGAGCAGGGGGGATGGCCGATGGCGCGAAAAGGCACAGCCACGACTCACCGCTGAAGCCGGGCAGCACGCTGGCAATGGTCGGGATTCTTGGCAGAGCCGGAATGGACTTTGGGGCCGCGACACCGAGAGGGCGAATTTGTCCCCCATCGATGAACGGTCGCGAAGATATGACGGTGTCAAATGTGATCTGAACATCCCCCGCGGCTACCGCCGCGGTTGCGGGGCTGTTGCCCTGATAGGGAATGTGCGTCATGTCGACCTTGGCCATTTGTTTGAACATCTCACCCAAAAGGTGCGGCATCGAGCCAACGCCCGACGTCGAATAATTGTATTTGTGGGGGTTGGCGCGCAACAGCTCGATCAGCTCTGAAGTCGTCTTGGCGGGAACCGCGGCATTGACCAGGAGCACATAGGGCGTCGTTCCGACGAGCGACAGCGCAGCGAAGTCCTTTTCCGGATTGAATGGCACGCTTGGCTTCAACGCGGGCAAGACCGTTATCTGCGACGCGCTCCCCATCATCAGGGTGTAGCCGTCAGGAGCTGCGTGCTTGAGGATATTGGCAGCAATAACGCCGGTCGCGCCCGGCTTGTTCTCGACAACGAACGGCTGTCCGGTGACGGACTGCAGTTCGTGCGACAAACTTCGCGCGATGATGTCGGTCACGCCTCCCGGCGGATACGGCACAATCACCTCCACCGCTCGCGAGGGGAATGCGGTCTGCGCCTGCGCCGCCAATGAGGCGAAAAGTGCAACCGCGGCGCTCACTGTGGCGCGCTTGAGACCGATCATCGTTGGGCCTCCGAAATTGCAGTCAGACCCGTCGATTTCGCCGCTGACGCAATGGGAAAGTATGCCTCTGCATTGCGGTGAAAAACTTTCTCCAAGACGTCCTCGGAATAGCCTTCGCCTCTCCAGGCCGGAACCAGCCGCTCGAATGTCAGGCCCGGAAAATCGCAGCCGAACATGATGCGATCCTGCAATCTGCCGCAGATCTCTTTCTTGAGCGCCGGCGTGAAGTGCTGCGGCCCCCAGCCGTGCAGTTCGTAGTGAACGTTGCCTTTGTGCAGGAGCACGGCGATCATGTCGTCCTGCCACGGATAGGCTGGACGCGCCGCCAGCACCCGCAGATCCGGAAATCGCGCCGCGACCATATCGATATGCCTGGGGTGACCATGATCGAGGACGATGCCTTTGCCACCGCGATGACCCTGTCCGACACCAGTCAGCCCGCACAGGATCATGACCGGAATCGCCAGATCGATCGCGCGTTCGTAGAACGGGTTCCATGACGGCTCGCTTGCTGGCGTTCCCGTCGATTGACCGTTGATACAGAATCCGACGAATCCCGCCCCGGCCTCGGCGCAGCGCTGAAACTCGGCGAGCGATTCCGCGGCACGCCACGGCTGAAACTGCAGCCAGTGGCCGAACACGACGTCTGGATGGCGACGCTGATAGTCGAGCGCGTAGTCGTGATGAAGTTTCATTTCCTCGATCGGCAGTTCCTTCGTGTAGGAAAGATCCAGGATTGCCCGCGCATCGTGCCTGTGAAAATAAGCGGCCTGCTCCTCCTCGCTGAAGGTTCGTTGCTCCATCTTGAACACGCGCTTGGCATGCAACCAATCCTCATCGGTGCGCAGCACCGATCGGCCCGGCGTCGCCCAGTGCGAATGGCAATCGAAGATGCGCATCAGACCGCTTCCTTTGCTGCGGATATCGCCGACTTCACTTCTTGCGCCGATCAATGAGCCGGCGGACCTTCATGACATCGGCGATTCCGGTGAGGTGGCCAAGCTCGCCGCTATCGACGACTTCGACTTTGAACGTGACGCCGAGCGCTTCATGAAGTCGTGCCGATAGGGCCGCGGCCAGATCTCGCTTTGCTACCGAGGCGTCTGCTACCTCGACCATGACCACCATTTCTTCGCGGCCCGAGGGCGATGGCGGATCGACTATGCAAACGTACTCGCCATTCGATTGGCGGAACTCGCCGATGCAGGCGCCGACAGCTTCAGGGAAGACGTTCACGCCTCGGACTTTCACCATGTTGTCGGCGCGACCGAACACCTTGGACAGGCGCCTGTGCGTGGAGCCGCAGGGGCAATCGCCGGGAACAAACGACAGGATATCGTTGGTGCTGAAGCGGATCATTGGTGCCAGGTGCTTGAACAGCGCTGTGACAATGAGTGTGCCCTTCTCACCCTCCGGTCTTTCCTCCAGTGTTTCTGGGTCTCCGATCTCCGTTATGAAGGAGTCTTCAAAGACGTGCATCCCGGTCTTGTATCTGCAGTCGCAGCAGACCGTGCCGAGTTCATTGGTCCCGTAGTTGTCGAATACGTCGGCTCCCCACAACTCCTCGATCGATCTACGGTCGTCGACTCCAAGCCATGACAGCAATCCCTTGAGCTTCAGCTCGCGTACATCGAACTTCATCTCGTCGCGCGCGACGATTGCGACATGACGAAGATAGGATCCGAGTGCAGCGAAGAAATGAACGCCCCATCCCCTCATCAGCTCGATCTGCCGCCGGGTCGGCGTCTGGCTGCCGGTGCCTGAGATGATTGGAACGGCGCCAGTATATTTCCACAAGCTTTCGCGCATCAGGAAGCCGGCATTGGGCAGCCCAGTCGCAAGAGCGACCTGAACCAGATCGAACGGCCGCACCCCTTGCATGTACATGCGCCGGCCTGTGTTGATGTTCATGACCTCGCGGTCCAGCGGCCCGTACATCATCACGCGAGGCAAGCCGGTGGTACCACCACTGGTCTGAAATAGCAGCGGCAATGGGTCGTCGCGCTCCGGATCAATGCCGATGAGGTCGCCCCACGGCGGATTGCGCAAAATGCTCTCGCGCATGTCGTGGACTGAAAATGTCGGCAACCGCGTCAGGTCGTCCAGGCCCCGAACGTCGCTGCGCCGGATGCCGGCCTTGGCCCAGTGGCGTTGGTAGAACGGGATATCCCAGGCCCGCTTGACCTGCTGCAAAAAACGTCGGTTTTGCAGCGCATGGAGTTCATCGCGCGAGAGCTGGTAGGTGCTCTCGAAATAATCAGGTGCTGGAGGATAGTCCCGCCACAGCGCCTCGAAATCCAGCGACCGATAGTACAGTGGCACCTGCTTTTCGAAGCTGCGAGCCGTCTTCGTCATGTATCGTCTTCCAATATCGCTTCGTTTAGCGCGGCTGTGGCGGAATTCCTGATCTCAATGTGCGGGTTTGGTGTGGACAAGATCATTTCACCAACCGTCACTACGGATCAATCGCCACCGCGATAACAAGCCAGCCGCCAAGGGCTAAAGAACGTAATTCTTGAGAATGCGAAGATCGGTGACCGAATACGCCATCCCGAGGCGGTAGCCACGGCCCACTCGCAACGGCGCGATCAGATGCATGTCTTCACCGTGCACTTTGGGAATTTGCAGTTCCGCCGCGCCGGCCCAGACATCGACGAATGCGAGATTATCCGTTAGCGACAGCGTCAATTCGTCCACCGGCGGCTTGTGCTGCCGACCCGCAGCCAACTGCGGAAAGTAGCGACGCATCACCGTCGGACGATTGAAAATCGTCAAAGGATCAGAAATCGCCTCCTCGAGCTGGATGCGCGCAGTCGCCAACCGCTCTCCGTGCGCCGAAACGCTCGCACCAAAGCGACTTCCTTTGGCAAGTGAGGCCGCAGCCGGGCTTGGCGCAGAGAAGCTCCGTGTCTGGAAGACGCTCCCAAGTTTCTTCGGGTAACCCTGCGCCCAGCCACGCGCAAGCGCAGAGTCGTTGTCGACAAAAATAAACGGACAGTAATTTATCGAGGTGCCCTCGAAGACCGCCTCGGCCAAAGCGAAGGCTTCGCGATATTGATAACGAGCAGGATCGGTCAATTCGTCGTTGGACGAGGTATACTGCCAGTCGAGAAACCAGAAAAAGGCCCGCCCGCCGGATTTTGCGTCCGGCGTTACACCGGGTGGAAGGAGCGCCTTTATCGCGGCGGGATCGGCCCAGTACTCAATAGCGATACAATCACTGGAATAGTGCCACGGCGGTAAAGACGCGAGCGCTGAGTTTCCATCGGGCGTGAGTGGAACCGAGAATCCCTTCAGCATGGTCGTACGTCCTCCGTGTCGTGAGTTTCGGAACGAGCGCGCTCCATATGCTGCCGGAACCGCTGTCCTTGTCCTGCTGGCCGGGGCTCATCACGCGACCGCCGATACGTCGTGTCGACGTAATTCGGCGATTGCGGATAGTCACGCCACAAAATGTCAAAATCCAACGACCCATAATAAGGCGGCACCGTTTGTCCGCGATCGCGTAATCGCGGTTCCCTCTTCTTATTACGATAAATCGAATACCGACACTGATCGCAGCGACTCCAGGTCAAGACGAAGGATTCCGGCCGGTGGCTTGCGGCAGACTTGCGCGTATATTATACTTTACAACAGTAAAGGACAATAGGCAGGGCTCCAGTTAAGAGCAGTCGGTTTCGAATTATCCGCTGCGAGGGAATGGGAAACATAAGCGTATGGACGCAAGCTGGACGAACGCGAGGTAGTTGAGCGCGCTGGAAATGGGTGGGGTGTATGGAATATATCCACGTTCGGCACGGCGACGCGAGGATGCCGTGGGCCCGCGGCCGCGGAACGCATCCGCGGCGACGTCATCTCTTTGAAATGTTTCCCTCGACGTTCGCACAAATCCGTCACAACTGGACTGAAGCACATCGTGGAGAACGGCGTGATCTTCCAACAAGACGTGCCATCCCTGTGGGTGATGAAAATGTCCTACACGTCAATGTATTCATCGCTTTCTATTATCGCCCTGCTTGTGGGATTTGCCAGACCAGTTCGCCTCCACTCCGCGCAATTCAAGATGATGGCGTCTTCGGTTGAGTGCCAGAAGTGGCCGCGTCACAGGGACGGTGGCGCTTGACCGCCTCCGGGTGCGTCGAATCGGTACCCATATAGACGCCGCGGTCCCACGAGCGTTTGAGTGGGTCCGCGATCGTGAGCAACATCTTGCCGATGCCCTGGATCTCGATTTCGACCGTCTCGCCATCCTGCAGCGCGCCCAATCCCTCGTGGTTGGTGCCGCAGGCGATGATGTCGCCAGACAACATGGTCATCACGGTCGTCGCGAACTCGACCAATTCGGGGACGTGATGCTCCATATCGTCGGTATTGTAGTTGTGTCGCAGCTGCCCATCGTTCCAGAAGCGTACGAAGAGATCGTTGGGGTTTGCGATCTCGTCGGCGGTGACGATGCAAGGACCGAGCGGCGCAAAGGTATCGAACGACTTGCCGAGCCAGCTCATGGGCTGGCTGGCGGGCCAAGTGCGCCGACCCTCGCCGCGCGCCGTGACATCGATAAAGCAGGTGTAGCCGAACACAGCATCGCGCCAGCTTTCGCGCTTGATCATCTTGGATGGGCCCTTGAGGACCAGCGCAAGCTCGGCCTCGTGCATGAAGATCCAAGGATCGGTATACGCCGGCAGCTGAATTGTGTCGCCGGGCCCGATAACGGCGTCGGGGTTCTTCATGAACATATTGAGCGGGCGCGGTGCGCGCTGCGCATGCTCCCAATAGTTGGCGAGTGCACAAAGAATCTTGTGCGGGCGCGGCAAAGGCGCTCGCAAGCGCACCGACGACATCGGCAGCGCAGTTCCGGTCTGGGCAAGCGTCTCGAGCGTGGGACGCAGCTTCTCGAAATCGTCGATGATACCTTCCATCACCAGCTGTGGCGTGTAGTTAGGGCTGACCACGCCAGAGATATCGACTACGCCGCGGTCGGTGAGCAGGCCGGGTAGCTGCGGGCTGGCATGACTTGACTGGAACAAGACGAGCTTCACAGGCTACCTCTCACTGGACCCACCGATGAATGGCTGGCGGTCGATTAATACGCCATGCAACACTCAAGGAGCAGGATGACTTTATCTTCGAATCGCAATCCCGCCCAGCATGGTGGAGCATGATCTTTTCCGAAAGATCATCGTTTTGGAACCTTGGCAATTCAAATCGGGCCGATGGTGTCCGAATTTCCCGCAGTCGACCAAATGGTCTGTCCTCAGGTGACGATGCGAGCCAAATCCGGCCGTTCGTCGGCCAGCAGATGCACATCCTCTTTTGGCGGCGTTGCTAGGAATTCTGGCAAAGCAGCAACCCAATGCTGGTTGCCGAATAGCGGCTCCCAGATGCGCGGCTGCCATGAATCGTCCAGGCAGTCAGGGTCGGCGGAATACTCCGCTTCTCCACCGGCAGGAGACTGAATGTAGAAATATAACGTTGACGAAATGCGGTGGCGGCCAAGGCCGAGTTTGCTTTTCCAGCCCTTACGCTGCATATCGTTGGCGCCGGCAAGAAGCTCGTCGAGATTTTCGACGCCGAATGAGATATGCAGAAATTGCGGTTTGTCTGTGCGCGCCCAGAAAATATTGTGGTGATCGCTTCTTCCCTGGGCGCGAAAGAAAACGCCGCGATCACGCGCCACATCGGTGATGCGAAATTTCAGACGATCACGATAGAAGCCGACAGGCTTGTCGAGATCACTGCAGCCGAAGACGACGTGATAGATCAACTGTGGCGTTGCCTTTTCATACCAATCACGATGCTTATTCCAGCGAGCACTGCGGCCGGGTGAATTGATCTGCTCATCCCTAGCGGACAGCGGCTGGCGCCTGAATAGCCGAAAGCCGATCGCAAGCCCAAGGTCATCGGCGCTATGCAGCGTGCCGTCGGGGTCTTTCGTGACATTCCGATCTCTCTTTAGCTCCGCCTCGATCTCATCCAGCGCGGTTTGCGTGTCCACGCCCCAAATCACCTCTCTGATGCCAGAGCCAGGACTATAAGCCGGCGGCAACGAAATATCGTTGGATCTTTTGAGAAGGACATAGGATCCTTCCGGAAGACGATAGCTAACGGAGTTTTCGGCTTTTGATGACTCCTTCAGTCCGAAATCTGTAAAAAACCTGTTGCAAAGCTCCAGGTCCTCGACCCCAAAAACCGCTGTTTGTACGCCATTGATTGGCATCTATCTCTCCTAAGCTGACCGCGACGTGAACTTGGCGTGCGAACTTGCACCCACCTTTAAGTAGCGGCGCCAACTCAAAGGTTAGATCGGTTCCGCCATACGCAACTCATGGGGGCGCGGACTCGGATCGCGGAAGCTCTCCCTCATCCGAGAGTTTCGCTCGGCGCAGGCTACCGGGTCGTCGATGTTGCCGTCGCGCCCGACCTGACGAGACACGTCTTGGACGAATTTGCAGCGTGCATAGCGCCGCGTCATGAATTGCGCCAAAACGACATCGCTCGGAAGATCGCGTCCGATGAGCTCGGCCAGGACGACCGCGTCCTCGATCGCCATGGTGGCGCCCTGAGACACATGAGGGCCGGACGCGTGCGCCGCATCACCAATCAGGAGGACGCGGTCACGGTGCCACGGCGGCGGCAGAATAACCTCCTCGATTGGACCGTAAATGACGTTCGCCGATTCATCGATTTGGTCTCGGATTGCCGTCACAGCTGGAGCACAGAAGGGCAGCAGCCGCTCGCGCAATAGTCGGTCCAGACGATCGGGCGGCATCCACGGATTTCCTGGTTCATTCGTGACGAGGAGCAAATACATTTGCTCCTTGCTCACTGGCATCACGCCGGCTTTGACGCCGACACCATAAAGCATGATCTGGTGATCCACCTGCGGCATGCGCGGGACGGTATAGCGCCATACACCGTGCCCGGTGAATTTTGGATCGAAATCCCGCCCGAATATCATTTGACGGACGTGGGACCGTATTCCGTCGGCGCCAACAACCAAATCATATTTTTCCTTGGCGCCATCACTCAGAATGACGTCGACATGATCTTCATGCGATGTAATAGCGGAGACAGTCAGCCCAAGTCTGATGCGCGCACCCGCAGCCTCGGCAGCCTCTGTGAGGATCCGATGAAGCACAGTGCGTGGCATGCCATTAACCGCTGGCGTTGTGGGTCCGGCGATGCGCAACAGCTGCATTCGGGCGATAAAATCACCGTCAGCATCGTACATGACGTAGTGGTCCGTCTGAAAACCTTCCGAAAGACAAATGTCCATCAACCCCAGGGTACGTAGTGCACGCAGGGCATTGCCTGGCTGAATGATGCCGACACCGTGAACTTTGTGCTCGGGCTTTATCTCGATCACTTCCGCTTTCAAACCCTGGCGGCCCAATGCCACGCCAAGAGTCAGGCCCCCAATGCCACCGCCCACGATCAGCACGCTTTTTATGGGACTCATCGGCCGTTCCATGTCTACGGTCGAGGTTTTATTCCGAAATAGCGGAATTTGTCAACCTTATGCTATTCTGCGGGTGAAGCAAAGCGGCGGTGGCCTACGGCGATCGCAGCAGCACATTAAACTCTGGCGTGAGGTGGAATTTGCGAGAACCACAAGGCCTCAAATCAACTACGCGGCAAAAGCCAAAAGAGCGCCGGAGCCAGGGTCGACCGTCGATGAAGGTTGCTGTCGGACAAAAGACCGTGCTGGCTGCCGTTCGTGAAGGCCTGAAGACCACGCCGCCTGGAGAGTTGACCTTCAATCAGATCGCGGCGCTTGCTGGCGTGGATCAACGACTAATTCGATACTATTTCGGTCAACTGCCGGACCTTTTGCAGGCCGTCGCAGTAGAGGTTACACAAGAGTTGAGGTCGCGTTTCGTTGCCGCACACAATCAGGGTGGATCGCCGCGTGAACGTATCCGGCGTCACGTGATGATATTTCTCGAAATGTTCGGCGATAATCCGCACTATCATCGTCTCGTCGTCGACTTCCTCCTCAAAAGGGCGGGTGCGGAACGCGACGCAACGCTGAATGGCTTTCAGCAGTCCATCAAAGAATTGGATTTGTCACTGCGCGAAGCGCGAGATGCCAACGGCCTCGGCCCATTGGATGCACGGTTCGCTCACGTCATGTCGGCGGCACTGTGCGAGTTTCTATTCAGTGCCAATCCTGTATTTGCCTCTCTCTTCGGCCAGCAGGCCGAAACACCCGCCTTTCGGAAACGCTACTGCGATTTGGTCACTGGCCTCCTGATCGGCGTGGCCGACGCTACGTAGCGGCTATTCACAACCACCAATCGGTTAGGAAGTGGCATTGATCCAGGGGGATTGACATTTCCGCATTTAAGGAATTAAAGCCAAGCAACACAAAAGATCAAAGCCGGGGAGACCTCATGCGTAGCCTGGTGTTGTCATCAATGGCGTTGATGCTGATGTCAGGCGTCGCCGGCGCGCAGCAGTATCCTTCCCGACCCGTGGAGATGATCATCCCATTCACCGCGGGCAGCGGTCTCGATGTCAATGGCCGGGGGGTCGCAGCATCTTTGTCCGGTCCGCTCAAGCAACCGGTGTTTGTGAGAAACCGCGATGGCGCAGCTGGGACGATCGGCTTCGGGGACCTAGCGTCAGCTTCGGCCGACGGCTACGTCATCGGGTTCGGTCCAACTACGCCGATTACCAACGCACCGTATCTTGTCAGCAATGTTAAGTACGACAGCAATTCGTTCAGTTACATTTGCCAAATATTCGAAACCGTCTTCGTCGTCGCCGTAGGACCTCAATCCCGGTTTAGGACGATTGCCGAGGTTTTACGAGCGGCGAAGGAAAAGCCGAATAGCGTAACCTACGGCACTGCTGGTCTGGGTTCGGTGCCGCATCTCTCGATGGCAAACCTTGCTGCATCACTCGGACTCGAATTTCAGCACGTACCTTACCGTGGCGACGCGCCGCTGTTGCCCGCGCTGCTGGGGAACGAAATCGATCTTGCTATCGTCGCTGTAGCAACGGTCCGCGAGCAACCGGCCATCAAAGCTCTCGCGGTCTTTGACGACGCACGGAACGACGCCTATCCGGATGCGCCGACCGCGAAGGAATTGGGCGTTACGCGAAGCGTTCCACCCGGCCAAGTTGGGATTTTCGGTCCGAAAGGACTGACGACGGAGGTTCAGGAAACCCTGAGTACCGCGTGCGCCACCGCGGCCAAGGATCCGGAAGTTTTGCATGTGATTAGCACGACGGGACAGCGTCCAAAATATCTGACAGGCGCTCAATATCGCCAACTGACAATCGACGACTACAAATTCAAAGGCGATCTGATCAGGAGTCTTGGTTTGTTGAATCGCTAATCGAAGGCAGTTAACTAGCGGGAGTCTGGCGTGCTTGAGCTGTACCACACCGTCAATTCTGTATGTGCTCAAAAGATTCGAATTCAGCTCGAGGAGAAGGGGCGGCCGTGGGTGAGTCGACCGATGACTCTGCGCGGTGTCGATTTCTCTTGCCGCTGAAAGTACTGCGAGGGTTATATTCGAAACCTAACCGGCCCGTAGTGTTCCTTAACCGTCCATGCCCGGTAGTTGGATGTCCATCAGAATAAGATCGGGCCGCTGGTTTGCATTAGCATTTGGTCAGATCCGCGACGATAATTGTGAGTTGCGTAATCCGAAGCTGCGAAACAATTCTGCGCTGGCCTAAATGGTGCTTCATCAGAAAATGTGCTCATCGATCTGGTGATGTTGGCCCCCGATCGCTCCGGTTCGTGTTCCAATGCCGCAACCGTTCCGAGGTGATGTAGAGAAGCGGAATAAGGAAAATTCCGAAAATTGCCGCAGCAATCATGCCGCCGAACACCGGGATGCCCACTGCGTGACGCGTCGCCGCTCCGGCGCCTTTGGCAATCACCAGCGGAAACAGCCCGAAGATGAAAGCGAAGCTCGTCATCATGACGGGGCGGAATCGCAATGCCGCCGCCTCGATTGCTGCGGCGTAAGTGTCTTTGCCGAGCTGCCGCTGTTCAACCGCGAAGGCGACGATCAATATGCCGTTCTTGGCGGCCAGCGCGATCAGCGAGACCAGGCCGATTTGGGCGTAGACATCGAAGCTCAGTCCGGCGATCCACACTGCCGCAAGCGCGCCGAGAATCGCGACGCTGACCGACAGCAAGGCCGGTATCGGTATGTTCCAGCTCTCGTACAGCGCGACCAGAAACAGATAAGCGAACAGAATGGCGACGCCAAGCACGATCCCGGTTCGTCCGGCCGCGGCCTTCTCCTGGAACGCGGTCCCGGTCCATTCGTAGCTGTAGCCGGGCGGCAGCGTCGTTGCCGATATGCTTTCCATCGCGGCGAGCGCTTCGCCGGAGCTGTAGGGAGCTTTTGGCGCGCCGTTCAGCACGGCGCCGCGGTAACCATTATAGCGCACCACGGTCTGCGGCCCTTGCACGAGCTTGGCCTGGGCCAGCGCACGGATCGGAACCATGCTGCCCTTGGCATTGCGCACGTAGATACGCTCGATATCGTCCTGGCGCTGGCGGAACGGCGTGTCGGCCTGAATATTGACCTGCCAGGTTCGGCCGAAAACGTTGAAGTCGTTGACGTAGAAGCTGCCCAGCGTCGACTGCAGCGCATTGAAAATATCGCTGATCTTGACGCCGAGGACTTGGGCCTTGTCGCGATCAATGTCGAGATAGATTTGCGGGGTGTCGGCGCCATAGGTACTGAACACCGCGGCAAGCTCGGGCCGGCTATTGGCCGCGACGATCAATCCCCGCAGCACCGCCGCGACGTCGGTGGGCGACTGGCCCTGCAGGGCCTCCAATACGTATTGAAAGCCGCCGGTATTGCCCAAGCCCAGGATCGGCGGCAGGTTGAACGGAAACACGATGGCGCCCTCAATCGCCCCCAGTTGCGGCCGCAGCCGCGCGATGATCGCGTTGGCGCTCTGCGCCGCATCGGTGCGCTGTTCGTAAGGCTTGAGCCGAATGACGAAGAACGCCTGGTTCGACGCCGCGACATAGTCGATGAAATTCAACCCGACCACCGACAGCACGCCTTCGACGCCGGGGATCGGCCTGACGATATCCTCGACCTGCCTGACCACGGCCTCGGTGCGGTTGACGGAAGCGCCCTCCGGCAACCGCAAGGCAGCGAAGATCGCGCCCTGGTCCTCGTCCGGCAGAAAACTCTGCGGCGCGACGCGGAACAGAAGCACCGACGCCACCAGCACGCCGGCGACGACCACGACACTGATCGTGGACAGCCGCACTAGCCGGCGCACCGTGGCGACATAGCCGCCGCGGATTTTGTCGATCCCGTCCAGCACGTAGGCCATGGGGCCGCGGCTTCTCGAGCCGCGTTTGAGCAACACCGCGCACAGCGCCGGACTCAAGGTCAGCGCGTTGAGCGCGGAGATCAGCATCGCCACCGAGACTGCCACCGCGAATTGGCGGAACAGCTGACCGCTGATCCCGGGAATGAAGGCAACCGGCACGAATACCGACAACAACACGAAGGTGATGGCAAGGATCGGGCCGGTGATCTCGGCCATGGCTTTCTTGCAGGCCTCCGGCACCGTAAGCGCCGGCTCCTCGTCGATGACCCGTTCGATGTTCTCGACCACGACGATGGCGTCGTCGACGACGATGCCGATGGCGAGCACAAGCGCCAGCAAGGAGACGGTGTTGGCCGAATAGCCGATGAGCAGCAGCACGGCGAAGGTGCCGATAATCGACACCGGTACCGCGACCAGCGGAATCAGTGTGGTCCGCACCTTGCCGAGAAACAGGAACACCACGATGCCGACGAGAATGATGGCGATGACGAGGGTGCGCACCACTTCGACGATGGTCGCGGTCACGAATACGGTTGTATCGAAAAATACGTTGTAGGTGAGATCGGCCGGGAAGCGCGTCGCCAGCGAATTCATGGTGTCGCGCACTTGCTTGGCCACATCGACCGCGTTGGAGCCCGGCGACTGGTAGATGCCGATCGCGGCGGCGGGGGCGCCGTTGTAGCGGCTGTAGCGATCTTGCGATCGCGCGCCCATTTCGACGCGGGCCACGTCGTCGATCCGGATCACCGAGCCATCAGGATTGGCGCGCAGAATGATGCCGGCGAACTCCTCGGGCCGGGCTAGCCTGCCTTTGGTCTTGATGTTGATCTGCAGCTGCTGTTGGTTCGCGGTCGGCGCCGCGCCGATACGGCCGAGCGCCGCCTGAACGTTCTGGTTCTGCACCGCGGTAATGACGTCGTTCGGCGTAAGATTGAGCTCGGTCAGCCGATCGGGATCGAGCCAAATCCGCAGCGAATAATCGAGCGGTCCGAACAAGGTGACCTGGCCGACGCCCTTGATCCGCGCCAGCGGGTCAATGATATTGATGGTCGCGTAATTGCTCAAATAAACCGCGTCGAAGGTGTTCTTCGGCGAATAAATATTGATAACCTGGAGCAGGGCTGCGGATTTCTTGCGGACAGTGACACCGGCGCGTGACACCTCGTCGGGAAGCTGTGGCGTCGCGAGGCTCGAGCGGTTCTGCACGTTGACGGTGTCGATGTCAGGATCGGTGCCCAGCGCGAAGGTCACGTTCAGCGTATAGCTGCCGTCGGAGCCGCTGGCCGACTGGTAATAGATCGCATTGTCGACGCCGTTGACCTGCTCTTCGATCGGTTGCGCCACGGTGGTCTCGACCACTTCGGCGTCGGCGCCGGGATAGTTGGCGGTGAGCGTGACCTGCGGCGGCACGATGTCCGGGAACTGCGCGATCGGGATCGAGGTGATGGCGATCGCCCCGGCCAGCGTGATGACGATGGCAATGACAATGGCGAATCTCGGCCGGTCGATGAAAATGGCGGAGAACATCGCCGTCAATGTCCCGGCGCGACGGTCGCCGCCACGACTTGTCCGGGATGGACTTTCTGAATGCCCTCGACGATGACGAGCTCTCCCTCCTTGAGGCCCTTGGTCACGACGATGTCCGGGCCTTGCTCGCTGCCGGTAGAGATGCGCCGCAGCTCGACTTTTTTCGCGTCGTCGACCACCATGACGTAGTGCCCGGCCTGGTCGAGCTGGACCGCGGATTGCGGAACGACCAGCGACGGGTGCGGCGCTTCGCGCTGAACGATGACGCCGACGATGCCGCCGGGGATCAGGATCCCGTCCGGATTCGGCAATTGCGCCCGCACCACGACGGTGTCGGTGTCCGCCTCGACCTGGACGTCGAGGAAGTTGGTCAGGCCGGGATGCGGATATATGGTGCCGTCGGGCAGCTTGATGTTGACGGTCACGTGCGGGTTCTTGTCGGCCGAGGCGGCGACGCGGTGCTTATATTCGATGACGTCGGCTTCGCTCGCCTGGAACGTCACGTAGATCGGATCTTGGCTCACGATCGTTGCCAGCCTTCCCGACGATGGGCCGACCAGATTGCCGACGGTGAAATTGGCGAGCCCAATGCGTCCGTTGATCGGCGAGCGGATCTCCGTGTAGCCGAGATTGATCTGCGCCTGCTCGAGCAGAGCTTGCGCTTGCAGCACATCGGCCTTGGCGGCCTGCTCGGTCGCCTCCTGCTGATCGACGGTGGCCTGTGGCACGTTCTGATTCTTCACCAGCACCTGGCTGCGCTGCAGCTGTAGATTGGCGTTGACTTCCGTTGCTTTCGCCTTGGCAAGATTGGCGTTCTGCTGGTCGACCGCCGCCTTGTAGGTGTCCTGCTCAATACGAAACAGCAGGTCGCCGGTCTTGACCTGCTGGCCTTCGGTGAAGTTGCGTTGCTCGATGAAGCCGGCGAACTCGAGCGACGACATCGACCTTGTCGATCGCCACGACGCGGCCAATGAAGCCACTGCCGGTGTCGGTCACTTGACGGCTTGCCACTGGGCTTACGGTGACGGCCGGGGGCGGAGAGCTCTGTGCGGCGGCTGCGCCGCTGTAAATCACGAATACGAGCGTACCAATTGCAGCTCGTTTGCTATTGAATTGATTGCGGCCAAGCATCGAGTGCACTCCCCGACGGTAAGTTTCGAATATAACCCCCGTTGGGACGGGTTTTTAGCGGCAAGCTAAGGGAGTTGAGGTACCTCAGTCTGGACGCCGGCAGGGCTGTGCGCGTCGTTCGTTGTGCGATAGACGACGTCGGGAAGGAAGAATGTGGTGGTCAACCTCAATAGTGAAGGACATGGTAATATTCCTTCTTCATTTGGCGGACTTGATCAGTTCCGCGGCGCGACCGCCAATCATATATGATGCTGCGTTGGTTCCCGGGCCGGATATGATCGACGGCATAACCGAAGCGTCTGCTACGCGCAGTCCTCGGAGCCCATGGACTCGAAGCTTGCTGTCGACCACCGCATCCGCGTCGGCACCGATCCTCGCGGTGCCAACGGCATGGCCGAAGCTAGCCGAGGCGGTCCGTGCCAGGTCGATCAGGTCCTGCCGGCTGACAGCTTTCGGACCCGGAACGACCTCGGACTCGCGGACACTGTCAAAGGCGGCCTGACGCCCCAGTTCCCGAGCGGCCTCGATCGCTTTTACGACGGCCTTCAAATCGTGATCGGTGCCCAGATGGTTTGCCTCGATGACGGGCGGATCGCGCGAGTTTGCGCTCGACAACCGTACCCGTCCGCGGCTCGTCGGCTGAACCAGCGCCGGCGCGATCGTAAAACCCTCTTTGGCTGGCGCCGCGAACCTGGCCGCCGCTTCCGGCGTTGCGATCGGGAGCTGCTCGAGCACCAGCGTGATGTCGGTCGGATGGTTGTCCAACCCGCTCGACAGATAGACTTCAGCTTCGACCGCGTCGCTGTCCGCAGGCCGGTCGGGCATTTTCCCTTTGTATTGGTAGACCACACCAGAGACGAGCACATGGTCTTGCAGGTTTCGACCAACGCCGCGCAAATTGGCAACGGCAGCGATCCCCAGCTTCTGCAGATCTGTCGCGTCGCCTGCGCCCGATAGCATCAGCAGCTTGGCGCTATGGATGGTACCAGCCGCCAGGATCACCTCGCGACTTGCCCGAACCGTCCTTGCGGTCTCTCCGCTGACGATCTCTATCCCGCTGGCACGGTCGCCCTCGAACAGGACTTTGGTGGCATCGGTGTTTAACAGGAGCGTCAGGTTGGAACGAGCCAAGTTCGGCCGTAGGAACGCGCGCGCGGAACTGACCCGCGAGCCGTCGGCCGCAATGTTCATGTTGATGTAACCGGCCCCGGCCCGCATCGGGCCGTTCACATCGTCGATAATGGGGAAACCCATCTGCCGCGCAGCTTCGAGGAAGGCAGGCGCGGTGGGATGCGGATCGCCTGGCTTGCGGACGTGAACCGCGCCGCCAACACCGCGCCAGCGGTTTGCGCCCCCTTCCCAGTCCTCTTGGGCCTTGAACATGGGCAGCACATCCTTGAAGGCCCAACCTGTTGCGCCATTGCGTTCCCAGGTGTCGTAGTCATTCTCCATCCCGCGCGACCACACCATCGCATTGATGGAGCTGCCGCCGCCCAGAACGTGTCCGAGCGCCATATTGAATTTTCGGTTGTTCAGCTGAGGGACTGGCGCAATCGGCAGCTTCCAGTCGAGCGGACCGCCAACATTGTAGAACCATATGCTCGGATTGCTGATCGTCGGACCGGTGTCCGCGCCGCCCGATTCCATGATCAGGACATCGGCGCCCGTCTTTGACAATTCGCCGGCAACGATCGAACCGGAGGCGCCGCTACCGACGACGATGTAATCGTAAGTGCCCTTTAGCTGTGCCTGGTTGATGGCCTGATTTTCTCCGGCGGCAAGGACGTGCTCCACCGTCGCCGCCGAAAGTCCGGCGGCGAGACCGGCCTCGCTGACCGCGGATAAGAAATGGCGCCGGCTCAACTGACCGCTCGTCAGCCGGTCCAGAAGGGCCTGTATCATTTCGTTGGAATTACTCACCATGGCGGCGCCTCTCTCGGAAACGATGTTTTCAAATTAGCGCAGCGTCGGCAATCTACATGCGATGCGGCAGGTTGTGATCCTCTGCTCCACTATAGCAGTGCTGCGGTGATGCGCGTTCAGGCCGTTTTGACCTTGCTACCGAGAAGCTGCGCCTCCCAGGCAAAAGCGATGCCTGAGGCGCCGCCGTGGTGAACGAGGACTTCGGCCAGCGCACCCAACGTTTCAGTGCGCGCCCAATCCCGTTGCCACTCGCCGAATACGGCGAGCCAGGTGATCGGTGTCACGCCGGCCTGCACCATGCGCCGAACTGCCATGTCGTGCGCCTCGACGGAAACCCCACCGGAAGCATCCGTTACGGCATACACTTCGTAGCCTTCGCCCCGCGCCTGGATTGCAGGCATCGCCAGACACATCTCGGTCCAGAGCGAGGCAATGACGAGCTTTTTGCGTCCTGTCTTCTTCACCGCCTCAACGACGCGCTCATCTTCCCACGCGTTGATGAAGGTGCGATTGATCGGCTTTTGATCGGGAAAAACGTCTCGGACGTCTTTGATCAGGAGCCCGCCGCGCTCCTCGAGAACCGTTGTCAGGATGGTCGGTACCTGGAACACCTTCGCGGTCTTTGCCAAGCCTGCGACATTGTTCACGATCAGCGTAGGCTCATGACTGTGCAAATTGGCGAACTGGAATGCCTGATGGTCGATCAACAGCAGCGTGCTGTTCTGCGGCGTCAACAACGCTTCGATACCGGTGTGCGGATGGCGAGAGTCGCTCATGGTCGCTCCTTGCCCAAGATGGGCGGATTGAAGACTTGCTTCGAGGCCGTGGCATCGCCAGGGCCATCGAAAAAGAGATAGACGGCGGCAATCCGGCCGTTCCGGGCGATGAGGAAATCAGTCCCGGCGTAGGCCGGCGCCTTGCCCGGCGTACCCGACACCCACCGGACCCGTGCGGCGTCGCCCAACTCTTCGGGCTGGCCGATCGGCTGATATTGAAAGTCAGGATGAGTAGCCTTGATCACGCCCGCTACGCGGTTGATCTCGTCGCGGCCACGATGGGCGCCGCTGTTGGGGTCGTAGAACACGCCATCTTCGTTGTAGAGCTCGTCAATGGCCGCGCGACGACGTTCGGGGTCGTTCTCGCCGAAGACGTCGCGGAGATTGCGAAGTATCAGGGTCGAATTGCTGTAGGACATGGTTTTTATCCCGTGGTTTCGAGCGCGCCCGTCGCCAACTTTCCGATGGCGGAAGTGGCAGAAGATCGGCAAGCCGATGCCGCCTCATACGTTCCGTTTCGCCTTCGCATAAGGATTAGGTGCAGTCAGGTCTCGGCCCGATGCCGTTGTCTCTGTTTGACCCAGGGTAAAGCCTTGCAGTCATTCTCATGGCCGCCAATTTGCCGTTCCAATACATATTTGTGCAAAGATCCAATGGACAGATTGGGAATTGGAATACATATTTGTCCTGAATAGAATAATCGGCCTGTCGCAATGACCCCAGTTCAAGACCTCAACAACCTCTATTTCTTCGCCAAAGTCGTCGACTTCGGCTCCTACACGGCTGCGGCAAGGGCACTGGGCTTGCAGACGTCAAAGCTTAGCCGCCGTATTGCTGCGCTGGAGACCGAGCTTGGCGTGCGCCTCATCAACCGCACGACGCGGCGTCTGTCGCTCACCGAAGCGGGCAAGACCTTCTATCGGCATTGCTTGGCGCTCCTCGATGAAGCGCAGGCGGCGAAAGACGCCATGAGCCAGATTCTCGCCTCGCCACAGGGGCTCGTGCGCATCTCTTGTCCCACCGGCTTGCTACAAGGCGGCGTCGCCGACATCCTCGCGGGCTTCCTCGCCAAACATCCGCGGGTGCGTGTCGCGCTCGACGCCACTAATCGCCGCGTCGATGTCATCGACGAAGGACTCGACATCGCTATGCGAGTACGCAAGCCACCACTGGAGGATTCCGATCTCGTAATTCGCGCGTTCGGGCCCGACGAGATGATCCTCGTCGCCAGCCCCGAACTGATTGCCGTGCACGGCAAACCACAAACGCTCGAAGATATTGGACGAATGCCGACGCTTTCGATGGCGAGCGCCGGCGAGAGCTCGACGTGGCGTTTCCTCGGCATAGACGGCGAGCCCGCTGAACTGACACACTCGCCGCGCCTCCAAACGGACGATCTCTTTACGCTACGGCGTGTGGCGCTGCTCGGGATTGGTGCAGTCCTTATTCCGCGGCTCATCGTTGCGAAGGATTTGGAGCGCGGTGCGCTCGTCCGATTGTTGCCGTCGCTCAAGGCTCATACCGGACTCATGCACGCAATTTTCCCGTCCAGGCGCGGGATGGTCCCCGCGGTACGCTCACTCCTCGATTCCTTATCGGAAGGACTCCCAGTTGGCCCGGCGCCGGAAAATCAAATTTAATCCGATCGATAATGTCCGCTAAGTCCATTGTGTCACCTGGTGCGGAGCAGCGATCCGGTTGCTATCGGGGGGTCGAGCAGACATGGCGCGGACAGAGCAAATCGGTTGCTCATGACCCTGGCTGTGTAAAAACGCGGTGCCTGTGCTTCACTCTGCAGTATGATTCTGCTGCTGCGGAGGGTCGGATGAAGCGCTTCGTTGAGGGGATTGATCGCGGGCAGGCGACGCTGTTTCCGGAATGCCTCGCGGACTGGATCGACGAGAACAATCCAGTTCAAGCGATCGACGTCTTTGTCGATGAACTCGATCTGGCGGCGCTGGGATTTGACGGGGTCGCACCGGAGGCGACCGGACGGCCTTCGTATCATCCGTCGGTGCTGCTGAAGCTCTACATTTACGGCTATCTCAACCGGGTTCAGTCGAGCCGGCGGCTTGAGCGCGAGGCTTTGCGCAATGTTCGAGGTGATGTGGCTGACCGGCCGGCTTATGCCCGATCACAAGACGATTGCCGACTTCCGCAAGGACAATGGCGGGGCCATTCGCAAGGTGTGCGCCCGGTTTATCATGCTGTGTCGGCGTCTGGATCTGTTCGCCGAAGTCAGCGTCGCCATTGATGGCAGCAAGTTCAAGGCGGTGAACAATCGGGACAAGAACTTTACCCGGGCGAAGATGGAGCGGCGGCTAGCGCAGATCGAGGTGAGCGTTGCCCGCTATCTGAGCCAGCTCGACAGCGCCGATCGGCAGGAGCCGTCCGAGGCGCGTTCCACCAAAACAACCCGGCTCAAGGAGAAGATCGCCAAGCTGAAGGAGGAGGTGCAACGCCTGCATGGGCTCAAGACGCGGATGCTGGCGGCGCCGGATCAGCAGATATCGCTGACCGATCCTGATTGCCGCTCGATGGCGACGAGCGGCCGAGGGTCAGGCGTCGTGGGCTACAACGTCCAAGTCGCGGTCGATACTGAACATCATCTGATCATCACGCATGAGGTGACCAACGTCGGAAGCGACCGGGCACAGCTCGCCCATATGGCCAAGCAGACCAAGACAACCCTGGAAGCGGCGAGGCTCGATGTCGTCGCCGACCGCGGCTACTTCAGCGGCGAGGAGATCCTTGAGTGCGACAAAGCTGGCATCACGGTGACGCTGCCAAAGCCGATGACCTCGAATGCAAAGGCAGAAGGGCGTTTTGGCAAGCAGGACTTCCGCTATGTGACTGAAGAGGACGTTTACGTTTGTCCCGCCGGAGAGAGGCTCGCCTATCACTACACCACCGAAGAGAATGGATTGGTTCTACGCCGATACTGGACCAATGCCTGTCAAAGCTGCGCCATCAAGCATCGCTGTACCACCGGCAAGGAGCGACGGATCACGCGGTGGGAGCACGAGCACATTCTCGAAGCCGTACAGCGCCGGCTCGACGAGCATCCGGAGAAGATGCGCCAGCGGCGTGAGACCGTCGAACATCCCTTCGGCACCCTGAAGATGAGGATGGGGGCGACGCACTTCTTGATGAAGACGCTGCCGCGGGTCGCCTCCGAGATGGCGCTTCACGTATTGGCCTACAACCTCACCCGCGTCATGAACATCATCGGCATTCAGCCGCTCATGGCGGCGATGAGGGCATAATCAGGCTCGTCCAATAACCGGGCTTCACCGCCCAACCCGCCTTCTGACACCCTCAGCCAAAACGTTTTTGCACGACCAAGACCCGAACCGGACATTGGCGACCTACAGCTGGACAAGGGTCCGACAAGTCGCACCATTTGGATGCGCATCCACGCTTCGCAGGCGCGATCGAAGCGACCGGCCGCAAGAAGCTGATTTTTGCGGGTCTTTCACTTGAAGTCTGCGCGACACTGCCTGCCATGACCGCCGTCAGCAAAGGCCTCAATGCGTACGTCGCCGTGGATGCCTGCGGCACGTTCGGTGAGGGGACGTACGCCTTCCCGATGCCTCCCCAACGTGTCATCCAGCTTGTAGCCCTGGCGGACATCGGGGCCTTCGTCGCGGCTTTGATTGAGCGGCGCGACCAGGTGTTTGGCAAGCGTTTCGATTTGGCCGGGGACGAGGTATCCGGCGAGGAGCAGGCGAAAATCCTCTCGCACGCCATGGGCCGCCCGATCGACTATCAGGAAATCCCAATCGCCGCGGCTCGCCAGCAAAGCGAGGATGTGGCGCTCATGTTCGAATGGTTCGACCGCGTCGGCGCCGACGCCGATATCGCCGCGTTGCGTAGGGATTTTTCGGAGATCCGCTGGCACAGTTTTGCAGACTGGGCGCGCGAGTTTGACTGGAGCGTTCTTGAACGGACGTCTTCTGTCGCCTGAGGTCGCGACGCGCATTATCGGCCGATGAAATCCGGGGGAGCGGATGAGCTGCAACCGGAAATCTGAGGTCCGCTCCACCCGATCCGGGCATTTGCGTCTGACCATGGGAGGTCCGCCTTGGGCGGACCTCCCAGCTACGTCCTCAGAGAGTTCTGGTTTGCCCCTGACTCCGGACATGTACCTGCGCCGGAGCGACTTTCCGGGTTGGGCCAGGACCCGACAAAGTACCTCCCTTTTTTCGCGCCAGCAGCTTCGCGACTTCGCGGGCATCGTCGATGAAAAGCTGCGCGACGTGGTTTCGAAGCCTAGATGCCCTTGGCTCACCTCGAGCGCGGCCAGTTCGGCGCGGGACAAGTTTGGCATCAGCGCCTGTCGCGCTGCCTCGCAAGCGTTCCAGTCAAGCAAGCTCGGCAACGGCCGATGCAAGCGGTCAGCGCTGCCGAGCCGGCCCTGCGAGGCCGCTGTGCCACCGCGCCGCTGAGACGCGACTAGGCGATAGCGAACGTCACGACCATTTCGTCGTCACCACTGGTTCGTGCGCAAACTTTCATTGTATCCGAAGCTACCGCCGCCTGTCAGTGCTGGATCGTCTGCGGAATGATCCGATTGGGCGTGCGGAACCGTGGCGAATGCATAGAGGCCGCCGTGATGACCAGGACTTCTGCCGTATCGAGGCGAAATCTCGGCGTAGGCATCGAGGCCCGTCTGGCTGCCGGATCCGCCAAAATAGTAGCCGCGGTTGAGGTCTTCCCGATTCGATGCGCTCCCAGTCACCTGCGCCCCATGGGATGACTGGGCGAATGCCGGGGATGCGATACTCATCATCGCGACTGCGGCAATGAGGACGAGATTTGACTTGTTGATCATGATTTTATTCTCCTGATTGGAGGCAAACAAAGACTTGTCGCCTTCGTCGCCTTGCAAACGAATGTAGGAAGTCGGCGGCGAGAGGCCGGGTTCTCAGCGCACTTCCGCCAGCACTGGAGCGCACTATTTTCGCCGCCGAAATCAGGATTGAGATTTAAGTCGGACAGATCGGCCGCGCTTGGAGAAGGCTGCAGGCCCCCACGCAGCACGGGCAATGCCCCCGTTTTAATTTATCCTCGGCACAGGTCGGCGTCCTAAAAGCGCACCCAAACGACATAGTGCGTATCCGTGCCGATGAAAGTGCGCGCCTGGCTCACGATCCCTATTCCGATGACGCGCTGGTCAGTCCGTGGGGGACATATGCGGCGCTGCAAAACCTAGGCGCTGCGGTTTGGCTGCTCAAGTACGACGTGTTTGCGCTGACTCGGTATGACAGCGTGATCAGGGCGCTGAAAAACCCTGTAACGCGCCCGCAACTGCTCGCAAGGTGACAAAAGTCTGGTTGCTCTTATTGCCCCGCAAACGAATTCAAGTAGGCGAAGGTCATTGGAGTAAAGGTTGAACCGACGCTCCCGGGCCAATCTTTTGCAGGTTGCCGTTGATGATTCGATCGCCTTCAGAGACGCCGTTGAGAACCGTTACGAGGGCACCGTCGCTGGGGCCGAGGGACACGAGATGCTGGTCCGCCTTGTTTCCCGGGCCGACAACGTAGACGTATTTGCCCAGCTGACTTGATCCCAGTGCGGTCTGCGGCACCATCAGGGCATTTGGCTGCACCCCAATGGCCAGCTTGATCCGAACGTATTGGCCGGGAAGCAAGCTGAGATCGGCGTTGCCAATGGTGGCGCGCGCGAGGATGGTGCCGGTAGAGCGATCGACCGCATTGTCGATAAAGGTCACCTCGCCGCTGTGGCGTGCCCGCATCTCGCCGGGAAGGAAAATGTCGGCTGCGATCGTCCCGGCGGCGCGTGCTTTTTGGATTTCGACGAGATCAGTTTCGCTCGGATTGAATGTCACGTAGATCGGGTCGAGCTGAACCAGCGTGTTCAATGGCGCGCCGGCGACACCGATCAGGGCTCCGACCGGAGCCTGGTTCCGGCCGAGGCGCCCCGGGAAGGGTGCGCGGATTTCCGTGTAGCTGAGGTTGAGTTCGGCCGTTCGCACGGCGGCCTGATCCTTCGCCAGCGCCGCCTCGGCTTGGCCTGCTGCACTGGTGCGCTGATCGAATGTATCCTTGGCGAGGTAGCCGCTTTTGACGAGCGTAGATCCGCGGTCGAGATTCGAGCGCGCATAGTCGAACGCCGCAGAATTGCTTTGCGCCTGCGCCTTCGCTTGATCAAGCGCCGCCTGGAAGTCGCGCGGGTCGATCGTATAGAGGAGGTCACCCTTATTGACGTCGGCGCCATCGGGAGCTTGTTGTTCGCGGATATAACCGGACACCTTGGCCAGCAGAGCGATGTTGCGGATCGACTCCGTTCGCGCTGAATACTCCAGGTAGATTGGGATATCCTTCTTGACGACCTTGGTCACGGGAACCGGCATGGCGATCGGTGCGGGACTGGGTGCCGCCGCCGCGGTGCCGCCGCTCAGCATGTCGCTTCGCTGAAGCACAACAAAGGCGACAATGGGCACCGCGACTGCGGTTCCGGCGAAAACTATTTTCCAACTGCGCATGATGCTGATCTCCAATTTTTTATTCCGCCGGCGCGGGATGGCCCTCGAGAGCCTCATGCGCCGCCTTGGGTTTGCCGTGGAAGCCGCGCTCCCGCAATTGCTCAATCACCGCATAGAAGACGGGAACCAGCGCAAGGGTGAGGATGGTGGCGGCAAACATGCCGCCGAATACGGTCGTGCCGATGGATTGGCGGCCCGCCGCACCGGCTCCGCTCGCAAACATCAGCGGCACGACGCCAAGAATGAAAGCGAAGGCCGTCATGAGGATGGGTCGCAGGCGCAGACGCCCAGCCTCCATTGCAGCTTCGACGATATCCAGGCCCTCCTCACGGCGCCGTTTGGCAAATTCGACGATCAGGATCGCATTCTTGGCGGCCAAGCCGATGAGCATCACGAAGCCGATCTGCGAATAGACGTCGATCTGCTTGCCCCGCAGCCAGAGCGTCAGCAGTGCCCCGAAGAGCGCCAGCGGTACGGCGAGCAAAACCATGAACGGCATGGACCAGCTTTCGTATTGCGCCGCCAAGATCAGAAAGACGAAGACGATCGCGAGCGCAAAAACAATCGTTGCAATCGAGCCAGCCTTGAGCTCCTGGAATGTGATGCCGGTCCATTCAAACCCGAAATCTCGGGGTAACGTTACGGCCGCCGCACGCTCCATGGCAGCGATCGCCTGGCCGGAACTATAGCCGGGTGCGGGCCCGCCATTAATCAGGGCCGAGGCGTAATTGTTGTAGTGCGGCACGGTCTCGGGACCAACAATCGGCTTGAGGCTGCCGAGCGTACTCAAAGGCACCATGCCGCCGGAGGAATTGCGCACATAGAGGCGGGACAAATCGGACGCCGCGCCGCGAGCGTCCTTATCGGCCTGCAGCGTTACCCGGAAGGTGCGGCCGAGCAGATTGAAGTCGTTGACGTAGAGTGAGCCGAAATAAATCTGCAGCGTGTTAAATACGTCAGGCAGACTGAGGCCGAGTAGCTTCGCCTTGGTCCGGTCGAGGTCATAGTCGAGCTGCGGCGTCGAGGTGCTGAACGACGTAAACAATTGCTGCGCGTTGAGTTCGGGCTGCTTGCGCGCTTCGGCGATCACGCTTTGCGTCGCGTCGTTGAGAGCTGCGCTGCCGCGGCCAGTGAGGTCCTCGACCTGGAACTCGAAGCCGCCGGTCGTGCCGAGGCCGGGAATCGATGGCGGGTCGAAGCTCAAAGCGATGGCGCCGGGAATCTGCAGCAGTTTCGGGCGCACCGAGGCCACGATGTTCGAGGCATTCTGCGCGGGTGGCCGTTGGTCCCAAGGCTTGAGGATCGCAAACTCCACGGCCGAGTTCGACTGAGCCGCCATGTTGAGGAAGTTGAGGCCGCTGATCGAACCCACGATGTCGACGCCAGGCGTGCCTTTGAGGACATCGCGCACTTGCTTGGCCACGATGTCGGTCCGTTGCAGCGACGCGCCGTCCGGGAGCTGGATGACCACGAAGAAATAGCCTTGATCCTCGACCGGGAGGAATGTCGAGGGGATGCGCAGGGAAATGAGATAGGTCGCACCCAGCGCCGCCACGAATAGCCCCAGCAATGGCCAGCGCCAGCGGATGAGTTTACGCACGCCGTGGGCATAGAAATGCGAGAGCCTGTCAAAGCCTGCGTTGAACCATCGGAACGGCGCGAACCGCACGTCGCCGCGATGGCGCAAGAAGGCGGCGCTCAAAGCGGGACTGAGTGTCAGCGAATTGAAGGCCGAAATTCCGACTGAGATCGCGACCGTCAAGGCAAACTGATTGTAGAGGCTACCGGTGACGCCGGGAATGAAAGCGACAGGCACAAAGACCGCCATCAGCACCGCTGTGGTGGCGATGATAGGGCCTGTGACCTCCTTCATCGCAGCGCGCGTGGCGGCGAGCGGCCGCAGCCCGGCTTCGAGCTGCCGCTCGACGTTTTCCACCACCACGATCGCATCGTCGACGACGAGGCCGATCGCCAGCACCATGCCGAGCAGGCTCAACATGTTAAGCGAGAAACCCAATATCTTCATCACAATGAGGGTTGCGATCAGCGATACTGGAATCGCGATGGTGGGAATGATCGTGGTGCGCCAACTTTGCAGAAAGATGAAGACGACGGCAACGACCAGAAGCAGCGCCTCCGCCAAAGTGATGACAACATCGCGCAGGGCCGCAGAGACGAACCGAGTCGTGTCGTAGTGCATGGCATAGGCGATGCCCTTGGGAAAACGCTTCGACAGCTCCTGCATCTTGTCCTTGACGCTGCGCTGCAGATCGAGCGCATTCGAACCCGCCATCTGATAGATCGCCAGCACCACTGTCGGGTCCTCGCCGAAGAACGCCGTGGACGTGTACTGCAGCGCGCCGAGCTCGATTCGGGCGACGTCGCGTAGCCGCACGACCGATCCGGCGACCGCGTTCGCCCGCACCACGATGTCGCCGAACTGGGCTGGATCGCTCAATCGACCAACCGCGTTCACCTGCATCTCGAATGGCGTACCCTCGGGTGCCGGCGACTGGCCGATCTTGCCGGCGGCGACCTGCACGTTTTGCTCTGCAATGGCGTTCTGCACGTCGACGGCGGTGATGCCCAGATTGGCCAGCTTGTCGGGATCGAGCCAGACGCGCATCGAATAGCGGCGCTCGCCGAAGATCTGAATGTCGCCGACGCCCGGTAGGCGCTTCAGCGGATCGACGATCTGCAGATAAGCGTAGTTGCTCAACGCCACCGGGTCGACGGAACCGTCGGGCGAGGTGAGATTGACGATGAGGACGAAGTTCGGGTTCTGCTTTTTGATCGTCACTCCGGCCTGATTGACGATCGGCGGCAGCGAGGAGGCCGCCTGGGCGACACGGTTCTGCACGTCGACCGCCGCGATGCTCAGCGGATAGCCGACGTCGAAGGTGATTGTGATCAGCGATGAACCGTCGTTCGAGCTCGACGACGACATGTAGGTCATGCCGGCAACGCCGTTGATCTGCTGCTCGAGCGGCGTCGTCACCGTGTCGGCCACGACCTGCGCGCTCGCGCCCGGATAGATGGCGCTGACGACGACCTGCGGCGGCGTGATGTCGGGGAACTGCGAGACCGGGAGCAGGAAAAAGCAGATAGAGCCCGCAAGCACCATGATCACGGCGATCGCCGACGAGAAGATCGGACGTTGGATGAAGAATCCGATCATTGTTCAAGGCGCTCCGCGCCACTGCGATCGCATGCGCGATCCGAAGACGCGGCCGCACGCCGTGTCCCGAACCGCAGCAATCGGCTGAGTTAGCAAGGCGACTGCGTTGCGGTCCAATCTCGCGCTCCGAGTTTCGACGGGGGCCGCCGTCGAACTCGCCGGAGCGGCCGGCGATCTGGCGTGCCACGGACCGCAGCGTGGCCGCGAGCTTCGCTGGGTCGACGCGGTCAGCCTTCATCACCGCCTGCGTCAACGGATCACCGAGCAGTTCGTCGAGCGTAGGGACGTCGTGGAACCAGGTCATGCGTACCTTCTCATTTCGCGGTGGCCGTGCAGGCCTTGACGATTCCGCACAGAGGTGTTACCAGTAAGTAACAGTGTTAATGTTACAGGTCGGTAACATCACGTCAAGTGCGGCAACGAATTTTTTTTGGGTCGAGGAAGACATGGAGGATCGTGGCGCGGTTCCGCTCAAGCCGCGGGAGCGCATCATCGCAACGGCTCGGGATCTGTTCCGCAAGCACGGCATCCGCGGCATCGGAGTTGATGCCATCGCGGAGGTGGCGGAAACCAACAAGATGACGCTGTATCGTCACTTCGGCTCGAAGGACGATCTGGTTGTCGCCTGCCTTCGCGACGTCGCCCGAGAGGCGGACGAGATCTGGGAGGGATTTGAAGCCGCCCATCCGGGCGATCCGCTGGCGCAACTTCATGCCTGGGTCCGGTGCGGTGCCGAATGCGCGGGCGAAGACAGCCGCGGCTGCGACATGGCCAACGCGGCGGTCGAATTGGCCGAAAGCGATCATCCGGCACGGCACTTCATTGAGGAATTCAAGATTGCGCAGCGCAATCGGCTGGCGCAGCTTTGCCGCGAGGCCGGGATTGCCAAACCCGATCTGCTCGCCGACAGCCTTTGGCTGCTGCTCGAAGGCGCCCGTGTGAGTTGCCAGAGCGTCGGCGTCGAGGGCCCCTGCGCGCGGTTCATCGCGATCGGCGAATCGGTGATTGCGGCCTTTGCGCGCGAGACGGAAGGCCGCAAGCAATCGACGTCGCCGCGACAAAGCACCAGAAAAGCGAAATTGCCGCGGTCGTCTCGACGATCGGCCAATCGTGGGGGCACCGCGTTGAATAATGCTCGATAGATCATCGTAGAGCTCGGCTAATTCGCTCACGGGCGGCCTCGATTTCGTTTGCAAATTTGCGATTAGCGCCGCGAACCCAGCAAGTTCGCGGCCGCCACATTTGCGAAGAAGCTTAAATCGCTAGTGGCTAGGCGTCGTGGTCCTGTAACGCCCTTTGCCCGGCACTGGTGCGTACCGTTGCGTTTCCGGCGTCACTGTCTGCAATAGCGTGCGCGCCAGGCGCGTGACCGAACCGATGGCGAAATTTTCGTGCGAAATGGGTGTAGTCGGCAAAGCCAGTGGCGTAGGCGACTTCGCTGAGAGACTGGTTTGTCTCCAACAACGCTCTGCGATGCAAAAGATGAGCGGCGTGTTCCAAACGAACCGAATAGATGAATTCGCTGCAGGTCGAGCCGCGCTGGGTAAAGAGCTTCTGCAGGTAACGCAACGATATCCCCGCCTTGGCTGCAACCTCACCAGGACCGAAATCCGGATCGGCAAAGCCGTCCTTGATCACATCGCGGACACGGGCGAACAGCTTGTCGGCGTGGCTTGTGGCGGTCCACGGGTCGGGCGGTGCAAATAGTGCGCCGACGAGATCGTACACCGCCAACCGCATGTAGGAATCGGCAGGCGAGAACGCTGAACCTTCGCTGTTGTCGAGTTCCCGAATGAGGTCGAAGAGCAGACGTCCAGCCGGTATTCCGCCGCGTCTGTAAAGACCACCTTTCGGCTCAAATCCAAGATGGGAAACCAGCGACTGGCGCGGCAAGCTAAGAGATACGGTGTTCCAAATCGCGCCCGGATTATCAGCGAAATATGTGACAGGCCGGGCCGCATCGACTAATGCGACATCACCAACGGCGAGTCGCACGGTTCGATCATTGTGGATCATCGTTAACTGGCCATCGACCAAAAAGACCGCGAAGTAGTGGTCCGCGCCGTCGAGGCGAACATCCCGATTTGTCCGCTCGACCCGTCCGGCATTACAGCCAATATCCAGTGCGGTGAACCCGCGGGCGCTAACAGGGCGAACCCAACCGGTAAAAGTGTCAGGCTCGATACCTTCCGAGTAGTACCGTCCGCACCTCGAGCGGAGCAAATCTCTCCACGCCTCGTAATCCAACTGTGATCGGCCGAGAATGTCATCGCTCTCGCGCATCATCGTCTCCGTTCGTTGTATCGAGTTCCTGAACCTCCCTCGGCGATTTCCCCTCCCTCGGCTATACGGACCCGGCTCTTGACGCGATGTGGTCGCGACGACAATCATTCTTGTCTTAAGCCGCCGGATTGCTGGTTATTGGCCAGAGAGCCGTGACACGGCATCTCAAGGCGAGCGCAACGGCAGATATGGCTTGCTGCGTCCCGCGAAAGAAGGTGTCTAAAGAGACATAGCTGCTAATCGACAATTGAGACACTCGCGGTTGCTAAATCTTTACGCAGCGTCGCCGAAGTTGTGACCTTTGGCTCAGATATGTCCGGTCAAAATCAGATTTCGGCCATGTCGCGCAATTGTTTCTTGTGCAATTGCTTCAAACGACGCTGAGTGCCAGTTCCGGAAGCGATGGCCGACTCGCCGGGGCGGAGCAACTCCTCAAACCAGAGCACCGCCGCCATCCACGACAAGCACCTGACCGGTGCCGAAGCTCTGTCGCATCAGGTAAAGATAGGCTTCAGCAATTTCCGCCGGGTCGCCAACGTGACCGACCGGTAGTTGGTCCGCTAGTTTGCGGTACATTGCTCGGCGATCCGCTTCTTGCATATTCGCCCACAGTGGTGTGCTCACCACGCCGGGTGAGACGATATTGACGCGAATCGGCGCGAGTTCGACGGCGAGTGCGCGTGTCAGTCCTTCCATTGCCGCACAGATGCTGGCGCCGAGCGACCAGCCCGCATGCGGGCGGCGGCCTGCAAGACCGGAGGTGAACACGATCGAGCCGCCGCTCTGGATGTTTCCGCTGCCGTATTTGGCGGCGCAGAAGGCGCCCCAGTAGCGTAGCGTGAAGAAGCGACGTGCTGTATCGAGATCCGTAGCCGCCAAGGCGCCGAGCTGCAAAGTTTCGCCGGCCGTGAAGACCATGTGGTCGAAGCCGCCAAGCCGCGCAAAGAATACCCGGGTTGCGTCCTCGTCGGTCAGGTTCACGACGTGACCTTCCGTGTCTGGCGGCAGCGTGCCCAACGCTGCTGTTATTCGATCTTTCCCGCTTGAGGCGATCACCACATTCGCCCCCTCCCGAGCCGCCGCTTGCGCGGCGGCGAGGCCGAGACCTGAGCTCCCGCCCAGCACGACAATGCGTTTTCCATTTAGGGTCATGGCTTTCTCCTTGCTGCCATCACGCCATGACATGGGGCGCTCTACCACTTGCCGCCAACGCATCTTTGTCCATACTTCGATGACAAGAGGTCATCATGGCGTTTGATAGTAGGCTGCTCGGCGGCATCAGCGTGCTGGCCGCAATCGTCGAGACTGGCAATTTCGTCAGAGCCGCCGAGACGCTCGGGCTCACGCCGTCCGGCATCAGCCGCGCCGTGGCGCGGCTGGAGGCGCGCGTTGGCGTGCGTCTGTTCGACCGGACACCACGCGCGGTAACGCTCACCGACGAAGGCCGCCGCTTCCATGCGCAAGTGGCGCCCCTTCTGGCGGGGCTGGAAGAGGCAGTCTATGAAGCGGCGGGGGCCGCCCACGCGATCCGCGGCAGGCTCAGGGTCAATGTTGATCCATGGTTCGCGCGTTTGGTGCTGGCGCCGCGGCTCTCCGAATTTCTAACTGCGCACGCAAATTTGTCGATCGAGGTGGTCGTCCGCGACGCCTTGGGTGATCTGGTGTCTGAGGGTTTTGATATCGCGGTGCGGTTCGGCGAACCGGAGCCATCCGGCTTGATCGCGCGCAAGCTGCTCGAGACGCGCATTATCACCTGCGCGGCGCCGACCTATCTTGCCCGCTGCGGTCAGCCGCAACACCCGCGCGATCTGGTGCGGCACGAATGCCTTCTGTTCCGCGACCCCGTGACGGGTCGCCCCTTTGGCTGGGAGTTCCATCGCGCCGGCGAGATCGTGGAGGTGCCGGCGACCGGCAGGCTCGTCGTAAATGATCTTGCGACCAAACTTACAGCCTGCGCTGCCGGACACGGCGTAGCGCAGACCATTGAGTTCGGTCTCGACGCCATGCTGAGAAGCGGCGAACTGATCCAAATCCTAGCTGATTGGGCGGAGGAGCGCTTCCCGCTCTATGTCTACCATCCCTCTCGCCATCTACCGCCGGCAAAGGTCCGTGCTTTCCTCGACTTCGTGGTCGCCAGCGTGGCGTCGACAACTTCGAACCGGAAGTTGATAGCGGACTCGTTGCGAAAAGTACGACAAAAGCAACGCTAGACGGATCGTCTGCGAGAAATCAACGCAGCCTTTGCGCGACCGCCATTTGTCACGCCTCGCTCTGATGTTTTGTCAGGATGCTCCCGTCCTCTGACGCCGCAGCCATGCAAGTGCAGTGAAGTTCACGAGGGCAAAAGCAAATGGGCACATAGTGCGCGTGCATGCCGAGAGAAGGGCGCGCCAGGCTCACGACGTTGTCGGAGCGATGACCTAGGCTACTCATGCAATATCTTCTGATTCACCGGCTTCGAGGAAATGGTCGGTCGGTTCCGTCGAACAGGCCATCCATTGCTGAATTCCTTTCAGCATGGAATGCAACTGGAAACGATTTTTATTCGCAGTGTCGTCATTAGCTCCGAACAACTACCTAAGGCAAGAAAGGCAAATACCATGCAGCTCCTTCAAAACCTCAAGCGTAAATCCGTCGCACGCCACGCGACGGCTCTCCTCGCCGCCTTGGCGCTCGGTACGGCGGTGACGACGGCGGCCCTGGCCGCCGGACATGGTGGCGGCGGCGGCTTCGGCGGTGGCGGCCACATGGGCGGCTTCGGCGGCGGCGGCCATATCGGTGGGGGCGGTGGCGGGTTTGGCGGCGGACATTTCGCCGGGGGCGGCTTCGGCGGCCGCATGAGCGGCGGATTCCACGACGGAGATCATTTTGGCGGCGGATTACGCGATGGAGATCACCGCTTGGGCGGCGAATTCCACGACCGCGACCGCCGCTTCGGCGAGCGCTTTGGGGGTGGCGGATTCGCTTTCGCACCAGGCTACGGTTACGACGGTTTGAGCGATTACGCGGGCAATGGCGCCTGCTACCAGTATCGCGAGGTCTACACCACCGCTGGGTGGCAGTGGCGTCAGCTCTGGGTCTGCAACTAAGCCCGCAGCAGAGCACCGTTTGATCGGTGGCCGAAATGGCTCACGACAGTTGACCGCTAGCGCCGGCGATCAGCCTCTCCCCGAACGATCACCGACGCGCGAGAGCCGCCGAACGCCCCCTCGGCGGCTCTCACCTCCGGCTGCGAATAGAAAGGGCTCGATCGATGTCACACGTTCGCCTGAGCTTCGGGCCGTGCCCTAAGTGCAATGAGCCTTTGCGGCTCGCGCTCATTGAGCCAGATCAGGCGGACCGCGAGAAACGAATGTACGAATGCATTCCGTGCGGGCATTACGAAATTAAGACGGTGAAGTACCGTTGAACGAAATCCATTCGTCTGGCGGCGTGCTCGGTGGGAAGTAGCCGACATCGAACATCGCCCGCAGAGGTGCGGATTCCGACAGGACGGCTCGCGCCTTTTACTACATCCGCGGCCAATATTTGCGGCGGTTCTGTACTTATAAATCGTGGCCGCCGCCGCACACCCTCTGTTGCTGCATATAGCTCTCAGCTTCCGTCCGAGTCTGGAATGGGGATGCGATGGCGCCGGCTGGTTTCGTTGAGGCTTCGCTGGGCGTGGGCGTTTTTTCCACTATTGAACACTTCTGCGTCGCCGGTGGTTCGTGGACAACCCAGAACCCGCCAGCAAGTGCGGGAGTGACAAGGGCAGCAAGCACCATCGCGCTCGCAAATGACTTTAACATCGGTTACCTCTTTCGTTTGCGCCCCTACAACGATTTAGCGAGATTCAGGCTCCATAAAATGCGGCACTTAGCCGGGCGGCTTTCTGTCGCTGGCCGGCTGCGATGCTCACCCCACGCTTGTTAAAAAATAACCCCCAGGCGTCGGAGCACAACGCAGCGCCCGGGGGTCCTACGCCGGGCGCGCGCACTGGGGAGAGGGGACGCCCGAAATGTCGATGGTGTCGGAATATTGCCGCAGTGCGAAAGATCTATTCGATCATCTCAGGGGCAATGGAGAGCACCGCTTTCGACATCTCAATGCCGCGCGTTCGCACCCTAGCTGGCGCCCGGCCGCGCTCCAATATTCATTCTTGAATTTCTTTCAATAGAGAATGCAATAGAAATACGATTTTTATCCGGGCCCTTCACCCATACTTCAGCGTTGTAGGCGTTCAAGCGTCGAAGAAATTCTATGCACCCGAGTTGTATATAGTTCCGCTGCGCTCCGAGTGAGAGCCGGCATATGTAGAACTCAATTGTTGCGAATAAACAACAAAGCGCGGAAAAGCTCATGGCTGAAACGTTTCACGAGGATTCGCCGCTAGCGCCGACGATCAGCCCCGTCCCCCCGAGCGATCGCCGACGCGCGAGAGCCGCCGGGTGTCCCACTCGGCGGCTCTCACCTCTAGCTGGCGATATGGCTTCACGGACGAGATCGCGTCCGCCGTTCGAGTGCATCGCGCTCTTGCTCCAAGGGGGTGGTGCACTCGGCGTCTATCAGGCCGGCGTCTATGAGGCATTGGCGGAGGCCGATCTTCATCCCGATTGGATCGCCGGCATTTCGATTGGCGCGATCAATGGCGCGCTGATCGCCGGCAATGCACCGGAATTACGTGTCGACAAGCTGCGTGCGTTCTGGGAGCGCGTCACGGCTAAACCGGTTTGTGATTGGGGTGAGCGCTTGTTCCCCGCAAAGAGCGATGCCGTGCGATTGTGGCTGAACCAGGTGAGCGCCTATTCCGCTCTGGCCAGTGGGGCGTCTGGATTCTTCACGCCGCGATTTCCCCCGCCGTGGCTGCAGCCACCCGGCACCACATCTGCTACGAGCTTTTACGACACCAGTCGCCTCAGGCAGACACTGGAAGAATTGGTCGATTTCGACCGCATCAATGCGCAACGCCTGCGTTTTAGTATCGGTGCGGTCAACGTGAGGAGCGGCAATTTGGTCTATTTCGATACCGCGACGCACCCCATCGGCCCCGAGCACATCATGGCGAGCGCGGCATTGCCGCCCGGGTTTCCGGCAGTAGAGATCGAAGGCGAGCATTATTGGGATGGCGGCTTGGTCTCGAACACCCCACTGCAATGGATCGCCGACAGCGGTCGCCATTTCGACACTTTGGCATTCCAAATCGATCTCTGGAATGCGCGTGGGGAACTGCCGCGCACCATCGCGGAGGTGGCAACCCGTCAAAAGGAAATCCAGTATTCTAGTCGTACCCGCGCCGACACCAACAGCTTCGAACATATCCAGCGGTTGCGCCGTGCCCTTGCCGACCTGTTCGAGAAGCTCCCCGAGGCGCTACGGAACGGCTCCGAGGCGCAGCTGCTCCAGCCGCTTGGCGATCGCAAGGTCTACAACATCGTGCGCCTGATCTACAGTGCCAAGAACTACGAGGGCCAATCGAAGGATTACGATTTCTCGCATGCCAGCATGGAGGAGCACTGGCGCGCCGGCTACCGCGACGCCATTCGCACGTTGCGCCATCCGCAAGTGCTTGAGCGCCCCACCAATCACGAAGGCGTCTTCACCTTCGACCTCTCCCACGACGACTGCGAATAGAAAGGGCTTGATCGATGCCTCCCGTTCGCCTGACCGACCGGTCAACCAACCGATGCGGCGCCACGGCTGCGCCGAAAGGCACGGTCTTTTCGGCCGACAATCACGCGAATGGCGATCGATTTATCAAACCGCAGAATGCGCCTGAGGATTTTCAAGGTCCGAACGCCGAGATTATCGAACTGCGCGACCAGTTGCTGGATGAGTTGAACCACCGGCTCAAGAATAATCTGCAAATTCTCTATGGCTTCCTGCAAATCGCGCGGCACAAGACGGACAACGCGGAAGCCCGCGAGGTCCTATCCGACACGAGCCGGCGTATTGGGGCGATGGGGGCCGCGCAACAGGTCTTTTACTCTGTCCGCAACTCAACCGACATCAGCGGGCAAAGTTTTACCGAAGCAGTTTGTGCCAATGCCAGAGCTTTCTTCAGCAACGACGTGTCAATCGACTGCGAAGCAACCACCGGATCTCTGCCGAAAGAGACGGCGGTACCACTGGCGCTAGCTTTGAATGAACTGCTCACGAATGCTGCAAAATACGGGGCCAACGAAAGCGGTCGGGTCACCATCAAAGTGGGACTGCGCGAGTATGCGGGAGAGATCGTACTCTCCGTGCAAGACCAAGGATCGGGTTTCAACTTAGAGGACGCCCAACTACGGTCATCAGGTCTTGGCCTGGTGATGATGTTGGCGCAACGACTCAAGGGAACCTTCACGGTGGAACGAAGGTCAGGAGCGCGTTGCCTTTTGAGATTTCCCGATCAATGAAGGGAACCGGTTTTGTCGGCCTTCATTAAAGAGCAGTTTCCACTCCATGCGCCTGCGATGCCGTCGCGCTACGCGGGTCCAACTAGAGGACAATTCATGCGCCTGCCTCTTATCGCGCCGGCCGACCTCACGCCAGAACAGAAGGCGCTTTATGACGACATGCGCAAAGGCATTGCCAGCAACTTTAATGCCTTCAAGGCCGTGCGAGACGATGGTGCCCTGATGGGCCCATGGAATCCGTGGCTGCATGAGCCCGGAATCGGCAAGGCCATTTGGGACCTGACCTTGGCAATGACCGCCAACGCCACCTTGGCCGATAACGTTCGCCAGATTGTCATCCTCGTTGTCGGCGCGCGCTTCGACGCGGCTTACGAGATATACGCCCATGTCGCGGTCGCTGAGCACGAAGGGATGCGTGTTGGCCGGCTGGCGACGCTGGTCGCCGACTTAAAACCGACCGATCTATCGGAGAAAGAGGGTGTCGCCTTCGATGTTGCTTATAAGCTCGTGCGCGGCGGGACGTTGCCCGAGCCGCTTTATCGGCTTGCCGTCGATACTTTCGGTCAACAAGGCACCAATGAGATGATCTATCTGGTTGGCTTGTATAGCCTGGTGTCGATGACGCTGAACGGGTTCAACGTACCCGTTCCAGAGCGGGAATAGGGCCGGAAAAAATCGCGGACCTGACGTACGTAGTTCGCTCAGTCTCGTTGGTAAAGGGGTTCTGGAGTGGACGTCGAGCCAGTGCCGCGCCGCGGGGCCGCGCGGATCATGTCGATGAAGGCGCGCAATGTGGCCGGGACCTGCCGGTGCCCGGGATAATAGAGATACAGTCCTTCGAACGACGGCGACCAGTCTTCCAGCACGCGGACCAACTGTCCTGAACGCAAGAATGGCTCGGCCAAAGCTTCGAGGGTGTATGCGATCCCCAGCCCGTCGACTGCCGCGCGAACTGCCAGATCGGGGTCGTTGACCATCACCCGTCCATCCACTGTAACCCGCCGCGATCTGCGGTTTCGCTCGAACTGCCACACCAATACGTCGCCCTCGGCCTCCCGCCGATATTGGACGCAGCTGTGACGAGCGAGATCATCGGGCGTGCGCGGCGGCCGTCGCCGCGCGAAATAAGCCGGCGCACCCACGATGGCGATTTCGATCGGTCCCATCACGCGAACCGCAATCATGTCGGCGGGCGCCCGGTCGTGTGGTCCGATCCCGGCGTCGAAACCCTTCGCTACGATGTCGATTGGGGCCTCGCCGACCGCGAGCTCAAGGTAGACTTCCGGATACGTCGCCAAGAAGCGTCCCCAGATCGGTGCGATGACTGCGGCCGCCGCAGTATGAACCGCATAGATCCGCAGCCGCCCCATCGGCCGTTGGCGCTCTTGGTTCAAGTCCTCGAGCGCGCCGGCAATTTGATCGATTGCCGGCCGCAGCCGATCGAGCAGGCGCCGCCCGGCGTCAGTCAGTGACACGCTGCGCGTCGTGCGATGCAATAGGCGCACGCCGAGGCGCTCCTCCAACTGCCGCATCGAATGGCTGAGTGCCGATGGCGTGACGCCGAGCTGCGACGCCGCGGCGCGGAAACTCAAGCGATCGGCAATGGCGGCGAACGCCGTCAGATCGGCCAGGCTGCCGCGATCCATTGCTGAGTTCCTCTCAACACCGAATGCAATAGATATAGCATTTTCATTTGCCTCTTCCACCGACAATTAAGTGTCACGAGCAGTCGGACGCCGACGGAGGTTCCATGCCCGCTGACGTGAAATTGGCTTTGCGAACCGCAGAAACGGCCAAGGCGCCGCATCCGGGTCGCGGTGTGCCACCGGAGCAATCGGAGCGGCCGGCCGATACGCCCGTGACGAGACGCGATGCACCATCGGAGCTGCCGGAACGTCCGGCCGAGAAGCCGCCGCAGAAAACGCAGTCTTCGCAACGGCCGTGGCTACGCCGGGCGCTGTTTGCGCTGCTGCCGCTCGCCCTTATCGCCGGAAGCTATTGGTACGTCACCGGCGGCAAAGTGATGTCGACGGACGACGCCTATGTCGAAGCCGACACGGTCGGCATCTCGACCGATGTACCGGGCATCGTCAAAGAGATCGGCGTCACCAACAACCAACATGTCGATCCCGGCCAGGTTCTGTACCGGCTCGATCCCAACCAGTTCCAGATCGCCCTCGACAACGCCAAAGCCAACCTGGCGCAGACGGCGCTGACCATCGACGCGATGAAGCAGGACTATCAGCGCATGCTCAGCGACGCCGCCGCCCAACAAGGGCAGGTCGCGCTGGATCAGGCGACCTATGACCGCAACGCCGCGCTGTTGCCGAGCGGCAGCACCTCCAAGGCCACTTATGATCAGGCGCGATACACGCTCGAAACCGACAAGAACAAGCTGCAATCCCTGCGCCAGCAGGCCGCGGTGCAGCTCGCAAGGCTCGCCGGCAACCCGGACATTCCGGTGACGGAGCATCCGCAGTACTTGCAGGCCGAGGCGCAAGTTGACGAAGCGCAGCGCCAACTCGATCACACCGTCGTCAAAGCGCCGTTCGCCGGCACCGTGACCAACGTCCCCTCGATCGCGCTGGGCAAGTACCTCGCTGCCTCGATGACCGCCTTCTTTCTCGTCGACAAGGATCACGTCTGGGTCGACGCAACACCGAAGGAGACCGAGCTGACCTATGTGCAGCCGGGGCAGCCCGTCACGGTGACGGTCGACACTTATCCGGATGCGGAGTGGCACGGCACCGTCGAAAGCATCAGCCCGGCGGCGGCGCAGCAGTTCTCGCTCTTGCCCGCGCAGAACACCAGCGGCAACTGGGTCAAGGTGGTGCAGCGCATTCCCATGCGCGTGCGCGTCGACACCAGCGGCAAGAACCTGCCGCCGTTGCGCGCTGGCATGAGCGTCGAAGTCGACGTCGAGACCGGCCACGCGCGTGGCTTGCCGCACTTCCTGACCGCGCTGTTCGGCCATGCTCACCGGAGTGCGTAATGGCTGCGGAGCGTACGGCAGCTGGCGGCAATCGGTTGGCGATCACCGCCTGCGTGATCCTCGCCACGCTGATGCAGGCACTCGACACCACCATCGCCAATGTCGCGCTGCCCTACATGCAAGGCAGTGTCTCGGCGACCCAGGACCAGATCGACTGGGTGCTGACCTCTTACATCGTCGCCGCCGCGATCATGACGCCGCCGACCGGCTTTCTCGCCAGCCGATTCGGGCTCAAGCGCCTCTTCCTCGTCTCCGTCGCCGGCTTCACTGTCGCCTCGATGCTGTGCGGCATGTCGCAGTCGCTGACGCAGATCGTGCTGTTCCGCATCCTGCAAGGCGCATTCGGCGCGGCGCTCGTCCCGCTGTCGCAATCCGTGCTGCTCAGCATCAATCCGCCGGAGCGGCAGGGATCGGCGATGGCGATATGGGGTGTCGCGGTGATGGCCGGTCCCGTCCTCGGCCCGGTTCTCGGCGGCTGGCTGACCGAGGACTATACGTGGCGCTACGTCTTCTACATCAATGTGCCGATCGGCATTCTATGCTTCCTCGGCTTGAGGGCCTTTCTGGCCGACACTGCGAGCAACGCCAACGAGAAATTGGACTGGTTCGGTTTCGGTACGCTGAGCCTCGCCATCGGCGCCGCACAGGTTCTGCTCGACCGCGGCGAACAGCTCGATTGGTTCGGCTCCGGCGAGATCATCATTGAGGGGGTCGTCGCCAGCGCCGCGTTCTATCTGTTCCTCGTCCATACTTTCACTACGGCCGAGCCTTTTGTGCGGCCGGCTCTGTTCCGCGACCGCAATTTCACCGCCGGCACGATCTTCGTCGCGATTGTCGGCCTCACTTATTACGCTTCGTTGGCGCTGCAGCCGCCCTATCTGCAAACCCTCATGAATTATCCGGTTGTCACTGCCGGCCTTGTGCTGGGCCCGCGGGGCATCGGCACGATGGCGGCCATGCTGGTCGTCGGCCGGTTGATCGGGCGGGTCGATACGCGGCTGCTGCTCGGCTTTGGCCTCGCCCTTACGGCCTGGGCGTTCTATGCGATAACCGGCTGGACGCCGGACGTGTCACAATCGACGATCGTGTGGGTCGGAGTCATCCAGGGCATCGGTCTTGGGTTTCTCTTCGTGCCGCTGAGCACGGTGACATTGGCCACGTTGTCTGCCGACCAGCGCACCGCGGGCGCCGGCTTGTACAATCTCTCGCGCAACATCGGCTCCAGCGTCGGCATTTCGGTCGTGAACGCCTTGCTGACCCGCAACACGCAGATCAATCACGCCGACATCGCGCAGCATGTGACGGCGGTGAACCGGGCGTTTGAGAGCCCAGCGATCACGCAATTCTGGGATCCCGTGACCGCCGCCGGACGCGCCGCGCTCGACGCCGTGATCACGCAGCAGGCGCAGATCATTGCTTACATCGACGATTACAAGCTGTTGATGATCGCGACGCTCGCGGTGATCCCGCTGCTTATCGTGTTCAAGAAAACGTCAAGCGGCGGTGCAGATCACACGCTCGTAGTGGAATGATATCTTGCCCCATAGGGGCCAACCGGATGTCTCCTTCGGGGGCGCATATCACGCATTGCCGCAGTGCGAAACGTCGCTTCTGGCCCGTAACTGCCTCGATAGCGAACGGTCGGCGCGGCAGCTTTGTGGGGTAAAGCAGCCGCGCGTTTCGTGAGATGGCGCGGCAGATATTGACCCATAGCGTCATTTCGCGACGATCGATTGCCGCAATGCGAAAGGGTCGCAAATCGGTTGTTGCTCTCGCCGACCGATCGTCACCAGACCTCGCTCGCAATCCCTTTAAGTATGTTGGTCGGGCCACAGCCAAATGAATGCGCGCACGGAACTCCCGCTCGCACTGGGAATAATTCGCACTTGCCGATGTTCAACGATTGGGCCAGCCCGGCCCGACATGGACCAATGCAACCTTTCACATTTGGAGGACCCTATGCAGAACATGGATCGATGGAGCGTACAGGGAAAAGTATTGGCCGCGACAGCGGGGGCTTTTCTCATGTTGTCGATCACATCTCCCGCGAAGGCAGACAACAGCGTACGATGGCGGACAATCGTCGGCATTGTTCAGGCAGGTAATACTGTCGGGAATATTCCCGGCGGCGGGCAGCCATGGACGGCACTTGGCGGCCGTGTCCGGGTCGATTTGGCGGCCAGCCAAGTGAGTTTCGACGTGCAGGGCTTGGTACTGGCGGGGGGAAACACGATCGGAACGCCAGATGGCATCACTCAGGTCAAAGGCACGCTGATCTGCGATGCCGGCGGCACAAATGTAACACTCGACACCGTGTTGGTACCGGTAAGTCCACAGGGTGATGCTGATTTTTCCGGTCCGATTGGTCCGATCCCCACGACATGCAACCCGTCCAATGTGGCATTTCTCATTCGGATAGCAGCAGGTCGTTGGATCGCAAACGGAGCCGTAAGAACCTCCCCCGGAAATGACTAGGTTCCTTGCAGGTTCAGATGAATTGAGAGCAGCACGCTGCGCCGCCGCACTCTTGTATGCGACGCAGCGTGACGCTGATACTCGGGCTTTCGGGGTCACCGGAGCCAATGGCGATCACCGCCGAGGTGATCGAGTAACCCGCATTGTTTTTTGCTTATTGGCCCTTTTCGGCCGCGCCCGTCGTCCGCCTTCGTGTCCGTTATCGGAGGTTTAGCTGCCGCGCAGATCAATAGTCTGCGAGGCAGTTCCTGACCCATCTCGGCATTCCGGCCCGATCATTTGCTGTGATGCACAACCGCTCTGGCGGTGTGGTAGGGTGCGATCTTCGGCCTGAGGGAACACATGAGGCGGCGCGAGTTCATCACGCTTCTTGGCGGTGCGGCGGTCGCGCGGCCGTTTACTGCGCGTGCGCAGCAGCCGGCGGGTCCCGAAATCGGATTACTGAACAGTGCATCGCCTAGCACGTTCGAGGATAGGCTGCGCGCGTTTCGCGATGGTCTGAAAGAAAGCGGCTACATCGAGGGCGATAACGTCACAATCGTCTACCGCTGGTCAGAGGGTCAAAACGATCGCCTACCGGCGATGGCGAGCGAGTTGGCCAACCGACGAGTGGCGGTCATCGCGGCATTGGGAGAAGCGGCAACGTATGCGGCCAAGGCGGCGACGTCGACGATTCCCATTGTCTTCAACGTCGACGACGATCCAGTGAAGCTCGGTCTTGTCACGAATATGGCGCGCCCCGATGGCAATTTGACAGGCACCAACTTCTTTGTTGCCGAGTTGACGTCAAAACGGCTGGAACTGTTGCGCCAATTGGTGCCGACCGTCTCGCGGCTGGCCGTGCTTGTCAATCCGGCCTATCCCGTTAGCAAGTCAACGATACGGGATGTGACGGCCGCCGCACCGGCCATGGGATTTCGAGTTCGTGTTTTCGAGGCCAGCACCGGTGGCGAGATCGATGCAGCATTTGCGACCCTCGTTCGCGAAAAGTATGACGCTATCTTTGTGGGAGGCGATCCGTTCTATACCAGCGTGCGTGCGCAATTAGTCGATCTGACGGTGCGCCACGCGATTCCCGCGACGTTCGCCACGCGCGAATTCGCTCAGGCAGGCGGTCTAATGAGCTACGGCGCCAAGATAGCCGACGCTTGGCGTCAGGTCGGCGACTATGCGGGCAAGATCCTCAAAGGCGCAAAGACTTCGGATTTGCCCGTCGTGCAGCCCACCAAATTCGACTTTGTCATCAACCTGAAGACAGCGAAGGCTCTCGGACTTGCCGTGCCGCCAACGCTACTCGCAACTGTCGACGAGGTGATCGAATGAGGCGGCGCGAGTTCATCACGCTTCTCGGCGGCGCGGCGGCGTGGCCACTCGCGGCGGGCGCGCAGCAGGGCGAGCGTTTGCGCCGTATCGGCGTGCTAAACCCCGCAGCTGCGGACGATGCAGTATTTCAGGCCCGCATCGGGGCCTTCCAGCAGGAACTGGCGCTATTGGGTTGGAACATCGGCCGCAACGTGCGCATCGACATCCGCTGGGCCACGACCAACGCCGCCGAAATTCGTAGACAGGCAGCGGAATTGGTCGCGCTGGCGCCGGACGTCATCCTGGCCGCTGGCGACTCGACCATGCCGCCGTTGCTAGAGGCGACCCGCGCCGTGCCGATTGTGTTCCCGGTTTCCACCGATCCGGTCGGCGCCGGATACGTCGATAGCTTGGCGCGACCGGGCGGTAACGCCACCGGATTCATGGTTTTCGAATTCGGCATGGTCGGGAAATTTCTAGAACTGCTCAAAGAGATCGCGCCGAGCGTGACGCGCGTGGCAGTCCTTCGGGACACTTCCATCCCTTCTGGAGCCGCCCAGTTCGGGGTCATTCAGGCAGCTGCGCTGTCGCTTAGGATGGAGGTTATCCCGGTCAACATGCCCAACGCCGGCGAGATCGAGCAGTCCGTCGAGGCTTTCGCGCGCTCTCAGAATGGCGGTCTGATCGTGACGGCAAGCGCTGCGACGTTGCGTTATCGCGATCTGATCATTTCGCTGGCGGCACGGCACCAGCTGCCGGCGGTCTACTGGGAACGCTTTTTCATTGCTGCAGGCGGCCTGATCTCCTTTGGGCCTGATCTGATCGACAACTATCGACTTGCGGCCGGCTACGTCGACCGCATCCTCAAGGGCGCGAAGCCGGCCGACCTGCCGGTGCAGGCGCCGACCAAGTACGAGACGGTCATCAACCTCAAGACCGCCAAGGCGCTGGGTCTAACGATCCCGCAGACGCTACTTGCTACCGCCGACGAGGTGATCGAATAGGTGCGCCAGGCAAAGCTGGTGCGATCCAGCCGGTGAAAGTCCGGCCCAAGTAAGGGGTAGCGTCCGCTTGGTAGCGAGTGTTGCGGGGTCACCGGCGACGGTGGCTTCGAAGCGTACACAGCGATTGCGTGGGGTGTGGGATTGAGCCACGAAAGATCAGATGTCGCAGGGGCCGAGGGTTTTTATTCGCTCGAAGGCAACATGTGCGGCACCGTTTTTGCGAGGTGCTGACGCCCTGCCGGGGTCGAAGGCCACATCACGCGCAAAGGGATCGCATCGGAACCTGGGAGGTCTCATGTCTGGCCGCCGCTGTGACGTAGCGTGCGCGAGTACGGCGGCCCGCATCGGGAAGGCGAGGAGCCGTAGCCGATGATGCACGGGCACGAGAAGTCGGACCCCGCCATAGTAGCTGTGAAGCCGGCGAACAAAGCGGAGCTATCCGCGGCGGAGCCGGTGGAGCCAAGGGCGGGGACCGAGGGGAATGCGGGTCAGCAAAGCACGCGCCGGACACAGAGTCGGGAAAGCGTGTCACAGGCGCTGGAACGCATACGGAAAGTCGCAAGGGAAAGGAAGAAGGAGAGGTTCACCGCGCTCCTGCACCACATCAGCATCGATTGGCTTGGTGAGGCGTTCATCGAACTCAAGAGAGACGCCGCACCGGGAGTAGATGGACTAACGTGGCGGACCTACGAAGCAGACCTTGACCGAAACCTCACTGATCTGCATGAGCGGGTTCATCGGGGAGCGTATCGGGCGCTTCCATCACGGCGAACCTACATACCGAAGCCGGATGGACGACAGCGCCCGCTCGCGATTGCCGCGCTGGAAGACAAGATTGTCCAAAGAGCGGTGGCTGCGGTGCTGAACGCGATCTACGAGGAAGACTTCCTCGGGTTCTCGTATGGGTTCCGACCTGGACGCGGCACGCATGATGCGTTGGACGCGCTCTGTGTCGGGATCGTCAGCAAGAAGGTGAGCTACATACTGGACGCCGACATCCGATCGTTCTTCGACGAGATCAGTCAGGAGTGGTTGATCCGTTTCTTGGAACACCGGATCGGCGACCGGCGCATCATCCGCCTGATCCAGAAATGGTTGAAGGCAGGCATCCTCGAAGACGGGATCGTGAGCGTCAGTGAGAAGGGGACGGGGCAGGGATCGGTGATCTCGCCGCTGCTTGCCAACATCTACCTGCACTACGCCCTCGACCTCTGGGCCGCGCGCTGGCGACAGCGCGAGGCCACGGGCGATATGATCATCGTGCGTTATGCCGACGACTTCATCGTCGGATTCCAGCACGAGAGCGACGCCCGGCGCTTCCTGGAAGAGATGCGCGAGCGGTTAGGTAAGTTTGCGCTGTCTCTGCATCCCGAGAAGACCCGGCTCATCGAGTTCGGACGCTATGCGGCGGAACGCCGAAAGCGGCGCGGGCTTGGCAAGCCGGAGACCTTCAACTTCCTGGGCTTCACCTTCATCTGCGGCACGACTCGCTCGGGCAAATTCCAACTTCAACGGAAGACCCGGCGGGACCGCATGCAGGCGAAGCTGCGGAAGATCAAGGAGACGCTGAGGCGGTGCATGCACCGGCCGATCCCCGAGCAGGGGAACTGGCTGGAGCGGGTCGTCCGCGGCTACTTCAATTACCACGCAGTGCCAACCAACGCTCTCGCACTGGACGTGTTCCGGCACCATGTCACCGATCTCTGGCGGCGCACGCTGCGGCGTCGCAGCCAAAAGGATCGGATCACGTGGGCACGGATGACGCAGCTGGTGGACGCCTGGCTTCCGAAACCGATCATCCTCCATCCTTGGCCGAGCGATCGCTTTGCCGTCACACACCCAAGGTGGGAGCCGTATGCGGGAAAGCCGCACGTACGGTTCTGTGCGGGGGGCGCGCGATGAAACGCGCGTCCCTACCGCTACCGATCATTTTGTTGCGGTGCGTGAGGCCGTTGTTGGCCCAAAGCGGACGCGCCGGTCGTCGGCTGCGGAGTTTGCTTTCGGGGCGAAAGCGGACATCGCGATCTAACCGTGGCGTGGTTGCTTATGACCCATAAGCAACAATTGAAGCGCGACGGTCAGTTTGTGCTCAAAAAACCATTCGACAGAGAAAGGCTGCTGGCCGCCATCGCAGTGGTGTTGCGGTTGGGCTAACTCTTTTGAACCGCGCTTGCGGCCTTGCGGATCACGTCGAGGACAAGACCAGGCTGAGACAGCATCGGAACATGACTGCTTTCAGCTTCGATCGTCATTGCACCCATGCGCATTGCCACAAAGCGCTCCAGATCGGGATGAACGGTGTGGTCGTTCTTGCCGACGATGTACCAGCTCGGCTTGGTCTTCCATGCCGTGCCTTCGACCTTTTGCGTAAACAGGTCCGGCACCGGAACGGCCTGGGTTGCCCAGACGAACTTCTGCTCCGCCTCGGACAGGTCACCCGCAAAATATTTGATTCCGTCAGGCTTCAGCCAGATTCGGCCATCAGTGACCTCGATGTGGGAGAACACGTCGGTGACGGGAAACTTCTGCTGTTGGCTTTGCGAGGTTTCATCGGCATCGGGTGCGAGTGCAGCGATGTAGACCAGGGCAGCGACCCTGCTGTCGACGCCGGCATGCGTAATCAGAGTGCCGCCGTAAGAGTGGCCGACAAGCACCACAGGACCGTTGACCCGGCCAAAGCAACGGGTGACGCAATCCACGTCGCCTTTGAGGGAATCGAGGCCGTGCTGGGACGCGATCACGTCGTGACCTTCGGCCTGCAGCGCCGGGATCAATTTGCCGAAACATGAGCCGTCGGCCCAGAGGCCATGAGCGAAAACGATACTTGGCTTGGCCATAGCGATCTCCTCTTGCCGAATGTAATTGGCGAATTCGCGTGCCCACAAGGTGGCCGGCACCGGTGTATTATCCGTTCGCAGCGCGCGCAAAATTGTACGAACCTTACCATCTTGTATTTTTCGTCCGAAAAATTTCCGCAGCCGGTTACGCCCCTGCCGGGTTGCCTCTGTTTTTATGAGTATGTGGCGGTTATCCTATTTCTCGTCCGGGAGGGTAGATGCTCGCGTTGACAGCTCGACAATATTGTCGCTCGCGAGAATGAATTGCCCGCTTTACCAATTGTTATGGAGGCAATGATGGGTGCGGATGCGATCGAAGACGACCTTGCAAGGCGCTTCCGGATAGATCGTCCGACGACACTCCTGGCGCGGAAATCTTCAAAAGCACGCGTTGGTTTTTCGCGCATGCAGAGCAGCCGTCCGATGCGTGGCCGTTCGCTGGCCACACCACCGGAGGAGGCTTTTGCATTTCACGTCCCGCTGGCGGTGCCGTTTTTCTCGAACCTTTGGACGGCAGGGAAGCGCAGAGAAGTACCCGACTGGCATCTTGGCGATGCACAGCTGATCGACCTCCGCGACAAGCCGACAGTCAGTCTGGATATCCCTTTCGACTCGCTTCGCTTTTATATCTCTCAAACCGCGCTCGACGAGATGGCCAATGAGACCAAAATTCGCCGCGTGAAAGGGCTTTACGCGCCGACTTTTGGCAGCCGCGATCTGATCATGTTCGGCCTGGCACAATCGCTCGTCGGCGCAATGGAGCATCCCGGCGAAGGCACCGCCATCTTTGCCGACTGCATTGCGCTCGCTTTCTTCGCTCATATTGTCCGCGCTTACGGTAGCGTCCCGGCCGGACGGCAGCAGAACACCAGCGGCGGCCTCGCGTCATGGCAACTTCAGCGCGCGCGCGATTTCATGAACGCCAATCTGGCCGGCGATCCGTCGATCGCCGAAGTCGCAAATGAGTGCAGATTATCGAGCAGCTACTTCGCCCGGGCCTTCAAGCAGACGACGGGCATGCCGCCCTACCGATGGCTGACCCGACAACGCGTCGAGCGCGCCAAAGAACTTCTGCGAGATCCGCGCCGGGAGCTCGCTGATATTGCCCAGCTCTGCGGCTTTGTCGACCAAAGCCACTTCTCGCGTGTTTTTTCCAGGAGCGAGGGTCACAGTCCGGGACGGTGGCGCCGCCTCTATCGCCTTTAGCTTCTCGAATTTTTTGCGCCACCAGGCTTGGAGACGCGGCAGTCGTCAGCTGCGGAGTCCGCCTTCGGAGCTATAGCGGACATCACGATCAACCCGTGGCGCGGCTGCTTATGACCCATCTGTATGGACCGGCCGCGCGTTGCAAGCCGAAAATGATGATTTGGAGAACGTTGGTCTTGCGCTTCTGTATTCGGCCTGTTGATGGAGCGTTTGAGCTCCTGGCCATCATGGATATCCGCGCGCGCTCGATCTCATTCGCGTCTCGGCCCCGAAGGCCCTATGGGTCACCTGATCACGAACGCGCTGGCGAGACCTTTTCTCCATCTCCTCTTTCCAACTCGCAGACCTCGGCGGGAAGCCAACACTTGCTTCCGGGATTAGCTTGAGCCGTCAGCCGTCCCCTTGGTGAACTTGAGCGTGTTCAGGCTGCTGTCATCGTGACGCGCACCTCATAGCTGCGCTCTTGTGCCAACACGGTCCAGGCGATCCGCGCCAGCTTGTTGGCGAGAGCCGCGGCCAAAACGTTAGGATGCAGGCGCTGAGCGGCGCGCGCGAGCCAGATCCCGAAGCCGTGCTTCGGCCAGCTCGCCGGCCGCATCAGAATGACTCGGGCGGCTTGCATGAAGAGCATACGCAAGTAACCGTTGCCGCGTTTGGAGATGCGCCCGAGGATAGTTCGGTCTCCGGTCGACATCTGCTTAGGCACAAGCCCGAGCCAGGCCGAAAAATCCCGTCCTCTCGCGAATGCCCCGCCACTGCCGATCGCTGCGACCATCGCACTCGAGATGATCGGGCCGATACCTGGCACGGTCATTACCCTTCGACAGCTGTCATCACTCTTTGCCAACGTCTCGATCTCGTCGGTCACGGCTTCAATCCGCTCATCGAGCTGCCGCCAGTCACTGGCAAGATCAGCGACGATGCGTATCATGCGTGGAGAGAGAACATCCGTCCGCTTGGCCAGGATGTCAGGCAGCGCCTGGCGAAGGAAGCGCAGTCCTTGCCGAACGATGATGCCGCGCTCCAGAAGAAAGCCGCGAATCTGATTGATCACTGCAGTGCGCTCGCTGACCAGGCGAGACCGCACCCGGTGCAGCGCTTGCAGATCCAGTTGTTCGTCGGTCTTGGCGGGAACAAAGCGAGTCGTTGGCCGCTGCACGGCCTCGGCTACCGCATGGGCATCTCGGAAATCATTCTTGTGCACCTGCCGAAACGGCTTCGCATAGGCGGGCGGAACCTGCTTCACGTCGTGACCAAGCGCGGCAAGCTCGCGAGCAACATAGTGTGTCGCCAACCCCGCTTCGATGCCAATGAGACAGGGTGGCATGTTCGCAAATCTCAATGCGATGCGTCCGCGTGAGACCTTCTCGCGCAACACAATGCCGCCGCGCGCATCGAGGCCGATCATGTGAAGTGTGCTCTTGCCCATATCTATTCCGATGGCAGTTACGGCGTGAACGGTGGACGTGCGAGGCATGGTGGCGCTCCTTCTCCTGAAAAGCCCCCCGGCGCACTCTGCGAGCCGTTGGGGGCGGGAGCGCGGCCGGTCCATCCCATTCGCGTCATTTCGCGGCTGTCAATTGCCGCATTGCGAAACTTCCGAAGCTGTCCCACCTCAGTCTATGCGCCGGCTCCCGTGACGCGCACCCGCCCCGGTGCCCCTGCGACCAGACTGGAAGCGCGCGCCAGCGCAGCTTCGGCCTCTGCAATAAGCCGACGCATCAATTGGGCGACAGCCGGTATGTCTGTGATGCCACCGACAGTTTGTCCGGCGGTGAGCAGCGTCGCGTGAGGCCGGCCCGCCTGCGTGGTCGAGATGATCTCGGTCTTGAGGCGCTCACGCTCGCGTTGGGCCTCCTCGCGATTGGCGCTCCAGTGGTCAAGAAATTCAGTATGAATCGACCGCAGCACAGTGCCGAAGCCGGCGGTGCCGGGCAGCGGAACGATATCGTTGAGCACCTCGGCCCTCATGATGTCCTCGGATCTCGCCGCCACGATGGCTTGCTTCCATTCGTCGGGCGCCGGAGATTCCTGGGAGGCGATGAAGCGCGTGCCGAGATTGACGCCGGCGGCGCCGAGCATCAAAGCCGCCGCAATACCGCGGCCGTCGTAGATGCCGCCAGCCGCTACAACCGGGATCGGCGCGACCGCGTCGACCACCTGTGGCACCAGTGCCATAGTGCTCACGTCGCCCGCATAGCCGCCGGCCTCGCCGCCTTGTGCGATGATGATATCGGCGCCGCGCTCGGCCGCTTGAATGGCCTGCGCTACTGTCGTGACCTGGATCATGATGCGTGAGCCTGCGTCGCGGGCCCGGCGCGCCAGGTCGCCTGGATCGGCAAGCGCGAAAGACATGACGGCGGGTCGCATCGCGAGCGCGTGGTCAAATGCTTCGGCGACGAGATTCTGCGGGATGTGATTGATCGCGAAGGGCCGACTGGTCAGCTTGCTCACCACATCGATATCACGCTTAATCGCGGCGGCGGTGCGAAAGAGTGAGCCGACGCCGCCGAGCCCGCCATTGTTGGAGACAGCGGCGGCAAACTCGCCTGACGTACAGGTGCCCATTGGGGCAAGGATGATCGGCACCTCGATTCCGAGCAGATCGCAGAGCGGCGTCTTTAGCATCGTATGCGCTCCTCATCGAAAGGGCGGAAGGGAGCAAGAGTAGCCCTGATTGAGCGTCAGCGAAATACGGAGCTCCCCTCTCTGGCCCCGCCGACGAAGTGATCGAATAGGTCCGCCTTACCGCATCGCACTTTGTCGCTTTTGGCCCTTAGCTGCCTCAATAGCGGACGCTCGGCGCGGCAGCTTTGTGGAGTAAAGCTGCCGCGCGTTCCATGAGATGGCACGGCAGAAATTGACCCTGGCTGTGTAAAAACGCGGTGCCTGTGCTTCACTCTGCAGTATGATTCTGCTGCTGCGGAGGGTCGGATGAAGCGCTTCGTTGAGGGGATTGATCGCGGGCAGGCGACGCTGTTTCCGGAATGCCTCGCGGACTGGATCGACGAGAACAATCCAGTTCAAGCGATCGACGTCTTTGTCGATGAACTCGATCTGGCGGCGCTGGGATTTGACGGGGTCGCACCGGAGGCGACCGGACGGCCTTCGTATCATCCGTCGGTGCTGCTGAAGCTCTACATTTACGGCTATCTCAACCGGGTTCAGTCGAGCCGGCGGCTTGAGCGCGAGGCTTTGCGCAATGTCGAGGTGATGTGGCTGACCGGCCGGCTTATGCCCGATCACAAGACGATTGCCGACTTCCGCAAGGACAATGGCGGGGCCATTCGCAAGGTGTGCGCCCGGTTTATCATGCTGTGTCGGCGTCTGGATCTGTTCGCCGAAGTCAGCGTCGCCATTGATGGCAGCAAGTTCAAGGCGGTGAACAATCGGGACAAGAACTTTACCCGGGCGAAGATGGAGCGGCGGCTAGCGCAGATCGAGGTGAGCGTTGCCCGCTATCTGAGCCAGCTCGACAGCGCCGATCGGCAGGAGCCGTCCGAGGCGCGTTCCACCAAAACAACCCGGCTCAAGGAGAAGATCGCCAAGCTGAAGGAGGAGGTGCAACGCCTGCATGGGCTCAAGACGCGGATGCTGGCGGCGCCGGATCAGCAGATATCGCTGACCGATCCTGATTGCCGCTCGATGGCGACGAGCGGCCGAGGGTCAGGCGTCGTGGGCTACAACGTCCAAGTCGCGGTCGATACTGAACATCATCTGATCATCACGCATGAGGTGACCAACGTCGGAAGCGACCGGGCACAGCTCGCCCATATGGCCAAGCAGACCAAGACAACCCTGGAAGCGGCGAGGCTCGATGTCGTCGCCGACCGCGGCTACTTCAGCGGCGAGGAGATCCTTGAGTGCGACAAAGCTGGCATCACGGTGACGCTGCCAAAGCCGATGACCTCGAATGCAAAGGCAGAAGGGCGTTTTGGCAAGCAGGACTTCCGCTATGTGACTGAAGAGGACGTTTACGTTTGTCCCGCCGGAGAGAGGCTCGCCTATCACTACACCACCGAAGAGAATGGATTGGTTCTACGCCGATACTGGACCAATGCCTGTCAAAGCTGCGCCATCAAGCATCGCTGTACCACCGGCAAGGAGCGACGGATCACGCGGTGGGAGCACGAGCACATTCTCGAAGCCGTACAGCGCCGGCTCGACGAGCATCCGGAGAAGATGCGCCAGCGGCGTGAGACCGTCGAACATCCCTTCGGCACCCTGAAGATGAGGATGGGGGCGACGCACTTCTTGATGAAGACGCTGCTGCGGGTCGCCTCCGAGATGGCGCTTCACGTATTGGCCTACAACCTCACCCGCGTCATGAACATCATCGGCATTCAGCCGCTCATGGCGGCGATGAGGGCATAATCAGGCTCGTCCAATAACCGGGCTTCACCGCCCAACCCGCCTTCTGACACCCTCAGCCAAAACGTTTTTGCACGACCAAGACCCATAGCGACCGTTTGCGATCCTCAATTGCAACAGTGCGAAAGGTTCATTCGATCATCTTGTCCGCGATGGATCAGGACAAGCCAGACCGCCTGCACGAACTGGACGGGCAGGTAACGATTACTGCGCTTCGAAATCTTGCCCCGCGATCGTGCGGTTACTGGGAATTATACCCTCTACGCGGCTGCCTGTCGGACTGATCGATTATGGACAGAGTTTTCACTTCTGGTCCCGTCCAATTGGGCACGAATCCAACTCCAGAACGCCTCGATTTCCTGCGCCGCCCTGCTCCCGCGGGCGTACTCTGTGACACCGAGGCCCGCGGCAATCGCATCTTGAAAATCGATGCGCGCAAGGTCGCCGCACGCCTGCCCTGGGTGACTTGCGTCGTGCGGTTCGTGAGCTACGAGTGCGGCATGGACCAGCCGACATTTACGCCGGTGCAGCGGATCGTCGAAGATTCCGGCACGTTGTTCTTTTCGCTCCAGGATCTGGATTCGACCAAGCCCGCCGGCTCGGTCAAGATCAGAATCGAGACTATCGCCTATTATCTGACGCAGTCCTCCGCGAGCGTCATGGAGCGCAAGAAGCAACGACTGACCGGGCCTGGCCCACTTGTCCAAGCTAGCCCAATTATCCGAAATGAGCTATAATCGGCGTTCCGAATTCCTTAGGTCCCTCGCGCACTATCAAGCTGCAGCCGATGCATGCAGCAACCCTCCGATTGCTAGCCGCGTGACGAGCTCGGTTAGTTCATCCGTGAATGACTCGTCGGTGTTGATGCTGAACGGCTCGTGCGCGAATAGCTCGCGGTTCCGCACGAAAATGCTGCATTGACCCATGAGCCAGATGGCCACGCATAGGGCGGCACGTTTCTGTGTGTCAGGAGGTAGGAATCGGCCCACGATATCGACCGCAGTGGTCAGATAGGAGCCCGTATTCGTCGCCATGAACTTGAGGAAGATCTTGCTGGGATGGGCGCTCTCCCAGGCGAAAAGGCGAATGTAGCGGCTCATTTCGTCGCGAAATAGGAGCGGCCGCAATTGCTGGTACACGAAGCTTCGCAGCGCCTCTTCACGCGAAAGCGACTTGAGTTTCTCCGGCTCAGATCCCGCATGTTCTGTCAGCTTCTCGAGCGCAGTTTTGAGGACTTCGAAGTACAACCCATCCTTGCCTTTGAAATGATAATTGATGGCTGCCTGATTGACCCGAGCCTTGACGACGATGTCCCGCACGCTCGCACCCTGGAAGCCTTTCTCCGCGAACAGATGGACGGCGGCCTTGATAATGGAACCGCGAGTGTATTCTGCCGGACGGGACATGGGCTTCCAATTCAAACGACCGTTTGAACTTAATACATCGTCCACCAGAAGGCAAACAGCCGTGGCGAAACGTCATCTTTTGGCCTCAAACATCCGTTTGAATTTCAAATGATCGTATGATATAGTCGTTTGAAAGTAAGGACGCTGAATATGGCGGAATCTTCCATGCTTACCGATATTCGGGGGTCTTCCATGCTGAAGCGAACATCGTGGTTTGTCTTGGAGGTGTTGCCGTACCTGCTATCGGCGCTGATTGCGGCGGTCGTTGTGCCCGGGTTCCTCTATTCACAGGCTCACGAAACTACGGCGACAGTCCCAAACGCCCCCGGACTCGAAATGAGCCACCCGGACCATGCCGTGTTCGCGCCCGATCAGATGTTGTCGGACCGGTCCGCCAAAATGACCAGAGCAAAAGTGGCATATCGCTAGGCTGCGAAGTTCGATGCGGTGTACGTGCGCCACCTAGTCACAAAAACCGAGGATTTTTGCCATGTCACGCCATTGGCGAAGGGTTTCCAAGGCTACTCAAAAACTCGCAACCGGCTTGCTTGAGATCAAGAGCGAAGGGATGTTCCCTTACGAGACCTATTATGTCCTCGCGACCGATACAGAACTTGAGCGACTCTACGGTCGGGAACAGCGCGCATTTGAGCGGCTACCGGAATTACGCGCACCCGCCGGATGACCGACTCGGGCTCTCATCTTCGCCGTGCCGGAAGTTGGCTATCCTAGCACATCCTGTTGGGAAAGATTTCTGTTCACGCCGATGCGTAGCAGACGCAATACATTACGATCGCACAGAAGGCATTTGCAGTTGCTCGAACCGGCTTAGAGCCCTGGGCTCGCGTTCCAGCGCGGCGAGACAGCGGTCGGCCCAGTGTTGGATGTCGTTGTGCGAGAGCACCCGAAACAGCGAGGCATGCCGTTCGCGACGCTCGGCTATCGGCATCGAAAGCGCTTGCCCGATGGCCGCCGCGACGCTGTCGGGATCGTAAGGATTGACCAGCAGTGCTGCTTTGCATTCCTGAGCCGCGCCAGCGAAACGCGAAAGGATGAGTACACCCGGATCATCGGGATCCTGCGAGGCAACATATTCTTTGGCAACGAGATTCATGCCGTCACGCAGTGGGGTAACGAGCCCAACACGTGCGGCGCGATAAAGTCCGGCAAGCGTCGAGTGGCTATAGGGACGGTTGATGTAACGGATCGGTGTCCAGTCCGCCTCACCATAGGTGCCATTAAGCCGTCCCGCGGCCAATTCAATCTCACGCTCTATAGCGGCGTATTCCGGAATCTCGGTACGGCTTTTGGTTGCGATTTGTAGATAGGTCACTTTTCCCCGCCAGTGCGGTTGCGTTTTGAGGAATAGCTCGAAAGCCGAAAGCCGATGCGCGATCCCTTTCGAGTAGTCCAGGCGATCGACCCCGATGATGAGCGCGCGGCCAGCCAGGCTGCTGATCACGCGCTTAACGAAGGGCAATCGCACTGAACGTTGGGCAAGTTGGGCGAATGCCGCGGTCTCGATGCCGACTGGAAACACGCCGATCCGGACCGTCCGGTCGGCGACGACGAAATTGAAATCGCGGCTGTGCAGGCCGCATTCACGCGCGAGATAACGGCTGAAATTGAAAGCATCATCGCCGGTCTGGAAGCCGACGAGATCGTATTCGCACAGCGATGGAATGAGACGCTCGTGATGGGGCAACGCAGTCAGTATTTCCGGCGGCGGGCATGGGATGTGAAGGAAAAAGCCGATGCGATTCTTGTGCCCACGCTCGCGCAACGCCTTGGCGAGCGGCATCAGGTGATAATCATGTACCCAGACGACGTCGTCCGGCCCGAGCACCTCGTGCAATTGGCGTGCGAAATGATCATTGACACGCAGATAACCGCTCAGATCCCGGCGCGAGAACTCGGCGAGATCGATGCGGTAGTGCAGGATCGGCCATAGCACCCGATTTGTGAAACCATTGTAGTATTCCTGGTGATCCTCTTTGGAGAGATCGAACGTGATGTAGGCAATCTTGTCGTGCACAACCCTCTGCGTAGCGATCTTGGTGTGCATGGCAACCTTCCCGCTCCAACCCAACCAAATGCCAGTCTTGTGCTTCAGTGCCGCCCTGACGGCGACTTCAAGCCCGCCGGCGCGCGCCGTTGCATTTTTCTCGGGAATGGCAACTCTATTCGAGACTATGACAAGCTGTCCCAATGGCGGTCCTCTCCACGACACTGACCGGCCTTCATTAAGTGGTCGACTTGTAATGTTAGTTGAGAGCTTGTGCTGACGCTAGTGTAACCGACAGCAAGCGCGTGGTCTTTGGCCTCATTGAAAATGCCATTAGTAAGCCAAGTGGAAGAGGTCGGCCGCATCATCATCCAATCACTTCGTCGGCAACGGGGCTTGAGCCGCGATCTGGCGACAGTCATCGGCGGGAGCGCCTGACTGGGCGCGAAGTAGCCGACATCGAATAGGGCGCGCAGCAGATCGGACTCGGAAAGGGCCGCTTGTGTTACCAACAAGACGGTCCCCGGTCATTTGGCTTTTTGAATGACATCAGCAATACGTCGATCGCTTGGACTGACGAGAATTATCTTGTCGTCTTTGACGAAGAACTCGTGGGACTTTACCTGCGGCACCTTCGCTGCGACTTGGGGTGGAATAGGGTGAAGCTCAATGGTCTCCGGCACCGAGTCGCCAATAGTTTCGGGTGCCTCGGGCTTCGCCTTCGATATGTTTAAATCCTTCAACACTATTTCTCTGATGATGAATTCCTGTTCGGCGGTCAAGTTGACGGTGCGTGCGGCAGGTCCGATTGCCGGTGGGGTCATCGACTGTCCTGGGACCTCAACAGAAAACGCACTCAACGCGACAAGTGCGGTCGCGGTGACGAGGAACGCTCTTAGTCGAGCCGGATTAGTTCCCACGGCGACCACCAGCGACTGCGCGTTACGAATTTAACTTTCAATTTCAATACGAAGACTGTTTCCACAAAGGAACTCCTTCGATCGGCCCTTGGTTCCAACGCTGGTTCATGTTGATTTGCCGCTGATGGTGCAGGTCCGCTGAAGGTAGGCCGCCACAACCCTCGTCGAGAGGCTCTACTGGATCAAATTGTGAGTCCAGATCCTAGTGTAATGCTGAAGCGGAACCGTCCGAATAGCGCCGATAGAGCGTCACCACCCGATCGTGCCACATCTCAACGAAAGCGGCCGAGGTGAGCTGCTCGACCGACCCCCAGGCCTTCTTCACGTCCGGCAGCGTGTTCTGCCAGATCGCGCGCTTACACCAGCGCTCGCCCTTCACCTTGCCTTCGTCGGTGGCGCACATGGATTCCCAGGCAAGGCGGTCGGGATGAGCGACGTGCTCGGCGGCGCCTTGGGTGCCCTGCTGATGGATCAGATAAAGGTCGGCCAGCGACGCCTTCTTGTGCGTCTGCAGCTCGAACATGATCGCCGCAACGGCAAATTTGTAGGCTCCGGCTATGGCGTTGTCGCGCGCATCGGTGATCTCGCCAGAGCCATAGCGGTCGAATTCGTATTTGCTGAGCTGGAACAGGCCGATATAGGAGCCGGTGCGCTGCTTCGGATCGAAATCGGTTTCGATCTTGGTGACTGCTTCCATGAAAGTGACGTCGAGGCCGAAAGCCTGTGCCGCGCGCCTGACTTCCTCGACCGGCGTTCCCTTTGGAATTTCCTTCAGCGCCCGCAGCACCGTATCGGCCGGTGTTTCAGGCGGCGGCACTTCCGAATAGGTGTAGTCGGCGAGGTACGAGAGGTCCGGCGTTTCACGCTTGAGCGGCGCCGGGGTGTACGACGTCGAATCGAGCGTGATGTCGGAAACTGCGGCGTAAGCGAGCCTCGTGGGTGGCAGCGCGCCGACCGGCATGGGATCGGCTGCGGCGAGCGCCTTTAAGAACTGCTCCGGCAATGCTTCGGCGGACGCAGCCACTGTGCGGCGCAGCCTAGCCGTTGGCGGCGCGGCGGGCTCGGTTGTCCTTTCGTAGGGCGAAGATATCTGCATTGGATAAGCCGACGTCAGCGCAGACGGTGAAAACGGCGCCACAGAGCTGGCGTGGGCATCTTCCAGCGATGCGAGCTTGATCGGTGCTGCTTTCAGCACCGTGACGGAAGCCTGCGCGTCGCCGACCCGCACGGGCTCGTCCGCGCGCACCGGCTCGCGTACCAGCTCACTGACATTCGATGGCCCGCGCGCTGTCAGCGGACACAGAACAGTAACCGCGCCGACGACGCAGGCGCACTGCAGAAATCTCATTGGGCTTATCGTCCTCGATGCCGGCGCAGGTCGTGAACGGAACGAAAGTGGTCTCCCGCCCTCTTCGGCTATGAAAAGCTACGGAAAAATAAGTCGCAAATCGGGCATACGGTCGGAGGCGCGCGCGAAAACGTCTCCGCCGATCGAAACAGGGTAAGTTCCCCGGTTCCCCGGCAGGCCGGTGAACTGCATATCCGCGTCGTCACGCTCGAACGCTCGTAGTCGGAACGATATCTGCCGCCCGACCGCGAGCGGATCGATGTCGTTCCGCCTCTCCCAGTACTGCTTGAATCGCCGCTCGGGTCGACTCCGGCCTGAGACAGCTCGCCGCCCGAACGTGTTTGGATTCGTTGCGGGGGCCTGCCGCGCGCTTTTACCCAGGCAGCCTGTCATTGCGGGGTAGGCGTTCGGAGTTGGGGGCGGGGGCAGCGGGGCGGGGGGTAAAAAAGTAGGGGGGGATAAGATAAACTCCGAAAAACAACCCCCTGCAAAGTATGAGCGTATACACGGCCCCTTATGGCCCTGCGGGCCGTTTCACAGTAATCGCGGTCATTGGGTTTACTGCCTGGTGGGCTGCTGATCTGGAGATGGACCATGGCTGCGCGCAAAAAGGCGATTTTAGGTGATCCAAAGACTGACGCCGCACCAGACAGTGCCGTTGAGCAAAAAGCCGAGACGCTGACGAAGCAAAAACGACGACAGAAAGGGAAGTCGCTGAGCCCTCCCTACATCCCCACGGATTGCGAACGAGATATACTTAGCAAGCAGTACGAAAGACTGAATGCTGAACCGCCGATACCTAGTCTAAAAGTTGTTAGAGAGTACGACGAATTGGCGATCGTACCGGACCATCCCGACCGGGATGTTGGCTAAGCGCATAACCACTGTAATTTCATGCGGCGTAAAGAAAATCATTAAATCTTGTTTTATGAAACGACGGCGACGAGTTCCGGCAAGGCGTCTTGTAACCAGTCGCCAGGTGACCGCGATTGCTCCTCGCCCTCCGCAAAATTGGCGTTATCGCTGCATTTCACCGAAGTCTCGCAGTAAATGAGCGATTTGGGTTACTACCAGACATTCCGCCGCCTCCAGGCGATGTCTGCTTTACCCCTCAAGCGGAGATTGATCGATAGGATCGAGAAGTCAGCTTGCTCACCCAGACTTGTTTAGCGATGTTCCAGGCTTAACCGCGCTTGTGGGCTCGTTGAAAAGACATAAGATCAAGGAATGCTCGACGCCGCTAATTATCGCGCCAACGAGAAATTGCGGGACGGACGATACTACATCATCCGAGCCCAGCGCCATGACGACGACATTATTGAGGCCCTTCACCTGCGGGCCGGAATGAGAAGCTTTTATTTGCGGTTCCTCACTCGAAAGCACCGCTTGAATAACTTTGAAGTCGCGTTTTACCTCAATGTCGATTTCATCAGGCAGGTCGCCTTATTGGCCGACCTTCGTGGCGAGATCATTGGAGGCGCCCGATATTACATCTGGTCACCGGGGCAGGCCGACATCGCCTTTATCGTTGGCGACGCTTATCAAAACAAAGGCATCGCCTCAGCGATGCTGCGTCATTTGGCATTCATTGCTCGCGATGCCGGTATCTCCGACCTTCACGCACATACCTTGCCGGACAATCGGCGGGCGCTGCGCGTGCTCGACAAGCTAGGCTTTCCCTGCACCGCCGCGCGAAAGCGCAACATGATGCACGTCACCCTGCATTTACGTAGCACAGCCCACCCCGACGGTTCTCAAGCGGCCTAGCTTCTCCGCAGGCTGGGATAGTCCGGCCGTGCTCCTACCCCGCTAGCGATCAAAGCTCGCCCGGCGCGCCCACATCACGGCGAATGAACCTCTCGTACTGAGCAATTGACGGTGGCAAAGTGACGCTTCGGGTCACCTGCGACCGATTCGCGGTGGTCACGCCATGTCCGCTCGCGCGACAAGTTCGTGAAAAAGTAGGCCGCTGAACCGTCGCCCGATGATACGGCGGATTTGAGCCATAATTCCGGCAGCACGTCTTCAAAATCGACATGGGCGTAAACGCCGAACGGCTTGCGCGTCGAGTTTGAGTAAAAATCATCAGACCAAGCTGCGCCCGACAGAACCCATGCCAGCGCAGCCGCCAGCGCGCCGACGAGCGGTAAAATGCGGGTATGCACCCCTGTCGTTGTCGTCCTTGAGTCCGTCGCCCCGATCCAACCGGCCATTTCCGCCTCCCCAATCAAGGATTAGCCGAATGACGCTAGCGGGGACGACTGGGTGCCGGACAAGCACAGGCCAGGCAGCACGCTCGCAGGAACCAATGGCATTGATTGGAAGCGTTATCTCTCGCTAGGCTGCAATGGCGGGACCGAATCATTCACCCCCCCAATGAGTCGTATGATCGACAGCATCAAGCCGGCTTCCGCGGAGCCCATGCCCTGCAAGATATGTGGCGCTCCGGCTTCGCTCTACGGCGTTGTCGACTTCAACAGAAATTGTGAAATACCGAACGGCGTTAAGCTCCCCATCTGCGGCACGCCAATTTATTACCGCCGTTGCGGCAGCTGCGGCTTTCTGTTCACCGACGCGTTCGATGACTGGAGTGTTGAGCAATTCAAGGCGCACATCTATAACGACGCGTATTACTCCGTCGACCCCGAATACCTAGCTGAGCGGCCAAACTCGAATGCCAAAGCGGTTACCCGTCTATGGGGTGCCCTCAAGGCAGAAACACGCGTGCTCGACTACGGCGGCGGCAACGACGTGTTCTGCACTGCGCTTCGCGCCAACGGCTTCCCAGTGGCGGTAACATACGATCCGATGGTGCCGGAATATTCGCGCCGTCCTGAAAGCAAGTTCGACTTGGTGACATGTTTCGAGACACTCGAACACTTGCCCGACCTGCAAGCCGGTATCGCGTAGATCATTGAATGTGCCGCGGACCCGGGACTTATCCTTTTCACGACCCTCCTGCTGCCGGCGGACTTCGATACGCAACGCCTCAACTGGTGGTATATTGGACCGCGAAACGGTCACGTATCAATCTTCAGCAAACAAGCGCTTACCGCATCTTGGGCACGGCACGGCTACAAGCTGGCGTCGTTCAACGATCTTACCCATGTCGCATTTCGCACCCTGCCCCCCTTCCTCGCCCATCTGCAAAAATGAGAGAGTGGACAAATCGGCGCCGCGTGCGATCTTCGATGTCAGCTACTTCCCGCCAAACGCGCCGCCTGGATGAATGTCTCCTCGACAACGCCACATTGTTGCCCGCTTGCCGAAAGCCTTTACTTACTCCTGCGGCGTACCCCGATACCGCTATATCTTCGGGCGGGGGCCGCATGGAGTATCAGGGGTTTGTCGTCGACGCTTTTGAACGAGGCCCCGGCAAATGGCGGGCAAAACTTTCAAGATCTAGCGGAAGGCCTCTAATCACCGGCCGCAAGAGAATTTGGCAATTCGTAACCGGCATCGACACGACAACGGCACCGGCCGCCTTGCTCATGGCCCTTGAAGCCATCGACGCAGGAACATTCTCGCGGGCGGCGCCGATACCCGAAAAATTCTGGCGTCGTCGCGGTCGGTGCTCAAATGCGCCGACATCTGATGGCCGCTCTATCCGGCCAGCGCAGCTCGTCAATCAAAATTGTATTGAGCGGGCGCGATTTGGACGAAGCAGCACAGTCGAGCAGTCAGAAAAATAGCCGCGGAGCTATGTTGTATGCCCGATGCAGATTGTTTGCGCTTTCGCGCCATTCGTTAACATGTTGCGGCCGTTCACCACGGTGGTCGCGCCAGCTGCGTTTTGGTCAAGCAACCTCGTCGCTATATACACGCCGGCACTGGCACCGTTGGCCTGAACGCCCACAACGCCGTTCCTGGCGATGAGGCTGTTCTTGATGCTCACGGTGTTTTGCCCGCCAGCGCCGCCAACCGCATTGATGCCGTTGCCGCCGTTGTTGCTGCGACGCGAGCTTTGATCAAGGGCCGGTATAGGCGATCTTGATAAGCGTCGGCGTCTCAACGGTTGTCGTGGCCACCGTAGTGCCGTTCACCACCATGTTTATTACCGTGTCTGTACCTGCGTCAGCGAGAAAGTCCAGGCCATGACCGCCTTGGGCCGAGTCGAAGTAGATCTCGCCGAAGTTTGGTGGCGACGCGGAGGCGCCGGTTACGCCTGGCCGTTCGAGTATCCACTCGGCCTGATTTTCCAAAGAGGAGGTGCCGGTCGGAGCGGTGAAAACGAACCCCGCGTGTGTGCGGCTTGTCAGGTTAAGCAGGCTGAACCACGCCTCGGTTGTGGAGTCCAGGCAAATCAGGCCGAGCAAGGTGTCCCCAAAGCTGACTGGAAAGTTTGTGATCGCCTGCCAGCCCTGCGGCCACCATTCATAGATGGCATAGCAGCTCTTGGTGAGGTTACCGTTAGCGTCGGCTGATACGGACTGAACCGTGCCGATCTGGGTGACATCTGAGGTCCCGTCGATACCGATCCAGGCGAGGGAGTACCAGCTGCCCTGGCCTGTGGCGGCGGGTGTGACGTCCGGGACATTCCATTGCCCTAAAACCCAGGTGAACTTTTGACTGCTTGTGGCGTGCACCACGGCGCCGGACCAGAAGGGATGCGTTACGGTCACGACGTCTTGCCGGACCCGCGCTTGAATGCCGGGTACCAGCTCCGCCAAAGGCCGGAACGTGGGCGTGATGTAGGTGAGCCTGCTGGAGAATACCTCGTCCCAGCGGGCCGCGAGTTGCGGGCGGATCGCCGGATCGGGTCGCTGCGGCAAGCCGTAGCGCCGCAACTCATGCTGCGACGCGACGCGCGGGTCGAAGGTGGCGGGTGGTAAGGGATGGGTCCTGATTCTGCCGGCAGCGATCTCAGAAATATTGAGAGACATGGGTGCCTCCGTTCTCTCGATATAGTTGTTGTGGGTTTACTTCCGCACCATACGTTAAGCGCTCTCCTCCTCTGATCAGGGAAGGGGCGCTTACAGCCCCGCGAGTTCACCTTGCGATTCCGCCAGTGAGCGCTGGCCTTCTGATCACGGTAGTCTCCTGATTGCGAACCGATCAAAGGCTGATGTCGATGTCCTTGTTGTTCGCTATCTAGCTAACATATTCCGCACTGTTTTGCCTGTGCCACATAGCACTGCGCGAGCGTGCCACACATCACATTGCGGTCACCGGCCAGTCCGAAAACTTCAGCAGCGACTTTGTTGAAGCCGAAAATTGCGAGTACGTGGCCGATCGACTTACCGAAGCAGCCAGTAACGGCGACACACAGAGCGTTGCCGTATCGTTGAAGATGGTTCTGCTCATGGAAGGCGTCGAATATCGGTGACCGTGCAATTTGTCCTTATCAGTTAATCTTCTCGCAAGCTTCGCCGCCTCGTGATCGTGCTCACCCCCGAGAGGGAGGCTCGGTCTTTCAAGGCCTGGCCTTTTTTCGAATAACGCCGACGGTTGTAGCGCAATTTCTTATCCAGATTCGCGCACCCTTGGACTGTCCACGAGAGCGCGGAATCGCTCGTCGGTGTGATGTGCGGCACAAGTGGGATCTTAGTGAAAGACTACTATCGCATAGCGGGCGCTAACTTGACCCCGTCGCAAATATCGCGCACTCGCCATTTAGCTCGTCATCAGCGTCGATTCGCGCGAAGCGGTAGAATAAAGGGGCCGACAAATGATCAAGGTTCTACTTGTCGAAGACAATGAAATGAACCGCGACAGAATCTGACAAAATTAATGAGGTGCTCGATCGCGCCCAATATGCCATACAGCAAATACAAAGCAAGGTGGATGAATTGACCAGCATGCGAGCCGCGCACAAACGCCAGAAGAAATTGCGGCTGTCGATTTGGTGGCGGACGAACTGCTGCTACGGTTGCAAAAGATCAGCGATGCCATACACGCCACCCATCCAGCCCCCTATCTCCGACTGGTTTCCAATACAGAGTGAAGACTGGTACTTGCGCCGTGACTGAATCGCCTCACTACGATCCGCTCAGATACGTGTGAATATCATCCAGGTTTAGCGGAAACGACTTTGTCTTCTAAGACCTCCCACCGAAGCTTACTACAGACGCGCCTCAATGCATTCAGGTCATGATGTCGAAAAATTACATGGCCTTTGGGTTGGAACGCTACGACGAAATCTGTGCCATCGCGTTGGACCGACACTTGTCGACCTCGTCCATATCCAAGTGACTTACCAATTTAGTCGGTGACTACAGACATCGCGCACCCCTGATACTGCTCTGCCGGATAGATGGGAAAGGATGCGGCGGATCGCGCTCCGCGTCAAAGGCGCGCCGAGTTATCCACAATCGAGGTTACCGCAGGCGTCGCGCGCTTGTCACAATACTGATGTTCGATGCTGCGGTCTATACTCCGGCCCCCAAGATCCACTTAGGCTCCGGCAGCAAAATGCCGGGGCCTTTCTTGCGGTCGGCAATGCGGTGCGCGCGGCGACAGCGAGATTAAGGTTTATTTGTTTCCGGTGTCGCGGCGGCTACCTAGCGCTGCTAGGCGTAAAGCGACTTTGGTGTCGTACGGACATGCCGAATAAGCCAATATTGTTCGTGGTGAAGGCCGACGGCAACTGGACAATCCAGGCTGAATGGCCCGACGGCACCGTGGAAGAAATCAAAACATTCAAGCGCGAACTGCAAGCGCTGGATTGGCTAACTTGGCAATCCCAGACGTGGTTGGCATGGCGCGAAACTAATTTCAGCAGTTATAGTTGAAAGCGCGAGTCCAAAACGGGGCAGCTGTGCGCCATCAACGCTTTCGCCCTTAAGGTTTATTTCTGTTTCGGCTCGCAGCGCGCAGTAGCCGCCGCTAATTTGTTCGCGAGCTGAGTGCCGCTATTTCAGAATCTCCAAGTCTCAGCTTATGGGTGGGAACGCACCGCTGTGCGGTCTCGCCCATTTTACATTGCGTTCGATCGGAACGTGGGATGGCACATGCGTGACGATGTGTACACTTACGCAGTCTCGGCCGCGATTGCCGTTGGCATCGCTCTAAGCGTTTGGCTGTGGGGTGTTTGGCTTGGCTGACGGCGTGGCGCCGCAGGATTTGGCGCTCACAAATGTCGAAGGTCTATGCCGTCCTACTTGTCGGAGTCGCACTGTTTGCCATGGCGATTATCGGCACACTGTCCCTAGTTATGGTCACGGATTTCGGTTATTTGGCATACCGACTGCTAAAGCCCGGAAAGTACCCCTGGGGCGGCGCAGTTGCGTACAAATCTCATCGAGAAACTTTGAGATTTTCCGCTGACGCTGTGGCGGCGAAGCCGCATGGGTGGCAGAAACTCGGGTTGATCTAATCATAGTGGCCCGCGCGCTGTGACTTGGACGCATCCGCACTCGACCGATGCGCATCACTCAGCCGCGGACCCAGACCGTATATTTGGCTTTCGGCAGATCGGGTACAAAGTAGCGGCCCTGGTCGTCGATAACGGCCGCATTGGCGTTGCGGCTCGGCGGGTTATGGGTCTCGGCCACCTAGACGTTGGAATCCCACCCGTTCGGGCTCATCACCACGCCGCCGATGTCGGTCTTTTTATCGGGACCTTGGAATCGGCACGCGGTTGGATCAGACAAAGCGGCCGGCGAGACAGAATGGCGCGACGCTCAAGCAAGGGCTGCGTTTCCTCGTCATCACACGCTCCTTGATATATCCCTACAAGAATACCTCGCGGGCTGACGGCGCGGTGCCGTACAGCACAGTCTGCAGGCTTCGATTGTGCAAAAATGTGGCTAAGTCTACGCGGCTTTGCAATGAGCCTTAGTTTTTAAGCATTGGTTCACGATAGACTTGCTTCCGTGGTTTGTATGGAGTACGCGTTTTTTGCCAGTCACTTAGGGCAATTTTCGGGGGTGACTGACGACATGCCGGCTCGGGGGACGTCTTGGACTTATCGCTCGATTGGGGAGCGTGAATGGCATATGCGACCGCAGGGCAGGGTGGTTTAGGGGCCGGTGGGTCCGTAATCCCTCATGAGTCTTCAGATCATTCGGTGCTCGTTCCCGACGCCGAATTACTCTTCACAGCCCAATTCCACCGCGCTGGTCCCGACCTCGTCCTTACAGGACGCGACGGTCAGCGACATTTGATTCCAGGCTATTTCGAAAGCGAGCATCACCCGGCATTGGTGGCGCCGAACGGCGCGCACTTGTCACCGGACGTGGTCGATCTGCTCGCCGGATCGCCGACGCCGGGACACTATGCGCAGGCGCAGCCGGCGCCGCCGCCCGACGCCATCGGCAAAATCGAAAAAGTCGTTGGCGACGTCACTGTGGTGCGCAACGGCGTTGCGGTTGCGCTCAATGTCGGCGACGCCGTATTCAAGAGCGACGTTGTCCAGACCGGCTCCCAGTCAATGGCCGGCATCGGCTTTCCCGATGGTACGGCGCTCAATCTCGTCGCCAATACGCGGATGGCGCTCAGCGATTATTCCTACGATCCGAACGGCACGTCGAACTCCGCTCTGTTCAGCCTCGTCGAGGGCACCTTCCAATTCATCGCCGGCAAAGTTGCACACACCGGCGACATGAAGATTGCCACTCCAATGGCGACCATGGGTATTCGGGGCACCACGGGCTTTGTTGAGGAGCACGCCGGCGCAGTCACGTCGAATCAAGGCGACGTCAATTACTACTCGTACGGGTTGGTCAATGATTACAACACCAAGGGCCACGGTGTTTATGATATATTTGTGCTCAACCCGGACGGTACTAACACCGAATTCACCGTGTCGGACGTCAGGGTTGAGTGGGACGTCATACCGGGAGCGCCGGGCCAGCCGCCCCAGATATTAGCCGTCCCGCTGACGAATTCTCGAATCGCGTTCTTGAATCAGACCTTCCACGACTTCTTCGATTCGCATTACCAAGCCGCACCGCAAACAACCGGGGACCACGGTAGTTCTACGCCGCCGGATTTCCAATTGCCCGGCCTAATACCGCCGGAGCACACTCCTAGCAATTCCACACAGCATTTCACAATCAATACGCCTACAGGGTTTCCCGAACCTTCTGGTCCTGAAGACCCCGGGACACCGGTACCGACACCGGTACCGACACCGGTACCGACACCGACACCGACACTGAACGCAGCGCTGACGGCAACCGCGCTGCCGATCAGCGCCACCGAGGGGGCTTCGGTCACGGCGACGGTAGCGACGTTCACGGACGCCGACCCGAACGCCGCCGTTGGCGACTTCACGGCGACGATCAATTGGGGCGATGGCACGACCTCGACCGGGACCATCACGGAAAAGAACGGGGTCTTCTCGGTCGTTGGCACGCACACCTATGCGGAAGAGGGCAAGGAGCCGCTCAGCGTCACGATCACCGACGTCGGCGGCAGCACGGCGACCGCGACCAGCACGGCGACGGTTGCTGACGCAGCGCTGACGGCAACCGCGCTGCCGATCAGCGCCACCGAGGGGGCTTCGGTCACGGCGACGGTAGCGACGTTCACGGACGCCGACCCGAACGCCGCCGTTGGCGACTTCACGGCGACGATCAATTGGGGCGATGGCACGACCTCGACCGGGACCATCACGGAAAAGAACGGGGTCTTCTCGGTCGTTGGCACGCACACCTATGCGGAAGAGGGCAAGGAGCCGCTCAGCGTCACGGTCACCGACGTCGGCGGCAGCACGGCGACCGCGACCAGCACGGCGACGGTTGCTGACGCAGCGCTGACGGCAACCGCGCTGCCGATCAGCGCCACCGAGGGGGCTTCGGTCACGGCGACGGTAGCGACGTTCACGGACGCCGACCCGAACGCCGCCGTTGGCGACTTCACGGCGACGATCAATTGGGGCGATGGCACGACCTCGACCGGGACCATCACGGAAAAGAACGGGGTCTTCTCGGTCGTTGGCACGCACACCTATGCGGAAGAGGGCAAGGAGCCGCTCAGCGTCACGATCACCGACGTCGGCGGCAGCACGGCGACCGCGACCAGCACGGCGACGGTTGCTGACGCAGCGCTGACGGCAACCGCGCTGCCGATCAGCGCCACCGAGGGGGCTTCGGTCACGGCGACGGTAGCGACGTTCACGGACGCCGACCCGAACGCCGCCGTTGGCGACTTCACGGCGACGATCAATTGGGGCGATGGCACGACCTCGACCGGGACCATCACGGAAAAGAACGGGGTCTTCTCGGTCGTTGGCACGCACACCTATGCGGAAGAGGGCAAGGAGCCGCTCAGCGTCACGATCACCGACGTCGGCGGCAGCACGGCGACCGCGACCAGCACGGCGACGGTTGCTGACGCAGCGCTGACGGCAACCGCGCTGCCGATCAGCGCCACCGAGGGGGCTTCGGTCACGGCGACGGTAGCGACGTTCACGGACGCCGACCCGAACGCCGCCGTTGGCGACTTCACGGCGACGATCAATTGGGGCGATGGCACGACCTCGACCGGGACCATCACGGAAAAGAACGGGGTCTTCTCGGTCGTTGGCACGCACACCTATGCGGAAGAGGGCAAGGAGCCGCTCAGCGTCACGATCACCGACGTCGGCGGCAGCACGGCGACCGCGACCAGCACGGCGACGGTTGCTGACGCAGCGCTGACGGCAACCGCGCTGCCGATCAGCGCCACCGAGGGGGCTTCGGTCACGGCGACGGTAGCGACGTTCACGGACGCCGACCCGAACGCCGCCGTTGGCGACTTCACGGCGACGATCAATTGGGGCGATGGCACGACCTCGACCGGGACCATCACGGAAAAGAACGGGGTCTTCTCGGTCGTTGGCACGCACACCTATGCGGAAGAGGGCAAGGAGCCGCTCAGCGTCACGGTCACCGACGTCGGCGGCAGCACGGCGACCGCGACCAGCACGGCGACGGTTGCTGACGCAGCGCTGACGGCAACCGCGCTGCCGATCAGCGCCACCGAGGGGGCTTCGGTCACGGCGACGGTAGCGACGTTCACGGACGCCGACCCGAACGCCGCCGTTGGCGACTTCACGGCGACGATCAATTGGGGCGATGGCACGACCTCGACCGGGACCATCACGGAAAAGAACGGGGTCTTCTCGGTCGTTGGCACGCACACCTATGCGGAAGAGGGCAAGGAGCCGCTCAGCGTCACGATCACCGACGTCGGCGGCAGCACGGCGACCGCGACCAGCACGGCGACGGTTGCTGACGCAGCGCTGACGGCAACCGCGCTGCCGATCAGCGCCACCGAGGGGGCTTCGGTCACGGCGACGGTAGCGACGTTCACGGACGCCGACCCGAACGCCGCCGTTGGCGACTTCACGGCGACGATCAATTGGGGCGATGGCACGACCTCGACCGGGACCATCACGGAAAAGAACGGGGTCTTCTCGGTCGTTGGCACGCACACCTATGCGGAAGAGGGCAAGGAGCCGCTCAGCGTCACGATCACCGACGTCGGCGGCAGCACGGCGACCGCGACCAGCACGGCGACGGTTGCTGACGCAGCGCTGACGGCAACCGCGCTGCCGATCAGCGCCACCGAGGGGGCTTCGGTCACGGCGACGGTAGCGACGTTCACGGACGCCGACCCGAACGCCGCCGTTGGCGACTTCACGGCGACGATCAATTGGGGCGATGGCACGACCTCGACCGGGACCATCACGGAAAAGAACGGGGTCTTCTCGGTCGTTGGCACGCACACCTATGCGGAAGAGGGCAAGGAGCCGCTCAGCGTCACGATCACCGACGTCGGCGGCAGCACGGCGACCGCGACCAGCACGGCGACGGTTGCTGACGCAGCGCTGACGGCAACCGCGCTGCCGATCAGCGCCACCGAGGGGGCTTCGGTCACGGCGACGGTAGCGACGTTCACGGACGCCGACCCGAACGCCGCCGTTGGCGACTTCACGGCGACGATCAATTGGGGCGATGGCACGACCTCGACCGGGACCATCACGGAAAAGAACGGGGTCTTCTCGGTCGTTGGCACGCACACCTATGCGGAAGAGGGCAAGGAGCCGCTCAGCGTCACGATCACCGACGTCGGCGGCAGCACGGCGACCGCGACCAGCACGGCGACGGTTGCTGACGCAGCGCTGACGGCAACCGCGCTGCCGATCAGCGCCACCGAGGGGGCTTCGGTCACGGCGACGGTAGCGACGTTCACGGACGCCGACCCGAACGCCGCCGTTGGCGACTTCACGGCGACGATCAATTGGGGCGATGGCACGACCTCGACCGGGACCATCACGGAAAAGAACGGGGTCTTCTCGGTCGTTGGCACGCACACCTATGCGGAAGAGGGCAAGGAGCCGCTCAGCGTCACGATCACCGACGTCGGCGGCAGCACGGCGACCGCGACCAGCACGGCGACGGTTGCTGACGCAGCGCTGACGGCAACCGCGCTGCCGATCAGCGCCACCGAGGGGGCTTCGGTCACGGCGACGGTAGCGACGTTCACGGACGCCGACCCGAACGCCGCCGTTGGCGACTTCACGGCGACGATCAATTGGGGCGATGGCACGACCTCGACCGGGACCATCACGGAAAAGAACGGGGTCTTCTCGGTCGTTGGCACGCACACCTATGCGGAAGAGGGCAAGGAGCCGCTCAGCGTCACGATCACCGACGTCGGCGGCAGCACGGCGACCGCGACCAGCACGGCGACGGTTGCTGACGCAGCGCTGACGGCAACCGCGCTGCCGATCAGCGCCACCGAGGGGGCTTCGGTCACGGCGACGGTAGCGACGTTCACGGACGCCGACCCGAACGCCGCCGTTGGCGACTTCACGGCGACGATCAATTGGGGCGATGGCACGACCTCGACCGGGACCATCACGGAAAAGAACGGGGTCTTCTCGGTCGTTGGCACGCACACCTATGCGGAAGAGGGCAAGGAGCCGCTCAGCGTCACGGTCACCGACGTCGGCGGCAGCACGGCGACCGCGACCAGCACGGCGACGGTTGCTGAGCCAACGGAAGTGACCTCGGTCACGTACACGATTACAAACGGTGTCCCTGGCCAAAACGAAATTGATCACAATGCGGGAAATGCCTCCGGAACAGCAATTATAACGCTCCATTTTAACGGCGACGTTATCGTAACCGGCTCGCCGACATTGTTGCTGAACATTTCAGGCGTGGCGACTTACGTGAGCGGCTCCGGATCGGATGAGTTGGTTTTCACTTTCACGCCGCCGAACTCGGGAATTAATGACAGAACGCATGCCCTCACGATAACGGGAATTAATCTAAACGGCGGAACGATCGATGACGCGACAACTAATGCGCCCGTGAATACTTCAGGTGCGGATGTTGAACTGTCACCACATCTCGGGGTCAACGAGCCAGCGGCTCCGGCAGGCGTAGCCGGGGATGCCATCAACTTGGCACTGATGAGTTCGTCGAGCGATCAGAATGGTCCCATCACGGTGACGCTCACTGGTGTACCTTCGGATTGGAGCCTGAACGAAGGGAAGAATCTCGGCAATGGCACGTGGACCTTGGTGACGAACAACCTCAGCGCGCTAACTGTTACAACGCCCGCTGCTTTCGTCGGAGCAATGTTGCTTGGCGTGACCGAGAGTTGGACCAACGCCGATGGCACGAAGGGATTCGGAAGCTTTAGTGACAACGTCGAGGCCTATGCACCCGGTTCACCGATTTTCGCCTGGTCTGGCGACGACACGCTTACCGGTGGAGGCGGCAACGACCTATTTGTTATCACTCAGCCTATCGGCAACGATGTCATATACAATTTCAACGCGGCGTCTGACAGAATTGATATATTAAGTTTCAACAATGTTACCAAATTCGGGGACATTCATCTCGCCGACGATGCCAAGGGCAATGCCGTTATCACCCTCGGCAACGGAGAGACAATCACCCTGCATGGCACTGATGCGACATCGCTCACGACCGGTAATTTCTTGTTCAATCAGACGCCTGTCGTTGAGAATCACGGCAGCATGGTGATAGGCGACGGCGCGGTGTTACCGCTTTCTGGCGCCATCGATAATGCCGGCACGATTTCACTCAGCGCTAGCGGAGATCAGACGGAGCTTCAGATCGTTGGCAACGGCATGACGCTTCAGGGCGGCGGCCGAACTCGTTCTGTCCGACAGCTCTGCAAATTATATCGTCGGCACGATTTCGACGACTACACTGACCAACGTGGATAATAACATCTCTGGCGCTGGCCAGATCGGCGTCGGCGATGGAAATCTGACCCTGATCAATGAGGCGCAAGGGGCGATCGACGCCAACGTAGCCGGCAGTACGCTTGTCATCAACACCGGCCACGCTGTGATCAACGCCGGCCTACTCGAAGCAAGCAACGGCGGCACGCTGCTGATTGAAGATGCCGTGAATGGTTCAGGCAGCGGCAGCGCGATCATCAAAGGCGGGACGCTGGAGTTTGACTGTTCGTCAAACGTGAACGTGGCCTTCAATAATGGTACCGGAATTGCGGCTTACGGCGAGCTTGTGCTCGGCAAGCCGGAAAATTTCTGCGGTCAGATTGTTGGATTTACTGGAACCGGGTCGGATACCGCTCACTCGGATTCAATCGATCTCAAGGGGATCAATTACAACTCTGGCCATTTCTCGGAAACGTTCTGTGCCCTCACGGGCGTGCTGACGGTGACCGATGGTAATCAAACCATACACCTCACATTTGATGGATTCGACGGGACGTTCAGCTTTGCCTCCGACGGCAAAGGCGGCACCATCATTACCGATTCAGCGGTAGCGTCGCACTCGGCAACGGGGACCACGACTGCTGTGGATTCTGGTGCCCTAAATGGATCTATCCAGTTTGCGACGTCGGCGCCTCCGGCGCCGCTTGGCGTCATCGCCCCGCCGGTGAAGGACGCGGCCGGCAGTGCAGCGAGCTTCTTGTCCGACGCAAATACCAATAGCGACCAGGGGCTGAACCTCGGCAGCGACCAGAACGGGCTTTTGACGAAAACGGTTTTTCTGGGTGACGACCACGTCATCGCTCCGCCGGCAATTACGTCCGGGCTCGCTAGCGATCAGGTTGTCGCCCCACCGATCAATACGTGGGGGCTTAACGAGCACGCCATCGTTTCTCCAATCATTACGTCCGGGCTTAACGATCGCGCCAATGCCCCTCCGACGGAGATTGGCGATGGGAGTTCGCCGATCAATATGTCCGCCCATGGCGCCATCATCGCTCCCCCGGTGACGGACCCTGCCGGCAATGCAGCGAGCTTCTTGTCCGACGGTGGCGATCAGGTCATCGTTCCTCCGGTCAATACGTCCGGGCTTAACGACCACGCCATCGCACCGCCGGTCACTCCGATTGGGCTTGGCGATAGCACCATCGGTTCGCCGATCCTGACGTCCGCGCATCATGACGCCATCATCGCCCCGCCCGCGACGGACCCGGCCGTCAGTGCAGCGAGCTTCTTGTCCGACACAAATACCAATAGCGACCAGGGGCTGAGCCTCGGCGGCGACCAGTCCGCGTCAGGCGGCGACCACGCCATCGTAGCGGCGGCAGTTACGTCCATGCTCGGTGGCGATCAGGTCATCGCTCCACCGGTTAATACGTCCGGGCTTAACGACCATGCCATCGCACCGCCGGTCACTCCGACTGGGCTTGGCGATAGCACCATCGGTTCGCCGATCCTAATGTCCGCGCATCATGACGCCATCATCGCCCCCCCCGTGACGGACGCTGCCAGCAATGCAGCGAGCTTCCTGTCCGACGCAAATACCAATAGCGACCAGGGGCTGAGCGTTGTCGGCGACCAGAACGGGCTTTTGACGAACTCACTTACGTTGGGGAATGAGCACGCCATCGTAGCGGCGGCAGTTACGTCCGTGCTCGGTGGCGATCAGGTCATCGTTCCTCCGGTCAATACGTCCGGGCTTAACGACCACGCCATCGCACCGCCGGTCACTCCGATTGGGCTTGGCGATAGCACCATCGGTTCGCCGATCCTGACGTCCGCGCATCATGACGCCATCATCGCCCCGCCCGCGACGGACCCGGCCGTCAGTGCAGCGAGCTTCTTGTCCGACACAAATACCAATAGCGACCAGGGGCTGAGCCTCGGCGGCGACCAGAACGGGCTTTTGACGAAAGCGTCTTCACTGGGGAATGACCACGCCGCGGGCCCGGCCAACGAGGCAGCGTTCGGCGGCGATCAGTCCTCGGCAGTGACCTCGGACATTCATAGCGGCGATGCCACGCCCGCGACCAACGAGTTGGCGCCGGCGACCAGTGTCCTTGCGCCTGGCGACGGCCAGTTTGTCAGCGTGGCGGGCGGGGCATTAGGTGGCGATCAAGCCGCCGTTGGTAATTCGAGTGAAGCCGATGCCGGGACGCTAACGAATGTAGCGAACGGCGGCTATATCCAGAGCTTGTTGTCATCGCTTCTGAATGTGCTGACCGAAAATATATCGCCAATTGCTGCCGTGACGCCCAATGCGCCGGTGCTTAACAGCGCGCACGTGACGAATTCGACGATCGTCGATGGGTCGGGCGCTGCCGGCAACGAGACCGCGCATTCAATGGTGCAAGCGGTCCCCACCAATGAGCTCGCGTCGCCGACGCCTGCATCGGTATCGTTCGCTGGCTTGGGCAACGACGTTTTCGCCTTCCACCCGAATCTCGGCAGCGATACGGTGCAGAATACGGGCGCTTCCGCGAGCGAATTCGCCCACAACAATATTCAAGTCAGTGGGCCGGCGCTCGGTTCGGCTGCACCCGAGTTTCACGCGGGATTCGCTCTCGATGTCATTCATCAGGACGACACCCACCTTGCCGCGACCGTGGACCAATTTCACCAGATGGCGTCGAACTCCACTCTGTTGCACTGATCAAAGTCAGAGCGCGCGCGGAACGCCGAGGCGTTTGCCTTTTTCCAGGACCCTGGCGATGACCTGAGCCCGTTATTTCACCAAGGCTCAAACGAAGAACGGATTCTAATCATCACCGGATGAAATAAGGGGCTCAGGTCAGATGCGTTGGGCGTGGCCGTATCTCACGGTCAAAATATCTTGCCGTGACGATGTCGATATCGCAACGTGCCATTCATCGCCTGGAACAGCCAATAGAAAGAAGAATGACGCTATTCTTCCTGCCTGCTGCTATATACTATGTGAGAGGACCAGAAAAACTGGCAGTGGGGCTAAAAACGAGCGGCTGGATCTTTGCATTTGTGATTGTGGCATTGATCCTGACCGCGAGGGCCGCTCGGTCGCGTTCGCGCAGTGGCGCGATCTCCTGTTCGACTTGTGGAGGGCCAACGCGGCGTCATGGCGACTATTTGATGTGCGATTAATGCAAACGATTTGTTGGTATTCACAACTACATCGCGAATGAAAGCTGAGTGCAGTGCGTGTCTGCAGAGCCGGAATGCCCAACGGCATTTTTTTCGTCATTGCAATGTGAAGGACACACAAGTGGGGAACAGCACTGGGGTGCCAAAGAGTGCGGTATGAGCCTAGGATGTCTGTGGTGATCGGTCAGGGAACGTACCTTAGCTTACGTACGCCGTTGGGAGATAGATGAAGCACCGCCACCTGCTTGGCGGTGATGCGCCGCTCTGTAAGAGCGACTTTCCATTCTGGCGCCAGTAGCCGCTGTACGGCCGCCACCGCGTCTTCACGCCGAGCTGCCGCGACCCAATAGTCAATCAGGCTGTCTTTGGTCGCGGCTACGATGCAAACGTCGCCCACCAACCTATTGCCCATACTTATAATTATGCGCATAACGCACAGGCTATCAAGTAGATGAGGCGGCCTTATGCGGGCTGTATCTGCCACTCTTCGCCGGCTCGGTCTCCTCCCTTTCAAGGGCCTTTTTCAAACTGAAGTAGTAAGAGTTTCTGTTGCAACATAGCCAACTCAGCAGTTCGAGGGCACAAGCGATCGTCGTTGTGGCTATCAAATAGTCTCAAATGGTCCATTGGTGCGATTTAAGATCGGAATTGCACCGCTTGCGAACAAAGTGGCGCGGCAAATTTTGAGCCTTGAACACAAGCAACCCTGACCGCAGGCGGTCGGGGAGGACTATCGCAGCAACTAAGGTCGCCGCCTCGGCTCCACGTTTGGCCCGTAGAGCCGCGATGGGTCTTTCATGACGCCAAGTGGAAGTGACGACAATTTCTTGACCTACGGTATTTGGAACGCAGCACAATTGGTACCAGCTACTGGTATACAAAATTGGGTTCGTCCGGTGGACTGATCGATCTGCCAGAAAAAAACGGACAAAATCTCTTCGCTACCAACGCCACCGGAAGGACCACCGGGGGCCTGCAACGTCTTCACATGGTCACCACTCATTAGCGGTGGCTCGAACGCGCCCATTGGTCTACAATTAAGTGTCGGTGTCGTAGGGGTGACGAAGTCATAAGTCGCGACACAACCATAATACTTGTTATCTCTAAAGCTGAGGACCCATGCGCGGTAAGTCACTGTCGGCGGATAGCCGTGTTTGGTACCGTAGCCGGGAAGCAAATCGTAATTGACCTGGGCACTAACCGCACCCGAGAAGAAAAGCGCACCTGTAACTATCAGCCCGGCTCTCACGTTGCGCATTGCATTAATCTTTGCCAATTTAACGTTCCCAATGGGATCGTGCCCGCTACATTGACGCAGGATAGCATGCTCGTGCGGAATTCGGCACTCCGCTCGCAGGATGCTCCAACGCCCCGCGAAAGACTTCGCGCATAATGGCTCGGGCCGATGAGATTGCGGTCGCCGGCCCGATGCCTTCGCATTCTGAATATCTCGATGAGGAGGCCCTGGTTGAGGGCGCAGCGACAGAAAGTCAGGATCATCTACTTGCAATATCGCAGCCCGGCTCCATCAGCGAGGCGGTGACAGAGGTGCTCGTCGATCGTGGAAACACCGAGGTCGTCGTCAAAACCGGCAAATTAGTCGCCCGTGAAGAACCCGTAAGGCCTTGATCGGGGATTCAAATTTTTGTGGCGGAGGGGGGTTTAGATTGCAAGCTTTCGGGGTCTGGAGGCTGGAAAGCTTGCGATTTTATTTTCAAGATTCCCTGGAATCGCCGCGCATGATTCCATGGTCGCATCGGAGGGAACGATGCGACCGCAGAAGCCGAAGACGACGGGGGAAGGTGATCTGTTTCGCGCCAGGCTCGAGCAGATCATCGACATGAAGCACGAGCTGGTGCAGCTCGCTGGCAAGATCGACTGGGACTGGATCGATCGCGAGATCGCACCGCTCTATAGCGACAAGGGCCGGCCTGGGATCGCGACCCGTTTCGTCATCGGGTTGCTTCTGCTCAAGCATGTCTACGATTTGTCCGACGAAGGGGTGTGCGAACGCTGGGTCTTTGATCCGTATTTCCAGCACTTCACCGGCGAGGAGTTTTTCCAGCACGAGTTCCCGCACGAGCGCTCCGACCTGAGCCATTGGAGGAAGCGGCTCGGCGACAAGCTGGAACTTCTGCTGGCCGAGAGTTTAAGGGTCGCGCACCAGACCGGCGCACTGCGGACGCGCGACCTGAAGCGGGTGACGGTGGACACTACCGTGCAGCCCAAGGCCATCACCTTCCCGACCGATGCCAAGTTGCTGCATGCGGCGATCAAGGGGCTCAACCGGCTGACCCGCAGATGCGGGGTGCGGTTACGGCAATCGTATCTGCGCATTGCCAAGCGTGCAGCCATGATGGCTTCCCGCTATGCCCATGCCAAGCAGTTCAAGCGTCATCATCGGCAATTGCGCCTGCTGCGCAGCCGGCTCGGGCGCATCATCCGCGACATCCGCCGCAACATCGCCGGACGGCCAGAACTCGCGGCAGTCTTCGAAGCGCCGCTCGCGCGCGCTGCGCAGATCCGATCGCAGCAGCAGCGGCAGCGCGGATGGAAGCTCTATTCCTTCCATGCCTCCGAGGTCGAATGCATCGGCAAGGGCAAGGCCAGCGCACCCTACGAGTTCGGCGTCAAAGCCTCGATCGTCACCACCAACGCCTGCGCTCCCGGTGGCCAGTTCGTGCTCCATGCCAAGGCGCTGCCGGGCAACCCTTATGATGGGCATACGCTCGGCAGCGTCATTGATGCCACCGAGAAGCTCACCGGCTGCGCCATCGAGCGCGCCTATGTCGACAAGGGATATCGCGGCCACGACACCGCCAATCCGCGTCGCGTCTTCATCTCTGGGCAGAAGCGCGGCGTCTTCGGCGTCATCAAGCGCGAACTGCGACGTCGCTCGGCAATCGAACCCGTCATCGGACACATGAAGAGCGATGGCCACCTCGGCCGCTGCCATCTCAAAGGCCGCGAGGGTGACGCCGCAAACGTCATCCTCACCGCCGTCGGCCACAATCTTCGCCGCGTTCTCGCCTGGCTGAGAGCTCTACTGCGCCTGATCCTGTTCGCTCTATGGCAGGCATTCGTCCTCATGCCGGCACTCAGATGGGCTTCTTAACGGCCGACTAAAGTCCACGCGGGATTTCGACGTTAGATGCGACATTGGCCTCGGCTCCGAAGCCGGATAATCGCCACGGCGCGTCGGTTGTCAAAGTGAGCAGTTGCGCTAGGTTTTGCAAATGCGTCCAAAATTGAAGGGGTCTATGCGTCAAACCGCGTGCTTTGCATTGGCCGCTGTAATCGTTGGTGTCCTATTCGGGTCGGCGCATGCGCAGCCGACCGATGACGATTTGCGGATTTACGCAGTCATCGTCGCGAAAACTCCGCCGTTTGAAAAGCAATTTTCGGGATATGGGATCTATCTTGGCCAGGGCATTGTGATCACGGCGGCCCACGTAATCGGACACTGGCCATTCCTTACGCGCCCGCGGGTGCGGATCGCTGGTCAAGATTTGCCGGCCAAGGTCATCAAGAAAGGTTCCTTCGAAACCACAGACTTGGCACTCCTGTCTGTGGATGAGGCCACGCTGCCTATGAGCTTGCGCCTTCGACGCAATCCTTTGTGCGATGAAATTCCAAGTGTTGGGACCGAAGTCATTGACGTCATTCTAGAAGAAACAACCCGTGCTCGCATCATATCGCCGTTGTCAATTATGGCTCAACTTCGAGCGAGGTTCGATACTCTTATCGACAGCGCAAAGGTGTCTGGATCAGGCCTATTTGATGCCAAGCGTAAATGCCTCATGGGCATTGTGAGCGCAAAAGTCCAGAAGTATCACTATCAATTGGAGAACGTACGCATCCGCGGGTATATGGATGGTTTTGCGGGATACTTTATATCAGCCGACAAGATTGCCAAATTCATGCCCGTCAATTTGCGCCCTTAGCTGCCCAACCGCGTAAAACCAAGACCTGAGCGTACGAGCTGTGTGCGATGTCGGTTGGGCGGCGGTCTTGTTAATTTGGTGCAACCTGAAGTACTGGCGGAATCAGGGTTGAGAACCTCCAGAACATCTCAATGTGACGAGGCTCGCGGGAGACGGACGTGGCTACGTTGCGTCGTCGTGCCCACTGACTTGATCACCAAAGCGGCCAAGTGAACGGGTCCACAGACACCGACGTTGGGGTGGCTCAGCCCTCTGCACCAGCTCGGAACATTGCGCTGCTGCCAGCCCATGACGACTGAATGGGACTCTCGTTCGAGCTGCGCCAGGAGATCGCTGCAGTTCGCCGGGGTGTGCTCAGTGTGTGGCTCGCCAGAATTTGTTCGGTTTGATCCCTTTGCAGCCAGGGCAGCCCAGTCCTCGATTGGGTGTCCTGTGATTGCAAATACGTAGTTGCGTGTCTCCACAGGCAGGTCACGTGTTCCGGCGAGGAAGTCGCGGACGCGTTGGGGGCCGGCATTGTAGGCTGCGGCGGCAAGCCCGAGATTGCCGAACTGCGCGCGCAACTCGGCCAGAAACTCGCCGGATTTAGGCAACGCTTCGGCGGGATTGAAGGGCTCAAGCAGTTTTCGCTCGGCGGCAGTACCAGGCATGAATTGGGCGATGCCCATTGCGCGCTCACCGCTGCGGGTTACAGGTCCGACTACGTCGGCGCGAAGACGGCTTTCCTGCCAGATCACGCGTGTAAAAAAATCGACCGGCAGCGCATTTGCTTGCGCTGCCGCCTCGATTATTTGACAAACCGAGCGGCGGGAATTTCCGGTTTGCTCCGTCTGCGCCAATGTCTGCGCCGGAGCACGGGTTGGCGCGGCCAGCGCCAGCAATGTTAATACGATGATGAAGCGCACCTTACACATCCTGGCCGTGAAGTTGGCGCCTGTTACCTAGCACCGTATTCCGCCGCTGGATTTCCTCTCGAGGCCTCGCGGCAATAGAGGTGTAACCGCAGAAAATCAAGCGGCGGGGAGCTTACAACTCGGTGTCTCCGATTACTGCGACGAGTTACAGGCACACTGAGGCCACCTGCAAACGGCATCAGCGGTGGCTCTTACTGTGGGTCTTAGCACTGCGGGCAACGTTACTACCGTCGGTTGGAACTCTGGTGTGACGGTAAAGAGGGTCCGCGAACGGTGTGGACGTCATCCTGGAAGAGAAGTAAAATTCTATTGCCTTGGGGGCTAGTCAGCGCCGTCGCGGCGGCCAATAGGTGAGGGCGGTACCCATACACATAAGTACCATACCCATTTCAGAATTGATGTTCGGCAAGAAGTCAGCAATCCACCAGGGGGTATGTGCGTGCCAATTGATGAGCGGTGGATTGCCCACTGAATAGTATCCGTAAAGCCACAGTGTCAGGCCGGCTGCCGAGACAATCCATCCGACAATCGCTGGTTTGCTCAAGTTTCGCTCTTTGGTCAGTGCAAATCACTGGTCTTAGCAAGCTCGGACTACGTGCCCAATATCCGGTAGCCTCTTCAAACGTCCTTTACAGTGCGCATTGCGATCAAAAACCGACATCGCGCTAGTGTCCCGAATCTGAAGTTTGCTGCATTAGTTTGAGCCCCAACGCTCCCGCAACCCGCCGAAATGATTCAGTCTGCGGTCGGCTCATAATGCAGCGAACCTCTGAACAGGGACACTAGCCTGCGATCATCGAAATACAATTCAGGCGATCGCATCGGCAGGCCGCCAACACAACCCTCAGCCCGCAGGGAAAAACGTCGTGACCAACTTCATCAGTAGTTGAACAAGTAGTTCACGCCGACACGGACCATGTTCTCGTTGAAGCTGACGGTAGTAGGCGCCGCAGGACCACAACTGCTGACAGCGCATGTGGTATTTTGGAATTTGGCGTACAAATATTCAGCCTTCACCGTCCAACTGTCGGTCATTGCAAACTCGACGCCGGCGCCGGCGGTCCAGCCGGGCTCGGAGCCGCCGCCATACGGCAGCGCTGCGAGCGACGGCTTGATATTGGTGAAAGCGGCGCCGCCGGTGGCGTAAACCAGCGCGCGATTAACGGCAAAGCCGGCGCGGCCGCGAATGGTGCTGACCCAGTTGCTGGCCGTGGCACAACTGCCTACTGCGGCACAGGGCGCATTCGTCTGAGACCCTCTGAGATTTTGCCAGTCGATATCGCCCTCGATACCTATAACGAATTGGCCCCATTGGTAATTGCCGCCGATTGTGCCGCCGGCTAGGCCGCCGTCGGTAGCAAAGCCACCGACCGTTCCTATGGCTGAGTTCCACTTGCTCTGGCCAAATCCGTAACCACCATTGAGGCCGAGGTAAAAGCCGGACCAGCTAAACGTCCGCACGATGGGCGCATACGGACCTGGCGCCGGTGGTGGAAGGTCGGCGGCGAATGCCGGGCCGAAGCCGGCAAACATCAAGGCTCCGACTAGCATTATTCGCTTCATATGAATCTCCCCTCGCGCACGGTCAGGCTGCATTGTAATCCGAGACGGACCTGTCTCCGCCTCCTCCGGCGAATGACTATAAGCTTCAATTCAAAAAAAAGTGTTGCGAAAATGACGCAACGTGCAAATAATGGTGTGTCGTCTACAAGGAAAGTCCTGAAGTCGGTGTTACATTTGTTTGCCGCAATCGTATCACGGGAGACCATTTGCCAATGAAAAGGCCTTTCAAGAGAACTATTTGGACGTCAAGAGAGCTCCGTAAATTGAAAACGTTTGCGAAACGGAAAAGGCCAGCTAGAGACATCGCCAAGACGCTAAGGCGCACCGAGAACGCAACGCGGCAAAAGGCATGCAGCATCGGATTGTCGCTCGACTCTCGTGCGTGAAGGCCTCTAGGGGTCATTTCAGGTTAGGCTCGCGGTAATTGCTGTGCGTGGCCATCGGCCCTCGCAACCGTCCTTCCGACGGCATTGATGTTGTCGCCAGCCGCAATGCCCGATTTGCGCTAGCGAATAACGTAGTCAAACACCGATGCCATTCATAAAGCCATGAAGAAAAAACTGCCGTCAGCGAAACATATTGGATCATAAGGTGAATCTCACACGATTTGTACTGCCGACTGTCAAATGTACACACGATGTCTATGGCACCAACGGATCAGCACGTAAATCGCCCATACGCGCGACCAGTACAACCCGGGGGCGTCGTCAAGGAAGGCCTCCCACAGGCGGCACACAGCATTGGGATTTAGACCGGTGGGTCTAACGGTTTCGGGGTCGCGCATGGCTTGATCCATAATCTTGCACACTCCGCCTCTGAGCCACCGATCATACGGCATCTCAAAGCCCGACTTGGGTCGCTCAAATAACGACGAATCGAGCCCGGGCAAGCCCGCTTTCCGGAGTGCTGACTTCCTTTGCAGCGGAAGGTATCTTTCACGATCGTTCAGACGATCGACCTTTTCGAACAAAACTTGATCCACAAGCGGCAATCGTACCTCGATCGAGGACGCCATGCTGGTTGCATCGGCATCCCGTAAAAGCCGCTCGCCGAGGAACAGGCGGTGTTCCATGACACTGATGGCCGACAGCGGGGAACGAGCGGTAGTCTCAAACACGAGCCGTGAGCGCATGGCGGCAGGTAAACCATCCAAAATGGGTTCCGTCAGGACGCCCCCCGCAAGTTGGCGTTGAAAGTCCGGTAAAAACAATGCGTATGCCAGCTGATAAAGCCATAGTAGATCGTCGCCGTGCCCAATCATTTCAGAAAGTTTTGCCCAACGCGTCTGTGGTGGCATTGCTCCGCGCGCCGGTTGCATCGCAGCCGACACCTGCGTCGCCAGCGACTGGAGCAGTTTTTGCGGTACCCACCTTGCATATTTCGAGAACAACAACAATTTCGGCAAATCCTGAAAGGATGTGTAACTGCCGAAGAGTTCGTCCCCCCCAGTTCCCACCAGCGCGACCTTAAAGCCTGTTCCACGCGCCGCCTGGGATATGTAGTATGAATTAAGACCGTCGAACGAAGGCTGATCCAAGCTGTTCAGTGCGGCCTCAAGTTGGGAAATGAATTGTTGCTCCGTCAACACCGCTTCGTGATGGTGCGTACCAATGGTATCGGCGATCTGCTTTGCAATGTTGCCCTCATTGTACTTCTCTTCCTCAAATGCGAGTGTGAACGTATCAACCGGCGCAGGTGACGTTTTTTGGGCCAGATATGCGACGCTTGTTGAATCCACGCCTGCCGATAGAAAAACGCCGACTGGGACGTCGCTTAAAAGGTGCAGGCGCACCGATTCTTCAAGGGCCTCTGCCAGCTGCGGCTCATCAATCGCAGGGGAATCTTTCTGCGACGCGCTCCAATAGTATTCGGAAAATTCCTCCTTACCTGACGCATCAAACACACGAAGCTGACCAGGCCATACCGTTTCAATCCCGACCACTGCCGTTTCTGGACTAACGACGAATCCACTCCAAACGATGGATGCGACGGCACGCGGGTTAAGCTTTGGAGCGCCAAGAAGTCCGGAAGCCAAGATGGCTCTCACCTCCGATGCGAAGACAACCGACCAGTCGCCGCGCGCATCTGGATTTCGAGAAAAATAAAGCGGCTTTATGCCAAACGGATCGCGTGCAATTGTGAGCTTGCGATCACGACTATTCCAAAAAGCAACGGCGAACATTCCGCGAAACTGGCGAAAGGTTTCGCGGTCTTGAAGGCCGAAGGCCCGCAATATGACTGCCGTGTCACTGGTCGATTGAAAGGTCTGTCCGCAGGCAGTCAACTTTTCCCTCAATTGCAAGTAATTATAAATTTCGCCGTCGAGTACAACGACAACGCCGGTGACCGGATCTATCATCGGCTGGGCTGCCGCTGATGATAGATCCATGATTGACAGGCGACGGTGGCCCAACATAGCGCCCCAGCCACGAGAGTTGGGCGGGGCAGACCAGAATCCCTCACCGTCTGGGCCGCGGTGCGCCAAGGCGTCATTCATTCGCCTGAGAGCGCTTCTGTTGGGCTCGGCCATGCGTCCAATGATGCCAGCAATCCCGCCCATCAAAGAAACCAATCGCGATCTGTGAGACGTCGAGGTACGTGCATCAAGAAAGACATTTATATTGATCTTTGACAGGAGGGCAGGGCTGGCGCGGTAGTCAACGCAGCCAGTTAGGTACCGTAAGTCCTTACAGGAAGCAAAACCACAGTCAAATGCCAGACGTGCTCGCTCGGTCAACCATTAGCAAGCCACTCAACGTTAAGCCTAGGATGAATATCGATCGGTCTAATGCAGGAAAACCAAAGAGCAGGATTACGGTTGTCTTACGCTGAAACATCAGCTTCATCACTTTTGAGAAAGAAAATCTGTCCATGCTTTGACGCAAGACAGCATGCGCTCCACATCGGCTCCATATTTCTGTAGACACCGTTTCGAGCAAAAGTGCTTTAGCGCAAACCTGTGACGAATTAGTCCAAAGCGGCCCCGACATTGGCAGCAACGCGTTATGACAGAACCACTGACAGGCAGAAGTGGTAAAATAGCGGTCACGTGTGCGCTCAATCGATCGAGGCCCGATCGCGCACACTATTTTCAGGTGGCCTAAGTAGCAATTCGCCCAACAGTAAAGTCTCGGCTCAATTTGACTTCAGCGCTACGTATTATGGTTACTCAGTGTGGCGCTATGTCTAAACACGTGGGTAAATATCGGAGGAATGCGCGATAATCAAAAGATTTCTGGCTGGGGAGACGCAGGACGACGATTGAGAAACGCATCAAAGAGGTATTTTATAGGATGCAGACTCTGTTTACGATCGCAAAGTCGCGGGCAACCTGAGCTGACCACCAATCTGGCGTAATCGCAATCGTCGTCCAACCGGTACCCCATGGCGCAAGGCTGTCCAGCCAAATCTCGCAACGGCCGTCAGCGAACCTAATCAAGGAAAAATTGGCGCGCGCCGGAGTCGCAGCAGCGAGGCCAAGCACTACTAAGCCAATTAATGCCAAGCGTTTCATGGGCGAGAATCGCGAGCCAGTATGGATGGTCACCCTTTTCTGTTCCAATTGCAAGATAGGCAAGGCTCTAAGCCCCATTTTATCGGCCAACGTGTCATGGACATGAAGCTCATCGTTGCCTTTTGGTCTTAGCTCGCGACCTTGGCACAGCGCAAATGCTGATTATCGAGGGGCCGCCGTCAGTGCCCGCTGCTCCGCCGCATGAAGGCCACTCGCCGAGTTGCCGGGATCGCAGGAACATTGGGTTGACAACTTAAAAGGGGGTATTCAGCCAGTTAGCTCGTCACCCGCCAGTGAGGAGTACGCGTGGTCGATGCTGTTTTAAACAACCTTCAATCCGCGGGGGCGAAGGAGTCATGACATGTTAATCAACGACGGTGAGCGTACCCCAGGCTCTGGTCGGCTCGAGTGCAAGCGTTGGTCTGACCCAATAAAATTAACTTGTCTTTGGCACACGCAAAATGGTCGCCGCGGCGTTGGTCAGATAAAGGATACAATCCACGAAAGTTTGAGCAACCCGATGTCCGTCTATCCACCGCAATTCACACGCGTCCGAGTCTAGATGACTGAAACCGCCGCGCATCCATCTTGAATCACGCGTCTCGGTCACTGCCGGTGCCGGATTTCTCGGATCGCATCTGTGCGAGCGATTGCTCGCGCACGGCGCCAGCGTCATTTGTGTCGATAATTTTTTACCGGCACGCGGCACAACGTACAATCCTTGCTCGATCACGTCGGCTTCAACGTGCTGGGGCTCGCAAAGCGGCTGCGAGTCAAAATTCTCCAGGCCTCGACCTCTGAGGTGTATGGTGATCCGAATGTGCCCCCGCCAACGGAGGACCATCGGGGCAACGTCAATCCGATCGGACCGCGCTCTCGCTACGACGAAGGCAAGCGGTGTGCCGAGACTTTGTTCTTCGACTATTGGTGCCAGTATGCGCTGCCAATCAAGGTCGCGCGCATCTTTAATACCTACGGCCCGTGCATGCATCCCAACGACGGCCGCCTGGTATCGAATTTAATCGTGCAGGCGCTGCTCGGACGCGACCTCACAGTATTCGGCGACGGCCTGCAAACGCGTTCGTTTTGCTATGTCGACGACCTGATCGACGGCCTAATTCGTCTGATGAACTCACCAGATGACGTCACCGGGCCTATCAATATCGGCAATCCGAACGAGATCACGATTATGGAACTCGCAGCCAAGATCATCGAACTGACAGGATCGCAATCTTATACCGTACATCGGCCGTGCCCGCAGGACGATCCGCAGCAACGACGCCCCGACATTACCAAAGCGAATAACGTGCTCGGCTGAGCGCCGCTGACGCCACTTGCGGACGGTCTCGCGCGTACCGTGCCTATTGCGAGACGCTGCTGCATGACACCACAATTCTGCAGGCTCTGATTTCGGGGCCAAACACTTATTGGATATTGAAATGAAGATCAGAAGGTTGGTACGGTCAGCTCATCAGCGGCAGTTCATAAGCACCGACCCTAAGCTTGCCGTTTACAGTGGCCCTCAATGCGCCCGGTGATGAGGCGGTATTGATCTCGTGAGGGGAGTTGGGTCTGTTCGATCGGCTCGAACAAGCACCATTACGTGGCGCATTCCGCTACCAAGCAGGTAGCCGATTTGTAGGCCGAAGATGACCACCACGGTGGTCAACCCGATCGACCAAGCCGCGTCAGTGCGCGCAAGCCCAGTTCCGACGGCCAGAGCAAGCGTAAGAATGAAGGCTGGCGCCAAAACCAGCACCTTGAGACGTTGCGCAAGCACAATTCCGATCATCAGACTAACGAGTGCGGAGAAGAGCATTTCACTATCACCTTGCCAGAGTGAAGCTTCAGCTCAATCCGTTAACTTTTGGTCTATTATTGCGGCGCAGCAGGAGCCGCGCTGCGCTCCCCAAGGACAGAACGGTCGACCTCAACCGCTGCCGGAGAGCGGTAGAATATCCTCCAAGCCCTAGACTGACCCGCAATGCTATAGTTGTCCCGCAAGGCCCCAGACCGCCATGCAATGCCCTGGACCGCCCCGCAAGGCCCAGACCGCCCGGCGGCCGGAGGTTGCCTACCAGCTAGCCCCCAGACTGCTCTTCAAATGCCTAAACAGCACCGCCCCGCTAAGGCCTAGAGTTGCCCGTAAGTCCGCAGAAATGGCTGTGGGCGGGGTTTTGGGATCGGCCGAGTATTTTCCCCTACCACTGATCGAATCGTCATATTCGCATGCGTTCTTTAGAATGGACACGGGCCCAGCGGGTCGACTTATCTTTGAAAGCGCCAGGGGCGGTGTTTGGACACGCGGTGAGCGCAATAAAGGGGATGCATCATGGAAGTTGTTTTAAATTTTCTCGCAGTACGCCCAGTCTTTACACTTTATGGTTTGCGGGTCCTTTGGGGCGCCTACTTGATCGAGGAGGCCCTGCCGTTTGTGGTGGTGCTGAGCAACCCAAATCTATCGACTGCATCCATCACTCCATTGCTGGCTCTGTTTTTGAAGGCCTGCCTAAACATCATAATTTTTCGATTGCTAATCGAAGTGGCGGCTTCAGTGCTGCTTGGACGTCCGAATTCACATCAGTGAGCGCACGATTATTAACAGTGCTGGGGAGCGTCCTCGACGGGTCATTTATTGGCTGAGGACCGCACATAATCGGAGCGGCATGGTTAGAGTTCCCAGGCTCACAGCGGATCACCTACAATCGACTTCACTTGGTGGCAGGACTCAACTGTCAGGCAACAAAAAGAGCCCGCGATCGGCGGAACCAGGGGGAGCTACCCTCTGGGTCAATCAGGGCTTTGCCTCACGTTACGCCCGCTCGTCCCGCACGCGTAAAGTGAACGCCGGTCGAATCGCTAACATTTCTATGAAGGCGCCGACCATCGAATTCGTCTTTATATGTGCTCAATTAAGCCGGTAAGACTGTCGACCGATTAGGCCATTCCGGCTATATTCTAAAGCCTGGCCTCGGACGCGAGTTCTAATATCATGAAAAGAATCTTGATCCTTTCCACCGCGCTGCTTATTGGGATAACTATTGGTCTTACGCAAGCGCGAGCACTGAACAAATACAATCCTTATACGCGCCAATGGGAGAATGTTTCTCCCGATTCAGCCCTGCGATTAAATCCTATGAGTGGGAAGTGGGAGTTGGCGCCGCCAAATTCGGTACCGAAATTGAATCCATATACGGGGAAATATGAAATGGTCCCGCCAAATGCTATTGCGCGGTACAATCCATACACTAAGCAATGGGAATTGGCACCGCCGAACGCTAGACTGGAATTGAACCGGGAGACCAACACTTGGCACTATACCCGTTAATCGGGTGTTGGTTACCCGAATAGGCTAGCTAACAACCAGACCAAGAATGCCCACCAAACAATTGTACAGAAAATGCCGAACATGACTCCCACAACGGGCCACTCCACGGACCGAAGGTAGTCCAAGGCGACCAGCTTTTGGCCCTGGGCTGCCGGCATTTGTGCCATATCGGTATCTGTCATAGTTACGGTCGCTCTTTGATGATTGCGCGTGCCGTCACATGCATAAATAATGCCAAACCGTCATGACGAGAGAGTGTCACGCCGTAAGCGGCTTTGGGTTAATGGAGCCGGTCGCATATACGCTCTAAAAAGTCATCGCTGAGCCATAGCCGAGCGAACGATTCTGACTGCGCAGACGCGTGCATGCCAACTCAACCAGTCTCTGGCGGCGGCCCGACGGTCGCGCATGAGGCGCTGTCACAATTACGCCGCCCCTGAGAGTGTGTTGAATAGGAGTACTTTCCGATTCGACACACCCAACTTTCGGTAAATGTGGTGCAGGTGAATTTTCACTGTGCCAACTTGCAACCCAAGCTCTCGTGCGATGGTCTTGTTTCCGAAACCCTGCAGCACGAGTCTGGCAACTTCCGATTCGCGTTGGGTTAACCTTTCATCAAGAGACATCCGGTTTGTTTTTTCTAGCAAGGCACGCTCCCCTTCTGGAATCACCCTCACCGTCTTTGTCGCCCCCGCGCAGTCAAGGTTCGATTTTTTCTTTTTTAACATTCCATTAACATTGCTCATGTGACGGGCATCACGAATTACAGCAATTTGGCTAACCTCTTAACCAATTGAAAAGATTGAAGAAATATATGAAATCAGAGAATTGGCACGCTAATTGGCGGCTTGGCCGGTCAGGTCAAATTGTGTGACCTTTCCGTTGCAGATCGATACGCCAGATGATGGCGGGGTCGCCCAGTGGCGAAGGCCGGGGCGATCCACTCGTCGCAGCTCGCATGTCGCTGTGGCTGGAAACGTATCGGGCTGACGGCGGCTTTTCGCTAAATGCCCTCCGCATGCTTGGGAATCGGAATGCGTGGTGTTCCCAATCTTCGGGGGAGGGTGGCGAGCGACTGCTACGCTCGCGCGTCAAACTAAACTGCGCCATCTTGACCCTTCGGGCCCATGATGAGCGACCGCAACGACTCGCCGCCTTAACTTGTCGATAACCCCTGGCTGAAATGATCGCCGCACAGCAGGGTGGTAGGAGAATAAATTGTCGCGTGTGAGGCCCGGCTATGGCAAGTTGGTGTGCAGTGACCGATACAAGGCTCGTACCGCTTGGCTGATTGCGGCCGCTACGCTCGCCAGCACTTGGGGCGAAGCTTGCGCCAAGACCAAGGTAGACGGGGATTCCGCTGCGGTATTGCTAATGGCGGAGGATGCCTCCGTCAGTGAGGTACTCGACGCATTGTCCGCTAAATTTGGCTTCCTATACTCTCCGACACCAGGGCTGGATCGCACTATTGGCGGGAATTATTCGGGCACCGTGCAACAAGTGCTCGAGCGCGTCCTTGACGGCTGCGACTATGTAGTCAGTTATTCAGGCGACAAAATTGAGTTGAAGGTCTTAGGGCTGTCGGGTGCCACAGCTCGTCCATCGGGCACCTCGCCGCAGCCCAGTATTGCGGCTGCAAGCGCTGCTGCAAATGCTGCGCCGTCGGCCCAGGATTTGGCGGCCCTGCGTCGCGCCGGTCGTTAATATGGACGCGTGGAGATAACGGATTTCTCAAGACTTGCACACGGCCAGTCCAGGGCGATTTGGTTAGATCGTCTCGACCGTATACGCGGGCCGCGAGCGCAAGAAAATCCGTCTCATTCAATTTCGCATATGTTAATCAGATGTGCGGCCGGCCGTGATGCTTGCGTCGCGATTGCCAAAGCAAAACCCCCAGGCGTTGAGTCCGCTTGGGGGTTTCGGCCTTGAGTAGGCTACTCCGGGCGCTTCGGGGTGTCGGGGGATTGGGGCACGCCGCGGAGCAACGGGAAACGGTAGCGGCGCAACCTTGCCAAACGCTATTGCCCTTTGGTGCTATGCCGTTGCACGTTGGTATGCGGCGATCCTGTTAGACCGGCCTGCGTACGCTCGGACCCCCTGGACTTCCGCAGCTAAATGGACGGCGTGGTCATTGGACACTCCAATCTGGTATTTCGCCCTCGCTCGCCGCCAGGCTAAGCGGGGGTTCTTTTTTGCCCCTGCGCGCGCCTAGCCATCCGGCGGCTTAATCGGCGGAAAATAGCTAACATCGAAGATCGTTATTTCGGTCGGCACGCGATGCCCTCCATCGACAGCACCATACGCGGCGGCACGATTACATCCATCACGGGTACACCGCGTTCTAGTTTTGTGAGAACCGGCTTTAGCCCTTCCCCGTGCTCGCGATTAAGCCGGACGGGATTGCACACGACGAATTCCGCCGGCTATTGATCCCGCAAAATCTATACAAATTGAGAAACCGCAGCGCCGTAGTCCGCGGCAATCCGCCAGCCCAGCCACACCGGGTGCGCACCGGACGACGCTCGAAGATGCATCCCTGCTCGGGAAGATGGTCGCCATAAGGTGGCTCTTTTGGGCATTTCGGTAATCCTTCGCTTTCTAGTCGCAGGGTCCATGCGCCCGGCTAGAAGGGGAGGCCTACAAAAACCGCCGGTCCAACGATCAGAGTGATTAGAAGGATCCAAACGATAAGCTCCCGCTTATCGGTCGCGGGCGCAGCGAGGTCAGGGCTCTACCAATCTGAAATCACGAGGGGATTATAGCAGACCTGGCCGCCGTTGTGCTAATGACTGTGGACAACTTCGCCAAGCTTGTCGGCTTCGATCCAGAGGCAAAGTACCGCCCGCTACTTACCCTTCCCGTTCATAGGCCACAACTATGATCTGTTTGTTGTATCCGTGCCTGACCACCTGGGCTTTTTCATTAGCGCGGTCGCCCAGGACAACAACCCTGAACCGGTAAGCCAGTCTCTGTGACGCCGCGTAAGCGCTGTTTTGAACCCACCTTCTTTTGAGACCTGTGATCGGCGATTGTGACGATCTCGTAATGGGAGATCGGCTTGTGTCTAGGCTTGACCATAAGCTTGAGCGTGAGGTGACGACCGTCCATCGGCTGGAAGTGATTAGCGGGACTGGGCGGCGGCGCCAGTTCACGGAGGACTTCAAGGCGCGGGTTGTTGAAGAGACGCTTGTGCCCGGGGCCATCGTGTCGGGCGTCGCTCGCCAGCATGGGCTTACGCCACAGCAGGTCTTCACATGGCGCCGGCAGGCGCGTCAGCCACTGGCGAGTAGCGAAAGCAAGGCGCCGCAGTTCGTGCCAGCCATTGTGGAGACGGCGTTGCCACCAGCGGTACTACGAGGACGGCAGCGCAAGCGGACCGGCCAGGCCAGCCGAAGCTGCGGAAGCATCGAGGTAGAGATCGATGGCATGATCATCCGCATCGGCCGTGGCGCTGACGTGGCCTGAAAACAGCGCTTACGACGCCGCCGCCCGGTCCACTATTGCTAATGCCGGATTGAGCCCTTCCGCTGAGGGGCCAGTTGCCCGTTTGAACCAGGGTGGTGGGAGGCGAGGGGAGGGGAGGGCATAGAGCGGCAAGGTAACTTCGGCAAAATCTCTGTTATTGTATCGGCTTTGCCCTCGGCGAATATCGCGCCCTTTGTCTTTCAATTAGCCTTAAGAGGCAAAGACCAGCGGTCTTGTAGGAGCATTCGGCGGCGAGCTGCGTCTCAAGCTCACATATGCTCAGTCGTTCACTTTCACCGCGGAGAAGATGAGCTATCTCGCCGAGCAACACCGGGTGCTCGGGATGGAGCGCTCGGTCGCGCTCCTGTGCGCGCAAAGCAGAGAGTAGCTGCTCATGAACCTCTATAGGTAGCGTGTCGCTGTACTTGCTGACAAAATCGCAGACAGCGCTCATTGGCTGATATGTGCCGTTGATGCACACTTCGATCTCCGGCAATGGCGGCCGCCAAGTTTTGAAATGCCACACGATCTCGTGGAATGCCTGTCTTAAGTCGATTGGGACCGGGTCAACTTGTTCAGGCACTTAATGCTCCGAGCGGCCTAGTCTACTCGACGAGGACAAGTTAGTGAACAGGTATGTGCCCGAACCGATCGCGGCGTGCCCCAGGGACGTCGCCTTCCCCTCTCGCAAACGATATATCGGAGCACCAGTCAATGTCATTTCAAGGCTTGAGCCGATGCCGATAATCCAATTGTTACAGTACGAGGCATTTAGCCCCGAAGACATCGGCTTGATAACCGGAGCTTTTGAAAGCGCCGTAATTGTTCTCCGTCTGACGGACCGCGATGATCCTGAGACCGTTGAGCGCGTCGCAAGGAAAATCATTGAGTGTGCTCGGACCGGCGAACGCGACCCCATACTTTTGCGGAATAATGCCATCAAAGCACTCTGAGAGGGCCGGCCCTCTCAATTTGGCGGACTCGTCGTCTGCGCGAATGCCAACGAGCACGGGACGACCATTCGGCGACCGCGCGCTGAGAATGGCTACCAGTGCCTCAAGATATCGGACAGTGCGTGTTCTATGCTGTCTTTGTATTGGTTGGCGAAGAATTGCCCGTCAACCCCGTAGAGGACGGCAATGCACACGAGTGCGGCACCAAAAAATCTCATCTTTCCCTCCCCATCTGCGGGAGAAAATCGATCAGCACACGCCAGAATACCGACGCAGAGTTTCTAATTCCTTTCCGTGACCTAGCAAAAAAGTCCTAAAGCCTCAAGAAGGGGCATATGGTGCCAAAACCTACAGTGACGGCTACAGCTAACACGACGGCAACGACGTACGGAATCCCATCGCTGCGGATGTATCCGTTCATGCCAGCCATTGGCGCCGATATGCTGAGCGGTGGAGCGGGCGGGACTGCATGGGGGCAGACAGCCCTGCCCTTAAGCTGAGTCGGGGACTGACTATTAACGTGGCGGCTCAGCGCACCGATAACTTAACGGTCCTCGATCCACCCCGCGAGTCCGAACAGAGATAAAGCTTAATGGCCGAGTCGTGATCGCGCCGTTCATCGGTATGCCCAAGCGACAAAATACACGGCTGCAAGGAAGGTCACTCCCGCAATCGCAGCGAACATGTAGAGGATTAGCGCGTTGGGGCGATTGTCAGGCATAGCCACCACTAGATTCTTTTGTCAAAATTTGTACTGCGGTCATCAACCAAACCAAACACCAAACAGCCAAATACCCTCAGCGGTCGTAACAGCTATCGCAGCGGCTGCGCCATAGGGAAGCCAATCCCTATTGATGTCACCCTTTTTCATGCGGCCATTGTAGCGGGTTCGCTCGCACTTCGAACATAGGTCGCATTTTTGCTGGGCCCTACGACGTAGTGATATCAAGCTCTCAATTGAAACAAAGGTTGAAAGTCCGCCAGCCCAGACCGTAAAGCGTGCTCACCGGACGACGCTCGAGGACGCATCCTTGCTGAGGAAGATAATCGCCAACGGGCAAAAAATCGTCGTACGAGTCGAAAGGGAAGCCGACAACTACACCGCCAGGAAACTGACTGTTCCGTAGGGCGTGAATCCGACGCAGGCCTCCAATCGGGGCGGTTTGGAAGGCTGGGTGCGCAACACGGGCCGCGTTAAAATGGACAGGTCCGGCTGGAAAACTGAAAGCTTGTACCATGCCGCGAGCAGCAACGCCGCCTCTGGCGAGAGCATCGTTGACGACGAAAGTATGAAAAAAAAGAGTGGTGGCCGCCATGGCGGTAGAGAGGAAACGCAACATCGGCTTACCTTACATCGGAGCTTTCGTCGTAATCATGTGATTGTCGCCCATGGAGGCTGAAATTTCCAGATAAAGCGAGAAATAGCGTAAACCGCTAATTTTCTATTGGAGACTGCAGTCCGGGCTTCCCAGTGGCGCTTTAATCCCGGTACTGCTGCGCGAGGACGCTTGCGCGAACGATATTCGGGTTGCCCGAAGTGAACCCTATTTTGGGTAGGCAGGCCCCCGTGTCGAGCCTGTCGGAAACGCAGGACCGCGTTGGGATGTTGGCAAATCCTTTTGTGGCGTCTCCACGCATTGCGCTTTCTTAACTGCGCCGGTGGTACCGGCGGCCGAAGACATCCACCATCGGGCCTTCATGTCACACTTTTGCTCGGTGGCATAGTTGGCGCCGTCGAATAATTCGCGTGTGAGTGACTCCGTGACGGTCTTATGCCCTTGTGGATCTGTGGACGTTGCCAGAAATAACACAGTGAGCTTGAGCGACCACATCGAAACGACCATGTCGAGTGCGAGGATTATTGGTGGAATGCCCTAGGACGAACCAAAAAATCCCAGCACCAAACGACACATCAGATTTCCGAGCCACCGACGTTCCTACATTCCATCCATGCCGCGGATCGGGTAGTAAGCCAGTCAATAGCCTCGCAGTGGCGCTTGAAAGTATCAACCTGCTCAATTGTGCCGTCGGGCCATTCGGCTTCTAATGACCAATGGCTGCCGTTGCTCAGCACAACGTAGAAAAGAGGTTTTTGCACACTTTTGGTCATTCCGGCATTTATACGGCCCTTCTCCACGGATTCAAGCTTAAATCGATTCCATACTTAAACTGTCCAGCTAACCATATGAATCTCTTGAAGTGGAACTCGCCCATACGGCGCCTGCATACTACCCCTAAGCAGCGCTACAATGGATATTACACTGCACGCGCGGGATTGTTCGACACATCGATTTTGTGATTTATTCTGGATAGCGGGCAGGATCGTCAATCCAGTTGCGGGGCGAATCGAGAAAGCGCTCGCAGGCGCGGTCAGCGCCGCGGGCGGTTACCGCTGGGGATTGTGCCGACCTTTTCGTTGCTTCTTCTATTCACGGTTCGGCGGCAGGCTTTAGCCAAGCGGACGGCGAGGCATGGTGAAAGCAATCTTCCGAGCTCTGGATCGCCTGACAGACGCCGAAGTTTGGGAGGGGATGGCCACCACAGGCGAGGCGATTGCCCAGATCGCAAAGTTTCAACTAGCCATCGCTAAAGGTCGAACTGCCCCCACGATGCAGGCAAAGTTAATTGCGTCAGATATTAGAACCTTGGCGAAGCTTCGACGCAAGCACGACGCCTATTTCGGCGAACTACGGGTCGGCGTCCTAAAAAGAGATCAGGCCGCAATACCAGAACGGCCAGTGATTTGGAAACCAGCTATGACATTGAGGAGCGTTCTGTGCTCAACGACTTGGAGAGACGGTCGCCGTTCTCGACGCATCCAGAGAGCCTATTTTGGGTAGCCAGGCCCCGCACACTCGACAATTCTGGGCGCCATTGCGTTCGGTTGGGCTCAAGCTATCATTAGGTGCTGGCGCGAAGGCCGCCGACTTTGCCGATTAACGCAAGCACGGCGATGCCAGGCGGCCTAGCGCAAGCGGCAGGGAGGCCCCGATCCGTTCGACCCCTCCTCCAAGGGACTTGGGTCGGGTCTCTTTTTAAAATTCGGCTGGTTCGATTGTGGCAGAGCCACTATTTCAGCCTCCAACTATCCCCATCCCTGACATAACGATCGCTTGTACCGCCGGGCCAATCGATACCGAACGAATGTGCCTCAAGGTCCCGCGCGGCCTGCTGAGCTGCGAGGAGGCCTCGCCGTAAGTATCAAACTGACCCGAGGCGGCCAACAGGACTGCAGGCTTAGCACGCGGGGCGGAGGGTTCGGCGAAGTACCCAATCTTTAGCGATGCGGCCCGACACACCGTCGCCAACGTCGCCAACGTCGCCAATGTCGCCAAGCTGTCGGCGACGCCCGACGGCCGATTTCAGCCGAAACGTGATCGTGGTCACAGAACCCCAATCCGGTCCTTGGCACCTTGGTGTGCGTCGGAGGCTGACATTGAGAATGGGGGTACGTCCATGTGCGACGCCCACCTGCTCTACATACTGGGGCGTGAGAATTATGAGCAAACCGATTTTTTTCGTAGTTAGAGATGCGGGCGACTGGGCCGTCGAAGCTGAATGGCCTGACGGCACTATCGAAAGGGTCAAAACATTCAAAGCCGAGCTGGCGGCTTTGGATTGGCTGAGTTGGCAATCTCATGCTTGGCTGGAATTGCACAGAACAGATTTCGGCGGCGCAATCTAAGGATTTTTGGCCGCCGTTGGTTATCCTTCCTACATGCCTTCGCGCGAGCGTGGCGGTCGCAAATGGAAGATCGAAATTTTGTGCGAGTGCGTTTCATGCGATGGATTAGCCCGAACCAACAACGCAATATTCTGCACAGACTTCGCAATGGTCGAGCGCCCGCGGCGGTCGCGAGCGCTCGTGTGTTGCTCTGAATTTGCACTAGCAATCGAGAGTGGGCCTCAATCACTCTCACTAACCACCGCCAATTCAAAACTATACCACGTTTCTTTACGTCAGCATCTTAAACTCTAAGCATTGGTTAGAATCAGCGGCCGGGTTTGCTGCCCTTGACTGGTTTGGCGGCGGCCCATTCCACAGTCACTGCCTTAGCTTCGCAACTCACAGTTCCAACAGAGGCGCGACGAGCATCATGCCGGCCACGTCGCCAGCCTGGTCGGTGGTAGCGGCGGACGGGGCAACCAGCACGCCTCGTCATGGCGGGTCTGAATGCGAACAAAGCGGCTGCCCGAGAGTTTCCAATGACGTACCCTTTTGATGGAGGCCATCATGTTTAAAGCCCAACTCCTTCGTGCGGCTCTCCTTTCCGCCGCAGCAATGTCAACCGCCGCCATAGCTCAACCGCTGAACATAAGCCCGGGCTCCTACTCAACTCAGGGCGGTGTGACCTATGGTCCTGGTGGCGATCAAGTCATAGAGACCTATGGAAATCAGACCATCATTCGTGGTCCCAAGGATCACGACAGGATTTATTCGACATACGGCAATCAAACTTACGGGCCGCACGGAGGCTTGTCCTCCTATACGAATGGCTCGACGACATACGAACGTAACGGCACGACGGCGGACACGTTCGGGAATCAAACCGTAGTCCGTCATCCAAATGGCAAGACCACAGTCTGCTACAACGCCGGCAATCAGCGTTACTGCAATTGAATCAGTGTCGTTCAGCGAGTTCTGACAGAACGGAGAGCGCAGTTTCCCCCGGTGGCGTTCTCTCAGCGAAATCATTGCTTGGAGTTCTGCGCATAGTACACGCTCAAAAATCACGCTTCCGGCCCCCTCGCAGGCGCAGGTATGTCTTTTGACATTTGACATTGCCCTGAGGTCGACCAACGCAACAACCGAGTCCTGAGCCGGGGAGATAGTGGGGCTCGGAGCGGGATCAGGACAACCGCCAGGACGCTTCCCGCCACCTTGGACGTTTTAGGACAATGGAGCCTGCTTCATCGCCCGCGACCACAACGGGCAGTGCTGGCGTGTTTCTATTACGAGGGATGAGCCCGGCCAGCGAGCGACGCCGAGGCGCAGCGGCTGGGACGCTGCGTACCGAGGAATGAGATCGCCGCGTTTCGATTCATGCCGTTCGCTGGCGAATGTGGTCACAGTAACGCCGTACGCTATCTTCGAGCGGATACAGCCGGCCTGCGCCGTGCTCAATGATGCCGGCCTTTGTAAGATCGTAGATAGCCTTTGGCGTCACTCCGAGACATCGGGCCAGAGTGTTGGCCGAGACTGCCGGGAGCGGCGTTTCGGGCGGCGGGAAGCGGCGTTCGGTCATGGCTCGATAGAATTATCGGAAGCGACGCTAATAGTGTGACGCTATGCTGATCACTATGCTTTCGGGACGGCTAGGATCGCGTGGCGTTTCGACAGCCAGCCCCTGGGGCCACGAGGAGAGCCGTCTAAGCTCGCCCACCGACTTCGCCGATATTCCCGTTTCCTCAGACGCCTCGACGGCCATCTCGTCAGACAACCGACGATTTAGAACTGAGTGAAGATCGCCAAGGTTCCCTGGCACATATCGCATAAGCGCAAAGCCCTCCGTCTTTCGCAGCTCTTTCGGCCAACGCGCAATCGGCGAAAGCCCACAGGGGGCGCGATGTTAACACCCTGCCGCAGAACCTATACTATAATATCCCACGGACGGCCGACGGAACACGAATCCGAAGAAATTGAGGTCACGCCTTTAAAGCGCTAAGGCAGAACTCTCCAAAATATCCTGGGTGCTCGGGTAATGCTCATTGCAGGGTCAGGCAGCGCTGGGCTCGTTCAGTATCGCCTTCGCCTGCCGAACGATGAGGCGTTGCCGGCCTCTCTCGCCAAGCTTCATGAATATGCTGTGGACGTGAATCTGACCGTGCCCGGGCTCAGCCCCAATTCGCGAGCAACATCTTTGTTCGATAGTGCAAAATCGAAGACGCGCTCCGCATTAATGTTCGTGCGTCTGAAATTGAAAGAGGCAGGCAACTGAGGCGACTAGCGAACGTCGAAGCCTTTGAGTGAAGCCGCGCATAGCTTGGCCGGGTCGCGCACGCCGGTCTGGGCGATCTCGATGATGGATCGTCTCTGTTGGAAATCCTGAGAAGCTTCAATGCCGCTTGGGATCGGAGCCTTGCTCGGAAGTGAGATTGCTCGATTGGGGTACACATGTGCAGTACACAAGTTGCGTGCGGCGCTAAAAAATGTTAAGTAATTTCAATGATTAGAGATTGGAACTGCAAATCCTGCCACCCAGATCCACATGCGCATAGGCGAGCTGTTTCTGGTCTTGTAAGTCACGATACCAATGCCCTCGGGCGCTTCGAGCCACAGCAGTGTGATTGCGCGCGTTGGATTGTCTAAGTAGTCTCAATGTCATTTAGCGTGGCAGGGGGCGCATCGATTGTCGCTGCCGGACGATGAGCCACACTGGTCACGATTATCACTCGCTGATTGCCCGAGCTGTTGACGCGCTCCACATTAACGTGCGTGAGACCAGACTGACGCTGTACGAGCGGGCGCGAAGAGCCCAGCTCACCAGCTTTGACCCGACGATTTCCGAAGTCGATTTTAGGCGCGAGCGACTGGCACTGGAGAAGGCCATCCGCGCGATAGAAACTAAGGCCTCTACCACCGACGACAAGCAGGCTAATAGCGACCGCAAGGTCGTGTCCGACTACGCAACGTTCCTGGAAGAGACCGAGACGAGGCAGGATTGCTTCTACGATGCGAGCGTGTTGCCGCATCCGAAGGAAACAATTATCGCGGCAATCGAGAGGGAGATTATTCGGTCGCCGCGCGAAGAATACATAGATTGGTTGCGAAGCGGCGGGACATTTATGTGGAATTTTTTGGATGGGGTCGGTGTCTATCCGCTGCAGTGCCCGGGCGTGGACACTTCGCAACCACCTCGAGGTCGCGCGTCGGCAGACCCCCTCGTCGAGTTGAGGCAAATAATCGCCGGTCCAGAATTTCGGCACGACGTAGAGAGATCTGCGAGCTTCCTGATCATCGCGGAAGAAGAAAACAACGAAGTAGAGACGCGCATCGCTGCGGCTATTGACATTCGGAGAGCCGCGCGCGGCGAGGGGCAGTAGGGTTTGGATGTGCGCAACTGCCGCGCAGCCTGGCATTGAAACTGCCCGGCGCACTATTAGATCGCGTTGATCAGGCCGTGCCGGGCGGCAATCCCATCCCCCGACGGCGCGCTGCCCAGCCCAGAAGCCTAAGTGAGGAAACACAAACTCCAGTAGCCCCAGGTGCGTACCCTCGCTTGGGGTTCTTTTTACGGCACCCCTGCCTATAAGCTGCCTTACATTGAAGACGCTCGGGGGGGGGCGACCCGTAAGAAATTTCTCGTCCATAAAGTCCGATGGTACAATTACGCTCGAAGTTTGAGCGTGAAGGCCGAACCCATCGTGAGCGTGTGATGGCGGAACGCAAGCCTATTTTCGTCAACAAGGGAAGCCTCTGTCGGATTGCCTACATCGAGGGCAATGAGGCATTCGACCTGTCCGGTTGACGGCGCTGCATCTACAATGCGGAGTTCGGTACTAAAAAATTATCGGCCACGTATCGATTCAGAGAATTTTCGTTGGGGCATCTTGGATAGCCGCCGAGTTGTTCGGTCAAGAAGCCTCGGGGAATGATCGTTCAAGCGCATCCGAAGTGCCGCCAGCAATTTTGTCAGAGGAACACAAGCCTCCTCCGACGGGTGGACATGCGGGCGACGACAACGTCATTGCGGTGCTAAGCGATCCGGAAAACGCACTACTACTAGAGCGGGATGCATTTAGGTTAAGGCATATCCAGCGTTTCGGAAATAGTTGAGGCATTCGTCGGAGGTGAATGCTGCGAGGCTCTGGCCGATCGCCGTGCAGATTGCGTCGACGGTGCGGGCGGCGGCGTTGCGTAACAGGTGCTTGAGTTTGGCGAAGACCTGTTCGATGGGATTTAGGTCGGGTGAGTATTTGGGCAAGAAGATCAGCTTGGCGCCGGCCGCGCGGATGAGCCGGCGCACGACTTTGCCTTTGTGGCTGCCGAGATTGTCCATGATGACGATGTCGCCGGGACGAAGCGTCGGGACGAGGACGTTCTCGACGTAGATTTGAAAGCTGTCGCCGTCGATCGGACCCTCGAGAAGCCACGGCGCGTCGATCCGATCATGGCGCAGCGCAGCCAGGAAGGTGGTCGTGTTCCAGTGGCCGTGCGAGACCTTGGCCGGAAGCCTCATGCCGAGCGGCGCCCATCCGCGCAACGGCGCCATGTTGGTCTTGGTCCAGGTCTCGTCGATGAAGACCAGACGATGAGGATCAATGCGCCCCTGATACTTGGTCCACTGCGCCCGCCGCCGCGCCACGTCGGGACGGTCGCGTTCGCCAGCCACCACGGTTTTTTTTGAAGCTCAGCTTCTCGGCGTGGACGAAGCTCCAGACCGTCCGGTAATCGACCTTGAGACCGCGCTCGGCGAGTTCGGCCACAAGCCCGCGCAAGGTGAAGTCTTTCTCCCGCGTCCGCTCCAACAACTAAGCACGGTGCTCGCCCGAAATCGACTTCGGCCTGTGTCCGCCCATCTTGCCCGGCGCAACGCTGCCGGTCTCACGCAAGCGCTGTACCCAGTTGATGGCCGCGCTGATGCTCACGCCAAAGTGCGCCGCCGCCCGGTGGCACGACATGCCGCCGGTCTCAACCGCCGCAACTACCCGTTCGCGAAGATCAATAGAATAAGGTTTGCCCATCCATGCTGGCCTCCGTGCCCAGCCAGCATGTTGAATCAGAACACGACTGATTTGGGAATCCCTAATCAATTCAGGCTAAACTCATCCCGCTCTAGAGCGGGCGATTGACATGGTTCGGAGTGCATTTAACATGGGCCGCTAGGGTGTCCACGTAGGAACATGCAATCTTTCAATGATTGCTGTCCTACTGCAAATCGATTGGCTGGTAGCGCCCGTGGTCATCGAGCTGGGTGCCCCAAATTTTATGTGAGCCCTGGTGATCACTTTGACTGAAGCTGATAGGTGTCCCAAGACCCATGTCGAAATTGCGCAGGTTTTCTAGCGCGTCAACCAACGCCTCGGTATCAGGCTTTAGACCCGCGCGCTTGAGCCCTTCGAGCAGCAGGGTGCCGTCCACGTAGCCTTCCAGCGATACATAGTCTGGCGCTTCTCCAGGGAAGTACTTCGCCAGCGTGTTTCTGTACTTGATGATCGCCGACGAATAGCCATCCACTGCCGGTACCACCTGCGTTACAATAACCCCATTGGCAAAACGCGGTCCCAACAGCATCAGTTCGCCAGCGAGCGCAGTGCTGCCGACGAATGACACGTTGGTGTAGATCATCGTCGGATAAAGATCGCGCGTCTTCTCGATGAACTTTGCCGCCGCCCGATAGGCAGCGACCATCACGACAGCCTTGATAGGGGTCTTGTGGGCACGCAGGCCAGCGATCGCATTGTCTACGTCCACCGTGTTGCGTTCGTAGTCGAGGCGCAGGATCGCACTGTCGTCACCGCGGAGCGCGCGCATGGCCTTGGCCACGCCGGCAAAGCCTGCGTCGCCGAACGCGTCATGCTGGGCAAAGACCGCGATCTGGTCGGGCCGCAGATGCCGCATCTTTACAAGATAGCGCACGACCGCATCCGTCTCCTCGGCGTAGCTGGCCCGGTAGTTGAAGACATAGCGGTCGGGGGGATCACGCCGCAGCAGGTCAGCGCCCGTGAACGCCCCGAAAAACAGCGCGTGGTTCTGTAGAGCGTATGGCAGGGCAACCACAGCGGTGGGAGTTCCAACGTTACCGACGAAGCCAAACACCTGCTGCTTCTCGAAAAGCTGCTTCATAGTGTCTGTGGTCCGCGTCGGTTCGTAGCCATCGTCCGCGACCACGAGCTTCACTTGCCGGCCATCGATGCCACCGGCGTCGTTGGCAAGTTTGAACGCTGTTTCGATGCCAAGCCGCATCTGGTTGCCGAGTTCCTTGGCGGCGCCGGTGAACGGAGCTGAGATGCCAAACCGAACCTCAGTGTCAGTCACTCCGCGGATGGTTGTAGCGCTCTGTCTTGGCCCGTCAGCCGTCGCAACGCGTGCAGGTGCCGTACCAGTTGGTTGCGGGGCCGCCGTGACTGCCGGAGCACTGACAGGAGCCGGTGCCGCGTTAGTTTGTGGAGTTGCTGATGCAATCGGAGGGCCAGCGGATTGCGCCGTATCAGGTTGAGGAGGAGCCCCAGCAGGCGGAGCCCCGTTACCTAGTTGCGGAGTTGCCGAAGCAATCGGAAGGCGAGCAGCACGCGAACTCACTTCGCTTGGCGGTTTTGGGGCATCAAGCTTGGACGCGGTTTCCGTCGTATTGGGCCCTAACCCAAGCGCCTTTCGCCATGTGGCCCCGTCAACGAGGTAGACCCCGATTGCGGTTCCTAACGCAACAGCAAAGATGACGGATATGGGCCACCAGGGGTTCCAAGAAGAAGAAGGACTGGGGTGCATGATGTCAGGATCAAGCGACTTACGCCAAAGTTTCGCGTCGCTCTCGGAAGAAGGACGTAAGCCTGCTCCAGGAATTTCGTTCTGGGCGCCAGGATGGCCCTGTTGATTGGCATAGCGCACCGATCTGGGAAATTCGCCTCCGGCGGCCCCTGGACCGCGCTGCTGGTTGACGGGCCGCACCGACCTGGGTGCGTACTCTGAATGTTGGTCTTCCGGTTCTTCAAATTTCTTATCGGCCGGATCACTCATGAACACCACCTACTGATCGACTACAACTTCCTAGCAATGCCGGATCGTTCGCCTTTGCTTTTCTCCCTCGCTTTCCGACATGGCCGCATTAATACCACGCCGCAGGGTGGAATGATACCGCGCCGGCTTACTTTGAGTATGCCGTAGTACTCAAGGGAACGAAGTCGGCTTAAAAAGCGTAGTAAAATCAGTGGCGAGCAGGTCCGACGACAAATCCCACCGATCTGCCAATTCAAGTACCGACAAAATTTGAACTTGAAATCAACCTGAAGGGCGCGAAAGCGCTCGGTCTAACCATTCCATCGTCGATGATTATGCGCGCCGACGAAGTGATCGAATAGGTGCGCCAGGCAAAGCTGGTGCGATCCAGCCGGTGAAAGTCCGGCCCAAGTAAGGGGTAGCGTCCGCTTGGTAGCGAGTGTTGCGGGGTCACCGGCGACGGTGGCTTCGAAGCGTACACAGCGATTGCGTGGGGTGTGGGATTGAGCCACGAAAGATCAGATGTCGCAGGGGCCGAGGGTTTTTATTCGCTCGAAGGCAACATGTGCGGCACCGTTTTTGCGAGGTGCTGACGCCCTGCCGGGGTCGAAGGCCACATCACGCGCAAAGGGATCGCATCGGAACCTGGGAGGTCTCATGTCTGGCCGCCGCTGTGACGTAGCGTGCGCGAGTACGGCGGCCCGCATCGGGAAGGCGAGGAGCCGTAGCCGATGATGCACGGGCACGAGAAGTCGGACCCCGCCATAGTAGCTGTGAAGCCGGCGAACAAAGCGGAGCTATCCGCGGCGGAGCCGGTGGAGCCAAGGGCGGGGACCGAGGGGAATGCGGGTCAGCAAAGCACGCGCCGGACACAGAGTCGGGAAAGCGTGTCACAGGCGCTGGAACGCATACGGAAAGTCGCAAGAGAAAGGAAGAAGGAGAGGTTCACCGCGCTCCTGCACCACATCAGCATCGATTGGCTTGGTGAGGCGTTCATCGAACTCAAGAGAGACGCCGCACCGGGAGTAGATGGACTGACGTGGCGGACCTACGAAGCAGACCTTGACCGAAACCTCACTGATCTGCATGAGCGGGTTCATCGGGGAGCGTATCGGGCGCTTCCATCACGGCGAACCTACATACCGAAGCCGGATGGACGACAGCGCCCGCTCGCGATTGCCGCGCTGGAAGACAAGATTGTCCAAAGAGCGGTGGCTGCGGTGCTGAACGCGATCTACGAGGAAGACTTCCTCGGGTTCTCGTATGGGTTCCGACCTGGACGCGGCACGCATGATGCGTTGGACGCGCTCTGTGTCGGGATCGTCAGCAAGAAGGTGAGCTACATACTGGACGCCGACATCCGATCGTTCTTCGACGAGATCAGTCAGGAGTGGTTGATCCGTTTCTTGGAACACCGGATCGGCGACCGGCGCATCATCCGCCTGATCCAGAAATGGTTGAAGGCAGGCATCCTCGAAGACGGGATCGTGAGCGTCAGTGAGAAGGGGACGGGGCAGGGATCGGTGATCTCGCCGCTGCTTGCCAACATCTACCTGCACTACGCCCTCGACCTCTGGGCCGCGCGCTGGCGACAGCGCGAGGCCACGGGCGATATGATCATCGTGCGTTATGCCGACGACTTCATCGTCGGATTCCAGCACGAGAGCGACGCCCGGCGCTTCCTGGAAGAGATGCGCGAGCGGTTAGGTAAGTTTGCGCTGTCTCTGCATCCCGAGAAGACCCGGCTCATCGAGTTCGGACGCTATGCGGCGGAACGCCGAAAGCGGCGCGGGCTTGGCAAGCCGGAGACCTTCAACTTCCTGGGCTTCACCTTCATCTGCGGCACGACCCGCTCGGGCAAATTCCAACTTCAACGGAAGACCAGGCGGGACCGCATGCAGGCGAAGCTGCGGAAGATCAAGGAGACGCTGAGGCGGTGCATGCACCGGCCGATCCCCGAGCAGGGGAACTGGCTGGAGCGGGTCGTCCGCGGCTACTTCAATTACCACGCAGTGCCAACCAACGCTCTCGCACTGGACGTGTTCCGGCACCATGTCACCGATCTCTGGCGGCGCACGCTGCGGCGTCGCAGCCAAAAGGATCGGATCACGTGGGCACGGATGACGCAGCTGGTGGACGCCTGGCTTCCGAAACCGATCATCCTCCATCCTTGGCCGAGCGATCGCTTTGCCGTCACACACCCAAGGTGGGAGCCGTATGCGGGAAAGCCGCACGTACGGTTCTGTGCGGGGGGCGCGCGATGAAACGCGCGTCCCTACCGCTACCGCACCGTTTTGCTGTGGCGCTGCATGTCTGTTACCAGGCCCAAAGCGACCGATGTTGCGCCTGGCCGAATGTCTGGTGCTTTGGGACAAGAGGCCATTGGCCATTCGCCTATGGACATCACAAAGGGCGCACTGGCGCACTCCAATGGCCCGAGGCTCACACCGGCGCCCGTATGTTTCAAACGAACACCGCTGCGAACACTCGAACAACAACGGCGCCTTTATGGGTCGTTTTCAAGACGCGATTTCGGAATGGTGCTCCGGGGATGGCCGAGTGAGGGAGGCTCATTTTCGGGATAAAACGCCCGACGCGCTCGCGCCGTTTGGTGATCCAGTTGCGCGATTAGGCCACCACCGAACCTCGGGATGCTTACAGTGCTTGAAGATGTCCCTGTAGCCGAGCGGCGGACGTTGGATGCCAAGCGCCACCGCGAGGCGTCAGGATGCCGCGCTCGTTCAGTTCGGCGGCAATGGCGCGCACAGCGGTGGTCCCTTGGGACCGCAGGTCATCGACGATGGAGCGCAAGGTCGCGGCGCGGTGCGTCGCTGCGCTGCGGAGGATGTAACACCTACACGCCGTGCGCCAGCAGTGAGAGCAGGTCTCGCCACCGCGGGTAGGGGTGTGCGAGAGCCGTGTGCCTCTGTTCCTCTGATTAGACGAACAGCGGAACCTTTCACCCCGTATTGCGATTTGCGTGGTGCCGGCTGGAGGGCCTTCGATAAGGAGTTGCCGATGTGCGACTATAGCCTTCAGAATGTTGCATCACGACCGGCTAAAGTTGGAGACCGGCTAACCACGCGAAACTTTGGTACAGGGACGCGTGGATTCGCCGCTTCGGAAGATGCTCGCGTTGCAGTTTGCGTTCTCCCAGGCACCGAGCTGGCGTTTGCCAAACCAGTTGAATATGGACCGGCAGGTCTTTTAGGGTGGATTCGGAAGGCGGCCGAGTACCGGACCGCGATTTTCCGGCAGGTCAACAAAGACCGCCCGGCTGCGCACCACGATGCCCTGGAGTTCCCGAACGGAAAAGTTGTCCTCCTAACCAGCCTTAAAGAGGGTCAGGAGGCCGCGGTGCTTCAGCTGCCAGCACGGCCCGAGAATGCGTCGGACGCGGAGACCGAACGGCGCGTCGCCTACGTCGGTTGACGTCTCCGCGGAGGCATGGAAAGGCCGCTGTCAGGGACCTTTCCGTGCTCCGGATTCTGCCCAATGCTTGTTGCAAAATAATCACACTCTAGAAAATTGCGGAATTCGTCCCTTGTTAGTTGTTTATCTGGCCATGGTTCCGCCCTCAACTCGCTATTGGGTTTCCGCGAGTTGGGGCTGCACATGTGTTCCAGTGCCAGAAAATCGAATTCTTATGGCTCGTCTGCCGGTTTTCGGAAAGCCGTTCAGCTGTTTGCCGTAGCTTTAACGGCGGCAGCGCTTGCAGCGTGTGCCCAATCTCCTGCTGTCACCAACAAATCCGAATTGCTTTCCGCTGGTCGCCAAGCGTCGCTTGAAGACAAGCGTAACTCGTCACTCGCGACGAACAAGCGTGTAGCGGCTACGACGAAAAACCATAACCCAATGGCAGCGGACGAGCATGAAGCCGAGAAGGTTACATCGTATGGCCTTGCAAGCTTCTACTCGGAGGGAGCACAGACTGCGAGCGGCGAACAGTTCAATCCGAACGCGTTGACGGCTGCTCACCCAAATTTGCCGTTTGGGACCAAGTTGCGTGTGACGGCCGTTGCCACTGGGCGGTCTGTGGTCGTTAGGGTCAATGACCGTGGTCCGTTCGTGTCCGGACGCATCGTCGACGTCTCGTACTCTGCAGCCGCAACATTGGGAATTATTGGTCAGGGCACCGCCAGGGTCAAACTTGACGTCGTTCAGTAGTTAAGTGGGGCGAGCCGTGCGGGAGTTGCTCCCCGGGACCTCCGAGTCAGGTTCGCTCGCCATGAGCCGGAATGACCGCAGCTCGCAATTTTTCAGCTTAAGCTTTGTCAATGCGATTTTGGTTGCCAAAACCAACAAACTTAGGCAGAGCCCGGAAGGAAAGGTAACGCCAAAACCATACTGCGAGTTCTCATCTGTCACGATCATCATCAATCCTTGATTCTTGTAATCGTCTTCTTTTTGCAGTTCTCTGATCGTGCGCTCCGCATAGGAAAGGGCTTCCGCGTCGTTCAGTAAAATTGTCCCATGGGGATCATCCTCGCTTTCCCCGCCTGGAGTTCGGATTGTGAAAAAATATCGAGGCACCGACATCACCCCCAGCGACCCACAATATCGTCGAACATTTCATCGTTCGGGCCGTTCGGGCGACCCTTTTGAGGTTTATATTGTTCGCGGATTGTGAATTTCATATGTCAGACGGGGCAACCATCCCCAAACTCACCTAATAAGCGCGCGACAGCGCCGCATCAGCGAAGCGCAGCCTAACGAACCCTCGTTGCAGTCCAACCAGTCCGTTGGAGCCTCGGTGTCAGAATTATTGACCAGATGGACAAAGTCCTCTCGCCAACAATATATGGCAGCAGCTATCAATGTCATTTCAAGACGTGAGCTGATGCCGGCAATCCCATTGCTACAGTCCCCATCTGCGCGTTGTGCCAAGCGTAACGATTCCGTAGGCTCTTGGCCGGTATTCCGGCCATACTCCTTGTAGCGTGCCCGGCGTAAGCCCCTGACCGTCTGACCACGGTCAGCGCTTTTCTTTTGGTTCGTGCGTCAAACTAAACTGCACATGCTTTTCGCATGTTTACACGTTCAAAACCACTTGCAATTTATTAGAATAATATAAGCCTTGTTAAATTGAGAAGAACGCCGCTCCCGATAAACAGGTGGGTGCACGACCGGCTCGGCATGTGTACGTCGGTGGTGTCGAAACCAAAAGGGGGCGACGTTGGTCAAATTGCTCACCAACAAATATGCCGTGCGCGCCTCAGTATGTTTAGAGGCGTTTGTTGCATTTGCTAAGGATGAGTGCGGCGCGTCGATTGTTGCTATCGCCTTGAGTATGCCGGTCCTAATCGGAGCAATGGGACTTGCGGCCGAGATTTCCTATTGGCGCTTACATCACCGTGCGATGCAAAACGCAGCCGACTCGGCGGCGATCGCCGCAGCGACCAATAACGGCCCGAATTATGTTGCTGAGGCACAGAGCGTCGCCGCTCTGTACGGATTCCCAAATGGCAGCGGTCAAATCACGGTGGCCGTGGCTAACCCCGACACCGCTACAGACTGCACTGCAAACTGCTACAAGGTCACAATCTCCGACAACCTGCCTTTATTCCTCTCCCAAATCGTTGGCTACGGCGGAAGCGCAAACAGCAGCTCCAGCAGTAATAGCAGCCAGAATGCTGGCTTCAGCAGCAGTAGCAGCAGCAGTCAGCGGTCCACAACGATCATCGCAAGTTCTGTGGCGACAACCCTTAAGCCTTACGCCTACTGCATTCTGGCTCTTGCGACCAGTGGCAAGCAGGGACTTACGTCCCATGGTGCGCCGAACACTGACTTGAATGGTTGCAACACAATGTCCAATACTAGCGCCAATTGCACCGGCCACAATTTGAACGCCAATGTCGGCGACGCGGCCGGTACCAACAGCGGCTGCGGCATCACTCAGAACTCCGGCGTGTCGCCGATTGCTGATCCATTTTCTAATCTTGCGTCGAGTATTCCGCCCGATACCTGCAATAATAAGTATCCGCAGGAGCCGACACAAAAGAATAACCCAGCCCTTCCCGTATCGAATCAATTGTCCGGCACTTATGGGTTTGGCACCACCAAAGTGCTCTGTGGCGACCAGCAATTGATCGGCAATACAACGATCAATGACACTGTCCTGGTGATTGAGAACGGCCAGCTCGATACCAACGGCTATACGCTGCAGGGGACCGGACTGACAGTCATATTCTCGGGCTCCAACAATCCAAACTATGAACATATACCGACCGGGGGCGGCACCTTGGATATTACCGCTCCAACTGATGGAACGTGGAGCGGCGTTGCGATCTATCAGGATCCCAGCCTGACGAAAAATGTCGATATATCAGCCGCCGGCAATAGCCCAACCTGGGATATCACTGGTCTTGTCTATTTACCGCATTCAAGCGTGACCCTCAGCGGTGCAGTGAATAAGTCAAGCCAAGGGTTGCGATGTTTCGAATTGGTGATGGACAACCTCACGGTCAACGGTACCGGTGATATATTTGCTAATAACGATCAATGTGGTGGCGCGGGTCTCAATCAGACCAGGGGTGGAAATCGCGGCATGTTGGTGAACTGATGCCGCCGCGAGCTCTTTCAACGCTCCAATCGTTCGGTCAGGATGCGCGCGGCGTTGCGGCCGTCGAATTCGCGATCGCAGCCACTGTAATTATCGTCAGCGTTCTGAATGCGGTCGACGTGGGTATTTATGAGTATCGGCGGATGGAGGTCGAAAACGCCGCGCAGGTCGGCGTGCAGGCAGCATGGAAAGCTTGCTTTGATACTAGTACCATGTTGCCCGCAACAACAAAATGTGCGGGGCTAAATGACGCGATTACAGCTGCCATTCAAAGCACGTCGCTCGGGACGGCCGTGTCTATAACCACAGGGTATCCGACCGAGGGATACTACTGCGTCAACACCTCTGGTGCGCTGCAATCAGTCGGTGACTTGTCCAGCAGGCCTGCAAATTGCTCTGACGCCGGCAATTCGAGTGTGTCTCCCGGTGACTACCTGCAAGTTAGCGTGAGCTATGACTATGCCCCGCTGTTCTCCAACCTAACGGTCATGGGAGCATCGGGCATCTCGTCGATCAGTATGACCAGTTGGATGCGTTTGGGCTAGTCATGAGCTTGCGCCAAAATCGAGCACTATTGATGTGTGACAGCGGTACGACCGCCGTGGAATTTGCGCTTGTTCTACCCGCCGTCGCCGCGCTCATGGTGGGCGGTTTGTACACGGGAATTGCGGTGTATTCGGCTGCCGGGTTACACAATGCTGTCGAACAAGCAGCGCGTTGCTATTCCGTGAACGTCAGTCAGTGTGGTTCTGAGTTTGCAACGCAGACCTATGCTCAAACCCAATACTATGGCGTCGACAGCCCGACCTTCACCGCGTCAATTCAAACCTGCGGCCACCAGGTCGCCGCTACTGTTACGATTCCGCTTATTGCCGTCGTGGAAAATTTAAACGTGCCGCTCAGTGCAACGGCCTGCTTCCCATGATTGGCGCTCATATGGACCGACTGTTGATTGCTGTACTTTGGCGAAATTCAAGCCAGTTACTTAACCAACTGAAAATACCGTCACAGTGCCGTGTGGAGACAGCGCGGAAATGCAAATGACCCAACCTATATCGAATTTTCTGAGGGATGAAAAAGCCGCAACCGCAATCGAATATGCGCTGATTGCGTCCGGAATCGCTTTAGCAATCGTGGCTAGTGTCACGGCTCTCGGAACCCAGGTCAATGCCATGTTCACATCAGTCTCGACTGCATTTAAGTAGTTTAGCGGAGGCGGAAATTTCAAATTTCGTTCCAAAGCAGATCTTATTAAACCATCGTTCGGCTTTAGCCCCTACCTCCCCAGGCACAAAACAGCCCCGTGTTTGGCGCGCAAGTGAAATTCGCGTCACATCGCTAGCGGTTCTGTAAGAGCTCCGATCATCGAATTGCTCTTCGTGTGCGCTCACGAACGACGCGCGAGGATGCACATCCCTCCTCAAAAGATACCCGCTGCTCTACTTCACGTGTGGCGCCAAAAGTTTTCTCTCAATGAGTGCTGGATCGTCATCGCTCGCGCGCGAACTATTCACGCGCTTGGATACCGGCCACCATTGCAGCAAGTCTTCAGCCGCGGGCTTGAGCAATTCAAGGCCAGCTTCGCCGCTCAGCCACGGCTCAAAGTCCTCTTCGGCAAGGAGAACGGGCATTTGATCGGTTACCCGCGCGACATATGTGTTCGGCTCGGTAATGATCATCATGCAGGACTTAAGCAGTTTGCCGGTTTCGCTGTCGTGCCATTCGTCCCATACTGCGGCGATTGTCAGCGCCGGCGAGTTGTCTCGCGCCGTGAAATAATAAGGCTGCTTGCCGATGTGCATCTGCCGGCATTCATAATAGCCAGATACTGGAATGAGGCATCTATGGCGTCTGAATGCGGCACGATAGACCGGCTTCCCGGCAACTGTTTCCGCCCACGCATGGAATGTCGCTAGCTGCAGTTCATTAAGGGGCTTCGACCACCAAGACGGAACAAGGCCCCATCGCATAGACACGAGCTGACGCCGGCCATCCTTACGGATGATCGTATCAATGTCCGTGGTCGGGCAGATATTGTAGCGCGCCCGCGTATTCTGCGCCGGCCCAGCGAGCGTAGGCCGGTAGAGTCGGATAATCTGTTTCCATGTCAGTAGATTGGCAAGGCGATCACACATACGAACAATATAGACCGTTCCACGCCTGCTCACACGTGACCCGGCAATTATGCCACATGATCTGCCAGACGCCCCGCCATCGCACTCCGGACCCAGGGTCTAACGTGCTTGTTGGATAAGCAGATTACCGACGTGCGGCGTCAGTCAGCATTGCGAACGAATTCAGCGCCCTATCTTCGCCAGCAGAAACCCCGGCGTTGCCGCCGGGGTTTCAGGTCAACACTTGCGGTATCGGCGGTTATTTGAGTGCGGTAGAAACGCTGCTGAACGTGGCGTTCAGGCTTGTCCCGAGTGCCTGCACTGTTGCAATGATTGCAACTGCGATGCCCGCGGCGATGAGGCCGTATTCTATGGCCGTAGCGCCCGACTCGTTCTTCATAAACTGCACGACTAGCTTGTTCATTAGATGCTCCCGAGCTCGAGGTAATACCCTGCACCTCGTTGCTACAAGAAAGAGCTATTGGATTTCCTAATGCGTTATCTCGATCTTTCGATAAATCGTCAATTTGAAACTTCTTGGCACCGGATAGGCCTTGGTCCGCGGGAAAGCCAAAATTCATTGCATTCAGTGTCGGAAACTGCGCGGGGGGCCTCGCCCGTTGGGCCTGTTCGCGGTGCGGCCTAAGATCGTTCGCATGGTGGATCCCCTCGGGGCGGGGTCGTGCGGAGCATTTTGGCCGAATGCATACAGGTATTTATCACTTAGTAACCTTGCCGTCTGTTAACACATCAACTCTCTTTATGTTTGGACTTTTTGTAACCGGATTGTGCCATCGTCTGGGAGGATCTCCTAATTCGGCAGCCGGCCACGAACGGTACCATCCAGCGGCGACGCCAGGAGTTGCTATGTGGAAAGCCTTTAGATCTTACCGCGACCGAATTGCAGCTCAGTTTGGGCTCACAGCATCCAAAAGACTCGGCACTTTTTGTGACAATGAGGATGGCGCATCGCTCATCATTGTTGGACTCATGTTGCCAGCCCTCGTTGGAGGGATGGGTCTCGCCGCCGAGGTCTCGTATTGGCAATTGCATCATCGTGCCATGCAGAATGCCAGCGACGCTGCTGCAATTGCGGCGGCGACCAATGGCACCTCGTACTATAATTCCGTGGCAAAAGGGACTGCTGCGCAGTATGGCTTTACGGACGGCTCTAATAACATCACTGTTGCAGTTACCAACCCAGCCACCGCGCCAGGCTGCGCGGCCAATTGCTACGTTGTCACTGTAACTGACAAAGTGCCGCTTTTTCTGTCACAAGTCGTGGGTTACGCCGGGAGTACAACGGTTAACGGTCACCGGGTCACGACGCTTTCAACAACTTCGGTCGCGACGACAAATAAATCTTACTCATATTGCATTTTGGCCCTGGCCAGCAGTGGTGCACAAGGGATCACTGCAAACGGCGTGCCGTTCGCAGATCTTAATTCCTGTAACGTCATGTCCAACACTAGCGCAGACTGCAACGGTCACAATTTGAATGCCAATCAAGGCGATGCACATACAACTGACAAGAGCTGTGGCATTAATAAAAACTCATACGTTCCGGTGGCCAGCGACCCCTATTCTAATCTAGCCTCAAATATCCCTGCGGACCCGTGCAGTTCATATCCCCAAGAGCCTGCCAAGAGCAAAGATCCGGCGCTGCCATCCTCCAATCTATGGTCCGGCAATCAAATGACGAGTGGCGTCAAAGTGGTTTGTGGCGATCTGCAACTGACGGGAGACACGGATCTTAGCAACACGACTCTGGTGATCGAAAACGGTCAACTCGACACCAACGGTTTTACGCTGACGGGCTCCAATACGTCGGTCATTTTCTCGGGCACCAACAATTCGAGCTACCAGCATGTCCCCACGGGAGGCGGCACATTGAATATTAGCGCGCCAACGTCTGGTGCCTGGAGCGGGGTCGCGATGTATCAAAATCCGAGCCTAACCACCAATGTTGATATATCTGCGGCCGGCAACAGCCCAGCGTGGAACATTAGTGGCCTTGTCTACTTGCCGCATTCCAGCGTCACCCTTAGCGGGGTGGTCAACAAAAACGCAGCAAACGCCACTTGCTTCGAACTTGTCATCGACAACATCTTGATCAACGGAACGGGTAAGATTTTTTCTGATGATACTAAATGCACGTCGGCGGGGCTAACGACCCTACCTCAAGGTGGCAACCGCGGCGCACTGGTGAACTAGAATGTTCAATTGGCCAATGCGCAACCTTCGTTTACTCCGGCGTGACATACGGGGCACGGCGGCAATCGAGTTTGCCGGGGTCGCCATGCTCCTGGCCGTGGGCGTCCTGAACGCTGTAGACCTTGGTTATTACATGTATCAACGGATGGAAGTAGAAAATGCGGCTGAGGTTGGCGCGCAGACGGCGTGGAAAACCTGCTATGACCAGAGCAGGATGTTGCCCGCGACGACAAAATGTTCGGGATTAAACGCTGCGATAACGACGGCGATACAGAGCACGTCTCTGGGCACTTCCGTGTCGTTGGCCTCTGGCTATCCGACCGAAGGCTATTACTGCGTCGACGCGTCTAATGCGCTGCAGTCAGTAGGTAGCCTCAGTGCCAAGCCCAGCGATTGCTCTGCTGTTGGAAACTCGAACACCTCTCCCGGCGATTACATCCAAGTCGGGGTAACATTCAACTACGCCCCACTATTCGGAATTACCGTGATGAGTGCTTGGGGCGTCACGTCGATCAGTATGACGAGCTGGATGCTGTTAGGTTAGTCATGAACCGTCGCCGAAATCAAAATTTAGCAAGCTCCGAGAGCGGTACGGCTGCAGTAGAATTCGCTCTGATATTGCCCGGTCTCGCCATGCTGACAGTGGGTACCTTATCGGCCGGTCTGGTGATGTATTCTGTCTCCGGATTACACAGCGCAGTTGAAACGGGCGCGCGGTGCTACTCCGTAGATAGCGTTGACTGTGCTAGCGCTTCGGCGACACAGACCTATGCGCAATCGCACTATTATGGTGTGAGCACGCCAACGTTTACGGCATCCACGGCGTCGTGCGGACATCAAGTCAGCGGGACACTGAGCATTGTTTTCAATGCAGGCGTGGCGAACTGGACCATACCGCTCAGCGCAGTGGCGTGTTATCCGTAGGGCGAGTCCAAGTTTCTGATCGATGAGTGAACGTCCGCTTGAGGGGCACCAAGGCGGTTGAAGTGCGAGAAAAGGTGAAGCCCACAATAGTCTGCCCCGCCCATGCATCACCAATCGTGTGAGCAACTTGCAGCCTACCCGTCGAGAACTACATAAGAATACCTAACGCTTTGCTTGCAGTCTTAATTGCTATGTCGCGCGTGGGATACTCTTCAATCAAAGCTCAAACGTTTCGGGCCAGATCGGCGCCACACCGCGTGCGCCTCTCTGACGGCCTTAGTACCCGATCAATCGAATTCGACGGATGGATGCGAAGACAATGGTCAGCCAACGAAAAGCTCCTCGCCGGCGGACACTTAAAACCGGGACGATTATTCTTGGAGGAAAAGCGCATCTCTCATGCATAGTCCGCAATTTATCCGAATCCGGCGCATGTCTTGAAGTGGCAGCTACATTTAGCATCCCTTCAACGTTTCTGTTCAGCATGCCAGGGCGAGTTCGCCAAACTTGTAAGGTGATGTGGCGAAACGACCGGACGTTGGGAGTCCACTTCCAATAAGGGTCGCTCAGACTGTGCAAGCAATATCGAGTGTCTGCCACAATTCTTGCCACCCTCGGCTCCAGCTGCGCCATAAGCCGGGGCGCGACGAGGAGCAGGAAACATCTCTAGCCGTCGGACCCGCTGCACTAGAGGCGCGGCTATGCGAAACTGGTGGCGAGCGCGGCGAGCAATAGATAGACCCGCACATTGGAGCGCCTTCCTCGTTTCCCACCACAAGGAATCCGAGTGAATGGCAACTGCGTCGTGTGCTTTGTATGTTTTCAGCGTTCAAATGTTTCTTGCCAAAACAGCGCCGGCGCAAAGTGTCAGCGCGCCGTGGGAGCTATAGACCTGGTGCCGGAACTTCTGTGGTTAGCTTGTGCGCGTGAACACGCCGCTCCATATCAACGGGCGCGGCTGGTGCGCAGCGACGTGGCAAGTTTGAAGCCAACGATTGTAACAACGTTTCGGTGCGGTTATCCGTAGAACCGAGCCATTGGGACCATCTCGAAGATGAAAGTAAGGACACTTAACAAAACCATCATTCCTAATCCGGCCTTGCAAAGTGATGCTTGAACATACTCAGGTATGGGTTTTCTCGTCAGTGCCTGAATGGCTACGAGTATGAGCATTCCGCCATCAAGCGGCGGAATTGGCGTCAAGTTAAACAAGGCGACAGCGATAGAGAATCCCGCCACCATCGACGCAATGACTACGGGTGTTGCGAATTGTGGATTGGGAAGCACGCCCGCTTGTCCAAAGAACGCAAATGAGATTCCATAAGTTACACACGCAAACAACAGATTTGCGAGCGGCCCCGCCGCGCAAATTGCGGCGCGACGGCGCAGTTCAGCTATCGAGATATCCTGTTGTTCGGATGCCGCACTTGACGGTCGATTAGCAGGTATTTTCACAAAGGCGCCGAATGGCAGCGCTGCAAGCGACCAGCGCGTGCCGTAGCGATCGGTGAATCCCAAAAGTTCGGGACCGAATCCAATTGCGAGGTGTATCACCTGAAGCCCAAACCATCGCGCCACCAATAGATGTCCAGCTTCGTGGACAAAAAGAACGATGAAAATGGTTGCAAGTAGGACTAGATACATACTGCTGGCGGACATGACTAGGCTTCCGAGGGGACGAAGGCCGCTAGAAACCGAGCCCCGGTTTGCGCCAGAATTGGGGTCCAATGGGCCACTGGGTACAAGGGACTGCCCTCTCACCGATGCCGTGGGCCTGCCGAATCTTCTGGCGCTCCATCCTGGCGCGGGAGCCTTACCGAAAGCTTAGCGTTCGCGTGATTTGACGAGCTGAAAGCAAGCTTGGGGGTTCGTTCGGATAAGTAACCACGCAACTGTTTGAACAATTACGTGCCATGCACTCGCACCTGGCCTTTTGTAGCAAACAGGCCTCCGGCCCGCCGCCGCCGGCCGGCAAATACGTCTTCTCGTCACTGGCTTAAAGAGGCCGCCTGGAAGGGAAGCCCTACAAAAACCGCCAGTGTGACGATCAGGCTGATAAGAAGGATTCAAACGATGAGTTCCCGCTTATCGGTCGCGGGCGCAGCGAGGTCAGGGCTTTGCCAGTCTGAGATCACGAAAGGACTGTAGCGGGCCTGGCGGCCTTTACTGAGAGCTGTGGAGAACTTTCCTGGGTCGAGGCAAGGTCCCACCTGCGCATTGTGCTAGGCGGTAACGATTCCGTAGCCTCTTAGCCGGTATTCTTGCCGTACTCCTTGTGGCGTGGCCCTGCGTAAAGCCCTGACCGACTGACCACGGTCAGGTTTTTTTCTTTTTGTCCGGCACGAAGCCCGGTTAATTGCCCGCGACAAGATCGTCCAACCGAGGAACCCGGTCAGCGCTCGACGGGTCGCACAGGATGCAAGAGTTTCGCGGTCAACAAGATTGTTGATTGGGAGGACACACCGACAGAACCGGATTGCCTTGCTGGTCCAGCCCAATACGAACGCTGCTTAGCGGGTCTGCGGGACCGTTTCCGGATAACGGCTGAGAAGTGAAAGGACGACCTGTCGCATCGCTATTTATACCGGTGCCGTACGCATTCGGTTGGGAGGGCTGGGCCGCATTCGGAGCCAACTGCTGTGCAAGGGCACTAACTGGCGAAAGCAAGGTCAGAACGACAAGGACGATCCGCATAACGCACCTCACCGCAATGGAGTGGAGGCATGAACGATACCCCGGAGTTGCGAATTTTAGGTTCTCACAGCGTCATAATTTCCTTGGATTGCCTTTAACTTGCGTTATCCATTCCATGTTGCCGCGTATCGCCGGCAATCTTCAGGTTATATCCACTGACCACACGGTGGTTTCGCTCCCTTTACTTCCGAGAGGCGTGCAATGCCAAATCTGTGCGGCGATTGGCGCAAGCTTGAGGCTCAGTCCAGGATCCTCAAAGTGCAAGCCGAGATCGTTGATCTCAAAAGGGCGCTTTGGAATCAGCGCAAGGAGCGTCGTTCAACACGCCCGGGCAACAAATATGCCTGGAACAAAATCAAAGAGCTTGAGGCCAAGATTTAACGAATTGAAGAGAAGGCGCAAGAGCTGCTTGCTTATGCGAGCAAATTCTCTGACGGGTAGCCAATCCACAGCCTCAGAGTGGGCTTTGAAAAGGATTAACTTGCTCAATTGTGCCATCGGGCCATTCGGCTTGCAGCGACCACTGGTTGCCATCGCCCAGAGCCACGTAAAAAATGGGTTTTTGCAAAGTTTCGACCATTCGACATTTACGCAGCCCTTCTCCCCGGACTCAAGATAGAATCCCTCCCATGCTTAAGCTGGCCGGCGCCAAATCAACGTTACGATGCCAGGGATAGCAGAACCATCTTGCCCAAAGCGGTCACCTCAATTCCGCTTGCTCATCCAAATCTGAAATTCATGGAAGAGTTGCTCTGCCTGCCCAGTCGACGGTTTTCCCGTTTGCTCGCTCATAAACTGCTTGAAATCCGCCTCCTGTCCTTTGGCCTGAATTGCACGCCAATTTGTGAGCCATTCTTCGGCGGCCTGGAAACGAGTCCATCCGGGAATCGTTGCAGCCAGGTTTACCGACTTCCAAAGTGGGTTACGCGGCGGCTTATAGAACTCGCTGAGCTTCGAGTAAAATGCATTGACGAACTTTGCAGTACGCTCGTATCGCACGGTACCTTTTGGCCAGTTGAATGAAATTAGGACAGTGGTTGCAGCGATTGTATCCACCTTGTCATCCTTGGCGATCAGAGCGGGATAATCTTCGCTTCCAATCGAAGCGGGCAGATAGCTCGCCTGGATCGACCTCTCGTAGGGTACGGAAACGAACCGCAAGCCCCATTCCGGCTTGACACTCGCAAATGCTGGGACCGGTGTCGGGCAGGAGCATATTGTAGCATCTATCTCGCCACTGCGGAGTTTTTCCAACGCGTCTCCTTGCGTCAGGTAGAGCTCCTGCACGTCAACGCCTAATGTCTTGAATATCTTGGGCACAAACTGCGCCGTTGCACTACCCTTGTTGTTGAAGCTGACCTTCTTCCCGTTCAGATCCTTGATGCTTGTCGCACCCGAGCGCGCCAAGATCTGCAGCGGATTCGGAAAGAGCGGTGCCACATATGTCAGCTTCTGCGTTAGGTTTGGCCCTAGCTCACCAGTGCCTTTCAGATAGTTCAGCGCTTCTTGAGTGGTTAGCGCCATGTCGATGTTTCGCAAGAAAAGGACGTCCTCGACATTCTGTACTGCCGCACCACCGTCGACAGATAGCACGCGCAGATTATATCCGTTCCCCAACACGACGGAAATGTCGTTGGCAATCTGGTTGAAGGTGGCGCCGGGCTGTCCCCCCATGAGGAACAAAACGTTCTCGTTCACTCTCTGTCTGTTTTGCTCATAGGAGAGCGGCGTCTGCGATACTGCCCGATCACACAAGGGCGCGCATAAAACCAGAGCCAATAGGGAAAGGGATGCCCACTTCATGGTGCCTCCTTGTTGCGTTCCGAGCATGTACCCGAGCCGCAATAGTAGCGCCTGTCAGAATTCGCCGGAAGGCTGGCGGGTTGGTGAATTGTGCGCTCGCCCCCCTGGTTAGACCCGTCGAAATCATCGACCCGAAGGTGTCGGAAGAGCTTGCCGGTGACACATTTCAAGAGTTGAATAGGAAGAGCAAATCTACATCTCATTGGCGTAATAGGTCATGATCACGCACACGCTTGATGTGGAACCACTCCTTGGCCAGTACGATCCTGGGATAATCCTTGTTGGCCCCCTGCTCAGTCTTTCGATGAGTTCCAGTTACCGCTACTTCCATATCGCCGGCAAGGGCGGCAAGGTCTACGAGACAATAAGCCTCGGGTTTGTTGAGGTCGAAACAGATGCGCAAGCACAACGCGCAGATTTCATCGAGAAACTGGAAAGCCGTTTCGCGGAAGTGTTGATCTTTGTCAGTCACCTAGAGTTGGTACATGCGGTCCATATGCGTTGGCCGAATGAGGAGACGGCCAAGTTTGTGGCGCTGGCTGAGCTAGAACTGAAGTCCAAGTCGAAAGCGGCCGGTCCGCAAGAAAATATCGACGACGATGGCAGTTTTGCTGGCGTTGTACCGGGCGATTACGGCAATCAGTTCGTCGACGAGGTGGCGCTAGAGCCGGCCGACCGTGCCAAACGTGCGGATGCCAATTTGACCCAAGTGCCGCCCCACGCGCGCAATCAGGGACAGCCGATGCCCGTGTTGCGCCCCGCACAGAAGTTGGTGCCGTCGAGGGTGCCCATAGCTGCGCTGAGCCAGCCATTCAGAGGCGATCGCGCTGCAACAGAGCCGCAACGGCATACCAGGCTCAGCGAAGACGACATTGCGTCGGCAATTTTGAGGTTGCGGTCGCTTGCTGAACGGGAAAGTGTCCCGAGGCTGCCCGTCGATCGAAGCTTGGCCTCGACGATGTTGCGGTTTTGCGCCGTCGGTTGCTCCCTAGCAGTGGTTGCAGCGCTGGTCGCTTGGGTCATAGTTCGGGCGAGCACGCGGCAAGTCGAGGTCGAAGCCGCGCCAGCTCCAGTTCCCGTGTCAGCGATCTCAATCAGCAGCAACGATGACCCCTCGAACGCCGGGGCGGCAGCACCGTTGTCAGGCCAGAATGACGTTACGGCGGCGCCAGCCCCCGTTTCCACTCCAGCGATCTCTATCAGCCACAACGAAGATTCCTTGCGAGCCGGGGCAACAGAACCATTGTCGGACCCTAACTACACCATCGAGGTCAAGGAGCCGGCGTTGCAGGCAGAGCCCCCGCCTGCCACGGCGCCGCCATCGCAGCCATCGCAAGTTGCAAGCATTCAAGCTCCGGCTACGCCCGCCTCCGTGCCACAATCGCCGCCGGTGCAAGGAGACACCGCAGTAAGGCAGCTCGACGCCCAAGAGATTGCCACGCTCTTTAACCGCGGCAGGCACCTCGATGCTGAGGAGATCGCTACACTCGTTAACCGCGGCACGGATTCTCTGAAGAGCGGCGATATCGCCTCGGCGAGACTTTTGCTGCGGCGGGCCGCCGAAGCAGGCAGCGCGAGCGCTGCACTTATGCTTGGCACCACATTTGACCCGCTCGCCATCAAGCAGCTCGGCGCCATCGGCGTCGTGCCCGACGTCGCGCAGGCCCGTCAATGGTACGAAAAGGCCCTGGAACTCGGCTCTGAAGCCGCCTCGCAGCGGCTCGCAAAACTCGCGCACACCGGCCAATGAGCGAGTGGTACGCGACCAGGCTCGCAGCAGCTTGTTCTGGTTCAGGAACGGCGCAAATTTTTCGGCAACGGGTCAAAATTCACCGATATTGGGGAAGTGGTGATCTAATAATTAGTCGCCGTGATCAGTGATCATGCGCCGAACCACGCACCGAACAGCCAAAGTCCCGTAGCGATGGCTACAGCTATCGCGGCGGCAACGGCGTATGGATAGACATCACTGGGCAGTGGACGCGCCTTGCGCGGCGTGGCGCGCGGCTGCCACGGCCTCAAAGTTCAGATCCGACCCTTCAAGCCGCGCGGCCTTCCCGGTGTCTTGCTGCCACCGCCGAATTATGCCGTCACAAGACACCAGATCGAGCTCACGTTTAAACCCAATACTGACGATATGCGGGAAGCGCCGTCTATTGCACTCATTGCCGCTCTGCAAGACCTGGGCGCCCACGTGCGCGCGTTTGATCCGGCCGGAATGGAGCAGGCGAAAGCCGTTCTGACGAACGTAACTTATTGCGAGAATGCCTATGACTGCGCCGAATCTGCCGATGCACTAGTTATTACGACTGAATGGGAGCAATTCCGCGCGCTGGATCTCGAGCGATTGCGCGATCTTATGGCTTGCCCCGTGGGGTCGATCTTCGGAACATTTACCGACCGGAGGAAATGCACCGGCACGGCTTCGCCTATACTGGTGTCGGCCGATCAGTGGTCGCCCCAGGTCTTGCCGATGGATCCGTATCGTTGGCGAAGATTAGAGCGAGCGTGCCAAACTTGTAACAGCGAGGATCGCCAAGTGGACGCGATCGCGGGCCAATGTGATGAGCTCCAGATTCCATTGAACTACGGTGCGCCGGCCGCAGCATGCCGCATTGATATATTGGCATTCTCGAGGGTTTTTCAGGATGGTCTGGGTGGTGCGATGCATTCAGCCGTGGATAACTGGGCTCGCACCGACTGGTCCCGCAGCAATTCGTCAAAATAAGCGATCGTACGCGTGAGTCCCTCAGAGAGCGATGTCCGCGGCGACCAGTCCAAAACCTCTTTTGCTTTGGAAATATCGGGCTGCCGCTGCCGCGGATCATCCGCGGGCAGCGGACGGTGTACGATGCGTGAACGCGAGCCGATGGCCTTGATTACCTGCGAGGCCAATTGGAGGATCGTGAATTCTGTTGGATTGCCAAGGTTGATCGGGCCAGTGATACTATCAGCAGTTCGCATCAGCCGGGTGAAACCTTCGATCAGATCGTCGACGTAGCAGAATGAGCGGGTCTGTGATCCGTCGCCGTAAATTGTTATGTCGTGCCCAAGCAGGGCTTGAACGATAAAATTCGAAACTACCCGCCCGTCATTGGGATGCATGCGTGGGCCGTAGGTGTTGAAGATACGCGCGACCTTCACCCGCATATTGTGTTGCCGCCGATAGTCGAAGAAAAGCGTTTCGGCGCACCGCTTTCCCTCATCATAGCATGAGCGCGGGCCGATCGGATTCACGTTGCCCCAATACTCTTCCGTCTGAGGGTGGATGCTCGGGTCGCCGTAAACCTCTGAGGTGGACGCTTGCAAAATCTTCGCGCGCACGCGCTTGGCAAGGCCCAGCATATTGATCGCACCATGAACGCTGGTCTTTGTTGTTTGTACCGGATCGCGCTGGTAGTGAATCGGTGATGCCGGGCAGGCCAAATTGTAAATCTGGTCGACTTCGATATAGAGAGGAAACGTCACATCATGGCGTATCAGTTCGAATCGTTTGTGGCCGAGAAGGTGCTCGATGTTGCTGCGCGCACCACTAAAGAAATTATCGACGCAAATTACATTAGCTCCCTCCGCGAGCAGGTGATCGCAAAGATGCGATCCAAGAAATCCAGATCCGCCCGTGACCAGTATTCGCTGTTCAAGATGCATTATGGGTCTCGCCGTTAGCGGGTTGAAAAATCTGCACGTCTTGTCGGTACGGTAAAATCAAGTTCGTGCCTTATTAGTCGATCCGAGCGCAACGTTGAGCGACTCTCAATGGTAGGATTCAAGTGCAATTCAAAATTCCACGACTCGGCGCTCGACATCATTCCATGTCGGATTATCGGCAGGATGAAACAAGTGGGCGTTCGCTCGCGTAATATTATAATAGCGCCGCCATCGCAGCCATCGCAAGTTGCAAGCATTCAAGCTCCGGCTACGCCCGCCTCCGTGCCACAATCGCCGCCGGTGCAAGGAGACACCGCAGTAAGGCAGCTCGACGCCCAAGAGATTGCCACGCTCTTTAACCGCGGCAGGCACCTCGATGCTGAGGAGATCGCTACACTCGTTAACCGCGGCACGGATTCTCTGAAGAGCGGCGATATCGCCTCGGCGAGACTTTTGCTGCGGCGGGCCGCCGAAGCAGGCAGCGCGAGCGCTGCACTTATGCTTGGCACCACATTTGACCCGCTCGCCATCAAGCAGCTCGGCGCCATCGGCGTCGTGCCCGACGTCGCGCAGGCCCGTCAATGGTACGAAAAGGCCCTGGAACTCGGCTCTGAAGCCGCCTCGCAGCGGCTCGCAAAACTCGCGCACACCGGCCAATGAGCGAGTGGTACGCGACCAGGCTCGCAGCAGCTTGTTCTGGTTCAGGAACGGCGCAAATTTTTCGGCAACGGGTCAAAATTCACCGATATTGGGGAAGTGGTGATCTAATAATTAGTCGCCGTGATCAGTGATCATGCGCCGAACCACGCACCGAACAACCAAAGTCCCGTAGCGATGGCTACTACGCGCGGCGCCCTGTCGGATACGGGACCTGTCACGCTGCGGGCATAATAATCGCTGATGGAATGTCGCCGCCGTAATTGCGTAAGAGTTTGCGAGCCCGCTTTCCCCGCGTGCCCCCGGCGCAGACTGCGAGCGGGTTAGTGACAATCGACCGGCTCTCGGCCTCCGCGGCAGCGGGCCGTGTATTTCATTGACACAGGCCTGCCCTCTCAGGATGCCAATATCCAGAGAATGCCAAACATGAGAGGACAGAGCCGCTCAGCAACCCCAAGACGGCAAGATAATCCGTTCAACTCATGACTTAATCATAAGCCGAAATAATCTTCGAAGCTTTACCGTCAACAACAAATACGCCCCACTCGCCAAAACCTTCGCCAATAGTCATTTTCGCTTTGGGGCTTTCGGCCGACGGCTTGCCCATGTTTGCGACCTCTTCGTTTTCAATTCACTGGCCTTCGTTGAAATTGGACAGATCGACCCTATTCTCTGGGGTGGGTCAGTTAGCGTGACCTGGACAGCTCGCCAACTTACCGACGAGGCTTGCCAAACTAGCCGCATGCAAGCGAATGCGTGCGCGATGATTTTTTGATGTCATTGTTTGGTCTAAAAATGGGACGGCACCCCAAAGCGCAATCCGGGCACGGCGGCTGGCGACAACATCTATACTCTCGGAGGGACGGTTACGTGGGCCGACGGCAAGGCGCAGCAATAGGTCAATCGCCTCAAGGCGGTTGAAGGTTGTGGCAGCCGAATCGGTTGCTAGCCTTCTCAAGCATTCGATCAAACCTGGAAGAACATCGCCCTTTGTTTGGAATTCGAATTCGGTTGTCATGACCCGAAAACTCCGTTGGTATCTCCGTAATTTTGCTGCCAACTTGTAGTCTTGAAGATTTTGAAGAACACACTCGCGCTCTTTGGCGTCGAATGAGTGCTCGCGCAAGGAGGCGATACTTGCTCGTTCCATCGCAGAGCGCGAACCCGACAGTGCCTCAACGTGGTAAACAAACCCCTAATCGCGGTCACTGGTGCCATGAGTTGGAGCGTTGGTGACGCCTAGAAATGCGAATTACCAAACCTGGAAACAGTCGGCTCTGGACCGTCCCGCAAGTCTATTTTGGGTACGCCGGCCCCGGGTCGAACCGGTGGGAAAAGCAGGACCGCGTTGGGGATGTTGGCAAATCCTTTCGTGTCTCTTGCATGCATTGTGCATTCGTGACTGTGCGGGTCGCACTGGCGGCAGGGGACATCCACTATTAGGCTTTGCATCGCAGCGGTAGGATCTACCGGCCGTCGTTCAAAATTATCTGCCGAACAGAGGCATTTGGGCTTTTTGTCTGTTGCTCCTCCCAGTCCGACTCACGTATTTTTGTGAAGTCATTGAGGAGGACCACCGCCATGGGCCGTCTTCTGTCCTTGGCCGCTTTGATTGTCGCACTTTGGGGGATCGATTCGTATGCCTTCGGCGGCCGCTACCGGGCAGCAGCCGTGGAGGACATCAATTATTACGCAAAAATCGTGAATGACGATGTACAGAGCTTCGTAAGGCGGCTGAGCCCTTGAGGCCAGCTTTAACGTTCTGCCCTGCGTTCACCCATTCGCGCGCGCCAAACTCAACAGCGTAAATCCAGAAGCTTGTCTGCGGGGCGTCCTCTCCCGCGTCGCCGACCATCCGATCAATCACGTCGGCAAGCTGCTGCCGTGGCACTGGGTAACCAACGCATCCAACGTCGCCCGCGCCAACTCGGGCTCGAATAGGGCGGCTTGCGCATTGGCAGAAGCCCCGGCATTTCTGCCGGGGTTCCAAGTCAACACGTGTGGATCAGCGGTTATTTAAGCGCAGTTGAGACAGACTGGAACGTAGTGTTCAAATTAGTGCCGAGACCCTGCACAACGGCGATGATCGCAACCGAAATGCCGGCGGCGATGAGGCCATATTCAATGGCGGTTGCGGCGGATTCATCGCGGACGAACTGCTTAATTAGTACACTCATTTGTCTGCTCCTCTTGGCCGCAAGCTGCCCGGCCTCTCATCGCCCCGTTCGCTTCACCAGTGTCGAACAAAACCCTTTCGTCGGGGTAAACCTGACAGCAGAAATTTCATGTCATATCGACAGGGCTAACAATTCATTGCCACCATCTCTAACTCGCAGGGTAAAGATGAACTTTGACACTTGACTCTAGCGTGCTCTGGCAGCGCATTCGGCGCACTGTGCTATACTCGGCAAATTATCTCTCGCGAGGCCAAAAATGGTCGAGCGTCGTATTGTTTCCCGGCGAAAGCGCGTGCTCAAGGCTGGCACAATTGTTTTCAACAATGGTGGGACCACCATAAGCGCGACTATCAAAAATATCTCAGAATTCGGTGCTATGTTGGAGGTCGAGAGCATCATCGGTGTTCCCAACCGGTTTACCCTTCTCATTAAAGCCAACGGCTTTAAGCGGGAATGCCGGATGGTATGGAGCCAAGCAAGGCGTATTAGCGTTCGTTTTTTGTAAAGACCACCCTGTACTTTGATGCGCTCCTGCTCGCGGTGCTTGCGATTGTGGTGCTGTCGCATGGTTTCTGTCGGGTAAGAACTTTTCTTCGATTGTCTTGTTCATTTTTCAGGGCCTGTAAGCGCACAACACGCAGGCGCACAGTTGTGCTCCAGGGAAACAGCCAAATGTTGGACACTACACTCATCGTCATGGTGATTACTGCCGTAGTTTTCATTGCCGGAATTATGGTGACGTTCCGAGATGCTCGGCGCCAGTAAAAAAGCCTTTTTTAAATTAGTCTGTTTACTCTGCGCAACAGTACGCTGGAGCAATTTGCGTGCGCCGACGATCGAAGCCACGGAGGGTGCTAATCATGGTTCAGCTTATTGGTAGGTTCACAAAGGATCAAACCGCAGCGACGGCTATTGAATATGCCCTGATCGCGGGAGGCATTGCACTTGCGATTGTCGGTGCCGTTCAGGCTCTCGGCACGCAAGTGCAAGTCCCCTTCACCACTATGTCGGCCGCGTTAAAGTAACTCCAGTCGAGCAAAGTCCGCGATACAGGGCCACTTGGCGGCCTCTCGTGTCGTTTGAATGAACGATCACACCTTTATTGAGCCAAGATACGCGATGAACCTAGTTGTAAATTGATTGCCGGCGAGCTGATCCATCAAGGAGGCGGCCACAGACACGGCCACCGCCGTGGCTCTGCGCTCAATCCGGCTCCGCACATTAACGGTTTATGTTTGACAGAAGTGCATTCCGACCGATTAGACATCGGGCGGCGGGAGATCAATGTTCATGTGGCTTGTAGACTTGGAACAGGTACGGCGAACATTAATGACCGGTGGATCATTTGCGCGATAACTGATGAAAGCAAGGTAACCAAACATCTGTCGTCGTCGGTGCACCGTGAAGGCGGTCACCAGACCTGCCGAATGTTTCCACTTTCTGCGTGTTCTCGTTAATTGATCTTCAATCGGCAACGGCGACCCTCACTCCATGAAAATATGCGATCCATTTTCGAAGGCCCGGCAGGCTACGTGGCTCCTCGGCGCGTTGCTTGTACTGCTCAGCGCGGGCGGGTCGGTTTCAGGCGCCGCAGCGGACGACCGGCAGGCCTTACAGGAAAAATACAGGCAGCCGACCGAAATTCCGTTCCCAAAGAACAATCCCTACTCGGATGCCAAGTTACAGCTTGGAGAGACACTGTTCTTCGATCCGATATTGTCCGGATCGGCGGTGCGATCCTGCGCCACCTGTCACAATCCCGGCCTGTCATGGGCCGACGGCCAGCCACGGGCGATCGGCGAGAAACAGCAGACGCTGCCGTTGCGCACGCCCACGATAATCAACGTCGCCTGGGTTCCAAAGCTAGGCTGGGACGGACATTTCCGCGACCTTGAGAGCGTCGCCATGGGCCCGATAACCGCGCCCAGCAATATGAATCTGTCGGAGAAGGAATTGGTCCAACGCCTGTCGGCTATCGCGGGCTATGTCGAAGCTTTCGACAGGACATTCGGCGAGGGCGACATCACAGCACGCAAAGTCGAAATGGCGCTTGCCACCTTCGAGCGCACAATTGTCGCGAAGGATGCTCAATTTGACAGTTGGTTGGACGGGGACAAAACCGCGATCAGCGAAGCTGCCAAGCGCGGGTTCGACCTGTTCAACGGCAAAGCAAACTGCGCAGCCTGTCACAGTGGCTGGGCCTTCACTGACGAGGCATTCCACGACATCGGGAGCGCCGGGGATAAAGATTTAGGCCGCGGCAGGCTGTTTCCGACGTCCGTGGCGTTGCAGTACGCCTTTAAGACCCCCACTTTGCGCGACGTCGCGCGCCGGGCGCCTTATATGCATGACGGTTCGGTGCCGTCGCTGGAGGCCGTCATCGATCTCTACGATCGCGGGGGCATCGATCGACCAAGCCGGGCGGAGGAAATCCATCCCCTCAGCTTGACTGCGGACGAGAAGGCCGAACTCGTCGCCTTCCTCCACACTCTCAATTGCGCGCCCCGGTCCGTATCCTTTCCCGAACTGCCGCGTTGATGGCTGGGAGTACGGGTGAGTTGAAACGACCAGAATGATAAGTCTACCCAGAAATTATAGCTTTTTCTCTTTTGAACGCGGCGGCTTCTTGCATTAAGTCCGCACTGAGCTTCTCAAGTGCAGCGCTAACGGTGCTGTTGCTTAGATTTGCGGACAGCGTCATCGCCGATGACGGTGGCAAATCGGCACAATTGCGCGATTCCTGGCTGCTGCCCGTCGGCTACGCTGCAGCGCTCGTATTGTTTCTGGCGACGTATTACGTGGCGCACGCGGAACTGTTTGGCACATCCTTTTTGTGATTGCACGTCCGACGACAGGCGTAATCGTGTCGGCGTTAGGGTGAAAATTGGCAGCGCGAACTCGATACGTCTCAGAAATCCGCTTCCGTTGGCGCGTCCGCTTCCGAAAGCAATTCGGCGTCGACACAACTCTGTTCAATGAAAGCTTTCATCTCAGGTGCAATTGTCGCATCCTCTGCTAGGCGTGCAGCTGCATCTAAGGCTTGAATTAATTTTAGAATTAGGTCGCCACCTGCCGCGTCTCTAATTTCCTGAAGGGGAATGCCAGCGGCAGTCGCATCCGCCCGGCACTTTGTCGCAAGCCGGACAGCCTCAGCCAATCTTTGAATCGGGTACAAGGCCCGCACTTGCGTTGAGAACCAATCAAATAGAAAGTCGTGCGCTCGATCACTCATTGGCACTCCCCTACGCTACGTTCACTTATGGAAGTGAACCCGAATGTCGTGGCCAAATTCGGCAATCCTCATGTCAAAAGAACGGCTCGCCCGTACGTTCTTTGCAAAGATTAACGCACCTTCGCGACTCGTCACGTCCCTTTTTGATACGCGACAAGGCTCGCCTATAAGCCATATTTAGCTTCTTGGTCTCCTCTTCGGCGAGCTCCCTCAACGCCGGGGATATAGAGCGATAGCAACGGCTATCACGGCGAAGACTGCGTAAGTGTACATATCGTCGTGTATGTCCCTTGGCGAATTCGCTCAGACATCTGATTAGGAGCTGACGCTCAGAAATGGGTGGGCGGGACCGGGGGTACAGTCCCGCCCTTAAGCTGAGCGTCGGGGACATACGTGGGGAAGCTCAGCCTCTAGGAATGGAATACCGGCCACTGGCGCGCGCTGCGAACCCGAACAGAAATAAACGTTAAGGCGGAAACCGTGCGTGCTAAGGGATGCCCCAAAGGGCTTCGAGGGCGTAACCTATCAACCCCAATCCAGCAAGTAATAGAACGCCGCCCACGGTCTCCATAGTTGCCTGACGTTCAGGATAGCCGCTTGCCAAGTACGCAATGGCCGTCCCCAGCAGCAAGCTGATCGTGCTTAATCCAGTAATCATCGCTGACCGATAAATCGATACAGAAGGCCGAATTAACATTTGCAGAGGTCGTGGCGCGGTTTTGGTTCTAGATTGTCCTGCTTGCGTTTATTTGAAGGCCGCTGTCAAAAACTTAGCGCAATTAATCTTAAGTTGGCTGCTCGTGTGTTGGCTTCGTCGGTCGCTTGGACTTCAACAGCCGTTCCCAGGTAGCCGCGCGCAGCAAGATCGCCTGCAGGAAGCCCTCGGCCCAGTCCGCTGCCATCGGCCTGCCGCCGCGATCAGCCCAGATCACGGGTCGAGATTCGTCGGCGACGTGGCGGAGAATCTCGTTATAGCGGCCCATGACGGCGCCAAGGATCGCCTTGGCTTTGTGCCCCTTCGATCAGACCCTCCAACAAGCGCGGCTCATCGAGCGTGTCGAGCAACTTAAGTGTCGAGACGTGATGCTGGGCTTTAACGATGCGCGAACACAGGCCCGAAAGTTCCTGCCCGCTAGACGATAGCGCGGCGCGCGTTCAAGTAGTGGGCATTCATCAAGCCGGAAACTGTCCGGATCAAAGTCAGTGGTTCGGTATCGAGCGCTGTGTTCGGACTCTTGAGCCACGCTCTGGCGACCTCTTGATCACCCCCAACAATGGCGTCGAGTGATCGATCAAAGCGCGCGAACAGGATCGCAAGCTTGAAAGATTTCTGCCCTCGCTGCAAAGTGTAATCGCCGCTCCGCATCCTGGAAAGTCGCCTCCGAGAAGTCCGATCACTGTGGCTACTTGTTGGTCATCCTCAGATGCTTAGCTGCGCGGAGCGCGGCCTTCGACCCTAGTGCTTGGGTTCGTTCTGCCAAATGACTACTGCAGATTTAGTTATTTAAGAACTCAACTATAGGATGTAACACATTCGTTGGTAGCGATCACAGCGACCAACAAAGTGGCACAACTGATTTTAAGACGTTCACTGTGTCGAAGGTCTGGATCGCGCGATTACGGTGCGACATGGAACGGCACTCGTACCGATCCAATACTTCGAGCTGCTGCGCCAACTCCGAAGCTTGGTGTTCCTCCGATTGCGACCAGTAGCCTTCGATGAGATAGCGACGGATGTTTCGTACACGGACAAGATCAATCTGATCCTCCGCGATCTGGCGCGCTAATGCCATGAGATCCGACGAGCTCTGCGGTCCAACAATGCATTGGGCGAGCGCTTTGACTTGGGCCGCACGGACTGGATCCGATCGAATCGGAATTGCAAGCCCATGTCGACGCGAGTTCGCGGCGCTGCGCGCTTTACCGGCTACGGATGTGGGCCCGGTGCTGGCCTGGGCGTTTTTCTTGTTTGCCTCGGCCTTTTGAGTGCTGATCACGCAGCGAGCCGATGCGTGTTTGTTTGATCCTGGATTTCGACTTCGTGTACTTTTTTTGTCTCAAACTGATCTGCGATGGTGCGCAGTTGCTCACCAAGACCGACACGATGGCGCTCAATCGCCTTTAATGTTGAATTGCGCCGCGCCTCGGTTTTCGCCAGCATTTGATTGAGTCGCTGAAATTCGCCCATTCTCAATGACATGGCTTCCGCGGAAACCGCCTCCCAACTTAGCCCGGCCCCCTCTAGAATTTTCTGAACCTTGTCAATCGCTGCCTTGTCTTTCTGAATACAATGGGAAGCTAGAAGTTCAGCTTCGATATCCAAGGAGAAATGATTGGGGGGAAGTAACGGCAGAATCACCCGTTCGAGCGCCTTCCGTTCCTTTGTGCGGACAAGAAACGCCATCATTTTGCGGAAGCGCGCCGTTTCCCAGACCTGGCTGGCAAGCTCAACGACCCAAATTCCGTTTTGCCTTTGATCGTAAGTGCATACTCGATCAGGCGGCGAATGGCTTCCGAGCGCGATGGCTTGTCTTTTTGCTGCTTGGCCCAGGCTTCGATGTCGGCCCTTAGCGCGGATGGAATGCGTATTGCGAGCACAGGATCACGACCCGTGGCCGGCCGGCCGGGTTTTCTAAGTGTTGTCTTTTCAGTTGACCGCTTCGCCATGTTTTGGTAATACCAAAACCCTTAGCGAGCCGATGGGAAGCTGCTACTTCCCACCGGCCCTAACCCAAGCCAATGGAGGTAACCAATGGCCCAGGCTGATTTTGTATCTAACGCAATACGGGCGCTGATCACAGGCGCCGGCGCAAAGCAATCCACCAACCCGGTCCGGGCGTCGCACACCGAATTTGTCACCGTGCTGGCGGGGCACCCGCCGTGGCCAATCCCACTCGACCCCGCCGCTGCCGACCTTGAAGACCGCGCAGATCACTTGAACACGGTTCTCAACGCCCTGTCGGCCTATCTGACCGTAATCCTCGACGACACCGCGCAGAACGTCCCGGGCGGGCTCGATCTTCGCAGTATCGATGCCCTCATTTCCGACCTCGAATCCGACGTCACCGGCACCGTCCAGCGTGCTGCCGACACTATAGCGGGGAGGGTCGCATGAGTCTGCGGTTCAAACCAGCCGATCGCCGCGGCTTTATCGGCGGCTCCGACGCCCGGATCATCATGGGCAGCGACGAGGTCGCCCTGGTGCGGCTCTGGCGGGAGAAGCGAGGTGAGGTCGAGCCGGAGAACCTTTCCGGGAATCTCATTGTCCAGCTTGGGTCCGTCACCGAGGATTTGAACCGACGCTGGTATGAGCTCAATTCGGGACAGGTCATCGTCGACATCCAGCGCCGGATGCGGCATCCGGCAGTGCGCTGGATGGTGGCGACGCTAGACGGACGCGTCGAGGCGAGTGGGGCGGTGTTCGAAGCCAAGTTCATGCTGCCGTGGTCATTCTCGGAGGAGGGGGCGGCCGAGAAGTACATGCCGCAGCTGCAGCACAACATGTGGGTGGTGACGGCCAGAAGTGCGGTACTTTCGGTGATTACTGGGGGTGGCAAATGGGTGGAGATCACGACCCATGCGGATCCACTCTACCAGCACCTGATCGTCACCGCTGAGCGCAAGTTCTGGCGCTGCGTGGAGAGCGGCGAGCCACCCCGCCTGTTCGGGGTCGAGCCGCCCAAGCCCCGCATCGAGGCGGTCCGTATCGTCGATATGACCCCTTCTAACGCCTGGGCGGAGTTCGCCGGCATCTTTGCCCGCACCCGGGGCGCCCACCTCGAGCATGAACAGGCCAAGGTGGAACTCAAGGGCTTGATGCCGGAGGATGCCAAGGAGGCCATCGGCCACGGCATCCGCGCTAAGCGCTCGAAATCCGGTGCGGTGGGCTTCGACCTCCTCACGGAGGCTAGCCGTGCATAGATCCAGCCCATCGATTGCCAGCCTGGCGGCTGCATTAGCCAAGTCACAGGCCGAACTGGTCAATCCGGAGAAGTCCCTGGTCGCGACCATACGGTCGGAGACGGGGAGGGGGGCCGAGCAGACCTTCCGCTATGCGCCGCTGTCCAGCGGGCTGGACATAGTGCGCAAGACCTTGGGCCAGCATGAGATCGCCACGGTTCAGACCACAGCGATCGATCAGTCCGCAGGTACGGTCAACCTGACGACTGTGCTGGCACATTCCTCCGGAGAATGGATCGCCTCGGATTGGCCGGTCTGCGCTATCAGCGAGACCGCGACGCCACATCGGATGGGGGCAGCACTGACCTATGCCCGGCGCTATGCCTTGTTCACGCTGGTCGGGATTGCCGGCGAGGATGACCTCGATGCGCCGGACCTCACGACGCCCACGAACCAGACGTCGGCCGTAGAAGGCGCGGGAAGAGGAAATCCGCCAAGCCGCGGCAACGGACGGCTAAACGGTGGCCAAAAAGGTCACGCCGAAAGAGCAGGCCGCGGCAGCGACCGACAGATCCGGCCGAATTCCGCGGTGCCAACACTCAGTGCTGAAAAATCCGCGCAACTGCGCGATCAACTGCTCGCCGAGATCAACGAGCTTGGCTCCAGTGATGACGCCGCAATCTGGGCGGGCCGCTGCTTGGTCGAAAAGGACAGATTGGTGACAGCCGACGCTCAGCGAATCGAGGAGACGTTTGCTGAACGATTGGCGGCGCTTGCGCCATCTACCAATAAAGCTGCGCCAATGGGCAAATTTACGGTGCGGTCCGGTGGGTCTGAGCATCTGAACCAGGGCGCCCGAGACAATCGCCCCCGACCAGATCGGAAGAAGCGGTCGAAGACGGTCGACAAAAGCGTGCTCGCCTTCCCCGAGCCGCGTCGGATTCGCGACCGCGATCATGTCAGGTTCGTTGCCAAGCAACCTTGCCTCGTTTGCGGGCGGCAACCGTCGGATGCCCATCACGTGCGCTTTGCCCAAAGCCCGGCGCTCGCTCGCAAGGTCAGCGATGAATTCACCGTGCCGTTATGCCGAGGTCACCATCGGGAGGTTCATCGCTGCGGCGACGAACCGGTGTGGTGGCTAAAGGTGCGCATCAATCCGATGGTGAAGGCTCGTGCACTCTGGCTGAAGACGCATCCGCTGCCAGCAAGTCCGGCGAACTCGCGTATTAGAGCCACCGAGCCAGCAGCGCCGACATGATCGATCATGTTAATGTAAACAGCGAGCGATGGTCCGTGAGCATGCATTAGCTTCCCGCTTCCTGGCTGGAAGCCCGCGTGAGAATCACCACGTCGTTGAGCGACCGCTTCCCCCTCATTACAGTCTTACGCATCCACTGCGGACCGGTATTGACGGCCATGCTTTTTGCAGAATCGAACGATGCGCTCGTCATAGGTGACCAACAGACAAGCAAGCTCGACCGCCGTCGCAATCAGAAGCCGGTCCGCAGGGTCGCGGTGTTCGAGGTGATGGAGCTGATAGCTGCAGGCTGCGGCTTTGTGACTTAACGGCACCGCTTCGATGCCGGGACGATCGAGGAAGCGATCGATCCATGCAGTGACGGGTACGTCAAGGTCGATCCGTCCGGTGTCAACAAGAAGCGCGATCTCCCAAACCGTGATGGCGCTCAGCAAAATGGTGCGCCGTTTTGCCAGCAGCTATCCACCAAGGCACGCGTCGGAGCGCGCAGTCGCCCATTGCCACTGTCGAGCCATAGAGCGATGTGGGTGTCCAGCAGAAGCCGATCGGTCACCGCTCGATCTCTCGGCCGGTCTCGGCATCAGGCTCGACATCGAGAGCCGGCGCAATGACGTCAACGCCGTCATGAACGCGCACCGACCCGCGATGTGCCCCGAAAAGTGATCCAGCGCGGGCTGTCTCTTCCAAGAGGCGCCGCACGGCAAGGGCAACCGCTTCGGTCTTGTTGCCGGCAGTCAACTTGCTGGCTGCTTCTTCGATCAGAGCAACCACTTCGGGACGATTGATAGTCACTACGTTCGCCATATCAATTACCTTATATCATTACGCAGGTAATTATGCTGCGTGCTATGAGAAGAGCAAGACCCAGCGCACCCCGTATAGCAGTGGATGCCCGGTCGATCGCGATGCACCGGTCCAGTGAATCGATTGTGAGCCTGGGCGCGGCGGACCTCGATGCGTCAGCCGCGGCGCTCGTTCATAGACAAGAGCGTGCTTACTTTGCCGGAGCTGCGGCGGGTCCGGGACCGCGAGCACGTCAGGTCCGTCGCGCAGCACCCGTGCCTCGTGTCCGGACGGCAGCCATCGGATGCCCATCACCTGAGATTCATCCAAAGCCGCGCCATGGGACGCAAGGTCAGCGATGAGTTCACTGTGCCGCTGTGTCGGGGGCATCATCGCGAGGTTCATCGCTGCGGCAACGAAACCGGATGGTGGAAAGCAATCAGCATCGATCCGACGGTAACGGCTCGCGCGCTGTGGTTGGAGACGCATCCTCTGCCGAAAGATCGGGACAAAAGACGATCGAAGATACAATCGCGCGAATCCAATACCCGCATCTAATAAATAACTCCAAGCGCATACGACTCCCGGCGCGAGATGCAGCGCAATGGCACCAGTGCATCAAGCGAGCCGGGAGCGTCCGGTTAAAGACGGTGTCCCAACAGTTGGGACGACTCCGCTGTTACGGTTTTAGCCGTGTTGTGGTCGAATGGAAATTCCAATGGTCACACAACATTCCAGTTGGTGCCGCAGCTGATTGGTTGCTATTTTTTTGAACTTGCGGCAGCGCTTATGTACAACTTTCTGATGACGGCCAGAAACCGGGTTGAACCGGCGGGGTGACCCACACCAAATCTGCGCGTCGCCAAGCGGGTGCTGAACCTGCCGGCGAGGGCATAAGTGATCCTCGGCATTTGGGCTATCTTTGGTTGGTTTGTGTAAGGTTTTTCCCCTCTTGATGAGGAGGCGGCTCGACGCTTAGAGTTCCCAGTGGGGGGCGTCCTTTCAGCTTCAGACGGCTCCTATGTACTTAACCCCCGACCTTAAAAGTCGGGGCTTTTTTCTTTTTTCCCACGATAAATCGGCGCCCGGACAGCAAATAAAAGAACCCCGTGAGGGGCTACTGGGGCTAAATTTGCTTGCATTTGCCAGGATGACGAGCCGGTTAGCGGTGCCAACGTGGGCACCGCATGCAGGCCGCAGCGGCCGCGTCATCAAAAAATTGGTTGGGGCGCTTCTGTAGAATCGCGTCGGGTCGGTCGGTCCGCGCCGTCGCTGAGACGACAACGCCGCATCGGATGGGGGCGCGCTCACTGTGCCAGGCGCTTATGCCTTGTTCACGCTGGTCGGAATTGCCGGCGAGGACGACCTCGATGCACCGGACCTTGCAACGCCGACGCAGCAAACGGCACTTCAGACGCCGAAAGCAGGCAACAGTGGGCCGAACGGCGGTCAAACACCATCCTCCTCATCGCGCAGCGGCTCGCACCGGCGGAAAAGACCCTTCTTCGAATATCTCAAAGCCACTGCTTGGTCTCGAGGCATCAGCCCAACTGCGCGACCGACTTCTCGGTGAGCTAAACGGCGTTGCCTGCGGCGACGACGCCGCAATCTGGGCACAACGGTCTCTCGCCGAAAAGAACAAGCTGGCGGCGGGCGATGCCCAGCACGTTGAGTAGGCTTTCAAAGCAAAGCTGGCGACTTTTATCGGTGCTGCTGCAGATGCTGTCCGAACGCCAGCCGAGTCATCGCGGAGATTTGGCCTGGCGCCTGTCCATTTGAGCGCTGGGCGGCGGCGCGTGAGCCGCCGCGCGATTAAGGTTGATTTTGCAATGACATTGGCGCGTCGCGGTTTTCTATTTAAACGTGGCGCAATGCGAAACTCGCAAGAAAACTGGCATTCCTTGCTCACGCCGCGTGAGTGGGAGGTTGCTCGCCTCGTCGCCCGCGGGCTAAGCAACAAGGAAATTGCGCTAATGCTGGGGACTTCTCCCAGCACGGTCAGATTCCAAGTGCACTGCGTGTTCCAGAAACTCGGCGTTTCAAAGCGCAGCGATTTAATCCTGCAGCGCAGGGCCTAAGCGCAACGAGGCTTCCGGTCCCCGTGGAAAAGTTCTTTACCATCATGGTCATTGCTGGTTCGACCGTCGCCGCCATTTGCTTTTTGTCTAATCTATTTTAATTCGGCTTCGCGCCGCTGAATTGCGCGCTGGCGGCAAGTACTCGGTCGCGCGGGAGTGACGACGTCAAACGAAATAAGGAGCGCACAATATTCCTGAGCCTGCATCGACACGACGACGCGCGTCAAACTCGGCTCGTCGAGCGCCACTGAGAGAGGTGGCCCAAGGCACGGCCGACGCCCTGGCGCTGGGCTCGATCCGGCAGCGTCGCCAGTTTATGCTTAAGAGCGCGTCCGAACCATCATCTCGGGTGGTTACGCCGGATCTCCAAACGGGTAGGATTTACTCAGCCAATCAGCCGTCCGTCTCAAAATCAGACTCTGGATCGTTGAGTCGTTAATTGGCTGAGTTGGACCTATCGGTGCGTCAGAACCATCACCGATCCATCAATATATCGTTTTGTTGCTTGTCACGTTTGGCAAAACATCACACAATCCGAGACAGATGCGGCGCCCTCGGTTTGGCAAGGCTTAAAATGCGGCTTCCGAAGTTTGTTTTGCTGTTTGTCATCGGGCTTGTATTCATTTCTGGAATGATAGCGCACAGTGCCATTGTTAACCATGGCATTTCTTGGCGCAAATCGCTCGGGTTTTTCATTCCAGCTGAAAAGGTGCGCGCAGCAATATTGAGCCGCCAAACATCTGCGCAGTATATTACAACACGAGAGTTTTTTGCTGCATTTCCGGGTGATGCCAATGTTGTCATGTTTGGCGATTCACAGATCGCTTTCGCCGATTGGCCGCTGCTACTGGGAACGTCCGTTGCCAACCGAGGCATTTACGGAGAGACCACTGCAGGAGCACTTCGTCGTGTTAGTTCTATCATAGCCGCGCATTCAAAATGTGTCGCAACCATGCTCGGCATTGCCGATCTGTCCATAGGCCGACGCGTTGAAAGTACAGCCGAGGATTACTTGGCAATTCTAGATCAACTAGTCACATCCGGGACACGAGTCATCGTCCAATCAACACTTCCTACGGAGCCGACTTACTCACTCAACTCGAAAGTGGCTGATTTGAACTCGAGATTACAGGCGGCGTGTAGTAGCAAAAGCAGATGCCTATTTTTGGATCTCAACCGCATCGTCGTTCCGGGCTCGACGATTGATGGCATCCACTTGAAGCCGAGCACTTATAGAGCATGGGCCGAGGAGCTAAAGCCCGTCATAGCGGCCCGCTGTGGCGCACCGCAGTAGCGCCGGCGTCAATGCGACTCGTTCGCGGGGCTTGTGCCTATGACAATCCTATCGAATTCCGTGATCTCTCAGGACTCAATCTCGAATGCCCTTGGGACCATTAACGCTGAGACCATAAAGGCATTCGATTGGCTTACCGCTGAAATAGATCGACGTGCACCTGTGACGTTCGTGCCCAACCCGGGCAACATAGGCGATGCCGCTATCAATCTCGCCTGCTTTAACTATCTAACGGACCGTTTTGATAAGGTGGAAATCTGCGCCGTGACTGAAACCCCGCGCACCGAGTGCGTGTGCATTGGCGGCGGAGGTAATTTGATCGAGCCACTCTATGGCGATGTCTATGGCTTGCTTGATCGCCTAACACCAAACCATCGATTCTTCGTATTTCCGGCGAGCATCCACGGCTATTCCGGATTGCTGCGGCGAATTTCCCCCTTTACCCGCATCTTGTGCCGCGAATCGATCTCGCTTGCCCATGTGGCAAAACACATAGGCGCGGAAAATGTGTCGCTCGGTCATGACGCCGCCTTTCTGCTTGCACCGCGCCTCCGGACCGACTTCGCCAACCGCATTGGAAGAAAAAGGACTGCTAAGTGTCGTTCGTTTCGCATTGACATGGAGAGTATTCATCCGCGGTTGGGCGGAAATGATATTATGTACGAGTACCAATGTGCCTGGACGGACATGATGGTTGCTCACGACTTTGTTTGGGCTGTCGCAGGCTACTTGCTGCGGTTCCGCGAGGTTGAAACAGACCGGCTCCATTGCGGAATACTGGCAGCGATACTTGGACGTCAGACCATGTTGCGATCTAATTCATATTATAAGAACACCGCTGTATTCGACCATAGCTTGTCGCGCCTACCGAACACCACTTTTATGCCGGGCGACGCCCAAATGACAGCGGGACCGCGCCGCGGTTTGTGCGGTTTTCGTGATATAAGGAATTATGGGCGTCGAAAGCTACGGGCGCTGCGACGGCGCTCGCGTTGGCTGAGTTTAAATACTCTTCGGTGGAGGAGCCGACAGTATGGTTGATCCTGAGATTGTGGACGTCTCTATTGCCGACGCGACCCAACACCCGCGAGGTCCGTGCCGTGGCAGCAACGGGCCGTTGTCACCGTCGCGGCGCGCCCTGGCTCGCTCAATCGCGCTGCTGACGATTGCTGCTTTGCCAACTTGGGAAGTTGAAACACGATTGACGCCAAAAATCATTGTTATCGACGGCTGGATTCTTCTGGATACCGATCTCCACTAAGAAATAAAATGCCATGTTGATCGATCTAGCCCAGCGCCGTCCGGATTTTTCGGCGACTATATTCGATGCTTGCATTATCGGCGGTGGTGTCGCTGGCATCACGCTCGCTATCAAACTTGGCGAAGCGGGACGCCGCGTGCTTGTTGTCGAGGCCGGGGACCGTAGCATCAGTGCTAAGTCCCAGGAGCATTATAGCGGTGACCTCGGCACCCTCGAAAATCTGCCCCTTGATGCAACACGCGTTCGCGCATTCGGTGGCTCTTCCCAACATTGGGGCGGATGGTGCCGAGCGTTGGACGCCTACGATTTCGCGCGGCCAGATTTATCGCCGGATGGCGGCTGGCCGATTGGCAAGTCGGATCTCGATCCGTATTCACGGGAGGCTGCCGGCATACTAGGCATCACGGAGTCCACTGGGGTCGACGCCGAAGTTGCTGACACGGGTGGAAATCTCCAAACCATCAACATGTCCTTTAGTAAACCGCCAAGGAACCTGGGCGCCACCTATTTTGATAAATTGCAGCAATCTGAGAACGTCACGTTGATACTCAACGCTCCCTACTTGTCGGCCGCTCTTGACGCCAACAGTGCAAACGTCAGTTCGATCGCGGTTCGTGACCAGCGTTCTGCGGCCTCTCTGAACTGTGTGGCCCGCCAATTCGTCTTTGCCATGGGCGCGGTCGAAAATGTACGAAATTTGCTCATTCTTGAGCGGACAAATAGCGAGCGCTTTAGCGACATTCGCGGGAATCTCGGCCGCTACTACATGCAACATCTTCATCAGCAGCTGGGACAATTCGTAATCCTGAGAGAGGACGCGATACCTGCGTTCGCAAAACGATTCGGGTTCATAGCATCGACGGAAAAATATTTGCGCGCTAGGGGACGTAGCGCATTTCGGCTTTATTCGACAAATTTGACCGGTTGTTCGGACCTCATCGATCGCTTTCGGAGTGTGGTGACGGGCGCGTCGTGTCACGGGGAAGCCTCCGCCGGAACAGTCTCCATCACCTGTGAGCAGGTCCCGAGTGCCGAGAGCCGAATTTTGCTGACCGACAAAGACGACGAACAGGGCGAGCCGCGCGTTAAATTGGACTGGCGCATTTCCGATGATGATCGCGTCGCGATGCGCGAAGCAGCCCTCGAATTCGGGCGTTATCTCATCCACGCCAACATTGGTCGACTCAATATCAATCCTGCCATTCTGTCTTCCGCCAATCCTCTAGAGGGTTGGACCGCCCTCGGCGGGGCTAGCGGCGCTGCCGGCCATCAAATGGGGGGCGCCCGTATGAGCAGCAAGGCTGGAGATGGCGTCGTCGATAGAGACTGCCGTGTTTGGGGCGTTAACAATCTTTATGTTGTCGGATCAGCAGTATTTCGCACCTCCGGCCACGCGACCCCAACATTTACCATCACGCAGCTCGCGCTGCGTCTCGCCACCGTGATTAACCACAGGCTGGCTTCGTGAGGCTCTGACTCTTATCCACCAATGACGCGCGTGTTAGTGGACAATGTCGCGCGCCTGTCGACCGGGGCTCGATGTTGGTGCCGTACGATGTTCGGCACTGAACGGCGGTGGAGGGAGGATCACCGTGAAAACTTACCGTGTTGGTTTTTTGATGTTTCAGAGTGCGGGGCACATTACGCACGATCAGCACATGCGGTTGGAAGCCGCGAAGTATCCGGAAATCCAGGCGGAATGGCTGCCGATATACCCGTGGCAAAAAGATCGCTGGCAAAGGATTCCCGTGATTAGAAGTAACATGACCCTGTTAGGTGGCTTGCGGGCCAGGGATTATCTGCAGCGCCAATCCAAGCCTTTTGACGCGCTTTACTGCCATACTCCGGAAGCGGCGGTGCTGCTCGGAAAATACATGAAACGAACGCCCACCATCCTCTCACTCGACGTCACCCCCATTAGCATGGATTCGATCGGACCGGCTTATCGTCACAAGCGGAGGTCGGACACAGTCGAGCATGTGAAAAAATTTCTGGTCAAGAGGTCCTTTGAACGGGCAGCGCATCTGGTGACATTCAGCCATTGGGCAAAAGACTCGCTTATCGATGACTATGGCGTCTCGAAACATAAAATAACGTTGAACCCGCCAGGCTTAGACCTTAAGCGTTGGAATATCAGTAAAGAGGAGCGGGCTATTTCGGAGGCTGATCTCACTGCCCGGGTGTTATTTGTCGGCGGTGATTTTCAACGTAAGGGCGGCGATGTGCTGCTTCAATCCGCTGCATCAATGCAGGAGAAGTGCGCAGTCGATATCGTTACAAATGAGTCAAATATCATCGGCGCAGCCGGAATACCCACTGTGCATATTCACCGCGGTATAAAAGCTAACGCCCCAGAGCTCTTTGCGTTCTATCGCAAAGCCAACATCTTTGTCCTTCCAACGTTAGGAGATTGTTCGCCCTGGGCCATTCTGGAGGCAATGGCGATGCGATTGCCAGTCGTCGCTACGCCCGTCGGCGCGATACGCGAACTGGTGATTCACGGCGAGACGGGTTTGTTGATACCTCCCAATTCGGCAGAAGCGTTGGTTGAGGCGATCCGCGAATTGAGCGGAGACCAAAAGCGGAGACATGCGATGGGAGTTGCGGCCCGACAACGTGTGGAAAAATATTTTGATGGCGCCCAGAACTATCGCAATCTGATCGACCTCATCAAATCCGTCGCCGATGCGAGCCGACGGTGAGATACCGAGGCATTACGATGCATTCTGCCGAAAGGCCTATGAGGTGGCCAAGTGTTCAAATAGCAGGCGGCGCGATTAGAAAGATAAAACGGTGACCAGATCAACCCGAGAGCGTCGGTCTGCAAGCTCCCCAGATCGAAGCTACCGAGCTATCCCCGAGCTCTTTACGCTTCATGGTTTAGCTCGCCGCCGAGTATTTTGCGATGAAGGGTAAGTATAGAAACCGGCTCGCTCACGGTTTGGCAACTTTGCATCGAGAATGGTTGCGCCGCAGAGTAGCGAAGTTGATAGACTGGGAACCACTCATCGTGGCGGAGAGTGGGTGTACCGCAATTATGGGCGTGTGTTCAAAATTGCCCGATCTTCTTCTGCCAAATCTTCGACTTCTCTACGCCTCGAAATGGCCGGAGCTTAAACGAGTTATTGTGGTTGTCGATTGCGAAAAGAGTTGTTTTTGGGAAAAGATTTCGAATGAAGTGAGACTTGCGTTTTCTGATCTCGATATAGAATGCTTGTATTACTCAGCCAGTCAGGCCGAATTTGCCGAATTGAAAAAACTTCCCTTTATTTACGCGTGGCTTTCTTGGTGTATTGCGCTGAAACACACAAATACTGCTCACGTACTATTCCATGATTACGACGCGTTGCCACTTAGTCCGACGTTCGGCGAAAGATACAGGAGTTTTGTAGCTTCGGGGGCGAAGGTGCTGGGAGTTACATGGTACCAAAACAATGGTGTCGAGGCGGAGGATCGTCTCGTTACAACGTTTGAGGCCTTCATGGACACCGTGTGGTTAAGGTCCTCACGCCCGGTGGCGCTTTTCAATAAGCTTCGAGTGGTTGAAGGGCGATCGATCGATTTTGATATTACCCTGGATCTTCAAAGGCTTTTGAGTCCTGAGCAACGGGCGATGTCGCCGATGAAATTAGAAGAATTAGTCCATCCATCGCAGATGATTCATCAATACACGATGTTTCGCCGATCTCCAGCTGGAGCCTTGCCTTGTTTTGCTATGCCCATGATTCCATTTTTTGGATATCTCAGCGGTCGCTCGGAGGCACTCCAGCACGCGACACGAGAGCTAACCGTTGGCAGACGCGAAGATTTAAATCTGCTGGCTGACGGAACGCGCATCAATCTTTCGAAGCTGGAACTTGCACATGTGGATTGGTCTCTCAAGCAGATTGTCGAAGTCTGCCTTGCGGTGTCATGGCTGCCGGATCACATCATCTATTTATATGGGCAAGCACTCTACCGCCTCGTTGGCGCACCTGCCGGCGCCATCTGGCGAGGTGATTTTACTCGTCGGCAGCGCATTTGGATAAGGGCTGCAGCGCAGGCGTTTTTCGACAGGCACGTTGGGCCTCGCCCACCAGGTTGGAGTTCCGCCTCCATTAGTCCAACTGGAGCAAAGGAAGGGAGCCAAAGCGTTGCAACGAACAGCCCGGCCGTCAGAACAAAGCCTGAGCCCACAATAGGGGGCGCGTGAGGCAAGGTTGAGTTTAAAGAGTTGATAGCGTGTCCGAAGTGTAATCATCTCGAGGTTTTGAACACGAGCCTTTCCCCGATGATTGCATGCGTTAATCTGGTACCAAGGAATGTCAGAACAACGCTCTATTCGTAATTGGTTCGGCCTGAACGTGGCCGCGGTTCTTGTGTTTGCAATACTGATTCAAGGTTTTGCCGGGCTCGTTCTTCGTGGTCTTTATGCAGACGGCGCATTTTTCGTGACCCAAATCTTGGCGGGTCAAAGTTTTGCTATCTTCGCGCCCTCGCGATGGATGAGCAACGTTATCGTTGAGTTTCCAGAAGTGGCCGCCATCAAGCTCGGGATCGGCTCACCTACCGGTGTGGCGGTGCTTTTCAGCGTTACCACCAACGTGCTGCCAGGCGTACTCTTCTTGCTCTGTGGACTGATTCTGGCCGCGGGTGAGCGACGGTTCCTCGTGTTTCCTGCTTTTGTCTATTTTGCTGGTACGCTTGCTGCCCAATTCGCAAGCGTGACGGAAGGCCTTGTATCAACCGCCTATGTTTGGCTGCTGTTTTATCTGATTCTGTTCGGCCGGTTTTCCGCCTCGAGGCTCAGCCTCATCCTACTTCTTTCCTTCGGCTGCCTCCGCTTGCACGAGGAGATGTCGTTTCTGGGCCCGTTACTAATTGCGGCTGGCTGTCTACGCTGGCGTGATGCAATGCCGCCCCGTCTAGCGCAGCTCGCACTTGGTCTAGCTCTCCTCGCGATCCTAGCCAGCGCGGTCGTCGGCACCTACTGGATACTATTTCCATACGCACCCGAGGAGCGGGCAGTCTTCATCTCACAATCGCTCCTCCACCAATGGTGGCTCTACGTACCGGGCGCGGGCTGTAATCTACCGGCCGCGCTTGGTGTGCTAGCAGGCATCGCGATTCTCACTTGCATCGCGATTCCGAACATTGCTCGCCTGGCGGCGTTAGCTTTTGGCATCGTCGCCGTCATTTTGGCGGTCGCGTCAGTTTGGGTGGATGCCCTAACCGTGCCGGCGGCACAATTCTATGCGCGGCACATCGGAGCCTTTCTTTCCTTTCCGTTGATGATCCTCGTGATGTTCGCGCGTTTCGTGCCAAGTGTCTCCCAGAGGCTTATTACGCCGCCGGTTCAATCCATCGTCATGATTCTCGGCGTGGCGGCCAGCCTCTGGCACATCCAGGCGACCGAAAAATGGTCAGCCTTCCTCGGCGACTTTCGGTCCGTACTCGTCTCAAATAGCGGCATCATTCCCCTGGCTGAGATCTTGCAGCCACCTGGAGCGCGCTCGGCGCAGCTGGCGAGCATGATGATTTGGTCGTGGACGAATCCCGATCTTAGTATTCTTGCCGTATCGCGCCGGTGCGTAACCTCGATCGTCGCCAATTCCCCAGGTCATGGGCAGCCTTACGACCTACAAGATCCGGGCACGCTGCCGCGGATTCCTGGATTAACTTACACTTACCTCCTGCCACCGGGTCGCCAGGTTGCTGCGTGCCCTTCGAACCGACAATGAGTCGCCCGGCGCAATACACTGCCGCAGGTTGGTGGCACAGCCGCGGCCAGTGTAAGGATGCCCGTGAGGGCATCAAAGCCGCGGTCTCTAAAGTGCTACACGCCACCTGGTGACGCTGCCAGGTCCACTTCATGCGCAATGTGCTCGCGCATGCTGGTCGAATTCGCCCTGGCCTTCGCATTGCCGTGGACCCTCGCGCGCCGCGGCGCCGTCGCGATGTCGACCGGGAGGCTCGTGAGCGCAGTGTTCGATTTTGGCGAGCTCGATCTGATCAGCCACTCGCTGATCGTGGTGGCGCTGTTCGGCATGATCGCCGATGACGGCAGTAAACCGCACTATTGCGCGATTCTTGGATGCTGCCCGTTGGTTATGCAGCAGCACTCGTACTCGTTATTCCTATCTATTACACCGCGCACACGGGATTGTTCGGCACATCGATTTGTGATTGCGCCGAAAGCTTACGTTCCCTCAAATGCAGCCCGAGCAAGTCACGAGCAGGGTTCGCCGCGCGTAATTTGAGGCTTCCGAGAAAAACTTTCCCATTCTGCCTATCTAACGCCGCTTAAACTCCGGTGCTTGCGAGATGGTTTGGCGCCTCGAAAATCGTAAGGCAACTTGATCTAGTCTGGCAGCATATTTAATATGCGTGAAGTCAACGTCGGTCAAATTGCGCCTCAATACCAATGACGTACCGCGACGTTTTGCAACTCGTGAAAATTTTGGTCCTCGGGGCAATCGCTTGGTGTGTTCCGCCCCGATTTTGGAGAAAAATCGCCTTGGGTACAGCCAGAATTGGCCAGAGGGATAATTGCTGGCCAGTTTATGATGCTATTTTAGGGCAGAAGTATTCTAATGCTGAGGTTAGCCATATCAGTAAAAGGCGCCGTAGCTACACAAGGGAGTTAACAATACAGATCTTGGGATTGAATTGTCCTTGGCGAGCTTGGCGACCAGATATTCGGCTGAACGGAGAGGTCAATTTGCAAAAAGCCCTTGAGGGCGGCCGTGGAGTAATATTGTGGGTAACGGAGACAGTCTTTAGCACACTCATCGTGAAAATGGCCCTCGATAGGGCTGGCTATCATGTTTGCCAGCTGTCGCGACCTGGGCACGGATTTTCTTTGTCTACCTTCGGTTTTCGATATTTGAATCCGATCTGGACCGGAGTTGAAGATCGGTTCATCGCAGAACGGGTCCTAATTACCGGGGAGACCGCAGCTGAGGCATTGACGGTTCTGCGCACCAGACTGGGTGCAAATGGGGTTGTAAGCATTACCGTCGCTCCGCTGGCCCACAAGTTCGCAGAGGTTCCGTTTTTTCAGGGACAGCTGCAACTACCAACTGGACCAGTGCGACTTGCACTGACAACAGGTGCCGTATTGCTGCCGGTGTTTGCCTTCACGAAACAGAACGGTGGATTCGAGGTGTCGATTGACCAGGCCATTTATCCGGCTAGTGGTGATAGGAAGGCTGCAGATATTATTGCAGTCTACGCCAGGCGGCTGGAGCCATTCGTCCTGGCACATCCAGATCAGTGGACTGGCTGGAATTGGTTGGCGAGTCGGTTGCAGGTACGTACGCCGCATCGGCACTCATTCACCGGATGAGCCGATGACCTCGAACTCAAAGGCAGCAGGGCGGGAGCAGCCTACGTGGGCATCTGCTCAGGTGGCTGAGGTTCTTGTTGCGAAAGATCCTAGCCGCCTAATTGGTCATGTTCGGTCTTCAAAATGGGAAAGTTCACGGACGGCCGATGAGATTCGCCGCGAACGGGAGTGTCGATCCGGGCGCCTGGCACAGGCTTCCGGGGCCTAGCACCCCGAAATCTTGCAATCTCCAAACCAGCTTCGGACCGCAAATCGACTCGCGATCAACCGCTTAGGGTTTGTTCACGGCCGGCTAACTACGGGGAGGGTCCTCAGTGAGCGGGGCCTTTGCTCTTGGTAAATTCGGCCTTGCCGAGCGCTGGATCGACGCCATTGGGCTGGGGCGGGGCTTTGTTGCGATGTCTTCGGCGGGTGCGGCTACAGCGGCCCGGTCGAGAGGTAGTCATCGAAGGGTCGCAGACAATATCGGATGCGAGCGGCGTGCTCGCCGCCAAACTAACGCTTGCCGAGGCCCTTTGGCGGTCGCTTCACTGTGGATTGGAACGTTTTGCAAAAGAAGTAATAAAGGACGTCCGCCACGGCCCTTCCTTGTGATATTCGGCAAACGTGAAATCGCTCACTGTCTTCGACCATTCCGTCATGGCCCGCTGTTCACCGAGGTCCGGATTACCGCGAAAGCTGTACCAATCATCAAAAATGAGGATAGTCCCGTCCTGTAATAGCGGGGTCAAAAAAGCTAGTACTGTCTTGGTGGAATGATAAAGATCACAATCGATCCAGACCACCGCAGCTTTGCGCATCTTGTATTTATCAACTGTCGAAGGTACGCAGGTTTGGTCGAACCAGCCTGGGACGCAAACAACTCGTTCGGCTGAGACTCCGCCACCGTCCACGTTGGTCAAGAACTGATCCATTGCTGCGGCGTATTGACCCTTTGCAAAGTCGCGCGTGTTCTTGTCGATTCCCTGTAATTCTGGGAGGCCTTCAAAGGAGTCGAACGCGAAAAATCTCATGCGATCCCATATTGCCTGGCGTTCTGACGCATCGGTGGCAGTCGAATTAGGAGCTATGTCATTGATGCGTTGATTAAAAACTCGCTTGAGCGTGCAATAGGCCTCGATGAAGGCTCCTCCCTGGAACACGCCGAATTCTAAATAGTCGCCATCGATCTTATCTGACGCGATGAGCCATGCAGCCTTTTCGATTAGCGACATGTTTGCATTCCAGTTCAATTGGACTTGGCGTGACGGCGGAATGATTACTGCCTTACCAAGAAATGTGCGAAGCGGATAAATTAACCGTTTGATGGCTCTCGTAATCATTTTTCTAGCTCCACATCTCGCCAATTAAAATCTTTGTCGAGTCTGCCATAAGCTCTCGAGGAAGGAGGAGAGTACAATGTGAGGCGCGGTCGCGGAGCTCCGGTTTGCAAAGCAGCCCGAAATTCCGGTGGCCGTCCACATATATGCATACACCTTGCGGTTAGGCGGGAATGCGTGAATATGTGAGCTAGTTTGGGGCATCCGGAGAATTCCCTGCGGGAGAAATCCAGTTAAAAATGGGAGTAATGGTCCGAATGAAACGTCCGAGCATTCCAGCGCTAACGTCGTTGCGCTTTTTTGCTGCCCTACTGGTGGTTATTTTCCACTACGACATCGGCAAGCACCTGGGTTTTCTCGTTGGCGTATCGAGCTTCGGCTACGAAGCCGTGACGTTTTTCTTCGTGCTGTCGGGCTTCATATTGACCTACGCTCACATTGAAACAGATGAGCCAGAGAGGTTGAACCTCAGCGCGGCGATCTTCATGGCTCATCGTATCGCTCGCATCGCACCCGCATACTTCATCGGACTTGCGCTCGCTGCGCCATTCTTTATTGTTGGCTATGCTATTCACCACCAAATTTCAAATTCCCTATTTGTCGTCGGAGTTTTACTCATACCAACCGCTTTACAGGCATGGTTTCCATCTACAGCTACTCTCTGGAATATTCCAGCATGGTCACTATCGGTCGAATTGTTCCTATACGTCAGCTTCGTACCGTTCGTGCGTATCGTGGGTGGAACTAGACAGGTTTGGCTTTTGATCGCTGCTTACGCGCTGGTGTGCGCTGTTGCATTCGCAAGAATTTATCTCTGGAACGCTCGGCCAGCAACCGATACCGAGTGGTGGCATAATCTATTTGCCTATTTCCCCCTTTGGCATCTGCCCCAATTCATCTTTGGGGTCGCGCTAGGAAGGCTATTCATATCGGGAACACGATTTTCCCACAGCATCCATGAAGCGATCTTGGTCGCGTCAATATTCGTGATTGGGGCCATATTGCGTTACCATCCTGGAGTTCCGATACTGTCAAGCAATTTCGTTCTTGCTCCCGTCTTTGGCGTCTTAATTTTTGGGGCGGCCGGGGCAATTGGTCGGCTTTCGCAGATTCTATCGACACCGTTGCTTGTGCTGCTAGGCGATGCGAGCTACGCTACTTATATTATACATTTTCCATTATGGATGTGGTGGTACCGCGTTATTGAGGTCGATCTAGGGATTGAGTTGCCGCCGCTCATCGATTTTTCTTGCTATCTCTTACTTGTCATTGGCGCTTCTGTTTTAGTGGATATATACGTTGAGCGGCCGGCGCGACGATGGCTACTGGTACACGCTAAAACGGTTTTGTTTGCGCCGCGCATTAGCGCCACCTGATCACAATATGGCAGGATTTTGGAGTGGCCGTCGCGTAGCGGTAGTTTTGCGCGTCAGGTGACATGAGGTTGTCGATCGCTTTCGGGTCCGAGCGGATATCGCAAGCCGGCCGCCCGGAACGCTGTTATGAGTTCACTTCACGGCCTAAATTCTCGGATGGTGACGCCGCGCCGAGTTGAACGCCTGCGTACAGGAGGGGCTTCGCAGTGACATAGATTTTATGCCGGAAATAGCGTCAGGCGCCTCAACCCAAGCCGTGCCGGCGGGGTTTCGTAGAGATGTCCTCGTCGGGGGCGGCCGGAAAAGCCCGAGTTGCGAAGTAGTCATCGAAGGGGCGGAGATATTCTCGGATTTGGGCGCCGCGCTTACCCGCGAAAACCGGCGCCTGCAGAAGGTCCTCGATCTGGCGGCGGAAACCCGGAAATTCACGCGCTGCACGCGGGGTGTTGTAGCGGATCTGGGCGGTAGACGTGTCGAGCCCCCGCGCCAGCTCATTCGGCGCGGGAAGGAGGCGAGTGCCGATGCCGTCGGGGACGAGTTCTTCAAGCATCGACAGGAGAAGCAAACGGAATAAATCGTCCGCGACCAGCCTGTTCTTCGGATCAGTGTATGTTCGGTACGTGATGATAGTTGCGTGAAAGTGAGCGAGCCGCGGTGGTGGCACCATTGCCCCAACCTTGCCAAAGGCATAATCAAGATATTGCGCGTAGAGCATTGTGTCGAACTCGTGCATTCCGTGTGGTGTGTCCCGCCGCTTCCCCTTCAGAGCGAGCGGCGACCGGCTACGTGCCCAGGGAACGGAATACATCATCTCCCAAGTCCCTGGAATTGCGTAACCGTGCGCCGAAAAGAACGAGTCTGCGCGGTACTCCACCCCCAAAGTGATCATCCCCCGGTCGCGGCACTCGGCATACTGCCGCTCCAGGCCGCTAGGGTCGATGAAAAATGCGTCGGCGTCGTGTAGAAACGCATATTTGGAATTAGCGCGATTGGTCCCCTCGACGATCATCGCCCAGTGCAGCCAATTCGCCGCCATGCCGTACGAGCGCGATTTCTGGATCTTATGAATAAAGTAATGAACCCTCCGCGGCATTGGCGACAACAAAATTCGCGGAGTCGTCGAACGACCGGACAACGCGCTCCATTGCCTGGCCATCGTCGCTGCCCCAGCCATCCGGAATTACCACGAACTGATTGCAGTGGGTGGTGTCCATGTCGCGCAGTGCCTCGAGCGCGAACCAAAGGAGGAAGGGCATATCCATCGGCATTGGCAAGAGAACCGAATAGCCGTCCGCTAAAGTCCCAGCGGACCGCCAACGCCCGAATAAGGACTCCAGGACGAGTTCTTTCAGATTGATTTTTGGCATCTTCGGTTATCTCAGGTAGATCGCGTAAGTACTTCGGGGGCGGGCTTCCGGTCAGTGCCAAGTGCGCAGGTCTGATGCCGGAGGACGGTTGGAGGTGATCGACTGTTTCAATATTGGTCCCGTGCCAATAACTAAACCAATATGGATGGGAGCGCCAGTCGGTCACTGAGGCGAGCAAATATGCGCAAAGTAGGCACTCGTCCTATGACCAAGGCGGAGGTCGAGATGATGTGATCACACCGTTCGGCGTCGCCGACGGTGGGCGCGGTGGTGAAGGAACGGATTGTTGCTGTGGCAAGCGAGCACGGGGCCATTGCCTCTGAGGTTGCACGTGCACCTAGGATTCACACCAGCCAACTGTTTCGCGGGTGCCAAGAGCTTTGCGAGCGGACTCAGATTCGGTCGGTATTCAACTACTCGGTAGCGCGCACGCCGGAGCTGCGGTGGCTTCGGCGTGCGCCTTTTGCGACGGTAGCGTTGCTAACGGCTGCGCGCCCAATCATGACTTCATTGGACGCGCAGCGTTTAGTGAAGAGCCAGAATCGATACCGAACTCGTCGATTGCAAGCCCAACGAGTCGATTGCGGTTGCACTTACGACATGCGTTCCCTGGGATATTTTTTTGCCTTGCCAGGTGGCAGAGCAAGAGGTCGTACCAGTGCATGTTATAAGAATATTGCTGTCGCCCATTATCGTGATCGATTTGAGGGCATTTCCATCGCTCGCGTTGGCAGCAATATTGACGCTGCTATTGCCTTTTAGCGTGGTGCCGTTCGTCGGCGAGTTAATCGTCACCGTAGGAGCAGCTGGAGGTGAAGGAGCAGCAGCTAGCGTAGTGGCAGCAACGGGCGATGTCTGTGGTGACGTGTTGCCTGCCGTATCATACGCAGAGACCGCATAGGTGTAGGTGGTTCCGGCAGAGAGACCTGTATCTTGGTACGACGTTGCGGCAGTGGTGGTTATTTTCGTTCCATTGCGAAACACATTGTAACCTGCAACAGGGTAGGTACCAGCGATAGATTGCAGCCAAGACGTACCAACTTGCGTGGAAGAAGCCACGCTATCGCTGAGCCCTGTTGGGGCGGCCGGCGGTGTTACGGATGAACTCGAGGGGGGAGGAGAGGTGCTCGTTGAACTACACCCGCTCCACCAGCAAGGGGTGGTGGAAATGAAGTTTATCAGCGCATCGTACTTCGGCGAGTTCGTTTGGAGAACATTTTCCAGGACACCCCAATAGCCCCACTTCGACTGTTGCTGGATATCAGTAAAGTTGATGAAGAGGGTACCACCTAGAACTCCTCCAACCATTGAGAAAGGTCGTATATGCAGTACCCATGCGCGGATCGCGATTCGCGGCGGCATACAGTGACTCCAAGGCCGCATCAGAGCCGCCGTAATCCACCAAAGTCTGTCCGCCCTCGTACGTCACCAACGGAAGACCGAACGACTGGGCTATCGAATAGTTGATTCTTGCTGAGTCGAGAGTTTGCTTTAACATGCCGCCGGGATATCCGCCGTTGGCGGTAGAGACCAACCCGCCAGACATTATCTCAGCGAACAACTGATCGAGAGTGAATGTGTCGGGCACACCGTAGCCAAAATACGGCGCGACTGCGAGTACATCAACGTTTTGTGCGACTGTGCCGGAGAAATAGCCAGTTGAGTCAACATAAGACAGCCAAAATGAATTGTAGCCTGTGTTTCCATTCCACCCGCCAAACACGCGAAGTACTCGACCGGAATCCGCTCCCCAAGCCGCTTTCCACAATGCACCCACTCGCACCGCACGAAGCGCACCGTAGTAGGAGTTGGCTTGGTAAAGTGAAAACGACGTGGGATAAGGACAATTGACTGGCTCAGCAGCAGCGCACAGTTGGGCTACTTGTTGTACACAAGATGACGTCATGGTTCCAGAAGGCTGGCATAAAGCCTGGTTCCATAGCTCGTTGGCATACTCCACATAAACTTTTGAATTGCTGTTCAACGTCGAGTGAGCCAATGTGGCGAATTGAGTGACGTAGTCGTCGGTCGCGAGTGGGGGCATGTTGAACCAGCAATCGGCTTGAAGCTTGTTGCACAGAGCGAACAGTACCTCCGCCGGAACCCCGTCGTTCGTATTTCGCGGATCGCCAGCGTTAATGGTGGCGTTGGTGCGGCTATCGTCCCAAAATACCCATCCGGGCAGCGGACGGTCAGTCCAGTTCTTCTGGAAGTTGTCTCCGGTCGCCATCCAATTCATAAACCGTAAGGTCTTGAATGAAGCGACCCGGCTGACGAAATTTGGATTGAAGATTTCTCCGTTTGCCAGGAGAGTGTCATAGCCATTGCTGCACGATGTGCCGTTCCATGTGCCGCAGTAAATGAGGCTGATGTTTTTTGCATAGTTGGAACTCGATCCAGTACTAGTCAGAGTGAGGAGTATTCCTGCGCTGCTAGGTGAACCGACGGTTATCTTACACGGACTCGTCGTGCATGTTCCATTCCCTGGGTCAAAAGCATAGGTGAACGTACCACTTCCGCTCCACTGCAATAGATAATCGCCGGCTTGATATAGGTTAATTCCGTCGTTTCGAAACATCAGTGCTGTTACTTGATTGAAATTGTGTGCGACGCCTCCTGTTAAGGTGGTCGGATAGCCATTGGCGTCGAGAAAGCTAGTATAAAGCAGAATTTCCTCGCCTGTGTCCGTACCGTTATGTACCGTCGACCAACCACCGGCTGTTTTGAACACATTAAGAAACGGCTGTTCAACAGAGTAGTAGTACACCTCCGCGAGATTGGTTCCTAAAGGAGACGTCTGATTAACTGGTGATTGGGCGACGGCATGAACCGACGAAAAGGCAACAGCTGAAATCAATCCCGCCAAGAGGATAATGGGTTTGAGAATCGCCGAGACTGGGACTTCGCTAGACGACATCGTGCTCACCGTTAAATCTCCTTATTCGTAGGTTATTTGAACCAAATCCCTGCATGCGTAGTACCCAAAGCGGCTTGAATAAGCATCAAATCAATTGGTAAAGATGTCTGGAACGCGCTCTAGCTGAACTTGGTCACAAACATGGTCAACCCATGACTAAAATGGGGTTGACGGAACTGCCATGGGCTCGAATTCGTTTAATATTATTCGATATGTCCCCCATAGATTGTGAGTTAAAAGGTAATCGTTCTGTGCGTGTTAATCACGAGAACCAGAAAGATACTTCCATTCATATTGCTTCCGGCTATATTCGGTCAGTCCGGGTCGGGGTTGGCCACCTTATTCGTGCATTTTGTTTGGCCAATTTCCAATTTAAACTAAACTGCGAAACACAAGAGTCCGCTGCCTTGACCCCTCCTATCGTGTTCCGTATGTACCGCGATCGGCCCTCGCAAACTACGTAAACACAGTAAATGGACGAGTTGATTGTAATAGAGCCCGGGCGGCGTGACCGTTACTACTGGCTGGAGCTTTGGCGTTATCGAGAATTGCTCCAAGTGCTTGCTTGGCGCGATCTTTCGGTACGCTACAAGCAGACCGTGATCGGCATAGCTTGGGCATTAATTCGGCCCTTCCTCACAATGGTTGTTTTTACAATCGTTTTCGGACGCATCGCGAACCTACCTTCCGATGGAAATGCACCTTACGCGCTGATGGTTTTTGCCGGGATGCTGCCCTGGACGTTCTTTTCAACGGGTTTGTCTGAAGCAGCCAACAGCCTAGTCAGTAACGCCCACCTTATCAGCAAGATTTACTTTCCCAGACTGATCGTGCCGGTCGCTACCCTCGCTGTTGCCCTTGTTGACTTTCTGGTCAGCTTTTGTCTCTTGCTCGCGATAATGGTTTGGTATCGGTTCCCTCCAGGTTGGCCGATGGCACTTTTGCCAGTCTTCCTGTGCCTTGCTCTTTTGGTTAGTTTGGGTCCGTCACTCTTAATCACTGCGCTTAACGTTCGATACCGCGATTTCCGCTTCGTAATTCCGTTTATCGTACAATTCGGCTTGTACATCTCGCCGGTTGGGTTTAGCTCCAATATCGTGCCGGACAAGTGGCGCTTGCTCTATTCACTCAATCCGATGGTTGGTGTGATCGACGGCTTTCGCTGGTGCATACTACACGGTCAGAGTCCGCTTTACGTGCCTGGCCTAGTCTTGAGCCTCTGCGTTGCCGGCTTGTTCCTATGGTTAGGTATTTCTCGATTCCGAACCATGGAAAAGAGCTTCGCTGACCTGATTTGAACCTCATGCCGGCAACAGATGTCTTCTAACGTAATTTCCGTCGAAAACCTTTCCAAGTGTTACCTCGTGGGACATCAATCCACCCACCGAGAGCACAATGCCACGCTTCGCGATGTCGTGGTACGTGAAGCGCACAACTTTACACGTAAAGCAATTGATGTGTTCCACGGGCGGCAGATCGTTCATGGCGATGAAGTTGAGGAATTCTGGGCCCTGAAAAATGTTTGCTTCGAGGTGCAACAAGGTGAAGTCCTGGGCATCATTGGGCGAAACGGCGCGGGCAAGAGCACGCTGCTTAAAATTCTCAGTCGTATTACGGAGCCAAGCAATGGACGTGTTTCGTTGCGCGGACGGGTCGCTAGCCTATTAGAAGTCGGCACTGGCTTTCACCAGGAACTGACGGGTCGAGAAAATATCTTTCTCAATGGCGCCATTCTCGGTATGAAACAGAGGGATATTCGGAAACAATTAGACGAAATCGTCGCATTTGCCGAAGTCGAGACATTTCTAGACACTCCGGTCAAGCGCTACTCGTCAGGAATGTATATGCGCCTTGCATTCTCAGTAGCCGCGCACATCCAAACGGATATCATGATCGTTGATGAGGTGTTAGCCGTTGGCGACGTGGAATTCCAGAAGAAATGTCTCGCAAAGATGGACTCAATTTCGAGAACGGGCGGTCGGACTGTCCTATTCGTCAGCCATCAGATGTCGGCAATCTCTTCTCTGTGCACCCGAGCAATTCACTTGGCGTCTGGCCGTATTATAAAATCTGGAACTGCCGACGAGGTTGTCAGCGCGTATCTATCCTCCGGCTCTATACGCACCAATGAAGTTCGATTTGAACCCAGACCAGGCATACCTTCAATGACCTGCATTCGGGTCGAAGCTAAACATGATATGCTTTTCATTGAGATAGATTTTGTGTCCGATCGACCGTTTATTCCTCACCCTGGTCTAGCAATCTGCACTCCTCATGGGGCGCCGCTTTATGCCTCCAATAGCAGATTTCATCCCGATGGGTATGAATTGACGTCTGCCCTGAATGGAACAGTCAAATTCTCAGTGTCAAACCTTCCTCTGACTACAGGTACGTATCTAATCTCTGCCTACCTTGGCGATTGGGAGCGGGACTATGATATTAAGGAGCATATATTGCAGTTCTCTTTTCCTGGACCACCGATTCATCCAATGCGTCCGAACGGCGCTGGCTACATAAGCAATGTAGGATCATGGTGTCTCGTGAGGCCCGGTATTAGTGCCAGTCACCCTTTTGTATTCGCTCCGGATGATAGCCCGCCATCATAACAATCAATGCTAAGCGAGATATCAAGATAAGCGATTGTGGGTCGAGTCAGAAAATCTTTGAGAAAACGAAGCAGGGCTAGGCGCAATGTGGACGGATTTTGATTCGGAAAGGAACTGAAGTGGCATGAAGATAATCTACGACCACGGCACGAATCTCCACACGCTGCCCGGCCCACTTGAGGCGCTGACGGTAGCTTTCAGGGACGGCGCGCCCAAGAACCTGCTCGACGTTGGCTGTGGTATTGGCACTTGGTTGAAGGCTGCTAATGAACTGGGAGTAACCGATTTTTTTGGCATCGATGGAATTATCAACGATGAGTCCTTATACGTTCCAAGAAACGTAATTGATCGAATTGATCTTTCGGTGCCTTTCAATCTTGGGAGACGCTTTGACATGGCGCTATGTATTGAAGTAGCAGAGCATCTGCCCGAGGCATCTGCTGCAGATTTGGTCTCGTCTATTGTTGCGCACACCGATACTGTGTTGTTTGGTGCAGCTTGCCCCGGGCAGCCAGGGCAACATCATATAAATTGTCAATGGCCTATTTACTGGCAAGAACACTTTAACCGTCATGGATTTATTTGCGATGATTCAATTCGCTGGCAGATCTGGGGCAATTCCAAAATCGAAGTGTGGTATCGGCAAAACATTTTTTGGGCGCGACTTGACCCTTCGAAAGCGGGACGCGAGCCCCGTCTTCGACCAGTGATCCATCCGGAATTTATTGACGATATGTGCTCGTCGCGTGTCGCAAGTGTGATCAAGCAAGTTGAGGATGGAAATTGGCCACTCAAATGGTATGTGTCGGTCTGGATGAGGTCTGCCTTTTCCAAATTGTCGCGAAGGGTGGCACTGTGGCGAAAATAAACGAGTTTTGGAAATGAATGTTCCTAATATTCGAGATACAGGTCCGACTATCTCGGTTTTGCTACCGGTATATAACGCACAGCGCTATATTCGCGTGGCCATCGAGAGCGTTCTCGCTCAGACGTTCGGCGACTTTGAACTTCTTGCGCTGGACGGTGGAAGCGTCGATAGGTCATTGTCTATTCTACGCCAATTTGCGGCTAGGGACCCAAGGATACGCGTTCTATCCAGAGAAAATCTGGCACTCGTTCCGAGCCTCAATGAAATGATCGTTGCGGCAAAAGGACGTTACTTGGCGCGCATGGACAGCGATGATATTTGTCGTCCCCAACGTTTCGAAAAGCAGGTGGTATACCTCGACACACATCCTGAGTGCGTGGCTATAGGTTCGAGATCGCTTTTCATCGATCCTCAAGGAATGCCGATTTGCGAACATTTGAACGAATTGACTCATGACGAAATTGACGCGGCTCATATGTCGGGAAAAGTGTGGAGCCGAATATGCCATCCTAGCGTCATGATGCGACGTGATGCTGTGGTTGGGGTAGGACTCTACGACACCGAGTTCCGACATACCGAGGATATGGACCTATTTTTACGCCTTGCCGAGATCGGCAAAGTGGCCAACCTCCCTGACGTTTTGATTGAGTATCGCCACCATCTCAGTTCGCGCTGCTACACCGGCGTAGGCGATGTTACCCAGTACAGTAAACTGGCCGTGAGAGCGGCACGTATGCGGCGTGGATTGCCGGCAAACATTGAAGTGCCCGTTCCAGAGACAAAATCCGAATCGAGCTTGGACTTACACCGTAAATGGGCATGGATGGCGTTGAAAGCAGGATATCGGAAGACTGCTAGAAGACACGCTGTCATGACTTTTACCATGGATCCATTCAATATCGAAAGCCTAAGAGTGCTCGCTTGCGCAATTCGTGGTTATTAGTCAGAGGATTTCTGCTAGAGCTGGAAACTCCGATCCTTTAGACAGCTGCGACATCCGGCATGAACTTCATCTCACCATACTCGATAACGCCCTCCAAGCGTTGCCGTCGGCTATTCAGGATACTTTACCTTGGTGGTACCAAGCTTTTTAGCTGGGGTAGGGGATCGAAAATATGCCGACGACGGTGAGTACTCCAACTATCTCAGTCTTGCTGCCAGTTCATAATGCCGAAAGCTACGTCCGGGCAGCAGTTGAAAGTGTGCTCTCTCAAACCTTTGGGGATTTTGAGCTTCTCGCGCTGGATGATGGAAGCACGGACAGGTCGTTATCAATACTGCGCGAGTTTGAAGTGAAAGACCGTCGGGTACACGCCATTTCAAGGAAAAATAGAGGCGTCGCTCCAACTCGCAACGAGCTAGTCTCGTTAGCTCGTGGGCTCTACTTGGCAAATCTGGACGCTGACGATGTTTCTCGACCGCAACGATTCGAGCAACAGGTTGCGTATCTTACCGCACACCCAGACTGCGTGGCACTTGGCACAGGGGTGCTTTTTATTGATCCCGAAGGCATGCCAATCCGTCAGGTTCAATACGAATTAACCCATCAAGAAATCGACTTAGCTCACCTCTTCGGCACTGAAGGAAGCCGAATGTGCAATTCAAGTGTCATGATGCGAAAGGCAGCAGTTCTAAAGGTCGGAAGATACAGCGACGAGTACCGATTCGCGGAGGACATGGATTTGTTCCTTCGGTTGGCTGAAATAGGGAAACTGGCCAACCTGTCGGAGGTTTTACTCGAATATCGGCGGCATCACAATTCGATCGGCTACGCCCACCGGGAGGAGGAACTTGCATTTGCTAAAAAAGCGGTCCGAGCAGCACGGATACGACGCGGGATCCCAATCGTGCCTGATCTAATGCAGTCCATTGCAGAACCGGAAACGAAGGCGGATGTGCATCGAAAGTGGGCATGGTGGGCCTTAGCCGCCGGCAATCCATCGACGGCAAGGAAGCACGCAATCAAGGCGCTTGTCGAGCAACCATTCAACATTGAAAACCTTCGAGCTGTCGTTTGCGCAATTCGTGGTTACTGAGTTTGCGCTACGTACAACTCGTGCCAACTGAATGAGAGTGACTTGATTTACCTGGGTACTTCGCTGTTACAGAGTTTTCCCGAATATTGTCGCGGCCAAAATCAGTTGGCATGATAGATTGCTGAGCTCAATCGAGGTCGAAACTCTAATGAAGATTGCTCTATTCGTTCCGTCATGGCCGCCGGGCTTGTTGGCAAACGGTATCGTGACCTATGCCTCCCAGCTTGTACCCGCACTGCGGCATCTTGGCCACAGCGTTTACATACTGACGCCGCATATCGCGACAGACGATAAAGACCGTTGGACGATCGACTTGCAACCTTATTTATCCCGGACGACTGCTTTGAACCGCGTTATGTTCAAGATCTTCCCAGATCGTGCATTTTTCAATTGGACATCGGGTGCTATAGTAGCGGCGCTGCGTGAATTGACACAGAGCGTAAAACTGGACGTTTTCGAAATGGAGGAATCTTTCGGATGGAGCTCTGCTGTCTCTCGTTTGAATCTCCTACCGGTCGTTGTCCGATTGCACGGACCCTGGTTTCTCACAGGTCCGTCTAGCAGTTTTGAGGGTGAAAGCGTACAATACCCGCTTCGTGTCCAGCGAGAAGGTAGGGCTATTCAGGATGCGCAAGTGGTTACTTCTCCATCCACTAAAGTTCTTGAAGTGGTGAGGGATTATTACGGATGTGGTCTAACGGCAAGCCAAGTTATAACGAATCCACTTCAAGCGTCGAGAGAATCTGAAATCTGGGATGTAAATACGTGCTGCAAGGACAATCTTCTTTTCATCGGCCGATTCGATAGGCTGAAAGGCGGCGACCTAATCCTGAACACATTCGCCGAACTGGCAACCTCGAACCCCAGATTAACTTTGACGTTCGTTGGACCAGATAATGGTATCAAGAGCGTTGATGGCGTACTATGGAATTTCGAACGTTTTGTTCGGAGTAATTTCTCCGAATCGTGTTGGGCGCGTGTGCTGTACCGCGGACAAGTCAAGCCTTCGGAAATTCCCTCGATTAGGCGTAGATCTTTCCTCACGCTGGTCGCTTCCCGTCAGGAAATGATGCCTTACTCAATTCTCGAGGCGATGGCGCTCGGGTGTCCGATCGTCGCCACCGCGGTCGGAGGAATTCCTGAATTGATTACGGACCAGCGAAATGGCCTTCTTGTTCCGGCCGAGAACGGGCAAGCGATGGCTGCGGCCTGCCAAACGCTACTTGACGATCACGCTTTGGCAGCGCGGCTGGGCCGGCAAGCCTGGCGGGACTGCCGCGATTTGCACGGACCGGAATACATCGCCCGCCAGACCGCCTCGGCGTATCAGAACGCGATGACAAGATACATGAGACGAGTCTGAACCTGGCTGCCATTTCTATCCGGAATCTAGTCGTCTTCGATAAGCCCAAAGTTCTGTGCGATCAGGGCGTTGCCTCTAATAGGGATGTGTACAGGACAACGAAGGATTGGACATGCTACTAGCCAAAACACGACGGAATGCGATTTACCGCTTTAAAGCTTTAATTTTCGACAAGCTGCGGCTTCGGGAAGTGATAGAGGCCAGAGAAAATCGGTGCCTAGAAGATACGATGGGATTTCGTGGCCAATTTGAGGAACATCGTCGTTTTCAGATCGCTTTCTTGAAGCAACAAGGATTAACGCCGCGTCACAGGCTGTTGGAAATCGGATGTGGCCCCCTGACGGCTGGTATTCCTATCATAGACTATCTAGAGCCGGGTAATTATGTCGGCGTCGACGTCCGAAGTGCTGTGCTCGACTTATCCTGGAACGAAGTAGGGAAGGCAAAATTAAGCACAAAGAATCCGCGTTTAATTTGCTCTTCCTCATTTGCTTCAGCGGAGCTTGGTGATCAAAGATTCGACTTTATTCTTAGCTTCAGCGTGCTCTATCATCTGAGCGATAACATACTTGCTTCCTATTTTGATGCGGTTTCCAAAAGACTGGAGCCGAGGGGAGTTTGCTTTGCGAATGTAAACATTCTGTCCGAGAGCAGCAGATGGTTGGAGTTTCCATTTGTGAAGCGAACAATAGAAAACTACAGTGAGTTAGCTGCTAGCCGCGGGCTCGAAACTACATCGTTTGGCGAGTTGGGCAATATCGGGTTCCGCCTATCCGGTGAGGAACGATACAACCAAATGCTGTCATTTCAGAGCAGCAAGTCTACAATTGTCAGTTGAAAAAACGCGACGAACCATACTCCCTGCTTCTTGTTACGTAATATTTTTGTTAATAACTCCGTGAAGATCGCCTGCGTGCGATATTCCCAGCTTGTGTGAGGCCGTCGCTCGGGTAGCCGCACGCAGCGCCTCGGCTCTGCCTAGTAGTGCCCCCGCAAGGAGCCAAGTCCACGGGGTAAGCCATGCGTTGGGCACTAGGTCAAAAACATTTACCCCCAAGATAAGCGCCAACGCGGCCAGCAAAATTCTTTCAGAAGCGGACTGTGTGAACTTAAGGGCTGATGCTGCGGCGAAAATTGGCAGAGCCAGAAGCCCAAACTCGGCAAGAAATCCGAACAAACCGGATTGTCCTACTGTGATGATCCAAAGTCCATCCGTTATGCTAGTGTTCTTGCCATGTTCATCGTAGACGCGCTGGCGTCCGAATCGTCCCCAGCCGAACATTAGCCGCTGGGATGCGCGGTCCAGCAGCAGTTGCTCTTGGTCAAATCGAACCTTCAAGGAAGCCGCGCGGTCTGTACTGACCGACCCCGCAGCGTCAAGTATAGCAGTGGTCGGGACGAGATCCGCAATCCGTAGAAGTGGGTAGATCATGGCTAACGTCACAAGAATTAGTGCTACGCGCAATTGTAACCGCGGCTTGCTCCAACGCACCAAAGGCACCAATATTAGGCCGTACACCAACGCTCCGGCGCTTTTGCATAGAACCAACAGCGCTCCCAGGTATGCCGTAATGCTTCCTGGCGGCAACCGAACGACGCGAGCATCCAGTCGCCAAAGAGCAGCAGCGGCGACAACAGTTGTCATAGTAAAAAATGACACGGCAAGGCCGTGGCCTAAAAATACAATTGGCCGATAGCCTCCATCCCGAACTTCCTGGAGAAAGTCAGATGGGAAGTAACCGTACACCCAATTATGGAGTTGTGGACTCATCCGCATCTCGAACAGCATGGGAATAGAGTAAATCAGTCCCGCGGTGACGAGGACACGGAGAATCAGTTCAATGTCGGACGTACTTTTCAACACTTGTCGACCTAGAATGAAAGGAAGCAAAAAAAGGAACTCGCCTACTGCGGCAGATAGAGCGTCATAGTTGCCCACCGATGGCAAAATCATGCCACCACTTCTGACCACATCCCCATTAAGCTCCGAAGTTATAAATGGACCAACCAATAACATAAGCAATAACACTTCAGGTAATCCGAAGCCGTTCCAAAATCGGAGCGGTCGTCGTACGCACAATATGCATCCGACAAACGCGGTTAGATTTGGTAACGAGACCTTGTCGAACTGCGGAATTCCTGGGGCCAGTTTTATAAATGTCCCTACTGGAAGCAGCAGCTGTGCTCCCAATATAGTCCATAAAGTGGCCAGGCCCACCGGGCGTGTGCGGTATAGCCACAGTGCAACCAGGGGCCATAAAAGAAGTGCAATTGTTGCAATCCAATTAGGGGTCATGGCGGTGGCTTATTGAACGACGCAAACTCTCGAATATCGAGCCGTGCTAGTCCAATAACGGCCGAACCGTTTCCGTATTCCTGACTTGCTTGCCTGTCGGGTCATGAGAGCTCGCGGGAAGAAGCATCAAGATCATTTCGCATCAAAGTGTTGGCCATGGGGCAAGCGGAAGCGACCATTTAACCGACGGCGATAGGACCTGCAAGGCGGAGTGTGATAATGCCTTAATCCCTAGGCATTAGGCTTAACAGTGGTGTCATAACAGCGAATTCGGCAAAGCCGTCAACTACAAATTTTCATCGATGTGTGCCGGCCAAAAGGTGGCAGAATGTGAGCCTCGTGCGTCCGATTTTCTATTCAGGACCTTTGCGAAAAATGAAGACATTGTGATAAGAAAGCTGCGGTATATTAAAATAACGCGGCCATAATCTGTTCCATACGTTGACCAACGACTTGGAAAGCTTCCCGGGGGTATACATGTACAAGTCAGAGAACATACCACTGTCACGCCGAAACAGCGTGCAACAATGGCGAGCGAATTGCTTAACTAACCAGCGCGTATCTGCATGCCTCCAGAAGAGGGTCTCGCCTTCGAATCAACTCATCTGTTCGTAACCCGCCGGAGTCTTCGTGATAGTGACATTCTTCTTAAACAGTGACCATCCCAATCGCATCAATCTAGCTTCTGGAGCGCTCTGGTTAATTTCCTCAAGCACCAAATAGCCGCCCGGTTTCAACACGCGCGCTAGTTCAGCAATAGCGCGCTCGGCATCCGGAACATGCATCAACACACCCCAGCACAGTACCAAATCGAAAAAAGCGCTAGGGTACGACAAATGAAGGATATCTTCACGCCCGATGGAAATCCGGTCCGAGAGCTCATTGCTGAACACGTTGTCTCGAGCCTGAACAAGTATGGGCTCAGAATAGTCAGCTGCAGAAACTAAAAAGCCACGACGTGCCAGGCGGATTGAATTGGCGCAGATCCCACAGCCAATATCCAGTGCTCTAGAATCTGTCGGCAACCCCAATCGTCCGACAAAGTTGTCGTAGGCCTGTTCGAAGAACCGCTCGTTCTCGACTGTTCGATAGGCCTTTTCCCAGGCCTCGTGAATCTGAGGCTGGTTCATTTGTTGCTTAACGCGATGTGACAAATCTTGTGAGGTATTCATGAACCTTAGCCTATCTTGGACTCGCTCTTAACGAATAAGGCGTTGGTCACGATTAGCACTTTTTTGGACGCACGCCAATCCTCGGTAATTCCTATTCATTCTGCACCGGCGCCCTCAAACCTAGTGGCTGCGCTTGATCCAGATCTCATCGATTGGTGGTCACACAGCAGGCATTGAGAACCCGCTTGGAAGGATTAAACAATACCGGATTACATCGATCCTGACGGTTCGCTAAAATGGCTGTTCCATTCCATTCAAAAGCCGCAATGTGGCACGAGCGATCTCGGAAAATGCGGCAGGTGTGAAATGCCCGTCGGGTATGAAATTGTGTGGATCGTCCGACCGAACGATTTGTCCTGTGGCTACAAATCCGATGTGATTTTCCTTTAGTACCGTTGCTAGCATGCCCGAAAGTACCCCGCCCGAACCCTGCTCTTCGAACAAAACGACAAGGGGCTGTTGACCAGCCGCTCGCGCCCTATCAGCGAAATTGATCAGGACGGCGCGAAGTACTGAAGCAATTTCCGGCGCGCCATCAAAGCCGTTCTTGGGACGCAACGTGGCGGTGCGCTCGCGTAACTGACGTTGTCCCCAGGCCCGACGAAGCATTTTCAGCAAAACGCTATCATCCGCAAAGTTGGCGCGCATCATTTCAGGAGAGTAGAAAGCGTCCAGTGCCACGAGCTCGTCCAAAAAAGCGCGCCACTTCCGCGAATCCGCGAACGCAGCGCGTAGATCGTCAGGAGACTGAATGGACGCCTCGTGTGGAACAAGAGTCCCATCTGAGCCGATCGTATAACGCGGGTAGGTAAAAGGTTGCGGCAGTTCAAACGACGTTGTAAGGCCGCTAATGGTCAACATGCGGCGTAGAGTGCCCGCGAGCACGCCGAAAATTTGAACTGGTGCACGGGCCAGCCTAGTTTCATCGCGGTGAACGAAGCACGCATAACTGTGATTGGGGGGTGCGCCAGGGCCCGCAAAATGCTCAATTGCTAAGTGAGGGTCAAGTTTCTCCATTGCCTGCCCGAGATTGTATGTAAACGAGTTGCCATACATTTCGATCCCTAATTTATCGGCGGGGATCTCTATCGAACGATTACAGTCGTGCGCAATCCAGCCAGCGTCGATGATCGGTGCATCGTCTCTAATACTCCTGCCCACCATTCGTCGGAGCTTACCTTCGATTGATCGGCCGTAATCAAAATAAACTTGTAACGTGCTCGGTATTGCTTCTGGATCGGCGGGGGGACGGAAGATCCATCCGATTGTCATGTCGAGGAAGGCGATGCTTATAATTGTCCAAAGCAACGTCGCCAAAAATCTCAGACGGAACTTGCGATATCCGAAAGTTCGCGGACGCCACGTCCCCAATTGCTCAAAACTGAAAATAGATGAACTGAGTTGGCGCATTACTTGTTCCCATGATCAAAATGAAAAGCAGGATCGCGTAAAGCAAGCCCTGCAAGGCCGGCCGCCAACTCAGAAAGCTTTCGAGGCGCCCCGCACGGTAATCCGCCAATTGCAACCCGGCAAGGATAACAATTCCTAGGATCGCCGAGGTTGTCGGCTTCGTCAGCACGGAGGTCTGTGCACTACTAAAACCTGCAAGAGCGGTTGTGAACGCAGTTATTCGCTCGAATGAGTGTGCGCGGAACAGCAGCCATCCATAGCATGTCAACAGAAAGAAGAAGCCGATTCGAAGCGCCACCGACAGGTGGGAGGAAAGCACACCCTTTCGCTTTTTTTGTTCAACGTCTGCGCTCTCGACCTCAGGTTCTGAAGGCAGCGTGTTGTGACCGTCAGTAAGGCCTCGATGCACGCACAGCAGCGTGCCTTGATAGGCGCCCCATAGCACGAAATTCCATGATGCCCCGTGCCATAATCCGCCGAGCAGCATCGTCAAGAACAGGTTGATATAGGTCCGCACGCGTCCCAGTCGATTACCCCCAAGAGGAATGTAGAGATAATCGCGTAGCCACGAACTCAAGCTGATGTGCCAACGATGCCAAAACTCGCTTGGATTCTGCGAAAAATAGGGAAGGTTAAAATTCAATATCAGGTCGATCCCAAGAAGCTTGCTGACGCCTCGCGCAATATCGGTATAGCCGGAAAAATCGCAAAAAATCTGAATCGCGAACAGGAGTGTGGCGCCTGCCACGTCGAATTGCGAAACAGGTCCGCTTGACGTGTAGATTGCATCGACGAGCGGCCCGATACCATCTGCTATCGCGACTTTTTTGAATAAGCCGAGCAAGATCAATACGAGACCGTGCGACGACTGTGTAAGCCGAATTTGCCGCGGCCGCAAAAGTTGTGGCAACAGATGGCGGGCTCTCTCGATCGGTCCAGCCACCATAGGCGGGAAATAAGCGACAAACAGGGCAAAGTCCCAAAACCTTGTAGTCGCTTCGACGCGACGACGATAGACATCAATGGTGTAACTTAGCGATTGGAAGGTGTAGAAACTGATACCGACCGGCAATACGATGTGCAATTGCAGCCTGCTTGGATCGATTCCTACGGCAACGAGTGCACCGCTCGCGCTATCGATGAAAAAATTAAAATACTTGAAGAAGCCGAGAAAGCTAAGATTGACGAACACCGAAGTAAAGATAAGGAGATGAGACCGGGATTTACTGGGCAGGCGCATAACCCGATCGATCAGAATATTTGCAATGAACACAAACAGAATTGTAGCAATCAGCACCGCGATTCCAATCGGTTGAATGATTCCAAAGAAGCCACCTCCAGTAGTAGGCAGTTGACCATCCGGTGTTGATCGACTGGCTTTTGCTGCTACCGCTGGCCAATTTGGGCAAAGGAATAACAGCGCGGCGCCAATAAGGAACAGCGAAGCCGTCCAACGCTGCCGTGTGGGCAAGCTCTTTTCAGTTAAAAGAAGTCCGATCGTAAAATCCACCGTGGTCGAAAAAGCGATCAGGAATAAAAATCGAATATCCCACCAGCCATAGAACACATAACCTGCTACCAATAACATCCGATTCTGCCAATGAAATGGCAAAACTCGATAAAGAAAATATACGGTCGGAAAAAAGACCAGGAAATCTAGTGAATTGAATAGCATTCCTACCCCGGCAGTGCGTTCGCAATCCCAAGCAGAGTAATACTAGATCGAGCCGTCAACATATTTACACCCGCCCAGAGGGGCACTCTTCGTGCAAACTGTCGGGGGTACGTACAAAAAAGTGGCGCAGAAAAAGCCATTTCATGAGGGAACATTGCGATTTAACGATCCGCGAATCCTATTATCGGGAATGGACTGGCGGGTCCACTTCTTTATTCGTAAGACCCGACGATCACCTCGCTCAGTATCGCTGGAAACCGCTGCATTGGGCAACCCAGAGGAGCCAATTGCACCAACTCTAAGTTCGCGATTCTAACCACACCGGCTTAAAGCTAAAGTATGGCGGGTGCCGCGAACGGGGGCCAAGTCGGGGAGCTGATGTACGCGATTCACACACCCCAATGTCGATACGAGTTCAGGCTTGTGACTGAGTGTCGCGACGTTGAGCGTGCCCTTCCGCGCTTCGCAAGGGTCGGAGTAGAACAGTTGCAAAAGTTCCATTACAAGACATTGCGGCCGGGGGGAGGGACCAGTCCTTCATCCATACTGGCTGAAACGTGACCGTGACGGAGCTGATCTGTATGTACAATACTTTCTACAACCTCCTGAAGGGATTGAAAGCAGGTACAGAAAGTGAGTCGAACGGGCGACATATTATTCCCCCCGCGGCGGTGCAGGCAGCCGCCGGGATGCAGTGCCCGTGCATTCTCGACATAGGAGCCGGATGGGGCATTGATCTTTACGCCATTAGAGCAGATCTTTTAGATCTCGGCCAAGCTCCTACTATTTTTGCGGTCGAAACGTTTCCAGCAGCAATTGCAGCTCTATCAAACAATGGTATTTCTGTCACACCTATTGACATCGAGCATAACCGACTACCGTTCGAAGATGAAACTTGCGACATCGTGATTTGCAATCAAGTTCTCGAGCATACCAAAGAAATTTTTTGGGTAGTCGCCGAGATAGTTCGGGTATTGAAGATCGATGGTACCTGCATTTTGGGTGTACCAAACCTTGGGTCGTGGCATAACCGTTTCGCGCTATTGCTCGGTTATCAACCCCCCGCAATCGCGGTTTTCGGACCCCATATCCGCGGCTTTACAAATTCCGGTCTCCGCCGTTTTCTTGAACTTGGTGGTTTGCTAAAAGTTACAAAAATCGTGGGCGGAAACTTCTATCCATTTCGACCTGCTGTTTCTCGTTTTCTTTGCCGCTTTTTTCCCGGATTGGCCGTATCCTCGTTTTTTCTTATTAAAAGAACAGGATCAGGAAACTTCCTCTCGATTTTGGATAGCAATGAGGCGTCCTCGCTTGTGGACACGCCATATTTTCGCGGGAACCCGACCAAATAGGCCCCGGCGATCCACAGTTGGGTGGGGCTGCACGGATAGGTCGAAAGGCGCCCACACAAATTGACAGCATCAGCGTTAGCGTCATAATCTGGCCTGCAATTATTCTTCTGGTCGATTCTGGCTGTACCCGAGGCGACCTTTATCCAAAATCGGGACCACACTTACCAAGCGATTGCTCCTACAGCCAAAATTCTGACGAACTGCAGAACGTCGCATTACGCCATCGATATTGAGGCGCAATTCGACCGACGTTAACTTCAATCGTATTCAATATTCTGCCAGACTGGTTCAAGTCGCCCTACGAAAGTAGTTTGTCGAGGCACCACAATATCCCGCAAGCACCGGAGTTTAGCTGCCAGATGCAAATTATAGCTTACAATAGCATCGCTGTATTGGATGCAGTCGAGGCTGCCTGGAATTGTCTTGCAGCCGACGGGCTTTACTTCATTCCAAGCTTCGCAGAGTTGCGAAATAAATTACAAGCCGAAAAGCTAAAATTTCAACTGCTGACCGCGCTCGACAATTCGCAAATCGCGGCCATGGCTTGCTTCATATACGAAGATGCACAAAAATATTATCACGTTGGCGGCCATAAACTGTTTTGTCTTCCAGTGAAAATGGTGACGCTCTTTGGTTCATGTGTGCTTGGTCAGGTTAACGAAAATATCATTCAGGAGTTCTTCCGCATCATAATTAAAGAAGGTGGTTTTGATTTAATTGATGTTGGACGCACGTTTGTGGATTCGCCTTTGTACAGAGCGGTCAATACTCTCCACCAAGCCACTGCTTGGGAAGTAGCGCGGAAAAAGCAATTCTGGTGGCTGATACAGCTGCCCGATTCGTTCGATGCCTATATTGCGTCTTTGCCAGAGAGAACCAGAAGGCATATTACCAGAGACTGTCGTAGGTTTGAACGCGACGATCCTGAATTTCGCATTTTCCACAGACCCGAAGAAGTTGATAGTTTTTTGCGGGATGCCGGACAAATTAGCCGACTAACTTACCAGTGGGAATTGAGCTATGGGCTTTGTGACGATGAGACCGCTCGCCAACATCTTATACGATTGGCGGAATGCGGGATGCTGCGATGCTATATCAGCTATCTTCGAGGTAGCCCATGTGCGTTTGGATGGGGCGATTTGACTCATGGCAAGTTTTATTTCCGCCAAACTGGCTACGATCCGAAATTTCGCAAGCTGTCGCCTGGCACGGCGTTAATGATGCGTATCATTAAGGATATGATCGACAATACCCACTGTCGCGTGTTCCATTTCCAGTGGGGTGGTGAAGACGGTTACAAATCTAGATTGGCAACCGAGAGTCATGCGTGTGTTTCGGTGCAGATGGCTCAAATAAAAAGACCGTACTCGCTTGTGATTGCGCTTCTCGATTGGACCATAAATCTAGGCAAGAATTCGGTCGGGTTGGTTGTCGAGCGTGGCCCACTTAAGACACGGCTGCGAAGTATGCTGCGGCGACATGGCATAGGGACGTTCTGATTTAAGCCGCGGTTATGGAGTCAAGCAGGGCACATCGAGCAATGAAGATCGAGCATGTCATGGGTGCCCCCTCTGGGTTGTCTAGTGTGCGCGTCGCTTGGCGGCCGTGAGGCTGCTACATCGCCGGCACAGCATGATCTGCCAAGAGCTACATAAACATGCGGCGTCTTTTTCAGCCGAAAATCACGTAAACCGAAGCCGTCGCCTGATCAAACGCGCGAAAGAGTCTGGACACTACTGGATGAAGGTGGCCTGCCGATCATTCCCAGCCGCTGCATATTGCGAAGAAAGCCTATTGCCCGGAGCTTCTACCGAGGCCGTCACACCATCGAGGATTACTTCTGTCGCGGCAAGGACTGGCGCCGCATCGCCACGCGCTACGATAGTCATTTGTATTCAATCAAACCAGACCGCCGAACGAACACTCGATCCCAAAGGAATCTTATTTGACCCCAGCCCTCAGGAAAACGTGCGAGCGTTTGGAAAAGAGCGAGCAGTGCACGCTGCTTCATCGAACCGTTGTTCCGCAGCATTTGACGTAACATCTGTAAGGGATAGACCAGCCATGCAATCAAACCCCATGGCGAGAATATGAGCCCAGCTAATAAACACGCCAATGGCAACCACACTCCCCATAGCCAGGCTCGGCGCGACTCCCATACCAAGTGACGTTCAGGTGGGGACCCGTGAAGATACGCGCCTTGTGCAAATACGTAGCCGCTTCGTATAGAGCGCCTCCACCATTGATCAAGACTCGTCATTGCTGCGTCGTGCAACGCCATGTCGTCGCTCAATCGCCAAATTTGCCAGCCGGCCGCACGCAGTCGAACGCAAAGCTCGGGCTCCTCGCCAGCGATGAGATCGCTGCGAAACCCGCCGATGGATTCAAGCGGGCTGACACGCATCATTGCGATACCCCCACACATGCGCACTGCGCCCGTGGGCCCGTCCCACTCTCGGTCGCATAGCCAGTTATAAATTGACCGATCAGGATTTCGTTCGCGCAGGCGACCCGCCACAGCGCCTACCTGTGAATGCGCGTCTAGAAAAGCAATCGCTAGGTCTACCCAGCGGCCGTTCAGTTCACAGTCTCCATCCACAAATTGGACATACTGAAGGTTGGGCGTGAGCGCCTGCAGGCGTGAGAAGCCTGCGTTGCGCGCCCGAGCTGCTGTAAAGGGAGTACTTGGGTCGAGTTCAAGCACTTCGACACCCCGATTCCGAGCCCACTGCGCAGATCCGTCGCTCGAACCGGAATCAACATATACAGTCGCCCAGGTAGGAGAGAGTGCCGTTAGGCACTGATGCAGGCGCGCTCCCTCATTACGGCCGATGACAACTATTCCAAATTGCATTACGAGGCTCTTCAACAATAGATGTAAATCCCGTCTATTACGAAGCTTTCCGCTGATTGAGATGCATGTCCGCTTTGGTCACGCTTTTTGTCCGGGCTCGGCGGATTGCAGTAGATATTGTCGCAATTTGGCGGTCTCCTTGTTTACATCGAACTCCTCCATCACCTTTTGTCGACCGAGCTCCGCCGCACGTAGCCGAAATTCGTAGTTATCGGTAATGCTGACGACCGCATCTGCCAACGCTTGAGGATCAGAGGGCCGCACAAGCAGACCCGTCTTGCCGTGTTCAACGAGTTCGCTCGTCCCGGCAATGTTGGTCGCTATCACCGAAACCCCCATGGCCATCGCTTCGGTTATCGAACTCGGAAGGCCCTCGGCAAGACTTGGAAGCACCAAAATATCTGCTGCGTACAATTCACGCATTTTTTCAGCCTCGTCGATCGAGCCCAGAAAATGTACGCGGTCCTGTATCGCCAATTCCCGAGCCATTCGCTCGAGGGCACCTCTGCTTGGCCCATCCCCAACGAGGCGCAGCTCAATGTCGAGTTTCTGATCGACGAGAATATTCATGGCTTGAATTAGGAATTCAAAACCCTTTTCAGGGGCAAGGCGTGCCGCACAGAAAATCCGCGACACCTTTTCTCGCGGCAGCCGAAATTGGTAATCTTCGAGATTGAGCCCGCAGTGGACAATTTTGAGGGTGGAAAGGTTGGTGTTTTCGGAGAATAATAACACCTGACTGCGACAGAAATAGCTGATGCATCGCACAAACTGTGCGTGGGATACTTTTTCCTTTATTCTAGCCAACGCCCCATCGAAAAAGACATGTGGGCCATGAAACGAGATGCTGTAAGGGATATTACAAAGCTTGGCCGCGAGCATCGTGACAATGCCGCTTTGATCGCCAAAATGATTGTGAACGTGCGCAATCCCTCTATTTTGCAATGACCTCGCCGCCAGCATCGCTTCCGCAAGATAGAACAGTTGATTAGTGATTCCCCTCAGGCCCGGCCTGGCAGTCCTAAGCGCGAGATATGTTGCAGACATAAATCGCGTTGGCGACCGGAAGAATGTAACGCCAAGATCACGGGCTACTCGCAAAGCCGATTGGGGCAATAGAAAACTCGTCTGTCGCTCCCATTCGTTTATGATTGTGGCATCGGTTTCCCGAGCGGTCGGCTTCCATATGGAAACGATCTCGACATCCGTTCCGGCTTTGCGCAGCGCACGAACCTCCCGCATAATGAAGGTATCCGTTATGCGTGGGAATCGATGAAGCAAATAAGCAATTTTCATCCTGGTTACCGGTGGCGACTCGTCGGAGACACTTAAATTGTGCCATAGGTTTCGGTAAGGCATTTCTCAAAACTTAGTGGTGGAGTCCAGCCGAGTAACTCTTTGAGCTTGCGATTGCTAAAACGCAGCGGCTTGAACTGCGATTCGTAGCGAGATGGCACAAGCAAAGAGGGTAACTTTCCCTTTTTGCCGAACAACATCCGGCTTACAAATGCCGCCAAATGAGCGCCCCCAAGTCCGACATGATACGGTAAAGGCAAAAGAAGGCTATGTTTGCTGGCTCTAGCCGCATGTTCGCGAACATATCGCGAGACCCGGACATCGTCGCTATCAATAACGTTGAATGTCTGGCCGATCGAAGCTGGAGTCGCGAGCGCGGCGACAATGCAATCCGCACAATTGTCCACGTACGTGAGTGGAAGACGTGTGAATGGTCCAAACATCAAACGCAAACGACCGAACTGCCTTCCCATGCCGGCAATTTCCGCATGCGCTGGTCCCCAAATAAATCCGGGACGCATGATTGTCAGATCCCAGGAACACTGAGCGGTAAGCTTCATGACCACACGTTCTTGCCAGATTTTGGCGATCGTGTAGCCGCCCATGTCATACATGTCCTTTCGAAGCGGCGTATTTTCATCCATGACCGCCTTGGCACTAGACCAGTCGTACACCACCAAACTGCTTACATGGATTAATCGTTTCACCGAAGTCTGAGCCATGGCATTCAGGAGGTTTTCGGTTCCGACGACGGTAGAGGCAAATTGCTGATCTTCGCCGCCGCTTGTTGCCGCTGCCAAATGGATAACCGCGTCAACGCTATCAAACGCATCCGGGAGACTTTTAGCGACCCGAAGATCCGCTTTGTATATCTCCACATTAGGGGGCCAGACCGGTGCTTTCGCGGTTGGCCGAATAATTGCCCGAACTCGGTGACCGTCCGTCAATAAACGTTCGACGACCTGACGACCGAGAAAACCGCCCGCACCTGATACCAGCACCCTCATAACTTAAATTCCGTCGCGCTAAATTGCTCGACGAGGCGCGCCGTCTGATCAATTTCTTGCAATGACACGGGTGCGGCCGCGTTTGTCTCTAACGCGCCATAGGTCCGGATGAGTAACTCCATTAATCCGTCATAGCTGCTGACACCTCCAAGCTTCCTCCAAAAGCCCCCTAATGTGCCTTTGAGCACAGCGCGCGACTCGGCAATCCCGTCCACAAGTTTCGAGATTGCAGGTTCGCCAGAGCGGCGATTTCGTAATGTTAGACGGGGCGGTTCAAATAAATTGGCCTCGGCCTGCGCTCGTGTGCCGCTGAGACGAACCCAAAACCCGTCAGGTTGTGCATTGCCACTGAAAGCTAGATATGCCGTTGCGCGTTCACCCTTCAGGAAGCCACGAAATTCATCGGCCGGGAGCGGAGAATCGCGATCGTGCTTCGCCCAGTTTGTTCGAAGGTCGCTGATAGGTCCAGTGAATTTAAGGGCTAAATAAGCCATATGGGTCAGAAAATCTCCAATGATACCGCCGCGCAAGATTGCACCATGATGCGGCGTGTTCTGATCGATATATGGACTGCCCGGAGCATAAATATCCAACGAAAGAAAAATCTGCACATCAATGATTTCACCGAGTTTTCCGGAATTCAATAGATTGCACAGTCTTTGGACTGAAGAGTGAAATCGATAGTTGTGATTTTCCATCAATATACAATGTTTTTCTTCCGCTAACTGTCGCAGTGCGCAGAATTCCTGATAACCGACAGTGATCGGCTTCTCGCACAACACATTCAATCCGGCCGAAAGGCTGGCTTTTGCTATCGCAAAATGAGATGCCGGAGGCGTCGTGATATGGACCAAATCCGGCTGAACTTCCTCGAGTAACTGTTCATAATTCAAGCCCCATTTGGCAATACCAAAGCGTTCTGCCGTAGCTTCCGCGCGTGCCGCGGAAATATCACATACGGCGACCACGTCGACGTTGGGCATTTCCGAGAGCGCAGACAGATGCTCACGGGCAATAGTACCGCAGCCTATGATCACGCTTTTCAGCTTTGCCATTGAATTGTCGAGCCAGCGATAATCAGCGGGCGCCATTTCGACGCGTCGCCAAAATTGTCAGGAGTCTGCAACAGGGTGCAACGATATTCCTTCATTGTGCGAACGCGATGCGCGCGCCTCCCCAATCAAAGCGGAATTCTAAGGTTTGCAACGAGGCGAGGGCTTCGCACACCTGCGGCTGCGCAGGCTTGGGGCAGTAGAGCAGCAGAAATCCGCCGCCGCCGGCCCCGGCAATCTTACCACCCAGCGCGCCAGCCGACCGCGCCTTCGCATAGAGATCATCAATCTCTGACGTGCTAATTTGCGTCGAAAGGCTGCGCTTCATCTGCCATCCTCTATGCAATGCTTCTCCGAATGCTTCGAGTTTGCCAGCAAGCAACAGGTCGCGCATCTCATAGGCGAGATCGACCATCCGTTGTATTTGCGAGATGGTTTGAAGGTCGTTTTCGATCGCCGTCACTTGATTAGAGAGTACGGTGCGGGCGTCGCGTTGTGTGCCTGTATAAAACAGCATGAGGTTGCTTTCGAGCTCGGACAGGACGGAATGGGGCAATAACAGGGGTTGAACTGTCACGCCGCCGTGCCGCTCGAACTCGATCAGATTTATGCCGCCTTGGGCGGCGGCATACTGGTCCTGTTTGCCGATCGGTTCGCCGAGTTTTTCAATCTCGAGCAGACATGCTTCGGCTGCCAGCGTTTCCTTGGGTACGAAGATGCGCCGGTGAGCATAGAGCGCGTTAAGGAGTGCCACCGAAAAAGAGCTGGAGGAGCCGAGCCCAGTTCCGCCCGGAATATCCGCAACCGAAACAATCTCGATGCCCGGGCTGATCGCCTGCATGCGCAGCGCCTCACGCAGCAGCGGGTGCTGAATTTCGTCGATACGATCAACCAATTCAGTGCGGGTATATTTTAAGTGATATTTGCTCGCATTAAAGAAGGGATGAACGACGATAAAGCTGTATTTGGCGATCGCGCACGACAGAACTGCGCCGCGTTGTTTGCTGTAGAAGGAACCGATGTCGGAGCCGCCGCCCGCAAAGCTGACACGGAATGGTGCACAGGAGACGATCATTGGGCGGCTCCCAGAGTCACTACGAAGTCGGCAGAGTTGCGTTGCGCATCAACGGCGGGCCATTCGTCTTCGGCGCGTTCGCGCCAAAGCCTGCCGATCGCCTTTTGGTCGAGACCCTTCCATCGGTAAAATGCGGAAAACCGACTGTGCTGAACCGTCTCTGGCACGGTCGCGAAAACAGTCAAGTCCAGCATCGACCGAATGCTCCTGTGTCCGCCAAAGGTGCCTTCAAGGACGATGATGGTGCGGCCAGTCGGGTCATAGGTCACCTGCCGGCCGGCGCCCCGGGAGGCCGCGTCGTAGCCGGGCGCGAAAACCGTTGCTCCAGCGCGCAATGCCCGAACGACGCCCGGCAGGGCAGTCACCCGATTGCGGTCTTCGGCTGAGCATTTTTCGCCGCGGTCCGCCAGTGGCACGATCCAGTCGTCGAGCCGGACCTGCAGGCAGGCGATGCCGTCTTCAGTTAGCGATCGCACAATTGCGTGGGCGGCGATCGTCTTTCCGGCGCGTGAACGCCCGCAAACGCCAACCACGATTGGCACATCTTTTTTCTGTGAGATAGAACGACGAATAGAGGTAACGACGGGTTCTGCGAGCGTGCGGTATTCCAGGTCAAAGCTTACCGCCTCTAACACATTTTCGAACATCAGATCGGGAACTGGTGGGGTGCCGATCTCGCGCCGATACCGCTCATCGTCGCGGGCGCCGGCGCCGGTACGCACACCGTAGGCCCAGATTCCGAAGTTCCGAGCAGCGCCGATGTCGCGCAAACTGTCGCCAATCAGTATCGATCGCTTCTTATCGATCGGCAGCTCGTCCAGCGCCTGTTGCAGCAGCAACGTCCCAGGCTTGCGGCACTCACAACGGATCTTCAAAGCGGAGACTTCGCCCGGAAAGCCCGCATCGGGATGGTGCGGACAAAAATAGATGCGGTCGAGCACACCCCCTTCCTCTGCGAGGAGCGCCTCAAGGCGCCCCAGGATGTGGGTGAGGCCCTGGAAGGTAACAAATCCCTTGGCAATCTGCGGGCGATTTGTGACGCCCAGTGTAAGACGACCCGCCTCACGCGCGCGTCGCACGGCAGCACCCGCGCCGGGAATGACTGTTACATCGTCAGGCGTATGGGCGCCCTGCAATCCAGGCTCCTCGTTCAAAACGCCATCGCAATCAAAAAAGATCGCGGGTCGGCGATGTTTATTGTTGGAGAGCTCGACGCGTCCGGCAGCGAGATCCTGTTCAGCTAGGGCATGACGCGCTGGGCTGCCGACATCACGCAAATATTCAGGTGTGTTGTAGACGGCAATGGTCTCCCTGGCTGCGACCAGCTTGGGTATCAACTCATGTATCATATCCGCTTTTTCGCCTTGCTTGATGCGCGCGAAGAATGCGGGCGATGCAAGATAGAGGCCGGCCGGCACCAAATTGCGATAATCGTCCTGACGTGATTCCCGGCGCGGTAGGATTGCTTTGACAAGTCCCTCGGCTTCAACGATCAGGTCTGAAGTCCGCGGGTGATCATTCGGGTGCGCGAGAATAGTCAACAGTGCTCGGTGGTGGCCATGGAATTGCCTCAGGGGTGCAACCGAAACATCAAATAGCATATCGCCGTAAACGATGAGGGTCTCTTCTGATCGGGAATCAACCGCGGCCAGGCAACCCGCCGTACCAAGCGGTACTGGCTCGACAACGATGCGCAATTCTAATCCGAGTGCAGCCGCTTCCGCTTCAAGGGCCGGCTGCAGCTGGCCGCCATGATGACCGCCTAGGACCGTCAGTCGAGAGACGCCCTCGCGCCGCAGCACTCGCATCTGGCGAAAGATAATTGGCACGCCCCCAACCGGGAGCAACGCCTTTGGAATACGATCAGCCGTCATGCCGACGGCGCGCGTTCCAAACCCTCCGGCAACGATTGCAGCATGCATGGCGGCTAAATCGGTTCAAAAGCCATTGTCGACGATTCGGTTCACCGCATGACGGACTGCATCAGTGGAGTGTCGCTCTGGCTTCCAACCCAGGGCCTGCAATCGTGACGTATCGTAGCGGAATCGTGGCACATCGCCCGGCCAGCCACGGTCACCGCCAGTATATACGACAGGCGTGTCCGGTCGGCCAACTTTGGTCACCACGATCTGCGCAATCTCGCTCACCGTCGTGCTGCCTATACCTGCGGCGTGGTAGACAGCGAATGGCGGTTCCGACTTGTCCCAAGCGACCATTATCGCGTCGATGAGGTCGCGAACATAAAGATAAGGCTTCGATTGCATCCCATCGCCTAGGACCTCGAGCTTGCTCGGGTCTTCCTTGAGCTTGCGGAGAAAATCGTAGAGCACGCCGTGCGTGGCGCGCTCGCCGATGACGTTGGGAAAGCGCAACACGACTGCGTGGCCACCCAAGGTGTGAGCAAATACCGAGATATATGCTTCGGCCGCAAGCTTGCTCGCGCCGTAGAACGATATGGGCCGTAGTGGAGAATAATCTTCATGCAAAAGTTCATCAGTCTCGCCAAAGATGGCCGAGGTGCTGGCAAAGAACAATCGCTTGACGCCGTATGTCGACATCGCCTCTAGAATCGAGACGGTGGTCAGTTGATTAAGATCCAAGTCAAGCCGGATGTTGGCATTTCCGGCGGCGATATCGGAGTTGGCCGCCATATGAAACACTGCATCGAAATTCACTTCGTTAAATAATGCGGTTAAGGCAGCGCGGTCCAAAAGATCAAGCTCGTGGAATTGGAACTCCGGTATGTTGGCTAGGTGCGCAATGTTGCGACGTCGTCCAAGCCGCAGATTATCCACGCACCAGACTTGATTTCCGCGCTCAAGCAATCGGTCGCAGAGGTGACTACCGATAAATCCCGCGCCGCCCGTTACCAGAATACGCATTCGTCACTCGATGGGAAGATTGCACGATATGGCATTTCAATGAAAAGCGAGCCACGATCTGCTCGTTCGCCAACAGTTAGGATTATTTAGGAAGTTCTAGGAGTTACGAGGATAACCGTCAACCAATAGCGTGCGTGAAAGTAAACGTGGTTCCAATCGGTTAAATTGTGCCTCTGACACTGAGGCAGGCTGCGCGAATAGAACCGTTCCATAGATAATCCTGGTCGTTGTGGGCCCCCTGCGGTTGTCCACGGGCGTACTGTGGTTTGGAACCATTCTAGTGACGTGGTTTCTTTGCAACGTTGGCGGTTAAAATTCATTGGTGGTTGCCAAGCGCAGATGAAACGGGGCACAATCACCACTAGCTTTTGCAACCGTTGTTGAGGGTGTCATGTGGCGTGCGGTAAGGGTGGCAGCTGTGGCTGCGATATTGCTGAAAATAGTGCCAGCTTCCGCGGATGCGATTTTAGAGGTTCCACTGGAGGCCGGGCAATTTACCAGCGTGACGTATACCGGTCCGAACAGCGCGCTTTTTACGGCCACGTTTGATGCAGTCGGGGAAATTGGCGGCGCGCCGGTATTTGTTCCACCTGACGGCGAAATCTGGTCATGGACAGCATTAGGTCCGTCCGGATTCGGATTAGGGGATTGCGGCCGCGATACGCCAGGTCCATGCGGAAATTTTCCAGTTGATTTCATCGGTACAATTACCGACGGCACACTATTGTTCACTATGTCCATCTCGGGCAGCTGCAGCGAAGGTAATGGTTCTTCATGTCCAGGTTTTAGCTTATCGCCGTTTGGGATCCTAGACATCGATATTTCAGGGGCTAACCCAGGTGATCTTTTTCTAACTGCGACGCCCTTACCGGCTGCCCTCCCGCTCTTCGCCACTGCCATTGGCGTGATGGGTTTGTTTGGTCGGCGCAGGAAACAAAAGTCACATCAACGGCTCTGAATTAATTGCTCGCACACAAACCGAATCGTCCGCATAGTCCGGCGTGCGAAGTTTATTCCGTTTGAGTTGCGTTTGGCGACGCTGCTGTTTCCTCTGCCTCTGCGTCACAAGCATGAGCAATCATCAATAGGGCATTCCGAACCTTGTCGTTGGGTGCAGCCGCAGCCAGTTCCAAGCACCGTTCGCTAAATGCATATGGCTCCGTTTCGGCAGTTGCAGGTAACTCGGCGTGGTTTTGCTGCCCATGCTTGAGAACACGCTTTTGAATTTCTTCGTACAGCACTTGTTTGTCCGCCACCGGAAGCTTATTACATGCTTCAAAGACGGCATCGAGCCTGCTAAGCGTGATCCGTAATTCAAGTTTTTCTTTGAGGGATGGTTTGACGTCATCCATTCGAAACTCCAGCCCATCGCTTTGATTAGGAGGAATTGTCCTTTGACAGGACTCCGGGGAAGGTGCCGCAGCTACCGCCTGTTCCGCACATCGGCATCCCACAAGTGAAGGTGGGAAAACAGTGCGGAGTACCTGCTGCACCTTCCAAATCTTCGTCTGAAAACTCTACGGCAAAAACATCCGCGTCGGCGTGATTAGCATTGACGGTTGCTTTCTTCATGGCATTTGCATTCCTTATGGCGATCAACGGAATTAATCTCGCAGATTCCCGTCCGATAATCCCGGCGGCTCAAGCCCCTTGTGGATAATCCTCGGGCTTCTTGCGTCGCAAGCTGCAGTGGTTTCTGGCATCTGCGAGTCTTGCGCAAGCGCGACAAAAGCCGGATTTTGAACGTTTCTCAATCCAAAGCCGGTCACAAAGACGCTGTGCATGATTGAATCGTGAAGAAGATGAGGCGGCGTGGAATCGCGCTTGCCGAGCAATACGCGCAATCGCCAGAGAGTCAGTCCCAAGATCAGCCCAGCATCCGCCATTGCCGCATACAATCGCCCATGGTTCTTCAGGAAATAGCGACGACGCGCTTCGAATAAGTAGGTCGGTTGTCGCTTTGGGTTCAAGCGTCCAATGCCGGTTGTTTGCCCTACCAGATGCACCACGCGGCTGGCAGGCACGTACCATGTCGACCAGCCGGCATTCCGCGCGTTATAGCAAATATCTATATCGTCGAAATAGGTGTAGTAACCCTCATCGAGCAATCCAATGTCCTGCAAGACTTCCCGGCGGATGATCATGCTCGCACCGGAGACCCAGTCAGTCTCAAACGCGTGGCTCCTCACCGGCGGCGCCGTTACCCAGCGGCGGAACAGACGAGTCACCAACCCGAGCTTAACACTCCCTTCGAATTCGCTGACCGGCGAATGAAATCGAAATGCGGACCGTTGCGGTGTGCCGTCTGGGTCTTCCAGCCGGCTACCAGCTATCCCGACCTTTGGGTGCGCGTCCATGAAATCAGTCAGAGCCTTAAAGGCATTCGGACGAACAATTGTATCTGCATTAAGAAGCAACACATATTGCGGTGCGTCTGCTGACTCCAGTACGGGCCGCAGAATTACATTGTTACCTCCGGTGAAGCCGAGATTGGGGTTAATCGCCGTTAGAGTGCACCATGAATCCCAGCCATGAGCGGTGATCGCATTTTGGATTCGCCCGGCTGAATCATCCCCCGTCCCATTTTCACATACGGCAACAATGGTGCCTGGTACGCGCCCGATCTCCTCCGCGATCGAGCCAAGACAATCGATCGTAAGATGCGCGACCCGAAAATTAACGATGACAACGAGGAGTTTCATTCGGCTGTTACGTATTTGGCCGGTTCATGATCCGCGACCGATGACGGATGCAATGCAGGATTTTTTTCCCCGTCGACAACCCTCGCTAATCGCACCGAGCTTACTGTGGCAAATAGCTCGGCATTCGGGAAAGCACGATTTGAGCGAATGCATGTAGGCGGGCGTCTGCTGCTGCCTCACCTTTCTGGCTGTCGGCGGCACTGATGGGCGTCATCAACCGCACCAAGGCGCCATCCTTACGACTCTTGAATAAGTTGTCCACCAGAAGATAATATTTCATACCGAATTCATTCGCGGTGTGCCGTTCTCGCTGTTGATACCAGTAGTACATGAGCAGCCTGGTCTCACCCTTCTGGACTATAACATAGTTGTAGGTTCCCAGGGCTCCGGGCACGATTTCGCTAAAAGGTCTTTCCTGAAAATCAGCGAACTCCCATCCTGCACCGGGTAAGCAAACTCTTGGCGAATGGATAGCGGCGCTTTTGGCCAGGGACTCATAATATGCTACGAAAAGGTTTACTCCGGGACCGCCGTGTTCCTCGACAAAGTCACCATTGTAATAATCCGTAGCTTTGAGAACATCTACGACATCCTGCTCCAGAACTTGCGCATGCCCGGTCCAGGGACCGATCTTCCGCGGAAACTCGACAAAACTTTGGCGCGCTGGGTTCGGCGCGGAATTGAACGCTGACGCAATCGACGTTGTAGCTCCGACGGCTCCGGCGCATACTAAAACAGCAAGAAGAAGCGGAAGCCCGCTCTTAAACGGCTTAGCAATATATTTGCCAACCGGTTGGCGATCCTGGATGGATTCGATCTTGACTTTGGACCATCGAAAACCTTCCAAAGCGAAAATTTCAATCAGGAGCAACAGCGCTCCGATCAGGAATATGGCCCATCCCTCGAATTCATGCAGGAAACCCTCGGCCATTTGCGTGCCGAAGGCATTCACGAGTAGCGCGGTCATCGCAATTCTAAAGCTGTTGATAGCGATCGTTATTGGCGTAGCGGAGAGTACAAGAACGACCCGCTTCCAAAAGGACGTCTTATACAGATAGGCGACAATGAAACTTATGCAGGTCAATGGCAGTAGGTATCGAAGTCCGCTGCACGCCTCAGCCACCTGAAGCTTGAAGTTTCCCAAATCGATAATGTTGCCGTCGGCAAATACCGGAATTCTCAGAAGCTGAATGACCGCCACTCCGAGAGTCGTGGAAACCAGTTGCAGCTTCACCGTGAGCATTGCCTGAAGCGTGTACGGCAGAGGAACCGTCATGAGCAGCAAAACTGTAAGCGGCATGAATACGCGAAACGTCCTACTGCCAAATGCCACCAAAGCTACGCCTAGCAAGCTCACGATCAGCGCAACTTGTTCAAGATAGTACGACTCACCTAGCGCAGCGATAACGGCGCACAATTGCGCTGCTGCGAGGATTACCAAACCGGGCCACCTCGTTCCGCCCGATGTGGCTATGATCTGATACCAACACCTCCAAAGCAGGAACGGCATTAAGGCTAATACGAGAAGGCCGTACCCATACTCATCTTCGTACCACCAACGGGTCCACAGATTCTGAAGTCCATCGCGAGCGCTGATGCCCATCAGAATTAGGCATGCCGCCAGGACACCTGCCACCCATAGCCGGGAAGGGACTAGGTATCTATTTTTGGCACCCTTCAATTCCTGGTTAGCCAGGGTCGAATACAGTGCGGTCATGCGTCCACTGATTGTTGCTTGCCAATGTGCTCTTTCACGACATCTTCGTAAATATCCAATATCCTATTCGCCTTCACCCGCCAGTCATAGAGCAATCGAGCGCGACGGGCGCCAGCTTGCCCCATTTGGGTGCGAAGTTTCGGGCTTTTTGCCATTGAATATAGAGTATTGGCAAGTTCGCGAACGAATATTTTGGGGGTGGCGGGTGGGATGAGGACGCCGGTGTCGCCGGTCAAATAGTCTTCAGGACCACCCCATTTCGTGGCAATGACTGGAACTCCCGAGGCCATGGCCTCTAGCACCACTGCTCCCCCGCACTCGCGCATGCTGGGAAGGACCATGATGTCCGAATTGCGCAACAGCTCGGCAGCCGCCGCCTGCGCCAGTCGGCCGTGGAATTGTACGCGATTTGTCAAAGATAGTCGCCGTACCTGCTCTTCCAAAGCGTGGCGTAGCGGACCGTCACCCACAATATCAACGTGGAAGTTTACCTCGCCAATTAATTTGCTGCAGGCATCGATTAGCAGGTCGACGCGCTTCCAGTCCACCAGCCGTCCGATATAGATGACACTGACTTTTTCACTTCCTGGCCTATCTGATTTGGCACTGAAACGACTGAGGTCGACTCCGTTTTCCACGATCTTGAGGATCCGCTTCTGCTTGACATTAAAGGGCAGAGCTTTGTAGGTCCGTTCATTTGCAACCAAGATCAGCGCGGCGTGCTTCTTCCCCGGCAGAACGTTATTCCAGAACGCCGCGGTCCATCTCAAGATCCAGACGACTGAGCGCTCAAAGGGGCCAGCCAAGTTATAGTGCGCGGGATAGTCCATCCCGCCGTTCATTGGACCGACGATGACTGGCGTGGATAGGCCGAACATCATCGAAGGTAGTTTTGGCGAAACGGGAATAGGCTCATGGACAACATCGAAATGATGAACGCGGATCAAAAATCGGGCGAGGCGACGCTGGCGCATCTGGGTCTCGAAGTGGCTTATTGCGCGAACGGTAAACTCCGCAAGCCGATCGGGCATCAGTTGTGCGATCTTGTGACACCATACGTTCACAAGGCTGTCGGGAACGAAGTGCAGACGACCTTTGTCATTGGAAAATGCCTCGCACAGCTCCTTTTCCGTCCTTGCGTGGACTAGAAGATGTACATCGACGCCCATCTCGCGAAGGTGTTTGAAATATTGAAAGGGTATGAGCGCCTCACCGCCGAAAACTGCTGACGCATGTTCGGCAACCATCAATATCTTTATTGGTATTTGGCGGCTCGCCTGCTGCATGTTAAGAAACTCGTCCTGATGGCCCGACTTTGACGGCCGCAATTCTCGTAAGTGGTGAACCCGGGGGATCGCATGTCGCGGATCCTCCGCAAACGCTCTCACCAAATTGCGCAGCTTGCGTCGTATTTACCTTCAGGTCTTCGGCCGCGGCTCTTCATGCTTACTTTTGATCTCATTAAGGACACCTAACGCGACGTCTGCGGAACCGGGTGTAGCACACTCTTATTGACTTCTGCGGGCCATCCCGTTAACCGCACTTTCGCATCTTTTGGTCCGGCAGCAGATTGACAATTGCGCAAAACGGCATCCCCAGCGATGGTGCCGACCAACGACCGCTCGCATCATTGAGCCGTATCATGAGGTTCCGGCTTTGCAACCCTCTCAGGTTCCAGTTTTTATCCTCTGCGGTGGGCTCGGTACGCGGCTCCGCGAGGAAACCGAAACACGCCCCAAACCCATGGTGCCGGTCGGGAATCACCCTATCCTCTGGCATATCATGCGAACCTATTCTCACCACGGGTTCAGGTCCTTCATTCTTTGCCTCGGTTACAAGGCCGAGGTCATAAAGGACTACTTTCTCAACTACCCGACGATGAACAGCGATTTTACTATCGGGCTGAAAACAAACGATGTGAAGGTGCATAAAATTGATCATGAGCAGGACTGGCAAGTGACGCTCGCTGATACAGGCGGGCTGACAATGACTGGCGCGCGTGTGGCGCGGGCGGCGGCAAAATATCTCGGCAATGCGCAACATTTCGCGGTAACTTATGGCGACGGTCTTACCGACGCCAATCTCGGGGACGAGTTGCAATTTCATCTCGCGCATCGAAAGATCGGGACAGTGCTCGGCGTTAATCCTCCCTCACGTTTCGGCGAGTTGAAACTGGATCAGGACGAAGTGGTAGATTTCGCTGAAAAGCCTGCATTCATGGATAATTGGATTAATGGCGGCTATTTTTTCTTTCAGCGCGACTTTCTGCGATACCTTAGCGACGAGGAAAGCTGCGTGCTGGAAAAGGAGCCGCTTATAAAGCTGGCGCGTGATCACCAAATGAGCATCCGCAAGCATCGCGGCTTTTGGTACGCCATGGACACCCAACGCGACCGCGAGTACCTCGAGGAGCTTTGGAAATCCGGCAATGCGCCGTGGAAAACGGTATAAGTTCACAGGCGGAATGTCCGATAAAGGGTAATGAAGGGTCCAATCATGAAAGTCTTTGTCACCGGCCACAAAGGTTACATCGGGGCGCATCTGGTCGACCTGCTCAAGCAAGCCGGCTATACCGTCACCGGGTGTGATCTTGCTCTATTTCAGGGCTGTGAGTGGGAAAAGCTCGTCCCGGCGGACCACGACTTGGTCATGGATGTCCGGGACATAACTGTCAAACATCTCGACGGCCACGATTGTATTATGCACCTCGCTGCCATTTCCAATGATCCGATGGGGGAGGTCGATACCGCATCCACCTATTCGATTAATCGGAATGCATCGATTGCAATCGCTCGACTGGCAAAAATGGCAGGTGTCCCACGGTACCTATTTTCCGGGAGTTGCTCGGTCTACGGCGCAGGCAAGAAGCTCGATCTCGATGAAAGTGACCCACTCAATCCTCTGACGGCTTACGCCAAATCCAAAATCGAAACCGAGCAGGCCGTTTCGGCATTGGCCGATCGAGACTTCACGCCCGCCTATCTACGCAACGCGACCGCGTATGGTCACTCGCCAATGTTACGTGTCGACCTGGTTGTAAACAACCTTCTCGCCTGTGCCGTGGCCACTGGCGAAATACGTATCATGTCGGATGGTTCGCCGTGGCGTCCTCTCATACACTGCCGTGATATCGCTCGAGCCTTTGTCGCCTTCATGACTGCCCCCAAGGAAAACATTTCCAACAAGGCCGTGAACGTCGGCGGTAACGATGAGAATTATCAAGTGCGAGATATTGGCGACAGGGTAAAAACGCTGATTCCCAATGCGACAATTACCTATACGGGCGAGGTCGGCGCCGATCCACGAAACTACAGAGTCAAGTTTGACCTGCTTAAGAAAGTCCTCCCCGATTTCAAACTTCAGTACAACCTCTCCACAGGGATGGAGGAGTTGCATCGAAAACTGGTCGATCACGGCTTCAGCAAGGCGGATTGGGCTGGCGATCAGTTCGTACGGCTTCGCACCTTGAAACAGCGAATGGATCGGCTCAAAAACGTCGCCTAGCCTCATGCTGTCAAATCCAGTTTATTCATGATCTTCACCCCAACTCCACTCGCGGGCGCTTATCTGATTGACCTCGACAAAAAGGGCGATGATCGCGGTTTCTTTGCGCGGGCATTTTGCGAGAATGAATTCAAGCAGCACGATCTCGCCCAGCATTTCTGTCAGGTAAATAACTCACTGAGCGCACAGAAGGGTACGCTTCGCGGCATGCACTACCAGCTTGCGCCGCGGGCAGAAACAAAAGTCGTTCGTTGCATTCGCGGCAGTCTCTATGATCTGATTCTCGATCTGCGTTCTGGTTCGCCGACGTTCGGTCTGAGCTTCGGCGTCGAGCTCACCGCCGAGAACCGTCGCATGATGTATGTGCCTAAAGGCTTTGCCCACGGGTTCTTGACGCTCGCCGATGATACCGAGGCGATTTACTTCGTCGATGAGTTCTATTCCCCGGAACATGAACGCGGCATTCGCTACAATGACCCAAAGTTCGGGTTGCGGTGGCCCACAGCGCCTACCGTCGTTTCCGAAAAGGACAAGAGCCAGCCTGATTTTAATCCGGCATGGCATCTGGGCGCATGAAAATTCTCTTCACCGGCGGGAGCTCATTCACGGGCTACTGGTTCGCCAAGGAGCTGGCATCCACTGGCCACGAAGTCTTTGCGGTGTTCCGGCAGCACGAATACGCGGATGATTTGCGGCAGGCACGAGTCAAGTCGCTAGCTGAAGTTTGTCGACCGATCTATGGCATTTCTTTCGGCGACGACCAATTCGTTGACCTAATCAAAGCAAGCAGCTGGGATTTGCTGTGTCACCACGCCGCCGAAGTCACCAACTATAGAAGTTCTGATTTCAACGTCGCTGCGGCTGTTGAGAATAATACGCGTCGCTTGCCGCTCATTCTTGATCATTTGCGAGACGCTGGCTGCAGCAAGATCGTTCTTACTGGAAGTGTTTTCGAAAATGATGAGGGGGCGGGTAGTGTTCCGCTCAACGCATTTTCTCCATATGGTTTGTCGAAGGGGCTCACTTGGCAAATGTTCCGCTACTATGCGCAATCCAGGAAAATTGATTTGGGAAAGTTCGTGATACCGAATCCATTTGGACCATATGAGGAGCCGCGATTTACGTACTATCTGATCAAGAACTGGTTTGCGACTGTCGTACCAATTGTCAACACTCCATCATATGTGCGCGACAATATTCATGTATCCCTTTTGGCCAAAGCTTATGTTCATTTCTGTTCGACTTTAGGCAACGGAATTGGTCGCACAAATCCCAGTGGGTATATCGAATCGCAGGGCTCATTTGCTCGTCGGTTAGCGAGTGAAATGAGTGGGCGCTTGGGTCTGAAATGCGAGGTTGAGCTTAAAGCGCAGTCGGACTTCTCCGAGCCTCGAATTCGCATCAATACGGACATGGCGGATGGCGGTGCCCTGAATTGGAGCGAAAAGGTCGCATGGGATGAAATGGCAGAGTTTTACTCGCGACTAATGTCCAGATCCTCGTAATCTGTGCCGTGCACCGGTTGTGACCCCAGACAAAGCGGAGGTCAATACGGATCCTGCATACACTTAGGCTCCGTGGTGCCGTAGGGCAGGAACAGCGTAGCTCGCGCCGAAGCAATCATACGCAAGATCGCGACGAATGCCGTACCGGTACTGTGACAGACCGTCGTCACAAGATCCGTCACATCGCTGTCGATGGGTCGTTCAAGCAAAAAAGCCCCGACGGGGTCCGGGGCTTAGTCCGTGCTTAGGTAAGGCGCGCGCAGTGGCAAAGCTACGTGCAAGAGAAATAATACAACTTTTTTGTGAAATTCCTGCAACAGCCGCGCTAGTGTGATTTGGCGGGCCGCTCGGCTTTCACGCTCATTGGCGATAGAGATATAGCCTCGCTCAACCAAGCTTGAGCCAACTCCAAATACCTCGCTCGATCGCCTTCAGACTTGGCCGCCTCAGCCATTTCAAGGCAGTAGGCTGCATACCTTCGACAATCAGCGTCTGTCACAACACTCTCCCACACTCAATCATTCTATCCCGACCTGACAGGTTTTCTGTTACCGCCCGAAGCACAGTGCGTAGCTCGCAGAACACCCTACAAACCCCTCGACTTCGTTGCAAATCCCCCTGCAACGGTTGCCAAACCCTTAGCACAAACGCGCCCCGCAACCCTGTAAACCCCTCGTGCAGCACACGAGGCGCCGGCTCGATCGTCGCCTGCTATAGGCCGCAACGCTGCAGGCTTGCAGACATTTGCTCAAACTCCCAAACCAGTGACGATTTAGCATTGGCGCGCGATTGGCATCCACGGCATGCCCGCACTAAATCATGGCGTGCCTTAAGGGCAGCGCGACGCACGCAAATAGCACCTGAAGGCCGCTTCAGAGATGCCCCACCAATCAATGCCGCCGGTCGCTGAGCATGATGGCCACTAAGCCGACGACGACGACCGCGGCCAGGATCACGAATATCAGAACGATCGCCAATGCTTTGCTCCTGGAAACCCTACCGCTGCGATACCATGAATTCGAGCCTCGTTGCCCGAAGGATTGGACCTCCTTCCCCTCCTACACGCATGTGAGGCGGACGGCGAGGCTCGCCCTGTCATCCGTGCGCGTGCTGCACCAGGTAGGTTCCGATCACAATCCCCGCCGCTGCCATGCCAACAAGGATTGAGAGAATCAGGATGTGGTGGTCGTCCATGATCACGGACGATAGCAAAAAAAGCGCCTTGCCGCAGGCGGGCGCCAGGGCAACGTTGAACGGGCGAGTTAGGGATGCAGAATCTAGGGGATTCTTGTGGAGTGCGGGCGCCCAATGGCGCAGGCCGCTGGATGCCCTAGGGGCGCCGCGCCCTCCGCGCGGCCGGCTGGCAGTATTGCCAATGCAACCGTTGACGCGCGCTGCCAGAGCCAACCGATACGATCCGACAATTCGTTCCCAGGCAGCTGGTAGGTGGCGCGTCCACGCGACGCCCGAGAGGATGGGGACCAAATTTAGACAATGTGAGGATAATTTAAGTGCGCGCGTTAGGGGTTGGGCAATCGCAGTTCAGTAGGTCTTGATGAGAGGGGCTTAAGCGCCCGCATCGGGGAGCCACATCATGCGCTCATTCAGCTCTGAAGACAGACGCAAGGTGCCGCGCTATCCTCTGGAGCGTATGGCAAAAATACAGTTTGGCTACGACGCGGTGCCGACCTATTGTCTCATTACCGACATTTCCGACGGTGGCGTGCGCCTCTTCCTCAATGGACTTGAAATTCCCGATGAATTTGTGCTGCTCCTCTCCGGCGACGGTCCAGCCAAGGATGGCAGATACAAGGTGGTCTGGCGGACGGGCAACGAAGTGGGCGCCAAATATGCAAGTTGAGAGCCGTCGCAGGAGTCGAATTCTCAAAGGAGATGACCAGCGACATTAAGCTGGCGACGGGTTAGTTGTATGGCGTCGACAGGCCGGATGGTACCGCTGAGGAGGCACTCGCACGCGTGCGTGCTGGCAAGTCGGTCTGCCGCATCCATCGTATTGGCCGTCGAGGTCTCACATCGGCGATTGTCGAGCGCGCACTCGCTTCTAGTGCCGAATTTATTGCGGTACGATATGGCGAGATGACGAGAGCATATTGACATGCTTGTTGCTAAGAACGACAGATACTGATTTGGGTCATCGGCAGCCATCACACCCAAGGAGGTGCTTGGCGATCGGTCAGCAACGTCAAAAAATGAGTCAATTTACCACTTGGGCGGGACAGCAATGATCGGCAGCCAGATTGCCGATTCGAAGAGTGTCGGCCGGACAGAACCGCGAGACAGTTGAAAAATGGGCCGAAGATTTTTGCCGCCGCAAAAATCCCCCATATCATGGTCGCGGCCGTCGCCTCCCGGAAGGCGAGACGGGTCGAGAAATCCGTTGTCGAAGGTTCTGTTCATCTGCCTGTAGTGTCGCAATGTCCCGTGCCATTTGGTCTTGTCTGGCAGCGACCTGCTCAACGATCTGTCTAACAACGGCCAGATCACTGGTTAGTGTCTCAAGTTGCTTTTTCAAGTCAGGAGAAGATTCAGGAGAAAATTCAGTCGGGGTTGATGTCGGCGAGGGCTCACTCGCCGAGGCTGCTGCTCTGATGACTGTGGTCCCCGTATGCGGCGGTTGGCCTGCACTCGAGGAAACCGCCTCAATGACGCTGTCAGATTGGGGAGGTAAATTGCTAACAGGGGGCGATGACCATTCTAGCGAATTTACCCAGCCTTTAATTATGCCCTTCGTCGTGTCGTCGCTGGACTGCCAAACAAGTGCAGCGCTGACAAATACGGTGATGAGGGCACCGTAAGCGCCCGTGCGAAATAGCTGTTTCGCTACCGATGGTCTGACGCTGGAAACTGTCTGCGGGGTTGTTTGACGGGAATTTGAGGCAATCGCAGGTGCGTCAGGAGCAATGCTGGGACTGTCGCGGGTTATGGCGCCACCTTGCGCTGTCGCTTGCCGCTCAATTGGTTTGATCGAAGGCTCCGGCACAATACCGGCCGCTGCGTGATAAGATACTTCATCAACGCTCTTGTCATCTTCCACTAAAGCACCTTCCTCGTGGGGACGCCCTCCTAACTGCGCCATTTGAGGATTTTGTTGAAAGAGAGATTCCCTTATTGCGGATAAAATTCTTTGCTCGTCCTGATTCTTCGAGAAAACCATTGAACGCGCTCCCTTGCCAATCACACTATGCAAACCCATTGCAACTTGTTGACAATTCTTAAGAATATCAATCGCAACGTGATGAAAGCAAGGCCCCCGAAGGGGGCACATTTAATCTCCTTGTCCGGTTCTACGTCCGGGGCGTATGCTGGCAGGCAAAGTGAGGCGGGCTGTTGGGAGCATGTCAATCGTAGATGAATATCAGGATTGCGCTTCCGATCGCCTGAAATGGCGATTTAGAATAGGCTTCCGTTTGGCTGCAAACAGCTATCGCCGACGATCGAACCATCGGCATGCCCGTATTGTTGGAGGCCAATCAATGGTTGAGCGCTCCATTGCGACGACCGATGTTCCGCGGGCTCGCCACTCTCGGCTCTAATTCCACCTCGCAACTGCTCCCGCCAACTCGCGCAGGCCAGACAGTGAATGCGAGGCAGCGGCGCCGGTTTGTGACGCAAAACGACCAAGCTGGCATCAGTTGTGACTTTTGCCATCTGCAATTGCGATCTATCGCAGCACGGGCACGCAAATGAGACCCGTTCCTTGAATGAAAGGACAATTTCACAAGCTGCTCCAGGGTTTTGCATTCACACCATCGTGAAAACGTTTGCGAAGCCACCAGGGGTCGATAGCCGTTTTAATAGGAGCGGTTCCGATTAATAGGCGCGGTTCCGATTAATAGGGGCGGTTCCGAGTTCCAACATCGCAGTGGAGATAGCAACGATGATGACGATAGGTATTGGTGCCGTCATCGGCGCAGCACTTGGTCTACGTTTTAATGTATTCGCCCTTTTTCCAACGATCATTTTAGCGGCAATCGGCACCGCCGCCGTTGAGCTAGTGCGCGGAAATCAATTGGGGTCCGTGGCCTTAGCTATCGTTTTGGTCATTATAGCTCTTCAGATCGGTTATCTGGCTGGGAGCGTCATGCATGCTGCACTCGGAAGACATGTGGCGCTGAATATCCAGGAGCGCATGGAAGTCGTTGGATCAGATGGTCAACATGTTGGAACTATCGATCACAAACAAACCGCCGACCAGCTCGTCTTAGCGGGCGACGATCCCAAGGCCGACGGCAAGCCCCATGTTATTTCCGTTGAATGGGTGCATTTCGTAGACAGCAAAGTTCATCTAAACAAGCCCGCGGAAAAAGCAGTTTTGGAATGGCGCGTGGCAGCTTAAGCTATGTCGTTAAGGTGAGGTTCACCGGGTCATTTGCACCACTGGTCGTGTGGCCACTTATCCGAATGAAACGCCAAGTTTTTTTGGGGTTCGCCATATCACACGACATTGCCGGCTGGAACGAGCGCGGTCAAAAGTGAGTGCGAACGCGTTGGGAATACCGTCAGAAGTCGGCACGTGTAGGCATGAGCCCACATTCGTCAGATTAAGGACGGTGCAGTCGAAGATCGTTGAGCCATTATTCAAAATGATTTGGGCAACTTTCAATACGCGAGTGCGCTTTAACCTTCGTCTGTTTTGCATGGCACATCCCATTCTTGGTGAAATATGCACTGGGCCCATTATGCTTTTGCTAAAATGCTAGCCAATTGCATGGGGTAAATTGCAACTCCTTGGTAAGGATGGGGCCGTTTTGCTGGGCGGCAACGGAGCCCTCGCCGATACGTGGAGGATGGGCCCTCAGATCCGGCTTGGCGGCGTCCCTCGCTGCCAGCGAATAGGATCGCGGGACGGAAGCAACCACGTTCTAGATTAACCATTGATTGAGCGCCAACCGTGCAGTACCTGACTGGAAGCCGTCCCAAAATAGGAAAATACCCCGATGGAGGCGATCGTCTCAGGGATATTAGTGATCAGTGCAGTTTCACTGGCGATCCCCGTAGCAGTATTTTTCGTCGAGATAATTTTTGCCGTCGCTTTCCCGAAGCGGCCGAATCTTCCAAATGCACGCGATGACATCCGCAGGCGCGTAGCGGTGCTCGTGCCAGCGCATAATGAAAGCACGGGCGTGGTACCAACCTTGGCCGACATAAAAGGTCAGTTACGTTCTGGCGACCGGATCATCGTTGTGGCGGATAATTGCACTGACGACACCGCGGCAGTCGCCGCAGCGACGGGTGCCGAGGTTATCGAGCGGCGCGATCCCGACCGCATCGGCAAGGGATACGCCTTGGATTTTGGCATACGGTACCTCAGCTTGGATCCACCCGATATCGTCATATTGATTGACGCCGATTGCAGGCTGGATGCGAACGCCATTGCCCAGCTAACAGCGAACTGCGCGATGACGGGACGACCGGTCCAGGCGCTCTACTTGATGACTGCGCCCGATCAATCAGGGATTAATCATCGCGTTGCCGAATTCGCCTGGTGCGTCAAGAACTGGATTCGTCCTCTCGGGCTCAACGCACTCGGCTTGCCGTGCCAGCTGGTGGGGACCGGAATGGCATTTCCTTGGGAGACTCTGCGTTCCGCCGATCTGGCTACGGCAATGATCGTTGAGGATCTGCAGCTTGGGCTTGGCCTAGCCAAAGCCGGGCATCCACCGATATTTTGCCCATCCGCTCGCGTGACCAGCGAGTTCGCATCGTCAGCAAAGGGAGCCGAAATACAGCGCTCACGTTGGGAGCACGGCCACATTCATACGATTGTAAACGTGGCTCCGAAACTGATTTGGGTTGCGCTCAGGCAAAACAACAAGGATCTGCTGGCCCTAACGCTCGACCTCGTAGTCCCACCGCTGTCATTGCTGGTCATGCTCGTGGTCGGAATGTTTTTATTGGCTTCGTTCGCCGCACTCATTGGCCTATCTGCCGTCCCAATGCTCATCAGCATGGAAAGCTTTCTGGCCTTGCTGCTGGCTACTATTGTGGCGTGGTGGAAATATGGGCGAAGTATTTTACCCCTTGGGGCCACGCTGTCGATCGCACCATACGCACTCGGAAAGATTGGGCTTTATGGCCGCATTTTATTCCGTAGAGTGGAGACCCGGTGGATTAGAACGGATCGCTCAAAAACGCGATAGAGCTGATTGCCACCGTGGCCGGCGCCGTAATGCAGCGGGTGCTGCTTGCGATTTACACAGCGACGTTTAGTGGCCTCAATCGTGCGATGAGGCTGTAACGACTTTTTGTGCCCAATTTCCGAAGAATTCTATGCACGTGAATTTTTACAGTCCCGTAGCTTAGTCCTAATTCGCGAGCGATCTCTTTATTCGACAAACCTTGCGCGATCAGAAGCGCGATTTCGCGCTCGCGATGGCTCAGCGTACTCGCACTCTTATCGCCTAGTAATTCGTCGATGGAGCGTTTCATTCGAGCGATCACAAGACTCAAAAATCTAGTACACCATCTGCAACTTAGGCGCTGTAGTATTACATTGTGATGACGCCTAGCGCACCGTCCGTCCAATAAGCAAATAACTCGGAAAAGATAAATTGGTTCCGTGCGTTTATGTTAATGACGGTGGGATATGCCGGCGGACGGAGACGGATTTCGCCCTATCTTCCAAATATTTACAGTCTGGCGAAGTAATATAGCTTTAGACGCGTGCATCGTCGGCATGCGTACTAAAAGTGAGCCAGAACCGTCGTTTCAAGGGCCCAACAAAGCCAAATCGCTGGCGCAAAAAATAGTCCAAATGGCAACCGGCTCGTTGCGCGGAGGGGCTGCCCTGCGGCAAATTGTCGAAGCAGATAAACCAACAGCGCGGTGCAGGCTGCGATCTCGACTGCGATCGGCATAATCGCCCAGTCTAGCCACGCTCCTGCAACGCCGGCGAGCTTGACGTCACCCAGTCCAATGCCGTCGCGGCCACGCATCCACTTGTATACGTATCGGATAGCGAGCAAGGCCAGCGCAAACGAAACGCAGCGAATCGCGGCAAAGGCCAAAGAAGTCAGCATCGCCTCTGGCTCCCGAACAACAGCATGCACCATTGCAAGACCGAGGCCGGCGCCAGTCAATTCGTTTGGGATTATAAAGCGACGCCAATCAATGAGGGCGATTGCCAGCATCAATAACGCTAAGCCCGCACCAAGTACTCCGATCGTGTCAGGGGCGATGCCGAGAACTCACGACGACAGTGGCAACGGCAAGTGATCCTATTAGCAGTCTTGTTCCGAGCGGATTCGTCGAATAACAGTCCGCGAGCTCCGCGAGCCAGCGGGGCGACGATATGCGCGCCGAAGAGACAATCACAGCGTCGCCCGTCGCATTTTTTTTCGAAGGCTCATTTCGTGCAACATGGCGGAACTCTTGCAATGAACGGTGAGATTGGCACGGAGCCTTGCAATTTGTTGCGCAAGTCTTCGGCTATTCGGCGCGCGTCGCTGCCGTTACGAATGATCTGTGGCCGAATAAAAATAATGAGCTCATCGCGTTGAACTTGTTTGTTATTCTGTGAAAATAAAATTCCAAGTCCTGGAATTTGATCAAGACCCGGAATGCCATTGGCGGTATTATTATGCGTCTCGCTTATTAGGCCTGCCAAAAGGACTGTCTGTCCGCTGGCAACGGCGATTGAGCTTTTGACAATGCGCTGTGAAACGGTTGGCGTCAGCGTCGCTGCGTTGGCGTTATTTGCGACATTGCTGATTTCTTGTTCGATGTTCAGCAATACATTGCCATTGGCATTGATGCGTGGAATGACATGCAAGATTACGCCGGTGTTGCGATAGTCGATATTATTGACAATAGGCGCCCCTGGGGCGATGACGCCAGTCGCGGATTGTGTCGTGACTGGAATTTGGTCACCAACAAGCAAGGTCGCTGGTTGGTTGTCGACGACGACTATGGACGGCGTCGACAGCACTTTTACTGCTGTAACAGTATGCAGCGCATCGAGGATTGCCTGAGGGTTCGCTTCCGAGCCAACGAGAAAATTAAAACCAGGCAACACCCGGCTCAACACAGCGCTGGATACGCCATTGAGTAAGGCGCTATTCGTGGGACTGCTATTATCGACAGTGTTATTAGCGATCGAGCCGGCGTTCGGCGGAAGGCCCAAGTTGCGACTTTGCAGGAAAAATTGGACGCCGTAGCTCAGTTGATCGTTGAGGCTGACTTCGGCGATTGTTGCATCAATCGCGACCTGCAACTGCGGCCGATCGAGTTGTTTAAGGGTGTTTTCGATAATGCGGTAATTTTCCATGTTGGAATAGATCAGCAATGAATTGTTTTTCACATCGGCGGCGATCCGTACGCCGGGAAGAATTGACGCGCCGCCGTTGCCTGTTCCCCCGAGGTTGTAAGCTGCTGATTGGTTTGTCGCGCCTCCTCGTCCTTGGGGCTGATTTGAGAAGCCGGAATTGGCTGCGAGCTGCGTACCTGATGATTGCCCCGAATTTGAGGTCTGCCCTGGTTGGGATATCCCAGGTGCGCTGCCGGTCCGCTGGGCGCCACTCAAGCTTGCCGGGCCGCTGCTCGACGTCATTGCGCCAGAGCCGGGTGCCAATTCATTTGTTGGCATATCCAGGCCGCTGTCGGAACTTCCGGCAAAAATCTCGTTTAACAATACTGCAACGTCACGCGCATCACCAAAGCGCATGTGATAAACTCGCACGCTGGTGCCGGCCGTTCCAGATTTGTCTAAGCGAGCAACCCAAGTTCCAATTTCTTTCAAAAGGTATGGCTTGCGTGTAACGGCGAGTATGGCGTTCTGGCGGGCGATCGGTTGCAACTTGACCAGGCTCTCGCTTAAGCCGCCCTCGCCACTGTCGACGATCTTTTGAAGTTCCGTGATCACTGGTTCCGGCGTGCTATTGCTCACCGGAAATACTCCGACCGATTGGCCACGCATCCAATCGGCATCAAAGTCATGGACAGTGTCGACAGCGGCTTGGCGATCGGCGGCATTTCCTTGGACTACGATGATATTGCGGGATGGATCGGCGCGGACCATTCCAGGTTTGGCGGCAATATTATCGAGCAGTTTGGCCAAGGTGGCCGCGGAGACGAATTGCAGCGGAATTGCGGTAATGCCGTATCCCGGCTCTAACCCTCGCGAAGTGTCGATTGTGCCGGTGCCTTGCGCCTCTGTCGATGGGACAAGCCGATAAGATTTGCCTTCGCGCACCAACGCCACATTGGCGACGCGTAACGCATCTTCGAGCACATACAGGATGTCCGCTCGCGGCACCGGCTGGCCCGAGGCCAAAGTGACTGTTCCTTGCAGGCGCGCATCGATCGTGTAGCCGACGTGCAGGATGTCACCGAGAACGACTTTGGCCACCGTTGCAATGGGCGTATTTTCAAAGTTCAGTTCATACCCCTTCCCATCGGGGCTGGCGTTGGCGGCGGGGGGGAGAGCTCCCGTGGTCGTTGGGCCGCCATCGTCATTGCCGGAGCTTGGCTGCGCGCTGGCCAATGCCGGACCACCATCGCCGTAATAAACCTGAGCTTGCGGCCTCGTTGTGGCTCCGGTTGAGTCAGATGGCATGACGCGCTGCAGTGGACGCGGCGACAAATCCACCTCACGAACCAGCGCGCCAACGTCAACGTTCGATGGGGATGTAGCGGCTGATTTAGGGATTGGGCTACCCGCGCAGCCGCCAAGAATCAGCGTGAGCATGATCAATGCCCACCCTGTACACGCCGTCCGAAAGCGACGCCTGAGACCGAGCATCCGAATCATCTTAATCGCGTATTAACCGATTGAATGCATTTGATGATTCGTGTCAACATGAACCTCGCCCTACGCCATCAGGCCATTTCGGTCGAGCAGACAAAGCCCGCTCTAGGGTGGTTGGATTTCGCCAACTATTTGCTGCGAAAAGGCGCCATTACCGGCGATTTGCTGGCCAAAACCGCATCGGCCGATGAATCGGGGGGGCAAACCAGGCTTCGCGATCTATGGGAACTGACCGACTTGTCGGCCAATGACTTTGCGGACGAGGTCGCTCGCTTTTATCAGCTTCCGCGCCTCTCCTTGCCGCAATTGCTGGCCGCATCCTCCCTTGCGCCCAGATTTTCACCCCGCTTTCTTCGCGAGATGGCTATCTTTCCTTGCCAATCGCCGGCCGAAAGTGGCCCCAAGATCGTCGTCGCCGATCCCACCGATGCCGCCGTAGTTCGTGCCGCTCAAATCGTGCTGCGCGGACCAGTCACGGTCGAGGTCGCGTCCTTCGAAGACATCGCGACTGTCCTGTCGAAGCGGCTCGATGAGGACGAGACGCTCGCATCGGACGCGGGCGAGTCGACGATTGCTCAGGGCGAGGATGACATCGAGAGCCTGCAGGATCTTGCAAGTGGCGCGCCTGTCGTCCGCGCCGTGAACGATCTCCTCGAGAAAGCGGTCGAGTTACGCGCGACCGATATTCATGTTGAGCCGATCCGCGGCGGCATGCTTTTGCGGCTGCGAGTCGATGGACTGTTGCGCAGCGTGCCAACGCCGGCCAAGGTACTGCCTCAAGCACTGATCTCGCGCATCAAAATTGTTGCGGGATTGAACATTGCCGAGCGCCGCTTACCGCAAGACGGTGCCGCACACCTGCGTGTTGCACGATCAGATATTGATATTCGTGTCGCGACCATGCCGACGCAATTCGGCGAGTCCGCCGCCATTCGATTGCTGCCGAAGGATCGCGGTGTGCTCGAAATTGCAAAGCTCGGGCTGTCCACGCAGGATGAAGCAAAGCTCAAACAACTCCTCAGACTGCCGCACGGCATAGTCGTTGTGACCGGCCCCACCGGTAGTGGCAAGACCACAACGTTGGCGACGATGCTCACCGCGCTCAATGACGCGACGCGGAAGATTTTAACAATCGAAGATCCGATCGAATACGAAATCCGTGGTGTCAACCAGTCTCAAGTAAAGCCGGAGATCGGCCTCACCTTCGCGGCGGCCCTTCGTGCCTTCGTCCGCCAGGATCCTGACGTGATCATGGTCGGAGAAATTCGTGATGGTGAAACAGCGAATATCGCCATTCATGCTGCTCTCACCGGACACCTGGTACTGACGACTTTGCACACCGAGACAGCAGCCGCCGCAGTCCCGCGACTGCTTGATCTTGGTGTTGAACCATTCTTGTTGCAGTCGACTATACGTGCCGTGATTGCGCAGCGGCTGGTTCGAATTCTCTGCGATCGCTGCAAAGTTGAGCGGCAACTGACCGCGACAGATCTGGCGGAAGACCCACGCTACACGATGCTTGGTCTACGACCCGGAAACTCCGTGCACGAGTCTCATGGCTGCGATCATTGCAGCGGAACTGGCTACCGCGGCCGTACTGGCGTTTTTGAGGTGCTCGAAGCGACCGATGAGGTTCGCCGATTGATCGGCGGGCGAACCGACTCCGACACGATTGCCCGCGCCGCAATACAGGCCGGGATGACCACGATGTTCGAGCATGGCATTGCCAAGTGCCGCGCAGGGGTGACATCCGCCGCGGAGATCCTAAGAGTCACAACGGTAAGGTAAGGCGATGCCGAATTTTCGCTATCGCGCCTTGACTCAAAGTGGCGAAGTTGTGAGCGGCTTGATTGCGGCGTCAAGTCCGGCGGAGGTGGCGAGCCGCATTCAGTATCTCCGCCTCGTGCCCATTGACACTGTGCTCGACGACGGCGCGCAAAGAGCCGCGTGGCGCAATTTTAGCTTTGGGTCGCAGGGTCGTTCGGAAGACGTCACCATTTTTACGCTCGATCTTGCGCTTATACTCAAGGCCGGAGCGCGGCTCGATGAGGCGCTCGAACTCCTTGGTACCGACGTCGACATCGGTCGATTACGCTCGACCGTAACTAAAATTCGCTCGAATGTGTTGGCCGGCGAAAGTTTTGCTGATGCGCTTTCGCGTCACAAAGGGCTGTTCTCGGCGATGTATGTCGCGCTGGTGCGTGTCGGCGAGGCAACCGGGAAACTCGATCGCATCCTTGAAATGCTGGCAAGTGAGCGCAGCCGCGCCGAGGCGTTACGGCGAAAGCTTGCCGATGCCTTGCGCTATCCAGCATTTTTGCTATTCGCCGCTACTTGCGTTCTGATGTTCTTTCTCATGTTTGTCATGCCGCAATTTGCTGGCGTTCTTCACGATTTTGGCGCCAAGCTCAGTCCGGTTGCGACAGCTTTCTTTGGTCTGTCGGAGGTCATGAGTCACAATAAGGAATTGCTTGGTTCGCTATTCGTGGTCCTGCTGGTCTCCAGTTTTTTCTTAGCGCGCCGACCTCAAGTTCGCGCCACAGTTATCACCGGATTATCACATGTGCCCCTGGTGCGTTCGGCTTTGGCCTACCACCGGACTGCACTGTTCTGTCGCAACCTTGGCATCCTGCTTGGTGCCGGCGTCCCGCTGGTCGCGGCTCTGCGAATTCTCGCCGACATGATGGCGACAACCGGTCATGCCGCCGTTTGGACTCGCACCACGGAGAAGGTTCGGCAGGGCGGCAAGCTGTCAGACGCTCTGGCCGAAAAAGCAATGCTGCCTGCGATGGCCATCCGAATGTTAAGATTGGGTGAAGAAACCGGGCAGCTTCCGGCGCTGGCCGCAAGGGTTGCCGAATTCTACGAAACAAAGCTGCAGCGCAGGCTCGATCGAGTTGTCGGAATTATCGGACCTTTAGCGATCATCGTAATGAGCATGATCGTGGGTGGCCTTATCGTTTCAGTAATGACTTCCTTGCTATCCGTTAGCCAATTGGTCGGGTGAACCAGGGCTGGCCATGTCCCTTACGGTTGTTGCGAGAGGAAGCATCCGAAAACTTCCGGCGCGTAGGTCCGAGCGCGGCTTCACGCTGGTCGAGATGCTGGTGGTCATCACCATCATATCGATCGTGATGTCCCTTGTTGGTCCTCGCGTCCTCAATTATTTGACTGATTCCAAGGTCAAGGCCGCAAAAATTCAAATAGAGAGTTTTGAAAGCGCCCTCGATCTCTATCGTCTCGATGTTGGGCGGTATCCAAACACATCAGAAGGTCTGCGCGCATTGATTGAAAGCCCGGGCAACTCGGTGCCGTGGGGCGGACCCTATCTGAGAGGCGATGCTGTTCCAAATGATCCGTGGGGAAAGCCGTACGTCTACCGTTCACCCGGCGAGCACGGCAACTACGACATCATGTCATACGGTGTCGGCGGACAGGAGAGTGGGGCCGATGCCCAAGCCACCATCACCAGCTGGACAAAGTCATGACTCCAAATCGTCAAGATGGCGATTGGCGCGGGGAGGGCGGCTTCACCCTGCTAGAGGTCGTATGTGTCCTCGCTATTTTCGCAATCGTAGCAGCGACGGTTACGCTGGCGTTGCCGCGGGGCACCTCTCGGGCTCGACTAGAATCATATGCGATCGCAACAGCCGCATTGCTCAAAGCGGATCGTGACGCCGCAGTCCGCCGCGGCACCCAAGTTGTGACCAAGGTTGATGCCGCCACTCGTTTAATAAGTTCTGGCGCGTCCGAGCGCGTCGTACAAATTCCGAACGACGTGGAATTTGATGCGCTGCTGGCCGCACACTGCGCAGCACAACCAACGCGATCCACAATTCGCTTCTTCTCATCGGGCATGTCTTGTGGCGGCGCGATTGCACTTACGAGGTTGGGATTCGGTTACCAGGTTCGCGTCAACTGGCTAACAGGGAGGGTCGAAGTTGTCGCGATCAACCCAGCCTGAACATGGCACAGCCGGTTTCACAATAATCGAAGTGCTCGTTGCGCTCGCGGTTGTTGCCATATCGCTTTCATCGATCGGGATGTTGATTGCAACGACCGTGCGCGGCACCCGCTCGATCGATCGCCAACTGACCGAGCTTGAGACAACCCGGGGAGTTTTGGCAGCTCTTCCGGATCGTGATCAGCTCGCGCTTGGTAGCTTGTCCGGCGACCGCGCCGGCCATAGCTGGCGCATCGATGTGCTGCCGTACGCCGCCACCAACGTTGACTCGCAGCAGCCAACGACGTGGGTCCCGCAATCAATTGTCGTGACGGTACAGTCACCGAACGGCGGAATGATGCGGATCGAGACTGTCCGCTTGCACCGGAGGGCTGGCGGATGAAGACGCGCCGACGGCTCAGTCGCAACAGCGTCGCCGGCTTCACTCTTATCGAGGCCGTCGTCGCAACGGCATTGACAGCGATGATCCTCATCGCGCTCGCGACAATTACAGCGCAATGGATGCCCAATTGGAATCGCGGCATGACCCGCGTCCAACACGATGAAGATCTCGCTCTCGGACTTGATCGTTTCGTAAACGATTTGGCAGTTGCCGAATTCATCCCGGCTAACCGACAAACGCTTAAGCCCTATTTTAATGGCACGAGCCATTCCGTCACCTTTGTGCGAACTGCACTTTCGCCGAACGCACATGCCGGTCTTGAATTCGTGCATTTCGCCGAAGTCACCGACGCAAGCGGAACCGTCATGGTCCGGTCGCAGGCGCCGTTCGAAGCCGTGGAGCGTGCAAATAACAGCGAAGAACCGCACTTTTCTAATCCTGTCGCGCTGATTGGAGCACCCTACAGCATTTCACTTTCATACGCCGGTTCGGATCGGATCTGGCGCGACACCTGGCAACAGGAATCCCTGCTTCCGAGAGCCGTCAGGCTGACCGTGCGTGATACAAAGACGCGGGAGGCGCTCGCCGCCTCGACCGCAACTCTGCTGCACGTCGATTTACCCGCAGACTGCATAGGCGCGAAATCGCTAGATGCTTGTTTAGCCTCACGCCAATCAGGCGCACCGACATCTGACGACGGTAGGTCAACTCAACCGGTTCCTGGTCAATCACCATGATTGCTTCTGCTCCTAACGCACCGCGAACCAGGCCGAATGGCTTTATCATCGTTGCCGTCTTGTGGATTCTGGCCGCCTTGGCCACGCTGGTGTCGATTTATGCCATTTATGTTAGGGACACTGCAGATCAATTCACAGCCCATGTAGATCGGTTGCAATCGCAAGCGCTGGTATCAGCAGCAATCGAGCTTACAGCCTACCAATTGACGTCGACAACTGCTCAATCGCGACCGACGCATGGCGCATTCAATATCCGCATCGGAAAGGCGAATGTGTCGGTTGCGTTTCAGTCGGAGGACGCGCGCATCGATCTCAATACTGCGCCGAAGGAACTCCTCGCCGGCCTTTTCGTCGCCCTCGATGTAGATCCCGAGCGTGCTGCAAACTACGCTGACCGCATTGTTCTTTGGCGCACACCGCCCAAAGACCAAAGTGTGGCATTGGTGGGTCAAGCTTCCGAGACGAATAATAACGCCGCGCGTGCTGCTCGGTTTTTTCATGTCGATGAGCTTTTGCTTGTACCTCGTTTGCCAGCAGAAGTTACCGAGCGCGCCTTGCCGCTCGTCACTGTATATAGCGGTCGCCGACAAGTGAATGTATTCGAAGCGGCGCCTGAGGTGCTTGCTGCGGTGCCTGGAATGAACAAAGAGCGCTTGGACGCTGTCCTCGCCAAGCGGCAAGTGCTGACTAATGGACAGGCCCTCTCGCAACTTTTGGGCCCCGCCCAAAACTTTGTGACGACCGAAGCCAGTAGCGCCTATCGTGTCACCATTCAGATTGCAAGAGACAACGGGCGCAAGTCGATTTCGGAAGTGACTATTTTGCCTTTCGATGATGGCCCTGATCCATATGCCATTTTGTCATGGCAAGACGAATTGGAGGCACCTGCGAAGGTAGGCCTCAGGATGGTCTCGCGATGAAATTGATCAAAATTAGAACCGCATTAGAAGACGGTTTCTCGCGTTGGATTGATTCGGCCGTAGACTTTATCGTCGCACTGTTCAATCGGTTCGACCCGCCGCGTGCAGTCAAGCTCATCGAAATCGAGACCGACGAGTTTTGTCTTGTCGGTCCAGAGGGTCGCCCGGATGGCTGCCCAAACTCGCAGCGTATCCGAATTGTTGATGGTCGAATTGCCGAGGCTGTGCCTGAGCCGGTCGCGACGACATTGCGGGGCAGCCGCATTGAGATAACGCTCAAGCCAGACCGCTTTTTATTTCGCCCGTTCGAACTCCCCGGGCGTGCCACCGAGTTTCTCGATGGCATAGTTCGTTCCCAAATCGATCAACTGACGCCCTGGAAAGCGGCTGAAGCTGTGTTCGGCTGGAGCAAGCCCAGCCAAGCCGGGCAGGATCGAATAATGGTCACAGTGGCTGCAACAGATCGCGCTCTCGTTGCGCCCTATGTGCAAGCGGCGGCTCATCTGGGCGCGCAATCAATCGCGGTCTTCACCACAGAGCATCATTCCAAGGATGATGCCATTAGGGTTTTGGAAGAGAAAACTGCGGTGCTTTCGGATGTTGGCAAAATACGCCAAATGCTCATCACAATTCTAATGGCTGCAGGGGCAGTAGCCGCGGTTGCCGTTTGCGGATCGCGTCTCGTTCAAATCAATTTAGACGCACAACAGGCAGAACTGGACTTTCGCATCGCAAAATTTCGCGCCGCATCTGGGGCGTCAGACAGCGGGGCATCGTTGACGCTTTCCGCTGCTCAGCTGACATTGGAGAAGCGCAAGCACAGCTTGCCGCCGAGCGTCGTAATTATAGAGGCTTTGGCGCGCATCTTGCCCGATGATACCTTCGTGACTGAGCTTCGCATTGACGACAACAAAATTCAGCTTGAAGGCGCCACGCACGATGCCCCCTCATTGATCAAATTGATCGAGCAGTCAGGGTTATTTACCCGGGCAACGTTTTTTGCGCCGACGACGCGTTCTCCATCAGAAGCAGTCGAGCGCTTCCACATTGAAGCTCTCGTCCAATCAAGGATTGCCTCGCGCTCATGATTGCTAATGTTTTAGAACGAATTTTTCTACGCTACACAGCAATTCCTGCGCTGTGTTATGGCGTATTCGTACTTTTGCTGCTTGCCTCGGCTGCCTTCGCCATAACAGATATCGTTCAACGCCATCGTAAGGTTCTCGAATCCACGGAAATACTTGCCCGCTTCGAACATCCTAAAGCGTCGACATCCCTAGAAAACGGACAAATTGGGGGTGAGGTACCGGCGGGCTCGCCGTTTTTGGAAGGGCAAACGGAAACCATCGCCAGCGCAGCACTACTGCAGCGCGTCACGAGCGCCATCGCTCGCATAGGCGGCAATGTCGTCTCGTCCGAGGCCAGACCGCAGGACAGGCAATCGACCGACGGCCTGGTTCGGATGACTGCCACATTTGAGATTGAGCAGAAGTCATTGCAGCCGCTGCTTTACGATATCGAGGCGGGGATGCCATTTCTGTTTGTAAATAAGTTTGTCGCACAAGCTCCAGTGTCTGCTGGAGATGGTGGGCGGATGCGAGTCGTGCTGGAGGTATCGGGCTTGTGGCCAGGGACTAAATTGAAATGACGGCAATGCGGGCGGTCTATTGTGCGATGCTGGTGGCATCAGTGGGATTCTCCAGCGGTATCGCGGTCAAACACGCTGCGTCGCAGGAGCTCAGCATGCGGAATGAGTTAATTCCGCAGCCGAGCCCAAGTCTACCCGGCACGGCGGCACCTGCCGCTGGCGCGATTCAGACCAGTAATTTGCCTCCCGCGGCAAAATCTCAGGTCGTCAACTTATGGCAACCTGGTGCCATGGGACACCCAAATCCATTATGGGCAATTCCCATGCCTTCGCTGACAGATACGCGAGATCGACCAATCTTTTCAGCGTCGCGGCGCGCGCCAGTCCCTGTCGCGCCACCGGCGCCTCAGGTGCAGCAAGTTGTACGCAGCAGTGAGCCAAGTCGCCCCATCCTGACATTAATGGCCACGGTTGCCGAAGATAGCGAAGGGATTGCCGTATTTCGGGATGATACGTCTAAGGCCATTTTGCGGCTGCGGACCGGAGAGAGCCATTCGGGATGGACGCTCAGCGCGGTAAAGCCCCGGGAGGTGACGATGCTGCGCAACCACGACACCGCAATACTCGAGATCCCAAGTCCATAGCCGATTACCGAGTTGATCGGACCAATGAGAGATTCATTTCGTCCTGGATTGTGGTGAATTTAAGCGACGCTGTCAGATAAGCCTCTTGGCCTACTATTGTGCCACGATCGGCACCACCGCGGGCGCCTATTCACCATAAATCGCCGTGAAATCCCATTCGCGTGGTTATGGCACGGCGCTGCTGTGCCAATGCGGAACAATCTCGCTGGCACGCGAATTGCTGCGCCTTGTCCTGGGTCCTCCAGGCGAGTGCACAAATGAATTCTTTCGATGCCTTGGTAAGTGGTGAACGGCCGAAGGTGTTAAGCCCTCGCGAACGCGAGATCGCACTTCTGGTTGCGCGCGGTCTTTCGAATAAAGAGGTCGCCCGCGAACTGGGAGTCAGCCACGGGACGATCAAAAGTCATATGCACAGCATTCTACAAAAGATAGGTGCCACGAGCCGGTACAGCCTCATCGTCCAGGAGAATCTTGGGCGTACCACTGAAATTACAAGTTGAATTAGAAACTGCCGTAAAACCGGACTCGAATCCCGATCATGACAAAAGCAAAACTAAACACCCAGATTGTTTATCGTCTTGCCAGGGGCGCCACCAAGCACGGGCTTGCACGCAGTGCAGCAATATGCTTAACAATTGGTTGCTGGGGCGGGCAATCCGCAGCAGATCAATAACCATGAACTTCGTAACTCGTAGCGTCAGCGCACCTACCGGTACGCCGGCCAGTGAAGCCGGAAGATATCCGGCACCGCGCAAATGGCTGATTTCGTACCGGTCGATCGAGCCGTTTGCTTTTGCGTTTGATGTCGTCGCCATCTTTTTTTCTTCCGTATTTACCGGGATCGCCTATCACTTTGACACCATCCAAGCGCCTGGCGATATTCTTCAATATGTTGGCTACGCTGCGGCCATTTCGGCTCTATTTTTATCTTTAACGATTGCTCGCGGTCTCTACGATCCGGGCGAATTACTGGATGTCAAAAACCAGATCTACAGCGTTGCGTTGATTTGGACCGGCGTCTTTTTGTTCTATGCGGCCGTGGTTTTTGCGTTGAAAATCGGCGCCGACTTTTCCCGCGGTGGTGTGCTTCTATTTGCCGCTGTGGGTTTTGGAGTCCTGGTTGTCCTGCGCATATTTTGGTATTTGTTCTTGGTGCACGGCTTGGCCCGCGAAAAATTTCTGGGTCGTGACGCTATATTGATTTCTAAGGGAACGCCCAGCACTGGGTTTGTCGCCGCCCTCGTTAAACATGGCTTTGAATTAAAACAGCAATTTATACTTCCCGCGGGTGATCCGGAATCGTCTGAAAGCGAGGATGCCTCGCAAATCATTTCATATTTGCGCGAGACACCGAATATCGAGGAAGTGCTTGTGAGTGGAGAGATCGACCATTGCTCAGAACTGATCAAGCGTCTTTCTCGACTGCGGGAGTTGCCGATTACCATCAGTTTCATGCCGGTCGGAATGGGCTCGACGATCCTCATGCGCCCGTCCCGTCGCATCGGGGACACGATATGCATCGAGTTGCAGCGTAAACCCCTTAATATGGCTGAAGTCGGTATTAAGCGCCTCGTCGACATTTTTGGCGCAAGCGTAGGGCTTATGTCTTTGTTGCCGCTGATGATAATCACCGCGATTGCGATCAAGCTCGACTCACCCGGCCCCGTTTTGTTTCGACAACGGCGCTGCGGATTTAATGGCAGGGAATTCTACATTCTGAAATTTCGAAGCATGTCCGTGTTGGAAGATGGCCGATCGGTTTGCCAAGCAACGCGTGGCGACCGCCGAGTTACGCGAGTTGGCAAGTGGTTGCGCCGCACCAGTATCGACGAACTGCCACAGCTGTGGAACGTGTTGGCGGGTAGTATGTCGCTGGTTGGACCGCGGCCACATGCGCTCGCCCATGACAACGAGTTCGACAAAGCGGTTCGACACTACGCCGTGCGGCACCATGTCAAGCCCGGCCTGACAGGCTGGGCCCAAGTGAACGGGTGTCGGGGACCAACCCCCACAGTAGCCGACATTCGGCAACGAGTAGAGCTCGACCTTTGGTATATCGACAACTGGAATCTTCGTCTCGATTGCTCGATCATGGTGCGAACGGTGATCGAGGTGCTGCGTGCTCGCAATGCGTATTGACTCCCAACACCTGGTAATTTGCTATCGTGTTGATCCGCCATCGAAAATAGGCTGCCCCGATATGTATGGTCTTATCCGGTACTATATCCTCAGATGTATTGACTCGTCGACGGTCATAACGCTTTAGTAAGTGTACGTTACGTCAGATCAAACTGCTGGAGGGTCTTCCTATGTCTGGTTATAAGCCACTGCTAGTGGCGGCTGTCGCTGCGGTTACAAGCTTGTCGTTGCCGGCAATCGGTCATGCGACAACCTACGACCTTGAATATAATTGCGGGAGTTCCGGCTGCACAAATGTCGGCATATTGGGAACTGTTGACATAACGGGGGGTGGAACCAGCATCACATATGACTTCAAAACAATCGATCCTTCTACCTTGTGGAATTCCGGACTAACCACCCTGTTGTTCGATGTTACCGGAACTGTCACTGGTCACAGCATTACGGACTCAGCAAGTGGGCTTACTTGGACTTTCGAAAGTCCTGCGGCGAATGCGGACGGCTTGAGCAGCGGTACGTGGCTGGGCTATAACTGCGGCACGAATCCCCCAAATCATGACTGTGGTACTGAGGCCATAGTGACCTTAACCGGAACTGGTCTTGCCGCCGCTTTCAACACGATTCAAGGATTGAATTTCTTTGCCGGTGCTGACATCCAAAACAACGCCGGTTTTACCGGAATGGTTGGGGCGGTTGCCGCCGCACCACTTCCGGGCGCGGCTGCGCTCTTCGGCTCGGTACTGTTCGGTGGGCTTGGTCTATCTGCATGGCGAAAACGCCGCAGCGGCCGACGCGCAATCTCGGTCCTCGCGTAATCGCACGAAGCATAGGAACGCTAACTGTCGGGAATTGGCTGGAGCCTACAAACTAGAAATCTCGATAATCCAGCGAAGGTAGAAGGGCGAAGAACAATGAGGGAAGAACAATGAGTATGAAGCTGATCCCTATCGCCGGTGCGATGGCTGGTTCGCTGTTGTGGGCGACAAATGCTGGTGCCTCCACAGTTACCATCGGCGCAAGTATCAATGGCGGCGCAATCACTACTGAAGGAAGCGGGACCTCAGCGGCTTCTGCCAGCTTCTCTATTGGCGGTTACGACATCAATGAGGTAAGTGGCGCGCGGGGAGTTCTAAACGACATCTTTAACAGCAATTCGTTAAACGTGTCGACTACCGGCGTACCAACCGGGACCTTGGATATTTGGGTAACGATCCAGGGGCTGACGTCGCCCACGGGATTAACGGGCCTGGAGAGTACTCTGACGTCGAACGCATTATTCGGCGGATGGACCGAGAACTTGTCCACCTACCTGGATCTCGGTAACGGCCTGTTTTCTCAAGCCACTCCGCTTTCGCAACACGGGTTTGTGGGGCCAGGCGCGTTCCAGATGGTAACGAGCGAGCTGCTCAGCGGCACTTATTCGATAACTGAGCTTTATATCGTGAATGCAAGTGGGCAAGGAAGTGCGAATGCCAACATCGACGTGGCATCGGCGCCGCTGCCAGCTGCTCTTCCGCTCTTTGCCACCGGCCTGTTAGGCTTTTGGGGTTTCTCGAGAAAGCGCAAGGCCTCTGCCGACTTGACTGACGTCTCTCAGGCTTAGGTGGAGTTTTTAGAGCCGCACGCTAAATCGGTTCAGCTAAACATGGTTACCGCCGTGGCAAACAATTCCACGGCGGTTTTTTATCGCGGCCATGCGACGTCGGCTTCGGCGGCCCTTCTTAGTGAGGAAAAGGATCTTGCCCCGCCAGCTATGACGGTCCCAGACGATCTGACGCGCGACATATATTGTATCCTTGGGGCGCCAATCGACGCCATTGAAGTGGCGGAAGCCGTGCGCCGGATTAGCGCCGCTGCGATGGGCGCCACGCCGTTTCTCATATCTACCGTCAACGTTAATTTCCTGGCGACCATCGCGGTCAATGCGGAATTCCGGGAGGCCGTCTGCGTCAGTGATCTTTGCACCGCAGATGGCATGCCAATTGTCTGGATCAGCCGCCTCTTGAACATCCCAATCACGCATCGGGTTGCTGGATCGGACATCTTCGACCTGCTCAGGGGGCCACAAGCTGCGAGGCGACAGCTTAAATTGTTCTTGTTCGGCGGGGCCGAAGGAGCTGCCGCCGCTGCCGCCACGGAACTCAATGCCAACCCCGGCGGGCTGCATTGCGTCGGGTTGCTCAATCCGGGCTTTGGCAGCGTGGAGGACTTGAGCGCGGATGCCATTGTCGAAACGATAAATGCCAGTGGAGCCCAGATCCTGATTGCCGCCCTCGGTGCAGGAAAGGGACAAGCTTGGCTCTTGCGCAACCACCACCGGCTGCGCCCTGCAATCCGCAGCCATCTCGGCGCAGCGGTCAATTTCGCCGCGGGCACAGTCAAGCGCTCGCCTCGTATCTTGTGCCATTTGGGCCTCGAATGGCTATGGCGTATCAAGGAGGAACCCTATCTATGGCGGCGCTATGCCCATGACGGAGCCGTCCTGCTATGGCTGCTCGTAACTCGCGTATTGCCGCTCGCCATTGCGGTACGATGGCACCGGCTGTGGGCCCATAAACCGTCATCGCTACGCATCAACGAGACCCAAGACGCCTCAGCCATTGTCCTGAGCATGTCCGGGCACGCCATCGCCCGGCATGTGCCCCAAGCCGCATCCCGTATGCGTTACTGCCTTGCAGATCAAAAGCATCTGATTATTGATTTATCAGCCATTCGCCGCATTGACGCCCGGTTTTTCGGGCTGTTTCTGATGTTAAGAAAACAAGTCAAATCAAGGCACCATCGACTAAAATTCATTGGCGTTTCCCCACGGCTGCGGCGATTATTTCGACAGCATGGAGCTGAGTTCCTACTGTCCGAGTGATCAGACATTTATTTCACTGGGATCTCCGACTAACCACGACGAATGTAAACCAGCCCTGGTCGCCGAACTCTTCAGCCACCGCAGCGGTGACCGCCGCGCGGTTACCATGTAACCGCGTCATTATTGCCTGCGACGGCGTAAAGCGGGTAGTCTATTATTGGTTTGATGAGCGTGGACAGAAGATCGCCAACGAGTGGTGGTCCAACTGGTATCTGCTCACCGATGCAATATTCAAGAAGAACAGAACCGATGGCGCGCTGGTGCGGCTGACAACTAAGGTGTTTCCGGCAGAAACCGAACTCGACGCCGATCATCGGTCGCAGGCATGCGTGCCGTCGTGCCTACCCTGGTGGCCTGCTTGGGGTCTGACAAAGCCATACCAATCAAGTCTGCCTCCTATCGGCCGTAACAGGCGATCTTAGGACCTAACTGGATGTGCATGTTCTATCCGCTCGATCCGCTGAAGGCCACAGTGCGCCTCGCGTTGCTTATCTTGGCGCTCCTTCCCGTTGCCGGCTGCGGATCGCCTGAAGACCGCGCCAAAAGCTATTATGACGATGGCATGAAACTTATCGCCGCGCATGACGATGCCCGGGCGGCAGTCGAATTCAAGAATGCCGTCAAGGTCAAAAAGGATTACATCCCAGCATGGCTTGCGCTGGCCAATATCGCGGAACGCGAGGGTAAATGGGCCGAAATGGTTCCGCCTTTACGCGCTGTCGTTGAACTCGACCCGAAGGATGTGACCGACAGATTAAAGCTCGCCCGACTGCTCCTTCTCGGCGGTGGCGCCGACGAGGCTCTTAAGCTCGTCAATGACGCCAATGACATCGATGGTCGCAACGCCGACGTTCTCGCACTAAGAGCGGTCATTCTCTTTAAGCTCAAAGATGCCACCGGGGCGATCCAAGCAGCGCAGGCAGCGCTCGAGATTGACCCGAAAAACGCCAGTGCGATGTCGGTGATCGCCGCTGATAAAATGGCACGCGGCGATACTAAAGGCGCCCTACAAGCTCTCGACGAGGCCACAGCCCAAAAAGATGACCTCGGCATTTATCTATACAAGCTCCAAATTTTGGAAAAATCTCAGGACCTGCAGCAGGCGGAAATTCTACTCCGCAAACTTACCGAGCTTTATCCGGCAGAACCCGCGTTCCGCAAGGAATTAGTCAAACTTTATGTCAGCCAGCATCGCACAGATGAGGCGGTAAAGGAACAAAGAGCCATCATTGCAGCGCTGCCAAATGACCAGGGCGCGGAAATGGACCTGGTTCGCCTCCTTAACACCTTCACCGGCGCTCCATCCGCCCGGCAGGAACTGCTAACGCGCATCGCCGCCGGAGGTGGCGTCTTTCCCTATCAAATCGCACTGGCCGAATTCGACTTTGCACAGGGCAACTTTGATAGCAGTGTCGATCAGCTCAAGGTTCTCATCAGTAAGGCAAGCTCACCAGAGAACGTGTTGACCGCGCAGATCAGACTGGCCGAATTATACCTTGCTAAGAAGCAAGTCGAACCTGCTGAAGCGCTCGTATCGGACATTCTGCGCAAAGACAATCGCAATAACAGCGGCTTGAGGTTGCGCGCCGTTATTCACATGGATCGGGGAGAGCTCGAGCCCGCCATTAGTGATCTGAGGCAGGCTCTCAATGATCAGCCTCGCTCGCCCGAATTGATGTTACTGTTGGCAACAGCCTACGAGCGCTCTGGCTCAATTGAACTTTCCGAAAAGGAATTTGCCGACGCTATGAGAGCAGCGAATTTTGCGCCAAATGTTGGCCTCAGCTACGTGACATTTTTGCTGAGACGCGGCAGCGTCGCGCGTGCTGAAGACGTTTTGACAGACTTGGCCAGTCGTTGGCCGCAAAACGTTCAGATCTTATCAAGTTTGGGTCAAGTGAAGTTACAACGTCAGGATTGGGTTGGCGCTCAAGAAATCGCTGATTCCATTCGTCACCTTGGCAACGACAGTGGGATAGCCGACCAAATTCGCGGCGCGGCACTTGCGGGCCAGAATAAACTGAACGAAAGCATTGCTGTTTTGCAAAGTGCCTACGCCGGTTCTCCATCGGCGTCACAGCCGATGGCTGCTCTTGTCAACGCATATGTTCGGGCGAAGCAATTTGATAAAGCAACGGCTTTCCTAGAGACCGTGCTCAAGGCCAGTCCTTCGAACGCCGAGGCATATACATTGCTTGGCTTGATTAATCTCGCAACCAAGCAGCCGGAGGAAGCGCTTAAAAACCTCAATACCGCTATTGCTAAAAACCCAAAGGATGCCAATGCCTATCGGGCGCTTGCCAACTTTTACTTAACTCAGCAGAAGATTGACGAGGCGCAAAATGCGATCATTGCCGGCCTAAAGGAGCAGCCGGACAGTGGAGTGCTGCATCTGATGTTGGCAAGTATCGAAGAACGTAAAGGCAATTTCGATAGCGCAATCGCTGAGTACGAAACGATGCTGAGCAAGGACCCGGGCTCAATGATTGCGGCCAACAATTTGGCAAGCTTGCTCGCTGACCACCGCACCGACAAAGCCAGTCTTGAACGCGCGCGATCGCTCGCGAAGGTATTGCAGAAATCGCCGGTGCCGCAATTCAAGGACACCCTTGGTTGGATCGATTATCAGAGTGGCGAAAATGCCGACGCTGTTCGGCTACTTGAGGAGGCCGTAACGGCGCTGCCAGATCACGCTAATGTTCATTACCACCTCGGAATGGCCTATATCGCCTCCAATCAATTGGATAAGGCTGCCGAGCAGCTCAACACGGCGCTGAAACAATCCCCTGACGCCGATCTGACAGCAAAAATTCAGGCTGCCCTGAAGAAGACGGTTACGTAACGAAAGCCGTCATTGATGTTTCAGTTTGCCGGCACGGAAATCGGAAGCACGCCAAATCGGTCTTTGTTTTCAATGACTGAGTTGACTAAATCCAGCGTAATCGTCTCGGCATTCGTGGCAAATCCGTACACTAGCGCCGTGTCGCAAAGCACATTAATCGTACGCGGTATGCCGCGACTTGCCTCGGCGATCCTGTTGCAGGCCTGTTCCGAGAACAGTCTGCTGGGAGACCCTACCGCAGTGAGACGATAGTCGATGTACCGAGTCACTTCCTCGGCATTAAGAGCGCGAAGATGAAAGTCCGAGGCGACGCGCTGAGCAAATTGCACCAGTTGCGGAGTGCGAAGCATATCCTTCAGCTGCGGTTGGCCAACGAGGATAATTTGCAGAAACTGATTTTTATCGGCGTTTATATTCGATAGCATTCTTAGTTCTTCGAGAGTCTCTACTCCCAAATTCTGCGCTTCATCCACAATGAGTATGACACGACGTCCCTTATTGTGCTCTTCGTGAAGGAACTGCTGAAAATTCTTGAACAAGGTCAGGTAAGACCCCTCGAACGGCTTATTGAGCGCCATCATGACCCAGGCAAGAAGACCGTCCGTTCCGCGCGGTGTATTTGAAATAAGTCCGACTGCAATCTTGGGATCAAGGCGGCTCAGCAGGTAGCGTATCAGCGTCGTTTTTCCCGAGCCGATTTCCCCGGTGATGACAGTGAAGCCGGCACTGTTCATCACGCCGAATTCCAGCATGGCAAAAGCGAGACGGTGATTATGCCCCCAGTAGATCAAACCTGGGTCGGGCAAGAGAGAAAATGGCTTTTCCCGAAGTCCGTAGAACGCCTCATACATCTGCAGAAATTCCCACCGGCTGCGTCAATTTCCTTACACTATTGGCAGCTATACTGCACCGCAATTGAATTGTTCCCACTCTAGGCGGCCGCATCATAAGAAGGTAACGAAATATGCCTAAAATAAAGCTATGGAACCGCCATAAACCATTGATTTATCTATTAATACTACACTAGCAATATGCATTGTCGCCATTCACATTTGTGCTACAAAGTGTGTTGGCTGAAGACGGCTCAGACTTTCCGGCAATTGCAAGGTTACGCAGGGCAATCCGGCTTTTGCCAGAAACTCCCGGCGCGATGGTAACGATGCTTCAGACCTATAGTCCGGCCCACCAAGCTGCGTTTGTCAAGGAGCCCGGCGGCAGCGCGGGCTTAGAACATTACTTTGCGATCGCAAAAAGAAGGGTTTTCTATTGGCTAATTCCATTTGTTATTACATTTATGCTTGCGTCTGTGGTCGTCGCAATTCAGCGTCCCGTATATCAAGCAGAGGGCAAGATTCTTGTCGAGACGCAAGATATTCCTGCAGATCTAGTTAAACCAACGATCACCGACACTGCAAATCAACGAATCCAAGTTATACAACAGCGAATAATGACCAGGGATAATCTCTTGGAGATTGTCAAGAAATTTGGACTATTTCCTAGCGAACAGCAGTGGATGACCTCTTCTCAGATCCTCGATTTGATGAAGGAACGGACGCAGCTGAAGCTCGTCGATCTCAGCCTGCCCACACAGCAGAACAATCTTGCCATCGCCTTCACATTAAGTTTCGACTACGAAAACCCAAACATCGCCGCGCGAGTGGCAAATGAGTTTCTCACCCTGATCCTCAACGAGGATGCCCGCAATCGCACAAATCGTGCAGCCGAAACATCAAAATTTCTCGAACAAGAGGTGAGGCGACTGCAAGGCGTTCAAGCCGCGGTCTCAATGCAGATTACTGAGGCCTCGCTGAAGCCACCAGATCCGATTAAGGAGGTGCCGATCCAGCTTCAGGAGCAACGAGCGGAACTAACAAAACTGAAGATGGACCTGGTAGAGAAGACGGCCGTGTACTCCAGCGGCCACCCAGCGGTAATAACACTCAAGAAGAGAATCGCGGCGCTCGAAAAAATTATAGCCGAGGTGCCAGACCAGGGGGCCCCTCAAGCGGTTACGCAAGCGAACAATGGACTTGATGTACTCAGGCAACAGCTTGCCGCTACGGGAGTGGCATTAGATGATGCCAATCGTAAACTGTCGGCGGCACGCCTCGGCGAAAGTCTAGAAAGGAATCAACAGTCGGAGCGCTTGCAAGTCATCGAACAGCCATTCGTGCCACAAAGGCCAATCAAGCCGAATCGACCTAAGCTGCTCGCGTTGGCTTTCGCAGCGGCCGTAATGGCTGGCTTTGGCATCGCGTTCGCCGCCGAAACTCTGGATAAGTCCATTCATAGTAGTCAACAGCTTGCGGGTGTTGTTGACGATCGACTTATCGTCGCCATTCCATACATTGCGACGACAGCAGAAACGCGCCGGGGGAAATACAAAATCGTGTGGCTGCTTGCGCTTATTACGGTCCTTGGGCTGGGAGCCATTGCGGTTGCGCTCTATGTCGGCCTGTCGATTGATCTGTCGTGGATCGACCGTTCCTGGCTGGATCGAGTGAGGCACTTGTCAAAATAATCGGCAGACGAACCAAAATCTCACGATAACACAAGAGTAGTAGTGCCGTGGAAGAGATACGTGAAGCGATAGAACGAGCGAAGGCAAGTGGCGTCGTCGCTGGCCGTGATCGCCAGACGCAGGTCCGCGTGAGGCCAGAATCTGCTCAAATTCCCGCGGTCGGCTTGCATACGCGGGAGGATCGGTTCGATGGTGCGTTCGAATTGAATGCGGCTCACCTGCAATCAAAGCGTATCATCGCCCACAATTTCATGGATCCCCGTTCCGTTGCGTTTGACATGTTGCGCACTCAGGTTCTGCAATCAATGGACTCCAAGGAATGGAGAGTGATTGGTATCACTTCTCCGTCGCCGGGTTGTGGAAAAACGGTCACCGCCGTTAATCTGGCGCTGAGTATCGCGCGTCTGCCTGAGCGCAGCGTGTTTTTAATTGATTTGGATTTTCGCAAGCCACAAGTCGCAAACACGCTCGGATTGAGTCCGCGGTATGGTGTTATCAGTGTACTTGACGGCCGTTCAGCCTTGAACGACGCAATCACGCATTCTCGTATTGGCGACTTCCAGTTAATGGTCTTGCCCGTGGAATCCCGTGTAAGAAGCCCTTCTGATCGAATGGCGTCCAGTGCAATGAGCGGGATGTTGACGCAAATTCAAGCGGATTATCGATCACAAATCATCATCCTTGACCTTCCACCAATCCTCTCAAGTGATGATGTTCTAGCGGTCTTGCCGCGATTAGACTGTGTACTGCTGGTGACTGCCGTCGGAACCACTACCGTCACGGAAATTAAGGAATCTGGTAATCACTTGCACTCGACTGAACTCGTGAAGGTCGTTCTCAACAAAGCGCCGCGTTCGAATTCGGCGTATTATTATTAAGCAGCGTCCAGCAAAACGGCTGGGCCTTTACCGACGCGTCATTCTACGACATCGGCAGCGCGCTGGATAAAGATTTAGGCCGCGGCAGTCTATTCCCGACCTCGGTGGCGTTGCGTTACGCGTTCAAGACGCCGACGTGGCGCGCCGAGCGCCCTATGTGCACGACGGCGCGGTGCCTTCGCTGGAGGCCGTCATCGACCTGTACGATCGTGGCGGCATCGACCGGCCGAGCCGGGCTGTGGAAATCCGCCCCCTTGGACTGACCGTGGACGAGAAGGCCAATCTCATCTCCTTCCTGCACACTCTCAGTGGCGCATCACAGTCTGTTTCGTTTCCAGAGCTGCCGCGTTGACGCAAACGTCGCGTGCCCCGACATTCGCCGATGCCGGGCTCTGTTTGCTGAAAACCGCGATATCACTCCGTATTGGGCCTTGGAAAAACCGAGCATGGCAAGCCAATAGGTGCGCGGCGACGCCCGGGCGCGCCAAGCCATTTTAAATCGAGGTTTTGCCGTCGCAAAAAGTCGAGCATGAATGTAACCTGGTAAACTTGGCGCCAAAGGGCCGTCTCATAGCGGCTGAGACGATCAAAGCTGCTAATGTCGAGCTTGGCGAGTTGCAAGAATCGGCTTGCAACATCAGAATTGAAGTTGCGCAATGATTCGCCACCGCTGTCAGCGCCTTGACGGCTATTGGTCTGGCCCGGGAACAAACAATCGTCATGGCCGTTACCATACCTCTCGATGTCCTGCCGGAAAACGCTCTCCAACCCTTCAACCCGTCCTAGAGGCGGGAGAACGTTTTCGGGTGGCGACGCATCACTGGACTTTGCCTTTCCAAATTCGTCATTGATGTCGCTGGCGATCTGGAAGAGACCGGTCTCTATGGCGGTAGCGCGACGCAGCCGCCACAGCAGAGTCGCAAGTCGCAGCACCAATTCCCGCTCGACCGCGGTTTGGGCATCAAACCCGGCAGCAACCGCTAGTTCGAATGCTTTGTGATCTTCCGGATCCTCCAAGACATCGATGACGGTCTCAGCGGTCAAGCCGTGACGAACGGCATTGCGGCGGGATTGCTGCTTACCGATGCGGGTCTTCGGGCCGGTGCGCTTGAGCGCATTGCGGCGGTTGGTCTCAATCTGCCTAAGGGAGGTCATTGGGCAGCCGATTTCTCAATTGGCTTCGTTTTGTAATTCGAGCCTCGCTTGTGTACCGGCCTATCGTGCTTAGTGAGATTCTGGTCGGTGTCCACCGTTCCTGCGGCGGGAGGGTGCTTTTGTCGTATGCTGTGCTGACGATCGTCGGTAACGGGTGGCTGTCTAGCCACAGCGCGCGGGCAGGGATGCTCGGAACGATACAGGCCTTGGTCCACCATGCGGCTTCATCACCGCAACGGTGAACCTCACGGTGGTGACCCCGGCACAGGGGCACGGTGAACTCATCGCTCACTTTGCGGCCGAGCGCGCGGTGCTGGGCGAACCGCAGGTGATGGGCATCTGAGGGTCTGCGGCCACAAACCAGGCACGGCTGTTTGGCCACGAACTTGACGTGCTCCTTGTCACGAAACCGGCGGGGCTCGGGATAGACCAGCTGGCTGTTGTCGACGCCCCCGGCACGGGGTGTCTTCCTGGCGGATTCGGGGGTTCGCAACTCAACTGACGAAGTGGACTGAAGCGCGGGTGCAGCCGGAGACACCGCCGCGTTCCCGAGGTCGGCTGTGCTTTCCAGGGCTATCAGCCTAGCCTCAAACGCGTCCTCCAGGAGCCGCGCGTCAGCGTCGCTCAAACTATTCTTGTCGCTCAGGATCCGATGGGCCCAGAGGGCGGCATCTTCGGCGGATCCGATAGTCTTGAGTTCCCCAATGAGTCGTTCGCGCAGTGCGGCCGACGGCGCTGCGCCAAGGATTGGCCTTGGGACCAATTTAGGCGCTCGCCAGTGCGGAAAATGGCTTCGGCCGCCGTTCAGCAAGGCCTTCTTGCCGGGCGGCGGATTTTCGATATCTGCGGCCTGAGTGGGTGGTGCCGTGAGGTCCGGAGCATCGACGTCGTCTTCCCCGGCTAGCGGCCGAAAAGCATATGGCCCGGCTGCAGCACAACATGTGGGTCACCAATGCCAAGCTGTCGGTGCTCTCAATCATCACCGGGGGGCGGCAAATGGGTCGAGATCACCATCCCGGCCGACCATAGGGACCGCGCTCACCAGTCCGTCATTTCTTGTTCCGTCTCGAAGTTCGGGGCAGTCCTTTTTGTAACCGCAGAAGCGATAAGCCCATTCAGCTTCCATTGCGGGACGAAGCCGCTGCGTTGATGCTGAACGACGCTGATTCCAAGGCGACCGACGAGTGTCGCCCTAGTGCGCGGATGATCCGTTAGTCGGCATTGCTTGATTTAGATCACCAGAGCGAAATATCTGATCGATGTAGGTAGCATGATCCCGAACGTAGGATTGCCGAAGATGCCCGTAATTGAAGTACATGAGACGGCCGTCTTTGTCGGCGATCGGGCAGAATTCACTATCGCACAGATAATCCAACGGCTTGATCACCCGGGCGCCCGCCGCGTCTGCCACGCGTTGGACTTTTTCGCTGATCTTGCCGACAAATTCCTCCATTTGCGACCGTGTCGGGCCTTCCGGAATTTTCGGCCGAGCAAGCAATCTATACCATCCGTTCGGCATCAATGTTTCGGGATCATATTTGTTCGATGATGGAGTTTCTAACAGCACAAAAACTCTCTTACCGGCAATAACGAGATGAGAGATTAAAGCCGAAAAATTACCGAGGGCACGATCTTGGACGGATTCCGAATCTCGTAACAAGACTTTCGACGGATCGCTGCGAAGGTAATATTCAGCTATGGTAAACTCCATGGTCCACCACGCCGCTAAGGCGACGGTTTTGACGATGTCCTCATCCAACATCGGTAGCACCTTGTCTATGAAGGGCGCGCAAGCTGGATTCTGATCGCGAGCAATGTCGGGAATTGGCGGACAACCCGAGAGAGCGGCAAATATAATCCGATTGAGATCAAGATCTATCACGCCTTGCTCCACAAGTTTTCGCACTCGGGGAATATATTGTTGTATGGTGCTATCGCCAACAAAAGCCGTTTTCTCAGCATCTGGATTGCCTAAAGCCAACCCGTCTGCATTCTCATAGTCTTGAGCGGCTGCCACGATGTCTTCGGCGTTCCGATTTCGCAGCGGGAATCCGCCCTTTGCATAAATGAAATATCCCGCCGAGCCGATCGCCACCATCACGGCCAACAGCGCAGCCGCTTTGACCGGCGCCGACTTTCCGAAATGTAACGGTTTCTCTACAAGTAAATAAGTCGACCCGGCCAGCGCAAAGCTGAGCAGTATCGCAAGCGCTGCAGCTGATGGTGACGGCGTTGTTCCAACGACGATGCGCATGAAGGACAGCAGCGGCCAGTGCCACAGATAGAGCGGGTAACTGATTAGGCCAATAGCTACTAGTATTCGGGTCGCTAGAAGGCGATTGCCGATCCAAGTGTTTGGTCCCGCAGCAATCATGAGGTACGTGCCGACGACCGGCAGTAATGCCCACCAACCTGGATAGCCCTTAGTGCCGTCGATCTGCAGAGCAGCCGCGACGATGAGCAGCAGGCCGCACACGGCGTTGACGTTGTTTACTGGGCGTGAAGCGCGGCCGGCCCCAAGCCATGAAAACGCGCTTGGCGACAGTCTCTCTCGAAAATCCGTTGCGGGACTGGAGGAAAAAGCGAGATGTAGGCGAGCACGGCCCCCGCCATCAATTCCCAAAACCGCGCGAGCGGCGAATAGAAATCCGCTGCGGTTTCAGTGCTTGCCGTGTGCACATTAAGCACAAAACTTCCCAGGAGGAGCAGCAGTAGAAGCGGAAAAGTCGCGGTCCTCAGCCGCCATTTCAGATAGAGCAGTAAAGGCCAAACGATATAAAATTGCTCCTCAATTCCCCGCGACCATATGTGCAACAACGGTTTGGTTTCGGCGGCCTTGTCGAAATAGCCGGCCTCGTTCCACAGCACGAAGTTAGAAACGAACCCCGCGCTGCCGGCAACGTGCTTGCCGAGCGCCTTGTACTCGGAGGAAAATAGAACCAACCAGCCCGCCACCATGCAGGCCAGCAGCACGACAAACAGGGCCGGAAAAATTCGCCTGACTCGCCGTATGTAGAACTGCCAGAAGCCGAATGAGCCACGCTCCATACCGGTGATCAAGATGGTGCTGATCAGATAGCCGGATATGACGAAGAATACGTCGACGCCAACAAATCCGCCGCGAATCCAGGTCGGAAAGGCATGAAAGCCGATCACCGCCAAGACCGCGATGGCGCGCAGCCCGTCGATGTCGGGCCGATAGCCGAGCTGGCTAGCCGTCTTTGGTCGATCGGGCGAATCGGAACCCGGCAAAACCGGCGCGCGTGTCGCCGTCACCTGCGGCTGCGTTGTTTGACCGTCATCGCCGCCGTTAATAACATAATTTTGCGGCGAGCAACGCGCTGATAGTAGCAAGCGGGCTAACAGCAACTAGTCAGCCGTACAGGTGCTACACATGCTGCCGGGGCTCGTTCCCGGCACATTCGCGCTGCTGTTCAGAATGCTGCCTTGAAACAGGTTCCACTTGACCCCGGTAACGTTTGATTCGCCGTTGACTTTACCAAAGATCGCATTGCTTAAGCCTCCCTCGACGACGACGCCATTGGCCACAGTGAGAGGGCCGCTGAAGGTCATCGTCGAATCGTTTTCAAATTCGCCGTGCATATTGAGCGCTAACAAGGACCCGACATTGCCGGCGCAAATTGTCGAGGGTTTGCCTAGCACGATGAGGGAATGGTAGGTCGATTGGAAGACTACTCCGCCCTCTGAAGCACAATAGGTATTGCCACCAGCACCCAAATCCAAGAACTGCGCTCCCCAGGATACTTGAACGCCGTTGATGAAGTTGCATCCGGTCGGTTGAATAATCGCTGCGGCGAAAAATCCGCCATAGGAAGGGTTGCCCGTTAGCGAGGCGCCGTTGCAGTTCAAGATGATTCCGGAACCACCTTGCGAACCGATAGGCGAGCCACCATGCGGCGGCCAATGTATGCCCAGCGGATCAGACTGGCCCGCGCAACTGCCACCGTTGTAAGTACATTTCACTGTGAACTGCGATGAAATGTTGGCCGCCATGACCTTGCTGGCAAAATCGAGGGCGTTGTTTGCGCTTTTGAGCGCCCGTGATCCCGTGGCCAGTCCATCGGATTCGCCAGGTCTGTCAGAACCGTTGACAGGATCCCAATTGAGAACAAATCGTTGGCCGGCCGGCATTTGCCAAAGATTTGGGCATTGCGTGATTTGCCACGTGTTCGAGGCTACGACAGTCACGTCCATTGTCTGTTGTGGGTAGAGATAAGTTCCTTCCCAATTTGTTTCCTGACATCCATTTATACCGCCAATCGTAACCCACTTCGCGCCAGTAGCGTTTGACCCGGTAGGTATCGGATCAGCGTTGGTGATCGTGATGCGGCACCCGACCGGAAAACCTGACGCGACTGGCAGTCGGGTTGCATAGAAAGCACCGCCGCCAAGTACATAATTCCAGCCGCAATGGGCACTATCAACGGTCACGGGTCCGGACGCGAAAGGCGCACCGTTGACAGTAGGAAGCATCACGCCTCCTGGCAGTGGAGTCGTCTGGGCGTCACCGGCGTTATCTTGGAATCCACCAGTTATGGCGCAAGCGCCATCGCCCGGGAAAAAAGAATTGCAAGACATTGGTCTGGCAAGCGCTATAAATCCGGGACCGGCTAGAATTGCCCGCTTTCCGGTTGTTCCCGCGACGCCTGCCCCCGAGATCGTCACGGCGGTCAGGTCAATGGTCACATTTCCGGTTGCGACTAAAAACGCGCCTCCGGCAAACGAGACCGCCGCCGGAATTGATATTGTTTTGCCGGCAGAAAACGTCGCACCTGTCGAAAAGTTCCAATGGAAGGCCGCGCCGGCCAGGATCGTTTCCGAAGAAACGTTGCCTGAGGCATTTCTACCGAGCGCGAGATGAACACCGTTTTCTCCCCATGGGCCCCAATAGACATTCGTCATGTCGGCGACGGCAAATTGCGTCGCCTGTATGCCGATTGAGTTGTTTCCACCGGTAAACTCCAGGCATTGACTGGCAACTTCGCCGCCGTCCGTCGCATTGACGCCGAGACTCTTGTCCGGTACCGCGAGCACGACGTTCGTCGGCGTTTCACAATTGCCGAAAAGCTGGGTCAGAGCCGATGAGCTGCCGCCCTGATTGCCTTCAACCGTGCAAAGAGCGTCGTTGGTATCGGTCGAGGAATAGGAGCCGTCGGCAAGGTTGATTGCTATGTGACCGCTGAAAAACGTCGCAAATCTCGATCTAAAAGAGCAAGTTCCTTTCAACGTGCATGCGGTACCAGGGCTGAGGCAGTCGTTCGTGTCGTTGCCGGCCGGGCTGGCGTAGAGCTGAACACCACCACGCGGGACAAGCCACGGACCGGGATTGTAAATCGACCGCCATGCACCATCGACGATCTTCACGCCGACAGCCTGTGAGGGATAGAGAATTGAATTCAGGTCGGCTGGGAAACCGGACAGCGTCTTTCCGTTCTTCGTATCGCCGTTCTTAATCAGCACCGAGCAATTGGGGGGAAAGCCCGCTACCACAGGTAGCGTCAAGGTGAATTGCCCGGTCGAGCCGGAGCCGGCGAGGATCGTGCCCTGACAATGCTCGGGCGCGATCGTCGTATTCGTGGTGACTCGCCACGCCACATTGCTATCGGCGCTAGAATCGATGACCGTGGCGCCAGCGAACAGGAATGCGGCCATGATGATGGCGCCACACGTTCTGAAGCGGCCCGTCACGTTGTTCGACTTGTTTGCTTTAATCGCCATCACATTATGCCGAGCTAAGTTGCGATGCTGAGCCAAGCAGGCCCGTTGTCGTTGACACTCGGCTCAAGAGCAAGCTTCAGGAGCCAATTCGTTGACGTATGTGATCGTACCGTGGGAGCTTGAAAAGCGTAAAGGAAAAATTATCGGTGTCGTTATAGCTGCAATCGTGATCGTTCTACTCGCAGTCATCTTCACTCCCGTCGATATAGTGATGATTTCGGGCCTGGGTGCGGGTGTCCGTACGTAGATTGAATGGATTGCCGTCTTTCTGTAGGACGATTTGCTCCGCTCTAGCGCCCATTATGAGCCTTGCTATCGCAGTCTCCTTGCCATTATTCCTGACTTTGGCTTGGTCACGGTAGAACAACCAATTGTCGCCAGGGTATTGAGTAGGTCCCTAGTGCTACGGGTCGGCCGAGGATCAGCTTAGCTACTAGAAGCACGTCAGAGCCGTCTGTTGGGCTCTGGCGTATAATCGTCAGTGCTGACACGCGCAGCCTCGCTACCGCTCAAGACCATATACCTCAACTAGCCCACTCACGTCGCGATCGAGGTAGACCGGCATACGCTCGATGTGCGAGCAGACGTTCAACACTGTGAAGAAAAAATTCAACCGCTACGACATATTAATGTGTTCCACGGGCGCTACCGCGCCCACGGCCGTGCCGTGAGATAGGCTGCGTCGTGCTGCCTGCCCCGACTCAGATTGATTCAACAAACGGTGGATGTGCGCTCGGTTTATTAGTTTGCGTCCTGGCGGCCCATCGCAGCGCGCGGGCGATGACGCCAACCACGATTAGCACAGCGGCGAAGGCTATGGTCAAAGCGAGCAGAAAATCAGTATCTACAAGCGATTTGTACATTGTTCTCCCCCGGTATCGGATGAATCCCCAACGGGCGCTACGGTGCAAGAGTTACAAGGCTTCACCGAGGCTCAAACTTGCCAGCATTGACAATTTTCGTGGGCGAACTCGCGGCGAATTTGTGATCGCCATAATTGAGCGAGCAATTACGAACCGGTCATCTCGCAGTATCAAGGAGCTAGGAAATTCGCGTTCACATTATGTGAATAGCGTTTGGTCCAAGTTTAGAAGCGTTCTGCCCGTGCATTCAGTGGATAACTGGGCTGTGACCGGCGTCGCGGCAAGTCACACAAGACAGCCGGCAATCATGCGCGAGCAAATTCAAAGGGCTCCAAACGAAGTGCCGTCAGCAACGCGTCACTTAGGGGAGCAGACGGTCCCCGCCAATTACCGCATTGCGAGAAGTCTATTCGATCATCTCGTCGGCGCGGGAGCAGGCTGTCTGCGACGGTAAGGCCTTCAGACACTCCGAGTTATGCAGGGCGCATTGGTCAACCTTGATCGCCGTACCTCTCGTTGACGGCCGCAGCGAGAAACATCTTGCGTCCTTCACGGCTCGGGCTCGTGCCGTGAGCAGCACACCAGTCCAAAAATGTGTTCGGATCGATGTTGACGCGCATGACGACGTGTCCGTAGGCCTTAAGCCCCTGTTCCATTTCCTCGGCAATTTTCAGCCATTCCTTCCAGGTGCGCGGCATTCTATGTCCGTCGTCGAAAAGTTTCAGCAGCGCTGGGTAATCTGCCTCGTTGATCCAATAGGCTCCCACCACTGGAGGCGGTCCGTTCTCTATCTTGGTCATACCGGTCATTCCCGCAAAGGCTGCTTTGTTAACGAGCAATTCTCTTACGTTGATAAAGCGGGACGGCCAAACCGTGGCCGTTTCCAGAGTCTGCCGGTCACGGCGCGTTAACCGATTGCCTCCATCCTGCCAGCAGATTGATTCGCAGGGTGCCGAGTGAGCGCTGAAATACTTAGGCTTAGTGACTATCGCGTCGACCATGGCGCTGGCGCTGACGATGAGATTGACTTGGTTACTGCGGTAGATGTCGCAATTCGGGACTTACGTGAAATTCTGCAATGCTGGGGCTCTAGGATAGCACGGCAGCGCGCGGAGGAATGCGAATTGATGTTGCATCGTGCCTTTTCCAGATTGGTCGCTGACCGATCAGAACCTCGATAGGCCTCGAATGGAAAAGACCTCAATTTTCAACTCCTCTGATAACCCTCGCCCTTAAGAACAAAGGGCGCCCATCTCATTTCGCCTGGCCATTTCGCCTTTTATTCACTTCGTCATAAGCGCGAAGAGCCAAGTCGACTTGAGCTTGCTTTAGGCAACTCAGCGCTTCCCCATGGTCTTCCAATGGCACGGTATCCACTGAACGTTCCGATCTCGTTTGTTCAGCGACGGTTTTAGATTTCGGAGCCTGCCGATCGTTCTTTTCGATGTCACTTCGCTTATCGCATCGAGCATCGACCCAGTCCTTGAGCTGTGGTATGAAACCGTCCAAGTCAGCTTCGAATTCGTCGTTTCTGATCCAGCGAATCCGACGCCCTAGCTCGGAATACATCGTCTCGGCGTACTTCGCTGGAACGCCCATTGCCTTCAAATAGTTTTCGACCATCGTTCTAACCTGTCCATTGGCCGTGATGGCTTGGTCCGCGCTCAATCTCTTTAAGGCGTCCGCCGTCAATGATGGTCTATGAATGCCAAGAAGCGCGGGGCCGCGATCGTCATGGCTTCTATGGACACCAGCCACAAAGATGAAAAAACATGCGCTAGCGCACTCGTAGTCCGCTTTGGGACTCGACAAGCCGTGCTCAGCGGCAGCCGATTCAAACGCTTGGTTTGTCAGCGGTTTGCCTGGAACAACGGTGGACAGCTTTAATAGCCGCACCAAAAGTCCAATCTTCACAGCCTCGGCAAGATCGCCGCCAGGCGATGCCAGATAGATTTGGAAAGCATTGCCACCATTGAGAATGAAATTCTTGAACTTTTCGAAGTCGCCTGCTTGAATTAACCCCTCCAAGACCGCTCCCGCGGCAGCTCCGTGAGATGCCGGGTCGGTTCTAATCTCAGCAGCGCTCACCGTGGCCGACCAAAGGACACATGCGATAAGAATTCCGGTTGATGGGAGCAATCGATCGAACACAGGTCACGTCCTGCAGCCGTTTAGTTAGATTGTAGCATGCCGCGGCCATCAGTGGGGCGTGGACTTTGTCCTCAGTGGTGGTCGACAGACATCCAAGTTATCCAAGATATCCACATGGAACCCGCTGCCAGACGGCGGCCGCAATTGGGTAGCGCTTCAGCCATTTTCCCGCGTAGCAAAGGCCGACATCATTGAGCGCGGCCAAGGCCAGTTGTGCCCGCCGAGGATAGTGTACGGCGTTACTGTGATTACATCCGTGGGCAATCGGAATGAATTAATAGAGCCCAACCGACGCGGAAGGCAACGTGGACGGACGTGATATCGCGAGGTCGGTTCCAATCCCGCGTGGTCAGAGGCCCTCGCAAGTGCAGATGCTTCTTGTACGGGAACGGGCTCACGCGTGACGGCAAACGCTTGCAAACCGATTCGCATCGGGAAGGCGAGGAATCGCATACGCTCCGCTCAGCAGCCAAAATCGCTGCCGTGATCGCGGCGTGCAGCGAGCGGTTCGAACATTGCTGCCTTCAATCATCGTTTAACCGGCGATATAATCACCTCGCCCGATGGGGAGGGAGGCTGACATGAAATCGATATTGAAATGGCTGGTGGGCCCGTGCTTCATCTTTGCATCATTACCTTCGTTGGCCAAAGTCCCCCTCGCAATACAATTTGTTCCGGTATCGGCGGATGCGGGGTAAGTTACGTCAAGGGCATTGTTTGGTCGGCAATATGGCCAGTATACCGGTCAATCCAGTGGAACTGGCTGTAGAGGCGAGCGGGGGCGTTCAGGAAGTGCTTTCGCCTGAGTAGTGATGGACAGTTCACGATGTGGTGGCGCGTGACTATCTCGGTCCTAATAGTGGAATTGGCCAAAAATACTGGGTCGTTATGAAACCACAGCCGTTGTCCGATTCCGAATTGGATCGCCTGAGCGTAATCCTCAAACGCTTTGGCGATAAGCTTTCGATGACCCTGGAACAGATCGATGGCTTCCTCGCAGCGTTAATTTGCGGTCCCGAACTCGTGCTCCCAAGTGAATATCTTCCCGTAATTTGGGGCGACGACATTGTCCTTGAGGATACCTTCAGCGCGCAGCCCGTATTGCAGGATTTTTTGTCCTTAATCATGCGTCATTGGAACGCCATTGCCGAAACGTTGCATTCGGGCGAGGTGTTTCTGCCTTTACTTCTCGAAGATGAGAATGGGATTACTCATGCCAACGATTGGGCAAATGGCTTTATCCGTGGAATGGAGCTACGCAAAGCAGAATGGGCTGCAGTCCTGGACGATGAGGACCATGGCGGGTGGCTCGTGCCGATACTTGCGCTAGCACACGAGCACGACCCTAACCCCGCAATGCGTCCCTACAAAGAGCCAATCAGCGCTGAGGCTCGTGAGAAACTGATTGTGGGTGCTGCTGCGGGGGTGATGGGCATTTACCACTACTTCGAAGCACAGCGATTGGCCGAAAGGAAACTGTACGGCAACGCAACCACTTTTCGCCGCACTCTGCCAAAGATTGGGCGCAACGATCCGTGTCCATGCGGATCGGGCAAAAAATTCAAACAATGCTGTGGTCGGACTACACCACATTGAGTTTATTTGATCGATCCGGCCTTTACGCGCAACATCATGTCCAATGTCGAACTTCGTTCCAGCCTCTACACGACATTCAAACACTCTGCAGGCAATCAGATCGGGCAGGGCAGGGCCCAAGCGTTGATCTCGTTACATTTAACTATCGCGGTTCGGGCAAGGGCGGTCTTGGGCCATAAATCGGCGCTCGCCCTGCTAAAAATCGAGGGTTGCTATTTTCACAGCTCACAAATGGTAGTGGACGATGCCCGCCCGATGCAGAGAAACGGAGAAAAAGCATGGTGCGCCAGCTGCAACTGGGGATCTTTGCCGCCGTCCTGATTGCGTTTGGTGTCTGCGGTTGTTTCGCCACGCGGGCTCGGAAAACCAACCGGTTAGGAAAAATGGTACGGTCGTAACACTCCTGAAAGCTGACATTCAGTTGCGGCGCAAAATCGGCGAATAGGCGCCGTTACATGTCACGCACGCATCGGCTAACCTGTCGAATAGTCGAGCGCCGAGCGCCGGGCACCATGAAGACGCAGCCCCATCCATCCGATCGAGAGGTGCTGGCGGGACTGGTCGAGCGCGTCACCTATCAGAACGCCGAGAACGGCTTTTGTGTCATCCGGGTCAAGGCGCGGAGCCACCGCGACCTAGTTACCGTAGTGGGGCATGCCGCCACAATATCGGCCGGCGAGTGGATCACCGCATCGGGAGACTGGGTCAACGACCGCACCCACGGCCAGCAGTTTCGGGCCCGCTTCCTCAAGACCTCGGAGCCCACGTCGGTCGAGGGCATCGAGAAGTACCTTGCCTCCGGCATGATCCGGGGCATCGGCCCAACCTACGCCAAGAAGCTGCTGCGCGCCTTCGGCGAGAAGGTGTTCGAGGTCATCGAGACCAAGGCTGATCGCCTGCAAGAGGTCGGTGGCATTGGCCCGGTGCGTGCGGGTCGGATCGTCGCCGCCTGGGCCGAGCAGAAGTCGGTGCGGGAAATCATGGTCTTCCTGCACAGCCACGGCGTCGGCACGGCGCGGGCAGTACGGATCTTCAAGACCTATGGTGCCGACGCCATCCAGGTCATGACGGAGAACCCGTATCGCCTGGCACGCGATATCCGCGGCATCGGCTTCAAGACCGCCGACGCCATCGCCATGAAGCTCGGTATCGAGAAGACCGCCACGGTGCGGGTCCGCGCTGGGATCTCCTATGCGCTGACCGAGGCGATGGACGAGGGCCATTGCGGCCTGCCGACCGACGAACTCGTCCCGCTGGCGGAGAAGTTGCTTGAGGTGCCCAAAAAACTCGTCCGCACTGCTCTCGACCTCGAGCTCCAGGAGGGCACGGTGATCGCCGACCGCGTTGGCGAAACGCCCTGTGTATTTCTGGCCGGTTTGCATCGTGCGGAGCGCACCATTGCCGAGCGGCTCATGCGCCTTGCGAACGGCAAGCTGCCATGGTCCTGGATCGATCCGAGCAAGGCATTGCCATGGGTCGAGCAGCGTATCGGGCTTGCTCTTGCGGAAAGCCAAGTGGCCGCGATCCGGCTCGCGCTGATGTCCAAGGTGCTGGTCATGACTGGCGGGCCCGGTGTCGGCAAGACGACGATCCTGAATGCCATTTTGCGCATACTCGCAGCGAAGGACTTGAGACTTCTGCTCTGCGCGCCGACCGGCCGCGCGGCCAAGCGCATGAAGGAGGCAACCGGCTTAGAGGCGAAGACGATCCACCGGCTGCTCGAAGTCGACCCGAAGGGCGGTGGCTTTAAGCGTGGCGACCACAATCCGCTCGATTGTGACCTGTTGGTCGTCGACGAGACCTCCATGGTCGACGTCATGCTGATGCAGGCGCTCATGAAGGCCGTGCCGGACAAGGCCGCCCTCTTGCTTGTTGGCGACATCGACCAACTTCCTTCGGTCGGACCGGGCCAAGTATTGGCCGACGTGATCTCATCACACGCCGTGCCGGTGGTGCGCCTCACCGAAGTATTCCGGCAGGCCGCGCAGAGCCGCATTATCACCAGTGCCCATCGCATCAACCGGGGTACGATCCCCGATCTTAGCCCGCCCGAAGCCGAGAGCGACTTCTACTTCGTTCAAGCCGACGACCCCGAAGCTGCCGTTGGCCGCATCATCGAGTTGGTGAAGACGCGTATCCCGCGGCGGTTCGGTTTCGATCCGATCCGCGACATCCAGGTGCTTTGCCCGATGAACCGCGGCGGCGTGGGCGCACGGTCGTTGAACATCGAACTTCAGGCAGCACTCAATCCTGCCGGCGATCGCAAGGTGGAACGGTTCGGCTGGACCTTCGCCCCCGGCGACAAGGTCATGCAGATCGAGAACGATTACGACAAGGAGGTCTATAACGGCGACATCGGTTTTGTGACGGGGGTTGAGCCTGACGAAGGCGAACTCACCGCCAGCTTCGACGAGCGCACGGTCACCTATAGCTTCGGCGAACTCGACACCTTGGTGCCGGCATACGCCGCAACCATCCACAAGAGCCAAGGGTCGGAATACCCAGCGGTGGTGATCCCGGTCATGACGCAGCACTACGCCATGCTGCAACGTAATCTGCTCTACACCGGCGTCACGCGCGGCAAGCGGCTGGTGGTTCTGGTCGGCCAGAAGAAAGCTATCGCGATCGCGGTGCGCAACGTCTCCGGCCGGCGGCGTTGGTCGAAGCTGGCGGAATGGCTGAACGCAAACCCCTCGAAGAATTACATGAGCACTTGATGTCGGGCATCATGTGATCGCGCACCCGAGGGTGCGTCGGTCGCCTTGATCTGGAGACGGTATTGGAGGAGTAGCCCGCCGGGGACGGTGGCGCACACTTCGAACCGTCGCGAGAGAGAATCGATGCGCTCAATAGCGGGGCATTCGATGATGCAAGACGATCGCTCAACACCTGCCGCAAAAGTGCTGCAAGCGTGCTGAGCGCGGCCATGTTGGTATGGGTACCATCCGCATCGCGCACCCCCGCGCACACCGAGCGGTCGAACATCCAGGCTGGAACCTCAAGCCAACGGTCAGTATCTGAGCAGCTCAGGTTGCAGCGAAATACAATGCAGTCCGGCTTGTCGATCGCTTCGTGAACGCCGACCCGACGGCCAAACCGCGGATGCCATGGATACAAGACTTCGCGAAACTCGGTTCCGTGGGCGTTCTTAAGCTCTGTTGTACGATAACGTCCGCCCATTCTGGCATCGGCTGGCTCGCGCCAGCTGTCCATGCCGCTCAATTCGGACCGCAATGGGCCACGGCGCTACGCTCCGCCAATGGCTCCGCACCGTGGCCCATTACTCCACCCAGTCAGATGGAGAATATCAACCGTCAGACTCCGGTCGCGACTGGATGAAGGACGGGGGCAACGTCACGGGTTACAACGTTTCGCAATGGCAGCACCACTGTAAGCGGTGTGCTGACCGCACCTTGTTACGGAGATGGGTGATGGGCGAGTTTGACGATCTCTGAGTAGGAGATTGGCTTGTGTCTATGCTTGAGCATACGCTTAAGCCGGAGCCTGTGGCGTGTGTCTGTTCGCCAAGCGACTGGAGGATGGCAAGTTCCGCTGGCCAAGTATGCAGGATGGCGTGATGCGTCTGTCGGCTGCGGAGTTCTCGGCGTTGTTGGAGGGGCTGGACTGGAAGCGCGTTCACGCAGCGCGGGAGACGCCGGCGCCGATGCAGCCGGGATGATTGCGGCACAGTGAATCAGCGTGGCGGAAACGCTCGCGACGCACGGCGACGCATGTTCTAATCCGGCCATGACCATTGAGGCGGATGGACTTCCCGACGATGCCGGCACGCTCAAAGCGATGCTGATTGCCGAGCGCGTCCGCACCGAGCGGCTTCTCCAGATCATCAAAGAACTGCAGCGCTATCGCTTCGGGCGCCGCGCCGAGACGCTGCCTGAAGATCAGATGTTGCTCGGGCTCGAAGACGTCGAGCAGGTCACGGCGAGCAGTGAGGCCGCAACTGATGCAGCTGATCCGGCCGAGCGGGCAAACCGATCCGCCAAGCGCCGCATGAACCGGGGATCGCTTCCCGCGCAGCTGCCGCGCATCGAGATCGTGGTCGATATCGAGGACCGTACCTGCCCGTGCTGTAGCAACGCGCTGCATCGGATCGGCGAGGACACGGGCGAACGGCTCGACATCGTGCCGGCGCAGTTCCGTGTGCTGGTCGTCCGCCGCCCCAAATATGCCTGCCGGGCTTGCGAGAACGTGGTGGTGCAGGCGCCAGCGCCGGCGCGGCTGATCGAGGGCGGATTGCCGACCGAGGCCACGGTGGCACAAGTGCTTGTCTCCAAATATGCCGATCATCTTCCCCTGTACCGCCAGGCGCAGATTTACGCCCGACAGGGCATCGAGCTCGACCGCTCGACGCTGGCCGATTGGGTTGGCCGTGCTGCCTTCCTGCTGCGGCCGGTGCATGAGCGGCTGCTGGCGGCGCTGAAGTGTTCGGCCAAGCTGTTCGCCGACGAGACCACGGCGCCGGTGCTCGATCCCGGCCGCGGGCGCACCAAGATCGGCCAGCTTTGGGCCTACGCACGTGATGATCGGCCATGGGGCGGCACCGACCCTCCCGGCGTCGCCTACGTCTATGCGCCCGACCGCAAGGCCGAGCGGCCGATTGCCCACCTCGCCGGCTTCAAGGGCATCTTGCAGGTCGACGGCTATGGCGGCTACCGGGTGCTCGCCGAGCGCGGCGACGTGCAGCTCGCCTTCTGCTGGTCCCATGTCAGACGCCGCTTCTACGAACTCGCTGCCGCCGGCCCGGCGCCGATCGCCAGCGAGGCGCTCGAGCGCATCGCAGGTCTTTATGCCATTGAGAAAGACATCCGTGGCCGCGGCGCTGACGAGCGGCGTACCGTCCGCCAGGACAGGAGCCGACCGATCATGGATGACCTAGAACCCTGGCTGCGCGCCAAGCTCGCCCTGATCAGCCAGAAGACCAAGCTCGCAGAGGCAATCCGCTATGCGCTGTCGCGCTGGGGTGGTCTCACCCGCTTCCTCGACGACGGCCGTATCTGTTTGTCAAACAATGCCGCCGAGCGTGGCGTGCGCGGAATTGCGATCTGTGAGTCATTGTACATCCCCTCATCAAGTATCTGTAAACATTGGAAGCGTGTCCGCGTCAGCAACGCGACACGGGCCACCTTTTCGGGCCACCGCCATTTTGACAGGCTCCGACGCCAGGTCATTAGCGCGGATCTGGTACGGCGCTCCGGGAACAACCTGCACGGCGGGAAGGACGCCGGCTTTGATGAGGCGCCGTATCGCGTGGTTTGTAACGCCTAACGCCGCCGCGGCTTCGGTCATGGTAAGCCACTCGCCATCTTTTTCTGCAGATCTGTAGGCGTGGATCCCACGAACGCGTCGGACCGAAGAGACGCGGTGCGCTGTCCAAGTCTTGCCCTGGCCAGTTGGCAAGCCCATTCGATTGAGCGACGCGGCGATATGCTCGTCAGACCAGCGACCGGCCATGCTCCGCATGACCGCCAATGCATCCTCAGTCGTCGCGCACCCATGTTCACCAGTTCTTGGCTTACGCACACGCAGCTCGGAGTGCTGGCCTCCACGCCAATGGATCGTGAGCACGACATCGCGGACGTCATCGTCGACGTTGACAATGATGTCGACGATCAACGTCCGCAGCAGCTGCTGGCGCGCACGCATCGTAACGCCCGGCGCATTCCACGCAGCTGTCAAGTTCTCAGCCAGGTTGGTAAAGGCACTCGGATCGACCGCGATATTAGGTTGCTTGTCGCCTGGGCGACGTGCCTCCAGTTCGTGGACGCGGCGCAGTGCAGCCTCCCAATTCTTCTCCAATTGAGCGGCAATGAGACGATTGTCTGGATCGCAGGCCGCATAACGGCGCTCGGCAAGGCCCGCTTCATAGCGAGCCTGCTGCATCTCCAGGTCCAGGATACGCCGTTGGTCTTCCTTTTGTTCCCGGTACATCCGTTCCGCCTTGAATGCGGCTTCAACCGCCATTGGTTCCACGGCCCGTAGCAACTCCCGGCCGACTGCGGCGTCAATCCGCGGACCGCCGAAGGTCATACACCGAGGTAGGCCCATCATAAGGTTTGGCTTGTCGCAGCGATACACCGGTCGGCTCTGCGGATTGCCGGTGTAAGCGACGCTCAGCCGCCGCCCACATCGCCCGCAGATCATGATTCCGGACAGCAGCGCCCTGCCACCCCGGCCAGTCTTTACGCCACCAGCGCGACCGTAGTTGTTGAGGGCGAGCTGCTTCTGATTGCGCTCATACTCCGCCCATTCGATGTAACCCTCGTGATGATCCTTGATCATCACCTCCCACGTCCCGATTGGCTTGCCATGCCCGTAGCTTCGCCGTGCTCTCCCTTCGATGATGGAAGTTCGCTTCTCGCTCTTCCCGTACACATAGACGCCTGCGTAAAAGGGATTCTTAAGAACCGCAATGACGTTGCGGTAGCGGATCGGCATCCACTCAAAATTGGTCATTCGGTTTTCGTCGGAGGGCCGCGGGAAGTGGATCTGATCGGCCTTCATTGAGAGCAACACCTGACGCGCGCTGCCAAGCTCGCGGAAGCGGGCGAAGATAAGCCGGATCGCCTCCTGCAGACGCAGGTCAGGATCGAGTCCAAGCCCGGCTTCACGATGCCAAATATAGCCGAACGGAACGGCTATTCGCAGTTCGCCCCGGCCGGCCTTCGATCGGGCGGCGTCAATCATCCTCGCTCGCAGCACGCCCAACTCGAACTCACTGATGCTGCCTTTCATGCCCAGGAGCAGACGATCATTTGGCCGACAAGGATTGTAAACGCCGTCGAGATCAATGACACGGGCTTCGACAAGCCCACACAATTCGAGCAGGTGATGCCAATCACGGCCGTTCCGAGCGAGCCTCGATGCATCGAAGCATAGGACGGCGCCGACCTTGCCCGCACACAGCCATGCGACCAGACGATCGAATCCGGGCCGCGCCACCGTTCCGCTCGCTGATCGGCCGAGATCGTCGTCGATGGTTTCGACATCGACGAATCCGCGCTGACGGGCGACATCCACCAAATTATATTGGCGCCGCTGACTTTCCAGGTTGGTCATGACCTGGGACTGCGTCGACTGGCGCACATATACGACAGCCTTCCGCTTGAGGATGGCCGCCGGAATCATCTCATCGCTTGTCATCGTCAAGCTCCTCGACGCGGAGACCAACGGCCTGCATGAGAATCTGAGCCAGTGTCGAGATGACCTTGTCTCGATCCGGGGAGACCAATCCTTCCGATCTCCTGGTGTCGAACAACAAGTTCATTTGCCGACTTGACGTCGTCGCCGGCAATTTGAGATGCGTCATTGCCTTCCTCCCGAACGATCGCGGAATCGCTCAGGGAGTCTGCAGGGCTGGATGGGCCTATCAACAGCCGCTCCAGCTCAACCAGAGCTGCCAGATCGACGCGTGGCGGACCCAGCATCATTCCAGCGCAGACCACGGGATCGAGCATCCAGTCGACCATGGATACGACGACACCGGCCGGCCCCAAAACCTTAAGAAATCGCCCCGTCGCTCGTTGCTCCACGCGCCGGACGACAACTTTGCCGCCAAAATAAGGGTGCCATCGATAATGGATTTCCAACTCTTGCCCGACATGGGCAGAATGAACGGGTGATGGCGCTGAACCGAAAGAATGCGCTGTTCGCCGGGTCCGATGGCGGCGGCCAGCATTGGGCGGTCATCGCATCGCTGATCGAAACTTGCAAACTCAACGGCATCGACCCGCACGCCTATCTCGCCGACGTGATCACCAAGATCGTCAACGATCACCCCAACAGCCGTATCGACGAACTCCTGCCGTGGGCCTATCCCGTCACCTCAGCGCTCAAGGACGTGGCCTGAAAACGGCGCTTACGCACCACTGCGAATATATACCGTATCAATATACTGGCTTCTCTGATGGTCCCACCACCTACACGTATACGGTCTCCCCCTATGATAGTGCGGGCAATACCTCTGCCCAGTCATCGGGTGTTTCCGCCCAAACACCTGCCCCACCCACTATCGCCATCAGTGCGCCGACGAATGGCACCATGATTAAGGGCAATGACAGCGTCAATATCGCTGCCACAGCGAGCGATGGAAATGCCCTCAAATCGGTCACGATAGCTGGCGACAGCACTATCCTTATAACGTGCAGCAGTACGACACCTTGTACTGCGACGTGGCAAGGCAAAAAAATATCCCAGGGGACGCATGTAATACTTGGCTGACCATGCCGTGCCGGGGATGTAGCGCAGCGCGCGGCCGCCACGTAGAGGCAAGACTAGCCATCGGGGAACGCGCCCAGGACAAGGGTTCGCCGAAGAAATTTCTTTCATAGTCCGCTCAAGTGGATTGTTGGTGCGGGTCTTCCGCCAACGAATGTTCGGAAACGCGTAGTAGGTCCTCCGCTCGGTCTGATCGGCGGATTCCGAGCAGTCCTTTCTCAACATTTTTACAATCCGCGGCTTCGTATCCGCACTCTGTTGTGTCGCTGTATTTTTATGACCCTAGTTGGTCGCTCTTCAATTGCTAAATGGTAGAAGAATCGCAACAACAGGAGTCCGAAATATGATTGAACGAGTTCCCCCTGACGAAAAGACTCGTGGCAGGCCGTTCTCGCCAGGGAATCCCGGCCGGCCACCAGGCTCTAAAAACAAGACGACCCGGCTTGTCGAGCAGTTGTTGGCCGACGAGGCGGACACAATTACGCGAATACTAATCGAAAAAGCTTTGGCCGGCGACGCCAAATGCATTCAACTATGTCTCGATCGACTATCGCCGCGACGCAACGGCCGGCCGATGGATTTCGAGTTGCCGGCAATTAAACAACCGCAGGATCTTGCCGCAGCGATTGCCGCAATAGCGAAGGCCGTCGGGGATGGCGTTCTCACCGCAGAAGAGGCCAGCCACCTGGTCCAGGTTCTCGAGGGCTACGCCAAAGCCGTGACCTTGCATGAAATATCTGCTCGCCTGGAGAGGCTTGAATCGCAAGGGAAAAAAAGCAATGACGCATAATATAATGACCAGAATTGAAAAACTCGAATTGAAAATGCCCAGCCAGCCGACGGATCTTGGCAATTATCTGCGCAACCTGTTGAAATATTCGATTGCATATTACCTCGGCAATTTCTCCGCTGAAGAAGAGTTGATGCAAGCCTACGCGCGGGCACTAGGCTACGCGGACCGGTTTGAGTTTTTTAGCGACAGGGAATGCAAGGTTGTAAGGTACTTTGAAAGGGAGCTCCTAGCCTTGGATCAACTTTTCGCAAAATTTAGCGTGATTCGATCCGCTGAGACGGATCGGAATGATGAGAAGTGCCTTATGCTTTCCAGGGCGTTGGATCAGATGGTAGCCGGCCTGCCGGAAACGTTGCGGCAGCGATTACCGCCGGACCCTTGGTTTGCCAAGGCCACAGATCGCGTCCGACGGCGAAACCAGTGCGGCTAAAAGAACAACGAGGAATATCAATACCGGCACATCGGCGAATCCGCGTAAATCCCGCGTATTTACGCGGAGCCATCCCGCGTTGCTATAAGGAAACTGTTTTTACAATCAAAAGATGCATATGACAACGATCTGCAAAACGAACCCAATTTCTTTGCGGTCCCTCAGTGGTTCGCGCGGCCGCCCCTGGTGCCGGCGTCATATGGCAGGGGGCCGCTTGCGCACAGCGCCAGCACAGATCAGGTCCAGAGATTTTGGAGAGCCGACGCAACGTCGATTATGCGGTGTGTGAAAACGGCCAAATTTGGCGCAGCCGATCTCGCTGCCCGATCTATAATTGGATCGGTCCAGCGAGATTAAAGATCTTAAACAGGAATCTATTTGAATATCGGGCCGACCCTGTGTGCCTGATCCCAACAATAGCCTTCATTATTTTCGAAAAAGCGACGACCACTCAGAGAAAAGATGTCGCCGTGGTCAGCAGCGATGCATTCGGCTTTCGTTCGATCATAAGCCGAAAATATTCCCCAAGCATGCGATGAGCAATAATCTTGAAGCCATGCCGCTGTGAGGCAGGCGTGATAAACCCTGGTTTGCTCGGGTGAGAGAAGTATACGGGGCTGCTGCGAGAAAGCCGGTGACCCGCCCGTCAGTAAATAACCGACGATGAGACCAGTGGCGATGACGGTGACCCTCATACTCTTTCTCCCTCTTTCTCCAGATAGTTCACGCTTAACGTCATAAACGCCGCCACGTCGCCGATCCGCTTAGCCCAGCACCGGAATATTATGGACTAAAATGACCGGAAGGCAACTCGCACTATGGGCAACGCCTTCAATCCCTTTTGGCTCGTCACCCAGAACGTTGAGAATGCCTAGCCAGCCCCAGCATGCGCGATGCAAAACACAACGCATAGCCTGGGCGTTTTGGCGCCCGCTCATCACGACCAGTCCGGTCTCAAGCCGCCCACGGATGGTGGCCTAGAAATTGTAGTGTGCTCCTAGCGTGACAAGATTTTGATTGAAGCTCGTTAGCGGTTGTTCCGATATGTAGCGTGTATAAGCGTAGGTGGCAGTGAGGGACAGATCATTTCGAGGATTATAGAGTACGCCAGCTGACGCGAACCAGGAATTATCTAGCCTCGGCATATCGAGAAAGGAAATCCGCGAATCGCTGACCACGACAAAGGCAGAGACCTGTTCTGAGAATGTATAATTGGATCGGTAGCCAAGGGTGGTAATCTGCGTAGAGGAAGCAGTTGTAAGGCCGGGGACGCTTATCGATAAACCAGGTAAACCAGGTATACCGCTCGCGCCGGGGGTAAGGCCGCTGATATCAGAACGGTTCCTAATCCTATCGACTGAAACACTCATCGTCCACGCAGTTGTTGGAAAATACGAAATTGCACCGCCGTAAACATTCCCGCTCGCCACTCCGCCGCCTTGGTCAACTGCGGTCCCCTGATTGCCGTAGTATACCGATCCTTGAAACAAGCCGATCTGGTCCGAGCCGACGCCGCCGCGCGCCAGGTAGGAATTTGAAACCAGGCCGACGGCTGGAATTGTATTGGCATCTGTCGCATCGGCAAAGGCGTAGAGAAACGGAGTAAACCAAAATCCGGCACTCCCGTTATAAAGCTCCTTATAATAATTCGGCGAGGAGGCGGAGTTCGACATTTCATATTGTGTCAATGCGATTGAGCTGCCGAGCTTCAGAAATGCGCGATTGAATTCCTTGTCGACGTTGACCGTGGCGGTGTAGTTGTCGTTGGGATTGACAATGGTTTGTTGTATGTTCACCACGCCGGTGGCGCCCTGCGGCGCGGGATTTGCTGGCGACGTGATGATGGGAGATGGAATCGAGTTGACTACGACAGCGGCATTTGTTTGGTGGTTGTAATCAACTTGCGTTGTAAAGGTAAGGTCCCGCAATGGTGAATATGTCTGGATCGCCCCAGCCTGCGGATTGAAAGTATTTAATGGGGTGTGGGTCGGATAGATCGTGCTGTCGAAGCTTCCGTAAAGCTTCGTATCATAAATTCCGGTATCAAATTCGCCTTGCAGGGCAGGGCGATAATGGAAGCCTGCTCCCGCCTGCCTGTTTGTCGTGCTGGACTGAATATTCGAATTGTAAAGCGTAGAGACGTCCAACGTCGGCGTAAGAAACCATTGGCCGATCGAGTAGGGCCCCGATGCCAGCGCTCGATCGCCCGGTGGATCAAGTGGGGGTTGTCCACTTTGTGCAAGCACAGGGTCGACGTATCCAAAGACACAGATGCACATCACCAAGCATAGGGCGAGGCCTCGCATACGATCTGATGCCATCCGCAACATCAGATGCTGAAAGCCGTCCATAGCCTGTCACCTTGCCAGGTGCATCGATTGAAGAATGACGCTTTACGTCAGTAGTAACGTTCAGGAATGCGAATAAGGTCTCCGGGCATGATCGTGACTGATGAGAGCTGGGGATATTCGTTCCACACCTGCTCGCCGGAGCGCTGCAGGTAGATCTTGTCTCGGCTGCCGCGATAGGTCAGGCCGCCAGCCACCGTGACTGCGGTCAGCACGTTGAGGCCGGGCCGGTATGGGTACGAGCCCGGACTTTTGACTTCACCGGCGATGTAGATCGGTCGATATTCGACGACGGCGACCGTCACCTGCGGTTCTTGCAAAAATTTGCCGCGGCTATAGCGGTCGGCGATTTCCCGCTGCAGCTCCGCGTTTGAGCGACCGACCGCCTTCACGTCTCCAATCAATGGCAGATTGACGAACCCAGAAGGGGTAACGTCATACACGCCCGTAAGGTTGGGCTCGCCATAGACCGTTACCGTCAATCTATCACCGGCCTGGATGGACGTTGCCGCTAAAGGAGGCGGCAATGGCTGCGGCTCAGCAACAACCGGGCCGAAATCCCTGTAGCATCCCGCGAGCAGAAGTCCGGTTACAAGAATTGCTCCCAAGGAGACCAATTTTTTGATCATGACCACCCCCGCTGCTCCTCACTGTTGTTCGATCGGTAATCGCGCGCCAGTCGCGCAACAGAACGTCCAGAGAAAATATTCCTAGCGCCGCCTGGACGCCGAAATCCTCTCTGAGTCCCCCAACGATCCATCGTACAGCTAAAGGGCAAGAATTCTGTGTCAGATTCGCCACGGTGATCGGAAAAAGGTGCGTCTGAAATCAGCTCTATGCCGTGCCGCGTGCGTGAGACGATAGGGCGCCGGTCGGCGAGGTTCCGGCGTTTGGCGAAGCCGTCGACAACGAGGCTTTCCAGCCATGCCATACGGGCGAGGGCAAGCCGTCCCTAGTGTCGGGTCAGGCCTGGCAGTCCGCCACCCCTGTCCCTTCTCGCAGCGGCGGTGGACGTATGGTCGCCTCGACAGAGGGGGGCGACGAAACCCGTCGCCGACCATTAGAGATCGAAATTCGATTTCGGGAAAGCGGCTGCGGTCCGGTCGCTGGAGCGTCGTCGCGATGCTCGGCATCGAAGCTACCCCCTGAACCGCAAAGCGAACGCTCTGTTCTTAAATAGAACCGCCTCCCTGTTTTGTCACTGTTATTTGCTTTGGCTGAATTGGCTTAAGTGCCTAATTACCCATGGTAATTACGCATTTTTGAGAAAAAGCATCCCTGTTTTTTCTTGAAATCTCCCTGTTTCCCGGTGAACGCGACGCCGGATGAGCGATGGCCTCGTGAAGCCGAGGAAATGCGGCCGCCTGTGGTCACTTAGGGGAACCCAACCAACAATTTGCTCAAGGGTGTCGCATCTGTGGATAACTTGCGAAATTGAGGCGCTAGTGATGCATGGCCACGGGCCCGAAGGCAGAATACAACCCGACAGGCACGGTGCCCGAGCGGAGAGGATACTTACTGTCAAGGAGTTCGGATATGGCCGAAATCTTCTATTCCGGCGAGAAGCCTGAGAACGTGACTGTCCGGGAGGGCCAAGTGAAGCGCCCGCTCGATCCACGTCACGATCTGCGTAAACATTCGCAACGCGGCATTGCATGGGGTAACGGCGAAGGCGGACAATTGTCGCTCGCTTTACTGGCGGACGCCCTTCAAAACGACATCCGCGCCCTTCGGCTCCACGATCGTTTTAAATGTCGGGTCGTAACGCTATTTCCTGAACGTTGGACGATCACGCGGAGCCGCATCCTCGCGTATGTCAACTTAATGGAACAAGAAGTGCCTTCTCCCGACGCGATCCACCAGTGAAGGATTCAACTTAAAGCCGGTGATAATCGTCTTCGATCCGAACAATGTCGTCCTCTCCCAAATAACTGCCGGTTTGAACTTCGATCAACTCTAGATCGATCTTGCCCGGATTCTCAAGGCGATGTCGGGCGCCGCTCGGAACATAGATCGACTCGTTTTCGTGCAAGAATTTGACCTCGTCGCCAATCGTCACACGGGCGGTACCGCGCACCACAATCCAGTGCTCGGCCCGATGGTGGTGCAGCTGCAATGACAGCCGCCCACCTTGCTTGACCACAATACGTTTGACCTGAAAACGATCGCCCAGATCGACTGCCTGATAGGAACCCCAGGGACGATAGACCTTCAGATGATCTTTGGTGAGCGTCGGCGCGACCTGTTTAAGTTTATCAACAACGCGACGCAGCCCCTCGCCATCCTCGCGCCGAGCTACCAGGATTGCGTCATCGGAGACCACGACGACGATATTGTCGAGGCCCAACAGAGCGACAAGCTGCTTCTCGGACGCCACATAGGATTTATGGCTGTCAACAAAGATGGCTGACCCTCGCGCGGCGTTGTCATCCGCGTCACGTCCTGAGAGTTCCCATACCGCCTGCCATGATCCCAAATCCGACCAACCATACGAAACCGGCATCACCGCCCCTCGGGTCGTGCGCTCCATCACGGCGTAGTCGATTGATTTCGCGCCAGCTCGTCCGAATTCGGCAGGATCGAGAGTTGCAAATCCGAGGTCTTTGCCGGCGTTCTCGACTGCGGATAAGATGGCGGCTGCACTGTCCGGCTCGAAACGTCGATATTCTTCGAGCAAAAAGCCCGCTCGGAATATGAAGTTGCCGGAATTCCACAGGTAACCCTCAGAAACATAACGCTCAGCCGTTTCCGCATCCGGCTTCTCGACAAATCTCTCGACGGCAAAGATATCCGGTCCGATAGAAGCGCCAGCGCAAATATAGCCGTACTCTGTCGCCGGCCGAGATGGATGCACGCCAAAAGTAACAATACGACTCTCCCCAGCGACGTCGCGGGCATCGCGGCACGCTTTGGCGAATGCTTTCGGATCGGATACAATGTGGTCAGCCGCGAGCGCAACAACAACGGCTTCGCGGTCTTCCGCGAAAGCGAAGGCGCCTCCAGCAACGATTGCTGGCCCCGAATCGCGCCGTACCGGCTCGAGTAGAATATGGGCCTCTGTCTCGACTGCGGCGAGCTGCTCTGCCACAAGAAAGCGATACTGGGCATTAGTTACGACGATCGGTCGGCCGAACAATTCTCGATTCGATACTCTGCGGATGGTTTCCTGGAACGTAGAATAGCGGCCAAGCAGCGGCAGAAATTGCTTTGGCCGGTTCTCGCGAGACGCCGGCCATAGGCGGGTGCCGGCGCCTCCGCACATGATGAGTGGGATGATCGGTCGAGCCAATTTTTACACGCTAAGACTTATCACGCTTCGTCATCCCGGTTCATCCGGTTCCTAATTCAACTCTGAATCTCCACACCGATTATAACTCAACGGGCGACAAACAAAAGCGACCGGTTAAGCGTCGCTCCTATCGTGAGGAAGATCTGCCATTATCTAGCAGTCTTGCTCGATTGTGTCCGCCTCGGCACGCAAAATCCAGCCCCAAGGTTAACGCGGAAGTAGAGAGCCCAGTGGATTGCTCCCATAACCCGGTCATTCGCTCGTCTATGATGCGGTGTCCGCTACCATTATTGACACTGCCAATGCCAAGCTTTGCTAACCGCTATCGAATGGTACGCGAAAACCTTGCGCCAATGGCATGTGGTGACATGATGGCGTCTCAAGATGCGCCCATGGGCGTAAAGGGGCGCATGCGAGTTGACAAATACCGCGATCATCTTCAAGTCAGGCAGAACCTATCCTTCGATCGCAAGCTTTCCAGTGAGGGCGCTGCGATTGATGATGCGTATCGGTAACAACTTCAACGGTGGAGGGCAAGAATTCGAGAACCTCAGTATGGCTCGAGCCCGGAGTTCCGATATCTACGTTCATCCTACCATTCTCGCGGCCATAGCGTTCAATTAGCCATCGACACCAAATGCCCGGCCACGCAGGATGACAATCGGGGCATGGTCGAATCCTAAAGATAATATATCGTACGCCGCTGAGCTCTCCGCTACCTCCACCATGGCATCTTCACCAAGCGGACATGGACAATTTCACTCTATCAGAAACCTCGTGCCGCCTTTCCAAAACAAAGCCAATGAGACGACGCGAATTCATCACTTTTCTCGGCAGTTCAGCTGCGATGTTGCCCGTCGGGGCGAGAGCGCAGCAGCCAACAATACCGGTAATTGGCTTCCTGAGCAGCTTTTCAAGCAATGCGCGAATTGAGGCGGCGTTTAAGAGAGGCCTGGCGGAAGTCGGATTCATTGAAGGCCAGAATCTGGCGATCGAGTACAGTTATGCCGAGCAGCATTACGAATTACTTTCGGAGCGCGCGCGGGATCTGGCACATCGACAGGTAGCAGCCATCGTGGCGACAGGCGGTAGTTTTCCGGGACGGGCAGCCAAAGCCGCGACGACCAGGATTCCGATTGTGTTCGTCACCGGAGGGGAGGATCCAGTCAAGGATGGTCTTGTCGATAGTCTCGTCCGACCGGGCGGCAACGTGACCGGTATTAGAGTCACGTCGTCTCCAGTAAACGTAAAGCGATTGGAACTCCTCTATGAGCTTGTTCCGAGCGCCAAAGCGATCGGCGTGCTCATAAATCCAAACTACGGGGATGCAGACCTGCAGTTGCGAGAACTGCGGGAAGCCGCGCGTACTATGAAGCTGTCGATCCGCGTCGTAAATGTAGATACAAAAAGTAATGTTGAGAACGCCATCGCAACGCTTCATCAACAGGGAATTGACGGGCTATTTATTACCAATGACGCTTATACTAGCGCCCGCAATCAAATCATTGAGCTTGCTTTACGCTATCGTTTGCCCGCGATGTACTTCACGCGTGATTATCCCGCTTCTGGCGGTTTGGTGAGTTACGGTGCAGACTTTGCGGATGCGCATCGCCAAGCTGGGATCTACGTGGGTCGAATCCTCAAGGGTGAGTCCCCCGCTGGGCTGCCCGTTCTGCAATCGACCAAATTCGAACTTGTAATCAATCTCAAAACAGCCAAGATTATGGACCTCACAATTCCCGACAAATTTCTCGCTTCCGCCGAAGTAGTCGAGTAAGGATTCCGCTCTTGACTCCCGAGACAATATGCGGCCCACCGCCGCCGGAGATTCAGCCGTTCCCGGGGAGATAAATGAGAACGTGACTGCTTCGAGTGCGGTGCGCGAGGATCGCAGCGAATTTCGAATTAATGGACTAAATGACGCCGCCCCATAGTATGTGACGACGCCCCTTCGCTCGCTGTTTCGCGCCAAATTTTCCGCAGCTCGTCTTCTGTCAAAACGTCAACAATTTTCAACTCCGCTGGCCCCATGTGGCTCAGCCTTTCGAAAAATCTTGCCAGGTGCGCGCAGCGCGCGCGAGTGGCGTCGTCAAGTAGGCCCGCATTGGCAAGTCGCTCTAATTCATGGCGACCTGCACGTGACAATTCTTCAACCGATAGCGATTGCTGTTTTTTGATCATGTTCGATACCCTAGAATGGCCCGTTGGCAAGTGCCGCAGCCGGTCCTAGGCGAGCTGTCTCCCTGCGTCCATTATACGGCCGCTCGTCCTCCCAAAGTAGACATTTTTCGCAGATTGCAAGGTCTCGGAAACTGTGGCCGCTTTCCTATTGATCGGCGGATTAGGGTTGATGAGCTGCGCGCTCGAAACCGTCATTGGACACCCCTAGGCGCGCCAGCGCGTCATTACTCGGCCGACATAGATTCGCCGCTGGTCCACAGCATCATTATTGGACACACTTCCCGAGCATGTGCGTAATCCTGTACGATACCGAATTCTGCACCATGGCAGCGCATTACCGACCGTCAGACAGGCGCATGTGGAAAAGACGAAAAGACTTCGAAGATTAGCGCGCCGGGGACTCGCAGTCATTTCCGTTGCTGGCGTGGCGGCGCTTAGCCTCGCGACGTGGCAATCATATCAGATATCGAAACGCGAGGCGGCGATATTTGCCAGCCTCAGCGCAAGCGCGTTCGTGCAACACGTTTGCGACCGTGCCCTGCGACTGGGTATTGCTGGCCTGCCACCACGAGAAGGCGCTTTTGCCACGTCATATCGGTCGCCACAGTTGCAGGGCGAACTGGCATATTTTGCGTCATCGCCTGATTGCAAATTTCGCGCCGCCCTGGTCGGGCATGCCGGCTTGGTGGACAGCGTCGTGTTTAGCCCGGATGGTTCACGCATCATGACCGCGTCATGGGATGGAACCGCTCGGCTGTGGGACATAAAGACCGGCGCCGCACTGACTACATTTTCAGGGCATACAACCTGGTTGAACGGTGCCCAATTCAGCCCCGACGGTAAACGTATTGTCACTGCATCTTCGGATAAGACTGCGCGAGTGTGGGACACCAATACCGGCGCCGTTCTCGCCACGCTGTCGGGACATGCCGGCGCGGTAAATAATGCGGCATTTAGTCCGGACGGTTCTCGCATCGTGACGGCGTCAAGCGACAACACCGCGCGAGTATGGAACGCCGCAACTGGTGCATTGCTCGCGACACTTTCCGGGCATACAGATGCGGTAGCGAGCGCGGCGTTCAGTCCGGACGGTTCTCGCGTGGTCACGGCATCGTTTGACCATACCGCGCGGGTATGGGAGGCCAAAACCGGTGAAGTTCTGGCCACGCTTCTTGGACATACACTTTGGCTCTATAGCGCTTTCTTCAGCCCGGACGGTTCTAGGGTCGTCACTGCGTCCGAGGACAAGACCGCGCGGGTATGGGACGCCGCATCGGGTGAACTTCGCGCCACACTCGCGGGTCATACACGCCCGGTACTCGATGCGACGTTTAGTCCAGACGGATCGCAAGTCGTTACCGCTTCCTGGGACACGACTGCGCGCGTATGGGATGCCGACAGCGGTGCGGCACGCACCACGCTGTCGGGACATACCGGCTGGGTGTGGAGCGCAGCATTCAGCCCAGACGGTTCTAAAGTCGTTACAGCGTCCGAGGACGCCACAGTGCGGTTGTGGGACGCCGCAACGGGCGCCGCGCTGGCAACATTGGCCGGACACGCGGGACCGGTGTTCCGGGCGGCGTTCAGCCCAGACGGTTCTCATATCGCTACCGCGTCTTTCGACAATACCGCGCGGGTGTGGGACGCGAGGGCAGGGGGTCCGCGCGCCACGCTTGCTGGCCATAGCAGAGCGGTACTCGCGGCGGCGTTTAGCCCCGACGAATCTCTTGTCGTCACCGCGTCGTTGGATGCCACCGCCCGGGTGTGGGATGCAAACACGGGTGATTTGCGTATCACGCTCTCGGGGCATCAGGGCCCGATAAACGAGGCAGCCTTCAGCGCTGACGGTTCTCGCGTCGTCACAGCATCCGATGACAACACTGCAAGAGTGTGGGACGCCAAGACCGGAGACCTAGTCGCTGAACTCTCGGGCCACGTGGATCGGCTGGCCAGTGCGAGGTTCAGCTCGGACGGTTCCAGCATTGTCACCGCGTCCTTCGACCGCACAGCGAGAATATGGGATGCCAGGACTGGGGTCGCGTTCGCCAAGCTCCTAGGACATACAGATTGGGTCAACTGTGCGGCATTCAGCCCGGACGGCGCTCGCGTTGTCACCGCTTCTTTCGACCACACTGCGAAGGTGTGGGACGCTCGAACAGGCAATGTTCTGGCTACGCTGTCAGGCCATGCGGATCGCGTCATCAGTGCAGCATTCAGCCCCGACGGTGCCCGCATTGTCACCGCATCCGCAGACAAAACCGCCCGCGTTTGGGATTCTCGGACCGGTACCACACTCGCAGTGCTCTCGGGACACAGTGATTGGGTGAATAGCGCACTGTTTAACTCGGACGGCTCTCGCATCGTTACTGCTTCGTTCGACAACACCTCGCGCGTGTGGGACGCGAGGACTGGTACGATGCTGGCCATGCTCTCAGGGCATGAAGAACGGGTGATTACTGCGTCATTCAGTGCGAACGGCTCGCGCATCGTCACCGCATCGGCAGACAAAACAGCGCGAGTTTGGGATGCCGTAACGGGCGCCGCGCTGACCGTGCTCTTCGGGCATACGAATTGGGTGAACAGCGCGGCGATCAGCGCCGATGGCTCGCGCGTTCTCACTGCATCCCTCGACCAGACCGCTCGCATTTGGCAACTCGATGCCGTTGTCTTGACACCAGCGGATCAACGTCAAGCTTATGTGTGCCGCGAGCGGCTTATCGGCGCACAATCGTTCAGCGAGAAGGAGATGCAAGACCCGTTCCTTCATGGCCGTAACGACCTGCGCAATCCCTGCACTCGAGTCGGGCCGCTCAGTGCCGACTATTACTGGCTTAGGGCGCGCGGTCTCATTGCGGCAATCCGAAATGCACTGTGAAATCGTATTTTCTTCCTGGATTTTCTCGGTCGCTGCTGCAGCTGGCCCCACCTTAATCATGAAAAAGAACATCTGGGTCCTGGCCAAGCTGCACACCGACCCAGATATTGCAGCCGTGGACGCCCAAAATGTGATGCATAGCACGGCCCCCCCGGCCGGCCGCTGCTAAACTTCTTGCTGTCTGATGATTGATAGAGGGATGGCGTGTATTGCTTGCGAGGAGTGTATCCTTAGTCCGGGGGTGGATTTACCCGCCGGTTTTGCTTGTGGGCATGATGCTTACAGTTGGCTGGATTGGCCTTTTGGGCTATGGGCTTCTCGCGCTCGTGGGCTATCAAGCCGCTTAATCTCGGGCGCCATTTCCTGGCGACACTTATGTGCCAGGCGCTTCGCATAAGGTCAGCGCCTGCTCTCCGGTGAGTTCCCGTATGCAGTGTTTGCACGTGAAAGTCGATACTTCCGATAAGTGCATGGGCTCGCCGCAACTCGGGCACATTACCAATTGATCGACACGCACCCCGGCCACGCGGGCAGCCTTGCGCTCGCGAGGTCGACGCGTCCGCGCACCATGTCTTAATTTTACAAATCCCGGCACCCGCATGGCAGCAAGATACCGCCGATCCGGTCGGCCAAATGTGACCGCCAACACAATTATTGACCTCCCTGCCCCTTGCCGCGACCGAATCGACAGCGTGACTCAATCAAGGCATCCAAAATGGCTTGGCCGCTTCAAATTCTGCCGTGCAGCAAGATATCCCGATATCTCGCAGGCGTTGATCGCTAGCAATGAGAGCCGATGTACCTGATGACCTAATTCCGCTTAGATGTCCCCGCTATAGAGATCGTTCCTACGGGAGACGGACATACGTCAGCGCAGATTCACGAAATAGCAGATCATCAACACACTGAAGGATCTTGCAGCCAGGCTGTCTGGGTTCAAGGTGCGATCAGTCGTGGAATGGCGTTCTGCCCCCATCCATTTCTTCGTTTACCATATAGCTTGATCGCCTTTAATACATTTTTGCGATCTTCGGGATTGGAGCGATCACCGACAAACGGTGCAGGAGTTAACGGCTATCGAGCAGGCTCTCGACTGTTAATGCTCGATCCGAAGTACGATCAATGAAATTGTACGCAATATTATTGCTTCTTATACGCTATTTTCGATTGTTCGCGGCAAAGTCCCGGTGCCTTAACCGGACGGCAGCGGCAACCAGATTATTCCAACCCTGAACAAAAAGCCGGGAGAGCGCGTTCAAACGCCGTACCCGGACGTTCAGGGATGTCAAAATGCTAGATCGCGTTGCGACATGCGGCATCAGTGTGTTCGTTCTGGTCTCGCTGGCGTTATTCAGTGGCGAGACCAACGCATTTACCGACGTGGATGCTCCGGCTGCTGCTGTCATGATCGCAACTTCGCGCCACCGAGTTCACGAACAGATCCGAAATCAGGCCCTAGATCGGACAGACGACGCCCAAGCACGGATAAAAGTGTCGGCCCTCGAACCTGTAAAGCAGTCCATCAAATCGACCGCTACGGTCGGACCTGCTGTCCAATCTCCGGCTGTGACGGAGCCATTCGGTCTGGACACCGTGCCGGTGGCAAGTGGCGAGGTCTTGTCGAAATGGAGCGGCTTAGAAGCCGATATCCGCAGCGAAAATGACATTCTGTCACGCTGCCGCGCGAACGCAGAACTCTGTCCGGCGGCCGCACGAAAATTCCTGGCCATTATTGCTCAGGGCCGCGCGCAGACCGGCCGCGCCCGCATCGGGGTCATCAACCGCGCGATCAATCTGGCGATCCGCCCCATGAGCGATCTCGCACAGTGGGGCGTGGTCGACCGCTGGAGTGCCCCGCTGGTGACGCTCACTACAGGTCGCGGCGATTGTGAGGATTATGCCATCGCAAAATACGTCGCATTAGAAGAAGCGGGCGTCGCAGCAGAGGATCTGAGGCTTGTCATCGTTCGCGATCTCGCAGTCGGCGGGGATCACGCCGTCGTTGCCGCGCGTCTCGACGGCGACTGGATGGTACTCGACAACCGCTGGCTAACGCTGGTCGAGGACAGCCAGACACGCCAGATAGTTCCGCTGTTCGTGCTCGATCAAACTGGCGTCAGACAATTCGCGCTCACAACCACTCCGGACAGGCGCCCTGTATGGGCGGTGGGTGAAGGAGCTGCGGCCGCGCCCGGATCGCTTTAATGTCGTAGATGCTGCACGCGTTTTACGCGACGCCAACCGTGGCGGGCCGCTTTGCAGCACATCACCTCATTCCAGTTTTGGTTCTTGACCCCGCGGTCCTGAGCGCCTTTCAGCGATGCCCTCGATTTGGCTAGGCGATGTCGTTGGGGACCATGCCCATACGTGGCCACCCGAGGTAACGCCTGATCCCGTGCGCGCTTCAAGCGGCCAGATAGCCACCGTATTTCCGACAAGGGCGGTGAACTCTCGTCGTCTCATTGTTGTGCTTGGCGCGTGCGGAGATTGAAATGGTTTAGAGTGCGTGCGGCATGCTAGATTCGCTATTTGTGACGCTGTCGCCGCGGCTCCTATTGACCCTATTCCCCTATTGAGGGCGGCCAATGAGGTATTTCCGATGGCCTGTTCAAATCTGACAGACGCCGAACTTTGGGAAGGGATAACTGCCAACAGCAGGCGATTGCCCAGATTGCAAAGTATCAACTAGCCATCGCGAAAGGTCGCATCGACCCCACAATGCAGGAAAGCTGATTGCGTCAGATATGAGAAGCTTGGCTAAGCTCCAGCCAGCACGATGCCTATTTCGTCGAACTTCATCGCCGCCATTCGCAAAAAGGCACGCCGCTAACCCGAAACGGGTGAGTAGAGGTCGAATGGGGCCAGTACCGTCAGCCCATCCCTAAGTGCGCCGACATCGAGTTCATCGACCGGCAGGGCAAGGGCCCTATATTCGGTTCGTGATGTCAGCAACGGCGATCCCGATGGATAACATGATGGCGAGACGGATCATCGTCAAAGCACGCGACTGAAAAAATCCGACACCTACCGCAAATCAGCGATGCAGGTCTTGGCCCTGCAGTGTGACGCGCTGGCAACCGCGTCATCGTCCGGGCAATTCCGTGCCAATCAAGGCAAGTGCACTGTTGCGCTCCGAATAGCTGGCGTCCAACAGAAAAGCCTGGACTGCCACCATAGGAAGCGCAAGCACGATAACGGCCTGCAGCTATCTGCCAAATCCGAAATGGTTGTAATCTTACTTTGAGAATTAGCCACCGAATCAGCACCAGATTGACCTAGCAGTGCAGTTAGAACGAGATCGTATTAGCGGCAACGCGCTCTGCATCAGCAATTTGCGAAGCATAACGCCTTAGAGTCATAGGAGATAACGACCAATCGTCAATTGCGCGACGGGAAGATCCCTTGCAACGCGATGCAGAAATTGAGCACGAGATAGGGCTGCGAATTCGGATGCGGCTGCGAGCCGCCGACACTGCTGAGGGCCGAAGCCGCCAGCGAGACCGCATTACTTCCCACCGAAGTATTGTAGAGGCCATCTGGATTGGAGGGGCCGATGGCGGCGGTGGTCGATGGCGCTGCCGCGTGCTCGGTCACGCCACCGGGCTCGACGATGTCGCTCATGATGGCATGAGTGTGTGCCGGCATTTCAGTGATGGCTAGAGTGTGGTTAAACTCGCCAATGGCTTGTCCGAGTATAAACCCGTTGCCCATATGCCCGGGCGCCTGGCATTGCAGGTTTGGCAAAGCGAAATTGGTCGTGCCATTGCCCCCGTAGATCGTGCCGAGAATGGAAAACAGTGCTTGGTTCTCATTGATCGGCAACAGCTGGCCGTTACAGAACGCCCAGCCTTTCGGCACGAAACCGAAACTGAAGCAGCGGATTTCTCCGAGGTAAGGCTGAGTCATTTTCGACCTTCTTCAATTCCGTGCTGGAAAGATACCCTGTAGCGCAATGATGAAACTGATGAAAAGGGTCGGCATCATGTTGTTGTGCGCCACGCTGCCACCCACGATGCTACAGCTCTGTGAATTCATGATCTGCGACCCCAATGCCGGGTTCGGCGAGGGCTGGTTCACCGCATAGGCAGCGGCATTCGCCACTGTCGGTTTCGCGGGCACTCGGCCGCTGGGCGACGGACTTGTGGCATTGACTGTGCTCGCGCTGAACACATGGCTGTGACCGGGCATTTGCGACGCGCCGAGGGTAACGGTCTGTGTCCCGCCGAGTTGGCCGATATTGTACGGTGACAAGCCAATTCCTTGGCCCATATGCACAGGCACACTGCCCTGCAGATTGGGCAACGCGAAGGTGGTCATTCCGTCGCCGCCATATTGTGTGCCGAGAAGCGAGAACAGCGCCTGGTTTTGAGCGATCGACATGATCTGGCCATTACAAAATGCGGTCCCAAGGGGGGCGAAGTTGCCGCAGAACATCAATATCTGACCGAGAAATGGCTGCGCCATGACGATAACTTTCTGCTTCTCCGCTCCAATTTGCGACCGTTAAGTCTGTGACGGAAAGATCCCCTGCAAGGCAATACACCAGTTGAGTGTGAGGTACGGTTGAATGTTGCTGTGCGGCTGGCCGCCGCCGGCGCTTGAGACTGTATTGCTTGCGAGGGCCGTCAGCGTCGTGCCGGACTCATAGAAATTATTTCCCGAACTGCTGGCGGCATAAAACGTATTTGTCGCCGGTCGCTTAAGTGTCGCGGCATTGCTGGTCGCGACTATTGCATGACTATGCGCAGGAATTGCCGGCGTCGTGAGCGTCACCGTCTCGACGCCACCGATCTGCCCCATAAGGTAGTTGTTACCCGCGAAGCTGCCCTGGTGAACTGGTACGCGGCTTTGCAGGTTGGGTAATTCAAATGTGTTTACACCGTCGCCGCCATAGGTGGTGCCGATCAGATTGAACAAGGCGCTATTCTGATTGATGGACAACAGCTGGCCGTTGCAGAACGCCCAACCTACCGGCGCGAAGTTGAAGCCGAAGCAGCGGATTTCCCCGAGAAACGGTTGAGCCATGATGTCCTAAAGATCACCGCTGTTGATCCGAGACAAGGTGACAATAATACAGTACTGGCATATGTCCGCAACCTGCAGCGAACGGTTGCGTCGTTTCGCGTAGATTGCTGCAAGCAGTTCAGTCGCGCAGCGCGCGAACTTTCATCCTAATCATCGTCGTCACGTAAGACCTGCGAAGTAACACGATACCGCAACCATTTCGCTTTGACGCACAAAAGATTGACAGATAGGATTGCTGTTGGCGGGTGGCGTTATGGAAACACAGAGTAGACGCGCATTTCTCGCAACTTCTGTTGGTAGCCTTTGCGCTATTTACAGCGCGAACTTCGCGCTCGCTGCTTTGCAGTTCGGTTCTATCGAGTCGCCAGTTTCACGGCGCATCAATTTGGCCAATGCGCTGAATTTTCGATTGTTCGTACAAAACAGAGGCACATTAGGCTTGACTGCCATTATGGCCATGCGCCTGGTCGACGGCAGGCTCGGCAGCTATCCCTCCGGCAGCTTGTTGTTATTTCCATTCAACCGAGACGCAATGGTTGCACGCGAACTGGCCCATCTGCCCGGTCCGGACGCCGCGAGCCCGGCCATCAAAACCGCGCCCATGACGACGCTCGGCCTGCCACCCGACGAGTTCTTTTGTCACTACGTGCTCAAGGCACCTTGGCAGAACTTCATCAGCTGCACGCTTGATGCACCGCTCGCACGCGAGATCGGCATGTCGCCGTGGCACAACAACGTTGAAATTGGCGGCACGACCGTCGGCATCTGCTGGACCAGTTCTAACTTGAATCATCCGTGGTTTGCAGGAAGCCGGTGGATTCCGGAGAGCGATGAAGGTCAAGTCTGGCGCGCGCGCATCATCGAGGGCGTCCGCCGCGCTGCTGTGTTCTCTTCCTGACACAAAACTTGCGTGTGGGGCGCGCTGTGATGTTGAAGTCTGGTCATCGGAACATCAGGGACACCCTCAAGCGGATTGCGTGCTGCATAGGCATTGCCGGCGCGCTCTCCGCGGCGGTGGTCGTGCAGGCGCAAGCTTCGGCATCCTGCGACGCCGTAAATGCCGGTGCTTTCGAACTGACCAATACGGCGCTTGGTCCCTCGACGTCGTCGATCCTGACCAGCTGGACTGTGGGTGACGTCCTTTCAGTCAACATCACCTCTGCCGACGGCCTCAGCCGGACCGACGGACTTTATCACGGGCCGACATTTGCCATCGGATCGTTCGGGCCACTGGCCACGGGAACGGTTCCATCATCCGGCACCTTAACATTCCAGTACGTAGTAACCGCCGCGGACCTCACCAACGGCATCGCGATCGATCCTGAGAACAACGACTCCGTCGTGGTCGGTTGCGGCCCGGCTCCGACCGTTTCCGCTAACGGCGTGAGCCCAAACGCAGGTTCGACCAGCGGCGGCACTAGCGTTACCATCACCGGCACGGGCTTCACTGGCGTGACCACTGGGGTGACGTTCGGCGGGACTGCAGCGAGCTTCACGGTGAACAGCTTGACTCAGATCACCGCAACGACTCCGGCGCATGCGGCAGGCACTGTGGACGTCGCGGTGACAACAGGCGCCGGAACTGCGACTGCAACCGCAGCATTTACCTTTGTTCCACCTCTGATCGTGACCGGGGTTGCTCCGAACAAAGGCCCGACGGCTGGCGGTACAATTGTCGTCATCACCGGTACGGGTTTTACTGGTGCCACCTCGGCGAACTTCGGCGCCAGGTCGGCTTCGTTCACGGTGAACAGCGACACCCGGATCATGGCCACTTCTCCACCGGGGAACGCCGGCCCGATCGATGTGACAGTGACGACATCGGCCGGCACCAGTGCGACCAGTGCGGCTGATCAGTTCACATACGTTCCTCCGCCGACCGTTACTGCGGTCACGCCGAACAACGGTCCCATTGGTGGCGCCACCGCCGTTACAATTACCGGTACAAATTTTACCGGCGCGAGCGCAGTGAAATTTGGAGCTAAAACGGCTACTTTCACTGTCAGCAGCGCTACCCAGATCTCGGCGAATTCTCCGGCCGGGAGCGCCGGCACAGTCGATGTGACGGTAACGACGCCAGGTGGAACCAGCAAGACCAGCACGTCCGATCAGTTTAGCTACGGCAGCATTCGAACGTGGGTTTCGTCGATTGGCAGCGATTCCAATCAGTGTACGCGCAGCGCGCCCTGCCTGACCTTTGCCGGAGCAATGGCGAACACTACGCCGGGCGGCGAGATCAATGTGCTCGACCCCGGTGATTTCGGGCCGCTGAACATCACCAGAGCGATCAGCATCTATAGCGACGGCGTCGGCGTCGCTGGCGCGCTCGTTTCTGGCATCAGCGCCATTACGATACAGGCCGGCGCCAGCGATGTCGTCAATCTGAGAGGCCTAACACTCGATGGGGGAGGCGCGAGCAATGATGGTGTGCTGATCACCACAGCAGGATTCGTGAACATCGTAAATTGCGTAATTCAGGGTTTCGGCACTGGCTCGACGGCGGGGCTTGCCGGCATCAATATTTCGCCTGTTAGCGGCATCGTTAATGTGGAGATCGAGAATTCGACAGTCCTAAACAATATAGTTGGCGTGATAATCGCGCCGGCCAGTGGCGCTGCCGCCAATGTATCGATTAATCGCTCACAGATTGAGAACAACCATGGGGGAGGCGTCCGGTCTGACGGCACCTTTGGTGGTAAGGTACTAACCAATATATCGGGCAGCTCCGTAAGCCAGAATGCCGGCAATGGCGTGATTGCCATCACAGGGTTGGGTGGCAGCGTCACCGTCAGCATGATGAATGATATCGTTGCATTCAGCAACGCGACCGGCATTTTGTCGAGCCAGGCGGCCGGCGGGATTGCGACGGTAACTGTGGAGAGTTCGAAAATTTATGGCAACGGCGTTGGCTTGCAATCGGCCAATGGCGGCGCTCTGCTCAGCCATTTGGACAATAACGTCTTCGGTAACATCTCGAACGGCAGTTTCACGGGTGCTACTGGTTTGCAGTAGGGGGGTTCGACTGGATTTTGGATCGCAATTGTGCCTTGCCGAATTTGGCCTTGGCGCTGATACGGCAGACGATGCCTTGACGTTACCATTTCGAGCACCGCGCGCCCGCGTAACCTCCTTTGCCGCGGCACGCCCCGGCTACCATGTCGACCTATGAGCCGCCGGCTGCGGAGCTTTTGATTGAGGGCGACAGTGGACCCTGGATGGCTCGGTAATAGCCCTCTGGGACCCGCGTGTTGAAGGGTTCTGTCAGCATCGCGACGCGGTCAAATAGTGCCGTCGTCGGCAACGCTAAACAGGGCGGTTTCTGTCTGCTGTGCTCCGGTGATGCGTGAAGCTGTCCGCCGGCATTCGCGGCTTATCTTCGCCGCCCTCATCCTCGTTCTCGCTATTTGGGGCGTGTTGGCCTATATCCCGCTGCCACTGTTTTGGCGGCATTACGAGCGGCAAAAGGGCCTTGCCGACCTCCCCCTGGTCACGTACATCGACGTCCCGAAGATTGTCGCCAGGACGTTATTGTTCTAGCCACTATGCGTTAGCGAGGGACTGATTGTTCGTGCTGGTCTGTAAAATCTTGGCTTGGAGTTCCGCAGCACGAAACGGTTTGTTTATAAAACAGGTAACGCCTGGGTGTTTAGCCTGAACGATCTTTTCTATTGAGGGATCGGCAGTCATCATGATGAAGGGCAACTGCGCGTATGCCTTGTTTGCGCGTACATTCTCAAGTAAGACTTGCCCAGTCATTGGCTCCATGTTCCAATCAGAAATTACCAAGCCAAAATGCTTCTCCGATATTTTCGCCAGCGCAACTTTGCCGTCTGCTGCTTCATCGATATTTTGAAATCCCAATTGCGTTAGAAGTTTTCGAACAACACTTCTGACCGCTCCACTGTCATCCACTATTAAAATGCTGCTGAAGTGATGAATTGTCATTTTCTCGTCCCCCAGTCCCCGCCACTTAAGGTGTCTGGCATGTTCGCGCGCCGCTTCGAGAAATCATGACCGGCGCGACGACTCCAGTCACCCGGAAATGCGACAGCTCGCGCAATAGTTCACTGGATATGATGCTTCGTACACTTGAAATAAACTTAATGCCCACTCCGAGACACAGTCTCGTGCCGGAAATCTAGCGGCGAGGCACCTGCTGCAAGATGAAACAGTAGGCCGGCGGCCTAATTGTATTTCTTACGGTCGCCCGCTACGAAGCCGATGCCGCCGTTGCGTATCGTGGCGGCAAGACGGGAAAATACCTCAGCGAGGTTGGTGGGCTGGAGGCCCCGATGCTCATGCACCTGGCCGAGGAGGACGAATTCATCTCGAAGGCCGCGCAAGCTGAGATCATGGCGGCCCCGGCAGGAAAAGCGAACGCGACGCCCCGGCCAGGAATTTCAGGAAAATTTGCCGCTCGGTGTAATTGCTGTCCGGCTCTGGGTATCACCCGGGTATCACGCCGCGCTGGATTCGGCCCGCTTGGAGCAATGGCTCCCGCGGCGCCTAGCGGCCGTCGGGGATGCGGACGCCGATCCAGGCATCGCGCACTTGCTGATAGTGCACCTGCGGATCGTAGATCGTCACGTTGAGGCCGAGCCGCGACATCGACAGCCCGCCGACCGCCGCCAGCAATGTGTACGACGCCACCACGCGATCGTGCTGCGCCGTGACCAGCGCGACGCGGGCATTGACCAGCTCCTGCTGCGCATTGAGGACATCGAGCGTAGTGCGCTGGCCGACGCGCGCTTCTTCGCGCACGCCGTTGAGCGCGATTTCGGCGGCGTTCACCTGCGCCGTGGTCGACTCGATCTCGGCCTTGGCGGCATCGAGCTGGCCCCAGCTCTGCACCACCGTGGCGCGGGCCTGGTCGCGGTTGACGTCGAGATTGAGGCGCTGCTGGCCGAGCGTCTCTTTGGACTGCCGGATGGTGGAGAACTCGCCGCCGCCCTGGTAGAGCGGAACCGTCAGCGTGCCGACGATCGAGGCCTGCGTCTGCTTGTTGGTTTGGCTGTTCGGATCCCAGTTCTTCGACGCCGTCGCCGCCACCGAGAGATTGGGATAGAGCGCGCCTTCGCTGACCTTGACCGCGAGCACGGCGACATCGACGCCGTACATCGCCGCCAGCACCGTGGGGCTGAGCTGCTCGCCGTCGGCGACCGCGCGCGGCAAGGTGCGCGGCGAGAACCGGTCGACCGAACTGCCCGGCGCGAGCTTGCCCGGATCGACGCCGATGACGCGCCGATAGTTCGCCGCCGAGGTCACCGCGTTGGACTGCGCGTTGAGCAATTGGCCGCGCCCGGCGGCGAGCCGCGATTCGGCCTGCGCCACGTCGGTGCGTGTCACCTCGCCGACTTTGAAGCGGTCGCGCGTCTGTTTCAGCTGCTCGGTGAGCACTTCGACGTTGCGCCGGTTCAGCTCCAGGATGGCCTGGTCGCGCAGCAGATTCATGTACGCGGTCGCGGCATCGAGCAGGACCTGCTGCTCGGTGACGCGCAAGGTCTCGCGCGCGCCCATGACCTGGCTCTCGGCCTGCCGGACTTTGTTGGCGGTCTGATTGCCGTCGTAGAGGGTTTGCGAGGCGATCGCGGCGACGCCACGCTGCACGAACGGCTCGGCGAAGTTGGTGTATGATACGGTGTTCGGAAACACCTGCTGATTGACCGTGTGCGACAGCGTGCTCGAATAATTGTAGCCGCCGTTGGCGACCACGGAGAGCTTCGGGCGATAGCCGGACAGCGCTTGCGGCACGTTCTCGTCGGTCGCGCGCAATGACGCGCGTTGCGCGTTGAGCGATGGATTGTTCTGATAGGACTGCACCAGGGCCCATTCCAGCGTGTCGGCCGCCGCGCCGCGGCAAAGAATGCCAGTACAGAACATGCCAAGGGCAGCGCCTGCCAACAGGCTCGCTGCGGCCGGATATAGGCCTCTCCCGCCCCTGTAAGACATCCTCAGACTACGGCTCGATTGTTTGGAATCTTCGCTCGCCGGCGGCGTGACGTCGCCGGCCGGGTCATCTTCCATGCAGTCGTCAATCCTACCGTCGCAGGCTGCGACGGTAGGATTTGTCTCAGTCGAGGGCAGCCGATCGAGCGCCGCCCGCGATCAGGCGTGATGCCACGTCAATTCGAAGTGGTTCTGCGACGCCGCCTGCTGCAGGTGATCGATGAAGGCGACGGCGCCATGATTGTCGTTGCCGTGGCCAGCGTCGTTGCTGGCATTGCCGCCGTTGCCACCGGCGCCGGCGCCGGTGTTGCCACCGTTGCCGTGGCCGCCTCCGCCACCGTTTTGCGCAACGGCGAGTCCGGTCGAACCCGATGCCGCGCCGGCGACGGGAATCATACCCTGCGCGACACCCGGCACCGAGGTCGCATCCGCCACCGTGGTAGCCGTGCCGACGTAACTTCCGCCTCCGAGCGGAATGTTGTTGCCGGACACGTCGTTGGCGTCGGCAACGAAGCCCTGTCCTGCCGCCTGGATCTGAGCCTGATCGGCAGCCAAGGCCGCGCCGGTGTCGCCGTTCGCAATGCCCTGCAAACCCTGAACGGCCGCCTTGCTGTCGGCAAGCAACGTTCCTCCCTGCAGTTCGTTGTCGAACCGCGCACCGAAAATCCCGCCTTGGCTGGCGGAGAACGAAGCGCCGAACTTCTCGTAGTTCTGAATCTCGGTGATCAACGGTGAGATGTCGGCGGGTGTGGCATTGTTGCCGGCGGCGACGTTATCGAGCTGATTGTTGATGACGTTGCCTTCGGCCAGGAACTGGGCCCAGAAGTTGGTCTGCGCCTGATTGTCCTGATAATGCGTGATGGTCCCCTGTAAATACGCCGGCATCTCGGCAAAGCCGCCCGTCGTACCTGGATTGCCGTTGCCCCCTGCGGCGGTATTGAGCGCCGCATCGCCCTGCACGATATCGATGATATCGAGCAGATTGTCGTTGGTGGCGCGGGCCGCGACGTTCGGATTCGAGGCGTATTCGTGGTCGAAGCTGTTCGTTTGCAGGTTGATTTGATCGAGCACGGTTTGCAGGTGGATCGTCGTCAGCGCGGCGTCGGTGGGAGCTTGGCCGGCTTCGATGGCCGAAAGCGCGGTCTGGTTGTTGAGCAGGTTGGTCAAGCCCGTCGCGATCGCCTTCATGTCCGCATCGAATTGCGGCAGGTTCGAATGATTGAGCCCGCCGACCGCCAGATCGGTCGCAGCATTGAAGACGTTGCCGATCTGCCCGAGCGTTGCGCCCTGCGCCGTCGCGGCCGTGATCGCCGCCGCGTTATCCGATCCGGTCGGAAGCGCCTCGAACCCCACATTGGGGGCGCCCGTGCCGCCTGGATACGGATTGGCGCCGAGCACACCAGCCAACGCGGCATCGCCATTTATCTCGTTGAGAATGGCGGTCTGCGTGGTGTGAATCGTATCCTGGGCCGTCGTCGCGGCGTGCGAGTTGCCCACGGACTGCGGGGCTTCGGTCAGCAGGGTCTGAAGCTGAGCCTGCACCTGAGTGAGAGTCGCGGTGTCAGCGGCCGTCAGCGTGTACGCCCCGCCGTTGACGGTGACGCCGCCCGGATTGGCGAGAGCCGCATTGATGTCATTCATCACGGCTTGAGTATCCGTCGTGTACATGCCGAGATAGGCCGGCTGATTGTGGGTGTCGGCGGGATTACTCCACAGTCCGCCATCAAGCAGGCGTGTCGCATCGTTGAACACGGCACCCGCTTGGGCGAGATCCGTTGACGGAGTTAAAGCATCGTCTCTTACAGTGGTTGGTAACGTACTCATTTGACTGTCCCTCTTCCTCGAAACCCCCGCACCCTAGTTGATCGAAACCAGCAAACATGGCCGCAGCAAGGAGTCACAGCGGCAAGACTCATCTTGATGCAAACCGGGTCGACGACATCGCGGAGATCAAAATTGATCTGGCGTCCAGGTGCTGACACTCACCAACGTTCCGACACAATCCAATCGAGTTCCCCGGCGCGCGAACTTCGCCTCCACTCCTCAGGGTTCATTGAACATGCGGCGAAATTGATCGGTGATCGGCTTGAACAAATAAGACAGCATCGTGCGGCTGCCGGTCTGCAGGAAAATCTCGACTGGCATGCCGGATACCAGAGTGAGGCCGTTCAGACGATGGCGCTCACCGGTGGGGAGATCGATTCGCACCGTATAGAAGCGAGCGTTGGTCTGCTCGTCGCGGCTCAGGTCGGCGGAAACGTATGTCACCGTGCCTCTGGCCTGCGGCATTGTCTGGCGATCGAGGGTCGAGAACCGAAGATTTGCCTGCTGGCCCTGCGCAACCTGATCGATCTCGTTGGGCGGCAGACGGCCTTCGATCTCGAGAGCATCGGAATCCGGAACGATTTCCATAATGACGTCGCCCGGCCGAACGACACCGCCGATGGTATGGACGGTCAATTGATGCACGATCCCGGACGTCGGCGACCTGATATCGATGCGGTTGAGCTGATCCTTCGCGGCCACGTTCCTTTCCATCAGCTCCGCTTCCTTGTCCTGCGATTCGCGAAGGTCCTTCATGACCTCCGAGCGAAAGTTCTGATCGATTTGCACGATTTGAAGTTGCGCCTGCCCGATCTTGGCCCTCGTCTCTGCAATTGTTGCCGTCAATTGCGCCCGTTCGCCCTCGAGTTCGGGCGGATTCGCGCTGCAACGTCGTCATGCGCGTCAACGGCACGAGACCCTTGGCGAAAAGTCCCTGAACGCCGGCAAGCTCGGAGGCAATGAGATCGAGCTGAGACGACTTCGATTTGATCTCGGCCCCCAAGCCGTCGATCTGCTCTTCAAATTGGCGAATGTTGCTTTGATACAGGTCTTTCTGGCCCTGCCGTGCACTGGTGCGCGCGTTGAAGAGCGACGTTTCCGATGCCACGAGGTGCGCAACGGTCGCATCATTCAGCCGCTCGGTCAGCTGCTGTGGGAGCTGGATTTCGTTCGACGTGTCCCGTTCGGCAACGAGCCTCGCTATGCGGATGCGAGCCTGATCGAGCTGATTGGCGATCAACTGTTGACTGGCTTGCACCTGAGTCTGATCGAGCCGAGCGAGCAAAGTGCCCGTGCTGACATGCATTCCGTCGTGCACCGGAATCTCCGTCACTACGCCCCCGGTCGGATGTTGTATTTTCTTCACACTCGACTCAACGACGAGGGTGCCGGGCAACACCACGGCGCCGGACAACGGGATCAGCGTGGCCCAACCGCCCCCGATAACGGCACTGACAAGGAGGACCCGCAATGCGGCTTTCAATTCGAGTTCGTGTCTGCGGACGACGTGTTCGACGAATTCACAGGGCAGATCGCTCCGCGCAGGCGTACCCGTCAACAGCCATCCGAAATGAGTCCGCACTGTCCGCAGGTAGGCCTCAATGCCGGCCAGGAGCCGTTGTTTGTATAACCCATCGCGTTCTGGCCATATCCGCTCTTCGGTTTTTGTGATGGGAATCGGATCGTGCAACAAATCGCGGTCGAAGCGGTCCAGCCGTTCCGATGTGCCGGAAACCTGGCGTAATAACCGTTCCGGACTCGCGCTTTGCGGTCGGCGAGGCTCGATCCTTCCGGAGGAAATATCTTGGACCTTTTCCTGCGGAAGACCGTGCGTCGCTTCCGGCGAAGTGCCGTGCTGACTGCGGTCGAGGATCCTTCTTGCCCTTCGCAGTTCAAGGATCAACGCCTCGCCCTGCGGGCCTGCCGTCGGGTCGCGACGCGCGGAAGCATGGCGATCGGCCACATTCATGACGACGCACTCCGCGTCGCCCGAGAGCTATCGCTTTCCTTACTTTCTGTCTTGATTTTCTCTGTCGCGTTGAGCTGCACGGCGCGGGCGACACGGGCGAACAATTCTTCGCGTGGGCCGAATGCCACCATGCGGCCGTCGCGCAGCACCATCGCGATATCGAGTGTGGAAATGGCCTCCGGGCGATGGGACACCATGATGACGATGCTCTGATTCCTTCGGAGCATTTGGATCGCCTTCATCAACGCCACTTCGCCATCATGATCGAGGTTGGCATTCGGCTCATCAAGCACGACTAGAAAGGGATCTCCGAACACCGCACGAGCAAGCCCAATGCGCTGGCGCTGCCCGGCCGAAAGAGACGAACCGCGCTCGCCAAGCCTGGTGGAGTAACCGTCAGGCAATGCCAAAATCATCTCGTGCGCGCCGGCGAGCTGCGCAGCGCTCAGAATTGCATCCGAAGCGGCGTTGCCATCGAACCGGGCGATATTTTCGGCAACCGTGCCGTCAAACAGCGCCACGTCCTGTGGCAAGTAGCCGATGAACCGTCCCAAGTCGTCCGGATGCCAATTGTCCAGCGCCGCGCCGTCGAGACGGACGACACCTCTGCTCGCGGGCCATATGCCGGTGAGCGCTCGCACCAGCGAGGACTTGCCCGCCGCACTGGCGCCGAGCAATGCCATGCCCATTCCGGCAGTCAGCTTGAACGAGATATTGGACAGCACGACACGGTCGCTTGCGGGCACCTCGATCGTGATGTCCTCGACAGACAGGCTATGACTGGGGCGAGGCAGGTCAACGGCTGAAGCCTGCGGGGGCGCCACGGTTCCCAAGATCTTGCGGAGCCGATCGATGCTCTGCCGCGCGGCAACGAGCTGTTTCCAGTTCGCGAGAGCGATTTCGATCGGCGCCAAAGCCCGGCCCATCATGATCGATGACGCGATCATGATGCCGCCGGAAGCCTGCTCGTTGATGACCAGATAGGCGCCGGTGCCGAGTATTGCCGACTGAAGTATGAAGCGCACAATCTTGGCAATCGCGCCGATATTCGCGTAAATGTCGGCGACGTCGAAATTCTGCCGCAGGTAACGCTCGTTGGTTTCCATCCATCGCGCGGTGAAGCGGCCGGTCATGCCAAGCGCACGAATCACCTCGGCGTTCTGGTGCGTCGAGTCGGCCAGCACCTGCCGCTGGGCGCTGCTGTCCATCGTGAACTTCGCCGCGGCCCGCGACTTACGTTCGGTTGCCACGGTCAAAGCAATAATGCTTGCGGCGCCGAGCGTCGCAACCAAGCCGATCGCCGGGTGAAATATGAAAAGCGCGATGAGGAAAATCGGCATCCACGGCAAATCGAGAAATGCCGTGGGCCCAAGGCCGGAGAGGAAAATGCGTATCTGGTCGAGATCGCGCAACGGCTGCTGCGCAATCATCGCTTTGGCGCCCCGCAACGGCAGAGCCGCAATCGCCAGATAGATGCGCTGCTGCAGGCCAATGTCGAAAAGCGTGCCTATTCGCGACAGCATCCGCGCGCGCGCGGCTTCAAAGTACGCTTGGAAAACATAAGCAACGAGGACTATTGCCGAGAGTCCCAAGAGCGTCGCCACGTTGCGGCTGGGGAGTACGCGATCGTACACCTGCAGCATATAGAGAGAACCAGACAGCATCAGCAGATTAATCACGCCGCTGAAGACGGCGACGGCGCCGAGGCGGCGAGCACTTGCACGCAACTCGAGCGCTACAGGATCATCCGGCGCAGGACTCAACATACTCAATTCACCGACGGATTTGATGTGTGGATAGCGGCTCCTTCTTGAGGAGTGCACGAGGTGCCGCGCGTAAGCCGCTCTTAAAATTGCCACGAAACTCGACGGAAGTGCGACGGAAATTCGGCGCGCCGACCGATAATGCAAAATTCCGCATAGCTAGGTTGAAATCACGCGAAAAATTTCGGTGTGCATAATCCACAATGCGCTTCGGCCGAAAATATTCCTGCTGCGATAATCGACGCGGTGTCAGGTCGCCGTGCCGCCAGCGGATCGGGTGCCTTCAATCCACCCACGAATGATCACACATTTAGCCCGGCGGCCTCGCAATTCAGTCAGGCGATAGCCCAAATGCGAAGCGAGCCTTGTCGTACTGTTGAGTTATGCCGGGGTCATTTGGCCAACAGGAGGGGACGATGGCAGACAACGAACACCATCATCACTGTGACGGGCACACGCCGGCGCCACGCCGCGGGGTCCGCAAAACGGTCGCGTAGGGGGCGTCCGTCAATTCCAGGCGAATTGGCGGGTTTGCGACGATTCAAACCAATACGACTTTGTGAGACAAGCCGCGGCAATGCTTTTTCCGCGGCCTATCGGCTACGACCTCGATCCGAGGGGGAATAATAACTGTGAAATTTGTACTTTTGGGGTGCACGGTGGGGCGAAGAGGGCAAACAAGAAAAACGGACTATGGCACAGTCATCCTTCACTGGCTGCTGGTGGGGTTGCTCGCAATCGCTATTGCGACGGGATTGAGGATCGCAACCGAATCGCCGGACCGCACCTGGATCAACATCCTCGATCTTGTTCTGCCCGCAGCCGCAGTGTGGACATGGCACCTGCAATGCGCCGTGCTGCTCATCGCCATTGGCGTTGCGTACGCTGTTTACGTCTCGCGCCTTCGTCTTGGGCAGCGTATCAGGCTCGATCAGGTGCGCTTGCGAGGGCTTCTGGGCCGTCGCTATGCAAGATGGGGGGCCATCAATATCGTTCTTTATTGGCTGTTCTTTCTTGTCATGCTGTCGCAGTTCGTGACCGGCGTACTGTTGTATCTTGGCTACGCCAATAGTGTCATGGTGTGGGTACACTGGATCGGACTTTGGCTCATCCTCGGCTATGTGCCCCTGCATCTTTGTTCGCAATGGAAGCTCGGCGGCGCAGCGCAAATGCTGCGCATCTTTCGCCCGTCACGGCTCGTTGCGCCGCTGCCGCAATTGGAATTGGCTGACGTGGTGGCCTTGCTCGACCAGCAGTCGGGCCCGTCGCTGGCGCCACAGCGGCCAGCTTTTGCGCGAGCCTTGACCGACGGACCTGGCCCCGCTCAACGCTTCGTAGTCGGCAGCAGCTCGCAAGTCTTCCAGCGCTCGCCCTTGGCGGTGAGCGATGTCGTGCAGACATCGCATCATTCAACGCCAAACGGCAGCACGCCGAATTCTCCGAATAGACATTTTGCCATCCATTTGAATGCCTTTCTTGTTGCTTGCGTAACGGCAGGTCTCATCGCGATCGCCGCTTTGATGGCAGAACGGGAGATCATCGATAGGCTCTACATTCACCGCGTCGACTCGATGGATGTCCCGGTCATCGATGGCGAAACTTCCGACTCTATCTGGCGGAAAATTCCGCCGATCCATGTGCTGACGGAAAATGGCGGCAATTTTCAAGGCACCGGTGAGACTATGGTCTCTATTCAGGCGGTGCATGACGGATCTCGCGCCTATTTCTTGTTCATTTGGGACGATCCGACCCGTTCATTGAAACAACTTCCACTTAGGAAGATGGGTAATGGGTGGGAGCTGCTTCACGACGGCTACGAAGTCGGGGATGAACACGCCTATAACGAGGATAAATTCTCGGTTCTCTTGACCAGCATGGACTCGATCCTTGCCGGTGATTCTACGTTTCACGCCGGTGCTGCGCCCGTGGCAGGCGAGCCGCGCACGCTTTCGGGACGTGGATTGCACTATACGATGCAAGACGGGCTATTTGCCGACGTCTGGGAATGGAAAGCGATGAGCACAAATGCCTCGGGATTTTGCGATGACGACCATTTTGGTCCGCCAGTCCGGGGCACGCCGGCGCAAGTCGGGGGCCGCACTCCCTATCGGGGCGGTTTTGCGCCAGACCCCGGCTCGGCAAATTATCAGGACAATTTTATTGCGGATCCGGCGAAAGGCTATGCCGAGGGCGTCGTTCCGCGGCGTTTGCCGAAGGATCTCAACAATATGAACGCGGCGCTTGGCCGTGTCGATCTCGATCCTGATCACGGCGAGAGTGAAACCGCGCGATGGTACATGTCCGAGGAAGAATCTGTTCCATATTCGCCGGAAAACGATCGGCTTATCCCCGACGGCGCCGTCGTTCCGGGCGTCATCATCTCGGGCGAATACTCGGGCGATCGTGCCGACGTGAGATGCGTAGGACGCTGGGCGTCCGGACGGTGGGCGCTTGAAGTCACGCGTCGTCTAGCGGCCGACAGCCGTTTTGATGTGCCGATCAGGAGCGGGACCTTGCTGCGTGTCGCCGCGTTCGATCACTCGCAAATTCGACACACACGAAGCGTTCGGCCGGTTCGGTTGGAGGTGGAGTGATGGCGAAAGTCTGCAAGGTGAAGATCAATGGCGAGATCGTTTCGGCAAATCCCGGAGATTTGTTGCTCGATGTGGCGTTGATGAATGGCATCGAATTGCCGCACGATTGCCGGTCGGGATATTGCGGCACCTGCCAAGTGCGCGTCATCGCGGGGCGCTGCGTCGGAGCACCGACCGGCAATCCCGACTTCGTTCATGCCTGTCAAACTCGCGTGATCTCGGATCTGGAAATCGTGGCCGAAAGGGTGCCCGAGATAACGGCAGTGTCCGGTAATGTCGTCGATGTCGTCGCTATTGCTCCCGACGTGTTTGAGGTCAGCATCGAAAGTCAACAGCCCGTCGATTACATACCGGGCCAATATCTCTCGGTGCATTTTCGTGGTTTTCCGGCGCGCCATTACAGCCCCACGGCGCCGCTCGACTGGCCCAGCAACCCGGATCTGATCCGCTTTCATGTGCGCCGGCTTCCAAGAGGGCGCGTGTCTTCGGCACTGGAACGAAAAATCAAAAGAGGTCATCGCGTGAAGATGACGGGGCCGTTCGGCGCGGCTTATTTTCGGCCCAACGACCCCGGACGGCTGGTCCTTGTTTCCAGCGGCACCGGCTTTGCACCGATCTGGGCGATCGCTGAGGCGGCGATCAGGGAGAGGCCGAAACGAGAGCTTGTCCTCATAGTCGGCGCGCGCGATCTGGATTCAATTTATATGATCCCGGCCTTATGCAGGCTGGCGTTGTTCCCGCGCGTCACGATTATTCCAACGGCGATGAGGCGCCAGGGCATCACGTCAGCGGTTCGGCATGGCCCGCCAACAAATTACCTGCCCGCCCTTTCGGAAAGCGACGTCGTGTATGCGGCGGGGGCGCCCGCCCTTGTCCAAGCCGTAGTTCAGATCGCGCAGGCGAGCGGCGCGCAGTATTTTACCGATCCGTTTTTGCCTGCCGGGGACGGCAACGACGGCAGGGCCTTGTTGTCGCGTTTTTCAAACTGGGTCGCGCCCACTCAGCAGAATCTGCCGCCACTATCGATCTTTGTCGGACGTCAGTAGGCGGATGCCCGCTCCAGCGCCGCACGTGGGACATGGTGAGCCCGCTCGAGCGGAATTCCCCCGGCGGCAGATCATCGGCCTCGGATTTATGATCGGCGATAATCGTCTTCAAAGCGAATGATATCGTCTTCGTCCAAATAGCTTCCAGTTTGAACTTCGATCAGTTCCAGATCAATTTTTCCGGGATTTTCAAGCCGATGGCGCGCGCCGCTCGGCACATAAACGGATTCATTTTCGTGCAAAAATGTTATGTCATCACCGATCGTAACGCGCGCGGTCCCGCGCACCACTATCCAGTGTTCCGCTCGATGATGGTGCATCTGTAATGATAATCGGCGACCCTTCTTCACCACGATGCGTTTAACCTGAAAACGATCGCCTCGGTCAACAGATTGATATGAGCCCCACGGACGACGCACTTTTAGATGATCTTCGATCAGTTTCGGCGCAACATTACTAAGTTTTTTGACTATCTGACGCAGTCCTACACTGTCTTCGCGCCGCGACACCAAAATGGCGTCATCGGTTGCGACGACTACTACATTGTCAAGGCCGCAAAGCGCAACGAGCTGCTTCTCGCTGGCGACATATGAGTTTCGAGCTTCGAAAAAGAGAGCGGACCCTTGCGCTGCATTCCCTTCGGCATCTCGCGACGACAGCTCCCAGACTGTTTGCCACGATCCGACGTCCGACCAACCATAAGAAACCGGCATGACTGCGGCTCGGTCAGTACGTTCCATGACTGCATAGTCGATCGATCTTGCCGTGGCCGCCGCAAAAGATTTCGGATCGAGGGTAAAAAAACCAAGGTCACTGCCAACAGTCTCCACGGCCGTCAAAACTGCGGCTGCGCTGTCTGGCTCAAATCGACGATACTCTTCAATCAGAAAATGGGCGGAAAACATGAAGTTGCCGGAGTTCCAGAGATAATTCTCGGCCACGTAACGCACGGCGGTTTCCGCATCGGGTTTTTCGACAAATCGCTCGATTGCAAACAGATTAGGACCGACAGCGTCGCCAACACGAATGTAGCCGAACTCGGTCGCCGGTCGGGTCGGCCGCAGGCCGAACGTGACGACTTGGTCGGCCTGTGTCGCTTCGCGCGCGTTGCTACAGGCCTCGGCGAATGCCCCGGCGTCGGTCACGATATGGTCGGCCGCGAGCGCGACTACGATGGCATCGCCATCACGTTTTGATGCAAACGCGGCTCCGGCGACGATTGCCGGGCCAGAGTCCCGCCGGACGGGCTCGAGCAATATATCGGCTTCCACCCCGATTTCCACCAGCTGCTCGGCAACGAGGAAGCGATATTGATGATTGGTCACGATGATAGGGCGACCGAAACGCGCCGGATCGGAAGCTCTTCGGACGGTTTCCTGAAATGTCGAATGCGAACCGAACAAAGGCAAGAATTGCTTGGGCCAGCTTCCGCGCGACGCGGGCCACAGCCGCGTACCGGCCCCTCCACACAAAATGAGAGGAATGACAGGTCGAGCCAATTGTCCTCCCATACCCCGCTCGACGCTCATGGCAATAAGCCCTAAACGGATGTTGGATGATATCTACTTCCCGACTTCTTTAAAAGCGCTTTCAAAAGAATGATCTGGCTTGGTTCCTTCAGGGGACGAATACGATCGTTCGAAAGATGCGGCTTCATTCATGGCGCAAGCCAACGCGCTATTTGCCGCAGCCAAGGGTGAACACGGCAGTTCAAACCTTACCGAAACTGCGCCTTGACAGGCGGCGAAGAGACAAACACCATCAAACCGGCACATAGGGATGCGCTTGTCGCGCGAACTCTAGGGTGGCGCAAATACGGCACAGCGAGCGTCATGGCTGCCGGTGCGCTCTGCAGGCGCCGGCAATGCCTGAGAGAAAATTCCACGGCGAGAAATTCTGCCCTCGTTAAGTCGTGTTGCGTGGAAAGCAATCGAGCGCCCAATGGACAAGATTGTGCTGCATTTTACGGAAAGCGTGACCAAGCAGGATCATTATCCCGCCCTCGCGCGAATTGTGCAGGCGGTGAGTCAAGACCAAGCCCGATTGCGGATGCTGGTGTATGAGTTCGCACGCCTCAGACTACGAAAGGATCTTTACCGCCAATTCGAGGATGGTGACTGGTCTGCAATCGAAGAACACGTCCTTGAACTTGAATCCGCGATCGAACGAGTTCGAACGGGACGCCGTGCAGAATGCCGGGCTTCCGCCTTTGTCCGATTTGGCGTTGACAGACGGGGCGCCGGAACTGGGGACGCAATCTGCTCTCATGGCCCAGCCGCCATCCCACAGAAAGAGGGTCCTCGGAGATTACGGGACGCGCATTTTGGCGTCGTTTTTTCCTTCCTTCACATACAGTGTCGACCGCACTGTCTCGGTGACGGCGATCGCTGAGCGTGACGATCGACATGCGACCGCTCACCCAGCCGGAAGACCGCAATCGAATTTTTGGTGGACCGTTCAGCTTGTCTTCGCCGTTATGCTGGGAGTCGCAATTTACGTCGCGGTCGATGGGCGCAATGCCCTGGACTTGTGGCCGCCGAAACGGTCTGCCGGTACCGCCAATATCAATCCAGCTCCAAACGAGGAAGCGCACGGCACTTCGACGGTTGCAGCAGCCGCGCCGACTCGATCGTCCAGTCTCGGTTTTCCGCGTCCACGAGCATACGGCATTTACGCTGTCAGCGAAGGACGATTGACCGAACTGGATGTGTTGCCGATCAAAGTGCCGGACCCACGAATTGCAATTTCAGCGACAATTTCAACTCCAAGTCGCGCCTATCTGCCTGCCGGCCAGCTGCAATTTGTCGTATATCGCCGCGACATCGCGAGTGACGCACCGGATCATGTTGCGATGCGGGTCATCGCGCAGGTCGTGCGGGCGCTGACGTTCGATCCAACCGGCAAGCCCGATGTAAAAAAGGTCGACGCTTCTTGGGTCGTTCGCAGCAATGCCTATCAGATGAATGTAGCGCCGATCGCCGAGAATCCTGAGATGATTATGATTCGACCGGAACCGGCAGAGTTCATTTTTCCGGCCGGTCGATATGCTTTGGTGTTGAAAAATGTAGCCTACGATTTCACCCTTGATGGGCCGACAGGCGACACCGCACATTGTCTCGAGCGAACCGATGCGCTTGGCGCCCCGGTATATACGGAATGCCGAAGCCCATAGATGGCTGTGAAATTCACCGGGCCTTCCGCCGCGGCTTATCCAGCAATAAGAGCGGTCGGAATTACCGCCTCAGCTACGCTTGCGAATTCGGTCCAATACCGACCCAACCCCCACCCCGGCGCACATCGCTATCGCATCAACCGCGAAATCGCTTAAGCGGGCATGACGGCCGGGCGCGAATAGCTGGGCGATTTCAACGCAGCCGGAAAAAATCACGAGGAGGACCGCAAGAATACCCCGCGTGCGGTCATATCCGACACCGAAGGCGAGTCCGGCTACTGCGTAAATTGCGAAATGCTCGAGATTATGCAGCGCACCGGTTTCCGGCCTAAAAGCCGGAGGAACCAATGACAGAATGACGATGATTACCGCCAAAACCCATGCCGCGATGCGGGCGACGCTGGCAAGCCGATTTGCAGCCATGTGCTCTTCTGTATTGAACTTCAGCTGGGACCCGATTGTCCGGTCCGCAGCCATTGGATCGCTGAGGGATCGATCTTTGCCACGGGAGCCTCAATAAAGCTCCTTCCGGCAGGCGAGCCGACATCGAAGGCCGCCGCAATCGCGGCTTTCTCCTGCCGGCTGAGAAAGTAGCGAAGATCGCGGGAGAAAAATTCGCAATAAACGCGGCAAGGGACATTTCTGATCATATTGCCGTCCGCTCCATTTTGACTTACGTTATAGTTGGAAGACGAAAGGCCATTACCGATGTCGCAGGCTAGATTCGTCCTGTTCGGTACCGTTGCGGCAGGCGTTTTTATGACGTCAGGCGGGCTTCTGGCGGCGGAATTAGCGGCGCCAGCGCGGACTGCACGTGCGCCTGCCCCACACTACTGCGGACCGTGCGGATGCCTGACCGTCGGGTACGTCCATCACCGCGATCTGCAGTCGACCTATGGTCTTGGTTTCGATCCGCGCAATTTCGATACAACACAGCCGTATTATTATTTCGGCCGAATGCATGCTTATCCCAAGTTTTATGTCGACGGCATGCCCCAAGGCGGAACCTGCTGATTCTACTGTCCCCTTGCCGATCCCTGTCCGAGCCCATTGGAGGTCATGCAGGCCCCTCGCCGGGCGTCGTGGCGCGATCGCCGCGGAAATCCAAGGCGCCTAACCGGCTAAGTACCACTCCCAGTTCATAATTAACCATAAAATATGTCGCGATACGGAGTGACGGAAGCACTGTTGTCGATTTGCAACAGATAACCGAATTCTTATTCTTACGCGCCATTAGCCCGGTTTTACGCAGGAACTACACGCGCTTCTGCTAGATCGCTTTGAAGTATTCCGGCATTATGATCGTCTCCGAGCGGACGGGTGACGGAGATGTGGGGCACGCGGAATTCGCTGACGCTTGTCGTCATTGGCACCGCGCTTTTTTTGGCGGGCTGCGGAAGCCGTTTGCTACCCGGGGCGGGCCCCCTTTCAGTCGATGTTAAAACCAACCAAGCGTGGAACGGGCCGCCTTTTGGCTTGGTCAAGCTTACCACTCACGTTGTCAACATCCTCGACGAATACGGCCCGCGAACGCTTTCTGCGACATTCGGCGATAGACGTCCGCCGCCTGAGATTCACTTTGGCATTGGCGACGTAGTCAGCGTTACCATTTTCGAGGCAGCGGCGGGTGGTCTCTTCATCCCCTCTGAAGCGGGCGTGCGGCCCGGAAATTTTGTGACGATACCCAATCAACCGGTTGATAATAGGGGAATGATTTCCGTCCCCTACGCCGGTCTTGTTCCGACCGCCGGCAAGACCTCTGCCGAGGTTCAAGCCGAGATTGTCGAGCGCATCAAGAATCGGGCTATCGAACCGCAGGTCGTGGTGGCGCTCGTCACCCAGAACACTTCGCTGATCACCGTGATCGGAGAGGTAAATACGGCATTTGCGCCGTCCGGCCGTATTCCAGCGCAACCGGCCGGCGAGCATCTCCTCGACGTCATTACGCGGGCTGGCGGCCTCAGAGACCAGGGCCAGGACACTTGGGTCGTGCTGGAGCGCCACGGACATCGCGCCGCGGCGCCCTTCGGGTCGCTGATCTATGAGGCCGGCAACAACATCTGGGCGTGGCCTGGCGATACGATCTACCTCTACAAAGAGCCGCAGACGTATCTCGCTTTTGGCGCCGCCGGCCAGCAGGGTGAATTTCAGTTCACCGCTGGGCCACAATCCTCCGCATGGCGCATGACGCTGGCCGAGGCGGTCGCGGCGTCCGGCGGATTACTCGACTCTCAAGCCGATCCTGGGTCGGTGTTCCTATATCGGCGCGAGCCACGCGGGCTTGCCGAAAAGCTCGGCGTCGATTGTTCGAAGATGGACGGACCGACGGTGCCGGTTGTGTATTCGGTGAGTTTTGCCGATCCGGCCGGCTATTTCCTTGGAACCCGAATGCAAATGCGTAACAAGGACGTGATTTTTGTGGCTAATTCGATTTCAGTCGAGATCACGAAGTTCACGAACTTCCTCAATACGCTCATCAACACCGCCAACAATGCCGCATTGCTCGGCACCGATATCGAGACTTGGCGCATCGACAGCCATATCCGCTAGTTCTAAACAGATTACCGCTTACCGCGCCAGCCGCCGCCGGCGATCCTAAAATTGTTCCTGGGCGTCGTATTGGAACTCTTTCTGCATTGGATAGATGCCGAGCACGGAGTTTTTGCTCTCCCAAGGCGGCACGTTCATTACAATGCAGTCGTTGCTTTTACGATAGCAGACGCGCAGCTTGATCGTTTGCCCGCAGCTGTTGGTAGCCCTGATCCAGTGCTCATAGATGTCTTTGTTGACGGCCTGCGATTTCGCATAGGATTCGAGCGCGAGACAAGGCCTTCCGTGTGGCCCGATGTGGCGTCCGCCGAGTTCGTTCGCGTTCGCAGCAATGCTTCCCGACGGGATCCGGCTCTGCGCGAGCGCATGCCCGTCGAGGAAGGCGAAAAAGATCGATGGAACGAGCCATGTGCGCAACATCTTATCGGCTTCTTCATGCCAGCCTCGCGCCTGCCCGATGTCAACAACGTCGCACCGCGTGAATGTCCAGTTCACTTTCGCTCGAATTAGACCGTCACTTAGGCACCAATTTCTCCGGCAGGCGGAGTCGAATTTCCATATTTCACCGCGATGACTTTCGATCGGGTCAATTGGATAAGCGGAACTTCCGTAAGTAGTAATCCTTCAGTATGAAATCCGGTTGCTTGATCGCATGGATGAAAGGGGCTCTATTGTTTCGAGGTTTTGTACTTGCTTAAGGCTTGTTCAGCCCCATGTCGTTGCGACTCGACAATCTTGCCTATCATTTCGCGGTGGTCACGCTTGCGTTCGAAGGGGGCGGCCCCGAGCGAGACACGGTGTTTCTTTGCAACGCCCTCGCCGCAAAAGGAATACGCGTTACGATTCTGGTTCTGCGGGATGGAGGGCCATTGCGGTCTTTTGTTGATCCCGCCATTCGCATAGTCGTTATTTCCGAACGTCGGATCCGTTATGCAATCGCCGCACTGCGCCAGGCGATACGCTCGCTGGCGCCGGCCGTTGTCGTCAGCTCGGGCGTACCGAGCCTGAATCTCATCACGCTGCTCGCTGTGCGGACGCTTCCGCGCGGGCGGCGTCCGAAGCTCGTCATACGGGAGGGCGCCGTTCCGTCCATGGCGCATCACGACCCGTCCCGGTCGAATCGTATCGCTTATCGAGTCCTTCGCCTCCTCTATCGGCATGCCGATCGCATCGTTACGCTAACAGATGGAGCACGCTGCGATCTCACGCGGAGTTTTTCAGTTCCCGAGTCGATGATTTCCGTCATGCGCACCAACGCCGTGCTGCCGCCGGCGATCGTGAATTGGATCGCGCGGTGGAATGGTGATAGTGGCCGCGAGAGCGATCTCATCGTTTGCGTCGGACGGCTGTCGGCGGAGAAGGATCATCACACGCTGTTACGCGCGCTGGCCCTCTTGCCAGCCGCTCGGCGCTGGCGTCTCGTGCTGGTCGGGGAGGGCCCGGACCGCGGCGCACTCGAAGCGTTCGCGCGTCGCAACGACCTCGCGAGCCGGACGTGTTTCACCGGCTACGTCTCCGATCCGTTCGTCTGGATGAGGCGGGCGCGTGTCGTCGTCTTGTCCTCGATCTACGAAGGCTTTGGCAATGTCATCATCGAGGCGCTGGCCTGTGGGACTCCCGTTGTCTGCACTGATTGTCCTTACGGCCCGCGAGAGATCTTGGAGGGCGGGCGCTACGGGACGCTGACGCCCGTCGGCGATCCCGCCGCGATGGCCGCGGCGATAGTCGCGGCGCTGGATCACGTTCCCGACCGACGTGCTCTGATGCGGCGCGGCCTCGAATACACAGCCGAACGTGCCGCAGCGCGATTCCTTCAGATTGTTGCTGATCTCGAACTCAAACCGACCGGCCCGACGGGTTCGCTCGTCGTCGCGGGCATGTCGTGAGGCCGCATGTATCCATTGCTCCCGCGCATTAGAAGGCGAATAGCCAGGCATCTTCTCACCAAGCCGTTTTTCATGCAGAACGGCGCTCCGCTTGCGAGCTTTACCTTTGATGACGTCCCCGATTCGGCCTATGCGAATGGCGCCGCGGTCCTGGATGACTACGGCATCCGAGGCACGTTCTACATTGCTGCCGGCATCTGTGGCGCAAGGGATACCTATTGGCGTGTGATCGGGCGCGATCAGGTTCGCGACCTCCACAGCCGAGGCCACGAGATCGGTTGCCACACCTTTTCGCACCACGCAGTCGACGACTTGGATGCGAATGAGATGGAGGAAGAGTGTCGGAGAAACCTGGCTACCATACGTGAGTTGTGCCCCGGCACTGAACTGACGAATTTCTGCTACCCGTTCGGCTGCTTATCGCTGCTGCGCAAGCTGCAATTACAGAAACGTTTCGATACCTGCCGGGGAATCTTCGAAGGTGTCAATTCCGGCCTTATCGATCTCGGTTTGCTCAAAGTGATTGAACTTTACAACCGCACACTGACACGGGAAAAATTGCTTCACATTTTGCGCCACGCCCACGAACGCAACGGCTGGGTGATCTTTTACGTCCACGATGTCGCGCAGCAGCCGACTCACATGGGATGTTCGCCGGCGCTGCTGCGCGCCACGATCGAGGCGGTTCGGGCGCAGGGCATCCAGTGCCTTTCGATTCGGCAGGCGCTTCCGGTCATCGGCTATTCGTCGAAGCTCGAAGTTGCAGCTGAGGCCAGAAGCTCTGGATCGATCGCGTTGCCATGACGAGGCGGCGCTCAGGCGGCGCTCCTCGCACGTTCTCCATCGTCGGCGCGCTGGCGTTTTTTCTGAGTTGCGGACACGCCTGCGCGGAGCCTGTATCGGCCTGGAGCGGCACGATTTTTGCGCGCGGCATCAATCTTTCGAGCGCCGCACTCAACGACGAACGCAAGCCCGGCGTCTACGGGAAGGACTATATCTATCCGTCACCGGAGGATCTCGATTACTATGCGAGCAAGAGCTTTGCAGTGGTGCGCTTGCCGTACCTCTGGGAGCGGCTCCAGCATTCGCTCTTCGGCGAACTCGACAGTGCCGAACTCGGCCGCATCAACAATTTTCTTGCGACCGCGCGAGCGCGTGACATTCGGGTCATCCCGTCACCGCATAATTTCGGCCGCTATCGTCTCGGCGGCAACGAGACGCTCATTGGCACAGCCGGCGTGCCGATCGATGCGTTTGCCGATTTCTCGCATAAGGTGGCGGCCGCATTCGCCGGCAATGATGCGGTATATGCGCTCAGCCTGATGAACGAGCCGCATGATTCCAACGGCATGTGGAAGCAAACCGCGCAAGCCGGACTCGATGCGATCCGAAAGGCCGATCGCACGCGGCTGGTGCTGGCCCCCGGCGATCAGTGGAGCGAGGCCAGCAAATGGCGGCGGTATAACGATGACTTTCTGCTCGACGACCCTGCCGACCGGGTCGTGTATGAGGCACATCAATATTTTGATGTCGATCACACCGGAACTTATAAGGTCGGCTATACGCTCAATGGCGCCTCGCCGGGCCGCGGCGTCGAATGGGTGCGCCCTTTTGTCGAATGGTCAAAGCAGCATCAGCTCAGGGCGATCATCACCGAATTCGGCGTTCCCAATAACGATGCGCGTTGGCTTGAGCTGGCAGAACGGCTGCTCGTATATTTGGCACGAGAAAAGATCCCGTGGACCTATTGGGCAGGCGGGCCCTGGTGGGGGAACTATGCGCTTTCGACCGAACCGAAGAATGGGGTCGACGCGCCGATCATGGCCGTGCTGGCGAAGGATTACGGCATGCTGCCGCCGTAGTATCCGCTGTGCAAATGGCATATTGAAATTCCGAAATTCGTCGATCGCCGACAAATCCACTCATCGCGCGACCAGGCGCTGCGCTCAGCGTGTTCGCAGGTAGATCGATGATGGGAAATACCCTGCCGCCGTTGACTCGCACAGACCGTTTTCCGCGGGCTGGGGAATGTGTTCGGGGAAAACGCCGGTCAACAATTCCGGAGCGTCATAGTGCAGCAAGCTTAGACAAAAAAGCACGCTTAAGCGGTTGTTGTATGTGAGGAGAGCGAGCAGCAGGGCCGTTTCAGACCATTGAAAAAGACTCCGCAGATGGAACAGATCGCGTTGATAGAGATATGGAAGATAAATGTCGTGGATATGCACGATGACGCCGGCCCTTAGGCGCGGGATGACTTCGAGATACAGGTAAATGACGTCCCCGCCGGGCTTGATCGCGTGCGTGGAATCGACGAAAAGAAGGTCACCTGCGTCCAGGCCACGAAAAAATTCAGGATCAAGGGCCTGTACCGGTGTTTCGATAAGATCGATCTTTTGATTCCGAATTTCGCGCAGGAAATTACTCGGATTGGGTTCGATACACGTCATCCACGCGTAATGCCCCTCTTGTTCGTTGAGCGCGAGCGCGCGGAGCGCGCAAAAAGTCGAAACGCCAGAGCCAACTTCGCAGATTTTACGGGGCTTGAGTGCGCGAATGACGCCATGCAGGCATTGCGCCTCAATGTAACCAAATCCGGGGCCAAAGCCTTTCGAAGCAGCTTCCTTATACGCGGAATTGCCGCGGTACTCCCGCTCGTACGGCTTGACCATGTCCCGCAAGTTATTGCCCTGTGCAACGACATCCATGTCGACGCCCATCATCGACGATCGCTTAGCCCAAAATTTTTGCATTTTTCGAAGTTCGTGAACGTCGGCGACCGGCGTGTAGTAATGGTTTGGCAGGACAACAACCCCGGCGCGAAGTGCCAGTCGGTGTAGAATGCCGATAGCGCCTTTTGCCAGGGGCTTCAGTCGTAAAGTCATGAAAGCCTCATTGACATCGCGATCCTCGTTGTCCTCGTTGTGGCCATCGACGTCGATTACTTCCGTTCGCGGACCGCCGGACATTGGTCAGACGAACGGCGCCTGCCAACCGCAGAACCGGACAGAAGGGATGGGCGATTGTCAACCGACACCTTTTGGCTGCGTTCAATGCAACCGTGCGATAATTGTGACTGCAGGCGATCGGGGCACTTACAGATCGCCCCGATGATTTCGCAACAAAGAATACTGTTCGGCGTTGACCGAATAAAAAGCTTTTAAGCGTGGTTCTTAACCCGAATGGCTACTGGCCATTGGGGGTATTCGGACAATCGTGGGGACAAGCGCGGAAGCCTTGGAACGACGACCTTGACGCGCCAGCCCGGCTTTCGACCAAAAGCTAAGCCACGTGCGAGGCGCTCCGATTTGGATTGTTCAACGTGCCGTACAGGAACCACAACAGCGCAGCCGTTTTTATTGTAAATGCCGACGCGGCGATGGTCAGCACCAGGATATAGTAAAATGCGACGACGGTTTTGAAGCGCCAGGCGTCCATGTCCGGGACGGGCGCATACACGAACAAACCCCATAATGCCGCTGCGCCGAGTATTCCAAGCTTAACAAGCACATAGGTATACGCGGAGTCGTTCACCGGGTCCGACGCAAAGCGCACGCCGGTGCTGATGTCACTGGCTTGCAATCCAAACACTTGCGGCAGATCGATGCCGGAAAGAATTTGCCCTGCATATAAGAACCGTCCTGGCATATCGTTGCTGAACGCTTCGCGTCCCTCGACGCCAGCATAGGTCACAAGCGCAATCATCGCCAAAAACGGCGCGATAAAAAGCACCGTTGGGCGGATGACGGGGCTGATAAAATAAAGCACGAACGTCAAAAGGCAAAAAAACAAGCCGAACCGCGCGTCAGCCAGCACTATAATCGCCACGATAGCGCCAGTCTTTGCAATGAAGGCCAAAGAGCGTTTACGATCACGTAGCAACATCCACGCAAAGACGATCGTGCCGAAGTTGCCGACGGAAGGCGCTTCGAGGAACACCCCCGATACTCTGTGATCTCCGAGAAATGGCAACAGGGTACGATTTGCGAAGCGAGTGCTGTTGAAGAATCCTTGGAAGTATTGATGCTCCTCCTCGGTCGCGGTGCCTCGCGCGATGTAATAGCGACTTACGTCGAAATAATTGAGGTAGGTTCCAAGTGCCAGCCATTCGAAAATGGCGGCGCCGAACGCGATGAAAATCAAGGCCGTCACCAGCCTGTTGGCCGAGCGAAGCGAGCCAAGACCGCGGCCCAAGAAGAAAAATGCAATTGGTATAAGAATGTCGCGTATGATTTTAGCGTCAAATTCGGAGCGAATGACCATAACGCCATAGAAATATACCGCTAGCAACAAGAGTATCGCATATAATGTGCTGTTGCGGTAGCAAACAAGGCCGAGAGCTATCCCGATCAACGCAATCTCGGCTGAGATGACAATGCTGGGGCTGATGCCGAACAACTTCGTGTTCACGAAGCAAAGCACGAAATTATAGAGAACGGCGGCAAGCGTTACGACAGGCGTCAGCCATTGGCCGAGCGTTCTTTCCTGCGGCGCCTCGCCCGTTGACGCGGCGGATCTGTTATCCCATGCGGTGCTCGTCATTACGCGGCGCTCTTTCGGACCATGGGCATTGCGGTATTCCAAATCGTTTACCGATATTGGACGATCACGATAGGAATGAAGTGCCTCGCTAGGAACGAATGAAGAATCTGTAAGAGATAGGATCCAACATCGCCGTGAGCAGGTTTGCGACCCACTTTCGGTCGGCCGCGTGCAACAGGGAAAGAAACAGATCGTCACCGCTTCGCAAGGACGCCTCGCCCTGTCTACACCGCTGACAGCGACCATCGTCGGGATGCAAGATTTTGCGGACAATTTCGAGGAGACCTTGCTGATCATGACAAGAAGCGATCCGGCAGCCGAGAAGTCGCGCCTGGCGTCCGCAAGCGACGTTGGCGGGCGCGAAACTGAGACTGGCAACGCGAAACATGGCCAAATCAGCTTCGCCATCGCCGACCGCAATCGTCTCGGCATCTTGTGACAGAACCCAGTCCCGAAGTGCGGTAAGGCCCATTCCTTTATCGGTTTCCTTGGCTACGATGGCTGTATCGATCGGCGTGTGATGGAAAGTCAACCGATCGAGATTCAGATCGACCAGCAGCTCGTGCACAATGTGAGTTGAGATCGGGCCCAGCGCGCCATCGCCGATGCTGGATGCACGCGCGGCGCTGAGCAGCGACTCGATCAACCCCAGTGGCTTGTCCCGGTAGGTGAACGCTCGAATGGAATATTGGTGACGATCGTCAAGGAACACTCCCGGGATGAGCTGCAAGTACTCTCTCACCTCCTTCAGCTGCCGTGCTGCTTCCGCGCTGATGAGAACTTTCTCGCGTTGACGCGCGGCGTCCCAGAGATAACTGCCGTGCTCTGCGATGCCGCCGGCCAAGGAGTAGGCTTTGCAGTAGTCCTTGACCTCCGCAGCGGAACGCGCCGTATTCAGGACGACAGACAATTCATGTGCGCCGAGCAGCGACAGCGCCTTCATACCGGCTGCGGTCGTACATGGAAAGCCGAACAGACGCCGATCGAGGACACCATCAATGTCCAGCACAATAAGCGGAGTGCGCCAGCGCAACTCGGTCCGTGGTTGGCACAGCGTGCCGCAATGGTAAGCGGTTTGTACGGTCAGGAAGTTCCAGGCATTCATGAAGCGCTGATGATAAGCCCGCTGTGCATCACCGCCGCGCGGCGAAGCGAAGAGTTGCTCCTGGACCTCGTTCATCGTCCAAAGGCCGGCGAGCAGCTTGTACATGAATAGACGCCGCTTCACGGTATCATCGCCGGAGTCTGCGATATATTTTGTTATCAAATCGCACTCCTCCTCCGGTGAGAGTGCCAAAGTTAAGATCGTATCTGCCAGGTCATAAGCAGGATCAGTCAGATTCAGCGCGGCCTTTCCCATGCCGTGGTGTTCATAATCGACCTTTAGCGGCCCGCGTGGTCCTGAAATCCATTCACTGCGATGCATGTTGCCGTCTATGAGAGTGGGGCAGGGGCATGGCCGTTCTCGCAATTTTTGACCAACGCGTGATCGCATCAACAGGTTCGTGAACACCTGACCATAGGCCCTGCTCAGCACCTTCTCCAGCAGCCGAATGCCGTTGTCATAGCGCTTCAAATCTATGCTGCTCACCTTGTCGCATTTTAGCTTCAGTTGAACAGCCCTCGCGGCCACATACGACGCGGAGACCGAAACGAGCTCGGCGCGCTTCGTGTCTGGCCTAACCGCGTGCTGCGGAATCCATTCCATGTACAGAATGCCATCGCGTAACCCGAGAATCGGAGGTACATATCCAGCGAGCTTTTGCCCGATCAGAAAGGCGTGGTAGCCCAACCACCCCCAACCCACGCTTTTCGCCAGAACGTATTTGGTCTGCTTTTCGCCCTCAGGCGTCTCAAGTTTCACCTCGAATACGCGCTTCAGACGCACGCCTCGTTCATCAGACGCTATGCGTTGCAGGCGAGCATTAAATGCTTCCGCGCCACCACCTGCATCGTCAACCAAGACGCGGGCGCAATTTCGGCCGCCGAAATACTCGGTCAATCGGACCTTTACCGCTTTGGGGTCCAATAGCTTCCTCTTATGCCATTGTTCGGGCTGGAGCGTGATTACGCTGTCGTGCGGCAGCCACTTAGACCATCCGCGTTTTGCCGGATGCGTCGCCGCTAGAAATTTTAGATTTGGCGGCGTAAATCCCGCTCGGTCCGCGATGTTCAAGGCGGCGAGCACCGTGCGGCTTGTGTACGGAGGATCGTCTACGATAAGGGCCAAATAACCGCGCGCTGCAAATTGCTCGAGTTCCCGTTTTTCCCGACGGCCGACGCTTTTGTTCGGTTCGATCGTCAGGAACTGCACGCGTTCATAGCCTTCAGTTTTGAGAAAGGCCTTCAGGAGCGGCGCAAAATAGGAACCCGACGTGCGCAGCCCGACGACCAAGATGGGTTGCGTCCGTCCGGGAAATCTCCGCACGAAGGATTCGCCCAGTGCCAGCAAATCCTGGTGCGTCAGATCGAGCCGACTGAACGGAGTGGGGCAGCCGAGGCGCTCGGCCTGCAAATCGGATGGGAGCGGCGATTGCACGAGCATCGCAAGTCTGCGAGCCGCCCTGGAAAGATGCGCGGCCTCGATAGCTTGTCGGCGGACGATGAGAAAAAGAAACTCGTTTAGTTTGGCAAGCCAGTGCTCCCGCCACCGGACGACCCGGCGCCGGGTCCATCGCCTATCGGAGATTGCTTCGACCAAGCAGGCGGCGCCGCGAGCCGGCATGGTCGCCGCCAATCGGCCGGGAAGCCGCAGGGCGGGCCCGCGCAGATACTCGTCGACGCAATTCAGCAACCCACATGAAAGAAGGAATATATTTGTTGCGACCTCGGCCTTCTGCCAATCCGCACATACCATGACAAGTTTATCGGCCTCTTCGCGAATGTGATCGATCGCCTCGCTCACCGTCAAATAAGGATTCAGACACCAGTCGTAGGATTGATAGAATTCCAGTTCGGCCGGCAGCACGCCTGCTTGCGCGGGATGATGCAAAGCGGAGACGACGGGGGCCACAAGCATATGTTCCTCGTTATCTAAGCTGGAAGGAGCGATCAAATTCGTGGCTGCAGTGTTTAGCGCAGATGCCGTTGTCCGATACGACGCGTTCGAGCATCGAGCGCGCCCTGTTGAGCGCGATCTTCTTCACCACCCCGTGCGAGACGCCCTTGAGCGACCATGATGGCTCGAGGCATTCGGCGAGATGTTCCTGCAAGGAGTCCCAAATCTCGCTCAACAGCCGCCGCTTCTCCTTCAACGAGCCGATTTTTGCCATGACCGCGCGCAGAACGTTTTCAACAAAGACTTCCTTTCCCATCCGTGCTGGCGGGCTTCCGATCAGATCCGTGACGTCCCTTACAACTTCGCACAATACATGAGCCAGATCGGATGCCGCCGGCGATGGAAATTTGGCAACCTCGCTGCAGGTGCGGCAACTCTCTCGAGTTCCCGCATCGATAAGCGATATCGTCTTAGCCTCGATGTCGAAAAGCGCGTTGCGCAAACCTAGGTCGCCGTGCCTCTGTCCGGTCGACCAACACTGCTCCATTGCCCTCGCAAACGCACCGGCCGCCTCGTGCAACACTTTCGACGTCAGAGCGTCATCTTTTGACGCGTACGCGTCGATATAGCGGCCGGGGACTGCGGTCATGACAAGTGCGAGCGGTGACTTGCAAACGTACAACGGGCGCGGCACCAAGATCGTCCAGCCATTGATCTTGAGACCGTCGAGCGCCGCATGCAGGTTCGATAACGAGGTGAATTGCGCGTGGACTCTATCGAAGGTCAACGCACCCTCCGGCTTGTAAAGCTTGGCCACGAATGTGTGGAATTCACCGCAGGTCGGCAGGGGACCTTTCGCATCAATCAGGAACACGTCTGCTTGCTCGCCGCCGCCGACCCGCGAGATTGTCCAATGGTCGGCATCCGTGACTTTCGTAAAGCTTTGCAGCACCGGGACGACAAGCGCCGAGCCACACTCAAGTGGAACAAGAATGAAGAATGCAGCCCAGCGTCCGAGGGCACCGACCAGGTTACCAGCCAGCAATCCATAAGCCGCGCCCAGCAGATCCCATTTCATCATCAAAAGCCCGACGAGAACCGCGGTCAGGATCGCCCCGACCGTTCCGACGACAACAATCGCGCGGGGGCGTTCAATTGTTGCCAATCCGAACGAGGCCGGCATGCCCAACGCTGCCGCGAATGCTGCCAAGGCCAGTACGGTGAGTGTCTGGCCATGCCCGGCGTACTCGCTGCCCTGAAACAGTAACTGCATCACCTGTTCGCCGCCGAACCAGATGGTCAGAGTGAAGGCCGCCATCGTGGCGCTGATCAGCATCGTGTTCCGGATTGCTTCGCGCCAGAGGCCAGGCCCGCCACCATCCTTCCAGGCGAGCACGAGCTTGGGTGCCATCACATTGCTGAGGGCGAAGATCATGGGGTTTATGACATTCACGATACTCATGCAGGCGGCGTACACACCGGTTACCGCTGCTCCAGCTACGGTCATCGCGATCCAGTAGGTGATATAGCCCTGCACCTGGACGGTAATCCGGCCGGCAAGCAGCCATTTCCCCAGCGCCCAAGTTTGCCTGAAGATTGCCGGCACGCTCTGCATGCGAAGCGTAAATTCCGATCGCATGAAGTATAGCGATCCGGCTGCGGCGACTGCGCTTGCCCCGCCAAGAGCGGCACATGCACTGACGGCTGACATGCGCCCGTTCAAACCCAACCAGGCCAGGGCCGTAAGCTGCGTCACTCCCGCGGCCAGATCCAGAGCAACGGCGCGGCCCAATTCGAGACGCGCGATTGCGACCCGCCGCACGAATTCCCGTGTCAGCACAAAGGGCAACGCTCCCGCGACGGCGAAGGTCATCACGATAATGCCGGAGTAGACCTCCCACTCCAGAAATCCTGTCGCGGCTACGGTCAACGCCAATATGCTACCTCCCGAGAAGACAAAGCTGAGTATCAGGGAGGCGCCTGTGCGGTCGGCAAGCGCAAACTCTGGGGAATGTCTCTGGATGGTGTAGGGCTGCAAGATGAGAGAATCTTGGAACGCCAGCAAAGAAACGAGCACGGAAATTCCGACTGCGTATACCCCCAACTGGCCCGCATCGCTGTAGCGGGCAACCAGGAGTGTCGTCACAAAGCTCGTGCCGCTGACCACAGCTTGATCAGCGATCGAGAGGATATGCTCTCTCGAAAGCAAACTAAACGCGTGTTGCCAAACCTTGCGTAAATTCTCGGCAATTCCGCTCACGCCCGCGTTTGCCCCCTCACTCCGAATAAGACTTGCGACTGGCTTTCCATGAAGCTCGAATCTTTTTTGTAAGACCACAAAATCTCCTATGCTTAGGGGTCAATAGCCACGTGATCGCCAGACCTCTCGCGTCAGCGTTCCCAAAATTATTTTGAAGTCCAGCCAAATGCTCCAATGTTTGATGTACCAAAGGTCGAGCTCGACCCGTTTCGACATCAGATCAAGAGTGCGCGTCTCGCCGCGATAGCCGTTGAACTGCGCCCAGCCGGTGATTCCGGGCTTAACGTGATAGCGGAAGGCATACACGGCAATCCTGCGCTCGTATTCACTGTCGTGGGCGACCGCATGCGGTCGCGGGCCAACCAAAGACATCTCGCCGCGTAGCACATTGAATAGCTGCGGCAGCTCGTCGATGTTGGCGCGACGCAACCAGCGTCCAAGCGACGTAAAGCGAGGGTCCTCGCGGGTGGCCTGCCGAACAATCGCCCCGTCCTCGAGAACTGTCATGCTGCGGAACTTGAAAATGCGAAATAAGCGACCATTGAAGCCGCTGCGCGATTGGGTAAACAGTACCGGGCCTCTCGAATCGAGTTTGATCAAAAGAGCGGTTGCAAGCATCAAAGGCGACAGCAGCAAAACTCCAGCACCGGCGCCGATGATATCCAGGGTTCGCTTCAGCGCCTGTTCCAGCTTGCTGAGCGGCGCGCGCTTGAGTTCTGCTGTCCAAATGTCGCCGACGCAGCACGTTCTTCTGAGATAGCTGACGATCTTTTCGTCAGGGACAAGGTGGACCCGGACCGGCAATACGCTTAGAGCATTGAGTATCGCTTCGATGCAGTGACCGTGCTCCCAACTGATAAACAGCAGGACATTATCGATTGCCTCCTCCCGCGCCGCTCTGATTGCCAAATCGAGCTTGTCGTGCAATCTCCTCGAGATACCAGCCGCCGAGTATTCGTTTTCGCCGATTTCAAAAATGGCGCGCGGCGTGTACCCATACCGCCGTAATTCAGGCAGCACACGCGATGCTAGAAGCAGTGGCCGCTCGCCAATGAGGATCGTCTTTTGCGGTGCAAAAGTTCGATTTGCGAGGGCTTTCGCGAGCAGATGAGCCAGTGCGATGCGCCAAACGACGAGAAGGAGCAAACCGATGACAAGAAATCCAAATGTGGCGCCTCGCGATAACGTTTCCTCGATCTTCAAGGAAAAAGCGATCCCGAGTAGGAGCAAGAAGACCCCGATCCAGACCAGGGTGACATCACAAGCTTGGCGCTTGAAATTAATGAGAGTACGAAACCGATATGCTCCGATGGCGGTCAAGGTCATTGCAAAATTTAGAGAGACGAGTACGCCGATGGCGGCGTAGGGACCAAAATCCGGGACGCGATTGAGAAAAAGCCAATGATAGCCGATCCCGGAAATCATGCTCGCGGTGACAAGTAGGACAAAATCGGCAACGACGACGGCAGGTTCTACGAGATAAAAGGGCAGTGCTAATGTGTGCCGGGCGCGGTCGGCGGCTTTTGAATTGCTCGACGACGCTTGGGCAATGGTACGCACACTGTTCGACATGCGCGAACACCGTGAACACCCCAGCACCCAGCAGAAGAGCGAGAAACGCTAACAGCTTTCGTTAGGTGCGGAAACTCGCCTTAAATGAGTAATCCAAATTGAGTAATCATGATGAGGCGCGCTGGGTCTTCGCCGAACCAAGACTGAAGCAAACCGAGTGCCAGCCTCATGCGCGAGGGCGGGTTTAACGATTTTGGCGATGACGAACGGCAGAGCGATCAAAAGCTCCGAGACGGCCTCAGCGTACAGCCTGATCGGCACTCAAATCGCAAAAGACGTTCGGCGCGACCAAGGGCGTGTTTCTTCCTTACGCTGTCAATCAGTGGACCCATAACGAGAGTAGTCGGGGTTATTGTAATAAGTCTCGTGATGATTCGAGTAACGGCCGAACGCTTTCATATCCACTTTGTTTAGAACGATGCCGAGCAAATTGTCGTAGACTCCGCGCGCATTACTCAGCGCAAGTTGGACGACGTCGATGTCGGTGCGACCCCATTCCACGACAAATAGGAACGAATCAACCAAGGGAGCCATAACGCGCACGTCGACCACAGGCGCGAGAGGCGATAGGTCGACGATCACATAATCGTACGACTTACGCAGCAGTCTGAATATGCTCCGGGTATCCCGGGATGCCAGGATGTCACTCGAGTGCGCGAGCCGTGATGTCAGCACGGTCGGCAAAAAGGTGAGTCCGGTGGCGGGTTCGCGCCAGAGGACATCGTCGAGCCCGGCCTTGCCGGCGATGATCTCGAGTAGCCCAGCCTGCGCGTCAGGTGTCAACATGCGCGATAGGGCCGGGTTCCGCAGGTCGCAATCGACCAGTATGGCGCGCCCGCCGCCATGGGCGATGAGCGCGGCCAGCGATACCGCGACCGTTGACTTGCCCTCGTTGGGGAGCGCCGACGTTATGCCGATGGTGTTGCCGTGTTTGACAGCATTGCTGCTGTCGGCTGCGAACTTGAGGGCTCGAATCAACTCGCTAAAGCGCGAGAGCGGCGCGTTGGTTACCGTCCAACACACGTTCTTATCGCGACTAATGGCATGGCGGTGCGGCGCACCGCGCCGCCGGATCAGCGACGTCAGCAGGTTCGATCCGTCGAGCGTCGTGGTACGGGATACCCAATCGGAAATATGCTGCGGCAAGCCGATGATGTCTCGGGTCGCTTCGATAAACGGCGACGGTAAGACATCGGCCACGTCGGAACGTGACCTCGTTTCCCGCACGTCGCCAGGCGGGAGACGTGGGCTTGCTGCCTTGGCTTTCCGGAATGACGCATCGGGCCCGGCCGAATCTTTAATCAAGGGAACGACTGCAATGCAATCCGCCTGCAGGTGTTCGCCAACCTGGACTGTAGTACGGAACACGCGATCCGAAATATCACGCAGCATTCCTACGGCAGCTCCGAAGATCAAACCGCCGAGTGCAGCTAACGCCGTCACGAGCAGTGGCTTTGGGCCGCTTTCGCTCAGCGGCGGCCTTGCATGGGTGATCAGTCGTGACTCGGAAACCGGAGATGACTGCTGCTGCACCGATTGCATGTAACGCTGAAGGAAGTTGTCATACATATCGCGGTACGTCTGAGCGCTGCTTTCTAGATTATGCAGCGTGATTTTCGCTTTATCGGTGGCGTGCGATTCGGCGACGATACGATCGAGTGATTGCTGAATGGACTGCTCGCGAGATTCCGCAATCGCGTAATCGCTCTTGAAGCTCTCTGCAGTACGCTTCAGCTCTTCGAAAATCGTGTGCTGCAGCTCTCGCATGTCGTTATGCAAACTGATCACCGTCAAGTGCTGGGCACCGTATTTTGCGGCTAATTGCGCGGCGCGTCGTTCATCCTCGAGATATCGCTCGCGCATCTTGCTGATCACGTTGTTCTGCAGCGTGTCCGTGACCGTGGCGGTAGCGGTGGCATCAAGGTCGATATGATCGGATGCGACGATCTGCTGCACGCGATCAAGCCTTGCTTTCGCCGCGGCTGTCGATGCTCGCGCCTGAATGAGCTCGCTGTTAAGTTCCGCGAGCTGCTGTTCGTTCATTAGCCGTCCGCCGGTATCGACGATATTATTGACGAGCTTGTAGTCGACCACGGCGCGCTCTGAATTGGAGGCCTGCTCGCGCAATTCCGTCAATCGATCCTGCAACCATTTGGCGGCCCGATCCGTGATCTGATATTTGGCCTCAAACGCGTCGATTTCGTAGGCATCGGCAATCGCATTGGCGATCTGTGCGGCGCGGTAGGGACTCCGTGATTCGAAATTGATTTCGATTGCGTAAGTAAGCGCTACACGCTTGACCTTCACCCGCCTCTGAAACGTCCGCAATGCGCGATCCTCAACCGGCGCTTCATTGGACACTTTGGAGTTCACGGGAACGCCGGCTTTCAAAGCGTCGGGGATCACACGATTGGCGAACCTGGCGACTGCGCTGAAAATACCCGCGCCCACCGAGACAAACTCCGGATCCGCATCAAGATGCAGCTCCTTGATGACCGCCATCGCAATGTCCTCAGAATTGAGAATCTCAATCTGGGTATCGATGGTCGCAGAATCTATCGGCAAGCTTCCGGGCGACACTTGGGATTGAAAGAACTGTGTTTTTGGAGCGTCAACAATGAGAATAGCTCGGCCCGTATAGCGTGGCTGGGTCGTTAAAATGTAGATGGCGCCGAGCGACAAACCGAGCAACAACGCGAAGATGACGGTAGAGAACTGCCTGCGCAGAAAGCCGACGCTTGCCGCGTAGAATTCGGCCGGGGACAGGGCTTCCAATACGCGGGACGTCCGCCTTTCGGTCCGTTGTAAATTGTTGTTTTGAAGCATATTGCCTCTTGAGCTAATTCCAGAACGGTGTCTGCCGGCGAAGCTCGAGCCTGCCGGTAATCGTGAGTTGCCTTAGCGTCGGTGTCGAGGATTGCCGCTGGGGGCTGCCGTAACAGCCCGCACGCGCGACGTCATTTGCACTCAGCCAAAATGCCGCAACTGCTGAAGTAAGAGATCGCGCCGGCAGACGACGTAGTATACGGATGGATGAATCTTCACTCGCGTGACTGCGCTTGATCATCGACTTTGTTCAGTTTCTTGGCAGACGCCGATGCATGATCGTTATTCAGGAAGTATGGGCCAGCAGCCATCTCCTTGTCGCGCGATCTTCTGAGCTAACTCTAATGGTTATTAGCCAGTTGGGTTATGGCGGCCCTGACAGTTGGTCGCCCTAATAGTGTTGGGCTGGGCATGCTTTCACTCGTAAATGTTTCGGCATGTACATCGTCCATGTCGTCCGTCAGTTCCATCCAGCGGTTGGCGGAATTGAGAGCGTCGTCCAGGAATTGGCATCCGCGCAAGTCGGCGCCGGTCACCGGGTGCGCATCATAACGTTGAACCACCTGTTCAAGGCAATGCAGAACGGCGCGTTGCCTGCTCGAGACGTAATCAACGGCGCAGAGATTATCAGAATACCGTTTTTTGGTTCACCGCGTTATCCACTTGCGTTTTCGGCACTAAAATTCATCCAGGACGCAGACATCGTTCACGTTCACGCCATCGACTTTTTTTTCGATTATCTCGCGTGGACCAAGCCACTGCACCGACGGAAGCTGGTGGTTTCTACCCATGGCGGGTTTTTTCACACGCGGTACGCGGCGGCGCTCAAACGGGCTTATTTCGCCACCGTGACGCGGCTTTCGCTCACCTGGTTTGACGGTGTTGCGGCCGTCTCCAGCTCGGATTACGAGATGTTCGCCAGGCTGCGCGGGCGCGGAATCGTCTGCATCGAAAACGGCGTGAACATTGTGAAATATGCCAATGCCGGCGCGCCGAAGCCCATCAAGACCATAGCCTGGATCGGCCGTTTTTCCGCCAACAAACGGCTTGATCGGCTGATGAATTTCGTCGCCGCGCTGCGTCGGCATGACAGCGAATGGAGGTTGAAAATCGCTGGGAGTCCATGGGACCTGAATGTTGACGAGGTCACCGCGCTCGCACGGGACGCCGGCATCGCGTCGGCCGTGGAAATTTTCGCCTCACCCTCGGAAGCCGAGATACGCCGACTGCTCGGCGACTGCTCGGTGCTGGTGAACTCATCCGATTTCGAAGGTTTCGGGATTGTTACGGTGGAAGGCCTCTCCGCGGGACTATTTCCCGTACTCAGCGATATTCCGCCATTTCGCCGATTGGTCGAGCAGACCGGCACCGGGGTCATAGTCGACTTTTCGCGACCTGACGCGGCTGCGGCTCGGTTTTTGGCGCGCTGGCGCGAGGTAACGATGGATTACCAGCGCGCGCGCGCAGACTTGATGGCCGCTGCAGCTGCGTTCGATTGGCGGCGTGCATCCCACGCCTACATGAGCCTCTACGATGGAGTCCTGGGAACGCGTACGCGGCGCATCCTCGATGTGTCGGTGCCGGTCTGGACCCGTTCCGAGGTGGTCGAGCAGCTCGACCGGCACTTCGCGCAAAGGACCGCTACAGTCGTGGCGTTCGCGAACGCCAATTGTCTGAACGTCGCCCACGCCGATGCGCGCGTCCGCGTCGCGCTCCGCGACGCGTTAGTACTCAATGACGGGGTCGGCATCGATCTCGCGAGCAAACTCCTATTTGGAGCTCAGTTCCCGGACAACCTCAACGGCACGGACTTCACGCCCTACTACCTGCAAAGGACCCGTCATCATTTCCGACTCTATCTCCTCGGAGGCAGGCGCGGCGTAGCCGACCGAGCCGCGAATTTCCTCGCCCAGACGTATCCCCGGCACCAGATCGTCGGCTGCCGGGCGGGCTACTTCCCCCGCAGCGAGGATGCGCTCATGGCGCAGGCCATCCGTGCGAGTGGCGCCGACATCGTGCTGGTCGCGATGGGCAATCCAACGCAGGAATTGTGGCTGCGGGACAATCTGGCCGCGACCGGCTGCCGATTGGGCTTTGCCGTCGGCGCGTTGTTCGATTTCATGGCCGGCGAAGCGCAACGCGCGCCACGTTGGATCAGAGCAGCGCGTCTGGAATGGATGTATCGGCTCGTATGCGAGCCGCGACGCCTCTGGCGCCGCTATGTGGTCGGAAACCCGGTATTCATGCTGCGCGTTCTCGGGCAATGGTGGTCGGGCGCGCGTGTCTAGGCCAATGAGGGTTGCGGACGCCGGCAGGAAAAGTGTGCTTCACGGAAAAACGCGAATTGATCAAGGCTGCAGATTCCAATAGGCACGTTTCTCTTTGTTCATTTCCTGATATTGATCAGCTCCAAAGGCGGACCAACACCGCTAGTCGACCCCGGGGTTTTCACTTCAGATCGGCCACCCAAGCCATCCGTTTGCTTGACCGGATGACCTAACGATCCGCCGAGGGCATGGTATCCTTTTGTGACTGCCCAAATAGCGGCTTGCGTCCGATTGTGCGCGGCGATCTTGCGCAAAATCGCCTTCAGATGGACTTTGACGGTCGACTCGGTGATGTTGCACAAGCGGGCAATTGCCTTATTCGAATCGCCTTCCGCCAGACGAAACAGTATTTGCCGCTCGCGCTGCGAAAGGAGCGGATCGTTGGCGGCAATTGCGACGGTGGACGAGTTCTGCAAATCGCCAGGGGCGGAGCTGGGCACCAAGCTGACCTGCTTATCTGATTCAGTGTGGTCGTCGAGCTTCGGAGTCGGTGTCGACCGCGATAACACTATGACCCGCTGGTCCAAGAGAGCGAGCTCCAATACCTTAATCAGAACGTCGCGGGAGCCGAGATTGGCGATATAGCCGTTTGGACTGAGCGACAATATTTGCTGCATATCGGTCGGGCCGCGTGTTTCAGCGACCAAGACGACCCGGCTTTCGGAGAAAAGCGATCGCAGCAAACTGATGCTTTCGGCTATCTCCGTTCCACTGCCGTTCCCATCGTCAATCCCCATAATCACCAGCGTTCTGCGTCCCTCCGGAACATGAACATTCTTCAGTTCAGATGCTCGTGACGCGCTCGCGATAACTTTGTAAGGAGTGTACTGGAGAAGGGCTACCAGACCTTCACGCAATAACGCACGATGTCCAACAATTACAGTAGATGTACTCTGATTGTTACGCACAACTAAGCCCCTCCGTTTTTCACATTGGGGTGACGCCGCTCCAGTTTTTGTAAGTGATGTGATCTTCCTGCCCGACACCAATCTTTAACAAGTCACCAATCCTTAACAAAATGTAAGCTTCAAAATCTTTTTTAGCAACAAGGCTAGATTTCGTTTTCTTTCCGTTCTTATCTGGCGGCGTTGCCAATCCGGAAAAAAATTCAGTGACGCGACCACAAGCCATCGTCTCGTCAGACTGGCGAGTTGAACGCAGCGATTCATCGACGCTTTTGCTGCGGGAGCCGCAATGGCAGCTAAGGCAGCAGCGGTCGCGATGTAAATAAACTCGATCTCACGACGATAATCGATGCGACACGACAACACGCTGCGGCTGTGGGTCGCAGTCAGCGTCAGGCCAGGATGTACCGTTCGAGTGCCACTGCTTATGGGTCTGCGCCCAGGCACATCGTAGTCGCTGTTCTCAGCAGCTGAATTCCTTGTTCGCTCACAAAAATTCCCTGCTCCGTGAAAGTAATTCCCTGTTCCGTCGCCCAGGGAACGTTGCTGCAAATCTTTGAATTCGCTGGCCGATGGGGCGACTATATCGGGGCAGGGGCAGGAATTGATGAAATACCCTGTTATTTTTCCTATTAGCAGGGAATTTCAGGTGGAGACGGGTTCGCATGGGACTGCGTCATCAGCCAGCCAGTGCGGTCTCTGCAGCTGGTGTCTGGGCCGCCATAAATAGCTCGACATTTCCGTTGTTTAGGGCCTGCCGTCCTGGTCTCCCAGGGAGAAAACTCAATCCAAAGACTTTTTGAGCGAATTTGGCCCTTAGTCTTCTATCGCGATTTTTTGATATCCAAATTCCAAAAGATGAGACTGAGTTTTATCGAACTGAGACTGGTATCGGGGTCGGCAGGACCGCCTTAGCTGGTGTGCCGCGCATGTTCAAACCGGCGCAGAACATAGTCAGCCGCTCTGTTCGATTGAACGAACACGCCGATCTCGCGTCGCCGCGCGCCTTCAGCAGGATCCGCCGACAACCAGTTCTGGCTCGTTATGGCAAGCGAATCGTCGTCCCACGCAAGGACCTTTGCGTGCAGTCTAGGCCGGCGAACCGGCTTAATGTTCACCCCTCCCGAGCAAACTCGGTTGCGAGGCCGGCGGCATCGACACCGGACAAAAGACAGACGGCGAATAGGGTCAACAGTATGGATATCTATGGATGATCTCTACCGATCACGGCGGGCGCCGCGATCGGTAATGCAATGGCTATTGTCACTCTCGCAACTTGCCATAGGCTGGCGGTCAGATTTTTCGCCACAGCCATACAGCTACCGCAATCGTGCAGAGAGCTGCGACTACGAGAAAGAGGATGCCCCATATGCCGGCGAGGCGTATGAGCGCTTCTAATCCTTCGAGGTGCATGTTGCTGCTCCACGCGACGCCACTTCACCTAGCGGACCACACCGTACAAATGCAAGAGGGCTTGATCGCTTGTGCTATGTGCTGCACGTGCCGTCGATGTGACAATATTTTCCCGCATGGCAAAAATAGTAACGACCTGATGTCTCTGCATGGCATTCACATGTTTTTGCAGTCACTAAACCCTCGTGACAATGACGAACGCGTCTGAATTTCACCGCTGCAAAAGTTGTCTGGGCCAACAGGCGGGTCAAGACGCAAAAAAAAATACTGTTGCTGCTCTCACAGCTCGTGCTCATCGGTTGGAGCGCTCACGCGTTCTAATGCGACGATAGTGCCACGTCGGGCCAAAGAAAAACGCCGGGCTATGAGCCTACTTTCGAATCCGACACTCCGCACTGTACCAAGCCTTGTGCTATAAGTTGGCGCCAAGCGCCTTCACCGACGACGATTCATGTCGTGATGGAGACGCCGTATGAAAAAGCGCATCAGAATCATCCATAATAAGCTTGCCGGCAACGAGCATGTTTCCGTCGCCGTAGCACGCGAGCAGGAGAAGGCTTGTCCGGTTTCCGGGATGTGGGAGGGACCTGCGAACGCGTTCAGCAGTATGGAAGTATCAGTGCAAGTCGTGCCGCTTTGACGTCAGGCAGCCGCTTGGAACAGTCCGGTTTCCTGCCTCTCTAAGCAAGGAGTATGAATCATGAAAGTGGCCGAAAAAAATGCTGGCGGATGGCACCAGCCGCAAGTTTGGAATGACCAATGTTACCCGAATGACGCTCGGTAGCGCGAAGAGAAATCGCCACGCCGTCATCTCCGTGGCTTTGGATGCCGGCTGGGAGTTCGTTCAGAGTTGGCCTTGCGTCCTCAAGTTTGCCGCACCCGCCAAGCCAAGTAGCCTAGCGCAAGGCCTTCGCTGATGAGCGAAATGCCAAGCAACATGCCGAGAAACAAGACCGCGGTCACCGGCATGCTCGACCAGAGATAAAAAGATAACAAAACGCTGATGATCCCGCTTATCAGGATCCAGCCCCAGTTCGGGAACGGCCGTATGGTGAGCGAAAAGATGATCTTTGAAATCCCCTCGACCATCAGGAACACGATCACAAGCAGCGTGAGCGTGACCACACTCTCGGCGGGGTTGCGAAGGAATAGTGCTCCGACGATGATGAACAGCGCGACCGAAACAAGCTGAAGCCAGAAATGCGGCACGCTGCGGGCGTCAATCAGGCTGATACCCTGGGCGATGCCGCTTATGATCAAGAGCCATCCGAAAAAGATAACCAAGGCAACCGACGACATCGCCGGATGGGCTATCGCCAGGATGCCGGCCACCACCATCAGCGCGCCTTGGAACATGTACCAGAGAGAGTGCCGCTTGACCTTCTCGCGCATCGCCTCGCGCATCACTTCGGCTGCGGCGTCAATCGACATCGACATGATCAGTCTCCATCAGGTTGCGACAGTCTCCACTCAGGATATTCAAAAGGCTCGTGAGGCATCATCGCCGTTAGGATAGTCGAAATGGACGGCGAATACACGTCGGGTTTATTTTTCCTCCGGCGGCGCCTCGGCATACATTCCCGAGACCGGTTCGATCCAAACGACATGATCTTCGACCTTCTTGACGCCCGGAATGTTCTCGGCGGTGACGCGAAGCGCCTGACGCTGCCTCTCGTCGGTCAGGGTGCCGGAAAGCTGCACGACCCCGTTTCTCACGGCGACGTCGATCCTGGTCACCGGCGCCCACGGTTGCCGATTTCAGCTCGGCAATAAATTGCTCGCGTATGGTCGTATCCGCGGCTGAAGACGGCGCGATCTCGCCGACGAAACTGGCCATGGCGTGAAGCAGATTGGCGCGCGTAACAATGCCGACGATCTTGCCGCCTTCGACGACCGGAACCCGCTTGATGTGGTGGCGCTCCATCAGTCGTACGACGTCTTCCAGCGGCGCATTCGGTGTCACTGTCCGCACGTCTTCCGTCATGACGTCGCGAACCTTGCGGCCGCTGATTTGAACGTATTCGTCCGCAAGCCGGCCGGGCCCGAGAAAAAACTCCATCCATTTTGGCCGATGGCGCTTGGTGCCGGTTTCGGCGCGGCGCAGGAAGTCGCCTTCGCTGACGATGCCGACCAGATTGCCAAGACCGTCGATAACGGGAAGGCCGCTGATTTTCTTCTGCAGCATCAGCCGCGCGGCTACGAATATGGATTCATCCGGCGTCACTGAAAGAACGCCCAGGGTCATTACGTCTTTTACGTACATGGCTCGTTTCCCCCGTGTCGGTTCTTGTTCTTTCTCCAATTAAACCCGTGCATTGTCCACTCCCGTGGACCGCTGAAACCCTTTCGCGGTTTAGTGCATTGCGAAGCAAAAGCAGATCAAATCTGATATCGATGCCGCAAGCAAAAGCATAGGGAGAAACACAATGATGCGGACTTTCTCTGCGATGGCGATTGCCGGTTTGGTCTTGGTGGCCGTAGCCGGGATTTCGCAAGCCGCACCGATCGCGCCGCTGCCCACGGGCGTCATGGCCGATCACAGCAATGTGATGCAGGTTCGCTGGCATCGCCCGCTGCTGGCGCGGTCGCTGGGGCCGTTGGCATTGCCGGAGGGTGTGGTAGTAGGGATTTTTCTCCTTCGTTGCACCGAGCGATCGCATCATCAAAATGCTGAGCGCAAATTTATTCAATCTGAAGCGATTTCGTTCCAGCAGATCGAGAACTGTCGTTTGCCGCCGCTTATCCCGTGAAGGTCGGCAATCGCAGCCGCGCCACTGAATCGGAAGAAACAATCACTTCCGGTCAGGCGGCGCCTTTATGTCGCGCCAGCGTCAGCGGCCGGCTCGCTCACGCGAAACCAGGCGATGTAGAGCGCCGGTAGAAAGATCAAGGTCACCGTGCCGACGGCGTCGCATCGCCTGAAGGCGGGCAGGGAAGCTGAACAATCGTGAATGCCAAAGGCGGGTTCGCTCATTCGACTGCCGCTTTTCTCAATTTTTGAACGCGATTTGCAGCGCCGGCGCGACTTGGGCTGCGAATAACTCGACCGAACGCAGCATTTCGTCGAGCTTGAGATCGCCGAAACAGAATTGCCCGACAATGTAATTTGCGCCGCCGTCCTCGATCTGCGCCGCAAGGAACGCGCGCACCGTTTCCGGCGAACCGGCGATCGCCTGCCCCTGCGTGATCAGCGTATCGAAGCTATCGGCGCGCAACGGCGAATCCGGCATGGTGCCGTTTAGTTCCGACAGATAAGTGAAGCTCGACCGCCAGCGCAAATAGGCGCGACGTGCGCTTGCCATCGCCTGCGCATCGCTGTCTGCGACGACAATGAACCGAACCATGCCCATTTTGGGCGGCGTCGCCGAACCTTGCGCCTCGCGCCAAACCTCCCTGTACCGGGCGATGATCGCACGCGCATTGGCGGGCATGTCGTTCGTGACCATATTCAAGCCCTTGCGGGCGGCGCGTTCGGCACTGTCCGGCGAATGGGCGCCGTACCACAGCGGCGGATGCGGCTTCTGCAGCGGCGCAAGCTCCATGGGGACATTTTCGAACTGGTCGTAGCGTCCGTGCCAGTTCAACGTGCCGACCGTAAACGCCTTGAGAATGAGCTCGAGCCGCTCGGCATAGATCTGCTGCCGCTCCTCGGCATTCTGCCCGTAGTAGGAAATCTCGAATGGCACGGAGCCGCGCCCGAAGCCGATTTCAAGCCGGCCGCCACTCAGATGATCGAGCATGCAGATTTCCTCGAGCACACGCAGTGGATGATGCACCGGCAGCGCATAGACGAAGGTGCCGAAGCGCAGCCGCGTCGTCCGCTGCCCGATCGCCGACAGGAACACACTGGGCGACGGCGCCATGCCGAGCGGCGTGAAGTGGTGCTCGGCGACGTGATAGGCGTAAAAGCCTGATCGGTCGAACGCCTCGATGACTTTCAACCTCTGCTCGTAATAGTCGCGCAACGGCAAATCATTGCGGTCGAGATGATCGAATATGCCGAATTCCAACGTCATGCGTCCCCACCCACGTGATGCGCGCATAGCGCACTTGATTCCGCCGTTGAACCACGGCTGCGGCATTCGCATTCGATCATCGGTCTGCATGGTGGAACGGTCAACCGAGCCGTAGCGCCTCTAGCGAGCCGAAACTCCTCTAGCGAGCCGAAAGTCCTCTAGCGAGCCGAAACTCCACTAGCGAGCCATGTCCGGTACCGCCTAGTATGGCGGCAGCCTCCGATACAGGATGGCAGCCTAGGGAGAGCCGCGATGAACAAGCCGAACGCATTTGCCAAACCCGTTTCCCGGCGCAGTCTCCTCAAGACTTCAGCCGGTGCGGGCGCCGCGCTGGTTTCGACGCTCTCGGCGCCGCAAATTCTCGCCCAGGCGAATGCGCCGATCAGGATCGGCAACCTCAACTCGTATACCGGCGGCCTGGCTTATGCCGGCGAAAACAATTTCAACGGGATGAATCTTTATTTCGACAGCATCAATTGGACCGTTGCCGGCCGCAAGATCGAGATCATCAAGGAAGACGATCAATTCAATCCGCAAGTCGGCCTGCAGAAGGCGAAGAAGCTTGTCGAGAGTGACAATGTCGATCTGGTGCTCGGCATCCAGGCGAGCAATGTCGCGTTGGCGGTGCTCAACTACGTGAAGCAGCAAAAGGCGTTCTATGTGGTGTCCGGCGCCGGCACCGACGCCATCACCTGGGACCGCTATCCCTATCTGTTCCGCACCTCGATCTCGACGTTTCAGCTCTCGACGCCGATGGCGAACTACGTCTACGACAATCTCGGCAAACAAATCGTCACCACGGCTTCCGACTATGCCGGCGGCCGCGATGTCATGGCGCAATTCAAGCGCCCCTACCTCGCCAGGGGAGGCACGGTGCTCAAGGAAATCTGGCCGCCGCTCAACACCACCGATTACAGCCCGTATCTGACCGACATCAAGTCGATCAATCCGCCGGTGACCTACGATTTCATGCCCGGCGCCGACGCCGTCCGCTTCATCCAGCAATATTCCGAATTCGGCCTCAAGGAGAAGATGCCGCTGACCGGCTTCACCATCATCGACTCGCAGACCGTGAGCGCACTCGGCAAGGCCGCCGTTGGCGTAATTTCCGCGCTCACCTATGTCGACACCGTCGACAATCCCGAGAGCAAGGAATTCGCCGCGAATTTCCGGGCCAAATACAAAATCTCGCCGGACCTCTTCGCGGATTACGGCTATGTCGCCGCCAAAACGCTCGGCGAAGCTCTGAAAATAACGGACGGCGACGCGTCCAACAAGGACAAGCTCGCCGAGGCGATGACCAAGGTCAAATTCAACGCGCCGCGCGGGCCGTTTCGTATGGACCCGGAGACCCACAATCCGATCCAAAACATCTATATCTGTCAGGTTATCGACAGCGGCAGCGGCATTTCGACCAAAATCCTCTCCACCGCCAAGGACGTGCAAGACCCCGGCAAGAAGCCCGACTGACAAGTTTGCCCGTAGCACGCTGAACGGCCGACCGAGGGACGCATGGAGGTGTTTGTCGCCCAGCTTCTGAACGGGCTGGTGTACGGCGTGCTGCTGTTTTTGATCGCGGCCGGCCTTTCCCTCATCTTCGGTCTGATGAACGTCGTCAGCCTGGCGCACGGCTCATTTTTCATGCTGGGCGCCTATTTTGGGCTGTCGATCTTCAAGATCACCGGCAGCTTCTGGTGGGCGCTCATCCTGGCGCCGATTCCGGTGATCGCTCTCGGCGTCCTGATGGAGCTGTTGTTCCTGCGGCCGCTGTATCGCCGCGGCCATCTCGACCAAGTACTGCTCACGTTCGGCTTCACCTTCGTGTTCCTCGATCTCGTGCAAACCTTATGGGGTCGCACGGTGCTGCGCTTGCCAGTACCGGACACGCTCCAGGGCACCGTGCAGATCGGGCTCGGCGTATTCTCGGCGTACCGGCTATGCCTGATCGGGCTGGGGTTCGCGATCGCGTTGCTGCTGTGGCTGTTTCTGGAACGCAGCCGTATCGGCGCCATGGTGCGTGCCGGCGTCGACAACGCGGTCATGGCCGCAGGCCTCGGCGCCAACATCCCGGCGCTGTTCACCGGTATTTTCTGTCTCGGCGTGGCACTGGCGGCGCTTGGCGGCATCGCCGCGGCGCCAGTGATCGGACTTTATCCCGGAATGGATTCGGAAATTCTCATCCCGGCCTTCATCGTCATCGTCATCGGCGGCATGGGCAGCCTGCGCGGCGCCTTCGTCGGCAGCATCTTGATTGGCATCGCCGATACGTTCGGCAAGGCCTACTTCCAGAGCATCGCGCTGTTTTTGATTTATCTCGCCATGACGGTGGTGCTTCTGATCCGGCCGCAAGGCTTGTTCGGCATAAAATATGCCGACATCTCGATCGCGCCTGCCATCGCCACGACGAGCCGGCCGAGCACGGTGCAGCGAAGCGCCGTCGAATTTCTGGCGCTATTGGTGCTGCTGGCGCTGCCGTTTCTGATGACCGATTATCCGCGCGCGCTCATTTCGGAGATCTTCATCTTCGCCATCTTCGCCATGAGCCTCGATCTCTTGCTCGGTTTCACCGGCCTGATGTCGCTCGGGCACGCGGCCTTCTTCGGATTGGGCGCTTATGCGGTCGCCGTGCTCGGCACGCAATTCGGCGTCAATGCCTGGCTCGGCGTCGCCGCCGGCATTGTCGTCGCCGGATGCGGCGCGGCGCTGATCGGTTTTTTTTGCGTACGCACCGGCGGCATTCCGTTTTTGATGCTCACGCTCGCGTTTTCGCAGCTGGTGTTCTCGGTGGCGCTGAAATGGCGCGATGTCACCGGCGGCTCGGACGGCATAGCGATCGCCGAACGGCCGAGCTTCCTCGGCTACGACCTGTCCCACTCGCTGGTGATGTATTTCATGGCGCTGAGCTTCTTTGCTGTGGCCTATTGGGGCTTGCGTCGCCTGCTCAACGCGCCGCTCGGGCACGCCTTTGTGGGCATCCGTGAAAACGAACAGCGCATGATGGCGATCGGCTATCCGACGCGCGCCTACAAACTCATCTCCTTCACCATCGCCGGAGCGATCGCCGGCCTTGCCGGCGGGCTTTATGCCATCTTCAATGGTTTCATCTCCGCCGACGCGGTCTATTGGACCGCGTCCGGCGATATCCTGATCATGACCATGCTCGGCGGCGCCGGCACGTTGATCGGTCCTGCACTCGGCGCCGCTATTGTCCTTTTGATGAAAAATGTAGTCAGTTCGTACAGCGAGCATTGGCTCGCCATTATCGGCGTCACATTCATCTGCTGCGTGATGTTCTTTCCCGGCGGTCTGTGGGGTACGTTGCGGAGATTGCCGTGGCGGCAGGTGCGGCGATGAACGTGCTGTGCCTCGAGCGTCTCAATAAATCTTTCGGCAGCTTGGTCGTCACCGACAACGTCGACCTCACCGTTGCTCCGGGCGAGCGACACGTCGTCATCGGGCCCAACGGCGCCGGCAAGACCAGCCTGGTCAATCAGATCGGCGGTCAGCTCAAGCCGAGCTCGGGCCGCATTCTGCTCAACGACCACGACATCACCGGGGCACCGCCGGACCGGATCAGCCGCTTGGGCGTGGCGCGCACGTTTCAACGCAACAACCTGTTCCAGAATCTCAGCGTGATCGAGAATGTTCGGCTGGCGTTAGCGGTTCGTCGCGGCCATCCGCTCGACTTCTTCACGCCGGTCAGCCGCGACAACACTCTTTCCGAGCGCGCCAGGGGCTTGATGGCGCAAGTTCATCTTGACGGCGACGGCACGCGCCTTACGCGCAATTTATCCTATGGCGAGCAGCGCCAGCTCGAAATCGCCGTGGCGCTCGCCGGCGAGCCCGACCTGCTTATGCTGGACGAGCCGACGTCGGGCATGTCGCCAAGCGAAACCGAGCGTATGATCGGCCTCATCGGGATGCTGCCGCGGACGCTTTCGATCCTGATGATCGAGCACGACATGAAAGTGGTGTTCTCGGTCGCCGACCGCATTACGGTCCTTTATTACGGCAAGGTGCTGGCCACGGGCACGCCAGCTGAAATCCAAGCCAATACCCGCGTGCACGAAGTCTATCTCGGGACGGTGCACTGATGCTCGAGATCGAGAACATCAACGCCTATTACGGCGACAGCCACATCCTTCACGGCGTCTCGCTGTCGGTCGGGGAGGGCGAGATCGTCTGCCTGCTCGGCCGCAACGGCGCCGGCAAGACCACGACGATCCTCACCGTCATGGGATACTTGCAGCCGCGGCCAGGCCGTATCCGCTACCGCGATCGCGACATCGCCGGGCTCCCACCTTATGAGGTGGCGCGGCTCGGATTCGGCTTCGTGCCGCAGGAGCGCGGCATCTTTCCGAGCCTGACGGTGCGGGAGAACCTGACCGTGTTCGCGCGAGCGGGCGGCAAAGGCTTTTGGACGCTGCAGCGCATTTTCGATTTATTTCCCGTCCTGCGTGCGCGCGAGCGCAATCTCGGTTTCCAGCTTTCCGGCGGCGAGCAGCAGATGTTGTCGATTGCGCGCGCCTTGATGCTCAATCCGGCAATGCTGCTGCTCGATGAGCCTTCGGAAGGGCTGGCGCCGATGATCGTGCAGCAGATCATCGAGGTGCTGGCGCGGCTCAAGCAGGAGGGCCTGGCCATCCTCCTGGTCGAGCAAAGTTTGCGCACTGCGTTTGCGGTCGGCGACCGCCACCACGTCTTGAACAAAGGAGAAATCTGCTTTTCTGGCAGCGCGGCGGAGCTTGAAAACAACGAATTCGTGCTGCGCAATTATTTGAGCGTGTAGGGCGCAGGCGCGATGCAGCTATTCCCGCGGCGGCATTCCTTTCGCAATGTCGATGTGCAACGCTTAGCACATAAGACGATCCCAACCGCCATGGGCAAAGGGCATCGCCATGGGAGGCATCCGCGTGCAGTCGACCAAGTTGAAAGTCGCAGACGTCGAACTTGAATTGCTCGATACCGGCCAAGGGACAGCGTGTCCCGTTCTGTTCCTGCATGGCGGCGGAGGTTTCACTCCGCAGCAACCATTCGTGGCGCCGCTGTCGGAAAAACGCCGCTTCGTCGCACCGGCGCATCCGGGCTTCGGCAAGTCGACCCTGCCGGATTGGCTCGATAGTATTGACGATATTGCCCATCTCTATCTCGAATTGATGGATATTTTGCAGCTCGACGGCATCGACCTGGTCGGCTGTTCGATCGGAGGCTGGATCGCCGCCGAAATGGCGACCAAATCGCCGGAGCGTTTTCGCCGCATCGTCTTCTGCGGGCCTGTGGGCATCAAGGTCGGGCCGCCCGACAAGCTCGATATTCCGGACATCTTCGCCATGCCGGAGGCGGATGCGCTGAAGCTGACCTTTCACGACCCCGAGCGGATGAAGCGTGACACCGCAAAAATGTCCGACGACGAGCTCGCCGCCATGTTCCGCGCGCGCGAGACGCTGGCGCTGTTGACCTGGGAGCCGTGGATGCACAATCCAAAGCTCAAGCGGCGCCTGCACAGGATCGCGGCTCCGGCCCTCTTCATCCGTGGCGAGAGCGACGGGCTGGTGTCGGAAGCCTATCTCGACGCCTATGCCCGCTTGCTACCGAACGCGCGCACGGTGACGATCAAAGCCGCCGGACACGTGCCGCAGCTGGAGCAGCCCGCGGCCTTTACGGCCGCCGTCTTAGATTTTCTTGGAGAGTAGCATGCGCGCGTGGCACTTCAGCGAAACCGCTTACCCGTTCCTGCCGCCGGCGGACAGCTATCCGTCGATCCGGGTGTCGCTGCCCAATCGCATCTACGATCCCGCCAAAGGCGCGGCCCTGTACGACCGCTACATCGACGAATGGCTGATCGCCGAGGATGAAGGCGTGGAGATCATGCTCAACGAGCATCATCAGACCGCGACCTGCGTCGATCCTGGCGCGCCGCTGATGCTGGCGGCGCTCGCCCGCCTGAGCAAGAAGGCTCGTCTCCTGATCCTCGGCAATCCGATCGCCAACCGGCGGCAGCCGGTTCGCGTCGCCGAAGAGATGGCGATGGTCGATGTGCTCTCCCATGGCCGCCTGGAGGCAGGCTTCGTGCGCGGCGTGCCCTATGAGATTTTGCCGGCGAACAGCAATCCGGTGCGGATGAACGAACGTCATTGGGAGGCGCTCGATCTCATCGTCAAATGCTGGACCCACCACGACGGCCCGTTTAGCCACGAAGGCCGCTTCTTCCATCACCGCGCGATCAATATCTGGCCGCGCCCGATTCAGCAGCCGCATCCACCGATTTGGGTCAGTACGACGAGCACGGGCGGCGCCGCGCAGGTGGGCGCGCACGGTTACGTCCAGGCGACGTTTCTCACCGGCTTCGACACCACCAAGCGCATTTTTGAAGGGTACCGTCGCGGCTGGCGGGAGGCCGGCCGCGGCCAAGATGTGCCGATCGACCGGCTGGCCTATGCGGCGTTGATCTATGTCGGCGAAACCGAGGCGCGGGCGCGGGCCGGCGCGGAAAAATTGTTGTGGTACATCACCGCCAACAAGGTGCCGCCGCACTTTTCAAATCCGCCCGGCTATGTGCCGGTGGCGATGAACGTGCAATTGGCGCGTGGTGCGCACAACGTGGTCAGCGCCTTCGGCACCAAGCAAGCCACGGTCGAAGGCGCAATTGAAGCCGGTACGATGTTCGCCGGAACGCCCGACCAAGTCTTTCAGCAGATCAAAAAGCATTGGGATCATGTCGGCGGCTACGGCCACCTGCTGATCATGGGACAGGCGGGCTTCCTCGAGCACGACGATACGGTCCATGGTATCCGCATGTTCGCGCGCGAAGTTTATCCTCGGCTCAAGGAGATCTATCCCGACACCATGGTTTCCGGGACATTGGCAAATTTGAAATCGGTTGCGAACTGACGAGACGCCGCCGACAGCGATTCCACGCGCCGCATATGCTCTAATGCCCAGTCACAACGAGCGCGACTCTGTCCGGGTCCTTCGGCAACACGTCGCCGCGCCAGACCACGTGCAAATCTGGCCTGACAAGAAGATAATCGAAGCCATAGACGCGCCGCGCCGCTTCGCTATCGATATCGAGAACAGAAAAAGGCGCACCCATCGTACTGAAGGCTTTTCGCAAACCCGAGGCATCCATTTTGTTCCGACCGAGCCGCAAAAGCGTGAACCCGTCGGTAATCCGGTCGTGCACCGAGATCTTGCCGGGCACGAGCCAAACGTGCGGCAAACGCGCCCCTGGCCAACTTGTCGGCACATAGTCCTCGATGTTCGGTGCGGGCCCGCCGGGCTCGTCGCAAATGACGGGAGAGCCAGCATAGCGATAGCCGAGCTCGGCACCGATGACGCGGAATGACTTTGGCGCCTCCGTTCTCGCAATTGTCAGCAGTTCGGCCAACGCAGCCCTGCCGCTCGGAGTATCGTCCTCGATGTCCGGACGATAGGCAGCGCGCCATTTCATCCGGCCGGCTGTGCCGCCTCCGGAGGCTTTGACATTGATTGCGCCGATCGGGCGCCGCTCAGCTTCATAGGACTGTAGCAGTTTCGGTCCACCCCATCCTAGCAGCGTCGCGGAAAGCTTCCAGGAGATGTCGATTGCATCCCCGACGCCGGTATTCATGCCGAGGCCGCCGGTGGGAATGACAAGATGGGCCGCATCGCCGGCAATGAAGACGCGGCCTTGCTGATAATGCTCCGCAAGCAGCAGCCGCTGCACCCATTTTGCGCAATGCACCATCTGGTATTGCACGGGCGTGCCGACGATTGCCTCGAACAGCGTCGCCATGTCCTCGTCTTTATCGACGACCGCATGAAGCGTGAAGTGCTTGCGTGAGTCTTGGACGATCATCAAAGTCCAATGATCGTCGATACGATGATAGTGCCGGGCACGCGGCGCGCGCACCTTGTCGTAAAGCTCCGGGCAGTGGAACAGCGCTTGGCGCATCTCCAGGAGGTGCGGCTCACCTTCCATTTTGAAGCCGAGTTGCTTGCGCACCACGCTCGATCCGCCATCGCAACCGACCATGTATCGGGCACGGATCGTGACGGTCTCACCGCTTATTTTTCTGACGTGTGCGGCAACGCCGTCCGGCTCTTCCGCGTACGACAGCAGTTCATGGCCAAATCTCACTGCCAGATTTGGAATCCGTTCCGCCACGGATTTAAGCAACGGCTCAAGCGTGTACTGGGAAATGATTTGATAGGGTTCGAGCGGCATCGAACCGTCGGTGGTGGCGTCCCGCCGCGCCTTGGATTGCGCCACCGTGGGATGGGCCATCTTGAACAACGGCGGTCGCATGAGGTCGAACACGAGATAGGTGTCCATCGGCCAGTCCGGCGGATATCCGGCTGCGCGCACGGTATCGGCGAGACCGAGGCGACGGAAAATCTCCATCGTCCGCGGATTGCAGCGCTCCATTTTTGGGTAGCCGAGCGGCGCATCGTTCTTCTCGATCAGGATGCTGCGGATGCCGCGCTTGGCGAGATCGATACTGAGCGTGAGGCCGATTGGGCCGGCCCCAACAATGAGAACTTCCGTGTCCATACCAGTCACACCGTCCCGATTTTTTGGCCGCGTTAAGGCGGCAAAGCGGCTCAATCAACCGTTGCGCCCGAACGTTTGACGATTTCGCCCCAGCGGACGATTTCCGAGCGGACGAACGCCTGCAATTCTTCAATCGAGCTGCTGTCCGCCGGAACTAGACCAATGCGCGTGATGGCGTTCCGCGTTTCCGGCAGTGCCATGATGGCTTCGAGTTCGGTATGCAATTTGTCGACGATGGGCCTCGGTGTCGCACTTGGTGCAACCACCATCTGCCACGCCGCGGCATTAAAGCCCGGCACGCCAAGATCCGCGATCGGCGCGAGGTCGGGCATCGCTGCTGCACGTGTCTTCGTTGTAACGCCCAGCGCCCGTATTTTGCCGGCTTCGATAAGCGGCACCGAAGACGTAAAGTCCGTGAACATGACTTGTATTCGGCCGCCCATCAGATCGACCTGAGCATCCACCACCCCCTTGTAGGGCACGTGTACCATCTGAATGCCGGTCATGGCGCTGAACAACTCGGCATTCAGGTGGAACGGCGTCCCAAGGCCCGTCGAACCAAAAGATAATTCGCCGGGGTGTGCCTTTGCATATGCGATAAGCTCGCGCACGGAACGCACCGGCAGATCGTTGTTGACCACCAGGACGAATGGGATCGTTGCAATCAATGCCAGCGGTATGAAATCCTTCACCGGATCGTACAGAAGATGCTTATACAATGTGGCATTGATCGCGAGCGGCGTGCTTGTTCCCATCAGAATGGTGTAGCCGTCGGGAGTAGCTTTCGCGACCGCATTCGATGCCGTCAACGTCCCGGCGCCGGGCCGATCTTCCACGACAAAAGGCTTGCCCAATCGATCGCCAAGCTGAGGCGCAAGAATTCGCGCCAACAGATCGGTGGCGGCGCCGGCGCCCGTTGGCACAACGAAGATGACGTTTCGCATCGGATAATCTTGCGCCAGCGCGTTTGCCGAAGCCGCCAGAACGAGAAGCAATGCTCCCAACAGTCTCATGCGTCTGCCTCAATCGCATTCAGAGGTTTGAACACCACATTGGGATTCAGTAGCTGACTTAGTCAAGTCGCAAACTGAGAAAACTTTGAACGTCAGCTGGAACGCTTGAGCCAGCCAAGTCGTCAGAGCCGAAAAAGCCGCTCTGCGTTACCATGCGCGATGCGCTCTTTGTCCGCGGCACATACGGGAATTTGCTCCAAGAATGCGCGCGCCCACGGCATCGATTGATAGGGGTAGTCGGCCGAGAACATGATCCGGTCGACGCCACCGAGCTCGAGCAGCAGATCGAGAAAGGTCGGTGGAAAATTCATCCCCGAGAAGGTGTAGTGAACATTTTCTTTCAGATAAGACAGGATCGGCCGTTTCAGTTTCGTCACCGCCATGGGAATGATGTCCAACCGTTGGAAGAAGAAGGGCAGACCCTCACCCATGTGACCGATCACGAATTGCAATTTCGGAAAACGGTCGAACACGCCGCCACATATGATTCGAATCATATGAACCGCGGTTTCCATGTGCCACCCCCAGGCGCCGCCAGCGAGCATGTCGGTTACCATCGGCGCAAAACCGCCGTATGAGATATCGATCACCGCCTGAGGCGGCGGGGTCGGATGGAGATAGATGGGAACGTTGAGAGATTCGGCGCATTCCAAAATGGGCCAGTAAAATCGGTCATCAAGATATCGCCCGCGATTGTGACCATTTATGACGAGACCTTTGAAGCCTTCGTGGCGGACGCGGCGCTCCAATTCTGCGACGGCCTGGTTTGGCGCTCCGGTCGGCACGGCCGCCAAGCCGGCAAAGCGCGTCGGGTACTTCTTCACCGCGTCGGCGAGGTAATCGTTAGTGTCGCGCGCCATCGCAACGGCGTCCGCGGACTCCATCTGTTCAACACCGGGCGCCGACAGCGACAAGACCTGCATATCGATGCCGGCCGCATCCATTTCCCCCAACCGTTTGGTGCCGAGGTCACAAAGCCTGTCCATAACCTGGGCGTAGCGGCCGCCCATCTTTTCAGCGCGGTCTTTGACAAAGCGTGCGGGTCCATCGAAAAATTCCGGGGTCGCAAAATGCTCTTCCAGAGTAATGGTGCGCATACTCGTTCCTCCGACCTTTATTGGGGTGTCTGTTCTCGCGCATATGGGGAGATAATCAACTGCATGGCTGCCGCGGCCGGCCCCGCCTGTTTGCGGAACGCTGCGATCTCCTGCGGCAAAGGATGGGGTCCAGAGCAGCTTCCCTGGGAGTTAGCCTAGCTCACCCCTAGGCTCACGCGCCACCGGCTGCAGCTCCGAGGTGCATGTTGGGTTTAATCAACTCCGAACGTGCCGGCGCTTCCGCAGCCAGTGTTCGAGCAGTTCGTGGAGGGCTTGGATACGACAGATTTAAAGGCCGCTGAGCGCCTGTTGGCGAGTTTGGGGTTGATCTTAGCCTGGCTTATCAATCCTAATCGGGCTGCTTATTGTACACTCACGCGAGCCAATCGACGGCAATGACTTGCTAGCCATTGCTGGCCAACCTTATCTATGAACTCGCGCTCTCGCGCCGTCAGGCGGTTGCAAATAAATATGGCTGTGCCCTCAAAATCGGTCATCGATACGCGCCACGATCAGATGTTTCCCAATCTGGAGGCGTCTGAGGTCGAGCGGGTTCGGCGATTTGGCGAAGTGCAATCGTTTGGCGCCGGCGAAGCACTGGCGAGTGTCGGCAATGTCGGCCATGGGCTGAGCATCATCCTCTCCGGCGAAGTCGACGTCACCCAGCACGACCGGTCGGGCCAAGGGGCGCTCATCGTCACCCATGGCCCTGGGGCATTCTTGGGCGAACTGGCGCAATTGGCGGGTCGGCCGTCCCTGGTGGACGCCCGCGCGCGTGGACCGGTGCAGGCCCTCGTCATTTCGCCGGACCGACTGCGCGCCTTGCTGATCGCCGAGGCGGAGCTCGGCGAGCGGATCATGCGCGCCCTGATCCTGCGCCGTGTCGGCCTGCTTGAGGCCGGCACCGGTGGTCCGGTGATCATCGGCCGCTCCGAGAGCGGCGATGTGCTTCGGCTGGAAAACTTTCTCCGCCGCAATGGCCATCCGCATCAAACGCTGAACGCGGTGACCGACCCCGAGGCGAAAGCGCTGATCGAGCGCTTCCATGTCGACCCCGGTCAGCTGCCGATCGTTTTGTGCCCGGGCGGACAGTTGCTCCGCAATCCCGGCGAAGACGAGCTTGCCCGCTGTATCGGCTTGGTCGGGCCAATCGATCCCGATCGCATCTATGACGTCGTCATCATCGGCGCCGGGCCCGCGGGCTTGGCGGCTGCGGTTTATGCTGGCTCGGAAGGGCTCTCCGCCTTGGTGCTCGACTGCCGCGCCTTCGGCGGTCAAGCCGGCGCTTCGGCCAGGATCGAGAATTACCTCGGCTTTCCGACCGGCATCAGCGGCATGGCTCTGATGGCGCGCGCCTATAACCAGGCGCAGAAATTCGGAGTGGAAATGGCCATTCCGGACGAGGCGACTAGCTTGCAGATGCCAGCCGACTCGAAGTCGGGTCCCTTCGTTCTAAATCTCTTGAACAACGAACGCGCCCGCGCCCGCTCGGTTGTGATCGCAAGCGGCGTTCGCTACCGGCGGCTTGCCGTGAAGGGCCTGGAGGCGTTCGAGTCTTCGAGCGTGCATTATTGGGCATCGCCCTTGGAGGCGAAACTTTGCTCCGGACAGGAAGTTGCCTTGGTAGGCGCCGGCAATTCGGCCGGGCAAGCGGTGGTCTATCTGGCAAGCCAAGTCGCCAAAGTCTGGCTCATCGTGCGCGGCGCGGACCTGAACGCCAATATGTCGAGCTATCTGGTCGACCGTATCGCCGGACTCGCCAACGTGGAAGTGCTGACGCGAACGCAAATCACCGGCCTGGAAGGCGCCGACGGCATGTTGGAGGCGGTGCGCTGGCGGCGAGGTGCGTCGGGAGAAGAAGTGCGGCGCCCCATCCGCCACGTGTTCCTCTTTATCGGGGCAGATCCGAACACGGATTGGCTGGCTGAATCAGGCATAGCGCTGGACGCCAAGGGATTCGTGCTGACCGGTGTGGAGGCCGGCGGCAATCGCCGCTTGTTGGAGACAAGCCGTCCGGGCGTCTTCGCCATCGGCGACGTCCGTTCGGGCTCGGTCAAGCGTGTCGCCGCGTCGGTCGGCGAGGGCGCGCAGGTGGTCGCCGCGCTGCATGGCTTTTTGGCAGCTCCGGATCGCAATGTGTTGGAGAAATGAACCCATGAACCGCATTGTATCTTTGGTTTCTCTCATACTGTTCGCTAACGTGTTGGCCGGCTGTGACGGCAAGCCCGCCGCTAATTCGGGTCCGCCGCCGCCGACCGTCACCGTCGCGCATCCGCTGCAGAAGAGCATTACCGAGTGGGACGAATATACCGGTCGCTTCACCGCTTTGGAGACTGTCGAAATCCGTGCCAGGGTTTCCGGATTCATCGACTCCGTGCATTTCCACGAAGGGCAGATCGTCAAAAAAGATGACCTGCTGTTCGTCATCGACCAGCGCCCTTACCAGATCGCCGTCGAGCAGGCGAAAGCCGATATCGAACGTGCGCAGGCGAAGCTCGACATCGCTACCCAAGACGTCAATCGCGCGACGCCGTTGATTCAAAATCAAACGCTGACCGAACGGGAATTCGATACCCGAAAATCAATCCAACGCGACGCCTCCGGCCAGCTCGCCGCCGCCAATGCCGCCTTGAAACAGGCCCAACTCAATCTCGAATGGACCGAGGTCCGCGCGCCCATCGCCGGGCGTATTTCCGACAAACGCGTCGATGCCGGCAATCTCATTACCGGCGGCCAGACCGGCGCAACGCTCCTAAGCCTCATCGTCTCGATCGATCCCATCCACTTCGTGTTCGACGGCAGCGAAACTGACTTCTTGCATTACCTCCGTCTTGCCGCCGCCGGGACGCGACCCTCGTCGCGCGACGCGCCGAATCCCGTCGCCGTCCGCCTCGCCGACGAGACGGAATTCACCCATATGGGGCGCATGGACTTCGTCGATAATGCGGTCAATCCCAAGACCGGCACCATCCGCGGCCGTGCTGTTTTCGACAACAAGGATGGTTTTCTCACCCCGGGCTTCTTCGGGCGGCTTCGGCTGTTCGGCGGCACCCATGACGGGCTTCTGATTCCCGACGGCGCGATTGCGTCCGATCAGGCGAGCAAGATCGTTTTCACGGTCGCCGAAGACGGCACGGTTGGCACCAAGCGCGTCGAGCTCGGTCCCATCATTGACGGCCTGCGTGTCGTTCGCTCCGGGCTTGCGCCCACCGACCGCATCGTCATCGACGGGCTGCCGCGAGCCCGGCCGGGGCAGAAGGTCACGGCCGAGGACGGCACCATCAAAGCGGCTGCGCCATAGTGCATCGGCGGCTTCGCCGAGCGCGACACCCCGGCAACAGGATCAATCACCATGCGGCTTTCGCATTTCTTCATCGACCGGCCGATATTCGCCGCCGTCATCGCGATCATCCTGACGCTGATCGGCGCCATATCGTTCCGCGCGCTGCCGATCAGCGAATATCCGGAGATCGCGCCGCCCACCGTGGAGGTGACAGCGACATTCGCCGGCGCGTCGGCCGAGGTGGTTTCGAAGACCGTCGCTACGCCGATCGAGCAGGAGATCAACGGCGTCGACAACATGATCTATCTGGTTTCGCAAGCGACCGGCGACGGCGCGTTGTCGATCGACGCCGTCTTCAAGCCCGGCACCGACGTCGATCAGGCGCAGGTTTTGGTGCAAAATCGCGTCTCCATCGCGCTGCCGCGATTGCCCGAGGAAGTGCAGCATGTCGGCGTGACCGTTCGCAAGAAATCGCCGGACCTGCTGCTCGTCGTTCATTTGATCTCGCCCGACAAGACGCTCGATCAGCAGTACATTTCCAATTATGCCACGGTCAATATCAAGGACGTCATCGCCCGCGTCGACGGCGTCGGCGACACCATCGTGTTCGGCGCCCGCGACTATGCGATGCGGGTGTGGCTCGATCCGGCGAAGCTGCAAATCCGCGGCCTCACGGCCAGTGACGCCGTCGCGGCGCTGCAGGCCAACAATGTCCAGGTCGCGTCCGGTGCCATCAATCAGCCGCCGGCAAAATCTCCCGGCGCTTTTCAAATCGCCGTTCAGACCCTCGGCCGGCTTTCGACCCCGGCGCAGTTCGAAGACATCGTCGTGGCGACCGACCCGAACGGCAGCGTCACCCACCTGCGCGACATTGCCCGCGTCGAGCTCGGCTCGCAGGATTACACGGTCAACGCCTATCTAGATAATCAGGTCGCCACCGCCATCGGCATCTTTCAGCGCCCGGGGTCGAATGCGCTGGCCACTGCCAACAACGTGTTGCGAACGATGGAAGAGCTGTCCAAGAGCTTTCCCCAAGGCCTGCAGTACCGGGTCGCCTACAATACGACCGAGTTCATTCAGCAATCGGTCAACGAGGTGATCAAGACGCTGTTCGAAGCGGTGCTCCTGGTCGTGATCGTGATCGTGCTGTTTCTTCAGTCATGGCGCGCGGCGATCATACCCATCGTCGCCATTCCTGTTTCGATCGTCGGCAGTTTCTTTGTCCTGGAGGCATTCGGTTTCTCGATCAACAATCTGACTTTGTTCGGATTGGTTCTTGCCATCGGCATCGTCGTCGACGACGCCATTGTGGTCGTCGAAAATGTCGAGCGTTATTTGCGCCAAGGCCTCAGCCCGCGCGACGCCGCGCACAAGACCATGGATGAGGTCGGTAGCGCGCTGGTGGCGATCGGGCTGGTGCTTTGCGCGGTCTTCATTCCGACCGCCTTCATCACCGGCATTTCGGGCGCGTTCTATAAGCAGTTCGCGCTGACGATCACCGCCTCGACGGTCATTTCGGTCATATTGTCGTTGACATTGTCGCCCGCGCTGGCGGCGCTGTTTTTGCGGCCTCATGACGAGGAGCCGAGGCGAGGATTCTGGAGAACGGTCGCCTTGCCATTCGATGTATTTTTTGCAGGTTTCAACAAAGGCTTCGAAAAGCTCGCCTCGTCCTATGCGGGATTGACGCGGCGCGTGCTGCGCGTATCGGGGCTGATGCTGGTGCTTTATGGCTTGTTGATCGGGCTGACCTATTTCGGGTTTTCCCGGGCGCCGTCAGGCTTCATTCCGCAGCTCGACCGCGCCTACTTCATTGCGGTGTTTTCCTTGCCGCCGGGATCGAGCCTGGACCGCACCGACCGCGTCGTGCGCGAGGCTTCGGACATTCTGTTGTCACGGCCCGGCGTCGCCAATACCGTGATGTTTGCCGGCTTCGACGGCGCGACGTTTACCAATGCTCCCAATCTGGGCGTCATTTTCGTCACCTTGAAGCCGTTCGAGGAGCGGGTCAAAGCCGGCCTCGCGACGGCGACAATCCTCAACGATTTGCGCAGCCACATGCAGGTCTTGCGCGAAGCGTCGATCCTCATTCTGCCGCCGCCTTCCGTCCCGGGCATCGGCACCGGCGGCGGCTTCAAACTGTATGTGCAGGACCGCGCCGATCGCGGCCCGCACGCGCTCGAACAGGCTGTCGCCTTGATCACGGGGCCGGCCAACCGGACGCCCGGCCTGACCCAGGTCTTCACGCTATTCAATACGTCGACGCCGCAGGTCTATGCCGATATCGACCGGACCAGGGCCGAGATGCTCGGCGTGCCGATCACGCGCTTCTTCGACACCTTGTCGACCTATATGGGTTCGACCTTCGTCAACGAGTTCAACATCCTCGGGCGGACCTTCCGCGTCATCGCTCAAGCCGACAACGCCTACCGGCTGTCGCTACGCGACGTCGAGAATTTGCGAACCCGCTCTACATCCGGCGACATGGTGCCGTTGGGGGCGGTGGCCACTTTTCAGGACGTCACCGGTCCGTACCGCGTGCCGCGTTATAACCTGTTTCCGGCGGCGGAAGTGCAGGGCTCGACACTGCCGGGCTTTTCCACTGGCCAGGCCATCTCGGCGATGGAGCACATCGCCGCGGAAAACCTGCCGTCAGGCTTCGGCTACGAGTGGACCGAGATTGCGCTCCAGGAGAAGGTCGCCGGCAATACCGCCATCGTAGCGTTCAGTCTCGCAGTCGTGTTCGTGTTCCTGCTGCTCGCCGCGCAGTACGAGAGCGTGTTGCTCCCGCTCGCGGTGATCTTGATCGTGCCGATGTGCCTGTTTGCGGCAATCAGCGGCGTTTTGCTGCGCGGCATGGACAACAACATCCTGACCCAGATCGGCTTCGTGGTGTTGATCGGCCTTGCCGCGAAGAACGCCATCCTGATCGTCGAGTTTGCCAAGCAGGCGGAGGAGCGGGGTGCCGACCGCTTTGACGCGGCGGTGCAGGCGGCCAGGACCAGACTCCGGCCCATTCTGATGACGTCGTTCGCCTTCATCTTCGGCGTGGTGCCGTTGGCGCTGGCGACGGGAGCCGGTGCGGAGATGCGTCAGGCGCTCGGCACCGCCGTGTTCTTCGGCATGCTCGGGGTGACCATGTTCGGTCTCCTGTTTACGCCGGTGTTTTACGTAATGGTGCGTTGGATCGGTTCGCTGCGCCGCGCGCGATCGAGTTGATGGCAGCGGGCACGGTTTCGTCGTCGCGATGGCGCGACACGTGGCTATTCAGACGGAAATGCCCACGTGCGGCGGATACGATCCGCCGCTTTGAATGCCGCGATCCGGTCCGAAAAACTTTCGGTGAGTGCAATATCGTCCCAGCCATTGAGCAGCCGCAGGCGCCGGACCGGATCGATGGCAAAACCGTAGCTGTGATTGCCGCAGGTGATGGTCTGCTGTTCGAGGTCGACGGTGACAGGTGTCCCCGGCGTCGTTGCCAGCTGTGCCATGATCTCCGCCGCCACGTCGTCGGGAACGGCGGCCGTGAACAGCCCATTCTGTATGGCATTCCCGGCGAAGATATCGCCGAACGACGGCGCGATCACGCAGCGAACGCCGTAGTCATACAGCGCGTAAACGGCGGCCTCGCGCGACGAGCCGCAACCAAAATTGCGGCCAGCGACGATGATTTTCGCGTCGCGCCAATCCGGCCGGTTGAGTGGAAAATCCGGCTGCTCGCGGCCTTCGGAATCGAATCGCAGGTCCTGCAACAGCACTTTGCCGAGACCCGCCGCGCGCGGCCATTTGAGATAGCGTGCAGGCAATAGCTGATCGGTGTTGATGTTGGTGACGTTCAGCGGGCAGGCTATCGCGGTTATGCGCGTGAACTTATCCATGGCGCTCAAACCTTGCGGCCGGCCAAGAGCGGCCGTACATCGGACAGGCGACCCGCTACGGCAGCCGCCGCAACCATGGCCGGCGACATCAGATGCGTGCGCGCGCCGGGACCCTGCCGGCCGCGAAAATTGCGATTGGTGGTCGAGGCACAGCGCTCGCCGGGCGCGACGATATCGCCGTTGATGCCGACGCACATCGAGCAGCCGGATTCGCCCCATTCCAGGCCGGCGGCGCGGAAGATGCGGTCGAGCCCTTCTTCCTCGGCTTGGTGCTTGACCATCGAGGAGCCGGGCGACACCAATCCGGGCACTTTGCTGGTCCTGCCGGCAAGAACCGCGGCCGCCGCGCGCAAGTCTTCGATGCGTGCATTGGTACAAGAGCCGATGAAGGCGCGATCGATCGCAATCGCCGCGAGTTTTTGACCCGGATGCAGGCCCATATAGTCGATGGCCTCGCGCAGCTCGTTGGCACGCGCCGGATTTGTTTCGCCCGCGGGATCCGGTACGCTGGCATCGATCGGCAAAGCGTGTTGCGGGCTGGTCCCCCAGGTGACGACCGGCGCGATCGCGGTGGCATCGAGTGCGACCTCGCGATCGAATGCGGCGCCGTCGTCGGTCTTGAGCGTGGACCAGGTCTCGACCGCCTGATCGAACGCCGTGCCTTTGGGAACGAAAGGCCGGCCTTTTACGTATGCGAACGTCGCGTCGTCAGGCGCAACCATTCCGCAGCGCGCCCCGGCCTCGATCGACATGTTGCACAATGTCAGCCGGCCCTCGATCGACAGTGCGTGGATGGCGGAGCCGGCGAACTCGACGGCATGGCCGGTCGCGCCATCGGCGCAGATCTTGGCGATGATCGCTAGTACGATGTCCTTGGCGCCGATTCCGGGCGCGGCTTTGCCGTCCACCGTAATGCGCATGCGCTTGGGCCGGCGCTGCCAGATCGTTTGCGTCATCAGCACATGCGCCACTTCCGAGGCGCCAATTCCAAACGCAAATGCGCCAAGCGCGCCGTGGGTCGAGGTGTGACTGTCGCCGCAGACGATCAGCAGGCCGGGCAGGGTGAGACCCTGCTCGGGCCCGACCACGTGCACAATACCTTGCCGCCGATCGTTCAGGCCGAACAGCTTGATCCGGTGTTTGGCGGCGTTTTCATCCATCTGGCGCACCATGCGCGCGATCTCAGGATTGCCGATATTGTCGCGGGGCGCTCGCGTCGGCACGTAATGATCCGCCACGCCGAAGGTGAGACCGGGCTCCGCAACCGGCACACCGCGCTCGGCCAGCCGGCTGAAGGCATGAAACGAGCCTTCATGGACGTAATGGCGATCGACCCAGAGCAGGGAATCGCCGTCCTCGCGGCGCACGATCTCGTGAGCGCCCCAAAGTTTGTCGATCAGGGTTTGGGCTTCAGTCATGCCGAAAGCCGACGCCGCGTGAGGTGGAGGGGAGGCCAATATAGCAAGGCCCGTCGGACTAATGTTAGTCTCCCGGCCGGTCATCAGGGGGAGAAAGCCAATGTCGCGTCCATACTTTTCGCGCGTCAGCCGCCGCCGATTTCTGCAGTCGGCCGGATTGGCGCGTCGCTGTCGCTGGTCTCGTCAGCGCCCCGGTCGTATCGCGCGCGCAGGCGGCTTCGGTGAAGGTCGGCGTCCTGCATCCGGTATCCGGTGCGCTGTCGTATTCCGGCCAGCAAGGCCGGCTCGGCGCCACGATGGCGATCGATGAGATCAACGCAGCGGGCGGCATCAAGGCGCTCGGCGGCGCCAAGATCGACGCGGTGCTCGGCGATGCGCAATCGACGCCGGAAGGCGGCAATGCCGAAGTCGAAAAGATGAACTCCGCGGAGGTCTCAGCGATCGTCGGCGGCTACGCCAGCGCGATCTGCCTGGCGGCGAGCCAGGCCGCGGCCCGTTACGATCTGCCCTATGTCGTCGACGTCGGTGTCGTCGACAGCATCGTCACCCGCGGACTGAAGAACACGTTCCGCTTCGGCCCGGGCTTTGGCGTCATTGCCAAAACCGCGCTCGACAGTCTCGTCAGCATCAACGACCAGGCCGGCAAAGTCGCCAAGACGGTGGTGATCGTCAACGAGGACTCGGCGTTCGGCTCGGGGCTGGCCAAATTGCTCAACGCGCAATTGCCCGACCGCGGCTTCCAGGTGCTGGCAACAGTTCCGCATCCGACGCCGACCCGCGACTTCAACAACGTCGTGCTGCAGATCAAGGCGCAGAATCCCGATCTCGTCATTCCGGCGAACTATTACAACGAATATGTGCTCCTGGCGCGCACCATGCAGCAGCAGCGCGTGCGGCCGAAGGGTATCTACTCGGTGCTCGGTGGCGCCGCCTCATCCTACAAGTTCGTCAAGGAATTCCCTGAAGCCGCGCAATACATCATGGACTGCAATCACTGGTTCGATCCCAAGAATCCGAAGGCGATCGAGTTGAAAAAGAAGGTCGAAGGGAAGGGCGAATTCTTCACCTATGAAGTCTACATGAATTATTCGTGCGTGCTCTTGCTCGCCGACGCGCTGGAGCGCGCCGCAAGCGCCGATCGCGCCAAGATCACCGCGGCGCTGGAGAGCTCGACCTTCGCAGGCCATGTGATGCCCTATGGCCCGACAAAATTCGTCAACGGCCAGAACCAGGGCGCGGCGCCGGTGAACACGCAAGTTTTGGGCAACGATATCCAGGTGATCCTGCCCGCCGCGTTTGCCTCGGCGAAGGCGGTGTTCCCAATGCCGCCGGCATGACGCCGGTGTAACGGACGGCGCCGTACGCGCGCCGTTGCCACGGATCCGCTTCATGCTGTCACCGGCCATCCTCGTTCCGGCGGTGCTCAACGGACTGATGACCGGGGCAGTGTACGCCCTGATCGCGCTCGGGCTGACGCTGATCTACGGCGTGTTGCACATCATCAACTTCGCCCACGGCGCATTGTTGACCGCGGCCATGTTCGCCGCGTTCTTTGCCTATAAGGTGCTTGGCCTCGATCCCTACCTCGCGGCGGTGCCGTTGACGGCGCTGTTTTTCGGACTGGGCTACGCTCTGCAACGCTTTGTCATCGGTCCGGCCGGCCACGGCGACGATCGCAACATCCTTTTGGTGACGCTCGGGCTTGCGGTCGTCATCGAGAATGCGCTGCTGGTTGCCTTCCGCGCCGATACCCGCACTGTCAACCTGCCTTATGCCTTCGATGTGATCGAAGTCGGCACAGCCTTTCTCGCCGTGCCGAGAGTCGTCGCGCTTGCCGTCGTCATCCTGGTGGCGCTGGCGCTGCGGCTATTCATGCGCTCGACCGACACCGGCAAAGCGATCCGGGCGGTGGCGAAAGAAAAGCTCGGCGCCGAGCTGTCGGGCATCGATGTCGGTCACATTTACGCGGTGACGTTCGGGCTCGGCACCGCCTGCGTCGCCGTTGCGGCATGCCTGTTGATTCCGACCTATTACGTCAATCCGACCGCCGGCAACGCTTTTGTGCTGATCGCCTTCACCATCGTCGTGCTGGGCGGCATGGGTTCGGTGGCTGGTGCGCTGATCGCCGGCCTGTTCATCGGCGTGGTGGAAAGCCTGTCGGGCTTCTACCTCGGCGAGTTGCTCGGCCAGATCGGCATATTCGTCATGTTCATTCTGGTTCTCTTGTTCCGGCCGAGCGGCCTGTTCGGAGAGCGGGCATGAGGGCCATGGCGCCGATCGCCGTCGTGGTAGCGCTGCTCGCCGCCGTGCCGCTCGTCACCGCGTCCAACGTCGTGCTCAATTTCCTGGTGGTGGCGCTGTTGACCGCGCTGGTCGGCCAGGGCTGGAACCTGCTCGGCGGCTATGGCGGACAATATTCGTTCGGCCATGCCGCGTTCTTCGGCACCGGCGCCTATGCGACCGCGATTCTTCAGGTGCGCTACGGCGTCAACGCTTGGCTCGGTTTTGCCATCGGCATTGCCGCCGGCGCCGCAGTGGGTGCCATCATCGGTGCGCTGAGCTTCCGTTCGGGGCTGAAGGGCTCGTACTTTGCGCTGCTCACGCTCGCCTTTGCTGAAGTGTTGCGCATCATCGCCAGCGTCGCGCCGATCACCGGGGCGGGCATCGGGACGCTGATCAAGCTGGACCTGCGCCCCGAGGCATTACAGTTTCAAAGCCGGGTGCCGTTCTACTGGATCATTCTTGGGCTTGTCGCCGTGTCGCTCGTGATCGTGCGTATGATCGAAGACAGCCGCTTCGGCGCCTATCTGGCCGCGCTGCGCGAGAACGAGGACGCCGCCAAAGCGCTGGGCGTGAATACGACGCTGGTCAAGCTCGGCGCCATGACGATCTCGGCGGCGATCGCGGCTGCGGGCGGCTGTTTCTACGCCCAATATTTCCTGTTCATCGATGCCGGCATCGCCTATGGCCCGTGGATTTCGATCGCGGCGCTGCTGGCGCCCATCGTCGGCGGCGCCGGCACGGTGTTCGGCCCGCTGCTCGGCGCACTCGTGGTCAAGACGCTAGGCGAAGCGACCAAGCTTATCGCCGGCGACGCGCCGGGGCTTGATCTCGTCATCTATGGCTGTGTCCTCATCCTGATCGTTGCTTTTGCGCCGACCGGCATTGCCGGTTTGTGTCGAAAGGTGTGGCAGCGTTTCGCCGTCGTGAAATCTTTGCGGCCGGAGCAACCCCATGGCTGAGCCGCTGCTCCGTGTCGACGGCGTCAGCAAGCGCTTCGGCGGATTGCTGGCCGTCGATGATGTCTCGCTCGATGTCGAGGCCGGGCGCATCACCGCACTGATCGGGCCGAACGGCGCCGGCAAGACGACCTTGTTCGCGATGATTAGCGGATTTCTGACGCCGAGCAGCGGCCGTATCTATCACCGCGGCGAGGACATCATCGGCGTTCCGCCATACCGGCTGGCGCGGCGCGGCATCGCCCGCACATTCCAGATCGTGCGGCCGTTTGCCGGGCTGACCGTGCACGAGAATATTGCGATCGGCGCGCACTTGTCGCGGCGCTCGCGCACGGCGGCGCGCGATGCGGCTGCACAAGTTGCGCAGCTGGTCGGTCTCGCCGAATTGCGGGACAAGCCCGCCGCGAGCCTCACAGTCGCCGGGCGAAAGCGGCTGGAGCTCGCCCGTGCGCTGGCGACAGAGCCCGCGCTTCTTCTGCTCGACGAAGTTTTGGCCGGGCTCAATCCAACCGAGCTCGCCGCCATGGTGCCGACCATCCGCGCCATCGCCGACGGCGGCATCACCATTGTGATGATCGAGCACGTCATGCAGGCGGTGATGAGTTTCGCCCAACACGTCTACGTGCTGGCGGAGGGCCGCATTCTCACCGATGGCTCGCCGCAAGACGTGGTCGGCGATGCGCGGGTGATCGAGGCGTATCTCGGCAAAGGCGCGGCGGCGTGCCTCGCCGCGGCGGGAGCTGCCCATGGCTGAGCCGCTCCTCGCCATCAGCGGGCTAGCCGCAGGCTACGGCGCAACCGAGGTGCTGCGCGATATCGACCTTGCCGTCGTCACCGGCGAGATCGTCGCGATATTGGGTGCCAACGGCGCGGGAAAATCGACGCTCAATCGCACCATCTCGGGCGTGCTTCGCTCGACGCGCGGCACGATCCGTTTCGCCGGCAGCGCCATCGAGCACGAGACGCCGGCTGCAATCGTTGGGCGCGGGCTCATTCACGTGCCGGAAGGGCGCTGCATATTTCCGGACCTGACGGTGGGAGAAAATCTCGATCTCGGCGGTTATCGCCGCGCCCGCGCCCGGCGCAAGCAGAATCGCGAGCGCGTGTTCACGGTCTTTCCGCGGCTTGCCGAGCGGCACACGCAGCGCGCCGGCACGTTGTCCGGCGGCGAGCAGCAGATGCTGGCGATCGGCAGGGGCTTGATGGCCGAGCCGCGACTGCTCATTCTCGACGAACCTTCGCTCGGTCTGTCGCCGCTCCTGGTCGAGGAGCTGTTCGCCTTGATCCGGCGCCTCAACGCCGAGGGCATCACGCTGTTACTGGTCGAACAGAATGTCATGCAGAGCCTCGAGGTCGCGAGCCGCGCCTACATTCTCGAAAACGGCGCCTTCGTGCTACAGGGAAGCTCGGCCGATATTCGCGAAAATCCAAAACTCAAACGCGCCTATCTAGGGCTGCAATAATGACGGAACCGGACAGCCTGCGAGCCCGCCTGACGCAAAAACCCATCGTGGTCGCGCCCGGCGTCTACGACGCCTTCACCGCGCTGGTCGCCGAACAGGCCGCGTTCAGGACGCTTTACGTTTCCGGCGCGGCCATCGCCTATACCCGCCTCGGGCGGTCGGACATCGGCCTGGTCAGCATGAGTGAAGTTGCCGACGTCATCGGCACGATCCGCGACCGGGTCACAGCCGATCTGATTGTCGACGCCGATACCGGCTACGGCAATGCGCTCAACGTCGCGCGCACCGTGCGGCTATTCGAACGCGCCGGCGCCAACGCGATCCAGCTCGAGGACCAGTCGTTTCCCAAGCGCTGCGGCCACCTCGACGAGAAGCGGCTGATTCCGGCGGCCGAAATGGTCGGCAAGATCAAGGCCGCGCTCGATGCCCGGCAGTCGCGCGACACGCTGGTGATCGCCCGCACCGACGCGGTCGGGGTCGAAGGCTTCGACAAGGCCATCGCGCGTGCGCTCGCTTATCGCGATGCCGGCGCCGATATGCTGTTCGTTGAAGCGCCGAAGACGGAAACCGAGCTCAAACGTATCGCGCCGGCGCTCGGCGGCGTGCCGCTAATGGCCAATATGGTCGAAGGCGGCAAAACGCCGCTGCTGACGGCCGCCGAGCTCGAAGCGCTAGGTTTTGCGCTCGTGATTTTTCCCGGTGGCATCGTGCGCGCGCTCGGGCATATGGCGAGCGAATATTACGCCTCGCTGGCCGCGCACGGCACTTCCGAGCCGTTCCGCTCCCGGATGCTCGATTTCACGGGCCTCAATGATTTGATCGGGACGCCGGAATTGCTCGCCGTCGGGAAGCGTTATGACGCCTAGTTTGTGAGGAAAGCGGAAATGTCGAAACTGTTCGATCTCGTCATCAAAAATGCCCGCGTTGTCCGCCCCAACAAGACCTCCGTCGATTGCCTCGACATCGGAATCAAAGGCGGCAAGATCAACCGTCTCGCACCCGAACTTGCGGCCGGGGAGGCGGAGCAGGTTTTTGACGGCAAGAACCATCTGGCCTTTCCCGGCTGCGTCGATGCGCACATGCATGTCGGGATCTATTCGCCGCTGGCCGAAGACGCGATTTCCGAAAGCAAGGCGGCGGCGATGGGCGGCGTCACGTCGAGCCTGAACTACATCCGCACCGGCCATTACTATTTGAATCGTGGCGGTCCGTATCGCGCCTTCATGCCCGAAGTGTTCAAGCAGTCAGAAGGGCGGTTCTGGGTCGACTACGGCTATCACATCGCGCCGATCGAGGCCGCGCATATCGACGAGATGGAGCATCTGGTTCTCGATCACGGTGTCACGTCCTTCAAGATATTCATGTTCTATGGCGGCTATGGCCTGCACGGACCGTCATCGCAGCAGAACGAATTTCTGATGACCGGGCCGGACGATCGCTACGACATTGCTCATTTCGAGTTCATCATGCGCTCGGCGCAGCGCTTGATGGTCAAATTTCCCGATAAGGCGCCCTATATCAGCGTCAGCCTGCATTGCGAACTGGCGGACATCCTCAACGCCTATACGAAAATCGTCGAGCGCGAGGGCAAGCTGACCGGGCTCGCCGCCTACAGCGCCGCGCGTCCACCGCACTCGGAAGGCTTGGCGATCTGGATCGCGTCTTATCTGGCTAACGAGACGAATTGCCTGAATATCAACCTGCTGCATTTGAGCTCGCGCAAGGCGATCGAGGCCGCCTGGACCATGCAACAGGTGTTTCCGCATGTCGCGTTCCGCCGCGAAGTGACCGTCGGCCATCTGCTGCTCGATACCAACTGCGAATGCGCCGTTCACGCCAAGGTCAATCCGCCGATCCGGCCGCGCGAGGACGTCGAGGCGCTGTGGCAGGCCGTGCTCGATCGCAAGATCGACTGGATCGTCAGCGATCACGCCTGCTGTTCGGCCGAGCAGAAATGGTCCAAGGACGATCCAGACAATATCTGGCTGGCGAAATCGGGCTTCGGCGGCACGGAGTATCTGCTCTCCGGCGTGCTGAGCGAGGGCAGCCGGCGCGGCATGTCGTACAACCATATGACCGAGCTTTTGAGCTGGAACCCGGCGCAACGGTTCGGCCTACACAGCAAAGGCGATATCGCACCTGGCTACGACGCCGACATCGTTCTCGTCGATCCGCACGCGAAATTCGTGGTGCACGCCGCGGAATCCGAATCCCACCAAGGTTATTCGCCGTTCGAAGGCGTCGAACTCACGGGACGGGTGAAAAGCACATTTCTGCGCGGCGCGCCGATTTATCTCGACGGCAAGATCGTCGGGCCGCCTCGCGGCGAATATTTGCGCCGCCCACTCGCCTGATCGGGCTACCGGCCGGTGGCGACATAGGGATGCACCATCTTGGCCGGATCGACGATGCGGTCGAAATCGGCCTCGGTGACGTAGCCGAGCTTTAGCGCCGCGGCCTTGAGCGTAAGATCGTGGTCCTTGGCGTAATGGGCGATCTCCGACGCCTTGTCGTAGCCGATCACCGGCACCAGCGCGGTCACCAGCATCAGCGAGCGCTCGACATCCTCTTTGATCTTTTTGCGGTTCGGCTCGGTGCCCTCGACGAGGAATTTGCGGAAATTCGTGGAACCGTCGGTCATGATCGTGATCGAATGCATGACATTGTAGATCATCAGCGGCTTGTAGACGTTCATTTCCAGATAGCCCCCGGCGCCGCCGAAGCCGACGGCAACGTCGTTGCCCATCACTTGAACGGCGATCATGGTCAGCGCTTCGCATTGGGTCGGATTGACCTTGCCGGGCATGATGGACGAGCCCGGCTCGTTCTCGGGGACCAAGAGCTCGGCAAATCCGGCGCGCGGGCCGCATGACATCAGCCGGATATCGTTGGCGATCTTGTAGAGCGAAACGGCAAGCGTGCGCAGCGTGCCGGAAAGTTGCACCAATGCATCGTGCGCGCCCTGCACGGTGAATTTGTTCGGCGCGCTGACGAATGGCAAGCCGGTCAGCTTGGCGACGTTCGCGGCAACGGCTTCGGCAAAGCCCGGCGCGGCATTGATCCCGGTGCCGACCGCGGTGCCGCCGAGCGCGAGGCGATAGAGGCCGGGGAGCGCGCCCTCGATGCGCTCAAGATCGTCGGCCAACATGCCCGCATAACCCGACCATTCCTGGCCGAGCGTGAGCGGGGTCGCGTCCTGCATGTGGGTGCGGCCGATCTTGATGATGTCGTTCCACGCGGCGGCTTTGGCGGCAATCGCATCGTGGAGCGCCTTGACCGCACACATCAGACGCTCCTTCACCGCAACGGCGGCGGCGATATACATCGCCGAGGGAAAGGTGTCGTTGGAGGATTGCGACATGTTGACGTGATCGTTGGGATGAACCGGCGTCTTGCTGCCGAGCGGCGTTCCGGCGAGCTCGCAGCAGCGATTGGAGATCACCTCGTTCACGTTCATGTTGAATTGCGTGCCGCTGCCGGTCGTCCAAACGTGCAGCGGAAACATGTCTTGATGCCGGCCGGCCAGAATCTCGTCGCAGACCTGTGCGATCAGCGCACGGATCTTGTCGGGAAGCCGCTTGCCGGAATGGTTGGCGTTCGCCGCCGCCTTTTTCAGGATGGCGTAGGCGGTGATCATGTCGCGCGGCGTCAAATCCTGGCCGATGCTGAAATGCTCGAGCGCGCGCTGGGTTTGCGCGCCCCAAAGCTTGTCGGCGGGGACGCGGACCTCGCCGAGGGCGTCGGTTTCTATGCGGAAATTGCTCATCTGTAGCTCCTCAACGGCGGCGGCGCGCATCGGCGGATCATCAGCGGACATGGCAACAGGGCAGCGAAATGTCCAGTTCGCCGGAAATTTGGGACGAGAACAGGTTCGCGATAGACTGCGTCGTCAATCCTGGCGGTCTCGGTCGGACCTATCCTTTCCGTGCGAAATCCTCATATAATTCCGTGGCTTAGAGCGAAGGCGAACGGCGGTGAGCGCGACGGGCAGCCGCTCCGATCGATAATGCCATGACGGAAACGGTCGCCGAAATTCTCGACGCCTACCGCCGCGGCGCGCTCAAGCCCGAGGATATCGTCGCGCGCTGCTTTGCCCGCATCCGCCGCCACGGCGATCCCGCCATCTTCATCGCGCTGCGCGAACGAAGCCGAGGTCGTCGCCGAAGCGAAAGCGCTGGCGCGCGACGGCGACATGGCGCTGCCGCTCTACGGCATCCCGGTCGCGGTGAAGGACAATATCGACGTGAAGGGCTTGCCGACCACGGCGGCATGTCCCGCGTTCGGCTATCGTCCGGGCAAGGACGCCACGTCGGTCGCAAAACTTCGCCAAGCCGGCGCGCTCATTCTCGGCAAGACCAATCTCGATCAGTTCGCCACCGGTCTGGTCGGCGTGCGGACGCCTTACGGCATCGCCCGCAACCTGTTCGACGACAAGCTCATCGCCGGCGGCTCGAGTACCGGCTCGGCGCTCGCGGTCGCCGCCGGTTTTGCGCCGCTCGCGCTCGGCACCGACACCGCCGGATCGGGCCGGGTGCCGGCGGCGTTCAGCAACATCGTCGGGTTAAAACCGAGCCGGGGCATGGTGTCGTGCGCCGGCGTCGTGCCCGCCTGCCGCACCTTGGATTGTGTATCCGTGTTCGCACTCACCGTCGACGATGCGATGACGATGCTGAACGTGATCGCGGGCGCGGACGCCGCCGATCCCTATTCGCATCCGCGGCCGGTCGGTGCGGTCGGTCCAGTGCCGACCGGCGTAAAACTCGGCGTGCCGCTGCCGGGCCAACGCCTGTTCTTCGGCGACACACTGTCGGCCAAGGCTTACGACGATGCGCTGGCGCGGCTGACCAGCCTCGACGCCAAAATCGTCGAGATCGACATCGAACCGTTCTATGCGGCGGCGCGGTTGCTCTACGACGGGCCGTGGGTGGCCGAGCGTTATCTCGTCGCCAAGGCGTTGATCGCGTCTTCGCCCGAGTCGTTGCATCCGGTGACACGCCAGATCATTCTCGCCGGCGCGCACCGCACCGCGGCCGAGACCTTCGCGGCCTTCTATCAGCTCGAAGAATTGCGCCGCGTGACCGAACATACCTTCCGCACGATCGATGCGCTGATGCTGCCGACGGCGCCGACGATCTATACGGTCGAACAGGTGCTTGCCGATCCAATCCAGCTCAACAGCCGGCTCGGCACCTACACCAATTTCGTCAACCTGCTCGACCTGTGCGGGCTTGCGGTGCCGTCATCGATGCGCACCGACGGCACACCGTTCGGCATCACGCTCTTGGCACCGGCCGGCGCAGATGCGGCGCTGGCGGCGATCGGGCGCCAATATCACGCCGCGACGGGTTTGCCGCTCGGCGCGCTGACGCGCGGCAAATAATTATTTCGACTCGTCGATGACGCTGACATGGGCAGCCACTACGCGCCAGCCCTCGGGGAAGCGCACCCAGGTCTGCATTTGGCGGCCGACTTTGCCTGGCATAGTCGGGCGATAATAGAGTGTCGAAGCGACGGCGTAATCGCGGCCGTAGGTGCTGATGACAGTCTTCGAAAGCGTGCGCGCGAGGCCCGCCGGCGAGCGCGCGGCGCGGAAGGCCGCGATCTCGGCATAGCCGTAAAGAATTTCGCCGCCGCCGTAGCGGATGGTGCGCGGGTCGTTGCGGAATATCGCGTCCAAGGTGGCGACGTCGTTCGACACCAGCGCCTTTTCGTAACGCGCGAATTCGGCCGCGACTTCGGCAACGACCTCCGGCAGGTCGAGCTCCATAAAACTCTCCTTGAATTTTTTCCTCAGAGCGCCGGGCGCGGTGCCGCAACGACGCCTTGCGCTTCGAGTGCGTGGGCGATCCGCAAGCCGACGTCCTCGCGCCACGGCGCCGTGATGATCTGCACCGCGATCGGCAACGGCGCAAGCGGCACCGGCACGGCGACGACGGGCAGGCCGATGAACGAGACCGCCTGGGTGTAGAGGCCGAGATTGGCTCGCACCGGCAATTCGACGTCGTCGAGCATGAAGGTTTGTTGGCCGATCAGCGGCGCCGTGCAGGGCGTTGCCGGCGCCAGGATGGCATCGACCTCGGCAAACAGTTTCAAAACCTCCTCGCGATACCAGCGGCGGAATTTCTGTGCCTTGATCACCAGCGAAGCCGGCGTCATGGCGCCCGCGATCAGCCGGTCGCGCACGGCAGGATCGTAGTCACGCGCGCGAGTGCGCAGACGATCGAGATGCAAGCTCGCGCCTTCGCTTGCGGTGATGATGAAAGCGGCCGAGCGGGCGCGCTCGGCTTGCGGGATTTCGATATCGCGGTTGGCGCCGAGCGCTGAGGCGACGCTATCGACGGCCGCGACCGCCTCCGCGGTTTTGCCCTTGAAATAGCCGCCGGCCACCGCGACACGCAGGCCGTCGATGCCTTTGTCCAAGTGCGGCACCACCGGCTCGGCCGCGCGACCGGCGCAGGCGGGATCGTCGGCGTCGAAACCCTGCATGGCGTCGTAAGCCAGCGCCAGATCGCGCGTCGTGCGTGCGAACGGCCCCAAATGATCGAGGCTCGCCACGAATGGAAACGTCCGCGCGCGGGTGAGCCGCCCGTAGGTAGGCTTGAGCCCGAAAATGCCGCACAGCGACGACGGCACTCGGATGGAACCATTGGTGTCGGAGCCGAGCGCTAGCGGCACCAGGCCGCCGCCGACAGCGGCGCCCGAGCCGCCGGAAGAACCGCCGGTCATGCGGTTGAGATCGTGCGGATTGCGCGAAGGGCCGTCGTGGATGTTCTCGCCGGTGAAGTCGTAGGCATATTCGCCCATGTTGAGCGCGCCCACGAGGATGGCGCCGGCCGCCTCCAGCCGCTCGATCAGCGCCGCATCGCGCTTAGCCGGCGGCAGATCGCGGTTGATCTTGGAGCCGGCCAGCGTCGGCAGGCCGGCAACGTCGAACAGATTCTTGACCGCGAACGGCACGCCGGCCAGCGCAGGAAGCTTTTCGCCCTTCGCCCGCGCCTCATCGATCGCTCGTGCGCGGGCAAGCGCGCGCCGCTCGGTGACGGCGGTGAAGGAATTGAGCAACGGATCGCGCGCGCGGATGCGCGCCAGCGTCGCTTCGACAATATGAGTTGCGTTGACGCGGCCAGCCGCAACGGCAGCGGCGACATCAGCCGCCGAGTCCCAGGCAAAATCGGCGGCCGCGGTTTCAAGCATGGAAAACCGGCGCGGGCTCGGCATCGTCCGGCAGCGCAAATTCGTCGACCAGCGCCGCATGGCGCAGGATCAAACGCAGATTGAACGCGATGCTTTTGTGCCAGGCCGGATTGAGTGCCAGACCGAGCGCCTGCGCGCTTGCTGCGACGAATGCGTCGATGGAAGTCCCGGGCTTCGTCTTGGTGGCTGCGCGAGCGGAACGGGGGCGTTTGGCGCGGGTGGATTTCGTCTTGCGGCCGGTTTTGCGTTTCATGTCTTCGGCACCAGCAGGAACTCTTCGGCGAAATGGCACGCGACCTGCCGGGGGCCGAAGCGGCGCAGTTTTGGCATCGTGGTCTTGCACATAGCGGCGCTCAGCGGGCAACGGCCATAGAAGCGGCAGACATTCGGATCGGGATCGATCGGGCTGCGCGGCTCGCCGCTCAGCCGCAACCGCCCGCCGCCATTCTCATGCAAACGCGGCACGGCGGCAACCAGCGCCTGAGTATAGGGATGCAACGGATGCTCGAATACCTCCGCGGCCGGCCCGGACTCGACGATCTTGCCGAGATACATCACCAGCACGCGGTCGCACAAAAGGCGCACCACGGAAAGATCGTGCGACACGAACAGATAACTCATGCCGAACTCTCTCTTGAGCCGCTGCAAGAGCTGCAGGATGACCACCTGCACGGAAACGTCCAGCGCCGCGGTCGGCTCGTCGAGTACCAGGAGCTCGGGCTCGACCGCGATGGCGCGGGCGATGCCGACGCGGGCGCGTTGTCCGCCGGACAGTTGATGCGGGTAACGCGACAGGAACGGCAGCGGCAGTCCGCATTGCGACGCCACGGTCTCGACACGCTCGGTCAGCGCCTCGCCGCGCATCTTGCGCAAACGGCGCAGCGGATCGGCGATGGCGTCAAAGGCGGTGAAGCGCGGATTGACGCTTTCGCCGGCGTCCTGGAACACCATCTGGATACGGGCGCGATCGCGGTCGCGGGCGAAGACGCGCGATGGCTTCAACGATAGTTCACGGGTGCCGAGTTTTATGCTGCCGTCGCTGACGTCGACCAGGCGCGTCAGCGCCCGCACCAGGGTCGACTTGCCGCAGCCGGACTCGCCGACGAGGCCGACCGTCTCGCCCTTGTTGATTGTGAAGCTGACATCGTCGACGGCGTACACCTTCGGGAGCTTCTCCGGACCGCCGGAAAAACGCCGCTTGAACCGCGCCAGCGGCCCCGGCCCGCCGCCGACCGGGAACAATTTCGATACGTCGGCAACGTCGAGCAGGATGGTCATGCTGCGCTCTCGGTTGGCGCGGCCGCGACGCGCTCGGGCAATGGATTCCAGCAGGCGACCATATGGCCGGACGCCGAAGTCGAACGCGGCAACGGCTGCGCGCAGGCATCGATCTTGCGCGGGCAGCGTTCGGAATAGCGGCAGGGCGGCAGGTCGATGCGGCGCAGATCGGGGAGCGAGCCGGGAATGGAAGCAAGCTCATCGAGGCTTGCCGCCGCATCCGGCGTCGCCGCGATCAGCTCCGCCGTATAGGGATGGCGCGGGTGCGTGAACAGTTCTTCGGTCGGTGCGTTCTCGACCACATGGCCGGCATGCATGACGACGATGCGCGCCGAGCGCTGACCGGCCAGCGCCAGATCGTGAGTAATGAAGATCGTCGCCATGCCCATCTCCTTGGCGAGATCGTTGACCAGATCCATGATCACCGCCTGCGTGGTCACGTCGAGGCCGGTCGTCGGCTCGTCGGCGATCAAGAGCGAAGGCTTTGCCGCCAGCGCGATCGCGATCATGACGCGCTGGCACATACCGCCCGACATTTCGAACGGATAGGCCTTGGCGCGGCGCGCGGGGTCGGTGATGCCGACGGCGTGCAGCATGTCGACCGCCTGGCCCGGCGCGTCGCGGCGCGGCACATTGCCGTGGCGGATTAGCACGTCGGCGATCTGGCGGCCCACGGTGCGGATCGGATTGAGCGCGGTGCGCGGGTTCTGGAATATCATCGCGATCTCGCGGCCGCGCACGTCGGCAAGCTGGCTAGGTTTGGCCGAAAGCAGATCGAGCCCGCCGAGCATGGCGCGCCCGGCGGTGACTTTGCCGGCGGGATCGAGAATGCCCATCACCGCATAAGCGGTGACCGATTTGCCCGAGCCGGATTCGCCGACCAGCGCGATGGTCTCGCCCTTGTCGACGGCGAAACTCACATTGTCGAGCGCGCGCACGATGCCGGAGCGGGTGCGGAACTCGACGCTGAGGCCTTCAACGCTCAGCGCAGGTGCGGCCGTCATGTCCGTCTCCTGGGATCGACCATGTCGCGCAAGCCGTCGCCGAGCAGGTTGAAGCAGAACACCGCGACCATCAGCGCCAAGCCGGGGAAGAACGCATTCCACCATTCGCCCGACACCATGAAGGCCGCGCCCTCCGCAACCATGATGCCCCATTCCGGCGTCGGCGGCCGCACGCCGAGCCCGATGAACGACAGGCCGGCGGCGTTGAGGATGGCGTAGCCCATGGTCAGCGACATCTGCACGACCAGGATCGGGAAAACGTTCGGCAGGATCTGGAAGGTGAGGATGCGCCAGTCGGAATTGCCGCTTAGCCGCGCCGCCTCGACGAAGCCGGCCTCGCGCCGCACATTGGCTTCGGCGCGGGCGATGCGCGCATAAAGCGGAAAATTCACGATCGCGGTGGCCAGCACGATGTTCTGCACCGTGTTGCCGAACGCCGCGACGATGCCCATGGCTAGCACGAACAATGGGAACGCCATGATGGTGTCGGCGATGCGGCCGACGATACGATCGGTCCAGCCGCCGAAAAATCCGGCGGCGACGCCGGCGAGGCCGCCCATCAGGAAGACGAGCGCGACGGAAGCCACCGCGATGAAGAAGTCGAGTCGCGTCGCGACGATGACGCGGCTGAACACGTCGCGGCCGAGCTGGTCGGTGCCGAACCAGTGATGCGCGCTCGGCGGCTTGAGCGCCTGGGCGGTGTCGCTCGACAGCGGATTGTACGGCACGATGCTCGGGCCGAGGATCGCCGCGAGCACGATCAGTACGAACAGCGCGAAGGCAAAGCCGGTGACCGGGTTCTCCGCGATCACGTAGCGCGCGTGGCGGAATAGTGCGGTCAAGGCGGCGTCGCGCCGAGGTGTTGCTGCGATATCGGTCATGCTTCCAGCCTCACGCGCGGATCGATCAGCCCGTAGAGCACGTCGATCATCAGGTTGAGCGCGACATACATCACCGCCATGGTCAGCACGAAACCCTGCACCGGCGCAAAGTCGGAGGCGAGCAGGGCCTCGACCGCATAGGAGCCGATGCCCGGCCAGGCGAACACTTTTTCGACCAGCACATTGGCGCCGAGTAGGAACGAGAACACCATGCCGAGCGTGGTGATGACCGGCAGCATGGCGTTGCGGAACGCATAGGTGACGATCACGGTGAACGACGAAAGCCCGCTGGCGCGCGCGGTACGCACGAAGTCGGAGGACAGCACCGCGAGCATCGAGGCCCGCGTCATGCGCGCGATCGGCGCCAGCGAGAAAATGGCGAGCGTGAGCGCAGGCAGGATGAGCTGCTTGAGGCTGGCCACAAAAGTTTCAGGCTGGCGCGCGATCAGGCTGTCGATGAGATAAAAGCCGGTGACCTGCGGTGGCGCATCGAAGAACACATCGAGCCGCCCAAGCGGCGCCGGCGCCCAGCCGAGCTGATAGTAGAAGACGTAGACCAGGATCAGGCCGGTGAAGAACACCGGCAGCGACACGCCGAGCGTCGCAACGACGCGGCAGGCGTGATCGATCAGCGAGTTCGGCCGCGTCGCCGCCAAAATGCCGAGCGGCACCGCGATGACGATCGAGACGATGAGGCCGAGCAAGGTCAGCTCAGCCGACGCCGGCAGCCGCGTGCGCAATTCGGTCAGCACCGGCTGCCCGGTGGTCAGCGAATTGCCGAGATTGCCGTGGCCGAGATCGACGACGTAGCGGCCGAATTGCTCGATCAGCGGCTTGTCGAGGCCGAGCTTGACGCGGACTTCCTGGATGGCCTGCGGTGTCGCCGCGGGACCGGCGAAATAGGCGGCCGGATCGCCTGGCAACGCGCGGGTGAGCAGGAACGTCACGATGACGACGCCGATCAGGCTCGGGATCGCCATCGCCGCGCGCTTGAGAATCATCGTCAGCATGGGCGTGACTTTCTCCTCCCCCGCTTGCGGGGGAGGCGGCGAGCGAAGCGATGCCAGAGGGGGTAAGTGTCGGCGTTTGCGCGAGCGGCGAGGCCGCTCGCCCCCTCCCAACCCTCCCCCGCAAGCGGGGGAGGGGAAAGATGCGCCGTCACCGCACTCACCCCTTCGCGAACGCGCGGTAATCGAGCCGGCGGTGGAACCAGTATTCGTAGCCGGAGATGTTCTTCTGCATCGCGACGTTGACGTAGGGCTGATACAGCGGAATGCGCGGCATGTCGGTGAAGGCGAGATCGACGAAGCCCTTTACGTCTTTGTCGTAAGTCTCCTTGTCGCCGGTTGCGGCCGCGGCGCGGGCGCCGTCGATGAACGCATCCATCGCCGGCGACTGATAGTCCATCGTATTAAAGATCGATTTTCCCGAGTGGTAGCACCAGTAGAAAAAGTATTCGGGATAATCGAGCCAGCCCGAGAACACGTTTTCGAACAGCGGCATCGTCTTCTTGGTAAGCTCGGTGCGCCAGTTCGCGCCCGGCACTTTGTTGATCGTGGTGGTGATGCCGATCTGCGCCAGGCTCTCCTGCACCAGGACGGCGATCGGCTCGTTGACGCCGGCGAAGCCGAGGTCGAACGAGATCGGGACGTCGATGTTGCTGACGCCGGCCTCGGCGAGAAGCTTTTTCGCCTTGTCGAGGTCGGTGTTGAATTTGTGCGGCTGCGGCCAGGCAACTTCGGTCGGGGCGTCGGCCGGCGCGCCGAACATCGGCTTGGCAAGCCCGTACAGCACCGCATCCATGATCTTCTGATAAGGAATGGCGTAAGCCATGGCGTGCCGCACTTTCACGTCGTTGAACGGCGGGTTCTGCACGTTCATGCCGATATACTGAGTGCCGTTCGAATACGGCGTCGACACGATGGCGAGCTTGCCGTCGGTTTTCAGCTCGGCGAAATCCTTGTTCGGCAGATCGTAGGACACGTCGGCGTCGCCGCGTTCGAGCAAAGCGCGCCGGTTGCCGGCATCGGGCACCATGCGCCAAATGATGCGCCTGATCTTCGGTAGCGGCCCGCCTTTCCAGTTCTCGTTGCGCTCCAGGACGACCTGAGAGCCGGTGGTCCAGTTGGTGACCTTGTAGGCGCCGCTGCCGACGGTATTGAGCTTGGTGAATTCGAGGCCCCACGGATCCTGCTCGGTCGCCTTCGACTTCACCAATTTGGAATTGAGCACGCAGGGCACGATGACGGCGAGGTCGGGAACGGTCAGCCGATCCTTCTTCATAAAGTCGACGCGAAAAGTGTGGTCGTCGACGGCGACGAACTGCTCGGGTTTTGTCAGCGAGCCGGCACTCATCTGGAATGTGGGAAAGCCGCCGACAGTCACGGCGCGGTCGAACGACCATTTGACGTCGTCGGCGGTGATCGGCGTGCCGTCCTGGAACGCGGCGTCCTTGCGCAGCTTGAAGGTCACCGACATGTCGCCGATGGCCATGTCCTCGGCGAGCTCGGGCTTGAATTTGTATTTGTCGTAATACGGCGTGCCGTTCGGCAGCGTCTTCATCTCGTGGCTGATCAGCCGGTCGTAGCAATTCCACGACACTTCGTAGCCGGGCACGTTGGTGCCGACGCCGTGGATATCGAGATTATTCGGTCCGCTTTCGGAGACGATGAGCAGCGTCTCTTGGCGCGATTGCGCCTTGGCTGGCGACCACACCGCCGGAGCCGAGAACGCGCTGGCGGCGGTGAGCGCGGTCATCGATTTGAGGAATTCGCGGCGCTTCATGAAGCTCTCCCAAGGGTGTGCTGCCCTTGGTTCCGCAAGCCGCGTGCCATACCGCGCAGTGCCGTTGCCGCAGGCTAAGTCTTTGAATCCCTCGCACTTGTGCAGGCATTGCGGCGGCGACTGACCGCCCTATGAGCGTCCTGGGCAGAAGCCGCACATTTATTAGGCAGTTGGCGCGGCTTTACCGCCGCGCTGGCGGCTGAACTTCGCTGGCCCCGATCTTGCAGATTTCCGCACAGTGCGAGGCAGGAGATCGGGATGCCGCGCGTGACCTTCGAGGCCGAACCCGCACCGCTGACCGTCGATCTCGACGACGCTGCTCTCGTCATCATCGACATGCAGCGCGATTTCCTCGAGCCCGGCGGGTTCGGCACCGCGCTGGGCAACGATGTGACGAGGTTGCAGGCCGCCGTTCCGCCGTGCCGCGAGGTGCTTGCTGCCGCGCGCCTCATCGACATGCTGGTCATTCATACCCGCGAAGGGCACCGGCCCGATCTGTCCGATGCGCCACCGCACAAGGTCGAGCGCGGCGATCCTAAAAACCGCATCGGCGCCCGCGGTCCGATGGGCCGCATCCTCATTCGCGGCGAGCCCGGCCACGACATCATTGCCGAGCTTTATCCGCTGCAAGACGAGCCGGTGATCGACAAGCCTGGCAAGGGCGCGTTCTACCAGACCGATCTCGAACTGATGCTGCGCAATCGCGGCATCGACACTTTATTCGTCGCCGGCGTCACCACGGAAGTCTGCGTCAACACCACGGTGCGCGAAGCCAACGATCGCGGCTTCCGCTGCATCGTGCTGTCGGACTGCTGCGCCTCCTATTTCCCGGAATTCCACCAAGCTGGCCTCGCCATGATCAAGGCGCAGGGCGGCATTTTCGGTTCGGTTGCCGGATCGCAGTCGCTGCTGGAAGCGATCGCGGCTGCAAGCGATCGCGGCACGACGCCATTTCCGACCAAAACTGCCAGCCAGGGGAGCGTGCGATGATGACCACGACATCGAGGGCCGATTTCCGTCCCATCTTATGGGCCCCGGGCGACTGGAACGCCTTTTTCGGCTTTGGCACCAACATCCTGGTCAACATGTTGGTGCTCACCGGCCTGTTGCGCTTCGTGTTGAAGATGCCGGACTCGCTCGTCTTCGGCCGCATCCTGCCGGCGATGGGCCTCATGATGTGCCTGTCGACCTTCTACTACGCCTATCTGGCCTACCGGCTGGCGAAACGGACCGGGCGTAACGACGTCTGCGCGTTGCCCTCGGGCATCAGCGTGCCGCACATGTTCATCGTCACTTTCGTGATCATGCTGCCGATCGCGCTGAAGACCAACGACCCGATCCAGGGCTGGGAGGCGGGGCTGGTATGGGTGTTCTTCCAGAGCTTCATCCTGATGGTCGGCGGCTTCATCGCTCCGATCATTCGCAAGATCACGCCGCGCGCAGCGCTGCTCGGAACGCTGGCCGGCGTATCGATCACGTTCATTTCGATGCGCCCGGCGTTGGAAATGTACCAGACGCCGGTGATCGGGCTGACCTGCTTCGGTATCATCCTGGTGAGTTGGCTCGGCGGTTTCAAATATCCGAAAGGCATCCCCGCGGGCCTCGTCGCCATCGCCGTCGGCATGATCATCGCCTGGGGATCGAATCTTGTCGGCTTGAATTACGGCGGCTTGAGCGTCAAAGGCGTCGGCGACGCGTTCGCGAATTTCGGTTTCAACGTGCCGATCCCCGCCGTCAATCACGTCTTCTCGGGATTCCAGTATCTCAGCGTGATCCTCGTCACCGCGATCCCGTTCGGCATCTACGATCTGGTCGAGGCGATGGACAATGTCGAGAGCGCGGAAGCCGGCGGCGATCCCTATCCGACCACCCGCGTGCTGACTGCCGACGGCATCGTCAGCCTGATCGGTTGCCTGATGGGCAATCCGTACATCAACGCGGTCTATATCGGCCATCCGGGCTGGAAGGCCATGGGCGGCCGCATCGGCTATTCGGCCGCAGTCGGTGTCATGGTGATCATCCTGTCCTGGTTCGGCATCATCGCCTTGATGCTGGCCATCGTACCGGTCGTCGCGATCTCGCCGATCCTGCTCTACATCGGCATGTTGATCGGTGCGCAGGCTTTTCAGACCACGCCGAAGGGCCACGCCCCCGCCATTGTGCTCGGGCTGACGCCGCATGTCGCAGCGTGGGCCAGGACGCTAATGGACGGCGCGCTCGCGGTGGCCGGCACCAGCGCCGTGGCGCTTGGCTTCGACAAGCTCGCTAATGTCGGCGTGCTCTATCCCGGTCTGCGAACCCTCGGTGGCGGCGCCATCCTCACCGGTCTCGTGCTCGCGGCCATCGGTGCCTTTGTCATCGACAAGAAATTCGTCAATGCTGCGGCCTTCGCGCTCGCCGGCGCGGTACTGACATTTTTTGGCTTCATGCACGGCGAGGCGGTCGGCATCGCGGTGACGCCGACGGTCGCCGTGGCTTATGGCATCGTTGCGGTATTTCTATACGCACTGAGCCTCTATCCGGCGCTGGCGCCGGCGCTGACCAGTCCGGATGAAGTGATGGCCGCAACGCCCGCGGAGTGAGCGGCCCTGCGGCAGAGACGCCGCCATTTTTGGCCGCTCTTATTGCATCGCCGCAAAGCCTGACATTGTCGGGCTAGACCTGACGCGAGACCGCTAAAAGCGTCCATTTTACTGTAAATTACTGGCATTTCCCTAGAACAACCTTAGGTAACCGTGCCTATAGCAGCCTTATGCTATCCACCGCTGCGCCCTGAATGTCTAGTATGCCCTTGTTTGGCCATGTATAAGACGCTCAAGTGACAACAATCCTGGATTGGATCGATCCGATGAAGAGCAGAGGCCCGCAAAGCTTGGACAAGGTCGTTGGCCGCAACATCCGCGTGCACAGGCTGGCCAAAGGCATGTCACAGACCGACTTGGCAAACGAGCTCGGCATTACTTTTCAGCAAATTCAGAAATACGAGAAAGGCACGAACCGCGTCGGCAGCGGTCGTCTTTTCGAAATCAGCGTGATCCTCGGCGTTTCGATCCTCACGCTGTTCGAGGGTGGCAAGGCGACGCTGGCAAAGGGCGACGACACCTCGCCGTTCAGTTTGCTTGCCGATCCGTTGTCACTGCGCCTGGTTCAGGCGTTTTCAGAGATTTCGGAACGGCGCACGCGGCACTCGCTGGTCGATCTCGTCGAATCGATGAAGTCGCGAAAAAATTAATTCGCGGCACGGCGCCGGCGGCGCGCCGGCGCGCCTTTTTGCTTTTCAATGCGGGGTCGTCGATTGCAGCGGCTGGATCGACATGTCCTGGCTGCTTTCCTCGGTGATCGTCGCGATCGTCATCTGCAGCAAATGCGATCCCGCCTCGCTGAGCGCGCGGACGTCCTCGATCGCATATGACAAATACGCGATCACCAGATCGCGCTGGCGCGGACTGAGGGCTTTGCTTTCCTTTTCTTCGTGCAACATCCAGATACTCCCACGTATACTGTGCGTCCCCAAGATCAGGCCCGAATCGCTAAACAATTTGTCTTTGCACCGGCATAAACCGATACACTTTCACTTTTGTTCCCGCGTCTACCGTTCGGCGTCGCGATCCTCTTGCAGGTGATCGAGCTCGGCGGCCTTCTGCATCAATTCGACGCCGATCGCTTCGAGCTCATGCGCGGTCGGCAAGTGCGGGCAGTCGCGCGCGAGTCGCGTGCACCGTTGCGCCTGCTCACGTAGGTAAGGCGCATCGACCCAGATCCAGGTATAAGGTTCAGCGGGACTCGAGATCATCGGCTCGCCCGCCGTTATTTCGGCTTTGAGTCCCGCAAGTCTTGGTGGCGCAAGTCTTGGCCCCGTAAGTCTTGGTTTGAGTCCAACAAGTCTTGCGGTTGGGCGCACGGCCTAGCGCGAATTTGGAACGGGTTGCCTGTTTTTCGGAGAGTTTTCCCCACGGCCGATCGTATTCCATGCCACGTGCCCGCCTATTTGGCAGTTTTATCACGGGCAAGGGGGTATCTGAATCGTACAAAAGTACCGGCGGCCGCTAAGTACTAAAGTACTGGGTCGCCCGCGCCGCGGCCGGTCCGATCATTCGGAGACCGGCTCGAGACGCGCCGCATGAGCCGCTTGCTTACGCACCGCGACGGCATATTGCCCATGCTTGTGCTCCGGCGTGGTGTTGGGCACGACCACGGTGCGGTGAAACGCCTCCCAGTTCTCCGGCGACAGCTCATCCAGGCTTTTCACGGAGAAATTCTGTAGGAATTTGTCGGCGTAAAACTCCTTGCGGACTGGCTGCACCTGCAGAAAGGGCACGTCGGCACGGAACTCGATGGGAACGTCGGTTTTGAGCAGGCGGACGTTGTCGAACAGCGGGCCGAACCAGGTGTCGGTTTCGATGATGCCTTCTAGCATCTGATAGGACGAGCTGCGCGACAGGTTTGCCACCCCGCGAACCAGCAGGCTCCAGCCCGGTTCGGTCTTGGCGACGCAGCCGGTCCAGATTTGCAGCTGGCCCGGCTGAATCGAGGGCGACAGGAACGGCGGCGAGAAGCCGCGCACGTCGGCCGGCGCATGCCGATCGAAGTGCTCGCGGAACCCCGGATATTGCACCGCGTCACGCGTCAGCGGCAGCCATTCGTCCACGCCCGGGTAGGTCCACAGCATGTCGTGGCCGTCCCAGACCACTTTGAAATTCATCGGCAAAAACACGTACCAGCCGAACGCCGAAGCGCTGGTAATCGCCTCGCAATAACGCAACGCCCGCGCCGGAATGACGCCGCCGACCGACTTATCGGCGCGGCGCGGCGGTAGGCCGTCGGGAACCAGCTGAAAGAACTGGGCGAGTGGGGTGTCGGGTGGGGTAGGAGCGTGCATAGCGTCAGACTCCTCCGATGCGGGTGTCTTCGGACGATTCGGCTTCGGTGTTACTCAGCTTGCCCGCGGGAGTGCCTGGCATTCCCGCGGGCAAACAATCATTCGGCACGTCAACCGACCGAAGGCGGGTAGCGTTCCCGTGGATGCGAATCCGTTATTTCTTCGGGGAAAAAACTGGGGCCATATCTCCAAGGCGCACCTTGCCCTGGTTTGCGGTCGCGGCGTCGCGGATCACCTTGTCGCCGGCGCGGAAAGCAGGGGCCATATCCCCGAGCTTCACTTTGTCCTGGTTTGCGGTCGCGGCGTCACTGATCACCTTGTCGCCGGCGCGGAAAGCAGGAGCCATGTCCCCGAGTTTCACTTTGCCTTGGTTTGCAGTTGCGGCGTCACGGATCACCTTGTCGCCGGCGCGGAAAGCAGGAGCCATGTCCCCAAGCTTCACTTTGCCCTGGTCGACGGTCGCACTGTCACGGATCGCTTTGTCGCCTGACTGGGTGGGGCGCACAAAAATAGGCGCCAAGTCGCCGAGGCGAACATTGCCCTGATCCACGGCCGCGATATCACGGACCGCCTTGTCCCCCAGTTTGATCGTAGTCATAGATATCTCCTTTGCTCGCAGCCCCTTGTGTTTGGCTGCATTTCCGAGCGTAGGAGTCCCCCAAGCGTTCGCAATAAAGCAGACGCTTTTTCCACTGCGCTGAAGTCTCGGGACTTGCACTGCTGACTGTGGGACGAAGGTACGTGCTGCTCGCGACTTCCGACCGCTTTATTCTCAACGCGAAGTAGAACATTGATTGTGTAAAGTTGCCGGACCGCCACATGAAAACGCCTCGCGCCAGCAAGCTTGTTGTCGTGATCGAAGACGATCCTCTTGTCCTTGAGGCAACTGGGAGCCTATTGCGCTCGTGGGGTTGCCGAGTGGTCGCGGCAGAGTCCTATATTGAAGCGATGAAGATGCTGACCGAAATCGGCCAACGGCCCGATTTGATCGTTTGTGACTATCGACTTCCGCAGGGTCCAACCGGCGTAGATGCCATCGAAATGTTGCGCGATGCTTTTGAGATTCCTGCCCTTCTTATCAGCGGCGATGCGACTTCCCCGCAGGGCGACAACGGCGGCGCTAATGGATATAGGCTCCTGCACAAGCCAGTGAACGCTGAGACATTCCGCGCCGTGTTGGTCGACGCGTCTGTATTGCAGCCTAAAGGTTGAGTTAGAGCAGGTGATGCCAAAATATGGCAAAGCAGCGAGACTTGCGCCGCGAGCTATTCAGGTTCTGACGAGTTCGGACTGTAAAAAGTTTTATTCACAACGTCAAAAGCTGAAAGACGCTTTATTCTATCAAGGCATCGGCGCCCGCGAGAAGAATTCGCGGCACGACTAGGCCGAGCGTGCGGGCCGTCTTTAAATTGATTACAAGTTCGAATTTCCTGGGTGCCTGTACGGGAAGGTCTGCAGGATTCGCGCCGTGGAGGATGCGATCCACGTAATCGGGCGCGCGTCTGAATAAATCCAACACGTCAACGCCATAAGATAGTAAGCCGCCTTCATCAGCAAAATAACGATATGCGTAGATAGTTGGGATGCGCCACCGAGCTGCCAACGAGATAATGGTTTGACGGTGAACCGTGTTGAAGTTGTCGGGCAATACAATAAGTGCACTACCAGGCGCGGTTCCTAGGCTGGCTATGCCCGTTTCGATTTCCTCCGTACTGTGGACCTGCATTTCGATCGGAGTGACATTGAATTCTTTCGCCGACCCCATGAAGGCGGGCATATAGGACGCTCCTCCGACCGAAACAGATTCGGGATTGTACATTATGGCGACGCGGGCGATCTGCGGTTTCAATTCTCTCAGTATCGAGAGATATTTGCCAGTAACTGTTGGCTGCAGAACCGAAAATCCAGTGACGTTGCCTCCCGGCCGCGCGATGCTTGCGACGAAGCCACTACCGATAGGATCGCCCACAGCGACGAATACAATCGGAATTGTTTGAGTAGTTTTGAGAAGCGCCGCTACAACGGGCGTGCTGTGACCGATTATTACGTCTGGATGAAGAGCGACCAATTCTTTCGACAAACTGAGCATGCGCTCGATATCACCCGCAGCAAATCGATATTCGATGCGGAGGTTCTGACCGACGATCCAGCCCTTCTTCGCGAGACCTTGCTCGATAACTTTGGTGCGCGCCTGCGTTTCCGCGTCGTTCGCGAGCCCCATGAGGACGCCGACAGTGCGCAAATGGGTGCCCTGCTGCGCACTTGCACGAACTGAGCACATTGTCAGCGCAGTGCTGAGAAAGGCAACGAATGCCCGCCGGTCAGGGTCCATCACGCTAGTCATGTAGAGGGGCCCTAACGGTTAGCGGTCCGTATGATAGTTTCGTTACAAGGCAATTTCCCAGTATTGGCAAGAATTACACTTACCAGAGCAGCGACAAAGCAGCATTCTGTCGCATTTTGCCCCGCTTGGGCTCCTTCCTCCTCAGCACCGGACTGATATGATGGGGCGACGCGGGCATTCTGAGCACACGCACCGATTGAAATGCTTGACTTCTCGCCAAACGGAGTCGACACCGGCCCGAATACGTCCGGCATCAAACCTATTTCGACTGATGAACAGATCAATCGAATTGCAGCCAAGCTGGAGGCGAGGCCCCCGCCAGCGCGTGGTGGCCTGTTTCGAAAATATGCTGCGATGTTCGTCGCTATCGTCAGCCTCGCTTTGGCGATCAACGGCGTGTCCGATATCTGGTTCTCCTACCACGAACAGCAGAATCTCCTATTTCGCGTTCAACGCGAGCAGGCAAAATCTGCAGCAGATAAGATCGGGCAGTTTCTCAACGAGATCACGGCAGGATTGGCGTGGGAAACCCAACTGTCTCTAAGCGACAGTACCTTAGATGAATGGCAGTTTGATGCGGTTCGGCTGCTGCGCCAAGTGCCGGCACTGACCGAAGTCGTACAGCTGGATGCGACGGGAAGCGAGCAGTTCCGTATGTCCAGGGAGGCGCCGGATGTCATCGCGAGCCATGCGGATCATTCGCAAGAGGCCGCATTCATTCAGGCCATGGCCAACAAAGTCTACTATGGGCCTGTTTATTTCATCGATGAATCGCAACCGTATATGACTATTGCCATGGCCGGTGTTCGACCGGAATACGGTGTTATCGTTGGGCAGGTGAATCTCACGTTCATTTGGGATGTCGTATCGCAAATTCAGGTAGGCAAGCATGGTCAAGCTTACGTCGTTGATCAAGCGGCGCGTCTTATCGCGCACCCGGATATCAGCCAAGTGCTGCGGAAGACCGACATGTCTGGCCTCGCGCAGGTGCAGGCGGCACGCGCGGTAGAATTGAACGGCTCTGCAGATCAGCCCCTACAGGGTATCGATATTGCTGGTAGGACTGTCTTGAGCGCTTATGCCAAGGTAACGCCGCCCGGATGGCTGGTCTTTGCCGAGCTACCCATCGATGAGGCCTACGCTCCGCTATACGATTCCGCTTTTCGTGCCGGCATCGTAATTCTGGTAGCGCTTGTGCTCGCCGTTTTCGCCGGGCTGTTACTGGCTCGCCGCATGGTCGTGCCAATTCGTGCTCTGCGCGACGGCGCCGTGCGCATTGGCAGTGGTGATCTCGGACAGCGTATTTCAATCAACACCGGCGATGAACTCGAAGCCCTGGGCGAGCAATTCAACAGCATGGCCGCTCGGCTGCAAGAATCTTACGCTGGTCTAGAAAGCAAGGTCGAAGAACGCACCCGCCAACTCGAAGCCGCCAATCAAGCCAAATCACGTTTCATCGCTGCTGCCAGCCATGATTTGCGTCAGCCGCTCCATGCTCTGGGCCTCTTCGTTGCCCAGCTGCACGGCAAGTTGCGCGCTGCCGAGCGTAGTCAAATTATCAGCCGTATCGAAGACGCGCTCTCCGCCATGAATCAGCTGTTCAGCGCGCTGCTCGACATCTCCAAGCTCGATGCCGGCGCAACCACTGTCAACATCACGGTATTCCCGGTCGCGCAATTGTTTGCTCACGCCGAGACCACCTTCGCCGGCGCTGCGCGGGAGAAGAAGCTCTCGTTCCGGGCGTTGCCGAGCGACGCCTGGGTGAAGAGCGACTTCATCTTGCTGGAACAGATCGTCTTCAACCTGATCACCAATGCGCTGCGCTATACGCGCAGCGGCGGCGTGGTGGTCGGCTGCCGCAAACGCGGCAATCAGCTGCGCATCGAGGTGTGGGACAGCGGTATCGGCATTGCCGCCGATCAGCACGACAAAATATTCGGTGAGTTTTATCGCCTGGGCGAACCGGATCGCGACCGGCGCGCCGGTCTCGGCCTCGGGCTTGCCATCGTCGACCGGCTCTGCCGTCTTCTCGATCATCCGATTGAGGTCAAGTCGACCGTGGGCAAGGGCTCAGTGTTTGCTGTCACTGTCCCGGTCGCTCCGGCCGACAAGCGCGCCATCGAGGCGTCCATTGTCCCGCGCGCCCAGCCGAGCCTGTCCCATGACAAGCTCGTCCTGGTGATCGACGACGATCCGCTGGTGCTCGAAGGCATGAGCGGGATCTTCCGCAAATGGGGCTGCCGGGTCGTCACCGCCGATAGCGATAGCAAGGCGCTCAAGGCGGCGGCCGAGCAGGACGATGTGCCGGACCTGATCATTTCGGATTATCACTTGGCCAATGGCCGCACCGGCATCGAGACCGTCGAATGGCTGCGCGGCGAATTGTCGGCGCCAATTCCCGCTTTTCTCATCAGCGGCGATACCGATCCGGCAACGCTGCATGAAGCGAAAGTCAAAGGCTTCCACCTGCTGCACAAGCCGGTCGACCCCATGGCGCTGCGCGCCATGTTCCATCAGGCGGTCAAGCCGGTGCCGCGAGCGGTCGTGCGCAAGCTGCCCGATGTGGAAGGGTCGAGACCCGACGCGACGTCGCCTTGAACAAGGGCGTCATTCTTTTGCGTTTGGCGTCAGCTTCCAACCCAGCTCGGTGACGGCGATCACGGCTTCGGTGCGGTTGGACACTTTCAGCGCCCGCAAGATCGCGGTGACGTGGTTTTTGACCGTCGGCTCGGCGAGATTGAGCGTCCGGCAAATCACCTTGTTGCTGTTGCCTTGCATCATCAGCGCGAGAACGTCCTGCTGGCGTTCCGACAGCTTGAGATCGGAGAGCGAGACGATCGCGCGGTTTTCACTCGGGCGGTTTTCAAACGGCTGGCTCGGCGTCTCGGCAAATCCCTCCGGCGCCAGAAGCTCCGGAGGAATGTAGACGCTGCCGGCGAAAACCAGTTGCAGCGCGCTCAGCATGACTTCGCGCCGCGCCGACTTCGGAATGAAACCGGCGGCGCCGAGCTCAAGCACTTTCTGGACATTGGCACGATCTTGCAGAGCCGACAAAACCACGACCGAGATGGCCGGATAGCGATCGCGCAATTCGGCAAGCACCGAAAGGCCGTCGCGGTCCGGCAAAGTCAGGTCGAGCAAGATTAGATTGATGTCCGTGTTGCCGGCGATGATGCCAAACGCATGCTGGCTGTCGGACGCCTCCAGCACCGTGACGCCGCGCTGAAGTTTCTTCAGCACGCCCTGCAGCGCATCACGAATCAATGCGTGATCGTCGACAATCAGAATCTTCATCTCCAACAGCCCCAACCTAGCCGGCACAAATGCCATTCGACACGGGCCCGAGCGCTGCGTTGACAGCTCCCCGCGCCGCAGCCGATGTCCCTCAGTCCCGCCAGCTGGAATTTAATCCCTGGCCCAACCCATAAGACAAGGATTATCGTCAACAATCGTGGGTTGAAATGGGTGCTTTGGGCTTCTACAACCGAATTTCAGTCCGCGGCGGCGCCACGACGAATGACGGCGTCCGGCGAAAAAGCCGCTGTTATCAGATATAAACAAGCCGCGGATGGGAAATCGAGCCGCCCTGGGCCGCGGTTCTTGCGACGATCGCCGTCAAGCCGCGCTTGCGCGGCGACTATTTGTCCTGGTTTTGCGCCAGGTAGCTGACGAGTTCGACGATGGAGCGGCGGAGTTTTGCGGAGCGGATTTTCACAAAGCCGGCGACCAGCGTCAGCCCGTCGGGACTGGACAGGAATTCCGAGACGTGGGCGAGCGACGGCGCATTGGGGACGTCGGCCTTTGCGCCCGGGACGCCGGGAGCGCCTTCAAAGAAGAACTCGACGGGCACCTGGAGAATGTGCGCGATCTGCTGCAACCGGCTGGCGCCGACCCGGTTGATGCCCTTCTCGTATTTCTGGATTTGCTGGAAAGTGAGGTCGAGGCCTTGGGCCAAGGCGGTCTGCGACATGCCGAGCATCAGGCGGCGCATCCGAACGCGCGCACCGACATATTTGTCGGTCGGGTTGGGAGTTTTGATCGCCATCATTCGGCAATTCCACTTGCAGGAGCGTCGTGCATTTTAATCGGCCGTCAAACGTCGCCGCGCCGGATGTTGCCTGAGCGCGTGGCACAACGCGCAAGCATATTGCCGGGGCGTGCGATCAACCGGCGCAATCGGCGGATGAATTTTGAGATTTGGACACGCGTGCATATATGCTGGAACGGCTTTCGTTGAATTTTGTGACCCAGCAACAGCAACACAAAGGTCGGGAAGAGATTCGATCAGCATTCACATTGCCGGTCGGGTGGTCAAGCGCGACGATGATCTCATGACCATCCTGACCTACGCTACGGTATCGGCGTCGTGCCGCAGACCATGACCAGGATGAATATTCCGAACGTCGTCTTCCGCGAGATCGCGACAAGTTCGGTGCCGAAATCGGCGATCGCCTTCGTCTATCGCCGCAACAATTCCTCGCCGCAAACCGATCTGTTGATCAAGCACATACGCAGCCATGCGCTGCGGCGCTGACCGGCCTGCACATCCTTGTTCGCTATAGCTTGCCGCCGGTTATTATGCGTCAAATGCGCAATGCTTAGGGAGGATTTATGAAACTTGGCATTGTCGGCCTCGGCCGTATGGGCGCGGCAATATCCGGCCGCCTGCGCCAGCAGGGATTTGACGTGACCGGCTGGGACCGGAGCGCCAAAGCGAACCAGGCTCTGGCGGCGGACGGGCTGCGCATCGCCGCCAATGCCCGCGACATTGCCGCGGCCGCCGAGATCGTCATTTCCAGCATTACCGAAGACCACGGCGTGCGAAAGATTTTCACCGGCCCGGCCGGGTTCCTCGAAGGCGACGTTAAGAGCAAGCTGTTCATCGAGATGAGCACGCTACAGCCGATGACCGGCCGCGAGCTTTTGCCGCTGGTCGAAGCGCGCGGCGCCCGGCTGATCGAGGCTCCGGTGCTCGGCACTATCCCGCAGGCCCAGGCCGGCACGCTGTTCGCCATGGTTGGCGGTAGCCTTGAGGATCTCGAGCGGGCGAGGCCGGTGCTGGGGAAGCTGACCCGGCGCATCGTCCATATGGGCGGTAACGGCAGCGGCTACGCCATGAAACTCGCCGCCAATCTCGGCCTCGGCGCCTATATTCAGGCGATAGCGGAATCGCTTGCGCTCGGCCTGCAGCAAGGCCTCGCGCTCGAGCAAATGGTCGACGTATTGCAGGAGAGCGCCACGGCATGCGGCTGGCTCAAGAGCAAGGCCGAGGTGCTCAAGGGCAACCAGGGCGACATGACGCTCGACATTCGCACGCTGCGCAAAGACATCATGTCGGCGGTCGCGACCGGCGCGCTCACCGGAGTGCCGATGCCATTGGCGGCCGGCACATTGGTGTCGCTATCGGCGGCGGTCGATGGCGATTACGGCGATGGCGATCTCGCCGAATTGCCAAAGTTCTTTCGCGACGCCATGCTGCAAAGATTCGATCGCTAAAAGCGACGGGAGGAATTCGTGAGCATTACACCAGGAAAGTTTGCTGCATTTGTTTCTTTGGCGCTTATCGCGTCGCAAGGTGCGCTGGCCGACCCGTTTCCGCCCGGCGCGCAGGCCCAGAACGTCAAGCAGATCGGCTTCTCGGCGCTCGGCGGCCGTTATGGCGCCTTCAAGATCGCCATCAAGCACACCGCGGGCGACAAGTGGTATCTCTACACGGGGCATTCCTTCAACCAAGGCTGGAGCATCGTCGACGTTACCGATCCGGCCAATCCGCGCTATGTGAAATTCATTCCCTACGAGACCGACGACAAAAGCATCATCACGTCGCAAGTCACCTTGCACGACAACCTGATGATCACCTCGCTCAACAGTTTTACGCCGCAGAAGAACCCGTTGCCGGCGGTGCTGTTGTGGGACATTTCCGATCCGGAAAATCCCAAGCAGGTCGGCTCGTGGATGGGCGGCGTCACCGGCGCCCACCGCAATTCCTATCCGGGCGGCAAATACGCTTATCTGTCGACCAGCTATCCGGGCTTCACCGGCAACATCATGGTGATCCTCGACGTCAGCGACCCGGCGCATCCCAAGGACATCGGCAAATGGTGGCAACCCGGTCAGAAGGACGGCGAGCCGGCATTGCCTTATCCGGAAGGCTTTCATGGACCGGTGAATGTGAGCCCGGACGGCAAATGGGCGTCGCTGCCCTACACGCCGGACGTGGTCAATCTCGACCTGACCGATCCGACCGCCCCGAAGCTGATCGGCAAGCTGCACATCACGGAACCGTTCGCCAAAGTCGGCATCCAGTCGGTCCATACCGTGCTGCCGCTGTGGGATCGCAATCTGCTTTATGTGAGCTCCGAAGCGCAGAAGGAAAAATGCCAGGATGACGGCTTCAACTTCGCCGGCCTGATCGACAATGCCAACCCGGCGCATCCGCGGCTGATTTCGATCTTTCCGACGCCGGTGCCGCCGGCCGACGCGCCGTACAAGGATTTCTGCGACAAAGGCGGCCGCTTCGGCCCGCACAATACCAGCCAGGAAATCCACAATCCGGCGATCGAGCAGCCGGGCAAGCTGATCGACGTCGCCTGGTTCAACGCCGGGCTGCGCATCTTCGACATCAGCGACCCGCGCCTGCCGAAAGAAGTCGGTTATTTCATGCCGCCGGAGCGAGCCAACATGCCGGCGCAAGCCGGCGCGCACGCGTCGGAGGTCAACTGGAGCGAGGAGCTCGCAGTCGACGCCCGCGGCAACATCTTCATGAACGACGACAAATGGGGATTGTTCGTGCTGCGCTATACCGGCGAGGCGCCGAAGTAGGGCCCAAAACCTCGCGCCGGTCACCAAATTTATACTTTTGGCCCGGCAAAATGCCGACGGTCGAGACGCCTCATGGAGCGATTGACGGGTCGCTCAATGACGGACAACGCCTATCTCGCGTGCCAAGTCGACATCATCTGAGGGCTGTTGTTTCTTGTCGCAATCGCCGCCGTGAGCCAGCATCCGCGGTGGTTCGGCTAGCGACGCCGGCCGCGTTGGCGCGACCGGCGCAGATTTGCCGACGGAGCGCGTTACGCCGCCATGCCAATCATGGCGGAGCCCACTGCGCCTTCTGCGCCATCAGCCAGGAAAAGTCGGCGGTCAACTGGCCGGACTGCGTTGGCGGATCATAGCTCGTCCAGATCCCCGCTGACGAGTGACAGCCCACACAGCTTTCGGTCGCCAGGATTTGGGTAGTGATGCTCGGTTTGACCGGCGTCGTGCCGCCATTGAGCGTGGAATTCCAGCTCACCGGATCGGGCGTGTAGGCGGCGATCGCAGTTCCCGGCGTGAGTTTGTTGTAAGGCTTCGGGCAACTCGAATTATTGTTGCCTTCCTCCTGGTTACAGGCCGCCTGATTGCCGGCCTGGAAATACGTCTCCATCGTCACATTGGTCAGATATACGGGCGTTGGATTGCCGCCTGACTTGTTGGCGACCGCGTCAGGCAGGCCGCCATTGGGATCCGCGGGCGGCGTCTGCGGCCGCGTCGGCCATTGCGTGTCGATCAGCTGATAGTACTGCCAGACCGAGCCCATTCTGGCGAGCGCGGCCGCGGCCTGGGCGTTGAGCGCCAGTTTGTCCGCCGGAATCGGAATTGTGCGCGACACCTGAACCGGAATCCGCGGATAGGTTTTGTTCGGGTTTTGCTGCGGTAGCATGTCGGTCGCGCAAATCGCACAGCCGGCATTGTTGAACGAGGCCTGCAATTTGGGATGCGCGACCTGGTCGACGTCGAGATTGTCGACCTGCTCAAACGTCGCCCAAATCCATTGCGGCGAGGTCTCGCTCTTGTGCGCGATATGCATGCCGACCAGTCCGACCTTGACTTTGCGTTGCACCGGCTGGCCGTCAGGGCCTTGATCCATGATGTAGGCGTCCTCGACGAAGAAGCGGCTCATGTCATCGCATGGGTCCTTCGGCTTGGTGGGATCGCATGGCTTCATCACCCGCCAGGCCAGCTTGAGCTCGAACGAGCCACTGGCATCCTGGGCGGGATGGCCAGTGGGCATGTCCACCTTGCCGCCGTTTTTGGCAAAATCCATCTGGCCGTTGATGTTGTAGAGCTTGTGGCCGCACAGATAACCCGTCTCATTGGGATCGATCAGAATTTCGTAGAAGACGAAATTGCCGTACTGATCGATCAATGGCCCTGAAAAAGCCTGCTGGATGTCGCCGCCCACGTTGGCGGCGTTGAGTTCGCCGACCGCCGAGATCACGCCAAGAAAACGGGTCGTGCGCGGGTTGGCGGCTTCGTTGGCGAGGAGGCTGAAAGCCGGAAGTCCCTTGCTCACCGGTTTGCTCAAATCGCGGCTTACGGCAAGGAAGCCTGCCGCGGGCGGTTGGCCGCAAGCCTGCGGCGTCGCGCCGTTGACCTGAAATATGCTGCTGCTGTTGTGCCACAGCGTCCAGCGAGGCGCGCCGAAGCTCGTGTCGGTAATTCGCAGCGCCGGCCGGCCTTGGTTGTTGGTCGGCCAATTGACAGACAGGAACATCTGCCAGGCATTGAGATCGAACTCGCGCTGCACCTGCGGGAAAAGGCCGGCGTTCTCCAGCTTGGTCTTGAGCGTGGTGTCGACGTCGCCGGGCAATTGCGGCGTCGGGATTGACGCGAAATTCGGAAAGTTGGCGAGATAGGGCGCCGTTATCGGCGGGGCGCCGAAAGCCAATGAACCGGCCAGAGCGACGGTTGCGGTGACGGCGCTCGCCATGGCGGCGGTGCGCGATCGTGCCAGAATTTTGTCCATACGGTATCCCATAGGTCATTCTCCAGGAGTAGCGCGTCAGTTTTGCGTTAGTGGTTGATTTTGCGTCAGCGTTTGATCGCGATGAAGGAAGCGACGACGCCCGCGGGTTCGCCGTTGTGCGGCTTGGCCCTGATGACTGTGCCGACGAGCGTGGGCACTTGATCGACGCCATTCGGCCATTTGGGAGCCGTCGTTGCCTTGTAGTCGTATTCCCAGCCGTCGGTCTTGGTGCTGGCGCGGCCGGTACCGATCACGGCGATGCTGAAGTCTCCCGATGGGGTGCTCTGCATCGTGCCCTTGAGATCGAGGACAAGACCGCCGCCCATGTCCAAGTGCCGGTCAGCGCGTTCCCTGCCGGCGGATCGAAGGTGATGATGCCCTCGCCGAAAATGAGATTGAGCGCTTTGAGCGCCGCGGTGGCGTTGGCGACGTTGTCGCTACCATAGATCGGGCTGAGCGCCTGCACGGCGGGATCGGGATCGGCGTTGACCAGCACCGACGGGTCATTCAGATAGCTTCGATAGGTCCATTGTCCCGCCGGCGCATTGTCCCAAGCGGGCCGTGGCGACGCGTTGCTCCGCATCGGTAGAGCTTTTTGATGCAGCGATTGCGCGACGGCGCCGGTCAAGGGAAGCAGCAACAACATTGAGGCGATGACGCGCGATGGTGTCGTTCTCATTGGCCGTCTCCTCATCCAGCGTGATTCGCCGGACTAGCGCGGCATTGGGTGGCGCGCCGCCATCAACTATCACTTCACGGTGTGTTTAATTTCTGCGACAGCCTAAACGTGTGTTATCACATGACAACCCCATGATGGTGTCAAGACCTTACACAATTTGTGGCTAAGGGATCTGGCCGTGCCGGCGGCTCATCACTCCGCCGCCTGCGCCATCACGTGCTGGCGAAATTTCGGCATCACTTCTTGCGCCAATAGCCGCATCGAGTCGCGCTCCCAGGCGCGGTTCGGGCCGCTCCAATCGAGACCGGTCATCAGCAAGGTGCCGAACGGGCCTACGGAGTCGCGGAAGGCGACGAGCTTGTCGAGAAAGGTTTTCGCCGAGCCGTGGATCATGCAGCCTTCGGTGATGGCTTCGACGGTGGCTTCGTCGTCCGACATGTTGGGATCGGGCTTGAGCACCGAGAGGATGCCGACCCGCGACAGCACCTCGCGCATGTAGGTATAGAAATAATGGTTGGAGCCGTGCTCGCTGTGGATGCGGTCGTGAGCTTCGGCGTCGCTCGGCGCCACCATGACGCTGCGCGCCACACGCCAGTTCTCGCCCTTCGGCGATACACCTATTTCCAGACATGCCTTCGAATAGGTCTGCCAATGGGACGCGATCGCGCTCGACGGCACGTTGTTGCCGGAGATGATGCCCCAGCCTTGTTTCGCGGCAATACGCGCGGTCGGTGAATCGCGGCTCGACAACGAGGTCGAGATCGGCGGGCCCGGTTTCTGGTATGGCTTCGGCATGTAACCGATGCCGAGTTTAGGGATGATCGCGTCCTTGAGGCTTACGCTGCGAAATTCGCCCGGAAAATCGTAAGGCGGATCCTGCGCCCAGATCTGCTGGATCATCTTGATCGATTCGACGAATTTGCGCGTGCGCACGCCGCGGTCGGCATTGCCGAACAGTTCGAAGTCGGACAACAGCCCGCCAGGCCCGACGCCGAGCATGAAGCGGCCGCGGGTCATGTGATCGAATTGCGCCACTTCGGCCGCGACTTTCACCGGATCGTGGTTTGGCAAACAAATCACCGCGGTGCCGAAGCTCAAGTTTTTGGTGCGCGGCGCCAGCGCCGCCATGAACATCAGCGGGGAGGGGATCGGCTCGGTGGTCGCGGAGAAATGCTCGCCGACCCACAATTCGTCGAAGCCGAGCTCATCGGCGTAGAGCGACTTCTCCTCGTCCTCGGCCAGCGTGTCAGTGAACGAGCGCGTCGGCGGGTGCACCGGCATCATGAATATCCCGAGACGCATCGTGCTTTCCTCCGGTCCGCAGCCATCGATACGATAACGCCACCGTTTTCGGGCGCAAGGCTTGATCCGCGCCGATGGCCGGCGCACTCTTCGGCCAACAACAGGAGGAAATGCCATGAGCGTCGCCGAGCTGCGTCCGGCTGCCACGCCGGGCGCCATTCCGACCGCCGAGGAGTTGATCGCGCGGGCGCGCGCGTTGGCGCCAAAGCTGCGCGAGCGCGCGGTGCGGGCCGAGCGCGACCGCAACATCCCGCAAGAGTCGGTCGACGAATTTATCGCTGCCGGCCTCATCCACACCCTGCAACCCAAGCGCTGGGGCGGCTACGAGCACGACCACGAAGTGGCGTTCGACATCGCCGTCGAGCTCGGCAAATCGACCTGCGGCTCGTCGGCCTGGTGCCTGAATTATCTGGCCGATCACGCCTGCATCCTGGCGCTGTTCCCGGAAGAGGCGCAGCACGACGTCTGGAGCCGCAACAAAGCCGCCTGCATCGCCACCTCGGCGGCGCCGACCGGCAAAGTGGCGCCGGCGCCCGGCGGCTACCGGCTCGACGGCCGCTGGTCGTGGTGCTCCGGTTTGCGGCACTCGCACTGGATCATGATCGGCGGCCTGGTGCAGCGCGAGGGCGAGGATCATCCCGATATGCGGCTTTATCTGGTGCCGGTGTCTGAGCTGAAGCAGGACGACACCTGGTATTGCGCCGGCCTGCGCGGGAGCGGCTCGAACACCTCGGTGCTCGACAACGTCTTCGTGCCCGAGCACCGCAGCGTGTCGTTCTCGACCTTGCGCGACGCCTGCTCGCCAGGATCGAAGGTCAACACCAATCCGATCTTCAACACGCCGTTCATCGCGGTGCACAGCTATGCGCTGCTCGCCCCGGTGCTCGGCCTGGCGCGCGGCGGCTATGCGGATTTCGTGCAATGGACGCGCAAGCGCTACCTGACCTACACGGCGCTCAATATCGCCCAGCATGTGCCGGTGCAGATGCGCGTCGCCGAGATCGCCGCCGAGATCGATGCGGCCGAGCTATTGGCGCGGCGCGCGTTCAAGCTGGCGCGGCAGGATTATTCCGGCATGTCGCTCGAGACCCGCACGCTACTGCGCCGCGACTTCACTTTCGCCGTGCGCAAGTTGCGCGAGGCCATGGACGATCTGGTCAAGATCTCCGGCTCGAGCGGCTTGATGGACGACAATCCGATCCAGCGCTGCTGGCGCGACACGCACGCCATCTCCTCGCATGTGGTGATGAACTGGGACGTGCCGGCGGAGAATTTTGGGCGGATGGAATTCGGGCTGGGCCTCAACCCGGCCTATCCGATGTTTTGACGTCATTCCGGGGCGCGAGCGGAGCTCGCGAACCCGGAATCCATAACCACGGTCAGCGAGTATGGATTCCGGATAACCGTGCTGCGCACGGTTATCCGGAATGACGGCGAAGACGCCGTCAATTCCACCGCCACACGCCGTAGGCGTGGCCGTTCTGCATCTGTGGCGCCACATAGGTCGGCTTGCGGTTGCCGATGGCGCCGAGCATGGCGATCCAGTTCAACAGCTCGCCGCCGACATTGCCGGCTTTCAGCATGCGATGCTGCGTGGATTCGGCAATCAGCTGGTCGATCTTCTGATCCTCCAAAAGCTTGATCACGCGCGCCGCCCAATCCGGGTCTGGCACGCCGTCCGAGCGGCTCGCCGCCATACGCGGGCCGCCGACTTCGAGCGAAAAACTGCCGCTGCCCATGACGACGACGCGCAGCGCCGCCGGCCAGGCTTCGATGGCGCGCGCCACCGCCTGGCCGAGCGCATAGCAGCGCTGTGCCGGCGGCAGCGGCGGCACGTGGCCGCTGATGAAGAACGGGATCACCGGGATCTTCATATCCGGCGTCAGAAAGTGCAGCGGCACGGTGACCGAATGATCGACCGAAAAATGCTGCGTCATGGCGACGTCGTAACCGGCGGTAACGGCAGCAGCTCGGATATGCGCGGCCAGCGCCGGCAGCGACGGCACGATGTAATTCGGCACGTCGCGCGGCTCGTCGTTTGGCGCCTTGAAATTCTTGTCGATGCCGACGGCGAAGATCGGCAACGCGTCAAGGAAGAAGGTGTTGAGATGATCGGTGTCGAACATCACGATCAGGTCAGGCCGCGTCGCGGCCAGCTGTTCCTTCTGGGCGCCGAACAGTTTTGCGATCTCGCAATCGGGCCCATCGCGCTTGACGAAATGCGGAAAAATCGGGGTATGCGGCACGCCGAAACCGGCGACGATCTGGGCCATGGGTTGATCTCCTCTTGCTTGTTGCCGCCTCACGCCACCGGCTGGCCGATTTCGTCGACCTTCACCGCGCGCATGCGCTGGTTGTAGGTCTCGGCGTTCAACCCGCAGACCTCGAAGCGGGCCAGATAGTTCATGAGGAAGCCGTTGGCGCCCATGCGGTAGAGCTGCCCGACGTCGCCGGCCAGGAGGCTGCGGCGCTCCTCGTCGGTGAGCTCTAGCGGCGCCAGCGCCTTGGCCGGATCGGCCTTCATGGCGGCGCGGAAGGCGTGGTCGCGCAATACCTCGCGGCACAGGTAGTTCACGGCGAAAATCGACATGGCCGGCTCCAGCATTGAACCGCGATATTTTGCACGATCGGGCGCCGATTGCCACAGCATGCTCGCATTCGTAAGCTTTCCGCACACGCGCGGGAGGAATGCCAATGCAGCGCCGCAGTACCAATCCGGTCTTCAACGATAGGAAGCTCAAGCTCGGCACCTTCGGCACCAATCTCGACCGCGGCTGCGCCATTTCCACCATCGACGGCGTGCTCGAGATCAACTGGCCGAACACGCTGGAACTGGCGAAGATCTCCGAGGCCATGGAGTTCGAGGCGCTGGTACCGATCGGCCGCTGGCACGGTTTTGGCGGGGTCACCAATTTCAACGGCCCGGGCTTCGAGTGCTTCTCCTGGGCCTCGGCGATCGGCGCCTCGACGCATTATTCCGGCATCTTCGCCACCTCGCACGTGCCGACCATCCATCCGGTGATGGCGGCGAAGCAGGCGGCGACCATCGACCACGTCACCGGCGGCCGCTTCGCGCTCAATATCGTCACCGGCTGGAACCGGCCCGAGATCGAAATGTTCGGCTCGCCGCTGATGGAGCACAACGACCGTTACGATTGTGCCGCCGAATGGCTGCACATTTTGAAGGAGCTGTGGACGCGGCAGGAGCCGTTCGATTTCGAAGGCCGCTTCTACACGATCAAGAAGGGGTATCTCGAGCCGAAGCCGATCCAAAAGCCGTTTCCGCCGGTGATGAATGCGGGCGGCTCGGACAAGGGCCAGCACTTCGCGGCAAAGTATTGCGACATGGTCTATGTGGTATTCGGCTCGCACGATTTTGACGACTGCAAGGCCAAGGTCGACTCTTATCGTGAGCTCGCCCGCAAGGAATACGGCCGCGACATCCAGGTCTGGAGCTACGCCTATGTGGTCCAGGGCGAGACCGAGAAGGAAGCGAAGGACTATTTCGAGGACTATGTGAACGCGAAAGGCGATTGGGAGGCGGTCTCAAATCTGGTCGAGACCATGATCGCCAACGCCAAGACCTTGCCGCCGCCGGTGCTGGCCGAGATGAAGAAGCATTTCATTGCCGGCTGGGGCGGCTATCCGCTGATCGGCACGCCGGAGCAGATCGTCGACGGGCTCATTCGCATGTCGAAGATGGGCCTCGACGGCACGCTGTTGAACTGGCCGCGCTATATCGACGACCAGCGCTGGTTCAAGGACAAGGTCTATCCGCTGGTGCAGCAGGCGGGGTTGCGCTGATTACCGCGGCGTGTTTCCCGGGCGCAGTGCAGCACGAAGCGCAGTGGAGTGATGCACTGCAGACCCGGGATCGTAACAAACGCCGAGTCCAGAGCGGTCCCGGATCAGCGGTGCACCACTTCGTGCTGCACCGCATCCGGGAAACACAGGTGATGACAGGTCAAAAATACGGCCGGCTGGCATCGCGTCCCAGGCCGAGTTCCATGCGGCCGTAGTGCGAAAAATTCATCTCGGTGTTGACGGCGATGTGCATCGACATAAAGTGGATGTCGCGCCAGGCGCGTTGCAACGGGTGCGAGGTGTTGAAGCTCGCCGTGCCGCTCAAGGCGACCAGCGTGTCGATCACCGAAACCGTCAGCTCGGATACCCGCGCGAAATCGCGCACCGAACGGGCGAGATGATTTGGCGAATAATCTTGTGGCGCGTCGGTGACGTTGACGGCACGCCGCAACAGAAGATCGGCGGCATCGAGATCGGCGGCGGTGCGCGCCATGCGCACCTGGACCGAGGTTTTCTCGGCGACCGATGAGCCGTCTTGGGCCTGACGCGCCTTGGTCCAGTCGCGGAAATGCTCGTAGGCGCCCTGTGCGGCGCCGAGCATCGGCGTCGCGAACGAGATCGGCGCGTAATAGAAGAATGGCGTGTGGAAGATGACGTTCTTGTGCATGGCGCCGCCCGGCGTTTTGGCGTCGCGCAGCTCCGTCAGCTTCAGCACCAGCCCGCTCGGCACGAAGGCGTTGTCGGTGACGATGGTCTTGCTGCCGGTGCCGCGCATGCCGGCGGTGAACCAGGTGTCGCGTATGGTGTAGTCGCCGGGCGCGACCAGGAAGAATTTCCACTCTGGCGTGTCGCCGTCCTGCGCCATGCCGCCGAGCATGACCCAGGTGCAATGATCGACGCCGCTGGCGAACGGCGAGCCCTTTCCGGAGACGCGATAGCCGCCGTCGACCGGCACGGCGACCGTCGCCGGCGCGAACGAGGCTGCGACCGGCACGTCGAGACCGGCGGTCCACAGCGCCTGCTGCGCGGCTTGCGGATACTGTGCGATCAAATGATTGTGGTGGATGATCAGGCTGGCGCACCAGCCATGCGACGCATCGGCCTTGCAGAGCTCGCGCGTGACTTCGAACCAGGTGTCGAAGCCAAGCCCATAGCCGCCGGCGCTCTTCGGCACCAGGATGCGGGCAAAGCCGGCGTCGAGCATTTCCTTGACCGACCCTTCAGGGATTCGCCGCGCCTCTTCCGCCGCCGCGGCGCGCTCGGCAAAACGCGGCGCCATGGCGCGGACGCGGTCCATGATCTCCTCTTTGGTCGCGCTCTGGGTCGGGGAGGGCGGCATGCGCTGCTCCTATCGCTCGGCTGTTTGCGGCGGGGGCGCCAGCACCAGGCGCCGGCCGACCGGGAAAAGCTGCAGGTCGTAGCGCTGCACCACCCAGCCCCAAATCCCCGACGGCGCTTTGAGCATCACCGCAATGGCGATCATGCCCATCAGGATCAGATAGATGGTGCCGTAGTCGGCCAAAAGCTCACGCAGCGTAATGTAGACCAGCATGCCGATGAACGGTCCCTCGATTGTGCCGATGCCGCCGATGACAACCATGAAGATCACCACCACGGTCCAATCGTTGATGCTGAAACCCGCCTCGGGCGAGATGCGAAGCTTCTGCAAAAAGATCAGCGCCCCGATCAGGCCGGTGCAGGCGGCGGTGGCGACATAGATGATGAATTTGGTGCGGAAGGTATTGACGCCGAGGCTCGCCGACGCCGGCTCGGAATTGCGGATCGCGGTCAGCGCCAAGCCGTGGCGCGAACGTAGCAAGAGATAGACGATGGCGCAGACCACGACCGAGATCGCAAGCGACATCAGATAAAGGATGGCATCGCGGCTGCCGCGGTCGGGCGAGATCTGCCGCAAGATCGCCGGCGTCAGCGACAGGCCGGAGCCGGCGCCGAGCACGGCGATGAGGCTTGCCGAGAGCGCAAAGACTTCGGACATGACCCAGGTGCCGACGGCGAAATAGGCGCCGCGCAGGCGGAACACCGCAAACGAGACCGGGATGGCGAGCAGGCCGGCGAACGGCCCGGCAATCGCCAGCGCCAGATAGACGTTCATGTTCTGCGCGCCGGTCAGATAGAACAGCGCATAGCCGCCGAGCCCGACATAGGCCTGCTGGCCGACCGAGACGAGGCCGGCATAACCGGCGAGCAGATTCCACAGTTGAGCAAGGGCGAGGTAATAGGCCATCTCGGCAATAAGCCGCATCCAACCGGCATCGCCCCACCACGGCAACGCCACGAGCGCGGCCAGCGCCGGCGCCGCGACCAAGGCGAAGGCGCGACTGGCTTTCGTGGCACGCTCGACGCGCTCGGCTTCCATCACAAGTCCTTGGTGCGCGGAAACAGTCCGCTCGGGCGGACGATCAGGATGACCAGGAAGGCGATGTGGCCGGCAAGGATTTGCCAGGTCGGCGACAGCGCCGCGCCGACCGCCTGCGCAACGCCGAGTACCACGCCGCCGATCAGCGTGCCCCACATATTGCCGAGCCCGCCGATGATCACGGCCTCGAAAGCCAGAATGAGCCGGATCGGCCCGGCCGCAGGATCGAAGATGGTACGGATCGCGAATAGCACGCCGGCGATGGCGGTGAAGATCATGGCGATGCCGAGCGCCAGCGCATAGAGCTTGCGGTTGTCGATGCCCATCAGTTCCGCGGTATCAGCATCGTCGGACACGGCGCGGAAGGCGCGGCCGAGGCCGGTGCGATAGAACAGAAGCTGAAGACTGGCGATGGCGAACACCGCCACGGCGAAAACCACCAGCGGATAGACGCCGATCGAGATGCCGCCGGGAATCTGCACGCTCGCGGTCTCGATGGCGCCTTCGTGCAGCCGTTGCGTATAGGCGCCAAATCCGGCCAGCAGGCCGTTCTGGATGATCACAGAAATACCGAAGGTGACGAGCAGCGGCGGCAACAGTCCGCCGCTGAGCGTGTGGTTCAACAAGCCGCGCTGGATGGCATAGCCGACGACGAACATCACCGGCACGACGATGATCAGGCTCGAGATCGGATCGAGCCCGGTGCCTTGGGTGACCACCAGCGCCACATAGGCCGACAGCACGATGAAGTCGCCGTGAGCGATGTTGACGAGCCGCATGATGCCGAACGACATCGACAGCCCGATGGCGAATAGCGCGTAGATGCCGCCGAGCAGGCTGCCTTGGATGAGGATGTTGAGCCATTCCATCGCGGCTGCCTCACAAACCGAAATACGCAGCCGTGATCGCTGAGCGATCGAAATTCTTGGTCGGCGCGCTCAGCGCCAGGCGGCCCTCCTGGAAACAATAGAATCGCGCCGAGGCGTCGAGCGCGCGATTGATGTCCTGCTCGACCAATACGACGGTAGTGCCTTCGGCGGTAATGGCGCCGAGGCATTGATAGATGTTGCGGATGACGACCGGCGCCAGGCCGAGAGAGAGCTCGTCGCACAGCAATAGCCGCGGATTGGCCATCAAGGCGCGGCCCACCGCCGCCATCTGCTGCTGGCCGCCGGACAAAGCCGGCGCCGGCAGGTGGCGCAAGTCCCGCAGGCGCGGGAACAGCTCATAGACGCGCTTTAGATTCCACGGTCCTTTGCGCTCGCTATGGCTGCCGAGCAGAAGGTTCTCTTCGACCGAAAGGCTCGGAAACAGCCGGCGGCCTTCCGGCACCATGGCGATGCCGAGCCGCACCACCTCGTGCGGCGTCTTGTGGCCGATCGGCTGGCTGTCGAACGTCACCATGTCTGGCGCGGTCGGCAACGCGCCGGCGACTGCGCGCAAAAACGTGGTCTTGCCAGCGCCGTTGGCGCCGATGATGGCGACGGTCTCGCCTTGCTCGACGCTGACATTGATATCGAACAGCGCCTGGAAGTCGCCGTAGAATGCCGAGAGATTGTTGGTCGCGAGCAGGCTCATGACACCGGCATGCCCATATAGACTTCGCGCACTTTGGGTTCTGCCATGACCTCGCGCGGATCGCCTTGCGCCAGGATCTGGCCGAAGTTCATGACAACCAAGCGACTCGCCACAGAAACCAGCGCATGGACGATGTGCTCGATCCAGACGATCGTGGTGCCGTTAGCGTGGATGGTCTTGATGGTCTTGACCAGTTCGCCGCATTCGAACTCGGTCAGCCCGCCGGCGATCTCATCGAGCAGTAGCAGCTTCGGTTGGATCGCCAGCGTCCGCGCCAGCTCGAGGCGTTTGCGTTGCAGCAGCGTCAGCGTCCGTGCCGGCACGTTGGCTTTGTCGTAAAGCCCGGTCACCCGCAGCACATCGCAGCAGCGCGGATAGCTGTCGCGCTCGCTCGTGCCGCCGCCATAGATCGCCCCCACCAGCAAATTCTCGAACACGCTCATGTTCGCGAACGGATGCGGGATCTGATAGGAGCGGCCGATGCCGAGCCGCGAGCGCGCGTGCGGCGCCATGGCGGTCATGTCGGCGCCGCCGAATACGATGCGGCCCTTGCTCGGCGCGACGTCGCCGGTGATCAGATTGAACAGGGTGGTCTTGCCGGCGCCGTTGGGGCCGATCACGGCGAGCGCCTCGCCGTCGGCGACGGCAAGGCTTACGGTGTCGACGGCTTTGAGCGCGCCGTAGGATTTCGACACCGCATCAAGTTGCAAAAGCACCGTCATGAGGGACTTTTATATAGACAGCCGCCGCGCGTGTCGCGCGCGGCGAGGGTATTTCATCGACCCTGAACGTCTCAGGAATATTGAATCGGCACGAACGGACTGTCGAGCGGGATGTTCGGCGCGGCCTTGTTGAACACGACGTTCAAGTCGTACTTGAACTTGGTGCCCTTGACCCACTGGCCGCCGACCAGCGGTGTGGTGCACACGTTCGGCACCGGATTGGTCGGCCCGCCTTTCCAGGTGATCGGGCCGACGATCGACTGGTAGTCGGTCGCCGCGATGGCGTCGCGGATGGCGCTGGCTTCGAGCTTCTTCGAGCGCTTGAGGACGTCGATCGCGACTTCGAGATTGGCGTGCTTGAAGCCGAGCGGCTGGGTCCATTGCTTGCCGCTCGCCTTCTCGTAGGCGTCGCAATATTGCTGCGCCGTCTCGCCGGTCAGCCCCGACTTGAACGGGTGATGGTGCGACCACCACACTTCCGTCGACATGCCGGCGCCGCGATCGCCCAGCGCCTCGACGGCGGTGGGGAACAACAGCGCCTTCGGCGGTGTGACGATCTTCGGCCGGTAGCCCTGCTGCGCGCATTGCGTCCAGAAGATCGCGAATTGCGGCGGATTGAAAATGCCGCAGGCGATGTCGCAGTTCGCCTTCTTCAATTCGGCGATCTGCGAGGAGAAGTCGTCGGATAGCGGCGGATAAAGGCCGAGGAAGTGCACGTCAAAACCGTGGCTCTTGATGGTGGCCGGCAAGCCGTGCACGGGGTCGCTGGCGGCGACGCCGTCGGGATCGTTGGTCAGCATGACGCCGACGGTCTTGTTGGTCGGCAGCGTCAGCCACATCTCGGCGAACATGTTGGCGACCATGTCGAAACCCCAGAAGAAGTGGTAGGTCCAGTCGAACCCCTTCTTGGGATCGCCCTTGCGGCCGAAGAACCAAGCCTGCCACGGATCGTCCGAAGTGACGCAGGGCACGCCGGCAAGCTCGCACTGGTCGGCCACCGGATTGGTGGTGTCCGACGTCGACGAGGCGATCATGATGTCGACCTTGTCGTTATTGATGAGCTGCGCCGCCACTTCCGAGGCGCGGTTGGGATTCGATTGGCTGTCCCGGTTGAGGATTTGCACCGGATGCTTCTCGCCGGCGACCGTGATGCCGTCGCCCAAAGCTTTGCTAACGCCCTCGGCCACCCATTTCGACGGCTCGCCGAACGCGGCAATCGGTCCGGTCTCCGGCGTGATCATGCCGATCTTGATGGTCTTGGCGGCCGCGCGCGAGGATTGAAACATCCACGGCGACGCAATGGCGCCGGCGCCGCTCGCCGCGATCAGCTTGACCAGCTTGCGGCGTTGCCGGTCGACTTTTCCGCTTTGCTGTGCCTGCGGTGCCCCCGCTTTTGGCATCATGGTCGCTCCTCCCTTGATCGCTTGGTTCGTGACTTTGCCAGCCCACCTCTGTGCACGGGTGGGACCGGCCCCACGCCATCATCGCAGACAAAGCGCGGACCGGAAACGGTCTTTTCGTCGCCGGTTCAGCCGGTACGCTCCTTGTATGAGCCGCCGGCAATCCAGCGCTCGATTGTCGGACCGATGGCGGCGCCGGTGACCAGGCCGGTCATCCAATCGTCACCTGCCGGCCGGACGATCAGCATCCAGCCGCCGCCGAAGGCGTCGCTGGTTAGAAGCTCGGGTTTGTCGATCAGGGTTTCATTGTGCGCCACCACAGTGCCATCGAATCCGGCACGCGCCGCGCCGACCCATTTGCCGCCCTCGACCATGGCGAACCAGCGGTCCTTCTCGAAGGCGTGGCCTAGACGCTTCGGCGTGAAGACCAGCACTTCACCCATCAGCGCCGCGGCCCAGCTGGTGAAGCCCGTGCGCAACGTGCCGTCGCCAAGCGGCGCATACCAGATCTGGTTCTCGACGTCGTAGAAGAGATGCTCGGGGAATTCGTGATCCTGGACGCGAGCCAATGCAAAAGCCTCTAAAAGGTCAGCACGCGGCAATCGTCGCCCATGACGTCCTGGATCATGGCGGCGGCGCCCATCACGCCGTTGCATTCGGGAATGAGATCGGCCTCGGTCTTGCCGAACAATTCGAGATTGGCGGGGCAGGCCCAGAATTTGGCGCCTTGGCCGTGGGCTTCTTTGATCCAGTCGTAGACCGTCATCGGATCGCCCGGCTTGATGGTGATCGCTTCAGCAACACCTTTAAGCATCAATTTGCCGGCGGTCGCGGTGCACAGCACGTCGACCGGGTGATCCATCGCTGCGGCGACCGCGGCGTAATAGAACGGCGCGCCGAGCTCCTCGGGATTGCGCGGGTCGGTGTTCATCAACACGATGAGCAGGCGGCGCGCGCTCATTGCAATTCGGTCTCCTCGACCTTCAGCCGCCGACCCCATTTGTCGAAGAAATGGCCTGCGTTGAGCACCAGCGGATTGGTGTCGAGGCGGGTTTCCAATTCGCGCAGCCGCAACCGCGCCGTTGGGTTATCGAGCGGGCCGCCGTCGGGCGCCGTCACCGGGAAAAACGATGCGCCGTCCCATTGCTGCCCTGAGCCGGCGAACAGGACGACGATCTCGCTCCAGTCGGTCTCGGTGCCGATGACGTTGAGATAGGTCGAGCACAACGGCAGCACCTTGGTGTCGGTGATCGAGACCAGGACCACCAGCGCGGTGAACGCACTGGTCGCCGCGAATTCGTCCGCCAGCCAGCGGTCGAAATCGGTCGCTGGCGTTTCGGGTTCGGAAGTCGACAACGGGCGTCTCCGTTTGCTTTAGACCATGATCCGATTCAATTGAATCGGATCACGGTCTAAAATCTTTATTTGAGCATGATCTTATCCGAAAACCGGTATCCACTTTTCGGGATCATGCTCTAGCGTGGCGGAAGAGAGAGGGAGTTGAACCCACCAAGGACCGGCTCGCGGCCCCTCCCGGATTTGAAGTCCGGACGCCCCACCGGGGACGAGTTTCTTCCTGATTCGGATGTGTCCTGGCCCGCCACGTCCGCCGCGCGGCGGAACAGGTCGAGCCGGTGCTTGTTGATGCGGCGCAGATCGCCGCGGCGCAAGGTGACGCCGTGGCGGTCGAAGAATTCCAGAATCTGGATCGCGACCTTACGGCCGTTGTCAACCCGGTCGCGGAACTGCGCCGCGGTGAACTGGGCGCTCGGCGACGTCGTGCCGAGATCGACGACAATGCCGACCATCTCGGCCACGGTCTCGCGCAGGAAGAAATGGTCATGTGCGACCTCGTCGGCCTTGCCCATGCGGCCAAGGAGCTTGAGCAGGCGCCGGATGTCGGTCTCGCGCTGGGTCAGCAATGTCGCAATGTCGCGCACGCGCGGCGGCCGGAACCGCTCGGCGCCACCAAGGAGCGGTGTGACCTTTTGCCAGATTTTTTCGTCGGCCGGCGTGAGGCGAACTTCGTGGCCGGATAGCCGCACCCAGGCGCCGTCGAGCGCGATCTCCTTGTTTCGCACAAAGCCTTGAAGAATCGAGAGAAATGACGGCGCCGGCAAGCGCGGTTGGAGCTGCAGGCGCAGCCGCTCGAGGCCGATGCCGGGCAGATCCGGATTGGCGGCATGAAAGCTTTGCAGCGCCGCCAACAGGCCGCGCTTGAATTGCAGCCAGACCGGCGCCGACAGCGTGAACACGCGCTCGCCCGCCGTTGCTTTGACGACGCTCAGGGTTTCGCAAATGGTTTGCGTCTGCGTTTCGCTGAGCGCGCGGTCGCGTGCAAACGCGGTGAGATCGACGTAGTGCGGAGCGATGTCGAGCAGAGCCGCGAGCGCACGCGCAGGATCTTCGATCATATGCGCCTGCAATTGCGCCAGCCGCTCCGGCGTGCGCCGCTTGCGCGACGGCGCGCGCAGGTCCAAAAATTTGCCGCCGCCGATGGTGCGTTGCGCCGTGGTGTCGCGCAGCACGAAGCGGTCGCCTGCCGCCGCCGCGATCGGCCGCTCGAGCACGATCTGCACGATTGCTTCGCCGCCGGGCGGGATCGGTGTGTCGCCAAGCAGCACGATGCGGGCGCCGATTTCGGTCGCGGCATGATGCAGCCGCGCCGGCATCCATTGCGTCACAGGTTTCTGCTCGGTGGCGAGCGAGCGCAAGGCGGCGTCGATGCGGTCGGTGGGTGCATGCAAGCCGGGGTCGAGCACCACCTGGCCGCGGGCGATGGCGTCCTTGCTGATGCCGTCGCCGGCAAGATTGAGCGCACAGCGCTGTCCGGCGATGCCGTGCTCGGTCGGCCGGTTCTGCGCGTGGAGCGAGCGCACCCGCGCGACCAAACCCGACGGACTGATCGTCACCCGTTCTCCCGTCGCGACCGCGCCCGACAGCACGGTGCCGGTCACGATGGTGCCGGCGCCGGCCAAAGTGAAAGAACGGTCGACCGCGAGCCGGAAACGCTCCGCTGTCGCCCGCGCCCGGATGGCGTGCGCCGCGTCGAACATTTTTTCGCGCAATGCGTCGATGCCGTCGCTGGTCACGGTCGAGACCGCGACGATCTCGGCGCCTTCCAGGCCGGTGCCTTGCAAGAGCTGAGCGATGTCGACCAGGACCTTCGCTTGCTGCGGCGGCGCCGCGAGATCGATCTTGGTGAGCGCGACGATGCCGCGGGCGATGCCGAGCAGGTCGACGATGGCGAGATGCTCGCGGGTCTGCGGCATGACGCCGTCGTCGGCGGCGATCACCAGCAGCACGAAATCGATGCCGGTGGCGCCGGCGAGCATGTTGTGGACGAATTTCTCGTGGCCCGGCACGTCGACGAAGCCGAGCACGGTGCCGTCCGGCGCCGGCAGATAGGCAAAGCCGAGATCGATGGAAATGCCGCGCGCTTTTTCTTCCTTCAGCCGGTCGGTGTCGACGCCGGTCAGCGCACGCACCAGCGAAGTCTTGCCGTGATCGATGTGGCCGGCGGTTCCGACGATCATGACCAAGATCCTGACAATGTCTCCGGCAAGGGCGCGGCGCCGCGCCGTTCGGCTTCGGCGATTTGCGCGGGCGTGAGCGCTGAGCGCACGGCTTGAAAGAACTGTCCCGCCAGCGGGCTGCCGCCGGCGCGCGCCCGCAACAGCCAGACCAGGGCCTCGACCGGATCGCGCTTGACGCCGGAGCCGAGATGGAACGCCGCGCCCAGCATGGCCTGGCCGTCGGTGTCGCCGCGCTCGGCGCCGCGCCGCCACCAATCGGCGGCCTGCGCTGGATCGCGCTCGACGCCGAGCGCGTTGTGGAAAATCATGCCGAGCCGCGTCATCGCGGCGGCGATACCGTGCGCGGCGGCCCGTTCGGCAAATTCGCGCGCGGCGACATAATCGGGCGCGGCGACTTCGCCTTCGAGCAGCATCCAGCTCAGCATGTCCTGGGCGGCACCGTCGTCTTGTTCGGCGGCGGCGCGATAAAGCTCCAGCGCGCGAGAAAAATCCTGTTCGACGCCTTCGCCTTTGAAATAGAGCGCCGCGCAATTGCGTTGGCCAACGGCATCGCCCGCTGCCGCCGCCAGCGACAGCCATTGCAATGCGAGCTTGGGGTCGCGCTCGACGCCAAGCCCTTCGGTGAAACAGGCGCCGACATTGTTCTGCGCGCGGGCCACGCCATCGTGTGCCAGCGGTCCCCAGATTTCGAGTGCGCGTGCATAGTCGCCGCGACTCGACGCCTCATAAGCTTCCGCCATGCGGTCGGCGACGCTGACGTCGTCGTCCGGCCGCGCTTTTTTCGCCAATGCGTCAAGCCAGCGCATCGGTGTCCTCCGCGACGTTCAGCGTAGCGAGATTGGCTATGAAGACCTCCTCGTCGTCGAGGCAGCGCAGGTCGAGGAGGAGGGCCCTGTCCTCGATGCGGCCGACCACCGGGACCGGCAGCCGGCGCAATGTCATCGACAGCGCTGTCAGCAACCGACCGCTGTGCTTGGCGGCGCGCGGCCTGATCGCGAGGCCGGTGCTCGGCACCGTTTCCATCGGCAGCGCGCCGGAGCCGATCTGGCTGGCGCAGGGCACGACCGCCACGTCGAAGCCGTCGCCGATTTTTGCGGCAATGACCGGCAACAGCCGCCGCGCCGCGGCCTCGATTTCTTTTTTGGGCCGCGCCAGAAAACGCAGCGTCGGCAAACGTTCCGCAACCCGATCCGGATCGCGATAGAGCCGCAGCGTCGCTTCGAGCGCGGCAAGGCGGATCTTGTCGATGCGCAGCGCCCGCTTCATCGGGTTATTCTTGATCCGCGCGATCAAGTCCTTGCGGCCGACGATGAAGCCGGCTTGCGGGCCGCCCAAAAGCTTGTCGCCGGAGAAGGTGACGAGATCGGCGCCGTCGGCGACGGCTTCCTTGACCGTCGGCTCGTGTGCCAGCCCGTAACGGGCGAGATCGATCAGCGTGCCGGAGCCGAGGTCGTTGACCAGTTGCACCTTGCGCTCGCGGGCGAGCGCCGCAAGATCGCGTGCGGAAACTTCTTTGGTAAAACCCTCGATGCGATAGTTCGAGGTGTGAACTTTTAGGATGAGCCCGGTCTTAGGTCCGAGCGCGCCGACGTAATCCTTCTTGTGGGTACGGTTGGTGGTGCCGACCTCGACCAATTTGGTACCGGCGCGGCTCATGATCTCGGGCATGCGGAAGGCGCCGCCGATCTCGATCAGCTCGCCGCGCGAGACGATCGCCTCGCGCCCTTTGGCGAGCGTGTTGAGCACGAGCAAAACCGCGGCGGCGTTGTTGTTGACTACGGTGGCGTCTTCGGCGCCGGTCAGTTCGCACAACAGGTCGCGAACGAGATCGTCGCGATCGCCGCGATGGCCGGCGCCGAGATCGAATTCGAGCGCCACCGCGTTGCGCATAGCCATCTGCGCCGCCTCGATCGCGGCTTCTGCCCACAGCGCGCGGCCGAGATTGGTGTGCAGCACGGTGCCGGTGAGGTTGAACACCGGCCGCAGCTTCGGCTGCTGCGCGATTTCGAGCCGCGTCAGCGCCGCCGCCGCGACATGGTCCGAGCCGCCCGGCAGAGCGCCATTGGCGCGCGCCACGGCCAGCGTCTGGCGCACCGCGGCAACGACGGCGGAGCGGCCGAACCGCGCCGAGGCGTCCGCCGCCACGGCCGTGCGCAACACCTCGTCGACCGAGGGCAGCTTGCGCAACACAGCGGCTTCTTTTGCCATTCGCACCCTCAATAACCGAGCAGGAACGGATTGACGGCGCCGCGCCGATAGCCGTTCTCGCGCAGCAGGATGTCGAGCCCGAGCGTGGCCACGTCGTCGGCGACGGGTTCGAGCTGCGGATTTTTGTGCTGGTGCAGAATCTTCACATAGCCGTGGCAGCTTTCGCAGGTCTCCGCCTTGACCGTGTCCGGTCCGCTGTCGAGTTCCTCATAGGCGATGCCCGCGGTGGATTCACACAGTACGCATTTGATGCGCACCACATGCCATTGCGTGGCGCACAGCGAGCAGGTGCAGAATCGCGTGCCGTGGGCGCCCTTCCAGCCGACGATCGCGGACGTCACCGGCGCGCCGCCGCAGGCCGGGCAGACGCCGTCGCCGATCGGCACTAGCGCGGCCGGATCGAGCCGCGCCGCACGGCGGGCGAAATGCACCTGCAGCGCGGCGGCGACATAAACGTGATCGGCCAGCGTCTCGACCGGAATGGCGTCCGCCAGTACCGCGCGCGCCATGCCGTCACGCGCGGCGGCATCGGCGCTGCGGGCGCGCTCGATCGCCTCGCGGGCGTTGTCCGGCATGTCGATGGTGGCAGCCAATGCCAAGAGCCGATCCAGCGTCGCATCGAGCGCAGCATCGGTGGTGAAACGAGTGCGGTCGAGCGGCGGCATGGCGTGCTCGCGCGCGCGGATGCGGGCGTCATCGGCCGGCAGATCGGGTTCCGGCAGGTCTTTTTGGATGCGATGCTGGCATTCGCTGATGGCGGCGAGGAAAAGCAAATATGGCCCGAGTTGATGGCCTTCGGCCAGCGTGCGAAAGCGCAATGAGCGGGTGGCAAACAGTGTGAGAGGATCGGGCGGGCGCACAAATGGCGGCGCCGCGATCTCCCCGATCGGGATCGGATCGTGCCGAGGCGCGCCGGCCTTACTCATTTGCTACCTCACGAACCGCACGGGCCACGTGACAGACTGGTGAACGGGGCTCGTCTTTTTGCGACGGGCGCCGGTCGTCGTTCAGCTACTCTTACCACCAACCAGTTCGCGAAGCCACTTGCGATGGTGCCGCCAAGCCCAGCCGCCGGTGACTTGGCCGCGCGTCATGGCGCCGATGGTGCCACGCACCCAGATCGCGGCATAAACATGTACGATCCAGACGCAGATGATGATGATCGCCGCCGCGGAATGGACCAGCACGGCGATGCGCTTCTGCTCGATATTGGTGTAGCCGTAGAAGTACTGGTCCCACATCACCAAGCCGCTTGAGATCAGCACGATAATCAGGATCGACATCAGCCAGAACACCGCCTTCTGGCCGGCATTGTATTTGCCGACTTCCGGCAGGCGCTCCTCGTGTCCCGACAGCACGTCGCGCAGCCGCGCCAGCCAGGTGCCGTCCTCAGCCTTCCACAAATTGGCCCGCCAGAATCGGATGAACAGGCCGAAGAAGCTGAAGAACAGTACCACGCCGAGCCACGGATGAATGGCCCGCGTCCACTGTCCGCCGCCGAACAAGCCGGTGAGGAAGTAGAGCTCCGGCGAAAACAGCGCCAGCCCCGACAGCGCGAGCAGCACCAGGCACGTCGCTGTGATCCAGTGATTGATGCGCGCGCCGCCGGTATAGCGGTCGACGGTGACCGGATCGCCCGGATGGACGCTGTCGCCCGGCTCGACGTCGTACGCTGTCATGGCCGACCGCTCCCTGCCAAGCGTTTGGCGCTTTCTTCGTCGTCGCGCGAGACCTTGTTGGGGCCCTCGACGAGATGATGGACGAAGCCGATCGCGACCATGAGGCCCATCGCGGCCAGGCCGACATATTTGGTCGCAGTGCCCTTCCACAATTCCACGATCGGACTGATGCGCGGGTTATTGGGAAGGTCGGCGTAGATTTCCGGCTGGTCGGCGTGATGCAGCACATACATCACGTGGGTGCCGCCGACGCCCGGCGGATCGTACAGGCCCGCATTGGCGAAGCCGCGGGATTTGAGATCCTTGATGCGGTCGGCGGCGTGCTTATTCATCTCCTCCTTGGTGCCGAAGGTGATCGCATGGGTCGGGCAGGCCTTGGCGCAAGCCGGACCCTGGCCGACGGCGATGCGATCGGAGCACAGCGTGCACTTGTAGGCCTTGTTGTCGACCTTGGAGATGCGCGGGATGTTGAACGGGCAGCCCCGCACGCAATAGCCGCAGCCGATACAGTTCTCGTGCACGAAGTCGACGATGCCGTTGGAGTACTGCACGATGGCGCCTGGCGCCGGGCAGGCCTTCAGGCAGCCCGGGTCCGCGCAATGCATACAGCCGTCCTTGCGGATCAGCCATTCGAGATTTTTCGTCTCCGGATTGACCCATTCGGTGAACCGCATCAGCGTGAACATTTCCGGCGTCAGGTCGGCCGGGTTGTCATAGGACCCGGTAAAGGTGCCGATGTCCGCGCGCTTGTCGTTCCACTCCAGGCACGCCGCTTGGCAGGCCTTGCAGCCGATGCATTTCGACACGTCGATGAGTTTCGCCACCGGCGTGAGCTGACGCGCCGGCGCCGGCACCGATGAGGCCGAGCGGCGCACCAGATCGGCGTCGCTCAGATTTGTCGTCGGGTTCACCGTATTCGGGTTGGAAAGCTCGAATTCGAATGCCATGGCTTCCTCCCTACGCCACCGGTCCGGACGGGATGGACTCGATGTCGACCAGGAACGCCTTGAACTCGGGCGTTTCGGCATTGGCGTCGCCGACATAAGGCGTCAGCGAATTGGGACCGAAACCCTTGCGGGCGCGGCCCATGAAACCCCAATGCAGCGGGATGCCGACGACATGGACGGTCTTGCCGTCGCAGATCATCGGCACGATGCGCTTGGTCACGTAGACCTTGGCTTTCACCGAGCCGCGCTTCGACCAGACGCGGACCCAGCTGCCGTTGGCAATGCTCTTTTCCTTGGCCAGTTCTTCGCCGATCTCGACGAAGAATTCCGGCTGCAGCGAAGCATTGATCTGGCTGTGCTTGGTCCAGTAGTGGAAATGCTCGGTGAGCCGGTAGGAGGTTGCCGCGTAGGGGAACTCCTTGGCATCGCCGAACTGCTCCATGTCGCCTTTGAACACGCGCGCCACCGGATTGCCCCGGATCTTGGGATTGATCGGATTGGCAATCGGCGATTCGAACGGTTCGTAGTGCACCGGGAACGGCCCTTCGCGCATGGTCGCGCGCGCGAACAGGCGCCCGGTGCCTTCCGGCTGCATGATGAAGGGGCCGACCACTTCGGGCTTGGCGTTCGGCGCGATGTCGGGCACGTCATCGCTGACCCACGTCGTTCCGTTCCATTCCATGAGCTTGCGTGTCGGATCCCATGGTTTTCCGGAAAGGTCCGCCGACGCACGATTATAGATGATGCGGCGGTTGACCGGCCACGACCACGCCCATTTCGAGAACGTGCCGAGGTCGGCGGGATCGCTGTTGTCGCGGCGGGCCATGTTGTTGCCCGCCTCGTTGAAGCAGCCGGAATAAATCCAGCAGCCGCAAGCGGTCGTGCCGTCGTCGCGCATCGTGGCGAAGCTGGCAAGTTGCTTGCCTTTCTGCAGCACCATCTTGGTCGCGTCGTTCGGATCGGGCACGTCTTCGAGCACCGAGCCGTTGAGCTCGCGAGCCAATTCTTCCGGCGTCGGATCGCCCGGGTCCTTGTAGTTCCAGGTCAGGTTGACGATCGGGTCGGGGAATGCGCCGCCTTCCTTCTGGTAGAGCGCTTTGAGGCGCTGGCCGAGCTGGGCCATGATCCAGACGTCGCCCTTGGCTTCGCCCGGCGCGGTGCCGCCGGCCCAGTGCCATTGCAGCCAGCGTCCGGAATTGACCAGCGAGCCGGTGTCTTCGGCAAAGCAGGTCGCCGGAAGCTGAATGACCTCGGTCTGGATCGACGCCGTATCCACGTCGTTGAACTCACCGTGGTTCTCCCAGAACCGCCCGGTTTCGGTGTCGAGCGGATCCATGATGACGAGCCACTTCAGCTTCGCCAGCGCCATCGTGAGCTTTTTCCGGTTCGGGAAGGCCAACAGCGGATTGAAGCCTTGGCAGAAATAGCCGTTCATCTTGCCCTGGAACATCAGCTCGAAGGCACGCAAGATGTCGTAGGACGGCACGTCGAGCTTCGGCAGCCAATCGTAGGCCCAGTTATTGTCGGCCGTCGCCGCGCCTCCCCACATCGACTTCTGGAAGCTGACGAAGAACTTCTTGTAGTTCTGCCAGTAGCTGGTCTGGTCCGGCCGCAACGGCTTGAAGCCGCGGGTCGACATGTATTTGTCGAGGCTGTCTTCCTTGTCGTTCGGGATATTCAGGTATCCGGGGATCAGATGCGACATCAGTCCGATGTCGGTCAGGCCCTGGATGTTGGAGTGACCGCGCAACGCGTTCATGCCGCCGCCACGGCAACCGACATTGCCCAGGATGAGCTGCAGCATTGCCATGGTGCGGATGTTCTGCGAGCCCTTGGAATGCTGGGTCCAGCCGAGCGCGTACATCGACGTCATGAACTTGTCTTTGGCCGACGTCTCGGCAATCATCGCCGCCACTTTCAGGAACTTGTCCTTCGGCGTGCCGCAGATGCGCTCGACCATTTCGGGCGTATAGACCGCTATGGTCTTCTTGAGCAAATTCCAGACGCAGTGCGGATCCTGCAGCGTGTCGTCGGTGAGAACATAGCCGTCCGGCCCGATCTGGTATTCCCAGGTCGAGCGGTCGTAGTCGCGTTTGGTTTCGTCGTAGCCGGTGAACAAGCCGTCCTGATAGTCGAAGCCCTCCTTCACCAGATAGGTCGCGTTGGTGAAGTTCTTGGTGTACTCCCACTGCACCTTGTCGTTTTGGATGCAGTAGTTGATCAGGCCGTTGAGAAACGCGATGTCGGTGCCCTGGCGGATCGGGGCGTAGTAGTCGGCCACCGATGCCGAGCGCGTATAGCGCGGGTCGACGACGATCAGCTTGGCGCCACGATTGGCTTTCGCCTCCGTGACCCATTTGAAACCGCACGGATGCGCCTCAGCGGCGTTGCCACCCATGATAACGACGAGATCCGTGTTCTTGATATCGGTCCACGAATTCGTCATCGCTCCGCGACCAAACGTTGGGCCCAAACTGGACACCGTGGGGCCGTGTCAGACCCGCGCTTGGTTGTCGAATACGAGCATCCCGGCGCTGCGCACGACCTTGTAGGTCGCCCAGGCCGTTTCGTTGGTGGTTGCCGAGGCCGCGAGGAAGCCGGTGGAGAGCCACCGGTTCACCGTGGTGCCGTCGGCGTTCTTGGCGATGAAGTTCTTGTCGCGATCGTCCTTCATCAGGCGCGCGATACGGTCGAGCGCATAATCCCAGGTGACGCGCTCGAACTTGTCGGAGCCGGGCTTGCGCACCATCGGATATTTCAGGCGCGTCTCGGCATGGACGATGTCGAGCAGCGCCGCGCCCTTCGGGCACAGCGTGCCGCGATTGGTCGGGTGATCGACATCGCCCTCGATGTGGATGATGTCGGCCTGCTCACCCTTCGCAAGGTTGCCCTTGGAATACATGATGATGCCGCAGGCGACGGAACAATAAGTGCAGGTGTTGCGGGTTTCGGTGGTGCCGATGAGCTTGAAGGGCCGTATCGCCGCGGCATACGCGGCTTCGACGCCCCCAAATCCGAGCGCTCCGATTGTTGTACCGGCAAGACCCGCGCTGGCGCCCGCCAAGAAGCGGCGCCGCGAGAGTTCCATATTCAAGGTCGTCTCCTCAGACGTTTGCCCCCTACGGGGGACATTCCTGCCGCTCTCTATCGGCCGATAGAGAGTGTCGATGAATGTTACGCACCAATGTGTTGGAGCGTATTTTTGAACAATAACAGTGTCAAACAACGCGGGTTCCACCGACGTCTATTTGTGCAGCGCAGCATAGATCGCAGAAGGGTTGAAAGCATTGAGCTTTTCGGCGGCGTCCGAGCCCTGCGCCCATGATGCGACAAAATAATCCGGCGCAGGAGTAAGCGATGCCGCAATCGTGTTGATCGGAAAGGCGCTCCGGCGCACTATGATTGCGTTGTGACGTTTCGCTCAGCTCCCGAGGTTCGGGGCACATGGCGTTCAAAAGCAGTCGCTGCGTTCTGCTGCGCCGGGGCTGTTTTTTATTTGGCGATGCCGCCGTTGCGTGCCGCGGCCGCCGAATTGCAGCGCTGGAGCGGCGGCGCCCAACCGATCTTTTCTTTGCCGAATACAACAGGAGCGAACGTCGCGCTGGAAGCGGCGCGCGGCCATGTCGTGCTGGTGCATTTCTTCGCCACCTGGTGCGAGCCGTGCCGTGAGGAATTGCCGGCGCTCGACCGCCTCGCGGCGCGCGCCAATGGCAGCGTGAAGGTGCTGGCGATTGCGGTCGCCGACCCGCGGGTGCAGCGTTTCTTCGCCACCACACCGGTTGACTTCCCCGTCGATCGCGACCGCGCGGTCGCCAAGGCGTGGCAGGTCGCGACGCTGCCCACGACCTTTGTGCTCGACGCAGCTTTGCGCCCGAGGTTCGTTGTGGAAACCGACTACGCCTGGGATAGCCTCGATCTCAAAGAACTCACGAGCACGTCCGCGACAGGTGTGGGCGGGCCGCCTTCAATCAAGGATGCCAGCAACCGATAGATCGAAGAGGTTGACCATGCATTTCGACAGACGCGAGTTTCTCAAAGCTGGTATGGCGTTCACCTTCGCCGCGGAATGGCCGACGCTCGCCCGCGCCGACGTGAGTTTCGATCCGGCGCCCGGCACCTGGCGCAATTTCCAGGTCACGACGCGGCTCGAGATCGCAAAACCCGACGGCATCACCCAGGCCTGGATCCCGCTGCCGTCGGTCAATGAGAAAGACTGGATCAAATCGGGCGACAGCAAATGGATGACCAACGGCAAAGCGATTCCGGCGCGCGATCCCCGTTACGGCGCCGAGATGTTGCACATCGCCTGGGCGGCCAGCGAAGCGGCGCCTGTGGTTGAGGTCACCAGCAGGATCGCGACGCAGGACCGCGCCGTCGATCGGACCAGGCCCGGCAAGCCCTCGATCGATCTCAAGTCGGCCGAGCGCAAACTCAATACCGCGGGCACCAAGCTCATTCCCGTTGACGGCATCGTCAAGCAGACTTCGGACAAGATCACCGCCGGCAAGACGACCGAGATCGACAAGGTCCACGCCATCTACGAATGGATCGTCGAGAACACCTTCCGCGATGCCAAAGTGCGCGGCTGCGGCATCGGCGATATCGCCGCGATGCTCAAAACCGGAAATCTCGGCGGCAAATGCGCCGATCTCAATGCGCTGTTCGTCGGGCTCGTCCGCGCCGCCGGTATTCCGGCGCGCGACGTCTATGGCATCCGCGTCGCGCCGTCGAAGTTCGGCTTCAAGGCGCTCGGCGCCGGCTCCGAAGTCATCACCAAGGCGCAGCATTGCCGCGCCGAAGTTTTCGTCGCCGGCTACGGTTGGGTGGCGTCCGATCCCGCCGACGTGCGCAAGGTCGTGCTCGAGGAACCGCCGACCAATCTCGCCATCGACGATCCGAAGGTCGCCGCCGCCCGCAAAACCTTGCTCGGCGCCTGGGAGGGCAACTGGATCGCCTACAATTTCGCCCACGACCTCGTGCTGCCGGGCTCGACCGGGCCGAAACTCGCGTTCCTGATGTATCCGCAAGCCGAGACCGGCAATACGCGGCTCGATTGCCTCGATGCGGATAATTTCAAATACACCATCAAGTCGAAGGAACTGACCGCAACGTGATCGAGCTTCGGCAAGCCGCGAGCGGCCACGGCAACGAAACCGTGCTCGACCTGCGCGGCCTGCGCTGTCCTCAACCTGTTTTGCGGGCCAAGAAGGCACTGCGCGCTATTCCGGTCGGCGGCACGCTGGTGCTCGAATGCACCGATCCGTTGACTATGATCGACGTGCCCGCGTTCACCAATCAGACCGGCCATACGCTCAGCGCGCAGCAGCGCGACGGCGAGGTCTACATTTTCAAGATCGTGAAACGCCGATGACGGCCGGACAGGTCTACAGGGAACCAAAACCATGAATGTCCCAATGGTGCGATTGACCAGTCTCGCCCACGGCGGCGGCTGCGGCTGCAAGCTGGCGCCGTCGATGCTGCAGCAGCTTCTGGCCGACCAGCCGCTCACGGCGCCGTACCGGCAATTGCTGGTCGGCACCGAGACGCCCGACGATGCCGCGGTGTGGCAACTCGACGACGGCACCTGCGTGATCGCGACCACGGATTTCTTTACGCCGGTGGTCGACGACCCTTACGATTTCGGCCGCATCGCCGCGACCAATGCGATCTCCGACGTCTATGCCATGGGCGGCAAGCCGATCATGGCGCTGGCGATCCTAGGCATCCCGGTCGACAAGATCGCGCCGGAGACGGTGCGCGAAATCCTCAAAGGCGGCACCGCGGTTTGCGCCTCTGCCGGCATTCCGGTCGCCGGCGGACACTCCATCGATTCGCCCGAGCCGATCTACGGCCTCGCTGTCATCGGCATCTGCAAGACCGAAGACGTGCGCCGCAAATCCGACGCCAAGCCCGGCGACGCCATCATTTTGACCAAGCCGCTCGGCGTCGGCATCTATTCGGCCGCGATCAAGAAGGGCGTGCTGTCGGCCGCGGGCTATGCCGAGATGATCGCGACCACGACGCTGCTCAACCGGGTCGGCGCGGAGCTTGCGAAAGATGCCACCGTGCACGCCATCACCGACGTCACCGGTTTTGGACTCTTGGGCCATGGTCTCGAAATGGCGCGCTGCTCCGGGCTCACGCTGGTCATTCGCGCCGGCGACCTGCCGTTGCTGTCGGAGGCAGCCGCGTTCGCGCAACAGGGCGCTGTCACTGGCGCTTCGCTGCGCAACTGGGCGAGCTACGGCGATGACGTGACGCTGCCCCAAAACTTGCCGGACTGGCAGCGCCATCTGCTCACCGATCCGCAAACCTCCGGTGGGCTATTGATCTCTTGCGCGCCGGAACGCGCCGGCGCCATTGTGCAAACGATCGTCGCCGCCGGCTATCCCGCTACGCGCGTGATCGGTGCCGCCGAAGCCGGCCCGTCAAAAATTCGCGTGATGGCCGCCTAGGCCGATGGCTCACCGGCGCGACGTTGTCGCCCGACGCGAGCTGTGACATGATTTTTCAGCGAGACGGCACGTTCAAGACCGTCCGCCATAATGTTCGAGGGAGGCGGCGATGGAATACGATGGCATCATCGTAGGCGGCGGCCACAACGGGCTGATCTGCGCGTCATATCTGGCCAAAGCCGGTCTGAAGATCGCGGTCGTCGAGCGCAACGAGGCGATGGGCGGCGGCTGCCACACCAGCGAATTCGTCGCGCCGGGTTTCAAGCACAACTCGCACTCCTCCTATCATTTCATCGGCGAAGGGCCGGTCCTGTCCGATCTCGAGCTGCACAAATACGGCCTCGCCTACATCTATCCCGAGGTACAGCATGCCCAGGTGTTCCGCGACGGCAAGGCGCTGACCATCCACCGCAGCGTCGAGAGCACTGCCAAATCCATCGCGCGGTTCTCGCAAAACGACGCCAAGCGTTACAAAGAGCTCTGCCAGCGGTTTGTCACCGAAATGGGTCCGGTGATGACGGAGTTCATGTACTCGGTGCCGCTGCCTCCGGCCGAGCTCGGCAAAAGGCTCAGCGGTCCGCAGTGGGATGATCTGCTCTCCTACATGCCGATGACTCTGCATCAGGCGGTCGAGCGCAATTTCGAGAGCGAATACGTTCGCATGTTCTTCAATTGCATCCTGCACGCGATCGCGATCGAGAACGTGCCCGGCGTCGGTGCGTTCTTCCCGCGGCTGCTCAGCCGCCTGACCAAGCTGGGATTGCCGGTCGGCGGCGCCGGCTCGGTTGCGCTCGCGCTCGAGCGGCTCCTCGAGGACAACGGCGCGACGCTCGTCCGCAACGCCCATGTCAGCGCCATCACCTCGGATTCAAAGGGTGTGACGGGTGTCCGCCTGCAGAACGGCGACACCTATTCGGCCAGGTTCGTCGCCAGTGCCATCGACGCGCCGCAGACCATCAGACTAGCTGGCGAGCAGAATTTTTCGGCGAACGTGGTCGAGAGCATCAGGGGATTCAAATGGTGCTCGCACAGCCTCGTGACTTTGCACCTCGCCCTGAACGAGCCGCCGCGCTACGAGAAGGCGGAAGCCTGGGACCCGGATGTCGCACGTGCTTGGAATATGATTTTCGGCGCCGACACCACCGAAGAGATCGATCGTATCTTCGACGAGATCCATGAGCAGAAGCTGCCGACCTATTTCGCCGGCAACGGCACCTGCTCGTCGAAATTCGATCCCTCGATTGCGCCTGCCGGCAAGCACGTCGCGTTCTGGTGGCCGTGGGCACCGTACGATCTCGATGGCGATCCGCAGAACTGGGACAAGCGCAAGGACGAAGTCGCCGATCGGTTGCTGTCGCAATGGCGCGAGTTCGCGCCCAACCTCACCGCGAAGAACGTGGTCGCCAAGGCGGCGTTCTCGCCGCTCGACATCGAACGGCATTGCATCAACATGGTCAGGGGCAGCCACCATGTCGGGGCCTACATGCCGTCGCAGCTCGGCGGCAACCGGCCGACGCCGGACCTCGGTCGCTACACCACGCCGATGAAGGGCCTCTATCTCTGCGGCGCCAGCAGCCACACCGGCGGCGCAGTCACCGGTAGCCCGGGCTACAACGCCGCGAACGTCATTACCAAAGAGCTCGGCGTTGCGAAATGGTGGCAGCCGGTGCCCAGTCCGTCCTGGCCGCGTGTGAAGATGGCGACCGCGGCGGAATAGGAAGGCGTCCACGCCCTAACGCTAATGCGCGGTGCTAGCGCTCTGCGGATAAAGCGCTTGGTGGATCAGCCGGCCGAGCGCGGAGATCTGATAGGGTTTACGTAGCACTGGAAATTCCGGATCGCTATCGAAGGCCCGCGTGTAACCGGTGGTCAGCACGATCGGAATGATGCCGTAGCGATCGGTGACCTTACGCGCTAGCGCCAAGCCGTCGAGTTGGCCGGGCAGCGCGACGTCGGTGAAGAGCAGATTGACCGTCTGCCCCGAGGCCAGCACGTCGAGGGCTTCGGAGGCCGATTCCACGGCGATGGTTTTATAGCCGAGCTGCTCCAACAGCGAGACGGCGACGTTTTTGACGTCCTTGTTGTCTTCCACCACGAGGATGGTCTGCGGGTCGGCCGCCATGTAGCGCGCGCTGTCTTCCGGCGACGGCGCGGCGATCGGCGTCTCGCCGCGCGGCAGATAGATCGTGACCTTGGTGCCGTGGCCGATTTCGCTTGCGATTTGCACCGTGCCACCGGAACGGTGCGCCAGGCCGTAAACTTGGGACAGGCCGAGACCGGTGCCCTTGTCCGGCCCCTTGGTGGTGAAGAACGGCTCGACGACGCGCGGTAATAGATCGGCCGGAATGCCGCAGCCGGTATCGGCAACGGACAGCGCGACATAGTCACCGGCGGCACCGTTTGGCGCGTCATGGGCCTGCAACGAAACGTTTTGCGCCGCGAGCGATATGCGGCCACCGTCGGGCATGGCATCGCGGGCATTGACCGCGAGATTGACCAGCGCCAGCTCAAGCTCGGATTTGTCGACGCTAACCGGCCACGTGGTGCCGGGAACATCGATCAGGAATTCGATATTGACGTGCATGGTGCCGGCCAGCACGTCGCGAATGGCCGCAACCGTGTCGGGGAGGCTGATCACCGTAGGGTCCAGCGGCAGCGTGCGCGAGAACGCCAGCAATTGCCGCGTCAAATTCTCGCCGCGGGTTGCCGCCATTTCGATGGCTTGCAAAGCGCGAACGTCCCGCGTCTCGCTCAAGCGCTTCTTCAGGCTTTGCGCGTGCCCGCTGACGATCATCAAAAGATTGTTGAAGTCGTGGGCGACGCCGCCGGTCAGTTGCCCGATCGCCTCCATTTTCTGCAAATGAGCGGCCTGCCGCTGCGCGTGCTGTAGGGCGGCCGCGGATTCCTTCTCCGCGGTGACATGGCGGCCGGCGACGTAGATCAGCCCGTCATGCTCCGTCATGGTCCAGTGCAGCCAACGCCAGGAGCCGTCCTTGTGGCGGAGCCGGTTCTCCAACCGCACGGTCGGCACGCCTTGTGCGAGTTGCTGGCGGCCGGCCTCTGAATGCGCGGCATCATCGGGATGACGCAACTCGGTGACGTGCATCGCCTTGATCTCGTCTTCGGTCCAGTCGAGCAGCCGGCTCCAGGCCGGGTTCATGCTGAGGAAATAGCCGTCGAAAGTCGCAACGCCGAGCAGATCCTCGGAGACGTTCCAGATGCGGTCGCGCTCCAGTGTGCGCCGTTCGACTTCCTGCTCGAGCTTTTCGCTGAGCTCGCGCAATTCGCCCTCGATGCGATCGCGCTCATGTTCGGCCTCTTTGCGCGCGGTGATGTCGCGGGCGATCTTCGAGGCGCCGACGATGGTGCCATGCGCGTCTTTAACCGGGGAGACGCTGAGCGAAACCGGAAGGCGGCTGCCGTCTTTGCGCTGCCGGATGGTCTCGTAGTGGTCGAGGCTGTCGCCGCGGCGGATGCGAGCGAGGATCTTTGGCTCCTCGTCGTGCAGCTCCTCCGGAATGAGAATTGTAATCGACTTGCCGATGACTTCCTCGGCCGCGTAGCCGAACAGGTTTTCGGCGGCGCTGTTCCAGCTGACGATGATGCCGTCGAGGGTCTTGCTGACGATCGCGTCGCCGGACGATTCGACGATGCTGGCGAGCTGCTCGCGCGCCTGCACGGCGCGGCTTTGCTCGGTGATGTCGAGCAGCGAAGCGATCCAGCCATCGACCTTGCCCGCGGCGTTGGTTTCCGGCCGGTAGGCGATGTGCAGGCGGCGCGGCCCGACCTGCGGGAAGTCGATCTCGCAATCGAATTCCGACGATTCGCCGCGCAGCACTTTTTCGATGTGCGGCCGAAGCGTGTTGTAACCCTTGGCGCCGATCGCTTCGACGATGGTCTTGCCGAGGATATCTTCGCGCCGAACGCCGACCAGTTGCGCATAGGCCTGGCTGACGAAGCGGTAGTGCAGATCGCGGCTGCAGCGCACCAGCATGAACGGCGTGCGGTTGATCACCGATTGCAGTTCGGCCTCGCTGGCGCGCAGCGCTTCCTCGATGCGCTTGCGTTCGGTCAAGGCCTGGAAGCTGCACACCGCGCCTTGCAGCCTGCCCGGTTTGCTCTTGAGCGGCGCGACGTTCATCAGCACCGGGACGCGCGACCCGTCGGGTTGTTCGATGACGACCTCAGCACCCATGATCGGCTGGCCGGTGCGCAACACGCTGGCGACCGGCGTTGCGGCAAAAGGCAGCGGAGCGCCGTCGGCCTGATAGCGCCGGAAGCCGGTGCCATGCTGTTCCTTCGGATCGCCGAGGCGGGGCGCCCGGCCCCACAGCTCGACGGCGCGGCGATTGTAGCGAATGAGCGCGCCTTCGGCCGTGCACACGCAAAGACCCGTCGGAATCGCATCCAACGCAGCCTGGTCGATGGCGGTAAATACGTCGATGCCGAACGGTGCCGCGGCAGCCTTCGGACGCTGACCACGCATTGTGGTTTCCCTCACAGCACGGAACGCGAGTCCGGCGGTCAGGTTCCGCCTGGCTCGGTTTTTTTTCCTTTTCATTGGCACGGCGATGGGGCGGTAGGACGCTTAAGGGTTAACAATCCCAATGGGCAATTCATGCGGCAGCGCGTCGCAGCGGTAACCGAGGAAGGTGCGGCAAGCGTTCAAAAACTGCCGGCGATCTTGCCATCGGCTGCGCGAGCCGTGACGCGGCTCAATCAATGGACGTTCTGGTTGAAGTAGGCGGCGCCCCAGATGACGATCACCCAGATCAACAACATGAAACCGAGTGTAAGAGCTGCGAGCATCTGCAATTCCCTCCCTTGCCGGAATCTTCAGTTCACGGCTTGGCTGATTCTACGACAAGCCGGTCGCGCGAACCATCCCGATCGAACCCATGCGGGAGGGACATTGGCCGCGGTATCGGTCCGGCGGGGAGAGAGTTTTTAAGCAAAATAGAGGGCGTAAAGCACCACAAAAGCAACGACCACCGCGGCCGTGCCGATACCCAGCACGTAGCGCACATTATGCCCGGTCACGCCCTGGCGCGCCTGTTGGGTCGGCACGACGGTGCGTTGCTCGCCTTGCAAGTGTCGTTGTCCGAATTCGGTGCGGTCCTGAGGAGAGCTCATGGACATCCTCCGATGTTTTGTTGCCATTCCTTTAGGACAACGAATGGGCCGCAACGGGAGTTCCAAAACGGTGCGGGGACGAGCCGATGGCCCGTCCCCGCACCTCACGCGCATCTGCCGCCCGCGATCTAGGCGGCTTTGTCTTGCGCCTTCAGCCAGTCGTCGACGTCCTTGCGCACCATGTCTTTTGCCAAGCCATAGCGCTCCTGGATCTTGCCTTCGAGCTGGTCGCGCTTGCCGTTGATCGTGGTCAGATCGTCGTCGGTGAGCTGACCCCACTTCTCCTTGACCTTGCCTTTGGTCTGCTTCCAGTTTCCTTCAACACGGTTCCAGTCCATCGTCATCTCCACACTTTATTGGTGTTGGGTCGACAACGTTGGATGTGTCGGAGGGTTCCGGCGATGGTGAAGCCACCTTCTTGACTTAATCGCTCCGTGACCTTCAGGATTCGGCCGGCATGAGGGCGCAGCAAAAGGACCGGCGCGACACCAATCCGGCCTTCGGCGGCCGCAAGCTCAAGCTCGGCACATTCCAGACCAATCTCGATTCCGGATGTGTGATGTCGGATCTCGACGGCCGGCTCGAGATCACCTGGCCCAATACGGTGACGCTGGCCAAGCTTGCCGATGACATGGACTTCGAGGCGCTGGTGCCGGTGGCACGCTGGCGCGGCTTTGGCGGGGCCACCGACCCGCAGGGGCCGGGTTTCGAGACCTATACCTGGGCGGCCGGCATCGCCGGCGCGACGAAGGCCGCCGGCGTGATCTCGACGTCCCACGTCGCGCTCAATCACCCGATCATCGCCGCCAAGCAATCCACCGTCATCGATCACATTTCCCAGGGGCGCTACACACTCAACGTGGTCAACGGCTGGAATTATCCGGAAATGGAAATGTTTGGCATCGCGCTGCTCAATCACGAGGACCGCTACGCCTGCGCCGAGGAATGGCTTGGCATCGTCAAGCGGCTATGGACCGAGGATGAGCGCTTCGATCACGAAGGCCGCTTCTACAAGATCAGGGGCGGTTACCTTGAGCCAAAACCGATCCAGCATCCCTATCCGGCGATCATGAACGCCGGCTCGTCCGAGCGCGGCCGGCATTTCGCCTGCAAACACTGCGATCTGGTCTTCACCAATATCCGCACCCACGACCTCGCCACCCACATCGCCCATGTCGAGGCCTATCATCGGCTCGCCCGCGAAGAATACGGCCGCGAGGTAAAAGTGTGGACCAACGCCACCGTGATCCAGGCCGAGACCGAAGCGGAGGCGCGCGCCTTCTACGATTATTATGTGCATGAGAAAGGCGACTGGGTCGCCGCCCGCAATGTCATCGACACGATGGGCGCCGAGATCAATCAGCGCGACTATCCGCGAAGCGCGCCGCAAGGCCATGGCCGAGATGATGATCTCGGGTTGGGGTGGTTTTCCGCTGATCGGCACCAAGGAGCAGATCGTCGACGGCTTGGCGCGGCTCTCGCAAGCCGGCTTCGACGGTGTGCTGCTGTCGTGGCCGCGCTATATCGCGGGAATGACCGAATTCCGCGACGTAACGTATCCGCTGCTCAAGCAGGCGGGGTTGCGGGGGGTAGCCTGTAGCCCGGATTGAGCGGAGCGAAATCCGGGAACGATCGGGCGGTTGAAGCGCTGTCCCCGGATTTCGCTGACGCTCAATCCGGGCTACTCTCGACAAATCCGGAGGAAACGCGATGGCCGCGCTCAAACAGAGCTACGTCAACGGTGCGAGCGAAGTCCCGCTGATCGGCGAGACCATCGGGCAGTTCTTCGATGCTGTCTGCGACAAACAGTCGGACTCGGCCGGCGCTGGTCGTGCGGCATCAGAAGGTGCGCCTCACCTACGGCGAATTGCGCAACGAGGTCGACAAGCTCGCCGCCGGATTGCTGACGCTCGGGCTCGAGCCCGGCGACCGCATCGGCATCTGGTCGCCTAATAACAGCGAATGGGTGCTGACTCAGTTTGCCACCGCCAAGGCCGGTCTGATCCTTGTCAACATCAATCCGGCATATCGTGTCACCGAGCTCGAATACGCGCTCAACAAAGTCGGCTGCAAGGCGCTGATCCTCGCCGAGCGGTTCAAGACGTCGGACTATATCGGCATGCTGCGCGAGCTTGCGCCGGAGCTCGGCCACGCGACGCCGGGAAAACTCGAAGCGGCGCGGCTGCCGGCGCTGCGTTCGGTGGTGCTGCTTGGTGACAGTTGGCATCCCGGCACGTTCAAGTTTTCGGACATCTTTGCGCGCGGCGGCGCAGCGAAACGACAGCGCATTGCCGAGCTGGCGCCGATCCTGCAATTCGACGAGCCGATCAACATCCAGTTCACCTCGGGCACGACCGGATTCCCCAAGGGCGCGACGCTGTCGCATCACAACATCCTCAACAACGGCTATCTTCATCGGCGAGGCGATGCGGCTGACGCCGGAAGATCGGCTGTGCATCCCGGTGCCGCTCTATCACTGCTTCGGCATGGTGCTTGGGCAATCTCGCCGCGGTGACCCACGGCGCCTGCATGGTGTTTCCCGGCGAGGGCTTCGATCCGCTGGTGACGCTCGAGACGGTGGCCGAGGAACGCTGCACCGCGCTGCACGGCGTGCCGACTATGTTCATCGCCGAGCTCGATCATCCGGAATTCGCCCGCTTCGATCTCACGTCGCTGCGCACCGGCATCATGGCCGGCTCGCCGTGCCCGATCGAGGTGATGAAGCGCGCCGTCGCCAAGATGAACCTGTCGCGAAATCACCATCGCCTATGGCATGACCGAAACCAGCCCGGTCAGCTTTCAAAGCTCGACCGAAGATCCGCTGGAGCGCCGCGTCTCCACGGTCGGCCGCATCCAGCCGCATCTCGAAGTCAAGATCGTCGACCTGAACGGCCGCATCGTGCTGCCCGGCACGCCCGGCGAACTGCTGACCCGCGGCTATTCGGTGATGCTCGGCTATTGGGGCGACGAAGAGCGCAGCCGCGAGGCGATCGACGCCGCGCGCTGGATGCACACCGGCGACCTCGCCACCATCGACGCCGAGGGCTACTGCAACATCGTCGGCCGCATCAAGGACATGGTGATCCGCGGCGGCGAGAACGTCTATCCGCGCGAGATCGAGGAATTTCTGTACCGGCATCCGAAAATCCAGGACGTGCAGGTGATCGGCGTGCCGGACGACCGCTACGGCGAAGAGATTTGCGCCTGGGTCAAGCTGCGTCCCGGTGTGACCGCCAACGATGAGGAGATCAAGGCGTTCTGCCGCGATCAGATCGCGCACTATAAGGTGCCGCGCTACGTCAAGTTCGTCGATGCGTTTCCGATGACGGTGACCGGCAAAATCCAGAAATTCATCATGCGCGAAGAGACCATCGCCGAGCTCGGCCTGAAGGTGCAGAAGACGGCGTGAGGCGGCGCGCGTCTACTGCCCGCTCAGCAGCGACGGATTGTCCCGCACGATCTTGCCGATAAAGCGCGAACTGCTCGCGGGTGGCCGCATCGAGCTCGGCCGGAGACGAGCCGACCGCTTCGGTGCCGATATCGGCAAGCCGCTTGATGACCGCCGGGTCATGCATGGCCTGGTTGGCCGCGGCCGCGAGCTTGTCGACGATCGCCTTGCGGCGTGCGGATCGGCGCGTAGAGTCCGGTCCAGAACGGCACCTCGTAGTCGACGCCGACTTCGCGCATGGTCGGCACGTCGGCGGATCGACGGCGAGCGGGTGGCGGTCGTCACCGCTAGCGCCCGCACGGTGCCGCTCTGGATGTTCTTGGTTTCCGCCGGCACGCCGTCGATCATCATGACGACGCGACCGGACATCAGGTCCGGCAGCACCGCAACCGTGCCGCGATACGGCACGTGCACGATGTCGACGCCGGCTTTCTCTTTGAACAACTCGGTGGCGAGATGCACCGCGGTCCCGGTGCCGGACGAGCCGTAGCTGTATTTGCCAGGATTGGCTTTCAACAGCGCGATGAAGTCCGCCATGGTCTTTACCGGCAAGCGTCGGCGTCACGATCATCACCGGCGCAAAACGGGCGATCAGCGAGACTGGCGCCAGATCGCGCAGCCAGTCGTAGGACAGGTCTTGGGTGACCGCGGCGTGAGTGATGCCGGTGACGGAATGATAGAGCAGGGTGTAGCCGTCGGGATCGGCCCGCACCACGGCATCGGTCGCAATGGCGCCGCCGCCGCCGCCCTGATTGATGATGGCGATCTGCTGGCCGAGAATTTCCGAGAGCTTTTCGGCGACGATCCGCGCCGTGACGTCGATGCCGCCGCCCGGCGGAAACGGCACATACATCTTTATCGGCCGAGATGGATAATCGGCTTGCGCGTGGGCGGCGGTCACGCAGAGGGCAAGCGCCCACGCTGCCCACGCAGCGGCGCGCCTTGCAGCAATTTCCTCATCGGGCTCTCTTATGTTTTGCGTGACCGGAGCGCGCGGCCGGCAGCGAGTATCTTGAACACATGATCGTCGTGCAAGCTCGCGTGACGGAATAGGGCGCATGCGGCTGGTGCAAGGCCGCGTTGATTGCCGCGCCCGGTTCGACAATGCCATAGTCGCGAGCACTCTCAGCCGGAATCATGAAATGCAGCGCAGCACCGAACGCATCCTGACCACCCATGTCGGCAGCCTGCCGCGGCCGGACGATCTGTTCGAGCTGATGCTGGCGCGCATGGACGGCAACGCGATCGACGAGAAGGCCTACGCCGAACGGGTGTGCGGCGCAGTGAAGGAATGTGTGCGCCAGCAGGTCGAAGCCGGCCTCGACGTCGTCAGCGACGGCGAAATGGCCAAGCCGAGCTTCATCACTTACGCGGCGTCGCGCTTGAGCGGGCTGGAGAAGCGGGAAGGCGTTTCGGCCTAGTCCGTTCGCCAATACGCGCGAGACGCGCGATTTCCCCGAATATTATCAGTCCGCGGTCGCCGAGCAGGTCAGCGCGCGCCGCCGCCGCGCGCTGACGGTTTGCGCCGGGCCGATCGCCTACAAGGGCCACGCTGCGCTCAAAGCCGATCTCGAGACGCTCAAGGCGGCGCTGGTGGGCGCGGCGCGGCCGAGGCTTTCGTGCCGGCCATCGCGCCGTCCAATGTCGAGGCGACGACGCCGAACGAATATTATCCGACGCCCGAGGCTTACGTCGTTCGCCATCGCCGAAGCGATGCGCGAGGAATACAGGGCGATCGTCGACGCCGGATTTCTGTTGCAGATCGATGATCCGTTCCTGGTGACTTATTACATCACGCGGCCGGACCTCGACATCGCCGCCTGCCGCAAATGGGCCGAGCTGCGCGTCGAGGCGCTCAACGCGGCGCTGTCCGGAATTCCTGAGGACCGGATTCGATTCCACACCTGCTACAGCATCAATATGGGCCCGCGCATCCACGACATGCAGCTCAAGGACATCGTCGACATCATTTTGAAAGTGCGCGCCGGCGCCTATTCGTTCGAGGCCGCCAATCCGCGCCACGAGCACGAATGGGAAGACTGGCGGCGGATCAAAATACCGGACGACAAAATGCTGATACCCGGGCGTCATCACGCAATCGACCGTGCTGGTGGAGCATCCCGAGCTGGTGGCGCAGCGGCTGGCGCGATTTGCCTCGGTCGTGGGCCGCGAGCGCGTCATCGCCGGCGCGGATTGCGGATTTGCTTCGTTTGCCGGATCGAACGAAGTGCATCCGTCGATCGTATGGGCAAAGTTCAAAGCGCTGGTCGATGGCGCACGCCTCGCCAGCCGGCAACTATGGCCATAGCGGCGGGTCCGGGGATACCGGTCGCTCAGATATCGATAACAATATCGCAAATCAGGCCGTCGGCGCGCCAATCGAAATTGAGCGAACCGTTGAGCTGCTCGCAGATGCGCATCATCACCCGCGTGCCGAAACCCTTGCGCGTCGGCGGTGCGACCTGAGGCCCGCCGGTTTCGACCCAGCGCACGAACAACCGGTTGCCCGATTGCTGCCGCCAGGTGAGCGCGATGCGTCCCGATGGAATCGACAGCGCGCCGTATTTGACGGCGTTGGTGGTCAATTCATGCAGCGCCAGTGCGATGGCTTGCGCCGGCTGCTGCTCCAACGTCAGGCTCGGGCCTTCGATCCGCGCCCGCGAACCGTCTTTGCCATCGTCTTCTGCGCAGTAGGGCGATAATTCCTCGAGCGCCAGGTTGCGCAGATCGGCGCCGGCCCAGCGCGATTGCGCCAGCAGCGTATGCGCATTGGCCAAGGCGCGGAGCCGGCCTTCAATCGCGCTCTTGAGCTCGGCTGCGGTCTCGCCGTTGGTGAGATGCACGGTGGCTTGCGCCAGCGCCAAAAGGTTCTTGGTGCGGTGGTCGGCCTCGCGGGCGAGCAGATTGATCTGCTCCTCGCGGCGCTTCTGCTCGGTGATGTCACGGGCGATCTTCGAGGCGCCGGCGACGCGGCCCAAGCCGTCGGTGATCGGCGACACGGTGAGCGAGATCGAGACCATGCTGCCGTCCTTGCGCCGGCGTACGGTTTCGAAATGATCGATGCGTTCGCCGCGGCGGATGCGCTCCAGGATCCGGGTCTCTTCGTCGCGATGCTGGTCGGGAATCAACATCGTGATCGGCTTGCCGATGGCTTCTTGCTCCAGATAGCCGAACAGCCGCTCGGCGCCCTTGTTCCAGGTGGCGATCACGCCGTTGAGGTCCTTGCTGATGATGGCGTCGTCGGACGATTCGACGATCGCGGCGAGACGATGCGACACCTGTTCGGCGCGCTGGTGCTCGCTCATGTCGATCAACATGTTGACGGCGCCCACGAAGGCGCCGGAGGCATCGTGCAGCGGGGTGGGAAACGCCATGAACGGCACGCGGCTGCCGTCGGGCCGCTCGGCGATGGCGTGGCCGCCGCGGACCGCGCGGCGTTCCTTCAAGGTGATCGCCATGGGACAGGCGTCATGTGGCATCGGCGTGCCGTCGGGCCAGAACAGCCGCCACGAGCCGCACCACAAATCGACATGAAGCTTCGGTCGGCGGCCCCACATCGTGGCTGCGGCTTCGTTGAAATAGGTGATCCGCCCCGCTGCGTCGGTCAGGTAAATGGCGGCCGGCAGCGCGTTGAGAAATTCGCCGGGACGCGTTTCGTCGGGGAAATCCGGCAACGGCTCCTTCAGCGCGATGGTCGAGGTAATGCCGGTTGCGAGATCGGACAATTCAAAGCCCATCTGTGACATTGCGTGACCCCGGAGGCACCCTGACCGGGAACGCTGCCGCGTCATTTCGGTTCCGTCATCGGAACAGTTTTCTGCCGCAACGAGATGTTCGCGAAATGTCGCACCTCGGACTGGCGCACAGATAAGTCAACGTCGTGTGGCGGAACTGGTGTGGGCGAGAAGGGTTACCCCCGGAGCACATAACGAGCCCGCGCGGCATGCGAACTTCCATGTTCACGGGCTCGGAGAGGGACGACACCAGGAGGAACATGATGAGGAATAAGCTATTGGCTACGGTCGCGATGACAGCTCTGATCGGGTGTACGTCATTTGCCGTAGCGCAGAACGCCAACACGAATGCCACCCCGGAAAGCCCGACCGGCAAAGCCACAACGCAATCGCCGGGCGGCCAGCAGAAGACGGCACCGGGCGGCGGCATGAGCCATCAGCAGCCGGGCGGCGCACAGATGAAGCCTGAGCAGCCGAGCGGACAGATGAAGCCAGGTGGCGGCAGCGCGCAAAACCAGGCTCCGCAGACGCCGTCCGAGCGGCCGGAAGGCAAGGGCTTCTCGCAGGAGGAACACCCCGGCAATGCGACGCCGCAGCGTGGCGCCCAAGGTAGCGGCCAAGAGCAGCGCGGCGCCCAGGAGCAGCGCGGCGCCCAGGAGCAGCGCGGCGCCCAAGAGCAGCGCGGTCCGCAGAATCAGCGTGGCGCTCAGGACAACGAGCCCCGCCGCGGCGGCGCAGCCTCGGTCCAGCTCTCGCAAGACCAGCGCACCAGGATCAAGGACGTCGTGGTCGGCGGTCGCAACGTGGCGCGCGCGGACAGCGCGAATTTCAACATCCGCGTCGGCGTGGCCGTTCCCAGGACCGTTCGCGTCGCGGTGCTGCCGCCTGAGGTCGTGACGATCGTTCCGGAATACCGCGGCTTCCAGTATGTCGTGGTCGGCGATCAGCTCCTGATCATCGATCCGAACACGTTGGAGATCGTCGCCATCCTGCCGGCGTGACGTTCGTTCGGCTGAAACTAACGGAAAGCCCGTGCCGGCGTGCGGCACGGGCTTTTTCGTGATGGCGCGAGCGTCAGACAAACAATCAGACGATATGCTCCGGCGACAGCTTGCACGGCCGGTCGCCGCGCTCGATCTGGATCGTCGGGTGGCCGATGCCGAAGCGCTGCTGCAAGCCGACATAGACCACGTCGAGAAAATCGGGCTGCGGATCGCCGTCCGGCATCACCAGATGGCAGGTCAGCGCGGTCTCGGTGGTGCTCATCGGCCAGATGTGCAGGTCGTGCACTTCGACGACCGCGGGCAGCGTTTGCAAATAGACACGCACGGCGCCGGGATCGATTTGCGGCGGCACGCCTTGCAGCGACATTTTCGCGGCGTCGCGCAATAGCCCCCACGTGCTCCACACGATCACGCCGGAAATCAAAAGACTAGCGACCGGATCGACCCAGAGCCAGCCGGTCAAGAGGATGATCAGGCCGGCGACGACGACGCCGGCAGAGACCGCGGCGTCGGCGACGAGATGCAGGAACGCGCCATAGACGTTGAGGTCGCCGGTGTTGCCGCGCGATAGGACTGCGGCGGCGGCGCCGTTGATGAGAATAGCGAGCGCCGCCACCACCATCACCGTCGCGCCGGCAACCGGCTGCGGCGCGAACAGGCGCTCGAGCGCCGCCCAGGCGATGGCGCCGGTCGCGACCAGAAGGATGGTGGCATTGATCAGCGCGGCGATGATCGACGACGAGCGGAAACCGTAGGTGTAGCGCTCGGTCGGATGTTTTTGCGAGATGGCGTGGCTGCCCCAGGCCAACACTAGCGCCAGCACGTCGCCGGCGTTGTGGCCGGCATCGGCGAGGAGCGCCATGGAATGCGCCAGCACGCCGTAAGCCGCCTGAAGGATCACCAGGGCGATATTGAGAACCGTGGCGATGGCGAAGGCAGTTCCGAACGTGGCCGGCGCATGGTGGTGATCATGGTGGTGACCATGATGATGACCGTGGTCATGCTTATGCGCATGATGCAACGACATGCTTTCAACTCTTGATCTTCTGCGCCCATGCTAGAGCATTTTGGCGCCGGCGGGAAACGCGCGCCATGCGCATGGTGTGGATGAATAATGTAACAATGCCAAAATGGTGCGACCGTTCGGCCCTTCCTAGGTCCAAAGCAGCGGTGTAGCGTGATGCCGCTACATCGATACCTGCAAGCGACAAAAAGGGAGGATTTTATGCCGACATTCATCCTGTCGCTGAACTGGACCGAACAGGGTATCCGTTCGGTCAAGGAAACGCCCAAGCGCGCCCAGGCCGCACGCGAGCTCGGCAAGAGAATGGGCGTCGATATCAAATCGGTTTATCTGACGACCGGCGACGCCGATCTGCTCGTCATCGTCGAAGCGCCGGACGGCGACAATATCGCCAAATTCGCCATGAAGCTGGCCGGCGCCGGCAACGTGCGCACGCGCACGGTGCGGGCCTGGCCCGAGGCCGAAGCGGTGAAGCTGATCTCCGAATTGCCGTAACAGGCCGCGAACGCCATCATGAGACTGCTACGCCGCCGCCTTCTGCAACTCGCCGGTGCCGCGGCTGCGGTGCCGGCGTTGCCGCGCTTCGCCGCCGCGCTCGATTATCCGGTGCGGCCGATCCACTTCGTCGTCGGCTTCGCCGCCGGCAGCGGGCTCGACATCACCGCGCGCCTGATCGGCCAAGCCATGTCGGAGCACCTTGGCCAAACCGTCGTCATCGACAATCGCCCCGGCGCCGGCACCAATATCGCAACGGAATCGGTGGTGAACGCACCGCCTGACGGCTACACCATCCTGATGGTGTCGACAGCGTCGTTCACCAACGGCGCGCTCTACGAACACCTCAATTTCGATTTCATCCGCGACATCGCGCCGGTGGCAAGCGTCAGCCGTGGCGCCTTCGTCATGCTGGTCAATCCGGCATTCCCGGCCAAGACCATCCCCGAATTCATCGCCTATGCCAAAGCGCATCCCGGCATTACGGTTGCGTCGGCCGGCAGCGGCACCGTCACCCACGTCTCCGGCGAGATGTTCAAGATCATGACCGGCATCGAGACGGTGCATGTGGCCTACCGCGGCGAGCCGCAGGCGCTGACCGACCTGATCGCCGGCCAGGTGAATTGCGATTTCAACACGCTCTCAGGCGCCGCCGAGTTCATCAGGACCGGCAAGCTGCGCGCGCTCGGCGTCACCACTGCGCAACGCTCGGAATTGTTTCCGGACATTCCGGCGATCGGCGAATTCGTGCCGGGCTACGAAGCCAATCTGTGGAACGGCATCGGCGCGCCGCGCGCCACGCCGCCGGAGATCATCGGCAAGCTCAACGCCGCCATCAATGCCGGCTTGAACGATCCGAAGGTCAAGGCGCAATTCGCCGAGCTCGGCAGCATGACGGCGCCGTTGACGCCGGCGGAATACGGCAAAGTGATCGCCACCGAGACCGAACGATGGGGCAAGGTGATCCGCGCCGCGGGGATCAAGGCGGAGTAGATTCAATCATCTGGAAGGCTTTCGTCATGACGCATTCACGCCGAAGTTTCCTGATGCTGGCGACCGCCGCTGCCACGCCGGCGCTGGCGCGCATCGCCAAGGCCGACGACTACCCGTCGCGGCCGCTGCATCTGGTCGTGCAAATTCCGCCCGGCGGTTCGCCTGACATCGTCGGCCGGCTGATGGCGCAATGGCTGTCGGAACGGCTCGGCCAGCCGGTCGTGGTCGACAATCGCGCCGGGGCGAGCGGCAATATCGCCACCGAATTCGCGCTGAAGGCGGCCCCGGACGGCTACACGCTGCTGCTTGCCATGTCGGCGAATGCGATCAACCCGTCGATCTACAGCGACCTGCATTTCAATTTCATGCAAGACGCCGCGCCGGTGGCGAGCATTTCGCTCATTCCCCTGGTGATGGAAGTGAACCCGAGCGTGCCGGCGAAGACGATCCCGGAATTCATCGCCTATGCCAAGGCTAATCCCGGCAAGATCAACATGGCGTCCGGCGGCGTCGGTACGCCGCTGCATGTCGCCGGCGAATTGTTCAAGTTGATGGCCGGCGTCAACCTCACCCATGTCCCTTATCGCGGCGAGTCGGCGGCGATGCCCGATCTGCTCAGCGGCCAGATGCAGGTGATGTTCGGGGTGATGCCGGCGTCGCTCGGCTATATCAGAGACGGCCGGGTGCGCGCGCTCGGCGTGACCAGCGCCAAGCGCCAGGACGTTTTGCCGGACGTTCCGGCGATCGCCGAATTTCTACCCGGCTACGAAGCGAGCGGCTGGTACGGTGTCACCGCGCCCGCCGGAACGCCGCCGGACGTCGTCGCGAGACTCAACAAAGAGGTCAACGCCGCGCTGGCCGATCCCGGAATGCGCAAGCGCCTCGACGATCTCGGCTGCGGCGTGTTTGCCGGCTCGCCCGCCGACTTCGGCAAATTCATCGCCGACGAAACCGAGAAATGGGCCAAGGTGAACAAGTTCGCCAATATCAAAGCCGAATGATCCGCCGTTTTTCATGGGAGGGATGACGTGAAGCTTCCCCGCCGCGAATTCTTGCAACTGGCCGCGGGCGCCATTGCCGTTCCGGCGCTGTCCGTTGTCGCCGCGGCGCAAACTTATCCCGACCGGCCGGTGCGGATCATTTCCGGTTACCCGCCGGGCGGCATCAGCGACACCTATGCGCGGTTGATGGCGCAATGGCTGTCGCAGCAGCTTGGCCAGCAGTTCATCGTCGAGAATCGCCCGGGTGCCGGCGCCACCCTTGCCGCGGAGGCGGTGGCGAAATCTGCGCCCGACGGTTACACGCTGTTGCAGACCACTTCGGCCGACGCCTGGAATGAGACGCTCTATCAGAACCTCAATTTCAATATCGTTCGCGATTTCTCCGCCATCGCCACGATGTCGCGTGGATCGGGCCTGCTCGTCGTCAACCCGTCGCTGCCTGTGCAATCGGTTCCCGAACTGATCGCCTATGCCAAGAATAATCCCGGCAAGGTCACCATGGCCTCGGCCGGTGTCGGCAGCGCGCCGCACATGTTCTGGGAGCTGTTCCGCACCAAGACCGGGGTCGACATGGTGCATGTGCCGTATCGGGGCGGCGGGCCGGCCGTCGTCGATCTGCTCGGCGGTCAGGTCCAGGCCTATTTCGGCACCTTCCCGTCGACGATCGAACAGGTCAGGGCAGGAAAACTGCGCGCCTTGGCGGTGACCAGCCCGACACGCGCGGCGGTGCTGCCCGACGTTCCGGCCATGGCCGAATTCCTGCCGGGCTTCGAAGCGAGCATCTATGTCGGACTTGCCGCGCCCCGCGGCACTGCGGCCGCGATCATCGACACGCTCGGCGCCACGCTCAGTCGCGCACTCGACGATCCTGCGATCACGCGGCGGATCGCCGAATTCGGCGACGCGCCGCTTCGGCTGTCGCCGGCCGCTTTCAGCAAGCTCGTTGCCGACGAGACGGAAAAATGGGCGGAAGTGATCCGCGCCGGCCACATCAAGGCGGAATGACCATGACACTGTCGCGCCGGATTTTTCTGTCGCTGGCAACGAGCGCTGCCGCGCTTCCCGCGGTATCGCGGCGCGCGCTGGCGCAAGCCTATCCGGCGCGGGCGGTGCATCTCCTCGTCGGATTTGCCGCCGGCAGCGCCTCCGACATCATCGCCCGCCTCATCGCGCAAAAATTGTCGGAACAGCTCGGCCAGCCGGTCGTGGTCGAGAACCGGCCGGGCGCCGGCACCAACATTGCCGCGGAAGCGGTCACGCGCGCGCCGGCCGACGGCTATACGCTGTTGCTCGCGACCTCGACCAACGCGGTCAACACCACGCTCTACCAGCACCTCAGTTTCAATTTCTCTACCGATGTCGCGCCGGTCGCCTTGATCGATCTGGTGCCGTATGTGCTCGAAGTTACGCCGTCGCTTCCGGCCAAGACGCTGCCCGAATTCATCGCCTATGCCAAAGCCAATCCGGGCAAGATCAACATGGCGTCGAACGGCATCGGCTCGGGGCCGCACGTCGCCGGCGAGCTGTTCAAGATGATGGCCGGCGTCGATCTGGTTCATGTGCCCTATACCGGCAATCCCTATTCCGACCTGATCGGCGGTCAGGTGCAGGTGATGTTCTCGCCGATCCCGGCGTCGATCGGCTATGTCCGCTCCGGCCAGCTGCGGCCACTGGCGGTCGGCTCCACGACACGGATCGCGGTATTGCCGGACGTGCCGACCGTCGCCGAATTCCTGCCGGGCTACGATGCCAGCGGCTGGCACGGCATCGGCGCGCCGAAGAACACGCCGGCGGATATCGTCGAAAGTCTCAACAAAGCGATCGGCACCGATCTCGCCGATGCCGCGTTCAAGGCCAAGATCTCCGATCTCGGCGGCGTGCCGACGGCAATGACGCCGGCCGCGTTCGGCACATTCATCGCCGACGAGACCGCGAAGTGGGCCAAGGTCAACGCGTTCGCCAATATCAAAGCCGAATGACATTGCTGCGCCGAAAACTTCTTGCACTTGGCCGCGGTAGCGGCGCTCGCGCCGGTGCTTTCGCGTCGCGCGCGTGCGCTGGATTATCCGACGCGGCCGGTGCGGCTGGTTGACGGCTTTGCCGCCGGCGGCTCAGTCGACATTTTTGCGCGATTACTGTGCCAGTGGCTGTCGCAGCGGCTCGGCCAGCCGTTCGTGGTCGACAACAAGCCGGGCGCGGCGACCAACATCGCGACCGAGGAAGTCGCCCGCGCGGCGCCCGACGGCTATACGCTGCTGTGGACCACGACGGCGAACACCACCAACGCGACGATCTACAATAATCTCGGCTTCAATTTCATCCGCGACATCGCGCCGGTCGGGACCGTCGACCGCTTTCCCTTGGTCATGGAAGTGAACCCTGCGATGCCGGCCAAGACGGTGCCCGAGTTCATCGCTTACGCCAAAGCCAAATCCCGGCAAGATCAATTACGGCACGGGCGGCATCGGCACCATCCAGCACGTCGCCGGCGAGCTGTTCAAGTTCATGACCGGCGTCGATCTGGTCCACGTACCGTATCGCGGCGCGGCACTGGTGCTCAACGATCTGTTGGCCGGACAAGTGCAGCTCAGCTTCAGCCCGATCGCTTCGTCGCTCGGCTATATCCGCGCCGAGAGGCTGCGCGCGCTGGCTGTGACCGGCACGATGCGCTCGCCGGCGCTGCCGGACGTGCCCGCAGTGAGCGAGTTCCTGCCGGGCTACGAGGCGTCCGCGGTGGACGGCATCGGCGCGCCGGCCAACACGTCGGCGGACATCGTCAACAAGCTCAACACCGAGGTGAATGCCGCGCTCGCCGACCCCGCGATCAAGGCGCGGCTTGCCGACCTCGGCAGCGTTCCGCTATCGATGTCGCCAGCCGAGTATCGGGCTTTTATCGCGGCCGAAACCGAGAAATGGGCCAAGGTGATAAAATTCGCCGGCATCAAGGCGGACTGACGAGGGATAAACACATGGAACGCCGAAAAGTTCTGCAACTGGCCGCAGGCGCCGCCGCGCTGACGCTTGCGCCCCGCAGCGCGTCGGCGCTCGATTATCCGACGCGGCCGGTGCACGTCGTCGTCGGCTATCCGCCCGGTCTGTCGCCCGACATCATCGCGCGCCTGGTCAGTCAAGCTGTGTCGGAGCGGCTCGGCCAGCAATTCATCGTCGACAACCGCCCGGGTGCCGCCAGCAATATCGGCACTGAGGTCGTCGCCCACGCGACGCCGGACGGCTACACGCTGCTACAGACCGTCTCCGCCAATGCCATCAATGCCACGCTTTATCAGCATCTGAATTTCGATTTCGCGCGCGATCTCACGCCGGTCGCCGCCATCGGCCGCACGCCTTTCGTCATCGTGGTCAATCCGCAATTTCCGGTAAAATCGGTTCCGGAGCTGATCGCCTATGCCAAGGCCAATCCCGGCAAGATCAATATCGCGTCGGCCGGCGTCGGCACCGGGCCGCACGTGGCCTGCGAGCTGTTCAAGATGATGACCGGCACCGACATGGTGCAAGTGCCGTACAAGGGCAGCTACATGACCGATCTGCTCGGCGGACAAATTCCGATCGCGTTCGGGCCGATTGCGCAAATCATCGAGGATGTCCGCGGCGGCAAGCTCATCGCCATCGGGCTCACCACGCCGACGCGTTCGGCCGCGGCGCCGGATATTCCGGCCATTTCCGAATTCGTGCCGGGCTACGCGGCGGCCGGCTGGTACGGCATTTGCGCGACCACGGGCACGCCGGACGACATCGTCGAGAAGCTGAACGCGGCGATCAGTGTCGCCGTTACCGATCCTGCAATGAAGACGAAGCTGCTCAATCTGGGCGTTGAGCCGATGACGATGCCAGTGGCGGAATTCAAGAAATACGTCGCCGACGAAATCGCCAAATATGCGAAAGTGATCACTGCGACCGGCATGAAAGTGGACTGATTTTTGGACAGCTGCCGCCGTTCGATGGGAGGACCACATGAAGAAACTGCCACGCCGGGAATTTTTGCATCTCACCGCGGGTGCCGCCGCGGTCGTGGCGCTGCCGCATAGCGCCGCCGCGCTCGATTATCCGACGCGGCCGGTGCACGTCGTCGCCGGCTATCCCGCGGGCGCCGGGCCCGACATCATCGCGCGCCTCATCGCGCAAGCGCTGTCGGAATCGATGGGCCAGCAATTCATCGTCGACAACCGGCCGGGCGCGTCGAGCAATATCGGCACCGAAATCGTCGCCCATGCGGCGCCGGACGGCTACACGCTGCTGACGACGGTGTCGACCAACGCGGTCAACGCCACGTTCTATGCCAACCTCAATTTCGATTTCGGCCGCGACCTCATGCCGGTTGCCGGCATCGGCCGAACGCCGTTCGTCTTCGCCGCCTATCCGGGATTCCCGCCCAAGACGATCCCCGAGCTGATCGCTTACGCCAAGGCCAATCCGGGCAGGGTCAACTTTGCCACTCAAGGCGTCGGCTCCGGGCCGCACGTATCCGCCGAATTATTCAAAATGCTGACCGGCGTCGATTTGGTGCATGTGCCGTATAAGGGCAATTACACCACCGACCTGATCGGCGGCCAGATTCCACTCGCGGTCGCGCCGATCGCCCAGGTGATCGAGTTCATCCGCGACGGCAGGCTGCGCGGTATCGCGGTGACGACAGCGACGCGAACGGATGCGCTGCCGGACGTGCCGGCCATCAGCGAATTCGTGCCGGGCTACGAGGCGGCCGGTTGGTACGGCATCACCGCGCCAGCAGGCACGCCAGCGGACATCGTCGCCAAGCTCGCCGCGGCGATCGTCGCCGCCGGCGGCGATGCGACCTTCAAATCCCGCCTGGTGGCTTTGGGCGTCGAGTTGACGCCGATGACCACGGCCCAATTCAGCAAATTCGTCACCGACGAAATCGCCAAATGGGCCAAGGTGGTCAAGTTCGCGTCCATCAAGGCTGATTAAATCCAATGCCCGATCCGACCGCCGCGCCGTCCGTCGCCGTTGAAGTGCCGCCCGACACCGACCCGGCGATCCGCACCATTGCCATGCCGGCCGATACCAATCCGCACGGCGACATTTTCGGCGGCTGGCTGCTGTGCCAGATGGATCTCGCCGGTGCGTCGGTCGCGGTGCGCCGGACCGGCGGCCGCGTGGTGACGGTGGCTATCACCGCCATGGCGTTTCACCGCCCGGTCTGCGTCGGCGATCAGGTCTCCTGCTACGGTTCCGTCGAGAAGATCGGCAACACCTCGATCACCATCAAGGTCGAGAGCTGGGCGCTGCGCGGCACAGGCACGACGCCGATCAAGGTGACGGAAGGGCTGTTCACTTACGTGCGCGTCGGCCTCGACGGCCACCCGCAGCCGATCGCGGCGCAATAGCCCTGATCGAACGAAGCTGGTCCAGCAGCGATCGGCCCATTCAAACGCAGTCCCGGGATTTCGCCGGGCCCTAATCCGGCAACGGCGGCTGTGACGCGCGGCACACACATTGCCCGTACCGGTGTCTACACTTGAAACATTCCGAGCCCTCGACCGACACATCATCGCTATGGAACGGCGATAACAGTGTCAGTCGCGACAGCAAGAAAGGGAGTACGAAGATGAGTCAGTCGCCCGTCATTCGTAAGCTTCAAACGTCAGAAAAATCCAAGGGCCATAATGTCAATGAGGCGCCGGGCCAATGGCCCAAGTTCTTTGCGATATTTTCAGATCCAGATCTGCCCATGATCGTCGCATTTTGTCTCCTCGGATTGTTGCTGGCCCTCACTTTTATTCTGCGGTTCCCGGATCTTGGCGCGGTGATCGAGCAATACAACCAGTTCTGACCGCAACTCCCAGATCGAGGCTGCCGTCATCGGATCTCGCAAACGGATTTGACGGCAGACCAATATCGCGAGGTTTTGAGCTTGGTGAAGTCGATCAGGCGTGCGTTGTGCGAGCGACGCGCGCCAGGCGCTCGCTCAAAGTGGCCGGCTGCTGGCCAGGTTGGGCCTTGGCGGAGGCCTTACCCTTGGCGTTTTCGAGCTGAAGACGAACCCAGCTCCACAGCGCTTCGATCTCCTGCGCGGCCCGGCCTGCGCCGGCATGCTCGGTGACGCCGAGGCCGGCCGCCATCGCATCCTGAAAATCGATGCGTGCCGAGATCGCCGGCTCGGCGAGAACGCCGAGGCGCGACAGTTCCTTTGCGGCCTCGCTCGACCGCGCACTGCGATGGGTCGGCGGGCACTGATTGAGGACGAACGCGGCGTTGCGTCTGGCCAAATACGCGGTGCGAAAAGTCGCCGCTGTCGCCTCCAAATCCAGGCGCGTCGGACGCACCGGCAGGAGGCAAAGGTCCACGGACTCCGCCACGAGGCGAACGGCCGTGCTGTCGGCGCCCGGAGTGTCGAAGACCGCAAACGTAAAGCCTGCGTGTGCGAGTCCATCGACAACGGCGCCGAGCCGCCGCAGGCGCTCAACTTCGAACGGCTCCGTGATGACTGTGTTGGGAGCGTGCGCAGCTTCACGCCTTTTGCCCCACCGCGCCAGCGAGGCCTGCGGATCAAGGTCGAGCGCGACTACTCTTTCACCCGCACCCGCCGCGGCGACGGCAAGCGACGCCGCCAGCGTGGTCTTTCCCGCTCCGCCTTTTTGCGTAAGCAATGCAACGGTGCGCATTTCGATTCACGTTACAACCGATACATCGTTACGCTCTCACAAAACGTCGATTGCGAAAAGCTGTGGCGCGAAAATGCCGGTGGAAAAGCCGACGCGGTTCCGCCGCGTGTCAGCGCAATCTCGTTCGCAGACGCAAACGACGCATCGCCGGCCGGCATGGGCCGCGAATTGCTGCATCAGACCAACGGCACGATCGCGGCGTGCTTCAAATCCGCCGGCGAAACCTCCGGCGGTCCCCATTGCACGGTGCGATAGTCGAAGCCGGCGGCAAGCGTCGGCTTGACGATCGGCGAAAAACGGCGAAACGTCGAAGTCGCGCGGCGTGTAGAGGCCGTAGGTGCGGATGTGGTCCATTTCGTCCTGTACGTAGGGCGCGATGCCGTAGGTCTTGCCGTTGATCGAGGCGCGCTCGGGCAGGATCGGATAGTGGATCGACGCATAGGCTTGCGCGATCAGCGTCGAGCAGATTGCGCGCGTCGGATCGCCGCAACCGATCGACAGCATGCGGCGGCGAAACCACACCGGCACCGGAGGGTAGGGGAACAGGTAGCGCGCCAGGTCGACGATGCGCTGCGAATCGTACCGCGTCCCGATGCGCTTGAGTGCGTAGTCGATGACCTGTTGCCGGCTGGCGTCGTCGAGGCCCACGGCGCGGCAAATCCGGGTGTGAAAGCGGACATATTTCGACAGCGGCACGGTGACGACGCCGGTAGCGGCTTCCGCTTCCAAAAGCACGTTCGGCTCGCCGCTCGGCGAGACGTCGCCGGGCCGCTCGCCGACATAGAGCGCGGCATGGGACCAGGTGCTCTGCGTGAGGTATTTGATGGTGGCGGCAAGCCGGCTGTTGCCCTCGACCAGAAGAATGTCGCCGGGCTGCAGCGCGTTGCGCACGACCTCGGGGTCGGGCGCATAAAACGGCGCGTAGCGGCCGGTGGGCTGCGCCAGATAATTGAGGATTTTGGCGCTGAGATACGCCTCGATCTTGTCGAACATGAGCCGCAATCCTACCTGCGGACAAGGGGATTTGGCTTGGCAGCCAGCCTTGCCCAGAATTGCCCAACGAGGGCCGTCACCCACGCGAAATTGTAACATTTCGGGGCACGGAACCTATAGTCTTGCAGCGAATCATCGAAACGGCGGCACCATAAGCGGCCGCCGGCAAAAGCCCGGGGCAAGCCGATGTCACAATCATCGTTCCGGCGGGACTACCTCACCAAGCCGGCCTTTCGCTTGGCGCAGCATGCGCTGCCGCGCCTGTCCGACACCGAACGCGAAGCCATAGAGGCGGGCGACGTGTGGTGGGACGCCGAGTTGTTCACCGGCAATCCCGATTGGCGGAAGCTTTTGGCCTTCGCGCCGGCGAAGTTGTCGGCGGAGGAGCAGCAATTCCTCGCCGGCCCCGTCGAAGAGCTCTGCCATATGCTCGACGACTGGAAGATCAACTGGCAATGGCACGACCTGCCGCCGGAGGTCTGGGACTTCCTGAAATCGCGCAAATTCTTCGCGATGATCATTCCAAAGCAATATGGCGGGCTGGGATTTTCGGCTTACGCCCATTCGGAAGTGATCCGCAAATTGTCGTCGTGCTCGATCTGCGCGGCGGTCACCGCCATGGTGCCGAACTCGCTCGGCCCAGGCGAACTGCTCCTGCAATTCGGCACCAAGGCGCAGCAGGATTACTGGCTACCGCGGCTTGCCCGTGGCGAGGAGATTCCCTGCTTCGGCCTGACCAGCCCGGAAGCCGGCTCCGACGCCGCCTCGATGATCGATTCCGGCGTCGTCTGCCGCGGCACGTTCGAGGGCCGCGAGACCATCGGCATCCGGCTCAATTGGCACAAGCGCTACATCACGCTCGGGCCGATCGCGACCGTGCTCGGGCTCGCGTTCAAGCTTCACGATCCCGATCACCTGATCGGCAGCCGCGACGACATCGGCATCACGCTCGCATTGGTGCCGACCAATCTTGCCGGCGTCAGCATCGGCCGGCGGCATCTGCCGGCCATGCATGTTTTCCAGAACGGCCCGAACTGGGGCCACGACGTCTTCATCCCGATCGACAATGTCATCGGCGGCGTCGATCAGGTCGGCAAGGGCTGGAAGATGCTGATGAGCGCGCTGGCCGCCGGCCGCGGCATCTCGCTGCCGTCATTGTCGGCCGCGGGCGCTGCGTTTTCGCCAACGTCACCGGCGCCTATGCGCGCATCCGCGAGCAATTCCATGTACCGATCGCAAAATTCGAGGCGATCCAGGAGCGGCTCGGCCGCATCGCCGCCACCGCTTATCTGCTCGACGCCGCGCGCCGCATGACCTGTGCGGCGCTCGATGACGGTCATCATCCGGCGGTGGTCACCGCCATCATGAAGGCGCAAGCCACCGAGCGCATGCGGGTCGTGGTGAACGATGCCATGGACGTGCACGGCGGCAAGGCCATCATCGAAGGGCCGCTGAATTATCTCGGCAGCCTTTATCGCGGCGTGCCGATCGCCATCACGGTGGAAGGCGCAAACATCGTCACTCGGGCGCTGATCCAGTTCGGCCAGGGCGCGATCCGCTGCCATCCTTATCTGCTCAAGGAGATGCAGGCGCTCGAAGACACCGATCGCGAACGCGGCCTCGATGCCTTCGACAAAGTGTTCTGGGCCCATGTCGGCCACAGCCTCGCCAATACGATGCGCGCCTGGGGCCGCGCTTGGACCGGCGGCTTGCTGGCACCGGCGGCGGATGCCGGAGCCGCAACAAAATACTACCGCCAGCTCAGCCGCCACGCCGCGGCGTTTGCGCTCGCCGTCGATCTGTCGCTGCTGACGCTCGGCGGCGCTTTGAAGCGCAAAGAGATGATCTCGGCCCGGTTCGGCGACATTCTGTCCGAGCTTTATCTGTCGAGCGCGGCGCTCAAGCGCTGGAACGACGAAGGCCGGCAGCAGGACGATTTCCCGCTGCTGCAATACTGCATGGAAGCAAGTCTGGCGACCATCGAGGGGCGTTTCGACGAACTCCTCGCCAACTTCCCGGTGCGGCCGGTGGCCTGGCTGCTGCGTTTCCTGATCCAGCCGCTCGGTCCGCGTGGCCGCGGCCCGTCCGACCGCGTCACCGACAAATGTGCCGACCTCATTACCAACCCAAGCGCGGCGCGCGATCGCCTCACGGTCGATCTGTACCATCCGCCCGAAACGCAAACCGAGAACGGCGTCGCGCTGCTCGAGCGGGCCTTTGCCATGACGGTCGCCGTGCAGCCGATCCGCGACCGTATGCATGCGGCGCGCGTCCGCGACGTCGACCAGGCGGTGAAGCAGCGCACCATCACCGCCGACGAGGCGGCACAGCTCAAAGCCGCCGCCGCGGCGGTCGCCGCGGCCATCGCGGTCGATGATTTTGCACCGGAAGAACTGACGTCCCGGGGCACATTGTCATAAAGGAGACCAGCCATCTCAAGCGACATCTCAGCCGACGCCCCCGACGCCCCCAACGACCTCAGAACTGCCGCCGGTGGAATTGCCGGCGCCGGAGGAAGTTCCGGCCCTGCCGCCGCCGCAGGCGGCGGAGTAGGGCACCGCCCGGTCTATATCGTCGACGGCAGCCGCACGCCGTTCATCAAGGCGCGTGGCAAGCCGGGCCCGTTCACGCCGGTCGATCTCGCCGTGCAATGCGGCCGGCCGCTGTTGCTGCGCCAGCCGTTCGCGCCCGATGCCTTCGACCAGGTGATCCTCGGCTGCGTCAACGTCATCGCCGACGAGATGAATCCGGCCCGCGTCGCCGCGCTCCGCCTCGGCATGGGCGAAGCGATGACCGCTTTCACCGTGCAGATCAATTGCGGCTCCGGCATGCAGTCGATCGACACCGCGTATCGCTATATCCGCGAAGGCGTGTCCGACCTGGTGCTGGCGGGCGGCGCGGAGTCGCTCAGCCACGCGCCGCTGGTGTTCTCCAATCGCGCGGTCGCCTGGTATGGCCGGCTGTTTGCCGCCCGCGGCATCGGCGCGAAACTGTCCGCGTTTCTCGCGCCTGCGTCCGTCGTTCTTCACGCCGGTGATCGGGCTTGAACGCGGACTCACCGATCCGATCACCGAGCTCAATATGGGGCAGACCGCGGAGCTGGTCGGACATCTGTTTCATATTTCGCGGCGGCAGGCCGACGAATATGCCGCCGAGAGTCAGCAGCGCCTGGCGGCGGCGCAAAAGAACGGTTATTTCGCCGGCGAGGTCGAGCCGGCTTTCGCCCGCGACGGCACTTTGTTCGATCACGACGACGGCGTGCGGCCCGACAGCTCCGCTGATGCGCTGGCCAAGCTGAAACCCGCGTTCGAGCGGCCGTGGGGCAAGGTCACGCCCGGCAACTCGTCGCAAATCACCGACGGGGCGTCGTGGGTCATTCTCGCTTCCGAAGACGCCGTGAAGGCGCACAAGCTGACGCCGAAGGCGGTCATCGTCGATAGCGAATGGTCGGCGCTCGATCCCTCCGTCATGGGGCTTGGTCCAGTTTACTGTTCAACCGCGATCTTGAAACGGCACCAGCTCGCGCTCGGCGATATCGAATTGTGGGAATTGAACGAAGCGTTCGCCGCGCAAGTGCTCGGCTGCCTCGCCGCCTGGGACGATGACGAGTTTTGCCGCGAGGCGCTCGGGCTCTCTGGTGCCGCCGGCAAGATCGCGCGCGACCGGCTCAATGTCGACGGCGGCGCCATTGGCGTCGGCCATCCGGTCGGCGCCAGCGGCAACCGCATCGTGCTGCATCTGGTCAACGCCATGAAGCGGCTCGGCTACCGGCGCGGCATCGCCACCGAATGCATCGGCGGCGGCCAAGGCGGTGCCATGCTGATCGAAGCGCTGTGAGGAGCGAGCCATGAAAACCTCACCCGCGCCAAAACCGACGCTCGCCATTCTCGGCAAGCGCGACCTCGAGCTCGGCCCGTTCGCGATCGACGAGGCGCCGCAGGAGCCGAGCCCCTGGGTCAATTGGCGGCTGCGCACCGACGAGGACGGCATCGCCTGGCTATTGTTCGACAAGAAAGATTCCAGCGCCAACACGCTATCGGAAGGCGAGCTCACCGAGCTCAACGCGGTGCTGGAAAAGATCGAGCGCGACCATCCGCGCGGACTGGTGATCCGCTCGGCGAAGCGCTCGGGCTTCATCGCCGGCGCCGACATCGCCCAGTTCCGCGGCGTCACCGATCCGGCACAGATCGAAATGACGCTGACGCGCGGCCACGCGGTGCTCGACCGCCTCGACCGGCTGCCGCTGCCGACCGTCGCCGTGATCCACGGCTATTGCCTCGGCGGCGGCCTCGAAGTGGCGCTGGCCTGCGATTTCCGCATCGCCATCGACGACGCGAGCTTCGGATTCCCAGAAGTCATGCTCGGCCTGCTTCCCGGCCTCGGCGGCACGGTGCGGCTGACGCGGCTGATCAGCCCGGTCCAGGCCATGACCATGATGATCACCGGCAAGACCGAGCGCGCGCGGCGCGCGCGCGCGCTGCATCTGGTCGATGCGGTGACGCAGGAACGCCACGTGCGCGCCGCGGTAAAATCCGCGGTCGGCGGCGAGATGATCGCGGCCAAGCAGAGCTTGCTCGGCCGGATGATGAATATGGAACCGGCGCGCGGCTTATTGGCTTCGCGCATGCGCACCGAAACGGCAAAGAAAGCGCCGAAGCGGTTTTATCCCGCGCCTTATGCCTTGATCGATCTGTGGGCCGCCCATGGCGGTGATCCGGAAGCAATGCAGAAGGCGGCGATTTCCTCGTTCGCAAAACTTCTCGTCACCGAGACCGCGCAAAACCTCGTTCGCGTCTTCTATCTGCGCGACAACCTCAAGAAACTCGCCGCCGGCAAATGGGACGGCCGCCGCGTGCATGTGATCGGGGCCGGCGCCATGGGCGGCGACATCGCCGCGTGGTGCGCCTGGCACGGTTTCGTCGTTAGTCTCGGCGACACCAAGCCGGAGCCGATCGCCGGCGCGATCAAGCGCGCCAGCGCACTCTACGCCATCATCGGCCGCGACAACCGCCGCAAGGTGCGCGACTCGCTCGATCGCCTGATCCCCGACCTCAAGGGCGCCGGCGTCGCCAGCGCCGACCTGATCATCGAGGCGGTGCCGGAAGTGCTCGAGCTCAAGCGCAAAATCTTTGCCGGCATCGAGCCGAAGATGAAGCCCGATGCCATCCTCGCCACCAACACGTCGAGCATCCCGCTCGAGCAATTGCGCGAAGGCCTGTCGCGGCCGGAGCGGCTGGTCGGCATCCATTTCTTCAATCCGGTATCGCGCATGCAGCTGGTCGAGGTGGTCAGCCACGATCAGGTCTCACCAGACGTGCTCGCCGACGCCCGCGCTTTCCTCGGCCGCATCGACCGGCTGCCGGCGCCGGTAAAAAGCGCACCGGGTTTTTTGGTCAACCGCGCGCTCACGCCCTATCTGCTCGAAGCTTTGCTGATGCTCGACGCCGGCACGCCCAAGGAAACCATCGACAAGGCGGCGATGGACTTCGGCATGCCGATGGGGCCGATCGAATTGGCCGACGAGGTCGGGCTCGACATCTGCCTGCACGTCGCCGAGATGCTGCGCGGCAGCATCAACCGCGACATGCCCGAGCCGCCGCAATGGCTGAAAGACAAAGTCGCCAAGGGCGAGCTCGGCAAGAAAACCGGCAAGGGCCTCTATACCTGGCAGAACGGGCACGCGGTCAAAGCCAAGGACGGTGCCGGCGTGCTGCCGCCGGATAGCATCGACCGCTTGATCCTGCCGATGCTCGACGTTTGCGTCACCTGCCTGCGCGAAGGCATCGTCGCCGATGAAGAGATCGTCGATGGCGCCATGATTTTCGCCACCGGCTTTGCGCCGTTCCGCGGCGGGCCGATGCACTATGCGCGCTCCCGTGGCATTGCGAACGTGCGCGACACGCTCAAAAGCCTCGCACAAAAATACGGGCCGCGCTTCCAGCCCGATCCGGGGTGGGACTCTTTGCAATGATCCATTCCGGCGCGGGGCCGGCGCGCTTTTCCGATCCGGCGCGGCTGGCCGACGCGATCATCGAGAAGGTCGGCAAGACCATCGTGCTCGCCTTGCCGCTCGGCCTTGGCAAGGCCAATCACATCGTCAACGCGCTCTACGCCAAGGCGGTTGCCGACCGCTCGATCCGGCTGACCATCTTCACCGCGCTGACGCTGGAGCCGCCGCGGGCCAAGAGCGAGCTGGAACGGCGTTTCCTCGGTCCGGTCGCGCAGCGGCTGTTCGCCGGCTATCCGCCGCTCGATTATGCGACGGCGATCCACAACAACCAGGTTCCGCCGAATATCGTGATCAACGAATTTTTCTTCGAGGCCGGGCAATGGCTCGGCTCGCCCTATGCGCAGCAGCATTATATCTGCGCGAACTACACCCATGCGCTGCGCTACGTGCTCGATCGCGGCGCCAACGTGGTGGCGCAACTGGTGGCGCATCGCGCCGACGAAGCGCCGCGGGCGTATAGCTTGAGCTGCAATCCCGATTTGACGCTCGACCTGTTGGCGCGGCGCCGCGACGGCGGCGCCGATTTCCTGTTCGCCGGCCAGACCAATTCGGAATTGCCGTTCATGCCCGGCGACGCGGCGATCGGCGAAAACGAGTTCGATCTCATGCTCGACGGCGCCGATTTTCCACTGTTCGCGGCACCGCGCGAGCCAGTGTCGCTCACCGACTATGCCGCGGGCCTTCATGCGGCCAGCATCGTGCCGGACGGTGGTACGCTGCAGATCGGCATCGGCTCGCTGGGCGAGGCGGTGGCGCAGGCCTTGGTGTTGCGTCAGCGCAACAACGATGCGTTCCGCACGCTGCTGTCGCGGCTCGGTTACGACCCGGCCGGCGATGCCACGGTGCGCGCGGAAAAATTCGATGCCGGCCTCTACGGTTGCAGCGAATTGTTTGTCGAAGGCATGCTCGATCTGTTCCGCGCCGGCATCCTCAAGCGCGAAGTGGACGGCATCTTGCTGCATGCCGGCTTCTTCCTCGGCTCGCGCGGCTTTTACAAAAGCCTGCGCGAGATGCCGCGCGACGTCATCAAAAAGTTCAGCATGACCGCAATCGGTTACGTCAACGAGCTCTATCACGATGAGGATAAAAAGCGGCGAGCGCGAACAAAGGCGCGATTCCTCAACGACGCCATGATGGCGACCGCGCTCGGCGACGTGGTCTCCGACGGTCTCGACGACGGCCGCATCGTCAGCGGCGTCGGCGGGCAATATAATTTCATCGCCCAGAGCTTTGCCTTGGCAGACGCGCGCTCGGCGATCATGCTGCGCGCCACGCGTAGCGCAAAGGGCAGAGACCGCTCCAATATCCTCTGGCGCTACGGCCACACCACCATCCCGCGGCACCTGCGCGACATGATCATCACCGAATACGGTATCGCCGACATCCGCGGCAAAAGCGACCGCGAGGTCATCGCCGCCATGCTGGCGATCACCGACTCGCGCTTCCAGGACGAATTGCTGCGCCAGGCCAAGGATGCCGGCAAGATCGAGCGCGAGTTCGAACTGCCGAAGCCGGCGCGCGACAACACGCCGGATGCGATCGTGCGCGCGTTGAAACCGGCGGCCGACGCCGGCCTGTTGCCGGCATTTCCCTTCGGCACCGATTTCACCGCAATCGAGCAGCGGCTGATCCCGGCGCTGCAGGTTCTGAAGTCGGTGTCGCCCGCGCAACTTGCGGCCTTGTTCATGCGCGGGCTCGGCGCCCGCGCCGGCGACGCGGATTGCCTCGACCGCCTCGGCTTGGCGCGCCCGAAGAACGTGACGGAGTGGTTTTATGCCGCGCTGGTGCGCGGCGCGCTCGCCGCCACCGGGTCGTGAATGCGCGCGGCTAAGGTTTGACGTAGCTATAACCCTGCTCCTCGAGCTCCATGATCCGCACCACGCCGGCCGGCACGAGGGTGGCCTGCGGAATGATGGTGATGGGATGGCCCTCGCGTTTTTCCATGCCCTGCTTGGTGTTATTGCAGGCGGAGAACGTAAGCGCCGACGGGAAGCTCAATTCGGCGAGCTGCTTGATGCGGTCCTTCACCGGCGAGGTGTCGTCGCGCAGCATGTGCAGGCCCGGGCCGTAGGCGACGATCTCGACAACCGCGTCCTCGTTCTTGGCGCGATACATCTCGAGCACGTTCTTGGCGTTGTTGAGCGCGAGATTCATCACCTCGGCGTCGTTCTGATCGACCTGGATGACGACGCGATGCGGCTTGCCGGCCTCGGCCTGGGTGCCGCTTGCGGCTAGGAACGCAACGACCGCCGCAAGAAAAATGGAACGAACGATCGAACTCATTTCTATCCTCCACCGATAATGCCGGGATTATTGGCCACGCCCTTGAGCGTCACGCGGTTGGCGCGCTTGATCGTCAGCGTCTTGTTGGCGCCGAGATGTTTTTCGACGACCGCCGACACCGGCGCGCCGTTTTGCCGATCGACCGACGCCCAGCCGGCGACGCGGTAGGTCTTGCCGGCTTCGACCGGTGTGCCGTCGTCGAGCGTCATGCCGGAAATGCGGTTGCCGGCGGTTTCGTTCGGCGCGCAGGCGTAATCCATGCCGCCGACCCGCACCATGTCGCCGCCCTGCTGCAGGTAGGGATCTGGATTGAACAGGTTGTCGGCGACATCTTCCATGATGGCTTTGAGCGCGCTGCCGGTCATGTCCTGCACATAGGTCTCGGGATAGCTGATCGCCGTCTCCGCCAGCACGTCTTCGCGCGTGATCGATTGGTTCGCCAGCATCGTGGTGCCCCAGCGAAAGCCCGGCGACAGCGCGATCTGGGCGCCAAGTTGCTGTCGCAGCGCGTCGCAGATCACCTGATCCATCGGGCCGATGAAATTGCCGCGCCGGTACAGCAATTGATCGGAGCTCGCGAGCGCTTGCGAAAATTGCGCCGCGTAGGGCGTTCGCAACCGCTCGATCAGCGCCAGCATGGCGCCGTCCGGCTTGATCAAGTCGGCGAATACCGGCAGCAGCGTGTAGCGCACGTTTTTCAGCTCGCCGTTGCCGACGTCGAGGTCGAGCACGCCGAGGAATTTGCCGTTCGAGCCGGCATTGGTGACCACCGTCTTGCCGCACGGATTGGCGACGACGACGGGCCGCGGCACGGCGTCGTGGGTGTGGCCGCCAAGAATGATGTTGATCCCGGTGCAGCGGCTGGCGAGTTTCAGGTCGGCATCCATGCCGTTATGCGACAGCAGTACAATCACATCGGCATGCTGCGCGTTGCGCAAAACGTCGACCAGCTTTTGCAGTTCCTGCTCGCGGATGCCGAACGTCCAATCGGGCGTGAATCGCTTCGGATGCGCGATCGGCACATAGGGAAAGGCCTGGCCGATGACGGCGACGCGCATGCCGCCGATCTCTTGCACCGTCGCCGGCTTGAAGACGCGGCCGGATGCGGAATTGAACGCCGGCTTGTCGCTGAAGGCTGCGTCCTCGGTCAGGAAAACATTCTGCGCCAGAAACTCGCCTTTGAAGCTGGCGAGGTTCTTTCGCAGCGCAGCTTCGCCATAGGTAAATTCCCAATGCCCCGTCATGGCGCCGACGCCGAGCAGATTGGCGGCCTCGACCATGTCGGCGCCTTGCGACGCATTGGCGAGGCCCGTGCCCTGCCACATGTCGCCGCCGTCAAGCAGCAGCGAATTGCCCGGTCCGGCTTCCGTGCGCAGGCGGTCGATCAAGGTTTTGAGATACGCGAAGCCGCCCATGCGGCCGTAGCGGTGCGCGGCGTCCTGATAATCGAGGAAGGTGAAGGCGTGGGCGATCCTGCCGCCCGGCACGATGTTGAAATGTTCAAGGAAAGCGCCGCCGACGATATGCGGCGGTTTTCCCCGCATATCGCCGACGCCGATATTGACGCTCGGTTCGCGGAAATACACCGGCTGCAGCTGGGCGTGGGTGTCGGTCAGATGCAGGATGCGGACATTGCCGAAGCGGCCGACGTCGTAGAGATCGTCGTCGGCCGCCAGCGCCACGCGCGGCGTAACGCCCGAAGCGGTGGCGACGCCAAGCCAGCGCAGGAAATTTCGGCGGTCCAAGTTAAAACTCCTAACTCGTCATTCCGGGGCGCGCCGAAGGCGCGAACCCGGAATCCATAATCACAAGATATGACGTTCCGCTCGGCCGAGACACTATTTGTACGACGGTGGTTATGGATTCCGGGCTCGCCGCTGCGCGGCGCCCCGGAATGACGGTTAACGAATAACGCCCGCCCTCCAGGCGGTCTGCTGCTCCTTGGCCTGGGCGATCGACGCCTTGGCCAAGGCCTCGGCCTCCTTGGCCTGGGCGACGGCGGCATCGAAGTCGCCGGCGGCTGCCGCCTTCTTGGCCGCGGCCAAGGCCTGCTCGGTCGGGATCCATTGGTTCTTCAGCGCGCCGGCGTCCTGCTCGGCGGCTTCGGCGGCGGCCAGCGCGGTCTTGAAATCGGCTTCAGTGCTTGCCGCTTGCGCTGCACCGGCGAAAAACAACGTCACTGCAAGACATATCCATGCGCGCATGTCGTGTGCTCCGCCGTTACGGCCGCGTGCCCGGCCCAGAGATGGGCAGGCCGTTGCTCATGTAGGACAGATAATATTCGACGTCGCGATAAAGCTCGTCCTGCGGCTTGAGCGGCACGCCGCGGACCTGGCTGTTGCAGGTGACCAAGCGCCGGCTCATCGTGCCCATGCCGCTCCATTCCGAGCGGTAGATCGGCATCGCCGCGACGATGCCGAGCGCCGGCGCCAGCACTTCGGTGCGGATATGGTTGCCGGGATTTTGTACGTGGCAAGAGGCGCAGGAGAAATTGAGCTGGCCGCGCCGCGCATAAAAATATTCCTCGCCCTTCTGATAGGCCGCAAGCGCGCGTGGATCGTTCGGGATCTTGATATCGAACGGTTTGCCGCGCGAGGTGAACGCCATGTAGGCGGTCAGCGACGCCATCTCGTCCTTGACGTAGGAATAAGGCTCCTCGCCGTTGGTCTCGCGACAACGATTGAGCGCCAGCTCGAGCGTGATCACCTCTCCGGTGCCGTCGTCGAAATACGGATAATTCTGGCGGATGCCGATGCCCTTGTCGGGGAAGCAATCGCCGTAGGTCTTGCCGTTCTTGAATGGCGTTGCGAACATCTGCTTGCCGCGGTCGATGGCGAAATCGTAAGGCGGGAAATCGTCGATCGCCTCCCATTGCTTGCGCAGCTCGGCGTCCATCGAATAGGGGCCGTTGACGAAATCGTTCAGCGGCACTTTGGGAAAAAGCTTGGTGAAATAGTCGCGGAACGCCTTGAAATCGGCGTCGGGATCGATGGCGTCGGCCGTGGCGGCAGGCCGTGCGCCGGCAACGACGAGCGTCGCAATGACAAGCGTCGCTGTAACACTGGCTATGGCGCGAAAAATCTTCACATCCTTCTCCGGCTCACTTAGCGCGTGTAGAGAAAATCGACGATGGCTTCGATTTCCCCGTCGGTCAGAATCAGATTGCGCCCGAACGGCGGCATCACGGTCTGCGGGTTGCGCCTGGTCTCGTCGAACACGATCGCCACCAAGTCCTTGCGGTCGGGAAATCGGGTTTTCATATCGGCAAGCGGCGGCCCGACATTGCCGGGCGCGTCGCCGCCCTTGATGTCATGGCAGGTTAGGCAATTGCCCTTGCTGCGGTCGAAGGCGAGCGCCTGGCCCGGCAGGGCCTGCGCCGATGCACGCGCGCCGGCCAACAGCACAAGCACCGCTGCGACAAAAAGCGCCGGGCCGTGAGCGGTTCTGCCTCGCATTCCGTTTCCTCCGCTATGGCCGCGCAACGAGCAATGTCCGCCGCATATTGTCAAGCATAGGGATTTTACCCTTTGCGGCGCGATTGTCGCAGCGCCAATGCCGCGCCCGTCCGGCGGCCGGCCGCAGCCGATTCATTTCACGGAATGAATCTGTCGAAGAATTAATACGCCCGTCAGGTCGCCGTAACGCCGCGGCCCCCATGTGTAGCGGCGAAGGGCGGCTGGGCCGCTCCCTCGATGGAGAACCATGATGCTTCCGAACAATCGTAAATCCCTCTCGGCCCGGCGCCTCGTGCTGTTGGCCTCGGTCGCCGCCGTCGGCGCGGCCTTGCTGGTCGGCGCTCCCGGCTATCACGCCAACTTGCCGGCTTGGACTTCGGCGGCGAGCGCTGCCGATTCGACCATGCAGCATCCGTCCGGCTTCGCCGATATCGTTGCCAAGGTGAAGCCCGCCGTCATCTCGGTGCGGGTGAAGATCCCCGCGTCCGCCGAGCCGGCATCGATGCAGCAACAGGGCGACGACGACCAGGATGCCGTTCCGACGGTGCCGGGCTCGCCGATGGAAAAATTCTTCCGGCAGTTCGGCGACCAATTCGGCCGTCAGGGCCGCCAAGGCCAGCGCGGCCAGACGCCGCAAGGCCATCAGACCATCACCGGCGAAGGCTCCGGCTTCTTCATCACCGCCGATGGTTATGCGGTGACCAACAACCACGTGGTCGATCATGCCAAGTCGGTTCAGGTCACCACCGATGACGGCGCGATCTTCACGGCGAAGGTGGTCGGCACCGATCAGAAAACCGACCTCGCGCTGATCAAGGTCGACGGCAAAAGCGACTTCCCGTTCGTGAAGTTCGCCGAGCGCGCGCCTGCAGTCGGCGACTGGGTGGTCGCGGTCGGCAATCCATTCGGGCTGGGCGGCACCGTCACCGCGGGCATCGTTTCCGCGCGCGGCCGCGACATCGGCGCCGGACCGTATGACGACTATCTGCAGATCGACGCGCCGATCAACAAAGGCAATTCCGGCGGACCGGCATTCGACGTCGAGGGCAACGTCATCGGCGTCAACACCGCGATCTACTCGCCGTCCGGCGGTTCGGTCGGCATCGGCTTCGACATTCCGGCCGATACGGTGAAGACGGTGGTGGCGCAGCTCAAGAGCTCGGGCCACGTCACCCGCGGCTGGCTCGGCGTGCAGATCCAGCCGGTGACCGCGACCATCGCCGACTCGCTCGGCATGAAGAAGGCCGAAGGGGCGCTGGTCGCCGAGCCGCAAGACGGCAGCCCGGCGGCCAAGGCCGGCATCCTGTCCGGCGACGTCATCACCGCCGTCAACGGCACGCCGGTGAAGGACGCCCGCGAGCTTGCCCGCACCATCGGCACCATTGCGCCGAGCGCGACGGTGAAGCTCGATCTCATCCGCAACGGCCAGGCCAAGACCATCTCGCTGACGCTCGGTGAGATGCCGGAGCAGCAGCAGGCCAAAGCGGATACCGATGGCGCGCAGCCGACCGGCGGCGTGCCGCATCTCGGCCTGTCGGTGGCTCCGGCCAGCGAAGTGTCCGGCGCCGGCGCCCAGGGCGTCGTCGTCACCGCGGTCGATCCGGATGGTCCGGCAGCGGAGCAGGGCTTTCAGACCGGCACCGTCATCCTCGACGTCGGCGGCAAGTCCGTCGCCAATGTCGGCGACGTGCGCAAGGCACTGGTCGATGCCAATGCGCAAGGCAAGCATCAGGTGCTGCTGCGCGTGAAGCAGGGCGACGCCACGCACTTCGTGGCGCTGCCGCTCGGCGACGCCTAAGTGACGCGTTCGGCGACGCGTGAGTGACGCGTAAGGTCGACCCTGCCGGCGCTGTTCGTCCCCCGTCAGCGCCGGCGGACTGACCCACCTAGAGCGCCAACATTGTTGGCGCTCTAGGATTTTAGTGGAGCATGATCTTTCGGAAAACCGATCCCCACTTTTCCGGATCATGCTCATGGACGGGCGTTTCGCCCGTCCCCGTTTTTCGTTTGTATGAGCGAAAAGAGAAGAGTTCTTTCTCAAGCTTCCGAACCCCCTCACCCCAACCCTCTCCCCTCTGGGGAGAGGGAGTTGCAGGCGTCGCTGTCGCTCGCAACGGCGAGCGTTGTGGCGCCCCTGCCTACTCATACAAATCCCGCGGCATGTATTGCCGCGCCGCGCGCTCCGGCGCGCCGATATTGCGCGGCGTGGCCGCGAGGATGTCCTGCCGCGCCTGCCACTGCAGCGGATGCGGCACGCGATCGAGCGCGCGGCGCAGGCATTGAGCCGCGTCGCCGCCGCAGCGGCGCTGCCGGCGGCATGCCTTGTGCGAACAGGTCCGCCACAAGGCGAACGCGTCGCAATAGCGGCGCTGCTGCAACGCCTTTTCGACCGCGAGGCGGCGCGCGCGTACTCGATGGGGCTCAGCTTCGGCTTGGGTTTCATGCCCGCCTTGAGCATCGCGGACAGCACGGCAAAGTTTTGGTCGTTCTTTGGTTCGGCGCCTTTCACGGCCAGACTCTCCCGTCTCGCGGCGCGTTCTTGCGCCCGCGTTTCCTCGTGCGCACGATCGCCAACGGATCGCACGCTTGCAAAAATGTGGTCACGTCGATTGCGAAACCGGTTCGGCTTTGAGAAAGTCAGGGGTGGGGCCTGTCTTTCGTTCTTCCGTTCCTGGTTTCGTAGCCCGGATGGAGCGCAGCGCAATCCGGGAACGCCATCGCCGCTTGCACCGCCGCTCCCGGATTACGCTTCGCTCCATCCGGGCTACGAAGAAAAAGAAAAATGAAGGAAGCGGAACGCCGGCAAACGCAGGGTCACCAACCGCCGCATCTTGCGATGCGGCGCGCGCCCTTTTGGAGCGCGCACGCTTGACGGCGTTCCACCACGGCTCTCACCTCAGGGAATTATTCCATCCCAAAGGCTCAGCTTCAGGCCAGGCTTCCTGGGACGTGGTCTGAACGGGCGTTACCCGCCTTCGCCTGTCCCAGTCCAGGGAAGCACCTCCCGCCCCGGTCATCGTGCCGGGGGACTGATACCCAAGCCGCCCGGGAGCGACCTGCAAAGCCGCCTGCGGGCACCGTCCTCGCTCCCATGGCGCGATGTGCCTCCGCGCCATGTCCTTCACCAGAGCGAGAATGGTGATGTAACTGGAATAGGGACGAATGTCAAGAGATAGTCTCCGAAAAAGATACGTCGAGGTTTGACCTCTCACCGCAATGTCCGCTGCGCTCCCGAAAACGGAAATTGGACGCGGCAAATTTCCGTCACTCAATTACCTCGTCGGCACGCACTGGCAGCGGCAATCGACGAAACGGCTCACCCGCGACGAGGCATTCCTTGTCGCGGTGAACATTGCCAAGCTGCCAAGCATGCCGCGGCAGATATTGAAGGACATTCCACGGCCGCCAAATTCGGCCAGCCGGGACGATTGAGTGCGCCTCCATTTTCTACAGCGGCGCGCTGTCAAATTGGTGGTAATTTTTATGTGCCTCGCTCCCTGATTAGATTTGCCCCGCATGCAATTCGCACGCTTAGCAACCAGGGAACTTTCCGATGACACGCACGATCTTCATCGTGGCGGCGCTTGCGTTCGCCGTCGCATTGCCGGCCGCGCCAGCGCAGGCCGCGGCGGGGCGCACCTTCGTCTCGGCAGCAGGCAACGATTCCAATCCATGCACCATTACGTTGCCCTGCAGGTTCCTCCAGACCGCCTACAATGCGGTAGCTGCCAATGGCCAAATCGACGTGCTCGATCCAGGCAACTACGGATCACTGACCATCACCGGCCCGGTCAGCATTCAAGGTCATGGATGGGCAAGTATGTCGGCAAACACCGGGGCGGCCATCACCATCAACTCGCCGGGTGTCAACGACAAGATTATAATCATCGGGGTGGTGCTCGATGGCCTTGGCATCCCAGGCACCACCGGCATTCAGTTCAACTCCGGGGGCGGTTTGACCGTTCGCGACAGCGTGATCCGAAACTTCCTCGCTGAAGGCATCTTTTTCACGCCGAATACTTCGAACCCGAGCCAGATTTTTGTGTCGAACACGCTGGTTGCAGATAACCGTGGTACTGGAATCGACATTGCCGCCAACGGTTCGGGCACCACGTCCGGCGTTTTCGATCACGTCCAGATCGAAAACAATGGAGCTAATGGGTTAGGCATTATCACCCAAACCCAGACTATCAACCTCACCGTCAACGACACCGTGAGCGCGAACAATGCAAGCAATGGCATTGTCGCTGATTCGCTCAGTGGAACGTCAGTAAACGTTATGGTGCGAAACTCTATAATTGCCAATAACGGCGGTGATGGATTGCGCGCGGACAACATCGGCGCCACCGTTAGCGTTACGCGATCAACGATCACGGGAAATGCCGCCGGATGGGCCACTCCAGGGATGGCGGGCGGAGGCGGAGGTGGGGGGTTGCTTGGGGTCGTGTCGAGCTACGGCGACAACAACATCGACGGGAATCAAGGCGCCAACACCGAACCGCCGGGCCCGCTCACATACAAATAGCGGCTGCTCGATGAGGCGCCGGGAAAGCGAGGGCTGGCCCGGCGCCGCGCTGTGATGATTACGCGGGCGAGCATCGCAGCCGGTCCGGCGCCTAACCGCCTTACATTCCGAGCAATATCGCGAACCGAGATACTGGCGCGCCGGCCTTGGCGTGTGCGCTTATTGACAGCCGCGTCCGCCGCGCGCTGGATTGGCTTAATCGCAAACGGAGACGGCGGCCATGCTGCGCAGCGGCAAAGAACATCTCGAATCGCTGCGCGACGGCCGCGTGGTCTATATCGGCAACGAAAAAGTCGACGACGTCACCACGCATCCGGCGTTCCGCAATGCGGCGCAAACGGTCGCTGCGCTCTACGACATGAAGGCCGACCCGGCGCTTCGCGCGGAGATGACCTACGAGGAGGACGGCGGCCGCCATTCCGTCTATTTCCTGCGCGCGCGTTCGCGCGAGGATTTGCAGCGGCGCATGATCGGCCATCGGCGTATTGCCGATTTCACCTACGGGTTGTTCGGGCGCTCGCCGGACCACGTCGCGTCCTTCATCACCGGCATGGCGATGAATCTCGGCGCGCTGCCTGCGCCCAACGCCCATCCCGACAACGTGCTGCGCTATTACAAGCATACGCGCGACAACGATCTCTATGTTGCGTACGCGGTGCTGCCGCCGCAGGCGGCGCGCGATCCGAATTTCTACATTAAGCAGAATCTGCCGGTGCCGACGTTGCGCGTGGTGCGCGAGGAGGATGACGGCGTCGTGATATCCGGCATGAAGATGCTCGCCACTGGCGCGGTGTTTTCGAACGACATCTGGATCGGCAATGTCATTCCGCTGGCGCCCGAGCAGAAGAAAGAATCGATCACCTGCGCCATCCCCTGCAACGCGTCGGGTCTGCGGCTGTGGTCGCGCAAGCCGATGGAGACCGACGTCACGTCGGAGTTCGATGCGCCTTTGTCCTATCGCTATGACGAAAGCGACAGCATGCTGCTGTGCGACGAGGTCAAGGTGCCGTGGGAGAAGGTCTTCGTGCACGACGACGCCATTTTGGCGCGCGAGATCTACATCAAGACGCCGAGCCATTGCTTCGGCAACCATCAGTCGAACGTGCGCTACTGGTCCAAGATGCGCCTGATCGTCGGGTTGTGCGCCCGGATCGCCAATGCGACCGGCGCCGACCAGGTGCCGGCGGTCAAGGAGACGCTCGGCCGCATCTCCGCCCAGGAGGCGATGATCGCCGGCATGGTCAACGGCCAGATCAATGCCTTCGAGACCTGGCCGGGTGGCCCGGAGGGTTACGTCTGCTTCAACCGCCGCATGATGTACGGCGCGCTCGATTGGTGCACGCAGAACTACTCGCGCTTCATCGACGACTTGCGTGAATTATGCGGCGGCGGTGTGTTCCAGATGCCGGCCGACATTTCGGTGATGCAGGACGCCGAGCTGGCGAAGCAATTCCAGACCTTTTGGCAGACGCCGCAATGCGACGCGGTCACCCGCATGAAGCTGTTCAAGCTCGCCTGGGACATGGTCGGCTCGGAATTCGCCGGCCGCCATCAGCAATACGAGAAATTCTATGCCGGTGCGCCGTTCATCATCCGCAATCATTCCTATCGCGAGACCGATTGGGCGTCGTTCACCACAATCGTGGACAAGCTGATGGCGGGTTACGGCTACCCGGGCGCAGTCCCAACAAATCAGACGCGCTGACGATGGGATGATTTGATGGGAGCGTGCCTACGCGTGGCGCGCGCCATCATCTCGCGATGACTCCGCAAAGTTGTCGATAAAAGTATACAACTACATCGATCATCGGCAGGATGCTTGCAGAGCCATCATTCCGAATGGCTCAAGTGGGGAGACGCAAGCATGTGCAAACTTTGCTATCAAGGAATGTTGCGAAACCATTTCGGCTCGCGGCGCAATTTTCTCAAAGGAGCCGCGGCAACTGGAGTTGCGGCGGCAGGTCTCAATCTCTTCGCACCGCGTCCCGCTTCGGCGCAGCTGCAGGCCGCGGGCGATCCACCTCAGGACAGCGGCAAGCCGAACCGACGCTACGTCATTCGCGGCGGGTCGGTGATGTCGATGGACTACCCGAATGTGGGCGACTTCGCCCAGGCCGACGTCTTGGTCGAGGGCAATACTATCCGCGCCGTCGGGCCGCATATACCCGCGGGCACCGCCGACGTGATCGATGCCACCGGGCGCATCGTGATGCCCGGGTTCATCGATACGCACCACCATCAGTTCGAAACGGCGCTGCGCAGCTATCTCGCGGACGGAGTGCTGATCAACGATGGCTCCGGCACGCCGAGCGGGAGCACGACTTACTACGAGTTCATCCTGAACAAATTTGCCCCGGTGTACCGGCCGCAGGATGTCTACATCAACGAGCTGTTCGGCGGGCTCAGCCAGCTCGACGACGGCGTCACCACGGTGCACGACGTCTCGCAGATCAGCCACACGCCGGCGCACTCGGACGCCGCCATTCAGGCGCTGATCGATACCGGGCGGCGCGCCGCCTTTGGCTATTTCGAGAGCGCGGGTAATTTCGGCGCCGGCGTTCCGGGCAACCAATATCCGCAAGACGCGCCGCGCATCCTCAAGCAGTGGTTCTCGCCGGGCAACCTGTCGCGCAACGGGCTCGTCCACATGATCATGGGCGGCGAGGTCTATCTTGGCAATGCGACCACCGACAAGTCCTGGACGATCGGGCGAAATCTTGGTCTGCAGATTGCGGCGCATATCCTCTCGCCGTTCGGCATCCGCCCGATCTTGGACTCGCTCGCCGCCGGAACGGGCGGCAACGGCCACATCGGGATTGGGCCGGACAACCTGTTCATCCACATGACCGGCATGTCGGATCATGGGCTGGGCGGCGGTGAAGGACAAAGGCGCGCAGGTCTCGATCGCCTTCCCGATCGAGATGAACATGCGGCACGGCATGCCGCCGATCCTCAAGATGCAGAGCCTCGGCATGGAGCCGTCGCTCTCCGTGGACGTGGAATGCACATTGACGGCGGACTTCTTCACCCAGATGCGCTCCTGCATGAATCTGCAGCGCGCGCTGGTGAACCAGATGATCCTCGATCAGAATACTCCACCAGACACCCTCGAACTGGCCGCATCGAATAATTGGGGGTTGCCGCCGTCGGCAGCGGCCGTTCCGTGGCCGAAGCCGCCAACCAGTCTGCCGGCCCCGCTGACAACGCGGGACGTGCTGCGCTTCGCCACCATGAACGGCGCGAAAGCGCTGCGGCTGGACAGCAAGGTCGGCTCGCTGACGCCGGGCAAGGAGGCCGACATCATCATCCTCGACGCCACGCGGCTCAACGTGGCGCCGCTCAATCAGGTGCCGGGCGCGGTCGTATCCTTGATGGACCGCACCAATGTCGAGACCGTGATCGTCGCCGGCAAGGTGCGCAAGTGGAAGGGGCAGTTGCTCGACGTCGATCTGGACAGGCTGCGTCAGCAGCTCACGGCCTCGCGCGACTATGTCTTCTCCGCTGCGGGTATCCCGCAGAACCTGTTCAGCAGTCAGTAGCGCAAGCAGCATCGGCAGGATGTGGGGCGGCTCCGGCCGCCCCAACTTGCGTGCGCGTCAGCCCGTCAGCTTGAAAAAGCCGACGTCGATCGAGCCGGTGCGGAAACCGACTTCGCAGTAGGCGAGATAATACTCCCACATGCGGCGGAAGCGCTCGTTGAAGCCGAGCGGTTCGATCTTCGGCCAGGCGCGCAGGAACCGGCTGCGCCATTCGCGCAAGGTTCGTACATAGCTGTCGCCGAACGATTCGTGGTGCACGAGTTTCAAGCCGGCCCGCGCCGCCTCTTGCTCGATGATCGAGAAGGTCGGCAGCACGCCGCCCGGGAAAATATAGCGCTGGATGAAATCCGGGCATTTGCGGTAGGCGGCAAAGCGGCGCTCGTCGATGGTGATGGCCTGCAGCAGCGCCACGCCGCCAGAGGCGAGGCAGTCGCGGATCTTGCCGAAATAATTCGGCCAATAACTCTCGCCGACCGCTTCGATCATTTCAATGGATGCGATGCGGTCGAAGGTGCCGGGAACGTCGCGATAATCCAGCAAGCGCAAGTCGGCGCGGCCGCGTTCGACCTCGCCCGACAGCCGTGTTTGCGCATAAGCGAGTTGCTCGGTCGACAGCGTGATGCCGAAGACGCTTGAGCCATACTGCCGGATGAGCCGCTCGGCGAACGCGCCCCAGCCGCAGCCGATCTCCAGCACGCGCTCGCCGCCGCCGAGCTCGAGCAATGCAGCGGCGCGATCGAGCTTGGCTTCTTGCGCCCGCTCCAGCGTGTCGCAGTTGGCGAAAAGCGCCGACGAATAATTCATCGCCTCGTCGAGCCAGGGCTGGAAGAACTCGTTGCCGAGATCGTAATGCGCCGCGATGTTGCGCCGGCTGCCGCGCCGGGTGTTGTGGCGCAGCCAGTGCACCAGGCGATTGCGCACAAGGCCGAGCCAGCCGACCGCCGCCGTCGCGGTCAAAGCGGATTCGTTCTGCATGCAGAATTCGAGCATCTGGCCGAGCTCGGGCGTCGACCAGTCGCCGTCGAGATAACCGTCGGCAAAGCCGTGATCGCCGTCGAGCAGCATGCGGCGCAAACCGCGCCAGCGATGCGCCGTCATGATCGCCTCCGGCCCCGCAAGAGTGCCGTGGCGTTCGATGACTTCGCCGTTTGGCAGCGTCAGGTGCAATCGCCCGGCCGGCATTGCCGGGATCGCGCGGTCGATGAGCCGGCAGAGAATTGTCCGCCGGCCGCGCGCCGTGGTGTCGCGGGGTTCTGTCGAAAGCGGTGAACCGGCGGACGTCACGGCGGCTAGCCTTCGGCGTTCACGACGGTGATCGGCGAAGCGGGCGGCCGGGGCCGCGGCCGCAGCTTCAGCCCTTTGAGCAACAGCCGCAGCGCATGCCAGTGAATTGCGCCGATGACTTTCAGGGTGAGCAGCGGATGGGTGGCGAGCGCGCGCAGCAGCACGGTATCGGTCAGCGCCATCCGCTCCCCTGTCAGCGCCGCGGCCAAGAGCAGGCCGTCTTTATCGGCAGCGCGGATCGCGACCATGACGCGCTGGTCCGGCACTGCCACACGGAACGTATAGTTCATGTCCATGAACGGCGAGACGTAGAAACCTTTACGGCAGTGCTGATCGATCACCGCCCCCGGTGCGCCCGACACTCCCTTAAGCCCCGCGTCGCGGTCGACGGGAATCAAATAAGAGTGCCATTCGTGGGAAGTATTGTGGACTTCGTAAAGGATGGCGGCAAGCGAGCCGTCGCGTTGATAACAGAAATAGACGCTCAATGGATTGAAGCCATAGCCGAGCCGCGGCATGCAGAAGAGCCGGATGGCACCGCCATCGGTTGCAAGACCGGCAGCCCGCAAGTGGCCCTCAATCTGGTCGCGCAGCGGCCGGCCGCTGCCATCGCCGTGGTCGGCGTCGAAAAAGCTCACGGCGTTGAAGCGGTCTGGATCGGCTACGCTCGGCAGCCGGTTTCAGATCACCAGGCCGGAAGAATTGTCCGGACCACCAGGTGCGGAGCTGCATTTTTTCGGCGCTGTCCCGGCAACCGATTGCGATCACAACGGTTATTGTTAGTCTTGCCGCTCAAGGCGGCGCGTAGGGCCGTGCCCTGTCGAGCGTCGCCGACGCATGATTATGAGGACAATGGTTTGGAGGAAATGCGATGGCCAAGAGCAAACGAAAATATTCGCCGAAAGCGAGCCACGACGTCGAACTCGAGATGCGCCGCTTTAAGCGCGGCACCGCCAGAAGCGGCAAGGCCGGCGGCAAGGTGAAGAGCCGTAGGCAGGCGATCGCGATCGGCCTGTCAATCGCGAGGAAGAAGGGTGAGAAGGTGCCGAAGAAGAAATAGCCGAATCAATTTGTCTTCATCGCCGCGCCAATAACGCGCGCTACAGTATACCCGGCCGGAACAGGCTGCTTCCGGCTGATGATCTTGCCGGCCACCATGAACACGCCGTCGCCGGTGTAGTGCAGGGTCTGCGGATATTTCGGCCGCCGCGCCACGTGGGCTTTGACGGCTTCGAAGATGAAGAAGTTATATTGATCGACCAGCCGGTCGTCCTTGAGCTTGCATTCGAAATTGGCGTGGCATTCGGCAATGAGCGGCGCGCCGACCTCTTCGGCGGGTTCCGCGGTCAGGCGGAATTTCTTGAACTTGTCGATCGAGGCGCCGGAGCAATTGCCGATGCCGACGACTTTATTGGTCAGCGCCGTGGTCGGCACATTGATCACGCATTCGCCGCTGTGCCGCACCAGATCAAAGCTGTGATTGCCGCCGGCGATCACACAGCCGATGAGCGACGGCACGAATTCCAGCACCGTGTGCCAGCCCATGGTCATGATGTTGGTTTTGCCGCGCCAGGCCGACGACACCAGCACGATCGGGCCCGGCTCGAGATAGCGCCGGATATTTGAAACCGGAAAGTCGCTTTTGCCTTTTGCCATTGGCGCCGCCAATAAGTTTCAGCCGCGCGGGTCGAGGCAAACAAACGCTCAGTTGCGCTTGGCCGTGACGGTTGCCGTATCGGTCTTGGGCACGACGTCGTTCATGCGCAGCAAAATGTCTTGGACCGGATTGTCGGTCCAGGCATGGGTGACAAAATCGCGGTGCGACACGTCGCCGGCGGGCAGGAACGTCACCATGCCTTGGAGATGATTGCGGCGCAGCTCGGAGCCGTACGGCACCGAACGTTCGTTGAGCTCGTGCTCCAGATCGGCGTTGTGATGGGCGGTATGCGGCGTGTAGGAGGAGACGAAGAAGGTCGAGCGGTGGTCGGCGATCCAGTCGGCGAACTGGTCGATGCCGGCATAGAGCGCGTCGAGCAGTACCAGGCCGCGGATGCGTGCCTCCGCGCCGCCGCGCGAGAGCACCGACAGCGTCGGTCCAAAACCGCCGCTATAGGCGACCAGCACGATCGGCATATTGGCGAACGCCGCGGCGCTGCGCTGATCGCCGTAGAGCGCGGCGAGCTTTTTTGCCGTCTCGTCGAGGAAGTGCTTGAAGCCGTCGGGCTCCCAGAATTTTCCGGCGCTGGAATCGGCGGCATCGAAGGCGAATTGCGGCGCCACCAGCACGGCGTTGAGGCCGGCCGCCGAGATCTGATCGGGGAGGCGCTGACGGTCGCGCACGTCGCGCTCGAGGGTGGCGCCATGGCCGTGGAAGAACACCACCATGACGGCGGGGCGGTTCGGATCAAATCCTTGGGGAATGTGCAGCAGCACGCGGTCGTCGCCGAACGTTTTCGATTCCAGGAACATGCGGCCGCGGAAATTGACGTGGCCGCGCTCTTCCGGCTTGCCGGCATCGAGGAACGGCCGGCCCGCGCCGGGGACCATGCCGTGATAGGGGAACGGCGCGGTCTCGAAGTCGACGAGGCTGGTCTTCGCCTCGATGTTGCCGAGCGGCACGTGCGATAGCGCCGGCACCGGATTGGGCGCCGACGCGAGCATGATCTGCGTAGGCTTTTCAATGGAAGCGGTGTGGACCGGGTCGATAGAAGCGGTGCGCACCGGGGCGGGGGCGGGGGCGGGGGCAGGCGCAGCGGCGACGCGCGACCTCGCCGGCGTTGCCGGTTGGCGCGGCACATCGGCGGTTCGCTTGGGTTCGAAATAACTCCAATCCCGCGCGATGACGCTCGAGGCCGATTCGCGGACTGCGGGGGCGACGGCGGTCGGCCGCGGCAGCGGCGCGCTCGGCGCATAGGTCGACATCGCGAACGGATCGCTTTTGGCGATGGACGAGTCGAAGCGCGCGGTCTCGGCGTAGATCGAACTCGAGCCGATCAGGCCGGAGGCGCGGAATTCGCTGTAGAGCGCCAGGCCCCAGCCGGTGATACCGACCAACAACAGCACTGACGAAATCAGAAGCAGATTCTGCTGGAGCAGCGTCCGCAATGCGCTGGCGCGCGAGACCGGTTTGCGAGTGACAGGGACGCGGCGCGGCGGCGCTTTGCGCGGAGCGACCGGCTCGACACGGCGCCGCAGTTCCGAATCCATAGGGACGTGGCGCGCAATATGCGCGCCGCCCGCGCCGGTAACCGGCCGGCGGACAGCCTGCGACTGTGAACTTAGACCCCGTTTTGCCAAGGTATCCCCACCCGACGGCCCGACTGTCGGCGAGGATTTTGGCCCTATTTGGGCGGCCTCGGCCGGGTGGCGGGGTCGTCAGAGCCGAAAACGCTGAAGAATCCGCGCAATCCCTCGGACCGGCGCGGGGTTGGCGGGGCCGGGGGCGGTTTGCGGTGCGGTTTCGGCCCTTCGACCACGGTCGGCGGACTGTCCGACCCTATGGTTAATGAAGGGTTAAATTCGGCTTCGCCGGGGCCCGGCGGCAGCCGCGTGGCGAGTAGCAGGTTCGATTCGTTCTTGCGCCACCGATAGCCGATGCCGAAGTCGAGCGGGGCGGCGCTGTGGAACAGGTCCGCCATGTGCGGCTGATAGGTGTTGGGGAAGATCACCAGCGGCGCCAGATAATGGCCGAACGCCTGCAGGCGCCATTTCTTCGGATCGAAATAGCCGAGCGGAATGCCGCTGTCGTCCTGGAGGACAGTGGCGCTGTGATCGACCAGGAAGCTGCGCACGCGGGTGAAGTTACCGCCGTGCAGCAGATAGGACGCGCTTTTGAGGAAGCTGTCGGCGGCACCGAGCTTGGCGCAGAATTCCAAAAAGCCGGAGATCTTCACGCCGCCGTCGGACAGATCGGTGCTGAAATAATACAGCGTCTGGTTCGGTCCGTTGCCGTCGGAAAACACGATCTTGACGCCCTTGGCGGCGCTTTGCGTCGTCGCCCGGCCGGCGCGCCTGCCGGGATCGTCCTCGGCGATGAAATTGCCGTCCTTGTCGAGGCTGACGAAGCTCACCTCGTGGACGGTTTTGCCGGTGCGCGCCAGGAACACATACAGGATCGGCAGCGTGCCGTAGACCGGCCCGGTGGTCAGCTGCGTCTTCATATTTTTGGTGATGAAGAAGCTCAAGTTGAGGATCGAGGCCAGCGAGCCCTCGATATTGCGCAAGCTGCCGTCGACGGCGCCGCGCGGAAGACTGGTCAATTGCGGCACGTCGCCGACCGGCTCGAGGCCGCTCAACACATAGGTCGAGGCCGACGGGAAAAACGACGTGGCGTAGAGGAAATCCGGGCCGCTGAACATGTACAGCATGGTGTCGTGATGCTGCGGCAGGTTCTCTTTGGCGAAGGCGCGCACCTTGGCCAGCGTGTTGGCGTCCTCGCGGGTGAAGATCGCATCGAAGAAATGCGCGTGCTGCGCCCAGCCGGGGTCTTTGGCCAACGCGGCCAACGGTGAGCCCGGGGCCGGCGGCAGGCCGGCGAGAAAGCGCGCGGTATCGTCGGGCGTCGCGGTCTCGGCGCTGCGCGCCGGCGCGACGGCCAGCGACATGACAACGGCGAACAGCGCGGCGGCAAACAGCCTAGGCACGGTCGAGAGCATCGGCCTTGAGGGGGATTGTCGTTGCGGAATCGGACGGCGGCACATTCGAGAAGAGTTTAAACGCATAGTAGATCACAAGCCCCGCCGCCATCAGCCCCAAGCCGCCAAGCGATTGCAGCGGCCGATTCACGACAAGATAGTACATCATGAACAAGGTCAAAGAGAGGAAAACCAATGGCGTAACGGGATAGCCCCAGGCGCGGTATGGCCGCACCAGTTCCGGGTGGGTGATCCGCATCTTGATCAAGCCCAAGACCGTGAAAAACGAGCAGAACGTCAGGCTGAACTGGACGAAATCGAGCACCGCCTCAAAGCTCTGGGTCAACAGCAACAGGTCCGCGACCAGGAGCTGAAAGACGATTGCGTTCGCCGGCACGCCGGTCTTGGATTTGCGGGCGAACAGGCGCAGCGCCGGCATGTCCTCGCCCATGGTCATGGTCACGCGCGGGCCGATCCACATCATGGCGCTGATGGATGACACCAGGCCGAGGCTGATCAGCCCGCCGACAAAACGCGCGCCGAGCGGGCCGAAGATGTGCCGGCCCGCCACCATGGCGACGTCGAGCTGCCCGGCGAGTTCCGAAAGCGGCGTCGTCGCCAGCATGACGGCGTTGAGCCCGACATAGAGCACGATGACGATCGCCGTACCGATGAGCAGCGCACGCGGCAGATTGCGCGCCGGGTTTTGCACTTCGCCGGCGATATAGGTGGCGGCGTTCCAGCCGGAATAGGAGTACATCACGAAGACCAGGCTGATGGCGAAGGGCGCGCTCATGACCGCGGGCAGGGCGCCGGAGTGGGGTGTAAAAGAGATCGGCTGCACGTCGCCAAAGGCAAAACCGGCGACGATGAAGATGACGATGAGGGCGAGCTTGAAAATGGTCCAGGCGTTATGGAAGGCGCCGGCGATGTGCACGCCGCACAGATGCACCAGCGCCAGCGCCCAGGTCAGTCCCAGCCCGAGCAGGAGCGGCGGCGCGTTCGGCGCGACGGCCTTGAAATAAACCCCGAACGCCATGGCCGCGAGCGCGATCGGCGCGGCAAAGCCGACGGTCGCCGATAGCCAGCCGGCGACGAAGCCGAAGGCGGGATGATAGATGCGGCGCAGGAAATTGTACTCGCCGCTCGACCGCGGCAACATGGTGGCCAATTCGGCGTAACAAAGCGCGCCGCACAGCGCCACGGCGCCGCCGACGATCCACAATAGCAGCAACGCGAAACCGGATTTGATGTCGCCGACCTGAAATCCCAGGCTGGTAAAGACGCCGATGCCGACCATGTCGGCGATGACGATCGCGGTCGCCGTCACCCCGGACACCAGGCCGGCTGGCGCGCGATTTGCCGTCGCGCGATTTGCAATGGGTTGATTCATGCAGCCTTGGTCCGGATTCGTCCTTACAGGTCGCACAAAAAGGGCGAATTCAACAGGGTTTTGCGCGCACTAACGCTTAAATAGCAAACCGCTTGACCAGCGCGACCCGGTTTCGCTACCGAGTTGATTGCGCTGATGCCGGCCGGGGGGCTGAGGCGACGGCGGCCACGTACTTTGTATGACTTTGTATGTGTGGGCCGTACGCCGAAGAGGGGCTGTCCGATGGTATTTCGGTCCGGGTCGGGATCGGGGATCGGCATGGGCGACCGGTGGCGCCGCGCGCTTGGCGCGGCATCGGCGCTGGGCGCCGCTTGCCTGATTCTGAGCCTGTTATTGCCGCTGGTTTCAACACCGTGCCGGGCCGCCGCCGCGGCGGGTGCCGAGGTATCCGGCAAGATCAGAATAGCGTTTGCCGGCAATTCCATCGTCGACAATTACTGGTCCGGCATCGAGCGCATCGTCGACGCCAATCCGTGCCTGAAAAATACCGTCGAGCTCGGCCGCTTTGCCAGGAACGGCACCGGCCTGACCCGCGGCGACCGGGTCTACTGGCCGCGCGAGATGCGGCGCATCGACGACGTCTTCAAGCCGACCTTGTCGGTTGTCTCGATCGGGCTCAACGACCGGCAATTCATCGTCGACGGCACTGGCGCCCGCACCGCCTGGGGCGCGCCGGACTGGACCGACAAATACCGCCGCGAGGTCCACGAATTCCTCAAAGCCGCCGTCGCCACCAAGGCGGTCGTGCTCATGGTCGGCATGCCGGCGATGCGCGAGGCGATCGACAACGCCGACATCGACGGCAAGAACGCTATGTTCGCCGAAGCCGTCGTCGCGCTCGGCGATCCCAACCTGCGCTATATCGAGCCGTGGCGGCTGCACGCCGCGGGCGCCGAGACGTTCGCCTCCTACGGCCCGGACAAGAGCGGCCGGCTGGTGCTGATCCGCACCCCGGACGGCCAGCACTTCACCGTCGCCGGCGAGGATTTGGCCGCCGGCTATCTGTTCCCCAAGATCGTCGAAGCGCTCGATGCGGCGGGGAAAAACCTCGACCAATGCCTGACCAACCTGACCAAACAGTCGAAGGACGACCAGTAGTGGTATCATTCTGATCCACCGCAACTCACATCGTACCGCAGAAGCAGATGCTGTTTCCCACCATCGGATTTGCGGTCTTCTTCGCCGTCGTCTTTCCGGTCACCTGGCTCCTCAACGCACACAACACCTGGAAGAAGGTCTTCCTGGTGGCGGCGAGCTATTATTTCTATGCGGCGTGGCGGTCGGAATTCACGCTGCTCTTGCTCGTAAGCTCGGTTTTCAATTACGGCGCGGCGCTGCTGATCGACCGTTTCAAGTACCGCGCCCAGCGCCTCACCGTGCTGTGGCTCGCGGTCGCCGCCAATCTCGGCCTGCTCGGCTATTTCAAATATTACAATTTCTTTGCAGCTTCCCTGATGAACGCCTTCGATGCGATCGGCGTGAAGATCGATATCGGCTTCATCGAAGTGGCGCTGCCGATCGCGATCTCCTTCCTCACCTTCCACGCGCTGTCCTACATCATCGACGTCTACCGGCGCGTGATCAGGCCGACCACGTCGCTGATCGACATCATGTTCTACATCGGCTTCTTCCCGCATTTGATCGCCGGCCCGATCGTGCGCGCCAACAAATTTTTGGCGCAGACGATTGGCCCGCGCGATCCGGCCAATATCAGGCTCGGCGAAAGCGTGTTCCTCATCCTCGGCGGCCTGTTCAAGAAGGCGATCATCGCCAATTACCTGTCGACCGGATTCGTCGACGGCGTGTTCCGCGATCCGACGGCGAATTCGAGCCTCGACCTGATTTTCGGCATGTATGGCTACGCGCTGGTGATCTATTGCGACTTCAGCGCCTATACCGACATCGCGATCGGTATTGCGAATTTGCTCGGCTACGAGTTTCCGCAAAACTTCAATTATCCGTACCGGGCGACCTCGGTGCAGGATTTCTGGCGGCGCTGGCACATGTCGCTGTCGAGCTGGCTGCGCGATTATCTCTACATCCCGCTCGGCGGCAGCAAGTTCGGCACGCTGGCGACCTACCGCAACATCATGGTCACCATGGCACTCGGCGGGTTGTGGCATGGCGCCAGCTGGGCGTTTTTGATCTGGGGCTGCCTGCACGGCTCGGCGCTGGTGATCGAGCGTATGCTCGGCATCACCGGCGATCACGCGGACGCCAAACGCGGCGCGCTCGCCACCGCAATCGGCTGGCTGGTGACGACACAGTTCGTCTGCCTCGCCTGGGTGTTCTTCCGCGCGCCCTCGACCGACGCCTGGCTCGGCTATTTCGCGACGATGTTTAGTGGGCGGAGCTGGTCCACCGGCGTGACGCCGTTCGTCGCCTTCATCTTCGCGCTCGGCGCGCTGTCGCACATCCTACCGCCACGCTGGTTCGTGATGCTGGAAAAGCGCTACGACGCCGCGCCGCTCCTGGTGAAAGTGCTGGTGCCGTTCGTCGTCATCTATCTGATCTCGGTTGCGGCGCCGGCCGGCATCGCGCCGTTCATCTACTTCCAGTTCTGAGGTCTCTCGATGAAGCACGCCAACCCAACCGAGTTCGAACGTCCGCGCCCCGCAGGCAATTTGCGCACCGCGGCGATCGTCATCTATGCGACGCTGGCGCTCCTCGCAGTCACCATCCCGCAGAGCGTGGTGAACTGGCTCGCCGACATGAACGGCAACCCGGTCGAGGAGACCGCCTTGCGCGGCGCGCACCTTTTGCGGAACCTGTCGCAAGGGGCCGGCGTTGCGGCCGTGTATCAGCGTGCCAGGGACATTTTCATCGCGATTTCCGGGCTGGAGCCCGATTAGGCCTTATTTCGCGGCTATTTCTGGCCGGAAATTACGGAAAATGACCGTGGTTTAATCGTTCTTTGACCATATTGATCAAGAGATTAGCGGCGGGGTCGGAGTGGAAGCGGGACGAATGTTGCGTTCGAAATGGGTGTTTGGCGGGCTCTTTGCGCTGGCGGTGCTCCCGCCGGCGGCACCGTTGTTTGCCGGCGGCACTTATGTGCTCGGCGACAGCATCGGCGATGGCCTCGCCACCACCATGGGCTTCAACAATCTGGCCCAGATCGGCATCCATATCCGCGGCCCCAAGGCGCTGGCGCAGATCGCACGCACGCCGCCCGGCTCGACGGCCTACATCTTCCTCGGCACCAACGACGCCGAGGGCAGTCTCAAGAATATCGACAAGAGCATCGACGATATTCTGGACGCCGCGGCGCAACGCCAGCTCACCGTGGTCTGGGTCGGGCCGCATTGCGTGCATAAAGCCTGGGACAAACAGGCAAGCGCGCTCGACGAGATTTTGCGCAACCGTCTCGCCAAAACTTCGGTCAAATATATCGGCACGCGAGACGCGACCATCTGCTCGGGAAAATTCCTCGAGCCCGATGGCGTGCATCTCACCGGCAAAGGCTACCGCTATATGTGGGCCATGATCGACGGCGGCGGCACACCGAACACGGCCGTTGCCAGCGCGCCGCAAAAACCGGCCGACACCGCAAAACCGGCCGACGCCGCTATCACGACGGCATCGCTCGTGCCGCGGCCGGCGCAGGCGCGCGTCGACCATCGCCTGGTCATGGAAATCCACGTTCCCGGTGCGCCGTCGGAGCCGCTGGTGTGGACCCGGAGTCAGAATTAAACCATGATCCGGAAAAGTGGAATCCGGTTTTCCGATAAGATCATGCGCTGCTAAAATGCCTGAGCGCAATCGATTCATAGAAACGATTGCGCTCTGGCGAACGCGGAGCTTCACGGCGATGCCCTGTATTGTGATCGCGTGAGAAAACGGCCGCGAATTTTTGGGCCGTAATTTTTTTGGGTCGGGTCGATGGCTCGTACGCAACGGGATCGCCTGTCGTTCGCCGCCATGGTGGTCGGCGGCGGCTGCGTGGTTTTGGTCGCCGGCATGCTGATCTCGGTGCTGCGCTCGCCGGCGGTGCCGCGGCCGCGCGGCTTGATCACCGTGGTCGAACAAGTCGCGCCGGAAACGACCCACCCGCCGCAGGATAGCCGCGACGATGCGCGCATTCCATCGGTGGCCGAACCCACACCGCAGGCGCGTGTTGCCAGCGCGCCGCCGCCGGTCGCCGATAACGGCGGCGCCGCATCCGCGCCAGCAACGATCCCGCAGCCTGTCGTAGACATCAGCACGGTGCCGCTGAAGTCGAGCACCAGCGCGCCCGGAAATTCCGCTCCAAAAACCCAAGGCCAACGCGGCCTCGTCATCCTGCAGATCGGCGACAGCCACACGGCTGCGGATTATTTCACCGCCGAGCTGCGGCAAAAGCTGCAAGCGCGTTACGGCAACGGCGGCGTCGGCTATCTCGACGCCGGCAAGCCGCATATCGGCGTGCGCTCCGGCGCCATGAAAATCACCGCGTCGTCCGGCTGGACCTATCATTCGATCCAGCGCTCCGACAATATCGCCGAGTTCTGGCTGTCGGGCTTCAACGCGGTCGCGACCGCGTCCGGCGAAGCGCTGACGTTTGCGTCCGACACACCGGTGCCGTTCGACGCGATTGAAATCGAGGCGCTGCGCCAGCCGGGCGGCGGTTCGATCGACATCAGCCTCGACGGCGCGGTCAAAAGCAGCGCCGATCTCGGCGGCACGGCCGTCGAGCCGGTGGTGCTGCGGCTGAGGCCGGACGGCGCGCCGAGCGACCGCGTCCGCCAGATCGAAATCCGTAGCCGCGGCGCCGGTGTCGTCAGCATCGCCAGCATCGGCGTCTACCAGAAGCAGGCGGGCGTCTCGTACAACAATATCGGCTATCCCGGCGCCACCATCGACCTGGTCAACAAATTCGACGAGAAACTGATGGCGGACGGCCTGCGCCGCCTCGATCCGCAAATCGTGGTGCTGGTGTTCGGTACCAACGAGGCGTCGAAACCCAATCTCGACGCGTCGCGCTACGAGCGAAACTACGAAAAAGCAATCGCGCGAATCCAGGCGGCGCTGCCCAACGCCAAGATCGTGCTGGTCGGGCCGCCCGACGGCGCCGAGCGGCCGCCGCATTGTCTGGGCAAGGGCCCGGCCGACGCCGCCTGCCATCCGGCGCCGCCGAGCGACGGCGCCTTGTACACGGAGCCGGCGGATTGCGAGTGGCACACCATCGCGCATCTCGATCTGGTGCGCGACGTCGAGCGCAAGATCGCCGACCGCCACGGCTTCGTCTATTGGAACTGGGCGACGATCAACCCCAACCAGTGCGCCGCGCACCAGCTGGTCGCAGCCTCTCCGCCGCTGATGACGCCGGACCACGTCCACTTCACGCCCGCCGGCTACGTCAAGGGCGCCGACCTCTTCCTCGACGTTTTGATCCCGGTGATCGACAAGCTGCAGGTGCGGCCGAACATCGCCTCGAGCAACTAGCGCTGAATTCATAATCTCCAAGCGTCGGCGGACGTCCGGGACGTGGAAACCGGCTTTCTGAATTCTTTGCGCCGTCGGCACCGCAGAGATTTCGCGCTCAGCGCATGGTTTCGCGCAAGCACAATCAAGAGTATGCGTGACAAAGATCGTTAAGAATTCATTGGTAGTACTCCGGGTTGTTCCGTCGGGCGCTCCAGAGACGACCTGCATATGAAAGTCGCGCTTCGTCGTTTGCCGGCGTCGGCCGTATTTCGTTGGCTCGATCTGTGGCTGATCGCAATCCTGGCCGTTGCAAGTTTCGCTGCAATTCTGCGCATTGGCTTGCAGCCTGCCGACCCCAGTGCCGGTGTCGCAGTCATCTATGCGCCATGGACGACGGCAGATCAGGCGATGGTTCGAGCGGTCAGTGCCGGCGCACGATTTGTACGGTTTGGCGGATTTGATTTTATCGCAATCGTCATGCCGGAGCGGCCGGACTACGTTGCAAACGTGCTCGCCGGTTCCGCGCTGCTTGCGGTCGATCCGCAAGTTCTTGCGGGCTGTCTGCCCGCCTCGTTTCTGAAAAAGGCTGATGCGCTATGAGCGATCTGCGATCGTTCCAACTGACCCTCGCAAAGGTGTTGACGGGGCTCGGTATCGTGCACGTGCCGGTGCTGGCCGCGATCTGCGCCGTATTGGGACGGAACGTCGCGGCGAATGCGATTGCCTGCGCCGCGCTCGCGGTTATCCCCATTGCGCTGACTTACGCCGGACGGTCGATCACGACGATAGCCTTTGGCATTGCCATTACGCTTGTCGGCCAGACCTCGCTGTTGGTGCTCGCATTCAGCGGGCATCCGTGGCAGGTCGAAATGCACTTCTACTACTTCGCCGTTCTGGCGATGCTGTCGGGATTCTGTGACTGGCGCGTGCTGGCGCTGGCAGCCGGCCTGGTGAGCCTGCATCACTTGAGCCTCAACTTCATTTTGCCGGATGCCGTTTACCCCGGCGGCAGTAACCCATGGCGGGTCAGCGTTCATGCCGTCGTTGTCGTGATCGAGGTGGCGATGTTGATGTTCATCGGCCATACGATCCGGGAGGCTTTTGCAACGGCGGCGCAGGCACGGCGACGCGCCGAAGAGGCGGCCGCCGCGCTCGAACGTATCGGCGGCCAGCGCCAGGACGACCTCGTCGCGACCAACAGACGCGCCGACGTGATGGGCAAGCTTCTGGAGACCTTCAAAGCCGAGATGGCGAATTCGATCCATGTTCTCAATGACGCGGCCTTTGAGCTCGAGCAAAGCGCCAATTCACTCGGCGCCACCGCCGACCGTGCCAAGACCCAGGTCGCAACGGCTTCGTCGGCCTCGGGGGAGACGACGGCCAAGGTCACGACCGTCACCGAAGCCGGCAAGGAATTGGCCAAGACCATTTCCGAAATCAGTGCGACCGTGACGCAATCCTCGCGTCTTGCCAGCGACACGGTCAGCCGCGCCGATACCGCGCATCAGACAATTGCCGAGCTTACGACCGCGGCCAGCGAAATCGGCGACATGACCGGCCTCATCAACCGCATCGCGGCCCAAACCAATCTTCTCGCCTTGAATGCGACCATCGAAGCAGCCCGCGCCGGAGCGGCGGGCAGGGGATTCGCGATCGTGGCCCAGGAGGTGAAGGCGCTGGCGGCAGAGACCGCAAAGGCGACCGAGGATATCGCCAGGAAGACCGCGAGCATTCAAAGCACGACGGAACGTTCGGCGGCGGCCATCGAGGCGATCTTGACCATGGTTCGCGAGTTGGACCTGCTGTCCGCTCAGATCGCGGGGGCGATCGAGCAACAGGCCTCGGCAACCCGCGAGATCGCGCACAATGTCGACGCGGCCGCTATCGGTGTCGGCAATGTCGCTGCTTGTATCGGCGACATCGAGGCCATGGCCGATCAAACCGCCCACGCGACAGTTGGGTTGCGGCACTCGGCTGTCGAACTCGCGGGCCAGACCAAGGCTATTCGCGAGCGGATCGTCAGTTTCGCGGACGATGTGCGCGCCGCGCAGGCGTAAAGGCGAGCCAAGTCGCAAGCTCCAGTGATACGCGCTAGCGTGCTCCGCCGATCAGCACCATGGAGATCGCCGGCACGTAGGTGATCACCAACAGCGCCAGAAAATTCACCACCACGAACGGCAGCACGCCGCGGTAGATCATGGCCATCGGCACGTTGAAGATGGCGCGTGCGGCGAACAGGTTGAGACCGAACGGCGGCAGATAGAGCCCGATGCTCAGGTTCACCGCCATGATGATGCCGAAGTGCAGCGCGTTGACGCCGGCGGCTTCGACGACGGGGAGCAACAGCGGCGTGAGGATGAGGATCGCTGCCGGCGGCTCGAGGAAGCTGCCGGCGACCAGCAAGCCGGCATTGACGAACAATAGCGTCTGCCAATGCGGCAATTGCATCGCGGTGATGGCTCCGATCAGACTCCCCGGAATGCCGCTCGTGGTCATCAGCCAGGAATAAACGCCGGCGCCGGTGACGATGATCAGGATTTGCGCGATCAGATAGATCGAGCTGACGATCACCTGCCACAGTCCGGCGAGATCGATCTCGCGATAGATCACCATGGCGACGAACAGCGAATAGACCACGGCGACGCCGGCGGCTTCGGTCGGCGTGAACACGCCGCCATAGATGCCGCCGAAGATGACGACGATCGTTCCGATCGCCCAGCTCGCGTCCTTGGTCGCGGCCCAAATATTCTTCCAGCGCGCCGGCGACGACAGCGGCACCATTTTTATGCGCGCGTAGATCAAGACGTAAATCGCGTCTACCACGCCGATCAGAACGCTCGGCAGAATGCCGGCAGTGAACAATTTGATCGCCGAGACCTGCGCCGTCATGGCGTAGAGGATCATCGAGATCGACGGCGGAATGATCACCGCGACCGCCCCCGACGAGGTGATCAGCGCCACGGCGAAGCGTTCGCTGTAGCCGTGCCTGGTCAGCGACGGAAACAGCAAGCGCCCGATGGCGACGACGGTGCCGACGGTGGTATGCGCCATGGCGCCGAATAGCTCCGACGACGCCACCGTGGTCACGGCGAGCGAGCCGCGCACGCCGCCGACGATGGAGACCACCCAGGTGACGACGCGGTTGGCGATGCCGCCACGGCCCATGATCTCGCCGGCGAGCACGAAGAACGGCACCGCCAGCAGCGGAAAATTGTCGAGGCTGCCGAACATGTAGGTCTGTACGGCCTGCATCGGCACATGCGCGACGAAGACGATCGCCGCGGTCGAGGTCAGGATCAGCACCACGAAAATCGGCAGGCCTAAGATCAGCAGCAGTGCCGGCAGGATGAAATAGACGAACGCCGCCGCCATGTCAGCGCTCGACTTCGCGGCTCGAGATCACGTCGTCGTGGCGCACGCCGTGCAGGATCAGCCGCACGCCGATGAGCAGCGCCATCAGCAGCAAGTCCGAGCGGCACCACGGCCTGCGGAATGACCATCGGGAAATTCGCCGTCTCGCTTCTTTGATCGAGCTCGGCCAGCATGGTCATCACCGGCCAGGCAAAGATCGCCAGCATGACGCAGGTCGCGATGGTGACCAGGTCGGAGAAAATCTCGAAGAGGTTCCGCGCCCGCGGCGGCAACAGCGAAACGATGACGTCCATGCGGATATGGCGGCCGAGCCAGCCGACCGGCCCGATGCCGAGGAACACCGCGCCGATCATCAGGAACAGCATCATCTCCTCGGCCCACGGGATCGATACCGAGAGGAAATAGCGGCCGATGATGTTGGCGAAATTGATCGCGACGCTTGCCACCAGCATGGCGCCGGCGGCGAGGCGCAGCGCTGTCATCAGCGCATGGGCGCTCTGACGCAATAGATTACGCATGAGCCGCTCTCAGACACTTTTTCCCGGGCGCAGCGCAGCACGAAGTGATGCGCTGCAGACCCGGGATCGTCACGAACTCGGAGTCCTCCGGGATCCCGGATCAGCGGTGCACCGCTACGCGCTGCACCGCATCCGGGAAACGAGGCTTTAGTTCTTCGCCGCGGCGGCGCGCACCATTTGCAGCATGTCGCGCACCGCCGGCTGGTCCTTGGTGGCCTCGTCGGCTACGGGAGCGAGCAGCGTCTTCATCTTGGCGAGGTCATCGTCGGAGAGCTTGTGTACGGTGCCGCCGAGCGCGGCCCATTGCTGTTCCAATTGCTTGTTGAAGTCGAACTCCCAGGCCTGCGTCCTCTTCTGAACCGGCGCGCCGGAATCGACGACGATCTTTTGCAGATCCGGCGGCAGGGTATCGAGCCACGCCTTGCTGACGACGACGATCGAGTTGATGAAAGTGTCGTTGGTGACCGTGATGGTCTTGAGCAGGTCGTTCATCTTAAACGCGACGAACACCGAAAGCCCCGAGATGGTGCCGTCGATGGTGCCCTGGTCGAGCGCCGGCACGACTTCGGACAGCGGCATGCCGACGCCGGTGGCGCCGAGCTTTGCCATCTTCTGCCGTTCCAGCTCGGTGCCGTTGATACGCAGCTTCTTGCCGGAGAAATCGGCCAGCGTCAGGATCGCTTTCCTGGCGCCGTAATCGGAGGCGCCGAGCCCCAAAGTGGCGATGCCGACCATGCGCTTCGGCGTCACCAGGTCCAGCATCGCTTTTTCGATCGCCGGATCGTGGATGGTCGCCGCCGCGTTGACGTCGCTGGAAAACAGCATCGGCGCCGAGAACACACCGAAGCGCGGATCGATGCCGACGAAGAAATCGACCGGGCCGGCATAGCCCTGGATGTTGCCGAGCTGCACGCCTTCGATCTCGCGCGGGATGGGGCCGAGCTGGCTCGCCGGATAGACCTGCACCTCGATGCGGCCGCCGGACGCCTTTTCGACTTCTTCCTTGTAGAATTTCAGGAACTGATGCTGTCCCTCGTTCATGGTGGCGCAGCCCATTTTCATGACGAAATCGGCCGCCGCCGCCGGTGCGGTTGGCGCAAGGCACGCGAGCGCAAGACATGCGAGTGCAAGACTTGCGAGTGCAAGACTTGCGAGTGAAAGGCCTGTGAGTGAAAGACACGCGGCAGCAGCGGTGAAAAGTTTTTGGGCCATTATCCCCACCCCGATGGTTGTGCGCCGGCTTGCGCTTATTGTGACGGCTTGCCAGTCCCGGTAAGTCCGCCGACTATAATGTGCCGACCACGCTTGCCAAGGGCTGAGAGGACGTTTCGCTTCGACATGACGCACGCACTGAAGAAAAACGCCATATCGTTCGCGTCGAACGTCGTGATCGGCGTGGCATCGACCGCGCCGGCTTACTCGCTCGCCGCCGCGCTGCCGGCGCTGGTGGCGGCGGCAAAATTCGGCGTGCCGGCGATCCTGATCCTGGCCTTCGTGCCGATGCTGTTCATCGCCGTGGCCTATTATCATCTCAATCACGCCGATCCCGATTGCGGCACCACGTTCTCCTGGGCGACACGCGCCATCGGGCCGTATAGCGGCTGGATGGGCGGCTGGGTCATTATCGCCACCGATATTCTGGTCATGCCGGGCCTCGCCCAGATCGCCGGCACCTATTCGTGTCACCTGTTCGGCTTCGATCAACCCTCGGTATTTGCGGTGACCGCGATCGGCGTTGCCTTTATCGTGGCGATGACCGCGATCTGCTACCTCGGCATCGCGCTCTCCGCGCACACGCAAAAGGTGCTGCTCGCCGCCGAGGTCGTCATCCTCCTCATCTTTGCCGCGGTCGCCTTGGACAAAGTCTATTCGGGCCACGCCGACGGCACGCGCGTCGCGCTCGGCTGGTTCAATCCGTTCACCGTCGACAGCGCCAGCGATTTCACCCAGGCCATGCTGGTCGCGGTGTTCATCTATTGGGGCTGGGACACCGGCGCTACGGTGAACGAAGAGACCGAGAACCCGCACAGCGCGCCGGCGCGCGCCGCCATCCTCTCGACCGTCCTGCTGGTCGGCCTTTATGTCATTGTCTCTGTCGCCGCGGTGGCCTTCGCCGAGCCCGGGCTCGAAAAATTCACCGGCGACGACTTCCTCGCCCCGCTGGCGACCGACGTGCTCGGCTCCGGCATCGGCAAGCTGTTGATCTTCGCGGTCCTGACTTCGGCCGCGGCCTGCACCCAGACCACCATCCTGCCGGCGGCGCGCACCGCGATCTCCATGGCGCGCATGGGCGCGCTGCCGCAAAAATTCGGCACCATCCACCCGCGCTACCTGACGCCGAGCTTCGCCACGCTGGTCATGGGCGCCGTCTCGGTCGCCTGGTATCTCGGCCTGGTGTTCATCTCCGACAACAACGTGCTCACGGATTCCGTCACCGCGACCGCCATCGGCATCGCCTTCTATTACGGCCTCACCGGCGTCGCCTGCGTGGTCTATTACCGGCACGAGCATTTGAAGGGCGCGAAGAACTTTTTGTTCTACGGCGTGCTGCCGGCGCTCGGCGCCCTCATCATGCTCGCTTTGCTCATCGCCGCCTGCATCAATTACAGCGACCCGAGCCAGGGCAAGACCGCGATCCACGGCATCGGCGCGCCGCTGGTGTTCGGGGTCGGGGCGATCGTGGTCGGCGTGATCCTGATGGTGCTGGCGCGGATGGCGCTGCCGGATTTTTTCCGGCGCCAGCGGGAGGTTTTCAAATCACGCCCGCCCGCGCCAAATCGCTTTGGTCATTGAGGATGCAAATCCTACCGGTGCCGATTTCGATAGTCCGGCTCCGGTTTCCACTCCTGCTCTTGCCTGCACGTGAAGCAATAAGAACCTTGGATGAGGGTAACTCCGCCAGCCAGCGCCCCGCCGGCGGCTTCCAATGCCTCGTCCGAAATCTCGTCAGTCAGGGCTGCTTCGTCGGTCTGTTTGTTCATGACAGGTGCCTGCTAGGGATTACGCTCTCATTCTAGCAAATAGAACGAAGCGAATAGAGAAAGTTTCCGATCCTTTGCAAATCGATTTCGCCGACTCGGGAGTAATTCACCGGAATAGCGAGCTTTTTCTTCACCTCTCCCCAGAGGGGAGAGCGTAGGCGTCCTTCGGACGCCGTTCTTAAAGTAAAGAACGCCGATCCAAAGGATCGGCTATGCGAACGAAGTGAGCGAGGGTGAGGGGGTTCGGAAGCTGGAGATTTTTCTCGTGCGTCCGAACCCCCTCACCCCACCCTCTCCCCTCTGGGGAGAGGGAGCCGCGAGCGGCGCGGCCTGCGTTTCTGCTTTTGCGTGCGATTTCCCGCCCCGCGAAGCGCCGCACGAGGCGAGGTATCTCTCACCCTTGACTTGCATTACAGTTGCCGCACGAGGAGTGAAAACGGGGAGGGCATCCGGTGGCGCAGGATATCACAAGCGTGGCGCAGGCTGAACCGACCAGCGCCGGGGGTTTTTGGCCGAAGGGTTGGTGGTCCGTCGTCGATTTTAAGATCGGCATCATTCCGCTGCCGGTTTTTGTCGTCCTCATCGGCGTGATCGGCGGCTTCGCCGCCACCGGCACGGTGCCGTCCGATATTTTGATGGCGATCGTGCTGCTGTCGATGGGCGGCTTTACCTGTGCCGAATTGGGCAAGCGCATCCCAGTCATCCGCAACGTCGGCGCCGCGGCGATCTTTGCCACCTTCATCCCGTCGTATCTCGCCTTCCATCATCTGTTGCCGGACTCGATCCTTGGTTCGGTGAAGCAGTTCACCAAGGACTCGAACTTTCTTTATCTGTTCATCGCCTGCATCATCGTCGGCAGCATTTTGGGCATGGACCGTGGCGTTCTCATCAAGGGCTTTCTCAAAATATTCGTGCCGCTGGCCTGCGCGTCGGTGGTCGGCGGCATCGTCGGCACGCTGGTCGGCACGCTGTTGGGGCTGGGCGCCTATCACACATTCTTTTTCGTCGTCGTGCCGATCATGGCCGGCGGCGTCGGCGAGGGCGCGATCCCGCTGTCGATCGGCTATGCGCAGATCCTGCACCAGGCGCAAGGCGATCTATTCGCCCAGGTACTGCCGCCGGTGATGCTCGGCAGCCTCACCGCGATCCTGCTGTCGGGCACGCTCAATTTTGTCGGCAAGAAGTATCCGCATCTCACCGGCGAAGGGCGCCTGCAGCCTGGCGAGCATGACGAGCTCGAATTCGAGGAAGACCACGACGAGGCTTACGTCGACGTGACCACCATCGCCGCCGCGGTCGTCACCGCGGTGACGCTTTATCTGATCGGCGCGCTGACGCAGCGGCTGTTCGGCTTTCCGGCGCCGGTGGCGATGCTGGTCATCGCGGTGCTGCTGAAACTCGCGCGTGCGGTGTCGCCTTCGCTGCAACTCGGCGCCTTTCATGTCTACAAGTTCTTCTCGACGGCGGTGACCTATCCGCTGCTGTTCGCCATCGGCGTATCGCTGACGCCCTGGGACAAGCTGGTGGCGGCCTTCACCGTGCCGTACCTGATCACCATCGTCTCGACCGTGGTGGCGATCATCACCACGGGATTTTTTGTCGGCTCCTGGTTGAAGATGTATCCGATCGACACCGCCATCGTCACCGCCTGCCACAGCGGACAAGGCGGCACCGGCGACGTCGCCATCCTCACCGCGGGCAACCGGATGCAGCTGATGCCGTTTGCCCAGATCGCCACCCGCATCGGCGGCGCGGCGACCGTGACCATGGTGCTGATTATCCTGTCGCAGATCGGTTAGCCGGGGAGGGCAAGATTTTGCGCGGCGCCTCAGATCAAGGGGCGCTGCGGAATTTCCTCGTCGAAATATTGCCCGATCTTCTCCAGTACGCGCGGATTGGCCAAGGTCAGCGAGCCGTTTATGCGCGCGAACATGCCCATTTTGCGTAACCGCGCCAGCGTCTTGTTGGTGTGCACCAGCGACAGGCCCAGCGCGTCGGCGATGTGCTGTTGCGTCAAGGGAAACAGGAACGTGTCCTCGACGACGAGCCCCAACGCCTTGGCGCGCTTGTAGAGCATCACAATCAGCGCCGCGGTGCGCTCAGTCGCGGTGCGCCGGCCGGCGCTGGTCAAATTCTCGTCGACGTGACCTTCTTCGCGCGAGCCGAGCCAGGCGACGTCGAAGGCGAGCCCCGGCATTTCGCCGAACAAGCCCCAGACCTTGCGCCGCGGCAACAGGCAGAGCTGCACTTCGGTGAGCGCTTCGACGCCATGCTGCGCGGCGTCGAACATGGCGGCCTGCAGGCCGACGAGATCGCCCGGCAAGAGGAAATTCAAAATCTGGCGGCGGCCGTCGGGCAGCATTTTGAAGCGGAACGCCCAGCCGGAATAGAGCGTATAGATTTCCGGGGAATCATCGCCGGCGCGGATGATCTCGGCGCCCGCCGGCAGCACGACATGGTCGCGCTTGATCTCGTTGATCGCGCCCAGCTCGTTCGTAGTGATCGGCTTGAACAGGCCGCAGGCCCGTAACGTGCAGTCAAAGCAGCTCACTTGCATGATGAAAATGCCTCAGGCTAATCGTCTCGGAAAAGGAATGTCTTGCCGTTCGATAGCTATAAAATTCGCACCGCCGGAAAAAGTTCCACTGCGACGTTCACGCCCAGGCAACTCGCGGCCAAGCTGCGCGCCGTCCCGGACGACCACGTCAGGTCGCTTCGCCGCAGCGCGCCGAATGGCCGTTGTCCGCCCCGCGGCGATCCTTTAACGTCCTTGCCGGCTGAGCCTTCAAAGCGACAACAAAAAAGGCCTGCGTGAGGGGAGAACGACATGCGCTTCACGACCCATAAATCCTTGCTGTGCACGGCTGCCGCCGCCGGCATTTTTGCCGCGGCTTGCGCGCTGCCGCCCGGCGCGGCGCAGGCGCAGGACAAGCCGCCGATCGTGATGAAGATCTCGCTCGCAGCGCTCAACGAGGCGCTGCACCAGTTCGCCAAGGACTATGCCGCCTTGATCGACAAGGAGTCCGGCGGCCGGATCAAGACGGAAATCTATCCGGCGAGTCAATTAGGCTCGATCCCGCGACAGATCGAAGGCACGCAGTTCGGCGCCATTCAATGCGTCGTGACGCCGCCGGAATTCTATTCCGGCATCGACGAGCGCTATGAGGTGATGGCGGCGCCCGGCCTGGTCGACACGCTGGCCCAGGCGCAACGCCTCACCGCCGATCCGCAGGTGCGCAAGCTGCTGCTCGGGCTGGGCGCCGACAAGGGTTTGCACGGTGTCGGCCTGTTCGTCTCGCAACCATCATCCGTCATCGCCAAAGCCGCGATCCGTCATCTCGCCGACTTCAAGGGCAAGAAGGTCCGGGTCTTCGCCTCGCAGTTCCAAAGCGAAGCCTTCGGCCGCCTCGGCCTCACGCCGGTGGCGATGACATTGGGCGACGTGTTGCCGGCGCTGCAGCAGGGCGCCATCGATGGCGCTATCGCCGGCACCGTCATCTATAACGCCATGCATTATCAGGACGCCGCAAAATACGTCACCAATATCGGCCAGCCGGTCATCTTCGGCCTCGCCGCTGTCAGCAAGAAATGGTACGACGGCCTGTCGGCGGATTTGCAACAGGTCATCGACAAGGCCGCCGTCGAGGCGATGGCCGAGGTCGACCCGCAGACCGTGGAAATCGATGCGCGCGCCGACAAAGGCTGGGTAGCGAGCGGCGGCGAATTGATCGACCTGCCGCCCGACGAGCAGGCGTCGATGCTCAAGACCATGGCCAGCGTCGCCGCCGACGTGTCGAAGACCAAGCCCACGCTCAGCGCGGCCTATCAGATCGTGGCTGAAGCGGCGCAGCGGGTGAAGAAGTAAATTGCCGACGCAGCGTCGGTGTTGGCGGTATCGGACGGGATTGGGGGACGACATGACATTCACTGTGCTTGGATCAACGGCGCGCGGAATTGTCGCCGTGGCATTGAGCTTGTCGCTGGCCATGTCGCTGGTTTTCGCGCTTGGCGCCGGTGGCGCCGCCGCGCAGGACAAAACCTATGTGATGAAGATCGGCACGCCGACCGTCAACGACACGCCGGAGAACTTCGTCAGGCTGTTCGGGCCGATGGTCGAAAAGGATTCCGGCGGCCGCATCAAGATCGAGCTTTATTCCGCCTCTAAACTCGGACCGATGGCGCGCGAGATCGAAGGTCTGCAATTCGGCTCGATCGAATGCGCGATCATCCCGCCGGAATTCTTCGTCGGCGTCGACGAGCGCTTCGAACTGCCGGCGACGCCGGGGCTCGTCGATTCGCTCGCCCATGGCCAGCGGCTGTCGGCGCAACCCGACTTCAACAAGCTGATGCTCGGTCTCGGCGCCGACAAGGGGCTGCACGGCATTGCCATCGTCATGGCGTTGCCGTCGTCGTTGATTTCCAAGGCGCCGATCCGCCATGTCGCCGACATGAGCGGCAAGAAAATCCGCGTCACTGCCTCGAAGCTGCAGCTCGAAGCATTCGCCCGGCTCGGCGCCTCGCCGGTCGCGCTCTCGACCGGCGACATCCTGCCGGCGCTGCAGCAGGGCGCCATCGACGGCTCGATCTCCGGCATCACCGTCTACAATGCCATGCACTTCCAGGACGCGGCGAAATACGTCGCCGAAATCGGCCAGCCGGCGATTTTCCTGATCATCGAAACCAGCAAGCGCTGGTTCGAGGCGCTGCCCAAGGATTTGCAGGAGATCGTCGATCGCGACGCCGCTCTGGCTGCGGCCGCGCTGAGCCCGGCGACGGCGACGCTCTACGACAACGCCCGCAAATCGTGGACCGACAACGGCGGCGAGCTGATCAGCTTTCCGGCCGACGAGCAGGCGGCGATGATGAAGACGCTGGCCGGCGTCGGCGAGGACGTGGCCAAGACCAAGCCGCAGCTCTATGACGCCTTCAAGGTGGTGACGGAGGCCGCCAAGCGTACGCGTTGAATATGTGATACGGGAGTGTGCCGATAGCACGTTGCAGTCGATGGGGGTCGACATGGTGCTCGCCGGACGTGGATTAGCGACATGGTCGCGGGCGGCTGTGCTCGCGCTGGGCCTGTCCTTGCTGGCGCTGAGCGTGGCGTGCGCCGCCGACGACAAGCCCATCGTCATGAAGATCGCGCTGGCGACGCTCGACGACGTTCAGCATCAATACGCCAAGAACTACGCCGCCGCGGTCGAAAAGGATTCCGGCGGCCGCATCAAGGTCGAGATCTATCCGGCGAGCCAGTTGGGCTCGATCCAGCGCCAGGCCGAAGGCGTGCAATTCGGCGCCATCCAATGCCAGATCGTCGCGCCGGAGTTTTTAGTCAGCATCGACGAGCGCTTCGAAGTCTTGGCGTCGCCCGGCCTGGTGACGTCGATGGCGCAGGGCCAGCGCCTCGCCGCCGATCCGGCGGTGCGCAATCTGATGCTTGGGCTTGGCGCCGACAAAGGGCTGCATGGCGCGGCGCTGATGATGTCGACGCCGTCCTCGGTCATCGCCAAAGCGCCGCTCCGGCATCTGGCCGACTTCAAGGGCAAGAAGATCCGGATTTTCGCCTCGGAATTCCAAAGCGTGGCGATGAAGCGGCTCGGCGTCACGCCGAAGCCGATGACGCTCGCCGAAGTGCTGCCGGCGCTGCACGACAATTCGATCGACGGCGCCGTTTCTGCGATCACCATTTTCGGCCCCATGCATTTCGAGAGCGCGGCAAAATACGTCACCGAGATCGGCCAGCCGGCAATCTTCGGCATCGTCGAGATCAGCAGGAAATGGTACGATTCATTGTCCGCCGACCTGCGGCAAATTATCGACAAGGATGCACTTGCCGAATCGGTGGCGATCAATTCGCAGGCGATCGCGATCGACGACGGTGCCCGCAAGGCCTGGCTGGCGAGCGGCGGCGAATTGATCGGTTTGCCGGACGATGAACAGTCGAGCCTGCTTAAAATCGTTGCCGGCGTCGGCGACGAGGTGTCGAACACCAAGCCGGAATTGAGCGCCGCCTATAAAGTCGTCACCGAGGCGGCCCTGCATGTTCACTAAGCCAGAATCCCGTTGTCGCGGGGAGGGCGATCATCTAACGTCACGGCCGGACGCAATAAGGTGGAAAACCCGGTCTTGGCGATCGGGCGCGGCAGTCCGTCACAAAGAAAAAATCCGCCATCGGCGCAATATCAATGCCATCCGGGCGCTCTTTTGGGGAAGAAGCCTGCGGTATTGCGATAGGTCTGTTTCAGCCTAGGGCCGGGTCAGAGGGAGTAGAAAATGCAATCTGGGAATCGTGCAATTTTTGCGCGTGCGGCCGGCGCCGCGGGCGCTTCCGGCTTGGCACTCGCATTGGCGCTGACGTTCGGCGCGGCGCAGGCGCAAGACAAGACCCAAGACAAAACCTACGTCATGAAGGTCACGCTGCCGACCATCAATGACGCGCCGCATCAGTTCGCCAAGGATTTTGCCGCCCTGGTCGAGAAGGACTCCGGCGGCCGCATCAAGGGCGAGGTCTATCCGGCGAGCCAGCTCGGCTCGATCCCGCGGCAGATCGAAGGCACGCAATTCGGCGCCATCCAGATCGCGACCGTGCCGCCGGAATTCTTCGTCGGCGTCGACGAGCGCTTCGAAGTCATGGCGACGCCGGGTCTCGCCGACTCGCTCCGAGCACGGCCAGCGCATCGCCAGCGATCCGGAAGTGCTGAAACTGATGATGAAGCTCGGCGCCGGCAAGGGCTTGCACGGCGCCGGCCTGATGATGGCGCAGCCGACCTGCATCATCTCGAAAACGCCGCTCCGCCATCTCGCCGACTTCAAGGGCAAGAAGCTCCGCATCTTCGCCTCGCAGTTCCAGAGCGTGGCGTTCGAACGCCTCGGCGTGACGCCGGTGGCGATGACGCTCGGCGACGTGTTGCCGGCGCTGCAGCAAGGCGCCATCGATGGCGCGATCGCCGGCATCGGGCCGTTCGTCCATCTGCACTTCGGCGACGCCGCCAAATACATCACCGAGACCAACAGTCCGGCGATTTTCATCATCCTCGAAGTCAGCCAGAAATGGTACGACACGCTGCCCAAGGATCTGCAGGAGGTCGTCGACCGCGACGGCGCCGCGGTGTCGAAGTCGATCGAACCGACAGCGCTCAAAATGTATCAGGAGCAGCGCAAGGCCTGGGTCGACGCCGGCGGCGAGCTCATCAGCCTGCCGCGCGAGGAGCAGGCGTCGATGATGGCGTCGCTGTCGAGCGTCGGCGAGGACGTGTCCAAGCCGAAGCCGGCGTTGCACGAGGCCTATCAGATCGTCACCGACGCGGCGAAGCGCACGCGGCAAGCTCCGAGCCAATGATCTGAAGCAGGCTACGATCGGGTAGATCCGACCATGATGGACGGTTTGGTCAAAGGCGTGCGCTGGCTCTTGATGGTCACCCGCACGGTATCGGGAATTTGCCTGCTCGCCAGCGTGGCGATCAATTTCGTCAACATCATCGGCCGCTATTTCTTCAGCGTATCGATCCCGTGGGCGGAAGAGATCATGCTCTTCCTCATGGTCGGCTGCGTGTTCACGGGTTGCTGCGCCGTCGCCTGGGAGGGACGGCAGATCCGCATGGACGTCGTCGTCACCATGTTGCCGGCGAAGGTGCGCGATTTTCTGGCGCTGCTCTCCGAGCTGGTGATGATCGCGACCGCGGCGGCGGTCGCTGCCTTCGCTTGGCCGGTGATCACGCAACTCGCCGCGTTCGACGAACGCAGCCAGGCGGCGGACTTTCCGCTGGTCATCCCACAGGCGATGATCCCGATCGGTTACAGCTTGATGGCGCTTCTCGTCGCGGTGCGGCTCATGCGACGTCCGTCGCGCGCCTCCGGCGCCGACACCTCGCAGCATTAGGCAGGTCGCGGCGATGGCTTATTTCGTCTACTTCGGGCTGCCGGTCATCCTGCTGATTATCGGATTCCCGATTTTCCTGATCCTGCTGGTGACCTCGATCGTCGCGGTGCTGACGGTTGCCGACGTGCCGACCGAGGCGATCCAGACCTATATGTTCGGCAGCCTGGATAACTTTCCCCTCCTCGCGGTGCCGTTCTTCGTGCTCGCCGGCGAGATCATGGCGCAGGGCGGCATCGCGCGGAGAGTCATCGCCATGGTGATGGCGATCGTCGGCGGCATGCGCGGCTCGCTCGCGGTGACGACGGTGGCGGCCTCCGAGCTGTTCGGCGCCATGTCGCATACCGCGGTCGGCACCGTGGTGGCGATGGGCCGCATGATCTATCCGGCGCTCAAGGAGGGCGGCTACAACGACCGCTTTTCCGTCGGGCTGATCGCGTCCTCGGGCGCGATTGCGGTGGTCATTCCACCGTCGATCGCGATGATCCTTTACGCCATTTCGGCGGAGCAATCGGCGGTGCTGTTGTTTACGGCGGGCATCCTGCCGAGCCTTCTGATCGGCGTCATCGATGCCGCCTATGTGATGGGCTACGCCAGATGGAAAGGCGTGCCGCTCGGCCCACGTGCGAATTGGGCGACGATCTGGAAGACCAGCAAGGACGCCAGCTGGGCGGTCGGCTCGCTCGCCGTGATCTTCGGCGGTATCTATGGCGGCGTGTTCACGCCGACCGAGGCGGCCGGTGTCGCGGTGGTCTATTCGCTCGCTGTCACAATCTTCGTCTATCGCGAGGTCGATCTTGCCGGCTTGTGGCGCATCCTGATGGCGTCGGCGTTCCTCATTTCGCAGATCCTCTTGATCGTGACCTCGGCCGGCATCTATTCGTGGCTGTTGACGACCAGCGGCATCCCGCAGCAGATCGTGGCGTCGATCAGCGCCTTGGACATGCCGCGCTGGGAGCTCTTGCTCATTCTCAATATCGGATTGCTGTTGGCCGGCAGCTTCCTCGAGCCGCCCGCCGCGATCCTCATCCTGACGCCGCTGTTGCTGCCGATCGTGCGCGGCGTCGGCGTCAACCCGATTCACTTTGGCATCATCGTGGCGGTCAATCTCAGTCTCGGCATGTACACGCCGCCGTTCGGACTTAATCTGTTTTCGTCGCAGGCGATCTTCAATGCGCCGCTCAGCCGCATTTATCTCGGGGTGTTGCCGTTCTTGGTGGTCAATTTCATCGCGTTGATGATCATTACTTATATTCCGGAAATCTCATTGGTCCTTGTGAAACATTAGTTTCAAATCGCGGGCAAGTTCCGTCCGCGTCTTTCGGAACCAACATTCCTGTGATTCGTTGAAACTTTGCGGGGTCCTCCCGCGATAAGGAGACGTTTGTAATGTCCAACAATCCAAATCAAGGCGGGCAGCAAGGTGGTCAAGGCGGTCAACATGGCGGCCAACAAGGCGGCCAGCAAAAGCCCGATCAGAATAAACCCGGTCAGCAACAGCAGGATCCGGGCCGTCAAGGCGGACAGCAGGGCGGCCAGCAGAAGCCCGGCCAGCAAGGCGGCCAGCGCTAGCTTAAGTCTTATAGATCGATCTCAAGGTCCCCCGGCTTCGGCTGGGGGACTTTTTTCGTGGCTTTTCATCGTTATCTCAGCGTCGGAATCGCGCTAGAAGGCTTTGAGACGCAAAGCGCCGGGCCGGGGCGACGCCATGAAACTTTTCAGATGCCAATTCTGCGGGCAGCTGCTTTACTTCGAAAATACCAAATGCGAGAAATGCGGACGCCGCCTGGGCTATATTCCCGGCGCCGAAATATTATCCGCGCTCGAGCCTGAGGGCGATGATTGGCGCGCGCGCGCGACCAAAGGCAAGCTTTATCGCTTCTGCGCCAATGCCGAGTTCGGCGTTTGCAATTGGATGATCGACGCCAGCAGCTCCGACAAGTTTTGCGTGGCATGCCGGCATAACCGCATGATTCCCGACACGTCGATCGACAGTAATGTCGTGGCTTGGCGCAAGATCGAGATTGCCAAGCACAATCTGTTTTACACACTGCTCAAGCTCAAGCTGCCGCTCGACGGCCGCTCCGATCAGGACGAAGCCAAGCGCGAGCGCCTGGTTTTCGATTTTCTCGCCAGCGCGGCGATGCCCGGCGCGCAAACGGTCATGACCGGACACCAGAACGGCGTGATCACTGTTGCGCTCGAAGAGGCCGACGACGCCGAGCGGGAAAACCGGCGGACCTCGATGCACGAGCCCTACCGCACGCTGCTCGGCCACTTCCGCCATGAGATCGGACATTATTATTGGGACGTGTTGGTGCGCGATGGCGGCCAGTTGGATGATTTTCGTGCGGTGTTCGGCGACGAGCGGCTGGACTACGGGCAGGCGTTGCAGGCGTACTACGCCGCGGGCGCGCCGGCGAATTGGCAGGACAATTTCGTCAGCGCCTATGCGACGGCGCATCCGTGGGAGGATTTCGCCGAAACCTGGTCGCATTACCTGCACATCGTCGATGCCTTGGAGATGGCGCGCGCCTTCGGCATTTACGTCAATCCGCCGTTGGCGAAAGAAGGCGAGTTGGAAGCCGAAGTCGACTTCCAGCCTTATCGCGCCCCCGACGTGACGACGCTGGTCGATACTTGGCTGCCGCTCAGCAACGCGCTCAACGCGCTCAACCGCACCATGGGGCAGCCCGACGCCTATCCGTTCATCCTGTCGCCGGCGGTCATCAAGAAGCTGGGCGCCATCCACGATTTGATTCACGGCGACAAGATTTCAGCCGCGCCGTAAAGCGGAAATTTCAGTTCGCCGACCAGAGGCCGATGGTTTTGTCGTCGCCGCCGGAGGCAAAGCGACTGCCGTCGGACGAGAATGCCAATGCCCGGACGCCGCCTTTATGTCCGGGGAGCGAACGCAGGAGCTGTCCGCTGTCGGCATCCCAGGCGACGATAGTGCCATTACTGCCGCCGGCGAAGATGCGCTTGCCGTCGGTGGAGAATGCGACCGAATCCACGGTGTCGGATTCGGTGGCGAGCTTGCCGATCACCTGGCCGGTGGCCGCGTTCCAGATGATGACCGCATCGCCGCTGCCGCCGGCGGCGATGCGCTTGCCGTCCGGCGAAACCGCGACTGAGAGGATTTGGCCTGGATGGTCGGTGAGCGTTCGCAGCGGCCGTCTCGCCTCGATATCCCAAATCTTGACGGTGGCGTCCTTGCTCGCCGATACGATGGTCCGGCCGTTCGGAAAGAACGCCACCGAAGTGACCACGTCGTTATGGTATTTTGGGTTGGGCAATTGTTCCCCGGTATCGAGGTTCCAGACTTTAACGGCGGCGTCGCCACTGCCGGCGACGAGGCGACTGCCGTCCGATGAAATCGCGATCGACCACACCGCCGGCGGTGTTTGCCACGAAGCACTCGATTCGTCGCGCAGCGTGCGCAGCAATTGGGCCGAATCGGCGTCCCAGACCAGGATGGAGCGATCGAAACTGCCGGAGACGATGCGTTTGCCATTCGGCGTGAACGCGACCGACGACACCGTCTCGGAATTGCCGCTCATCGGGGGGCGCAACGGTTGCCCACTACCAGCGTTCCAGAGCCTGATCGACTTGTCGGTGCTTCCCGAGACCAGCGTTTGCCCGTTGGGCGAAAAGGCGACCGAGGTCACCGCGCCGGCATGTCCCGACAGCGTGAGCAGGCGCTGGCCCTGATTGCCGGAGCCGCCTGCGAGGCCAAACACTAGCGCGACCAGCGCCAGGACCGCGACCGCGCCGGCGACCGCCAGCCGCAGCATTCGTCCGTGCTGGTCTGCCGGCCATACCATGTCGCGCCGGTCGCCCGGCGCAGTCGCGCTCGACATGAACGAAACTGGCTTTGCGAAGCTCTCCGCCTTCGCGGCGGCACCGGCCGCTGGCGCCGCGGCGCGGCTGCCGGTGTCCTTCTTGCGCGGCGCTTCGGCGACGGCGGCAGCAGCGGCGGTCGCGGCCTCGCGCTCGGCCGTGCTCGGTTTCGGCGGTGTAGGGGTTTTGGTTTCGCGGCTCGGCGGCGATTTTGGCGCCTGCTCGAGGATGGCATCCATGGAACGGATCAACCGATCCATGTGGTAGTCGAAGTCCTGGCCGGTATCGACCTTGACGGCGTTGCGGAACGCGAAGTCTTTCAGGCTCGGCGGCAACAGGTCGGAGCTCGGCATCTTGGTTGAGCCGATCAGGATCGGAATGAGCGGCACGCGGCGGCGCAGCGCCGTCTCGACCTCGACGCGAACCGGATCGGATTCTTCCTGGATGCGGTCGGCGCTGCCATCGGTCGCCATGCCGAGCCACTGCGGTCCGACGATGGCCAAGAGGATATTGGTCTTGAGCAGGGTCTGGTTGATATGGACGCGGAAATCGATGCCCGGCGGAATATCGTCGATGTCGCGGAAAATCGCTTCCTTGCCGTAATGGGCGATCAACCGGTCGAAAATCCGGCCGGTCATCGCCTCGGAATCCGCGCGGCGGTAGGAGATGGCGATCTTGGGCATCAGAGCCGGTCCTGCCGGGTATCAAACATCCTGACCTCTGAAGTCTCCGATCGCGGCCGCCGCACAGCGTGCGCGGCAAGCCTATAACATGTCCCGGCGCCGGCCGCGGCGAGACATGAAAGACGTCGTTACCGACGCCGGGGCCGGTTTGAGAATTGAGATCGCGCCCGGCCTTTGCCTAGCTGATTGCCAAAATTTAAGCTGCGCCCTAGGCCGATTGCCAAAATTTAAGCTGTGCGACGCCCCAACCCTCAGGTCGCAGATTCCGGCTGTTTTCTTGTTGTGTCAATGCCTTGTCTGATCCGGCGGTGGGCCGCCCGATTGATTGCTAAAAGCCGATTCATCGGGCAATATCCGCCGCAAAAGCCGGGAAAAAAGCGCGGTTCGGAGCGGGAGACGGTTATGCAGGGGTTTGGCAAATCCTCGATGTGGACGGCTGCGGGCTTCGCATTCGTCGGCGGCCTTGTGCTGCTGCAGCCGACCAAAGCCTCGGCCCAGTTCAATATCGAAGGCATCATCCGCGGCGCCCTCCAGCAGCAGGGCTGCTGCTATGGCGGCGGCGGCGGGTATTATCGCAGTCGGTCGCCAGGCTCCGGCACGACCCGCCACGTCAAGAGTCTTCAAAAAGACGACTCCGCCCCCGCTCCGGTGGACAAGACCAAGGAAAGGGATGCCACCCAGGTGGACGGGCCGAACAACAACGCCGCCAGCGGGCGGCAACAGCTATCCGGGCCGCCACCGGCGCCACCGCCGCAACCCGACACCTCGAAGCAGACCAGCTCAGCGCGCGTCAACGACGACCAGCCGGCCTTTTCGCCGTCGCGCTGATTCGAAGATTTCTGATCCGAAGATTTATTGTTTGACGGAAGCGAGCCGGTCCAGCGCGCGTTGCGCTTCGACACTGCCGTTGCGGACGGCCTTGGTGTATTGGTCGATGGCAGTTTGGTTGTTCTGCTCGACGCCCAGCCCTTTTTCATACATGTAGCCGAGCCGCACTTGGGCGTCGGCCAATTGCTGGTCGGCGGCTTTGCCGTACCAGGTGAGCGCCTGGGCATAGTCCTTGTCGATGCCGTGGCCGAAGAAATACATGTCGCCGAGATTCTTCTGCGCCTTGGCGAAACCCTGATCGGCCGCTTTCTGAAACCAGTCGAGCGCCTGCTTGTCGTCTTGGGCGACGCCGTTGGTGCCGGTGGCATAGAGGATGCCCATTAAATTCTGCGCCTCCGAATAGCCGTGCTCGGCGGCGCCGCGGTAAAGCTGCACGGCTTTCGCCACGTCCTTGCCGGTGCCAATTCCCTTCTCGTACATGTAACCGAGCCGGTATTGCGCATCCGGCCAGTCCTGCTGCGCGGCTTTGAGATACCAGGACAGCGCGTCGAGATAACTTTGCGACAAGCCGCCGCGGCCGAAATAATACATGTCGCCGAGATTGGTTTGCGCCTTGGGCAGGCCCTGGCTCGCCGCCTTGCGATACCACTCGACGGCTTTGACGTCGTCGCGCGGCAGGCCGCCCTCGCCTTGTGCATATTTGACGCCGAGCTGGTTCTGCGCGACCGGGTCGCCGCGATTGGCTGCGGCGACAGTGCCGGCAAGCGGGCCCGCAAGCGCGGCCGCCTCGGCGGGATTCGCAGGCGCCGGCGCCGGCGCGGTTGGAATTTTCGGTGTCTGCGGATTGGCGGGAGCTGCAGGCGTTTGCACCCCCCCGGGTGGATTGACCGCGATCGAAGGCGGTGACGGCGAATGCAGGAACAACAGGACGCCGATGACGGCGAACGCCACCAGCGCGGCCAGGCCGCCGCCATAGACCGCGGCACGCAGTTCCGGCGCCAGCCCAGGAATATTCGGCAGCCTGTCCAAGGCCGAGCGGCGCGGCGGCGCGATCTGGATCGGGTTCGACGGGGTCTCGATCAGCCGCGTGTCGTTGTGCAGGATTTTCGGCGCATCCATGCGCAGCGACGACGCGCCGAGCGCATCGCTGAACGCCCGCGTCGACGGAAAGCGCTGGGCGGGCTTCTTCGACAGCGCCTTCATGATCGCCGACTCGACCTTTGAATCGAGTCCGGGAACGCGCGAGATCAGGCGGTCGGGCTTTTGATTGATCTGTGCCTGCATCAGATCGTATTCGCTGTTCGCGGAAAACGGCGGCGTGCCGGTGAGTATCTCGTAGAGCACGATGGCGAGGCTGTAGAGGTCGCAAGCCTCGTCGCCTTCCTCGCCGCGCAACTGTTCGGGCGCCATGTAAGCGAGCGTGCCGACGATGCTGCCGCTGCGGGTGAGCCGCTGGCTGCCGCGGACGCGGGCGATGCCGAAGTCCATGATCTTGAGCACGCCGTTCTCGGCGACCATCAGGTTCGACGGTTTGATGTCGCGGTGGATCACGCCCATGCTGTGCGCGTAAGCCAGCCCGTCGGCGGCTTGGGCAATGATGGCGAGGCTTTCGCGCACGTCGAGCGGCGCGTTGCGCTTGGCCAATATGTCGTCGAGCGAGTGGCCGCGCACCAGCTCCATGACCATGTAGAGATTCTTGCCGTCGGGAATGAGCGAGTAGAGCGTGGTGATGTTGGGGTGGTTGAGCCTGGCGAGGCTGGTCGCCTCGGCACGAAACCGATCAACGAAATTGGTGTCGCTGAGCAGCTCGGGCCGCAGCGACTTCATCGCCACTTCACGCTGCAACACGGTGTCGAAGGCGGCGTGGACCTGCCCGATGCCGCCCTCGCCGAGCAGGTCGCGAATCTCGTACTGGCCGACCGATTGCGTCATCGCGGCAGCGGGCTCGTGCTGGGATTGCGGTCGGCGCCGCCGATCGGCAGCTTGATGCGCCGCGTGGTCGGTTCGACGCGTTTCGGCGCGGCGCCGGTCGTGACGCTGAAGACGCCGAGTGAGGCATTGTCGTCGCCGCCGGCGGCAAGCGCCGCTTCGATCAAGGCATCGCACGCTTCCTGCGGCGGCAGGCGGGCGGCGACTTCGGCGATCTTTTCATCGGGGACCATATTGCTGACCCCGTCGGAACAAAGAATAAAAACATCGCCGACATGCAACGGCAGGCCCTTGGCGCCGATCATCGGCTTGATGTTGGCCGTGGTGCCGAGCGCCTGCAGGATGACATTGTGCATCGGGCTGTGGTCGGCCTCGGCTTGCGTCAGCGTGCCTTCGCTGACCAGCTTGGCGACCAGGGTCTGGTCCTCGCTGAGCTGGGTCAGGCGGCGGTCGCGCAGCAGATAGGCGCGGCTGTCGCCGATATGGGCAAGCCAGGCTTGGCTGTCGCGGAACGCGAGCACGGTACAGGTCGTGCCCATGCCACGGCATTCCGGATGCTCTTGCGCATATTCGATGATCGCGCGATTAGCCGCCGCAAAGGCGTCTGCCAGCACCTGCGGGATGGCGCCGTCGAGATCGTAATACAGGCGGCGGATCACGTCGGCGGCGAGCGCGCTTGCCACTTCACCGGCGGCGTGGCCGCCCATGCCATCGGCGACCAAGGCGAGGCTGCCGCGATTGGTCGCGGCGTCGTCATCGTGCGGCGTCACCCATGCCACCGAGTCTTCGTTGTGGGCGCGCACCAGTCCGGTATCGGTGCGCATGGCGCCGATGATTTCCATGCCAGCCGGGGCTTGAACCATGTTTGAACTCGGTTACGCGTGTTTTTATTGTTGCCGACTGGCCTTAAGCAGAACGCAAACGCCCGAGATCGGACTGCGCTATGGCGAGGCGTTGCGCTGCGGTTGCAGCAGCTCGCGCACGTAGGAGACCGGCACCGCAAACGACACGTGCTCGGCACTGGTGCGCCGCATCGACATGATCGCGATCACCTTGCCGGTAGAATCGATCACCGGTCCGCCGCTGTGGCCGGGCCCGGCGAAAATGTCGAGCTGATAAGTGTCGCCGGTGGAGCCGACCATGGTCATGCCGCTGCTTTGATCTTGGCGATCGTTTTTGGTCGGCAGCTTGGCGATGACGCCTTCGGTCACGGTCGGCTCGGGGATGTAGACGACCTTGTCGCGCAGCCGCCCGCCCTCGGTCGATTGCTGCACACCATAGGTTTCCTGAGATACGCCCGGATAACCAAGCAGGATGATTTTCTGGCCGATCTGAACGGTATTGTCCTCGGCTAGCTCGAGCTTGCTCAGCGATTGCGTCGAGTCGACCTTGATCTCGGCGACGTCGGCTTGGCCCGAGGCACGCGCCAAAGTGGCGTTGATCTCGTCGCGGGTGCCCGGGAACTGCACCGTCAGCACGGTGTTGCGGCCGCTGAAGTCGCGCTCGTCATTGCTGATCGGATTGGGGCGCGCGGCCTCGAACAGATAGCCGCCGTTCTCCGGAATCCACTGGTTCAGGTTGCGGACGCCGTCGACATTGCGCATGGTCTCGTGCCGGTCGCTCCGGATGTTATAGACCGAGCCGCGGTTCCAATTGTTGTTCTGAAAGTCCTCGTATACCGAGCCCCAACTGGACGCGACGTGCTTGTTGGTGAGGATGAAACCCTGCTCATTGATGACGAAGCCCGATCCGGTGTGATCGCTGCCGACCCCCCTGTAGAAACTGGTTCGGTCGCTGTCGAGCGTTAGCCAGCGCACCAGCCTGCCGTCCTCCAGCCGGACAATGGCGGGCAGGATGTCATCGCCGACCTTGACCATCTTCTGGAAGATCTGCCGTCCGCTGCCGCGGTCGTAGAGCTCCCACTGGTTATGGATGTAGACGGTGGATTCGCCGAGCCGCTTGATGTCGGCAGGCTTCAGCCCGATGGATTTCGCCAGCGCGTCGGCGGCCTCGCTCCGGATTGCCTCGGTGCGCGCGGCCTGTGCCGCGACTTGCTGCTGCAACTGGGTGGCGACGCTCTGGCCGTGCCACCAGATCGCGCCGCCGCCGACGATCGCCAGCACCAGCACCGCGGCGAGCGCGGCGATCCAGACTTGCCGGCTGCTGCGCCGCTCGTCGGTCAGCATGCGCAGGATGGTGGCTTTGCCGACCGGCCGTGCCAGCGTCGAGGACGTCGAACCGGTCGACGCTGTCGTCGCGGCGACGCCACGCTGTTGCGTATCGGGAACGACACTGCGTTCCGCCGTTGCGGCGGCTTCCGCTTGCGTCGCTGCGACGACGCGGGTTGCCGCGGCGTCGACCGCGCCCATGGTGCGCGTGCGCGACGGCAGCGATGCCGGGCGCGGCTGCACGTCGAAGGTGAAACGCGGCCCGCCGGAGCCGAGCTCGATGACATCGTCGGGCAGCAGCTCGACCTCGCCGCCGATGCGCTCGCCGTTGAGCATGGTGCCGTTGCTGGAATTAAGGTCGGCGAGGCGGAAGTAAAGCTCTTTGTCGTTCTTGATGCGGATCACCGCGTGGCGGCGACTGACGGCATCGTCGCGTTGCAGGTCGTAGGCGACGGTGGATTTCGGATCGCGGCCCAGGCTGATTTCCTGCAAGCCGGCAAGATCGAACTGGTCGATCTGGTTGACCTTGGATCCGCTGAGATGGCGGATCACGATTCGTGTTCCAGGTTCCGTCATGGAATTTCCCTCAAAACGCCCACATGCCCATCACGGCGACATTACTTGAAACGGGGCCTTTTTCAACGGCAATGAGGGTTCCGCGAACCCACTGGCCACCGAGATTCACAAGCCTATTCAGCCTGTTAAAGCGGCAGCCGGCGCGGGATCGGTGGCAAAGTCAGGCCACTTCCAGCTCTTCGGGCATGTCGACCACGACGTTGTGGCTGGTCTTCAGCGATCGCGCAGGCGGTCCATCAGCACTTTGTCCTGGCCGCCGTCGATCTCGATCATGGTGCCATTGATGAAAAAGGCGAGGTCAGACGCAAGATAAGTGACGAGATTGGCGACCTCTTCGCATTCGGCGATGCGGCCGAGCGGAATGCTCGACGGCGCCGCCTTGTCCGCCTCCTCGAAAGGCAAATTCATGTCGCGCGCCATCGCCTTGACCAGGCCGCTCCAACGCTCGGTGCGCACCGGGCCGGGATTGACGGCGACGAAGCTGATATTGTCCTTGCCGTATTGGCTGGCGAGCGAGAGCGTCAAATTCTGACCCGCCGCGTTGGCGGCGCCAGGCGCGATCTCCCAGTAGGAGACTTTGACGCCATCGTTGCCGATCAGGTTGACGACGCGGCCTTTCTTCTGCTGCCGCATGATCGGCAGCACGTGCTTCATGCAGCGCACATAGCCCATGAATTTGAGCTGCAGCGATTGCGCCCAGTCCTCCTCGGTCAAATGTTCGAGCACGCCGCCGGGCGACGAGCCGGCATTGTTGACCAGGATGTCGATCCGCCCCAGCGCGGCATGCGCCTTTTTGATGAAGTTTTCCGCATCCGCAGGTTTGGTGAGATCGGCCGGAATGGCAAAAATCTTAGCGCCGGTCGCTTTGGCAATTTCGGCCGCGGTCGCTTCGAGCGGCTCCTTGCGGCGGGCGCAAATGGCGACGTCCACGCCCTCGCGCGCAAAAGCCAATGTGATCGCCTTGCCGATGCCCTCGCTGGCGCCGGTGACGATCGCCTTTTTCCCGGTCATAGCCAGGTCCATCGCAGCGTCTCCCCTTCATTGGCGCGGCGGCAGGCCGCGCGTGACCGCCATTATTGTCCACCTTTGCCCTGATCGCCACCGCCCCCGAGGCGAAACCGCAGCCGGCGCCGGCCGCGTGATATCGTCGGCCATTGATTCGCGATCCAGGAAGAAGGCGTGAGCGATCGTCCAAAAAACTTGCCGAAGTCGCGCATCGAAAAGCTCGATCGCGTGCTGGTGCGCGATCCGGATGCCTTCGCGGCTCGTTTCGAGCGCGCTGGCCTGCATCGCGAGCAGGGCGCCTACGAGGCGGCCAAAGCGGATTATCTCGAGCTGTTGCGGCGCCGGCCGACCGATTTCGGCGTGTTGAACGATTTCGGCAATCTCGTCCTCAAAGCCGGATACAAGGACGCGGCGCGCTCGCTGTTTGGCGAAGCGGTGCGCCATCATCCCGGCAATCCGATGGGCCGGGTCAATCTGGCGACGCTGTTGTTCCTGCTCGACGAGCACGACGCGGCGCGCACCCATTTCGAAGCCGCCTTGCGCGCCGATCCCGATCACATTCATGCCCACCGCGGCATGGGCAATCTGTTGGCCGAGATCGGCGACGCGGCGGGCGCGCGGGCGCATCGCGACAAGGGTTTTAAGAACAATTTCCTGACCACGCTGCCTTATCGCGGCAGGCGGCCGCCGGTCCGGGTCCTGCTTCTGGTCTCGGCCGCCGGCGGCAATACGCCGACCGCTTCGCTGCTCGATGAGCAGGTTTTTCAGACGACAGTTTTGGTGAGTGAATATTACGACGGCAAAGTCGCGTTGCCCGCCCACGACGTGGTGTTCAACAGCATCGGCGATGCCGATATTTGCGCCGAAGGCCTCGAGGCTGCGTGCGCGTTGCTCCGCCACACCAGCCGGCCGGTGGTCAATCATCCGCTTGCGGTTGGCAAAACCGGGCGCGCGTCGAATGCCGAACGGCTCCGCAATCTGCCCAATGTTGTCACGCCGCGCATGGCGACGGTGCCCCGGCGCGCGCTCATCGGCCCCGATGCGGCTGCGGTCGCCGCCGCCGATGGTTTTGCCTTTCCGGTTCTGCTGCGCGTGCCGGGTTTCCATACCGGTCGCTATTTCAGTCGCGTCGAAAGTCCCGAAAGCCTCGCCGCGGCGGCCAGCGAATTGCCCGGCGACGACGTATGGCTGATCGAGCAGCTCGATGCCCGCGACGGCGAGGGACTGTTTCGCAAGATCCGCGTCATGATCGTCGACCGAAAGCTCTATCCGCTGCATCTGGCGATTTCGCGCGACTGGAAGGTCCATTATTTCCGTGCCGACATGGCGGAGTTGGCGGACAACCGCTTGCACGATCGCGCCTTCCTCGACGACATGGCGGGCTTCATCGGGCCGTGCGGCATGGCGGCGCTCGAGCAGATCAATGCGGCGCTCGACCTCGATTACGGCGGCATCGATTTTGCCGTGAACGGAAAGGGCGACATCCTGTTCTTCGAAGGCAACGCCACCATGGTCATGGCGCCGCTCGCGGCCGACGACAAATGGGCCTATCGCCGGCCGGCCTTCGACGCCGTGTTTGCCGCCATCCGTGCCATGCTGCTGGATCGCGCGCGGCGCGACAGCTTGGCGTCGGCCTAGGGCATCAGTTCGCGCCGCGATATTTGACGCAAAAAAATGCCCGGGACTTCCGTCCCGGGCCGAGATCGAACGACGCTGTGCCTCTCGCGGCCTTTTTGCAGCCGCGTGATTAATATTAGAAGAACTTATAGTTCAGGCCGGCGCGGACGATGTTGTCGGTGATGTGCAGCGAGCTTGTCACCGACGCTACGCCACCGCCCGTGAACGCGGGGCCAAACGCCGGATTGATGCCGATCCCGTATGTTTGCGTAAGCTTCCCCAGATCGACGAAGAGGTATTCAAGCTTCGCCGACCAGCCACCGCCAAGCCTGGTCTCTGCACCGGCGCCCACGGTCCAGCCCGTCCGGGTGGCGGAAAAGCTCGCCCCGCTCGGCAGAAATGGGCCGGGTTGCAGCGCGCCGGGAAAAATCAACGGATTGGCGAAGCCGTTGAATGCGTAGTTGTCCTTGACGGTTCCCCAGGCAAAGCCACCGGTCGCATACAACAAAGAATCACTGACGAGCGTGCCCGCGCGCGCGCGCGCCGTGCCGAGGCTTGTCACCTTTTCCTGCGTTGTCGAACACCAGCCGAAGCCATTCCCACCGGCGCCGAAGAAGCCAAGACCGGCAGGTGGAGTGCAACTGGTTGAGGTGGCCTTCTGCGAAGTCCATTGCCAATCGGCCTCGAGGCCGAGGACGTAGGACGACGACACTTGCCAATTGTAGCCAAGTTGCCCGCCGGCGAGCCAGCCCTTTGGCGCATGCTGAGTGGTGTTGCTCAGGAGTCCGTTCGCGCCGAGAGCCGTAGATGTGAAAGTCGCATTCTGCGTCGCTGTATCCGAACCGAAGCTACCGCCGGCATTTAGGCCGACATAGAAGCCGGTCCACGACGGCGCGACAGGTCTAATAGGCGGCGCCTTCACGGGAAGGTCAGCGGCGATCGCAGGTCCGGCAAGCAAAGCAATAGAAGCGACGGCACCTAATAACAGCATTCTCATGGCTGCCCCCAATGAGTGATTCGACGTTTTAGATTCTACGCTTCCAAGCGCGCTTAGCTGTTGCGACATGGATACAAGGCAAAACAAAATCGCGACGCGTGTTTTGTTGCTTTGCTCCCGCAGTCCTTAATGCTTCGTTAACCACGATACGTCCAAAATGTGGGCGGCAGTATTCTGTCCAAACAAATAGCAATGTCGACAAGGCGATGCCGTCCCGCGCGCCATGAGAGAAAGCGATGAATAGCAATCACCTGCGCATTGCATTCGTTGTCCTTGCCTGCATGGCCGGTGGCGTTGCGCTTGCCGAGGACGGCGTCACCGACAAAACCATCGTCTTCGGCCAGGTCGCGGCGCTATCGGGGCCGGCCCAGGATTTGGGCCAAGGCATGCGCCAGGGAATTTTGGCGGCGTTCGAGGACGCCAATCGCGGCGGCGGAGTTTTGGGCCGCACGCTGGCGCTCAAATCCCGCGACGACGGATACGAGCCGGAAAAGACCGTCGAAGCCACCAAGGCCATTCTCGGCGAGGATAAGGTCTTCGCGCTCATCGGCGCCGTCGGCACGCCGACGTCCAAAGCGAGCCAGCCGATCGCTACCGAGGCGAAAGTGCCGTTCATCGGCCCGTTCACCGGCGCCGAATTCTTGCGCAATCCGTACAACCGCTACGTCGTCAATGTGCGCAGCTCCTATTTCGAGGAGACCGAAGCCTGGATCGAGCACCTGACCAAAGACCTGGGCATCTCGAAGATCGCGATCCTTTATCAGGACGACGCATTCGGCCTTACCGGCCTCGAAGGCGTGCAGCGGGCGATGGCGAAGCGCAACATGACGCTCGTCGCGTCCGGCTCGTTCAGACGCAACACCGTCGCGGTCAAGTCGGCGCTGCTCGATATCATGAAAGCGGAGCCGGAAGCGGTGGTGACGGTCGCGCCGTACAAGCCGGTCGCGCAATTCATCAAGGTCGCACATCAGGTGCAGCTCAACGCGGTATTCGTCGCCATCTCTTTCGTCGGATCGGATTCGCTGGCCAAGGAGCTCGGCAAGGACGGCGCCGGCGTCATCGTCAGCCAGGTCGTGCCGTCGCCGTGGGATGACTCGCTGCCGGTGGTGGCGTCCTATCAACATGCGCTCACGGCCGCTGACACGACCGCAAAGCCGGGTTTCGTCTCGCTCGAAGGCTATGTGGTCGGCCGCCTCGTGGTCGACGCGCTCAAGCGCATCAAGGGCGAGCCGACGCGCGAGGCGCTGCTCGACGCCATCGGTGCGGCGCCGTTCAACATGGGCGGCCTCACGCTTAGTTACGGGCCGGCCAAGAACCAGGGCTCGGATCAGGTGTTCTTCACCATCCTGCAGGCCGACGGCACCTTCAAGCCGGTGACGCGGCTCGCCAAGATGGCGGGGCAGTGAAGTGACCGATACATCCATCCAGCATCCCGGCTGCGAGGTTTTTGGTGGCTGAACGCTTGCTCAAATCGGACGCCGACGGCGTTCGCGGCTGGTTCAACGTGTTGTCCCGGCTCAATACGATCCGCTCGCGCCTCTATCTGGCGTTCGGGCTGGCCGCCGGCATGACCGTGGTCGGCTCGTTGTTCGCGCTTTACGCCGCGGCTAATATCAGCGCGACGATGACGGAAATCGTCTCGCGCAGCATGCCGGCGACGGTAGAATCGCTCCGCCTCGCTGAGGAGGCGAGCACGCTGGTCGCCTCTGCGCCGCGCCTGATGACCGCGTCGGACGACAATCGCCGCGATGAGATCGCTCGCGATATCGCCGCGCAGTCGCAGATACTCAGCGACCGGATCGCCAGGCTGCGCCAGCTCGATGCCGGCCAGACCGACCAGATCGAAGTGGCGCGCACCGCCATGGTCGAGCGGCTCGACGCGCTCAACCAGGCGGTCACCGAGCGCATGAAGATTTCGGCGCAGCGGCGCGCGCTCGCGCTCTCGGTGCGGAAAGTCCACGAAGATATTCTCGAAGCGATCACGCCGGCCATCGACGATGCCAATTTCGATCTGATGACGCGGAATCAGGCGACGGCAAGCAACGCCACCTTGAATCAGTCGATCGAGGCGCTGCGCCGGCTCCTGGAAGTCCAGTCGGGCATCAATCTTTTGTCCGGGCTGTTGATCGAATCCTCGATGGTGACGGACGTCGCCAACCTGGCGCCGATGCGCGACCCCATAGCGTCGGCGCAGCGCAGTATCGAAGGCAATTTGAAAGCGCTGCCGCAGATCGCGCAGACCAAAAAAATCGCGGACCTTTATCAAAAGCTCGCGACCGTCGCCGGCAGCAACGGCATTGTCACCCAGCGCACCAATGAGCTCAACCGCGAGCAGGATGCCAGTCAGGTCTATGCCGCGGCAACGGCGGAGGCGGCGCGATTGCGCCAGGCCGTCGAGGGTTCGATCGAGCGCCAAGGCAAGTTCGCGCAAACGCTGTCGGGCCGCGCCAATTCGCAAATCCGTGTCGGCCGCATCCTTCTCGTTATCCTGAGCATCGCGGCGCTGGCGGCAGCCGGCCTGATCGCCTGGCTCTATGTCGGACGCAGCATCGTCGGCCGGTTGACGCTGTTGAGCGGCGCGATGGGCCGCATTGCCGACGGCGAGTCCGATGTCCCGATCCCGGTCGGCGGCCGCGACGAGATTGCCGGCATGGCAAAAGCGCTCTTGGTGTTCCGCCAGGCCATCGCCGAGGTCAGCGTCGCGCGCCAGCGCGAGGCCGACCGGGCCGAGGATTCCGAACAGCGCCGGCAGCGGGTCGAAGTGGCGACGCAAAGCTTCGAGCGCGCGGTCAATGAAGTCATCCAGGCGCTCGACGGCGCCTCGACGTCCATGGACGGTTGCGCCCATATCATGGCCGAGGCCGCCGATCACAATAAGACCCGTGCCGCGGCGGCTGCGACCGCGTCGGAAGAAGCGACCACGAATGTCAGCAACGTGGCCATGGCGGCCGAGGAAATCGCCCAGTCGGTCGAGCAAATCTCGACCCAGGCGGCGCGCTCGGCGCACATCGCCCGCCAGGCTTCCGATGAAACCAAGGCGATCATCGCCACGGTGGAACAGCTGGTCGCCTCGGTGGGCCAGATCAACAATGTCAGCAATCTGATCCGCGATGTCGCTGCGCAGACCAATCTCCTGGCGCTCAATGCCACCATCGAGGCGGCGCGCGCCGGTGACGCCGGCCGCGGCTTTGCCGTCGTTGCGCAAGAGGTCAAGAGCCTCGCCGGGCAGACCGAGAAGGCGACCGGCGACATCACCCAGCAAATCTCGTCCATAGAAGTGACGACGTCGCAGGTGGTTCAGGCCATGAAGGCGATCGCCGGCACGATTGCGCAGCTCGATGAGAATGCCAGCGACATTTCTGTCGCGGTGCAGCAGCAGGACGCGGTCAGCAAGGAAATCGCCCGCAGCGCCAACGCCGCCGCCGAGCGCACCCGCGACGTTGCCATGAGCGTCGTCCAGGTCTCCGATGCCGCGGCCAAGACCGACCAGGTGGCAAGCGCCGTGCTCAATGCCGGCGGCGAACTCGCGGCGCGCTCCGGCAAGCTGCGTGCCGAGGTCGAGCGCTTTTTGGCCCAGGTCCGCGTCGCGTAAATCTTCGCGTCGCCAACCCCGCCCTCAATAGTGCCACGCGGCCTTGGCGTAGAAGGTCCGCGGCTGGCCCACGAAACCGCCGGCGCTTTGCGCGGTGGTGAAATAGGTCACGTCGGTGATGTTCTTCACGCCGATCTGCGCATCCCAGTTGTTGGCGTAGTAGCCGAACATCGCATCGGCGACGGTCGAGCTCGGTATCCAAACGTTATCCGCGGTGCTGCCGTAGGTGGCGCCGTTATAGGACACGCCGGCGCCGACCCGGAAGCCTTTGATTCCGGCAATGGCGAAATCGTAGGTCGACCAGATATTGTAGATGTGCGCCGGCACGCCGACCGGCCAGTTGCCGACTTGGGCCGGCGTCAGCGGCACCGCTGTCAATCTTGCGGTTTGCGAGATCATGTTGGCGAGCACCGTCCATTGCGGCGTGATCAGCATTTGCAGGTCGGCGTCGAAGCCGTAGCTCTTCTGCGCGTTGAAGGCGACCGTTATCGGCACGGTCGCGGTGTTTTCGGTGAAGACGTTGGTGCGCTGGATATCGAATGCCGCCGCGGTCAGGATGATCCTGTTGTCGGGGGTGGAGAATTTGATGCCGGCTTCGTATTCGAGACCGGATTCCGGTGCGACTAGTCCCTGCGAGGTCGCCTCCGAATTGAAGTTTGTCAGATAGCTCTTCGACACGCCGGCGAACGGCGCGAAGGTCGGGAGGATCTTGTAGAGCGTGCCGACGCTCCAGCTCGTCGGTTGATCGATGCGTGTTTGCACGGTGCCCGGCTCGAGCGGCGTGCCGTTCTGCTCGAACCGGCCTGGAGCCAGGGGGTTGGTCGATGACGATACGAAGGCAAGCGGCGTCAACTGCTCATACCAATGATCCTGACGCGCGCTGAGTCGTATCTTCCATTGCTCGCTGACGTCGATCTGATCGACGGCGTAGGCGCTGACATAAAGTGCGCGCAGGTCGTCAAGCATGCCGCTGAGCGACGCTGTCCGCATGAAGTTGAGACCCGCGGTCGAGGTCTCCGGGATGACCGGCGCAAAGATACTGGCGATGTTCGGCAGCGCAGCGGTCGCCCGGTTGTCGTCGATGCTCTGCCATTCGATCTGCGCTCCGGTCAGCAACGTATGGACCACAGAGCCGGTGTGGAATTTCCAGACCGGTTCAAACTGGTAGGTGAAGTCGTCGTCGTGATCGGTCTGCTCGCGTAGCTGTCGCCCCGTCTGCTGCCACGTACCGCCGATAAATGAGATGGTCCCGCCGCCGGAATTGCGCAGGATCGAAACGTCGCGATGGGTGTAGGCCAACCGGTTATTGATCGTGAGATAGTCGGCGAACCACCACGAATCAGTCAGCGTGCTGCGCTCAAAATCCTGATTGCCATAGCTGAGCGGCGTCGAATACTTGAAGGTATTCGGTACGTTCAACGGCGTGCCCGCCAGGGCGGCGCCGTTGAAATAGAGAAGGCCGTAGGGGTCGGGTGTGCGCTCGATATGGCGATAATCGAGCGCGAAAGTGATGACGTGGTTGTCCTTGTTCCATTGCAGGACCGGGCGGACTTCGTAGTTCGCGCTTTCCAGGTTACGAAAACCGTCGGAGTGCTGCAGCAGGCCGTCGACGCGGTAGTTCAGGCCGGGGATGGTGGTCGGGCCGGTGGCATAGGCGCTGGTCGTCCAGCTGCCGAACGAGCCCACTTGCTGGCTCAGCCCGTAGCCCGGCACGGCGGATGGCACGAAGTGCACGACGTTGACGGTGCCGCCGGGCGGGCCGCTGCCGAACAGCGCCGAGCCCGGACCTTTGAGCACCTCGACACGCTCGACGCCGTTGAGCGAATGCGGAAAACCGTTGGATTGATCGCCGTCCGGAAAATTGTCGCTGTAGAAGCGGGCGTCCATGCCGCGAATGGTGAAGCGGTCGAAGAAGCCGTAGGTCGAGCTGCCGCCAATGTTGACGCCGCTGACGTTGCGGACCGCATCCGCCACGCTGGTGCCGCCTTGCTCGACGATGGTTGCTCGCGGCACGACGACCACGCTTTGCGGCAGATTGGCCAACGGCGCGCCGGTCTTGTCGACGGTCACAACCGTCTGCAGCGGCACCATCGTGCCGTTGGGGCCGGTCCCCGGGCCGGACGCGGCTTGCGCCGGTTGCGTATTGGCCGCGACGGCACTGCTGCCGGCGGCGCGTTGCGTCCGGGTGACCTTCGGTTTCTGCCTGGGCGCGGTGACGACGATCTCGGGGACGGTGGCGGGGGACGTCGCCGCCGCCTGCTTGATCGCTTGCTTGATTTCTTGCGCGTGGATGCTGAGTACCGCGCCAAATCCGATTGCTATCGCCAATGCGGCGACCGCCGCTTCATTGCGAAACGCGTAGCGCCGCGACTTGATTTTGTTGTTGTCGACCCCCGACACGACCGCCCACCCAGTTTAGAACGATGAAAAAGTACAGATATTTCAATTAGTTGTAGCGGGGTGAAGAAGAGCCTGACAAGACGAAAACGTATTCGCACAGTCGAAGATAATTATAACAATTCAAAACTGCCGCCGAATTCTTGTTTGCATGCGTTCTAAACGGCAACAGTGCGCGTGAAATTCATGTTGTTTGCCAAGCCTGTCGACATCGCAAAAATTGCATCGGGACGCGCGATACGTCTGCGTTCGATGTGTGTCCCACAAGACACGCATCCGCGTTTTATGTGCAGCAGCCAAATGCGGTGACGGAATTGCAGCCGGTCGTACAGGCTAATTCGTTATCCGCACGTAGTCGGCGTAGACCGGCTCCCACATCTTAGCCTTGACCGCGGCGGTGAGCGCTTCGTCCGACGTGATATCCGCAAGCCCGTCGTCCTGCGCCTGCTTGGCGACGGCCATCGCCACATGGAGCGAGAGCTCGCGCGACCGCACCAGCGGCGGCAAGAGGTTCGCCTGGGGGTCGTGCTTGGCGGGAGACATTTCGGCAATGGTGCGCGCGGCGGCGAGAAACATGCCGTCGGAAATGCGGCGCGCCTTGGCGGCGATAGCGCCGAGACCTATGCCCGGATAGACGTAGGCATTGTTGGTCTGATCGACGCGGAAGGTGTGACCGTCGCGCTCGACCGGCGGGAATGGACTGCCGGTGCCGATCACTGCGCGGCCTTCGGTCCATTCCATGAGATCCTGCGGCGTCGCCTCGGCGCGTTCGGTGGGGTTCGACAGCGGAAAGATCACCGGCCGGCGGACGCGGTCGGCCATGGCGCGCACGACCGCTTCGTGGAAAGCGTGCGGCTGGCCGGACGTGCCGATGAGCACGGTCGGGCGCGCATTGGCGACGACATCGCCGAGGCCGATCCGGTCGAGCGACGCCAAGATCCACGACGACAGCGCCGCGCGCTTCTGCGCGAAGGGCGCTTGAAACGGTTGCAGGCCCGTCATGCTGTCGACCAGCAAGCCGTCGCGGTCGACCAGATAGAAGCGGCCGCGCGCTTCGGCTTCCGCAAGGCCGGCATCGACCATAGCTCGCAATAGCAGCGCGCAAATGCCGGTGCCCGCGGAGCCGGCGCCGAATACCGCGACGCGCTGCTCGTTGAGTGGCGTGCCGGTGACATTGATCGCGCTCAACAATGTGCCGACGGCGATCGCGGCGGTGCCCTGGATGTCGTCGTTGAAGGTGCACAGACTGTCGCGATAGCGCGCCAGCAGCCGGTTGGCGTTGCCGATGGCGAAATCTTCCCAGTGCAGCAGCACATGCGGCCAGCGCTCGCGCACGGCAGCGACGAAGGTGGCGATGAACGCGTCATAGGCTTCACCGCGCATCCGCTCGTGCTGCCAGCCGATATATTGCGGATCGTCCAGGTGCTCGCGGCTGTCGGTGCCGACGTCGAGGATGATCGGCAGCGCCGTTGCCGGATGCAGCCCGGCGCAGGCGGTATAGAGCGAGAGCTTGCCGATCGGAATGCCCATGCCGCCGGCGCCCTGGTCGCCGAGGCCGAGGATGCGCTCGCCGTCGCTGACGACGATGGCCTCGACACCGTCGAAGCGCGGATTGCCGAGGATGCGGCGGATGTCGTCCTGGTGCGGATAGCTGAGAAACAGGCCGCGGGGTTTGCGGAAAATGCTGGAGAATTGCTGGCAGCCGAGGCCGACCGTCGGCGTGTAGACGATCGGCATCATCTCTTCGATGTTGCGCGTCAACAGCGCGTAGAACAAAGTCTCATTGGTATCCTGCAGGCCGCGCAGGAAGACGTATTTCTGGATATCGCTGCCGAGCTTGCGGAAGGCATCGAGCCGGCGCTGGAGCTGGTAGTCGAGCGTGGCGACGTGAGGCGGCAAGAGGCCGTGCAGCTCGAAAGCATCGCGCTCGGCCTCGGTGAAGGCCGTGCCCTTGTTGAGCAGCGGATCGTTGAGGAGCTCATAGCCGCTCTGCGCAGTGCGGACCGTCTGCAAAGAGTGATCGTTCATCGACCCCGTTTCCCAGCCGACGAATACGATACCCGCTCGCGGCGCCTTGCCATAGTGCCGTTAAGGCTGGGCCGTGACGGCCCGATGTCGCGCGCCGGATTACTGGAGGAAAATATCGAAGCGGTTTTGCTCAGCCCTCGACGTCGGTTTCCGGCCGGTCGGTGCCGGCCGACAGTTCCTCGTGCCAGCGGCCGTTGGCGTCTTCCCACGAGATGGCTCGGGTTTCTCCCGGCACGTGCTGTTCGCGGGCGGCGCGCTCCGCGGCTTTGCGGGCGAGGTCGCGGGACGGGAAGGCTTCGGAGAAGACGCCGTCGACCTTGTAGGCCCAGCCGCCGTCGTGCTCGACGATTTGATAGGTGATCTTGGTCATGGTTCACGCCTCACTGATGTGCCGATAATCGCCTCGGTTCGAACGGCCGGCAAGTATGTTTCCACGCTGACAAGTCATGCGGCGCGCGGATGGAACTTTCGCAGCGCGCCAAAACCGAGCACCACGAAGATCGCCAGCACGACGACCTGTGCGACGACGAATGGCGGTTCCGTCTGGTGCGGCGCCAGCGCCTCCAGGAAACCGATTTTCTCGAACGCCTGGATGACGCCGACGAAGACATTGAGATAGATCGCCGCCATGGCGGCGATGACGTAGATCCACCGCCATACGCCGGTCAGGTGCAGGAAATAGAGGGCGATAACGGCGACAGCCAGCACCACCAGCGATATGATGCCGACGCCCTGTGCGGGCGTAAACGTCGTGTTGTGAAAGAAAAATCCGGTGACGCTGGTGAGGATCAGCGCCAACAGTGCGAGCGCAGTCCAGCCGGGCACGCTCTTTCCCCGCACCATGGCGTAGGCGACGATCACGCCGGCAACGATCCCGACCAGGCTGATCAGGACATGAATGACCGTGAATGTGTGGATGGACAGACCGAGAATCATGACGCACCCCTTCGAACGGACATAAATCGCACCGTGATTATAGCGCTACAGGGTTGAGCCTATCAGGCTTACATGTCGGTTTCTTGCGGCATCAAGGCTTCGGCGTGCCGCCATTCTCGCGCTTTCGCCGCGCTTCGTAAGCCCGCAAATGCGCATAGGCGATGCGCAGCAACGGAAAGTCGTTCGGGCCGCCGCCGCCGCCGCGCCGGATCAGATCGCCGAGGATATGGTCGGCCTCGGTCGGCGCGTTGCGTTCGATGTCGCGCAGCATCGAGGCGGCGAACGTCGAGCCCGGCATGGTCAACATGCCCCGGTTTCGCGTCATCGCCGCCGCGCTCGGCGCAAAGTTTTGCGCCGTGGCGATGCCCGCGCATTCATCGAGCAGCGCCAGCGACAGATTTTCCGCGCCGGCGGCGACGATATCGCCGACGGCCGCCCGCATCAGGCAGTTGCTGCCGGCCATCGTGGCGATGAGAACCCACTTTTCCCACATCTCCTGCAGGATGGTTTTGCTCAGGCGCGACTTGAAATTGGCGTCTGAGAAGGTCGATGCGATCGTTTCGTCGCTCGGCGAGGTTTCGCCGTTCTGTTCGCCGAATGACAGGCCGTGGGTGTCGTTAAGATGCAAGATGTGTCCGTCGCCGTCGAGGGTAACGGAAATCACGCATTGCCCGCCGAGTACGGCGCCGGCGCCGAAACGTTCGCCGAGATAATCCATATGACCCATGCCGTTGAGGAGCGGCAGGATCACGGTGTTTGATCCGACGGCGGACGCGAACGAGTCCGCGGCGGACTCGAGGTCGTAGGACTTGCAACTCAGCAAGATCAGATCGAACGGCGCGTTTAGCGCGTCCGCAGTGACGGTCGGCGGCGCCGGCAAGGTCACGTCGCCGAAACGGCTGCGAATGACGAGGCCGGTTTTGGCGAGCTGCGCTTGGCGCCGCGGCCGTACCAGGAACGTCACGTCGCGGCCGGCCTGCAACAGCCTGCCGCCAAAATAACCGCCGATCGCGCCGGCGCCGACGACCAGGATACGCATGAGGATTTCGTCCGCTTATGAATGATCCTGCGCCACGTCGATCAGCGTGCCGTCGGGATCGGCCAATTGAACCGTGCCGTGCGGGCATTTCTGCAACAGCGCCAGCCGCGCGGCGCCTTCGGAATCGAACGGGATCGGTTTTGGCGCCAGCTGGATATTGGTCTTCGCAACCATGTCGCGATTGGCTTCAAAGGCTTTAAAGTCGGGCACGCGAAAGCCGATGTGATCCATGCCCGGTTGCTCGATGCCGGCGCCGTTGAACGAGGAAATCTTCCACGGCACGATCGCCATGGTCATGCGGCCGTCGGTCAGATGATAGCCGCCTTCCTCGGACGGCAGGTTGCGCGCCTCGAGCTCGAACAGGTCGGTATAGAAATCGGCGAGCCGCTCCGCCTCGCGGGCGCGGATGGCGAAATGGCTGAACGTGGTTTCCTGCTTCCACTCGCTTTTGGCATAGACTTCGGCGCGGTTCTCGTGGCCGGGCTGCGACAGGTCGAAATAATTCCCCGCCGGATCGTGCGCGCTGTAGCTCGCGAACGGCCGGTTGCCGGGCCGCTTGACGATCTCGATGTCGAGATATTTTTTGGCGACTTTGCTGCGGACCTTGTCGAGGTCTTCCACTTCGATGCCGAAATGGTCGAGGCCGGCCTTACGGCCGCCGCGCCGCGGAATGATCGTCATGCCGACATAGCCGTCGCCGACCGAAATGGCGCCGATCTCGCGCGCGGTGTCGCCGGACGCTTTCAGGCCGAACATGGCACGGTAGAACATGCCGAGCAGCGTGTAGTGGTCGCTGGTAATGGCGAGATGATTGAGCTTACCGAACATGATGGTTCCTTGCTGTGAATTGCCAATTCAGTCGACCAGACGCGTGAGGCCGGGCACCACGATCTTGTCGGGGGTGATGTCGGTCTTGATGTCGCCGAGCCCTTTCATGGCATTGATCAGGTTCTGCATGCGCGCGCGCGAGATTGCGTTGGTCGGCGCAAAATAGTTGATCTTGCGCAAGAAGTCGTAGCTGCGCTCGACCGGCGCGCGCGCCGACTTCATCTCCTTGACCAGGATATCGACCGCCTCGGTGCGATTGGCCGGATCGTCGAACCAGGCGACGCTCTTGTCGATGACCGCGAGCAGTTTTAGCAGCGTATCGCGGTGCGCCGCCGCATAGGCGAGCGAGACGTCGGTGCCGGAAAACGGCAAGTCTGGCGCATAATCCATGATCAGCGCGACGCTGTGGAAGCCTGAGTCCTCGGCGAAGAAAGAGACCGGCGGCGCCAGCAGGGTGGCGTCGGCGGCACCGGATTTCAGCGCGGCGAAGCGGCCGGCGGTATTGCCGACCACGGTGATGTCGTAGTCGCCGTCTTTGAGGCCGTTGGCCTGCATGACGCGCTCGAGATAGACGCGGTTGATGTCGACCAGGCCGCCGATGCAGATGGTCTTGCTTTTGAGATCCTTCACCGTGGCGATGGTCGGCTTGGCCATCATCTCGTAGGCAGACACCTGGCCGACGATGCGCAGCAGACCGACCGGCGCGCCTTTTTCCACGGCGTGGATCGGCTCGACCACGCCGACGTCGGCGACGATGTCGAGCGAGCCCGCGGACAGCTGTTGCACCAGGCCGGAGGCGGTCGGCACATAGATGATATCGAGATTTATTCCGGCGTCGGTGAAGAAGCCTTTTTGGATGCCGATATACCAGGGCCAGCCGACTGCGTTGGCGGCGCCGATCATTCCGGTCGTGATGGTCTCGGCAGCCTTGGCTGGCGACGCCACAATCAAAGCCAGCACGCAACACAGCGCGCCGATGAATTGCGTCAGTCGCGACGAGGCCATGGCCGTTCCTCCGGAATTGCCCGCGCTTCTTACGTCGCGGTGTGCCTTACCTTGCCGGTTTCTCCAGCTTGCGACAATGCGGCGGGAGCGCCCAAATCATTCACGCGGCCGGCGAACGGCGCGGCACCAACAGGTTGCCGGTGAACATTTGCACCACTTCGTCGTCCTGATTGAAAGTCGTATTCTTCACCCGGATCATGCCGCGATCGGGTTTTGATTTCGACGGCCGCACTTCGAGCACCTCGCTCTTGACGCGCAACTCGTCGCCCGGCCGCACCGGGCGCGGCCAGCTCAACTCATCGAAGCCGACGCCTAGAATGCCGCCGGCCGGCCTGAATTCGCCCTCGACCAGAAGCCGCATGGTCATACCGGCAGTGTGCCATCCGCTCGCCGCCAGCCCTTGGAACGGCGACCGCTTCGCGGCTTCTTCATCGAGATGATAGTACTGCGGATCGAACTCTTTGGCGAAAGCGATGATCTCGCCCTTGTCGACCCGCTTGCGTCCCGACCAATAAATCTGGCCGACGGCATAATCTTCCAGATATTGTGCTGTCATCTTTTCACCGGCTCTCGTGCAAACCATGCGCCACCGGCCACCGCCGCGGCGTTGATCAGCCCGAACGTAGCAAGCGCAACCGACAGCGCAATAAAAACCGCCGAAAGGTCGCCGGTCCAGCGCAGCGCCAGGTAGCCGCCGAGCGCCGCGATGATCAGGCGCGCCAGGTTGGCGAGGAACGGCCACAACAGGCGCCCGGCGCCTTGCGAGGCAAAGTAGAGCGCCATGCCGAGCCCGAACAGGCCATAGGCCGGGCCCACCAAACGCAGGTAGCGCGAGCCGGCATCGAGCATCGCCGGGGCGGTGTCGAACAGCGACAGCCACGCGACCGGAAACGCGGCGGCGCTGAGCCCGATGAGTTCGCACAGCGCGGCGGCGATGGCCGCGCCGATCCAGGCCACGCGGAGCGCGCGATCGCGGCGGCCGGCGCCGATATTGGTGCCGACCATGGCGACCAGTGGGCCGCCGAGACCGAACACCAGCGGGATCAGCAGATACTCGAGGCGCGAGCCGGTGCCGTAACCGGCGATGGCGGCAGGGCCGAATGCGCCGACGAGACCGGTGGCGATGGCGATAGTGAGATTGGTCTGCACGGTGATCAGCGCCGCGACCGCGCCGACGCGCAAAATGTCGGCGAACAGCGGCCAACGCAGACGGATGCCGAACAGGGCAAGCCGCACGATGCTGCGCCCGGAGCGCAAATAGATCGCGAGCGCCACGCTGCCGACCGCGTAATAGATCAGCACCGCAACGGCGCCGCCGGCGACGCCGAGCCGCGGCAGCGGCCCCAAGCCGAAGATCAGGCACGGCGACAGCGGGATCAGCACGACGACGCCGATGACCGTGACCAGCGCCGGCACCGCCATATTGCCGGTGCCGCGAATGACATTGGCGAGCGAGTTGAACAGCCAGACCAGGATGGCGCCGGCGAACACCACGCCGGAATAGGTCAGCGCCGCATCGAGCGAAGCGCCGCTGCCGCCCATTGCGGTGTAAAGCCATCGTCCGCCGAGGAGGAGGGCAACCGTGAAGGTGAGTCCGAACAGCAGCGCGATAACCAGCGCATGGACCGCCAGCGCGTCGGCATCGGCGCGGCGTCCGGCACCGAGCGCGCGCGCGATCGCCGACGAAATGCCGCCGCCCATGGCGCCGGCCGACATCATCTGCATCAGCATGAGAAGCGGAAACACCAGCGCGACGCCGGCCAGCGGATCGGTGCCGAGCTTACCAATGAAATAGGTCTCGACCAGGCCGACGGAGGTTTGCGCCAGCATCACCAGCACGTTCGGCGCGGCGAGCCGGATCAGCGTCGCGGCGATCGGACCTTCGATTAGCGCGCGGGTGCGCGGGTCATATTTGGCTTTCTCCGGGATGGCGGCCGCCGCCGCGGCCAGCTGCGGCTCGGAGGAGGCGAGGTCTACTGACGACATGCCGGTACTCCGTTGCCTGTGGCAACGCGTTGCCTTGAACACCGCAGCATATAGGAGTATATACACCTATATCAAGAAAGCGAGCAAGACGGCCATGCGCCCCGGCTCGACAAACCCCGCGGCCTGCAATTGCCTGGCGTTGCGCCAGGCGACCCGCCATGTCACGCAATTCTACGACCAATTCATCAGCCCGCTCGGGCTGCGCGCCACCCAGTATTCAATTCTTGCAAGGCTGCATCGCAAAGGCGCGATGACGATCAATGCGTTGGCCGCCGAGCTGGTGATGGATCGCACCACCCTGGGGCGGAATATTCTGCCGTTGCAGCGTGACGGCCTGATCGCCGTGGGGCCGGGCAAAGTCGATCGGCGCAGCAAGGAGCTGCGGCTGACCCGCGCCGGGCAGGAGCGCTTTGCGGCCGCACAGAAAGGCTGGACCAAGGCACAGGCCAAATTCGAACGCGCTTACGGGGCGAAACGCGCCAAGGCGCTGCGCACGTTGTTGGAAGACGTGACTTCGCGTGAGTTGGGGTAATCAGATATAATCCTCCCAAAGAGGCTCAATGCCGTCCATCCGCGAAGACAAGGACACCTCGGCAGCATCGGTATTCCGGCCCGCAGCCCTGTTGCGCGAGGCACGGCGACAAAAGCGGCTTGCGGCAGTCAACGTGCCGCCGGTCTGCATTCTGGACCCGGACGGCGACATCGTCCGGCGGCTGCAGCAATCCGGTCAGTCCAAACCCTTCGCGGGATGGCCCTGCTACCACACGCGGCTCGATACATTCACGCTCGCGGACCGAACCGTCGGCATCGTCGGCTGTGCAGTCGGCGCGCCGTTCGCCGTCTTGATCGCGGAACAGCTGTTCGCATCCGGCTGCCGCTTGTTGCTGAGCGTCACCTCGGCGGGCCAGATCACTCGGTCCGGCCGGCCGCCGTACTTCGTCATCATCGACCGTGCGTTGCGCGACGAAGGGACCAGCTATCACTACGCACCGCCTTCGGAATACAGCCACGCGGACGCGGCTCTGGTGGCGACGGCGGTGGTAGCGCTCAAGGGGACAAAGCGGAGTGTCATGGTGGGGTCGAGCTGGACCACGGATGCTCCGTTTCGCGAAACCGCGGACGCCATCGCGGCGGCCCGGTCAAAAGGCGTTCTCGCAGTCGAGATGGAAGCAGCCGCGCTCTATGCGTTCGCGCGCGCGGCCGGCGTACCAGTCTTGTGCGTTGCCCATGTCACCAACACGATGGGCCAGACAGGACGAGATTTTGAAAAAGGTGAAGCGGACGGCACCGCCGAAGCGCTGGCGGTGCTCGAAGTCATAGTCGGAATGACTGACGGCACTTGAGTCGGGGATCGGATGTCTGAAGCAGATCGTTGTCCGAAATGAATTTACAGTGCCGCCACCGTCTGCACCTCGAGCAGATAATCCGGGTCCGCCAACCGGGTGATGATCAGCAGCGTGTTCGGCGGCGAGCCGCCGGGAAACATTTTTGGAAATTCCCGGGTGCGCCAGGCACGGAACGCAGCCGCGTCCTCGGCGCGCGTCAAATAGCTGGTGAACTGTACGACGTTGTTCCAGTTGGCGCCGACCGCGCGCAGCGCGATGAGGATATTGGCGTAGACCTGCACGGATTGCGCCTCGATGTCGCCTTTGCCGACGGTCTTGCCGGACGCATCGCTCGGCACTTGTCCGGCGATGAAGACGACCTGCTGCGTTCGCGCTTGCGCGATATGCGTATAAGTTCCAGGCGGCTTGGCCAGCCCGTCGGGATTAAAGATCTTGATGTCCGCCATGTTGGTCCTCGTGTTTCTGTTTGCGCGTGTCAGGCGTAGCGCGAAAAGTCGCGGCCTTCCTTGACCACGAATTCGAGCAGGAATGGCGCGCCCTTTTCGGTGACGCCGACCGCGTCCTTGATGGCGCCGACGATGTCGCCAGGCTTTTCCACCCGCGTTGCCGCGACGTTCAAGCCCTCGGCCACTTTCTTGTAATTGCCGCCGACCGTCATGGCGCCGTATTTCTCGTCGGAGATTTTCAAGACATCGCGCTCGGCGCCCATCACGCCGTTGTTGAACACGACCGTGAGGATGGCGATGCGATTGCGCGCGGCGGTCTCGATGTCCATGCCGGTCATGCCGAACGAGGCGTCGCCCATCACATTGATGCAATGCTTGTTCGGCGCGGCGAGCTTTGCGCCCATGGTGATGCCGAGGCCATAGCCGAGCTGGGTCGACTTGCCCCAGCCCATATAGGAGCCCGCGGCCGTGGTCTCCCAGAACGGGATCATCTGCTCGCGCGGGCTGCCGGAATCGTGGGTCATGATCACGTTGTCGCGGTCGAGCGTGCGCATCATGTCGCGGATGACGCGGTACTGGTTGAGCGGCATTTCGTCGGAGTTGAGGAATTTCGCCCATTCGTCGAGCCAGGCCTTCTTGCCGGCGGCGACTTCTTCCTTGAGCGAGTTGAGCGCGTTGCCGCCGCCGGGGCCTTTTTGCTTGGCGACTTCGGCGATCAGCGCATCGATGACGAGACCCGCGTCGCCGACCACGGCGAGATCGACGCGATATTCCTTGTTGATGTCGCCGGCATCGTTGGTCGAATGGATGATGGTCTTGCCCGCCGGCACCGCCGGTCCGAAATTCGTAATGGTGAGGCTCGAGCCGATCGCCATGACGACGTCAGACTTTTTCATGAAATCGGCGAACACTTTTGAGCGCGAGCGCGTCGCGCCACCGAGCGCCAGCGGATGGCTGTCGGCAATGGCGCTCTTGCCGGGATTGGTGGCGACCACCGGCGCCGGCAGCAATTCCGCCAATGCCGCAAGCTTGTCGCCGGCTTCGGCATAGTGCACGCCCTGGCCGGCCCACAGGATCGGGTTCTTGGCCGCGAGCAGCATCTCGACGGCTTGCTTGATCGCATCCGGATCGGGCGCGCTGCGTTGCACCGGCACCGGTTTGTAAATCAACTCGCCCTTGAATTCGGCTTCGGCGATTTCATCCGGTACTTCGATCAGCACCGGGCCGGCTTTGCCGGTGCGCATCGCCTGATAGGCGCGCCGCATCAGGTCCGGCAATTCCTGCACGTTATGCGCCAGTGCCGACCATTTGGTCACCGGCTCATAGACGGCGGCGGCGCGGAAGGCAGGGCGCACATATTGCTTGGCCAGCGGCATGCCGCCGGAAACGACGAGCAGCGGCACGTTCTCGGCATAGGCCTGCGCGATGCCCGGAAACGCGTTCTCGATGCCGGGTCCGGCCTGGGCGCCGAACACGCCGTTCTTCTTGCCGCGCTTGATGCGCGAATAGCCGTCGGCGATGCCGACGCCGACGCGTTCCTGCCGGCACAGGATCGGCCGGATGTCGATCGCCGCGCACGGCTCGATCACCTGGTTGCGCGGGTAGCAGGAGAAAAATTCGGTGCCTTCGCGCTTGAGAATATCGGCAATGACTTCGGCGCCATTCATGTGCGTTCATCCCTGACTTGTCTTATTGTGCGATCGGTGAAATTCTCTCGCATTATAGCGAAGTCGGAGCGCGAGTATAACCATGGTGCGGCTTGTTTGGCTTGGCGTCGTTCTGGCTTTTGCGTTCGCCGCTGCGCCGACGGCGGCGCGGGCAGGGGATTTTTGGGGCTGCATCGATACGCCCTATTGGTGCACGCGCGACGCGATTTATGCGCAATTCAGACGGATCGCCCGTCTCGAGGCCGATCCGGACGTCGATGAAGCCGTCAAGGGGCCGCTGATCACCGCGGCGCGCGCCGAGATCCATCGCTTGCGCGCAACGATCACCGAACCGCCGCCGCGCGCCTGGGCGACGATCGGCACGCCGCTGCCCGAGAGGCCGGCGCCGTGTTGCTATACGCGTAAGCCGCTTTATCTCCGCTGAGCGGCTCGAGGCTCAAAGCGTCCGGATCGGAAGCAGACATGGTCAGTTCGCATGGCTGTTTCGTCTGGTACGAGTTGACGACCACAGACGCGGAAGCCGCCAAGGCCTTCTATGCCGACGTCGTCGGCTGGGGCGTGCGCGACGCGTCGATGCCCGGCGCGGCCTACACGTTGTTCACAGCCGGCGAGGTTGCGGTTGCCGGACTGGTCGGTCTGCCGGCCGAGGCGCGGAAAATGGGCGCGCAACCACGCTGGACGGGCTATGTCGGCGTCGACGACGTGGACGCCACGACCGAACGACTTGAGCGTCTGGGCGGCACCGTGTACGTCCCGCCGACGGACGTCCCCGATGTCAGCCGCTTTTCTGTCGTCGCCGATCCGCAAGCGGCAACGCTGGCCTTGGTCAAGTGGTCGAACCCCAGCCAAGAGCAACCCGCCACGCTGATATTGCCGGGTCATGTCGGCTGGCACGCACTGTCCGCCGTCAATTGGGAGAAGGCGTTCGCGTTTTACGGCGAGCTTTTCGGCTGGCAGAAAGTTGACGCCAACTTCGGCGGGATTGTCGCCTATCAGCTGTTTTCGGCGGCAGGGCAGACGATCGGCAGCATGTCCACAAAACCGCCGACGGTACCGATGCCGTTCTGGCTCTATTACTTCAATGTCGACGACATCGACGCGGCGGTAGAGCGCGTCAAGACCGGCGGCGGCAAAATTCTCGAGGGACCCGTCGACGCGCCAGGCGATAAGCGGATCGCCCGATGCACCGACCCTCAGGGCGCCATGTTCGCGCTGACAGGAGCGAGCCGCAGCAAGACAATCGGCTATTTCGGGCCTGTCGCTGCGGACGATCCTGCCGCCACGCGTTTGTTTGTACCCAAGAAGGCCGGACCGAACGCCTAGCCCATTAGACTGTCAACGCAGCGCTTCCGGGTTCGCGCCACGGCCGAGCGCAAATTGACCGACTGCACCCTCGACGTGAAATTGCAATCCTGTCATTTTCGCGAACAGCTCGATATTGGTGGTCCCGATCGCGCATCCGCCGAGACCCATATCGGTTGCCGTGACGTAAAACGTTTGCATCAAGACGCCGACGTCCTTGAGAATGAGCGCATAGGCGATCGAGCTGTATTTCCATGACACCCGGCCGAAGCGCGCGGCCGTGGTGATCAGGATTTGCGGCACGGCGTTCACGCCCATGGCGAATTGGGCGCTCGTGAGCAGCGCGTCGAGCTGATGGCCGCGGGTCTCGATCGGCACCAGCGCGTGGGCACCGGCATCGTAGTGATAGAAGCCCCGCGACAGCCCCGCGCATTTGTCGACGGCCAGGTAAAGCTCGAGCTCGTAACTGGCGCCGCCCGAAGGATAGGGCCGCACCGTGTAGCTGAGTTCCGGACCGGCGCCGCCGCCCCCGCCGTGGTCGAGCGTCGTCTTCAATTCCGATTGCACGCGCGCGGTGCCGTCGAGAAATCGCGCCAGCTCGGTGAGCGTGATCGGCCGCTGGTCGTCGAAATCGCGTGTCGAATGACGTTCGCGCAGAAGCTTCGCGGCCGGCGATGGCGCCTCCACGGTCGCGGTTGAGATCTCGCGCAGATCGATCTTCTTTCCGGGCCAAGACGGCCGCACGGCAGGTGGCGGAGGGATGAGGTCCGCATAGGGATAAGCACCGCCCAACGGGTTGGCGTGACGGCCCTCGGTGCTGCGCGCGTGGAACAGAAGGTCGTGAAAGTCCCACAGCACGAGGGCGTCGTCGCCCTCAGCCGGCCGCAGGCCATTGCCGCCGGCGTCGATCTTAAAAAGGATTTGGCAATCGACGAGGAGCGCGAGAAGCTCGCGCCCTGGAAAGTTTTGCTGCCGGCGGAATTGTTGGATCCGTTGCGGCGTGGTCAGCACGGCCAAAGCAGCCGCGATCTTCGGATCGAAAATTTTGAACAATGCGCCGGCGCGCGGCGATTCCAAAACCATCTCGTTGGCGCGCCGCCGCATATAGGCGAACCGCGACAGCGCCAGCGTGTCGGCATTGCCGAGCGGCGGCAGGCGCGGCCAATAATCCGGCACTTGCGGCTCGATCACGACCACATCCTCGCCGTTTTGCGAGCGGCCGAGGTGGTATTCCACCAGACCGCGCCCGGCCAAACGGCGGACCAAGAGAAGAATTTCCTTGTCGATGTCGCCGCTGCCGGATGCAACCGCGCTCAATGGCAGGCCCGTGCGCAGGCCTTGAGCGCGATCTGCCGCCTTGGCGCTGAACTTTCCCAAGCCGAGCGCAACGTCATCAAAGCAGGCAGCGATCTCTCCGCTCGGCTGCGCTCGCAGCGTGACGTGACCTAGAAGTCGAATGGAAAGCGTCGCCGCTGCCGCCCGCCGCTCAGTCTTTTGTCGCGGGCTCTTTGGTCGCGGACTCTTTGGTCGCGGACTCTTTCGTCGTGGAGCGCGCAAGCCGGCCTGACCTCACGTATTGGGATGAAGCGGATTGAGCTCGCTTTCCGGGATCGGTCGGTCGCGCAGACCGAGCTTGACCGGCACGTCGTAAAGCCGGCCGGGCCCGAAGCGGCGATAGAAATGCCGCAATCCCGGAACGATCACGCGGACCACCGGTGTCTCGATATCGGGCCGCGTCTGATCGAGCACGAGGAAATCGAGGCCGGCACGCTTGGCAACGTCCACGCAGGCAAGCGCCTGCGCGCGGGTGTCGAGACCGCCGAAGTTCACGCCGAAATCCGGCCGGACCGGCGGCTTGCCGTCCGGGATCAAGTAGGGATGGTCCTGCAGGTGAAACGGTCCCGCGCCGTCATTGCTGGACGACCCCACATCGCGAAGTCCCAATAGGCCGAGCGACAGGAATTGATTGACCTCGGTCAACGTGCGCAACAGCGCGATGCGCGGATCGAAATGCGAACCGGAGCCGTATTCGACGAACTCTTGTCCGGAGTTTGTCGAATGCGACATCGCCACATAGCTCGGAATGCCGAGATCGCTGGTGATGTCGAGCACCCACAGCCGGCGCCCGGTTTCGGCAAGCTGGATTTTCAGATCGCGGACGTAAGAGTTGTCGAACTGGCCGAGATCCAGTTCCGTCCGCTGCGAGCGGTTGTACCACCAGATGGCATAGGAATCCCGCTCCACCAGCTCGAGGAATCCTTGGACGATCGCCTCCTCGAGCGTGTTGCCGGCGGCGCAGCCGTTGGAATCCGCGTGCATGTGGCTGTCGGATGCGTCGCTGTGGAAAAAATACAACATCCCGGTCGGCAGATATTTGAAGCGCTGGTCGCGCAGCGACCACACCGGCGTCCATTCGATCTTGGCCGACGGATCGAACGGCGGCGGTGTCGGCGTCACGTCCTCTTCGCTCGGTCCCAGCTGCGCGCGCCGGTACTGCGCGTCGCTGAACAGGAGGACGTCGTTCGGCGCGATGGCCTCGCCGGGCGCGAAGTCGGTAAACCGCCGCGCCACCCTGACCTCGTCGCCCTGAAAGATTCCGGAATAACGCTCGATCGCCTCCATCAACGCGCTGGCTTCGCCTTGCTCGGCCGTGCTGCCTTTGCCGAAGCTGCCGCCGCTGCGTCCCGACCGCAGTTCGTGGATCGACTTGGCGGGCCCGGAAAAATTATGCTGGGCGTAGTAGTTGGTGTTGAGCGGCAGATCGACTTCGACCCGTTCCAGCTTCGACACCACGCCGGTGAGCGGGCTCACGTGCTTGCGGTATTTCGCAACCGTGGCCCGCGACGAAACGCTGCGGTAGCCGCCGCTGGTCATGACCGGCTTGGCGCCGGCGGTCAGCACGAGCGGCGCCGGCTCGCGGCGCGGATCGCGCAGTTTCTTAGCTCCACAGGACAGACACTGCGGCCGGCGCGGCACGTAGTGCTTGACGATGGTCGGGCCCGACAGATCGAGGCTGACCAGATGATCGTTCAGTGGGGTGCGGAAATCGCTGGCAATCGCCTTGGCGATTTCGACGGCCGCAAGCTCGATGCCGCTGCCGCCGAGCGAGTCCTTGGCGAGCGGGGACACCGCGACGCGACGCGCTTGCCGCCGATCGAGCATCGCCCTGACCTCGCGGTTCCTTTTCATCCGCTCGGCGAGACAGGTCCAGCAAGGCCCTTGGCCCGGGCTGAACACCGGCCCGACCAGGGGAAAAACCCCGGACGACTGAACCAACAGCCACGGCGTGCGGTCGGACAGGTGTTGCCGGTTCAATGGCTCGAGTTGCCCTTCGAGATAATCGTTGACCAGGACGACCGTGAGGTCGGCGGAGCGATCGACGACGCGAACACCGAGCTTGCGCAACGCCGCGCCAAGCTGCTTGGCGCCCTTGGCATCGATCGATTGAATGCGCAGGCGGCATTTCTGCAGATTTTTCTCCGCCATTTCCAACGGAATGCCCAGCGTCGCCCAATAGCCGGCGGCGGCGTCGACAGTTTGCCGTTTCGGCACGATGTAGCGGCGGTCGATCAGCCGCTTTATGGTTTCGTTGACCGTGTCGGCTGGAAATCTTTTCGTCAGTTCGCGGACGATCTGGCCAAAGCTTTTTCCCTTAGCGATTAAGTCCGCGACGATGCAAAACAGCTCGCCGTGCAGAAAGAATTTGCGGTCTTCGGAATAAAAGCACACCGCATCGGGCGGCAGCACATAGACCGAAAAATTCGGCGCGAACTGCGGAACGTCTTTGCCGTTGAATCGCGTCGTGCTGTGAGCTTGATCGCCAGCCACCACGCCGGCGTGCATGCCGCTAGATCTATTGCCGCCGGTATGGGTCGCCATTGCGAGGCAGATGCTCTCGGATTGTGGAAGCGTGTGGTTTAGCCCGCGTGCCAGGCCCTTGTCGACGTTATTGGCCACTCCTGTCGCGAGATAGGCAGGTCGCAAAAAAACGCAGAATGGGCCGGGTCAAACAAGACCCGGCCATAACAACTTATATCTGTCAACGTGGTAGGAACGTGATCCCGCCTTAGCAGGCGCGGCAACGTCCAATTGAGAAGCAGCAGCCGCCACAGCCGCCGCATCCGCCACAGCCTCTCCAGGCACAGCCGCCGCATCGGCATCCGCCGCCGCAGCCGCCGCATCGCCACCAGGCCAATTGCTGGCCGGCCTGCGTCTTCGCGATGCCTTCCTTGTCGAAGACATAGAATGTGGCAAGGCTGACGTCGGAAAGCTCTTCCTCGCCGAGGAAGATTTCTTGACGCGGAGAGGTATTCTGGGACGGTGTATCTGCTGTCGGCGCGCTCGCTGATGCGGTCGCTCCTCCTACCAACGAAAAGGTCACCCCGGCAATTCCTAGTACCGGAAGAGCCTTCTTCAGACGCTTTTGCTTCGTAGATTGCTTCTTTTGCGCCATCGTAGAGACCTCCACTGCATTGCAAATAGTGCTCGCGCCCTAAGCGGTAGCATTTTTCATGTGCATTGCCTAGGGCGCCGGGCGACGCTGTGTTGTCGCGCCTTATTCGGCTGGTGCAGCGCCGTATAAACCCGGCAACCAGCGCTGGCGTTGCCGCACCGACCATTGGCCGAATCGGTCCATGTACAGATAGAGCACCGGTGTGGTGTAGAGCGTTAGCAATTGGCTAATGATCAGCCCGCCCATGATCGAGATGCCGAGCGGCCTGCGGATCTCGCCGCCGTTGCCGAAGCTGAGCGCCAGCGGCACCGCGCCGAGGATCGCCGCCATGGTGGTCATCATGATCGGGCGGAAGCGCAACAGGCAGGCCTGGAAGATCGCGTCGCGCGCGCCGAGATTGTGCACCCGTTTCTCGTGAATGGCGAAGTCGATCATCATAATGGCATTTTTCTTGACGATGCCGACGAGCAGGATGACGCCGATGGTGCCGATAATGTCGAATTGCGTGTGGAACAGCATCAGCGCCAACAGCGCGCCGACGCCGGCCGACGGCAGAGTCGAGAGGATGGTGATCGGGTGAATGTAGCTCTCGTAGAGTATGCCGAGCAGGATGTAGACCGCGGCAATGGCGGCGACGATCAGGATCGGCTCGTTGTTGAGCGATTGTGCAAACACCTGCGCGGTGCCGGCGAGGCTGCCATGGATCGAAGCGGGCATATGGATCTGATTGATGGCTTCGTCGATCTCGGCCGCCGCTTCGCCGAGCGTCGCGCCCTCCTGCAGATTGAACGAAATGGTGGAGGAGACGAACAAGCCTTGGTGATTGACCGAGAGCGGTGTGTTGCCCGGCTGATAGTGCGCCACGGCGGCAAGCGGGATCATCGTCTCCTTGGCGGTCGAGACCGCGGCGCCGGACGACGTGCTGCTCTTGCCGGCCGTGGCCAGTGAATTGATGGCGGCATTGCGCGCCGAGTTGTTGTTGGCATTGGCGGCGGCCGTCGCGCTCGCCGAGGTGGCGGAAGCCGTCTTGGCGGGGCCTGCTGCTGCCACCGTTCCGGCCGGCGAGTTCGACAGCGCCGTGCCCGAGGCACCGCCGCCCGACGTCGCAACGTAGATGTCATTGAGAGAGGCCGGATATTGCGTGTAGCGCGGGTCGATTTCCATGACCACGTGGTACTGATTGATCGCGCTGTAGATCACCGACACCTGGCGCTGGCCGAAGGCGTCGTAAAGCGTGCTGTCGATTTGCGACGCGGTGATGCCCAGCCGAGAAGCGGTGTCGCGATCGATGACCAGATCGGTTTCCAGGCCTTTTTGCTGCTGATCGGAATTGACGTCGGTGAGCACTGCGCTGTGCTCGAGCGCCGTAACCAGTTTCGGCGTCCAGGTGAACAGGTCGTCGGTGCTGTCGGATTGCAATGTGTATTGGTAAGCCGAGTTGCTCTGCCGGCCGCCGGCGCGGATATCCTGGACCGGGGTCAGGAACAGGCGGCCGCCGGGGACCTTGGCAAGCTGCGGCCGCAGCCGGGCGGTGATCTCATCGACCGACGGCCGCTGCGTGATCGGCTTTAGCGAAACGAATACCGAACCGGTATTGATCTGGCCGCCGCCGCCGCCGGAGCCGACCCCGGTAAATCCGACGACGTGGTCCACGGCGGGATCGCTCTGCACGATATCGACCATCTGCCGCAGTTTCTGCGTCATCGCCTGAAACGACACGCTTTGATCGGCTTGCAGCGAGCCGACCATGCGACCGGTGTCCTGGGTCGGGAACAGCCCCTTGGGCACAAGGGTGAACAGCACGACGTTCAGGCAGACCGCGCTGAACAGGATCAGCATCACCAGTCCGCCGTTGCGGAGCGCCCAGGCCAAGGAGTGCTCATAGCCGCTATGCACGCGGTCAAATAAGGTGCGTGGCCGCGGACCGTCTTCCACCTCGTGCGGTTTGAGCCACAGCGCGCACATCATCGGCGTGGTGGTGAGCGAGATCGCCAGCGAAATCAGGATGGCGATCGACAGCGTGATGGTGAATTCGCGGAACAGCCGCCCGAGAATCCCGCCCATCAGCAGGATCGGAATGAACACCGCGATCAGCGACAGGCTGATCGACAGCACGGTGAAGCCCACCTCCTGCGCGCCGCGCAGCGCCGCTTGCACCCGCGGCATGCCTTCTTCGAGATGGCGCGAGATGTTCTCGAGCACGACGATGGCATCGTCGACCACGAAACCGGTGGCGATGGTGAGCGCCATCAACGATAAAATGTCGAGGCTATAGCCCAACAGATACATGCCGCCGAACGTGCCGAGGATGGAAATCGGCACCGCGATGCCCGGAATAAGCGTGGCGCGGAAATTGCGCAGGAAGACGAAGACGACGAGCGTGACCAATGAAATCGCGATCAGCAGCGTGAGTTCCGTGTCGCGCAACGAGTCGCGGATGGTGGTGCTGCGATCGATGGCGACGTCGACGCTGACGTCGGCCGGCATGGCGGCCTGCAGATGCGGCAACGCCTCCTTCACGCTGTCGATGGTATCGATGATATTGGCGCCCGGCTGGCGGAAGACGATGACCAGCACCGACGGCTGCCCGTTGGACAGGCCGAGATTGCGCACGTCTTCGACGGAATCGTTCACCGCGGCGACATCCGACAATTGCACGGCGGCGCCGTTGCGGTAGGCGACGATCAGCGGCGCGTAGTCCGCGGCGGTGGTCGACTGGTCGTTGGTGTAGACCTGATAGCGCTGACTGCCGTCGTCGATCATGCCCTTCGGGCTGTTGGCATTTGCCGACGCGAGCGCCGCGCGCACGTCTTCGAGCCCGATGCCGTATTTGAACAGCGCTTTCGGATTGAGCTCGACACGCACCGCCGGCAGCGCCGAGCCGCCGATGATGACCTGGCCGACGCCGGTGATCTGCGACAGCCGCTGCTGAAACACGTTGCTGGCGGCGTCGTACATCTGGCCCTGGCTCAGGGTCTTGGAGGTCATCGCCAGGATGAGGATCGGCGCATCGGCCGGGTTGACCTTGCGGTAGGTCGGATTGCTTTTCAGGCTCGCCGGCAGATCGGCGCGCGCGGCGACGATGGCGGCCTGCACGTCGCGCGCGGCGCCGTCGATGTCGCGGTTGAGCTCGAACTGCAGCGTGATGCGCGCCTGGCCGATGCCGCTTTGCGAGGTCATCTCGGTGACGCCGGCGATCTGGCCGAGATGGCGTTCCAGCGGACTGGCAACGCTGGTCGCCACCGTCTCCGGGCTCGCTCCGGGCAATTGCGCGCTGACCGAAATGGTCGGGAAATCGACCTGCGGCAGCGGCGCCACCGGCAACTTCGAGAATGCCAGCGCGCCGGAGATTGCAATGCCGAGCGTCAGCAGCGTCGTCGCTACCGGCCGCGAAATGAATGGTGCGGAAATATTCATTCCGCCGGCTCGCCACGGGCGAGGCGATTGGCCGGGCCGCGTCCGGTGAAACGCAGCGCCAGCCGGTCGAAGTAGAGATAGATCACCGGCGTGGTGAACAAGGTCAGCACCTGACTGACGATCAGGCCGCCGACGATGGCGAGGCCCAGCGGCTGGCGCAGTTCCGATCCGGTGCCCTGGCCCAGCATCAAGGGCAGCGCGCCGAGGATCGCCGCCATGGTGGTCATCATGATCGGCCGGAACCGCAGCAGGCACGCTTGATAGATGGCGTCACGCGGCGCTTGCCCTTCGACGCGCTCCGCCTCCAAGGCGAAGTCGATCATCATGATGGCGTTTTTCTTGACGATGCCGATCAAGAGGATGATGCCGATGATGGCGATGACGTCGAGGTCGTAGCCGAACAGCATCAATGACAAGAGCGCGCCTACTCCGGCCGAAGGCAGCGTCGAAAGAATGGTGACCGGATGGACGAAGCTCTCATAGAGCACGCCCAGCACGATATACATCGCCACCACCGCGGCGATGATCAGGAAAACCTCGTTGCTCAGCGACGATTGAAAGGCGGCCGCGGTGCCTTGGAACGCGGTGATGAAGCTGTCCGGCAGGCCGACCTTGGCTTCTTCCTGCTGAATGGCTGTGACGGCGGTGCCGAGCGAAACGCCGGGCGCGGTGTTGAACGAAACCGTGGTGGCGGGGAATTGGCCGAAATGGGTGATCACCAGCGGGCCGGTTTGCAGCTCGATGTGCGAGAAGGCCGAGAGCGGCACTTGCCCGTTGGTCGAAGACGACGATGACGGCAGGTAGATCGAGGACAGCCCGTCCAGCGATTTCTGCAGCGCCGGGTCGAGCTCGAGGATGACGCGGCGCTGGTTCGACTGGGTATAGATGGTCGAGACGATGCGCTGCCCGAACGCGTCGTACAGCGCATTGTCGACGGTCGCCGGCGTGATGCCGAAACGGCTCGCGGTAGCGCGGTCGATGACCAGATTGACCGCCAGGCCTTGTTGCTGAAGATCGCTGGCGACGTCGGTGATTTGCGGCAGCTGGCTCAGCTGCGCCACCAGCTTCGGCACCCAGGTATTGAATTCCTTGGCATTGGCGTCTTCGAGCACGAAATTATACGGCGCGCGGTTGATCGTGGAATCGATGGTCAAATCCTGCGCCGGCTGCATGTAAAGCGTAATGCCGACGATGCCGGAGACCTCACTCTGGATCCGCCGGATGATCGCGCTGGCGTTGAGGTTGCGATCGTCGTGCGGCTTGAGCGTGATCAGGAAGCGGCCGGAGTTGAGCGTCTGATTGGTGCCGTCGACGCCGATGAACGAGGTCAAACCCTCGACGTCCGGATCCTTCAATATTTCCTCGGCGAGCTTGCCCTGAAGCTCCGCCATGGCTTGATAGGAGATGCTCTGCGAGGCCTGCGTAATGGCCTGGATCAATCCGGTGTCCTGCACCGGGAAGAAGCCCTTGGGGATCAGCACGTAGAGAATGAGCGTGAACGCCAGCGTCAGCACCGCGACCAGTAACGTCAGCGGTTGCCGGTCCAGCACCCAGTTCAGCGCCCGGCCGTAGTGGGCGATCACCGCATTGAAGGCGCGCTCGGCGGTGACGTCGAAATAGCTGCGCTCGGACTCCGGGCGGTGGCGGATCAGCTTGGCGCACATCATCGGCACCAGCGTCAGCGAGACGACGGCGGAGATGATGATCGTGACCGCGAGCGTGATGGCGAATTCATGGAACAGCCGGCCGACCACCGCGCCCATGAACAGCAGCGGGATCAGCACCGCGATCAGCGAGATCGTCAGCGAAATGATGGTGAAGCCGATCTGCTCGGAGCCGCGCAGCGCCGCGTCGAGCGGATCCATGCCGCCCTCGACGAAGCGCGCGATGTTCTCGATCATGACGATGGCGTCGTCGACGACGAAGCCGGTGGCAATCGTCAGCGCCATCAGCGACAGATTGTCGAGGCTGAAGCCGAGCAGATACATCACGCCGAATGTGCCGACGAGCGACAGCGGCACCGACAGGCTCGGAATGATGGTGCCCGGCAGCGTGCGCAGGAACACGAAAATCACGATCACGACCAGAACAACGGCCAGCGCCAGCTCGAATTCGACGTCGGAGACCGAAGCGCGGATGGTCACGGTGCGATCGCTCATCGCGTTGACTTCGACGGCAGCGGGAATCCCGGCCATGATTTGCGGCAGCAACGCCTGAATGCGGTCGACGACCTGGATGATGTTGGCGCCCGGCTGGCGCTGCACGCTGAGGATGATCGCCGGCGTGGTATTGGCCCAGGCGCCGAGCTTGGTGTTTTCAGGGCCGTTGACGATGGTGGCGACGTCGGAAAGCCGCACCGGGCCGCCGTTGCGATAGGCGACGATGAGATTGCGGTATTGATCGGCGCTGCTGAGCTGGTCGTTGGCGTTGATGGTCGAGGCCTGCGCCGGGCCGTCGAAATTGCCCTTCGGCGTGTTGACGTTCTGGTTGCCGATGGAGGTGCGTATGTCGTCGATGTTGAGCCCGTACGCGGCGAGCGCCTGCGGATTGACCTGTAGCCGCACCGCCGGCCGTTGGCCGCCGCTGACGCTGACGAGACCGACGCCGGTCAGTTGCGAGATTTTCTGGGCGAGCCTTGTCTCGCTCAAATCCTCGAGATCGGTCAGCGCCATGGTTTTCGACGTGACCGCAATGGTCAGGATCGGCGCGTCGGCCGGGTTGACCTTGGCGTAGATCGGCGGCGCCGGCAGGTCGGCCGGCAACAGATTGCCCGAGGCGTTGATCGCGGCCTGGACTTCCTGCTCGGCGATGTCGAGGCTGAGATCGAGGCTGAATTGCAGCGTGATCACCGAGGCGCCGGCGGAGCTCGCCGACGTCATCTGGTTCAGTCCCGGCATCTGCCCGAACTGCCGCTCCAGCGGCGCCGTGACCGACGACGTCATCACCTCGGGACTGGCGCCGGGATAGAGCGTCTGCACCTGGATGGTCGGATAGTCGACCTCAGGCAGCGTCGACAGCGGCAGGAACGTATAGGCCACCATGCCCGACAGCATGATCGCCGCCATCAGCAGCGAGGTGCCGACCGGACGCAGAATGAAGGGTTCGGAGACGTTCATCGCATCGCTTTATCGTCGCGCCCGCGCGCTGCCCGCCGCCGGCGCTCGCTATTGGCTGTTGTTGCGCCGGCCCTGCGAAGGCGCGCCATTCGGATTTTGCCCGCCGCGGCGTCCTGGCGGGCCCGCTGCCGGCGCGCCGGCGCCGCCCGGCGGCTTGCCGTCGAGCGTGGAGACGTTGACGTGCAAGCCTTCGCGCAACCGGTCGGCGCCGTCGATCACAACGTGATCGCCGGCCGCAAGCCCGGTGTTGACGGCGGTCATGCTGCCGTCGGTGGGACCGATGGTGATCGGCTGCACGGAAACAGTGTTGTCGGATTTGACCACGTAGACGTAGGAGCCCGGTTGCCCGTTCGGCGACCCGCGCTGGATCGCCACCGTCGGCACCGTGACGACATTGGTCAAAGTCCTGACCAGGAGCTGCGCGTTGACGAACTGGTTCGGAAACAGTGCGCCGTCCGCGTTGTCGAACTGGGCGCGGATCTTCACGGTGCCGGTGGTGGTGTCGATCTGGCTGTCGACGGCCGACACTTTGCCGATCGCCAGCTGTTTGACATTGGAGCGATCGAAAGCCGTGACTTGGAGCGCGGTGCCGGCATTGTATTGCGGCATGATGTCGGGAAGATTGTCCTCGGGGACCGTGAAGATCACCGTGATCGGCTGCAACTGGGTGACGACGGCGATGCTGCTCGCGCTCGACGTCTGCACGTAGTTGCCCGGATCGACCAGGCGCAGCCCGATACGGCCGGTCACCGGCGAGACGATGTGGCAATAGGCGATGTTGAGCGCCTGCGCATCGACCAGCGCCTGATCGACCTTCACCGTGCCCTTATATTGCTCGACCAGATATTCCTGATCGTCGGCCTGCTGGCGCGCGATCGAATTCTGCGCCACCAGCCCCTGATAGCGCTTGAGGTCGGTTTGCGCCTGCGCCAGCAGCCCTTGATCGTGCGCGAGCTGGCCCTCGGCTTGGGCCTTGGCGATTTCATAAGGGCGCGCATCGACTTGCGCCAGGAAGTCGCCCTTGTTGACCAATTGCCCTTCGGTGAATGCGACTTCGGTCAATTGGCCGCTGATCTGGGTTTGCACGGTGACGGTGGCAAGCGGGGTCACGGTGCCGAGCGCGTTGACCATGACGCGGATATTGCCGAGCGCGATCGTTGCCGCGCCGACCGACTGCAGGCTACCCGCGGCAAAGCGCGGATTGGCTGGCGGCGGCGCGCGGTAGGTGCGGACGATCACATAGGCCGCGATGACGAGGCCTATGGCAACGGCGAGGTAGAGACCGATGCGCAGTTTTGAATAAGGCCGGCTGATGACGATGACATCCGGTTCGGGCGTCGTCCGGCGAAGATTGGGCGCCAGTTCGTCGTCGTTTGTGCGTGTGCGCTCGTCCATCTTGGCGTTCAATATCCCGGCATTTTCCGCATAGTAATGGGCGCCAACATCGCCCGCCTAATGAAAATTCGCTAATGCGCCCGATCGAGCAGCCGGTGGCGGGCAGGGCGGTCGAGCGCGCTGGGCTCGAATTTCGGGTTCCAAGCCGCGCCGGAACAGGATTCTGTCATTGAATCAATCGTTTGGGCGAAGTGCGCCGGGCCGTGGGTTAACCCTGGCTGATCGCCGGAGGGGCCATTACTGCGTCACTTGCGGCGTGCTTTGCGGGTTGCGCGCCGTCGTATCGGCGGGCGCCGCTTCGAGCGCGGGCGGCGTCGATTCGAGTTTCGGCAACAGCGAGAAGCCCTTCATCAACTGCACTTGCGTCGGCAGTAACGTCGTGTCCCAGCCGCCGCCGAGCGCCTCGATCAAGGTGACGCTGGCAAGAAAAAGATTTTGCCTGACGGCGAGCGCGGTTTCCTCCTGGCTGAGCAAGTTCGTCTCCGCCGTCACCACGGTGGTGAGGTCGACGATCCCGGCCCGGTATTGATTGGTGAAGACGCGCACCGCCTCGCGCGCGTTCTTGACCGCCTGCAGCTCGACGGCGAGTTGCTTGGTAAAGATGCGGATCGCAGCAAGCTCGTCCTCGACCTGCTGAAATGCGGTGAGCACGGTCTGCCGGTAATTGGCGACGGTTTCCCAGTAGGCGGCTCGCGCCGCATCGACCTGAGCGCCGATAAGCCCGCCATCGAACAGCGTTTGCGTAGCGCTGGCGCCGATCTGCTGGATCGAGCGCGCGGCGCTAAACGGCAGCGGAATAGGACCGATGAACTGGGCCATGGCAGAGAGCGACACGTCCGGGAAATAGGCAGCTTCGGCGACGCCGATCAGGGCGTTGTTGTTCTGCATGGTGCGCTCGGCAGCCGCGATATCGGGACGCCGTTCGAGCAGCGCCGATGGAACCGCAACCGGGATGTTTGGAATTTTAGAGCCCAGCAAGCGCGGTCCGATCGTCAACTCGGCAGGCGGCCTGCCGATCAGAACCGCGATGGCATGCTCGAATTGCGCCCGCTGCACGCCGACGCTGAGCTCCTGCGCTTCGATGGCCAGGACTTGCGATTGGGCCAGCGCCACATCGGCACTGGTTGTCCCTGTCGTGGCGCTGGGCCCGTAGCCGGCTTTGTATTTGTTGAGCGTGATCTCATAGGTTTCGCGGAATTGCGCGGCGGAGCGGTGCAGGAGATCGCGCAGTGAATTGGCCGCGAGCAGGTTGAAATAGGCGGTCGCGAGCTGGGCCTGCGCCGACAGTTTGGCGTTGTCGAGGTCGGCGGCGCTGGCTTGCGCCAACGACGCGTTGGCTTCGATGGTGCGCCGGACCTTGCCCCAGACGTCGAGGTCCCAGCTGCCGCTGATCGGCGCGGAATATTGCGTCGTGTATCGCGTGCCGAGGCCGGAGCCGACGGCGCTGCCGCCGGTGGTGCCGGCGAGTGCTCCGGTTCGCGTGCGGGTGACGCTGTAGCTGCCGGTCGCGCCCGGAAACAGCGCCGCTTGCGCTTCCCTGACGATGGCGCGCGATTGCTCGTAGGAGGCCGCCGCCGCCGCCACCGTTTGATTGGAGATTTCGACTTCACCCAGCAGCTTATCGAGCCGGGAATCTCTATAGGGCGCCCACCAATTGCCGCGATCGGCGTCGTCGTTGGGATTGGCGCGCTTCCAGCCTTTGAGTTCCTTGAACGTCGTCGGAACCGGCGCCGGCTCACGCGAATAATCGGGGCCTACCGTGCAGCCCGGCAGCAACAGCGCCAAGAGCATTGTCGAAGTGCAGGCTTGTCGGCGAAACGCCGTGACGCGCCGCACCCAGCCGTCCTGACGCAATCCAGCATGGGTCAACGCATCCACTGCCGCAAACTCGCCGCTGCAGAACCCCAACCAGGAACACGGCCAATCCGGGAACGGTGCTCACGCCCGCCGGCGTGTGCCAGCGGGCCATGGCTGTGCTCCAACGATCCCGGCCCCCTAGCGATCGCGTTAACCATAACCATGCCCGACGCATGGGCGAATATCAACGCCACAGCCTTCTTGCTAACAGGCTCCGATCCGATCCGCGAAACGTGTGATATTCAAGCGACAGTGTGCGCGCCACGAAGGATCAATATCGGCCCCGTTGCTTGAGGCGTTGTGGCGCCGGCGCGCAAATTTGCCATTCGGGTTTTGATCGCGCATCCAGCGCGCGTGCAATTCCATTTGCCTTCCATTGCCTTCCATTGCCTTCCATTGCCTCCCATTGCCTTCCATTGCCTTCCATTGCCGACGAAGCCGCTGCCGCGCCGCCACTGCCGTGTTTTATTCGTGCGATCGTGATCGAATATGAAAAAAATTTAAGCCGCAGCGGTCTAGCGCGCCTGCTAGATTACGCACATCTGCAATGATGCGCGATGTGCACTGGGCGACGTGTGCATTGCAGCATCACGGACTTCTAGTCCGCCGGAACGGACCGGGCGATTTGGCGTTGGCTTGCCGTATTTGGCCCCGACGAGGCGTATCATGTGGAAGATTACGACGAGCGTTGCCGCAATAGGCCTTTCCCTTTGCTTGGCGACTGTTGCTGACGCGAGAGGCGGCGGCTTCGGGGGTGGTGGCGGTGGCGGACATTTCGGCAGCGGCGGTGGTGGCGGCGGCGGTCACTTCGGTGGTGGCGGCGGCGGCGGTCACTTCGGTGGTGGGGGTGGCGGTGCTCACTTCGGTGGGGGCGGGGGCGGAGCTCATTTTGGCGGCGGCGCCATGCGCATGGGTGGCGGCGGCGCCATGCGTATGGGTGGCGGCGGCGCCATGCGTATGGGTGGCGGCGGCGCCATGCGTATGGGCGGCGCGCATTTGACCTCCCACGCGGCTCCACATTTTAGCGGCGGCAGGATCAACGGCGGCAGGATCAATGCCGGGCGCTTGAATTCGCGTATGGCGACCTCCCATATCGGTCATCCGGGCCGATCGGCATTCCAATCCGCGATCCACGGGCAAGGCGCGCACGGACTCAATCACGTTGCTAACCCGGCGGGTGCTCGCGCCGGCCTGGCTGGAGCGCACTTGGCTCACGCCAATGCGTTCGCTGGCCGGGCATCGTTTGCCGCTAACCGGCATTTCGCCGGCGCCGGCGCCTTCCGTCCGTTCTGGAACCATGGCTGGCATTGGCACAACCATCTCGGTTGGGTCGGCCCGCTGTTCTGGCCCTTTGCCTACGGCGATTTCTTCTATTACGCGCTGTGGCCCGGCGACTATTACGATGTCGATCCGTTCTGGGTTTATGGCTATGGCGACATCTACGAAGGCATCTTCTCGCCGTACATCTACGACGAATACGTGCAAGGCCCGGGCGCTCCGGCGCGGATGGCCGCGCTCACCCAAAGCATGGCGCAGAGCTGTGGCGATGAAGCCGCCGAGGTCACCGGATGGCCGATCAATCAGATCAGCGACGCGGTGCAGCCCAACCCGCAGCAAAGCGCGCTGCTCGACGATCTCGGCAACGCCATCATCAAAGCCAGCGATGTGATCAAATCCCATTGCCCGACCACCGTGTCGTTCACCCCGACCGGGCGCCTCGACACCATGCAGCAGCGGCTGCAGGGATTGGTCCAGGCCGTCAGCCTCGTGAGCGAGCCGCTGAGCAAATTCTATGACTCGCTCAGCGACGAGCAGAAGGCGCGCTTCAACAGTATCACGCCGACGACGGACAAGCGCGTTGCGTCAAATGAACCGGCTGCCAACGCAACGACGCCGAAAACCGACTGCGATGCGTCCGCCATGGCGTGGCCGACCGAGCAGATCGATCAGGCGGTGCAGCCGAACGATGCGCAGCGCGTCAAGCTCGACGCGTTGAAGTCGGCGGCCGCGAACGGCGCCGACATCATCAAGGCGGCTTGTCCGAGCGAGACGCCGGGCACGCCGCCGGCGCGCCTCGCCGCGGCCGGCAAGCACCTGCAAGCCATGTTGCAGGCGGTCGATGCCGTCCGCCCGCCGCTGCATGACTTCTACAATTCGCTGAGCGACAATCAGAAGGCGCGCTTCAATACCATGGGCCGCGAGTTGTTTGCGCAGAACCAGCAGGTTCAGCAGTAGCGAATGGCGAAGTGGCGAATAGCGAATGGGGCCTAGTTATTCGCCATTCGCTGCTCGCCATTCGCCCATTTTCAATGAAACAGTTTTGGAAACTTCGCCCGCAATTTCGCCCGCAGATTGGCGCTGACGTCGACCACCGGCGGGAACGTTCCCTTGAGTTTCATGTCATAGGGGATGCAGGCGTCGATCAGGATACGATTGTTGAAATTGCCGGGCAGGAAAAGCGGATCGCGCTTCGACGCCCACGCCTTTTGCACCAGATCGATATCGACATTGGGATCGAACCGCGTGCACATCGCCCACAGCACGGCATCGAGATCGCCGGCGTCGATGTCGTCGTCGACCACCACGGTCCATTTGCCCGCATAGGCGCCGCCCTGGCAGGCGCAGGCGACGTGCAACGCTTGCCGCGCGTGGCCGGGGTAACGCTGGCGTAGCTGGATCGCGGTGAAGCGTGTGGCTGGGCCTGCTTCGTGGTTCCATACGCCGAGCACGTCGGGCACGCCGCAGGCGTCCAGCGAGCGCCAGATTTGCGCGGCGCCGGCGATGCCCTTGAGCAACCCGGTCTCGTCGACCGGCTTGTGCTGCGGCGCGCAGGTCAGGATCGGATCGTTGCGGTGCAGGATGGTTTTGACATTGACGTAGGGCCGGTCCTGGGTGTCGTCGGAGTAATAGCCCATCCATTCGCCGAACGGCCCTTCCGGCCGGGTCTGGCCGGGCACGGTCTCGCCCTCGATGGCGATCTCGCAATCGGCCGGGATCGGAAAACCGGTATAGGGCCCGCGCACCACGTCGATCGGCTCGTCGCGTAACCCGCCGGCGATATCGAGCTCGCTCACTTCCGGCAGCGGGCTCGACGACAGCATGAACAACAGTGGGTCCTGGCCGCACAGGATCACCACCTTCATCGGCTCGCCGCGGGCGAAATATTTGTCGCGGTGGATGCGGCCGTGCTTGCCCTCGGTGATCTGGCAGCCGACGGTCTTGCCGTCATAGACTTGGCTGCGATAGGCGCCGAGATTGAACCAACCGGCGTCGGGATCCTTGGTCATGACGCAGCAGGCGGTGCCGATGAAGCGCGCCTTGTCGGCCTCGTGATGGCGCGGCACCGGGAATTTCAACACGTCGACGGCGTCACCCTCGACGACGTTCTCGAAAATCGGCCCGTCATTGACGAAGCGCGGCGCCAGCGGCTTTAGATCCTGCATGCGCGCGTGATAGCGCTGCACGATGTCGACCTTGCGCTCGTAGTCGAGCGGCAGGCCGAGCGTGAGCGCGATGCGCTTGATCGAGGACAATTGCCCATAGAGCGTGCGGTAGCCCTTGGCGTGACCCGGCACGTCGTCGAACAGGATCGCCGGCGCCTGGCCGCGGCTTTTTTCCGTCAGCATGTGGGTGATGGCGCCCATCTCGACGTCCCAATCGGCGCCGGACACGCGCTCAAGCTCGCCGAGTTTGTCGACTGTGTCGAGCCAGCCGCGCAAGCCGCGGTAGTTCTGACGTTGTCCCGAGGCCGCGCCTGCGCTCGCCATGCTGCTCTCCAACTGTCTCAATCGGCTGAAAACCGGGTATGAATGCCGGTCCCGAACGTGTCAAGCTGACGCGGTCTGTTCCTTCCGATCCGGAGTCCACGGTGGCCATCCCAAAACCCAACTACAACCCGCCCTTCAACATCACGCGCGCCAGCCATTCCGTGCTGCATGTGAAAGATTTGGCGAAGAGCCGCGCCTTTTATGTCGATCTGATCGGCCTGATCGTCAGCGACGAGGACAAGGACACGATCTATCTGCGCGGCGTTGCCGAGGTCTGCCATCACTCGCTGGTGCTCAAGCGCGCCAGCGCGCCGCAAGCCGAGCGGGTCGGCATGCGCTGCTTCACCGAGGAAGATCTGGAAAAGGCGAAATCCTATTTCGAGAAGGCCGGCCTGCCGGCGCTTTGGGTCGAGCGGCCGTATCAGGGCCGGACGCTGCATGTGAGCGATCCGCTCGGCCTGCCGCTCGAATTCTGCGCCACCATGACGTTAAAGCCGCGGCTGCTGACGAGCTTTGAGCATCACCACGGCGCCGCACCGCACCGCATCGATCATTTCCAGGTGCTGGTGCCGGACGTGCAGCGCGAACTGGAATTCTACACGGGGCTGGGCTTCCGGCTTTCCGAATATATCGCGCCGGACGGCAGCGACGATCCGCTGTTCGTATTCCTGCAGCGCAAGGGCAATCCGCACGACATCGTGTTCGCGCCCGGCGCCGGACCGCGGCTGCATCACGCCGCGTTCAGCATCGGGGAATTGTATCACTTCTTCTATGTCTGCGATCTCGCCTCGAATCTGGGTTTCGCCGAGAACATCGAATTCGGCCCGGGGCGGCACGGGCCGGGGCTCGCGCTGTTCGTCTATATGCGCGACCCCGACGGCCACCGCATCGAATTGTTCAACACGCATTATCAATGCATGGACATCGAGGACGAGCCGGTGCGCTGGGACGCCTCCGTCGCCGGCAAGCGGCGTTGGCAGCTGCCGGCGCGGGCGATGTGGTTCGCCGAAGCCAGCCGCTTCGCCGGCGTCGAGCCGCGCGAGCCGGCGCATAAGGGCAACCCGATGACGCTGGAGCGTTACGTCGCGGCGGCAAAATAGGGGCGTGTCATGGGGATTGCAGTCAATACGCGGTGGATCGCCGCCGCGTCAGGGTTGCTCATCGGACTATGGTCCCATGACGCTGCCGCACAAGCGTCGAATGCAAACGTGCTTTGGCAGATCGTTCACGGTCAGTGTGTGCCGGATCAGCAGCAGCATCGCGACCCGAAGCCGTGCGCCGTCGTCAATCTGGCCGGCGGATATGCGGTGCTCAAAGACATCAAAGGGGCGACGCAGTACTTGCTCATTCCGACGAAGCAAATCAGCGGCATCGAGAGCCCCGCGCTGCTCGCGCCTTTTGCTCCCAACTACTTCGCCGACGCCTGGCAGGCGCGGGGCCTGGTCGAAAAGGCTCTCGGCCATGCGATGCCGCCCGATATGCTAAGCCTCGCGATCAATTCGGATTCGGGCCGCACGCAAGACCAGCTGCATATCCACATCGACTGCATTCGTGCCGACGTCCGCGACGCGCTATTGAGCGAGCGTCCCAATATTGGTTGGCGGTGGACTATGCTGAAAACGCCGCTTGCCGGCCATCAGTACCGCGCCATGCGCGTGACAGGGCGGACGCTATTCGGGCACAACCCTTTCAAGCTTTTGGCCTGGGGCGTGCCGGGCGCCCCCGCCGACATGGGCCAGCACACGTTGGTGGTCGTCGGCATGGTGATTAACGGGAGGGTGCCGGGATTCATCATCCTCGACGATCATGCCGACCAGGCGCACGGCGACTGGGGCAGCGGCGAGGAATTGCAGGACCACGCCTGCGCGCTGGGGCATTAAACGCGCCGGTGCAGCCGGTGCTCGATCCATAACAGCAGCGCGTTGGCGATCGCGGCGAAGACGAACAGGATGATGGCGACCGTCACCATGTCCTCGCTTTGCGCGAGCGACATGTCGTTCATGATCATGGAGCCAAGGCCGAGCTTTGAGGCGAACATCTCGCCTAAGAGCACGCCGAGCAGCGTCACGGTGAAGCCGATGCGCAGGCCGGTGAACACTTCCGGCAATGCGGCCGGCAGCAGCACGGTCGTGATGGTCTGCCATGGCGACAAATGCAGCGAGCGCGCCGAGCGCAAATAAACCTGCGGGATGGCGCGGATCGCGCCCATGGTCAGCAGCGCGACCGGCAAGATGCCGTGCATGGCGCCGAACACCACCTTGCCCGAGATGCCGAGCCCGAAGATCAGCAGCACCACCGGATAGAGCGTGATCTTTGGCAGCGAGTAGATCACCACCAGGATCGGCTCGCCGACGGCGCCGGAGAGCCGGTGCGCGCCCATCCACACGCCGATGCCAAGGCCGATCCCATAGGCGAACAGCAGCGCCAGGCTGAACGCCTGTAGCGTTGCCACGGCATTCTCGGCAAACCGTGTCGTCGGCACCAAGTGCACGAGATACGCCATGGTCGCCAGCGGCGCCGGCAGCGCCGTCGAGCCGGCGATCTCGTGCAATATCTTCCACAGCACGAGCACGACGGCGGCGATGATCAGCGTGTCGGTGGCACGGCGTGTCGCGGTCACGTCCGGCCTCCGCTGCGCCGCTCCGCCCAGCGCACGTCGAGCATATGCAAGACCGTGTTGACGACGGTGGCGATGATGAGCAGGAACAGGATCAGCGCATACATGCGCCGATTGTTGAAGTCGGAATAAGCATCGGCAATGTCGCGGCCCAATCCGGCGGGCGACAGAATGAACTCGGCGGCGATGACGGCGATGAAGCCGTAGGAGACCGAAAGCTTCACGCCGGTGAACAGGTACGGCGCAGCGGCGGGTAGCTGCAACGTCATGGCGGTCGTCACCGCATCCAAGCGATGCACCCGCGCCACTTTGGTGAGTACGCGCGGCACGCGATCCAGCCCGTTGAGTGTGGCGATGATCATGGCGACGACGGCGGTGGCGACGCCGATCAGCACGATCGGGATCGGGGAGAGCCCGAAGATCGCGATCAGCACCGGATAGAAGATGAAGATCGGCACCGCGTAATAGGTCGCGAAGAGCGGATCGAGCGCCTCGCGTAGCCGCGGCAGCGCATGAATGACGAGGCCGAGCGCGAAGCCGAGCACGATCGAGACCGCGATCACGATGACGATGATGCCCAAGGTACGCTCGATGTCGGCGTTGATGGTGCCGGAGGCGAGGAGCGCATAGAGCGACGTCGCCATCTCGGACGGCGCAATGATGGTTTGATGCCTGATCAAGCCCGTCTGGCAGGCAAGCTCGAGCGTGCCGATCATCGCCACGATCACCGCAAGCCGGGTCAGGCCGACGCGTGTCATCCCGCGGCCGTCGTCGTCATGCCCGCATGGCCGAGCGCCTTGAGCGATTCGCCGCGCAAGCGGTCCCATAGCCGGCCGGTGATCTCGCCAAACGCCGGCTCGGCGACGATCTTGCTGTCGCGCTCGCGCGGCCAGCCGGTGTCGATGATCTCGATGAAGCGGCCGGGCCGTGCCGACATGGCGCCGACCCGGTCCGCCAGCATCGCCGCTTCGTCGAGCGCGTGGGTGATGAGCAGTACCGTTGCACCTGTACTGCGCCACAGCCGCAACACTTCGTCGCCCATGAGCAGCCGCGTCTGCGCGTCGAGCGCGCCGAACGGCTCGTCGAGCAGGATCAGGCGCGGCTGCAGCACCAGGGTGCGCGAAATGCAGACGCGCTGGCGCATGCCGCCGGACAATTGCGACGGGTAGGCGCGGGCGAAGTCTTTGAGCCCCATGAAGGCCAGCGCGTCGTCGACGCGGCGGCGTATCTCGGCCTCGGCGACGCCGCTGCGGCGCAGCCCGAATGCGGCGTTATCCCACACCGTCAGCCAGGGAAAGCTGGCGTCTTCCTGAAAGACGACGCCGATACCTTCGGCGACTTCGCCGCTCACCGGCTTGCCTTCGAACGTCACCGTGCCCGCGGTCGGCCGCTGCAGGCCGGCGAGCACTTCGAGAAACGTCGACTTGCCGCAGCCCGACGGTCCGACCACGGCGAAGAACTCGCCTTTGCGCAGGTCCAAATCGATAGGCCCGAGCGCGTTGACCGGCGGCTGATTGCCGGCGCCGGGAAAGACGCGCGTGACGGCTGCAAGCTGCGCGTGGATGTCGCGCGCGACGGCGTTCATTTCACTTGCTGCAGATCGCTGGGCAGGAACGAGGCGTCGATCATTTTGGAGAGGTCGGGGTCCTTGTCGATCATGCCGACATATTTCATCGCCCGCACGGTGTTGACGAGCAGCGGCATTTCGATCTGGCCTTCGCTGTAGAACTTCGCATCGACCAGCATCTGCATCAGCGTGTCGACGTCCTTCGGTGGCAACGGCGCATAGATCGGCTCGAGAATCTTGCTCGCTTCGGCGGTGTGGCTATAGAGATATTTCACCGCTTCGCGCCGCCCGGCCAGGATGGCGCGCAATTTCTGCGGATTTTTCTTGATCAGGTCGCCGGTGGCGATGCCGACCGCGGGCGGCAACAGCGGCAAATCCTTCGGCCCGACGATGACGCGGTACTTGCTTTCGCCGCCGCGCGCCAAAAACAGAATGCCCGGAATGCTGGTGGCCTCGACCACATTGTTTTCCAGTGCCGTGAGCGCGCCGGACAGATTGCCGAGTGCGACGCGCTGGATGTCGTTGGGATTCATGCCGGCATTTTCCGCCGCCAACACCGCCGTCATCTCGCCCAAGGATTTCGGATTGGAGATGGCGAACTTCTTGCCCTTCAGGTCCGCCATGGTCTTGATCGGCGAGTTCGGCATCACGATGATGACATTGCTCGCCATCGACCGCGAACCGATATCGACGATCTTGATGTCCTGGCCTTCGTTGATGGCGGCGATGATGCCGGCGGGCGAGGTCTCGCCGTAGCCCAGCTCGCTGGCAAGCACGGCGCGCACCGACGAGCCGCCGCCTTCGCCGGAAATCACGCCGGTGATGTCGACGCCGGCGGCCTTGAAGAAGCCCTTGTCGATGGCAACGCCGTAGGGCGCGCCGGACGGATCGGCCTTGTACTGGGTGACAAGGATGTCTTCAGCGACAGCCGGCAGGGGCGCCACGGCGCAGGCCAGGATCAACGCTCCGAATACGGTCTTGGCGAACGCGCCCGCCGAATTGTTGTGGTGCAGCATCCTTATCTCCCTCTGGTGACCGTCGCATTATCGCTCGCCCCTGCCGGAATGGGAATGCGACCAGTTCTCAGATTTTTAATGCGCCGGGCGTTTACTGGGATGGCAGCGTTTGCATTGCCGGTGCTTCGATGGAAGAATCCCTGACTAAAGCGGGCAACCGCCCCGTAGCCGATGTGTGGCCGCAAAGTAGTGAACTCATGACGCTTCCAGCGGAGAGCGCTCCGCCCCTGGCTCCGGCCGGGACCGTAGACCCGATCTGGCTCAAGTCCTACCCGGCGGGCACGCCCACAACCATCGACCCGGACAGCTATCGGTCGCTGCACGGCATGCTGCTGGAATCATGCCGGCTGCATGCGGCGCGACCGGCCTTCGAAAGCTTGCGGGCGCGCATGACCTACGGCGAATGGGACCGCGACAGCCGCGGCTTTGCGGCGTTCCTGCGCGAAGAGTTGGGCTGCCGCGCCGGCGACCGCGTCGCGATCATGCTGCCGAACATGCTGGCCTATCCGGTCGCGTTGCTCGGCACGCTGCGTGCCGGGCTGATCGCGGTCAACGTCAATCCGCTCTACACGCCGCGCGAGCTCAAGGAGCAGCTCAAGGATTGCGGCGCCACGACAATCGTCATCATGGAGAACTTCGCCCACAAGCTCGAGCAGGTCATCGGCGACACCGACATCCGCCATGTCGTGGTGGCGCGGCTCGGCGATTTCGTGCCGGTGCTCAAGCGCTGGGCGTTCAATTTCGCCAATTCCTATATCCAGCACGCCGTGCCGGCCTGGCACTTCGGCGCTTTCACGATGCTGCAGGACGCCTGCAGCCGCGCGCCGGGCGAGCATTACGCCGATGCGGAGACCCAGGCGACGGACGTGGCGCTGTTGCAATATACCGGCGGCACCACCGGGGTGCCGAAAGGCGCGATGCTGACGCACCGCAATCTGATCGCCAACACGCTGCAATGCCTGGCGTGGACCGGAGCCCGCGCCAAATTTGAGAACGAAACCACGCTGACGCCGCTGCCGCTCTATCACATCTTCTCGCTGACGGCGAACCTGCTGTCCATCGCGGTCGTCGGCGGCTTGAACGTGCTCGTTATCGATCCGCGCAATCTCGACAGGCTCATTCGCACCATGCGCGATTCCCACGTCGCGGTGATGTCCGGCGTCAACACGCTGTACAATGCGCTGGTGCACCGGCCCGACTTCGCCGCGCTGGATTTCAGCGCGATGCGGCTTCCGCTCGGCGGCGGTGCAGCAATCCAGAGCGAGGTGGCGCACCGCTGGCGCGAGATCACCGGCACCGATCTGGTCGAAGGCTACGGCCTGACCGAAGCGTCGCCGGTGGTGTGCATCAACACGGTGGTCAACCCGAAGCTCGGCACCGTCGGGGTACCGGTACCCTCGACCGAAGTGAGCATTCGCGACGACCACGGTGCGATCCTCGCCCCGGGCGATCACGGCGAAGTCTGGGTGCGCGGCCCGCAGGTGATGAAGGGCTATTGGCGGCGCCCCGACGAAACCAAAAATGTTCTCACCGCCGACGGCTGGCTGCGCACCGGCGACATCGGCACGCTCGATGCGGAAGGCTACCTGAAGCTGCTCGACCGCAAGAAGGACATGGTCATTGTCTCAGGCTTCAAGGTGTTTCCGAGCGAAGTCGAAGACATCGCCATGCAGCACCCCGACGTGATCGAGGCGGCGGTGATCGGCGTGCCGGACGAGCGCACCGGCCAGGCGGTGAAGCTGTTCGTGGTCAAGCGGGATCCGGCGCTCGCCGAGGCGGATTTAAAATCGTTCCTGCACGAGCGGCTGGCGAACTACAAGGTGCCGCACATAATCGAGTTCCGCGACAGCCTGCCGAAGAGTAATATCGGCAAAATTCTGCGCAAAGAGCTGCATTAGAACGAACAGGTTTCGCGATGAGCGAAGCGATTGTGGTCGGCGGCGGCCTAGCCGGCGCGGCTTTCGCCATTGAGCTCGCACGCCAGGGCCGCCCGGTCGTCGTTCTGGAAAAGACCACCGGCGCCCATCACAAGGTCTGCGGCGAATTCTTGAGCGCCGAAGCGCAAGCGCTATTGGCCGGGCTCGGGCTCGATGTGTGGCAACTGGGTGCGCGGCCGGCCGAGCAGCTCGGCCTTGAATTCGGCGGGCGGAACGAGCGGCTGAAGCTGCCGTTTCGCGGCGCCGGCCTGTCGCGCTTCCTGCTCGACCAAGCGCTGCTCGAAGCTGCGGCGCGCGCCGGCGCGCAAGTGATCCGCGGCGCGGCGGTGACGAAATTGGAGTACGAGCAAAAAGCCGCCGTCGTGCACACGGCGACGCGACGATTTTCCGCAAGCCACGTCGCGCTCGCCACCGGCAAGCACAATCTGCGCGGCTTGCCGCGGCCGCAAGCGTCGACCGTGGCGTTCAAGATGCAGCTTCGCGTGAACGCGGCCGTTGCCGCGATGCTCGAGGATTTGGTCCAGCTCGCGATGTTCCCGGGCGGTTATGCCGGCGTATGTTTGGTCGAGGGCGGCATCGCCACGATCTGCTGGGTGATCGATCGGGACGTGACAGGCGAGGCCGCCGTTGCGTGGGACGCCCACGCGGCCTTTCTCGGCCAGCGCTCGGAATTTTTCGCAAACCTGCTCGCCGGTGCGACGCCGCTGTGGGACAAGCCCGTGGCGGTGGCGGCCATTCCCTACGGCTTTCTGCGCCGCGAGGTGATTTCCGACGCCGTCTATCCGCTGGGCGATCAGCTTGTAGTCATCCCGTCCTATACGGGCGACGGCACATCGATTGCCTTGCACACCGGCATGGCCGCCGCGCACGCCGTTCTCGACGGACAATCGGCCGGCGAATTCCAGGCCAAAACCATCGCCAAGCTAAAGCCTCAGATCGCCTGGGCGAAGGTCGCCAATGTCGCCTTCGTCAATGCCACGGCGCAGCGGGTGACTTCAGCGGTCGCCCGCGTGGCGCCCTGGGCAGTGCCGGGGATCGCGCGATTCGTGGTGAACAGGACGCGTCTGCGAGTCTGATGATCACGCTTTGCGGCACGCCACCACATAGCGGAACGGAAAAAACCATTTGATCGAGGTGCGCGTGCGCGGGATGCCGGCTTCCGCCAGCAAGCGCCGCCAATCGGCCGCGACGAAGGCGCGCGAAATCGATATCGGCCCGTCGCTCTTCATCATCCGGCTCAACGGCAAGAGGTGAAAGACCGTCTTGACGAAATGATACGGCAGCGGATGACGGTGCAGGTCATTGATGAACCAGCCACGTACGGCATGGTTGTCCATCCACTTGATGAAGCGAACCAGTTCGGCATCGGTCAAATGGTGGGTGAAATTGCAGCTGATGATGAAGTCGGCCTGCCGCGACTGATCGAGCGAAAAGACATTCGAAGTTTCGAAGCGGATGTTCATCTCTTGCGGCGTATCCGCTTCCGCCGACTGCTTCGACCAGGGATTGAGATCGACGCCGGTGAGCTCGGCCTCGAGATCGCGCCGTTGCAACAATTTTCGGATTTTTCGCAACATGTCGCCGCCGCCAGAGCCCACGTCGAGCACCGAAACGGTATCGCCCGGCATGGTGTAGCGCACCGTGCGCCCGAGCCAATGCAAGGTCGGCCGATAGGCCAGCGTCAAGACGTTGACGATGGTGAGCTGGCGCAGGCACTGGTGGAATTCGGCGAAATCGACGGTTTCCGAATCCATCAGTTCGGGCTGCATGCTGCGCCGGGCGAAATTCACTGTTGTCATAAGCGAGCCTCTGGCAGGCAAAAATAACATATTTACGGCGGTGCGGTCGCCTTCCTGCTCTGTTTGCGGCATGCTAACCGTAAGCCGCAATCGCAATAGGGGAGGACGCCAGACCAATGGCCAAGTTGCAGCTTTCGTTCGCGTGCGGGCTCTACGATCGGATGCAGCCGCTCTATACGGGCGAGGTCACGCCGGACGGCATCGATCTCAACTTCATCGCCATCGATCAGCCGCGCCCGATTTTCGACCGCATGTCGGGCGGCGAGGAATTCGACGTCTCGGAATATTCGCTTTCCGAATTCAGCCAGCGGTTCACGCGCAAGGAATGCCCGTTTGTCGCCATCCCGGTATTCCCGTCGATCGCCTTCCGCATGGGCTACATCGCCATCAACAAGAAGTCCGGCATCAAGACGCCGAGGGATCTCGAGGGCAAGCGCATCGGCGTGCCGCTCTATACGATGACGGCGGCGATCTTCATCAACGGTATCCTGCATCATGAATTCGGCGTCGATCTCACCAAGGTTCGCTGGGTGCAAGGCGCCATGAACGAGGCGGGGTCGCACGGCAGCCCGACGGTGCTGCCGCTTCTGAAGAGGATGTCGATCGAGAACAACAAGACCGACAAGACGCTCGGCCAGTTGCTGGCCGCAGGCGAGATCGACGCCACACTCGGCACGAGCCTGCCGGAAGAAATCAAAACCGATCCGAATATAGCGCGGTTGTTTCCGAATTTCGTCGATGTCGACAAGGACCTTTACAAGCGCAAGGGTATCTACCCGATCATGCATACCGTCGCCATCAAGAAGAGCATTTACGAGCGGTACCCGTTCGTAGCGACGAGCCTGTACGACGCGTTCGTGAAATCGAAGCAAATCGCGCTGCGGAAACTGTTCAATCTGCGCGCCGTGCGTTACATGACGCCGTTCCTGATGCGCGAGATCGACGACATCTGGGAGGTGTTCAACGGCGACCCGTGGCCCTATGGCGTGGAGCCGAACCGCCGCACTATCGAAGCCCTCATCACCTATCAGCAGACACTTGGGCTGACGGACCGGGGCGTGAAAGTCGACGACCTGTTCGTGCCCACCTACGGCTGATTTATCACTCGGAAAGAACCATCATGAGCCAACTCGACGATCTGTTGCGCGACCTCGTCGTCGCCAACCGCATTCTCTCCAACGAAGACGTGGTCGATGCCTACGGCCATATCAGCGTGCGCCATCCGGACAATCCGAAGCGCTTCTTCATGTCGCGCTCGCTGGCGCCGGAACTGGTCGAGCACCACGACCTGATCGAGTTCGACCAGATGGGCGAGCCGGTCAGCGACAAGCGTCAGCCTTATCTGGAGCGCTTCATCCACGCCGCGATCTTCGAGGCGCGGCCCGACATCGTGGCGGTGGTGCATGCCCATGCCGAGGACACGCTGCCGTTCGGCATCGTTTCAAAGCCGCTCGAGCCGGTGATTCATTCCGGCAGTTTTATCGGCGGCAAGGTGCCGGTATGGGACATCCGCAAGAAATTCGGCGACACGGATTTGCTGGTGCGAAACATGGCGCAGGGCCGCGATCTGGCGAAGTGCATGGGCAAAGGCAGCGTCGCGCTGATGCGCGGCCACGGCTTTGCCTCGGCGGCGCGCTCGATCATCGAGGTGGTGCGGCTGTCGGTCTATCTGCCGCGCAATGCGCGGGTGCAGATGAACGCCATGCGCATGGGCGGCAAGCCGAAGCCGTTGTCCAAGGGCGAAATCGCCGCGCGGGCGGCGGGCTACAAGCCGAACATGCCGGAAACCTGGCGGGCCTGGGAATATTGGGCGACCCGCGCCGGCTGCGGCGACAAGATCGGCAAGCCGCACGATCACGCCCATAAGAGTGATTAGGTCGAAGCGGTTGGCGACGGCCTGTCATCAGTCCTTAGTCCACTCGCGCTAAGGCTTGACGCATGCCATTTGACCACATTCCTGTGACACTTTGCCTAGCTAATCCATAGGCGCTGCTTACCTAGCTAAACGATAGGCGCTGCGGCGCTTGCTCAAAGGGAGGCAAATATGGGTCTGATGGATGTTCTCAACGGTATGCAGCATGGGCCGCGCGGCCCGAGCGGTCCCAGCACCGGCAGCGGCGGCGGCATGTCGCCGATGACCATGGCGATCCTGGGCCTGCTTGCCTACAAAACGTTCAAAAGCTTCACGAGCCAGACGACTGCTCCTGCCGCGCCCGCGGCACCGGGCACTCCCGGCCGCAGCCAAGCCGCGAGCCCGGGCGGCGGCCTCAGCGATATCCTGCAACACGGCTTGGGGACAGTACTGGCCGGAGGCGCCGCGGGCGGCATCCTCAGCGGCGGTCTCGGCGATCTGCTCAAGCAATTTCAGCAGAGCGGACATGGCGACGTTGCCAAGAGCTGGGTCGACAGCGGGCCGAACAAGGCGATCTCGTCCGACGATCTGGCCAAGGCGCTGGGCAGCGATCAGATCGAAACGCTCACGGCGCACACTGGATTGTCGCGCCAGGATTTGCTAGCGGGTCTAAGTCAGTATTTGCCGGAGGTCGTCAACCAACTGACGCCCGACGGGAAGCTGCCGACAGAACAGGAATTGTCGCGGTCGCTTTAGCCGTCCGCCGGAACGTCAAATCTTTCAAAGACCCTACAACGGAGGAACACAGTCATGACAATACGTTACGCCGCGATCGGCGCGGCCGCGGTGCTCGCCGCCATGGCCCTGCAAGGCAGCTCGGCCCAAGCGCTGACGATGACCGAGTGCAGCGCAAAATATAAAGCCGCCAAGGACGCCGGAACGCTCAACGGCATGAAGTGGAACGACTTCCGCAAGGCGCAATGCGGCTCCGACGCGGCGGCCCCGACCACGGCAGCTGCGCCGGCCCCGGCCCCCGCACCAGCGCCTAAGCCGGCAGCAACCGCCCCAGCCCCAGCCGCGACCGGTTTTGCCGTCTACCCGCACGCGATCGATTCCAAATATTCAAAAGACTCTCCGGGCAAGGGTCGCATGCAAACCTGCCTCGACCAGTACCGGGCCAACAAAACCAACAATGGCAACGGCGGATTGAAGTGGATCGAGAAGGGCGGCGGCTATTACAGCGAGTGCAACAAGCGCCTCAAGGGTGCTGCCTGACGAAACCAGACACTGGAGTTCAGACGATGCGAATTGTCGTTAGCACGCTGTTGGCGCTGATGATCGGTGCCGGAGCCGCCCTTGCGCAGGCTCCTGCCGCGGCGCCGGCAAAAATGACGCCGGAAGAAAAGCAGGCCATCTCAAAATCCTGCTCCGATCAGGCCAATGCCAAGGGCTTGCACGGCAAGGAACGCAAGAAGTTTCGGTCCGAGTGCAAGCACAACGCCGGTAAGCCGCAGTAACAGGCCGCTGCCGTCGTCGACAAAAAAATCGGAGCGCGAGGTGCCGCGCTCCGATTGCCTTTTTGGCCTCTGCCGATCGCGAATTATTGCAGCGTCAGCTCGGTGACCTTGCCGTGCTTGTCGCGGCCTTGAGCGTAATATTGGCCGATGTTCTGCATCAGGGCCGAGTCGGACACCGAATAGATCACCGCATCGGTCTTGCCGGTATTGATGTGGCGCCGCCACAGGAAGTTCGGCACCACGAACAGGTCGTTGTGGCCCCATTCGAAGCGCTTGCCGCCGACTTCCGTGACGCCCGAGCCTTCGATGCACACATAGTAGGTGCCGGCGGTCTCGCGCTTGAGCTCGGTTTCCTCGCCGGGGCGCAGGAGTTGCGCCGAATAGTTGAGCGTCTTGAACACCGGCTCGCCGGTCACCGGGTTGACGAAGTCGACCTTGATGCCTTCGTGCGGATCGCCCTTTTCCTTGCGCAGGCTGTGCAGCATTTCGAGAACGTCGGCACCGCGGAAATGAAACAGCGGCGCGGGTGCGTGGCCGACGCCGCGCTGGTGATTGACGAATGCCGGCTTGATGCCGCCGTGGCCGTAGAGGTGGCGCGAATAACCCTCGCTCACCGAGATCGCCTGGACGTTGGTATTGCCCTGCGCGCCCGGCATGTTGTGATCGACCCAGGCGGCGTCGAGGAACTCCATCAGCGGCCAGTCGAGCGTGTCGATCCAGATGCAGGGCTCGTCGGCATCGTTGCCGTGGTCGTGCCAGGTGCCGTTCGGGGTCAGGATCAGGTCGCCGCGATTGGCGGTGACGCGCTCGCCTTCGACGACGGTGTAGCCGCCCTTGTTGGACAGGATGGTGCGGCTGGCATTCGGCGAATGCAGGTGCACCGGCGCGACGTCGCCGGGATTGTAGATCGAGATGGCGCAGCGGATGGTGTTGGTGACTTGCAGGCGGCCGTTGAGGCCGGGATTGAGCAGCAAAGATGCTCTGGCGGTCGGCGAACTCGATCGGCGACACGTCGGCCTTGCTGGCGATCTCGGAAATCTGCTGGAGGTAGCCGCTATACTCGTTCCACCGCCACATATAGGGCGCGGTCTTCATCTGGTTGACGGCGACGCGGCCGGTGGCGAGCTGGCCCGAGCCTTCGCCTGAGGTCTCGCTGAACCACGGCTTTTGCGCCGGCGCGTTGGCCTGGGTGCGGACCCAGACATTGTGCTTGCCGGCCTCGGTGTTGATGGCCTCCATCAACTCGCGCGCTTTGTTGGAAAGCCCGCCCGGGGCAGGGGCCTTCATTGTCACCGTGGCCATGGGGTTTTCTCCTGTAAAACGGGGATTATGTCGCTATTGCCCTGACGTATAGCTCCTCCCGGGCCATTTGCAACGCCGCGCGGAACGCGCGGTGCGCTGCCCACCCCGGCGAAAAGGCATAGCGAGCGCCGTGGTTAATCAGGCGACCGCGATGAAATCGCGGATCGCTTTGGTGAACTCCGCCGGCCGGTCCAGGTTCGAGATATGCCCGGCGCCGGGAAGCTCGACATAGCGCGAGCCGCCGAGCTTTTCGTTCAGCTTGCGCATGGCCGGCGCGGGCGCGTCCTTCTCGCCGCACAGAAACAGCACCGGCCGTTGCACCGTGGCGATAGCGGAGGCGTAGTCGTGGTCGGCCAGCGCCGCGGCGCAGCCGATGAAGCCGTTGACCGGCGTGGCAGCGGAACATGGCGCGCACCTTGTCGAGATGCGGCGGGTTCTTTGCCACGGTCTCGGCCGGAAACCAGCGCGACACCGTCGGCTCGACCAACGCCTCGATGCCCTTTTCTGCGCCACCGCGATGCGCTCTTCCCATTGCTGGCTCGACTGCGGTGTCGACTGGCAGGGCGAGTCGCAGACGATGATGCGATCGAAGCGGTCGGGATGGCGCTCGGCGAGGCCAAGCGCGGTGGCGCCGCCCATCGAGAGGCCGGCAAAATGCGCCTTCTTGATCGACAGCGCGTCCATCAAACCGAGCGCGTCGGCCAAGAGCGTATCGAACGCATAACGGCCGGCCGGCACGTCGCGTGCCGCCGTGGCCGCGCTGGTCGTAGCGCAGGACGCGGAATGAGTCTTTCAGTCCGGCGGCCTGCTCGTCCCACATGGCGGTCGAGGTCGCCAGCGAATTGGAAAAGACGATCCACGGCGCGCCGTCGGGGCCGTCGATCCGGTAGTTGATGTCGATGCCGTTGGCTTTGACTTTCATGATGCTCTCTTTGTTGTAGCCCGGATGGAGCGGAGCGCAATCCGGGAGCGGCGTTCGAGCGGAAAGATCGTTCCCGGATTGCGCTCCGCTCCATCCGGGCTACGGTTTCGGTAAAAAATCTTCGAGCAGCGCAACGAGCGGCTCCGGTCCCTGGGTCGGCATGAAGTGGCCGGCCTCGATCAGCTCGAACCGCGCGCCGGGAATTTTTTTCGCCAAGTCGGCGCTGCCAGCGTGCGGACGCACGGTGTCGTGGCGGCCGGCGACCACCATGGCGGGGCAGGGGACCAGCGGCAGCATGTGCAGCATGTTGGTGCGCGCCAGCGCGCGGAAGCCGAAGCCGAAGCCGACCGGATCGTTGCCCAGATAGCGGCCGCGATAGGCGTCGTATTCGGCCGGGTCGCCGAGATTCTTTGGATAGGAAATATCCAGCGTCGTCGGCAGCGACGCGCGCATGCCCTCGCGCATGGCGAAGGCCGCGCGCTCGTCGAGCGCCGCGGCGCGGCTCGGATCGACGCCCGGCGCCGGGTTGCACAGCGTGAGCGATCCGACCTGGTCCGGATGCTTTTCCAGAAAGCGCAAGCGCCTGCGTCGCAGCCGCCGCGACGGTCACGAAATGATAAGGCGGCGCGAGCCCAAGTCCCTTGGCAACAAGTCCCTTGGCGAGCGCCTCGAAATCCTCGACCAGCACATCGTTGGAGAATTCCTGACGCACCTTCTCCGAAAGCCCGGAGCCGCGCTGATCGTAGCGCAACACGCGATAGCGTGCGGCAAGGCGCGGCGCCACCTTGTTCCACGAGTTCATCGTGCCGCCGAGCTCGTGCAACAGCACGACGGAAGGCCCATGCTGTCCGGCAAGCGCGTAGTGCAGGCTTACGCCATTGGCGTCGATGAAGGGCACGCAGTTCTCCTCAAAATTCCCGGCCGATCAGGTGATCGAGCGAATAAAGGCCGCCGCCATGGATCAGGAAGTAGAACGTCGCGACGAGCCACATCAGCGTATATTCCATGCCGAGCTTGTTCCAGAAATAGCGGCCGACCCGCCAGCGCTCGAAATTGGTCACGATCAGGAACAGCACCAGCGGCACGCAGGCTAACCGCGTGAACAGGCCGAGCGCCAGCATCGGGCCGGCGATCAGCTCGGTCGCCGAGATCAGCGGCGCCCAGAACCAGCCGGGCCGATAGCCCCATTTGTCGAGATCGACCGCGAGCATGTGCACGCTGCGCTGCGGCAGTCCGGTTGTGGGAAAAAACCCAAAGCTCATGCGCAGGCCGTGCGGCACCATCCACAAGCCAACGACGACCCGCAGCAGCGCTTCGGATATCGGCGCCAGCGTCTCATAGAGCGACGCCAATTGCGGAAAGATCAGCGTTTCACTCATGGGGGTATGCAGGTTGGCGGTACTTAAGGCGCGCGCTCAATGCGCCATCAGCACGGGCAGCTTGGCATTGGCGAGGATGTGCCGCGTGGTGCCGCCGAAAATCATCTGGCGCAGGCGGCTTTGCGTATAGGCGCCCTTGATGATGAGGTCGCAGCCGAGCTCGCCGGCCTTGGCGAGCAACGTCTCGCCGGCGTTGCGCTTGCCGGCAGGTTTTAGCGTGATCGGCTCGGCATTGATGCCGTTGAGTTTCAGCGAGCGCGCCATCTGCTCGCCGCTCGGCCCGGCGACGGTGGCGCCTTCGACGGTGCAGATGGTGATGCGCTCGGCGAGGCGCAGTAGCGGCATGGCGTCGGCCATGGTGCGCGCCTGCTCGGTGCTGCAATTCCACGCGACCAGCACATTGGTGGCGAGCGAGACCGGCGAACTCGGCGGCGCGATCAGCACCGGCCGGCCGCTCTCGAACAAAGCGGATTCCAGCGTCACCATGGACGGGCTCTGCCACTCGTCGCCCGGCCGCGCCAGCACGATGGCGTCGAACACGCGGCCGTAGCTGCCGACGAAATCATGGCCGCTCGGCGCGGAATCGAGCCATGAGAACGATGGCGTCGTCTGCGCCGTGCCGGTGTTCAGCGGCACCTGGTGCTGGGTCATGAAGGCGCGGAACAGGTCTTCGGCCTGGCGCACCATCTCGGCGTCGTTTTCCTTCACCGCCACCATGGTGAGCCCGCTGTCGGGATCCATGGCGACGAGATCGGCGACCGCCGGACGCAGCGGAAAGCCCTCGATGCAGGAACCGAACTTTTGCGCCAGCAGCAGCGCCGTATCGAGCGCCGACGCCATCGCCGCATTGTGTTCGGTGGGTACCAGTATGGTCTTCATGCACACGCCCCACATGCCCCCGGCAACGCCGGCGGGCCGTTTGCCCCTTGCTGCTACCTCAGCCGAGCAATCATACTGCCGCGTGGCGGGATGCCGGACAAGCGCTTGCTGCCCGGCACCGCTGCATATTGTTCCGCCGGTGGGACGGAACCGGCCAAGAAACGCCTGGGAGAGGCACCATGCGACGCGGGCTCATTGCGGCATTCGGTCTCGCGCTGTTGTGGACGGCCGTGGCCGGCGCGGAAACCTTCCCGGCCCGGCCGGTGAAGCTGGTGGTGACCTTCGCCGCCGGCGGGGCGGCCGACCTGTTCGCTCGGGTGTTTGCCAACAATATGGGTGCCGATCTCGGCCAGCAGGTCTTTATCGAGGTCCATGCCGGTGCCGGCGGCATGACCGGGGTCGACTTCACCGCCAAGAGCCCGTCCGACGGCTATACGCTGTGCTTCAACGGTGCGTCCTCGATCTCTGCCATTCCCTTCATGGTCGCCAAGATGCCGTACGACTGGCAGAAGGATTTGTCGCTGATCACCACCGTGCTGCGCGTGCCGGAAGCCATCGTGGTGCCGTCGTCGCTCGGCATCGACACGCTACCGGCCTTCATCGCCTATGCGCGCGAGCGTCCGGGCAAGGTCAATTTCGGCTCGGCCGGCGCCGGCACCATCACCCACCTTGGGGCGGAACTGCTCAAGGAAGAGGCCAAGATCGACATCGTGCATGTGCCTTACCGCGGCGTCGCGCCGGCGGTCACTGATCTCCTTGGCGGCCAGGTGCAGATGCTGGTGGCCGACGTGCCGTTCCTGTTGCCGCAGATCAAGTCCGGGTCGCTCAAAGCGCTCGCGATCACGTCCGCGGCGCGCATTCCGGTGCTGCCCGATGTGCCGACGACGGCGGAATTGGGCTATCCGCGGGTTAATTCCGACAATTGGTATGGCCTGGTCGCGCCGGCCGGCGTGCCGGCCGATGTGCTCGCGCGCCTGCACCGCGCCGCCATCGCCGCGCTCAACAGCGACGACCTGAAAAAACAATATGACACCTTCAATGCCACGCCGGCGCCGTCGACACCGCAGCAATATGCCGCCTACGTGCTCGCCGAGCAGGCCAAGTGGGGGCCGGTGGTGCTCAAGACCGGCGTGAAGCTCGAATGACCGGCGGCGGTGCGCGCGATGGCTGATTTGCTGATCGACGACGACGGCGCGGTGCGCGTCCTCACCATGAACCGGCCGGAGAAGCGCAATGCGCTGAACCTGGCGCTGAGCGAGGCGCTGTTCGACGCCCTGCGAGAAGCCGACAGCGCCGCGGATGTTCGCGCGATCGTGTTGACCGGCGCCGGCCCGGCCTTTTGCGCCGGTGCGGACTTGTCCGAGTTCGCCGCGCTGTCGTCGGCCAACACCGCCCTGGTCGAGCGTCGCGCCGATATTACGGCGAAACTGCACGGTGTCTTTTCGCGGCTGACCAAGCCGGTGGTAACCGCGATCAATGGCGCGGCGATGGGCGGCGGCGCGGGGCTCGCGCTCGCCGGTGATATCGCCGTCATGTCGGCGACCGCCAAGCTCGGCTATCCTGAGGTCAAACACGGCATCGTCGCTTCGGTGGTGATGGCGAATTTGGTGCGTCAGGCCGGCCGCAAGGCGGCCTTCGAGCTTGTTGCCACCGGCGAGCCGATCGACGCGTCGCGTGCGGGAGAGCTCGGCCTGGTCAATCGCATCGTTGCGCCGCAGATGCTGATGCACGAAGCCTTGCAATCCGCCCGCGCCATGGCGGCCGTCGCGCCGCAGGCCATGGCGGCGACCAAATCGCTGTTCTACCGCGTCGCCGAGCTGCCGTTCGATGCGGCGCTCGAAGCCGGCCGCGAGATGAACCAACGCATGCGCGGCTTCCGCAAGGACAAGTCATGAACCTCACCACCGTGCGCTACGGCGTCGAAGGCGGCGTCGCCACATTGACGCTCGATCGCCCCGAGGCGCGCAACGCGGTCAACCGCGCCATGTGCGACGACATTGTCGCAGCGACAGCGGCGGCGCGCGACGACGCCGAGGTGCGGCTGGTGCTGATCCGCGCGAGCGGTCCGGTGTTCTGTGCCGGCGCCGATCTCAAGGAGCGCCAGGACATGGCGCCGGACGAAGTTCGCGCCCGGCGGCTCGCCGCTTACGCCGCCTATGGGGCGATCGAAAGCCTGCCGATGCCGGCGATCGCGGTGGTGCATGGGCCGGCGGTCGGCTCGGGCTGCGACATCGCCGCAGCTTGCGATTTCGTCATCGCAACCCCGCAGGCGACCTTCGCCACGCCCGAGGCGCGATGGGGGACGGTCGGCGCCACCCAGCGGCTGCCGCGCATCCTCGGCAAGCAGTTGGCCAAGGACATGATGTTCACCGGCCGCAAGCTCACCGCCGAGGAGGCGCGCGCGGCGGGCTTGGTGACGCGCATCGCCGATGCCGCCGCACTCGATGGCGTCATCGCTGAGATTGCCAAAACGATCGTCGCCGCGCCGCAGGCGGCGCTGCGCCAGGCCAAAAGCTGCATCGATCAGGGCATTGAGCTCGATTCGCGTGGCGCCTTGGCGCTCGAATTGCAGGCCATGGAAGAGAACATCGCCCGCGACACCTGGCGCGCCGGCATGTCGCGCTTCGGCGGCGACAAACGATGAGTGCGGCGTCTTTTTGGCGCCGGCTGTAATCAGCCTGCAATAATACTGAGGATAATTACCCCGCTAGGCCGCGCCGTCCGCAGGGCCGCCGCCGGCCGTCTGCTAGAATCCTTGTGATTCGCGTGAAAAATAATTGCGCGCCGAGCGGCCGAGGCGATCGTCATGGGGGACATTTCCAACATTCGGCAATTGATGTCGGCGGCGCGCAGCCGCATCCTCTTGATTTGCCCGGATTGCGGCCAGGAGCACCTGGAATTCGCCGACCGGCTGCGCGGCTCGCGATTTTATGCCTGTACTGGCGACGGCTGCGACTACCGCTTCGACCTTGTCGCCGGCCCGCGGCCGACTGCCTTCCAGGAATTTGCCGCCGCTTTGCGCCGGTTTTACGCAGCCATCATTCCCGCGGGCTGAGCGGCTTACGGCAAAGCTTATCCGACTGCCTGTGCTGCAGCCTTCACCAGCGCTACCGGATCGGTAAAGGCCGAAACGCCCACGGCACGCAGCCGCTCGACGGCCTCTTCCGCGCTCATTTTGCGCGCGGCGGCGTGGCCGGCGGCGATGCCGACGAATAAGGGCTTCGGCAGCGGCTCGGCGGCAAGCCATGTGGTCAGCGCCTCGATGCGCTCGGCGAGCGAGCGCGAGGCGAGCGTGGTCTGGAAGATGATCGCCTTGATGTTGGGCCGGGCGGCGAGCGCACGGGCGATCTTGAGCCGCTCGGTCATGGTCTCGTCGGGCGCCCCGCGCAGATTGTCCATAAAACTCGCGGCGCGCATGCCGTGATCGCCGATCAAGTCCATCATCATCATGCCCAGCCCGGCGCCGGAGGTGACCAGCACCACGTCGCCGTCGGTCTCGACCAGCTGGAAACCGAAAGCCTGCGCTTCGCGCTCGAGCTTGGTCATGGCGTGCTCGGCCAGTCTTCGGCTGATCGCGAACTCGTCCGGGTCGTGGCGGAAATCGGCGGCGGCGTCGCGCACGATCTTGGCGTCGCAGGCGATCAGCTTGCCGTCTTTGGTCAGCGCCAGCGGATTGATCTCCAGCAATTCCAGGTCTTCTTGGCGCGCGATATCCGGCAGCCGCGCGGCGTAGCGCGCCAGGCGTGCGGCAAGGTCGGCCGGAAACAGTTTTTCCCCCAGCGCGGCAAAGATTCTTTCTGGCGTCGTCAGGACGCCAGGCTCGATCGGAATGCGCGCGAGCTTGGCGGTCGCCTCGACATTCTCGCCGCCTTCCGGCGCAACCAGCAATTCGAGCCGCTGCGCGCTGCCGTCGATGCGTACCGCGATAAAAATTTCACGGGCGATCGGTACCGCTTCCTCGAGCAACAGCGGGATATTGGCGTCTTCGAGCGCCGGCAGTATCAGCCGGCGGGCGTCGCGAAAACCATCAAGCGTGTCGAACACCCGCACCAGGCCGCGCTTGCCGCGGCCGCCTTCGAGGATCTGCGCCTTGAGCACGAAGCCGGGCCAATCGGCCACCGCATCGGGCGGGCTTTCGCCGGCATGGACCAGCACGCCGCGTGGCACGGCGATGCCGTGGCGGCGCAGCAAGGCTTTCCCGTCGTACTCGGCTAGTCGCATAATGGCTATTCAGTCTCTTGGCGCCGTCCGGCGCCGCGTCTCCCGGAGCTTAGCCTATGTCGGGCCCTGCGCGCCTGCCGTTCCTCGCCGACGAACCATGGCGTGTCGCGGTGGTGAGCCCCACCGGGCGTTACGCGCGCAAGCAGGTGGCCGGCATGATCGAGGCCGGCACGCCGCTTGTCGGCGGCATAGCGCTGGGCCGCGGCGGCACCGCCATGGATGGCCTGCCGCTCTACGATCGCATTGCCGATGTCCCGCAAAAGCCGAATATCGCCTTGATCTACACGCCGGCCGAAGGCGTGCGCGATGCGGTCGCCGAATGCGCGCAGGCGCGCATCGAAACCATCATGGCGGTGGCCGAATACGTGCCGGTGCACGATGCGCTCGCGGCGGCGAATGTTGCCCGGACGGCGGGAAGCTGGCTGATCGGGCCGAACACGCTCGGCATCTATGTGCCGGGCCGCGGGCTGCTCGGCTCCATCGCGCCGAGCTTTTGCATGCCGGGACGGCTGGCGCTGATCATCCGCAGCGGCACACTGGCGCTGGCGATGGCGCGGCAGCTCACGCTCGCCGGCATCGGCCAGCGCATCGTCGCCCATGTCGGCGGCGATACGGTGATCGGACGCAATCCGCACGAATATTTGCAGGTGCTGGCCGCCGACGACGCGACGGCCGCGGTCCTGTTCTGCGGCGAGATCGGCGGCGACAAGGAATATGCATTTGCCGAAGCCGCACGCGGCTTTCCGAAACCGGTTTTCGCCATGGTGGTCGGCCGCCACGCGCCGGCGGAAAAGCAGATGGGCCATGCCGGCGCGCTGATCGGCAGCGCCCGCGAAGGCGCCGACGCAAAGCTCAAGGCGCTGGCCGCCGCCGGCTGCCGCATCGTCAAAGGGCCGGAGGAGGCGGTGACGATGCTGTCGGCGCTGAAGGAACTGCGCCAGTAGCGCGCGACGCAATCGCGCCCTACACAAAACCGAAGAAGCGCGCCGGGTTGTCGACCAGGACGCGGTCGCGCGCCGTGCGATCGGGCAGGTAACGTTCCAGCAACGTGACGCGCGCCATCTCGTGGTCGAGACCGTAGTCCGAGTGTCCGTCCTTGTCGGGCCGCATGAAGCGATGGACGTGCGGCCAGTCGGTGCCCCAAAGGCAGCGGTCCGGCGCGGCCTCATAGAACAGTCGCCCGAATTCAACCGCGTCGTCCCACAGATAGCCGGCGTGCGACCGCAGGTCGCCATTCGACAGCCCGATCCACCAATTGCCGTTGTTGAGGAGATCGAGAATGAGGCGGATCGCCGGCTGGCCGGTGCCGCGCCGATAATCGGGACCGCCCATGTGGTCGATGATGGCGGGAAAGTCGATTTTGCGCAGCTCGTCGGCGACGACCAGGAAGTCATCTTCGAAGCCGAACACCTTGACGAACCAGCCAAGCTCGCGGACGCGGTCGAGGCCACGGCGGAATTCGGCGAGGCTTGGCGCCAGCTTGAACCGGCCGCCGAAATTGAACCGCGCGCCGCGCACGCCGACGCCGTTCAGTCTGTCCAGCTCCGCGTCGCTGACGCTGTCGTCGACAATGGCGACGCCGCGATAGTTTCCCTGCGAAGCATCTTTTAGAACATCGTACATCAGTCGGTGATCAGTGCCGTAAATCGTGGGCTGCACGAAGACCGCACGCTCGACACCCATGGCATCGTGCAAAACCTTCACCGCCGCAAAGGTGCAATCTTGCGGCGGCGCATAGAGCGCGTTGCGATTGGCGGCCGGATAAGCGGCGGCGTCGCCAAAGATGTGCAAATGGGTGTCGCAGGTATTTTTCGGCAGTCGTTCGGTCATGGTTCCTGAAGAACTGGCTACTGAAGAACTGGCTATTGCAAGACGATGTTGGCGTCCCGGATGATCGGTCCCCACTTGGCGTTCTCGCTGGTGATGTAATCGGCGAGCTGCTGCGGCGTGCCGCCGAGCGGCGTCATCCAGATTCTGGCGAGCTGCTCTTTGCCGGCTTCGCTGTGCAGATATTCGTTCACGCCCTGATTGACCTTGCTGACGATGTCAGCCGGCGTCCCTGCCGGTGCGAACAACGCGGTCCAGCCGTTGGCTTCGAAACCGGGATAGCCTTGCTCGGCAACGGTCGGCACATCCGGCAACTCGGCCATCCGTTTGGCGCTGGTGACGGCGAGGCCGGTGAGCATTCCCGACTGCACGTTCGGCACGAAGGTCGGAACGTATTGGACGGAAAGCTGCAAGTCGCCCGACGCCAGATCGGGCAGCGCCTGCGAGGTGATGCGATAGGGCACGTGTCCGATGGCAATGCCGGCGGCCTTATTGAGAAGCTCGATCGTAATGTGCGCCTGCGACCCGACGCCGACCGTTCCGGCATTGAGCGCGCCGCGATGGGCTTTGCCATAGGCGATGAGCTCGTTCAGAGTCTTGACCGGCAATTTAGGGCTACCGACGATGATGAGCGGCGAAGAAGCGAGCAATGCGATCGGCGCAAAAGCGCGATCGGGGTCGAAATCCAGGTTCTTGTACATGAACTTGTTGTTGACGATCGGCCCCACCGTGCCGATGAAGAGCGTGTAGCCGTCAGGCTCGGCTCGCGCCACCACGCCCGCGGCGATATTGCCGGTTGCACCGGGGCGGTTCTCGACGATGAAATTCTGGCCGAAGCGCTGGCTCAGCGACGCATTGATCAGGCGCATCAGCGTGTCGGTGCTCGTCCCCGCGGCGAACGGGCACAGCACCGTGACCGGTCGTGTCGGCCACGGCTCGGCCGCCGCGGCCGGCGCCGTTGCGGCGACAAGCCAGATCGCGATGGCCGGCAGCGCCACCAAGCACCAACAGCGGCGAAGCCAAACGCTATGAAAGAGGATCGCGCGTGTCATGGTCGGCGCCGCGTCCTAAACCCGTGGCATCTCGAAAATATTGTCGACCACCGTGTAATCGCCGCGATAGCCGAGTCGTGCGAGCGCGCGGATGCGCGACATGTCGATCATGCCGTCGACGATCACCGCATCGTCGACATGGATGTTGACCACTTCGCCGATCACCACTTCGTATTTGTGCGGCTTGCCGTTGCCGCTCGTGAGCGACACCGTTTGCGAATAGACGCATTCCAGCGCGATCGGCGATTTGGCGACCCGCGGCGGCTTGACGATGCGCGACGGCGCCATTTCGAGCTTCGCCAGCTCCGGCTCGCTGACGCCTTCGGGATAATCGCCGCCGGAGATGTTCATCTCGTTGCGCAGCTCATAGGTTGCCAGGTTGAACACGAACTCGCCGCCGCTCTGGGCATAGTTCTGGCTGTGCTTGCGCGTGTTCGAGGCGAACATGACGAAGGGCGGCTGGCTGGCGCACAGATTGAAGTAACTGTAGGGCGCGAGATTGACCACGCCGGCCGGGCTAATGGTGGAGATCCAGCCGATCGGACGCGGCACCACGAGCGAGGTGGTCGGGTCGTGGGCGAGATTGTGCGGCTCGCTGCGCGGGTCGTAGTCCATGGCGGATATCCGAGCTGTGGTGGGGACGGGCAGGCGGTATGGATCGTTGGTCGGCGATGATACAGAATGCTCGAGCCGCGAATGTCAACGCCGGGATCGCCGATGAAATTGCACTGGTCGCCACGCTCGCCGTTCGTCCGCAAGGTCATGGTGGTGGTCCATGAGCTTGGCCTTGCCGACCGCATCGCCTGCGTGCGCACGGTTGCGGCCTCGACCAAGCCTCATGCCGCGCTGATGCAGGACAACCCGCTGTCGAAGATTCCGACGCTGGTGCTCGACGACGGCACGGTGATCTACGATTCGCCGGTGATTTGCGAATACCTCGACGGTCTCGGCGGCGCGCCGAAGCTGCATCCGGCCGAACCCAAGGCGCGGCTCGTGGCGCTGCGCCGGCAGGCGCTCGGCGACGGATTTTTGGACATGCTGGTGCTGCTGCGTGACGAGCGCATGCGCGCCAACCCGTCAGACGTGCACAAAGCGAGCGCCGCCGTGCGCAAGGCGGCGGTGCTGAAAAGCCTCGAACAAGAGGCGGAAGCTCTCGCGGCGACGCCTTTGAGCATCGGCCATGTCGCCATCGGTTGCGCGCTCAGCTATCTCGACTTCCGTTACGCCGACGAGGATTGGCGGAAGGATCATCCCCGCATTGCGCGCTGGCACGCCACATTCGCAGCGCGGCCATCGGTGCGCGCGACCGAGCCGGTCGACGACGCGTAAGACAAAAATTATTTTTGTTTGCCGCGGCGGCGGCGAACGCTATATCTCAATCGCGTTCCAATAAATCGGGAGTTGAAAATATTTAGATATCTCGCATCGCGCGAGAGGTTGCGTGGTTAGCTGTTGTGAAGGGGGCACGATGTCTGACGGATTTTGGTACGCGCCGGTAGATTTTTTTTCGCTCGTTCTGATCGTGGTTGCCGGCATCGAGCTGGGGCTGATCGGCCTGTTCGGCTTCAGTCTTGTGGCTTGGCTGTTCGGCAGCTGGCGACCTTTGGTTTATGATGTGGTCGGCGTATCGGCCGTTTGGCAAATCACGCGGCAACGTTTTTTCGGCTAGCCATTTCCGGCGCCGCGTGACGCGACCGACTGTTCACACGTCGAAAAAATCACCCAAGCGTCGGATCGAGCACGATCTTGCCCTGGCCTTCGTGCGCTTCGACCATGCGATGGGCATCGGCGGCGCGCGACAGCGGCAACACGCGCTCGATCTGAGGAACGACTTTTCCCGCCGCCGCGGCTTCCAGGCAGTGCGGCAGGTCGGAGTGCGTGTAGCCGGGCCGGCCCTTGATGGTGATGCGCTTGTGGTAGAGGTGCGAGAAATCGATCGAGACGTTGGGCCCGGCGTGGGCGCCTGCGGTGACAAGGCGGCCATCCATGCCGATGGCGCGAAACGCGATCGGCAGCACCGTGGGATTGGCGATGTTGTCGTAAAGCACGTCGACGCCTTTGCCGCCGGTGATCTTCATCACCTCGTCGTAGATGTTGTGGGTCGTGTAATTGATCGCGTGATCGGCGCCGAGCTTTTTGCCGAGCGTCGCGCGCTCGTCGGAGCCGGCCGCGGCGATCACGTGTGCCCCGATCACGTTCTTGGCGATCTGGATACCGATGGAGCCGAGATTGCCGCCGGCGCCCATGATCAGCACGGTCTCGCCGTATTTCAGCTCGGCGACGTGCATGAGCAGATTCCACGCCGTCGGCACGTGGCGCATGACCACGGCGGCGCGATGAAAGTCGAGATTTTGCGGAATGGGAACGCCGGCGCAGGCCGGCACGGCGACGAGCTCGGCAAAGCCGCCCTGTCGCTTGATGCCCATCATGCCTTGCGGCCCGTCATAGCCGCCGCCGTCCTCGGCGCAGATATTGAGCGGCATGATGCCGGCGGCGGAGACGCGGTCGCCGACGTGCCAGCGGCTCACTTGCGGGCCGACGGCGTCGACGATACCGGCGCAATCGACGCCGGGAATGAGCGGCAGCACCGGGCCGCGATACTGCTCGCGGCCGGCGCGCAGGCTGACATCGAGCACGCGATTGACGGTCGCGGCATGCACCTTGATGCGGATCTCACCCTGGCGCGGCACCGGGTCGGGAAGGTCCTGGTAGCGCAGAACGTCGGGCGGGCCGTATTCGTGGATGACGATCGCTTTCATCGCTGTTCCTGTGTCATGCCCCGCGAATGCGGGGCACCCAGTAATCACCGGGCGCAGAGTTAAGCAACACGCATTCGAGAATACTGGATCATCCGTCGGAGCCTGTCATCGGGCCAGCCACTTCGGGCCGGACCCGTTGGCGGATGATGACATGCTGGTGGGGATCGTCCTATCGTTCGTGAGGAACGAAGGAGACCGCACTTGGCCGACACTACCGCTATACTCGCCGACAAGATGGCCTGCGCGGAATTGATCCAGGCCTGGGGCGTCGCCCGCGACCAGGGCAAGTGGAAAGACTTGCGGTCGACGTTCACGCCCGACGGCCACATTTCCGTATCCTGGTTCCGCGGGCCGTTCGACCAGTTCGTCGAGCGCTGCCGCGCCGCGTTCAACGCCGGCCATACCTGGTCACGCCATCATCTGTTTCCGTCGACCATCACGCTCAACGGCGATCGCGCCATCGCGGAGACGAGTGTCGTCATCCGGGTGCGGCAAAAATTCAACGGCATCGATGTCGATCTCACCTCGTGCTCGCGCTTTCTCGACCGCCTGGAGCGCCACGCCGGCGGCTGGCTGATTGCCGAGCGCGCCGCGATCTATGAGCGCGACCGGCTCGATCCGGTGGAGCCGTCTGCCGCCTTCGACGACCTGTTCGCCGCAGCGAATACCGCGCAATATCCGGAGCAATACCGCTACATGGCGTTTCGCCTCGCTCACTCCGAGGGCCGCACGCTGGCGCCGGTGATTTATCGCGACGGCGGGCCGGAAACAGCCGACCTTTATGCGCGATTTTCCGATTTCCTTGCCGGCAAAAGCCCTTGAGGACAATGAGTTCATCTTGCAATTCATCTTGACGGCGGTGTGGACTGCGCGCTAGCCGCGGGGTCTGGAGATTCTTTATGGCGGTTTACACCGATGTCGCGGCGGAAGACCTCGCCCGCTTCCTCGCCGGCTACGACGTCGGCGAGTTGCTGTCCTATAAGGGCATTGCCGAAGGCGTCGAAAACTCGAATTTTCTGGTCCATACCAGCACCGGCAATTTCATCCTGACGCTCTATGAGCGCCGCGTCGCCGAGCGCGACCTGCCGTTCTTCTTAGGCCTGATGGAGCACTTGGCGGGCCGCGGCATCACCTGTCCGCAGCCGGTGAAGACCAAGACCGGCAAGACGCTCGGCAAGCTAGCGGGCCGGCCGGCGGCCATGGTCACCTTTCTCGACGGCTTGTGGATCCGCCGGCCGAGCGCGGCGCACTGCGCGGCTCTGGGCGAAGCGCTGGCGCGGCTGCATCTCGCCGGCGGCGATTTTCCGCTGCAGCGCGCCAACGCGCTGTCGGTCGCCGGCTGGCGGGCGCTCTACGACGGCTGCCGCGCGCGCGCCCACAAGGTGGAGCGCAACATTGAAACCTTGGTCTCTGCCGAGCTCGACGTGCTCGAACGCGACTGGCCGCACGGCCTGCCGCAAGGCGTCATCCATGCCGACCTGTTTCCCGACAACGTGTTTTTCCTCGGCGACCGGTTGTCCGGGCTGATCGATTTCTATTTCGCCTGCACCGACACACTGGCCTACGACGTCGCCATCTGTCTCAACGCCTGGTGCTTTGAGAACGATCATTCCTACAACGTCACCAAAGGCCGCGCGCTGCTGGCGAGCTACAACAAGACACGGCCGTTCTCTGCGGAAGAATGGGAGAAGCTGCCGCTCTTGGCGCGCGGCGCCTCGGTGCGGTTTCTGCTCACCCGGCTGGTCGATTGGCTCGACGTACCGCCCGGCGCAATGGTGCGGCCCAAGGACCCGCGCGAATATGCGCGAAAGCTTCGCTTTCATCAGAAAGTCAAAAGCCCGCGCGATTACGGAGTGACCGGCCCGTGAACGCGGTATTGCCCCACGTCGTTATTCACACCGACGGCGCCTGCTCGGGCAATCCCGGCCCGGGCGGCTGGGGCGCGATCCTGACTTTCGGCGATCATGAGAAAGAGCTCAAAGGCGGCGAAGCCAATACCACCAACAATCGCATGGAGCTGATGGCCGCGATCTCCGCGCTCGAAGCGCTGAAAAAACCGTGCCGGGTCGATCTGCACACCGACAGCCAATATTTGCGCAATGGCATCATGACGTACATCAACAAGTGGAAGCAGAACGGCTGGCGCACCGCCGACAAGAAGCCGGTGAAGAACATCGATCTATGGCAACGCCTCGATGCGGCGCTAAAGCCACATCAAGTGCGCTGGCACTGGGTCAAAGGTCACGCCGGCCACGAAATGAACGAGCGCGCCGACGTGCTGGCGCGCGAAGCGATCGCGGAAATCCGCGCCGCGGGGAGAGTGACAAATCAAAAACCCTCCCCCTGAAAGGGAGAGGGCAGGGTGGGGGTCCGCGGCGGCAACGCTTGCGCAAGCCTCACGGCCGCGGACCCCCACCTGCGAGCTTCGCTCGCTCCTCCCCCTTTCAGGGGGAGGTAAATCAATCACATCGACTTCAGCAAATTATCGGCGCCGGAGATTTCGGCCTTGCCGGGCGCATCCTCGACATTGAGCGTCTTCACCACGCCGTCGTCGATCACCATGGCGTAGCGCTGCGAGCGCACGCCCAGCCCGCGTTCGGTCAGGTCCGCGGTCAGGCCGAGTGCCTTGGCCCAGTTGCCGCTGCCGTCGGCGAGAAACTCGATGGCGTCGCCGCCCGATGCCTTCTTCCAGGCGTCCATGACGAACACGTCGTTGACGCCGGTCACCGCGATGGCGTCGATGCCCTTGGCCTTGATTGCGGCCGCATTCTTGACGAAGCCAGGCAGGTGGTTCTTGTGGCAGGTCGGCGTGAACGCGCCCGGCACCGCGAACAGCACCACTTTCTTGCCCTTGAACAATTCGTCCGTGCTCATCGGCTTCGGGCCTTCGCCGGTCATCACCGTGAAGGAGCCGTTGGGTACGCGGTCGCCGACTTTGATAGCCATGATCTCAATCCTCTTTGGGTTTAGGAACTTTGGCGGTTTATGGAAGGACGTTTCTCAGGGGCACAAATTAGCGCGACCTGAGCGATCTAGTCGAGATGGATCGGAACCTCGATGGCGTCGTCGCCGGACACCGCGGTGAAGGTCAAGGTGACGTCCTTGCCGCTGGCGCCGGGCGGCAGCCCATCGAGATCGAAGGTGAAGCGCCGCCGCTCGCCGTCGGTCCCGCTCGGCTCCGGCAGCGGCAGCGACCAATCGGGCGTCGGGCCTTCGACAAAGAGATCGAGCGGCGCATCCTTGGGCGCGGCAACCTCGACGATGATGCGGTCGTGCTCGCCGCCCGGCTCGCGACGCGCCGAAATCACGCCGAACCCTTTGCCGGGGCCGGGCGCGACGCGGCGCGGCACGTGTAGCTCTTCTTTTTCCAGTGCCGTCTCTTCTGCGCCGTCGCCGGACAGCGCCAGCTCGAGCGTCGCTTCGGCCGGCACGCACAGATTTCCGCAGACGGCATAGTTGAGCTTCAGGTGCACCGACGAATGCTTGGCCGCATCCTTTTGCACGATGCGCAGCGGCCACACGATCCGGCCGATATAGCCGATGGAATTGCCACCGGCGCCGTCGGGAAAGCGCTCCGGCGCCGGCCACGCAACGGTGACCGATTTGACGTTCTCGGAGCCGGAAAAATCGAACGTCGGCGGCACGCCGGAATCGCCAGGCTCCCGCCAATAGGTCTTCCAGCCGGCATCGAGCCGGATTTCCACGCCCGCGTGCAGATAGGTCGCGTCGGCGGACTTCATGACCGAACCAGCGATGAGTCGCGCCTGCGCATGGGGTTGCTTATCCCAGGGCGACGCGTCCTGCGCGCTGGCCGCTGTCAGGCCGGCGAGAGCGGCCAGCGTCATCGTCATAATCGTTAATCGCGGGGCGGTGAGCATGGCGCTGTCTAGGGCCAAACGCGCGGGCATACCACTGACATGATTGTGACTATCGGCAAAGTGCCACGGCACCGCCGCATCGCCGCCATTGCGTCGGCAGTAAGGCATGGAGGGTATTCATGAACTTTTGACCGCGCCGTTCGTTTGCAAATGCGGATCGATCGGCTAACCTTTCGGGGATGAAATTGCCACGTGGTAATGCGGCAAAGCGCGGGCGCGGTTATCTGGATGGCCAGATGCTGATCGCCATGCCGGCGATGCTGGACGAGCGCTTCGCGCGCTCGCTGATCTATGTCTGCGCCCATTCCTCCGAAGGCGCCATGGGCATCGTCGTCAATCATCCGGCGCCGAACATCAGTTTCTCCGACTTGTTGGTGAAGCTCGACGTCATACCGGCGGCCGACCGCATCCAATTGCCGACGCGGGCCGGCGGCGTGAAGGTGATGCGCGGCGGGCCGGTCGAGACCGAGCGCGGCTTCGTGCTGCACTCCGCCGACTTCTTCATCGAGAACTCGACGCTGCCGATCGCCGAGGGCATCTGCCTTACCGCCACCATCGACATCCTCAAGGCGATCGCGCGCGGCGACGGCCCCGCCAGCGCGATCCTCGCGCTCGGCTATGCCGGCTGGGCGCCGGGGCAGCTCGAGACCGAGATCCAGGGCAACGGCTGGCTGCATTGCACGGCGGATTCGGAGCTGGTCTTCGGCCCCGACGTCGGTGCCAAATACGACAAGGCCTTGAAGAAGATCGGCATCGATCTCGGCATGTTGTCGAGCGAAGCCGGGCACGCGTGACAGGGATCAGGTATCAGTAATCAGGTATCAAGAATTTGCAGGCACTTCTTGATACCTGTTTCCTGATGCCTGATACCCGGACCAGGTATCAAGAATCTGCAGGCACTTTCTTGATACCTGTTTCCTGATGCCTGATGCCCGAATCCGGCAACAGCTCGCGCGCCTTCTCGGCGGTCATCGGCGCGCCGAACAGAAAACCTTGCGCGTATTCGCAGCCGAGCTGAGACAGCTCGACGGCGTCGGAATCGGTCTCGGCGCCTTCCGCCACCACATCCATGCCGAGATCGTGGGCCAGCGACACGATCGAACGCAGGATCACCGGGCGCGTGCCTTTGGCCGTGGTGCGCACGAACGACTGGTCGATCTTGATGGTGTCGAACGGAAAGCGCTGCAAATAGGACAGCGAGGAATAGCCGGTGCCGAAATCGTCGAGCGCCAGGCCGGCGCCGAGCTCGCGAATCCGCTGCAGCATCTGGGCGGCGTGTTCCGGATTTTCCATCACCACGGATTCGGTGAGCTCGAGCTTGAGCGTGCCGCGCGCCACCGCCGAGCGCGTCAGCACCGAGCGCAGATCCTGGATCAAATCATGGCGCAGCAATTGGCGCGACGAGACGTTGACGCTGACAAACAGCGGATTGCGCTGCCGCAAGGTGCGCTGCCAGGTGCTCAGCTGCTTGGCGGCGCGCTCCAGCACGAACAGCCCAAGCTCGACGATCAGCCCGGTCTCTTCCGCGATGGTGATGAATTCGGCGGGCGACATCCGCCCGAGTTTTGGATGGTTCCAGCGCGCCAGCGCCTCGAAGCCGGCGACGGCGCGGTCGTCGAGCCGCACGATCGGCTGGTAGAGGATGGCGATCTCTTCGCGTTCGATGGCGCGGCGCAGATCGGATTCCAGCGTCAGCCGGTCGGTCTTGCGCGCGCGCATCGCCGGCTTGAACACCTCGATGCGGTCGCCGCCGCCGCGCTTGGCGTGATACATCGCGAGCTCGGCGTCTTTGAGGACTTCCTCGCCGCGCTGCGGTTCGTTGTCGCCGAGCGTCATGCCGATCGAGCCGGTGACGAAAATCTCGCGGTCGTTGAAGGTGATCGGCGCGCGCAAGGTGCGCCGGACGGTTTGCGCCACCGCGGTGACCTTTTCGGCGCCGCTCTCTGACAGCAAAATGAGCGCGAACTGATCGCCGGAAAGCCGCGCCAGGGTGTCCTGCACCTTGATGACCCGGCCGAGGCGGCGCGCCAAGGTCAGCAGGATCGAGTTGCCGACCGCCATGCCGACGGAATCGTTGACCTGCTTGAAGCGGTCGAGGTCGATCACCATCACGGTGGCTTTAAGCGCGCTGTCGGTCTTGGCGAAGCTGAGCACGGCGTCGAGCCGGTCGAGGAACAATTCGCGGTTCGGCAGGCCGGTCAGATTGTCGTGCACGGCGTCGTGCAGCAGACGCTCCTCGGCGGTTTTGGCTTCGGTGACGTCGGTCAGTGTGCCGACCAGCCGGATCACTTCGCCGTCGGAGCCGACCACCGGCCGCGCCCGCAGCGCGAACCACAGATAATGGCCGTCTGCCGTGCGCAGCCGGAAATCCTGGGTGACCCTGCCGCGCCGCTGTTCGAGAACGTTGTCCAGCGTGGCGCGGAAGCGGTCGCGATCGAGTGGGTGCAGCACGTCGAGCCACTTCGCCGCGGAGCCTTCCAGCGTGCCCACTTTGAGGGCGAGCGCGGTTTCGGTCTCCGGGCTGGTGAAAACCTTGTCGGCGGCGACGTCCCAATCCCAGATCATGTCGCCGGCGCCGGTGAGCGCCAGCGCGCGGCGCTCGACGTCGGAGACGATGCCTTGGGTGATGCCGCCGGCGAAGGCGTGCTGCATCACGGTAAAGCCGATCAGCATGACGATGAGAACGAGGCCGCCGAGCAGCGCCGGGCCGACGATATCGTTGGTGACGAAGCCCAGCACGGTCATCGCGGCGCCGACCACCCAGACGACCAAGAGAAGCCAGGTCGGGATCAGCATCACCGCGCGGTCGTAGCCATGGGTGGAGAGATAGACGACCAGAATGAAGCCGAACACCGCGACCAGAAACAGCGAGATGCGCGCGATGCCCGACGCGATATCGGGGGAGAACAATGCGATGCCGACCAGCGCGCCGAGGAAGGCAAGCCAGCCGACGGTGATGTGTGCATAGCGCACGTGCCAGCGATTGAGATTGAGATAAGCGAACAGGAACACCAACAGCGTCGCCGCCAGGATCGCTTCGCCCGACGCCCGCCAGATGCGCTCGGCGCCGGCCGACATGTCGAACACTTTGTTCCAGAATCCGAAGTCGATGCCGATGTAGACCAGCACCGCCCAGCCGAGCGCGGCCGCGGCCGGAAACATCACGCTGCCCTTGACGACGAACAGAATGGTGAGGAACAGCGCCAGCAAGCCGGCAATGCCGATGACGATGCCCTGGTAGAGCGTCAGCGAATTGACCTTGTCCTTGTAGGCGTCGGGCTCCCACAGATAGAGCTGCGGTATGTTCGGCGTGCGCAATTCGGCGACGAAGGTGATCACCGTGCCGGGATCGAGCGTGACGCGGAATACGTCGGCGTCGGCGCTGTCCTGCCGCTCCGGCGGATCGCCCGACGACGGCGTGATGTAAACGATGCGCGAGCGGCCGAGATCGGGCCAGATCAAGCCGGAGCCGACCATGCGGTAATGCGGCGCCACGATGAGGCGGTCGATCTGCTCGTCGCCGTTATTGGCCAGCGCGAACACTGCCCAATTCTTGCCGGCTTCGCGGGCGCGCACTTCGATACGCCGCACGATGGCGTCGGCGCCTGGCGCCGTCGAAACCTGGATGCGGTCGCCTTCGGTGTGCTGCGGGTCGACGGCGTCGGTGAGATCGATGGCCGCGGCATCGGTGCGTACGTTGACGGCCTCGACCGCGTGCGCGGCGGGAACCCCGGCAACGGTCATGATCGCCAAAGCGACAAGGGAACCGCAGGCACAGAACCTTGCGGCGCGCAGAAATGCCAACAGTCGCCCTCCGAGGCCGGCGGCCGGCGCCGATCGCGCCATCACGGTCACATGTCCCCCGGAACAATAGCGAACCGGCTTTGCGCCGAATTCGCGGCCGCTGGCTTCCCGGGCACCAAAACGAGCCAAAACCCCTGCGCCATAAGGCCTTAGTAGCCCTTGCCACGGCGAAGGGCAAGGATATTGCCGTTTACTTTCAAAGGGTCAGGCCGATCGCGCCGGGTCTTTTGTGGCCCGTATGAGGTCTCGGCGCGTGTGACAAGCGCGGACGGCGGCTTTAACATTTGCCCTAAGAAGGAGCGGCAACAATGCCTGCGATCGATCCGGACGATCTGCCGAAGAAAAAGATCACCCACGACATCGGGCAGGAGTTGGCGCTGCTCTCGGTCGGCGAGCTCGCCGAGCGCGTCGCGTTGCTCAAGGACGAGATCGCGCGCCTTGAAGCAGAGATGAAGCGCAAGAACGCTTCTAAATCGGCGGCCGATATGTTCTTCAAAAAATAAGCTTTCGAAACTTGGTTAACGGCCGTGAGCCGGGGATTTCAAGCCAAACAAATTTGGTTAATGATGCCGGCCGCACACCTCATATTAAGCTGTAGAAAGATTCGGCAAGTTTCTGCGATTCCTTAACCTTTCGTTAAGCTTTCTCGTTCATTACAGATATTGTCCATCTTCTGGACATCGAGTGGCTCCTGTCCACTCTGTTTGACGCCTCCCTGTTATCACCTTGAGCCGCCGGCAACGGCGGCTCTTTTTTTATGCTTTTGCGTTATCAGGGCATTCGGCGCGGCAACGCGGCAACTATGTCGGAAGCTTTGCCGGCAACCCCGCTGGACTCGAAGGCCGCCGCGAGCGATGCTGTCCGCCGGTGTGAGGCGTACCAATGTCCGAGAAGCGTTCGATCGAGGCCAATGCGGTCTCCTTCAGTGAGCGGCTGGCCAATTCGCAAGTCTTCGCCACCCTGTTTCGCGACGGGATGGGGCTGGTCGAGGAGACGGCGAGCTATCTCGACGGCACCGGCCGGACGGAATCCAAGAAGCTCGAGCGCAGCGCCGCCTTGGTTTACGCCACCGAGAGCATGCGGCTGACCACGCGGCTGATGCAACTCGCCTCATGGCTGCTGCTGCACCGCGCCGTCAAGGAAGGCGAGATGACGCTCGCCCAGGCCAGCAAGGAAAAGAGCAAGGTGCGGCTTGCCGCCTGCGAGCCGGGCGACGCGAAATCGATCGCGCTGTTGCCGGAGAAGCTCCGCGAGCTGATCGCCCGCTCCGTCAAGCTGCAGGCCGAAGTGCGCCGGCTCGACGCCACCATGCACGCGCCGCAGCCGATGAAGATGGCGGTCGGCAATCCGGTCGAGCGGCAGATGGGCCTGTTGAAGGCCGCGTTCGAGCAGGACGGGCTGTAGGGCGGATTAGCGGAGCGTAATTCTCCATTCAGCCGGTAGGTGACCGCGTGATGCTCGCGGGTTGCCATTGGCGTCGGAGCGGAAGGTGATGATGGTGGCGTGTCCGCTAACGCCCGTCACCGGGCGGCATATTCTCGGATCAATTTAATGCGCACATCCGGAGGCAAGCCGCGCTGTGAAAGACCATAGCTAACAGGCTTCTCTATGGCCTCCCTGATGGGCAGAGCCCGCAGCAGTTTGAGTGCCGGACTCAATTTAGTCAAATCAACGCCCTCACGAACGGCGATGACAGCGATTTCGTTACTCCTTTCGCAATAGATACACCAGGAACCGATGTCGGATGCGCATCCGTAATGGTCCATTAGATGCACCCAGCCCACTAAATTTGAGCCCTCAATGGGTGCACTCAATCGACCCATGTATGCTTTGCCACTCGTTTGATTATCGAGAAAAAAAGATGCTCGCTCCAAATTGCCGGTCAGCGCTACCTCAAGGTTTCTCAAACAGATGCATGTCCCATGTTCGCAAAGCAGTAACGCATTAGTTATTTCAATAAAGTAGCGGTCAAAAATCAAATCCGGGTCAAAAAATAGATATGCACTCCACTCTCCAAGGAAAACATTCTTCGGGAACCGTCGATCCATCGCGATCGCGGCGTCGACGTTCTTCGCCGCACGTGTCTTTGGATCGTCGAGCCCAGCATGCGAAGGGTCAATGGATTGTATCATGGGTTAAACAACCGATGCTTTAGTGGGACCGGCGCAGTGCCCAGAATAAAGGCCGAAAGAGGCGGATTACGCCTTCGGCTAATCCGCCCTACAGCGTCATTTTACCGGCGCCGCATCGGGAATAAAACGCTGGCCGAACACCGGCTCCTTGTAGGGCGTCGGCGGCAATTCCCAGGCGCCCGTCGACGGCGGCCGCACTTCGGCGTCGACATGCACGTCGAGCAGGAACGGCTTGTTCGCCTTGATGGCGTGTTCGAGGGCGCCGCGGAAATCCTCCGATTTGGTCACGGTGAGCGCTTCGACCCCGGCGGCTCTCGCCCAGGCGGCGAAATCCGGATTGAACGGTTTCTTGTTGGCGCCTTGGTGGAACATCGTTCCGTATTCGCGGCCGCCGAACATGCCGAGCTGGATGTCGCGGATCGAGACCCAGCCGAAATTGTTCCAGATCACCCACACCACCGGAATGTCGTATTCGACCGCGGTGCACAGCACATGCGGCACCATGGTGAAGCAGCCGTCGCCGGTGACCGCGACCACCGGCCGATCCGGCGCCGCCAATTTTGCGCCGAGCGCGCCGGAGGCGCCAAAGCCCATGCCGGAAAAGCCCCAGGAGTTGAGCATCGTCTGCGGCTGCCGCGCGTTCCAGAACTGCATGTACCAGTTGTGGCTGACACCAACGTCGCAGCAGATGATGCCGTCAGGCGGCAACACCGCCTGGCAATCGGCGACCACACGCTCCGGCCGCATCGGCGAGGCGTGAATGTCGAAATTCGGTCGAACGAATGTTTCCCACTCGGCGCGCCACTTGGCGATGTCGGCGAGCCATTCCTTCGTGCCGCCTGATGTGACGGCGCGCCGATCGAGCTCGGCAAGAAGCTGGCGCAGGAAGGTGCGCGCGTCGGCGAGGATGCCGAGGTCCGGCGGATAATTGCGGCCGAGCTCGGCCGGATCGACGTCGACATGGATGAGCTTTGTGTGCGGGAAATTCCACGAATAGCCCGGCATCCATGACGACGCCGAGCGGTCGTCGAAGCGCCCGCCGATGGCGATGACGACGTCGGAACGGCGGCCGGCTTCGTTGGCGGGAAATGCACCGTTCCTGCCGATGAAGCCGAGCGACAGCGGATCGGTCATGTCGATGCAGCCCATGCCGTTGGGCGACGAGATCACCGGGATGCCGAGTTTTTTCGCAAATTCCGTCAGCTCGCGGCTGGCTTCCGACAGCGTGACGCCGTGGCCGATGAAGAGCACCGGCCGCTGCGCAGCAAGGATCATATCGAGCGCGCGTGCGATGTCGTCGGGCGAGGCGCCGCTTCGCTGCGTGTTAAACGGCGGCGCCGGCGGCGGCATCTCGACGTCGTCTTCTTCCTGGAAGACGTTGAAGGGAACATCGATGTTCACGGGGCCCGGCCGGCCGGACAGCATCGTGGTCATCGCCTGGCGCAGCGCCAGCGGCAGCATATCGACGCGGGTTGGCTGGAAACTGTGCTTGACCACAGGCCGCAGCACATTGACGAAATCGGCCTGAAAGTGCCGGTTGATCTCCTGGAACGGGCTGCGGTTGAACTGCGAGGTCGGCACATTCGCGGTGATGGCGAACACGGCGGAGGAATCGGTCAGCGCGCAGGCCAGCGGCATGACGATATTGGCCGAGCCCGGCCCGCACGAGGTCAAGGTCGCCACCGGCTGGTGGCGCACGCGGAAATAGGCGTCCGCCATATGGGCCGCGACCTGCTCGTGGCGCGGCGATACGAGCTTGATGCGGTCGCGCGCCTCGTAGAGCGGATCGAGCATGCCGACATTGCCGTGGCCGCAAATGCCGAACACGTAAGGAATATCGTTTCCGATCAGATAGTCGGTGATCAGCTCGGCGCCCTTCATGCGTGGCATTGCGGCTCCTTCAGGTCGTCAAGGCGGGTGTGCGGCGCAACCTAGACTGCGCTAGAGTTGATGCGCAATAGTCGTTGTAAAGGCAATGAGCACGTTGCAAGGAATGGACCGATGATCCTGCTCTCCAACGGCGGAACAAACGCGCACCGCAGCCGAGCGCCTTCGAACACGATGGTGATCGGTACCGTCGACGGTATCGTTGTGCTCGAGCGATCCACTCAGGGCTGGAAGATCAAGCACCGCGCGCTCGGCGGCTGTTCCGTCAGCGCCGTCACGGGTGCCGAGGACGGCACCTTGTTTGCCGCGACCCACGGTTTTGGCGCCGCCCGCAGCGATGACGGGGGCTTGACCTGGACCTGGGTCCTCGACGGCCTCGACCATATGGATCTGTGGTCCGCACGCGCCGGCAAGCTTGCGGGCCGCGACGTGGTCTGCGTCGGCGCGCTGCCGGCGCATCTCTATATCAGCGAGAACCGCGGCAAGAGCTGGCGCGAACTGCCGGCGCTGCGCAACGCGCCGAGCGTCGGCAAATGGTGCTTTCCGCCGCCGCCGCGCATCGGGCACGTCAAGGATATCGTGTTCGACGGCGATCGCCTGCTGGTCGGCATCGAGATCGGCGCGCTTCTGGTGTCGAAGGATTTCGGCGAAAACTTCACCGAGCTTGTTGTCGATCCCGATCCGGTTGAATGCGATATCCATCGAATCCTGGTGCATCCCGATCGTCCGCACCGCCTCATCGTCGCCAACGGTATCGTCGGGGTGGTGTCAAGCGACGACGACGGTGCCACGTGGCGGAAAAACCCGATGCCGCCGCACGCCGATTATCCCGACGCCATCGTCATTCATCCCGACCAACCGGATACGGTGTTCCTCACCGCGGGCGTCGGCTGGCCGTCGCATTGGTACGAGATCGGCAAGGCGCGCGGCAAGATCGCGCGCAGCCGCGATGGCGGAAATACCTGGCAACGTTTGCTCGGCGGCTTGCCGAACGGCCAGCGGGCTCTGTTCTCGGCGCTCACCATCGAAGCGTGGCCGGGCGGTTCCGCGCTCTACGCGGTGGATACCGATGGCGAGCTTTTCGAAAGTACCGATGAAGGAGACAATTGGACGATCATCGCCGAGGTGCCGCCGGTGTCGAAAGGCGAGTTCTACCGCGCTTTGGCGCGCGACCGCGGCAAGTTGGCGGTCGACGATATTGTGGTCAGCAAAACGGCGAGCGAACGGCTTGCCAAGGTCGTCGCCCGCAGGTGACGGCTTAAAAGCGCGGCTTGAACGACGACCCGATCTTCTCGATGTGGCCGGCGAACGGGAAGCCGACATGGCCCGGGAAAACCAGCGCGCCGGTCGACGCGCAATCGTCCAATACGCGGCGGCGGCTGACTCTTGCTTCTTCGACATCCGAGTTCTTCGGGAAATTCCAGTCCGGATAATAGACCTGCAGCAAGTGATGAAAGACGTCGCCAATGAGCGTCGCGCGATTGCCGCCGACGTTCAGGTTGAAAACAAAATGTCCCGGTGAATGGCCGCCGGCGGGTTGAATGTCGATGAACTCGTCGAGGCGATGCGGCCCGGTCACCAGATCGGCGCGCCCGGCTTCGACCACCGGCACGACGCACTCACGAAATGAGCCGAATTCCGTCGGCGCGGTTGCGGGATCGCTGTCGAGTTTGCGAAAATAATCGAAGTCGAGTTTTGAGAAGACGTAGCGCGCGTTGGGAAATCGCGGCACCCACTTGCCGTCCTTGAGCTGCGTGTTCCAGCCGACATGGTCGTGGTGCAGGTGCGTGCACATCACCAGATCGATCTCGTCGGGCCGCGCACCGGCCGCCGCAAGGCGGTCGAGCCATGGCGTGTCGAGCATGTTCCAGGCCGGCCGCAAGGGCCGCGATTTCTGGTTGCCGCAGCAGCCGTCGATCAGGATCTTGCGGCCGTCGAGCTGCAGGAGCCAGCTGTGCACGCTCAGCTTGATCTTGCGCGAGGCCGGATCGTAGTGATGCGGAGCCAGCCAGTGGGCGTGCTCGGCGAGTTGCGCCTCGGTCACTGCCGGGAAAATATCCGTTACCGGATAGATCGGCAGATAGGTTTCCTCGATGCGGGTGACGGTGGCCTTGCCGACTTTGAAGACTGACATCGGCCGGTCTGCCATCGCCGTCGTGCTGCCGCGGATTTAGCCTTTGAGGAAGCCCGAGAACTTCTTGTTGAAGCGCGACAAGCGGCCGCCGCGGTCGAGCAGGTGCTGCTGGCCGCCGGTCCAGGCCGGGTGCGATTTCGGGTCGATGTCGAGATGCAGCGTATCGCCCGGCTTGCCCCAGGTGGTCCGGGTGGTGAATTCGGTGCCGTCGGTCATGATCACTTTGACGGTGTGGTAGTCGGGATGGGTGTCGGGTTTCATGGTGTTGGTACCGCGCCGGGCTGGTCTGTGTTGCTGAATTTGGCCGCTCTATACCGCGGCAGGCCCGGCGAGACAAGCGGACGCTGCGTCCTCAAGCGCACGTTGCCAGGGCGGCCCGCAAGCGGCATTGTCCGGCCAAACGTGGCGGCCGAGCGGCCAAAAAGGCATTGCGGCGCATGAATTTCACTGCGGACAACAACGCGGCCACGCTGGCGCGGCCGATACCATCGTCGACGGCAGCCGGGCAGGCGGTCTCGGTGGCGCAGCCTGACCCGCTGCCGGACAAGCGCAAGACCAATCTGCGGCCGCTTGCTTCCCTTCTGCCCTACGTCAAACGCTACCGCGGCCGCGCGCTGGCCGCGCTCGGTGCGCTGGTCGTGGCGGCGCTGACCACGCTGATCGTGCCGATCGCGGTACGCCGCATGATCGACTTCGGCTTCACCGAGCGCGGCGTCGAGCTGATCGACAGCTATTTTTTGGTGATGATCGGCGTCGCGGCACTGCTGGCGCTGGCGAGCGCATCGCGCTACTTCCTGGTCACCACGCTCGGCGAGCGCATCGTCGCCGATTTGCGCGGCGACGTGTTCGCGCACCTGACCTCGCTCTCGGCCGACTTTTTCGACGAAGCCAAAACCGGCGAGGTGATCTCGCGACTGACCGCCGACACCACGCAGATCAAGGCCGCGGTCGGCTCTTCGGTGTCGGTCGCCTTGCGCAACTGCGTGCTGTTCGTCGGCGCCAGCGCCATGATGCTGGTGACGAGCCCGCGGCTGTCGGCCTTCGTGCTCGGCGCCATTCCGATCATCGTGCTGCCGCTCTACGCCTTCGGCCGCGCGGTGCGCCGCCGCTCGCGCTCCGCGCAGGATACGCTCGCCGATGCGTCGGCCTATGCCGCCGAATTGATCGGCGCGGTGCGGGTGCTGCAGGCCTTCACCAACGAGCGGCTCGGCATCGCGCGCTTCCGCGCCGCGGTCGAGCGTGCTTTCGACGCGGCGCGTGATTCTATTCGCGCGCGCTCCGTCCTCACCGCGTTCGCGATCTTTCTGGTTTCGACCAGCGTCGTGCTGGTGCTGTGGGTCGGCGCGCAGGATGTGCTGGCCGGGCATATGACGCCGGGTCGTCTCAGCCAATTCATTCTTTATGCCGTGCTTGCCGCAAGCGCACTCGGCTCGCTGTCGGAAACCGGCGGCGAGGTGGCGCAGGCCTCGGGCGCCGCCGAGCGGCTGTTCGAAATTCTCGCCATCAAGCCCGCGATTGCGCGGCCGCCGCATCCGGCAACGCTGCCGTCGCCGCCGCGCGGCGAGGTCGCGTTCGAAGAGGTGAAATTCTCCTATCCGACGCGGCCCAATATCTCCGCGCTCGCCGGCGTATCGTTTAACGTGCGCCAGGGCGAGAAGGTGGCGATCGTCGGGCCGTCCGGCGCCGGCAAGAGCACGATCTTTCATCTCTTGCTGCGCTTCTACGACCCGACCGCGGGCCGCATCGCGCTCGACGGCGTGCGCCTTGCCGATCTCGATCCGGCGGTTTTCCGTTCGCGCATCGCGCTGGTGCCGCAGGACAGCGTGATGTTCGCCACCTCGGTGCGCGACAATATCCGCTTCGGCCGGCCCGAGGCGAGCGATGCCGACGTCGAGCGCGCTGCGGACCTCGCGCACGCGGCGCCCTTCATCGCGGCGCTGCCGCAAAAGTTCGACACGCCCGTCGGCGAGCGCGGCGTCACGCTGTCGGGCGGCCAGCGCCAGCGTATCGCGATTGCGCGCGCGATTTTGCGCGATGCGCCGTTGCTCCTGCTCGACGAGGCGACCTCGTCGCTCGATGCCGAAAGCGAGACCCAGATCGCCGCGGCGCTCGGCGATTTGATGCGTACGCGCACCACGTTGGTCATCGCCCATCGGCTCGCCACGGTGCAGTCTTGCGACCGCATCCTGGTGCTCGACGCCGGCCGCATCGTCGAAGAGGGCACGCACCAGACACTGGTCGCGCACGGCGGTCTCTATGCGCGGCTGGCGAAGCTGCAGTTTCAGGGCGTTTAGCTTCACGGCCGCCAGCTCATGCGATGCACCGGCTTGCCGGAGATCGGATTTTCGCCGGCGCCAGTGACGAGAAAGCCGAGCCGGCGGTAAAAGCCGATAGCGCGGACATTGTCGATGTTGACGTCGAGATCGAGGCCGGCCGGAGACATGCGCTTGGCTTCGGCGATCAGCGTCGCGCCGACGCCGGAGCGCCAATATTCCGGCGCCACCACGATCTGGTCGAGATAAAACGTGCGCGGATCGACGGTGACGAAGCCGATCATCGTGCCGTCGGTCTCGGCGACCACGACTTCGGCGGCTGGCAAAAGCTCGTTGCGCCAGCGCTGGCGCCACCACTCGAGCCGTTCGGCGAAATCAAGTTCCGGATAAGCGGCTTGCCAGGTTCGCAGCCAAAGCGTGACGGATGCATCCTCATCGTGCGGGTGGTAACGGCGCAACGAGACGCCGGCGCGGCCTGTCATGGGAATGAAGGAGGGCGCCTAGCCCCGTGTCGAATGTGAAGAATGACGACCTCGTTTTGCTCCACCGTGTAATAGACAACATACGGAAATCTGCCGAGCGGAAACTTGCGCACGCCCGCGATGTCGGTCTCCTGGGCCATATAGGGGAATTCGCTCAGTTGCCCAACCAGTTCGTCAACGCGCTCCACGACCGCGGCAGCCGCAACAACGCTATGATTTGCAATGTAGGCAAAAATCTCGTCGACTTCGCGGAGTGCGGTTTCAGTATACCGCACCCTCATGAACGGTAGCGATTGAACACCGTGGCGACTTGCTCGTCGCTTGCAAATTTACCCTGACGCATTTCTTCAAGGCCGCGCTCGATCGCGGCCCGCTCATCAGGGTCAAGTTTATAGACACCCAGATGTTTAGTTTCGATGTCCACGATCGATTGCACCAATTCGGCCTGTGCTTCTTCCGGCCAATCGGCGATCCGTTCCAGGAGTGTTTCGACCATCTTATTCATTGCATGATCATATCAGATTTGAATGGCTAATGCACCTCTCACCGCTCCGTCAATTTCAGCTCGATGCGGCGGTTGTGGCTGAAGGCTTCGTCGCTGATGCCCTGATCGATCGGCTGGAACTCGCCAAAACCGGCGGCAACGAGACGCTGCGGCGGCACGCCTTTGCTGATCAGATATTGCACCACCGAGATGGCGCGCGCCGCCGACAAGTCCCAGTTCGACTTGAACGGCGAGGTGGCGCTGAGCTGCCTTGTGTCGGTATGGCCGTCGACGCGCAGCACCCAGTTGATCTCGGACGGAATCTGCTTTTCGAGATCGAGCAGCGCGCCGGCGAGCTGGTCGAGCTCGGCGCGGCCTTCGGGCCGCAGCGCCGCTTGGCCGGAATCGAAGAACACTTCCGACTGGAACACGAAACGGTCGCCGACGACGCGGATGTCCGGCCGGTTGCCGAGGATGTCGCGCAGCTTGCCGAAAAAGTCCGAGCGGTAGCGCGACAATTCCTGCACGCGCTGCGCCAGCGCCAGGTTCAGCCGCTGGCCGAGATCGGCGAGGCGCAGTTGCGAGTCCTTGTCCTTCTGCTCGGAAGCGCCGAGCGCCTCTTCGAGCGCGCCGATCTGTTTGCGCAGCGCGATGATTTGCTGATTGAGGTTCTCGATCTGCGCCACGGCGCGCGCGGTTGCTTCCTTCTCGAGATCGATCTTGGCGTTGTCGCCTTCGCCCGGGCCCGGCGCGGGATTTTGGCTCGCACCCGCGGCGCCGCGCAGCCGGTCGCGCTCGCCTTCGGCGACCGACAGCGAAGCGCGCAGCTGCGCCACCTGGTCTTCGAGACTGGCTTTGCCGGTCTGCTCCAGCGACAACAGTTGGCTCAGCCGCGAGATCTGTGCATTGAGCCGCGCCAACGCGGTGTCCTTGCCGGCGACTTCCTGCGACAGGAAGAATTGTGCCACCATGAACACGGTGAGCAGAAAGATGACGCACAGGATCAGCGTCGACAACGCGTCGACGAAACCCGGCCAGTAATTCATGCCGCTGTCGCGACGGCTGCGGGAGAGCGCCACAGGGCCTCCTGATTATCTTTCCGCTCGTGCATGATCCGGAAAAGTGGTTACCGGTTTTCCGAAAAGATCATGCACCACTAAAATGCAATAGAGCGCAAATTGCGCTCTATCTTTCGACGGGTTCCCGCGCCACCTGCTCCATGAAGCGGCGCAGGTCGCGGTTGAGCTTGGCCTGCTCGTCCGCCCAATCGCGGATCATCTGCTGCTCGCTACGCATATGTTGCACGAGCCCCTGGATCGCCTCGGCGAGATTGGCCATGGCGGTCGTCGTCGCCTTGTTCCCGCCGCTATCTTCGACCGAATGACGCAGCCGCTCGAAGGAATCGAGGATGCCGGTAGGCAGCGCCGGGCCGCCGCTGGTCGTGCCGACGCCGAGGTCCTGCACCGTGGTGGCGAGCCAGTCTTCCAGATTGGTGTAGAAGCGGTTCTGCGCCTGGCTGGTTTGCAAATCGAGAAAGCCGAGCACCAGCGAGCCGGCCAGCCCGAACAGCGACGACGAGAATGAAATGCCCATGCCGCCAAGAGGAGCGGCCAAACCTTCCTTGAGCGCCTCGAACACGGTGTCGGCATCGCCGCCGATTTTCAGGCCGTTGATGATGGTGCCGACGGAACCGACGGTCTCGATCAGGCCCCAGAACGTGCCGAGGAGGCCGAGGAAGACCAGGAGGCCGGTCAGATAGCGCGAAATGTCGCGCGCCTCGTCGAGCCGGTTCGCCAGCGAGTCGAGAAAGGCGCGCATGGTCTGCGCCGAGATGGCGACGCGATCCACCCGCTCGCCGCCGAGCATCGCCGCCATCGGCGCCAGCAATTTGGGTTCCCGCCTGGCGGCAAGCTTGGGATCGGCGCTGCGATAGCCGTTGACCCAGGCCACTTCCGGAAACAGCCGGATGACATGGTGGAACGACAGGATGATGCCGATCAGCAGCACGGCGATGATCAGCCCGTTGAGCCACGGATTGGCGAGGAAGGCGTTGAAAATCTGGTGCTGCAGCACAAACGCGATCAGGCCGCACAGGATCAGGAACACCAGCATCCGGATCAGGAAGATGCGGGGTGACGAAAGCTTGGTGAGGTCGTTCGCCATCGGTCCGGTTCAGCGCGCGGAATCGCCGCCTAATAATGGCATAGCGCGTGTGACAAGAGAACGCATGTTCGTCACCCTTGACTATCGGCCGCAGCCGGGAACTTGGCCATTATAAGACTTGGCGCAGGTTTTGCGGCGGGTTGATGGCACTTATGGCGCGATGGCCTCCTTGCTTGGCTCCTTGCTCGCCTCCTGACCTGCTTCCTTACTTGCCGCCTTGAGCAGGCGCAGGAGCTCGCGGTGCATGGTGTCGTTGCCGGCGACGACCTGCCCCTTGGTCAAGACGGCGTCTTTGCCGTCGCAGTCGCTGACGAAGCCGCCGGCTTCGCGCACCAAAATCATCCCGGCGGCGACATCCCACGGCGACAGATCGCGCTCCCAATAGGCATCGAGCCGGCCGGCGGCGATCCAGGCGAGATCCAGCGTCGCTGCGCCGTAGCGGCGCAATCCGGCGAAGTTTTGTTGGGCGGCGGCGATTTCATGGCGGGCCAGCGCCAGATCGCCGCCGCGGCCGTAATGCGGCAGGCCGCAGGCGACCACGGCGTCGGCCAGCCGCTCGCGCGCAGCGACCCGGATGCGCTGGTCGTTGAGGAACGCCCCCTTGCCGCGCTCGGCGATGAACAGTTCCTCGTTTGCCGGATTGTAGGTCAGGCCGGCGACGATGGCGCCGTCGCGCTCGAGCGCGATCGACACTGCGAAATGCGGGATGCCGTGCAGGAAATTGGTGGTGCCGTCGAGCGGATCGACGATCCAGCGATGACTCGTGTCGGTGCCGGCGCGGGCGCCGCCTTCCTCGCCGAGAAAGCCGTAAGCCGGCCGCGCCTTGGCCAGTTCCTCGTAGACGATCTGCTCGGCACGGCGGTCAGCGGCGGTGACGAAATTGCGCGGCCCCTTGAGCGACACCTGCAAATGCTCGATCTCGCCGAGATCGCGCTTGAGGCTGCGCCCAGCACGGCGCGCGGCCTTGATCATAACATTGAGCACGGCGGAATGCAGCATGGCGGTCCCGTACCCGTCGCGGCGGCTCGGCGCAAGCTCTTCATCCGCCCCTTTCTTTCCGCCCCCGCGAGAGCGGGGGAGGGGGACCACCCCGAAGGGGTGGTGGAGGGGGCGCAGGACTCAACGCGCGGCAAGAGTCTTGGTGACGTCCAGATATGTTCGCTAGCTCGTTTCTTCCTGCGAAGAGAATCTTCAGTAACGAAAACGAAGCTCCGCGTCCGGCGCCCCCTCCACCACGGTTCGCTCGCTGCGCGAGCTCCAGTGGTCCCCCTCCCCCGCTATCGCGGGGGCGGAAGGTGCGAGCGATCTCATTCTCACAACGCGATCCGCGTCGGAGTTTTATCCAGGGCGAGGCGCGAATTGGGAAAGTCCGCTTCGCTATCCACCACTCGCCACTTGCTTTTTTCTTCCCTCAAAAAAGAAGGGAAGGCGGAACGCCGGCAAACGCAGGGTCACAACCGCCGCATCTTGCGATGCGGCACGCACCCTACAGGGCGCGCTCGTCTGTCGGCGTTCCACCACGGCTCTCACCTAAGGGAATATCTCATCCCAAAGGCTCAGCTTCAGGCCAGGCTTCCTGGGACGCGGTCTGAACGGGCGTTACCCGCCTTCGCCTGTCCCAGTCCAGGGAAGCACCTCCCACCCCGGTCATAATGCCGGGAGACATGATACCCAAGCCGCCCGGGAGCAGACTGCAAATCCGCCCGCGAGCACCGCACCCGCTCCACCTCACGGCTTGCCTCCGGTAGGCGTCCCTTGGTGAGCGGGATTTTTGGGCATGTAACTCAATAAGAGACAAAAGTCAAGGTGCGTCTCTATAAAAGAGACAAGCATTCGTGCCGCTTCGATGATCAAATGATCGCTTAAGGGCCGTTGCGGCTGTCAGCTTGGGGAACCGGGGTGAAGACCACGCGCTATTTCGAGGAGCAGGTCTTGCGCAAAAGGCCTTATATTCAGCTCCAGTGGTGCGAGCAGGCGCTGGCCGCGCCGGTCCGACGCATGGCCCAAATGGACGGTCGCATTCGCTTTTGGAGTAGGATTGTGGTGCCGGGTGAGACTCGACCGCGATATCTTCGGGTTGTAACGCTGGACGATGGTGAGACCGTCCACAACGCGTTCTTTGACCGCAATTTCCGCGAGGATCAGCGATGAAGCTGCATTACTATCCCGAGACCGATAGCCTCTACATCGAACTGACCGACGCGCCCGGCGCTGAGACCAGAGAGATTGTCGAGGGGCTGATCGTCGATCTTGACGCCGACGGCAACGTCGTCGGCCTCGATATCGATCGCGCTTCCCGCAAGCTCGATCTGTCCAAGGTCGAGACGATCGCGTTGCCGCCGGCGAGCGCGGCGGAGTGATGTGCGGATTGCCCGCGTCATCCGGGCTACGCTTGCTACATGACACTCATTGCACAGCTTTCAATAAATGGCGCGCCGCTTCTGATCGGCGATGTTCTGTTATCAAGCGAGACCAGAACCGGGCTTAAAGTAGCTCTTCCTCTAGTCGGTGACATCAATGACGTTCTTGCGAAGAATGGTCTGCCTTTCGAAGTAAGATTTACTCAAAAAATCAACGTGCTTGCGGACAGACTAGTGGTGGGATGGTCGGGGCCGCTGATTCAGGCCGAACGAGCTTTGCGCGTGCTTTCTCGGGTCTCCGCCGATCCGAAGATAGAGTTAGAGGACATAGGCCGTGAACTAAATGCAATCGATCCGCAGTCGATCGACAGATTGCAATTAGTCGGAGCTCTCCTAGGCGAGGCGCGAGGCTCAACGCGCGCGGCAAACTGTTTCACTCTCGGCGTCAAGGGAATCAACATGCTGGATCTTGGCACCGTGTTTGCAGCTGGGTCGGGTCGAGATGATTTTTTGAACCTACTCGGGAAGTCCAACTGGACTAACTCGGGAACAGGCAGTGACTTTCAGGTGGCCCATGTTCTGCTAAGTGCCTTAACAAATGAGGAGTACAGAACTGGCCGCACAATTTTGAATAGATGGGGAGGCGGGTTTGAGGCAGTTGTCTGCTCGCAACTGGCATCGCGTTTTGAAAAGGTCGGAGATATTCTACACACTTTTTGGAAGATGAGCGAGCACTCAGAGGAATCATTGGTGTTAGCGCCAATGTTTTACAAGACAACATATTGGCGAGATGCCTTGATAATTCGGTCTGCCCGCCTTGATGAAACTAGCGCGCACAACTTCAAACTCATAAGCAACGATCTTACTCTAGTTCCTCCGTTACTAAAGGAGTTCAAAGACTACGATCTGATACCAATTCTCGTTGATCAGAACCCGTGCGCCCATTGGCGCAAACCGATGGACATGATGCGCCAGGGTTGCTCGACGAGCTTGTTCCATGCCTCGCAGCAGTGATCGACGAGATCGTCGTAGGATTTGAAGACACGGTTCGAGAGCCAGTTATCGCGCATGAACTGCCAGACGTTCTCGACCGGATTGAGCTCGGGGCATTTCGGCGGCAGGGCGATAATGGTGATGTTGGATGGCACGACGAGGCGCATCGATAGGTGCCAGCCAGCCTGATCGACCAAGAGGACGGCGTGGGCGCCTGGTTCGACGATCTTGGCGATCTCGGCGAGGTGCAGGCTCATCGCCTCGCTATTGCAGGCCGGCAGGATCAGGGCCGCCCCCTTGCCATCCTTTGGGCAGACGGCGCCGAAGATATAGGTTGATGCGGTACGCTGATCTCGAGGAGCGCTGGGACGGCTGCCACGCTTGGCCCACCGACGGGTGATCTTGTTCTTCTGGCCAATACGAGCCTCGTCCGCGAACCAGATTTCTATCTTGTCGCTGTCGATCGCCTTCTGGCGCGCGATTGCGTCCAGACGCGTGGGAAAGTTTTTTTAAAATCCTCAATCGCGCCCCCGGCCTGGGCATGGTGGCGTGGCCGAGCCGAGAGTTTGCGATAGCCCATAGCCCGTAGTTCGCGGCTCAAAGTCGGCTTGGCGATGGTGATGCGGAACTCTTCGAATATCCATTGCGCCAGGTCGATCAGCCGCCAGCGCACCACGCCGTGAACCGCCGCGATCGGGCCGCTCTCGACCATCCGCGCGATCACCTGGCGCTGGCCATCATTGAGCTTGCAGGGTTGGCCTGGCGGCTTTCTATCCAACAGGCCCTCAGGGCCCTGCGCGTTGAACCGTAACACCCAGTCCCGGATGATCTGTAGACCGACGCCGCCGATCTTCGCCGCCTCGGAGCGGGTCGCGCCGTCGTAGATCGCTGCAAGTGTCAAAAGCCGACGAGCTTGCGGACCATCTTTGGTCTTCTTTGCCAATCCGCGCAGCCGAGCCGCACTAAAATCCCGCCGCAATGGTATCGGAACCGACATGGCGAACCTCCTTGGTTCGCCACCTTGAATCAGACCCGCCCCGATTTGTGAATCCCCAACGAGTCATGCCCTCAGAGATTTGGTATGAGGGAGTTAGGCCAAGTTGATTTTTCATACAGGGCAATATGCTGTCACATTGTGATTGAGAAAGATAATGATCGAGACATCATGTTCTTTGTTGAGCAACGCGAACATCAGCACGATTTAGAGTTTGAGCTTGATGCGACCTCTGGATGCCTGCACATTGCATCGAATCTTGTCAGAGCGATCATTGATGAGACGCATGCTCAGCATTAGCGAGTAGCTCCGATTGAGCGAAGCAAAATCCGGGGCAAGCGTGTCCGGTTCAAATGCCGCTCCCGGGTTTCGCTCCGCTCAACCCGGGCTACGATTCTCGTCATGCCCGCGCTCGTCGCGGGCATCCACGTCTTTATGGCGCGCGTCAAACCAAAGACGTGGATGGCCGGAACAAGTCCGGCCATGACGATGCTGACGCGCAATTCCTCCCCCGCTTGCGGGGGAGGGTAGGGAGGGGGCCTGCGGCCGCGACGCTTGCGCAAGCGGCGACTTACCCCCTCTGGCATCGCTTCGCTTCATAGCCGATGCTTTGCATCGGCGTTCTTTACGTAAAGTACGGCGGCCAAAAGCCGCCTATGCTCCCCCGCAAGCGGGGAGGATTATTACAACGGCGGCCCCTTCAGCGCATCCAACCACTTCTTCGCCGCCGCTTCGCCCGCCGCGCGCTTCTCCGGGTCGAGCTTGGCGACGAAATCGTCGAGCGCCAGATCGGTCTCGCCGCGGGCCTTCGAGATCAGGTGCCATTTGGTGGCGGCGACCGGATCGGCGGGCGCGCCGATGCCGGATGAGAGGATGTGGGCGAGGCGGTTTTGCGCCACCGGATTGTTCTTCAGCGCCGCTTTGTGGAAGAGGGCTGCTGCGACCTCCTGATTGCGCGCGACGCCGTCGCCGTTGTAGAGCGCGATGGCGTATTCGACTTCGGCGTCGATATAGTCCGAGAGCGCGGCAAGCCCGAACAGATAGACCGCCTGGTGCATGTCCTTCGCCACGCCGCGGCCGCCTTTGTACAAGGTGCCGAGCGCATATTGCGCTTCCGGATTGCCGGCCTCGGCTGCCACGCGCAGCAATTCGGCGGCGCGGTTGAAATCCTGCGGGAACAATTGCCCCTCGATATAGAGCAGCGCCAGATCGTAAGCGGCCAGCGGCTGGCCGAGTTTTGCCGCCGACGCGAGCCATTTGGCGCTGGCGTCGCGGTCGCGCGGGCCGGCGCGGCCTTCGAGGCGGAACATGGCGAGCGCGAACATCGCCTCGCGGTCGCCGCGGTCGGCGGCGAGCTTGTACCATTCGCCGGCTTTTTGATCGTTCTTCGGCACGCCGAGGCCGTTGGCGTAAAGCTCGCCCAACAGCGTCATCGCTTTCGGGTCGGCCTTGTCGTCGACATTCTTGGTCGCGAGCGCGAATGCGGTGATGTAGTAGCCGCGCTGGAATGCGCCGAAGGCAAGATCCGGCGGGCGGCCGTTGGTGGCGGCGGGCGCGGCTGCCGGTGCCGGCGTGCTTGGCGCCGCGGCGGGCGGTTTCGGCTTTGCCGGTTGCGTCTTCGGCGCGGCCGGATTTTGCGCGGCAGCGGGCAACGGCAAAATCGCGGCGGCGAACGCCGCGAGCGCAAGCGCGATCGTGAGCCGGCGCGCCAAAACGGTCACGGCGCCGGCTCGGCCAGCGCGCTTGCCGCCATCGTCACCGCCGCGGCTGCGCCTTGCGGATGCGTCCATATCCAATCACCAAGCGCGACGAAGTCGGCGCCGGCCTGCGCCAGCACGCGGACTTCGCTCGCCTCTCCGGCATAGCCGATGCAGGGCACTTCGACGAGATCGGCCCACCATTTGACCCGGTCTTCCACCGCCCCCAATTGCGGCCGGTTGCCGCGGCGGTCGGGCTCGCCGAACAACACGTAGTCGGCGCCAGATTCGCCGGCCAGCATGGCATCATGACGGCTGCGCAAGCCGCCGGCGCCGGCGATGCGGTCGGGTTTGAGGCTTGGCAGCGCCGCGGTGAGCGCCTCGATGTCGCTGAGATGGGCGCCATCGGCGCCGACCTTGCCGACAATCTCGACGCGGCCGTCGAGCAAAAGCGCAATGTCGCGGCGCTGCACCGCTGAGGCAACGGTCTTGGCGCGGTTGACCAGACTGCGCTCGTCGGCGTCGGCGAGGCGCAGCAGCACGGCGGCGATGTCGGCGGTGGCGAGGACGGCGTCGAGCTCGCGAACGAACGACGCGGTGTCGTCGACAAGTCGGGTGTGACGAGATAGAGCCGCGGCGCGGGCGCTGTTGTCATCTCCGTCGTCGTCCCCGCGAAAGCGGGGACCCATAATCACTGCTCATGCAGGATCCGCTCCGACCGTGGATATGGATTCCCGCTTGCGCGGGAATGACGAAGATAACTACGCCGCTTTCCGTTCCAGGTCGGCTTTCCATTGGCCGAGCGCGGCGAGGCTGTTCATCATGGCGCGGTGGTTGAAGGCGCGTTGCGCCGCCGCCACGTTTTCGGATTTGCCCGACCAGGTTTTCTGCGGCGCGGCTTGCAGTGCGCGGCCGTAGGAGAACGAGACGCGCCACGGCAGCGGGCCCATCTTGTTCATGGCGTCGAGATGGGCGGTGGCTTCCTCGTCGGATTGGCCGCCGGACAAAAACGCGATGCCGGGCACGGCGGCCGGCACGCATTCTTTCAGAACGCGCAGCGTCTTCTCCGCGACTTCTTCGACGGAAGCGCGCTTGCCCGACTTCTTGCCGGGGATGGTCATGTTCGGCTTGAGCACCATGCCTTCGAGCGCCACGCGCTGTTGAAGAAAAGCGCCTGGAAGGTTTCCTTGAGCACCCAGGTGGTGACCTCGGCGCAGCGGTCGATGTCGTGGCCGCCGTCCATCAGCACTTCCGGTTCGACGATCGGCACGATGCCTTCGTCCTGGCACAGCGCCGCGTAGCGGGCGAGGGCGTGCGCGTTGGCCGAGATGCAGTTGTAGCTCGGAATGCCGGCGCCGACGTCGATCACCGCGCGCCATTTTGCGAACTTGGCGCCGAGCTCGCGATATTCGGCAAGCCGCTCGCCGAGGCCGTCGAGGCCTTCGGTGACCACTTCGCCCGGGCAGTTCGGCAGCGGCTTGATGCCCTTGTCGACCTTGATGCCGGGCAGCGCGCCGGCCTGCGCGATCAGCTTGACCAGCGGCGTGCCGTCCTTGGCGTTCTGCCGGATGGTCTCGTCATAGAGGATGACGCCGGAAATATATTTCGACATCGCCTCCTTGGTGCGGAACAGCATTTCGCGGTAGTCGCGCCTTGAGTCGGCGGTCGATTCCACGCCGAGCGCGTCGAAACGCTTCTTGATGGTGCCGGTGGATTCATCGGCGGCCAGAATGCCGCGGCCGGGGGCGACCATGGCCTCCGCCACCTTGTTCAATTCCGCAACGTTCATCGCACTCTCCCGTAAAAAGTTCACGCCAACCGGCCGCGGATTTCATCTGCGACCTACTCCTTCTCCCCAGAGGGGAGAGGGTGGGGTGAGGGGGTTCGGACTTCAGAGCAAATACTCGAACTTCCGAACCCCCTCATCCTGTCCTTCTCCCCTCTGGGGAGAAGGGACGCAGCTCGCCGCCGTTAGCGTCACCGCCGCCACATCGATTTCCGCCACCCGCAATTCGGCAGCGTGTTTGACTTTATTCTATGCGCTCGTGGCCGCGGAAGTCTCGCGGACCATGAGCACTTTCACCCCGGGCAGGGTCTTGCCTTCGAGCGACTCCAAAAAGGCGCCGCCCGCGGTCGAGACATGGCTCAGGCGGCCCATGACGCCGGCAACATTGAGCGCCGCCACGGTATCGCCGCCGCCTGCAAAACTGACAAGCTTTTTCGCTTCGGTGAGTTCCGCCACGGCTTCGGCTACCTCGATGGTGCCATTCTCGAACGGTTCCACCTCGAAGGCGCCGAACGGGCCGTTCCAGACCAGGGTCTTGGAGCGGGCCAGCACCGAGATGACATGCTCGATGCTGCGCGGGCCGATGTCCAAGATCATGTCGGTTAAGCCGACGTCTTCGACCGCGACGACGCGGGTCGCAACATGCGCGGCAAGCTTTTGCGCCACCACCGCGTCGACCGGCAGCACGATCTCGCGCTTGAGCGCCTTGGCCTTGGCCAGAATGTCGCGTGCGTTGGAGATCAGATCATGCTCGCACAGCGACTTGCCGATCGGCTTGCCCTGCGCTGCCAAAAACGTATTGGCCATGCCGCCGCCGATGACCAGCGTCTCGACTTTCGACAACAGATGCCCGAGCAGATCGAGCTTGGTCGAAATCTTTGCGCCGCCGACGATCGCCACCACCGGATGCTGCGGCGTCTCGAACGCTTTTTGCAGCGCATCGAGCTCGGCCTTCATGGCGCGGCCGGGATAGGCCGGCAGGTTCGACACCGTGACGATCGCCGTATTGGCGGCATGTTCTCTATGCGCGACCGAAAAGGCGTCATCGACGAACAGATCGCCCAGCGCTGCGAGCTTTTTGGCAAACGCGTGATCGTTTTTTTCTTCTTCCGGATGGAAGCGGGTGTTTTCCAGGCAAAGGATATCGCCGTTCTTCATCAGGGCGATGGCGTCTTCCGCTTTCGGGCCGATGCAGTCTTCGGCGAAAGCCACCGGCCGCTTCACGATGCGCGCGACTTCGGCGGCGACTGGCTTGAGCGAATCCTTCGGGTCAAACCCCTTCGGCCGATTGAGATGCGACAGCAAAATCACCTTGCCGCCCTTGTCGGCAAGCTCGGTGATGGTCGGGGCGATTTCCTCGATGCGGGTGGCGTCGGCAACCTTGCCGTCGTGCATCGGCACGTTGAGGTCGACGCGCAGCAGGACGCGTTTGCCTTTGACGTCGGCATCATCGAGGCTGCGGAACGCGTTCATGTCCGGCACGAAGCTTGCGAAGCGATGACCGTCAGGCGAGCTTGCCCATCGCGACCGCGGTGTCGACCATGCGATTGGAGAAGCCCCACTCGTTGTCATACCACGACATCACGCGCACCAGCGTGCCGTCCAGCACCTTGGTCTGGTCCATGTGGAAAACCGACGAGTGCGGGTCGTGGTTGAAATCGCTGGAGACGTTGGGCGCGTCGGTATAGCCGAGGATGCCCTTGAGCTGCTGTTCGGCGGCGCGTTTGACCGCGGCGTTGATCTCGTCCTTCGAGGTGGCGCGCTTGGCGACGAACTTGAAGTCCACCACCGAGACGTTCGCCGTCGGCACACGGATCGCGACGCCGTCGAGGCGCCCGGCGAGCTCCGGCAGTACCAGGCCGACGGCCTTGGCGGCGCCGGTCGAAGTCGGGATCATGTTGAGCGCCGCGGCACGCGCCCGATAGAGATCCTTGTGCACCTGGTCGAGCGACGGCTGGTCGTTGGTGTAGGAGTGCACCGTGGTCATGAAGCCCTTGTCGATGCCGACGGCGTCGTTGAGCACTTTTGCGACCGGCGCCAGGCAATTGGTGGTGCACGACGCATTGGAGACGACCGTGTGCGCCTTGGTGAGCTTGTCGTGGTTGACGCCGTAGACCACGGTGAGATCGACGCCGTCGGCCGGCGCCGAGATCAGGACACGCCTGGCGCCGGCGGCCAGATGCGCCGCGGCCTTGTCCTTGGTCGTGAAGATGCCGGTGCATTCCAGCGCGATGTCGACGCCGAGGTCTTTCCACGGCAGCTTTGCGGGATCGCGTTCGGCTGTGCACTTGATGGCGCCGTTGCCGACGCTGATGGTGTCGCCTTTGACCGTGACCTCGCCGGGGAATCGGCCGTGCACCGAATCGTAGCGCAACAGATGCGCGTTGGTCTCCACCGGCGCCAGGTCGTTGACGGCGATGACTTCGATATCGTGGCGGTCGGCCTCGACGATGGCGCGCAGGATATTGCGGCCGATGCGGCCGAAGCCGTTGATGGCAACGCGGACGGACATTTTTCGCTCCCAGCTAGGGCTGCTTCATGCCCCGGTTTTCGCGGCGCATCCAGCCCTTTTCTGCAATCTATTTAACGGTCCTTATTCTATTTAACGGTCCCTGGCGCCGGCACAAGCGTCCGGGCGACCCGGAAGCCGGTGCCGGTGCTCCAGCTGTCGAATTTGACCCAATAGCGGAAAAAGGACTGCACGAGGGTCGACGGGTAATACCAGGAACCGCCGCGGATCACCCGCTTGCTGCAGTCGCCGGTGACCCAGGCCGATCCATCGGCCGGCGTGCCGTCGAAATTGTCGTGCCAGCAATCCTCGACCCACTCGAACACGTTACCCACCATGTCGTGCAGGCCGAAGGCGTTGGCGGAAAACGCGCCCACCGGCGCGGTCTGGCCGCCGTCCCACGGGCTGCCGCAGTCTTTGCAATTGGCGTTGTTCTTGCCGAGCTCGTCGCCCCAGGGATAGAGCGTCTGCGTTCCCGCCCGCGTGGCATATTCGTATTCGGCCTCGCTGAGCAGCCGATAAGGCTTGCCGGTCACCTTGGACAGCCACGCGACGTAGCGCTGCGCGCCGGCCCAACTGATATTGATGACCGGTTGTTGGGCGCGGCCATAGCCCGCATCGTCGACGCTGCCGCAATCGCCGTAGGCCACGCAGGTGTCCCATTCGCCGAATGTCAGCTCGTATTTCGATACGGCGAAGGGTGCGACGATCGAGACATGGTGCCGCGGTAAATTGGCCGATTGGTTCGGCTGGTTCGGCGCCGTCGATCCCATCATGAATGAGCCGGCCGGCACGACCACCATCGATGGGCAATAATCCTGGCCGCCGTCGGCGGCGCATTCGCGAAACACGTCGCCTGGTTTGAGTGCCGCCTCGGCAGTGGCGGTCAAGACGTGGGGTATCATCGTCGCCTGCATGAACGGGCGCACGACTTCGAACTCGCGCCAGACCATTTTGGCGACAAGGAAGATAGCGACCAATGCGGCCAGCGCGACCGGCAGCGCCAATCCGCCAACCAGCACCCGCATGCGCAGCGAGCGCCGGCTCGCGGTCTTGCGGCTCAGCGCGATGAAGTCCCGGTCGGGCGGCGGCAGATCGGCCGAGCGCTTGGCAAGCCAGGTCCGTGCTTGCGACAGCGCAAAGCCCATCAGTAGCGCCTCGTTCTTGGAACGCTGCGGTGCCGCCTGCCAGGCGCGGCGTGCGGCTTCGAGCCCGCTTCGCCAAATAAGAAACTCCCGCTCCGCAGCGATCCATTCGCGCAGCGTGCCCCAGCGCCGAAAGATCGCCTCGTGCGCCACCTCGGCGTAGGTTTCGCCCGCCGCCGCTGCCGTGACCAGAAGCCGGTTGGGATAATCGGCCAGCTCGGAAACCAGCCGCCATTCCTCGTCGGAGAATTCGGCGCGGGCGGCGCGGCGTCGCGTCGGCTCGCCGTCGTCGCGCACGGCCGCGAGCCGGAGCGTCAAGACCCGGCGCAACGCATCCTCGGCGCCGGGATGCGCCGCCAGAAACTTGTCGGCGCGGTCGACCAGCACCCCGCCGAGCTCGAACGATTGCGCGGGCAGGCGCAACACGCCGTCGTCGGTCCGCACCATCTGCGCCCACATGTCGTCGAGCGTGTAGGAGAGCAGCGGCAGCGCGCCGACGTCCTTGATCGAATCCTCGGCGGTGCGCCGGGTGATGATGTCGATGAGCCCCTCGGTCTCGAACCGCGCCGCCAACAGTTGCGCCGGACGGCTGACGACTTCGCGCAGCTCGGCCTCGCGCAGCGGCGGCACGTCGATATGTTGCCGGGCCTTGAACAACGGCTCGTCGCGTTGCAGATGGCCGAGGAAGTCGGAGCGCATGCTCATCATGGTGTGCAGGCGCGGATCCGGCAGTGCGCCCGCGATCAGTTCGGAGAAACGCCGGCGCTGGCCGTCCTCGGCGCGCGCGTAAAGCTCCTCGCCCTGGTCGACGTAGAGAAAAAAGCCCGGCGGCTTTGCCTGATCGAGCTCCTTGCGGCGGCGTTCGGTGGCTTCGATCAGGTCGGACAGCGTCGCCTTGCCGTCGCGCAACAGCTCGATCCAGCCGTTTTGCTGCTTGGTCCGCTCGAAGTCGGTGGCGCCAAACTGCCAGGTGTCGAGGAACGACTCCACCAGCGCCTTGAGCGGATCGGTGCCGGGCTTGAGCGACAGGTAGCACCATTGGCGGCTATCCTGAAAAACCGGTGGCCAGGCATTGGGCGCGCGGGCATCCTCGGGCCAGGCTTGGCGCTTGAGGGCTGCGAGCACGCCGGCCTTCGCCAGCGAAGATTTGCCGACGCCGGAATTGCCGATCAGCACCGGCAGCCGGTCGGGCGCGCCGGCAAGCGCGGACAGCACATCGACGGTCTCGGTCTTGCGGCCGAAGAAATAATCGCTGTCCTTTTCCTCCATCGCTTCGAGGCCGCGATAGGGCGAGGTGTAACGCCATAATTCCCCGGGGCGCGTGCCGCCGCCGGAGGCCGCGTCGTAGAGCCGGGCGACATCCTTCTCCGATGCCGGATCGGCGCTGATGACAAAGTGCAGGCGCCGCACAAAGGGCAGGCCCGGCACCGACTGGCCTTCGAGCAACACGATGATCAGCGGGAAGTCGACCGGCGATTTCACCCAGCGGTCGAGCGCCTCGTCGTACTCTGGAACTTGCCATTGTCCGACGCCGGCTTCGCCGACCAACAGGATGAAAGCGGTCGCTTCCGCGATCTCCTGAGCAAGCTGGACCGACCACGACCCGCCGGCCCGCAAATTCGTCGGCGCGAAGAACACGCGCGTGCCGGAATCCTTGCGCTCGATGGCGGCTTTGAGCCGTTCCGCCAGCGCCTGATCGGGCGAGTGGTAGCTGAGAAACCAGCGCCGCATTCAATGTACCGCGGGTTCAACTCAATTTGCTCAATGCCGCTTGCGCCACCTTTTCGGCGGTGATGCCGAAGTGCTGGTAAAGCTCCTTGTAAGGGCCGCTGGCGCCGAAGCCGGTCATGCCGACGAAAACGCCGTCCGAGCCGATGATGGCGTCCCAGCCCTGGCGGATGCCGGCTTCCACCGCGACATTGACCCGCGCCTGGCCGACCACCGCCGCGCGCTTGGCCGCCGGTGCGGCGAGGAAAAGCTCGAAGCACGGCACCGAGACGACGCGCGCCGAGATTTTGCGCGCGGCGAGGAGCTTTTTCGCCTCGGCCGCGATGGCGACTTCGGAACCGGTGGCGAACAGCGACACCACGGCGTCATCGTCGTCGGCAGCGATCAGCTCATAGGCGCCGGCGGCGCAGCGATTGTGCTCGTCAAAGCCCAGCCGCAGTTGCGGCAGGTTTTGCCGCGTCAGCGCCAGCACGCTGGGGCCGGCTTTGGACTCCAATGCCAGCTGCCAGCACTCCACCGTCTCGACCACGTCGCACGGCCGAAAAACTTTGAGGATCGGGATGGCGCGCAGCGCGGCAAGATGCTCGACCGGCTGGTGGGTCGGGCCGTCTTCGCCGAGCCCGATGGAATCGTGGGTCATCACATGGATGACGCGCTGGCCCATCAGCGACGCCAAGCGGATCGCCGGCCGGCAGTAATCGGAGAACACCAAGAACGTGCCGGAATAGGGGATGATGCCGCCGTGCAGCGCCATGCCGTTCATGGCCGCCGCCATGCCGTGCTCACGCACGCCGTAATGGATGAAGCGGCCGCCATAGTCCGCCGCGTCGAGCGCTTTCATCCCCTTGGCGCGGGTGTTGTTGGAGCCGGTGAGGTCGGCCGAACCGCCGAGCATTTCCGGCAGCGCCGCGGTCAGCGAGTCCAGCGCCAGCTCGGACGCCGAGCGGGTGGCGATTTCCTTCGGCGCAGCGCTGAGTTTCTCCTTCAGCGCGCGCACCGCGCCGGGAAAGAGCTCGGACATCGCGCCGCGCAGGCGGCGCTCGAACTCGGCGTGATGCAGCGGATCGCTTGAGGCGAGGCGCTCCTTCCAGGCGAGCCGCTCAGGCTTGCCGCGCGCGCCGGCTGCGCGCCACGCTTCGCGGATGGCGGTCGGAATTTCGAACGGCGCAAAAGTCCAGCCGAGCTTTTCGCGCGCGCCCTTGATCTCTTCGGCGCCGAGCGCCGAGCCGTGGGACGATGCCTTGCCGGCCTTGGTCGGCGCGCCAAAACCGATGGTGGTGCGGCAGGCGATCATCGATGGGCGAGCGGATTTTTTCGCCGCTTCGATCGCCGCCGCGATCGCCGCCGGATCGTGACCATCGATCAGCGTCGCCGCCCAGCCCGCGGATTCGAAGCGCTTCACCTGGTCGACGGAATCGGCAAGGGAAAGCGGTCCGTCGATCGAAATGCCGTTGTCGTCGTAGAGCACGATCAGCTTGTTCAGCTTCAAATGCCCGGCCAGCGCGATGGCTTCCTGGCTGATGCCTTCCATCAGGTCGCCGTCGGAGGCGAGCACGTAGGTCGTGTGATCGACGACGGCGCTGCCGAACACCGCGGCGAGATGCCGCTCCGCGATCGCCATGCCGACCGCATTGGCCAAACCCTGGCCGAGCGGCCCGGTGGTGGTTTCGACGCCGGGCGTGTGGCCGTGCTCCGGATGGCCGGGGGTGAGCGAGCCGAGCTGGCGGAAGCGCTTGAGCTCGTCGATGGTCATCGCCTCGTAGCCGGTGAGATGCAGCAGCGCGTAGAGCAGCATCGAGCCATGGCCGGCCGAGAGCACGAAGCGGTCGCGGTCGGGCCAGGCCGGATCGGCCGGGTCGAATTTGAGGAAGCGCGTGAACAAGACGGTCGCGATATCGGCCGCCCCCATGGGCAGGCCGGGATGGCCGGAATTGGCCTTTTCGACCGCGTCCATTGCCAGCGCGCGGATGGCATTCGCCATGCGGTCGTGATCGGCGCGCGCGCTCGGGCTCAAGCCGCTTGAGGGAAAGCGTGAAGGCTCCGCGGTGCTCGCCGCAAGCGAACGTTCCGGCATCGTCATGGGACTGGCCAAGCGCGGCACCGAGTGAAACGGCCGCGGTTATTTGAAGGGCTGGGCACAGATAACATGGGGACCGATTGAGTCAATTACGGGTTCCGGAGGCAGCGGCGTCATGCACAGGCACGAACGAGAAATGCGCGTTAGGCGTTGACGTTCCAGCTCGACGCGACGTAAGCTTCCTTTCGTAAATGCTTGCCGTCGCACAATTTTCGCGCCCAAAGTGAGAGTCTGACAGGCGCATGAGCGAAACCGATTCGATCGAAGCTGCAAGCCGCCGTTTGACGCTGGCGCTGGAGGCGTTGGACGAGGCGGCGGAGCGCCGGCGCGAGGCCGACCGTGGCGTCGAGGCGCTGGCCAATCAGGTCCATGCGCTCGACAACGACCGCTCACGCCTCGCCGGCGAGCTCGACCACGCGGCGGCCCGCACCCGCGCGCTCGAGACCGCCAATCGCGAGGTGGCGCAGCGCATCGATCAGGCTATCGAAACAATCCGCGGCGTGTTGGAGACTGGCGGTTGAGCGGGCGGCGGGCTGCGGGTCGAACCGTGTTTGGGGGAAGGAGCGAGGGAAGGGCGATGTCCCAGGTCAGCGTCACCATCAACGGGCGTCAGTTCCGCATGGCGTGTGAGGACGGCCAGGAGGGCCACCTCATGGAACTCGCCCGCGACCTCGACACCCGGATCGAAGGCCTGCGCAAAAAGTTCGGCGAAATCGGCGACACCAGGCTCACCGTGATGGCGGCGCTCACCATCGCCGACGTGCTGTCCGAGAACGCGCAACGCATCAAGCGCCTCGACGACGAAGTCGCGGCCTTGGCGGAGGCCCGCGCCGCCGCCGCCGATCAGGCCAAGACCGTGCAATCCGCGGTGGCGGCAGCCCTCACCGCCGCCGCCGAGCGCATCGAGATCATCACCAAGAAGCTCAACCAGTCCGGCGGCGGCAACGGCGTCGCGCTGGGCTGATCGTCAGGGGCCGCGCTGCGTGACGACGTGATCGTAGTTCAACGGGACGTCTTGGCTTCACCGCCGCGCAACAGTACCGCCAGGGTCGCTAGTTGGAGCAGAAATACGGAAACCTGGCATATGGCACGCAGATTTCCCCAATACCAAAACGCCTCGAAGGCGCGCTGTAATGCAACAAGTTCGCTTACGCCTCGAATGCCAAGCATCGTTGGTGCCGCCTTCACCGTTAGTGCCAGGCCGCCCACCGCGAACAGTGCGGCAGCATAGATCGGAACAGCGGCCGCACGCGGCGCGTTTCGATCGAAATGAATCATCATCGCAGCAGCGATCGTCAACAAAGCTCCGCTAATGGCCTCGATAGGATAGAGGATAAGGCCGTTGCCGAGATCGGCGTGCCGGCTGAATTCGGCCCATGGGATCGCGCCGACCTGTTGCCATGCGGGCATGGCAACAAAAGCGCGATCGACGTTGCCGCCCGCCAAGAGGCCGGAAACCAAGGTCGCGAAGATCAAAAGGGTGCGCGTTGTTGCCGATACCATGCAGTGCGACCTAGCAAGGCTGCCCGCTGTTATGTGCTACCGGCAGCGGGTGGGCCGTTGTCGCGATTGTATCAGTCACCTTGCGAGGCGCGCCAACACTCATCGCATTGCTGGCGCATCGTGCGGCGCATTCTCCGGGACCAGCGCCAGCAACGCGATCCTACCAACAACTGCGAAACCAGCGCCGAAGAGAAACACGGCGGCATGTCCGACTTGATCCCACAGCAATCCGGCGACAAGGCTGGCCACCAATCCGACCAAGCCGACAGTCGTGTTGTACCAGCCGATGCCACTGGCGCGAAGTCGCTCCGGCACGTAGTCGCTTGCCAAAGCTTTGCCGACCGAGCGGAATATTCCCTGATAGAGCCCGTAGAGGATGAAGAGCACGGCGATCAGTGCGATGTTTCTTGTCACGGCGAAGCCGAGGTACGCCACCAGGAATATGGCGTACGAGAGGAGCACAATATTTCTCCGGCCCAAATGGTCCGACAGAAATCCCGCCGGATATGAAATCAGCGCCGCCACAAGGTTGAAGCCCGCGTAGATCAGGATCGTCGTCGTCATCGAAGCGCCGATATCCTTCGTTTGCAGGATCAGAAAGGCGTTGCTGGAATTGCCGATCCCGAACAGAGCCGTCGCCAACAAATATTTCCAGTAAGGTTTTGGAAACTGCCTCAGATTGATATCGATCTTCGCTTTTGCGGTCACTGCCGCGGTCCGTTCTTCGACCAACAAGACCATCAAGAAGGCAAGAAGGCCGGGAATAACGGCGATGTAGAAAATCAGGCGGATGTCGAGGTGCCACACGACGAGCAACAAGACCGCGAGCAGCGGGCCAAGGAACGCACCGGTGTTATCGCCGACCCCTTCGAGCCCAAAGGCCCTGCCTCTGTTTGACTCGTCCACCGAAGCGGCAATGAGCGCATCACGCGCGGGGGAGCGGGTGCCGGCGCCCAGCCGGTCCAGGAATCGTCCACCCAGGACGCCTTGCCAGACCGTGGCGGCGCCCATGAGCGGCTTGCCGATTGCGGCCAGGAAGTAGCCCACGAGCGCGATGGGCTTTCGCCTTTGCAGCTTGTCCGACAGTGCGCCGGAAAAGCCCTGGACGATGTTCTGCGTCGCTCCGGCGACGCCTTCGATCAAGCCGACCACGCTGCCGCTGGCCTTCAAGGTCTGGGTGAGGAAAATCGGCAGGATCGGATAAAGCATTTCCGTGGAGATGTCGGCAAACAAGCTGGCCAAAGCCAAAAGAAAGGTATTCCGCGAGAGACCGAAGAAGTATCGATGATGCGCTGTCGCAGATGTCATGGCTGGCTCCCATCCATTCATCCGGTGGCGAACCAGTCGTCCGGCCGGTCGCGCTGCCTGACCACACTCACATATAGGTCACCAGCCCCATAAAACCTTCGTCCTGGTGATCCTGGTGATGACAATGCAGCAATGCGGGGCCTGGATCGTCGGCAACGAAATCGATCTCGACGGTGCTGTACCGCGTCATGTTGACGGTATCTTTCATCACGCCGGCGGTGGCCTTGTCGCCGACTTTGGTGATCTCGAAAGTGTGACGGTGCAGGTGGACCGGGTGGTTGTCACCGCTTTTGTTGCTCAGCGCCAGGCGATAGCGCTTGCCGACCTGGGTTGTGAACAGCGGATTGGTGGCCGGCCAGGACTTGTCGTTGATGGTCCAACGATTATAGCCGCCATGGCCGCCCGGCACTTTTTCGAAAACCAGTTCGAGACGTTCGTCCGGTGACGCTACCGGCCTGTCGTCGCCGAAGATGGTGTAGTCCCATGGCGCGTTCGGCGGCGCCGACCATTGCGGCTCGCCGCGCTCGCCTGAGTATTCGACGACGACGCCCAGCCCCATCTTGCGGTCGTCGTCCTTGATTCCACCGAGGATCCAAATGCCCGGCCGGTTCATGTCCACGATCACGTCGGCACGCTCCGCTGGCGCGAGAAACAGCGTGTCGACACTTTGCTGCGAGGGCACCGCATTTCCGTCAAGCGCGATGACGGTGAAGCGATGGCCCGGCAGCGCCAGCGTGATGTTCTCGGTCGGGCTGGCATTGAGCAGTCGAAACAGCACGCGCTCGCCCTGGCGCACGCGGACCGGTTCGCCGTGGCCGAGCATCTTGTCGTTGAAAGAGGCCGACGCGTAGAGGACCTCCAGGCCGTTGTCGGGCGGCGGACCTTTGCGGATATCTTGCATACTGACCCACGAGCCTTCCCAGTGATGGGCCGCAAGCAGGACCTCCTTGTCGTAGCGGCCGGGATCGCCGGCCGGCTCGACGATCAAAAATCCGTACATTCCCGAATACAGGCTTCGCGTCAGGTCTTTTCCGGCAACGTCGTGGCTGTGGTACCACCGCGTGCCGGTGGGTTTCGGCACGAACGTATAACGCGCGGTGCCGCCGGGCCCGACCATCGGCGAGCCCTCTTCCATCGCACCATCAGCCGTCGCCGGCACGTAAAGCCCGTGCCAATGAATGATATCGTCGATGTCGGTGTCGTTATGGATGTTGATGCTGACTTGGCGGCCTTCGCGAGGACGCAGAACGGGACCCGGAACCGTGCCGTTGTAGCCGAAGGTCTCAATGACCTTGCCGGGAGCGAGCTCGAGCTTCAGTGGCGCAATGCGCAGCGCATAGTCCGGAGCCGCGACGATTTGCGTGTAGGCCTCGTCGATCGCCGCGCCGCACGCCATCCCGGCGACGCCGGCTCCAATCAGGAAAGCGCGGCGATGCATCCATGAGGTCGAGGCGGGCTGCCGGGGAGGGACCAGGGGCGAGGGCTTGCGCATCATCGTCCTCCAAGCAGCCCCTTGAAATAGAGTAGCTAGCCGAGCGAAGCCCCGCAATCGCGTGACGGCTATTGTGATCTTTCACCTCTCCCCTTGCGGGAGAGGTCGCCGCGCGGAGCGCGGCGGGTGAGGGCCGTTGCCGCGACTCCGAGCCAAGCGGCCCGACCCCTCACCCCATCCTCTCCCGCAAGGGGAGAGGGAGCCACGAGCGGCGCGGCCGAGATCAAGTGGCGTCAGTCGCGACAACGCACTACATTGGCCGGGCGGGGCTGCCTGGTACGTAGGAGCACACTTCCGGGGCCTTACGATCCCACAGGGAGCTGTCCCTGGCCGAGCTCCTGGGTTCGGTCATATGGCGCCCACCTACTTATGTAGGTTCCCGGGATCAGCCTCTTACGGCCGGCGCGGCTCCGCACTTCACGCTTGCTCAATCCGTCATGGCCGGGCTTGTTTGTTTAGCCCGGAGCCATCCACGTCTTTACGTTGGCGAAGGAATAAAGTGTGGATGCCCGGCAGATAGGCGAGCGAAGCGACGCCGTTCTTTGAACGCCTATGGCCCGGCATGACGAAACTAAAATGGCGCAATCGATTTCCATTGAAACGGCCAAGGCTGAGCTGCGCGCTACTGCGCAGGCGCGCCGCGATGCGCTGCCGGCAGACGAACGCAAGGCCGCGGCCGAAACGATTGCCGCGCGAAAATTTCCGCTCGCAATTGCGCGGGCCACCATCATCTCCGGCTTCATGCCGCTCAAGAGCGAGATCAATCCGCTGCCGTTGCTGCAGAAGCTCGCCGAATCCGATGCGCGGCTCGCACTGCCGGCCATCGCCGGGCGCGGCAAGCCGTTGATCATGCGGGCGTGGGAATTCGGGGCACCGCTTGATCGCGGGCAGTGGGGGATTCGTGAGCCGAAGCCGGATGCGCCGGAAGTGGAGCCCGATATTCTGCTGGTGCCGTTGCTGGCGTTCGATCGGGCCGGTTACCGGCTTGGCTATGGCGCCGGTTATTACGACATGACCATCCATCGGCTGCGGGCGTTGAAGCCGGCGACCGCCATCGGCATTGCCTTTGCCGTCCAGGAGGTTCCCAAAATTCCGACGACACCGCGCGACGAGCGCCTCGATCTCGTGCTAACCGAGCGCGAGGTGATTGATCTGCGGTAGGTTGAGAATATGAATCGGAAAGAACTGGCCCCCTCCTCGGGGTCCCCATCGCGCGAGCGCGATGGGGGGCCCCCCACCCTCCCCCGCAAGCGGGGGAGGAAATAGTCATGCGCATTCTCTTTGTCGGCGATGTCGTCGGCCGCAGCGGGCGGACTGTGGTCTGTGAGCGCTTGCCTGGGCTCGTGGAGAAGTGGAAGCTCGATCTGGTCGTGGTCAACGGCGAGAACTCAGCCGGCGGTTTTGGCATTACCGAAGCGATTTATCGCGAGCTGATCGAGGCCGGCGCTGACGCCATCACGCTCGGCAATCATGCCTGGGACCAGAAGGAGGCGCTGGTTTTCATCGAGCGGGCGCCAAAACTCGTTCGGCCGATCAACTATCCCGTCGGCACGCCGGGCCGTGGCGCGGCGATGATCGAGGCCAAGAACGGCGCGCGCGTGCTGGTGGTCAATGCCATGGGCCGCATTTTCATGGACCCGCTCGACGATCCGTTCGCCGCCGTCGACCGCGAGCTCATGGCGTGTCCGTTGGGCAAAGCCGCCGACGCCATCATTCTCGATTTCCATGGCGAGGCAACCAGCGAGAAGCAGGCGTTCGGCCATTTCTGCGACGGCCGCTCGAGCCTCGTGGTCGGCACCCATACCCATGTGCCGACTGCCGATCTGCGCGTGCTTCCCGGTGGCACCGCGTTCATGAGCGACGTCGGCATGACCGGCGACTATGATTCCGTGATCGGCATGGGCAAGGACGAGCCGATGCAGCGCTTCCTGCAGCGCATTTCTTCGGCGCGGTTCGAGCCGGCGACCGGCGCGGCGACGCTCTGCGCCGTCGCCGTCGAGACCGACCCGGCGACCGGCCTGGCAACGCGCGTGAGCGCGGTGCGGCTTGGCGGCTGCCTGGAACAGGCCAGCCCTGCTTTCTGGTCTTGAGTTTTCGGCGCGGTCCGCTCTATCTCCTAAAACCATGACACCGTCCTATTTCAAAACCTACGCGGCAGCGGATTTCGATCTGCAGCGGCCGACCGACGTCGCCGTCATCATGCCGACCATCATCCGCCCGACCATGAAAGAAGCGCTGCAGTCGGTGTTCAGGCAGGCGCCGGCGCGCCGCATCCAGATTTTGATCGGCATCGACCGGCCGGACGGCGACGTGGCCCTGATCGAAGCGATCTGCGCCGAGCGTCCCGCCCATTGCTGCGTCAATGTCATTGATCCCGGCTATTCGACGTCGGTGCGGCATGGCGGCCTGCATCCGGCCTATGACGGTGGCGTGCTGCGTTGCGTTTTGACCTATCTGGCGAACAGCCGCTATGTCGCTTATCTCGATGACGACAATTGGTGGACCGACAATCATTTGAGTTCGATGCTCGCCGCGATCAAAGATCATCACTGGGCTTTTGCGCTGCGCTGGTTCGTGCATCCGGATACGCGGCGCACCATTTGTATCGATCAGTGGGAATCGGTCGGTCCCGGGCGCGGCGTGTTCGCGCAGCAATTCGGCGGCTGGGTCGATCCGAACTGCCTGATGTTCGACAAGCTCGAATGCCATCAGGCCATCCCGTGGTGGACCCGGCCGTTTCCGACGGACCCCACCAACGGCACCGCTGACCGGCAGGTATTTGGCTTTCTCAATCAGCATTTTCGCGGGCGCGGTACCAACGAGGCGACGGTCTATTATCAGCTCAATCCAGCCGACCTTAATCACGCCGACCGCGTGCGCGCGATCGGCGCGGCCTATGCGGCGGCGGGCGTGCCGGACGGTATTGCGCTCCCATAGCGGCGGAAATATCAGGTGTCGCGATAGACGTAAGGAATGAACGATGGCCGGCCATTCACAGTTCAAGAACATCATGCACCGCAAGGGGCGGCAGGATGCGGCGAAGTCGAAATTGTTCGGCAAGCTCGCCCGCGAAATCACCGTCTCGGCCAAGCTCGGCACGCCCGATCCGGCGATGAACCCGCGGCTGCGCGCCGCCATCATCGCCGCGCGCGCCGAGAACATGACCAAGGACACCATCGAGCGCGCCATCAAGAAGGCCATGGGCGGCGACGCCGAGAGCTACGAGGAAATCCGCTACGAAGGCTATGGACCGGGCGGCATCGCGGTGATCGTCGAAGTGTTGACCGACAACCGCAACCGCACCGCGGGCGAAGTGCGCGCCACCTTCACCAAGAGCGGCGGCAATTTGGCGGAGACCGGCGCGGTCTCGTTCATGTTCGATCATGTCGGCGTCATCGAATACGACGCCAAGGTGGCGAGCGGCGAAGCGATGTTCGAGGCGGCGCTGGAAGCCGGCGCCGACGACGTGGTGTCGAGCGAGAACGGTCACGAGATCTACGCGGCACCCGACAAATTCGGCTCGGTCAACAAGGCGCTCGAAGCCAAATTCGGCGAGCCGCGCAAATCCGCTTTGGTGTGGCGGCCGCAGAATACGGTGGCGGTCGACGATGAGCAGGGCGAGAAGGTTTTGAAACTCATCGACGCGCTCAACGAGCACGACGACGTGCAGAACGTGTATGCCAATTTCGAAGTGTCCGATGCGTTGGTCGCCAAGATGAGCGCGTAAAATCTGTTATTCGCGCTAATGCAAAAATCCATCGAACACCGGCAGGCTGACCAGCGCCGACGCAGCGATGATGGCATAGGCGATGCGGCGGTACAGCACATCGGATGCGCCGTGGAAATATTTGGCGCCGATGGCGGTGGCGAGAAAAAATGGGATCGCCAACAGCAAAGCCAGCGCCAGCAATTCCGGCGTGAACAGGCCCTGCCACAGATAGACCGCGCAGGAGGTCAGGCCGAGCAGCAGGAAATAGACCAGAAAATTGGCGCGCACCGTGATGACGTTGTTGGTCGTGCCGAGCCAATAGATCAGCACCGGGGGACCGGCGATCTGCACCGCGCCGGAGCCGAAGCCGGAGAACAGGCCGACGGCGGCGGTGATCGGCAGGCGCGGCCGGCCGTGATAGCGCCAGCCCGATATCAAAACGGCGACCAGCGACAGCACCAGGAAAGCGATGAACCAGCGCAGCACGATCGGATCGATCACCAAGAGCGCCAAGGTGCCGATCGGCACCGCGATGGCGGCGGCAATGTACATCGGCAGCACTTCCGGCCAGGTGCAATAGGCGAACGCCCGCACCGTGAATGGCGCCGCGCCGAGCGTGTCGATGATCAGGAGGGTTACTGCAGCGACCCGCGGGCTATACACTGCGGCGATCAGCGGAATGTAGATCTGCGCCGAGCCGAAGCCGGAAAAGCCGCGCACCAACCCGGCCAGAACGGCAATCGCCAGCGCGATCCAAAAGCGGTGGTCGGCGACCGCGGCGGCAAACAGCGCGTATTCCGGCATGCGAGGAGGCTTTTCCGCGGCGAATGGCGAGTAGCGAATGGGGATTATGGCATCTATTCGCTATTCGCCACTCGCCATAAAATTCCAAAGCGCGAACTCGCTGGGCTTAAGCCGGCCCCGGCGCTATCACGGAACATAGATGACGCGCCCGATTCGCATCCTCGGCATCGATCCCGGGCTCCGCCGCACCGGTTGGGGCGTCGTCGAGATTGCCGGCAACAGGCTCGGTTTCATCGGCTGCGGCTCGGTGACCAGCAACGACCGGGACGACACGGCGACGCGGCTGCTCGCCATCCACGACGGGCTGATGCGCATTCTCGATGAATTCCACCCCGACGAGGCCGCGGTCGAGGCCACCTTTGTCAACAAGGATGCGCAAGCGACGCTCAAACTCGGCCAGGCCCGCGGTATCGCCATGGTGGTGCCGGCCAAAGCCGGAGTGCCGGTCGCCGAATACGCCCCGAACGTGGTGAAGAAGAGCATCGTCGGCTCGGGCCACGGCGACAAGGTGCAGGTGCGCATGATGATCGGCGTGCTGCTGCCCAAGGCCGATCCGGCCACCCACGATGCCGCCGACGCGCTCGCCATCGCGGTGACGCACGCGCATCATCGGCAAAGTGTGGTGCTCAGGGTGGCGGCAGCGGCAAAGGTTGTTGCGCGATGATCGGCGAGTTCCACATCGTCATTCCGGGGCGGCATCCGATCTCGGTTTATCCGAGATCGGCATATAAGTGTCCAGGTCGGCAGCAGCCGACTTGGCTGGGGCCGAGCCCGGAATCCATAACCACTGGTCATTCAGAACTGGCGCTGCGATCGTTCTGCCAAAATAGTGGCTATGGATTCCGGGTTCCTCGCGGAGCCTGTCATCGGGCCGGCCACTTCGGGCCGGACCCGTTGGCTCGGCCCCGGAATGACGAGCTAGCTGTGCGAGCTGCGCGATGATCGGCAAGCTCAAGGGCATCATCGACTCCTACGGCGAGGACGCCGTCATCCTCGACGTCAACGGCGTCGGCTATCTGGTGCATTGCTCGGCGCGCACCTTGCAGGAATTGCCGCGCGCCGGCGAGCCGGTGACGCTGTCGATTGAGACCCATGTGCGCGAGGACCAGATTCGCCTGTTCGGTTTCACGTCCGACATCGAGCGCGAATGGTTCAAGCTGTTGCAAACCGTGCAAGGCGTCGGCACCAAGGTGGCGCTCGCGGTGCTCGGTACGCTCAAGCCTGTCGATCTCGCCTCGGCCATCGCCATGCGCGACAAGGCCATGGTGGCGCGCACGCCGGGCGTCGGCCCAAAGGTCGCCGAGCGCATCGTCACGGAGCTGAAGGACAAGGCGCCGGCCTATACGCAGATCGATCCGGCGCTGGTGCGGCTCTCCGGCGCGCTCGACGAGAAACGCGCGCCGCAGCCATTTGCCGATGCGGTCTCGGCGCTGGTCAATCTCGGCTATGCGCAGCCGCAGGCTGCCGCCGCCATCGCCGCCGCCGCGCGCAGCGCCGGCGAAGGCGCTGAGGTGCGCACCTTGATCCGGCTCGGCTTGAAGGAATTGGCGAAGTGAAACGGCCGGCGCAACTGAGCAAAGCCGACAAGGAATTGATCGCGGCCGCGACCGCTGCGATCAAGCTGCGCTACCGCGACGATTGGCAGGAAGTCGGCGCGGCGCTGCGCACACGTTCGGGGCGTGTCTTCACCGGCGTCAATCTTGACGCCTATCTCGGCCGCATGGCGGTCTGCGCCGAGGCAGTGGCGCTCGGCCGCGCCTTCGTCGATCTCGGCGATGACGGCATCGAAATGATCGTCGCGGTGCGCCATCCGCCGCCCGGCGACAAGGACCAGACAATTTCCGTCGTGTCGCCATGCGGGGCATGCCGCGAGCTGATTTTCGATTATGATCGCAAGGCGCGCGTCATCGTGCCGAACGGCCGCGCAGCGGCGGCGGTGCCGATCGGCGAATTATTGCCGAACAAATACAGCCGGGGGCCGGAACGGTGAGCTTGAGCCCGGAACGTAAATTGGTGGCGCCCGAGCGCCGCGAGGAAGACGCGGCGGAAAGCTCGCTGCGGCCGCAGCGGCTCGCCGAATTCATCGGCCAGGAGCAGGCGCGCAAGAACCTCGGCATCTTCATCGCCGCCGCGCGCGGACGCAAGGAAGCGCTCGATCACGTGCTGTTCGTCGGTCCACCGGGGCTCGGCAAGACCACCTTGGCGCAGATTCTGGCGCGCGAGCTTGGCGTCAATTTCCGCGCCACCTCGGGGCCGGTGATCGCCAAGGCCGGCGATCTCGCCGCGCTCTTGACCAATCTCGAAGAGCGCGACGTCCTTTTCATTGACGAGATTCATCGGCTCAACCCTGCGGTCGAGGAAATCCTCTATCCGGCCATGGAGGATTTTCAGCTCGACCTTATCATCGGCGAGGGCCCGGCGGCGCGCTCGGTGAAGATCGATCTCGCCAAATTCACCCTGATCGGCGCCACCACGCGCGCCGGGCTCCTTACCAATCCGCTACGCGACCGCTTCGGCATTCCGGTGCGGCTGAATTTTTACACCGAGGCCGAGCTCGAGCTCATCGTCAATCGCGGCGCCCGCGTGCTCGGCATCGGCGTCACCGCCGATGGCTCGAACGAAATCGCGCGCCGCGCCCGCGGCACCCCGCGCATCGCCGGAAGGCTGCTGCGCCGCGTGCGCGATTTCGCCTCTGTCGCCGGCGCCACCGCGATCGACCGTGCCGTCGCCGACAAAGCGCTCGCCGCGCTCGAAGTGGATGCTGCGGGACTGGACGCCATGGACCGGCGCTATCTGACCACGATCGTGATGCACTACGCAGGCGGCCCGGTCGGCGTCGAAACGCTCGCCGCCGCGCTGTCGGAGCCGCGCGACGCCATCGAGGACATCATCGAGCCCTATCTGATCCAATGCGGGCTCTTGCAACGCACGCCGCGCGGCCGCCTCGTCACCGGCCACGGTTTTCGGCATCTCGGTTTGCCGGAGCCGGCGCGCGACCCGGCGCAGTTCGGGTTGTTCGTGGCGGGAGAAGACGACTGATGCCCTCTGCGCTGCTGGAAAGCATGCGCCGTAATCCGGCTGGCGATTGGCGCATTCGTGATGTCGAGTCATTGTGCCTTGAATACGGGCTAAGTTTCCGTTTCGGCAAGGGTTCGCATGCCCACGTGCGCCATCCTGCGGCTCGCGAGATTTTGACCATACCGGCGCATCGGCCGATCAAGCCGGTCTACATTCGTAAGCTGGTGCGCTATATTGAGGCGTACGGAGGTAGTCGATGAAACTCGAATATGCCGTGCGCATCGAGCGTCTGGCGGAGAACGATGGCGGGGGGTACCTCGCAACCGTGCCCGATTTGCCGGGTTGCATGTCCGACGGCGAGACGCCTGAAGAGGCGCTGAAAAATGTGCAGGATGCGATTGCATCCTGGATTGAAGCCGCAAAGGAATGGAAATTGGACATTCCGGAGCCGTCGCCGCCGTTGGAACGAGTTGGCTGAAGCCGTGTCGCAGACCTTTGATGGCGGCTGCCATTGCGGCCGGGTGCGGTTCCGCGTCACCGCGGATTTGTCGCGCGTCACCTACTGCAATTGCTCGATGTGCGCCAAAAAGGGTTTTCTGCATCTCATCGTGCCGCCGGACAAATTCGAGTTGATCAGCGGCAAGGATGCGCTGACGACCTACCGGTTCAATACCGGCGCGGCGCAGCACACTTTCTGCGCCACCTGCGGCATCCATCCGTTCTATGTGCCGCGCTCCGATCCCGACAAGATCGACGTCAACGTGCGCTGCCTCGATGGCGTCGATATCGCGGCGCTCGATGTCAAAGAGTTCGACGGTCGGAACTGGGAGCACGCCATGGCAGGGCGGGTGCCGTGGAGATAGGACGATGAAGAGCGTCCCCCTCGACGGCGAAATCCGCGACGGCCGGCACGTGCTCACGGTGCGGGTCTATTACGAGGACACCGATTTCACCGGCGTCGTTTATCACGCCAGCTATCTGCGCTTCATGGAGCGCGGGCGGACCAATTATCTGCGCATGATCGGCGCCGACCACCGCGCGCTGTTCGAGGAGACCGCCAAGGAAGCGCCGGGCTTTGCCTTCGTGGTGCGCTCGATGAATATCGAGTTCCTCAAACCCGCGCGCATGGACGACGTGCTCGAAGTGGTCACCGAGCCGCACGACGTGAAAGGCGCTTCCGCCATGGTGCGCCAGCGAGTCATGCGCGGCGACGAGCTGTTGGTCGAGGCCCATGTGCGGGTGGCCTTCATCTCGGGTGGCCGGGCGCGGCCGATCCCGAAACCGCTGCGCATCGCCATGAAGGCCGACCAGGACGCAGCGCAGGGCTGATTTTTTTCCGTGCGCACAAATCGGGTGGCTGGACCCGCACCGCGCATTATATTGGTTCCGTCATGAGCGAACTCGGTTTTGCATTATTCGAAACGGCGATCGGCCACTGCGGCATCGTTTGGAGCGAACTCGGGGTCGCTGGCGTGCAGTTGCCTGAGCGCAACGAAGATGCGACCCGCAATCGGATTCTCCGACGCTTTGCTGGCGCGCGCGAAGCCGTGCTGCCGGACGCCGTGCAGCGCGCCATCGACGACATTGTTGCGCTGCTCAGCGGTGAGCCGCGCGATCTGACCCATGTGACTATCGACACGGCGGGCGTAGCCGACTTGAACCGCCGCGTTTACGATATCGCCCGCACCATTCCGCCGGGCGCGACGCTGTCATACGGCGAAATCGCCGAACGGCTGGGCGATCGCAATCTGGCGCGCGATGTCGGTCAGGCGCTCGGACAAAATCCGATTCCGATCATCGTGCCCTGTCATCGCGTGCTCGCCGCCGGCGGCAAGGTCGGCGGCTTTTCCGCGCCGGGCGGTGTCGTGACCAAGCTGCGCCTTCTGACCATCGAGGGCGCGCAGCCGAACGGTCCGACCTTGTTCGACCGGCTGCCGCTGCAGGTGCCGCGCCGCCGGGCCTGAGCTGCGGCGTAAACTCATCAACGCGCAGGCGGTATCCGCTTCGGCGGACGGTGCGAGAAAACCGTGACCAAGGAGTGGCTTTCCGAATATCCCATGAAGATCGTGATCCCGGACGATTATCAAAACCTCGTCGATCATCTCGATTGCTACGATCTCATCCGGCAATATGAGATCATCCGCTATCGCGAGCCTGCACGCGATCTCGATCACCTGGTCGAGCGCCTGCGCGAGGCCGACGTCGTGGTCTCGATACGGGAGCGCGTGGAGTTCTCGCGCGCTTTGTTGGAGCGGTTGCCGAGGCTGAAACTGATCGCACTGGTGGGACGCAATTCGCAGACAATCGATTTCAAGGCTTGTACGGAGCTCGGCATCCCGGTTTCGACCGGCCAGAGTAATTCTCCCGTCGCGCCGGCCGAATTGACGGTCGCCTTGATCCTTGCGGCGAGGCGCAACGTCGCTCTCGAGGCGGAGCGCATGAAGCGCGGCGACTGGCCGTGCACCCTTTCGCACCGGCTGCGTGGATCCACCTTGGGCATTTTCGGCCTCGGCACGATTGGTCAGCTGGTCGCCGAGGCCGGCCGCGGACTGGGCATGAACATTCTGGTCTTCGGCCAAAGCGCCTCGGCGGCAAAGGCGCAGGCCGCAGGCTACGCCGTTGCGCGCGACAAGGCCGATCTGTTCGAGCGCTCCGACGTTCTTTCGCTGCATGTGCGGCTGCGACCCGACACGACCGGTATCGTCACGGCCGAGGACCTCGCGCGCATGAAACCGACGGCGCTCCTGGTCAATACGTCGCGGGCGGAGTTGATCGCGCCGGGCGCTCTGCTCAATGCGCTGCGCCAGGGCAGGCCCGGTTACGCGGCCGTCGACGTCTATGAGCAGGAGCCGATCGTGGGCGGCGATCATCCGTTTTTGGCAGTGCCGAACGTCTTATGCACGCCCCACCTCGGCTGGGCGGAGTGGACCAATTTCGAGCTCTATTTCCGCGAAGCCTTCGAACAGATCGTGCTGTTCGCACAAGGCCGTCAGCTCAGACTCGCCAATCCGCAGGTGATTGCGCGGAGAGGATAGTGGCTGGGGCGCTGCGAATGCCCCACGCGTCCTAAATCCACTCCTCATGTTCCTCGATCCGGGTCGGGAACATGTTGACGTATTGCACCATGCGCGGGCGCGTGCCGCGGTTGGGACTGGCGCCGTGCGGCAGCGCCTGATGCCAGATGACGAGATCGCCGGCGCGGCCGCCGATGGCGCGCGGGCCCAACGCGTAGAGGTCTTGCTGTCGCGGGTCGGCGCCGGGTGGCAACGCTTGCAGCCAGGCTTCGCCCCAGCGCTGGAATCCCGGCACGATCGTGAACGCGCCCTGCTCGGGCGGCGTGTCGGTGAGATAAAGGATGCCGCCGGTGCCGAGCAGGAACGGCGTCTTGACGCTGACATCCCAGTGCAGGCGCGGTCCGGGGAATATAAAACCTTCCCGCTCCGGCGCGTTGAAGCCGACGCGATCGGTGGTCACCCACAGATCCGCCGTGCCCCAGAGCTGGGCGAAGGCCTTGTGGATGCGTGGTGAACGGCGCACCGCCTCGAAAGCGGGGTGCTGGAAATATTGCACCATGATGCCGTGATCGTTCGGGGGATACCATGTCTCGGGATCGTCCGGCGTGGCGTCGAGATGCCGCCACAGCGCAAGCGCTGCCGCTTCGCGCGTCGCCGGCGTCACGGCGTCATGGAGCACGACGTAGCCGTGCTCCCGCCAGCAGGCGAGATCGGAAGAGTCCAGCACCGGCGTACTCGCTTCTACTGCCGCGAGCCAGCGCGAAGTCTCGTGCGGGACATCGTCGCCTGCGACCGCGGTATTGATGCGCGCGACCTGCAGCGGGGCGACGCCGCCGGTGGTGGCGACGATCCAGCGTTCGAACTCTTCGAAACTCGGCGCTTCTTGGCCGAGAAAACTCATGGTCTGTTCGAGGCCCAGCCCGCTGGCGTGGATGACGAGATGGTCGAGATGGCGGTCGTGCAGTCGTCGGCCAGTACCGGCCCGCCCGCGCCGCCCTGGCGCGCGACCACAGCCGCTTGAGCTGATAGAGGCCGAGCGCGCCGGTCTCGGTCGCCGGCGCCAAATCCAGCGCGGGCGCAACATCCGCTAGCGTCATGATGAGCAACGTAAAGATGTCGGTCGTTAAGTTAAGCGCTGGGCGCGTTGGCCCGTCAATGGCGTGTGGCAGTGCGACCCGGGGCGGGGCCGGGCGGCCCGCCGGCGGCGTTTATGCGAAAGGCTGCCGGGTAATCGCCCGCCCCTTTAACCCCCCATTAAGCACAGTCGGGCTTCGTTAGGCCGGAACGACCGGTGTTGCGCCCTAGTTTGGACAAGTTTCGCGATGAATTCGGTCTGGCCGGTGGCGGGTCCGGCGCGGGTCCTCGCGAAATTTCGGCTTTTGGTCGGTGCGCGCGAAGCGGCTGCCTTATGCCCTTTGGTCCCGGCGTCAGTGCGCTATGCCGGTCATGGTGCCGGTTTGGCTGCGGTTCTGGCCGTTGCCCGGCCGAACCGCTGAAAGGGACGCTCCATGAATCCTGGCGACATCGCGCAGTCGGTCGCACCGTTGACGTCGTCGAACCTGTCGCTGTTCCACCTGTTCTGGCACGCGCACTGGATCGTCGAGTCGGTCATGGTCGGGCTTCTGGTGTGTTCGGTCTGGGTCTGGGCCATTGCCATCGACAAAACCATGCTGTTTGCGCGCATTCGCAAGGCCGGCGACCATTTCGAACAGGCGTTCTGGTCCGGCCAATCCCTTGAGGAGCTTTATAAATCGCTCTCGGCCAAGCCCGAGCATTCGACCGGCGTCCTGTTCGTCGCCGCCATGCGCGAATGGAAGCGCAGCTTCGAGGGCCATGCCCGCTCCTTCGCCGGCCTGCAGATGCGCATCGAGAAGGTGATGGCCGTCGCCACCGCCCGCGAGATCGAGCACATGGAACGGCGCCTTCTGGTGCTGGCGACGGTCGGCTCGGCCGGCCCCTTCATCGGTCTGTTCGGCACCGTGGCCGGCATCATGACCAGCTTCCAGTCGATCGCGGCGTCGCAGAACACTTCGCTGTCGGTGGTGGCGCCGGGCATCGCGGAGGCGCTGTTTGCGACGGCAATTGGCCTCGTTGCCGCCATTCCGGCGACTATTTTCTATAATAAGTTCACCTCCGAGGTGAACAAGCAGGCCCAGCGGCTGGAGGGGTTCGCCGACGAATTCACGGCGATCCTGTCGCGGCAGATCGACGAGCGCGGGTGAGGGGACCATGGCGGGAGGTGTGATCGAGGCCGCGTCGAGCGGCAGGAGCGGCCGCCGCCGGCGTCCGGTCATGAGCGAGATCAACGTGACGCCGTTCGTCGACGTCATGCTGGTGCTGCTCATCATCTTCATGGTGTCGGCGCCGCTGCTCACGGTCGGCGTGCCGATCAACCTGCCGCAAAGCCAGGCCAAGTCGCTCAGCCAAAACACCGATCCGCTCACCGTCACCATCGACGGCCAGGGCCAGATCTACCTGCAGGAGGCCAAGGTCACCGGCGACGAACTGCTGCAGAAATTGCAGGCCGTCACCGCGACCCGCGGCGGGTCTTCCGCGCCGATCTACTTTAAAGCCGATAAGGCGCTGAATTACGGTATGATCATGGGTCTGTTGGGACGCTTGAACAGCGCCGGATATGGCCGCGTCGAGCTGGTGACGGAATTCGGGCAGGGATCCTAAAAGCCAGGGCCATGAGGGGAAGCCTCACCATATCGGCGATTGTGCACCTGGTCGCGCTGGGGATGTGCCTTGTCGCCTTCGCGGCGCAGCCGATGGAGGCGCCCGCCACTCCGACCATGGCCCTCAATACGATTTCGGTGAAGGACTTCACGGAGCTCACCAAAGGCGTGAAGGACACGCCGAAGCTGAAGGTCGACGACATCAAGCCGGTCGCCGACAAGGTCGATACGCCCAAGCCGGTCGATGAGGTCGCGCCCAAGCCCGTCGATAAGAAACCGGAGATCAAAACCGATACGTCGGCGAAGCAGCAGCCCAAGCCTGACAACAAGCCCGACAACAAGCCTGACCCGAAACCCGCGGACAAGCCCGCCAAGGCCAAGCCGCCCGACTACAAGCCCGACCAGATCGCCGATCTCTTGAAGCAGAAGGACGCCGCCAAGCCGTCGAAGCCGGACGATAAGGCCAGTCCCGACACGCCGCCGCGCGACTCGCCCAAATTCAACGCCGACCAGGTCGCCGCTTTGCTCGACAAGCGCGCTCCGCAGCGCCAGATGGCGGCGGCCGAGACGCTGAACAATCAACCCAATCTCGGCTCTTCGACCGGCGCGGCGGCGCAATTGTCGCAAAGCGAAATCGACGCGCTGCGCGCGCGCATTTCCACCTGCTGGAGCCCGCCGGCCGGCGTCAACGCGTCGACAAAAATCTACGTCGTGCTCCGCGTCCTGTTCAAGCCGGACGCTTCGATGTCGCGAGAGCCGGTGCTGGTCGAGGGCACCGCGTCGGCGCTCGGCCCGGCGCTGGCCGAGAGCGCCAAGCGCGCACTGCTGATGTGCCAGCCGTTCACCATGCTCAAACCTGAGCACTACGACCAATGGAAAGACCTCGAGCTGAAATTCGATCCGCAAGAGCTGCTCGGCGGCTGAGGTTTTGTTTTGAGAATTCAAACGTCATGAATATTTTGCGATTGCCCGATCTCTCCGTGACGCGACGGCGCGCGCTGGCGCTCGGCGCCGCCGCCGGCGGCTTGACGCTGTCGGCACGCTATGCGGGCGCCGTCCGCATCGACATCACCGAGGGTAATTTCCAGCCGCTGCCGATCGCCATTCCGAACTTCTTCGGCGGTGCCGACAGCGACAACGACACCGCGGTCGGTGTCACGCAAATCATCACCGCGAACCTCAAAGGCTCCGGCCTGTTCCTGCCGATCGATCCCGCCGCGTTTCTGGAAAAACTCACCGGCGTCGACAACGTGCCGAACTTCCCCAATTGGCGCACCATCAACGCCCAAGCGCTGGTCACCGGCCGCATCACCCGTCAGAGCGACGGCCGGCTGAAAGCCGAATTCCGGCTGTGGGACGTGCTCGCCGGCCAGCAGCTTGCCGGCCAGCAATATTTCACCACGCCCGACAATTGGCGCCGCATCGCCCACATCATCTCGGACGCGATCTACGAACGGCTCACCGGCGAGAAGGGCTATTTCGACACCCGCGTCGTCTTCGTCGACGAGACCGGGCCGAAGGATCGCCGCATCAAGCGGCTCGCCATCATGGACCAGGACGGCGCCAATGTGCGCTACCTGACCCGCGGCGACGACCTCGTGCTCACCCCGCGGTTTTCGCCGTCGACGCAAGAGATCACCTACATGGCCTACGGCCAGGGCGATCCGCGGGTCTATCTGCTCAATATCGAAACCGGCCAGCGCGAAGTCGTCGGCAACTTTCCCGGCATGAGTTTTGCGCCGCGGTTCTCGCCTGACGGCCAGAGCGTGATCATGAGCCTGCAGGAAGGCTCCAACGCCAATCTCTTCATCATGGATCTGCGCTCGAAGGCGACGACGCGGTTGACCAACACGCCGGCGATCGACACCGCGCCGTCCTATGCGCCCGACGGTTCGCAAATCTGCTTCGAATCCGACCGCGGCGGCCATCCGCAGATCTACGTCATGCCGGCGGCCGGCGGCGCGGCGCAGCGCATCAGCTTCGGCGACGGCAGCTACTCGACGCCGGTGTGGTCGCCGCGCGGCGACTACATCGCCTTCACCAAGCAGTCGGCCTCAACGTTCGCGATCGGCGTGATGAAGCCGGACGGCTCCGGCGAGCGCATCCTGACCGAGGGGTTCCATAACGAAGGACCGACCTTCGCCCCCAATGGCCGCGTGATCATGTATTTCAGCGACGCCGTCGGCAGCGCCGGGCCGTCGTTGTTCACCATCGATACCGCCGGACGCAATCAGCAACGGGTTCCGACGCCTAGCTTCGCCTCCGATCCCGCTTGGTCGCCGCTCTTGTCTTAAAACCGCGGCGCGCAATCACACGCTTGCCGCATTGAGGTCTCATTAACCATTGCCAAAGCTTTCAGCGGGTTCTTCGGGGTCGAGGCTTCTTTGTAAGGCCGCATCAAGGTTGACGGAACGTTCGTTTAACGAAGGCGCTGCTAGACCCGGTGGCAATGCATACGGAAGCAATGGAGGCACCGGAATGAACGTCGTGAGCATCGTCCGCTGCGCCAAATTCGCGGCCGTCATCCTGGCCGGGCTGATGATCGCGGGTTGCGCCAAGCAGCAGGTCGACCAGACCAGCTCGTCCGCGACCCCCGGCAGCCAGCAGGATTTCGTCGTCAATGTCGGCGACCGCGTCTTTTTCGAAACCGATTCATCGGAACTGACCGAGCAGGCACGCGCCACGCTCGACAAGCAGGCGCAGTGGCTCAGCAACTACAACCGCTACGCCTTCACCATCGAGGGCCACGCCGACGAGCGCGGCACCCGCGAATACAACATCGCGCTCGGCGCACGCCGGGCGCAAACGGTGCGCGAATATCTGACCTCGCGCGGCATCGCGGCGGCGCGCATGCGCACGATCTCCTACGGCAAGGAGCGGCCGGTCGCGGTGTGCGACGATATTTCGTGCTGGTCGCAAAACCGCCGCGCGGTGACGGTGCTCGATCAGAGCTCTTAAGCGGATCAATCCCAGATACCTGCAGTTCTCGATCGGCGCCGCAACGGCGCCGGTTGCGTTTTTAGGCTGCCGACAACCCACAGCGGCCGTGATACTCTCTCCCACTGGACGATGGCCGATTTGGCATGACCTTGAGGACACCGCCCGTGCCGGAAGACGCCAATAAAATCACCGCGGTCGATGGAGCGGATAAGACGTTTATTATTTCCGCAATCCGGATCGGCTGTTTGGCGCTGCTGGTCTACTTGTCGTGGGTATTGCTGCAACCGTTCCTGTCGATCATCGTCTGGAGCATCATCTTCGCGGTCGCGCTTTATCCGGTGTTCGACTGGCTGGCGGTGCGGCTGCGCGGCCATCGCGGCGTGGCTGCGGCGGCGATCACGATTTTCAGCCTTGTCGTCATTTTCGGCCCGGTCACCTGGCTCGGCGTCAGCCTGGGCGACAATCTGCGAACGCTTTATGCGCGGCTCTCAGACGGCAGCCTGACCATTCCGCCGCCGTATGAGTCGGTCCAGACTTGGCCTTTCGTCGGCGGCGAGGTCTATCAAATCTGGCACCTTGCTTCGACCAACATCAAGGCGCTGGTCGGCGAGTGGGCGCCGCAGCTCAAATCGATCGGCTCAAGCGTACTAGGAATCGCAGCGACTGCCGGATTGGACATGGTCAAGTTCATCATCGGAATTCTCGTTTCGGCATTTCTGTTCGTGCCCGGGCCGGCGCTGGTGCTGTCCGTCAAGAACGCCATGCGCCATATCGTGACCGACCGCACCGAAGAGTTCATCGATCTGACCGGCGCCACGATCCGCAATGTATCGCGCGGCGTCATCGGAATTTCGGCGTTGCAGGCCTTGCTCGCCGGCATTGGCTTGCTGGTGGCCGGCGTTCCCGCCGCCGGCCTGCTCAGCTTTTTGGTTCTGCTGCTCGGGATTATTCAAGTCGGCCCGTCGATCGTCCTGGTGCCGGTGGTCATTTGGAGCTGGTTTGCGCTGGCAAAAACGGCGGCCGTGATCTTCACGATCTACATGCTGCCGGTGATGCTGCTGGACAATGTGCTGCGTCCGCTGGTCATGGCGCGCGGGCTGACGACGCCGATGCCGGTGATATTGATCGGTGTCATCGGCGGTACGTTGGCGCACGGCCTTATCGGTCTGTTCGTTGGCCCGATCGTGCTGTCCATCGCCTGGCAATTGTTGGTCGCTTGGATTCGGGAGGGGACCGATGGGATGGCAACGGCCGGCAAGCAGGATTAGCAGCCGGCAAGAAACCGCGTGCCTTGCCGCCGCAATTTCATCTATCTTGGCGGCGCTAAACTGACCGTCCCATTTCTCTGCAATTCGCCTAAGATCGTCTCGTAGCGACCATTCGCATCCGCAAGGGCAACTTTTGTCATGACCCATCGTGCGCTCGCGACCACGACGCTGGCACTGACTGCTTTCCTCGCCGGCTGCGGCCAGAGCAACCAATACGCCGCGCCGCCGCCGCCGAAGGTCACCGTTGCGTTGCCTGTCGCCCAGGACGTCACGCGCTATTTCGACGCCACCGGCAACGCGGCCGCGGTCAATTCGGTCGACCTCGTCGCCCGCGTCCAGGGTTTCGTCCAGGCCATCGGCTATACCGACGGCCAATTCGTCAAGAAGGGCACGTCGCTGTTCACCATCGAGCCCGAGCCCTATCGACTCAAGGTCGATGCCGCCAAGGCGTCCGTCACCAGCGCGCAAGCGACGTTGACGCAGGCGCAGGCCGAATATCAGCGCCAGGCCGATCTGATTCAGAAGCAAGTCTCGACGCAGGCCAATTACGACAAGGCGCTGGCGCAGCGCGATTCATCGCAGGCCGACCTGCAATCGGCGCAGGCCAACGAGCGGCAGGCCGAGATCAATCTCAGCTATACCGACGTCACCGCGCCGTTCGACGGCGTCGTTTCCGCGCGCCAGGTGTCGATCGGCCAATTGGTCGGCGCCAACTCGCCGACCGTGCTTGCCACCATCGTGCAGCTCGATCCGATCTGGGTGAATTTCACCGCGAGCGAGCGCGACGCGTTGCAGGTGCGCGCCAATCTCGCGCGCGAGGGCCGCACCACCGCCGATCTGATCGGCGACAAGGTCGAGATCGCCCTGCAGAACGAGAGCGATTTTCCGCACATCGGCAAGCTCGACTATGTCGCGCCGTCTGTCGATCCTTCGACCGGCACTCAGGCCGCGCGCGCCGTCCTGGAGAATCCCGCACGCGCCCTCGTGCCGGGTTATTTCGTGCGCGTGCGCGTGCCGTCGCGGCCGATCCCGGCGCTGCTGGTGCCCGATGTCGCCATCGGCAGCGACCAGGGCGGCCGCTACGTGCTGGTCGTCAACAAGGACAACGTGGTCGAGCAGCGCCAAGTCGAGGCCGGCCAGTTGGTCGGCAATCTGCGCGTCGTCGACAAAGGTTTGACCAAGGACGACCGCGTCGTCGTCGGCGGCATCATGCGCGCGATCCCGGGCCAGAAGGTCGATGCCGAGCTGAGCTCGCCTGCGGCAAAGAATTAGCGCGTGGAGACTCGGCAATGATCTCCAAATTCTTCATCGAGCGTCCGGTGCTGGCGAACGTGCTCGCCATCTTGATGATTCTGATCGGCGCCGTCGCGCTCTACGGCTTGCCGGTGGCGCAATATCCCGACGTGGTGCCGCCGACCGTGCAGGTGACGACGCGCTATCCCGGCGCCAGCGCGCTGACGCTGCTCGACACCGTGGCACTGCCGATCGAGCAGCAGGTCAACGGCGTCGAGAACATGATCTACATGCAATCGACCAGCGCCAGCGACGGCAGCTACACGCTCACCGTTACGTTCAAGATCGGCACCGATCTCGATAACGCGCAGATCCTGGTGCAGAACCGCGTCGCCAGTGCGCTGTCGCAGCTGCCGACGCCGGTTCAGGCCCAGGGCGTCACGGTGCAGAAGCGCTCGACCGCGATCCTGTTGTTCGTCACGCTCACCGCGCCTGACGGCCGTTACGACAGCCTTTATCTGGCGAATTACGCCACCATCAGGCTCAAGGACGAATTGGCGCGCCTGCCGGGCGTCGGCAATGTCAATGTGTTCGGCGCCGGCCAGTATTCCATGCGCATCTGGCTCGATCCGGAGAAGCTGAAAGCGCGTAGCCTCAACGCCCAGGACGTGGTGGTGGCGCTGCAACAGCAGAGCCAAGAGGTCACCGCCGGCCAGATCGGCACGCCGCCGACGCCGCCGGGCGTCAATTTCCAATACACCATCGATCTGTCGGGCCGCCTCACCGATGTGCGGCAGTTCGAGAACGTCATCGTCAAGACCGGCGACAACGGCCAGATCACGCGCATCAGCGACGTCGGCAGGGTCGAGCTCGGCGCACAGACCTACAGCCAGTATTTCAACCTCGACGGCAAGCAGGCTGCCGGCATCGGCATCTATCAGTCCCCCGGCGCCAACGCGCTCGATGTCGAGCATGCGGTCAAGGCCAAGATGGAAACCCTGTCGCGCGATTTCCCGCAAGGCCTGGTCTACGCCATTCCGTTCGACACCACGATCTTCGTCAATGCGTCGATCCACGAAGTTTACAAGACGCTGATCGAGGCCGGCGTCCTGGTGCTGATCGTCATCATGGTGTTCCTGCAGGATTGGCGCGCCATGCTGATCCCGGCCACCACCGTGCCGGTGACCATCGTCGGCGCCTTTGCCGCCATGTATGCGCTCGGCTTCACGGTGAATTTTTCGACGCTGTTCGCCATCGTGCTGTCGATCGGCATCGTGGTCGACGACGCCATCGTCGTGGTCGAGGGCGCGGCACACAATATCGAGCGCGGCATGAGCGGCCATGACGCCGCGATCCGCGCCATGGACGAGCTGTTGGGACCGATCATCGGCATCACGCTGGTGCTGATGTCGGTGTTCCTGCCGGCGGCGTTCCTGCCCGGCCTGACCGGCCGCATGTACGCGCAATTCGCGCTGGTGATCGCGGCGACGGCGATGCTCTCCGCGATCAATGCGGTGACGCTCAAGCCGACGCAAGCGGCGCTGTGGCTGCGGCCGCCGGTGCCGCCGGAACGGCGCAATGCATTTTATCGCGGCTTCAATGCCGTCTATGGGCGCATGGAACACCACTATGCCGGCCTGATCGGCCGCATGGTGTCCCATGCCGGCCTGATGACCATCGTCGCCTTCGTCATCATTGGTTTGGCCTTTTTCGGCCTGTCCCGGGTGCCGACCGGCTTTCTGCCGCTCGAGGACCAGGGCTATCTCCTCGTCGCCGTGCAATTGCCCGACGGCGCCGCGCTCGACCGCACCCAAAAGGTGCTCGAACAGGTCTCGGAGATCGCGAAGAAGGATCCGAGCGTCGCGAACGTGATCGCCATCTCCGGCGTCTCAGCCCTCGACAACAATGCAACGCTGGCCAATGCCGGCGTCGCCTATGTGGTGCTCAAGGATTGGAGCGAGCGCGACGATCTGCGCACGCTGTTCCCGCGCATCTCGGCGGCGCTCGCCGACATCGACGCGCGGGTGATCACGCTGCCGCCGCCGCCGATCCAGGGCATCGGCAATGCCGGCGGTTTTACGCTCCAGGTGGAGCTGCGCGACGGTAGCACCGATTTCGCCAAGTTGCAGAGCATCACCAACACCATGGTCGCCAATGCGCAGTCGCAAAGCGCGCTGCAGCGCGTGTCGACGTCGTTCCGCGCCGCGGCGCCGCAATTGCGCGTCGAGGTCGACAGGGTCAAGGCGCAAACACTGCACGTTTCGGTCGATCAGGTCTTTGCCACGCTGGCGACCTATCTGGGTTCGACCTACGTCGTGCAGTTCAACAAGTTCGGCCGCGTTTTCCAGGTCTATGCCCAGGCCGACGCCGCGTTCCGGCTGCGGCCACGCGATATCGAGACCCTGTGGGTGCGCAATCAGCAGGGCAATATGATTCCGCTCGGCACCGTGGCCTCGGTTACCCTGACGGTCGGCGCGCCGCTGATCAGCTTGTACAATCTCTATCCGTCGTCGAGCATCATCGGCCTGCCGGCCACGGGTTTTTCCTCCGGCGAGGCGATCCGGCTGATGGAGGAGAATGCGGCGAAAACCTTGCCGCCCGGCACCGGCACCGAATGGACCGCGATGTCGTATCAGGAGAAGATCGTCGGCAGCCAGATGTATTTCGTGTTCGCGATGGCGCTGCTGCTGGTTTATCTGGTGCTGGCCGGGCAATATGAAAGCTGGTACGCGCCGCTCTCCATCATCCTTTCGGTGCCGCTCGCTCTGGTCGGGCCGGTGCTGGTGCTCAAAGGACTTCGCATCGACAACAATCTCTACACCCAGATCGGTCTGATCCTGTTGATCGCGCTGTCGGCCAAGAACGCCATCCTGATCGTCGAGGTGGCGCGCGAGCATCGCGTGCGCGACAACCGGTCGATCATCGACGCCGCGGTGGATGCCGCCCGCGCCCGGTTCCGGCCGATCCTGATGACGTCGTTTGCCTTCATCCTCGGCGTCGCGCCGCTTGTGGTCGCCAGCGGGGCAGGGGCCAGCGCCCGCAAATCGATCGGCATCACGGTGTTCTCCGGCATGATCGCCTCGACCTGCCTGGCCGTCCTGTTCGTGCCGTCGCTGTTCGTGGTGATCCAGCGCTTCGAGGAATGGCTTGCCGCGCGCAAGCATCCGCGCATCCAGCCCGCGGAATGATGCCGTCGAATGCGGCGGATAGTCACAATTTGGTCGCACGTTGCGCTATGTTAAGCCCCACCAATCCAGCGAAAAAGTTGCCGGCGATGATCCGCTCCATTTCCCTCGTCGTGGTCGCACTCGTATGTGCGCTATGGGGCGGCGCCGCCCGCGCGCAAATGTCTCAAGCCGAGCTTTTGACCCGTATCGACCGCCTCGAAGCGGCGCTACGCGAGCTCACCGGTACGGTGGAGCAGTTGCAATACCGCAATCAGCAGCTCGAGCAGCAGCTCCGCGCGCTGCAGGACGGCAGCCAGACCGGCGCCCGCGCGCCGGCGTCGCCTCAACCGCCGCCGCCGCGCCCGGGCGCACAATATTCGCCGCCGCCCGTCGCAGCTCCGCCCGCGCCGGTCATCGCCGCAGCGCCGCCGCCAGCGCCCATCGAACCGGAGCCGCCGCCTCCGCCACAAGGACGCAGCGGTCGCGGCGATGCATTTAATCCGGCGCTCAATCCGGCTGCACCCGGCGCGCCGCGTCCGCTCGGCACCAGTACGGCGGCGACCGAACCGCCGCCGCCGGTTACCGATGTGCCACCCGCCGGAGGCGGTCCGCGCCAGCCCGGCGCGCCGCTCGATCTTTCCCGCGCCTCCGTGCCACCGCCGCCGCCGCCGGGCGGTGCCTTGCCGCCGCCGCCGCCGAGCAATCCGAGCGGTACCGGCGCCATGCAGGCGACGCTGCCGCCTGGCAATTCGCCCAAGGACGAGTTCGATCTCGCTTACGGTTACCTGCAGCACAAGGACTATGGTCCCGCCGCGGATGAGTTCGCGAATTTCCTGCGCCAATATCCGACCGATCGCCTGGCGCCCGATGCGCAATTCTGGATGGGCGAAGCCTTGTTTCAAGGCCAGCGCTATCGCGATGCCGCCGAAGCCTTCCTCGCGGTGTCGACGAAATATGACACCACCGCGCGGGCGCCCGATGCGCTGTTGCGGCTCGGCATGTCGCTTGCGGCGCTCGGCGAAAAGGAAGCGGCCTGCGCTTCGCTCGGCGAGGTGTTGCGCAAATATCCGCGCGCTTCGGTGAGCGTGAAGCAAGGCGTCGACCGGGAACAGAAGCGTGCCCACTGCTGACGCAGCGGTTGGCGACGGCGAAGCGAATGCGCTGTTTCGTGGTCTCGAAGATTTGCCCGGTCTGGTGCTTGCGGTGTCGGGCGGCCCGGATTCCACGGCGCTGCTGGTGCTGGCGGCGCGCTGGGCGAAGCGGCTCAAGCGCGCACCGAAACTCATTGCCGTCACCATCGATCACGGCTTGCGGCTGGAAGCAGCGCGCGAAGCGGTCACGGTCAAGCAGCTCGCGCGCCGCCTCGGCGTTCCGCATCGCACGCTGCGCTGGCGCGGCCGAAAGCCGCGAACCGGCCTGCAGGAGGCGGCGCGTTACGCGCGCTATGCGTTGCTTGCGCAGGTCGCCACCCGCGCGCGCTTCGCTCATATCCTGACCGCGCACACGCTGGACGATCAGGCCGAGACCGTGCTGTTTCGTCTCGCGCGCGGCAGCGGGCTGTTCGGGCTCACCGGCATGGCGCACGCGGCGCCGCTGCCGCTCAATGGCGTGCGCGAGATTTTTCTGGTGCGCCCGCTCCTGCATCTTCCCAAGGCGCGGCTCGTCGCGACCTTGGAGGCTGCGCGCATCGCCTATGCCGAAGACCCGAGCAATCGCGATCCGCGTTTTACCCGCGCGCGCCTGCGCAGCTTGATGCCGGCACTGGCGCGCGAGGGCCTCGATGCGCGCGGCCTGGCGCGGCTTGCGGCGCGGCTGCGGCGCGCCGAATCGACGATCCAAGTCGCCGTGCAGGCCGCGCGCTCCGCGCTCGCCCCGCCGCCGTGGCCGGACCACGGACCGATCGTGTTCGCGACTGCGCCGTTCGCCGGCCTGCCCGCCGAAGTGGCGCTACGGCTACTGGGCGAAGCGGTCGCCCATACCGGGGACGAGGGTCCGGTCGAGCTCGCCAAGCTCGAAAGCCTTTATGAAGCGTTGCGGCAGGCGCGCTCCCGCCTGCGCCGGACCTTGGCTGGGGCGCTCATTACGCTCGATCATGACCACCTGACGGTCGAACGCGCACCCGCAAGGCGCAGATTAGCCATGCGCCGACAAGGCAAGGGCCGCTTTACGAAATAGGCCTATAATCGATCGATTGGCTATTCTCGGGTTCTTGGCAGGGGGCAGGTCGAACCCTACATTGCCGGGGTATCGGGGACGTGAAGCCGCCACGATTTGCTGGCACGTAGTATGCTCCGGCGCCGCGGATTCGCGGGTCAAGGACTTGAGATGAACGCCAATCTGCGGAATTTCGCCCTTTGGGTGATCATCGTTCTCTTGTTGCTGGCGCTGTTCACGTTGTTTCAGAGTCCCGGCCAGCGCCCGGCGTCGCAGGACATTTCGTTCTCCGAGCTGCTCAACGACGTCGACACTGGCCGCGTCAAGGACGTGCTGATCCAGGGCCCCGAAATTCACGGTACCTTCACCGACGGCCGCACCTTCCAGACCTATTCGCCGAGCGATCCGACCTTGATCCAGCGCCTCTATAACAAGGGCGTCTCGATCACGGCGCGGCCGCAGACCGAGAACGTGCCGTGGTTCGTCTCGCTTCTGATCTCATGGCTGCCGTTTGTGGCGCTGATCGGCGTGTGGATCTTCCTGTCGCGGCAGATGCAGGGCGCCGGCGGCAAGGCGCTCGGCTTCGGCAAGTCGCGGGCAAAGCTTCTCACCGAAGCGCACGGCCGCGTCACCTTCGAGGACGTCGCCGGCGTCGACGAGGCCAAGCAGGATCTGCAGGAGATCGTCGAGTTCTTGCGCGATCCCGGAAAATTCCAGCGGCTCGGCGGCAAGATTCCGCGCGGCGTGCTTTTGGTCGGCCCGCCCGGCACCGGCAAGACCTTGATCGCGCGCGCGGTTGCGGGCGAAGCCAATGTGCCGTTCTTCACCATTTCCGGCTCCGACTTCGTCGAGATGTTCGTCGGCGTCGGCGCCTCGCGCGTGCGCGACATGTTCGAGCAGGCCAAGAAGAACGCGCCCTGCATCATCTTCATCGACGAAATCGACGCGGTCGGCCGCCATCGCGGCGCCGGCCTCGGCGGCGGCAACGACGAGCGCGAGCAGACGCTCAATCAGTTGCTGGTCGAGATGGACGGTTTCGAGGCCAACGAAGGCATCATTCTCATTGCCGCGACCAACCGGCCCGACGTGCTCGATCCGGCGCTGCTGCGACCCGGCCGCTTCGACCGCCAAGTCGTGGTGCCGAATCCGGACGTGGTCGGCCGCGAGCAGATTTTGAAAGTTCACGTGCGCAAGGTGCCGCTGGCGCCCGACGTGAACCTGAAGACCATCGCGCGTGGCACGCCCGGCTTTTCCGGCGCCGACCTCGCCAATCTCATCAACGAGGCGGCGCTGATGGCGGCGCGGCGCAACAAGCGCATGGTGACCCAGGCCGAGTTCGAAGATTCTAAGGACAAGGTCATGATGGGCGCCGAGCGCAAGTCGCTGGTGATGACCGACGAGGAAAAGCTGCTTACCGCCTATCACGAGGGCGGCCATGCCATCGTCGCGCTCAACGTCAAGGCGACCGATCCGGTGCACAAGGCGACCATCATCCCGCGCGGCCGTGCGCTCGGCATGGTCATGCAATTGCCGGAGCGCGACAAGCTGTCGATGTCGCTCGAGCAGATGACGTCGCGGCTCGCCATCATGATGGGCGGCCGCGTCGCCGAGGAATTGGTGTTCGGCCGCGACCGCGTGACCTCGGGCGCCGCATCCGACATCGAGCAGGCGACCAAGCTTGCACGCATGATGGTGACGCGCTGGGGCCTGTCGGATGCGCTCGGTACCGTGGCCTACGGCGAGAACCAGGAAGAAGTCTTCCTCGGCTATTCGGTGTCGCGCCAGCAAAGCATCTCCGAAGCCACCGTGCAGAAGATCGACGCCGAGATCCGCCGCCTGGTCGAAGCCGGCTATTCCGAGGCGCAGCAAATCCTCACCGACAAGCGCGGCGATCTGGAGACCTTGGCCAAGGGGCTGCTCGAATTCGAGACGCTCTCCGGCGACGAGATCAAGGATCTGCTGCTTGGCAAACGGCCGAGCCGCGAATTGGTGATCGAGCCGACCACGCCGCGCAACACCACCGTGCCGACCGCCGGCGCCGGCCGTAACCGCCCGCGCCCCGAGCCCGGCCCGCTGGAGCCGCAGCCGCAGGGTTGAACCGGAAGTCAGAATCTCGCGACGGACTGTGAGGGGAGGGCCGTTCATGCGGACCACTTTGATTGTCGGCGTCATCTTGGCTGCCGCATCAGGCTCGGCGCTAGCGCAGGGCTTTGGCACGTCGCCCAAGCCCGCCGTCGCCAAGCCGCCGGTCGCGGCGAAACCGCCGCAGGCCGCCGTCAGGCCGGCGAGTACGCCGGAATCGCGCTCGGCGGCCGCGCTGGCGCTGTCGTCCGATCCGGTATTCGACGAAGGCACCTTCCAGCGCATCAAGGAAGCACTGCTGTTCTATTCCGACATCCAAGTCCGCGGCGGCTGGCCGATGCTGCCGGCCGACGCAAAACTCGAGCCGGGTGCGAGCGGCCCTTACGTCGCGCTGTTGCGCCAGCGCCTTGTCGTCTCCGACGACATGGCCGTCGCGCAGGAAGCCGGCGAGGCCTATGACGCGAGCGTGGTCGAGGGCGTCAAGCATTTCCAATTGCGCCATGGGCTGGATGCTACGGGAACTGTCGGCGCGCAGACCTTGAAAGCGCTCAATGTGCCGGTCGGCGCCCGCATCAAGCAGCTCGAAGCGTCGCTGGAGCGGCTCCTCGGCATGGATTTCATCTTCGCCGAGCGCTACGTCGTGGTGAATATCCCGGCCGCCTTCGTCGAGGCCATCGCCAACGGCAAGGTCGAACGCCGCTATCGCGTCATCGTCGGCAAGATCGACAAGCCGTCGCCGACATTGACCGCTTCCATCACCGCGGTCGATCTCAATCCGACCTGGACCGTGCCGCTGTCGATCACCAAGAACGAGATCGTTGCGCATATGCGCCGGGATCCGAGCTATCTGAGCCGCATGCATATGCGGCTCCTCGGCGGCGGCGATCAGGAGATCAGCCCGTCGTCGGTCGACTGGGCGTCCGACCGTTCGCCTAATTTCACCGTGCGGCAGGATGCCGGCGCCTGGAACGCGCTCGGCAACCTGAAGATCGACATGCCGAACCCGTATTCGGTCTATATGCACGACACCGATACGCGAAAGCTGTTCGCCGACGACTACCGCTTTGATTCCCACGGTTGCACCCGCGTCGACAATGTCCGCGACCTTGCCGCCTGGATTCTCGAAGACATGCCGGGCTGGAATCGTGCCGCCATCGACGCCGGTATCGCCGCGGGGCAGACCAAGATCATCAATCTGCCGCACAAAATGCCGGTCGCCTGGGTCTATCTCACCGGCTGGGTGACGCGCGACGGCGCGATCGAATTCCGCGACGACGTTTATAAGCACGACGAAGCGCTTGACCGCGACGCGCTGGCGCAAGCCACGGGCGCCGGCGGCTTCGTGCAGCCGGCGGCGACGCAACCCATCAAGCGGGTTTCCATCGACACGCGGTGAGCCGAGGCCCCGCCTTTTTTTCCTCCCCCTGAATGGGGGAGGGCAGGGTGGGGGTCGCGGGCCGGCAACTGATATAATAAGCACCGCACCGGCCTCACCGGCTGCGCGCTGTCTCTTTACGTTTGCACATCCGTCGAGGCCGCAGACCCCACCTATCCTCCCCTTGCGGGGGGAGGAAGAGCCCAGCCGCCCGGGCGCAGTTACGGACCCCGCCGATGCGCCAGATGATTATGGTCGGCTTCCTGCAGGCGCAGAACTGCACCAATCTCGCCAGCTCCTGGCGCCATCCGCTATCGCGCACCGACTCCTGGTCGCCGGATTTTTACCGGCACATCGGCCGCGTGTTGGAGGAAGGAAAATTTCATCTCGGCTTCTTCGACGACCGGCTGTCGATGCCGGACATGTATGGCCGCAATCACGCGCATACCGTCGAACATGGCATTCGCTGCGTGAAGCTCGACGCTGTCACCGTGCTCACCGTAATGGGCATGGCGACGGAGCGCCTCGGCCTCGGCGCCACTTATTCCACCAGCTATTACGAGCCGTTCCATGTGGCGCGCGTGTTCGCCACCCTCGACCTGATGACGGGCGGCCGCGCCGCCTGGAACGTCGTGACCTCGCTCAACGACGGCGAAGCGCAGAACATGGGCCGCGACGAGGCGGTGGCGCACGATTTGCGCTACGACCGCGCTGACGAGTTCATGGACATCGTGCTCGGCCATTGGGACGCCTGGGAGGACGATGCCATCGTCCAGGACAAGGCGAGCGGACTTTTTGCCAGGCCCGAGAAAGTTCACCGCCTCGATTATGAGGGCCGCTACTTCCGCTCGCGCGGGCCGTTCACGGTGCCGCGCTCGGCGCAGGGTCACCCCGTCATCATCCAGGCCGGCTCGAGCGGCCGCGGCAAAGCGTTTGGCGCGCGCTGGGGCGAGGTGATCTTCGTGGTCTATCCGAGCATCGAGGTCGGCCAGCGCGACTATGCCGGGTTCAAGGCCGACGTGGCGCGCTTCGGCCGCAACCCCGACGACGTCCAGATCACCCACCTCGTCAATACGGTAGCCGCGGCCACCAAGGCCGAAGCCGAAGACAAATGGGCGGAGATCGAAAAGCTGCCGCTCGAAATCGACGCCCTGTCGCTGCTCTCGGAAGCGCTCAATTTTGATTTTGCGCGCAAAGGCATGGACGAGCCGTTTACCGCCGAGGAGCTTGCGGAAATGTCCGGCCTGCAAGGCATCCGCGACCGCGTGCTGGCCGCGAGCGGCACCAAAAATCCGACGGTCCGCGATTTCATCCGCATCAGCGGCCGTGGCCGCGTGCACAACGCCATCGTCGGCGGTCCGAAGGAGGTCGCCGATCGGCTCGAGCAATGGTTCTCGGCGCCGGCCTGCGACGGCTTCGTCCTCTCCGCCACCCACGTGCCCGGCGCCTACGAGGACTTTGTGCGCTTCGTCGTGCCGGAGCTGCAGCGCCGCGGGCTATTCCGTAAGGAGTTTGCCGGCGTCACACTGCGTGAGAATTTGGGATTGCCAGTGCCGGCAGTCGGCGCGTAGCGCATGACGCCCGCGCCGCCGCGCTAAAGTGCGCCCTTCATTCAATCACTCCTCATTCAATCACTTCGTCAGCGCGGGCAAGCAAGCTTTCGGGCACATCGAGGCCGAGCTTTTTGGCTGTCTTCAGGTTGACCATGGTCTGGTACCTGGTTGGCGCCTGCACCGGGAGGTCGGCCGGCTTCTCGCCATTGAGGATGCGGTCGACATATCCGGCTGCCCGTCGAAATTGGTCGACGAAGTCGGGTCCATAAGAGACAAGACCGCCGTCGGCCACGTAAAAGCCGGCGTTGTACACGGCGGGCAGGCGGTGCCGCGCGGCCAGCGCAATGATCAGAGCGCGATGAACGGATGCGGCGGGGCTGCCCGTCACGATGAGACCGCCATTCGAATTCCGTGCGAAAGCAGTCACGGTAGTCGCGATTTCGTTGGGGTCGCGCACCTCCACGGGACGCAGCTCCACGCCCAGCGACGCTGCCGCCGCCTGAATTGCACCGAACTGGCCGGGGCCGGCCGCGATCGCCGATTCGCGAAGGACCGCGACTTGCTTCACGCCGGGCGCCAACTCCTTGAGCAGCTCCAGCCACTTGCCGCCGATGGCATATTCGAAGTTGGTGAATCCGGTGGTATTGCCGCCCGGGCGGGCCAGGCTATTGACGTAACCTGCGCCGACCGGGTCCGCGACCGTCGTGAACACGATCGGTATCGCGCGCGATGCGCTGAGCAGCGGTGTTACTGCCGCGCTTGAATTGGCGACGATGACGTCGGGCGCGAGTGCGACCAGTTCGCCGGCGTGTTTGCGCATGGTATCGAGATTGCCGTCACCCCAGCGGTAATCGACACGCAGGTTTTGGTCGATGATCCAACCCAACCGCTCGAGAGCCTGTGTCAACGCCGTAACGCGAGCGTGTGATTCCAGATCGCCCGCTGCGCCGGCCATCAGCACGCCGATGTGCCGGGTGCCGCCTTGGAGCGCCCATCCGGAGGTCGGGCACGTTATCGCGGAGCCGAGTAATGATACGAAGTGACGTCGATTCATTTTTGCTACCTGCTCTTATGGATAGCCCCCTCGCTTTTTCAGTCCAGTATGAAGGGCCCGGCGCCGGCGGCGGGCGGGCGTTATTCCGCGACGGCTTCGCCCGAACCGCCGAACTCGGCGGGAAAATCTTTCAGCTTGGGCAGGCCATCGCGCATCGGCAGTACCGTTTCGGCGTAGTTGATGTGGACGCCGGGGCTGAAGGGAAGCGTCGGGATGGTCGCGGCGAACACGTCAACGAGGCCGATGGTCGGGTGATCGGTCATCAGGTGCCCGCCGCACTTCGCACAATAACGACGCTGACTGAACTCGGTTTTCTGAAACGTCGCGACGTGTTCGGCGCCGGAAGTGACGCGCACGTCTTCCGGCTTCCAGAGGCTGAAGGCGTTCACCGGTCCGCCCGACCACGAACGGCAAGAGCGGCAATGGCAATAGCCCATGGCCACCGGCGATCCGGTGACTTCGAGCTTGATCGCGCCGCAGAAGCAGCTTCCAAAATAAGTCATGGCACGTTCTTTCAGTGTGATGGTTGCCGGCCCCGCCACGATGGGGCCGGCCGCGTTCGTTACGTCCGATCAAGTCGACTTCCACCACGGCACCAGCATCGACACGCGTTTTTTGTAACGGCGGTAGTCGTCGCCGAATGTCTCGATCAGATCGCGCTCCTCCAGAAAGATGCCGACGAAGATATAGGCGGTGGTCACTGCGGCGAACACCAGATGGCCAAGCGTCATGGTCGGCGCCGCCCAGAACGCGATGATGAAGCCGAGATAGATCGGGTGCCGCACAAATTTGTAGAACAGCGGCGTGCGGAAGCGCTGCGCCGGCATGGCACGGCCGGCGAGATTATTGGCGACCTGATGCAATCCGAATAGTTCGAAGTGGTTGATCAGGAACGTGCTGGTCAGCACGATCAGCCAGCCGAGGAACGACAAGGCCATGACCGCCATCGCGGCCGTTGGATCCTGGATCTGCCACAGCACGGCGGGCATCGGCCGCCACTGCCAGAACAACAGTATCAGCGCCAGGCTTGCCAGCAGGACGTAGGTGCTGCGTTCAATCGGCTTCGGCACATATTGGGTCCACCATTCCTTGAACTGCCGGCGCGCCATGACGCTATGCTGAATGGCAAACACCGACATCAAGAGCAGGTCGACGACAAGCGCTGCGCCGAGCGGGCCATCCGGTCCACTGTCGATCGTCTTGGGCACGACGAGACCCGAGACGAAGCCGACCGCGTAGCAGAAGGCCGTAAAAAAGACGCCATAGCAGGCCAATCCGTAAAGCATTGCCACGAACCGGCCCGCGGGATGGCCGCGGCGTTCCTGGCCGATGGCTTGAGTCTGGGTCATGATGCTCTCCAGGCTTTCGATTACGGTGATCGTTGACAGCCTCAATACGCCGCGTTCGGCCGAAAGACTTTGCCGAGACCTTGATTTGTTCTGGAGATCGCCTTGATTAATCATTGAGAGCACCACCTTCGGGGGCGGAGCAGTGCGTTTTATCTTTGTCGATCATGTACTTGATACGGAAAAGCGCGAGCTGCGGCGCGGCGCGCAGCGGATTGCAATCGAGCCGCAGGTCTTCGACGTTCTGGTTTACTTGCTGGAGAACCGCGAGCGGGTCGTCAGCAGAGGCGATCTCATCGCGTCGGTCTGGCGTGGCCGTATCGTTTCGGACTCCGCGCTGGCGAGCCGCATCAATGCCGCCCGCAAGGCGATCGGCGACAGTGGCGGCGAACAGAAGCTGATCCGCACCATTCCCCGCAAAGGCCTGCGCTTCGTCGGCGAAGTGCATATCCAGGCGGACGCCGAATTGGCCGAAGCTCCCGCGCCGCCGTCCCCCGAGTTTCACGAAGTTCCTCGCGCGCCTTGCCGCTGCCCGACCGGCCGGCCATCGCCGTGCTGCCTTTCACGAACATGACCGGAGACCCGCAGCAGGAGTATTTTTCCGACGGCATCAGCGAGGACATTATTACTGCGCTGTCGAAGCTGCGCTGGTTCTTCGTCATCGCACGCAATTCGTCGTTCATCTACAAAGGCCGGGCGGTGCATCTGAAGCAGGTCGCGCAAGAGCTCGGGGTCGGCTACGTGGTCGAGGGCAGCGTACGCCGCGACGGCGATCGCGTGCGCATCACCGCGCAGCTCAATGACGTCGCCACCGGCAGCCATGTTTGGGCCGAGCGCTACGACCGCGAGCTCGCCAGCGTGTTCGCGGTGCAGGACGAGATCACCCAGGCCATCGTCGCCGCCATCGAGCCGCAGCTTTATGCCGCGGAAAACTTTCGCGCCAGGCGCAAGCCGCCGGACAGCCTGGATGCGTGGGACCTCGTCATGCGGGCGCTGTCGCATTATTGGCGCGTGACGCGGCAGGACAACACGGTGGCACAGGCCCTGTTGGAGAAGGCGACCGCCATCGATCCGAATTACGGTCAGGCGCTCGGCGTGCTCGCGGCCAGCCACACCTTCGGTGCCCATATGGGCTGGGCGGACATGGCGGCGGCCGCTCCGGTCGCCGAGCGGGCGGCGCACTCAGCGATACTTGCCGACAGCGAGGATCCTTGGGCGCATTACGCCCTGGGCAGCGCTCATCTGTTCATGCGGCGTTTCGGTGATTCGCTGGCCGAGTTCGAACTGGCGTTGCAGCTCAATCCGAATTTCTCGCTGGCGCAAGGCTATTACGGCCTGACGCTGGCCTATTGCGGGCGGTGGCAAGAGGGCGACCTCGCCGCGCGCCGGGCGCTGAGGCTTAGTCCCCGCGATCCTTTCTCGGCGATTTATTGCGGTATCGGCGCCTATGCCAGGTTCGTCGGCCGCGATTATGATGAGGCAATCCGGCTGTCACGGGAAGGCATCAGGCAACGTAGCGATTTCGTCGGCGCGCATCGCGTCCTCACCGCGGCTGCCGCCATGGCCGGACAGGATCATCTTGCTAAGCTCGCTTTGAGTGAGCTGCGTCGCGCGCAACCCAACATTTCACTCGAATGGATCGCGAGCCAAATGCCGATCAAGGACGACGCGGAACGCGAGCACTATTTGAAAGCATTCCGCCGCGCGGGTTTGAACTAGTTGCGGCGAGGCCCCGCCGCAAGTCGTGATGGGCCATAAGCGGCAACGCCCTGCCGATACCCGAGATCGGGAGCTTGCAAGAGCAAGGAAGCGAGCTCCTTGTGCGTGCTCATCATCTCCCTGACGTCATCCTCGATTTCGAGACCGGGATGCATCACGGTCCAATAATGAGCAGCTCTGATAAACGTCCGCGCGACTTCCGCACTGGACGCGAAGCTCCCGGCAAATAAGTTTCAGCCGGTCGCCGTGCAAATAAACCGGGCGCGCCACGAATGGTGAAGCGCGCTACTTGCCGAGTTCTTTGCGGACGGCCGAGGTGGAATTACCCACCTTGTCGACCGCCCGCAGCAACTCCTCTTCGCTAACTCCGAGATGCCGACATAGATATTTCACTTGATCTACATCGCTCATGTCGATGCGGCCGCGATCCGGAGTGGGTTTCTTTGTTAGAGCGGTTGGCACGGTATTCTCAGCTAAAGCGGCCGATGCGTCCTGCCAAAAAGCCAACCCAGCGCCAGTGCGATGGCAACGGCCGTGTACGGTTTGTCCTCGATAGTGTGGCGAACGATATCTTCGAACGAGGACGCCGTTTTTCGTACGCTGTCGGCCGCGCTGCCGGCAGCATCTTTGGCCTGCCCGTATAAATTCTCGGCGGTGCCTTGAGCCTGGTCGATGACGCCTTGGACTTGGCTCTTGGTGTCGCCGGTGACTCGACCAAAACCCTCCTCGACCCTGCCGCCCGCGTTCCTGGCGGTGCCGGTCACTCGATGTTCGTCCATTGTGTTCTCCTTCATGGGGTCGGAATTTTCTTCCAAACCCGCCCAAGCAATAATTGCGAGCGAGTGTTTGTTTTTTTTGGCGCGTCTTAACCGCGCCGAGCATCCATGAGCACAAGCGCCGCGGGGAACGAATTGTTCCACCTCGACGCTCGAGGTCGTCGGTGCGCGCTCATAAATGCGACGAGGCGGAACTTAAAGGTGGGCCGCTGCTTGGTGTTCGGAATCGGTACGCACCGACGAAATCTGAGCAAGGCGCGGCAGGTGCGGCCACAGGGCCTCGATGCACCGTGCACAGCGCCTATCAACAGGAGGCCATCATGGCGAAACAACTGAAGAAACTGGACGAGCTTTTTCACGATACGTTAAAAGACATATACTTCGCCGAAAAGAAAATCCTTGCGACGCTGCCGAAGATGGCGAAAGCCGCGCAGTCGCCTGATCTGAAAAAGGCCTTCGAAAAGCACCGCGGCGAAACGGAAGGCCATGTCGTGCGGCTTGAAAAGGTCTTCGGCGCGATAGACAAAAAGCCGCAGGCCAAGACCTGCGAAGCGATTGTCGGCATCACCGGCGAGGGCGCCGAGATCATGAAGGAATACAAGGGCTCGCCCGCGCTCGACGCCGGTTTGTTGGCGGCAGCGCAGGCAGTCGAGCATTATGAAATCTCGCGATACGGTACCTTGAGGACCTGGGCGCAGGAACTCGGCCTGGACGACGCCGTTCGGTTGCTCGATCGAACGCTCGACGAAGAAAAGAAAACCGACGCGACGCTGACGAAGATTGCGGAAGCCGCGGTCAATCAGCAAGCGGAAGCGGCCTAAATCGTCGCGTTAGCCGCACCCATTCGTCGAGAATGTCTCGTCGGCGCGCGGACGCCTTTGACCTTATGAGTGGTGAGAAAAGGTCTCGCGAGCGGCGCTTCTAAGGCGACCGGAACTTTCTGTGCCGATTTATTAGGCGGGACCGTTGGGCCCCGCCGGGAGAATACAAATGGAAACCGATCTGCGTGCTGCGTCCGCGACCGTGGACGCACAGTCTGCCGTGTCTTGGGGTGCGATCGCCGCGGGTGCCGTTGGTGCCGCGGCATTGGCGCTTCTTCTGATCGCATTCGGCGCCGGGCTTGGCCTGTCGGCCGTATCGCCGTGGAGCGACAGCGGCGTTTCGGCATCGACATTCAAAACCGGCACCGGAATATATCTGGTGTGCGTTGCTGTGATGTCGTCGGCCGTCGGCGGCTATCTCGCCGCGCGATTGCGAACCAAATGGGTCGGCGTTCACACCCACGAGGTTTTCTTTCGCGATACCGCACACGGCTTTATCGCCTGGGCCTTCGCAACGCTTTTAAGCGCGACCGCTCTGAGCTCCGTGACGGGATATCTCGCCAATGGCGCTGCGGCGGGCGTGGGCGGTGCGGCAGCGCAGGCCGCCCGTTCCGTCAATCCGGCCGATATCTATGTCGATAAGCTGTTCCGCCCCGACACTGCGGCGCAGCCGGCGTCCGCGCCTGCATCGTCACCCGCCGCCGGCAGCCCCATTCCTGCTGCGCCGAGCGGCGCAAATTCCAGTCAATCGCGGGCCGAAGTCTTGCGATTATGGACGGCGAGTTTTCAGAGCAATCAAGATTTGAGCGCCACCGACAAAACCTATGTGACGCAAGTCGTGGCTGCTCGCACCGGCATGAGCCAGGCCGATGCCGAAAAGCGCGTCAATGACGTGATTGTGGAAGCGAAGACCGCCGCCGACACCGCGCGCAAAGGCGCGGCAAAGCTTTCCTTCTGGTTGACCGCCGCAATGTTGTTCGGCGCATTCGCGGCAAGCCTCGCGGCGGTCGAAGGCGGCTCGTTACGCGACGGTACATGGAACGATCGCGTTCTCACCCCCCGGCCGATATAAAGGAGCACATCATGGGTAGAGGCATTCTTCTTTGGCTGCTTGGCGTTCCGATCCCGATCATCATTCTGCTGGCGCTTTTCTGGCACTGACGAAATAGGGAAGCTGCGTCGCAAACCGCGGCTCTTCTTTGCAACAAGCCAACATAGACATTCGGAAACATTAGACATTCGGAGACGATTTCATGTCGATCGGAACCATTCTGCTCATCATCTTGGTCATCGTCTTGCTTGGAGGATTCAGCGGGCTCGGCGGTGGGCCATTCTACGGCACCGGCTACTACGGCGGCGGCGGGCTGGGCGTCGTGATTGTCATCCTGCTGATCTTGATCTTGCTCGGCAGGATTTGAGCGAGCCCGAAGTTACCGGTCCTGCCGAACAAGGCGCCGGGCGCTCCATTCCTGGCTTGAAAGCTCCGTACCGGCCAAAGACCTGTTTCAAGTAACGCAGATTCCGGCGATACTGTCGCCATGACAGTCATCGGCCGCCTTATCGCTACCCTCGTCGCGATTTCCGCCGCGGCGCCCGCATTTGTCGCGCGCGCCGCGGACCTGCCGCTTCCCCCGACGGTTTCCCACCGCATGCGCCAGTATGTGGATGCAAAGTACCGTTTCTCCTTTTGGTACCCGGCCGCGTTGCCAATAACGGCGGCGACGGCCGACGACGACAAAAGTTTTCCCGGCGGCGTCGTGGTCGAGACCTTGCAGCTCTCCGCAGGCGGCGTGTCGCTCTACGTCGTCAATTCACCACAAAGCACGATCACCGACGAACCCAACGGCCATGCGGCGCCGATCCCGCAAACCAAATATTTCTACGATGCCTCCTCGCAACGCTGGATGGTGACTTATCCCGAGGGCACCGATGGCGGCGGCAGCGGCGCGCCGGCGCCGGCCGACGTGTCGAAGATCACCGTCGGCGGGCAGCCGATGCTGCCGAGCAGCGCCCGCTTCGACACCACCATCATCCCGCTGTCGACGACGCAATTCGTCGTGGTCCAGGACGGTGGCGGCGGCGCGTTTACCAATGAGCTGGCGCGCACTGTCGCGGCACCGGGCGCCCGGGTCGAAGCCGCGGTGCTGGCGGACGCGTTACAGGCCGAGGCCATGGCCTACGAGAAGCAGTTGCAACAGACGATCAGTCCGGCGACGCTGTGCGCCCTGCAGTCGTCGCCCTGTAAAAAATAATCCCGCGAGGCATCGTCCATGACCGGCAGGTTGATTTTGACCGGCGACGTCAATCTTATGAACGTCGCCGATGCTACCGTTCCGTTCCGGCACGTGGCTGCCGCGTTGCACGGGGCCGACGTGGTGTTCGGCAATCTCGAATGCTGCCTGCATCTGCCGTCGCGACGCTCGCATGCCACCGAGGGTTTTTTCGCCGATCCGCAGGTCGGCGGCGAGGCGCTGCGGCTCTCGGGCCTCCACGCCGTCGGCATCGCCAATAACGTCAATTATGGTGCCGACAATATCGCCGCCTCGATCGCTCGCCTCGATCAAGTCGGCATTCCCCATACCGGGGCCGGGCCCAATCTCGCTGCGGCGCGCGCGCCGGTGATCGTCGCCCGCAACGGCTTGCGCGTCGGCGCCGTGCAACGAAGCTCGGTCTATTGGCCGACCGATCATGAGGCCCATGCCGACTCGCCCGGCATCGCGGTTATTCTCGGCCATACCGCTTATCACGTGCCAACGAGCCGCGTTGCGCCAGGTGTGCCGCCACCGAACCGGCCCGGGGTGCCGCCGGTGATCGTGACCTGGGCGGACAAGCACTATCTCGACGAATTCCGCGCCGACATCGCTGCAGTGCGGCCTCAGGTCGACATCGTCGTCGCCTCCTGTCACTGGGGGCTTGGCCGCGAGCCGCTGCAATACATGACCGAAATTGCCCACGCGGCGATCGATGCCGGCGCCGATATCGTCGTCGGTCACGGACCGCATTATCCATTGCCGGTCGCAATGTATAAGGGCAAGCCGATCTTCTACGGCCTGTGCAATCTCACCTTCTCGACCGGCCATCTGGGCCGCAGGCACGCGGGCTGGATCGGTCTCTTGGTGGAATTAGCCTACGAGCGCGGCGCCGTGACGGACTGCAATTTCCGTCTGGTGCGCAATAACGACGCCGAAGAGACGTTCTTCTGCCGCCTTGACGACGAGGCCGAAACGCTCGCTAATCTTGGCGAGCGAAGCAAAAAGCTTGGCGCACACTTCAATCCGAAGGGCGACCGCGTGCACGTCACGCCGTAACGCGCAAAAGAGCGCGAACCGCCAGGGAAGAACGCCATTGCGCCTTCGCCGCAGAGGATTCCTGCATCTCGCCGCCGGCGCGCTCGCGTTGCCGGCGCTGCCGCGGCTTTCTGTCGCGGACAGCTATCCGTCGCGGCGCATCACCATGGTGGTGCCGTTCGCGCCCGGCGCGCTGAGCGACATCCTCGGCCGCGTCATGGCCGAAGGCATGCAGACCTTCCTCGGACAGAGCATCGTGATCGATAACGCCAGCGGCGCCGACGGCACGATCGGCACCGGCCGTGTCGCCCGCGCGGCGCCCGATGGCTATTCGCTGGTTTGCGCCAACTGGAACACCTCGGTCACCAACGCCGCCATCTACAAGCTCGATTACGACGTGGTGACGGATTTCGTGCCGGTGGTGCTGCTGCCGGCGGCGCCGATGGTGCTGATCGCGAAAAAGGCCAACCCGGCGACAAACCTCAAAGAGTTCATCGCCTGGCTCAAGGCCAATCCCGACAAGGCGTCGATGGGGACCGCCGGTGTCGGCAGTCCGCCGGATCTGCTCGGCCGGCTGCTGCGTACCGACACCGCGACGCAATTCGGCATCGTCGCCTATCGCGGCGCGGCGCCGGCCATGCAGGACGTCATCGCCGGCCATACCGACGCGATGTTCATCAGCATCGCGGCCGCCTTGCCGCAGGTGCAGTTCGGCAACGTCAAGGTGTTCGGTGTCACCACCCATGGCCGCATGGAGATCGCGCCGGACATTCCGACCATGGACGAAGCCGGGTTGCCCGGCTTCTACTTCGCGCTGTGGGCGGCCATCTTCGCCCCGCGCGGCACGCCGAAGGACATCATCGACAAACTCAACGCCGCGGCGGTGAAAGTGCTCGCCGATCCGTCGGTGCGGCAGAAGCTCGAAGCCCAAGGTTTTGAAATTCCGCCGCCCGAACAGCAAACGCCGGCGGCGCTCGCCGCCTATCAGAAGGCGGAAATCGAAAAGTGGTGGCCTGTCGTCAAGGCGGCCGGCATCAAGCCGGAATGATCGATCCGGTGACGCGACATCCAATGGGAGAACAAATAAAATGACTCTACGCCGCAGACAATTTCTGCAACTGACCGCAGGCGCCGCGGCACTACCGCTCGTTCCCCGCCTCGCGGCGGCGCAAAGCTATCCGGCTCGGCCGATGCACTTGATCATCGGTTTCACGCCCGGCGCGGCATCCGACATCATCGGCCGCATCTTCGCCAAGAATGCCGAGCCGGTGCTCGGCCAGCAATTCGTGGTCGAGAACAAGCCTGGCGCCGGATCGAGCATCGCCGCCCAATACGTCGTGCGCTCGGCCGCCGACGGCTACACCTTGTTCGTGCCGGCGCTGTCGTCGCTGACCTATCAGATCGTCAATCCCGACGTGACGTTCGACATACGCAAGGATTTTGCGCCGGTCGCGCCGCTCGCCAAGGGCACCTTCGTGCTCGCCGTCAATCCGGAGCTGAAGGTCAAAAGCGTTGCCGAGCTGATCGCGCTCGCCAAGGACAAGCCCGGCCAGTTGCTGTTCGGCTCGGTCGGCAACGGCAGCCTGCCGCATCTGTGCGCGGAAATGTTTGCGCAGCGCGCCGGCGTCAAGATGACCCACGTGCCGTATCCCGGCAGCCCGCAGGTGATCCAGGACCTGGTCGCGGGCCGCATCAACCTGACCTTCAACATCGCCTCGTCGGCACTCGGCCAGATCGAGGCGAAACAGCTCGTTGCGCTCGCGGTCTGCTCGAACAAGCGTTCCGCGGTGCTGCCCGACGTGCCGACAATGGCGGAAGCCGGCGTGCCCGATTTCGACACCAGCCTGTGGCTCGGTCTTCTTGCGCCGGCCGGGACGCCGAAGCCGGTGATCGACACGCTTGCCGCCGCCGCCAACAAGGCGATGCACGCGCCGGCGGCAGTCGATCTCCTGGCCAAAGAGAGCTACGAGCCGCTCGATGCCAGTCCGGACGAATTCGCAGCCTTCATCCGCAGCGAATACACCCGCTGGTCCGAGGTCGCCCGCGCCGCCGGATTGAAGAGTTAGCGCGCCGCGCCAAGCAGAGCCCGCGCCGGCAAAATGGGAGCGTGCAATGGCGGACGAGACCACGCAGCTCTTCCTTGAAGATTTCACCACGGGCCAAACATTCTCAAGCCCGCCGCGAACGATCACCGAGGCGGATGTGCTTGGCTTCGCTACGCTCACCGGCGACGCCCATCCGCTGCACTACGACGATGAATACGCCAAGACGACGCGGTTCGGCCGGCCGATCGTTCATGGCCTGCACCTGATGGCGCTCACCGCGCTCGGTGCCGCGCCGCTCGCCGAACGGCTCAAGGCTTCGATGATCGCGTTCCTGGAACAAGAGGCGTCGTTCCGCAAACCGGTGTTCAAGGACGATACGCTGCACCCGCAGTTCGAGGTCGAGAGCACCGAGCACAAGCCGGGCCTGGAATGGGGCAAGCTTGCGATCAAAGTCCGCTTGATCAATCAGCGCGATGAAATCGTCGTCGAAGGCCGGCACGTGTATCGGATTCTTTGCAGAATCCCGGCGCGCTGAATCAAAGAGGGCGCCGCAGCGCCCTCTCAGCTGGCCGTCTGGAAGCTTGCCGACTATTTCGCCCCGGCCGGGAATGCCGGCAATTTGCCGATGTCGCGCGCGTCGTGCTGGATGACCAGGGTTGCCTTGAAATTTTCCACGATCTTCTTCAGGCGGGCGATCGACGCCAGCGTCTCGGCGCGGTCGAAATTGAACGCCGGCACGCCGTCGTTGTCAAAGTTCTCGCGAAAGTGCACGGCATCGCCCGAGATCACCACATTGCCGGTCTGCGGCAGCTTGACCAGGAGGCTGTGATGGCCCGGCGTGTGCCCCGGCGTGTACAGCATGATGACGCTGCCGTCGCCGAACACGTCCTTGTCGACCGGCTGGGGCTCGACCTTGTTGTCACCTTTGATCCAGCCTTCAAATGGCGCGAAATTCACGCCGGCGGCCGGCTTCGGCGCGGTGATCGCATCCCAGTCGCCCTTGCCGATCAGCAAGGTGGCTTTCGGAAACGACGCGACCTGGCCGGTGTGATCGGCGTGATAATGGCTAATGCCGACGAAATTGATCTGCTCGGGCTTCACGTTGAGCTGCGCCAGCTGGTCGACGATGCTCACCTTCGGCGCCACGTTAGGGGCGGTCATGGAATGCCCGGTATCCCACAACAGGTATTGGTCGCCGTGCTTGATGAGATAGCAGCTGTAGACGAACTGAAGCTTCAGGTCGCCGTAGGAATAGGTGTCCGAGAAGCGCTCATTGACCGCCGTCGGCGCCTGCGGCGTACCGCAATCGAGCCGCGTCAGCGACATGTCGGCCGCCGCCTGCGCGGGGGTGTGCAGTCCGAGTGCGCCGGCGCAAAGGCCGGCCGCCAGCAAAGTCGAAATTCGACGCATTTTGGCTTTCCTCCCTGGAAATGAGCGAAGTCTTCTTGGGTCTTGGATGTTGCCGATTGCCTGAAGCTTGGTCAACGCGGTTCGAAGCAGGGCTGAAGTGTCGCCGCGGCGCACCGCGCGGAGCCCGTTCAATCGAGCTTGATGCCGGCGTCGCGGATCACCTTGCCCCATTTCTTGTCTTCGTCGGTGATGAACTGCGCGAATTGCGCAGGCGTCATCCGCATCGGCTCGACTCCCAAGTCGGCGAGCCGCGCCTTGGCCGCGGGCTCGGCGAGCGCGGCATTGATCGCGCCATTGAGCTTGGCGACGATGTCGGCGGGCGTGTTCTTCGGCGCGCCGATGCCGTACCAGCCGAGCGCCTCGTAGCCCGGCACGAATTCGGCCGCGGTAGGGAGATCAGGCAGCGCGTCAAGCCGCGTCTTGGTGGTCACCGCGAGCGCGCGCACCTTGCCGCCTTTGACGAACTCCATGGATTGCGGGATCGGATTGATCACCGCCTGCACCTGGCCGCCGATCAGGTCGGACATGTAATTGGTGCGATAGGGCACGTGAATCATGTCGATGCCGGCCATGGTCATGAACAGCACGCCGAAAATATGCGACGAGGTGCCGATGCCGCCGGACGCCATGTTGATCTTGCCCGGATTGGCCTTGGCATAGGCGATGAATTCCGGAACGGTTGTGGCCGGCAGCGAATTCGTCACTAGGATGACATAAGGCGCATTCGCCACCGGCGCGACCGGGGCGATGTCGCGCATGAAATCAAAACTGAGATGCTGATAGAGCGCGGTATTGAGCACGTTGGTGAGCACGTCGCAGATGATCGTGTAGCCGTCCGGCACAGCCTTCACCACAAGCTCGGTGCCGATATTGCTGCCGGCACCCGGCCGGTTCTCGATGATGAAATTCTGCCCGAGCTTTTCCGAAAGCCATTGCGCGGCCAAGCGCGCGATGATGTCGGGCGCGCTGCCGGCGGGGAAGCCGACGATCATCTGCACTGGGCGGGAGGGGTAGGTGTCCGCGCGGCCGATGTGAGGGAGCGCAGGCAACGCGGCGGCGCTTGCCGCAAGATGCAGGAAACGCCTACGGGGAAGTTTCATGGATAACACTCAATTCAGCCTTAGCTCCGTAATGTGCTTCGGATCGGCCTTCAGCTCGCCGCGCTCGACCTTCTTGACGATATCCACCAGCACCGCATTGGCGCGGCAGGGCAGGCCCACCTTCTCGCCTTCGCGCACCACGAGGCCGTTCAAGAATTCGATCTCGGTGCGGCGGCCTTTCTCCATGTCCTGGCCCATTGACGGCTTCTGGCCGGCTGCGGTGCGGCCGGAGTCTTTGAAGCGCTGTGCGTCGCACACGCGTGTCGCCTCCGCATCGCCTTCGCCGGCGCGGGCGATGGTTTCGGGTTCGAGGTGCAGGATCTCTTCGAGCTGGTAGCCGTGCGCCTGGCCGACGCGGATTGCTTCACTGCCGAGGCGCGTGGAGAAACGGCGCAGTGCATCGTCCTTCAGCATGGCGCCGCCGCCCAGCCCGGTGCAGGCGCTCAAGCCGTTGGCCATGGCGTTGGCGACCAGCTTCGACCAGCGCTCGCCCCACAGATTGTTGGTGACTTTGGCGCTGTCGGAAAAGGCGACCAGGCGGCAGATCTCCTCAGCGCGTTGGGTGATGCGGCCGTGCACTTCGCCGGCGCGGAACACGGTATGCGCCGCGCCGTGCTTGGCCGCGCCGCGATGGATGTGGCCGGGCTCCGGCAGATTGACGGTGATGCTGGACGCGATGCAGCCGAGCGTCTTGCCCCAGCCGACGACGCCGGCGATGGTTTCCTCGTTCATGCAATTCTGCAGCGACACCGCATAGCCGTCCGCCGCCAGATATTGCCGGATCAGCATGGCGGCCCAGGCGGTGTCGTAGGACTTCATGCAGACGAAGGCGATGTCGACCGGCTTTTCCTTGGCAAGCTGTTGCGCGTCGGTGACGTGCAGCGCGCGCACCGGCACGGTGAATTCCGGCTCGGTCATGGCGTGGGTCACGCGCAGGCCGTGCTTGCGCATATGCTCGACATGCTCCGGCCACGGATCGATGAAGGTGACGTCCTCGCCGGCCTGCACCATATGCGCGCCGGTATAGCCGCCGACCGCGCCGGCGCCGACAAATGCTATTTTCTTGCCCATGCTTTCCTCCGCATTGCGCAAAACCTTATCGGTTCCGGCGGCCGCTCGTAAGTGGGACCATTTCGGGAATCGGGTGGCGCCCCGCCGCGCGCCGGCTAGATCGGGTAAGGTCGAAAAGTCGGTCGAGCTTGGCCATGCCTTTGCAAAATCGCGTCACCCCATTCGGAGAGCTAGTTGCCGCGCGGGCGCGCGGCACGTTCTTGGGCAACCGCGGCGGGCGGTTTCACACCGACGCAAAAACCTTGACAGCGCGGCGCTGGGCGTCGCGGCAGTGGATCTGCTGCGTGCTCGACTTCAAGGGTCGCCAACGCGACGTCTGGGGCCGCTTCTATACCGAGCTGTTTTTTCTCGACGAACCGACCGCGCTTGCCGCCGGGCATCGGCCCTGTTTCGAGTGCCGCGGCGAGGATGCGCAAAAATTTGCCGAGCACTGGCGGGTGGTGCACCGGTTGCGCCGGCGACCTTACGCCTTCGAGATGGACGAGGTGCTGCACAGCGAACGCCTGCGCGGCCGTGCCAAGCGTTTGCATCGGCGCAGCATCGATGGGTTGCCGGACGGCGCTTTCGTCGCGCTCGGCGGGGACGCTTTCGCGCTGCGCGGCGATCGCATTCTGCGTTGGAGGCCGCAGGGCTACGATGCCGAAAAACCGCGGCCGCGCGGCGGCGCGTTCGATGTGCTCACACCGCCCGCCATCCTTGCGGTGCTGTCGGCCGGCTATGAACCGCGCTGGCACCTGAGCGCGACAGTGTAGCGGTCCGGCGAAGTTACGGCGCGAGCGGCGTCGGATTGTCGGCCGGCGGCTCGATGCCGAACGTGTTCGCGGTCATGCAGGTCATCGAGAAGCTGCCGGTGGTCGCCACCGCCGCGACCAAGCTCTCGGTGCCCAAATCCTTTTCCGCGGCCGCGTAGGTTGCGTCGGTCAGATTTTTGTTGGTGAGGAGCTCTCTTGCCACGATGTGGCAGGCGCGCTCGCGCAAGTCCGGCAACTCGGGCGGCTTGCGGGCATTGATCGCATCGATGACCGCTTGCGGGACGCCGACGGCGAGCGAGCGGCGCGCCTGTGCGAACCACGGATAGCGCGCGTCCCAGTGCCGGGCGACGGTGAGATTGATGACCTGCTGCTCGCGCGGCGACAGCGGCCCCGACGACAGCGACTCGCGCATGGTCTGCGCCGCCTCGAACAATTTCGGCAGGCGGATGTAGGCATAGTACGGCCCGCCGACGATGCCGCTTCCGGCTTTGGCGGCGTCGTAGACGCGGGCCTGTTCGGCGTTCATGTTGGCGCGGTCGATAATGGCGATGCGTGGCATTAAGTCCTCCCGTGATTTTGGTTCGATTGTCGACTAGCCGCGGAACGCGGCCTTGATGGTCTCGACCGTGGCGCCCGGCGCGCGGGCAGCGGTGATGATGCGCGCTTCCTGTTTCATCAAACCGTCGAGCGCCGTCTTCATGGCGTCGATCTTGTCGGCAGGCACGACGACGGCGCCGTGGCGGTCGGCGTGAATGAGGTCGCCGCTCATCACTTCCATGCCGTGGATGGTGACCGGAACGCCGAACTCGACCACATGCACATAGGCATGCGACGGCGTGATCGAGCCGGCGAGCATCTGAAAACCCTCGGCCACTTGCGCGATGTCGCGGATCGAGCCGTTGGTTACCGTGCCGAGGCAACCCAGCGCCTTGTGCACGTTGGTCTGCACTTCGCCCCAGAACGCGCCGTAGCCGGCGGGCTGGTCCTTGTCTTCGATCATCACCACGCTCGGCCGCGGCTCTCCCGCCACATAATCGAGATAGTCCATGCGTTTCGCCATATAGCTCGGCCCGCTCACCGCGTTGCGCGAGCGGATGGTCACCGTCTTGGCGAAACCGACCATGGGCGGCAGATCGGGAAACGGGCAGTGCAGATGCGTGACCGTATAGCCTGAGCCGCGGCTCTCGGGCTTTACGATCTCGATCAGGTTGCAGACGGTCGGCGTATCGATCGACCGCAAAAACGAAAACTGACTCTCCGACACCATGGCGTTTCCCTTTTTTTATAACCCTTATCACTCCCACGCCGCCGCGACGATCGCGGCGATGATCACCAACATGGCGGCGATGGTCGCCACGCAGCCGGGCCAGCCGGCCAAACTCCAGGCGATGCCGCCGAGAAAGGCGCCGGCGCTGCCGCCGATATAATAGATCGACGCATAAAGGCCGACCGCCGACGAGCGGCCCTCCTTGGCGGTCATCGTAACGTAGCCGGTCGCCACGGTCTGGCACAGCATGCCGCAGACGGCGCACAGCGTCAGCCCGATCAGGATCAGTGTGACAGGCGGCAAGAGCATCAGCAACGCGCCGACGATCCAGGCGACGATGATGCCGAGCACCAGGCGGCGGCGGCCGAACAGCGCGATGCCGCGGCCGACCCACGGCACCACGACGCTCGAGGCCAGATAGGTGACGAATAAGCCGCCGATCAGCGTTGCCGAAAACGAATAGGGCGGCGCCGCCAAATGAAAGCCGATATAGGTGAAGGTGGCGACGAAGTTGAACAGCACGCCGAAGCCGATGGCAAAAGTCGCGATCAGCCGCGGATCGCGGATGTGCCGCACCATGTAGCGCGCCGACGCGCCGAGCCCGCCCGAGGGCACAAAATGCCGCTCGCGCGTGAGTGTGAGCGCCACGATGATCGCCGCGATCAGCGTGAGCAGCGCCACGACGTCGAAGGCTGAGCGCCAGCCGATCAGATCAGTCAAAAAGCCGGGGATGAAGCGGCCGGAAAAACCGCCGACGCTCGATCCCACCATGTAAAGCCCGGCAACACGGGCGACGTCGGACGCCGGCCACTCGTCGCCGATATAGGCGACCGCGACGGTGAAGATCGGCGGCACCATCATGCCTTGCACGAAGCGCCAGAACACCATCTCGGGCACGGTCGTGGCGAAGGTCATGATCACGGTCGGCACCACGATCAAAAACATGGCCGCGGTGATCAGGCGTTTGCGCCCGACGATATCGGCGAGCACGCCGGTGAACGGCGCCGTCAGCGCGATCGCGCCGGTGCCGGCGGTCATCAGCGCGGAAATCTCGCCGGCGCTGACATGGAATTCGCTAGCGAGCTGCGGCAGCAGCGCCTGCGGTGAATAGAGATTGACGAAGGCGCAGAACCCGGCGGTGGCGATGCCGAGCGGACGGGGATCGAAGGTCATGCGCTATTATGGGGGAGGCGAGGGGGATCTCGCATCCACAATCGCCTGCCACACCCGATAGGGCGTGCACGGCGTGTCGATGTGGCGAATGCCGAGCACCGATAATGCGTCGACGATGGCGTTGACACCGGCCGACAGCGAGCCGACGGTGCCGGCTTCGCCGGCGCCCTTGACGCCGAGCGGATTGGTCGGCGTCGGCACCGGATTGTCCTCGATCACCACGTTGCAAAAATCGTCCGCCCGCGGCATGGCGTAATCCATGAACGAGCCTGAGAGCACCTGGCCGGCTTCGTCGTAGGCCTTGTCCTCCATCAGCACCTGGCCCATGCCTTGCGCGATGCCGCCCATGATCTGGCCCTTGACCAGCATTGGATTGATGACGGTGCCGACGTCGTCCACCACCCAATAGCCGACCATTTGCGTGTTACCAGTCTCGGGATCGATCTCGACCTCGCAGACGTGGCAGCCGTTGGGAAAATTTCCGGTGCGCGCGCGATAGGTCGCCGTCTCGTAGAGGCCGGGCTCCATGCCGGCCGGCAACTTCTCCAGTTGAAATGCCGCTTTGGCCACGTCGTGGATGCCGGTCGAGCGATCGGTGCCCGCAATGGTGAAGCGGCCGTCCTTGAATTCCAAATCGCTTTCTGCCGCTTCCATCAAATGCGCGGCGAGCTTCGTTCCCTTGGCGACGATCTTCTCGCTCACCATGGCGATGGCGCCGCCGCTCATGGTGGTCGAACGCGAGCCGCCGGTGCCCATGCCGAAGGCGACCGCGTCGGTGTCGCCCTGGATGAATTTCACGCGCTCCGGATCGATGCCGAGCCGGTCGACCAGGATCTGGGTCTGGATCGTGGCATGGCCCTGGCCGTGGGAGATCGAGCCGGTCACCAGCGTCAGCCCGCCGAGCGGGTCGAAGCGGATTTCCGCGGTCTCGATGGTCGGGTCGGCGGCCTGCTCGATGGTGTTGGAAATGCCGATGCCGCGCAACATGCCGCGCCGCGCCGCCTCTTTCTTCCGCGCCTCGAAGCCAGACCAATTCGCGAGTTTCATGGTGCGGTCGAGGTTCTCCTCGAAATGCCCGCTGTCGTAGGTGAAGACCAGCGGCGTCTTGTAGGGCATGGCTTGCGGCGGGATGGTGTTGCGGCGGCGCAGCTCCGCCGGATCGATTTTTATTTGGTCGGCGGCGATATCGATCAGCCGCTCGATCATGTACGACGCCTCCGGGCGGCCGGCGCCGCGATAGGGCGAGGTGCAGTGGGTGTTGGTCAGCATGCCGGAGATAGCCACATGCAGCGCCGGCGTGGTGTAGGTGCCGACCACGGTGCCGATATTGACCACCGGCGGCATGGCGCCGCGGAACGACACGAAGGCGCCGAGATTGCCGAAACTGCGGATGCGCACGCCGAGGAATTTGCCGTCTTTGTCGAGCGCCAGTGCGGCATCAACGATATTATCGCGCGCGTCGTCGTCGCTGACATGCGCCTCGTTGCGGGTCTGCGTCCATTTCACCGGCCGGCCGACCCTGCGCGCCGCCCATAGCATTAAAATAATTTCCGGATACACCGAGCCGCGCAGCCCGTAGGAGCCGCCGATGTCGCCGGTCACGAGCCGCAGCTCGGCTTCGGGAATTTTCAGCGTGGTGCGGGCTATGTCGTTGCGGAACAGCCAGGGCCGCTGAAAACCGCAATGCAGCGTGTAGCGCCGCGTGCCGGCGTCAAAGACGCCGGTGACGCCGCGCGGCTCGATCGGATTGGCGGTGACCCGGTTGATGACGAGGCGCTGCTCGACCACATGGGCGGCACCGGCAAACGCCGCATCGGTCTTGGCCTTGTCGCCGGCCTGGTAGAAATAAGCCTCGTTGTTCGGGCAGTCGCCATAGAGCTGCGGCGCGCCTTGCTCGAAGGCCGCGCGCGCCGACACCACGGCCGGTCGCGGCGCGTAATCGACGGTAACGGCCTCGGCGGCATCGCGGGCAAGTTCCAACGTGTCGGCGACCACCACCGCGACCGGATAGCCGATATGCATGGCACGATCGATAGCGATTGCCGGCCGCGGCGGCAGATACATCGGGCTGCCGTCGCGCTTCTTGTACGGCGCCATCGAGGGCAGGGGGCCGAGCGCGTCCGCGGCATAATCCGCGCCGGTGAGCACGGCACGGACGCCGGGCATTTGTCGCGCCGCGCCGGTGTCGATGCCGCGGATGTCGGCATGGGCATGCGGCGAACGCACGATGGCCGCATAAAGCTGATCGGCGAGTTTCAAATCGTCGAAATAGCGGCCCTGCCCCCGTAACAGCCGAGGGTCCTCGCGCCGCAACACCGATTGTCCGATGGCAAATTCGCCCATGATCTTACCGTACCGTGCTCGCCGATACCCTCACCGAACTTGGAACCTGCGCTATTATGGGCGAGGCGGGGCGCGAAAGCACGCCCGCGCGCTGCAAGCCAAAGAGGCGATATGCGACGGCTTATTTTCCTTTGTACGCTGCTCATTCTCGGCGCCGGCAGCGCCATGGCCGACGATTATCCGACGCATCCGATCCGGCTGATCGTGCCGTTCGCGCCGGGCGGGGCGGTTGATCCCATCGCGCGGCTGATTGCCAATCCGCTCGGCGAGCGCCTCGGCAAGCCGATCGTGATCTATGACCGCGGCGGCGCCGGCGGCAGCATCGGCATGGATGAGGTCGCGAAATCGCAAGCCGACGGCTACACGCTGCTGCTCGATCACAGCGGCATGACTTACATGCCGGGGCTTTACCGCACGCTGCCGTTCGATCCGGTCAAGGATTTCGACGGCGTCATCACCGCGGTCGCGGGTTTTTATGTGCTGGCGGTGAACAACGATCTGCCGGTGAAATCCGTCGCCGAACTGATCGCTTATGCCAAGGCCAATCCCGGCAAGCTGTCCTATGGCTCGGCCGGGGTTGGATCGACGCTGCATCTGGCCGGCGAGCTGTTCAAGCGCGCGACGGGCATCGACATCGTCCACGTGCCTTACAAGGGCGCCGCGCCCGCAGCGACCGATCTCGCCGGCGGCCAGATTCCGATGATGTTCGGTCCGGCGACAGCGCTATTGCCGCTCGCCCAGGCCGGCAAAATCCGCGCACTGGCGGTGACCTCGGCGAAACGTTCGGCGCTGGCGCCGGAGCTGCCGACCATGACGGAAACGCTGCCGGGATTCGAAGTCGTCGGCTGGTACGGCCTCGCCGCGCCGGCCGGCACGCCGAAGGACGTGATCGCCAAACTCAACAGCGAAACCAATCGGCGTGCTGCAATCGCCCGACCTGGTCGCGCAAATGCGCGAGCTGAGCTATGAGCCGATCGGCGGCACGCCGGACGAGGCGAACAGCCGGATCAAAGCCGATGTCGCGCGCTGGACCAAAGCCATTCACGACGCCGGCATCGAGCCGCAATAAACCATGGATCAGAACCTCAACACGCAAGCGGAAACGCTGACCAAGACGCTGTGCGGCTATTTGGCGGCGGCGCAGTTCATCGATCTCAGCGCCGCTGCGAAGAACGAGGCGCGCCGCGGTGTGCTCGACTGGATCGGCTGCGCGCTCGCCGGCAGCGGGCACAAGACCATCACCACATTGCTCGCGGTGTTGCAGGAGATTTCCGGCCGTCCGCAGGCCACCGTGTTCGGTCGAAAATTGCGGCTCGGCCTTACCGATGCGCCGCTCGCCAACGGCCAGATGGGACACGTGCTCGATTACGACGACACCCATATGGGCGGCGTCGTGCTGCATACGAGTTCGCCAGTGCTCGCCGCTTTGTTTGCGCTTGCCGAACGCGCGCCCGTGAGCGGCGCCGACTTCATGCTGGCCTACGCGACGGGTTTCGAGGCCGGCGTGCGCTCAGGCCGCACCGCGCCGGGCCATCACAAGGGCGGCTGGCACCTCACCGGCACGCTCGGCACCATCGCGGCCGGCGCCGCCTGCGGCAAGCTGCTCAAGCTCGACCGGCAGCGGCTCACTTACACGCTGGGCATCGCCGCGACCCAGGCCGCCGGCATGCAGCAAAACCGCGGCACCATGGGAAAGTCGTTTCACGCCGGCAAGGCCGCGTCGAACGGCGTGCTGGCGGCGTTGTTGGCCGAGCGTGGTTTCGATTCCACGCAAGAGATCATCGAGGGCAAGAACGGCTTTGCCCGCATCTACAGCGACGTGGCCGCGCCTGACCAACTGACAGCCGGCTTGGGCGAGAGCTGGATGATCGAAACCAACGGCCACAAACCTTATGCCTGCGGCGTCGTGCTGCATCCGCTGATCGATGCGGTGATTGCGCTTCGCAATCGCGAGGCCATCGATCCCGCTGCGGTGAGCGAGATAGCTTTGCGCGTTCACCCGCTGGTGCTGTCGATCACCGGCGTCGTCGAGCCGTCGACCGGCTTGCAATCGAAATTCTCGACGGTGCATTCGGCGGCGGTGGCGTTGATCGACGGCGCCGCCGGCGTCGCGCAATATTCCGATGCCAAGGCCGCGGACCCCGCCGTGGCGGCGCTGCGCCGCAAGGTGACAGCGGTCGCCGAGGACACGCTGCGCAAGGATGAGGCCCATGCGTCGATAACCGCCGGCGGCAGGCGGCACGACATCCACATCGCGCACGCCAGCGGCACCGCCGACAACCCGATGAGCGATGCAGCGATCGAAGCCAAGTTCATCGCGAACGCAGTACCCGTCATCGGCCGCGAGCGCGCCGAGCGCGCGGGCGACTTCGTTCGGTCGCTCGAAGCGCAGCCGGACATGCGCGCGCTGATCGAACTATTGGGGTGATCGGCAACGGCCCGCTCACTTGCCGAAGGGGCGGATGCTTTCAGCGACCGAGTCGGCAATGTGTTCCTTGGAAATGACGCCGACGATCTCCGATGGCCGCCAGCGGCCGCCGGTCTTCGTCACCACCGCCATGCTGGCGTCATGACGCGCCATGCGCTGCACGATGTCGAAGGCGATGTCACCCTCGCGCGCCAGCGTGAAATTGCGTTGCGCCACGTCGGCCATGCGCACGCCGACATAGGCGGCTTCCAGCCCGCGGCGAAAGCCGGTGTTGACGCGCAGCACGCCGGCGATATGCCGGCCGCGCGTCACCACCACATGCTTGAGGCCGCTTTCGCTGCCGTGATTGCGGAGGAACTCGTCGAAGTCTGCATCCGCCGGCGCTATGACAATGTCACGTTCCATGACGTCGCCGGCGCGGCGCACCAGAAACATATTGGCATGCAGCGCCTTCGGCACGAAGTGGCCGCGGCCGACCAGCTTGATGGTGTAGATGTTCTCTTGCGAGAGCAGCCGCCGCACGCCGATGGCGAGCGCCACCGCGACGATGCTCGGCATCACAAGGTCGTAGTCGCGCGTCATCTCGAAGATCATGGTGACCGCGGTCATGGCAGCGCCGGTGCCGCCGCCGACCATGGCCGCCATGCCGATGATGGCGCAGGTCGTCACGCCGATGCCGTCGGTCGGATGAACGGCGGTGACGAGCGCGCCGAACGCGCCACCGATGGTCGCGCCCATGAACAGCGACGGCGAGAAGATTCCACCCGAGGCGCCGGAGCCGAGGCTTGTCGAGGTGGCGAACAGTTTTGCCGCGAACAACAGCACCAAGAGCCCGGGCAGCGCCAGGTCGCCGTTGAGGACCGCCTGGATGGTGGAGTAGCCGACGCCTTCGACGAAATAGTGCCCCTCAGTGCGCAGCAGCCCGTAAATCAACGTGCCAAGTATGAACATGCCGACGGCGTGGCGCAGGTACGGATTTTTGATGTGCTCGAACAAATCCTCGGCGTAGCTCAGCCCGCGGATGAACGCGGTCGCCGCGATGCCGATCAGCGCGCCCAGAAGCGCGAACAATAGCAGCGCCGGCAGTGTCGCCGGCTGCTGCGAGGTCAAAAGCGTCGCCGGGATCGCGAAGGCCGGATGGATGCCGAAAAATATCCGGCCGATGAAGGTCGCGGTGCCGGTGGCGAGCGCGACCGGCAGGAAGGTGCGCGCGCTCAGTTCCGGCATCATCAGCTCGATGGCGAACATCACCCCGCCGATCGGCGTGTTGAAGGTCGCGGCGATGCCGGCGCCGGCGCCGGCGGCGACCAGCGTGATGCGCTGCCACGGCGCCATTTCGATGATTTGCCCGAGCGTGGAGCCGATCGCCGCGCCGATCTGGATGATCGGGCCCTCGCGGCCGACAGCGGCGCCGGTGCCGATCGACAGCGCCGACGCCAGCGATTTGACCAGCGCCACGATCGGCCGGATGACGCCGTCCTTGTAGTAGATCGCGTCCATCACTTCCGGTACGCCGTGGCCGCGCGCTTCGGGTGCGAAATTCGTGACCAGGAACGTCACGATCATGCCGCCCAGCACGGGCACGAGAATCACCAGCGCGCCCCATGGGCCAGGCGGCGTGAACAGGCTGGCATCGTAGTTGGTCGAGAACGAGCCGAGAAAGGCGAGGTTGTGGATGAGGCCGATCAGGGCGCGGAACAGCACGGCGCCGTAGCCGGCAATGACGCCGATCACGACGGCAAGCAGCGACAACCGGAACAGGCCGAGCCGCTGTGGCAGCTTCAATCTCATGCCACGTCAACGCGCCGGCGGCGCGATCAGAGCTGGCGGATCGAATCGAAATTCCACGCCGAGTTGGTCGGGTTCTCGCCGACCCGGATCGTGGTGTCGTTGGTGAAGCGATAGGGCGGCACCGGCAGATTGTATGGCGCCGGCACGCCGGAAAAGACCCGGCCGGCGGCGTCGTATTTGGAGCCGTGGCAGGGACAGAAATAGCCGCCCGGCCAGCTCGGCACCGGCGCGGTCGCGCTCGGCGTCGGGTAGAACAGCGGAATGCAGCCGAGATGGGTGCAGATGCCGATCAGCACGCTGTATTCCGGCTTGATCGAGCGGTGCCAGTTGGTGGCGTAGGGCGCCTGCTGTACCTGCTTGGAATCCGGATCGGCCAAGAGCGCCACGTCTTGCGGGCTTTGCAGCGCGTCGAGCGTCTGCTTGCCGCGATGGAACACGAAGATCGGCCGCTGCCGCCAGTAGATGACGACCTGGGCGCCTTCCTCGATCTTTGCGACGTCGAGATCGACCGGCCCGCCTGCGGCAAGCGTCGAAGCGTCGGGGTTCATCTGGTCGATCAGCGGCACCAGCGCCGCGGCGGCGCCGACCGCGCCCATGGCGGCGGTCGCGATATAGAGGAAGTCGCGGCGTGACGGGTTTTCCGGGTGTTCGATACCGCTCGCCGCCGATGCACTGCTCGCCATGGTCACGTCCTTTAGTCAGTCCTTTATAGGGGAAGTCTTTTATGGCCGCGCCGGGCCCGGAAGGCGGCGCGTCGGCGTCTTTATGTGGCGAAGGGCTGGTTTCGTCAATCGAGCAATTGTGCCTGTCACCAACCCGTCGCTGGCGCGCATTTCGGCCGTTCTGACCGTGCCCGTCTTGCCTTCGCAAAGCCGGTTCCCGGCCATCCCGGACATGCGCTATTGATCATAACGGGAGCACGCCTGAACCCGTCCCGCAGTTAGGGCCGGGGAGGAAACGTGCCAAGGAGACGCCCATGCGCGCCAAGGACAATATGCGCTCCGCCGCCGAGGTCCTGGTCGACCAATTGCACATTCACGGCGTGCGCCACGTGTTTTGCGTGCCGGGAGAGAGCTATCTGGCGGTGCTCGATGCGTTCCACGACGCGGATCTTGCGGTCACGGTCTGCCGCCAGGAGGGCGGCGCCTGCATGATGGCGGAAGCCGTCGGCAAAGTGACCGGGCAGCCCGGCGTCTGCTTCGTCACCCGCGGGCCGGGCGCCACCAATGCCTCGCCGGGTATCCACATCGCGCGCCAGGACTCCTCGCCGCTCGTCATGTTCGTCGGCCAGGTGGCGCGCGAGATGCGCGAGCGCGAGGCCTTCCAAGAGGTCGACTACCGCGCCTATTTCGGCTCGATGACCAAATGGGCGACTGAGATCGACGACCCGGCGCGCATCCCCGAGATCGTGTCGCGCGCCTTCCATACCGCGGCGAACGGCCGGCCCGGCCCGGTCGTGGTCGGCATCCCCGAGGACATGCTGGTCGAGCGCATCGCGGTGCCCGACGCGCCGCCGTTCGCGCTGATCGAGACCTCGCCCGGCGACACCGAGATGGCCAAGTTCGCGCAAATGCTGGCCGGCGCCCGCGCGCCGATCATGCTGTTGGGCGGCAGCCGCTGGTCGCAAGCGGCCAGCGACGGCATCGGCCGATTTGCGCGGAAATATGCACTGCCGGTATGCACCACGTTCCGCCGCGGTCATTTGTTCGACGCGCTGCATCCCTGCTACGCCGGCGATCTCGGCATCGGTCCCAATCCAAAACTGCTCGAGCGCATCAAAGCGGCCGATCTGGTCATCATGGTCGGCGGCCGGCTCGGCGAATTGCCGTCGCAGAGCTATACGCTGTTCGACATTCCCCGCCCGCAGATGCCGTTCGTCCATGTGCATCCCGGCGCTGAGGAGCTCGGCCGCGTCTACAGCCCGCACCTTGCCATTCATGCGACGCCGACCGCATTTGCAGCGGCGCTCGACAATCTCGATCTGAAAGAAGCGCGCGGGGAGGCCGAGGCCGCCCACGCCGATTATCTGGCATGGACGGAAATGCCCACCGAGCAGCCCGGCGGCGTCAATTTCGGCGCCGTCATGGTGTGGCTGCGCGAATATCTGCCGCCCAATGCGATCCTGTGCAACGGCGCCGGCAATTACGCGGCGTGGATTCACCGCTTCTTTCGCTTCCGCCGCTTCGGCTCGCATGTGGCGCCGGCCTCCGGCTCCATGGGCTACGGCGTGCCGGCGGCGCTGGCGATGAAGCGGCTGCATCCCGACCGGCCGGTGGTGTGCCTGGCCGGCGACGGCGACTTTCTGATGAACGGCCAGGAATTCGCCACCGCGGTCCAGTATGGCGCGCCGTTCGTCACCATCATCGCCGACAACGGCATGTACGGCACCATCCGCATGCATCAGGAACGCGAATATCCCGGCCGCGTCTCGGCGACCGATTTGCGCAATCCGGATTTTCCGGCTTACGCGCGCGCCTTCGGCGGCTTCGGCGTCTCGGTGGAACGCACCGAGGATTTCCCCGACGCGTTCAAGCAGGCGCAAGCCTGCGGCAAGCCGGCGATCATTCGCCTCGCCATCGACGGCGAAGCCATTACGCCGACGACGACGATCACAAAAATTCGCGCCAAATCGCTCGCGGAGAAGAAACGCTAGACTTCACTCCGCCTTGATCCCCGCCGCTTTGATGATCGGCCACCATTTCTCGATCTCGGCTTTCTGGAAGGCGTGCAGCGCTTCCGGCGTCTGTTGCTCGCGCGGATAGATCACCTGCGCGAGATCGAGAAGCCTCTGCCGCGTATCGGGATTGGCCAAGGCCGCCATCACTGCGGCGTTGAGCTTGGCGACGATCGGCTTCGGCGTGCCTTTGGGCGCCCACATTGCGTGCCAGAATGAAAAGTAATAGCCGGGCAGGCCGGCTTCGTCGGTGGTCGGAATGTCCGGCGCCACCGCGATGCGCTCCTTGGCGGTAACCGCATAGGCTTTTAGATCGCCGGATTTCACGTGCGGCAGCGACACCGCCGGCGTGTCGAGCTGGATGTCGGTAAAGCCGGCGAGCAGATCCTGGGTGGCAAGGCCGGCGCTGCGATACGACACCATCTGCCATTTCACGCCGATCATGTTCTCCATCAACACGCCGGCGACGTGGCTCGGCGAGCCGACGCCCGACGTGCCCATGGTCACCTTGTCGGGATTGGTTTTGATCCAGGCGACCAGTTCCTTGAGATTGTTCGCCGGCATGGTTTTGCGCGCGTCGATCAGGAACGGCTGCGTCACGGCGAGCGCCACCGGCTCGAAATCGGTGAGATAATCGTAACCGAGATTGTAGATAGCGCCGTCGGCGACGTTGGTGCCCCACATGCCCCATAGCACCGTGTAGCCGTCGGGCGCCGAGCGCTCGGCGCGGGTGACGCCGATGGTGCCGGCGGCGCCGCTGACGTTTTCCACGATCACGGTCTGGCCCAATGTCGCGCTCATGGCTTTGGCCATGATGCGGCCCAGCGTGTCGGTCGAGCCGCCGGGCGCGAGCGGCACGATCATGGTGATCGGATGATCGGGATAGGTCTGCGCGTTGGCGGGAAGAGCGGCGGCAAAGCTCAAAGCGACGAAGGCCGCGGCAACCCGTGTAATCATGATTTCCTCCCAGCGTGAGCGACAGACGCTTCCTATGCCAGAGGATTTTCCCGCTCCAAAGGGCAAAGCGCTCGCTGCGACGGTATAGCCGAGCGTTGCCGGCGATTTTGAATCGTGGTTCACTTGTTGCGGCAGCCGTTGCCGATTCCATCTTGCGAACAGCCGATGCCCTATCGCCGCACCGAAAACGTCGCGCGCCGGCTCGCCGCCCGCCACGCGGCGATCATCGCCGCGGCGCGGGATGCGGCAAGCGAAGGCGGCATGGCGGCGGTGCAGATCGCGCCGGTGGCGCAACGCGCCGGCATCGCCGCCGGCACGGTCTATCGCTATTTTCCAAGCAAGACCGATCTGGTCACGGCACTGCTTGCGGAAATTTCCGCGCACGAGATCGGCGCCGTACGTGCCGCCGCCGACGTCGCGCCAGGCCCGCTGTCGGCGCTGTCGGCGGCGATCATGACATTTGCGGCGCGGGCGTTGCGCCACCGCCGCCTTGCCTATGCGGCGATTGCCGAGCCGGTGGAGGCCGAGCTCGATGCGGCGCGACTTTCTTTTCGCAAAGCGCTGGCGACTGAATTCGGAAACCTCATTGCGGCTGCCGTCGCGCATCTGCCGGAGCAGGACGCGGCGCTCAGCGCGGCCGCGCTGGTCGGCTTGCTCATCGAAGGACTGGTCGGCCCGCTGGCGCCGGACGCCGTCGGCCGCGAGCGCGCCGTGGTGCAGTCGCTGACGCTTGTTGCGTTACGCGCGCTCGGCGTCGCCGATGCGCGGGCGCGGGGGCTGGTGGTTTCGGGAATCAGGGATCAGTAGTCAGGCATCAGGCATCAGCAGAATCTTGATCCCTGATCCCTGTTTCCTGATCAATGTGATAGCAGCACCGGCACCGTCATCGAGCGCAGGATCGAGTGCGTCACGCCGCCGAGTATGAATTCGCGTAGCCGTGAATGCCCGTAGCCGCCCATGACGATGAAATCCGTGCCGCTGTCGGCGACGTGGGACAACAGCACATCGGCGACGTCGACCTTGCCGCCGCTGATGCGCTTGACGTCGACCTTGAGCCCGTGGCGCGCCAGGTGCTGGCCCATATCGGCGCCTTCGATCTCGTCCTCTTTGCCGCGTTCGTTGGCGACGATGACGACTTCGACCTTGCCGGCCTTTTCGAGGATCGGCATGGCGTCGGCGATGGCGCGAGCCGCTTGGCGGCCGCCGTCCCAGCACACCATGACGCGGTCGAGCTTGAGTGGCGCTTTCTGGATATAGGGCACCACGATCATCGGCCGGCCGGATTGGAACAAGGTGCTTTCGGCGATCAGCACTTCGACCTCGTTACCTTGCGGTTCGGCCTGGGGGACGATGGCAAGATCGAAGCGCCGCGCGATGCGGGCGAACTGGTCGCCGGCGCCTGAGGCGCTGGCGCTGAGCGTGATCGGCTCGGCCGACACGCCGGTGCGCGTGGTCGCCGCGGCGAAACGGTCGATAGCGGCTTTTGCCGCGGCCTGATTGTCGGAGAGCTGCGTCTCGATGACTTCGGCCGGGATATAGCCGGTGCCCGAAATCGGCACGATCGGATCGAACACGAATGCGATCCCGGCAATGTGGGCGCCAAGGGTGTCGGCGACAGACACGGCATAGTCGCCGACGCCGCCGCCGTCCTCGCGCGTGCTGAGATTGACGACAATGTCCTTGATCATGACGGCGTCTCCTCGCTGCGCGGCAAATATTGATTATAGCTTTATGTCATGCCCGCTGCCGATGGCTTTTGCGCCAAATCAAAGCGCTCGCCCCACGCGCGCGGCTACTTCTTCTTGACGCTGCCGTCGGCGTTGAACTCGCTGACATAGGCCCACAGATCGTTGATCTCCTGCTCGTTCTTGATGCCGGCGAAGATCATCTTGGTGCCGGGCACCTTGGCCCGCGGGTCCTTGATGTAGTCCTTGAACTCCGCCTGGTTCCAGACGATGCCGGAATTCTTGTTGGCGTCGGAATAGGAGAAATCGGCGACGCTGCCGGAATGCCGGCCGTCGATGCCGTTGAGCTCGGGGCCGATCTTGTTCTGCGCGTCGTCGCCGATGGAATGGCAGGGCAGGCATTTGTGGAACGAAATCTCGCCTTTGGCGACGTCCTGCGCCGATGCCGTACAGGCCGACGCAGCAATCAACGCGGCCGCTATAATCAACGTCCTCATTATCAGCTCTCCCTTTCGCCTATCGAGCCGGTCGCGCCCCATGCGGCCTCGAATTTGCGCCGCAGCCGTTCAAGCGGCCGGAGCGCCGCGTGTCAACGGCCAAAATAGCCGCCCTGCCGCGCGGTCCGCCCTGAGGCGCTATCGCGCGGTACGGCCGGCCTTTTCCGGCTATAATGACAACGGAGAAACGCCGGAGTGGTTCGATGCCGGTTTTGATGCCGCTGTTCGATGACGCGGTGCTTAAGCGGCGCGCCGAGATAGTCGCAGCGCTTAAGCGTATCGTGCCGGGCGAAGGCATGATCGCCTCGGAAGAGGCCATGCGGCCCTTCGAGAGCGACGGGCTGACCGCCTATCGCCAGCTGCCCATGGTGGTGGTGCTGCCGGAGACCACCGCGCAGGTCTCGGCCGTGCTCGGCTATTGCCACCGCGAAGGCATCAAGGTGGTGCCGCGCGGGGCCGGGACCTCGCTGTCGGGCGGGGCGCTGCCGCTGGGCGACGGCGTGCTGCTCGGCATGGCCAAGTTCAAGCGCATCCGCGAGATCGATTTCGACAATCGCGTCGCCGTGGTCGAGCCCGGCGTCACCAATCTCGCGGTGTCGCAGGCGGTCGAGCAGGCCGGCTTCTATTACGCGCCCGATCCGTCGTCGCAGATCGCCTGCACCATCGGCGGCAATGTGGCGGAGAATTCCGGCGGCGTGCATTGCCTCAAATACGGCATGACCACCAACAACCTGCTCGGCTGTGAGCTGGTCCTGATGACCGGCGAGGTGGTGCGGCTCGGCGGCAAGCATCTGGATTCCGGCGGTTACGATCTTCTCGGCATCGTCACCGGCTCCGAGGGGCTGCTCGGCGTCGTCACCGAAATCACCGTGCGCATCCTGAAGAAACCGCAGAGCGCGCGCGCGGCGCTGATCGGCTTCACCAAATCCGAGGACGGCGGCGAATGCGTCGCGCGCATCATCGGCTCCGGCATCATCCCCGGCGGCATGGAGATGATGGACCGGCCGGCGATCCATGCGGTCGAGGAATTCGTCCACGCCGGCTATCCGCTCGACGTCGAGGCGCTGTTGATCGTCGAGCTCGACGGTCCGCGCGCCGAGGTCGATCACCTGCTCGAGCGCGTCCAGGAGATCGCCAATGCCTGCCGCGCGGTGACCTGCCGCGTCTCCAATTCCGAAGAAGAGCGCTTGCTGTTCTGGGCCGGCCGCAAGGCGGCGTTCCCCGCGGTCGGCCGCATCTCGCCGGATTATCTGTGCATGGACGGTACCATTCCGCGCGCCAAATTGCCGCTGGTGCTGCAGCGCATGCAGGAAATGTCGGTCAAATACGGCCTGCGCGTCGCCAATGTATTCCATGCCGGCGATGGCAATCTGCATCCGCTGATCCTCTACGACGCCAACAATCCCGGCGAGCTCGAGCGCGCTGAGCAATTCGGCGCCGATATTCTGCGGCTCTGCGTCGAGGTCGGCGGCGTGTTGACCGGCGAGCACGGTGTCGGCGTCGAAAAGCGCGACCTGATGCCGGTGATGTTCTCGGAAATCGATCTCAATCAGCAGCAGCGCGTCAAATGCGCTTTCGACGACAAGAGCCTGCTCAATCCCGGCAAAGTATTCCCGACCTTGCACCGCTGCGCCGAGCTCGGCCGCATGCACGTGCATGCCGGGCGGGTGGCATTTCCTGATATTCCGCGGTTCTAGCGCGCGCCAAAAAGTACATGTGATGAAATTCGGCCTATTCGGTTCGGCGCAAGCCAACAGCAACGATCTGCCCGCGGAGACCGGTCAGGGCTTTCGCGACTATCTCGACTTCAATGTCGAGGCCGAGGCGCTCGGCTTTCAATCGAGCTTTCTGGTCGAGCATCATTTCACCGGCTGGAACCAGGTGTCGGCGACCTTGATGCTGCTGATGGCGGTCGCCATGCGCACCAAGACGTTGCGGCTCGGCTCGGCGGTGATCGTGCTGCCCTGGCACAATCCGGTGCTGCTCGCCGAGCAGGCGGCGACTCTCGATCTGATCTCCGGCGGCCGCTTCGATTTCGGTATCGGCAAGGGCTACCGGCACAGCGAGTTCAAGGGTTTTCAAATCGCGCCCGAAGAGGCCGAGGCGCGCTTCGAGGAGGCCGTTGCGGTGATGACGCGGGCGTGGACGACGCGCCGGCGTTTCTCCCATCGCGGCCGCTTCTGGCATTTCGAGGACATCGTGGTCGAGCCGCCGCCGGCGCAAAAGCCGCATCCGCCGCTGTGGGTCGCTGCCGGCAGCGAACAATCGATCCGCCGTGCCGCGGCGCGCGGCTTCAACCTGATCCTCGATCAATATGCCAGCACTGGCCAAATCGCCGAGCGCATCGGCTTCTACAAAGCCGAGCGCAAGGCGCAAGGGTTTGGCTTCGATCCGATGCAGGTGGCAGTGGCGCGTCAGCTTTATGTCGCTAACGACGAGGCCGACAAGCAAGCCGCGCTCAAGCGCCAGGCCGTCTATACCCAGCGCACCGTCGATGTGTCGCGCAAGCCCGCGGGCAAAGGCGGCTCGCATGTGCTCGCCTATGCCGACAAGGCCGGCGGCACCGAGAAGCACGCGCTCTACGGCACGCCGGACGAGATCTGCGCGAGCCTTGCCGCTTTGCAGAAGGCCGGCGTGGCCTATGTCCTGCTCACCGTCGCCGGCGGCAGCGCGCAGCTGCGCCGTTTTGCCGCCGAAATCATGCCGGCCTTCGCCGGTTCCACGCCCGTGGCCGACGCGGCGGAATGATCGCGCCATGGCCGATCCTCTCAAACCGCGCGATGCCGCCGAGGTCGAGCAGGCGATTCGTTCGGCGCTCGCCGACGGCAAGACGCTCGAAGTCGTCGGCCACGGCACCAAGCGCGCCATCGGCCGTGCCGCACAATGGGACGCCACCCTCGATCTCTCGGCGCTCACCGGCGTCACGCTCTATGAGCCCGAGGAGCTGGTGCTGTCGGCGCGAGCCGGCACGCCGCTCGCCGAGATCGAAGCGCTGGTAGCGAACAGCAAACAAGAGCTCGCCTTCGAGCCGATGGATTATGGGCCGCTCCTGGGAACGGAGGCCGGCGCTGCCACCATCGGCGGCGTGCTGGCGGCGAACCTGTCTGGCCCGCGCCGCATCAAGGCCGGCGCAGCGCGCGATCATTTCCTCGGCTTCACGGCGGTGTCCGGCCGCGGCGAGACATTCAAATCCGGCGGACGCGTGGTCAAGAACGTCACCGGCTATGACCTGTGCAAGCTCATCGCCGGCTCGTGGGGTACGCTCGCGGCCATGACCGATGTCACGATCAAGACGCTGCCGCGAGCCGAGACCGAGGCGACGGTGCTGGTGCAAAACCTCGACGACGTCGCGGCGCGCAAAGCCATGGCGGCGGCCACTGGCTCATTCGCCGATGTGTCGGCGGCGGCGCATCTGCCGGCTATTGCCGCAGCGCGCATTGCCGAGATTGCTTCCGCCAAAACCGCCGTGACCGCATTCCGCCTCGAAGGCGTCGCGCCGTCGGTCGCGGAGCGCAAGACCGTGCTGGAGAAGCTATTGGCGCCGCTCGGCACGCTCGGTTCGCTCGGCGAGGCGGCGTCGCGCTCGCTATGGCGCGCGGTCCGCGACGTAATGCCGTTCGCGGCGGCGGGGCCGGTGGGCACACGCGATCTCTGGCGCATCTCGACGGCGCCGACCCAAGGCACCGATATCGGCCGCGCGCTCGCGGATAAAGCCGACGCCGAGCTTTTTTTCGACTGGGCTGGCGGACTCATCTGGGCGGCTTTGCCGGCGGCGAACGATGCCCACGCGCCGCTGGTGCGCGGCGCCGTCGCGACTGCCGGCGGCCACGCCACGCTGATCCGGGCGCCGGCCGCCGTGCGCGCCGCTGTCGACGTCTTTACGCCGGAAGAACCGGCGCTTGCCGCGCTGACGGCGCGCGTGCGGGCGGGTTTCGATCCGCAAGGCGTGCTCAATGCCGGGCGCATGTGGGCGGGCGTGTAGTCATGCAGACCAATTTTACTCTCGCGCAGCTCGCCGATCCGGACACCGCCGCATCGGAAAAAATCCTGCGCGCCTGTGTGCATTGCGGCTTCTGCACCGCCACCTGTCCGACCTATGTGCTCGACGGCAACGAGCTCGATTCGCCGCGCGGGCGCATCTACCTGATCAAGGACATGCTGGAGCACGACCGGCCGGCGACGGCGGACGTCGTCGTGCACATCGACCGCTGCCTGTCGTGCCTCGCCTGTATGACGACCTGTCCGTCGGGCGTGCACTACATGCATCTGGTCGACCATGCCCGCGTCCATATTGAAAACACCTATGAGCGCCCGCCGGTCGAGCGTCTGCTGCGCGCGGTGCTGGCCTGGGTGTTGCCCTATCCGCAGCGGTTTCGGCTGGCGCTCCTTGCGGCGCTCCCGGCAAAACCGTTGGCGCCGCTCTTCGAGGCGATCGGGCTTAAGCGGCTCGCCGCCATGCTCCGCCTGGCGCCCTGGCGGGGGCCGCAGCGCGCGCTTGGGCCGCAGACGTTTGCCGCCGTGGGTGCGCGCAAGGGCCGCGTCGCCTTGCTCGCCGGTTGCGTCAACGACGTGATGGCGCCGCAGATCAACGCCGCCACTGTCGCCGTGCTGACCCGCCACGGCATCGAAGTGGTGCTGGCCAAGGGCGCCGGCTGTTGCGGCTCGCTGGTCCACCATATGGGCCGCGACGATGAGGCGCTGGCCCAGGCGCGCGCCAATATCGACGCCTGGACCGCGCTGGAAGGGCTCGACGCCATCGTCATCAACACCTCGGGCTGCGGCACCACGGTGAAGGATTACGGTTTTATGCTGCGGACCGACCCGGCCTATGCCGAGCGCGCCACCCGCATTTCGGGCTTGGCCAAGGACGTTGCGGAATATCTCGCCACGCTGCCGCTTGAGCCCGCGCAAGGCACGCCGCACCTGACCGTGGCTTACCATTCCGCGTGCTCGTTGCAGCATGGCCAGCGCGTCAACCGGCAGCCGAAGGAACTGCTCGGCAAGCTCGGCTTCGTCGTGAAGGACGTGCCGGACGGTCATCTGTGCTGCGGCTCGGCCGGCACCTACAATATTTTGCAGCCGGACTTTGCAAGACGGTTGCGCGAGCGCAAAGTCGGGACTATCGAAAGATTGCGACCTGATGTGATCGCTGCAGGCAACATCGGCTGCATCACGCAGATCGTGGCGGGCACCAAACTTCCAGCCGTCCATACGGTCGAGTTGATCGATTGGGCCACCGGGGGGGCACGTCCACCCGCGCTCCGGGCGAGCTGATTTCATATCCAACGATCGGGAGGTCGATCATGGCGAAGAAAGCAAAGGCGAAGAAGAAACCGGGCAAGAAGAAAAAGGCGGCTCCGGCACGCAAAAAGAAGAAAGTCGTGAGGTCTACGAAGAAGCCGGCGCCGAAGAAGCCAGCGCCGAAAAAGGCCGCCAAGAAGAAGAAAAAGCCCGCGCCCAAGCAGAAAAAGCCGACCTTGAACCCGCAACCTCTTCCGCCGGTAGCGCCGCCCGAGGCACCGGTCGCGGCCCCGGCCCTGGCTCCGTATACGGGTAGCGGCGACGGCGGCAACAGCTAGACGCGTTTCGGTTGAACGCACGACGCGGCGTTGGGCACCCCGACGCCGCGTTCACGCGCGCCGGCCTGCATTGCAACGGCCGGGCGAGGTCAATAGCATTGGCGGCACATAAGGACGGCGCGTTGGCGCCGGTCCGGGACCGGTGATGACCGGCCGTTTCGCTTTCCGGGAGGTGCGTAATGCCGACCTACAACATCCTGCTGATGGGCGCGTCCTACGGCTCGCTGCTTGCTTCAAAGCTCCTGTTCGGCGGCCACAAGCTGCATCTGGTCTGCCTGCCGGCGGAAGCCGATCTGATCAACGCCGAGGGCTTTCGCGTGCGCCTGCCGGTGCGCGGCCGCAAGGATCCGGTCGAGCTCGAACTCGCGAAAGCTTCCCGGCGCCGTCACCGCCGGTCCGGCCACCGGCGTCAATCCCAAAGACTACGACCTGGTCGGCCTGTGCATGCAGGAGCCGCAATACCGCTCGGCCGGCGTTCGCGAACTGCTCGACGCGGTAGCCAGATCGCGCGTGCCGTGCATGTCGATCATGAACATGCCGCCGCTGCCCTACGTCAAGCGCATCCCGGGCCTGGACTACGACGCGCTCAAGCCGGCCTATACCGATCCGACCGTCTGGGACTCATTCGATCCGAAGACCATCACGCTCAACAGCCCCGATCCGCAGGCGATTCGCCCGCCGGACGAGAAGGTCAACGTGCTGATGGTGACGCTGCCGACCAACTTCAAATGCGCGCGGTTCGACGACGAAAAATCGACCGCCATCCTGCGCCAGTTGCAGGCCGAAATCGAAGCGATCCGCTATGACCCCGGCGACGGCAACAAGATCGAGTTGCCGGTAAAACTCAAGGTCTACGATTCGATCTTCGTGCCGCTCGCCAAATGGTCGATGCTGCTCGCCGGCAACTACCGCTGCGTCACCAAGGACGGCATGCGCACCGCGCAAGAGGCGGTGTGGAGCGACCTCGAAACCTCGCGCTCGGTCTACAATTTCGTGTTCGATCTTTGCGTCAAGCTCGGCGCCAAGCCGGAAGATCTGGTGCCGTTCGAGAAATATGCCGCCGCCGCGCAATCGCTGGTTCGGCCGGCATCGGCGGCACGCGCGCTGCAAAACGGCGCGCCCAATATCGAGCGCGCCGACAAGTTGGTCCAGCTCATCGCCCGGCAGAAAGGCTTGAGCCATCCGGCGATCGACGCCCAGGTGGCGCTGGTCGATGCCCGGCTCGAAGCCAATCGCAAGAAGGCGGCGGCCTAAGTCGTCCGGATTCAGGCTACGCGACTTCGACGTCCTGCCAGAAGCCGAATCGGCCGCCGACCGCGCTCATCTCCGGACGCGGTGCTTCGTAGGACCACGCGGCGCGTGCGTGGCGCTTGCCGTCGACGACGACGTCGTAGAACTGCACGCCGTGAGGGCACTTCAAGTCGTCTGTGGTCTTTGCAGTCTTTTGCAGCCAATCCATACGCACCGCGCCGGGTGGAAAGTACTGATACCCCTTGCAATCGATGACATCGTTGCTCTGGGCAACCACTTGGCCGTCGACAACTGCCTTCATGACCGAATCTCCTGCGCCGCAACCATTTCCGACGTGCTGATCATGGGAAACTAAGCGCCATAACCGTCCGATCAAGGCCTAAAGCGTGCGCGGTTATCCACAGCAGGGCGGGCAAGGCCGGTGGCGGGAAGGATTCCAGCCCTCGCCGCAACGAAAATATCGACACCTTGAGAGTTCAGAGCCCCGAAAGTGTAGCGTTCGCGCCACACTCATTAACTTAATGCGAAATCAGGCCGAAAACGCATAAAAAGGCGGCAGTTGCTTCAGTTTTAGACTTGGCTGATTGGCCTCTGCAATGAAAACTCCGGGCATGTCAGGTGCGAGTTCGCTTTGACAAAAATGGTGCTGTAGCCGGCCTTCGGGGACATCGTCGTCCGGTACAGGGGACAAATAGGGGCTTACAATGAAAAAGGTAGCTTACTCATTAGTTTTGGCGGCGGGGTTGGCGTCCTCTTCCGTCATGGCAGCCGATATGGCCGTGAAGGCTCCACCGGCGGCGGCTCCGCCGCCTTCTCCGTGGGACGTCGTGGTCACTGCCGCTTTGATGACCGACTACAACTTCCGCGGCGTCAGTCAGTCCAACCACAAGCCGTCGACACAGGCCGGCTTCGAGTTGCGCTACAACTGGGCCTCCAACTGGCAGAGCTACGGCGGCATCTCCGGCGAGAGCATCAACTTCCCGAATAACGCGGCGGCGGAAGTCGACTTCTACGGCGGTATCCGCCCGACCTTCGACAAGCTCGCCCTCGATTTCGGCGCCTGGTACTACTACTACCCGGGCGGCCAGTGCTTCAACACGGCGGCGTTTTGCACCTCACTCGGCGGTGGCCCGGCGGTGATCACGCCTGCAGGTATCGTCGGCTCGGTGCCGGGTCTCGGCATCCAGCCGCTCGGCGGCAACGTCGCCAAGCAGAACGCCAGCTTCTGGGAAGTCTACGGCAAGGGCACCTACACCTTTAACGATCAATGGTCGGTCAACCTTCAGGAATGGTACTCGCCGTCAGTCGTCAACACCGGCGCTTGGGGCTTTTATACGGTCGGCAACGTCACCTACACCGCTCCGAGCGCTTGGTTTCAGAACGGGCTCGGCATGTACGTCTCCGGTGACCTCGGCTACTGGGATCTCGGCACCAGCGACGCGTTTTATGGCGTGCCGGCCGCCCCAGGCGGCGTGAAGTACACCAGCTACACCAACTGGGACGTGGGTCTGGGCTTCACCTACAAAGTGCTCACGCTTGATCTGCGCTACTACGACACGAACCTGAACAAGGCGCAGTGTAACGTGTTCACCAGCGCGCAGAACGCGACGTTCTCGCCGGCCAATGTCACGGCGCAGAACCCGAACGGTCTCGGCACCAACTGGTGCAGCGCGGCCTTCATCGCGAAACTCTCAGCCTCGGTCGACTTCGCTTCCAACCTGAAGTAAGCGGCTGAACTCGCAAACTGACCGGCCGGTGGCGGAAACGCCACCGGCCTTTTTGCTTTTGTATATGCTGCTCATTGCCGCGACAGCGGTAATCCAAGCCGCCTGGGCCGGGCTCTCACCCAGCGCGCGAACAAGCACCAAGATGCAACTCATTCCGCCGCCGAGACCAGCGGCACGTCGCGCACGTCGCAGCGGTTTTGCTCGCGGATGAAGGAGACGCGACGGCGATGGAATGCGCCCAGCGTCGAACGATGGCCGATCGAGACGATCGTCGCGGTGGGGAGCCGCTCCTGCAGCAGGCGGTACAGCATCGCTTCGGCCGCCTCGTCGAGCGCCGCGGTCGCCTCGTCGAGCAACAGATAATCCGGCGCGTAAAGCAGCACGCGCGCGATGGCGAGCCGCTGCTGCTCGCCGCCCGACAGCATGCGGTTCCAGTGCGCCTCCTCGTGCAGCCGGGGTATCAATCCAGGCAGGCCGACCGCGGTGAGCGTGTCGGCGAGCTGCGCGTCGTCGAAGCTGCCGGCCTTGGCCGGGTAGGTGATGGCGTCGGCGAGCGTCGCCAACGGAAAATACGGCCGCTGCGGCACCAGCATCACCTTGGCGTCCATCGGCACGGTGACGCGGCCCGATCCGAACGGCCAGATGCCGGCGATGGCGCGGAACAGCGTCGATTTGCCGGCGCCCGAAGGGCCACTCACCAGAACACGGTCGCCGGTTTTGAGCACCAGTTGCTCGGCATTGAGCAGCGCCTCGCCGTTGGGCAGGCCGACGGCGAGATGATCGATGGCGATCTCGCGACCGCCGTCACGCGGCACGACCTCGATGACCGGCGGTGTCAGCGCCGCGGCGCGGCCAGCCTCGATGGCGCGCTCGAACCCGGACAGCCGCGCCACCACCGCCTGATATTCGGCGATCGTGCGATATGTGGTGACGAAATAGGACAGCGCGGTCTGCACGCTGTTGAAGGCCGACCCGGTTTGCATCAGGCCACCGAGCTGCATGGCGCCGGAGAAATAAGCCGGGCTCACCATCACATAGGGAAAGATCACCGAGGCCTGCGAATAGCTCTGGGTGAAGAATAAGAGCTTCTTTTGCCGCTGCATGATGGCGATCCAATTCGACACCACGCTGCCAAAGCGGTCGAGGTGACGCTCGCGTTCGGCGGCCTCACCGTGCAGCGAAGCGATCTGTTCGGAATTTTCGCGCGAGCGAACCAGGTTGAAACGGAAATCGGCTTCGAAACGCTGCTGCCGGAAATTAAGCGTAATCAGCGGCCAGCCGAGCCAATGGGTGAAGCTGGTGCCGAGCACCGCATAGATCAATGCCGCCCAGACCAGATAGCCCGGAATGACGAACGGCAGGCCGAACAGGTGCACCGGCGCGGCGTCGGATAATCTCCACAAAATGACGACGAACGAGCCGAGCGTGACGCAGGCATTGAGCAAGCCGGTGCCGATCGTCAGCGTGTTCTGCACGAACAATTGCAAATCTTCGGCGATACGCTGATCGGGGTTGTCGGCTGCGTCGCCGAGCAACTGCATGCGAAAATGGTTCGCGGTATTGAGCCATTGCCGCAGATAGGTTTGCGTCATCCAGCGCCGCCAGCGGATCTGCAGCCACATATTCAGGTAGTTCTGGTACACCGCGAGCACGGTGTAGATCGCCGCGATCGCGCAAAAGAACAGGATGGCGCTGACGAAGGCGCTGAAATTGCGGTCCTGCAACGTGTTGTAAAATCGATTGTACCATTCGTTCAGGATCACCTGGATGGCGACGAGCGACAGCTCGATGGCGACGACCGCGCCGAGCAGGAGCCGGCCCGCCCAGCGGTCCTCGGAGCGGTAATACGGGGCGGCCAGCCGCCAGATCGTGGCCAATGTCGCGACCAGACTTTTCACGAAAAACCTCCGAGGTGGACGAAAGGAACGCGGTGCAATGCGGAACAATCGACGCGCACCGGCGCGGTTTTATGCGCTGCAACGGCCAAAGCCGTGTTGGTGCGTTGCAATATCACAAACCCATTCGGGACGCGATATGTGTTGCCGATCGTGCGATAGGCAACGCCGGAGAGCACGCTCAATGTTTTGTGGCGGGATGACGGCCAATCTTGCATTCTTCGCGTCGGCAGGCGCATTCTGCGGTGCCGTTCACTCGACCGATGAATAGAGAAACAATAAGCGCCGCTCACATGTCCTAGCTGGGAGGGACCGTCCATGTTCACGCAAATTCTCGATCCGACTGGAAACCTGTTCGTGACCTGGTTGGTCGCACTCATTCCGGTTGTGCTGCTGTTGTTTCTGCTCGCGGGGCTTCGCATGTCGGCGTGGCTCGCGGTGCTGATCGGCTCGATTGTCACGTTCCTGCTCGGGTGGTGGGTCTGGAAGATGCCGCTCGGTGACGGGCTGCTCGCCTATCTTTACGGCTCCGCCACCGGCATTTGGAACGTCAACTGGATCACGTTTTGGGGAGTGATGCTGTTCAACACCTTGGTCATGACCGGGGCGTTCGACAAATTGCGGCGCTGGCTGATCCAGCAAGGGACCCGCGACGTCCGCGTGCAGACCATCCTGTTCGCCTGGGCGTTCGGCGCACTGCTCGAGGGCCTGGTCGGTTTCGGCTATCCATGGGCCTTTGTTGCGCCGATCCTGATCACACTCGGCATTCCGGCGCTCGACGCGATCCGCGTCGCGGCAATCGCCAACAATGCGCCGGTGTCGTATGGCGCGCTCGGCGCTCCGATCATCGCCTTGGCCGCGGTGACCGGCATGCCGCTTCTGGCGCTGGCCGGCTCGGTCGGCAAGATCGTCGCCATCCTCGCGCTGTTGCCGCCGTGGATCCTGCTCTACCTGGTCAGCGGCAAGGAAGGCATGAAGGGCGGCTGGCCGCTCGCCGTGGTCGGCTCGCTCGGCTACATCGCCGGCCAATTGCCGACCTCGATCTATCTCGGGCCGTATCTGCCCGACGTCATCGGCGCCATCATCTGCTTCGCCTGCCTCCTGCTCCTGCTCAAGGTCTGGCATCCGGCGCAGACGCTCGGCTATGGCGGCGTCCCGGTGACGGCGGCGCAGGAAGCGGCGGCCGAAGGCCACGGGCTTTCGGCCGGCGAGGTGTTCCAGGGCTGGTTGCCGATCATCGTGCTTGTCGTGGTGGTCGTGCTGTGGACCGGTCCATGGTCGCCGTTGCCCGCGATCAATTGGCTGCATGTTGCGGTATCGGCGGCGTCTTCGATCGCCGCAGGTGCCACGATCACGGCGGCGTTCGACTTCAAGCCGTTTGTCGGCGGCAGCGCGATCATGGCCGCTTGGATCATCGTGGCGTTGCTGATGCGGGTCACCGGCGCGCAGCTTGGCGAAATCTTCAAGAAAACCTGGTCGCAGATGTGGGGCGCCTTCCTGGTCGGCGTGTTCATCTTCGGCCTGGCTTTCGTCTTCAACTTCTCCGGCATGGCCGGGTCGCTCGCCAAAGCCTTCTCCGCGCTCGGGCCATACTTCATCGTCGTGGCGCCGATCCTGGGCTTCATCGGCGTCGCGCTGTCCGGCAGCAACACCTCGACCAATGCCATGTTCGGAAAATTCCAGGCGCTGGTCGGGCAATTGCTCGGCTTCCCGTTGATGCTGTTGCCGGTCATGAACTCGGTCGGTGCCGAGATCGGCAAGCCGATCGCGCCGCAGACCGCCAGCGTCGGCGTGTCGACCAGCGAGTTCGTGCGCAACGAGGGCGAGGTGATCCGCCACAATTTCGGCTGGACCCTCGTGCTTCTCGTCTATCTCGTGCTGATCGGGGTCGCCTGTTACCTGTTCTTCCCCAGCATCGCGGTGTTGCCGAAGGCGTAGGCGCGCTTCGCGCCTGCGAATGGCGAATGGGGAGTGGCGAATGGGGAGTGGCAAATAGGGGCATTCTATTCGCCACTCGCCATTTCGCCATTCGCCTTCTTCGCGTCCATTCGCCTCTAGCCAATCCAATCGCAATTCGCTATTCGCCATTCGCGCTTCTGCTCGATCGGAGTGGCGATGCTCTGCCGGTTTTGCGTCCTCGTTGCCGCGCTGCTGCTCGGCCTGCCCGGGCTCGCCCGCGCTGCCGACAACGCCTTTCCGTTCGGCACCGAATTGATGCTCGACGTCGAGCCGCTCTATGGCTCAAAGCGCATCCCGATGATCGAGATCCAGGATGACGGCACCGCGGCGATCGACCTGTGGTGTGCCAGCGTGCATGCGGCCGCGACCGTCGGCGAGAGTTCCATCACCATCGTCGCCGAGCCGGCGGGCCCGGCGCAATGCACGACGGAACGCCAAAGCGGCGACGAGACGTTATTGGCGGCGCTGTCGCAGGTGACCAACTGGCGCCGCGACGGCGAGGTTATCGAACTGATCGGCCCCACCACGCTGCGCTTTCGCGCGATGACCAATTGATCGACCGGAGCATCGCGACCTTCCCGCATCTGACCCCGGAGACGATAATGCTGCGCCGGCTCACCGCCTGCTGGCTCGTTGTTACGGTTGTCGCCAGCATCCCGCTTGCCGCGATGGCCGCCGAGACCGCTTTTCCGTTCGGCGGTGAGCTCATGCTCGACGGCAAGCCGATGCGCGGCACCAAGCGCCTGCCGTCGCTGTCGATCGAGCAGGACGGCACCGCCGCAATCGATTTGTGGTGCGGCAGCCTGCGCGGGCGCGCCGACGTCGGCAACGGCACGATTGCCATTACGCCGGGCGAGCGCGACAACGCGCAATGCGATCCGGACCGCGTCGCCGGCGACGACGATCTGTTGGATATGCTGGTCCATATGACCAACTGGCGGCGCCGCGGCGACAGCGTCGAATTCTCCGGCCCCGCCACGCTGCGCTTCCGCCTGATGACAAATTGATCCTGCCGCATCGGCCGCGCCCCTGACAAGGCTCGGCCTGCCTGAACTTGATCCATTATTTCGCGCGCACGACAGAATTATGTCGTTCCTCATTATCCACTGTCACCCGACTGCAATCGTCTTCTCAGCGCCCTGTCACTGACGCCCGCTAGCAAGCACACGTTGCGGCTCTTGAGCGGGGCGGAGCTTGCGCCGATGCAAGCGCCAGGCGGTTGCCGCGCTGTTCCTGGCTTCATTGCGATCTGTGCCCCGGCTCTGTAACAGGGGAAACCAACCATGAAACGTCACGTCGTCATTTCGGGCTGTCTCGCGGCGGCCTTCTCGCTCGCAGCCGCGGGCGCGATCGCAGACGATCGCGATCGCGACGACCTTCCGCGCGTCTTCACTGCGACGCCGGTCAAACATCTGGTGGTGATCTTCCAGGAGAATGTCTCCTTTGATCATTATTTCGGCACCTATCCGTTCGCTCAGAACAATTCCGGCGAGACGCCGTTTAAGGCGTCGCCGCGCACGCCCAAGAGCATCAACACGTTGCTCACGCCGCTCGATACGACGCACAATTTCCGGCCGCTCGCCGGCGTTGATCTCATCCACAACAACCCAAATGCCAATGCCAATGTGCCGACCTTCGCACCCAACAACAAGAAGACGAACGGCGCCGGCGCTGCAAATCCGTTCCGCCTGTCGCCGAGTCAGGCATTGACGGCCGATCAAGGCCACAACGATCAACCCGAGCAAAGTGCCTACGACAACGGCAACATGGACGGCTTTCCGGCGTGGACCGGCACGGCCGGACCGCCGCCACTCGCGCCGCCGGCCGCTGTCACCACCACCGGCCTGGTGATGGGCTATTATGACGGCAACACCGCCACGGCGTTGTGGAATTACGCGCAGTTCTTCGCCATGAGCGACAACGCCTATACGACGCAATTCGGCCCCTCGTCGCCGGGGGCCATCAACCTGATTTCCGGCCAAGCCAGCGGCTTTGCCGCGACGATCGGCGTGATCGGTAGCTCGAATAACCTTCTGCATTCAACCCACGAAACATTCGCCGACGCCAGCAACAGCCCGAGCAAGCTGACGCTGATCGGCGACGCCGACCCGATCGGGGACGTCTGCTCCACCGGCGCCGATCAGGTCACCATGGCCGGCCGCAATGTCGGCGATCTGCTCAACGCCCAGGGCGTCACCTGGGGCTGGTTCGAAGGCGGCTTCAACCTGACCATCGTCAATCCGAATACTTCCACCGGCTGCAACCGGCAAACCAATCCGACAGCACCCGGTACGCCAGCATTCACCTCGCTCGACTACATCCCCCATCACCAGCCGTTCCAATACTATCCCTCGACCGCCAACCCCACGCATGCGCGGCCGAGCTCTGTGGTGGCGATCGGGCACAGCAACATTCCGGGTACGCACAATCCGGATCCGGCGAACCACCAGTACGATACCAACGATTTTTTCGCCGCGCTCAAGGCTGGCAACCTGCCGGCGGTGAGCTTCCTCAAGGCCCCCGCCTTTCAGGATGGCCATGCCGGCTATTCCGATCCGCTCGACGAGCAGACCTTTCTTGTCGATGTGATCAACGCGCTGCAGAAGAGCCCGGAATGGAGCGAGACCGTGGTTATCATCACTTATGACGATTCCGACGGTTGGTACGATCACCAAATGCCACCGATCGTGAATCCGTCGTTCTCGCCGACACTGGTCAACACGACCTTGAATATTCCGACCGACACGCTCAACGGCTTTGCCATCTGCAACCACGGTCTGCAGCAGGACGGGCCGCCGCCGGCGATCCCGCTGAAAAGCGCATTCGGCAGCCCGGCGTGGGGTCGGTGCGGTTACGGCAATCGATTGCCGTTCCTGGTCATCTCGCCGTTGGCCAAGCGCAATTTCGTCGATCATAGTCTGGTCGATCAGACCTCGATCCTGCGCTTCATCGAAGACAACTGGCTGTCCGGCGAGCGTATCCAGCCGGGCGGCTCGATGGACACCATCGCCGGGAAGCTCGACCAGATGTTCGACTTCGATCGGCATGACGACGACCAGCCCGGCAAGCTGATCCTCAATCCCGCGACCGGCGCGGTGGTCTTTGCCAACTTCGGCGACGACGACGATCACGACGATCATCACTAAGCAGGCCATCCACGAACAAGAAAAAAGGGCGCGGTGTGCACCGCGCCCTTTGTCGTTTGCGTTCGGTAAGCTGGATCAGAAGCCCATCCCACCCATCCCACCCATGCCGCCGCCACCGCCCGGCATCGCCGGCATGGCCGGCTGTTCCTTCGGCATTTCGGCGACCATGGCTTCGGTGGTGACCAGGAGGCCGGCGACCGAGGCTGCATCCTGCAGCGCGGCGCGCACCACCTTGGCCGGATCGACGATGCCCTTGTCGAGCATGTCGACGTATTCTTCGGTCTGCGCGTCGAAGCCATATGTCTCGGACTTGTTCTCCGAGATCTTGTTGACCACGATCGAGCCCTCGACGCCGGAGTTCTCGGCGATCTGGCGAATCGGCGCCTCCAGCGCTTTGAGCACGATGTTGATGCCGGCTTGGACGTCGGCATTGGCGTTGGTGAGCTTGCCGACCGACTTCTTGGCGCGCAACAGCGCAACTCCGCCGCCCGGCACGATGCCTTCCTCGACCGCGGCGCGGGTGGCATTGAGCGCGTCCTCGACGCGGTCCTTCTTCTCCTTGACCTCGATCTCGGTGGCGCCGCCGACGCGGATCACCGCAACGCCGCCGGCGAGTTTTGCCAGCCGCTCTTGCAGCTTCTCGCGGTCGTAGTCGGAGGTGGTCTCCTCGATCTGCGCCTTGATCTGGCCGACGCGTGCCTCGATCTCCTTCTTCTTGCCGGCGCCGTCGACGATCGTGGTCTTTTCCTTTTCGATCACGATCTTCTTGGCGCGGCCGAGCATCGCCGTCGTCACGCTTTCGAGCTTGATGCCGAGGTCTTCGGCAATGAGCTGACCGCCGGTAAGGATGGCGATGTCTTCCAGCATCGCCTTGCGGCGATCGCCGAAGCCTGGCGCCTTCACGGCAGCGACTTTGAGGCCGCCGCGCAGCTTGTTGACCACCAGCGTGGCCAGCGCCTCGCCCTCAATGTCCTCGGCGATGATGAGCAGCGGCTTGCCCGACTGCACCACGGCTTCCAGAACCGGCAGCATCGCTTGCAGCCCGGAGAGCTTCTTCTCGTGCAGCAGCACGAAAGCGTCCTCGAGCTCGGCCACCATTTTCTCGGCATTGGTGATGAAATAGGGCGAGAGATAGCCGCGGTCGAACTGCATGCCCTCGACGATCTCGACTTCGGTGTCGAGCGCCTTGGCTTCCTCGACCGTGATGACGCCCTCGTTGCCGACCTTCTGCATCGCTTCGGCGATCATCTTGCCGACGGCCGCATCGCCGTTTGACGAAATGGTGCCGACCTGGGCGACTTCCGCCGAGGATGCCACTTTCTTCGAGCGCTTCTTGATGTCTTCGACCACCGCCGCAACCGCGATGTCGATGCCGCGCTTGAGATCCATCGGATTCATGCCGGCGGCCACCGATTTTGCGCCTTCCTTGACGATCGACGCCGCGAGCACCGTCGCGGTGGTGGTGCCGTCGCCGGCGAGGTCGTTGGTCTTTTGCGCCACTTCGCGCACCATCTGCGCGCCCATGTTCTCGAACTTGTCTTCGAGCTCGATCTCCTTGGCGACGGTGACGCCGTCCTTGGTGATGCGGGGAGCGCCGAAGCTCTTGTCGAGCACGACGTTACGGCCCTTGGGGCCGAGCGTGACTTTCACCGCATTGGCCAGCGTCTCGACGCCGCGCAACATGCGCTCGCGCGCGTCGCCGGCAAATTTCACATCTTTGGCAGCCATTTCAGTTTCTCCTTGAGATTTGCATTCTTGCTTTTCCGCTCGTCATCACCGGGCATAGCCGTCTCTAGGACGGCGTCGCTTCGCTTTGCCTATGCCGGTGATCCATCTTTTCTTCACGCGGAAAGGAAGAAGATGGATGGCCGGGTCGAGCCCGGCCATGACGAAAAAAATCAGGCGATCACGCCCATGATGTCGGACTCCTTCATGATCAGGAGTTCGTCGCCATCGAGCTTGACCTCGGTACCCGACCATTTGCCGAACAGCACACGGTCGCCGGCCTTGACGCCCATCGGGGTGAGCTTGCCGGCCTCGTCGCGGCCGCCGGGGCCGACGGCGACGACTTCGCCCTCTTGCGGCTTTTCCTTGACGGTGTCGGGAATGATGATGCCGCCCTTGGTCTTGGCCTCGGCGTCGATACGCTTGACGACCACCCTGTCATGGAGCGGCCGGAACTTGAGCTTCGCCATTGTTCACCCTCGTCGCCGCACTGGAAGCGGCATTGGCGTTGGACAAAAAGTTGTTGTTTTGCAGTGTATTAGCAGTCTTATTGGCTGAGTGCCAATAAGCTGCCGCGGAGATAGGGGCTGCCCCGCACGCTGTCAAGCGCACCCGCGCGCCATGCTTTACGATAGCGGCGCGTTATGGCGGGTGGCTTGCGCCGTCATAAAGTCTATTCTGGATGACAGGATTGTTGGTGGGCCGGGAGGAAAAACAGCAAGATGCGCGCGCTCAGCCTCGATCAGGCCAACACCATTATTGCAGTGACCTTCGCCACGGCAAAGAAGGAGCGCTGCCGGCCGATGAGCGCCATCGTGCTCGATGCCGGCGGCCGGGTGAAGGCGTTCCAGAAACAGGACGGCGCCTCGATGCTGCGTTTCGAGGTCTGCTACGGCAAAGCCTACGCCTCGCTGGCGCTGGGGCGGCCGTCGAAGCTGGTGTTGCAGAAGGCCAACGAGAAGCCGCTGTTCATGCAATCGATCGAGAATCTCGCCGATTATCCGCTGTTTCTCGAAGGTGGCGGCCAGCTCATCCGCGACGAGGCGGGCGAGGTGATGGGCGCCATCGGCGTCACCGGCGACGCCAACGAGATGGACGACATCTGCGCCATCGCCGGCATCCATGCCGTGGGCTTGCGCGCCGATAGCGACTTCTTCCACGACCCCGAGCAGATGCGGGCGTTGAGCATTCACAAATCAGCGCCGCTGAAGGATCCGCGCAAACCGGCGCGGTCGAGCGGCAAGACGGCGCGTGCCGCGGCGGCCGGCGGCAACGGTGCGCGAAACCGGTCCGGCTCGCAACCCGCCAAATCCGGGCCTTAATGGCCATATCTGCTGGCCCAAATCTGCTGGCATCAGAGGGGAAAATTTGAAACAAAGTCGAAAGGACCCGGCGGTAGAACAGGGGCATTCGTGGGGGCCGGGCGCGGCGTTTCGTGCCGGCTCAACCAGAGCTTTGAGGAGACCTTCCATGGGCGCGTCACTCCGCGATCTCCGGTTGCTGGCAAGCGTGGCCGCTTTGTCCGTGCTGGCGCTCTCGGCTTGCACCACCAGCTCGCCGCCGGTCGAGCAAACGGCACCCGCGCCGGTGGCGCAGCCCGCTGTTCCGTCGAGGTACCATCCGGAGGAGGTCGTAGGCCGCTGGGGTTACGGCGCCTACCACAACGATGCCGACCTCGCCCGCACTACGGCCGCGGCGCGCTCGCAATGCGGCCAGCCGGTGGTGATCACGCGCGGGCCGGGCGGCGGCGTCATGATGTATCTCGCCGACAGTGCCGAATTGCAGGAGCTGCAGCTCAAGGGCAGTGCGAACGGCAAGAACTATATCGGCCCGCCCGGCGATGCCGGCGGCCCGCAAGACCGCGAGATCGTCCAATTCGACGGCCGCACCATGGTGCTGCGCTGGATCGATCCGGAAGTTGCCGGCCGCTACGGCACCGGCGTCTACGTACGCTGTGCCGCCGAAGGTGCCGCGCCGCGCTCCGCCGGCCGGCCGCCGATGCAGCCGGCGCCGCAGCGCTGACCTTTTCCCTCCCCCTTGTGGGGAGGGCGGGGTGGGGGTCGTGAGGTAATTCTCGGCAAAGACGGCGCCAGACAGAGTTGTCGACGCAATGTGTCACCTCCCGACCCCCACCCCTAACCTCTCCCCACACGGGGGAGGGGAATAGAGTGATGCCCAGCCCCCGCGACTTCTTCGTCGGCCCGTGGCGCGCCGTCACCGTACTCGGTGTGACGGAAATCCTGTCATGGGGCGCGATCTTCTATCCGCCGGTGCTCACGGTGCCGCTGATCGCGGCCGATCATGGCTGGTCGAAAGCCTTCACCATGGGCGGCTTCTCCGTCGGCTTGTTCGTCGGCGGCTTGGTGTCGCGCTATGTCGGCGGCGCGATCGACCGCTATGGCGGTCACGTTGTCATGCCGTGCGGCTCGCTGATCGGCGCGCTTGGGCTTGCCGGACTCGTCGTTGCGCAAAGTGCCGTTGCCTATTTCGCGGTGTGGATGGTGTTGGGTGTCGCCATGGCGGCCTCCCTCTACGATCCCGCCTTCGCCACGCTCGGCCGGATTTTTGGCGCCGGCGCGCGCGCGCCGATCACGACGCTGACGCTGGCCGGCGGTTTTGCCTCGACCGTGGGCTGGCCGGCGACGCAATTTCTCATCGATAGAATAGGCTGGCGCGGCACCTATCTCGTCTACGCGGCCTTGCTCGCCGTCGTCGCCGCGCCGTTGCACGCCTTCGCGCTGCCGCGCCAGCGCGTACAAATCCCGGCGCCTGCTGCCGGCAGGTCCGAGCAGAAAGCGCCGGCCGCCGTGCATTCGCCATACGGACTCGTGTTCGCGCTGGTCGCCACGGCCTTCGCCGCCTACGCCTTCGTGCCCTCGGCGCTGTCCGCGCATCTGCTCGCGATCTTCAAGCGCTTCGGGCTTGCGCCCGACACCGTGGTCGCGATCGGCATGCTGTTCGGCCCGGCGCAGGTTTTGGCGCGCATCGGCGAGCTTATTTTCGCGCGCAATCTCAATCCGTTGTGGACCGCGCGTTTCTCGCTCGGCCTTCTGGTCGCGGCCTTCGCGCTGATCGCGCTGACGCCGTTTTCCGCCCTCGTCGCCGCCGGCTTCGCCGTGATGTACGGCATGGCGAATGGGCTCATGACCATTGCGCGCGGCACCGTGCCGCTGTCGCTGTTTGGCGCCGGCGGCTATGGGCTTCTGGTCGGGCGGATCGGCGGGCCGTTCCTGGTGGTGCAAGCGCTGGCGCCGGTGGTGCTCGCTTATGTCGTCGAGCGGGCGTCGGACGACGCGGGCCTGATGCTGGTCGCGGCCTTCGCCGTGGTCGCGCTGGCCTGCTTTGCGGCGATCAGGCCGGCAAAAGAAATCTAGTTATTGCCGCTGAACATTTCGTCGATGTCGGCCTGCGAGACGTGGCCGCTGTCGATCTCGAGCCGCGGACCGTGCAGATATTGCGCGCCGTCGCGCCGCGCCGCGGTCGGGTTCTTGATCTCCTCGAGCACACGCGTGACGTGGTCCTCGACGAAATTGAGCGTCGCCAAAACTTTGGCGATGCGCTGGCCAGTGAGGTCCTGGAAATTGCAGGCCTCGAAGATCCTGATCACGAGATCCTGGATGTCCTTGGCGAGGCCTTGCTCGAACTTGCCGCTGAGCGCGGCCGCGAGATTGTTCGCCACCTGATCGATCTCCTCAGCCGCCGCCAAAACCTTTTGCGTCGCCCGTTCGGTGCCGGTGACCACCTCTTCGAGCTCGTGGGCGATGCGCGTCATCGGCTGCATTGCCGGGTCCGTCCCGGCGGCAACGCTGCGCGCAGTCTCGCCGCCGATCGCGCCGGCGATCAGATTGAGCTCGCTGGTGAGGCGTGCGTTGGCGCCGTTGCGCGGCGTGGCGGGTCCGTCCGGCGACTGCGCCATCGCCGCCAGCATGGCGCGCAGCGCCGTGATCTCCTGCATCAGCTCGGCGTGGCGCAGCGGCGCCTGCGCATCGGTGACCATCTCACCAAGTCGCGATGCAGCCCTTTCTTCGATGCGGAAGATCTTGCGCGGCTCGGGCATTACGTCACTGACCAAATTCCACTCGAGATTACCGGTTATCGGCTTAATACCGCGTTCACGGCTTGTCGCGCCGCCGCGCACGCTTCGTTAACCATGCAGGGGCGCCGTTCATGAAAAATAAACTGTAACTTGATGAACAATGTACGAAGACTGCCGCAGCCGGTCGTGGCGCGGGCGAAATTTACCAAACAGTCGAGGTTTGGGTCTCAACTCGTCACACGGGCGCGGCGTGGCGATCTGGCCACGTGCTGCGTCCGGTGTGCAACGGCGTAACAGTACAGAGTACAGCAATGCGGCGTGTTTTCGTGTCCGCGCTCGTTCTGAGCGCGCTTTCGGTCCCGGCCTCGTACGGAACGGCTTGGGCCGGCCCCCTGCAACTCACTCTCGATCATGCTCCGCCGCTGGACCAAAACGGCGCCGCGGAGCCGCAGCCGCAACCGCAGCAGCGTGTTGCCCAGCCGCAGTCCAATATGGGCGGCGGCTTCATCGAGTTCCTGTTCGGTGGCGCGGCGCGCGAGCCGATGATCCAGCGCCCGTTCCAGCCGCTGCCCGAATCTTATTCGCGCGGCTACCAGCCGGGCCAGCCCGACGAGGAGGCGCAGCAGGCCGCGCTGACGCAGCTGTCAAGCAACGACCCGGCGACCTTCGCGCCGTCGAGCCAGGGCGACATGGCGCATCCGCCGGTCGATCCGAAATACGACCGCCAGCTCGTCGACTATAGAAGCGAGGAAAAGCCCGGCACCGTCGTCATCGACACGCCGCACCATTTCCTGTTCCTGGTGCAGGACAACGGCAAGGCGATGCGCTACGGCATCGGCGTCGGCCGCTCCGGTTTCACCTGGGAAGGCGTCAAGACGATCTCGGCCAAGAAAGAGTGGCCGGATTGGCGGCCGCCGCCCGAGATGATTCAGCGCCGGCCCGATCTGCCGCGCTACATGGCCGGCGGCCCGGAAAATCCGCTCGGCGCGCGCGCCATGTATCTCGGCTCCACGGTCTATCGCATCCACGGCTCCAACGAGCCCTGGACCATCGGCTCCAACGTGTCGTCGGGCTGCATCCGCCTGCGCAATGCCGATGTGATCGACCTTTACAACCGAGTCCAGGTCGGCACCAAAGTCGTGGTGATGTGAGTTGGCAGCCCGCGATCGCGGCCGGGTCGTCGCTTGACGGCGCGAGGAATTCCGCCGGCGGCGTCACAGCGTGACGCCGCGCTCGGCGAGCAGATGCGCAAACGCATCGCTACCGAAGAACGCGTATTCATGCTCACGTGAATCGGTGACATGATCGAGCCGTTTCAGCTCGGCATCGACTTTGCCCGGATGACACATGACGACGCCGCCATCGGGCAGGCGGTCGAGGAAGGTTGCAAACAGCCTGGCGTAAGCCGCATCCGAGCGAAACGTGTAGGTCCCGGCAAAGGCCGGATTGGTCCGCAGCCCGTGATCGGCCGCGAGCCGGCGGAAGCGGCGGCTGAGCCCGTCCAGCAACAACGCCTTGTGATCGGTGAGGCGCCGGCGCGCCGAGAGTTGGCCGCATTGCCGCACCCAGGCGTCCGGCGCAAAATCCTTGGTCGCGCGCAGTACGGCATCGCGGATTTGCGGAAACAAATGCACGTGGTGATGACCGTCGACAAAATCCGGCGGCCGGCCGAATGCCGCAACGAAGGCCTCGAACTGACACGAAATCTCGACGGCCAGAAGTTTTGGCCGCAACGCGCGCAAATGCGCGCGGCGCAGCGTCTTCGCGAGCGGCAGGAAGGCGCCGTGGCGCAGCGGCTCGAAGTTTTGCGAGCGCGGTGCAAACGGCCCCGTCAAGGTCACATGCAAGCCGATTGAAGCGCGCTTTGCGGCAACATCCCGGAGTTTTGCCGCCTCGTCTCGGTCGAATGACGGCGCCGCCACCATCGCCGACGTGGCATTGATGCGCCCACGCGCGATGAGATCGCGGATCGCGGCGCTGACCGCGGGAGAGATGCCGTAATCGTCGGCGCAGATGATAATGTGCCGCGCGTTCATTCGGCGGCAGCCCCCACCTTATCCTCCCCCGCAAGCGGGGGAGGGAAGGGAGGGGGAGACTGCGGCTTCGTTGCCTCTTCGCGCAGCTTCACGTCGTGCTCGGCAACGAAATAGACCGGCCGGGCTTTGATCTCGTAGAGGATCTTGCCGATATATTCGCCGACGACACCGAGCATGACGAGCTGCACGGCGCCGAGCACCATGACACCGACAAACAAAGACGGATAACCGGGAACGCTGGCGCCATAGAACACCGTCTCGTAGATGATCTTGCCGCCATAGATCAGAGCGATGAGTGCGAGCAGCAGACCGAACACCGTCGCCATGCGCAGCGGCGCCACCGAAAACGCCGTCAGGCCGTTGAGCGACAGGCCGATCAGCGAGCGCAGCCCCCAACTGCTGCGGCCTTGCACACGTTGCGCCGGCTCGTAGTCGATGCGCTTTTGGCGGAATCCGATCCAGCTCGCCAGCCCTTTGAAGAAGCGGTTGCGCTCCGGCATCTGGCGCAGCGCCTTGGCGGCGCGCGGCGACAACAAGCGGAAGTCGCCAGCGTTCTCCGGGATTTGCACGTGGCTGTCGGAATTGAGCAGCGCGTAGAACGCCTTGATGGCGACGCGCCGAACAAACGATTCCTCGTCGCGATGCGCCTTGGCGGTATAAACGACGTCGTAATCGTCATCGAGCCAATGGCCGACCAGTGTTTCGATCAGCTCCGGCGGATGCTGGCCGTCGCCGTCGATGAACAGCACGGCGCCGAGGCGGGCGTGATCGAGGCCGGCAAGCAGCGCCGCCTCCTTGCCGAAATTGCGCGACAGCGACACCACCTGGACGTCGAGCGCGTTCGCCGGCAGCGCGCGCGCGATGCTAAGCGTGTCGTCGGCGCTGCCGTCATCGACATAGATGACTTCGCAGGCGAGCGCGCGGGTGGCGGCAAGCTTTTGCGCCACCTCGACCAGACTCGCGTGCATGCGCGCCAACGAGGCGGCTTCGTTGTACGCCGGAACCACAATCGACAGGCCCGCGGCGGCGCCCGAAGGGGCGGCGCTGCGCAAGGCGGTTTTTTGCTCGATCCCGGGGTTCATCTGCTCGATTCTTCAAAGGCCTATCTATAGCTTAATCGCGCTGCGCTGTCGTGGCCACAAGGTCGCGGTTCGGGCTGCCGGAACGCCTTGAACGTGATATGCGGTGACGGCAATGACCCGCGCTTCCCGCTTCGATTCGGCTCGCGCCACGCTGTTGGACGCCTGGCGCAACCGCGGCGTCAGCGTCAAGGCGTTGAGCTTCGCCGTGGTCGGCGTCGTCAATACGCTGGTCGACTATGGCGTGTTCCTGCTGGCGCGCGCGGTGCTGAGCGGGTCGGTGGCGGGACTGGCGGCAATCGGCTCGCTCAACGATTTCTGCCAATGCAGCGACGCCACGACCACGACCTTGGTGGTCGCCAACCTGATCTCCTGGAGCATCGCCGTCACCGGCTCCTATGTCATGAATTCGTCGATCACCTTTGCCGGCGAGTTGGGAGGGCAACTGCGGTTGCGCGCTTATCTGACGTTCGTGGCCTCCGGCGTCGTCGGATTGCTCGTCAACACGGCAACGCTGCTGTTCGCCGCGGAAATTCTGCTGTTGCCGGTTTGGCTCGCCAAGGCGGTCGCAATTCTGGCGAGTTTTCTGGTCAACTTCTCGATGTCGCACTTTGTCGTCTTCCGGCCGCGGAATTGAGACAGATGCCGCTCTTCACGCTCGACGAACTTGCCGCCGCCACCGCGACCGTTCGCACCTATGTGCCGCCGACGCCTGCTTATGCCTGGCCGTTGCTCGCCGAGCGGGTCGGTGCCACGGTCGTCGTCAAGCATGAGAACCACACGCCGACCGGATCGTTCAAAGCCCGCGGCGGCCTGGTCTATGTGGATGCCTTGTGCCGCGCCGATCGCAGCCTCAAGGGACTGGTCACGGCGACCCGCGGCAATCACGGCCAGTCGGTCGCGCTCGCCGCCGCGCGCAACGGCGTGCCGGTGGTGATCGTCGTTCCCGAAGGCAATTCGCGCGAGAAGAACGCGGCGATGCGGGCGTTCGGCGGCGAGCTGGTGACGGGCGGCAAAGACTTCGACGAAAGCCGCGTCGTCGCGGCGCAAATCCAGAACGAGCGCGGCTATCACTTCGTGCCGTCGTTTCATCGCGATCTGGTCAAGGGTGTCGCCACCTATGCGCTCGAGCTGTTCGAGAGTTTTGCCGATCTCGACGTGATCTATGTGCCGATCGGTATGGGGTCGGGCATTTGCGGTCTGATCACGGTGCGCGACCTGCTCGGACTCAAGACCGAGATCGTCGGCGTCGTCGCCGAACGCGCGCCGGCCTTCGCCCTGTCGTTCGCCGCCGGGCGGCCGGTGCCGGCGAACTCGGCGCAAACCTTCGCCGATGGGGTGGCGTGCCGCGACCCGCAGGCCGATGCGTTCGCGATCATCAAGACCGGCGCGGCACGCGTCGTCACCGTCAGCGAGGACGAGATCGCCGAAGCGATCCGTATCTACTACACCACGACGCATAATCTGGCCGAGGGCGCCGGCGCTGCGCCGCTTGCGGCGCTGCTCAAGGAAAAAGCCCGCTACGCCGGCAAGCGTGCGGGCCTCGTTCTATCCGGCGGCAATATCGACATGCCGGTGTTGGCGCAGGTTCTGCGCGGCGAGACGCCGGCCGCCTGAGGGGCGTCAGCCCAAGATGATCAGCCAGTGTGCCCTTTCAATCTGTTTTCCAGATCGGTGGTCGTGTTCTGCACGCCGGTCGTGAACGAATGCCAGTCGTCGGTGACGACATTCCAGTTGACCATTGGTGCCGTGGCGGTCGACGACATGCCGTTGGCGGCGCGGCCCGTCGAAGCATCGTAAAGGTACGCGCCCGCAATCGTCACCACCACTCCAAGAATGAAGCCGAAGAGTGCCGGCATGGCTGTTCCTCCGTCCTGAAGATGCGGTTTTAGGCAGATTCAACGCATCCACGCAACGAAAGTTCCAAGTGACGACGAGGTGACAACGCGCGACTATTTGATCGAGAGGTTTAGCGCCTTGACCATATTGCCCCACTTGTCCACCTCGGACTTGAACATGGCGTCGGCTTGCTCAGGAGCGCCGGTGATCGGGTCGAAACCCATGTCGGTCAGTTTTTTCTGCACCTCGGGCGTTTGCACGATGGCGTTGATGGCGCCGTTGAGCGTGGCAAGCACTTGCGGATCGATCTTGGCCGGCGCGAAGAAGCCGACCCAGGACGCGGCGGTGAAACCCGGAAAACCCTGTTCGGCGTAAGTCGACACGTTCGGCGAGACGGCAGCGCGTTTGTCGGCGGCGATGCCGAGGCCTTTGAGCTTGCCGCCTTCGATTTGCGCCGCGGCGCCGCCACCGAGCGTGGTCGCCATCAGATCGACCTGGTTGCCGATTGCTGCGTTGATCGCCGGCGCGCCGCCCTGGAACGGAATCATCTGCGCCGGGGCTTTGGCCAAAAATTTAAAGAAATATTCCGCCTCGATATGCGAGCCGGTGCCGACGCCGGGCACGGCGAAATTGATGGTCTTGCCGTTCATATTTTTGAGAAACTCGGTGAGATTGTTCGCCGCATTGGTGCCGCTCGTCACCAGCGCTTCCGGGCTGCTGGCGGCAATGGCGACGGTCTTGAAATCGTTCGTTGAAAATTCCTTGTTGGTGAACAGCGTCTCGTTGATGGCGAGCGCCGTGGTGGTGGCGAGGAGCGTATAGCCGTCAGGCTCGCCGCGCGCCACGTTGGCCGCGGCGATATTGCCGCCAGCGCCGCCGCGGTTCTCGACCACCACACTTTGATGCAAACGGTCGCCCAAGCCCTGGGCGATCAACCGCGCCAGCGTGTCGGCAATGCCGCCGGGCGCAAAGGCGACGATCAGGGTGATCTTATTGGCCGCCGGATAAGTCTGCGCGCTGGCTTGGGAGCCTGCGCAAACCAGCATCACGGCGGTTGCCGCAAACGCGCGGCGCACGATACCTCGACAGGACATATTCAAACCTGGCATTTTCGAAAATCTCCTCAGCCCTCGCGCATCACTTTTTCGATCCGGCGGTCGGGAATGAGCCACATCACCGCGACCAGCGCATAAATCGCAATCGATAGCCAGGCATCGACGAAGGCAAGCGCGACGGCCGTGGCATAGAGCAGCACCGATATCTTGCCTTTGAAATCGCTACCGAGCGCGCCGGCCAGAACGGAATGCCGGCCCTGCTGATGCACGATCGCCTTCTGCAAAAGGTAATAGGCGATGGCCGGCATGAGCAAGATCGCGCCATAGATCGCGGTCGGCAGCGGCGCCAAAAAATTATCGCCCATCCAGCCGGTCGCCGTCGGGACCAACGACAACCAGAACAACAGGTGCGAGTTGGCCCACAGGATCAGCCCGTCGACCCGCGTCACGGTGTGCAGCAGATGGTGATGGTTGTTCCAGTAGATGGCGAGATAGACGAAGCTCAACACATAGGCGACGAAGTTGGGCGCTACGCCGCGCAGCGTCGCCCAGTCGGCACCCTGCGGCACCTTCAGCTCCAACACCATGATGGTGATGATGATGGCGATGACGCCATCGCTGAACGCAGCAAGCCGATCTTTGCCCATTCAGATCGCTCTTTACCGGCAGCGGTCTAATGCCGGGCGTGCGAGCCGGCTTGACCCAATTGATCCTGCTGCCGGTATTCGGCGTCGTACTCCATGATGCCGCGGGTCAGCTGGTCGATGATATTTTGACGCGTCGCGGCGTCCTGGCCGCAGGTCAGTTCCGCCACCGTTTTTGCCAGCGCCGTGACGACCTCGTCGGTATCGATGGCGTCCGGAACATCGGCGGATACCGGATATTCGGCAAAGAAACTATCGACCACTTCGACGATCAGGCAATGCAGGCACGGCCGCTCTTCGTCGTCGCTTTGCTCTTCCGCCATTTGTTCATCAACCATGGCCGTTACTCCGTTGCTTTTCGTTATGTAACAACGATTGCGCGGCGGCGCTATGGCTTGGCCGGCCTGTCGAGCTCGGCCGAGAGCTTGGCGTAGAGCGGATTGTCGCGGGTATAGACATAGTCCAGCGCACCGACGGAGACCGCTTCGGCGCCGTGCTCGCGCAAGAAACTTGCCAGCGCGTGCACGTATTCGGGCGGGCAGTGCAAGGTCAGCATGCCCGAGGAGGTTGGGCCGCCGAACGGAGCTGCGACGCCGAATTTTTCCCGCGCCGTGGCGAGCAGCGTGTCGTTCAAGCCGGCAAAGCGCGAGCGCACTTCGCGGAACGACGCGGCGCGCTTTTGCGCGGCGATGCGGTCGAGGAGGAGGCGGGCGGTATCGCGTTGCGCTGTGCTCCATTGCGCCGCGCGGGCGGCAACAAGGTTGGCCTGCGAGCGCAGGATCACGCCGTCGTCGATCACTTTGAGCGCATTGGCCGCGAGCGTAGCGCCGGTCGTGGTGATGTCGACGATCATTTCCGCGGTGCCGGCGGCCGGCGCGCCTTCGGTGGCGCCGGTCGATTCGACGATGCGGTAGTCAACGACGCCGTGCTCGGCGAAAAACCCGCGCGTCAGGTTGGCGTATTTGGTGGCGAGCCGCATCTTGCGCTCGTTGCGGAGCCGGAAGGCTGTTGCAACGTCATCGAGATCGGCCATGTTGCGCACGTCGATCCAGGCCTGCGGCACGGCGACCACGACATTGGCGAAACCGAAGCCGAGCCCCGTCACCATGACGATGCGTCGGTCGGATTGCGGGATCATCTCCCGTACCAGATCCTCGCCGGTGACACCGAAATGCACGGCGCCTTGGCCGAGCTGCTGGGTGATCTCGGCGGCCGACAGATAAGCCACTTCGACGCCGTCGAAGCCCGCGATGGCGCCGCGATAGTCGCGGGCGCCGCGCGGCTTGACCAGTTCGAGGCCGGCGCGGGCAAAAAAACTTTCGGCGTTCTGCTGCAGCCGGCCCTTCGACGGCACGGCGAGAAGGAGCGGGGCGGCGGCGTTCATGGCGCGCCTCCGCATGCCGTCAGCTCTTCGATCGACGCGGCAAAGCCGACCGCCGGGATCGGCGCGCGGGCGCCGAGCCGCGACAATAGCCCGTCGTAGCGGCCGCCGGCGACCAGCGCGCTTTTGCCGCGCGGGTCGTGCAGCTCGAACACGAAGCCGGTGTAGTAGTCGAAGCCGCGGCCGAAGCCGGTCGAGAATTTGATGCCGCGCACGTCGACGCCGCGCGCGGCGAGGAAACCGGTGCGGGTCTCGAACAGATCGAGCGCCGGCCCGAGCGCGATCTTGGCGTCGGCCGCGAGCGTGCGCAGTTCGCCCGCCGCTTCGTCAGGGTCGCCCGCCACCGACAGGAAGCGCTCGATCAAGGCGCGGGTGTCGCGCGGCAGCCGCGTCGGCGCGTTCAGCGCCGCCTGTTCGAGAAAGCGGTCGGCGATCTCGGCGACGGAACGGCCGCCGACCGCGGCGATGCCGGCGATCGACAGGAGATCGGTCACCAGATGGTGCGCCGCCTTCGGATCGGAATTGGACAGCGCGGCAAGCACGCCTTGATATTCCGGCGCGCCGTTGGCCGAACTGAGCGTGATCTGGTCGAGATCGTGCGCCAGCGAGGTCTTGCGATTGAAATCCTTGACTAGGCGGCGCTTCCACACCGGCGCCAGATCGAGCGCGGCGACGAAGGCGGCAAACAATCCGACGTCGCCCATGCGGATTTCAGGTGCGTTCAAACTGTACAGCGTCGTCGCTTCGAGGCCGAGCGCCAGCATTTCGGCGTCGGCCGCCGCCTTGTCGGCGCGGCCGAAGGATTCGATACCGGCTTGCACGAATTCCGCCGCCGCACCTTCGCGGTGGCGGAACACGGCGCCGAGATAGCAAAAGCCCACAGCCTTGCCGGCCTCGGGCGACGCGAGGTAGTCGCGCGACACCGGGATGGTGAGATCGGGCCGCAGGCACAATTCGCGCCCTTCCGGATCGCTGGTGAGGAACATGCGGCGGCGGATGTCCTCGCCGGACAGATCGAGGAACGGCTCCGCCGGCTGCAGCACCGGCGGCTCGGTCTGCGCGTAGCCGGCACGCACATAGGAGGCGACGAGCGCCTGCGCCCGCGCGTCCGGTCCGTTGCTGGTCGTACTCGACATGTCGCTCTTCAGCGGCGGCTGGTTTGGTTAAAGCCGCCCGCGCAATCCCTGCTTTGTTGCGCGGCCCTTTAGCACGGCAAACCCTACAATTCGACGAAGATCGGCCCGGGCCGTTAATGCCGGTGGCGCTTTCCGCGCCCGTGCCGGCGCCTTTCGGCATGTCAAAACGGCGAGTTTACCGGAATAAAATCAAATATTTACGATGAATAGCACAGTCGGCCGATGGCCCGACTTTTATGCCGGGGTGCTGCCGGTCGCGCTGACCCGCCGTTGGCCGTGACGCCCGAGCGCTCTGCCATGGCCGCGGAGCTTCCCGCCGCGCGGTACGATCGCCGCTTGACGCCACGTGCGGCCGTCATGCGGTATGCACTTTTATTGACAACATCATACTCGCTGTCTCATGGTGCGCATGATCGGTGGGTGAGCCCTCGTCCAGCTCAGGGGCTGCGATGTTGTCGCTTTTCTTGGCGTCGATGGCGGTGGTGCTGTCGCTTTGGTGCGTGAACGCCCGCGCGCAGACGCCGCCGACGCCGCCAACAGCGGTCGAGCCATCGCACGGCGCCGAGCTGCCGCCGATCCGCGTCACCGCCAAACACAACAAGCCGCATACCGCGCCGACGAAACCAGCCACGGCTCCAGCCGCGGCGGCGAATGCGCCAGCTTCGCCGGCGCCGCCTTACGTCACCGGCGCGCCGAACATTGCCGGCGGCGGCGCCGTGCCGCCCACCATGGCGAGTCAGATGACGGTAACCGGGCAGGATCTCAACGCCCGCCCTGTCACGCGTCCCGGCGAGATTCTCGAAGCCGTACCCGGTCTCGCCGTGGTCATGCACGCCGACGGCGGCAAGGCCAATCAATATTACCTGCGCGGCTATAATCTCGATCACGGCACCGATCTGGCGATCTTCGTCGACGACATGCCGATCAATCTGCCGACGCACACGCACGGCCAGGGTTACGCCGACCTCAATTGGCTGATGCCGCAGACCGTCGCCAGCCTGAACATCCGCAAGGGACCTTACTTCGCCGACGTCGGCGATTTTGCCACCGCGGGCTCGCTGTTCATCAATCTGCGCGACAGCGTCGACAGGACCATCGCGGAAGCCACCGTCGGCAGCTTCGACTATCTGCGCTATTTCGGCATGGGCGCGACAAAACTCGGCGGCGGCACGCTGCTCTATGCCGGCGAGGTGAACACCTATGACGGTCCGTGGGACACGCCGGATCATATGCACAAGCTATCCGGCTCGTTGCGCTACAGCCAAGGCACCGCGACCGACGGCTTTTCGGCAACCGCCATGGCCTATTCGAACATCTGGAATTCCACCGACCAAATTCCGCTGCGCGCGATCTCATCGGGCCTGATCGGGCTAAATGGCGAAATCGATCCCACCGACGGCGGCGTCACCAGTCGCTTCTCGCTATCGGCGCGGCTCGCGCAAACCGATGATGGTGGACAGTGGAAGGCCAATGGCTATGTGGTGAAATACGGGCTCGACCTCTACAACAACTTCACCTGGTTCTTGACCGATCCGGTCAACGGCGACCAATTCCATCAGCACGACGATCGCACCTACGGCGGCGGCGGTGTCTCGCGCACCATCCAGGGCTCGCTGTTCGGCCGGCCGACCGAAACCGTGTTCGGCATGCGGTCGCGCTATGACGACATCACCGCTGGCGCTGACCAATACGCTGCAGCGCCAGTTCCTGTCGAACGTGCTTGTCGACCACGTCAGCGAGGGCAATGCCGGCATCTACGCCGAGAACACGGTGCACTGGACCGATTGGTTGAAGACGACTGCCGGGTGGCGCGGCGATTATTATGCGGCGTCGGTGGATTCGATCCTGCAACAGGCGAATTCGGGCGCCGACAAGGTCGCGATCGGCAGCCCGAAATTGCGCGTCGTCTTCGGGCCGTTCGCCAAAACCGAATTCTTCCTCGGCGCCGGCGTGGGCTATCACAGCAATGACGCGCGCGGCGTGACGGCGACCGAGGCGCCAGGCGATCCGACCCAGCCGCAAACTGCGGTGCCGTTATTGGTGCGCTCCCGCGGCGCCGAGGTCGGCGTCCGCACCCGTGCCATTCCCGGCCTCGACAGCTCGGTCAGCCTGTTCGTTCTCGATCAGGCCTCCGAGCTGTTCTTCGACGGCGATACCGGCGACACCACGCCGGGCCGGCCGAGCCAGCGCACCGGCATCGAGATCACCAACGATTACCGGCCGGTGTCATGGGCGCATCTCGATGCCGATCTCGCGCTCACACGCGCCCGCTTTCTCGGCTTCGATTCGGCGCAGGAGCAAATCTATCAATCGCTCACCGGTTTCCCGCAGGCGCAGATCGGCAACGCGCCGGGCAATTTCGTCTACAACGCGCCGTGGATGGTGGCGTCAGCCGGCATCACGCTGGGCGAGGACACTGGCTGGTTCGGCGCGCTGCGCTGGCGCTATATCAGCTCGCGGCCATTGACCGAGGACGGCGCCTTCCGCTCCGCGCCGCTCAGCGTCTTCAACGGCCGCCTCGGCTATCGCTTCGCCGACGGCTGGCGCATCCAGCTCGACGGCCTCAATCTGTTCAACACCCGATCGGCCCAGGCCGAATATGCCTACGGCTCGCTGCTCAAGAGCGACAGCCTGTTCGCCCTGTGCTTTCCGGCGAGCGGCGTATCGACGATACGGGCCGCCGTCTGCCAGAACGGCGTGATGGACTATGCGCTGCATCCGATGGAGCCGCTCGCCGTGCGGCTGACCTTGGCGAAGATTTTTTAGATTGCCCGCGGTCATGCTGATACTCACCCCATAGCGCCACATTGCTTTGCGATCCCAGTAGACAAAAATCCTCTTGCCTTTTGTAATGTTATAACATTACGATTGCCAGACAAATCGGGAAGGGGAGATCGGCGTTGCGGCGGACTGGCGTTTGTTCCCTCGCGACTGTCGCATCAATGCCACAGCACGCATCAATCGCTTCGGCCCGGCTTGCAGAGAGTTGTTATGGCGTTGCGCCCCGGCAGCGGCGTCATAGACTGAACGGCATCGCCGGGAATGCGTAATCAAACCTGAGTTCGCGTGATGCGGTGTTTCAGGGCGAACAAGACTTTTGGCAGCCGGCTGGCGCTTTTCGCGCTGGCGGTGCAGTTCGTCGTCGCCTTCGGCCACATCCATCGCGACGATATTTACGGCTCCGTACGTCCGGCTGCAGCGATTGCGGCCGCCGTGCCGGACGGCAGCCAGCCGCTCCCGGCCAATCATCCGGCCAAGCACGGCGACGATTACTGCGCCATCTGCGCCACCATGTCGTTGCTCGGCAATTCGTTCGTCGCCGCGGCGCCGTCCTTGCCGCTGCCGGCCGCCTCGCACGCGATCGAGCAGTTCGACCGCGTGGCGGCTATTTTCATCGCGCCGCGCCGCGCCGCATTCCAATCCCGCGCGCCGCCCGCGGCCTGACCGCCGGTTGGTGCTGGGCTTCGGCATCGCTTGCGCTTTTTTGCTTCTGTCAGCGCCGGCGATGGCCGCAAGCTCAACGCGGCAGCGCTTTCTCGTTCTTAATTTGCCGCGACAGCACGACCGCCATGCGCCATTCGATTTGTCACGCTGGTTCGGATAAAGTCTCATGCCTGTTCGTACCCATCACCATCGCTACCGCGCCTATCTGCTGGGCGGTTCGGCAATGCTGGCATTGCTCGGGCTCGGCGGTGCAGCTCTGGCGCAAGTTGGGCTGCCGGAGATCTCCGTCACCTCGTCGCGGGAGAAACCGAAGCCGCGCCCCGTGGCGCGCCCGGCCGCAAGCGCGCCGGTGGTGGCGCCGCTGACGCCGGCCGAACAGGCGCTGGCGAAGAACAATGCCTTCGACCAGAGCCGCAGCAATCTCTACACGACCATCGGCACCACATCGAGCACGCAGACCCACGCCACCATCGACGCGCTGCCGCAGGGCACCAATACGACCGTCGAAAAGGTGCTGCTGCAGGCGCCCGGCGTGTCGCAAGATTCCGCGGCGAGCGGCAGCCTCCACGTCCGCAACGATCACGCCAATCTGCAATTCCGCATCAACGGCGTGATGCTGCCCGACGGCGTCACCGGCTTCGGCAGCATTCTGGATACCGGTCTGATCGGTACTATCGCGCTCGTCACCGGCGCACTGCCGGCTGAGTTCGGCCTGCGCACGGTCGGACTGATCGACATCACGACGCGCGCCGACGTGTTCAACAACTCGGGCAGCATCAGCCTCTACGGCGGCAGCCGCGGCAATATCACGCCGAGTTTCGAATATGGCGGCACGTTCGGCGGCAACTGTCCCACAACGTCGTCGTCAACCGTGACCAAGGCGCCGCCATCGTCCTCGAACGCAAACTGCTTTCCCGGCGTGCAGTACTTCTTCAGCGGCCGCTATCTGCAAACCACCGAAGGCATCGAAAATACGCTGCCGACGCTCAACGCCATCCACGATTTCTCGCAGCAGGAGCGGGGCTTCGGCTACATGTCGACCTTTATCGATCCGACGACCCGGCTGAGCCTGATCACCGGAACTTCCTACAACACATTCCAGATTCCCAACACGCCCGGCCAGGCCGTCGGAATGAACGGCAATCCTCCCGTCACCAGCGCGTTCGGCGTCACCACTTTTGATTCAGCGCTGCTGAACGAGAACCAGCGGGAGTTCACGCAATTCGGCGTGCTGGCGTTGCAAAAATCCGCCAATGGCTTTGACGGGCAATTGTCCTATTTTACCCGTTACAACAATCTGCACTTCATTCCCGACCCGGTCGGCGACCTGCTGTTCAATGGCATCGCCTCCGACGTCAGCCGGCAATCCTACACCAACGGCATTCAGGGCGATGCGTCCTATCTGGTCAATCCGGCGCATACGGTTCGCGCCGGCTTCACCTTGAGCGCTGAAAAGGCCTGGGTCGACAATTCATCGCTGGTCGAGCCGGCGCCGGGCGGGGTTCCGATCGACACGCCCGAATCGATCACCGACGATGTCGCCAAGCTCGCTTGGCTCGCCGGGGTCTATGTGCAAGACGAATGGAAGATCACCAGCCAGCTGACCATGAATGCCGGTCTGCGCTTCGACCAGATGTGGCAATTCACCGACGCCAATCAGCTGAGCCCGCGCCTGAGCTTCACCTATAAGCCGTTCGACAACACCACGTTCCACGCCGGCTACGCGCGCTATTTCACGCCGCCGGTGCTGGTCGAGGCGGCGCCGGCCAATATCGCGGCATTCAACAACACCACCGGCGCGCCGAATGCCGGGCAGGCCAACGATCCGGTGTTGCCGGAGCGGTCGCATTATTTCGATGCCGGCGTCGTTCAGAAAATACCGTTCGGCTGTTATGGGCCGGCGTCGCACGACTGCTCCAGCCTCGAAATCGGGCTCGATGCCTATTACAAGATCGCCAAAGACCTCATCGACAACGGCCAGTTCGGCCAGGCGCTGGTGCTCAGCGCGTTCAACTACGAGAAGGGCATCAACGAAGGCGTCGAGCTCAGCCTGAAATACACCAACGGCAATTTCCAGGGTTACGGCAACCTCGCGGTGGCGCAGCAAAGGGCGACCAACGTGGTGTCGAACCAATATCTGTTCGACAATACCACGCCGCTCGCCGATCTCGGCGGCTTGACCGAGTTCCAATACATCGCCACGCACTGGGTCTACACCGATCACAACCAGTTCGTCACTGCTTCCGCCGGCGCGAGCTACTCGTTCTGCGGCCGCCCGGCCACGGCGGCGGAGATGTTCGGCAGCGCCGGCGCGGTGTGGCCGGCCTTCAATTCATGGTGCGGCACGCGGCTCTCCGCCGACATGATCTACGGCTCCGGCTTGCGCAACGGCGACGCCAATATCGGCACGGTGGCGCCGTACAGCCAGTTCAATGTCGGGATCGCACGCGAGTTTCTGTTGCCCGGCGATACCAAGCCGACGACGCTGCGGTTCGACGTCGTCAACCTGTTCGACAGCATCTATCTGATCCGCGACGGCAGCGGTATCGGCGTGTTCGCGCCGCAATTCGGCCCGCGCCGCGGCTATTACGCCGGCATAACGAAGAAGTTTTGAAGCAAGGATCGCGACTCAGGTCTGCTGCACCTCGACGGTGACGTGCGACAGATTGTGGAAATGGCGGAGCAGGCGCCGGTAATGGCCGGCGTCGCGCGGCTTCGTGGTGACGACCGAAAGGATGGCGCCAAGATGGCCGGGACCGAGGCGCCACAGATGCAGGTCTTCGAGTCGATCGCCGTCGCGCTCGATGGCCGCCCGCACCCTTTCCGCCATGCCGCGATCGGGGTTCATATCGAGCAGAATGGCGCCGGTATCGCGAATGAGCCCGTATGACCAGCTGGCGATGACGGCAGCGCCGACAAGGCCCGCCAGCGGATCCATGAACAGCCAGCCGAAAGTGCGCCCGAGCAAAAGTCCGGCGATCACCAGCACCGAGACGACCGCGTCGGCCAGCACATGGATGATGGCGGCGCGCATATTGTTGTCGCGATGCGCCCTGCCATGCACGTGCGCGTCTGCATGCGCGTGGGAGTGGACGTGATCGTGCGAGTGGCTGTGATCGTGGCCGCCGCCGCTGAGCAGGAGGGCGCTCACGATATTGACGATCAATCCAAGCACGGCGATCGGGATCGCCTCGTTGAAGCTGATCGGCACCGGCGCAATCAGGCGCGAGACTGCTTCATAAGCGATAAGAAACGCAATCATCACCAGCACGATGGCGCTGGAGAAGCCGGCGAGGTCGCCGAGCTTGCCGGTGCCGAAGGAGAAGCGCGGGTCGTCGGCGTGGCGCCGCGCATAACGGTAGGCCAGCGCTGCGAGCAGGAGCGCGCTGGCATGGGTCGACATGTGCAGGCCGTCGGCGATTAGCGCGATCGAGCCGAACAATAGCCCGCCGACGATCTCGGCCACCATCATGGCGGCGCACAGCGCGATCACCGCCCAGGTGCGGCGCTCGTTCTTGTCGTGGCCTTCGCCCAGAAAAACATGGCTGTGGCTGGCTGTCGGCATGGCGTTCGTCCTCGCCGCCTTCACTTCAGATAGGCCTGCACGGCCTCGATCAGTTCCTCGGCGCCGCGCGAACGGTCGGCGTCTTTCGCCGGATCGACGACGTGCAGCCGAATATGGTCCTCGATCACTTCCGTCATCAGGCTGTTCATGGCGCCGCGCGCCGCGACGATTAGATGCAGCACGGTGGCGCAGCCCTTCTCGCCTTCGAGCGCGCGCTCGACCGCTTCGATCTGGCCGCGCACGCGGCGCACCCGGTTGAGCAGCTTGACCTTCTCGATCTTGGTGTGCGACACGGCGGCGCGCTCCCCTTATAGGGTATGGGGTATGGTATAGGCCGGCGCCCGAAATGTCGAGTGCGGCCGGCGAGCCCGCAATGCCGGCCAGCCGTAGTCAATATTGCAAAGTGTAGCCATGGTTATAAACTACAGTCATAGCTGCATGGGGATGCAACAATGTTCGGGATGGACTGAATAATATTCAGGGACGACAGTCGCGGTTAAATGGGCGGGACGATGGGGAGCAGGCCGTTGTCACGTTGCTGTCGTGATCGAAATGGCAGCAATGGCGGCCGAGTAGATCGTGAGGCGTCGGAGGTTTGGGGCACCGATGAGGGGACTGCGCGTTGTCATATGGCCTTTGGGGCTCTTGGGCTTGATGGCGCTTGCGGGGAGCGCCACGGCCGCAGACCTGCCGGTCAAGGCGCCGCCGCCCCCGGCGACGTCGGCCTATGATTGGACCGGCCTCTATGTCGGCGGCCATATCGGCTACGCCGCCGGATCGTCCCGTTGGTCGGCAATGCCGACAGGAACGGCGGGTCCGGCGCAGAGCGGCGCGCTCGATCTGTTCAACAGCTTCAATGCCTTCAACGGCATGGGCAGCTATTTCGCGGGTTTCCAGGGTGGCTACAATTATATGATGCCGTCGCGTTGGCTGTTCGGCGTCGAGGCCGACGTATCGTTTCCCAACACCATCGCCGGCACATCGACCTTCTCCTCGGCTTCGGCCGGCACGGCGAGTTATGCCGAGACAGTCGAGTTTTCCGGCACGCTGCGCGGCCGCATCGGCTACGCGCCAAATCTCGGCACCACGCATTGGCTGTTCTACGCCACCGGTGGCTTCGCTTGGACTTACGACCAATTCACCCGCACCCAGATCGCAGGTCTGCCGGCCGGCGGCACCGCGGTGCCGGGGCAAACGGAGAATCTGTTCCTGGTGCCGCGCGCCGGCGGTGTCGCCGGCGCCGGTGTCGAGCTCGCGCTGCCGTCGAACTGGTCGGCGCGGCTCGAATATCTGTTCACCGATTACGGCAACCGCAGCGTGACATTCCCGGCCGGCGCGCAGCGTTTCAGTTCGGATCTCAACGTCAGCGAATTGCGCTTCGGGCTCAACTACAAGCTCAACGGCAATACGGCGGGCTCGGCCAGTGCCGGCATCGCGCCGCCGACGCCGGAGTTCGACAATTTCGCCATCCACGGCCAGACCACCGTTCTCAGTCAATATGTCTTCCCGTTCCGCAATCCCTATTCCGGCCAGAACAGCCTCGACCCGAACCAAGGGCGCGAAACGTGGGACGCCACGGCGTATCTCGGCATGCGGCTGTGGCAGGGCGCCGAGCTTTGGGTCAATCCGGAAATCGACCAGGGCTTTGGCTTGAGCTCGACGCTCGGCGTCGCCGGATTCCCGAGCGGCGAGGCCTACAAGGTCGGCGCCTCGGTGCCTTACGCGCGAGTCCCCCGCTACTTCGTTCGCCAGACCATCGATCTCGGCGGCGATACGCAAAAGGTGGACGGTTCCGCCAACCAATTCAGCGGCTCGCAAACGGCGAACCGGCTGGTGCTCACCGTCGGCAAGTTCGCCGTCACCGACATTTTCGACACCAACAAATACGCCCACGATCCGCGCAGCGACTTTATGAATTGGGCGCTGATCGACACCGGCACGTTCGACTACGCCTCCGACGCTTGGGGTTTTACGTACGGCGCCGCTGCCGAGTGGTACCAGGGCGACTGGACCGTGCGCGGCGGCCTATTCGATCTGTCGGCGGTGCCCAACGACATCGAGCTCGACCCGCATTTCGCGCAATTCCAATGGGTCGGCGAGATCGAGCGCCGCTATGACTTATGGGGCCAGCCGGGGAAGGTCGCGCTCACCGGATTTTTGAGCCGCGGCCGCATGGGCACTTTCAGCGACGCCATTGCGCTCGCGGCGGCGACCGGTGGCGTGCCGCAAACCTCGGCGGTGCGCGAATACAGGAGCCGCGCCGGTTTGAGCTTCAATCTCGAGCAACAGATCACCGCGGACCTCGGCATGTTCGCCCGCGCCGGCTTCGCTAACGGCAACATCGAACCATACGAATTCAGCGACATCGATCGCGCCGCGGCGGCGGGTCTTGTCGCTTGCCGGAAAATCCTGGGGCCGGCCCGACGATACGGTGGGCTTGGCCGGCGTCATCAACGGTATTTCCGGCGTGCACCAGGCCTATCTGAATGCCGGCGGGCTCGGCATCCTGATCGGCGACGGCATGCTGCCGCATCCGGCGCCCGAACAGATCGTCGAGGCCTATTACCAATTGCCGGTTTCGTTCTTCAAGCTGACGCTGGATTACCAGTTCATCGTCAACCCGGCCTACAACAGCGATCGCGGCCCGGCCTCGGTGATCGCCGCGCGCATGCACGCGCAGTTCTGACCGCGGAACCTTTGCGAACCGCCGATGTCCGACCAATCGTTTTGATCGACACGGCGGCGGCAGAGTGCGAACTTAATGCGCCGGCGTCGGGGGACGTCGCGGCGGTGTTGGGGCGGTCATGCGGGGGCTATTCGTTGCCGGAATGGTGCTGGCCGCGCTGGGGCAAGGCAGCGTATGCCGCCGACGCTTCGCTGCCGGTGAAGGCGCCGCCGAAAGTCCCAGGAAAACTCCTATGACTGGTCGGGTTTCTATGCCGGCGCGCATTTCGGCTATGCCGCGGGCTCCTCGCGCTGGTCGGCCACCTCGACCAGCGCCGTGGCGCCGGCGCTGACCGGCTCGCTCGATCTGTTCAACGGCTACGACATGTTCAAAGGCACCGGCAGTTATTCCGTCGGTTTCCAAGGGGGCTACAATTATCTGTTGCCGTCGCGGTTCCTGCTCGGCATTGAGGCCGATATATCGTTTCCGAATACGCTCGGCGCCATGGCGACGTTCTCTTCGCCGGCGACCGGTACGGCGAGCTACGCCGAGCAGGTGGAAATGTCCGGCACGCTGCGCGGCCGCATCGGCTACGCTCCCGGCAACTGGCTGTTCTATGCCACCGGCGGCTTCGCCTGGACTTACGATCAATTCACCCGCACGCAGATGGCTGGTGTGCCCGTGGGCGGCACGGCGGCGCCGGGCACGACGGAAAATCTATTCATGGTGCCGCGCCTTGGCGGTGCTGCCGGGGTCGGCGTCGAGCTCGGGCTGACGCCGAGCTGGGCGGCGCGGCTTGAATATCTCTATACCGACTACGGCTCGCGCAGCGTGACGTTTCCCGGCGGCGCCCAGCAGTTCACGTCGAGCTCCGCCGTGCAGTCGGTTCGTATCGGCCTCGATTATCAGCTCGGCCACACCGGCATCGATCCCGATATTTTCACCAAGGGGCCGTCGGCGCTCGACCTCGATTGGTTTTCGTTCAAGGGCCAGACCACCTTCATCGAGCAATACGCGCCGCCGTTCCGCTCGCCCTATCTCGGCCCGCACAGCCTCGATCCGAACCAGGGCCGCGAGAGCTGGGACGCCATGTATTTCATCGGCGCCAAATTGTGGCGAGGCGCCGAGCTCTGGATCGATCCGGAAATCGATCAGGGTTTTGGCTTGAGCAACACCGAAGGCATCGCCGGCTTTCCGAGCGGCGCCTCGTTCAAGGTCGGCGCCTCGGTGCCTTATGCGCGGGTGCAGCGCGCCTTCGTGCGCCAGACCGTCGATCTCGGCGGCGAAACCCAGAAGGTCGAGGCCGACCAGAATCAGTTCGCCGGCTCCAACACCGCCGATCGCCTCGTCATCACGGTCGGCAAGTTTTCGGTGTCCGACGTGTTCGATCAGAACAAATACGCGCAGAACCCGCGCAAGGATTTCATGAACTGGGCGCTGATCGACACCGGTACGTTCGATTATGCGGCCGATGCCTGGGGCTACAGCTACGGCGCCGCCGCCGAATGGTACCAGGGCCCATGGACGCTACGCGCCGGCGTGTTCGATCTGACCACGGTGCCGAACGGCGAGGATTTGGATCCGCATTTCAGCCAGTTCCAATGGCTCGGCGAGGTCGAGCGGCGCTACGAGCTGTGGAGCCATCCCGGCAAGATCGCGTTCACCGGCTTTCTCACCCGTGCGCGCCTCGGCACCTACGAGGACGCCATCGCCTTGGCCCAGGTCACCGGCGGCCCGGCGGATATCGCCGCGGTGCGCCAATATCGCAGCCGCACCGGCTTGGGCGTCAACCTCGAACAGGAAATCACCGCCGATCTCGGCTTGTTCGCCCGTGCCGGCTTTGCCAGCGGCGATATCGAGCCGGAATCCTATACCGACATCGATCGCACCGTGGCCGCCGGCTTGGCGCTGAAGGGCACGCAGTGGCACCGCCCCGACGACACGTTCGCGGTGGCCGCGATCGTCAACGGTATCACCAAGGAGCACCAGGCGTTCCTCAATGCCGGCGGCTTGGGCATCCTGGTCGGCGACGGCATGCTGCCGCATTCGGGCTTGGAGCAGATCATCGAGACCTATTACCAATTGCCCGTCTACACGTGGCACGTGACGTTCGACTATCAGTTCGTCGTCAACCCGGCCTACAACCGCGATCGCGGGCCGGTGTCGCTGCTGGCCGTGCGGGCGCAGACCGAGTTCTGACTGGATTTTAGTGGAGCATGATCTTTTCCGAAAACCGGTATCCACTTTTCGGGATCATGCTCTAAGGCTCGATCACAATCGGCGCGGTGAGCGTGAGGCGGTTTGTCGGGTCGAGCACGACGTCGACGGTGACCGTCCAGTTGCCCGGCTCGGAAAGCTCGATGCCGTCGACCTGCCAGGCGCCATCGCGGTCTTGCCGGGCAGGGTGCGGTGTCGGTTGGCTTGCCGCCGCGGGGGCGGTCAGCGTCAAACTCACTTGCCGGGCGGCCAGCGGCTCAAAATCTTCGGTCCAAAGCCGGATTGTTGCGCGCGCGCGTCCGGTGCGGCCTGGCATGATGCTCACGTCCGCCGCGCCCTGCTCCGAATGGATGTGGACGAACGCTGCGTCGGTGGGGCCGGCCGCATAGGTCGGGTGCGGATGGACGGCGTGGATCGCCGGCGCCATGGTGCCGAGCGCGGCGACGATCGCGATGACGGTTGCGCCGGCCGAAGCCTCGATCGCGGCATTGCGGCGCAGCCGCCGCAATGCGTCGCGGCTCGCTGCGATGCTTGCTTCCTGGAGAAGCCGCGGCGTCAGCTGGAAGCGATTGACGGCGGCAATCGCCACCATTGCGAGGAACAGGGCAATCTTGATCAGGAGCAGCCGGCCGTAATCGGTGTGAAGCAGCGCGGGCACGCGGCCGGCGAGATAAAAGGTATTGACGATCCCGGTTACGAGCAGCGTGCCGACGCTGACGATGCCGAGGATGGAAAATCGCGTCGTTGCGGTTCGCGCCATTGCGAGCGAAGCGTCGTCCGCGCCGGCGGCGGCAAAAAGCACGATGAGCGGCAGGAGCGCTCCGACCCAGGCCGCGGCGGCGATGAGGTGCAGCACGTCGGCGACCGGATGGACGATGGCTTCGCCGCCCAATCCGCCCACGGCGTGCCCCGACCAGGCCAAGGAGCCGGCAAAAGCCGCGGCCAAAATCGTGGCTGCAGCCTCGATCCCGGGTGATTTACGGTCTCGCGGCGACAGCAACGCCGGCAAGGTTGCGGCCAGTGCGCAGGCGACGACGAAGCGGAGGAGCCAGGCGCGTCCGAAAGTCGTTTGCGACAGCACGATCCATAGCACACCGTCGCCGAAGACCCGCGTTGCCTGCTGGTCGCTCATCGCTGCCGCGGTCAGCACAAGCCACGCCGCGCCCGAGATCACCGCCAGCGCAAGCCCGATCCAGGCGATGACGGCAAGCCGCGCCCGAACCTTGATAGCGACAGCGCCCGTGCCGGCGGCGCCGCGCCACGCCAGCGCGGCAATGAAGACCGCGAACAAGACAACGCCCGCCACCAGCATCGTCGCGGCGAAGTGAATGGCGCGCGCGTAGAGCAGCGGATCGGCCAAAGCTAGTGCCCGCCGACCGTGAAGGTGAAGGCTCCTTCGGTGGAGTGGGTGTCGACCGAGAGCGCGTGCCAATGGACTTTGTAGCTTCCGGGCCCGATCGATTTCAGTCCGACCGTCATGGTGTTGCCGCTGACTTGCGCCTTGCCTTGGTCGACCCTGGCGCCGCTCGCGTCGGTGACTTGGGCCGTGCTGAAGGCCGCTTCGAGGTTTTGCGTGAATGTCAGCACGACCTCATGGGGTGCCGCGGGCACGGTGCTGCCGACCAGCGGACTGGCGTGATCGAGGAAGGCATGGGCTTGCGCTGCGACGGGTGCGAGCGGGATGAGGAGCAGCGAGACGAGTAGGAAAAATTTTCGCATGGCGATACCTCAGAACTTGATTTGTTGCGGCGGGGCCGACGCGCCGATGAGCGGTTGGCCGATGGTCTTCGGGAACATGTCGTCGAGATAAAGATGCAATTGGCCGAGCACGCCGATGCCGTGCCCGCTCTGGGCATTGACCGGCACCTGCGCCTCCAGCCCGACCTGGAAATAGCTGCCGACCCAGATCACGCCCGGATTGACGGTGCCGGTGGTGACAAAACTGTTGCCGAAATTGTTGGCGGCCGGCGTCGACATCTGGAACTCGACGATCGGGATCAGGTGATTGATGAAGTCGGGCAGTTGCAGATCCTGAATCTCCGATTTCAGGTACGGCATGCTGTACTGGATCGAGCCGCCCCAGGCCAGCACTTGCGGGATGAACGACTGTTGCGCCACGTCGAACGAGCGGCTCGGAATCTGATAGCCGATCTGCCCGGTCACCGCGAAGGCGCGCAGCCAGCCGGCGCTGTCGGGCAGGTCGCCGAAGCCCTTGCCGAAGTAGTAGGTCGGCGTGAGCACGCTGTACGGCGTCGCAATCCCGGAATTGATGGCACCGGTAGAACCCCAATCGACGACCAGCCCGAGCAGCATCGCTAATTCGTGCGAGTTGTCCTTGAGCAACTGGTACTGCGCCGTGGTTTCGAGGTTGTCGAACCCCGCCATTGTCGGGCCGCCCGGCCCGCGGATCTGCGTCCAGGTGGTACCGATCGAAACGCCGAAATCCTCGGTGATGCGTTTCGACAATTCGCCGGACACGTCCCATTCGGTGGCCGGCGGCGTGTCGGCCGTCCTCGACCACGATACGGTCGGCAACGACAACTCGTCCGCCACGCACGGATCGTCGGTGGCAAGCGTGGCGGGAAAGAAGCGCGCGCCGACGAAGCAGTGGGCGAACGCTTGGGTGAAGGGTAGCGCGGCGAACAGCAGCGCCAGCGCGACGGCGCGCGAGCAGCTGCGGATTTCCAGACATGGAAGCTCTCCATTGGCATCAGAGAAACGCTGCGGCCGACGCGGGTCGGGCCGCTGGGCTTCACGCTGCTGGTGGAGGCGCTCGCGAACGATGATCTTTGGTTTGCGGTGCGCCGACGAGAACGATGTTTTGCGGCGGGGTGACGGTTTGGCCGGCCGATACCGGCGCGCCGGTGATTTTCGCCGGCGGTGGCGGCACCGCCGCCATGAGCATCAGACAACCGATGCAGCAATTGTCGATGCAATGCTTGGTGTTGGTATCGCCGGAGGAAGGCGTCGGGTCGCCGGCGACAAGCGTGTGGCAGATAATGCCGTTCGGAGCGGTTGCCGCGGCGGCGGCGCTTGCCGCGCCAAAGCTCGCGATCAGGCTCGCCAGCGCAATCGCATAAGCCGCCGCCAGCGCAACAATGCGCCGTCGCAACGGCCGCCTGGCGAAATACGTGCGCACGGTCCCAACCTCGTCCCGGCAGATAGCGGGACGGCCGATACTTTATCACGAAGGTATCGCGACTATCACTCCATGAACCCGAACCGCCGTGATTTATTCCGGCACCCTGTGGTAACCGCGCAACGGTCCAGGAAGGCGGTGGGGTCAGCGCGGCCCGAGCTTATGGCGGGCGAGCACGGCGCGGACGGCTTCGACCAGTTGCGCCTCCGGCACGGCGCGCTGCGCCTCGGCTTGCTTCTGCAAATGCTCCTCGCGGCCTTTTTCCAGCTTGGCGAGCTCGGCGCCGACGACCAAATCCTTGATCGTGACTTCGCCTTTGGCCTTCTCGTCGGAACCCTGGATGACGACGCACGGCGCGTTGCGCCGGTCGGCATATTTCATCTGCGGGCCGAATTTTCCTGAGCCGAGATAAAGCTCGGCGCGGATGCCGGCGTTGCGCAGCGACGCGACCATCTGCTGGTAATCGGCGATGCGGTCCCGGTCGAATACGGTGACAACCACCGGGCCGGCTTCCGCCTTGGTCTCGACCTTGCCGAGATACTGGAGCGCCGCGAGCAAACGCGACACGCCGATGGAAAATCCCGTCGCTGGCACCGGCTCGCCGCGAAAGCGCGACACGAGGCCATCATAACGCCCGCCGCCGCCGACCGAGCCGAAGCGTGGTGAGCCGGATGTGCTGTCGGTGGAGAATGTCAGCTCAACTTCGAAGACGGGGCCGGTGTAGTATTCGAGGCCGCGGACGACCGTCTCGTCAATTCTTATCCGATCTTTGTATCCGGCAGCGTCGACCAATTTTTGAATAAACTCTAGGTCGCTCAAACCTTCGGCTAGAATTGCAGGAAATGGCAGCCCACTTAGGCCAGCCGTGATTCTTGAGCGAAATTCCGTGAAGTCAAAAGGTTTACGTGGTGCTTCATCGGCAGCCTGTAATACTTCATGAGGAAACAGTTCGTCGGTTCTATAGGCTACACCCATTTGTGTTAGGCTGTAGGTGATGAAGTTATTTGCGGCAATTGATAACTCAGCACCTTTGGTAAAATCGCCGCTCTCATCTCTTCGACCCTTTGATAGCAATTGTTGGACGCCGAAAAGACCCACACGGTCTCTTTTGTCGACTGACCGCAATACCGTAAGGCTTTTCTCAAATGGTGCTCCGGCGGCCTCCTGAACTCCATCAAGACATTTTCGATTCCAGAGCTTCACAACGTAGTGACCATTTAACCCCAGCGCTTCCATCGTATCGGCCGCCATCATGCAAATTTCCGCGTCGGCAGCAGGCGACGCACTTCCCACCGTATCCGCATCGAACTGCATGAACTGCCGAAACCGCCCCGGCCCGGGCTTCTCGTTGCGGAACACCCAGCCGAAGCGATACGAGCGATACGGCTTCGGCAGCGTGTCGAAATTTTCTGCGACGTAGCGTGCCAGCGGCGCCGTCAAATCGTAGCGCAGCGACAGCCATTGCTCGTCGTCGTCGAGGAAGGAGAATACGCCTTCGTTCGGCCGGTCCTGGTCGGGCAGGAATTTGCCGAGCGCGTCGGTGTATTCGATGGCGGGCGTTTCCACCGGCTCAAAACCGTAAAGCTCGTAGACCGCGCGGATTTTTTCGATCATTTCGCGCGTGGCCGCGATCTCGGCCGGCCCGCGGTCGGCGAGCCCGCGCGGCAGCCGCGCTTTGAGCTTGTTGGATTTTTCCGGTTTGTCGGCCATCGACGCGGTGGTAGCAGTGGCGATTCGCTGCCGCAAGCCTACTCGATTTCGTCATGGCCGGGCTTGTCCCGGCCATCCACGTCTTCCATGTTGCTGCAAAGACGTGGATGCCCGGCACGAAGCCGGGCATGACGACGGATGGTGCCAGGAGACAGTCCCGTGGCAGAGCCCTATCGCCGCAGCGCGGCCGTGCCCAACGATCTTGAAGCCTTTTGGGTTCCGTTCACGCCGAACCGGGCATTCAAGCGGGCCCCGCGAATGATCGCGCGCGCCAAGGACATGCATTATTACACCCCCGAAAACCGCGCCGTGCTCGACGGCACCGCGGGGCTGTGGTGCACCAATGCCGGCCATAACCGCGAGCCGATCGTCGCGGCCATCCAGCGCCAGGCCGAGGAGCTCGATTACGCGCCGGCGTTCCAGTTCGCGCACCCGAAATCGTTCGAGCTGGCGAGCCGCATCGCGGCACTGGCGCCGGCCGATCTGGACCGCGTGTTCTTCTGCAATTCCGGCTCCGAGGCGGTCGATACCGCGCTCAAGATCGCGCTCGCCTATCATAATGTGCGCGGGCAAGCCTCGCGCACCCGGCTGATCGGCCGCGAGCGCGGCTATCACGGCGTTGGCTTCGGCGGCATTTCGGTCGGCGGTATCGTCGCCAACCGCAAACATTTCGGCACGCTGTTGGCCGGCGTCGATCACCTGCCGGCGACCTATAACCGCGAGCATCAGGCCTTCACCAAAGGCGAGCCGGAGTGGGGCGCGCATCTCGCCGACGATCTCGAACGCCTCGTCGCGCTGCATGATGCTTCGACCATCGCCGCCGTCATCGTTGAGCCGATGGCGGGCTCGACCGGCGTGCTGCCGCCGCCCAAAGGCTATCTGGAACGGCTGCGCGCGATCTGCGACCGTCACGGTATTTTGCTGATCTTCGACGAAGTGATCACCGGCTTCGGAAGGTTGGGACATGCTTTCGCGGCCGAGCGTTACGGCGTGACGCCCGACATGATCACGTTTGCCAAGGGCATCACGTCCGGCGCCGTGCCCATGGGCGGCGTCATCGCGCGCGAGGGAATTTACGACGCGTTCATGCGCGGCCCCGAGCATGTCGCCGAACTGTTCCACGGCTACACTTACTCCGCGCATCCGCTCGCCTGCGCCGCGGGGCTGGCGACCCTCGATCTTTATCGCGACGAGAAACTGTTCGAGCGGGCGAAGGCGCTGGAGCCGTGCTTTGCCGACGCGGCGCTGGCGCTCAAGAGCGCGCCCGGCGTGCTCGATATCCGCACGGTCGGACTGACAGCCGGCATCGATCTCGCCTCGCGCCCCGACGCCTTCGGCAAGCGCGCCTACGAAGCCATGGAGCGCGGCTTCCACGACGAAGGCGTCATGATCCGCATCACCGGCGAGACGCTGGCGCTGACGCCGCCGCTGATCGTCAGCGAAGCGCAGATCGGCGAGATTTTCGACAAAGTGGGGCGGGTCATCAAAGCGGTGATGTGAGCCCGTCATTCCGGGGCCGAGCGTAGCGAGGAGCCCGGAATCCATAACCACAGAACGGGCGGAACTCGCGCCGAGTACTGTTTCGTATCGATAGTGGTTATGGATTCCGGGTTCGCCGCTTTGCGGCGCCCCGGAATGACGATCGTTACTGCGGCTTCAAGATCGCCCAGCCGACATGGAGCGCGCCATAGCCGCGGCGCATCGGCAGATCGAACGGCGCGCCGACTTCGGCATTGCAGGCAACGGCGGCGAATTGCGGCGGCAGGTGCGCGGTGTCGCCGCCGCTCCACACCACGATGGCGCCCTTCTTGCGTAGATCGCCAAGATCGATCCACGGCGCGCGATGCGGCAGGCCGTCGATCAGCACTTCGGGCTGGTCCGGCGAATAGTGCGCGAGATTGCCGCCGTCCCACATCGCGCCGACGACGTAGCGCAGTTTCGTTCCGGTGGCGTCGTGGAAGCGCTGCGTCAGCGTCGCCGCGAGTGTGTTGCCTGGATAGAACACCGCGCGGTAGCGGTGATCGATCAGCGGCAGCACCGAGTAATTGACCAGGAATACGATGGTGAAGATGGCGAACACCGCGCCCCAGTGCGCGACCACGTGGGCGAGGCGCGCGCGGTCGAGCGTAGTGCAGAGCATCAGCACGATCCAAAGCCCGACAAACAGCCACAGCGGATAGCCCCACATGGCAAATGTGCCGCGGCCGCTCACCGCAATCAGCGCGATCATGGCCAGCCCGGGGCCGAACGCGAGCAGCGTCACGATACGGCGGTCGAATGCGTAATCCCTCCCCCCTTGTGGGGGAGGGTAGGGTGGGGGGTCGGGAGGTGATGCGCGCTCGTCGACGCTTGCGACTGGACCTCTCGACCCCCACCCCCAACCCCTCCCCACAAGGGGGGGGGGAGCCCGCCACACGAGCGGTGCCGCAATAAAGAACGACGGCAGCAGGAAGAAGATCTGGCTGCCGACAAACACCGCCGGATGCAGGATATGGTCGTACCAACCGCGCACATCCGCCGCGCGGTGCTCGGCATAGGCCAGCGGCAGAAAATCGGTCTGGAACAGCCACACGACATGGGGCGCGGCGATGACCAGCGCGACGATCAGTGCGAGCCATGGCCCGGGCGTTGCCAAAGCGCGGCGTGCGTCGCGGTCGAAAATCAGAAACAGCGCGTAAGGCGCCGCCAAGACGACGACGAAATATTTCGCCCACAGTGCGCTGCCGAAGGCGAAGCCGAGCAGCAGCCAATGGGCGAGGCGGCCGCGCTTGAGGGCAGCGTGGAAAGCGTAGCCGGCAAGCGCCCAGAACGGCAGCTGGATGACGTCGTGATTGAATTTCACCGCCGTGTATTGGAAGTAATGCATGCCGTCGATGATCAGCACGGCAATGAGCGCGCCGGTCGCCCCGACCAACGGCCGCGCCGTCGCCCACACCGCGACGAAGGCTATGATCACCGCCGCTTGTGCCAGCGCGTAATAGGCGGCGTCGGTACCGAACGTCCGGTGCATGATCTCGACCAGCCACCACGGCAGCGGCGGCAACTTGTCGTAGCCGAGCTGCCATTGCCGGCCATAGGTCAGCGCTTCGATCAGGTCGAGCGGCAGGTTGGCGTAGAGGAGCGTCGGCAGCGCGGTCCAGACCACGAAATGTAGCGCCAGGAATGCGGCGAACGCCGCCCGCGGCGCATCTTCGATCCAGTCGAAGAAACCTGCCCCGAACGCCAGCCGGGGTGCACGCGTCGTTTCAGGCATTTGCGGCATCGCCGACATGAGCTTTCGCGCCGGTTCCAAAGGCGGCATCCGCCGCCGTGCTTTCCTGCAGTTCTTGCCTGCCGTTATAAAAGCACAGCAAAAGCTTAGCCATGGCGGCGAGCGGACTTGCGGCGCCGCGGCGCTTGTGGACACTGCTACTGCCCGAATGCGAATCATTCGGGAGGGGCCGGCGTGTGCGCCCCGGGGCTGCACCGTTCGGCGCGAGGCATAGCGGGGTTCGGCATGGTGCGTATCAGCGCCATCTTTATCGCTGTCTGCATGGTGCTTATCGCCGGCTCGATCGGCTTTGTGGTCTATCTGCGTTTCGGATTGACCGGCGCCGAATCGTTTCTGGTCGGGCTCGGCGTCCTGACCGCGCTTGCGGTCTATAATGCGGTCGCCGCCCGCTCCCGCGACCGCGCCGAAGTGAGCGACCAGATCGCCTCGATCTCGCGCAGCTCGGCAGACCTGGCGCGCCAGCTCGCCGAGTTCGGCCGCCATCTCGGCACCGTGGAGACCAAGGTCGATGCGGTGCTCGACAAGGCGTTGGCGTCGGCACAACCGCTCGCGGTCGAGATCGAGGAACTGTCGACCTTGGTCAAGCATCTCGCCGACTCGGTGGCGGCGCACGAGGCGGCGCTGGCGGGGTTGAGCGGCAAGCAGCGCATCGCGCCCGCTACGCCCGCTTCACCCGGTACGACCGCTGACGCGGCTGCCGCGGTACCGATGCCCGATCCGGCAGCGGCACCGGCTGTGCCGATCGCCGGCACGATCGCAGCCTTCGCCGGCTTGGACCAGGGTGGCGTTGTGGCCGCAATCAACGGTGCGATCGAAGGCAGCAAGATCGAGCTCTACCTGCAACCCATCGTGACCTTGCCGCAGCGCAAGGTGCGCTATTACGAGGCGCTGTCGCGGTTGAAGGCCGACAACGGCGATCTGGTCGCGGCCGGCGATTTCCTGAAATTCGCCGAAGCCGGCGGACTGATGCCGAAACTCGACAATCTTTCGGTGCTGCGCTGCGTGCAGGTGGTGCGGCGGCTGTTGTTGAAGAACCGCGACATCGGCCTGTTCTGCAATCTGTCGTCGGCGACGCTGACCGATTCAGGTTTTCAGCGGTTTTTGGAATTCGCCGAGGCCAACCGCGCCATCGCGCCGGCGCTGGTGTTCGAATTCACGCAAGGAGCGGTGCGCGCCATGGGGCCGATCGAGCACGAGAGCCTGGCCGCGCTCGCCGAACGCGGCTTTCGTTTCTCCATGGACAATCTCACCGACCTGCGCGTCGAGCCGCGCGAGCTCAACGCGCGCGGCTTCCGCTTCATCAAGGCGCCGGCGGCGCTGCTGCTCAACCGGGTCGGCGCCGCCTCGACCGATATCCACCCGGCCGACCTGTCCGACCTGCTCGGCCGCTTCGGCATCGATCTCATCGCCGAACGCATCGAGGCCGAAGGCGCGGTGGTCGATTTGCTGGATTACGACGTCCGCTTCGGCCAGGGATTCCTGTTCTCGCCGCCGCGCCCGGTGCGCGCCGAAGCGTTGCAAGGCGCGGATGCAACCAAGGCCGACGCCGTCGATCTGGCCAAACGCGATCCCGCCGCGCCGCGCGGAGCCGGTTTGGCGCAGCTCGCGCGCGCCGGCAGCGCGCGGCCTTGAATTTTCTTGCCTAAAATTACTGCTGACTGACCTTCACCGGCACGAACTGCGTCGTGAACATCTCCTTGTCGTCAGGCGTGTCCTTGAGCAGTCCCATCTCGATGTAGGATTTCTTGAGCACCGCGACCGCCTTCGGATCGAAGGTGCCGTCGGTATTGAAGGCGCCGATCTGCTCGTCATAGACCCGGCTGATCACGGCCTCGCTGAGATTGAGGACTTTTGCCGAAATCTCAACCAACTCCTTCTTGTGCGTCTTCATATAGGCGATGGTTTCGAACCAGCCGGCGAGAAAGGCCTTCACCTGATCCGGATGCTTCTCGATCTCGTCGTTGGTGGCGAAGATCACGTGGGTGATGAATTGATCGACGAACGGCGTCGCGGCGGTGATGACGCGCCATTCCTTGGCTTCCTCGAGCGCGTAGCCGGTTTCCAGCGCCCCGATATAGCCGTCGATCTGATGGGTCTTGATCGCGGCGCGCGCCGGCGGCATGCCACCGATCGGCACCACGGTGATGCCGTCCGTACCCCAGCCTTCCTTCTGGTTGATGCGGGCGCCGATCCAGTCGGTCAGCGAGCCGACCGTGGTGCAGCCGAGCTTCTTGCCTTTGAGATCGGCGACGGACTTGATGTCGGAATCGTAGCCGACCATCACCGCCATGTTTTGCGGCGCGCCGAACATGGCGGCAACGGCCTTCGCCGGCACGCCCTTGGCGATGAAGGCCATGCCGGGGCCGGAGCCGATGCCGATATCGATCGAGCCCGAGGCGAGAAGCTGCTGCAGCTTGGCGTCGCCGGCCGAGGCGGAAGCCTCGATATCGAGGCCGTGCTTGGCAAAGATGCCAGCCGCAATGCCGATGTCGAGCGGCGTGAACGACCAGGCGAACGGCACCACCTTGGCGACGCGAAGCTTTTCGGCGGCGTCCGTAGGCGCCAGCCATGTCAAAAGCACCGCCATCGACATCAGGCTTGATGCCACGCTTGTCCAGAAAAATCGCCTCATCGTTTCCTCCCACGCCGGCCCGCTGTGCGGCCGGACGGCGGTGAAATCATTGCAGAAATCGACAGCCGTGGCCATGCGGCGGGGTGTGGCGTCGCGTTGACCGGGAACGCCCCGGTCACTAGAATCGTTGTATTCCCGCGCCGTTTGGCAGGAGCGCCCCATGCACATCATCGATTCGCATTTCCATTGGTGGCCCCGCGCGGTCTTCGACAAGCTGTGCAAGCGCAAGGAATTTCCCAACGCGCGGGTCAATGCGCGCGGTGGCTACGACTATCGGCGCCGCGCCAACTCTGGCCAGCATCTCAACAGCTGGGCCGAGTGGTTCGATCTCGACAAGCAGTTCGAATACATGGCGAGCCTCGGCCACCAGGTCGACGTGGTCTGCTCGATCGGCCCGTTCTCGGTGTCGTTCTCCGACATGCCGCTCGACGAAGGCCGCGACTATGCCGTCATGTGGAACGAGGAGATGGCCGGCGCGCAGAAGAAATATCCCGGCCGGCTGTGGGCGAGCGCGGCGGTGCCGTTGCAGGACACGCGCGTCGCCATCGAAGTGGTCGACGACGCGGTCAACCGTCTGGGCCTCATCGGCGTCAATTTGCCCGGCAGCGTCGGTGCCGATGCGCGCATCGACGCCGAGCGGCTCGAGCCGTTCTACGCCCATGTCGAAAAACTCGGCCTGCCGCTGTTCCTGCATCCGACCGACGTCATCTTCCAAGACATGCTCGACGGCTACGACGGTGCGCTGCATTTGAGCCTCGGCCGGGTTATCGAAGTCTCCGTCGCCGCCATGCGCATGATCCTCTCCGGCGTGATGGAGCGGCATCCAAAGCTGAAAATCGTGATGTCGCATACCGGCGGCTCGCTGCCCTATCAGGCTGGCCGCATGGACAAGAATTCGAAGGCCGCAAAATTGCCGCGGCCGGTGCAGGACTACATGAAGCGCATGTACACCGACACCGTGTCGCCGCACTCCGCCGGCATCGCATTCGCCATCGACTATTACGGCATCGACCACGTCATGTACGGCACCGATTATCCGTGTTGGGACCCGGCGCCGTGTCTGAAGCTGATCGAGGACATCAAGCTGTCGGATGCCGACAAGCAGAAACTGTTCTACGACAACGCGCGGCGGATACTGAATTTGCGCGATCCGGCGCCGTCGAAGGAAGCCAAGCGCGAGCCGGCGCTGGCGTAACTCAGCCTACGTTTCCCGGGCGCAGCGCAGCACGAAGTGGTGCGCTGCAGACCCGGGATCGTGCGAACTCCGAATCCAGAGCGATCCCGGATCAGCGGTGCACCGCTTCGCTACGCTGCGCGCTGCATCGCATCCGGGAAACACGGGCGCCTCACTGCTTCGCCCCAAAGCGCTCGTCGATGCTTTCCCATTTGTCGTAGCCGACGAGCTTCTTGTAGTCCTCGAAATCCATGCCGTCGTTGCGGTGAGCGAATTTGCCCGACTTCATGTCGACGAGCACCGCTTCGATCGCCTTGGCGGCGTGCATGATGGTGTCGAGCCCGAGCACGGCGCAATTGAAGCCCAATTGGCCGAGTTCCTCCATCGACAGGATCGGGGTGTGGCCGCCCATCAGCGGATTGCAGATTTGCGGCACGTCGAAGGCTTTGCCGATCCGCTCCAATTCGGCAATGCTGCGCGGCGCCTCGATGAAAATGCCGTCGGCGCCGGCGCGGATATAGCGTTCGGCGCGGCGCATCGCTTCATCGAGATCATAGACCGCGCGCGCGTCGGTGCGGCCGAGGATCCAGGTTTCCGGATTGATCCGCTCGGAAGCGGCCGCCTTGATCTTGGCTTCGGCAAGCTCGATGGGCACGACCTTCTTGCCTACCATGTGGCCGCAGCGCTTCGGCCATTGCTGATCCTCGATCAGGATGGCACTCACCCCCATGCGCTCGTAGGTCTGCACCGTGTGCACCACGTTCTTGACGTCGCCATAGCCGTCATCGCCGTCGACGAACACCGGTAGGTCGCACGCGCCCATGATATCGCGCACCGCGGCCGAAATTTCGCCAAAGCCCTTCAAGCCCACATCGGGCACGCCGTAACGGGCGCCGACGGCGGGAAAGCCGCCGATGAAATAGGTCTCGAAGCCGATCTTCTGGATGAGGCGGGCGCTGAGCGCGTCATGGGCACCGGGCACCACCAGGAACCGCTTGTCCTTGACGGCCTTGTCGATGATCTGGCGGAAACTTGTCGGCATTGCACGGGCCTTTGGTTTTGGGGTTTGGGTTTTGGGGAAAGGGTCAAATTCCATACATGCCATGTTCTTTGCGATCAACTCGCGGGGTTACATCGTCACCGCGCGCGGCTATGATTTTGCCAAAGAAGCGGCACGGCCCGAGGACAGCGACCATGAGTGAGCCAACCAAATCTCCCGTCGTGCATTTCGTCGGCAGCATTCCGTTGCCCGATTCCGAAACTGTGTTCCGCACGCTCGCGGACGCGGTCGGCGGCCACGTCGCGCGCCTGCCCGACGGCGAGACCGGAGTGCGCAAAACCTGGATCCGTTTCCTGCAAGACGTGCTTGCGGAAAATCCGGCGATCGAATTGGCGAGCGACGTGCCGCCGTTCAAATTCGTGCAGTGGGACGGCAAGGTCATTCGCGAAATCCCGCGGCTGCGCATCAAGCCGGGCATGACGCCCGACCGCAAGGGCTTCAAGACCGGCTATGCCGACATGGCGATTTAATCGTTCGGCGTGTTCGACCGGCTGCAGAAGGCTGGCGTCATTCCAGCGGGTGTCAAATTCCAGATCAGCATCCCGACCCCGATCGCGCCGACCTACAACAATATGGTGCCGGCGGACCGGCCGAAATTGCTGCCGGCGCTGACCCAACATTTTGTCGGCGAGGTCCATGCGATTGCCGCGGTGCTGCCGAACGACCGCATCGCCGTGCAGTGGGACGTCTGCCAGGAGGTGCTGGCCTGGGAAGGCTATTACGAGCCGGGCCCGGTCGATTTCCGCAAAGAGACCATCGACGTGCTCGGCCAGATCGGCGACGCGGTGCCGAGCAAGATCGAGCTCGGCTATCACCTGTGCTACGGCAGCCCGGCCGACGAGCACATGGTGCAGCCGAAGGATGCCGGCATCATGGTCGAGATCGTCAACGGTATCGTGGCGCGGGTGAAGCGGGGCATCGAATTCTTCCACCTGCCGGTGCCGAAGGGCCGCACCGACGACGCCTATTTCGCGCCGCTCGAGAAGCTGAAGCTGCGCCCGGGCACCGCGCTCTATCTCGGCCTCATCCACCACAACGATGCGGAGGGCGACAAGGCGCGGCTCGCCGCGGCGCGCCGCCACGTCCGCGTCGACGGCATCGGCACCGAATGCGGCATGGCGCGCGGCGATCCGGCACGGCTGCCGGCGCTGCTCGCGGCCCATGCCCGCGCCGCCGAGCTTGCCGATTGATGATCGCGCGCGAATGATCTAATCACCTCGCGCGCGGCCTTGCAGCGCCGAGGACTGTGGATCATTTGCCCGACTTCATCGAACATTTTGAGCCGCTGGCACAAAACTACGACGTGCTGCTGTGCGACGTCTGGGGCGTCATCCATAACGGCGTGACGGCCTTTGCGCCGGCCTGCGACGCGCTATTGCGCTTTCGTAAGCGCGGCGGCACGGCGATTCTGATCACCAATGCGCCGCGGCCGGGTGAAGCGGTGGCGCGCATTCTCGACCGGCTTGCGGTACCGCGGCAGGCCTATGACGCGATCACCAGTTCCGGCGACACCACGCGCGGCATCGTCGAGAGCCGCCGCGGCCAGCGCGTGTTTCATCTCGGGCCACAGCGCGATGTGCCGATCTTCGCCGGCCTTGATCTGACTTTCGCGCCGCTCGACACGGCCGACTACGTGGTGTGCTCAGGGCTGTTCGACGATACCGTCGAGACGCCAGAGACCTACCGCGACATGCTCGCTGCGATGCGGGCGCGTTCGCTGTTCATGGTCTGCGCCAATCCCGACATCATGGTCGAGCGCGGCGACACGCTGGTCTATTGCGCCGGCGCACTCGCCGACGCCTACGCGGCGCTTGGCGGCGAGGTGCTCTATTGCGGCAAGCCGCACTTGCCGATCTATCAGGCCGCCCTGGCCGCGGCTGCAGCCGCGCGCGGCGGCGCCGGGGTGCCGCTCAAGCGCGTGCTCGCGATCGGCGATTCGGTGCGCACGGATTTGAAGGGCGCGGCGGCTTTCGGGATCGACAGCGTGTTCGTGACGTCGGGGATTCACGCCGAAGAATACGGCGGCCGCCACACGCCGGAGATCGAGGCGCTCAACGGCATCTTCGCCGCCGGCGGTGTTACGCCGATCGCCGTGACGCGCGGGCTGAAATGGTAGCGCCGGCTAGCTATTGGGCGAGGTGTGCTCGACCTTCTCGGCGAACACCGCCTCGATCTTGGCCTTGAGCGTCTGGGCGTTGAACGGCTTGACGATGTAATTGTTCACGCCGGCCTTCTTCGCCGCGATGACGTTCTCGGTCTTGGATTCCGCCGTCACCATGATGAACGGGATTTCGCCCAAGCCCGGATCGGCGCGCACCCGGCGCAGCAGGTCGTAGCCGGTCATCGGCTCCATGTTCCAATCGGAGATCACCAGGCCATAGCGCCTGGTGTGCATCTTGATGAGCGCGCTCTCGCCGTCGCGGGCGTCGTCAACGTCGGCGAAGCCGAGCTGGCCCAACAGATTGCGGATGATGCGGACCATGGTGCTGTAGTCGTCGACCACCAGCACCGGCATTGACGGATCGAGAGCCATCGCTCTGCTCCTGGCGCGCAAGCGCGGGACCCGACCGGGGTCGGCACATCACAGCAAGGCAGGGCAGTCCCCCAAAGAGGGTTGCAAGAAGCATCCCCTGCTGGATGGCGGGAAAACTACCTATCGGGTTTGAATATCGGGTTAATTGTCGCCAATTTAAGGGAAAATGGGTTCCAAGACCGCCGCCGGCGGTGTGGCTTGACTCCGGCGTGGCCGGCACGGCACCTAGGTCGGAGAGACTTTCTTAACCATTGAAGCCCGATGCCGACGAAAAATTTCCTCGTCGTGCGCGACAGCGCGCCCGATGACGCTTTGCGTGGCGCCGTAGTCGCCATCGGCAATTTCGACGGCGTGCATCGCGGCCACCGCGCCGTGATCGGTGTAGCGCTGGACCGGGCCCGGGCACTGGGCCGGCCGGCGGCGGCGCTGACCTTCGAGCCGCATCCGCGCGCCTTCTTCAATCCCGGCGAGCCGTTGTTCCGGCTGACCGACGAGGCCGCCAAATTACGGCTTCTGGCCTCGACCGGGCTCGACGGCGCGGTCGTACTCACCTTCGATGCGGCGCTGGCCGGTCTTTCGGCGGAAAGCTTCGTCGAGCGCATCCTGGTCGAGCGCTTTGCCGTCTCCGGCGCCGTGATCGGTTTCAACTTCCATTTCGGCATGAACCGCGCCGGCTCGCCGGATTTCCTCAAAGCCCAGGGCAAGCAGCACGGCTTCGCCGTCGACGTGGTGCCGCGGTTCGAGGACCAGGGGCGCCCGGTGTCGTCCGGCCCGATCCGGGACGCGCTTGCCGCGGGGCGGCTCGACCAGGCGGCGGAGTTTCTCGGCTATCCGTGGTTCGTGTCCGGTGAAGTGATTCACGGCGACAAGCGTGGCCGCGAGCTCGGCTTTCCCACCGCCAATCTCGTGCTCGACGCGGCTTGCGGATTGCGCCACGGCATCTATGCGGTGCGCGTCGGCGTCGGTGGACGGCGTTACGACGGGGTAGCGAGTTTCGGCCGGCGGCCGATGTTCGACACCGGTGCGGTGCTGCTCGAGGTTTTTTTGTTCGATTTTGCCGGCGATCTCTACGGCAAAAACATCGACGTCGCCTTCATCGACTGGATCCGTGAGGAGCGGATGTTCGATTCAGCCGGCGCGCTGATTGCGCAAATGCAGGACGACAGCCGCCTGGCGCGCGAAGCATTGGCGCGCTCGGGCGACGCGTTTCCACCAATCTGAGTTCTACTCGGCCGGCTCGCTGGAACTCGCGCGATGCTCGCGCGCCCATTGCGCCGCCATGATGCCGACCAGCGCCAAGGGTATGACGCGCTGCCAGCCGAGCGAGCGGCCGACCTGAACGGCGGTAGCGAGAATTTTCGGATCCAATAGCCACGACGGCGCATGCGCACGCGCAGCGCGTTCCAGGATCGCGCGTTCGCGCGCATGCCGCCGCTTCAATCCACAGACGACGATGCCGATGCCGGCGATCAGTGCCAAGACCGCCGCCATCACCAAGGCGGCATAGACGCTGCTTATCTCCAGCGACAGCCAGTCATAGGCGGCCACGCACAAAAATGCGAAGGCGGTGAACGCCATCAGCGCGACGACGAGCTCCCAAATAATGAACGACCAAGTGATCCCGGTTCGCGTTTGAACCGCGAGCATGATGTCGTGCATCAGGCTTTTGAACATCGCAGCCTCGGCTCGCTCGACGCCTTGATAGCTTTAGCGGCGCCACGTCGCGCCGAACAGGAATCCGAGACCGGCCACGATCGCCAGCGTCGTATAGGGGCGCGTCTTGATCGATTCATCGATGGCATCGACGAAATTGTCTGACACTTCGCGCATGGCGTCGACCGCTTCGCGGCCGGTGTCTTGCGCGCCGGCCATGATGTCATCGACGCTGGCGCGGGCCTGCTGCCACGCCGCGTTGCCCTTGTTGCCGAGTATGGCGCTGACCTGTTCGGCGAGCCGCGCGAAATCGTCACGCAGCGCCTGCAGATCGGCTTGGATGTCGCCGGACGCCTCGTTCGCTGCCTTCTTGACGTCGCGCAAGCCTTCGCGCGCCTCTTTGGCCGCATCGCCAACGTTTTGCGATGCCGTTGCGGCGGTATTCATGCGAATTCTCCGTGCGTTAGATTGAGCCAGTTAAGTACATAATCGTCCGGGTTCCAAGGAGTTCCATTGACCTAAATCAACGAACGGATAGCTGTCGCTAATCGGGCAAATTGACCTCTTCGGTCGGAAACAAATGGTTGAACACGACCAGGCCGATGATCGACAGCGGCACGGCGAGGAAGGCACCGAACGGCCCCCACATCCAGGTCCAGAACGCCAGCGCCAGCAACACCAAGAGCGGGTTGAGGGTGAGGCGGCGGCCGACGATAGTCGGCGTGATCAAATGTCCTTCGAGCGCCGTCAGCGCAATGAAAGCGAGCGGCGCGATGGCGGCGTGGGCGATGGACGGAAAGCTCACCAAGCCGACGCCGAACAGCACGATCACCATGATGCCCGGCCCGACATAGGGCACGTAGTTCGCCAATGCCGCCAATACGCCGAAGATCACCGGATTGGGATAGCCGATCAGCCAGGTGCCGATGGCGACGATGGCCCCCAGCGCGGCGTTGATGATCGTTACCACGGTCAGATAGCCGGCCAGGTTGCGCTCGATGTCACGCATGATTTTCATGAATCGCAGCTTGGCGTCGCGGTCACCGAACAGGGCGACCAGCGAGGTGCGCAGCTCGATCTGGCCGATCAGGAAGAACAGCAAGGTACCGAAGAACAGCAATAGCTCCCCCGCGGCCGGCGTCACGAAGGCGACTACCGGCAGCACGATGCTTGAGGTCGGCGTGTTGACGTTGACGCCTTCGCCGCCGCCCAGCGCGGTCTGCAATTCGTGCAGCGACGCCAACGGCCGGTCGAGCACCGTAAGCTTGTCCTTGATAGTGGCGCCGATCTCCGGCGCGCGCCCGATCCATTCGCTGACCGGGCCGGCAAGCATGGTCGCGGCCAGGCCCAAAGCGCCCAGCCCAACAGCGACAATGACCAGGCTGGTGAGCCACGGCGGAATGCCGCGCCGCTTGGCCGCCTTCACCAGCGGCGCCAGCGTCAAGGCGATAATCGAGGCGGCCAGGATCGGCAACAGGATGGCGCGGCCGATATAAAGGAAGGCGCCAAATAAGATCAGGAAGATGCCGATATTCGCCGCCTGGCCGGCCGACAGCCAGACGTTGGTGACGTTTTCCACCGGCTGCGGGTCGCTGATGACCAGCGCGTGACGGACTTCGCGCCTGGCGCGGATATATTCCACAAGACCCTCCGTCGCCCCTGCACTAGCCAGCCCAATGGCTCATCGAGGTAACGCCACATCCGAGCAGCCGGTTCCCCGTCCGCTGCTTTTGCGCCTTTCCGCTCTGCAATCGGCTTGTTAGGAAGGCGCCCATGACCGATAGGCCGGCAAAAGCGCGCGATTACTCGGAAACGCTGTTTCTGCCCAAGACCGACTTCCCGATGCGCGCCGGTCTGCCGCAGAAGGAGCCGGCGATCCTCGATCGCTGGAACAGCCTCGGCCTTTACGGGCGGCTGCGCGTCGCCGGCAAGGGCCGACCGCGCTTCATTCTCCACGACGGGCCGTCTTACGCCAACGGCAACATCCATATCGGGCACGCGCTCAATAAGATTCTCAAGGACGTGGTGACGCGAAGCCAGCATATGCTCGGCTTCGATTCCAATTACGTGCCGGGTTGGGACTGCCACGGCCTGCCGATCGAATGGAAGATCGAGGAGGAGAACTACCGCGCCAAGGGCAGGCCGAAGCCGAATTTTTCCGATGCGGCGGCTTTGGTTGCTTTCCGGAAAGAGTGCCGGCAATTCGCCGAGTGCTGGATCAAGGTACAGCGCACCGAGTTCGAGCGCCTCGGCGTGATCGGCGACTGGGCGCATGCCTACGCGACCATGGACTTCGCCGCCGAAGCGCAGATCGCGCGTGAGCTGATGAAATTCGCCGCCAACGGCACGCTCTATCGCGGCTCGAAGCCGGTGATGTGGTCGGTGGTGGAGAAGACCGCGCTCGCGGAGGCCGAGGTCGAGTATGTGGATTATACGTCCGATACGGTGTGGGCGAAATTTCCGATCGTTTCGGCAAGCGACGCGGCGCTCGCCGGTGCATCGGTCGTCATTTGGACGACCGCCCCTTGGACGATCCCGGGCAATCGCGCGATCACCTTCTCGCCGAAGATCGAATATGGACTCTATACAGTCGTTGACGCGCCGGCGGACAATTGGGCCATGCCCGGCGATCGGTTCGTGCTGGCCGATAGATTGGCCGTCGACATCTTTCGTCAGGCGCGCGTGACCGCCTTGAAGAAACTAAGCGCCGTCACGGCCGAGACATTGGCGACGTTGGTTTGCAGTCATCCGCTCAAGACACCGGGCGGTTACGACTTTGCCGTACCGCTGCTTGCCGGCGATCACGCCACCGACGACATCGGCACCGGCTTCGTGCACACCGCGCCGGGCCATGGCCGCGAAGACTTCGACGTCTGGATCGCGAATGCGGCGAAGCTCGCCGCGCGCGGCATCAACACCGTCATTCCCTACACGGTTGACGCCGACGGCCGCTTCACCGGCCAGGCGCCGGGTTTTACCGGCAAACGCGTGCTCACCGACAAGGGCGAAAAGGGTAACGCCAACGACGCGGTGCTCAAAGTCTTGACCGACAACGGCATGTTGATCGCGCGCAGCCGGCTCAAGCATCAATATCCGCATTCCTGGCGCTCGAAAAAGCCGGTGATCTTCCGCAACACGCCGCAGTGGTTTATCGCGATGGATAAAGATATTGCCGGAGAAGGCGATACGCTGCGCCATCGCGCGCTCGAAGCCATCAAAGTCACGCGCTGGGTGCCGGCTCAGGACGAGAACCGCATCAACGGTGTGATCGGGAGCCGGGCCGACTGGGTGATCTCGCGTCAGCGCGCCTGGGGCGTGCCGATCACGGTGTTCGTGCGCGAGAAGGGCGACGGCTCGGCGGAAATCCTGCAGGACGACGATATCAATGCGCGCATCGCGGCGGCATTCGAGGAAGAAGGCGCCGACGCCTGGTATGCACAAGGCGCCCGCGAGCGTTTCTTGGGCTCGCGCGCCAACGAGGACTGGCAGAAGGTCGACGATATTCTTGACGTGTGGTTCGATTCAGGCTCGACCCACGCTTTCGTCCTCGAAGACCAGAAAGCTTTTTCGGCGCTCGGCCATATCAAGCGCAAGACCGACGGCGGGCCCGAGACGGTGATGTATCTCGAAGGCTCCGACCAGCATCGCGGCTGGTCCCAGTCGTCGCTCTTGGAAAGCTGCGGCACCCGCGGCCGCGCGCCGTTCGATGTCGTGCTCACCCACGGCATCGTGCTCGACGAGCTCGGTCACAAAATGTCGAAGTCGCTTGGCAACGTCACCGCGCCGCAGGACGTGATCAAGCATTACGGCGCCGACATTCTGCGCATGTGGGTGTGCGCCGCCGATTATGCCGACGATCTGCGCATCGGACCGGAAATCCTCAATACCACCGTCGAGACCTATCGCAAGCTGCGCAACACGCTGCGCTGGATGCTGGGCAATCTGGCGCATTTCGAGGTCGTCGATAAAGTGAGTTACGAAAAAATGCCGGAGCTCGAGCGCCTGATGCTGCATCGGCTGGCCGAGCTCGACCCGCTGATCCGTGCCGCTTACGCCGCGTTCGACTACAAGCGCATCTTCGCGGCGCTGAACGGTTTCATGACCTCCGATCTGTCGGCGTTCTATTTCGATATCCGCAAAAACGCGCTCTATTGCGATCCGTATACGTCGATCACACGCAAGGCCTGCCTCACCGTGCTCGATCATCTATTCCGCGCCACGGTGACGTGGCTGGCGCCGATGCTCTGCTTCACCGCCGAAGAAGCGTGGCTGGCGCGCGATCCGGCGGCGCAGTCGGTGCATCTGGAAGACTTCGTGGCGGTGCCGCAATCCTGGCGCGACGACGATCTGGCCGAGCGATGGCGCAAGCTGCGCAACGTCCGCCGCGTCGTCACCGGCGCGCTCGAGCTTGAGCGCGCCGCAAAAGACATGGGCTCCTCGCTTGAAGCGGCGCCTATTATTTACGTCGCCGACACCGACTTGTTCGGCGTCGCGGTCGGTGCCGATCTCGCCGAATTGTGCATCACCTCGGCGGCGACCCTGGTCGAGGGTGAGGGCCCGGCCTCGGCCTTCCGGCTCGACAACGTGCGCGGCGTTGCGGTGGAGCCGCGTCGCGCCGAGGGCAGGAAATGCGCCCGCTCGTGGAAAATGTCGCCCGCGGTCGGCGCCGATCCGAAATATCCCGATGTCACGCCGCGCGACGCCCAAGCTTTGCGGGAGTGGGAAGACATGCGCAAAGCAGCGGAGTAGGGGGGCTTTGGTGGCCGACGCAGCATCAGGGGACGCGAACCGCAGCTATATCTGGGGATCGCTGAGCGCATTCGGGCTGGTCATTGCCGGGATCGCCTGTGCGCTCGACCAGGCCGCAAAATTTTGGCTCCTGGTTTCCTTCGATCTAGCCAACCGCGGCGTCGTGCCGGTGACGCCGTTTGCCGACCTGATCCTGACCTGGAACACCGGCATCAGCTATGGCCTGTTCCCCCAGCAGGGGCCGGTCGGCCAGTGGGCGCTGCTGGCCTTCAAGGCGGCGGCGGTGGCGTTTCTTTGGGCATGGCTGGCGCGGGCCTCGTCGCGACTCACCGCCGCAGCGCTTGGGCTGATCATTGGCGGGGCGCTGGGCAACGCCATCGACCGGCTGCATTGGCCGGGAGTGCTGGATTTCGTGCTGCTCCACCTCGATACCGCTACCTGGAGCTTCCGCTGGTATGTCTTCAACTTGGCCGATGTCGCCATTGTTGCGGGGGTGGTGGGCCTATTGTATGAATCGGTGTGGGGTGGCAGTGCCGCAAAAGCGCCCTGATCCCGTATTTAAAACAAAGTCTAACGGGGTCGGCGTGGTCTTTTAGACTGCCTTCCGGAGCAAACCGCTCCGGTTTCTCGGGGTGAGGGTTATGCCGCAGATGCGAATTCGCGACCGCAAGGTTGGCCGCACCATGCTGGTGCACACAGCCCTCGGCATCGGCTTGGCCGGTCTTTTCCTGTGCACCAATTCCGCCGCCCGCGCCGGTGACGACGACGACAGTCCCTCGTTCATGGGCAAGGTCATGGAGACGTTCGGCTTACGCGATCCCAAGGGTAGCTATGCCGGCATCGACTATAACGAGCGCTCGCCGCTGGTGGTGCCGCCGACCCGCGATCTGCCGCCGCCGGAAGCTTCGACCGCGCCGCCGGCGCCGAATTGGCCGAAGGATCAGGACATGATCCGGCGCGCCAAAGCCAAGGCCGAGGAAAAGAAGGTCGCACCGCATCCGGACTACGTTGCCGATTCCAGCAGGCCGCTGCGGCCGAACGAGCTCGAACCGGCCGGTGCGCCGCGGGTCAATACGCCGATCGACAGCAGCGCCAGCGCCAATTCGCAGATGTCCGATCCGCGCGACACGGGTGCCAAGAAAAGCCTGTTCAGCGGCATATTCGCGAAGAAGACCGAATACACCACCTTCACCGGCGAGCCGTCACGGGGAACGCTCACCGATCCGCCGCCCGGCTATCTCACGCCGTCGCCCGATCAGCCCTATGGCGTCGGCGAAGCGCCGGCGAACTACAAGGTCAAGTCGCTCGGCGAGCGGGTGGAGCCGGCGCGCTAGAGCATGATCCGGAAATGCCAGTCCCCGGACTTTTGATCCGAGGATGGCGGCAGGCCTTCCGAAGCAAGTCTTCCGAAGCAAGCCTTCCGAAATGGTCATGTTCCGCTGATGACGATCGATCGGGCACGGAGTGATCTTCGGCTCGAAGTAGATTCCGACTGAATCGGAAAACGTGCCTGCAACGCGGGATATCTTGCGGGGCACGCTCTCGAACTAACCGGCGGAGGTTATGCTCTTGTCAAAACTGCCGATGCTCATCGTGGCGCTCGCTACGCTTGCTCCCGTTGCGCCTGCGCAAGCCGCGCCAACAGTCACCGATTTCAAACTCGACAATGGCCTCGAAGTCGTGGTGATCCCCGATCATCGCGCGCCCGTCGTCACTCACATGATCTGGTACAAGGTCGGCGCAGCCGACGAGACGCCGGGCAAATCCGGCTTGGCGCACTTCCTCGAGCATCTGATGTTCAAGGGCACCGAGAAGAATCCCGGCGGCACGTTCTCGCAAGACGTCGCCGAGATCGGCGGCCAGGAGAATGCCTTCACCACCTCCGACTATACCGGCTTCTTCCAGCGCGTGCCGCGCGAGCACCTCAAGGAGATGATGGCGCTCGAAGCCGACCGCATCACCGGCCTGGTGCTCACCGACGAGGTCGTGAAACCTGAGCTCAACGTCGTGCTCGAAGAGCAGAACATGCGGGTCGCCAACAACCCGGTGGGCCGGCTCGGCGAGCAGATGGATGCGGCGCTCTATCTCAACCATCCTTATGGCCGGCCGGCGATCGGCTGGCGCCATGAGATCGAAAAGCTTGGCCGCGACGATGCGCTGGCGTTTTACCGGCGCTTCTATACGCCGAACAACGCAGTGGTGATCGTCGCCGGCGACGTCAGCGCCGAACAGGTCAAGGCGGACGCCGAGGCGACTTACGGCAAGATCGCGCCGCGCGCCGAAAACAATCCGCGCCAGCATCCCATGGAACCGGTGCAGGAAGCGCCGCGCACCGTCACGCTGGCCGATTCCCGGGTCGAGCAGCCGAGCGTCACGCGCAACTATCTGGTGCCGTCGGAAACCACGGCCAAGCCTGGCGAGAGCGAAGCGCTCGACGTGCTGGCCGGTGTGATCGGCTCGGGTTCGAATAGCCGGCTCTATCGCACGCTGGTCGTCGACAAGGGCATCGCGCTCAATGCCGGCGCCTCCTATGCGAGCACCGCGCTCGACTACGCCAAGCTCGGCGTCTATGGCGTGCCGAAGCCGGGCGTGACCTTGCGCCAGGTCGAGGACGGCATCGATGCCGTGCTGGCCGATGTCGTCGAGCACGGCGTCACTGCCGACGAGGTCGACAGCGCCAAGAACCGGCTGATCGCCGAAGCGGTCTATGCCCAGGACAATCAGGCGACCCTGGCACGCTGGTATGGCGCGGCGATCGCCTGCGGCGAAACCGTCGACATGGTCCAGGCCTGGCCCGACCATATCCGCGCCGTCACACCCGAAGCTGTGCAAGCGGTGGCGCGGCAATGGCTCGACCGCCGCCGGTCGGTGACCGGCTATCTCGTCCAAAGCCTCAAGCCCCAAGACCTTAAGCCCCAGGAGAAGCATTCGTGAACGCAATCGCGCGCGCTATGTCGAAACCCATCCACCGCGCAGCGGTCGCGATAGCGATACCGCTCCTGGCGGCGGTCACGTCCGCGGCTCCCGCCTCGGCGACCACCATCGAGCGCGTGGTGAGCGCGAGCGGCGTCGAAGCCTGGCTGGTACACGAACCGGCCGTGCCGCTGATCGCCATCGACTTTGCCTTCTCCGGCGGCGCCGCGCAGGACCCGGCCGGCAAGGCGGGAACCGCCTATCTCACCGCCTCGACGCTCAACGACGGCGTCGGCGAATTCGATTCCAAGACCTTCCACGAACGTCTCGAGCGCAAGGCGATCGAGCTGAATTTCAGCGCCGATCGCGACGCGCTGCGCGGCTCGCTGCGCACGCTGTCGGAAAATCGCGACGAGGCGTTCGAGGATTTGCGTTTGTCGCTGACCGCGGCCCGCTTCGATGCCGCCGACGTCGAGCTCAATCGCGCGCAAATTCTCTCGACGCTGCGCCGCGCCACGACGAGCCCCACCGATATCGCCAATCAGCGCTGGTGGGACATCGCCTTTGCCGGCCATCCCTATAGCCGGCCGGCGAACGGCACCCTGGAATCGATGCCGAATATCACCGTCGCCGATGCAAAAACCTATGCGCACCGCGTGCTGGCGCGCGACAATCTCAAGATCGCCGTGGTCGGCGACATCGACGCCGCAACCGTCAAAACCATGCTCGACCGCGTGTTCGGCGCGTTGCCGGCGAAAGCGGAGCTCACGCCGGTCGCCAATGCGGTGCCGCAGGGTCTCAACCGCCGCACCGTCGTCAGCCTCGACGTGCCGCAGGCGGTGATCGAATTCGGCGGCGCCGGCATCGGCCGCAAGGATCCCGACTTCATGGCCGCCTATATCGTCAACCACATTCTCGGCGGCGGCTCGTTTTCCTCGCGGCTCTATCAAGAGGTGCGCGAGAAGCGCGGCCTGGCTTATGGCGTGTCGGACAGCCTGTTGTGGTACGACCACACGGCGCTGTTCCTCGGCTCGACCGCGACGCGCGCGGATCGCAGCGGCGAAACCCTCGATTTGATCCAGAAGGAAATCCGCCGCCTCGCCGAAGACGGCCCGACCGCGCAAGAGCTCGCCAAGGCCAAGGCTTATCTCAACTCTTCGTTCGCGCTCAATCTCGACACGTCGAGCAAGATCGCTTCGCTGTTGGTGCAGTTGCAGCGCGACGATCTCGGCATCGATTACATCGCGCGGCGGCCGGCGATGATCGAAAACGTCAGTCTCGACGACGCCCGCCGCGTCGCCAAGCGGCTGCTCAACGGCGGCCTCCTGGTCACCGTGGTCGGCAAGCCCGAGGGTGTGGCTTCGACCGCGCCGACGGCTAACTAGTCTTTCCCCTCCCCCACCCGGGCCGCGCTTGCGCGCGCCCGAGTGCAAGCTTGTCGGGGAGGGGCAGGGGTGGGGGTCGAGAGGTTTTGTTTCATCGTTGACGATCGCTCACGAGCGTCTACGTTCGCGTAAAACCTCCCGACCCCCCACCCAACCCTCCCCTACAAGGGGGGAGGGCTAAGAAGCTGCGCCATGATTCACGTCACCGCCCACATCTCAATCGACGAGCGCGAAATCGAAGAAAGTTTCGTGCGCTCGTCGGGGCCGGGCGGGCAGAACGTCAACAAGCTTTCGACCGCGGTCCAGCTTCGCTTCGACGTGCGGCACTCGCCGTCGCTGCCGAACGACGTGAGCGCCCGATTGCAACGGCTCGCCGGCTCGCGGCTGACCCGCGACGGCGTGCTGGTCATCATCGCGCAAAGCCATCGTACCCAGGGGCGCAATCGGCAGGATGCACTCGACCGCCTGGTCGAACTCATCCGCCAAGCCGCCGTCGCGCCGATCAAGCGGCGGCCGACCAGGCCGACCAAAGCATCGCGCGAGCGCCGCATCGAAGGCAAAAAGCACCGCGGCGGTATCAAGAACCTGCGCCGCGCCAAGCCGGCGTTCGATTGACCGGCCCGGATTTCGCAAGCCCGTGATCCGGGCTACCGTTATAGGGCAGCCCGAGTCGCCCATGCCCGTCCGCCAGCTTTCCGAGGCCATCGTCAATCGCATCGCCGCCGGCGAGGTGGTCGAGCGTCCGGCGAGCGTGGTCAAGGAACTGGTCGAGAACGCGCTCGATGCCGGCGCGCACCGTATCGACGTGCTCACCGACGGCGGCGGCCGCCGCCTCATTCGCGTCACCGACGACGGCGCAGGCATGACGCGCAGCGATCTTGATCTCGCGGTCGAGCGCCACGCTACCTCAAAGCTTGCCGACGACGATCTGGTTTCGATCCGCACCCTGGGTTTTCGCGGCGAGGCGCTGCCCTCGATCGGTTCGGTGGCGCGGCTGTCGATCGCGACACGGCACGCCGGCGAGCCCCATGCCTGGGCCATCGAGGTCGATGCCGGCACGAAATCCGCCATCAAGCCCGCGGCGCTGAGCGAAGGCACAAGCGTCGAGGTGCGCGATCTCTTCTATGCCACGCCGGCACGGCTGAAATTCCTCAAGCTCGACCGCACCGAGGCTGAAGCGGTGCGCGAGGTGGTGCGCCGGCTCGCCATGAGCCGGCCCGATGTTGCGTTCACGCTGGCCGGCGAGGAACGGGCGCCGGTGACCTTTGCCGCGGCGCTGCCCGGCGCGACCGGGCGGCTGACGCGGCTCGGCGACATTCTTGGCGCGGATTTTCGCGCCAACGCGGTCGAGATCGCGGCCGAACGCGAGGGCGTCGTCATCGACGGCTTTGCCGCGCTGCCGACGCTGACGCGCGGCAATGCGCTCGGCCAATATCTCTTCGTCAACGGCCGGCCGGTGCGCGACAAGCTTCTCATCGGCGCCGTGCGCGGCGCTTATGCCGATTATCTGCCGCGCGACCGGCATCCGGTGCTGGCGCTGTTCGTCGCGCTCGATGCGCGCGAGGTCGACGTCAATGTGCATCCGGCCAAGGCCGAGGTGCGCTTCCGTAATGCCGGCCTGGTGCGCGCGCTGATCGTGTCGGCGCTCAAATCAGCGCTCGCCCGCGAGGGCACGCGCGCGGCGACGACCGGCGGCTCGGCGACCATCGCCGCATTCCGCCCTGCCGCCGTGCCGATCCGCAGCTGGGACTGGCGCCGTTCGCCGGCGCGGCCGAGCGATGCGCGGCGGTCTTATATGCCATCGCGCGGCGGTAGCTTTGGGGAAGCCGCGCAAGCCGCGTTCGATGTCGGTGGCCCAACTGCCGACCTGCGTGTCGAGGCGGAACCGGCCGCCGAACTAACCGACCGGCCGCTCGGCGCAGCGCGGGCGCAAGTGCACGAGACCTATATCGTGGCGCAGACCCGCGACGGCCTGGTCATCGTCGATCAGCACGCCGCCCACGAGCGCATCGTCTACGAAAAGCTCAAGGCGGCCATCGAGAAGGCGGGCGTGGCGCGGCAGATTCTGCTTATTCCCGAGATCGTCGAGCTCGACGAAGCCGATGTCGAGCGGCTTACCGCCCGCGCCGAAGAACTGGCGCGCTTTGGTTTGGCGATCGAGCCGTTCGGTCCGGGCGCCGTGGCGTTGCGCGAGACGCCATCGCTCCTTGGCGAGATCGACGGCGCGGGCCTTATTCGCGATCTCGCCGAGCATATCAGCGAATGGGACGAGACCTTGCCGCTGGAGCGCCGCCTGATGCAAGTCGCGTCCACGATGGCGTGCCACGGCTCGGTGCGCGCCGGCCGCCGCCTCAAGCCCGAAGAGATGAACGCGCTATTGCGCGAGATGGAGGCGACGCCGAATTCCGGCCAGTGCAATCACGGTCGCCCGACCTATGTAGAATTGAAGCTCACCGACATCGAGCGCCTGTTCGGGCGGCGCTAGCCGAAATCCTGGAGCATCGGATGACTTGCCGTCGGTTGTTGGCTGCTGTTCCGTTGTTTGTTTCGCTGTGTGCGCCGGCGCACGCGCAGGAATGGCCGACGCGGCCGGTGACCATGGTGGTGCCGTTTGCTCCGGGCGGAGTCTACGACACGTTGGGACGTGTTTACGCCGCCGCTCTGTCTGATGGTCTCGGCCAACAAATCGTCGTCGAGAACGTGCCCGGTGCCGGCAGCATGACTGGCGCGGCGCGCGTGTCGCGCGCCGATCCCGACGGTTATCAGCTGCTGTTCGGCGGCGAATCCCCCAACGCGCAGGTGCAGCTCCTCCACAAGGAGCCGCCTTACGACGCCGCGACCGACTTCGCCCCGGTCGCCTTGGTGGCGCAGCAGCCGCTGATCCTGACCACCCGGCCCGGTATCCCGGCCGGCACGTTGCCGGACTTCATCGCTTACGCGAAGAAAAACCAGTCGACGATGCAATATGGCTCGCCCGGCACCGGGACCGGGTCGCATCTCGCCTGTGCTCTGTTCAATGTCGACATCGGCGTCGAGATTACGCACGTGCCGTACCGCGGGCTGGCTCCGGCGATGCAAGATCTGCTCGCCGGCCGCATCGATTACATATGTCCGACCATCACGACCGCGATGGCGCAGCTGCAAAGCCACGCGGTGCAGGCGCCGGCTGTGCTCGGCAGCGAGCGCTCGCCGGCATTCCCCGACATTGCGACCGCCGACGAGCAGGGGCTCAAAGGCTTTTCGGCAAATAGCTGGAACGCGATCTTCCTGCCGAAGGCGACGCCGCCGGCCATCGTCGCCAAGCTCAACGCTGCGGTGCTGGCGGCCATGGCAACGCCGTCGGTGCAGCAGCGCGTGCGCGAACTCGGCGCCACGCTGCCGCCGCCGGAGCATCGCAGCCCGCAATATCTGAGCAGTTTCGTTGCAAGCGAGATCAAGACTTGGGGCGCGGCGATCAAGGCCGCGGGCATCACTGCGGAGTAGCGAACCGCAGCACGACAAACTCGGTGTCGTCGTAGAGACGGCGTTCGATCTCGGAAAAACCCTCCGGCGCTGCGAACGCGGATTTCTTCGCTTCTTCGACGACGATCAACGCGTCGGGCACCAGCCAGCCGCCGGCGCGCGCCGAGGCCAGCGCCTGTTCGGCAAGGCCTTTGCCGTAGGGCGGATCGAGGAAGGCGAGCGCGAACGGCTCGACCGGATGCGCCGGCCCAAGCTTGGTGGCGTCGCGCCGGAAAATGCGGGACGTGCCGCCGAGGCCGAGCGTCGCGACGTTCTCGCGCAGCAGCGCGCGTGCCTCTGCGCCATCGTCGACAAACAGCGTAAAGGCGCCACCGCGCGACAGCGCTTCGATGCCGAGGGCGCCGGTGCCGGCGAACAGGTCGAGGACGCGTGCGCCGATGATCGGATCGCCATAGGCATGGACCAAAATATTGAACAGTGCTTCACGCAGCCGGTCGGCGGTCGGGCGAATCTGGTGGGATTTCGGCGTGGCGAGCGCGCGCCCGCGCAGGCTGCCGCCGATGACACGCATCAGCGGCTCCGCGGATGGCGCGGTCGCGGGCCGGATGCGCGGTCAGGCGAGGAGCGGCGGCGACCGTGGCTGCCGCGTTTTTCCGGAAGCTTTTGCTGTTGTTCGCGTGGCGGCGGTTGGCCATGGCGTTCGACCGGCACACGGCGTCCCTTGCGATCGGTCAATAGGTCGGCGCGCACATCGTTCGCCGGTTGCTGCCGCGGCGTTTCGTCATCGCGGCGCGCGCCGTGAAATTTGCGCTGAAATTTCTTGCCCGGGCGTTCCTCCTCGTGCGCGCGCCAGGAATGACTCGGAGGTTTGCGCGGCGCGGTCTCGCGCCGCGGGTCCTTGTTCGGCGTGGGCGACCGCGGCAAAAGCGGCATCGAGAAATCGACGCCCGAATCCGCGACCAGCCGTTCGCCGAGCTGCTCGCGCAAAATCCGCGTGCGGACTTCCTCGACGTCGCCCGCCTTGAGCTCGGCGAGCTGGAACGGGCCGAACGAGACGCGGATGAGCCGCGTCACGTCGAGGCCGAGATGGCCGAGCACGTTGCGCACCTCGCGGTTCTTGCCTTCGCGGATCGCAAACGTGAGCCAGAGGTTCGCGCCCTGGACGCGCTCGATGGTGGCTTCGATGGCGCCGTAATGGATACCGGAGAGGGTGAGCCCGGCGCGCAATTGGTCGAGCTGCGCCTGGTTCACTTTGCCGTGGGCGCGCACACGGTAGCGGCGCAGCCAGCCGGTCGCCGGCAATTCGAGCACGCGGGCGAGCGCGCCGTCATTGGTGAGGAGCAATAGCCCTTCGGTATTGAAATCGAGCCGGCCGACGCTGATCAGGCGCGGCAGGTTTTCCGGCAGATGCTCGAAGATGGTCGGCCGCGCTTGCGGATCGGCGTGGGTCGTCATCAGCCCGCGCGGCTTGTGATAGAGGAACAGCCGCGTGCGCTCGCGCGCCGGCAACAGCGCGCCGTCGACGGTGACCTTGTCCTGCGCGGTGACGTTGCAGGCCGGCGACGTGATCACCGCGCCGTTGACCGCGACGCGGCCGGCGGCGATCCACAGCTCTGCCTCGCGCCGCGACGCCAAGCCGGCGCGGGCGATCACCTTGGCGACGCGCTCGCCGGGTTTGTGCTGGTCGGTGTTGCCGTTCATAGTCCTGCTCGTTGAGGACGGCTGATAGCAGAGCGGCTCGCAGGGGACCATGACTTCCTTTATGAGTCTGGCGCTGGACGAAGCCCGCGCCGCCGGCGCGCGGGGCGAGGTGCCGGTCGGCTGCATCATCGTGCGCGACGGCGCCGTCGTCGCCCGCGCCGGCAATCGGACCTTGGCCGACCGCGATCCGACGGCGCACGCCGAGATCGTCGCGATCCGGGCGGCCGCGGCCTCGCTCGGTTCCGAACGGCTCGAGGACTGCGACCTCTATGTTACGCTCGAGCCTTGCGCCATGTGCGCCGGTGCGGTCGCCTTCGCCCGTATCCGCCGGCTTTATTACGGCGCCGCCGATCCCAAGGGCGGCGCAGTGGACAATGGCGTGCAGTTCTTCGCGTCGCCGACCTGCCATCACCGGCCGGAGGTCTATGGCGGATTGGCGGAAGCCGAAGCCGGCGCGTTGCTCAAGGAGTTTTTCAAGGAGCGCCGTTAAGAATCCCGTCATTCCGGAAGCCGCGCAGCGGCTATCCGGAATCCATAATCGCTGACCTCACAAAAATTGCACCGACTGTGATTATGGATTCCGGGTTCGCGCTTTGCGCGCCCCGGAATGACGTCATATGAGCAGCGCGCCGAGCTTTTCCTTCACTTCGGCCTTCACCGCGTCGGCGGTGCGCAAAATGGCGCTCGCTTGATAAAAATCCAGCGTACGGAAGATCGTGACATTGGGGCGGATCACGAGATCGGCCGGATCGTGCTTGTGCTTGGCCGCGGCGATGGCCGAGCCCATGATCTGCAGCGTCGTGAGCATGCTCTCCCAGGCTCCCGGCATGTCGTTTCGCTCCATGTCCGGCATGCCGAAGACATCGACGGCGACGGTGACGTCGGCGCGCTCGCGCACTTGATCGAACGGCAGCGGATTGGTGGCGCCGCCGTCGACCAGAATGCTGCTGCCGATCACGACCGGACGAAACAGGCCGGGAATGGCGATCGAGCTGGCCAGCGCCGGCTGCAGCGGTCCGGACATAAAGACTGCTTCCTGCCGTCGATGCAGGTCGGTCGCGATCACCGTGAGCGGAATCTGCAGCGCGGCGAAATCCTGCGGCACCGCTTTGGGCAAAAACTGCGCGCAGAATTTCTCGGCGTCGAGTTGCGTCGCCTGGCCGAAGGCGCCGGTAAACAGGTCGGCCAGCGTGCCGGCGCGCGCGGCGATCAGCCGGCGCGTGATATCGCCGCGGTTATGCGCCAGCGCGATGACGTGGCGGCGGATGTCCTTGCCGCGCATGCCGGCGGCGTAAGCCGCGCCGACCAGCGCGCCAATCGAGGTGCCGGCAATGGCGGTGGGTTTTACGCCCAGATCGTCGAGCGCCTCGATCACCGGGATATGCGCCAGCCCGCGCGCGCCGCCGCCGCCGAGCGCGAGCGCAAACGTCTTCATGCGCCGGCCTGCCGGGCGAACTCCCAGGCTTTGGCGGCGAGCGGGCCGACCAATTCGGCTTTGGCCGCCGCGAAAGCACTGGTCGCGGTACCGTCGCGCACGCGGCCGGCGATGCCCTGCAGGATCGCGGCGAGGCGGAAGAAATTATAGGCGAAATAGACCGGCAGATGCGGCCGCGGATCGAGCCCGGTGCGCTCGACATAAGCATCCACATAAGCCTCGAGCGACGGAATGCCGAGCGCGGCGATGTCCTGGTCCACGAGCGAGCCGGTGCCGGCATCCGACGGCGGCATGTGCCATTGCATCAGATGATAAGAAAAATCCGCCAGCGGATCGCCGAGCGTCGAGAGCTCCCAATCAAGCACGGCTGCAATCTGCGGTGCGTCGGGCGATAGGATGATGTTGTCGAGCCGGTAGTCGCCATGCACCACGCGCGGCGGCTGGCTTGGCGGCAGATGCGCCGGCAGCCAGGCGATCAGACGCTCCATGTCCTCGATCGATTGGGTCTCGGAGGCGCGATATTGCTTCGACCAGCGCTCGACCTGGCGCGAAACATAATTCTCGCCGCGGCCGTAGTCGGACAGGCCGATCGCGGCCGGATCGAACGCGTGCAGCCGCGCGATGGTCGCGTTCATGGCGTCGTAGATGGCCGCGCGCTCGGCCGGATTGGACGCCGGCATCTGCGGCTCCCAGAACACGCGGCCCTCGACGTGGGCCATGACGAAGAACGGCGTGCCGACGATGCTGTCGTCGGCGCAGTAAAGCACCGGCTCGGCGACCGGGAAACGTTGAGCGGAAAGCGCGCTGATGATGCGGTGCTCGCGGTCGACGGCGTGGGCGGAGGGTAAGAGCTTGCCGGGCGGTTTTCGCCGCAGCACGTAGCGCCGCAGCGGCGTTTCCACGAGATAAGTCGGGTTGGACTGGCCGCCCTTGAACTGGCTGACCACGATGGGGCCGGCGAATCCGGCAACGTGCGCGCTCAAATAGTCTTCCAGCCGCGCCACGTCGAAGCGCAGCCGCTCGGCGACTTCGCGCGTGCCGGAAAAGGCGCTCTGGCGGTTGATCGTGTTCATGGAAGAATTTTAGCGCGCGCTGAAGAATTCCAGCAATGCCCGCGCGGTCGCGGCGGGGTTCTCTTCCGGCACGTAGTGGCCGCTTTCGATGGCGAAGCCGCGCAGATCCGGCGCCCAGTCGCGCCAGGCCGCCAGCGGATCGATGCCGGCATTGGCGGGCAGGCCGCTGGTGCCCCACAGCGCCAGCACCGGGCAGCCGATTTTATGGCCGGCGGCACGGTCGGCTTCGTCGTCGGCGAGATCGGTGGTGCGGCCGGCGCGGTAGTCCTCGCACATGGCGTGAATGCGCAGCGGGTCCTGGTAGGCGGCATGGTAGTGCGCGAGTGCGCGCGGGTCGAAGATCGCCCCCACCCAACCCTCCCCCGCTTGCGGGGGAGGGTTGGGTGGGGGCTTGGCGCCGGCGCGTGCGCGGGAATCGAAGAAGAACTCCGGATCGTGGCCGATCAGGGTCTCGGGAAACGGCGCCGGCAGCGCCAGAAACATCCAATGCCAGGCGCGAGAGGCCAGCCGGGCATCCATGCCGTGCCACATGTCCCAGGTTGTGACGATGTCGAGCACGGCGAGTTGCTCGATCCGGCCGGGATGGTCGAGCGCAAGCCGATAACCGACTCTGCCGCCGCGATCATGGCCGGCGAGACGAAAGCGGACAAAGCCGAGCGCCGCCATCGCTTCGACCATGACGGCGGCCATGGCACGCTTGGTATAAGGCGCGTGGTCGGCGTCAGCTTCCGCCACCGTGGACCAGCCGTAGCCGGGCAGGTCGGCGATCACCAGGGTGAAATGGGTTGCAAGCTCCGGCGCCACGCGATGCCACATCACATTGCTCTGGGGATGGCCGTGCAGCAAAAGCAGCGGCGGCCCGCTGCCACCAACGCGGGCGAAGATCTTGCCGATCGAAGTGTCGATCCAGCGCGCGGCGTAACCGGGATAAAGGTCGGCGAGGTCGAGCATTATTTCGTCTCGCGCTCCACCGCGCGCCAGCCGATGTCGTGGCGATAGAACCCCTCAGGCCAGCGGATGCGGGAAATCGCCTCGTAGGCGCGGGCTTGGGCCTCGCGCACGGTCTTGCCGATCGCCGAGACGTTGAGCACGCGGCCGCCATTGGCGAGGATGCGGTTGCCGTCGGCCTCGGTGCCGGCGTGGAAGATTTCCACGCCCTCAACCTTGGCGGCGTCATCGAGGCCTTCGATGACGGAGCCGCGGGCGTAGTCTCCCGGATAGCCCTTGGCGGCCATCACCACGGTCAGCGCCGGCTCGGGATACCAGCGCAGGTCGAAGGATTTCAGCTGCCCGTCGCGGCTCGCCAACAGCGCCGGGACGAGGTCCGACATCAGGCGCAACATCAGCACTTGCGTTTCCGGATCGCCGAAGCGGGCGTTGTATTCGATCAGCTTCGGCCCGTCGGCGGTGATCATCAGTCCGGCGTAAAGCACGCCCTTGTACGGCGCGCCCATGGCCCGCATCGCCCGCAAAGTCGGGGTGATGATGTCGGCCATCACGCGCGCGCTCATGGCGTCGTCGATATTCGGCGCCGGCGAATAAGCGCCCATGCCGCCGGTGTTGGGTCCTTGGTCGCCGTCAAAGGCGCGCTTGTGGTCCTGCGCCGTGGTCAGCGCGATCGCGGTGTCGCCGTCGCATAGCGCGAAGAAGGACGCCTCCTCGCCGGTGAGGAACTCTTCGATGACAACTTCGCCGCCGGCTTCGCCTAAGGCTCCGCCGAACATCATGTCGATCGCGGCTTCGGCCTCGGCGACGCTTTGCGCCACCACCACGCCTTTGCCAGCGGCAAGGCCGTCGGCCTTGACCACGATCGGCGCGCCGTGCGCGCGCACATAGGCTTTGGCCGGATCGGCGGCGCGGAATCGCTCATAGGCTGCGGTCGGGATACCGTTGGCGCGGCACAAATCCTTGGTGAAACCCTTGGAGCCTTCGAGCCGCGCCGCGGCCCGCGTCGGCCCGAACGCCTTGATGCCGGCGGCTTCCAGGTCATCGACGATGCCGGCGCATAGCGGCGCCTCCGGCCCGACCACGACCAGGTCGATGCGGCGAGTGCGGCAAAATGCGATCACCGCCTCATGATCGGCGATGTCGAGGGTGACGCATTCGGCCTCCCGCGCGATGCCGGCATTGCCAGGCGCGCAATAAAGCCGGTCGGCGAGCGGGCTTGATGCCATTTTCCAGGCCAGCGCGTGCTCGCGCCCGCCGGAGCCCAACAGCAGAATATTCATGGGTCGGAACGCATATCTTTGCTAGGAATTGGCAAAACGGCAGGCTGTCGGGGCCTTGACCCGCGCCCGCGACGCACAACACTAATTGGGTCAGAAGCAAAAGCCCATGGACTGCGCCCAGCCATCCACATTTCGCCCCGGCCGGGACATCAGGAGAGCGCGATGAACCGTCCGGCCGTTGGCGTGGCTTTGCTGCTTGCGCTCTGTATTGGCGGGCCATCGCTCGCGCACGGCGAGACCATCGCGGTCTTCACCAAGAACCAGGGCCCGATCTTTGCCGCGCTGCGTGCCGGCGCCGCGGTCGCGGCGAAGAATCTCGGCGTGCAGCTGGTCAATTACGTGCCGTCGACGGCGGACAGTGTGGCCCAGCAGAACAAGCTGGTCGACGACGCCATCAAGGACAAGCCGGACGCCATCGTCTTCGTGCCAGTCAAGTTCACGGAAGCCGACGGCGCGGTGAAAAAGATCAATGCCGCGCAGATCCCGCTGATCAACGCCAACGAGCCGCTCGTCAATGCCAGCATCGTCGGCTATGTCGGCACCAACGACGTCTCGCTGGCGCGCGAGACTGGCCGCTACCTGCTCAAAGCGATGAACGGCAACGGCAATGTCGTGATCCTCGACGGGCCGGACAAAAGTTTCACCGCTGAGGGCCGCGGCCAAGGGTTTCGCGACGTCATCAAGGAATTTCCTGGCGTAAAACTCCTCGACGGCAAGATGGCCAATTACCAGCGCGCAGAGGCCAAGAAAGTGATGGCCGGTTTCTTGAGCAGATATGTGCATCTCGACGGCATTCTCGCCGGCAACGATCCGATGGCAATGGGCGCGGTCGACGCGCTGAAGGCCGCGAACCGCAAAGCTTTGGTCGTCGGCATCAATGCCAGCCGCGAGGTGATGGACCTCATCAAAACGGGCGACGTCCTCGGCAGCGGCGACTACGATACCTTCGCGCAAGGCTGCCTCGCCGTCGAAATGGCGGTGCGTGCCATCCGCAAAGAGAATGTCCCGCATGAGTTCATTCTCAAGCCGGCGGTGATCGACAAGACCAATTACGCGCCGTTCGATCAGCCGTTGGATAAGCGCGAATGTCCGACATTGGGTAATGCCGACAGACAATGACCTGCCGATAAATCGACGGGACCAATGAGGGGATCATCGCTTTGGACGAACCGCGGCTCAATCTGCCGGAACTGACCGTCTCCGAGCTGTCGACGGCGCTCAAGCGCACCATCGAGGACGCTTACGGTTACGTGCGCGTGCGCGGCGAGCTCGGCAAGGTGAGCTATCACGGCAACGGCCACGTCTATTTCGATCTCAAGGACGACCGTGCTTCGATTGCCGGTGTGATTTGGCGAAGCACCGCGCCGCGCATAAAACTTCGGCTCGAAGCCGGCCTCGAAGTGGTGATCACCGGCCGGCTCACCACTTACCCGGGCCGCTCGCAGTACCAGATCATCGTCGAGACGCTGGAGCCAGCCGGTCTAGGTGCGCTGATGGCGCTGCTCGAGGAGCGCCGCAAGAAATTCATCGCCGAGGGTCTGTTCGACGAAGCGCGAAAGCAGCTGTTGCCCTATCTGCCCACCGTAATCGGCGTCATCACCTCGCCGACCGGCGCAGTGATCCGCGATATTTTGCACCGGCTCGCCGACCGCTTTCCGCGCCACGTGCTGCTTTGGCCGGTGAAAGTGCAGGGCGAAGGCTCGGCCGCCGAGGTCGCTGCCGCCATCGAAGGCTTCAATGCACTTGCCCCCTCCCTTCCCTCCCCCGCAAGCGGGGGAGGGAAGGGAGGGGGTCTGCGGCGGCCCGATCTGCTCATCGTCGCCCGCGGCGGCGGCTCGCTGGAGGATTTGTGGTCGTTCAACGAGGAGATCGTGGTGCGCGCGGCCGCCGCCAGCATGATCCCGCTGATCTCCGCGGTCGGCCACGAGACCGACGTGACCTTGATCGATTTCGCCGCCGACCGCCGCGCGCCGACGCCGACGGCGGCGGCCGAGATGGCGGTGCCGGTGCGCGCCGATCTTCTGGTTAATATCGATTCGCTGGCGCGGCGCGCGCTCGGCTGTTGGCGGCGCAATCAGGAGGCGCGCCGTGCCGAGTTGCGCTCTGCGGCCCGCGCGCTGCCCGACGCCGATGAGGTCTTAGCGGTGCCGCGGCAGCGGCTCGATCATGCCGCCGCCGCGCTCGCGCGCGCGCTACGCGCCAATGCACAGATCCATCGCGTCGGATTTTCGCGGATCGGCGGCCGCTTGAGCCCGCAATTGTTGCGCACCAATGTCGAACGCCGGCGCGAACGCTACACCGGCATCGCGCACCGGCTGCGCGCCAGCGTTGCCGCCAACATCGAGACCTATCGCACGCGGATTGCGCGCCAGCGCGAGCGCGTCATCGTGTTTACGCAACGCGCCGAGCGCGCCGTCCGCACGCTCATCGCCACGCGACTGGCCCGCTGCGAGCGCGATGCGCAATTGCTCGCGGCTTTCTCCTATCGCGGCGTGCTCGCGCGCGGCTTTGCGCTCATCCGCGACGCCGCCGGCCAGCCGTTGCATAGCGCTACGGCCATTATCGCAGGCATGCCGATCGAAATCGAATTCTCCGACGGCCGGGTCGGTGCCCGCGCCGATGGCGCCCCATCGGCGGATACGCCAGATGCTAAGCCGCGGGCAAAGCGCGGCGGTCCCGGGCAGGGCAATCTGTTCTAAGCAGGCTTTAGGCCGGTGCCGCTGCGAGGGTGCGTTCGATAAGCGCGTCGAGCCGCTCGCCCGCAAGCTTGGCGGACGCGGCGTGATAGCCGGGCCGGATCGGATTGAAGAAGGAGTGGCCGGCCTCGGCGTAGAGGAAGATGTCGATATTGGGCCGCCGCGCCGCCGCACGCGTCACCGCGTCGATTTCCGGCCGCGGAATGTGCGGGTCTTTCAGCCCGTAGTGCAATTGTACCGGACAAGTCACCCGGGCGAATTCGGCGTCATGCTTGGCGATGCCCATGCCGTAGAACGACGCCGCGGCATCGACGCCGGCCCGCGCCGCCGCGACGAAAGCCATGCGGCCGCCGGCGCAGAAGCCCAGCGCGAATACCTTGCCGTTCGAAAACGGTTGCGCCCGCAGCCAATGTACCGCTGTGCCGATATCGCGGCCGGCGGCATCGACGTCGAGGGCGGCAAGCCGCGCCCAGGCGGCGTCGCGGTCCGGCCCTTCGAAGGCGAGCTCGCCCGGATAGGCCGAGCGCCAGAACAGATTCGGTATCAGCGCGTTAAAGCCGCGCCGCGCATAATCTTCCGCCATGTCGCGGTTGTGTTGTCCAATGCCGAACATCTCGGTGAAGATCATGATGTTCGGCGCCTTGCCGTGTTCCGGCCGCGCCAGATAGGCGTCGTATGTGCGGCTGCCGTCTTGCATGAGCGTGATTATCTGCGTCGTGACCATGCGCGAATGATCCCCGGGTGACTTTGCCGTCATCTTATCGCAGGCTGTTGCGTCGTTGCGAGATCGATCGGACGGGGCATCCATGCAGGGCAAGATCGCAGTCGAGGAACATTTCCGCATCGCCGAGACGACCGGCAGCGAAGGGCGCTATCCGGGCCCTTACTGGGCGGGGCTCTCGGCAAAGCTCCTCGACATCCATGACGCGCGGCTTGCCGAGATGGACAAGACCGGCATCGAAGTCGAGGTCATCTCGCTCAATTCCAATGCCGTCCAGGGTATTCCCGACCTTGCCAAGGCAATCGAAATCGCGCGCAAGGCAAACGACGCCTTGGCGGAAGCGGTCGCCAAGCGCCCGAATCGCTTCGCTGGTTTAGGCGCATTGCCGATGCAGGATCCGCAAGCCGCCGCCGACGAGCTTGCCCGCTGCGTGCGCGAGCTGAAATTCAAGGGCGTGCTGGTGAACGGCTTTTCGCAAGCCGGCTCGGCCGACACCGCGGTCTATTACGACCTGCCGCAATACCGGCCGTTCTGGGCCGAGGTTGAACGGCTCGGCGTGCCGTTCTACCTGCATCCGCGCGATCAATTGCCGAGCCGGCGCCAGGCTTACGAAGGCCATCCCTGGTTGGTCGGCTCGCCCTGGGGCTTTGCCGATGAGACCGCGATCCATGCGCTCCGCCTGATGGGTTCCGGTCTGTTCGACGAATTTCCCAAATTGCAGATCGTGCTCGGCCATCTCGGCGAGCGCATTCCGTACGATCTATGGCGGCTCGATCACCGCTTGAGCAAAGTGCCGAACCGGCCGGCCAAGCGCACCATGGGCGAATATTTCCGCAACAATTTTCACATCACAACGAGTGGCCATTTCTGCACGCCGTCGCTCCTTGCGGCGATGCTGACCGTCGGCGCCGACCGCGTGCTGTTCGCGGTCGACTATCCGTTCGAGGATCACATGCAAGGCTGCACGTGGTTCGATTCAGTCAAGATCGCCGAGGCCGATCGGATCAAGATCGGCCGCAGCAACGCCATGGCGCTGTTCGATCTCGGTTGAACCGCTACAGCGCCTGCTCGTTCCAAGCCGTACCCGAGACCGGTTGGCCCGAGAATGTGCCCGACGCAGCAGCAACCCCTTCATAGACTCCGGCACCACTGCCCGACGGAAATTCCTGGGCATCGACCAGACTGGAGATGTTCAAGGTGGCGGCAAATGCCGGAATATCGATCTTGAACTGCATGAAGTAGGTTATGCCGGATGCCGGGCTTGTCCAGCTCCGCCCGACAGGGGTCAAGACGGCGATCTGAAAATACATCGCGCCCGCGGGGTCTTGCAGCGTCACCAGGCTCGCGGTCGGCTGATTGAGCTTCGGCGGGGCGTCGCCAAGAGTGGCGAAGTTCGACAGCGTCCAGCCATTGTCCAATTGGGCGTCCTGTAAAACCCATTTGACGGGCTTGGCGGACGTGCCGAAATAGCCGTATTCGTGATCCATCCATGTGCGGCCGCTGATGGCAAATTTCTCGCCGCCGATCGTGATCGAGCCCGAGGCGGCGAGCCTGGTCAGCGAGTAGTAGTAGTTGTTGGTCTGCAGGTGCGTGCCGCTCGACGGCGGCAGGATCGCGCCGACACCGGTTCCCCAGACAATGAACGGCGGTCCCTGCTGCGACAGCATCAAGTCGAAATAAACTTCGGTGCTGCTCGCCTCGTCCACCAGAAGCGCCACGACAGCCATGCCCTTGGTCGGATCGCCCCAGGGCGCGTCCATCGTCACGTAGGAATGAATTGCTTTGGCGGTGGCGCCCGTGCCGCCGCCGCCCGAGATCGATACGCTCGGCGCTGAAGTATAACCGCGGCCGGGATTTGTCAGCTGCACGGTAAGAATCTCGCCCGAGACCGGCTTGGCGTAGGCGATGGCCTGCGAACCGCCGCCGCCAGTAATTTTGATCGTCGGGTCTGAACTATAGCCCTTGCCGGGATTGGTGACCTGGATTGCCGATAAGCAGTTGGAAGCGCTGCCCAGCCCGACATGCCAATCCTTGGTCACGTCGTACTGCGCCCAATTGTCGAGGTCGACTCCGCCAGGCGGCGTGTAGAGCGTCGTTCTTTGATAGTGCTTGGCGTTGGCGACGTCAGTCAGCATGACTTGCGAGAACGCAAATCCCCGATCGGAATACGCGGCCGTGTTGATCTCGAATCCGAAGATTCGATCACCGGATTGCAGGGTGCCGACGTGCCACCACCATTCGGTCGGCGCGCCACGGTGCAGGTATTGGTCGGCAGGCAAAAAGATCGCCGATTTCGATGCCGGAATCGGCACGGGTGGGCCGGACGTCGATGCAGCGATATCCGGCGTAGTGTGTAGCCCTCGCTCGAAGCGTATCATGGTCATGCTCCTGTCGACTCTAAAATATACATCCGGCGAGAAAGCTCCCGCCGCACATCCTGATCGCTCGGTGGATTTGTAATCGCGCCGCGCCACGGAGAAAGCGCGGCTTGGAATCTAGGGTTCGTTTCGCAATAGTCACCGGCAATCTTAGTTTGTCAATCTGGAAAAAACTCGCTGAGATAGAACGAAATTCGTGACTGTTACGCGACATTTGGCGTCGAGATCGGCCGCGCCAGCGCTTCGGCACTGATTGAGTTTTGTTGATTCGCAAATCCTGTCAGTTCGTTCATTCCAGCGTCCTGGAACCGCCATCATGCTCGGGTGTTATGTGCTCGGCGAACACGATTCGCGTCCAAGGAGGATCAAGATGCTACGGACTATGTTTGCGATGACGGTTGCGGGCTTGCTCTTCGCGGCCGTTTCCGGGACTTCACAAGCTGCGCCGATTGCTCCACTGCCGTCCGGCGTGACCAAGGACTCAGGCGGTCTTACCCAAGTGTACTACCGGCATCGTCATTGCTGGGTCGGGCGGTACGGCCATATGCATTGCGGCTATTGATGCTGCGCTCCTGACGCGGAGGTAGCAGACGAATTCGACACAGCCGCGCTGTGGCTTTTTCGGGCAAAACGCGTCAATCTGGCGCCGCGCCGACGACAGTCGGTGCGGCGCTTGGTTTTTGCGCAAGGCTTAATCCCGTCATCCCGTCGGAGGTCAATGATGGATCTTCTTGCCGATCGCGGCCGCCGCGTGCCGGTCGAAGAGCTCAATACCAGCCGGCTCCTGGCCCACGCCCGCAAGCAGGCCCATGAGCGCAATCTCGACGACGTTTTGATCGCCGACGTCGATTCCCACCATTACGAGAACGAGTGCTTCGACGAGTTTCTACCCTTCATCGAGAACGACGTGCTGCGCCACCTCGTGCTGGCCGGCCGCGCCAAGGGGCGGCAGGCGCTGACCCCGAGCCAGGTCAGCTTCCAGGACATGGGCGGCCGTATCACCCGCTATCCACTGCGCTCGTCGGAAAAGACCGCGGCCGGCAAGCTGCGCGACGTCGAATTGGGCCAGCGCTGGATGGACGCCATGAGCGTCGACTATTCCTGCCTGTTCCCGACCTTGCTGCTCGCGGTCGGCCTGCATCCGTCGACCGAAATGGAGATCGAGCTGTGCTTCTCGTACAACCGCTGGCTCACCGAGCACGTGCTGCCGGAAGGCGATGGGCGGCTTTACTCGATGCTGTCATTGCCGATCTCCGAGCCCGACGAAGCATTGCGGCAGGTCGAGAAATTCGGCGATTGCAAGCACATCACCGGCTTCATGGTGACCTCAGCGCGCACCGCGCCGATCCATCACAACTCCAACATGAAGGTGTTCCGCGCCATCGAGGAGCGCGGGCTCGCGCTCGCTTTCCACTCGGCCATCAATATCGGCGAGCCGGTGTTCAAGGGTCTCAATCGTTTCGCCGCGGTGCATGCGCTCGGCTTCCCGTTCTTCAACATTTTGCATATGACCAATTGGATTACCAACGGGCTCGGTGAGCGCTTTCCCAAGCTGCCGGTGATCTGGATCGAGGGCGGGCTCGCCTGGGTGCCGTTCCTGATGCAGCGGCTCGACCACGAGTTCCTGTTGCGCGCTTCCGAATTTCCGCTGTTGAAGAAGAAGCCGTCCGATTACATGCGCGACATGTATTACGCCTCGCAGCCGATGGAGCGCGTCGACATGCTGGCGCTGGAATGCACCTTCCGCATGATCAATGCGGAGTCCCAGCTGATGTACGCCTCCGATTATCCGCACTGGGATTTCGACCTGCCGTCGACGGTGTGGGATCTGCCGTTCGTTTCGGAAAAAGCCAAACACAATATCCTCGGCGGCACCGCGGCGCGGCTGTTCAAGCTGCCGCCGCGTAACGACAAGCAGAAGCAAAACCTCGCCCGCTTCGGCAATCTCGCGGCGTGACGTGCAAGACGTCAGGCTCGGTGTCGATATCGGCGGCACCTTCACCGATGTCGCGCTCGAGGTCGGCGACAAGCGGTACACCGCGAAAGGCTTGACCACGCCGCGTGCGCCGGAAGACGGCGTGCTCGCGATCCTGCACTCGGTCATCGCGGAAGCCGGCATCGCGCCCCACGACGTGCGCCTGATCATCCACGGCACCACGCTCGCCACCAATGCGCTGATCGAGCGCAAGGGCGCCAAGACCGCGCTTCTCACCACCGAAGGTTTTCGCGACGTGGTGGAGATCCGCCACGAAAACCGCTTCGAGCAGTACGACCTCAATATAGACCTGCCGCCGCCGCTGGTGCCGCGCCGGCTGCGGCTGCCGGTGCGCGAACGCATCGATGCGCAAGGCGCCGTGCTGGTGCCGCTCGACGACGACAGCGTTGCCCGCGCGATTGAGACACTTGCGGCGCAAAAGGTCGAGGCCGTGGCGGTCGGGCTTCTGCACAGCTTCACCAATCCCGAGCACGAGCGCCGGGTCGGCGAAGCGGTCGCGCGCCGGCTGCCAAATGTTGCCGTGACACTCTCCTCCGACGTTTCGCCGGAAATGCGCGAATACGAACGTTTCTCCACGGCGTGCGCCAACGCCTACCTGCAGCCACTGATGGGGAGTTACATCGGCAAGCTCGAGAGCGAGCTGACCCGCGCCGGCTTTTGCTGCCCGATGCTGCTGATGACCTCGGGCGGCGGCATCACCACCGCCGAGACCGCGATCCGCTTTCCGGTGCGGCTCGTCGAATCCGGGCCGGCCGGCGGCGCGATCTTCGCCGCCTGCATCGCGCGCCAGCACGGCCTCGATCAGGTCGTGTCGTTCGACATGGGCGGCACCACGGCAAAAATCTGCTTCATCGACAAGGCGCAGCCGCAGACCGCGCGGCTATTCGAGGTGGCGCGCATCTACCGTTTCGCCAAAGGCAGTGGCCTGCCGTTGCGCATTCCGGTGATCGAGATGGTCGAGATCGGCGCCGGCGGCGGCTCGATCGCCAGCGTCGACGGGCTCGGCCGCATCGCCGTCGGCCCGGCGAGCGCCGGCTCCGAACCGGGGCCGGTGTGCTATGGCCGCGGCGGCAGCGAGCCGACGGTGACCGATGCCGACGTGGCGCTCGGCCGCATCGATCCGCAAACGTTTTCCGGCGGCAAGATGGCGCTCGATGCTGACGGCGCCAAGGGCGCGATCGCCGCGCGGATCGGCAAAAAGCTCGATCTGGTGGTCGAGCACGCCGCGCTCGGCATCAGCGAGATGGTCGACGAGAACATGGCGAATGCGGCGCGCGTGCACGGCATCGAGAGTGGCAAAGACTTGCGGCCGCGCACCTTGATCGCGTTCGGCGGTGCCGCGCCGCTGCACGCCGCGCGCATCGCGGAAAAGCTCGGCATCGGTCGGGTTCTTGTGCCCGCCAACGCCGGCGTCGGCTCGGCGGTCGGCTTGTTGCGCGCGCCGGTGGCTTACGAGGTCGTGCGCGGCCGGCTGATGCGGCTCGAGACCTTCGATGCGGCCGCGGCCAATCGCCTGCTCGCCGAAATGCGCACGGAAGCCGAAACGATCGTGCGTCGCGGCGCGCCGGATGCGGCGCTGAGCGAGCGCCGCTCGGCGCTGATGCGCTACCGTGGCCAGGGCCACGAGATCACCGTCGAGCTTCCGGTGCGAGATTTCACGGCGGCGGATCGTCCAACGATGCGAAAGCTGTTCGAGGACGCCTACAGCGGGCTCTACAGCCGGCATATCCCCGGTGTCGAGATCGAGATTTTGAGTTGGGTGGTCGCGATCGCTGGGCCGGCCGAAGGCGAGCTTGCGGCCGCGGTGGAAACGAAATCGACAGAGCCAAGGCCGCACACGCGACGGCCGGTGTTCGATCCGGCGAGTGGCGAGTTTCTCGACGTGCCGATTTACTGGCGGCCGGATTTGGTGCCTGGCGCCCGCATCCGCGGCCCGGCGGTGATCGCCGAGGACGACACGTCCACGGTTGTCAGCCCGCTATTCGACGCAAGCATCGACCGGTTCGGCTATATTGAGCTTAATCGTCGCGAGACTTGAACCATGATCGCACGCCCCAACGCCGCGCTGGCGCAGATCCATAGCCAGATCATGTGGAACCGCCTGATCGCGGTGGTCGAGGAGCAGGCGCAGACCATGATCCGCACCGCGTTCTCGACCTCGGTGCGCGAGGCCGGCGATCTTTCCGCCGGCGTGTTCGACCGCCAGGGGCGGATGCTGGCGCAAGCCGTCACCGGCACGCCGGGCCACGTCAATTCCATGGCCAACGGCGTCAGACATTTTCTCGACGTCTATCCGATCGCGAGCATGAAGCCCGGCGATCACTACATCACCAACGATCCGTGGCTGACCGCCGGGCATCTGCACGACATCACCGTGGTGACGCCGAGTTTTTATCGCGGCGAAGCGGTCGGCCTGTTCGCCAACACCATTCATGTGGTCGATATCGGCGGGCTCGGCATGGGGCCGGACGGCCGGCAGGTGTTCGAGGAAGGCGTCGCCATTCCGATCATGAAGCTCGCCCGCGAGGGCCGCATGAACGAGGATTTGCTGCGCCTGGTGCGCGCCAATGTGCGCGAGCCGCTGCAGGTCGAGGGCGACATCTATGCCTGCGCGGCGTGCAACGACGAAGGCAGCCGGCGCCTCCTTGAGATGATGCAGGAGTTCGACATCGCCAATCTCGACCGGCTCGGCGACACCATCCTCGAAGCCTCGCGCGAAGCGACCTTGGCGCGCATCCGCAATCTGCCGAAAGGTACCTACCGCAACAGCATGACCATCGACGGCTACGAGAAGCCGCTACTGTTGAACGCGGCATTGACCGTGGGTGACGACGGCATCCACGTCGATTTCGAAGGCACGTCTTCGGCGTCGGCCTACGGCATCAACGTCGTCTACAATTATTGCCTCGCCTACACTGCGTTCGGCGTCAAATGCCTGGTGGCGCCCGAAGTGCCGAACAATGCCGGCTCGCTCGAGCCGATCACCGTCAGCGCGCCGGAAGGTTGTTTGCTCAACGTCAAGCGGCCGTGGCCGGTGGCGGCGCGCCATACCGTCGGCCAGATGCTGCCCGACGTGGTGTTCGGTTGTCTGCAAAACGTCATCGCGGGCGGCGTGCCGGCCGAGGGGGCTTCGGCGCTGTGGAATCCGCAGATTTTTGGCGGCGGCTCGTTGGTCGATGAAGTCGAAGACGGCACCGATGCCAATACGCTGCCGGAATTCTCCACCGTGATCTTCCATTGCGGCGGCGCCGGTGCCCGGCCGGAGAAGGACGGCTTGAGCGCAACCGCATTTCCGTCCGGCGTGCGCACGATCCCGGTGGAAGCCACCGAGAGCGTGGCGCCGGTGATGTTCTATCGCCGCGAATTCCGCGAAAGCTCGGGTGGCGCCGGCACGCGCCGCGGCGGGCTCGGCCAGGTGATCGAGATCGGCGGCGCCGGCGCCAATCCGGTGGCGTTGTTGTGCAATTTCGAACGGGTGAAAAACCCGGCGCGCGGCCGCGACGGCGGCAAGTCCGGCGCCGCGGGTACCGTGGCGTTGCGCTCGGGCCGCCCGATCCGGCCAAAGGGCCGGCAGACCGTGCCGCCGCGCGATGCCATCCAGCTGCATCTGCCCGGCGGCGGCGGCTTCGGCGATCCGCGCCGGCGCGATCCGCAGAGTGTGCGCGACGACGTGCTCGATGGTTTGATCGCGTTGGAAGAAGCGCGGCGCGATTACGGCGTCGTCATCGATGCGCAGGGCGAGATCGATCTGGCCGAAACCGCGCGCGTCAGATCGCTATGAAATATCTGTCCGCGAACGCAGCAATCATGCGATTGGCCGCGGCGCTTGTCATCGTCGGCGCGTCGGGCATGCCAGTCCGGGCACAAAACGCGCCGGTGTGGAGCGTGCCCGAAATCGGCGCCTTGCCGCGCGACGCCCACGGTCTACAGGTCCGCGAAGGCCGCGATCTCATCACCGCGACTTTTGCGTATATCGGACCGAACGTGCCCGATGTCGCGAAACGCTATGCCGGCAACAATCTCGCCTGCGCCAATTGCCACCTCGAAGCCGGCACCAAGAAATTCGGCTTGCCGTTGTTCGGGCTGTTCGGCGATTTTCCGCAGTACAGCGCCCAATCCGGCGGCGAGATCAGCATCGAGGATCGCATCAATTCCTGCATGACGCGGAGCATGAACGGCCGCGTGCTGCCGAACGATGCGCCGGAGATGCAGGCCATCGTCGCCTATATCAAATTCCTCTCCACGGGCGTGGCGCCCGGCCAACGATTGCCTGGGCTTGGCGCCGGTCATATGCCTGAGCTCAGCCGCGCCGCCGATCCAAAGCGCGGCGAGCCGATTTTCGCGCGCGTCTGCGCCACCTGCCACAACACCGATGGATCGGGTATCCGCCGCGGCACGGCAGGCACCGATCTCGGTTACCTCAATCCGCCGCTGTGGGGACCGGACTCGTTTAATGACGGCGCCGGCATGGCGCGCATCATCATGTTCGCCAATTTCATCCACTTCAACATGCCGCACGGCACCGATTATCTCGATGCCCGGCTCAGCGTCGAGGAGGCCTGGGACATTGCCGCCTATGTGCTGTCGCAACCGCGGCCGCGCCGCGCCGGTCTCACGCACGACTTTCCCGACTTGCTGATGAAGCCGGTGGACGCGCCGTATGGTCCTTACTTCGACAAGTTCAGCGATCTGCAACACAAATATGGGCCGTTCGCGCCGATCCGCGCCGCGATTGCGCGGCTCAAGCAAGGCGGCGATGCGCATTAGGCCTGCACGCGCGTAGGCGCAATAAATGCTAATATGGCCACCAGCAATCCGGTAATCGCGAGCGCGCAATGCCCATCAAAATCATCGGCATGATCGGCGTCACGCCGCCGCGCAGCGACGCCACCTTGCACGTCATCGAGGGCGGGCTAGCGCCGGATTACGTGGCGCAGGCCGCGCGCGCCCATGAAGCGTCCGGCTTCGATCTGGTACTGGTCGGCTACTCGTCATCCTCCGCCGAGGGTTTTTTGGTCGCGCTGCACGCGGCGGCGCGCACCGAACGGCTCGGTTATCTCATCGCGCACCGGCCTGGCTTCGTGGCGCCGACCTTGATGGCGCGCAAGATCGCGACCTTCGACCATCTGACCCAGGGCCGCCTCGTCCTGCACGTCATCACCGGCAAGACCGACGACGAGCAGGAGGGCGATGGCGATTTCACGCCCAAGGCCGAGCGCTATCGCCGCGCCGCCGAATACCTCGAACTGATGAAGCTTGCCTGGTCGAACGAGCGGCCGTTCGATTTCGCGGGTGAGTTCTATCGCGTCAAGGGCGCGCATTCCGACGTGCGGCCGTTGCAAAAACCGCATCCGCTCATCTTCTTCGGCGGCGCGTCGGACGGCGCGCTCGAAATGGGCGCGCGGCTGTGCGACGTCTATGCCATCTACGCCGAGCCGCTCCAATCGACCCGCGAGCGCATGCGGGAGTTTCGCGCCCGCGCCGCCGTGTTCGGCCGGACGCCGGGCTTCAACGTCTCGGTGCGCCCGATCATCGCCGCCAGCGAAGGCGCCGCCTGGGATAAGGCGAACAGGATTTTGGCCGGCGTCTCCGGCAATAAGGGCTGGAGCCGGCAGGAGGCGATGACGGGGCCCGTGGACAATGCCGGACGCCGCCTGATGAGCTTTGCCCTCGAACGCGACGTCCATGACGAACGGCTGTGGATGCCGATCGCCCGCGCCACCGGCGCGCTCGGCAATACGTCGTGTCTGGTCGGCACGGCGGAGCAGGTCGCCGCCGCGATCCTGGAATATTACAAGCTCGGCGTCGGCTCGGTATTGATCCGCGGTTTTGATCCCATGAACGACACCGTCGAGTTCGGCCGCGAGCTCATTCCGCGCATCAAAGCCGGCGCCGCCGAAGTCGACCGCCTGCAAGCGGCCGGCTGAGCTTTTATGCCGACAGCGCGATAGGCGCCTGCGCCGTGGCGTCCCGCAGGATCATGTCGGAGCCTTTTTCGCCGATCATGACCGCCGCCGCGTTGGTGTTGCCGGAAACCACGGTCGGCATGATCGAGGCATCGACCACGCGCAGGCGCTCAAAACCGCGCACGCGCAGCCGCTCGTCGACCACCGCGGCTGCATCCGGCCCCATGCGGCAGGTCGAGGTCGGATGGTAGACCGTGGTGCCGGTGTTGCGGGCGTAGGCGAGCAGATCGGCGTCGCTGTCGCATTGCGGCCCCGGCGCGCGTTCCTCGGCGATGAGCTTGCGCATCACCGGCTGGCCCATGACCCGGCGCAGCACGTGCAATCCGGCGACCACAGTGTCGCAATCGGTGCGCGCCGACAGATAGCGCGGCTGGATCGCCGGCGCATCGGCAGGATTATTGGATTTGATGCGGACAAAGCCGCGACTGTCCGGCCGCAATTGGCAAATCGAGGCCATGAAGCCGGGGAACGGATGCACCGCGGCGCCCGCACTTTCGGTCGAGAAGATCAGAAAGTGAATTTGCACGTCCGGCGTCGCCAGATCGGGCCGGGTGCGGAAGAACGCGCCGGCATAACCGGCGCCGATGCTCAAAAGCCCCTTGCCCGACAGCATATAGCGGATGCCGGCGCCGTAGCGGTAACGCCAATTGTTGATCACGTCGTTGGCGGTGATCGGTTCGGTGCAGCGAAATTGCATGCGCACCTGAAGATGGTCCTGCAGGTCGGAGCCGACACCCGGCGTGTCGGCGATCACCGCGATGCCGTGGTTGCGCAGCAGATCCGCCGGCCCCACGCCGGAGAGTTGCAGGAGCTGCGGCGAATTGAAGGCGCCGCCTGAGAGGATAACTTCGCCGTCGGCGTAAGCGGTGCGTGTCGCCGCGCCTTGCCGATACTCGATGCCGACGGCGCGGCGGCCTTCGAACAGGACCCGCATCGCCAGCGCGTTGAGTTCGACCTTGAGATTGGGCCGCCTGCGCGCCTGTTTCAGATAACCGGCGGCCGTCGACCAGCGGCGTCCGTTTTTCGCCGTGAGCTGGAAGTAACCGGCGCCTTCTTGTTTCGCCCCATTAAAATCGTCGTTGCGCGGAATGCCCGTTTGCTCCGCCGCTTCGAGGAAGGCTTCGCACAACGGGTGCGGCTCGCACACATTGGAGACGGAAAGCGGCCCGCCGGTGCCGTGCAGATCGTCGGCGCCGCGCTCCTGATCCTCGGAGCGCCGGAAATACGGCAGTACGTCTTCGAAAGCCCATCCGGTATTGCCGAGCTGCCGCCAGTGATCGTAGTCCTCGTGTTGGCCGCGGATATACAAGAGCCCGTTGATCGAGCTCGATCCGCCCAACACCTTGCCGCGCGGCTGGATGATTTGCCGATTGTTGAGCTCCGGTTCCGGTTCGGATTTATAGCGCCAATTGACCTTGGCATTGTCGAACAGTTTGGCGAAACCGAGCGGAACGTGGATCCAGAAATGGCGGTCATGGCCGCCGGCTTCCAACAGCAGCACGCGATGGCGGCCCGACGCGGTCAGCCGGTTGACCAGCACGCAGCCTGCCGAGCCGGCGCCGACGACGATGTAATCGAAGTGTTCCGAGTCCCGACTTGGTGCCATGGCGCGTTGTTCTCCCTGCCGGGAGAATAGCGTGAAACGGCAGCGTGTGGCACGCCGGCTTGGCATGCCAAAGCGGCCGGTGACGTGCCGAGACAGGGTCGCGGATCGCTCGCAATAACACTTGTCGCGGTCCGGAATCATGCGCTACGTTTTGTAGCATTAACACAGGTAACATCGAAATGAATGACGATCTCCCCGATCTGGGCGAACTCGAACGCAAGGTCATGCGGCTGGTCTGGGCGCATGGCGCCGTGACCGCAGAACTGGTGCGCGAGCAACTGGACCGGCGCCTGAAAGAATCAACCGTGCGTACCGTGCTTCGGCGATTGGAGGAGAAGGGCTTCGTGAGTCACAGCGTTCAGGGGCGTACGTACATTTTCCGGGCGCGTGATGACCGCCAGCGTGTGGCGGCAAAGGCTGTCCGGCGCATCGCCGATTGGTTCTGCAACGGCTCGATCGAAGACGTCATGGTCGGGATCGTCGATGCCAAGATGCTCGATAAAAGGCAATTGGACTTGCTCTCGGAGAAGATTGAAGCGGTGAAGCGAAGGAGGAAGTGATGCTCCTGGTCATTCTGGAAGCCGCCATCCGCTCGATGGCAGGCTGTGTTCGGGATTTTTAGAACCCGCGCCCGGTTTGCGGGCGTTCTAAGACCCGCCTACAAAGACGTGGCTCAATTCTTCGCCGCCACCTGAGCGGCCAGCATCCGCTTTGTCGCCTCCAAGTCGACCAGCGGATAGGTATCGAAATGCGCAGGAATGATGTCCGCCCACTCGTTCAAGATTTGATGCAAGGCCTCGTTGCTTGTCACGTCGAGGACGGCGATCGCGCCGCGCCCGGCGCGGGCGTAGATGTGCCGGCACACCCCGCTCGCTTCATATTTGGCCATCCATGGCCAAAACGATTGCCGACGCTCCGCGAGATCGGAAGGCCGCTCGGGCCGCGGCGTCGAGATGACGAGAAACAACATAACGCGGACCTCCGGGAAGCGGGCTTGCGACCAATAGGAGTTCGCGCTTTAGCGCACGAACTTGTAATGAAAGCGCGTGCCGTCGTCCGCCTCGATCAGGCCGGTGGTCGGATGCGGAAAATGGATCGGCAGTACGAACCTGCCGGTGCCGGCGGTGTCGCTCAAGAATTTTTTCCGCGAAAGCGCTGCCTGCTTGGGATCCCAGTCGAACACTGTCGACCAATCCGGCTCGCGGCATTGCAGCGCGTGATGCATCAGGTCGCCGACGACGATCGCCTGCTGGCCGCGCGAGCGGATATTGACGCAGCAATGGCAAGGGGAGTGGCCCGGCGTCGGAGTGAGCCACAGCGTGTCGTCGAGCTGATAATCGTCATCGACCAATAACGCCTGCCCGGCCGCGACCACCGGCTCGCAATTGAACGGCCACACATTGCCGCCGCCGCCGGGCCGATTGCCGCCGCGTTTGGCCTCTTCCTCCCACGCGGCATATTCGCCTTTGTGGAAGATGTATTTCGCCTTCGGGAAGGTCGGCACCCAACGGCCGTTGCGCAGCATCGTGTTCCAGCCGGTATGGTCGATGTGCAGGTGGGTGCAGAACACGTAATCGATGTCCTCGAAGCGCAGGCCGGCTGCATGGAAGCCGTCGAGCCAAGGCTGTTTCGGAAAATCCATCGGCGGCGGATAGCCCTTGTCCTCCCCGGTGCAGGTGTCGATCAGGATGGTGTGCTTGGGCGTGCGCACCACATAGGTCTGATAGGTGATGACCATCTTGCCCGACGCCGGATCGAACACTTCCGGATCCAGCGCTGCGAGATGGCGCCGCCCGATATCGGGATCGTAAGCCGGAAACATGTCTTCCGGCTTCCGCCACGGCCCGTCGCGTTCGATGATGCTGGTGATGGTGACGTCGCCGATGGTGAGCTGTCTCATGGTGCCCCTGCGCTTTTTGCGTTTCGGTTGTCGCTTCCGCCCTGATGCGCCAGCATAACGGACATTGGCGAGCGGCGACTAGCAGGTCCGCCGGTCGCTCGGATATCCGCCTAAAGCATGAGATTTGCGCGACAAAATCACGCTTGCCGGGGGAGGGCTATGGGCTAGACTGCCGGCCAAGCCGTCATCCGGGGCCGAGATGACCGCAATTTTCCAAGGGAGGAATGATGATGAGAATGCTCGATAAACGCGCCGTTTTGGCCGCCGGGGCGACCTGCCTCGCGCTGGTGCTGGCGACGCCGGGCTACGCCGAAGACACCATCAAGATCGGCGTCATCGCCGAGGCGCAAGCGGTCGCCGGCTCGTCGATCCCGCAGGCCGCGCAGCTTGCCGCCGACGAGATCAATGCCGCGGGCGGCGTCAACGGCAAGAAGATCGAGATCGTCTCCTACGACAATCACTCCTCCGCCGCCGAATCCGTCCGCGCCTTCCAGCGCGCCGTCAACGAAGACCACGTCAATGCGGTGATCGCGAGCTATATCAGCGAGGTCGTGCTGGCGCTCGAGCCGTGGACCGGCCGCTTGAAGACCGTGATGGTGACGCCCGGCGCCGCCTCCGACGTGATCACCCAGAACATCGCCAAGGATTACGATAATCTCAAATATACGTTCCATGGCTATCTGACCTCGACCAGCTTGTCCGACTCGGTCTGCGCCGCGGCCAAAGATCTTCTGGTCGGCCAGTTGCACATGAAGACCGCCGTGGTCATGAGCGAGGACGCGGCCTGGACGACGCCGCTCGACGCCGAATACGTCAAATGCCTGCCGACGATCGGCCTGCGGGTGCTCGATCATATCCGCGTCTCGCCGGACACCACCGACTTCACGCCGATCTTCAATAAGATCGAGGGCGAAAAACCCGACGTGATGATCACCGGCATTTCCCACGTCGGCGTGCAGCCGACAGTGCAGTGGAAGCAGCAAGAGGTGCCGATCCCGATGTTCGGCATTTCCTCGCAGGCGACCAATTCGAGCTTCTGGAACGACACCAACGGAGCCGTCGAAGGCGTGCTGTATCAGGCCGTGTCCGGGCCCGACGTGGCGGTGACGCCGAAGACCTTGCCGTTCGTCAAGGCGTTCAAGGCCAAGTACGGCAACTTCCCGTCCTATTGCGGCTATACCTCCTATGACGAGGTCTATTACCTCGCCGACGCCTTCAAGCGCGCCGGCTCGACCGATTCCGACAAGCTGGTCGATGCGCTGGAGAAGACCGACTATGTCGGCACCATCGGCCGCGTGCAGTTCAAGGGCAAGGACACGCCCAATCCGCACGCGCTCAAGGTCGGCCCCGACACAATCACCGGCCTGATGCTGCAATGGCAGGATGGCAAGCAGACCAATCTGTGGCCGGCCAATGTCGCCAACGGCAAGCTGAAGTTCCCGAAGTTCATCAAGGTCGGCGCGGCCAACTGACGGGAACAGTAAACTGCACCTCCCCCTGTAGGGGGGAGGTCGCCGCGTGGGGGGCAGTACTGCGGCTCACTCGACAGCCCACCCGGCTGCTTCGCGGCCAACCCTCCCCCTACAGGGGAGGGTATTTTTAGGTCCAACCGATGCTGTTCTGGCAAATCCTGATCGACGGCTTTGCGATCAGTTCGCTCTATGCGCTCGGCGCCACCGGCTTCGCGCTGATTTTCGGCGTCTCCGGCGTACTCAATCTGTCCCACGGCGCGCTGATGGTGGCTGCCGTGGTCGCCGCCTGGGCCGCCGGCAACGATCTGCATGTCGGGCCCTACGCGGGCGCGCTGATCGGCGTCGCCGTCGGCTTGGTCGCGTCCATGATCACTTATTTCCTGATTGTGCGGCCGTTGCAGCAGTCGCGAAAAATCCGCGAGGAGGAAAAGGAAATCTTCATCCTCACCGCGACGCTGTTGTGGGGCATCATGCTGCAGGAGCTGATCGCTTATTTCTACACCAACAATGCGAAAACCGTGGCGCCGATCGTCGAAGGCGTGGTGCGGATCGTCGGCGTGCGCACGCCGTCGAATGAGATTTTCACCGCAGTCGTATGTTGGTTGGTGATCGGCATTCTTTGGCTCCTGGTCAATCGCACCCGCGCCGGCAAGGCAGTGCTGGCGGCGTCGATGAATCCGCGCGGCGTGACCTTGTTGGGTGTGGAACTGTCGCAAGTCTACATCGCCGTTTGGGCGATCTACGGCGTGCTGGTCGGCGTCGCCGGCGTCTTGCTCGGCATGTTTCTCGGCGTGTCGTCCTATAGCGTCGGGCCGCTCACCGCGAGCGCGTTTTCTATCGTCGTGCTCGGCGGGCTGGGCAGCGTCTCCGGCGCGCTGATCGCGGCCTATGTGGTCGGCTATCTGGAAACCCTGACAGCCTATCTGATCTCGCCGGCTTATCGCACCATTCCGGCGCTGCTGCTCCTCGTCGCTGTGATGTATGTCCGCCCGCGCGGGCTATTGGGGCGCCGCTAGATGGGCGGGCTTTCGACCACGCGCGTTCTGCTCATCGGCTTGATCGCGGTCGCGGTTGCCTCGTTCCTGCCGCTCGGCGTTTCCGGCTACATCCTCGGGCTCCTCACCATCGCCTATTATTTCGGCGTGTTCGCCATGGCGTGGGACCTGCTGTTCGGCTTCGCCGGCGAAGTCAATTTCGGGCCGACCTTCCTGATCGGCACCGGCGCCTATACGGCAGGCATCCTCGACAATCTCTATCAGCCGCCGATCTGGCTTTGCGTCGCCGCCGGCGCGTTCGCCGCGGTGATTGGCGGCGTGGTGCTGGCACTGCCGGCGCTGCGGGTGCGCGGACCGTATTTCGGGCTGACCACGCTGGTCGCCGTGCTGATGCTGCAGAATTTCGTCGTGGTCGACGCGAGCCTCACCGGCGGTGAAATCGGGCTCACCGTACCCGACGTCATCACCATCAGCGACGCCAAGAACTACGAGATCGCGCTGTGGTTCATGGCCATAAGCGGCGCCATCCTGTTCGCGCTGTCGCGCTCGCCGGTCGGGCTCATCCTGCAGGCCAGCGGCCAGGACGCGGTGCAGGCCGGCGCGCTCGGCTTCAACGTCACCAAGCACAAACTCACGGCTTTCGTTATCAGCGCCTTTTTCTCCGGCCTCGCCGGCGCGCTTTTGGTGTTCTATCTCGGCTCAGCCTCGGTCGGCACCGTCATCGACATCACCGTCGGCGTGCAGATCATCATCGCGGTGGTGATCGGCGGCCGGCGCACCATTCTCGGCGCCGTGCTCGGTTCGATCTTCATTATTGCCATGAGCGAAGCGCTCCGCCCGGTCGGCGATCTGGCGAACTTCATCGTCTTCGCCATGGCGCTCTTCGTCGTGCTGGTGTTCCCGAACGGCTTTTTCGGCCTGCTCACCCGCAGCAAAGAGACCTCGTGAGCATGGCCGAGCGCGCGCATCTCGAAGTGTCGGGCCTCACCAAGCGCTTCGGCGGCCTGGTCGCCGTCAAGGACATGACGTTCAGCGTGGACGCCGGAAAAATTCTGGGGCTGATCGGCCCGAACGGCTCCGGCAAGTCGACGGTGATGAAGCTGATCATGGGTATCGAGCGGCCCGATGCCGGCTCGGTGCGCATCAACGGCACCGAAGTTGCCGGCTGGCCGTCGCACAAGGTCGCGCGCCTGGGCGCAGGCATCGTGTTCCAGCATTCCCGCCCGCTGCACCGCCAGACCGTGCTGGAAAATATCAAGCTGGCCTTGCTGCCCGACAAGCTCACCCGGCTTCTGGCCGATCCGGAAACCGACACCAAAGCCCGCGCCATCGCCGCGCGCGTGGGTTTAAGCGCCGTGCTCGACCGGCGGCCGGCAACCTTGCCGTTCGCCGATCTGCGCAAGATCGAGATCGCCAAGGCGATCGCGCGGGATCCGCAGGTGCTGCTGATCGACGAGCCGTTCGCCGGGCTGACCTCGAAAGAGACCGCGGCGTTCTCAGATCTGATCTGCGAATTGCGCGACGACGGCCGCGCTGTTCTCCTGGTCGATCACAACGTCAAAAGCGTGGCGCGCCTCGTCGACCGCGTGCTCGCCATGTATGTCGGCGAGCGCATCGCCGAAGGCAGCGCCGACGAGGTGATGCGCAACGAGACCGTGCGCCGCGTCTATCTCGGCGGCAGCATCGAGACCGCGGCGCGCCCGGAATCCTCGTTCCGCGACACCACGACGCCATTCCTCGAGGTCAAGAACGTTAGCGTGCATTACGGCAAGGCGCAGGCGCTCGACGACGTCTCGATCCATGTCCATGCCGGCGAATTCGTCTCGGTGGTCGGCTTGAACGGCGCCGGCAAGACCACGCTGTTCAATACCATCTCGGGCTTTTTGCCCTATGCGGGCGATATCCGCCGCGAGGGTGCGTCATTGCGCGGGTTTACCGCGGCGACCATCGCGCGCAAGGGCATCGTGCAATGCCCCGAAGGCCGCGAGCTGTTCGTCGACATGACGGTGCGCGAAAATCTCGATCTCGGTGGTCAGCATTTGCCGTCCGTCGAGTGCGCGGAGCAAATCGCTTGGCTGTTCGACCTGTTCCCGATCCTGCGCGACCGCCAGAGGCAGGCCGCCGGTACGCTGTCGGGCGGCGAGCAGCAGATGTTGACCATCGCGCGTGCGCTGATGATGAAGCCGAAATTGCTCATCCTCGACGAGCCGACGCTCGGCTTGGCGCCGGTCATCCTCGAACAATTGTCCAAGGCCTTGGAGCGCTTGCGGCAGACCACGCCGATCACGGTCCTGCTCGGCGAGCAGAACGTCACGTTTGCGCTGCCGCACGCCGACCGCGTCTATGTGCTCGAACATGCCCGCATCGTCTGGGAAGGCGAGCCGGCGCGTTTCGCCGCCGACGTCGGCACCGGTTATCTGTAGGACGCCGCCGGCTTGCGATGGCGAGTTGCGGCCGCTTTTGGCAGCTGGCCCTGGTGCTCGGAGAGATACCAGTAGCACCCGTGATTGCAACCGATCTGGCAATTACCGTTGTCGTATCCCGCCCCCGGTTCTCTTTTTGCGCAGTAGCTCATGCAAAAAGTCCCACAGTCGATTTGTGCGAATGCGGGAATCGCTCCAAGCGTAAAACTGAAAATGACGCTTATCACGACCGATCGCATCATGATGTTCATCCAACAAGAAATCCGCGACAAAATGTTTTTTATCAGGAATAGAATACAGTTTTTTATCAGACAAGCCAGCTTGATCGGCAGCCGGCCTTCTATTTCTCCAGCCACGCCGGCACGCGTTTGAGTGCGTCGTTACGCGCCGCCGGGTTGGTGCCGCCGTGCGCTTTGCCGGAGGGATCGACGGTATTGACCAGGCCGGTGCGCAGCCGGATCGGCGCATTGGCGCGGTCGAATTCGTGATAGGCGCCGGGATAGACGACGATCTCGGCGCGGGCGCTGCGGCCGCGGGCGCCGGCGACCATCTGCTGGCAGGCCGATGCCGGCGTCCAGTCGTCGGCGCCGCCGATCAGGATGAGGGTGGGCACGCGGGCGCTCCAGGCGGTTTCGCGCAAGCGGTGGCAGCTCGGATAGAGCGCGACCGCCGAGCGGAAATCGGCGCCGCCGTCATGGGGCTTGGTGGTCGGACGCACCGTCCACAGCGCCGCGACGGCGCCGTTCGACCAGCCGAGCAGCGAAATGTGATCGGCCTTGACGTAGCTCTGGGTTTGCAGCCAGCGCCGCGCCGCATTGGCGTCGGCAACACGCTCGCGGCGGGCATGGATCTTGCGGTTGGCCTCGCGGCATTGCGAGCCGAGCCCGCGCGAGCCGAACGAATCCGGAAACAGCACGACAAAGCCGCTGCCGACCAACAGACTGGTCCATTCGTTGTAAAGCTGCGCCTGCATCGCCGGGCGGCGGATCAGCCCGCCGCAATCGTGCATCGCCACCACCGCCGGAAACGGTCCGTCGCCCCCGGGGCGGTACAGCGTGCCGTGCAGCGTCACATTGTCGGCCGGAATGTCGACGTGCTCCGGCGCCGCGGCAAGGGCGGCGACGGCGCCGAAGGCGACGCCGGCAAGCGCGAGGATAAATTTGCGAAAGTCCATACTGCCAATGCGAATTCGTGGGCTCGAGCCGGCGCTTCCTGGCGGCAGCGTATCACGGAGTGCGCCGCCGGCGCAGGTATCCACGATCAAAAGTAAGAGGGTTTCGCCTGGGCGGCGGAATGATTATGTTGCGCCGGTTGTGGGCCATTCGCGCGAGTTGGGGGCCGGCCCAAAACTTTGATGAACTTTGACGAAGCAGTCGGAGGCGCACTTGCTCAATCGTACCGATCGTCCGGCCCCGATGCCCGGCGAGGCCGACGTCAAATATCTCGACGGCGATTTCCGCGTGGTGCGGCCCGGCGCCTTCGTGCGTTGCGCGGTGACCGGCGTCGCTATTCCGCTCGAGGAATTGCGCTACTGGAGCGTCGATCTGCAGGAAGCCTATGCCACGCCCGAAGCCGTGGCGCAGCGCCTGGCTTATCCGGACAAAAAATAGCGCGGCCGATCAGTTACGCTTCGCGGCACTCAGCACCAGTTGCCGAAATTGATCCTGCTCGTCGATGACGAGCCGTACCGGCAATGTGCTGGCGTGCGCGGCCAACGCCGCAAGCGCCGGGTCGCCGGCGAGGCGGACGTGATCTTTTTCGGTGGTGATGAGCATGAGGTTTTCCGCTTGCGCCCGCGCGATCAACGCCTGCGCTTCCGCTGCGGTGTAATGATGATGGTCGGGAAAGCGCGAACGGGCGGCAACGTCGATGCCGGCCTCGGTCAGGGTCGCAAAAAACTTATCCGGATTGCCGATGCCGGCGAAGGCCAGCACTTTGCGCTTGCCGAGCGCGGCGAGGCTGTTGCGGTCGGCTTCGAGCCGGCCGTGGAACACGGTGACGCCGTAGCGGCGCGCGGTGTCCAAAATTTTTGCGGCGCCGTCCGGCGGGCCGACGACGACCAGCGCCTGCGCGCGGGCGATCTGGATTTCCAGCGGCGCCCGCAACGGGCCGGCCGGAATGACGCGGCCATTGCCGATGCCGCGGCGGCCGTCGACCAAAACGATGGCGAGATCCTTGATCAGCGACGGATTCTGGAATCCGTCGTCCATGACGATGACGCTTGCACCGGCAGAGCGCGCGACGCGGGCGCCGGCGACGCGGTCGCGGGCGACGATGGTCGGCGCCAGGCGCGCCAGCATCAGCGGCTCGTCGCCGACGTCGGCTGAGTGATGAAACGACGGATCTACGCGCACCGGACCGGCGAGGCGGCCGCCATAGCCGCGGCTGAGAAAAAACGGCCGCTCGCGCGCCGCGAGCAGCAGATACGCCACAGCGAGTGCCGCTGGCGTCTTGCCGGCGCCGCCGGCGGTGAGATTGCCGAGGCAGATCACCGGCACGCCGGCGGGCTCGCCTTGCGCTTGAATGCGGCCCCACGCGACCGCGCCATAAATGGCGGCAAAGGGAGCGAGCAGGCTGCCGCCGCCCTTGCGCCACCAGAAGGCGGGCTCGCGCATCACGACGCCCGCTGCTCTAAGCGAAGTTGGATGAGATAAGGATCGAGCGCGGCGAGCGTGCGATCGAGCGCGCCGCCGAGCTGCCGCACTGTTTTGGCGCCGGCTTCCGCGATCGCGGTACGCGCTGCCGGATTGGCGAGCCAGGCGTTGAGCTGCACGGTTAGCGCTTCTTCGTCGGCGATGTGCTTGGCGCCGTTCGCCGCGTCGAGGGTGGTGTAGATTTCGGCGAAATTCCACACATGCGGGCCGTGCACCACGGCGGCGCCGAGCCGGATCGCTTCGATCGGATTTTGGCCGCCGTGTTCGACCAGGGAGCCGCCCATGAACACGATGGGCGCGAGCCGGTAGACCAGGCCGAGCTCGCCCAGCGTGTCGGCGATATAGACGTCGATACCTTGCTTCGGCTCGTCGCCGCGCGAGCGCTGCCCGACCGATAATCCGGAAACCTTGGCGATGTCGGCGATTGTCCCGCCGCGTGCCGGATGGCGCGGCGCGATGATGGTCAGGAGCGCCGGATGCTTGGCGCGCAGCCGCCGATGCGCGGTGATGATGGCGGTCTCCTCGCCGTCATGGGTCGACGCGGCGGCAATCACTGGGCGGATGCCGAGGGTCAATTTCAATTGCCGCAACATGGCTTCATCGACCGGCGGCGCCGGCACGTCGAGCTTGAGGTTGCCGGTCGAGGTCACACGCGGCGCACCAAGCGCGCCATAGCGCTGCGCGTCGGCACTCGATTGGGCGAGGCAGAGATCGAAGCGCGACAACAGCGCCGCGATCGCGCCCGGCACGAACTGCCAGCGGTGAAACGAGCGCTCCGAGAGCCGGCCGTTGACCACGATCATCGGAATCTTGCGGCGCCCGGATTGCACGATCAGATTGGGCCACAGATCGGATTCGACGAACAGCGCTAGGTCAGGCCGCCAATGATCGAGAAAGCGGCCGACATAACGCGGCGCGTCGAGCGGAATGAATTGGTGCAGTACGCCCGCCGGCAAGCGGTGCTCGGCGAGCGCCGCCGAGGTCACCGTGCCAGAGGTGACGAGGACGGCAAAATTTTGCGCGCGGATGCGCTCGATCAACGGCACCGCCGCCAGCATTTCGCCGACGCTTGCCGCGTGTACCCAGATCAGCGGGCCGTCCGGGCGCGGCTGCGACGCCTGCCCGCGGCGCTCCGCCAGCCGGGTCGGGTGTTCCTTGCCGCGGTTGAGCCGTCGCGCCAAGAGATGCGGCGCCACCGGCGCCGCGGCGAACGACGCAAACTGATAAAGGCGCAGCGCTAGCGGCAGTCGATCGGGCACGCAAAAGCCTCCCAGAGAGTGCTAGCGGAGTTGCGGCTGATCGACAATCTCATAGGCGCGGCGCGTGGCGGCGTTAAGGCGGTTCTCGAGCTCCTGCCGCGCCGCTTCAAGGGCAGCGTCATCGGCATCGGCTGGGACGCGCAGCGGTTCGGGAACCACACCGGCGCCGCGGCTGAACGGCAGATTGATGGTGGAACGATCCCAATTGTCGAGCACGATGCGCCAGCGCGTGGCGATGGCGAGGGCATAGATCGGCCGGCCGGACATTTGCGCGAGCTTGATGATGCCGAGACCGGCAACGCGTGACACTTTCGGCACGTCGGCGGAGAGCGCGACCGAATAACCTTCTTTAAGCGCGTCGAGCATGGCCTGGAATGCGGCGACGCCGCCTTTGTGCACGAAGCCGCTGGCGTGATTGCCGGAGCCGCGAATGGTGCCGACGCCGAGCCGCTCGGCGGCAATGGCGTTGACCTCGCCGTCGCGATGGCGCGACACCAGCATTTTCACTTTGTATGACGGTTTGCTGGCGTTGGTGGCGAGCAAATGCTGGCCATGCCAGAACGCGCCGATGATCGGCATGTCCGCTTCGGCGCGGTCCCAGGCGTCGGGCGGCTCGACCGTCAGCCGCGCGGTCTTGCCGACGAAACGCACATATTCGGCGGCGACGACACCGAGCGTCGTCTTTGCCCATTGCTGCCGCCCGATGCGCCGCCAAAGCTGCATGCGTTGTCTCAGTGCGACGCGTTGCTGTCGGGGTCGAGCAGGCGGTGCATATGCACGATGAAATAGCGCATCTGCGCGTTGTCGACGGAGCCTTGCGCCTTGGCCTTCCAGGCCGCGTAGGCGCTGGCATAGTTCGGATAGACGCCGACGATGTCGAGCTTGTCGAGATCCTTGAATTCGATGCCGGAGACGCTTTGCAGTTCGCCGCCGAATACCAGATGAAGAAGTTGCTTGGCTTTGGGGATGTCCGACATGGTGATCGTTCCGCATGTCCGCGCGTTAGAGTGACACGAGGCGTTCATCCCTGAACAATTCGATCAGCGCCGCGTGCCTGTCCCGGCCGGCCGCGACAAGCGTCCCGTGCCGCGGCACCAGACGATTATAGGTCACAGTGCCGCCTTCGAAAGACGTCAATGCGCCGCCCGCTTCGTGCACCAAAAGGTCGGCGGCTGCAAGGTCCCAGTCGTGGCTGTTGCCGCCGGCAATGGCCACGTCGAATGTTCCCTCGGCGACCCGCGCCAGGCGCAGCGCCAGCGAGTGTGTGCGCGCCATGACGGCAAATGGCGGCGCGATGGCCTGCAAGCGATCGAGAAATTTTTTCGGCCCGGCAATGCGCGCCTGCTCGATGTGCGCTCCGGGCGCGACCGCGATCGCTGTGCCGTTGCGCCTGGCGCCTTGGCCCGCGACGGCAAAAAAGAATTCGTCGCTGACCGGCGCATAAAGACACGCCGCGACCGGCCGGCCGTTCTCGACCAAAGCGGCGGAGACCGCCCAATCCGGCAGGCCCGCGATATAGGCGCGCGTGCCGTCGATCGGATCCACGATCCAGACGTAGCGCGCGTCGAGGCGAACCGGGTCGTCGACGCTTTCCTCCGACAGCCAGGCGATGGCCGCGTTGTCGGCGGTCAGCCGTTCGCGCAACAATACGTCGACGGCGATATCGGCGTCGGACACCGGCGACAAAGCTTCGCCCTTGGTCCAGTTCTTCAGCGGCGTCTTGAACATCGACAGCGCCAACGCGCCGGCTTCGCGGACGGCCTCGGCAAGGCGCGCGGCTTGTTGTTGCAGTTCGACGACCTCAGTGGCCTGCAACAGTCAGGCCCTCCACGCGCACGGTCGGCGCATTGGTGCCGTAGCGGAAGACGAGGTCGTTTCCCGGCGACAGGCTCTTGAATATTTCGGTCAGATGCCCGGCGATGGTGACTTCACTCACCGGAAAGGTGAGCTGGCCGTTCTCGATCCAAAAACCCGAGGCGCCGCGGCTATAGTCGCCGGTCACCAGATTGACGCCGACGCCGATCAGGTCGGTGACATAGAAGCCGTCGGCGATCTCGGCGATCAGCGCGTCGGCGCTCTTGGCACCGGCGGCGAGATGCAGGTTGCTCGGCCCGGGCGAGGGCGGCGACGACACGCCGCGATGGGCGTGTCCGGTGGTTTGCAGATTGAGCTCGCGTGCGGTGGCGCTGTCGAGAAACCAGGTTTTCAGCACGCCGCTTTCGATCACTTTGCGCACGCTGGTGACGACGCCCTCGCCGTCGAACGGCCGCGAGCGCTGTCCGCGTTTGCGCAACGGATCGTCGATGATGTCGATGCCGGGAGCGAAAATCTGCTCGCCGAGCTTTTCGCGCAAAAAACTCGTCTTGCGCGCAATCGAGGCGCCGTTGACGGCATTGGCGAGGTGGCCGATCAGCGAGCCGGCGATGCGGCTGTCGAACACCACCGGCACGCGGCGCGTGGTGACTTTGCGGGGATTGAGCCGCTTGACCGCGCGCTCGCCGGCATTGCGGCCGATTGCGGTTGCGCTTTCCAGATCGGCGGCGTGCAGCGTCGCGGTGTAATCGTAATCGGTCTCCATGCCGGTGCCGTTGCCGGCGATGGCCGACATCGAGATGGCGTGGTGCGAGTTCATCGCTGCGCCATGAAAGCCGTGGCTCGTCACCAGCACCAGGCCGCCGATGCCGGCCGAGGCCGAGGCGCCGCCTGATTTGCTGACGCCAGCGACCGCCATGGCGGCGTCCTCCGCCTCTCGCGCGCGCCGTTCCAACACGCCGACGTCGGGCATGTCGGGATCGAGCAGATCGAGTTCCGGTGGGTTGCGCGCCAGCAGCGCCGGATCGGCGAGGCCGGCGAAGCGGTCGTCGGGCGCGGCGCGCGCCATGGCCACCGCGCGCTCGGCCAGCGCCGCGAAGCCGTCGCTTTTGAGATCGTTGGTCGAGACCACCGCCTGCTTCCTGCCGACCAGGACGCGCAGCCCCAGATCGTCGCCTTCGGAGCGCTGTGATTCCTCGACGGCGCCATCGCGCACCTCGACCGACAGCGACACGCCGCGCACGGCGACCGCGTCGGCCTGGTCGGCGCCGGCGCGCTTGGCCGCGGCGACGGCACGTTCAGCGACGTCGGCGAGGGTAGTTTGGTCGAGGAGCGATGACATTGGTTGGCGACTGGTTTATGCGGCGGTGAAAATTAAGACAAGCGAAGATGTGGCTGCCGGATGCGGGATTCAAGCCGCGAATCTGCACCTTCCCACTGAAAGGGGGAGGTCGAGCGCGCAGCGATCGGGTGGGGGTTGGTGCGATCAATTGCGCCACTGACCCTCACCGGCGCGTTGCACGCGCCGGCCTCTCCCTTTCAGGTGAGGCCAAGTTCGACGCATAGCCGTTTCCGCATCAGCAAGCGTCCCGCAAAACACGCGCTGCGATCAATTTGCCGCGCTTCGGCAACGTCTCGTCAATCATGCGGGCCGTTGGCGCGCGCAACACGACCTTTTAACCAGGATCCTTAAGCCGATTACGACCGCACTCTGGCATTGTCACGGCAACCGGGCGGCAACAGTCCGGGGGGAGTTCGAGTTTCGAGGCGTCAAATGGAAGCCGGCAGGTTCGCTGCCGGGTCGGGCCGCGCGGGGGCGATCCCCTCGCGGCTCGACCCCTTCTCCTTGCCCGTGCGGTTCACCGCCGCCGACGAAGCGGCCGACGAGCGGCTTCGCGTCGTCGACCTGCATCGCGAGCGCGTGGTGCTGCGCCGCTCGGTGCGCGGCATTCGCATGGCGCTCAACATGCCGGTCGCGTCCTATCGCGGCGTTGCCATCCGCTTGAGCGGCGAAACCGGTAAAACTCCGACTTCCATCGCCGTCGTGCTCGAGCATCGCGATCCGGCTTTGTCGCTGCCGCTGTTTGCGTCCGCCGAGCGCGACGACATCGTCGCCGAATGGCAAAGCTGGGGCAGGGTGCTCGGCCTGCCGCTTCTCGTTGCCGAAGGCGACGGCAGTTTGCGCGAACCGTTCGCCCGCCTCGGCGCACTGCGCGTCGAAGCCCCGACTTGGCGCCGCCGCCGCCGCAGCGCCATCGCCAAGCGCCGGCCATCGCGCCTGCTGCGCCGCCGCCCCGGCAAGCTGCCGGCCACGCCGATCGTGCATCGCGGCGAACGCGAGATCATCGCGCGGAATTAACGCGGGCTCGCACTCTTTCACCTTCCCCTGGAGGGGGAAGGTCGCCGCGCGAAGCGCGGCGGGATGGGGTGAGAGCGCGCGTAGCGCGCTGCGACTCCCTGCATCGCCGAGCACACCACCCCGCGCACCTTCGGTGCGCGACCCTCCCCCTGCAGGGGAGGGTGAAATAATTTTCGTTCTCGCGAGGCGCTCCGCGCCTACACCGCAACCACCTCGACGTCGCCCAATCCCGCGACCGAAAATACTGCGTGGTCGCCGGCCTTGATCGACATCGTCGGGATGACGCTGCCGGTGATCACCACCATGCCGGCTTTGAGGCCGCGGCCGCGTTCGGCGAGATGATTGGCGAGCCAAGCCAAGGTCGCGCACGGGTCTTCGGCAAAGCCTTTGCCAGCCGGCTTGCCGCCGATCTCGAGCCGGCCGGCGATGCCGTTGAGCGACGCCGGGGATACGGATCTGGCCGCGCCGATGACGATACCGCCGTTCCAGCAATTCTCGACGATCAGCGAAGCGGCTTCGGTCTTGGTGTAGTCGGCATTGCGGTCTTCGATCAGCTCGAAAGCGGGCATCGCGGCGGAAACCGCCGGTGCCACCATGTCGCGCCGCCATGGCGCGCCGGACGCCGGCAGATCAGCGCCGAGCATCAGCGCGATCTCGCTTTCGATGCGGACGTTGACGAAATTGGCGACGTGCACATGCGCCGGCGAGTAATGGATGGTGCGCGCGAAGATGGCGCCGCCGCACGGATGGTCGATGCCCATCAGCTCCTGCATCACCTTGGTGGTGGTGGCGATCTTGGCGCCGCACACCTCGCCATAGACAGGCTCCGCCAGCCGGTAATAGGCCTCCTGCGCCGCATAGGCTTCGCGCAGCGACGCGGGCTTCAAATCATCCGGCAGGTTGCGATAGGGCAGGCGGCGGGCGCGGGCGTCCCACATCCATCGCGCCATGGCGTTTGTGCGGTCGCTGTTCTCCATGGGAGCAACTGTAGCCCGGATGGAGCGCAGCGTAATCCGGGATTCGGCGATCCAACCTTGTAGGCCGCCCCCGGATTTCACAGAGCCTGTCATCGGGCCGGCCACTTCGGGCCGGACCCGTTGGCTCCATCAGGGCTACGACGCCGATTATCCACGCGGCGGGCGAATCATTTTATTTTTAGGAGTGCGGCCGGATGGCCGGGCCGGCGACCCATTCTTCGCTAGCCATACCGGATTTGAACGCTATGGCCCGCACCCGGTATCGAAGACACCGAGTCAGGTGTCTTGATGGAACCGGGTGCAGGCCACGCAACTTTGTCGATCAGTGCGCCGGAAAGGCTTCCCGCGTCACAGCAGCACGTAGAGCAGCCTCACCTAGTATTGCGAAGCGTTCCCGCCAAATCTGTAGTTGATGCCGGCTTTCAACATCGAGATGTTTCGGCTGGCGGTGAAAGTGTCGCCCGGGAAAACCACCGAGTTCCAGCTCCAACTCCTAAGACCCAGATAGTCGAACTCAAGTTTGCCGGACCAATTGGGGGCAAACGCATACTCCACCCCGGTACCGATCAACCAACCGCTGTTGGTATTGGATGCGCTGACGCCGGCCCCGGTGTTCAGGTTGGTGATGCTCGCGGTGTTTCTAACCCAGCCGCCGCCACCCTTGACGTAAAACAGCGCTCGGTCAGCCGCGAAGCCCACCCGGCCCGCGACTGTTGAAATCCAATCCGTCTTGGCAGATGCCTGGAGCGTGCCCACGCCTGGAACGAACACCCCGGTGCCGGTGGCTTTCAGCGAAGTCCAGTCGAAGTCTCCTTCGACGCCAAGCACAAAGTTGTTGATTTGATAATTGTATCCAACAACTCCTCCGCCGAGCCAGCCAGTACGGTTTGTGCTCACGTTGAGACCAAAGAGACTGTCGGTCACATGGCCGTTAGACCACGCACCCCCCAGCTCGCCGCCAATGTAGAAGCCAGTCCAGCTGAAGATCGGCGCCGGCGGCGGCGCAGGCGGCGCCTTGAGCGGCATGTCGGCCGCGAAGGCCGAACTCCCCAGCGCAGTGAGCGCAGCGGTAGCTAAAAGTAACTTCCTCATTTCGCCCTCCTTCGGTTTGGGTTGTTACCGGGTACACTTATACCGCGTATAGGGCGCGTATTGTGTCTCCGCTGGGCAACAGTGGGCAGAATTCGTGGCCGTTCCCCCTGATTTGTAGTGGAACTTTTCGGCGTTCCGTGCACGGGCGCTAGGCTTCTCGAATGACACCGGTCGCTCCCCAAAGGGAGTAGGAACTCTACCAAAGGGGCAAAGCTTCTCCTGAGGGGCTGATCTCAATCAGGAGACAGTCATGACCAAGCTCAACCTGATCGCAGTTTCCCTCGGCGCGGGTCTGGCACTCGCGGCGATCCCCGCTTCAATCAATTTGGCACCAGCAAACGTGATGTCACTCTCCTTACTTTCGATCGATACGGCTGAGGCAAGAGTAGGACGGCCTCTCTCGGCAGTGAGCGTTGCCGGTGTTCACCGAAGAGCCTATCGGCGAGGAGCCTACGCAGGAGGATACGGAGCAGGATACCGAGGAGGTTACGGAGTAGGATACCGAGGAGGTTACGGAGGAGGATACTACGGCCGAGGCGCAGCGGTTGTGGCCGCTGGAGCCGTCGCTGCTGGAGCGGTCGCGACCGGGGGGTATGCCGCGGCCCCATCGGGGGCTTATGACGCGCCCGCTTTCGTGAACGAAGCTGTGCTCGTTGAACCTGGCTTGAGCGCCACCGTCACCGACCCAGCTACGGGCAGGCGGTGCACGATATCGACGGGTGGCTACCACTGGTGCTGGACGCCATAGGACCCGACAGAGGCGGGACGACGATTTGGAAATGCACAAACGGCTCGCGGCAACGCGGTTGAAAACCTAAGCCGTGTGCCATCCGCGGCGCGCGGCGCCGTCATGAATACCCATCCTGCATGGGCGTATTCGGTGCGCCCTTAAGACGCCCTGACGTTCTGGCGAAGCGCGGCCATGCGTTCCGGGACCGTCGCCAGGAGGGCGCGTAGTTGCAAGTGACGCCGGCCGCGCAGCGTCGCACAGCTCGCCGTTCTACGCGCCGATGAAGCCCCAGCGGGTCGATAACTGGAGAGACCGAGCCGGATATCGATCCCCTTGTGGGGCGACGGTCGCTCAAAAACGAAACGGCCGGGGAATCCCCCGGCCATGACGCCTCAAATCATAGAACCGCCGTCTAATCCAACGGCTCAACCTTCACGATCCGATGGTCGTGATTGCTGCCGACCCAGAACGTCACCGGGCTCGTCGTGTTATCGACGAACACCGTGCGCATGTTGGTGTCGCTCGGCATCAGATATTGCACGCTGGTGTTGGTCTTCGGATCGAGCCGCACCACGCGGTCCGTGCTCATGGTCGAAGCCCAGATCTCGCCGTTCTTGTCGAAATTGGCGCGATAGGGGAACGTGTATTGCGGGAACGCGTATTCGGTGAACTGTTCGGTCTTGGGATCGAACAGCGCCGCCTTGCTGGTGCGATATTCGGTCACCAGCACGCGGTCCTGGGCGTCGATCTCCATGCGGCGGGCGCGGGCGTGCGCCGTCGGCGTGGCGTACCAGGTCACGGCGCCGGTCTTGGCGTCGATCTTGCCGAGATGGCCTTCGGTGAATTCGGCCATCCACAGATTGTTCTGCGAGTCCGCCATCACCTGATAGATGCCGGCGTGCTGCACGCCGGGCAGCTGGTCGAGCGGGCGGAATTTCTCCCAGTCGCCGGTTTTCAGATCGACGCGGAAGATTTCCTGGGTGCCGACGCTCTTGGTCCACACCTTGTTGTCGACTTCGTAGTGCAGGCCGGTGAAGTTGAGCTGCACCTTGTCGTCGTTCCACTTGGCGTCGAGCGGATAATATTTGATCTCGCCGGTCTTCGGATCGAGGCAGCCGAGCGAGCCCTGGTACATGGTGTCGAACCAGATCTTGCCGGTGGTGTCGAACTCGATGCTCAAGAGGCCGGTCGGCGCCTTGTCCTTGAACTTGGTGATCGGATATTCGGTGAGTTTGAGCGTCTTCGGATCGAACTTGCCGATGAACATTTCGCCGAAGTCCGAATACCAGACCGCGCCGTCCTTATCGACCAGGATGTCGTGCGGTTCGGTGGTTTTGCGCCCCATGTCGTATTCGGTGACGATGGCGTGGGTGTCGCGGCCGCTCGGGCGCGGCAGCGTCTTGAGATCATATTGCCACTTGTCGACCGCGCTCAAATTTATGGTGGCGAGATACTCGGCCATCTTGCGGTATTGCTCGGGCGTGCCCGCGCGCGAACGGTCCAGCATCGGCTGCGGCTTGATCGGCTGGCTCACGGCGCCATAGCCCATCATGCGGCTGACCACCTGCATCCACTCGTCGGTGTCGTGGGTCGAGCGCACCACGCGTTCCAGCGTGTGGCAGCTCGTGCAGTTGAGCAGCATCGCCTTCTGGTCTTCGGTGCCGGGGATGCTCATCATCCATTCGGCATTGGTGAGCTGGCTGGCGAGGTTCTTGGTCTTGTCGAGCTTGATGTCGGTATTCGCCGTCTTCTCGGCGACGACGTCGGCTGCGGCCGGCGCGCCGATGTCGTAACCGACAGCGCGGATGGCGAGATTATAGTGGCCGGGCTCGAGGCGGTTTTCCGGGAAAGTGTAACGGCCTTGCGCGTCGGTGGTGACGCTGACTGAAACGATGGACCCGTCCCGGTGGGCGGTGACGACGACGCCTTCCATGGCGCCTTCGGCGGCCGAGGAGACGACGCCGGTCAGCGCCGCCGGCGCCTTGTCCGCAAGCACGGTTGCGGGGATCGTCAGCACCAAGGCCAGCGCGGACATGCCGAGAAGATAAGGTGATTTCATCGATCGCTCCCTGGAAATCCGCATTCTTAATGAGTGAGACGGATTGTCGCTATCTTGCGCCGGCCGGCGAGAGTCGACAAGGGGCTTCCCTCGTCATTGCGAGCGAAGCGAAGCAATCCAGCTCTGCGCCGCCGTTCTGGATTGCTTCGTCGCTTCGCTCCTCGCAATGACGGGGCGTCAGACCAACGGGCGCAGCGCGGCGTCGAGGACTAAGCCGGCGAACAGGATCAGGCCGGCGTCGCGGTCGGACTTGAACACCGCCAGGCAATTGTCCGGATCGCTGATATCCAGCCGAACAATCTGCCAGGCGAGGTGGGCGGCGAAGGCGGCAAGTCCCAGCGCGAACACCACGCCGGCGCCGGCGAAATAGCCCGCGGCGCCGATGAGGATGACGGCAAGGCCATAAAATAGCGCCAGCATCGGCTTGGTTCGCGCCCCGAACAACAGCGCGGTGGATTTGATGCCGATCAGCGCATCGTCTTCGCGGTCCTGGTGGGCGTAGATGGTGTCGTAGCCGATCACCCAGGAGATCGAGCCGGCATAGAGCAAGAGCGCCGCCGGATCGAGCCGGCCGAAGGCGCCGGCCCAGCCCATCAGCGCGCCCCACGAAAACGCGAGCCCCAGCACGATTTGCGGCCAATAGGTGATCCGCTTCATGAACGGATAGACCACCACGATGGCGAGCGAGACGATGCCGAGCGCGATGGTGAAGCCGTTGAACGTAATCAATACGGCAAAGCCGATAAGCGCTTGCAGGACAAGGAACAAAGCCGCTTGCGCAACGCTGACTTGGCCGGACGGTATCGGCCGCGAGCGAGTGCGCTCGACGGCACCGTCGAGATCGCGGTCGACGATGTCGTTCCAGGTGCAGCCGGCGCCGCGCATGGCAAAGGCGCCGATGAAAAACAAAATGAGATGCAGGATGTTCGGCGCCCGCGCATGAGCCGCTACGGCGGCGAGCGCCGCCGACCACCAGCACGGCAACAACAACAGCCAGGAGCCGATCGGCCGGTCGAGCCGCGCCAGCCGCAGATAGGGTTTGAGCCAGGCCGGCGCCAGTGAATCGACCCAATTGCCGGTCGCGTCGGCGACGGAGCCGCCGCTCATCTGGCCAGCGGGTTACCGGTCAGCGTGTCCAGCGTGCCGCGGCCGGTCTTGGTATTGGTGCGGGTATCGAGCGAAGGCGTGCCGATGGCGTCGCTTAATGTCGGCGGCTTCGCCTTCGGCCCTTCGGCACAGACCGTGTCGCGGAATTTTACCGTGTTGACGTGCATGGCCTTGGCTTGGGTGACCGCCTGCGGCGGCACCCCGCAATTCACCTTGTTGTCATCGAGGAATTTCACCACTTTTTCCTCGGCGGCGGTGAAGATTTGCACCGCCGCGCACATTTCCTGGCGATCGCCCTTGCGCTTGCCGATCACCGAGACGGCTTCCGCTTTTGCCTTGGCCTCGTCGCGCAGTTTCGGGAAGTTCGCGCATACGCCCGATGGCGGCGGTCCGCCCATCGGCGGCCCTCCCATCGGCTGTCCCCCCTGCGGAAACACCGACTGCTGCGGCGCCCCTGGGAACGTGGACTGCTGCGGCGGCGCCGGGAACGGCGACGTCGAGTCCGCCGGCAACTGCGATTGCTGCGGCGGCGGCGGGAACGGGGAGGACTGCTGCGGGGCCGGCGGGAACGGCGACTGCGCCAGCGCGCCATGCGACAGCGTCACGCCGGCCGTCAAGGCCAGTCCCATCGCCACCACCAGGCTCCGATTCATAGCGATCCTTTGTGGTTTCCCAAACCTAAGCCCAATAAGCCTGAGCCCGATTCCTGCCCCGATTCTTGCGCCCGCTGCGCCGCTAGAAGCCTGACGAATTCGGCGACAAGGGGGCAGGCTGCCGGGTGCGACGCTAGTGCTCATTTGGCAAGTTTAAGCTAAAGCCGAGTCTTAAGCTAAAGCGTCCGCGCATTTGCCTCGAACAGTATAGCCTAGTTTGCGCCATGCCGGCTTACGATTTCCGCAGTCCCCGGCTTTTCGTCGAGGCGCCGCTTATGGCCGGCGCCGAGGTTCCGCTCGAGCGCGCCCAGGCCCATTATCTGACGACGGTGCTGCGCCGCCAACCCGGCGACGGCGTGCTGGTCTTCAACGGCCGCGACGGTGAATGGAGCGCGGCGCTCGCGTCGCAAAAGCGCGCGGCCGCGCTGGTCGTCGACGCCAAAACCCGCGACCAGACCGCGCCGGCCGACTTGCATTATCTGTTCGCGCCGCTCAAATCGGCGCGGCTCGACTACATGGTGCAGAAGGCGGTCGAGATGGGCGCTTCGCGGTTAGCGCCGGTGCTCACCCGCCATGGCCAGGTGGCGAGGGTCAATCTCGAACGCATGCGGGCGAACGCCATCGAAGCCGCCGAGCAATGCGGCATCCTTTCGATCCCAGAGATCGCCGAGCCGGCCGGCCTGACGCGGCTCCTTGCCGACCGCGAGCCGGCGCGGACCATCGTATTCTGCGACGAGGATGCCGAGGTCGCCGATCCGCTCGCCGCGCTGTCCGCCGTGCCGCCGCACACGCCGCTCGCGGTGCTGGTCGGCCCCGAAGGCGGCTTCGCTGAAGACGAACGGGCCGCCTTGCTCAAATTGCCCAACGTGGTGCGCATTGCGCTAGGCCCGCGCATCCTGCGCGCCGATACGGCGGCGGTGGCGGCACTCACGATCGTTCAGGCGGTGGTAGGAGATTGGCGGTAGTTTCGTCATTCCGGCCGAGCGAGCAACGCGAGCGAGAGCCGGAATCCATAATCACAATGCTTGCAGATCGGCACCGCCTCGTTAAATCGGCTTGTTCCGTGGTTATGGATTCCGGGTTCGCGGGCTTCGCCCGCGCCCCGGAATGACGGGCTAGTGGATCATCCACGGCTTATCGATGCAGACGAAGCTGATGTAGTCGCCATAGACGCGATGCACGGATGTGATGTGCGACAGCCGGCGCCAGCGCGCGCAATAATCCTGCGCCATCTGCTGATAGACGCCTTCGAGGTCCGGCGAGTAGGGGATGATGCCGCCGGTGTCGTTGCCGGTGATCCAGGGGCCGGGGCCGGTGAAGCTTGCCAGCACGGCGCCGGTCAAGCCGATGCTCAACACCGCGGCCAACGCGCCAACGATCAAGGATTTACGACCCATCGCACCAAGCCTCCCGCCTTTGCAAGCGCCGGAAGCTTAGAGCTTGATGCCAATAATGGGAAGCGGCGGCAGCACTGCCGCGGCATTCACAGCATCGAATAGGCGCTGGCCACCATGCCGACCGGCCGCTTGTCGTGGGCGGCGAGCAGCATGACCCGGCCGAAACTGGTGTTGCGGCCGATGCGCACCACGCGGGCGTCGGCGACGATGTCGTAATTCACCGGGCGCAGGAAATGCGTGGTCTGGTCGATGGTGCTCATCGGCCGGTAGCCGTTCCAGGCCGCCGAGCAGGCAATCACCATCGCGGTATCGGCAAGCGCCATCAGCGCCTGGCTGCATATCGAGGCGCCCTCGCTGCAAATCTTCTTGGAGAAGGGCAGCCGCACCACGGCGCCGGGTTGCCAATCGTCCGCGGCGCCGGGCGGCCGGACCGGCTCGACGCTTTCAACCAGCAGCGCCAGATCCTGCACCCAGGCCGGAAAGATCTTGATCATCAGGCGCCCCGCCGCCTGTAAACCGAACGCCGGTTCCGGGGTTAAAAGCCGATGCACTTCGCCCATTTCAGTTCCCCCACCAAAGCCCCGACCATCGTCTGCGATGGCTTCTCGGAAGCCGCTTGCCAGACCGGCAAGCCCCCGCCTGCCGGCACACGCCTATACGCACCACCTCGCAGCCGCCGGTTTTTTCGGCGGAGGAGGGGAGACTGATGACGAAGACTGATACGGAAACTGGCTACAAAGCGGAGCTCGGTGAGAGCCGGGACGCGCCAAATACGCCTCACACCCCGCCGGCACGAATCAACGAACGCATTCTGGTAGCACAGCGCCGCAAGATTCGCCGTGGCCGTCTTGCCACGCCGCTGGTCAATCGACCCGCGCTGGGCTTGCGGCCTTGACCGGCAGGCGCCGTCGCGGCACGCTGAAGGGGGATTTGCGGGAGTTAAGGAAGATGGTCAGTTTCGGCCGGATAGCAGCTGTCGCGCTTGGCTTTGCGCTCTGCGTCACCAGCGTCTCGCAGCCGCGCGCGGCGAGCTGGCTGGAGATGAATTTCTGGATGCCCGGGCCGGGCTACGAGCGCGACGAACGCCACGTACCGGCCTGCGACTTTCCCGGCGCGCTCGACCGCGTCATTTCCAGCTTCCACGCCAAGGAATATCGCTTCTGGAACTCGCAGCTGCGCATCGTCGGGGTTGAGAACATCCACGAGACTGCGTGGCTGCCGTGGGCGGCGCAGTCGATCCCGCGCCGCTTTTGCAGCGGCACCGCGGTGATCAACGACGGCGCGCGGCATCCGCTGTTCTACTCGATCGCCGAAGATACCGACATCGACGGCTTCGGCTGGGGCGTGAATTTCTGCGTCGACGGGCTGGACCGCAATGACGCCTACAGTCCGCACTGCCGCGCCGCTAAACCCTGAAAGCTAGCTCAGCTCCTGCAACACGCGCTCGCGTAAATGAACGCGGTCGCTGACGCCGCGCTGGGCGAATTCGATCACCTTCCTGGCGACGACATCGGTCTGGCGGCGATCGCCGTCGTCCAAGCCGAGCGCGCGACAGACGTCGGCATAAGCACCGGTCAGAACGCTGACCGCTTCCGGCTCGAACGGCTTGTTGCGAAACAGGCAGTAGATGGCCATGGGGTGCCCTCATCATCCTGACCGAGCGGACACCGCCGGTGCAAAGTCGCCGGCGGTGCCGCCGCGATTGCGACCACGGCAGCGATCTTGCGTAGCGGCGTACCGCAACTCAAAGCGCAAACTCTCAAGTAGGTGCAGAACCTGTTACTGTCGATACGCGGTTCCTCCATACTTTGTTCTTGCTCCGTTCGGGTGCTATGGTTCGGTCCCCACGACGGAAGAGGTTTTTCATGACCAGGTTCATTGCCGGCTTTGCCTTCGCCTCGAGCTTGCTCGCGGCGGCTTGCCTCCCGGCTTCGGCGCAAGATGCGCGGCAGAATGAGCCCGGAAAGTTCGACTTCTATGTGCTGTCGTTGTCGTGGTCGCCGTCGTTCTGTGCCGCGGCTCAGGACAGCGGCCGCTCCGGCGGCGCGCAATGCGGCGCGCGGCCCTATTCGTTCGTCGTGCACGGGCTGTGGCCGCAATACGAAAGGGGTTTCCCGGAATATTGCGAGCAACCGTCGCCGCGGCTTTATCGCGGCATCATGGAATCCATGCTCGATCTGATGCCGGCGCCGCGCCTGATCTACAACGAATGGGACAAGCACGGCACCTGCTCGGGGCTCTCGGCGCGCGCTTATTTCGAGACCATCCGCAAGGCGCGCGACGCGGTGAAAATCCCGCCCGAATACGTCGATCTGAAAGACCCGCTCAGCGTCGCGCCGGACGCGGTGCGCGACGCCTTCGTCAAGGCGAATTCCGGTCTCGCGCCGGGCGGCATCGCGGTGGACTGCGACAATCGGCGATTGACCGACATCCGCATCTGTTTGTCCAAGGATCTGCAATTCCGCGACTGCCCCGGAATAGTCAAGCGCGCTTGCCGGCGCGATCAAATCGTGATGCCGCCGGTGCGCGGCGGCTGAGTGCCGAGTGTTCCGCCGTTGAACTATCAGCACGCATTCCATGCCGGCAATTTCGCCGACGTGCACAAGCACGTCGTGCTGGCGCGCATCCTGTCTTATCTGAAGAGCAAGCCGGCGGCGTTCCGGGTGATCGACACGCATGCCGGCGCCGGCCGTTACGATCTTCGCGGCGCGCAAGCGTCCCGCGGCGGCGAGTGGCAGGACGGTATCGGTAGGCTGTTGGGCCGGCCGTTGCCGGACAAACTGCAAACGCTGCTCGCGCCGTACCTCGACGTTGTCCAACACCTCAATCCGGGCGGCACGCTGCGGGTCTATCCGGGCTCGCCGTTGCTCGCGCTTGCCCTCATCCGGCCGCAGGACCGGCTGATCGCCTGCGAGCTCGAGCCGCGCGCGGCGGCGGCGCTCGAAGGCGTGCTGCGCGACCGCCGCGCCAAGGTACTGGCGCTCGACGGCTGGACCGCGCTCGGCGCCTATGTGCCGCCGAAGGAGCGCCGCGGTGTCGTCCTGGTCGACCCGCCGTTCGAGGAGGCGGCGGATTTCGCCCGGTTGAGCAGCGCTTTGGCGGCGGCACACCGCAAATGGCCGACCGGAATCTACATGCTGTGGTATCCGATCAAGGAGCGCGACGCGCCCGACGCCTTGGCGCGGCGGTTGCGCAAGCTCGAAATGCCGGGCGTGTTGCGCTGCGAGATAACGACGGGGCCGCCGCGCGCCGATGCCGGCCTGGTCGGCTCCGGCCTGATCGTGATCAACCCGCCGTTCAAGCTCGATGCCGACCTGAAAGTCCTGCTGCCGGCGCTGGCGGAGGCGTTCGCCGCGGGGGCCGCCTGCCGGATCGATTGGCTGGCCGCTCCCAAGTAGCCGTCCCAGGTAGCCGCCCACTTTTCCACAATCAAGAATTGGTCTAGTTTTGTGGCGCTGGGCTTAGACGTTCCGCCTCCTGTGGGGGCCGGCGGAGTGATTGAGGCCGTCCTCGCTCTCTTTGCTCGTGTGGATGTCCAGCCTAGCCGTCGTGCCGTGGGGGCCGACGGCGAAGCATCCACGGGGGAAGGAGTCGCTCAATGGCAATGGGTGGTACGGTCAAGTTCTTCAACGGCGAACGTGGCTACGGTTTCATCAAGCCCGATGACGGCGGCCGCGACGTGTTCGTGCACATCACCGCTGTCGAACGGGCGGGGTTGAAATCGCTGGTCGAGGGCCAGCGCATCAGCTTCGATGTCGAGCCCGACAAGAAGGGCAAGGGCCCGAAAGCGGTCAATCTCGTCGTCACCGGATAAGGTGACGGTGTCGCGTCGTGTGGGAGCACGGCGCGTAGCAAAATACCGTGCGGCCGCCCGGCCGAACGCTGCACTGTTGCATTGCACCTTGCGGTTCACTGCCGCAAAATGTACTTCCGCAACAATGCGTTCTCGCAAAATGCGCTGCCGCAAACAAAATCAATAACGTCAAAGGTGTTGCAATGATGATTCTGCGCTCTTCGCCGGCTTCGCCGTTCGGCCGCAAGGTTCGGATTGCGATTTCGCTGCTCGGTCTCGACAACGACGTGACAATCGAAGCCGCCGACACCAGCGACGTCAACGACAGCGTCCGCAAACAAAATCCGCTCGGCAAGATTCCGGTCGTGATCGACGAGGACGGCACCGCGTACTACGATTCCCGCGTCATCCTCGATTATCTCGACGACCGCGCCGGCGGCGGCAAGATCGTGCCGCGCGACGCCAAGGCGCGGCTTGCGGCGCTGCGCCTGCAGGCGCTGTGCGACGGCATCCTCGATGCCTCGATCCTCACCATCTACGAGACGCGCTGGCGCAAGGCGGAGACCCACGAGCCGAAATGGCTCGAGCATCAGGCCGGCAAAGTGTCGCGCGCGCTCGCAAGCCTGGAAGCCGCGCCGCCGCCGCTCGACGCGACACCTAACGTCGGGCAGATCACGCTGGCCTGTACGCTCGGCTATCGCGATTTCCGTTTCAACGGCGGTTGGCGCTCCGGCCATCCGAAGCTGGTCGCCTGGCTGGATAGTTTTTCCGCGCGCGTGCCGGCATTCGCTGCGACCAAGCCGTCGGGCTGATAACCCGGCCGCGCTCGCTCAATCGCGGCCCTTGCGATGGCCGTTGCCGTTTTTCATTCTTTGATGAGCGGCCGGCCTGAAGCTGCGTGACCGCCCAGCGGTGTCCGGTTTTGACTCGCCATGCTTTAGCTCGCCATAGCGGGCTGGCGAATCGGAAGGCTCCGCGGCAGGCGCGATCAGCGTGACACCCTGCCAGGCGCCGCTTTCGACCAGTTCGCGCACCAGCGATTTGAGCGTCAGCGCCACGGCCTCGATTGCGGGACTGCGCAAGCCCACTTCGGAAAAGCAGAGCGAAACCGGGCGGACCATCTTGGCGTCGGCGAAGGGACGGTAATTGAGCGCCAGCCGCGGATCGCCGCTGTGCAGCGCGGACCATGTCATGATCGCATTGCCGATGCCGGATGCGACCAGCTCGCGCATCGTATTCAGCGAATCGCATTCGCCGATCGGCTCGAGAGACAGCCCATGTTTCTCGAACGCCTCGCGGGCGTCGCGCTGGACGGCGCTGCCGGGACCGGGAACCAGCAGCGGACGCCGTGCCGCGTCCGCGATGCGGATCGGCGAGTTGTCCTGGTCGGCCGTCGCATAGAACAGCTCCTCCAACACCAGCGGCTCGACCGCAAGGCCCCGCTCGGGTTTCCCGGTGAGCAGCAAGGCGAGGTCGAGACGGCCATTGTCCAGCCGCTCGCGCATCACCGCGCTGTTGCCGTCGGCGAGATGCAGCAGGATCTGCGGGTAGGCCGTGCGGATCCGCAGGAACAGTTCGGTCGCCAGGATGGATGCCAGTGCGACCGGAAATCCGATGGACACGCGTCCTGACGGCACATTCAGAACGTTCAGGGCATCCTGCTTGGCAAATTCGACATGCCGTAGAATCGCCTCGGCGTGCCGGTACAACACGCCTCCGGCGTCGGTGAGGAGGATTCCCTTGGGCCCGCGGGTGACCAATTGCCGACCCAGCTCGGATTCCAGGCTGGCGAGATGATGGCTGATCGCGGACTGCGCCACGTGCAATTGATCCGCGGCGCGCGACAAGCTGCCGGACTGGACGATGCCGACGAAGTAGCGAAGCTGGCGCAGGTCCATGGCCGTCCGTTGCTGCTCGCGCTACGCGCCGCCGCGGCGCGCGTGATTGACGAGTTTGCCCGACTTGCCGAAGCTTACCAAGCTGGGGCACACTGTACACGTTTTCCGTGTATCGATAAAGCGGACGACCGAACGTGATGGGAACCATTCGTCACACCACGCCTGCGCTGGCGCAACGGCGATGCGCCGTTGCCGGAGGGTTCGCGCTCGTATTGCTCGGCGGCTTGTTGTGTGTTGCGCGGGCGCAATCGGTTGCGCCGGACTGGCCGGGAACAAAACCCATTCGCCTCGAAGTCATCGCGGCGCCCGGCGGCCTGATCGACATCGTGCCGCGGACGCTGTCGAACCATCTCGCCGCGTCCATGGGCGTGCCGGTCGTGGTGGAGGACCGGCCCGGCGCCGGCGGCAATATCGCCGCCGCCGTCGTGGCGCGGGCGGAGCCCGATGGGCATACGCTTCTCGTCACCGGCTCGAACCAGGCCGTCAATCCGACGCTGTTGCCGAATCCCGGCTTCGACTACAAGCGCGATCTGGCGCCGGTGTCGATGCTGGTGACGTCGAAATTGCTGTTGGTGGCGTCGCCGTCTTTTCCCGCCAACAACATCACCGACGTCATCGCTCTGGCGAGGCAAAAGCCGAAATCCGTCAGCATCGCGATTTCTTCGATCGGCACGCCCAATCACCTCGCCGCCGAGATGCTGGCGCAATTCGGCGGTGTCGATCTCAATTTCGTGGCCTACAACAGCATCGCCCAGGCGCTGCCCGACCTGATCGCCGGCCGCGTCGATCTTGCGATCGCCGCCATATCGGTGCTGTTGCCGCAAGTGCGCAGCGGCGCGCTCAAAGTCCTTGCCGTGACGTCGCCGCAACGCTACCCGCTGGCACCCGACATTCCGACTGCGGCGCAAGCTGGCCTCGCGGCGCTGCAGATCGATGGCTGGATTTGCGTCATGGTTACCGGCAGCACGCCCGGGCCCATCGTCGCGCGCCTCGACAAGGAAATCGCCAAAGCTTTGGCCGTGCCGGAGGTCCGCGATACCTTCGCCAAGCAGGGCGTCGAGATCGCGCACATGAACCCGAATCAGCTCGGCGAATTTCTGCGCGCGCAAGCCGGGCGTTTCAGCAGCCTCCTCAAGAACTCTCAGGTCAGCCGCGCGTCGCCGTAAGTAAAACGACGCGTGTGCGGCCGCCGCGATTGCCTTTAATCCCAGATGCGCTCGCGTCGCATTGCGCGCGGCGGCGTCGTTTCGAATTCCACTATCTGATTTCAAGAGGGGGCCATATCGCAGCGCGTCTTTACAACCGCCTGCCGTCGGCCGACTTTATTCGTGCGCGCGTGCTTGCATCAATTTTCGGCAATGTCGCGATTTGGGGCGGGCCCGCCATGACCGATGCCAAGCTTGTCATGCTGTCGACCTTTCGTCGGACGCGCGCCGCCGCCAAAGAGGCGCCGTCGCCGGCGGAAGGCCTCAAGCTGGTCAAGGCATTTCTACAAATCGACGATTCCAAGCGGCGTGCGGAAATCATCAGGATGGTGGAAGAAGCGTCCGCATCGAAGCGCGGATAAAGGCGAGGCGGATCGTCCGGCCTCAGCGCTTCCCGCCGTTGCTTCTCGTTCCTGCAGTGCTCCTCGTCCCTTCAGTCAACCGCCGACATGCTTTGAGGATATCGCTTTCACGGTACGGCTTTGGCACGAAGGTGCTGCCACCAACACATCGCCCGGCATCGAGCGATCTCCCGGATGTATAAACTACCGGCACGTCTGGCCGAACGGTGCGGAAACACTCGGCAACGTCCCAGCCGCTGGCATAGCCGCCAAGATTGACGTCGGTGAAGACCACGTCGATCGACGTATCCGAATGGCATAGCGCGATGGCTTCTTCGCCGGTTACGGCCTCGACGACGGCGTAACCCGCTTCCTCCAGACAGCTGACAATATTCAGTCTCAGGAAGAATTCGTCCTCGATCACGAGAACCACGGGAGGATGGGCAGCGTTTTTTGCTGATCTTGGCAGAGCACGCCCTCCACCGCCAAGCGGGCGCCTGGCGCGATAGGTAATTCGGTTCCTTGGGTCGGTGCGGCGCCGGGATTTTCGACCCGCGAAAGCGCCTAATTTGATTCAACCGCATCGCGTCGGTACGGTTCCGTACTTTGATGCCTTTATCTCATTGCGAGATTTCAATGGCTATTGGCGATCGAAGTACCTATCTTTGACTCACCGCTTGCAGCGACCTTCGGGCGCGAACGGTTGAGAGACCCTGATGTGCTCTTGCCCTTTTGGGATCAAGAGCCATGCCTCCAAGCACTCCATCACGTCATTCATCGCGGCAGCGCAATCGGCTGTTGGCGGCACTGTCGCCGGCGGATCTGGCACTGCTGCAACCGCACCTCAACAGCATTGTGGTCGCGGTCAGACACGAGATCGAACGGCCAAATCGGCGGATCGATGCGGTCTATTTCATGGACGCCGGCATCGCCTCGGTCGTTGCAGTCCAGCCCGACGAAACCCAGGTCGAAGTCGGGCTGATCGGTCCTGAGGGAATGACCGGATCAGCCGTGGTGTTGGGCGGTGATCAGTCGCCGCATGCCACATACATCCAGGTTGCCGGCGAGGCGCAGTGGATCAAAGCCGATCAATTGCGCAAGGCGATGCGGGCAAGCGATTCATTGCGCGCCTTGCTGCTGAAATACGTTCAGACCTTCATGGTGCAGACGACCCACACGGCCATCGCCAATGCACGCGCCCAGATCGACCGGCGTCTGGCGCGGTGGCTTTTGATGGCCCATGACCGCACCGGCAACAAGACGCTGCCGCTCACCCACGAATTCTTGGCGCTGATGCTGGGCGTGCGGCGGCCCGGGGTCACCGAGGCGCTGCAAAGCCTCAAGCTGCGGAAGCTGATCGAGACCGGACGCAATCAAATCGTCGTGCTCAGCCGCAACGGCATCGAGAAGATGGCGGGCCCGTCCTATGGGGTGCCCGAAAAGGAATATCGGCGGCTCATCGGCTGACAAGCGCCCAGTGTCGGTCTTCCTTTGTTGCGATGCGACATTGCCTGCCGTCCTTTTGCGTCAAAAGACACGATTGCTCTTGACCCGCGTCGGGAAGCAAAAAATAAGGCTGTTCTGTCCGGTTTCGGACAGACTCATCGCTTGACGGTATCCGGCGGCCGCCTAAATTTTTATCGGTCCTGGTGGTGAATTCAGCGGTCGCTGCCATGAGTAACATACCCGGCGCAATTCGACTGGACGCGGAAGCATTTGAGCGATCGGGCTTCCTCCGCGAGGCCGGCGAGGCTTCGTTCCGCGGCGAAAGCTACTTTCGGCAAGTGCTCGACCTCCTGCCTGCCGCCGTCTACATCACCAACGCCTCCGGCCTCATCATCTATTACAACGAAGCCGCCGCCGTCCTATGGGGGCATCATCCGCAGCTCGGCGTGGGCGAATGGTGCGGCTCTTGGAAGCTCTATTGGCCGGATGGCAGGCCGCTGCCCCATGATCAGTGTCCGATGGCGCTGGCGCTTCGGGAGAAGCGTCCCATTCGAGGCATGGAAGCCGTTGCCGAGCGTCCCGACGGGACCATGGTGCCGTTCATCCCTTACCCGACGCCCTTGTACGACGCGTCGGGCGAGCTCATCGGTGCGGTCAATATGCTGGTCGACATCACCGATCGAAAGCGCGCCGAGCAATCGGCGCGGCGGCTGGCCGCGGTGGTCGAGTTCTCCGACGACGCCATCATCACCAAGGATCTCGATGGCGTTATCGCCACCTGGAATCGCGGCGCGGAACGGATATTTGGCTACAAGGCCGGGGAGACGATCGGCCGGCCGATCACCATCCTCATTCCCCATGACCGGCTTGACGAGGAACGCGAAATTCTCGGCCGGATTCGCCGTGGCGAGCACGTCGAGCATTATGAAACCGTCCGTCAGCGCAAGGACGGGAGTTTGCTGGATATTTCGCTGACCGTGTCGCCGCTCAAGGACGCGCAAGGCAAAATCATCGGCGCATCGAAGATCGCGCGCGACATCACCGAGCGCCGGCGTGTGCAAGAGCGGCAGAAGCTGCTCGTCAACGAGTTCCAGCATCGCATCAAGAATACGCTGGCGACCGTTCAGGCCATTGCGACTCAGACTTTCCGCAACTTACCCAGCGAATGCGCCGTCTTCGTCGCCCGATTGCACGCGCTTGCAGGGGCGCACGATCTGTTGACGAGCGACAATCGGCATCAAGCCGCCTTGGCCGACTTGGTCGGCCGGGCGATTATTCCCTTCCAAGAAAAGCGCCGTGAACGCTTTGTGATCGATGGGCCCAACGGAATCTTTCTCGATGGGCAGAAGGCGTCGTTGCTGATCATGGTATTGCATGAGCTGGCGACAAACGCCGCAAAGTATGGCGCATTGTCGAATGAAACGGGCCAAGTGCGCGTGGCGTGGGAAACATCGGGTGGCGACCCGCCAAAACGCTTCCGGCTGTGCTGGAAAGAGCGCGGCGGTCCGCCGGTTAGCCCACCCGCACAAAAAGGCTTCGGCTCGCTTCTTATCGAACGCGCTCTGCAAAATCAGCTCGGGCAAGCGCGCATGGATTTCGACCCACAGGGTCTCGTTTGTTCAATAGAAATTTCTCTTTAGATAGTGAGCCCGCGGGCTAGCCCTGCGCGCTTGGATCGCGCTCACTGCATGATTGTCGTGCGCCAATGAACGCGCCGCTCGTCGGCGGAATAGCCGCCGGCGGCCGAATGCACGGTGCAGCGGTTGTCCCACAGCACGATGTCGCCCTTTTGCCATTTGTGCCGATATTCGGCATTGGGCTGTAGCATGTACCAGTACAGCTCGGCGAGGAGGCGATCGGCTTCGGCGTCCGCCATGCCGATGATGCCGATGGCATGGGTCGGATTGACGTAGAGCGATTTTCGCCCGGTCTCACCGTGAACGCGCACCATGTCGTGCACCGCCGGCGGCCGCGCCTGGTCCGCGGGCTCGAGCAGATCGAACCATTTGCGCTCGCGCCCGCCATAGCGGAACGCCACCTTGAGCGGCGCGACGCGCTCCTTCAAACGCTCGGGCAGTGCGTCGTAAGCCGCGTGCATGGAGGCAAACAGCGTGTCGCCGCCGTAGCTTGGAATCTCGATGCCGTAGAGCTGCGTACCCTTGCAGATCTCGGTGTCCCACGGGCTGTCGGTATGCCAGCCCTCGCCGCGATTGAGAATGAGCGCCGCGCCGCCGGAATCCTTGGCCATGCTGGTGACGCCCATCAGCGTGATCTCGGGATTGTCGGGATCGCGCGTGCGCTGGATCATGTGCGGCTTGAGCCGCCCGAACCGGCGGCTATAGGCGAGAAAGTCGGCTTTCGACAGCTCCTGGCCGCGCACGATCAGCACGTGGCGGTCGAGCCAGGTCTGATACAGCGTCTGCCATTCGCTGTTGGTCATGCGCTTGACGTCGAGCCCGGTCACCAGCGCGCCGATATGGGGAACCGCATTCTCGATTTTCATGCGCTGCCTCTTTGGCGCGGCCGCACGTCAGCAGCAGTTCGGTGGGATGATGTTGACGGAGCCCGTGGGTATCGTGCCCCCTATGCCGGCAGCAGCCTCGAGCGCTTCGTCGGGCAATTCGGGCGTGAGGATTTGCGTGTCGGCCTGATCGAGATCGCGGGTGTCGGTGTTGTCATTCATGGCAATGATCCTGTTTTGGGACGTGGCCACTTTAAAGCCTGCCAGCACGTTTTTCAAAATCTGCCGCGCCGCCCGGTTAGATCAAGCATCGCCGGACTTTAACGACAAGGGCCGCCGTGAGGCGGCCCCGTCTTACTCGCAGCCTCCTCGTTGCCGCTAATGGAAGCGATCGGGGAACGGCGGGATCAGCGCCGGCATCTTCGACACCGTGTAGCCCTTGACCTGCAGCGTATAGGCCGAGTCGATCGCCGGATTGGCGCCGGCATAGGGCAGATACAGCGTCAGGTTCGAGACATAGAGAGTTTGCTTGTCTCTGCTGAAGGCGAGGCTCGCCGGGAACAGCAGGCCCTGCGCGATGCCGTTCGGGTCGATGCCGCGGAAATCGCCGCGCTTGGCGATCACCTTGCCGGTCTTGTCGATGACATCGATCTCGTCCTGCTGATTGGCGCAGACCCAGATGTTGCCCTTGTCGTCGACCGCGATGCCGTCCGGCGCATTGATGCCGGTGATCAGGATCGAGGCCTTGCCCGCGGTACCGTCGTGGTTCACCGGAATCTGGATGATCTGGTGAAATGCGGTATTGGCCACGTACAGAATGCTGTGGTCGTTGTTGAACTCGACGCCGTTGGCGCCGAACGGCGGCGTCAGTCCGGTTCCAGGCCCGAGCAGCGGATCGCTGGCCCATGTCGTTGCCGGCCCGGAATGCGGCACCTTCCAAATGACGCCGTTGAATGAATCCGACACATAGGCGTTCCCGGCCGAGTCGAACGTCAGCGCATTGAGACCGGAATTGGCGAACGGTCCCGCCTTCACGGTGGACAGTCCGGAGTGCGGATTGACGTCGAGGACGGTGCCGGCGCCGAAATCGAGAACCAGCAAGTTGCCGAACACCGGGTTGAAGGCAAGGCCGAGCGTATGCGGGCTCGATCCCTGGATATCGACCTTCCTGACGATATTGCCGTTCGGGCTGATGACGATCAGCTCGGAGCTGCCGGTGAGAGCCCCGTGGGTGTTGAAGCCGAACGTCGTGACGTAGATGTTGCCGTCGGGTCCGACCGTGAGCCCTTCGGCGCTGCTCTGCACGTTTTGCGTGACGTCCGGCAGCACGGCCAGGACGTCGACTGGGCCGCGCTCCCACGCCCCGACGGAAGTCGCAGTGAGAATTCCAATCGTGGCGCCGAGCGCGGCAATGCCGATCTTGAATCGTGACATGCGTAACCCCCCCATTCTGATTTTGAACCAACCATATTATTCATGGTTGCGTCATCATAATATCATTGCATCAGCGTGTACGGAAGCCGCCGGATAGCCGTTGCCAATCGACCGCCCGTGCCGGGTGGCGAACGCGGCGCAATGCCCGGGCGGGGTAAACGTCCGGCCTATTCGGCCGGCGGCGTTCCTATTTGTTCAAGCGCGCGGTTGCGCAGTTGAATCGGATCGCGCACGCCGGTATGCGCGATCGCAAAGATCGCCTTGGCGATGATGTCGGTGAGCGGATCGGATCGGTCCGCCAGTTTGAGAATGCGCAAGCAATCCTCGTAGGCGGCACTGATCGGGGCAATGTCCTCAGGGGTGAATGCCGAATGCTGCAACAGGCGGTAAATCGCCATTGGGGGAACGCTCCAATCGCCGTATCGAATAAGGGCGGGAGCGACAGGCCTTCCCCGTTGCTGCCGTTCGGCCAGCAATGGCGAACAATTAGGCTCTCGCCGATGAACGCAAGCTGAACTGGAACTATGCCGAATTACGTCAAAAGACATGTATCGATGAATCGATTATGCTGCCATTCTTTGCAACGCTGAAAACAGTCTATTGGCGGCCCAAGCCAGTGGCGCAATAACACCGATCATGCCCGAAGCTGCCGCGCCGGAAAGCGTCCTTGCCAAAAATCCCAGGGACGCGCAGGCGCGTGCCGGCACCATTCGTCTGTTGCAGGTCCTGGCCGCCGCCGCGTTGCTGCTGCCGGTGTTGTTTTTCGCGTTCGCCAGCGCCTTGAGCTATCGCGCCACATACGCGTTGGCCGACGAAAGAATCGAGCGCTCGCTCGACGTGCTGCAAGAGCAGGCGCTCAAGGTATTTCAATCGATGAATCTCGCGCTCGACACCATCGAGAACATGGTGGCGGGTCTTTCGGAAGCCGACATCCGGGCCAACGAGGAACGGCTGCACATGCGGCTGCGCCAGATCCAAAGCGCGCTGCCGGAAGTGCAATCGATCTGGATTTTCGGCTCGGCCGGTCACCCGCAGGTGATCACCCGCGACTATCCGGCGCCCTATGCCGAGGATTTTGCCGCGCTCGACTACTTCGCCATGCCCCGCGACGGTCCCGCCGGCGTCTATATCGGCGGCATCCACCAATCGGTCTCCGGCGGGCAGCCTTACTTCACCTTCAACCGGGCGCGCCACGACGCCCCAAGCAAATTTGTCGGGGTCATCGAGATGTCGTTGCTGCCGAGCAACTTCAGCCAGTTTTATTCGCATCTCTTGAGCGGCGAGGGCCTGCAATTCGCGCTGGTGCGCGACGACGGCGTCATGCTGGCGCGCTATCCGCCGATTTCGCGCGACGTGCGGCTCGACGAGCACAGCGGATTTCATCGCAGCATTGCCGCCGATCCGGCGGGCGGTTTTTACACCTCGGTCGGCGCAAACGACAACGTCGAACGCCGGGTCGGCACGCGGCGCTTGCCCGGCTTCCCCGTTTACGTGATCGTCGGCATCGACACCGCCCAGATCCGCAACGAGTGGATGGGCGGCATGGCCATGCATCTGATATTCGGCGTCCCGGCGACGCTGTTTCTGTTCCTGACATTGCTCGCGGTGTTGCGGCGGACGCGGCGCCTCTATGCCGAGACCGACCAGCGGCTCGCGGTGGAGGAAACGCTGCGGCAGTCGCAAAAACTCGATGCCATCGGGCACTTGACCGGCGGCGTCGCCCACGATTTCAACAATCTGCTCACCATCATCATCGGCAATCTGGAGTCGGCGCAGCGCCAGCTCGAATCCTGGACCGACGCGGTGCATTTGACGCTCGCGCAACGCATCGGCAATGCGATACACGGCGCCGAGCGCGCGGCAACCTTGACCAAACGGCTGTTGGCGTTCGCCCGGCAGCAGCCGCTCAATCCGACCAGCATCGACGTCAACCGGCTGCTCAACGGGCTTGCCGATTTTCTCCGCCGCGCGCTCGGCGAAGACGTGTCGCTCGAAATCGTCGGCGCCGGCGGCGTCTGGCCGGTCGAAGCCGATCCCGCCGAGCTCGAAGCCGCGATCCTCAATCTCGCCGTCAACGCCCGCGATGCGATGCCGGACGGCGGCAAATTGACCATCGAAACCGCCAACGCCTATCTCGACGACGGCTATTGCCGGCAATACCCCGACGTACGTCCCGGACAATACGTGCAGGTTTCCGTCACCGACACCGGCGGCGGAATGACCAGGGCGATCAGCGAGCGCGCCTTCGAGCCGTTCTTTACCACCAAGCAGGCCGGGCAGGGCACCGGACTTGGGCTGAGCCAAGTCTACGGCTTCGTCAAGCAGTCCGGCGGCCACGTCAAGATCTACAGCGAGGTCGGTGAGGGCAGCACGATCAAAATGTATCTGCCGCGCTTTGCCGGACAGACTTCACCATCGGCCGAAACCAAGAGCGAACCGCGCCGCGGCCGCTCCGGCGAGTGCATTCTTGTCGTCGAAGACGATGCCGACGTGCGCGCCTATGTGGTCGAGACGCTGCGCGGGCTCGGCTATGACGTGCTCGAGGCGGCGGGCGGCGAAGAGGCGCTGGCGCTGATGGACCGGCACCAGACCATCAGTCTGCTTTTGACCGATGTCGTCATGCCGGGGCAGAACGGGCGCAAGCTCGCCGAAGCGGCGCGGCAGCGCACAGCGTCGTTGAAGGTTTTGTACATGACCGGCTATTCGCGCAACGCCATCGTGCATCAGGGCCGCCTCGATCCCGGCGTCGAGCTTTTGCAAAAGCCGCTGACCAGCGGGCAACTCGCCGCCACGGTCCGGAAAGTGCTCGACGCCTGAGCATGATCCCGAAAAAGCCTGTCACCGGACGTGATCCGGTGATGGATACCGGTTTTCGGAAAAGATCATGCTCCACCAAAATCCTAGAATGCCAATCGATTCAAAATGAAGCGATTGGTACTCTAGAGTGCGCTTCCCATGCGGCTTACCCGTTACAATGCGTAGCATTCGCTTGCCGTAGCTTTGGGGGGCTGGGCGATGCGTGGTGTAGGCAGAGCATTGGCCGCGGTCGCCGGACTGCAGGTATTCTTGCTGCTGCCGTGTTCTGCTCAATCGCCTGTGGCTGGGGCGAGCGACGTTGCCGGGACGCTGGCGCGGCTCAGTATCGACCTGCCGGGGACTGTTACCGCGGTTGCGCCGGTACGCGGTCCGCTCGAACAGCTGACCCGCGAGAAGTGCGACCAGGATGCGATTCTGCATCTCGGGGAAGCGCTGGAGACTGCCGGCTATCGGCGCGAGTCGGCGATCGCGCAAGTCAATTTCTCCTCGCAGTGCGGCGGCTATGCGCCGGCGCTGCGCGGCGCCATCAATACGCTGCTCAAGCTGTCCGACTATACCACGGCCGAAACTATCGCCTCGGATCTGATCCGGCTCGAACCGTATGGTGACAACGGCTACTTCCTGCGCGCGGTCGCCCGCGACGGCAACAAATCGTTCAAGGGCGCCATCGACGACTACGTCACGGCGATCGAGCTGTTCGGCAACAAAGACCACATCAGCAGCATCGGCTATTACAAGATGGCGCGCGACTATGAGCGGCTCGGCCAATTCTGCGACGCGATGCTGCCGCTCGAGCGGTGGGTGGCGCTCGATCCGTCGCGGCATGACAGCAGTAAAGTGCAGGCCATGCTGTCGGACTACGCGGCCAAAGGCGGCTGCGCCGCGGCAACGAGCGGCGGCGAGGAAAGATTTCCGGCGGCGCGCCCGGGCGGCGTCGTCAAGGTGCCGGTTACCATCAACAACGTGTCCGGCACCTTCATCCTGGATACCGGCGCGTCCTTCGTTGCGCTCAAGGACAGTTTCGCCAAGAAGGCCAAGGTCGAAATCGAGGGGGGCAGTTCCGTGCACCTTCGTACCGCCAACGGCATTGCCGACGGCCAACTCGGCCGCGCCGACACCATCCAGTTACGTTCGCTCAAAGCCACGAGTGTGCCCATCGTGGTCGAGGCCGACAGTGCCGCGACCTATGGCGACGGCGTCGACGGCCTTTTGGGTTTGAGCTTCCTGTCCCGCTTCAACGTGACAATCGACGGACGGACCGTGCGCATTGCCCCGAACAAGCCGCGGTGATTGGCGCGGCAGCGAGCTAAAGCGTATAGTGTCGGGCGTTCATTAGGCCGCGGCCTAAAAGGCATGCGATGAAGCTTCCCTTTGCCGGCGCAATCGATTGCGACCTGCATCCCGCCGTGCCCGACGTCGCGGCGCTGATGCCTTATCTCGACGATTTCTGGCGCGAGCATCTGACCGAGCGCCATATCGACCACTCGCCGTTCGTGCTCGCAAGCTACGCGCAAAACCTGCCGCAATCGGTGCGGGCGGATTGGCGGCCGAAACAGGGCGTGCCTGGGGCCGATCTTGCGGCTTTGCGCCGCGACGCGCTCGATGCTTTCGGCACGCGCTTTGCTATTGCCAATGTGCTGCACGGCGCGGTGGCGCTCTACAACGCCGACATGGCGGCGGCTTTGTGCAAGGCGGTGAACAGCTGGATCGCGCAAGAATGGCTCGATCGCGAGCCGCGGCTGCGCGCTTCGATCCTGGTGCCGCCGCAAGACATCGAGCTTGCTGTCGCCGAGATCGAGCGTTGCGCGCCCGATCCACGCTTCGTGCAAGTGCTGCTCTTGGTGATGGGCGACCGGCCGCTCGGCCATCGCAGTTTTTGGCCGATCTATCGCGCCGCGGAAAAGCACGGCCTGCCGATCGGCATTCACGCCGGCTCCACGTTCCGCCATGCGCCGACCGGTTCCGGCTGGCCGTCCTATCATCTTGAGGACAGCGTGCTCCAGGCCTCCGCCTTCGAGGACACGCTGCTGAGTTTTCTGGCCGAAGGCGTGTTCCAGAAATTCCCCGGCACCAAACTGGTGCTGATGGAATCCGGCTTCGCCTGGCTGCCGACGCTGTTGTGGCGCACCAACCGCAGCTGGCGCGGCGTGCGCACCGAGGTGCCGTGGATCGACCGGCCGCCGGCCGAGATCGTGCGCGATCATGTGCGTTTTACCTTGCAGCCTTTCGACGTACCGAACGGCGACGTGCTCAATCGCGTTATCGATCACGTGCGTTCCGACGAATTGATCGTGTTCTCGACCGACTATCCGCATTGGCAATTCGACGGCGACGACGCGTTGCCGGACGGGTTATCTGATACGATGCTGCGCAAGATTCTGATCGACAATCCGCTGGCGACTTATCCGCGGCTCCGTGCGGCGGTCGAAGCGGATCAAAAAGTTCCGATGCGCGAGGAGATGGCGCGATGAACAAGCCGGTGCCTGAACTGGAGACCAAGGCTGCGCAGCGGCTAGGCTTCGTCGATTGCGACATTCATCCGGTGCAGCGCACGCCGAAGGATCTCTATCCTTACCTCGAGGCGCGCTGGCGCGAGCACAGCGAAACTTTTGGCGGCCACCTGTGCCAGGGCTTGAGCGGGCAATTGTCGTTCCCGCGCATGATGGCGAGCGGCATGCGCGCCGACGCCTATCCCTCAAACGGCGGCCCGCCGGGCTGCGATCTCGAACTGATGCAGCGCCAGCATCTCGATCTCAACGGCTGCGACACCGGCATGATGGTGTGCCTGTCGCGCGGCGGCATGGAAGAACGCAACCTCGAATTTGGCGCAGCCCTCGCGCATGCGGTCAACGACTGGCAGATTCACGATTGGGTCGAGAAGGACCGCCGGCTGAAAGCCGGTATCGTCGTGCCGCAGGAATATCCAGACTTCGCCGTGCGCGAGATCGACGCCCGCGCCGAAGAGAGCGAGGCGTTCCGCCAGGTGATCATCTCGCCGCGTTCGAGCGAGCCGCTCGGCCGGCGCAAATATTGGCCGATCTACGAGGCCATCGCGCGCAACAATCTCGTGCTCGGCCTGCATCCGGCCGGCGCGCCGGGCGGCCATCCGTCGAGCGGCACCGGGTGGGGCACTTATTACATGCAGGAGCATTACACCTTCGGCACCAGCATCTCCGGCAATGTCGTCAGCCTGATCACCGAAGGCGTGTTCGAGCGCTTCCCGAACCTGAAAGTGGCGCTGATCGAATCCGGCTTCTCCTGGGCGCCATCGCTCGGCTGGCGCATGGACAAGCAATGGGCGCACATGCGCAAGGAGACGCCGCATCTCAAGCGCCCGCCGTCGGAATATTTGCGCGAGCATTTCTGGTTCTGCACCCAGCCGATGGAGGAGCCGGAAGAGCCGGCGCATCTTTACGACGTGCTCGACTGGATCGGCTGGGACCGGCTGATGTTCTCCAGCGATTACCCGCACTGGGACTATGACGATCCGCGGCAGGCGCTCAGCTTCAAGATGACCGAAACGCAACGCGCCGGTATTTTGCGCGACAACGCCAGGGCGTTGTATCGGCTCGCATGATCCAATGAGTTGTCGCCGGCGATTTGGGCGCAGAGATTTTCTGTCTTTGGCCGCCGCTGTTGCGCTGCCACGTGTTGCGCGCGCCGAAACCTATCCGGTGCGGCCGGTGCGCATGATCATCGGCTTTCCACCGGGTGGCGCCACCGACATTGCCGCGCGCCTGATCGGGCAATGGCTGTCGGACCGGCTCGGCCAGCCGTTCGTGATCGAGAGCCGGCCCGGCGCGGCCGCCAATCTCGCGACAGAAGCGGTCGCCCGTGCCGCGCCCGACGGCTATACGCTTCTGGTCGCGGTCGGCACCAACACCATCAATCCGGCGCTTTACGCCAATCTCAATTTCAATTTCATTCGCGACCTCGCCATGGTCGCCGGCATCTTGCGCACGCCGCTGGTGCTCGAGGTCAATCCGGCGGTGCCGGTGACATCGGTGCCGGAGCTGATCGCCTATGCCAAGGCCAATCCCGGCAGGCTCGCCATCGGCTCGTTCGGAACGGGGAGCATTTCCCACATCGCCGGTGAAATGTTCAAGATGACGACCGGCACCGACGTGGTGCACGTGCCTTATCGCGGCTCGGCGCCGCTGGTGGTCGATCTCCTCGGCGGCCAGGTGCAAGTCGCCTTCGACAACATGCCGCCGTCCATCGAGCACATCCGCGCCGGCCGGCTGCGCGCGCTCGCGGTGACGACGGCTGAGCGTTCGCCGGCGCTGCCCGACCTCCCGACGGTGGCCGATTTTTTGCCGGGTTTCGAGGCCAGCGCCTGGGCCGCGATCGCGGTGCCCAAGGCGACGCCGCGCGACATCGTCGACAAGCTCAACGCCGAAATCGATGCCGGGCTCGCCGATCCGAAAATCCTAGCGCGGCTCGCCGATTTCGGCGCCGCGGCCTTCGTCGCTTCGCCGGCCGAACTCGACACGCTCGTCGTCGAGCAGACCGAGAAATGGGGTAAGGTGATCCGCGCCGCCAACATCAAGGCGGACTAGGTCGTGGCAAAGCCCATCGAGTTAGACTCCAATGCCCTGATTTCGCGTCCGCTCTCGGAGCCTAGCCGACACGGCGGGAATCACGGCCGGCCTCGTCCCGGTCGAAAATGACCCATTTCGGAAGCAGGGAGTGCAGCGCAACAACCACGGCACATGCCGAGTTTTTCGCGGAATACAATGGAGAAGTTCTTGTCGCAAAATTTGAAGCGCAAAGCTACGTACCGTTTGGCTTATTCCCTCTCTGTAGATGCTCGTCAAGAAACCGATATGCCGCTTCTCGCATTTCCTGCGTGAAGACATGACCGCCTGGCCAACATCGAAGCTTCAGCTTTCCTTTTGGAAATGCGGATTCAGCATGTTCAAATATCACGGTGGCTCCCCGAGACCATACATCTTCTGAAGTCGCTTGCAGAAGTAACGCGCGAGGGGAAATAAGCCGAACGATATCTTCAACATCCCCAAATTGGAGTACACCCGGCAGACAAAATTCCATCTGCACGCCGGTGTCACGGACTAACGACTGCTTGTAGCTCACACATCCGCAATTGGAGACCGATGCTCGAATGCGGTTATCGAGTGCTGGAGCCCAGATGGCCATTTTGCCACCGTAGGAATGGCCGATAAATCCAATCCGTAGCGGATCAACCTCCGGCCGCGCCACCAAGTAATCCAGGGCCACACTGACATCGTGGAGGCATTTGGAGAGTAACGTTCTGCCTTGTACAAGACGCGTGGCCAGTTCGTAATATTCGGCGTATCCTGAAGGATTGCTCCAGTTCCGCTCTTCAAACGCCAAAGCATCGGGCGCGATGACGACATAGCCTCGCTCTGCGAGTTCCGAAGCGTATGCTTGATCTGCATCGCCTTTCAGTCCGACAACTTCGCTCTTTCCCAAATGAAACTGGCTCGTATGCTGATGGTGCGCAAAGATTGCGGGTACACTGCGATTGACATGCTTGGGCACGAGCAGGAAGGACTTGACGCGCTCATCGGTCTCCACTGCGTATTCGATAGTCTCTCGCACGTACAAGCCACAATCGGCTGTTTCCAGAAGGACAGCATCAAGTGGGCATCGTACTGGAAAGGGGCCAAGAAGCCGCTTCAAATCATCGCGATTCATGATCTCAAGCATCGGGCCCAGCGTCCGCTTGTCAATAGCGTGCTCGGCTCCCAGACCGGCTGTTTGGCCGGTCGCTCATCCCCTACTTGCTGCGCTGCATGAGTCTGGAGTTGGCCCTTCGCGTCGTTTCGCGGCAATGCAGCATTTCGGTCGCTTTTGGAGCGAAGCGGACATTCGGCGAGTGGCGAGCCACGCTCACCGAACCGGATTACGAGTACGTACGTGCCCTAACCGCGCGCGCTGACGAAAGCGAATTCGCGCCTCACTTCGCAACAAGCAACTCCGGCCGAAATTCAAAATGCATGGTATCGAAGTGATACCATTTGCCGCCCCAGATAAAACCGTGCTTTTCGAAGATCGCGACGATTTCTGCGGGCATGCGGTTGCGATAGACGATGGCCCCGTCATGGGGCCGCCAGTACCAATAATCCGACACCGCGGTATTGAGATCGATGGCAATGCCGTAGCCATGCGGGCTCGGCTGGCCGGTGTCGGCCACGGTGCGGCAATTATACGTGCCGGCGATAGGGTAGGCGGCGCGCTTGATTTTTTCCGGCAGCGCGTCGATCTCCGCCGACACCGCGCGCAATTGCGTATCGACGCCGTTCACCGACGTGATGCGGATCGCTTGGCCCCAACTCTTGGGAAGCCAGGCCAGCGAAACAAGGCGCGGTGACACCTCGCCCCTTTGGCAGTCGCCGTACATTTTGGTGAAGAAGGCGGTGTTGCGGAAGCGGCCCGGATCGGCATCGGCGGCCGGCGGCTCTTCCAGCGGGCCGCGCGGATAGGAAATGCGAAACTGGTCGGCGATGGACGGGTGCCGCAGCAACTCCTGGAAGGGCTTGTTCTCGGTGCCTTCCGATAGGGGCATGATGGTTCCGTCACGCCAGCGCAGCACTTTATCGTCGTGCCCGGAGAGCGCGTTCGGATAAGCGGCGACCAGATTGTCGAGCGTGTTGCGAAGCTGGTCGTCTTGCGCGAGGAGAGGAGTTCCACCCGCCAGCAGCGCGAGGCCAATGACGAAGCAAAACTTCGTCATCATCCGCTTGTCCGCGCCGCTCGACTGCTAAGCGTGCGGCCAGTGCCGCTCGCGGAACCAGGCGCGGTAGTCGGTCATCTTGGCGCGCTGCGCCGCCGGCGCGTGCCGCTTGCAGGTCGAGGCCTCGTCGCTCTTGTCCGGCGCGCCCCAGCGCAGCTCGACGCAGTCGTTCAAATTATAGCCCATCTCGAGATCCGCGGCGCGGTTGATCACGTCTTGCAGCGAAAGCGTCCACGCCGAGCCGTCGCTGCGCGTATAGGTGAACTTGCGCGCCGCAAGCTCCGACGCCAGCACGCTCTGCAATTCGGCCTTGACCTGCGCGACGCTCTCGCCGCGCGGCATGGCGTAGCGTTCGGGCTGCCGCGCCACCTTGTCCGGATAGCCGCGCACCACGTCGATCGCGATGAGCAGGCGAAAATCGCGCGCCGGAGTCGCGAAATCTTCCCACGCGCCGTTGGTCGCGAAGATCGCCGGCCCATTCGGCATGGTCGCTTCGCCCTTGCCGCTGTTCTGGAATTTTCGCCCGTTCTCGACCGAGCCCACGCGCGTTTTCACCTGCTCTTCGAGCGAGTCGATCGCTCCCTTCATCGCGCGCACCGGATCGAGCGGCTCGGGCGACATCACGTCATCCATATGATCGTAGAAGTCCTCGACGCCGAGCTGCGATTGCTCCAGCGAGAAATCGCCGTACTGCGGATTTTTGGCGATTTCGGCATTGGTCAGCCGCCGCAAGCTGCCGCCCGCGTCGCGCATGATCGGCCGGAAGCGCTTAAAGCCCGGGCTGCCGAGCAGGGGTTCGTGGGCAAACAGGAAACTGCCGCGCCAAAAACGCTTGCGCGCCACCGTGCCGTCGGGTTCGCCGTCGACAGCAAGGAAAATGCCGGCCGCGCCGCCGGATTCCGGTACGCGCCGCACCAGCATCAGAACGTGGCCGTAAGGATCGGCGTAGACGGTGCCCGGACGCAACGCCTCTTGCGTCAGCGGTACGGTATAAAAATCGGTGTTGTCGTCGGTCGCCAGCACCCGCACGGCGCCAGACTGAACGGCGTCGGCGACCACCGGCAAATAAGCGCCGAAACCCGCCGCCAATCCGTCCCGCTGCGCCGCCGCGGGGGGATTGAGGTTGGTCAGCCAAGAGTAGCACTTCGGCGCCCGGCCGCCGCCGCCGCGCGAGCAATTGGAGTAGCCGAACGGCAGCCCCATCTTGAAGGCGAAATAGGCGCGCAAGAAGTAGACAAGATCGGCGCAGTCGGGGCTGATCGGCGCCGACACTTCGTCTTCGCCGGCGCCCAGATAGTTGAACAGCATGTTGCGCGAACGGTCGCGCAGCACGGCGCGTAGCGTCGGCCACGACGGTTCGGCGTCGAGCGGCGCGTCGAACAGTTTTTGAATCCAAGCCGAATACAAATTTTCCGTGGCCCGGTTCCATGACGCGCGCACCGGCCAGACCGCGCCCGGCGTCGCGCCCGGCGGCGGCGCCGGGGCATCGCGCACGGCGATGTCGCGGGTGATGGTGCCGCAGCCTGACGCCGCGAGCGCCGCGCGCCAGGTCCCAACCGCGGGCGACGCCACTTCGGCGTACCAGAAATACGGCGGCCCGCCTTGGCGGTCGCGCGATTTGGCCACGACCCTGCCATCGGGTGCGATCAGGGAGAGTTCGCCATCGAGCGGTTTTTCCGCAGTGAAGACGACGCGCAACGGCATGCCCTTCCACGGCGCCATCGGTGTGGACAGCACCGTGACCTCGGCTGCGCCTTCTTCGCAGTTGCCGGATGGATTTTGGGCGCGCGAGTCCATTGCTGAAAACAGCAGAACGAAAAACGCGCCTGCGATCGGCAGCAATGCCGCAGCAGCAAGCCGGCGTGTTGCAAACAAGTTAATCCCCTTCCTGGAACGCCCTAAAACTGCATCCGATCCCGGCAGCCAGGGGCCACCCTGCAGGATACCGAATTGGCGAGGATCAGTCAGCGGGCATGAAGGCGATTTTGCGGCCAGCGGGCCGTTTGTGAAGCAAATGCGGCTAAATACGTCAGGTCCCATTCAAGACTTTTAGGCAATGGCCTAAGCTAGAACGATCGACGGTTGCGCACCCCTGGGGCGCGGCGGCGGCCCGTCCGACAAAAACGACGACAACGACAAGGAGAGGAAGATGAGTTCGATCTCGAATTCCATTTCGCGCCGCGACATGCTGGCGGTCGCGGCGGCTGGCGGCGCGCTCTCGGCGGCGACGGTGGCGCAGGCGCAGACCGCTCCGCCGATGCCGCAACCGACGCGCCCCGGCAAGGGCGGCACCAATCCGGGCCCGAAGAATCCGGTCCGTGCCAGCCAGAACCCGGACATCCTCTCGCCGCCGGCCGCCGACCACGGCACGCTGCCGAATTTGCGCTTTTCGTTCGATGACTCGCACATGCGCCTGGAGTTCGGGCGGCTGGACCCGGCAGGTGACGGTGCGCGAGCTCGGCGTTTCCAAGAATATTGCCGGCGTCAACATGCGGCTCAATTCCGGCGGTGTGCGCGAGCTGCATTGGCACAAGGCCGCCGAATGGTCCTACATGCTCTACGGCAGCGCGCGCATCACCGCGATCGATCCGCAAGGCCGCAATTTTGTCGACGACGTCGGCGTCGGCGATCTGTGGTATTTCCCGCCGGGCATCCCGCATTCGATCCAGGGCCTGGGTCCCGACGGCGCCGAGTTTTTGTTGGTGTTCGACGACGGCGATTTCGACGAGGACAATACCTTTCTACTCAGCGACTGGATCAAGCACGTGCCGCCCGACGTGCTGGCCAAGAATTTCGGCACGGACGCTTCGGCCTTCGCCAATGTGCCCGACCCGAGCCAGCTCTATATCTTCCCCGCGCCGCTTCCGGGACCGCTCGATGCCGACAAGATCGCGGGCGCGACGCCGGTGCCGCAAAGCTTCAGCCACCGCATGCTGGCGCAGACGCCGATCAAGACCAAAAGCGGATCGGTGCGGATCACCGACACCAAACTCTTCCCGGCTTCCAAGACCATTGCCGCGGCTTTGGTCGAGGTTGAGCCGGGCGGCATGCGCGAGCTGCATTGGCATCCGAATACCGACGAGTGGCAATATTATATCGCAGGCCAGGCGCGCATGGGCGTGTTCGCGGCGTCGGGCCAGGCCCGCACTTTTGATTTCTTCGAGAACGACGTCGGCTTCGTGCCCTTCGCCATGGGGCATTACATCGAGAACACCGGTACTACGACGTTGAAGTTTCTGGAAATCTTCAAGAGCGACTATTACGCCGACGTGTCGCTCGACCAGTGGCTGGCGCTCACCCCGCCGGAACTGGTCACCGCGCATCTGCACAACGATCCGCAGTTCATCGCCAAGCTGCGCAAGGACAAGGTACCGGTCGTGCCGGCTTGATCTCGTCGGGCTTCAAAACAAAACCCCGGAGCTTTTGCCCCGGGGTTTTGCTTTCACACATTCGCCGCAGCGATCAGAACCGGTAGTTGACGCCGGCGCGCACGAGGTTGGTGGTGAACGACACGTTGTCGGTCACGAACGGGCCGCAGGAGATGCCGCAATTGAACTTGCCGAGGTTGACGTAGAGATATTCGGCCTTGGCGGTCCAGTTGCCGGCGATGGCGAATTCGAGGCCCGCACCCACCGTCCAGCCGGCATTGGTGGTGTTGGCGCCGGCGAAGCCCGGGGTCGAGGCGCGGATATCGCCGAACGCGGCGCCGCCGGTGACGAAGGGCATGAAGCGGTCGGCGGCGTAGCCGAGCCGGCCGCGCACGGTCGACAGCCAGTGGTCGCTGGTCTTGCAGCCGAACGGGCAGGCGGTGTTGGTGGTGCCGTTGATATTGGCCCAGTCGATGTCGCCTTCGACGCCGAGGACAGCTTGGCCGAACTGATAATTATAGCCGACCGTGCCGCCAACCAGTCCGCCGGACGTGTTGAAGCTGCCAGTCGAATCCCAGGTCGAGCGGCCGAAGCCGCCGCCGCCGTTGATACCGATGTAGAAGCCGGTCCAGTTGTAGACCGGAACGGCAATCGGAGCCTTGTAATAAGGCTGCGGCGCCATACGCGGCGGAAGATCGGCCGCCGCCGCCGTGCCCATCAGTGCCGCCATGCTGGCGAGGGCGAAAAACACACGCTTCATTACGAGCCTCCATTGAAAGTAGGTGGCGGCATAGTATTCGCGTACATTTTTGCGTCTAGTGTAGGGAAGACACAGTGGGTTCGTCTATCTGGACGACAATATGGCAAGATATGGGTCAGTATAGCCACGATTAAAGGGAACAATGTCTTAACGCCGGCAGGATGATGGTAAAGGAAGTATTAATAGCGGCGAAAATCATACAACGGGAACTTACCAGTTGCGTGGAACCCGCTTGGTCCGTGGAACCCGCTACCTCCCGGGAATGAAACCCGGCGCGGACATTTTTTAGGGCATGAATCTTTTCGGAAAACCGGTTCCACCCTCGGATCAAGTCCGAGGGCAGGCTTTTTCCGGATCATGCTCAGAAATGATAATTGACGCCTAGGCGCAGCAGATTGGCGGTCAGCCCATTGGTGTTGCCGGTGACCGAAAAGGACCGGTCCGACAGATCGAGGTAGAGCCATTCGGCCTTAGCCGACCAGTGCGGCGTCAGGCCGACTTCACCGCCGAGGCCGGCCGCCCAGCCGAGTGTGGTCCTGGTCTCCGACAGGTTGCCCGGGCTGTCCACAGTGAGGCTGCCATAGGCAAGGCCCGCGGTGCCGAACAGCAGCACATTGCCGATGGCGATGCCGGCGCGGCCGCGCAAGGTGCCGAACCACGGATTGGAAAACTGCCACGGCGCGAACGTGTCGCTCGCCGCCGAGGCCTGGATGTCGGTTTCGACACCGGTGACGAATTGGCCGAATTGCCAATTGTAGCCGGCCTCAATACCGCCGGCGATGCCGGACGGGTTGGTCGGATTGTGGCTCACGTGGCCCCATTCGTAGCCGATATTGGCGCCGAGATAGGGGCCCATCCAACTAAAGCCCGACAGCGGCGCCGGGGCGCTGTAGTAGCTTGCGGCCGGCAGGTCGGCGGCAAGCGCCGGGCCGGCTATGGCCGCCGTTGCGACCAGGAGAGCTGCGCCAAAAACGGTTTTCATTTGTGACCTCCGCGAAGCAGGTGGGACCGAACCGCGCAACGCCAGCGCGCGGCGGGCTCCCAATGCCCATATTGAGGCTCGAGGTAAGGCGCCAAGACCGTCTACCCGGCCTATAGAATTTATCGCGATGTTTCAGTTAAGCGGTGATGAACCGGTAAGTAGTTCCAAGATGTCATCGTTAAGAAAGCCTATATTCACGGCCTGACCCGGCTTGAGACCGAACAGCGTAAACTGCCTGCACGCATGAGCGATCCGAAGAAAGACGTCGCGCCGGAGCCCGATCTCGTCGAAGAGGACGACGAAGAGGCGCTGCCGGAAGCCGACGAGGCCGCGACAATCCAGCTCGACGAAGCGGGCGCCGGTTCGCTCGCCGCCGGACGCGACGCCATCGTCCACGCCATCAAAGAGGCGCCGTCGCGGCCCGGCGTCTATCGCATGATCGATGGCCGCGGCGACGTGCTCTATGTCGGCAAGGCCAAAAACATCAAGAAGCGCATCGGCGCCTATGCGCGGCCGACCGGCCTCGATACCCGCATCGAGCGCATGATCGCGCAGACCCGCACGCTCGAATTCGTCGTCACCCGCACCGAGACCGAGGCGCTGCTGCTCGAAGCCAACCTGATCAAGCGGCTGCGGCCGCGCTTCAACGTCACGCTGCGCGACGACAAATCGTTTCCCTATATCCTGATCACCTCGGATCATTGGGCGCCGCAAATCCTAAAGCACCGCGGCGCGCGCTCGCGACCGGGCCAGTATTACGGCCCGTTCGCCTCGGTGTGGGCGGTCAACCGCACCGTCAATGCGTTGCAGCGCGCATTTTTGCTGCGCTCCTGCAGCGATCCGTTCTTCGAAAGCCGCACCCGGCCGTGTTTGCTCTATCAGATCAAGCGCTGCTCGGCGCCGTGCACCAAGGAGATCGAGTTCGGCGATTATGCGGTGCTGGTGCGCGAGGCCAATGCGTTCCTGTCCGGCCGCAGCAAGTCGGTCAAGGACCAGCTCGCCGCGGCAATGGAAAAAGCCTCCACGGCGCTCGACTTCGAACACGCCGCGATCTATCGCGACCGTCTGTCGGCGCTGTCGGCGATCCAATCGCAGCAAGGCATCAACCCACGCACCGTCGAGGAGGCCGACGTCTTTGCCGTGCACCAGCAGGGCGGCTTCACCTGCGTCGAAGTGTTCTTCTTCCGCACCGGGCAGAACTGGGGCAACCGCGCCTATTTTCCAAAGGCGGACAAATCGCTCGGGCCGGGCGAAGTGCTTTCGGCGTTCCTGGCACAGTTTTACGACGACAAGCCGCCGCCGCGCCTGATCCTGATCTCGCACGCCATCGAGGATGAGGCGCTGCTCGCCGAAGCGCTCGCCACCAAGAGCGGCCACAAAGTCGAAATCTCGTTGCCGCAGCGCGGCGAGAAGAAGGATTTGATGGCGCATGCGCTCGCCAATGCGCGCGAGGCGCTCGGCCGCAAGCTTGCCGAAACTTCCTCGCAGCAGAAACTGCTCGATCAACTCGCCGAGACTTTCGCCCTGCCGCGCCCGCCGCGCCGCATCGAAGTGTACGACAACAGCCATATCCAGGGCACCAACGCGGTCGGCGCCATGATCGTCGCCGGGCCGGAAGGCTTTCGCAAAAAGGACTACCGCAAGTTCAACATCCGCTCGACCGAGCTCACCCCCGGCGACGATTTCGCCATGATGCGCGAAGTTTTGGAGCGCCGCTTCAGGCGGCTGATGAACGAAGCGCCGCGAACTTTGCCCTCTCCCCTTGCGGGAGAGGGCGGCGTGCCGCAAAGCGGCGCGCCGGGTGAGGGCTTGAGAATCCCGGCGGAGGCAGGGATTCTCGAACCCTCACCTGACCTCGCTTTGCCACAGCTTGATGCCGACGGCATCAAGCGTACTTATCCACTCACGCGATCGATCGAGGGATCGATCGCGCCGCTTCCTCCCCCGCAAGGGGGGAGGGAAGATGAGGGCGACGACTCGCCTTGGCCCGACCTGGTGCTGATCGACGGCGGGCTCGGGCAACTCAACGCGGCCCGCGAAGTGTTCGCCGGGCTGGGCGCCGAGGTCCCGCTGGTCGCCATCGCCAAGGGGCCGGATCGCGATGCCGGCCGCGAAACCTTCTTCCTCCCAGGCCGCGACTTGTTCAAGCTGCCGCCGCGCGACCCGGTGCTCTATTTCGTCGAGCGGCTGCGCGATGAGGCCCATCGTTTCGCCGTCGGCTCGCACCGGACGCGCCGGGCGCGCGATATGCGCGAGGCCGGCCTGCAGGAGATCGCCGGCATCGGACCGACGCGCAAACGCGCGCTGCTGCATCACTTCGGCACGCTCAAAGCCATCGAGCGCGCCTCGGTCACCGACCTGATGCAGGTCGAGGGCATCAGTGCCGAAACGGCGCGGCGGATTTACGAATTTTTCCACGAGGGGGCAGCTTAAAGATCGGACGGCGGCCATGCGGAAGAGTAAGGTTCCATTAGGGGCGTCGCGCGGCGACGCGCTGACATGCGCGCCTTGGGTCTCGCAGCCGTCATCGGGCGGCGCTATGGTGCGGCCATGAACTCAACGACCACGCCGGCACGGTTGCGTGGGCATGCCAGCGCGCTGCCCAACATCCTGACCTATGCGCGGATCGCCGCCGTGCCCGTGGTGGTCGGCTGTATGTATTGGCAGAGCATTCTCGACGGCGGGCTGTGGCTGCGCTGGGTGGCGCTGACGATTTTCATTGCCGCCGGCGTCACCGACTTCTTTGATGGCTATTTTGCCCGTATCTGGGGCCAGCAATCTTCGCTCGGCCGCATGCTCGATCCGATCGCCGACAAGCTTCTGGTCGCCTCGTGCCTGTTGATGCTGGCGGCGGAAACCACCATCCATGGCTGGGCGCTGCTTGCCGCCGTGGTCATTCTCTGCCGCGAGGTGCTGGTCTCGGGCCTTCGCGAATATCTCGCCGAGCTGCGCGTCAGCGTGCCGGTAACGCGGCTCGCCAAATGGAAGACCACGCTGCAGCTCATAGCCGTCGGCTTTCTGATCTGCGGCGAGGCCGGCGACGCCATCGTGCCGGTGGTCACCCGGATCGGCATCACGCTCTTGTGGCTGTCGGCCATACTGACGCTCTATACGGGTTGGGATTATCTGCAGGCCGGGGTGCACCACCTCACCCGGGAGGATGCGTGAAGCTTTTGTATTTTGCCTGGGTGCGCGAGCGCGTAGGCTTGGCGGAGGAGGAGATCGATCCGCCGGCAGGCGTGGCCACCGTCGGCGACCTGGTCGCCTGGCTCACCCAGCGCGGCGAAGGCTACGCCTACGCGTTCGAAAATCCGAAAGTGATCCGCACCGCTATCGATCGCAACCACGTGCGCGCCGACTCGCGGATCGATGGCGCCCACGAGATCGCCTTCTTCCCGCCGATGACCGGCGGGTGATGCAGCGTCGTCATGACCACGACCATCCGCCTGCAACGTGAGGCCTTCGACGTTGGCGCCGAAGCGGCGCTGCTGAGCCGCGGCCGCACCGACATCGGCGCCGTGGTGACCTTCACCGGGCTGTGCCGCGTCGACGAGAACGGCGAGCCGATCGCGGCGCTGACACTGGAACACTATCCCGACATGGCGGAAGCCGAGATCGCCCGCCATGTCGAGGAAGCGCGCGCGCGCTGGCCGCTCCTCGGCGTCACCGTGATCCATCGCTACGGCCGGATCGCGCCCGGCGAGGTCATCGTGCTGGTGGTGACCGCCTCGAGCCATCGCGAGGCGGCCTTCGCCGCGGCGTCTTTCCTGATGGATTACCTGAAGACTCGTGCGCCGTTCTGGAAGCAAGTCGAAAAAGTTTCCGGCAAAATCTGGGTCGACGCCAAGGTCACCGATGATGCCGCCGCCGAGCGCTGGTCGGTACCGCCGCCGCGGCGCGAACCGGCCAAGTAAAGCGCGTGCGAATCGCAATCGGTGGCGTCGGCGGCTCGGCGCCGGGCGGTCTTACGGAATCCAGAACAGCTTGGTGGCACCAAATCGCTGATGGCCGCGCCACAGGCCGATGTCACGCAAAGTGCGATCGGTGAGACCGGCAAGCTCGACGCGTGAATTCGCGCGGTCATGCCATGCGGTAAAACTCTGCCGCACATGGCGCCACAGGCGAAGCGAAAGAGGGTTCCTCGTGTCCATGGCTGTCTCCAAAGCTCGACAATCTAGCGTCCTATAAAATAAACCTCCGATGCCGTGGCGCATGTGATCGGCAGCACGAAATTGCGCCTGTCCGGCCGTACCTGTGACGTACGTCACAGGTCACCTGCTTTTTGATGTGTCGCTGACAACCGGGGTCGAGCGGGGCGCTTACGCGCCTACCACCGGCTTTGAACGGCCACGCTTGCGGCTATGCCGCCGCGGCCTTGCCCTTGGGCTGCACCTCGGCGGTGTAGTCGCTCATCAAGGTCTGGGTAATGCGGCTGGGGGTAAATTTCCAGTCGGCGATTTCGGACACCGCCGTCACTTCGGCCGCAGTGCCGGTGATGAAGCACTCGGAAAAGCCGGAGAGCTCCTCGGGCATGATGCGGCGCTCGATCACCTCGATGCCGTGGCGGTGCGCGATCGCGATCGCGGTTGAGCGCGTGATGCCGGCGAGGAAGCAGTCGGCGATCGGAGTGTGGATCTTGCCGTCCTTGATGAAAAAGATATTGGCGCCGGTGCATTCGGCGACGCGGCCCTGCCAGTCGAGCATCATGGCGTCGGCATAGCCGCGTTTTTCGGCGCGATGTTTTGAGACGGTACAGATCATGTAAAGCCCAGCGGCCTTGGCGAGACAGGGCGCGGTTTTCGGATCGGGCCGCCGGTATTCGGCGAGGTCGAGCCGGATGCCCTTGAGCCGCTGCGCCGGGTCGAAATAGCTCGGCCATTCCCAGGTGGCGACGGCGAGGTGGATCTTGTTGTGCTGCGCCGAGACGCCAAGCTGCTCCGAGCCGCGCCAGGCGATCGGCCGCACATAGGCTTCTTTCTGATTGTTCTTTTCCAGAACCAAGCGTTTGGCGGCGTCGATCTCCGCCACCGAATAGGGAATTTCGAAATCGAGGATTTCGGCCGAGCGTTTCAGCCGCTCGGAATGCTTGGTGCCCTCGAAAATCACGCCGCCATAGGCGCGCTCGCCCTCGAACACGCAGCTCGCATAATGCAGGCCGTGGGTGAGTACGCTGATCTTGCAATCGGCCGTGGCGATGAGCTTGCCGTCGAACCAGATGAGATCGGAGCGTTGGTCGAAGGGCACTGCCATGGCATTGCCTCCCTTATGTCTCACCCAACCCGAAACTTGCCGCAGCTTGTGCGCGGCCGGCTTTTGCTTCGGGGCGGGACTCCCGTTATGGTCGCAGTCGCTCTATAGGAGCGCCCTTTATAGCCCGGCGCAACGTTAAGCCGGAACGGCGCGGTCCGATGTTGCGGTCGCAGCTTTGGCTTAACAAGCCGCCCGAAATATGTCAATAGTGCTTACCTAAATGGCTGACTTCAGTATCACCACGGCCAGGAAACCCCGCTCCACCGCCGAGCCGGTCGAGGCGACGCCCGCGGCGCAGGAGCCGTACTGGGATTTCATCGAGCTTCTGTTCTTCGCCTATCGCGATTTCGTCGGCGATCCCGATGAGGTGCTGGCCAAGCTCGGCTTCGGCCGCGCCCACCATCGCGTGCTGCACTTCGTCAACCGCAATCCCGGCATCAAGGTCGCCGACCTCCTCGAGATCCTGAAAATCACCAAGCAATCGCTCGGCCGCGTGCTCAAGCAACTCATCGACCAGGGTTACGTCGTGCAGCGCGAAGGTGCCCACGACCGCCGCCAGCGGCTCCTTCATGTCAGCCCGGCGGGCGAGGCACTGGCCATGCAGCTTGCCGGCCTGCAGACCGAGCGCATCGCGCGCGTGTTGGCCGAGTTCGGCCCCAGCGCGCGCGAGGCGGCGCGGCGCTTTCTCGCCGGCATGATCGACGCCGACGACCGCGACCACGTGCTGCGCCTGATCGCCGATGCCGACCGGGCGCGGCCGCGCGGCCGGGACCGCGGCTCATGACGGCGCCGGCTCTTGCGACGCCTTTAGACGACGCGCCGCATCTGCTCGTCGTCGACGACGATCGCCGTATCCGCGCGCTGCTGTTACGTTTCTTGGTCGCCGAAGGTTACCGCGTCTCCACCGCCGAGACCGCGCAGGAGGCGCGCGCCAAGCTTTTGGGCCTGAAATTCGATCTCCTCGTCCTCGACGTCATGATGCCGGGCGAGAACGGATTTGACCTCGTCAAAGCCATCCGCACCTCGTCCGCGGTGCCGATCCTGATGCTCACCGCGCGCGACGAGAAGGAGAGCCGGATCATGGGGCTCGAAATCGGCGCCGACGATTATCTGGCAAAACCGTTCGAGCCGCGCGAGCTGTCGCTGCGCATCGCCAATATCTTGAAACGCGCCCGGCCGCCGGTCGCGGCGCCGGTGGAATTGGTGCGCTTCGGCCAATTCGTGTTCCATCTCGTGAGCGGCGAGTTGCGCCGCGGCGAGGAGGCGATCCGGCTCACCGATCGCGAGCGCGACATGCTGCGCGTGCTGACGTCGAGCGTCGGCGAGACCGTGCCGCGCCAGGCGCTCGCCGGCAACGGCGACAATGTCAGCGAGCGCACCGTCGACGTGCAGGTCAACCGGCTGCGCCGCAAGATCGAACGCGATCCGGCCAATCCGCTGATCGTGCAGACCGTGCGCGGCGTGGGCTACCGGCTCGTTCCGGCGCTTTAAAGCATCATGGCCAGTTTCGACGATGGCATCGGACGTCTGCGGGTCGCGGCAGGCCGTGTGGTGACCGCGGCCAACGCGGTCGCCGGCGCCGCGGGCTATATCACCGGGCCGTGGGACCGCTTCACCCGCTGGCTGCGTTCGGTGATGCCGCACGGCCTTTATGCCCGCGCGCTGTTGATCGTCATCGCGCCGCTCGTGGTGCTGCAATCGATCGTCGCCTTCCTGTTCGTCGAGCGGCAGTCGAGCGTGGTTAATTTCTATCTGTCGTCGGCGGTGACCCGGGAGATCGCCACCCTCATCGACGTCTATAAAACCTTTCCGCCTGGCACCAATCGCGCGCAATTGCGCCGCATCGCCCAGGACCGGCTCGGCCTTGTGGTCGATTTCCTGCCCGTCACGGATCTGCCGCCGCCCGGACCGAAACCGTTCTTCTCCTCGCTCGACCAGGAGCTGTCGAACGAAATCCGCAAGCAGATCGGCCTGCCGTTCTGGATCGACACCGTCGGCCGCTCCTCGATCGTGGAAATCCGCATCAAGCTCGACGACACCATCATGCGCGTGTTTGCGCCGCGCGCCGACGCCTACAATTCCAATTCGCTGGCCTTTTTGATGTGGATGGTGCTCACCTCGGTCGTCGTGCTGACCATCGCCATCCTGTTCCTGCGCAACCAGATCAAGCCGATCGTGCGGCTGGCCGACGCCGCTGAAGCGTTCGGCAAGGGCCGCGAGGCGCCGAATTTCCGGCCGCGCGGCGCGCGCGAAGTGCGGCGCGCGGCGGCGGCATTCCTGGAAATGAAAATCCGCATCGAGCGCGCCATCGAGCAGCGCACCACCATGCTCGCCGGCGTGTCGCACGATCTGCGCACGGTGCTGACGCGGTTCAAGCTCGAGCTCGCCTTGCTCGGCGACAGCCCCGAGGTCGAGGCCATCAAGAAGGACGTTGACGAGATGGCCGCCATGCTGGAGGCCTATCTCGCCTTTGCCCGCGGCGACACCGGCGAGCAGTCGGCGCCGACCGACATCGCCGCTTTGCTCGAGGAATTGCGGCTCGATATCGAGCGCCACGGCCATCGCGCCACGGCAGCCTTCCACGGACCGGCGGAAGTCACGGTGCGGCCGGCGGCGTTCAAACGCTGCCTGGCCAATCTCGTCTCCAACGCCGCGCGCTTTGCCTCCACCGTCGCGATCACCGGCCACCGCGACCATCGCTGGCTCACGGTGACGGTCGACGACGACGGGCCCGGCATCCCGCAGCAAATGCGCGAGGACGTGTTCAAGCCGTTCCTGCGTCTCGACGATGCGCGCAACCAGGACCAAGGCGGCACCGGCTTAGGCCTGGCCATCGCCCGCGACATCGCCCGCTCCCACGGCGGCGACATCGCGCTCGGCGCAAGCCCGATGGGGGGCTTGCGGGCGACGGTCAAGGTGCCGGTCTAGGGCCGGTACTTCCCAACCCGATCGGCAAATTAAGATTTTCTGCTTCGGGCTGGTAACCGGCCATCAGGAAAAGCCGGATACGCATCCCCCCTGACCTCGGAAAGTCACAGAGTGTCAGACGACGGAGCAGGCTGATGGGACACGCCGGAAATGTTCGACGGCTGCGCGGATTGCCGGCGTGCGCTCTTGCGACCTCGCTTCTTGTAGCCGGCACCCTCGGCATCATGCCGATCCAGGCTCAGGCGGCACCGACCCCACCGGTCGAACAGGTCGGCTCCGCAATTGTGACTCTCGATCCCGCTCGTGGCAGCGGCGATTATCCGGTGTATGCGTCGGTGGATTTTCGCGCAGGATCCGCAACTGCTCGTCAAGCACTCGTGATCATCCACGGCAGGCTTCGTGACGCAGCGGACTATTTCGCGACGGGGCTCGCTCTGGTCAAAGCGGCCGGGCCCCCGGCTGAGGCGACCATTGTCGTGGCGCCGCAATTCCTGAATCCGGCGGACGTGACGGCGCATCACCTCGCCGATCGCTATCTGCGCTGGAATGACGATTGGGCCGAGGGCAGGCCGGCACAAAGCCCCGCCGCGGCTCATTCCGATAATCCTGCCGCCAGTTCGTATGACGTTCTCGATGACATCGTGGCGAAGCTTTCGAACAAGTCGGCATTTCCGCAACTGCAAAAAATCGTTTTTGTCGGTCATGGCGGTGGTGCGCAAATGCTCGCACGTTATGCCGTCGTGATGCAGTCGCAACCGGGTCCCGCAATCAGCTTTGTGATCGCCAACGCGGGAACGTATCTGTATCCCACGACGGCGCGTCCGCTGCCGCCTGACTGTCAAGATTTCAATCAATGGAAATACGGCTTCGACAATCCGCCACCTTATGTCGGCGACGTCGGCAAGGTCCTGCACGATTTTGCGGCGCGGGACATCACTTTGCTATTGGGAGCAAAGGATCGAAAATCCAACGGTATCTTGGATCAATCCTGTGCGGCACGGGCCCAAGGGCGCAATCGGCTCGAACGCGGCCGAAATTACCTGCACGCCATGACCACGAGCGGCATGGCGCCGCGGTTGAAACATGCCATCGTGGACGGTGCCGGTCACGACGAGAAAAAGATGCTGCTCTCGATCGAGGCGCGCGACGCGATTTTCGCGACCGGCGATGCCGCGCGCTAGGGGGGCCGCCTGAGGGCAGCCCGACTTGCCCGGATAGCCATTGGTTGTAAGGGCATGTTACATCGCCGCGGGCGGGCTCGGAGCTATTTTGGGACGCGCACCATCCTCGCGGTCTTGAATCCGCGGCTACTCCCCTCCATCTCGGAGCAAATAAGAAGCCATTGGGGATTTGGTTATGACAACTGCCGAAGAAAAAGTATCGGAAAGCCGATCGTCCGAGGCCCAGCCGTTCCAGGCCGACGTCGCCAAATTGCTGCAGCTGATGGTGCACTCGGTCTATTCCGATAAATCGGTGTTCCTGCGCGAGCTGATCGCCAATGCCGCCGACGCCTGCGAGCGGCTGCGCTACGAGGCCATCGCCGAGCCGGCGCTGCTCGGCGACGACGTCAAGCCGCGCATCACGCTGTCGATCGATGCCGAGCAAAAACGCCTGACCGTCGAGGACAACGGCATCGGCATGAGCCGCGAGGAGCTCGCGGAAGCACTCGGCACCATCGCGCGGTCGGGCACCAAGGCGTTCCTCGACCGCATCGGGGCCAAACAGCCCGACGACGAGACCGCGCTGATCGGACGCTTCGGCGTCGGCTTCTACTCGGCCTTCATGGTTTCCGAGCGGGTCGACGTGGTGTCGCGCCGCGCCGGCACGGAGACGGCCTGGCTGTGGTCGTCGGACGGCAAGGGAACGTTTGCCATATCGTCGGTGGCGCTCGCCGAGGCGCCGGCGCGCGGCACTCGCGTCGTGCTGCATCTGATGGACGACGCCAAAACCTATGCCGAGCGCTCCACCATCGAGCGGCTCATCAAGGCGCAGTCGGGTCACGTTCCGGTGCCGATCGCGATCATCGAAAAGGCCGGCAGCGAGCCGGCCGAGATCTCCGACGGCGCGGCGTTGTGGGCCAAGCCGAAATCGGAAATCAGCGCCGCCGACTACACCGACTTCTACCGCAGCGTCGCCGGCCAGTTCGACGAGCCGGCCGTTACCATCCATTACCGCGCCGAGGGCCGGCAGGATTATACGACGTTGTTGTTCATCCCCGGCGCACGGCCGTTCGATTTGTTCGATCCGGACCGCAAGGGTCGGATAAAACTCTACGTCAAGCGCGTCTTCATCACCGACGATGCCGATATCCTGCCGCGCTACCTGCGCTTCGTGCGCGGCCTGGTCGACAGCGCCGACCTGCCGCTCAACGTCTCGCGGGAGAAGATCCAGGAGAGCCCGCTCTTGGCCGCGATCCGCAAGGGCGCGACGCATCGCGTGCTCACCGAGCTGGAGCGGCTCGCCGACAAGGAGCCGGAAACCTACACGAAAATCTGGGAGACCTTCGGCGCGGTGCTCAAGGAAGGCATCTACGAGGACTTCGAGCGCCGCGACGCCATGCTGGCGCTGGCGCGGTTCAAGACCACGGCGTCGGGGGCGTCGGGCGGCGGCTGGCGCAGCCTGAAAGAGTATGTCGGTGCGCTCAAGACCAACCAGACCGCGATCTATTATCTCGCCGGCGACGACCTGACGCGCCTTGAAGCCTCGCCGCATCTCGAAGGTTTTCGCGCCCGCGGCATCGAGGTTTTATTGCTGCCCGACCCGGTCGACAGTTTCTGGGTCATGCCGGGTGTCGGCTTCGAGGGCAAGCCGTTCAAGTCGGTGACCCAAGGCGCGGCCGATCTGGCGCTGATTCCGCGCACCGACACCGAGGCCGCACCGCCCGTCGATGTCGCGGATGCGGTGAAGGATTTCCTCGCCTTCGTGAAAACGACGCTCGGGGAAGCGGTAGCGGACGTGCGCGCTTCGGAGCGGCTCACCGACAGTGCGGTCTGCCTGGTGGCGCCGGATTCCGGGCCGGACCGGGCGTTGGAGCGGATTCTTGCCGGAGCAGGGCGGTTGAACGCGGCGTCGAAGCCGATCCTCGAGGTCAATCCGCGGCACGAGATCGTGGTCGCGCTGGCCAAGCTCGGCGAGGCTGAGCGCGCATTCAAGGCGGATGCCGCGCATCTTTTATTCGACGAGGCGCGCGTGCTCGACGGCGAGCGGCCGACGGATGCGCGGCAATTTTCCGATCGGCTCGGCCGCGTGCTTGGACGCGGCCTACGCTGATTATTCCGCCGGAGTAGCCGGCACGCGTTGCGGCGAAAGCTCGGACGGTATTTCCACGGCTTTGTTCTCGTCGGCAGGTTCGAGATCCGGCGTCTTGCCGCCCTTGAGCCGGAAGTAGATCTGGCTGCCGATCAGGATCGCGCACAGCGCGATGAACACCGCGCTGATCGGCCGCTCGACGAACACCAGGATATCGCCGCGCGAGATCAGCATGGCGCGGCGGAAATTCTCCTCGAACCGCGGGCCGAGCACGAAGCCGAGCAGGATCGGCGCGGGATGGAAGCCGAGCCGCAGCAGGATGTAGCCGAACAGGCCGATCGCCACCACTTCGCCGACCTGGAAGAAGTCATTGTTGGCGGCATAGACGCCGATGCAGACGAAGAACATCGCGCTCGGGTAGAGGAACTTGTAGGGGATCGCCAGCATCTTCACCCAGATGCCGATCAGCGGCACGTTGAGCAGCACCAGCATGATGTTGCCGATCCAGAAGCTGGCAACGAGGCCCCAGAAAATGTCCGGATGCTGCGAGATCAGCTGCGGTCCGGGCACGATGCCCTGGATCATCAGCGCGCCGAGGAGGAGCGCCATCACCGCGTCGCCGGGAATGCCCAGGCTCATGGTCGGGATGAAGTCGCCCTGCACCGAGGAGTGGGTCGAGGCTTCCGGGCAGACCACGCCTTCGATCAGGCCGGTGCCGAATTTTTCCGGATGTTTCGAGATCTTCTTTTCGGTGGCGTAAGCGACGAAGGAGGCGATGGTCGGGCCGGTGCCGGGAATGAGCGCGCACAGGCTGCCGATGATGGTGCCGCGCCACATCGGGAAGAAGGCGCGTTTCATGTCGGCTTTGGTCGGCCGCATGTCCTTGAAGGTGACGTTGGTATATTTGGTGTTGATCGGCGCCACTTGATTGACGCTGTTCATGAACTCGGCGATGCCGAATAGGCCCAGCGCCAGCGCGATCAGTTCGATGCCGTCATCGAGCTCGGTCATGCCGAAGGTGTAGCGCTCCGATCCGGTTTCGAGATCGGTGCCGACCGAGCCGAGGAACAGTCCCAGCACGGTCATGGCAACGCCCTTGATCGGCGAGCCGCGCGCCAAGGTCGAGCCGGCCAACAGGCCGAGCAGCATCAGCGAGCAGACTTCCGCCGGACCGAATTGCAGCGCCGCGCGCACCAGGAGCGGCGACAGGAATATCATCTCGGTGATGCCCCAGGAGGCACCGACGAAGGAGGCAAACACCGTCAAGCCGAGCGCGACGCCGCCGCGGCCCTGCTTGGTCATTGGGAAGCCGTCGAGACAGGTCACCGCGTGCGGCGGATGGCACGGCAAATTGAGCAGGATGGAGCAGATCGCGCCGCCGTACTGCGCGCCGTACATGACGCCGCCCAGCATCAGGATGGCGGCGACCGGCTTCATGCCGAAGGTCAGCGGCAACAGGATCGAGATGGTGGCGAGCGGGCCCATGCCGGGCAGCACGCCGACCATGTTGCCGACCAGCACGCCGATGAAACAGAACATCAGATTGTGCGGCTCGAGCGCGACGCCGAAGCCGTACCAGAGATCCGTCAGTGCGGTCGTGATCACAGGCCGCCCCTCCATGTGAATATCGGCATTGGCACTTGCAGGAAGTACGAGAACAACCCGACGCCGAAGACGGTGACGACGGCGGCAAGGACGGTCGTGCCTTTCCACGTCGCACCCTTGTCACCGAGTGCGGCGACAAAGACGCAGGCGAACGTCCCCGGCGCCATGCCGAAATAACGTCCAAAGAAGATGAAGCAGACCGGGCTCATGAGGATGCAGAACCAGGCCAACCATTGCGGCTCCGCCGGCAGGATGCTCTGGTCCTCGGCGTGGCCCGGTTCTCCCGGCGCCAGCGAGCCGGCGGCGATGGTGATGCCGAGCAGGACGAGAATGATGCCGAGCGCGGTCGGCAGGAAGCCGGGCCCCATATGCATCAGCGTGCCGGCGCGGTAGGTCGAGCCCTTGAGCGCGACCCCCAAGCCGAGCAACAGCATCAGTCCGCCCGCGTAAAAGTCTTTCTTTCGCACGAGGTCGCGCAGAAGGCTGGTAGCAGGCTGCACAATTTCCTCCCGGCCGTCTCTGAGCCGTTTTGTTCGTCGGCTCGATTTCTTCGAGTCCGAGGAACTACCGTAAATGCCGACAGGTTCCGCGGTGACGCGGTGTCGCGGGTCTCCGTCATAACCCCCACCACGCTCAATCAACGCGTGGAGACCCCCGATTATCAGACGCTAGACGATATAGGGCAGCCGCAACAGGTGCAACTCCCCACTGAATAACCTTGTATTCACCTACGGTTGTAGGTTTTTGCCGTAAACGACCGCCGGTCTTGAGTTTGGCGCCGGTTTTCGCCGGTCCGGGCGATCCGGATCCGGCTGCCAGGAAGGGCGGCCGGATAGGACAAGCCGCGACGGCAGGGTTGGTTGTTGAAAAGTCTCTTCAATGAAAGTCGCGGCTCTTGAGCGGCAAAGCGTTGCCGTCCGGCAGCGGGCCGCCGGAAAATTTCGGCGAAAACAGGTCGCCGCCCTCGCTCAGCCGATCTTCACGTAACATTGGTAGCTCGGTGGACAGATCGACGAAACTTTCCGCGACCACATGGATCACCAGGCCTGCGCGCTGCAGGCGGCCGCGCACGGCGAGGAAGCGCGCCGTCATCACCGTGCGGCGGTTTTTGGCAAACACCTTCGGCCAGACGATGATATTGGCGATGTCGGTCTCGTCCTCCAACGTCATGAACACGACGCCTTTCGAAGTGCCCGGCCGTTGCCGCACCAGGACGAGGCCGGCAACGGTGATTTTGGCGTCCTGCCGGACATCGTCGCTGCGCAGCACCGTGTTGCGCAGCGCACCGAGCGCGTCGAGACGGTCGCGGAAGAAGCCCACGGGGTGTGCCTTCAGCGACAGCCCGGTCGCCACATAATCCTCCACCACGTGCTCGGAGAGCGGCATCGCCGGCAGCGCCACGGCCTGTTCGGGAAAAAGCTCGTCGCTTAAATGCGGCGCCAAGAGCGGCAGCGGGCCCTGCCCCCTCCCTAACCCTCCCCCGCTTGCGGGGGAGGGAAGGGTGGGGGCGGCCGCGCGCCGCGGTTTTGTGCTGATGCCGATCACGTCGAGGCGGCGTGCCGCCCACAATGCGGCGCGGCGGTCGAGACCCAGCGAGCGGAACGCATCGGCTTCCGCCAGCCGCTCGATGGTGAAGCGCGACACGCCGGCGATGGCCGCAAGCCGCTCGATCGAGGCAAAACCGTTGCCGCGCGCGGCGATGAGTTTTTCCAGTTCCTTTTCCGCAAGCCCGCTGATGATGCGGAAACCGAGACGTACCGCATGCCCCCCTCCTTTTCCTCCCCCGCTTGCGGGGGAGGGTAGGGAGGGGGCTTGTTCCAGCGTGCAATCCCAATTGCTGAAATTGACGTCGGCTTCGCGGACTTCAACGCCGTGCGCGCGTGCATCGCGCACCAGCTGGGCCGGCTGGTAAAAACCCATCGGCTGGCTGTTGAGGATGGCGGCGCAGAACACGTCGGGATAGCGGCATTTGATCCACGCCGAGGCGTAGACCAGGAGCGCAAAACTCGCGGCATGGCTTTCCGGGAAGCCATATTCGCCAAAGCCTTCGATCTGGCCGAAGCAATGCTCGGCGAAATCGCGGTCGTAGCCGCGCGTCGCCATGCCGTCGATGAACTTGTCGCGGAACAGGTGCACCGTGCCGTTGTGGCGGAAGGTGGCCATGGCGCGGCGCAGCCCGTCGGCTTCGTCGGGGGTGAATTTTGCCGCCGTGATGGCGATCTGCATCGCCTGTTCCTGAAACAGTGGCACGCCAAGGGTGCGTTTGAGCACGTCTTTGAGTTCATCGGCCGGCCCGTGCGCCGGATGCGGGGAGGGGTAGTGTTCCTTTTCGATGCCGTCGCGGCGGCGCAGATAGGGATGCACCATGTCGCCCTGGATCGGCCCCGGGCGCACGATCGCAACTTCAATCACAAGGTCGTAGAAGCATTTCGGCTTGAGCCGCGGCAGCATCGACATCTGCGCCCGGCTCTCGACCTGGAACACGCCGATCGAGTCGGCGCGCGACAGCATCGCGTAGACTTCCGGCGCATCGTCCGTGCCGTCTTTCGGAATGCCCGCCAGCGAATAATCCTTGCCGTAATGCGTCTTTAGAAGGTCGAGCCCGCGGCGCAGGCAGCTCAGCATGCCGAGCGCCAGCACATCGACCTTCATCAGCTTGAGCGTGTCGATGTCATCCTTGTCCCATTCGATGAAGGTGCGCTCGGCCATGGCGGCGTTGCCAATGGGGACGGTCTGGTCGAGCGGTTCGCGGGTGAGCACGAAGCCGCCGACATGTTGGGAAAGATGCCGCGGAAAGCCGGTCAATTCGTCGGCAAGCGCGACGGCCTGCCGGATCGCCGGATTTTTCGGATCGAGGCCGGCCTGGCGGACGTGATCGTCGGGCAATTCGTCGCCGGAGCCCCACACCGTATTAGCAAGTGCAGCAGTGATGTCCTCGGTCAAGCCCAAAACCTTGCCGACTTCGCGGATGGCGCGGCGCGAACGGTAATGCACGACGGTCGCGCAGATCGCGGCGCGATGGCGGCCGTAGCGTTCGTAAATGTACTGAATCACTTCCTCGCGCCGCTCGTGCTCGAAATCGACGTCAATATCGGGCGGCTCATTGCGGTTCGCCGAAATGAAGCGGGCGAACAGAAGCTTGCTCTCGTTCGGATTGACCTCGGTGATGCCGAGGCAAAAGCACACCGCGCTGTTCGCCGCCGAGCCGCGGCCCTGGCAAAGAATGTTTTTTACTTTGCGCGCATAGGCGACGACATCGTGGACGGTGAGGAAATAACGGGCGTAGTCGAGCTTTGCGATCAACGCTAGTTCCTCGTTGAGCCGCGTTTGAACTTCGGCCGGAATGCCGTTCGGGAACCGGTCTTTGGGGTAACGTTCCGCGGCGCCGGCCCAGGTCAGGTCTTCGAGATGCTGCTGGGCGGTCTTGCCCGGCGGCACCGGCTCGTCGGGATATTCGTATCGCAATTGGCCGAGCGAGAAGGTGCAGGCATTTGCGATCTTGACGGTGCGGGCGATGGCGTCGGGAAAATTTCTGAACAGCCGCGCCATTTCGTCCGGGGCTTTCAGATGCCGCTCCGCATTGACGGCGAGCCGGAGGCCGGCTTGGGAAAAAGTGCATTTCTCGCGGATGCAGGTGACGACGTCGAGGAGCGGCCGGCGCTCCGGCGCGTGATAATGCACGTCGTTGACGGCGACGAGCGGCGCGCCGTGCTGCTCGCCGAGCTCGGCCAACAGGCCGAGCCGCCGCGGCTCGTCGCCGCGGTGATAATGAATGCCGGCGAGGAAGGTGCGGTTCGGCGCTGCGCGAGCCAAAGCAGAGAGGCGCTCGGTGAACTCAGATTCGTTTCCCGGATGCGGTGCAGCGCGAAGCGGTGCACCGCTGATCCGGGATCGTTCCAGACTCGGCGTTCGCGACGATCCCGGGTCTGCAGCGCACCACTTCGCTATGCCATAGCGCATCGAAGACGCGCGTGAACGCGCTTTTGGTGCTGCGCTGCGCCCGGGAAACCATTGCGGAGGTATGACGATAAAAATCTGACCTTCGCTGGCGCTCAGAATCTGCTCGAAGGTCAGATGACATTCGCCTTTCTTGGCCTTGAGATTGCCCTCCGTCAGAAGCTGGCAGAGCCGCCCATAAGCTTGGCGATCGGTCGGATAGGTCAGCACCTCGAAATCATCGACGGTGACGAGGCGCGTGCCGACGACGAGCTTGATGTTTTTTCGTTTTTTCCATTCGTCATAGGCGCGCACCACGCCGGCAAAGCTGTTGCGGTCGGCGATGCCGATGGCGGCGAGACCGAGCGTATCGGCCGTCGCGACCATCTCACCCGGATGCGAGGCGCCGCGCAGGAAGGAAAAATTCGTGGTGACGGCAAGTTCGGCGTAGGCGCTCATCTTTCACCCTCCCCTGCAGGGGGAGGGTCGGCGAGCGCAGCGAAGCCGGGGTGGGGCAGTGCGCGCGGGGTGACCCCACCCCGACGCCGAGCTGACGCTCGGCATCGACCCTCCCCCTGCAGGGGAGGGTGAAGTAGGTGCGCTACTCGCGAACTCATTTCACACTCTCACTCACGCAAACAGGCCGTGCACGAACCAGCGTGCCGCCGTCGTCTCGCGGCCATAAAGTCCTTCGCGGAACAGCCAGAAACGATGACCGGCGGAATCCTCGACGAGATAATAGTCGCGCGTCGCCCCCTCCCTTTCCCTCCCCCGCTTGCGGGGGAGGGTAGGGAGGGGGTGCCGCCACCATTCGGCGCCGATGCGTTCCGGCCCTTGCGCGCCGGTGACGTCGTAGGTCACGCCGCGCCAGCTGAAACGCCGCGGCGGGCCGTCGGGGACAAGCGCGGTGACGTCCTCGGCCGGCTCGGCATGGGGCAACAGCAGGAGCGGGCGCGTTTTTTGTTCCGGCTCGGGCCACGCGGACGCCTCGCCGTCGATCGGCGGCAGCAGTTCGGCACGCTCGGGCAGATGACTGGTCACTGGCTCGAAGCGTCGCACACTATTTGGTCCAAGCCGCTGGCGCAGCGCATCGATCAAGCTTGCGCAACGCTCCGTCCGATCACCCTCGTCGGTGGCAGACGTCAGCTCCGTCTGCCGCGCCGGCATCGGCTCGGCGCAGGTCACCGCAAGGCCGATCGCCTCGAAACCAAAACCGGCATCGCAGGTCGCCGCCAAGGCCTCGAGCTTCAGCTCGATGAGCCGTGCGACGTGCACGACATTGCGCGTCGGCAGCGTCAGTCCGATATCGATTGCCTCGACCGCGCCGTCGACGTTGTAGAGGCAAAGCCGCAATCCCCGCGCGCCGACGTCGTCGCGGGTGAGCACGTGGATGAGCGTCGCCATGAGGCGATTGGCGTGGGCGATGATCGCGTCATGGGTGAAGATCGGCTCGATGAGATAACGCAACGCGTGATAGACCGGCGGTGCGACGACCGGCACCAGCGGCTCGTCGATGCGGCCGAGCGCCTGATCGACGCGGCGAAGCAGTTCGGTCGGAAAGCGCGCGGCGAACGGCGCGCGCGGCTTGTCGAGCAGCGAGCCTACGGTCTTGAAGCCGAGCCGGCGCAATGTGGCGCGGGTGTCCGGTGCAAGCCGCAACGCCGTGATGGGAAGCGGCGAGAGCGCCGCGGCTTCCTGGCCGCAGGGCAAAACGAACGCAGACGTTTTGTGAAAGCGCGACAGCGCCCAGGCCGCACCTGGCGTATCGGCGACGGCAAGCCGCGCCGGCAGTCCGAAATTTTTTTGCAGTTTTGCAGCAAGATCGGCGAGCAATTTTTCCTCGCCGCCGAACAGATGCGCGGCGCCGGCGATGTCGAGGAAAAAACCGTCGGCGCCGTTGTCTTCGTTCCACGGCGACGCGGTCGGCGTGTAACGCGTCGCCCACAACGCCAAGCGCCGCAACGCTGCATCGTCGGCGGCGGGATCGGCGTCACGCACTTGTAAAAATTCCGCTTTGGCCCGGGCATCGGCCAACAGGTCGCCGGCCGCGAGGCCTGAAACTTCGGCCGCCGCGTTCAAGGCGGCGATGCGCGGGCCGCCTGTTGCAACGACAGCGAGGACGAACGGACGGTCCGGATCAACTGGCTTGCTTGATGGATTTTTCGCCTGCGCCGCGAGCGCGCGAAAAATCGGCCAGCGCGGCAGCCAAACTGAAACGATGCGCGACATGATCGTACTCCACTACCCATTCACCCGGCCGTCCGTTGCGGCAGCGCTCGAGTTGCAAATGCCAGCGCGGCCGCGTGACGAGGCCGAAGCGGTCGCGCGCGGCTTGCGCGGTGCCGATGCGCCAGCGCGTCGCCGCCGCGCTCGATTCCAGCGTCGATGCAGGACGCAATAAAAAAACCGGAAGACCCGCGTCGGTGGCGGCGAGATGCAGCCGCTGGCTCAATTTCAGATCGAGCGTGTCGATGACGCCGACGACGGCGGCTGGCGCCGCCGACCGCACCGCCTCCTCCATGGCCCACAGGGTTTCCTTGCGGTTTGCGGTTTCGACCAGAATGAGGCGGGCCGGATCGAGACTGAGCGCGTTGAGGCCATGGCCATGCAGCCGGCCGTGCGGGCGGTAGGGGCGCAGCCCGTAGGCCGGCATGACGAAGAGGAGCGGATAGGCCAGGCGGGAGAGAACCGCCGCGATGAAACCGAAGCCGGCGGCGATGCAGCCTTCCGCAGCTGGTACGACCTCATGCAGGGCGCCGCAGGTGAGGCCGCCGTCCGGCAAGTGGGAATCGATTGCCGCCAAGCCGAAGGGCAGGGGTTTGCGCTGCTCCCCCATCCGGGGCATGAGCCGGCGCAGTTCTGCCATCACGGCGGCGCGGTTGCGCGCCACGGCAAGGGCGGCGGGCCCGGTCATGGCGCAAAGCCCATTTTCAGCCATGTTTCTTGGAAAACCATGGGATATTCACTGTATGTTCTCGCTTGTAGATACTAGAACAAATCAGGAACAATGCCAAGAGTGAATTGCGGGCAACCGGCATCCTGTTGAGCGATCAACAGCTTGGGGCCTTAGGAAGCAAATGCCCCATCATCCGGCGCTCCACCGCTGCAAGATTTAGGCGGTGCCGGTGTTTGTCGTTTGGCGCGCGGATGGCGACGCAATGGAGAGATGGCCGTGGTGAAAATCCCGAAACTGATCTTTGCGGCGGCCGCGTTCGCGGCGGTCCTGAGTCTGGATGTTCCGGCCGGCCATGCCGCCACGTGGCGGGAGAATCCGTGGTGCGCGGTGATCGATTACGGCGACGGCGGCGTCACCTGGGAGTGCAACTATCGCACCTTCGAGGAGTGCTATCCGAACGTGCTCGCCGGCAATAAGGGCTCGTGTAACCTCAACCCGGCCGGCCCCGGCCCACAAGCTGCCACTCCGGCGGCTCCGCGCAAAAAACACCACGCGCAGCGCTAACGACGAGCCGTCTTCGAAAGTTCAAAGCCGGCCGTTACTCTTGATGGTGCGCGGACGATGGCGCATACGTCTGCCGACTCGCGCGGGCACGAGCGCGAATGGCGCAATCAGGAAGGTGCATGATGCCGGAAGCCGACAAGGAAGGTGAACGCTACTCCGTCGATCGGCCGCAACAGACGCCGGGCTTTTTCCTCAAAGGCACCCACCAGCTCGATTGGGGCATGAAGAACCGCATGGCGCGGGTGTTCGATCCGGTTTCCGGCCGCACCGTCATGCTCGCCATCGACCACGGCTACTTCCAGGGTCCGACCACCGGCCTCGAGCGCATCGATCTGTCCATCGTGCCGCTATTGCCGAATTGCGACGCGCTGTTCTGCACCCGCGGCATTTTGCGTTCGGTCATTCCCGCCGAATGCCAAAAGCCGATGGTACTGCGGGCGAGCGGCGGCCCGAGCATCCTGCGCGAGGAACTCTCCGACGAGCAGATCGCCATGGACATGGACGACGCGATGCGGCTCAACGCCGCCGGCGTCGGCATTCAAGTGTTCATCGGCGGCGAGTTCGAGACCCGCTCGGTGCACAATATGACCAAGCTGGTCGACGCTGGGTTGCGCATGGGCATTCCGGTGATGGGCATCACCGCGGTCGGCAAGAATATGGTACGCGACGCCAAATATTTCCGGCTCGCCTGCCGCATCATCGCCGAGCTCGGCGCCCAATACGTCAAGACCTATTACGTCGACGAAGGGTTCGAGACCATCACCGCGTCGTGCCCGGTGCCGATCGTGATGGCCGGCGGCAAGAAGCTGCCCGAGCTCGAGGCGCTGACCATGGCGTATAACGCCGTGCAGCAGGGCGCCTCCGGCGTCGACATGGGCCGCAACATTTTCCAGTCCGAGGCGCCGCAAGCGATGATCGCCGCCGTCGCCGCCGTCGTGCACAAGAACATGAAGCCGAAAGAGGCGTTGGACCTGTTCAATACGTTCAAGGCGAAAGGCGCAATGCGCGCCGCCTAGCCGTATCTCCGCTGCGGTGCGGCGCCGAACAGGAACCAGGCGACGGCGCCGGCCGCCAGCGCGCCGCTAAGCGTGGCCAGTATTTCTTCGAACCAGGCGTCGCGGCTGTCGGTGCTGTCGTCCTCAAGGGCGGCCGCGACGACTGGAGCAGGCTGTGGGTCGGCGGCCGCGTTCGACGTTGGCGCGTTCTGATCGCCGCTCAAGCTTGGCGCAGCCGAGGCGACTTGCGGCTCGGAATCAAGGACGCCGGCGAATATCGGTGCATTGCCCGCGGGCCACATGCTCGGCGGCGCCGCGTCGATGGCGGCCTGCGCCGACCACGCTGCCGGTTCCAGGGCCGGTGTTTGTTCCATTGCTGGCGCTGGTGCCGGCGCTGGCTCGCTCGGCGGTGTCGGGTCTTCGGTCGCGGTCGCAATGCGCGCAGCGTGATGGTGGAAATGCCTGGTCATTCTGATCGGCTTCGGCGAAACGCGTTTGGCTTCGGGCTTGTCCTGCGGCGCGGTCGTTGTCTCGCTCGAATGCATCAACAGCTTCAACAGCGAACCCGGTTGTCCGGGAGAATCATTATCCTGCGCGGCTGCGGCGCTGACGGCAAAGGCCAATACCGCGCCTACCGTGACGATGCGAATGCTCAGCATGTCCGTCCTCCATCGCAAATCCCCTCGCGGCCATACCGCACAGGCGGCGTGACCTGAAGGTGACGCGAATGAGGAATTTTTCGCGCAAAGCGGCGACGAAAAGCGGCCCGATGAACTTCCCGCTGCAGGGGAGGGTGAAAATTATTCCACGGTGACGCCGCTTGCCTTAATCGGCACCGCCCATTTGGCGATCTCGCTTTTGACGAGATCGCCGAGATATTGCGGTGTCGCCTGTTCGTCGGGCGCGATTTCGGCGCCGAGCGCGGTCAGCCGGTCTCGCACCGCCGGCGTGTGCATCGCCTCGAGCGTGGCGTCGTGCAGCTTCTTGACGATCGGCGCCGGCGTGTTCTTCGGCAGGAAGACGGCGTTCCAGGTATAGGCGATCAGATCGGGCATGCCTTGCTCGACCGCGGTCGGCACGTCGGGCAGCGCCGGCGAACGCTTGGCGTTGAGCACCGCGAGCCCTTTGACCGCGCCGCTGTCGATCGGCGGTTTTGCCGTGGTCATCACGTCGCACAGATAATCGATGCGGCCGCCCTGCAGGTCCTGCATCGCCGGTCCGCTGCCGCGATACGGCACGTGGGTGACGTTCACTTTCAGCAGATAATTCATCAACAGGCAGCCAAGATGCGTCGCCGAGCCGGTGCCGGCCGAGCCGAACTGCATCTTCGCCTGGTTCTCCTTGGTATAGGCGACGAACTCCTTGAAATTGGCGACCGGCAAATCCTTGCGCGCGACCAGCACCAGCGGAACATTGGCGATCAGAATCACCGGCGCGAAATCGGTCACCGCGTTGTAGAGCGGGTGCTGATAGAGCGTCTGGCCTTGGGCATGGGTGCCGACGGTGGCGAGCACGAATTCGTAGCCGTCTGGCGTCGCATTGGCGACGCGCAGCGAACCGGTCTGGCCGCCGGCGCCGTTGATATTCTCGACGATGACGTTTTGGTGCAGGATTTCGCTCATGCGGCCTGCAACCATGCGGCCGAGCACGTCGGTCGGCCCGCCGGCGGCAAATGGAATGATCATGGTCATCGAGCGAGAGGGATAATCGTCCGCTTTTGCCGGCGCCGCGAGCGCAAACGTGGCTGCGGCGAACGCCGCGAGGACTTTCGATTTCATTGGCATTTCCTCCGCCGCCATAGTGCTGCATAGGCGCAACGATCCGGTCAATCCGTCCGTTCGCCGCAAACCCCCTCCCAACCCTCCCCCGCAAGCGGGGGAGGGTTGGGTAGGGCGGAGTTTATCCGAGCTCGGTGATCTCTTCCGGGAAGTGATGCAGGCGTTCGCCCGGGCCGTTCGGCCCGATCAGATAATTGTCGCAGTACCACGTCAGCATGCCGCCTTTGATATAGGTCGGGTGCACGACGATGTTCATGTCTTTTTCGATGTTCATCGGCTCGTCGTTGCGGATGAGCGGACGTTCGACGAGATCATAACCCTGGCCGTGGCAATGCAGGCGCTTCTCCTCGGGCCGGCCGTTCTTGCGCATGAAATCGTTGTAGGCGGCGAAGACGTCCTTGCAGGCGGCGCCAGGCTTTAGGAGGCCGAGATTGAATTTGCGCGCTTCGAGCGCGAACGCGTATTCGTCCTTCATCTCTTGCGACGCGCGTCCGACCACGCAGGTGCGGCCGAGCTCGGTATACATGCCGCCGGGGCCGGCATCCTCGACCAGGAGCGCCACCGCGTCGCCCTCCTGGATGATGCGGTTCTGATAATGCCGCGCCGAAAACTGCGCCGGCTTGCCGGGCGGCATCGACGCGCACAGATAAATGCCGTGCTCACTGCCGTGGCGCTGGCTGTAGCATTGCGCGATCGCCGCGATATCGCGGTCGTGCATGCCGGGCTCGACCGCGGCGAAGGCCGCGCGCATGGCGCCGTCCTGCATGGCGGCGGCGCGCTTCACCAAATCCTGCTCCTCGGCGCTCTTGATGACTTTGATGCGGTCGACCATGTCGGAGGCATCGATGAATTTGCTGTTGGAAAAGCGCCCCTTCTGCATGTAGTCGACCATGGCGAACGACATCTGATAGGTGCCGACGAGGCCGATGGTGCCGCCGGCATAGGGCTCGAGCGCTTTCGCAGCGAGCTCCGGATCGTAGGGCGCGGTGTAATAGCAGGACGAATAACTCGGCGTGGTGTACCACCGCTTGACGCCGCGGCGGGTGCCGTCGCTCTTGCCGTTGAGCTCGGTGACGCCGCCGAACGGGCCCTGGCTCACCAAGGTCATCAGGTCGTCGCGCGGAAACACCACGGTGAGCGGATAGCCGTTGGTTGCCGGCAGGTCGGTGAAATATTTGACGTAGCCGCCCATCTGGTCGGAATTGTTCTGCATCAACAGCACGTCGATCTTGTCGCGCTCCATCGCGGCGCGCACCGCGGCCCAGCGGCGTTCGAGCTCCGCCGTCGAGATCGGCGTCTGCAGGCGTTCGGAAAGCTGTTCCATGTTTTTTTTCTCCTACTGGTCATTCCGGGGCCAAGCGCAGCGAGGAACCCGGAATCCATACTCCCGGTCTGTGGTTATGGATTCCGGGTTCGCGGCCTTCGGCCGCGCCCCGGAATGACGTTAATGCGGCACGACATTGATCATGCCGCCGATGTCGCCGTTAAGGAAGCAGCGCATATTGGCTTCCACGGTCGGCAGCGCGTAATCGATATAGACGTCGCAGAAGCCGCCCTGGTGCGTGGTGATGATGACGTTCTCCATCGCCCAGAACGGATGATCGGCCGGCAGCGGCTCTTCGTTGAACACGTCGAGCGCTGCTCCGCCAATGCGGCGCGCTTGCAACGCCTCGACCAGAGCCGGCTCATCGACGACACCGCCGCGGGCGAGATTGACTAGAAAACTTGTCGGCTTCATTGCGGCCAGCACTTTGGCATCGACGCTGTTGCGGGTTTTTTCGGTGAGCGGGGTGAGCAGCACGAAGAAATCGAATTCGCCGACAACGTCGGCAAGTTTTGCGCTCGAAACCATGCGGTCGAAGCCGGCGACGGCGCGCGGCGCGGAGCTGACACCGATGGTGCGCATGCCGAAGGCCTTGCATTTCGGCGCCAATTCCTCGGCGATGGCGCCGATGCCGAATACGCCGACCGTCTTGTTGTGCAGCAGGCGCGCCGGGAAGCGCGCCCATTCGCGGGCGCTCTGCGCGCGCAATGCGCGCGGAATATCGCGGGCCAACGCCAGCATCGAACCGATGGCGGCTTCCGATACCGGCGCGCCGTGAATGCCGTGGATGTTGGTGACGATGATGTCTTTGCGCAGCACCGGCCGGTCGATCAAATTGTCGACGCCGGTGCCGAGCGCCTGCACCCATTTAAGCTTGGTGCCGGCGCGCAGCACGTCGTCGCTCAATCTTGGGGCAAATGTCAGCAATATGTCGGCGGACGCGATATAGGGCCCGACCTTGGAATGGTGATCCACAAGATCGACATGAAGTTCCGGGAATGTCGCCTTGAGGCGATCGCGATATTGGTTGTTGAGTTCCGGCGTCAGTGTCAGGAGGATCAGCAAATTGGTCATGCGGGAGACACTGAAGCCGTATGCGAGGCGGCAAAGGGCGGGCGAAGGACCAGCCTTATATCCTCTTGCGCGACGCCCCGCCAAGGTGTCGCGCGAAGCCATGCGGTGCGCTAGACTGCACCCCATATTCGAAGCGGGCGGCAATTTGGGAGCACACGATGCCTATCGATCTTTCCACGGTGAACTGGACCTATGTTTCGATATTGGCGGGCTTTGTCTTCGTCGCCACGCTGCTCGGCAGCATCATCTCGTTTCGCAACAAGTTCGCCGCCGCGATCATTGCCGCGGTGCTGTTCGCCGCCGCCTTCGTGTTCTGGACCTATTATCCGCGCGAAAGCCTCCCCGAAGCGGTCCGCTCGCTGCCGACCAGCGCCAAATAGCCCGCGGCTGGAATAGGGTAAGATTCGGCGTCCGGGCGCTTGCCAGTTGACCTTTCCGCCGGTCCCGTTATTCGTAATTCTTTGCCGGGGGAAATGGAGCGGTCATGAACAAGGTCTATGCGGATGCCAAATCCGCGTTGGCCGGGTTGCTCAAGGATGGCATGACCATCATGGCCGGCGGTTTTGGCCTGTGCGGTATCCCAGAATCCTTGATCCTTGCGATCCGCGATTCCGGCGTCAAGAATTTGACCGTGGTGTCCAACAATGCCGGCGTCGACGGAAAGGGGCTGGGCATCCTGCTCGACAGCCGCCAGACCAAGAAGATGGTCTCTTCCTATGTCGGGGAGAACAAGACCTTCATGCAGCAATACCTCGCCGGCGAGCTCGAGATCGAGTTCAACCCGCAGGGCACGCTGGCCGAGCGCATCCGCGCCGGCGGCGCCGGCATCCCGGCGTTCTTCACCAAGACCGGCGTCGGCACCCAGATCGCCGAAGGCAAGGACGTGCGCGAATTCGACGGCCAGCGCTACGTCATGGAGCGCGGCATCGTCGCCGATCTGGCGATCGTCCACGCTTATCTCGGCGACACCGAGGGCAACCTGGTCTACCGCAAGACGGCGCGCAATTTTAATCCGGTGATGGCGACGGCGGGCAAGGTGACGGTAGCCGAAGTCGAGAATCTGGTCGAGCCGGGCAAGATCAATCCCGACCACATCATCACGCCGGGCATTTTTGTCCAGCGACTGATCCACGTGCCCAATGCGGTGAAGTACATCGAGCAGCGCACCGTGCGCAAACGAGCTTGAGAGGAACGACCATGCCCTGGACTCGCGACCAGATGGCCGAACGCGCCGCCAAGGAATTGCAGGACGGTTTTTACGTCAATCTCGGCATCGGCATTCCGACGCTCGTGTCGAACTACATCCCGAGCGGCGTCAACGTGCAGCTGCAGTCGGAGAACGGCATGCTCGGCACCGGCCCGTTCCCGTACGAGGGCGAGGAAGATGCCGACCTCATCAACGCCGGCAAGCAGACCGTCACCGAGCTGCCGACCACGAGCTATTTCAACTCGGCGGATTCGTTCGGCATGATCCGCGGCGGCCATATCGATCTCGCCATCTTGGGCGCCATGCAGGTGGCGGAAAACGGCGACATCGCCAACTGGATGATCCCCGGCAAGCTGGTCAAGGGCATGGGCGGCGCCATGGATCTGGTCGGCGGCGTCAAGAAGGTCGTCGTCGTCATGGAGCATTCGGCCAAAGGCGAATCGAAACTCCTGCACCGCTGCAACCTGCCGCTCACCGGCGCCGCTGTCGTCGACATGGTGATCACCGATCTCGGCGTCTTCACCGTGGATCGCAGCGGCGGCGGGCTGACCTTGATCGAGCTCGCGCCCGAGGTGACGCTCGACGACATCAAGGCGAATACGCAGGCGAGCTTTAAGGTGGCGAATACGTTGAAGCAGTAGCTCTTCAGTCCTTCGAAATCACAATCCTGATCTCGTCGGCCTTGACGCTGCTGAGCTCGACGGTGAACGGCGCCGCGGCGAGATCGAATTTTACGCTCTTGCGGATGCCTTCGCAGCCCAGCGCGCCGCTGAAGGCGGTGGACTTCACCGTGTTGCCCGACTGCGTGACGTCGATCCAGCCTTCCGCCGACAACGTGATCTTGTAGCTGCCGGTTTGCTTGGGCGCCGGCGCCTGGAAAAAGCCGGCGAATGTGTCGGGCGATTTCGGCGCGCGCTCGGGCGGCGCCGGCAGCTTGGCGTCGGCGAACGGCACCAGCGCGACGATCGTGGCAAAGGGGATCGGAAACGTCACGCGATTGCCCGAGACGATCTTCGGCAAATCGGTGCCGTTGGGCGTGGCGCGTTCCTTGTCGAGCGGCCATTTGAATTTGTCGCAGCCGACCGGCTCCTGCGCCAACGCCGGCACGGCCACCGCGCAGGCGGCAATGACGATGAATGCTGTTTTCACGGTCAATTCCTAATCGACCGCGATCATCACGCTCGAAGCCTTGATGATGGCGGTTGCGATGCCGCCGACTTTCAAGCCGAGCTCGTCGACGGCTTCGTTGGTGATCGACGAGGTGATGACCTGGCCGGGCGCGATTTCGAGCCGGACATGGGATGTCGTCGCGCCCTTCTTCACGTCCACGATTTTTCCCTTGAGTTGATTGCGCGCGCTGAGCTTCATGGCGGTCCCTCAATGAATGTGCCGCAGCGTGGCGGAGCCGCGCGGGCGGGCGGACAATGGTTTGGTGGTGCGACCGTTTCCGGAAGCGCGTTCCGGAGGCTTGTGACGCGCGCGCAGCGCGTCGGCAGTCGTCTACATCATAGCAGACCGCGATCTGCAATCTACCCGCTTGCTGGCAATGGGCAAACGATGCAACAACCGCTGCGCACAAGGAGAGAAGCGCCCATGCGTACCGTCATACTTGAAGAACACTTTTCGCTGCCCGCGGCGTCCGCCCGCGTCGACAAAGCGGTCATTGCGCGCCGCGGTTACAAGGCGAGGGCGCTCCGCAAGGACGTGCCGAATCCGCTTTCGCTGTTGCCCGATCTCGGCGAGCAACGGCTGCAATCCATGGACAAAGCCGGCATCACCGTTGAAGTGCTGTCGAACAGCGGCCCTGGGCCGGATCTGGTGCCCGGTCCTGACGGCGTCGCCATGGCGCGCGAGATCAACGATCATCTCGGCGCGGCTTGCGCCAAACATCCCACTCGCTTTGCCGGCTTCGCCTCGCTGCCGATGCAAAGCCCCGATGCCGCGGCCAAGGAGCTTTCGCGCACCATGAAGGAGCTCGGTTTCGTCGGCGCCATGGTCAACGGCACGACGGAAGGGAAATTCCTCGACGATCCGAGTTACGACAGCATCCTTGCGGCGGCGGAAGAGCTCGACGTCCCGATCTACATCCATCCGCACATTCCGCCGGCGGCGGTCCGCGAGGCGTATTTCTCCGGCCTGCCCGAGGGCGCCGGGCGCGTGCTGGAAACCGCGGGCTGGGGCTGGCACTCCGAAGTCGCCGTGCACGTGCTGCGCATGGTGGTCGCAGGCACGCTGGACAAGCATCCAAAGCTCAAGCTGATCATTGGGCACATGGGCGAAATGCTGCCGATGATGCTTGACCGCGCCAGTCAGGTGTTTTCCGCCGACATCGAGCATCTCAAGCGTTCGGTGCCGCAGACCATCCTCGACCAGGTCTGGATCACCACCAGCGGCATTTTCAACGAGCCACCGCTCTATGCGGCGCTGATGACCTTCGGCATCGACCGCGTCATGTTCTCGATCGATTATCCGTATTCCACCCACATGATGGGCCGGCAGTTCCTCGACAAGATCTGGATGGCGCCCTCCGACATGGCAAAGTTTTGCCACGGCACGGCGGATGCGCTGCTGAAGCTGAAAGTCCGCTAAGCACGTAGGCTCCGTGCAACCCGGCTTGGCGCCTGGCAGGTCTGCCATGCGCCAGGCCGCAAATGACAGCGGTACCGTTTGCCGGTATTCACCTAGAAAAAGCCGTTCCGCCGGGAGCGCTGCGCAGCCTTGGTCGCAGCGGAGTGAACGTTCATGGACGCCAAAGTCAGCGAGCCTGGCGTTAGTCCGGCGACCGTCGAGTCGCTGACGCACAAGGACAGGCGGCTCATCGTCATCAGCATGATGCTGCCGGTCTTCCTCGGCTCGATCGACCAATCGATCCTGGCGACCTCGTTGCCGACCATCGGCCGCGCGCTCGGCGACCTGCACAATCTGCCGTGGCTGATCACGTCGTTCCTGATCGCCTCGACGGCGCTCACCCCGCTTTATGGAAAATTCGCCGATATCCATGGCCGGCGCGCCGCGCTTCTGATCGCGCTCGGCGTCTATATGGCGGGCTCGCTGCTGGCGGCGTCGTCGACCAGCATGCTGATGCTGATCGGCGGGCGCATCGTGCAGGGCTGCGGCGGCGGCGGCCTGACTGCGATCTCGCAGATGATTTTGGGCGACGTCGCCGCGCCGAAGGATCGCGCCAAATATTACGCCTATTTCTCCATCGCCTTTACCACCGCGGGCGGCACCGGGCCGGTGCTGGGCGGCTGGATCTGCGATCACCTTTATTGGTGGGTGATCTTTCTGTGGAATTTCCCGCTCTGCGTCGGCGCGGTGATCCTGACCTTGACCATGCTGCGCAAGCTGCCGCGCCATGACCGGCCGCACAAGCTCGACTTCGCCGGCGCGGTGCTGGTGATGGCGGCAAGCTCGTCGTTCATGCTGGCGCTCAATCTCGGCGGCGTGCGCTATCCGTGGTTCTCCTCGCCGGTGCTGGCGCTGGTCGGATGCGCACTCGTGCTCGGCGGCGGTTTCGTCGCACGCCAGCTCACCACGGCGGAACCGCTTATCCCGCTCGCCATCCTGTCCGATCCGACCGCGCGGCTTGCCATGCTGGCGCACTCGTTCGGCTGGGGCTCGATCCTGGCGCTGAACATTTTCCTGCCGATGTATCTGCAAAGCGTGCTCGGCTGGTCGGCGACCTCGTCGGGCTTGAGCCTGATGATCCTGATGGTCACGCTCAATGCTAGCGCCGGCCTGTCCAGCCAGCTCGTCGGCCGGGTCAAGCACTACAAGCTCCTGCCGATGATTTTCCTGTTCGTCGGCATTGGTGCGGTGCTGGCACTGGCGTGGTCGGCCGCGACCATGACCACGGTGCAATTCGAGATCATTCTGTTCCTGATCGGCGTCGGTTTTGGCCCGACGGCGCCGCTGACCCAGGTGGTGCTGCAGAACACCGTGTCGATCCATCATCTGGGCGCGGCAATCGGCACCATGAATTTCGTGCGCACGCTGATGAGCACGATCCTGGTCGCGGTGTTCGGCGCCATCGTGCTCGCGGCAGTTCCCATAGGCGCCTCAGGCGACACGTTGGGCCAGCTCGCCTTGGCGGGAACCTCGGTGGCAGCCTTTGCCAAGGTGTTCTTCGCCGCCGCGATTACGCTCGCCATCGCGCAACTGGCGATGATTTTGGTGCAGGAGAAGCCGCTGGAATCGACCCTGCCGCGCGGCCGGGCTTAGCGACAATCGGAAGCCTTGCGCCCGGGCGGCATTCGGGCCATTACGGACCGGCTATGGCTCGGCTGGGCTGGCACGGCCCGCGTCCGGCGGCTAAGGGGTTGAAAATAAAGGAATTTCTCAGCCATTTAATGTTCCGGTAATTTCTTCACGGGCATTTGAACCCTGCGGCATTTATGCGCGACCAATCCATGAGCTGATCATCAGGCGATGCAGGCACCGGCAGATGAATTGCTGATAGGCCGTATCGCCCGCGGCGACCGGCTCGCGATGCAGGTGCTGTTCGCCCGGCATCACGTGCGGATCTATCGGTTTGTCCTTCGTCTGTTGCGTGACGAGATGGCAGCGGAGGATGTGATCAGCGAAGTGTTCCTGGACGTCTGGCGCCAGGCCAGTCGATTTGAAGGCAGAAGTGCCGTTTCGACTTGGCTCATCGCCATCGCCCGCTTCAAGGCGCTCTCGTCGTTACGCAAGCGGCGCGAAGAAGGACTCGACGAAGAAACGATGGAAGCAATCGAGGAACCTTCAGACAATCCAGCGATTTCTATCGAGAAGCTCGACAAGGGCGAGAAGTTGCGACAGTGCCTCGCGGCGCTGACGCGGGAGCACCGGGAAGTAATCGACTTGGTCTACTACCACGAGAAATCGGTCGAAGAGGTGGCGCAGATCATCGGCATTCCGGAGAATACGGTAAAGACGCGCATGTTCTACGCGCGCAAGAAGCTGGGAGAGTTGTGCAGAATGGCGGGAATTGATCGAGGTTGGCCATGATAAGCGAAGGAAACATGGAACCCACAGAGATCGAAACCCTGCTGCCGTGGTATGCCGCGGGCACGCTGCGCCGGCGCGACCGCCAGCGCGTCGAGGATGCGCTGCGCTACGATCCCGCTCTCGCCCACCATGCCGATCTGGTGCGTGAAGAGCTCGCCGAGACGATTTCTTTCAACGAATCCCTTGGCGTGCCTTCGGCGCGCTGCATGGACCGGCTGATGGCCGCCATCGACGCCGAGACCACGGCCGCGCGCAAGCGCAACTCGGCGCGCGCCGTTGCCGGCCAATTCGCCGCCATCATCGCCGGTTTCTCGCCGCGTACGCTCGCAGTCGCCGCATCCTTTGCTGTGGCGGCGATCGCGTTACAGGCATTCCTTCTGGTGAGCATGGCGACCAAGCCGCAGGTTTCGTACGAGACCGCAGGCCTCAATCCCACGGTGAGCGGTCACGGCACCTTCGCCATGGTGCGTTTCGCCCGCGAGGCCAGCGCCGGCGAGATCACCCGCTTTCTCGAGGAGTACCAGGCCACCCTGGTCGATGGGCCCAAGCCGGGCGGCTTCTATCGCGTGCGCATCACCATGAAGACGCTCGCGAAGGAAGAACTCAGCCGCATCGTGTCGCGCATGCGCCAGGAGCGGGTCGTCGAAACCGCAAACGCCGGCGACAGCGACTAGGTCCGGCGCCGCGTCGGCTAACTGACTGATTTCCCGTTATTATTGTGAACGACGGCGACCAGCTGCGTTGCGGTCTGCTTGGCGGTAATATTATACCTGAAATTAAATTAACTTCGAATGTGAAATCGCCATCGCCCATTGAACCTTTGCCGGGGTAGCAGCGACCAATGTGTGGTGACGGATTTTTAAGTCGCCATCGGCGCGCTTCTCCCCCGACGCTGGCGCCGATCTCTTAGACCCGCCCGGTCGTCCCCCCGGGCGGGTCCTTATTTTTGTGCCATGCACAGGGAACCGCTCGACAAGCCAAATTGACGCTGCCGGCAAAAGAGTCGCGGCGGCGGAGTTTCCCTTTACGGCCCGGCGGAACACGTCGACAATGGCTGGCGTGGGGGAATGTTGTGCGTAGCGAGATCGTCCTCGAAACCGAGGACCTGACCAAGGAATTTGCCGGATTCGTCGCGGTGCGCGCGGTCAATCTGCGCGTCGTGCGCGGCACCATTCATGCGCTGATCGGCCCGAACGGCGCCGGCAAGACCACCTGCTTCAATCTGCTCAGCAAGTTCTTGAGCCCGACCCGCGGCCGCATCACCTTCGACGGCCGCGACATCACAGCCCTCAAGCCGGCCGAGGTAGCCCGTCTCGGGCTGGTGCGCTCGTTTCAGATCTCGGCGGTGTTTCCCCATCTCACGGTGCTCGAAAACGTGCGCATCGCGCTGCAGCGCCGGCGCGGCGGCTCGTTCGATTTCTGGCGGTCCAAGCGCGTGTTGCATGCGCTCGACGATGAGGCCATGGCGCTGATCACCGATGTCGGCCTCGCCCCTTACGTGGACTCGCTGGCGGTCGAACTGCCCTATGGCCGCAAGCGCCTCCTGGAAATCGCCACCACCTTGGCGCTCGAGCCGCAAATGCTGCTGCTCGACGAGCCGATGGCCGGCATGGGCCACGACGACATCGCCCGCATCAGCGCGCTGATCAGATCGCTGACCGACAAGCGCACCGTGCTGATGGTCGAGCACAATCTCAGCGTCGTCGCCAATCTGTGCGACCGCATCACCGTGCTCACCCGCGGCCACGTGCTGGCCGAGGGCGACTACAAGACGGTGTCGGAGGATCCGGCGGTGCGTGAAGCCTATCTCGGGACCGGTCATCTTGAGACAAGTCATGGCTGAGCCGCGCCCGCTCCTTGCCGTCGACAATCTCGAAGCGTGGTACGGCGAGTCCCACGTGCTTCACGGCGTGACCTTCGATGTGCAGGCCGGCGAGGTGGTGACGCTGCTCGGCCGCAACGGCGTCGGCAAGACGACGACGCTCAAGGCGATCATGGGCATCGTCGAGAACCGCACCGGCTCGGTGCGCTTCGAAGACCGCGAGCTGACGGCACTTGCCTCCAACGTGATCGCCCGCGCCGGCCTCGCATTTTGTCCGGAGGAGCGCGGGATCTTTTCCAGTCTCGACGTCAAGGAGAATCTATTGCTGCCGCCGCAGGTGCGGCCAGGCGGCCTCGATCTCGATCGCATTTTCGCGCTGTTCCCGAATTTGCGCGAAAGGCTCAAAAGCCAGGGCACGAAACTGTCCGGCGGCGAGCAGCAGATGCTGGCGATTGCCCGCATCCTGCGCACTGGCGCGCGGCTCTTGCTGCTCGACGAGCCGACCGAAGGCCTGGCCCCGGTCATTATTCAACAAATCGGCCACACCATCGGCACGCTCAAGGCCCAAGGCTTCACCATCCTCCTGGTCGAGCAGAATTTCCGCTTCGCCGCGACCGTCGCCGACCGCTTTTACGTCATGGAGCATGGGCGTATCGTGGACCATTTCTCGAACGCGCAGCTGGCGAACAATATGGAGAAGCTGCACGACTATCTCGGCGTTTGAAATCAACGAAGGGCCGAACGGCCCGATCCAGGGAGGTTGGCAATGCGACTGATGATCAGTTTGGCATTCGCTTTCGCCGCGCTGTTCGGTGCGGCGGCGCAGGCCGAGGACATTTCCGTCAAGATCGGCGTGCTCACCGATTTTTCCGGTCTTTACACTGACGACACCGGACTGGGCTCGCTCGCCGCCGCCAAAATGGCAGTGCAGGACTTCAATCCCTCAGCCCACGGCATGAAGGTCGAGATCATCAGCGCCGACCATCAGAACAAGCCCGACCTCGGCTCCAGCATCGCGCGGCAATGGTTCGACGTCGATCACGTCGACGCCATCGTCGATGTGCCGACGTCGAGCGTCGCTCTCGCCGTCAACGAAGTCGTGCGCGAGAAGAACAAAGTGTTCCTGGTTTCCGGCGCCGCGATTTCCGATCTGACCGGCCCGAAATGCTCGCCGAACACCGTGCATTGGACCTACGACACCTGGATGCTCGCCAACTCGACCGGCAAGGCGCTGGTGAAATCCGGCGGCGATACCTGGTTCTTCCTCACCGCCGATTATGCGTTCGGCCATGCGCTCGAGCGCGACACCGCCGCGGTGGTGAAGGCCAATGGCGGCCAGGTGCTGGGTGCGGTGGCCCATCCGTTGAGCAATCAGGACTTCTCGTCGTTCCTGCTGCAGGCCCAAGCCTCGAAGGCCAAGATCATCGGGCTGGCCAATGCCGGTGGCGACACCATCAACGCCATCAAGCAGGGCGCCGAGTTCGGCATCCAGGCGGGCGGACAGCATTTTGCCGCGCTGCTGTTCTATGTCGCCGACGTGGAAGCGCTCGGCTTGAAGGTCGCGCAGGGTCTGGTTCTGACCGAGACGTTCTATTGGGACATGAACGACGGCACCCGCGCCTGGGCCAAACGCTGGCAGGCCGAGCGGCCGGGCAAATTCCCCAACATGAACCAGGCCGGCAGCTACGCCGCGACCTTGCATTACCTGAAAGCCGTCGCAGCCCTCAAAAGCACCACCGACGGCAAGGCCGTGGTCGCGAAGATGAAGGATATACCGACCGACGATCCGCTGTTCGGCAAAGGCTATATCCGCGCCGACGGCCGCAAGATCCACCCGGCCTATCTGTTCGAGGTCAAGTCGCCGGAAGAATTGAAATATCCCGGCGACCTTTACAAGCTGCGCGCCACCATCCCGGCCGAAGAAGCCTTCCGTCCGCTCAAGGACGGCAACTGCCCGATGGTGACCAATTGACCTCTTCCCTCCCCCCTTGTGGGGGGGAGGGTAGGGTGGGGGGGTCGAGAGGTGATGCGCGAGCGTGGACGTTCAGGCGCCACCTCGCGACCCCCACCCCTACCCCTCCCCACAAGGGGGAGGGGAATTGTTAGGTGCAGCCGCTAAACGGCGACCTTGGAGTTTGCTATAGAAGCTGCAGAAAATGCGGGCCTTGAGCCCGCAGTCAGGGAGGTTTGTCATGAGACTGATCGCTATATTGGCCTTGGCGGTCGCCGCTGCGCTCACCAGCGCGGCGCAAGCCGAGGACATCACCGTCAAGCTCGGCGTGCTCAACGACATGTCGAGCCTTTATGCCGATATCGGCGGGCAGGGCTCCGTCATCGCCGCCAAGATGGCGGTGGAGGATTTCAATCCCGCCGCTCACGGCATGAAGGTCGAGATCGTCAACGCCGACCATCTCAACAAACCCGACGTCGGCGTCAACATCGTGCGGCAATGGATCGACGTCGATCACGTCGATGCCATCCTCGACGTGCCGACGTCGAGCGTCGCGCTCGCGGTGAATGAGGTCATTCGCGAGAAGAACAAGGTGTTCCTGGTTTCGGGCGCGGCCACCTCCGATCTCACCGGAGCGAAATGCTCGCCCAATACCGTGCATTGGACCTACGACACCTGGATGCTCGCCAACGGCACCGGCAAGGCGCTGGTGAAATCCGGCGGCGACACCTGGTTCTTCCTCACCTCGGACTACGCCTTCGGCCATGCGCTCGAACGCGATACCAAAGCGGTGGTCCTGGCCAATGGCGGCCAAGTTCTCGGCGGCGTGTTGCATCCGCTGAACACTCAGGACTTCTCCTCGTTCCTGCTGCAGGCCCAGGCCTCTAAGGCCAAGATCATCGGGCTCGCCAATGCCGGCGGCGACACCATCAACGCCATCAAGCAGGGCGCCGAGTTCGGCATCACCGCGGGCGGCCAGCATTTTGCCGGCCTGTTGGTCTTCATCAGCGACGTCCAGGCGCTCGGCCTGAAGGTCGCGCAAGGTCTGGTCCTGACCGAGACGTTTTATTGGGACATGAACGACGGCACCCGCGCCTGGACCAAGCGCTGGCAGGCCGAGCGGCCAGGCAAGTTCCCCGCCATGACGGTGGCCGGCGTTTATGCCGCGACCATGCATTACCTCAAAGCGGTCGCAGCGCTCAAAAGCGCCACTGACGGCAAAGCCGTGGTCGCCAAGATGAAGGACATGCCGACCGACGATCCGCTGTTCGGCAAGGGCTATATCCGCGCCGATGGCCGCAAGATCCACCCGGCCTATCTGTTCGAGGTCAAGACGCCGGAAGAGTCGAAATATCCCGGCGACGTCTACAAGCTGCGCGCCACCATCCCGGCGGATGAAGCCTTCCGGCCGATGAAGGACGACAACTGCCCGATGGTGACGAACTGAACTTCTCTTCCCTCCCCCCTTGTGGGGGAGGGAAGGGTGGGGGGTCGGGAGGTGACGTGCGAGCGTCCACGTTCATGCGCTGCCTCCCGACCCCCACCCCTACCCCTCCCCACAAGGGGGAGGGGAATTTGTAACGACGGAGTGCGGCTCCCGATGTTCGAAATCTTCGGCATTCCGTCCCAGGCGCTGTTCGGGCAATTGCTGCTCGGCCTGATCAACGGCTCGTTCTACGCGCTGTTGAGTCTCGGGCTGGCCGTCATCTTCGGCATGCTCAACATCATCAATTTCACCCACGGCGCGCAGTACATGATGGGCGCGTTCTGCGCTTATCTCTTGCTGCAATATCTCGGCATCAATTACTGGGCGGCGCTGGTCATCGTGCCGATCGCCATCGGCGTGTTCGGTATTCTCATCGAGCGGCTGTTCCTGCAGCATGTGCGCAAGCTCGATCATCTCTATGGCCTGATCCTCACCTTCGGCCTGGCGCTGATCATCGAGGGCCTGTTCCGCAATTATTACGGCTCGTCGGGCCAGCCCTATCAGGTGCCCGAGGCGTTGCGCGGCGGCCGCAATCTCGGCTTCATGTTCTTGCCGAATTATCGCGCCTGGGTGATCGCCTTCTCGCTGACGATTTGTCTTCTGACCTGGTTCGCCATCGAGCGCACGCGGCTCGGCTCGTATCTGCGCGCGGCAACGGAAAATCCGACCTTGGTGCGCGCCTTCGGCATCAACGTGCCGCGCATGGTGACGCTGACCTACGGATTTGGCGTCGCGCTCGCGGCGCTGGCCGGCGTCATGGCGGCGCCGATCTATAACGTCTCGCCGCAAATGGGTTCCGACCTCATCATCGTCGTGTTCGCGGTGGTGGTGATCGGCGGCATGGGCTCGATCATGGGCGCGATCGTCACCGGCTTCGTGCTCGGCATCGTCGAGGGTTTGACCAAGGTGTTCTTTCCGGAAGCCTCGAATACCGTGATCTTCGTCATCATGGTCATCGTGCTGCTGGTGCGGCCGGCCGGAATGTTTGGACGGACCGCATGATGGAGCGCGTCCTCGATCCGCTCGTTCTGCAGCGTCGCCGCGAGACGAATGTGAGTTTCGTCGTCGCCTTCGCCATCATGGTGGCGCTGTTCGCGGTGCTGCCGTTCATCGCTTATCCGGTATTTCTCATGCAGGCGCTGTGCTTTGCGCTGTTCGCCTGCGCCTTCAACCTGTTGATCGGCTATGTCGGCCTGGTGTCGTTCGGCCACGCGCTCTATTTCGGCTGGGCGAGCTATCTCGCCGCCTATGCCGCCAAGACCTGGCATCTTCAGCCCGAACTGGCGATTCTGACCGGCACCGCGACTGCGGCCGTGCTCGGCGTCATCGCCGGCGGCGTCGCCATCCGCCGCCAGGGCATCTACTTCGCCATGATCACGCTGGCGCTGGCGCAGATGATGTATTTCTTCGCGCTGCGTGCGCCGTTCACCGGCGGCGAGGACGGCATCCAGTCGGTGCCGCGCGGCCGGCTGTTCGGATATTTCGATCTGTCCAACGAAATGACGATGTACGTCTTCGTCCTCGTCGTCGTGCTGGCCGCGTTCCTGTTGATCTACCGCATCATCAATTCGCCGTTCGGCGAAGTGCTGAAAGCAATCCGCGAGAACGAGCAGCGCACCATCTCGCTCGGTTACAACACCGACCGCTACAAGCTCGTCGTCTTCGTGTTGTCGGCAACCTTGGCCGGGCTCGCCGGCTCGCTCAAGGCGCTGGTGTTCCAGCTCGCCTCGCTGACCGACGTGCACTGGACCATGTCCGGCGACGTGCTGCTGATGACGCTCTTGGGCGGTCTCGGCACGGTGTTCGGGCCGGTGGTCGGCGCCTTCGCCGTCATCGCCATGCAGAACTACCTGGCGCCGTTCGGCCAATGGGTGCTGGTGATCCAGGGCATGATCTTCGTCGTCTGCGTGCTGATGTTCCGCCGCGGCATCATCGGCGAGCTGGCTGCTTTCTTGCGCGTGCCACTGTGAGCGCATTCGCGGATTTCAACACTTCAAGGAGAATCCCATGAGCGCAGAAACACGTCTGAAAGAGCTCGGCATCGTTCTGCCGTCGCTGGGCACGCCGATCGCCAATTATCTGCCGTACCGGCTCGCCGGGAATATCCTGTACCTGGCCGGCCAGGGGCCGCGCGACGAGAGCGGCAAACAGCTCACCGGCAAGCTCGGCAAGGACATCAGCATCGAGGAGGGCTACCGGCGCGCCCGGTTGGTGGGCTTAGGCCTCCTTGCCGCCATGCGCGATGCGTTGGGCTCGCTGGACCGGGTCGACTACATCGTCAAGCTTTTGGGCATGGTCAACGCCGTGCCGGATTTCAACGACTCGCCGAAGGTCATCAACGGCTGCTCCGACCTGTTCGTCGAAGTATTCGGCGACGCCGGCCGCCATGCCCGCTCGGCGGTCGGCAACGTCATGCTGCCGAACCAGATCTCGGTCGAGATCGAGGGCATCGTCGCGGTCAAACCGTGAGCGCGGCGGTGGCGTGCCGAATTACATTTGCACGCAATTATCCACAAAGCGCATTGTCAATAAGTCCTGCCATCAAACAAACAAAGTAATTTGATTGCTCGAATCAAACACGCCGACGAGTATCCAGAAACGCCGAATTCACGGGCGCTTCTGGCTTTCTCATGTCGGAACGGCAACAAGGTCCGTACGACAGTATCGCGCGCAAATGGCTCGCCTTGGCGGAGCGTCGGCAGGCTCATTTCGTCGAACTCATCGATAGTGGCCGCTGGCGGCACTATTTCACCCCGGAGCGGCTCAACGCCGAAATGCGCAAGGCGGCGCTTTTGCGCGACCAGTGGGCGAGGATCGCGGGCCTCCTGGTCGACGAGGAAGTGCCGGCGGAATAGGCCCACCGGCAGCCGACTTTTTGCTCTGCTACGCGTCGCTTAGACAACCTTCTGCACCGCTTGACTCCCTGTGCCGCGCTGGGGCATCGCTCAACACCGCGTGTTCAACCCATCCCCACGGCGTGTTATCCACGGACTGGATCTGCGCGTAAAATGTGCGGCGCCCAGTCCATTCAACCGCGCCAAGCTTTCCGTTTCACCCCGCAATCTGTGATCAGCCAATCAGTGGTGCACCATGACGAGTGCTTTGTTCTCGCCCATCCGCCTTGCCGGTCTCGAGCTCGCAAACCGCGTCGTCGTCGCGCCGATGTGCCAGTACAGCGCCGATGACGGCGTCGGCAACGATTGGCACATGACCCATCTCGGCATGCTGGCCAATTCCGGCGCCGGCATGCTGGTGATCGAGGCGACCCATGTCGAGCGCCGCGGCCGCATCACCCATGGCTGCCTCGGGCTTTATTCCGACGCCTGCGAGGCGGCGCTGGAGCGCGTCGTCTATCACTGCCATCACATCGGCACCGCCAAGATCGCCATCCAGCTGGCGCATGCCGGCCGCAAGGCATCCTCGGCGCGCCCCTGGGAAGGCGCCAAGGCGCTGACAGCGGCAGAGGATGCCTGGCCGACCATCGGGCCATCGGCGCTGCCGTTCGGCCCCGGCTGGCATACGCCCGCCGCCATGACCGAGGACGACATGGCGCGCGTCAATGCCGCCTTCACCGACGCCGCCAAACGCTCGCTGCGCATCGGCTTCGATGCCATCGAATTGCACTTCGCCCACGGCTATCTGCTGCACAGCTTCGTCTCGCCGCTGTCGAACCAGCGCAACGACGCCTACGGCGGCTCCTTCGAGGGCCGTATGCGCTTTCCGCTCGAAGTGGTGCATTCGGTGCGCGCCGCGGTGCCTCGCACCGTGCCGCTCGGCGCCCGTATCACCGGCACCGAATGGCTGGACAACGGCTTGAACGGCGACGATGCGGTGGCCATGGCCAAGGCGCTCAAGGACGCCGGCCTCGACTATATCGATATCTCTTCGGGCAACATCACGCCCGACAGCCGCTGGCCGACCGACCCCGGCTTCAACGTGCCGATCGCCGAGCGGGTGCGCCGCGAGACCGGGATTGCGACCCGCGTGGTCGGCATGATCGCCGGCGCCAAGCAGGCCGAGGACATCGTCGCCTCGGGCAAGGCCGACATGGTGGCGATGGCGCGCGCGTTCCTCGACGATCCGCATTGGGGCTGGCACGCCGCGCAGGCGCTCGGCGCCGAGGTGGCGCGTCCGCCGCAATATGCACGTACGGCGCCCAAGCTTTGGCCTGGCACAGCTCTACGCGGGTGAACGCGGCGCGTCGTAGAGTTCGGCGAGCAGCGCCGGCTCGACGCCGAGATAGTAGGAGAGCCGCAGCCGCCACATCAGCAGGATGGTGCGGAAGACGCCGTTGTGCTCCCAGCGCCGGCCCGAGGTGATGGCCGGTGTGGCGATGCAGAACGGCCGGCACAGGCGTTTGAGTCGCCGCGAGATGGCGATGTCCTCCATCAGCGGCAGGTCGGGAAAGCCGCCGACCGCTTCGAACGCTTCGCGCGTGACGAAGATCGCCTGGTCGCCGGTGGCGATGCCGGACAGGCGTGACCGCCAATTGATCAGGCGGGCGACGACGGCAAGGAACGGATGGCGTCCGGCAATGCGCAGATCGAAGCGGCCCCAGGCGCGGTAGGCCAGCACCGCGTCGATTAAGCGGTCGGTGCCGTCCGGCAGCGCCGTGTCGGCGTGCAGGAACAGCAGGGCATCGCCGGTGCCGAGCGCCGCGCCGGCATTCATCGCCGCGCCGCGGCCGCACCGGATGGTGACGACATGGTCGGCGAACGGCTTTGCGAGCTGCGCGGTGCCGTCGCGGCTGCCACCGTCGACGACGATGATCTCGGCGCCGCGGGCGCGCAACGGCGTGAGCGCCCGCAACGCGGCAACGATGATCGCCGCCTCGTTGAGCACTGGGAGCACGATGGTCAGCCGACCCATGGCGCTCGGCATGCTACAGGATTGTTGGGCGGCAGCGTGGCCGTACCGGTCAAGCATCGAACATGACTAACCCGATTCTGGTCGAAGTTTTGCGCGGGATGCTGGTCGAGAGCCGGCATCGCGGCGCCGTCGCGGTGGCCGATGCCGACGGCGGAGCGGTGCTGGCCATTGGAGACGTGACGACGCCGATTTTCCCGCGCTCCGCGGTCAAGGCGCTGCAAGCCTTGCCGCTGGTCGAAACCGGCGCCGCCGATGCTTTCGGCTTCGGCGACGAGGAGCTGGCGCTGGCCTGCGCCTCGCATTCTGGCGAGCCGGGGCATGTCGCCGGCGTCATGCGCATGTTGGCGAAAGCGGGGCTCGACGCCGCGGCACTGCGCTGCGGCGCCCATTGGCCCATGGCGCAGCCGGCGGTCGCCGCGCTGGCGCGCACCGGCGAGCCGTCGGCGCTGCACAACAATTGCTCCGGCAAGCATTCAGGCTTCCTCTGCGTCGCCTGCGCCAAAGGTATCGACCACGCCGACTACTGGCGGCCACGGCATCCAGTGCAGCGCGAGGTGAGGGCGGTGCTGGAAAACCTGACCGGCGCCATACTCGGCGATGACCGCTGCGCCATCGACGGCTGCTCGGTGCCAACCTGGGCGATCCCGCTGGAGAATCTGGCCCACGCCTTCGCCAAATTCGCCACCGGCCGCGGGCTTGCGCCCGAACGCGCTCGCGCCGCCGCGCGATTGCGCGCGGCTTGTGCGCAAAAACCATGGTACGTCGCCGGCACCGGACGATTCTGCACCGAGATCATGCAGCTGTTCGGTGCGCGGGTGTTCGTGAAGACCGGCGCCGAAGGTGTCTATTGCGGCGCGCTGCCGGAAGAGGGGCTTGGCATCGCCATCAAATGCGACGACGGCGCCGGCCGCGCCGCGCAGGCGGTTATGGCGGCCATCATCTCGCGGTTTCTGCCGCTTAACGATGCCGAGCGCGCGGCGCTTGAGCGCTTCGTGCACCCGACGCTGCGCAACTGGAACGGTTTTGAAATCGGCACGCTGCGGGTAACAGCCACGATCTAGAATCGCTACGCCTCACCGCACCCGATTGCCAGCGACCGACAATTGCGCGTAGCGCTCGGCGCCGTCTTTGCTGAGATCGCCGGTCACCGGCTTTTTCCATTCCATGCCGACGATGGCGCCGAGGCGAGCGCCGGAGATCATATTGTCGGCGATCACGGCGGCCCCGGCGCCGGGCGCGACCGACACCGCGATGCCGTAATCGGCGCCGCGCACCACGTTGGCGTTGATGGTGACGTCGCGCAGATAAGGGCCCCAGCCGGCGGCGATGCCGATATTCGGCGCGTTCTCGATGACGTTGGCGCTCACCGCGGTGTCGGCTTCGATGCCGATGCCGATGCCGGCGCTGTCGTTCGGATCGGTGCCGGCGGGCCGGTGCGGCAAGAGATTGCGAATGAGATTGCCTTGCACCACGGCGAGCCGGCCGCCCTCGTTGGAATTGGTCACCGAGACACCCAGCGCGGCGCCGTCGACGATGTTGTTGGCGATCATCGCGCCTTCGAAGCCGAATTCGGCATAGAGCGCGACCTCGCCGATCGCGCTGCAGGTGTTGCCGAGGATTTGCAGGTTGGACGCGGCATTGCCGCGCACCGCGGAGAACGCCGCGTTGCGGATGCGGTTGCCGCGCACCATGACGTTGTTGGCACGAAACACATTGATGCCGTTGCCGTACTGTCCGGAGCCGCCGGATTTATTGGCGATGTTCTCGATGCGGTTGTCGACCACCAACGTGCCGTCGTCGCCGGCCGTCGAGCGCCAGACCAAGATGCCGCCATTGCCGGCGCTGCGCACGGTGTTGCCGGCGATGCGCAATCCACGTGCGTCGATCGAGATAATGGCGGCGTCGGCGGCGCTGATTGTGGTGCCGGTCACTTCGCCGTCCATAGCTTCCAGTGCAATACCGTTGCGGCCGGCGCTGACGATCTCGCAGTCGGCGATGCGCAGCGCGCGGCCTTGCGCCAGATGCACGAGCCCGCGCCGCTCGGGCAGCGGGATGCTGGCGCCGTCGAGGATCAGTCCGGAGATCGCGATGTTGTCGCTGCCGGTGGCTGACATCATGGAGGGACCGCCGGCCATGACGATGCGCGTCAGTCCGGCGATGCCGGCGATGGCTGCGTGGCTTGGCAAATTCAACGCGCCGGCGCGATAAAAGCCGGCCGGCAGATGCAGGACGGTGCCCGCGGCCGCGGCCTGGTCGATAGCACGCTGCAGCGCCTGCGATTGATCGTCCGGTGCGTTCGGCCGCAACCCGAGCGTGGTGGCGTCGATCGCTGATCGCGCGGAGACATCGCGCGCCAGCGCAGGCGCTGCGGCGCCGGCCGTGGCGGCGCCGGCGAGGGCGGCAAACAGGCGGCGGCGGTCGAGGCTCATCGCGAAATCCCGTTAAGCGCGGCGCAACGCCTATCACATGGTGTGCCACTAAACCGTTTCAGTGCGGCACACGCGACGTTCTCGCGTTAACGGTTAACGGCGGCTTGCGGCGATGAGCGCGATGAGCAGCGCCTCGGCGGTTTTCAGAAGTTGGGCGAGCGTCAGTGGCTTTTTCGAGCGTCGACGCGGCCGCGGCTTGGCGCTGACCAGCGGGATGTGAACGAATTGCACCAGCGGCCGGGTACCGCGCACATGTTCCAAGGCTCGCCAGTAAACGTAGTTGCACAGATAGCGGCCGGCATCGCGCGACAGCCGTGCCCTTGGCCCTGCCGCACCGGCAAGGCCCGCGAATGGCGCATTGCCGGCGAGCGCCGCCGGACCGCGAAGTTTTATGACGCCATGGCGCGGCCGGTGCCCGCCGGCATCGGGAAATAGCAGCGAGACGGCATTGCGCGCGCGCGTCTCGATGCAAAGCGGACGCCGCCGCCCGGCCACGCCGAACATCAGCACGACGTCGGGCTTTTGTCTGTGCGCGAACAGTTTCGGCAGATCGCGATCGACCGACGCGTAAGTGGTCGCGAACACGTGCACGACGCGTTCGATGCCAGCCAAAGCCGGCCGCCGCCTGCGCGCCAACGCCTTGGCCAGCGCCGCGCTCGGATTGAACGGCGCGCCGGGAAACGGTCCGAAGCCGGTGATGAGGACGCGCCCCACGTCAGAGCCCAAGCATCTCGGCGATTTTCTCGACCGCCGTCGCTGGCGCCAGCCGCCCGGCCGCGACCTCGGCTTCGAGCTTCGGCAGCGCTGCTTTGAGCGCGCGGTCGGAGCGCAGCGGCTCGAACAGCCGTTCCTCGAGCATTGCCCACATCCATTTCACCTGCTGTTCGCCGCGGCGCGCGGCGAGCTCACCCGATGCCGTCAGCTTTTGCCGATGATCGAGGATGTGGGTCCACAGCGCCGCGATACCGTCGCCCTTGAGCGCCGAATAGGTGACGACCGGCGGCGACCAGTTCGGCGAAGCGGCTTTCAGGATATGCAGCGCCGCGCCGTATTCGGCCGCCGTCAGCTTGGCGCGCGGCAGGTTGTCGCCGTCGGCCTTGTTGATGGCGATCATGTCGGCAAGCTCGACGACGCCTTTCTTGAGGCCTTGCAGCTCGTCGCCGCCGCCGGGCAGCACCAGCACCAGGAAAAAGTCGGTCATGTCGGAGACCGCGATTTCCGATTGGCCGACACCCACCGTCTCGACCAGTACCACGTCATAACCCGCGGCCTCGCACAGCAGCATGGTCTCGCGCGTCTTGGCGGCGACACCGCCCAGCGTGCCGGAAGCCGGCGAGGGGCGGATGAAGGCGCTTGCGTCGGTCGCCAGCCGCGCCATGCGGGTCTTGTCGGCGAGGATCGAGCCGCCGGTGCGCCGCGACGACGGATCGACTGCCAGCACCGCGACCTTGTGGCCTTGCCGCGTCAGCATGGAGCCGAGCGCGTCGATGGTGGTCGATTTACCGACGCCGGGCGAGCCGGTGATGCCGACGCGCACCGCGTTGCCGGTCGCGGCCAGGAGTTTTTGCGTCAGCGCCGCGGCCGTGCCGCGATGATCGGCGCGCTTGCTCTCGATCAGCGTGATGGCGCGCGACAGCACGGTGCGGTCGCCGGCGCGGATGCCTTGCGCGAGGCGCTCGACGTCAGAGGCGGGGGAGGGCGAGGCCATGCTGTCTCATCGGCGGGCAGGCGCGGCGCGTCAAGTCAGTGTTTCATCAGCAAAGCGAGTCCGGCGCCCGCATGCGGCTTGGCGGCGGTGGCGCGCGCGAAGGCCAGAACCGCCTCGCGGCTCGTCACGCGGCAGGCGGTGCCGGGCGGCTTCTCGCAGAATTTATTCTGCGTCGCTTCGTCGGCATCGCTCTCGTCGACCACGGCCACCAGATAAACGCCATCGGCGAGCTTGCGCGCGATGCCATATTCCACGGGCTTGCCGGCGCTCAGCGTTTGCACGATGAGGTCTGAGCCCTCGACGGCATGGAGCGTGAACGGGCCGATATCTTTGGCGCTGCGGCCGACGGGGACGTAGCGGCCGTCCTGCCAGCGGAACGTTTTCGCGCTCGGCTCGCGCGCGGTGCCGTCGCGTAAAACGTAAAATAGCAAGTGCGGTTCCTTGCCGAGAAGCGGTTGTCCATCGCTCAGGATCGGCCCGTCGGACGAAATGCAGCCGGTCAGCAGGGCGAAGCTTGCGAGCGCAAGCCCGAGAGAAAGCAAATGTGGCGCACGACGTGCGCGCCGCGATGAAATTTTGTTCATGGTGCCTGCGCAATGGCCTGAAAAATCTGAGAACGATTCCAGATAGTCTACACCGGGGCCGATGTTTCTGCGTGGTAATTTAGCGGATCGCAACCACGCCGACGGCAAGAAAGTTGCGACATCGGAAATAGCGTCTTTCTGAATTGACAACCCAGGCCGGTCAGAGCAACGCCAACATTCGTCTTGGAAAGACCGCGTTGTGGTCGAACTCAGGCCGCATCGCGCCACTGATATCCGCCGCAGCCACGGGCGCGGCGGCGATCGGCGCGCTTCCACTGATTGCACGGGAGACAGCAATGACCTGGGACGAGATCGAGGGCAACTGGCTGCACTTTAAAGGCAGGCTGCGCCACAACTGGGCCAAGCTCACCGACGAAGACATCACCCGCATCAACGGCCGCCGCGACGAGCTCGCCGCCCGGCTGCAGGAGCGCTACGGCTTTGCCCGGTCGGAGGCCGAGCGCGAGATCGGCGCCTGGATCCGCTGCCAGCGCCACGCGGCGGCCTAGCAACTCTTAGGGCAAAATCGCAAACGCCCGCGCAGGAAAGCCCAAGCCTTTTTCCACCTTGGGCCAGGTCACCACGATGACCGCGCCGGTTGCCGGCACCTTGTCCAGATTGGCCATGACCTCGATCTGATAATGGCCGTGCTGGAGGATGTAGGTCTCCGAATCCATCTTGTCGGTGGTGTCGGTGTCCATGGCTTCGTGGCCGGTCGCGGTCACGCCGCGCTGTTCGTAGAGATATTTGATGGTCTCGAAGGCCCAGGCCGGGAACGGCTGGCGCTTGAAGCGCTCGGGGTTTGAGTCCCAGTCCTTGTACATGTCGGTGCGCAATGCCGCGAAGGCGCCCTTGGGCACGCGGCCGTGCGCGCGTTCCCACGCTTTCAGGTCGGCGACCGAGAACGCGTGGTTAGGGTCCTTGCCGAGATACGGCGTATCGTCGAGCACCACCAACGGCAGGATCATCTGCTTGAGCGGAATCTGATCCATGGTGATGCCGTTTTCGGCGAAATGTGCCGGCGGATCGACATGGGTGCCGTATTGCCCGACCATTTCGTAAAACGTGGTGCGGAAGCCGTCCTTGGCGATGGTGTAGGGCTCGTGAGTCTTCGGATCGGCCGCGGGCGAGAATTTGGCTTGGCCGAAGCCCGACCAGACCGGCGTTTGCGGGCCGAAACTGTGGGTGAGATCGACGAAAGATTTGGAGGCGATGATGCGATAGGCGCGCGCCAGATTCGATTGCGCCTGCGCCGGTGCGGCGACCGCCAACGCGCAAAGCGTTCCGATCAGTAGAGCAATGCGACGCGGCATCGCCTCCTCCTTGCGAAGTCTAATCCGGCAGTGGAATGAATTCCGTCGTGTCACCCGGTACGATATCGAAGCGGCCGGCCTTCCAGTCGGCCTTGGCGGCTTCGATGCGCTCCTTGCGCGAGGAGACGAAATTCCACCAGATGTGGCGCGGCCCGTCCATGGCGGCGCCGCCGACCACGACGAAGTGGGCGTCGCTCACCGCCCGGATTGCAACCGGATCGCCCGGCTTGAGCACCAACAGCCGTTCCGGGCCGTGGCGGTCGCCGCCGATCTCGATCTCGCCGCCGAGCACATAGACGGCGCGCTCTTCGTGGGCGGCGTCGAGCGGCAGCGTCGCACCGGCGTTGAGGTGGGCGTCGGCGAACAGGGTATCCCACGAGGTCACGACCGGGGAGCGCAAGCCGTGCAGCGTGCCGGCGACCACGCGCAGCGTCATACCGTTCTCGCTGAGCGCGGGGATGTCGGCCGCGGCAGTGTGGGCGAAGGCCGGCGACGTCTCCTCGTCGTTCATTGGCAGCGCGACCCATAGCTGCAAGCCGTGCAGCGGCTCGCCGCCGTCGCGATGGTCGGCGGCGGTGCGCTCGGAATGGACGATGCCGCGCCCGGCGGTCATCCAGTTCACCGCACCGGGCCGGATTGGCATCGCGGTGCCGAGGCTGTCGCGGTGCACGATCTCGCCGTCGAACAGGTAGGTGACGGTGGCAAGCCCGATATGCGGGTGCGGCCGCACGTCGACGCCGTCGCCGGCCTTGAACACCGCCGGGCCGAAATGGTCGAAGAAGATGAAAGGCCCGACCATGCGCGAGCGCCCCGACGGCAGCGCGCGATGCACCTGGAAGCCGCCGAGATCGACCGTGCGCGGCACGATCAGCTGCTCGATGGCGTCACTCGATGGCGCGTCGCCGAGGTTGGGGTCTTTGCCGGGGAAAAAGCTCATCGTTTCCTCCGTCGGTCGGTTTCAACTGGCATTTTCGCTCTCGCCGAAGGCGAGGATATAGCCTTCCGGATCCATCATGTAGAAATCGCTCGTGCCCCATGCAGTGCGAGCCAGCGGCTTTGTTATGGCGGCGCCTTTCGATTTGCACGCCTCATACAAGGCAGCGACACCGATAACGCCGGCATAAACGTCCAAATGATCCCGCTGCCGCCGGTGGGCGCGATCCTCGACCGTTTTCGGCGCGCATTTGAGGTGAACTTGAAAGCCGTCCCGTTCGCCAATGGCATAAAATCCGCCCCACGGCGGCCCGAAGGAGAAGCCGAGGACGTCACTATAGAACTCGATTGCCCTATCAAGGTCGTCCACCAGCAATTGCGGAGCGAACGATGTGATGCGTGATGCGGCCACTGTCATGACGCAATCCTCGCGTGGGCGCCGAACTCCGGACGTCAGATCGCCTGGAACTGCTGGCCCTTCACCGAGTCGACGAGGCCATAGAACACCTCATTGACCTTGGGCCAACTCGGCAGCTTTTTCACGTTGTTGAGCCAGCGCTCGACATTCGGATAGGCGGAGAAATCGCAGCGGATGACCTCGCCCAAGGTGACCAGCGCGGCGCCGAAATAGTCGGCGATGGTGATCTGGTCGCCGCACAGATATTGCTTGTTGGGGCCGATCCAATGGTCGTTGAGGATTTGCAGCCAGCGCTTGGAATTTTGCTGGCCGAACTCCAGCGTTGCCGCCTGCGCCTCGTCGCTCCTTCGCTTGAGATGCGGGAACAGCTGCGGGTAGCACAGATTATAGGCCCATTCGCGATAGAAATTGGTGTTGAGCCAGTCCATGACCTCGTTGACCTTGGCGCGCTGTTTCAGATCCTTCGGATAGGCCGGCGAGCCGATCTTGTCGGCGAGGTATTTCAGGATCGCCGAGCTTTCGGTCAACCGCAGGTCGCCGTCCTCGATCATCGGCACCATGCTGTTGGGATTTATTCCGACGTAAGCCGGCTGGTATTGCTCGCCGGTGAACAGGTCGACCATGACCTCGTCGACCGGGATCTTGTTCTCGGCAATGAACAGCCGCACCGGGCGGCTCGTCATCGAAACCGGGTGCATGTAAAGCTTCATGGCAATATTCTCCCAGGCACACGCCAACGACGGGAGCCTAAAAGCTCCCCGCCTGGCCGGCCAGTCACGTTTGCTTTAGTGCAAAATCGGGCCGTTCAGCGCCGCGGTTTTGCCTTGGCCACGAGGTCGGCGATGAAACGCGGCTGCGCGAAGGCCGCGACGTGGTGCTCGGGGGTCCAATACTTGGTGATGAAGCTGCCGGCCTTGCGGTAGCGCGCGGCAATGGTTTTGGCCGGCGTGACGCGCAGCGCCTTGTTGTCGGTGGCAAAGCCGATCGCCATGTGGCCGCCGACATAGACCGGGATGGCGGCGACGTAGCAGGTGGCGTCGGCGAACAGTTTTCGGAATTTCGACATGGTCGAGGTCAGCTCGGTCTTCTGGAAGAACGGCACGCCGTTTTGCGTGACCAGAATGCCGCCCTTTTTCATGCAGCGCCGGCAGCCCCGATAAAACTTCTCGCCGAACAGGATTTTCCCCGGCCCCTGCGGGTCCGTCGAATCCACGATGATCACGTCGAAACGCCGGTCGGTCTTGGCGACATATTTGGCGCCGTCGTCGATGACGCTTTCGAAGCGCTTGTCGGCGAACACCGGTCCGGTGAATTCGGGGAAATGCTCCTTGGCGAATTCGACCACCTTTTCGTCAATCTCGACCTGGGTGAGGCGCTTGACGGTCTTGTGCTTGAGCACTTCCTCGGCGATGCCGCAATCGCCGCCGCCGATGATCAGCACGTCTTGCGCATTGCCGTGGGCGAATAGCGGCACATGCGACATCATCTCCTGGTAGATGAACTCGTCGCGCTTTGAGATCTGGGTGGCGCCGTCGAGCATCAGCGTCTTGCCGAAATACTTCTGCTCGAACAGGATGAGGTGCTGGTGCTCGGTGTGCAGCTCATACAGCACCTTGTCGACCTCGAAGGTCATGCGGAAGCCAAGATCGTCGAACAGCGTCTCGGGTATCCAGCGTTTCTCGGCCATGACACCTCCCAAACCTTAGAACCCACAAGTCTTAGAACCCACAAGTCTCAGAACCCACAAGCCCTGAGGCCCATATGGAAACGGCCGGGACCCGGCCCGGCCGCTCAATCGTGACTTCACCGGCGCTTGCGGCGCCTTTTAAGCGTCTTGGCCGCGCAGCAGTTCGTTGACGCCGACCCGCTTTGCCGAGAAGGCTTCGCGCAGCACCGGGATGCACTTGTCGGGATCAGCCGAGCCGCACATGAACACGTCGAGCGCGGCATAGCCGACTTCCGGCCAAGTGTGGATGGAGATGTGGCTCTCCGCCAGCACCGCCACGCCGGAGACGCCGTTCGGCTGGAAGTGGTGTAGGTGGATGTGCAACAGCGTCGCCTTGGCGGCATCGACGCAGCGGCGCAAGGTCGCTTCGATATGGTCGATGTCGTCGAGCCGCTCGGCGCCGTGCAGATCGATGATCAGGTGGGCGCCGGCGCAACGCACGCCGTTGCGGACCGCGAAATGGTCGTAGCGCTCGTCCGCCGGCGGCGGCGCGACTTTGAGCTTGGTCTTTCTTGCTTCCGTTCGGGCGGTACCTGGAGATCCCAAGCCCTTCACCGATCGCAAGAGGGCATTCTGTGCCATGCTTCCTCTCCAACCAGAGACCTGAACCCGAGATGCCGGCGAACCGGCGCCGCGGAATGCGAATGCCGCCCGATCAGTCCACGCGAACCAACCAACAGCGGCAATTTCCCCACATAAATGCAATCAGCAGGGAGTCAAGAAGATTCTGCAAGAAAACCTTTAATGCTTCGTCACGTTCCACAGTTCGCGGCGCGTCGAGATGCGCGGGCGACGCCGCGTCGCGCGCTGAAGAAGCGCGCGTGCCGACTTGCCGACGCCGCGACGCTCGCTAAGCTCACGCGCGGCGACGTCAGAACCAAAAACGGAAAGACAGGGATGAACACGAGCTTCGCACGACCGCATTCGACAGCGCAGAAACCGTTGCGGCACAGCACTTTTCGCGTTTGCGCCTGTTGTCAGCCGATGGCGCTTCCGGCAAATCCGGCGCGGCGGAATTTTCTCGGCGGCGGCCTTGCCGCGCTCGGTCTCGGCGCCTCGGCGGTGCCGGCAGCCGCTCAAGCGGCGGCGGAGAAGACGCGCATCGACGTCCATCACCACTACGTTCCGCCGGTGCAGGGCGAGGCGATGGCGAAGCACGGCGGTCAGGCACCCAAGTGGTCGCTGCAGTCGTCGCTCGCCGACATGGAGAAGGCCGGCGTGACGACTGCCGTGCTGTCGCTGCCGCCGCCCGGCGTCTGGTTCGGCGATGTCGAGGAGGGACGCTCGCTGGCGCGCGCTTGCAACGAGTATGGGGCGCAGCTGCGCAAGGACAATCCCGGCCGCTTCGGATTGTTCGCCGCCATTCCGCTGCCCGATACCGAAGGCTCATTGCGCGAGATCGCATATGCCCTCGACGTGCTCAACGCCGACGGCATCGGCCTGATCACCAGCTACGGCGAAAAATATCTCGGCGACGAGGCCTTCGTGCCGGTATTCGAGGAGCTCAATCGGCGCAAGGCCATGGTCTATACCCATCCGGTCAATCCGGCCTGCTGTACCCATTTGGCAGATGGCGTCGGGCCGAGCTCGATCGAATTCGCCACCGACACCACGCGCACCATCGCCAGCCTGATCTTCGGCAAGGCCGGCACCGCATTCCGCTGCCCCGACGTCCGCTTCATCTGGTCCCACTCCGGCGGCACGCTGCCGTTCCTGATCGGCCGTTTCATCCGCGAGCAGGTGGTCAGGAAAGATCCGCGCATGCCCGATGGGCCGGAGCCGATCGTGCGGAAATATTTCTACGAGATCGCCCAAGGCAATGAGCCCGGCCAGTTCGCGGCGCTCTTGAAGCTCGTGCCGGTGTCGCAGCTCATGTTCGGCTCGGACTATCCCTATCGCGAAGCCATCGAGGCGGCGAACGGGCTTCGCGCCTATCCGTTCACCGATGCCGAGCGCGCCTCGATCAACCGTGAAACGGCGCTGCGCGTGATGCCGGGGCTCGCCGGATGATGGTATCCGGCGGTGCACCGCAAAACGTGCGGGCCACATTTTCGCCCGCGGATGCTCTTAAGCGGTGACGACACGGGGTGGCCGAAGCAGGTATAAGCTGGCCACGTTCACTCGCCGGGACGGCGGAAGAGGGAAGGGAGAACGGCTATGATGCGCAGTTTGGGAGCAGGGGTGCTGTTGGCGTTGTCGGCTTTGCTGCCGGCGCAGCAGGCGGCGGCGCAGGACCCGCTGGCTGGCGCCATCGTCGGTGGCGCGCTGGGCGGCATTATCGGCGGCGCGGCAGGCCGCGGTGCGGGCGGCGCCTTTGCCGGGGCCGCGATCGGCGCTGCGACCGGCGCCATCATCGCCAGCGAAGCGCAGCGGCGCTCCGGTGGGTACTATTGGTGGCACGGCGGCTGCTATTACCAATATCCGAACGGCGCCTGGGTGCAGATCGCGCCGAATTATTGCAGCTACTGAGGCGGGCGCAGCCCTTCGCGCATTCTAGCCGTTGACGGCGACGGCCTGCGGGATCACCGGCGCCGGCGGTTTTTTGGTGCGGGTGCGGAAGAAGCCGAGCACGCGCTTGGCGGTTTCCGGCTGCAGGCGGTTGAAGCTCATCAGCGCCCGTTCGAGGTCTTCGCTCGACATGCCGCGGTCGGCGGCGCGCAACAGCAGCACGGCCTTGGTCGTGGTCGACGACAGGCCGGCGACCTTGGCCAGGATCAGCACGATCTCGGCGCCGGGATCGAGCAGCGCCCGCTCGACCACGTCGATCGGCGTGTCACACAAAAGCGACAGCGCGATCGCGGTTTCCTCGAACTTACGTTCGCGCGCATACTGGTAGATCTCAGCCTCGCCGATGCGGCGGATGCGGTTCTGCTGCGCCACCGCCGCTTCGGCCGCGGCGAAGGCCGGCGAGGAGTTGCGGATCTCGTCGCGGATGCCGCCGACCACATCGGCCATGACGCCGTCGATTGTCGCGCAGGCTTGCGGGTTCTCGGCGGCGAGGCGGGCGCGCACCACGCTCGATGCCATTTCCAGCAGCATCAGGAAATGCGGCCGCGGGATGTCGCCGCGCATGCCGACTTCGCTCGCCAGCGCGTCATCGCCGTCCGAGCGCGTGACCAGGACGCGGAATCCGGCATCCGAAAAGCGGGCGCCGCGGTTCTTCACCACCGCATGCACCACGTCGCGGTCGCCGCGCTCGACCAGGATGTCGGTCACCGCTTCGCTGAGCGCGTCGCGCTGGGTGATGGCGTAGAGGTGCTGCTGGCTCTTGCTGTTGGCGGTGGCGACGAGCGTGTGCTCGCTGAGCCGTTCCGACCGGGTCAGCACCGGGCGCGCGACTTCGATGTCGTCGTCGCTGGCGAGGAGCTGGATGACGTTGCAGGGCGCATTGGCGATCGGGGCCAGGCGTTCGGCGAGCTTGACGCGCGCCTTGGCTTCGATCCTGACCATCAGCCGCGCGATGACGTCGTCGAACACGCCGATCTGGTCGTCGGAAAAGCGCTGAGCGCCGTTGATGAAGAGATCGGTGACGCTGGTCAGGATGGCGATGCCGCGCGAACTCGAGCCGGAGGCCAGCGTGGTTTCGAGCTCGTCAAGAAGAGACAGGGTACCGTTCATGCGCCACGCGGTCACGCCATTGAATTTCCGTCGAGAATGCCGCGCGAGCGGTGAACAAACCGTTCGCTGCGGCGGCTGAGCCGGCGCGGGTTATGGTTAATGAAAGGATAAATTGCGCCTTTGCCCCATTCCCGTACCGCAAGCGTGCCGGCCTGCCGCAACCGAAGCGTTATCGCCGGCCGAACGCGCCCATGCGGTTGTGCACCTCGGCGGGCACGCGATAGTCGCGGATGACCGGCCGCGGATCGCGCAAGCCGAACGCCTCGCGCTGGACAACGAAGCACCACAGCGCGTCGCTGGCGTCGCGGACGAGGCGCGCCCGTGCCGCGTCCTTTGCGCCACAGTCGCGGTCGTATTCGGCCAAGGCGGCGAGCGCCGCTTCAAGCGCGCGCCCCATCCGGCCGAGCGCTGCGACTTGCTCCTGCGCGATTTCGTAGTCGAGCGCGTCGAGGCGCGCCGTCCGCGAACTTGAACTCGCTTGCGGCGGGCGTAATGTCATACCATCAAGATAACAAGCAATTTCGGACCCGTCATCGCAGTGGAGGAAAAAATGCGAAGACTTGTTGTCGCCAGAAGACTTGCTATTGCCGTCCTGTCGATCTTCGCGCTGGCGGGCGCGATCCGCAACGCCGCCGCCGAGGATACGCTCAAGGTCGCCATTCCGCAGAAAGGCGCCTGGGACGCCGGCATCGCCGAGCTCGGCCAGCGCGGCGGCTTCTTCAAGAAGCACGGGCTTAACCTCGACATCCTCTATACGACGGCCGGGCCGGAATCGATCCAGGCCATGATCGGCGGCTCGATCGACGTCGCGGTGGCCTCGGGCGTGTCGGCGGCGATCGGCACCTTCGGCAAGGGCGCGCCGATCCGCATCATCTCCAGCGAAATGACCGGCGCCCCGGATCTGTATTGGTACGTGCCGGCGGATTCGCCGATCAAGACCATCCAGGATTTCAACGACAAGACCGTGGCCTATTCGGCGGTCGGCTCCTCGAGCCACGGCTCGCTGCTCGCCCTGATCGCGCAATATCACCTGACCGCCAAGCCGACGGCGACCGGCAATATCGCCTCGACCATCACGCAGACCATGACCAAGCAAGTCGATGTCGGCTTCGGCGCCGCGCCATTCGGGCTCGACCTGATCGAGGCCGGCAAGGCGCGCATCATCGCCAGCGGCAACGACGTTGCGGCGCTGCGCACCCGCGCGGTGCGCGTCAACCTCACCGGCGCTGCGACCTTGCAGAACAAACCCGATCAAATCGTGCGCTTCATGCAGGCCTATAACGAGACGGTCGACTGGATGTATTCCAGCCCCGATGCGCTCAAGATCTATGGCGAATATTCGGGCCTGCCGGACTCGATCGTGCAGCGGGTGCTCAAGCTGATCCCCAAGGAGGCGCTGCAGACCGGAGAGGTCAAGGGCATCAACGAACTCATGGCTGACGCCGTGACGCAGAAATTCCTCGCAGCGCCGCTAACGCCGGATCAGCTCAAGGAGCTTATTCAGATTCAAAAGTGATCTTTTCCCCTCCCCCTTGTGGGGAGGGGTAGGGGTGGGGGTCGTGAAGTTTGGCGTACGCGTCGACGATTACACACAAACCTCACGAGCCCCACCCAACCCTCCCCCACAAGGGGGAGGGCTTAGTCAACGCTCCCACGTCACCAGGCTCACGCCTGCCGCGGCGTCGAGATCGCGCCGCGGGCCGGGTTTGAGACCGTGCCGCATCAGCACGTCTTCGGGCGTCGCATTCGGCCCGACTTCGTTGAACACCGGACGGCCGCCGGGAATTTTGGCATGCGCCGCGCGTGACAGGTGAAAGGCGTCGTAGCGCGGCAGGAACATGCTGAACACCTCGGTGCCGCCGATGATGGCGACGACACCGTCGCCGGCGCCGAGCTGTTCGATGGCCTCGTCCAGCGTCGTGCCGGTCGGATTCCATAAGAGCGCATTGGGATGCGCCGGATCGGGCGCGGTCGTCGCAATCTGCCGCGACACGACGAGACGTTTTCTTCGCGCCGCGCGCGGGCCGCCTTCGTGAGAATGCCGGCCGTGCACGACGACCGCAGCGCGGTCGAGGCCGGCCTGGAAGAAGGCCTGGTCGGCGTCGTTACGGATCGCGGCCGGCATGGCGCCCTGTGCGTCGGCAATCATGCCGTCGGCCGAAACGATGACGTAGCCCTCGATGCGGTGCAAGGCGGCGGTACCGCGCCTAGAATACGGCGAGGTACTTCAACAGCGAGATGATGCCGAGCACGATGACCACCACGCGCACGATCTGCTTGGCGCGGCCGTCCATCGGCAGCATGTTGACGAGATAAAGGATGAGGATGACGACGACAAAGGTGATCAATGCGCCGATGAGAACGTTCATGGAATCCTCCGCGTGAAATGCAATGCGAGAAAAACGTCCCGCCGCCACCAGCAACGATTGTTAGCACTCTTGATGCATGAAGTCATGACGCGGCGCCGGATACGAGACGCCCCAACGCGCGCTCAATAACGCCCGACAACTGCTCCGGTTCCGCAATCGCCGTGCGGCAGCGATTTTCACCCACTGTGTTTCGCCCTATACTCGCCCGAGCGAAGAGTTGACCATGCCCGAGCCCGCAAGCCTGATCATGCTGCAATTCCTCGCCTGGGTGGCGGACCGTCCACGGACCTATGCGGCGACCATGGAGGCGTGGCACAGCACCTGCCCGCGGCTGTCGGTCTGGGAAGACGCGATCATCGACGGCCTGGTGCGCATCGACAACGAGGCCGGCCGGCCGGTCCGGCTGACGCCGCGCGGCAGCGCCATATTGGAAGAATCACGGGCCCACGCGGTCTAGAGGGATTTTGTCGATGCCGAAAACCAGACACCTGCGCGCACTCTCCGGTGCGCTGCTTGCCGCTTGTGCGTTGCTTGCGGCCGCGCCGGCGCCCGCGAGCGCCGAGGTCAATGAAGTCCGCATCGGCATCCAATACGGCTTGATCTATCTGCCGGTGGTGGTCGCCGACGCGCAAGGCTTCTTTGCCATCGAGGCGAAGAAGGCCGGCCTGCCGGATCTCAAGGTCACCGTGCAGCGCTTCTCCGGCTCGCCGGCGATCACCGACGCCGTGCTGTCGGGCAATATCGACGTCGGCGCCTTCGGCACGCCCGGCCTGCTGATCGCCTGGGAGAAGACCAAAGGCCATCAGAATGTCGCCGGGCTTGCCGCCTTGGGCGCCAATTCCTTCGTGCTGATGACCAACAAGCCGGAGATAAAGACCATCGCCGATTTCGGCGACACCGATCAGATCGCCGTGCCGGCCACTACGTCACCGCAAGCCGTGGTGATGCGCATGGCGGCGGAGCAGACGTTCGGCGACTATCGCCGCCTCGATAAGCTTCTTGTCACCATGCCGCATCCCGATGCGACCGCGGCGCTGCTCTCCGGCCGGATCATTTCCGGCTATGTGGCCACCGCCCCGTTCATCTCGGTGCTGAGGAAGAGCGACAAGATCCATACCGTCACCACCTCGAAGGACGTGCTCGGCGAGGAGATGACCGGCGTCGCGCTGGGAGCGCCAAAAAGCTTTGTCGAGGCCAATCCGATGGTCGCGAGAGTCCTGATCGCCGCGGTCGAGGACGGCATCACCTATCTCGCCCACGAGCCGCTGCCGGCGGCCGACGCCTATCTCAAGGCGGAAGCCTCGCGGCTGCCGCGCGCCGATGTGATCGGCATGCTCACCGACGGCTCCATCGTCTTTTCCGTGGCGCCGACCGGGCTGATGAAGCTTGCCGCCTTCATGGCCAAGACCGGCGAACTTAAGACCGCGCCGGCATCCTGGCAGGACGTGTTCTTTCCGCTGATCGGCTCGCTCAAGGGAAGCTGACGGCCGCGCGGCCTATTCGCGGCCAAGCTCTTTCGCTACCGCGTCGACCACGCGCGCTTCCATCGGCTCGACCGCGGTGGGGAAGACGGCGGCGATATGGCCGTCGCGGCCGACCAGATATTTGTGGAAATTCCACTTCGGCGTCTCCAGCGGCCGTTCGCCCGCCGCCCATTTGTAGAACGGATGCGCGTTCGGGCCGACGACCTCGGCCTTGGCCGCAAGCGGGAAGGTGACGCCGCATTCCGTGTTGGCGGTCTCGATGATTTCCGCCACGCCGCCCGGCTCCTGGCCGCCGAAATCGTTCGACGGCACGCCGACCATCATCAGCCCGCGCTCGTGGAAGCGCTTGAAGAGCTGCTCCAGTCCGGCATATTGCGGCGTGTAACCGCACAGCGAAGCCGTGTTGACGACGACGATCGGCTTGCCGGCGAAATCCGACAACCGGATCGGCTCGCCTTGCAGGCCGGCAAAGGAGAATGCGTAGGCGGTGACGGGGCTCATGGCGGCATCGGTCGTGGAAGCGGCTTGCGCAAGCTTAGGCGTTGCCACGGCGCCGGCAAAGAGCGCGAGAAGGTTTCTGCGATCGGTGATCATGGCCAGTCTCCCGGCGATATTCTAACGCGTTTTCAGCCTGGAACGTGACGGAGCATTTGCTAGGGTCATCACTTATCCGGGAGTGACGCCATGAACGGACCACCGAGCGACGCGCAGGCCAAGGCGCTGGAATTCGTCAACAGCGCCTCGACCTACGTCCTGCTCGCCACCATCGCGCTGTTGGCCTGGGTGGCGTCGGGGGTGGAGTTTTCCAACGACGGTTTGCGTATCGCGTCGATGGCGTGCCTGACGTTGTCGGTCGTGTTCGGTATCGCGACGCTGGCGCTCATTCCGCTGGTGCAGGAGGCGCGGCGGCCGGGGCAATCGAACTTCGAGGTCGAAGGGCGCTTCATGCTGCTCGGCCGGCGCGGCGCGCGGCTGAAATCGGCGCTGCTGCCGCAATATCTGTTGCTGCTCGCAGGCCTCATATTCTACGTCATCGGCATGATCAGTTGAAAAGCGCTACCGCGTCATTGCGTCAGGTGAACCGATCGGTGCGCTGGACCCACGTCGTCGGACACACCCTGAGGACCTTGTCATCGCCGCCAAACCGTATCATGGTTAGGCTGGGTTGAATGAAGGGGCATGGCAATGGGGCTGGTAAAATCAGGCTTAACCGTTCTTTTCTGCGCATTCGTGGTGCTGTGCATCGGCTCGGCTAACGTGCAGGCCCAGACGTTTAGTCTTAAAGTGTGCAACACAAGCAAAGTATCGGCGTCGGTCGCCATTTCGAATCTCGTAGCCGTCGGCGACAGCCGGTTCGAGGTCCAGGGCTGGTGGACTGTCACTTCCGGTAATTGCGAGACGCTCGGCAACTTCCCCCAAGGGTGGTTCTATATTTATGCCGAGCAGACCAATACCGGGCAGGAAGTTTGGGAGGGCGATTTTCCGCTCTGCGTCGAGTTTCCGGGGCCGTTTGATCGTGTCAATACGGCGGGCACCACCTGCACTGCGGACAATTTGAAGCAGTTCACTTCCGAACTGGTCCCGAGCACCACCGGCACCTTCACCTATACGTTGCGCTGATCGCTACGCTATGCCGGCCGGTGCCGCTCCAGTGACCGGAAGGCCTATCCATTGAAACGACGAAACCGACCTGGTCCCCAAGGACCGGTCGGTTTGCGCGCCAAATGTAGCGGCCTGCGCTACATGACTTTGTGGGCGACTGTGGGTTTGTGCGACACATTGGTGCCACTCGCGGTTCCCGCTGTGTGCTTTTTCTCCCAATGACGGCGGTGGGCCTCGACCTTCTTGTGTGTCGACTCGGACGCCGGCGTTGAGACATTGGCGTCAGCCTTGGGATAGGTGTCAGCCGCCTTGGGCGCAGCAGGAGCTTGGGCCGAAGCCGGCACCGCGAGGAGGAAGGCGAAGACGGCGATTGGCGCAGCCATCGCTGCGATCTTCTTCGAAAGGCTCATTCGAAACTCCTTTTAGGAATTTGGCTGTTCATCCGACATCACGCGGCACCGCTTCCGCCCGCCTCGTGTACAGCGCAGCGCCTACCGGCATAGTATGGCACAAAATGGCCGAACGTCGAGCGGCGTAGGCGTGGGATTCCACCCTCTAGCTCAGCGGCTTGCCGGGCTGCGGCGGGACATCGAAGACGTTGAGCACGAGCCCGATCATGCCGTAGAGGCCGGAGCAGGTGACGGCTTCGATCACGCCGTCGAGGCCGAAGGCCGCCTTGGTGCGCTCGAACGTCGCGGCGCTGACGGTCTTGTCGGCAAGCAGCTCGGTGACGAAATCGTAGATCAGCCGCTCGTCGTCGCGCTTGAAATCCGGCCGTTTCTTGGCACGGATGGCGTCGATGACGTCCTGCGTAATGCCTTCCTTGAGCGCGTGCGGCTCATGCACCGACCAGGCATATTGCACGGTGGCGCTGCGGCACAGCATCAGGATGATAAGCTCGATGAGGCGGCGGCCGAGTTTTGGATTGCTGCGGTAGTAGTTGACCAGATGGTCGGCCGGCTCGGCGATGTCGGGGGTGTGGATCAGGACCGAAAACGGCCCGGTCAGCGTGTTGCGCGGCCGCGACTTCAGAAAGTCGTCGTGGAGCTTTTGCTGGCGCGGCGAAAGGCTTTCGCGCTTGACGTCGTCGATGCGAGCCATTGGGGTTCCTCTATTGCAATTCAGCAGAGCCGTCGCCGCGGACCGCGGCGACGTAGCGCGCGATCGAGCGCTGCACGACAAGCTTGCCGTCGCGTGGAATCGTGCGGTCGAACCAGGCGCCGTGGATGACGTCGTATTGGTAAGGTTTTAGCAGCGCGCCGATGCGTTCGACCGAGGGCGCCGACAGCGGGATCATATTCGGATAGCTGCGCATGAAGGTGACGAATTTCCGGTCGGGAATGACCTGCACGATGTCGCCGGAAAGCAGCGCGCCGCGGCCGTCGCCGCCTTGCGCCCAATGCAGCACCGTGCCGCCGGCGAAATGGCCGCCGGCGCGGATCAGCGTCACGCCTTCGGCAAGGGTCAGCGTATCGCCGTCCCAGAATTCGATCGCCGGATCGGGCCGCATCACCCATTGGCGGTCGGCGGCGTGAAGATGGACCGGCGCATCGAAGGCATGCGCCCAATCGACCATCGACGAATAGTAATGCGGGTGCGAAATGGCGATGCCGCAAAGCCCGCCGAGGCCTTTGACGATTTCCTTGGTGGCGTCGTCAAGCAGCGGGATGCAATCCCACAACACATTGCCTTTGGCGGTGCGGAGTAACAGTGCGCGCTGGCCGATGGCGAAGGCCGGTACCATGCCGATGCCGATCAGGCCCGGCTCGTGCTGGCGAAACGTATTGGTATATCGCCGCGCCAGCGCTTCGTGGGTGGTCCAGACCTGGCCCGACGGCGGCACGAACTGGCGCTCTTCATCGCAAATCGGGCAGCGCGCCGGCTCCTTGTCGGACGGCGTGAACTGCGTGCCGCAGGTGTTGCAGATGAAGGCCGGCATCGGCGGATCGGACATGAAAAACGCGGCGCTCGCAAGCGCCGCGTCTTGTCGCAACGAGGAGTTGCCTAGGTCAGCACGCCGTATTTCTTGAACCAGGCGGTCATCTGCTTCCAGCCATCCTCGGCCGCGTCCTTGCGGTAGCTCGGCCGGTAGTCGGCGACGAAACCGTGCGGCGCGCCCGGATATTCGTGAAACTCCGCGGTCTTGCCGGCGGCCTTCAGCGCCGCCTCCATCTGCTTGACCTGGTCCGGCGTGATGCCGGTGTCGGCCTCGCCGTAAAGCCCGAGCACGGGCTCTTTCACCTCCGGCGCCAGATCGATCGAAGACTTCGGCGCGGCGTCGCTCTTGTCGACGATGCTGCCGTAGAACGCGACGCCGGCCTTCAGGTTCGGATTGTGCGTCGAGTAGTGCCACACGTTGCGGCCGCCGCGGCAGAATCCCATGATGCCGAGCCGGCTGGAGTCGTCGCCTTGCGACTTGGCCCAGGCCACGGTGGCGTCGAGATCGCCGAACAGCTCGCTGTCGGTCTTGGCGTTGACGATCGGGAACAGCATTTTCATGTCGTCGATCTTGGTCAGGTCGACGCCGCCCGTTTCGGCGCGGAAATAATAGTTCGGCGCAATGGCGAAGGCGCCGAGATGGCCGACGCGCCGGGTGACGTCCTTGACCCATTCGTGCAGGCCGAAAATCTCCATGCAGACCAGGATGACCGGCGGGTTCTTCACGTTCGCCGGCCGCGCGAAATAGACCGGCATGTTGCCGCCCGTGACCGCGACATTGGCCATGCCGGCGGTGAGTCCGTTGGTATCGGTCTGGATGGTGTCGGCGCGCACCGGGCCGGCGGCGAGCGTATAGCCCGCGGCCGCGGCGGCGGAACTCGACATGAAGCCGCGCCGCGACAATGGCGGCATGACCTTGGACAGCCCGATGACGTCGGACGGCAGCTTTTGCATGTTCATTTGGGGGATCCTCGCGCTTCTGTTGGAACGGCTGTAATGCCTGCAAGAATAGTATGACCGCCGCACGACGTATAGGCGGTGCCGCACGCCGGGTATGAACACCGCACGCGGCATTTGCATTCCGGCCGCCGAGCGTCTAATTGGAATTCAAACGAGAGTTTGAAAAATGGCGCAATCATGACGCGGCCGTCCGACATTACCCGCGAGCGGATCTTGAAGGCGGCGGAACGGCTGTTCGCCGAGCGCGGTTACGATGCGACCTCGATCCGCGCCATCGTCGCCAAGGCCCGCGTCAATCAAGCCGCCATCAACTACCACTTCGACGGCAAGGACGGGCTTTATCGCGAGGTTTTGCGCGCAGCATTCCGGGCGCTGACCGAGCAGCAGCTCGAACATGCCGACGAGATGAAGGCGATGTCGCGCGAGGCGGCGCTGGCCGAGTTCATCCGCCGCCAGCTCCGCCCGCTGTTGGGCCGCGACGAGTACAGCCGGCACATGCGCATCCTCAATTGGGAGACGGTGCGGCCGACCGCGGTGTTCCGCAAATTGCTCAGCGAGGAGGCCGCCCCCTTCATGGGCCTGGCCGTGGAACTCGTGCGCCGGTTTCAGCCCGAGGCCGACCAGCGCACTTTGGTGGCAGCGGCGGTCTGGCTGGTCGGCCAATGCAGCGTTTTTCTGCGCAATCGCGAGCAGTTAGCCGATCCGCCGCTGGGGCTGGCGCTCGATGAGGAAGCAGTGGAATGGCTCGCCCAACTGGTCAGCCGCTGGGCAACCGGGGGGCTCGGCCGGCGGGTTTGAGCCCGCCACAGGGCCGAAGAAATCGGGGATTGCCGCAAAAAATCCTTTTTCCGGGCCTGCGGCCGCCCAGAACAGATGTTTGAAATTCAACCGGACGTTTGAAAAACGGGATGGTCAAAGGGACGGGGATCATGCAGCACCAAGCGACCCAGCAGACCGGACTTGTGAAGTACATTGCGCCTAAGAATTTGGCCCAGACGAGCCTGGCGCCGGAGAACGTGGCGCAGACGAAGCTGACGCCGCAGCCGAAGCACGAAGCGCCCTTGCTCAAGCGGTTTGTCGGCAAGCTCATCGTCGACGTCCTGCCCGCGACTTTCGTCAGCGTGCTGGGCGGCTTCATCATCACCCAGTACCAGTTCAACCACGCCCAGGCCTCGCGCCCGGCGACCGAGCAGGTGGTGCCGGCCTCGGCGGAAATGATGCAGCTCGTCCGCGACGAACATGCGGTGATCATCGACTATCTCAAGACCCAGATGGCGGCCGAGAAGAACCGCCACGCCGCGGAAGATGCCGCGGTCGCCGACGCCCGCTTGGCGGCGGCCGATCCGCCAGCGCCCGCCGCAGCCCCGCTTCCGGCGCCGCGTCCCATAGCGACTGCGGTTATAGCCAAGCCGGTCCCGGCGCGGACCAAGGTTGCGACCGCTCCGGTCCTGCCGCCGCACGCGCCGCTGCAGATCGCGCAGACCGATCAGGCGGTGAGCGCTACGCCGGCGGCCGACCCCGCGCCCGAATCGAAGTCGCTTCTGACCAGGACGATCGAGATCAAGGACCACGTGGTCGGCGCCACGTTGCATGCGGTGTCCGCGATCGGCAGCATCCCGTCGTGGATCGCCTCCATGGGCGATCGCGTCGGCGGCTCCGACACGACCTCGAGCTCCACCGGGCGGATGTTCTCGACCTCGCTGTGACGCGGTGGGCGCCGGCGCTACAGGTTGACCGGCGTCCCCATGAAATCGCGCTTGCCGACTTCGACGCCGCAATGGCGCAGGATGTCGTAAGCCGTGGTGCAGTGGAAATAAAAATTCGGCAGCGAATTTCCCAACAGCAGTGACTGTCCGGTGAAGTCGCGCGTCGCCCCGCTCGGGAACGTGATCTTGATCGCCTTGTCCTCGCTGCCGTCGATCTGCGCCGGCTTGAATCCTTTGACGAAGTCGATCGCCTTGGCGAGCCGCTCGCCGAGCTCGGCAAAGCTTGTCTCAGTATTGGCGAATGGAAGCGGTTCGGCGCCGGCGAGGCGCGCGGTGGCGTTGACGGCGTGATCGGTGGCGGCGCGCACCTGGCGTACGAGGGGAAACATGTCAGGAAACAGCCGCGCGTTGAGCAGCGCCGACGGCTCGATCTTTTTCGCCTCGCAATGGGCGGCGGCCTTGTCGAGCACGACGCCCAGCGCGGTGAGGAACTGAACGAAGATCGGCACGGAAATCTTGTACATCGACACGGTCATGACTGAGGCCCTCGTTGGTTGGCGCGATAGCTTACGACATTGTGTGGGAATCGCGGCAAGGGGCGACAAACGATCGCCACCAAAATCTGTTCGACTCCTGTTTCAGAAGGACAACCATCCGGCTGTTCACAGCGAAGAGGAGCCTTCGATGTGCGACTATAGTCTGCATCACGTCGCCAGCCGACCCGCCGAGGTCGGCGACAAGCTGGTCACAACCAAGTTTGTCAACACGCCGACCGGCGGCTTCGCGGCGGTCGACAACCCCAATGTCGCAGTCTGCTTGCGTCCCGGCACCGAGCTTGCCTTCGAGCAGGATGTCGAATGCGAGCCGGTGCTCGGCATCCTGCCCAGCCGAAAAATCGGCCAGCGCTTGGCGCGTTTCCGGCAAGTCAACGTGGAGCAACCTTGCGTCCATCACGACGCGCTGGAATTCCCCGACGGTAAAATCGTCCTGGTGACGCGGCTATGTGAAGGCCAGCAGGCGACCGTGCTGCAAATGCCGGCCACGGCTCGTGGCGAGCATGTTGCTGCCGCTGCGCCGGCGGCAGCGCGCGGCGGCGAAGAGCCGGCGCCGGAGACGGCGCTCGAGCGTTTGCTGTCTAGGGTTGAATAGGTTCGCCGAGCGAAGAGAGGCATGTGCGTTGCGGGAGCCACGGCAAAATGCCGAAGGCTCCCGCATCCAGGGCCGAATTCCGTAGCCCGACTTATGCACAACGGGCTGCCGCAGAGCGGTAAAATGAGGGGGGAATTGGCGGCAACTTGCGCCGCAATTGATGCCTATTGGCAACAGGTCATAAATTTCGTGTTTACAGTGTCTTGTGGCAGTGGCGGATCATGCTAATCGGAGTCTCACAAGCTGCGGAACTCGCTTCGCAGTGACGCGTTTTGGCCACTATCGGCGGTAGTAATCGGCAGTTGTAAATATCGAGCAGTCTCAACTCACGTTGGTCTTGTTACGTCTCCTTGGAGGTTGCGATGCGGTTCGCCGGGAATTTCCATCCCGAATGGGGCTATCTCGCCCCCGCACCCAATTTCATGCGCACCGCCCGGGTCGTAGTCGTCGCCACGGCGATCGGCGCGACGGCCGGCGCCGCCGTGGTGTTGTCGCTGGCCGAGCGTTCGGCGCCCGGTGCGATGGCCGATGCCGGCAAGACCTTGGTCGTCGTGCATTCGCTGGTGCAGCCGGCCGAAGCGGCCGCGCCCGCCACGGCGCCGGTCGCCGCCACGGCGCCGGTCGCCGCTGCGACACCGGCGCCAGTCATAGCGCCCGTTGCCGCCGCGCCCGCTGCGCCGGTCGCCCCGGCGGCGCCCGCTAAAGTGCAGGCCAGCGTTCAACCCAACTCGCCGGCCAATCCCCAAATCATTCGGCAAGCGAGCGTGCCGCCGGTTACGGCCAGTGCGCAGCCGATCGCGCCGGCGCCCGCGCCGAGCAACTCGCGCGCGGTCTCCACTTCGGCGGCGCCGACCAGCGTTACCGCGCTGTCGGAGAGTCCGCCGGTGACCGAGGCTTCACCGCCCGCGGCGAGCAATGACGCGGCCGTTTCGCCTGCTCCGTTGGCACCGCAAAAGAGCGCAATTATAAAGCCGGCCGCGACCGGCCAGCAGCTACAGCATGGCCCGCAACCGGCTGTCGCTGCCGCCCCGAAGAAGAAGCCGCAGGAGCACGGCCTCGGGCCGGTGCTGCGCCGGCTGTTCAGCGCGAACTAAGCACGAGATCGCTGGCGCCCGTGACCGCGCGGGGCGATGGAAATGCACGCTCCTACACATGGCCATTATTGCATTGTGAACAGACAGCTCAGTCTGTGAGCAAATGGATTTTTCCGCGCGAGCAAACAAATAAAAACCGCCCGCCGGTCGTTCGGCGGGCGGCGGTGGACGAAAATATGCGACGAAAGGCTTACTTCCACCAGGCCTTGCACCAGTGGTGCTTCATCGCGTAGTCGCCTTTGGTCTGGGCCACGTCCCAGCCATTCACGCTCACCCAGAGAACCTGCGAGGTCCCCCAGGGCTTGGCGCTGTGGTCGTACCACGCGCGGCAAGCGCCGTTATCCTTGAACTTGACCACGGCATAATCGGCGCTCGCCGGCGTCGCGGCGGCGAGACCGAGCGCCAGAATGCCAATTCCAAATACCAAGCTTCTCATTTCCAGCTCCCTGTTGCTCCCGTTCGGGAGCGTTCCGAAGGCGCGCGGTCGAGTTCAGGCAAGCCTGTGGCGGCCACGCACCGCGCTATCTGTCGCTTGCGGCAGCAGAAAAGTTCACCGGCAGGTTGGGGGAGGCGACAAATCCTCCAGCCGGGTCCTTTAGTTGCAGGTTCTGGCGCCGATCGCGGCGTATAGGGCGGAATAGGCCGATGCCCAGTCGGGCGTGATGGCGACCTTGGTCCAATTGACGCCCCACGGCGTCGTGCTGCCGTCCCACCAGATCTGGCAATAGCCGGTTTCAAATCGCACGACCGCATAATCGGCGCGCGCCGGCGTGGCAGCGGCAACGCCCAGCGCCAGGAGGCCAACGGCAAATGCAAAGCGCTTCATGGTCAGCTCCGTGTTGTGCAGGTCCCGCAACTTGCAGATAATGCAGCCCGATAGCGCGGCAAGACCGCCGCTTCCGAACACTGCGGATCAGCGAATTCGTCGCGTAACCAAGGAGGATAGTTCATGCCTGAAGTCGTCGTTTATATTTTGGAAGGCCGCACGCTCGAGCAGAAGCGCGGCCTGGTGAAGGACATCACCACCGCCGTGGTGAAGAACGCAGGCACCACGCCCGAGCAAGTCACCGTGTCGCTGGTCGAGACCGCGAAGAACGCGAAAGCCAAGGGCGGCGTGCTGTTCAGCGAGATGCCGGCGCGCTAACCCACCGATACGGTAGCCAAATACCGTTAATAGCGTTCGCGTCATGGCGCTCGCGGCCGGTGTGCTGTTCGGCACACTGGCCGCGGTCGTTTTTAGGCATGATCACAGCTGTTGAAATCCCGGTGAGTGCGCCGCACAATTTTCTTGCTGCACTGCGGCAAATCCCTGATAATGCGTCTTCTATGTCAGGATTCTACGTCAAGACAACAGGCAAGACAGCGCGCTAAAGCGGCGCGCTAACAAGAAGGTGCCGAATGAGCGACATATGGGACACCAAGGATGGCCGGCGCCGGGTGCGGCGCGACCCGCCGACCGTCGAGGAAGCGGTGCAGGCGGCTCAGGGCCTGACGGAAGAGCTCAGCGAGCAGATCGAGATCGTGGCGTCGCTGATGGATGTCTCCAGCGACGAGGCCCGCGGCGCCGTGCTGCGCCTGGGTCAGCGCAAAGACGTCAACCGTTTCACCATCGCCGGCCGCGCCGGCGCCCAACGCGCCGTCGTGGTCGAGCGCCGCATCACGCGGCGCCCGCTGCGCACCGGGACGATCGGGCGCTAAAAAGCGCGCCCGCTATCATTTGCCGGGATCGGAGATCACGCCCTTGGCCACCAGGCGGTGCCAGATGAAAAGCACGACGATGGCGCCGATCACCGACGTGATGAGTCCGGCGCCCTGGTCCGGACCGTAGTGTCCGATCGCCTGACCGATCCAGGTCGCCAGGAACGCGCCGGCGATCCCCAAGATCGTGGTCAGGATGAAGCCCGACGGATTGTTCGGCCCGGGCGACAGGAAGCGCGCGATAAGGCCGGCGACGAAGCCGATGATAACGATCCAAAGGATACCCATGGCGACCCTCGCAATGATGGACGCGTGATTTACGCACGGACGCGGTGGGGAACGCTACTACGCCGGACCCGGTCGGAGCAACGCCGCGGCGCGCTGGGATGGGTCGGCGGAATGAATTATGCTGGCGCGGTTTGTCGTCGGCATGTCCGCTGAGGGTCCGCAATGGCCAAAACCCTCGAAAAACCGCGCACCAAGGTGCGGCCGAAAACGCAGCGGCCGCCACTCTACAAAGTCATTTTGCTCAATGACGACTACACGCCGCGCGAATTCGTCGTGCAGGTGCTCAAAGCGGTTTTCCGCATGAATGAGGATCAGGCCTATCGCGTGATGATGACGGCGCACCGCCGCGGCGTCTGTGTCATCGCGGTCTATACCCGCGACGTTGCCGAGACCAAGGCCAAGGAAGCAACCGAACTCGGCAAAAGCAAAGGCTATCCGCTGTTTTTCACCACCGAGCCGGAGGAGTAGGCCGACGTCGGCGCGAGCGGGCCGGCATGCTCGGCAATATGCAGCGCAATGCCGAATGCCGTCATGCCGATCGCGACAGCGGCAATCGGCAGCAGGATTTGCGTCGCCGCCTGGGCGCCGCTGAGCCGGCCCTGCGAAGTGTCGAAATCCGCTGCCGACCAGTCGCGGTACGACTGCGGCTCGTCGTCATCCGTGGCGTCGTCGATGCGCGATACGCGCGACAGAATGAGCGGCAGCGCGACGGCGATGACAATAAAGCCGCTGACGATGACGAGCAGATAATCGACAACGCCGTTGCCGGCGAACAGCCAGACCGACAGCACGAGCCAGAGCGCAAGCCCGATCAGCAGCGCATAGACACGTGGATGCAATCGGCGCGTGACTCGATGCCCGGAATCTTCGGTTTGGTTGTTGTGGATTTGATCCATTGGCGCCCTCCACTGCGGGCAGCCCGATCAGCCCGGCGGCTCCGATGTCAACGCGAGCAGCGCCGACGCGTTGCATGCCGCGATGTCGCAGGGCAGCAGCGGCCTGCCGGCGCAACCGAGCAAATCCGGCGCGCCTATGGCGCTACTTTTTCTCGATCGACAGGCCGTTCGGGCCGAGATCGATGCGCATGCCCTCAGGTTGCTTGCGATCCTGGTAGAGCTGATAGCTGAGCACGGTGGTGACGATCACCAGCGCACCGATGATCAGGTAAAGGATATTGTTCCGGGTCAAATTCTCCCCCAAGTTCTGCCGCTCGGCAGATTATCACCGCGTGACGTGAGTCGGGTGTTTGATTTTCGAATTGGTCCGCCGGCGGCCTTATTCCGCGCGTGTATTTTCCACGCGTGTATTCAGAATTTTGTGATGTGCACAGAGCGGCCCCGCGCGTTACATCGTGCGGCAGGGGCGGCGACGGGATCGAATTGCCATGGATCAAGTCACCGCCAAAGTTCCAAATCTCTCCGCCGCCCAGCCGCCCGCGGGCCTGGCCGGGATGCTCGCTTCGCTTGAGCCCTATGTGCTCAGCATCCTGCGCGTCATGGTGGGCCTGTTGTTCCTCGAGCACGGCCTATCGCGGCTGTTCGGCTTCCCATCGCCGCTGCCGACGCCGCCGATGCTGACGCTGTATTGGTTTGCCGGATGCATCGAGTTCGTCGGCGGCATTCTGGTCACGCTCGGGCTGTTCACGCGGCCGGCGGCCTTCATCATGGCGGGCGAGATGGCGATTGCCTATTTTCACAGCCACGGGCCGCGCGGCTTCTTTCCGATCCTCAACGGCGGCGACGCCGCGATCCTTTATTGCTTCATCTTTTTCTATCTCGCCTTTGCCGGCGCAGGCCCGTTGAGCCTCGACGCACTAGGGCGGCGCAAGCGCGGCTGAATTCGCCGGCGCGCGGAACCGCAGGAACTCAAGACACGCTGCGTCGGTTGCATGGAACGCCGCGGCGATGCAACGCGTTGGTTCGACGATTTGCATGGGGCGGGCTTGACCACGGAGAGGTCGGCAATGTCGCTCACCAAATCACCGCCAAGCAATTTTGGTTCCGGCTCCAATCTCCGCGCCGTCATGACCACGGGAGTCGCTGCGCTGATCGGCACCGTCGTTGGCGGCGTCAGCGTGCTCGGCATTGTGGTAGCGGTGACACCGCCGCAGAATCACGAAATCCGAAGCGATGCGCGGGACGGCAGCGCAATGGCTCCGCCGCCTGTGCAAACCGCTACGCCGCCTGCGCAAGCCGCAACGCCACCGCCGCAGACCGCGCCCGTGGCGCAGAGCCAAAGCGTTCCTCCAGTGGAGGGGCCTCGCACGGTCTGGCCTGATGCGCTGTCGGCGCGCGCCAATCATAACGCCGAGACCGCAACCGAAACGCCTGCGCCGCAGCAAGATTCGTCGCCCGCGAACGATCGGGCCGCCATCAGCCAAAACGACGGATACGGCGCCGGGCGCGATCCGACTCCGGCGAATAATAGCGCCGTGACGTCGCGCGATTCGCTGCCGGATCAAATTTCGCCGAATACCGCGCCGGCGAAAAAACGCGTCGTCGTATCGCCGCCTGGCCAATCGACCGAGCGGACCGTCGACGAAGTGCCGGCGGGCAACGCGCCGAAGGCGCGCAGCGAGACGAGGAATTCGCAATCGCCGGCGCGGCGGTCGCAGCGATCGCCGGACGGCGCGGATCAACCCGGTAACGGCCAGGCCGCGGCCGTGTCTCCGCCGCAGCGGCGTGTCATCATCCTCCCCAACCCGGATCAGGCGGCAAACGACGACCGCGGCCATTGGGGCGGCGGCCTGTTCGATTTCTTCGGCCAAAATCATTCGGACGGCGATCATTGGAACCAAGACCACTGGAACAGCGACTGGCACGGTTCGTCCGATTGGCGCAACTGAACAAGTGTTGCGGCTCCGCCGCGCCGTGACGCTGGCTGTTGAGCGCGGCGAAAACTTGGGCCAGAATTGCGGCCACGGTTTTCATCTGGCCCGGCGATGAGCGCGCTGACCGATCCCACGTTCTGGCTGGCATTTTTCACCGTCGCCGCGATCGTTATCGTGACGGGGGCGATGACAGTGGCGTTGCGCCTGCTCACGTTCAAGATGTTGCATTGGCTCGAAGCGAAATTCGTCGCGCTCGCGCCGACACCGCTCGGCGGTTGGGTCGTCGGGCTGTTCAAATTCTTCTACGCCGCGGCGCTGCTCGGCGGCCTCACCGCCTTTGTCTTGAGCGTCAAGATCTGGCGCGCACCGTGGCCGCCCGGCGGGTTCTCAGACCCGATCCTCCACAATCCATTGTTCTGGCTGACCTGGCTCGCGGTCATGACGGCGATCCTGCTGTGCGGTATCGTGTGCGGAGTGCTGGCGCGCGCGGCGCTTGCCCTTGGCCTCGCGCGATGGCGCAAGGGATTGGCACGCGAGGGACGGTAGGCCGAGGTTGCGAATAACGGGCGAAACGCCGAGGAGGGTAACATGAGGGGGAACATGCTGCCGAGGGTCTTTGCCGTCGTCTTTGCGTTGATCTTCATCGCGCTGCTCGGGCGCATCAATGCCGCGGGCGCCGTCGGTATCGGCGGCACCTGCGCCGGAGCCGCCGGGCTGGGCTGCGATTCCGGCCTGTGGTGCGAGCTTGAACCGGGCACCTGCAAACGCGCCGATGCGGAAGGGCGCTGCGTGCGCGCGCCGGAAGTCTGCAATCTCGCCTATAGTCCGGTTTGCGCCTGCGGCGGGCACACCTACGGCAACGATTGCGAACGCCAGCGCGCTAAGGCGCAGAAGGCGCACAGCGGGCCGTGCCGGTGACGACGCGGCCTATTGCTGCGTCGTTGCGGGCGCGCCGTTCAGAACGGACGCTATCAGCTGATTTGACGCGGCTTGCGTCGCCTTGTGCGGTTCGGTCAGGAGGCCGCCGACAATGATGCCGCCGAAAAACATGGCCAGAATTGCCGCGATCACCACGCCGTCGCGGCGCGGCGCGACATGGAGGTTGCGCAATTGTTTGTCTAAAAGCTCACGGTCTTGCGGGTTCATCTGAAATCTCTTCGCCGTTGCAATGCCGATATAAAACGCGCGGGCCGGCAATGCGTTCCCGGGCACTTTTGTCGACGAGAGACGGCGAAGGCGCGGTCGGCGCGCGCTAAGCGCGCCGTCGCGCCGGAACCCGATAGGCCATGCGGGCGTGACCGGCGCAGTATGAGAAACCGGCGGCCGCCGCGTTGCCGCAAAACGCAAAATCCGCGGCATGCGGATCGCCGATCGGCCAGTGGCACTTGTCTTGCGCGATCTCGAGCAGCGAGCAACGTTGCGTGCTCTCGATCGGCGCCGGTTCGGCGGTTGCGTCGGTCGCAATGCCCGGCGCCGCCGCGCCGATCAAGCGCAGCAGCCGGCTCGACGGCGAGCTCCGCGGGTGCCCGACGCGCGGAGGGCAAGAACGCGCCGGGGCGCCCGCGGGCCGCGCCGGCGACAGGCCGAGGCGGTGGATTTTGCCGATGACGGCGTTTCGGGTGACGCCGATTTCGGCGGCGATCTGACTGCAGGTCAGGCCGGAGCCGACGCAGTGCCGGAGCTGCTCGATGCGCTCCGCTGTCCAAGTCTCGATGCTCATAGCTCGATGCTCATCAAACGGCCTCGCGGTTGCGGCGGCCGGTTCTGGGCCGCCGACAGGGCGAAAGCCGCGCGCAACGGCACCGCGAGACGTCAAAAGTCCCCCAAAAGCGCAATTTCGGTGCTCGGCGGCAGCACTGTCAGTCCCACGGGCTTAAGCCCATGGCGCCGCGATCACCGAGCCGCATCCGCACCCAAGGGATTGATGGCCCGCTGTTTTTTGCCCGGGCCACGGTCCGTCAAAACGAACCGGGGCCGCTTTAAGCTTGTTGCGCGAAAACCCTCGCCACGAATCAAACTTGCATGATTCGATTCGCCTGCCAAGAGTTTTAACGATATTATAACCCTGTTTTAACCTGAGGCATCTCTGGCCATGGCGCGACCTGAAAACCGCTCGGAGGCGAGGGCGCTCAGCCTGACGCTGCCGATCGAAACCTTCAATTACCTGGCTCTATTGGCCACGCTCGGCAAACTCGGCCGCACCGAGAACGAGGTGGCGACCCATATTTTGGTGCGCGAGGTCTACGCCATGCATGCCGAGGGCTTCCATGAGACCCGCATCCCGCCGCCCTCGGAAGAGTGACCCTTATCGCAATACCGTCGGCGTCTGGTCTGATCCGCTCGCAGCGGAGAACGCCGCTTCGATTGTATTGAGGTGCACCGGTTCGCGGGCTTCCGAGCGCAAGTTGCCGAGGAACATGCCGGCCAGGAATATCGCGATGATCGCCAGTATCATCGTGCCGTCGCGGCGTGGCTCGTTGCAAAGTCCGCGAAGCTGCCGGTCCAAAAGCTCCTGATCGCGCCGGGTCATGTCGACCTCCTGGGACGTTCTGTCTTGGCCTTCAGCTGTAAGACAGCCGGCCGGTTCCGAGGTTCAAGGCGGATGCAAGAAATTCCTGGGCGGTATCGCGCTGCTGCAGGCACGTGAAAGGCGCATTTTCTGCGCGATTATGCTCATCGCCCGATTATGCTCATCGCCACAGTGCGGCACGCATGGTGCTGCGCGCAAGCCAGCGCCGCGCCCTCCGCCTGACGCCGTTCGAACCGATTGCGCGGCAGCCGCGGCGCTATTTGACGCCCAGAAGCTCGACGTCGAAGATCAGCGTGGCGTTTGGCGGGATGACGCCGCCGGCGCCGCGGGCGCCGTAGCCGAGGTCGGGCGGAATGATCAGCGTGCGCTTGCCGCCGACCTTCATGGTCGAGACGCCTTCGTCCCAGCCGGCAATGACCTGATGCAGGCCGATCTTGAACTCGAACGGCTCGTTGCGATCGACCGAGGAGTCGAATTTCTTGCCCTTGGTGGCGTTCTCATAGAGCCAGCCGGTGTAATGCATGACGCAGGTCTGGCCGGTTTTCGGCGAGGCGCCGGTGCCGGGTAGGGTGTCGATGATTTTCAGTCCGGAGGGCGTGGTCATGACGGGTTGGGCTCGGGTTGGGGTTAAAGCGATTATGGTGGTGGTGATAGCGGCAAGCGCGAGCAGGGCGTCGCGGCGCTGAAGGGCTCGCATTTTGATGGCTCCGTTAGATACCGGGGTCACTTTATCGCACGGCGCTCTCGGATTGCCTCGTCATATCGCTGCGACCCGCGAGCAGGCCCGCGATCGAAATATCTTCGTCAAGATCTTCCCAATGCAGCCCGACCCGGCTCATCTCAACGCGCGTGCGCGCCTCGGGGCCGGCGTGCAAGAGGCGCGGAAACCATGCTAGCGGCACACCCAAAGTGCGACCGTCGGTCAAATCGACCCACATCGTGTGCTCGTCAAAGCGGACGGCCGTTGCCGAAATGGTCATAGCGTCATTCCTGCTCGTCCCAGGGTTCGCGTGCGGCGTGGTGAATATGAAGTATCTCGACCGTGTCTGCACGCACGCGATAGAAGATTTTGTACGGATAGCGACCGAGCGGCGCTACGCGCACGTCCGGGCGATGGGTGGAAGGGCGCATGCTTTCCGGCCAGCGTGCGAGATGGCCGACCACGATCTCCAATCGTCGCTCGACCGCACGGCCTACTCCCGGATAGTGCTCTTTCAGCCAAGCGGTGATCTCATCGAGATCGGCAAGCGCTGGATCGGTATAGACGACCTTCACGCGTCGCGGAGCCGGGCGAGGGCCGCTTCGACCTGCTCGTCGGTGGCAAAGCGGCCTTCAGCTGCCGCGCGCAGGCCGCGATCGATGCCAGCCAGTTCCGCTTCGTTCGGTTCGTACGCGCCCTTCTCGAGGCTTTCCTCGATATCGCGCGCTATCTCGGCGAGCTCGTCTTGAGCCCGGGCGGGCCAGCGTTCGACGCGTTCAAGGACTTCGGCGAGTTGTTTGCTTTTCATGGCTGCAATTTAGCACAAAGGGCCGCGGCAGAGTAGGGGCCGTATCGGTTGTAGCCCGGATGAAGCGAAGCGAAATCCGGGGTCGCCCTCACGGATTTCTCAGCCGCTCCCGGATTATGCTGCGCTCCATCCAGGCTGCGCTTGCTTTCGTGCAAGCCTAGAGACGAAGATGCAACAGGGGAGGTAGCGACAATGCCGCAACGGGTTTTGATCACCGCCGGCGCTGCCGGCATCGGCCGCGAATTCGCGCGCGCGTTTGCCGCGACCGGCGCCAGCGTGTTCGTCTGCGACATCGACACCAAGGCGCTCGAGGCGATTGCCAAGGAAATCCCCGGATTGATCGCGCGTGCTTGCGACATGTCGCGCCGCGCCGACATCGAGGCCATGGTGCCGGACGCGGTGGCGCGGCTCGGCGGGCTCGACGTGCTGATCAACAATGCCGGCATTTCGGGAATGACGCTGCCGGTCGTCGATTATCCGCCGGACGACTGGGACAAGGTGGTCGCGGTCAATCTCACCGCCATGTTCGACGTCACCAGGCTTGCGATCCCGCATCTCAAGCTTTCAAAAGCCGGCGTCATCATCAACATGTCGTCGGTCGCCGGCCGCTACGGTTTTGCCAACCGCAGCCCCTACGCCGCCACCAAATGGGCCGTGATCGGCTTCACCAAGACGTTGGCGATGGAGCTCGGCGAGTGGGGCATCCGCGCCAACGCGATCGCGCCCGGCGCGGTCGAGGGCGACCGCATCGAGCGCGTCTTCGCCGGCCGCGCCCAGATCAGCGGCAGGTCGGTCGAGGAGGTGCGCGCCGAGGCGATGGCCGCGCAGTCGATCAAGGCGATGATCAAGCCTACGGACATCGCGGCGCTCGCGGTGTTCCTCGCGTCCGACGCCGCCAAGTCGATCAGCGGCCAGGTGCTGCCGATCGACAACGACAGGCAGCGGGCGTGATGAGGGGTTCGTAGCCCGGATGGAGCGAAGCGAAATCCGGGGCGGCGTCGCGGGTGTCTAGGCCGTCCCCGGATTGCGCTGCGCTCCATCCAGGCTACGCCAACTACCCTTGCTTCGGATCAAGCACCTTGCGGGCGCCTTCGGCGCCGACGACGGGCAGGCCGGCCGGATCGAGCAGGCCCAGTTGCACCAGCACGCTGGCTTGATCCCAATAGATGTGTTCGTGCGAAATCTTGCCGTGCTTGAAGCCGACGACGACCGCGAACGCCGCCTCGACGCGCCGGCCGGTCGGAGCGAGGCCGGGCAGCATCCAGTCGACCGGCACCGTATGGGTGAAGCTGATCACCAGCTCGTCGACCACCTGGTCGTCGCCGACGGTGCGCGAAACCTGTGTCATGGTCACGTCCGGCGGAAAGAACTTGCCGACCAGGTGATCGTGGTAGAACGCGCGCACGCCGGCGCGGCCGACACCGCCGACGCCGGTCGGCACGTTGGTGAGGTGCGGATCGTCCGTCATCGTGTTCATGGTGGTGTCGAGATCGCCGGCAAGCTCGGCTTCGACATGGCGCTCGAACAGCGCGATCATCGTGCGCTGTTGCGCGGAGAGGGCGTGGGCATCCATGGCTGGCTCCTGTGCGGGGACGTGCGGGTTCCGATGAAGGCACGTTGCGCTGCAGCCACGAGTGCGCCTGCGGCCATTACCATCCGGTTTTGATCCGGCGCGGTTTATATCGGTTGCGTTTATGGTTTGGAGAGGATGCCCGGCGCGGTCGAGGGCGACCGCATCGAGCGCGTCTTCGCCGGCCGCGCCCAGATCAGCGGCAGGTGGGTCGAGGAGGTGCGCGCCGAGGCGATGGCCGCGCAGTCGATCAAGGCGATGATCAAGCCTACGGACATCGCGGCGCTCGCGGTGTTCCTCGCCTCCGACACGGGGAAGTCGACCAACGGCCAGGTGCTGCCGATCGACAACGACCGGCAGCGGGCGTGATGGCTTTGAGGGCCTCGGTAGTAGCCCGGATGAAGCGAAGCGAAATCCGGGGCCGGCTCACGGGGTCTCCAGCCGCTCCCGGATTACGCTGCGCTTCATCCGGGCTACGCTCGCTGGATGGTCCGCATTGGAGTATCGAAAAGAAGTGAAATGCCCATCATTCGTCGGTTTTGCATATCTGAGGCTCTACGGATGACATTTTGGAACCAAAACCAAAACCCATCAATGATTTTGGATATCTCGGCATCCATTTGCGAGAAGAGTACCCGTTGATCAGGTCGGCAAACGGTCGCTCCAGCCTCTGATTTGCCGATCGATACGTGCCAAGAATTGAACGAATTTATCTTGCGCTCTGCGTGATGAGTTCTCTCAGAGAGGATAGATGTCTTCGCAACGGAAACGCCCTGCCGTATCTCGTTCAGAAAACCTTGCCGTGCTGAAGGAGAAGGAAAAATCTGTTTTCCGCTGACCAACGGAATAAGAATCGAACCGTCGAGAAGTTTATCCTTTTGCGCTTAACGTGATTGATCGAACGAAGTTTCTAATCCCTTCACTCGAAAATCCAATTAGCTCACGAGTGTTCCAGATGCGAGAGTCAAGCGTTAGCATGTCGTCGATGCGCCGTGTGTACGCATGGACCGTCCTTACGGACGTACTCGCAACCGTATCGGCGTCTGCATAATAAAGACGCAGACTGCACGTACTCGCCACGCAAGAGACTGATCCACTCCCAGCATCGTTTGAATGTTCATGACGTGGCTCCGCTTACCACAACCGCGTACGATAGCGTGACCCTATATTTGTTCTAGGAACCGGAAGCTCGCCTTTGGATTGCGGCATCTGTCGGTCTCCACAAACACGGCCCCAGTGAGTAATTTGCTATCGATCCTGATGCCGCAAGGCCCTCCCCGCGGTCCAGCGACGTAAACGACAAAGACGTCACGCGGAACCGGAAGCCTTCCAAGAGATCGCAAGCGACCATTTTGGATTGGAGACGTAAAGAATTCGTGGTTCACAATACGATAGGATGTAAGCAATGACGTCGCGGCCTCTTGTGCCTCGGATTTTCAGGGGTCGCTGAATTCCGAAATCGAAAGTAGCCGACGTGTGCTTCCGCTATTGCAGATTGAATGCCCCTTGCTTAAAAAATTTACTGCTGCGGCGCGCGTCTTTTGGTTGCGGGATTTTATGGCCCGAGCCCTTACGTGATCCCATGCCTGCTTTAGAGTGCGAGTTTGTCGAACAGCCCGACAAAGGCTCCCTTGTTCCAGTCGCTTGTGTGGGGTTGGGCTCATCGAACTCCGCGTAGTCCCGACCCTCGTAGCGCAGCGTCTCCCGGACACGTGTCAGAACATCGTTCCGACGCCGCGACGATCCCCACAAACCGTTCATCACGGTGCAGTTGCGCGTAACGCGTCCGGCATCTGACGACCCGGACTGCGTCGCCGCGATTGAGGCCATGACTGCAATCTCGAAGGCGTTGCAATCAAAGACGCCCAATGCGGGCGTTTCGACGATCCATTGACACTCCTCCAGCCTGGACCAGAGGTTTTTGGCAATCTCAACGCAATCGCCGCCGGAGCTCCACCCCGGAGAACCGAGAGCAATTCCCGTTCGATGTGCCTCCATATGCAACGCGGCGACGGCAAATACGCTTATCAGCGAGGGTCGGCGTCTCTCGGAGCACGTGTCAGAACATCGTTCCGACGCCGCGACGATCCCCACCAAACCGTTCATCACGGTGCAGTGTCCGCGTAACGCAGTACCGGCATCGCCGACCCGTTTGTCGCCCCCTGAGCCATGAACAATTCTCCTTAGCTACACCCCGTCGTAGACCCGCACGTATCGCACTTCAAACACGTGCCATTCCGCACCAGCGTGAAATTCAAACACTCCGAGCACATCTCGCCCTCATAGCCCTTCGCCTTGGCCTCGGCGCGGCGTTCGGCGGCGACGGCTTTGGCGTCGGTCTTGGTCCATTGCATTTGCTCGAGCGCTTGGGTCGGCGAGAGTTTTTGCTCGGGCTCGGCTTTCAGCGCGGTCGAGCCGGCGATTTCGCCGCGCGGGCTTGCGGAGGACAGGGATGTCACGTTGGAGACTGCTCCACCTCGGCCGGTTTCGCCGGTCGATCCTCCCCCTGCAGGGGAGGATGAAGTCAGGTCCGCGCCGCCCTGCATCACCTTCAAGCGGTCGGTGCGCGAGCGGGTGAGGCCTTTGGAGACGTAGCGGCCTTCGGCTGGCCTGCTGCCTTCTTCGACGCCTTTGCCGAGCGCGTCAAAACCGCCTTCGGTCGGATCGACGTGGGCGAGGTCGAAGCGCTCCATGTAGGAGACCGCGAGCTCGCGGAACACGTAGTCCAGGATCGAGGTGGCGAACTTGATCGAGTCGTTGCCCTGCACGGGGCCGGACGGCTCGAAGCGGGTGAAGGTGAAGGCATCGACATATTCGTCGAGCGGCACGCCGTATTGCAGGCCGAGCGACACCGCGATGGCGAAGTTGTTCAAGAGCGAGCGCAGCGCCGCGCCCTCCTTGTGCATGTCGATGAAGATCTCGCCGAGCCGGCCGTCGTCGTATTCGCCGGTGCGCAGATAGAGCTTATGCCCGCCGACCACGGCCTTTTGCGTATAGCCCTTGCGCCGATCGGGCATGCGCTCGCGCTCGCGCATCACCACGATGCGCTCGACGACTTTCTCGACGATCTTTTCCGACAGCGCCGCGGCGCGCGACGCCGCGGGCTTGTCGATGAACGCCTCGATGACGTCGTCGTCGTCTTCCTCGTCGGCGATGAGCTGGCTTTGCAGCGGCTGCGACAGCTTTGAGCCGTCGCGGTAGAGCGCGTTGGCTTTCAGGCCAAGCTTCCACGAGAGAATGTAGGCCGCCTTGCAGTCGTCGACCGTCGCCTCGTTCGGCATATTGATGGTCTTGGAGATGGCGCCGGAGATGAACGGCTGCGCCGCCGCCAGCATGCGGATGTGGCTGTCGACCGAGAGATAGCGCTTGCCGGTACGGCCGCAAGGATTGGCGCAGTCGAACACGGCGTAATGCTCGGGTTTGAGGTGCGGCGCGCCTTCGACCGTCATGGCGCCGCAGACGTGGATATTGGCCGCTTCGATCTCGCGCTTGGTGTAGCCCATATGCGCGAGCAGGTCGAAGCTCGGCGCCGCGAGGTCTTCGGCGTCGACGCCGAGCTCGTCACGCAGGAAATCGGCGCCCAAGGTCCATTTGTTGAAGGCGAACTTGATGTCGAACGCGGTCGGCAACGCCTTTTCCACCTTTGCTATTGCTTCTTCGGAGAAGCCTTTGGCCTTCAGCGAGGTGTTATTGATCGCGGGCGCCTGGCCGAGCGAGCCATGGCCGACCGCATAGGCCACGATCTCGGCGATATCGCTTTCGCGATAGCCGAGCACGCGCAAGGCTTCCGGCACGGCGCGGTTGATGATCTTGAAGTAGCCGCCGCCGGCGAGCTTTTTGAACTTCACCAGCGCGAAGTCGGGCTCGATGCCGGTGGTGTCGCAATCCATCACCAGGCCGATGGTGCCGGTCGGCGCCACGACGCTGGCCTGCGCATTGCGGTAGCCGTGCGCCTCGCCGAGCTTAAGCGCGCGGTCCCAGGCCTTCTTGGCATGTTCGGCGAGCTTTTGATCGGGATTGGCCTTGTGGTCGAGCGGCACCGGCGGCGTCGACATCTGCTCGTAGCCGGTGCGTTCGCCGTAAGCGGCACGGCGATGGTTGCGCATGACGCGCAGCATGTGCTCGCGATTTTCCGAAAAACGCGGGAACGGGCCGAGCTCGGCCGCCATTTCGGCGGAGGTAGCGTAGGAGACGCCGGTCATGATCGCCGACAGCGCGCCGCAAATGGCGCGGCCGGCCTCGGAGTCATAGGGAATGCCCGACGACATCAGCAGGCCGCCGACATTGGCGTAACCGAGGCCGAGCGTGCGGAAATCGTACGAGCGCTGCGCGATCTCGCGCGACGGAAACTGCGCCATCAGCACCGAGATTTCCAGCACGATGGTCCAAAGTCTGACCGCATGTTCGTAGCCTTCGACGTCGTAAAGCTCGCTCTTGAGCTTTTCGCCGGTCGCGGCGGCAGGCAGCGCCTGGGTGTGGAACGCGAGCAGGTTCAGGGAAGCGAGATTGCACGCCGTGTCGTCGAGGAACATGTATTCCGAGCACGGATTAGACGCGATGATCGGCCCCGACGCGGCGCAGGTGTGCCAGTCGTTGATCGAGGTATGAAATTGCAGGCCGGGATCGGCGCTGGCCCAGGCGGCGTGGCCGATCTTCTCCCACAGGTCGCGGGCCTTGATCGTCTTGGCGATTTTTCCGCCCTTGGTGCGCCAGAACAAATCCCAGTCGCGATCGGCTTCGACCGCTTTCAAGAACTCGTCGGTGACGCGCACGGTGTTGTTGGAATTCTGGCCGGAGACCGTGAGATAGGCGTCCGAATCCCAATCGGTGTCGTAGATCGGGAAGTGAATGTCGGTATAGCCCTGCTTGGCGAACTGGATGACGCGGCGGATGTAATTGTCCGGCACGTGGTTCTTGCGCGCCGCCTTGATCTCGCGGCGCAGCACCGGGTTCTTCTCCGGATCGAAGCAATCGTCGCCGGAGCCCTCGCAGTTGACGCAAGCTTTGAGGATCAAGCGCAGGTGGCGCTGGTTAATCTTGGAGCCGGTGACGAGGTTGGCGACCTTCTGCTCCTCGATCACCTTCCAGTCGATGAACTGCTCGATATCGGGATGGTCGGCATCGAGGATCACCATCTTCGCCGCGCGGCGCGTGGTGCCGCCCGACTTGATGGCGCCTGCGGCGCGGTCGCCGATCTTCAGAAAGCTCATCAGGCCCGACGACTTGCCGCCGCCGGACAGCCTTTCGCCTTCGCCGCGCAGTTTTGAGAAATTCGAGCCGGTGCCGGAGCCGTATTTGAAGAGGCGCGCCTCGCGCACCCACAAATCCATGATGCCGCCCTCGTTGACGAGGTCGTCGGCGATCGACTGGATGAAGCAGGCGTGCGGCTGCGGATGCTCGTAGGCCGTGGCCGATTGCACGAGCTTGCCGGTTTTGAAATCGACGTAGTAATGGCCCTGGCTCGGGCCGTCGATGCCATAGGCCCAATGCAGGCCGGTGTTGAACCATTGCGGCGAGTTCGGCGCCACCATCTGCATCGCCAGCATGTAGCGGTGCTCGTCGAAGAAGGCTTGCGCGTCGGCTTCCGAGGAAAAGTAGCCGCCTTTAAATCCCCAATAGGTCCAGGTGCCGGCGAGCCGGTCGAAAACCTGCTTGGAGGATTGCTCGCCGATGAAGCGCTCCTTCTCGGGCAACGCCTGCAACGCGTCTTCGTCGGCGACGCTGCGCCACAGCCAGGAGGGAACGGTCTCTTCCTCGACCTTCTTCAAGCGTGCGGGCACGCCGGCTTTGCGGAAATATTTCTGCGCCAGCACGTCGGAGGCGACTTGCGACCAAAGCTCCGGCACTTCCACGTTCTCGGCGTGGAATACGACGGAGCCGTCCGGGTTGCGGATCTCGCTCGTGGTCAGACGGAAGGCGATGTCCGCGTACGGGGACTGTCCCTCTTTTGTGTAGCGCCGCTCGATCCGCATTTTCTGCCCCTTTCTTTCAGTTTCTCATATCGGCGGTCTTTGCGGAGTACCCGCATAATATAAGCCGCCGACGGCTTCCCCGCGACGCGGCAGCGAACATTCGCCGTCGCGTTGGCCTCAACCCCGTCGTTCTGTCGACACCCACTGTCGCCCGGCCTGTTAGCCGGGTCTTTTGTTCGGCACGTCCGAGTCCCGCCACCAGGTCCCGCCAGAGGCAAAGAGACTTATGCCTCGCGCTGGCGTGCAGCGCGGTGCCCGTCCCAAACCCCTTTTTGGAGAGCCCGGCGGACTTCGATACCCGCGCGCCGAACTTTCGAAAGCTAGGCCAAGCCAGCCGCGCCCGTCAAGAGTTAGTATCAATAGGTAAAGGAACCCACCACATGTGGGGATAGCGGGGACGAATCGTGAGGGATGCGCAAGTATCGGAGATTCGTAGAGAATCTCAAAGGCGGCGATGTCGGAGCGGAGATTTGGGTGTGTGCAACGCGCGCTCGGGGCAATTTTTTGCGCCGTCCCCGGCCGCCTTGATCGGGCATTTCGGGCGCCATGGTTTGCGCATTCAAAATGGCGCCGTCACCGTCCTGTCACGCAATGACGGGGTTTTTTCGCTGATTCTGAGTGAGAGGGCCTGACAAAACCGGCATTTCTGCCGTCCACGAATGAACGATGGGCAGTAAGCCATTGAAACGACTTGGCGACTCAACGGTCGACAAAAGTGCACTCGGCGCGCGTGGAACTTGGCCCCAATTTTCGCGGCGGTAACCGGCAGCTGCCGCTCGTGCCGCGCCGGTAGAGCGGCACCGGCGCGCCGCAACACCAATTAACCTTAAAGAAGTCTTACTTTTCGCTTCGCCTTGGCTTTCCTTGACGGGGCAGGACGGTGACGCCGATAACCTTTCATTAATGGGCGGGTGTGAGTTCCAGCGTCTGGTTCGCGCGGGGCGTAGTGTTGCGTTTGCCGCCCTCGTGGTCGGCTGCACGCAAATCCTCGGCTGCGCCCAAGCCATCCATAACGATCCGATCAACGCGCGCCTCACCGCCACCCCGCAACAGGAGGCGGCCGAACTCGGCGTCAGCGCCAGGCCGAGTTTCGACGACACCGTGGTCGCGGTGACGTTCTCCGGCGGCGGCACCCGGGCCGCGGCATTTTCCTACGGCGTGCTGCAAGGCTTTGACGACACGCGCATCGACTATGGCGGCCGCGCCATGTCGCTCTTGGACCAGCTCGACTTCGTCTCCGGCGTCTCCGGCGGCTCGGTGCTGGCCGCCTATTACGGCCTGAAGAAGCGAGCGGCGATGACCGACTTCAAGCAGCGCTTCCTGCTCGCCAATGGCGAGGAAGCGCTGCAGACCGACTTGAGCTTCCTCAATCTGGCGAAAGGCTTGAGCGGCGGCATCAACGACACCACCGGATTTCCGCGCTGGCTCGACGCCCATCTGTTCGGCGGCGCGACGTTCAAGGACATGACCAGGGGCGGCACGCCCGAGGTCTGGATCAACGCCTCCGATATTTACAATCGCACGGCCTTCATTTTTGCCGACGTGACGTTCCGCGCGCTGTGCAGCGACCTGGCGAACTATCCGCTCTCGCTGGCGGTAGCCGCGTCCGCGGCGGTGCCGGTGGTGTTCGCGCCGGTCGTCATCCAGAACTATCCGGGCGGTTGCCCGGCGGAGCTGCCGCCCTGGGTCGAGCGCGTGCGCCATGACGATACGGCTGCGCCCCTGATCCGCGCCTACGCCGATGCGCTGGAGCGTTACCGCACCGGCGATATCAAATACGTCAAGCTGCTGGACGGCGGCATCGTCGACAATTACGGGCTCGCCGGCTTCACCATCTCGCTCTTGGCCGCGAACACGCCCTATGGGCCGCTGGCGCCGCGCGAGGCGGTCAAGCTGCGGCGCCTCTTGTTCCTCGTCGTCGATTCCGGCCGCGGACCGTCCGGGACCTGGGCGCAGACCGTCGCCGGGCCGGCCGGCGTCGATCTCATCAACGCCACGTCCGACACCGCCATGGTCTCGAGCGCCATCGGCAGCTACACCTCGTTCGACACCACCATGGATCAGTGGCGCAACAATCTGGTGAATTGGCGTTGCCATCTTTCCGACGCCGAGCGCAGCCGCCTCGGCGTGGCGTCGGGATGGAATTGCAAGGACGTGAAATTCTTTGTCGGCCGCATTTCGTTCGATCAATTGGGCCCGGATCGCTCGGCGGCGCTGAACGCCGTCGAGACGCGGCTGAAGCTGCCGCCGGATCAGGTTGATCTGCTCATTTCAGCCGGCCGCGACGCGCTCAAGGCCAACAAGGTGTTCCGCGAATTTCTCAACGCCGGGCCGCGTTTGCGGCCGCCACCGTTGCGGCCTCCGCGCAGCGCGCCGGTGGCAGACGCCGCGCCAAGTCCTCAAGAAGCTCGCCCGCAAGAAGCGCACGCCGCCGAGGAGCAGCCGCAGTGACGGCGCGCTGCCGCTGCCGGCTTGATTAAGCGTCCATTTAAGCGTTGAATTTTGACCGGTTCCAAACGGCGGCCATAACGCCGGCAAACTTGCATTCGGCAAAGTGGCGGGAGGAAAAATCATGGACGACATGCAACGGCGCGCCTTCATCAAGGGCGCGGCCATCGGCGCGCTCGCGTTTTCGGTCGGCGGCGCCGAGATCATGCTGACGCCGCGCCAGGCGCAGGCGCAGAACGTTCCGCTGCGCACGCTCACCCCCGAACAGGCGGCTACCCTCGGTGCCATGGGCGAGGCGCTCGTTCCCGGCGCCAAGGACGCCGGCGTCGTCAATTTCGTCGATCAGCAGCTTTCGATTCCGGCCGAGCAGGCGCTGCTCGAGGCGCGCATCATGAATGTGCGGCCGCCTTACGCCAATTTTTATCGCGGGGCGCTGGGCGCCATCGAGGGCGCGAGCCAAGCCAAGTTCAGCAAGGCTTTCACCGCTCTGACGGCGACCGAGCAGCACGACTTCATCGACCTCATGCGCCAGAACAAGCTCGACGGCTGGAAGGGGCCGGGCTCGCCTTTCGTTTATTTCCTGCTGCGCACCGACGCGGTCGACGTGGTCTACGGCACCATGGATGGCTACGCCCATCTCGGCGTGCCCTATCAGGCCCATATCGCACCGACGCAGAGCTGGTGAGGAGCGCGCCATGGCTAATCAAGATTCGGCCAACGAAAAAGTCGATGTGGTGATTGTCGGCGCCGGCGCTTCCGGCTCGGTCTATGCCGCGGTGCTGGCCAAAGCCGGCAAGAAGGTCGTGCTGCTTGAATCCGGACCGGATTGGCAGCTCAGCGATCTGATCAGCTCGGATTTCTGGGGCCGCAGGGTCAAGCCCGCCGGGCCGCCGTTCCTGCTCGAAGGCAAGAATCCGTATGGCTACGTCTACCAGGCCGGCTGGGGTGTCGGCGGCGCGGCGCTGCACTACTTCGCCAACTTCCCCCGCCTGATGCCGAACGACTTCAAGGTCAAAAGCACTTACGGCAAGGGCCTCGACTGGCCGATCGATTACGCCGACATCGCGCCCTACTGGGACAAGGTTGCCGACGATGTCGGCGTCTCCGGCGATGCCAAGGCCGAGGAAATCTGGCGGCCGGCGGGAAAACCTTATCCGATGCCGCCGATGAAGACGTTTCCCGGCGGCGACGTCTGGAAGAAAGGTTTTGCGGCGGCCGGGCTTCGGCTCACGCCCGCCGCGGTCGGCATCAACTCGACGGACTACAAGGGCCGGCCGGCCTGCATCTATGACGGCTGGTGTCATGTCGGCTGTCCGATCGGCGCGCTGTCGAACCCGCTCGTCACCTATCTCGGCGACGCGCGAAAGGCCGGCGCCGAGGTGCGCGCGCACGCGACCGTGACGCGCGTCCTCACCACGGCGGATGGCAAGCGCGTCACCGGCGTCGAATATTTTGATGCCAAGAAGGAAAAGCAGGTGCAGGAAGCGAGCATCGTCGTGCTCGCCGCCTGGTCGGCGCAGAATCCGCGCCTCATGCTCAATTCGGCGACCGACAAGCATCCGAACGGCCTTGCCAATGCCAGCGGGTTTTTGGGCAAATATCTGACGGCGCATTTCTCCTCGGGCACCTCGGCGATGTTCGACGAGGATCTGCAGCCCTATATGGGAACGATCGCGGCGCAATATTTTTCCTACGATCTCTACGACAAGAATGCGCACAAGGACAAAGGCGCGTTCGGCTCGACCTTCATGGTCGCCGGCTCGGCGCAGCGCTACAGCGCGCTCGGCGGCGTCGCCAATTCCCGCGTCGATCTGTTCGGCGCCGACTTGGCCGCCTTCATGAAGCGCGCCGCGCGCGGCTACACCCGCATCGGCGCGTTCGGCGAGGAAATGCCGGTGATCGACAACCGCGTCGAATTGGCGAGCGACAAGGACGAGTTCGGCATGCCGCTCGGCAAGATCACCCACAGCTTCAACGACGACGCGGTGGCGTTGTTCAACGCCAATTTCGACAAGGGTTTGGAAATCGCCAAGGCGACCGGCGCCAAAGAGGTCTGGTCGAACAAGGGCGCGATGCCGACCATCCATCTCATGGGCGGCACCATCATGGGCCACAATGCGGGCGAACTCGGTGACCGACAGCTACGGCACCACCCACGAGATTCCCAATCTCTGGATCGCCGGGCCCGGCATCTTTCCCACGAGTGGCGCGCCGAACCCGACCTACACCATCTTCGCGCTGTCGCTGCGCGGGGCGGAGAATTTGGCGAAGAATTGGGGTAATTTCGCGGGGTAATTCACTAACCTTGTATGGCCAAGTGAAGGTTCGGCCATGATGGCCATTTCGTCATCGCGGACTACGCGTCGTGAAGCCGTTGTCTCATCTTGCTATACCAATCCTTATAAATTGAAGCGGCGTCGGCCATTGCAAATGCTTGAGGTAAGAGTTCGTCGATCCGGAATGATTTTATGGTCGATAGGTCTCCATTTGCGCAAATAATTTCGGGATTGCTTTTCGATCGTATGATTGCCTCATATATCCACTGGCGACATCGGCCACACGGCGTGATCACGGCAGTTTTTTCCTGCGTTGGCCAAAATTTGAATCCTGCAATCGCAATTGCTTCTATCTTTGGTTCACCCGCGGCATTCCAATTTGCCAATGCGGCCATTTCCGCATGAATTGAATCAAACGCCGAATTTTCCTGATTCTGGCCTCCAAATTCACGGCCATCCGTAGATTTGATAATAACCCCTACGGCGAATCCGCTGATTGGTGCGAATGCATCTTTTGCAAGCTCCAGCGCCTTTCGACAAAGCTCAAGCCGAGTACTTTGCGCGCTATTTTTTTCCGCGAGACTTAGTCTGTTTGCGCTGATCATGTCGTCGCCTACCTCGATTATGAGCGTCCGAACTGCACAAGAACGAATAGCACGCCGCCGATAAACATAAAAATCATTGCAAGCGCGGAAAGGAACCATGCTCCTCTGTATGCTCCCTCTCTGAAATGAAGCACTTTGCGAAGTTCTCGCAACTCGTCATCTATGTGTCGCTCGCCTGTGCTGGGTACTGCTAGCTCTAAGAACCGCCAACTGACGTCAATTACGCAGATACAGCATGCAATAGAAAGAAAGACTAGGAATGCGACGCTTCCTAAAACAAACCATACGCCAAAAGGCTCCCCAGATCTCGCTACTATGGCGAGGACTGCCAAAACAATGCCGTCGAACCGCATTAGTGCGGACGCTTTTGAATCGAGATAACCTAAGATGGTGTAGATAAACTTTATCTCCTTTATGCCGGGAGTATTGTCGTCGCCAAATAGCGTGGCTCGCTCAGTAATGACTGGCTTGTCACTTATGCTTCGTGAAATCCAGCTCCATGGCACGAACATAAATTTAGCCTTTCTGCAAGAGCACGCGATTTACTCCGCCGCGGCCGACTTCGAATGTCCGAGCCGCTTGTTCAGCGACTTCAACAAATCCTCTGCGGCTTCGGCGATCACGGTGCCAGGCGGGAAAATCGCCTCGGCGCCGGCCTTCTTGAGTGCGTCATAATCCTGCGGCGGCACGACGCCGCCGACCACGATCATGATGTCGCCGCGGCCTTGTTTGGTCAGCTCGGCTTTCAGCTCCGGCACCAAGGTCAGATGCGCGGCGGCGAGCGAGGAGACGCCGAGAATATGCACGTCGTTCTCGACCGCCTGGCGGGCGGCTTCGGCGGGCGTCGCGAACAGCGCGCCGATATCGACGTCGAAGCCGAGATCGGCAAAGGCGGTGGCGATCACCTTCTGGCCGCGGTCGTGGCCGTCCTGGCCGATCTTGGCGACCAGGATGCGCGGGCGGCGGCCTTCGTCGTCCTCGAATTGGCTGACGAGTTTCTGCACCCGTTCGACGGCATCCGTCATGCCGACCTCCCGCCTGTAGACGCCCGAGATGGCCTTGATCTCCGCCTGATGACGACCGAACACCTCTTCGAGCGCCAATGAAATCTCGCCGACAGTGGCCTTGGCGCGTGCCGCGTCGATGGCGAGCGCCAAGAGATTGCCGTTGCCGCCCGCGGCGTTGCGCGTCAACGTGGCCAGCGCCTCGGCGACCGCTTTCGGATCGCGCTCGCGCTTGAGCCGGGTGAGCTTGTCGACCTGCAATTGCCGCACGGCGGCATTGTCGACTTTGAGCACGTCGATCGGCGCTTCGTTCTGCGGCCGGTATTTGTTGACGCCGATCACCGCTTGCGCGCCGGCATCGATGCGCGCTTGCGTGCGCGCCGCGGCTTCCTCGATGCGCAGCTTCGGCAGGCCGGCCTCGATGGCGCGCGTCATGCCGCCCAGCGCCTCGACTTCTTCGATATGGCCGAGCGCCTGTGTGGCGAGATCGTGAGTGAGCCGCTCGACATAGAACGAGCCGCCCCACGGATCGATCACCCGCGTGGTGCCGCTTTCCCGCTGCAGCACGATTTGGGTGTTGCGGGCGATGCGGGCGGAAAAATCCGTCGGCAAAGCGAGCGCCTCATCGAGCGCATTGGTGTGCAGCGATTGGGTGGCGCCCTGGGTCGCCGCCATGGCCTCGATGGCCGTGCGCGCCACATTGTTGAACACGTCCTGCGCGGCGAGCGACCAGCCGGAGGTCTGGCAGTGGGTGCGCAGCGACAGCGAGCGTTCGTCCTGCGGGTTGAACGGCTTCATCAGCTTGGCCCAGAGCAGGCGCGCGGCGCGAAGCTTCGCCACTTCCATGAAATAATTCATGCCGATGCCGAAGAAGAACGACAGCCGCGGCGCAAAGCGATCGATGGCGAGGTTCGCGGCCAACCCGGCGCGCACATATTCGACGCCGTCGGCCAGCGTATAGGCGAGCTCGAGATCGGCGGTCGCTCCCGCCTCCTGCATGTGATAGCCGGAGATCGAGATCGAATTGAACTTCGGCATATGCGCCGAAGTGTAGGAAAAAATATCGGAGATGATGCGCAGCGACGGTTTCGGCGGATAGATATAGGTGTTGCGCACCATGAACTCTTTGAGAATATCGTTCTGGATGGTGCCGGCGAGCTTTTCCGGCGGCACGCCTTGTTCTTCCGCCGCCACGATATAGAGCGCCAGCACCGGCAGCACGGCGCCGTTCATGGTCATCGACACCGACATCTGGTCGAGCGGAATGCCGGCGAACAACGTGCGCATGTCGTAGATCGAGTCGATCGCCACGCCCGCCATGCCGACGTCGCCCGAGACGCGCGGATGATCGCTGTCATAGCCGCGGTGGGTGGCCAGATCGAAGGCGATCGAGAGGCCTTTTTGGCCGCCGGCGAGGTTGCGGCGGTAGAAGGCGTTGGAATCCTCAGCCGTCGAGAAGCCGGCATATTGCCGGATGGTCCATGGCTGGGTGACGTACATGGTCGGGTAGGGGCCGCGCAGGAACGGCGCGATGCCGGGATAGCCGTCGAGGTCGGGAATGCCGGCGAGGTCGGACGCGCTGTAACTGCCCTTGACCGAAATACCTTCCGGGGTGAGCCAGGGCGCAGCCGGCGCAGTGCCCGCAGGCGGCGCATCGGCAAAATCCAGCTTCGCAAAATCGGGAACTTGGCTCATCGAGTCACCCGTTCTCACCTAGAATATCGTAGGCGGCTTGCAGTGTCGCCAGGACATCGCAACCGTCGTGAATGAAGGTTTGCACCCCCGCCGCTCGCAAGGCTTCTTCCTTCGCCCCAGGCCGTCCGGCCAGATAAACGCGCCGCGCGCCCTGGGCCTTGAGCGCGGCGGCAGCGGTCTCGGCCTCATTCTCATAGGTCTTGTCCGATCCGCACAGGCACGCGAGTGCAGCGCCCGATGCCGTGAAGGTTGAGGCGAGCGGGGAGGGGCCGTCCCCGCCGCCGACCGCTTCGATGCCGCCGGCTTCGAAAAAGTTCTTGGCGAAGTTGGCGCGGGCGTTGAAGTCGGCAGGCTTGCCGAGCGTGGCGAGGAACACTTTCGGCCGCGCGCCGGTTTGGGCCAGAATTCTGTCCGAGGCGTCGCGAAGCTGTTCGAACGGTTCGGCGAGCCGGATGCGCGGCAATGCCGCTGCGGTGACTGCCGCGTCGTCCTTCGGCAGCGCCGCCGGCGCGACGTCGAGAACCGCAGGCACTGCTTCGTTGATGTCCGGGAATTCGTTGGTGCCGGTGAGAATGTCGGTGCGGCGCGCGACCGCGCGTTCGCGCTCGGCGCGCACCGCCGCGGCATGGCGTTGAATGAGGCCGGTCTCCAGGGCCGCCCACACGCCGCCGGCCTGCTCGATCGCGCGGAAGGCTGCCCATGCCGCAATGCAGAGCTCGTGCGTCATTGCTTCCAGCGCGCCGGAGCCGGCGGCCGGATCGCCGACGCGCGCGAGGTTCGATTCTTCCAGAAGCACAAGCTGGATGTTGCGTGCGACGCGGCGGGCGAAAGGGTCGGGCAGGCCGAGCGGCGCGGTGTGCGGCAGCACCGTGATGGCATCGGTGCCGCTTAAGCCCGCAGCAGCCACCGCAATCGTGGTGCGCAGCATGTTCACGTAAGCATCGCGTCGCGTCATCATGCGCCAGGCGGTCTCGGCCGCGATCATGACCGGCTTCGGCGTCAGCCCGCAGGCTTGCTCGACCCGCGCCCACAATTTTCGCGCGGCGCGGAATTTCGCCATGGTCAAGAACTGGTCAGCGTCTGCCGACAGCCGGAAATAGATCGCGTCGCGCGCGGCGGCGAGCGCCATGCCGTGGGCTTCCAGCGCGCGCAGGTAGGCGACCGCACTTGCCAGCGCAAAGGCAAGTTCCTGCGCTTCGGAGCCGCCCGCATTGTGGATGATGCGGCCATCGGCGACGGCGAACGGGCCGCGGAAGCCGGCAGCGGCTAGCTCGCCGACCATCGCGGCGAAATTCGGCGCAAGCTCATCCCAACTCCGCGGGCCGCGGCCGGAAGCGGCATAGCCGCCGATCGGATTGATGCTGGCGCGCAGATCGACCTGTGACGGCGCGATGCCGCGGCCTTTGACCAGCGCGGCGAAATCGCGAACCACGTGCCGCGTCGCCGGCGAAAGATTGAGATCGATCGCCACGGCGGTGAGATCGATGCCGTCGAGTGCGCGCGTAAGCGTCGCCGGCGACAGATCGAGGCCAAAACCGTTGGCGCTCACCGAGCCGGCGAACACCAGCACCAGGCCGGTCGCGCCGTTTTCCAGATCGTCGAGCGCCTGCGCGTTGGCGGCAGCCGGGTCGGGATGATCGACGCGCTGCATGACGGTCCAGGCGGCGCCGGGCGCACGCCCGCCAAGCGCGGTCGCTGCGGCATCGCGCGCATAAAGCGGCTCGATGGTCAGACCGTCATAGGTCCGGCTTTCCAGTCGCGCGAACGGCGCGCCCTTGAGTACGGCATCGACCAGGCCGCGCCAGGCTTCTTCCGTTGCCGGGGGGAAAACGGCTGCCGGGGGGTTTTGCGGGTCCGTCATTGTTGCAAAGTGCCATGCCGGACACCGCCGGCCAACCAGTCTAGCGGTGCAATTGGCGTGCCGCGCCCTAGCGCCCCGGCAGCCTCTCGATGCCCGCCGCATCCACGCGCTTGAGCGCGTCGCTGACCCGGATGCCGGCGATGACGCGGTCGGGGGCGATCTCGGCAAGCGGCACCAGAACGAACGCGCGCTCGAACAGGCGCTGATGGGGCAGCGTCAGGGTGGCGTCGTTGAGGACAACATCGTCATAGGCCAGGATGTCGAGATCGATGGTCCGCGGTCCCCAATGCTGTTCGCGGTCGCGGTCGCGGCCCAGCGCGCGTTCGCAGGCTTGAGCGCGGGCCAGCAGCGCGCGCGGCGCAAGCATCGTCGAAACCGCAATGACGGCGTTGATAAAAGGCGGCTGGTCGGTGACGCCCCAGGGCGGCGTCCGGTAATCCGACGATCGCGCCGTAAGCCGCACCTCGGGGCGGTCGCACAATATCGCGATGGCGGAATCGAAAGTTGCGCGCACGTCGCCGACATTGCCGCCCAGCGCGATGAACGCTTCGGCCAAAGTTTTAGCCCCTGCCGCGCTCTTGATTGCGCTCTTGCCGCGCGCGCTCGATGACGACGCCGACATCGTCGAAGGTCGCGGCGATCGGGGCGTGCGGCTTGTGCACGGTGACGCGAATGCGGCGCACCTGGGAGTAGCGCTCCAGCACCGTCTCGGCGACGGCGCCGGCGGCCGCCTCGACCAGCCGATAGCGGCGCGAGCAGAACGCTTCCGTCGCCGTCTGCACCACCTTGTCGTAGGAGACGGTGTGCTTGAGCATGTCGGTGCGCGAGGCTTCGGCAAGGTCGATATCGAGCACCAGATCGAGCGTGAAGGTCTGCCCGACCTTGGCCTCGTGCTGCATCACGCCGTGATAGGCGTGCAGGGCCAGTCCGCTGACGAAGACAGAATTGCTCATCGGGCCCGCCTGATGGCCGCGGCGACGGCCAGCGCCTGCACCGTCGGCGCCACATCGTGGACGCGGATGATGGCGGCGCCGTTCTCGACGGCCAGGAGATGCGCCGCCAGCGAACCGCCGAGCCGTTCCGCCGGCTCCGACGCCACGATGGAATGGATGAAGCGCTTGCGCGAGGCGCCGACCAGGAGCGGCAAGCCAAAGCCGCGCCAGGCGTCGAGCCTCGCGATGCAGGTCAGGCTCTGCTCCGGCGTCTTGCCGAAGCCGATGCCGGGATCGAGCACGATGCGCTCGCGGGCGATGCCGGCGCGGGCGGCGATGGCGAGCGAGCGCTCGAAGAACGCGGTGACGTCGGCGATAATGTCGATCCTCGGATCGGCGGCATCGCGATTGTGCATGACGACGACGGGCGCATCGTGCCCGGCGACGACGTTCGCCATGTCGGGGTCGCGCTGCAGCCCCCACACGTCGTTGACGATCGCGGCGCCGGCGGCGAGCGCCCAGGCGGCGACGACCGCTTTCATGGTGTCGATCGAAACCGGGATGCCGAGCCCGACCACGGCCGGCAGGATCGGGGCCAGACGCGCGCGTTCCTCGTCGAGCGACACGGCAACCGCGTTGCCGTAGGGCCTTGAGGATTCCGCCCCGACATCGAGGATATCGGCGCCTTCGGCGGCGAGGCGCTGCGCCTGGCCAATAGCGGCTGCCGGATCGAGAAAACGGCCGCCATCGGAAAACGAGTCCGGCGTGACATTGAGGACGGCCATGACCAGCGGACATTTTTTCTCAAGAAGATCGCATAACACATTGGCCGCAGGTGCCTTCTCGGTCACTGCAGGCTTGCGAGAAGCGCGACTTGCGGCCGTTTCCTTGGCCATCGCTTGAGCCGTCCTTGGCGCCGTTGCGGCGTATCGCATGGCCGTGGCTTTGCGCGGTCGCGGAAAGCGAGTCAAGCCACGGGCGGGCAACGCCGTAGCGCAGGGAACGGTAGCAGGCGGGCCGATCAATAACGGATGATGGTCGGCAGCTTCTTGGCGCTCTCGATCCAGCGCTCCACCGTCTGCTTCTTCGGCAACAGCCGCACCAGGTTGCGCTTGTTGGCTTCGCGCATTTTCTCGACCAGGTGCTCGGGGTTGCGAAATTTGAGTTCGTTGACGGTTTTGACGCCGACGGCGCGCAACAGCTCGGAATATTCCCACCCCACCCCTTTGACCCGCATGCGGTCGGCGGCGGTGACCCAGCCGAGAATGCGCTCCGAATTGGTGCGGGTCATTTCGGCAAGCTTCAGCCGCTGTTTCGGCGTTTTGGCCGAGCGCAGAAGCCCGATGGTGGTGCGAATCCCTTCCGACTTGAGGAGCGCGGCCGTGTCAGGCCCGATGCCCCGGATGTCGGTGATAGGATACGCCATCGCTGCCTCCCCCCTCGGCGCGCCGTTACATGAACTGCGAAAGGCCGGGGATCGCAACAACGGTCTTGTCGACCGCCTTTGCGCCGACTTGCTCGCGGGCAAAGCCGAGGATGTTGCGGCTGACGCTTTGTATCTGCCCCACGCTCAGCCCCGTCCCATCATACGCATGCCCGCGCCTATCACTTCGCTCATGCCGAAACCGCCGGCATTATCGCTGGCGGCTAGCCGCAGCAAAGCTTCGGCTCCACCGAGCCTGGCCAAGAGCGGTCGCACTTTGTCTGTTGATCCTTCCATGACCGGAAGTCGAAAATGATCCCCACCGCCATTTCGGCGGCTAGCGCGATCCACTGCGAGATCGGCGACAAGCCGGCCGACGAGTTCGTCTATTGCCCCAACGCCTCCCTGCACTTTCGGCAGGTTTCGGTTCAATTAATGTACATTCCTCGGGGCGTGACAAGTATGCACCACCCGCTTGGAGGCCATTTGACGCGCCGCACATGTCGAAGCGTGGCGGGGCGTTGCAAAGATGCAACGCCTGTTTCCGTGCGGCACCAAAAAGAATGCGCGACCGACGTGGCAATGACATAGCCCGCGCTATAAATATCACAGCGCGAACGAGAGAAGGTGACCCCCATGACGGCATCCGAAGCTCTGCCCAAGGTTCTCGACCGCATCGACCGCGACCTTGATGCCAGTCTCGATCGACTGTTCGCGCTGTTGCGCATTCAATCGATATCGACCGACCCGGCCTTCGCGCCGCACTGCCGCACCGCGGCCGAATATGTCGCGACCGATCTGCGCGGGCTCGGCTTCGAGACCAGCGTGCGGCCGACCGCGGGCCACCCGGTGGTCATCGGCAAAAGCGGCAACGGCAAAGCCAACGCGCCGCGGGTGCTGTTCTACGGCCACTATGATGTGCAGCCGGTCGACCCGCTGGATCTGTGGCAGACGCCGCCGTTCGAGCCGCGCCTCGAAACCCTCGATGGTGGCCGCAAGATCATCGTCGCCCGCGGCGCCTGCGACGACAAAGGCCAAGCCATGACCTTCGTCGAGGCTTGCCGCGCCTTCAAGGCGGTCACCGGCACGCTGCCGTTGGATATCACCATGATGATCGAGGGCGAGGAGGAGTGCGGCTCAAAACATTTGTTCGGCTTCGTGCGCGACAATGCCGCCGAGTTGCGCCGCGACCTGGCGCTGGTGTGCGACACCGGCATGTGGGACGCGCAGACGCCGTCGATCACCACGTCGCTGCGCGGCCTGGTCTACGAGGAGATCCGGCTGACCTGCGCCGACCGCGACCTGCATTCCGGCCTATTTGGCGGCGCAGCGCGCAATCCGATCCATGTGCTCGCCGACATTCTTTCGGCCATGCACAATGCCGACGGCGGCGTCACCATTCCGGGCTTTTACGATGGTGTCCACGACCTGCCGCCCGACATCAAGGCCGATCTCGAAGGTCTTGGGCTCACTGCGGAAAAATTCCTCGGCCCGATCGGCTTGAAGATCCCGGCCGGCGAAAAGGGCCGCATCCTGCTCGAGCAAATCTCGACCCGGCCGACGGCGGAGGTCAACGGCATCATCGGCGGCTATACCGCGGAGGGTGCCAAGACCGTGATCCCCGGCAAGGCCAGCGCAAAAGTCTCGTTCCGCCTGGTCGGGGCCCAGGACCCGGAAAAGATCCGCAGCGCCTTCCGCGATTTCGTGCGCGCCCGCGTGCCGGCCGACTGTTCCGTCGAATTCGGCAATTTCGGCTGCAATCCGGCGTTCGAGGTGGCGTTCGATAATCCGGCCTTGGGCAAGGCGCGCACCGCGCTCGCCGAGGAGTGGGGCAAGAAGGCGGTGACCATCGGCGCCGGCGGCTCGATCCCGATCGTCGGCGACTTCAAGACCGTGCTTGGCATGGAGACGTTGATGGTGGGCTTCGCGCTTGACGACGACCGGGTCCATTCGCCCAACGAGAAATTCGATTTGAAATGCTTCCACAAAGGCATCCGCAGCTGGGCACGGATTTTGGCGTCGCTGGCGGGGTAGAAAGAGGCGAGTAGCGAGTAGCGAATAGCGAATAGCGAACAGCGAACAGCGAATAGCGAATAGCGAATAGCGAATAGCGAATAGCGAATAGCGAATGGAGGAATGTCGCCATTCGCTATTCGCCACTCGCCATTCGCGTCCCGCGACGTTAATCAGACCCATGGATTCCCTCGCACGGCAGCCCTCACTGCTGCGCCATCGCTCGTTCGTGCTGTTCTGGTGCGCCCGCACTTCGACCAGCGGCGCCTACCAGATGCAAGCGGTCGCGGTCGGCTGGCAGCTCTACGATCTCACCCACGATCCGCTCGACCTCGGCCTGGTCGGCTTGATGCAGTTCTTTCCTGTCGTCGTGCTGGCGCTGGTGATCGGCCAGACCGCCGATCATTTCGACCGCCGCGCCATTGCCGGCACCTGCCAGGTGGTCAAGGCGATCTGCGCCGCCTTGTTCGCGCTCGGCACCTTGCAGGGCTGGCTTGATCGCGGCTCGATCCTGACCTTGATCCTGATCACCGGAACCGCGCGCGCCTTCGAGGCGCCGACGCTGCACTCGATCGTACCCGGCATCGTGCCGCGCCCGCTGTTGCCGCGCGCCATCGCCGCTTCCGCAACGGCGCAGCAGACCGCGGTCATCTGCGGCCCGGCGCTGGGCGGCTTTCTCTATGTGCTCGGGCCGGCGGTGGTCTACGGGCTGTGCACGGCGGTTTTCATCACTGCTTGCATCCTCATCAGCTTCGTTCAGGGCAAGCACCGCGCCGAGCAAGGAAAGCCCGTCAGCGTCAAGACGCTATTCGCGGGCTTTGCCTATATCCGCGACAATCCGATCCTGCTCGGCGCCATCTCGCTCGACCTGTTCGCTGTGCTGTTGGGCGGCGTCACCGCGCTGTTGCCGATCTATGCCCGCGATATTCTCGGGACCGGTCCGTGGGGGCTCGGCCTCTTGCGCTCGGCACCGGCAGTCGGCGCGCTCAGCATGTCGGTGTTTCTGGCGCGTCACGCCATCGAGCGCCGCGCCGGTGTTCTGATGCTGGGCACGGTCTGCATATTCGGGATCGCCTCGACCGTCTTTGCGCTGTCGACATGGATTGTGCTGTCGTTCGCCGCGCTGATTGTTTATGGCGCGGCCGACGCCATCTCCGTGGTGATCCGCCAATCGCTGGTGCAGACGCGCACACCCCACGACATGCTCGGCCGGGTCATGTCGGTGAATTCGATGTTCTCGGGCTCTTCGGGCACGCTCGGCGAATTCCGCGCCGGCGCGCTCGCCGCCTGGATCGGCGCGGTGCCGTCGGCGCTGATCGGCGGGGTCGGCGTGGTTTTAATCGCGCTCGCTTGGTACCGGCTGTTCCCAGCGCTGCGCGGCATCGAACGGCTGACCGGCGACACCGGCGAGCGCTTCCCGGACGATGCCGTCACGGCGGAATGACGCACCTGCAGCGGTCGCTAAACCTGCTATCCTGATTGTATCGAGCCAAGGCTTGTATCGAGACAAGGCTTGTATCGAGACAAGGCTTGTATCGAGACAAGGCGCGCGGCGCTGCAAGACCGACCCGCCGATCAAAAATAGCTTGCGATAAATCAGGGAGGGATCAACCCATGAAAAAGCCGCTTCTTGTCGCTGCGGCCGCGATCGCCGCAGTGCTGTCGGGTTCAGTGCTTTATGCCGACGATTATCCGAGCCGGCCGGTTACCGTTACATCGGTGTTCGGGCCCGGTAGCGCCAGCGACACCATCTGCCGCATCGTCGCCGATCCGCTCGGCGCGGCGCTCAAACAACCGGTCGTCGTCGAGGACCGCCCGGGGGCGGACGGCGCGGTGGCCGCGCTTTACGTGCACCATCAGCCGGCCGACGGCTACAATCTGCTGATGGCGACCAACTCGCCGCTGTCGGCCGATCCGTTCCTGCACAAGGACATCAACTACGATCCGATCAAGGACTTCGTGCCAGTCACGCGCGTCGGCAGCTTTACTTTGATGCTGGTGGTCGATCCCAAATTGCCGATCCACTCGGTCCAGGAACTGGTCGACTACGCCAAGGCCAACCCCGGCAAGCTGACCTACGCCAGCGGCAATACTGCCGGCATCGTCGGCATGGAGACCGTCAAACGCTGGGCTGAGATCAGCATCCTGCACGTGCCCTACAAGAGCACGCCGCCGGCAATCGAAGATATCATCGGCGGCCGCGTGTCGATGATGTTTGCCGACTTCACCACCGCCATGCCGCATGTCGCTGCCGGAACGCTGCGTCCGCTGGCGGTATCGCGCATCAAGCGCAGCTCGCTATTCCCGCAGCTGCCGACCATGGATGAGGCTGGAATCAAAGGTTTCAACATGGACGCCTGGGCCGGCCTGGTCGCCCCGGCCGGCACGGCGCCGGACGTGGTCAACAAGCTCAACGCCACGCTGCGCCCGATCATCGACAGCCCGGCGGTTCAGACGAAATTCAAGAATGTCGGCTTCGAAGGATTTTCTTCGACCCCGCAGGAGCTGGGTGAATTCATCAAGGTTCAACTGGCCGAGTGGCAGAAGATGATCAAGGACGCCGGCATCCAGTCGGATTAGTTGGTAAAAAGACGCTGCCGCGGCGCGGGCGATTGCCGTCGTTCGCGCCGTGCGCGTTTACGTCGCGCGTTACAGAAGCGCGAGGATGGCGAGAACGAGGGCCGGCGGCATGACGACGGCGCCGAGCCGAAGAAAAGTCCATGCGCCGACGTGAAGCCCTTCGCGCCGGAGCACGACCAGCCACAGGATCGTCGCCAGCGACCCGGTCACGGACAAATTCGGGCCGAGGTCGATGCCGATCAGCATCGCGCCGGTGACGTGGGACGGCAGCTGATCGGCGGCGACCACGGAACCGGCAATCAAGCCGACCGGAAGGTTGTTCATCAGATTGGATGCGAGTGCGACGACGAGGCCGGCGCTCCATGGGGCGACGGTGCCTGAGCGTGCGACTTCGGCATGGAGCAACCCGCTCAGTGCGGCAATAACGCCGGTGTGATCGAGCGCTTCCACCAGAACGAACAAGCCGGCGACCAGCGGCAGCACTCCCCACGATACGCCTTTGAGCACCGGCCACGGCGACTGGCGGTTCAATGCCAGCACGATCGCGGTCGTCACCACGCCGCTGACCAGGGTTGGCAACCCGAGTTGCACGTCGAAAGCCGAGCAGCCCAACAGCACGACGGCAACCGCGCCAATGCCGCCCATGGTGAGGCGCCCGCCATGGCCGAGCGGCGGCCTAGCCGACGTCGCCGCGATCGTCTCCGCCGCAAGCGCGCGGCGCAGCATCAGCCGTAACGCCAGATAGGTCACGGCAATCGCGATAACCGACGGCAGGCCGAATTGCCCAAGCCACGCCGCAAGATGGGGCATGCGGCCGGCGAAGACCACCAAGTTGGCCGGATTGGAAATCGGCAGCACAAAACTCGCCGCATTGGCAATGAAGGCGCAGATGAACAGATAAGGCAGCGGTGTTGCGCCCGCGGCTCTGGTCGCGGCATAAACCGCGGGAGTGAGCACGACGGCGGTGGCATCGTTCGACAGCAGCACCGTGACCACGGTGCCAACCGCGTAAACCAGCGCAAACAGCCGTTGCGGCGAGCCGCGCGCGAGCGCCACTGCGAGCGCCGCAAGCCAATCGAATACCCCTTCCTGGCGCGCCACCTCGGCAATCAGCATCATGCCGGCGAGGAAGCAGTAAACGTCGAGGCCTTTGCGGATGCCGGACCATGCGTCCGCCCACGGCAATAGACCGAACGCGACCAGCAAGACCGCGCCGGCCACCGCCCAGATCGCTTCCGGCCAGCGCAATGGCCGTGCGATGACGCCGGCGGTCGCCACAGCGGCGATGCCCCATGCCGCGACAACACTTCCGTCTACGGCAATGGACACCGCATGCTCCACATAAACCGGTATAACTATTCGGCGGCGAGCGCCGTGCGCGTTCGGCCCGCTTTAGCCGATTCCCGCGCTTGGGTTTCGGGCATGACGAAAAGATAAAGCGCAAGCCAATTCTCCTGGTAAAGGCCCGGTGTCCGACGATGCCCAGCGTGACGGCCGCGAGCGCGGGACCGAACACGACGCCGGCGGCGTGCGCCGTCGCTTGCGAGATGGCGACCGGCCAGAACGACGACAGCCAGGGCAGAATGAGGGACGCCGCGGTCACCAGAACGGCCGCCGCGATCATGAAGGCCCGCTTCGCCTTGATCGCATCGACCAAGGCGCCGGCGGGAGTCTGCGCCAGGATGCCGGCGATGGTGGCGATCGACATCACGACGCCGATACTGGCCGCATCCCATTTGCGTTCGGTCAGGAGATAGATGGCGAGATAGGGCCCCAGCGCGTCACGCACGTCGGCCAGGAAAAAATTGGCGGCGTCGAGCGCATGGCTGGCACGGCTGATCTGGCGCGGTTCTTGGCGCGCGTTTTGGCCGCTACCGGTCGCCACTATTGAACTCGCCTAAATTGAACGTGCGGCACCGCCGGCGGCGACAACCCTATCTTGAATGACCAAAGACGGGTTTGGTTCCAAATTCCCCGCTGCGGGGAGCCAAGGCCTTGTCTTCAATCCGCCCGCTGCCGCACCACCAGCACCGAGCAGGCGGCGTAGCGCACCACGTGGCCGGCGTTGGAGCCCAGGAAATAAGTGCGCACGCCGGTGCGGTGCGAGCTCATGACGATGAGGTCGGCGTGCATCCGCTTGGCTTCATCGAGGATTTCGCGGTCGACATTGCCCTGAAGTACGACGCTCGAGATCTTGTCCGTCGCCAATCCGATCTCCTTTGCGACGATGGCGATCGCTTCCTCCGCCGAGGCACGCTGCTGCGCCTCGAAGTCGGGCGGCACGTATTCGGCCAGCATTACCGGCGTCGTCGGCAAGACATTGACCAGGCGGACGGACCCGTTCGATTCATTCGCCATCATCAAAGCGGTGGCGATGGCGGGCTTGGCCAGCTCGACATCGGCAAGATCGATCGGCACCAGGATGCGTCTGTACATGTCTTGCCCCTTTGTAAGGCTTTTAGTCCGTCGCAGCCGCGATCAGCCGCGGCGTGATGAAGCGCTCCAAGCGCCCGGCGTGCCGATGCAGGCGCGACCAGTCGTCGAAGGCCAGATCGATGACGACGAGGCCCGAGGTCGGCAATTTCTCCGCCACCCGCTCGCGCGCGTCGACGTCGCCCGACGCGATCAGGTGCACCGCGACATCGTGCAGGCCTGGATTATGGCCGACGACGACAAGACAGTGCGCGCCGCGCGTCTCGCTGATGATTTTGAATAGCGCCTCGGTCGTGGCGTTGTAGATGCGCTCTTCGACGACCAGCCGCGGCGCCTTGGCAAAGGCCGGCGCCACCAGCGCCCAGGTTTCCTGGGCGCGCTTGGCCGGTGACACCAGCGCCAGGTCGGGGTTAAGGCCATGGCGGGCCATGTAGGCGCCGACCACGGCGGCGTCATCGCGTCCGCGCTTGGTCAATTTGCGGTCGCGGTCGCGTTGGCCGGGTTCGGCGCGCTCAGTCTTGGCATGGCGCAGCAACAGCAAACGGCGCATGGCGGCAATGTCGCTTTCTGAGCCGAGGGAGTCTAGTGTGCGGCCCGCGGCGGCGCACCGGAACGGCCTTGGGAATGAGCGAAACCGATACCACAGCCTATGGCCAAAGCTGGTACGCCGCCACCATGGTGGACGCGCCGCGGCGGCCGGCGCTGCACGTCGATCTCGACGTCGACGTCTGCGTGGTCGGCGGCGGGCTTGCCGGGCTGACGACGGCGCGGGAATTGGCGCGGTCCGGCTGGTCGGTCGTGCTTTTGGAAGCGGGTCGGCTGGCGGCGAGCGCTTCGGGCCGCAATACCGGCTTCGTGCTGCCGGGCTTTGCCGCCGACGCCGAAAAATTGATCGGCCGCATCGGCTTCGAGCACGCCAAGTCGCTGTGGGCGCTGTCCCAGGCCGGGCTCGATTACGTCCGCAACGCCGTCCAGGACGAGGGTGCCGCCGGCATCGACCCGCAGCCCGGCTGGCTCTACGTTTCCAAGGTCGACAATGGCGACGAATTTTTGAGCCTGGTTCGGCTCCTCAACGATCTCGGCTGTGAGATCGAAGGCTGGCCGACCGAGCGCGTACGCGCCGTGCTGCACAGCCAGCGCTACTATCACGCCATCAATTATCTCAACGCGATCGCCATCCATCCGCTCAATTACGCGCTGTCGCTCGCCGCGGCGGCGGAACGCGACGGCGCGCGCATTTTCGAAGGCACGCCGGCGTTGTCGATCGATCCGGCCGGCGTGCGCAAGCGTATTGTCACGCCGGGCGCGCGGCTGCGCGCCAACCACGTCGTGCTCGCCGGCAATGTGCAGATCGGCGGGCTGATGCCGCAGATCGGCGCCACGCTGTTGCCGATCACCACCTATGTGATCACCACCGCGCCGCTTGGCCAAAAACTCGGCGAGGTGGTCGGCTACCGCGGCGGTATCAGCGACACCGACCTCTCCGACAATCACTACCGCATCGTCGGCGGCGACCGCTTGATGCTGTCGGGCCGCTCGACGACCTGGGCGCGCAATCCGCGCCGCTACATGCGCGCGCTGCAGGCCGACATCAAAAAAACCTATCCGCAGCTCGGCGAGGTCGCCGTCGACTACGCCTGGGCCGGCACGCTCGGCAACACCGTGCACCGCATGCCGCAGATCGGCGAGCTCGGTTCCGGCGTCTGGCTGGCGTCCGGCTTCGGCGGCCACGGGCTCAACACCACCGCCATGGCCGGCAATCTCATTGCCCGCGCCATTGTCGAAGGCGATCAGACCTGGCGGGAATTCTCGCCGTTCGAACTGGTGTGGGCGGGCGGTGTCGCCGGCCGCGTCGCCATTCAGATGCGTTCCTGGATCAAACGGTTCCGCGATCGCGTCGCCGAGCGCCGTGCGCATGCCCGGGAAATCGCGCACCGGCAGGCGCACGAAGCCGAACTTTTGGCGCAGGAGGCGGCGCGCGCGCATGAAGCCGCCGCGCAAGCCGAAGCGGCACAAAATGCCGTCGCGGAAGAAGCGGCCCGCTATGCCGAGACCGAGGCTCTTGCCGCTGAAGCCGAGCCGCTCACCAGGCCCGCGGCGGGGCGGCATCGCTCGAGGCGCCGCAAGCGGCGCGAGCGCAGCGAAGGCGTGAGCTAAATTTTCTCGAAGTGAATCTGCTCGGCCACCGCCGTCCATTTGGCGATATCGTCGATGAGCCGCTTCTTGAATTCGGCCGGCGTCGTCGGCGCCGGTTCGTTGCCGAACGTGTGCATCCGTTCGACCGTCGCCGGGTCTTTGAGGATGCGCACCACCTCGGCGTTGAGCCGGTTGACGATCGGCTCGGGCAGGCCGGCCGGCGCCACCAGGCCCTGCCAGGCGCTGACGTCGAAACCGGGCACGCCGCTTTCGGCGATGGTCGGCGCCGACGGCAGCGCGAAATATTCCTTGGCGCTCGACACCGCGAGCGCGCGCAGTTTTCCGTTGCGGATGAACTCCATCATGGTCGCCGGCGGATCCATCATGAAATCGAGCCGGCCGCCAACCAACTCCATGACGGCCGGCGCGCTGCCGCGATAGGGCACGTGCAGCACTTTGATCTTGGTCTCGATGGCGAACAGCTCGATGGCAAGATGCGGCCCCGAGCCGACACCGGGCGTGCCGTAGAGCAGAGGATTTGGCCTTTTGCGCGCAGTGCTGATCAGTTCGGCGACGCTTTTGATGCCGCTGTCGACATTGGTCGCCATGACGTAGGGGTATTCGGACGCCAGCGTGATCATGGCGAAGTCGTCGACGGAACGGTACGGCAGATTGGCGAAGGTTGCCGCGGCGCTGGCATGACCGGACGGGATGACGCTGAGCGTATAGCCATCGGGCGCTGCGCGCGCGACCTGCGCCGCCGCCGCCGTGCCGGATGCACCGGGCCGCGCCTCGACGATCACCGCTTGGCCGAGCGAGCGTGATAGTCCGTCGGCAATCAGACGGGCAATGACGTCAGACGGCCCGCCCGCTGGAAAGCCGTGGATGATGGTGATGGTGCGTGTCGGCCAGTCCGCTTCGGCGCGAGCGTTGCTGGCCAGCGGAAGAGCGGCAAGCCCGCCGAGCATGGTGCGGCGCGTAAGTTTTTTGGTCATCGCACGGTCTCCTTGCTAACGCCCCTTGCGTCGCGCCATGCATAGGCCGCTTTAGCGGCCGTCTCTTCGTGCCATAAAAGCCAGCCGTTCGAACAGGTGAACATCCTGCTCGTTCTTGATCAGCGCGCCGTGCAGCGGCGGGATGAGTTTTTTTGGATCGCGCTCGCGCAGCGTCTCAGGCGAGATGTCCTCGACCATCAGCAGCTTCAGCCAGTCCAGCAGCTCCGAGGTCGATGGTTTTTTCTTCATGCCCGGCACGTCGCGGATCTCGTAGAACAGTTTCAGCGCCTCCGCGACCAGGCGATGTTTTACGCCGGGAAAATGCACCTCGATGATCGCGCGCATGGTGTCGGCATCGGGGAAGCGGATGTAGTGGAAGAAGCAGCGGCGCAAGAATGCGTCGGGCAATTCCTTTTCGTTGTTGGATGTGATGACCACGATCGGCCGGCGCCGGGCCTGGATGGTCTCGCCGGTCTCGTAGACGAAGAACTCCATGCGATCGAGCTCTTGCAGCAGATCGTTGGGGAATTCGATATCGGCCTTGTCGATCTCGTCGATCAGCAGCACCGGCCGCTCGTCGGCGACGAAGGCGTCCCACAATTTGCCGCGCTTGATGTAGTTGCGGATGTCCTTGACGCGGGCGTCGCCCAACTGGCTGTCGCGCAGTCGCGTCACCGCGTCATATTCGTAAAGCCCTTGCAGCGCCTTGGTGGTCGACTTGATGTGCCACTCGAGCAGCGGGGCCGAGAGCGCCTTGGCGATCTCGATCGCCAGCACGGTCTTGCCGGTGCCCGGCTCGCCTTTGACCAGCAAAGGCCGCTCCAGCGCGATCGCGGCATTGACGGCGATTTTCAGATCGTCGGTGGCGACGTAGGCGCTGGTGCCTTCAAAGCGCATGAGGGTCCGTTCTTTCGGTGAATTTTACCGAATTAGAACACGGCGAACTTGTCGCTCACAAGGCGCTGCGGCGCTCGTCAGTGTGACCTGGGTCGGATCGCCGCCCGGCAATTTCTGCCGGCAGGTCGGCATATCCAGCCCCGCGCCAAACCGGGGCCGCCCCGATAAGCCATTGATATAATGGTATAAATCCCATGGCACGGGGATTGCTGGGAGGTGCACGGCGTTGGGCCATCCGTCGCGGCCCCAGTTCGTGACGTTGAGGATCGAGTTGGAGAGGTAATGTCATGGGTATCTTCGATGCATTGACCACCGCGGTGTCCGGTCTGCAGGCACAGGCGTTCGCGCTGCAAAACATTTCCGGCAACATCGCGAACTCGCAGACCGTCGGCTACAAGGAGACGAACACCGCCTTTGATGCGCTGGTCTCCCAGGCGGCGCTCAACGAGCAGACCGCGGGCGGCGTGTTCGCGACATCGGTCGCCACCAACAGCGTGCAAGGCACCATCCAGAACGAGACGGTGCCGACCGATATGGCGATCGATGGCAACGGATACTTCGTGGTGACGCAAGCCGCCGGCGTTTCCGGGACGACGCCGACCTTCAGCGGCGTCAACGACTATACCCGGCGCGGCGACTTCCAGATGGACGCCAACGGTTATCTGGTCAACGGCGCCGGTTATTTTCTGATGGGCATTCCGCTCGATCCCGCCAGCGGGGCGGCGACCACAAGTTCGCCGACGGTTTTGCAATTCGGCAACAACTTCCTGCCGGCCCAGGCGACGACGGCCATGACCTATGCGGCGAACCTGCCCAGCGCGCCGGCGACCGGCGTGCTCGATCCGCTCAACTACGCCCCCGCGTCCAGTCCGCTCGCCCCGCCGGCCGGCACTGGCACCGTCGAAGGCCAGGATGCCGCGACCTTCACCAACGACTCGCTCGATGGCGGCTCCGTCACCGCCTACGATGCGCTGGGCAACCCGGTTAACGTTCAATTCCGCTGGGCGGAGACTGCGAGTTCCGGCACCGGTACCTCGTGGCAGCTGTTCTATCAGACCTCGAATGCGACGAGCGGCACGACGGCCGCGTGGCAAAATGCTGGCCAGAGTTTCGACTTCAATACCAGCGGCGTCTTGACGTCGCCGACCACGGGCAACCTCACGCTGTCGAACCTGACCGTAAACGGCGACAGCGTCGGCAATGTCACGCTGAACTTCGGCTCGAACATCACGCAATTCGCCACCTCCTCCGGCAACGTGCAGGTCAACAACCTGACCCAGAACGGTTTCGCCGCGGGCTCGCTGCAATCGCTGTCGGTTGCCAACGGTCAGATCGTCGGTTCGTTCTCGAACGGCCAGACCGTCGCGTTGGCCGACATCCCGGTGGCGACGTTCAACGGGCAAAACTGGCTGCAGCAGCTGCAGGGCGAGGCTTTCGCCGCTACGCCGGAAGCGGGCAATCCTAACTTTGGCGGCACCGGCTCCGTCGTCGGCAGTTCGCTCGAGGCGTCGAACGTCGACATCGCCACCCAGTTCAGCCAATTGATCGTGGCGCAACAGGCCTATTCGGCCAACGCCCGCGTCATGACGACCGCCAATCAGATGATCCAGAGCCTGCTCCAGGTCATCCAGTGATGTCATCCAGTGAAGTCATCCAGTGAGGAGCGGCGGCTCCTCGCCGGCAACAGCGTGATCCTTTGCGCGGACGGCTAGAGCCATGAGCCTTTCCCAAGCGCTGTCCGTTGCCTTGGCGGGCATCCACGTCACCCAGCAGGGCCTCTCGGTCATTGCCGGCAACGTGGCCAACGCCAACACGCCCGGCTATGTCGACGAGACCGTCACGCCGGTCGAGGTCGCAGCCGGCGGCAGCGGCGGTTCAAGTGTCGATTCGAGCGGCATCAACCGCAATCTCAACGCATTGCTGCAAAGCCAGCTGTGGACCGAAAGCTCCGGCGGCTCCTATGCCGATACCGCGGCGCAAATTTATCAGCAGCTGCAGCAGATCTACGGCACGCCCGGATCGTCGTCGTCGTTCGACGCGGTCTACAATAATTTCACCAGCTCCTTGCAGGCGCTCGCCACCAGCCCGAGCTCGTATTCCAGCCAGGCCGCGGTCATCGGCGCGGCGCAGGCGCTGGCGCAAAATCTCAATGGGATGACCGCCGGCGTCCAGCAATTGCGCAGCCAGGCGGAGGCCGGCATCTCCGGCGACGTGCAGACCGCCAACACCGCGCTACAGCAGATCGCCAATATCAATTTGCAGCTCGAAGCGGCGCAGCCCGATGCCGCGACCGCCACGCTCGAGGACCAGCGCGACCAGGACGTCGCGCAGCTGTCGCAGCTGATGAACGTGCGCGTGCAGAAGAATGCGAACAATCAATATTCGCTGTTCACCTCGACCGGCCAGCAGCTGGTCAGCGGCACGCAGGCTTCGCAGCTCAGCTTCAACAATGTCGGCACGCTGTCGGCGACGTCGCTGTGGAGCGCCAATCCGAGCCAGGACAACGCCGGCACGATCACGCTGACGTCGCCCTCGGGCAGCCAAAGCGATCTGATAGCCTCGGGCGCCATCCAGTCGGGTGAGATCGGCGCCTATCTGCAGATGCGCGACACCATCCTGCCGCAGGCACAGAACCAGCTCGACGAATTAGCCAATCAAATGTCGCAGGCGCTGTCGAACCAGACCACGGCGGGCACGCCGGCGGTCTCCGGCAGCCAGACCGGATTTGGCGTCGACGTCGGAAGCTTGTCGGCCGGCAATTCGCTGCAGCTCGCTTATACCGATCCCGGCAATGTCCAGCACACGATCACGCTCGTGGCGCTGGGTGCCGGCGGCTCGCTGCCGTTGCAGACCTCGCCGTCCAATCCGAACAACCAGATCGTCGGCGTCAATTTTGCCGGCGGCATGGCCGCGGTGGTGACGCAGCTCAATGCCGCGTTCGGCACCAACCTGCAGTTCTCCAATCCGTCCGGCACCGTGTTGCAGGCCGTCAACGCCAGCAGCACCACCAATGTCGTCAACGCGCTGTCGGCGACGTCGACGGTCACGTCGCTGAGCAGCGGCAGTCCGCAATTGCCGTTGTTCCTCGACGGCACGACACCGATCACCGGCGCGCTCACTTCCGCCGGCTCCCAGACCACGGGCCTCGCCGGCCGCATCACCGTGAATGCCGCGGTTGCCGCCGCGCCGGCAAGCCTCGTCGCCTACGCGGCCGGCACCGCGGCGGGCGATCCGACGCGGCCGAACTTTTTGCTCAGCCAATTGACCGGCGCCACGCTGACCTACGCGCCGACCACCGGCGTCGGCAGCGCGCAACAGCCGTTCAGCGGCACGCTCGCCGATTACATGAGCGCGTTCGTGAGCCAGCAAAGCCAGGCGGCGAACGCGGCGACCAATTTGCAGCAGGGCCAGGACACCGTGGTCAGCGCTTTGCAGCAGCGCTTCAACAGCACGTCCGGCGTCAGCATCGATACTGAATTGTCGAACCTCATCGCGCTGCAAAACGCCTATGGCGCCAATGCGCGGGTGATGTCGACGATCCAACAGATGATGACGACGTTGCTCCAGACGGTGCAGTAATGAGCATTACCGGTCCCGGATCGATCACGGCTGCCAATATCCAGGCCGTGAACAATATGAATAGGCAGCTCGACACGCTGACCGCGGAGCTGGGCAGCGGGCAGGCGGCGCAGACCTATTCCGGCCTCGGCTCGCAAGCCGGCCTCGCGCTGTCGCTGAATCAGCAGCTTGCGGCGATCACCGCCTACGGCAACACCGCCACCACCGTCGGTACGACATTGACCGTGGCGCAGTCGGTGCTGAGCCAGCTCGACGGCAGTCGCAATTCCGTGATCCAGGCGGTCGGTCAGCAAGGCACATTTGCGCTCAACGGCAACGGCCAGACCACGACCCAGGCTGCCGCCGCATCGCAACTCGGCGAGATCCTGTCGCTGCTCAACACGCAAGTCGGCAACAATTACATTTTCTCGGGCAGCGCCACGACGACACCGTCGGTCGCGAGCAGCGATGATATCCTCAACGGCAACGGCGCCCAGGCCGGCCTGGTCCAGGTGATCAACGAACGCTTGCAAGCCGACGTCGGCACCGGCTCCGGCCGCCTGGTGGTCGGCGGAGCGGGTTCGAGCGTCTCGCTTGCCGACAATTCCGCAACCTCGCCGTTCGGCTTCAAGGTCTCGAGCATCACCTCGAATTTGACCGGCTCAACCGTGACATCGAGCTCGCCGCCGTCACTCGCGGTCAATCTCGGCGCCAATCCCAACGCCGGCGATACGATCGCGTTCGGCCTGACCTTGCCCGACGGCTCGAGCCAGACCATCACCCTGCAGGCGACCACGGATTCGCCGCCGGGCGCCAACCAGTTCACCATCGGCGCCAACGCCACTGCGACCGCCGGCAATCTGCAAACCGCGCTGTCGGGCGCGATAGCGAGCCTGGCGCAGACGGCGTTGCCGGCAGCCTCCGCGATCGCCGCGGCCAATGACTTTTTCAATTCGAACCCACCGCTGCGGGTCAGCGGCACGCCGGCCTCCTCGACGTCGCTGGTGGCCGGCACCGCCGCCAATACGGTGTTTTGGTACACCGGCGAATCCGGCGCGACACCGGTAAGGCAGACTGCGCAGGCCCAGGTCGGCTCCTCGACCACCATCGCCTATGGCATGCGCGCTAACGAGCAGGCCATCACCTCGCTCGTCGCCAATGTCGCGGTGCTGGCGGCCACGACCTATTCGGCGAGCGATCCGAACGCGCAAACGAGCTACCAGGCCCTCAGCCAGAAGATCGCGGCCAATCTCGACGGCCAGCCCGGCACTCAGTCGGTCAACGACATCGCGGCCGATCTCGTCAACGCGCAGACCACCATGAGCAACGCCACGAGCCTGAACACGCAGACCCAGACCACGCTGACCGACATGATGCAAAGCATCGACGGCGTGAACCAGAATCAGATCGGCGAGCAGATCTTGACGCTGCAGAACAGCCTCTCCGCGTCGCTGTCGGTCACGGCGCGGCTCGCGCAATTGAGCCTGGTGAATTACCTGGCGCCGTCGAGCGGGTAGTCGAACGGCCCAGGCAAATAGGAAAATGGCGAGCAGCGGGGCTGCTCGCCATTTTTTATCGGCAATTCGGCGGTTGCGTTACGCCTTGTCGCGCAGGCCGGCGGCGAGGCCGCGATTGACCCGGATCAGCGACTCGACGTGCTCCGGCTTCGGCTTGGTCATCAGCGAGAACGTTTCGCCCATGACGAAGACGCCGAGCCTGGTGAGGTTGTGGCGGACCTGCGCCGGCAATTTGTTGTCGTCGCGCGTCACGGCGTCGATGAAGATGGTCCAGAGTTTGCGATTGTACAGGAGCGCCTCGCTCAATCCAGCCGGCTTGTCGCGCCAGGCATCGCGCACTGCTTGCAACTTCGCTGCCGCGTTGAGCAGCAGGCTTGCTTCCAGTTCACGCGGAGTGAGCGTCTCCTTGGCGGCCTTCGCGTAGGCTTTGCTGGCGTAATGCATGGTCGAGCAGTTCCTTTTCGTAGGCAATGAGCTTGCGCGTTTCCTTTAAGGCTTTGTACAGCTCGCCTGTTAAGATTCGATTATTGATGCTTTCAATGTAAGGCAGCGTGCTCGGCGCCGCTTTGACGATCTTGCGCACGAAGCGGAAATAGAGCGCGTGGTGATCCTGCGGACGCTTCGACGTGTACATCAGCTGCACGGAAAAGTAGATGCGCTTGGCCAGCGTGTCGGCGCGGCTGACCGCCATGATGTCTTTCTCGCGCAGGATCGGAACCGTGCCTTCGATAGTCAGCCGTGTGCGCTGATTGTCGTTGGTGACGATGCAGTCGCCAAGGATGACGCGCTCGCCGGGCTTGAGTTCGAGCTTCAAAGCCACGTTCGAATCCTTCAGCAGCCGATCCAGTGTTGCGAATGCCGGTTAAGGCCGCACTAAGCCGCCCGCTTTGCAAAAGAAAAACGGCGGGGCTTTCGCCCCGCCGCCTTTCGTAGGCCTGTACCAGAAGGTATTACGGGAGCAACTTGAGCACCGACTGGTTCGCTTGGTTGGCGATCGACAGCGCCGAGATTTCCAGCTGCTGCTGCGTTTGCTCGGTCAGCAGGTTGGCGCTTTCCTGGTTCTGGTCGGACAGCACGAGGTTGCTGGCGCCGGTCTGCAGGGTGTTGATCATGTTCTGCTCGAACGTCTGACGGGTCGAGATCGTCGAGGAGTTCGTGCCGAACGTCTCGGTCTGGGCACGCACCGTGGTGATAGCGGCATTGATCGCGGTTTCCGCGGTGGTGATGTTGTTGTTGTCGAGGAACCCGGTGCCGGAGACCGACGACAGGCCGAGACCCTGGGAGTTGAATTTCACGCCTGTGATGGTCAGCGAGCTGGTGCCGGTCTCGTTGAAGTTCACCTGCAGATTGTCGCCGCCGAGCAGGTTGATGCCATTGTAGGACGAGTCGCCGGCAAGCTGGTTGATCTGCGTCAGGATATTGTTGTAGTTGCCCTGCAGCGTGGTGCGCGTGGCCGAAACCGGCGCAACGGCGTTGTTGACCGTGGCGCTGGTGGTGACGCCGAGCGCCAGAGACTCCGCATTGGCCACGACGTTGAACGCGGTGGTGTTGGTATTGCCGGTCAGCACCAGATGGCCGCTGCCGTCGTCGCTCGCGGTCACTGCGCCGCTGGAGCCGAGGCCGGAGACGGCGTTGATCTGGCCTTCGATCGCAGACAGCGATTCGCTCGCCGTGATCGAGACCGAGTAGGTATTGGCGCCGACATTGATCAACAGGCTACCGGCCGGGTTCAGGCTGGTCAGCGCGACCGAACCGGTCGTCGCCGCCGCCGCGGTCGGCGTGGTCTGCTGCGCCTGCTGCGCAGTCGACAGCGCCTGTTGGAGCAGGCTGGTCAAGCCGGTGAGGCCGTTATTGGCCGCATCGAGCGTCTGTTGAGACTGGCCGATCTGGTCGAGCAGGGAGCTCAAGTCGTTGGCGCGGTTGGTCAGCGATTGCGAGGTGAAAAAGCTGGTCGGATTGTCGAAGGCCGTATTGACCTTCTTGCCAGTCGCCAGGTGCTCCTGGGTCGTGGTCAGTTCTGCGGACGTATTCTGCAGCGACAGCAAGTTCTGCCGAATGCCCGCGGTCAAAGTGATATTGGACATAGTAGCGTACCCTTCTGGTTACAGGCCGTACTGGCGTGCACTTGCTGTACGTGCCGTACTGGCGAGTGCTTTTTCCGATCGACATGATCGGCTGCCAGAGAATTGCCTCAAGCGGCTTAAAGACGTGTAAATCCGCGTACTTGTCAGGGTTTTCCCGGGGTCGACGCCAACGCGCGCGTACTGCGCCCGCCGAACCTTCGCCACGGCATTTCCATAAGCATTTCCATATATTCGCTGGATTTCGTCCAACCGCTTAAGGGCCTCTTAACCATTCCCCCTTTGTTATTGCTTAACCATGTTTGGAAAGACGCCGCGGCGATCGTGGAACGGACCATCCTCGTTTCGGTTGTTCGGCGCTCCGCCCGAAGCTTGAGTAGCCGGTGCCCATACAGCGAGCTCGAGCCATAGGGGAGCGATCACGATGCCCGCCTTTGCAAGAATTCCAATGACCGCCGAGACCCGTCCTAGGCGCCCGGGCGCTGCAACGACCCCGGCGCTCCGCGGTTCCAGGACCGACACCGCGCAATCAGGATCCACGTCGGAAGCGGCTTCTTCTGGCACGATCAATCTCGTCGTCGCCACGCCCTGCTTCGGCGGCCAGATTTCCGTGCTCTATGCGGCGTCGCTGTTCAAGCTGCAGACGCTTTTGCGCGCCTATAGCGATTTCAACCTCAAGCTGATCTTCAAAGACGGCGATGCGCTGATCACGCGCGCCCGCGCCAGCCTGCTCTCACAATTCCTCGATGACCCAAGCGCGACCCATCTGTTGTTCATCGATGCCGATATCGGTTTCGAGCCGGAGCAGGTTTTGCGCCTGCTGAAGTGTGGCGCCGAAATGTGCGCGGCGGTCTACCCGATCAAGCGGATCGACTGGGATAAAGTCAAAAAGACGATAGACAACGCGCGGCCCAATCCCGCGGCGGCCTCATTACAATATGTATTTGAGGTTGAGGACCCCAACGCGGTCATTGCCAGGGCCGGCTTCGTCAAGGTGCGCTACGCCGGCACCGGCTTCCTTATGATCCGGCGCCAGGCGCTGGAAAAAATGTGCGCGCAATATCCGCAACTGCAATACAAGCGCGATCACTCGATCGATGCCGCGACCACGAGCGACAAACGCTTCGCGCTGTTCGAATGCATGATCGCCGAGGACGGCACTTACCTGAGCGAGGACTTCGCCTTCTGCAAGCGCTGGACCGACATGGGCGGCGAAATCTGGGCCGATCTCGACAGCAGGCTCAGCCACGTCGGGCCGATGACGTTCAACGGCGATTTGTCGTCGCAGTTCGCTTAGCGGTGATCAAGCCAACAGATTGAGGATGCTGCCTGCCGAGCCGCTGCTGGCGAGCAGAAGCTCGGCGGTGCCGGCGCTGTGCAAGGCCAGCGCCGAATTTTTCGGAATGCCCGACGGTGGACTGGCCGCGCCGCCGGTCGAGCCGGCGCTGGACGAAGATGCGGCCGATGAGGAACCGGTCGATGTACTCGAGGCGCTGGTGGCGGCTGGAGGCGGGGAGGGCGCGGTCGGCGTAAACGTGGCGTTGTTGCTGCCGAAACCAAGCGCCGACGCGTAATCGCCGCTGACACTGACCGTGTCGAATAGATTCTTGCTGGCGATCACCAGATTGCCGCTGCCGTTGAGCCACGCCGTTACCCGCGCGTTGCCCGGGGCGTTGGCATTGATGGCGCTGACCAGATCGCCGACCGTGTCGGCTCCCGTCGCCTGATACGTCGTGGTGAACGTGCCGTCGCTGACGGTGAAATTGCCGCGGGTCACGAACCCGAGACCGGACAGCGAAGTGCCCGACGTCAGCGGCACCGTGCCGGTGCCGGTCGCTGGTCCTGCGAAAGTGATGGCTGGGCTTGAAGCGGCGGACGTGGACGACGATGCGGTCGAGGTGCTCGACGGCGACGAACTGGCCGACGAGGGATTGAGCGCACTTTGCACTGCTGCCGTCAGCGCGGTGTTGACGCGGGTCAAGGCGGTCTGGTTGGCGATGCTGGCCAAGCCGGTGGCCAACGTGGTCGACGCGCCGAACATCTGGTTGATGACGGCCGAGCTCAGCGCTTGTGACTGGCTGCCCTGCTGGGACTTGGCCCAAAAATTCTGGTCCTGCTGCCAGAACGAGACGCCGCCGACGCTGGTCATCGAGCCTGCCGCACCAAATGAATCCTCCGCCATTGATGGCTCACCGCGGTTAATACCGGGTATCCATGCGCGCGAAATTCACCTTCGGTTAACCATCTTGGCCGACCTTGCCGGATCGATATCGAGGTTCTGCCCTGACTTAAATCCAGCCTGACCTAGAGCAATGGCCAAGCACGCCACCGCGCGCTCGGAAACGGCGCGTTTCATCCAGCAGGCGCTGACGCTGCATCAGCAGGGGCGCCTCATCGAGGCCGACGCGCTCTATGGCGCGGTGCTTGCCGCCGACCCGCAGCATTTCGACGCACTGCACCTGCGCGGCGTGCTCCACCACCAGCAGGGCCGCTCGGCGGAAGCCCTGCGGCTGGTCGCCGCCGCGCTGCAAGCGCAGCCGCGCGCTCCGGACGTGCTGTCGAACTATGGCGTGATCCTCGACGCGCTCAAGCGCCATGAAGAGGCGCTGGAAAATTTCGACAAAGTGCTGGCGCTGCGCGGCAATGACGCCGTCGCCCATTACAATCGCGGCAATGCACTGAAAGCCCTCGGCCGCAGCACCGCGGCCTTGGCGAGCTACGATCGTGCGCTGGCGCTCAAGCCGGACTACGTCGATGCGCTCTACAACCGCGGCAATACGCTGACCGTGCTGCGACGGCATCAAGACGCGTTGGCCGATTACGAGAAGGTTTTGGCGCTGCGGCCGCGGCACGTTGCGGCGCTCAACCGGCGCGGCAATGCGCTGGTCGCGCTGGAGCGGCCCGACGAGGCCTTGGCGGCCTATGACGCGGCGCTGCAGATCTCCCCGGACAGCGCCGAGGCGTTGAACAATCGCAGCGTCGTGCTGGTGAAGCTCGAGAAATTCGACGACGCCCTGCAAAGTTGCGACCGCGCGCTGGCGGTAAAGTCCGATTATGCCGATGCCCATTATAATCGCGGCAACGCGCTGCGCGCGCTCGGTCAACACCAAGAGGCTTGCGCGAGTTATTCCGCAGCACTTGCGCTCGAACCGCGCCGCGCCGATGCGCTCAATAATCTGGGGCTGGCGCTCTTCGCGCTCGGGCAGTACCGCGAAGCGCTGGAAAAATTCGACGCGGCGCTGGCCATCGATCCGAACGATATCGGCGCGCTGCAAAACCGCGCCAATGCGCTCTTTGAACTTGGCTCGTTCGAAGCCGCGCTGGTGCCGTGCGACGCGGTTTTGACCGGCAATCCGGCGCATATCGAGGCGCTCAATACCCGCGGCGTCGTGCTGGCAAAACTGCGCCGCTTCGAGGAGGCGCTGGCAAGCTATGACGCCGCCTTGGTCGCGGCGCCGGACCGTGTCGACATCCAGATCAATCGCGGCACCACGCTTTTGGAACTCGACCGCTTCGCCGAGGCACTGGCGAGCTTTGACGGCGCGCTCGCGGCCGACCCGAATAACCTCGCCGCCTTGATCAACCGCGGCAACGCTTTCGTCAAAGACAGGCGCTTCGCCGAGGCGATCGTCTGCTACGACCAGGCGCTAGCGATCGATCCCAATCACGCCGCTGCAATCACCGACCGCGGCGTGGCGCTGGCCGAATTGGACCGCTTCGAGGATGCGCTCGCCGCCCATGAAGCAGCGCTACGCGTTGCGCCGAATGTCTTCGCAGCCCACGTCAATCGCGGCAATGCGCTCCTGAAGCTGGCGCGCATGGACGAAGCGCTGGAATGCTACAACGCCGCGCTCAAGCTCGAGCCGGAAAGCGCCGAAGCCAATTTCAACGCCGCGGTCTCGAAGCTGACCATGGGCGACCTTCGCGGCGGCTGGAAGCAATACGAATACCGCTGGCAGAAAAAGCATTTCGTCGCGCAAAAGCCCAACTATCCGCAGCCGCTGTGGCGCGGCGAGACGGATATTTCCGGGCGTACCATCTTTCTGATCGCCGAGCAGGGTTTGGGCGATACGCTCAATTTCGTGCGCTACGTGCCGCTGGTCGCGGCGCTAGGCGCCCGCGTGATCCTCGGCGTGCAGCAGCCGCTCAAGTCGATCGCGCCGACCGTTCCAGGCGTTGCGCAAGTGTTCAGCGACGGCGAGATGCTGCCCGACTTCGATTGTTACTGCCCGCTGCTTAGCCTGCCGATGGCGTTCAATACCGAGCTTGAAACCATCCCTGTCAATATTCCCTACATCCGGCCCTACGAGGAGCGGCTCGCCAAATGGCGCGGCCGGTTGCCGAACAACGGCCGGCTGCGCGTCGGCATCTGCTGGGCCGGCAGCACGATGCATCTGAACGACCGCAATCGCTCGATGGGACTCGAGCGCTTTGCCGCACTGTTTTCGGTGCCAGGCCTCGACTTCATCAGCGTGCAGAAGGAAGTCAACGCGGGGCAAGCGGCGATCCTGCACGAGCACGGCGTCGTTGCGCTGGGCCAGGAGTTCAAGGATTTCGCCGACACCGCCGCCGTCGTGGCGATGCTCGATCTTCTGATCACCGTCGACACCTCGGTGGCGCATCTTGCCGGCGCCATGGGCAAGGCGGTGGCGATGCTGGTGCCGTTCTGTCCGGATTTCCGCTGGCTGCTCAATCGCGCCGACAGCCCGTGGTATCCGAGCATGCGGCTGTTCCGGCAACCCGTCACCGGCGATTGGAACACGCCGATCGAGAAGCTGCGCCAGGAGCTTTTAGACGTCGCCCGCCGTCCGGTGATGCGAACTTAAAGACGAGTCCTAGAGCTTTTTGCTGACCGCGAGGGGCTGGCCGTATTTGGGATGCGGTGCCGTCGCCCGTCCCGATGCACCATAGATTTGCGGCGCGCTTTTGCGCGCCATGTCTCCCGACAGCCGGCGCATGATGCCTTCCGATACCGCGTGCGTCGTCGCCAGCACGATCAGATTTTTTTGCAGCACGGCGCGGAACGCCTCCTGCACGCGCGCCAGCGCCGCGCAACGCGTCGGCACCGATTGCAGCAAAAACTTTGCGTTCGCCTTCAACCGCTCGCCCGACGTGTAGAGTTGGTGCGCCAGTTCCGACTTGGTTTGACCGAGGCCGACGGCAACCGACACCTTGCCGGCACGGACAAGCGCGGTCTCCTGTTCCATCAGGCCGGAGAGTTTTGCGATCAGCGTGCTCAAATCGTCGATCGCCCGCTCTGCTTCGGCGCTGGTCGTGATCGGGCTCATGACGCGCTCACGCCTTGCAGCTTGAGCAATTCGTCATAGACGTGATTGGCGATGCCGACGCCGCCGGCCTTGGCATACATCTGGGCGTATTGATCGGTCAGGAACGAGCGCCACACTTTCTGTGCGCCGCTGCCGCCGAACGGGCCTTCGCCGTCGACGTTGGTGTTCATCTGCTCGAACATCGAGTTGAGGAACATCGATTCGAATTCGCCGGCCGCGCTCTTTGCCTTGCCCTTGATCTTGAGCATGGCCTCGACCTGCGCATTTTGCGCGCTGTCGAGCGAGGACAGTGAAGCGCCGAGTTGTGCCGCGCCACTCATCACATCACCTCGATGTCGGCCTGGATTGCGCCGGCGGCCTTGACCGCCTGCAGGATCGTGATGAGATCGCGCGGCCCGATGCCGAGCGCATTGAGCCCGTCGACGATCTGCTGCAGCGACACGCCTTCCTTGACCAGAGCGAGCTGCTTGCCTTCTTCCTGCACGCCGACGTGGGTGCGCGGCACCGTGACGGTGCGGCCGCGCGAGAACGGCGCCGGCTGGCTGACCTGCGGGGTTTCCGAGACAGTGACCGTGAGGTGGCCTTGTGCCACAGCTACCGTAGAGACCCGCACGTCGCGGCCGATGACGATGACGCCGGAGCGCTCGTCGATGACGATCTTCGCCGCGGTGTCAGGCTCGACCTGCAATTGCTCGATCTCGGTCAGCATGGCGACGACGTTCTGCGGGAATTTCTTCGGCAGCGTCAGCTGCACGGTCGAGGGATCGAGCGGTTCGGCGACCGGCGCGCCGATATAATCGTTGACCGCGATGGCGATGCGCTTGGCGGTGGTGAAGTCGGCGTTGCGCAAAGACAGCCGCAACGTGCCGAGCGAGGCGAGCGAGAAGTCGATCTCGCGTTCGATGATGGCGCCGTTCGGCAGCCGGCCGACGGTCGGCACGCCGCGCACGATCTTGGCGGCCTGGCCTTCGGCCTCGAAGCCGCCGATGGCGAGCGAGCCTTGCGCCACGGCGTAGACATTGCCGTCGGCGCCCAAGAGCGGCGTGACCAAAAGGGTGCCGCCTTGCAGGCTCTTGGCGTCGCCCATGGCGGAGGCGGTGACGTCGATGCGGGTGCCCTGGGTGGCGAACGGCGGCAGGTTGGCCGTGACCATCACTGCGGCGACGTTGCCGGTGCGGATCTGCTGGCCGCGGATGTTGACGCCGAGGCGTTCCAACATGGCCTGCAGGGATTGCTTGGTGAACGGCGTATTGTTGAGCGTATCGCCGGTGCCGTTGAGCCCGACCACCAGGCCATAGCCAAGCAGCTGGTTCTGCCGCACCCCCTCGATGCTGGCGAGATCCTTGATGCGCGACATTGCTGCCGCCGTCGAAACGGCACAGCCGAGGACAGCCAACGCGGTGAGCGTGGCTCTAAGCGTCCCATTCATCTCCTGCTCCCCAAGAGGTCGGACGCCAATAGCAATGCCATTTGCGTGCCACGCGGGGCAGGGCAGTAAGCCATTGAAATTAAATGATTTTTTATTCGAGGGGGCGGCGTGCGGGCACGGCCGGCGAGCAACCCTTGCCGGTTTCGGCAAGTTTTGCCGGGTTTTTACCGGCCATTAACCATAAGGGCACACCTTGCTTATGTCATGCGCGTCTATGGACCCAACGGCACGGCGGTCGCGACCGCACCAGCCCCGGCGCGGCGCAGCGCGGGCGGCACCTTCGCGCTCTCCGATTCCGAGCCGACCCAGGCGCAAAATGCGGCAGTCGCGTTGCGGACGCTGGGCGGCATCGACGCGCTCATTGCGCTACAGGGGATCGAGGAGCCGGCGGAACGGCGCCGGCGCGCGGTCAAGCATGGCCGCCGCGCGCTTGACGCCCTCGACGAACTCAAGCTCGGCTTGCTGGCGGGAACGCTGGATCAGGGCACGCTGCTGCGGCTAAAAACCATAGCCATCGATTTCAAGGACGGCTCGGGCGACGAAAGGCTCGATTCCGTGCTGGCCGAGATCGAGCTGCGGGTCGCGGTCGAACTCGCCAAAGCCGGCATGAGTTGATCGTAAAATATTGAATTTATTGAATAAATTAGAACAGGGCAGGGCAGTGTTCCGCGCGCCGGGCGCGGCCTTACAGGCCCACCCGGGACCTCATCATCATTATTGTCTCTGTCACCGACCATCGATATATAGGCCAGCCTCGCGGGGAGGACCTCGCACCAGTCGTGTGTGCGGAGTAGGGATATGCAGTTGCTCAAAAGCAAAAACGGCAAAGCCGACGACAAGAACGGCAGGAACGGTAAAAGCGTGCTGCCGATGGAGGGGCTTTACCGGCCCACCGACAAAGAGCCTTTCATGAACGAGCGCCAGCGGGAGTATTTCCGCTTGAAGCTGCTCGACTGGCGCGAGGACATCCTCAAGGAGGCCAAGGAGACGCTGCAGCATCTCCAGGATGAGAGCCAGAATCATCCCGACCTCGCCGACCGCGCCTCCTCGGAAACCGACCGGGCCATCGAGCTGCGCGCCCGCGACCGGCAGCGCAAACTGATCTCCAAGATCGACGCGGCGTTGGCGCGCATCGAGGACGGCACCTACGGCTATTGCGAGGAGACCGGCGAGCCGATCTCGATCAAGCGGCTCGAGGCGCGGCCGATCGCGACGCTGTCGATCGAGGCGCAAGAGCGCCACGAACGCCGCGAGCGCGTCTATCGCGACGATTAGGCGGCCGCGGCTTCCTTAACCCTTCGTTCACCATCTTTGCTTACCGGTTGTTAACGACCGTGGAGCGGGTAACCGCGCGCCTCTCGGCGTGCGGTCTCACCCGCCAATCGATTTTGTCGTCTCAACCCCGAGGAGGTTATGCATGCGCGAGATCCTTCTAACCGGTCTTGCTGCGGTGACATTTTTATCGAGCGGAACGCACGGCAAACGTGTCGACGCAATGCCGCTCGCCGCGCCGTCGCTGATCGGCGCTGCCACCGCCGATACGGCCCTCGTCCAGAAGGCTCACGCTGTCTGCGGCAGTACCGGGTGCGTGCAGGTTCAAGTCTCCGGACCGAAGAAACGGACTCATCCCTGACGCATGGGGGCGGTGCCGGATGCGGAATGGGCCGACGCAATCCTTGCAGCCAAATTGTTCGCGAATGCTGCGGCGTGCGTTGCGCGCCCACGAACAAGGCGAGTTCGACAAGGCGGAGCGGTTTTACACCGCGCTCTTGCATATTGATCCCGACAATTTCGACGCGCTGCACGGTCTCGGCCTGATCAATTACCGGCGTGGACGCTTGGATGCGGCGCTGGCGCTGATCCAGGCTGCGCTGCAGGGCGACATCGATCGCGCTGACGGATTTTCAAGCCTCGGCCTCGTCTTTCACGCGCTCAAGCAATTCGAACGCGCGCTCAAGAGCTATGACGAAGGCCTGCGCCTTGCGCCGGGCGACGCCGAGCTGCTCAACCGGCGCGGCGTGGCGCTGCTCGAGCTTGGCCGTCCGCGCGACGCGCTGGACAATTTCGAGCGCGTGCTCGCCGTCGCTCCCGATCATCTCGATGCGCTCGGCAACCGCGGCAATGCGCTGATCAAGCTCAATCGTCCCACCGAGGCACTTGCGAGCTACGACCAGGCGCTGACGATCGCGCCCGACAACGCGCAGCTTCTCACCAACCGCGCTGCCGCGCTGCGCCGGCTCGATCGTCCGCACGAGGCGGTGATGAGCGCGCGCCGCGCCTTGGTCAGCCGGCCGGATTTCGCCCAAGCCAAATTCGTCGACGGCGTCGCCAAATTGACGCTGGGCGATTTTTCCGGCTGGCGCGGTTACGAAGCGCGCTGGGGCGTTGGCTTTCTGGCGTCGCACCGGCGCAGTTTTGACGCGCCGCTTTGGCTCGGCGAGTCGTCGCTCGATGGCAAGACCATTCTGCTGCACGCCGAGCAGGGTTTTGGCGACACGCTTCAGTTCGTGCGCTACGCGCCGCTTTTCGCCGGCCGTGGCGCCACTGTCATTCTCGAAGTCCAGCCAGAGCTTGCACGGCTATTGGCGCCGCTGCCGGGCGTCGCCGCGGTGATCGCGCGCGGCAAGCCTTTGCCGCGTTTCGATTGCCATTGTCCGCTGCTGAGCTTGCCGCTGGCTTTTGGCACTCAGCTGGCAACGATCCCGGCACAAATCCCCTACGTCGCGCCGGCGGATCAAGACGTCGCGCTGTGGCGCGAGCGCCTGCCGCGCCGCCGCCCGCTCATCGGCCTGGTATGGTCCGGCGAACGCTCGCACGACAACGACCGCAATCGTTCGCTGCGGCTCGAGACATTGCTGCCGTTGCTGCAAACGCCGGACGTGACTTTCATCAGCCTGCAGCACGAAGTGCGCGACGAAGACGCCGGCTTCCTTCAGCAACATTCGGCCATCGTTCACGTCGGCGATCGGTTGCGCGATTTCGCCGAAACGGCCGCCGCGGTCTCGCTGCTCGACGCCGTGATCTCGGCGGACACGGCGGTCGCGCACCTCGCCGGCGCGATGGGCAAGCCGCTTTCGCTATTGCTGCCGTTCGGCGCCGACTTCCGTTGGCTGCGTGAGCGCGACGACAGCCCGTGGTATCCAACCGCGCGGTTGTTTCGCCAGCCGGAATTCGGCGATTGGGCGAGCGTGATCGAGACGCTGCGGCGCGAATTGACGCGCGCGGATTCCTCCCCACGAATGCACAAACTGTCGGCGTGACCAAAAAAACTCGCGGCCTCCGGCGGGGAGCTGCCGGAGGCCGCGCCGTAACGCGGCTTTGGTCGCGCTAGCTCGACCTAAACCGCGGGGAGCTCAGGGGTCAGGGATCAGAAATCAGGTATCAAGTATCGGCAGCGTCTTTCTTGATACCTGATCCCTGTTTCCTGATCCCGGTCAGAACGGCAAGATCACGTCCATCACCTGCTGGCCGTAAGGCGGTTGCTGGAAGTCGGTGATCTGGCCACGGCCGCCATAGGCGACGCGCGCCTCGGCGATCTTCGGCAGTTCGATGGTGTTGTCGCTGTCGATGTCCTCCGGACGCACCACGCCGGCGACGATGAGCTCGCGGATTTCGAAGTTCACCCGGATCTCCTGCTTGCCCTCGATCACCAGGTTGCCGTTCGGCAGCATTTGCGTCACCACCGCGGCCATGTTGGTCAGCAACGATTCCTGCCGGTTGATGGTGCCTTTGCCGTCGGTCGAGGACTCGCCGTTGGTGGTCAACAGCGCGCCCGGCAGCACCGCCTTGGCCGGATTGACGATGGTGTTGGCGCCGATGAAATTGGTGATCGCGGAATCTTCCGTGGTGCTGCGGCTGCGCTGGGTCTCGTTCTCGAATTGCGCGGTGTCGTTGATGTTGACCTTCACGGTCAAAATGTCGCCGACCTGATGGGCGCGCTGGTCCTTGAAGAACGCGCGCGATCCGTTGCGCCACAACGAGTTCGGATTGTAGGTCGCCGGCTGCGGCGTCGGCATCGGCATCTGCACCGGCTTATAGCCGGGCTTGGTGGTCGGATTGTCCATGGCCGACAACGGCGGCTGCTCGCCGATCGCCTTGAGGCGGTCGATCGACGAGCAGGCCGAGTTGATCACAGCCACGGTCGATAGCAGCGCACAACGCAGCAGCACAACGCGTTTCGACATCGGACTACCTCAAGCTCTACTCACTCGGCCCCATTGTTGGGGTTGGACGCGGACTTCAGTGTGTTGTCGACGACGCGGTTGGTCACCGCGCCGACGGTGACGCGACCCGGTGCGGAAATCACGCCTTGCACGACGCGTTTGGAGTCGATGTTGAGCACGCCGATCGTATCGCCCAGCGCGCCGGCTTCCTGCGCCTGGCCGCGCAAAGTCAGCACCAGGCCCGGCGCCTGATAGACGATGGTCACGGTGTCGTTGCGCGCCACGATCTCGGGCTTCATCAGGTCGGCCATGCGCAACGGCTGATCCGGGCGCAGCTGCTGCCGTGCTGCGAGCCCGACCACGGCGCTCATATCGGTGATGGCCGCGCTTTCCGTCTTCGGCCGCCGCACGATGGCGAGATCGGACTCTTTGAGTACCTGGCCGTGTTCCACCGGGTGTTGCACCGTTACGGCGGGGACCGTCTCGAGCGCGGTGCCGGTATAGCGCGCCGGCTGCCGGTGCAGCGTCGCGCTCGACGGCAGGTCGAACGTCACGTCGAAGCGCGTCGTGCGCGGATCATAGGTGAGGCCCAGCACCTGCAATTCGCCGGTCGCGTCCGGCTCGACTTGCAGGGCTCGGATGTCGCGGTCGAAATAGACGGTGACGTTGCGCGCTTCGCCCATGCCGAAATGGCCGGACAGCGCCTGCGATATGCGCGCCGAAATCTCCTGCGCCGTGATTGCGCGGCTCGCGCGCGTGACGATGACTTCGCTAAGGCCGCGGGTGTCGATATCGCTGAGCTGGTGCGAACGGATGGCCTCGACGATGCGGTCGGTCGCCACCGCGCCGCGGGTGCCGAGGTCGGGCGAGCGGAAGATCGGCACCTCGGCTACCGCGCCGGCATTGTCGATCAGGTCGCCGATACGCACGACGTCGCCGGTGACGGTGACGCTTGCGCGCAACGCCGGTGTCTGCGCCGCAGCCGGATTGGCGAGCGGCGCCGCCAGCGCGAAGAGGAAGCCGAGAGCAAAAATGCGGGTGCGGATCATGACGAGGACCTATTTCAGCGCATCAGTTGCGCGGTCGACTGCAACATCTGGTCCGCCGCGGTGATGACCTTGGAATTCATCTCGTAGGCGCGTTGCGCGGCGATCAGATTGGAGATTTCGGTGACGGCCTCGACGTTGGATTGCTCGAGGCTGCCTTGCAAAATCGTGCCGGCGCCCTCGGTCGCCGGCAGGCCGTCCTGCGGCGTGCCGGAAGCGGGCGTGGCGGTGTACATGTTGTCGCCGTTGGCCTGCAGGCCGGCATTGTTGGTGAAGCGCGTCAGGGTGAGTTGGCCGAGGATGGTCGAGGTCGTGCTGCCGGGTAACGTCACCGAAACCTGGCCCTGGTTGCTGATGGTCAGCCCGCTGGCATTCTGCGGGATGGTGATGCCGGGCTGCACGACATAGCCCTCAGCCTGTACGACGCGGCCTTGCGCATCCATCTTGAACGAGCCGTCGCGGGTATAGCTGAAGGAGCCGTCGGGCATCAGGATCTTGAAGAAGCCGTCGCCCTGGATGGCGACGTCGAGCGTATTGCCGGTCTGCGTCAGCGTGCCTTGGGTCATCAGCCGCGGCGTGCCGACGGTTTTCACGCCGGAGCCGAGCTCGATGCCGACCGGGAGGATGTTGCCCTGGTCGGATGCCTGCGCGCCGACGCGCTGGACGTGCTCGTAGATCAGATCCTGAAACTCGGCACGCTGGCTCTTGAAGCCGGTCGTGCTCATGTTGGCGATATTGCCGGCGATGACCTGGACTTTGAGGTCCATGGCCGCCATTCCAGTCGCTGCGGTATCGAGCGCACGCATGTTACGTTCTCCCCAAAGGCCCCCTCGAAGGAGCTAACTGGTCGGTTGCTGCGACAGCTGTTGCAGCGCGTTGCGGCGCTGGTCGCCCTGTTGCTGCAGGATGGCGGCGATGTCGCTGTAGCTGCGGGTGATCTGGATCATCCGCGCCATCTCGGCGACGGCATTGACGTTCGATTTCTCGATCGCGCCTTGCATGACGCGGGTGTCGGCGGGCGGCGGGCCGGCATTGACGCCGTTCGGCGCCATGAAGGTGGAGCTGGAATCCTTCTGCAGGCGCTGCGGCTGATCGAAGCTGGCGATCTGCAGCTTGCCGCGTTGGGTGTCGGCGGTGCTTGAGCCCTCGCGCACCGTGATGATGCCGTTCGGGCTGATACTGATGTCGTGGTCGGTCGGCTGAAACGTGATCGGGCCGCCGTCGCCCTGCACCTGATAGCCTTCGCTGGTGACGAGCTGGCCGGTGGCATTGGTCGAGAGCGCGCCGTTTCGGGTGTAGCGCTCGCCGCGCGGCGTCTGCACCACCAGATAGCCCTTGCCGTCGAGCGCGACGTTGAGCGGATCGCCGGTGTGTTGGATGGAGCCCGGGCTGAAATCGATCCAGGTGGCGCGGTCCTGCACGAAGCTGACGCGCCGGTCGCTGCCGGGAAACTGCTGATCGGCCGCGTGCGGCATCAAAAATTCGCTGAATGCCTCCTTGTCGGCCTTGAAGCCGGTGGTGTCGATATTGGCGATGTTGTTGGCGACGACGTCGAGCTCATGACTGAGCGCCATCTGCCGCGACAGGCCGACGAGAAGGGCATTCTCCATCGGATACTCTCCCCTAAAAGCGAGGACGATGCCGTCTCCCGGGCATCCTCATCGCGTGCGCCGCCCGCTCTCCCAAGCAGCGGCAAGGGGTGAATTGCAGAAGCCGTGCCAACGGCTGAAATTCAATGTTATCAGACTCTTAGTTCCGATTGACCGAGGTGCGGAGCGGGCAGAAAGCGCCATTGCGGCGACACAACCCGGCAAATAATTCCTGCCGCGGCGGCCGCGGCAAGTATCCATTAACCATTCCTGCCTAGCGTGACTTTCGACAGGCGCCACATCCGTTGGCGCAGAGTCGCGCCCGCGGCGTTTGTTCTGCGTTTTATCCTGCCGACTGCGTGCGCCCTCACGCAAGCTGGAGCGGTGATGGCAACGAAGAACGAAACGCCGGCTGAAGCCGACAAAGAAGAGCCCGAAGGCCAGGAGGCGAAAGACGCCGCCGCGCCGAAGCGGCGCTTCTCGCTCAAGCTCATGATCATGGTGGCCGGTGGCGTCGTCGGTCTTAGCGCGCTCGGCGGCGGTGGCTATTTCTTCTTCGGCCACCACGCCAACACCGCGGCTGCGGCCACCCAGGTCAAGATGCCGATCTACATCGACATGCCCGACGTGCTGGTGAACCTGTCATCGGGCGGCGGCGATCGCACCCAATATCTCAAGGTGAAGATCGTGCTGGAAGTGCCCGACGAGACCGTCTCGGCGCAGATCCAGCCGATCATGCCGCGAGTCCTCGACACCTTCCAAACCTACCTGCGCGAATTGCGGCCGACCGATCTCGACGGCTCGGCCGGCCTCTATCGGCTCAAGGAGGAGCTGACGCGGCGCGTCAATGCCTCGATAGCGCCGAGCCGGATCAACGCCGTGCTGTTCAAGGAAATCGTGGTGCAGTGAGGGGGCAAAACCCTCACGCGCAAACAGTGACCGTAAACCGATGGCAGCGAAAGACCAGATCGACCAGGACGCCCTTGCCGCCGAGTGGGGCGTAGCGCTCGACGCCGAGCAGCAGGTGGCGGCCGAGACCGCGCCCGCGGTCGCGCAGCCCGAGGCTGACGCCGACACCATGGCGGCGCATTGGGCCACCATGGTCGACGACGGCCAGTTCATCCAAGCCGCCAAGGGCGGCGCCGAACGTATTCTGACGCAAGAAGAAATCGACTCGCTGCTCGGCTTCAGCCTGGCCGACGTCAATCTCAACGACAATTCCGGCATTCGCGCCATCATCGACTCGGCGATGGTCTCTTACGAGCGCCTGCCGATGCTGGAAATCGTCTTCGACCGGCTGGTCCGGCTGATGACGACGAGCTTGCGCAATTTCACCTCCGACAACGTCGAAGTGTCGCTCGACCGCATCACCTCGGTACGGTTCGGCGATTATCTCAACTCCATCCCGCTGCCCGCCATCCTTGGCGTGTTCAAGGCCGAGGAGTGGGACAATTCCGGCCTGCTCACGGTCAACTCGAATCTGATCTATTCGATCATCGACGTGCTCTTAGGCGGCCGCCGCGGCCAGACCGCGATCCGCATCGAAGGCCGGCCCTATACGACGATCGAGACCAACCTGATCAAGCGCATGATCGAGGTGGTGCTGGCCGACGCGGAGCTGGCGTTCCGGCCGCTGTCGCCGGTGAAGTTCAACATCGATCGGCTGGAGACCAATCCGCGCTTTGCCGCGATCTCGCGGCCGGCCAATGCGGCAATCCTGGTGCGGCTGCGCATCGACATGGAAGACCGCGGCGGCACCATCGAGCTGTTGTTGCCCTACGCCACCATCGAACCAATCCGCGACGTGCTGTTGCAGATGTTCATGGGCGAAAAATTCGGCCGCGACTCGACCTGGGAAGGCCATTTGGCGACAGAAATCGGCCAAGCGCAAATCGCCGTCGATGCCGTGCTTTACGAGGCGCAGCTGCCGCTCAAGCAGATCATGAAGCTCAACGTCGGCGATACGCTGATGCTGGAAATGAAATCCGACGCAATGGTCATCGTGCGCTGCGGCGAGGTGACGCTGACCGAGGGCCGCATGGGCCGGGTCGGCGACCGGGTCGCCGTGCGCGTCGCCAAGCATTTACGCAAACCGAGCACGACCTTCGCCATGTTCGAAATGGCGGGCGGCACCGGAAACCCCATGGAGGCACAATAGTGAGCAACGGCATTGGAATCATGATCGAAGGCCTGGTCGCGATTTTGCTCATGCTGACGGTCGGTTATTGCATGTTGCTCAACCGTCGCCTCAAGCTGTTGAAGGCCGACGAGCATTCGCTGCGCGCCACCATTTCCGAGCTCGTCACCGCGACCGAGATCGCCGAGCGCGCCATCGCCGGGCTGAAGGTCACCGTGCACGAATGCGACATCGGTCTGGGTCAGCGCCTCAACCGCGCCGAGGCCATGACCATGGAGATCGATCGACGGCTCGCCGCGGGCAAGGACGTGCTGCATCGCCTGTCGCAGATCGTCATTGCCGGCCGGCCGCCACACGAGCCCGTCGCACCGAACAACGATGCCAAGGCGGTCGCGGTCGCCGCGCAGGCCTTCGCCGAGCGACTGCGCACCAAGGTGCACGGCCTCGCGGCATGATGAACTATATCCGCGATCTGCGTCTCATTCCGATCGCAGTCATTGCCTGCGCCTGCCTGTTGGCGTTGAAGACGGCCGATCTGTTGCTCGACGGCGGCTCGTTCATTGCCGGCGACGACGCGCCGAAGATCGAAAGCACGGCGGTCGTGCGCACCACCGCGGACGTGCCGCGGCCGTCATCGTCGATGCTGTCGTGGGCGTCGCAGATGTTCAACTTCCCCGATGGCAGCGGCACAACCGCGGCACCGGTCGTGGCATCGCTGCCGGCCGATAGGACTAGTCTCGACATCACCGGTTCGGTGCCGGCCGAGGCCGCCGACAAGGACAAACAGGCCAAGGCCGGGCCGACGAAGCCGCCTGAAACCAAGCCGCCGGGCACCGTCATTCCCACCGAGCCGGGCCAGCCCTCCGGTGCCGAGCGCGCCATCCTCGAACGCCTGCAGGAGCGCCGCCAGGAGCTCGACACGCGTGCCCGCGAGCTCGACATCCGCGAGAGCCTGATCAAGGCCGCCGAGAAACGCATGGAAGGCCAGCTCGCCGAGCTGAAGGCAACCGAAGCCCGCATTACGGTCGCGACGGAGCAGAAGGACGAAGCCCAGGCCGCGCGTTTCAAGGGCCTCGTCACCATGTACGAGAACATGAAGCCGCGCGATGCGGCGAAAATTTTCGACCGCCTCGACATCGGCGTGCTGCTCGAGGTCGTCACCAAGATCGAGCCGCGCAAAATGGCGGATATTTTGGCGCTGATGTCGCCCGACGCGGCCCAGCACCTGACCGTCGAGCTCGCCAGCCAGGCGCAGCAGGTGAAGCAGAGCAACAGCGCAGGCGACCTGCCGAAAATCCAGGGCCAGCCGACACAGTAGTTCTTCATCCGCCCCCGCGACTTGTCCGCCGAAGCGCAACGCGCGAAGGCGGAAGCAGGGGAAGGGGACCGCCCTGCGACCCGTCTTCGCTCGCTCGGCGAGCTACGGCGGGTTTGAGTCCGCCGAAGCGCAGAGCGCGTAGGCGGAAGCAGGGTGGTGGAGGGGGCGCCTGACTCCAAGCTTCGTTGCCGCCGAAGGTCTATCGTAGCCTGTAGGATGGGTTGAGCGACAGCGAAACCCATCATCTTTCGCCGAAACGCGAGCGATTGTCGGCCGCATCGCCCGCCCAATCGATTGGGTAGACGCCGGACCTGACCATCCGATGAAATGATGAATATGGCCAGTCGCGGACCCGGGTCACATGCCCATGTTTCACCGGATTGAAATGGATGTAGTCAGCGTGCCGCGCGAAATCCCCTTCATCGCGCAAAGTATGCTCCCAATAACGCCGCTGCCAAATGCCGCGTTCACCCTTTTTCGCGCGACTCGGTGACCTGCGCTCGTCGGCAAACAAGCCGCGTGAGAACATCGATTTGATCAGCCGCCACCGCAGCGCAAAATCAGCGTCGCCTTCCGGCAGCGTCCAGATCGCATGCAGATGATCAGGCAGGACGACGATGGCTTCGATGTCGAACGGATGACGCCGCCGAACATAGCGGAACGCTTGGCGCAAGAGGTCGATGTGATCGACGAGAAGACGCAAGCGGCGCTCAGCCAGATTGGCCGTGAAGAAAAAGCTGCCGCCGCAGATGAAGTTTCGCCGATAGTTTGTCACCGCGCGAGCATAGCACAGCTGAAGGTAATTGCCGCAGCAAGGCGATGGGTTTCACTTCGTTCAACCCATCCTACGGGCTCGGACATTTGCACAGCTCATGATATTGGTGCGTGAGATCGGGAATGTCTTGGACGCCGAGTCTTCAAATGGATCGACAAACGCTTGGGGCATACGACCACGATGCGGCCGCTTTTGCCAAGGAGTGGGAAGCGCAGCCGGTACCGGTGGACGTTTACGATCTAATTCGGCGGTATTTCGATCCGGGTCTGACTGCGGATATAGGCTGCGGTAGTGGTCGCGATACAAATTGGTTTAGCAAGAACGGCTATACAGCGATCGGCTTCGATGCATCTGAAGGATTGTTGGCCGAAGCACGCCGGCTTCATCCCGGCATTGAATTCCGGTATGCAGCGCTGCCGGAGTTGAACGGCATCGCGGATGGGGTTTTCAACAATGTCTTTTGCGAAACGGTCATAATGCACTTGTCGGCCGATGCGATTGAGCCATCAGTCAAGAGGTTAGTCGAGATTTTACGGCCTAACGGAACCCTTTACCTCAGTTGGCGAGTGACGGAAAAGGAAGACAAGCGCGACGACCGAGGAAGACTTTACTCCGCATTTGACCCAACCCTGGCGTTCAGAGCATTAGCGTCACAGAAAATTCTCTTCAATGACCATCTGGTCAGTCCGTCTTCTGGCAAGACAATTCAACGGATGATAGTGCGAAAGGTCGGCGGACCAACACGATATGTCGCCTGATCGCCCTTTTCGACCGATTACGATGTCCGCTCGGAGGGCAGCTATTTGGCACATCGCGGCAGTCAGACACTCGCTAGCGCGTAGGATGGGTTGAGCGGCAGCGAAACCCATCACCTTTCTGAAATGCCGCCACCGCAAGGCGATGAATTTCACTTCGTTCACCCCATCCTACGGGTTCGTGCGTATTACCGATCAGCGTGAAAAGTCACTGGGCTTTGCTAGATTACCTTGCACCAAAATCGTTAACACGTAGATGGACGTTTCCGTCGATTGATGCGGGAATACGCCGATACCATCCTCCACCGGGAATGGCGGCTTCGTTTTTGGCGATCCATCAAGCACGCAGAGCAACGCGAGTCGTTTACCGCTGCCAATTGCATAGGATGCAGCTTGAGGAACGAAGCGCTTACAGTCCGCCAGCGTCAGATTGCTGTCCTTTTCTGACTTGAGTTCGAGGCGAATGCCCCGGAACGACAAGTCGGTTATGCCGCGTGAAGCGTGCGGATGCTCCTCAAGCTTGGCTCCGATCATTGGATGCTGCCTCAGGAACGAGCGCACGCGCTTTTGAAACTCATCCTCGCTAATCGGCAAATTAAAGACGTTGTCTTGTACCGATTGAGCGGCGAGATTTGCCAACGGAATGGCCAGCATGAGCGCGTCAGCCAATTCCGACTGAATCATGGCGGTGGTTACACGCAGTGTGTTGCGGATTGCAATAAGCTTTCGGTCAATGTGTTCGTAACCCGTGAGCGGCTGACGAGCCAAATCCATACCTTCAAGCATAAGTGTCCGCTGCCCGATGGTTTCGACAGGCTGCTCAGAGCCTCGCGGCTCAAAGCGCGCGACGTATTTGAACTCGTAAGGACGCGCGTTGAAGTGATTGGGGATCGTGATCGCAGCCCGGCCGTCTTGCTTAAGTTGGAAAGGCCCTGCTCCCGGCGGGGCGGGTAGGGAAAAAACCGGCATCTTGTACGCGTCAGAGTGTTCGATGGTAACGGGCTCTAGGATGAGAGCGGTCGCGCCCACCGGCCAGCGTGAAACACGGACCTCGATGTCAAGATTGTGCATTTCGCCCGGAGAGACGTAATGGGTTTCAGCGAGCGGCTTTCCGTCAATCGTAAATTTAATAAACGCGACCGACAGCTCCACCGATTTCGCTGGAATCTCACCCCCATCGTCCGGAAGGCGAGGCGAGCGGCGGCGTGGACCTTCAGCCTGATAGAGGCCGACGGGAAGAGGTATGGCCGCAAGCGAGGCTGCGATTTTCGCCACTTCGCTGATGGAAGAGATGTTTTTCAGTTGTTTTGCGACCGCCGCCAAACTGTCAAAACCCGCCTCGGCGCCAAACGAGCCGGTCCACGTCGCCGCGCGTTCTTTTGCAGCCACGAGGAATCGTTGAGCATCCACGCCAGCGCTAAGCACGGCATGACGCCACTCCGCTAAAAGCGCAACGCACGTCGCAAGTTCGGCCAGTGCTTGATAGGTGCGCGCGGTCGGCGCGTCACCATAGAGCCCAGACCTGCTATCGAGCATTTTAGCGGCCGCTCGCAGACGCGTTGGGGTGGTGTCGCCGCCAAGGGCGACTTCTCGCAGGGCTTCGACAATCTCAATCCTGGCGGCGTAAGCCGCGGAGAGGATCTCTTCTGTCCTCGTTAGCCGCATTGTCTTTCTCGATTTCCGCGAGGGTGGATTTGAAGTCTTCGCTCAATTTTTTGATGGCAGCACCGTCGTTTATTTCGACGGCTGCTTCAAACGCGCAGGCGATCATCCGAAGCGCAAGATGGAGCCGAAGTTGCTTATTACGCGTGTTGTCTTCGACCCCGTCGTGTTGGCTCTTGGAAAAGGTCGTCGCGTCCGACCAAGCCGCGCTCGACGTGAGCAACTCGATGACAATTCCAGCAACCAAACGGTAGCGCAAAAACCACTTGGCTCCCAACGCCATTATCTCACAGCGCTTTTCCAGCACGACGTCACGAGGCAATTCAGCTACACGTTGGATCAGGTCGTCATGGTAAAGGTGCATTGCATCCAGGTCGTTCATAACGTGAATGAGCAGATCAGCGTAGCCGGGCGCATGAACGTATACGTTGTTCGCGTACTGGATCTCTTTAGCGACGAGATAAGGGGTCGCTTTCTTGAGCATGCCGATCAGACGCGCTCCCACTTGGCCGGCCATGTCTTCTTTGTTCGCGTACTCGCGTGCGTAAAGGTCGATCGCGACGATCAAGAAATCGTCCGTGGGCCGTTCCTGAGCATAATGCACGACCCACGCGCCTACCGCGTTCTTTGCTCGCGCGCGATACTCTTGTGGCAAGAAGAAACGATCGAGGGCGTGTATCGCCGCTTTATGAACAATAACGTACGGGTCGCTCAGCTGGGCGCAAAAAGCTTCGAAGGCGAGCGAGGGTAAATTGTCGTGCGTGGTATCACGCATCTCGCCCATCGCGGTTGCTGCATATGACCGCACAAGCGGTGAAGAACCTACCTGTGCCGTATAGAAATCCGGCAAGCAAGTTATCAGCCCCTCCGTCCTGCGTAACATCGCTGGAAAATTGCCGATGATCGCGCCGACAAGTCGGTCGCTGCCCTCGGGCAAGGACCGCAGTATTTTTAGGACAGCATCAAGGGATGCTCGGTCGGTTTTCGCGGCTGCGATGCACGCCCATCTGACAAACGCCTCCAAAAGAGTCGAAAGATGTTGCTGCTGCAGGCGCCTGACCAATACGTCGTCGCCTTTGGGCTTTTGCTTTTCCTCGATAAGCGCGTTGAGCTTGCCGTCAAGGATCAGTGCGCTACCGAGCAGAAGGTCGATCTCCTTCGCAGCAATGGGCGCCAGATCGTATGGCTCGCCATGAAACGCTTGGGAGGTGGCGTCACGGACCTCGTCGGTTTTCGCTTCGACGGCTGCCACGACCAGCCGACGGAAGGCGATGCCGTGCGCTTCCGTAATGGCGATCCCTTTTTCCTCGCCGAAACGCCTGTCGCGCAACACTTCGTCGTATATTTTGTAAAGCTCTGCCGCGCCTTCGTCACTGGCGCCGATAAGAAAATCTTGAATGAGCTGATCGACCTTCGACGGGTCGGCTTTGAACGACTGAACAAGAACGTCGCGTATATCGTCTAGTGTTTCTTCGACTTCATCCGGCCGCCCTTCAAGCAAGCGATTGGCGCGTACAAGCCTCGCGATCAATTCCGGCACAAGAAATATTGAGAGCGTAGCATCGGTGGGCAACAATGCTTCCAAACCGCGCGCGGCCAGCCGCACGGTGTACGGACGCCGTTCCTCGATCATTTCCTTCAGTGTGCAGCGAACAGCATCTTTGTGGTGGGCATAAAGGGCTCGGAGCGGACCGAGAACGGGACGACGCCTGTCGTCGAATGAGAAACGCGAGGGCGGAGGATTAGCCAGACTTATTAGTGCCGGAACAGCGCCGGGAACGAGTGTCACGTCCGCTTTCGCGCAGTCTTTCTCGATAATCGCGCCTGCCGTTTCTCTCAGGGCATAAGAACGCAAGGCCAATAACGCCCCATTGCATAGTCGCATTTGATCGACCGGAAGGTGCGTCAGTGCTTCGAGGCACGGACTGACAAGGTGAGGCTCTTGGCTCTGCACGAGTTGGAAGAGGTGATCGACAATATCGGCGGTAAAGGTTTCGGGCGCCAATTTCGATGTTTGACTGAGCCGCTCGCCAGCACCGTCTTCGCCCTGATCAAGTTCGGTAATCCTGTCGAGAGTCGTCACCTCCACGGCATCAAGCTTCGGCCTAATTTTTTGGCGGTTCGCTTCACGGACCGCCATACGACCCGCTCGCGCTTGCTCTTGCCGTTCTTGCTCCAGGCGCTGTTGGTTTCTTCGCTGTTCGCGCTCCGCGAGCAGGATCGAGAGATTGGGAATACCCATTGCCTTTCTAAATTTGCAGTCCACGCAGTTGCGATCATGAAAATCGAGGGCGGTCTCCGCCAAATCCCAAGCGGCCATACCGCCGGCGGGAGCATGTGGGCATTCTAGAAAATGATGACCAATGGGAAGGCCGGTCATTTGTTCGACCATGCCGACGCCGCCATGTTTCCTCACCCGAACGTGTCCACACCAGTTGTGGAGCAGTTCAAGGGTCCGCTGGTTCCTTTCACCTATCGCAACGGCTTCTTGAATACGGTCGCGCATTACGACGTTTCCCTCAAAAGGAGGCATATAAAATAATGGTTTGAACCACCAAGAATACAGGAAGTTGCCAATTCGAGGGCAGGGCGCCCGGCTTTGCCCGTGCGGCTCTCGTAAACCAACCCCCTGTGTGTCTTGGCCATACGGCTTCGACCTCGCCCATAACGACTTCCTCGCGGAGCCAGTCGGTCCCGTGGCCTATAGCAGGCTCTGGCTTTTGTCGCTAATAAGGCGACATCGCCCTTGACTTTCGTCCCCACAACGGTTACCTAGCCAACATCCCGCTCGCGAAGGACGCCTTTCGCGAGGGTACTCCTGAAGGCGGAGCGGGAGCGGTTCTCGTCGAGCGCGGCCATACACTGCGCTCGCGGGCGGCTTGGGCATCGTCCCGTCCGGCGCGTGCCGGACCGCGAGGTGCTCGCTGCACTGGTGCCGGAGAGGGTCCTCCCGTTTGCATCCGGTGGTTCCAGGAAGCGCGGCCTGAGCCGAGCCGAGGCCAAAAACCTCGGATGCCGCGGTGGGGCGCCGAAAGGCGAGCGCGCCCGCTCCATTTTTTGAGGTCCAAGGCTCTATAAAGTCCTGGGCCTCGGTCCTCCCGCAGTGGGAAGACAGGAGAGGGCGTGCGCCGCATCCTTCGATGCGGCTCCTGGTTGGTGCGCTTCTCGGCGCTCCGCCTCCCTTCTTGTCTGGAGGCGACTTTTTCGTGGCGTTCGTTGTTCCGCATGCGCTCGCACTTTCTGCGAGAACGAAAGCGCTTGTCTTTCTTCCCCGCTAGGCGGGCAGGAAAGAGAAGAGCCCCCTCCCGCGCGGTCGCGCGGAAGGGTAATATCGGCAGCAGGGAGAGCCGCCATGTTCCTGCGCAATTACTGGTACGTCGCCGCGACCGATGCCGAGGTCGGCCGCAAGCCGCTTGCCCGCACCATTTTGGGCGAGCCCGTTGTGTTCTTTCGCACCGAAGAGGGTTCACCGGTGGCGATGGAGGACCGCTGCGCGCACCGCCATCTGCCGCTGTCCATGGGCAAGCTCGTCGGCGATGAGTTGCAGTGCCACTATCACGGACTTCGCTTCGGCACCGATGGCCGTTGCACCCGCATTCCCGGCCAAGAACAGATTCCACGCGGCGCCAAGGTGAAGACTTATCCGGTGGCCGAGCGCTATCACTGGATTTGGATCTGGATGGGCGATCCGGCGCTGGCCGATCCGGCGGCGATTACCGATTTTCATTGGCTCGACGATCCGAACCATTGGGGCGCCAAGAGCTCCTACCTGCACGTCGAGGCGAACTGGCAGCTGGTGGTCGACAATTTGCTCGATCTCACGCACTTGGCCTTCGTGCACGACACCACCATCGGCAACCTGGCGCTGGCCGAGCACGCCAAGGTGCAGGTCGCGCGGGCGCCGAACAACGTCGTGGTGACGCGCTGGATCATCGACCAGGAGCCGCCGCCGACGTTCAAGAAAGTCGGCGGTTTTGCCGGCCATGTCGATCGCTGGCAGATCATCGACTTCGTGCCGCCGGCCTTCTTGCGGCTCGACGTCGGCGCTACGCCCACAGGCACCGGCGCGCCGGACGGCAAGCGCGTCGGCGGCATCGGCATGCGCAATCTCAACGCCATTACGCCGGAGACCGAAACCACGTCGCATTATTTCTGGGGCCAGGCCCACGATTTCGACGTCAAGAATCCCGAGACCACCGAAAAAATCTTCCAGCAGATCAAGACCGCGTTCCTGGAAGACGTCAGCGTGTTCTCGGCGCAGCAGCGCAACTTGAACATGATCGCGAACCCGCCGCAAGTCGACATCAATGCCGACGCCGGCACGATCGCGGCGCGCCGCATCCTCAGCCGGCTCTATGACGAAGAACAAGCCGCAGCTTCGGTCGCCGCGGAGTAATCTGCATCCACCCCGCTATCGTGGGGCGGATGATTTAGATCCAGTCCTTCCACTTGAACCAGATCAGCGGCAACAGCGCCGTGACCAGGATCAGGGCGAGCGCGTATTGGTAGCCCCACGGCCAATTCAGCTCCGGCATGTTCTTGAAATTCATGCCGTAGATGCCGACCACCAGTACCGGCGGAATTCCGACCACCGACGCGATGGTCAACACCTTCATCACGTCGTTCTGGTCGATATTGATGATTCCGGTCGCGGCGTCCTGCAACAGCTGGACGCGGTTCACCAGGCCTTCGGAGAACTGCACCAGCGAAGCGATGTCCGAGCTCACCGATTGCAGGCGCGCCGCGTTGTCCTGCGCCAGCCAGTCGCGGGCGCGGTCCACGGTGAATTTTGCCATGCGGTCGAGGCAGACCAAGGTGTAATGGATGCGCGCCATGCGCTCGCTGGTGCGGCCGGTGCGGAGCATGAGCTGGCGCAACATGGCGGTTTCTTTGGACAGCTTCTTGGCATTGTCCGGGCTGAAGATGACGTGGGAGGCGTCGTCGAGATCGCGGCCGGCGGCCTCCAAAAGATCCGCCAGATGATCGACCAGCGCTTCGAGCAGGTTCACATAAGCGGCAGCCGGCTCGAGTTTTTCTTGGGTGCCGCATTCCTTGGCCACCGTGTCGAACGTCGCCGATTGGGCAAAGCGCACGGTCATTAGCACTTGCTTCGACAGCATGAAGCCGGCCGGCGAGGGGAGCCACGGCTGGTCGCCTGAGGCAAAGATCAGCGGTGCCGTCATATAGAGCGCGCCGTCTTCGACTCGCAGCCGGCTGGTGGCTTCGATTTCGCCGAGCGCCTCGTTACTCGGCACGCCAAGCCCAAAGGCGGCCTCGAACGCTGCGCGTTCGGCCTCAGTCGGGTCGATGAGGTCGATCCAACTATGGCTCGCCAAGGCACTGTCCTTGGCGCGATCCTTGGGATAGGCGTTCAACATCCGGGGCCCCGACCATAACCTTCTGGAATCATTGAAAAAGCCGTTAAGCCGACGTTAAACGCTTCAGCCTAAATTAACCAGAGGCCGGCGTCGGGGGAACCGCGCTTTGGCCGTGACGGCGTGCTCCTTCTTTAATGTAGCGGTGGCGTAGGTCGAGTTCAGTCATGGCGCGCGGTCGCACCGCCGGAAAAACCGGCCATCGTTTCGCATCATATCTGCGCCATTGCGGGCTGGCCGCCGCCGCGCTGCTTTGCTTCGCCACCTTTGCCGCGCCGGGCTCGGCCGACGACGGTCCGGTCAAGGCTACGCTCGCGGCCACCGTCAACGACGGCTATGCGCGCCTCGTCTTCGACATGAGCGAATACGACGACGCCAGCGTGCGTCTCGCCAACAATGTGCTGGTCATCACCTTCAAGCGCCCGATCGATGTCTCGGTCGACCGCCTCGCGTCGCAGATTCCCGATTATGTCGGCGCGGCGCGGCGCGATCCCGACGGCAAGGGCATTCGCGTGGCGCTATCGCAGCAGGTGAAGGTCATTGCCACGCCGGCCGCGGAGAAATATTTCATCGATCTGTTGCCGGCGTCATGGAGCGGGCAGCCGCCAAATCTGCCGCCGGAGGTCATCGCCGACCTGGCGCGCCGCGCCGGCGAGGCGGATCGTCTCGAGCGCAAAGACCGCCAGGCCGTGGCGCAGCAGCGGGCGACTGCCGAGCCGGTGCGCGTGCATGCGGCGACGCAGCCGACCTTCACCCGTTACATCTTCGCCATACCGGCCAATACCTCGGTGTCCAATGATCGCGTCAAGGAGCGGCTGACGCTGACCTTCGACGCGCCGATAAAATTCGACCTTGCCGATGTCGTGGCCTCGCTGCCGCGCGCGATCGGCGGCATCGATACCGAGTTGCGCGACGACAGCGCACTGGTGCGCTTCAATTTCCTGGCCAAGGTCGACGTCCGTACCTTCCGCGACGATGGCAGCTATGTGCTCGATGTCGTCGGCGCCGATAACAAGCCGGACGAGGCGAGTGCTGCGCCCGCGGTGCCGGCCGTGCCGCAGCAAAGTGCGGCGCCCGAAACCCCGGCAACGGTTCCGCCCGCGGCGGCGAACGACGCTGCCGGGCCCCGCGCCGAGGCGGCAGCGCCGGCAGCGACGGAAAAGCCCGACATCGCACCACCGGGAACAATCGCCGCGCCGGGACAACCGGCAGCGCAGCCCACGCCACCGCCCGCCGCGGCGCAAGCGGCGCCGCCGCCATCGCCGGCTGACAAACCGGCGGCAACGCCCAAGGCAGAAGCGCAAATCGCCGCGCCGGAAACGCCGCCGGCGCCGGCGCCTTCAGCCGATATGGCAAAGGCAGCGTCCACCGCGCCGCAGCCGGCATCGCCGCCACCGCAGCGCGATGCAGCCGCCGCGCCTGACAAAGCTCCGGCCAACGCCGCGCCACCGCCGCGCCCGCGCGCCGCCAATACCAGCGACAAGGTCGCGGCCGAGCTCGCCCGCCAGGGCGCCAACCTGAAACTGTCGTTTGGGTTCACGACGGCGACGGCGGCTGCGATCTTCAATCGCGCCGACACGCTGTGGATCGTGTTCGATTCCAATGCCGATATCGATCTCAGCGCGCTCGATGGCGAAGCAAGCCGCACCATCCGTGGCGCCGAATTCACCCACGCGCCCGACGCCGACATCGTGCGCATAAAACTCGATCATCCGCGTCTGGCCTCCGTCGATGTCGACGGCCCGACATGGACGGTGCAGATCGGCGATTCCACCATCAACACCACGCACGCTCTCACCATCACCCGCAATCTGATCGGCCCCAACCGGTCGAGCGTCACCATCCCGTTCGACGCGCCGCATCAGGTGCACCGGCTCGACGATCCCGACGCCGGCGATACGCTCGTGGTCGTCACCGCGTTCCCGCCGGCGCGCGGCTTCATCAATGGGCGCGATTTTGTCGAGTTCCGCATGCTGGCCTCGGCCGAAGGCGTTGTGGTCGATCCGCTCGCCGACGACGTCAAGGTCGAGCTGGCGCCGGACAAGATCATCGTCAGCCGCCCCATGGGTTTGGCGCTGTCAACGTCGTTGCAAACCTTGCTGCGCGGCTCCGGCTTGCGGCCGACGATGTTCGATTCGCAACTGTGGGGTTTCGATCAGCAGGCCGCGTATATCGAGCGCCAATCGAAGCTGGTTGCCGCGGCGGCGTCGGCGCCCGACAACAAGCGCCTGGCGCCGCGGCTTGATCTCGCCCGTTTTTATGTCGCCCGCGACATGTTTCCGGAAGCCAAGGGCGTGCTCGACGTTGCGCTCGCCGACGACCGCGCGGCCTCGGAGCAGGGCTCGGCCACCGTGCTGCGCGCGGTGACCGAGATCATGATGAACCGCCCCGACGACGCGCTGAAGGATCTCGCCGATCCGTCGATCGGCGATCAGCACGATGCGCCGCTGTGGCGCGCGCTCGCTTATGCCAAGCAGGGCAAATGGGGTCAGGCGCGCGACGGTTTCAAGAGCGCCGACGCCGCAGTGGCGACGCTGCCGGTGGAGTTGCAGCGCGTCGCCCTCAAGGAAGAAATGCGCTCGGCCATCGAGGTCGGCGATTTCTCAACCGCTTCGGTCCAGCTCAACGATTTCCAGACCATCGGTGTCTCGCATGAGCTCGAGCCGGCGATGGCGGTGCTGATCGGCCGGCTCGCCGAAGGCATGGGCCGCAACGAGGACGCGCTCTCCGCTTACCAAACGGCAGCCGATTCCTGGGACCGGCGCGCCGCGGCGCAGGGGCAATTGCGCGAGACCTTGCTGCGCTATGCGCTCAACGATCTCAAGCGCGACGACGTCATTTCGCAACTGGAGACGCTCACCACCATCTGGCGCGGCGACGAGACCGAGATCGAGGCGCTGCAGATGCTGGCGCGGCTCTACACCGCCGACGGCCGCTATCGCGACTCGTTCTATGTCATGCGCAGCGCGCTCGCCGCGCATCCCAATTCCGACATGACCCGCCGTATCCAGCAGGAGGCGGCGCGGACATTTGATGCGCTGTTCCTCGCCGGCAAAGGCGACACGCTGTCGGCCATTGACGCGCTGGCGCTGTTTTACGATTTCCGCGAGCTCACCCCGATCGGCCGTCGCGGCGACGAGATGATCCGCAGGCTCGCCGACCGTCTGGTCGGGATCGACCTGCTCGACCAGGCCGCCGATCTGCTGCAATACCAGGTCGACAACCGGCTGCAGGGCGCCGCGCGCGCGCAAGTGGCGACGCGGCTGGCGGTAATCTATCTGATGAACCACAAAGCCGATCGCGCGCTGGCGACGCTGCGCGCCACGCGCACCGCCGATCTGACCAACGAGGTGCGCAACCAGCGCCTGCTGCTCGAAGCGCGCGCGCTGTCCGACATGAGCCGGCACGACCTGGCGCTGGAAGTGATCGGCAATCTCGACGGCCGCGAAGTCATCCGGCTGCGCTCCGACATTTATTGGGCGGGTCGGCACTGGCGCGAAGCCGCCGAGCAAATCGAGCTGTTATACGGCGAGCGCTGGAAGGATTGGCAGCCGCTCAACGATATCGAGCGCTCCGACATTCTGCGCGCCGAGCTCGGCTATGCGCTCGGCGAGGACACGCTCGGGCTGGGCCGCTTCCGCGAGAAATATGCGGCGAAAATGGCCGGCACCCCGGACGCCCACGCCTTCGACGTGGTCTCGGCGCCGCTCGGAACGAGCGGCACGGAATTCGCAGCCATCGCCCATGCCGCCGCTGCGGTCGACACGCTGGACGGTTTTTTGCGGGACATGCAGGCGCGCTATCCTGACGCCAGCGTTGCCCGCGCCGCCGGATGCGCCGCAAGCCGGTGCGCCCCCGCCTGCCGTTCCGCCGATACCGTCCATCGTGCCACCACCGCGCGCCTTAGGGCGGACTGCGCTGCGGTGACGTGGCGTTATATGAATTTGCGATGAGTGGGCTATGTGCTTCCTCCACCCGCCCCTGCGGGGGAAGCTGGAATTGCCCGATGCTCAGAGTAAGCGCGCCTCCCGTGCTAATGATGCGGCATGAGTGATTTCGCCGACGCGCTGCGCACTGCGGTCGATCTCATCCTTGGCTTCGATGCCGGTTTGCGCGACATCGTATTGCTGTCGCTTGCGGTGAGCCTCACCGCAAGCGCCTGCGCGTTCGTCATCGGCGCGCCGCTCGGGACGGCCTTGGCGGTGTATCGCTTCCGCGGGCGCGGGGGACTGGTCGTCATCGTCAATGCGCTGCTCGGCCTGCCGCCGGTGGTCGTCGGGCTTGCGGTTTATCTGTTGCTGTCGCGGTCCGGGCCGTTGGGATCGCTCGGCATCCTGTTCACGCCGACCGCCATGGTCACTGCGCAATGTGCGCTGGGAACTCCGATCGTCATCGCGCTCACGCATCGCATGGCGGTCGGGCTGTGGGCCGCTTACGGCGATGCGCTTCTGGTCGACGGCGCCGCGCGCTGGCGCGCCATCGCACCGCTGATGCGGATGGGGCCGGAAGGATTGCTGACCGCGTTTCTGGCGGCGTTCGGCCGCGCCATCGCCGAGGTCGGCGCCATCATCATCGTGGGCGGCAATATCCTCGGCTACACCCGCACCATGACGACGGCGATCGTCTTGGAAACCAACAAGGGCAATCTCAGCCTGGCGCTGGCGCTGGGCATGATTTTGATCGTGCTGTCGATGGCGGTGAGCGCCGTAAGCCTGGGCTTCGGACGCGCGCTGCGTTAGTGCGTCGCTTCGCTGCGCGGCGGAAAGAACAGTTCCTCGCCATTGATCTTGTAGGACGTGATGGCGTCGAGGCCGGCCTTCGAGGTGAGCCATTCGTGCCAGATCCGCGCGTCGTCGATTTTCACCTTCGGCCACTTGGCGGGATTGACCAGAATGCTGCCGTAAGGATTGAACAGCGCCGGATCGCCTGCGGTCAAGATTTCGAGACTTTGCCGGTTCTTGAAATTGGCCCAGGTGGCGCGGTCAGTGAGCGTATAGGCATTCATCGCAGCCGAGATGTTGAGCGTCGGCCCCATGCCTTGGCCGAGGTCGCGATACCAGGGCGTATTCTTGTCGGGCTGGATGCCGGCCGACTTCCATAGCCGAAGCTCCATCCGGTTGGTGCCGCTGTCGTCGCCGCGGCTTGCGAACGTGGCGCCTGCGCCGGCGATCTGCGTAAGCGCCTTGCGCGCATCTTTAAGGCCGCGAATATGCGCCGGGTCGCTATTCGGTCCGACGATGACGAAATCGTTGTACATCACGTCGCGGCGATCGATGCCAAAGCCGTCAGTGACGAACTTGTCCTCGCCAACCCGGTCGTGGACCAGCAGCGCATCGGCGTCGCCGCGCGCGCCGATCGCAAGCGCCTGTCCGGTTCCGACCGCGACGACGTGCACGCCCAAGCCGGTCGCGGAGTGAAAGATCGGCAGGATGTGATCGAACAGGCCAGAGTCCTGGGTCGAGGTGGTCGAGCTGAGAACGATGAATCGCTCCTCGGCCTTGGCGCTCGTTATAATTAGGGCAGACAAAAGCAGGACGAAAATTCGAGTCATATGGGATTCCTGGGAGGCTAGCCGGCAATGTAACCCGGGATCAGGCCGCAGCGAAACCCGCCCCGCGCGAGCGGCCGTACTTTCCTACTTTCCATTGCCGTGCCGGCGCGCGACACTGATCGTTCTCGCAACGATTTCGCACGAGAAGTGGTGGAAAAGGCATGACCGGAATTCAAGAAGCGCCGACGCAGAACAAGCCCGCACTGGCCAAAATCCGCACCGACGTGGTCGGCAGCCTGCTGCGGCCGGAGATCGTCAAGGAGGCGCGCATTGCCTTCGATGACGGCAAGATCACCGCGGACGCGCTGCACGCCATCGAGGATCAGGCGGTGCGCGAGGCGGTGCGGCTGCAGGAGGACGCGGGGCTCGACGTGGTCACCGACGGCGAGATGCGCCGGCTCAATTTCCAGGACAGTTTTGGCGCATCGGTGGAAGGCTATGATGCCAACCGCTCGACGCTGAAAGTGTACGAGCAGCGCGTCGAGGGCGCGGCGCCGCGGGCAGCGTTGGGACATCGCGCAGATGCACCATGCCGGCACGGCGGTGTCGCATCGCCGCCCGGCCAAGGCGCGATTGAAGCTTGCGCACAACATTCCGCTCGAGGAATACCGCTTTGTCAGCACGGTGGCGAAGGCGCCGGCGAAGGTCTCGCTGATCGGGCCGGACCGCATCGCACAGCGCTTCGAATACGAAAACTCGACCGCGGTCTATCGCGACATGGACGCGTTCCTGGCCGACGTCGTTGCGATCGAGCGGCAGATCGTGTCGAGCCTGGTCGAAGCCGGCTGCCGCTACGTCCACATCGACGCGCCGGGGTTCACCGCTTACGTCGACGACGCCACCATGGCGCAGATGCGCGCGCGCGGCGAAGACCCGATGCAGAATTTTGCGCAATCGCTCAAGGCAGAAGCCGCGGTTATCGCCAATTACCCCGGCGTCACCTTCGGCATTCACCTGTGCCGCGGCAACCAGCGCAGCATGTGGCACCGCGAAGGCACTTACGACGCCATCGCCGAACGATTGTTCAACGAGTTGCCGCACGAACGGTTTTTGCTCGAATACGACACGCCACGCGCCGGCAGTTTTGCGCCGCTGCGTTTCGTGCCGAAGGGCAGGGTGGTGGTGCTCGGCCTCGTCAGCACCAAAGTGTCGGAGCTCGAAACCGTCGACGCGCTCAGGCGGCGGATCGACGAGGCGAGCAAGTTCCTGCTCCTCGACCAGCTCGCCATCTCGCCGCAATGCGGCTTCGCCTCCGACGTGGTCGGGAATTTGCTCAGCACGGATGATCAGAAGCGGAAGCTGGAAGTCGTTGTCGAAACGGCGCGGGCGGTGTGGGGGTGACAGGGATCAGGTATCAGTGATCAGGCATCAGAAAGATTGGGCCTGCTGATCACTGATATCTGATTACTGATACCTGATGCTCAGGTTCCGTAGCTCTGGATCAATGACCCCGCCACCAGCGTCCAGCCGTCAACGAGAACAAAGAAAATCAGCTTGAACGGCAGCGACACCACGACCGGCGGCAGCATCATCATGCCCATGGACATCAGCACCGAGGCGACCACCAGATCGATGATCAGGAACGGCAGGAACAACAGGAAGCCGATCTCGAAGGCGCGTTTGAGCTCCGAGATCATGAAAGCGGGGATCAGCACGCGCATGGATACGTCGTCGGGGCCTTTCGGCGGCGCTTCTCCCGACATGTCCATGAACAATTGCAAGTCTTTTTCGCGGACGTTCTTCTCCATGAAGCCGCGTAGCGGCCCGGAGGCGCGGTCGAACGCCTCGTTGACGCTGATCTCGTTGGCGACCAGCGGCTTGACGCCGACGTTGTAGGCTTTGGTAAGCACCGGCCCCATCACGAAGGCGGTCAGGAACAGCGCCAGCGAGATGACCACCGAGTTGGGCGGCGCCGTCGCCGTGCCGAGCGCGGTGCGCAACAGCGACAGCACCACGACGATCCGCGTGAACGAGGTCATCATGATGAGAATGGACGGCGCCAGCGACAGCACCGTGAACAGCGCGATCAATTGAATGATGCGCTCGTTCAGCCCGCCGCCGGCGGCGCCCTGACCGAAATTGATGCTAATGTCCTGCGCGGCGAGCGGCGTCGCCGTTACCAGAAGTGCCGCTACTGAGGCCGCCACCGTATTGAACCGGACGCGGCGGCCACGTGATGCGATCATTCAGCTCTTGTTTGTGGGGCGACCCAACAAACTTGCCATCTCCTGTTCGAGATTGTCGTAGAGCGTGGTGCTCTGAGGTGGTTTTGCCGGCGGCGCGCTGCGTGCCGGCTTCGGCTCGGCCGGGCGGGCGGCGCGCGGTTGTGGCGGCGCCGGCGCCGGCTGCGGCTCGGGCGCGGCCTGTTCAGCGGGTTGTGCTTGGCGCGGTTCTTGACGCGGTTGCGGCGCGGGGGCGCGCGCTTCGGCCGGAGCATTGGGCTTGCGCAACGCCGCTTCGAGGCGGTGCGCCATCTCGGCGAGGCTTTGATCGGCTGCCGCGGTATCTGCGGGTGTCGGTGCCGCCTGCACCGCGGGGGCGGGGGCACGCGGTTCGGGACGCGGCTCACTGCGCTGTTCGCCGCGCGCTTCAAGCGGCGCGCGCGCCGGAGCCGGCGTGCGAACCCGGCTCGGCTGCGACGGTGCCGGACGCGCCGAAAGCTCGTCGGCCAGCGCCGCCAAAGTATCGCGTTGCGGCCGCGCCGGCGCTGCCGGCGGCGTGTCGGCTTGCGGCTGCAGCGGCGGCCAAGCCGGCGCTTCATCGCTTGCCGGCTCGATCTTCGGCGCCGTCCGCGCCGGCGGCGGTGGGGTGATCACTTCAGGCTGCAGCGGCCACGAGCCGTTGCCGTTATCCGGCAGCGGAATGGCACGTGGCAAGGGTTCCATGGCGGCCGGACGGGCGAGCGCGACGTCGCGGGGAGCGGCGACCGCGCGCACGATATTGGCTTCGACGACCACGTCGGTCGGTCCGCCGATCATCAGCAGGTGTTCGACATTGTCGCGCCGGACCAGGATCAGGCGGCGGCGGGCATCGACGCTGGCGTAATCAATGACGCCGAGCCGCGGCTGGCGGCCGCGCGTGCTGGCGCTGCCGAGCCGGCCGCTGGTGAAGCGGCGCAAGCCCCATGCGCCCACGCCGATCAAACCGAGCACGAGCAGGAATGCCAGGAAGAACTTCACGACGAACGGCATCTCCGTGCCGAACACACCATCCAGAAACATTCGCCGTTCTCCCCGTTTTGCGACGGCAGCCCACTGGCAGGCCAATGGTTAACAGCGCGGGTAACATTTGCCGCCGCGATTACTAAGAAACTCTTAATACCAATAGCCGATTTCATCCCCGAAGCCGACCGGGCAAGCATTCTCATGGTAAACGGCGAATTAATGGCAAAACCCCCTGGAACCCGGCTTTAACCGGGTATTAACCATAGGGCCGGCAAAGTCTGCCCAGTAAAACCAAAGTCTACCCGGTAAAACCAAGGGCCGACGGCGATGCCGATCACCGATATTCCGATCCTGTCGATGCTGCGCGAGCGCATGGAATGGCATCAGGAGCGTCAGCGCGTATTGGCGGAAAACGTCGCCAATGCCGATACGCCGAACTACCGCGCCAAGGACCTGGCGCCGCCGGATTTCTCGCACGAAATTCGCCTCGCTTCGCTGGCGCTCGATAGCACCAACCCGCTCCATATCACCGCGCCGGCCGGAGGCGGCTCGGCGTTCGCCGCCGACAGCAGCGGCCGCTACCAGATCCGCCCGCGCGGCAATTCGGTGACCCACGAAGACGAGATGATGAAAGTGGCGTCAAACCAGATGGATTACGAGGCGGTGACCTCGCTCTATACGCGCAGCCTCGCTCTGATCAAGATTGCCATCGGCAAGGCCTAAGGCTTAGGCGGAGCGCACGCATCATGGACTTTCTCAAATCGCTCGCCATCGCCGCGTCCGGCCTGCACGCCCAGATCGGCCGCATGGAGGTCATTTCCGAGAACATCGCCAATGCCGACTCGACCGCGCAGACCAGGGGCGGCGATCCGTATCGGCGCAAGATCGTCACGTTTTCCTCTGAACTCGACCGCTCGCTCGGTGCCCAGGTGGTCAAGCTCGGCCACGTCCAAACCGATACGTCCGACTTCACCGTCAAGCACGAGCCCGGCAATCCCGGGGCCGACGCCAACGGCGATGTCAAATATCCGAACGTGAACGCGCTGGTCGAAATGACCGACTTGCGCGACGCGCAGCGCTCCTACGAAGCCAACCTCAATATCATCACCGCCACGCGCCGGATGCTCCAGCGCACCCTCGACATCCTCAAAGGTTAGCCATGCCGACACCGGTCGCCGCCGCCAATGCCTATGCCGCGCTCGCGCGCATGGCCGAACAGACCGCGAGCCTCGGCCGCGGCGCCGCTGCGTCGGAATCGTCGGCGCCGAACTTCAGCGCGGTGTTGAAGGACGTGATCAACGCCGTGTCCGACGCGGCACAAAAGTCCGACGCCCAGGCCCACGCCGTGGCGACCGGCAAATCCAACATGGTCGACGTCGTTACCGCGGTCGCCGAGACCGAAACCGCGGTGCAGACGCTGGTCTCGGTACGCGACAAGGTGATCGCGGCCTACGAGGACATTTTGAAAATGCCGATCTGAGAATTCGGTGCCAATAACGTCGAAAGTTTGGGTTAGGGGTGAATATGACAGGACCGGAAGTGATGGACGTGGCGCGCGACGCGATCGAGACACTGTTGCTCGTCGCGTCGCCGCTGATGCTGGTGGGGCTGGTCGTCGGCGTTGCCATTTCGCTCTTGCAGGCGCTCACGCAAATCCAAGAAACCACGCTCGTCTTCGTGCCAAAAATCCTCGCGATCTTTATCGCGATGCTGGTCGCGCTGCCGTTCATGGCCGACGCTTTGCACAATAATTTCCTGAGGCTCACCGCACACATCACCAACGGCTAAGTGGATTTTCAGCCGTGCACCTCGACGTGTCTTTCCTGCCGGCGATCGGAGCGGCTTTCCTGCTGATCTTCGCCCGTACCGGAACCATGGTGATGCTGCTGCCCGGTCTCGGCGAGCAGAACATTTCGCCGCGGCTCAAGCTCACCATCGCGCTCGTGCTTGCCGCTGTCCTTCTGCCGCTGCATCGCCCGGCCTATCACATCGACACCAGCGCGCTGGGTCCTACGATCGTGCTGCTGGTCGAGGAAATCATGATCGGCGCCGTGCTCGGGCTGACGGCGCGGCTGACCATTTCGGCGCTGGAAGTGGCGGGCTCGGTGATCGCCCAGCAACTGGGCTTGGGCTTCGTCACCACCATCGATCCGACCCAGGGCGAGCAGGGCGTGATCATCGGCAATTTTCTCACCATGCTCGGCATCACGCTGTTCTTCGCCACCGACATGCACTACCTGGTCATCGCCGCGCTCAATTCGAGCTACGACCTGTTCGAGCCGGGCGAGGTGCCCGCCGTCGGAGACGTCGCGGCGCTGGTCACCAGGACCGCCGCGGGCGCGTTTCGCATTGGCATCCAACTCTCCGCGCCGTTCCTCGCCTTCGGGCTTCTGTTCAATATCGGTCTCGGCGTGCTGTCGCGGCTGATGCCGCAGATGCAGGTGTTCTTCGTCGCGCTGCCGCTGTCGATCCTGATCGGGCTTCTGTTCTTTCTCCTCGTGCTCGGCACCATGATGGGTTTTTTCCTCGATTACGTCGGCGGCGTGCTGCACGAACTCGCCCCGCACGGTTAAGGCACGCCGGTGGCCGAAGAACGCGACGATACAGAACGCTCGGAAGACCCGACAGCGAAGCGGCTTGATGACGCCATCAAGCGCGGCGACGTGGTGCGCAGCACCGAGGTCAACACCTGGTTCACGATCGCCGGCGGCGTGCTGGTGCTGATGGTGTTTGCAACGCCGATGGCGCAGACGCTGGAAATGACGTTCCGCGGCGTATTGGCCAATTCCTATCAGATACCGGCCGATGGGCCGGCGATCGCCAATCTGGTCAAGAAGGTCGGCATCGACGTGCTGGCCGCGCTGGCCATTCCGTTTCTGCTGCTGACGCTTGCGGCGCTGCTCGGCACCGCGATCCAGCATCGCATCGTATTCTCGGTCGAGCCGCTGATCCCGCATCTGTCCAAAATTTCGCCGGCGGCAGGCTTCAAGCGGCTGTTCTCGCTGCAGGCGCTCGCCAATTTCGCCAAGGGCCTCGCCAAGCTCATGATCTTCGGCGCGGTGATCACAGCGCTGCTGTGGCCGCAGCGTCACCGCCTTGCCGGCCTCGTCACCGCCGATCCGGCCCAGATCCTGCCCTTCACCAAATCGCTCACCATGCAGATGCTCGGCACGGTGGTCGCGATCCTCGCCATCGTCGCGGTGGCCGACTACTTGTTCCAGCACCGCCAGTGGTACGACCGGCAGAAAATGTCCGTGCGCGAGATGAAGGAGGAGTTCCGCCAGAGCGAAGGCGATCCGATGGTCAAGGGCAAGATCCGCCAACTGCGCCAGGCGCGCTCGCGAAAGCGCATGATGGCGGCGGTGCCCACGGCGTCGGTGGTCATCACCAACCCGACCCACTTTGCCATCGCGCTGCGCTACGAGCGCGGCATGAGTGCGCCGATCTGCGTCGCCAAGGGCGTCGATCTGATTGCCCGCAAGATCCGCGAAGTCGCCGAGGCCCACGGCATTCCGGTGGTCGAGAACCCGCCGCTGGCCCGCGCGCTCCACGGCACGGTGGAAATCGACCAGGAAATTCCGCAGGAGCACTACCGCGCTGTCGCCGAAATCATCGGCTACCTGATGCGGTTGCGGCGGCTGGTGGCGCGGTGAGAGCTGCGGCGAGGCGACTAATTGGGCGGCATGGTGCAAATCCCCTTGCGCGATTCAGCAGGGCTTGGCACTGAAAGCGAGCCGGAATTGCGAGGCGGCGGATGACGGCACAGGACACGGTCAGCCGGGGCGGGGAGCCGATCGAGGCCAACCTCGCGCGCAAGGGGATCGACCGCAGCTCAGCGACCGAGCGCGGCGGCAGCGTCATGCTGGTGCTGCTGGTCGCCGGTATGCTGGTCGCGGCCGCAACGGCCATCGTCGTGCTCGGCCGCAGCAATGCCGAGCCCTATATCCTGGCATTCCTCGCGGTGCTTGCCACCGTCGGCGTTTTCTCCCTGTTCGCGCTCGCCTGCGGCATCCTGCGGCTGCCGGCGACGGGTGCTGTCAGCCCGCTGATCAAGTCGGTGGTCGACGGCGCCTTCGACGGCGTCGTCGTTACCGATGCCGACGGCCGCGTGGTCTATGCCAATGCCGCCTATCTCGACCTGATCCAGGCCTCGGACTTGGACGACATGCGGCCGGTCGAGCGCGTGTTCATCGGCGATGCGGATGCCTCCGAAGCGATCTACCGGCTGCTCAAGGCGGCCCGCGAAGGCATGCGCTCCCAGGAAGTGGTGCGCGTCGCCGGCATCGATGGCCGGCCGCCGCGCTGGCTGCGCTTCAAGATCCGCCCGCTCGGTGACGGCCGGCGCGAGGCGCGCCTGACGGTGTGGTCGCTCACCGACGTCTCGCGCGACCGCGATCAGCAGGAATATGCGTTTCAGGCGCTGCAGCACGCCATCGACTATCTCGATCACGCGCCGGCCGGCTTTTTCTCCGTCGATGGCAAGGGCGATATCGTCTATCTCAACAAGACGCTGGCCAACTGGCTCGATCAGGATTTGGCCCAGGTCGGCTCCGGCGGCCTCAAGCTTGCCGACCTGATTTGGGGCGACGGTGCCGCGCTATTGACGACGCTGCAAGGCGGACCGGGCGAGGTGAAGACCGAGGTGCTCGATCTCGATCTGCGCACCCGCAACGGCCGCACGCTGCCGGTGCGGCTCTATCACAAGCTCGCCTTCGGCGCCGACACCGCGCCCGGCCCGTCACGCACACTGGTGCTCAATCGCGCCAGGGACGACGGCACCGACCCGCAGCGCGCCGCCGACATCCGCTTCATGCGGTTTTTCCACCACACCCCGATGGCGATCGCGACCATCGACAAGCAGGGCGGCGTCATCCGCACCAATCCGCTGTTCGCACGCCTATTCCATGGCACCCGCAGTGCCGAGGGCGAGGAGCGCTCGATCCGCGCCATCGTCGCCGAGCGCGACCGGCCGGCGCTGGACGCCGCCATCCGCGCCGCCGCGGCCGGCAAGGCCGATATCGCGCCGGTCGATGCGATGCTGGCCGGGCGGGACGAGCGCTTCGGACGCTTCTATGTCACCGCGGTCGAGGAGGCGGAGCGCGACCAGGAAGCGGCCATCGTTTATGCGCTCGAGACCACGGCGCAGCGCGAGCTCGAGACCAAGGTCACGCAGACGCAGAAAATGGAGCTGGTCGGCCAACTCGCCGGCGGCATCGCCCATGATTTCAACAACGTGCTGTCCGCCATCATGATGGCGACCGATTTCCTGCTCAACGCCCACAAGCCGACCGATCCGTCGTTCCAGGACATCATGCAGATCAAGCAGAATGCCAATCGGGCGGCGAGCCTGGTGCGGCATCTGCTCGCCTTCTCGCGCAAGCAGACGATGCGGCCGCAGGTGCTCGATCTCGGCGAGGTGCTGTCCGATCTCAACATGCTGCTGCGGCGGCTGATCGGCGAAAAGGTGACGCTGCAAGTGGTCCATGGCCGGGATCTCTGGCCGGTGCGGGTCGACATTTCGCAGTTCGAGCAGGTGATCGTGAATCTGGCAGTCAACGCCCGCGACGCCATGCCCGGCGGCGGCCGCCTCGAACTGCGCACAGCCAATGTCACGGCCAAGGACTGCGAGCGCTTCCACGCCAAGGGCATGCCGGCCGCCGACTACGTGCTGGTCGAAGTCAGCGACAGCGGCACCGGCATTCCGGTAGCGATCGTCGACAAGATTTTCGAGCCGTTCTTTTCGACCAAAGAGGTCGGCAAGGGCACCGGCCTCGGTCTCTCCACGGTCTACGGCATCATCAAGCAGACCGGCGGCTTCGTTTACGTCGATTCAGCCGAGGGCAAGGGCACGACGTTCCGCATCTTCCTGCCGCGGCACATTGCCAGCGCGCAAGACGCGGCGCCGGAACATGCCGCCGAGGCCCAAGTGTCTTCGCTCATCGGCGCGCTTGCGGCAGCCGCGGAGGCCAAGCCGCCGGCCAACGCCGACCTCACCGGCGAAGGCACCATCCTTCTGGTCGAGGACGAGGAAGGCCTGCGCGCGCTCAACGCCCGTGGCCTGACGTCGCGCGGCTATACCGTGCTCGAAGCCGGCAACGGCGTCGAGGCCATCGATGTGCTGGAGAAGATCGACGGCCGGGTCGATCTCGTGGTGTCCGACGTGGTGATGCCGGAAATGGACGGGCCGACCTTGCTGCGGGAACTGCGCAGCCGCGATCCGAGCCTGAAGATCATCTTCGTCTCCGGCTATGCCGAAGATGCTTTCCAGAAACATCTGCCCGCCGACGGCCAGCAATTTGCGTTCCTGGCAAAACCCTTCACGCTGAAGCAACTGGTCGCGGCGGTGAAGGAGACGATGGCGGCGTGATCGCCGTTCGCGTCACGGATGCGTCCACCACGGCATCAGCGAGTAGATCACGTAAGGAATTGTCAGGATCGGAAAGATCCAGACCAGCGCCAGCGGCATTTTCCCGCTGATGCGCTCGGGCAGCATCATGGCGATGAGGCCCAAACCGGCGGCGATAAGAATGGTCGTAACGGTCCAGCCGTACCACAGCATGTTCGGCCCTTCGCCGGGGCGCGCCGCCTCATAGCCCCAGACGAGGCGGCCGGTGGCCGGGTGATAGGTGAACAGTGGCCAGTTGAAATACTGGGTCAGGCAGTAAATCACCGGCCCGGAAATGGAAAAGTTGGTGGCGAAAGTCCCGAACCTGGTCGATGCCGCCAGCGACGACGGCGCGGTCCTGGAGTTTGTCGCCGTGGCCGTGCTCATGAGGCGAATCCGCGGGTGTTGTTCAGCACGTGGCCGACGATGAAGAGAAACCAGCACATCACCGCGAGCACGAGGGTGACGCCCTTGCGCGCATTGTCGTATTCAGGGTTCTGGGCGTTCTTCCAGAAATACCAATAGGCCGGCAGCAGGGTGAGGCCGATCGAGGCGACGTGCTCCTTGAAATCGAAGAAGCCGCCGGTCTTGTAATGGCCGGACTGCTCGAGCGGGATGCGGATATAGATGCGATACTTGGTGTAGATGTATGAGCCGACCAGAAAGGTAAGCACCCACAGCACACAGACCGCCGTGGCGTAGCCGGCGGCGGGCACCGCGCGGAAGCGGGTCACGATGCCGCCGGCCGATTGGCGCACCGGCAGCGCGACCGCCATGGCCTGATGGGTGAGCGCGCCGAGGAGGCCGACGGCCAGGATCAGGTGCACGAACAGCCACAGCGTCCAGAACGTATTGGTGGATATGAGTCCGGCCATCGTGCTTGCTCCCCATCGCACCGTCGTTTTTATGCGGCAAAGTCTAGCGTGCCGGGAACCCATGTCCAGCGTGTGCGCATCTTCTCAGCGGTGACCTGACGCGATAAATTGCATTGCTTTGCGCGCGCTGAAGTTTTGGCGTCCGCTGGAATACTCGTCCGGGAAAGTCCGCATGACGCTCGATCATCGATGGCTGCGCGTCGTACTTGTCGCCGCGTTCATTGGAGTCGTTCCAACCTTGTCGCTCGCCGGCGGCGTCGGGTTCGGCGAGGACGATGCCAATTCAGGGGACGACGGCCCGTCTTATTTTGGCTTCGTGCGCGAGGTAGACGGCCCGGGCGTGGCCGACGCCAAGGTCACTGCGGCACTGAAGGATCGCGGCGCACTGGTGACGCGCACCGACATCATGGGCGTCTACAAGATTCCGGGCTTCGGCAAGGACATCAATCCCGACGACGTCGCCATCACCTGCGCCAAAGACGGCTATGTCCAGGCCAACGTGCAGCGGCGGCCGCGCGACCCTAGCGACACCAAGGATCCGGTCGAGGTCGAGTGCTACCTCAAACGCAAGTGAAACACCTTCTATTTGCCGTAACGGCGGTTGCGCTCGCCTGCTGCCAAGCAAGCGCTAGCCGTGCGCAGACCCTGACCGGTTTGGTGACATCCGCCGAGGAAGGCGCGATGGAGGGCGTGCTGGTCAGCGCGCAGCAGACTGGCTCGCCGATCACCGTCACCGTCGTCAGCGATGAGCACGGCCGCTTCCGCTTCCCCGATGGGCGTCTCGCGCCCGGGCATTACGCGCTGCGCATTCGCGCCATCGGCTACGAGCTCGATGGCCCGCCGGCGGTCGAGCTTGGCGCCGCCACGACCGATATCGCGCTCAAGGTGCGCAAGACCGCCGACCTGGCGGCGCAGCTGACCAACAGCGAATGGTTCATGAGCATGCCCGGCACGCCGGAGCAGAAGCGGCCGCTGATCGAATGCATGAGCTGCCATACGTTCGCGCGCATCGTGCGCTCGACCTATGACGCCGAGGCATTTTTCCCCGTGCTCAAGCGTATGGCGCAGTATGCCAACAATACGACGCAGGCGCGCGTGCAGTCGCGGCTTGCCGAGCGCGAGGTACACGACGATCTGGTGCGCAAGCTTGCCGCCTATCTGGCCACGGTGAATCTGAGCGCCGGGCCGGCGTGGCCTTACGCGCTGCAAACCTTGCCGCGGCCGAAGGGCCGCGCCACCCACGTCGTCATCACCGAATACGATCTGCCGCGCCCGACGATTGCGCCGCACGACGTGCGCACCGATGCGCAGGGCAATGTCTGGTATTCCAATTTCGTCGAGAATTTTCTCGGCGAGCTCGACCCAAAGACCGGCGCGCACCGGGAATACGCCATTCCGGTGCAAAAACCCGGCTCACCGACCGGAGCGCTCGACCTCGAAGCCGATGGCGACGGCAATCTGTGGCTTGCCATGATGTTCCAGACCGGCGTCGCCAAGTTCGACATGACGACGAAGACGTTTCAGATGTTCCCGGTCCAGCCCGCTCTCGACAACGACGCCGCGCAGCAATCGATGGTGATGCCGCGGGCCTCGCGCGTCGACGGCAAGGTGTGGAGCAACGAAGTTGCCAAGCAGTCGATCCTGCGGCTCGATCTGAAAACCGGAGTGTACGAATTGATCGATCCGTTCAAATTCCTGCCCAAGGGCCGCCAGCATGCGCCCTATGGCATGGCGGCGGACCGCGAGAACAATCTCTACTTCATGGATTTTGCCGACGAGAATATCGGCCGCATCGACGCCAAGACCGGCGCGGTGACGATCTATCCGACGCCGACGCCGAAATCGCGGCCGCGCCGGACCATGCTCGACGATCAGGGCCGGCTTTGGTTCACCGAATTCGCCGCCAACAAGCTCGGCCTGTTCGACACCAAGACCGAATCGTTCAAGGAGTGGGACGTGCCGACGCCGCACACTTATCCGTACGACGTTTTTATGGACAAGAACGGCGAGTTATGGAGTGGCGGCATGGCGAGCGACCGCGTGCTGCGGTTCGATCCGCGGAGCGGGCAGTCGACCGAATATCTCTTGCCACGGTCGACCAATATTCGCCGCGTCTTCGTCGATAATTCGACCGATCCGGTAACGTTTTGGGCCGGCAACAATCACGGTGCGGAAATTTTGCGCGTCGAGCCGCTCGACTAGCATTTTATTCTGCGAGCGCAAGATCGCGCAGCTGATCTGTGCGGCACGCATGATGCGAAAACCGCGCGTAGCGTTGCATCGCAGTGCGACACGTTTGCGTGCGACGCTTTGCGACAGGTCTGAACGTCTCGCCGTCGCGTACCAATCGCGTATCGATCGGAAGGACGAGAGTGCCTATGCAGTGGTTGCGATCGCTTGCGACATTTGCCGCGCTGGCTGTTGCTCTGCTGCTGTGGGCGGAGGACGCCAACGCGCGCCTTGAAGGCGGCCCGGGCCTCGGCAAGAGAGCCGAGGGAACTCTGCTGGAGCCGCCGGTTGCGGCACCGGCGCTTGCCGTGATTGCGGCGAACGACCACGTGACGACGGGATCGTCATCTTATCCGGGCGGCTCGCTCGGCGGCCTGTTCAACCGCCCGGGATTGCTCGGCGGTTTTGCCGCAGGCTTTCTCGGCTCGGGCGTGCTCGGCCTGCTGTTCGGCCGTGGCTTGGTCGGCGAACTTGGCAGCGTGGCGTCGGTCCTCGGCCTGGTCTTTCAGCTTGCGCTGATCGCGCTATTGTGCCGGCTGATCTGGACGTGGTGGAGCGGCCGCAACGCGCCGGCCTTTGCCGGCCTATCGCCGCGGCAATTGGCCGATCCTTACCTGCGCTCGCGTCATGAATTTCTTCCGGACATCGAGCCGCCGCCCGGCGCGGACGATGTCGCAGCCGATAATCATCGGCTCGTCAGCAAGTAAAATTCGGCTTGGTCGGCGATCTTACTGCGGCGCCGGCGAGTCGTGACATGCGACCGGCGCGTCGCCTGAGCTGCTGCGCTGCCAGGTCGGCACGTCGCATTTGGTACAGGCGCCAAGCATCAAGGCGAAGCCGAGCAGGGCAAGAAGCCGCAGCATGGCGCCGCCGCAATGGCCAAAGCCCGGCGGCGCGGTCCACGACATAGTCCTCACATCGTCCGCCATGATCCCTCTCACCGCCCCCGCGATAATAGCGCGCCTGGCCGGCCACCGCGAGGGCGCCGGCGCGGCACCATTGCGGCGATAGCAAGGGTATCGCGCCGGAATTTCCATTATCTTACTGCGCCGCGACCCGCCGCCCCTTCTTGTGCAAGGGGAGGGGTGGGTCGCCATCGGAGGATAACGACCATGGACATTCATCCCTGTGGCTCCCGGCCGTCGCGCCGCGGGCCAGCAGACTCTTTCACTGGCGTGGTTTGGCAGGACCCGGTCATCGAGGCACCGGCGCCGGCGCGCATCCGGTCCGGCCTGGTGCGCTTCGAGCCGGGGGCCCGCACCCATTGGCACACCCATCCGCTCGGCCAGACTTTGTGTGTCATGTCCGGCTGCGGCCGGGTCCAGACCTGGGGCGGCAAGGTGCGCGAGATCCGCGCCGGCGACGTGGTCTGGATTCCGCCCGGCGAAAAGCACTGGCACGGCGCCGGGCCGACCACCGTGATGATGCATGTGGCCATGCAGGAAGCGCTCGACGGCAAGCATGTCGAATGGTTGGAGCCGGTCACCGACGAACAGTACAAAGCCGCGGTCGGCTAGCGGGCGGGGCCGTGCGCTACGAACTTTATTACTGGCCGAGCATCCAGGGCCGCGGCGAATTCGTCCGCCTCGCGCTCGAAGAGGCCGGCGCCGACTATGTCGACATCGCGCGCCGGCCGGGAAAGCGCGGCGTGCCGGCGGTGATGAAGCTGCTCGAGGACAAGCGCAGCGCGCGCCCGCCTTACGCGCCGCCGTTTCTCAAGGCCGGCAAGATCGTGATCGCGCAGACGGCGAATATTTTGCTCTATCTCGGTTCGCGGCTGAATTTGGCGCCGCGCGATGAGGCAGGAAAGTTGTGGGCGCATCAATTGCAGCTCACCATCGCCGACCTTGTCACCCATATCCACGACACCCATCATCCGGTGTCGGGGTGGCTTTATTTCGAGGAGCAGCGCCCGGCGGCGCGGCGGCGGACGCAGGATTTCTGGCGTTACAGGGTGCCGAAATTCCTGGGCTATTTCGAGCGCGTTCTGCACAACAACGGCGGCACCTACATGGTCGGCCGCCGGACGAGCTACGTCGATCTGTCGATGTTCGAGATCGTCGAGGGCCTACGCTACGCCTTCCCCAAACGCATGAAGCGCTTCGAGAAGAAAGTGCCGGGCCTGATTGCGCTGCGCGATAGGATCGCCAAGCGCCCGCGCATCAAAGCCTATCTGACGTCGAAGCGGCGCATTCCGTTTAGCCAATGGGGTATCTATCGCTACTTCAAGGAACTGGACCAATGAGGCCGCGCATCGATCGCGCGGTAACACCGCCAAGGCTGAAGGTGAATGTATGAACGATACGACCCGGACACGCCCGTTCTCGCCCAAGATCGATCGCACCTATCCCAAGCCGAAACTGAAATTGCCGCCGGGCGCGTGCGATACGCATTTTCATTTCATCGGTCCGCAAAAACAGTTTCCTTTGAAGCCCAACCACGTCTTCAGCCATCTCGAATTCGAGGATACGCCGATCGAGGATTGGCTGACGATGCAGAACGCGTTGGGTCTCACGCGCGGTCTGCATGTGCAGTCGATGATGTATGAGAACAATTACGAGATCGCGCTGCACGGCCAATGCCGCTTTTCCGACCGTCTGCGTGCGGTGGTGATTCCCTGGCCGGGCATTACCGAGGGCGAACTCGACATCCTTACCAAGGCCGGTGCCGTCGGCTATCGCATCACCAACCGTCTCGCAAAAACTATCGACAATCGCCTGGTGGCCCGCACCCACGAGCACGGCTGGTCCATGCACTACCTCGTCAAATTGGACGAGAAGGACGACTGGAACGCGCAAATCCTAGCTTCACCGGGAAACTTCGTCATCGAGCATATGGGCGGCGTCAATCCGGCCAAAGGCATCGACGGCGCCGGATTCAAATTCATGCTGCGCTGTCTCGACACCGGCCGGTGCTGGGTGAAACTGTCGCCGCGCATCTCCAATCAGGAGACGTTTCCGTTCGCCGACACCGACCCGCTGGTACGCAAGCTCGTGGAGCACGCGCCGACGCGGCTATTGTGGGGCTCCGACTGGCCGCACCCGCAATATTTCAAGCCGATGCCGAACGACGTCGCCTTGCTCGACATGATGCTAGGCTGGGTGCCCGACGAAAAAAACCGCAAGCTCATCTTCGTCGACAATCCGGCTGAATTGTTCGGATTTCCGCCGGTCCGTGCCTAAGCGCGAAACCGCGGCAATCACTCGGGCTTGATGCCGGCTGCCTTGATGACCGGCGCCCATTTGGCGGTCTCGGCTTGCTGCAGCTCAGCGAGCGTTTCGGGATTTTGCTGTTCGCGCGGCACACCCACGAAGCCGAGGTCGCCCAAGTGGTTGCGCAGCGCCTGGTCGGCCAATGTCTCGACGACCGCGGTGTTGAGCCAGGCAACGACGTCCTTCGGCGTGCCTTTGGGCGCGTAAATCGAATACCAATTCTGCAAATGAATCCCGGGCACACCGGCCTCGTCCGCAGTCGGCACCTCCGGCGCAATCGTCACCCGCTGCTCGCTGAGGATCGCATAGGCTTTGAGCTTGCCGTCGCGGACATAAGGCAACGAGTTGATCGGCACATCGATCATCAGATCGACGCGGCCGGCCACCAGATCCTGCATCGCCGGCCCGAGGCCGCGGTATGGGATGAACTGATAACTGGTGCCGGTGGCTTTTTGAAAAATAATGCCGGCGAGATGGCCGAGGCTGCCGACGCCGGACGTCCCTTGCAGCGCCTTGTCCGGATTGGCTCTGAGCCACGCCACCAGGCCTTTGAGGTCGTCCGCCGGAACGTCTTTCTTGGACACCAGCATATTGGGCACGAAGCACAGCAAGGCGACCGGCGCGAAATCCGTCACCGTGTTGTAATCCAGTTTGTAAATAGCCGGGTTGATGACGTTGGTGCTCAATCCCGGACCGATAAGCAGCGTGTAGCCGTCGGGCGTCGCGCGCGCGACGCGGCCGGCGCCGACGCTGCCCGCGGCGCCAGCCACGTTTTCGATGACGACCGATTGACCGAGCGACCTTTGCATGCGCTCGGCAATGATGCGGGCAAATACGTCGGCCGGGCCGCCCGCCGCGAACGGCACGATCATCGTCACCGGGCGGGTCGGGAAAGCTTGCGCGCTGGCAATTCCGGAGAGCGCCGGAAGGATGGCGCCGCCGGCCGCCAGACGCAGAAAACGACGTCGCGGAAGTCTCATTGTCATTTCACTCGTGCAGGGTTGCGGCTTGCGCGCGCTTGATGGTCGTATGCAACAGTAGCAAGCCGTTCGCGTCGGCGAGAAGCATCGACATTGTCGCAGTAATTCCCGATGTAGACTCAAAATCGCGCTGCAAGGTCTCTGCAACTCTCGTTCGGCGAGCGGTAGCCTGGGCCGAGACACGTCGAGAAAGAGCTTGCGCGAAAAACGCGTGCTGCTGCTATTGTGTGCAGCAATAGCCCCTTCGGGAGGATAGCGATGAGACGATTTATGGCGCTGGCTGGCTTGGTGTTCGCCGCCTGCTTGCATGTCGCGGACGCCGCGTCGGCGCAACAGGCTTATCCGACCCGCACCGTCAAATTCATCATGCCATTCGGCGCCGCCAGCGCCAGCGATATCACCGCGCGGTTGTTCGCCGATCGTTTGTCGGCGCGCTGGGGCAAGCCGGTGGTGGTCGAGAATCGCCCGGGCGGCGACGGCATCGTGTCGGTCCAGGCCTTTGTCAGCGCCGCCGACGATCATACGCTGTGGTTCGGGCCAGCCGGCATCTTAACGGTGGCGCCTTACGATCACGACACGCTGCCTTACGACGCCAAACGCGATCTGCTGCCGATCGTCAGCGTCTCCGCCGTCGTGCTCGCGATCTCGATGCCGACATCGATGAATATCAATACGGTCGATCAGCTGGTGGCGCTGGCGAAAGCGCAGCCCGGCAAGCTCAATGCCGCGGCCGCCACCGGCCTGTCGGATTTTCTGCTGTTCGGCTGGATCAAGAACATGGACCTGCAGATCGTCAGGGTGCCGTATCGCGACATCATGCAGGCGCCGAACGACCTTGCGGAAGCGCGTATCCAGGTGCTGGGGACCTCGCTTGCGGTGGTGCAGCCGCTGATGCAGGCGGGCAAGATCAAGGTTTTGGCCGTGAGCAGCACGCAACGCGCGCCGACCGCGCCGGATATCCCGACGGCAAAGGAGGCCGGTTATCCGGCGCTGTCGTTCGAAAGCATCGGCGGCATCTTCGGCCCGCGCGGCATGTCGGAGGCAACGCGCGAGGCCATCGCCGCCGATGTCCGCGCCGTCGCCGCCGATCCGGTCATCGCCAAGCGGCTCGCCGACATCGGCACGATCATGGACATTCGCGGCCCGGCCGAATTCGGCAAGGCCGTCGAAGAGCAGCGCGATCGGCTGGCCGGCATCGCCAAGGTTTTGGGATTGAAGGCGGCGCAATGACTACGGACGCGCCCGCCAATAAAATGGACATCCTGAAAGAGAGCAATTTCACCTTCCTCGGCCCGAAGATTTCCGGGAAGGTGCGCGATATCTACGATCAAGGCGACAAGCTCGTCTTGATTACGACCGACCGCCATTCCTCGTTCGACCGCATCATCGCTCACGTTCCGTGGAAAGGGCAGGCGCTCAACCAGGTGAGCGCGCACTGGTTCGAAGCGACCAAGGACATCGTGCCGAACCACGTGCTGGCAATTCCCGATCCGAATGTGACGGTGGCGAAGAAATGTACGATGGTGCCGGTGGAAGCGGTCGTGCGCGGCTACCTCACCGGTGTCACCGACACCGCGATCTGGACGCGCTACGGCAAGGGCGAGCGCAGTTTCGGCGGCGTCGCGCTGCCGGGCGGCATGCGCAAGAACCAGCAGTTGCCGCAACCCATCTTCGATCCGACGACCAAGGAAGCCGCGCATGATCGGACGCTGACGCCCGAACAGATGATTGCCGAGGGCTTTGTCAGCAAGGACATGTTCGAGCGCATCAAACAGACGGCGGTCGCTTTGTTTGCGCGCGGCCAAGAGCTTGCGGCGCGCAACGGTCTCATCCTGGTCGATACCAAATACGAGTTCGGCACCGACGAGAACGGCGCGCTGGTGCTGATCGACGAAATCCACACGCCGGATTCGTCACGCTACTGGCAGCGTGAGTCCTATGCGACGCGTTTTGCCGCCGGCGAGGAGCCGCAATATTTCGACAAGGAGTTCTTGCGGCTTTGGTTCAGGGACCATTCCGATCCTTATGCCGACGCGGCGTTGCCGGAGGCTCCGCCAGAGCTCGTGGCCGAACTATCGCGCCGCTACATCCAGATGTACGAGCAGATTACCGGCAAAAAATTCGCATACGGCGAGACGCCGGTGCTGCCGCGCATCGAACGCAATCTGCAATCCTATCGCGTCTAAAAACTATTGCGGCCAGGCCGGCGGATGGGTGCCGAGCGGAACGCTCGGCCGCGCCCAACGCGGCGGCGTCTCCGACATGACGGCAGAGTGGCGAACCGCGGTGAGCTCGCCGAAGCCTGACGTGGTGTCCTCGAGATAATCGCGGACCTCATCGAATTTCGGATCGGGGCAGGACATGCCATCGATGCGGCCGAGATGGCGGAACCAATGACAGGTCTGCGCCAGCGAGCAGCGCACATGCCAGGAGCCGCCTTCCTTGGCGCGGCGCGCCAGCGCTGCCATCGTCGCGAATGCCAGCAAATAGCCGGTGGCGTGGTCGAGCTCTTGGGCGGGCAGGGCCTTTGGCTCGCTTTGCCCGAACGCTTCGGCTTCCGCGGCGTTCAAGCCGCTTGCAGTCTGCACCAGCGAGTCAAAACCGCGCCGTTTTGCCCACGGGCCTTCGTGGCTATAGGCGCAAAGCGAGACATAGATGACGCCCGGTCGTAGACGCGCAATATCCTGCGGGCCAAAACTATGCCCGGCGATGGCGCCGGGCCGATAGCCTTGCACGAAAATGTCGGCGTCCCGCACCAGCGCGGCCAGTGCCTCGCGCGCATCGGTTTGGCGCAAATCAAGCGAGGTCGACAATTTTCCCCGACCGGTATCGACGACCAGCGGGAACAGCGACGGCAGATGCGCCGCGGTGACCAGCATGACGTCGGCGCCGTGGGCGGCAAGCGTGCGCCCGCACACCGGCCCGGCAATAATGCGGGTCAAATCGACGACCTTGATGCCGCTCAGCGGCCGCTCGACCGCGGCCAGCGGCTCCGCCGGCGCGTCGCCGATCCGCTCGATGGTGAACAACGGCAACGTTGCGACCGCGCGACCTTGCGGATGCTGATCCCACTCATCGAACGACCGGCACGCGGTGACGACCAGGCCCGCCTCGGCGGCGGCAGTCTCCAGCGCCTCGCCCTGCCAGCCATCCAACGCGCGCTGCACGGCGGTTTTATCGTGCGGACATTTCAGTAACGCCAACAGACCGCTGCAATGATGCGGCAGATTGGTATGCAGCCGCACCCAGCGGCCGTCGCCGCAGCGATAAAGCCCGGCGATGTCGTCGTGATATTCCTCATGCGGCTTGCCATCGATCTGCAGATAACGCTCACTGCGGAATTCGACGGCCGCATGACGCATATCGACGCTGACGTGTTGGCGTTTGCCGGTGCGCAGCCGCCATAAATTTGCAGCGGCCAGCGCGGATGCAGCAACCGTTGCCTGCGCGGCAGCTCCGGTCGCAAAGGAGGAGGGCAGTACCGGCTCGCTGCCGCTGAGGCCGACATCGTTCAGCACCGCGTCATCGAGGCCGGCGGTGCGAAGCAGGCCGGCGAGGACGGTCTTGGTATCGGGAGCGGACATGGCGAGCGGTCATTCCATTTTTATATTGGCTTCACGGATGACGCGACCATACTCCTCGTAGTCGTTGCGCAAAATGGCGGCGAAGTCGGCGCCACAGGTGCCGTTGGGAAACAGCCCAAGCGCGGCGAGCTTGGCTTTAATGTCCGGTGGCTGCATCGCGGCCGTGAACATGGCGCCGATCTGGGAGATCGTGTCCTCGGGCGTTTTTGCCGGCGCGATCAGCCCAACGAAGAATTCGGCGACAAAATCCTTGTAGCCGGATTCGGCCACAGTCGGGACATCCGGCATCTGGTCGATCCGCGCCGGCATGGTGGTGGCGAGCGCCCGCAGCTTGCCGGCCTTGATGTGTTCCACAAGGCTCGAATAGTCGGCGAGCGCCGCCGTCACATGCGAACCCAACAGCGCCTCGATCCCCGGCGAATAACCGGGATAGGGCACGAAGATGATGTCGGCCTTGGCGCGAAGTTTCAGCCTCTCGACCGTGAGGTGCGATACCGTCGCCGGTCCAATGCTGGCGAGCGTCAGGATGCCGGGCTGGGCGCGGGCGGCAGCGATGAGATCGCCCAACGTATGATAAGGCGATTCACTGTTGACGACGATCAGCGGCGGGAAGTCGACGAGATTGCAGATCGGCGCGAAGTCCGTCAGCGGATCGTAATTCACCTTGCGGGTTTGCGGCAGCAACACGAATGAATTCGAGATGATGCCGAGCGTGTTGCCGTCGGGTGTGGCGGTTGAGACCAATTCGGTGCCGATCGCGGTGCCGGCGCCGGGATGCGGCTCGACCACAATGGTCGGGCCGCCGGTGCTGGCGATCTGTTGGCCGAGAATGCGGATGGCATTGTAAGCGGGCCCGCCGGGCGCGAACGGCAGGATGATTTTTATCGTTTTGTTGCTCTGGGGCCACGCCGCAGCGGTTATTAACGCCGACGCGATCACAGCGACGAGGATCGCGGCCAAGCGCGCTCGACTGTCTCTTTGCACTTGGTTCCTCCCCATCGGCCCCAATGCAGATGTAGTCTCGGCGAAATCGTACACCGTCGGTCGCTGGCGGGGAATTGGCCGTTCGGCCGGCGCGTGGCACATCGCCGCGCCAGCCATCACCCACACCCCGTTTCATCAAGCCTGCGAAAGCGTAGTATCGCCGCTACCGTTTCGGGCGATTGGCCAAGAGGGAGGACTATTTCATGCGGACGCTCCGGTGTTTGCTCATGCCTGCCGCAATGGTGATGTTGGCCCTTCCGCTCGCCGTAAGCGCCGATGCGCAGCAGACCAAAGTCACCATCGGCAAAGTGATCGGCGGCGACGGTTTTCACGTTCCGACCTACGTCGCGCTCGACCAGGGCTTTTTCAAAGCCGAAGGCCTCGACGGCAGCCTTCTTGAGCTCGATCCGCGGTCCCAGGTCACCGGCGTTATTTCCGGCAATCTCGACTGTGCGCCGATCCCGTCGGGCGGCGCGCAAGCGGCGCTGAGCGGCGCCAAGATCATGTACATCGTCGGCGAATCGCTCAAATCGCAATGGACCATCACCTCGCGCCAGGAAATCAACAAGCCGGAAGACCTCAAGGGCAAGGTGCTCGGCTATGGCCGCCAAGGCGGCGCCGATTACGACGAGGCACAGGCGGTGTTGCACCGTTTCTTCCACATGGACGTCGGCAAGGACTACAAGGTCATTTCGTTTCAGGGCGAGCCCGAGCGCATCGCCGCCATGTCCAACAACGATATCCAGGGCGCCTCGCTGTCGATCCCGCACGCCGCCGTCGCCGAGCAGGCCGGTCTGAAAGTACTGTTGCGCACCGGCGACTACATCCCGCGCGCCGGCGGCACCATCTGGTGCTCGGCCGATTTCGTGCAGAAGAATCCAGAGACGGTGAAGAAAATCATCCGCGCCATCGCCAAGGCGGTGATGTATTTCCGTACCAACAAGGAAGGTTCCATCGTGGCGTTGCGGCACCACATCGGCAGCATCAAGACCGACGAGGAAGCCGGCCTGATCTGGGACCAGCTGCACAACACCTTCGGCGCCGAAGTGCCGAAGGATTTGTTCCGTGAGATCTTCGAGTCACGCCGCCTCACCATGATCGCGGCGCGGCAATGGCCCGAGGACAAGCCGTTGCCAGATCCCGAGAGTTTTTTGGCCCGCGATCTGCTCGACCCGACGCTCAAGGAAATGGGCTACGTGCCGACCAATATCGAGGCGCCGGCGAAGGGCAATTGAGCGGACGCTACAACGGGGAGGGACATGTCCCGGCGCTGGCTTGCTCTCATTGTGTCGGCCGCATTGGCGCTGCCGTTCGCTGCGACCGCCAACGCGCAGCATGTTACTATCGGCAAGGTGATCGGCGGCGACGGCTTTCACCTTCCGAGCTATGTGGCGATGGATCGCGGCTTCTTCAAAGCCGAGGGCCTCGACGCAAGTCTCGTCGAGCTCGACGCGAAAATCCAGGTGACCGCCGTTCTGTCCGGCAATCTCGACTGTGCGCCGATCCCTTCGGGCGGGGCGCAGGCCGCATTGAGCGGCGCCAAGATCACCTACATCGTCGGTCAATCGCTCAAATCGCAATGGACCGTCGTCACGCGCAGCGACATTGGCAAAGTGCAAGACCTCAAAGGCCTGATGATCGGCTATGGTCACCCCGGCAGCTCGGACTACGACGAGATTCAAGCCGTCCTGCACCGCTTCTTTCAGATGGACGCCGGCAAGGATTATAAGGTGATCGCGTTCCAGGGGCAGCCCGAGCGGATCGCGGCGTTGGTCAACAACAATATCCAGGCCGCCGGTCTCACCGTGCCGCATGCCGCCGTCGCCGCGCAGGCCGGTTTGAAGGTGCTGTTGCGCACCGGCGACTACATCCCGCGCGCCGGCGGCACCATCTGGTGCGCGGCCGACTTCTTGCAAAAGAATCCCGAAACGGTGAAAAAGATCATCCGCGCCATCGCCGAGGCGGTGACCTATTTCCGCGACAACAAGCAAGGCTCGATCGCGGTGTTGCGGCACCATATCGGCAGCATCCAGTCGGACGCCGAGGCCGGTCTGATCTGGAACCAGGTGCACAACACGTTTGGCGCCGAGGTGCCGAAGGATTTGTTCCGCGAAATCTTCGAATCGCGCCGTCTTACCATGATCGCGGCGCGGCAATGGCCCGAGGACAGGCCGCTGCCCGATCCGGAAGGCTTTTTGGCCCGCGACCTGCTCGATCCGACGCTCAAAGAAATGGGCTACGTGCCGACCAATATCGAGGCGCCGGCGAAGGGCAATTGAAGGATGACACCCGCCCCCAAGGCGGAGCAGCGTCACAAGTTGCTTCCAAGTGACGGCGAAGATCACTATGGTGCGCCGTCGACCGCGTTCCGGCAAAACCCGGATAAAGCGGGCATAAACCGCCAAGCGGCCCGTCTGTCATCGATCTAGCGGGCAAATGGGCATGGTTTGAACCCTGCCGCGAGGGCTAATGCCGTCATCGTCTCCGTGCAACGTACTGATGATCTACCCCCGCTTCAGTGCGGAAACGTTTTGGAACTTCGCGGCGGCCTGCGAGCTCTTCAACGCGCATTACCCGACGACGCCGCTCGGCCTCATCACCGTGGCGGCGCTCCTGCCACCACAGTGGAACATCCGGCTGGTCGACCGTAACACCGAGACGCTGGCCGACGGCGATCTTGACTGGGCCGATATGGTCATGACCGGCGGCATGCTGCCGCAATATTTCGACACCCTTGCAATCATCGATCTGTGTCAGGCGCGGGGCAAACCGGTCGTCGTCGGCGGGCCGGGCGTGACCTCGGTTCCTGCCCTTTTCAGCAAAGCAAATTTCCAAGTGCTCGGCGAAGCCGAGGGCATCATCGACAAGTTCATCGAGGCTTGGGAGGCAGGCGCACGCGACGGCGTCTTCGAGGCCGAAAAGTTTACCATCGATGTCACCAAGACCCCGGTTCCGAGATTCGATCTCTTGAAGGTCGAGAATTATCTTTACGTCGGCGTGCAATTCTCGCGCGGCTGCCCGTTTACCTGCGAGTTCTGCGACATCATCGAGCTTTACGGGCGCGTGCCCCGCGCCAAGACCAACGCCCAAATGCTCCACGAGTTGGATACGCTTTATGGGCTCGGCTACCGCGGCCATGTCGACTTCGTCGACGACAACCTCATCGGCAACAAGAAAGCGGTCAAGGCATTCCTGCCCGAGTTGAAGACCTGGCTCGAACAGCATGACTATCCGTTCGAGTTCACCACCGAGGCGTCGCTCAACCTGGCCGACGATGGGGAGCTGCTCCGGCTTTTGAACGCGGCCAACTTCATCGGCGTTTTCATCGGCATCGAGAGCCCGGATACCTCGACGCTGATCGCGATGCGGAAAAAGCAGAATACCCGGCGCGACATCGTCCAGAGCGTCCACAAGATTTACGCGGCCGGGCTTTATGTGACGGCGGGTTTCATCGTCGGCTTTGACAGCGAGCGCGCGTCGGTCGCCGACGCCATCGTCACGCTCATCGAGGACGCCGCCATTCCGGTCTGCATGGTCGGCCTGCTTTATGCGCTGCCGAACACCCAATTGACGCGCCGGCTCGCCAGCGAAGGCCGCCTGCACACGGCGCTTTTGTCCGAGGGCGTCGTCGGCATGGATCAATGTACGCAAGGCTTGAACTTCGACACGCTCCGGCCGCGCAGCGAAATCCTGTCCGACTACAAGCGCGTCCTGGAAAAAGTCTATGAGCCCGCCGCCTACGCCAAGCGCCTGCAACGGCTGTCGCGTCTGCTCGGCAGCTCCAACCCAAACCGGCAAAAGCGCGCCAACAATTCCAGGAGCAAGCTCGGCGGGCTGGAGGTCGTCCATCGGGTCGTGTCCAAGCTGCCGGGCGCACAGGACATTTTCAGGCGTGCGATCCTTGAATGCGCATCGACCAATCCGCAATGGGCGCGGGTTATCGTCCTGCTGACGGCGCTTTATCTGCATCTCGGGCCGTTCTCACGGCACGTCATCGGCCAAATCGAGCAGCGGTTGGACGAGCTGGAGAATAATGCAGCCCCTGCAAGCATGCCGGTGGAACAGCCCGGCGCTGCGATTACGGCGTAAGGGATTAGAGGCGCCGGCCCCAAAAAATTGATATACTCACGTCGTCCGTCCCGTGAGCGAAACGGGGTGGGCACAATAGGCGTTCGGTCCGGTCCTTAAATCTTCCACTCAACGCATGTTCGGCTTTCGAAAAGCATTCACGGTGCTTGCCCTGGGGGGCATGGTGCTTTGGGGCGGCGGCGCGCCCGCGGGTCCGGATACCGCGGGGCGGTTCCGCGTGGCCCAAGCTCCGGCACCGGCGGCGGCGCAGCCTGCGCCGACATCCGCTAACCCGATCGGCGCCGTCGCTACATTGCAGGGCGTTGCGTCGGTCACGCGCAGTTCGGCGACCAACGCGCTGAAGGTAAAAGACGCCATATTCAAGGGCGACGTGTTGCAGACCGCCGTAAACGGTACGCTCGGCATCACCTTCGACGACGCCACGACCTTTTCATTGCGGCCGAATTCGCGCATCGCGGTGGACGATTTCGTTTATCAGGAACGAGGGACTAACAATATCGCTGCGTTCGACGTCGTCCGCGGCACGATTGCATTCGTCGCCAGCGCGGTCGCCAAGACCGGCGATATGAAGATCGTCACCCCGACAGCAACAATCGGCATTCGCGGCACGACCGGGGTCATCGAGGTCCCCGCGGCCGGTGCGGCGGGCGCCGTTACTCAGAGCATCATCAAGCTCTATCCCGACGCCGACGGCCGGGTTGGGCGGATCGAACTGTTCGGCCGGGACGGCCGGTCGCTCGGCGCGCTGACCCGCGCCGTCACCGGCTTTGCCGTGCGCGCCGCGCCGGGCGGCGGATTTGCCGCCGTGCCGGTGCCGATTCCCGCTTCCGAGTCCGACCGCGATTTCGCCTTCGTGCGCCAAGCCTACGCCGCGCAGCGGCTGGGCCGGCAGCTCATCTTGCAGCGGCATAACCGACAAAACTTGCTGCGGCAGAACGGCCCCACGCCGGCGCCGCTTGCGCCGCCCGGGCAGCGACAGCGATTGAACCTGCTGCCGCCGGGCCCCTCGATCGGACCGACGTTGCTGCAGCCGCAGCCCACGCTGCCAGCGACAATTCCGCCGGATGCGCCGACGCCGCAGCAAGGGCCCGATACGGTGCCGCCGCTCGGGCCGCCTAACCTGTCGCCGCCGTCGCAACCGCTGCCGGGGGGCGTGCCGACTCCGACGGCGCCGTCACTGCCGCGGTTGCCGCTGCCGCGGTAGTGCCGCAGCCCTGCGAGCGAGGTGGTCGTCGGTTATTCAGCCGGCATTGCTGTGCTGAGGCCGCCAGCGGGTCAGACGGTCCTCGAGCAGCTTGACCAGCCCGGTCATGATCAATGACAACGCCGCAAACACGATCAGACCGGCGAACACGATGTCAACCTTGAACTCGCTCGCGGCGCGCACCATGACCACGCCGAGGCCGTCTTGCGAGCCGAAGAATTCTGACACCACGACGCCGAGCACGGCCCGGCCGATGGCCAAGCGCAAGCCGACGATGATGAAGGGCAGCGAGTTGGGCACCACGACGAGGCGCGCAATATCCCATTCGCCGGCGCCAAACGAGCGCACCACATTGATCAGAAGCTTGTCGGCGTTGCGCACGCCCTCATAGGTGTTGATCAGAAGCGGGAACACCGCACCAAGGAACACCACGGCGACCTTCGACCAGATGCCGATGCCGAACCACAGCATCAACAGCGGCAGGAAAACCAGCCGCGGGGTGGCGTTGAAGGCAGTGATGAACGGATCGATCATGGCGTTGAGCGTCGCCGAACGGCCGAGCAAGACGCCGAGCGGCAGGCCGGCGACGATGGCCAGCAGAAGACCGATCGCGAAAGCCGATGCGCTCACCCCGAGCGGTTTCCAGATCGAACCGGTGGCGAACATGGTCCATAGCGTACCGGCGATATGGCTCGGCACCGTGAAGAACAGCTTTGTGCCGGCCTTCATCGGCACGAAATCCGGCAGGAATTGCCAGACCAGCAGCAGCAGAACGATCGTGCCGGTGCCGAGGATGGTCGGTTCGAAGCGCCGCCATACGCTCTTGCGAGGCGCGGCATCGTCGGCAGCCGCACCGGTTGAGGCGAGGATCACGTCCGTGGCTTGGATCTCGGTCATGGTCTAGCGCCCGCTGCGCCACGGGAAGGCGGCGCGCTCCGCCCAGCGAATGCCTTCGGTCAGCACCACCGCGATCACCATCACGGTCAGAATGCAGGCGAACATGCGGTCGAGCGAGAATATGTCGCCGAACCGCGAGATGGCATAGCCGATGCCTTCGGAGGCGGCGAAAAACTCGCCGACCAGCACGCCGATCAAAGCGCGGCCGACGGCGATGCGGCTGGCGGCGACGATATAGGGCAGCACGCTGGGGAAGATCACCTTGCGATAAAGGTCCCATTCGCCACCGCCAAGCGAGCGCACCACGTTGATCAATAGCGGATCGACCGCGCGCACGCCGGCACAGGCATTGAAGACGAAGGGGAACACCGAGAGAAAGAAGATGATCACCGCCTTGCCGCCGACGCCGACGCCGAAAAAGATCACGACCAGCGGCGACAGCGCGACCAAGGGGCTTGCGTAAAACACTGTCATCAGCGGATCGAGCGCGTAGCCAACCCTTGGCCGCCATCCCATGACGATGCCGAGCGGCACGCCGACGATCACGGCGGCAACGAAGCCGTAGAGGAACGGCACGGCGCTGACGGCAAGATCATGGGCAAGGTCGCCGCTTTCGATCAGATCGGCATAACCTTCGAGGATCAGGCTCGGCTTGGAAATGAACAGCGGATTGAACGGCACCACCAGGAAGATCGCCTGCCAGGCGGCGAAGAATATCGCTACGGCAAGCGCGCCGAGCAGCGGCTTGCGGTACCGCTCGGCAAAATTCTGGCGCGGTGCGACGTCCTCAGCCATGGGCTAGACCGTGATCTCGTCCTTGAGCGTATTCCAGATTTCGAGCTTGAGCTCGTTGAACTGCGGCGTCACCCGCATTTCGTATTCGCGCGGGCGGGGCAGGGGAATGGCGAAAATCCTCTTGGCGCGGCCAGGCCGCTTGCTCATCACCATGACCCGATCGGAGAGATAGATCGCTTCGTCGATCTGATGGGTGACGAACAGCACGGTCTTGCGTGCTTCGCGCCAGACCCGCAGCAATTCGGCCTGCATCAAATCGCGGGTCTGGGCGTCGAGCGCGGCAAATGGTTCGTCCATCAGCAGCACTTCCGGATCGGTCGCGAGCGCCCGCGCCAGCCCGACGCGCTGCTTCATGCCGCCCGAGAGCTCATGTGGATAATGACCCTCGAAGCCGGAGAGCCCGACCAGATCGATCAGCCGGCCGGCAACGGCGCGGCGCTTTTCCGCCGGCACTTTCTTCAGCTCGAGACCGAGCTCGATATTGTTCTGCGCGGTGCGCCATGGCAGCAAGCCGAACTCTTGGAACACCATGGCGCGGTCGGTGCCGGGGCCGGTGATTTTTTTGCCGTGGATCAGCACGTCGCCGGAGTCCGGCTTGATCAAGCCGAGCAGGATGTTGAGGAACGTGCTCTTGCCGCAGCCTGACGGCCCGACGATCGACAGGAACTCGCCGTCCTCGACGTCGATGTCGAAATTCTGGAGCGCGCGCACCGGGCCGCGGTTCGGCGGCCGGAAGGTCAGGTTGACGTTGCGACCGTGGATATAGGCTGTCATGAGGTGTGGTCCGCCGCCCGCCGCCTTCGCATCAAGCAAACTCGTCGCGCATGATCGTTCAGACCGTGCCGGCCCGCACCGAGGTCGATTGCCGCACGACCTTAGTTTCCCGGGCGCAGCGCAGCACGAAGTGGTGCGCTGCAGACCCGGGATCGTTAAAAACTCTGCGTCTGCGACGATCCCGGATCAGCGGTGCATCACTTCGTGCTGCACCGCATCCGGGAAACACTCAAGGTCATTTCTACAGCCGGTCCGGATACGGCATGATGAAGTTGTCGCGGTTCGGCATCTTCACCTTGGGCAGCGTAGTGGCGTCCATCACGTCGTCCTGGCCGATGAAATTGTTCAGCGCCAGGACATAGGCGGTGAGCGAATACACCTCGTCGTCGGTCAGCGAACGCGGCATGTTGTAGGGCATGGCGCGCCGCGTGTAGTCGAATATGGTGGTCGGATAGGCGTAATAGTTGGCGATCGTCTTCACCGTATCGATGCCGTTGGTGAGCGGTTGGCCGCCGACCAGCGACGGGTAGAACGGTGCGACGCCGCCTTTGGCTGCGTCGCCGTGGCAGGCCGAGCATTTCTCGGCGAATATTTTTGCGCCTTTTGCCGGCGTGCCGCTGCCGGGCGGCAGATTGGTGCCGTCGGGCATTATGGCGATGTCCCATTGCTTGATGTCGGCTTCGCTGAGCGGCTTCCCGAGACCCGGAGATTGAGCAAGCGCCGCGCCGGCGCCGAAGGCGAGCACGAGGCCGGCCGCCGCGAACACATTACGCGTAGACATGTTTGATCTCCCCTTTGCTGTCGACGGCCCAGCTTGTCGTGCTGTTGTAATGCTGATTGGGGAAGGCGAGCGGCGTCGTGACCGGATTCACCGCTTCGCCCCGTTGCGCCACGAATTCGGTGCGCAACGGCTGCACGTTGCCGCCGTCGTCGTAAGCACGGCTGAGCAGCGTCGCCGGCTGGCCGTCCCAGCGCCACGGCATGACGAAGCGGGTGAAGGCTTTTTCGTGGATCGGGCCTTGCAGCGCGGCTTCGCCCCAGCTCTTGCCGCCGTCGGCCGAGACCAGCACTTTCGAGATGCGCCCGGTGCCCGAATAGGCGACGCCGGAGATGGCGTAGAGACCCGGCTCCTTCAAGCTCAAGCCGAACGAGGGATGGGTGATGAAGCTCTTGACCTCCATCACGAAGTGGAAGCGCCAGGTTTTGCCGCCGGGAAGGATCTGCGAGTAATTCTTGGTCTCGAAGTAGCTATACGCCGGCTGATCGACCACTTTGATGCGGCGGACGAATTTGACGTTCATGTTGCCCTGGTAGCCGGGCAGCAACAGCCGCATCGGGTAACCGTTGCCGGGCATCAAATGCTCGCCATTCTGGTAGATCGCGATCAGCGCGTCGTCATAGGCCTTCTTGACCGGCACGCTGCGGTCCAGCATCTGCCCGTCGGCGCCCTCGGCGATCAGCCATTTCGCTTTCGGATCGATGCCGGCTTCATCGAGCAGCAGCGACAGCGGCACCCCGGTCCATTCCGAATTGGAGACCAGGCCGTGCAGCATCTGCACAGTGGTCTGCAACGGCGCCTTGGAGAACATCGGCGCCGAATTGCCGGCGCATTCGACGAACGCCATGCGGCTGACCAGCGGATACCGCGACAGCGACTCCAGCGTGAATTCCAGCGGCTGGCGCACCATGCCGTGGATCACGAGCTTGTGCTGGGCCGGGTCGATGTTCGGAATGCCGCAATGATTGATCGAGAAGTGCAGCCCATTCGGCGTGACGGTGCCGCCGATCAAGTGGTGCGGCGTGCGCGCGTGGGAGTTGCGAAACTCTCCGTTGGGGTTGCTGAGCGCCCGCGTGACGTCCTTCTCGAACGGCGACGGCGTCTGCACCGGCGGCGTGATTTTGCCGAATTCGAGGCTCCATGGTGCGTCGATGAGGGGTTCGGCGGCGGCACCGGTCACGGTTCCGGCAGCGCCCATGGCACCCGCGATGGCAAACCCGCTTCCCAATAAGGCGCGACGATTGATCAGGCCGTTGCCGGCGACGTCATCGAGCGATGGCGCGCCGCGTCGGCGTCTCCACTGGCTCATGATTTCCTCCCTGATGGGCGATGCCATATGCATCTTCCCCACGACGACATCCTGCGGCACCGCCTAGACGCTGTCCATACGGTCGAGCGCCGGCGAAACTTCAGCTATGCTCGGCAGGTGTTCGTGCGGGAAGGTGTTCGGCAATGCGAGACGTTCTCGGCTGGCGGCGCAAGTTCGGCGTGATTGGGCCGTCCACCAACACCATCGTGCAGCCCGATTTCGAGATGATGCGGCCGCCCGGCGTCACCAATCACTACAGCCGCATCTTTACGCCGAACGCCAAGGCGGTCAGCAACGAAAGCTTCATGGCCGGCATCAATGTCATCGGCGGCAACGTTTTGGACGCGGTGCGCAGCGTCATGACGTGTGAGCCCGATTATCTGGTCATGGGCATGTCGTCGGTCACGTTCAACGGTGGCGCCGCTGGCGCCGATGCCTTCGTGGCCACCGTCGAGAAAGAAGCCGGCATGCGCATCAGCGTCGGCTCGCATTCCTCGACCGCGGCGCTGAAGGTCTATGGCGGCGTCAAGCGCATAGCGTTCCTATCGCCGTACTATCCCGTAGCCAATGCCGAGGTGCGGCGCTATTTCACCGAGTCCGGCTTCGAGGTGGTTCGCGATATCTGCCTGCAGTGCAAGAGCTGGACCGGCATCGCCGAAGTCCCGCCGGAGCTGTTGCGCGACAAGCTGATCGAGCTCAACGGCAACGGCAGCGATACCGACGCACTCATCCAGGTCGGCACCAATCTCAGCATGGTGCGCCTCGCCGCCGAAGCCGAGCAGTGGCTGGGCAAGCCGGTGATCGCCATCAACACGGCGACCTATTGGCATGCGCTGCGCGCCAACGGGATTACCGACAAGGTTTACGGTTTGGGACGGCTGCTCGAAGAGTTTTGAATTTTAGCGCTTCACCCGCACGCCGGCGCGCTCAAGCCGCGGCAGCACCTCGTCGCAGAAATACGGCACCTCGTCGAGAAAGTTGACGAAGGACAGCCCGATGCCGTGCATGCCGGCTTGGCTGATAGTGGCAAGCTCTTCGGCGACGCGGTCGGGAGTGCCGACATACGGGTAGCCGCCGACGGCGGTTGCCGCGAAATACCGGCGTTTGGCGTCATATTCCTCGGGCGGCATGGTTTGCGGGGTCATGCTCTTATTCGCCAGCATGCCGTCGATAGCGCCCCAGTCGGCGTTGTCGATGTTGACGTGTTGATAGTACTCGTCCGCTTCTTTCTGCGTGGGGCGGCAGATCACCTGTCCGACGGTGAAGATTTCAATGTCGCGGCCGAGATTCTTGGCGGCAGTCTTGACCTCGGTCACCTTGGATGCGTTGCCGGCGAGCGACTGCCGCGTTCCGGCGCTGGCCACGAAGAACGCATCGCAATTGCTCAAAGCGAAAGCCTGTCCGACCCCGGACGAGCCGGCATTCATCATCAGCGGCCGCGTGCCGCCGAACGGTTTTGGCCAGGCGCGTGCCGCTTTCAGATGCAGAAATTCGCCCTCGAAATCGAAGGTGTCCTCGCGGGTCCAGGCCTGCTTGACCACGTCGACCCATTCCTGGGCGTAGGCATAGCGCGTGTCGTGCTCGCGCTGCTGTACGCCGAACATGTCGAATTCGCCTTCGTTCCAGCCGCACACGATGTTGACGCCGACCCGACCCTGGCCGATGTGATCGGCGGTGACGAATTCCTTGGCGGCGATCAGCGGGTGAAACAGCGGCGCGTGCACGGTGCCGAACACCGTCATCTGTTTGGTCGCGCACAACAGCCCGACCGCCCAGGTGATGGTCTCGAGCGATGCGCCGTGGAAATCGGTCTCGCCGCCGTAGCCTTTCCAGCGCGCGATCGGCAGCATGAAGTCGAGCCCGGCCTCGTCGGCGAGTTTCGCCAGCGCCAGGCAATCTTCCCAGCTCGCCGACCAGCGCTCCGGCACCGTGGTCGCGGAACGCCCTGACGAGCAGTTGGCGCCGAACAGCCCGATCTTGAGCGCATTGTCGTTATACATGGCAATGCGGGATTGCATGGATGCGGCGGCGGGCGCAAGCACGGTGCTATCCTCCCAAGCGAAAGTCGTTACCCATCATACAACAGGTTTTGGCGGGTGAGTGCCAACCTCTCCGTGTGGCTGCCATGACGGCGCCAACTATTTCACGCCGCCGCGGCCAAGCAAATCGTGCAGGTGATCGACCACCGCTTGCGGCGTCGCGGCGATGTCGCCGACGCGCTCCGCGAGCGCCTTGGCGCCGAGCCAATTGGTATCGAGGCCGATGCGCCGGGCTTCCTCGATATATTCGGGATCCTGCATCGTCGCTTCGAACGCCGCCTGCAACGTGGCGGTGCGCTCCGCCGGCACTTGCGGCGGAATGAGCAGCGGCCGCGCCATGGTGAATTTGAGGCCGTAGAACCGCAACATGGCCTTGTCGGCTTCGGACGACGCCAATTCGATCGCGGTCGGCACGTCCGGCAATTGCGGCAGCCGTTCATTGCCGAACTGCAGCAGGATGCGCACCTTGCCGTCGCGCAGCCAGTCCGCCTTGTTGACGGTGAGATTGGACAATCCGGTATTGTTGCCCTGCACCTCGCCGCGCTCGGCGGCGAGATTGATCTCGTTCTGGCCCTGATAGCCGGTCAGCACCTTCATCTTGGTGCCGATCAATTCGTCGACCAGCATCGGCAGGATGGCATTGTCGGCGGACGCCGTGGTGGAGCCCATCAGGATCGTGTTTGTTTTCAGATCTTCGACGCTCGCCGCCGGCGCGGTGTGCCAGACCCAGGTCACTTGCGGTTCCTGCAGCGGCGTGCCGATCCAGGAAAAATTCGCCAGATCGAATTTGACGTTGCTGCCGTCGGGCGACAGCAGCTTTAGGCGCGGCTCGATCGGCACGTTGCTGGTCGGCATGCCGATGACGGTGCCGTCGCGCTTGGCGACATTGTAGAGATAATTGGTGACGACCAACCCGGCGGCGCCCGGCATGTTCTTGACGATGACGGTGGGATTGCCAGGGATGTGCTGGCCGTAGTGATTGGCCAACGTGCGGGCGGCGACGTCGTAACCGCCGGCCGGAGCGCCGGCGATCGCAAGCTCGATGGTCTTGCCGCGATAAAAGTCCGCAACCGTTTCCGCGCGTGCCACTGTCACCGACAGCAGCACGATCCAAGACAGGGAAGCGCCGAGATGAGCCGCGCGCGTCATGCTGCGGCATCCGCGAGCGACGCCAATAACCGCCCATGGCCCTTGATCGGCTCCTTGATACCGAGCGCCTTGAAGGCGGCAAAAAAGCTCGCATGCGAATAGGAGATCGCTGGGATGCCGAGATCGCGCTCCAGCGCATCTACGGTCTGCGCCGCCTGCCATTGCGGGCAAGGCAGGTAAACGGCATCGCATGTGGGCGCGCGGCGGACAACACCCTCGACAAAGGCTTTTATATCCGCCGGCGGCACCGCCTGCAGCCGCTTGAACGGCACATCCAAGCCTTCGGCGCACACGATCTCAAAGCCGTGGGCGCTCAAATAATCCGCCATGGCGCGGTCGTGGCGCTCCGGATAGGGCGAGGCCATCGCGACGCGCCGCGCCCCGAAGTGCCATAGCGCCTCCATGGCGGCGCGGATGCCGGTCGTCGCGCGCACGCCTGAAGCCTTCTCGATGTCGTTGACGATGATTTCTTCAAATCCCTTGCCGCGCGCCACGATCAACGGGCCGCCGCCGTGAATGATGAAATCGACCGCGCGCGAGCCGAGATAGGCCGCCGCGGTGGTGACTTGCGCCAGCGCCTGGTCGAAATAGTCCGCGCTCCAATCGTCGATATTGCAGGTGACGCCGACCAGGCCGACGCCGTCGGGCGCGAACTTGTAGAATTCGTAGGGCACGACCTCCATCACGGTCGGGCCGATATAACCGATGCGTTTACGCCAGCCGAACATTTCCGGTTCTCGTGGTTTTGGCGATCATCCGCAATTGCGCGGCCGCCGGCAAATCCAATGTGGTCTTTCGGCTGTTGCGCGCGGCCCCGGCCGGTCTATGCTGGAACGCAATGGCCGAAAAGAGCCGCAACATGTCCTGGGAGGCAACCATGCCCGATACGGTCGAGAAATCGACGGCAAGCAAAGTCTATTGGCGGCTCCTGCCGCTCGCCATTCTCACCTATTTTCTCTGCTACCTCGACCGCATCAATGTGGGCTTCGCAGCCCTGACCATGAACAAGGATCTGGGCCTCGACGCCGCGACCTACGGCATGGCGGCCGGCGCCTTCTTCTGGGGCTATTTCCTGTTCGAAGTGCCGAGCAATCTCATTCTGGAAAAGGTCGGTGCGCGGATCTGGATTGCGCGCATCATGATCAGCTGGGGCATCCTGTCCGGCGCCACGGCGTTCGTCGTCGGGCCGTGGAGCTTTTTGACCATGCGCTTTCTGCTCGGCCTCGCCGAGGCCGGCTTGTTCCCCGGCATGATCCTGTTCTTCACCTACTGGTTCCCGGAATGGCACCGCGGCCGGATCATGGCAGGTTTCACCGTGGCGCTGCCGCTGGCGGTTGCGGCCGGCGCGCCGCTGTCGACGGCGCTGCTCGAGCTCAACGGGGTGTTGGGCATGGCCGGCTGGAAGTGGATGTTCATCGCCGAAGCGATCCCGACCGTCCTCGTCGGATTTTTCTTCCTGTTCTTTGTCACCGACCGGCCGCACCAAGCCCATTGGCTCACGGAACAGGAGCGCAGCTGGCTCATCGACACGCTCGAGGACGAGCGCAAGCTGATCGAAGCCAAGCGCAAAATCAGCCTTTGGCAATCGTTCTGGGAGCCAAAAGTTTTGATCCTGACCTTGAACTATTTCGGCATCGTCACCGCGAGCCTCGGGCTCCTGTTGTTTCTGCCGCAAATGGTCAAGCAACTCGGGGTATCCAATATGCAGGTCGGCTGGGTCAGCATGATCCCATACGCATTTGGCGCCTTGAGCATGGTGGCCTGGGGCTGGGTCTCCGACTACATGGGCGAGCGGCGCTGGAATTTGTGCGTGGCTTGCGTCGTCGCCGCGGTCGGCCTCGTCATCGCCGGCATGACGATCGGCACGGTCTGGGCCGTGGTCGGCATGACCATTGCCACCATCGGACTCTACGGCACCAAGGGGCCGTTCTGGACCCTGCCGTCGATGATCCTGACCGGCAGTGCGGCGGCATCGGGCATCGCCTGGATCAACGGCATCGGCAATCTCGGCGGCTTCTTCGGCCCGAGTGCCGTCGGCTGGATCAAGACCTATACCGGAAGCTTCGCCTCCGGGCTCTATCTCCTCGCCGGCCTCGCTTTGATGTCGGCCGTGAGCACATTCTGGCTCAATTTCGAACGCACGGTCACCCGGCCGGGCGAGCTCGCAAGCGTGCCGGCGGAGTAAGCTCCTCCGCCTTGACGAGCGCGCTCTAGCCGAGCGCGCTCGCTCCGGCTTGCGCAATCTGCTCATCCTCGTGCGATTGCACGCCGGAGACGCCGATGGCGCCGACACATTCGTTCTGGTGCATCACCGGCATGCCGCCCTGGATCAAAATGCCGGCGGGAAAGCCGGCAAAGGCCGGCCGCTCCTTGATGCGGTCCTCGAAGAATTTGCTCGGCCGCTTGGTCATGGCCGAGGTTTTGGCCTTGCCCATGGACACTTCGGCCGAGATCGCCGGCGCGCCGTCCATGCGCTGAAAGCCCAACAGGAAGCCGCCGTCGTCGACCACCGAGATCGCCACCGCCCATTTGTTCTTGGCGGCCTCGGCCTCGCAGGCAGCGATCATCTTTTTCACGTCGGCAAGCGTCAGGCACTGTTTGGTACGCATGGTTCCTCCGGAAATGGACGGGGCATATTAGTCGGCTCGATCACCGACTTGTAAGCGAAAAGCGGATCGGAACGGAGAAATCCTGCTGCGCTTGCGTCATGCTTGCCGGGAATGCCGGCAGTGGCTGCGCACGCTCAAGCATGGTGAGCACCTCGGCGTCGAGATCGGGATAGCCGGAGCCGTTCACGATCTGCCGCGACAGGACGTGGCCGTTGCGGTCGACGGTGAAGGCCAGCATCACGACTCCCTGCTCGTTGCGCGCCCGTGCGCCGCTCGGATAGCTCTTGAACCGTTGCAACTGCTTGAACAGCAGCGACTGCCACGACGGATCGATGCGCGGCGATGCCGCATCGACGCGTTTCGTGGTGAATTCCGACGGATTGGTAGGCTCGACCTTCTCGGGCGGCTTTTCCTCAGGCAGCGCGACGTCGGGCGTCGTGTCCTGCGGCGGCTGCGGTGCGTCGACCTTGGCCTGTTCCACCTGCTCGTTTACCTGCGGGGTCAGCTCGATGGCGATGACCGAAGCTTCATCCCCCAAATCGGGCTCCGACTGCGGTTGCCACAACAAATAACCGCCGATCAGCGCGACATGCAGGCAGACCACGACGGCCGCCGCCACCGACCAGCGGACAAGGTCGCGCGGATCGTCGTCATCGATCCAGGTGAGCGCGTGCGCGGTCATTTCACGTCCCGCGTTTCGAGCGCGACGAGGGCGATCTTGAGATAGCCGGCCGCGCGTAAGTCGTTCATCACCTGCATGACGTCGCCATAGTGCACGGCGCGGTCGGCGCGCAGGAAGACGCGGTCCTCCTTGTTGCCGCCGCTGAGCGCATCGAGTGTCGCCGCCAGCGCGCCGGGTGTCACCGGGTCGTCGCCAATGGCCAGCGTCAGGTCGGCCTTGATGGTGAGATAGATCGGCTTGTCGGGCCGCTGCTGCGGCTGCGTGTTCGACGACGGCAGGTCGACCGGCACGTCGACGGTGGCAAGCGGCGCCGCAACCATGAAGATGATCAACAGCACCAGCATCACGTCGATGAACGGCACGACGTTGATATCGTGCACTTCGGTCAGTTCGTCGGAGCCATGATCGAGACGGATGGCCACGGCGGTTACTCGGCGGCTTGAGCGAGCGGCAGCTTGGCGCGGTCGAGGTCGCGGCTGACCAGCCCCATCACCAGCGCCGAGGCGTCACCAAGCAGCGCGCGATAGTGTGTCGTCTGCCGCGCCAGCACGTTGTAGATCATGACCGCAGGGATAGCGGCGGCGAGGCCGAGCGCGGTCGCCAGCAAGGCTTGCGCGATGCCGGGCGCCACCACCGCGAGATTGGTGGTGTGGGCGTTGGAAATGCCGATGAAGCTGTTCATGATGCCCCACACCGTGCCGAACAAGCCGACGAACGGGGCCGTCGAGCCGACAGTGGCGAGTACGCCGGTGCCGCGGGAGATTTTTCGGCTGGTCGCCATTTCGAGGCGTTCGAGCTGCCAGGCGATGCGTTCCTTCAAGCCGTCGCCGCGGGCATTGGCGGAGAGGCGAATTTCCTGCGCGGCGGTCTGCATGAGTTGCGCCACCGGCGTCGTGCCGTTGCGCAATTGCTCATGGGCCTGGGCGAGCGTCGCCGCTTTGCCAAGGATGCGAAGCCCGTCGTGCACCTCGCGGCGCGCGGTGCGCAGCTCGAATGTCTTGGCGACAAAGACCGTCCAGGTCACGAGAGAGGCAAAGGCAAGCCCGATCAGGACGCCCTTCACCAGACGATCGGCGTCCTGGAACATGCCCCACGGCGACAGGTCTTGCGGCAGTTGCGTGCGGCTCACGGTGGTTTGGCCGACGGGTTGATCGGTGGCCGCGGGCGCCGCTGCATCGGCCGGAACCGATGGCGCCTCGGCGGCCGGCGCTGGCGAGGTCGGCGTGGCCGCCGGCGCGGTTGGCGCAGCGGCGGATGGAGCGACCGGTTGCGCAACCGCCGGCGCGGAAGGGGCGGCGGCGTTTTGCGCGCGCGCGGATTGGGTGAACGGATTGGCTATCAGAAGCGCGCTGCCGAGGACGGCAAAAGCAACACCGTGACGAAATCGCTTTGCGCGAGGAGTTTTTTGCATTTCAAACGGTCCGCTCTGCTGGTCGCGCCCCGGCCTACGCCAAATCGGCACGCTGCCGCGCGAATGTGACGTTATAATGTTACATTCGCTCAAGCAGGTCCAATCGAAGAGAGGCGCGTGCGGGGCCACTTGTTTTACTTTGGAATAATGAAAAACTGCTGTCTTTTCAGCATCTTCTGCCGCTTTGGCCGGTACGGTCAAGCGCTGAATTGCAAAGCCCGGCAAAAGCATCAGGATTGGCGTCCGAAGGCAGGCGTCGCCCCGCTCGGTTGCCGCCATCGTCTACAACCAAGAGCCCGCCGACGTCCACGGCTGCGATATGCGTTCCGCTCAAATGGACGTCATTGCGGCGGTTTGGCGGGCCGCGCCGGTTCGCACATAATATCGTACGGCACGGGGGCGGCGTGCGAACGCGATAGCTGGAGACGTTGTCATGCACGACACCCCCGATGGCGCCCACTGGCACGAGCCCCAAGCGGGCGAAAACGCCGGCTTCGGAAAATTCAAACGCCAGCCGTTGCCCTATGACCGCTTCATGGAAGCCGAGGGCGTCCCATGCTATCGCGGCATCGGCGTGCGCCGGGTGCAGGATCTGCCGCTGGTGGCGTGGCCGCGGCTCGGCGGCCGCGGCTCGTTCATCCAGCTGTTCGGCACAGAAGGCTTGTGGGGCCTCTACGTCGTCGAAGTGCCTGGCGCCGGCGCGCTCAATGTCGAGCGGCATCTTTACGAAAAAGTCGTGCTGGTGGTCGAGGGCCGCGGCACCATCGAAGTGTGGCAGGAAGGCCAGAGCAAGCGCCACGTCTTCGAATGGCAGAAGGGCTCGTTGTTCACCATTCCGCTCAACGCTTTTCACCGCATCATCAATGCAGCGAGTTCGCCGGCCTTGCTGCTGTGCGGCACCACGGCGCCGAACGTGATGAACGTGCTCGACAACAACGATTTCATCTTCAACTGCCCCTACACGTTCAGCGAACGGTTTTCCGGCGCCGAGGATTTCTTCAAGCCGAACGACGACGTAGAGCCCGATCCGATCCGGGGGCTCGCCATGCGGCGTACCAATCTCATCCCCGACATTGTCAATTGCGATCTGCCGCTCGATAACCGCCGCTCGCCCGGCTACCGGCGGGTCGAGCCCGCGATGGCAAAAAACCGCTTCTATCTGTGGATCGGCCAGCACGAGACCGGCCGCTATTCCAAGGCGCACAAGCACGCTTCCGCCGCCGTGCTCGTCTGCGTCAAGGGCAAAGGCTACACCTACACGTGGCCTGAGGCGCTCGGCACCACGCCGTGGCAGAACGGCAAGGCCGACAAAATCCTGCGCCAGGATTACGAGCCGGTCGGCCTCGTGTCCGCCGCGCCCATGAGCGGCGACTGGTACCACCAGCATTTCGGCACCGGCAAAGAGGGCCTGCGCATCACCGCCTGGCACGGTCCGAACAATCAGCGCGCGCGCAAGCCGGGCCTGCCCGGCGAGCAGCTGATGGATTACGGCGCCATCGATCTGGGCAAAGGCGGCAGCGCCATTCCGTATCACCAGGAGGATCCGGCGATCCGCCAGGAATTCGAGGCGATCCTCAAGCGCGAAGGCCTGCCGAGCCGGATGAATCCGGAATTTTACGAACGGCCGCCGAGCGAGGGTGAAGTAGTGATGGGCGATGTGATGTGAGACCGTCATTCTGGGGCCTCGCGAAGCGAGGAGCCCGGAATCCATAATCACCACCGTCCGGGTGATGGCGCGGCCTTCGACAATCCGCCGTTTCGTGGTTATGGATTCCGGGTTCGCGGGCGGAGCCTGTCATCGGGCCGGCCACTTCTGGCCGGCCCGTTGGCCCGCGCCCCGGAATGACGAGGACAACAAAATGCCGTTTGCCGACTTCCGCCAATTCCTGGATGTACTGCGCCAGCATGGCGAGTTGATCGATATCAACCGCCCGATCGCCTTGAACGACGTCGGCAAGGCGATGAAACAGGCTTACGTCCGTAACGGCCCGGCGATCATGTTCAACAATAACGGCACAAATTATCCGCTGGTCGCCGGTATCTATTCCACGCGAGAAAAGGCGCTGCTTGCCTTCGAGGCCGACGAGAAAACGATTTTCGACAAGGTGTTGCACGGCCTCGACAACCCGATCTCGCCGACGTTTGCCGCCAACGGCGCGCCGTGCCACGACGAGATCATCGAAGGCGACGCCATCGACATCCGCAACTTTCCAGTGCCGCAATACAGCCCCAAGGACGGCGGGCCGTATATCACGCCGGGCATCGTCGTCTCCGAGGATCCGGAGACCGGCGTGCCGGATGTCGGGCATTATCGCTTTCTCATTCTCGGCAAGGACACGGTGTCGTTCTCGGCGCAGCCGTTCCACCGCTTCGGTAAGAATCTGGCGAAGTGCAAAAAGCTCGGCATCGTGCCCAAGGCGGCGCTGATCATCGGCGTCGATCCGATCATCGCCTATACCTGCCAGGTGCAGGTGCCCGACACCACCGACGACTGGGCGCTGGCCGGCGGCTTGCGCGGCGCGCCGGTCGAGTTGACGCGCTGCAAGACCTGCGACGTGAAAGTGCCGGCGACCGCGGAAGTCGTCATCGAGTTCGAAGTCGATCTCAACACTACCGTGCTCGAAGGCCCGCTCGGCGAATATACCGGCTATTACACGCGGCCGTCGCAGAAGCCGGTGGCGCGCATCACCGCGATCACGCACCGACGAAAGCCGATCTTCCAAGGTCTCCTCACCGGCAAGCCGGTGACCGAGAACCACATCCTCAAGCAAATCCCGTTCGAGGCGTCGTTCCTGCGCCAGCTCAAGCGGCAATTCCCGACCATCAAGCAGGTCTCAGTGCGCGCCTCGGCGGGCGTGTCGTTCTATGTGGTGATCTCGATGGAGCCGCGTTTCGCCGGCGAGGCGCGGCAGGTGATCCTCTCGGCGATGTCGAGCAATATCCGGCCGAAATGGACCGTGATCGTCGATCCCGACATCGACGTGCATTCCTCGACCGAAGTCGAGTGGGCGCTCGCGTTTCGCGTCCAGCCGGCGCGCGACGTCATCGTCATCGACAACGTGCCGGCCGGGCCCTCCGATCCGTCGGTCGATCTGACCCGCGACCGTACCATGCGGATTTCATCCTCGATCGGCATCGACGCTACGCGGCCGTTCGGCGAAAAATTTTATGACGTCGCGGACGTTCCGGGCTGGGAAGATTACGACGTGCCGGAATTAAACGGGCGGAGATAGTTCGTCATTCCGGGGCCGAGCGAAGCGAGGAACCCGAATCCATAATCACTATCGCGGCAGAAGCATCTGAATCTTCAAGAGCCTCGCTTTTCGTGATTATGGATTCCGGGTTCGCGCCTTTGGCGCGCCCCGGAATGACGGCATTCACACCGGCTCGGCGTCGATCAGCACAAACGCGACCACGGCCGGCTCATTGGTGCGATTGCTCCAGGCATGATTGGTGCCGCGCTGAATGAGTACGTCGCCGGCCTGCAGCAGCACTTCGCCGTCATCCATCATGGCGAAAATCTCGCCCGAGAGCACGATGGCGTAATCGATCGTTGCGGTCTTGTGAAAACCGGGATGGCGCGGATTGTTGCGGTCGGTCGCCGCGGCGCGCCCGGAGCCGTCGTCGGGCAGCTTTTCCTCGTGCGCGATGGCGGCAAGCCGCTCGCGATCCGGCGGATATTCGATGACGCGGAATACCGAGCCGCCCTTCGGCGGCGGCAGGCGATGGCCGCGGGCGATGGCGTCGCTATTGCCGCGATTGTCGGCGGGCGTGCGCGTCGTCTCCCACAATTCGTGCACGATGGCGCTGCCTTTGCTGCGGCCGAAGACGTGCGGAGTAGGGCCGTCGATGAGGAACGTCGAACGGCCATCGACATCATGACCGGTCACAACGCGACGAACTTTTCTTGACATATCTTGTCTCTCTAACGGCAGCCCTTGAGCGGGCTTGCCTTGTTGATGAGGTCGAACGGCCCGAGCGCCTTGGCGACATCGGCGGCATAGCTCGGATCGACCAGCTTGTCCGCCGGCGAGGTTTTGTTGATCACGCCCTCACGCTGAAAGAACGCCTGCATGTCGGTGATGCTGGCGACATTGAACGCGCCGTTCGGGTTGCGCGATTGCCAGGCCATGCGGTCGAGCAGGTCGCGGTCGGTGCCGATGCGGTATTTGAGAAAGATATCGATGATCTCGGCGCGGTTCGGGCCGTGATGATAGGCTTGGCAATAATCGCGGCCAGCGCGCGCCAGCGCGACGAACAGCTTGCTCGCGGTATCGCGATTTTGCCGCGCCCAGTCGGTATTGACGATGTAGCCGACGCTCGTCATCGGCAACGGGTGGATATAGTCGTCGGGATCGATCCACGGCACGCCGATGTTCTGCTCAATCAGGCGCTCGGTAAACGGCGCCACCTCCATCGCCGCATCGAGGGCGCCGTTCGCCATGGCCGTCGCCATCTGCGCGAACGACAGATTTTTGGCGTCGATGTCCTTCAGGCTGAGCTTGGCGGAGGCGAGCACCGAGGCGACTTCGTACATCGAGCTCGACCCGGCGGAGCTCAAGCCGACGGTGCGGCCTTTCAGATCCGCGGGCGTCTTGATCTGGTGCTTGAGATCTGTCCGCACGATGATCTGGTGATAGGTCGGCGACGAGCCGCTTTCCAGCGCCAGCGCCACCGGCAGGCCTTGCGCCACCGAATTGTAGAAGCCGGCATTGATGCCGCCTTGCGCCACCTGCACCTGATTGGTGGCGAGAAAGGCCACGGCCTTGCCGAGCGAATCGATGCGCTCGATATCGACGTCGAGACCAGCGTCGCGAAAATAGCCCTTGTCGAGCGCCACATAGGTCGCGCCGCCGGGCACGCTCGGCACCACCGCAATGGTGATCTTTTGCGCGGACGCAGGCGCGGCCAGTGACAGCAGAACGGCAAGAGCGAACGCGACACGCATGCGAAGACTTCTACCGCCCGGCCCGCATGCGCGCGAGCAGTTCCGCGGTCGGATAGGAATCGGCGGGTTGGCCGTATTTCTTCTGCATCTCCTTGACCGCCTGCCGGGTTTTCAAGCCGGCGAAGCCGTCGATTTTGCCGACGTCGTAACCGGTGCGCGCCAGCATGGTTTGCATCTCTTTCATGTCGGCGAAGGCGAGCGCCGGTGGGGGAGAGCCGCGATGCAGGGCGGGCGCGCCGGCGATACGGGTGGCGAGATAGGCCGCCGTGGTCGAATAGACCAGCGAGTTGTTCCATTGCAGATAAATCTGAAAGTTCGCATAGACCAGGAAGGCGGGTCCAAGGCGCCCCATTGGCAACAGCAACGAAGCGGGCAGAGTGTCGGCCGGCAGCGCGCGGCCGTCGGCGAGGGTGACGCCGTATGACGCCCATTTCGACCGCGGCAATTGGATGGCGAGGTCGGCCTGGTCCCACGGCAGGTTGGCCGGCACGCGCACTTCGGTCAGCCACGGCTCGCCGCGTTTCCAGCCGAGTCCGACCAGATAATTCGCCGTTGAGCCGAGCACGTCGGGGGCGCTGCGCAAGAGATTGCGCTTGCCGTCGCCATCGTAATCGACGGCGTATTGGAAATATTCCGACGGCATCATCTGGGTCTGGCCGAGCTCGCCGGCCCACGAGCCGATCATGTCTTCAGGCCGCAGATCGCCGCGCTCGATCAGCCGCAGTGCGTCGAGGAGCTGGGCGCGAAAGCGGTCGGCGCGCCGGCAATCGTAGGCCAGCGACGCCAGCGAACTGAGCGTTTTCTCCTTGCCCATATTGGCGCCGAAATCGCTTTCCAGCGCCCAGAACGCCACGATCACCGGCGCCGGCACACCGTATTGCTGGTCGATCCGCGAGAACACTTGCGCGTAAGTCTTGATCTTCGCCGCACCGGTTTGGATGCGATAGGCCGCCGCCATGCGGTCGGAAAACTCCAAAAAAGTCTGCGAGAACACGCGCTGGCCGCTGTCGATGTTGACGATGCGCTGGTCGTAGGTGAGGTAAGGCGCCACCTCGGCGACCGTGCGCTGCGACACGCCACCCGCAATCGCCTCGCGCTCGAACGCGCCGAGCCACGCCTCGTAAGGGCCACCGGTGCGGCACGGCGCGGCAGCGTTCGCCGCGCTGCTTGTCAGCGCAGTCGCGAGCAGTAGCGCCGCGCCCGCTATTTGGTTTTTGATTGCAAATACCACTGCAAAATCTCCTCGCCTGTCCAGTATTCGACGCCGTCGAAGCGGCGCGCATAATCGTAGATCGCTTCGAGATATTTGATGCGATGTGGTTGGCCGCTCAGATACGGATGAATCGCCAGCGCCAGAATTTTTGCGCGCTTCTCGCCCTCGGCATAGAGCCGATCGAACTGATCGATGGTGCGCTTCAACAGATAATCGCTTTCGTGGTGCTGCACCGCCATCATCGGAATGTCGTTGAGCTCCATCGTATAGGGCAGCGTCACCAGCGGGCCGTGCGTGGTGCGGATCGTGGTCGGCTCGTCGTCGTAGACCCAGTCGCCGATATATTTGATGCCGGCCTGAGTCAGCAAATCCGGCGTCTCCAGGGTTTGCGTGAGCCCAGGCCCAAGCCAGCCGACCGGCCGCTTGCCGCAAAAGCGCTCGAGCACGTCGAGCGAACGCGCGATCATCTTTTTCTGGTCGGGTTCGACGTGGATCGGGCCTTGCTGATAGGAGTGACCCATGAATTCCCAGGCGTCGCTCTTTGCTTCCTGCGCGACGCGCGCGTAATCCTCGCAAACCCGGGCATTGATCGCGAGCGTCGGCCTGATTTTCAGGCGCTTGAACAGATCGAAGAAACGCCAGACGCCGACCCGCATGCCGTATTCGTGCCAGCTCCAGTTCGGCACGTCGGGAATGAGCGTCTGTCCGGTGGGTGGGGCCAGCACCTGGCGCGCCATCGGCTTGCCGATGTCCCAGACTTCGAGATTGACGATGGTCCACAACACCAGCCGGCTGCGGCCGGGCAGTTTCAGCGGCGGCCGATCGACGATCGCCGAAAAGTCGGCGCGCTCGCGCGGCAGCATCGGCTTCCCGCGCTTACGGGTCATGCGCTTTTTCATTAGGCCCGTTCTCCCCCGGCCGGCGCCGAGTGCAAAATCATACGTCGATAGCGGTATTTACGCCAACTCTGCCGTCATTTTACGCATTCGTCATGGCGCGATCACATCCTTGTTAGCGGCCGCCGAATCGCATTGCAGTCTGCGGCGAATAGATCATGTATGGAACCAACCTATCGGGGGCCGATTATCTTCCCAGACTTTGCCAATCTGTCATTAATCCCCGCCCTTTGCGGACCCTTGCAATGCCACGCGCCGCCGCTTCCAAGCGTATTCGGATAGCCGATCCGGCGAACGATTCCGTCGCGGCGGCGCAGCCGTCGGACGATCCGCGCCATGTTTGGCTGAATGCCTTCCAGGCGGTGCGCGGCGAGACCGAGCGGCGCGCGGCGCTGTTGTCGCCAGAGGACCAGGTCATCCAGTCGATGCCCGACACGAGCCCGACCAAATGGCACCGGGCGCACACGACCTGGTTCTTCGAGCAATTTCTGCTGCGTCCGTTCGCTCCGGACTATAAACCGTTCGATGAGCGCTTCGCCTATCTGTTCAACTCCTATTACGTCGCAGCCGGGCCGCGGCAGGCGCGCCCGCAACGCGGGCTCATCACCCGGCCCAACGCCGCCGAAGTCGCCGAATACCGCGCTCACGTCGATGCCGCCGTGGGCGCGTTGATCGATTCGACAGAAAATTTCGAGGCCCTGATCCCGATCATCGAGATCGGTCTCAATCACGAACAGCAGCACCAGGAGCTGTTGTTTACCGACATTCTGCACGCGTTCTCGTTCAACGAAACCCATCCGGCCTACGATCCCGATTGGCAATGGCCGCAAGTGGCGAGCGAAGGTCCGGCCGCGGGCGCGCTGATTGCCGGCATTCACATGATCGGCCATGGCGACGGCGGGTTTTGTTTCGACAACGAACAGCCGGCGCATCAGGTCGTATTGCGGCCGGTGCGGCTGGCGCCGTCGCTTGTCAGCAACGGCGAGTGGCTCGAATTCATGGCCGACGGCGGATACACGACGCCGACCTTGTGGCTATCGGACGGCTGGGACGCGGTCGAGGCGAATCGCTGGGAGGCGCCGGGCTATTGGCGCAAGATCGACGGCGCCTGGCACGCGATGACGCTCGGCGGCCTGCGCCGGGTCGATGCCACGAAACCGGTCTGCCACGTCAGCTATTACGAGGCGGACGCTTTCGCGCGCTGGTCCGGCAAGGATCTGCCGACCGAGGGCGAATGGGAAGTCGCCGCCAAAAGCGGCGTGCTCAATGACGCGTTCGGCATCGTCTGGCAGTGGACTCGCGGCGCCTACACCCCATATCCCGGCTACAAAGCTCCGCCCGGCGCGATCGGCGAATATAACGGCAAGTTCATGGTCAACCAGATGGTATTGCGTGGCTCGTCGCTGGCGACGCCGGCCGGGCATTCGCGGGCGAGCTATCGCAACTTTTTTTATCCGTCGGCACGCTGGCAATTCAGCGGCTTGCGCTTGGCGGAATACGAACACTGAGCAAACTCATGGCACGATCCGTCCAAATCGCGCGGCGCGCGGTCCCGGCTGCAACGAACGATCCGTTCGCGGCCGACGTCGTCGCCGGTCTTTCCGCAAAGCCGAAAAGCCTGCCGCCGAAATATTTCTATGATCTGGCGGGCTCGGCGCTGTTCGACCGCATCACGCGACTGCCGGAATACTATCCGACGCGAAGCGAGATCGGCATTCTGCAGGACAACGCGCCGGCGATCGCCTCGCTGTTTCCGCAAAACTGCGCCTTGGTCGAATTCGGCGGCGGCTCGAGCCGCAAGGCGCGCATCCTGCTCGGCGTCGCGGCGACGGTGGAGGCCTATGTGCCGGTCGATATTTCCGGCGATTTTTTGCAGCAGGACGCCGCCCAATTGCGCCGCGATTTTCCGCATCTCGGCGTCTATCCGCTGGTCGAGGATTTCACCAAAGCGTTTACGCTGCCGCCGGCGATCGCCGCGCTGCCGCGGGTCGGCTTTTTTCCGGGATCGACCATCGGCAATTTCGAGCCGCACGAAGCGTGCAAATTTTTGCGCCATGCCGGCGGCATGCTGGGCAAGGGCGCGCTGTTCGTGGTCGGCGTCGATCTGGTCAAGGATACGAAAATTCTCTACGACGCTTACAACGACGCCGAGGGCGTAACGGCGAAATTCAATCTCAATCTGTTGACGCGCATCAACCGCGAACTCGGCGCCGATTTCAATCTCGGCGCCTTCGAGCATCACGCCTTCTACAACAGCGCCCACAACAGGATCGAAATGCACCTTGCCTCGACGCGGCGGCAGAAGGTGCGCCTCAACGGCGCGGCCGTCGATTTCCGCGCCGGCGAGACCATCCACACCGAGAACAGCTACAAATACACCATCGATTCTTTCCAGGCGCTGGCCCGCGGCAGCGGCTGGTCGCCGCTTAAGACCTGGAGCGATGGCCTGTTCGCCGTGCACGCGCTCTCCTACGACGGGACGCGGCAGGACGGCTGAGCGGCCATGCCGATCTGCGAAGTCGATCCTTGGCGTTTCCAGTATTTCGATCACGTCAAGACGGCCGCCAATATTCCGACCGAGGACTGCGATGCCTGGCAGTGGTATTCGGCGCATCGCTGGGTCTACGACAAGCTTGCCGTCGCGCTGAGCCAAAACCTTGAGGCCGCCCCGCATGGCGTAACGCCGGCACGCTTTCCAGTATTTTCCAAACCAATTACCAATCTCAAGGGCATGGGCGTCGGCAGCCGCGTGCTGCAAACGGCGGCCGACTATGAGTTGCACTACGCGCCCGGCCATTTCTGGATGACGCTGCTCGACGGCCGCCACGTCTCCTCGGACTTGGCGGTAGTCGACGGCGAGCCGCGCTGGTGGCGCCATTCGACCGGCAGGCCGGCAGGCGAGGGCACGTTCGATTACTGGACCGTGCATGCCGAGCCGGACGCCGACATCGAGACGCGATGCGGCTCCTGGGTGCAAAAAAATCTCGCGGGCTATACCGGCATGCTCAATCTCGAAACCATCGGCGGCACCATCATCGAGGTGCATCTGCGCTTCGCCGACCAATGGCCCGATCTCTACGGTCCCGGCTGGGTCGAGGCGCTGGTCGGGCTCTATGAGAATGGCGACTGGGATTTTTACGACGACGACCGCAGCGAGGGTTACAGCGTCGTGCTGTTCGGACCGAACGGCCGCCGCTATCGGCATCCGCCGCAGGCGTTGCTCGACGAGATCAAGCGCACGCCCGGTGTCACCAGCGTGCAAATCAGTTTCCACGAAGACCGCGCGCCGGAACAGCACGCCATGCCGCCCGGCGGCTTTCGCCTGGCCATCGTCAACGGTTTCGATCTCGGCAAGGCGCTTGCCGCGCGCGAGCGGCTCCGGGAGTATTTTTTGTCGTAGCCCGGATGGAGCGCAGCGCAATCCGGGATCGGCGTTGACGCGTCACGGTCGTCCCCGGATTTCGCTTCGCTCCATCCGGGCTACGCATTATAGTCCCCGCCTTCCAAGGATGAGTGAAAGCTTTGCGCAGATTTGTGCTAGGGCTTGCGGTGCTCGCCACGCTTTGCGTCACAGCGGCGCCGGCGCGCGCGCAAGATCAGGTCAAGATCGGTATCGGCTTCGGCTTGGCGTTTCTGCCGGTCTATATCTGCCAGGACCTGAAACTCGTCGAGAAGCGCGCCAAGGAGCTGCATCTCGACGTCAAGGCAAGCTATCAGCGCTTTGTCGGCGCCGGCCCGATGCAGGAGGCGATCGCCTCGGGCGCGATCGACATGGGGCCGTACGGCACCGCGCCTTTGCTCGCCGCCTGGGAAAAGGCCAAGGACACGCAGGCGCAAATCCTTGCCGTATCCGGCATCACCACCATGCCGCTGACGCTGGTCAGCAATCGACCCAATGTCGCGACCATCGCCGACTTCCAGCCGACCGACCGCATCGCCATGCCGTCATTGACCGCGCCGCAGATGTACCTGTTGGAGATGCAATCGGAAAAGACGTTCAAGGCGTACGATAAATTGCGCGATCAGGTCGTCACCATGTCGCCGTCCGAAGCAGTCACCGCACTGGTGGATGGTTCGGGCGTGGTGACTGCTTTTTTCGCGTCGCCGCCGTACACGCAGTTGGCGTTGCGCGACGCAAAAGTTCACCGCGTGCTCAGTTCGGTCTATGTGATGAACGGCAAGGCGTCGTTCCTGATCATGGGTGCGACGCGGGCCTATATCGAGGCGCATCCGCAAATGCCGGAAGCAATCGGCAAGGCGATGGAGGACGCCGCGCGTATCATCCGCAGCGATCCGCGCCGCGCCGCGCAAATCTACCTGACCCATGAGCCGTCGATGTCGCTCAGCGACCCCCTCATCGAAGCGGTGCTGCGCGAGATCAAGGACGAGTTCGGCAGCGCGGTTTACGGCGTGCAGGCTTTTGCCGACTTCATGGGCCGCCATGGCGAGCTCAAAACGCCGCCGAAGAGCTGGAAGGACATCGTCGCGCCGGCACTGCTGAGTTCGCCGAGCACATAGCTGCCATAGCCCGGGCCTGCTTGACGCTCGCTCGGCCGCAGGCGAGAATCGAAGCAAGCAAAAGTCACGATTTTCTCTTGGCTTAACAAGCCATCCCTGGGAGGAGGACGCCATGCCGAAACGCCGTCAGCAGCCGGTCGCCAGCCGCCGCAATTTCCTCAAAGGCGCGAGTCTCGTCGGCGCGGCGGCGGCCGCCGCGGTCACGCCGCCGGTTGCCGCCAATGCCATGCCGGCGGAGCCCGCCGAGAAGTTGAAGGCCGCGGTGCCCGGCCCGCGCCAGGTCGCGGCTGAAACCATGCCGCCGGCCAACGATCCGGTGAACCAGTCGACCAGCGGCGGCGATTTCATGGCCGACGTGCTCAATTCGCTCGGCATCGAGTACATGGCGATCAATTGCGCCTCGAGCTATCGCGGCCTGCACGAGGCGATCGTCAATCACGCCAACAACAAGCCCGAGATCATTACCTGCGTGCACGAGGACATCGCCGTCCACATGGCGCAGGGCTACGCCAAGATCGAGGGCAAGCCGATGGCCATGGCGTGCCACGGCGTCGTCGGCCTGCAGCACGCCACCATGGCGATGTACAACGCCTGGTGCGACCGTGTGCCCGTCCTCGTCGTGGGCGGCAATATCATGGAGGCCGACAAGCGCGCGCCCGGCGCCGAATGGGTCCATGCCGGCGTCGATATCGGGCAGATCGTCCGCGAATTCACCAAGTGGGACGACCAGCCGGCTTCGTTGCAGCATTTCGCCGAGTCGGCGGTGCGCGCCTACAAGATCGCGACCACGCCGCCGATGGGGCCGGTCTTCCTGTCGCTCGATGCCGAGCTGCAGGAGAACCCGATCCCCGATGCGGAGTCGTTACGCATTCCCAAATTCGTACCGGTGACCCCGCCGCAAGGCGATCCTGCCGCGATTGCGCAGGCGGCCAAGATGCTGGTCGAGGCGCAAAACCCGGTCATCGTCTGCGACCGCATGGCGCGCACGCCGGCCGGCATGGCCAACTTGGTCGCGCTTGCCGAAACCTTGCAATGCGCCGTCATCGACAATGCCGGCCGCATGAACTTTCCGTCGCGGCATCCACTCAACCAGAGTTTTCGCCGCGCCATGATCGGCCAGGCCGACGTCATTCTCGCCATCGAGATGAACGACCTGTGGGGCACGCTCACTCATTTCAGCGACCGCATCGTGCGAAAATCGCGGCCGGCCTACAAATCCGACACAAAAATCATCACGCTCGGCGTGCGCGATCTTTATCTGAAATCCAACTATCAGGATTTCGGCCGCTGGCAGGACGTCGATCTCGACATCGCCGGCGACGGCGAGGCTTCCTTGCCGGCGCTGACCGAAGCGGCCAGGCGCCTGATCGACGACGGCCGCAAGGCGAGCTATGCCGAGCGCGGCAAAAAGCTTGCCGCGGCCCATCTCGCCATGGTCGAGCGCTCCAAGACCGATGCGACCATCGGCTGGGATGCCAGTCCGATCACCACGGCGCGGATGTGCGCCGAGGTCTATAACCAGATCAAGGACGAAGACTGGTCGGTGGTCGGCACCGCGATCCGGCTGTCCTGGATGCACCGGCTGTGGGATTTCAAGAAGCCGTATCAGTGGAACGGCGTCTCCGGCGGCTCCGGCGTCGGCTATAATCTACCGGCATCGCTCGGGGCTGCGCTTGCCAACAAGAAGCACGGCCGCTTCACCTTGGCGTTCGGCGGCGACGGCGACTTCATGTTCAATCCGGGCGCGTTGTGGACGGCGGCGCATCACCAGATCCCGATCCTCTACATCGTGCACAACAACCGCGCTTACCATCAGGAATACATGTATCTCGTCGCCATGGCGGCGCGGCACGGCCGCGGCGTCGACAAGATGGACATCGGCACCACCATCAAGGATCCGAATATCGATTACGCCACCATCGCCCGCGGCATGGGTGCGCACGGCGAGGGGCCAATCACCGATCCGAAAGACCTTGCGCCGGCGCTCACCCGAGCCATCGCCGCCGTAAAAGCCGGCGGGCCGGCCGTGGTCGATGTCGTAACCGATCCGCGCTGAGGAGAGTTTTGATGAAAACGTTCAAGCGTATCGCGGTGACGGCCTTCGCCGTAGCCGCTCTCGGTGCGGCTGCCGTGTCGCTCGCCGCCGCGCAAGATGCACCGCAAGGCAACGCCGCGAACGGCAAGCGCATCTTCCTCGCCGACGGCTGCTTCACCTGCCACGGCCGCTCGGGGCAGGGCGGCGCCTATAACGGCCCGGCGCCGATCCTCGCCCACACCGCGCTGCCGTTCGACGGTTTCAAGGGCCAGCTACGCAATCCATCCGACGACATGCCGGCCTATTCCGACGCGGTGCTGTCGGACAAGGACATCGCCGACATCTATGCCTTCGTGCAATCGCTGCCGGGGCCTGGCTCGGCAAAGGATATCGCGATCCTGAACAATTAAATGACAATCGCCACGTGGCGTTCATCGGTCGTACCGATTGCGGCCGCGTACGCTTGTGACCTCAATTCCAGCCATCTACACTTCATCGCATTGCAACCCATAGGACCGACATGGCCGACAATACCCTCAACGTCATCACGATTTGCGGCAGCCTTCGTAAGGGCTCGTATAACGCCTCGCTGGCGCGCACCCTGCCGTCGCTGGCGCCCGAGGGCATGACGATCACGCCGGCGCCCGCTTGGGACAAGATGCCGATCTACAATCACGACATTCAAGCCGGCACCGGCTTTCCCGCTGACGCCGAAGCCTGGGCCGCCGCGATCCGCTCGGCCGACGGCGTCATCATCGTCTCGCCGGAATACAACTGGAGCATCCCGGGTGGATTGAAGAACGCCATCGATTGGGTCTCGCGCATGAAGGACGTTCCGTTCAAGGACAAGCCGGTGGCGATCCAGTCCTGCGCTGGCGGCGTGCTCGGCGGCGCGCGTATGCAATACCACTTGCGGCAGAGCCTGCTTTCAATCGACGCCTTCCTGTTCGGCAAGCCCGAAATTTTGGTGACGTTCGCGCCCAAGAAATTCGACGAGAAGACGCTCGAGCTGACCGATCAGCCGACCATCGACATCGTCAAGCAGCAGCTCGCCGGCTTTGAAAAATACATCCGCCGGCTGAACGGAAAGAAGTAGCCATGGCCCGCCTCGACGGCCGCGTCGCGCTCCTCACCGGCGGCGCCAAGGGCATCGGCCGGCATTATGCGCACCGGCTGGCCGCCGAAGGCTCGCGCCTGATGATCGCCGACGTCGCCGACGGCAAGGAGCTTGCCGAAGAGATCGCTGGAAAACACGGCGCCAATTCGGTGGCGAGCGCGGTCGCCGACGTCAGCGACGAGGGCGCGGTGAAGGCGCTGGTGGCCAAGACCATGGAGCGCTTTGGCAAGATCGACATTTTGGTCAATAACGCCGCTTTGTTCGCGCCGCTCGCCGAACAGAAAGTCACCGAGATCGACGTCAGCCTTTGGGATAAAGTCATGTCGATCAATATCCGCGGCGTCTTCCTGATGACCAAACACGTCGCGCCGCACATGATCGCGCAAAAATACGGCAAGATCATCAATATCAGCTCGGGCACGGTGGCTCGCGGCATTCCCAATTTCGCCCATTACGTGACCTCGAAGGGCGCGGTCACGGCGTTCACCCGCTCGGTGTCGCGCGAGCTCGGCGAGCACAATATCTGCGTCAACAATCTGGCGCCCGGATTCACGCTCAGCGACAGCGTGATCAACGAGAACCCAGGCCATCTCGCGCATTCGCAGGCGCCATCGCTGGCGCGGCGCGCGCTCAAGCGCGACGAATACCCCGAGGATCTGCTCGGCGCGCTGGTGTTCCTGGCCTCCGCCGACAGCGACTTTGTCACCGGTCAGACTATCGCCGTCGACGGTGGCGCCACCAATAATTAAGCGATAGGCCGCTAAGGCTGCATGGCAGGCCCGTCAGGCCTTCATTTACCGCTATTTCCGCGGGCGTCTGGGTTGACTATATTGCGGTCAAATTACCGGGCTTTCGAGCTCACTGGAGGACACCATGGCGGTTGCCACCGCGACGAAATCGGCCGACGGCGGCCCGGATACCAAGCACAATATCGAGGCCATTCGCCAAGGCTTCTACGACCGGATCGCCAAGAAGGACATGGCGCCGTTGTGGAAGGTCATGGGCTCGGTGGTCACCAAGGAGCCGGTGACGCGCTGCCAGCCCCATGTCTGGCACTATGACGACGTCAAATCCCTGGTCCTGGAATCCGGCGGCCTGATCACCGCCGAGGAGGCGCAACGCCGCGTATTGGTCCTGGAGAACCCGGCGCTGCACGGCGAATCCAAGGCCACCAATACGCTGTTCGCCGGCATCCAGATGATCCTGCCCAACGAGGTGGCGCCGGCCCACCGCCACGTCTCCTCCGCCATCCGCTTTGTGCTTGACGGCGAGGGCGCCTACACCGCGGTCGAGGGCGAAAAGTCCTACATGTCGCGCGGCGACTTCGTCATCACCGCCAACTGGGCGCCGCACGATCACGGCAATACCTCGGACAAGCCGATGCTGTGGCTCGACGTGCTCGACTTCCCGGCGGTCAATTTTTACGAGGCGTCCTTCGCCGACCATGCCGACGAGGCCACGCAAAAGACCACGCGCGAGGACGGCGATTCGCTCAACTTCTACGGCTCGGGCGTGCTGCCCGATGGGGCGTGGAGCAGGAGCTACACCCCGGTCATCAACTACACCTATGCGCGCACCCGGCCGATCATCGAGCGCATGATGAAGGCGGGCGACGTCGACAAGCGCCATGGCGCGCGGGTGAACTACGCCAACCCGGCGACTGGCGGTCCGGTGTTGCCGACCATGGGCGCTTGGCTTGCCATGTTCCCCAAGGGCTTCAAGGGCGAGTCCTACCGCGCCACTGACGGCACTATCTTCGTGTGCGTCGAGGGCGAGGGCACTACCACGGTCGACGGCAAGGTGCTCAATTGGGCTCCGAACGACGTCTTCGTCGTGCCGCCGTGGAAGCGCTACCAGCACGACGCGCCCGATGGCGCCGTGCTGTTCTCGATCTCCGATCGCCCGGCGCAGAAGGCGCTCGGCATCTGGCGCGAGGAGCAGTGAAGGCGGTCGCCTTCACCCACGACGTTCCGCCGCAACGCGTTGTTTTTGCCTCCGGTGCGCTCAATCGCGTCGGCGATGAGGCGGCACGGCTAAAGATCGAACGCGCGCTTGTCGTCGCGACGCCGGGCAGCGGCGCGCGGCTTGGCAAAAAAGTCAGCGAGCTTCTTGGTACGCGCTCAGCCGGCCTCCACGCGCAGGCGGTGATGCATATTCCGAAGGCGGTCGCCGAAGCAGGGCGGAAAGCCGCGCGGGAGGACAATGCCGACGGTTTGATCGCGGTGGGCGGCGGTTCCGCCATCGGGCTCGCCAAGGCGATCGCGCTCGAGACCGGTTTGCCGATCCTCGCCTTGCCGACGACTTATTCCGGCTCGGAGGGAACGCCGATTTTCGGCATGACCGACGGCGAGCGCAAAATCACCGGCCGCGACGTCAAGGTCGTGCCGCGCACCATCATCTACGATCCCGATCTCACGCTGGGCCTGCCGGCTGCGGTCAGTGCCGCCAGCGGCATGAACGCCATCGCCCATTGCGTCGAGGCGCTGTGGGTCGATAGCCGCACGCCGGTGACGGTCGGGCTCGCCACCGAAGCGATGCGGCGGTTCGGGCAAAACTTGCCGGTGGTGGTCGCCGATGGCTCAAACGTGCCGGCACGCGGCGAGTGTCTCGTCGGTGCCTGGCTCGCCGGCACAGTGCTCAGCTCCGGCACTGCGCTGCATCACAAGCTGGCGCATGTGCTCGGCGGCCTTGGCCTGCCGCACGCCGAGACTCACGCGATCCTGCTGCCCCATGTGATGCGCTTTAATCTCGAAGCGGCGCCTGAGGCCAAGGCGCGCTTGCAGGATGCGCTCGGCAGCGATGATCCAGCGGCCGCGATCGCCGCCATGCTGAAAAAATTTCCGATCCCGCAGCGGCTGCGCGAGGTCGGTTTCGACTCCGCAAAGGCCGAGTTCGTCGCCGGCGAGATTGCCGCTGCATCGATCACCGCGCCGCGTCCGGCGTCGGCGAGCGACGTGCATGCGATATTGGCGGCGGCGTATTGAGATTTCTTCTCCCCTCCCCACAAGGGGGAGGGGAGAGATCAATTCAAAATCTTATCCGCGATGCCGCTCTTGATCAGCTTGCCCCAGCGCGCGCTTTCGCTACGGATAAAGGCATCGAGCTCTTCCGGCGTGCTCGACTCGGCGTTCAACCCCGCCTTTTCCAGCCGCGCCGCCATCGCCGGATCGGCATAGATGGCGACGATCTCGCGCTGCACCTTGTCGATGACCAGCTTCGGCGTACCGGCCGGCGCTACGACGCCGATCCAGGTCGCGCTTTCGGCGATGTCGGGCAGCCCTGCGGCAACGGAGAGGCTCGGCACGTCCGGCAAGAGCGGAAGCGGACGATCGGAGTATTTCGCCAGCGCGCGGAATTTGCCGGCCTCGATCAGCGGGAGCGCATTGGAGACGCTGTCCTGGGCGAAATCGACGGCGCCGGTCAGTAGTCCCTGGGTGATGTCGGCGCTGCCCTTGTAGGGCACCAGCGTGACGTCGATGCCGGCGGCCTGCACAAAAGCCAGCGCGCCGAGCCGCGAGGTGATGGTGCCGGCGCCGACATTGAGCTTGCCGGGATTGGCTTTGGCCTTGGCGATCAGCTCGGCCATCGTCTTCGGCCCGTCGCCGCGCGTGGTGATCAGCGAGATGTTTTTCGTGAGCAGCGTGATTGGCGCAAAATCTTTCTGCGGATCGTAGGGCAGGTTGGTCATCACCAAGGGATTCATCACCATGGTGACGTCCATGGCGACCAGCATCGTGTAGCCGTCGGGCGCCGACTTCGCCACGACTTCGGCACCGATCGCGGTATTGCCGCCGCCGCGGTTCTCGATCACCACCGGCTGGCCCCAATGCTCGGACATTTTCGCACCCACGATGCGGGCGATGGTGTCGGCCGGGCCGCCGGGTGGGAACGGCACGATCATCTGGATGGTGTGGCCGGGATAATTTTTTGCTTCGAGCGCGCCCTGCGCCAATGCCGAAGACAGCGTGCCAACGAACAAAAAGGCGGCGGCAAATGCGCGAGCGATAAAACGCGCTATTCCCTCCCCCCTTGTGGGGGAGGGAAGGGTGGGGGGACGGGAGGTAGGGCGCATGCGTTGACGCTTGTGAATCACAATGACTTCCCCACCCCTACCCTCCCCACAAGGGGGAGGGGAATGGTCACTCGAAAATGTAACTGGCATTGTCGCGAATGACCTTGCCCCAGCGCTCGGTTTCGCTGCGCACGAACGCCTTGAGCTCGCCAGGCGTGCTCGACACCGCGACGATGCCGGCGTCTTGCAGCCGCTTGGCGACGGCGGGGTCGGCATAGATGGTGGCGATGAAATGCGACAGCTTGCCGGTGATTTCGCTCGACGTGCCGGCCGGCGCGTAGAACGCGATCCAGGTCGAGATGTCGCCGAGCTCCGGCACGCCCGCGGCCTCGGCGAGCGGCGGCAGGTCGGGCATTTGGCTCAATGGCCGATCGCTCAATTTCGCCAGCGCGCGGAATTTGCCGTCCTTGATGAGCGGATAGCTCGACGCCATGCCGTCGACGCCGAAATCGACGCTGCCGGTGAGCAGCCCTTCCACGGTCTCGGCGCTGCCCTTGTAGGGAATGATGGCGAAGTTCGTGCCGGTGAGCTTTGCGAATAACAGCGCGGCGAGCCGGCCGTTGGTGGTGCCGGTGCCGAAATTCAGCTTGCCGGGCCGCGCTTTGAGCGTGTCGAGCAGGTCCTGCACGGTGTGCGCGGGAGACTCCGCGCGCACTTCCAGCACCGAGATATTTTTTGCGCCGAGCGAGATCGGCTCGAAATCCCTGGCCGGATCGTAAGGCAGCTCCTTCTTCACCAGCGGATTGAGCACCATGGTCGAGTCCATGGCGGCGAGCAGCGTGTAGCCGTCGGGATCGGCCTTCGCCACCACTTCGGCGCCGATGGTGGTGTCGGCGCCCGGGCGGTTTTCGATCACCACGGTCTGGCCCCACGACGCCGTCATCTCCTTGGCGACGATGCGCGAGAGAATGTCGGTCGGGCCGCCGGGCGGGAACGGCACGATGATGTGGATCGGCCGGTTGGGATAATTGGCGGCTTCGACGTCCTGCGCGGTAGCAACAGAAGATGTTGCCGCTAACAGAAGAGCGGCGGCAAATGCGCGGCACACGAGCTTACCCATTCCCTCCCCTCTTGTGGGGGAGGGTGGGGTGGGGGGTCGGGAGGTAGGGCGAGTGCGTCGACGTAAGGACATCACCGCTCGACCCCCACCCCTACTCCTCTCCACAAGGGGGAGGGGAAATTGTGCGTCATCTCACGCATCAAGGTCCTTCATCAGCCGCCCGAGTTTAGGCGTCGGCTTGCCATCGCCAAGCTTTTCCTTGAGCCGTTTCAGGCAGCCCCACAGCACCGCCTGATTGCTGTTGACCACCGGCTTGCCCAGCGCCTCCTCGATCGCGGTCACCGCCTCGATCTGGGTGGTGTTGGTGCAGCTCAGGAAAATGCCGTCGGCCTCAGGCGTGTCGTTCTCGCGAGCGAGTTCAAGCCAGCGCTGCGGCGTGACTGCCTCGAAGTCGGCGGCGGTGGCGCATTTGAGCGCCACGTCCTTCACCACGGTGAAGCCGGCTGCGTTGAGATAGCTGATGATCGGCGCATTGGACATGTAGGGGCTGAGCAGCACGAGCTTCTTCAGGCCCAGCACGCGCAATGCATCCTTCACCAGGCTCGACGTCGACAGCGCCTCGATGCCGGTGGTCTTCTCAATGAGATTGATGATGCGCGCCTCGCCGTCGGCGCCTTCCTTCATCGATGTGTTGGTGCAGTGGAACACGATGAGATCGGGCTCGGCATCGGCCAGCGTGCCGGCGGCGTGGGCGATCTCGTCGGTGAGTTCCTCGACCGTCTTGCCCGGCTGTCCGGCGACCCGGCCGCGCGCCACGTAAATACCCAGCCCTTCGGGCGCATAGTGGTTGAATTGCGGCTCGGTCATGCGATTGACCGAGGGGATGATCAGGCCGATGCGCGCGCGCGGCTCCGTGAGTTCGGCGGCGAGGCTATCCTGCTCTGCGATGGCATCCATGTTCGCGCTCCTTCTACTGTACCGACAAGCCGACGCTTTTGGCCAAGGCGCCCCAATAGGCCACTTCCCCGGCCAGGAAGGTGTTGAGGCCGGCGACGTCCACGTCCATCGCCAGGGCGGCTTGGCGCTCAAAGTAATCGCGGACTTTTGGGGTCTTCACAATACGCCGCACCTCGCGATTGAGTTTTTCGACGATCTCCGGCGGCAGGTTCTTTGGGCCGGTCAGCCAGAACCAAGTGTCGCCGTGCACCTCGGGATAGCCCTGTTCGGTAAAAGTTGGAATGTCCTTGTAGACCGGGTTGCGCTCGGTCGAGGTCACGGCAACCGCGGTGACCCCGCCGGCCTTGATCTGCTCGCCGGAGGTCAGAAGCCCCGTCATCGACAGCGCAATGTGATTGCCGAGCACCTCCATCAGGCCGGAATTGGGCGCCGGCACATGCACGAGCTCGATATCAGCCTTGCGTTTGAACTGCTCCATCATCAATTGCCCGAGCGAGCCCGGGCCGGGCGACGAGAAGGTCAGCGGCGTCTGCCGGGCGCGGGCGGCCTTGACCAGGTCGGCGAGGTTGCCGATGCCGAGCGTCGGATTGGCGATCAACACGAAGCCGTCGGCGCCGATCATGGCAATGTGCGAAAAATCCTTGATCGGGTCATAGCCGACATTGGGATTGATCGCCGGGCTGGTGATGTGCGGCCCCGAGCCGCCGATCATCAGCGTATAGCCGTCGGGCGCGGCGCGCGCGGTGAGCGCTGCGCCGATGGTGCCGCTAGAGCCGGGGTGGTACTCGATATAAAATTGCTGGCCGAATTTTTCCGACAGTTCTTCGGCGATCAGCCGGCCGAACTGATCGGCGCTGCCGCCCGGTGAGAAGGCGACGATGATCTTTACGGAGCGCGTCGGCCAGTCTTGTGCGGATGCCGGAGCCGCCGCCGTTGCGGTCAGCATCGTGGCAATCAAGGCGAGCGTCGCAAGCATTCTCATGTGACTGTCCGTTCCGGCACCAAGAGCCGCATCAAGCCGTCGCAGGATATCGCTTTATCGAGCGCCATGACTGCTTCGACAAGGCGGTTTCGAACGTCCGGCGCGAGATGACGCTCGGTGACGGCGGCAAATTTATCCAGCACGGTTTGCATGTCGAGACCGTTTGGCGAAATGCCTGGCGGCTGCAGGATTTCCACGTCGTAAGGCCGGCCGTCATGACCGGTGGCGTGAAGCGCACACGGATAGGCCTCGCCAGCGTGTCGGGTCAGCTCGGCATCGGTCGTGATGTCGAGGCGCGCCATCAGCGCGCGCACTTTCGGGTCGGTCCAGCGCGCGTCGTCGAATTGGCGCAGCCCGAAGGCGCCATCGAGCAGCGCAACGGCGATGAGGAAATGCAGGCTGTGGTCGGCAGCCTCGCGGGATCGCGGGTCGATGCGGCCGGGATCGGCAAGCCAGCGGCGCACGATGGGCAGGTTGGCCAGCGCGACGCGGATGGTTTTGAGCTGATCGACGTTACCGCCGACCAGACGATGCAACGCGATGCCGGCCGCGACCGCACTCTGGCCGCCGGCAAAGCAGGGATAGGCCTTTATCGCGCTGCGCGTGATGAAGCCTTCGTCCGGCAATGGTGCGTCGAAAATGTCGCCCGCGGGCCCGCGCGGGAACACTGCTTTGAGCCCGCGCTCGGCTTCGAACAGATCGAGCGGGCCGGTGACGCCTTGTTGCGCGAGCAGCGTCGCCTGCATGCCGTTCTGGGCGATCAGCGCGTTGGCGATGTTTTTCGCCGCGGATATGCCGCCCTCGCGTACCGCGACCGGCGTCGCCGCGCGCGCCGCGCCGAGCGCAATCCCGTGAGCGAGCTTGTCTTGCGGCAGCCGCATCAGCCAGCCGGCAACAGCCGGCGCGACGACACCGGAAATGGTGATGCCGTCCCACACCGAGTCCGCATCCATCAATGCTTTGCCGCGGCCGTAGATTTCGTAGGCGAGCACGATGGCGGCGAGGAGGTCGCGTCCGGACGATAGGGCCAGTTCGGCGGCGGCGAGCGCGACCGGAATATTGTCGCTCGGATGGCCGCCGCGGGCGCCGCTTTGCGGGTGCGCGCCAACCACATAGTCGTTGAGATCGAGGACGCGGATCAGCGTGCCGTTGGCGAGCACTGCGCTTGGGGCGCTCATGCCATGGGGATGGCCGAGCACCGTGCATCGCGGTTTTTCGCCGAGCGCCTCAAGCGTCGCCAGTACCGCGCGGGCGCAGCCATCATCCAGCGCTGCAAAGCCGCAGCCGAGCGTATCGAGCAGCAAGAGCTTCGCCCGCTCGATGGTGCGTTTTGAAAAATCCTCGGTGCGCAACGCGGTGAGCCATGCCGCAAGCCGCTCGATGGCGCCGTGATCTGAATGCGACAAGTCTTCGACCTCGCGCCGCCGCTCTCTCAATGGCTCGACGCGCGCGGTTGCTCCGGATGCAGGATCAGCTTCTGCACCCGCCAATTGAGAATCTCGGCGATATAGAGCGTGTTCTCGTTCGGGCAGGCGATGGCATGGATCCAGCCGAACTGCTTGAGCTGTTTGCCGGAGCGGCCGAGCATGCCCAAAACCTTGCCGTCGAGGCTGAGCTTGTAGATGCGGCCGGGGAAAGCGTCGGAGACATAGAGCACCTGGTTCGGCGGCGGCGTGATGCACAGCGTCCACGGTGCGCCCGGCGTCATGGTGCCGCCGTTCTGCAGGTAATTGGTCAGGTCCGGCTTGTTGCCGATCGCCGGCTGCGCGTCCGGCTCCGGCGGAATGTCGATGGTCATGATGCGCAAAAGTTTGCCGTCGCTGTCGAACACCTGGATGCGGCGGTTGCCGCGGTCGGCGACGTAGATGGTGCCCTTGGCGTCGGCGGCGATGTTGTGGACGGTGTTGAACTGGCCGTCGCCTTTGCCGGGCGAGCCCCAGGACGCGACCCAGTCGCCGTCCTTGTTGAGCTTGGCGACGCGGGAATTGATGTAGCCGTCGCTGATGAAGATGTCGCCCGCCGGATCCCAGGTGACGTCGGTCGGCTGGCGGAAGCGGCCGTTCTGCGCCGGCAATGGCGGATTGACGTGCTCATAGGGTTTGGTGTCGGCGTCGGAGGCTTCCTGTTTGCGTCCGATCACCATGGTGACGTGACCTTCCGGATTGAAGCGGACGATCATGTCGGAGCCTTTGTCGATCACCCAAATGTTGTCGTCCTTGTCGATGCGCACGGCGTGCGCAAACGACCAGGCGTAAAGGTTCTTGCCGACCTCGCGGACAAAGCGGCCGTCGGAATCGAATTCCCACAATTGGGCGGCGGTGTTGGCGAAAGCCGGTCCGTGGCTCGATCCACCGCGGTGGAAGATGAAAATGTGGCCCTTGGAATTGACCGCGACGCCGGCCGCCTCGCCCATATTGAGGTCGGCCGGCAGCTTGAGGAAATTCGGCACCGAGTCGTAGGGGATGAGCGGGGCCGTCGGTGGCGCCGGCTGCTGGGCGAAGGCGGCCGGGCTGAGCAGCGCGAAAACGGCGAGCAGAAGGCGCTTCATCGGGTCCTCCCTTGACGGCTTTTTGTCAGTATATATTGCAAAGCGCGCGGGCGGGAACCGCGCGCAAAGCGACAGGGCGTGAATTGGCGATGGATGCACCGGCCAAAAAGTCAAAGCTGATCAAGGGCGCGACCGGCGAGTGGGAAGTCGTGATCGGCTTGGAGGTGCATGCCCAGGTCACCTCGCAGGCCAAACTGTTCTCCGGCGCCTCGACCGAATTCGGCGGCGAGCCCAATTCGCATGTGTCGCTGGTCGACGCCGCGATGCCGGGCATGCTGCCGGTGATCAACGCGGAATGCGTGCGCCAGGCGGTGCGCACCGGGCTTGGGCTCAAGGCCCAGATCAATCTCAAATCGGTGTTCGACCGCAAAAACTATTTTTATCCGGACCTGCCGCAGGGCTACCAGATCAGCCAGTACAAATCGCCGATCGTCGGCGAGGGCGAAGTCGTGGTCGACATGCCCGACGGCGAAACCGTGCGCGTCGGCATCGAGCGGCTGCATCTGGAGCAAGACGCCGGCAAGTCGCTGCACGACCAGAACCCGTCGATGTCGCTCGTGGATCTCAACCGCGCCGGCGTGGCGCTGATGGAGATCGTGTCGAAGCCGGATTTGCGTTCCGCCGACGAGGCCAAGGCTTACGTCGCCAAGCTGCGCGCCATCCTGCGGTACCTCGGCACCTGCGATGGCGACATGGAGAAGGGCAGTCTGCGCGCCGACGTCAACGTCTCGGTGCGCAAGCCCGGCGAACAAAAATACAACACGCGGTGCGAGATCAAGAACGTCAACTCGATCCGCTTCATCGGCCAGGCGGTCGAGCACGAGGCATGGCGCCAGATCGGCATCATCGAGGACGGCGGCACGATCGAGCAGGAGACGCGGCTGTTCGATCCGGACAAAGGCGAGACGCGGTCGATGCGCAGCAAGGAAGAGGCGCACGATTACCGCTACTTCCCCGATCCGGATCTGTTGCCGCTCGAGCTCAAGCAAGCGGAAGTCGACGAACTCAAGGCGCACCTGCCGGAACTGCCGGACGAGAAGAAGATGCGCTTCATGCGCGATTATTCCCTTACGGCCTATCTTGCGGATGTGCTCGTTGCTGATCGGGACACAGCAGAGTTTTTTGAAAAGGGCTTGAAAAGTGCCATTCAATCGGCCTCCTCGAAGCTGCCAAGTTCCGCCGGCCCGGGTTACGGTTCGGGGCTATTTTCGTCCGTGCCACCGGACATGCTGATTACGATGTCGTCCAGTACAGCGACTCTTACCACCAATGACCTGTTCGGTCGGCTAAATGCGGCGGGCCGAGACATCAGAAGTTCACCAATTACTCCCGAGCAATTGGGTCAGATCGTTGGGTTGATCGCGGACGGAACGATTTCCGGCAAGATCGCCAAGGATGTGTTCGAGATCATCTGGAACGAGGGGGGCGAGCCGCGAACAATCGTCGAACAGCGCGGCCTGAAGCAGGTGACCGACCTCTCCGCCCTCGAAAAGATCGTCGACGACATCGTCGCCAAGAATGCCGACAAGGTCGCCGACGCCAAAGCGAACCCGAAAGCGATCGGCTGGTTCGTCGGCCAGGTGATGAAGGCGTCGGGCGGCAAGGCCAATCCGCAAGCGGTCAACGATCTGCTCAAGAAGAAGATCGGTATCTGAGCGCGGCGGCGTGTCGCTGCCGCCGGCGCGTGCGCGCGAACTCTCAACGCCCTTCGCAAGTCGAATCGGAGCAGAAATCTGCCGCGCAAAGTCGCCGCGCGCGGCCGGCAAATGTGCTGTCGGCGCGAATCACTTGGCACTGATTCGCTCGTTTTGCGCCGCGTAAGGCCCTTCAACACGTCAATAATCGCATTCGGCACAAAATTTTTTTGCGTCGCGAAGTTTGACCGCGCCGGCGTCGTCGCGCGCGAAAAAATTTCCCGCGCGATATCGCTGTTGCGCCGAATTTTCTCGCCGTGACAAAAAATGTGACAGCGCAGAAACCCTTAATTCATCGGCATTTCTGCATGACGTCGATTTTTGCGCAGAAAATTGCGCCCGCGGAAATTTTTTTGCCTCAGCCTTGCGCCGACGATGCAGTCGCGCGGCGTCTGCGAACGCCGGACAGGGCAGTTACACACAAAATCTAGTGGAGTGACTGTTCTTTTTTCCCGGCTGTAGTAATCCGGTCGTAGTGTCCGTCGATTCGCGACGGCACTGAACTAGGTCGCCACCCACTCAAGCTAGGAGGGCAGCAATGGCGAAGAAGAGAAAAGCGAAAGCAAAAGCGAAACCGGCCAAGAAGCGTCGGAAGAAGAAGTAGTCTACGCCGTTATCGGTCTTCGACGACACTCGAAGATCGCGTCACACGGGCCGGCCAACGTCGACGGTGGATCGACATCAGCCTAGACGGGCCGGCCAAGTGATCGACGGGGGGCGTCGGCGTGACGGGGGTTTAAGCTTCGCGAGCGCGCATCGCGCGGTAGCGAAGACGGGGACGGCAAAATCCGAACCTCACCTCGGCACAAGCCGATGGCTTGATCCTCAGGCCTCGCCGACGCCCTCGGTTTGTTGGCGGTGTCCTCTCATACTTATATCGGCGCTGTGGAGCAATTCCATGGCGCCGTTTTTCTTTCCGACATATTTCTTGCCGTCATAGCGCCAACGCACCGCATGAAGCGCGCCGTTAAGCGAGGAACGAAACTGAGCCGTCGGCGCCGCGACGCGCCGATCGAACTCTATTACTGGCCGACGCCGAACGGCTGGAAAATTTCCATCATGCTTGAAGAGTGCGCGCTGCCTTACGTCGTGCGCCCGGTGGACATTTCCAAAGGCGAGCAGTTTACGCGGCACTTCCTCGCGATCTCGCCGAACAACCGCATTCCCGCCATCGTCGATCCGAACGGTCCGGGCGGGCGGCCGATTTCGGTGTTCGAGTCCGGCGCCATCCTGCAGTATCTCGGCCGCAAGACCGAAAAATTCTATCCGCTTAACGAGCGCGCCCGCGTCGCGGTCGACGAATGGCTGTTCTGGCAGATGGGCGGCCTCGGCCCGATGGCGGGGCAGGCGGTCCATTTCCGCCGCTACGCGCCGGAGCAAATCCCTTACGCGATTGCGCGCTACACCGACGAGGTCAACCGGCTCTACGGCGTCATGAACACGCGGCTTGCCAAGCGCGAATTTTTGGCCGGCCGCTATTCGATCGCCGACATCGCCTGCGTCGGCTGGGTCCGCCTCGCCGAGCGCCAGGGACAGGACCTTGCGCAGTTTCCAAACCTCAAGCGCTGGTTCGAAACCATCCGCGCCCGGCCGGCGGTCAAGCGCGCCTTCGCCATCCGCGTCGAGGCGGCGTCCGCGGTCGACGTCAACGATCCGAAAGTGCGCGCGGTGTTGTTCAGTCAGCGGGCGCGGTAGGGTTCGCGCGACCTGACATCACGATTAATTCGCCCGTGTCCAGGTCTGCGTCTTGCAGATGATGCTCATCACGCAGCCTTTGAGCTCGGCGGTGTTCGGCCCCGTCATGGTGAACGAGCCGGTATAGGTCTTGCCGTCGGAGGCGTTGTAGACGTTGCCGCTCCATTGGTCGGGCGTGCCGCTCGGCTTCATGCCGAGCACGATTTGCACGCCAAGGAGCGGCCGGCTCTGCTTGCTGGCGTCGGCATTGTTCTTGTCGGTCTTCGGCCGGCCGGTTGCGGGGTCGTTCGGCTCCTTGAGCCCGACCAGCGTGCCGCACAGCGCTCCGCCACAATTGGTGATGCGCACCTGGCTGTCCTTGTCGGCCGTGTACCAGGTGCCGAGGGGATCGGCGGCGCGCGCCGGCCCGCTCGGGGTCAACACAGTCGCCGACAGCACGATGGCCGAAAGCCAAAGCGCAGATGCCAAACGAAACGTTTTCATTGCGAGCCTCTATTCCTGTGTGCGGCGCGGCCGGGACCATAGTCGAGGTGGCGCGAATTGCCTAGTTGGCGGGCTTTTCTCGATATCTCCGGCCGGCGGCGCGACGTTGCTTAACGCAAACTTGCCGAAAACAACGCAAGCCCACGCCGCGCGGTTCAGATTCGATTCATCGCATTACTTAAACCACCATTCAAATTTTCTGAGGATTATCGGCGTGTTGGCCCGGGGGAATAAGGGCAAACGAAAGCGGACAGGAACAAGGCGTAGACAGGGGAATGTTATGGCTCGTTTTGAAATTCTCGACAGTACCATGGCACCGCTCGGCGAAGGGCCGGCCGCGGGGGACATGCTGTTCGAGCTCGGCATGATGTATTCGGTAGGCCGCGACGCACCGGTCGATCTCGTCTCAGCGCACAAGTGGTTCAATCTCGCGGCGGTGAAGGGCAATGCCGAGGCGATCCGGCTGCGGCGCGAAATCGCCAACCAGATGTCGGATGCCGAAATCGCCGTGGCGCAACGCGCCGCGCGCGATTGGCTGCGCGGCAACGCCGCGGCGGCGCCCGCATCCGCACCCGCGATGGCGGCCTAAGCCAGCGCGCTACTCAAGGCTTGCGGACGAAGAACTGATACATCTTGGTGAAGGTCGCCGGCGCTTGCGTCTCGAACGCGTGCCAGCGGTCGAGGTCAAGCATCGCCGAGCTTTCCGGGAATCGCGCCGCGAACTGCTGCACGGTCGCCGGATCCAGTACGAAGCCGGTGAATTGCAGGCCATTGTCCGCCAGGAATGCCTTGATCTGCGGCAACGTCATCTGGTGTTCCTGGACATGGAAGATCAGGTCGCGACATTCGTTGGTGGTGAAGAAATCGCTGAACGTGCTCGCCGACTTCAACAGCGAGCCGTCGGCGGCCGCCAAAATCTCCTCGCGACAGCGTCGGATGTCTTCCGCGATCGGCCGGTAGCCGCGCTCGGCGATCAGCGCGCGCGCGGCAACGACGTTCTGCCGCGCCGATTGGCTGTAGAGGCCGACCTGCATCACGCCGCCGGGCCGCAATAGCGTCAGCAGCGCGCGCCAGCCCTGCCACGGATCGCCAAGATGGTGCAGCACGCCGGACACGTCGATGAAATCAAAACTGCGGCCGATCGCGGCCGCCTTGGTGATGTCGGCTTGGGCGAATTCGATATTGTGAAAGCCGAGCGTTTTGGCCATGCGCTTGGCGTAGCCGAGGCTGGCAAGACTCAGATCGATGGCGAGGATGCGTGCGTCGGGCGCTTGTTGCGCAAAGGTGATGGCGGACAGCCCGGTGCCGCAGCCGGCGATCAGCACGTCGGGAATTTGCCCGGGCTGGCGGCCGGCAAGCAGCGTGTGCTGTTGCGGCAGTGCCGGCTTGACCCAGCGCGGGTAGGGGTTCTCCTCATATTGTTGGCGGACCGAGCGCGACACCTCGCCGTCGATCTCCGTTAGCGTAGATATCTCCACTGCGAGCCGGCGTTCATCCGCCGGTTCCGCGACTTGCTGGACGAAGAGGGCGCTTAGCGATGGCGGCCAGGAGTGCAGCAGCAGCGCCTGCGCGCCGGCGAGCGTATGCAGCGGAAAATGGGCGCCGACCGCCACCGGCCACAGCGGCGGGTATTCCTGTCCCGATGCCAACGCCTGTTCGAGCGAGGCACGCAGGCGCTGAGCGCGTTCGGCTTCGCCGTCGGCCAGCGAATAAACGTAGTCGTTCTCGTAACACTGCCGCGCCACGGCGCAGTAAAAGCCGAGCAAATCCTCGTCACAGGCGCCGCCTGCCTCGGCGGCCGTCAGGATGACGGAGCGTATGTTTGCCAAGAGCCGTTCGAAACCGACCTCGGTGAGCGGCGCGCATTCCAAGAGGCAGCGCAGCAGCTCGTCTTGCACCAGCGCGTCGAGCCCCGATGCGCCGAACAGCTCGGCCGCGGCAAGGCGTGCGGGCCACGCCTGGTTGGCGCGCGCGATGCACGCAACGATCGCACCATTGAGCGCGATCAGGCTGATGCACACCGCGACCAGCTCGCGCGGGTGTGTCCAGCCTTCCGAAAGCGCGCGGAGCGCCAATTGCCGAAACCGGCCGTTATCGGCAGTGAACCTGCCGTAGCGCAGGCATTGGGCGAAGAACGTCTTGCCCGGCGCCGTTTCCTTGAGCTCGAGCGCGCGGCCGGCGGCCAGGATCGCCGACCTGACGTCGCCTGTTGCCATATAGGCTTGGCCGAGATTTTCGTAGGCCGCAAAAAAATCGGGCTTGAGCGCGACCGCCCGTTCGAAGTGGGACATGGCGTCGGCGGGCCGGCCGAGCGCCATCAAGGCGCTGCCGAGATTGCCGTGGGTCTCGGCATGGTTCGGATCGATCGCCAGGACCTGATTATACTGCGTGACCGCGGCGTCCGGCTGGCCTTGCTCGGACAAGACATTGGCAAGGTTGAAGCGGGCCACGGCCAGATTAGGGCTTGCCGCAATCGCGCGCTCGTAACACACGGCCGCGTCGGCCAAGCGGCCCTGCTCGCGGCGCACATTGCCGAGATTGAGATGCGCGAGCGCGTGATCGGCGTGCAGCGCCACCGCACGCTCCAGATGCGTCGCCACGTGATCGTTGCGATTGAGCGCGCGCCACGCCAACGCGACGTTGTAGTGATATTCGGCAACCGTGTTGTTGATCTTGATCGCCTTGTCGAACAGCTCCACCGCGGCCGCCGCGTCACCACGCTGGAGCACGATGAGACCGAGATTGTGCAGGCTGTCGGCATGGTTCGGCGCGAGCTTGAGAATGTGCCGGTATTGCCGCTCGGCTTCGATCAGCGCTCCGGTCTGATGATGGGCGACGGCGGCATTGAACAAAGCCGCGGGCGAATTCGCCGCGTTGGCGGCGATGCCGAACGCCGGCTTGGCGCCGGGCGGTCCAAAACCTCGCCGTTGCTTGCGGCTCATGGTTTATCGATGGCTCGGTGAATGCTGGCCATCCTGCTAGCGAACCGGCCCAGGTGGGTCAATTCGGGTTCCCGGCCGTTCGGCGCCTTCGCCCGCGCCGTTTGACGTTGAAGTGCCGGAAGCATAGGTATTTCGGCATCCGGAGAGGTGGCCGAGTGGCTGAAGGCGGCGGTTTGCTAAACCGTTATACGGTCTAAAGCCGTATCATGGGTTCGAATCCCATCCTCTCCGCCACCCTACGCCCTTCGGGCTTCGGGCGGCAGGCCACCTGAATTTGAAGGGCGTAGGGTGTCTCCCGAAGCTCCTTTTGGAGCGTAGGGAGACAGTCAGATTCGAAACGGTTGGCGTGTGGTACGTATATTTCCTCGAATTGAGAAACGGCGACATCTACGTCGGCTCGACTGACGATCTTCGCCGCCGGTTCGCTTCTCATCAGAGCGGTCACGTTGTTTCTACGCGCGAGCTTCTGCCAGCAGTGCTGAGATCGTACGTAGCTGTGACTGAAGAAGCGACGGCGCGAAAGCTCGAACGGTACTTCAAGTCTGGTTCCGGCAAGGCGCTTGCTAAAAAGCGGTTTATGAAAAATTCTGAATAACTAAGTGCCACATGCAGATACCAAACGCACTTTTTTCGCCGATGAGACGATGTGTGCCCGCAGCGTTGTTCTTCTGCATCGGTACGCTCGCGGCTTACGCGCAAGATGATGTCATCGAACGTCAGCTCAAGGCGGCGCCGGGCCGCGACACGCGTGCCGGCGTCTTCACCGACATTCGTCCGGATTGCACGTCCGGGCCGCTGCCGGCGATCAGGCTCGCCACGCCGCCGGCGCACGGCAGCGTCACTGTCAAGCGCGCCACGCTGAAAGCGACCAACATCAAACAATGCCTGGCGATCGAAGTGCCGGCTTTTGTCGCGTTTTATCGTGCCGGCGCGGACTATAGCGGCGCCGATGTTTTTGAATTGGAAATCAGTTCGCCGGATGGTCACAAGCGGCGCGAACGCGTCCATGTGACGGTGGCAAAATCGTCAAGCGCCGGCGAAGGCATCTGATATCGCGGCAGCGTTGACACGCTTTCCGTTGAAATTCCGTCGGCCAAAATTTCCGCGCGCACGCATATTTCGTGCGCGCGCGATTCGCACAGCAGATGTTCCGACTTTGCACCGAGTTCAGCGCTTTATTGTCGACGCAGCGAGAGAAAAAGCAGCGCAGATTCGCCTCGGCTACCCCCGACAAAGCGCAAAAAACTGCTTCTCTGTTGTCTTGCAGGCTAATCGCGGCGGTTCACCGTGGGTGAGAGGCATTTTCGTGGGCTACGCACGAGAATTCCGATTAAGGCCTCGGGCTACCTTATTAAGCCATTGTTTCATCAAAAGAATTACAGGTGAGCTGGCGGGTTGGCGCAATGCCGGCCGCACACGGCGGCGCCACCAATTGCGTGTTTTTTGCGCAACACCTTCCCGAAAACGGCACCCAGAGCCTGTGATCGGGGCTGTTCTTCATTGCATGTCGGAACTCCCCGGCTAAGGTGGCGATGCGACGGAGGGGGGAACCCCAAGTCGTCCCAGCCGGAAGATCGGGGTTAGAAAATCCGGAGGGGAAAGGGGACTGAAGGGGACCTTCCAGGGGGCACAAGCACCCGGCGGAGACGGAACCCTCCCACGGCAAACAATTGGAGGTTCAAATGAAGATGGTGAAAAGCCTCCTCCTCGGTTCCGCGGCCGGTTTGGTTGCGGTCACTGCGGGGCAAGCAGCTGATCTTCCCGTCAAGGCCAAGCCGGTCGAGTACGTGAAGGTCTGCAGCCTCTACGGGGCAGGATTCTACTATATGCCTGGTACTGATCTGTGCATTAAGGTCGGCGGCTGGGTCCGCGCCGAAGCCACTTGGGGCGGCAACGGCAACATGACCTGGGGCCCATTCAACGGCAACGCGAATAGCCGTGCGACCAGCAACGAATCGCTGCGCGCTCGCGGTTACATCACGGCTGACGTTCGGAACCAGACCGAATACGGCACCGTCCGCGGTTACCTCGCGGTCGGCATCAACACCAACGACACCGGCCTGCAAGTGGCCTCTCTCGTGGACAGCGCCAACCGCGCCTTCGTCCAGTGGGCGGGCATGACGGCCGGTCTGTCACAGTCGTTCTTCGACTTCTACAGTGTGCCGGCGATGCAGTATCGCGGCGGCTATCTGCCTGCTTCGGACACCGGTGACGGTGGCTGGTGGGTATGGGCCTATACGGCACAGTTCGGTGGTGGCTTCTCCGGCACGATTTCTTCGGAAGCGCGCCGTACGACGCAGATCATCGACGTCAACGGATTGCCTGGCCCTGCGGGCACGGCGGCTCTCGCTGGCGCCGGCACCATCACTCCCGGTGGTTTCCCCTGCGCAGCGACTGTGACCGGCGCTACCGGCGTCGCCGGCACCGCCGTTGGCGGTTGCGGCGCGTTGTTCCCGGGTAACGGCGCCTACGGCGGCATGCAGACGACGGACTTCGTCGCCAACTTGCGCGTCGACCAGGCGTGGGGCGGTGCCCAGATCATGGGCGCTCTGCACGAGGTCAATGCCACCTACTACAGCGCCGCCAATGCGCTGCAGTCGGGTCCGGGTACTGCTGCCGCCGGTCATCCTGGCGACAAGTGGGGCTGGGCGGCGGGCGTGGGCATCAAGATCAATACGCCTTTCATCACTCAAGGCGACTGGTTCCAAGCTCAAGCGAACTTCACCCAGGGCGCGCTCCGCTATGTGTTCAACACCCCGAACTCGAACTGGGGCAAGGTTGAATCGGGTAAGGAAGCCTTTGGCGTGCTCAGCGACTGCGTGTATGCCGGCACGATTGCCATCGGCAACAACACCGGCTGCTTGCTGACCAGCGCTTGGGGCATCAACGCCGGCTACGAGCATTACTGGACCCCGGCTTGGCACACCTCTCTGTACGGCGCCTACGCTCAAGTGTCGTATGGCAAGGGTAACGGCTCGGCCAACGCCAACCTGTGCTCGGCGACGGGCTTCGGCAACGGGCTTGCAGGTACGCTGGCTGTTGCTGGCGCGGGCTGCAACAACGACTGGTCGACACTGGGGCGTCGGCTCCCGTACTCAGTGGGACGTGACCAAGACGTTCTACCTGGGCGTGGAAGTCCTGTACTCCCAGCTCAACAGTGCGACGACCGGAACGACCGCGCTTGGTACGCCCGGCCTCGCCTCCTACGCCTTCGGCGGCGCGACCACGGGCGAAGCACACGCATCCAACTGGGCGGTCAGCATTCGCGCTCACCGCGACTTCCTGCCCTGATCGCTTGATCGAGGTGTGAATTCGACGATCCCCGGCGGGACCTCTCGCCGGGGA
>CAVRVV010000008.1:0-273058 GCA_963724715.1 uncultured Alphaproteobacteria bacterium | reverse complement strand
AGCCAGCCGCGACGATTGAGTGCGGGTGTCATTGTCCGTGCATCTGAAAAGAATGAGGCCGCCAGGCGGCCTTATGCCCCGTCTGCCTGGGCGGTCCCCGCTGCAATGCCGAACTGATGTGGGATCAGATTATCGTGGTCGCTTTTGTCGGGCTCGGCGCCGTGGCAGTGTTCGCCTTCCTGCGTTGGAGGCATGCGGCCTAACCGGCCTTGTCGTATCCTAGTCCGGCCAGTCCGGCTTGGCGCAAGCGCACTGGATCGCGCTCGCCTCGTTCGGCGGCTGCGATAATGCGTCCCGCGATTACCTCGTAAACGGCCTGTCCAACGTCCCCGACTTGCTTGCGCGCCGCGTCGAAGGCTTCGCCCATGGCACGGGTGGCCTTAGGGTCAAACGACCCGTCGTGTTGCCTGATGAATGGCAGGATCGACGCCATGTCACTGACCCCCGGTACAGCGATACCGAGCTTAGCTTAGAACCGCTCAAAATCAAAAGGGATCGCTATTTCTTCTTCGGCTGCGGTTGCTGCTGCTGTTGGGCAACTTGCGGCCGTGGCTCTGGCGTCTGATAGACCAGGTTCAAACCACGGCTGGCATTCCCGCAATATTTGATTTTCAAAGGGCGGGCGAACCGGCCGTGAGAACATGCAAGACGATCTGGCGTGACGCTACCCAGATCGGAGTCATGTTCATTCAGCGGGAATAGCGCCAGCGCTAACCGTTCCGTAATCCGTCCGCCGCATAGTCGAATGCCGGCAACGTGGCGTACCCAGTAGAGTACCAGCTGGCGACGGCGGACGAGGAGGTGTCAGTACCCGCCCGGTACAGTCACCTCCTCGAACGCGCATCGCTCTGTGCTGAAACATGCTGCGCAGTCGGGCCGAATCGCGCCATAATTTGCGCGGCCATCCTCGGGTGGGACCGTATTGCATCGGGGGTTCGGGGGCGGCGACTGCTCACCTGGCGCCGCTCTAACTGCCCAACGAAGCGCTGTGCATATCCCTTGGGAGTCATGGACAAAAAACACGAGAAAATCGTGCAATGGTCGGCGTCGCGGGAGGCATCAACATGGCCCCCGTGGTCGACAACAGAAGTGGCCCTGATTGCAGCCTGGCTCTTCGGGTTAGGTATTGCAGCCTACCTCATTGTCAAAATGGTCGCCTCATAGGACCGCCAATAGTCATTGCCGTCGCTCTGGGCTTCTGGTTTTTTGCTATGTGATTGGGCGGATGAGCGTGGCGCGTCGGGGCGCATACGATGATGCGCCTTGCTGGGATTCAGCTTCAAGGGACAAGTCTACGCAGATCACTACGCCGTAGCGCCGTCGGCGCGCGTAGGTGATGCAGAAACGCTACACCGCGCGCCAAAGCGAACGGCGACGTGAATAATATTGTTGAGGCACGAACGAAACCCGTCGTTTGACACTCGACTTTTGCCGCGATCATAGCCCATATCCGACCCGTCATCGACCTAGCTTCGCTGGGACAAAATCGACAAACGCGCGAATGTGCTGGGGGCGTACTCTTAGTGGAAAAGTCAAAAAAGTATGCCGGATTGACCGCTCGCGAGCAGACGGTCGCCCAGCTCGCCGCCGATGGCCTTTCTAACAAAGCAATTGCCCGCGAGCTAGGCTTGCTTGAGGGCACCGTAAAAGTGCACATGCATAGCATCTTCCAAAAGATGCGCATAAAAACGCGGATGGCTCTAATCGACGCCACTAAGATTCCATCATCACCGCTAACCGATATTGCGGCATAGTCCGCATCGGCGAGAATAAGGAGCGGCGCGGATCATCGGTTAGGTCCATGCGCTGCCGTCGCAGCCGACTGCCGTCATGGTGCTGCCGGTCGTGCTGACGACAGCGCGCGGTTTCTTCTTTTGTTCGCGGCAGGGTATAGACGCGTCGTTTCCGCGTTTGTTCCACTATCAAAAACTGTGCAATTGCTTCGCCAAGTCAGAGGCCTGGCACGCGGTTTATTGCTGTCGACAAATTCACCCCAAACCAAGCCAGCACCCTCTTAACGTTTATTTCTATTTGAGCTCGCGTCACCTGTCAGCGGCCGCTAATTTTAGCGCGGGCTGAGAGTCCCCACGTAAGTCCCCGATGCTCAGCTTAAGGGCGGGACTGCTTACCCCAAGCCGTCCCGCCCGACCTACACTGCGCTCGATCAGGAAATGGAAGATGCACGATCTGATTTCATATGCCGTGACCGCCGCGATAGCGATCGCTCTAGGTGATTTTCTTGTCTGGAGCCTGGTGCAGCGCATGAGCGCGCCGTGGAGCACTTTCCAGCATCGCTCGGCTATTAGTGCGGCAGCACGCCACAAGGACAAAACAAGCGGATTGGAGTGCAATTAGTTGGGCCATTAGGGCGGGGCGCGGGAGGCATCCAATGTCGGCGTCAGTAAACGAGTGGTCAAAAGTATTGAGTCCCCGCGAACGCGCGGTCGCACTTCTGATTGCCGGCGGATTGTCGAACAAGGACATTGCTCGTGAATTGGGTCTAAGCCCCGGCACTGTCAAAAGTCACGTCCACAACATTTTTGTGAAACTCGGCGAAAAAAGCCGCCACCGCCTCATCGTTCAGCACGATACGAGAGCCCACGCTGCTGGGCCTGCTGTCGTCGGTGATGTGAAATCGCGGCTCGCGTGACGTAGCCCGCCATAAAACCGAGTGTAAATATTGCGCCCAACAGACTGACTTGGAGCAGCATTCACGCCACCCTCCCGCTTGCAATCGCGCCCCTACGATTAATGCCGCACCCGTCGCTGCGTTCCAGCCTTAAAAGAATGCGGCATGCGCAAATAATAGCCGGTTCGCACATCCAGCCGGTTGAGCGCTTAGCCTCGCAACCGACACGGCGAATCCGCTACAATGGCCGCATGATGCGAATAGCTCCGGCAATGAGTTTTACGGCGGCGTTGCTCGCATCTGTGTTTGCACAAGGACAAAGCTCCGACGATGACCTGAAAGTTTATGCAGTCAGCATCAACAGGGCTGATCCATTCATTTGGCCATTCAGTGGATTCGGTGTTTACCTCGGCGGCAGTCTGATAATCACCGCGGCGCACGTTGTTGGGCATTGGCCACTATTTACTAATCCAACGATCACAATCGCCGGCCGAAACGTTCCTGCCACGATTATCAAGAAGGGCTCATTCCCGCAGTTAGACTTGGCGCAACTGTCCGTCGAACCGGCGTCTCTAAATGTTAGTCTGCGCCTACGACAGAGCCTTCTGTGTGCAGGACAACCCGACATCGGCACGAATGTTGTCGTCGCCTACCCGAACCAAACCGCACGCTCTCAAATAATTTCTTCACGTGCAATCGCACCTCAATATCGAAGCCATTTTGGCACGCTCATAAGCGAGCCACACGTCTCTGGATCTGGAGTGTTTGACGCCGATAAAAAATGCCTTGTCGGCATTATGAGTGCGGCAGTCACACGGAATGACTTTATGGGTGCGGCGGTGACGCCGTATAGATTTCAGTCAGCAACGGATGACCGCGTGGGATATTTCGTGCCAGCATCCACTATCGCCGATTTTCTACCTGCCCATTACTCGCGCATGAAGCCAGCTAACACGGTCAATAAAGAGCAATGAAAGCCCGTATTTGGATCGGAGTTTTGATTGGCTCTACGATCGGAGGATTCATTCCAGGACTTTGGGGAACCGACGTTTTTTCTTATTCGTCGGTCTTACTCAGCGGTGTCGGCGGGTTTATTGGATTATACATCGCTTCCAGCACATATTAGGCGTCTGCGGCATTAACGGTTCCACCTTACGGTTTATTTCTGTTCGGACTCGTAGCGCGCCGCGGCGGCCGTTATTCCATACGCGGGCTGAGTTTCCCGACATAAAACCCACGCTCAGCCTAAGGGCGGGACTGTACCCCCGGTCCCGTCCACACAAACTCTGATCAGCGAGTCCGCCAATGGACATGCGCGACGATGTGTACACTTACGCGGTCTCAGCAGCGATTGCCGTTGGCATCGCTCTAAGCGTTTGGCTGTCCGGCGCCCCAGTACCTACGAACGCCATTGCAGTGACGGCGCCGGAGGCTTTTAGGAAGCTCCGGCGATGGAGATAGTCTGGGGCTTGGTCGGTTTCCTGTTCGGTACACATGCGCGTTCCTCCTACATGAATTCTGGAAGGGAGTGGAATATATCAGGCAGCGGGGTTGAGGGTAGGCTGCAGGTTGGACGAGCGACTTCCGCTTACGGCTCATTGGCGTCACTTAGTGCGACGCAGCGATTCGGTCGCTATCCGTGGCATAGTGACATTGCCCGACCAAATCAATTGTTGATGGCGAAGCTCGAACTGCACTCCGGTACGCTCGGGCAGCGCTTGAAGTATCTATCCACTGACGCTCGAAGCATCTGGCAGTTTTTTCATGCTATCAGAGACAATCTTCGTTAGTTGCATTACCGATTGGCTAAGTGCGGCGTATTCTTCGATGTCACGTCGAATGCGATTACTATCTGCCTGGAGCTTTTTGCGCAGAATCTGCAGCTCTCCAATAAGATTATCAACTTCATGAGTTGAGTTTCCCGACACTCGGTCTAGCAAAGTGGTGAGACTGCCGGTCGCCATTTCGCCATCACTATTTTCAGCTTGGCGAAACGCGGCGTTGTCGCGTACCAATCCGCGAATATTTCCCTCGATTTCCATTTCTGTAGAATTGCTAATTTTGGCGGACCCAAGTGGCTTGACAAAACTCATCGTTGCACCCCATCCGTTTATCCGCCCGTTTTGGGCGACTCCACCGCTTCGAATGGCCGCATTAAAATGTGACGACTTCGCGGCTTAATGGTCTGCGGTTGTGAGTACCTCGCCGGCGCGCCATGGTTGCCTGTGGCTTTCGTAATTGGACACAACACGCCGCATATGCGTATGTGAAAACTTACAGACCACCCCGGATGTCGCGGCGACTAGACTAGTGCGCATCGCCTCAGGCCACTCAATGCGTATGTCGAATAGCTCCAAACGAGCTTGACGACACCATGGGATCGCGGCGCCAGCAATCGCACCACGACTTGGCCCCTTCCGAGACTCATGATGAGAGTTTTGATTTCACTATCGTGGAGTGGACAGGGCACCCACGCCGTAGCGCACCACATTAATCGGGCCGCGCCGGCTGTCGGCATCCGCGTCGCCGCCTTCCGGCGTCGTCGACGGCGAGTCCACCAGGCTACGCAGCGCTAAGTCTAACTTACCGCTCTGCCGCGACCGGGCCAGCGTCTGGGCCTGATCCAGAGTGAGTTCCAGTGTCGCGGTCTTGCCAACCACAACCTTCTGGCCGGCCTTTTCCTCAACCGCCTGGTCGATCGCCAGCACCCGCACGTTGCGCAGGATCGGCTCGCTGACGAACGTTTCGACGCCAGTGATCTTTTCCACCGCCTTGTCTTTCCGCGTCATGATGACGTCGACATGGTCATCGGGCAGGATGAAGCCACCGGCGCCGCTCTCGGCCGAAACCTCCATCGATATCGCGCGCATGCCCTCGGGCAGGATGGCGGCGAGGAAGCCCGAGCCCTTCTGGAACACGACCGCGGGATCGCGGACCGGCTCGCCGCTGGCGACCGGCACGCGCACCAGGGCGCCGACGAATTGCTTGATGGCGTCCGGCCGGTCGGTCTTCTTAACGAAACTCGGGTTCGCCGCCGTCAGCGGCCAGAGCTGCCAGCCGATGTCGCCCTCGCCGATCACCTGGCCGCGACCGAGATCGTTCTTGGCGACCAGGATATCGACGGTGGCCAGCGGCGGGGGCGCCGCGGCCGGGGGTGCGGCCTCGCGCCGGCTGCTGGCCAAAAAGGCGGCGACCCCGCCAGCGGCGAGTGCGACACCGAGGACAACGAGGCGCGCAACTTTCATGACTTTGACTTCCCAATTGGCGCCACGGCGGATGGGCCGTTGTCGCCGGATTTGACCAGCTAAACGTCAAAGCATGGTTAAGGAGGGGTGGATGCGACCGCGCGGCCCGTTTACGCCTGATGCCAGCTTCGGAAGTTTCGCAATGCGGCAATTGACAGCCGCGAAGTGACGCGAATGGGATGGACCGGCCGCGCTCCTGCCCCCAACGGCTCGCAGAGTGCGCCGGGGGGCTTTTCAGGAGAAGGAGCGCCACCATGCCTCGCACGTCCACCGTTCACGCCGTAACTGCCATCGGAATAGATATGGGCAAGAGCACCCTTCACATGATCGGCCTCGATGCGCGCGGCGCCATTGTGTTGCGCGAGAAGGTCTCACGCGGACGCATCGCATTGAGATTTGCGAACATGCCACCCTGTCTCATTGGCATCGAAGCGGGGTTGGCGACACACTATGTTGCTCGCGAGCTTGCCGCGCTTGGTCACGACGTGAAGCAGGTTCCGCCCGCCTATGCGAAGCCGTTTCGGCAGGTGCACAAGAATGATTTCCGAGATGCCCATGCGGTAGCCGAGGCCGTGCAGCGGCCAACGACTCGCTTTGTTCCCGCCAAGACCGACGAACAACTGGATCTGCAAGCGCTGCACCGGGTGCGGTCTCGCCTGGTCAGCGAGCGCACTGCAGTGATCAATCAGATTCGCGGCTTTCTTCTGGAGCGCGGCATCATCGTTCGGCAAGGACTGCGCTTCCTTCGCCAGGCGCTGCCTGACATCCTGGCCAAGCGGACGGATGTTCTCTCTCCACGCATGATACGCATCGTCGCTGATCTTGCCAGTGACTGGCGGCAGCTCGATGAGCGGATTGAAGCCGTGACCGACGAGATCGAGACGTTGGCAAAGAGTGATGACAGCTGTCGAAGGGTAATGACCGTGCCAGGTATCGGCCCGATCATCTCGAGTGCGATGGTCGCAGCGATCGGCAGTGGCGGGGCATTCGCGAGAGGACGGGATTTTTCGGCCTGGCTCGGGCTTGTGCCTAAGCAGATGTCGACCGGAGACCGAACTATCCTCGGGCGCATCTCCAAACGCGGCAACGGTTACTTGCGTATGCTCTTCATGCAAGCCGCCCGAGTCATTCTGATGCGGCCGGCGAGCTGGCCGAAGCACGGCTTCGGGATCTGGCTCGCGCGCGCCGCTCAGCGCCTGCATCCTAACGTTTTGGCCGCGGCTCTCGCCAACAAGCTGGCGCGGATCGCCTGGACCGTGTTGGCACAAGAGCGCAGCTATGAGGTGCGCGTCACGATGACAGCAGCCTGAACACGCTCAAGTTCACCAAGGGGACGGCTGACGGCTCAAGCTAATCCCGGAAGCAAGTGTTGGCTTCCCGCCGAGGTCTGCGAGTTGGAAAGAGGAGATGGAGAAAAGGTCTCGCCAGCGCGTTCGTGATCAGGTGACCCATAGGGCCTTCGGGGCCGAGACGCGAATGAGATCGAGCGCGCGCGGATATCCATGATGGCCAGGAGCTCAAACGCTCCATCAACAGGCCGAATACAGAAGCGCAAGACCAACGTTCTCCAAATCATCATTTTCGGCTTGCAACGCGCGGCCGGTCCATACAGAAGCGCAAGACCAACGTTCTCCAAATCATCATTTTCGGCTTGCAACGCGCGGCCGGTCCATACAGAAGCGCAAGACCAACGTTCTCCAAATCATCATTTTCGGCTTGCAACGCGCGGCCGGTCCATACAGAAGCGCAAGACCAACGTTCTCCAAATCATCATTTTCGGCTTGCAACGCGCGGCCGGTCCATACAGAAGCGCAAGACCAACGTTCTCCAAATCATCATTTTCGGCTTGCAACGCGCGGCCGGTCCATACAGATGGGTCATGAACCGCCGCGCCGATCATTGGCTGCCGTGACCGATCTTCACCCAATACCTGCCGCGCCTAGCCGTGCCTGGGGCGGCGGCTAGGGTAGCCGTTTGCCAAGCAGGCAATAGCAGTCCCGAGCATTAAGCTGATCGTGCTCAAACCACAAATCATCACTGACCGCGAAATTGATCGAGAAAACCGGACTAATATAATAGACGTTCGGATCATGGGTATCCCTATTGTAGCAGCGCGTATGTTCGCAACTATGCCTTGTGTCACACTGCGGGAGCGAGGTGATTCCAGAACAGGCAATCTAAGATTGTCAGCGATTTATTTGCTCAATCATCCCGGCTGGCCGAACTTGGCGGCCTCGGAATGTCCTTCAATATCTGTTTCCGGGCGGAATTATAGGCGGAAAAATGCAAGAAATGCCTGATTTTGTTGGCGACGCCGGCAGAAGTGTCAGGGTCGAAGAATATCAGTGCGTTACATCTACAAACCAGTTTAACGCGCGTCATTGAGCACAAAAGGCTTTTCGCGAACTTACAAACCGCGTCGGCGACGATCTGGGAGGGCACTTGACGTCCTGCGAAGCTATTTGAGACGATAAAGGCTCCCGAATGAGCAACCTGTCAGTTCTGGTGGTGATGCGTTCTGATGGTCACTCGCGAAGAACTCGAAGAGTACAAAGAAGCTGATCGGCGTGCCACGGATATTGCCGATAAGGCTGGCGCACGACCTCATATCAACGCACCGATAGTGGCAATCATCACCGCCGTGGGCGTGTTCTTCCTGCTAGACGTTTTCGCTGCAATAACCCTGCCTAGCCGTAATGAGGCTTTCTGGCCTGTGGTCGCCATCCTGACGCTGATTTGCGGCGGAGCGGCCGGCGGCGTCCAGCAGCGGCGCGAGAAGGCGTGGCACGCCCGGTGGAGCGCCGCGTTCTGGGAATCTGCCCGAGAGCATCTGCGGCGGGGCGGCAAGTGACTGACGAGCCGGCGCCGGGATAATTCCCACGTAATTCCATGCGCGCTGCCCGGCTGGAGAACGCCCCGCTCTCGGCAACTCAACACCAAAATGCAATTAGGGCAGTTTGTCGCCAACGTTCCTCGCGCTCAATCGTCGCGGCCGGCTGAATTTGGGAAGCGACGGGGAATGACCGATGATAGCACGTCGCGTCCGCCGCTACGGCTCACTTCAAAGACTCAAGGAGTGCAATTGCATTTTGGCGAATTGGCTTTTGTTTGATCGCCATAAATGCCCGCACAAGAGCGGCGCCTTCGCGGGTTCCCAGAAATGAAACGATTTCGTCCTCCGGTAGCTGGCCTTCCTTCGGCGCGGGTATTTTCTTTCCGGCGGCTGGTACGCCCTCAAAAAAATAGGATGGTGGGACGCCAAGTGCCTCACTGAATTGTTGCAAGCGGCCCGCCCCGACGCGGTTTGCTCCCGTCTCGTATTTCTGAACTTGCTGGAAACTGATTCCGGCTGCGTCGGCGAGTTCAGTTTGGCTCAGCCCCAGCAAATTTCGGCGGGTGCGTATTTTTTGCCCGACGTGAATATCTACGGCCGTTGTGTCTCTCGGGCGACCGTTCGACGCCTTCGCCATGTCAGAAATCTCCCTATCAAATCCAAGCGCTAGAGTTGCGTTGCCGAGCGCCATGATCGCGCTGCGCGTCACATTATACATGTCGCGATATACATGTCGCGATACATGTCGCGCGCGTGTCGCGCGGAGCAGCCGGGATTTTTTGGGAACCGTTGAAAACTAAAAGGAATTTCTTGCAACACGCGCAACATGAAATTAGTAATTTGTTAGGCAGAGAAAATACGAAAGTATGTTTAAAATCAATGCGCTAACTCTGGCTGTCCTTCCTGGATACATATCGAACCATGTGCCGTGCCCCGGAGCCCGATTTTCAGCGGGTTTTAGAGGATGTCCGGGAGTTGCGCTTCGCCGCCTAGCAATAACAGCCCGCAGTCGCGAGCGTGTCAATCGGCTTCCAAATTTGACCCGCTATCGGCTTCCAATTTTGACCCCTTCTGACGACGTGTTTTGGCGGTAGCGCTCGCGCCGTTGGAGCTGGTCGGGGTTGCGGAGACGGCGCGAGCGCGGGTTGGCGTGTGATCGTCAGCCCGGCTCTTGAAGCGCCAGCTGTCATTACCGGTCTCGATGATGTCGCAGTGGTGGGTCAGGCGATCGAGTAGCGCGGTCGTCATCTTGGGATCACTGAAGACGCTCGGCCATTCCCCGAATGCGAGGTTGGTAGTGACGATGATTGAGGTTCGCTCGTAGAGGCGACTGACGAGGTGGAAGAGAAGCTGTCCTCCGGATTGAGCGAACGGCAGATAGCCGAGTTCGTCGAGAATGATGAAGTCCATTCGAGTGAGTTGATCGGCGATCCGACCTTGCCTTCCGTTACGGGTCTCGATCTCGAGCCGGTTGACGAGATCGACCACGTTGTAGAACCGGCCGCGGGAGCCGGAGCGGATGCAGCTTCTGGCGATGGCGATGGCCAAATGGGTCTTGCCGGTGCCGGTGCCGCCGACCAGCACGGCGTTGCGCTGCTGGGCGATGAAGCCACCACCGGCGAGATCGTTCACGAGCGTCTCATTGATTGGCGTGCCCTCGAACTGGAAGTCGTCGAGGTCCTTGGCAAGCGGCAACTTGGCGATGGTGAGTTGGTACTTGATCGAGCGCGCCTGCTTCTCGTTGATCTCGGCGTTGAGCAGATCACCGACGATGCGTTGGGGTTCATGCTGGCGTTTGATGGCCGTGGCCATGATCTCGTCGAAGGCAGCCTTCATGCCGTAGAGCTTGAGTTCGCCCATGAGGTCGAAGAGTTGAGTTCGTTCCATCAGATGGTTCTCCTGAGGTTGTCGTAACGGGCACAATCGGCGATGGGCGCGTGGCGCAGCGTTAGCGCGGCCGGCGTGAGGATCGTGGCCGGTGGGCCGGGATCGCGCTGACGGGCCAGGATGTTGAGGACGACATCGGCGGAGTGGACGCCCTGCGCAATCGCTTCGGCGCAGGCGGCCTCGACAGCCAGCAGCCCATCGGTGAGCACCGTGGTGAGGATATCGACCATCTGCCGATTGCCGTCGTCGGCGCCGGCGAGTTTGCGCCGCACGCGCTCCATCGCGGCCGGTAGCACCCAGTCCTTGAAGGGTGCGCCGTTGCGCAGGGCGCCGGGCTTGCGGGCGAGCACCGGCACGTAATGCCAGGGGTCATAAACCGTGTCGCCGCGGCCGAACGAGCGAGAATGCTCGGCGACAATCCGCCCGTTCTGACGGATTACGATGCGATCGGCATATGCATGAACCTCAACCGGACGACCGACTGCACTGGCCATCACCGAGTACTTGTTGTTGTCGAAGCGCACCAGGCAGGTCTTCGAGACCGATGCCGGCACCGCGTGGAATCCATCGAACCTGCCGGCATAGGGAACGAGCTTCGGCCGCTCTGCCTCGAACACCTCCCAGATCGTCTGCTCGGTCAGCTCCGGATGGGGATGCACCTTGGCGTAGGCGATGCATTTATCGAGCAGCCAGGCGTTCAGTTCGTCAAGATTCTTGAACCGCAGACGCGGCGTGAAGAACCGCTGACGGACGAGACCGACCTGGTTCTCGACTTGCCCCTTCTCCCAGCCCGAGGCCGGCGTGCAGGCGACCGGATCGACGAGGTAGTGGCTGCACATCTGCAGGAAGCGGCGATTGTAGAGGCGGTGCTTGCCGACGAAGATCGTCTCCACCGCCGTCTTCATGTTGTCGTAGATGCCGCGCCCGCAAGCGCCCTTGAACAGGGCGAAGGCCCGGTCGTGGGCGTCGAATACCATCTCCTGCGTCTCGCGCGGATAGACGCGCACGAACAGCATGCGGCTGTGACAAAGCCGGACATGGGCGGCCTTCACGATTACCGTCACGCCGCTCAGCAGAACGACCTCGTGGCTCCAGTCGAACTGGTAAGCTTCCCCTGGCGCGAAGCTCAGCGGGACGTAGGCCGCCGCCGTCGATTGTCCGCGCTCCTTGGCCCATCGCCTGGCGTAGCGCCGCACGGCATCGTAGCCACCGTCGTAGCCGCGCCCGCGTAGTTCCTCGAAGATGCGGATCAGCGTCAACTGCTCGCGGAAGGGCTTGGTCGTATTGCCTTCCAACAGTCCATCGAGCTCAGCCGTCCATCGCCCCAGCTTCGGCCGAGGCTGAACGTCACGCTCGTACTCGAACGATGTCTCCCCCGACCGCAGTACCTTGCGGACCGTGTTCCGGGATACCTTTAGATCCCGGGAAATCTCCCTGATCGTTTTGCCTTTGATGAAATGTTCGCGCCGAATCCGGCCGATCGTCTCCACTGTCAGCATTCCCCCACCGCTCGCTTGGAATCAAAGCGAGCAGCGCATCAGGCCAACCTGTAGGGGGTCAATTTTGGACGCCGATCCCCCGGCTCAGGGGGTCAAAATTGCACGCCGAATGACATGTCGAGCAACATCGCCGCCGGCGCTGGAGCTGCGGCTTGTTGCGCGGCAAGCAGCACATCCCGCTCGGCCTCCACCGCCTTGATCTGCTCGAGCAACAGTTCCAGCCGATCGAGTTCACGGCGAACCTGCGCCTTCAGGTGATCCGGCAGCCGGCGACCATCGCCGGTCTGGAGCGTATCCAGTCGTTCCCGCCGGTCGCGGCGCAGCGGCTCGTAGCCAGATATCCCCTGTGAGAACAACAGCCCCTTGACGCGATTGACGTGCTGGACCCGCTCGACGATCAGCACCTTGCGCTCGCGGCAGAGGCGGCGACGGTCCTCTTCCTCGGGAGTCGGTGCCTTGACCATCGCGCACACCCGAGGTTCGCCCCGCTTGTACGCCAGCAGCGCGCGAACCAGCGCCTCGCCGTCGATCCCGTCAGTCTTCGCCCGCCGGCGCCGACGTGATGTCGCGATCGAGGCCGGATCCACGACGTGGCTTTCGATCCCTTCATTCTGCAGGGCGCGATCGATCCAGAATCCGTCGAGGCCAGCCTCCTGAATGACGACGAACGGGAAGACCTTCCCCGTTCTCGCCCGTGCTTTCTCGCGAAGTCGCGCAAAGTGCTCCAGTAGTCCGGCCACATCGCCACCACGCACTACTTGCTTCGACATCTTCTCTCCGCCGCCTGGCGACAGCGACGTGATCAGCCATGTCGATCGACTGAGTTCCAACGAGACAAAAATCGCGCCAAGATCAGTACGGATAGCAGTCGGTGCTTCGGGTCGGTCAGCTACGGTTTGCATGGTCGCCTCCAGAGTGGGGTGGTAGCAACCTCACTCTGCCAAAGTGCCGGTCGCTATCCACCTCCCCATGGGATCTTGAAGCAAGCCCGCCAGTCCGAAAACGGTGCGTGGATAAAGATCGACGACTATCCATGCAGACAAGCTTTTCGTCATTTTATGCACCTCCTCAATAGAGCGGTGTATGGAGCTGCATTTCGTCGACACCGAAAACGCCTTCGTGTCCTACCCGTACTTGAGAAAGGTGAGGTCCGCGCCCGTGCATTACGTTCATGGGAGCGCGGCACGTCCGGACGGTGGCATGTTCACTGTGCAATCGAATTGCCATCGCACTTGCGTGCTGTCGCCCTTGAAAAGCTGATCCGTGCTTGTTGGGCGAAGGTGGAGTTGGGGTACGGCCGAATTCTTGTCCGCGATCGTGCAAACGCGGGTTGGATCGACTACATGCTCAAGGAGAGCCAAAAGTCAGAGTTCGACGGCCTTCTTGACTGCATCATCGTGGAGTCCCTGCACAATCCAATTGCCGACGCGTAGACGTTCTATTGGAATCGGACTCTTCTGTTACAAAGCTTGGGCAAGGGCGATTGACCAGCAGTCGCCTTGTTCCATCTTATTGCTGTCGGCGCCGCGTGCCGCTGCCGCTGCACCAGGTCAACGGATAGAGAGCACGACTGAGACCCCCCCCACCGCTGTGCGCAACAGCCCGGCGATCAAGCTTCGACCCCGTAGGTCAGTCGCCGCCGCGGCCGCTCGCCCCAGCAGCCCGAGGTCCATCCTTGAGAAGGGAATAGGACAGCGACCATTAAGGTTGACTGTAGTTGGTACACGCTGGAAAAAATGATCGCCGTATACCTCAAGCTATGCACGATGATGCTGTCGAGGCTTGGCGAACTGCGCTGACTGATCGCGAGCGAGAAATCGCTAGTCTTGCCGCCCAAGGTTTAGGAAATCAGGAAATCGCAAAGCGACTCGGCCTCGCCGATGGCACAGTCAGATTTCAGGTCCACAATATACTTCGGAAGCTCGGCTTAAAAAAGCGGGCCGATTTGAGCTAAACGCGCGACAAAGTCCCGTTCGGGACCGCGGGGCACAGCAATCGGCTCCGTCGCATTGGCGCTTTTCGCGCCTATCCCTTTGACTGCATTGCTCTGGATCAGCTGGGTCATCATTCGCCTCAGCCACCGCGCATGGTCGGTGGCGGCCTTTGCCGTGTACGGCATCGCGCTTCCGTTCCTCTAGAATACGGCGTGACGTAAGAGACTACCGTCGCACAGCTCACGCGTGCGGCCCCCGCCGCCAACGTCACCATCGCCGGCGCCATCGTTCGCCCCCAACCAGACTTCGTAAAAAGGAATCGGCGACGTCGGCAATGTCCCGCCGCACCGGCCTTCTTTTTATTGCAGCGGCCCGGCTCACGATATGCGGCTCGCAGATGGTCACGACGCCTTGGCCACTGGCATCATGCTTCGGAGGATGAAAATCAGGCGTTTTTCGCTTGAGCAACGATCCCCTCTATCAACCTTTTGGCTTCTCGCGAAGCTTCGGCAGAAGCTTGCTTTCCTAACATCGCGTCTGCGAATCGTATTGCTCTCAGCGTGTCAATCTTTGCAGTTTCCGGCATCGAAACGAGAATGCCAGCAATCGCGGCAACAGTGCAAGAGACAATCGACAGGGCTAAGTACGCCGTCGAGGCATGGTTGAACGGTCTCGCGAAAAAATAGGCACTCGACTGGCGCTCGCCTGATTACGATCCGGTGGGCTCGATCCTCGCAAGGTTGTCAAGCTTATTGACCACCGCCTGGGGGGTGCAGCGGCTGCTGGCCGCACGACGGTGAGGTCGCCGGCGGCGCCGTCGCCGATTCCACTTTAGTGATTTCCGGCTCGGGGCAACGATGGAGCTCGGGCGGTCGGCAGTTCGCTACCGGCCTTGGCTTCGTCGGCTATCTCGCGAAGCGGCGGCGCAAACAGAGTGCGAAGCCGGCAACCGCAGCCGCATAAACGCACGGGCTAAAAATATCAGAGTTCAGAGAGACCGCCTCGGCGATCTTTAGGTTTGTGCTCGACGCTATGTTGCATCGCATGAATCAGGTTGTGGCCCATCTCGGCCGCGCCGACCGTCTGCCTCCGCGTCCGTTATCAGTGGTCTAGCTGCCACGCTGGGTCGATGGTCGGGTGCTGGCTACGAATCTGGGGGTCAGGAGTTCGAATCTCTTCGGGCGCGCCAGCACTTAGCTCCGGGTGTTGGGAATGCTTGTTGGGAATTCTGGATTCGTGTTTTGTTTACGGGTAATCGGCGCCCCACGTAGCCTACTCATCAACAGCTTTTTTGCGAATTGCGACGCGTGCACGGGCGACCCGGCGGGTCGTTTCGATGCTCGGCGTGATGTAGTGGCGCTTCGTTGTCTGAATATTACTGTGCTGCAAATGCTCCGACGTATCCTCTAATAATGCGCCAGATTGGCGCGCTTCAGTAGCGCCCCCGTGACGCGTTTTCATGTTGCAAACCCGCTCGATCGGCACGATGCAGCTTCCGTATTGAGGACAGCAGCCACAAAACAGGCGCGTCCACCAGGACGGTCATCAGCCAACCCAGGCTGACATTCAATACAATATAGATCAGAAGGCCGCCTCCCAGAATAATCGCAGACATCGGCCACAGCAGGACGGCGACCGCCATGACCGCCGTATAGGTGATGGGAACATGAATCAGATAGAGGCCGAAGGATATTCGTCCCAAGAATTGGCATGGCATGAGTTGGAAAAACCTGGAGACAGGGACAGACATCAAACAACCGTAGACAACGAGCGCGGCTGCGATCGGATAGATCATGCCGTCCATCTCGCCGGGCCGAAGCGCCAAAGGCAGGAAACCAAGGCCATGACGGCCAGCAAATCCGGCGCTTTGCGACCCCAAAATCAAACCGACAATCAGTGCCAGCGCCGGCACAACCGGCTTGAGACACGCACGGGTCCAAGCCTCCATCATCAACGCTCCGAATACGAAGGCTTCGTAGTAGTAGGGCGGCCCTTTCCATAGCAGGAGGAAGAAAAGAGCGATGAAGGTCGCGACGATGTAGGCCGGGCGCCGAACAAGCGCATAGACCACATAAATGGCGACAGAACCGATCAACTCCCACCGCATGCTCCAAAGCGCATTGTCGAAGCGAGAATTGCCGCGCCGGTAGACCTCGTATGGGGCGTCCTCGACGGCTCGCAAGAACGAGGGAATTTCACCGTTGAAAGTCTTTGAGAGCCACGGCGTACCGGTAATCGCAGCGAGCTTTGTCGCCTCGATGGGAAACATCCTTAGAAGAAGCCAAGCGACCAGGACGCTAACCAGCATCGGGATTGTCAGGCGCAGATATCGAAGGCCTATCGTGAGGGGCAAGGAATCGCGCCTGTAAGCGGCCTTCGATACCACGAAGCCGCTCAGAACAAAGAATACTATTACTGAGAATGATCCATTGAACAGCACCGCCAGAGGCGTATCAGACAACCAATAGGGCTCTGCGGTTTGATCGGGCGTGAGCGCGGGAACAAACGCAGACAGGTAATGGAAAATGACGACTATGAGCGCGGCTATACCTCGAAGACCATCGAGATGATGCAGCCGCCCGGCATCGTAACTCATCGTCAGGCCGGCTTTGGCAAAACATCATTTTGCTTCGCAAGACGAATGCTATAGTAAAAACACGATCCCGCCAAGGCGACAAATTCCGCGCCGCAGCCCTCCCTTTAGCTAGTCTCGGATGTCTTACGCACAAACTGTTGCCTGAAGAGGAGATCGGCGATGAGGGATTACCCACTGCCGATGCTCCACCCGACGCGCAGGAAATTGAGCTTCTGCGCAGTGTCGAACGAAACCTGCAGGTCGCAACTTCTCGGCCTGGATCGGACTGGTAACTGCCGCGCCAGCCGGTGACCGCCAAGGTGGCGATTGACCCATCACGACCGTAAGCCGCGAGACTTCGGTGCAACGCAGCATGTGCAGCGTCTTATCTTTGGCGCGCTTGGCCAGCTCCATCGCTGGCGGGCGGGAGCACGGGTCGCGGTAGGGACGGAGATTGCTCTCCGCCCCCCCACTCAGCCGCTTCATGGTCGGCCGTCAGCACATTCATAAGTTGGCCCCACACGCCAAATCTGCGCCAGGCGAACGAAGCGATTGTAACAAGTGGTGTACGGGCCAAAGTTCTCCGGAAGGTCGCGCCACGGCGCACCCGAACGCAGGACCCAAAAGATGCCGTTGAGCTGGCGGTCATTTACGCGCGGCACATCATGCGATTTGTTCGGCAGGAACGGCTTGATGGCCGCCCATTCATAGTCGGTGAGTTCGTAGCGCCTGATTCAGGCTCCATTTTGGAAGCTTGAATCACGTGCTAAGCGACACCATCACCCACAAAGGCTCGTCGAGGCAGATACCAATACCCTGATTTTACATTCGCTTGCGGGGAACATCGGCTGGCTTTGGCCCCAAAAAGGTCGGTGGCGAATGGCCCTGAGCGGAAGTTGCTGTCGCAACCTCACGAGGCGTGTGGCGTCGCTCTCGCTTGCGCGATCTCCTCCGCACTATATCGATAGGCTCGAAACACCCGATTGTTTATTGGAGCGCCTCCAAAATGGGGGTTCACGTATTCCCACACGAGCTCGCCGCCCGCCGTGACCTCGAACAGGCGTCCGAAGTCCCCTTCGCAAATCAGCGTGTTGCCGTTCGGCAAGCGCTGCGCATTTGAGATTCGCGGACTGAAAAAGTCGCTCTCGCGCTGTTCCCGATATTCCCAAACGATCTTCTTGGTCTTAGGGTCGATCTCGATCACCCGCGAGAAGGGTATTGGATGGTCGAGGCGGTGCGGCCCATTGTCGAAAATGAGCAAGTTGCCGTTGCCGAGCGGCGTGGGAGCATGTTGCCCGCATAGAGGCGGTGCCCCGAGCTTCCAGACGATGGCGCCAGTCTGACGGTCGACAACGGCGACGGTGGAGATGGTCCGAAAACTCACCACAATGTCGCCGTTCGGCAATTCAGCGAGCCCGTTACCATTGCTCCATACGTCGCGCGGCTCCTGGATCGCCGTGATCTGGTCGGTCTTCGGATCGAGCTCCTCCCAGAGGCGGTATTCTTGGACCAGCCGCCCGTCCGTCGTCATCTCGACCAAATGGTCGCCATACATGTCGCCATTGTGCTCAGTACCGGGAATGCCGCCCTGTATTTTCGAGGCCAGTTCACGCGGGAGCTTCGTGAGGCTGAGCAGCATTACGTTGCCGTTTTGAAGCCAGATGCCGTCGTGGTGATGATCGGCGTGACGTACCTCCCACAGCACACGACCGTTCCAGTCAGCCTCCAAGACGGCCCCGATCTTGTAGGGCTTGTCCGAGACGAAGCTATGTGGCTTACCCGGGGTCTTGCCGTTGTAAAAAAGCGTGCCACGCACGGTCAGGCAGCCGTATTGGGCCGGATAGGGCATCTGCCAAGTGTGAACCGGCGTGCCATCGAGATCGATCAGATAGACAGTCGTGTCGTTGCTTTGATAGGGCGCGAACAGCGTATATCCCGGCCAGGCGCGTTCGCGATCCCAAGCGCGTAGACCGGTTCCCGCGCGTTTAAGTCTTGTTTGCTCGACCGGCATGGCTCAGGCTCGCTCATTGATCATGGCCGCAGCCGATCTCATTGAGCCTTAATGCCGGCCATCCTGATGAGAGCGGCATTGGCGGCGACTTCTTTTTCGACATAGGAATGGAACTCGTCCGTAGTCATGATCATCGGATCAACTGCCAAACGGGCGAGCTTGTCCTTTACATCGGCCGCCTCTAGTGCCTGGAGTGTCTCATCGTGGAGCTTATCGACGATGCCGCGCGGAGTGTGCGCTGGCGCGAACATTCCGAACCAGATCGGAAATTCAGCGTTGGCAAAGCCAGCCTCCGAGGTGGTCGGCACATCGGGCAAGACCGCGGAGCGCCGGGAACCATTCACTACCAGCGCGATGAGCCTGCCGTCGCGGACATAGGGCAGTACCAGCCCAACCGGGGCGAAGAAGAAATCAACTCGCCCAGCGATCACTTCGGTCAGGGCCTGCGGGCCACCCCTGAACGGCACATGCACAGCATCAATCCCGGCGCCGGCGCGAAATCGTTCGGCGCTCAGGTGAGTGGCGGTGCCAACCCCCACTGATGCGAAAGTCAACGAGCCCGGCTTTGCCTTGCCGGCTCGAACGAGATCGCCGACGGTCTTGAAATCCTTGGTCGGCGAAACGACCAAGACGTGCGGGGAAATGCCGAGCGGGATGACCGCAGCAAAATCTCGCACCGGGTTGTAGCTCAGCGTCGTAAAGAGTGCCGGCGCGATGGTATGGGCATTTGAATTGACCAAAAGCGTGTAACCGTCCGCTTGCGACTTTGCGACAAACGCGGTGCCGATCGTGCCGCCTGCGCCGGTCCGGTTCTCCACAATGATGGTCTGGCCGAGCTGCGAAGATAACCGATCAAAGACCAGGCGTGTGATCGTGTCGGCGAGGCTGCCGGGGCCGACAGGGACCACCGCCAGCAGCGGTTTTGCCGGCCAAGTCTGCGCTTGGGCGTGAGCTCCGACGGCGAAGCCGAGGGTCGCCAGAAGCAGAGCAAAGCTCGGTTTCATCAAGCCTCCTCATTCTGGCCTGCGGGATCCGTCTGCAAGTTAAGTCGGAGCCAGCAAGCTACCGGTGGATTGAGTACTCTTCTCTGGCCCTACCAGCCATGATAAGGCTGGAGCCTTATCATTACCTTTTGGGTATGCATGTGGACCTCAGGCACCTGCGCTACATCGTTGCGGTCGCGGAGGAGCGAAATATCACGCGGGCCGCGGAACGCCTCAATATGCAACCTCCGCCGCTCAGCCGACAGATCAAGGCGATTGAGCGCGAACTCGATGTGCAACTGTTCCGCCGCAAGGCGCGCGGAGTTGAACTGACCGATGCCGGCCGCACATTTCTCGACAATGCCCGGAGCGTGCTTGCGCAAGTCGACAATACGTTTGAAGCCACCCGGCGCACGGCACGTGGCGAGCAGGGCCGCATCTGCGTGGCTTATTCGAGCACAGTGGCTTTTCACCCGTTAGTCCCACGCATCATCCGCGAGTTCCGCGAGGCATTTGCCCTGGTGACGGTAACGCTGATGGAGGGCTTCCCCGAGCGACTGATCGAGCAGATGCAACATGACGAGATCGATGTCTGCTTCATCCGCAGGCTCGATCCTCATGCGCAAGGCGTGGATACCACTCTGCTGCACGAGGAATCGATGGTTGTGGCGTTACCCAGCGGCCACCGTCTCGCCCAGGACGATCCGGACATCGCGCTATCGTTGAAAAGCCTCGCCGGAGAAACCTACATTCTGTTCGGCGACCCGCATCGCGATGCATTGCAGCGCAACAACGCATTTGCCGCAGCGTGTCATGCCGCAGGCTTCAGTCCGCGTGTCGGCCAGGTTGTGCCCTATATTTCATCGAGATTAAATCTTATTGCCGCCGGTCTCGGCATTGCCGTCGTCGCGGCCTCACTGGAACACGTGAAGATCGAAGGCGTAACCTTTCGTCCTCTCAAGGGGACCGCGCAATTGAACGCGCCATTGTGCGTCGCGTTTCGACGCCGCGAAACGTCACCTGTGGTCCGACAATTCCTAAGACTAGCCAAGCAGACAGCGAGGTCTTTTCACGCGGGCGAACAAAGACGACCATGACCCGCGCAAGCGCGGTCGCTGCAACAAACCGACAATCGTTCTTCTGATGTCTGTTCGAGGCCCTGAACCGCCGCGCGTAGCGTCTACCTTCGTGTCCGGTGTTGGAGGTCTTTCTGCCGCGCCAGCCAGTGATCGGCGGGGCAGTTCATGACCCATAGCGCTCATTTCGCGGCCATCAATTGCCGCGCTGCGAAAGGCTTATTCGATCACGTCGTCAGCGCGGCTGAGCAGAGCCGGTGCCACGGTGAGACCCAGTGCCGCCGTCGTGCCAAGGCGTCATCTCCAGGTAAACAAGCTTTGCAGACAGGCCTCCTCCGCCATCCCGCCCTCTCTCCTGGCAGCAGCGGCTGATCGAGCTTGCCGCTGCGAGGCCCTAGGGCAATGTGCGTGCGCCCACCATCTAGCGCTCGGTGAATTTCTTATTTAACCTACGGTAGTGGGTATCACGCCAGGGAGCGCACGATTATGAAACGGACCAAAAGAACGTCTCAGCCGAAAAAGAAAGCCAAAAAGAAGCAAGTTAAAACGACTGCAGCACAAAAGAAAAGCGAGAAGCAAGTCAAAACGATTGCCGCACAAAAGAAAAGCAAGAAGAAAGCTTCATCTGCTCCAGCCAGCATCGTCGCAATTGCTATTGGAGATCCCAATAACAGCCGTACAATCGATAGCATCTTCGGCCTGGCAAATCCCAAGCCGTGTCGGCCCTATATTGCTGGAATGGTCGATCAGCTCATGAAAGAATCAACACCGCTCATTTTGGGTGTCGACTACGTTATCGACTATCAAGAATGTTTCGAGAGTGGCGAAACCTTCAACACAGTCACAGCGGATACTGCTCTCATCTTGTGTATGTCTACTCCCGTGATGAACGCAGCCGTCACCTTTGCGAATAATGAAATCCCGATCGTTGGGGTCACCTCGAATACAAACGCATTCGCAGGCAATGTCTGCGGAGTTAACGCACAAAGAACCAACAACCCGTACGCAACATACTATATTCATTTTAGGGATAGCTTGGGGGCCCACCCCCCAACAATAACTCTCCTGAATAGGACAGGAAGTCCTGTATCGGAATTATGCAAGAATGGAATTCTTCAACATGTTGCCGCACCCGTAGCTGAGGTTGATTTTCCCACCGGGGACGATCCCACGCAACCTATCGTCGACGCCATCAACAAAGTACCCCCAAACATTGGGCTGCTTGTTCTTCCCGTCGATGTTTTCTTCGGGTTTTCCGATACAATTATTACGGCGGCGGCAAGTCTTAACCTGACGGTGTTTTGGCCGGCTGAGGAGTTTGCGAAACACGGCCAACCCCATTACGGATCCTCTCAGGTACAGTGCGGTCAAAAATTCGGAGACCAGGTTGCTTATATCCTCCCTAATAAAAAAGTCCCTACCGGCAAACAACAATGGATAACAGTCAACCCCCGGTAGGACTAATTCCAGGGGGCTTTGATCTCGGCATGAAAACATCCGAACGCCTTCTTCAACATCAAAGATGACTTCAACGGCGGCTATTATTTAATGTGTGGCCGCCGCCATTTTTTTGCGACATCCACCATACCGATCGTCTTCGCGTTTGCCGGGGACCGGTTGGCAACCGGGACTGGTCGCCAGTCTGTCGCGTCCCGGCGGCGACGTCACCAGCCCTGTGGAATCGCCGGCAAGCAAGTCGAATTGTTTGCACGTCGGCTGGCGGTACTGGCCCACGTCAATCCTCTTTCAACTTAGGACGCGCCGCGAGGCCGAAACAGCCGCAAATCGCCTCGGATTGGATGTTTTGACGAGGTGATCGAATGACTGGAAAGTACCGCATTGCGGTAATGTCCGGTCTTGGCCGATTGTGTTGAAAAAGTCGGCGGTTGCGCGGGATGATATTCGCTGATTCAGTCTCTGCGAGAGGCAGGACTGAAGATCATGATGGGACATCGTCAAGTCGAACAGGCTGCATTGTTCTATGAGTTCTCGCTTGAAGCGTACATCCCGGCCGATCATCTGCTGAGGTTGATCGAAAGGTTCGTCGAGCTTGGCGAGCTGAGGCGGGAGTTATCCTCCTTCTACAGCACAATGGGCCGGCCATCGGTCGACCCCGACCTGATGATCCGGATTCTGATCGTGGGCTATTGCTTCGGCATCCGCTCCGAGCGGCGCCTGTGCGAGGAGGTTCACCTCAATCTGGCGTACCGCTGGTTCTGCCGGCTTGGGCTCGACGGTCGCGTGTCTGATCATTCCACGTTCTCGAAGAACCGACACGGCCGCTTCCGCCAGAGTGACCTGTTACGACGCCTCTTTGAGACAGTGTTGCGGCGCTGCGTCAATGAGGGCTTGGTCGGCGGCGAAGGCTTTCCGGTCGATGCCAGCTTGATCAAGGCGGAGGCGAACCGGCAGAAAGGTATAGAGGGCGAGAAGGTGTCAACGGCACTTTGAATCTGACCCGGGTCTGTCGAGATCGGCACTTTGAACCTGACCCATCCACGTTTTGCCGTGTTCGCGCTTGTAGGGACATGTTGTCAGATCTTTTCCTCTTTCATCTCCTTTGAGCTTTGGGGTCGCGCCATGATGCCGGCGCGGCGCTTGTCCTTGAGCCTGTAGCTCTCACCGGCGATCTGACGGAATAGCCACCGTTGCCGGCCTTTCGTGTGCTAGAATAAAGGGGTTGGTTGGGCTTCCCTACTGCGGACGCGAGGGCTATGTGATAAATCCAATTAGGAGCGCGGCAATCATCGATCGTACCGAAACCGGCGTGCGTCGCCTCGAACTGTTCGCTCGCCGCTTTGGCGCTTTGGTGCAAGTCGGCGTCGTCTCGGCGGCTCTGCTGGTGTTCGTCGGCCCGCGCCCAAGCGACGCCGAGGAAAAACCGCTTAAGATAGGTGTGCTGGCGCTTGGGCCTCGCTACATACCGGCTTGGCATTGCGGTCAAACAGACTATCAACCGGGTTCAGACAAGCTCAAACAGGAGACTGAACCATATTACGTGCTTGGCCTGATCGAACAGCTCAAAAAGCTCAACTACATCGAAGAGCGGCCGGAGAACGCAGGAAAACCTGGCCGCCACTTTCTTATTACTTTTCGTACAGGCACGCCACAGCAAGTTAAAGAGTTTACGCATGATTTAATTGCCGATCGGGTGGATATCATTGTGGGTGTTGCCACTGAAGCAGTTCGCATCGTGCAGGAGGAAACTCAAAACCATCCGATTCCGATCGTGATGACGGGCGTAAGCGATCCAGTAAAATATGGCTTCGTCCAATCACTCGCGCACCCGGGCGGATACATTACCGGCGTCAGCCATCAGGTGGTCCAGGGCAGTGGTAAGCGCGTCGAATTATTCAAGGAGATCTTACCCGGTCTCAAGCGCATGCTTACGGTGCGTCTGCCGGGCTATGTCCCATCGGAAAAAAGCATGGCGGAGATCCGGGAGGCCGCCGATCGCTTGAAGATTGACATTGTGGACCGGACGGTCGAGAGCCGGAAGGACATACAGGACGTGATGGCCGGCGTGCGCCCCGACACCGTCGACGGGATCATGATCCTTCCGGACTCGCACATTATCGCCAATCTCGATCTGCTGATTGAGGAAAGCCTCGCTAGGCGCGTTCCCGCATTTGGTGTTTTTGACTACATGGCTGTATGGGGGGCCGTTGCCGCCGATGGTCCAAGCGCCCACGAGGCGGGTGCTCTGGCCGCGTCGTATGTCGACAAGATCGGCAAGGGGGCCAGCCCCGCTGATTTGGCAGTTATACCGGTCGACCCCAAGCTCGTCATCAACCTTAAAGCCGCACAATGTTTAGGGATTTCAGTACCTTTGGAGGTGCTGGGCCAGGCGGATCAAGTCATTCGATAACTACAGCTCGAGAATTTGCGGCAGAAAACAAAAGCGTCCATGTTTTTGCCATAACTAACAAATTGTTAGGTCAATCTGGCGGCGATCCTGGAGGCTTCGGCTGCCGACAAATCCGCATGGTTACGTTGACCAAATCACCTGAATACAGCAGTTTCACAGATGCCCGGCTCGATGACTTTAAGTGGTGAGCAGCCGTGAGCAAGCGACGCGTTGAACATCGGGCTCCAGACGGGATCTGAATGGTTGCAACTGCCGACCTTTCTCCCCGGAGAGTTTCCAGCGTAGCGGACGCAAGGAGCGATACCACGCGATCTTCGGTATTTAGTCCTGAGCAGCGGGGCGGCATTGTCCGTCGATATTTTCTCATCTTTGCCACGCTGGTTGGCGGCTGTCTTATCGCCAGCGTCCTCGTGGAGTTGGGTTTCCGTTTTGTGGAAACGCGACAGGGCCTTCAAACCGTCCACCACCAGATGGCCGAATTAGCCGCGGTGCAGATCCAGAATTATGTCGAGAATATCGTGCAGGCGCTTCACATCGCAGCGGCTCCGCGTCAGCTCGACGACCATCAGCTTACGAAAGATTACGCTTTCAATCTTCGCACCCTGATCAAGAATGTGCCTTCAATTCGGGACGTATTCGCGGTCGGGTTGGACGGGAGGGAACGGCTACGGGTTTCGAGGATCTCCGAGTCCGTAGCCAATGCCAGCATCGATCACTCGTCTGATCCGTTTTTCATCACCGCTCGTTCTGGTAAGACCTACTTTGGCCCAATTAATTTCCCCTCGGACTCTTTGGAACCACGGATCACTATGTCTGTTCCGATCGAGGCCTACGCGGGCGATGTCTCGGGCGTTCTGGCGGCTGAGGTGAACGTCCGGTACGTGTGGGATGTTATCCAAGGGATACATATTGGGAAGTCCGGTTACGCATACGTCGTGAGCGGCGCCGGGATCCTAGTTGCGCATCCCGATCTCCAGCTGGTGTTACAGCACAAAGATTTCTCCAATCTGCCCCAAGTCGCTGCACTCCGCGAGCCCGGCAGCGGCGAAAGCGGAACGGGGCTTTATTGGAGTCTCAGTGGTCAGCCGGTGTTCGTCTCGTACCAGCACATTCCAGACATCGGGTGGACGGTGCTGGTTGAGCGGCCGCTGCTGGAGGCTTATGCGTCGGTACTCATTTCTCTTGGCCGCACCAGCGGCATAATGCTCGTCGTGTGCCTTTTGGCCGTGGGCGCTGCGGTAAGGCTTGGACGACGCGTAGTGAAACCTATCGAGGTCTTACGCGAGGGTGCCGGGCGACTTGAGGCTGGCGATCTTAATGCTCGCCTGCACCTGGATACAGGTGATGAATTTGAGGAATTGGCAGAAGACTTCAACAGAATGGCAACGAGGCTGCAGGAGGCGTACGCGGAACTTGAACAAAAGGTGGTGGTGCGGACCCAAGCACTGGAACAATCGCTCAACGAGGTACGCGCGCTCGGCGAGACTATCCAAGCCGTCAGCGCCTCCCTCGACCTCCAAAAGGTCTTGCAGACCATTGTACTCCGTGCCACCCAACTGTGCCAATCCGATGCCGGACTGATTTATAGGTTTGATGAACGCGCTCAGGAGTTCCGCTTCCGTGCGGGGCATCTGCTTCGGCCAGAATTTATCAGAACGCTCGAAGCGGCACCACCAAAACTACGCAATAGTATTATTGGGCGTGCGGGTGTGACAGGTGATCCACAAAATATTTTCGATCTGTCGGACATGGGCCCGAGCGAGTCTTTGGTATTCAATACACTCCTGCTGGCGGAGGGCTACCGATCGATTCTTGCAGTCCCGATAATCCAAGGCGACAAGCTAATTGGCGGGATCGTGCTAGCGCGCAGGGGTGTCGGTGGCTACAGCGGGCGAGAAGTCGATTTGCTCCGCACCTTCGCCAACGGGTGCTCGATCGCGATCGAGCACGCCCACCTGTTCCTCGAGATTGGCGAAAAGAACACGGCACTCCAATTGGCGAGCCAGCACAAGTCGCAGTTTCTTGCCAATATGAGTCATGAATTGCGGACTCCGATGAATGCTATTCTTGGCTTCACGGACTTAATCTTAGATGGAATTTACGGAAATCTCGATGAACGCCTGCATAGGCCGCTGGAACAGCTTCAGATCAACGGTCAGCACCTCTTGCGATTGATCAATGATGTGCTCGACCTCGCGAAGATTGAAGCCGGCCGACTTGAGTTGAATGTCGATGAATATAATGTCGATGAAATCCTTGAGGCGCTGCAGGCCACCGCTCATCCTCTGGCCGAAACAAAAGGCCTCACACTGCGCGTTTCGACGGATAGCCAGCTTGGATTTTGCTATGGTGATAGCAAGCGCATGTTTCAGGTACTCATCAATGTCGTCGGCAATGCCATCAAGTTCACGCGGTATGGTGGGGTCGAAATTGTAGTCGCGGCAGTGGACAGTGAAGTTCACTATACAATCAAGGATTCGGGCGTAGGCGTCCCATCCGAAGAACTAGAATCCATATTCGAGGAATTCGGTCGCGGCGATCCGGCGCTGGCGAAGGAGTTCGCTGGTACTGGTCTTGGCCTCGCAATTGCGAAGCGTTTTGTGACCATGCACGGAGGACGCATCTGGGCTGAAAGCAAGCTGAACGTTGGATCCACATTCCATATAGTTGTACCGCGACGAACGAATGAGGCCGGCGCAGGCCCAAAATGAGCGTAAAAATTCTGCATGTGGAGGACAATCCGGCAAACCGAATGATCGTTCGGGACCTCCTGGAATTTCAAGGTTACCAAGTCGTAGACGTATCGGACGGTGAGGAGGCGCTCGCTGCAGCGGAGCGCGAACGGCCTGACCTCATACTAATGGACATTCAGCTTCCGCGCATTACGGGGCTGGAAGCGACCCGACGGATAAAGGCGCGAGAGGACCTGAGGCTTATCCCGATCGTTGCCGTAACATCCTTTGCGCTCAGCGGTGATGATCAAAAAGCCGCTGCAGCTGGCTGCGACGCTTATATCGCCAAACCGTATAGACCGCGGGATCTCCTGCAACTGATAAAAAGTCTTTTGCCATCCGCTCCGTACTAAACATGCAGCCGCTTGGCTTTTCGGTCGAATGTATGCTGTTGGGTCCTCCTGGTGTTGCCCCGTCCAATAAGCCAGTCCTATTCGGAATAGTTTACCTCCCACGTTCAAGCAACTAGTGCCCGCACATTGAAGACGCGGATCGAGCGATGGAAGCCTTTCAGCCCGAGATCGCCAAGCGGCTCTGTACTTGCGATCGGTTCGACAGCGACCTGAACTCGTCCGTCTGTCAGAATTTGCCCATCGGCCGCTTGCGCGCACAAGCGCGACGCCAGATTGACGACCGTGCCGCTGGCCGAATAATGAGACCTGCCTTGATAGCCGACATTGCCCAAAGTGGCATGGCCTGCTGCGATCCCGATGCCGAAGCCGAGTTCGTGGCCGTAGCGGCGCCATTTTTGCGCCAGCCCGCTGACCCCGCTGCGCATCTCAACTGCCATGCGCACAGCACGCACTGAAGGATCAGGACATGGCAGCGGATCATTAAAAATGACGAAAAGGCCGTCGCCCGCAAAGTGCTGCAGGGTGCCCTCGAAACGGTCGATCGAATCACCGAGACAGTAATAATATTCCTGCAGGACCGCGAGAATGTCTTCCGGCTCTGCAACCTCCGCGAACGCAGTAAAGCCGCGCAGGTCGCAGAACATCGCCGTGATTGCGCGGCGATGGCATTCCAGGAGCTTTTCATCCCCGGAAGAAATGACCAGTTTAGCGATCTGTGGCGAAAGGAAGCCTTTCAGCCGATTCAGGCGATCAAGTTCTGCAACCTGTTCGTTTACCCGTTGCTCAAGGGTGCGATTCAACTCGGCAACCTTATCGTGAAGCGCCTTCACACGCAGCATCGAGCGAACGCGGGCGATCAGCGCGGCGTGATCGATCGGTTTGGTCAAATACTCGTCGGCCCCGGCATCGAGACCCGTTATCACGTCCTGCGACGCCGAACGTGCCGTCACGAGAATGATTGGCATGAATGGCAGCATCGGATTACTCTTTAGGCGCCGACAGACTTCAAAACCGTCAAGTTTAGGCATCCCGACGTCGAGCAGAATCAAGTCTGGCATATTTTTCGCTACGCTGGCCAACGCCTCTTCACCATCGGCGGCCTGCAGCAGTTTGTAACCGTGTGGCTTTAACCGCGTCATCAAGATCTCGCGGTTCCCTGCGTTATCGTCGACGATGAGAATGCAAGCGGGGTTATTCATGGCAGCTCCGCAATGTCATCCGAGTCACGGCTAATACTACCTGATTTCGGCGAGCAATTGCCGTGGGTTGTGGTGCTCCGGTGCTGCCAAGCATTGGTTATAGGTCGTTTGCCCCGTGAACTTCGCCTGTCATGTTTATAGGGCGAGCCCAACAGCGACGACAAAGATGATGCGATTATTCATGAAAGGCTCCCCTCGGCTTGCCCGCACTCGTATTGTGGGGGCATGTCGAAGGTCCGTGGGAGCCGCGTGGGTTAGTGGGTTATTGAGGGATCTTACTTCGCCGCTTAGCCATAGATCCGGCCGATGGCCGGCACCTCCCCGAAATGAGCGATCCCAAGCTCCAAGCCGGCTGGTCCACGATCGACTCTACGGTTGCCCCATGGTGAAAAGAGCACGTTGTTTTTCTGCAACGCAAAATGTCGCTCCTGGCCCTTAACCGACGCCCAGGCACAGCTAGGCGCGGCAGGTATTGGGTGAAGACCGGTCACGGCAGCCATTGACCGGCGAGGCAGTTTTTGACCCTGGCTGTGTAAAAACGCGGTGCCTGTGCTTCACTCTGCAGTATGATTCTGCTGCTGCGGAGGGTCGGATGAAGCGCTTCGTTGAGGGGATTGATCGCGGGCAGGCGACGCTGTTTCGGGAATGCCTCGCGGACTGGATCGACGAGAACAATCCAGTTCAAGCGATCGACGTCTTTGTCGATGAACTCGATCTGGCGGCGCTGGGATTTGACGGGGTCGCACCGGAGGCGACCGGACGGCCTTCGTATCATCCGTTGGTGCTGCTGAAGCTCTACATTTACGGCTATCTCAACCGGGTTCAGTCGAGCCGGCGGCTTGAGCGCGAGGCTTTGCGCAATGTCGAGGTGATGTGGCTGACCGGCCGGCTTATGCCCGATCACAAGACGATTGCCGACTTCCGCAAGGACAATGGCGGGGCCATTCGCAAGGTGTGCGCCCGGTTTATCATGCTGTGTCGGCGTCTGGATCTGTTCGCCGAAGTCAGCGTCGCCATTGATGGCAGCAAGTTCAAGGCGGTGAACAATCGGGACAAGAACTTTACCCGGGCGAAGATGGAGCGGCGGCTAGCGCAGATCGAGGTGAGCGTTGCCCGCTATCTGAGCCAGCTCGACAGCGCCGATTGGCCTGCACCCGGTTCGGTTGACACCCGCTTAAGCGAATCCCGCCTTCATCTCGAACTCCACAGGACTTAGATATCCAAGCGTCGAGTGCCGACGCTTCGGATTATAGAAGCATTCGATGTAGTCGAACACATCAGCCTTGGCCTGGTCGCGCGTCCGATACGTCTTGCGTGCTGTGCGCTCGGTCTTCAGCGAGGAGAAGAAGCTCTCCATCGCCGCATTGTCCCAGACATTGCCTGAACGGCTCATCGAGCAGATGACGCCATGATCGGCCATGAGCTTTTGGAACTGCTCGCTGGTGTACTGGCTACCGCGATCGGAGTGATGCAGTAGCGCATCGGGCTTGCCTCGCCGCCAGATCGCCATCACCAGGGCATCGGTGACGAACTGGGCCGTCATCTCAGCACTCATCGACCAGCCAACCGCGCGTCGGGAGAACAGGTCAATGACTGCCGCCACATAGAGCCAACCTTCCGCTGTCCACACATAGGTGAAGTCGGCGATCCATTTGCGGTTGGGAGCGGGCGCTTCGAAGCTGCGGTTGAGCACGTTGGCAGCGACGGCGGCGACCTGCCGCTCACCCAGATCGGGCGGCAGTCGCCGCCGTCGCGGACGGGCTTTGAGGGCCTGTAATCGCATCAATCGCTCGATCCGATGCAGACCGCACGACACACCCTCCGCCAGCATGTCGTGCCACACCCGCCTGGCGCCGTAGGTTCGATCGCTGGCGAGGAAGCTCGCTCGAACCTTGGCACCGAGCTCTTCATCGCTCCGGCTGCGTGGACTGCGCGGTCGCCTCAGCCAGGCATAGAACCCACCCCGCGAGACACCGAGCGCCTCGCACAACCATCCCGCCGGCCAGATCCCCCGGTGCTTCGCAATGAATCCGAACTTCACGTCGATTCCTTCGCGAAGTAGGCCGCGGCTTTTTTTAGGATGTCTCGTTCGGCCTTCAGCCTGACCAACTCGCGCTTGAGCTGCGCGATCTCCAACTGTTCGGGCTTCATCTGACCTTGGCCGGGAAACGCATGCTGCGGATCATCCGCAAGCGCTTTCACCCAACCGCGTAGCTGTGACTGATGCACACTGAGATCGTGCGAGGCCTGGGCATACGAGACGCCACGCTCTTTGATCAGCCGCACAGCTTCAAGCTTGAACTCGCGTGTAAACTTCCGTCTCTCCATGACTCACCTCCGGTTCCATCAAAACACCTAACTCGGTGTCTGCGGAACCGGGTGCAGGCCAATCGGCAGGAGCCGTCCGAGGCGCGTTCCACCAAAACAACCCGGCTCAAGGAGAAGATCGCCAAGCTGAAAGAGGAGGTGCAACGCCTGCATGGGCTCAAGACGCGGATGCTGGCGGCGCCGGATCAGCAGATATCGCTGACCGATCCTGATTCCCGCTCGATGGCGACGAGCGGCCGAGGGTCAGGCGTCGTGGGCTACAACGTCCAAGTCGCGGTCGATACTGAACATCATCTGATCATCACGCATGAGGTGACCAACGTCGGAAGCGACCGGGCACAGCTCGCCCATATGGCCAAGCAGACCAAGACAACCCTGGAAGCGGCGAGTTTCGATGTCGTCGCCGACCGCGGCTACTTCAGCGGCGAGGAGATCCTTGAGTGCGACAAAGCTGGCATCACGGTGACGCTGCCAAAGCCGATGACCTCGAATGCAAAGGCAGAAGGGCGTTTTGGCAAGCAGGACTTCCGCTATGTGACTGAAGAGGACGTTTACGTTTGTCCCGCCGGAGAGAGGCTCGCCTATCACTACACCACCGAAGAGAATGGATTGGTTCTACGCCGATACTGGACCAATGCCTGTCAAAGCTGCGCCATCAAGCATCGCTGTACCACCGGCAAGGAGCGACGGATCACGCGGTGGGAGCACGAGCACATTCTCGAAGCCGTACAGCGCCGGCTCGACGAGCATCCGGAGAAGATGCGCCAGCGGCGCGAGACCGTCGAACATCCGTTCGGCACCCTCAAAATCCGGATGGGGGCGACGCACTTCTTGATGAAGACGCTGCCGCGGGTCGCCTCCGAGATGGCGCTTCACGTATTGGCCTACAACCTCACCCGCGTCATGAACATCATCGGCATTCAGCCGCTCATGGCGGCGATCAGGGCATAATCAGGCTCGTCCAATAACCGGGCTTCACCGCCAAACCCGCCTTCTGACACCCTCAGCCAAAACGTTTTTGCACGACCAAGACCCAAATGAGACATTGGCCGCGAAATTTGCTGTGATGCACAACGCAGTATTCCCGGTTACGGTATGGTAGGGAGCAATCCTCCGACTGAGGGGAGCACATGAGGCGGCGCGAGTTCATAACGGCGGTGGGCGGCGTGGCGGCGGCGTGGCCACTTGCTGCGCTTGGGCAGCAGTCCAGTATTCCCGTTATCGGTTTTATCAATGGATCATCGGCAACGGCCTACGCCCCGTATGTGCAAACATTCATCCGCGGACTTGGAGAAACCGGCTATACGGTCGGCGAAAACGTCGCGATCGAATACCGCTGGGCCGAGGGCCACTATGATCGCATCCCCGATATGGTCGACGACCTTGTCCACCGCCGGGTTGCTGTCCTCGCTCCGAACACGCCGGCTGTGCACGCTACCAAGCGCGCCGCTGGTAACATCCCGGTTGTCTTCTTTACCGGCGAGGATCCAGTCACAAGCGGCCTCGTCGCAAGCTTGAACCGTCCCGGCGGCAACGCCACTGGTGTGACATCGATGTTTGGAGGACTGGCGGCAAAGCAGGTCGGGCTTTTGCGCGAGCTGGTTCCTGCCGCGACGTTGATTGGCTTTCTCGTCAACCCGCGCAATCCGATCACCGAGCGAAATGTGCGGGACGCGCTCGACGCCGCGCAAAAGCTCGGCGAGAAGATTGAGATCGTCGATGCGAGCAGCGAAGCCGAGATCGATGCCGCGTTCAATACGTTGCGCGGCATGCGAGCCAGCGCGCTGCTCGTGCAGCCTGATGCTTTTCTCATCAACAAGCGTGTCGTGGCGCTTGCCGCGCGGGATGCGCTTCCGGCCATGTATCAGACCCGCGAACTGGTCGCTGCGGGTGGGTTGATGAGCTACGGATCGAGTTCTGCCGACATGTACCGCCAGTTGGGCGTCTATGCCGGCAAGGTTCTCAAGGGCGCAAACCCGGCCGAGATGCCAGTGTTGCAGCCTATCAAATTCGAGATGGCGATCAACTTGCAAACCGCGAAGGCGCTCCGTCTGAAACTCTCCGACAATTTGCTGTCGCTTGCTGACGAGGTAATCGAGTAAGCCGCTTATGTCCGCTTGTGGCTCGAATTGGCGGTTGCCACGGGGGTAAAGAAGCGGACATGGGCCGGACGCTGCTAATCGGTCGTTCATGACCCTTTGTATGGTCCGGCCGTGCGTTGCAAGAGTTTCTCGTCGAGCTGGTGGTGAGCGGTCTCGCATCAATGTATCCGGCCTCTGATTGGAGCGTGTCGTGCTCCGGGCCATCATGGATATCAGCGCGCGTGCGATCTCATTAGCGTCCAGGCCTCGACCGGGCCATCAGGGTCACCAGTGTTCGCATGCGCCGGGAAGACCGAACCTCCATCTCGTCTCATCCTCTCGCAGACCTCGGCAGGCAAGTCGTATTGATCAGGCTACGTCATCGCGGGCTCCTCATTTTTCGATGCTCATCTCGCGTTGGCGATCAAGCGGCTTGGGCGGTTGCATTAGTATTCGTCCTTGCCTCGAAGTTCCGGCCGCGGGCCAGAACGCCCCAAGCGATGCGGGCGAGCTTGTTGGCGAGCGCAATCGCCAGCACGTTGGGATGCAGCCGCTTCTTGGCCGCCTCGATCCAGGGCTTGAGCCCGTGGCGCTCCCAGCTCATGGGTCTGATCAGCACGACCCAGGCCGCCTGCACGAACAAGACACGCAGGTAGCGATTGCCGCGCTTGGATATCTTGCCCAGGATGGTGCGATCCCCGGTCGATGTCTGCTTGGGAACGAGGCCGAGCCAGGCGCCGAAGTCGCGTCCCTTCGAGAACACTTCGCCGCGGCCGATCGCGGCCACCATGGCGCTGGAGATGATCGGGCCAATGCCAGGCACGCTCATCAGCCGCTCGCAATCGGCATCCTGGCGCGCAACAGCCTCGATCTCGCCCGATAGACTCTCGACCCGCTCGTCGAGCCGGCGCCAGTCGCCAGCCAGGTCCTCGATGACGCCGCACCATGCGTGGCGACAGAACATCGGGTGGCGTGGCGAGGATGCGCGGCAGCTCGGCGCGCAAGAAGCGTTGTCCCTGTCGCACCGCAATGCCACGCTCCAGCAGGAAGGCCCGGATCTGATTGATGATGCCGGTGCGCTGGCTGACCAGCCGCTCGCGCACCCGGTGCAGTGCCTGCAGGTCGAGCTGATCGGCGGTCTTCGTCGCCACGAACTTCATCGTCGGCCGTTGCACCGCCTCGGCAATCGCCTCCGCGTCGCGGAAGTCGTTCTTCTGTCCCTTCGAGTAGGGCCGCACGTACTTCGCCGGCATCAGCCGGGCATCGTGACCAAGCGCCTTGAGCTTGCGGCTGAGATGATGCGCGCCAACACAGGCCTCCATGCCGATCAGGCACGGCGGCATGTTGGCGAACCGAGCTTCGACCTGGCCACGCGACCACTTCTGCCGCAGAACGATCGCGCCGCGGTCATCGAGGCCGACCACGTGGAACGAGTTCTTGCCGATATCGATGCCGACCACGGCGATTGCGGTGATTTGAGTTCTGAGACATGGCGTGCTCCTTGTCTTTGGCGCCCCCTGGCCAGCTTCGATCGCTGGCGGGGCAGGAGCACGGCCGGACCATTCCATTAACGTCACTTCGCCGCCGTCAATTGACGCAGTGTGAAAGATTTATTCGTTCGCCTCGTCGGCGCGGCGTCGACGTCCGTTATCTTTCTGACGCATCCCTGCGGGCGCCCCGGAACAACGCCCCTGCGGGATCGTTTCCACAAGGGAAATGCCCGCTCAGGGCCGGACTCCATTTCCTATGAGAGGAACCCATGAAGCTGCGCGCTCTTGCGTTAGGAACCGCCGTCCTGGCCGCAATTGTTCCGACGACTGACGGCCACGCTCAAGAGATTAATTTCAGCAAGATCGACAAATTTGAGTCCCTGTCGAGCGGCACCCTTCGCGTCGGCGCGCCTGCAAAAACCATCGTCGATGACGGTGAGCGGCACGCTGTCGTATTGACCATTTGGGATGCCGATGCGGAGACGAAAGTCTATTGGCGATCCCCGGATGGGAATGCGCCCCGCACGACCGTAATTCCTGGACGCGGTGTCCAAACATTCCAAACGAATGGAGAGCTCAAACTCGAAGCCGTTGGTGCGGCCAATCACGAGGTCCAATTCGGGTACGTGTTGCTTGGCCTGGAGAAATAAATCAGACATCGGACCGACCATAGGCGAGCCTCCCGAACTACCGAGGCTCGGTCGCTTTCGGAGCAAAGCGGAAGTTGCGCGAACTTTGGTCGGTTTGTCCCTATCGTGAATGACCCGACGCGGACATCGGCAGGCGGCGCTTGCAACTGAGCGCGCCGCGCCTATTTCGCCTAAAGTAGCCTCGGGTACGCCCGAATTAGCCGGAACCGCTGAATTGAATCTGCGTTCTCAACCCAAAGGGGCTGAGAGTTCCCCGCGCCCGAGGTGCGCCAAAGCTCAGTCCCTCCCCGGCGCAAATGCCGGGGTTTTAGTCGGTTCAGTATTGGAGGCAACGATGGGGACCAAAAAGCCCAACGCTCGCAAAGGTGCCGTGCGCAAACGTTCGCGACGCAAGGCCGCCGAGATGGCAGCCCGCGAAATTGACCGCCTCGGCGACCAGACCGTAACAAGTGAGGAGCGAGCGAAGCGCAAGCGCTGCCTAATCACGGGACCACGAGAATTTCGCGGCTTACGCGAGAATTTGCCGCAAACGAAAAGCTGAATCCGCAACCAAAGGAAGGCCGTCCTGTCGGAACCGGAATTGCTGCGGGCGATGTTCGATGTCGGCGACTTTCCGCCGAACCTGGCGCCCGGATGAATGAGCGGAGCACCTGGATAGTTCCAGCTGACAGAAGCGCTCTCGATAACACCGCATTGTTGCCAGCTTGCCGAAGCCTCCGCTTACTCGTGTGTTCCATTGCGACGCCATCGATATTTCGGGCGTCCCTCTTCTCAATATGCGCGCCCGGCGTAGACCCCAGGCAGCGGAGGCAATTTATTCGACTTTACAAAGATGGTCCTCCCCAATGTGTCGCGAGCACATGCCGAAAACGGAATATAATCCGCCTATGGAACTTTTTGGATTACCATCGCTCTAATTTAGGAAGCGGAGTTTCGCCGCGAGCGTTCCAGCAGCTTCCCACCCAAGCGATGCGTGCAAGCAGCCGTTCAGTCGCTCCGTTCAGTCGAATTCACGGACTTTTTGCGCCGAAAATCTACTACTTCCATCCTCTACTCGCGGGCCCGCGCGGCACTTGGCCGGAGCATCTCAGCCGATGCCGAGAACTTCCGGCTTTGACCACATTGTGTCGGCTCCGCTCTTTGCTCCGGGCGAGGCGGGCGACCTCTTCCTCACCGCTGACCACGAGAGCGTACATCCGGCCATCGATGCTTTGCTGCCTGCGGACGAGATTGTCGAAGAGTTCGCAGAAGCATGTCGAGCGCACGACCTTAAACTCTTCATCGATGTCGTGCTCGGCCGTGTTGCCGCAGACGCGCCGATCGTCAGGTCTAAGCCCGATTGGTTTCACGCCGCGAACGTGGCAGGGCGAGTGGATCCCCGTTCCTCGCGTCGAAGGACTGATGCGGCCTACGCGCGTTTCGACGAACCCGCGATCGCCAAGGAAATCGCCGGCTGGTGGATCGAGCGCCTGGAGCGCCTGACGCGCGCGGGAGTGACTGGTTTTAGATGCGAAGATCCGCAACTCGTGCCTCCGACGATTTGGCGCAATGTCATCGCAGCGACCAAGGAGGGTCTCCCAGATTGTCGTTTCCTGGCTTGGACGCCAGGCGTCGACTGGCAAGCTATTGGTGCACTCCGCGGCGTTGGTTTCGACGCGGCATTTTCCTCCGTGGCATGGTGGGATGGTCGGGCAAGCTGGTTCGTCGAAGAACACGAATTGCTGCGGGGATTAGGTTCGGTCATCGGCTGCCCCGAGCCACTGTACGGCGCACGGCTGGCGCGCCGATTGCAAAACGTCGCTGATGCGAAAGCGCAGTACCGGCATTTGCTGCGCCGGGCCGCCGTCACTGGGGACGGCCTAATGATTCCGATGGGTCTCGATTTTGCATCGACAATTGACATGGACCGCGGCGGCACCGCCGATGAATCCGTTCTTCTCTTTTCTTGAAAATTGCGAGGCAGCGATCAAGGCTGAAATCCGGGACGCGCTTTCGCTCGCGGATAAACTGGCGGCGCTTACCGCCGACGTGAAATGCGCATGCTCACCGGCCCCGAACGGCCTGTCACCGTGCTCCTTCGGTCTGATGCCGCCGACGTGCGGCACGCTAGTTCCCCCGCAGTTGTCGCGATCAACACCGATCTGCGACATGAACACCCTTTGCCGATATCGCTTGATCCGCTGCCGCCCTCCGCCGGGATAGGTGCGGTAGCGCAGGAGACAATTTCCGCGGATCGCAGTTGCCGCGCGCCTCTCGCCGCCGGCGAAATCCGCCTCGTCGGCGCTTCCAGCCGAACCAGCTGATCAAGTTACGCCGCAGCGAAACGCAAGTAACGCGCCTGGCAGCGCTGTCGCGCATCGTGATCGACAATGTGTCCCCGAGCGTCGATGGTGGACGCTTTCCAGCCAAGCGCGTTATCGGCGAAAGCATCGGCATTGAAGCCGACGTGTTCACCGATGGACATGAGGTGCTTGCAGTCGAGCTTCTTTGGCGTGCTGCCGACGAAAACGAGTGGCGGCGCGCGGATATGCAATTGCTCAACAATGATCGCTGGCACGCGACGTTCGCACCCGATCGCATCGGCCGCCACGAATTCACGATAGAAGCTTGGTGGAACAGATACGGCACGTTCTGCCGCGATCTCGAGGTTAAGCACAAGGCTGGCGCCGATCTCAGCGTTGAAATCGCGGAAGGGCGGCAGCTCCTTGAACAAGTGAAGGAGCGAGCGGAAAGTAACGAAAGCAAGATTGTCGCTTCCGCGCTCAACTGGCTCACTGGTGCCGCAGTCGACGCCAGCATCGAGATTTTGCTGGCGGGCGATTTGCGCGAGGTGATGCAGGAGGCGGAGGAGCGGCTATTCCTATATCGCCGCGAGCCGCACTTCGCCATCGGCGTGGAGCGGCCGCAGGCGGCGTTCGGCGCTTGGTACGAGCTTTTTCCACGCTCGGCTACCGACGATCCCAGCCGACACGGAACGTTTGACGATGTGGTCCGGCGCCTGCCGGCGATTAAGGATATGGGCTTTGATGTGCTCTATCTGCCGCCGATCCATCCGATCGGCGTCACCAATCGCAAGGGCAAGAACAATAGCCTCGAGGCCGGGCCGACCGATGTCGGCAGCCCCTACGCGATCGGTAGCAGCGAAGGCGGTCACGACGCGATCCATTCCGCGCTCGGCACCATCGAGGATTTTCGCCGAATGCGCGATGCCGCTGCCGCGCAAGGCATGGAGATCGCGCTAGACATCGCCATCCAATACTCACCCGACCACCCCTGGCTGAAGGATCATCCCGAGTGGTTTAACTGGCGGCCCGACGGTACGGTGCGCTACGCGGAAAATCCGCCAAAAAAATATCAGGACATCGTCAACGTCGATTTTTACGCTCGCAACGCGTTTCCCGCACTATGGAACGCGCTGCGCGACGTCGTCTTGTACTGGCGCGGCGAAGGGGTCCGCATTTTCCGCGTCGACAATCCGCACACCAAACCGCTGCCATTCTGGGAATGGCTGATTGCACAAGTGCAAGGCCGATATGCCGACGTGATTTTCCTGTCGGAAGCCTTCACCCGGCCGAAAATGATGTACCGCCTAGCCAAGGTCGGCTTCTCGCAATCCTACACCTATTTTACCTGGCGCAACACCAAGCCGGAGCTGACCGAATATTTTACCGAACTGACCACGACGGACGTGAAGGACTATTTCCGTCGCACCTGTTCGTGAACACGCCGGACATCAATCCATATTTTTTACAGACGTCCGGGCGGCCGGGATTCCTCATCCGCGCAGCGCTAGCGGCGACGCTGTCCGGTTTATGGGGCGTGTATTCCGGATTCGAATTGTGCGAGGCCGCGCCTTTGCCCGGCCGGCGAGGAATATCTGAATTCGGAGAAATATGAAATCCGCGTCCGTCGTTTTGATGCGCCGGAAGATGTGACCGCCGAGTATCGCCAAGCTGAACCGGATCAGAAAGAGCAACCCGGTCCTGCAAAGCCATCTCGGCTTGCACTTCTATCCCGCACACCACGATCAAGTCTTATTTTACGGCAAAATCTCGCCAGACCGCGCCGACATGATCCTAGTAGCGGTCAATCTCGATCCGTTTCGCGCCCATGAGGTCACCGATCGAGGTGCCGTTGTGGGAGTGGAAGCTCCCCGACGACACCTCTATCGCGGTTGCGCGATCTGATGAGCGACACTACATTTTCTTGGCGCGGAAAGTTGCAGCGCATTCGTCTCGACCCTGCCACGATTCCATTCGCCATCTGGCGCCTCGCGCCGCGAGCCGGAGGCTGACGTGGACGCGCAAGTCAAGACCGCCGCCATAGCCACGGCCGCAGATCCGCTCTGGTACAAGGACGCGATCATTTATGAACTCCATGTGCGCGCGTTTCTGGACAGCGATGGCGACGGCACCGGGGATTTCCGCGGGTTGACGACGAAGCTCGATTACCTGCGCGATCTGGGTGTCACCGCACTGTGGGTGTTGCCGTTTTATCCGTCGCCCTTGAAGGATGACGGCTACGACATCTCCGATTATTTCGACGTGCATCCGCAGTACGGCACGCTGACTGATTTCAAGGTGTTTCTGCGCGAAGCGCACCGGCGCGGTTTGCGCGTCATCACGGAACTGGTGCTCAATCACACCTCGGACCAACATCCCTGGTTTCAGCGCGCGCGGCGTTCCCAAGCCGGCTTCATGGCGCGACTATGCCGTCGGCAGCACCTGCAAAAATACAAGGGCACCCGCATCATTTTCAAGGACACGGAAATTTCCAACTGGACCTGGGACCCCGTCGCCCCAAGCCTATTATTGGCATCGCTTTTATTCGCACCAGCCGGACTTGAATTTCGATCACCCCGCCGTCCACCAGGAAATGTTGCGGGTGCTGGATTTCTGGATGGATATGGGCGTGGACGGCGTGCGCCTGGATGCGGTGCCTTATCTCTACGAACGGGAGGGAACCAGTTGCGAAAATCTGCCGGAAGGACACGAGTTCTTGCGGGGATTGCGACGGCATGTGGATGAAAAATACGGCGACCGCATGCTGCTCGCGGAGGCCAATCAATGGCCGGACAATGCAGTGGCTTATTTCGGCAAGGGAACGGGAGACGAATGCCACATGGCATTTCATTTTCCTCTGATGCCCCGGCTGTTCATGGCATTGCGCATGGAGGACCGCATTCCCCATTGTTGACATTCTGCAACAAACCCCGGCGATTCCCGAAACCGCGCAGTGGGCGTTGTTCCTGCGCAATCATGATGAACTCACGCTGGAAATGGTGACGGATGAGGAGCGAGATTACATGTACCGGATCTGCACGCCCATTCCCATCAGGCGCGCCTCAATCTCGGCATCCGACGGCGGCTTTCACCGCTGGTCGGGAACGACCGCAAGCGGATTGAATTGCTGACTGCGCTGCTGTTTTCGCTGCCCGGCACTCCGGTGATTTATTACGGCGATGAACTCGGGATGGGGGAAAACATTTACCTCGGGGACCGCAATGGCGTGCGCACGCCGATGCAATGGTCGCCAGACCGCAATGGCGGATTTTCGCGCGCCGATCCCGCCGCACTGGTGCTGCCGCCGATCATGGACCCGCTTTACGGCTATGGCGCGGTCAACGTGGAAGCACAGAGTTGCGATCCGCATTCCGTTCTCAACTGGATGCGCCGGATGCTTGCGGTGCGTAGCCGGCATCCGGCGTTCGGCCGCGGCAGCCTAACCCTCCTTTATCCGAAGAACCGCAAAATCCTTGCCTATCTGCGCGAAAGCGAAACCGACACGCTGTTGTGTGTCGCCAATGTCGCACACAGCCCGCAAGCGGTCGAACTCGATCTGTCGCAGTTCGTTGGCCGCGTGCCGGTGGAGCTGAATGCCGGGACGCTGTTCCCGCCGATCGGCGAACTCACTTATCTCCTCACGTTGCCGCCCTACGGCTTTTACTGGTTCGCGTTGGCTCCGGCGAGCGGTTGGCCCTCTTGGCACACGGCCGCCCCCGAGCCGCTGCCTGAGTATGTGACGATAGTCATCCGCGACAACCTCGCAAAAGCGCTTTCGGCCTCCAGTCACAATTTGATCGAGCAGGAGTTGCTGCCACAATATATTCCCAAGCGCCGCTGGTTCGGTCTCAAAGACCAAGCCATCGATAAAGCGCGCATCGTCAATTACACCGAAATCGGCGGCGGCGACCGCGAAATCATGCTGACCGAGATTGAAGTGACGAGCAAAGGCGCCGAAAGCCGCTGGCTCCTTCCCTTGGCGATTCTTTGGGAGGACGAAACGTCGGCGGCGTTGCCGAACCGGCTTGCGCTCGCGCGTGTGCGACGCGGTCGGCGCCTGGGCCTGTTGACCGACGCTTTTGCGTTGCCGACCTTCGCACATTGCGTCGTCGCAGCGCTTGCCGCCGGCCGCAAGTTCAGAAATTCAGAAGGCACGCTGTGTTTCCAACCGACCGCGGCCGGGCAGCAACCGCTCCGCGCCGGCGCCGAAGCCGAGGTCAATTGGCTCAGCGCGGGAACAATCCAACAGTTCGCTGACCGTCGGCGACACGGTGATGCTAAAGATCTTCCGTCGCATCTCCGCTGGACAGCATCCCGAAGCCGAGATGAGCCGCTATCTCACGGCGCAAGGCTTTGCCAATGCCCCACAGCTCCTCGGTGACATTGTGCAAGTTGCCGATGATGGAACGCCGCACACGTTGGCGGCCGCCCTGGGATTCGTCCGCAATCAAGGCGACGCCTGGTCATGGATACTCGATCACCTGACTCTGCGCGCTCGACAGTCTTGCGCCGAACGATTCCGAATTCGACGTTCTAAGCGACTGCGAGGCGATCGCCGCGGCGATCGGCCGGCGGCTTGGCGAAATGCATGCGGTATTGGCGCGCGAAACCTCGGATGAAGCCTTTGCGCCCACCACCGCCGATGCCGGCGATGCCGCTAATTGGACGCGGAAAACCCGAACGACGCCTCGATAAGGCCTTTGCCGCAATCGATGCGATGTGCGATCGGCCTCGGAATCAAGACCGCGACCGCGCGACGGAGCTTTTGAAGCTTCGCGCGCGGATCGGCACCGCGATCAAAAAACTTGCCAAATCCGGCTCGGGGACATTAATGACCCGAATCCATGGCGACTTCCATCTCGGTCAGGTGCTGGTCGCCAGCGGCGATGTCTACATCATCGACTTTGAAGGCGAGCCCGCCACCTCGATCCCCGAGCGCCGTGCCAAGACCAGTCCGCTGCGCGACGTGGCTGGCCTCCTTCGCGCCATCGACTATGCAGGCGCTGCGCTGAATCACCGCGCAGGCACGCGGAACCGCGCCGATTGACGAGACGCAGCGCGACTCGACTTATTGCAGAGTTCGCTCCCGCGCATCGCGTGCATTGCTCAAAGACTATTGGATGGCACGCGGCTCCAGCGTCAGTGCTGATAAACGCGCGCTGCTTGACCTCTTCCTGATCGAAAAAGCCGCTTACGAGATTACCTACGAGTCCGCAAATCGACCGACCTGGATTGGCGTCCCGCTGGCCGGGCTGTTCACGCTGGCAAAACGCATTCTCGAGAAGGAAGCCGGAGGCCGCAATGGCTGATGCGCGGCTGAAGCGGTCCTGGCGGCTCGATCCGCAATCTGCCGGCGCCCTGGCCCGCGGTGAGCACGGCAATCCATTCGCCGTGCTCGGACCGCACGACACCTCGGACGGTTGCATCATCCGCGCTTATCCGCCGGGAGCGACGAAAGTCGAAGCTTTGCGCCGCAGCGACGGCGCCTTGCTCTCGACTCTTGAGCAGGGAGCAGAAACGGGCTGTTCGAAAATCTTATTCATGAACGGGCGCCCTATCGACTGCGAATTTCTTGGCCAGATGCCCAGCAGGAGACCGAGGACCCGTATTCTTTCGGCCTGCTGCTCGGCGACGTCGACATTCATTTGTTCAATGAAGGCCGGCATTTCGATCTGCCGCATTGCCTGGGCGCCCAGAACCTAACGATCGACGGCGTGACCGGCGTCCGTTTCGCCGTTTGGGCGCCGAACGCGACCCGCGTGGCCGTGGTCGGCGATTTCAATTCCTGGGACCGCCGCCGCCATGCCAGCGCGTGCGTTACGGTGCCGGACTTTGGGAGCTATTCGTGCCGCGCGTCGCGCCAGGCTCCCGCTATAAATATGACATTCTCGGTCCGGGTGGCATCCATTTGCCGTGGAAGGCGGATCCCCTTGCCCGTCAGACCGAGACGCCGCCGAGCACAGCGTCGATCGTTCCGCAACCGGACCATCGGCACTGGCACGACGACGCCTGGATGGCCGCGCGCGGCAAACGGCAAGCGCCAGATGCGCCGATCGCGATTTACGAGGTACACCTCGGCTCCTGGCCGAAACCGGACGAACGCAATCACGCGGGCTCACTGTGGGACTTCGCCACCGAACGACTGGTGCCTTACCTCGTCGATATGGGGTTCACCCATGTCGAGCTGCTCCCGATCACCGAGCATCCGTTCGGCGGCTCGTGGGGCTATCAGCCGCTCGGCATGTTCGCGCCCACCGGACGCTTCGGTCGGCCGGCAGGACTATTAGGCCTCGTCGACGCGCTGCATTCCGCCGGCATCGGCATAATTCTCGACTGGGTGCCGGCGCATTTTCCGAACGACCCACATGGTCTCGCCCGTTTCGACGGCACTGCGCTCTATGAGCACCTCGATCCGCGCGAGGGAATTCATCGCGACTGGAATACCTACATCTACAATTTTGGCCGGCGCGAGGTGCAAGGCTTTCTGATCGCCAGCGCACTCTACTGGCTGGAGCATTTCCATATCGACGGCCTGCGCGTCGACGCCGTCGCCTCCATGCTTTATCGCGATTACAGCCGCCAGGAAGGCGAGTGGGTTCCGAATGTTTACGGCGGCCGCGAAAATCTGGAAGCGATCGGTTTCCTGCGCCATCTCAATGCAGTGGTCTCGGAGCGGTGTCCCGGCGCGATGATGATAGCCGAGGAATTGACTGCCTGGCCGGGCGTCAGCCGACCGATCTCGGGCGGCGGCCTGGGCTTCTCCTACAAATGGAATATGGGATGGATGCACGACACGCTCGACTACATGACCCAAGATCCTATCCATCGCCGCTATCATCATCACGACATGACATTCGGGCTACTTTATGCATTCACGGAAAACTTTGTCCTGCCGCTGTCCCACGACGAGGTCGTCCACGGCAAGGGATCGCTGATCGGCAAAATGCCAGGCGACCGCTGGCAGCGCTTTGCCAACTTGCGCGCCTATTTCGGCTTCATGTGGAGCCATCCCGGGAAGAAGCTTCTGTTCATGGGCGGCGAATTTGCTCAGGAGCGGGAGTGGCATCACGACCGCGAACTCGATTGGCGCTCGCTGGACGATTCCGCACGTGCCGGCGTTCAACGCGTTGTGCGCGATCTCAACCGACTCTACGTTTCTGAGCCGGCGTTGCATCAGCGTGACTGCGAGGGTAGCGGCTTCCAGTGGGCTGTCGGCGACGACGCCGACAATTCGGTTTTTTCGTTCATACGTTACGCTTCTCATCAAGCGCCGGTGCTCGTCGTTTGCAATATGACGCCGGTGCCGCGACACGGTTACCGGATCGGCGTGCCGCTCGGCGGCGGCTGGCGCGAAATATTCAACAGCGATTCCGGTTTTTATGGCGGCTCGAATGTCGGCAATGAAGGGCGCGTTGAAACGGTCGCGATTGCCGCGCACGGCCATGCTAGCTCCGTCGAACTTGTGCTGCCGCCGCTCGCCACGATTTATCTTCGCAACGACGGATAATTCATGGCGTCTTTTCCTGCTCAACTCGATCGCGGCACGCCCTACCCGCTTGGCGCCACCTGGAATGGCCTGGGCACGAACTTCGCAGTGTTCTCCGCCAATGCCGAGCGGGTAGAGCTTTGCCTATTCGAGCCTACCGGCCGCCGCGAGATCGCACGCCTCGATCTTCCAGAATGCACCGATGAAATCTGGCACGGCTATCTGCCGAACACGCGAACCGGCCTGATTTACGGCTATCGCGCCCATGGGCCTTATCAGCCGCAGGACGGACACCGGTTCAATCCTCACAAGCTTCTGCTCGACCCTTATGCGCGCCGTTTGGCGGGGACGCTGCGCTGGACCGATGCGTTGTTCGGCTACCGCATCAATTCGCCCCGGGCAGACCTTTCGCAGGATCGACGCGATAGTGCGCCCAGCATGCCGAAAGCAATTGTGACCGACGACATGTTCGACTGGGGCGACGATCGTTCGCCCAACATTCCGTGGTCGCGCACGGTCATCTATGAGCTGCATTTGCGCGGTATGACCATGCGTCGCCACGACATTCGCGCCAATGAGCGCGGCACATTCGCCGCGCTGGCCGATCCAAACGTCATCAAATATCTGCAAACGCTTGGCGTCACCGCGATCGAGCTATTGCCGATCCACGTTTTTGCGCAAGACCGCCACCTCGTCGAACAAGGCCTGAAAAATTATTGGGGCTATAACTCGATCGGCTTTTTTGCCATCGAGCCGCGCTACTTGTCGAATGGTTCGCGCAACGATATGCGCATCGCAGTGCGCCGGTTGCATGCCGCGGGCATCGAAGTGATCCTCGACGTGGTCTACAACCATACTGCTGAGGGTAGCGAACTCGGGCCGACACTGTCGTTTCGCGGCCTCGACAATGCCAGTTATTACCGGCTCGTTCCCGATAATCGGCGGTTCTACATCAACGATACTGGAACCGGCAACACCCTCAATCTATCCCACCCGCGCGTGTTGCAGATGGTGATGGATTCGCTGCGCTACTGGGTCAGCTCCTTCCATGTCGACGGCTTTCGTTTCGATCTCGGGGTCTCGCTCGGCCGCGAAGCGAGCGGCTTCGACGCCGGCAGCGGCTTTTTCGACGCGCTCCGGCAGGACCCTGTCCTGACACGGGTCAAACTGATTTCGGAGCCGTGGGATCTGGGCCCCGGCGGCTACCAGCTTGGCCATCATCCGCCAGGCTTTGCCGAGTGGAACGATCGCTTCCGCGACAGCACGCGGCGTTTTTGGCGCGGCGATGCCGGCGAGCGTCCCGAATTTGCCGCGCGGCTTGCCGGCTCCAGTGATCTGTTCGACCAACATGCGCGTAGGCCTTGGGCCTCGATCAACTATGCCGCATCGCATGACGGCTTTACGCTTGCCGACGTCGCGAGCTTCGCGCAGCGCCACAACGAGGCAAACGCCGAAAGCAACAACGACGGTCAGGGGGAGAACTATTCCGCTAATTGGGGCGTTGAGGGTGCGACGAACGACAAGGCCATCATTGAAGTCCGCGCTCGCGTTCGGCGAGCCATCCTTGCCACCGTGATGTTCGCGCACGGGACCCCGATGCTACTCGCCGGTGACGAGTTTGGACGCACGCAGGGCGGCAACAACAATGCCTATTGCCAGGATAACGAGATTTCCTGGTTGGATTGGACGATGGCGGAGACTCTCGAAGGCCGTGAATTGACACGCTTCGTCTCGAAGCTCATTGCAGTACGCCAAGAGCACACCGCCTTGCGGTCGCGCCATTTTCTGCATGGCTTGCGCGAGCCGGTGCCAGGCGTTTTCGATATCGCCTGGTTCAATGAGGACGGCGTGAATGTGCCGGATGGTTCTTGGACCAATCCGGAGCACCGAGTCCTTTGCTTGCGCCGCGCCACCCGCAACAGTGACCGAACGGTCTCGATCCTTACATTCCTCCTCAACCCGACAGGCGAAGACCGTTCATTTCAGCTGCCCGAACCGACGCTGCCGGGCCAGATCTTGGTCGATACTGCGCGACCAGAAGCTGAGGTGATTGAGCTCGAGGAGAAAAAGGTCAATGTGCAGCCGTACAGCGCTGTCCTTGTCTATTCCAACCTGGAGCCAGCGCCGCCATGACTGCTTCGGAGTGGCGCCTGCCGTTTGGTGCGAACCTGATCGAGCCCGACCAGACTCGATTTCGAATTTGGGCGCCGGCCCAGCGTACCGTATCGGTAGCCATCGACGATCGCGCGCCCTTAGCTATGACCCGCAGCGACGAAGGATGGTTTGAGGCCGAGGCAGATTGCGGTGCCGGGGCGCATTACCGTTACGTCTTGCAGGACGGCACAAGAGTCCCAGATCCGGCGTCGCGGGCGCAGTCGGGCGACGTGCACGATGACAGCGTCGTTGTCGACCCCGCATCCTATCGATGGCGCCGGCGCGATTGGCGCGGCCGGCCCTGGCATGAAGCCGCCTTTTATGAGCTGCATGTCGGCACGCTCGGCGGCTTCAACGGCGTGGCGCGCGAATTGCCGCGCCTTGCCGATCTGGGGATAACGGCCATCGAGCTGATGCCGATTGCGGATTTCCCCGGCACCCGCAATTGGGGATACGACGGCGTATTGCCTTTTGCACCGGAACGCAGCTATGGCTCGCCCGATGAATTGAAGGCGCTGATTGATGCAGCGCATGATCATGACCTCATGATCTTTTTGGACGTCGTCTACAATCATTTCGGACCCGACGGAAATTACCTACACGCCTACGCGCCCGAGATGTTTCGCGAGGACCTAACGACGCCGTGGGGCCAGGCGATCAACTTTCGCCACAGGGAGGTCCGCCGCTACTTTACAGATAACGTGCTGTACTGGCTAATCGAGTATCGCTTCGACGGCCTGCGCTTTGATGCCGTCCACGCCATATCCGAACCGGATTGGCTCGATGAAATGGCCGCCGAAGTGCGCGGCACGATCGAATCGGCCCGACAAATTCACTTGGTGCTTGAGAACGACGATAACACGGCAAGCCATCTCGCTCATGATTTCGATGCACAGTGGAACGACGACGGCCATCACGTGTTGCACGTGCTGCTGACCGGCGAGCGCGAGGGCTATTACGCGGACTACGGCGATGCGCCGGCGGCGCGCCTAGCCCGCTGTCTCAAGGATGGTTTTATCTATCAGGGCCAGCCATCGCCATATCGCAACGGCAGACCGCGGGGCACGAACTCCTCCGACTTGCCGCCCACCGCCTTTGTTCTGTTTCTGCAAAATCACGACCAGATCGGCAATCGCGCCTTTGGCGAGCGGCTCACGGCGTTGGCGAATCCGGCGGCGCTCGAAGCCGCCATCGCGCTTCAGCTGCTGTGTCCGCAAATTCCGCTTATATTCATGGGCGAGGAATTGGCGAGCGTGTCGCCATTCCTATTCTTCACCGACCATAATCCGGACCTGGCAAAAGCGGTACGCGAAGGCAGGCGTCGGGAGTTCGCCAGCTTTTCGAAATTTTTCGATCCGGAGCATCTTGCGACAATTCCCGATCCGAATGCCGTCGATACCTTCGAACGTTCCAAGCCCGCTGCGCACCCCGCCTATGCCGGCAAGCGCAAGCGGCTGTACCGACAATTGCTCGCGTTGCGGCACAGCGAGATCGTTCCCCGCCTCGACGGTGCGCGTGCAATCGATGCGAGTGCCGTCGGGCCCGCGGCCGTTCTCGCACGCTGGCGGATGGGAGATGGCTCGCTTCTCATCCTCGCCAGCAATCTCGGGGCAACGCCTGCGCAGATCCCGCAACAAAAAGACAAGCTCCTGTTTGCCAGTTCGGCCGCCGGGCGGACGGCACAGGCTGGTATACTTGAGCCCTACTCCACCATTGCGTTCTCGGGAGCGAGATGAACGACGCGGCCGTCCGCGAGCTTGCACGCCGCGCCGGGATAGCGGTGCGATGGACCGATTATGCCGACAAACGGCGTCGCGTACCACTTGACACGATGCGCCGCATTCTCACGGCGTTGGGATTGCCGTGCGACACCGAGGATGATCTTTCCCACAGCCGGCGCCTCTTGGACGGCGCGCAAACGCCGCCATTGATCACCACAACGGCCGGCCACGCTGTCGATTTGCCGATCCGGGCAGCCGGTGACCCGCCGCGTGCCCGTCTTATTGACGAACGCGGCGCCGTCGCCGAGGTTGAGGTGCGCCGGACTGTAGGCGGCGTAAGTCTACCGGGCATAAAAGCGATCGGCTATCACACCATCGAGATTGGACAAACCCGCCTCAAACTTGCGGTGGCGCCGCCGCGATGCGTCACGATCGAGGATATTGCGCCAGGCGAGCGCGTGGCTGGACTTGCCGCGCAGATCTACGGGTTGCGCAGTGCAGGCGATTGCGGCATCGGTGACATGGCTGGCGTCGGGGCCCTGGCAAAGTCGGCTGCGGCACTCAACGTCGATGCGCTCGCGCTCAGTCCGGCGCATGCCCTGTTCGCAGCCGATCCCGGGCACTTTAGTCCATATTCGCCGTCGAGCCGGCTCTTCTACAATCCACTCCTTGCCGATGCGGCTTTGCTGTTCGGACCGGACCGGATGGCGAAAGCGCGAACCGTGACCGGGGTCGGTGTGCTGGCACGCGAACTTGAAGCATCGTCGTTGATCAACTGGACAAGCTCCAGCCGCGCCAAGATGGCAGTTTTGCGCTCCTTATTCGAGGACTTTGCCGCGGCCGATCTCGCGGGCAATCCTGCGACCAAGCTAGCGGTCGACTTTGCAAAATTCCGCGGGGCACAGGGAGCGGCGCTCGAAGATCACGCGTTGTTTGAAACATTGCACGAGGCGCGATTGCGAGCCAACCCGCAAGCATGGAATTGGCGAGATTGGCCACCCGAGTGGCGCGATCCGCATAGCGCGACCGTGCGGAGCTTTGCCGAAAAGAATCAGCACGAAATTCTTTTCCATTCTTTCTTGCAATGGGTCGCCGATCGTTCCTTTGCCGCGGCTCAGCAAGATGCCAGGCATGCCGGAATGCGGATCGGCGTGATCGCCGACCTCGCCGTCGGCACGCATAGCGGTGGCAGCCATGCCTGGACAAACCAGGACGACATCCTTGGCGGGCTCGAAATTGGCGCTCCGCCGGACTTCTTCAGTGCCAGTGGCCAGAATTGGGGGCTCACCACGTTCTCGCCGCGCGCGCTGATACGCAGCGGATTTGCGCCCTTCATCGCGACAATTCGTGCCTGCATGCGGCAGGCCGGCGGTGTGCGCATCGACCACGTCATGAGTTTGATGCGGCTATGGGTGACGCCGCGCGGCACCACAGCCAACGAGGGCGCCTATCTCATCTATCCACTCGACGATTTACTGCGGCTGACCGCGCTGGAGTCACATCGACACCGCGCCGTCGTGATCGGCGAAGACCTCGGCACCGTCCCTGCCGGGTTCCGTGATCGGCTGACTCGTGCCGGCATCTACAAAATGAGCGTGCTTTGGTTCGAGCGCGAGGCCAACAGCTTCGCGCTGCCGCACACCTGGCCCGCGGGCGCAGCAGCCATGACATCCACGCATGATCTTCCGACAGTGGTCGGATGGTGGCGCGGCAGCGATCTTGAGACGCGGGTGAAATGTGGCTCGCTCGCCGATGCTCAAGGCGAGCGAGCAATTCGCGGTCTGGACCGCGACGCGCTGTGGCGCGCGTTCAAATCGGCCAAAGCGGCCGAGGGAAATTTGCCCCCTGCGGACCAAGCAGCGCGGGTCGCAGATGCCGCCGTAAGATTCATCGCCGAGACCCCATCGCGGCTGGCGCTGTTGCCGCTGGAAGATGCGCTCGCGCTCGAAGAGCGGCCCAATCTTCCCGGGACCATCGATGAACATCCAAACTGGCGTCGTAGATACCAGCGCGAAGCCGGTACGATGCTCGATGCGCCCGATGTGCGTCGTCGTGTCGAAACGCTGACGAGGCGAGGCGCGCGATGAATGTGCCGCGCGCCACAATGCGCCTCCAATTCCATCGCGGCTTTACCTTTGCCGACGCGCAGTCCCTCGCGCCCTATTTCGCCGAACTCGGCATCAGCCACATTTACGCATCGCCTATTCTCGCTGCACGACCGGGATCGATGCATGGCTACGACGTCATCGATCCGACCCGCATCAATCCCGAACTTGGTGGCGACGACAAATTTTGCCGTTTTGTCGAAGTGCTGCGCCGGCATGAGCTTGGAATGATCGTCGATATCGTGCCGAACCATATGGCGATCGGAAGCGGTAATGCCTGGTGGATGGATGTGCTGAAACGAGGCCAGAACAGCGGCTATGCCAAATACTTTGACATCGATTGGAGCCCGCCGAATACGGCCCTACAAGGTAAGATCCTGCTGCCGGTCCTGGGCCGCCCCTATGGCGAAGCGCTCGCGGCCGGGGAAATTACGCTCGCGCTGGATCGCGAACGAAGGGCGTTTGTCATCGGCTACCTCGACCACTTATTTCCAGTCGCAGCAGACGACCATCTTTCCGATACCGCTGCTGCCGACTTCGACCCAGCTTCCCCGGATGGACGCGAGCGACTGCACAATTTGCTCGAACGTCAGCATTACCGGCTCGTGTATTGGCGCGCGGCAAACGACGAGATCAATTGGCGACGCTTTTTCGACATCAACGAGCTTGCCGCGATCCGGGTCGAAGACGACGAAGTGTTCGATGCGGCCCACGGCAGATTGCTTCGCCTGTATGCGGACGGCCTGATCGACGGCGTACGCGTCGATCACATTGACGGACTGTCGCAGCCGGAGATGTATTGTCGAAAGCTGCGCCAGCGCCTGCGGGAGCTCCAAGGAAAGCGTCCGGCCGGTGCGCCGGATGGACCGGCGTACGTCGTGGTCGAGAAGATTTTGGCGCGCGGCGAAAACCTTCCCAGGAACTGGGAGACGGATGGCACCACTGGCTACGATTTCATGGATGAGGCGAGTGCTCTTCTCCACGATGAGACGGGCGAGCAACCACTTCGCGCGCTGTGGCAGCATGTCAGCAGCAGTGCCGGCAATTTCGATTTCGAGGAGGAGCTAGCGCGCCGTCAGATCTTGGACCGAAGCTTTTCGGCGCAACGGGACGCTGCCGTTGAAGCGCTCCATGCGATCGCACAAAGCGCGCTTGGTACACGCGACTATTCGCGCGCCGCGATCCATCGCTGCCTAACGGGAGATTCTCGCGCACTTTCCGGTCTATCGCACCTACGCCCGCGTCGAGCGGATATCCCCGTCGGATTGCGCCGTCCTGTCGCAAGCCGTTGAGCGTGCCAAGGTAACTTGCCTTCCTAGTGACACATGGCTCCCAGACGTGCTTGGCGAATGGCTCTCCGGAAAGCGCATCGATCCGTCGCTTGATCGATTGCAGAACATCGCGCTCGCCCGATTCCAACAATTGAGCGCACCATTGTGCGCCAAAGCGGTGGAGGATACCGCCTTCTACCGCTACGGCCGGCTTATTTCGCGCAACGACGTCGGTTTCGATGTCCGGCAATTCGCCTGCCCCGCCGCCGAATTCCACCGCAGGATGCAGGCGCGCGTGCGCGAGCTCCCGCACGCGATGCTGGCGACCGCGACGCACGATCATAAACGCGGCGAGGATGTGCGCGCTCGGCTCGCGGTCTTGAGCGAGCTTCCGCAAGATTGGGCGTCAGCCGTCCAACGTTGGATTGAGCTCGGTGCGCGGAATTCTATCATTACCGATGGCGAGCGCATGCCCAGCACTGGCGACCTCGCCATCCTGTTCCAGACGATTGTCGGCGCCTGGCCGCCTGGACTTACTCAGACTGACAAAAGCGGACTGGCCGCATTTTCGAAGCGCATTGCCGCGTGGCAACAGAAGGCGTTGCGTGAGGCTAAGCTGCACAGCGATTGGTTGGCCCCGAACGAGGCGTACGAACGCGCCGCCAACGATGTCGTAAGTCAGCTGTTCTCCAAGCCGTCGGAACTGGTGAACGAGATAGCAACCTTCGCCAAGCGCATAGCGCCGGCAGGCGCTGCCAACGGCTTGGCACAGGCCTTGCTCAAGCTGACGGCGCCGGGCGTGCCCGACATTTACCAGGGCACTGAATATTGGGACTTAATTCTTGTCGACCCCGATAATCGATCGCCGGTCGATTTTGCAGCGCGGCAAGAATCATTGAATGTGACCCATATCGAAGAATTATCTGCGAACTGGCGCGACGGCCGGATCAAGCAATTCGTGATTGCGCGGGTTCTTGCAATGCGAAAGAAAATGCCGCGGCTGTTTGCCGAGGGAGCCTATGTGCCGCTTGAAACAGCGGGTCCGTTGGCCGAGCACTTCGTCGGGTTTGCGCGCATCCTGGGCAATTCAGCGACTATCTCGGTGTTCTGCCGATTTACTGCGCAGCTCTTGAGCCGCGATGACGGCTTAGCCGTTTCGATTTCGCAGTGCAACAATACCCGCCTTGTCATCCCGGCGGAACTCGCGCTACCTTCTCTGATGCTCTCATTCCGGGGCGGGGGCTGCCGGTCGGGTCCGACATCGGAATTGCACAAATCCTGACCCGATTGCCCATCGCCTTCCTGACCAAACATTCGGAATGAAACGTTCAACGGGATTCACAAGCAAATTGCATATTTGTCATATTGTCGGTTGGTTCTCAGTTCGTCCCTGTGCCATGATGCGTCGGCAATTAATTGATTCGCGTAGTCGCGGCGGCGTGGAATGCAGACACGCAGCATGGAACGCACGGGAGCCGGGGGCTTCTTCTGGGGGGCACCCAAAGCGGAAATCCGAAACGCAGCAGCCACTACCTCACGGTGCGTAGGTAGCGAAAAAGTGGCCAGCCGGAGTTGCGACCGGCCCGCGATGACTTTTTTATGGCGTGTAATACCAACCCGCTGAGTGCCTGACTCTCGCGGCGATTCACAATTCACCGGCAAAGTGATTCATAGTGGCAAACGGAGGTTCGTTTGCCGTGGGCCCAACGATTGCGGTATGGACGGACTTTGCGGCAGGCGAGGTCCAACGGTTTGCCAAGCGGGCGAAAGATGGCGAGCAGGCGCGCCGACTGCTGGCGATTGCAGCGGTGCTCGAAGGCGCTTCGCGGGTGCAGCCAAGATCGGTGGCATGGACCGGCAGGCGTTGCGGGACTGGGTGATCCGGTTCAACGAGCAGGGCCCGGACGGTCTCATCAACATTCCTTCACCGGGCGTGCCGTCCATGTTCGCGATGCCGACTTGTTCAGGGACCATGCTGGCGCTGGGCCGCTGTAGGCGGCGGTGTCCTGTAGCCCATTACAATCAACTAGCGCGCCGATGACACGCGGCGGCGAGATCAGTGCTGCCGCTGGCATATTCGGCGACAAGGGACTTGCGGGACTTTTCCGGGCTTACCAGGCGGTGGCAAGGACGGGATTTGATCTGATCGTGCTGGCAGCCAGTTGGAGCGGCGCTGGATGAGCGAACCCCGCCCCATTTCCCCGATGCAACACGCCCCACCCGAGGATGGCCATCAAAATCATAGCGCAGTAGACGTTAAGGAAGCGCTAACTATACCGGCCGGCGTTGCTTGAATGCGCCAGAGGCGACTATACGCTTGGGTTTGAGCAACTTGAGCGCACCCGCTGCTCGCCTTTGTTGTGCAGGAAGCGACGCCCTCAAGCGGTCGCCTGAACAAACAATCCCAGGGAACACGAAGGGCCGCCGTAGGGCGGCTGGTCCATTTTGTGCACCAGCGAATGTCGGTTGTCGAATGTCCGCTTTTGATGCTGTGGACGGCTCCTCCACCCGGCACGTGAGTGCCATGGATGTGGGCGCTGTTAGGGCTCCCACGATTCGGAGGAGCTATCCATGCAAACGGTCATGACAATCGGTCTCGATTTTGCCAAGTCGGTATTTCAGGTCCACGGCGTTGATGGCGGTAGCCAAGTAGTCCTGCGCCGCCAGCTGAAGCGGCGCTACGTCCTGGCTTTCTTCGAGAAGCTTCCGCCATGCCTGGTCGGCGTCGAAGCCTGCGCTTCGTCGCATCATTGGTCGCGCGAACTGCAGGCGCTTGGCCACACCGTTGCCTGATGCCGCCGGCCTACGTGAAGCCCTATGTGAAGCGGCATAAGAACGATGCAATTGACGCCGAGGCGATCTGCGAAGCGGTCACCAGACCCAATATGCGGTTTGTGGCGACCAAGACGCGCGAGCAACAGAGTTGCCTGACGCTGCATCGTACCCGGCACTTGTTCATCCGCCATCAGACCTCGGTGATCAATGCCATCCGCGCCCATCTTGCCGAGTTTGGCATCGTCGCCCCGGTCGGACGCAACGGCGTCGAAGAGCTACTGACTGTCGCCGCCGATGCAAATGACAAGCGGCTGCCCGAACTTGCCCGGGCGTGTGTCGTTGCTCTCGGCGCCCAATTGAGGGCGTTGAAGGCGCAGATCCTGCAGTTCGATCGTCTGATCATGGCCTGGCACCGATCCAACCAAGCCAGCCGTCGGCTCGACGATATACCGGGCGTCGGTCCGGCACTCGCTACTGCTCTGGTCGCTACTGTTGCCGACCCGAGAGCCTTCCGATCAGGACGCAACTTCTCGGCCTGGATCGGTATCGTGCCGAAGCAGCACTCGAGCGGGGGCAAAGATCGGCTCGGCAGTATCAGCAAACGAGGTGACCGCTATCTGCGCGGCCTGTTCGTTGCCGGCGCGCTTGCTGTTATCCGCTATGCCAAGATCCATGGCACCAAGCGCCGGCCCTGGCTTACAGCGTTGCTGGCGAGGCGCCCGACCAAGGTCGCCGCCATCGCGCGCGCCAATAAGATTGCCCGGATGGCATGGGCGATGATGGCCAAAGGTGAGCGCTACAAGGAGCCCGTCGCGCTTGCGACGTAACCGAGATCGCGCCAGACAACCGGCGTGATGTGAAGGTTGGGAGGACGAACAGCACGTAATGCAGAGCCGGTCGATCCGGCGATCAGGACAACCCAGTTACCCCCACGCATTGTCGAATGCGGGCTTTCGATCGGGACCTGATCCGCGGAAGGCATTATGGCCAGCGGTCATGTGAACCGCGCTGAAAGGCCGAACACACGGGCGCACCGACCAATCTGCAAGCGTGAAAAAAGTTCTTGGCAACTCGGAGGCGTCCACACACGGGGGGGTGAAGCGGACTCGATATCGATGGGTTCATTCGGCCGCCCATGATCCGTCCAGGAAGTCGCATCGCCAATATTGCTGTGATGCACAATGAAATTCTTGCTGCTGGGGTGGCCGCCGTCCATAGAGAGGGCACTACCCGCATCCCTGAGACTCGGGGCGGTTAACCAACACGATTAAAAGGACGGCGGGTCGGCGGCAGGGGTCGTTGCTGCCGCGCGCGTCTAGCGCAATTATCGGCATTGAGGGCTAGCTGCGGGCGCGCGGAGGGCATTGCTCATGGCCAGCGTACCGTTCATGGCGACCGTATTGTTCTTGGTCGCGTATCTTTCCGTTGCGGTCTGCGTCGCTGGAATGATGCGCGATTGACTTCGGTCAAGGGCGGAGAGTTTGCCGGCGCGGCGCCGGTAACCTGAACGCGCGGATTTTGTTGCGTTGGCCGACATCCACGCCACAGTGGCGGCAAGCCGACGGCTAAGGTCCCCACCCCACGAACGCCGGCTCAGCCCCACCGCAGCTGCCCCAATCCTGCGGTGGGGCGTTTTTTTTGCTATCGTTCTGCATAGATGACCGATTCGATGATCTGATCATCTCCGTCCTGGCTGGGATGGCCGTGGCGGGCTTTGTGATCGGCACCTACTTGATGCACTACATGCATCCATGAAGGCCGCTGGTGCGATGTGCGAGGACCGGCAGTGGTCGTCGATGGCAATCGTGATGACCATCATCCTGCTGTTGGTTGTCGCCGGCTGCACGGGTGATGCTGACGTGGCGGAGCTTTTGGGGACAAAAGCATTGGCGACCGTTCTGATATTCGTGATCCTGGCCGTCATCCTCGTCGGCGGCGTTGTAGCGATCATGCTGAGCGACCGACGAAATTGACCGGCGGGGCATCGCTGAACTTTCCCTCAGGCTCATCCGTGGCATCGCACACTCGCCGGCGACGTCGTTGCGGCTTGCTGGTGGTGGCCGACAGGGACACAAGCTCAGCGCCGTAGCGGCCGCCTATAGTCCGCGTCCATCCGCTCAGCCACAGGCGAGCGCCAGCGGGCAAAGCCGTCTCGATCGTGATGCTGCCCTAAGGATCGGCGCTCGGTCGTTCCTTGGACGCCATCCGCCTTGAAGGCTGCCGCGGCCGACGCGCTGTGCTGGGCGGCTAGCCGCCCTCACCTTACCGCTGCATTCGATCGCGCGCTCAAGCAATGACGCAAAATCCCACCCATTCAACGAAACGCGATTGCGCCGAGCCTGAGATGCTTTGTGGTATCGCTCAGCGAATAGAATGCTCAACGACCTAGCAAAGAGACGAGGCGGGGATGAACCGTCCGCTCAGATCGGGAACTCGGACTTTCCTTTCATGGAACTTTCAGCTAAAAGCGTGAGCCTCATTAAAGGAGATACTGATGAGAAACAGAAAGAAGCGGCGCTCTTGGACCGCCAGCGAGATTGGCGAAATGAAGAGACTTGCCAAAAAGAAAACTCCCGCCCGCAAAATCGCGCGGAGCATAAAGCGGACCGAAGGCGCAACGCGGCAAAAAGCGTTTAGCATTGGATTGTCCCTGGACTCGCGAGCCTGAGATTGCAATCAAAGTAGCATTTCAAGATGTAACGAAAATCCTAAGCCCAGCCAACTGCTGGGTTTTTTCTTATTAAGCTGAAAGCGGCATATTAGGCGCCGCGAAATGCAAAAAGTCGCAGCGCATCGGTGCGCCGGTCAATTTAGCAGTGCAGCTCGCCGGCTCGCTGCGCTGAACGTCAGCCAGTTATGGAGACTGTGGGTGGCATTCTGTTGCTCGGTGGTGGCTTGGGCTGGATGGGGTATGGGCTCGAAACCGTTTAGGGCATCCCTAGCAGGTACGGCTCCCCCATAGGGCTTATTTCTATTCGGGCTCGCAGCGCGCCACGGCGGCGGTGGCAGGTTATTTAGGCCGCCGCCTGTCGAATTGATCGATTGTGGACAGGGTTTTCACTTTTGGTCCCGTCCAACTGGGCACAGATCCAACTCCAGAACGCCTCGATTTCCTGCGCCGCCCTGCTCCCGCGAGCATGCTCTGTGACACCAAGGCCCGCGGCAATCGCATCCTGAAAATCGATGCGCGCAGACAACATAGGCTCGGCCAGAACCCCAAGGCGCGTTAGGTCTTTTGCTGCGTCGCTTGCTCGCGAACTGCGATAGGTTGGCGGGCACTGGTTGAGGACGAATGCAGCTTTCCGCTTCGCCAGATAGCAGGCCCGAAAAGTCGCGGCCGTCGCCTCTACATCCAAACGCGTTGGGCGCGCTGGCAGAAGGCAAAGATCCGCGGTCTCAGTCACGAGGCGGGCGGCCACGCTGTCGGCGCCGGCGGTGTCGAGAACCGCGAGCGTGAACCCAGCGTCGTCGAGCCCCTCGAGAAATGCGCCAAGCCGCGGGAGACGTTCGCCCTCGAGCTGATCGATCATGACCTTGCTCGGCACATTCAAGGCCTCTCGGCGCTTGCCCCAGCGGGCCAGCGATGCCTGTGGGTCAAGGTCGAGTACGATGACCCTTTCGCCCGCGCCTGCCGCGGCAACAGCGAGAGATGCCGCGAGGGTGGTTTTTCCCGCTCCGCCTTTTTGCGTGAGAAATGCAATGGTGCGCATCAAATCACCCAATGGTTCGTTGTCGACACATCGTTATCGAGTCCGGAACTGAAAGTTAGCCGATTAGGTCGGGAGACCACGTCCGGTTGTCGGCAACCGTTCGGAACCTCGATGTCGACGGCGAGTGTTGACGTGGATTTGCAGCGTTTTAGCCTTATCCGCACGTTTTCGGGTTCGAACGAGACATGCCGGGCGATTACTGCAAGAATCTCCTCACGCATTACGCCGAGCAAATCTGGATGGCTACACTCGATGCGATCGTGTGCAAGCAGGATTTTCAGGCGCTCGCGCGCTATAGGCGCTGAGCCGCGTCGAAAGAAATGGAACAGGCTCATGCTGCCTTCCGTCCGAATAAGGTGTTCAGAAAGCCTCTGCTTTCGCTGTGAACGTGCATCGGTATATTCTTACCTTTGAGTCGGCGCGCGGCATCAAAGTAGGCGCGGGCGGGCGCGCTCAGCGCGTTGTTGAGTGTCACGGGAGAGCCGACGTTGGAAGCGCGCATTACTTCTTTGCTTTCTGGAATAATGCCGAGGAGGGGACACGATAGAATTTCGAGCACGTCGTCGATCGCCAGCATCTCGCCGCGCGCGGCTCGCGAAGAATGGTAGCGAGTGATCAGTAGGTGCTTGTCGATGCGCTCGCCGCGCTCCGCCTTTGCCGTCTTAGTATCGAGCAGTCCGATGATGCGGTCGGAATCTCGCACTGATGATACTTCTGGATTGGTGACGATGATCGCAGTATCGGCAAAGCGCATCGCCAGAGTCGCGCCGCGCTCGATCCCCGCCGGGCTATCACAGATGACCCAGTCGAATTTCGTCCGCAGCTCCTCAATGACCCTTGCGACCCCATCTTCGGTCAGCGCGTCTTTGTCATGGGTCTGCGACGCGGGAAGCAGGTAAAGATTTCCTAACCGTTTGTCGCGAATAAGTGCCTGGGACAGTTTTGCGTAGCCGTTTACGACATTGATCAGATCGAAGACGACGCGCCGCTCGGCGCCTAGAACCAAGTCGAGGTTCCGCAGTCCAACATCAAAATCGACGACCACTACTTTCTGGCCGTCATGAGCCAGAGCGGCACCCAACGCGGCGGTGGACGTCGTTTTGCCGACTCCGCCTTTGCCTGATGTTACGACCAATACTTGGCCGATATCATCCGCTACCTCGCCCATATTATTTGCCTTTCGTGGCTTTCATTCACTGCTGAGCCTTTCAGCGTGCTGCCCGCAAGCCAAGCCTGAACTGGTCCGCGCGTAATAGGGTGGCCTGACGTCGTCTGCCGTCTGGCGATGACACTCGACATGCGCGTACGAAGCTCAGGGGTTCTGATGGTTAACAAACTGCGCATATTCGGTTAACGAACGATTAACGGCTCGTTACTTCGTTAAACTTTTCTCGATTCCTCTTGTGGAGGTCCGTGAAGGCGACCAAGTTCGAGCTCGCGCTCGGCCTCACCATTGCAAATGAACTTCTCGCAATCGCCAAGGAGGTGATCTTATGAAGCGGCTTGCTGCGGTGCAAAAGACCGAACGTGACCAATCGCATCACTAAGTGCGACGCAGCGATTTGGTCGCGTCCTGCGTGGGAGCAGACAACGCGGGAATACCCGAAACCTGGTCGCTTGTGACCCAGTCGACCTGCGAGCTTGTGGAAAGGTGAAGATTTTGGGTACTGCTCTTCAGACTGAAGCGAGGTCAGTAGTTTTGGCCTTAAGCATCACAAGAGAAGCGCACCTTGTACAATTTTTGCCAGACCGGGCCTATTGGTCAAGAAGACCAATGTCTGCCTTGTGGATGACGCGGGCAGGATTGTTCGGGAAGCGTAGGTGGCGAGCGAGCCGGAAGTTCTGCTGGACGCGCCGATCACCGTAAATGGCGTCGATCCAAAGCCACGGCGAAAAGTTTGAATACGCTTAAGCTGCCTTTCGCCCAAAAAGTTTATTGAAAATACTCTTGCTTTCACGTGGTACTCGTATGGGAATGTTCTCACCCTTGAGTTGGCGCGCGGCATCGAAGTAGGCGCGGGCGGGCGCGCTCAGCGCGTTGTTGAGTGTCACAGGCGATCCGACATTGGATGCGCACAGCACTTCTTTACTTTCTGGAATGATGCCGAGGATGGGACAAGACAGAATTTCGAGCATATCATCGATCGACAGCATCGTGCCGCCGGCGGCGCGCAACGAATCGTAGCGCGCGATCAGCAGGTGCTTGTCAATGCGCTCGCCACGCTCGGCCTTGACCGTTTTGGAATCTAGCAGCCCGATAATGCGGTCGGAATCGCGTACCGACGATACTTCGGGATTAGTAACGATAATGGCGGCATCGGCAAAGCGCATCGCCAGTGTCGCGCCGCGTTCGATTCCGGCGGGGCTGTCGCAGATGACCCAGTCGAATTTCTCCCGCAGCTCCTCGATGACCTTTGCGACCCCATCTTCGGTCAGCGAGTCCTTGTCGCGGGTCTGCGATGCGGGAAGCAGGTGGAGATTCTCCAGGCGCTTGTCGCGTATGAGCGCCTGAGGCAGCTTTGCCACGCCGCTGATGACGTTAATCAGATCGAAGACCACGCGTTGCTCGGCGCCCATCACTAGATCGAGGTTGCGCAGTCCAATATCGAAATCGACGACCACCACGTTCTGTCCGTCACGGGCGAGAGCAGCACCGAGCGCTGCCGTTGATGTAGTTTTACCAACGCCACCTTTGCCGGATGTCACGACCAGGACCTTAGCCATACCTAGAGCCTTTGTCAGTTTATTGTTGAAATTCTCACATTATCCCCCTCCAACCATGCTTGGATGGGTTGGCTCTCAAGGTCGGGTGTGAAGTCGGCGGCCATCTTGTAGTGGGAATCGATAGCGAGCAGCTCTGCCTCAGCTCGGTGGCAAAAAATGCGCGCACGGCTGTCACCGGTGACGCCCGCCAGCGCACGTCCACGCAGTGTTCCGTAGATGTGGATTGAGCCACCGGCTATGATTTCAGCGCCCGATCCAACAGAACCGAGTACCGTGACGTCGCCGTCGATGTGCACTATCGACTGCCCCGATCGCACGCGCCCCTCGATTAGCAACGACGTCATGTTCTGCTGCTTTTCAGCTACACTATTCACCACGATGCCTTGATGGGGCAATTGGACGGTCTGCCCGTCACGGCCGGCGCGGAGAATCGGGGGCAGTCCCCCTTCTGCGCCTTGGGGTGTGATTCCTTCGATGCCGAGTACACGAATACCGCGGTCGCCAAGATTCGCGATCAGATGGGCGATTTCATCCGGATTCAAGCTAACCGCCGACATGTCGAGTGCCACGGGATGATGCGAATAAATGCCCTTGGAACACTCAATGCTCGTATCAAGGTCCGCCAGCCAATCCGCGATCGGTTGCTGAGGGGCCAAGACGAACGCCATGTAGGAGCGCGCTCGAAACGGCAGCGGCTGGCGTATTGGAGTTACATTCGACACGGTGCGCTCAACCTCGGTGGGCCTGAGGCCGCAAATGACCGATGACCTTAGAAGCTTGGTTTGCCGGATCTTCCGAGATACGCCACTTGCCAATGGTTTCGGTAATGATCTTGACCGAGGCGGACGCGGTCTCCGCCAAATGACGATAGTTGGAGTTGATCCGGCGTATGCGGTCGCCTTCAGCTTGCAAAAAGTCGCGGGCGACTAGCAGTTCGGCCATGAGCTTCTCAATGTCCGCGATGGACGTCGCACCGGCGCCGACGGCGTCATCGTTTGACCCCGGCGCATCTGCTGGCCTGTTGCCGCGCACGAGTGAGCGGATATCCCCCTCGAGTGTCTTCGCGGCAGTCTCGGGGATCGATGACTTTGTGGCAGTCTCGGCGATCGACAACTTTGTTTCCGCAGCGTCCATTATTTTCTCCCGTTTTACGCAGAACAGCACCCGGTTCTTGCTGAGCGTGTTGCGCCGTACCTCGACATGCGGTCGCACGTTCTATTGGCAGTCTGTCGCATCATGGTAAATCGAGCGTTAACTATCCCACAGTGATGAGACCTTATGCCTCTTCGTAGTTGAGATCGCCCGCTCTGCGAGGCGATACCGCTAAGGCTTCCTTTTTTCTTCTGTTGCCCTCTTTCGCAAACGCGTCCCGGATCGAGCTGGCAGCGCATTTCGCCTTCTAAGTCAGCGAAAGCGGGAATTGCAAATCTAATGGGAATGGGTTTCGTGGCCCGATGCGCAGCTTGTGCCCGCGCCGAGCGGAATGCCCCGATGACATTTACAGGCGCTGCGCAAGCGCGCTGCGGCTGCACCAATTGGTCAGGGTTGCCATTGGGGCTCACAGACACGCAGGCGAGATATTGACCAACGGCCCTGACCTTTGTTCGAGCGGGTCAGGGCCGCCTTTATAATGGAATGTTCGATGACTGATGGACGCTTGATCCATGTACCTATCGGAGATATGGCAATTCAACTGCAAGCAGTGCAAGCAAGAGCTTACCGCGGAGCAGGCGCTACCAATTTTAGAAATGGCAGGTGCCTAAGTTCGCATTTTGCACGGCTGCTGTGTAGCGGATCAATTGCCCATGATCGCTAGAAGGCCGTAACCTAAAAGGCCGATGCAGCCGAACGTGAACACTATGCCCACAGAAAGCTGAACTAGTGGGTAAATCCGCTGTTGGACCAAGTACGCGTTTTTTGCAGCCATGACACACTCTCCCTGTACCAACGATACCACTATCAGGGGCTGGGTAGGATCGCTGTGTCATACATCACATTTGGATTGGGATATGGAGCTTGCAGGCAACGCTTGAAGCCGACTTGCGCCCACTGATGGCCACAATTCACGTCGCAGTCCTCAATGAGCGTACCAGTGTCGGCGAGCCGTGGAATGCGCCGGTCTAAGTTCAATCGCCGTGCGTTCGAACTGTTTAATTGTGACGACCAGAACTTGGCTGCTTACGTTTGGTCTTTTCTGAGACTTGCTTCGCCTGCCACTTAATCGCTGCCTGGGAGGCAGCTTTGGCTTCTTCGCCGGATAACGTCTTTGGCGGCACGCCGCCGTGCCGAGCGGCTATGGCCTTGTCGATGCCGGGCTCACGCAGGCAAGGATTCCACGGACCCATTGGGGCGCCGTCATCCCGCACGGCCTCGAAGGCATTATAGTTGCTGGCAATTCCTTTGCGCATGTCGTCATAAAGCGCCAAATTGGAATGCCGCGCGACAGCATCATAGGCGCATTGAGGAAATCTACCCCTTTAGTGAAGCCAGCTATTTGGCATTTGGTGGCAACAAACGCGCCGTGCCAAAACGTCAGATTTTCGGCTGTCCCCTTGGAGACTGAGGACGCCTCCTCGCCTTGCTGAGTCACATGTCTTTTGTTACGGTAGACGCAGGCTGCCGATGCAATTACATAGTATAATTGGTAGGACTGCGATCGATGGTCTTCTCGACGAGAAATCAGGAGGAGAAAAGAATTTTATCTGAAATAAGAGAGTGCCTATTGCAGGATCCTCGGTTCGCGCGGTTAGGGCAAGATAGTGCTTTGGATGGACGTGACAAGATCGTTGATAAAGAATCTTATCACGTAGCTGCCGGCATTGTGCCAGAGCCTTCGATCAAGCCAATTGAGCGGCAAGCGATAGCGCTGGGCGAAGTAATAGCCGGCGACAACCCGAATACTGCGCCAATCGCACTTGCGATTGATCACAATTCACGGCCACCGAGCCTGCAAAGTGAAGAAATTTCTAGCGACAGTCCTAGCATTGCTCCCGATGCACCCTCGATGGATCCAAGCCCACAGCAACGAAACCCGCAGAGTGAAGAAGTTTCCCGCGACCGGCCATCAGTAGCGAAACGGCTATTTCGCATTTTTGCCCACGGATTCATCATCACCGTAATTGTTAGCACTGCGTTTGTTTGGCAGTCTGCCGACAGTACGACAAAGGACATGGTTCAAGGCTGGGTAAATTCGCTGGTCTGGTCATCACACCTTCTTCCGAAAAATGTGCTCCCCGAATCCGACGTTGCAACTGAGGCAGTTTCCGCGACTTCGGATCAACGATCGACGGGGGCCACGGTCAACTCACCAACAGTGTCTGCCAGTCAGCCGGCACCGACATCAACCGCAACTGAATCTTCTCCTGACCTGAAAAAGCAGCTTGAGGCGATACTGATTGATCTCGCCAATGTGCGGCGGATCGTAGAGCAAGTCGCCGCCAGTCAAGAACAATTGGCACGGAACATCGCGACACTACAGGCAGACGAACAGGACGTCAGTCAGAAGATTTCGGCGCCCCTCTCAATCTCCCACCATTTGCGTCGGGCCGCGCAACACCGGTGACAAGCAAGGTGCTCCGTCCCTTACACAACAGTATCGTGGACACTTCTCTGGCGTTGCCGGTATGTATCGATGGTCAAGGATTCTGCCCAATTCCGCATAGAAATTAGGCGTTCGGAAAAGCCATCTCGTCCTTACACTTGGGAAATTCACAATGCCGGGGAGACAGGGTGTGTTGTACGTGGCTCTGCTGAGTATCCGACTCGCGGCTCGGCATTAAAGGCCGCAAAAAGGGCCTTGCTACGTATTATCGTGCAGGCCCCGAAGTGAGCTGCTCACCTTAATGGTGGGCAGCGCGCGTTCGACTCGCAGTTCGAACACAACAGCCCCAGCGACTCGCCACCGGGGCAGTACTTGCTCTGCGCCGGATTGGCGCCGTTTCAGCTCACGCGGATCGGCATAGCGCGCAAGGGTAGGGCGCAAAAGGATTTCAGCCCTGGCGCCAGGAAAATCGCTATCGAGTGGGACCTGGCCAGCCGCCGTGAGCCGATTGCCTCGAGGTTTGTCGCCTGTTCCTGGGTCTGCGCAACAATCGCCTCGACAGCAACGCTGTCTTCCTGATTCCTCGCGACCTCGGCGCAAACTACATGTTGGACCGCGAGCGGTTGGGAATGACCGTAACATCATCCTCAATGTGAAACATTCCTGTGGTGACGGAACTGGCGACTTCCCCTCGGCTCGCATTTAAGGTAGAACCCAAATATGGCGAGGTCAATAAGGGTTAAACCTAAAAGACGTGGGCGCCCGGCCACGGGCAAAGACCCGCTTTACGGGGTCCGGATTTCCGACGCACTCATTCTTGCCGTCGACCGATGGGCTAGTGAGAACCATTCACCGTCTCGATCGGATGCAATCCGGCGACTGCTGGAGCTCGGCCTCGGCGGCACGGCCACCACACATCCGCGCAGCAAGGGAAGCAAACACAAGGCAGCCGAGACGGCCGCCCGGGAAATTGATCGCCTCGGTGACCTGGGCCTAACGGGCGAGGAGCAAGCGACGCGCAAGCGACGCCTCATCAAGGGGCCGCGAGAATTCCGCGACGTGCGCAGCGATCAGCCGAAGACGAAAAGCTAAGACGTGCACCGATGGAAAATAGTTTGGGATTGCGTTGTTCACCTCTGATCTTCGTGATCCTATTTCTTTTTGGCTGCGCTAGCAGCGATCTCAATCCGGAAAAGCAAGACAAAGAGACGGCAGCTGAAGCGGCGAAGGCATACGGCCCCATTGACGATGCCAAATGCCAATCCCAGGGTTTTCATCCAAGCTCGCCTGCCTACGCTCAATGCCGCAAGGATATCGAGAATATCCGTAAGCATCTCGGCATCGAATGATTGCGGGCTACGGCCGCGAGTTTCCGCCAGCCCGAGGATTGGAACGCCGAATTTTAAGCTTCTTCGGTAAGGTGAATCGGATTAACACGTTGCATGCGGTCGATTTGATGCGTTCACTGGGCAACTTCAAAAAGGTTTTGTCTTGCGCCCGGTGGAAAAAGTCTTTGATGCTATGATTGTTGTCAGCTCGATAGTCGGCGTCATTTGCTTTCTAACGAGTTTGATACAGTGAGTTTCTGCCGCACGACAATTATAGCTTGCCGGATTTACCCACACCGCAATTAAGGTTGACTTTAAAATGACGTTTGCGCGTTAGGCTTTCCCATTAAACGTCGTCGCGCTATGCAAAACTTACAACAGAAATTGTATTCTTTGCTTACGCCGCGCGAGCGGGAAGTTGCTGGCCTTACAGCACGCGGATTAGGAAACAAAGAAATCGCGCGGTTGCTTGGGATTACCCCTGGTACGGTCAGATTTCAGGTGCACTGTGTGCTCTTGAAGCTCGGACTCTCAAATCGGCTTGACCTTATCAGGCTTTCATCATCTGATCCGCCACGAAACCACAAGCGCTGAACCCGCTATATTGAGCGAAGCGGATAACAGCAAGCTGGTGGTATACACGCTCGGATGACAAAAAGCGGATCAGTTACTCATATTTTATTTTTATTGCCATTATTTTCAGATGGACTGACCTTTTGTGGGCTCGCCCGGCGCCCTCGAATCAACGCAACGCGTTTGAGTTTTCCACAGCCCCGCTCGACTCCGTCGCCGCGAGCCAGTGATATAGTTTCGAGGGCGGGGTTTGCTTGATGTTTGAACGCGTGCTTTTGGCGCGGCGTTGTCGGCGACGTGCGGCGGAGTGGAAGGGCCTCGCCGAAACTGCCATCACGGACCAAGAACGGTTCTACCATTTCAAGATTTCTGAGCATTACAGCACGTTGGCGGAAGCCGTGGAGCGTTCGGTTAAGGCCGAGCTGGAGAGGCGCTTTCCCCACATGAAACCCGTCAACTCCTCGGGGCCGCCAGCTCCTTGAGGTCGACCTAGCGCTCACTGACGTCAGCTGGGACGACGCGTTCAAACCGCCCCTGGCATTACGCGCAGTGGGAGTCATATACCATTGGCTTAATCTGGAAACGGGAATGCCTCCAATATGGTGCTACGCCCCATTCTCACCGCGATCATTCTGGCGTGGCTCACCGTCCCGGCATTCTCAAACTGGCAATTTACGCGATGGGGAATGTCACCCGATAACGTCGCCGATCATAGTTCGGACGTCCGGAAAGCCACACCGGAGGAAAAAGAACTATATAAGGCGTCCGCCCCTGGAGAGCTCTTGCTCATATCCGGCTACGCGACAACGAACATTCTCTTTGTTGCCCTATATTATTTTCAAGATGAAAAGCTAACGGCCGTTAGCCTCGTCCCAACCGACACCAAGACCGTAGGCAAAATGCAGGACTTACTCAGGGCAGAATACGGCAAACCAACCTCGGAAAACACGTCAAACGTATCGCCCGGTTGCATTGACTGGGTCAAAATGTGGAACATGGATTGGGACGGTAACTTAGTCACGTTCGATTGGGAATTTTGCGTAAGCGGCAAACTAGACACAAAGCGTCTTCGTATTCTCTATCAACCTATTAGATCATCGGAAGGCAAAGGCCCCTAGTCGTGATCCCCGGTACATATATTCGGCCAGCCGTAGTAGCAACGGGCACGCTTATGATGTTGTTAGGCGTGTATCAGTTGGCCGGATGGTGGGGTCTGTTGACGGCGCTTGGGGCCACAGTGCTCCTTTTCGGCGCTCTGGGCTGATCCATTCTCCCGAAATTGTAGGCCGTTGCGGCGATACCGATGCCGAGAAAAATCACGTTGACACAGAATTTTCGCCCTTGGATGGCGCAAGGCCTTACGTCAATCACGCTACGAACGGCGCAACGGGCGGGACAACTCACCGTTTGCCTTTAAGCCGCCTCCGGGTGGCAGCCGTGGATTACGGGGAAAATGGCATGTACACCCATGGCAGCCCGAGGTATTCTGCTCCGTGGGTTGTAGGGGTGGGAAATGTGGTACAGGGTACTCTTACTTGCTACCGCTGCATCGAGTATCGCGCTTGGATCGGCGAGCGGCGCTGATTTGCCCGCGCCGGAGTCTCCTGCCCCTGCTGCAACCATCGTGTATAATCCAGTTCGCGTCGGACCTTGGACCGGGTTTTATTTCGGTGGGAAATCTTGGGTATGGCTGGGCAGACGCGAATTCGTAGCTCAATTTAGCAGGCAATGGGTTCGCTAACGGAGCGCTTGGCGGCGGGGCCAACCTCAACGCAGTGAACGGCGGACTCCAGGGCGGATACAACTGGCAAGTTGGATATCTTTTGCTCGGTCTTGAGGGCGATATCCAAGTATCCAACCAAAACCGAACATTCAATTTCATCTGTGGACCGATGTGTTCAGTTACAGAAACTGCCGAGATCGATTGGTTTGGCACATTTCGCGGGCGTGTCGGTTATGCTTATAAGGACGTTTTGTTCTACGGGACCGGAGGGTTCAATTGGACAACGGGCAAAAATGATTTTGGTGGAACATTGGGCGGAGCGAGCGCCAATCTAGCCGACTTTTCGCACAACAATTTGGGGTGGGCGGCTGGAGTTGGTGTCGAATGGATGTTCTACAATTCGTTGAGTGCCAAGTTTGAATATCTTCACTTGCAGAACGACAACAGCAATTCATCGGTCGCAATACCTGCCTCCTTAGGCGGAGGTACATTGACCGATACGGTTAAGGCTTCGAACAATATCCTCCGCTTCGGTTTGAACTATCATTTTTTCGAACCAGGCTGGCCGAATCGATAATGTCTTCGAGTTGCCTGCCTACCTTATGGGTCGCACATTGTCCTTCGATGCTCAACGAGCAGCAGATTATCAGACCTGACCCATCGAGCGACGCTCGCGCGTTAGGACATCCAAACCCGTCACCGCCCTCGGCACAAAAGTACCAAGATCGATTTTTGTGTATGAGATAGTGATTTAGCGATCAGGCGTGAGCTTGCGCGTGACTGGCGGCATGGCGGACGGCGAAGATTCCTCAGTCGCGAAGAGCGCATCCATCCGGCGCAATATCCTTTGCGTCGAGGCGTCAAAGGCCTTGTTGTCGACTGCAGTTCCGCGCGTCTCCGAATTTGATGGCGCGATGCTAACCACTTTGAGGTTTGGCTGCTTCTCGTGCGTGCCCTGCCCGTCTTGCACAAACGCATCCAGCGGCGCTGGCGACGCATTGTTGGATTCATGCTCGGCCCAAGCCTGAGAAATCAGGTCAGACAGCTCGTCCAGCATCGGATGCGTCGAACTTTTGACGCCTGCCTTTGTCGGGATTGCTTGCAGCGTAGACGGTGACGACCCCGCAGCGCGGCCGAAGGGGAGTCGTCGATAATTACTGTCGGGGCCGGAGAACGCCGGATCAGCAACGGAGCCGGCAATTTCGGTGCCACCTAACTTTTTCAGTCGATCGCCTAGACTCACTCTAGTTCACCCTTCGCGATTGCTACGTGCCGCTGCCGACGCGAGGGAACGTGAAATCAATTAACTAGTTCCGTGCGTTAAATTCCCCAATGTCACATTGGCCGTAGCACGGTTGGTTTGACCAAAATCTAACCCAAAGTCTATATACCCAAGGATATAGAGGAACCTTCATCGTTAATTTGCCGGCGGCTCGTCTGCCAGAAAGTGACCTGCCCGAGATCGTCAAACAATTTACAACGACAGCGTGAAATCAACCGCTTTCGCTATACGCCTGAGCTTCCCCGCCATTTTCTAGCACCTGGCCCCCGGAATACGCGCGAACCCGGACGGTCGTTAACCATTTGGGCCGCTACCGCCCCGGGGTTGTTACATTTCGATCACAAAGCTGTTAAGGTTACGCTGGCGTTAAAGGGGACGTTTTTGATTGGGGCGAATTATGCAGCCGAAAAAATCTTCTCTCACCACCCTCTCGAATGAGGCCCTATGCAATCTACGAGATGAGATCGCCGCTCTCCTCAAGAGTTGTGCGGAGGATCTACGGAGGGAGTTGGACCTACTCTCCGGTGGCGCGGACACTCATGTTGGAAGTACCGGTGCTAATGGCAACGGCAATGGCAGCAGAGCGCCCAGAAAGAAGGTTGTTCCAAAATACCGAGGACCGGATGGCCAAACATGGACCGGACGAGGAGTGAGGCCTCGGTGGCTAACCAGCGCAATAAATGATGGTAAGCAAATAAAGGACTTCTTGATCGCTGCACGTCACGAGAGTTCGATTAATTCATGAACTACCCACGTTGTCGCGGCCGGGTGCGCCGAAAAAGACTCCACCCTTTCCAATAATCTTGAGATCCGCATGTGCTGAGTCCGACATGCGCGAAGCCAGACGCATTGGCACAAACTCGCCTAGCTACCGGTGCTTCTGCGAGGCGCCGCCCGGGATTCGCCCGTCATTGGCTGTCCGCCTTGCGGATGAGCGACATGCGCGTGCCGCACTTCGGGCATGTGTTGCGGGCCTGTTGCAAGTACCTCGAACCGTTGCACGACGGTCCTCGCTTCCTGCGAAGACCGCGGTGGAGTTTGCCGGAGCCTATCGAGAGGGATGTGATGGCGGATCGTCGTCCAATTTTCGGTCCTAAAGGAGCGCGCGCTCAAATTGGATACGTTGAGGCCAACGAGGCGTTCGACCTTTCCGGCAGATTACGATGTATCTACAATGCGGAAACCGGCAACCTGCACGATACAAATTCTGGCCAAATTGTCGGCCATGTCTCGTTGGATGGCAATTTCGTCGGCGCCTCCTGGTTAGCGCAAGAGCTGTTTGGGCAACGTGAGGGCGGCAAGGCTGACGCGGATGCAAACATAGTCGAGATGCCGGACGGCTCTTCACCCAATTCGGTCTCATCTTCCTCAGAAGAAGGCGAGCACGCCGCAACGGCGGCGCCAGAGACTGGTGATCCATCGGCGCCGGACGACCAGGAATATGCATTACTGGAGCGCGCGATTGGGATGATTCGGAGTGCAACTGAGAAGTGACCAGCCCTGATGGTCCATTCTCTTCCATCGATCGAGCAAATAGCAGACTGGCCGAGGTCATAACGAACGCGAGCACGCCGCCGAAGAGCAAGCCGCGTAATTGCATTGGCAAGCCTGTTGGCAAGAAGCCGAGTATTCGGAGAATTTCGCGAGCGAACAAGCAGATCCGAGCGCGAGTTACCCCAAACTACATATCGGACGCTCAGCAACTCCGGCTCAGTAACCTCTTGGCTTTCGGAATCCACGAACAGCCTGCTATCATTCGGGTCAGTCCGGCGGGCATTCGAGGCGGTCGGCTTCAGCTTAGGGGCTTCGCAGTGAACCGGAAACAACGACGAATAGCTGCCAAATTTGGGAAGCACGCTGACCCTTCCGCCAGCGCAACCGTCGGGCCCAAGGTTGGGATCGCCGAGCTGTTGGACGCGGCGCAGCAGCTCAAACAGCAGGGCAAACTCGACCAGGCGGCGGCTCTATATCGACGGGCGCTGGCGCTGGATCCAGACCACGCTGAAGTCCATTATAGTCTCGGCAATACGTTCAGACTACAAAGCAAAATGGACGAGGCGGCGGCCCACTATCAGCGGGCGGTAGTGTTGAAGCCAAACTTCGCCGAAGCACACAACAATTTCGGCAATGTGCTCAAACGGCAAGGGAAACTGGACGAGGCAGCGGCCCACTATCAGCTGGCAGTAATGCTAAAGCCGAACTTTGCCGAAGCACACATTAATCTCGGCAATGCGCTGCAGGATCAAGGTAGAGCAGACGAGGCTGCGTCGGAGTATCGTCGAGCGCTAACGCTCAATCCAGGTTTTGCCGAGGCACACAGCAAACTCGCCGATGTCCTTAACCGGCAGGGTAAGTTGGATGAGTTGGTGCTTGAATATCAGCGGGCACTGGCGCTGAAGCCCGATTACGCGGAGGCGCACAACAATCTGGCAACCGCCCTTCAAAACCAAGGCAAGACTGCCGAAGCCATTGGCCATTATCGCCGCGCGTTGGCGCTCTCTCCCGACAACGCCGAGGCGCAATGCAATCTCGGCAAAGCACTCATTGATGCGGGCGACCCCGTTGAGGCGCTGAGGGCCATCCAACGGAGCATCAAAATCGAGGAGTTTGAAAACGCCAAGCTGCTCTTCGTTCAGTGTTTACGGGGCCTGAACTTCATTCCGGACGGAGTTGATCTTCGCAGCGATCTCATCCGAGCCTTGTCCGAGCCTTGGGGACGACCCAGCGACCTTGCAAGAATTACTGCTACTTTCCTTAAGCTAAACGGCGCTACCAGCGTATGCATTCTCCGATTGAACAGTGCATGGCCCAGGCAATTGCCGCCGCAGGAAATATTCAGCCCGACCGAGCTGGCCGAGATATGCGATGATCAGCTGCTGCGATGCTTGCTGAAGACAACGATTGTCTGCGACATCGAGTTGGAACGGTTTCTGACTGCAGCCCGCCGGACGATGATAGAGGCGGCGAGCTCCGGGCTATATTCGCAAGTCCAGGAAGGCGCACTTCACTTCTTTTGTGCTCTCGCACAGCAATGTTTTATCAACGAGTACATATTCGACGACACGGACCGCGAAAAGGAGCAGGCAGGGCAGCTTCGGGTGCTGTTGGCCGAAGCGCTGGCGTCCAATACTTCCATTTCCGAGCTTTGGCTTGTAGCCGTTGCGGCGTATTTTCCACTCGCCTCTCTTCCGGGGGCAGATTGGCTTGTGGAACAGCCTTGGTCCGTTCCTGTAGCTGAGCTCGTTGCTCGCCAGGTGCGGGAAGTACAGGAAGAACGGCGATTGCAGAATTCAGTGCCGCGCCTCACAACAATTGAGGAAGGCGTGTCGCTTGTTGTCAAACAACAATACGAGGAAAACCCCTATCCGCGGTGGATAAAGGCGGCGCCTGTCGGAAAATCGACGACGATTGACGCCTATCTACGAAGTGAATTCCCCCTAATTAATCTCGGTGGCGTCGGTAAGATCGTCGAAGCGGAATTTCTGATCGCCGGCTGTGGCACAGGCCAACATTCGATCGAAACAGCGCGACGCTTCGCAGGTGCACACGTACTTGCCATTGACCTCAGCCTGACCAGCCTGTGTTACGCCAAGAGAAAGACGCGCGACCTCAGCTTGAACAATATCGAGTATGCGCAAGCCGATATATTGCAACTTCAATCGATTGGCCGCGTTTTCGACGTCATCGAAGTCAGTGGCGTGCTACATCATCTTGCCGACCCGTTGGCTGGATGGCGGGTGCTGCTCTCGTTACTTCGGCCGCGTGGGTTCATGCGTCTCGGTCTTTACAGCGAGCTGGCACGTCAGGACCTCATTGCCGCGCGGAAATTCATCAACCAGCGCGGCTATGGTCCATCCGCGCGGGAAATCCGGCGGTTCCGGCAGGAACTCACAGGCTTAGCCAGCGATTTGTCGCTGGCGAAGGCAACAGAGTGGGTGGATTTTTTCAGCACCAGCGCCTGCCGCGACCTTCTATTCCACGTTCAAGAACACCAATTGACACTACCCGCGATTGATTCCTTTCTCCGCCAAAATCGACTTGAATTTCTTGGGTTCGATCTCCCCGGTGGCGTGCTGCAGAAATTCCGACGGCGTTTTCCAGATGACAAGACGCTCGACGACCTCGCACTTTGGCATATCTTTGAGATAGAGAACCCATCTACTTTTGTGGGTATGTATCAATTTTGGATACGAAAAGCATAAAGGGTTGAGAGACCGTCACGTCCGGGAATTGAGCAAACAGCACGACGAAGCGGTGTCGGCCGGCTTGGGAATGGCGTCCCACCCACTCTCGCCGGGGCGCTTGGACATGGCAAATTGTGCGGCTGACCAAGGCGGTAGGCATCGACAACAGCATGCTAGCGCACAGTCCAAATTGCTTCAAAAGGTCGATTTTTGTCGGCCCGCGCTTGCTGCTCACCTCGGGCCAAGTTTGAATTGCGCCCGGACAATCCAATTTTACCTCTTGACCTTTTTTGAGACAGTACGCCAACTAGCCCTGTTGACAGGCTGGGCACGCTAGGGATTAGGCGACATGAAACGCATTTATACTGTGATTGGCGTCTTGCTGGCGGTCGGGACCATTGCGGGAGCGACCGGGACAGCGGCCGCCGCGGAAGCTGGCACTCTTCACAGGTATTGGCGCCTCGCGCCACAGGACTGCTTTCTCGTGCCAGACGTATCCGTCGCCGTAAATGCACTGGGTCCATATTGTTCTTCGCCGCGTGGGGCGCGGCGGTATACAGCCTACGGGTCTTGGGGTTGGCGCGCTGTAGGCCCCCCCTACTATGTTCCGTATTATGGATACTTCCGACCGTGGGGTTGGTCTGAGGTCAATAGCTGGTCGTACTGGTAAATTCTGTCCCCCGTTACTCCTGCAGCATCGTAAGCGCCCGTCGTCGCGATTCAGCTTCGCGTCCCGCAGGAGCAGTGGTTTGAAAATAATTCGCAAGCTGCAGCTGCAAGCCCGATGAGCATGCGGGACCTGCCACAATACGCGCCTTAACCACCGCGTGACCAACAGCCAAACAGGCCCCGGAGACGTGCGCCAGTTCGGCGAGTAATACTTTCAAGTGATCCTCATCTGTTAGGCGGTGATCGTCACTAAGCACCTCCAGAAGATAGTTGGCATAGCTTGCAAGGTCATTGCGTCCAGAAAAATACGAGGCGAGCAGCACCAAAAAAACACGGCCGCTCTGGGCAATCGGGCTAGAGACGATAAGCGGATCGAGCGAATAGCGAACTGCTTCGCTCCCAGTAACCGCGGTCTGGATTAACTGAGATCTCGGGTATTCTCGAGCAATCAAAATGCGGGCCGGCTCGTAGCCAAGGATCGCGGCGGAATTAACGAGGCGCGCACCGTTGACTTTCTCTTCGTCATCGGCGGCTGATTCCAGTAACTTTCTTCCACGCTCAAAGTTGGTTCGCAATCGACGCGGGTCAATATTTTCCGTTACGGCCGTGTCGGTACCTGGTGGCGCCGGTATTACCATGCGAGCCGAAGCAACGAGGTCAGGATCAATTGGTCCGCTGTGCGGTTTTTCAGTCCCGGCGGGAGCGGGTGTCTTCGGAACTGCGGCCTTAGTTGCAACAACCCTTTCGGGTCGCACAACGACAGCTTTTGTTGATGAAGGAGTTCGGTCTGTATCTTGCGCCGCTTGTCGAGCGTACGTCAGCGCGACTGCGCCAATAGCTGCCGCAGTGAGCACCAACACGAGCCGAACGAGGCCCGGCACGGGTCCACTTCGGAACATCACCGTCACTGTCACTACTCACGCCAGACGAGCGGACCGAAGCCAATCCGCACAGCATCGACTTCTACCGAGGGCGCAAGTACGCGTCTACGCATTGCCCTCAGATCCGATAGGTCAACATTACTTACTTATTGCTTCGATACCCCTTGCAAACGCAGGGCTTTCCGGTGTTGGCTATGGTTAACGTTTAGAATGATTAAAACTTCAAATGTGAGGAACGCTTTGCGCGACGCTGCGTTGCGCCTCTAAGCCTCGCGGGGAGTCCGGGTTTTGCGTCGTTTCACAGATATCGCAAAAGGCTGATGTGGCCGGGGATTCCCGGCGTGTGGCCTTGTGCCCTGTCTGTGTATGCCGCGTCTCGCCTTGGATGCTGATCGTCAGATCTGCATTTCTGAGGACGTGCGCGGGTAAGTCGGAGAGCGTGGTTTGAGACTGTCGGTGCTGATGTTCAGCAAAATAAGGGAGGTTGAGTGATGAGTTATGTACATAGCAGACGAGCAAAATACCTCGCCAGTGTTGCGCTGCTGGCGGTGATACCAATGGTAGCTCTTGCCCAGGAAGACGCGAAGAAGGACGAGGTGTACACGCTAAAGACCAACGTCGCCATACCGGGTGGTCTCACTTCGTTTGATATCAGTTGGGTAGATCCCTCGCTGGGAAAATACTTCCTCGCAGATCGAACCAACAAATCCGTCGATGTGCTCAATACTGGAAGTAGCCCCAGTGTTTCCACTCAGATCATACCGCCGTCGCCGCATGCCTTTGCAGGCCTCGGTCCGGGCTGCGCAGTCGCCAACGCTTGCGGCGGGCCCAACGGCCTATTAACGCTCAAGAATACTGGCGGCACGGAAATTTGGGCTGGCGATGGCCCGACCACCGATCCAGTTTGTCCGGCTGCCACGCCAAAGTGCAGTACCGTTAAGGTATTTTCGGCGTCGGCTACTGGAGGCGCTGCACCCACTCACGTCATTTCAACCGGTGGTGTGTTCAGGGCCGACGAGCTTTGCTTTGATCCGAAGAACAACGTTGTCCTCATCGCCAATGATGCGGACTCGCCGCCTTACGTGAGCTTCATCCCGACGCAGGGGCCGAATGCTTACACTGTCGTCAAACAGATCAAAGTGCCTGAGGCGACGGATGGCATCGAGCAATGTCAGTGGAACCCGCGCACCGGCATGTTCTACTTGAACATTCCCGAAGTGAACGGTCCCGGTGACAACACCAAGGACGGCGCCGTCTATGTGATCGATCCGAAGGCCATGGCGGTGGTCAACAAGTTCGACATCCCGGTCGCCGATTGTTCTGGGCCGCAGGGAATGGCAATTGGCCCATCTTCGCAAATCCTCCTAGGCTGCAATACCCCATCGGTCCCAAGCGGGGTGCGGAACTCGGTGATCATCAACGAGAATTCTGGCGTGGTCATCGCCACGCTCAACAACCTAGGCGGAGCGGATGAAGTCTGGTTCAATGAAGGTGATGGTCACTACTTCCTGGCGCTCGGCTCAGCTACCGCCGGACATGAGCTCGGGGTGGTCGACGCCAATGGTCATCGACCCGACGCCACGCTGTCGGTAACTTCGGTTGCTAATCCACACTCCGTGGCGGCGGATCCGACAACGAATTTCGCCTATCTTCCGGTGACCGGCGGAATTAATATCTATGCGCCTAGCGGACGCGACGATCATCCGGCGTTCGTGCGGCGTAACGGAGGCGACGACTAAGGCGATCGGACTAGCTTCAAAACTTTAGTATAAGACGTCGCGGCCGTGTTGGCCGCGACGTTTCTTTTTGGTAGTGCGTTTAGACAATGCTGCGACAATTGCACGATGACTGTGAAGGGGTCATCCTCCCCTATGTCGCAATCATGCTTGTAGTGATTATTGGCTTATCGGCACTTGCTTTCGATGCGAGCCGCCTGATGAGCATTCAGACGCAATTGCAAAACGGCGCCGATGCTCTAGCGCTTGCCGGTGCGGCCGAGTTGGACCGCCGGCCGGATTCCATCATCCGGGCCGAAGCGGCGATCCGCACACTGCTCGCAAACCCTGTATTAGGGGCCGGGATAGGACAGAGCGCGGACGCCAGCAGCATCGAATTTTTGCGCTCGCTGCCTGCGAATGATGACCTGCCAATCACAACGCGTGACTTGACCGACGATCCGACTCTGGCCGCCTATGTCCAAGTCACAGTCAGACCAATCGCCATGCGGACAATCTTTCCTGTCTCTCTGTCCGCCGGAAATCGCGATATTGCCGTCAGCGCCCAATCGGTCGCCGGCTACGACCAGATCGTTTGCAATGCAGCGCCACTTTTCGTTTGCAATCCCTTCGAATCCTCGGGAATGAGCTATTATCAGGCGACGCAAGCGCTTGTCACCGCGGATCAGAATCCTGCCGCCCACCGTCAGCTTATCAGGTTAGCTCGAACCCAGTCCAAGAATGGCGGGTATAGCGCCGGAGATTTCGGCTACATCAGCCCGGCAACAGGATTCTTGCCGAGCGGCTGTGGCCCCGGCGCCGGTCGGGGAATACCTCAAGCCTTTGCGGCAACGCAACTGCGGGCTTGTTTCCGGTTAAGCGGCATCAATCTCGTGTCAAGCGACGATCAGTCCGTCATGGATGGATTGAACACCCGGTTTGATATTTATGCCGGTGGCTTCAATTCCTGCCGCATTTATCCGCCGGATTTGAATGTGCGGAAGGGCTTTACCACGGTGGGAAATGTAAACTGGTGCGACGCAAGACCCGATGGCCCGGACTGGCCATTGCCCTCAGGCAGTGCGACGGCTTTACCGGCCAATTCGAGCATGATTCGAGGAAATCGGTTTGATCCAACCGTCAGTGTCGGAACGGGCGTCTGGGATTGTGCAGCCTATTGGCAGACCGCGCATTATGCCGGTCCCGGAAATGGCCTGCCCCCTCCGGGATGCACGGCGACAGCCAGCATCAGTCGATATGACGTCTACCGCTACGAACTGAATTATCTCAACGACCGATCACTTGGGCTCGAATATGGTGGACCGCGATGCGCACCGCCGGGCGCAGCCAATCGCAGGATTATTACGGCGGCGATCGTCAATTGCGGCTCTAGTCCCGTCCCGGTGCTCAGTGATGCGCAACGGGTGCCGATAGCGGGCTTTGGAAGATTTTTCCTGGTCTGGCCTGCCATCCCTGGCACCGCCACCAATGGCAACCCCTATGCCGAATTTATCGGGCTGGTGAGGCGCTCTGACCCGCTCAGCAGGGATATGGTGCAGCTGAACCGCTAGCTAGGCCGCTCTGCGTCGCGTTATGGCCCGTCCAAGAGGGTCCTACAGCGCGTCGGGCGAGCGCTTGATAAACTGGCTGCTACCGTCCAGAAGCTTCAGGTTATTGAGGATCATCGGATTGCCAGGCTCCCTGTGCAGGGCCTTGAGGAATTCCCGACGGGCCGAATTAAGGTCGCCGCGCAGCATGTAGGAATAGCCCCGGTTATTAAGAATGGCCGTGGTTTCCCCCGCCAGGTGGATGGCCGAACCGTAAGCGCGGTCAGCCAGGTCAAACCTGCCAAGGCGGTCATAGGAAGCCGCTAGGCCGATCCAAGCTGAAGCATCCCTTGGCGCTTTTTCGACGGCGTCCTGGAAATAGTGCTGGGCTATGCCGAAACTGCCGCGGTTGAACATCTCGATGCCCATTCGCAGCGGTTCATCCGACGGGTAGTATTGGGCGTTGGCGTTCTGCTGGATTGTCGTTGTCGTAATCGGGGGGACGCCCTCCTGGCTGTCGACGACAGGTGGCGGGGGCCCTCCTGCGATCGGCGGAGGCGGGTTGCCTCCGTCGGTTACGCATCCTCCGAGGGAAATGGCGCAGGCGAGCCCTAGACCCCGCGCGAGGGTGCGGAGCCGGTCTTGGACGCGTGCCGGTTCACCCCCTGTTTGACCCAATTTCGACCCCCTACCCCTTCACCGCCTGGAAGTTCCCACCGCCCAGGTTATCTCCCCTGGCAACAATGACAACGTGGAGTCTCGCCGAATCGAGGGATAATCCGACTAATCTACGAACGTGTAGCGATTCAGCCACATCACAGGCGGTTAGAAATTCTGCCTTTTTAGCGGTTTTAGCGTCGAATTTGGCTTGTCACCCTACGATTTGGCCACCTCTCGCTGGTCGCGGCAGAGTGCTGTCCGATAGCCGTTGCGGCCAGTCGGAGGGAGGTTACGAATGGATCATAGTGGGCCGGTCACCCTCTATTAATGAGCTGTGCAAAGGCCGAGCAGGTCGCTCAACCCAGTTACAATTCAATAAGCTCTGCCTTGTATCTTGGTCCTCCATTGGAACTACCCATTGGTGCGAACATTGGTAGTTGCGCAGGGACAAGGCTCATGAAGCGGTTTAAGACTTGGCAGGCGCTTTTGGCATTCGGGCTGTTTGCTTGCCCAGTGCCCCTCCTCGGCCAGGTATGCGTTTTCGCCGCCTTGATTTGGCGCGCCTCTCTGATGACCAAAGCGTTTGGCTGACAAACGTAGCCGTTTAGAGCACCTACCAAACATCGCCCTTGACGTAACTCACCCCGGCGCGCGCTGCGCCTCGGTCTCCTCGACCGGGCCGACGCCATCCAACAAGAATGGTTTGATCGATCGCCTTTCGGATATTCGTCTTCCCCCGGGACGGCCCGAAGGGACTGGCAATGGGCGGCCTTACCTTCTTCTGTTTCTGTCGCGGCTTTCGGCAGACGGACACCGGGACGCCGCCGTTTTTCGTTCCTTTCGAATGACGGAACGCACGTCCCCCTTATACAGAATTTAAAAGCCATAAATTCAATTGCTTAGACAGATTTGGGTTCAAAGAACAGGGAATCCCGTTGATGTAGATCAGGGAATTTGTATTCGGGAACAGGGAACTGCAGGGACCTCGATCAGGGAATTTGCGCTGCGCTGATGCTCGTGCTGGCGGCTTCGCACAAGCCGAACGGCGGGCCCAAGGGACCAGTGTTTTCGAGCGCGACTAAGCACTAGCTGGTCCGGCAGAAAGCACATATATGTATTTGAGACATTGAAACCCTGATTGAGGATACAGTGTTCAAACGCAACCAAACCGAAGAATCGCTGGCGCGTGTGATTCAACCTGGGACCGCAACGCTCAGTTCGGAAATGGCTGGCCGGGTTAAGCGTTTGCTGGAACTTGACCGTGCGCGTGGACGCAACAAACATTCCCAGGACCCCGCGAAGGCCAATTTCGCTTTCTACGGCGTTGAATGCCCTGGCCGCGGTCATGACATTGCATTCTCCGAATTCGAAGTGTTCGCGCTTCTGGTCGGTGTTCAGCTCATGCGACACGGCCTGCCGCAACGCCGTGTGGTCAGCCTGCTTCGGCGGATTCGGCCAGAGCTCGAATGGCACCATGCGCGGATCCTAAGGGAAGATCCGTCCTCTCTTTTTGATGAGTCGCTGATACGAGCGAGGGCCAAACCCGGGCAGATGGCTGTGGGCAACACTAACCCGACTTTCATCGTTGTCTATTCGGAGCAGGGTCGCAAGGAACCAATGTCCGTCGCCATCTGTCGCGGGGAGCGCGAGGTCTTCGAATTATATCACCGCTGCGGGCCAGGTTATGCATTCACGCTTATCGGGTTGGTCAATTTTGCTCACGCTCTGTCGGCCGCGTTGGCCCGAGCAACGCCACAAAAGCGCGGTCGCGCTCGCCGAGTTGCAAACAAAAGGCGCTCGCAATGACAAAAAGGTCACCTGGTCAAAAGGGTATTCAGCATCCAGTTGCTGACGAAGCGAGCGTGCCAGCGCCGATGGCGACAAAGCCTACGCCGCAGTTGAGCTACACGGTTGGGTACGGAAGGCCACCGATTTCGACGCAATTCCAGCGCGAGCAAAGCGGTAACCCTAAGGGTAGACCCAAGGGGACCACGCGGCGAAAACCCTCAATGGCACGAGCAGCACTGGAAAGAAAGGTTTGCCTTTCCGAGGACGGGTCGAACCGCAAGACATCAGTGCGGCAGGTCGCCTTTGAGCGCATCGGCGAGAAGGCCTTCGCCGGCGATATCAAATCCGTCAACTTCCTGCTGGCGAGGGAGAACGATGAACAGTCGCCGGTGCCCAATCAGTTGCCAGTGCCACCTGAAACCGCACTCGAAATCCTACGCGAATACTTTGCGCGTGAACGAGCGAAGAAAGGATATAAGAAATGAGCCCAAGACCCCGGTTGCCTGACGGATACCAGACCTATACGGCGCTAATCGAAGTGTGCCGACGCGATTTCTACAGCTTTGCCATGTTATGTCTGGCCGAGCTAAGTCCCGGAGCGTCGATCCTGCACAATTACCATCTCGAAGCGCTGGCTTTTCGGCTGACCCAGGTGATTAACCGCCAATGTCAGAATCTGATGATCAATATGCCGCCGCGGTATGCCAAATCGATTTTCACGTCGATAGCGCTGCCGGCCTATCTTTTAGGCCATGACCCGACGCGGCAGATTCTTGTTATTTCTCACAGCTTGGATCTCGCATCCAAGCTTTCACACGCTTTTCGCCGAATCGTGAACGCGCCGTGGTATAAAATAATGTTTCCAAACACTCAGTTTTCCCGCGATACCGAATTTGAAGTGGCCACGACCAAAGGAGGATGTCGTCGGGCTGCTTCGATTTCTGGAAGCCTGACCGGTCTTGGCGGCGATCCGCTTATTTTCGATGATCCACTGAACGCTGCAGATGCCTATTCGGACATCACGCGGCGGCGCGTGAATGAATTGGTACGGCTCGCACTTGCCCGGCGAGATGATAAGAAGAGTGGCACCGCTATTATTGCTATGCAACGCCTTCATCCTGACGATCCATGCGGCAGCTTGCTTTCCGAGCCGGGCGATTATTGGACCGTGCTGCGACTCGCTGCCATTGCTGAAGAAGATGAGATAATCCCAATCGGTGAAGATCGATTCTATCACCGCCGTGCTGGTGAAGCGTTGCACGCCGAACGCGAGCCCATAAACGTGCTGGAGCGGATCAAGGCCCAACTCGGTTCGGCGATCTTTGCCGAACAGTATCAGCAGAGCCCCGCGCCCCGAGATGGCTTCATATTTAAGCGGGCCTGGATTCAAGTTGTTGGTGAACCACCTCCGCGCACCTCTACCTCTATGATTATTCAAAGCTGGGACACGGCAATCAAGACAGGCCAAGAGAATGATTATTCGGCGTGTTCGACGGTGATGCTCCGGGACGGTCATTATTACATCATCGGTGCTGTTCGAACCAGACAAGACTTTTCGGATCTGGTGAAGTTTGCAAAATCGCGAGCGCAAAATGAAAAGCCGACCCGGATTCTGGTTGAAGATTCAGGACTAGGAATTCCGCTCGTCAAAGAGCTCCAACGTGTCGGCTTGCCGGCTCTTGCGGTGAAGCCCGAACGTAACAAGATCGCCCGCATGAAGGCTCAAACGGTCAAGTTCGAGGGAGGAAAAGTTTCTTTCGTTCGCCAAGCATTTACGCCAGAATTAGAGGCGGAATTCTTGTCTGTTCCGAATTCTCGCCACGATGACTTGGTTGACAGTATCTGCCAGGCGTTGGCCTATGCCCCCAATGGATCGACCTACAACTGGGATGCGATAACAAATCGAAATTTTGGGAATTTTGTCAACGGACTGGCGTTCGCTAGATACTTTGGGCCATGATCTGACGCAAAATGCAATTGGCATCTGCGTTGCAGGGAGAGATCGCCGATCTTACATTGACCAAGCATTGCACCAACGACAGCTATTTTACTGCCATGACCTGTCCGCAAAGCGTGCCGGCGACTCTGCGGCCAAGCGATATTCACGATGCCCTCTGGGGCGTGCTCAGTGACGACGGCGTGCAACGCGGGACCCATGTGCGGCGCCTTCATTGGCTGCGCCGAAGTTGCTTCCGAACGACGACCTTCTCCGCCGCGTCGATCCCGTGAACTTGAAACATATTGGCGATATCCAAACCGATCGTCGTAATTTGCATGTGGATAGCTCCCTTGATGTGTTTCGTCGACAACGATCACCCTATCGGAGCTCGCTGCCGGCAGCGGGAACCGTCCACCACATCAATCGCGATATTTTGCGCCGCAACAAGATGCATTGTCATTCGATCGCGTTCTCGGCGCGTGCGGCAGAGTGAGGCCGACGGCGTAAAATAAGAAATGGCGGACTAGGTTGCCCTAATCCGCCATTCAGTATTTTGTCACTGGTCCAGCTTGGGTTACTGTCGGCCAGTTGCCGTCAGGCCCGTTGCATCTGAGCTCGAGCACAACGAACTTTCAAGATTCATGTCAGTCGCTGTGGCCGGATAGCTAGCAAGCACGTTCCCCATTTTCGCCTGCAAAATTAGCGATGTTGCGTCGGACACGAGAAGGAAGCCCTGCCTCACAGCCTGGTTTGCAGCCGCTGTCACAACGCAGACGTAGCCGAGATGGGTACCGTACCGCTCCTCGAGCGACAGCCGCGGATCACCGGCTGTTTGGCGGTGCATTTGTGTGTCCCAGAAGGGCCAATAGCCTCCACTGTTGCCCGCTCCCGCAAAGACCTGGCCAAGGCTCACCGGGCCGTCGCTTGCATTGGGCCCATACCATCCGGTGGTGGCCAGGTTCCAACCCACATAAGTACCCAACGGAGCCTGACCGAGCACCGTCGGCATACCATCGACGTTCTCGTTGCCGTCGGCATTCACCTTCGTCGCATAGACCGGCAGCACCTGCTCGATAATTGGAGGCTGGATTGTCGGTATACCACTCTCCTGGTCGTAATCCTCTCTGGGTCCGAAGTTGTAGACAAACGGCGGCCAAGCCTGAGTCCCTCCAAACGGTGAAAGGGGAGTCTTGGGGACGTTTGGGAATCCCTCTGCCTCCTGTGTGTTGAGCACAAGTTGCCCGCTGGCCAGCGTAGGATAAACGCTGCGTGGCATCCGGATCCCGTTCATGAGCAACTGAACGAAGTCATACTGCAGCGCATTGTTGGTGAACGTTTCCGGAATTGGATCTTGGGGCAGTGACTGACCAGCCGGTATGGTCACCGTGCTGGGGGAGGTCCAGTTGAAGCTGACCGTGCCGCCGCCGTGGGTGGCGCCCGGCGAGTAATACCGATGAACATTCGACGGTAACGGTATGTCGGCGACGCAGGTGAAGCCGCAAAGGGAGGCCGACATCTTTTCAGAATAGAGCTCCGCCGAGCCGAAGGTTTCCAGGATCTCCGGACAAGTACCGTTCTGTTCGCAGCGGTTGAGCATGCCGTCAGACGGAAGGTGACGCGCCAAGTTGGGGTAGTTCGCCCACCAGACCGGAGCTTCGTCGCCGCCCATGTAGAGGTACATGAGGTTATTCGGCTGCCCCCAACGGATGTTCATAACCATCATCCGTCCGTCGATCTGCGGCCAGGCACCGTCAAAGACGATGCGGCCCTTTTGATCGTGGCCGGCTTTGTCGCGGCCCTCTTCGTTAAAGCCCCAGAAGATGAAGCCGTGGATAAATGCGGCCGACTGCGACCCACCGACGGTGAGTGCATTGGAGACGGTGCCGGCGATCGGGTTTGAACCCCCGCCTGGTGCAGTCGAGCCGTATCTGAGGAAAGAGGCAAGGTCTCGAAACGCGGCAAATCCGACCCCAAGCACCAATGGGTTTGCCGCCGTGTAGACCATTTCATATTCGAGGCTTGGATTGAAGGTGGCGCCATTCAAGCAGATCCAATTTGGATTTGGCGTGCCCGGCCAGCCGGTGGGGCAGTATGCCCAGGCCCACTGGCTGCTCGGGATCGGTGTCTTTGCGCTATCCACGCCAGCAAAGTTTTGAGACGATACGGTCCAGAACTGAGCCTGCTTCGTGTCCATGCTTGCCGGGTGGTAAGGCGCAAACGCCGGCCCCTGAATTACCAGCTGTGCCGTGCTTGTAGGTGCACTTCCGACTGCTAAGCCGCACCCGTTAGTGCCGGTGCAGACGTGGCTGTATACCTGACCGGTGATGATTTGACCGTTTCCGTCGGTCGCTACCGGTACCTGAACGACAAAGTTCGCCAAGCTCTTCGGCCCTTTAACGTCGGATACCGTAGGAGCAGTAAAGACGCCGGTGCTAGTATTCAGGGTACCATAAGGTCCAGAGTTCAGGTCGAAGCAGGGATATGAAATCGCCGGGGACGGCGAGCACTGTGCCAGAAGGTCGCCCTGCCAACCACTCTGAACATATGTTGCTCCCTGTATCAGCGAACCTGCGGGGTTAGCGGTTGACGGGAGCGGTATCGCGTTGCCGCCACGGTTTGGCACCTCATGGATCATCAATCCGCTACGATTTCGCGGATCGGTCGGCGTGACAATCTCAAAGTTGGCAATGTAGCTAACTTTGCCGTGCGTCTTGGGTGCATGGTCAATGTCTGTAATGATCAAGTGTTGCGGATCGTTTGGATCCAGTTCGCCAAATATCCGGCCTACGTAGATTGTGTAGGATGTGGAGGGGCCGGGCGTCGAGGTTCCCAATATAATCGGCGTAAAGTTGACGGTAGCTGTCTGATCGATGACGATCTGCTGGACGTAAGCAGCGCTCGGCGAACTCCAGCCGATCGCTACCCCGAAGAACGCTATAGCCGGCACGAGATACCAGAACGGCCAATTTCCCTTGGAACGCATCTTTATCTCCCTCCCCTACCTCGTGCCCGGTTCATTCCGAGCCCAAGTCACTCTCCGAATCCACGCTTGAGGTTCTGCATGCTCAGCCGATCTGAGTGTGGCCAGCAGCACGCTTGAATTTCAGACGTGCATGATTCCCCAAGTTGCAGTGAACCGATGCCCGGATCACGGCTTGGCGATTATTCGCGGCTCTGACGTCAAACGCCTCCCATGACGATGCTCACGAGAGCAAACATTCCAAGATTATTTTCATTCTAGCGTTTCGTATCGGCAGGACATTGGCAATAGAAAACATGAGCCGATAATGAATCAGCAGGACTGCCATGCGAAAAGGCCAAGGTGCTGGGCCTCACCGTGCCGCCGTCCGTCGTACTTGCCCGCGCCGACGAGGTGGCGTCGAATTGACGGCGGCGAACCGATGCTAATAGGCTGGTTCGGTCGTGCTCCTTCCTCGCCAGCGATTGTTGGTGGCCAAGGGGCGCCAAAGACAAGACGCTGCACATGCTGCGTCGCACCGAAGTCTCGCAGCAAATCAATACGTGCAAAAAGTCGCCAAGGTGCACGGCAGCGAAGGGTGGTGTCCTTATGGTAGTGGCGCATCCGCCTAGCACGATTGCGGGCGTCGACTGTATTCTGTGGTGCCGAAGGAGGGGAGTGCTGAATGACCGGCAAGCTTTTCAGCAAGATCGCTCCGCGCGATAACGGCCCTGCCAGCGCGGAGGTGTCGATCCGCCGCCTTATCATCGCCGGTAGCGTGCTGGTGGCGCCGCTGGCACTCGGGCTGGGCGGCTGGGCCTCGACCGCGGAAATCTCCGGCGCCCTGGTCGCGCAGGGCACCATCGTCGTCGATTCCAACATCAAGAAGGTGCAGCATCCGACCGGCGGCGTCGTCGGCGAGGTGCGAGTGCACGACGGCGACCGGGTCAAGGCCGGCGATATTTTGATCCGGCTCGACGAGACCGTGACGCGGGCCAGTCTCGCCATCGTCACCAAAGGCCTCAACGAGCTCTATGCCCGCAAGGCTCGCCTCGGCGCCGAACGCGATGGCGCCGACACCATGGCGGTGCCGCGCGAGCTCGCCGGCAGTATCGACAATCCAGACGTCAAAGACGCGATGGACTCCGAGCGCAAGCTGTTCGAATTGCGGCGCACAGCCCGGCTCGGGCAGAAAAATCAGCTGCAGGAGCGCATCAAGCAATTACAGGAGCAGATTACCGGGCTCGTCGCGCAGCAGGACGCCAAGGGCAAAGAGCTCGGCTTCATCGACCAGGAGCTCGCCGGTGTACGCGACCTTTGGCAGAGAAACCTGGTCCAGCTCAATCGGCTAACCTCGCTCGAGCGCGACGAAGCCAAGATCCAGGGCGAACGCGGCGCGCTCATCGCCAATGCCGCGGAGGCCAAGGGCAGGATCGCCGAGATCCAGCTGCAAATTCTCCAGATCGATCAGCAATTCACCAGCGACGTCGCCAAGGAATTACGCGAAACCGACAGCAAGATCGGCGAAGGTGTCGAGCGCAAGGTGACGGCAGAAGATCAGCTGCGCCGCATCGACATCCGCGCGCCCCAAGACGGCACCGTGTTCCAGTCGACGGCGAACACGGTCGGCGGCGTCATCGCCGCTGGCGACCAGATCATGCTGATCGTGCCGGAATCCGATAGGCTCTCAGTCGAGGTCAAGGTCGAGCCCAAGGACATCGATCTGGTGGCGTTCAACCAGCCGGTGGTCTTGCGCTTCTCCGCCTTCAACCAGCGCACGACGCCGGAGCTCAACGGCACCATCTCGCGTGTCGCGGCCGATACCAATATCGACCAGCGCACCGGCCAGAGCTACTACCTGGTGCGCATTTCCATCGACGCCGACGAGGTCGGGCGCCTCGGCAACGTCAAGCTGACGCCGGGCATGCCGGTCGAAGCCTTCATCCAGACCGGCGACCGCACGCTGGTGGCCTATCTGGTCAAGCCGCTGCGCGACCAGCTGATGCGGTCGTTCCGCGAAAAATAATTTTCACTCGCCCGCAAGTTCCGACTTTGCAGTGACTCGGATCAAATCAAGAAATTGTTGCGGGAGCTTCGCGCACGGATTTCCTTGCCGCTCAGCGGTTGAATGTTATCGATGCCGCCTTTCGCTCGGCGGACATGTGGGCGGCCGAGGCGCACCATGGCCAACAGAACAAAGGGTATCATGCCATCCTGATCATCTCATCCGTCGCTTTCTCCCAAAGCTATTCTTGCTCAAAGATATCGCTAGCGAGAAACTAAAAAGCGACACGATCATCACGATGAACGCTACTCCCGATCTATAGTTATCTGGGTCTTGTGCTGCTGGCGGAATTCTGTTTGTCACAGATGGCTCCGTTGTTGAAGTGCCAGGCTCTCGTCGCTCAGCAACATTTCTCGATGAGTCTATTGCTGCGGACGGACTATTGCTTGTGACGGGTGGCTGCGCTGCTGGCGCGCCAGGAAGCTCACCGCCAACCTGCGGAGTCAACTCAGGTTTTGTGTCTTCGATGTTCGACGCGCGCGCCACCCCGAATGGTCCTTGCAATTGAGCGCCCTCGATTGGATTTAATCGCTTGAACTCCAGACTACTCGCATAATATCTGTGAGTGCGACAGGTTCGCCCGACTTGTGGCGCCTCCCCCGTAAGCGATATCCGTTCATCGTCGTCGAGAACCGGCCCTTTGACTTGGAACGGGAACTGTCCGCAATGCGGATTAAAAATATATGCTGTTCCGAAGTATTGTCCGTTGTCGACTTCACCGCGGAACAGAAGAGAGCCGGGACGTGCACCCGCCTCTAACATTCCTGGGCGGGGCTTTTGATAATGGAATTCCCGGGATGAGCCGTTTTCGACCAGATACATCACCGACCCATTATGATCCCAAATTGTAGGATCAGGTGACGCAGTTTTCGTCTGAGCGTGCGCGCTCGTACAGCACTCTCTAATCCCGTCCTGCAGCGTCACCGTGACAATGGCGCCAAGTGCAAAGGCGGCCGCAGTGAAGCGCCGATTGTGCGATGCTTTCATAAACAGAGCGGGGTGGCAGCGGCAGCTTGGCAACGTCGTTGGCGATACGACTACCATGCAACCGAGGTGATTGAAGAGCCTTTTTGTGCTGGACTTGGTCCGGAAAAGCGGCGCAAAGCCAGCGGGGCTAAATGTCCGGTATGACGATCATCATGGGCTCAGGCGGAGCCGGCAAGTGTGTGCGACAGTGCTGATTGCATAGCAGGGGCATCACTTAGCCGGTTTCACCTGACGTTTGCGGAGGCGCACGCCGGGTCCCCCGCCGTTCTCGTCGATGAACTCCACGCCGGCGGTCTCCAAAGCCAGGCGTATCTTGCTGCCTGTCTCATTACGGCCGCCCAGTGGGCCGTCCTGAGCCTCTAGCCGCTTTATCGTCGGAATAGAGACATCGGCAGCAGCAGCCAGTTGCTCTTGTGACCAAGCTAAAAGTGCACGTGCAGCTTTAAGCTGCCTAATTGATACTTTTAGTATTGACAGACGGATCATCGATCGATACCTTTAGTATCAAACGAGAGGCGGGCTCTCGTGATTACTGGAGGACCGACGATGTCTCAAGCATCTTTCAAGGCAGTCAACAATTCTGAGCGCCGGTTTTTCATCGGCGGCTCAGACGCCCGCATCATTATGGGTACTGACGAGGCGGCTTTGGCTCGCCTCTGGCGCGAAAAGCGCGGCGAAGTCGAGCCCGAGGACCTATCGGCTAACCTCATCGTCCAGCTCGGCCTCGCCACAGAACCGCTCAACCGCTTTTGGTACGAACGCAATACCGGGCAGGCATTGAACCGGATCCAAAGCCGCGTCCGGCATCCCGTGGTGCGCTGGATGGCCGCCACCCTCGACGGCATGGTCGAGGCCACAGGGACGGTTTTTGAGGCCAAATTCATGCTGCCGTGGTCCTTCAGCGAAGAGGGGGCGGCCGAAAAGCATATGGCCCAGCTGCAGCACAATATGTGGGTCACCAATGCCAAGCTGTCGGTCCTCTCGATCATCACCGGCGGCGGCAAGTGGGTCGAGCTCACCATCCCTGCCGATTGCCTCTACCAGCACCTGCTGCTGACCGCTGAGAAGAAGTTCTGGCGCTGCGTGGAGAGCGGCGAGCCCCTCGCCTCTTCGGTGTCGAGCCGCCCCGACCGCGCATAGAAGCCGTCCGGATCGTCGATATGGGGGCTTCTAATTCCTGGGCGGAATTCGCCGGGGTGTTCCGGTCCACGCGCTCCGCCTTCCTCGAGCATGAGAGGGCCAAGGTCGAGCTCAAGGGGCTCGTACCTGAGGACGCCAAGGAGGCAGTCGGCCACGGGGTGCGGGCCAAGCGCTCGAAGTCCGGCGCTATCAGCTTCGATCTGCTCGATGTGGAGGCAGGCACCCATGCAGCGCTCCAGTGAAACGATCGGAACGATTGCTGCGGCGCTGGCCAAAGCGCAGGGGGAACTGGTCAATCCGGAGAAATCGCTAGTGGCAACCATTCGGTCCGATAGCCCCGGAGTGGCCGAGCGGTCATTCCGCTATGCGCCGCTGTCGAGCGGCCTCGACATCGTGCGCAAAACCCTGAGCCAATATGAGATTGCCACGGTGCAGACAACTTCGATCGACCAGAGCGCCGGCATCATCAATCTGACGACCGTGCTGGCGCATGCGTCGGGGGAATGGATTGCCTCGGACTGGCCAGTTTGCGCCATCGCCGAAACGGCAACGCCGCACCGGATGGGTGCGGCGCTAACCTATGCCCGGCGATATGCCCTATTCACACTGGTTGGCATTGCCGGGGAAGACGATGTCGACGCGCCCGACCTCACGGCACCGCCCGCTCAGACCGCAGGAATCGAAAAACCGCCGCCCACCAAACTGAACGGCGGTGGGAGCCATTTTCCGCATGGGCGAGCCGGTAAATCGGTCCCAAGACCAATCCTTGGCGCGGCGCCGTCGGCCGCACTGCGCGATCGACTCGTTGGGCAACTCAAGACTATCGGATCCGGCGAAGATGCCGCCCTCTGGGCCCATCGGATCCTAAGCGACAAGAATAGTTTAACCGACGCTGACGCGCGGTTGCTGGAGGACGCGTTTGAGGCCAGGCTGACAGCCATCGAAAGCCCAGCTGATCTCGAGAATGCGGCGTTGCCGCCGGCTGCAGCCGGGCTACAGCCCTCTTCGTCGGTTGGGCTGCGGACCCGGGAACCCGCCAGGAGAGCAACCCGCGCAGGGGGCGTCGATAAGAGCCAACTGGTTCATCCCGAGCCCCGGCGCTTTCGCGACAAGGAGCACGTCAAGTTTGTGGCCCAACAGCCGTGCCTGGTTTGCGGCCGCAGGCCCTCGGATGCCCATCACCTGCGGTTCACCCAACACCGCGCGCTCGGCCGCAAAGTGAGCGATGAGTTCACCGTGCCGCTGTGCCGGGGTCACCACCGTGAGGTCCATCGTAGCGGTGATGAAGGCGCATGGTGGACTAAGGTCGGTATCGATCCAACCATCCCTGCCCGCGCGCTTTGGCTGGAGAGCCATCCGTTGCCGACGGCGTCGAACAAGACGAGCCTCCGCACGACCGCCCTCCCCGCTGTCGGCACCGGAAACAACAAGCGCGATCGGCGGACGAGTACGGGGGGCCCAAAAAACAAAACAAAGCCAATTATCGCGGCGGGTGTTCAATGACTTCCTTCAGGCAAATCGACGCCAACCGCCGCAACGCCCGTAAAAGTACCGGTCCAGTTACCGAAGAAGGCAAGCAGCGCTCTCGCTGCAATGCGGTCCGCCATGGCCTCACTGCCGAAACGGTGATCGGTGCGCTCGAAGATGCGGAAGATTACGACGCATTCCAAGCGGCTGTTATTGCGGATTACGATGCTCAATCGGCCGTGGAGAGGGAGCTCGTGTTGCGGTTAGCCAGTCTGCTGTGGCGACTACGGCGCGCTACGACAATGGAAACCGGACTGTTCGAAATCCAAGCCGATCATTTGCGTGATTTTAGACAGGGCCGCCAAACTCAAACAATGTCGCGGGAAGTAATCTATGCGGGTTTCGGACGGGCTGATTCAATCGACGCCGAGTTTGATCGAGCGTCGCTCGCCGCTACAAATGGAACGCAAGCGTTGTCCAGCTCGGAACGCCAATGCGTTGATCCCGCCATCGACCTTGCACGTTGCTTTTTGCGTCTGGCCAATCTGCCCAGTTACCCGCTCGACCGGCTCAGCCGGTATGAAGCAGTCCTTTGGCGCCAGGCCGGTCAGATCCTGTTTGCGCTCGATGCATTAGATCGACGTAAACCACAGGACAGAAGGAGCCGTTTCCAAATCAGTATCCGGCAAGCGCTACCAGTCAACGAGCGCGATGGGTGTTGACTGCCGATGAAAGTCGACAAATGGCGGTCTGCCTTATATCCGTCTTGTCAGTTGCCTGCTATCGCCGAATTCAACGTGCCAGGATCGCTGTCCCGAATGGACACGTTCATCCCTTGCAAACGTTTCAGCGGTCATTACACCTCGCTGTGAAGTGAAGTTATTCGGAAGGTACTCAGCGCCAAGCATCAGCGCCGGCCGACGAAACAACCTTTCGTTTAGAGCGGGCCGCACTGACTACCTAGCTAACCGACCCCGTATATCCTCTCACTAGCGAAATGCTTGAAGTATCCTAATTCCCACCGGCAAAAGGATCACCATCATCACCACCGGGAAAATAAATAATGCCAAAGGCATGAGCATTTTCACAGATACCTTGTTGGCTAATTCCTCAGCCCTCAACAGGCGCCTACTGCGCATTTCGTCACTGAAAACGCGAAGCGCCTCGCCGACATCACTGCCGAGTTCTGCGGATTGCCGCAGGACTGCAACCAACGATCGGGCCTCCGAAATCATCAAACGGTCCGACAGCGTACCCAGGGCCTCGATGAAACTTCGACCCGCCCGCATCTCCGCTGTCATGACCGCCAAATTAATTCCAAAAAGCCGACTACGTCTGCTGATCTCGCCGGTAATTCGGTCGAGCGCGCCTTCGATGCTCAATCCCGCGTCGACGCAAACCACTAGCAAGTCGAGGACATCGGGAAAAACGTTGCGATATTCGGTACTCAGCAAGCGTTGCCGCCGTGAAATAAAGGCATCCGGACCGACAACACCCAACACCATAGCTATAACAATGATGATAAAGCGAGCAATAGTCGATATTTGGGGCGCGGCAACCACAACCACGATATAAGCAATGATCGGTAACAGCACGACCGCAGCCAAACGCCAAAACACATAGAAATTAATGGCATCCTTGCGAAAATATCCCGCCCGGACCAGATTCAGCCGCAGCTTCCCCCGTAGAGTATCATCGACGCCAAATCGTTTCTCATCGAAATGTTGGGCTACCAGACGAGCAATACTTCCTGATCCGGGATCTCCACTTCCCATCTGTGGCAGCGGCAGTCGACGCTGAAGATGAGCGGCGCGGAGGTAGTACTGGCCAGCCACAAAGGCTACACCGCCCATTGCACAAAACGCCAAGACTGCGACGATGAGTGGGGTCCAGTCAGCCATAAGCCTAGTACTTGAAGTGGACGATTCGATAGATGATGATGTTACCCACAAGCAGCATGGCCAATCCAATATATATAGCTGGCTCAATGATGGGATTTGATAGCACTGAGCGGTAATAAGTAGGCGAAATAAAATTAAGCACCAAAATCAGAACGAAAGGGAAGGCTGACAAAGCGATCGCCGAGGCGCGACCTTCCGCACTTAGCGCCTTGACTTTCAGTCGCATCGTGGCCCGACTGCGCATCAATTGCGATAGGCGCCCCAGGATTTCCCCGAGATTGCCGCCAGTCTGAGCTTGAATAGTCACCGAGACGGTTAGAAACAGCAAATCTTCCTGGCCAACACGGCGAAAAAGGTTTTCCAGCGCGGTTCGCAAATCGAGGCCGAACGAGATTTCGTCAGACAGCATGCCGAATTCGGTTCCAATAGGATCCGACATTTCGCGTGCCACTAGTGTAGCCGCGGTCGAGAACGGTAATCCCACGCGAATACCCCGAACGATGGTATCAATAGCGTCAGGCAATTGCTCACTAAATTCCGCGATGCGTCGGTTGCGTTTGCGCATAAAATACAAAACCATCATGGCGGCTGCGATCAAAGCTGCAAGTACAATAGATGTGATTCCGATACTCAATATAGAGCGGATGGCTAATAGCAGTATCAAGAAAAGCCCCATGAATACCAGAAAGATCGATGAGCGCTTTACTGGGGTCCCGGTCTGAGTCATCCAATCGTTGAACTGACGCAGAACCGGATTTGACACATTTCGGAAACCTCGTTCTTGGCGCAGGGCATCCAGAACCAACGATGGATTGTCGAGACGCTTACTAAGATCGAGCCGCCGATTGACGATCAGGGTTTCGCGACGGTTGAAAATGAGAATCCAATAGGCGGCGTAGATGGCCAAACTTGCGGCAACAACTATCAGCGCAAAAATTACCGAAAGGTCACTCATGGCAGTGCTGCCTATAGTCGGCCTATAGTCGGCGGCCGGGGTCGAAGATATTTGAAGGTAGTTCGATCCCGTACGGCAGGAGTTCCTGAAGAAACTGCGGCCGGATTCCAGTTGCCGCGAAATGGCCAACAATGTTCCCTTTTGCGTCCGTTTGCTCTTTCACGAATTTAAAGATCTCGTGCATCTGAATAACGTCGCCCTCCATTCCCCTGATCTCATCGATGCTGATAAGCTTACGCCGACCGTCGGGAAGGCGCTGGAGTTGCATGACGAGTGTTATTCCCGATGCGATCTGAGCACGGATGCTAGGCATCGGCAGCCCAATGCCGGCCATTGCTACCATCTGCTCCAGTCGCCTGAGCGCATCGCGCGGCGAATTGGCGTGAATAGTGGTCATTGATCCTTCGTGGCCCGTGTTCATCGCCTGAAGCATATCAAAAGCTTCCTCACCACGGCACTCGCCAATGATAATTCGATCCGGTCGCATGCGCAGTGCGTTCTTTACCAGATCGCGCTGGCGAATCTCCCCTTTTCCTTCTGCATTTGCGGGCCGCGTTTCCAGCCGTCCAACGTGCAGTTGTTGTAGTTGTAGTTCCGCGGCATCCTCGATCGTAATCAGCCGCTCTTCGTCTGGAACAAAGTTCGACAAAGCGTTGAGCAGTGTCGTTTTGCCGGTTCCGGTACCACCCGAGATGAGAAGAGAAATTCGCCCCTGTACAGCCGCTTGCAACAGCTCGGCCATCGCAGGTCGCAGAGCATCCACCTCAATGAGACGCTCAAGGTTAAATACGCGCTCAGCAAATTTTCGGATCGAAACCATGGGTCCATCTATGGAGATGGGACGGATAGCAATGTTGACGCGCGAGCCATCCGGAAGTCGAGCATCAACCATTGGCGAGGACTCATCGACCCTGCGGCCAATCGCGGATACAATCTTATTGATAATCCGAAGCAGGTGCGCTTCGTCCTTGAATCGAACGTTCGTACGTTCCAGTTTGCCGAAGCGCTCAACAAAACAGAGTTTATGAGTGTTAATTAAGATGTCACTGACCGTCGGGTCCTTGAGCAGAGGCTCGATAGGGCCATATCCGGTCATTTCGGCAATCACTTCGGTGGTGAAAACGTCGAGTTCCTTTTGGTTCAGTGTAATACGCTCGGCCCGGATATAATTGGCGATATAGCCCTGCACCTGGCGATGCAGCTCGTCTGGCGAAAGTTTTTCCAGCAATGCGAGATTGAACTCGTCCACAATACGGCCATGAAGCTTGAGCTTTTCGTCGAGCAGAGCAGGCCGCTGTGCAATCAAGTCGCCATAATATCGCTCCACATCGGCTGGCGCGTCACTGCGACGGACTGTCCGCACCTCTTCTCTGTCCGACGGCGGACGAGCGGCCTTTACAGAATTACCGAACAGAAAACTCATGGACGCCACCTGCAACTTTCGGCCAAGATAAAACTCGGCTTGGCCATTGAGCGACTTTCGTTTGCTACCATATAGTCTGGCCCGCCATAGCGCGCGGGCTTTGGGTAAAATTAACACAAAAAATAGCAGTTTTGGTAAAAATCGATCAAGCCAAGGCTTGGCGCGTCGACTTAACCTGAATACAGAAATCTGCCAACGGAGCGAATTCCTTCTTTACTTTCCGCGCCGTAGCGCCGAGCGTCATCGGAGCACCCATGTTCACGCTTGCGACCGCCTCCGGCCGGCGCGAGATAAGGAACGTGCGCTCATCACGCAACACCTGCTGCACGTAGTTGCGCCGAGCCACTGAGCCGAGCAAATTACGCTCACACCGATTAAGTACGACTGCGATTGGTAGTGCCGACGAAGCGCTTGATCGGACAAGAGCCAACGTCTCTGATATTTGTCGCAAACACGGAATTGTATTCAATCCCGTAATAATAGCACCGTCAGACGCCGCGATGACCTGCGTCGTCCATGAGAACCAAACCAACGGATGATCGATGAAAACAAGATCGTAATGTTGTGTGATCCCGTTGAAGAGGGCGTCGAGGGCATTGATATTGAGGTCGTTAAATGAGAATTTTGATCTTGGCGCTGCGAACACATCGATCCCGGTGCTGTGTCGCGTCGTAAATGATTCTAACAACTGCGAGTCCAGCCGTTCCGGAGCGTTTGAAAATTCTTCAATATGCAGGCGCGGCTCGCTGTCAAGGTAGTCACAAACGTGACTCGTCTGAAAATCAAGATCGACAATGCAAATCTTGCGGTGCTGCGTTTTCTTGTTGGTTTTAAGTTGGACAGCCGTTTCCACTATCAGCGTCGTATTGCCGACCCCTCCGGCACCGGGCACGAAAGAAATCGTGACGGGCTTCTGAATGTCGCTTGGGCGACCCGCGGGCACATCGGGCGAACGTACTTGCTGACGCCGTCGAGCGATGATGTCCATTACCTCGCGCGGGCCGGCTCTGGCTGATGCCCAGTCGGCGCCACCTGTACGCACGAGGCGCTTGTAATTGCTGGCGGAGATTTCGTCGCTGATCAGTACCAAGAAGATCTCATTGTGGTACTGGGTGGCGACCTCGACTAGCCGATCTAGATAGCCCTGATCTCCAGGGGGACCGACCACGAGGACCGTCGTCGGCTCGCCGCGTTTTGTGAGCTCAAAAACCCGGTTGAAATTCGATGCTTCGACCAAATCAGGGATCGTTGCCAGCAATCCGCTTTCGATGCTGTTTCGCGCCGCCGGGCCAGAAGTATTACGAAGTAGAAAAATGGCCATCGCACTGTTCCAAGCCTGTCACGATCCGCACGATCCGTTTGCTCCGCCGGAGCAAAGATCTTCAGCAGTGATGGTCGTGGTAATAAGAGGCATCCGAATTGATATGCCTAGACTTCTGAGAAAAAAGAATTGAAAGTTCATGTTCTGCAAAGAAACGGTGATTGTTGGCAGAGGGCCGCCCGGGTGTCCGGCGTAACCCAATCCGGTTTGTTGGTACTTGATCGCCACATTGGCGGCCCCAATAGACGGTAACACGTCGCACATGCCGGTTGTATAGTACGATATTGCATCGCCGCAACCCGCGCTACCCCGACCGAAGAGAATGCGATTCATCGCTGCAGCGCTGTAGGAATTTGCCGTTATGCCTGCACACATTCCTGTACAGCTACAGGCGGCAACGAGGCCATCGCAGATGACGGAGAACGTCGGCATCGCGCCGCCAGTGTTAATGCCACTCAGTACGGCCACATTACTCAGGCCGTTCAAACCGACCGCTACTGGATCCGATACCGCAGCGATCCTTGCGCCCACTTCGACGGCTTTCGCGGCCGCATTCCACTCATAAAATGCATAAATTAAATCGACTGAACCAAAAAGGACAGTGACGACGATCGGAAGCAAAATCGCAAATTCAACAAAGACCGAGCCGATTTCGTCGGCCAGAAGTATCGTGGGATGTCGGCGCATCAATGCTAGAACGAGCCACCGACCCAGCGTTCCTGATGTGAAGCGCTGATGGTCGGAGTATGGAATCCGAGTATTCCGAGAAAACCGAGTGACTGGTCAGAAAACGCTGTGGAGACGGTGACAATTGGGATTTGGGCGGGCCCAGAATACATTCCGGAATTACTCGCTGTGGTAATGATGACTGTTATGTTGACCGGCGTCCAACCGGCCACCCGAGGGGACATGCCGCCGCTTGGTGCGCCGTAAACTGCGATGTTTTTGGCATCCCTTTGACGGTCAGCGCTATTCGGATTGTCCGTTAGCGCAAGATAGCGCGCGCCATCACGCACCCCCGAGGTGATCAATTGTTCCTGGTACAGAAAAAAGCTGAGCTCGAGGACTCCTCCGACCAACATCACAAACAGCGGCAAAGCGATGGCCGCCTCCACAAGTGCTGATCCGCAGTCGCAAAGCCAAGTCGATTTTCTAATCCGCATGACGACCAGCCGTAACCGGAAGTGCCTGCTATAACACTAATCTGGCATAAACGGAACATCCAGTTGGTAATCGCCCGCAGTATTTGTCCTTCGTTGAGCATCAATAGGCACCCGACGAGATCGGCTGCACCGGGGTGGCAACGCCCGTTGAGGTGGATGAACCAACCGAGGTTCCCGATGACTCGCTTGTCGTCGTTGAGCTCGAAGTCCCAGTTCCGAGACCCATGCCCTGCCCCTGGCTGGCAAACGGGTTGGGCACACGATACATCCGCTCGATCGAATTCACCGCCCTACGTCCGTCGCCAGGTATCCGAGTGTTGCCCACATAGGGCGGCCACGGATCGATAGTTTGGATGGCCGCATTGGCATCTTGCGCATTACCCGCCCCGGGAGAGATCGTGACGCTACGCTCAACATACTGCGAAAATGGATCGTTAAAGATCTGAGCGGCGCAAACATTTGACAGCGCAACTACACCAAATAGCCCAATCGCTAGTGATAAGGATCTCATCGCACGCCTCATTTATGTGGGCTTGGATCGTTTGGTGCCTGCATCACGCCAAGCATATACCCATACGGGCCTTGAATGTCGCCTCCTGTCGCCACGTATTCGTTATACTTCTTACGTTGCTCCATTTGACCCATTAAAAAGAAGTCCACGTCGTTGGATGGTACTGTATTGTCAAACGGCGTGGCAATCCGTGCGCCTGGCGCTGCCGGATGGACAAGGGATGGCGTGACAATAATCACGAGATCCGTTTCGTCTTTCTGATACGCGCTGCTTCGGAACAGGGCACCAAGAACTGGGACAGAGCCAATCCACGGCAATTGCGAAACGTTACGTAAGCTGTGCGCTTGAAGCAGGCCAGCAATTGCAAAACTTTGACCGTCTCTAAGTTCGACCGTTGTTGTCGCCCGCCGCAAAACGATGGATGGAATTGTGGTGCCCGAGATCGTCACCGCGTTGCTGAAATCGAGTTCGCTGACTTCCGGAGCTATCGCAAGGTTGATAATCCCATTATTCAGAACAGTGGGCCTGAACTTGAGCAGCACCCCGAAATCTTTAAACTCAATGGTGGGTGTTGCGATGCCGACGCCTGAGGTCACTGCGATCGGTACGGGGAATTGTCCGCCGGCCTGAAAACTTGCTGTGTCACCGGACAGCGCGACTAAATTGGGTTCGGCAAGCGTTTGGATTAGACCCTTGGTCTCCAGTGCCGTGATGAGACTGTCTATTTGAACTCCTTTATTGATAATTTCGGCAAGAATGACTCCGTAGGGAGAAGCGACATTCGCTCCAACCAGTGTGCCCACCGCCTGAAAGATCCCGCTGCCGTTTGGGGGACAAACGCCTGCGGGGGGACAGGACGCCCCGGATGTCGTCGTCGTTGCACCCGAAGAGCTCGTGGATGAGCTTGTGGTCGCAGCGCCAGTTGAGCCTGGACCGCCGAGGACCGGCGGGGAGGTTGTGAGACCACCCAGTCCGGTCGTTGCACCGCGAGTTCCGCTACCATTCACCGCAGTCCAATTGATGCCGATTTCTCTGCCGGCGCTCCGGTCGACCTCGAGAAAGCGCACCTTAAGCGAAACTTGTTGTGGCGACGCAACACTCATCGCGTTGACGACACTGGCATTCCCGGCCCAGGATTTCGCAACGTTGTAGGCTCGGTCGGCAGCTGTTGCATCGTTTGCCGCACCGGAAATAACGATCTGGCCATTGTCATTACTGACCCGAATGCCGTTATTTCCAGTGCTGGCACGAATCTTTGATTGCAGATTTCCTGTGTCCAGACCGACTTCGACGTCAACAACTTTAATCAGTCGCATGTTTTCGTCGAAGATCGAAACATTCGTCGTCCCAGGCTTTTTCGCTTGGATATAGAGCGAACGATCCGTCATGGGCAGAGCATCGGCGATCTCAGGCGATCCCACTACGGCGGAGGTGAATGATCTAGGAACTGGCAAAGTAACCGACTTGCCGATCGGGATGACGATATGCTGGACAGGTTCCGGTGCCTGAGCGTTCGCGTCGGAAATTGCGAATTTCGGCATGAATGCAATGGCTGCGATAAGTGCAGTTACGCAACAGACGAGTCGCACATTCAGGCCGATAGGCCCGCGCCGATTTGCACTCATGACCCCCGCGCCTCGCCTTATTTTATAGAGCCTTCGCGTGGATAGCCTGTGTGGGGACAACTTAAGTCAAAACCGCTAGAGGCAACCACTTCTTGTAACATTAATCTTACATTAACCGATGAGCTTTGATGCGCAAGCCTCGGACGCCGTTTTCAGAAAGAATGTTGCTATAAAATCACACCCTCAATAGATCAATTAAATCAGTGTCTTGCTTGAGGCTCTCAAATTATTCAGTGGACCACTGGCGCAAGTTCAATGGCTGAAATCCGAAGCGCGTGATAATCCGCGAGCTGTCGGGACTCGCATTAGCAAGTGGCGAAGATATTTACTCAAGAGAACTCACGGCACATGCGCGCCTACCCTGTCGTACCGCGCATTTGTCAGCACGAGCCAAACAAACCTAGTTATTTTGGGCGACGGGTCGATCGTAGTCCTTTGCTTCCATGCCGTGCCAGATAACGATCCGTCGGGTGCGCGGAACAGGAGGTGGGGCCGGAGCCTGTACGCGCTCCACCGGAGCCGGCGCCGTCTTCACTGCTACCGGTGTGTCGGTCAGATCTCTTTCGCTTACGCGGCGTACCGGATTGGAGCTGGCTTCATCGGGCTGGCGCAAAATCAGCGACAAGCGGCCAATGTTAGTTGCAAGGAGAATTTTCTGTGCATCTTCCGGACTGACTTCAAGCGTCACGGCCTTGGCAATGGTGGGCTGCTCGGTCCGCTCGCCGGTGACCTGATCGATCGCAAGAACCTTGGCGGACTGCAAAATGACGTCCGAGTAACCACCTTCGTTAGAGCGTGATTCAGCTTCGGTTCTGATCAGGACAACATCCACACGATCGCCCGGCTGGATAAAGCCTGCGACGCCGCGCACGTCGTCCACCCTTACCGTTACCGCGCGCTTTCCTGGGTCGAGGATGGTCGACAGTGTGGCGCGCTGACCCGGAGCAGTGATTTTGCTGCGCAGGATGGGCTCATTATGAGCGATGACCGCGAGCGCCAGGCGTCGGCCATCCTTGAGCACGTCCCCCTTAGTAGCAAATGACCCCTCTGGAAGATCCTGTGTATTCCAGGAAATCTCACTCAGGTTGTCCGGCGTGAGTTGAGCGCCAAAGGCAATTGACGACGCGGCAACTACGATTGTGCCGACCTTAGCTTCCGACCGACCATGACTTACCAGCCAGCTGCGAGCCAAAAATGCCGCAATCGTGCCCAGCACAAGAGCCACAAGTAGAATTGCTATATTGTTTGGCCGCATGGATGACCGACTCAATGCGCCCCAGCGGCGTGGTAGTCACACCACCCGCCAGGGCCATATTTTCCTGAAAGCTCGACGAAGGGCCGGCTCAGCAGGTGCTGCCTAAAGCTACACAGGCCGCCGTAAACTTGGTACCGAGCACGGTAGAAAACGTCCCCATGACGGTCACTAAGGCCACCGCGATGATGCCCAGAAGAATCACATACTCGGCCATGGCCGCGCCTTCCTCGTCTTTACGCACATCATTGAGCAACTTAATTGCTTTTGACACGATTGAACTCCTTGTTATCGCGTTTGAATCCTCAGCATGCAGAACCTCAATGAAGCCCCGCAGCCTTGTATTGATCTTTTAGCGAAATTGAGAGTGAGTCAATATACCTTTTGTCAATATTGCCATTGAGTTAACGCGATAAAAGGTTCCGCAATCGATGCTCAGGGAAGTGCTGGTCTCCGCTTGATTGCTCAATAAGTTCGTGGATTTGCTCGCGACATCGGAGCGGGCGCTATAACCTTCAGAATCATTGATTATTCTGGCTTATTGGCGCGGTTTCGGATAACGTACAGAATCTTTCGCACTTTCAGGATTGACGGCTTCTTCTAGAATAAGGAAGGAGCAGCCGATGAGTGACGAGAAGCCGATGGGCCAGGTCGTCCAGATTGATGAAGCCCGGATACGAGACCATCTCGGCGAGATGGTTCGTGGAACGGTAGAGGAGACGCTGAACGCCATGCTGGATGCTGAGGCAGACCAGCTTTGCGGTGCTGGACGTTACGAGCGCAGCGAAGCTCGGCAAGATACACGGGCTGGCAGTTACGAGCGAACGCTGCAGACCAGTGCCGGCGAAGTTAGTCTCAAAGTTCCGAAGCTGCGGCGCCAGACCTTCGAGACGGCGATCATCGAACGTTACCGCCGGCGGGAGAGTTCAGTCGAGGAAGCGCTGATCGAGATGTATCTGGCGGGGATTTCGGTTCGGCGGGTGGAGGACATCACCGAGGCGCTGTGGGGCACGCGGGTGAGCCCAAGCACGGTCTCGAACCTCAACAAGAAGATCTACGCCAAGATCGAGGCCTGGCGGAACCGGCGGATCGAAGGTGAGCATCCGTATCTTTATCTCGACGGCATCGTGATGAAGCGCAGCTGGGCCGGCGAGGTTCGCAATGTCTCGCTTCTGGTGGCCAGCGCCGTCAACTCTGAAGGATTTCGCGAGATTCTCGGCATCTGCGAGGGCGCCAAGGAGGACAAGTCTGGTTGGTCGGCGTTTCTGCGACACCTGGTCGATCGCGGCCTCACGGGCGTGCAGCTGATCATTTCTGATGCCTGCCGCGGCCTGATGGAGAGCGCGGCTGAGTACCTGCCAGAGGCGCGATGGCAGCGCTGCATGGTGCATTTCTACCGGAATGTCTTCAGCCACGTGCCGGCGACCAAGGTCCGCGAGGTGAGCCATATGCTCAAGGCTATCCATGCCCAGGAGAGCCGGGACGCGGCCGATCGGAAGGCGCGAACGATCGTCGATGACCTGCGCGCCGCCAGGATGAACACGGCGGCCGATCTGGTCGAGCGGAGCGTGTCCGAGACCCTGACCTACTACGCGTTTCCGGACATTCATTGGCTGAAGATTCGCGCCAACAATCCACTCGAGCGGATCATGAGGGAAATTCGTCGGCGTACCCGTGTCGTGGGCGCGTTCCCCGATGGCCAGTCTTGCCTCAACCTGGCGGCCGCGCGGCTGCGCTACATCGCCGGCACGGCATGGTCAGCCAAGTGCTACATGAACATGCGGCCTCTCTATCAGCCGCAAGTCACGCAAACCGAAGCCGTTGCCTGATCGAATGTGCGAAAGATTCTGGACACTACCCGGTTTCGAGTAAGCGTCCAGGGGATTCAGTCATTTATTAACTTTTCACCCGCAGGTTACAGGCATGTTCGACAATGCAAAGCTCGAGCTTGCCGGGCCCGTTGGGGTGGCAGTAATAGTTGCAGGCGCGGAATTTGGTGCCCGCGCTTTGGCCTATTGGCCCTCATCTCCACTACTCTGGTACCTTAATCTCGAAGTATTTCGCCCCGTCCAGTACAGTTTAGTCGCAGAACAGGGCCTAGCGCTTGGCGGCCTCGCCCAGACACTGTGTGTCGCTTCTCCGCTTCTCGGATTAGTCGGCATAGGGCTGATCACAAAGGCTAGGCTTCCTTTGGCTATCGCGAGCAGTATGAGTCTGGTCTACAGCGCGCTGCTACTGTATGCGTCGTTTTTGGCGAACAATTCGGCGGAAGCAATGGGCGTTGCGCTGAGTTTCTTATGGGTGCCATCGTCTTTGCTGGCTGCATCAGTTCTGCTGGCCTCATTTCTTTCGTCTGCCATATCGCACCGCGCATACTTGCGAGAACTGTTCCCGTAGCAGCATGAATTTGGCGCATCTATTGCAGCGCATTCAGCTCGACCTGCTGCTGCACGGCCAATTGTATAAATTCTATATCGAAGCCGCAGCCGTAGCGGTCCTTTTCTACGTAGGTTTCACGGACTTCCGAACCTTCAAAATTCGAAACGACGTAGTCCTGCTTCTGCTCCTAATGTATGTCTTGTTGGCATTCGTCGACCGATCCCGGTCTGAGATATTGATTGATGTCATACTCGCCGCAATTATGTTTGGCGTGCTGCTCTGGTTCTTCGCGCACCGAGCCATTGGCGGCGGTGACGTAAAATTCATGACGGTCGTTTGCCTATGGGTTGGCTCACACTGCGCATTGCTGTTTTCGTTGCTTCTTCTTTTATTCATCGGGCTGCACCTTCTTGCAGCAAGGATGGGCTGGGCGCGGACCAAGCCAATGGCTGGTCGACACGCTATTCCCTATGCGCCGTCGGTCGCCGGGGCGCTGATTGCCGTTATAGTGCTGGGGTGCATTTAAGTGGCGCCGTAGCGCGAACGCCCCCTGGGGAAATACACCGTCTGCTTGCAAGCCGGCATTCACAACTCGTCCATCAGCTTAACCACTTTGGTCAGCTCAGCTATTCAATGGATAGCAGGATTGAGCCGTCACGGTTACGCTCGCGGCAACCGGCAAAAAATTAAACGTGTAACTTGCGCTGACCTTGTTGCCGTTAATTGTGCCGCACGTTGTATTCGGGGTCACCGTAAAGGTCGAGGCGGGCGGATTAAGGGCGAGGGAGTTTGACACTGCAAAGCTCTTGATTGTGCTTTGAGTCCCGCAGAGGGTGGTGTTGACGCTGGCGCAGCGTGCGGCCAATTCAACGCCATGCTGTAAGCCAGCCTGCGTCCACATCAGCAATCCGAGCTGAAGGAGGCCGATCGTCAGCAAAATGAAGGCCGATAGTGTGAGTGCGTATTCGACCAATGCCGTGCCTTGCGTATCGTCGAATAATATCCTCAGTTTCATTGGATCCGCACGGTCGCAGCCGCGGTTAAAGTATGAGAGTTGCCAAGAAAGATATCGCTGTATGTGGCCTGAGCTGACACAGTAACATAAGTTCCCACAGTGCCGGTGGCGCAGGTAGGCGACGACGGAGTTCCCCCGCAGGCGCCCAGCCCGCTACTCGACGGGCAACCGCAGAACTGGGCCACACCAGGAGTGGCGCTGATCGCGGTAAATGTCGTGGCATTGGTCACTGCAGCGGAAACAGCCGAAGCCGAAGAAGAGTTCTACCGAGGAAAAGCCGTTCACGTTGATATACTGCGCGCCTGCCTGAGCGGCGTGCTGTACTTCCATCGTGCGGAAGATGAGTAGGCCGGCGTCGGTCAGCCCGACGAAGATCACGATCATCGCCGGCGCGATGATGGTAAATTCAATGAGAGCAGTGCCGGCCAATCCGTCCGCGCCGAACATGAAGCGGCGGATGACGCGCACCATCGCGCACCTTGTTCCCTTCGAAGCTGGAATCTGTCTAGACATCGGGGCTCATTCCAGCATCTGGACGATCTGGTTGATATTTTTCACGCCGGCGAGGCCGCAATTGCCTTTGAAACTGATGTTATTGCCCTGCAAAGTCAGGGTCTTAGAAATGATCTGAGTGCAAGTGGGAGTGCCCGTGCTGTTGCCGGTATATGTCACATTTGCGTTGGGCGTGTAGATCACGCCCGTGATGTTGTCTACGTTCGTATTGCCGCCGGCGAACTGGTTGCTGCCGGTCGAAGTCGGTTCCCAAATGGCAATGCCCTCACTCCATCCGGTGGTGGGCGCGGTGAGGTTGAGGGCGGCGCTATTGCCCGTCATATTTACGATGCTGTTGCCGGTGAGGACGATGGTTACGCCGCCGGTGGCGTTCAGCGTGACGCTTTGACCGGTCAATTCCAAGCCAATTCCGTCCGCCGCATTCCCCACGTAATAGACGCCGGCCGACATCGTATAAGTCGTATTATTAGCGCTGAGCGTAATTCCATTAGGGTAAACGCCCGGAGACAAGGACGTTGCGGCGTTACATGGATAGGTCGTCGTAACTGCGTTATGTCCGTGTCCCGTGGTAACCGATGGGGAACAGGTCGTTGTCGTTGGCGGTGTCGTTGCGGTGCAGGGGGGGTTGCCAATGCCACCGCATGTTAACGGTGATGAGGGGCTACACGTAATGCCAGTTGGGCACGCCGACCATGATGATGCCTCCGAGGCATAGGGATCGGGGACCGGCGTTAAACCAGTCTCCGGCGCCGGGCTGATGCCGGTGCCGCCCCTACCTCCGCCTCCGGTATCTGAAACGCCCCCCACCGAGCCGACAACGCCGCCGCCCAAGAGGTTAATGGCGTCGTTCTGTCCGCCGACCGAGATGGAGTGCGGGTCGGAGGAATTGCTGAACAGGCCGCACCCCGTGGTCTGAACGTCGGCGTTATTCCCGGTAACACTGATGGTGGTGCCGGTGGTGCCGAGCGATAGCGCGCAGTCCCCATTGCCGACGAGTCCCGCAATGGCGCGGCTGCAGACGGTAACCGAGTTCGAAACCCCCACAATCTTTGACAGGATTGGAGCGTACGACTTTGACACGATGACTTCGAATGCGTTGGTATTGCCGAAATAGGCATCCCCCGCAGCCAGCGAACAAGTGCCACCGTCTGACACTGGCGGATTGTACGCGTTCACGGTGGCGCCGATGATACCGTACTTGGCAACAATCGCCTCGGCCTCCGTGGTAATATTGGCACCGTTGTTGGTAGTGTAAGCTTTTGCTGCGCTATAGGCCGCCAAATCGGCAGCGCCCTGGAGATTCATGTGGGAATAGCCCCACGACCCGCCATCTACCGCGAGGGCCGCCACACCGAGCAGGGAGGGTACCATCATCGCGACCAGCATCAGTTGACTGCCTGCTTCGTCGCGGAGAAGTCGCGCCAATAGCCGCCTGCTGGCGCTCGTCCGCGCCACAAGAGCACGATTGATGACGCCGGTCACCGCATGAATTCTGATTATCGACATTGCCGGACTAATCCCGCAGCCGAAGTTCCATCCTCACGAGCCCCAGTCATCGTAGGAAAGATTCTGATCGACATTAAAGCTCACCCTCGAGGAGCAACCGCCGAGCAAAGTAGGTTGTGAATTTTCACCAAGCCGCCGTCCTACTTGTCCTCACCCTTTTCGGGGACAAGAACAACGGCTGAAACTTACCCAGCTATAATTACGCTACTATTTTCACAATCGCTCTGGCAATCGCCTTGAGGATATAGGGATAACATCCGAGACATCCCCTAATTCTACCCGTAGATAATCCAATCCCCAATTCTACCCATAGATAATCCAATCCGAGACGATTTATCTTTGTATTTCAATATGATCCAGGCACTGATGCCGATTTGCAAGCATGTTCTGTTTTCCCACTGACCCTCATGCCCCCCAATTGACTCTTCGGTCCCTCTAAGTACCGTAAAGTGGTTCGTCGTGGGGGATGTGCTGTGGGGGTCGGACGACTACTTGTTCCGGTGATTGCGCTTGTCGCGATTTGGGCGGCGCCCGCTCGCGCGGCTGATCAAGCGGTTCCAGGCCCCGCCGCTAATGTTCCGCAGGCCGAGCCTCTCTTCTATGTCAAGCCGATTCCACAATGGGAGGCCGAAGTCGGCGGCCGCTACTTCTTTGGCAGTGGGCAGACCAGGCTCCAGCTGTTTGGCCCTGTTCCATCAAGTCTTCTTGTTTCCCAACTCACCTACTCAAACTTGAACACAAATGCTGGCGAAATTTTTGGCCGCGTCGAGCACATTTCCGGGTTTTTTCTCAAAGGCTACTTGGGCGGCTCGGGGCTTAATGCCGGCAGCCTCAAAGACGAAGATTTCCCGCCGGTCGTAGTCCCCTACTCGAGTACCAACAGCGACCAACATGGCGGCCAGCTCAGATACGGGACGGTTGATTTCGGATGGGATTGGCGTTCTCAAAATTGGCGATTGGGATTCTTTGCAGGCTATCTCTACTATGCCGAACATTTGAATGCGTATGGCTGCGCGCAGACTGCCTCGAACCCTTTCATCTGCGTACCTTCAATTCCAAATTCAGTTCTTACCCTGACGGACAATGCGACTTGGAATGCGGCACGCTTCGGCGTGGTCTCGCAGTGGAATCTCGGCTACGGTTTTTCAGTCACAGCTGAGGCCGCGTGGCTCCCTATTGGCCTTCTAACAGCATCGGATTTCCACTGGCTGCGGCCCGATCTGATCAAGCCAATCCCGGAGAACGGAGCAGCCTTTGACCAGTTCCAGCTTGAAGCGTTGCTGGCTTACCACTTCACCCCGAACTTCTCCGTCGGTGCCGGCGCAAGATATTGGCGGATCGGCACCACGTCGGCTGAGGCTGACTTCAGCGGCAGCCCTATAGGCGCTCAGTCAATTAATTTTAGAACGGAACAATGGGGCGGCTTTGTACAGGCGAGCTATAAATTCGGCGGGCTCGGACCGAGCATGTGGTAAGTCCACGGGCATCCGGGTAGATACGCAGACTGCCAACGGCAGTAAGCACCGGTGCGACCACACAATTGCTGCGCACCAGAGGCGCTGGCTGTCCAAACTCACTCGTAGGCGACAAGATCTTCCGACTCGTGGTGAGTGTCGACAGCTTGTTGAGCAGCCTTAACGAGTGCGCCTTACTGGATTGTCCAAGACCCCTCGAGTTTGAAGTGCTCGATTGTTGAGAACACGCCTATGGTGCCACCCGTCGAATGCTGCTTGGGAACAAGCCCGATCCAGGCCGCCAAGTTGCGCGCAGACGAGAATGCGATCCAATCGCCCACCGCGGCAACCAGTGCGGTGGCGACGATCGGGCTCACGGCCAGGGGAGCGAAACGGCGTCGCCAGAGGCCGCGAGCGAAGCGCCTTTTTCGGTTTTCAGCGCGCGTCGGGAGGCACGATGTCGATCGAGTAGCTTCGCGGCGCGCCGGAGAATGTTAGCCAGTGGGGTACGATGACGACCTCGCTGCAACGCAGGACGGCACGCCCCAACTCCATGCGATCCCGCGCCGCACGGCAAACGGCATCCAAAACCGGACAGACGATCGCGACGCCGAACCGCCCGACCTCCTCCGAGGTATCCCACCGCTGCTTGGTCCGGACGGAGAACGATATTGGCCTGGGATGGCTGTCGATATAAAACGTCACCGAATAAGTGATAACCCCATTACTGGCCACGTAGCGCAAGGGCTGCGTGGTGGCTTGGCGCCAGGCTTTCACTACTTCGGCGGCCAGTTCGCGGGTATAAGCGGCGTGATTTTCCACGCCGACCCGATTTTTCCAGAGTGCGACAAAGGGCGAGGCCAGCAAGGCGCCGCTACTCGTCCCAATCGCCGCGATGGCGACGACCACCGCCGCCGAGCGATTGAAGTGCACGAGCGGCGACGACAGCAGCACATCCCCGAAGAGCGACAGTTCGGACATCGTCCATAGCGCGTTGACGCCGGTCGAAGTTAGAAGCGCAAACGGTATCGCGACGAGCATCGGCGTCCAGAACATCACGGCGGCAAAGCGGCGATCGTCGTCGGGCGGCAGCAGCGTGTCGCGCAGCGCCCGTGGCGTCGGCTTGACCAATATCGCCAGCAGGACCAGCGGCGTAAGCGATCGCGCTGAACGTGTAGTTCCTCAGCGCGTCGGCCAAATCTGGCCACGTCTCGGCTAAACGATGCTTGGCATAGGTGATTGTCGGATAGCCATTAGCGTCGAGCCAAATCAGATGCGGCAGGAAAAGGCCAGACGACACCGCGGTCATGATCCACGGCGCAAGCGATTTTAAGAATTGCAGGCGCCGCCGATCAACGAAAGCGGCGACGATCAGGCCAAACAAGAGTAAAAGCGACCAGTATTTGGTGAGAACCGCGGCGCCTGCGGCAACACCGGTCACAACCGACCAAACCACGCTGTGGGTGCGAAACGCCCGGACGAAGGCATAGGTAGTGATGGCCCACAAGGGGATTAAGACGACATTGTGATCCAGCCGCAGCGCCAGAAAATTGTAAAACGGGATGAGCATCAAAAGAAAAGGAGCGGCGGCGCGTTTGGCGCCGCGCAGCCAAAATCCAGCCAGGAGCCAGCTGAAATAAATCGCGACTGCGACCGGCCCGACGGCCAAGAGGTAATAGGCCCAGTCGGTCAACGGGAAGACGGTAAACCAGACGCGGACCAGCGCCGGCAGAAATGGCGGATGCTTCGGCGTGCCCCATTCGAGGTCCCAGCTCCACGCCACCACCTCGCCCATATCGGCGTGGATGCCTTGGGATGATTTCGCGATGACACCGTAAAGCGTCCAGACTGTCCAATAGGCGGCGAGGACGCCGATTATCAGGCGTCGACCGCTCTTGGGGCTGCTCAGGCCGATCACCAACCGATGGACGAAGACAAGGAAGCGCCAAACAAGGTCGGCCCACAATCCGGATATCGGCACGTTCGCCCCACGATCGGCTGGCACGGTGACCAAATCCCGCTTGGACCGGACTCGAGCACATTGTTAATTGGTGAACTAATGCGGTGCAAATGCCGCAGAGCACTCCTTAATTTCGCCTACTCATCCAAATCTGAAATTCATTGAAGAGCTGCCCCGCCTGCTGACACCGGCTGGTGCGTCGGGCGCCATCGCGTCCGTCGTCTGATCATCTACATCGGTGCGACTGACTTATACCTAACTGGCGCGAGCGTTCAGTTTATGATAACCTTTGACTAAATCTGAGGGAGGGATGGCCATGGAATGGTTGATGAGAAAAACCTCAATAGGAGGAACCGAAATTGCCAATTGGATCCTCGTGCTGGCGGCTCTCGTTATCGTTTTTGTGATCTACTCTTTCGCCACGCGCTGAGTGCTCCATCGGAGGATCGAGCGTGGACCACGTTCGGCAGCTTCTCGCTTGCCGCGAGCATGGAATAACTCTACGCGAGCCCGGGCAAAAGCGCCGTTGTGCGATCCAATACCGCTCGCGGGGAACGCGTCAGCAAGAACTCGTCTTCCACCGAGAGCGCATGCGGCGGAATCGCAGCGTTATTCACCGATCGTCTTGACCACGCTCGAACCGGGCCGCGTGTTGTTCGTGCTCGAAAACTTGTCCTTGGCCCTGACCATGTCGTCGTATTTTGCCAGCGTCGTCACCCGCGCCTTCGGCACCATGTGAACGATCTTGTAGCCGCTGGCTTTCAGTTGCCGCAGCAGCTCCGGCATGGCCTCCGCGGTTGCGTGCTGGAAGTCGTGCATCAGCAAGATGCCCTTGCCGTATTTGGCGAGCTTGGTCATCGCCGATTTCACGACATCGTCGGGCTTGCGCATCTTGAAGTCGAAAGTGTTGAGGTCGGTCGAGAAGATCGCGATGTTGCGCGTGCCGAGATAGGTCATCAGATCGGTCGGCTGCTGCAGATCGGGGAAGCGGAAGAACGGCGCGATCGGGCCATCGACCGCCATGCGCACGGCGCTCACGCCCATCTCGATCTCTTGCTTGGCCTGCTCGATGTCGGTGGCGTAGGGTTTTCTGGCCAAATCCTTGTGCGACCAGGTGTGGCTGCCGACGGTCATGCCGGCCGCGGCGACCATCTTCGACAGGTCGGGGCGCCAGCTGGCATGCTCGCCGATCTCGAAGAACGTCCCCTTCACGCACATGTCGGCGAGCGCCTTGATCACGGCGGGCGTGTTATCCGGCCACGGGCCGTCGTCGAAGGTCAGCACCACCTCGTGGTCGAGCAGGAAGTCATATTGCTTGAAATGCTCGGTGCCGAAGGCCGGGCCGCCGGTGGTGTCGATCTCGACGATGCGGGCGAGGCCCATGCCGCCGGGCTTGTCGCACGGCGGGATGCCATTGGCTGGGGTGGGAATTTGCGTCGGCTCGGCCGCCGCTTGAACGATTTGGCTGACCGGCTGGGCAGTCGGCCGCGGACCGGCTGTAGTGGACGCGGCGGCTTCAAACTTTGCCGCTAATTCGGCCCGGGGTGCCGGAGTATTGGAGCGCTGAGCCGCCACCACCCCGAGCGCCGTAAGACCCAGCGTGAGCAGCGCTGAAAACACTACATGAACTACCCGCATTGTACCCTCCGCAACGAAGTTGTTAGGCGCGAAGTGCACGCGGAATCACTATAGAATCAATAAAACGAGGGCGCACGGCGCGCAATAAAGCAAATTGTGGTTGATAGCATTTGAATCGCCGCAACCGGACGGCTTTACGCCAATTTCCAGCCAAGAAATCGAGCACGTGAATTGTTAGCGAGCCGCGTCCGGCCATATGTCGTCCTAATGAGATCGTCATAAGGTCATGTGTGCGCTCAATCGAGTTGGAATTGATCGCGTACATTATTTTTTGCCGCGTCAATAGCAATTCGCCGAGTAAGCCAATGTCATGGTCGCTTGGGCTAATTCGCTCAAGCTAATCCTCGTTCCTGCTTGCTCACAGTCACTCAGACATCAAAGCCATCACCGCAGGCAATCCTTATGTTTACTGGGTATTGCATCCTAGTATGCTCAAGCGCACCCACGGATAGCGCGAACTAAGATTGATATTGCCGCTTTCCAACTTGCGATGAAACAACAGTTTCCTATCAAGTCGCTCTATTGGTCAGCGCATCCGTTCCGGAAAGCCCCGTTCCAGCGCCAAGGAAAATCGTCCAGTCTCTAAAGCGAACTGAAAGCGCGACGCCGGGGAATCGCCGGATGGCTGCGTTCGACACTCCCGAGCCGCTATCTCATGTCCTGCCGACTTTGCTGCACTGGCGTAGGGGAATTCAGCGACGTTTTATAGAATCCATTGCCTTGCCAGAAGAGGACTTCGGCTCCGGCGGCAGCGGCGTCGAAGCGCCCGATCGCCAGAGCGGTCGGCAATGCCGTCAGCCCCGGCGCGAGCGTCGGATTGGCGCGCGCATTCAGCGAGATTTCCCAGGCCGCACCGATCGTGAGCGCGATGTCTGTCGCCCCGTCACCGTTGAAATCGGCGGCGAAGGCGCCGTTCATCGAGTTGTTGAGCTTCGCCCGCAAGGGTGTCCACGCATGCGCGCTTAAGGCCGGCACGAACATCCACTGATTATCGACGACGCCGACGACTTCCATTTTGCCCGAACCGTCGAAATCGCCGAACGCGATGTCAGGCCGCTTGAAGCTCGAGGTCGCGTAAACGACGAACGGCTCGGTCCCCCCGTCCGAGACCCACCACATCTGCCCGTCGGCAAAGAAGACATCGGCGCGTTTGTCGCCGACGAAATCGCCGATCACATAGGAAACGACGCCGGGGTCCGAATTGATGGTGATGCTGGAGCCCGGTGCGGGCGCCTGCGATAGTTCCGGGTTGGGCATGTTGACGCGATGGCCGATCGACAAGACCTGCCAAGGCGAACGTCCGCCCCAGGAGACGTACCACGTGTCGCCCTCCTGCCGGAATACGTCGGTGACGCCGTCGCCGTCGAAATCGCCGAGCAAAAGCATGTCGGCCGTTTCGGTCTTGGCGCTTAGGAACCGCCACTCGGCGTTGGCGCCGGGCGAATAGTACCAACCGGCGCCCGTCGCAATGAAGACGTCATCCTGCCTGTCCCCGTCGAAGTCGCCGACGAGAAGGATGTTCGTCGGATCGGGCGCCGAAAACTTGCTGTCGACCTGCAAATAGGGAACGCGCGGACGGGCGGCCGTCCAAGCAATGTTGTCGCTGGCGCTGCCGTCGGAGGGGAAGACCGTCACCGCGTCGGACGCCTGCTTGCGCGTCATGTTGTCCTTGAAAATCGCGTTCCCCCCGTTGCACGGAAGCCCGCGCACGGAAAAGTTCTCATGCCTCGCGCCGGTGTCCGTACGCAAAAAGCTGTTGGCGACGACATGGCCCGAAAGCCCCGAAATGCCGCCGTCGTGATGGGTGTCGTTCGGGTTGTTAGTCTGGCCGTGCACGTCGGCGTCGACGCTGTCATTTCCCGACAAGAACAAATTCGACGCCGCGACATAGCCGCTGCGGGCCGCCCCGTCGGAGGTCAGCGACGTTCCATTCTTCTGGAACACGTTGGCGAACACGAGCGGGTCGGCGCCCGAACCGGCCGCCAATCCGTACCCTTCCGCGTTTGCATAGTGATTTTCGCGATTGTCGTGGATGAAGTTGCGTAGGATGCGAAGGAAGCCCGGGTCGGTCTGCGGCGCGAGCGGGCAGACGACATCGTCGTCGTCGGGGCCCTGGAGATCGATCGCCGAGACGCCCCAATCGGAAATGTCGTTGTGATCGACGATCGCGCGCAGATAGACGCGCCCGCTCGCTTGGAGCGACACGGCCACGACGTTGACGCCCTTCATCGGCGGCATGTGTCCATTGGGGTCGCGCCCCGGTCCTCGGATTCTCAGGCCCGTGATGCGGCTGCGCGGCTGGTCGACGATGAAAAGCCCCGGCTCGCAGGTGTCGGCCGGCGTGGCAAGATGTCCCTGTTTTAGCCAGAATTGCGGGCCGAACAGCGTCGCGCGACGGCTGCCCCTTACGGTCACGCCGGCCGGAATCTCGAAGGGACACTTCAAGTCCTGAAAATCCAATTCGGCGCCCGGCGTTAGCTGGATCACGCTGTTTGCGCCGGCAGCCGCGAGCGCCGCGGCGAAGCTCGCGCTGTCGGAGACGGTGACGAATCCGCGCGTCGGGCTCCCCGCCGCGCCGGCTGGCGGCACGAAGTCCCACAATTCGTCGTCGCCGAGCCATCGTTCGCCGAACGCGACCGGTGTCCCCGGCTTGGTGATCGCGTTCGACAAGCGCACGACGAGCTCGGGCATCGCGTCCAGGATGATGCTGTCGCCATCGAGCGCGAAGATTTGGGCGGGGGTGTCGGAACAGGGCCCGAGGCGCACCGCCGCGTCGGTCGCCATCGCCTGCGCGCCGACGCATTGCTCGGCCAGATGCAGCCTGACCCGATGGTCCGGATCAAGCTCCTCGACGCCAAAGGCTTGGTCCGCCGCGTTGTCGCAATCCGCGATTACGAGCGTTGTCGCCGGCGTCTGCGCCGCCAGGCAGCGCCCCAGGTAGCTCTTGATGGCGAAAATCGGGTAGCGCGGTGCGCTGTCCGCCAGGAGAGCGCCCGAATTCAGCCACCCGAACGCGAGGCCGGCAAGAACCGCGGAGACAATTTTGCGCCGCGCCGCGATGCCGGCCGACGACGATCGCAACGCGACTTCCGGACGAGCGCGCATTCGGCTTTCTCCTCTCTTCCGGCGAACTGCCTCTTCGCGTGCGGGACGCCTCAGCTCGCGCTGTAGCCTCCGTCCACGCGAAACGGTAGATCAACTTAGACTCAATTCATCGTTCCATTTGACGATCCTAATCGTCCTGCTTCGTCGTACAATGGCGAACCTCGCGATACGATTGCGAGCAACCCGCAAAAACCCATCATTCATCGGGCAGCGCCAACAGAGTTTGCGCGAAGTTGACGCAAGTCAATCAGGAACTCGCTGCTTATTCTGCTCAATGTCGTGACTAGCGCCTCGCCGCCGGCGCGCAAATGGATGGTGCGAGGCCAAATTAAGTGCGCTCGCGAGCGTTACTAATCGCTGGCCAGCTGCTGCAGTCGTTCATAGGCGGCCTCGACCTGGTCAGGGTCATCCGACGTCAGCATTGCAAATAGCTCCGGATATTCATCCTCTGGGACATAGACCCAGCCGAGCCCGGGCACGTCGATGACATAGGGCGCGCCAACTACTACGATCGCGGGAATACCGAAGTCGATGCCGTGGGTCCTGACATGACGAGCGATCGGGCGCTTGCTCATTCCGGGCAGGCTCGATACGTCCGGCACACGTCGGACGCCCGGACGGTCGTTGTCAGCGGTCGGCTGACGCTGGATGACAATTGCGGTGGGAGGCGCCGGGGTCTGACGCAACAATGCCGGTGCGCCGGGTGGCGGGGCCACAACGCGGCGCGGTGCATAGACCTGCGGATGCACGGTCGGTGCAGGAGCGACGGGGCGCGCCTGCTGTCGAATGTTGGGAGATTGTTGAAGTGGCTGAGCCGGGGCTGCCGAAGCCTGCACCACTAGCACAAGGGCCAAAGCACAGATAAATTTCATGGCTTCTTCCGCGTTCTTCGCCCAGCACTCGTCTTATGACGATCTCTTTACGACGACATATGGCCGGATGCAGCCTGCTATACAATGCACGTCTTTTTCAACTTTTCGTTTTCGGCAAATCGATTTTGTGGTATCAGGGTTTTATGCGCCGCCAATCTGTGATGCCACGAAAAAAGGGGCCCCCCTGCGACAGGAAAGGGCGAGCCGATTATGGTGCGTGCGCAGCCTGATTTGCTTTCGAAGATCGATGCCTGGATTGCGCGGCGAGAAAGCCGTTCCTCACGCCCTGAGTCGATCCGTCGACTAGTGGAACAGGCGCTCGGAGTGCCCTCCCCGCGCCAGCGCAGCAAGGAAAGCAAGCACAAGGCGGCCGAGCTGGCGGGCCGGGAAATCGACCGCCTCGGCGACCAGGGCCTAACCGGCGAGGAGAAAGCGACGCGTAAGCGCCGCCTCTTCAAGGGCCTGAAAGAATTCCGCGACGTGCGCGGCGATCAACCGAAAGCGAAAAGCTGAGATGCAGTCGTGTTGTAGGAACCTCTATGTTCACTGACTATTACGAAATCCTAGAAATCAGCCCGAACGCAAACTCGGAAACGATAGAGCGGATATTTCGTCATCTTGCTCTGCGCTATCATCCCGACAATCGGGACACCGGCGATCAATTCCGCTTTAGCGAACTCGTTAAGGCTCATAATACGCTCAGAGACCCGATCAAACGGGCACAATACGATGTTCAACATAAGCACCATTCGAGTTCCCGCTTGAAATTGGTCGAGGAAGCAAGCAACAAACAAGGCATCGAGGGGGATGTCGTTATTCAGGACAAGCTGTTGTCGATTCTTTATGTCAAACGCCGACAAAGCATCAATGATCCCGGCATGGTCGATTACGAGCTTGAACGCTTGTCAGGCTGCCCCCTTGAGCATCTGGAGTTTCATTTCTGGTATTTGAAAGCAAAGGGCTGGATAGGAATGCTCGAAAACGGCACGTTCGCGATCACCGCAGAAGGCGTCGACCGTGCCAATTCCCGCGAGGGCACCACCAAACTTCTAAGGTCTCCGAACCGGGCGGGCTGAGGACGCCAGCACTGCAAAGAGCTCCGGATATTCATCCTCTGGGCATAGACCCAGCCGAGCTCGGCATGTCGATGACATAGGGCGCGCCAACTACGACGATCGCGGCAATAAGCTCCTCACTTTTGGGAATGAACCCCGCAATTTTGCGGGGTCCGTCAAGGTGATCCGGCGGCATAAAGAAAAAGCCCTGACCGTGGTTGGTCCGGTCAGGGCTCTACGCAAAGCCACGCTTTGCCAAAGTCTCAGAAGCGCAGCCACAATACGCTGCGGCTCCTTATCGAAGCGTTACCGGAAAAAGCTCGACGTATGTGGCCCGACGCGAAAGCCGGTGGCTTTTGCTTTAGAGCTTGCTCACTTGTCATACGAAGCCAAGCGGGAGAGTGCCCAGCCAACTGCTGCACCAATTGCTGCCACGAGCCACCATACGGCAACAATGCTTCCCAGAAGCACCAGGAGGGCAAGTCCGGGTATGCTCCAATGTTCGGTCGGCGGGCTGGTCCAAACGTAAACGGTTGCAAACATTGGCGCAAAAAACACCAATGCCACGGATCCGATTGCTGTCCCTCGAAGTGCCGCAATTCGGGGCCTGTCATTGTGTGTGGATTCAATCAATGGTTTGCCGAAGGCCCAGCCCGCGAGGGCTGCGGAGATCCCAGGCAGGCCAATGAATAGCACGACGGGAAGCGCACCTGCGGCATGGAAAATTACTGGGGTCCACCAGAGAATGGATAATATCGTTCCCATGATTCCAAAACTTAGCATTGCCGACGTCCGTGGCCATCGTCTCAAGAGCTTGGCTATCTGATTCATGGAATGGCGATGATGTCAAAATAACTGACTGAACTCCCTAGCCGCATGACCGGCACAACCTGAAAGGGCGCCGCCACGCGGTCCTGTTAAGCTTACACAGTTTTGTGACGTCACTGCAGGGGTTGACGGCGCGAAGTGACCTCCACGCTATCCCATCAACGCCAATTTAGGCGATGCTCCTAGTAGGCTCACGCGCACCCACGGATAGCGCGAACTAAGATTGATGCCGAGGTTTTTGTGCAAGTCCATTCAGGTCCGAAGGCACAATCGCAGCGCGAAGTAGGTTATGCCGGCTGTCTCAGTCGGCTGCGCTTGGAATTATCTAGCTGTGAATTCGACCAATTGCGCATTCGATCGTCTTTTGTCCCGCGCTTTCGGCAGCGGATGCGTATTCAGCTACCACGGCGCAAGCTTTGGATTTCCTGCGCAATCGCAAGTATCCCAACATACCGAGCCCGCTGATAAACAGCGGCAGAGTAGCCGGTACGGGAGTTGGGGTTGGAACTGAGCTGGGATCTTGCACGATAGGACCGCCGCAGACGTATGCTGCAGGGTTACAAACACCGCCATCATAAGGAACTGTGCTGGGATCATGCGCGATAGGGTCACCGCAGACATATGCTGCAGGGTTACAAAGGCTGGTGTCAGCGCCGCTTGCGTCGAAATTCGCCGAACCGCCGGGCGCATTGTAGTAGACGAAATTGTCGATGCTGCCCACCTTACCAAATGCTTCTATAGAGGCCGAACCATAAACATCTGCAATTGAACCCGGGCTGCCGCCGCTAGAATAGCTACTATCGCCGTACTGCGAGAAGATGCCGAAATCGAAATTGGAAGGCGGCGCCCCGCAACCAACACACGCCGCAGATACCGGGCTCATAAATGCGCACAGCGGAAATATGCTCGCGACAAAAAACGCCAATCTGACATTCATGACAACTAGTCCTACTACGGGCAACGCTGCGACGCTCATCAACAGCGGAGTCCCTTTGGCCGGCTGCCAATTTACATCCAATTTCGAAGAATAGTTCTTCTGATGATCGCAGTAGTAAACGTGGCGATAGTTAACGTGAATGGCCGGAATAAATTGGCAGCGCGAATGGGGCTAAGCGATTTAGCAGCGCGCAACTAAGGGCCGAACAGAGTGCCGCTCGAAGATATTTGTAGATATGTCCCGGCAATGCGCTGCGTAACCTTAATGCGTAACGATTAAAAGAGATTTTGTTGAGACTTTGTAGTTCGGCGAATTGCTCCTGGCGCGACAAAAAATATTGTACTTCAAATTAATTGAGCGCGCACATGACACTTCACCTGCCCATCCCCGTTGCCAAGAGCGCCGGCAAAACACGATGCTACCAATGCCATGGTCGCTTCGGGCTAATTCGGTACAGGTTTGCACTAAAGCAATTTTGCTCAAAGCAGTGTCTGCAAGACTACCGAGCCGACGTGGATCGTACGCTGTCCCGCGCCAAAACGTGGACGGATTTTCTTTTTCGAAACCGATGATGCTATGTTTACTGGATATGAATAGCGGCAATTCACTTTGAACTTCTCTGTCGGTGCCAGCGCACAATATTGGCGGATTGGCACCACTTCGGCTGGCGCTGACTTCACCGGCGGGCCTGTAGGTGCTCAGTCAATTAATTCTAGGACGGAGCAATGGGGTGGCTTTGTGCAGGCAAGCTATAAATTCGGCGCTCTCGCACCGACCTGGTAATCGGTATGAGACGTGGCCGATAATACGGGCGCCTCTCGCCGGCTCGGTGCCGGCAGATTATCGCTGTTGCATTGACGCGTTAGCGCTCATCGGCCGCTCTGCCCGTCGTACCCGCCCCAGCTCAGGTGAGCCGAACCTTCGTCTTGGCGGCAGGCAGCGACCGCAACGACTGCGCCAACGTCATGACGCCTTGCCGGCACTGCGCCGCTGCCCATTCCCGCCGAACACGCCGCCGGTTAATAGCAACTTCGCGTAGACGACCCATCCCGGAGCGTTTCGCTCGGTCAGGGCCGTCCCAGGTCAGCACTGGGATCTGGATCGCCCCGGACTGCTGGACAGCGGCCATTCCACGATCGCAGCAAGTATTTTCTTACTCTTTGATTGTATCTCCGGTATTTGTGGGGGCCGATTGATCCGACGGGGTTCGCGGCCATGGAGTACAAGCAGTTCGTCGTCGAGGCTTTTGAACAGGGGCCGGCAAATGGCGGGCCAAAATTTTACCGGCATGGCTTTTTCGATAGCGAAAAATCCTGCTATTTCGATCCTGGTTCGCTTGCGACAATTCATTGATCTGATTGGCCAAAAGAGAGCGCAAGGTCTCTTGTTGAGACCCTTTTTCTGGCCGCGACTTCGCTACCTTGCTGGGGCCCATCGGCCGGCAATCGAAACCCGGAAAATTCCCCTTGACCAATATGAATTTCGACAGAGCGAGCATGGTCCACGTTACCCTAAAGCCGGGGCAGGCCCACCAGCAGCAGCCTCGGCTCCGGCTCGCGCCAGTCGCTTTGTTTTTATTCGCTCAATTGCCTTGGCTAGGTCAGCGCAAAAGTGATTTCCCAGTACTATCTCAATTCCGCACGGATTCGTAATTTGACTTTGTCAGTATCCTAATTACTCTTCTCGATACCGAGAGCGGCACACTTCCGGCCGGGCAGCGCGGGGGTCGGCTTCTATCAGATAGGCAGCCTGCGGGTCCGTTTCTCGGCGTACCATAACGCCGTTCAAGGCTGCCGACCCGCGCATTCTTCTTTATCGGGCCGCCTCGGTTAGCAGCCTCTTTTATTTTGACACTGAGCACCTCTTCACTTTGTGCAGGAAGTCCCAAACGACTCCGATTGTTGCAATTGGCACATAGTGGACGGCTCCGAGTTGGCAAGCATTTTTTTACACTTGCAGAACTGGTCGGTGCGCTCGCGTGTTCGGCCTATGGGCACGGTTCAGATGACCGCTGGCCCTAATTTCTCCGCGGAACAGGGCCCCCGATCGAAAAGCCATCTCAGATGGCTGCAAGTTAGCGCGTGCAGGAACAGCCGCCGAAGTCGGCGCGCTAGAACCCTATCTTATCAATCCACTTGCGGAGCAGCGGCACGGGAAAGCCGACGCCGTACCCGGCCGCGACTGTCTCTTCCTCGTGGCCTAGGATGGACCACCGAACATCTTCGGGGCATCCGGCCGCGCGTAGCCGATCCTGGGCTCGGTGCCGTAGCGAATGCGCCACCTTGCGCGGGTCCGTAATGCCGATGTCATCAAGAAACCGATTGAGGCGTTTTGACGCCGCGTCCGAAGGGTCTTTGTGCCTTGTTAGGGCAAACAGCGGTTCCTTGATGGACTTCGGCGGATACGGCAGCACGGCTGCCGGCAGCGGGACGCGGCGCAACGATTGATCGGTCTTTTTGCCGACGATGACATAGCGCACGCCGCGCTCTTTTTGCTCGCCGTCAATCTCGAATGCTTCCGACAACCTCATGCCTGTGCTTGCGAGCAAGCGGACCAACAACTGATCGGCCTCGCCGAGTCGCGTGAGGTTGCGCTTGATCGCCTTCATATCAGCATCGGCGAGTGGCAGGCGTCGGGTTTTGTCCCGGACTCTGGGCACGATGGATGCGAACGGATTGAATTTTAAGCGCCCCTCACTGATTGCAAGGTTTACCGCCGCATTAAGCCACGCGATCTTTTTCTCAATCGTCGCGCTCTTAAGCCCCTGTCCCTCGAAATGGGCGACTAGCTTGCGGCCGTCATCACGGTCGCAATCCTTCAACGACTTGCCATCGGTCAACATCTTGAATAGCGCCCACACCTCGCGGGCTTCGCGCTCGATATAACCGGAGATCTTGCGGTGTTCGATGTACGTTTCTAAGACCTTATCATCATCGGTCTTAGGCTTCCCCCGTGCCTTCTCTGTGACTACTCCAATCATACGTTCGTCAGCGAAGGGTATCCCAAGCCGATGTTGGAGGTTCACAATCCGGATCGCAGGGCCGCCGTTAGGCGTCGTTCGCAAGAGTTTGCCATTGGGGCCATAGAATTTAAGCTCGATTGCGGACGCCAACACGCGTTCCCGGTTGGGGGCATTCTGCATGTCAGCGCTCGGCTCGAATTCGTACCGCCAGACCGCTTCCAGCCGGGGCTTTGCAGCCAATAGCGCGGCCTTATGATGCGCTATCATCGGGAGAGCTATAATCTCGGCCTCTTTGCGGTCGGACGTGCGGAGGGACTTCTCGACGCGTTTGCCGGGCGACTGTAGCTTGATCCACCAATTGCTACTGCCTGGCCGCTGAAAAAGGTAATCGGTTTTGCGTGTCATAGCGACATACATTAGCGACAGTCGTTAGCGACATGCAAGAAGCTAGATAAGTCTTTGTGCTGCAATGGTTATTGATGCGTCATCCTCCGTTGGCGTTCCATCCCTCCCTCTCCGCCAATGTATCTCACTAAGTCTTTGTAAAATCTAGATATTTCACTCTCATCTTTCAGCCTGCCCTGACACCTGCCCCAACGACCGTAAGCGCGCGGGCCCCCGAAGTTGAGCGATGAAAATGCCCAGTCGCCCATGGTTTCCGCTATTAAAAACTCAGCAAGATATTTTCGGACTGCATTACGTACCTCTTCTCGGCGCCGCGTGTGAAAGCGATGCTGAACGAGCGCGCCGTTTCGCCAAGGTTGAAGCTGGCGTCACTGCGGCGTTCAAGGCGGCAGTCCATCATGTCGGCGAGGACCGCGCACGTCAGCTTTTTCGGAAAGCGCTGCACCGCCCCACATGTCTGATCCGCCTAGTCCGCTGCGGGCAGGAGTCTTACTTCGCAACAAAGTCATAGACTCCTTCGATGTCCTCGTGGGTCAAGGCGTGGGGTATGCGCTTTGCCGCTAACGCCTCCGCGAGCACGCGATCTTCACCCTTGATCTGATCGAGCTGGGCCCCCTCCCTCGACGTGAACTCCTTGAAAATATACTTTGCGGCGTCCAATGACTGACCGGAAAGCTGGGCATAAGTGTCAAGAGCGATCGGGCTTGAATAGGCCCAAACGACAGATTTCTTGTACGCTTTGAGAAACCCGATCACTGCCCCGCGGTGGCTGGCGAGAAAATTCGCATTGACTGCATTGACCCGCGTCGTCTCGTTACGCACCTGCGGCGAATCGTTAGCGCGCGCGATAATGCGGATTTCACCAGCAAGGAGGTAGTTCACGTTGGCAGGAGGCCTGCTCCATGAGGCGGCTAGCTGCGCGTCCAATACTTGCGGATAGCCGGAGACGGCAGGGCCAACAGCAACGAGCCTGGCATCATCTACGCCGGCCTCCTTTAGGAGCGTGCGCAGGATGAAATACGTCAGAGAGCCGGGAGCGGAATAGCCGACGGCTTGGCCATGCAGGTCGCTCACGCTGGCGACAGGGCCTGCGATCTTCCCAAACCAGAAAACATCGGGTGCGCCGGTCGATTCGGGCGAGATGATCTTGACCGGCGCGCCGTGGGACCAAACACCTAGAATGTCGGCAAATCCCGCACCGACGGCAATGTCGACCTTCCCGGACACCAGCACGCTCTCAAGCGCGGCCTGATCTGCCACATATGTGATCCGCACATCGAGGCCTTCCTCTTTGAAAAAACCCTGCTGAAGCCCAAACTCGGTATAAGAGCTATCCCACGCGCCGCGATCTGGCACAGCTACATTTAATATCTCACTGGCCGCGACAAAACGGGGAGCCGCGCACAGGAAAGCCGTAAGCGCGATGGCGATCAATTTCTGCATAATTTCCGGGCGCGAATGGCAGTTATTTTTCGTCCATGTCGGTTTGGTCGGAAAATGCTCCGTCTGCAAGTTCGTTCAGACTCACCATAAAAAAAGAAGGGCAGGTTGTCCCCGCCCTTCCTCTTTGGCTTCGATTGCGAGATTACGGCTCGCACTATCCAGGACCATCAATGATCGTGGTCATGATCATGGTTTTGGTCTTGGTCATGATCATCAGGTTGGACACACGTATAGTTCGCAGCGCTGGCGAGATCAGCCGGATTGGCCGCTACCGGCACGTGATTGGATACCGTGATAGCGCCCGCAAAGCGCGCCTGCTGCGGATACGGGCACAGCAACCGGCTGCGGGTGATTGGGGCGTTTATGAACCCGCCCGTGATATAGTTTCCCAATGCTTGAAAGGTCGTGGCATTGAAGTGAACACCGGTAGCCGGAACCCCCATCGGCGCTGCACCCTTCTCGACCCAATTCACGATCGGTGTCAGCATGTCGAACTGGTCGGTGGTCGCTCCGCCTGTGCAGTGATCCAGGTTCGGAACGCCGTAGAACCGCGAGAAATTCTGGGCGGAGTTAATACCGCCATGCTGCGACGCCATCTGGTTATAGTAATTGATGGTGCCGGTAACAGGCGGGCCCGGATCGCTCAGCCCATGATAGAAGATGATCTTGTGGCCATAGTTCACGAAGTGACGGATATCGAGCGACGTCGAGAACTCGATCTTCGGCGTCGCGGTCGTCAACATGCCTAGTTCGGTATCAAAGTTGAAGGAATTTGGATCAAACGCCGGATTGGGAGGCGTAATCCATCCATAGGGCAGCTGATTGAACTGCCCTTCGTTACCGGGTGGCGATGTTGCGCTGCCGATGTCTCTTGATGGAATGCCGACAGTCGTCATCCATCCGCCGTCGTAAGCGTAGCCGAGGACGGTGTTATCAACATGATCAGGTGCGACCGCCCCGGCCGGTGCTTTGACCGAGGCGCCGCTGCTGTTGCGCACTCCCTGGGCGATGTTCTTGACAGCCTGAATTTGTGCCGAGAGCAGGCAGGTTGCGTTCTTGGCACCAGTACACTGCAGCCGATAAGTCTCTCCCGCCGGCCCGAGGGTGCCCGTGTAGTCCGTATACATCGCGGTGGCCGGATCGAACTTCGCCTGACATGCCGGCAAGTTATCAATTATGCCGTCGGCAACGCCATCCAGCGTGTCGCAGGACTGCAGCAGAGCCGTCTCGAATAACGTCTGATCGGAGGTCGGGAATGCCAGACCCAAAATGGGTTCAGGCGCTTGCGGAGCCGGCTCGGAAACTTCAGTGATCGGCGGTAGAGGAGGCACCTGCGCCAAGTAGGCGTTCCGAATTTGCTGGACGCTCCATATTTCCGAAAGATTCACAGCTTGCACATCGTAAACCGGATCCCCCGCCACGATGCCGTCGAAGAAGGAAGGGAAAATCTGCGACATTACCATGCCTTGGCGGCCGCCTTCGGAACAGCCGACCCAGTACGAGCGGTTAGCGCCGGTGCCGTAGTACTCATTGATCAGGTACTTTGCGGTGATCGCGGACACCTCGATCGATTGGTAGCCGTTTCCGATCGTCGCCATCGGATCGAGGTAAAACTCCAGCGTCGTCTTGCCGCACGCGATGAGCTGCGTGTTCTCGTGACCGCCGTCCTGACTGACCACGGCGTAACCGTTGAGAATGCCGAAATTCGATCCGGCGCTGCCGGAGTCAGTGCCTGTAGCGGTTGGGACAGAACCTTCCGTTCCACCGCCGCCCTGAAACATGAAACGACCATTCCAGTTCGCCGTTAGGGGCAACTGTACTTGGAAACCGTTTTGGTAGGTGCAGTTGTCAACCGGGCTGACGCGCCGATTGACGTAGCCGTTGATGATGCAGCGTTCCGGCAAGCCGCCGCCGGCCGCGGTGTCCACTGCCGACGTAATCACCGTGTTGGGCACCGGGAAACCCGGGGCCGGCGGGCTGGCAAGCGCGGCGCAGGATTCTGCCGGCGAGACCGGACCGTTACTGATCGAAGTCGTTTCCGTGGCAAAGCCCTTGCATTGACCTAGCGAATTACCGTCCACCCAGCTCGGCCCATGCAGGTGCGTCGGCGCCGACGAATTGAGCAGGCATGTCAGGTTGCCGCCAACGGTCACAAGGCTGATGTCAGCCGCTGTTTGTCCGTGATTCTGTTGTATCTCCACGTTTCCGGAGACCTTGCCGAGCCACGCCAGGCAGGACGCGGCATTCGATGAGTTCCCTTCGCAATGGAAATTGCCGTTGATGACGATGTCCGGCCCTTGAAAGCCGTTCGGTCCGTTGCCGTGGCACCCTACGATCTGCACATTTCCGCCGACCGTGACATTGCCTTCGAGTAACGCGGAGTAGCAGTTAGTGGCCTCAACGTTGCCGCCGATCGTCGACGGCTCGGTATATCCGTTGATCAGCAGGGTGGAACCCGGGCCGGCCTGCACATTGCCGGTCACATTCACGAAGCTAAGAGTACAGTGCGCGTTTGTGGGGACGGTGACATTTCCATTGATTTTGAGCGGTCCCGATGCGTCGCCGCTCATCACGCTGGTGCAAGTTACGTCGGCAGCCCAAGCGGTCGGCGCGCCGACAAACGTCGTGGCTGCCGCCATCACTAGAGTGAGCAGAAACAGAACTCGGGTCGGCAACAGGCGCTGCAGCCGCTTACTTCTCTCGTGATACATGTCGTTCCTCCCCTATTTAATCTGACTGAAGGCTCGCAGCACGGGTGCTCCGGGCATCCTCGCGCGATACTTGCGAACAACGCTGCTATTCTATTTGCGAAATCATTGCACTTAACACGAGCGAACGGGAAGCTAACAGATATACCTTTTCGGTATATGTCATGCTTCGCTGATCTGATGTATCTCAGGCTACACGCGGTGCCGACTTGATCGGGCCGGGGGGCATCGAATGGAACTTCGCCAGCTTCAGCGCTTTCTCTCCGTCGCAGAGAGCGGAAGTATCTCGACGGCATCGTCTGTTCTAGGAATCGCCCAGCCGGTGCTCAGCCGCGAGATCAAACAATTAGAAAAAGAGCTCAGAGCAAAGCTCTTTTATCGGCACGGCAGAGGAACGCGCCTAACGGAAGCGGGCGAACATTTTCGAATAAACGTCGCTCCGCTCGTTCGGAAACTTCAGCAAGCCAAGTCCGAGCTTTCCGTCCGCTCAGGCGAACTGGCGGGTTCTCTCTCGTTTGCCATGCCTCCGTCCCTGAGTGCGGTTATGGGTCCACGCCTGGTAAAGGTCTTCCTGGCACAATTCCCAAGTGTGAAATTGCATTTTCTCGACGGCTATAGCGGCCACGTGAACGAATGGATCGTCGCCGGCCGTGTTGACATGGCGGTCGTCAACAATGGCACCCGGTCTCATGCGATGCGCATGGATCCGTTAGTGACAACAGACCTCTTTTTCGTAGGGCATCGAGACATCGTCGAAACCCACAATTTGGAACGCGAAACAATCCCATTCGACAGGGCGGCTTCAATCCCGATGGTTCTTCCGGCCAAACACCATGGGCTACGCCGCGTGCTAGATATCGCAGCGCGGAAGCAAAATAGGGAACTCAATGTAGTCGTTGAAGTGGATTCGCTAAGCGCGATAAAGGAACTGGTTCAGTCGAAGGTTGGGGCAACCATGCTTCCCCACGGTACAGTCATCTTCGATGCCACCGATCCAGCGTTGATCATCAGACGCCTGGTTAAGCCAAACTTGAGTCTGAAATTCATGATCGCATATTCGACCGAACGACCCATCACCTTGGCTATGCGTCAGCTCGTAAAGACACTGCGAGCAGAAGTTCGCAAAGCAATCGCGGACGGCGGCATGGGTGGGCGCATTTGAAATTCGACCGACTAGCCAGACGCTAATTGGGCTAGATGTTCCGTTTGGGTCAAACGACCGGTGGGGGAAGACAAAAAGAGGTGCGACAGAAGTTGCGGGGTCGCAGGCTGGACGCTGCACGATCTTCGTCGCACGTTTGCAACGAGGATTGCGAGCTTGGTGTTCTGCCGCGTTTCGGGCGCATGCATGAGTGCAAATGAGCCAGTCCAGGAAACTGGCGAAAGCGTCGATATCAACCGTCTGCGGATTTGTAATTTCCATGGAACATCAGAAGCCCCCAACTTTGCGCATCGGCATCCACGCGAACGCAGTAATTCGTGGCCTAGCTTAAGAATTCAAATAATTCAATGCTCTGGCCATGTTGCGCGGACCGGGACCATAATCGCCGGTCGTGCGTTATTTACGGCAGGGCGCACTCCATGGTCAGGGAATGACAGCAAGCCGCCGGCCTGTCCGGGCGAATGATCCGGCGCAGTGTCGATCGCTGCGCGCCGCCGGGATTTTGCTTGCCGCGGTCATTCTCATCCTGCCGACCACGGCGCTCGCGGCCGAGGGCGCCACTTCGGTCAGTTCAGAAGCAATCTTCATCGCCGAGCTCGGGCTGCTGCTTGTGGTCGGCCGGCTGATGGGCGAGGCCGCGCAGCGGCTGGGGCAGCCGGCGGTGATGGGACAGCTCATCGGCGGGCTTTTGCTCGGGCCGTCGGTGCTCGGCATGATCTGGCCCGCCGCGCAGCATGCGCTGTTCCCGGGCACGCCCGAGCAGAAGAGCATGATCAATGCGGTGTCGCAGCTCGGCATTCTGATGCTGCTGCTGCTGACCGGCATGGAAACCGATTTGCAGCTGGTGAAGCGGGTCGGCCGCGCCGCGGTGACCGTGGCCGCCGCCGGCGTCGCGCTGCCGTTCATCTGCGGCTTTGCGCTCGGCGAGATGCTGCCGGACGCGCTATTGCCGAAGCCGGATGCGCGCCTCGTCACCGCGATCTTCCTCGGCACCGCGCTGTCGATCTCGTCGGTGAAGATCGTGGCGATGGTGGTGCGCGAGATGAATTTCATGCGCCGCGATCTCGGCCAGATCATCGTCGCTTCGGCGATCCTGGAAGACACCATCGGTTGGGTGATCATCGCAGTCGCATTCGGGCTGGCGTCGGCGGGAACCGTCGACCTCTGGTCGCTCGGTCGCGCCGTGCTCGGCACCGCGGCGTTCATGGTCGCGAGCCTGACCATCGGCCGCCGCATCGTGTTCTACCTGATCCGTTGGGCCAACGACAATTTCGCAAGCGAGTTTCCCGTCATCACTACCATTCTGGTGATCATGATCGCGATGGCGCTGATCACGCAGTTGATCGGCGTCAGCACCGTGCTCGGCGCCTTCGTCGCCGGCATCCTGATCGGTGAATCGCCAATCCTCACCCGCCATATCGACGAGCAATTGCGCGGCCTCATCGTGGCGCTGTTCATGCCGGTGTTCTTCGGCCTGTCGGGCCTGAGCACCGATCTGACCGTGCTGAAAAACCCCGCTCTGGCGCTGCTCGCCATAGGCCTTATCGTCATCGCCAGCGTCGGCAAATTCCTCGGCGCCTTCGTCGGCGGCAAGCTCGGCGGCCTGACGCGCGCCGAATCGCTGGCGCTCGGCTGCGGTATGAACGCACGCGGCTCGACCGAGGTGATCGTCGCCACCATCGGCCTGTCGATGGGCGTGCTCAACCGCGATCTGTTCACCCTCATCGTCACCATGGCGATCGTGACCACCATGGCGATGCCGCCGATGCTGCGCTGGGCGCTCAAGCGGCTGCCGATGCGCAAGAAGGAACGCATCCGGCTCGAGCGCGAAGAGCTCGACGCCAAGGGTTTTGTGACCAATCTCGAACGCCTGCTGCTGGCCGCCGACGACAGCGCCAACGGCCAATTCGCGTCTCGCCTCGCCGGCGCCCTCGCCGGCTCCGGCGGCAAGCCGACCACCATCGTCGACCTGTCGAAGGACGATCGCGGCAGGAAAGCTGCGGCAAAAACCAATGGCAAAGAGTCGAAGGAAAAAGAGTCGAAGAAAACAGTCGAAGCGGCAGCCGAAGGCATCGACATGCTCGAGTCTCATCCCGACGAGGAGAAGCCGGGCGATGTCGATGTGACCGCCCGGTCCGACAAACCGAAAGGCCCGCAGGCGATCGCCGAAGAAGCGCGCAAGGGCTATGATTTCATGGTGGTCGGGATCGCCAAAACCCGCAATCCCAATGGCGGATTCAGCAAGGACATTTCGCTCATCACCAACGGCTTTGAGGGCCCGCTTGCCGTGGTCGACACCCATGAACCGCGGCGCGACCGGCTGCCGCGCCGTTACGGCAAGATCCTGATTCCCGTCAACGGCACCGAAGTGTCGCGCCGCGCCGCCGAAATCGGATTGACGCTGGCCAGGGCGAGCGACGCGCAGGTCACCGCGCTGTTCGTCACGCGCACCAACGGCGGCGGCGGCAAGGCCAATAGTGCGGCGCGCAAGCGCGCGACGCGGCGCAACGAGCAGGCGATCCTCAAGGACATCGGCGCATTGGGCGACCGCTACGACGTCGACGTGCGCAGCACGACACTTGCAAACTTGGCGCCCGGCGAAGCCATCATCCGCGAAGCCAGGCGCGGTTACGATCTCGTCGTGCTCGGCGTCAGCCGGCGGCCCGGCGAGACGCTGTTTTTCGGCGATACCGCTGCCTCGGTGCTCGAACGGTCGGATACGTCAAATCTATTTGTGGCGAGTTGAGATGATGCGGCAGTATAGTTATTGCGGAGAGCAATCATGGCAGTAGTCCCATTGCTGGCCCAATCCGCCTTCGATCCCGAAGTCATCGAGGTCCTGGCCGCGGCATTCGAAGACGCGTGGGCGTCGATCGAGAAATCAGGCAGCTCGCTGGCATCGCCGCGCTACAAGCGGGTGGCGCAGGAAATCATGGCCAAGCGCATTATCGAGACGGCGCAACGCGGCGAACGCGACCGGCAGCGGTTGTCCGAAGATGCAGCGACGTATCTGACGCAATCGTACAAATAGCGTTCTGAGCATGATCCCGAAAAAAGCCTGCCCTCGGACTTGATCCGAGGGTGGATACCGGTTTTCGGAAAAGATCATGCTCCACCAAAATACATTGATCGCCCCAATTTGCCGGCCCACGCGGCCGGTTTGCGGCCCCGCCATTTCTGTATAATTCATGCCGGAGTGCCCATCGCGGTCGGGCGCTGCGTATGGACCGAATTGATGCCGAACCCCGTCGATCCGAAATGTAAGGAAAGCGCCGACGGCGGCGGCGCCACGGCATCGCGCGACACCGCCGAACTCCGCGCCGTTGTGGTGACGTTCATCGCCCTGGCGCTGTTTGTCTATCTCGTCGGCTTCATTGTATTGCCGTTCGTGATCGCCGGCATTATTGCCTATATCTGCACGCCGCTGTTGGATTGGCTTGCCGGGCGAACCGGGCTGCCGCGCCCCCTGTGGGCGGTTTTGCTGTTCCTGCTGCTGGTCGGTCTCGCGGGATTCACGGTCGCCGTAGCCGGACGGCACCTTGTCGCCGAGACCGGCAGCACGGTGACCGACTTGCAGGGAACGCTTGACCATCTGCTGCACCGCGCCGCCGACGGCGAGCCTATTCGCCTGTTCGGGCGACCGATCGACTTGAACGGCATCGTCCGGATCATCGGCGACCGCATCCATGGTTGGTTCAGCCGGCCGGACCGGCTCGTGCTCGTCGCGGGCTTCGGTTTTGCCACCCTCGTGGGCACATTTCTAACTGTCGTCCTGCTCTGCTATTTCCTGGTCAGCGGCAAAAGCGTGGCGCGCGGGCTGTTCTGGCTGGTGCCGCCGAGCCGGCGTCCCTTGGTGGCGCAAATCGGCAGGCGGCTCGATCCCGTCCTGAAGCGCTATTTCGTCGGCCTCTTCGTCATCGTGATCTACGCGGTGATCGCCGCCTATATCGGGCTTGGCCTCATTCTCGGCATCGACCACGCCTTCTTGCTGGCCTTGCTGACCGGCATCCTCGAGACCATTCCGATCATCGGCTCGACCACGGCGGCGATCGTTGCCGGCCTGGTGTCGCTGCACACGGCGACCGGGCTGTCGAGCATTTTGGCCTTTGCGCTCTATGCGGTGCTGCTGCGGCTATCGATCGACCAGATCGTCGCGCCGCTCGTGCTCGGCAGTGCGGCCAATGTGCATCCGGTGCTGATCATCTTTTGCTTCCTCACCGGCGCGGCGCTGCTCGGCATTCCCGGCGTGATTCTCGCCGTGCCGGCGGCTCTGACGGTCAAGGCCACGCTGGCGACGCTCTACGGCGATGACGATAAAATTGGTTGATCTATGCCAGCGTCAGCGCTGGCCGGCTTGCAGCAGATCGAATTCGCCGCCGAGCACGAGATCGAGACGGCCGCTACGCCATTGGCCGGCGGCATCGCGCACCAGCGGCGGCTCCTCGCGATAGCGCCGCACGACATTGTTCGGCCGCGGCGCCGCGTCGATGGCCTCGATCGCCAGCCTGCGCTCCTTGGCGGCAGGCACGTCGCCGAGCGGCACCGCCGCAAGGCGCACCCGCGCCGTCACCCGGTTTCCCGAACCTTCGAACGGCTCGAAGACGTGGAGACCTGCTTCCGGCGCCAAGACGCGGTGCGCGCCGAAGCCTGAGATCAACAGGACCGGCGTCTCCTTGTCTTTGCTTCTTGAGACGACATCGCTGATTTGCATCCGGCGCTTGTCGGCCCAGGCGCGATACATCGCCGTCAGCTTGCGGCACCACGTCAGCGTCGCCTGCCGATCGCCGGTGCCGTCGAACACCGGCTCGATCGTCAGCGCGAGCTCGATCGGCGCATCGTCGAAGGCGTCCTTGATGCCTTCCTTGATCAGGTGCAGTTGCAACGCCAGGCGGCCGCTGAGTTCCGCCGAATAAGGCCGCGACCGCCGCGAGCCTCTGGCGAGCCGCGTGCGCAGCGCGTCCGCCGTTTCCGTGGCCGACCTGACCCGATCCATCAAAGCGAGGCGCGCCAGCGTGTTGAAGCGATCCGGACGTGACCAGAAGTCTACCGACGACATGTCGCCGGAGAGACTCTCTTTGAGATTTTCCCATTCGTCGGAAGCGAGCGTCCGCTCGATACCATCATATTCGGCTTTCAGCGCCGTGAATTCGGCCTGCGTTCCTTCCGGAGTGAGGATCATCGAGGCGAGCGCCGGCGAGACGGCGGGCGCGACCGAGGGCGACTGAGCCGCAGCGGCCACATCCGCATCCGGGTCGACGAATTCGGCCTGAATGCCCTCGCCGTCGCTGCGCACGAAAAGAAACTGTTCGCCTTCGGGAAATCGCTTCTCGACGATGATGGCCGCGAGCGGCGCCACGAGATATTGGTCGATCGCGCGCTTCAACGGCCGCGCGCCCATTTCCGGCGAAAAGCCTTTCTCCAGCAAAAATTCCAGCGCCGAGGATTCCCACTCGATGGCCCAGGCGCGGTCCTTCAAGCCGCGCCGCTCGAGCAGCGCCGCCAGCTCCTTCTTGAGAATGCCGCGCATCAAATCGCGGGTCAGCGGCTGAAACACGATGATCTTGTCGAGCCGGTTCCGGAATTCCGGCCGATAGGTCAGGCTGATGGCGCGCAGCACCTGGTCCTTGCTGAACTCGTCGGCCTGCGGCGCAAAGCCCAAGCCCATGCTGCGATGGGCGGTGGCGCCGAGATTCGACGTCAGGATGATCAGGCAGTGGCGCAGGTCCGCAACCTGGCCCATCGCATCTGTCAGCCGGCCCTCGTCGAACGCCTGCAGGAACAGGTCCCAGATATTGGAATGCGACTTTTCGAATTCGTCCAGCAGGACGACCGAGAACGGCTGCTTGCGCACGCGGCTGATCAGCGAGTCGGCCTCGACGGCCGACACCGAGCTTTGGCCGAGGATCTTGCTGACCGCTTCATGGGTCTGGAATTCGCTCATGTCGAGGCGGATCATCCGCTCAACCGAGCCGAACAGAAATTCCGAGACCGCCTTGGCCAGCTCGGTCTTGCCGGTGCCGGTCGGCCCGGCGAACAGAAACACGCCGATCGGCTTGTTCGGATCGTTCAGGCCTGCCTTGAGCATGGCAATGCGCGCGATCATGGCCTCGACCGCCTCGTCCTGGCCGATCACGCGCGCAGCGAAAAAGTCGCGGATCGACTTGAGATCGAGTTGCTCCCTGGTGTCGAGCATCGAGACCGGCAGGCCGGAGAATTGCGATAGCGTTTCCAGTACCCGGCGCGCGGAAATCGACTCGCCGGTCTGCTCGGCGCGCATTGCGGTGAGCTTGAGCAGGAACAAGGCCGAGCCCGGCAGTCCGCTGGTGCCGAGATATTGGCTCGCGGTATCAAGCGCGATTTTGGCACAGTCGGGATCGAACTGGATACTCGCCCAACTATCCAGCTCGGCGATCACGTCGCGCACGAGCAACAACGTCGCCGCCGGCGACAACGGCTCGAGCGTCACGGTTTCGAACAGGCCGCGCAGCGAGGGCTTGAGCTGCACCAGCCGCGCGGTGCCCTTGGCCGTCGCCTCGCACCACACGATCAGCCGGCCGGCAGCGATCGCCGGCATGATCTGGTCGAGCATGGTCGCGCTCTGGCCGGAATGCCGGCCGCTCATGGCGACCTGCACGATATCGGGCACGTACCAGATCAGCTTGTGGCCTTTCGCCAACTCGTCGACGACCTGGCGGATGCGGCCTTCGAGCTGGCCGATATAAACCTGATCGGCTTGCAGATCGGCGCCGCTGGCCTCGAAGACGCTCCAGTCTTGTGGCGCGAGACGTTGCGCTAACAGCCGCAGGAACGACGTCTTGCCGACCAAGGGCTCGCCGGAGACCAACAGCGAGCGCGGCGGATCTTGGCGCAGCGTGGACTCGGCGAGCGCAAGGGCCTCGCGCCAGCCATCCGGCTCGACCAGCGTGTCGATGCCGTGCTGGGGCAACCAGAACCGGCCGACCGCGCTCAATGTCGCGTAAGACTTGGCCGGCGCAGCCGGTGCCGACGGCGAGCGTAAGGCATCAAGCTCGTTGATGAGCGGTGTCACAAACGGATGCGTGATCTGCTGCAGGAATTTTCGAATTGTGTCGTGCGGCGACACTCCGGACTGCAGCAAAGTCGGGCCGAACGTCGTCTCGTCGCCCTGCCCCGCGCAGCGAACGAAATAATCGCGGAACATGTTCGGCATCCAGCGGCTGTCGACCCACCAATCCTTGGCGTGCGTCAGCGGCGCACCGATAGGAATGCGCGGCTCCGCATCGGCGAGGAAATCCAAGGCGAAATACATCGCCCACGGCGAATAGTACCCGCATTGCACCAGCACGCGCTCGACCGCCTCGCCGCGATCGGAACGCTTGCGCAGCGCTGCAAGCGCCGCGCTCGACAGCGACCAGCTGTTGCCTTCGGCATATTGCATCACCACCGCAAGCGGCACGCTCGGCAACGCCAAGAGCCCCACGGCCTCGATGAAGTGCTTGTGCGCGTAGAGCGCGCTCGGATGCGCGGCATCGGAGCCGAACGGACCGAAGACTTTCTCCAACTCGTAGAGACGGGTCGAAAGCACGGGCGGCTGGACCGTGCCGGTGGCAATGCCGGCTTTCTTCAATTTTTGCCGGATCCACCACGCGCGCAATTGCTTGCGGAAGACGAAGCCGAAGACGATAGGCGCAAGGACGAGGTAAGTCAGGATCAGGCCGTAATCCACGCTACCAACCTCGCGCCCACTCTGCGCATCATCCCTGCGAGATGAACTTGGTGACCAGATAAGCGCCAAGGCCCTCGATGCCGCCCTCGCTGCCGTGGCCGCTTTCCTTGACGCCGCCGAACGGCGTCTCCGGCGTCGAGATGGCGATGGAGTTGACGCCGACCATGCCGGAATCCAGCGCATCGCCGATCGCCGCGGCAGTCGCGTTCGACGTGGTGAAGGCGTAAGCCGCCAGTCCATATTCCAGCGAGTTAGCGCGCTCGACCACCTCATCGAAGGTCTTGAAGGTGACGACCGGCGCCAGCGGGCCGAACGGCTCGTTTTTCATCACCTTGGCGTCGTCCGGAATATCGGTGATCACCGTCGGCTCGTAGAAGAAGCCCTGGTTGCCGTGCCGCTTGCCGCCGGTCTGGATCTTGCCGCCGCGGCTCTTGGCGTCGTTGACGAAACCCTCCATCGCCTCGATGCGCCGCGCGTTGGCCATCGGCCCCATGGTGATGCCTTTCTCCAGGCCGTCGCCGAGCTTGATGCCGTTGGCGTATTCGGTGAAGCGCTTGAGGAAGCGCGCATAGACGTCTTCCTGCACGTAGAAGCGCGTCGGCGAGATGCAGACCTGGCCGGCGTTGCGATACTTGAACGCCGCGATGGTGTCGGCCGCCTTTTCCGGATCGGCGTCGGCGAACACCACGACCGGCGAATGGCCGCCGAGCTCCATGGTGGTGCGCTTCATGCCCTTGGCGGCGAGCGCCGCCAAATGCTTGCCGACCGGGATCGAGCCGGTGAAGGAAATTTTTCGCACTGCGTCCTTGGCGAGCAGATATTCGGAGACTTCCGCCGGCACGCCGAACACCAGGTTGAGCACGCCCGCCGGCAGGCCGGCATCGGCGAAGCAGCGCACCATCTCGACGCAAGCGCCCGGCGTTTCTTCCGACGCTTTGAGAATGAGCGAGCAGCCGGCGGCGAGCGCGCCACCGATTTTCCGCGCCGGGGTGAGCACCGGGAAGTTCCACGGCGTGAAGGCGGCGACGACGCCGATCGGCTCCTGGATCACGAGCTGGCGGATGCCCTTGCCGCGGCCCGGCACGATGCGGCCATAGGAGCGGCGGCCCTCTTCGGCGTACCAGTCGATGATGTCGGCCGAGGTGATCACTTCGGCGCGGGCTTCGGGATAGGTCTTGCCCTGCTCGAGCACCATGATTTTCGAGATGGCGTCGTAACGCTCCCGCATCAGATCGGCAGCCTTGTGTAAGATCTTGCAGCGGTCGTAGGCCGACGTGGCGCGCCACACCGCAAAACCCTTGATGGCCGCCGCCAACGCCTGGTCGAGATCGGCAAGGCTCGCATGCGGCAGGTGGGCGAGCGGCTTTTCCGTCGCCGGATTGATCACATCCTCGCCTTTGCGGCCGTCGGCGCCGTGCCACTTGCCGTCGATGAACAGTTCGAGATTGGAATACATGGCGTCCTCGCTGGGCTTACTCGTCGTTATCTCTTGGCGAATGGATTAGCAGCTTTTGCGGCCGCGCGGGAGGGTGCCGGGGCGTCCTTCAAACCTGCGTCGGATCGATGACGAAATTGGTGAACCCGCCGTCGCGGGCATCCATGCCGGCCAGCACCTCGTTGACCTTGGACAGAGGCGAGACCTGATGTTCCAACGCCGAAAAGTCCAGCGTACCGGCGCCGGCCATGGCCGCCATCTCCTCGCCCTCGCCGGTGGTGAACCAGACGGAACCTTGCAGGCCGATGCGGTTGGTCATCATCCAGAATGCATTGAGCTGCAGCGTTTCAAGAACGGCGCCGACATTGACCGCGCGGCCGCCACGCCGCAGGCAGAACAGCGCCCGCATCATCGCGCCGGCCGGCGCGCCGGGCGGCAGGCAATCGATCATGCCATCGACGCCATGGCCTTCGGTCGCCTTCCTGGCCCACACGACAAGCGGGTCGGGGTTTGCCGGACTGACTCCTTGAGCAGGCGCATCCGGTACCGCAAGAACGTCGATGCGTCGCGGCGCCAGCGCCTTCACGCGATCGAGCAGTGCTTGCTTGCGCCCGGTGCCGAGAATTTTTGTCGCGCCCATCGCCAGCGCGAGCTGCGCGGCGTTGAGCCCGAGCTGCCCGCTGATGCCGTTGATCAAGAGCGTCTGGCCGGGACCGACGCCGATCTTCTTCATCGCCGAATAGGCGGTACCGAAATAGCCGAGCCGCGCAGCGGCTTCGAAGCTGAGATTATCAGGAAGCTTGACCAGCGCGGTGGCAGGCGCGGTGATGAACTGCGCCAGCCCGCCATACGGATAGGCGCGCATGATGTCCTGCGAGCGGCCGAAATAGCCCTGCAGGGTGAAACTCGGGCAATCCAGCTCCTTGCCGCTGCGGCAGATCTTGCAGGAGCCGCAGGACCGCGCCGGATTGACATAGACGCGGTCGCCCGGGCGGATCGAAAACACCTGCGCGCCGACTTTGGCGACGACGCCGGTTGGATCGAGGCCGAAAATCGCCGGCAGTGGCGGCATCATCTTGTTGTCGGGCGTCAGCGAGCCGAAGAAATTGCTCACCACCCGCGCCAGATTGGGCACGACGCCGCAGGCCTTGACCTCGACCAGCACATCGGTCGGCCGCGGCTCCGGCACCTCGATGCGATCGAGCGTCATCGGCGAGCCGTAGGCATGCAGCCGCGCGGCGATCATGGTGGCCATTCGTTTCCTCCAAGTTTTTGCCGGGCGAACTTACGCTTCGCCGCGACGGCAGACGAGAGGAGCACATGCAAATTCGTTCTCGCGACGCGTTCGCGCCCGAGGCTTGCAATCACGCCACGAATCTTTCGCCTCGAAAAAATAAAGGGAGGCGGAGCGCCGGTAGGCGCAACTGTCCCGTGGGGCCACGCCACGCATCGGATGTTGCCACCCAAATGCGCTTCGGGCGCGGCCGCGCGCTCATCGGAGCGCGCTCGCCTCTCGGCGCTCCACCGCGGCTCTTGCTCCGGCCAATTGCCGAAGCTCGATCCAGGCCGCGCTTCACGCGATGCAGCGCGCAGGCGTTACCCGCACCTTGGCACCGCGCTTAAACGAAGCACCTCGCGCGCCGGTCGTAATGCCGGCGGGGTCGATGCCCGGACCGCCCGGGAGCGGCAGTGACGAGCCGCCGCCCGCAGGAACCGCACCCGCCCCGTCAGTCGGCGTCACCGGTTGACGTCCCTTACGTGAGCAGGATTTAATTCCTATCGTATAATCCACGCCCAATGTCAATGGAAATGTGACGATCAATCGCGCAACGCCGTGAGCTCGACCGGCCCGTCGAACAGCGTGCCGATGGTCTGCAGCACCTGTGCGGCGCGGGCGGCAGCCCAGCCGCCGTGGATGGCGTTAAGCAAAAACTTGTCCTGGATGTCGGCGCGGGTCAGCGGCTCCTGAGCGCCGCCGCGCATATAGGGCTGGCGCTCCTCGACCACCGTGCCATCGCGCAAAGTGGCGCGGATGTGGCCGGTGAAATTTTTCGGATATGGATTTTGCGGGTCGATCTGGTAGCGCACCTTGCCGGCGAGCGCGACGACGGCGGGATCGCGCACCGCTGCGTCAGAAAAATCGCCAAGCCCGACATTGCCGCGAACGAATGCAGTGGCGACGCAGTACGGCGTGGAGAATTTTCCGGCATAGCCGTTGGCGGGCTTTTGCTTCGCCGCGAGCGGCTCCCACAGCCGATGCACGGTGCCCTCGCCGACCTCGCACACCATCTCGACGACATCGTCCGCCTTGATTTTTTTCGCCGCGAGCCGGCGCGCGCAGTCGATGTAGGGATGCGTCATGGTCCCGCACGGATAAGGCTTGAACGCCAGCGTCTCGGTGACCCATCGCGTGCCGAAGTCGCCGATCAGCGCCTCGTAGTCGCCCTTGGTGGTGTGCGCAAAACCGTGAAAGAAGCCGTGCACGCCTTCGAACACCGTGCGCGGGCCGGAAAATCCGGCGCGGCCGAGCAGCGCCGCGCGGATGCCCGATTGCGCCGCCCAGCCGGCATGCAGGCGCTTGGTCCAGGCACCCTCGGCCAAATATTCGATGATGCCGCTTGCCATCGAGGCCGCAGTGCCGAGTGCATCGACCAATTGTCGCGGCGTCAGTTTCAGCGCCACGCCGACACCGGCCGCGGCGCCCATGGCGCCAAACACCGCGGTCGGATGAAAACCCGCCTTGTGGGTGAGCGTCGGCGCGACAGTGCTGAGCCGGCACATGGTCTCGACGCCGACGGCGATGCCGAGCAGCGCGGCGCGGCCATCCAGGTTGTGCCGTTCGCACGCCGCCAGCACCGCCGGCACGATGACCGCGCCGGCATGAATCGGGCCGCCCTCGAACGTGTCGTCGAAATCCTCGCCGTGGATCGCGGTGCCGTTGACCAGGGCTGCGGCGGCGGCGCTGAGCGTGCGCGCGTGACCGATGGCGGTACACGGGCCGTCGTCGTCGCAGCCGGCAAGCGCAGCCTTCACATAATCTTCGTTACGCGCGGTGACGGCGAGGCCGACCACGTCGACCAACAAATCCTCGCACTTGGCCCGCACCGCCTCGGGCAAGCGCGCCACATCGAGCGCACAAATCTTGTGCGCCAGATGCTCGGCAACGGAAATTTTGGGAAGTTCTGCTGATGCCATGAAAGACGCGCCACTCCGGACTGCGTTTCCCGGGCGCAGTGCAGCACGGAGCGAAGCGTAGTGATGCACTGCAGACCCGGGATCGTCACAAGCTCTGCGCGACAAGCGCCGAGACCGCGACGGCCCCGGATCAGCAGTGCACCGCTTCGCGCTGCACTGCATCCGGGGAACAAGCTCTGTTTAATACTTATTCGCGATCGGCAATTCCTCGGCCGGGAACAAGGTGATGACGCGGCAGCCCTTGTCGGTGACCACCACCTCTTCCTCGATGCGCGCGGCGGAGAAGCCGTCCGTGGCCGGGCAATAGGTTTCCAGCGCGAACACCATGCCTTCCTTGATCTCGGTGGGATGATCGAGCGAGACGACGCGGGAGATGATCGGCCGCTCGTGCAAAGCGAGCCCGATGCCGTGGCCGAATTGCAGGCCGAACGCCGACATCTCGTCGGGGAAGCCGAAGTCCGGCGCCTTGGGCCACACGCTGCACACCCGGTCCGTGCTCACGCCGGGCTTGATCAGGTCAATGGCGAGATCGAGCCACTCGCGCGCCTTCTTGTAGGCGTCGTGCTGCACCGGCGTGGCACGGCCGACATTGAAGGTGCGGTAGTAGCAGGTGCGGTAGCCCATGAAGCTTTGCAGAATATCGAAGAATGCCTGATCGCCAGGGCGGAGCATACGGTCGGTGAAATTGTGCGGATGCGGATTGCAGCGCTCGCCCGAGATGGCGTTGATCGCTTCGACGTCGTCGGAGCCGTGGTGATACAAAAACTTGTTCACCTCGGCGACGATGTCGTTCTCGCGCACGCCGGGCTTGAGCTGCTCGTGGATCAGGTGATAGGCGCCGTCGACCATGGCGGCGGAGCGGTTGAGCAGCGCGATCTCATCGGCGGATTTGATCTCGCGCGCTTCCAGCATGACCTGCTGGCCGTCGGCGACTTTCAGCCCGGCCTTCTGCAATTCGAACATCATCGGCGGCTCGATGATGTCGACGCCGACGGGGAGCTTTTCGACGCCGGCTTCCTTGAGCAGCGACGCAATCTCCTTGGCGTGGCGCTCCATCAGGCCGAACGCCGGATTCACCGTGCCGCGCAGGCCGATCAGGCCGGCCTTGCAGTTCTCCGGCTTGAGCCAGGGCGTGTAGAGCTTGTGGTGCACGGCCGCCGAGCCGAAATCCCACAGGATCGGATCGTTACTGGTGCGCGTGATCAGCGCCCAGCGGCACAGCTTGTCGCGCTCCCACTCGCCGATCTTGGTCGAGGTGCAATAGCGGATGTTGTTGACGTCGAAGACGAGCAGCGAGCCAAGCTCGGATTTCTCCAGTGCCTGTTTGACCCGGCCGAGCCGGTAACGGTGCAGCCGGCGGTAATCGACCCGCTCCTCGAAGTCGACGCCGGTGATGCCGAGCGCCGGCAGCGCACGGCCCCAATTGTAGCGCGGGTTGACGTCCTCGGCGCGGATCGTCGTCGGGTCGCGGGTGATGTCGTCCATGGGGAGTCTCCTTAGGCTTTCAGCCACTATACCGTGTTTCCCGGGCGCAGCGCAGCACGGAGCGAAGCGGAGTGGTGCGCTGCAGACCCGGGATCGCCGCAAACTCAGAGCCAGCATGCGCCGAGACCGCCGCGGCCCCGGATCAGCAGTGCACCGCTTCGCGCTGCACTGCATCCGGGGAACAGGGCTCAGAGCAAGACCAACTCATCATAAAGATCTCGCCAACTCGGATTCACGCTCTCGATCAGCTTGAATTTCCAAGCTCGGCGCCAATGCTTCAAGGCTCGCTCCCGTTCTCGGGCTTCAAGAATGGAACGGTACTCTTCATAATAAACCAGCACCGTCACTCCGTACTTGCTCGTGAACCCGGGGACAACTTTCGTCCTGTGTTCCCATGTACGGCGCGCGAGATCGTTCGTCACACCGACATAAAGAACGCCTTTTGGTCGGTTGCAGAGAATGTAGACGAAGTAACGCTTCGCCATGCCTCACGCCGGGATCGGAACCTCGCCAACGTCCTTCGGAACCTTGTAACCCTTCTGCGTCGCCGGGCGCTTGGCGATGGCCGTGTACCAGCGTTTCACATTCGGATACTTGTTGAGATCGACGGTCTGCCATTCGTAGCGCGAGACCCACGGCCAAATGGCGATATCCGCGATCGAATAGTCGTCGGCCACGTATTCATGATTGGCGAGCCGTCGGTCGAGCACGCCATAGAGCCGGTGCGCCTCTTTCAGATAACGCTCCTCGGCGTAAGGCGCCTTGCCCGGATTGTATTTGGTGAAGTGATGGACCTGGCCGAACATCGGGCCGGGGCCGCCCATCTGCCACATCAGCCACTCGATGGTGCGGTAGCGCGCCTCGCCGGATTTCGGCAACAGCTTGCCACACTTGTCGGCGAGATAGATCAGGATCGCGCCGGACTCCATCAGGCTCAAACCATTATCGCGATCGACGATCGCCGGAATGCGGTTGTTCGGGCTGATCTTCAAAAATTCCGGCTTGAACTGCTCGTCCTTGCCGATGTCGACCGCATGCACGGTGTAGGGCAAGCCCATTTCCTCGAGCGCGATGGAGGCCTTGCGGCCGTTCGGGGTCGTCCAGGTGTAAAGATCGATCACGGTGTTGGTCCTATGTTGGTTGGAAAAAGTTGAACTGGATCAGGCGGCGGATTTCTTGCCCCACAGCCGCGCCGAGGCGATGTCGGCGCCCTGGCGGATCGCTTTGAGCTTGAGCCAGACCACCGGCTCGATGACCCACTCCCGCCTGGTGAACGTGCCAAACCCGCAATCGGTCGAGGCGATGACGCGCTCGCGGTCGCCGATGGTGGCGACCGCCTCCTCGATGCGCCGCGCCACCACTTCGGGATGCTCGACGAAATTGCTGGTGGTCTCGACCACGCCGGGAATGAGGATCATATTTTTCGGGAACGGCACGCGCTTGAGCGCCGCATATTCGTGGGCGTGGCGCGGATTGGAGAATTCGATCGACAGCGCGCCGACCTTGGCCTGGTACAGCGCCGGCAGGATTTTATCGAGGGCAACGTCGTGGATATGCGGGCCTTCCCAGTTGCCATAACAGATGTGCAGCCGCACCCGGTCGCGCGGAATGCCTTCAATGCCTTTGTTGATTGCCGCGACGTGGCGTTCGCAGCGCTTGACGAAATCCGCATCCGACAGGTCGCGGTACATCATGGTGCGGTCCATGGCGAGATCGGGCGCGTCGATCTGCAGGACGAGGCCGGCTTTGTTGATCGCCAGATATTCGTTGCGCATCTCACGCGCAATCGCGTCCAGATAGGCATCGTGCGACTCGTAATGGGCGTTGAGCATCGTGGTCGAGATGATGCCCGGCGAGGCCGCAGTCATGAACCGCTCGGAGAAGGCGTGCAGCTCATCGGCGATCCGGTTGAAGCCTGTGGTTTCGTCGGTAACCGGCTTGAGGTCGCGATATTTGATGTCGGCCTGCGCCTCGGGCGCGCCCTGCTGGCTCTTCGGCGGATTGGGGAAGCGCCGCGTCAGGTAGCTCAACAGCTCGGGAAATTCCTCGAACTCGCGGCCACGGCGGCGTTTCGACACCCCGGCGAAACCTGAGACGCGCTGCGGCACATAGGTCTGAAACCCGATCCGCCGCTGCTCGCCGTCATTGCCGACATCGATGCCGGCTTCCATCTGTTTCTGCACGACATGGCGGACCGCCTTGTCCATCTCGTCGGCGAGTAGTTTCGGATCGAGCGGCTTGCCCTCTTCCTGGGCGACCAGGAGATCGCTCAGCGTCTCGTTGCGCGGCAGGCTGCCGACATGGGTGGTGAGGGTGCGGTCGCGGCTGAAAATCATGGTGCACTCCTGGCCGTCATGGCCGGGCTTGACCCGGCCATCCACGTCTTTGCTTCTGTGTCCCAAGGCGTGGATGCCCGGCAAATGGGCGCTCAAGCAACGCCGTTCTTCGAACGGCTATGGCCGGGCATGACGGCTTATAATATTGCGGCGAATTTTGCTATCGGCATAATGCATTGAGTGGGCATGCGATGGGCACCATCCTTGAAGCCCGCTCTTTAAGAGGAAACACCAAGATGAGTGCGCCAGTCGACGCCGTGCCGCGCGACTACAACTTCGCCGCCGACATCCTCAAGCGCAATCTCGACGCCGAGCGCGGCGACAAGATCGCCTATATCGATCACCGCGGCAGCTACAGCTATGCGGCACTGGCGGCGCGGGTCGAGCGCTTCGGTCACGTGCTGCGCGCGCTCGACGTGCGCCGCGAAGAGCGCGTGCTGATCTGCCTCACCGACACCATCGATTGGCCGACCGCATTCCTCGGCGCCATCAAGGCCGGCGTCGTCGCGGTGCCGGTCAATACGCTGCTCACCGAGGACGACTATCGCTTCATGCTTGAGGATTCCCGCGCGCGGCTCCTGGTCGTGTCCGAGGAGTTGCTGCCAAAATTCGCCAAGGCGATCGAAACCAGCAAACATCTCGCCCATGTCATCGTCTCCGGCGACGAGGCGCACGGGCACCAGCGTTTCGACGAATTGCTCGAAGCCGCCAAGACCGATGCCGTCACCGCGCCAACGACGCGCGACGATATGGGCTTCTGGCTCTATACGTCGGGCTCCACCGGCAAGCCGAAAGGCGCCGTGCACACCCACGCCGATCTCAAACTCACCGACGATCTCTATGCCGCGCCAATTCTCGGCATCACCGAAAAAGATATCTGCTACTCGGTGGCAAAACTGTTCTTCGCCTACGGTCTCGGCAATGCGCTGACTTTCCCGATGTCGGTCGGCGCGACGACCGTGCTGTTGCCGCATCGGCCGACGCCGGATTTGGTCGCCGACCTTTTGAAGAAGCACGAGGTCACCGTGTTCTATGCGGTGCCGACGTTCTATGCCGGCTTCCTCGCCAGCCCGGCAGCACCCGAACGCAGCGAACTGAAAATAAGATGCTGCGTTTCCGCCGGCGAAGCGCTGCCGCCCGATGTCGGCCGGCGCTGGAGCGAACGTTACGGCGTCGACATCCTCGACGGCATCGGCTCGACCGAGATGCTGCACATCTTCCTGACCAATCGCCCGGGCGACGTGAAATACGGCACCAGCGGCAAGCCGCTCGCCGGCTACGATCTTCGCCTGGTCGATGACGACGGCAATATCGTCAGCGCGCGCGGCGATATGGGCGAATTGCAGGTGCGCGGGCCGACCAGCGCGATGATGTATTGGAACAATCGCGAGCAGTCGCGCTCGACTTTTTTGGGCGAATGGACGCGCTCGGGCGATAAATACGTCGAGGACGACAACGGCTATTTCGTCTACTGCGGCCGCCGCGACGATATGCTCAAGGTCTCCGGCATGTATGTGTCGCCGTTCGAGGTCGAGGGCGTGCTGCAAAGCCACCCCGACGTGCTCGAAGCCGCCGTGGTCGGCTGGCCCGACGACGACAGCCTGATCAAGCCCAAAGCGTTCGTGGTGCTCAAAGCGCCGGACAAGGCAAGCGACGCCTTCGCGCGCACGCTGCAGGATCACTGCAAGCAAAAACTCGCCGCCTACAAATATCCACGCTGGCTCGAATTCCGCGCCGAGCTGCCGAAGACTGCGACCGGCAAAATCCAGCGCTTCAAGCTGAGGGCGGAAGCGGGCGGGAAGTGATTTGTCAGCTCCATTGGGTCGTCATTGCCGGGCTTGACCCGGCAATCCATCTTTACTTCGCACGCTTAAGACGGATCACCGGGTCAAGCCCGGTGATGACGCTGAGGGTTGGCGCCGTTCAATCCAGCGGCTCGACCTTGACGATCGACGCGCCGTGGTTGCTGCCGATCCATAGCGTGCCGGGATTCTTGGCATCGTCGACGAAGACGCGGCGGATGTTGGTCGGCCGCGGCAGCGGATATTCGGTGTATTGCCCGGACTTGATGTCGAGACGCGCGACCCGGTCGGTGTTCATCGAGGCGGTCCAGGCATTGCCGTTCTTGTCCGACACCGCGTCATAAGGCGATGACCACGGCGTCGGTACTTTCCATTCCTGGATCTTGCCGGTCTCCGGATCGAGCATGCCGATAGCGTCGCCGAAATATTCGGCGAACCACAGCCGGCCCTGGTCGTCGACCATTCCGCGCCGCGGATGCGAGTTCGGCGTCGGCGTCAGAAAGACCGTCGGCTCCTTGGTCTTGGCATCGAGCCGCACGATGTTGCCTGCGGAGAAATCGAGCAGATAAAGATTGTTCTCGGCGTCCGAATGGATGCCGTAGGTACCGATGCGCTTGCCGGTGCGCGGGTCCTTCGGCGAGCCGACGTCCTCGAAAGTGTTGGATTTCAGGTCGAGCCGGTAGATGTGGCCGCCGGCGGAATTCTTGATCCACACCTTGTCGTCGGCCGGCGTGCCCTCAACGGCGAGATGCCCGAGCTGGCCGGCATCCGAGTCCCACTCCTTCGGCGTCGACCAGGTTGCGAATTTTCCGGTTTTGCGGTCGAGCTTGGCGATGGCGCTTTGATACATCACGCCGACCCAAGGATTGTCATCTTTGTCGATGTGGAGATCGAGCGTGCCGAGCGAGTAGCCGGGCTTGGTGACCGGGATCGGATACTGCGTGACCGCGCCGGTCTTCGGGTCCATCTCGCCGACGAACATCTGGCCGAAATCCGAATACCAGACGTTGCCTTCGTGATCGAGCACGACATCGTGCGGCTCGATCAGCTTATTGGGCATATCATATTCGGTGATGATGACGTGGGTGGATTTGCCGGTCAGCCGCGGCAGCGTCTTGAGCGGATAGCTCCAGGTATCCTGCGCACTCAGATTGATGCCGGCGAGCCATTCGGCGGCCGCGGGCGCCTCGTCGGCGGGAATGAGTCTGCGCACCGCATCGCCGACCAGCCGCTGCGGCTTGAGCGGCGTGCTGCCGGGGTAGTAGCCGGCCATGCGCAGGAATACCTGCTGAAACTCCGCGGCGTCGTGGGTCGAGCGCACGATGCGCTCAAGCGTGTGGCAGCTATTGCAGTCGAGCACCAAGCGCTTCTGCGCGTCGGTGCCTGGAATGCTCATGAGCCATTCGGCGTTGGTGAGCTGCGCGCTCAAGTTCCGCGCCGGCTTGAGCGTGACGTCGATCTTGTCCTCTTGGCCCGCGGCGATGATGGCGTCCTTCGGCCCATCGAGATCGTAGCCGGTGGCGCGGACGCTGATCGCGTAGTGGCCGGGATCGAGCCGCGACGCCGGAAAACTGAAATGGCCCTTGTCGTCAGTGACCACCGACACGGTAATGGTCGAGCCGTCCTTCCTGGCGCTGACAACGACGCCTTCCATCGGCCTTTCCTTGGCGGAGGTCACCGCACCCGAAAGCGCGGCCGCGCTTTGCGCGAGTGCCGGCGCGGAGGTGTGCAGCACGAACGCCGCCAGAGCAGCGGCCGACGCGAGCAACATCGTCTTCATCCGCATGGAAGCCTCCCTATCCAGACCGGGCATGGCGCAAAGCCACGCCGACCCGGTTCAATTCATTGGTGTTCTCGGCAGCGTAGGCCCCTCGCCCCGGCGATTCAATGACGCCGCGGCACGACAGCCGCCGCGGCGGTTGGCCGGCAGGCTGTCTTGCGTTAACAATCCCGCGGTATTACTAGGTCGCCATTCCGTCGGCATGCCGCGGTAGCTCAGCCGGTAGAGCACCGCATTCGTAATGCGGGGGTCGGGGGTTCGAATCCCTTCCGCGGCACCAATTATATCAACATCTTAGCTGTCATAATGCACAAAGGGCAGCGCTTTGTCGGGCTCGTTGCCGTTGGCGCCGACCTTGCCGTCGTGCGCGAGACTGAGACTCATTTTGCAAATCAGTCCGGTCGGCTCAAACCGGGTTTCAACACGGCCCTGGAATTGCTCCAGGGCTCGCTCCAATAGCCGCAATCCAAATCCGCGGCGCAGCGGTTCGCTGACCACTGGGCCGTCGCTTTCTCGCCATTCGATATGCAAAACCGAATGTGACAGCGACGATATGACGGACAGCTTGCCATCCGGTCTCGACAAGGCTCCATATTTGGCCGAGTTGGTTGCGAGCTCATGCACCAGCAAGGCCATCGTCAATGCCTGTTTGGGCGGAAGAAAAACATTCGCGCCCGCTATGGTGACTCGGGATGCGGCATAGGGGCCAAGCTCCGCGGCGGCGATGTCATGAACGCAAGCACCTTCCTCATGCGCCTGTTCGATGAGTCCATCGGTCGCCGAAAGCGCCATGAGATGATCCAAAATGTCGTCTCTGATTTGCTTGTTGTCGCGCAGTTGAACCGTGATGATGGCCTGGATCGTAGCCATCTTGTTTCTTAATCGATGCGCGAGCTCCTCCACCGCCAATTTGCGAAAACGCTCTTCGTCCTCGAGGCGCTTTGATAGACTGCGAAAGTAATCCGCGCCCCAAATGATGAGCACCGATGCGAAGGCGTAAATCACGAGCGTAACCTTGTCGCTATACTCGGTCAGGAAGAGGCTGTACCGAGGCGGCATCAAGGCCCACGCCGTGACCAGCCCCGAAATAACGGCGGCCATGACGCCGGGACCAACGCCGCCGATCAATGCGGCAAACAAAACGGCCGGATAAAAGGTCTCAAGCGGCGAGATCTCCTGGTCGATCGATAACAGCCAGAATTCCAACAGCGTGGCCAGGGTAAGACAAGCAAATGCGAACGCGTACGCCTCGAACGAATTCGGCGAAATGCGCTGGCGCAACTTCGACAAGGCCGCGTCAACAAGCGGCCTGAGCTTCTGCCTGCCAAATGTTTGCATGAACGCCACACACGCCGGCATTGCCGGCCTACACGGACGAGACGCGCTTGAACGCGTTCTATTTGCCGCGAATCATCTGGCCTTTCGGGTCATAAATAAGGCGGGCTCGCGGCCGGACCGGAAAATCATGCGAAGGAACTTGCCAGAGGGCGCAGCGCAACGCGGCGACGAATGGAATATCTGCCATTGTGATCGCAGTGTTATTTGCTCTTGGCTCTCGCAAGAGTTGCCCGTCGACCGCCACACCACCTTTCCAAATAAGGCGCTCAGCCCTATGGATGGATGCTGGTGACGCAGGTAAGGCCTGCGTTCGCCGAATGACACAACGGAGAGAAACTTGCCCGTAATGTCCGGAAAGCGCGCCTTCCTTGATTTGCTCAAGCAGGAGGGCGTCAAAGTCATGTTCGGCAATCCCGGCACCACCGAATTGCCGCTGATGGATGCCTTCGCGGTCGAGAACGACATCCGCTACATCCTCGGCCTTCAGGAAGCGGCGCTGATGTCGATGGCCGATGGCTATGCCCAGGCCTCCGGCAATCTGGCGGTGCTCAATCTCCATGTCGCGCCCGGGCTCGGCAATGCCATGGGCATGCTCTACGACGCCATGAAAGCGAACGCGCCGGTGCTCGTCACCGCCGGCCAGCAGGACAACGAGTATCTCGTCACCGAGCCGGTGCTGACCGCCGACCTGCCGACCCTGGCGCGGCCGTTCGTCAAATGGGCCGCCGAGGTGCATCGCGCCGAGGATTTGCCGCTCTATGTGCATCGCGCGGTGAAGACCGCGCTGGCGCCGCCGACCGGGCCGGTGTTCCTGTCGCTGCCCGGCGACATCCTCAAGAACGACGCCGACATCGACATGCTCGAACCGACGCGCATCGCGCCGCGCATGCGTGGCGATGCCGACGCCGTTACTGCCGCAGCCGAGATGCTGGCCAAGGCCGAGCGCCCGGTCATCATCGCCGGCGACGCGGTGGCGCAGAGCCGCGCCCATAAGGAGCTTGCAGCGCTCGCCGAGGCGATCGGCGCGCCGGTCTATGTCGAGTTCATCCCGAGCACCGCCTCGTTCCCGGCGTCCCATCCGCTTTATCGCGGCATGATGACCCGCACCCAGGCTGGCGTGCGCGAGGTGCTCGACAAGCACGATTTGTTGTTCTCGGTCGGCGGCGACTTGTTCACCTGGTCGCTGCCGTCGGCCATCGATCCGTGGCCGGCGGGCCTGCCGCTCATTCATCTGGACACCGACCCTTGGCAGATCGGCAAGAACTATCCTGCAAAAGTCGCGATCCTCGGCGATCCAAAGGCGACCTTGCCCGACATCACTGCTGGTATCAGTGCGCGTATGACCGCGAGCGCCAAGAGCGCCGCGAGCGCGCGGCTGAAATCCGCAACCGAGACAATCAAAAAAGACCGCGAGGCGTTTCGCGCCAAGGCCCGCGCCATGGCCGGCAAGACGCCGGTGCAGCCGCTGGCGCTTTTGGAAGCGATCGGCGCCATGCTGCCGAAGGACGCCGTGGTGATCGAAGAAATTCTCTCCTCCGCGCCCGGCGTGCGCTCGATGATCAACAGCGACGACGAGCAAAGTTTTTTCGGCCTGCGCGGCGGCGGCATCGGCTGGGGATTGCCGGCGGCAATCGGCGCCAAGATCGCGCTGCCCGACCGGCCGGTGGTGGCGCTGATCGGCGACGGCAGCGCCATGTATACGGTGCAGGCCCTGTGGACAGCGGCGCGCTACCGGCTGCCGGTCGTATGGGTGATCTTCAACAACACCAGCTATCGCATCCTCAAGCAGCGCCTGGTGATGCTGCGCGGCCTCGCCGAGCAGGCCGACAGGTTCGTCGGCATGGAGCTTAACGATCCGGCGATCGATTTCGTTGGGCTGGCCCGCTCGCTCGGCATTGAAGGCCAGCGCGCCGCGACCGTGAAAGACGCCACCGACCTGATCGGCAAGGCGCTCAAAGACGGCAAAGCGATGCTGATCGATGTCGACATGGAGCGCGGCTACAAGCCGATGTGACTTCCGTCATTCCGGGGCGCCGCCGATCTCGGTTTATCCGAGATCGGTATCTAAGTGTCCAAGTCGGCAATAGCCGACTTGGTTGGCGGCGAGCCCGGAATCCATAACCACAGTCCGAGACTATCCTGCACAGATCGTGACTATGGATTCCGGCTCTCGCTGCGCTCGGCCGGAATGACGGTGAGCGGCATATCGGCAAAGATTTTGTACTGCTGCGACTTCGGCTTGGCCTTGTCTTCCTCGTTGAGATACTCGACCGAGCTTTTGCCCAAATAGGCGAGCGGCAGCACCATGACACGGACGAAGCGCGTCGGCCGGTCGGCGGCTTGCGCGAATACGCCGTCCGGGCCGGTCTCATACCAGGCGCCGCCGGGACCGTAGGAATGCGAATGGCCGCGGGTGTCGATGCGGATGCCGCCCTCGAGCAAACAACGGATGCCCGGCCCCTGATGCCGGTGGAGATAAGCGCAGCCGCCCGGAGGGAACGCGACGCTGTCGCCGCGAAGCAGCAACGCGCCTTTGGGCACAGTCGCAAGTTCCGCTGAAAGTTTTTCGCGCGATACGACGTCCTTCCACGTCTCCAGTCCGCCGCTGCCGTCCCCGGCCACGAGCTCCCAGCGCCACACGGTCGCGCCGGCGCTGCCGGCTTTCAGCACGACGGCGCCCTCGCCGCTCCACGCCTCGTCGTCGTTCAACGTGCGATCCGCCACGGCAAGCGAGCCGTGCACGACAAAAATCATGCGCGGCAGCGCCGGCAAAGCCGCCTCGCCGCCGTTCGGCAGCACGTCTTCATAAAGCCGAAGCTCAGAGGGCATGGATGCCATTCCCTATTGTCATCATCCGCGGAAGCGGATGATCCAGTAATCTCGATGCTCCATATATGGCAATAACCCAAGCGATTACTGGGTCCCCGCTTTCACGGGGACGACAATGCGCAAGTGCCATTTACACTTCTCTCAGGGCGCTGCTAAATCGCCCTGAGAGACGAGGATGTCCCATGGCCACGATCGATACCGAGCGCTTCCGTCTGCGCAATTTCGTCGACAAACTGGTCGAGGCCGGCGAGTGCGAGGTGCACAACGCGCCCATCGACCTGGTCGATGTGGGCGGCGCCCTCGACGGCAATCCGCATGCGGTGCTGTTCAAGGCGGCGGGGCCGGAAAAGGCCGAGCTCGTGGGCAATGTGATGGCCTCACGACGACGCCTTGCCGCCGCGCTCGACACCGACGAGCGCGGCTTGTTGGGCACGCTGAGCCAGCGGCTCAGCCGCCTGCATCCGCCCGTAAAAGTGTCGTCGCAGCAGGCGCCGGTGCAGCAGGTCGTGCTCAAGGACGACGATGCCGATCTGTGCAAGCTGCCGGTGCACCTGCAGCACGCCGCCGACGGCGCGCCGTACATTTCCGCCGGCATCGACTACGCGCTGTTTCCCGGCACCGGCTTCACCAATGTGGGCTGCCGCCGCATCATGCTGCGCGGGCCGCGGCAGGCCGGCGTCGACCTGATCGCGCCGAGCGACATGCGCGCCATTTATCTCGAAGCCGCCGCCAAGAAGGAGCCGGTGCCGGTCGCCTATGCGGTCGGCTCGCATCCGGCGGATTTTCTCGCCGCCATGGCGGCGCTGCCCAACGTCGACGAGCTCGACATCATCGGCGGCCTGCGCGGCCAGCCGGTGCCGGTGGTGAAATGCGTCACCAACGACATCTACGTGCCGGCCGACGCCGAATATGTCATCGAGGGCGTGCTCGATCCGGCCGGCCACGTCGAGCCGGAAGGGCCGTTTGGTGAATATGTCGGCTATTACGGCGTGGTGAAGCGCAATCCGGTTCTGCACATCACCGCGATCACGCATCGCGAGGATGCGCTGTTCCAGACCTTGACCATCGGCGGCCGCGCGCTAGCGCGCACCGACACGGCGCAGCTCTCCGCCATGAAAACCGAAACCGCGGCCTGGGCGGCGCTGATGGCGTCGGTGCGCGAGCCGCTTGCCGTCTATGCGACGCCGTCGAGCGGCGGCATGTACAATGTGCGCGTCTCGCTGCGCCAGCGTGTGCCGGGCGATGCCAAGAACGCCATCGCGGCGATCTTCGGCTCGCACGCCGAAGCCAAGCACGTTTTCGCTTTCGACCCGGACATCGACGTGTTTTCCGACGCCGAGACCGACTGGGCTTTTGCCACGCGCTTCCAGGCCGACCGCGATCTCCTCGTCGGCTCGGGCTTCCGCGTCGTGCCGCTCGATCCGTCGCTCGGCGGCGCACGCACCGGCGCAAAACTCGGCTTCGATTGCACCATCCCGTTCGGCAAAGCGAATTCGCTGGAGTTCTCAGTGCCGACGCCGCCGGTCGCCAAGAAGGGCGCACAACACAAATCGGTCGAGGCAGCGCTTGCGGCAGGACCGGCGAGCTTTTTGGAATTGATGGCGGCGCTCGGCAGCAAGGATGGCCGCGAGATCGTGCGCGCACTCGATGCGCTTTATGCTGCAAAAAATCTCGGCCGGGCCGAGGACGGCCGCTATGTGCTCAAGAAGAGCTAAACGCGCCTGACAACTGAACGCGCATAAAAACTAAAAGAGTTGGGAGGAGTTTATGCAACGTACCACGCCGCCGTTCCGCGCCGACCATGTCGGCAGCCTGCTGCGACCGCCTGTGCTGAAGGAGGCGCGCGCCAAGCGCGGGCGCGGCGAGATCACGGCCGACGCGTTGCGCGCGATCGAAGACCGCGAAATCGAGAAGGTCATCAAGAAGCAGGAGGAGATCGGACTCACGCTCGCCACCGACGGCGAACTGCGCCGCTCATGGTGGCATTTCGATTTCTTCCGCGGCCTCGATGGCGTCACGTTCTATACGACGGACGCCATCCAGTTCCACGGCGTGCAGACCAAGGCCGAAGGCATCAAGATCGACGGCAAGCTCGGCTTCTCCGGCCACCCGATGCTGGAGCATTTCAAATTCCTCAAAGCCCATACGCGTGTCACGCCGAAGATGACGATCCCGGCGCCGTCGACGTTCCATTTCCGCCAGGGCCGCGCCGCGGTCAGCAAGAAGGTCTATCCCGACCTCGATCCGTTTTTCGACGATCTCGCCAAGGCCTATCGCAACGCGATCCGCGCTTTCTACGACGCCGGCTGCCGCTACCTGCAACTCGACGACACCGCCTGGTCGATGATGTGCGATCCGAACGAACGCGCGCAATCGACCAAGCGCGGCGACGATCCGGACGCGTTGCCGAAGCGCTATGCGCGGCTCACCAATGCCGCGCTGGAGGGCAAGCCGGCGGATATGACCGTTACGATGCATTCGTGCCGCGGCAATTTCCGCTCGACCTTCATCGCCTCGGGCGGCTACGAGTTCGTCGCCGAACAGCTGCTCGGCGGCACCGGCCTCGACGGCTATTTCCTCGAATACGACACCGACCGTGCCGGCGGTTTCGAGCCGCTGCGGTTTTTCCCGAAGGGCAAGAAACAGGTCGTGCTCGGCCTGGTCACCTCGAAGTTCGGCAAGCTCGAGAACAAGGACGACATCAAGCGCCGCATCGACGAGGCGACCAAATACATCGCGCTCGATCAGCTCTGCCTGTCGCCGCAATGCGGCTTCGCCTCGACCGAAGAAGGCAACGTGCTGGCCGAGGACGAGCAATGGGCGAAGCTGAGGATGATCGTGGAATTGGCTGACGAGGTGTGGCGATAATAAAGCCCTCCCCCTGGAAGGGGGAGGGTTGGGTGGGGGTCCGCGACCTCGTCGCTTGCCCAGGTGACGAAGACTGACCCCCACCGGCTTCGCTTCCGCCTACGCGCTCCGCGCTTCGGCGGACTGATACCCGCCGTAGCTCGCGGAGCGAGCGAAGGCGGGTCGCTCGCCACCTCCCCCTTTCAGGGGGAGGAAAGTAGGAAAGAAGACCAGTATGCAACGCACCAAACCTCCCTTTCGCGCCGATCACGTCGGCAGTCTGCTGCGCACGGCGCCGCTGAAAGAAGCGCGGGAGAAACGCGCGCGCGGCAAGATCAGCGCCGACGAGCTGACGGCCATCGAAGACCGCGAGATCGAGGGCGTGATCCGCAAGCAGGAGATGATCGGGCTTAAATCGGCGACCGACGGCGAGTACCGGCGCATTTCCTGGAATTATGATTTTTTGGAGCGGCTCGACAACGTCGAGTCCTATGTCGGCGAGCGCAAGATAAAATTTGCCTCGAGCGGCCCGCAGCCGCGGCCGATCCTGCTGCGCGTCATCGGCAAGCTCGGCGGCTACAAGCCGCATCCGATGATCGAGCATTTCAAGTTCCTGAAGGCGCACACCAGCCAGACGCCGAAGTTGACGATCCCCTCGCCGTCGTCGCTGCATTTCCGCTACGGCCGCGACGTGGTGCCGGAAAGGCTCTATCCGTCGATGAACGATTTCTATCGCGATCTCGGCGAGACCTATCGCAAGGCGGTGCGCGCTTTCGCCGACGCCGGCTGCCGCTATCTGCAGCTCGACGAGGTCAATCTGGCCTATCTGTGCGATCCGACGCTACGCAAGCAGATCAGCGATCGCGGCGAGGATCCGGCGGCGCTGCCGGGCATCTATGCCGGCATGATCAATGCGGCGATCTCCGACATTCCGGCCGACATGACCATCACCATGCATCTGTGCCGCGGCAATTTTCGCTCGAGCTTCGTTGCCTCCGGCGGCTACGAGCCGGTGGCCGAACTGCTGTTCAACCAGATCAACGTGCACGGCTATTTCATGGAATACGACACCGAGCGCGCCGGCGGTTTTGAGCCGCTGCGCTTCTTGCCCAAGGGCAAGACCGTCGTGCTCGGCCTCGTCACCAGCAAATCCGGGCGGCTGGAAAGCCGCGATGAGATCAAGCGCCGCATCGAGCAGGCGGCGAAATTCATCGATATCGATCAGCTCTGCCTGTCGCCGCAATGCGGCTTCGCCTCGACCGAGGAAGGCAACGTCCTGGCCGAAGAGGAAGAATGGGCGAAGCTGCGGATGATCGTGGAAGTGGCCGATGAGGTGTGGGGATAATAAAACCCTCCCCCTGAAAGGGGGAGGGCGGGGTGGGGGTCCGCGGCCTCGTCGCTTGCCCAGGTAATGAAGACTGACCCCCACCGGCTTCGCTTCGCTCGCCACCTCCCCCTTTCAGGGGGAGGAAAGTAGGAAAGACCGCCATGCAACGAACCAAACCACCGTTCCGCGCCGATCACGTCGGCAGCCTGCTGCGGCCCGCGGCGCTGAAAGAGGCGCGCGAGCGCCGCGCCAAGGGCGAGATCACCGCGGACGAGCTGAAAGCGGTGGAAGACCGCGAGATCAAGGACGTCATCAAGAAACAGGAAGCGGCCGGCTTGCAATCGATCACCGACGGCGAATTCCGCCGCTCGTGGTGGCATCTCGATTTCCTCTGGGGCCTCGACGGCGTCGAGAAGACCGTCATGGAGACCGGCATCGCCTTCGCCGCCACGCGGACGCGCAACGAAGGCACCAAGGTCACCGGCAAGATCGGCTTCTCCGGCCATCCGATGATCGAGCATTTCAAATTCGTCCAGGCCCACACCAAGCGCACGCCGAAGATCACGATCCCGGCGCCGTCGGCGCTGTATGGCCGCCCGGTCGGCACGCCGATCGACAAGACGGTCTATCCCAAGCTCGACACGATGTTCGCCGATCTCGGCCAGGCGTACAAAAAAGCGGTGCGCGCTTTCGCCGATGCCGGCTGCCGCTATTTGCAGCTCGACGAAGTCTTCATCGCCATGCTGTGCGATCCGAAATATCGCCAGCAGATGAAGGATCGCGGCGACGATCCCGAAGCGCTCGGCCCGCTCTACGGCGAGCTCATCAACATCGCGATGTCCGACATTCCGTCGGACATGACGGTGACCATGCATCTGTGCCGCGGCAACTACAAATCGACCTTCATGGGCACCGGCGGTTACGAGGCCGAGCAGGAAGTGCTGTTCGACAAGATCAAGGTGCACGGCTATTTCATGGAATACGACACCGACCGCGCCGGCGGTTTTGAGCCGCTCAAGCGCCTGAAGAAGGACCGCTTCGTGGTGCTCGGCCTGGTGACGACCAAGACCGGCTCCTTGGAATCCAAGGACGCCATCAAGCGGCGCATCGAGGAAGCCGCCAAATTCACCGATATCGAGCAGCTCTGTCTGTCGCCGCAATGCGGCTTCGCCTCGACCGAGGAAGGGAATACTCTCGCCGAAGAGGAACAGTGGGCGAAGCTTCGCATGATCAACGACGTCGCCCGCGAAGTATGGGGCTAGAAAAAGTGTGGGGCTAAGACATGGCTGATATCGTTGCCGGCAAGGTTGCCATCGTCACCGGCGCCGCCCGCGGCATCGGCCGCGGCATCGCACTCTTGATGGCGCAGGAAGGCGCCAAGGTCGTGGTCTGCGATATCGGCGCGAGCCTCGACGGTGCCGGCACCGATGCCGGCCCGGCGCAGGAAGTAGTCGACGAGATCAAAAAAGCCGGCGGCCAGGCCATCGCCTCGACATTGTCGATCAGCGAGCCGGGCAATGCCGACAAGATCGTCAAGGCGGCGCTCGACGCCTTCGGGCGGGTCGACATCCTGGTCAACAACGCCGGCATCCTGCGCGACCGCATCTTCCATCGCATGAGCTGGTCGGACTGGTCCGACGTCATCGGCGTGCATCTGCACGGCAGTTTCAACATGAGCCGCGCCTGCGCCACGCATTTCCGCGAACAGAATTCCGGCGCCTACGTGCACATGACGTCGACCTCGGGCCTGGTCGGCAATTTCGGCCAAGCCAATTACATGGCGGCGAAACTCGGCATCGTCGGCCTGTCGCGCGGCATCGCGCTCGACATGGCGCGCTTCAACGTGCGCTCGAACTGCGTCGCACCCTTTGCCTGGACGCGGATGATCGATTCGATCCCGACCGAGACCGAAGAGGAAAAGACCCGCGTCGCCCGGCTGCGCGACATGACGCCGGAAAAAGTCGCGCCGCTGGTCGTTTATCTCGCCTCCGACAAGGCCGACGGCATCAGCGGGCAAATTCTCTCGGCGCGCAATAACGAGATTTATCTGTTCAATCAGAACCGGCCGATCCGCACGCTGCACCGTTCCGACGGCTGGACGCCGGAAAAGCTCGCCGCCCAGCTCAAAGGCGCGTTCGCCGCTTCTTTCACGCCGCTCGACCGCTCGGGCGACGTGTTCTCATGGGATCCGGTGTGATGACGATCGTCTACGAAAAACTGATGGCGCTCGATATCCCGCCGGCGGAGCAGACCTACACGTCGAAGGACTGCATGCTCTATGCGCTCGGCATAGGCCTCGGCCACGATCCGATGAACGAGGACGAGCTGCCGTTCGTCTATGAGAAAAATCTCAAAGTGCTGCCGACTTTTGTCGCCGTGCTCGGCTATGTCGGTTTTTGGGCGCGCGACCGCGACACCGGCATCGACTGGGTAAAGATCGTCAACGGCGAGCAAGGCGTCATCTTGCATAAGCCCCTCGCCGGCCAAGGCACCGTCATCGGCCGCCAGCGCATCGTCGAGGTGATCGACAAGGGCGCCGGCAAGGGCGCGCTGGTTTTCAGTGAGCGCAAGGTGAGCGACAAGGCGACCGGCGATTTGATCGCGACCGTCACCCAGACCACGTTCTGCCGCGCCGACGGCGGTTTTGGCGGGCCGCCCCGGCAGGCGCCGGAGCCGCATCCGCTGCCCACGCGCGCGCCGGACGCCGTGTGCGATCTCGGGACACGCCCGGAAGCGGCGCTGATCTATCGGCTGAGCGGCGACCGCAATCCGCTCCATGCCGAGCCGGCGTTTGCCAAGCAGGCCGGCTATCCCCGGCCGATCATGCACGGGCTCGGCAATTTCGGCATATCCGGCCACGCTGTGTTGAAGACTTTCTGCGGTTACGACCCCAGCAAGCTCGCCTCGTTCGCCTGCCGCTTCTCCGCGCCGGTGTTTCCCGGCGAGACGCTGCGCACCGAGATGTGGCGCGACGGCGCCGTGGTGAGCTTCCGCGCCAAAGTCGTCGAACGCGACGTGGTTGCGGTCAACAACGGCCGCGCCGAGGTGAAGCCGTGAGCGAAAGCGCCGACCTCGCCCCGATCCGCGAGGCGGTGCGCGCGCTGTGCGCCGGCTTTCCCGGCGAGTATTGGCGGGCGCTCGATCGCGAGCGCGCTTATCCGGAAAAATTCGTCGCCGCTTTGACCAAGGCCGGCTTTCTCGCCGCCCTCATCCCGGAAGAGTATGGCGGCAGCGGGCTGACCATGAGCGCGGCCGTCGCCATCATGGAAGAGATCCAGGCGTCCGGCTGCAACGGCGCCGCCTGCCACGCGCAAATGTATACGATGGGGACGGTGCTCCGCCACGGCAGCGCCGAGCAGAAGGCGCGCTATCTGCCGGGCATCGCGCGCGGCGAGCTTCGGCTGCAAGCGTTCGGCGTCACCGAGCCGAGCTCCGGCACCGACACGTTGAGCCTGCGCACCACCGCGGCGCGCGGCGGCAACGACAGCTATGTGGTCAACGGCCAGAAAATCTGGACGTCGCGCGCCGAGCATTCCGATCTCATGCTGCTGCTCGCCCGCACCACCCCGCGCGAACAGATAAAAAAGCGCACCGAAGGCCTGTCGGTTTTTCTGGTCGACATGCGCGAGGTCAAGGGCAAAGGGCTGACCATCCGGCCGATCCGCACCATGATGAACCACGCCACCACCGAGGTGTTCTTCGAGAACATGCGCGTGCCGGCGGAAAATCTCATCGGCGTCGAGGGCGAAGGCTTTCGCTACATCCTCTCCGGCATGAACGCCGAGCGCATCCTGATCGCCGCCGAATGCATCGGCGACGCCAAATGGTTCATCCAGAAGGCTACCGCCTATGCGGGCGAGCGCGAAGTGTTCGGCCGGCCGATCGGCAAGAACCAGGGCGTGCAGTTTCCCATCGCCCGGGCCTACATCAACATGCGCGCCGCCGAATTGATGGTGCGGGAGGCGGCTTCGCTCTACGAAGCCGGCAAGGATTGCGGCGCCGAAGCCAACATGGCCAAGCACCTCGCCGCCGAGGCGTCGTGGGCAGCGGCCGACATGTGCGTACAGACCCACGGCGGCTTCGGCTTCGCCGAAGAATTCGACATCGAACGCAAATTCCGCGAGACCCGGCTTTACACCGTAGCGCCGATCTCGACCAATCTGGTGCTGTCCTATGTCGCCGAGCATGTGCTCGGCCTGCCGAGGTCGTACTAAACGCTTGTCATGCCCCGCCAACGGGTCCGGCCCGAAGTGGCCGGCCCGATGACAGGCTCCGGCGGGGCACCCAGTAATCACGAACGTACCGGTGATATCTGTGCTGTGCCAAATTCGATCTTCACGGAATACTGGATCATCCGCTTTCGCGGATGATGACAAAGAATGACCCTGCCCCTCTCCGGTCTCCTTGTCGTCTCGCTCGAACAGGCGGTCGCGGCGCCGATGTGCACGTCGCGCCTGGCTGACGCCGGCGCGCGCGTCATCAAGATCGAGCGGCCCGAGGGCGACTTCGCCCGCGGCTACGACGCGCTGGTGCACGGCGAGTGCAGCTATTTCGTCTGGCTCAACCGCGGCAAGGAATTGGTGGTGCTTGACCTCACCAAGCCTGAGGACAAGGCGCTGCTGGCCGCGATGCTCGCGCGCGCCGACGTGTTCGTGCAGAACCTGAAACCCGGCGCGGTGGCAAAACTCGGATTCCCGATCGCAGAATTGCGCGGCAAGCATCCGCGGTTGATCTGCTGCTCGATCACCGGCTATGGCGAGAGCGGTCCGCACGCCCTGCGCAAGGCTTACGACATGCTGATCCAAGCGGAGTTCGGGCCTCGCCTCGATCACCGGCACCACGGATCCGGCGCGCGTCGGCGTGTCCGTGGTCGATGTCGGCTCCGGCATGTATGCCCAGCAGGCGATCCTCGAAGCTTTGATCGCGCGGCAGCGCACAGGTGTTGGCGCCGAGCTGTCGATCTCCATGTTCGACGCCATGGCGGATTGGATGACGGTGCCGCTGTTGCAGCAGGAAGCCGGCGAGCCGCCGAAGCGCATGGGCCTCGCCCACACTTCGATCTCGCCCTACGGCGCGTTCAAGAGCCGCGACGGCGTCGATATCCTGATCTCGATCCAGAGCGACCGCGAATGGCGCGTGCTGGCGGAAAAAGTCTTGGGCGATGCCGCGCTCGCCGCCGATCCAAATTTCGCCACCAATGTCGAGCGCGTCAAACGCCGCGCCCAGACCGACGGCAAGGTCGCCGCCGTTTTCGCCACGCTCGACGCCGGCGCGCTGGAGCAAAAGCTCGCGGCAGCCGACATCGCCTTTGCCAGGGTCAACACGCCCGCCGAACTGGCACAGCATCCGCATCTGCGCCGCATCACCATCGGCACGCCGAGCGGCCCGGTGTCCTATCCGGCGCCGGCGGAGCAACGCAGCGCCGCGCGGCACTATGGTCCGGTGCCGGCAATCGGCGAGCACACCGCGAAAGTGCGCGCGGAATTTTCCCTCCCCCCTTGTGGGGGAGGGTAGGGTGGGGGGTCGGGAGGGGAAATCGCAATCGTCGACGCTTGCGAGACGCCTCACGACCCCCACCCCTGCCCCTCCCCACAAGGGGGAGGGGAAGAAAAGGAAAGGGAGAAAACATGGACATCGGCTTCATCGGTCTCGGCAATATGGGCGCGCACATGGCGCGGCGGCTGGTCGAGGCCGGGCACAAAGTCATCGTCTACGACACCCGCCAGGAGGCGATCGGCGATATCGCAGCACTTGGCGGCGTCGCCGCGCGCTCGCCGAAGGAAGTCGCCGACCTGGCCGAGACGGTGATGGTGAGCCTGCCGACGCCCGACATCGTGCTCAAGGTGGCGACCGGTCCGGACGGCGTCATCGAAGGCAAGAAGGTGCGCCGCTTCGTCGATCTCTCGACCACCGGCTCGGTGATGGCGCAGCGCATCTTCAAATTGCTGGCGGCGAAAAACATCGTGCAGATCGATGCCCCGGTCTCTGGCGGCGTCCGCGGCGCGGCCAAAGGCACCGTCGCCGTCATGGCATCGGGACCGCGCGCCGACGTCGAAGCAGTCGAGCCGGCGCTCAAGGTGATCGGAAAATTCTTTTTCATCAGCGAGCGGTCGGGCGCCGGGCAGACCATGAAGCTCTGCAACAACGTGCTGTCCGCCGCCGGCAGCGCAGCGACATCCGAATCCATGGTGATGGGCGTGAAGGCCGGCCTCAATCCGCGCATCATGCTCGACGTCATCAATGCCAGCTCCGGGCGCAGCACCGCGACCGAGCAGAAATTTCCCGACGCCGTCCTGCCCCGCACCTTCAATCAGGGTTTTACGGCCGGCCTGATGAAGAAGGACGTCGACCTCTTCGTTTCCGAGGCCAAAGCGCTCGGCGTGCCGATCAATGTGATCGAGGCCGTCGCGGCACTGCTCAAGCTCACTTGCGAGGAGCTCGGTCCAGACAAGGACATCACCGAGATCATCAAGCCGATCGAGCAGCGCGCCGGTGTCGAGGTGCGGGAAATCGGCGCGGGATAACCGCCATAAGGCTAAAAAACTACGATAAATCAATAGTTTAAGAAATACGCCGTTTTGTGACTCAGGTCACTTCGCCAGCGCCCGGGATCGCTATGGTTGGTTCACCTCCAGTACCGGCGCGGCCTTGTACCCCCAAGACCCGCCCATGAGAGGGGTGAAACCTCGGTCCCCCGTTCACCCCGCTGACGACCCCCGACAGGGTCAGATAGCCCGCCCAGATCCCCCGTCTGGGCGGGCTTTTACTTTTAAGAAATCTGCCGCATGGTTCCGCCACCGATCGGGAGGTTGTCCCGAGTACTTGAGTGGCGATGGGCGTCATGGCGCCGAGCCGTCCCAGTCCGAGCCTGCTGTCGGGGTTGCCCGAGCACCTCTCGGCGAACCTGTTCACCGCCGCGACGCCGGTAAAGCTCGCGGCCGACGCAGCGCTGTTCATGGCCGGCGATGCCGGCGACGGCTGCTATCGCATCGAAGACGGTCTGCTCAAGGTCACGATGATGTCGCGTGGCGGCAGCGAGCGGATTCTTGCCTTCCTCGGCCCCGGCGCCATCGTCGGCGAGCTTTCCATCATCGACGGCTTGCCGCGCTCGGCTTCGGTGGTGGCGGTGCGCAGTGCCGTCTTGAGCTTCCTCAGCCGTGCCGCGTTCGAGGACTTCGCTAAGAGGCATCCGGAGGTTTACAAATCCCTCGTCACGCTGCTCGCCACGCGGCTGCGTGAAACCGACGCGGTAATCGCCGCGGGAAGTTTCCTGCCGCTGCGCGGTCGCGTCGCCTGCACCTTGCTCGAACTGGCGCAGGATTTCGGCCAGGACGTCGGCTCCGGCCGCATCGTCATCCGCCAGAAGATCGGCCAGAGCGATCTGGCCGCCATGGCCGGCATCGCCCGCGAGAATGTCAGCCGCATCCTCAACGATTGGAAACGCCGCAAGCTGGTGAGCCGCTTGTCCGGCTATTATTGCCTTGAGAACAAGGCCCAGCTGGAACATGAAGCCGAGCTATAGCGGCCTTTGCCCGACTTCGCGTATGACCTCGGCATGAACACGCCTCGGCTGACCGACTTCCGCCGCATCGTCGTCAAAGTCGGCTCCTCGCTCCTGGTCGATGCCAAAGCCGGCAGGCTCAACGAGGCGTGGCTCGCTGCGCTGACGGCCGACCTTGCCGCGCTCCACGGCGACAAGCGCGACGTCATCGTCGTCTCCTCGGGCGCCATCGCGCTCGGCCGCGCCGTGCTCAAATTGCCGGAAGGTCCGCTCAAGCTCGAGGACAGCCAGGCTGCCGCGGCGGTCGGCCAGATCGCGCTCGCGCGCACCTGGACCGAGGCGCTGTCGCGCCATAACATCACCGCCGGGCAGGTGCTGGTGACGCTTGGCGATACCGAAGAGCGGCGGCGCTATCTCAACGCGCGCTCGACCATCGACAAGCTTTTGGAATGGCGGGCAGTGCCGGTGATCAACGAAAACGACACCGTGGCGACCACGGAAATCCGTTACGGCGACAACGATCGCCTCGCGGCGCGCGTCGCCACCATGGTGAGCGCCGATGTGGTGGTGCTGCTGTCCGACGTCGACGGCCTCTATGACGCGCCACCCGGCACGACCGCGTCGGCGCGGCATATTGCACGCATCGACCGCATCACGCCGGAGATCGAAGCGATGGCGGGCGCTGCGGGATCGGAACTCTCGCGCGGCGGCATGCAGACAAAACTCGAAGCCGCCAAGATCGTCACCGGCGGCGGCGCCCACATGGTGATCGCCTCGGGCCGCGTCGAGCATCCGCTGCGCGCCATCGACGAAGGCGCGCGCTGTACCTGGTTCACCGGCATGGGCAACCCGGTGACAGCGCGCAAGAAGTGGATCGCCGGCACGCTCGAACCCAAGGGCATCCTGACCATCGATGCCGGCGCGGTCGCGGCGCTGCGGCGCGGCAACAGCCTGTTGCCGGTCGGCGTCGTGAAGATCGAAGGCGGCTTTGCCCGCGGCGACGCGGTGATCATCCGCGGCCCTGACGGCGCGGAGATCGGCCGCGGCCTATGCGCTTACGACATGGAAGACGCGCAAAAGATCAGAGGCCGGGCGTCGGCCGATATCGCATCGATTCTCGGCTTCAGCGGCCGCGCGGAGATGATCCATCGCGACGTTCTGGTGGTCGGCCGGGAATGACGCATTTCCATCTACAACGGGCTGTTACGGTCCGAGGCTGGTGATAACCTCACCTCGGGGACGCCCAGCCGCCATGCGAGCGGCGAGCGTTCACGGGGAGAGTGTCATGTTGCGTTCGTCAGTGATGGCGCTTGCGGCGCTTTTGCTTGCCGTTGTGCTCGCGCCGGCGCCGGCCCTGGCCGGCGGATACTTCGGCGGCGGTTGGTACGGAAGCTGGGATTTCTACGGCGGCCGGTTCCTGGTCGCCACGCCTACCCGCCTCCATGAATACGCCGCCTACAATCCAAACTGCGCCTTTTTGCGCCAGCTGGTGCCGACGCCGCTTGGGCCGCAGTGGCAGCTGGTGCCGGTCTGCTTCTAGAGCATGATCCCGGAAAAGCCTGCCCTCGGACTTGATCCGAGGGTGGGACCCGGTTTTCGGATAAGATCATGCTCAAACAAGGATTTTAGATTGCGATCCGAACCAATTGAATTGGATCGCAATCTAGGCCGTCACAGCCAATAATGAGGGCCGGGTGCCATCCCGACGGACGGGTCCGCGCACCCGGCCCCACACACGCGCAAACGCCACAGACACTACGCCAACGTGGCGGAAACCACGGACGCACATTTCTGTTCCGCCTTGCCGCGGCGGACCTGTCCGGAATGGGCAATGAAGAGTGAACGCCCCTCTTCTCATAAAGAAGAACCCCGGCCGCTAAAACGGCCGGGGTTCGACGCCGGGTGATTGAGGGTGAGGGGCTGGGGGGCTTCGCCCGGCGCATATACTCAATGCGGGTGTTGCCCGGTGGTTCCGGCCTTCTGCATAATTTTTTTCGTCGCCATACGGGAGGGTCTGGCCCGGCTTCGCACCCGTTTGTGACGGGGCACATGGGCGCTCAGCCCCGGCGGCTGGCCGGGATCGGACGGAACATTGATCCGCTGCCCGCCGGGCAGCACCACATAGCGTGAAACCACGCGCAAATGCCCATTTTCCCCGCCGCGGCCTTCGACGACATACCTGGCTCCGACGGGGAAACGCTTCGGCAGGGGGGCAGACTGGCGATCAATCGGCAAACGCATGACATCCTCTTCGTATGCGTTGGAATTTCAAAAATTCGAACACCGCAACGTGGTGGAAGTTCCACCTTTTCTCTGACGGCCCTATGACCGGTTGTGGATTGCTGTGGGTAAGCGACGGCCGCCAGGCTGTCTCGCGGCGCCTGCCCGAACATGGTAGGAAGCGCTGAATGCCAGACGGATCAAGGCCATGAACGCTCCGCTCAAGGCGGTCGGCAGCCAAGGCAAGGTTGAATCCCAGCTCGAAGCCACGATGCGCGACATCGGCCGCGGGGCGCGCAAGGCCGCGCGTGCGCTGGCGCTGGCGCCTGCCGCCCAGAAGAACAGGGCGCTCGCCGCCATGGCCAAGGCCGTCCGCGGTGCGCAGGCCGCAATTCTTGCGGCCAATCGGGAGGACTTAGCTGAGGCCAAGGCTGCCGGTGCAACGGCGGCTTTCCTCGACCGTCTGTCCCTCGATGCGGCGCGGATCGAGGCCATGGCGGAAGGCCTCGATGTCATCCGCAAGCTCAAGGACCCGGTCGGAACAGTCTTGGCGTCGTGGCGGCGGCCCAATGGCATGCGCATCGAGCGCGTGCGCGTGCCGCTCGGCGTCGTCGGCGTGATCTATGAGAGCCGCCCGAATGTGACGGCAGATGCCGGCGCGCTGTGTCTCAAGGCCGGCAATGCCGCGATTCTACGCGGCGGTTCCGACGGCTTCCGCTCGGCCGGCGCGATCCACGCCGCGCTGACCAAGGGCTTGGTCGAAGCCGGGCTGCCGGCCGCGGCGATCTCGCTGGTGCCGACCCGCGACCGCGCCGCCGTCGGCATGATGCTCGCCGGGCTCGACGGCGCGCTCGACGTCATCGTGCCGCGCGGCGGCAAGGACCTGGTCGCCCGCGTGCAGATGGAAGCGCGCGTGCCGGTCTTCGCCCATCTCGAAGGCGTCTGCCACGTCTATGTCGACGGCAAAGCCAAGCTGCCGATGGCCAAGTCCATCGTGCTCAATGCCAAGATGCGCCGTACCGGCGTGTGCGGCGCGGCAGAAACCTTGCTGGTCGATCGCGCAGCCGCAGCAAAGATGCTCAAGCCTCTGGTCACCATGTTGATCGAAGCCGGCTGCGAGATCCGCGGCGACACCACGGTCCGAGCCGTCGACAGCCGGGTCAAGCCGGCGAGCGAGACCGATTGGAGCACCGAATATCTCGACGCCATCATCACCGCCGGCGTGGTCGACGGCGTCGATGGCGCGATCGACCATATCGAGCGCTATGGCTCGCATCACACCGACGCGATCGTCACCGAGGACAAAACCGCGGCAGAAAAATTCCTGCGCGAAGTGGACTCGGCGATCGTGCTGCATAACGCGTCGACGCAATTTGCCGACGGCGGCGAGTTTGGCTTCGGTGCCGAGATCGGCATCGCCACCGGCAGGCTGCACGCGCGCGGTCCGGTCGGCGTCGAACAGCTCACCAGTTTCAAGTACCGCATCCGCGGCAGCGGACAAACGCGGCCGTGACCGATCGGCTCTTTGATCGCACGATGATGCGAGGAGAGCCGGCGGTGGATGCGTGGGGAGGGGATTCTTTCCGAAAGTCATGACGAGCGAGCACGCTCCTTCGCGCCGGGCCGCGGCAAGGGCCGGGATGCGGGACCGCGTTGTCCTGCCGCCGAATGCGCCCGGCATGCGCATCGGGCTGTTCGGCGGTACATTCGATCCGGCGCACGCGGCGCACCGCGCCGCCTGCCTGCTGGCGTTGCACCGACTTGGCCTCGACCGGGTGTGGTGGCTCGTCACGCCCGGCAATCCGCTGAAGGATACCAAAGGCTTGGCGCCGCTTGCCGAACGCCTCGCCGCCGCGCGAGCCCTTGCTCACCATCCACGCATCGACGTCACCGACCTCGAAGCCGAGCTCGGCACGCCCTATACCTACGAGACGGTGTCTTACTTGCTGCGGCGCTGCCCCGGCGTGCACTTCGTCTGGATCATGGGCGCCGACAATCTGCGCAGCTTCCATCGCTGGCAACGCTGGCGCGGCATTGCCCAATTGGTGCCGATCGCGATCGTCGATCGGCTAGGACCGAGCCTCTACGCGACCGGCAGCGCCGCGGCCCAGGCGCTGGCGCGTTACCGGCTCCCCGAAGCGGCGGCTAGGAAGCTGCCGGACCACAAGCCGCCGGCCTGGATCTATCTGCACGGCCTCAAATCGCCGCTGTCATCGACGGCGCTGCGCGCCGCACGCGCGTTAAAACGTCGCTAAATGACAGTTGCTTGAACGCAAACCAGTTGAATCCATTAACCCACCGTGCCTATCTTAAGGCGAGCCCCGGATTCGGTGGCCGGGGCAGAGCGACAACTTGGAGCGAAAGGATAAGCACCCCTGTCCACAGTTGTAATCTCTCGGGACGAACGTCGCGTGCCCGAAGCGGTCTCCAGAATGCGCCTTGACGCAGAGGAGATCCTCCGTTTGGTCCTCGCCCGCCTCGACGATATGAAGGCCGAGGACATCCTCACCATCGATCTTCGCGATAAATCCTCGATCGGCGACTACATGGTCGTATCTTCCGGCCGGTCGCAGCGCCATGTCGGCTCGGTCGCCGACCGGGTGGTCGAGGATTTGCACAAAGCCGGCGTTGCGGCCCGCGTCGAAGGCGCGCCGCAATGCGACTGGGTGTTGATCGATGCGGGTGACGTGATCGTTCACGTCTTCCGGCCCGAAGTCCGCGCCTTCTACAATCTCGAGAAGATGTGGATGACCGGCCGGCCGGCGCAGCGCGCAAGCTAGTTCGCGCGAGCCGATCGAGGACTAGTATGGGCCGGCACCATGACCGAGCCGGTGGTTGCTCATGCGCATCGTCATTGCCGCGGTCGGCCGCCTGAAACAGGGACCTGAGCGCGAACTCGCCGCCGAATATTGCAAGCGCGCGGAAAAGATCGGACGCGCGTTCGGCCTGCGCGACATCGAGATCGTCGAAATTCGCGAGAGCCGCGCCGCCGACGCCGAGCGGCGCAGGGTCGAGGAATCCATCGCCATCGCCAATGTGATTCCCGAGCGCGCCATCATCGTCATCCTCGACGAGCGCGGAATTTCGCTGGATAGCGCGGCGCTCGCCGGGACATTGCGCGAATGGCGCTCCGAGGATCGTTCCGCGGTCTGCTTCGTCATCGGCGGTGCCGATGGCCTGGCGTCGAGCCTGCGCGGCCAGGCCAAGCTCAAGCTCGCCTTCGGGGCCGCCACCTGGCCGCACCAACTGGTGCGCGTCATGCTGCTCGAGCAGCTTTATCGCGCCGGCACCATTCTCGCCGGCCACCCCTATCACCGGGCCTGATGGTCCTTAAATTCTTTTAATGTCACCAAATTTTGAGGCCAAAGAGGCGCCGCGCCTTATTCCGGTCTTATCCTGCCTGCTTTGTCTTGCCTTTCAGAGACTTGTCTTTCAGAGGGTTGGGTTTACCTTTGAACGCGATGATTCTTCGACGGGCGAGCCGCACCGATCCGCGCTTCGTGCTCGGTTCGGCTTTGGCATTCGTGCTGCCGCTCGGCGCCAACCTCGCCGCGTTCGCTCAGGATTCCTCCCCGCCGGCCCCGTCCGCCCAAGCTCCATCGCCACAAGTTCCATCGCCATCGGTCGTCCCTGCTCCGGGCACGCCGGCAAAACCCGATCTCAGCGCGCTCAAGCAGCACGACCAGGAGCTCGACGCCGCGCGCGCCCAGCAACGCGCAGCCTTGGAAGCCCAGGCCAAGCTCAAGCTCGAGATCGAAGCCATCGGCGCCGACCGGCGCACGCTCAATCAGCAGCTCATCGACACCGCCGCCCACGTCCGCGACGTCGAGACCAACATCGAGGCGACGCAAGCGCGCCTCAAGCCGCTCGACGAGCGGGAACACATTTTCCGGACTTCGCTCGACGAGCGCCGCACCGTGATCGTCGAAATTCTTGCCGCCCTGCAACGCATTGGCCGGCAGCCGCCGCCGGCCCTGATGGTCCGTCCGGAGGACGCGCTGCAAGCGGTGCGCACCGCGATCATGCTCGGCGCCGTGGTGCCTGAAATGCGCGCACAGGCCGACGCGCTTGCCGGCGATCTCGCCGAGTTGCTGCGCCTGCGCAAGGACATCGACGGCGAAAACGACAAATTATCGCGTGACCTCGCCACACTCGCGCGCGAGCAGTTGCGCCTCAACATGCTGATCGACGAGCGGCAGCAGAAGCAGACCGCTGTCGAGCAGACCCTTGACGCACAACGCCAGCACGCCGCCGACCTCGCGCATCAAGTCGACAACCTCAAGGACCTCATTGCCAAGCTCGAGCAAGGGCTCGACGCCACCACCCGCCAGACCCGTCTCAACGCCCGCGCCATCGAGGAAGACGCCACGCGCCCCGATCTGGCCGCATTGAAGGACCCCGGCCGGCTCACGCCCGCAGTTGCATTCGCGGCGAATCGTGGGCATCTGCGTTTGCCGGTCAATGGGTCGCGGATTCGCGAGTTCGGCGCCTCCGACGGCGCCGGTGGAACCCAAAAGGGACTGTCCATCGCAACCCATTCAGGGTCCGAGATTACTGCCCCGTGCGACGGCTGGGTTGTTTACGCCGGGCCGTTTCGCAGTTATGGCCAACTCTTGATCCTCAATGCCGGCGGCGGGTATCATGTGCTGTTAGCGGGGATGGAACGTATTTCCGTCGATCTCGGCCAGTTCGTGCTGACCGGAGAACCCGTAGCAGTCATGGGCGGTGGACCGCAGGTGTCCACAGCCGTCGCGACCGGGGCCAAGCAACCTGTACTCTACGTGGAGTTCCGCAAGGACGGCACTCCGATCGATCCCAGCCCCTGGTGGGCAGCAAACGAAGGCGAAAAGGTTCGCGGATGATGCGCAAGACATCTCTGGTTTTCCTCGGTGCAATGGCGGGCGCCGTAGTAACGCTGCTCGCGACGCAGCCCCATGCACTGCTGATCGGCTCTGCCGCGCGAGCGGCGGCCTCCGACACTTATCGGGAGCTCAACCTGTTCGGCGACGTGTTCGAGCGCGTGCGCGCCGATTACGTCGAGAAACCCGATGACAGTAAGCTCGTCGAATCGGCGATCAACGGCATGCTGGCCGGGCTCGATCCGCATTCGAGCTACATGGATCCGAAGAGCTTCCGCGACATGCAGGTGCAGACCCGCGGCGAGTTTGGCGGTCTCGGCATCGAAGTCACCATGGAAGACGGCCTGGTGAAGGTGGTGGCGCCGATCGACGATACGCCGGCGGCCAAGGCCGGCGTCATGGCCAACGACATCATCACCCATCTCGATGATGAAGCGGTGCAGGGCCTCACCCTCAATCAAGCCGTCGACAAAATGCGCGGGCCGGTCAACACCAAGATCAAGCTCACCATCATGCGCAAAGGCGCCGACAAGCCGGTCGATGTGACGATCGTGCGCGACGTCATCCGCGTCAAATCGGTGCGCTCGCATTCCGAGGGCGACGATGTCGGCTATATCCGCATCACCCAATTCAACGAGCAGACCACCGACGGCCTCAAGCAGGCGATCAACGACCTCAACAGTCAGCTCGGCGCCGACAAGATCAAAGGCTACGTGGTCGATATGCGCAACAATCCGGGCGGCCTGCTCGACCAGGCGATCTCGGTGTCCGACACCTTCCTGGACAAGGGCGAGATCGTGTCCACCCGCGGCCGCAATGCGGAGGAGACGCAGCGCTTCAACGCCCGGCCGGGCGACATGACCAAGGGCAAGCCGGTGATCGTGCTGATCAACGGCGGCTCGGCGTCGGCTTCCGAAATCGTCGCCGGCGCGTTGCAGGACCACAAGCGCGCGACGCTGGTCGGCACCCGCTCGTTCGGCAAGGGCTCGGTGCAGACCATCATCCCGCTCGGCGCCGGCAATGGCGCGCTGCGGCTGACCACGGCGCGCTACTACACGCCGTCGGGCCGCTCGATCCAGGCCAAGGGCATCACGCCCGACATCGAGGTGCTGCAGGACGTGCCGGACGACCTCAAGGCGCGTACCGACACCAAAGGCGAGGCGTCGCTGCGCGGCCACCTCAAGGCCGAGGGCAGCGAGGAGTCCGGCTCGCAGTCCTACGTGCCGCCGGACGAAAAGGACGACGCGGCGCTGAAGATGGCGCTCGACCTGCTGCGCGGCACCACGACCAATGCCGCCTTCCCGCCGAATCCGAAGACCGCGGTTCCGAACTAAGCAAACGGTCCAGTTCATCAAGTTGAATTCGGGGCGGCTTATCAGCCGCCCCGAATTTTTTGGTCTTGGCGGTAGTGGCCTACTGGAACCGCTTGAAAGCCGGTAATCGCGGCCCAAACCGACGGTAGACCGGCCGTGATAGACTCCGGCGCATGATTCGCGAGCGATTGGCTTCTGAGAGCGGATTATGACCGCCGATGACCTGAACGCGCCGCTCGGCCAGCAGCTGCGCAAGCGGCGGCTGTCGATCCCGATCACGACGTCGCAGGTCATGGCCGCCGTGCTGACGCTGTTCCTCGGCGTGTTCGTGGTCTGGGCGGTAGTCGGGAACAATCCGTTCGGCGGCGAGCCGATCGTCGTCGTGCCGATCAACCTGCATCCCGGCCCGTCGGCAAAGACGGCAGAAGGGCAAGGGCCGCCGAAAGTCGTCGCCGTCAATCCCGACGCTGCCGCGGCAGTTCAGGCCGCGCCGGGGCAAACGGCATCGCCGCCGGCCGCCACCAAGACCATCACGATCATCGACGGCAAGACCGGCGAGCGTAAGGAAGTGGAGCTTCCGGCCGCGGCTAACGACACAGCCGCAGCGCCCGATGCCGGCCCGCTCGACCAGAAATTCCTCGAAATGTCGGCCCACGGCGCCGTCCCCAAAATCGCCGCCGACGGCGTGCGGCCGGCCGATGCCTTTGCGCAGCCGGCGAAGGCGCTGCCCGGCAAACCCGACGCGCCGCGCATCGCCATCATTGTCAGCGGGCTGGGCGTCAGCGACAGCGGCACCGCCGACGCCATCGCTAAGCTGCCGGGTGCGGTGACGCTCGGCTTCATGCCCTATGGCAGCGACCTCGCGGCCCTGGCCGGACGCGCCCGCGCTCACGGCCACGAAGTCCTGCTCCAGGTTCCCATGGAGCCGTTCGATTACCCGGACAACGATCCCGGTCCGCAAACGCTGCTCACCTCGCTGACGCCGCAGCAGAACATCGACCGGCTGTATTGGCTGATGAGCCGGTTCCAAGGCTATGTCGGCATCGCCGGCGCCATGGGCGGACGCTTCACCGCCTCCGAATCGTCGTTTTCGCCGGTGCTGCGCGAAACCGCCAAGCGCGGACTAATCTTCGTCGACGACGGCGCCAATCCGCGGAGCCTCGCCGGCCGCATCGCCGGCGCCAACAATCTTCCCTTCGCCAAGGCCGATGTGACCATCGATGCGGTGCCGACGGCGAGCGAGATCGACCATGCGCTGGGCCGCCTGGAAATGGCGGCGCGCGAGCGCAGCATCGCCGTCGGCATATCGTCCGGGCTGCCGGTCGCGATCGACCACATCGCCAAATGGGCGAAAACCTTGGCCGACCACGGCATTCAGCTGGTTCCAATCACGGCAGTGGCGCTGAAACCGAAGCAAACTTGAGCGAATAGCGAAGTGGCGAATAGAATGGGCTACTATTCGCCACTCACCATTCGCCTATTCCCATGCGCTTCGAAAATCTCCCCTATCGCCCCTGTGTCGGCGTGCTGGTGCTCAATCGCGCCGGGCTTGGCTTCATCGGCCGCCGTATCGAGGGGCCGGAGCACATCGACGCGACGCACGCCTGGCAAATGCCGCAAGGCGGCATCGACAACGGCGAAGAGCCATGGCCGGCCGCGTTGCGGGAGCTGCACGAGGAAACCAATATCCGTTCCGTCGAGCGTCTCGGCGAAATCGCCGACTGGCTGCAATACGACATCCCGCGCGAGATCGCCGGCCAGGCGTGGAAGGGCAAATACCGCGGCCAGACCCAGAAATGGTTCGCGATGCGCTTCACCGGCGACGAGAGCGAGATCGACCTCGCCCATCCCGCCGGCGCGCAAGAGCCGGAATTTGCCGCTTGGCGCTGGGAGCCGTTGCAGAATATCCCGAGCCTCGTGGTGCCGTTCAAACGCGCGGTTTACGAGCGCGTGGTGCGAGAATTCTTACCTCTTGCAACCGAATAGAGATGATTCAAACATGGCCAAGGAATGGAGCGGGCTATGGAAGAGATTGGGGAGTTCTTTAAGGAGTTTGGCTGGTCCAACTTGGCGATTGTGGCGCTGTTTGCCCTGCCTGGATTTATTTCACTACGCGTGTGGAGCCTCATTTTCCCCACTTCAGAACGTCCGTTGAAGGACGAGATCGGGGAAGCCATCAGTTTTGGCATCCTCAATGCCATGATCTGTGCGCCGCTGTTTCTGCTGCTGCATCCTGTAACGCCAGTTGAATACTATGGCTCAGCAGTTCTAACACTCGTAGCATTGCCCGCTATCTGGCCGTTTCCGATTCTGTGGCTGATAAGAAAACTTGAAAAGCTTGAATTTATTCTCCTTTCTTCCCGAAGTGCCTGGGACGATGTCTTCCTGCGGAATGAGCCGTATTTTGTGATCGTCCATCTCAATAATGGCGGACGAGTCGGAGGTTATTACGGCGCGAAATCCTTCGCCGGATTGCACCCAATTTCAGGGCATCTCTATCTGGAGCAGCTTTGGTATATGGATGATTCTGGCAAATTCACGTCTGCAGTCCCAGATTCGCGCGGCTTGATTTTACGACCCGGCGACTACAAATACGTTGAGCTTCTAGCAATCCCTACCGAGGTGTCAGAGGTATCAAATGGCGGATAATGGGCAGCGTCAGAATAAGGTGGTCGTTGTTCGCCCAGGTCTAGCGCAGGACCACGGAATACGAGGCGGCACACGGCCTGTTGCGGCAAGCCCACCGAAAACGCCGCCTCGAGGCAGTTCGGCGGTGCAAAATCCAAAGCCGTCGTCGAGTAATTCCGCAAAGAACTGACGGCACATCCGTCGGAACCGACTAATTAGCCTCGACGGCAAACGGGCCGATGCCGATCACGCGGCAGGCGCTGTCGTGCTTGGCACAATCCGCCATGGCGCCGGCGATCGCATCCTGCTCGTTCGCAGCCCCAAGCATGACGCCGGCGCGTCCGCCTGCGCCGGTCGCGACCGCGGTCCAACCGCTGCCGTTGGCGAGGCGGCGCGCGATGTCGTCGCGCAATTCCGGCGCGATGGCTGCTGCGCTCGCGGGCTGAAAGAATCCGACGACTTTCATCGTCAGCGGAATCGGCACGACGAAATCGTCGTTGACGGCGAGGACGAGACACGGCACCCCGGCATTATTGCCGCAAAGCTCGAGCACCCGGCGCACCGCCTCGTCGGCGCTGTCCTGATTGGACACGAAATGGAAACCGCCGACCGGCCCGAGCGCCAGCGCCTTCGGCGCGCGTGCGGGCAGATAGTTCTTCTCGACCGCTGCCTTACCGGTTGGCCGCAATAGCGGGACGTCGTTGGCGACCAGCGGCATGGTTGTGGCCGGATCATGCCGCACCCACGGTGTCGGCGGCATCGGCGGTCGGCCGCCCGCATAAACGATGCTATTGCCGAGCGCATAAAGCTCGCATTTTCGCTGCAGCGGCAGGGCATCCGCACGCTTCTGACAGACATCGAGCGCAACGGTCTTTGCGGTCTCGTCGTCGGCTTGGCCCGAGGTGAAGCCGATCGGGCCGGAGCTGATCGCCAGCGCCTTGTGATCGGCCGCGGGCATATATTCGTTGCGAATGGTGGCGCGCGACCTATCCGCGATGAAAGGGACCGTTTCGGGCACCAACGCCTCGGCTTGTCGCGATGTCTGCTGCGCAGGCGCCCTCGGCGGTGCGGGAGCAGTCGGCGGCGCCGGCACGCTCGGCGGCGTTGCGACTGCCGACGCGCTTGGCAGGCTCGGCGGCGGCGCGTTGTGTCGCTCACCCATCAGATAAGCGACGGCGCCGATGGCGATCACCGCCATTGGGGCTACGATGGCGGCCGGCAAGATCCATGAAGCGGTCTTTGCCGGCTTCTTTGCCGGCGACACGTCCAGGCGCAAATCGTCCGGCCGCATCTCGAATTTGTAGGCATGGACCGGCGTTGGGATATTCTTGACCTGCTGCTCGCCGATGTCGGCGAACTGCACCGAGAGCTTGTTGGCGACCTGCTCATGAACGGTGCGCGAGATGCAGATGCCGCCGACCGGCGCGATGCCCTCCAGGCGCGCCGCGATATTCACGCCGTCGCCGAGCAGATCGCCGTTGCGCTCGACCACGTCGCCGATGGTGATGCCGATGCGGAAGCTCATCTGCCGGCTGGCCGGATAGGCCATGTTACGCGTGCGCAGGCTTTCCTGGATGTCGATGGCGCAGCGCACCGCCTCGACGGCACTGGGAAACTCGGCGAGCACGGCGTCGCCCGCGGTATTGAAAATCCGCCCGCCGGCGCGCGCGATGAAGTCGTCCATCACTGAGCGGTAGGAAGCGAGCCGCCGCAGCGTCTCCTCCTCGTCTTCGGCGACGAGCTTGCTGTAGCCGGCGACGTCGGCCGCGAAAATAGCCGCGATTTTTCTATTCATCGGACGCCTGCCGCACCTTGGGACGCTAGATTGCCGACACCGGCGGTGTCATGCAACCGGGCCACGGCGCATAGGTATCGGATAACCGGCAGCCGTCGAACTACTGTGCCAGCGCGGCTTGCAATGATTTCAATTGTTCGAGGTGACGGGCGAGCTTGTCGCGCTCGGCGTCGTCGGTGCAGTCGGCGACGTCTTCCTCGGCGTCCTTGATCTCGCTGGCGAGTTGCGCCATGTCGAAATCTTCCCGCGCGACAGCGCTGTCGGCGAGCACGGTCAAACCGGCCGGGCTGACTTCGGCAAAACCGCCGATGACCACAACCGGCTCGCGCTTGCCGCCGTTGAAGATGGTCACGATGCCGGGCCGCAGCGCGGTCACCAGCGGCGCGTGACCGGGGAGGATACCCATGTCGCCCTCAGCGCCGGGCAAGTCGACCTGATCGACGTCGCCGGAGAACAGCACCCGCTCGGGAGACACGAACTCGAGATGGAGATCAGCCATTGGTGCCTGCGTGTTGAACTCAAATGGCGAATGGCGAGTAGCGAATGGATGCGCCGGCTTATTCGCTATTCGCCACTTCGCTATTCGCCCTCTTAAGCCGCTTCCGCGGCGAGCTTCTTGCCCTTCTCCACCGCCTGATCGATCGTGCCGACCATGTAGAAGGCGGCCTCGGGCAGGTGGTCGTATTTGCCTTCGCACAGGCCCTGGAAGCCGCGGATGGTGTCGGCCAGATCGACGAACACACCGGGCGAGCCGGTGAACACTTCGGCGACGTGGAACGGCTGCGACAGGAAGCGCTCGATTTTCCGCGCCCGGGCGACAGTGAGCTTGTCCTCTTCCGACAGCTCGTCCATGCCGAGAATGGCAATGATGTCTTGCAGCGCCTTGTAGCGTTGCAAAATCTGCTGCACGCGGCGAGCTATGTTATAGTGTTCCTCGCCGACGACCGCCGCGGACAGCATGCGCGAGGTCGAGTCGAGCGGGTCCACGGCCGGATAGATGCCCTTCTCGGCGATCGAGCGCGACAGCACCGTGGTGGCGTCAAGATGCGCGAACGAGGTCGCCGGCGCCGGATCGGTCAGATCGTCGGCCGGCACGTAGATCGCCTGCACCGACGTGATCGAGCCTTTGGTGGTGGTGGTGATGCGCTCCTGCAGCGCGCCCATGTCGGTGGCGAGCGTCGGCTGGTAGCCCACCGCCGAGGGAATGCGGCCGAGCAGCGCCGACATTTCCGAGCCGGCCTGGGTGAAGCGGAAGATGTTGTCGACAAAGAACAGCACGTCCTGCCCCTGGTCGCGGAAATATTCGGCGACCGTCAGGCCGGAGAGACCGACGCGGGCGCGGGCGCCGGGCGGCTCGTTCATCTGGCCATAGACCAGCGCGCATTTCGAGCCTTCGACCGAACCCTTGTGCGGATCCTTGTTGACGCCCAACTCGATCATCTCGTGATAAAGATCGTTGCCCTCGCGGGTGCGCTCGCCGACACCGGCGAACACCGAATAGCCACCGTGCGCCTTGGCGATGTTGTTGATCAATTCCATGATGATGACGGTCTTGCCGACGCCGGCGCCGCCGAACAGGCCGACCTTGCCGCCCTTGGCATAGGGCGCCAAGAGGTCGACGACCTTGATGCCGGTGACCAGGATGGCGGCGTCGGTCGACTGATCGGTGTAGGACGGCGCCTCCTGATGGATCGGGCGCGTTTCCTGGTGCGGCACCGGGCCCGCCTCGTCGACCGGCTCGCCGATCACGTTGATGATGCGGCCGAGCGTGCCGGCGCCGACCGGAACGCTGATCGGCTGGCCGGTGTCGGACACCTCCTGGCCGCGCACCAGGCCTTCGCTGGTATCCATGGCGATGGTGCGCACGGTCAATTCGCCGAGGTGCTGGGCGACTTCGAGCACCAGGCGGTTGCCCTGGTTCTTGGTCTCCAGCGCGTTGAGAATCGCCGGCAGGTGGTCCTCGAACTGCACGTCGACGACGGCGCCGATGACTTGGGTGATGCGTCCGACTTTGCTGGCCATCATGTCCTCTTCACAAATTTGTTCACAGCGCCAATGCTTGTTACAAAGCTTCCGCGCCGGAGATGATCTCGATCAGTTCCTTGGTGATCATCGCCTGGCGGGTGCGGTTGTAGGTGAGTGTCTGTTTGCGGATCATCTCGCCGGCGTTGCGGGTGGCGTTGTCCATCGCCGACATTTGCGCGCCGTAGAACGACGCCGCGTTCTCGATGAGCGCGCGGAAAATCTGCACCGCGAGATTGCGCGGCAGCAAGTCGCGAAGAATGTCTTCCTCGTCCGGCTCGAATTCATACACCGCGCCGTCCAGCGCATTTGCCGTCTTGGCGTCGAACACCGGCGGAATGATCTGCTGCGCGGTCGGCACCTGCGCGATCACCGAACGGAAGCGCGAGTAGAACAGCGTGCAGACGTCGAATTCGAACTTGTCGAACAGCGCGATGATCTTCTCGGCGATCATTTCGGCGTTCTCGAACCGCAAGGTGCGTACCGAACGCAGATCGACCAGTTCGACGATCTGCTGGGCATAGAGCCGGCGCAACTGATCGTAGCCCTTGCGGCCGACGCAGAAGAACTTGACCTCTTTGCCGTCCGCCATCAGCGCGTTGGCGCGCTCGCGGGCGAGCCGCACGATCGCGGTGTTGAACGGGCCGCACAGGCCGCGTTCGGCGGTGCAGACCAGTAACAAATGTTTCAGATCGCTGCCGGTACCGCGCAACAGCCGCGGCGCGGTGTCGAGGCCGGAGACCGACGCGGCGATATTGCCGAGCACCGTATCCATGTGGCTGGCATAGGGACGCGCCGCCTCGGCGGCGGCCTGGGCGCGGCGCAGCTTTGACGCCGCGACCATCTGCATGGCCTTGGTGATTTTCTGCGTCGCCTTGGTCGCGGCGATACGGTTGCGCAGGTCTTTGAGGCTAGGCATCGGTCAGTCTCCGCGCTTCTTCGCACCTCCCCCTGAAAAGGGGGAGGCAGGCGAGCAAAGCGAGCCGGGTGGGGGTCAGTGAATGGACCCCCACCAGGTCGCCTGCGGCGACCATCCTCCCCCTTTCAGGGGGAGGACAATGAAAAGCGCGCGTCGTCATCATCACGCGAACGTCTTGGCGTAGCTCTCGACGGCGCCCTTGAGCTTGCCGGCCGTCGCATCGTCGAGGTCGCGCGACTCGGCGATGGTTTTGAGAATATCGGCATGCTGGTTGCGCAGCGTGCCGAGCAGACCGTCCTCGAAGGCGCGGATGCGGTCGACCGGCAACGGATCGAGATAGCCGTTGACGCCGGCATAGATGACGCAGACCTGCTCCTCCATGCGCAGCGGCGAGAATTGCGGCTGCTTGAGCAATTCGGTGAGCCGCGAGCCGCGGTTGAGGAGGCGCTGCGTGGTGGCGTCGAGGTCGGAGCCGAACTGCGCGAACGCCGCCATCTCGCGGTATTGCGCCAACTCGCCCTTGATGCGGCCGGCGACCTTCTTCATCGCCTTGGTCTGCGCCGAGGAACCGACGCGCGACACCGACAGGCCGACATTCACCGCCGGGCGGATGCCCTGATAGAACAGATCGGTCTCGAGGAAGATCTGGCCGTCGGTGATGGAGATGACGTTGGTCGGGATATAGGCCGACACGTCGTTGGCCTGCGTCTCGATCACCGGCAGCGCGGTGAGCGAGCCGGCCTTGTTCTCGTCGTTCATCTTAGCGGCGCGTTCGAGCAGCCGCGAATGCAGATAGAACACGTCGCCCGGGTAGGCTTCGCGCCCCGGCGGCCGGCGCAGCAGCAGCGACATCTGGCGATAGGCGACCGCCTGCTTGGACAGATCGTCGTAGATGATGACCGCGTGCATGCCGTTGTCGCGGAAATATTCGCCCATGGTGCAGCCGGAAAACGGCGCCAGATACTGCATCGGCGCCGGGTCGGATGCCGTCGCGGCGATCACGATCGAATAATCCAGCGCGCCATTCTCCTCCAACACTTTGACGAACTGCGCCACCGTCGAACGCTTCTGTCCTATCGCGACGTAGATGCAATAGAGCTTGATCTTCTCGTCGTTCGAGGTGTTGAGCGATTTTTGGTTGAGGATGGTATCGAGCGCGATCGCGGTCTTGCCGGTCTGGCGGTCGCCGATGATCAATTCGCGCTGGCCGCGGCCGATCGGGATCAGCGCATCGATCGCTTTCAACCCGGTTGCCATCGGCTCGTGCACCGACTTGCGCGGAATGATGCCGGGCGCTTTCACGTCGACGTGCGATTTGTGGTCGGCCTTGATCGGCCCCTTGCCGTCGATCGGTTCGCCGAGCGCGTCGACGACGCGGCCGAGCAGCCCCTTGCCGACCGGCACCTCGACGATGGCGCGGGTGCGCTTGACGGTCTGGCCTTCCTTGATCTCACGGTCGGAGCCGAAGATCACGATGCCGACATTGTCGGCTTCGAGATTGAGCGCCATGCCTTTGACGCCGCTCTCGAACTCGACCATTTCGCCGGACTGCACGTTGTCGAGGCCGTAGACGCGGGCGATGCCGTCGCCGACCGAGAGCACCTGGCCGACTTCGGAGACTTCGGCTTCCTGGCCGAAATTCTTGATCTGGTCCTTGAGGATTGCGGAAATTTCCGCGGCGCGGATATCCATTAGCGGGCCTCTTTCATCGCGTGCCTGATGGCATTGAGCTTGGTGCGCAGCGAGGTGTCGACCATGCGGCTGCCGAGCTTGACAACCAGACCGCCGATGATCGCGGGATCGACCTTGATGGCGAGATCGACGTCCTTGCCGCTGACCGATTTGAGCGCGGCGCGCAATGCGCCGAGATGTTCGTCCTTGAGCTGTTCGGCAACCGTGACTTCGGCGATGGCCTCGCCTTTGTGCTTGGCGACCATCTCGCGATAGGCCCGCACCATGTCGCGCACCGCGAACAGCCGGCGGTTCGTGGTCACGAGCTTGAGGAATTTCGCCGCCAGCCCGCCGATGCCTGCGCGCTCGAGAACCGCCGATAGCGCCTGCAACTGCTCCTCGGCGGAAAACACCGGGCTGCGCACCAGACGGTTGAGGTCGGCGCTTTCGGCAATGAGTGCATCGAAGCGCTCGAGGTCGGCCTTCACCGCGTCGATGGTGTCAGTCTCGCGGGCGAGATCGAACAAGCCGGTGGCGTAGCGGCCGGCCATGCCGGAGACGATGGGTTCTGCTGCGGCCAAGGTTTTGCGCTCCTTTTGCGTGCTCTAGGGAGCTTTGAGTTTTTGCCAAAGGCTCGGCAGCGGTCCTTGCGGACCCGCGCAAGCCCTTGGGATTTAAGCGGGACTTGGATATTCGCTGAACCTCACGGAAAAGCCCGCAAAGCCTGCGAAAATCGCCGCGTTGCTAACATACCGCGGAATGGGGTGCAACATCGCGAAACCTCGGAAAAACCGAGGTTTTGCGCGGCTCGCGATGGCGTCGGGAACTATGCGGCTTGGGCCGCCGCGTGCTGCCGGATCACGTCGAGGAAAATATCGCCGTATTGCCGCAGTTTTGCTTCGCCGACGCCGTGCACGGCGGCCATCTCGGCGGCTGTCGCCGGCTTGCGCCGCGCCATGTCGATCAGGGTCTTGTCGGCGAACACCACATAGGCGGCGACGCGCTGCTCCTTTGCCAAGGCCGAGCGGCGCTGGCGCAGCGCCTCGAACAGCGCCGTGTCGCCGGCCTCGCCGTCGGCCAGCGCCGCGGCATTGGCGGCCGCGCGTGCGGTTTTCTTGCCAGCGGGCTTGAGCGTGTCCTTGCGCAGCGTGACTTTGTCCGCGCCCTTGAGCACGCGCCGGCCGGCGCCGGTGACCGACCAAGTGCCATGGCCGGTGATGTCGAGTGCGATGATGCCGGCGCCATGGAGCTGGCGAAAAATCGAGCGCCATTCCTGCTTGCCGTATTCCTTGCCGACACCGAAGGTCGGCAGGCAATCGTGGCCGAATCTCAAAACCGCGTCGCTGTCATCGCCGATCAGCACATTGGTCAGATGCTCGGTGCCGAAGCGCTCGCCGGTGCGCACGATGGCCGAGAGCGCCTTCTGCGCCGCGATGGTGCCGTCGATCACCTCGGCGCCGTCGCAGCAGAAATCGCAATTGTCGCACGGCTCGGTGGTCTCGCCGAAATAGGTCAGCAGCGTCTGCCGGCGGCAGCGCGGCGATTCGCACAATGACACCAGCGCGTTGAGACGCTGGCGGTCGACGCGCTTCTGCTCGTTGGAGGCGTCGCTGTCGTCGATCTGCAAACGGCGCAAGCGAACGTCGCCCATGCCGTAGAGCGTCAGCGTGTCGGCCGGTAGCCCGTCGCGGCCGGCGCGGCCGATTTCCTGGTAATAGCTTTCGATATTGGCCGGCATGTCGGCATGCAGCACGAAGCGCACGTCCGGCTTGTCGATGCCCATGCCGAAGGCGGTGGTGGCGACCACAACGACACCGTCGTCTTGCAGGAAAATGTCCTGATTGCGCGAGCGCGTCTGCGGCTCCATGCCGGCGTGATAGGGCAGCGCCTTGGCGCCGATCTGGCGCAAATATTCGGCCAGCTCCTCTGTCTTGCGCCGCGAGCTGCAATAGACGATGCCGCTGTGGCCGGGATGATTTTTGACGAAGTCCGCAACTTGCTTGCGGCCGCCGATTTTTGCCTGCATTGCCAGGCGCAGGTTCGGCCGATCAAACCCGTGCACGAACACGGCCGGCGGCCGCTTGAACAGTTTTGCCTGAATATCGGTGCGCGTGGCGGCGTCCGCCGTGGCAGTGAACGCCACCGTCTGCACGCCGCCGAGCGCTGCCTGCACGGTGCCGAGCGCGGCATATTCGGGGCGGAAGTCATGGCCCCATTGCGAGATGCAATGCGCCTCGTCGACCGCCAGCAACGTAACCTTGGCGCGCTTGAGAAATTCGATGGTGTCCGATTTCAACAGCCGTTCCGGCGCCACATAGACGAGGCGCAATTCGCCGCGTGCGATCTGATTGAGGATCGAGCGGTTTTCCGCCGGATCGTTGGCCGAGTTGAGCGCCGCGGCGGCGACGCCATAGCCGCGCAATTGCGCCACCTGGTTGCGCATCAGCGCGATCAAGGGCGACACCACGATGGTGAGGCCATCGCGAATGAGCGCCGGCAGTTGGTAGCACAGCGACTTGCCGCTGCCGGTCGGCATCACCGCCAGCACATCGCGGCCATCGAGAATGGCGGTGACGATGTCGCCCTGCCCCGGCCGGAAGGCCTCGAAGCCGAAGGTCTTGTGAAGCGCGCGCTCAGCCGCCGCGAGGTCGGACATGACGGTTCCCTCGGGGAATGTTCTATATTTGTTCCGCAATACTTGCAAGTCAGAGTTCGACTTCCGCTATTCAAATCGTATCGCGCTTGGCATCAACGATGAGACCCACGCGGATAAAGTGCTGGAGGGTATCGCTGGACAAGCGCCTGACTTATCGACGGCCTCACTAAGGCTAAATCTATTAGGCAACAGGCGACGCGCTTCATGCGCTGGCGAAAGCATCAGCGACCACCTGATCAATGAGGGCCGCAACAAATGCTTCCTTCTCGCAAGAACATCTTGTGCAATATGCTTCGCGCAGGGCGCTTGTCGCATCTGTTGCCGGAGTACCAACCACCGTCCAAGCTTGAATTTCCAGCGCAGCGCGGTGTTTCAGGAGAGACTCAGTCATGGCTGTCCTAACTCAGAAATGCCGGCATTGCCTGACTGAGCACATGGGGTTGCGCGTTGTTGCGGTAGAAGCGGCGAACGCTGCGGGCACCCTGGCGGCGGTTCACGTAGCCTGCCCAAAATGTAAAAAGCCATCGGCCGCCGTGATCGGCCCTGCGCGCCCACAGAACATCGTGGGCTGGAACGTATTAATGCAACAGCAGGGCGAGCTAACCGAGTTGGGATGGAAAATCGAAAATTTCTGGCCCGAGGTACCCGGACCAGTGATTCCAGATTTGCTGCCCCCAGAGGTGGAGCGCGTTTATCTTCAAGGAGAGCGGAATTTTCCCATCCAGGGAAACGAAGAAGCCGCCGGCACCATGTACCGGAAGGCCTTAGACGTAGGCTTAAAAATAATTGATCCAGCAGTCTCGGGGGTTCTTAAAAATCGCATCGCCGAGTTGGTGAAACAGAATAAACTCACTCCCTCACTAGGAGAATGGGCTGATCAAATTCGCCTTCTGGGCAACGACACTGCCCATGAAATAGATCAGCCGACCCGCGAAGAACTGACTGCACTGCGCAATTTTTCAGATCTTGTGCTGCGCTATCTGTTCACGCTTCCAGAGATGGTCAAGGCGCGAAAGGCCCCTACTCCGCCGCCCGGGAATTCTTAATCGTCTTCAGTCGAATCACGCCGCTCGTTGGGATTTTTTTGGTTCCGTGGCCGGCCGCTCGTTATCGACATTCCGGCGCTTGCCGACAGGCCTGTGATGTAGCGGTCGGGTTTTCAGCATCCGCCGCAGCACATCATCCCGATCCTTTTCAGCCTCTCGGGACATTGTGTCCTAGAACCCTGCAAAACATAGGGAAAAGGGGTGGAGAGTTGCAATTTGGCACTTGTGGCCGCGAGTGCGAAACGATTTTGTAGATACTGGCAATTCTAGGGGAGCAGCTAGAATCGCCCGTATCTTTCCGTTCACTGCCTGGCGCGCCTCGGCCTCTCCTAGGAGAGGCTACGAGCGCCCCAACGTCTCTCACCACAGAGACGAAGGGAAAAGCCTACTCGGGAAAACCCGAGCCCACCCACTCCCAACCTGGGGCCATCTCGTGAGGGATGGCCCCTTTTCATGAAACAACCGATGTTTGATGGCTGTTTCACATGAAACGACGCAGTGTGTGCACGGTATGCACAATGCGATTTCGGATAAAGCGAAACTTTAGTCAGACTGAAAAACGCTGTGGACTCGATTCCGGCCTGTCACGCCGCTTGGCGACTAGGATTTTATTCCCGCAACATCTAGTACACCATCGCCCTCGCAAGCGCAAAACAGCGATGCGGCGCGGTTTGTTGCGCCATCGCGCCCGCTGAGGCAGGTTGGCGGCCCACCGCCGGGTTTCCATTCCATGACCTCTGCCGCAAGCCGGGACGGCCTTCCTGTCGGCCGCCTCATCAGGCTCATGTTCGTGCTCTGGCTCGCAGGCGTCGCCATGCGCATGACGATCCTCGCCATGGCGCCGGTGATCCCGCAGGTGCACGACGAGTTGCACATGTCGGAGACCCAGGTCGGGCTGTTGATCGGGCTGCCGCTGGCGCTCTTTGCCATCGCTGCTGTGCCGGGATCGCTGCTCATCGCGCGCATCGGCACCAGCCTCGCGGTGATCCTCGGCATGGTGATCGCGGCGCTGGCCGGCGGCGCGCGCGGCGCCGCGGTCGACGTCGCGACGCTCTACGCCGCGTCGATCGCCACCGGCTTCGGCGTCGCCATCATCCAGCCGGCGATGCCGACTTTGGTGCGCGAATGGCTGCCGCGCCACGTTGCGTTCGGCACCATCGCCTATTCCAGCGGCATGCTGATGGGGGCGATGTTTGCCACCGTTTTCACCATTCCGGTCGTCTTGCCCCTGGTCGGCGGCAGTTGGCGGCGCGATCTCATCGCCTGGGCGGTGCCGGCGCTGCTGATCGCGCCGGCGTTCTTTTTGTTGATCCCGAAAGACCCCCACCCCACCCTCCCCCGCATGCGGGGGAGGGAAGGGAGGGGGCGTGTCGCCAATGCGGCGATCGGCGGGCTGTGGTGGCCGGATTGGAAAAGTCCGCTGGTTTGGCTGCTCGGCGTGGCCTTGGGCAGCAACAACGCCGCGTATTTTTCGACCAATGCTTTTCTCGGCGACTTCCTCACCAGCCACGGCAAGCCCGAGCTGCTCGGCCCCGCACTGGCCTGGCTCAACGGTGCGCAGATCGTCACCCCGATCATCTTGCTGACGATGGCGAACCGCATGCAGCGGCAGGCATGGCCGTTCCTGATCTTCGGCCCGATCCTATTCGTCTCCTTTTTTGGACTGATGTTCATCCCGTCGACGCTGTGGATCATCGTCTGTTCGGCTTCGATTGGCGTCACTACGGCGATCACCTTGATCGCGACGCTGGCGCTGCCGCCGCTTTTGAGCGCGCCGGTCGACGTGTCGCGCACGGCCGCCGGCATGTTCACCATCAGCTACACCATCGCGATCGTCGTTCCGACCATCAGCGGCGCGCTGTGGGACGCGACCGGCGTGCCGTGGACGGCGTTTGTGCCGCTCTGTGTCTGCGCCGTGGTGCTGACCGTGCTCGGCACCGTGGTGGCGCGCTATAAACCAGCGAGCGAAAAGGGCATAATTGCGCAATGACCAAACGACCGAAGACACTGACGCGAAAGACCAAGCCAGCAAAAAAAGCGCCGATGCTGCCGACCGACCGGCTCGACTATTCGCCGATCACCGAACGTGCACCGCTCAGACTGCCGAACGGTGCCCGCATGGCGGTGTGGGTCATCGTCAATGTCGAGGAATGGGATGCGACGCAGCCGATGCCGCGCACCGTGCTCACCCCGCCGGCCGGCGGCTCGCCGATGCCCGACGTGCCGAACTGGGCCTGGCACGAATACGGCAACCGGGTCGGCTTCTGGCGCTTCGTCAAAGTGTTCGACGAGTTCAAAATTCCCGGCGTCATCGCCATCAACGGCTCGGCGCTCGCCGCCTATCCGGCGATCGTGCGCGCCGCGGTCGCGCGCCAATGGGAATTCATGGGTCACGGTTTTACCCAGCGCAACATGCAGAAGGTGCCGGACGAGCGCGCCGATATCCGCAAAACCCGCGAGGCGATCTTGAAGGCGACCGGCAAGGCGCCGCGCGGCTGGCTCGGCCCCGGGCTGACCGAAACCTGGCAGACGCCCGATCTCCTGGTCGAGGAAGGCTACGGCTATGTCGCCGACTGGGTGCTCGACGATCAGCCGGTGTGGCTCAAAACCCGCGGCAAGCCGATCGTCAACGTGCCCTATACGCAGGAATGCAACGACGTCGCCATGATGCTGATCCAGCACCACAAGGCCTCGGAATATTCCGACCGCGCACTCGATCAGTTCGAGCAGATCTACGCCGATTCCGCCGACTCGGCCCGCGTCATGGCGATCTCGATCCATCCCTACATCATGGGCGCGCCGCACCGCGTAAAATATTTCCGCAAGGTCATCGAGCACATCCGCAAGAAACAAGACGTCCTGTTCTGGACCGGCGAGCAGATCCTCGACTGGTTCCTCGGCGCCGGACCGCAGGCCCCTTGAGATTGCCGTGAGAAATCCTGAAACCCTCACGCACGCCGCGAGCGGCGACGACACCGGCGCACGCGTGATGCTGGTCGTGTTGTGCTGCGTCTGGGGCGTCACCTGGCCGATCATGCGCATCGCGCTCAACGAAGTGCCGCCGTTCACCATGCGGACGTTCAGCACGCTGGTCGGCGGACTGGCGCTGTTCGCCGTCTGCCTCATCAGGCGCAGCAATTTGCGCCTTCCCGACGCCAAAGCCTGGACGCATGTCACCGTCTCATCGCTCCTCAACGTCGCCAGCTTCAGCGTGTTCTCGACCTTCGCCCAGCTCGGCGCCGTGACCTCGCGGGTGGCGATCCTGGCCTACACCATGCCGATCTGGGCGGTCGTCCTGGCGTGGCTTTGCCTGGGCGAGAGGCCGACTGGCACGCAGCCGATCGCCATCGGGCTGTGCGTCGCCGGCCTCGCCATCCTGATCTATCCGCTGACGGCGGGTGGAATTCCGCTGGGCATCGTATTGGCGCTCGCCACCGGCGTGAGCTGGGCGGCCGGCACGGTCTATCTGAAGTGGGCGCGGATCGCCGCCAGTCCGATGGCGGTCGCGATGTGGCAGATCGTGATCGCGTTCTTCGTCATCGGCGCCTGCATGATGATCTTCGAGGGCGGACCGGATTTCCATGCCGCCCATGTCGACGGCGTGGTGGCGACCATGCTGTCGGGCCTGCTCGGCACCGGCGTCGCCTACGGCCTTTGGTTCACGATCATCCGGCGGCTGCCGGCCATGACAGCGTCGCTGGGCGTGCTTGGCAGCCCAGTGATCGGCGTCATCGCCTCGGTCCTGGTGCTGGGCGAGCGGCCCACCACCACCGACATCGTCGGCTTCGCCTTGATCCTTGCCGCATCGGCCTGCGCGCTGCTCGGCCGCGCGCCACCGGCGGAAACCGTGACGCAACCGACTTGAGAGCATGTTTCCCGGATGCGGTGCAGCACGAAGTGATGCACCGCTGATCCGGGATCGTTTCAGACTCAGAGTTTGCGGCGATCCCGGGTCTGCAGCGCACCACTTCGTGCTGCGCTGCGCCCGGGAATCGATGCTTACACCGGCAGGCACAGCGCGTTGTCGACCAGCAGGTTGTCGTAGACGCAACGCCGCTCGGCAAGCTTGATCGCGTCGCCGACGCGGCGGAATTTGTCGTAATAGACGCCGACCTGATGCAGTTTTGCTTCCGGCCGGTCGAACAACACTTGGACGACAACATAATTGGCGCGGGCGCGGATATCGCCGTTCGGTTCCTCGCCCAGAACCTGCGGACTGCCGATGATGTGGCGCAGATAGCGCGGCGCGAACATCTCGGTCTTCATTGCATTCGCGCGATCAAGCAGCATGCCCTTGTTCTCGCAATAGATCAGGCCGACCGGCAAGTTGCGGTCGGCATTCTCACGCGAGATCACGACATAGAAGCCGTCGTCGGTGAACATCTCCGCCCAATCGGCCAGACGCTGCTCGTCCAGCGCCGCCGCATAGGCGCTGTTGAATTCGTCGAGCTCGCGGTGCAGCAGCAGCGCTTCGATGCGCCGGTCGTTGGCGACCAATTTTGGCGAATCGAGCACGGCTCTAAAGCCCCATCGCTTCGCGCCAATGCTTGTACATGGCGCGAATGGCGGCTTCGGAGATCAGCGTGTCGGCGCTGCCCATCTGCTCGGGGTCGAGCTTGACCAGATGCTTGCCGTTCGGCACGCGCTGCATGCCGTCCTGGACGAATTTGATCGCTTCGTTGTCCTCGAGCCCGAGGAAACCGGCGGGCCCCATCAGATTGCCCTGACGCAGGCGATGCCGGGTCATGTCCTCATCGTCGCCCTCAAAACCGAACATGGTCCATTTCATGATGAATTCATGCGGACCGCTCGGCACGATCTGGCGGACGCCGAGCGTGTTCATTTCCCGCTGCACGATCAGGTTGGGCCAGATCGTCGCCATGGTGACCGACCAGGGGCTGTCGAACTCTTCGATGAAATCCATGAACCGCGGCTCGTGCAGCGTCAGCCCTTCTTTGTAGCTTCGCATTTCCTTCTTGGCGTCGCCCGACAGCGCCTTGGCGTCCGATTTCGCCGACGCCATCACGCCGTGCCGGCCGCTCTTGTCGGCCAGCATCAGCGAGCGATTGCCGACGACGAGCAGGCCGAAGGTGACGAGGAATGTATGCAGCAGCGTGGCGTGATACGGGTCCTTGAGATTCTCGTGATAGAGCTTCCAGTTGCCGGGCAGCGAATGCCGATAGTGGCCGAGCACTTTCAATTTGCGGCCGTCGAACGTCGCCTCGAATTCGCGCAATACTTCGGGCCCGAGATAATCGGAGAACGATTCCATGTCGTCAGTGTAGGACGCGAACACGACGCCACGATGGGTCGTGACGTTCAGCTTGCGCAGCCCGTGCTCCTGCATCTTGAAATCGGCCGGCATGCCGCCCTTGCCGGCCATGCCGCGGCGGAACGGCACGCCGATCAAGTTGCCTTGCAGATCGTAGGTCCACTGGTGATAGGGGCAGATGAATTCGTTCGCCGAGCCGCTCAGTTCGCGGCAGAAGTCCGAGGCGCGGTGCGCGCAGCGGTTCTCGAACGCATGGACCGTGCCGTCCGCGGTGCGGGTCACCACGATCGAGGTCGGCCCGACATTGGAGCGGATGAAATCGCCGGCGTTGGGAATCTCGGCCTCGAGCGCGACATAGTTCCAGGTCGGGCCGTGGAAGATGCGCTCGACTTCGCGCTCGTAAACCGCCTGGTCGGTATAGACCCAGTCGGGAATGACCGAGAGATCGTCGTCCGGCCAGACGTAATCGTGCGGGAAGTTCGATAATTGCAGCGTCATTGCAGTTGTCCTGACAGCACCGTCGTGCAGGCCCTTTGAGCATAGCCCAGCGCCCCCGCGTTGCAACGGATTTGCGGCACGCAATGTGCGGGCGTAGGCTTACGGCGACCCGGCAAGGAGACCGATCATGGCGCAGGAACCGCTCGCCACCCGAGGCAACTATCTGCACATCTATGATTTTCGCGTGATGAAAGGCAAAGAGGACGAATTCATCCGGCTGTTCGAGGAATTCGATTATTCGGACGACAACCCGATGCATAAATCCTCGGCGCAGGTGAAGGACGGCGTATTGTGCCGCGACACCGAGGATCCGCAGCGCTTCTTCCTGATCGCCGAATGGGCCGACATCGACGAGCACGCCCGCATCCGCAAGACCCTGGCCAACGTGATCAAGCCGGAATTCATCAAATACATCGAAGGTCACAAATTCGTGCCGAAATATGTCGAGGTGGTCTCGTCGACGCCGGACGAAATTTTGAAGAAAGCGGCTGAGTAGCGCGCGACGGCGCTACGACTTCACCTGCAGCGCCAGTTCGGCGATGCGCGCGACCATGGCGCTTTGCGGATCGGCGAGCGGATCGCATACGGTGAAATGGTTGGTGCCGACGATCTCCTCATAGCGAGTCTTGGCCGCACTCTGCCACGCCTGCACGATAATCTGGCTCTGGCGCCTGAACTCGCTCGATTCCAGCGCGCCGACGACCGAATCCAAGGTGCGGCCGGGAGGAATCGGCCAAAATGCCGGCGAGACTTTGCGCACGTCTTCGGCTGTGAGCCGCAAATCCTGGTTCGTGCTCACGCCAAGGAGCGGCGTGAGATCGTACAGGCCGGAGATCGCGTAGCCGGCCGGTGTCAGATCGGCCGGCGCCTTGGGATAAAGCGACGGCCAGTCGGTGCCGACCATGGCGGCGGCGAGATGCCCGCCGGCGGAATGGCCGATGACGAACATCGGCCGATCAAGCAGCTGCCACAGGGACAAACAAGCGCGGCGTATTTGCTCGATGATGTCGGCGATCGTGACGATCGGGCACAGGTCATAACCCACAACGGCGACCGTGATGCCGCGCGCGTTCAAACCGCGAGTCATGTGGCTGAACATCGATGGATCGAGCGAGCGCCAATAGCCGCCATGAATGAACAGCGCCAGCGGCGCCGCGGCGCCGCGGCGCCGTCCGCCGCATGGAACAGATCGAAATATTGCCGCGGCGTGTCGCCGTAAGCCAAGCCGAGCTCGGCGCGGCCTTCTTTGAGCGTCTCGGCGCGATAAAGCTCGGCGTCGCGCGTCCAGCGTGCGAAAATCTCCGCATGCTGCGGCACGCGGGCGCGATTGTTATATTCGGCTTCGTAGTCGATTGTCGCCATCGGCGGCTCCCGGCTTTCCGCATCAGATTGCGGCAAGCCTGCCCGATGAGCAAGGCTCCGCCGGATACTCGACAGTCCGCCGAAATCTGCTAGTGGAACGCCATGAAAGTCGACGGCAAACCAATGCGCAGCATCTGGCTGGAGCCGGACGGCTGGTCGGTCGGCGTGATCGATCAGACGGTGCTGCCGCATCGCTTCGCCACTGCGCGGCTCGCCACGCTGGAGGAAGCAGCCCACGCCATCCGCGCCATGGTGATCCGCGGCGCGCCGCTGATCGGCGCGACCGCCGCCTATGGCATCTGCCTGGCGCTGCGTGCCGATGCCGAAGCGCTCGATCGGGCCTATGCGACGCTCCTCGCAACGCGCCCGACCGCGATCAACCTCAAATGGGCGCTCGACGAAATGATGGCTTCAGTGCGCAACCGGCCGCGCGCCGAACGCACCGCCGCTGCCTATCGGCGCGCCGCTGAGATTTGCGACGAAGACGTCGCCATCAACACCGCGATCGGCCGCAACGGCTTGCCGCTCATCGAAGCCATCGCCTCGCGCAAGAAGCCGGGCGAGCGGGTCAACGTCTTGACCCATTGCAATGCCGGCTGGCTGGCGGCGGTCGATGTCGGCACGGCGACGGCGCCGATCTATCTGGCGCACGACAAGGGCATCCCGATTCACGTCTTCGCCGACGAAACCCGGCCGCGCAATCAGGGCGCGTCACTCACCGCCTGGGAGCTCGGCCGGCACGGCGTGCCGCACACCGTGATCGCCGACAATACCGGCGGCCATCTGATGCAGCACGGCGCCGTCGATCTCGTCATCGTCGGCACCGACAGGGTCACCGCCAATGGCGACGTCTGCAACAAGATCGGCACCTATCTGAAGGCGCTCGCGGCGCGCGACAACAATGTGCCGTTCTATGTGGCGCTACCGTCGCCGACCATCGATTTCACAGTTGCGGATGGCATTGCCGAAATTCCCATCGAGGAACGCAGTGCCGACGAGGTCGCGACCATGACCGGCCGCACTGCCGACGGCCGCATCGAGACCGTGCGTATCGTGCCCGACGGCTCGGCGGTGGCGAATTATGGGTTCGACGTGACGCCGGCGCGGTTGGTAACGGGTCTCATCACCGAACGCGGGGTAATCGGCGCATCGCGCACGGCCTTGGCGGGGGCTTTCCCGGACCGCGCCGGTACGGCAAAATGATCCCTGACCGTGTATCGGCAGTTCCCGGTTGTACTGCGTTTTCCGGAGTGCGTGGCGTGCGTAAGATTCCGTACCGTCCGCTGTCGAATCCGCCTTTGCCTGGAATCCTGGCGATGACCCTCAGCTCAATGGCCGCAGCTTTGCCGGTCGACGGCCGGCAATCACCGACCGCGCTGGCGATCGCCCGCGGCACTGCCCGCTACCTGCATGCGCTCGGCTATTGCGTGGTCAGCGAATTGCCGCTGCCGTCGGGCCGGCGCGCCGACCTGGTCGCGCTCGGCGGCGATGGCGAGATCATTATTGTCGAGATCAAATCGTCAGTGGCCGATTTCCGCGCCGACCAGAAGTGGATGGATTACCGGCTGCACTGCGACCGGCTGTTCTTCGCCACCATCGCCGAAGTGCCGTGCGAGATATTCCCGGCCGACGCCGGCCTCATCGTGGCGGATGCCTTTGGCGCCTCCATCGTGTGCGAGGCGCCGGAACACCGGCTGCCGGCGGCGACGCGCAAGAGCATCATGCTGCGTTTTGCCCACGCGGCGGCGCTGCGCCTGCAGGCGCTGGCCGATCCGCAAGGACCCTACGCGGGGGAATTCTGAAGCTTAAGTGCTACGCGGCGACCGCCACGGTGTTCCACGAGGCTTTGAGCCGCTCCAGGAAATGCCGCAGCATCACCAGATCGACCGGCTTCGGGATGCATTCCCAGATATCCAGGTTGAGCTTCTCGGCGACCTTCACGGTCTCCTTGCAGGTCGCATAGTCGGCCCCGGTGACGACGATGATCGGCGCCGTCGAGCCGAGCATCGACAGATGATGCAGCATTTCGGTGCCGGCATGATTGCCGAGCGATAGATCCAGCGTGATGCAGTCGAACGCGGTTTCCTGCGCCAACTTCGCCGCCTCGTCATAGCTCGCAGCACCTGCCGGCAGAAAGCCGGCCTTGGCCGCAACCCGGCAGATGATCATGCGATGCAGATTGTCGTCGTCGATGACCAGGAGCCGCGGCATGGTATGCCGTTTAGCGTTCATGATCGCGGAGAAATCCTGGTCCGAGCCGAGCAGGCTTTGCTGTTGGAACATCATATCACTGCCTACAAACCCGTTTCCGGTTGTCGGCAGTGTCAGACCAAGCGTGCAAAATTTGACTTAATACGACTGCAGAAATGTCAGGCTATTTATGCCGAATGGCGCTAATCCGGTTAGCCGCCGGTAAATGGGATGCCTAAAAGTCTAACGTTACTTAGGCGCCCTTTTCGCGAGGATGCGCTGCAGCGTACGGCGGTGCATGTTGAGGCGGCGCGCGGTTTCCGAAACGTTGCGGCCGCACAATTCGTAGATGCGCTGGATGTGCTCCCAGCGCACGCGGTCCGCCGACATCGGATTTTCCGGCGGCTCGATCTTCCTGTTGTCGAGCGCGAGCAGCGCGGCGGCGACGTCGTCGGCATCGACCGGCTTGGCGAGATAATCGACCGCCCCGAGCTTCACCGCATTCACCGCGGTGGCGATGTTGCCGTAGCCGGTGAGGATGATGGCGCGCGCTTCCGGCCGGCGTTTCTTCATCGCCGAAATAACGTCCAGCCCATTGCCGTCGCCGAGCCGCATATCGACTACCGCAAAGGCGGGCGCGGCCTTCTCGACCTGCAAGAGTCCGTCGGCGACCGATTCCGCGGTGGTCACCACGAAACCGCGGCCTTCCATGGCGCGGGCGAGGCGTTGCAGGAACGATTTATCGTCTTCGACGATCAGGAGTGAGCGCTCGTTCGGCAGCGCCGCGGCCGTTGCATTGGTCATGGCAATCTCAAGCTCCATCGGAATAATCTCCTGCCCCTGCATCAACGACCGGCTAATGCCTTCATAACAATTAGGAGGCTTGGGCGGCCGGCTCAAGAGGCGGTGCCGCCGCCGGCCGCTCGAAATCGGCCCGGCTCCAGGTAACGCTAATAGTGGCGCCGTGCAGCGGCGGGGCCTGATTGGTCAGCGAAAGCTTGGCGCCCGAGCGTTCCAGCAGCGTTTTGGCGATGAAAAAGCCTAAGCCCAGCCCGAACATTGCCTCTTCGTCACCTTCCAGGCCGCGCGGACCCGGCCGCCGGTGGGTCACATAGGGCGCGCCGAGGCGGTCGATGACTTCGGGCGCGATACCCGGCCCATCGTCGCTGATGATGATGCTGACCTCCTCGTCGGTCCATTGCGCGAAAATCTCGACGCGGCGATGGGCAAAATCGACGGCGTTTTCGATCAGGTTGCCCAGCCCATAGCGGATCGCCGGATTGCGCGCGCCGGCAGGCTCGCTGCTGCGGTCGGACGGCAATGTCACGCCAATCGAGATGCCGAAATTGCGGTGCGGGGCGACGACCTCCTCGATCAAGGCGGACAGCGGCGTGCGATCGAACGGCTCGCCGGTGGGCAGCTCGGTGATTTTGGCCAAAATTTCGCGGCAGCGCTGCGCCTGTTCGCGCAGCAATTTCACGTCCTCGGCATGGGGCGATTTCGGATCGAGCGCGCGCTCGATTTCCCGCACCACCACGGTGATGGTGGAGAGCGGCGTGCCGAGCTCGTGCGCCGCGGCAGCGGCAAGGCCGTCGAGCTGCGACAGATGCTGCTCGCGCGCCAATACCAGCTCGGTCGCCGCCAAGGCATCGGACATCTGGCGGGCTTCCTCGGCGATCTGCCACGTATAGACGCCGATATAGCCGATCGCGAGCAGGATCGAGAGCCAGACCCCGACCATGTAGATTTCGGGAAGCTGCAGCGGGTCTTCGGCGTCCCACGGCAGATCGTAATGGACGAACACCAGCACCGTCGCGCAGACCATGGCGAAGGTGCCGATTAGCAGCGTCATGCGCGGCGGCAACGCGGTGGCCGAGATCAGCACCGGCCCGAGCAGCAGGAAGGCGAACGGGTTCTCCAGGCCGCCCGTGAGGTAGAGCAGTGCCGCCAGCTCGGCGATATCGAAGCCCAACAGCCAAGCGGCGCGGTCGGGTTCGAGCCACTGCGTTTCGCGGAAGCCTAGGCGCAGCGCCACATTGAGCAGCGCCGACAGCGCGATGACGGCAAGGCAGGCCCAGATCGGAACCTCGAATTCAAGACCGAAATGGACCACCAGCACGGCGCCGAATTGGCCCAAAACCGCGAGCCAACGCAGGCGAACCAGCGTATCCAGCCGCACATTGCGCGGCCGATCATTGATCCGTGGCAGACCGAACATGGGCCGTAATGTAGCGGCTCATAGGCCCAATCCAAACCGGCAAGGTGACGCTGGCGCTTAAGCTCACGATGCGCGAAACTGGGACAAATAATCCTGCCAGGAGTGACGCCATGGCCTATGAGCTCGATCAGTTCATATCGGACTGCCGTTCCATTCTCACCAGTGATCCCGGCCCCGGCGGGCGCGAGCAAGTGCGCGCCCGGCTCGAGCAGCTGCTGCAAAATCCGGATTTCGTCCGCAAGCATTGCGAGGACGCGCCGCGCGGCTTGCATGTGCTCTATGAGGACCCGAAGCTCGGTTTCCAGATCCTCGCCCACATAAACGACAAGGCACGGGTGTCGCCGCCGCACGACCACGGCGCGTCCTGGGCGATCTACGGCCAGGCCACCCATTACACCGACATGATCGAATGGGAGCGCGAGGACAACGGCGGCGAAGAGACGCATGCCAAGCTCAAGCCGGTGAAGAAATACCGCCTGACGCCCGGCAAAGCCGGCATCTATCAGGACGGCAAGATTCACTCGATCGATTATCCCGACTATTCGCGCTTCGTCCGCGTCACCGGGACCAATCTCGACAAAATCAATCGCGTGCGCTTCGACCTGAAGACCGGCGCCGTGCATCCCATGACGCCGCAGCAGGCGACGTGACGGCGATCGGTGAGCGCAACTGCGGTTAGCCCGGCCGACCTGCGGCGCATGATCGGCGACGGCGGCGAGCTTGCGCTCGTCGACGTTCGCGAAGAGTTGATTTTTTCGCAGCGCCATCTGCTGCTGGCGCGCTCGATACCCTTGAGCCGGCTTGAATTGAAATTTGCCCAGCTGGTGCCGCGCCGCGCAACCCGCATCGTGCTGTGCGACGACGGCGACGGTGCCGCCGGCCGCGCCGCGGCAATCCTCGACCGCAACGGCTATTCGGACCTCGCCATTCTCGACGGCGGCGTCGATGCTTGGGCCGCGGCCGGATATGAGCTGTTCTCCGGCGTCAACGTGCCGAGCAAGGCGTTCGGCGAATATATCGAGCACGAAAGCGGCACGCCGAGCATCGCGGCGGCGGAGCTCGAGCAGTTGTTGCGCGAAAAGGCCGACATCGTCGTGCTCGACAGCCGGCCGTTCGACGAATATTCGCGCGTCTCGATCCCGACCGGCGTCAACGTGCCGGGCGCCGAGCTGGTGCTGCGCGCCCGCGAGATCGCGCCGTCGCCGGACACCATGATCGTGGTCAATTGCGCCGGCCGTACCCGCAGCATCATCGGCGCGCAGTCGCTGATCAACGCCGGCGTGCCGAACAAAGTCGTGGCGCTGCGCAACGGCACCATGGGCTGGAGCCTCGCCGGCTTTGCTTGCGACAGCGGCAAGAACCGGCGCGCGCCGAACGTGTCGCCGAAGACGCTCGACTGGGCGCGAACAGCCGCGCTGCAGGTCGCGCAAAACTGCGGCGTCGAACGCATCGATCGCGCCATGTTGGAAACCTGGCGCAACGATGCGGCGCGGACGCTTTACCTGTTCGACGTCCGCGATCCCGCCGAATACTCGGCCGGCCATGTCGCCGGCGCGGTCTCGGCACCGGGCGGTCAGCTGGTGCAGGCGACAGACCACTATGTCGGCACGCTCGGCGCGCGCATCGTGCTGGCGGACGACGCCGAGGTGCGCGCGGCGATGACTGGATCATGGCTGCGCCAAATGGGCTGGAAGGATGTCTTTGTGCTGGCCGAGTCTGGATCGGAAAAGAGACCGCTCAAGACGGCAACATTGGACGGCGAGACACATTCAAGCAGCGCCATCGCCTGCGCCGCGCTTCACGCGCTGCTGTCGCGCGACGCCGCCACCGTCGTCGATCTGGCGCCGAGCCGGGACTATCTCGCGGGCCACATTCCCGGCGCCTGGTTTGCGATACGCACGCGGCTCAGCTTGGCGCTGGCAAAAATTCCGCTCGGCGAAACGTTGGTGCTCACATCCGAGGACGGCGCCCTTGCGCGCCTGGCAGCGGGCGAAGCGGAGGCGCTAGTGGATATTCCGGTGCGCATCCTTGCCGGCGGCAACGCCGCATGGCGCGCCGCCGGTTACGCTTTATCGACGGAAGCCCGCATGGCGGACGAGGTCGTGGATCAATGGCGCAAGCCGTACGAACGCAGCGGCGATACCAAGGCGGCAATGAACGAGTATCTGGCCTGGGAAATCGATCTTCTGCCGCGCATCGCGCGCGATGGGACACTGAAATTTTCCCGCCACTGAACTATTGCGCCACTTCGAGCAGGATTTCCGTGAGCCGCTCCGGCATATCGACCATCACGTCGTGGCCGCTCGGCACTTCGTAGTTGCGCCACGACGGATCGGAGCGCACCTCGCCCAACGCCCTGTCGAACCCCGGATTGGCGTAGCTCTTGGCGCGGATATAGCTCTTGCGTGCGATGCGATCGCGCGCGCCGGTGAGTGCAATCTTGTCGGTGAAGGTCGCGATCGGCTGCCCGACGCATAGACTATCCACCCAGGCACGGTCGGCTTCGTTGACGCCGAAGGCTTCCGCGGCCCGCGGCGGGATCGCGATGTCGCCGCGTTGCAGCGCGTTGCGGACGCCGTCCTGCACGGCGGGTCCGGTCAAATCGAGCACGCTCTCGCCGTTGCGCGGCACGAAAGCGTCAAGAAACACGATGGAGCGGATCGCCGGCGCCATCTGCTCGGCCACGCCGGAAATGACGAAACCGCCGTAGGAATGGCCGCACAACACCACGTCGCTCAAGTCCTCCCATGTCATCACGTTGACGACGTCGGTGATGTGGGTTTTCAGGTCAATGCCCTCGCGCAGCAGATGCGATCGCTCGCCGAGCCCGGTCAGTGTCGGCGTGAAAACCGTGTGGCCGCCGCCGCGCAGCCGGTCGGCGACGCGCTGCCAGCACCAGCCGCCATGCCAGGCGCCGTGGACCAGAACGAACGTGTGGGACATTGCAGTCTCTCCTTACGGATGCCAAGCGGCATCCGCGGTGCTCGCCTGGACGCCGTCGCGGCGCGCCGTTTCGATCACCTTCCACAAGGCGCGCAACACCTCGGCGACGCCGTCGCCGCTGACGGCAGAGACCACGAGCGGCGTCTTTTTCGCCGCGCGCTTCAGTCGCGCGACTTGTTGTTTGATCTCGTCGGCGCTCATGGCGTCGGCCTTGCTCAGCGCCACGATCTCCGGCTTGTCCGTCAGCCCCTGGCCATAGGCCGAAAGTTCCGCGCGCACGGTCTTGTACGCAACACCGGCATCCTCGCCGGTGCCGTCGACGAGATGCAACAACACACGGCAGCGCTCGACGTGGCCGAGGAAGCGGTCGCCGAGGCCGACGCCTTCATGGGCGCCTTCGATCAGGCCTGGAATATCGGCGAGCACGAATTCGCGGCCGCCGACGTCGACCGCGCCGAGCTGCGGATGCAGCGTGGTGAACGGGTAATCGGCGATCTTCGGCTTGGCGGCGCTGACGGCGGCGAGAAACGTCGATTTTCCGGCATTTGGCAGGCCAACAACGCCGGCATCGGCGATCAGCTTCAGCCGTAACCGGATGGTGAGCTCGGTGCCGGGTTGGCCTGGATTGGCGTGGCGCGGCGCGCGGTTGGTCGAGCTTTTGAATCGCGCATTGCCGAAACCGCCATTGCCGCCATGGGCCAGCACGACGCGCTGGCCGAGTTCAGTCAGATCCGCGAGCAGCGTCTCGCCATCATCTTCGTAAATTTGCGTGCCGACCGGCACTTTGAGCACCATGTCGGCGCCGTTGGCGCCGTGACGATCCTTGCCCATGCCGCCGCGGCCGTTCTTCGCCATGAAATGCTGCTGATAACGGTAGTCGATCAGGGTGTTGAGCCCATCGACCGTCTCCACCACCACGTCGCCGCCATTGCCGCCGTCACCGCCATTCGGCCCGCCATATTCGATGAATTTCTCGCGCCGGAACGACACGCAACCGTTGCCGCCGTCGCCGGAGCGGATATAGACCTTGGCTTCGTCGAGGAATTTCATGCGGCCATTCCGTAGTCGTCAGGCGCTGGTCGCGCAATCCAAATCTCCGAGCCGCAGCGTCGCTGCCAAAACGGCGAACACTTCGAACTCAAACGACGCGACTGACGTGTCCCCAAGACTTCAACGACGCCCACAGGCCGCGGTCGAGCCGAAAGCGGTCGATCGGCGCCGCCGAGTTGATGGCGCGGATGCGCGACAGCCGCACGCCGGTCCATTGGAAGCCGCATTTCTCCAGCACCCGGCGCGAGGCCGGATTGTTGACGCGGGCGCCGGATATGAGTGCTTCGTGCTCGAGATCGCCGAAGGCGTGGTCGATCAAGGCGCGCGCGGCTTCGGTGGCGAAGCCACAGCCCCAATAGGGCACGCCGAGCCAGTAGCCCAGCTCGGGTCCGTCTTCACGCAGGTCGACGCTGCACATGCCGACCGGCGCGCCGTCGAACGTAATGACGAAGCACGCCTCGCCCTCGCGCTTGTTGGCGGCGGCGATGAATTGCTCGGCATCGTCGACGCCATAGGGATGCGGAATGCGCACGGTGTTCGCAGCGATGCGGCGATCGTTGACGAGTGTCGCAATCGCTTTGACGTCACTGCGGCGCGGCGCGCGCAGCACGAGCCGCGCGGTCGCAAGGACGGGAACAATGTCGTCCCGCCGTACCGGCGCAAAAGCCTGTTCCGAGAAAGTCATGGGATGGCTCCATCAAAAACCGAAAGGGGGACCGGCATGCCGGTCCCCCTTATCTCGGAGCCCATTCGGGTCCGCCGGGCGACTGGATGCCGGCGGACCTCATATGATCCACCGTATTACTGGGCCTGAGCCTCCGACATCGGAAGTACCGATACGAATACGCGGCCCTTGGCTTTGGTACGGAACTCGATTTTGCCGTTGATTTTCGCGAACAACGTGTGGTCCTTGCCGACGCCGACATTGCGGCCCGGATGCCATTTGGTGCCGCGCTGGCGCGCGATGATATTGCCGGCCACCACCTCTTCGCCGCCGAAAATCTTGATTCCCAGCCGCTGGCCGCCCGAATCGCGGCCGTTGCGTGAGGATCCGCCTGCTTTCTTGTGAGCCATCGCTGGTCTCCGAACCTTTCTTGCGTCCTAGCTATACCGCAAAAGTGACAAAAGCATCACCACCCTGCATCATTTCTTTGGCTTGCCCTTGGGCTTCTTCGCTCTGGCCGCCGGCGCCTTGGCTTTAGACTTCGGCGCTTTCTTGGCCGAGGCTTTCTTCTTCGCCGTGGTGCTTTCCGATGCTGCCGCTGTTTCGGCCGCCTCGGCGCCAGCTTCGGCCGCAGGCGCCGGAGCGCGCTTCGGCCGCGGCTGCACCGTCTTGTTGGCCTTCTTGCCGTCGGTCAGAATTTCGGTGATGCGGATCAGGGTGAATTCCTCGCGGAAGCCACGCTTGCGCCGCGAGTTCTTGCGCCGGCGTTTCTTGAACGCGATGATCTTCGGCCCGCGGGCGTGATCCAGCACCTCGGCCGCAACCGTGGCGCCGGCGACCGTGGGCGCGCCGAGCGTCACGCTGTCGCCGCCGACGACGAGCACCTCGCCGAACTCGACGATCTCGCCCAGCTCGCCCTTCAACCTGGCGACCTTGAGCACATCTTCGGCGGCGACCCGGTACTGCTTGCCGCCCGTCTTGAAGACCGCGAACATCTTTTTCGTCCTCGTGTTCGATCCGGTGCTCGGATTTTTGCGTCCGGACCGGCTTCTTGCAGTCGTTTCTGCTGATGGTTACCGGCGCGGGTGCCTAGAGGGCACCGAAATGCGCTGGAACCGGCGTCCTTATGGCGGGAGCCCTAGCCCCTTGTCAAGAAAAGCAATACCGCCCCGAAGCGGCGCTATGTCCCTTGCAGAACCGATGCCGTTGGCGTTCCTTTAGGGCCAAACAGGGTCGCGAAGGCCGAGTTCGGGAGACAACGCCGATGACCATGCTGTCGCGCCGCACCTTGCTCGCCGTCACGCTACCGGCTTTTGCGGCCGGCATGGCGCGGGCGGAAGATGCCGAGGACTATCCCACCCGGCAGGTGATGTTCATCGTGCCGTTCGCGCCCGCCGGCGGCACCGACATCCTGGCGCGCATGCTCGGCCAGAAGCTCGAACAGCGGCTCAACAAATCGTTCGTGGTCGAGAACCGTCCGGGCGCCGGCACGGTGATCGCGACCAACTTCGTCGCCAATTCGCCGCCCGACGGCTACACCATCGCGATGACGGTATCCTCGGTTGCCATCGATGTGACGCTGTACAAGAAGCTGCCCTACGATCCGGCCAAGGATTTGGCGATGGTGGCGCTGATCGCTTCGGTGCCGTTCGTGCTGGTGGTGAGCCCGTCGCTGCCGGTCACCAGCGTCGATGACCTCATCAAGCTCGCCAAGCAAAGACCGCTGAGCTACGGCTCCGGCGGCATCGGCGCGTTCCATCATCTGGCCGCCGCGCTGTTTTGCAGCATGGCCGGCATCAAGATGACGCACGTGCCGTATCGCGGCACGGCGCCGGCACTCAACGATCTGATCGGCGGCTATATCCAGCTTATGTTCAGCGATCTCGGTCCGGCGCTGCCGCTGATCAACGGCGGTAAGGTGCGCGCGCTGGCGGTGACCACCAAGGATCGCTTCGCCACGCTGCCCGACGTTCCGCCGCTCGCCGATGCCGGCGTGCCGGGCTACAACGCCGCCGCATGGCAGGCGGTCATTGCGCCGGCGAAAACACCCAAGGACATTCTCATCAAGCTCAATTCCGAGCTCAACACGATTGTCGGGCTCGACGAGGTGCGCGCGCGCATGAAGGATCTCGGCATGCTGCCGATCGGCAAAGGATCGCCGGACGAATTGCAGCGCTTTCTCGAGGCGGAAATCGTGCGCTGGGGCAAGGTCGTCGAGGCCGCCGGCATTGCCCACTCCGAGTGACGACTGGGTGACGATTTGGCCGCACCGCCCGCACGCTCGGACATCGATCGCCAGCTTCCCGTCGGCGACGAAGTTTTTTTAGATCATCTCGCCCATTTCGTTCATGACGCCGAAGCGGCGCGCCTCGCCTTTGCGCGCTGCGGCTTTGCGCCGACGCCAGTCTCGATCCAGGTCAGCCCCAATCCGACGGGCGGAGTGAGCCCGACCGGAACCGGCAACGTCACCGCCATGTTTTCGCGCGGCTATATCGAGGTGCTGTTCAAGACTTCCGACACGCCGCTAAGCCGCGAATTCGATGCGGCGCTCGCGCGCCACGCCGGACTGCATCTGGCCGCCTTCGCTGTCGCCGATGCCGACGCGGCGCACCGGCGTCTCGCGACAGATGGCTTTGCGGTCCGGCCGCTGGTGCACATGTCGCGCCCGGTCGAGACCGCAACCGGCTCCGGCACCGCGGCCTTCGCTATTGCCCGCGTCGAACCCGGCGTGATGCCGGAAGGCCGCATCCAAATGCTGACCCATCACACCGAGCAGACGGTGTGGCAGAAGCGCTGGCTGACGCATCCAAACAGCGCCATCGGCCTGATCGACGTCGTCATCGCCGTGGCCGATGTCGAAGAGGCCGCGCAGCGCTTTGCACGTTTCACCGGCGGGGCGATAACGCGGACGCCTGGCGGCGCACTGCTGCGGCTCGACCGCGGCGGCGTGTATCTCGTCAGCCATGACAGGGCGACGGAGAAATTGCCGGAAGTGTCGTTCACGACGCTGCCGTTCATTGTCGGCTATGTGCTACGCGTCCAATCGCTCGGCGCGGCCGAGGCGGCGATCGATCACGCCGGCCTCGAATGGCGCGCCATCGAAGACGGCATTGTCGCAACCTTTCCCGCCGAGCTCGGCGAGGGCGCGTGGTTTTTCGTCGAACGCGCCGACGCGCTGCCGTGGCGGCGCTGATTTTTTATTCCGCCGGCACCTTCTCGGCCTCAGCCGGAACGACTTCCTTCACCGCGCCGCGCCAGCCGTTGTGCGTCAGGTCGAAGATGATGCCGTCCGGGTTCTGGTATTTGACCTCGTAGAAGGCGTGCGGATTGTTCTCCGGCCGGCCGCCGAAATAAGTGGCGCCGGCGTCGGTCGCCTTCTTGGCGGCCTCTTCGAGATTGTCGACCCACATGCCGAAATGCACCAGGCCGTGATAGCCCTTGTGGAAGCCCGGAACGTCGCCGTCGTATTTCAGGAGCGCCACGTTGATCGTGCCGTCGGACACGTAGCAGCCGATGCCGGCCTTGCCGACGCGCTTCATGCCGAAGGCTTCCTCGAAGAATTGTGCGGCCTTGTCGGGATCGGGAACCGACAGCGCGATGTGACGAAGCCGAGCAGCCATGGGAGTCTCCCTTTGTCGAATGGGGCCGGATTGGGCGATGTATTGGCAGCCAGCATCCTACCGCCGCCCACGAGCGTCAAGCACCGGAAAAAGCGTTACTGCGGCTGAATCCCGGCGCTGACAATCACGTCATGCCACTTCTTGAGGTCGGCTGAAATACGTTCGGCGAATTGTTGGGGCGTACTCGGCTGCGCCTCGACACCAAGTTTTGCCAATGCGCCCACCGCGTCGCTATCGCGCAGGATCGCATTCACCTCGGTGTTGAACCGCCTCACGATCGCTGCCGGCGTGCCGGCCGGCGCATAGAGCGCCTGCCACAGCACGCTCTCGTAACCGGGCAGGCCGGACTCCGCGACGGTGGGCACATCGGCAAGCGCCGGGCTGCGTTGCGGCCCGGTCACTGCGATGGCGCGCACTTTGCCGTCGCGGATCAGCGGCAAGGTCGGCGGAATGGTTGCGAATGCCATGTCCACCCGACCGGCGACGACGTCGAGAATTTCCTGCCCGCTGCCGCGATAGGACACCGGCGTCAGCTCGATACTCGCGGTCTTGGCGAACAGGACACCGGCGAGATTCGCCAGCGTCGCCGGGCCGGCCGAGGCGAAGGTAAGCGGCTTGGTTTTGGCCAGCGCGATCAGCTCCTGCACGCTCTTTGCCGGCACATCCGGATAGAGCGCCAGCACGAACGGCGAAGCGCCGATCATCGAGATCGGCACAAAATCCTTGACCGGATCGTAGGTCGGCTTCGCCATCAGGCTCGGCGACAGCGTGTGCGTCGAGGTATTGGCGAGGCCGAGCGTGTAACCGTCGGCGGCGGCATGCGCGACCGCTTCGGTGCCGAGATTGCCGCTGGCGCCAGGGCGGTTCTCGACCACGAGCTGCTGGCCGAGGCGCTCGCTTAAGTTTTGCGCCACGATGCGGGCGACGATGTCGGAGCTGCTGCCGGCGGGAAACGGCACGATCAGATGGATCGGCCGGTCGGGCCAGCTTGTCGATTGCGCCGCGGCCACATGAACCGCAGCCAACATCATCAGCAGTGCAAAAAATGCCACGCGCTGCATCGCCGCCCCCATATCGTCACGCAATCGCGTCCGCTTCGCGCAAGCTCTCGAACAGCGCCGTGCGCAGCAGATATTGACGCGCCAGCGCCGGATCGTCCGCGGTCCGGCGCAAGTCGTCGTGGTTGCGCTGCCGGACCGCCGGATCCTTCTCGGCCAACAGTCTTTTGTTGCGCATGGTCTGAGCCTGAGTATGCGCGACGGCGACATGGCGGCGCTGGCGCTCGTAGCGGTCGAGCGCGCTGTCGTCGGCTTCGCGGCGCGCGATGGCGATGAGCTTGTCGGCCAGATTGATGGCGTCGTGAATGCCCGAGTTCATGCCCATGGCGCCGATCGGGCTGTTCACGTGGGCCGAATCGCCCGCCAGGATGGCGCGGCCGACACGGAATTTCTGCGCCACGCGCTGGTGCACGACGTACAGGTTGCTGCCGACGATGTCGAACGGTTTGCCGGTCGGCAGGAAACTTTGCAGCTTCGCCTGCAGCGCCTCCGGCCGCATCAGTTCAAGCTCATCGGCGTGCGGATCGGTCGGAAAATGCACCCGCCAGCGGTCCGGCGGGCCTTTCCAGTGAAACAGATTCGACCACTCCGCCGGATCGGAAATGTAATTGCGCTCGGCATAGCCGTGCCGGCGGAAATCGTAGGCGACTTCGATGTTCAGCGTGCGGTCGTCGTAGGTGAAACCCTCGAAGGCGATGCCAAGATCCTTGCGCACGATGCTGCGTGCGCCTTCGCCGCTGATCAGATAGCGGCCCTCGACCGGCTCCTCCTCGCCGTCCGGATTTTTCACCCGGGCCCGCACGCCGTCCGCGTCCTGTTCGAACGCGATGAATTCCGTCGACAGGCGCAAGTCGATGTTGGGATGCGCTTTGGCCATCTTGAGCGCCTCTTCGACGATCTTGATGCGCTCGCATTGCAACACGTAGGGAAAGCGCGTGTCGTTTTTCAGATGAATGTGATCGAACGCGGCGATCAGCTTGCCTTCATGCCGGTCCCAATAATGAAACACCGGCGCGATGATGCCGCGCGGCTCGAGCTTTTGGTAAAGCCCGAGCCGGTCGAGCATTTCCAGCGTGGCGGGATGATTGGTGCCGGCGCGCGGCACCTGTTCGAGAAAATTATCGTCGCCCAGCGCTTCGACCAGACAGACTTTCTGGTCGGCCTGCGCGAGCGCCAGCGACAGGCACAGGCCGACGGGGCCTGCGCCGATGACGACAATACGATTGGGATAGGTGGGCATCAGTGAACCGCGCGGCGTATTTTCACTTCGCGTCGTCCCCGCGCACGCGGGGACCCATAATCACGGTTCAAGAAGTTCTGTTCGGCTCGTGGTTATGGGTTCCCGCTTTCGCGGGAATGACGTGAGAATCTTACGCCTTCGCCATCACTTCCTTGGTGGCGCCGGCCCAGCCGTGATGGGTGAGATCGAACACCACGCCGTCGGGATCGCGATATTTTGCCTCGTAGAACGAATTCGGCGAGGTCGGCCGGCCGGCGAGATAAGTGCCGCCGGCTTGCGTGACCTTCTTCTCCGCTTCATCGAGATCGTCGACCCACATGCCGAAATGATACAGGCCCGGCTTCTCGTTGCCTTCGGTCTTGAGCAGCGCGACGTTCATCACGCCGTCCGACATGTAGATGCCGCGGCGCGCGGTGCCGACCCGCGTCATGCCGAAGGCCTGCTCGAAAAACGTCGCGGCCTTTTCCGGATCGGGAACGATGATGGCGATGTGGCGAAGCCTGGTAGCCATGAGCCGTCTCCATTGTTGGTTTTCGGCATTAGAGCATGATCCGGAAAAAGCCTGCCCTCGGACTTGATCCGAGGGTGGACACCGGTTTTCCGAAAAGATCATGCTCCATCAAAATGCTAGAGTACAAATCGCTTCAATCAGAAGCGATTTTGCTCTAGGGGATGGCGCACCATAGTCAGCAGTGCGATATTTGCAAAGCCTTAGCCTTCTCGCAGCACCCGCCTTCGCCAAAGACATGTGAGACCGCCCTTGCACACGCCGACCGACACAAAACCATCCTGGCCCGACGCGATCTACGGCCATTTCCGCCGCGTCGGCGTCCGCCAGGTCGGCTATGTGCCCGACGCCGGCCACAGCCGGCTGATCCAACTGTGCCAGGCCGACAACTCCATCGCCGACGTGGTGCTGACCACCGAGGAGGAAGGCGTCGGCCTCGTCGCCGGCGCCGCGCTCGGCGGCCAGCGCGCGGCGCTGTTGATGCAATCGAGCGGCGTCGGCAATTGCATCAACATGTTTTCGCTGCTGCGCAACTGCGGCTTCGGTTGCGTCGTCTTGGTCACCATGCGCGGCGAGTTCGGCGAGTTCAATCCGTGGCAGGTGCCGATGGGCGCGATCACCGAGGACGTACTGAAGCTCGCGGGCTTTCTCACCTATCGCATCGACGACGCCGATGCCGTCGACGACATCGTCGGCGCCGGCTGCGACATGGCGTTCGACGGCAATCTCCAGGTCGCGATTTTGCTGTCGCAACGTTTGATCGGCCGCAAGCAATGGACGCGATGATGCTCGACCGGCGCGATTTTGTGCGGCAGCTTCTGATCGACCGCGGCGACCTCCTGGTCGTCAGCGGGCTGGGTTCGGCGACCTACGACGTCGCCGCGGCCGGCGATCATCCGCTGAACTTCTACCTTTGGGGCGCCATGGGCGGCACCGCGATGATCGGGCTCGGGCTGGCGCTGGCGCAGCCCGAGCGCCGTGTCGCCGTGCTCACCGGCGACGGCGACATGCTGATGGGCCTCGGCAGCCTCGCCACCATCGGCGTCAAGCAGCCGAAGAATTTTGCCATCGTCGTGCTCGACAACGCCCATTACGGCGAGACCGGCATGCAGGCGAGCCACACCAAGGCCGGCATCGATCTCGTCGCCGTGGCGCTTGGCTGCCGTTTCAAACATGCTCGCGCAATGTCGCGCATCGAAGAAGCCGCCGAGGTGCGCAAATTGCTGCACACGGGCGAAGGCCCGATTCTGGTCAGTGCGCGTATCAGCGAAGAAGACGTGCCGCGCGTGCTGCCGATCCGCGACGGGCATGCGATCAAGCAGCGATTTATCGAAGCGCTGAATTCCGCCTGACATAGGCATAAAAATCGTATAACCATGTCTCGATGGGGGCATCACCGAGCTTCAGCCGGATAGCCGCACCGGATCAGTGCCGTAGTCTTTTGAAAAGACTGCGAAAATGAACCGGAAGGCGCGACGGGCCGCGGCCAAACAGGCTGGGTTCGCGCTGTCGCCGACAGCGCCCGATAGCCCTTTTGGCGCCGCCAGGGCCATCGATATTTACGCCTCGGCTATATCGCATTACCGCAAGGGCGAGTTCGTCCAGGCGGAAAATCTTTGCCGCTTGGCGCTTGGCCGAGAACCCCGCCACCTGCGCAGCCTCGTGCTGCTGGGCGACATCGTCCAGCAGGGTGGCCGCAATAAGTTGGCGGTGAAACTGCTCAACCAGGCGCTCGAACTCGACTGCACCGATGCGGCGGCCCATGACAACATCGCCATCGCCTATCAGGCGCTCGGCCGCATGGACGACGCGGTGGCGCATTTCACCCATGCCATGGCGCTCGGGCTGCGTGATCCGGAGGTCCTCGTCAAGCAAAGTGCCGCGGTAGCAGCGCCATTGAAGCGTCTTGCCGATGCCTGGCCGCGACAGTTACCGCTTGCCGAATTGCTCAGGGCTCAAGGCGCGAGCGCGATGGCGCGGGAGGCTATGCTGCTGGCGCTGTTGCAGTCGAAGGTCGTCCACGATCTCGAACTGGAGCGTTTGCTCACCGCGATCCGCCGCGGACTGTTGCAGCGCGCGATCGAGGGCGATCGTCGGCGTCTCGATGACGATGGCCTCGAATTTTTTTGCGCCTTGGCGCAGCAATGTTTCCTCAACGCGTATGTCTTTGCGTTCGGCGACATCGAGCAGGCGGAGCTGCAGCGCGTGCACGACCGTATCGCCGCCGCACTCGAGGCCGGCACGGAGATAGCCCCGCTCGATCTGATCGTCACGGCAAGCTACCTGCCGCTGCATGAGCTGCCGGGCGTATCGCCGCTGCTCGCGCGTGCGTGGCCCGATGCCATCGAGCGGTTATTGACGCAGCAGATCCGCGAACCCTTGGAGGAAGAATCCGACCGCAATGTCATTCCGGCGCTGACGCCGATCGACGACGCGGTGTCGCTGCAAGTGCAAAATCAATACGAGGAAAGTCCTTACCCGCGATGGACTGCGGTCCCGCAAATCGAGCCGACCACGGTCGTGCACTTTCTGCACGACCGGCTGAACATCGTGCCGCTGTCGTGGCCGCAAACCACCGTCGGCGTCGACATTCTGATCGCCGGCTGCGGCACTGGTTCGCATTCGATCGACAGCGCACTGCGATTTCCGAAAGCGCACATATTGGCGATCGATATCAGCCGCGCCAGCCTGGCTTACGCCCGCAGGAAATCCCGCGCCTTGGGGCTGACCAATATCGAATACGGCCAAGCCGATATTCTCAAGCTTGCCGCGCTCGGCCGGCGTTTCGACGTCATCGAAACGGTCGGCGTCCTGCACCATTTGGCCGATCCTGCTGCCGGATGGCGGGTGCTGCTGTCGCTGTTGCGCCCGCACGGCTTGATGCTGGTCGGCCTCTATAGCGCAACCGCTCGTCAATCGCTGGCCGCGGCACGCGCGTTCATCGCCGAACGCGGCTATCGCGCCACGTCCGAAGACATCCGAGCTTGCCGGCAGGCGCTGATCCAGCACTCCGGCGTGCCGCCGTTTCGCGATTTTTCCAGCACCAGCGGCTGCCGCGATCTTTTGTTCAACGTCATGGAACATCAGTTCACGATTCCGCAGATCGAGGACTTTCTCGACGAAAATCGCTTGACGTTTTTAGGCTTTGAGCAGCTTCCGCCCGACGTGCTGCGGCAATTTCAACAGCAATTTCCGGAGGCCGGCGCCATGCGCGACCTCGGATCGTGGCATGCCTTCGAGCAGATGAACCCGCTGACCTTCGGCAATATGTATTTCTTTTGGGTGCAGAAGACAGATGCGACTTGATTTTTCGCGTCAGCGCCGCGCCGCGACCTTCACGGCCTCGATGATTTCCGGATAGGCGGCGCAGCGGCAGAGATTGCCCGAGAGATAGTGAACGATGTCGTCGTCGCTCGGGTTCGGATGCTCTTTAAGCAATTGGTGCACCATGAGCACAAAACCCGGCGTGCAGAAGCCGCACTGGAACGCGCCGCAATCGATGAAGGCCTGCTGTACGATCGACAGCGCGCCGTTGGCGTCGAGCGATTCGACCGTGGTCACGCTCTTGCCGTCGACCCAGGTCGCGAAATAAAGGCAGCCCGACACCGCTTTGTCGTCGACCAGCACGGTGCAGCAGCCGCACAGGCCCTGGCCGCAGCTTTCGCGCGCGCCGAACAGGTCGAAGCGCTGCAGCAGCTCGACCAGGTTGCGATGCGGCTCGATGTCGGTCGAGACCGCTTGGCCGTTGAGCGTGAAATTGATGGTGCTCATCATTCGTCCTCGAGTGGCTGGCCGGCTTGCGCGCGCAAGGCGCGCAGCACCGCTTCGGCGGTGATCGGCAGTTCAGTGATGCGGACGCCGACGGCGTCGTGGATGGCATTGGCGATGGCCGGCGAGACGCCAAAAGTGCCGGACTCGCCGAGCCCCTTGGCGCCGAACGGGCCGGAATGCTGCTCGGCCTCGACCAATACGTTCTCCATCGGCGGAATATCGCGGATGCCGGGGATCTTGTAGTCGGCGAGCGAAGCGTTGGTCACTTGGCCGCCGTCGAGCCGCATGTCTTCGGACAGCGTGAAGCCGAGCTGCATGATCGCGGCGCCGCTGAGCTGCGTGCGCGCCACGCCAGGATTGATCGGCCTGCCGCAATCGGCGGCGTTGACAAGCTTAGTCACACGCACCGCCCCTGTTTCAGTGTCGACCTCGACTTCGACGCCGGCGCCACCGATCATCCAGAACGGCGTGACATTATCCGACAGCCCGGTCTGCGCATCCGGCGATTTATAGGTCGGCATTAAACTCGCCGTGCCGATGACATTGCCGGCCTGCATGCCGTAGCGCTTCTTGAAAATCTCCGCCGGCGGATAATTGGTGCCCGCGGGCAAGCCCGCTTCGGCGGCAAGTGCGCGCAATTTTGCGCGCGCGTCTTCGGCGGCGAGCCGCACCGCATTGCCCATGTGGAACAGCGAGCGCGAGCCGAGCGTGCCCATGTCGTAGGGCGTCACGTCGGTATCGGGATGGACGATGCGGACGTCTTCGGAGTCCAGATCGAGCACCTCGGCGACCATCTGGGCGAATGCGGTGTCCGAGCCTTGCCCCATGTCGACGGTGCTGGTGTAGAGCGTCGTCGAACCGTCGGCGGAGACGTTGACGATGGCGACCGACGTGGTCGGCGAGATCGAGGCCTTGAACCCGATGGCGACGCCGCGGCCGCGGCGAACGGTGCCGGTGCCGCGATCGAACGGCGCGCTCCAGCCCATACGTGCAGCAATAGCGTCGAGCACCTCGGCGATGGCGGCGTCCTTCATGGCGGTGCCGCTGGCCTGCGGCCGGCCTTCGCGCAAAATGTTCTTGCGGCGGAATTCGACCGGATCGATGCCGAGCTCGCGCGCGATCAGGTCGGTGTGGCTCTCATAGGCCCAGATCAATTGTGGAATGCCGAAACCGCGCAACGCACCGGCCGGCGTGCGGTTGGTGTAGAGCGAATAGGAATCGATGCTGATATTGTCGATGTCGTAAGGGCCGGGCGCGGTGAAGCCGGATTTCTGCGTCACCCGCGGGCCGATATCCGCATAGGCGCCGCCGTTCCAAAACACCTCGCAGGCGCGCGCGAGCACCTTGCCGTCCTTGTCGACGCCGCTCTTGATGCGGAACGTCGTCGGGTGCTTGGTGATCATATAGAATTGCTCTTCCATGGTCAGCGCGATTTTCACCGGCCGGCGCACCAGCATCGAAAGTGCCGCGACCAGCGCTTCAAGCTTGACGTAGACCTTGGCGCCGAAACCGCCGCCGAGATACGGCACTTTCACCCGCACGCGATTTTCCAGCCAACCAAACAGCCGCGCGATCTCGGTGCGCACGAAGGACGGCGTCTGGCTCGAGGTGTAGATCGTCAGCGTACCGTCGCCAGGCTCCGCGACCGAGACGAACGGCTCGAACGGCAGATGCAGGCATTGCTGCGTCTTGAAGGTGTGCTCGAACACGTACGTGGCGCGTGCCATGGCGGAGTCGACGTCGCCGCGGCGCAAATGATAATCGAGCGCGACGTTGGTGCCCTTGCGGCCCTTGAGGTGTTTCAGATCGGCGAAAGTGCCGGCGGGTTTCAGCATGTCGTGGACGACGATATCCGGCTGCATCGCCGCGACCTCGTCGTAGACCGCCGGTAACTCCTCGTATTCGACCTCGATCAGTTGCGCGGCGCGCTCGGCGACATGCGGATCGCTCGCCAGCACGGCGGCTACCGGCTCGCCGACGTGGTGCACCTTGTCGAGCGCCAGGATCGGCTGATCGTGAAATGCCGGACCGTAATAGGGCTCCGCGATCAGCTTGCGGATATCTTCGCCGGTGACGACGCGATGCACGCCCGCCACGGCGCGCGCTGCACTCACGTCGATGGCGCGGATGCGGCCGTGCGGCACCGTGGCGCGCGCGAGCTTGCCATAGAGCATGCCGGGCAGGCGCAGATTGTGGACATATTCGGTGCGGCCGGTGACCTTGGCGCGCACTTCGAGGCGCGGGATATCTCGCCCGACCTGCTTCATCGCGGTTCTTACTGCGCGCCTTCGGCCAACGCTTGGCGCACCGCGCGCCGCACATAGACCCGCAGCAATTCGCGCTTGTAGGCGGCAGAGCCATGAGCGTCGGCGAGGATTTGCGCTTCGGCGGCGGCCGCTTCGCCGGCCCGCGCCAGCACGGCGTCGTCCGGCGCCGTGCCTTGCAGCGCCTTCTCGGCCGACGCCATGCGCGTGACTTTTTCCGTCGCGGCGCTGACGACGACGATCGGATCGCGGATCGCGCCGTCCTTGTGCGCAAACGACACCGCAACGCCGAGCGCCGGCCAATCGTCGGCGGTGCGCGACGTGACCTTCATATAAGCGGCCTTGCGGCCATCAAGCGCCGGCACGGTCACTGCGGTAATCAACTCGTTCTTGTCCAGAACGGTCTCGTAATAGCCCGAGTAAAGCGCCTCGACCGGCAGTTCACGATTGCCTTTGGGGCCAGCGATCGAAACCCGCGCGCCGAGCGCGGCAAGCACCGGCGGCAAATCCATGTGCGGATCGCCGTGCGCCAACGCACCGCCGACGCAGGCGACGTTGCGCACGCGAACGTTCGACAAGGTCCGCATCGCGCGCTTGAGCACCGGCAGGCGTGCTGCGACGTTGGCATCGTGCTCGACATCGCTCAACGTCGCCATGGCGCCGATGCGCAGCGCGTTGCCACTGACCGTGATGCGCGAATGCTCGGGCTCGATGCCGTGCAGGCAAATGAGCCGCGTCGGCTGGAACACGCCCGCCTTCATCATCAGCATCAACGCGGTGCCGCCCGCGACAGCGCGGATCGTCGGCTCCTCCGGATCGAGCAGCGACATCGCCTCTTTGAGCGATTTCGGCTCCACCATTTCGAACGGAATCATTCGGGACCTTCTTGCTCTCTCTCGCTCGTCATGCCCGGCCTTGTGCCGGGCATCCACGTCTTTCTTATGCTCCGAACTTAAAGACGTGGGTGGCCGGGACAAGCCCGGCCATGACGACTAAGTATTGGTCACGCTCAGCACGTGATCGGCGATCTCGGCGCGGGTGCCGACCCAGATATCCGGCGAGGTCATCGCCTGCTCGATGATGCGCTCGTAGAAATGCGCGCCGCGATGATGCCCGAAGATATGGGCGTGGCTGGTGACGTCGATGATGCGCAGTTCGTCGTCGCGGGCGCGGGCGATGCCGATCACCTCGTTGAACGATTCCAGCATCATGCGCGGCGGATGGCCGTATTTCATCGACGGCATGTCGTTGACGTCGTAGGACAGCGGAATGGCGACGATCTTTTTGTTGCCGTGGTTCGCCACGTAAGGCAGGTCGGTGTCGAATACGTCGCCGTACCAGCGATAGCCGGCGTCGGCGAGCAATTTCGGCGTGGTCAGCTTCGAGGTGCCGCGCGGCGACAGCCAGCCGACGATCTTTTGGCCCGAGGCTTTTTCGAGCAGCGCCGTGCAGCGTTCGATGTTCTTGCGCTCGTCCTCGTCGGAGAGCAGTGCCGGGATCACGTCCATGGCGTAGGAGTGCGACAACACTTCGTGGCCGCGCTCGGCGATGGCCTTGACCGTGTCGGGCGCGCGCTCGGCGATGACGGCGTTGGTCATGACGCTCGCCTTGGCGCCGTGGCGGGCGAACCCGTCCATCAGCCGGTGGATGCCGACCTCGACCCCATAGGCGGCCCAGGAGATCGCCATGGTGTCGAGCACGCCGGCCGGCAGCGGATTGCCCATCGGGCTGATGCCGGGCGCCTTGCCGTCCGACCAGGCTTCGAGACAGACATTGAACACGACGGCGATGCGCTTGCCGTTCGGCCAGACCCAGTTCGGCTGCTGCTTCATTCACGTCCCCGGCAGGCGCATATCGCCCGGATGGAGGACGAGTTTAATCACACTCGGGTTTATCCCGTCGAGCGCCGATCACGCCGCAGCGGTGCGCGGGCTCATGATCCAGGCGCCGGCCACGACCAGAAGCGCAATCAGCGCGGGTGCGATGGCAAGCACGAGGCTTACGGACGCGACCGCGGCCGTCGCAGCCCAGCCGATCGACGAGAAGGCTTCGCTGAAGGTTGCCACGCGCGAGGAGACCTGGCGGCGGCGGAACTGGCTGCGCTTGGCCTGGCTGCGGAACCAGAGCTGGATCGCGGTCGCCGCCGTGGTGGCGATGACGATGCCGCCGCCGGCGACCAGCGCGTGCCAGGGCGACAGGATAGCGAGAACTGCAACCAGCGGCGCGAACACGACAGCAATGACGCCGAGCACTGCTTCGACCTTGGCGCGCAGGATAAAACTTGCCGGCACCGGCGCGGTCGCGACGAGATCGGGCGCATCCTCGCCGGAGATCGCGAGCCAGGCGAGGCCGCCAGCAAGTTGCCCGGCCGCCATGACCAGAACCGGCACCAAGAGGTTATAGGCGCCGTTGCCGTCGTCAAAACTGCGCCACAGCAGTACGGCGGGTGGAATGAGATAAAGCATCTGCATAAAAGTTTGCGACACCAGCCACGGATCGCGCCGCAGCAGCGTCCATTCCTTGCGGCGCAAGGCGCGGCGCGGCGAGGTCTTTTTGAAAGCGCTCTGCCGCTCTGTGTGACCGACGCTCGAAGCACCGGCACCCGTCGCCGCGACGGCATATTCACCGAAGCGCGGCGAGACCAGCGCGATGGCGGCTATAAGCATCGCAAAACTCACGGCGAGCACGCCGATGAGTGCGAGCCAATCGCCCATGGCGGCGCGTGCCGGCCACCAAGCAATGCTGTCCAGATCCGGCGCGTGCGCCAGCGCGGCGCTGGACTGCAGCACGCTGATGCGTGAGATCGTCCCGTAGGACAGGATCGCCGCCACTTGCAGCCCGATCACGAAGGCGGCGCCGATCACGGCGGCGACGACTTGCGCTACAAGGCGCGTGCGCTTGGGGCCGATGATGCGGAACAGCGCCACCGTGAAACCGACCGCGAGTGCGGCCGCAGCAGCCCCCATGGCCACGATCAGCCCGTATGCGCCCATCCAGCGCAGGCCGCCGCGCACGATCAGAATATCGATGAACGGCGCGGCGAGCGGGATCGCCATCATCGCCACTGCAATCGCCACCGTGGCGATGCGCACGGCAAACAGCCGCTGCGCCGCAACCGGTGACGCCAGGATCAGATCGAGATCGGAGCGCGCATAGAACGCGCGTGTCATCGATTCCATGGCCTGCGAGATCATCAACAGCCACGACAGCAGGACACTGGCGGTGATCGTCACCAGCATCGGCTTGTCGATCGGCGCATCGGCGTAGCGGCCGACCATCCAATAGGCGACGAAGTGCATGAAGACCGCGAAGACGAGGATTGCGATCACGACCCGGCGCAGCCGTTCGCGCCGGCCGGCAGTGATCATGGACAGCCAATCGCGCCAAGCGAGCCGCGACTCGTGCCGCGCGAACCAGACCGCGGTGCCCGGTATCATGCCGCTTGCGCCTGCTCGGCGACCAGCGCGAGAAACGTGTCTTCGAGGCTGGCGCCGTCGCTCGCACCGCCGTTGGTCCTGCCGGCTTGCAGCCGCAACTCCTCCAGCGTGCCTTCGGCGATCAGCTTGCCGTGGGCGATGACGCCAATGCGATCCGCCATGCGCTCGGCGACTTCGAGAATGTGCGTGGTCATGATGATGGTGCCGCCGGCATTGACCCGCTCGCGCAGCACGCTCTTGACCTGGCGCGCCGAGCCGGCATCGAGCCCGGTGAGCGGCTCGTCGAGAATGATCACGCGCGGGTCGTGCACCAGCGCGCCGGCCAGCGCCACTTTCTGCCGCATGCCCTTGGAAAATCCCTCGCAGCGTTCGTGCGCGTGGGGCGCCAGATCGAGCCACGACAATAATTCTTGCGCGCGCTCCTCGGCGAGCGCCGGCGCGATGCCCCAAAGCCCGGCGACGAATTCGAGATATTCGCGCGGCGTAAGCTTGTCGTAGATCATCGGCTCGTCGGAGATCCACGCCATGATCTGCTTCGCGGCCACCGGATCGGCCAGCGCATCGATGCCGGCGACACTGATCGTGCCGGCGTCGGGCCGCAGCAGGCCGGCGATCATGCGTAACGTCGTGGTCTTGCCGGCACCGTTCGGGCCGAGCAGCGCGTAGAACTCGCCGGTCCGCACCTTCAGATCGAGGCCGTCGACCGCGGGACGGTCGAAGCGTTTGACGAGACCGCTGATCTCGAGCGCGAACGGTTCTGGGGGCATGACATGCTTCATGGCTGCGGCCCTCACGCTAGCGGACAGAGGTTTCGACCTCGTGAATCCGAGGCAGCGAATTTGCAACACGTAATCAAAGTGTTATGCGGTCGATCTCGGCCAGATCCGCCGCCGACAGGGTCCATCCGACCGCGGCGATGTTCTGCTCGACCTGCTCCGGCCGCGTCGCGCCGGCAATGATGCTCGGGATGTAGGGTCGGCTCGCCAGCCAGCTCATGGCGAGCTCGAGCAGCGTGTGGCCGCGCCGGGCAACGAAGGCATCGAGCGCATCGACGATGCGCCAGTTGCGCTCGTTGAGGAATTCATCGGCATGGCGCGGCGGGTTCCTGGCAAGCCGGGTTCCGGGAGGCAGCGGCGCGTCATGTTTGTACTTGCCGGTCAGCAATCCGCTCGCCAGCGGAAAATACGGCAGCAGGCTCATGCCGTGCTCGCGCATCATCGGCAGGCGATCTTTTTCCAGCTCGCGCTCAAGCAAGCTGTACTCGTCCTGCGCGGTGACAAAAGCTGTAAGCTTGAGCCGCTGCGCGACCGTCATCGCCTCCTCAAGCTGCGCCGCGGAGAGATTGGAGCAGCCGACGGCGCGGACCTTTCCGGCCTTCACCAGATCGTCGAGCGCGCGCAATGTCTCCTCGATCGGCGTCTGCGCATCGGGCCGGTGCAGCTGATAAAGATCGATCCAATCGGTCTTCAGCCGCCGCAAACTCGCTTCGACCGCCTGCGCGATATAGCGCCGCGACGCGCCGCGCAGTTTTCCGCCATCGTCCATGACCAAGCCAAACTTGGTCGCCAGCACGATATCCTTGCGGCGCGCGCCCAAAACCTGGCCCAGAATCTCTTCCGAGCCGCCCTTGTTGCCGTAGATATCGGCGGTGTCGATCAGCGTGATACCGAGATCGAGCGCGCGGTGAATCACAAGCCGGGAGGCTTCGAGATCGGTACGGCCGCCGAAATTATTGGCGCCAAGGCCGACGAGGGAAACCTCGATGCCCGACGTGCCTAACTTGCGCTTCTGCATTCCTAGCGTCAGCCGCTGACATTGAACGCTGCAATCGCCGCCATGTTGACGAGCTGCGCGTCATTGGCCGACAGCGGCACGATCTGCACCGAGTGGTCGAGGCCGACCAGCATCGGGCCGATCACGGTGGCGCCGCCGAGCTCCATCAGCATCTTGGTCGAGATCGAGGCCGAATGGAACGCCGGCATGATCAGCACGTTGGCCGGCCCCGACAGCCGGCAGAACGGATAGGCCTCGCGCAGCTCCATGTTCAGCGCCACGTCGGCCGCCATCTCGCCGTCGTACTCGAAGTCCACGCGCCGCTCGTCAAGCAGCCGCACCGCTTCCTGCACCCGCTGCGAGCGTTCGCCCTGCGGATGGCCGAAGGTCGAGAATGCGAGCAAGGCGAGCCGCGGCTCATAGCCGAGCGAGCGCGCCACCCGCGCCGCCTCGATGGCGATTTCGGCGATCTCGTTGGCGTCGGGCATTTCGGTGACCGCGGTGTCGGCGACCAGCACGGTGTGGCCGCGCGCCAGGACCAGCGACACGCCCATGACGCGGTGGCCCGGTTTTGGATCGATGCAGCGCCGCACGTCTTCCAGCGCCACCGAGAAATTGCGCGTCACTCCGGTAACCATAGCGTCGGCATCGCCGAGCGCGACCATGCAGGCGGCGAAATGATTGCGGTCCTGGTTGACCATACGCTGGCAGTCACGCTGCAGAAAACCGTGGCGCTGCAGCCGCTCGTAGAGATAAGCGGCATATGCCGAATTGCGCGACGACATCGCCGCATTGATGATCTCGATGCCGCCGCCCAGTTCGACGCCGAGCGTTTCGGCCGTCTCGCGCACGCGGCGCTCGCGGCCGCACAAGAGCGCCGTGCCAAGACCTTGGTGCACGAACGACGCCGCGGCGCGGATCACCTGCTCTTCCTCGCCTTCGGCAAAGACGACACGGCGCGGGTGCCGGCGCAGGCGCTCGAACACACGCTGGAATACGCCGGCGATCGGATCGCGCCGGCTGCGCAGCTGCGCCCGGTAGGCTTCCATGTCCTCGATCGGCTTTCGCGCGACGTTGGAGTCCATCGCCGCTTGCGCCACCGCGACCGGTATCTCGGAAATCAGCCGCGGATCGAACGGCACCGGGATGATGTAATCGGGGCCGTATTTCGGCCGCGCCCCATAGGCCACGGCGACTTCGTCGGGAACGTCCTCGCGCGCCAGATTGGCCAGCGCATGCGCCGCCGCGATCTTCATCTCCATGTTGATGGCGCGCGCCCGCACGTCGAGCGCGCCGCGGAAGATGTAGGGAAAGCCCAGCACGTTGTTGACCTGGTTCGGATAGTCGGAGCGGCCGGTCGCCATGATGGCATCGGTGCGTACCGCGGCGACCTCCTCGGGGGTGATTTCCGGATCGGGATTGGCCATGGCGAAGATGATCGGCTGCGGCGCCATCATCTTGACCATGTCCTGGGTCACCGCGCCCTTGGCTGAGAGCCCGAAGAACACGTCGGCGTCGATCAGCGCCTGCTCCAGCGTGCGCGCCGAGGTTTTTACCGCATAGGCCGACTTCCACTGGTTCATGCCGTCCTTGCGGCCTTCGTAGATCACGCCCTTGGTGTCGCACAGGATGAGATTTTCCGGCCGGAAGCCGATGGAGCGCAAAAGTTCGAGGCAGGCGATGCCGGCGGCGCCGGCGCCGTTGCAGACCAGCCGTGTGCTGGCGATGTCACGCCCGGTGAGATGCAGCGCATTCATCAGCCCTGCGGCGGCGATGATCGCGGTGCCGTGCTGGTCGTCGTGAAACACCGGGATGTCGAGCAATTCGCGCAGCCGCTGCTCGATGATGAAGCATTCCGGCGCCTTGATGTCTTCGAGATTGATGCCGCCCCAGCTCTTGCCGAGCACTTTCACGCAATTGATGAACTCGTCCGGATCCTCGGTGGAGACTTCGAGATCGATGGAATCGACGTCGGCGAAGCGCTTGAACAGCACCGCCTTGCCTTCCATCACCGGCTTCGCGGCGAGCGCGCCGCGATTGCCCAGCCCGAGAATGGCGGTGCCGTTGGTGATCACGGCGACGAAATTGCCCTTGGTGGTGTAATCGTAGGCCTTGGACTCGTCCTCGGCGATGGCCAGCACCGGAACTGCGACGCCCGGCGAATAGGCCAGCGACAGGTCGCGCTGCGTCGCCATCGGCTTGGTGGCGACCACTTCGAGCTTGCCGGGGCGGCCTTGGCTGTGGAACAGGAGCGCTTCCTGGTCGGTGAAAGTCGGCCGGTTGCCGCGGCCGCTGCCGCCATTTTTGGAAGCCATTTCAACTCCATACTGCTGACGCCCGGCCGGAGGATTGCGGGCCGAACAAGCCTAGCACGGAACTGTAGCGAAACCTGCGGCTCATGCTCAAGGGAGCGGCGGCCACGCCGTCGCGCCGCAAAAAAAGCCGCACATCCGGCGCATTGAAGAACCGGCCGCAGAAGAGTAATGCCTGCCCTCAGACCTGCCTCTTTAGACCTGCGTCTTCCGCGCCACCGGCACAATCATGATCAGATTCCTGCTTCGCTTCATCGGCCTGTGCCTCTTGGCGCTTGCCTTCATCTTCTTCGTCTACGACGGCACCAAGACCATCGCCAACCAGCAATTGATCACCATGAAGGTCAGCGATGCCTGGGCCATCGTCGACCAGAACAGCCTCAACCTCGTGCAAAACTGGCTGAAGCTGAAACTCGCCTTTGCCTGGGACCCTTACCTGCAGAAAATTTTCGATTTGCCAACCTGGGTGGTGCTCGGGATAGTGGCCACCATCCTGATCCTGCTCGGCCGCAAGAAGAAACCGCTGATCGGCTACGCGCGGGATTGAAACCGCCGGTACACAGGCGGCCTGCGTAAGGGGAGTGAAATGCCTGGCTACGATTACATCATCGTCGGCGCCGGTTCCGCCGGCTGCGTGCTCGCCAATCGTTTGACCGAGGATTCCGCCGCGCGCGTGCTGCTGCTCGAGGCCGGCGGCCGCGACTGGCATCCTTACATCCACATCCCGCTCGGCATGGGCCGCATGCACGATTACAGCATGTTCGACTGGGGCTACGAGACCGACCCCGAGCCGAACCTCAACAACCGCCGCATCGAGGCCATGCGTGGCAAAGTGTTGGGCGGCTCGTCGTCGATCAACGTGATGGCCTATACGCGCGGCAACCGCGGCGACTACGACCGCTGGGCGCAGAAAGGCGCGCGCGGCTGGTCCTATGCCGACGTGCTGCCCTATTTCCAGCGCTGCGAGACCTTCGAGAAGGGCGAAAACACCTGGCGCGGCGGTTCGGGTCCGCTCGGCACCGAATTCGCGCGGACGCAAGATCCGCTTTACGAGGCATGGCTCGAAGCCGCCAAGGCCTGCGGCTATCCGCTGACCTCCGATTACAATGGCAAGCAGCAGGAAGGATTCGGCCGCGGCCAGTTCACCATCCGCGACGGCTGGCGCTCGTCATCAGCCAACGCGTTTTTAAAGCCGGCGCGCAACCGGAACAATCTCACCGTCGCCGTGAACGCGCACACCACGCGCGTCACGCTTGCCGGCACGCGTGCCACCGGCGTCGAATATGTTCAGAACGGCGCGACCGTGCGCGCCGAAGCGTCGCGCGAAGTGATCCTTGCCGCCGGCACCTTCAACTCACCGCAAATTCTCATGCTCTCGGGCGTCGGCCCGGCGGCACATCTCCGTTCGTTCGGCATCAATGTTGCGGCCGATCTGCCGGTCGGAAAGAATCTGCAAGACCATCTCGGCGCCTACATGACCTACACGCGGCCGCAGCCGGGCACGTTCCACCGCGAGATGCGGTTTGATCGCATGGCGGTGAGCATGGTGCGCGCGTATCTGTTCGGCACCGGACCCGGCACTGTGGTGCCGGGCGGCCTGCATGCCTTCATCAAGACGCGGCCGGAATTGTCGGTGCCCGACGTCGAGTTTATGTTCCGCGGTACGTCGGCGAACCCGCATCTGTGGTTCCCGCTCGTTCGTCCGCCGTTCCTTGACGGCTTTGGTATCCGCCCGACGCTTCTGCATCCCGACAGCCGCGGCGAATTGCTGCTCGGCTCCACCGATCCGCTGGCGCATCCGCGCATCGTCTACCGCTTCTTCACCGCGCCCAACGATCTGCCGACCCTGCGCCAGGGATTCAAGCTGGCGCGCGAAGTCGCCTTCAACAAAGCAATGGACCCCTATCGCGGCGACGAGATCGGCCCGGGGATTAAAGTCAAAACCGACGACGAGATCGACGCCTGGCTCAAGAAAGTCGTCATCACTGCGCATCATCCCTGCGGCACCTGCGCCATCGGCCCCGACGCCGTGCTCGATTCCGATCTCAAAGTGCGCGGCATCGAAGGCTTGCGCGTCTGCGATGCGTCCGCGATGCCCGATCTCGTCTCCGCCCACATCAATGCCTGCGTGCTGATGATGGCCGAGAAAGGTGCCGACCTCATCCGCGGCAAGCCGCCGCTGCCGGCGGCGGAAGCGGCCTGAACAAGTGGCCTCACCCAAGCGCATTCCGATCTTTGACGGCCACAATGACGTGCTGTTGCGGCTCAACCGGCGCGCCGGCGGGGATCCGGTCGCCGCCTTCCTGCAAGGCGAGGACAAAGGTCATTTGGATTTGCCCAAGGCGCGCCAGGGTGGATTTGCCGGCGGCCTGTTCGCGATTTTCGTCCCCTCACCCCGCAAAAATAGTTCCAACAGCGAAACATCGTCCTCACAAATCAGCAGCGAGGCTGCGCCGCCTGCTGTCGACACGGCCGAGGCGCAACGGGTGGTTTTCGCCATGGCGGCGCTGCTGTTCCGGATCGAGCGGGAGTCTCAGGGGCGCCTTCGCGTCTGCCGCACCGTCGGCGACATCGAAAGCTGCCTCGCCGACGACGTGCTGGCCGCGGTGCTGCATATCGAAGGCGCCGAAGCGATCGATGCGAATTTCGAGCTGCTCGACGTGCTGTACGTGGCGGGACTGCGCTCGCTCGGTCCGGTTTGGAGCCGGCCGAATGCGTTCGGCCATGGCGTACCGTTTCGCTGTCCGTCTTCGCCCGACACCGGCCCCGGTTTGACCGATCTCGGCAAAGCGCTGATCGGCGCCTGCAACCGGCTGCGGATTCTGATCGATCTGTCACACCTCAACGAACGCGGCTTTTGGGACGTTGCGGAGATCAGCAACGCGCCGCTGGTCGCTACCCACTCCAACGCGCACGCCATCAGCCCGCATTCGCGAAACCTGACCGATCGGCAATTGGCGGCAATCGGCCAGTCCGGCGGCTTCGTCGGCGTCAACTTCGCGTCGAGCTTCCTTCGCCCCGATGGCCGCCAGGACAAGGACACGCCGTTGGACCTGATGATCCAACACATCGAGCACATGCTCGAACATGCCGGCGAGGACGGCGTCGGACTGGGCTCCGATTTCGACGGCGCCACGATCCCTGCGGAGCTGGGCGATGCCGCCGGACTGCAAAATCTGGTGCAGGCGATGCGCAAGCGCGGCTTTGCCAGGCCGCTGATCGAGAAATTGTGCTTTCGCAATTGGCTGCGCGTGCTGGGGCGCACTTGGGGCGGCGTTTCGCGTGCGACGGCGTGATACTTACCGCCCGCCGCCCGCAAAAATCTCCTTGAACAGTTTTGTCCACTTGTCGCCTTCGTCGAGGAATTTCGCCACATCGACGAAAGCAAGGTCCTTGGGCAGTTCCTGCACGGTGCGGTTGGTCGGCACGTTGCCGCGTTCGGCAAGAATACGCTGGGCGTCGCCGAGGAAGAAATCCATGAACAGCGCCGCGGCGTAGGGATGCGGCGCATGCGCGAACACCGCGATGCCGGTCGGTAACGCCACGGCCGGCGGCAGCACGGTGCCGTCGATCGGCGCAGCCTTGGCTTTCAATTCGTTGATCCGATAGCCGTAGACCGTGAGCGCCAGCGGCACCTCGCCGGCGACCACGAGATTCGACAGCAGCGTGTGGCCTTTGCGCATCGACATGCCGTTGACGGCGACGATCTTGCGGAACAGCGCTACCGCCTTGTCTTCGCCCATGGCGCCGGCGATCGACATGAACCAGTTGGCGTCGTCGGCTTCGACGCCGAGCTTGCCTTTCCATTGCGGATCGGTGAGGCCTTCGTAACTTTTCGGCGCGGCCTCAGGCTTGATCAGCGTGGTGTTGAATGCCGCTGTGAAAATGCTCAACCGTGAAGTCACCCACGGGCGATGCGGCGCCACGGCTTGCGGGATCAAATCGGCGAATACCGGCGACGAGATTTCCTGCAGCAATTGCTCGCGGCGCAAGCCTTCCATTTCGGTGCCGGCGGTCTCGGCGACGTCGACGTCGTCGCGGCCGCCGCGATGCTCGGTGACGGCGCGGCGCAAAATATCCTCCGAGCTGCCGCGCCAGAGTTTGACCGGCACGCCGTATTTTTTCTCGAAGGCACTGGCGATGGCGTTCGAGTCGTCGGTGACGGCCGAGGAATAAAGCGAGACGACGCCCTCTTTCTTGGCGCCATCGATCAAACGCTGGGTGCGGTCGGGACCGGAGAGGCTTGCGACGTCGGCGATGGTTTCGGCGTGAATGGGATTCGCGGCGGCGAGGCAAACAATGATGAGGAGCGAAGGCCACCGCTTCTTCCTCTCCCTGCAGGGGAGAGGAAGTTCGGGCCTCTCGGTCGGAGCCCCCTCACCCCAACCCTCTCCCCTCTGGGGAGAGGGAGTTCGCCTGCGCAAGCTTAAGCGCAGCGCCCTCAACATCACGCCGCCCGTGGCGGCAAGTTGCCGACCTCGGCGGCGTACACATCGTCCATGCGCGGTATCAGAGCGTGTTTGGCGAGCGCGTCGGCGAACAATTGGCGCACTTTTGGATGCTCGTCGGCGTAGTCGATCTGGGTGCCGCCGAGGCGGCGGCTGATCCAGGAGATCGGCACGCCTTGGGCGTTGCGCGGCGACCAGTGCTTGAAGGCGAGATAGCGCGCCGGCACCGGGCCGGAATTGAAATGCTGGTGCAACCACATGTTCGGGGGCACCACCAAGGTGCCGACCTGCCATTCGAAGCGCTGCGGCTCCTCGCCTTCCGGCCACATCAGCGAATAGCCCTCGCCCGAGAGGATGATCACATGCGCGCCCGGGCCGTGGGCATGCGCCTTCTTGTAGGTGCCGATCGGGAATTGCGAGATGTGGCTGGCGATGGTGCCGCGCGCCATGTTGAAACGGATATGACCGCCGCCGGCGCCGCGTTCCCTGGCGGTGATCAGCGGCAGGTTGACCGCGTCGGGGACGAAATTGGTGCGTAACAGGAAGCCGTCCTGCTCGCCCTTGGAGCTGAAATAATCCGGCTCGCCGGAAAAGCGGTTCATGAAATCGTACGGGCAATTGAAGATGAAATTGAGATCGTCGTAGCGGTTGATCACCGACGGCGCATTGGTCACCGCCACGAACCGCACCACGTCCCGGCCGGAGCCGTTGAAGTGCTGATACGAGCAGTTCAGCGGGATGGCAAAAATCGCGCCTTCCTTCCATTCGAAAGTAATGCGGGCGCCAGCGCCGTTCCACACCGTGGTCGAGCCGCGGCCGCTCAGGATCAGCAGCATCTCCTCGTAGAGGTGATGCATCGGCTCGAGCTTTTGGCCGGGCGCGATCTCGCAGACATAGCAGTCGTTGGAGAAGCGCGACGCCTCGTGATTGATGTACACACCCTTGGCGCCGGCGCCGCGGCGCGGCCACGGCTTCAGCTCAACGTTGCGCAGGTTTTGCACATAATGCGCGCCGATGATGTCGAGCCCGTCGTTGCGCACGAAGCGCAGGTAAGGCGAATCCTTCTCGGTGCGGAATTTGTCCGCCAATTCCTTGGATGCGGGGGCGTCTTTTTGCACCTTTGGCTCCCTATGCTTTTGCTTTAGCTCTAACAGCGGCGACGGTCGCGCACCAGAGCACTCTTTCGTCTCAAAGACCGGGTAGAATGGCGCCACAATGCCAGCCGCCGCGAAAGCGAAGCGAGTCCCGATGCCGAGCCTGCGGCGCATCGCGGTCGGCGTCGCGACCGTCGGCATCGTGCTCGTTGCCGCGCCCTACGCCATCGCGCCGTTTTACCGGTTCGTCGATCCGGTCTCGACGCCGATGCTGTGGCGCTGGGCGATCGGGGCGCGGGTCGAGCGCGTGTGGCTGCCGCTCGATCGTATCTCGCCGAGCCTGCCGCTCGCCGTCATCGGCGCCGAGGACGGCACCTTCTGCCACAACCGCGGCATCGATCTCGGCGCCATGCGCGAGGCGCTGGAACAGTATGACGACACCGGCAGGGAGCGCGGCGCCTCGACCATCACCCAGCAGGTCGCCAAGAATTTGTTCTTCTGGCAGGGCCGCAGCATCATCCGCAAGGCGTTGGAAATCCCGCTGGCGGTCTGGCTCTACGTGGTGCTGCCGAAGCGGCGCGTGATGGAAATCTACCTCAACATCGCCCAGTGGGGGCCGAACGGCGAGTTCGGCGCCGAGGCCGGCGCCCGCCACGCCTTCGGCAAATCCGCCCGCAATCTCAATGCCCGCGAAGCGGCGGAAATGGCTGCCATCCTGCCCGGTCCGGCCCTGCGCAGCGCCCGCAATCCGAGCCCCCTGGTTCGCCGGCTTGCAGGCGTTTATGAGCGCCGGGCCGAGGATTTTCCCAGGCTCGACGCCTGCATCCGCGCCCCCTAGCGAAGGGGCCGCGCCCCCTAGCGCGGACGGCACGCTTCTTCTATAAGCCCGGCAATCCCTGACGATCCGAGCTTTAGGAGAGCGACGCTATGGCCGTCCCCAAGAGAAAAACATCGCCGTCCAGGCGCGGCATGCGCCGGTCCGCCGATGCGCTGAAGGCCCCGACCTATATCGAAGACAAGGATTCCGGCGAATTGCGCCGCCCGCATCACATCGATCTGAAGACCGGCATGTATCGGGGCCGGCAGGTGCTGAGCAAGAAGGCGGACGCGTAAGCCTTTTTCCCGGAAGGAAAGACGCGCGCCATGTTCGTTCTTGGCTTTCCGCTCCTTCTCATTCCCTTCGCCGTCTACAACATGATTGCGTTCCTCACGCCCGGCGTGAGCTGGACCGCGGCCGTCACCACCGTGCACATGATGTCGGGGACGGACTGGATCTTGACCTGGGAAGACCTGTTCATCGCTTTCGCGATTTTCCTGCTCTGGATCGAGATCATCAAATCGACCCGCCTCGGCATGCGTTCGGTGATGGACCACATCCTCGCGATGTGCCTCTTCATCGCCATGTTGGTCGAATTTCTGCTGGTGAAGCAGGCGGGAACGTCGACGTTTTTTCTGCTGATGATGATCGCGCTGGTCGACGTGCTCGGCGGCTTCGTCATCGGCATGCGCAGCGGCCGGCGCCAGATCGAGATCGAGGGTCCCGACCGGCCGGTGTGAGCTGCCAAGCCGTTCCCACGCAGTCATTCCCGCGAAAGCGGGAATCCATAATCACAGTTTGAGAGCGTTTCGCGCGGCCGGCGTTTATGGGTTCCCGCTTGCGCGGGAACGACGAAGGCTACAGCGAACGCGACAGCTTATGGCCGGCCGGTATCGGCCAATGGCCGAGTGCGTCATAGGCGGCGATGGCATCCTCAGAATTGGCGCGGCGGCGGGCGCGGGTTTGCGGCGCCTGCGCCGAGGTGGCGATGAGGTGGGCGACAAAGTCCGCGTTGGCACGGCTGGTCGCCCGCACTTTGGTGGCGGTTTGGGCGGCGGCTTGATCGGTTTGCGCCAAGGAAACGAGGGCGTTGCTCACGGGCACCTCCCTGTCCCGAAACGGGACATTGATTGGAGCTTTCCCCGTATCTCGCAAGCGGCGTGCCGACCCCCTCCCTACCCTCCCCCGCTTGCGGGGAGGGTAGGGAGGGGGAGACTTTCCGAATTCTTTAGGCTCCGGCGCTAATTTGGCCTGGTAAAGGCGTCTTTCGTCGCCCGCAGCAATTCCAAAGAGGCGACTTTGACCAACGCCGGCCCGCCAGATTCGATCCCTTCCGGCACAGCGGACCGGACCGGTATCGACACGGCCGAAATCCTCAACTCGGTCGGCGAGGTGGCCTACGACTGGCGCATCGACACCGACGCGCTGCATTGGGGCGCCAATGCCGCCGCGGTGCTGCTCATCCCCGACATTGCCGCGATCTCGACCGGCCGCGGTTATGCCCAGGTGCTCGAGGCCGAGAACGCGCAGGCGCGCTTCGACGCCGTCATGCAATCGGACAAGCGCGACGACGGCCGTGGCGTCGCTTATCAGATTCAATATTGCATCCGTCCCGACCCGACGTCGGACACGCGCCTTTGGGTCGAGGATATCGGCCGCTGGTTTGCCGGCCCGGACCGCAAGCCGGTGCACGCCCACGGCGTCGTCCGCGTCATCAACGAGCGCTACGAGCACGTGCGGCGGCTCACCTATCTGGCCCGCTACGACGGGCTTACCGGCGAATTGAACCGGCACCATCTGACCGAAGTGCTGGAAGACACCATCGACGAAACGATCCGGTTGCGCTCGTCGTGCGGCTTCATGCTGGTCGCCGTCGACAATGTCGCCCGCATCAACGAGTCCTACGGTTTTGACATCGCCGACCAGGTGATCGGCGCTGTCGCCAGGCGCATCCGCAGCCGCATGCGCGGCAAGGACACGCTCGGGCGTTTCTCCGGCAACAAGTTCGGCCTGGTGCTGCGCGATTGCACGCCCGACGACATGGCGATCGCCGCCGAGCGGCTTTCAGCCGGCGTGCACGACGATATGGTGCCGACCACGGCCGGGCCGATCGCCGTCACCGTCACCGTCGGCGGCGTCACCGCGCCGCGCCATGCCCGCGGCGTCGCCGAAGTGCTCGGCCGCGCGCAAGAGACCCTCGATACCGCAAAAGCCCGGCGCCTCGGCTCGTTCCTCGCTTACCGGCCCAATATCGAGCGCGAGGCGCTACGCCGCGAGAGCGTGCGCGCCACCGACGAGATCGTCGCCGCGCTCAACGAGCGGCGCATCTTCCTCGCTTACGAGACCATCGTTAAGGCGGCGGACCGGCGGCCGGCGTTCTACGAGTGCCTGATGCGCATCCGCCGCACCGACGGCAGCCTGATCGCGGCCGGCGACATCGTGCCGATCGCCGAGCGGCTCGGCCTGGTGCGGCTCCTCGACCATCGCGTCATCGAGCTCGTGATCGATGAGATGATCGCTGCGCCGGCGCTGCAGGCGAGCTTCAATGTCTCGGCGGCTTCCACCACCGATCCCGACTGGTGGGCCGGTCTCGGCTCGCTGTTGCGCGCGCATTCGGGCGTCGCCGAGCGCCTTACCGTCGAGATCACCGAAAGCGCGGCGATCCAAGACATCGACGAAACCCGTGGTTTTGTCGCACGCGTGAAAGAACTCGGCTGCCGCATCGCCATCGACGATTTCGGCGCCGGTTACACCTCGTTCCGCAATCTGCGCAAGCTCGGCGTCGACATGGTCAAGATCGACGGCGCCTTCGTGCACGGCATGATGCGCTCGGAAGACGACCGCGCCTTCGTGCGCACTCTGATCGATCTCGCCAAGCGGCTGAAATTGAGCACCGTCGCCGAGTGGGTGCAGGACGAAGCGGCGGCGAAAACTTTGCAGGACTGGGGCTGCGATCATCTGCAAGGCGCGCTGATCGGCCTCGCCTCGACCGAGCGGCCATGGCGCACAGGCCTAGCCAAGGCCGTCTAGGACGGCGCCTCACAACAGCGATTTAGTAACGGACCTGTTAGTCGCAGATCTTACTGGCAAATCTGGACCAACTGAGGACCGTACGGCCCCCACACTTGCGCGGGATAACAGCCGCCACCGCCACCGTAGCCGTAAAAGGCCGCGCCGCCATAGCCATATCCGGGCGTGACGCCATAGCCGTACGGATAGTAGCCGCCGTAACCGTAGGGCGCCGCCAACACGCCGCCGAGAATCGCGCCGGTGGCGACACCGGCCGCGACGCCCAAGCCGGGATACCAGCCGCCGCCGCCGTGCCATCCGCCGCCAAAGCCGGGACCGCCACGCCAGCCGCCAAAAGCAGGACCGCCGTGCCAGCCGCCGCCGCCAAAGCCGGCGCCGCCATGCCAGCCACCCCACTGCGCTTGTGCGGTGCTCGATGACGCCATTGCCGTTGCGGCGATGCACACCGCCGCTATAAGGGTCGTTACGATTTTCCTCATCACACCACCTCGCTTACGCTGCACTGTTTGGTACTGCTCAGCTTCGACGCATTGATTCAAGTCAATGCGGAGGATCTTTGCGAGTTCAGTCGTTGCCGCCGGTCAGCTTGTCGACCTTGCGCCGCATCTCGTCGAGCTCACGTTTGAGATCGTCGATCTCGCCGCCGCTTTTGCCCGCCGGCTTTTCCGGCTCTGACGCAGTGCCGCCGCCCTGGCTTTCGCGCCGCGCAAACGGCGTGAACATGGCGAAGGCACGCTCGAACATTTCCATGTTCCGCCGCACAGTTTCCTCCAGCGCGCCGAACGGGCTGCCACCGAAAGCTTGCGCCATTTGATTGCGGAACTTCTCCTGCTCGCGGGTCAGCAACTCGATGGAGACTTCGAGATAACGCGGCACCAGCATCTGCATGCTGTCGCCATAAAACCGGATCAACTGGCGCAGGAAGGCAATCGGCAACAAGTTCTGCCCTTCCTTGTTCTCCTGCTCGAAGATGATCTGGGCCAGCACCGAACGCGTAATGTCTTCGCCGGTCTTGGCGTCATAGACGACGAAATCCTCGCCGGTCTTGACCATGGCGGCGAGGTCTTCGAGCGTCACATAGGTGCTCGTGCCGGTGTTGTAGAGCCGCCGGTTGGCGTACTTCTTGATCGTGACCGGCTCGGCAGTTTTGGTCGTGGTTTCGGTCATCTGGCGGCAACCCCCGCGGGATTGCTCTCAAAATAGGCGGTTTCCCCGGGCGCGGCTACCGTTTTGTGTGGTGCACAAGGACGGGCGCCCCGGCATGGCAGCGATGCGGCCGCCTGGCGCCTTGTCGGCGGGCTGCCGCGTCCTTATGACATATATGAAAGAGCCTGCGGCCAAGCTTGCCGAAGGCGCGCGTAGCCGCGCTAATGTGAAGTAACCCTATTCCCGGAAGGATTTCCCATGAAAGACGACATCGTCATCGTCAGCGCCACGCGTACGCCGGTCGGCGCCTTCAACGGCGCCTTCGCCACGGTACCCGCCCACGAACTGGGCCGGACGGCCATCAAGGCGGCGCTCGAGCGCGCCGGCGTCGAGGGCGCGCGCGTCTCCGAAGTGATCATGGGGCAGATCCTGACCGCGGGTCAGGGCCAGAACCCGGCCCGCCAGGCCTCGATCTCAGCCGGCATTCCGGTCGAGACCCCGGCCTGGGGCGTCAACCAGTTGTGCGGCTCGGGGCTGCGCGCGGTGGCGCTCGGCTATCAGGCCATCCTCAACGGCGATTCCGACATCGTGGTCGCCGGCGGCCAGGAATCGATGAGCGTCGCGCCGCACTGTGCCTATCTCCGCTCGGGCGTGAAAATGGGCGATTTCCAGATGATCGATACGATGATCCGGGACGGCCTGTGGGACGCCTTCAACGGCTATCACATGGGCAACACCGCCGAGAACGTCGCCAAGCAATGGCAGATCACCCGCGCCCAGCAGGACGAATTCGCGGTCAAGTCGCAGAACAAGGCCGAAGCGGCGCAGAAGGCCGGCAAGTTCAAGGACGAGATCACGCCGGTGACGATCAAGAGCCGCAAAGGCGACGTCGTGGTCGATGCCGACGAATATCCCAAGCACGGTACGACCCTCGAAGCGGTCGGCAAGTTGCGGCCGGCCTTCGACAAAGAGGGCACGGTCACTGCTGCTAATGCGTCGGGCATCAATGACGGCGCCGCCGCCGTTGTGCTGATGACGGCGAGCGAAGCGCAAAAGCTCGGCAAGACGCCGCTCGCCCGCATCGTGTCGTGGGCGCAGGCCGGCGTCGATCCGAAGATCATGGGCACCGGCCCGATCCCGGCGTCGCGCGCCGCGCTGAAGAAAGCCGGCTGGAACGTCGGCGATCTCGACCTCATCGAAGCCAACGAGGCGTTCGCGGCGCAGGCCTGCGCCGTCAACAAGGACCTCGGCTGGGATACCGGCAAGGTCAATGTCAACGGCGGCGCCATTGCCATCGGCCATCCGATCGGCGCCTCGGGCGCCCGCGTGCTGGTGACGCTGCTTTACGAAATGCAAAAGCGCGACGCTAAGAAGGGCCTCGCCACATTGTGCATCGGCGGCGGCATGGGCATCGCGATGTGCGTGGAACGGTGAGCGCGGCTGCATAAATTATTCGCTCGGTGTCATCATCCGCGGAGGCGGATGATCCAGTAATCATTGAGCACACAGCGAATGTCTGTGATTACTGGGTGCCCCGCCTGCGCGGGGCATGACGGACAAAGAAAATATCAGGGAGGGAAACATGCCCCGCGTTGCGTTGGTGACGGGTGGTACGCGCGGCATCGGCGCCGCGATTGCCAAGGCGCTCAAAGCGGCCGGCTATGCGGTCGCGGCGAACTACGGCGGCAATGACGAGGCCGCACAAAAATTCAAGGCGGAAATCGGAATCGGCGTCTACAAATGGGACGTCTCCTCGTTCGACGCCTGCGCGGCCGGCATCAAACAGGTCGTGGCCGATCTCGGACCGATCGACGTCTTGGTCAACAATGCCGGCATCACCCGCGATTCGCAGCTTCATCGAATGAAACCCGAACAATGGACGGCGGTGATCAACACCAACCTCAATTCGCTGTTCAATATGTGCCGCAACGTCATCGAGGGCATGCGCGAGCGCAAATTCGGCCGCATCGTCAATATCTCTTCGATCAACGGTCAGAAGGGCCAGTTCGGCCAGGCGAACTATTCCGCCGCCAAGGCCGGCGAGCTCGGCTTCACCAAGGCGCTTGCGCAAGAGAGCGCGCGCGCGGGCATCACCGTCAACGCCATCTGCCCGGGCTACATCAATACCGAGATGGTGCAGGCGGTGCCGAAGGACGTGCTGGAAAAGAGCATCCTGCCGTTGATCCCGATCGGCCGCCTGGGCGAGCCGGAAGAAATCGCGCGGTGCGTGGTGTTCCTTGCCTCCGACGATGCCGGGCTGATCACCGGCTCGACCTTGACAGCCAACGGCGGGCAGTATTTCGCCTAAGCTGCACACTCATAAAGCAAACGATTGGCGGCATCTGTTTTGCGCAATTTTGCGTACAATGGAAATATTGGAGATCGATCGCTATAGGGTGGCCAAATCGTGAGATTGCTAAAGCGCTTGCTGCGCCGTCTGCTCGTCTTCGGGTTGGGCATCCTCAGTGTCTGGCTGATCGTTTTCGTCTTCAGATTGACCGACCACAGGCTGCCGACGATCTTGGCCGTGGCCCTCACCTACGGCATCGCTGCGTATATTGTCCTGCCGCGCATCGTTCGCATCGGCCTTAAAATCCTCCAGCGCAGACGCTTGCCTCGTTTCACGATTACCGGCGACGGATTGCCCGGCGATCCCGTCAATCTCGTGCTGATCGGAACCCGCCAACAGCTGCAGTCCGCCTTTGCGACCGCGGGCTGGTCGCAGGCCGATCGGTTGGGTTTGATAAGCTCGTGGCGTATGGTCCGGGCTTTCGTCTTCAACTCGCCCTATGCGACCGCGCCATTCAGCACCCTCTATCTGTTCGGACGCGGCCAAGACATCGGTTTCCAGAAGGCGATCGATAACAGCCCCCGCAAGCGCCACCACATTCGCTTCTGGGCATCGAGCCTCACGCGCGCCGAGGCCACCGTGGGAACCACCGGCTTCTGGCTGAACACCGACCGGCCACCGCACCATGAGCGTGTTCTCTGGATCGGAGCCGGCACCAAGGATACCGGCCTCTCCCTGACCAAACTCACATTCCAGATCACCCACGCCACCGATTCGGATACCAACGCCGAGCGGGACTTCATCATTGCCGAGCTGACGAAGAATAGCGTCATCGTCGATGTGAATTCATATCGATCCGGCCAGCGCCTGCCCACCGAACGCGTCAACCACTACCTCACCGACGGCGAGGTGACCGTGGCGAGCCTGGCGCCTCCTTCGCAGTAGGCGCGACGTCCACATCGGGTCAAAGAGGCGACCAGCCTTGCGGCGCCAATTCAAAACCGGAAAAGTCGAAACCGGGCGCGACGGTGCAGCCGACCAGCGTCCAGTCGCCGAGGGTTTGGGCCGCCTGCCAGGCGTGAGCCGGCACCACGGCCTGCGGGCGCTCATCTGACGCAAGATCGTTGCCCATCGTCACGCGCTCGATGCGGCCTTCGTTATGCGCAATTTCGAGTTCGAGCGGTGCGCCGGCGTACCAATGCCAGACTTCGACCGCATCGACCCGATGCCAATGCGAGCGTTCGCCGCGGGCCAGCAAAAAATAGATCGCAGTGGATGCCGCGCGCTCGCCATCCACTAGCCGCGGGTCGCGAAATGCTTCTCGGAAATGCCCGCCTTCCGGATGCGGTTTGAGATCGAGTAGCCGGATGACCTCATCCGCAGTCAAGGTTTGGGCGCTGAGGTTTTTGCTCAAAACCGGTTCTTGCGCTCGCGGATTTCCGCGAACACTTGCCACGCCGGACTGCCGCTAAGGCCGAGTGATTTCGCCACCTCGGCGTCGTCGGCGCGCAGGAACGGATTTTCCGCCTTCTCGGCGCCGATGGTCGCCGGAATGGTCGGCTTGCCGGCGGCGAGTTGCTGCTTGACCTCTTCGGCGCGCGCGGCCAGCGCCTTGTTGTTCGGCTCGATGGTCTTGGCGAAGCGGATATTGGCGTCGGTATATTCGTGGCCGCAATAGAACTGGGTGTCGTCGGGCAGGCCGCGTAATTTGAGCAGCGACTGCCACATCATCTCCGGATTGCCTTCGATCACCCGGCCACAGCCGATCGAAAACAACGTGTCGCCGACGAAGGCGAGCTTATCGGCCGCAAAGAAATAGGAGATGTGGCCGGCGGTGTGGCCGGGCGTGTCGATGACCTTGCCTTGCAAGCCGCCGACGCGCACCGTATCGCCCTCGCCGACCGTTTCGTCCACATGCGCGATGCGCACCGCCTCGGCGCGCGGCGCGACGACGCGGCATTTGTGCTGGTTTTTGATCTCGCCGATGCCCTGGGTGTGGTCGGCATGATGGTGCGTCACCAGGATGTCGCTCAGCCGCCAGCCGGTCTTTTTCAGCGCGGCCTCGACCGGCGCCGCTTCCGGTGCATCGATCGCGGCGGTGGCGCCGCTCGCAGGATCGTGGATGAGGACGCCGAAATTGTCCTTCAGGCAGGGGAACAGATAGATCTCTGCAGCCATGTCGTTTTTCCTGTTGAGCCCTTCGGGCCGGATCATCCGCCTTCGCGAATGCCGACGCAACAAGGGGTCACCCAAGGCCGCATAGCGGCGGAAACCGTGGCCCAATCCGTGCTATTTTGCCCTTATGGATGTCGTCGACCTGCGCAATTTCTACGCCCAGCACCTCGGCGTCGTGGCCCGGCGCTTTGTCGGCCGCGGCATTCGTGCGCGCTGGAAGGACATCCATGCGCTGCGGGTATTGGGCATCGGCTATGCGACGCCTTATCTCGGCCTGTTCCGCGAAGAGGCCGAGCGCTGCCTCGCCTTGATGCCGGCGCCGCAAGGGGTCGTGCGCTGGCCGTCGAGCCGGCCGGCGCTGGCCGCTTTGGTCGAGGAGGACGAGCTGCCGCTGACCGATTCCGCCGTCGATCGCGTGCTGCTGGTGCACGCGCTGGAAATGTCATCCGATCCGGTCGGGCTGTTGCGCGAAGTGTGGCGCGTTCTCGCCGCCGGCGGCCGCCTGCTCGTCGTCGTGCCCAATCGGCGCGGCGTTTGGGCACGCATGGACTCGACGCCATTCGGACACGGCCGGCCCTATTCGCGGTCGCAAATCATGCAGCTCCTTCGCGAAACTTGGTTCACGCCGACCGGCTGGGACGAGGCGCTTTACGTGCCGCCGATCCCGCGCGGCTGGTTCTTGCGCTCGGCCGCGGCCTGGGAGCGCGCCGGCGCCACGCTCGCCTCGCCGTTCGCCGGCGTGCATATCGTCGAAGCAACTAAGCAGGTCTATCGCGCCATCCCGGCGCCGCGGCGCGAGAAGCGGCGCCTCGTTCCGGCGCTCGAGCCGGTACTGGCGCCGTCGCCGGGCGCGGCGGCGATGCGCTGAGAGTGAAGGCTCGAATGGAAGAGCTTCACCGCAGTATTTTCCTGAAAGAGCTGAAGAACGCGTTTCCTCAATTGAAGGATGACATCAATACCCAATACGGCCTCTTGCACTTGGAGATGCATGTCTTCGCCGACTTTGCCCAACGCTGCATAACCGGCGGCGACATCAAGCAAGCCCGGTCGTGTTTGATGCTCGCGGAGAAATACTGCAGCGGCGGCAACGCCGACCTGCGCACCGCCATCGTCGTTTCATTCGTCGAACATCTGGACTTGCGGCAAGCGCAGTGGGCGTGGGACTTGCTCGGCCCGCACCTGAGAGACGTTTATCTGCAATGCGTTGCAATTGGCACGGCCCCGTCTTTGCCTTATCTGTCGCAGCGTAAAAAATGAACGAGATCGGAGCGCTGACGCCATGCGGAGATTTCTTCAACTCGTCGCAGTCGCGTTCTTAAGCCTCGTTATCGCCGCGGCCGATCATGGCGCGTGGTCGCAAACCGGTCGGACCATCCGCATCATTCTCGGCGTGCCGCCTGGTGGCAGCATCGATTTCCTGGCCCGCATCCTTGCCGATCAAATTTCCAGTGCCACCGGCGTCACCATGATCGTCGAGAGCAAGCCGGGCGCCGGCGGCATCATCGCCGCCGAGGCGGTGGCGCGCGCGGCGCCTGACGGCAACACCTTGCTGATCAACAATAACGGCACGCTCATCAGCGCCATCCTGCGCAAGGTGAATTACGATCCGATCGCGAGCTTTGAGCCGATCTGTTATCTGGTCACGACGCCGCAAATCATCGTCGTCAACAGCGCCTCGCCCTATCGCACGCTGGCCGATCTCTTGGACGCGGCGCGCTTGAAGCCGGGGGAGCTGTCGATCGCCAGCGTCGGGCCCAACACCACCCAGCACATCGGCATCGAACGGCTCAAACGTTTGGCCGGCGCCAATCTGACCTATGTGCCGTATCCCGGCGGCGCCACCACCATCAATGCGCTGCTCGGCGAGCACATCACCGCCGCGGTGCTGAACTGGTCGGAAATCGGCGAGCACATCGTCGCCGGCAAGGCGCGCGCGCTGGCGACCATGGCGCCGCAACACATCGAGCCGCTGCCCGATCTGCCCACGGTCGCGGAATCCGGCTATCGGGATTTCGAGACCGACGTCTGGTTCGGCGTGGTGGCGCCGGCCAAGACGCCGAAGGAGACTGTCGCGCAACTGATCGATTGGTTTCGCGCCGCCGTGACCGCGCCGCAGGTCAAGGCCAAGCTCGTTGCGCAAGCGCTCTATCCCAATCCGAAATGCGGCGCCGACTTCGACGCCCATCTGCGGCGGCAGGCCGCGTCATTTACGCAGCTGATTCACGACCTCGACTTCAAGGCGGAATAGCGAACCCTTTCGCCGGTCCAGGCGTTGCCCATGACCCGCGTTGTTGCGGGCGTAAGGTTCCGCCATGAAAATCCATGCCATTCAAACCGGCTCCGTCCGGATCAAAACCGCACAGGTCGAAGGCCGCGGCCACGGTCTGGCGCGGCGGCTCGCCGTTTTCACCGATCGCGATTGGACCGATTGGCTGCCGACCTATGCGTGGGCGATTGCGCATCGCGACGGCGTCATCGTGGTCGATACCGGCCAGGGCACGCACCTCCTCGACACCGGCCGATCGCTGCATCCTTTTGCGCGCTGGGAAGTCGCGTTCCGCATCGAGCGCGAGCAGGAGATCGGGCCGCAGCTGCGCGCGCTCGGCATCGGCCCGCGCGACGTCAAGCGTGTCGTGCTGACCCATTTGCACATGGATCACGACGGCGGCCTGGCGCACTTCCCGGACACCGAAATCCTGGTATCGCGCGGCGAGTTCGACAAGGCGCGCGGCTGGGCCGGGCGCGTGCGCGGCTACCTGCCCAACCGTTGGCCGTCCTGGTTCGACCCGGCGCCCCTCGAGCTAGCGCCTGAGCCGTTCGGCCCGTTCGCGGCGAGCAGGCGACTGACCGCGGACGGCACCGTCGTTGCGGTCACGACGCCCGGCCACACCGCGGATCATATCTCCATCGTAGTCGATGACGGCGATACCTCGTATTTTCTGGCCGGCGACACCTCTTACACCGAAGATTTGATGCTCGCCGGCAGTGTCGATGGCGTCACCGCCGATGAGGATGTGTCACGGGCGACGCTCGACGCCATCAGGCGCTTCACCAAAGACCGTCCGACGGTGTATTTGCCGACGCACGATCCGCAGTCGGGTGTGCGGCTTGAGCGCCGCAGCACGGTCGAGAACCGCGTCACGCCGCAAACGGCACCCAGGCTCGCTGAACCGCCGGACGCGCCTCAACCGCATCATGCCAGCGTTTCACGTGGGCATAATCCTTGAGCCCGATGTCCCGCACGCCGTGGATGTGCACGTCCGAATACATGGTCATGTCGGCGATCGAATAGGCGCCGCCGAAATATTCGTGTGACGCCAGATGCCGGTCGAGGATGCCGAGCATGTCGCGCAGGTTGGCCTCATAGTGCTCTTGCGCCGGCGGCGCTTTGATCGGCGAGCGAATAGTCCAGTGCCCGAACTGCTGCGCCAACGTGGTGAAGGTCGCCGAGCCGTAGAACAGCCATTGATCGACCTTGGCCCGCGCCGCGCTGTCGCTCGGATAGAATTTTCCGGATTTTTCCGCGAGATATTTGAGGATCGCGCCGGACTCGCAGACCGTGACCTGCGCGCCGCCGGGCCCGTCATGATCGACGATGGCGGGAATCTTGTGGCCCGGGCTGATTTTCATGAAGTCCGGTTCCATCTGTGCCTTCTTGCGCAGATCGACCGGAATGATTTTGTGCGGCAAGCCGGTCTCCTCCAGCATCATGCGCGGCTTGTAGCCGTTGTCCGTGATCCACGTGTAGCAATCGATCATGTCGTTCCTCCCGAATTTGCCCGCTATTGTGATCCAACCAGAGTTTTAAGTCGCGCGCTTAATGTGGCCATTCCTCCGCAGTGACGGCTGCCGCGTCGGCGCCAACGAAGTCCAGCAGATTGTCCTGGCCTTCGGTTTCAAGCGCGTCGAGCAAGGTACTTTTGATCTCGGCGACCAGCCCGAGGCCGCGGAACACCAGGCTGGAATAGATCTGGATCAGGCTGGCACCGGCGCGGATTTTAGCCAGCGCGGTGGCGCCGGAATCGATGCCGCCGGCGCCGATCAGCGGGAACACGCCTTCGACCCGGACATAGGTCTCGGCCAACATGCGATTGGCGAGCGGATAGAGCGGCCGACCCGACAGGCCGCCGGCTTCCTCGGCGGTTGCAGTCTCGAGTAGATTCGGCGGCCGCGCCACGGTGGTATTGCCGACGATCATGCCGTCGACCCGGCGCGATCGCGCGATGCCGACGACGTCGTCGAGATCGCCCAATGACAGGTCCGGCGCGATCTTCAGCAGCACCGGCGTCGGACCGGCGTTCGGCGCGACCTGCTCGCGGGCATCGATCACGCGGGCCAACAGATCGTCGAGCACGGAGGCCTGCTGCAGATTGCGCAGTCCCGGCGTGTTGGGCGAGGAAATGTTGACGGTGACGTAGCTCGCCACCGCGGCGAAGCGCTCGATCAGCTGCACGTAATCGGCAACGCGATCGGCGGAATCCTTGTTGGCACCGACATTGATGCCGACCACGCCGCCGACGTTGCTGCGTGCGGCGAGCCGCCGCAGCGCAGCATCGGCACCTTGCGAATTGAAGCCCAGCCGGTTGATGACGCCGTGATCGGCATCGAGCCGGAACAGCCGCGGCCGCGGATTGCCGGGTTGCGGCAGCGGCGTGATGGTGCCGACTTCGACAAAGCCGAAGCCTAAGCGCAGCAGCGCATCGGGCACCTCGGCATTCTTGTCGAAGCCGGCGGCGATGCCGACCGGGTTTGGAAAATTGAGTCCGAACACCCGTAGCGCCAGCCGCTTGTCATCGCGCGGCGCCGGCGGCAGCGGCGCGAATTTCAGCATTTTGATCGCCAGCCCATGGGCGTCTTCCGGGTCGAGCGCGTGCAGCAGCGGCCGGGCGAGGCGATCGAGCAAACCGATCACGGTTTTAGCTCCGGAAAAACCCGCCGGCCTTCAACCTCGTCGGGCAAGGGCTGCGCCCAACGCACTGCCGACAGCGGCAGCGCGGCATAAAGATGCGGAAATAGATCGTTGCCGCGGGAGCGTTCCCACTTCAGCGCCGGACCGAGCGTATCGCCGTCCACCGCGACCAGCATCAAGCCGGACTGTTTGGCGAAATGCTTGGCCGCCGTCTCGGCGACTTGCGCCGCCGTCGAGAAGTGGATGAAGCCGTCGCGCAGATCGACGTCCGATCCGCGAAATGCGCCGTCGGACTCGGCAACGCGCCACGCCTCCCGCTCGCAGATTTTGTAAATCGTCGCCACTGGTGATCCATTTACGCTTCGTAAGCGGCGCGACCCTATCGGCCCTTGAGCTCTGAGGCAATAATTCCTATTATAGGCGGGGTCGTAAGGGGTCGTAATGCTCACGCACGCGCAAGTCTGGTCGGCGATTGATCGTCTCGCCGTGCGGGCCGGGCTTTCGGCCTCGGGCCTTGCCCGCCGCGCCGGCCTTGATCCCACCACGTTCAACAAATCCAAGCGCATCACGGCATCCGGCCGCGCACGCTGGCCGTCGACCGAATCGATCAGCAAGGCGCTGGCGGCGACCGGCACCAGCATCGAGACGTTTGTCGGATTGATCCTGGGCGACAAAGCGGGCGCGCCGACCCGCGGCGTGCCGCTACTCGGCTTTGCCCAGGCCGGGGCCGGCGGCTATTTCGACGACGGCGGCTTCCCGGCCGGCGCCGGCTGGGACGAGATCGCCTTTCCGGCGGTCGACGACACCCACGCCTATGCGCTGGAAGTGTCCGGCCAGTCGATGGAGCCGGCCTATCGCGACGGCGACGTGATCCTGGTGTCGCCGGCAGCGCCGATCCGCCGCGGCGACCGGGTCGTGGTCAAGACCAGGGACGGCGAGGTGATGGCCAAGGAGCTCAAGCGCTCCACGGCGAAAGCCATCGAGCTGAAATCGCTCAATGCGCAACATCCCGACCGCACCATCGCCACCGAAGACGTGCTGTGGGTCGCGCGTATTTTATGGGCGAGCCACGTGAACGCAGCGGAGCCTCCCCCTGCAAACGGGCGGCCAGGAGCAATGGCCGGCACCAGCGCCCATTTCGGCACATTCACCATGCCCGACACCGTGCCGAAATAAGCGATGCGCACGATATGGCTGAGCGACTGCACCGTCGCCTTGGTGGCGTTGGTGGTTTTGCGGTCGAGCATGCTCTTCTGAAAGAAGATGTCGAGGAACAGGCCGCCGACGCCGGCCAACACCTGGATGATGGTGGTCAGCACGCCGGTGACGAACGGCACGCCGCGCCATTCGATATTTGGCCGCCAATCGCGCGGCAGCGCCTCGATGGCGAACGGCATCAGGCCGAGGCTCAGATAGACCATCATCTTGTTCGGCACGAACTTGACCGAATACATGGCGGCGAAGGCGAGCACCGCACCGATCACGTATTTCCAAAAGATCGGCCAGCGCACGTAGTGCCGCCACTGATAGGCGCGCCAGCCGTTGGCGCAGAACTGGATGATCGAGAACAGGATCATCGCGCTGGCGACGTCGAAGTAATTGAGCAGCACGCCGAGCAGGATCATGCCGCCGGCCATGCCGAACACGCCGGAGATGAAGGAGCTCAGGAGAATGGTGAGGGCGAGGAGGACGTAGGAGGCGATTGTCATTCAATGCAGGAGATCATGCGCGGCGGGCAACCTTATTCGCTTTACCTCCCCCTGAAAGGGGGAGGAGCGAGCGAAGCGAGCAGGTGGGGGTCTGCGGCGGCAACGCTTGCGCAAGCTTAACGGCCGCGGACCCCCACCCTACCCTCCCCCTTTCAGGGGGAGGGCAAAAAATCACGCCGACCTTGCCAGCGCGCCGTCGATCATATCCATCGTGTTCTTGATGCCGTAGGCGGCGGCGAAGGAGCCGAAGCGCGGGCCCCGCTCCTGGCCGAGCAGCACCTGATAGAGCATGTTGAACCAGTCGAGCGAGACGCCGGGCTTGCCGTCCTTGCCCTTTTTCTTTGCATCGAGGAACGGCTCGCGGCGGCCGACTTCGTAGACCACGTCTTGAATAGCCTCCGGCGGTGCATCGGGCGGCAGTTGCGACAGCGCATCGCGCAGATCGATCAGCGCCGCGCGCCCTGCCTCGCTCGGCTCACGGAATTTTTTCGCCGGCTGCACGAAGTCGCGGAAATAGTGGATCGCGTATTCGACCATCGCGGCGAGATGCGGATGCGTCTCTTTGGTCACGCCCGGCCGGTAGCGGCCGATAAAACCCCACAAGGTCTCGGCGTTCTCGGCGTTCGATGCCGTGACCAGCGACAGCAGCATGGCGAACGGCACCGGGTTGTCGGCCTTCGGCGGCGTGCCGCTGTGGATATGCCAGACCGGATTGCCGAGCTGCTCCTTGGCGCCTTGGCGGGGATAGGCATCGAGAAATTGCAGATACTCATCGACGTGGCGCGGGATGACGTCGAAGTAGAGCCGCTTCGCCGCCTTCGGCTCGCGATACATGAACAGCGACAAACTCTCCGGGCTGGCATAGCGCAGCCATTCGTCGATGGTCAGGCCATTGCCCTTCGATTTCGAAATTTTCTGGCCGTTTTCATCCAAAAACAGCTCGTAGTTAAAACCTTCCGGTGGTGCGCCGCCGAGCGCGCGACAGATTTCGCTGGAGAGTTTTACCGAATTGATCAAATCCTTGCCGGCCATTTCGTAATCGACGCCGAGCGCGACCCAACGCATCGCCCAATCCGGCTTCCATTGCAGCTTGCAGCGCCCGCCGGTGACGAGCGTCGTGACGCGCTCTTTGCTCTCAGGGTCTTCGTAGGTGATGGTGCCGGCTTTGGCGTCGTGCGCAACGACCGGCACTTGCAGCACCATGCCGGTGCGTGGCGAGATCGGCAGGAACGGCGAATACGACTCGGCGCGCTCCTCGCGCAGCGACGGCAGCATGATGTTCATGACCGCGTCGAAGCGCTCCAGCACCTTCAGCAGCGCCGCGTCGAAATTTCCGGACGTGTAGCATTCGGTCGACGACATGAACTCGTAGTCGAATCCGAATTGATCGAGGAAGGCGCGCAGCCGCGCGTTGTTGTGCGCGGCAAAACTTGGATGGGTGCCGAACGGATCCGGCACCTTGGTCAATGGCTTGCCGAGGTGCTGCGCCACCATTTCTTTGTTCGGCACGTTGTCCGGCACTTTGCGCAAGCCATCCATGTCGTCGGAGAACGCGATCAGCCGCGTCTTGATCTTGTCGTCGGTCAGCACGCGAAAGGCATGGCGCACCATGGTGGTGCGCGCCACTTCGCCGAAAGTGCCGATATGAGGCAGGCCGGATGGACCGTAGCCGGTCTCGAAGATCACCGCGTCCTTCGGCGTCTTCTTCAGTCGCGCCACGATCTTGCGCGCCTCCTCGAACGGCCAAGCATGGGACTGCTCGGCCAGTTCGCGCAGGTTCGCGGGGTTTTCGGCGGTCGACATCCTTATACCTTTAGAACTTTATCGCTGATGCATCAAAACGGGCTGATCGGGAAATAGCGCAGCCACAGGTCGGTGAAGCTGCCCTTCTCCCATTGCCGGAACAGCGCCCAATTCAAGGCCTGCCGCAACAGGTCGTTGCCGCGCTTGACCGCGATGCCGATGCCTTCGCCGAAGAAGCGGCTCTCCAGGAACGGGCCCCCGCGGAAGGCGCAGCAGCCGCCCGAGTCGGTGCCGTTGAGCCAGAACGCCAGCGCAATGCCGTCGCCGAACAGCAGATCGACGTCGCCGTTGCGCAGCGCCGCGCGCGCGGCGTCCGCGTTGGGATAGGGCCGCACCTCGGCCTCGGTGAACATCTGCTTGAGAAAAGCTTCGTGCGCGGTGCCGGCGACGACCGCGATCTTCTTGCCCTCGAGCAGTTCCGGCAGCACGTCGCCGATGCCGCTGTCGATGCGCGCCACGAAGCGCGCCGGCGTGCGGTAATACGGATCGGTGAAATCGGCGCGCCGGCGCGTCTCCGCGGTGGGCGCAATCGAGGCGATCACGGCGTCGCCGCGATTGTCGGCGAGCGCGTCGAGCAAGGTGTCGAAGCGGCGCGCCTGGATGGTGCAGGTCACCTTGATTTCGTCGCAGAGCAGCCGCGCCAGATCGACGTTGAAGCCGGCCGGATTACCGTCCGGCCCGGCATAGTCGAACGGCGGATAGTCGGTCTCGGTGAGGAAGCGGATGGTCTGGAGGCGGCTGAGGTCGGGCCGCTCAGGCCGGCGCCGCGGGTCCCAGAAGCCGGGAACGGCAACGCTGCGCTGCTGGACGGTGCCGTTGTCCTGCGCCTCAGCCGGCGGCGCGGCAAAAACTGCGGGCAACAGCGCGCCGGCAATGCAAAGCAGCAGCCGGAGCGAAGTTGCAAGCCAACATATGCGGTAGCGAGGTATTGCCATTCCAGATTGCATCGATGCCGAACCATGGCGGGATCTTGAAGCTCGCGCCCCGGCCCGCCGAGCCGGGGCTTAGAGCATGATCGCGGAAAGGGAAAGGCGGATTTGCCGAAAACACCGCGCCGCAGAGCGGCAATACGAGCGGAAATCCAGCGCCAGCTTCAGGAAAGACTCTGCCCTTCCGGCAGCCCGCCCATCAGCTCGGCCTCGATGGTGGCCAGCTCCAATAAATACGACAGGGTCTCGCAGCCGTCGGTGCGCGCGAGACGCGCCAGCTCCCTTGTCAGCTCGCCGATATATTGAGCGGACGGACGCGGCTTATCGTCGACGTTGATGGGTCTGATGCGATGCGCAGACATGAGCGACCAAGAAGCGGCAAGCGGCGAGGGACTTGGCATCTGCAAGACGTTTGCCATATTGCATGAGCCGCGGCTTATTTGCACGAGGCTGCAAACATTTTTGTTCTTGATACCTTATCAATATCGCCAAGCTTGAATGATTTCATCTGGCGCGGTGCAGTTCACGCGTCCGCACGTGCGGCGCCGGCACAAGTTCTTTACCGGCAAAGGACTTGCCGGCAAGTCCTTTGCCGGCAAGTCCTTTGCCGGCCGCAGCCGCGGGCGGGCTTTCAGATAACGCGTGCGGCACCAACAAGTCCCTCAACGTCCGCAATAGCGGCGCGTGCAGATCCGGATCGAGCCCGTCGCGGGCGTAGATGCCGGCCTTGTTGGCCGGCAGCTCGGGCAAGCCGCTGCGAATGATTTCGATGCTGGGAATGATGTTGCGCGCTTGCATTGTCATCACGCCGAGACCCGCCGCAACGGCGGCAAGCCGCGCCGAGAATTCGGGAGCGGAAAACGCAACAAAGAAATGCATGCCGCTGTCCTCGAGCAATTCCACCGCGACCCGATCGCCGGTCGTTCCCGGCCAGCTGATCAGCGGTATCGGGGCGCCGGGAGCAAGCGTGAGCTTGGGCGATTTCACCCAAACCGTCTGCTCCGACCATTGCGCCACCGCGATGCGTGGCGGGTTGATCGCGTTGCACAGATAGGCGACATCGACCGAGCCGACATGGAGGTCGCCGAGCAGCCTTTCGGTCCTGTCGCAGCGGAAGCTAACCAGTTCGCCCGTCGGACTCGCCGAACAGCGCTCGAAAATCTCGATGAGACGTTGATCTCCGAGCCAGCTCGGCAAGCCGATGACGAACTGGCGCGGCGCCGAATTCGGCCCGGCAAAGGTGAGAAGCTCGTCGTTCATGGCGAGCATGCGCCGCGCATATTGCAGCACGAGCAGGCCGCGCTTCGTCGGGGTCATGTTGCCCTGCCCCTTGGCGAAGATGCTGCCGCCAAGCAGCCGGCCGAGGCGGGCGATCTGCGAGCTGATCGCCGATTGCGTCAAGTCGAGCGCATCGGCCGCCTTGGTGTAGCTGCCGGTATCGACGATGGTGACCAGCGCCCTGAGCAGTTCGATGGGAATGTTCTTTTTGGCGTAGCGTCGGTGCATTTCACACCTCTTCCCCGCCGCGCGGCGCCCAAAGAGTCACGCTCTTGCCCTGGTCGCAGGCGCTCGGCGGCGCCTGGATGAGGGCGGCATGGCACAGCACCGCGAGCCGCGCGGCGGACCGCAAATACGACGATAAATTCGTGACGCGGCACTGCAATCTCATGACGCGACACCGCTCGAACGCCCTATTGGGCGGTGCTCCATCATGCCACAGCTTGTCGACGTGAAGATAGGTGCCGGCTTGCCGCCGCCGGGCCGATGCCCGTCAGGAATCGCCTGACGAAACAATCGCTTCGACCAGGCGAACCACCGAACGCCGAAGGCTGGCGTTCTTGATCTTGATGAAGGCCCGGACCAGCGCATGGCCGTCGGCATTGCCGAGAAAGTCGGTGATGTAGGCCAGCGACGGGCCGTCGCCGCTCTTTCGTGCGCCGCCAAAAGATTGCGGCGCGCCTTCGAAGAAGAACGGCACCGGCACCTCGAGGATATGCGAGATTTCCTGCAGCCGGCTGGCGCTGATGCGGTTGGTGCCTTTTTCGTATTTCTGGACTTGCTGGAATGTCAGGCCGAGCTGGTCGGCGAGCCGTTCCTGGCTCATGTGCAGCATGAGGCGTCGCATGCGAACACGGCTACCGACATATTTGTCGGTCGGATTAGGAAATTTTGTGGACATCATGAACCTCCGGCCCCTCCTCTCCAGTCCTGTCTCTTTTTAGTTCCGCAGGCAATCCCCGGTTGCAAGTTTTCCGCCAATTGTTCGGCCCTTATGCGTCCCACGCATGACCCGCCAAGCCGGCGCGTCAGGCTGATCACGCGGGTCGCAGAGCGCTTTTTCGCGGTCGTTTGGCGTGTTCTAAAGATAGCGGCGCAAATCTGCGGCGGACGCGTCGGCGGTTCGTTTCAAGTCGAAGGGCGCGACGAACTGGCCGTTCTTGTCCATCAAATAGACCAGTGCGGTGTGATCCATCGTATAGTCGCCGCCGTCGAGCGGAACTTTCTTGGCGTAGACCCGGTACGCCTTGATCGCCGCGTCGATAGACGCCTGATCGCCAGTCAGCCCGCGCAGATGCGGATCGAAATTGGACAGATAGTCCTTGAGCACCGCCGGCGTGTCGCGGTCTGGATCGACGGTGATGAACAAGGCACCCGCGCGATCCGCGTCGGGCCCGAGACTTTTCAAAACTTGCGATACGTCGAACAGAGTTGTCGGACAAATGTCGGGGCAGTGCGTGAAGCCGAAGAACACCAGGAACGGACGCCCCTTCATGTCCTGGTCGGTCACCGGCCTGCCGTTCTGGTCCTCGAGACGAAACGGTCCGCCGACGCCGGCGACCGCCTGGCCGATCGGCGACGGCACATGTTTGCTGAAAACCAGGATGACGCCGAAGAACAGCACGAGGCCGCTGAGGAAAGCGGCGAGCAGCAGCGCCACGCGGGAGGTTTTGTCGTTCACCGGCATTCTCCGCTCATCCGAAGCATGCGGCAAAGCCGACCCGGATGGTTTCGAAAAAGACCGTCGCCCCGTAATGCGCCCAGAGCATGACCGTGCCCAAAAGCGCAAGCGCAACCACCACGCCGGCCAGCCACAGCGGCCGCGACATGGACGATGAACGGGGTGCGACGGTCTCGGGCATCGGCAAGGTTCCGGCTAGCCCGTACATATGCCGGAACCCGACGAGCGACAACCGGTGTTGCGCCCGCCGCAAGCGCCAAACCGGCCTGCTTACTCGCAGGTGCGATAGAGCGCCGTGAGTTCGTGGCCGCGTAGCTGGATGAGTTTTGGCGTCAGGCCGCCGTGATGGCCGATCCAGGCACGGATCTGCGCCGGATAAAACCGCATCACCAGTGCGCTGCCCTCGCGGGTCGGCACCAGCTCGCGCGACGCGTCATCGTAATAGGAAGCGGCATGGAACCCGAGCACCGCGCGCTGGGTGACGCAGACATGGTCGCGCGGCACGATCCCGGTCAGCAGGGTACACGCCGACAGGCATGGACCGTCGATGACGATATGCTCGCCGGACGCGCGCGCCGCCTCGAACTTGCGGATGTAGGATGTAACCTCGCCGCCCGGATCGCCAACGATGCGGATCTCCGCCAAGGCAACGGACGGCGCCGCGATGGACGACGCCATAAAGCTTACCACTGCCGACGCCAGCGCGCCGGCCAAACCGACCTGCCATTTCATCAGTCACCCTCTCCCTCAATCGCACACGACCCTGCCGTCGTATTGTGGCAAGACTTCGAGGACACGTTAAGTTTAATTGCAAACGATCGCAGGGTTTTCTGCTCTTTTCTTTTGCATCGCGGCCGAGTTCCATGCGGATGCTGAACGCTCACCCGGCGCGCGGCGCCGCCTCGCGGCCATGCGCGGACGGCGGCAAAAAGGGGTGCTATAAGGAACCGACGATCAAGACGCGGAGGCGGAACCGACCATGGCGCGGGACTTCGAGGATCATTGCTGGAAAGACGTTATCGACGCCGACACCATTGCGATCTACCAGGCCTATCGGCGCAAAACCTATGTCGGCGACAATCCCGCAGTGCTCGCTATCGACCTCTACAACAAGGCCTATCTGGGCGGGAACCGCCCGGTGCGCGAGGTCGATCGCGAGTTTTCCGGTGCCTGCGGCGAGCACGCCTGGAAGGCGCTGCCGCCGACCCAAAAGCTGTTCGCCGCGGCGCGCCGCGCCCGCGTGCCTGTGTTCTACACCACGCGCCATGTCGATACCGGCGGCGTGCACTCGACCAACCGCAACATGGACCGCCAGCGCGACGACGTTTACGACATCAAGGCGGAACTGGCACCGCAGCCGGGCGAACTTGTGATCTATAAGGAGCGCGCCTCGGGTTTCTTCGGCACGCCGCTGATCGCGCATCTGCAGCAGCAACGGATCAATTCGCTGATCATCTGCGGCGAGAGCACGTCGGGCTGCGTGCGCGCCTCCACGGTGGACGCCTTCTCGTACGGTTTCCACAACGTCGTGGTGGAGGAATGCACCTACGACCGCTCGATGCTCAGCCACAAGGTCAACCTGTTCGACCTGCACCACAAATATGCCGACGTGATGCATATCGAAGACGTTCTGGCTCATCTCGACGGCCTCGCCGTCGAGCGTAAAGTGGCCTGACACCCGACATCTCCCGACAAACTCCCACAAACGAGCGTCCCCATGTCCACGACCGCCGCGCGCCGCACCAACGTTCCCGATTACACCACGGCCTATTATTTCCTCGAGGGCTTGAGCGAAATCGGCATCGATTATCTGTTCTGCAATTTCGGCACCGATCACGCCCCGATCATCAACGAGATGGCGCATCGCAAGCAGCGCGGCGAAGCGATGCCCGGCGTGGTGCGCTGCCCGCACGAGAACACCGCCGCTCACATGGCCGCCGGCTATGCCTTCGTCACCGGCCGCGGCCAGGGCGTGCTGGTCCATGTCGACGTCGGCACCGCCAATACCGCCAACGCCATGCATAATCTTTATCGCAGCCGGCTGCCGGTGCTGCTGATGGCCGGCAAGGCGCCCTACACGGTCAACGACGAGCTGGTCGGCTCGCGCGACACCTACGTGCACTTCATCCAGGAGCCATTCGACCAGGCGAGCCTGGTGCGGCCCTATCTGAAATGGGAATGGACGCTGCCCTCCGGCGTGGTGGTCAAGGAAGCGCTGCGGCGCGCCCATTCGATCATGCAGAGCGAGCCGCGCGGCCCGGTTTATCTGATGATGCAGCGCGAGACGCTGACCCAGCGCTGGGCCAGCGACGAGATCCGCCGCTATTCCGAAGATCAATTTGCCGCCACGGGCGGCGGCGGCGCCGATCCAAAGCTTGCTGCCGCGCTCGCCGACAAGCTGCTTACTGCGGAAAATCCGATCCTGATCACCGGCTATGCCGGGCGTCACGATCATGCGTCCAAGGCGATAGATGCGCTGGCGCAATTCGCCGGCATCGCGGTGTACGAAGCCAATATGACCAACAATATCTCACACGACAGCCCGTGCTTCGTCGGCTTTTCACCCGACAAGGCGGTGCCGAATGCCGATGTCGGCATCCTGGTCGACGTCGACGTGCCGTGGTTTCCGAGCGATGTGAAGACGCATGAAAAGTCGTTTTGGGCGCATATCGACATCGATACGCTCAAGCCCGGCTCGCCGATGTGGACGTTCCCGGGCAATCTGCGCATGCAGGGCGATTCCGGGCGCATCCTCGAGCAAGTGCTCGACGAACTGAAAGCGAAGGCCACGCCGCTCTTCAAGGCCGCCGCCGCGGAACGCCTCAAGCGCATCAAGGCCTTGCGCGACGAGCGCACCGCGCGCGCCGCAAAGCTGGCGGCGGACAAAGGCAAGCCCGGCGCGATCAATCCGCATTACCTGATGGCGGAGCTCGGCAAGGTGCTCGACGACGACGCCATCATCTTCAACGAAGGCGTCACCAATGCGGGCGCGGTGCTGTTGCAAATCCCGCGCAAGCGGCCGAACACAACGATGCGCTCCGGAGGCGGCGGGCTCGGCTGGTCCGGCGGCCTGGCGCTCGGCGCCAAACTTGCCGCGCCCGAGCGGATGATGGTGCAGATCTCCGGCGACGGCGGCTTTTATTTCGGCAATCCGAGCTCGGTGTTCGCGGTGTCGCAGCAATACAAACTGCCGATCTTCTCCATCGTCATGGACAATACCGGCTGGAACGCCGTGAAGCAGTCGACCTTGCGGGTGTTTCCCGAAGGCGAGGCCAAGACGGCGAGCGAGTTCGAATCCGAGCTCGCCCCCAAGGTCGCCTTCACCAAGGTCGGCGAAGCGTTCGGCGCTTATGGCGAAGAGATCGGCGACCCCGCCGACGTGCCGGCCGCGATCGCGCGCTGCCTCAAGGAAGTTCGCGGCGGCCGCTCGGCGTTGCTGCACGCGCGCGTGACAAAAATGTAGCACTGCTCCGGTCGAGCAGCGTAACGGCATACCGGCCTCGACAGCATTCGATATTTCGAACGTTATGGCCGATGTCTATTTTTTTATTGCGGCGCCATTTTTATTACAGCGTTATGGCGCTGAATCTATGCTCGCGATTTGCGTACGTACCGATGTAGACTTATCGTCGGAAGCCCTCGTACAGATGGCATCTGAATGCGTACCATCGATGCCGTGCATCTCGGATTGCTGCTTGCAGCGCTGGCGATCACCTATTTGGTGCCGTTCGAGCTGCTGTTGCTGTCCTATGTGGTTCTCGGCCCGGCGCATTATTTCACCGAGATTTCCTGGCTGCACGACCGCAAATATTTCCTGCCCCGGCGCAACGTTGCGTTCGGGCTTGCCGGCGTGGCTGTCGTCGCGGCGCTGATCGACAATGCAGCGTGGTTTGGTTTCGTTATCTGGACGGCGTTCGTGGCCTGCGCGCTGTTGACCACCACCACCGCCGCGCAAAGCGCCGTCTTGACCATCGTCGCGCTTGGCGTGACGGCCATCATGGCCGCGAACGGATCGTCACTGGCCGTGCTCGGTATATTGCTGCCGACGTTGATCCACGTCTCGCTGTTCACGCTGGTATTCATGACCTTGGGCGCCTACCGCGCGGGCAGCAAGGCGCAGGCGCTGTTGGTTGTCATCTATCTGGCGGCGATCGGCACCATCCTCGTGGTGCCGCCCTCGGCGGCGACGCAAATCCCGGCCTTTGCCAGGGCTGGACAGGAGTATTTCGGCAATGTCGGCCCGGCGCTTGGGCGGCTGCTCGGCGTTGCCAACCTGAGACTGGATACACGGCTGACCAGCCTGCTCGCCTTCGTTTACACCTACCACTACCTCAATTGGTTCATCAAAGCCGACGTGATCCGCTGGGCCGCAATTCCAAGGTTGCGCCTGGCGCTCGTGGCCGCCGCCAGCGCCGCCTCGACCGCGCTTTATTTCTACGATTACGCATTCGGCTTCACTGTCCTGCTCGCACTGAGCCTCGTGCACGTGGTGCTGGAATTTCCGCTCAACAACCTCGCGCTCCGGCAGCTCGGCGCCGCCATCGGCCAAGGTTTTGCGCAGCACTTGCACCGGCAGGCGTAAGAGCCGGAACGAACGACTCCACACCGACGAATATTTCAGACGATTGCGACGCTTTGCTACTCAGCCTTGATGTTGGCGTCGTGAATGATCTTGCCGTACTTCGCCATTTCACTGGCGATGTATGTGGCGAAATAACCCGGCGTCGAGCCGATCGCCTCGAAGCCGAGCGCGGTCAGGCGCGCCTTGACGTCGGGCTGGGCCAAAACTTTGGCGATGCTGGTTTGCAATTTCGCGGTGATGTCCGCGGGCAAATCCTTCGGACCCCACAGACCGTACCAGGACACGAATTCGAAACCCGGCAAGCCGGATTCCTCGACCGTCGGGATGTCCGGTGCCGCGGCCTGGCGCTTGAGGCTGGTTATGGCGAGCGCCTTGATGCGGCCGCCTTGCGCCTGCGGCAGCGACGACAGCATCGGATCGGCAAGCAACTGAATCTGTCCGCTCATCAGATCGGTCAGCGCCGGGCCAGTACCCTTATAGGCGATCACCAGCGTATCGACATGGGCCTCGCGCTTGAGCAGCTCGATCACCAGATGGCTGGCCGAGCCGATGCTGGTGGTGCCAAAAGTGTATTTCTGCGGGTCTTTGCGAACGAGGTCGAAAAAATCTTTCAGATTGTTGGCCGGCACGCTCGGCGTCGTCGAGACGATCAACGGGCCGGCGGCGATCAGCGTCACCGGCGTAAAATCCTTCACCACGTCGAACGGCACGCTTTTGTACAAAAACGGATTGACCACGTGCAGCGACGCGGTGAGGAGCAGCGTGTAGCCGTCCGGATCGGCCTTGGCGACCACATTGGCGCCGACATTGCCCGAAGCGCCGCCGGCGCGGTTTTCGACGATGAAATGCGGCCCGACGCTTCGGTTGAGCTGATCGACGATAATGCGCGCCACGCCGTCGACCGATCCGCCCGGCGGGAACGGTACGATCACCGTCACAGTGCGGGCGGGATAGTCTTGTGCCGAGGCCGCCGGTGCGAAGGCGAGAGCAGCAAACGCCAGGACAGCTGAAATAATGCGCCTCACGACCATTTCCTTTTCCAACTAGAACGCTCCCGGATAGCTGCCGCCGTCGATTAGCAAATTCTGGCCAGTGATATAGCCGGCATGGGTCGAACACAGAAACGCGCAGAAAGCGCCAAGCTCAGCCGGATCGCCGTAGCGCTTGGCCGTGCTTGCTTCGGCGCGTTCGCGGAAAACCTGCTCGAATGTCTTGCTTGTGCCATCGAGCAGGCCGCGAATATGGCGGTGCTGGGCGTCGCTGTCGAATATGCCGGGCAGGAGATTGTTAATGGTGACATTGCGCGCTGCCGTTTGCCGGGCGAGGCCGCCGGCGAAGCCGACCAGACCGGAACGGGCGCCGTTCGACAATCCGAGTTCGGCTTGCGGCACTTTCACGCTGCGCGACACGATGTTGACGATGCGGCCAAAACCGCGCGCGGTCATGCCATCGACCGTGAGCCGCATCATCTCGATCGGGCCCAGCATCATGTCGTCGAGCGCGGCGATCCAATCGTCGCGCGACCAGTCGCGGAAATTGCCCGGCAGCGGTCCTTGCGAATTATTCACCAGGATATCGGGCTGCGCACAGGCGCCGACCGCGGCGGCGCGGCCGGCAGGCGTGGTCAGGTCGGCGGCGACAGTGACAACTTTCACGCCGGTCGCCTGCGTAATCTCGACGCCGGTGCGCTCAAGCACGTCGCGTGTCCGCGCAACGATCGTGAGATTGACGCCTTCCCGGGCCAGGGCGAACGCGCAGGCCTTGCCGAGACCCCGGCTCGCGCCGCAGACCAGCGCGCTTTTGCCTCTGATGCCGAGGTCCACTTCGCGTGTCAGGCCGCCACGGCCGAAAGCGGTTTGAGTTTATAGCCGTAGGCCTTGTCGAGGCCGAGGTCGGCGATGATGCGCAAGCCCTTGCCGAGCGTTTCGGCGTCGAGGCCTGAGAGCGGCTTGCGCAGGTCGCCTGACGGCATGCCGAGCGCCTTCATCAGCGACTTCACCGCGACCGGATTGATCGCCGAATAGGTGAAGTGCAAGAGCGGCAACAGCCGCAGATATTCGCGCTTGAAATTGTCGGCCTCGGTATAGCTCGCCCATGGCGTCGAGATCGCCGCCAATTCGGCCGGCGCGATATTACCGGTCATGTTCGCGGTGCCGTGGCCGCCGAGACTCATGGTCGGCACCACAAGGCCGAGATTGGGGCTGTCGCAGCACATCACCGATACATCCGGCTTGGCGGCAAGCACCTGCGCAACCTGTCCGACGCGGTCGGTCGATTCCTTGTGCACCACGTAGTTCGGATGCTTGAAGATGCGGATCAGGTTGTCCCAGTTGAGGTCGCTCTTCACCCGGGGCGGATTGTTGTAGATGCCGAGCGGCAAGTCGGTGGCATCGGCGACGTCGAGGAAGAACCGCTCGATGTCGGCCTCCGGCGCGCAGATATAGACCGGAGCGGCCAGGATCGCGCCGTCACCGCCGTTGTCTTTGGCGAAGCGCACATTGGCGATGGTCGATTCGGTGTTGTTGCCGGTGCAGCCGAAGAAGATCGGCATTTTTGCCGACTTCATCTTCGCCGTTTCGACGATGACTTTCTTCTTCTCCTCGGGCGAGAGCATGGAAGTCTCGCCGGTCGAGCCCATGATCAACACCGCTTTGGTGCCGTGCCTCTCCTGGAACCGCAGCAGGGTCTGGAACGCCGCAAAATCCACCGAGCCGTCCTTGTTGAACGGCGTGATCAGCGCGACGAACGAGCCGGTGATTTTCTGTTTGGGCATCCTGCTCAATCTCCGAGGTTCGACTCCCTCCCCCTTGTGGGGAGGGTGGGGTGGGGGTCGGGAGGCGATGCGCGAGCGTCGACGTTCGCAATTTACCTTACGACCCCCCCTGCCCCTCCCCACAAGGGGGAGGGGAAACAATCACACGCTCACGTGATTGATGAACTTCTCCGGCGGCCGTTCGCCCCATTGCGAGCGCAGCGCTTCTTCGGCGGCAATGAGATTGGAGCCGTTGGCGAGATTGAGGCGATCGCTGTCGGCCCAATGCTCGTGGACGCGGCCCCACGGATCGGCCCAGTAGTCATAGACCTGGCTGCCCAGCACATGGCGGCCGATGCCCCACATGTGCTCGTACTTGCCGCTCTCTTTCAGGTACTCGTGGCCCATGCAGACGTCGTCGATGTCCGGCACCTCGAAGGAGAAATGATTCAAACCGGTCTTCTCGGAATTGAGACAGAAGAAGACGTGATGATCGACATAAGTGTCGCCGCGGTCGCAGCGGTTGAACGACCCGATCAAATTGTCCTTGTTCTCGGCATAGACGTCGTCCGAGCAGATCAGGCCCAGTGTCTCGCGGAACCAGCCGACGGTTTCGTGGAATTTTGACGACATCATCACGCCATGGCCGATGCGCTTGACGTGGGCCGGGCCCCTGGGCAGCCGCATCAACTCACCGGCGCGCGCGGTCGGCGCCTCGCCCGAGTTGAGCTTCTGCCGCTTCACCGCGATCGGCGCGACCTGCTCGAGGCCGCACACCACCTCGATCTGGTAGCCGTTCGGCTCGGTCAGGCGCACCCGCTTGCCGCCGCCGGGCTCGTCGATGTTTTCGATGCCCGAGGCACCGGGCGCCTTGGTGAGCTTCTTCAGGTCGTCCTCGTTGTCGACGTAATAGGCGATGCCGACGAATTTCGGATCGCCCTTCTCGGTGACGTGGAGGTGGTGCGCCGGATCGGTGCCGCGCATATAGAGCGCGTTGGCGGTGCGCTCCGCCCGGTGCATGCCGAAACGGGTGAGGAATTCCTCCGCCACGTCGAGATCGGGCGACCTGAGCCGTCCGTAGGCGATATCGGTTACTTTCGTCCAAGCCATATGTGCTCTCCCCGGGAATTCGTTGTGCCGGATGTTCGAAACAATCCTGCCACGTCCAGGACGGCTGGGCTAGCGGCGAAGAGTTGCACCGGAGCAGCGGCAGGATTGCCGGCGCCTCATACGAAAACCCCGCCGCGTTGCCGCGGCGGGGTTTCTGAGCCGGCCCGGAACGGCCGTTAATTAGGCGTGATAATCGGCCGCAACCGTCTCGTCGACCTGCTTGCCGCCCATGGCTTTGAAAATCGGCGTCAGCACGATCGCGATCACCAGGTTGAGGATCACGGTGTAGAGCGCGGCGTAGCCCGGGAAGGCATGGCCGGCGATCACCAGCGGATAGTTCGGGGCCCAATTCGCCGCGTTGAACATCCAAATCCCCGTTCCGGTCCCCACGGCCCAGCCGATCAGCAGCGCCCAATCGTTGAACCAGCGGGTATAGACGCCGAGCATCACCGACGGCAGCGTCTGGATGATCAAGATGCCGCCCAAGAGCTGCAGGTAGATGGCGTATTGCGTCGGCACGAAGATGATGAAAATGAGCGCGCCCAATTTGACGATGAGCGACACCCACTTCGCCATCTGGGCTTCTTCCTTGTCGGTCGGGTTCTTGTTGATGAACTCGCGATGGATGTTGCGGGTGTAGAGGTTGGCCGCGGCGATCGACATGATCGCCGCCGGCACCAGCGCGCCGATGCCGACCGCGGCAAAGGCGATGCCGACGAACCACGCCGGGAAGCTGTGCAGGAACAGCGCCGGCACCGCGAAATTGTTGCCGAACTGCTTGAAGCCCGCGGCGAACTCCGGCATGGCGCCGACCCCCGCCGCGATGGCGAAGAAGCCGACCAGCGCCAACAGGCCGAGCATGAAGGAGTAGCCCGGCAGCATCGCGGCGTTGCGGCGGATGGCGCGCCCGCTCGATGCGGCAAGGATGCCGGTGATGGAATGCGGATAGAGGAACAGCGCCAGCGCCGAGCCGAGCGCCAGCGTAGCGTAGATGCCATAGGCGCCGGTGGTGTTGGCGCCGGGCGTCGCCAGCAGGAGCTTCGCCGGCGGCACCGCCGCGAAGATATGGCCGAAGCCGCCGAGTTGGATCGGCACCACGATCACAGCGGCGAAAGCGGTGATGTAGATCAAAATGTCCTTGACGATGGCGATCGAGGCCGGCGCCCGCAGCCCGCTCGAATAGGTGAACGCCGCGAGGATGATGAAGGCGATGACCAGCGGCAGGTCGGCGGCAAGGCCGGAGCCGCCGACGCCCATGGCGCCGATCACCACCTGCAGGCCGACCAGTTGCAGCGCGATATAGGGCATGGTGGCGACGATGCCGGTGACGGTGACCGCCAGCGCCAGCCAGCGATTGCCGAAGCGGCCGCGCACGAAATCGGCCGGGGTGATGTAATTGTGCTTGTGGCAGACATGCCAAAGCCGCGGAAATACCAGGAACAGGATCGGATAGATCATGACCGTATACGGCACCGCGAAAAAGGCGATGGCGCCGGCGCCGAAGGCGAGCGCCGGGACGGCAATGAAGGTGTAGGCTGTGTAGAGGTCGCCGCCGATCAGGAACCAGGTGATGATGGTGCCGAAGCGCCGGCCGCCCAATCCCCATTCATGCAGCTGGTCGAGATCGCCCTTGCGCCAATGCGCGGCGGCAAAACCCAGCCACGTGATGAAGGCGAACAACGCTACGAAGATGATCAGGGCAGTCCAGTTCACTTCCTGCACGGCAGGCCTCCCCGGCTTTTACGTCTTATTTCTTGAGTTTCTGATTGTTTGATCCCGCGACAGCGCAGGACCGATCTAGTCTTCGGTCGCGAAATAGACGACCGCGGTCAGAACAGCCCCGATGATGACCCAGAGCATCTGGTACCAATAAAAGAACGGGATGCCCGCCCACGACGGCTCGACCGCGTTGTAGAACGGCGGCCACAGCACCGCGACGAATTGGATGATGAGGAGCAGGTACCACCAGCTCCAGCCCGAGCGTTCGTCAGCTTTCTGATCCATGAGAGTCCACCCCGCGTATTCCATCCCGAACGAGCCTTTCGAGGCTCTTGTGGGCAAGACTAGCCGGTGTGGCGGGGCCGATCAAAGCGAAAAATCAGCGGCAAATTGCGGCGGGGCAGCCGGTTCCGCTGCAGCGCGGCGCAAAACCACCCGCCTTCGTCGAAGCTACGACCGCGAAGCTTGCTGGTCAGGTTGGCCTGCCAGCCGAAGCAGCGAAGGCTGGAGCGGGCGATGGGAATCGAACCCACGACACTCAGCTTGGGAAGCTGATGTTCTACCACTGAACTACGCCCGCACACTCAATACTTTCTCTACTTTTCGTGCTCTTCTTACCCGGAGCTTACCCGGAGGGCTCGTTTGCTCCGGGTAAAATGGCCAGGGCGCCCCAGTATAACGCGCCTTTCTCGCCGGCAATAGTACGATGGTTACGGAGCGACGATGAATTCCGATAAGCCTAATTGCCGCCCTTCCCTCGTGATCAGGATTAAACTTCTCGCCGAGCCTTTGCAGAAATTTGTCAGCGTTCGCCAGATTTCGAAAACAATAAACGTGGAACTATTCCCGATCGCGCAACATACAGATTTCTTGGTTGGGATGATTTGCGACGAATTGCTTGCGGTAAAGTTTGGCGAACTGCCAGATGACATTGCTCTATTCTGATATTCATGGGTCTCTCCCTAGTGCGACGGGCCTGGGTTGAGCGGCGTTAATGTTCGCTGCGTTTTTTGTGCGATATGTCGGAAGGGCCCAAACCTTCGGGATCAGGATTCTTACCGTTCCCATAAACCCGATCGAGCGCGCCTTCTTTCAGTCTGACCTCGATTCCGCTTAATCTGCCGTAGTCGAGGGTGATCACCAACGCCTTAGCCTTCAGCCTGGGCCAATCCGGATCATCGGGATTGACGCCGAATTCCCAGAGCAGCCCATGACGTTCGAGGAATTGCGAGTACGCGTCGACTGCCTTGCAAACCGCTTTCAGAAGAGCTTGGCCCTCCGGGCTTTCAACGACCTCGCGTTCTCGCTTTGCTTCCGCCATGAGATCGTGATGAGGGTGCGATACAACGCTGCTCTTATTCATTTGGCTTGTTCCTTACACCGGGCTTGATTGCCCGCCTCTGCGCAGCCCTTGGCTACGCAAAAGCTGGCAATCACGACGCGCCGGTTTGCTTGGCGCGTTCGCGTTCCCAGGATTCGATGGTGGAGAGGAGCCAGTGCCGGGCGCTTGTCGGGCCGCCGAATTGCACCGGTTTAGGAAAGTCGTGCTGGCGCATGTAGCGCCAGATCCACACGGCGGACACGCCATATCGCTCGCGCACCTGACCGATGGTCAGATAGCGGACGTCACCCGAAACGCGGTAACGATGGTTAAGAAGCGTGTTTGAGGCGCTGAGACGGAAAGAGACGTGACTCATAGGCGACCTTTCTTTGGTCACCCGTCTCCAAGACGCCATGTCTCAGCCGTGATGCATGAGCTGCGATATAGGGGGAGTTGAGCTCGAATCAACCGGTCTTGTTGCCAACGTCTTGGCGTTAATCGCGGCGGATGTTAAACGGTGGTCCGGTGATCTCGCGGTCAGTGCACCGTCCGCGCCGTCTCTGGACCGGGGCACAGTATGCGGGCCGCGACCTCGAACCGGTCGTCGAGAGGAATCCACTCGTCGAGCAAGAACGCCGCAGCAGTCAGGTCGTGTTGCGCGGCTTCCGTGCACCAGCGCTGCTGCTTCCAACGGACGAACGGCGGGCGTGTCTTTTCCATGATGTGAGTTTAGCAGATCGCCGCGAGCCCGTGGTGTTCGCGATATCCGACATGCTGTTTTTGGTTTCCGCTTACGTGCCGAGGCGGCGGATCGAGGCGATGGTCGTTAACCTTTCGTTAACCAGGCTGGCCGGACCGCGACCGTTCCGGTGTCGCCGGCCCGCTGATCCAACTCGCGAGTTCCGCCTTGGGGTAGCGCGCCGTGTAACAGGCTGTTACGGAGCGATTGGTCGAAGGCCACAAGCTCTGCCCAGAGCAGACGCGCTGTTTCAGTTAGCGGTCTCCATCTTACTATCCCGCGGAATCGTGGGAAGTCTCTGGGTGGCTGTCATTGAACTGGGCCGCGCCGACCCTATATCGGTCTCACGCACCACGAGTGGGGCATGTGCCCCAGCAAGACTTGCCCATCATGGGTGAGTAAACGGGTGACCAAATAGAAGGTCACTCGTCATGAACAACCAAACGTCTCCCTTGTGCTTCATCGTCATCGAAGCCGCGGAATATTCCCGAATCTCAAGAGCGCTTCTCTACTCGCCGGTCGGTAGCCGCATCGAGACGGTCAAGATCGGCGCGCTAAAGATTGCGCACGCCGCCGAACTCGAGCGATTCCTCGATAAGCATCAGGCTGCGTAGGGAACGGATCATGGCCAAACGAAAAAGTAAATTGACGCCCGCACAGTGCGAGAATGTTCAAGCCCTCATGGAGTTTGAAGGCCTGACACGTAACCAAGCACGCTATGCGTCGCTGACAGACGAGCAACAGGACGAAATCAAACAGCAGGTACAAAATGCTAAGGACATGCGGCGCGTTGATAATCCCCGGCGCGAAATGCTGCTAGCAAAAAAGCGTGACGCCGAACGACGCGGTTGGGAGTTCACACTTACCGAAGACAATATAAAGTGGCCAGATTTTTGTCCCGTCACTGGCGATAGGCTTCGATATTCTGGGATCAACGAGGCGAGGCGGCGCGGTCCCAGCAATGATACGGCAGTGTTCGATCGAGTCGACAACACACGGGGATACGTGCCTGACAATGTCGTTATCGTGAGCCAATGGGTTAATCTACGCAAAGGTGACGCGACACCGCAGCAGTTGCGGCAGATCGCTGACTTTTATGCCAATCTCAAGGTAGGGGCTCCATAACGAAGCCACCGTGCGGCGCTCGTCGAGCTCCAACTGTCAGCAGGGTGCCTCAAGGTGTCTCAGATACCTCAAACAAGTTATGGCAGAAAGGTTTCGATCGCTTTGTAGTGTCTTGCGATCAATGTTTTGAGGGTCCGCCTCGGGTGTCTGTCTCAGGGTCAGAATCCTGAGGTAGAATTCAGGCTACGCCTGCGCCCGGTCGGCACGCTTCGACGTCGACGTTGTCAGTGATGCAATACTGCTGCGCCGCTTCCGCGCGCGGATTTGAAGGAGCCTCCGTTGACCTCCGGGCTCCGTGGTGCATTGACCCGCCGAATCCGGGAAGCTATCTATTAGTCGACTCTGGAGCGTCTAAACCGCTCCCGGGCGCATGAGCGCCCACCACGTTTGGTCCCATCCCGAACCTGAGAGCCGCCAGCGCAGCCGCCGCCCAAACAGATGGGCGGCCATGGCGCCGAACCTCCGCGGCAACCCGGATCCGTCAATAGCAACGCTGCATGCGCCCTTGGCGCCCGCGCAGCTTATGGAGATTGGTCATGACCAAACGAGTTAAAAAGCGTGCCCACGCACGCCGCGCCTTGCCGGCCGTCTACGAGCTGGCAGCCTTCAGCGTTTTTGGGTTCTGCATTGCCCATGGGCTGTCCAGACGCTCGTTCTACTACATGCTCCGGGCGGGCGATGGACCGCGCCTGATGAGATGTGGCAGGCGAACCTTGATCTCGGTCGAGGCCGCGCAGCGCTGGCGGCGAGCCCGCGAGCGCGTGCCCGCAGCATCGCGGCCGGCGAGGGCTGAAGGCGGTCACCGCATGTGCAAGAATCATTCGCGCCGCCGCTCGAGCTGATGACCGGCGGTACGTCCCACCACTCGTGACGGGCGATTTCTTTTTAGCGTGATTTCTTTTTAGCGATATGGCACAGGGTGGCACAGACCGGCACAGACCCCTGTGTCAGCGGAAGTTGATGTTTGTATTGATGAATTGGCTACTGGCACAGGGTGGCACATACTTTTAGGGTAGTCGAGTATTAATGTATAATAGGGGATCGCGGAAGGTTGGAGCGTCGGACTGGCTGAGCAATAACGTAGCTGTTGCGGAGCGAGTTCAAAAGTATGTGCCACCCTGTGCCAGTGTCTAGGAGTAACTGTCGCGTCAATGGGTTAGGGCCGGCACAGACCCTAAACGGTTGTTTGTTCTTTTGCGTGAAAGTCGGAGGCTGTTCTTTTTACGCAGTGATGGACGCCGATTTGGCAGTTCCTTTTAATCTATTCGATTTTTGATGCCACTTTAACCATATTCCCTAACCATGGCGCGCGCGCGACCCTGACATTGACATCATCGCCACTGGCTTTTCTGGATCACGCTCGTGATGGTATGGCTCCGCGCCGAGCTTATTGTCGCGCCCATCGAACAGCACCGCGTAGCGTTCGAGACAGTTGGCGATCTGCAGCAAGGTCAGCCGCAGCAGTCCGGGCATGTGGCGTGACTTTGGACGATTGGGCCCGCGAGCTCGGGCAAGAAACACTCGTCGTCGAGTATCTTCGTCAGGCGGCCCGCCAGTGCGTCGGCCTAAATTCATGCGAGACCCCTGGCGGGCGGAAACCAGCGCCTAACCCTTGGTCATTGCGGCGGCCTTACGGGGCCTCTGATCGCCTGTCCGGCTTGCCGACGCTCTCGATCGTCTTGTCTGCCCTCCGCATGACGATTCGTTAATGTCGATCGCTAACCGGTTGCGCTTGTTTGTACGGCCGCGAGGTGCCGCTTGCGGAATTGGTCGAACTCACCGATGCTGTATTCAATAAGTGTACTGCCAGCCTCGCGCCGGGGAAGATCGATGGCAAGAAAGATTAGCCGCGCAGGATTGGTCCCCTATACGGTGCGCGAGCGGCGCGCCACGGCGTATCATGAGGCGGGGCACGCTGTCGCGTGCCTCGTTCTTGGCGTGCCGTTCAAAAGCGTGACCATCAAGCCCGGTGCCAATCACGATGGCCACATCCGCTATGATTTCGGGCGTCTCACTAACGCCGTTCTGAAGACGTGGACCCGCGAACAAAAATTTGCTCACGCTACTCAATTCCTCTGCGGTGCACTCGCCGAAGATTACGACCAACGATACAGGCACCACAAGATAGACCCTTGCGAGGGCGCTGAAGGCGACCTAATGCGGGCGGCTCGCATCATCCAATGGAACAGTCCGCCCGACCAGCGAGACGCAATGAGGGCCGATTTCAACGTTGCCTTTGATCGAGCAGAGGCGCTGGTTAAAGACAACTTCCAGAAAATTCGCAAGGTTGCGTTGGCGTTGCAAGAGTGCGTTACGTTGACGTTTGATGAAATCGTCACGCTCATAGGCTGAGAGATCATGACCGACAATGCCCGCAGCTGGCAACACCCCGAACCGCTGAATGGCCAATGCGGGGGATTTCATGACGACAGATCGCGAGATCGGGTCGTGGAGCTCATCGATAGACCTTCGATTTCACCTGTCGATCGTGAAGATTTCGAGCCATGCCCGAACGACTATGGCGGTCCGGTCGATAGGCTTGGCCGTTTTGCCCTTTAAGGCGCATTCCCAGACGGTCAAAACGCGCCATCCCGCCTCCAGTAGCTGGGAACCGTATTCATGCGCGACCTCCCCGGCGGGCGAAAACCAGCACCTAACCCTTGGACATTGCGGCGGCCTTACGGGCCTCTGATCGCCTGTCCGGCTTTGCCGACGCTCTCGATCCCTTATCTACGCTCCGCGCGTGCCGATTCGTTTACGTCATTCGCTAACCGAGAAACCCTCAAAAGAGCGGTGCAGCAATTAATTGTGCAGCAACAATGAACGTCAACTTTTGGCTCTGGATGTTCGCCGATCGTACTCATTTCGGAGTTGATTTTAACGATGAGGTGCGTGCTCGCATTCGTAACCGAAATTTGGCGCGCAGAAACCCGTATAGAGCGGGCCCATCTTGTCGTTAATACCGCAAACGCGTAATGCCGATTATGGAACTGATTACTGACAATTTTAGCAATGGCCTACATCACCCGGAAACCAACACACGTTTTCGCCGCGATTTTGCGTTTACGATTGCACCTGTTCCCGGCCGCGCCAGTAAGATCTAAAGGGCGGCGATTTCGTTTGGTCCGCCGAAGCCGCGCGGCGTGACATGGAACGGCGCCGGCGGCTGCGTGATCTTCTCGCATTCCCGGCACGAGAACTATTCCCGCACCGTCTGAATCACCTTTCACTGCTGCGGGATCATCTCCAGCGTCTCGATAATGTACAGGCCCAGCTTCGACAGCTTCGCCGAGCCGCAGCAGGGGGACAGCTTTTTGGCGCGGCGATGACGATGCGCTCGCGCGGCAGATGATCGGGGTTAAGATGTTTTGCGGCCCGCTCGATCTTGAGCTTCGACGCCTCAAAGGGTGCAATCACCATGTTTGTATTCACCTGACGCCGCGGCGTCGCTGGTCGTGGGTCATCAATAATGGGTGGTCTCTTTATTCCCAGTGTGCTGGATGGTCTAACGGCCTCGGTCGTTCCTCTGGGAGAAGACCCCGCCTGTTAACGGGATGGGGGGTCTTATCGGCCATGTACCTGATTTCGTCGTCCGATCGTGGACGCTCCACGACCTTCGTCGAAGCTTCGCAAGCGGATTACAGCGCCTTGGTGTCGCTCCCCACATAGTCGAGTTGGCGTTGAACCATCGCTCCGGAACGTTTTCCGGTGTCGCCGGAATCTACCAGCGACACCGCTATGCGAAGGAAGTCCGCCAGCCTTTCGAGTTGTGGTCGCAGCACATAGAGGCGCTAGCAACTGAGAAAGCCGTTGCGGCGTAGGCGGCCTTCTGGGCCGAGTACATCAGTTGCAATCGCGCCTACAATCAGCAAATTAAATGCCTTAGCAGAGCGATTGGACGCGCATGATCGACAATCGAAGCTTCACCTTTCGCGGTCGAATCAAGGTAAGCAAAGGCGATCTGGCGATGGCCGCTACCGGCAAAAAAATCTGCACGATCCGGCGCGGCACGGCGGCGGTGGAAGGCCAAACGGTTGACCTGACTGACGGTACAAACCGGCTTCGCGTGCGGGTAATATCGGTTCAGACGATCCCCTATCGCGATTTGACTGACGAACACGCTCGGTGGGAAGGTTTCGCAGGCATCGAAGATCTTCGGAGCGACTTGGCGACTTATTATCGCGAGATCGAGGACCAGCAGCCGATGACGATCATCAAGTTTGAGCGAATGGATGACTAAATTGAAGTGGGGACGTTTGATCTAAAAGTCCTCGTTGCGACCGGTGACGATGGGCATTAAACGACTGCAGAGAGGTCAATTCCGAGAACTCGCGGAGGCTTTCCATGGTCGCCCAACCCACCCCGTTCTTTGTCGTATTCGATACCTGTACGCATGCTCGCTACTACGGTGACGTGCACGAGGTTCTTGCCATGCCGGAGGGCGGCATCATCCGCTATGAATACAAGCGATCGCTGTTCAAAGCTGATGCAGCGGCGGCGCTAGAGGCGCTTTGCAACGATCCGTTGGGGCTGCCGGCCGATGCTCTTCTTATGTACGGGCAAAAGCGCAATTACAGGCAGGGCGAAGCCGACCCACTCGAAATGCTAACGTACCGCGACAGCGACTTCATTCCTACTCGGAGTGCTCGCGTCGTGGCCGCGGCGCGTGTGCCCGGAGCCGAACCCGCGTCTGACGTGCTCCATTTTCATTTGCAGATGAGGGGATTTGTGGATCCCGACGAATTAGCGATACCAACAATGGTCCAAGCGCTTGAGGCGGGAGATGCGCTTCCGTTCGGCGAGCGCGGTCGCCAATTCGCTTGGATTTCATTGCTACCAGCGGCGCTCGATCCAAGTCACGACGCGCTTCGAAGCGATAATCAGCAGCTATGGGGTAAGGTCGTCGACAAATTTGTCACGCTGGATACGCAGTTTAAGAACGACATCTTCTGGCGCGTGCGCGAAGTCCGCGAGGCATCTCAGAAGGGCCATCGGGGTGCCCCGGTGCCTCTGCAGGACCGAGGCACTAACGAGCGGGTTCACACCAACCGGTGGCACCGGGACTACTCGCTATATGAGGCGGATCGCTACGAAATCTTCGTTGAAACGCATTCACCAGACGCACACGGGAATCAAGTTCCCGGTGATGCCACGATCGCGATGATACCGAGTGATGACGAAGAGGGTTTGATGAAGCTCTCGGCTCAACCGCTCGCTATCGTTCCAAACGAAACCTCGTCGCAGCGCTTTTCGGTGGACACCAATAATGTTCTGGATACGCGGCATTCCGGAATAAAGCTTGAGACACAAGTGCCAAACCATGCGACGGCGTATCCGCCAGGATCGCTTTGCAACTTGACGTTTGCGATTCGCAAAAAACTGTCACGTCTCATTGCCAATATAGTTTTCGTGCTGGCAGGTACGACCCTTGCCGTCTACGCTACCGCAGCGGCGATTAGTCCGGTGGCGAAGGGTCTGTGTGCAGCACTATCGATCCTACTTATCGCATATGGCGGCTTATTGCTGACCCGACAGTTCAAACTTGTGAAGTGACGCGGGTTTAGTACGTGTCGGATAGTCCTGGCTCGTGAGCCAAGTCGCTTACGCTTAGCCTGGCTAGGTCGTGCAAATGGCTGAGGCGGTACGATAAGGGAATCTGATCTTCCGGATAGGCCCGCGCCGCTTCGGCTCGACGCCTGCGGCTGACTTTATGATCCTCGGATTTGTCCGACTCCGCTTGCGGCAAGAATTTTCTCACCCAAACGGCAATGATATCGTCCCAGTTAAGCCGTGGCCGCTTGTTGGGAGGACGCGGTTTTCCTGCGGAAAGATAGTCCTTCGTTTCCGGGTTCAACATGCCGACGTGGACGCCAATTTCATTTCCATCAAATATATCGGACTTGATTTTGAACCGCCGGAGCATGAGTTGGATGGCTTTGGCTTCCATGGCGTTCTTAGAAGCGTACGGAAATTCCACCTGGAAAAGATCGCAGGCGACTTGAACCGTCTCAGGCGAGATAAGGTCCTTAAACGAAGCGCGCAACGCTGGATGGTCTGCATCAGGCGCGACGCGAACAAAGACGTCGCCGGCGGTGTCGATGTGCCCCCTAGTTAGCTGCTTGATTCGGTGATTACGGAAGGGAGCGCCACTCGCTCCCTTCGCGGTGGTGGTGACGACGATGGCGAGATCAGGATCAGACTCGTCACGGACGGCACGCACAAAGGCCTCTTGTCCATTCATTGTGAAAGGAGCCAGAGCCATGAGCCACGCGCCGGACAAGAGACTGTAAGGTGGTAATGCGCAGGCGACGGAAAGCTGCATCATGCGGGAGAGGCCAACCATCCGAATGGCTCTTTCGCGGGCGTTGTACTGGTTGCTCGTCTTCGGAAAATCCGACGCCCAGCCGAGATGATGATCCCTTAATGCCTGTGACCATCGAGGGCTTGCGAGAATGGCAGCGCCAATCAGGGGCCGATGCGCTGTTTGCCCGGCGTCCCAGACCAGTAATCCCATGCGCCGCCCCACCTGCTTTCGGGATGTAACCGTCTGATAAAGGCAAAGATACTCGATAATCGCCTTGTGGCGCCAACTCGTAAAATCGACAATTTCCAGCGTTGGCAGGATGGCGCTCGGCTGGAACAGCTTCATCCGAGCGAAAATGTCGGCGTGCTCGGCTTCAAATGTCTGAATGAAATCAGCGCGGGTCGGTAGAAAGGCCCTATAAGTAATCTCATGGGCCGCATCGTAGAAGCTTACTCGACCATTCTTGTCGAGCGGAAAATCGCCGATATCTGCAATTCTAATCTCGAAGCAGCCCTCAGACATGGGCGCGACCGAATGCCCGAGCGGCCCAAGATCGCGAAAGAGCAATTGCAATAAATCAGACCAACTGGAGCTGAGCTTCCCTGTGAAGACCCGACGCATATCGGACTGTCTCCAGACTGAGTTCTGGCAGTCTCACCCAAGTTACCGCGCCGCTGGGGTGGTTGTAGGAAATCGGCCGGTCGAACCATTGCGGGTCGCTGAAAACGTACGCGTAGGTTTTAGCGTATGGAAGACCGGCATGCCGAAACTCCTCGCGCTCGTCCCGAGGAAGTTCGCGGGCCATCATGAGGTCATCGAGAGCTAGGGGGCCCAGTACCCGGACCAATCTCACTGTCCCAAAGGCGCGACCGGTGCCTGACTTGATGATGACAACGGGTCCGCGGACTTGCGTTGGTTTCCCGCGAATTTCCCAGATTTTCTCGCCATTCAGCAGCTGCGTTGCATAAGGATCACGAACGAGAAGGCCCTTTGGGCCAAAGTCGCCACCCCCAGGACTATCGTGGGTTGGGGAAGTTTCGGATCGCCGCTCTATCATTGTAAGCTCTTTGGGGGTGCGCCACTTATTTAGAATCATATACCAAGCCATCAAGTCAACGGCACAGGAATCTCATTCTCTGCACAAATCACTTGTTTTTTACCTCGGCCATGCACGGGCCTCTACCTCTTACCTATGTGTGCGCCAGCTACCCTTCCGAGGGAACCGCTTATCCGAGATCAGTTGACCGCCACGGCGTGGTTTCTCTTCGATGGTCTGCGCGTAAAAGAACCCGTGATCTCGCGCATAAACCTGACGATCGGCACCGGCGGTCATCGCGCTGTTCGCGACGGCTACACGGGCTTCGTCTATATCCTCTATAGAGTTTGCCACATTAAACGCGCCGACCACAGCCAACCGCGGAGAGATCGGGAAATAAATATCCGTTCCCGTGAGAGCAAGGCCCGGCGCGAGCAGACTGGCGGGCATGGCAGGATCCGACCACATCAAGAAAAACGGGCGATCTGAAGTGATAAAGCCGCCCGATCCTTGCGGTGCGCGCAATAGATGCCAACCACGTCTGAAAAGCAGTGGCATGCTGTGGTCGAGCAGCTGCAGTTCAAGACTTATGAGCGCGTCATTCTTCAGGACGAGCCTGAGGCCTCCATTTTCGAACGCGGCTTTCATCTCGTCGTAGGTTACGTCGTAGTCTGCCGGCAGCGCGCCCTGCTGCTTGGCCTCCTGAACGCTTGCGTCATAGGTCTCCTGCGACGCAAGACGCCTGGCAATGTTCATCTTGCCTACATCCTCGTAAATATTGCGTATGTTCTCGCGCACTTCGGGATTGCGTAGCCCGGTAAGCCCTATGAGCGTTATCAGGTACGCTCGGTTCTCATCGTTGTCGAGCGAACGGGCTTCGTTGATGCGCGCAAGTGCGCTGGCAAGTTTGGTCTCAAATTCTGATATCGCCTTTTCGAGTTCTTCTGGGTCCATCCCGTTTACCTCGATGCGATTAAAATAGTTCTGGCACGCCACATCCTTTACGTTGGCGCGGAAGGAGCTATCAGTCTTGCGATCAAACACTGCTACTTGGTATCCCTTCCTGTATCGATGGGCGAACGGCCGCAGATAACATTGAGGAATATAATGCTGCTTTACGGACCGATTTCTACTTCGTCCCATATGCCCGCTCCTCCATCCGCAGCACAGTCTACTATCTTCGAAAAAAAAACGGGTACATAAAATAACGAATAGGGATTCGACTCTCGGATGCGAATCGGGAATCGATGAAGGGAGCAGGCACGGGCGTGGGTAATAAAGCTCCCTACGACATCAGATTGATATGCCATAGAATATTCTTATTTTTTCCGATGGCACCACGATGTCGTCAGCCAGGCAACCGGGCTGGGCATCACAACCAACATCATCGATTGCTACGCCGCTCGCTTGAGGACGAGTGGCGGCACACGCGCGCGACAGAGCGCAGTACCGCGCTAAGGTCTGGCTGCAGAACTGTCGATTAGCGCATAGACGCGCCCGGCTTCGGCCGCGCATTGGTCGTAATAGGCGCTCAACTCCGCGTCGGTGTCAATCGGCTTCCAAATTTGACCCGCTATCGGCTTCCAATTTTGACCCCTTCTGACGACGTGTTTTGGCGGTAGCGCTCGCGCCGTTGGAGCTGGTCGGGGTTGCGGAGACGGCGCGAGCGCGGGTTGGCGTGTGATCGTCAGCCCGGCTCTTGAAGCGCCAGCTGTCATTACCGGTCTCGATGATGTCGCAGTGGTGGGTCAGGCGATCGAGTAGCGCGGTCGTCATCTTGGGATCACTGAAGACGCTCGGCCATTCCCCGAATGCGAGGTTGGTAGTGACGATGATTGAGGTTCGCTCGTAGAGGCGACTGACGAGGTGGAAGAGAAGCTGTCCTCCGGATTGAGCGAACGGCAGATAGCCGAGTTCGTCGAGAATGATGAAGTCCATTCGAGTGAGTTGATCGGCGATCCGACCTTGCCTTCCGTTACGGGTCTCGATCTCGAGCCGGTTGACGAGATCGACCACGTTGTAGAACCGGCCGCGGGAGCCGGAGCGGATGCAGCTTCTGGCGATGGCGATGGCCAAATGGGTCTTGCCGGTGCCGGTGCCGCCGACCAGCACGGCGTTGCGCTGCTGGGCGATGAAGCCACCACCGGCGAGATCGTTCACGAGCGTCTCATTGATTGGCGTGCCCTCGAACTGGAAGTCGTCGAGGTCCTTGGCAAGCGGCAACTTGGCGATGGTGAGTTGGTACTTGATCGAGCGCGCCTGCTTCTCGTTGATCTCGGCGTTGAGCAGATCACCGACGATGCGTTGGGGTTCATGCTGGCGTTTGATGGCCGTGGCCATGATCTCGTCGAAGGCAGCCTTCATGCCGTAGAGCTTGAGTTCGCCCATGAGGTCGAAGAGTTGAGTTCGTTCCATCAGATGGTTCTCCTGAGGTTGTCGTAACGGGCACAATCGGCGATGGGCGCGTGGCGCAGCGTTAGCGCGGCCGGCGTGAGGATCGTGGCCGGTGGGCCGGGATCGCGCTGACGGGCCAGGATGTTGAGGACGACATCGGCGGAGTGGACGCCCTGCGCAATCGCTTCGGCGCAGGCGGCCTCGACAGCCAGCAGCCCATCGGTGAGCACCGTGGTGAGGATATCGACCATCTGCCGATTGCCGTCGTCGGCGCCGGCGAGTTTGCGCCGCACGCGCTCCATCGCGGCCGGTAGCACCCAGTCCTTGAAGGGTGCGCCGTTGCGCAGGGCGCCGGGCTTGCGGGCGAGCACCGGCACGTAATGCCAGGGGTCATAAACCGTGTCGCCGCGGCCGAACGAGCGAGAATGCTCGGCGACAATCCGCCCGTTCTGACGGATTACGATGCGATCGGCATATGCATGAACCTCAACCGGACGACCGACTGCACTGGCCATCACCGAGTACTTGTTGTTGTCGAAGCGCACCAGGCAGGTCTTCGAGACCGATGCCGGCACCGCGTGGAATCCATCGAACCTGCCGGCATAGGGAACGAGCTTCGGCCGCTCTGCCTCGAACACCTCCCAGATCGTCTGCTCGGTCAGCTCCGGATGGGGATGCACCTTGGCGTAGGCGATGCATTTATCGAGCAGCCAGGCGTTCAGTTCGTCAAGATTCTTGAACCGCAGACGCGGCGTGAAGAACCGCTGACGGACGAGACCGACCTGGTTCTCGACTTGCCCCTTCTCCCAGCCCGAGGCCGGCGTGCAGGCGACCGGATCGACGAGGTAGTGGCTGCACATCTGCAGGAAGCGGCGATTGTAGAGGCGGTGCTTGCCGACGAAGATCGTCTCCACCGCCGTCTTCATGTTGTCGTAGATGCCGCGCCCGCAAGCGCCCTTGAACAGGGCGAAGGCCCGGTCGTGGGCGTCGAATACCATCTCCTGCGTCTCGCGCGGATAGACGCGCACGAACAGCATGCGGCTGTGACAAAGCCGGACATGGGCGGCCTTCACGATTACCGTCACGCCGCTCAGCAGAACGACCTCGTGGCTCCAGTCGAACTGGTAAGCTTCCCCTGGCGCGAAGCTCAGCGGGACGTAGGCCGCCGCCGTCGATTGTCCGCGCTCCTTGGCCCATCGCCTGGCGTAGCGCCGCACGGCATCGTAGCCACCGTCGTAGCCGCGCCCGCGTAGTTCCTCGAAGATGCGGATCAGCGTCAACTGCTCGCGGAAGGGCTTGGTCGTATTGCCTTCCAACAGTCCATCGAGCTCAGCCGTCCATCGCCCCAGCTTCGGCCGAGGCTGAACGTCACGCTCGTACTCGAACGATGTCTCCCCCGACCGCAGTACCTTGCGGACCGTGTTCCGGGATACCTTTAGATCCCGGGAAATCTCCCTGATCGTTTTGCCTTTGATGAAATGTTCGCGCCGAATCCGGCCGATCGTCTCCACTGTCAGCATTCCCCCACCGCTCGCTTGGAATCAAAGCGAGCAGCGCATCAGGCCAACCTGTAGGGGGTCAATTTTGGACGCCGATCCCCCGGCTCAGGGGGTCAAAATTGCACGCCGAATGACAG
>CAVRVV010000007.1:0-24197 GCA_963724715.1 uncultured Alphaproteobacteria bacterium | reverse complement strand
GCGCTGTCGGCGCGCATCATGGAAGTCGAAGGATTTGAGGCGATTTGCGCCGGCGGTTATGCGGCGATCGGCTCGATGCTGGCGCAGGCCGACATGGGCCAGTCCAACATGCGCGATTACGCCGACCATTACGCGCGCATCTGCGGCGCCGTCGATGTGCCGGTCTATGTCGACGCCGACACCGGCTTCGGCGGCGTCAACAATGTACGGCAGATGGTGCGCGCGTTCGAGGCCGCCGGCGTCGCCGGCGTGTTCATCAGCGACCAGGTGTTTCCCAACCGCTGCGGTTACCTGCCGGGCAAGCAGGTGATCCCGGTCGAGCAGATGCTGGCCAAGGTCAAGGCCGCGCTCGACGCGCGGCGCGATCCGGATTTCTTCATTGCGGCGCGCACCGATGCCGCCGGCGTCGACGGCCTCAACGCCGCCATCGAGCGCGCGCGGCTGTTCATGGAAGCCGGCGCCGACATGGCCAAGCCCATGGGCGTCGATACCATCGAGGACATCAAGCGCGTGTTGCGCGAAGTCGGCGGCCCGCATATGGCGACGCTGTCGCAAGCCGCGGGCCTGAAGAAGCGCAGCCTCGAGGAGCTCGAAGCGGCCGGCGTGGTTGCGGCGACCTTTCCCTCGATCGCGCTGTTCGCCGCCGCCAATGCGGTACGCAACGTGCTGCGCATTCTCAAACGGGAGAATTCGCTCACCGCCACGTTCGAGCATCTCTTGCCGCTCGACGACTATTACGAGCTGGTCGGGCTGAAGGAGATGCTCACGCGCGAGGAGAGTTACGACAAGGCGGCCGAGGCGCTGACACAAAAACGCGCCGCCGAATAGCCACGTATGACATTCAAGTCCGCGATTACGCTTGCGCTCCTCATCGCCGGATCGTCTGCCTTTCCGGCGCGAGCGCGGAGGATTTCTACAAGAACAAGCAGCTGCGTCTGATCGCCGGCTTCCCGGCGGGCAACGACTACGATCTCGGCGCGCGGCTCCTGGTCAAATACCTGCCGAAATATATTCCGGGCCAGCCGACTATCATCGTTCAGAACATGCCGCAGGCGGCGAGCGTCGCGGCCGCGAATTACCTCTATACCCAGGCGCCGCGCGATGGCACCGTGCTCGGCTCGTTCTCGCGCAACATCGTCAACGACGCGCTGACCGCACAGCCCAACGTCGAGATCGATCCGCGGCGCATGAACTGGCTTGGCGCCACGTCGCGGCCGGCGCGGGTTTGCGTGCGCTGGTACACCGCGGCGGTGAAGACGCCGGCCGATCTGTTCACGACGGAGTTCATCGTCGGCGCCGCGGGCGCCACGTCGTCGCTCGCCATCCTGCCGACGGTGCTCAACAAGGTGCTCGGCACCAAATTCCGCATCGTCCAGGGCTATCAGGGCATGGGCGATTCGATGCTGGCCGTGGAGCGCGGCGAGCTGCAGGGCCTGTGCGCCTCGTACCAGCAATTCCGGGTCAACGAGCAGCTCATCAAGGACGGCAAGCTGACCTTTCTGCTGCGCGCCGAAGAGGCGCCGATCCCGATAATTCCCGACGTGCCGTCGATCTTCGACTACGCCAAGACCGACGAGCAGCGCCAGCTCATGCGCTTCGTGTTCTCCTCGACCGAATTCGGCCGGCCCTATGTGTTCCCGCCCGAAGTACCTCAAGATCGCATCGACATCATGCGCAAGGCGATTGCGGACGCGGTGCACGATCCGGAACTGGTCGCCGAGGCCACCAACATCAAAATGGACATGACCTACACGCCGCCGGAGCACCTGGAGCAACTCGTCGGCAAGCTCTACCAAACGCCGCCGGCGGTGATCGAAACCGTCAAAGCGCTGCTGCCGAACGAGAAGTGAAACTGACGGCACGGCTCGGCGCACAATTGCAACTCGGCAGTAAGTTTTGGTATTGTTTGCCGCAACAAACGGAGTGACCTTGCGGACAAAGACAGGCAGCGCGATTGCAGTACTTGCCGCGAGCGTGGCGCTTGCAGCCTGCGCCGCGTCGCCACCCGCCGACCAGCCCGCAGCAAGTGCCGCGCCGGCGACAACGCCCGCGGCCGCCGCCGCCATGCCGGCGTCGCAACTGCGCGATCTTACGCCGCAAGAGAAGAAGATCATCGTCGACGCGGTCGCGCCGTCGCTCAAGGAGCCTGGTGCGGCGAGATACAAATGGACGAAATTTCCGATTGTGCCGCCGTCGGACGAGGTCAGTTATTGCGCAACGGTGGATGCCAAGAGCCCCTATGCGGCCTATAGCGGCCACCAAGCCTACATTATCGATGCCAAGGTCGTCGGCGGTCACATTACCTCGGCCGCGCTGGGTCTCATCACCGGCGGCAAGGATACGGCCATCGTCGCCAACATGTGCGCCACGCACGGGCTCGATCCGAACAGCGCGACATAAAACTCAGGCGTGCGGCGTCCATTCTTCGGCGCTGGCGCCCGCGAGCGACTGCACGCGCGCCTCGTCGGCGGCAAGCTCGCGCGCCGGGCCGGAATAGACCACCTGGCCGTCGTCGAGCACATAGGCATGGTCGGCGATTTCGAGACTCATGCGCACGTTCTGCTCGACCAGCAGCACGGTGATTCCTTCCGAGCGCATCTGCGCCACGATGCGGAACACTTCCCGCACGATCAGCGGCGCCAGCCCCTGCGACGGCTCGTCGAGCATCAGCAGCTTGGGATTGAGCAGCAGCGCGCGGCCGATCGACAGCATTTCCTGCTCGCCGCCGGAGAGCTGCCGGCCGCGATTCGACTTGCGCTCCTCGAGCCGGGGAAACAGCTTGTAGACGCTGGCCGGCGTCCACGGGCCCGGCCGCACCAGCGGCACCATCAGGTTCTCGTCGACGGTGAGATTGGGAAAGATCTTGCGGCCTTCGGGAACATAGCCGACGCCAAGCCCGGCGACGCGAAATGGCGGCATGCCCGTGGTCTTGGTGCCGAAAATCTTGACCTGGCCCTCGCGCGGCGGCGTCAGCCCCATGAGGCTGCGCAGCGTCGTGGTCTTGCCGGCGCCGTTGCGGCCGAGCAGCGCCGTCACCTTGCCTTCGGCGGCCTCGAGGCTGACGCCATGCAGGATGTGGCTCTTGCCGTAAAACGTATGGAGCCCTTCGGCGGTCAGCGCGGCGGTCATGCGGTTTGTCTCACGCTGCTTGGCCCAAATAGGCGGTCTGCACCGCTTTGTTGGCAGCAATCTCCGGCGGCGTGCCTTCGGCGAGGAATTTGCCTTGGTCGAGCACCATGATGCGGTCTGCCAGATGGAACACGACGCGCATATCGTGCTCGATCAGCACGATGGTCAGTTTGCCGTCTTTGTGCAGCTTTCGGATCAGCTGGGTAATGTTGTAGGTCTCCTGATCGCCCATGCCGGCAGTCGGCTCGTCGAGCAGCAAGAGCCGCGGCTTGAGCGCCAGCGCCATCATGATCTCGGTGGCGCGCTGGTCGCCATGGGCGAGCTCGCCGACCAGCCGGTCGGCGCTTTGGCTCAGTCCGCTCACTTCAAGGAGCTCGACGACCCGCTTTTTGACGTCGACGTCGGCTTCTTCCGATTGCCACATGCGCAAGCGATAGCCGCTCGCCACCTCGACGGCGATTTTCAGATTCTCCCGGATCGTCAGCTCCGGGAACACTTCGGTGATCTGGAAGGTGCGGGCAATGCCGCGCCACACCCGCCGCGCCGGCAACAGCCCGGAGATATCCTCGCCGTCGAAGATGATCTGGCCTGAGCTCTGCGAGAGAAAGCCGCTGATCAAGTTGAAGAAGGTGGTCTTGCCGGCGCCGTTGGGGCCGATCACCGCGCGCAGCTCGCCGGGCTCGACCGTCATCGACACGTTGTCGACGGCGACCAGGCTGCCGAAATGTTTTGAGACTTTCTCGACTCGCAACAGGCTCACGTTGTCGCCTTTCGCCGGATGATACCCAAAACGCCGCGCGGAAAGAATAGCACGACAAGCACGAAGAACAGGCCGATGAACGACATCCAGTTCTGCGTCTCGCTCGAAATGTAGTCCTGCAGCACCAGGAAGATCGCCGCGCCGATCAGCGGCCCCCAGAAGCTGCGCATGCCGCCCAGCACCGCCATGATAACGAAATTTCCGGACTGGTCCCAGCGCAGCGCGCGGGGATCGACGAAGTCGTTCATCAGCGCGAACAGGGTGCCGGCGACGCTGACGAAGAAGCAGGAGACGACCCACGACATCCAGATATGCTGGTCGACCGGAATGCCGAGGAACCGCGCCCGGCGCTCGTTCTCGCGGATCGCCAACAGCGTGCGGCCGAATGGCGAGCGCAATAGAAACGCCATGGCGGCTGCTGAAACGGCGAAGACCGCCAGCACAAAGTAATAGAACGCCTTGTTACTGTTGAGGATGTCGAGCGTGGCAAAGCCGAAATCAAGCGGCTCGCGATGCCAGGCGCTCACCCCATCGTCGCCGCCGGTGAGCGAGAACCATTGAAAGGCGATGAAGTAGAACACTTGTCCGAACGCAATGGTGCACATGGCGAAATAGACGCCGCGCAGCCGCACGATCATCGGGCCGATGATGGCGGCGGCGACTGTGCCGAGCACGATGCCGGCGAGCATGCCGACCGGCGTAGAGGGCACCAGATATTTGATGGTCAGGGCGGTGCCGTAGGCGCCCAGCCCGAAATAGGCGGCGTGCCCGAACGACAGCACGCCGGTATAGCCGAGCAGGAAATTGAGCGCCATGGCGGCGAGCGCGTAGATCACCACGCGGGTGCCGAGTTCGACATAGCTGCCGGCCAGCGGCAGCCAGAACGGCGCGGAGAGCAGCAGCGCCCAGATCAGAACATCGCCGGCGCGCTTATCGAATTTCATCAGAAGCGGCCCTCCTCACCCAACAGGCCGCGCGGCCGCACGATCAAAACCGCCGCCATCATCACGTACATGACGGCTTCGCTGGCGGCCGGCAGGAACACCGTGGTGACGCCGGAGACGACGCCGATCAGGATTCCGCCGACGAGCGTGCCCGGCAACGAGCCCAGACCGCCGACGATGATGGCGATAAAGCTCGGCATGATCAGATTGTCGCCGATCGTCGGCTGCAACCCGAGCATGCCCACGGCGAGCACGCCGGCAAGCCCGGCCAGATAAATGCCGAGGCCGAAATTCAGGTTGCGCAACACGCGGGTATTGACGCCGAGCACGGAGACGGTTTCGAGATCGAGCGTGCCGGCACGGATGCGGATGCCGAGCCGTGTGTAATTGAGGATCACAAACAGCGCGGCGACGACCGCAGTGACCAGGAGCACCATGAAGACGCGGTAGCCGGTGAGAAAGAAGAACTGCAAGCTGAGCGGGCGCGAGAGCCAGCTCGGAATCTGATAGGGCAGGCTCTGCGCGCCCCAGATGAAGCGGGTGCCGTCCTCGATCATGAAGGCGAGGCCAAAGGTCAGCAGCAGGCTATAGAGCGGGTCGCGGCCATAGAGCCGCCGGATCAGCACTCGCTCGACCGCGATGCCGATGAAGGCGACCAGAAAGGGCGACGCCACTAGCGCACCCCAGAAGCCCACATAGGGAATGAGCGAGTAGGCAAGATAGCCGCCGATGGCGAGAAATCCGCCATGGGCGAAATTGATGACGCCGGACAGGTTGAGGATCAACGACAGCCCGAGCGCCATCAGCGCGTAAAACGCGCCGATGATGAGCCCGTTGAAAACATTGAACAGCAGCAGCTGTGTCATACGCGAAACAACATCATCGCCCGCAGATCACGCCGGCCGCCGGCGGTGAGTAGCGATCCCCCATTCCCCGACATCGATGTTTAGAACCCCCACCCTGGCCTTTAATTCCAGGCGCCGCGCCCGGGACGCGGCGCCTGGTTTATACAGTGATCAGGCCGGCCACGTCATCTTGCATCCGGTGCCTTCGACCGAAAGGGCGGCTTCGTCGCCCTTGACCAGCTGGCTGACCTTGAACAGGTCTTCTTTGTCGCCGCCGGCCGGCGCCGGCTGCGACTGACCGACGAACAGCGTCGGCATCAGCTGATTGTCGCCCTTACGGTAATACGGCGTGTTCGGCATCAGCGCCACTTCGGGCGGCAGTTCCAGGCCCTGCATCGCCTTGGCAAGCGCAACCGAGTTCGAGCGATTTTGCCTTCTCGGCGGCGAGCTTACAGGTATGGATCGCCGTGTAGCCGAACCAGGTGCGCGCGGTCGGCACGTTGCCGTTGGCGCGCTTGCGGATGTCGGCGACGAATTGCTCGACATGGGGCACGCCGGGCTGCTTCCAGTACCATTCGAACACCCAGTCGCCGAACAGCGCTTCGGGCGGCAGGCCCTTGTTGACTTCGAGCTCCTGCTGCGCGCCGGCGATATGGATCTTCTGGTTCAGCCCGAACTGCACCGCCTGCTTGAGGCAGTTGATCATGTCGTCGCCGGCGAGCAACAAGATGATCGCGTCCGGATTGGTCGACTGCGCCTTGATCAGGTTGGCGGAGAAGTCGGTGGTGCCGAGCGGCGTGTAATCGGCGCCGAGCTCGGTGCCGCTGGCTTCCTTCAAGCTCGCTTCGAAACCTTCCTGCAGCGAGTGGCCGAAGGCGTAGTCCGTGGTGATGAAGTACCACTTCTTGCCGTACGAGGTGAGCAGCAGTTTGGAGACCGAATTGGTTTCCATGCGCGTGGTGTTGCAGACGCGGAAGACGTTCCAATGGCACTGCTTGCCGGTGACGCTGTCGGTATGGCCGCCGGGCACGATGTGGAACTTGCCCTTCTGGTTGCTCTCATTCGCCATCGCCTGGGCCAGCGCCGAGTTGATGTTGCCGATGAGAAAGTCGACCTTGTCGCGGTCGATCAGTTTGTCGGCTTTCTGCACCGCGGTCGCGGTATCGCCGCTGGTCGAGTCCTCGACCAGAAGATCGACTTTGCGGCCGAGAATGCCGTTGTTGGCGTTGATCTGATCGACCGCGAGCTGCGCGCCGATCAATTCATTCTTGCCGAGCGCGGCGAAGGTGCCGGTCAGCGGATTGTCGAGACCGATCTTGACCGGCTCGTCGGCGAGCGACTTCACCACGAATGGGCTGGCCACTTGCATGGCGCCGATCGCGAGACCGGCTTTCAGCAGCGTGCGCCGCCGAACCGGGCGGCTGATAAGACTGACGGACATGTTTACTCCCTCGGGGGTGATTTTCGGTGTTTTCTGAAGGCCGGGCGCTTATGCCTATTTTCTATCGCCCGATCAATCAAACGAATGTCGAATAACTGTCTTATAACCGCGGGAAATGCAATGCGAATGCGGCCGCCGGGATCACCCTCACGCGACCTGACCGCCTCAAGCAACTTCGTTATTTCGCTGGTACTTTTGGCTCCGACGCGAGGAATTTGTCCCATACCGCTTGCAGTTGGGCACAAGCCCCATCGAGTGGTGAGACAAAGAGCCGCTCCTTTTCGCGCCGAAGCAGACCCAGCCCTTCGAGCTTGCCCAGCGCGCCGTTAACCGCGAAATCGATTTCCACGCCAAAGGTCTGCCGCAGCCACGCCTCGATGCGGCTGTCGAGCTCGTCAGTGGTCGGCGGCGCGGCGGCGGTGTGCAGGAAGTGATAGGCCAGGAACGCTTCCTTGCATTCCTGATCCTCGGCCGCGCCGATAAGATAATCGAAGATTCCCGCATTGTTGTTGATGTTGCGGTAGTAGACATTGTCAGCGAGCTCACTCTGATAGCGCAGCGACTTCCACTGATATTTCACCCATTGCTGCACGACGAAACCGCCGAGCGCCAATATTCCGCCCAGCGCGGCCAGCGCGGTGGCGAGGTCCTTGTCCTCTACACTCGCCTTCGTGCCCAGATAAAATCCGATCACCAGGAACAGGACCGTAATGGTTGCATAGATTTTGAGCAGGATCGGGATGCCACCGGCGATTGCCGGCAAGCCCAGGATCAGCTTGTCCCGACTGCTCATCACCACGCGCACATTGGGAAACAGCGCGTGGAGATCGCCGCTGGCGATGTTGCGGAAACATTTGAGCAGCACGGAGCCGGGAACGATCTTGCGGCGCGCCAGCGTTTTCAGTTCCCGCGGCGACCCGATCTCGTCGCGCGGCTTCATCGCCACCATGAGGACGACGTCGTCGTAGACTTCGGCTTCGACCTTGCGCCGGAAGAGGCCGAACCAGTCGGCGACCTCGTATTGCTCGGTGTGCCGGCCGCGCCGCCACAAGCGGACGTCGCGAAAATCGTGGAGCGGCGCCTCGACCTCGACCCGGTGCCCGACACGGCGCCGGTGGGCGTCGCCAATCTCGGCGTGCGGCAATTCGGTGAAATTGGCTTCCTTGAGCACCTGTTCAAGCGATTGCACGAGGTCGCCGTAGCAGCGATCGCGCGACGCGCGGTCGAGCGCGGCATGCGGCGCGACCTCGGGGCTGAAATAGTAATAGTCGTTGCACAACCGCTCGAGCGTCTGGAAATAATCGTAGTGAAAGATCGCCGCCAGCATGTCGCAGAGCCGGCGAAATTTTTTGCGGTCCTCGTCGCTTTTGCAGTCGCCTTGCTCGACCAGGGCGGACAGGATGTCGCTTTTACGGACAGGAATGAACTGGTCGAGGCCGTCGTTCGCCGTGCGATGGGCAACGTCGGTCATGGTAGCGCGTACATGGTGCGCGCGTCGGCGGTGAAAGACTTACGGGACTCCGGGTCGAGATAGAACATGTGGCCGCCGCGATAGAGTTTGAGCTGGGTGCGCTCCTCGCCGTCAACCGGCGGCAGATGGTCGAGCACATAGCGGCTCACCGCGTAGGGCGTGACCATGTCGCTATAGCCATGGGCGACCATCAGACGAAACGACGGCGTCAGCGCCAGCAGCACGCGCAGATCGTCGGCGGCGCTAGGCTGGCCGCGGCTCGACCCCTCCCGCCACTGCCATTTGCCGGAAATATCCGAGGCGAGCAGGGTGTAGGTCATGTCGGTCTTGAAGCCGAGTTCGTCGCGCGCATAGGCGGCGAAGGCGCCGCCATAGGCACGCACGACGCCGTCGAGGATCGGATCGGGGCCGCGGGCGGTGGGCGATTCCGGATAAGGATCGTCGGACGCAAAGGTCGCATCATATTGGCTGACGATCTTGTGGTCGCCGATGTGGAGATTCTTGGCATAGTCGTCGGGAATGAAGCCGCGGGATTCCACAACAGCATCGACCGATACGCCCGTCATTTGCGCGACACGCGCGTAGAAGGCTTTCGCCGCGTCGCCCTGCAACGGCGGTCCGGCAAGCGTCGACAGATATTCGGTCAGCGCGAAATGCTCGGCCTGGGCCAGCGCATCCTTGCTGAACGTCCCCTTGCGTTCGAGCTCCGCCGCCGCCAGCGACGGCAGTTGCAGCGCGGCGCCAAGCGCGAAGCGGCCGCCGCCGAACTGGAATGCTGCTTCCAGCATCGGCGACACCATCAAAATTCCGGAAATCACGATGCTCTGCTCGCTCTGCACGGCGCGCGCGACCTTGGCGGCGCGAAAGCCGCCGTAGCTTTCGCCGAGGATGAATTTTGGCGAACTGACGCGGCTGTTTTTGGCGACGTAAAGCGCGATCACCTTCGCCATCGACTCGGCGTCGCTGCGCACGCCCCAGAACGCGCTGCCGCCGTCGGGCTTGGCCGGCCGGCTCCAGCCGGTGCCGATGGGATCGATCAGCACGAGATCGGTGAAGGCGAGCCAGGTATCCGGATTGTCGACCAGGCGGACGTCGGCGCCGTCGTGCCCAGCCATGCCGAACTGGGCGATGCGCGGACCCACCACGCCGAGATGGAGGAACGCCGAAGCCGCGCCGGGCCCGCCATTGAAGACAAAGGTCAGCGGCCGCGCCGCGTGATTGTCGGTTTTGGCCACATAGGCGGTGTAGAACACCGCGGCTGAGCGATCGCCCGACTGATTGAACAGCGAGAACGTTCCGGCGGTCGCCGTATAGGCAAGCTTGCCGCTCGGCGTGTCGACGCTGTGCTCGCTGACCGCGTCAGCTGGTAGCAGCGAGAGAACGCCCGGGCCGCCCTGCTCGTGGTCGGACCCGCCTTGCTGGCTTTGCTCCTGACGACTGGGCCGGTCGCCGCCGCCTCGTCCCGGACGGTCCTGCGCGACTGCGGCACCGGCCATGGCGACCAGCATGAAGGCAACAACAACGCGACGTAGATCGATCATGTTCGTTTCCCGGAAATTTGCCGCGTGCGCCAAGTCTTGCTTAAAGGACAACGCCTCACTCGAGCTCGATGGCGCCTTCGATCTCCACCGACAGGCTGATCCCATCCACGGTGAGGACCACTTTGGCCGGCAAAGCCTCATTGCCTTTGAGCTTGCCGCCGCTGACGGCGGCCCGCACCGCTTGCTCGATCTCGCGCTGCGAGGTGATGCCGACCTTCTTGAGAAATTTGCGCACGCTGACGTTCAGTACATCCTCGTTCATGATCGCCTCGCGAAAGTGCCGGAAAGATGGCTGTCCTGGCTTACATTTTATCCATATAGGCGCGCCAAAACGACGGCCAAAACGCCGGTCAGGAGCCGGTAGACAACAGCGATCAGATCGGCAAAGTTCTGGCCCTTCCGGTCCTATGGTTACCTTTGCGGCCGGCAAAAATTCCGCAGGCCGCAACTGAGCCTGCGGAAAACCGGCGTTGGAGGCGCCCGCAATGCCATTTCCCCGCGCTTCGAAGGCGCTATCGCGCTTCACCGTGCTCGATTTGACCCGCGTGCGGTCGGGGCCGACCTGCGTCCGCCAGCTCGCCGACTGGGGCGCCAATGTCATCAAGATCGAGACGCCGCCCGGCCTCGAAGAGCCCATGGGCGGGCCGCGCGAAGGCGGCGATTTTCAGAACCTGCACCGCAACAAGCGCAGCATGACGCTGAACCTGAAAGCGCCGGAAGGGCTCGCCGCACTCAAGCGCATGGTGAAAAAAGCCGACGTCGTGGTGGAGAATTTCCGCCCTGACGTGAAGAAGCGGCTAGGCATCGACTACAAGGCGCTCGCCAAGATCAATCCGCGCATCGTCTATGCCAGCATTTCCGGCTTCGGTCAGGACGGCCCTTACGCCAACCGGCCGGGTTTCGATCAGATCGCGCAAGGCATGGGCGGGCTGATGTCGGTCACCGGCCTGCCGGGGCAAGGCCCGGTCCGTGTCGGCATCCCGATCGCCGATCTCAGCGCCGGACTACTGGCGGCAACTGGAATCCTGGTCGCGCTGTTGGAGCGTGAGAAATCCAAAAAAGGCCAGCAGGTCGCGACCTCGCTCCTGCAAGCGCAGATCTTCATGCTCGATTTCCAGGCCGCCCGCTATCTGGTGCAGGGCGAAGTCGCCAAGCAGGCCGGCAACAATCATCCGACCAGCGCGCCGACCGGCGTCTACAAGACCGACGACGGCTACATCAACATCGCCACCGCCGGGCAGACCATCTGGAAGCGGTTCTGCGAGGTCATCGAGGCCCCCGCGCTCCTGCAAAATCCGGACTATGCGAACGGCGCGGCGCGCTCGAAGAACCGCGATGCGCTCGACGCCGAGATCAATCGCTATCTCGTCGGCCGCGGCAGCGCCGAATGGATCGAACGCATGAACAAGGCCGGCGTGCCCTGTGGCCCGATCTACGCGATCGACCAGATGTTTGCCGACCCCCAAGTGCAGCATCTCGGCATCGCGCAGAGCGTGACCAAGAAGGACAAGAGCAAGATGCGCCTCGTCGGCCAGGGCGTCACGCTGTCGCGCACGCCGTCAAAACTGGTGGTACGGCCGCCGGAGCTTGGCGAGCACACCGACGCAGTGCTCAAGGAATTCGGTTTCAGCAAGCGCGACATCGCCGCGCTACATAAGGCGAAAGCTGTATAAACGTATCGTCATGCCCCGCGAAAGCGGGGCACCCAGTAAGCGCGACGCATGAGATCAACCTCGAAACACCGGTGATTACTTGGTCATCCGCCTTCGCGGATGATGACACGACAAATGACAAGGAGTTTAGCCATGACCGACAAGATGCTCTCCCGCAAAGAAGGAGGCGTCGGTTACGTCACTTTCAACAATCCGGAGAAGCTCAACGCCGTGTCGCTCGACATGTGGGAGGCGACCAAGCGCATTCTCGACGATTTTGCCGCCGACAACGACATCCGTGTCGTGGTGGTCACCGGCGCCGGCGGCAAGGCCTTTGTGTCCGGCGCCGATATTTCGAAGTTCGAGAGCGAGCGCGCCAATCTCGAAGCCGCGCGCTCCTACGGCGCCAAGTCCGAAGCCGCCTATGCCAGCATCTACGAATTCCCCAAGCCGACCATCGCCATGATCCGCGGCTACTGTATCGGCGGCGGGCTTGGACTGGCGACGTGCTGCGACCTGCGCATCGCCACCGACAATTCGCGCTTCGCGGTTCCGGCCGCCAAGCTCGGGCTGGGCTACGGCTATGTCGGCTTGAAGCGCCTGGTCGACGTCGTCGGGCCGGCCTTCGCCAAGGAAATCTTCTACACCGCGCGCCAGTTCGACGCCCAGGAAGCCCTCACCATGGGGCTCGTCAATCGCGTGGTGCCGTCGGCGGAACTTGAAAATTCGGTCAAGGCGATCACCGATATGATCTGCGCCAATGCGCCGCTCACCATCAAGGCGGTGAAATACACCGTCAACGAAATCGTCAGGGAAGACTCCAAGCGCAACGTCGCGCGCACCACCGAAATGGTGGAGAAGTGCTTCACCAGCAACGACTACAACGAAGGCCGCGCCGCCTTCATGGAAAAGCGCAAGCCGGTCTTCACCGGCACCTGACTAAATCCTCCCCCTGAAAGGGGGAGGACGGCGAGCGAAGTTCGCCTGGCGGGGGTCCGTGAGACGCCGCGTCACTCCACCTTCAAGCCCGCCGACTTCACCACCTTGGCCCATTTCGCGGTCTCGTCGGCAGTGAGCTTGCCGAACTCGGCCGGGCTCATCGGCATCACTTCGCCGCCGAGGTCGCGGAACCGCTCTTGGAGCGCAGGCTTCGCCAGCACTGCTTTGACTGCCGCGTTGAGCTTGGCGACGATTTCAGGCGGCATGCCTTTCGGCCCGCTGATGCCGAACCACACCAACACTTCGTAGCCGGGCACGGTTTCGCCGATCGTCGGCACGTCGGGAAGCGACTCTACGCGTTCCTTCGTGGTGACGCCGAGCGCGCGGATGCGGCCGGCCTTGATCTGCTGGATCGAGCCGGGAAGGTTGTCGAACAGCACCGGGATCTGACCGCCCTGCAGGTCGGTCATCGCCGGCCCGGTGCCGCGATACGACACGTGGGTGAGCTTGATGCCGGCCATCACCTCCAACAGCTCGCCCGACATGTGCGGCGAGGTGCCCACCCCGCCAGAGGCGAAGTTGATTTTGCCCGGCTGCGCCTTGGCCATGGCGATGAACTCGGCCAGCGTCTTGGCCGGAAAATCCACGTTCACGTCCATGACATTGGCGAGCTTCATGGTGCCGGCGATCGGGGTCGAGTCGCGCACGAAGTCGAACGGGATATTGGCGTAGAGCGTCTGGTTGATGGCGTTGTTCGGGGCGACGAAGCCGATGGTGTAGCCGTCGGGCACCGCGGCCAGCACGTCCTGCATGCCGATATTACCGCCGGCGCCGACGTGGTCCTCGACGATGAATTGCTGGCCGAGCTGTTCCGACAGGTACTGGCCGAGGATGCGCGCGATGGTGTCGTTGGGGCCGCCGGCGGCGAACGAAACGATGAAGCGCACCGGCCGCGTCGGATAGTCGAGCGCATAGCTCGGATTGATCCAGGTGAGCAGCGGCAGCAGCAGGACGAGCGGGCGCAATGATTTCGCAGTGGGAATCAGCATGCGTATTTCCCTCCGCACGTAGCAAGCAGTAGTTATGGAACCTTCTTCACCACCCTGGTATCGAGTCCGAACACCCGCGCGGCATTGGCGCCGAGGATGTTGCGCTTGGCCGTCTCGTTGAGGAACGGCAGGTCGTAGATCACGCCTGGCGTGTCGAAATCCCAGTGCGGATAATCGGACGACCACAATAGCTGCGTATCGGCCTTGATCATCTTGAAGGTCGCTTCGAGGATCGACTTGTCGTCGGGCTTCTCCATCGGCTGCGACGAGTAGAACATCTCGCGCATGTATTCGCTCGGCTTTCTTTTCAGCGACGGGCAGTCCGATGTGCGCATCATGTAGGAATGATCCAGCCGCTGCATCAGCGCGTAGGCCCAGGTCAGCCCGCTCTCGATCCACAGCACCTTGAGCTTGGGAAAACGCTCGGGCAGGCCGTTGATCACCCAATTGGTCATGTGGATCATGTTGAACCACATGAAGCCGAGCGAATGCACCGAGATGAACCGGTTGGTCATCTGCAGCGCCCGGTCTTCCCAGCTATAGGCGGCGTGGAACGAGATCGGCTTGCCCAGCTCCTCGAGCAGCGCGTAGGTCTTCATGTAGGCGTTGTCGTGCACCGGCTTGTAGCGCGGCGACGTCACCATGAAGCCGACGACGCCTTTCTTGTCGCCGAAATCCTTCACCGTCTGATAGGCGGCTTCCGGATCGTTGAACGGCAGATAGAGCATCGAGATCAGCCGCGGCTCGACGGCGAGGATGCGCTCGCACAGCCAGCGGTTATAGGCGCGGCACAGCGCCACCTCGATCTCGACCTGCGGGTGCAAGCCCAAGAACAGCATCGGCGTCGGGAACAGGCAGGCGTAATCGACGCCGAGCGAGTCCATCCATTCGATGGTCATGGCGACGTCGCGGTGCCGGCCGTCCTGCGGCATTTTCTGCAGCCGGCGCAGATTAGAGCGGGTGATACGGCCGCCGAGATTTTGATTGCCGACCGATGAGTTGATCATCGCCGAGCGGCCGGGGCGCTGGGCGGAATCCATCACGTCGTGGCGGATCACCGGGCTCTCGATGTACTGGAAAACCTCCTTGTAGGACTCGTTCTCGTAATGGTGCGCATCGACGTCGACGATCAGGAAATCCTGGTAATTGCGCGCCCGCGCCTGCTGCGCCGCGTGATCGAGATGTTTTGCAGTCGAGTAATCGTCGAAGTTAAGCTTGCGGACTTCGTTCGGAGTCGTATCCATCGTTGTCTCCCTCAGGCCACGACATAGATGGCGTCGCCGCGCCGCACCACCTCGAATTTCTTCAGCTTCAGCTTGCGATCGCCCACGCACTGGCCGGTGGTGAGCTCGTACTCATAGCCGTGCCAGGGACAGACGAAGTGCACTTCATCGGAGAACGTCTGGCCCTGATAGGTGCGATCCGGCGCGATCAGGTCCACGACCTGATTGATCAGGATCCCCTCGCAGGCCGGACCGCCGGAATGGACGCAGTAATTGCTGTAGGCGTAATAGGTGCCGCCGTGGTGAAAGACGCCGATCTCGTTATTGCCGGCGGTCACGATGCGCCGGTCGCCGTCGGGCAAATCCGATGCCTTGGCGACGAACCATTCTGCCATTACGCACTCCCACCTATCCGCTTGCGGCGCGCAGTATAGAAGCGGCGCGCCCGCGCCAACAAGGGCAGTCCCGACTCGGCTATGCATTCCGACCTGCCCATCTTATGCTTTGCCAAAACGCGAGAGCATGAGGAAAACCATGGCCGACGCCCAGACCGAGCCGAAATTGCTGCTGCCGATCCTGCGCCCGTTCTACGACGCCGCGATCCCGCTGTCGTGGCTGATCGTCCGCGCCGCGGTCGGCTGGAATCTGCTGGTGCACGGCTGGGGCAAGATCATGGCCGGGCCGACGGCGGCCTATCTCAAGGGCTACAGCGACATGGGCTTTATTCCGCCGGCGCCATGGTTCTGGAGCAGCACCACGCTCGAAACGACCGCCGGCGTTGCACTCATCCTGGGTCTGTTCACCCGCTTTTTCGCCGCCGCGGTGGCGATCGAGATGCTGATCATCACGATGATCTATTGGAAAACCGGCTTTGCCTGGACCCGGCGCGGCTACGAATACACGCTGATGTGGGGGCTGATCAGCTTCGCCATCGCGCTGCGCGGCGGCGGGCCGTATTCGCTCGACCGTAAGCTCGGGCGGGAGCTTTGACGGCGCGCCGCAACGTCACGCCCTTGTGTCTCGCCCGCGTGACCGCTAAATACGGCGCCGCGACGCTCAAGCCTTCTTAATTCGGAGAGGTGGCAGAGTGGTCGAATGCACCGCACTCGAAATGCGGCATACGGGCAACCGTATCGGGGGTTCGAATCCCTCCCTCTCCGCCATATCAATAAAATCAATATCTTAGCGGAAGTCGTTAGCGACATTAGCGACAGCAATTAGCGACAGATAATCACGTCCTTGCGCTTAGCAGGTTCGACTGTGCGTGCTGACGCAAGTGTCGCCAACGGCGACACACCTCGGGCTGCACTGATGCGCGAGACCGCGGCCGCAACCGCGGATACCGTTCTCGCCGAGTTACGCGTCGCCCGATTGTACATCCCGAATGGCTGTTCTTGCAGGGCGCCGCTGCTTGACTAAATCGAAGGATAGCGACGGCGAACCTCTGCAATACAGTCCCGGTATTCACGACAATACTTATCCGCTCGACAAATACTAATGCTGTTCAATGTACCGACAATCGCAGGCGCCTCAAATTCCGCATTCCATTCGCACTGCTTTTCGATAAGGGCCGACAGTGCGTTCGTATTATCGGCAATAGCGCGCCACAACTCGTCATCGGTCAGACGTAAACTACGCACAGGCACCCTCACACACTACGTCATTCGCAGGCCATTTTGAGGTGCCAAGGCTAAGAACAGTTTAATGGCCTTTTTCCCCCTTTTTCCCGCTGCGCTGCTCGCATTTCACGCTAACTCACCTGTTGCCGCCGCACTCTGCGTAATACTCCTCGGCAAGAGTGTGAAAGATGCAACACGCTCTCATAATCGTTGGTGGGAGCCAGCCGTGGTGCTTAAGTGGACGGCCTCCTCGCTACAGTGACACTGTTGATTCGATCTCTTGCCATGGTGCCGACAATGCCTGCTCGCCGCTCGCAGCCCACTCTTGCCGCCGCCGGCGCGCTTAGCAGTCTCGGTGTGATCATTCGCCCGAACGCACTCAGGATCATTTTCGGCTTTCTGCTCGGCGTCCTCGCCGCGGTCTTTATTGGGGCATTGGCTTCGCCTACGCCGCCGCAAAAGTCCGGGGCGCTATCATCGGCATTTGCCCTCCGCTTCTCCCCCGCTCTGCCGGGCTGGATCAACACTCGCTGACCCATCGTTGCCGCTACGCTCGGTGCCCCATATCACTGTGTTCTGTCGCGTTTGAGTCCACGTTTGGGTCCAAAAAAGCCGCATCTCCACACAAGAATGCCGGGTGGGGGAGAATCATGGCGGAGCAGTCACTCGAAACGATTCCACCTGATTTGGCCGACGCATTTGCCGAGTCGGTATTGGCGCACGACGATTGGGGTCCTGGGCAACCCGAGCGCGAAATTAGGATTGAGCGATCTTTTTTTCGATGACATTGATATGCGGGCTTGTGGAGCAATTTACCGATCAGTTGCCCGAGCACGTCTTTTCTAAACTGCGCTCGTATATGGACGACATTCCAGACGGCGACCTGATAGTCGAACTTGCTGTGAATTGTTCATATGCGACCGCAGCCCGGTGCCTCCGCAGAATGATATTTCGTCGCAAAGCAGAATATCGTCAGCGCGATATTGGACTGAGTTAATTATCCGCCATGCCCCGCTGCTTCCCGCCGCCCTGCCTAAAGCAGTTCCAGAACTCCCTTGCTGAAAAACATGCCGCGTGACGAAAAGCGGCGCGCGTTACTAGGTCCGGCGTCAACGAGGGCACCGCATGGAATGCACATTAACCGACGAAGAGATCACCCTGTTGAAGGAACTGAAAGGGGCTGGCGAGCGCGGGCGGATCTTACCCCAAGCGCAGTCGGCGCTCGCACGTCTTTTGAGGGTGGGTTATGTCAAACGGCGCGCGATCAAAGCAAGCGCGGACCGATATGTGATCACAGATCTCGGTGCCGCAGCTCTCAGCAACGCCATAGCGTGAACCGTCACACCTCTCCTGCGCGCCGCTTTCGCCGCCCTGGTCGGTCGAGGAAGGCCAGGAATCCCTCACGTAAGATTTGGTCAAGGCGATCATCGAATGCGCCCAAAGGGGCATCCGCGATCCGTCGGAGATGCGAAAGTGCGTTCATGGCGCGCTTCGAAGAGGCGTGAGGCCGACAGCTGTATCAGCTTTGCATATCTGCCTCTTCCGACACCTTTCTCCAAATCTCTGATATCTGTTCCACACTTTGCGAAAGGGGTGATCTGGGTTCGGGCACGCATTGCCCACGATTTCGGTAATCTCGGATTCTATCACGCAACGATCGGATTGAAATTCCAAGGCTATTGGCCGCATGCGTCCTGTTGCCTTGGTTGTATCTCAAAGTTTGCAGAATGAACTCACGCTCAACGCGCGCGAGTGTGTGCCCAATCAGTTGCGCGATACATGCGCGTTCGCTTGCGGAAAACGCAAACGACGGACATATCGGCGGACGCTCTGACGTTCCATGGATCGGCATCAACACCTCCACTTACTTGGAGTGATGCCCCTCCAACCCCGCGAGGAGGGTGCCTCGACGTGGTTAAAAATTCCCTAATTTGAAACGCAAGTAGGTAGTCCGCCACCTATCGTAATTCTGGCTCACTGGATCAATGCGCGGACGCGGCAACGCTCAATCACGCCTCGCAACTGCAGCCGACACAGATTCGCCGCCAGTTCGCCAACGCTTGCCAAATTGAGCGGGATTGAGCCTCGATGAAGCCCTGACCTCCTAACATCGTAGCGACGGCTGGCCGGCCTTCCGGCGTGCCCGGTGGCCCCCCGGGCCGAATAACTCCCCCAACGCCCGGTTCGGGGCCACACGCATGCCTTTAATCACTCGCTGACCCACCTGCTGCGCTCCGCGTAATACTCCTCGGCCACGCTCGACTTGGACAGGCAAACGAGTTCGGCAGACGGCGCGTTTGGCCGGCAGGATCGACACGACAGCGCCGGGGTAAGGGCCGTCACAGCCGCGCCACGGTGCCAGTCGAGCGTCCGCAGGTCGACATCGCCGGTGGTGCGGCAGGCGGGGACAGCGTGCTCGCAGGAACCAATAAAGCCCTCGATAAAGTCGCCCGCCTCATCGGGGCGATTTTGGTCGCCATGGTTGCAACGCCGGCTCTTGTCCGGGGTGTGCGACTAGAAGGTATTTAAGAGAGAAATTGCCCTCGTTCGGAGGAAATGGATGCAGGCAATGCTTGCAATAAACAGTCTCACCGACAGTGTCGGGGGGCTCAACCTGCTCCACCTGATACATGGCTCCGCATGCTGGGCAACGAAAATCGAAAGAGTTGGCCATGGCCGGTCGCTGTCGCCAAAAATCAGCGCGCGTTCCAGAAGGGCTTTGCCGCTTCAAGGTCTGCCGTGCCGCGAGAAACTCCGATGTCCTGCAAGCACCTGTCATCCAGGCCTTCCAATTGCCGCCAGTCCGCGAGCTGCCGCGTGATGTCGGTCCAGCGCAAGCCGCTGTGGGTCTGAACTGTCAAGTTCCTTAGATCCCGGTTGAAGCTGTTCATGGCACACTCTCCGTCCCGCATGGTTTTAGTTACTACGGCGGCCCCAAGCAGGATGTGATTGCAGGCACAATTTTCCCGTTTTCCGGTGGCATTCTCCAAAGGTTTGAACCTTCCGCTAGTCCGCGACTACCACACACACGCGAGCTACCCAAGGGAATGACCGAGCCGAGGCACGGTCGAACAAATCCAACCAAGCGACGGAGATGCACCCATGACACAGAACGCCATGACCGAGACGCAAGAAGATACGCTTACCTTCGATGTTTCCGATGAAGCGTTGGAGATCGCCGCCAGCGCGCCGAGCGGACAGGTGAACTTCACCCTTGCGGCTTGCACCGGCCTGTCTTCGTGCCCCGCTTGACGGGCGGTTTGAAGGCGCGTGCAAACAAAAGGCCCCGGTGAAATGCCGGGGCCAAGTTCGAACGTCGACGACAAAAAGAGCCCCGCCGAGGGGATGAGACTAGGCGGGGCAAGTGGGAGGAAAGGCAAAGCCCCGTAGTCTGGCCCGCCCGGCACGCCGCCTATCGTGATTCTACCTCAATGAGCAACGAGCGGCGCACCCGGTGATCGACGTCGTGCCGCTGCGCATGGTGCTCGGCATGGAAGGCGTCGCCTGCCGGCCAAAGTGATCCCGCGCAGCGGCAGATATTGAAGGACATTCCGAGGCCACCGAACACAGCCAGCCGCGACGATTGAGTGCGGGTGTCATTGTCCGTGCATCTGAAAAGAATGAGGCCGCCAGGCGGCCTTATGCCCCGTCTGCCTGGGCGGTCCCCGCTGCAATGCCGAACTGATGTGGGATCAGATTATCGTGGTCGCTTTTGTCGGGCTCGGCGCCGTGGCAGTGTTCGCCTTCCTGCGTTGGAGGCATGCGGCCTAACCGGCCTTGTCGTATCCTAGTCCGGCCAGTCCGGCTTGGCGCAAGCGCACTGGATCGCGCTCGCCTCGTTCGGCGGCTGCGATAATGCGTCCCGCGATTACCTCGTAAACGGCCTGTCCAACGTCCCCGACTTGCTTGCGCGCCGCGTCGAAGGCTTCGCCCATGGCACGGGTGGCCTTAGGGTCAAACGACCCGTCGTGTTGCCTGATGAATGGCAGGATCGACGCCATGTCACTGACCCCCGGTACAGCGATACCGAGCTTAGCTTAGAACCGCTCAAAATCAAAAGGGATCGCTATTTCTTCTTCGGCTGCGGTTGCTGCTGCTGTTGGGCAACTTGCGGCCGTGGCTCTGGCGTCTGATAGACCAGGTTCAAACCACGGCTGGCATTCCCGCAATATTTGATTTTCAAAGGGCGGGCGAACCGGCCGTGAGAACATGCAAGACGATCTGGCGTGACGCTACCCAGATCGGAGTCATGTTCATTCAGCGGGAATAGCGCCAGCGCTAACCGTTCCGTAATCCGTCCGCCGCATAGTCGAATGCCGGCAACGTGGCGTACCCAGTAGAGTACCAGCTGGCGACGGCGGACGAGGAGGTGTCAGTACCCGCCCGGTACAGTCACCTCCTCGAACGCGCATCGCTCTGTGCTGAAACATGCTGCGCAGTCGGGCCGAATCGCGCCATAATTTGCGCGGCCATCCTCGGGTGGGACCGTATTGCATCGGGGGTTCGGGGGCGGCGACTGCTCACCTGGCGCCGCTCTAACTGCCCAACGAAGCGCTGTGCATATCCCTTGGGAGTCATGGACAAAAAACACGAGAAAATCGTGCAATGGTCGGCGTCGCGGGAGGCATCAACATGGCCCCCGTGGTCGACAACAGAAGTGGCCCTGATTGCAGCCTGGCTCTTCGGGTTAGGTATTGCAGCCTACCTCATTGTCAAAATGGTCGCCTCATAGGACCGCCAATAGTCATTGCCGTCGCTCTGGGCTTCTGGTTTTTTGCTATGTGATTGGGCGGATGAGCGTGGCGCGTCGGGGCGCATACGATGATGCGCCTTGCTGGGATTCAGCTTCAAGGGACAAGTCTACGCAGATCACTACGCCGTAGCGCCGTCGGCGCGCGTAGGTGATGCAGAAACGCTACACCGCGCGCCAAAGCGAACGGCGACGTGAATAATATTGTTGAGGCACGAACGAAACCCGTCGTTTGACACTCGACTTTTGCCGCGATCATAGCCCATATCCGACCCGTCATCGACCTAGCTTCGCTGGGACAAAATCGACAAACGCGCGAATGTGCTGGGGGCGTACTCTTAGTGGAAAAGTCAAAAAAGTATGCCGGATTGACCGCTCGCGAGCAGACGGTCGCCCAGCTCGCCGCCGATGGCCTTTCTAACAAAGCAATTGCCCGCGAGCTAGGCTTGCTTGAGGGCACCGTAAAAGTGCACATGCATAGCATCTTCCAAAAGATGCGCATAAAAACGCGGATGGCTCTAATCGACGCCACTAAGATTCCATCATCACCGCTAACCGATATTGCGGCATAGTCCGCATCGGCGAGAATAAGGAGCGGCGCGGATCATCGGTTAGGTCCATGCGCTGCCGTCGCAGCCGACTGCCGTCATGGTGCTGCCGGTCGTGCTGACGACAGCGCGCGGTTTCTTCTTTTGTTCGCGGCAGGGTATAGACGCGTCGTTTCCGCGTTTGTTCCACTATCAAAAACTGTGCAATTGCTTCGCCAAGTCAGAGGCCTGGCACGCGGTTTATTGCTGTCGACAAATTCACCCCAAACCAAGCCAGCACCCTCTTAACGTTTATTTCTATTTGAGCTCGCGTCACCTGTCAGCGGCCGCTAATTTTAGCGCGGGCTGAGAGTCCCCACGTAAGTCCCCGATGCTCAGCTTAAGGGCGGGACTGCTTACCCCAAGCCGTCCCGCCCGACCTACACTGCGCTCGATCAGGAAATGGAAGATGCACGATCTGATTTCATATGCCGTGACCGCCGCGATAGCGATCGCTCTAGGTGATTTTCTTGTCTGGAGCCTGGTGCAGCGCATGAGCGCGCCGTGGAGCACTTTCCAGCATCGCTCGGCTATTAGTGCGGCAGCACGCCACAAGGACAAAACAAGCGGATTGGAGTGCAATTAGTTGGGCCATTAGGGCGGGGCGCGGGAGGCATCCAATGTCGGCGTCAGTAAACGAGTGGTCAAAAGTATTGAGTCCCCGCGAACGCGCGGTCGCACTTCTGATTGCCGGCGGATTGTCGAACAAGGACATTGCTCGTGAATTGGGTCTAAGCCCCGGCACTGTCAAAAGTCACGTCCACAACATTTTTGTGAAACTCGGCGAAAAAAGCCGCCACCGCCTCATCGTTCAGCACGATACGAGAGCCCACGCTGCTGGGCCTGCTGTCGTCGGTGATGTGAAATCGCGGCTCGCGTGACGTAGCCCGCCATAAAACCGAGTGTAAATATTGCGCCCAACAGACTGACTTGGAGCAGCATTCACGCCACCCTCCCGCTTGCAATCGCGCCCCTACGATTAATGCCGCACCCGTCGCTGCGTTCCAGCCTTAAAAGAATGCGGCATGCGCAAATAATAGCCGGTTCGCACATCCAGCCGGTTGAGCGCTTAGCCTCGCAACCGACACGGCGAATCCGCTACAATGGCCGCATGATGCGAATAGCTCCGGCAATGAGTTTTACGGCGGCGTTGCTCGCATCTGTGTTTGCACAAGGACAAAGCTCCGACGATGACCTGAAAGTTTATGCAGTCAGCATCAACAGGGCTGATCCATTCATTTGGCCATTCAGTGGATTCGGTGTTTACCTCGGCGGCAGTCTGATAATCACCGCGGCGCACGTTGTTGGGCATTGGCCACTATTTACTAATCCAACGATCACAATCGCCGGCCGAAACGTTCCTGCCACGATTATCAAGAAGGGCTCATTCCCGCAGTTAGACTTGGCGCAACTGTCCGTCGAACCGGCGTCTCTAAATGTTAGTCTGCGCCTACGACAGAGCCTTCTGTGTGCAGGACAACCCGACATCGGCACGAATGTTGTCGTCGCCTACCCGAACCAAACCGCACGCTCTCAAATAATTTCTTCACGTGCAATCGCACCTCAATATCGAAGCCATTTTGGCACGCTCATAAGCGAGCCACACGTCTCTGGATCTGGAGTGTTTGACGCCGATAAAAAATGCCTTGTCGGCATTATGAGTGCGGCAGTCACACGGAATGACTTTATGGGTGCGGCGGTGACGCCGTATAGATTTCAGTCAGCAACGGATGACCGCGTGGGATATTTCGTGCCAGCATCCACTATCGCCGATTTTCTACCTGCCCATTACTCGCGCATGAAGCCAGCTAACACGGTCAATAAAGAGCAATGAAAGCCCGTATTTGGATCGGAGTTTTGATTGGCTCTACGATCGGAGGATTCATTCCAGGACTTTGGGGAACCGACGTTTTTTCTTATTCGTCGGTCTTACTCAGCGGTGTCGGCGGGTTTATTGGATTATACATCGCTTCCAGCACATATTAGGCGTCTGCGGCATTAACGGTTCCACCTTACGGTTTATTTCTGTTCGGACTCGTAGCGCGCCGCGGCGGCCGTTATTCCATACGCGGGCTGAGTTTCCCGACATAAAACCCACGCTCAGCCTAAGGGCGGGACTGTACCCCCGGTCCCGTCCACACAAACTCTGATCAGCGAGTCCGCCAATGGACATGCGCGACGATGTGTACACTTACGCGGTCTCAGCAGCGATTGCCGTTGGCATCGCTCTAAGCGTTTGGCTGTCCG
>CAVRVV010000006.1:0-714437 GCA_963724715.1 uncultured Alphaproteobacteria bacterium | reverse complement strand
CAGTCGAGGTAATCTCGATAACGTTACACCTGAGGAGTTGTTTCCACACGATCAGGATCACTACGGCGGGCTGGAGGCCAATGATGTGCTAGCGGAACGTGCCAGCATCGGCACAGGCTCACGCGTCGTTGATTTTTGTGCTGGCCTTGGCGGTCCAGCGCGCTACTGGGCACACCGTTTTGGCGCTAATGTCACTGGTATAGAATTAACGCCAGCCCGAGCTAAGGGTGCGGAGAAACTAACGCGTCTGGTCGGTTTGCAAAACTGTGTTCGCGTCATTGAAGGAAATGTTTTGCAGGTCCCGATACCTGATGCCAGCGTTGATGTCGTAATAAGTCAGGAAGCATTGCTTCACGTGCCCGAAAAGGAGCGCGCCGTGGCTGAGGCCTTTCGGATATTGAAGCCGGGAGGCCGTATCGCCTTCACCGACTGGGTTGCTCATCGTCAGTTGTCGTCTACTGACAAGGAGTTGATGTGGCAAGGTATGGCAGTCGCGGACTTGTATAGCTTGCAGGCTTACGCTGAACTCATTCGCAGGGTGGGTTTCACCGTTTATTCCGTCGAAGATTTGACCGTTGATTGGGGGGTCATTCTCAAACAGCGGCTCGCCATGTACAGAAAGCTCCGCGAGGAGGCGCAAAAGGCCGGTACACCTGCCGGTCACGATGCGTTTTATGAAAGCTACGTGCGCTTTGTCGATTTGGTCAACGACGCCGTACTTGGCGGCGGTCGCTTTGCAGGCGAGAAACCACGGTGAATTTACGCTCTGGGTCTTTGACGACCCTTAATGGGCTTTCAGGCCAATCATCGAGTCGGCAGGCAGTAAGGCGGAATGATCGTTTCGCAATGCGGCAAGCAACGGTCGCGAAGTGTCGTAACGGGTCCGGGGGGTCGCAAATTTCACGGGGCGCCTGAAACCCCGCTCACCGCCCGAAAGCCCCAGGCTTTGCCCTAATTTGAAACTCTATTGCCGTCCGCGAGTAATGGCACCGACACCTATTGGGCATTTGAATTGGCAACGTGTCTGGGGTGCGGTCTTGCGTCGGGAGGGATTACGCCATGCCACACTTTGAAACACCGCCGATGCCGCTGCAAATGCTGTTCAAGCTCCTCATGGTTTTGGCTGGTTTTTCGGTCGCTATCACTTCGGTTTTTACGGCGGTCTTCATCGCCCTAAGAATGTGGTTCGATTGACGGCACGAGCGCGCGACTTCGCAGACTTTGGAATATTATTTCACGGCGTAGCATAATTTTTCGGGGGGGGCCGGAATTCGCGGGCGGTAGAACGCGATTGAGGGCGCGCCGCGTCGATGGGTCGTCGAAAGAAACGCCTCCCCCCGCCCAGTTACGCGCGGTTAGCGCGGCGCAGCGATTTGGTCGGCTTCGTGGGCAAAGCGGACATCAAGCAGACACTTCAAATCGGTCATGTCATTGTGCGTGCCTTACCGAGCAGTGCACAAAGCCAGTTAGAGCCCCTTCCAGGGCGTCGGTCTGAGCCGATACGATGGCATTCCTGAACCTGGGGCGATCAATACGCGGCGGGAGTTTTCCGGTATTCTCCGTGGCGCGGCGGCAGCATGGCCGGTATGGCCACGCCCGCAGCAGACAGCGATGCCATGAAAAGCCGGCGACGTACGACGACCAAGACAAAGCTCCCCAGTGCGCCAAAGGTTAGGGGGCGTCGTAACCCGTCCAGCACCAGCGTTAGCACGAAGAATACGTTGCTTGTGCGCGAGCGGGACGAGTTGCTGGAGCAGCAGCAAGCCACGGCAGAAGTGCTGCGGGTCATCAGCTCGTCACCTGGGGATTTGAAGCCGGTTTTTGCGGTCATCCTGGAAAATGCAACGCGGCTCTGCCAAGCCAACTTCGGCTTGCTGTGGCTGTGCGAGGGGGACGCTTATCGCGCGGTTGCGATGCACAACGCACCGCCCGCATTTGCAGAGATTCGACAGCGCGAACCACTGGTGAGTATGTCCGGCACCACGGTACTTGCACAGGTGGCGAGGACCAAACGGACGATTCAAGTTGCCGATATTGCCAAAGACCCAGCCTACCAAAAGAACCCACGGAACACACAACTTTTCGTCAAGCTGGCAGGCGCGCGCAGCGTCGTCACGGTGCCGATGCTGAAGGACAATGAACTGGTCGGTGCGTTCAATATCTACCGCCAAGAGGTACGCCCCTTCACCGACAAGCAGATCGATCTGGTGCAGAACTTCGCCGCCCAGGCAGTCATCGCTATCGAGAACACGCGGCTGCTCAATGAATTGCGCGCGTCGCTAGAGCAGCAGACGGCTACGGCGGAGGTTTTAAGGGTCATCAGTTCGTCGCCCGGTGAACTGGCGCCGGTCTTTCAGACCATGCTGGAGAATGCAACGCGCATCTGCGAGGCCAAATTCGGCACGATGTATTTCCGAGAGGGCGATGGATTCCGTGCCGTTGCCATGCACGGCGCGCCACCAGCCTACGTCGAATCGCGGCTGCACAAGCTCTTTCATCCAGGCCCGACTACGGGCATTGGCCGTGTTCTGCAAACTAAGAAAGCTGCCCAAATTGAAGACGCCAGCGCAGACCAGGGCTACACCAAGCGCGATCCCTTGCGCGTATCGGCGGTGGAACTCGGCGGCGTGCGGACCCTCTTGGATGTCCCGATGCTCAAGGACAATGAGGTGATTGGTGCAGTCGCGATCTATCGCGAAGTCGTGCAACCATTCACCGAGAAACAAGTGGCGCTGGTCCAGAATTTTGCCAATCAGGCAGTCATCGCCATCGAGAACACGCGGCTGCTCAGTGAATTGCGCGAGTCGCTGCAGCAACAGACCGCCACCGCCGACGTGCTGAAGGTCATCAGCCACGCGACCTTCGATCTGCAGATCGTGCTGGACACGCTTGTGGAGTCGGCGGCTCAACTCTGCGAGGCGTACGATTCGGGAATACTCCTGCGGCAGGGCGACCGTCTTCTCGTCAGAGCGCATTACGGTCCGATTCCGCTGGATTCGGGCAACTGGCCGATCGATCGGGGGTTGGTTACCGGGCGCGCCTTCCTTGATCGTGTGCCGGTTCACGTTCACGATTTGCAGACATCGGCCGACGAATTCCCGATCGGCAGCAGTATGGCGCACGACCTCGGCCACCGGACGATGTTTGCCGTGCCGCTCATGCGAAACGACGAGGCCATCGGCGTCCTCATGATCCGGCGCAACGAGATCAAGCCGTTTACCGACAAGCAGATCGAGCTTGTCACCACTTTCGCCGATCAGGCGGTGATCGCCATCGAGAACGTGCGGCTGTTTGAGGCGGAGCAGCAGCGCACTGCCGAATTGGCAGAGTCCTTGGAGCAGCAGACGGCAACGTCCGAAGTGTTGGGCGTCATTTCAAGCTCGCCCGGCGAATTGGAGCCCGTTTTCGATGCCTTGCTGGCAAATGCTGTGCGCATCTGCGGCGCGCAGTTCGGTAATTTGACGCTGTTCAATGGCGGCGAATTGCGGCTGGCAGCCATGCACAATGCTCCGCACGCATTAGCAGAGCTACGACGCCGCAATCCAGTAATAGACCTGGAAAGGTCAATCGCTGGCCCCGTCGTAACAACGAAGCGAGTGAATCACGTTCGTGATCTCGCCGCCCAGGAGCCATACGCCGGATCAGCCCTTGCAAAAGTGAGCGGCGCCAGAACGGCATTGTCCGTTCCCATGCTCCGCGAGGATACTTTGGTTGGCACGATCAACATATATCATCTGCAGGTTCGCCCCTTCACCGACAAGCAGATCGCGCTAATTCAGAACTTCGCCGCCCAAGCCGTTATCGCCATCGAGAACACGCGGCTGCTTAACGAATTGCGCCAGCGCACGGACGATCTCAGTGAGGCATTGGAGCAGCAGACCGCAACCTCCGAGGTGCTGCGTGTCATCTCTAGTTCCCCCAGTGAACTTCCGCCGGTGTTCGAAGCGATGCTGCGAAATGCCGTGCGAATCTGCGACGCGAACTTTGGAAATGTTTTTCGCTGGGATGGCACTGCTCTAAACCTTGTTGCAGCGCATAATACGCCGCCTGCCTATAGCGAAGCCCGCAGGCGTTCACCGTTGCGTCCCGATCCGAGCGTTCCAATGGGTCGCGTTGTCGCGACAAAATCAGTGGTCCACATCGCCGATCTGTCCACAGAGCAGGGTTATGCCGAACGCAAGTCGGCGATCACTGCGGCTATCGAAGTTGGGGGCGTTCGGACGCTGCTCGCTATTCCGATGCTGAAGGAAGATGAACTGGCCGGAATAATTACAATCTACCGGCAGGAAGTTCGCCCCTTCACCGACAAGCAGATTGCGCTGGTGGAAAACTTTGCCGCCCAGGCCGTGATCGCCATCGAGAACACGCGGTTGCTCAACGAACTGCGCGAAGTCTTTGCAGCAACAGACAGCAACCTCTGAGGTCTTGGGCGTCATCTCAAGCTCACCGGGAGAGTTGACACAGGTTTTTGACGTCATGCTGGCCAATGCGGTGCGCATCTGCAACGCCCGCTTCGGCAATCTGCAGCTGTTCGACGGCAAGGACATGCGTATCGTGGCCATGCACAACCCGCCGCGGGAATTCGCTGAGCTGCGCCGCGACGATCCGGTGGTTCCGCTCGCACGTTCGATTCTTGGCCCGCTCGTGGAGACCAAGAAAGTGTTTCACGTCGCCGATCTCTCCGCCGAAGAGCCGTTTGCCAGCTCGATGCTGACGAAGCTTGCCGGGGCGAGAACCGCCTTGGCAGTTCCAATGCTTCGCGAGGGCGAATTGGTGGGCGGTATTGCCATCTACCACCAGGAAGTCCGCCCCTTCACCGACAAGCAGATCGATCTGGTGCAGAACTTCGCCGCCCAGGCAGTCATTGCTATCGAGAACACGCGGCTGCTGAACGAACTGCGCGAGTCGCTGGAGCAGCAGACGGCCACCTCGGAGGTACTACAAGTCATTAGTTCCTCACCCGGCGAGTTAGAGCCAGTGTTCCAAGCGATGCTAGAAAATGCGACTCGTATCTGCGAGGCCAAGTTTGGCGTCCTGTACCGTTTCGATGGTGAGGCTTTTCACTTTGCAGCGGAAGTTGGTGCACCCGTCGAATACGCAGAATTCAACCGGCAGCGCGGAGCGTTTCAACCGGTACCAGGAGGACAGCTTGACCGCGTCATGCTGACAAGGGAGGTGTGTTACACTGCTGACGACGGCGCCTCAGCTATCCCAGGCTTCGCAGCCAGACTCGGCGGCGCACGAACCCAGGTCGTGGTGCCAATGCTTAAGGAAGGCGATTTGATCGGGGCCATCATCATCTACCGTCAAGAAGTTCGTCCCTTTACCGACAAGCAGATTGAACTAGTCAAGAACTTCGCCGCCCAAGCCGTCATCGCCATTGAGAACACCCGTCTGCTTGGCGAACTGCGAGAATCCCTGCAGCAGCAGACCGCTACTGCAGATGTGCTTAAGGTCATCAGCCGCTCGACCTTTGATCTGCAGACTGTTCTCAACGCCTTGGTGCAATCTGCGATTACGCTTTGCGAAGCGGATATGGCTACTATCCATAAGCAGCAAGGACAGGGTTATCAGGAAATCGCTACACAAGGCTTTCCGCAGGATTACAGTGCTTTTCTTGCGAGCAACCTGCCCTTTAAAGCGGCCGAAGGGAGCGTTCTCGGTCGCACCGTAAAGCAAAGTCATCCGATCCAAGTTGAGGATGTCCTTGCCGATGCAAATTACACGTTTCTTGAGGGACAGAAACGAGCGGGTTTTCGCACGGTGCTAGGCGTTCCGCTCATCCGCGATGGTTTTCCGTTGGGTGCGATGATTTTGATGCGCAAGACGGTAAAGCCCTTCACGGCAAAGCAAATCGAACTGGTTACCACTTTCGCTGACCAAGCCGTCATTGCCATCGAGAATGTGCGTCTGTTCGACGAAATCCAAGACAAGAGCCGCCAACTCGAAGTCGCGAGCCAGCACAAGTCGCAGTTCCTCGCCAACATGAGCCATGAGCTTCGCACGCCGCTCAACGCCATTCTCGGCTACACCGAATTGATGGCGGACGGCATCTACGGCGAACTGCCAGAAAAGACGATGGGCGTGCTCAAAAGGCTTGAGAGTAACGGCAGGCACCTGCTCGGCTTGATCAACGACGTACTCGATCTGTCGAAAATCGAGGCTGGCCAGCTCGTGCTGGAACTAAGTGACTATTCCCTTGAGGATATTGCCCAGACCGTCCGCAGCACATTGGAACCGCTTGCCGCCGACAAGAAGCTCACGTTCAGGGTCGAGGTATCCCCCAAACTGCCAGCAGGTCATGGCGACGGGCGGCGCTTGACGCAGGTGGTGATCAACCTCGTCGGCAACGCCATCAAGTTCACCGATGCTGGCGAAGTGGTCATCAAGGCCACCGCGACCGATGGGTCATTCCATCTGTCGGTGCGTGACACCGGACCCGGCATCTCCGCTGCCGATCAGGCCAAGCTTTTTCAGGAATTCCAGCAGGCCGACAATGCTATCACCCGTAAGAAGGGCGGCACCGGGTTGGGACTTGCCATCTCCAAACGCATTCTCGAGATGCACGGAGGCAAAATCTGGGTCGAGTCACAACTCGGCCGAGGTTCGACGTTCGCCTTTACGGTCCCGGTTCGCGTCGCGCAGCAGACGGGTGCGGCATGAGCAAGCGCATTCTGGTGGTGGAGGACCAAGAGGATAACCGCCAAATCATTCGCGATCTGCTTTCCGCCACCGACTACGAAATCACGGAGGCCGAGAGCGGAGAGGGGGCGCTCTCAGCTGTGGCAAAACAGCGGCCCGATCTCATCCTGATGGATATCCAACTACCAGGCATTGACGGTTACGAGACGACGCGGCGCATCAAAGCCGATCCGGCGTTGCGGTCGATCACGATCATCGCGGTCACATCCTATGCCCTTAGCGGGGAAGAACAGAAAGCGCGGGCAGCTGGCTGTGACGAATATGTGCCGAAACCCTACAGCCCGCGCCAACTGCTGGCGAAAGTCCGTCAGTAGTCGCCCGTGAAGAACCCGTAAGGCCTTGATCGGGGATTCAAATTTTTGTGGCGGAGGGGGGTTTAGATTGCAAGCTTTCGGGGTCTGGAGGCTGGAAAGCTTGCGATTTTATTTTCAAGATTCCCTCGAATCGCCGCGCATGATTCCATGGTCGCATCGGAGGGAACGATGCGACCGCAGAAGCCGAAGACGACGGGGGAAGGTGATCTGTTTCGCGCCAGGCTCGAGCAGATCATCGACATGAAGCACGAGCTGGTGCAGCTCGCTGGCAAGATCGACTGGGACTGGATCGATCGCGAGATCGCACCGCTCTATAGCGACAAGGGCCGGCCTGGGATCGCGACCCGTTTCGTCATCGGGTTGCTTCTGCTCAAGCATGTCTACGATTTGTCCGACGAAGGGGTGTGCGAACGCTGGGTCTTTGATCCGTATTTCCAGCACTTCACCGGCGAGGAGTTTTTCCAGCACGAGTTCCCGCACGAGCGCTCCGACCTGAGCCATTGGAGGAAGCGGCTCGGCGACAAGCTGGAACTTCTGCTGGCCGAGAGTTTAAGGGTCGCGCACCAGACCGGCGCACTGCGGACGCGCGACCTGAAGCGGGTGACGGTGGACACTACCGTGCAGCCCAAGGCCATCACCTTCCCGACCGATGCCAAGTTGCTGCATGCGGCGATCAAGGGGCTCAACCGGCTGACCCGCAGATGCGGGGTGCGGTTACGGCAATCGTATCTGCGCATTGCCAAGCGTGCAGCCATGATGGCTTCCCGCTATGCCCATGCCAAGCAGTTCAAGCGTCATCATCGGCAATTGCGCCTGCTGCGCAGCCGGCTCGGGCGCATCATCCGCGACATCCGCCGCAACATCGCCGGACGGCCAGAACTCGCGGCAGTCTTCGAAGCGCCGCTCGCGCGCGCTGCGCAGATCCGATCGCAGCAGCAGCGGCAGCGCGGATGGAAGCTCTATTCCTTCCATGCCTCCGAGGTCGAATGCATCGGCAAGGGCAAGGCCAGCGCACCCTACGAGTTCGGCGTCAAAGCCTCGATCGTCACCACCAACGCCTGCGCTCCCGGTGGCCAGTTCGTGCTCCATGCCAAGGCGCTGCCGGGCAACCCTTATGATGGGCATACGCTCGGCAGCGTCATTGATGCCACCGAGAAGCTCACCGGCTGCGCCATCGAGCGCGCCTATGTCGACAAGGGATATCGCGGCCACGACACCGCCAATCCGCGTCGCGTCTTCATCTCTGGGCAGAAGCGCGGCGTCTTCGGCGTCATCAAGCGCGAACTGCGACGTCGCTCGGCAATCGAACCCGTCATCGGACACATGAAGAGCGATGGCCACCTCGGCCGCTGCCATCTCAAAGGCCGCGAGGGTGACGCCGCAAACGTCATCCTCACCGCCGTCGGCCACAATCTTCGCCGCGTTCTCGCCTGGCTGAGAGCTCTACTGCGCCTGATCCTGTTCGCTCTATGGCAGGCATTCGTCCTCATGCCGGCACTCAGATGGGCTTCTTAACGGCCGACTCAGTACCTCCCCTAGGCTGGCGCCATGTGACTCCAAACGATCTGAGATGTACTCCGGCGGAGATGCGCTCCAAACGGGCAATTGCGATCACGGATTGCCGCAGCCGGCTAGTTTGGTTCCAAATTGACTTGCTGCTCGACGACGACGGGCAGTGTGAGTGAAAACGTCGAGCCCTGGCCGAACTGTGACTCGACCCAGATTTTGCCCCCGTGCATCTCGATGATACGCTTCGATATGGCGAGCCCCAAGCCGGTGCCGCCCTTCTTGCGCGTGATCGCATTGTCGGCCTGCTTGAACTCCTGAAACAGCTTGCCCTGATCGGCAGTGGAGATGCCGGGGCCGGTGTCACGCACCGACAGGTGGAACGACCCATTAGCTGCCCCGCCCGTTATGACCACTTCGCCGGCATCGGTGAATTTTATGGCGTTACCGACGAGATTGATCACCACCTGCGCCAAGCGCCGACCGTCACCGTGGCCTGGCGGCAGCTTAGGAGCCATTTCGACCTTGAACGCGAGCTTCTTGTCGGCGGCCAGCGGCTCAAGCGTGCTGCGGACGGTCTGGGCAATATCCTCAAGGGAATAATCGGACAGTTCGAGCACGAGTTGGCCGGCCTCAATCTTCGACAGATCGAGCACGTCATTGATCAAGCCGAGCAGGTGTCTGCCGTTACTCTCAAGCCTTTTAAGCACGCCCATCGTCTTTTCTGGCAGTTCGCCATAGATGCCGTCCGCCATCAGTTCGGTGTAGCCCAAGATGGCGTTGAGTGGCGTGCGCAGTTCGTGGCTCATGTTGGCAAGGAACTGCGACTTGTGCTGGCTCGCGATCTCAAGCTGGCGGCTCTTGTCCTGGATTTCGTCGAACAGCCGGACGTTTTCGATCGCGATCGCTGCCTGGTCGGCGAAGGTAGTGACCAGCTCGATCTGCTTGTCGTTGAAGGGGCGCACCTGCGACCGCGTCAAATTCAGCACGCCGATCGGAACACCCTCGCGCAGCATCGGAACGCCGAGCATGGTGCGATAACCGCCCAAGTTCTGTACCTCCGTGAGAGTGTACTCGGGGTCCGCCAGCACGTCCGCGATCTGAATAGCCTTGCCTTCGAGCAATGCGCGCCCCATTGCCGAACCGCGCCCCGGCTCTACCGGCAAGGCCCTGAGGTGCTCGAGGAACTCGGACGAGTACCCGTAAGCCTCGGCGCGAACAAGCCGTCCGTTTTTCTGGCGGGTGATAGTTGCGCAGTCGGCGTCACACAGCCGGGCCGCCGATTCAACCAGGGTCTGTAGCACGGATGTAAGGTCGAACGTCGAGCGGCTGATAACTTTGAGCACGTCCGCGGTGGCCGTCTGCTGCTGCAGTGACTGCCGCAATTCGTTCAGAAGCCGCGTGTTCTCGATAGCGATGACCGCCTGGGCGGCGAAATTGCTGACCAGCTCGATTTGCTTGTCGGTGAATGGGCGGACTTCTTGGCGAAAGATGGTGACGAAACCGACCAATTCGTCATCTTTAAGCATGGGCACGGCAAGCAGCGTGCGGATGCCGCCGAGTTCGACGCCCGCTATCGCTACAGGATCGCGTTCCAGGTAGGCCCGGTCGTTGCTATAATCGGCGATGTGCAGCGTCTGTCGGCTTTGTATGAGCCGGCTCCACGGATGAAGCGGACCAAAACTATCGCGATGCTTTTGCAAAAATTCGGAAAGTCGCTCCGGCACGCGGAGCCGCGTGACCATTCGCATGGCGCCGTTCTCGAGCCGGTGCATGCCGCCGAAATTCGCCTCGCAAATACGCATGGCGCTCTCCAGCATGGCTTCGAACACCGGCTCCAATTCGCCTGGGGACGAACTGATGACGCGCAGTACCTCGGACGTCGCCGTCTGCTGCTCCAGCGATTCCGACAGCTCTCGCGTGCGCTGCTGCTCGGCCTCGAAAAGGCGCACGTTCTCGATCGCGATCACCGCCTGGTCGGCGAAAGTGGTGAGAAGCTCGATCTGCTTGTCGGTGAACGGCAGAACCTCGGTTCGACGCAAGAACAGGCAGCCGATCGTTTGGCCTTCGCGCCTTAGAGGAAGACCGAGTACAGTTCGTTGTTTGAGCCGCTTTGCGACCTCGCGGCCTCGTGGGAACTCGGCGCCTGCTGCCATGAAGTCGGGCACATGCACCGGCACGCCATCGATCACGGTGCGACCGCTGACGAAGTCGCGGCCGAGCGGCAACCATTCGAAGTCAAGTACCATAGGCCCGTGATGCGCGGCTATGTGGAGCTGTTCGCCCTCTCTCAGCAAGATCACGGCATCGTAGGAATTGCAGAGGCTGACGGCCGTCCTCACAATGGTGTCCAGCACCGGCTGGACATTGGTCGGGGAGTTACTAATGACGCGCAGCACTTCCGATGTCGCTGTCCGCTGTTCCAGGGATTCCGTGAGATCGTCCGTGCGCTGGCGCAATTCATTGAGTAGCCGCGTGCTCTCGATGGCGATGACGGCCTGGGCGGCGAAGTTCGTGAGGAGCTCGATCTGCTTGTCCGAGAACGGCCCGGCCTCCTGACGAAAAATGTTGATGCCCCCAACCACTTCCTCTTCGTGCAGCATGGGCACGCAGAGCACGCTCCGGTACCCTGCGAGCGAGACGGCGGAGACTAGCCAGGGATCACCTTCGACGTATGCTTGCAATTCTGTTACGTCTGCGGTCAGCGCCGGCTGCTTCGTTTGTGCAGCCTTCCAAATGGCTGAATCTGGGCTGGGATGAAGGATTCCGGCGCGCTTTTCGGCGTAGGCGGGTGGCGCGTTATACATCGCTGCAGCACGGAAGCCGTCACCGTCGCGCAAATAGAGGCCGCCAAACTTCGCTTTGCAGATTCGTACGGCATTTTTCAGAATGGCCTGGAAGACCGGCTCCAGTTCGCCGGGTGACGAACTCATGACCCCGAGCACGTCTGCCGTTGCTGTCTGCTGCTCCAGCGCCTCGTTCAGTTCGCGGGTGAGCCGCGCGACCTCTGTTTCCTGATCCTCAACGGAGGAACTGCGACGGCGCGCAGCCTTTGGCGCATTGCGGCGCTTTCGCGCTGCCGTCTTACGGTGTCGCGTTTTAACTGGTTTGCCGCTTGCTCTGGAGCGCATATACCCTCAAGTCGAGGACTGCACCCTACCACATCGTGGAAAAAAGCGCCGCGTTGTGCATCACGGCAAAATGCCGTGGCTCATGTCGGTTGAGGGTCACGGAACCGCCGCGCCCACCACAGGCTGGCGTGACCGGTCTTCCCCCGATAGCTGCCCAGAGTGCAAGGGTGCCGCGGCCAGGTTGGGCCGATGATTAGGCGTGTTAAGCGATCCCGCCCAGCTTCGGCGGCCGGACGGGCATAAAGTTAGATTTTCTGTTCAGGCCAACTTTCGCCACGGGATAAACATCCTCACCCGTTCCTTGTAGCGGCGATAGTCGTCGCCAATGAAATGGACCAAATCACGCTCTTCTAGGAGGATTCCCACGTAGATATAGGCCGTGGTTACCGCAGCGAAAAGCAGGTGTCCAACTGTCATTGTGGGAGCTGCCCAGAAAGCGATGATGAAGCCTAGATAGATCGGATGCCGCACGAATTTGTAGAACAACGGCGTCTTGAAGCTTGGCTCTGGCATCGCACGGCCAGAAAGATTGTTGGTGACCTGATGTAGGCCAAACAGCTCAAAATGATTGATCAGGAAGGTGCTGGTCAGGACGAGCAACCAACCAACAAAAGACAGGCCGATGATCGCCATGCTGATCTGCGTGTTAGCGACTTGCCAGACAATCGCGGGCATCGGACGCCATTGCCAGAAAAGGAGTATGAGAGCCAAACTGGCTAACAAGACGTATGTGCTTCGTTCGACCGATTTGGGCACATATTGCGTCCACCATTTCTTGAATTGATGGCGCGCCATCACACTGTGCTGCACGGCGAACAGCGACATCAGTAGCAAGTTGACAATCAGTGCTTCTGTGAATGGCACGATGGGTCCGGTGTCGATGGTCTTCGGCACCTCCAGTCCGACGACAAAGCCGATGGCGTAGAGGAACGTGACGAAGAATATGAGATAAGCCACAAGCCCGTAGAGAAATGCGATAAACTTGCCCATTGTGCCCCTCCTTGCAAAAAAATGGTTGAACGCTGGCGCCTGCGGTCTTCGCAAGCCCACCCAACATCGTTTGTCGAAAGTGATTTTTGCCTACCGACGGCACGGGGGCTGCCCATTGCTATAGCGACGACTTCGGCACGATCGTCGCTTTTTGAGCAGCTTTAGAACAAGCAAGTGCTTGACTATGCGGCGACCCTACACCGTCTTAGGGACGGTGTCTCTAGTATCGAATGACAGCAATGGGATGGTTCGGCCGCGCTCCTGCTCTGTAAGTCGGGCACCAACATCAAAGCGAATGATCCTTTCGCACTTCGTCTATGAGTTGTTAGCTGCCGCCCCGTCCGGCCAGGGGAGCGGCAGCTTTGCCGCCGACAACGGACACGAAGGCAAACGACTGGCGCGGCCGAGATGGGCCAAAACCGGTCGCGAGCAAGTGCAGCATTGGCCCCCTATTCGATTACTTCGTCGGCGCGGCCAAGAATCGAGATCGGGACAGTAATCCCGAGCGCCTTGGCGGTCTTCATGTTGATGATCAACTCGACCTTGGTGGATTGCTGAACTGGCAGGTCGCCCGGCTTCTCGCCTTTGAGAATGCGGCCAGCGTAGACGCCGGCGAGGTGATACGATGCATTAATATCGCCGCCATAGCCGGCAAGCCCGCCCGCCGCCGGAAAGCGGCGATACTGGTAGATTGTCGGCACCGCATGACGGAGTGCCAACGCGGCCAATTGCTCGGTGTGATCGTTGAACATTGTATCGGGGCCGATGATGAGACCGCCCGCCCCCAGTTCGCTAAGCTTGGCGAAGACGCCTTCGAAATCCGCCTCAGTGCTGGCCCGAAAGAGATGCAGGTCCAATCCGAGCTGGCGTGCCGCCGTCTCCATAGCTTTCTGGTTAAATCCTGGATTGGTCGGGTTGGCCAAGACCGCCACAATGTGCACGGCGGGAAGCAGTTCATGCAGCAATTCGAGCCGTTTCGGCGCCGTCTCTTCAGATAATTGGGTGACACCGGTGACATTGCCGCCTGGCCGGTCGAGCCTTTCGACCAGGCCGAGCTTCACCGGATCGCCGCCTGTAGTGAAGACAATGGGGATCGTCTTGGTGGCCGCCTTAGCTACCAGATTGGCGGGCGTGTTGGCAGAAATCACTGACACGCGGCGGCGAATAAGGTCGGCTACGAATTCAGGCAAACGATCAAATTGATCGTTCGCCCAGCGGTATTCAATGGCCACGTTCTGGCCTTCAACATAGCCCGATTCCTTCAAGCCCTCACCGAACGCCTTGACCTGGGAGGCGAAGCCTTCCGGAGAGGCTCCGTTGAGAAATCCGATGACCGGCATCGTCGCTTGCTGTGCGCTCGCCACCAGCGGCCATGTGGCTGCCGTACCGCCGACAAGCGTGATGAAGTCCCGGCGCCGCATGTTCTTTCCCCCGAGCCCGAGGACATATCCTACCACATTGGTGGAACGGGGTGTGCACCACAGCAATTCATCCGCTTGAAATGGCGCGATGGGCCACGAGCGGACTAACGCAGTGCAGCAAAAATCAGCGCTACTCGATCACCTCGTCAGCCAGCGACAGCAAGTTGTCAGAGAGTTTCAACCCGAGCGCCTTGGCGGTTTTCAGATTGATCGCCATCTCGAATTTGGTGGGCTGCAACACCGGTAACTCGGCCGGGTTTGCGCCGCCGAGAACCTTGCCGGCATAGACACCCATCTGGTGGTACATGGCGGCAAGACTTGATCCGTAGCTCATCAACCCACCCGCAGCGACTAGCTCGCGGGTCTGATACATGGCGGGCAGCGCATCCCGCGCGGCAAGCGCTACGATGCGCTTGTTGACAAGAAAGGCATCAGGCTGCACTAGCAGCGCGCTGGCTCGCGTGCCGCGCATCGTATCGAACGCCGCGTCGATCTCTGCTTCGCTGCTCGCATGGACGATCTCAATCTTCTCGCCAAGATTTTGCGCAGCATCGAGCGCATCCCGTACATTCTGCTCAGTGATTGGATTGCGTGGGTTGACGAGGAACCCGATCAACGCCGTGCCGGGGACTAGCTCGCGCAAAAGCCCGACCTGCTTTGCCGCCATTCCTCCAAACATCGAGGTCACGCCGGTGGCGTTACCGCCGGGACGGTTCAAGCTTGCCACGAGGCCGCTCGCGACGGGATCCTCGCCGGTAAAGAAGACAATGGGGATGTTACCAGCGGCGCGCTTTGCAGCGTGCGCTGCCGGCGTGTTCGGAGCGAGGACGGCAACCCGGCGACGGACGAGGTCGTCGGCCATATCGGGGATGCGATCATAGTGGCCCTCGGCCCAGCGGTATTCGATCGCAACATTTTCCCCGACGGTATAGCCCGCTTCCGCAAGTCCGCGAACGAAGGCTTGCACGTATGGGGCATAAGCAGTTGCCGAGGATCCATTGAGGAAGCCGATTACAGGTTTTGCCGTCTGCTGAGCACGCGCCGCGAACGGCCATGCAACGGCACTGCCGAGCAGTGTGATGAATGCGCGTCGCTTCACAGGGGCCCCCACGGTCGAGGATTAAACCCTACCATACGCGTGGTGTTGTGCAGTACAGCGAATGGTGGGCGCGAAATGTCGTGATGGGTCAGTTTCTGCCGCGCCATCTTATGGAAGGCGCGACTGCTATGCCCCCGAAAGCTGCCACGGCAGGCGTCCGCCATCGCGGCAGTTAAGGGCCAGTTTCTGCCTCACACCTGCAGCATAAAACGGCGAGGACCGGCGCGAAGGACATCACAGACCGGCCGATTGGGGCGTGATATTCTGCTTTGCATTACGACGGGCGTGATTCCAGTGGGATGGGCAAATGGCAATCGACATTGGAAGGCGGCAATTCATATCTGCGCTCGGCGGCGCAGCGGCGTCAGTGCTGCTGCGGCCGCTCTGCGCTGACGCACAGCAGACCGATCGCATGCGCCGGATCGGCGTAATCATGGGGTTTTCCGCGGAAGACGAGGTTTGGCAGGCCTATCTCGCCACCTTCAAGGGACGACTCCAGGAGCTTGGCTGGACCGAAGGCCGCAACCTTCGGATCGATTACCGCTTCACGGGCGCCAGCACCGAGCGTACCCGCGCAGCGGCTGAGGAAATCGTCGCACGTGCGCCCGACGTGATTTTCGTTTCAACAAATCCGGTCGTATCGGCCGTATTGCAAGCGACCCACACCCTGCCGATCGTGTTCACCTGGGTGTCCGATTCGGTCGGAAGCGGCTATATGACGAACCTCGCCCATCCGGGTGGGAATATCACTGGATTTCACAATTTTGAGCCCGCGATCGGCGGCAAATGGCTGCAGCTGCTCAATGAGGTCGCGCCGGCCGTCCGTCGCGTCGCGGTCCTCCACGTTCCGGAAATCGTGGCCAACGTCGCATTCATCCGCACAGCCGAGGCTGCTGCAAACCCGTTGGGAATGACAGTGACCGCGGCCGGCGTGCGCGACACCGCCGACATCGACCGCGTCCTTACCGAATTCGCGCGCGAGCCAAATGGCGGCTTTATCGTAACGCCGAGCCCGCTCACCGCGACCGGCCGCAATGTGATCACTGCGGCCGCTGCCCGCCTGGGTCTGCCGGCGATCTACCCATTCCGTTTCTATGCGGCAAGCGGCGGCTTGATCTCGTATGGAGTTGATCAACTAGAAACGGTGCGTGAGGCGGCGTCTTATGTCGACCGCATCCTGCGCGGCGCCTCTCCGGGCGATCTTCCGGTGCAGCTGCCCACTCAATACCAACTCGTGATCAACCTCAAGACCGCCAAGGTGCTTGGCCTGACGGTCCCGGAATTGTTCCTACAGCGCGCCGACGAGGTGATCGAATGAGCCTTTCGCAATGCGTCAATTGACGGCCTCGAAATGACGCTCTGGGTCAGACTCGGCCGCGCCAGTCACCGGTTGCCGTGACCGCTATACCACCAACACCGATCTCGAATGCGGCCAGCCATGGCGACCCTTCAGGGCCAGAAAGCGACATTTGCTTTGGTAGAGCGCTATGCAAAACTGGTCTTTGCAATCAGGGTTTGGGAGACGATCCAAATGCAGACTATTGCCCGAATACTCCTTACTCTTGCCGTTCTCGGCTACGCCTTGGTCACGATCAAAGCCGACTTCAACAAGACCCATGCTACCAATCCCAGATGGACGCCGCATGCACGCTTTCATGTGGTCTGGCAAATTCTGTCCTACGCCGGCGTGGGATTGGTTGCCCTTTATCTGATCTGGATCGATGGGCCGAGGCCACTGGAGCGCTTGTACCTCGCGGCAGCTCTCAGCGCCGCAATCTACGGTGGGTTCTTCGCGGCCGTCTTCGCCCGCCGATCTTTGGAGGCGCTCTGTACGACGAGAATGGATACCTCCCGTTTGAGCCTCCGATAGGCCCGCAATACTGGCGGTGGGATGCAAACGTCACCGCGTTTACAATCCTCTCAACTATCGTGCTGACGGGTATCCTCGCTGTGCTCGTGAGTTAGAGCGGATTTCGGTCAGGGGGGTGAGTTCGGGCCGTTGGCCGATGTCCGTTCAGGGCCATCAACTGATATGTCCGGGGTCGTCCTTGAGATATTGTGGTCTCCCTGGGTCTAACGGAGTACGCGACAGTGGTCGGACCTCAGATTCGTTACGACGAAGCGGCCGCTGCCGGATACGAACGCTACATGGGTGTTTGGAGCCGGCTAGCGGGCGATCAGTTCCTCCGGTGGCTCGCACCGTTGCCTGGATTACGCTGGATAGATATCGGCTGTGGCAACGGCGCCTTTACCGAACTCATGGCCGACCAATGTGCGCCAATTGAGGTTCAGGGGATTGATCCGTCCGAGGCACAGCTGGCCTTCGCGCGCGCACGACCCGGAGCGCGAAAGGCAGAGTTTCGCCAAGGCGATGCTATGACACTCCCATTCTCCGAAAGTCGATTCGACGTAGCAGTAATGGCGCTAGTGATTTTCTTCGTTCCCGATCCAGAGAAGGGCGTCGCCGAGATGATGCGAGTGGTTTGCCCGGGCGGTACGGTGGCGGCCTATGTGTGGGATATGTTCGGCGGCGGATTTCCTTTGGAGCCGGTGCAGGCCGAAATGCGCGCCATGGGCCTCAATCCCGTACTCCCGCCGCGGGCTGAAGTAAGCCAGTTGGATGTTCTGCGGAATATCTGGATAACTGCGGGTCTCGACGCGGTCGAAACGCAAGAGATCACCGTCTACCGAACATTTACCGACTTCGACGACTTCTGGACCACCAGTATGTTGGCATCGAGCATTCGTCCGATGATTGCCGATATGAGCTCTGAGGAAATTGCTATGCTCAAAAGCCGCGTGCGCGGGAGCCTAGCGGCAGATGCCGCAGGGCACGTCACCTACAGTGCACGAGCCAATGCGATCAAGGGCTGCCTACCAAAGTAACCGCGCTTGAAGGCGCAATGCTCATGATGCTGGTGCATCGAGATCGTAGCTACGCCCTGGCCGCTGCCAGGGCGGCCAACAAGCTCGTTCGGCTTCGACGCCAGGGAAGCTGATCGCGAAGGCGCGTCGATCGGGGCACGCTTATCCGAAGTGTGCGCCCAATATCGAGCATTTCTTGTGGCCTATAGCGCCGGTTAAGGCTTCCTTGTGCGGCACAGCAATTAGGGCCGCTCAAATGTACGAAATGGGTAATACTCGGCCGCGCCCGTCACGGGCTGTTGTGACCGCTTCCCCTCCGATAGCTGCCGCCCAAACACACGGATGGGCGGCCGTTCAGGGCCAAGTTCGACCGAAATGCAGTGCAGCAAAATCGTACCTATTCGATCACCTCGTCGGCGATCGCCAGTAGCGTTTGCGGCACGGTCAGACCCAGCGACTTCGCAGTTTTCATATTAATGACCAGTTCAAACTTGGTCGGCTGCTCGACCGGCAGGTCGGCGGGCTTTGCTCCACGCAGAATCCTGTCGACATATTCTGCAGCATGGCGAAAAAGGTCAGGGATGTTCGGTCCATAGGATATTAGCCCGCCGGCTTCAGCGTACTCTCGAATTCCGTGCATCGTCGGTAGACGCGCGTCTAGCGCCAAGCTGTTGATCTTCGCCCGGTTGCTGCCCGTGAGAGGATCCGCGACCACATAAAGCGCCTGCGCTTGGCCCCTGAACGTCTCGAAGGCCGGCGCAATATCCTCAGCTTGCCGGATTTCCGATATGGCAGCGTCGAGGCCAAGCTTGTGGGCCGTCTCCTGAACCTCGCCCATTTCCAGCACGGCGGCTGGATATCCGGCGTTGCCCAGGATCGCCAACCGACGGATTCCAGTGACAAACTCTCGCAGCAACTCAAGCCGCTTACTGGCAAGATCAGTCGCCTGGGCAGACAGCCCGGTGACGTTGCCGCCCGGTCGCGCCAAGCTCGCAACCAGGCCGATACCAACAGGGTCATTCGCCAGCGCAAAGATAATCGGAATGGTCGATGTCGCCTGCTTTGCCGCAACAACTGCGCCTCCCGCTGTGACAATGATGTCGACATTGTCCCGAACGAATTCGGCAGCGATTTCCGAGAAACGCTCGCCCCGCCCCTCTGCCCACCGAATCTCGATTGCGACGGTGCTCCCCTCGATCCAGCCAAGTTCGCGCAGTCGCTGCTCGAAAGCGGTGACATAATGGCTCCAGCCCGAAGGCGTGCTCACGCCTAGAAATCCAATAGTCGGCAGCTTCCCGGTGTGCTGCGCGCGTGCGACACGCGTCCGCGCGGCGATAATCGCAACGCTAAAAAGGCCAAGGAATTCCCGCCGCCTCATGCCTGCCCCCCAACGCTCGAGGGAGGCATCTTAGCGGGTCGAACGAGTGCTTTGACAGAGGCCGAAAGCGGCTTCGCCACTGCAACATGAGATACGCGCCAATGTCCGTGATGGGTCTTGGTCGTGCAAAAACGTTTTGGCTGAGGGTGTCAGAAGGCGGGTTTGGCGGTGAAGCCCGGTTATTGGACGAGCCTGATTATGCCCTCATCGCCGCCATGAGCGGCTGAATGCCGATGATGTTCATGACGCGGGTGAGGTTGTAGGCCAATACGTGAAGCGCCATCTCGGAGGCGACCCGCGGCAGCGTCTTCATCAAGAAGTGCGTCACCCCCATCCTCATCTTCAGGGTGCCGAAGGGATGTTCGACGGTCTCACGCCGCTGGCGCATCTTCTCCGGATGCTCGTCGAGCCGGCGCTGTACGGCTTCGAGAATGTGCTCGTGCTCCCACCGCGTGATCCGTCGCTCCTTGCCGGTGGTACAGCGATGCTTGATGGCGCAGCTTTGACAGGCATTGGTCCAGTATCGGCGTAGAACCAATCCATTCTCTTCGGTGGTGTAGTGATAGGCGAGCCTCTCTCCGGCGGGACAAACGTAAACGTCCTCTTCAGTCACATAGCGGAAGTCCTGCTTGCCAAAACGCCCTTCTGCCTTTGCATTCGAGGTCATCGGCTTTGGCAGCGTCACCGTGATGCCAGCTTTGTCGCACTCAAGGATCTCCTCGCCGCTGAAGTAGCCGCGGTCGGCGACGACATCGAGCCTCGCCGCTTCCAGGGTTGTCTTGGTCTGCTTGGCCATATGGGCGAGCTGTGCCCGGTCGCTTCCGACGTTGGTCACCTCATGCGTGATGATCAGATGATGTTCAGTATCGACCGCGACTTGGACGTTGTAGCCCACGACGCCTGACCCTCGGCCGCTCGTCGCCATCGAGCGGGAATCAGGATCGGTCAGCGATATCTGCTGATCCGGCGCCGCCAGCATCCGCGTCTTGAGCCCATGCAGGCGTTGCACCTCCTCCTTCAGCTTGGCGATCTTCTCCTTGAGCCGGGTTGTTTTGGTGGAACGCGCCTCGGACGGCTCCTGCCGATCGGCGCTGTCGAGCTGGCTCAGATAGCGGGCAACGCTCACCTCGATCTGCGCTAGCCGCCGCTCCATCTTCGCCCGGGTAAAGTTCTTGTCCCGATTGTTCACCGCCTTGAACTTGCTGCCATCAATGGCGACGCTGACTTCGGCGAACAGATCCAGACGCCGACACAGCATGATAAACCGGGCGCACACCTTGCGAATGGCCCCGCCATTGTCCTTGCGGAAGTCGGCAATCGTCTTGTGATCGGGCATAAGCCGGCCGGTCAGCCACATCACCTCGACATTGCGCAAAGCCTCGCGCTCAAGCCGCCGGCTCGACTGAACCCGGTTGAGATAGCCGTAAATGTAGAGCTTCAGCAGCACCGACGGATGATACGAAGGCCGTCCGGTCGCCTCCGGTGCGACCCCGTCAAATCCCAGCGCCGCCAGATCGAGTTCATCGACAAAGACGTCGATCGCTTGAACTGGATTGTTCTCGTCGATCCAGTCTGCGAGGCATTCCGAAAACAGCGTCGCCTGCCCGCGATCAATCCCCTCAACGAAGCGCTTCATCCGACCCTCCGCAGCAGCAGAATCATACTGCAGAGTGAATCATAGGCACCGCGTTTTTACACAGCCAGGGTCATGAACTGCCGCGACCCGATCAAACCGGGATGTCCGCTTTGCCCCCAAAAGCTGCCGCGGCTGTCGCGTACCGCTGCGGCAGTTAAGGGCCATGTGTGGACGGCTCCGAGCTGGCAAGGAGAATCTTCACGTCGCAGGCTTGGTCGGTGCAGCCATGTGTTCGGCCTTTGAGTGCGGTTCACATGACCGCTGGCCATAATGCTCTCCGCGGATCAGGTCCCGGTCAAAAACCCGCATTCAAGAATGCTCTGGCCCGTGTGGGTTGTCCTGATCGCCGGATCGACCGGCTCTGCATTACGTGCTGTTCGCCCTCCCAACCTTCACATCACGCCACGGTACTTTGGCGCGATCTCGTTAGACCCTTAACCCGGTTGGATAATTGTATCGCTCACCGGTGGCCATCATCGCCCAGGCCATTCGCGCAAGCTTGTTGGCAAGCGCGATGGCAGCGACTTTGGTCGGCCGTCGTGCCAACAATGCTGCGACCCAGGGCCGATACTTGGTCCCGTGGATCTTGGCATAGCGGATGACGGCGAGTGCGCCGGCCACGAACAGACCGCGCAGATAGCGGTCACCCTGTTTACTGATACTGCCGAGCCTGACCCGCCCCCCGCTCGAGTGCTGCTTGGGTACCAGGCCGATCCAGGCCGAGAAGTTGCGACCTGATCGGAAGGCCTTAGGATCGGCGACGTTTGCGACCAGCGCGGTGGCCAGCAGTGGGCCGACGCCAGGAATGCAATTGAGGCGCTTGCTCGTTGGATTGGAGCGGTGCCATGCCATGATCATTCGATCAAAATCCAAGATCTGCCTTTTGAGGTTGAGCAATTGGCTGCCCAGCGCGGCAAGGCAGGCACGCACAACATCGGGCACCCGTTTGTCTCCCCGATCGGCGATGACATGCAGCAGTTCCTCGATGCCTTTGCGTCCGACCGGTGCGATGACGCCAAACTCGGCAAGATGAGCGCGGATCGCATTGATGACTGAGGTCTGTTGGCGGATGAACAGATGGCGCGTGCGATGGAGCACCAGCCCGCTTTGTTGCTCGGGCGTCTTGGTCGGCACGAACCGCATATTGGCCCTTGTGACCGCCTCACAAATTGCCTCAGCGTCGGCCATATCGTTCTTCTGCCGCTTGACGTAAGGCTTCACGTACGCCGGCGGCATCAGCCGTACGCTATGGCCGAGGGCCTGCAGTTCGCGCGACCAGTGGTGTGACGAGGCACAGGCCTCGATGCCGACCAGGCAGGGCGGCAGCTTCTCAAAGAACGCCAGTACGTAGCGTCGCTTGAGCTGCCGGCGAGTGACAACATTGCCCTCAGCATCGACGCCATGAACCTGGAAAACAGACTTCGCGATATCCAGACCGACTGTAGTAATCGTTGACATGGGTAGCTCCTCCGAATCGTGGGAGCCTTAACCAGCCCCCACTTCTTTGGCACTCTCGTGCCGGTGGAGGAGCCGTCCACAGCATCAGAAGCAAACTCATGCACCGCAGCAAATAGCACAGCTATTCAATCACCTCGTCGGCGCGCAGCAGGATGCCGGTCGGCACATTGATGCCCTGCTTTTTGGCAGTTTTCAGATTCACGACCAATTCGAATTTTGTTGCCTGCACGACAGGAAGTTCGGCGGGTTTCTCGCCCTTGAGGATCCGCCCGACATATAGGCCGGCTTGACGATAAGATTCCGTAAAACTCGTGCCGTAGCTGATGAGACCGCCATCAACGGGATATTCCCGCCAAGGATAGACGACGGGGATGGAGTAGCGCTCGGCAAGCGCCACGAGCTGCTCTCGCCGGCCTTCATAGAAGGGGTTCGTGGTGACCAGCACAGCGTCGATATGCTGCGATTGCAAGCTGGCAAAAACCGAGTCCAGTTCGTTCGTGGTGCCCGCATCCAAAATCACGAGATGCTGAGCATTGATTTGTGCCGCCCGTTGCATGTCCGCAAGCGCAGGCTGTGTGGACGGACTACTTGAATTAGCCAGCACGCCAACCGTACGGGCCTCTGGAACCAGCTCGTTTAGAAGCTGAAGACGCTTGGCATCCAGCTCGTATCCGATGAGGGCCACACCGGTCGCGTTGCCGCCAGGGTGACTGAACGATTCGACGATACCCGCTTTGACGGGATCGGATCCGAGGGTGAACACTATGGGAATTGTCCTGCTGCCGGCAATTGCCGCGCGGGTCGGACCTTCTCCTCCGGTCGCGGCGATTACTGAAGGACCAAGTTTTATCAATTCCGTAACAAGCTCTGGCAGGCGGTCATAATGGCCATCCGCTGAGCGATACTCAATCGCCACGTTGCGTCCGGCGATATAGCCCGCCTGCTCCAGTCCTTGCTGAAAGGCTGTCAGCAATGTCGGGCGCTCACTGGGCGACGTGAAGCTGAGATAGCCGATCAACGGTAACGACTCCGGCCGTTGCGCCTTCGCGGTGCGCAGCCCAGCGAGTGAGGTTGTGGCGGCAACGCCGCCTAGGTGCGTCAGAAATTCCCGCCGTCTCATGGGCTACACCCCGACCGAGGACTAAAGGTTATCACATCCTCTCCTCGCGTTGACTCCGCATTGTGCATCACGGCAAATGGACTGCAGGATGTGCGCTGTGGGTCAGAAGCTGCCTCGCTCGTTTGTGGCGGTCGTGTCTGCTTTACCCCGGAAGGCTGCCGCGACAATCACTGACCGCGGCGGCAGTTAAGGGCCAAAACCAGCCGCAAGCAGGTGCAGCAATTGATCCGCTATTCGATGACCTCATCGGCGGCGTTCAATAGGCCAAATGGCACGGTGAGGCCGAGTGCCTTGGCGGTCTTGAGATTGATCACCAGCTCGAACTTGGTTGAACGGTCGATCGGCAGGTCGCCGGGCTTTTCGCCCTTGAGGATGCGGCCGACGTAAAGGGCGTTGCGGCGATAGGCGTCCGCCAGAATGTTGCCGTAGCTCATCAGGCCGCCGTCGGTGACAGTTTCCCGCCCGGTGTAGATGCAGGGAATGGCGTGCCGCGCCGCTAGGCCGATGAGTTGAGCACGCTGATTGATGAAGAACGCACCGGATGCGACGACGAGAGCGCCGACGCGCTTTTGCGCGGCAGTGTCAAAGGCCGCGTCGACTTCGCTCGGCGTGGCGGCTTCGAGCACGACGAGCTGCACTCCAAGCGCGCGCGCCGTATCGTTCGCGACGGCGACGGCCGGCTCGAATTCCGGGTCTTTCGGATTTCCTAACAGCGCCATCACCGCCGCGGCCGGAACGACTTCGTGAAGCAGCGCCATCCGTTTCGCTACGCCTTCGACGTTGAACCAGCTAACGCCGGTCACGTTACCGCCTGGCCGATTGAGGCTGGTGACGAGGCCAGCCTGCACCGGGTCTTCGCCGCTGTTAAAGACGATCGGTATCGAGGTGGTCGCCGCCATGGCGAGACGCGCCGTCACAACGCCGCCGGTTGCGGCGATAACATCGACCCGGCGACGAACCAGATCGGCGGCGAACGCTGACAATTGGTCCATATTGCCGCGCGCCCAACGATATTCGATAGCGACGTTTTGCCCCTCGACATAGCCCGCCTCGCCCAAGGCCTGGCGAAACGCGGCCCCATACGGCGCGTAGCCCTCAGGCGATTGACTGCTGAGGAAGCCTACGACTGGCATCGCAGACGGCTGCGCGCGGGCGGCGACCGGCCATGCTATCGCCGCTCCCCCGACAAACCCGATGAATTCCCGTCGCCTCATGGATCGCCCCTCGACTGAGGATCATAGCAATATCATTTTGTGCGGCACAGCAAATGAGCCGGCTGAAATGTCGCGATGGGTAATCAACGGTCGCGCCGCTTCGCCGGACGCGCGGCGGCTGTGCCCCCGTGTGTGGACGGCTCCGAGTTGGCAAGAACTTTTTTCACGCTTGCAGATTGGTCGGTGCGCCCGTGTGTTCGGCCTATTTGCGCGGTTCACATGACCGCTGGCCATAATGCCTTCCGCGGATCAGGTCCCGATCGAAAGCCCGCATTCGACAATGCGTGGGGGCAGCTGGGTTGTCCTGATCGCCGGATCGACCGGCTCTGCATTACGTGCTGTTCGTCCTCCCAACCTTCACATCACGCCGGTTGTCTGGCGCGATCTCGTTCAAGCCGCGAGCGCGAGCGGCTCCTTGTAGCGCTCGCCCTTGGCCATCATTGCCCATGCCATCCGGGCGATCTTATTGGCGAGCGCGATGGCGGCGACCTTGGTCGGGCGCCTCGCCAGCAACGCCGTAAGCCAGGGCCGGCGCTTGGTGCCATGGATCTTGGCATAGCGGATAACAGCAAGCGCGCCGGCCACGAACAGGCCGCGCAGATAGCGGTCACCTCGTTTGCTAATGCTACCGAGCCGATCTTTGCCCCCGCTCGAGTGCTGCTTTGGCACGATCCCGATCCAGGCCGAGAAGTTGCGTCCTGATCGGAAGGCTCTCGGATCGGCAACAGTGGCGACCAGAGCGGTGGCAAGTGCCGGACCGACGCCGGGTATATCGTCGAGCCTCCGGCTGGCCTGGTTGGATCGGTGCCAGGCCATGATCAGACGATCGAACTGCAGGATCTGAGCCTTCAACGCCCTCAATTGGGCGCCGAGAGCGGCGATACAGGCACGGGCAATGTCGGGCAGCCGTTTGTCGTTTGCATCGGCGACGATAGTAAGCAGCTCTTCGACGCCGTTGCGTCCGACCGGCGCGACGATGCCAAACTCGGCCATATGGGCGCGGACGGCATTGATCACCGAGGTCTGATGGCGGATCAACAAGTGCCGGGTACGATGCAGCGTCAGGCAACTCTGTTGCTCGCGCGTCTTGGTGGCCACAAACCGCATATTGGGTCTGGTGACCGCTTCGCAGATCGCCTCGGCGTCAATTGCATCGTTCTTATGCCGCTTCACATAGGGCTTCACGTAGGCCGGCGGCATCAGGCGAACGGTGTGGCCAAGCGCCAGCAGTTCGCGCGACCAATGATGCGACGAGGCGCAGGCTTCGATGCCGACCAGGCAGGGCGGTAGCTTCTGGAAGAAGGCCAGCACGTAGCGTCGCCTGAGTTGCCGGCGGATGACTACATTGCCCTCCGCATCGGCGCCATGAACCTGGAAAACCGACTTGGCGATGTCGAGACCGATGGTCGTGATCGTTTGCATGGATAGCTCCTCCGAATCGTGGGAGCCTTAACAGCGCCCACATCCATGGCACTCACGTGCCGGGTGGAGGAGCCGTCCACAGCATCAAAAGCAGTCGCGCCTGACGGCCACAGACCGGCGTTTTGAGGCGTGGTATTCTTACTCCTATCGCAGCGGGCATGATCGCAACGGGCCTAGGCTAAATGGCAATCGGCATCGGTAGACGGCAATTCATATCCGCGCTCGGCGGCGCGGCGGCCGGTATCGTCGCAACGGCACGGCGCGCGCGCAGCCAGACGCCCAAGCCGCTGCGGGTCGGCATAGTGCATCCGGTGAGTCCCAAGGGCGTGCCGCCGAGTTATGTCGCCTTTTTCGGCCGGTTGCGCGAACTTGGCTATGTCGAAGGCGATACGCTCGCCGTCGAATACATCAATCTCGAAGGTCACCTCGATCGCTACGACGAGGCCATGCGCGAACTGGTGCGGCGCCGCGTCGACCTCATCTTCGCCTTGGGCCAAGAGGATAATCTGCGAGCGGCCATGGCCGCCACCAGCACGATTCCCATTGTGATGCTCGCGATCGGCTACGATCCGCTGACGAGCGGCTTCGTATCGAGCTTGGCGCGGCCGACCGGAAATGCCACCGGCATCTATGTGCTATCCATCGAAGCGACGAAAAAGCGGCTCCAGCTCTTCAAGGATGCCTTTCCCGATCTGCATGCGGCGTTCGGGTTCTGGGATTTTGACGGTGCCGAGGCCTGGCGGGCGGTGGCGAGCGCCGCCCCTTCGCTCGGCATCGCGCTCACCGGCATCGAGCTTCGCGACCCGCCCTACGATTACGAGCGTGCGTTACAGCGGATCGCTCCGGAATTCCGCGGCGCGCTGTTCCTGCCGGCTTCCGCGGTTTTCACCAGCGATGCCGACCTCATCGCCGCCTTTGCATTACGGCACCGCATGATCTCCTGCCTCGATGCGAGCCCGCGGTTCGTCGCCGCCGGCGGACTGCTGTCGTACGGCGCCGACTACGTCGCGGCGGCCCGGCGCGCGGCCGAGCTTGCCGACCAGATCGCACGCGGCGCCAAGCCCGCCGACCTGCCGATCGAGCAATCGACGCGGTTCGCGCTGCGGCTCAATCTCAAGACCGCGAAAATCCTCGGCGTCACCTTCCCGCCTACCGTGCTTGCCACCGCCGACGAGGTGATCGAATGAGCCTTTCGCAGTGCGAAAAATGATGGCGGCGAAGTGTAGATTTGGGTCATGAACTCTGATGTTCGTTGTCAATGATTTTGGGCGCGTGTGTGCACTCCCATCACAAAAATGGGGTGAGGAGGGATGAAGCTTTGCGCAAAGCCGGAGACGGGGCCGTCAAGACGACGGTTGAGCAGACTCTGATGCGCGGGTTGGTTACCGCATTTCCGTGTGTTCGTCCGGGACTGCCTCGATCTGCCAGCGGGCGTCGATGAAGGTCATCGGCCACACAATTCATACGAGGGTTTCCCACCGAGACCCCGCCTCCGGCGCTGCGCAATCGCCGATGTCAGTGCAACTGATTTGGTCCTCCGCGATGAATGTGAACTTCGTCCGACCTTATGCCGCTACAGAGCGCGGCACCACCTCATGGCCGATCGCCCATAGGAAGGCCGCCATCTCGCGTGCAATCGCTGTCGTGACCAAGGTCTGGCGTTTGCCAGCTGCCATTAATCTACGATAGCGCGCGCACAGCCGCACCTGGGCCTTCCACGCGATTGCCCGCACGATCTTGGGTAGCCTCTCCTGTCGCACCTGCAAAGCTCGGCTCAGGCGAGCCGGATAGCGATAGGTCCAAGCTCCCTCGATCAGAACACGGCGGGCTCGTGGGTTGCCGGCCTTGGTGATGCTGCCGCGTCGAACCTGCTCGCCGGTCGAGCGTTCCGAAGGCACCAGACCGAGATAGGCCATCAGCTGCCGGGGCGTCTCGAAGCGGCGCACATCGCCGATCTCCGCCACAAAAGTCACCGCTGTCAAAAACGCCACACCGCGCATGGCCTGATAGGCCTCGACCACCGGCGCCATTGACCAAGTGGAGACGACGTTTGCGACTTGCTGCGTCAGGCGTTCAAGCCGTGCCTCGGCATCTTCGATTGCCTGCCGATATTCGCGCAATACGAGATACTGGGCCGAATGCTCGAAGGTGAGGTTGGACAGCCAGCGGGCGTGCACCAGCGTCCATGACCTGAGGCCTGGATAGATCCGCCCGTGGCGTAGGAGAAAGGATTGCAGCTGCTGGCGCTTCTCGCGCAAATCCTCCATGGCGGCTTCGCGGGCCCGTACCAGATCCCGTATGGCTTCATGCCCCGGATCTGGCACCCAGATTGTCGTCAATTCGCCGGCGCGGTGAAGTCGCGCCAGGGTAAGGGCATCCCGGCGATTGGTCTTGACGTGCTCGCCAAGCCGCTTGGGGATCAGGGAAGGCGCGATGACAGAGCAAGAATGGCCGAGAGCAGTGATCTGGCGATGCAAGCCGTAGCCAGTCGGCCCCGCCTCATAGCAGAACAGCAGCTCGCGGAATTTGCCAGTCAGCTTTCTTACCAAACGCCTTATCGCATCTGGCGTGTTGTCGATGTCGCCGAGAAATCGGACCTCGCCCTGACGGCCCTCTTCAGCCAGGGCCACGGAGATCTTCATCTTGGAGGTATCAAGACCAACAAAGATTTTGCTATTTTCCTGCATGGCTCGTCCCCTGTGCGTGAGGCTCGGCGCCGGCTAATCCGACGCAACCCTCGCTCGTCGCATAGCGTGGACGAGCCACATACGCACCGACAACGAACATACGGTCTGCCGCGCCCTCGCGTCCCTATCGCGGCGGAAGTACCCCCGAAAGCTGCCGCGCCAGCCGTCCCTGTGGGGGCCGTCGAGGGCCAACCACGAGCTCACGCACGGCATTATTTGACCTGAGCGAGGGGGTAATCGACTGGGCGATAGGCCGAGAGCGCACTTCATATCGTCTTCTCCGATCGCTAGGCTTTCCTCAATTGGCCGCCGCGATCCGACCCAAAAACGAAGGAGCAGGAACGATGAGACTAGAGGGAACGCTGCGATGAGTGAGATCGAAGATAAGATCAAGGCAATGGGCTATTCGTTGCCCGAACCGTTCATATTCCCGAATCCAAACCGGACCGGCTGTGTGGTGGTCGGCTCGATCATCTATGCGTCGGGCCACGGCCGCAACATGTCCGGGTCGGGCGTTAAGGCCAAGGGAAAAGTCGGCCGCGACGTCACGATCGAGGAAGGTTACGCGACTGCACGCGCGGTAGCGCTATCGATGCTGGCAAGTCTGAAGCAGGAACTCGGTGATCTCGATCGCGTGAAGCGCGTCATTCGGTTATACGGGATGGTCAATGTCGCGCCGGGATTTGATCGCATGCCGGAAATCATCGACGGCGCGTCTGATTTCTTCTACGAGCTGTTCGGGCCGCAGACCGGCAAGCATGCACGCACGGCGGTAGGTATGGCAGAATTGCCCCACGGCATACCGGTGGAGATCAATGGCGAATTCGAGCTGAAATTCTAATCCGGCACCGGCCGTATTGATGCAGCACGGCAAACTGAAAAAAGGCCACAAACACCTTTGCGAGACAAGCGGGGGGCAACGTTCCTGAAACTGGATGTGATCGGGTGACCCTTTCGCAGTGCATCAATTTACGGTGGCTGATGTCCGTGATGGGTCTTGGTCGTGCAAAAACGTTTTGGCTGAGGGTGTCAGAAGGCGGGTTGGGCGGTGAAGCCCGGTTATTGGACGAGCCTGATTATGCCCTCATCGCCGCCATGAGCGGCTGAATGCCGATGATGTTCATGACGCGGGTGAGGTTGTAGGCCAATACGTGAAGCGCCATCTCGGAGGCGACCCGCGGCAGCGTCTTCATCAAGAAGTGCGTCGCCCCCATCCTCATCTTCAGGGTGCCGAAGGGATGTTCGACGGTCTCACGCCGCTGGCGCATCTTCTCCGGATGCTCGTCGAGCCGGCGCTGTACGGCTTCGAGAATGTGCTCGTGCTCCCACCGCGTGATCCGTCGCTCCTTGCCGGTGGTACAGCGATGCTTGATGGCGCAGCTTTGACAGGCATTGGTCCAGTATCGGCGTAGAACCAATCCATTCTCTTCGGTGGTGTAGTGATAGGCGAGCCTCTCTCCGGCGGGACAAACGTAAACGTCCTCTTCAGTCACATAGCGGAAGTCCTGCTTGCCAAAACGCCCTTCTGCCTTTGCATTCGAGGTCATCGGCTTTGGCAGCGTCACCGTGATGCCAGCTTTGTCGCACTCAAGGATCTCCTCGCCGCTGAAGTAGCCGCGGTCGGCGACGACATCGAGCCTCGCCGCTTCCAGGGTTGTCTTGGTCTGCTTGGCCATATGGGCGAGCTGTGCCCGGTCGCTTCCGACGTTGGTCACCTCATGCGTGATGATCAGATGATGTTCAGTATCGACCGCGACTTGGACGTTGTAGCCCACGACGCCTGACCCTCGGCCGCTCGTCGCCATCGAGCGGCAATCAGGATCGGTCAGCGATATCTGCTGATCCGGCGCCGCCAGCATCCGCGTCTTGAGCCCATGCAGGCGTTGCACCTCCTCCTTCAGCTTGGCGATCTTCTCCTTGAGCCGGGTTGTTTTGGTGGAACGCGCCTCGGACGGCTCCTGCCGATCGGCGCTGTCGAGCTGGCTCAGATAGCGGGCAACGCTCACCTCGATCTGCGCTAGCCGCCGCTCCATCTTCGCCCGGGTAAAGTTCTTGTCCCGATTGTTCACCGCCTTGAACTTGCTGCCATCAATGGCGACGCTGACTTCGGCGAACAGATCCAGACGCCGACACAGCATGATAAACCGGGCGCACACCTTGCGAATGGCCCCGCCATTGTCCTTGCGGAAGTCGGCAATCGTCTTGTGATCGGGCATAAGCCGGCCGGTCAGCCACATCACCTCGACATTGCGCAAAGCCTCGCGCTCAAGCCGCCGGCTCGACTGAACCCGGTTGAGATAGCCGTAAATGTAGAGCTTCAGCAGCACCGACGGATGATACGAAGGCCGTCCGGTCGCCTCCGGTGCGACCCCGTCAAATCCCAGCGCCGCCAGATCGAGTTCATCGACAAAGACGTCGATCGCTTGAACTGGATTGTTCTCGTCGATCCAGTCTGCGAGGCATTCCGGAAACAGCGTCGCCTGCCCGCGATCAATCCCCTCAACGAAGCGCTTCATCCGACCCTCCGCAGCAGCAGAATCATACTGCAGAGTGAATCACAGGCACCGCGTTTTTACACAGCCAGGGTCATTAACTGCCTCGTGCGCTGCAGCAAAAATAATGAGTAGCGGTAGGGACGCGCGTTTCATCGCGCGCCCCCCGCACAGAACCGTACGTGCGGCTTTCCCGCATACGGCTCCCACCTTGGGTGTGTGACGGCAAAGCGATCGCTCGGCCAAGGATGGAGGATGATCGGTTTCGGAAGCCAGGCGTCCACCAGCTGCGTCATCCGTGCCCACGTGATCCGATCCTTTTGGCTGCGACGCCGCAGCGTGCGCCGCCAGAGATCGGTGACATGGTGCCGGAACACGTCCAGTGCGAGAGCGTTGGTTGGCACTGCGTGGTAATTGAAGTAGCCGCGGACGACCCGCTCCAGCCAGTTCCCCTGCTCGGGGATCGGCCGGTGCATGCACCGCCTCAGCGTCTCCTTGATCTTCCGCAGCTTCGCCTGCATGCGGTCCCGCCGGGTCTTCCGTTGAAGTTGGAATTTGCCCGAGCGAGTCGTGCCGCAGATGAAGGTGAAGCCCAGGAAGTTGAAGGTCTCCGGCTTGCCAAGCCCGCGCCGCTTTCGGCGTTCCGCCGCATAGCGTCCGAACTCGATGAGCCGGGTCTTCTCGGGATGCAGAGACAGCGCAAACTTACCTAACCGCTCGCGCATCTCTTCCAGGAAGCGCCGGGCGTCGCTCTCGTGCTGGAATCCGACGATGAAGTCGTCGGCATAACGCACGATGATCATATCGCCCGTGGCCTCGCGCTGTCGCCAGCGCGCGGCCCAGAGGTCGAGGGCGTAGTGCAGGTAGATGTTGGCAAGCAGCGGCGAGATCACCGATCCCTGCCCCGTCCCCTTCTCACTGACGCTCACGATCCCGTCTTCGAGGATGCCTGCCTTCAACCATTTCTGGATCAGGCGGATGATGCGCCGGTCGCCGATCCGGTGTTCCAAGAAACGGATCAACCACTCCTGACTGATCTCGTCGAAGAACGATCGGATGTCGGCGTCCAGTATGTAGCTCACCTTCTTGCTGACGATCCCGACACAGAGCGCGTCCAACGCATCATGCGTGCCGCGTCCAGGTCGGAACCCATACGAGAACCCGAGGAAGTCTTCCTCGTAGATCGCGTTCAGCACCGCAGCCACCGCTCTTTGGACAATCTTGTCTTCCAGCGCGGCAATCGCGAGCGGGCGCTGTCGTCCATCCGGCTTCGGTATGTAGGTTCGCCGTGATGGAAGCGCCCGATACGCTCCCCGATGAACCCGCTCATGCAGATCAGTGAGGTTTCGGTCAAGGTCTGCTTCGTAGGTCCGCCACGTTAGTCCATCTACTCCCGGTGCGGCGTCTCTCTTGAGTTCGATGAACGCCTCACCAAGCCAATCGATGCTGATGTGGTGCAGGAGCGCGGTGAACCTCTCCTTCTTCCTTTCCCTTGCGACTTTCCGTATGCGTTCCAGCGCCTGTGACACGCTTTCCCGACTCTGTGTCCGGCGCGTGCTTTGCTGACCCGCATTCCCCTCGGTCCCCGCCCTTGGCTCCACCGGCTCCGCCGCGGATAGCTCCGCTTTGTTCGCCGGCTTCACAGCTACTATGGCGGGGTCCGACTTCTCGTGCCCGTGCATCATCGGCTACGGCTCCTCGCCTTCCCGATGCGGGCCGCCGTACTCGCGCACGCTACGTCACAGCGGCGGCCAGACATGAGACCTCCCAGGTTCCGATGCGATCCCTTTGCGCGTGATGTGGCCTTCGACCCCGGCAGGGCGTCAGCACCTCGCAAAAACGGTGCCGCACATGTTGCCTTCGAGCGAATAAAAACCCTCGGCCCCTGCGACATCTGATCTTTCGTGGCTCAATCCCACACCCCACGCAATCGCTGTGTACGCTTCGAAGCCACCGTCGCCGGTGACCCCGCAACACTCGCTACCAAGCGGACGCTACCCCTTACTTGGGCCGGACTTTCACCGGCTGGATCGCACCAGCTTTGCCTGGCGCACTTATTCGATCACCTCGTCGGCGCGGACGAGCAGCGACGGCGGGACCTGCAACCCAAGCGCTTTCGCTGTTTTCAAATTGAGAACTGTCTCGTATTTCGTCGGAGCCTCGACCGGAAGATCGGCCGGATTGGCGCCACGCAGCACGCGGTCAACGTATGATGCTGCGCGACGAAAGTGAGTCACGAGGTCGGTTCCATAATACATCAATCCGCCTGCCGTGACGAAATCGCGAAACGCGTAGACCGCGGGAATGCGATAGCGCGCAGCGAGCGCGAGAATAAGATCACGATTTTCCTCAGCAGTTGTATCATTAGGCGAGAGTAAGCCACCGTTGGGAGCGCGGGCAAAAGCCTCGATGGACCGTTTGATGTCATCGCCATTGGTTATTGGAAGGGGGACTATCTCCATGCCAATGGACGGAGCGATCATCTTTGCGGTCGGCAGAAAATAGCCGTACGGGAACGCATTTTGGTTACCAACAAATGCGATACGCGTAAGAAACGGCGCAACCTCCTTGAGCATTCCAAGCCACTTTCCCACAATGCTGTTTTCGTAGAATAAAAAGCCGGTGATATTGCTGGCAGGCCGCGACAGACTAGCAACGAGGCCGGCACTGACGGGGTCCGAGACCTCGACAAACACGATCGGAATGCTGCTGGTCTCGTGCTGGAGCGCTCTAATAGCCGGCGTCGTGTTCGCGAAGATGACATCAGGAGTCAAAGATACTAGTTCATGAGCCAGTCGTGAGAGCCGATCATACTCGCCGCCAGAATATCGCAACTCTATTTGTAGGTTCTGGCCTGCCATCCACCCAAAGTGCGCAAGTTCTTGACGAAATGCCGCAAGCCTCTGGTCCCATAAAGGATCGCCTTGGACTCCATGCAGCAAAATGGCGAGATGTCGTATTGACTGTGAAGGCTGTTGTGCGCGCGCGGCAAGCGGCCACGCGACGGCCGCATTACCGAGAAGCGCGATGAATTTCCGCCGCCTCATGGGCCGCCCCTTTAGCAGGGAAACCTATCATGGGCGGCTATGTTGTGCACCACAGCAAATGACCCGCCAGAAATGACGCGAATGGGATGGACCGGCCGCGCTCCTGCCCCCAACGGCTCGCAGAGTGCGCCGGGGGGCTTTTCAGGAGAAGGAGCGCCACCATGCCTCGCACGTCCACCGTTCACGCCGTAACTGCCATCGGAATAGATATGGGCAAGAGCACACTTCACATGATCGGCCTCGATGCGCGCGGCGCCATTGTGTTGCGCGAGAAGGTCTCACGCGGACGCATCGCATTGAGATTTGCGAACATGCCACCCTGTCTCATTGGCATCGAAGCGGGGTTGGCGACACACTATGTTGCTCGCGAGCTTGCCGCGCTTGGTCACGACGTGAAGCAGGTTCCGCCCGCCTATGCGAAGCCGTTTCGGCAGGTGCACAAGAATGATTTCCGAGATGCCCATGCGGTAGCCGAGGCCGTGCAGCGGCCAACGACTCGCTTTGTTCCCGCCAAGACCGACGAACAACTGGATCTGCAAGCGCTGCACCGGGTGCGGTCTCGCCTGGTCAGCGAGCGCACTGCAGTGATCAATCAGATTCTGCGGCTTTCTTCTGGAGCGCGGCATCATCGTTCGGCAAGGACTGCGCTTCCTTCGCCAGGCGCTGCCTGACATCCTGGCCAAGCGGACGGATGTTCTCTCTCCACGCATGATACGCATCGTCGCTGATCTTGCCAGTGACTGGCGGCAGCTCGATGAGCGGATTGAAGCCGTGACCGACGAGATCGAGACGTTGGCAAAGAGTGATGACAGCTGTCGAAGGGTAATGACCGTGCCAGGTATCGGCCCGATCATCTCGAGTGCGATGGTCGCAGCGATCGGCAGTGGCGGGGCATTCGCGAGAGGACGGGATTTTTCGGCCTGGCTCGGGCTTGTGCCTAAGCAGATGTCGACCGGAGACCGAACTATCCTCGGGCGCATCTCCAAACGCGGCAACGGTTACTTGCGTATGCTCTTCATGCAAGCCGCCCGAGTCATTCTGATGCGGCCGGCGAGCTGGCCGAAGCACGGCTTCGGGATCTGGCTCGCGCGCGCCGCTCAGCGCCTGCATCCTAACGTTTTGGCCGCGGCTCTCGCCAACAAGCTGGCGCGGATCGCCTGGACCGTGTTGGCACAAGAGCGCAGCTATGAGGTGCGCGTCACGATGACAGCAGCCTGAACACGCTCAAGTTCACCAAGGGGACGGCTGACGGCTCAAGCTAATCCCGGAAGCAAGTGTTGGCTTCCCGCCGAGGTCTGCGAGTTGGAAAGAGGAGATGGAGAAAAGGTCTCGCCAGCGCGTTCGTGATCAGGTGACCCATAGGGCCTTCGGGGCCGAGACGCGAATGAGATCGAGCGCGCGCGGATATCCATGATGGCCAGGAGCTCAAACGCTCCATCAACAGGCCGAATACAGAAGCGCAAGACCAACGTTCTCCAAATCATCATTTTCGGCTTGCAACGCGCGGCCGGTCCATACAGAAGTGCAAGACCAACGTTCTCCAAATCATCATTTTCGGCTTGCAATGCGCGGCCGGTCCATACAGAAGCGCAAGACCAACGTTCTCCAAATCATCATTTTCGGCTTGCAACGCGCGGCCGGTCCATACAGATGGGTCAGACTCGGCCGCGCCGGTCACCGGTTGCCGCGACCGCTATACCACAACACCGGACTCGAATGCGGCCAGCCATGGCGACAGTTCAGGGCCCCATGTATGGACGGTGCCCGCGGTGCAAGCGGAATTTGACTTTTCAGCGAAGCGTTCGGGTGCAGCCATGTATACGGCCTATCGTCGCTTGGAGGATTACCTCTGTGGCGATGCAGCCACGGTGGCTGCTGGCCCTGATGTGATCCGCTGATCGGTCCCGGACATTAGCACGCGCTCAAGTATCGCGTTGGCCCAGACGGGTTTTCCGATCGACGGTCTCGACCGTTTCGCATCAACGTCGTCATCACCCTTGCAGTTCGTGAACGCACATACGCAACCTCATCCTCCCATCGCCAGTCCCCTTAGGCCGCTGCCACCGGTGCACGCGCCCGATAGGGGCCGCCCTTGACCAGCAATGCCCAGGCGATGCGGGCCATCTTGTTGGCAAGTGCCCCCGCCACAACCTTGAACGGTTTGCGGGCGAGAAGCTGCGTGAGCCAGGGATACTTCTCCGGCTTCTGTCGCGCGAGCTTCAACACCGCATGAGCTCCGACCACCAGAATGCGTCGCAAATAGCGATCGCCCTGTTTCGAGATCGGGCCGAGCTTCTGTTTGCCGCCGGTCGAATCCTGCCGCGGTACGAGGCCGATCCAGGCCGCCATATCGCGGCCCGACCGGAATGCCTTTGGGTCCGTGATCGTGGCGACAATGGCGGTCGCGCCCACCAGACCAATCCCCGGGATGCTCCTGAGCCGCTTGCTTGCTTCGTCCGAGCGATGCTGAGCAATAATCCGCTTCTCGATTGATGTGATCAGCGTCCGCATCGCCTGAAGCTCCGCCGCCAGCACGATCAGGCTCGCGTGAGCCTCGGCCGGCAAGCGCTCATCCGCGGCGCCCGCAATGATCGTCAGCAACTCCCTGAGCCCTGCATTCCCTTGTGCAGCCGTCATGCCGAGCTCGGCCATATGCGCCCACAACGCATTGATCACCTGGGTCCGTTGCCGCATCAAAAGATCGCGCGTCCGATGCAGCATCAACTGGCTCTGCTGCTCGGCCGATTTGACCTGCACAAAACGCATGGTTGGGCGCCGTACCGCCTCGCAGATCGCCTCAGCGTCGGCTGCATCGTTCTTGTTGCGCTTGACGTATGCCTTCACATCCCTCGCCGACATCAGACGAACCTTGTGACCAAGCTTCGTGAGTTCCCGCGCCCAATAATGGGCGGTGGCGCACGCCTCCATGCCGATAAGGCACGGTGGCTGCGCCTTGAAGAACTCCAGCACCTGGCTGCGCCGAAGTTGCTTCCGAACGACGACCTTCTCGGCCGCGTCGATCCCGTGAACTTGAAACACGTTTTGGCAATATCCAAGCCGATCGAGGTGACTTGCATGTCGATGGCTCCCTGATGTGTTGCTGGGAGCGGGCACCGTCTACCACATCATGAACGGACTCATGCAGCGCGGCAAAGAACTGAATCATTCAATCACGTCGTCGGCGGTCGCGAGCAGCGCCGGAACGGCAGGCCAAATGATCTAAAATCCGCGCTTCGTCAGAGTGCCGGTCAGAGCGCGGCGATCCACTATCTTCATAAAAAAGAATGCGCTCTCTAACGTCGCGGCAATTCGCGCATCGGGGCTTCGGCCCGGTCCAAAGACGGAAGTATCCGCTTGGCCGGGCAAATAGTCGGCTAGGCCGCCCGTTTCTTTTGCGTCGGCTTCGCCTTCAATAGATGCATAATGGTTTTGGAAATTGTCGCTTGCGCCTTGAGGATGGCCGGGCCGCTAGTGCGCGCCCAACGGATTAGATATTTTTGGCTCATGCCTTCCGGCACGTGGCCGAGCAACGCGGCCGATATGTCATCGGGCACGCCGCAATGATCCGTCGCGATGGTCTTATAGGTACGCCGCAAGGCGTGACCGAGGGCCGGCAACTCAGTGCGGTTGCGAGCTTGAATGAACTGGCACCCGGCGAAGATAAAATCATCCGCGCCGCGCGCGACGGTCTTTTTGTGGAGGAATTCCTTGCCGTGCGACTTGTAAACAATCGTCGAGTCCGTCGCCGCGAGCTTGATCGCGGCTTCAATTTCAGGGGTTGTTGGAATTTCGATTGTGTTGCCGGCCTTGGCGTCGCCGATGGTGAGCACGTGCGCGTTGCCGTCAAAGTCTTTCCAGCGGGTCCGGGCAAGCTCGCCCGGCCGTGCACCCGTCAAGAGACACGCCAGATGATAGCCGCGGCGCGTGGCGTTCGGAATTCTGGACCACGCCGCGAACCATGCCGGGAAGCCGACGGCCATCATGCCTTTTTGCTCGCCCTTTTCCTTCGCCAGCCGCACGCCGCTTGTCGGCAGAAACGCGACGTTTAGAGTGCGGTCTAGGCCGGCCCGGCGCTTGTACATCGCCCGAATGATCCGGGCGCAATGGTTGGCCGATGTGGCGCCGTGACGCTTGACCGTCACCTTGTGCCAGTCCGCCACGGCGTCGGGCCGCTCGCCCATTTCGCCTAGGGTCCAGGTCGCCCATTGCGGCAGCATGATCTTATTACCGAGCGCCTGGACGTTGTAAGCCCAACGAGCGGGCTTGCCGTGCTCACGGGCTTTGTGTTCCAGGTAGGCGACATACTCCGCGAAGGCGTCGGCAAACTTAACCCCGGCGCGCTTGGCGGCCGGCGCGGTGCCTTGTAGGACTTGCCCGGCAATGATGGTCGCGGCCTTGCGGGCGGTGTCAGTGTCAACGTGCCACGACTCGCGATGGATGGTCTGGCCGGCGTGCAAGCCGGGGTCAAAAAAGCCCAGCGCCTTGCAGGTGTAAATCCGTTTCCCGTGGTCGCTGCGTTCATGCTCAAACTGCCACGCGAGCCGGCGGCGTCCTATGCGGATTTGAAAGCCCTTTGTTTCGGTATCCCTGATCAAGATTGGGAAGGCTTCGGGCTTGTCGCGCGTCTGGTCCCACACCGTGTCAATGTAGCCATCCGACAAGCGGGCCTTGCTTTTCTTAGGGGTTGGCGTGGCCGGCATCGCGGCGACGCGCTGCATATCTTCCAGCGTTGTCTTGAAGCCTTCGCGGCGACGCGGGCGGCGGATCATGGGTCTAGCCTCCAAGTTACCCGTAAGTCTACCCGGAGTAAACGGGCTTTGATCGGGCTTTGTTCATGGCTAGGTTATGTAAGGAAATCGAGCAAAATCAGCAATTACTATCGTCCAGCGTGGTTACTTTTCAGTTTGGGACGCTGATGTTCTACCACTGAACTACGCCCGCGCTCTGCACAGAATAGCGAAGCGGGGCGGTGCGCAGCAAGGGCACGCACGGCCCAATTTGCTTGCTGTATGATGCCGCGCGCATTGAGCAATTGCGGAGGGGTTCGGTGAATGCCGTCGGATGATATCGAATTTCTATCGCCGCCCGGCGCCATCAAGCCGACCGGCCCGTGGAGCCTCGGCGTGCGCTCCGGCGATTTCGTGTTTGTCGCCGGCATTCGTGGCATCGATCCGGCGACCAATAAGCTGGTCGAAGGCGACGAGGCGCGCACCCGCCAAGCCTTTTTGAACATGAAGACGATCGTCGAAGCGGCCGGCGGCACGCTGCGCAACGCTGTGCGCCTCGTGGTCTACGTCACCGACATGGACCGCTATCGGCCGCTCGTGAATAAAATCCAGGAAGAGTTTTGGGGCCGCCCACCCTATCCGCCACGCACCATCGTCGAGGTGAGCCGTCTCAATCAGGACGATATCGTCGAGGTGGAGGGGACGTTCTTTTGTCCGCTCAATAGGCGGGATTAATCCCGCCCGAACTGCTTGCGCAGCTCGACCTTCGCCCGCTGCAGCGTCTTGCGCCGTGACGCCGGAAGATTCTTGCCGGCGCGGTTGATGTAGAAAGTCAACATCGACAGCGCGGAGCGGTAAGGATTGGATTTGCGTCTGCGGCTGCGCTCGGCGGAGCGCTTGAGCGACGCGGCGATCCGTTTCGGGTCACGCAATTTGAATACGCCGCCTTGGAGATCGAGGGCGTCGCTTTCCCGCGTCACCCTCGCCGACCAGCGGCGGCTTGAGCTCTGCCGCGTGGATCTGCGGCGTGCTGATTTGGGCACAGCCGGCTTGCGCCGTGCCGATTGTCGGGTTGCGGTTCCTGCCATGGCGGTCCCTGCAGGCTGATGGAACTGCAAAAATAATGAAGCGGCCGCGGCTTTGTTCCCGGCCGTTATTTACCGCGCCTATCCTTGACTCGCGCGGCCTTGAACTCGGTGCGCGGCAGTGTGCCAGGGGCCAGCACTTCCACGGCGGAGCGGACTTCGCAGCGGCTGCGGATTTCTTCCGCAACGGCGGCGGCAATCTCATCGCCGGCCTGATGCTCGACACGCACCGTCATCACGTCGAGCCCGTCGGCGTTGGTATTGAGCACGATCTCGAACTCGTCGCCGATGCCGGCGACCGAGCGCACGGCGTGCTCGATCTGGCCCGGAAACATCTTGATGCCGCGCAGATTGATCAGGTCGTCGGCGCGGCCGGCGAATGAGCCGACCGCGCGAACGTGATTGCGCCCGCACGGACAGCAGCTGCGATCGAAGGTCGCGTAATCGCCGACCAGGAAGCGCAGCTGCGGCGAGGATTCGGAATTCAGGTTCGTGCACACGGTGAGGCCGCGCTCGCCGTCGCGTTGCGGCTTTTGCGTCTGCGGATCGATGGTTTCCCAGACCTGCACGTCTTCGAGGAGATGCGTGGTCACCGGCCCGCCCGGCGTTTGCGAATGCCGGCAGGAAAAGCCACCGACATGGGGCGATGCTTCGGTGCAGCCGTAGAATTCGACCAGCCGCGCGTCCCACAAATCCTGGATGCGCTCGCGGGTGGCGGCGATGCTCATGCCGGGCTCGCCGGCGACGAACAAAGTGCGCACCGCGGTCGAGCGCGGATCGGTGCCGAGCGCCTGTAACGTGCGCCCGAGGTGCAGCGCGTAGGACGGCGTGCACAGCACGATGGTCGGCTTGAAGCGGATCACGATATTGGCGCGGGCGCGCGCATCCATGCCGCCGCCGGGCAAGGTCGGCAGGCCCATTTTGGCGAGCGCGTATTGCACGCCCCAGGCCCAGACGTGGGGGCCGTAACCGGTGATCATGAACACCGTGTCGCCTTGTCGGAAATCCATGGCGTGCAGCGCCCGCGCGTTGGCCCAGGCCCATAATTCGCGGTCGATGTGGGAATAGCGGAACACCCGCGGCGTTCCAGTGGTGCCGGACGAGGAGAACATCATCCAGCCACGCTCCGCCCACAGCGCGTCGCTCATCGCCGTATAGGTGCCGTAAGGCGGCTGCGCCGCGGCGTCTTCGGCCATTTCGAGCTTGTCGACCACCGGCCACTTCGCCTGCAGATCGTCGACGTTGCGCAGGTCGGTCGGCGTCAAGCCAAGCCTGTCGAAGCGGCGGCGATAAAATTCGCTGTTCTCGTAGAGGAACGGCGCCACCGCGGCGATCTTGTCGTCTTGGATGGCGCGGATTTCGTCGCGCGAGGCAGTATCGAGGCGCGGCGACCAATAATCCGCCGAGCCCGGTGCATCGCGATCGTGGCGGTGGCGCTCGATGGTCTCGAGCCAAACCCGCCGCGTCGCCTCGGCGCGGACCGTGCGATCCGTCATGGTTGTCCTCCCTGCCGCATCATATTCAACGGCCGCCGACGAGTGCTAGAAGGATTTCGCCGCGAGAGAACACATGCATCGCCCGCCATTCCGCGCCGACCATATCGGCAGCCTGCTGCGCCCGCCTGCGCTGCGCCAGGCTTATCGCGCCTTCAACGATCGCGCGCTCGACGAAGCCGGCTTTGTCGCCGCGCAGGATGCGGCGATCCGCGACGCCATCGCGCTGCAGGCCGACGCCGGACTTGCCGTGGTCACCGACGGCGAATTCCGCCGCGCATCTTACTGGAGCCGCTTCGTCGAGCGCACCGAGGGCTTGAGCGTCAGCGAGTCGCGCTTCGCCTTCCGCGATGAGCAGGGTCAAGAACTCTCCTTCACCGCACCGCTGGTGACCGGCAAAGTGGCACGGCAGCGGCCGATCGCGCTCGACGAGTTCTGCTTTCTCCGCGACAACGCCAAGACGCTGCCGAAAGTGACCCTACCGGCGCCGTCGACCATGCATTTCTGGCGCGGCACCGGATATGCGGTTCCCGGCGCATATGACAGCCCGGAAAAATTCTTCCGCGATCTTGCCGCGGTCTATCGCGCCGAGATCGCCGCGCTGGCCGCCGCCGGCTGCCGCTATATCCAGCTCGACGAAGTCGCGCTGGCCATGCTGTGCGACCCGGTCGTGCGCCAACGCGTGACCGCCGACGGCAACGATCCGGCGCGGCTGACCGGCCTCTATGTCGAGGCGCTCGGCGACGCGATCGCGTCGGCGCCACCGGCGATGGCGGTCGGCGTGCATATATGCCGCGGCAATTTCAAAGGAAAATATCTGGCCGAGGGCGGCTACGACGTGATCGCCAAGGCCTTGTTCGGCGTCACCGGCGTGACCCATTTCCTGCTCGAGTTCGATACCGTGCGCGCCGGCGATTTCGCGCCGTTGCGTTTCGTCGCGGCGGACAAGGGCGTGGTGCTCGGCCTGGTCAGCTCGAAAAGCGCCGCGCTCGAAAAGGCCGAGGATTTGCTGAAACGCATCGACGAGGCGGCGCGCTTTATTGACAAAGACCGCCTCGCCATCAGCCCGCAATGCGGCTTCGCCTCTACCGTCGCCGGCAATCCGCTCAGCGAAGCCCACGAGCGCGCCAAGCTGGCGCTATGCGTGCAGACGGCGCGCGCCGCGTGGAATTGACGAACGTTATTCAGCGGCGATGGCGTGGGCCGGCGGCGACGACAACGCGGCAAGGCATTTCGACAACGCCTCGCCTTCGGGATCGAGCAGCGCCGCGGTGCGGGCACTGCCGATGGCATCGGCGGCTTGCCGGATGGCAATCTGGCCGGCGAGCGCCGGCTCGATCACCTGCGAAACGATCACCCGGTAATTGTCGCTGCCGCGCTTGTGGGTGTCGCCATAGCCTTTGATGAGGCGGGCGCACTCGGCGATTTCGATGGCCAACGCGGCCGAAAGCGGCGCGGCGCGTGCGATGAGTTTTAGCCAGTTTTCAATCTCGCGCTGCTCTTCCTGGAAGCGCCAGCTGCGCGGCCGCCAACGCCGCAGCTTGGCGAGGATGTAAAAGCGCAAAAAGCCGGAGATCGACGCGGTGTTGATCTCCATGCCCCAATGGGCGCCGCCGAATTTTGCATGGCGTTCGGCCAACGCGAGGATCGGCCGCGCCAGCCACGGCGGCAGGATCGAGCAGAATTCCTCGACACCGGGTTTGAGGAATTCCGTGATCGCGAACGGCTGATCCGGCTTGATACCCATTTGCGCGGCGATGCGGGCAAAGCGCAGCGGATCGATCTTGGCTTGGGCGACGCGGATCACATCTTCATAAGACATGCGCACGGCGAGATGCCGCGCGGCTTCCGCAAGCAATTGTCCGTCGGCGCCGGCCTTGGCGTCGGCATCGCGGATCGGCCCGAGGCGATCCAGATAAAGCCGCGCATAGGCGAGGTTCTGATAAGCGGCGAGCCGGCGCACGCCTTCGGTCATGAACGCGCGCGCCGCTTCCGGCATGCGCGCGATCTCGCTTTCCAGATCGGCGAGCGAGGCGGCCGGTGCCTGGTGGCGCTTCGTCGGATCGGCGCGCAGATGCGAGCCGCCGCGCGCGGCGTCAAAACCGGCGCGGAAGCCCCGCAGGTTGGCGTCGACCGCCTTGCCGTCGGCGCGGATCGCCGCTTCGAATGCTTCCGCCGGGATCGGCAACGCGCCGGCGCTGGCGATGGCGCCGAGCATCACCGCGTTGATCATGGCGCCGGCCTCGCGCGCGATCGCTTCGAGATCGAGCAGCAGCGTGCTCTTCGAGTTCTTCTCGACCGACTGGATGAGCCGTTGCTGATCATAGCGACCGTCGCCCATCGCCATCTTCTCCACCACCAGGTAGGAGCGGCTGGTCGAGGCAATGGTCGCGGTGCGGTTGGGCGTGACAAAACCACCGGCGATGGCGCGGCCGGCTTCCATCAATTCGCTGGCGACGACGAGATCGACATCGCCGACACCCGGCGCTAGCGCCAGGATCGGTCGGCGCTTGTCGGACGCAGGCTCCGGCACCAGCTCGATGTGATAGGTGGTCGCGCCGGTGCGTTGCGCGACGCCCGGAATCGACGTCGATTGCACCGGAAAATTCTGGCTCTCCGCCGCGGCGACAATCCAATCGGTGAGCACGCCGCCGCCCTCGCCGCCAAGCGCGGCGATCAAAATAGTGAGGGGACGTGTATTGCTTTGCGGCGCGCTGATGCGAACTCCCTCTCCCCAGAGGGGAGAGGGTTGGGGTGAGGGGGTTCGGGAATCGCCGGAAGAATCACCGATAGTCCCGAGCCCCCTCACCCCGCCCTCTCCCCTCTGGGGAGAGGGAGCAGTTTCGCCAGCACCGCTGAGACGCCCGATCATTCTACTCCGCAATCGAAATAGCGTGCGATCCCACCAATTCGGATTGCTGATGACGTCGGTGCGATAGAACGACGGGCACAGCACGGCGGCGTGGGCGACCTCGCCGCACAGGCCGCAGCCGACGCAGCTTTCGATCACGGTTGCCACCGGATCCGTTCGCAACGGGTCGGGATTTGGCTTGACGGTCAATGACGGGCAGCCGGACAGCCGGATGCAGGAATGGTCGCCGGTGCAAATCTCGTCATCGACGCCGAAACGCGTCTTCACCACGCGCTCGCCGCGCTTGAGCTTTTCGGCATCGTCGGCGCGGATGCGGCGCTGCCGCGCCAGCATGCATTCGCCGTCGGCGATAATAACCTTGAGCCCATGCTCGGCCGTGCGCATGGCTTCCTTCAGCGTCTTGACCATTTTGGCGACGCCGTAGGTGTGCACGGTGCGCAGCCAGGTGACGCCAAGCGAGCGCAAAGTCTTTTCAATGGTGATGCCGGTCGGCGTGCCGCTGCGGTTGGCGGCGCTCGACGGCAGGTATTGCTGGCCGGTGGCCGAGGCGTAGCCGTTCTGCATCACGATCAGCACGCCATCGCCTTTGTTGAACATGTTGGAGGCGACGCCGGTGATCAGGCCGTTGTGCCAAAAACCGCCATCGCCCATGATCGAGATCGGACGGTTTGCCATATTCGGGCCGACGGCGGCAGCGCTGGCGAGCGACATGCCGTAGCCGAGGATCGAATTACCGAGCGAGAACGGCGCGAAGGTCGCGAACGAGTGGCAACCGATGTCGGCCGAGATATGGGTCGGGCCGATCTCGCGTTGGACGAGCTTGATGGCGGCGAACACCGGCCGCTCCGGACAGCCGGTGCAGAAATTCGGCGGCCGGGCCGGAATGTCGCCGGCATCGGCCACGGGCTTGTGCGCGAGAAATTCCTCCGCGCGCTTGGCGACCGCGTCGGCATCGATGCCGGTGGGATGCGTCTGGGCGAGAAACGCCGCGATGCCGCGCAGCATGGCTTCCGAATTGTAATCACCGGTGCGCGACAGACAGCCTTTGCCGAGCACGCGCGTCGCTATGTCGGCGCCACGCAGGATCATATTGACCTGCTGCTCGACATATTCGGGCGAGCCTTCCTCGACCACCAGCACGGCGCGTTTGCCGACGCAAAAGTCTTTCACTTCCTCGGGCACCAGCGGATAGGCGACATTGAGTACGTAGATCGGGATACGCGAGGCGCCGTAGAGATCGGCGAGATCGAGCCGCGCCAGCGCCCGCAACAGGTTGTTGGTGAGGCCGCCGAGCACGATAATGCCGATCTCGTTCCCCTCGCCTGGGATCACCTCGTTGAGTTTTTGCTCGCGAATGAATTTTTGCGCCGCGGGCAGGCGCTGCTCCACCTTGAGCCGCTCCTGGGTGAAAATCACCGGCGGATGGGCGAGGCGGCCGTATTCGAAACGCGGCGGACCGGCGAGGCGGTGCTGGCCGCTATAGGCGCCGCGCTTGTTGTCTTTGGCGGTGAACTCGCCGGTGACGTGGCAGGCGCGCACGCGCAGATCGAGCATCACCGGCGCGTGGCTCGCCTCGGACAACTCAAAACCTTTTTCCACCATGTCGACGATGGTCGGCAGATCGGGCCGCGGGTCGAGCAGCCAGATCGAGGATTTCATGGCGTAAGCGTAAGAGCGTTCCTGGATGACGCTGGCGCCCTCGCCGAAATCCTCACCGAGTACGATCAGCGCGCCGCCGATCACGCCGGGCGACGCCAGGTTCGACAGCGCATCGGCCGCCACATTGGTGCCGACGATCGACTTCCAGGTCACCGCGCCGCGCAGCGGGTAATTGATCGAGGCACCGAGCATGGCGGCCGCGGCGGCCTCGTTGGTGCAGGTCTCGACATGGACGCCGAGATCGGCGAGCAAATCCTCGGCATCGACCATAACGTCGAGGAGATGCGACACCGGCGCGCCTTGATAGCCGCCCACATAGCTCACGCCCGATTGTAGGAGCGCCTTGGTGACCGCGAGGATGCCTTCGCCGCGAAACGTCTCGCCATCGCCCAGCCGCAGCGCATCCACTTCCTTCTTGAACGAGCGTTCCATCGCGTGTTTCCGGCCGAATAATTGAGGCTCACATATAGCCGCTTTTGCCGGACCCGTCATTCCGGGCCGGGCGAAGGCGCGGCGTCCACTCGACTTGGTCTCGATGACCACTCCGGTTAGGGTGCCGGCCGTGCGGCGCCGTGGGGGGCGCCGGGGATGCGTAGGCGTATATGGACGGCCAAGGCCAGATCGTCATCGAGGGGGTGAATCATACCTATCGCCCGGCGCGCGGGCGCACGGTGCTCGCCCTTTCCGACGTGTCGCTCGAAGTCCGGCCGCGGGAATTCCTGGCTTTGCTTGGGCCCTCGGGCTGCGGCAAATCCACCCTGCTCTATCTGGTCGGCGGGTTTTTGCCGACGGTCGCCGGCCGCATCCTGGTCGAGGGCAAGCCGGTCACGGCGCCGGGACCCGACCGCGGCATCGTGTTCCAGCACTTCGCGCTGTTTCCCTGGAAGACCGTGCGCGGCAACATTCTTTATGGGCTGGAGCGGCAGGGCCTGCCGCGCGCCGAGCGCGAGAAGCGCGCACAATCGTTCATCAATCTGGTCGGCTTGCGCGGCTTCGAGGACAGCTATCCGTCGCAATTGTCCGGCGGCATGAAGCAGCGCACCGCGATTGCGCGCACGCTGGCGTTCGATCCGAGCATTCTCTTGATGGACGAGCCGTTCGGCGCGCTCGACGCGCAGACACGCTCGCTGATGCAGACCGAGCTTTTGAGCATTTGGCAGCGCACGCCCAAAACCGTGATCTTTGTCACCCATGACGTGCAGGAGGCGGTCTATCTCGCCGAACGGGTGGCGGTGATGTCGGCGCGGCCGGGCCAGATCAAGGCCATCGTCGAGACCAAATTCGGCAAGCGCGATCCGAGCATTTTGCGCAGCAAGGAGTTCGTCGAGAAAGTTGATCAAATCTGGAATCTGGTGCGTGACGAGGCTATCAAGGCGCAGGAGCAGAACGCGTGACGCGATCCGCCGTCCGTTATCTGCCGTTGTTGTTGCTCGCGGTCGCGTGGGAATTGGCGGCGCGGCTCAACATCATCTCGTCGCTGGCGTTGCCGCCGCTGAGCAGCGTGGCGACCGCGTGGGTCGATTTGATCAAAGATGGGGAATTGATCGACAACGGCGGCGCCTCGCTCTATCGCGCCTTCGCCGGGCTCTTCCTCGCCATCGTTGTCGGTGGCGGCTTGGGCATGGCGATGGCGCGCGTTCGCCTGCTCGATGTTTTTATCAATCCGTTGGTCGAGCTGTTCTACCCACTGCCCAAATCGGCGCTGATTCCAGTGACCGTGCTGTGGCTCGGCTTCGGCGACGGCTCCAAAATTCTGCTGATCTTCCTCGGCTGCATGATCCCGGTCACCATCGGCGCCTATAACGGCGCGCGCGGCAGCGATCATGCGCTGGTCTGGTCGGCGCGCAGCATGGGCGCGAGCCCGATCCGCATGATGTGGGACGTGGTGATGCCGAGCGCGCTGCCGGAACTGCTCAACGGCATTCGCACCGCGTTGGCGCTGGCGTTCATCCTGCTGGTCAGCTCCGAGCTGATCGTATCGCAAAAGGGCTTTGGCTATCTGATCGGCTATCTGGGCTCGACCGGCTCCTACGAGGGCATGTACGCGGTGGTGCTCACGGTCGCCTTCCTCGGCTTCGCCGCGGACCGGATTTATCAGCTCCTCATGCAATGGTTGCTGCGATGGCGCGAATAGAGGACCAGGCGGCGCTGGCGGCCGAGCCGGGCGATCTGGCGCACGAGCGCGCCAGGGGCCTCGATGCCGTGTTCCGGTTCGGCGCCGGCATCTTTTCGGTCCTGGTCCTGCTGATCGCCTGGGAATTGTTCGCGCGCAGCGGCAAGGTGACGCCGTTCATGCTGCCGCCGTTTTCCGCCGTGGTGGCGCGCATCTATGCCGACGCCGTCGGCGGCGATCTGTGGATCAATCTCGGGCTCACGCTCTATCGCGCCATGACCGGCTTTGTCATCGCAACCGTCGGCGGCATCGCACTCGGCGCCGCCATGTCGCGCATCAAGGTGGTGCATTGGTTCTTCGACCCGATCATCTCGGTCGGCTTCCCGATGCCCAAGATCGCGTTCCTGCCGGTCATCATGCTCTGGCTCGGCCTCTATGACGTGTCGAAAATCTCCATCGTGGTGTTCGACGCGATTTTTCCAGTGGTGACGGCGACGCTCGGCGGCATCGCCAGCGTCGAGAAAGAGCTGCTGTGGTCGGCGCGCAATATGGGCGCCAACGAGCGGCAATTGATGTGGCAGATCGTGCTGCCGGCGGCGCTGCCGCAAATCCTCACCGGCCTGCAAGTAGCGCTGCCGATCTCGCTGATCGTCGCCATCGTCGCCGAGATGGCGATGGGCGGTTACGGGCTCGGCGGCGCCATGATGAGCGCCTCGCGCTTTGCCAACTCGCGTGGCGTGTTCGCCGGCATCGTCGAAATCGCCATCGTCGGTTATGTGTTGATCAAGGCCATGGCGCTGATCCGCCACCGCTTGCTGGCGTGGCACCAGGAGACCGCCGAGCACAACTGAACGCCGGCAGAGTCCTAATGCAGCTTGATCCGCGGCTCGGTGCGACGGGTGACGGCTTTGACCAGCGTGTCGAGCGCGACTTTGAAAGTGCCGTGCAGCGCCTGCAAATGCCTTTTGTGCAGCGACAGATAAGCCAGCCGGGCGAGCAGCCCCTGCATCTTCACATTATGAAACAGCACGCCGAGCGTCCGGTAATCGGCGAGCGCAACGAGTGAGCCGAAATCGCGATATTTGAAGTGCGGCAGTGGCGCGCCGCGCAACCGCGCCTTGATCGCCTTGACCATGAAATTGGCCTGCTGATGCGCGACCTGCGCCCGCGGCGGCAGCGGCTCCGTTTCTCCCGGCAAAGTGAGAGAGGCGCAGTCACCGATGGCGAACACATCGTCGTCGCGGGTGGTCTGCAATGTCGGCCGCACTACTAGGCGATTGATCCTGTCGGTTTCGAGTCCGCCGATCTCGTGCAGAAAATCCGGCGCCTTGATGCCGGCCGCCCAAACAATCAACTCGGCCGGCACGACTTCGCCCGATGCGAGCACCACCTCGCCGGCGCGGACTTCCATGACGCGGGTGCCGGTTCGGATATTGACGCCGAGCTTGAGCAGCACCTCGGCGGTCGCAGTGGCGATATCTTCAGGCAGCGCCGGCAAGATGCGCGGCGCCGCTTCGATCAGCTCGATCTTGATGTGCTTGTCGGCATCGATGCGGTCGAGATTGTACGACACGACGTCGCGCATGGTTTTGTGCAGCTCGGCGGCAAGCTCCACCCCGGTGGCGCCAGCACCGACGATGGCGACATGCAATTGGCCCGCCCGCAGCGGCTCGTATTGCGCATTGGCGCGCAGGCAGGCGTTGATCATGCGGCGGTTGAAGCGCGCCGCCTGATCGACGGTGTCGAGCGTGATGGCGTAGTCGTTGACGCCGGGCGTGCCGAAGTCGTTCGACATGCTGCCGACCGCGATGACCAGCGTATCGTAACCGAGCACGCGCGGCGGAATGACGGTTTGTCCTTCTTCGTCCAGGCTCGGCGCCACATAGATTTGCCGCTTGGCGCGGTTAAGCCCGATCATGGCTCCGATGCGATAGCGGTAGTGGCGCCGCCGCGCATGCCCGATCAGCTCGAGCGAGTCGGTTTCGCTGTCCATCGAACCGGAGGCGATCTCGTGCAGCAGCGGCTTCCAGACATGGATGCGCGATTTGTCGAGCAGGGTGATCGACGCCTTGCGTTTGCGGCCGAGCGTGGCGCCGAGCAGCGAGGTCAGACGCAGGCCCGCGGCGCCGCCGCCAACGATGAGAATGCGATGCAGCGACGGATCGTCCGTCGACGCGGTTTCCGCGATGGAATCGTAAAGCGGGTCGTGCGTCACGGCTTCATGGCCCGTCGCAAATCGAGCAACCCCGATCAGCTTGCACCCACGGGTCGTGGACGGCAACACCGTCACTGCGGCAAGCCGTAGCCTTGCGCCGGATCGGGCTTTGCGCCCACTATGCGGGAACTCTGGGAGGAGATCATGCGTGCAAAAATCGGGCTGTTGAGCCTGGCCCTGCTTGCGTTCGGCGCCGGCAGCGTCAGCGCGGAGCCGGTGAAAATTCGCGTCGCCTGGGTGGCGCCGGTGGCGAACTGGATCTCGATCTGGCTCGACAAGAAGGACCTCGCCAAGCATTTCGGCCAGTCCTACGTCTTCGAGCCGGTTCACTTTGCCGGCACGCCGCCGATGGTGACGGCGATCGCCAACAACGAAGTGGAGATCGGCGATCTCGCCTATTCGACATTGCCGATCGCGATCAAGAACGCCGGCATGGACGACATCCGCATCATCGCCGACGACTTCCAGGACGGCGTCGACGACAACTGGACGATCCGTTACACCGTGCTTACCGACGGCCCGATCAAAAAGATCGAAGACCTCAAGGGCAAGGTTGTCGCCACCAATGCCGAAGGCAGCGCCGTCGACATCGCCATGAAGGCGATGCTGCACAAGCACGGACTCGAGAACAAGCGCGACTACACCGTGATCGAAGCGCCGTTCCCGGCCATGAAGGCGATGCTCGCCGAGCATAAGGTGGATCTCATTCCGGGCATCCTGCCGTTCGCGCTCGATCCGGAAATGGCCAAGATCGGAACCACGCTCTTCACCGCCAAGGACGCCATCGGCGTGTCGGAATTCGTCAGCTTCCAGGCGCGCAAGCCGTTCATCGACAAGAACCGCGCTGCGCTGGTCGATTGGCTGGAAGACACGCAGCGCATCCTGCACTGGTACCTCGATCCGAAGAACCACGACGAGGCGGTGCAGATCGCGGCCCGCCTGGTCAAAGCGCCGCCGGAACGCTTCGGCTGGGTCTTCACCAAGACCGATCAATATCGCGATCCGGCGATGCTGCCGAACCTCGGCGCGCTGCAGAAGAACGTCGACATGACCAAGGAGCTCGGCTACGCCACCTCGAGCTTCGACGTCAAAGCCTATTCCGATCTCAGCATGGTCGAAGAGGCCGGCAAGCGCTTGAAGTGACGCTGTGCTTTTATCGCGACGTCATGGCCGGGCTTGTCCCGGCCATCCACGTCGTCCGGAGGAAAAAATGCAAACTGCGAAACTCGGCTGCGCCGCCTTCTGCGTATTGGCACTCGGTGCCGTCTCCACAGCCCAAGCGGAGCCGCTGAAAATCCGCGGCTCCTGGGTGGCGCCGGTGGCCAACTGGGCCTCGATCTGGCTGGAGAAAAAGGATCTCGCCGTTCACTTCGGCCAATCCTACGTGTTCGAGAGTAGCCGCTATGCCGGCACGCCGCCGATGATCACGGCGATGGCTAACAACGAGCTGGAGATCGGCGACCTCGCCTATTCGACCTTGCCGATCGCAATCGAGAACGCCGGCATGGACGACCTGCGCGTCGTCGCCGACGAGTTCCAGGATGGCGCGCCGGGCTATCGCGCCGACGATTTCCAGGTGCTGAGCGACGGCCCGATCCAGAAAGTCGAGGACCTCAAAGGCAAGGTGATTGCCACCAATGCGGCCGGCAGCGGCGTCGATGTCGCCTCGCGCGCCATGCTGCGCAAGCACGGCCTGGAGGCAAACCGAGACTACACTATTGTCGAGGCGCCGTTCCCCGGCATGCGGGCGATGCTGGCGGAAAAGAAAGTCGACATCATTCCGACGGTGCTGCCGTTCGCGCTCGATCCCGAATTGAAGAAGATCGCGCACCCGCTGTTCTCCATCACCGATGCGATCGGGGTGTCGCAATTCGCCATGTGGGTCATGCGCAAGCCGTTCATCGACAAGAACCGCGCCGCCATCGTCGATTTCATGGAAGACACCATGCGCATCGAGCGCTGGTATCTCGATCCGAAGAACCACGACGCGGTGGCCGAGATCGCGTCGCGGATCACCAAGCAGCCGCCGGAGCGGTTCGGCTGGCTGTTCACCAAGGCCGACTATTACCGCAACCCCGATATGCGGCCCGATCTCGATGCGCTGCAGAAGAACGTCGACATGACGAAAGACTTGGGCTTCGTCAAAGCGAGCTTCGACGTCAAGGCGCATTCCGATCTCAGCCTGATCGAGGAAGCGGCGAAGCGGCTGAAATAAAACCCACAGAACGAGACACTGGGTCGAACGGCGTCCTTGATCACATTGGGAGGAAACGATGCGCGCCACGACATTGGCGCTGGCGAGCCTTTGCGCGATTGCTTTTGCCAGCGCCGGCAATGCCGAGCCGATAAAGATCCGCAATTCCTGGGTGGCGCCGGTGACCAACTGGGCGTCGATCCTGCTGGAGAAGAAGGATCTCGCCAAGCATATGGGGCAGTCCTACGTGATGGAGCCGGTGCGTTTTGCCGGCACGCCGCCGATGATCACGGCGCTCGCCAACAACGAGCTTGAAATCTCCAACCTCGCCTATTCGACGCTCGGCATCGCCATCGAGAATGCCGGCTTGAGCGACCTGCGCATCGTCGCCGACGAATTCCAGGACGGCGTCGCGGGTTATTATTCGCAGGAATACATGGTGCTCAAGGATTCCCATATCCAAAAGGTCGAGGACCTCAAGGGCAAGGTGGTCGCCACCAACGCCGCCGGCAGCGCCGTCGACGTCGCCATGAAGGCGATGCTGCACAAGCACGGCCTTGAGCCCAACCGCGACTACACCGTCATCGAAGCACCGTTCCCGGCCATGAAGGCGATGCTGGCCGAGCACAAGGTCGACATCATTCCGGCCGTGGTGCCGTTCTCCTATGACCCCGAGCTGCACAACATGGCGCGCGACCTGTTCGTGCAAAAGGACGCCATCGGCATCACCGATATGATCGTGTGGACCGCGCGCAAGCCGTTCATCGACAAGAACCGCGCTGCGCTGGTCGATTTCTTCGAGGATACGCTGGTCATCACGCGCTGGTATCTGGATCCAAAGAATCACGCCGCGGCGATGGAGATCGCCGGCCGCGTCACCAAGCGGCCGCCGCAGGCCTTCGATTGGCTGTTCACCAACAAGGACTGCTACCACGACCCCGACATGCTGCCGAACCTCGCCGCGTTGCAGAAGAATGTCGACCTCACCCAGGAGCTTGGCTTCGTCAAAGGGAAGGTCGACGTCAAAGCGTACGCGGACCTGAGCATGGTCCAGGAGGCGGCGAAGCGGTTGAAATAAGGCCATCTCCGCCTTCGTTTCCCTGATGCGGTGCAGCACGCAGTGATGCACCGCTGATCCGGGACCGCGGCAGCCTCAGAGCCTGTAACGATCCCGGGTCTGCAGCGCACCACTCCGCTTCACTCCGTGCTGCGCCGCGCCCGGGAACCGTATTACACGATCAATGCATCGACTTGCCGCCGTCGACATTGATGGTCTGGCCGGTCATGAAATCGCTCGCCGGCGACGACAAAAACATGACCGCACCGACCAGGTCAGCCGGTACCTGGACGCGCTCGATGGCGCGGCCGGCGACGCGGGAGGCGAGATAATTGCCGGACGATGACGCGACCTGGGTATCGCTCTGCGTCATGCCGGGGGTGAGCGCGTTGACGGTGATGCCGAACTCGGCGACCTCGCGTGCCAGCGCGCGGGTGAAGCCGATGACGCCGGCTTTCGACGTGGTGTAGTGCAGGCGGTTCGGCGCGCCTTCCCACACCCGCGACGAGGAAATGTTGACGATCTTGCCGCGCTGTTGCGCCTTCATCGCCGGGAACGCGGCGCGGCAGGACAAAAACATGCCGCGCAGATTGACCGCCATCACCCGGTCCCACTCCTCGACCGGGATTTCCAGCCACGACCGGCGCGGCAGCACGCTCATCAGCGAGGCATTGTTGATCAACACGTCGACCGCACCGAAGCGCTCAAGCGTCGCCTGCACCATGGTTTTGGTCGAGTCTTCGCTCGCGATATCGACGCCGAGCCCGAGCGCCTCGAAGCCGGCCTGCCGGAGCGCCGCGGCGACATTCTCCGCCGCGACGGTATCGATATCGGCGGCAACGACGCGGGCGCCGACCTTGGCGAATTCCTCGGCATAGACCTTGCCGATGCCCTTGCCGCCGCCGGTGATGACGACGCTATGTCCGGAAAAATCGAAACGCTCATTCACGGCCATTGTTTTTGCCTTTATCGTGCTGATTGTCATTCCGGATCGACGCGAAGCGTCGAGTTCGGAATCCATATTCACGGTTAGTGGTTATGGATTCCGGGCTCGCGGGCTTCGCCCGCGCCCCGGAATGACGGGTTAGAGTAACGTGTCGCCCAATGCCACATTCCATGATCGAGAGATACCTAATCGGCGGCGGCACGCTCGTAGTGTTCCTGCTCGTCTGGGAATTGTGCGCCGATTTTGGCGCAATCAATCCGCTATTCATCTCGTCGCCGTCCCGCATCGCGCAAGCCGGTGCGGCGCTGACGGCCGATCCGGATTTCTGGAACGATGTCAGGGTCAGCGCCAGAGAATTCATCTTGGGTTATGTCGCCGCCATCGTCATCGGCGTTCCGCTCGGGCTCCTGATGGGCACCTCGCGGCGCCTGTCCTACATTGTCGCGCCCTTTGTCGATACCCTCAATGCCGTGCCGCGGGTGACCTTGCTCCCGCTGCTCATCATCTGGTTCGGCATCGGCATCTGGTCGAAGGTCGCGGTGGTGTTTCTCGGCGCGGTCATCCCCATCGTCATCAGCGCGTTGTCTGGCGTGAAAACCAACGAAGCGCGCTTCCTCACCATGGCGCGGAGCTTTTCGGCGTCGCGCGTAAAAATATTTGCCAGCATCATCCTGCCGGGAACGGTGCCTTTCATCTTCACCGGCCTAAAATACGCCGCCGGACGCGCCCTGCTCGGTGTCGTGGTCGGCGAGCTCTATGCCTCGACCGCCGGCCTCGGCCACATGATCGCCGAAGCCGGCAATATGTTTCAGACCGACACGCTGTTCTTCGGCGTGTTGATCTTCACCACCACCGGACTTGTCGTCGTCGCGCTGCTCGATCGTTTGGAACGGCGGTTCGAACGCTGGCGGCCGAGCGTGGGAGCGGCGACGTGAAGCGGTTTTATCTGGAGCATGAACGCGCCATCCTCGGCGCCTTAGGTGTCGTTCTCTTCCTCGTTCTCTGGGAAGGGTTTGAGCGCGGTTGGTGGGCGGAGCTATTGCAGCCGCTGCTCGGTCCGCAGGCGATGCGGTTCCAGCTCAAGCCGATCTTCATTTCATCGCCGACGCGGATCGCGCGCATGGCTTTCGACATGTTCTTTGTCACCGGCGCGATCTGGAAGGATATTGGCTGGAGCAGTCTCGAATTCGCGCTGGGCGTTGCGCTGGCGTTCGCGATCGGCATTCCGCTCGGGCTGGCCGCCGGCTGGTATCGCCGCTTCAATTATGCGGTCGAGCCGTTCCTTGCGGCCTTGAATGCGACGCCGCAGGTGGCGTTCCTGCCGCTTCTGATCCTCTGGGTGGGAACCGGGCTTGTCTCGCGCGTGCTGATCATTGTGCTGCTCGCGGTGTTGCCGATCGCCATCAGTGCGCTTGCCGCCGTGCGTACCGTCGATGCGCGGCTCGTCCGTGTCGCGCGAAGCTTTTCCGCCGGCGACGCGCTGCTGTTCCGCAGCATCATCCTGCCCAGCGCGGTGCCGTTCCTGTTGGCCGGCGCCCGCCTCGCCGTCGGGCGCGGCATGATCGGCATCGTCGTCGGCGAAATCTACGGCTCCTCGGCCGGCATCGGCGCCATGATCAACCAGGCCGGCTCGCGCTTCGAAACCGACAAGGTCTTCGTCGGCGTGCTGACCATCGCGGCCGCGGGCGTGGCGCTGGTCGAGCTCATTCGCCGCATCGAGCGCCGCGTCGACGTCTGGCGCCCGCAGGTTGCGGCATGACCCCGAAACTCGAAGCCCAGGACATCCGGCTCGTCTATCCGCAGCCGCGCACCGATACCGAGCTCGTCGCGCTCGACGGCGTCAATCTGCAAGTGATGGACGGCGAGTTCGTCGCCATTGTGGGCCCGTCGGGTTGCGGCAAGACGACGTTTCTGTCCGTGGTCGACGGCCTGATCGCGGCCACCAGCGGCCGCGTCCTGGTCGACGGCGAGGTGGTGACGCAACCCGGTCCGGACCGCGCCGTCGTGTTCCAGGACGCTTCGCTGCTGCCATGGCGCACTGTGCTCGGCAACGTGCGCTACGGCCTGGAATGTCTCGGTGTCCGCACCCGCGAGGCGGACGCGCGCGCGGAAAAGCTCATTGCGCTGGTCGGGCTTGCCGGCTTCGAGCACCACTACCCGCACGAGCTATCCGGCGGCATGCAGCAGCGGGTCAACCTCGCGCGCGCTCTGGTGGTGGACCCAAAGATCCTGCTGATGGACGAGCCCTTCGCTTCGCTGGATGCCCAGACCCGCGAGCTGATGCAGGAAGAGCTCACCCGCATCTGGGCACAGGCGCGCAAGACCGTGCTGTTCATCACCCACCAGATCGACGAGGCGATCTATCTCGCCGACCGGGTCGTGGTGTTCTCCGGGCGCCCCGGCAAGGTCAAGGACAGCATCGCGGTCGACATCGAGCGCCCGCGGCCGATCGGCGTGAAGCGCCAGGCGCGCTTTCATGCGCTGGAAGATCGCATCTGGGGGTTGATCGACGAGGATGTGACGTCAAGATCGGCGCGCGACAACTCTTAGTCGTCATGCCCGGGCTTGACCCGGGCATCCATACTGAGCTTGAGCTTGCGTCCAAGCTCCATGGATTGCCGGGGCATAGGCGAGCGAAGCGACGCCGTTCTTCGAACGGCTATGTCCGGCATGACGAAGCGTAGGGAGAACGTCATGAAGGTCTTGAGCCGTTGGTCGATCCTGGCGGCGGCCGTGCTCATCGCGCCGATGGCGCGCGCCGACGACCTTGCCCCATTCAAGATCGGCATCTCGGCACCGGTCGTGACCATCTTCCCGGTGTGGATGGCGCAAGCGGCCGGGCTCGACGCCAAGGAAGGGCTGAAAGTCGAATCCATCAGCATGGAAGGCGGCAGCCGCGGCGTGCAGGTGCTGTTGTCGGGCGAAATTCAGGCCATGCACGTCGGTCTCGCCCCGGTGGTGCAGGCCAACAAGCAGGGCGCCGACCTACGGCTGGTTACGTCCACCGCCAACACCATCCCGATCACGATCTTCGCTTCGCCCGCGATCAAGACCGCACAGGATCTCAAGGGCAAGACCATCGGCATCAGCACGTTCGGCTCGGAGACCGACGTGGCCGTGAGCATCGCGCTGCAGCGGCTCGGGCTGAAGCGCGACGACGTCACCGTGTCGCAGATCGGCGGCAGCTCGCAGCGCTTCGGCGCGCTCATCGCCGGCCGCATCGACGCCGCGCCGCTGCTCGAGCCCACCATCACCGCGGCGAAGCAGAAAGGCTTTACGCCGTTGCTCGATCTCGCCGCCGCCAACACGCCTTGGATCTTTGATGGCGTCGTGGTCACCAACAGCTATCTGAAAGAGCACCGCGACGCGCTGACGCATTTCGTGCGGGCGTACATCGCGGGTGCCTATCTGGCGTTGTCCGACGTGGAGAAAGCTAAGGCGCTGATCGCGCAAAAGTACAAGACCAGCGATCCGACGGTGATCGACGCCACCTACAACGACTTCAAGCGGCTGATGCCGCTCGACGCCGCGCCCTCGGTCGCCGGCGCCAATAACGTGATCGCACAGCTTCAGGCCATCGGTCTCGAGGTCGGCAGCAAGAACGTCAACGACTATGTCGACTTGAGCATCATCGAAGGCCTGAAGAAGGACGGCTATTTCGAGCAGATGGCGAAAGCCTATCCCGTGAAGCAATGAACGCCATCGATCTCGAAGTCATCTACCAGTCGACCCTGCAGATTGCGCGCGAGCTGACGCTCAACATGCTGCGCACCGGCTATTCCACCATCATCAAGGAAAGCCAGGATTTCACCTTCGCGATCTTCGACGCCCAGGGCCGCATGGTGGCGCAGGGCATCCCGCAGCCGCTGCATATCGGGCCGCTCGCCGCCCAGGTCAACGAAATCCGCCGCCGTTTTGCCGACGCCGCGCCGGGCGATGCCTTCATCGTCAATCATCCCTATCAGGCGTGCCAGAACCATTCGACCGATGTCTGCATCATCACGCCGATGTTCGTCGAGGACCGGCTCGTCGGCTATATCGGCAACACCGCGCACAAGCCCGATCTCGGCGGCAAGGTGCCGGGCACCAATGCGGGCGACGCCACCGATCTTTTTCAAGAGGGCCTGCTGATCCCGCCGCTGCGGATCCTGCGGCGCGGCCAATTGCTCGCCGATATCGAGCGGGTGATCTGCGCCAATACGCGCACGCCGGAAGTCACCTGGGGCGATATCACCGCGCAGGTGAACACCAACACCTATGGTCTCACGCGGTTTACCGAGCTGTTCGGCAAATACGGCACCGACAAAGTGCTCGCCTGCTGGCAGAGCTGGATGGATATTTGCGAAACCGAGCTACGCAAGGAAATCGTAAAGGTGCCCGACGGGCTTTACGGCCCGGAGACCGATTACCTCGACGACGATGGCATCGATCTGAACAAATCCTACCGCATCTCGGCCTCGCTCGAAGTCAAGGGCGACACGCTGCACTTTATTCTCGACAGTGATGCGCAGGCGCACGGGCCGATCAACTTGCGCCCTTGCGTGTCGAAGAATTTCATCCAGTGCCTGGTCAAGATGGTGTTCATCCCGAACCTGCCGGTGAACGACGGCCTGTCGCGGCCGGTGCAGGTGTCCTATCCGCCGGAAGGCTCGCTGCTCAATCCGCGCTTTCCCGCGCCGGTGAACATGTATGTGCGCCCGAGCCAGGTCACGACCTCGGTCGCGATCCGCGCCCTGGCCCGCGCCGTGCCCGGCAGGGTGCCGGCGCCGGGCAGCGCCGCCGGCGGCTCGATCTCCAGCGCCGGGCGGCATCCGCAAACCGGCCGCTGGTATTCACAATACGAAATCCTGAGTGGCGGCACCGGCGCGCGGCCCGACGGCGACGGCGTCAGCGCCATGGATGAGCTGGTCGTCAATGTCATGAACACGCCGGTCGAGGCGGTCGAGAGCGAGTTTCCGGTGCGCGTCGAACGGTACGAGCTGGCGCAGGATTCCGGCGGACCGGGCACTTTCCGCGGCGGCCTCGGCGTGCGACGGCAATGGCGCATTCTCGGCGATGAATTGGTCATCAACCTGCGCACCGACCGCTTCAAGTTCTCCTCGCCGGGAATTTTCGGCGCCAAGCCGGCGCACGTTTCGGCCGCTTCGCTGAAATCCACCGGCGAAGCGGCGCGGCCGCTGACCTCCAAGGTCGCCGGCCTGCGGCTGAAGAAGAACGACGTGCTATCGATGGAATTCGCCGGCGGCGGCGGCTGGGGCGATCCGCGCGAACGCGCGCCCGAACGGGTGCGCGAGGACGTGGTGCGTGGCTATGTCTCGCGCGACGCGGCGCGCGATGATTACGGTGTGACCTTCAAAGAAGACTTCAGCGTAGACGCTGACGCGACCGCAAAGTTGCGAGCGAAGGCGATTTCATGAAATTGCGTATCGGCATCGACGTCGGCGGCACCTTTACCGACGTCACCGCCTTCGACGAAGACGCGGCGGCGCTGGTCGCTGTCCGCAAATACACATCCAATCCTGCGCAGCCCGCCGCGGTGATGCAGGAGATCACCCGCGACCTCGCCGCCGAGTTCGGCGCCGACGCGGTATCGCTGATCCTGCATGGCTCGACTGCGGCGCTCAACACCATGCTCGAAGGCAAGGGCGCGCGCGTCGGCCTCATCACCACTCGCGGTTTTCGCGACGTCTACGAGATCGGCCGGCAATGGCGCGGCGACGAGGTGTTCAACATCTTTGCGCCACCGCCGAAAATGCTGCTGACCCGCGACCGCATCCACGAGGTGCGCGAACGCCTCGATTTTACCGGTAATGTGATCGAGCCGCTCGATGCCGACGACGTCGCCGCTGCCGTGCGCAAGCTGATCGCCCAAGGCGTCGAGGCCGTCGCGGTGAGCTTTCTGTTCGCCTACGCCAATCCGGCGCACGAGCAAGCGACGGCAAAGATCATCCGCGACATCGCGCCGGGCCTCTATGTTTCGCTGTCGCACCAGGTCAATCCGGAATGGCGCGAATACGAGCGCACCGCCTCGACCGTCGCCAATGCCTATATCGGCCCGCCGGTGTCGCGCTATCTGCGCGAGCTGGAAGAGCTGTCGCTGCGGCGCTTCCCGCGCTCGCGGGCACTGATGATGAAATCCGACGGCGGCGCGGCAAGCGCCCGCATGCTGGCTTCCACGCCGATCGAAACCGTGATGTCGGGGCCGGTTGCCGGCGTCATCGGCGGTCGTCACCTCGGCGACATCAAAGGCATCGAGAACATCATCACCTTCGACACCGGCGGCACTTCTTCCGACATGGCGGTGCTGCCGGGCCGGCCACTGTTCAAGTCAGAAGTATCAGTGGCGCGGCATCCGCTGCGCACCCACACTGTGGACATCGAGACCATCGGCGCCGGCGGCGGCAGCATCGCTGCCGTCGATCTCGGCGTGCTCAAAGTCGGGCCGCAAAGCGCCGGCGCCAATCCCGGCCCCGCCTGCTATAGCCGCGGTGGAACCGAGCCGACGCTGACCGACGCGCTGGTCGTGCTCGGCCATCTCAGCCCAAGCGCGCTGCTTGAAGGCGCCATGCCGATTTCCAGCGCGAAGGCGCACGAGGCGGTGGTGTCGCGCGTGGCGGCACCGCTCGGCCTGACGCCGGTCGAAGCGGCCTGGGGCATCCTCACCGTGCTGGCCACCAACGTCACCATGGCGATGCGCACCATCACCATCGAGCGCGGCTACGATCCGCGCGAGTTCACCCTGGTGCCGTTCGGCGGCATGGGGCCGACCATTGCCGGCCGCATCATCGGCGAGCTCGGCATCGGACGCATCCTCATTCCGCGCGATCCCGGCACGTTCAGCGCTTTCGGCATGCTGGTCACCGACGTGCACCAGACCCGCAGCTTTACCCGCATTACGCGGCTCGATGCGGCAAAACCCGCCGAGCTGGAACGGATTTTCGCTCGTATGGAAGAAGCAGCGTTGGCGGATCTGATGCAGGAGCAATTTTCCCGCGAGCAGCTGACGACATTGCGCAGCGCCGGCATGCGTTACCGCGGGCAGTCCTACGAAGTCGGCGTTCCCGTGGCTGAGCTGAACAACGACGCCGATCTCGCGGCGCTCGCAAAACGCTTCCACGAGGCGCATCGGCGGCGCTACGGCCACATGGCCGAATCCGAAGCGGTCGAGATCGTCAACTTTCAAGTCACCGCGGTCGGCGCGATTCCGAAGCCGCAGTTGGGCGCGATCGCAGTGCCCGAAGCACTGCAACCACCGATACCACACGAGACGCGAACGGCTTATTTCAGTTCAACCGACGCAACCCAAGTGCCGGTGTTCCGCCGCTCCGCGCTTGCCGCGGGCGCGGTCATCGACGGACCCGCCGTCATCGAGGAGAAGACCTCGACTACGGTGCTCTATCCCGGCCAGCGCGCCGAAATCGACGGCTATCTCAACATTGCCGTCGCCTCTGCCGCAGACGCATGACCATCGGCGATTTGCGGCTTCCATGCGGCCCGCCGGATGTGGTTAGCTGCGCGCCCCGCCTCGAAATTCCTGCACAGTAGGTGTCCCCAATGTCCGCCCTGCCGATCACCTTCGCTTGCGGCCTCTACGATCGCATGCTCGCCCTGCACACAGGCGACATAAAGCCCGACGGCATCGATCTCAATTTCCTGGTCATGGACAACCCGCGCGAGATTTTCGACCGTATGTCCAACCGGCTGGAGTTCGACGCCTGCGAAATGTCGAGCTCCGAGTTCATCACCCGCTATGCCGCCAAGAAGCTGCCGTTCGTGGCGCTGCCGGTGTTTGCCTCGCGGGTGTTCCGCCACAGCTTCATCATCGTCAACCGCAAGCACATCAAGTCACCTGCGGATTTCGCCGGCAAGCGCGTCGGCGTGCCGCTCTACACCCAGACCGCCGCCATCTTCATCCGCGGCCTGATGCAGCACGACCTCGGCATCGATCTCGACGAGATCGAATGGATCCAGGGCGCCATCAACGAGCCCGGTCTCTACGGCAATCCCTCCGTCATGCCGATGCTCAAGCCGGTCAACATCAAGCCGAACACCAGCGGCAAGTCATTGAGCGACCTGCTCGAAGCCGGCGAAATCCACGCCATCGTCGGCTCGAACATGCCGCGGGCGTTCGGCCGCAATCCCGATGTGGTGCGGCTCATTCCCGACTATCGCGCGCAGGAAAAAGATTATGTCCGGCGCACAAAAATCTTTCCGATCATGCATCTCGTCGTCATCCGCAATGACGTCTATGAGCAGAATCCGTTCGTGGCGACGAGCCTGTACAACGCGTTCAACGCGGCAAAGGACCGGGCGCGGGAAAAGATGCGCTATTCCGGGACGCTGCGTTACATGCTGCCGTGGCTGCCGGACGACGTGCAGGAGATCGACGACCTGTTCGGCGGCGATTGCTGGCCCTATGGCGTCGAGCCGAATCGACCGACGCTGGAAGCACTGGTGACCTATATGGTCGAGCAGGGTTTGATCCCGGAGCCTATTCCGATCGAAAAGCTGTTCGTGCCGACGTTCGGATAAAAAACACTGTCGTCATCCGCGAAGGCGGATGATCCAGTAAACACCGATGGCGAAGTGGTTACTGGATCGTCCGCCTTCGCGGACGATGACGCGACAAGGGAGGAGACCATGCGCGTTCTGATCACCGGCGGCATGGGCGTCATCGGCGCGGAAGCGAGCCGCAAATTCGTCCGTGAGGGACACCGGCCGGTGCTCTATTCGCGCCACCGCGATGAATCGCTGATCCGCGATATCGTCGACAAGGTCGATATCGAGCTCGGCTCCATTCTCGACCGCGCGCGGCTTGCCGAAGTTTTCAAAGCGCGCGGCATCACCCACGTGGTGCACACCGCCGCCTATATCAGCGCGCTGTCGGCCAAGCATCCGGCCGAGAGCGTCGAGATCAATGTGATGGGCACGGTCAATGTGCTCGAAGCGGCGCGGACGGCCAATGTCGAGCGCGTCGTCTATACCAGCGCCAAGGGCGTCTATGGTCCGTTCCTCGGCGCATACGGCTCGCCGACCTACAAGCCTGTCATCGAGGATCATCCGAAGGACCCGAAGCGCATCTACGATTCCGCAAAACTCATGGGCGAGAACGCGACACTCTATTGGGGCACGCTCGGCCTCGACGTCGTGGTGCTGCGTTTTGCCACCACTTACGGTCCCGGCAAGACGTCGCGCCACGGCAATATGGGCGTGACCAGCCAGATCATCGAGCAGCCGGCGAGCGGCCAGCCGTTCCGCATCGCGCAAGGCGGCGACGAGAAGGACGATTTCATTTACAACAAGGATTCCGCGCTTGGCATCTATCTCGCGAGCGTGGCGAAAGACCTCGACAACCGCGTGTTCAATATCGGCACCGGCATCGGCGTTACGCTCAAAGACGTCGCCGCCGTTTTGCGCAGACACTTGCCCAACGCGGTGATCGAAGTCGGGCCTGGATTGAACTTCCTCGGCTCGCCCTACCCCATGCACGGCGTCTACGATATTTCGCGTGCCCAGAAGGAATTGGGCTACCGGCCCGAATTCGATCTCGAACGCGGCATCGCCGATTATCTCGAAAGCCTGCAGCGGCTGAAGTTGCAAGCAGCATAGCCCCATGACAAAAACTCGGCGGCGGACTTGCGTATGCGAACTCCCTCTCCCCGGAGGGGAGAGGGTTGGGGTGAGGGGGTTCCGACTGCGAGGCCCGAGCCCCTCACCGTAGCCGATCCTCCGGATCGGCGTTCTTAGGTTAGATGACGGCGGCCGAAGGCCGCCTATGCCCTCTCCCCTCTGGGGGAGAGGGAGAAGAAAGGCTGCCAGCCATGCGTGACGTTCTTGAACTTCCCCGACTCTCGCTGCGCGAACGCGACCGGCGCTGGGCTGCCGTGCGCAAGGAGATGGCGGCGCGCGATCTCGATTGCCTGGTGCTCTGGGGCTGGCCGCTGATGTGGGACTTTTGCATCGCCAATGCGCGCTATCTCTGTCCGGTCGGCGGCAATGCCGAATTCAACGTGCTGGTGTTCCCGCGCGACGGCGATCCGACCTGCTTCGTGCTGATGCCGACTTTCCTCGAAGGCTGGCGCGGCGCGCAGGATTGGGTCGGTGACATCCGCGCCCGCAAAGGGACATGGGCGGACAGCGTTGCCGAGCGCATCAAGGAGCTCAAACTCGAGCGCGGCCGCATCGGCATGGATGGCTTGGCCGGCCCGCTCGATCCCGACGGCTGGCTGCCGCACAGCGTCTATCTGCGCCTGCAGGAGCTTTTGTCCGGCGCCAAGCTCGTTGCTCTCGACGACATGCTGGAGAAGGTGCGCGCCATCAAGAGCGACGAAGAGCTCGGCATCCTCGCCAAGGCGGCGGAGCTCGGCGACCTGATGCTGGCGGCGTGCCGCGACACCGCGCGGCCCGGCATCAAAGAATGCGAGGTCTACGGCCGCATGGTGGAGACGATGCTGGCCCACGGCGGCGAGGAGCCGACCTTGTTCCTGTGGGCTTGCGACCGTTATCCCTATCCGCATCCGTTTCGCGTGCCGACGACGCGCAAGATGGAGCGCGGCGACGTCATCATCTGCGAGTTGCATCCAAAAATCGGCGGCTATTTCACCCATGTCGAGCGCACGTTCTGCCTCGGCGAGCCGGAGGCCAAACAGCGCGAGATCTATGACGGTTGTGTCGCCGCCTACGAGCGCGGGCTCAAAGAGTTCGGGCCAGGACGCAAAATCTCGGAAGCCATGGGCGCGGTGAAGCAGACCATCGAGGAGCGCAAGCTGGCGATCTGCGAAACCGGCATCCACGGCCACGGCCTCGCCTCGCTGGAATATCCGCGCTACCGGTTTCACGCCTTGCGCGCCGATCAGGATGCGCTGAAAGTCGTCGGCGACGAATTCCGCCCCGGCATGGTGTTCGCCTTCAATATCGATCTCTACGATCCGGCCTGGCGCAACGGCGAGACCGGCTGCGTGTTTGCCGAGACGGTGCAGATCACCGCGGCGGGCGCGCAGCGCATGCACGGCTTTTCAACCAAGTTTCAGGCGATCCCGGTCTGAAGATTCACGGCGGCGGCGGATAGGCGGCGCAGAATTTCGGCGCGCCGTTGCCGAGCTCAAAACACCTGTAAATGTTGTGCGAGATGATCATCTCGCAAGTATTAAGCGCATTGCACGGCGGGTGCGTCTCCGGAGCAACCGCGATGCATTGCTTGACATAGATGGCGGCCTGCTTGGCGCCGACGGTGTCGCTACATGGCGTGTCCTTTGTGTTAGGACCGGCAGTGAGCGCAGTCGTGCGAACGGCGTAGGCCTTGCGGATGCAAGTCTTGTCGGCGCCGCAGCTGTTACGATGGACCAACCAGGCTTTTTGCGTGATGGGAATCGCATCGCGCGGATCGTCCAGCGAGTAATCCCGAGGTCCAGGGTTTTCGAGCTTGCTTTTGTATGCAGCGGCAAGCGCCACATCGAGCGCGGCCAGATTGTCGTCCGAACAAATAACCTTCTCGGTAGAGGTGAGATGCCCGGTGCAGTCGAAGCTTGGGCTTGTCGCAACGGCAAGCGCCGTTGAAGACCAAATCAGCAATGCGACGAGTGCGGCTGCTACCGATTTCACGCCGGTCAGCACCTACACCGCTTTCAGGTGCGCATCCCGGCGCTTGTAGAGCTCGCTGTCGGAGTAACCCATCGGATCGGGCCGGCCGCGGCCGAGCATGATCTGCACGTAAACCGGCGCCAGCGACTCGTTCTGATAGCCGTGGATCACGCCGGCCGGACAGGCGATGCATTCCCAAGGGCCGAGCCGCGTGGTGACGCGCTTGCCGCTTTCGTCCTCGACGAACACGTCGAGAATGCCCTGCAGCACGAAGAAGCACTCTTCGACCTCGTGGGTGTGCGCGGCATTGCCCTGGCCGGGATTCACGTAGACGATCGACAGCGTGAAGTTGCCCGCCGGAATGATGTTCGGATCGTCGTGCTTGCCGGAGCCACCGGCGCCGATGAAGCGGTGCTGGGCGCGCTTGTAACCTTCGATCTTGGCGTCCTCGAACGCAGCCCAGTCCGGCTTCTTGTCCTTGAAGCGGCCGACGTATTTTTTCATGATCTCTTCGAGCGGGACACCTTCGAGTTCTTTCGGGCGCGGATGACGGGCGACGGCCATGGCTTGCTCCTGATCGTGCGTGTTGGCTTGAATCTATGCCAAGCATAGGACGATGTCATGCCCCGCCAACGGGTCCGGCCCGAAGTGGCCGGCCCGATGACAAGCTCCGGCGGGGCACCCAGTAGTCACCGACATTGCCAAAGATTGTGGTTACTGGATCATCCGCTTTCGCGGATGATGACGCGCGGGGGCGTCACCTGCGCGCGTCCTGCACCAGCTGCCACACCCGCGACGGCGAAAGCGGCAGATCGCGCGGCTCGACGCCGAGAGATGAGAGCGCATCGGCGACCGCATTGGCGATCACGCCGCCGACCGAGATGATGCCGCCCTCGCCGGCGCCCTTGGCGCCGAGCGGATTGATCGGCGAGGGATGCGACTCCATCATAAAGCCGCGGATTTTTGGAAAATCGCTCGCGGTCGGGATGAGATAATCGGCGAGCGAGCCGGTCAGCAGCTGGCCGTTCTCGTCATAGGCAAGATGCTCCATGAATGCGCCGCCGAGACCCTGTACCACGGCGCCGACGAGCTGGCCCTTCAGCGTCAGCGGGTTGATCATGCGGCCGCAATTCTCCACGGCAACATAATCGATGAGCGCGACCGCGCCGGTTTTTGGATCGACCGCGACATGGGCGGCATGCGCGCCATAGGCCCAGGTGTGCTTATGGTTGGAAAACACGCCTTCGACCGACAGCGGCTCCGGCGCCAACTCCGCCCAGGACACCGATTTGCCGTCGGGCGCGCTGGCACGGCCATCGGCGAGCACGACTTCGGCTGCGCCGCAGTTGAGCCGCCGCGCCGCTTCGGCGCTCATGGCCGCCCGCAGTTTTGTCGCGGCATCGAGCACCGCCGAGCCGCCCATCACGATCGAGCGCGAGTGATAGGAGCCGTAGCCGTCGCTGACGTAAGCCGTCGAGCCGTGGAACACCCGATTGATACGATCCATCGGCATGTCCATGGCATCGGCGGCGATTTGCGCGAATGCCGTCTCCAGCCCCTGGCCGACGCCGGACGAGCCCATATAGACCGTGAGCGTGCCGTTGGTTTCCAGCACCAGACGCGCGCTTTCCTTTGGTCCGGCGGCGCCGCCTTCGATAAAGCAGCACACTGCGAGGCCGTGATAGCGGCCGTCGTTCAGCTTGCCCTTGAGCTTTTCCTTCTCGGCCCAGCCGAATTCGGCGAGGCAGCGGTCGAGCGTGACCTGATAATCGCCGCTGTCGAGCTCGTCCTTGCTCTCGAACGGCGCGATGGTCGCGACCTTGTATGGCATGTCGGCTTCGCGGACGAGATTGCGGCGGCGGAACTCGATCTGGTCGATGCCGAGATCGCGCGCCGCCATGTCAAGCAGACGCTCGCGGAAAAAATCGGTCTCGAACCGGCCGGGCCCGCGATAGGTACCGACCGGCGTCTTGTTGGTGAGGAGGAGCGAAACGTCGAGATCGATATTGGCGACGCGATACGGTCCCGACATGAACTGCGCGATATTGCGCGCGCCGACGGCGCCGTTGGTGCGCATATAGGCGCCCATGTCGACGAAGGCGTGGCCGCGCAAGCCGAGAATGGTGCCGTCGCGCGCGCAGGCGATCTCGACGTCGCATGCCGCCTCGCGGGCATGGTTCATGGTCATCAGATGCTCGCGGCGGTCCTCGGTCCATTTCACCGGGCGGCCGACGTGGCGCGCCGCGAACGGAATCAGAAAATCCTCCGGATAGAACTCGCCGCGCGCGCCAAAACTGCCGCCGACGTCGTACTCGACCATGTCGATGGCATCGACGGCAAGACCGAGCTGTTTGGCGAGGATGCGGCGGTTGGCGAACAGCACCTTGGCGGCGCCCGACAGCGTCAGCCGCCCGCTCGCCGCGTCCCATTCGGCAAGCAGGCCGCGCGGCTCCATAGGCAGCGCGGTGTGGCGCTGGGTGCTGAAACTTTCGCGCCGCGTATAGGGCGCATCCTTGAACGCCGCCGCGGCGTCGCCGAGCACGGCGCGGAATTTCATCGCGACATTGCTGTCTTTATTTTCGAACAGCCGCGTCTCGTTTTTCGCCGCGCTTTGCCAGTTCGCGACGGCCGGCAGCGGTTCGATATCGACCTCGATCGCGCTCAAGGCGTCTTCGGCAACGCCGGCGCTGTCGGCGAGCACCATGGCGAGCGCCTCGCCGACATAGCGCACCTTGTCGCGCGCCATGACCGGCTGGCCGAAAGCCTCGAATTCCGGCATCGGCTGCAAGCGCATCGGCACCAACGGGATTGCATCACCCAGGTCGGTCGCGGTGATGACGGCCTGCACGCCAGAGACTTTTTTCGCTCGCGACACGTCGATGGTGCGGATGCGGCCGTGGGCAACGGCGCTGCGCAGGATCGCCGCGTGCAGCATATCCTTGCGGGCGAGATCGTCGACATATTGGCCGCGGCCGCGGACGAAGCGAAAATCTTCCAGCCGTTCGATCGGTTGGCCGACGAACGCGTTGACCGTTCTCATGCGCCTTTTCCGTCGCGCTTATAGGCCGCGCGGGCGTCGAGCACCGCCTCGACGATGGAAATATAGCCGGTGCAGCGGCACAGATTGCCGGACAGCACTTCGCGCACGCGATCTGCGTCGCAGTCCGGCTCCTCGCTGAGCAGCGCATGCGCCGTCGTGATCATGCCTGGCGTGCAGAAGCCGCATTGCAGCGCGTGGTGCTTGCGGAAGGAAGCCTGCAGCGGCGTCAAACCTTCCTCGAGCGAGAGGCCCTCGACGGTCACCACCTTGGCGCCCTCGGCCTGCACCGCGAGCAACAGGCAGGAGCGCACGGCGGCGCCGTCGACCAGCACGGTGCAGGAGCCGCACACGCCGTGCTCGCAGCCGACATGGGTGCCGGTCAGGCGCAAATGATGGCGCAGGCAATCGGCCAGCGTCAGCCGGGGCTCGACTTCGACCTCGACCGGCTCGCCATTGACTTCGAATTTTACCGGCATGGTTTTGTTCGCTACGCCGCCGCGCTTTTGATCGCGCGTTCGGCCATGACGCCGATCAGCGCCTTGCGATAGGCGCCGCCGGCGTGGATGTCGTCTGCTGGTTCAACGGACGCGGATGCCGCGGCTTCGGCCTTGGCGATGATGGCCTCGTCGACCTTGTTGCCGTTGAGAACCTGCTCGACCGCGGGAAGCCGCAACGGCCGGTCGGCGACGCCGATAGCGCCGACATGAGTGTTACGCGCCTTGCCGCCCTCTTCATCGTAGAACAGCATCGCCGCGGCCAGCGCGAAGTCGCCGCGGCGGCGGGCAAATTCCTGGAAGCCGAAGCGGCGCTTTGCCGGCCATGCCGGCAGGCGGATTTCGGTGATGATCTCGTCGGGTTTTAACGCGGTCATGAGCGGACCCTGGAAAAAATTCGCCGCGTCGATGACGCGCGCACCGGCTTTGCCGACGACGGCGATCTTCGCCTCGCAGGTCACGACAATACCGGGCATCTCGGCGGCGGGATCGGCGTGCGCGATGCTACCGCCGACAGTGCCGCGGTTGCGGATTTGATAATGCGCGACGTGTTCGACGGCCGCGACCAATAGCGGATGCGCCTTGCGTAGCCGCGCGTCGTCGAGGATGTCGCGCCAGCGCACCATGGCGCCGAGCGTCACGCCGTCGTCCGCGATCTTGATCTGCCGCAGCTCGGCGAGCTTGCGTAGATCGACCAGCAGCGACGGCGAGGCGACGCGGAACGCCAGCATCGGCACCAGGCTCTGGCCGCCGGCCAGTAGCTTGGCTTCGCCGTCATGGGACGCCAAGAGCGCGACCGCATCGGAGAGCGTGGTCGGGCAGGCATATTCGAAGGGTGGGAGCTTCATGCGGGCACGTTAACGCGAGGACGCGTCCTGTATCAACTGCCACACCCGCGGCGGCGTCAGCGGCAATTCATGCAGCTTCACGCCCAGCGAGCCCAGCGCCGCTGCGACGGCGTTGGCGACGACACCGCCGACCGGAATGATACCGCCCTCGCCCGCGCCCTTGGTACCCATCGGATTTAGCGGCGACGGCTTCTGCTCCAGCGCCACCGCGCGGATGCTCGGGAAATCGCTCGCCGTCGGCATCAGGTAGTCCGCGAAGGAGCCGGTGAGGAATTGACCGTTCTCATCGTAGATGAAGTGCTCGAGCAACGCGCCGCCTAAGCCCTGCACGACAGCGCCGACACACTGGCCGTGCAAGGTCAGCGGATTGACGATGCGGCCGACGTCTTCGATGGCGACGTAATCGAGCAATGCGACCTGGCCGGTTTTCGGATCGACCGTGACATAAGCGGCGTGCGCGCCATAGGAATAAGTCCGCTTGTTGCTGGCATGCGTGCCGTCGGCAGCGAAGCCGGCGAACTCCTTGAATTCGAGCGCGGCGCGGTTCGGCCCGACAACCGTCTCGTTATCGAATGAAATTTCGTTCGCCGTGCAACCAAATCGCTGCGCCGCGGCCTCGCGCACGAGCGCGCGCAGCCGATTGGCGGCATCGACGATGGCATTGCCGCCCATGACGATGGAGCGCGACGAGAACGAGCCGAACCCTTCGGTGACGTAATCGGTCGAGCCGTGGAACACATTGTTGATGCGCTCCATCGGCAGTTCGAGCGCATCGGCGGCGATCTGCGAAAACACCGTCTCGACACCCTGCCCGACCGACGACGAGCCGACGAACACGGAAACCTTGCCGTCGGCTTCGATGAGGAGCCGCGCATTCTCCCGCGGCCCGGTGCCGCCGCCTTCGAGATAGCAGCCGATGGCGATGCCGTGGTAGCGCCCGTCGATCAGTGTGCCTTGCAGCTTCGATCGCTCGGCCCAGTTGAATTCGGCGAGGCAGCGATCGAGCGTGATTTGATAATCGCCGCTGTCGCATTCGCTGACGATGTCGAGCACATGCACTTTCGCCAGCGCGTACGGCATGTCGGCTTCGGCGATCAGATTGCGGCGGCGGAATTCGACCCGACCGATGCCGAGATCGGCCGCCACCATGTCGAACAGCCGCTCGCGGCAGAAATCCGACTCGAAGCGCCCCGGTCCCCGATAGGTGCCCGACGGCGTCTTGTTGGTCACCACCATGGTCACGTCCATGCGCACATGGGGGATGCGATAAGGCCCTGACATGATTTGCGAAATATTGCGCGACGCCGTGGCGCCGTTGGTGCGCACATAGGCGCCGAGATCGGTAAAAGCGTGGCCGCGTAGCGCCAGGATGTCGCCGTCGCGGCTGCAGGCGATTTCCAGATCGCATGCGGCATCGCGCGCGTGGCTGAGTGACATCAAATTCTCGCGCCGGTCCTCGGTCCACTTCACCGGGCGGCCGACAACCTTGGCCGCAAACGGAATCAGGAAATCTTCCGGATAAAATTCGCCGCGCGCGCCGAAACCGCCGCCGACGTCGTATTCCAGCATCCGCACCGATGCTTCGGGGAGCTTCATCATCAGCGCCAGCGCGCGCCGGTTGTTGAACGGCACCTTGCAGACACCGGACACCGTCACGCGCTGTTTCGTGGCGTCCCAGTCGGCGACAAGCCCACGCGGCTCCATCGGCACCGCACCGTGGCGCTGCACGTTGAAATGTTCGCGGCGGACGTAAGGCGCCGTCTCGAACGCCGCATCGGTGTCGCCGAGGGTGGCGGTGATCGTGCCGGCGACGTTGCTGCCGGTATCTTCGAACAGAAAAATATCGTCCTTGCGCGCAGCGCCACGGTCGACCACCGCCGGAAGCGACTCGATATCGACAGCAATCGCCTCCAATGCATCCTCGGCCAGCGCGACGCTGTCGGCGACCACGACAGCGATCGGTTCGCCGACAAAGCGAACCTTATCTGCAGCGATGATCGGCTGCACGTAACGCATGGACGACGGCAGCGGATCGTGCCGCAACGGAATCGTCGGTATCTCGCCGATATCGGCCGCGGTGATCACCGCATGGACGCCCGGCCGCGCGCGGGCCGCCGCCGTATCGATCGAGCGGATGCGGCCATGCGCGACGGAGCTGCGCAGGATCACCGCGTGCAGCATTTTCTCGTCGGTAAGATCGTCGGTGTATTGGCCGCGCCCGGTGAGAAAGCGCAAATCCTCGAGCCGCTCGATCGGGCTGCCGATAAAGGCGTTGGTGGCGCGGCGTGTTGTCGGGGCGGTCATATGACGATTGTAGCATCCAGATTGATCAGCGCACGCGCCACGCTGAGTGCCGCCAGCGCCGAGGTTTTGGGATTGCTGCGCGACGGCTTGCCTTGGAGCTGGATGGCGAAACGCCCGGCCGCGCCTTCGGCCTCGATCTCATGCACATTGCCGGGCGCGTCGGGGTCGGCAACCAGCTCGACCTCGGTTTTTTCAAATCCCAGGCCGGCGAGCGCCACCGCGGCAGCAACGTTGGCGTTTTGCGGATAGAGCAGTGCCGCCTCGCCAGCCGCGCCGCGATAAAGCACCGTGCGGCCGGTCAATTTGTCGAGGTCCGCGACCTTTTCGGCGGGCGAGCCGCGCCACGCCGCCGGCGGCTTGCGCGAGCGGTAGCGCACCGAAGTGAGCCCGCCGAGGCGCATCGCCGCAATGGCATCGATACCGCCGATGGCGCCGGCGGGCAGCAGCATGCGGCTTTTGCCTTCGCGCGCGGCCGTCTTGAGACGGTCGAACAGCGCGGCATCGGCCAGCGCGCCGACGGAAATCACCAGGAGATCGACGCCGCGCCGCAGCACGTCTGGACCATGCTCGGCCACCGCCTGTTGCCCGGCGACTTCGGCGACAATATCCGGACGCAACGCCAGCAAATCGGCCAGCGATTCCACGACCGCGATGTCGCCAAGCGCGGCACGCGCTTTCGCCGCGCGGCCGGGCCGGCACAGCACGCCAGCAATCTTGGCACCGCTGCCGGCCTGGCGCAGCGCCGCGATCACGTCCTGCGCGATGCCGCCGTAACCGATCAGGCCGACCGAGCTCATCAGGTTTCGTTTCCGACTTGCCGCATCAGTTCGCGTCGATATGCACGCCAGACGCCTTGACGACGTCCCGCCACTTCGGCCGCTCGGCGGCGATGAATGCCGCAAAAGCGTCGGGGGTCATCGGCGCCGGCTCGCCGCCGACTTTGGTCAGCACCGCGACCACGTCCGGCGCCTCGAAAACATGCTTCACCTCGGCTGCGAGTTTTTCCACGATCGGGCGCGGCGTGCCTGCGGGCGCGAACAGGCCCTGCCAACCCGTGACCGAGAACCCCTTGATGGTTTCGCCGATGGTCGGCAGCTCGGGCGCACTGGCGAGGCGCGCCTCGCTGGTCACCGCCAGTGCGCGCACCGCGCCGGCCTGCGCTTGCGGCCACAGCGTCGTCATGCTGTCGATGGCGAGATCGACGTTGCCGCTCATCATGGCGGTCAATTCGTCGGTCGTGCTGCGGAACGGCACGTGCGTCATGTGTGTGCCGGTGGCGAGTTCGAACATCACCACGGAGAGTTGCGACGAGGTGCCGATGCCCGAGGAGCCGTAGTTGAGCTTGCCGTCGTTGGCCTTCAGATGGGCGATCAATTCCGGCACGGTTTTTACCGGCACCTTTTGATTGACGACCAGCAGATTGGGCAGATGCACCAGGAGCGAAACCGGCTGGAAATCGCGCTCCGGATCATAGGACAATTTGCTGAAAACGAATTCGTTGAGCACGTTGCCGCTGAGCGTGCCGAGCAACAACGTGTAACCGTCGTTCGGCGCCTTGGCCACGTAAGCCGTGCCGACACTGCCGCCCGCTCCTGAACGGTTCTCGACCACGAACGGCGAATGGAAATCCGCCTCCATGTGCTGCTGCAGGATGCGCGCCAGCAAATCCGCCGAGCCGCCGGCCTGGAACGGCACCACGATCGTCACCGGCCGCTGCGGCCATGCGTCTTCCGCCCGCGCCGAGGAAGTGGCGGCGAGCAGGGCGGCTGCAACCAATGCCGATGCGCAACGCATAAAATTTCTCATTTCGCGCGCGGCTTTGACTTCGGTCCCATCGGCTCGGGATGGAACGGGCCGTCGCGCGCTTCCAGATAGGCCTTCAGCCCGCCGGTGCGCTGCGCCTCGAACAGCCGCTGGCGATCCTCATTGTGCGATGAATGCGCCAGCGCGCTCAGCGCGCCTTCGAGCAGCAGCGCCGCATGCACGCCGGAGGCCTGCAGGCCCTGCATGGCGATGGCCTTGTTGAGCCGGATCGACGGTTCCGGCACCAGTGCGATGCGGTTGGCGAGCGCGCGGGCGCGCGGCATCAGCTCGTCATGGGGCACCACTTCGTTGACCATGCCGATGCGCAGCGCCTCCTGGGCGTCGAAATGGTCGCCAGTCAGCGCCCAGCGGTTGGCCGCCTTCCAGCCGCATAGTGCCGTCAGCAGATAGCTGGTATTGGAGACCTGCCGCACTTCCGGCTGCGCGAATGTCGCCTTGTCGGAGGCGATCGTGATGTCGGCGGCAAGCTGATACCAGAAGCCGCCGCCCATGGCCCAGCCGTTGACCGCGGCGATCACCGGCTTGCCCAGGTTCCACATATGCTCCCAGTGATTCACGCGGCTGCCGTCGAGGCGCTGCCAGAATTCGATGTATTCGGCGTGGCTCTTGCCCTGCGGATCGAGCGGCCGCACGCCCGACGCCGGCGCGGCCTGCTGGTCGTAGCCGGCGGAAAACGCCGCGCCGGCCCCGGTGAGGATGATGGCCCGCACATTGCGGTCGGCATCGGCCCCGTCGAGCGCGCGGTGGATTTCCGCCTCGAGATTGCGCGACAGCGCGTTCATGCGGTCGGGCCGGTTCAGCGTAATGGTCGCGACCTTGCCGTCGACGCCGTAAAGCAAATCCTGGTAGCTCATAGTCCCTCCCGATTTCTTGGCCGTAAAGCTACACTGCGGCGCGCGCCGATGGGAGGGCGCGCCCGGTCGTTTCGGCATGGCTGATCCGGGCAACCGGTGGTAGTTCGGGGCAAATTGCCATGTCCATCGCGGGCGAATGCTGCTAGCTTTCCGGCAGATTCCAATGGCCGTGACTCACCGGCCCGATCACAAAAGCTGCTCCTAGGGTGGAGGATATCGATGCTGACCAAAACGCCGCGCAACGGCAAAAATGGTAAAGGCATTTCGCGCGTCACCGAGCTGCCGAAGATCAGCACCACGACCGACACCCGCGAGATCCTCGCCCACGCCGCCAAGGAAGCCCGCCAAGACAATTATTTTATCGTCGACGTCGACGCCCATGTCACCGAGACGGCGTTCTGGTCCGACGTCGTCGATCGCATGGAGAGCGACGTCTATAAACAGATGGCGCGCGCCTTCAAGGAGCGCGGCGGTTCGCCCGGCTTGATGAATTCGACGCCCGGCATGCTGTATCAAGACGTATTCGGCCGCATTCCGCATCAGCAGCGCCTCGGCGAGGCAGTGCCCGGCGGCCGCACCCACGCCCAGGTGACGCTGGTGCAGCGCGCCATGGATTCCATGGGCATCGACTACATGGTGGTGTTCCCGACGCCGATGCTGGTGCTTGGCATGCATCCGCAGGTCGAGATGGAAGTGGTGATCGGCAACGCCTTCAACAAATGGCTGACGGAAGAAGTGCTGCCGCACGATCCGCGCATCAAGGCGATGCTGTATCTGCCGTTCAATCATCCGGAAGCTTCGGTGAAGGCGGTCGAGATGTACGCCGACAATCCGAGCATCATCGGTTTCTCGGTGACTTCGACGCGCTTCCGCGCCGTCAATCACGACAGCTACATGCCGCTCTATTCCGCCATCCAGGCGACCGGCAAGCCGCTGGCGTTCCACTCCGGCTTCCACTGGGGCGACCAGTCGATGCAGCAGTGCAATAAGTTTATTTCCATGCACGCCATCTCGTTCGTCTATTACAACATCATCCACATGACGAACTGGATCATGAACGGCCTGCCGGAACGCTTCCCGAAGCTCAAGGTGGTCTGGATCGAGAGCGGGCTCGCCTGGGTACCGTTCCTGATGCAGCGGCTCGATTCCGAATACATGATGCGCTCCTCGGAAGCGCCGCTGCTCAAGCGCAAGCCGAGCGAATACATGCAGGAAATGTTTTATTCGAGCCAGCCGCTGGAGCGTTCCAATATCGAGCTCACCGAAGCAACCTTCAAGGCGATGAAGGCGGAGACGCAGCTCTTGTTTGCGTCGGATTGGCCGCACTGGGATTTCGACCTGCCGAACTCGATCACCACGCTGCCGTTCCTCGACGAGAAGGCCAAGCGCAACATTTTGGGCTTCAATTCGGCGCGGCTGTTCAACCTCGAAGTGCCCAAGCACAAGCAGCTCAAGACCAAGCCAGGCAAGGCGCCGGCGCGGCGCGAGCCGGTGACGGCTTGAGTTGAAATAAATGCCGAAAGCGGTGCAACGCAAAGCGGCCAAGCGGGGTGGCAAGCCGAACCGCCGCGTTGCGCGAAATGACGTAAAGCCCGCGGATTTCTGCGCCGCCGCGCGCGACGCGCTCAAGCGCGGCGAGCCCGACGCCATTTCCGACAAGACGCTGCAGCAGGTGCTGACCGCCGCGGTGAAAGTCTATGCCGCGAAAGTGGAACGACGCGGCCACGACGTGGTGCCGTTCCCGCAACACGCGGTGACCGCAACCGAAACGGTGGTGACGGCCTGCGCCATGATCCGCGCCGCCGATCTCAATATGTTCGACGTGGCGATCTGGTTTCATCGCCCGCCGGGAATCGAATAATCAAGGGGCAATACAATGGACGAAGTCGCGGTGGGCAAGCTGACTGACATCGCCGATGGCGATTATCGGGTCTTCGCCGTGGAAGAGCTCGAAGTCGGCATCTTCCGCACCGGCAGCAAGGTGCTGGCCTACGAGAACGTCTGCCCGCATGCCGGCGGCCCGGTGTGCCAGGGCAAGATCTTCCATCAGGTCGAGGAAATCATCACGCCCGACAAGAAGAGCGCCGGGCTGCGCTTCGGCAAGCAGCGCCACATCGTCTGCCCCTGGCATGGCTACGAATTCGACCTCGCCACCGGCTGCCATCCCGGCGACGCCTCGGTGCGGCTGACGCCGGTGAAGGTCGCCGTGCGCGACGGCCAGATTTACGTGAGCGTGCCGCGCTGAAGCCTTCATCCTGCCGCGCGCAGGCGGGGCGGGAGACCATGCGAAGCGTGGTGGGAGGAGCGCCCCAATGGCGGCGAAAGACACCCTGTTCGCGGGATCAGTCCCGGAAATCTATGAACGGTTCTTGGTTCCGCTCATTTTCCAACCCTATGCGCGCGACCTCGCGCAGCGACTGGCCAAAACTGAGCCGCGGAATGTGCTGGAGACGGCCGCTGGAACTGGCGCTCTGACACGAGCGATTGCGTCGTGCGTGCCTGCGCTCGCGCGCGTCGTCGCAACCGATCTCAACCAGCCGATGCTTCTGCAGGCCGCGACCAAGTCTCACGACGGCCGGATCGAATGGCGACAGGCCGATGCCCTGGCGTTGCCGTTCGAGGATCAAAGCTTCGATGCGGTGGCCTGCCAATTCGGCGTGATGTTCTTTCCCGACAAGATTCGGGGCTACAAGGAGACGCGCCGGGTCCTCAGACCGGGCGGTTGTTTCTTTTTCAATGTGTGGGACCAAATCTCGGAAAACGAGTTTGCCGACGTCGTGACCGAAGCGCTGGCGGCAGTGTTTCCGCACGATCCGCCTCGTTTCATGGCCCGCACCCCGCACGGCTACCATGATGTGGAACGAATTCGTGCCGATCTGAACGCTGCCGGTTTTATGGATGTTTCGATCGATGCCGTGGGCGAGACAAGCAAGGCCGCTTCGCCGCGCGATGCCGCGATTGCCTACTGCCAAGGGACCCCGCTGCGGAATGAAATCGAAGCTCGCGATGCGTCGCGTTTGGAAGAGGCGACGAAACAGGCGGCTGATGCCTTGGCGCGTCGGTTCGGAAATGGCGCCGTCGAAGGCCGGATCAGGGCATTCGTAATCACCGCAACCCGCTAACGCGGCGGTTTAGACATCCACCTTCGGCCCCGCGATGGCCCGCGCGTTCTGCGCGAAGGCCAGACCTGCGTCAGCGTGCCCAAGTAATCCGAATCAAGTAGCTGAGATTTCGCTCAGCATCGCGTCGGCAAGTTTTTCCGCCACCATGATGGTCGGAATATTGGTGTTGCCGCGCGGTATCGTCGGCATGATCGAGGCATCGATGACGCGTAAACCTTCGAGGCCGTGAACGCGGCCGGCCGGATCGGTCACGGCGTCGCGATCGCTGGATGCGCCCATGCGGCAGGTGCCGACCGGATGGAACGTGCCGGCGACGTTGTCGGCAATGTAATCGGCCAGCGCGGCGTCGTCTGCGGCCAATGCCGCAAGATCGACGCGCCGGTCGGCCAGCGTGGCAAAGACCGGCGCTGCGAGCGGCGGCACCATGTCGATGAGCGCCGCGATCGCCGAACTCTCGATCCGGTTCGCCGGTGTGATCCGGTTGAGCCGCCGCAGCCGGTCGTTGAATTTGACCGGAAAGGTCAGCCGCGTCACGGCCCGCACCGCGTCGTGGGAAAGAATGTCGATGCAGAGGCGAAAGCCCTGCATGAAGCGTTTCAGGTCGAGGTCGTGGCCGGTGAAATTAAATTCGACGCGCGGATAGATCGCGGGATCGGCCGAGACCAAAGACACGCGGCCGCGCGCGATTGGCTTGAGCAGCGACGGCGCCAGATTGGCGACCTGGTGGCCGAGCGGACTCCACGACGTCTTGCACTGCACGTTGAGATACATGTCGGCCGGCGGCGCACCGGGCAGGCCGGAGGAATAGCGAAACGTCGACATCGGATGCGGACGGATGTTTTTGGATTGCCGCTGACCCGGCTTCTGCAAGAGGCCGATAAAGATGATGGCGTGGTTGGAGAGGTTTTCGCCGACGCCGGGAAGATCCGCGCGCACCGCGATGCCGAGATCACGCAACGCTGCTGCCCGGCCAAGTCCGGCGCGCATGAGAAATGCCGGCGAATGGATGCCGCCGAGCGCAACGATGATCTCGCGCCCGTAAAACGCTTTCTCCTCGCCGCCGATGCTGGCCGTTACGCCGGTGACGCGACGCCCCTCGAACACCATGCCGCTCACCGTGGCGTCGGTGATGATGCTGAGATTGGCGCGGCGGCGCACATCGGCACTGAGATAGCAGATCGCCGCCGAGGCGCGCTTGAGCGGCCAGTTGCTCATCGGCACCGCGCCATAGCCGTCGCGAAAATCGGCATTCATGTCGGCGATGAACGGCATCTGCCGCTCTTGCGCGAAAACCTGCACAGCTTTCGACAGGGGAGCCCAATCGCCGGTCCTGGTGCGGCGGATCGGCACAGGCCCATCCTTGCCGTGCAGCGCGCCGTCGAAATCGAAATCGTTCTCGAGCTTGCGGTAATAGGGCAGCACGTCGTCCCAGCCCCAACCGGCGGCGCCGAGCGCCTGCCATTCGGCATAATCGTCGGGCGTGCCCCGATAGGCGACCATGCCCATCACGGAGCCGCCGCCACCCATGACGCGGCCCTGGGAAAATCCGACCGGCGGCGAATTGTCCTTGCGCCGCCAATGCACCTTCAGCTCGGGCCAGAAATAAGCGTCGTTGTAGTAGGACCGCGGATAGCTATCGAGCACATCGGCCGGCTCCTGCCCCGGCAGCGTGTCGCGTCCGGCTTCGAGCAACAGCACGCGCAAGCCCGAGCGCGCCGACAGCCGGTTCGCCAGCACGCACCCCGCCGCGCCGGCGCCGACGATGATGATGTCGAAGCTGGTGGTCATATGAACTGGATGCCAACGATCGGGTTGCGAGGGTAATAATTTGATCTATAAACATCACATGGTCATAGTGCAATTAGCTCAGCATATTCAGTCATTGATCCAATCCTAATAATTTGTGGCTCCAAGTTGGTCTTCATGTGCGATTGGCGCCGAAACGCTATTCGATATTCGCGCTGATAAGAATACCCAAAATGTTTTGCCATTTCTGGTTCTCTTACCTTTTTATAGTCCATGTAAGGATCATAGTAGGTTATGATCCCAACGAGCGGGCGCCACCCTGCATGTATTGATAGGAATGCCGAAATAATTCTTTGGCAAAATAATGCCGGATTTTTTATTATAAGCGCAGCATCGGCATCAAAGTCGGTTGGAAGGCGATAGTATATGCGGTCGCATAGACTATACATAAAATAATCAGGCACGACGACGGGAATTTCTATATCATCGTCGCCGAATTTAATTTCGTAATTTTGAAAATGAATACTCGTTTTGCCTTGAAGTCGTTCTTGAAAGGTTGGTATAAAAAAATACCGGTGCGTCTCGTTATCACGAACCGACGCTATATGCTTGTCATCGTCGTAGAAGCTTGCTGGACAGATTCTAACTACTCCCTTAGTGAGCATTGGCTCTAAAAATTCTCTCTTCGAATATTTTACCAAGAATGGCGATGAAGGAGGCGTAAACCCCTCAAATAGTTTTACCGCGATCGGTTCTCCATTCTCAAAGTACTTTACTATCGGCTTACGCGCCTCGGCGACGACATTGGTCGGCACGCCACCTCGCAAATTCCATTCCTGAAACAGATGCGTGAACTTTTGAGTTAGAGAATCGTCTTCCGTAAACCCTGGACGAACTCCAATCTTTCCGTTGAAATCCAACTCGGTCAAATTGACAAACACATCACGAAATCTGCTAGCTATTCGCTCGCTTCGACTTCCAATGAGATAAGGAAATTTGTAATAATTATATTCCCACCATTGCTGCCTTTTTAGTATGCCACCTGTGCTTTGTAGTTCGCTCTCAAGTGCTTGCTTTAGCTCGCTAAAGGCTTTGAGCTTTAGCTGGATTTGCTGAACTGTAACATTGCTCACACATCCACCTTCAACGCCGCAATAAACGCCTCCTGCGGAATATCGACCTTGCCGAACTGGCGCATGCGCTTCTTGCCTTCCTTCTGCTTGTCCAGAAGCTTGCGCTTGCGCGATACGTCGCCGCCGTAGCATTTCGCGGTGACGTCCTTGCGGAAGGCGCGCACGGTTTCGCGCGCGATGATCTTGCCGCCGATGGCGGCCTGGATCGGCACCTGGAACATGTGCGGCGGGATCAGTTCTTTCAGTTTTTCCGCCATGGCGCGGCCGCGGCTCTCGGCGCGGGTGCGGTGCACCAGCATAGCCAGCGCATCGACCGGCTCGGCATTGACCAGCATCTGCAGCTTGACCAGGTCGGACGGCTTGTAATCGGTCAGGTGATAATCGAACGAGGCGTAGCCGCGCGACACCGATTTGAGCCGGTCGTAGAAATCGAACACCACTTCGTTGAGCGGCAGGTTGTATTTCACCAGCGCGCGGTTGCCCACATAGGTGAGCTCCTTCTGCTCGCCGCGGCGGTCCTGGCACAGCTTTAGCACCGCGCCGAGATATTCGTCCGGCGTGAGGATCGTCGCCTCGATCCACGGCTCCTGCATTTCCTCGATGTGGTTGGGGTCCGGCATGTCGACCGGATTGTGGATTTCCAGCTCTTGGCCGGTGCGCAGTTTTATCTTGTAGATCACCGACGGCGCCGTCGCGATCAGATTGAGATTGAACTCGCGCTCGAGCCGCTCCTGGATGATTTCCAGATGCAGCAGCCCGAGAAAGCCGCAGCGGAAGCCGAAGCCGAGCGCGGCCGAGGTTTCCATCTCGTAGGAGAAGCTCGCATCGTTGAGGCGCAGCTTGCCCATCGCCGCGCGCAGGTTTTCGAAGTCCGCGGCGTCGACCGGAAACAGGCCGCAGAACACCACCGGGATCGCCGGGCGGAAGCCGGGCAGCGGCGCGGCAACCGGCTTCTTTTCGTCGGTGATGGTGTCACCGACCCTGGTGTCGGCCACTTCCTTGATCGAGGCGGTGAGAAAACCGATCTCGCCGGGGCCGAGCTCGTTGAGCTCGACTCGCTTGGGCGTGAACACGCCGACCCTGTCGACCTCATAGGCCGCGTCGGTGCCCATCATGCGGATGCGCTGGCCCTTTTTCAGCACGCCGTCGACGACGCGAAAGAGCACGACCACGCCGAGATAGCTGTCGTACCAGCTGTCGACCAGCAGCGCCTTGAGCGGCGCCGCGGCGTCGCCCTTGGGCGGCGGCAGCCGGTGCACGATGGCTTCCAGCACCTCCGGAATGTTCTCGCCGGTCTTGGCCGAGATCAAAATCGCGTTCGAGGCATCGAGCCCGATCACGTCCTCGATCTGCTGCTTGACCTTGTCGGGCTCGGCGGCCGGCAGATCGACCTTGTTGAGCACCGGCACGATCTCGTGATTGTTGTCGAGCGCCTGGTAGACGTTGGCGAGCGTCTGCGCCTCGACGCCCTGGCTGGCATCGACCACCAGGAGCGAGCCCTCGCAGGCAGCGAGGCTGCGGTTGACCTCATAGGCGAAATCGACGTGGCCGGGCGTGTCGATCAGGTTGAGGATGTAATCCTTGCCGTCGCGGGCGCGGTATTTCAACCGCACCGTCTGCGCCTTGATGGTGATGCCGCGTTCGCGCTCGATATCCATGGAATCGAGCACCTGCTCGACCATTTCGCGCGCTTCGAGCCCGCCGGTGAGCTGAATCAGCCGGTCGGCCAAGGTCGACTTGCCGTGGTCGATATGGGCGATGATCGCGAAATTGCGGATGTTGGCGATGGGCGTCGAGGGCATGCGGCGCAGATAACACCCGCTTTGACTAGCGGCAAGGCATGAACTGTCATTCCGGGGCGCCAACGATGTCGGGTTTACCCGACATCGTCACTTGAATATCCAAGTCGGCAACAGCCGACTTGGTTGGCGGCGAACCCGGAATCCATATTCGCTGACCTGTGGTTATGGATTCCGGGTTCGCGGGCTATGCCCGCGCCCCGGAATGACGAGGATCAATATCGATATTGATCCGCCTTGAAGGGCCCCTCGACCGGAATGCCGATATAGGTCGACTGCTTGTCGGACAGCTTCGTCAGCTTGACGCCGATTTTTTCCAGATGCAGCCGCGCGACCTTTTCGTCCAAATGCTTCGGCAGCGTGTAGACCTTCTTCTCGTACTTGCCCGGGTTGGTCCACAGCTCGATCTGCGCCAGCGTCTGGTTGGTGAACGACGACGACATGACGAAGCTCGGATGCCCCATGGCGTTGCCGAGATTCACCAGCCGGCCTTCGGACAAGAGAATAATCCGCTTGCCGTCGGGGAATTCGATCTCGTCGACCTGCGGCTTGACGTTGGTCCATTTCAGGTTCTTCAGCGCGTGCAGCTGAATCTCGCTGTCGAAATGGCCGATATTGCAGACGATGGCGCGGTCCTTCATCTTGCGCATGTGCTCGATGGTGATGACGTCGACATTGCCGGTCGCGGTGCAGAAGATATCGGCGCGCGACGCCGCGTCTTCCATGGTCGTCACTTCGTAGCCTTCCATCGCCGCCTGCAGCGCGCAGATCGGATCGACCTCCGAGACCAAGACCCGGCAGCCGGCTTGTCGCAGCGAGGCCGCCGAGCCTTTGCCGACGTCGCCGAAGCCTGCGACCATCGCCACCTTGCCGGCCATCATCACGTCGGTGCCGCGGCGGATGCCGTCGACCAGGGATTCGCGGCAGCCGTAGAGATTGTCAAATTTCGATTTGGTCACGCTGTCATTAACGTTAATGGCGGGGAACAATAGCCGGCCTTCCTTGGCCATCTGATAAAGCCGGTGGACGCCGGTCGTGGTCTCCTCGGTGACGCCCTTCACGGCCTTGGCGGTCTTGGTGTACCAGCCGGGCTGTTCCTTCAGCCGCTTCTTGATGGCGGCGAACAGCACTTCCTCTTCCTCGTTGCCGGGATGATTGAGCACCGCAGCATTGCTCTCGGCCTGCATGCCGAGATGCAACAGCAGCGTGGCGTCGCCGCCGTCGTCGAGGATCATGTTCGGGCCGCCGCCGTCGGACCATTCGAAGATGCGGTGGGTGTAGTCCCAATATTCGGTCAGGCTCTCGCCCTTGACCGCGAACACCGGCGTGCCGCCGGCAGCGATCGCCGCGGCGGCGTGATCCTGGGTCGAATAGATGTTGCAGGACGCCCAGCGCACGTCGGCGCCGAGCGCCGTCAACGTCTCGATCAGCACCGCGGTCTGGATGGTCATGTGCAGCGAGCCGGCGATGCGGGCGCCGCGCAGCACCTGCTTGGCGCCGAACTCTTCGCGCGTCGACATCAGGCCGGGCATCTCGGTTTCGGCAATGGAGATTTCCTTGCGTCCCCACTCGGCGAGGCCGATGTCCTTGACGACGTAGTCGGTGGCGGGCGCGGTTTTCGGCTTGGTCGACGTGCTCATGGCAATCCTTGGTTGGAAGTCGCTATTGGCGGCCTTGGGCCGACGGCGTGGCAGGCCTATAGCAGGTCGGGCCGGCCACGGCAATAAAGACATAAAGATACCTTTATGTCTCTTTTTTGAACGAAGACGGCGCACCATCCCCGCCTGCCGCGCATCAGCAAGTCGCAGCCGACCCTAAATCGGCAGCCAAGCCGCACCGACAAGAAAACGATTTATGTGCCCGGCCGCGACGTCGGCTTTGCGGCGCCGGATTGGGTGAGTGCGGTCGCGACCTGCTGCATGCGGTTGATGAGATCGATTGCCGCCGCCGGCGACAGCGCGAGGCGGCACGCCGGATAGCGGCGGCCGCTGATCGGCGCGCTGGGCTTGATCTCGTCAAACCGCGTCACGGCGAATTCCATGCGCAAGGTCTGGCCGTCGTAGAGCAGGCCGGTCACGCTGTCAGCGAAAACCTCGTCGATTTCCGGGCGATCGATATAGCGGATGGTCGCGGTGCGCTGCTCGTTCTGAGCCGCCGAGGCCGGACTGGCTGCCGCTGTTGTTTTGTCGTCTGCCATTGGCGGGCTCCCTCAGATTGCAATAAGCGAAACGCCGATCGATCAATCCTGCTCGCCGAAGCGCGATTCGATGAGCGCCGCCAGAGCCGCGATGACTTCGCTGGCTTCCTTGCCGGTCGCCTCGACGGTGATGGTGGTGCCGGGCGATGCCGCAAGCATCATCAGGCCCATGATCGAGGTGCCGCCGACGATCTCGCCGCAGCGCATGACGCGCACGTCGGCGTCGAATTTCTCGACCGTTTGCACGAAGCGGGCGGAGGCCCGCGCGTGCAGTCCTTTTTTGTTGCAGATGGTGAGCTCACGGACGACGGCGCCCTCGCGGAGGGCCGGCAGGTCGCCGGTGCAGTCATCTTCGCTGCCGAGCGCCCCGTCGTTCATTTGCCGTTGAGCACCCGGCTGGCGATGGTGACGTATTTGCGCCCAGCCTCCTGAGCGGCGGCGACCGCTTCGGCCAGCGGACACTCGTCGCGAACTTTTGCGAGCTTGACCAGCATGGGCAGATTGATGCCGGCGAGCACTTCGACCTTGGGCCGGCTCATCACCGAGATGGCGAGATTGGACGGGGTGCCGCCGAACATGTCGGTCAAGATGGCGACGCCGTCGCCGCTGTCGACCCGTTTGACCGCTTCGATGATGTCCTTGCGGCGCTCCTCGACGTCGTCGTCGGGGCCGATAGTGACAGCCTCGATCTGACCCTGGGGGCCGACCACGTGCTCCAATGCCGAGCGAAACTCAACAGCCAGCCGCCCGTGGGTCACAAGCACAACGCCGATCATGAAACTCCCCGCGGGCGCGTCCCGGTTGCACCGCACGAAAGGGTGCTCATCTTGACCATCCAAAGCCCCAGCGCAAGGGGCATTCTCGGTGAATTTTGGCGATTGTTGCATTGCGGTAGCAAACGCCCAATGAGACGCCACGTAGCGAAGCAGCAGCCGAGTGTAGCGGCGTTAAGGTTACCAATCTCCAACCAAATCCGATGCCGGGCGGCCTGAAATGCTCAGGAAATCGGCTCAAACGCCAAAACGGCACCTCGGAGCGGCTGAAGTAAGGACAGCGAGCACCGCCGGCAAGGCCTCTTCGCCGGCTGCGATAGCGAGTCGCGGTACGTTTATGCCGGCGATAACCGCGTGTTGCCTCTCGGTTTCCGGCAGTCGCTCGGCATCGGCGGCGGCGAGATCGACCACCAGGCCAACCACCGCGTGCGGCTCGTAATCGAGCCGCCGGATGCCGACGCCGCGGATCTCGATCAGGCCAGCCAAAGCTTCCGCCGGGCGCACCAGCAGCCGCCCGTTGGCCGGATCGAGATGCACGCGGTCGTCGCCGACCAATCGGGCAAACCGCAAAGTCCCGGTTCGTACCGCTTCAATGAACGCCAGCGCCAAACGCGATTTCCCCGCTCCCGACGGCCCGCGGATCAAAACCGCACGCGCGCCGACCAGCACGGCCGAAGCGTGCACCGTCGTTGCAGATTGCGCCATCACATCGCCGGCAAGCGCACGACGAAGCGCGCGCCGAGCACCGTCAGCATGCCGTCGGCATCCAGCGCGCCGGTGCGGTTTTCCACCCAGATGGTGCCGCCATGGGCTTCCGCGATCTGCTTGGAGATCGAGAGGCCGAGGCCGGAATTCTGGCCGAATCCCTGGTGCGGGCGATCAGTATAAAAGCGCTCGAAGATTTTATCGAGCACGTCGGGCCGCACCCCCGGGCCGTCGTCATCGACGGAAATCTCGATGTTGTTTTTCACGCGCCGGCAGGTGACGCGCACGACACCGTTCGGCGGCGAGAACGAACGCGCGTTTTCGATCAGATTGTCGACGATCTGGCCGAGCCGGGAATCGTGCCCCGGCACAAAAAACGCGCGGCCGCCGCCGCCTTCGAACCGGAGCGTGACCGTGACGCCGTCTTCGCGCTTCACCTCGTTGGCGACCGCGACCAGCGTGCTCAAAAGCCTGGCGAAATCGACCGGAGTCGATTCCTGGCGCTGCAGCTCGGCGTCGAGGCGGCTGGCATCGGAAATGTCGGAGATCAGCCGGTCGAGCCGGCTGACGTCGTGCTGGATGATGGCGAGCAGCCGCGCCCGGCTCTCGTCGGTTTTGGCCAGCGGCAGCGTTTCCACCGCCGAGCGCAGCGAAGTCAGCGGATTTTTCAATTCGTGCGACACGTCGGCGGCAAAGCTTTCGATCGCCTCGATCCGGCTATAGAGCGCGTTGGTCATGTCGCGGAACGCGCCGGAGAGATGTCCGATCTCGTCGCGCCGGCGCGTGAAATCCGGAATCTCGACCCGCGAACGGATGCGCCGGCGCACGCTTTCGGCAGCATCCGCCAGCCGCCGCACCGGCTCGGCGATGGTTCCGGCCAACAGGATCGAGAGCACCACCATGACGGCGGCGGCGATCAAGAACACCTTGAGAATGGCGAGCCGCTCGGCCTCCACCATGTCGTCGATGTCGGCGCCTTGGGTCGACAGCATCAGCGCGCCGCGCACGGCGCGGAAGCGCTGCACCGGCACCGCGACCGAAACGATGACGTCGCCGCGGTCGCTGATGCGGACCATGCTGGAATCCTGGCCGCTCAAGGCCTGGCCGACTTCGGTATAGCCTTTGCCGTTTTCGGCGCCGAGCTCGCGGTAAAGCGGCAGGTCGCCGCGGCCGAGCCAGCGCCGCACTGCCAGGAAGGCGCGCTCGAATATGCCCGGCTTGTCGGCGGTCGGCGGCGGCAGGTCGAAACGCAAAATGTCGCCGCGGCCGAACAGGTTGCGGCTGTCGACCAAGAGCACACCGTCGCGGTCGTAGATCCGCGCCCGTGTTTTGGTCGGCGAAACCAGGCGGCGGAGGATCGGCGCCACGCGCTCGGGATTGATCGGGAAATCGATGCCGTAGAGCGCGTCCTCGGACGGGCCGTAGCTTTGCCCGGGCTGCAGGTTGAGCAGCGTGTCCGGATTGATGGTGATCGAGGAATCGGTCTCGACCGTCGCCGAGGCGGCAATCGCGCCGGCGATGATCTGGCTCTGCACCAACAAACTTTGAATGCGCGCGTCGATCAGGCCGGCGCGGAACTGCGACAGATAGATGATGCCGATCGACAACGCGAGCAGGCCCGCGACGTTGAGCGAGACGATGCGGCGGGTGACGCTCGATGAGCTCTGCGCGCTGAAGAAGTGAACGGCGCGCCGCAGCCAACCGCCGACCCGGCGTAGCGCCCGCCAACGCACACGCGGCAGCGCTTCGCCGCGACCGTCGGCCTCGCGATGAGCCTCGGCTTCGGCCGGTGCATGGGCCTCATCGGCCCCTGCGGTTTTTGCTAGTCGATCAAGCACGTCGTCTGCCGGGGTTTCGATCGGCTCCTCCTCCACTTACAGAGAAGGTATGAGGAGCCAAACGCTATTACTACCGCACGTCAGCCGCCCAGTCAGGGGCCAAAATTCTCCGGTCTAAGGGCCGGCAGTTCATGGCCTGTCGCGCAAATACCCGCGCGTTATTCCTTGAAACGATAACCTACGCCGTACAGGGTCTCGATCATATCGAAATCGTCGTCGCTGGCCTTGAACTTCTTGCGCAGCCGCTTGATGTGGCTGTCGATGGTCCTGTCGTCGACATAGACCTGATCGTCATAGGCCGCATCCATCAGCGCGTTGCGGCTTTTCACCACGCCGGGCCGGCTGGCCAGCGCCTGCAAAATGAGAAATTCGGTGACGGTGAGCGTCACCGGCTCGCTCTTCCAGGTGCAGGTATGGCGCTCCGGGTCCATGCGAAGAAGTCCGCGCTCCAGCACCTTGCTGTCGGCTTCCTTCGGCGCGACGCCGTCTTTGGGCGAGGCGCGGCGCAACACGGCTTTCACCCGCTCGACCAGAAGGCGCTGCGAAAACGGCTTCCGGATGAAGTCGTCGGCGCCCATTTTCAGGCCGAACAATTCGTCGATCTCCTCATCCTTCGAGGTGAGGAAGATCACCGGCAGATCGGATTTTTGCCGCAGCCGCCGCAGCGTTTCCATGCCGTCCATGCGCGGCATCTTGATGTCGAGGATGGCAAGGTCCGGCAACGTGGTCTTGAAGCCGTCGAGCGCCGAGGCGCCGTCGGTGTAGGTCGTGATGCGATAGCCTTCCGCCTCGAGCGCGATTGAGACCGAGGTGAGGATATTGCGGTCGTCGTCCACCAGAGCGATTGTCGGCATGACGGCCTTCTAACATGAGTCGGCCGCAGCATCACACCTGCCCGGCCCCAACAACGTTCAAACCCCATGTGGGGGCGGAAGTGTGACTAGACAAGGCGAAATAGGGGCAATTGCTGTGAGATGGAGAGACATGGGAAAGGAACCGGAAAGGACAAAACATGGCTGAAAGCGATGGCAGCAGCCCTTTGGCAGCCCCGTTGCCGGGCGCCATGCCAAACCGCCTTCCGGAAAACGCCCCGGCACCGGATTTCGACCCGAAAGCGGTGGCCAAGGGCCTGCTACGGGCGACGCGGGCCGGCGCGCTTGCGACCATCGACCGCAATACCGGCCATCCCTTCGCGTCATTGGTTAACGTGGCGACCGATGTCGATGGTTCGCCGCTGATCCTGGTCTCCCGGCTCTCCACCCATACCGCCAATCTTGAAGTCGACGGCCGCGCCTCGCTGCTGCTGGCCTCGACCGGCAAGGGCGACCCGCTGGCCCATCCGCGCCTGACGCTGCTCGGCAGTTTTGCGCAAATCGCGCGCGATAACCCCGAATTGCCGCGCATACGGCGGCGCTTCCTCGCCCGCCATCCGAAATCGGAGCTTTACGCCGGCTTCTGCGATTTCTCGTTCTGGCGTCTGGAAACAGTCTCGGCTCACCTCAACGGCGGCTTCGCCCGCGCCGCCGATCTCAAAGCCGCCGACGTGATGACGGATATCGCCGGCGCCGAAAACCTGATCGACGCCGAGGAAAGTGCCGTCACCCATATGAACGACGACCACGCCGAAGCGGTACGGCTCTACGCCACCAGGCTCCTTGGCGGCGAAGACGGGCCCTGGCGGCTCACCGGGCTCGACCCCGAGGGCCTCGACCTGGCGCGCGGCGACGCGACTTTGCGCCTGTCGTTTCCGCAGCGTGTCATAAACGCCGAGCAGCTGCGCAAGGTGGTGGTGGAATTGGCCGCCAAGGCGCGGGCCGGCTAGGCAATCTCTCCCGAAAAGGCGCCGGCTATAGAACCCAACCGCGGTAGCCAAAAAGAGCCGCGTCCGCTGCGCTGCAACACGGGAACGCGCGCAATCCTATCCGGTTAGGCTTGAGGCTGACATGATCTTGGCAGAAGCTGTGAGGCTCGATATAGGGTCGCACGCTTGCCGGCGGGCGGGTTAACATTCGGCATCGTAATTCGGCGGCCAAGAGTTCGCGACAAGGCTCGGCGCAGTTGGCGGAAGTGTCGTACGATCGGGCCAAAAGGCGGAGGCTTAGGTGAAGGAAACGGGTTCGAGGAACGGCGCCCACGGCGCCGACAAATTCGGCTTTAAAGATCTCGCCGGCATCCATTGGAATCTGCCCGACACCATGCTGGTCGAGCACGCCATCGCCAACCGCGAAGGCTCACTGGTGCAGGGCGGCGCGTTTTGCGCCGAAACCGGCCATCACACCGGCCGCTCGCCCAAGGACAAACATACGGTCGTCGATACGACGACCGAGAACACCGTGTGGTGGGACGGCAATCGCAAACAGAGCAAAGAACAGTTCGACAATCTGCTCCGCGATTTTATCACTCACGCCAAGGGCAGAACCCTGTTCGCCCAGGACCTCTATGGCGGCGCCGATCCGCAATACCGCATCAAGGCCCGCGTCTTCACCGAGCTCGCCTGGCATTCGCTGTTCATCCGTCAGCTTTTGATCCGTCCCGAACATGCGGAGATTGCGGGCTACGTGCCCGACATGACCATCGTCGACATGCCGTCGTTCAAGCCGGACGCCAAGCGGCACGGCGGCCGCGAAAACTCAGACACGATGGTGGCGATCGATTTCACCCGCAAGATTGTCCTGATCTGCGGCTCGTCCTACGCGGGCGAAATGAAAAAGTCGGTGTTCACGACGCTGAATTTCTACCTGCCGGCGCAGGGCGTGATGCCGATGCATTGCTCGGCCAATGTCGGCAAGAATGGCGACGTCGCGCTGTTCTTCGGCTTGTCGGGCACCGGCAAGACCACGCTGTCCGCCGATCCGAACCGCACCCTGATCGGCGACGACGAGCACGGCTGGAGCGAAAACGGCGTATTCAACTTCGAGGGCGGCTGCTACGCTAAGACCATTAAGCTGTCGAAAGAGGCCGAACCGGAAATTTACGCCGCGACCAACCGCTTCGGCGCCGTGCTGGAGAACGTTGTCTTTGATCCCGCAAGTCGCGTCTGCGATTTCGACAGCGACAAGCTCACGGAAAATACCCGCTCGGCCTATCCGGTCGAGTTCATGCCGCTGGCGTCGAAAACCGGCCATGCCGGCCAGCCGAAGAACATCATCTTCCTCACCGCCGATGCCTTCGGCGTCATGCCGCCGATCGCCAAGCTCACGCCGGCGCAGGCGATGTACCACTTCCTGTCCGGCTACACCGCCAAGGTCGCCGGCACCGAAAAAGGCCTGGTCGGCGTCGAGCCGGAATTCTCCACCTGCTTCGCCGCGCCGTTCCTGCCGCGGCCGCCGTCGGAATACGGCAATCTGCTGCGTGACCTGATCAAGCGGCACAACGTCGATTGCTGGCTGGTCAATTCCGGCTGGACCGGCGGCATCTACGGCACCGGCCGCCGCATGCCGATCAAGGCGACGCGCGCGCTGGTCACCGGTGCGCTCGATGGCTCGCTGAAGAACGCAAGCTACCGCACCGATCCCTACTTCGGCTTTGCGGTGCCGACCTCGGTGCCCGGCGTCGAGCCGCATCTGCTCTATCCGATGAAGACCTGGAAGGACAAAGCGGCGTTCGACGAGACCGCGCGCAAGCTGGTGCGCATGTTCCAGGACAATTTCGTCAAATACGAAAAGCATGTCGATGCCGACGTCCGCGCCGCGGCGCCTGAAGTTCGGCTGGCGGCGGAGTGACCGAACGTCATTCCGGGGCGCGCAAAGCGCGAACCCGGAATCCATAACCCCCGTCCAAGACGACTGCATTCCGAGCGCGAATTCTGCTAGCTCTGTGACTATGGATTCCGGGTTCGCGCTTTGCGCGCCCCGGAATGACGAGGCTTGCGATGCAAAAAATACAACTCGGCCGTAACGGTCCCATGGTCTCCGCCTTCGGGCTCGGCTGCATGGGCATGTCGGGCGGCTATGGGCCGGCCGACGAGAAGGAGTGCATCGCCACCATCCATGCCGCGCTCGAGGCCGGCATCACCATGATCGATACCGGCGATTTTTACGGCATGGGCCAGAACGAAATGCTGATCCGCGAGGCGCTCAAGGGCGGCAAGCGCGAGCGCGCCTTCATCGCGGTGAAATACGGCTCGATGCGCGGGCCGGATCTAAGAATCCTCGGCGACGACGGGCGGCCGAACGCGACCAAGAATTATCTCGCCTATTCGCTGCGCCGGCTCGGCACCGACTATGTCGATCTCTATCAGCCGTCCCGCGTCGATCCCGCCGTGCCGTTCGAGGATACGATCGGCGCCATCGCCGACATGGTGAAGGCCGGCTATGTGCGCCATATCGGCGTGTCGGAAACGTCCGCCGCCAGCGTACGGCGGGCCCATGCGGTGCATCCGATCGCCGCCTTGCAGATCGAATATTCGCTGTTTTCCCGCGGCATTGAGCGCGACATCCTGCCGACCTTGCGCGAGCTCGGCATCGCGCTGGTCGCTTATGGGGTGCTCTCGGGCGGCCTGATCAGCGATCGCGCCGAGGCGGCGCGGGCCGCGGCAAGTGAGATCCGCACCCGCAAGCCGCGTTTCTTCGCCGAGAATTTTGCCAAGAACATCGCGCTGGTCGAGGCGCTCGGCAACATCGCCCGCGAGAAGAACGCCACCACGGCGCAGCTTGCCTTTGCCTGGGTGAAATCGCGCGGCGACGACGTCGTGCCGCTGATCGGCGCCCGCCGCCGCGACCAGCTCAAGGAAGCGCTCGGCGCGCTCGACGTGAAACTTACGCCTGACGATCTTGCGCGCATCGAACAAGCGGTGCCGCCAAGCGCCGTCGCCGGCACACGCTACATGCCGGCCGTGCTCGCGCACATGGACAGCGAGCACGCCGGCTGAGCTAATCGGGAATCAGCACCTGACGCTGGCGACTGCTGGCGGCATGGGCGTCCCAGGCGGCACTGATGTCCGAGAGCCGCCGCGTCTCTACGTCCAACGCGATTTCGCCAGAGACGGCAAGCCGGCACAGCTCCGTGTAGGCTTCCGCCTGCATTGCGACGGGCGCGTGGTAATAGCCGAACCCCATGATGTCGATGCAGTTCCGCCGGGCGGTCGCACCAGGCACTGTCATGACCGGCCCTGCCCTCGTCCCGATGTGAATGAGGCGGCCAAAAGTCGCCAGCACCTCGAGCGCCGCCTCGGCCGGCGCGCCGTAGACATAATCCATGACCACGTCGACGGCGCCGCCGGCGGCATCGCGGTAGGCGGCAACGAGGTCGGTCGCCGCCGCGAGATCGACGGTTTCGTCGGCGCCGAGGTGCTTGGCACGTAGCAACGCTTCGCGGTTACGTCCGGCGGCGATGACCCGGCCGGCGCCGAGCCGCTTCGCCGCAGTCACCGCGATCAAGCCGGAGACGCCGGTGGCGCCAAGAATCAGCACCGTCTCGCCCGGCCGCATCCGCCCCCGCCAAGACAGCCCGAGCCACGCGGCAAGTCCGGCATTGCCGAGCGCCGCCGCGATGTCGTCGGCGACGCTGTCGGGGACCGCAAAGGCAAAGCGCGGATCGATCAGCGCGCGTTCGGCCATCGAGCCGAACGGAGCGACCGGCGCGTTGAGATTGAAATAGATGCGTCGGCCGTCGCTCCGCCGCGCGACGCCCTCCCGGCCCAGCACGAAAGGACCGTCAGGCATTTTGACGTAATGAACGCGCCGGGCGACGACCTTGTCGAGCTCGGTCAAAGCGGCGGCCAAAACCTCGACGACAATTGCTCCGGCAATCGCTTCTGGTTCTGCAAAACGATCGTAGACGGGCCGCTGATCGTCTTTCATCACCGCGGCCTGCATAGCTTCCCTCTGCGATGATCTTGCGGTGGCAGAAACTGCGACGCCGGTGCTTTCGCTACATCGGATTGATGCCGAGCTCTTTGGCGAAGGCCGCGATCTTAGCGCGCTGCTCGTCGATCGATTTGCCGAACTCTTCCGGCCCGCCAATATTGGTGAGCTGTCCCGTGATGGTCAGGCGATCCTCGATGGTCGAATCGACCACCGCGCGGATGTCGGCGGTGATGCGCTGGCGCAGGTCGAGCGGCATGCCGGTTGGTCCAAAGAGTCCGACCAGACCGTCGATGGTCAGCGCCGGATACCCGGCGTCCGCGACCGTGGGCAGGTTCGGCTGGGTCGGCGCGCGCACTGAGTTTGTCACCGCCAACAGCTTGATCTTGCCGGACTCCAGCTGCGGCCGCACGATCGCCAGCGCCGCCTCGTAGACTTGCACGCGGCCTTCGGCGAGATCGTTGGCGGCATCGACCGGATTGCGGTACGGCACTTTGTTGATGTTCAAGCCTTCCTGCTTGAGCCAGCCGGCAAAGACGAAATCGAGCGCGCCAGTGACGCCCGCCCAGTTCAGCTTGCCCGGCTCGGCGCGTGCCATGGCCGCGAGCTCTTTGAGCGAATTGACGTTCAAGGTTGCCGGCACCGAGATGGTGATGATGGTGTTGGACACCCGCGTGATCGGCACCAGGTCGCTCGGCTGATAGGGCAGATTGTCGTGCAGGTAGGCATGCGCGGTGAACGACGACGTGGGACTGAACAGCAGCACGTGATCGTCGTGCGCCGTGACGAAGGCATTGATCGCCACGATGGCATCGCCGCCGGGGCGATTTTCGACGATCACCGGCTGGCCCCAGCGCTGGGAGAGGCGGTCCGCCAATAGCCGCGCGCCGATATCCGAGCCGCTTCCTGCACCGAGCGTGAGAATGAATCGCACCGGCCGGCTCGGCCATTTCGTCTCGGCCGAGGCCATGAAGGTGACCGCCGCGACGGCCATCAGCGCCAGGGCTAGAGCAAACAGATAACGCAGGCGCATGGTCTCCCCCATTTCACGTCACTTGGGTCGTGGCGCGGATGCTCGCAGGATACAAAATAGCTGCCGGAGCGATAGCACGAACGCGCATGGCATTTTGCCGCGCGCGGCCGAGCCCGGCCGAAGGCGACTGGCCGGTTCAGGGCACGCGATCTCCCGTCTTCGTGCTGCCACCGAGACTGAAAGAAACCGTTGCATTGCCTGCGATGGGCTTCACCGATTTCGATGCCACTCCGAAGAAATAGCTGGTGGCGCCCGGACAGACCGGGGACGCGAACGTAAACGTAATCGTGCTGCCAACCTGGTCCGCCGACCCGATCCCGACAGACCCAAGCCCGCCGGTGGTCACCACGAACACATCGGCGGCGCCGGTTGCGCTATAGGGCAGCTTGACCACGGGGCCGAATTTGAGCGCGAGCTTGGTGACGCAATTCACCGCCGTGACGCCCTTCACCTCGGTCAAATCCACGCGATAGACATAGGCCATGTCGCCGGCCGCCGGTGCGGGCGCGGTGCCGGGATAAGTCCGCGACTGCAGCCGTGCGAGGCCGGTGTCGCCCGGCGGCGCGAAGACGCCGATGGAATCGTTGACTACGACCTGGCAAGCGGGAGGAGGAACATTCGGAATTGGGGTCGCATTGAACACGCAATTGGTGCCTGGCGCGGCCACGTCGACGACGGAGAGCGGCGCCGCCTGCGCGTCCAAAACCGCGCCGAAGATGCCGGCTGCGGCGATGACTGCAACGCATATCGTGATTTTCACTGTCATGTGTTTGCCCTCCAAAAAACACCGCCGAAGTATGTTTGTTTATACTCCTAAAAATTGCATTCCGTCAGTGACCTGGGCTGGCCGGCAATCCCGATGACCGCCACCTAACCGGCTTCCGGCTGCATCTCGCGCCCGGCGCGGCGCGCCCAGTTCTCCCAGGCGCGGTTGAGCGTGTAGGCGGTCACACGCGAGGCGATCTTGTCGACCTCGCCGGGGGTGAGGAATTTTATATCGCCCATGGGCATCGCCTGCATTTGCAGCTTGGCGCCGAGCTCGAGATAGACCGAGACGAAAACCGCGTGTCGCACCGAGCGGCCGACCACGGTCGCGCCGTGGCCGCGCATCAGCGCCGTCGGCCGCGGGCCGATGAGATGGGCGAGGTCGCGGCCCATGGCCATGTCGCTGACCAACAGCGCGGTGTCGCCGAATTTGTCGTGGGAATCCCAGACCGGCACTTCGTGACCCATTGAGGCGCACATGTGCAGCAGCGGTTTCAATTTCTTCTCGGTGACGCCGAACGGGATCGTGCTCGGCGAATGGTTGTGCACCACGGCGTGCACGTCCGGCCGCGCCTCGTAGATCGCGCCATGGATGAAGCGCTCGAGATAGGGCGCGCGGCCGCGCTCGTCGATCGCCGTGCCGTCGAAAGTATATTCGACGATGTCGTCGCGCTCGATGCGCTCGGGCGCGCGCGCGCGTGACAGCAGATAATGTTGCGGATTGTCGGGATGCCGGGCGCTGACGTGGCCGAACGAATCGACGATGCCCTCATTGGCCAGGATGCGATTGGCCGTCACCACTTCTTCGAGAATGAAATCGAGCTTGCTCATTGCGGCGCCTCTCCCTTGTCGGGGCGCGATCCTATGGGCCGCTACGGGGTTTGTGAACCGCCGTTCGGCAGAACCGCTATGCGCAGGACCGCCATGCAGCGGGGCGGCAGTGCGTCGCGGGACGCCGCCGCCGATCTGCGCTATGCCAAGCCGATTCTGCGCCGGAATTCAGGAACCAAAACCATGCCGAGACATGTAGCGATAGCCGGAATAGGCCTCCTGCTTACGGCCGCCGCCGCGGGCGCGCAGGACAGCAAATTCCCCGACCATCCGGTCCGGATTATCGTCTCGGTGCCGGCGGGCGGCGGGGTCGACACCGTCACCCGGATCGTCGCCGCCAAGATGAGCGCCTTATTGGGTCAGCCGCTGCCGGTCGAGAACAAGAGCGGCGCCGCCGGCAGCGTCGCGGCCGATGCGGTGTTCCACGCCGATGCCGACGGCTACACCCTGCTGGCATCGCAACCGGCGCCGATCACGACCAATCCCTTCCTCTACAAATCGCTCAATTACGATCCGATGCAGCTCACGCCGGTCGTGATCATGTCGCATGTCCCGAACGTGCTTCTGGTGCGGCCCGACTTCCCGGCCAACACCGTGCAGGAGCTGATCGCCTACGCCAAGGCCAATCCGGGCAAGCTCAATTATGGCTCGCAGGGCATCGGCACCACCTCGCATCTGACCACGGAACTGTTCGAGACGATCACGCATATCCAACTCGTTCACGTGCCGTACAAAGGCACCGCGCCGGCGCTCAACGATCTGATCGCGAGCCACGTCGATCTGATGTTCAATGAGCTTGCGACATCGATCGAGCTCAACAAGGCGGGTAAGGCGAAAATTCTCGCCGTCGCGACCAAGCAGCGGGTCGCGGCGATCCCCGATGTGCCGACGCTGCAAGAGGCCGGCGTGGCCGGGTGCGAATCCGATACCTGGAACGCGCTGACCGCGCCGCCGAAAACGCCGGCCGGCGCCGTCGCCAAGCTCAACGACGCGGCCAACCAGGTGATGAAGGATCCGGAATTGCTCGACCGCTATAAACAGCTCAGCCTGTCGCCCGGCGGCGGCACGGTCGCGCAGATGAGCGATTTCCTCAAAGCCGAGACGCAGCGTTGGGGCGCAGTCATCAAAGCTGCCGGTATTCAGCCGGAATAATCGGGGTCGCGGCCGCGGCGTCCGTCCCGCATTCTGGTATGACGATTACATAAATTTCGCTCACGCGCTCTTGCGGCCTCATGGGCCGCGTCGTATCGATACGCTGCCGTTCCCGCCGGGGCGTCGTGCCGATACGATCATGCGTAAAACCTTATTCGGATTGTTCAACGATCAGGATTCCGCGCTTGGCGGCAAGCTTGCCGGCATTTACGGCCTGCTGATCGCCGCCAATGTTCTGGCGTGGGTCTGGGCGCTGATCGCATTTCGCGACTATCCCGTGCTGGTCGGCACCGCTTTCCTGGCCTATGCGTTCGGTCTGCGCCACGCCGTCGATGCCGACCATATCGCGGCGATCGACAACGTGACGCGCAAGCTGATGCAGGAGGGCAAGCGGCCGATCGGCGTCGGCTTCTTCTTCTCGCTCGGCCATTCGACCGTGGTGGTGCTCGCCTCCGCCGTCATCGCGCTGACCACCAGCGCGCTCGCAGGGCCGCTTCGACGGCTTCAGGCTCGCCGGCGGCACCATCGGCACGCTGGTCTCGGCGACTTTTCTGTTTGTCGTCGCCGCCGCCAATTTCGTCATCCTGGTGTCGGTCTATCGCACCTTCCAAGACGTGCGCCGTGGCGGCGCTTTCGTCGAGGAGGACCTCAATCATCTGTTGGCGCAGCGCGGTATCCTCGGCCGGCTGTTCCGGCCGATGTTCCGGCTGATCTCGCGCAGCTGGCACATGTATCCGCTGGGTTTCCTGTTCGGGCTTGGCTTCGATACCGCGACCGAGATTGGCGTGCTCGGCATTGCCGCGGCGCAGGCTTCGAAAGGCTTGCCGATCTGGTCGATCATGGTCTTTCCTGCGCTGTTCACCGCGGGCATGTCGCTCGTCGACACCACCGACGGCGTGCTGATGCTCGGCGCCTACGGCTGGGCCTTCACCAAGCCGATCCGCAAGCTCTACTACAATCTGACGATCACGTTTGTTTCAGTGCTGGTCGCCGTGCTGATCGGCGGCATCGAAGCGCTCGGCCTGTTGGCCGACCGATTGAATCTCGAAGGACCATTCTGGTTTTATATCGGCAAGCTGAACGACAACTTCGGCAGCCTCGGCTATCTTATCATCGCGATCTTCGTCGTGAGCTGGCTGGTTTCGATCGCCGTCTACCGGCTGGCGCGGTTCGACCGTATTGAAAGCCGCGTCAGCGCGCGTGCTTGAGTTGGAACAGCGGCAAAGCGCCGCTTGTGGCCGCGGCGTCCAAACCTAGATAGAGTCCCGCCCACAACGCACCAAGCGGTCCTCCCATGGCGAACGATCAGGACAAGCCGGAGCTGCCTCGGGTCGAGCCCGAGATCATTCCGCCGGACCGCCAAGAACGCGGACCAGGACGCAGCACCGACTGGCGGCGCGCGGCTTGGCGCCCCTTTGGGCCGAACGAAACGGCGGGCATGCATCGCGTCTATGTGGCGCGGATCGGGCCGTTTGGCTTTGCCATGCTGACCTTGGCGTTTGCCATTCTGGCCGCGGCGATCCTGCTGGCCTTCACCGGCGCGATCTTGCTCTTGCTTCCGGTGGTCGCCTTGCTGGTCGTCGTCGGCGCCATTGTCCGCTTTTTGCGCTGACCGCGCGCTGCGCCAGCCCGACGACGAGGCCGTTATTTTGACGGCCGCACGCGCCGAATACACGCGGCGTTAACCTTAAGTCTTTATGAATTGATTAACCATATCGCGTTGCGCGGTCGTGCCACAGTGGCGTGACCTTGCTGGCGAACGTGGCGGGCCACCATGTACGCGGCCGGCCGGCCGCGGTGTCGAGATTAGAGTGCGAGACTAGAGTGAATGTTTGAAGCGTCGAGTCATATGCCGTCGACGGCGGTCGCAAGACGCGATCTGAGCCTGGGTTTCGCGTCGCTTCCCCCGATCGACGTCCAGAAAATCTGGTCCGTCCTGTGGCGGGGCAAAATCACGATCCTGCTGTCGACGATGATTGCGGTCGCTCTAGCCGCGGCCTTCGTGCTGTTGGTGCCGCACAAATACACCGCGACGACGCAGATCCTCATCGACCCGATGGATTTGCGCGCAGCGGCCCAGAGCGACATCTCGCCGACCATTCCGCAAAGCGATGCCGCCGTGCTCCAGGTCGAGAGCCAAGCCCGCGTGATCGCCTCCGACAACGTGCTGCGCCGCGTCGTCGCTTCGGAAGGCCTCGACCACGACCCGGAATTCATGCGCGGCGCCTTGGCGGAGAAATACGGTCCGCTGGCCGCGCTGAACGAGCTGCAAAGGCGTGTCCAGGTGAAACGCTCCGAGCGCACCTACGTGGTCGACGTCAGCGTCACCAGTGAAGACCCGGCAAAGGCCGCGCGCCTCGCCAATGCCATCGCGCAAACCTATCTCACCGAGCAGACCGAAGTACGGTCCAACGCCGCGCGCCAGATCTCGCAAGCGTTGTCGGGTCGGCTGAAGGAGCTCCAGACCCGCGTGCGCGACGCCGAGCAAAGGGTCGAGGCCTACAAGGCGAGCCACAATATCGTCGGCGCCAACGGCGAGCTGGTCAACGAGCAGCAACTTACGGGCCTGAACTCCCAGCTCAGCTTGGCGCGCGCGCGCACTTCGGAAGCGAAGGCGCGCCTCGACCAGGTCGAAAGCGTGCTGCATTCGAAGACGCCGATCGGCGCCTTCCCGGAAGCGGTGCAGTCGCAGACCATCACCATGCTGCGCAGCCAATATGCCGAGATCATGCGCCGCGACGCCGAGCAGAAGTCCTCGCTCGGCGAACGTCACCCCGCGGTCATCGAAATCGAGGCGCAGGGCGCGCGGCTGCAGAAGCTGATCGAAGACGAGGTCAACCGCATCGCGCAGTCCGATCGCGCCGAATACGAGCGCGCCAAGGCCGACGAGGACATGCTGTCGCGCCAGGTCGATGCGCTCAAGAACACCGCGGTCAGCACCAATGAATCGCTGGTCGGCTTGCGCGAGCTCGAGCGCGACGTGCAGGCGAGCCGCGCGGTCTATGAATCGTTTCTCGTCCGCTCCCGCGAAACCGGCGAGCAGGAGCAGGTCGATACCAAGAACATCCGCATCATCTCCAAGGCCGACCGGCCGCTATACCGCAGCTCGCCGCCGCCGAGCCTGATTCTCGGATTGGCGGCGGCTTTGCTCGGCTTTGCTTCGGGCGTTGGCATCGTCATCATGCAGGGGTCGGCCGAAGACGCCGAACCGCGGCCGGCCAAACCGCGAGCAAAGACGCCGGCCAATTTCGGCCGACTGGGTGCATTCGCCAAGAAATTATGGGAGGCGCCTGAGCCGCCGCCCGCCATCACGGTGCTGGCGACATTGCCCAATGTCGATATCGCGTTCGGCTTGGATGCGGTGGAAGACCCGCATTCGCGTTTCGCCCGCGAAATCCAGAAAGTGTACGAGGCCGTGCGCGCGAGCCACAAAAAGCGCGGTAATCCGAGCGTTCTTGTCGTCGCCGCCGACGATGAAGACGACACCGCATCGGTGGCGCTGATGCTCGCCGCGGCGGCCGCGGCGACCCAGCGCGTGCTGCTGATCGACACCGACCTCAAGCGCAGGACGCTGTCGGCAATCGACGCCGACGAAGGCGACGCCGGCCTGGTCGACGTCGCCACCGGCCGCCGCGAGCTCTCCGACGTGATCGTTCGCGATCGCGATACCAACGTCAATCTCTTGCCGTTCGTTTCGCCGAACAGCCGCCGCGACCGGCGCATCAGCGATGCCGACATCAAAGAGGCCTTCGACAAAACCAAACGCTTCGACATGGTGATCGTCGCTGCCGTCGACGTGGCCCGCGACCCGAGCGCCCGGTTCTTTGCCGGGCTGGTCGACCATATCGTGCTGGTCGCCAGAGCCGATGAGCGCGACGACGAAGCCGTCGAACTGTTCGTCGCGCGGCTGGGTAACGACGCGCTAAAAGTCCTGGGCGCGGTGCTGACCGGCGTCGAAGCCGCCTAAAGGTCGGCGCGGCCGCGCGAGCGAGGAAAGTCGTCGTGGCGAATATCGGCTATCTTCCGCGGCAGGATTTTGCGGTCCAAAGGACCAGCCCCGCCGATATCCTGATCCGCAGCGTGCTGATCGCCGCGGTATTTCTGACGCTGTGGATTTCGTTCCATCCTTTTGTCGCTCTGGATGAACCGATCTTGGTCACCGATGTCGGCAATCTCGTCAATCAGCTTGGCTATTCGACCTTGTTCGTGCTGCTGTTGGCGTGGAATCTGCTGCATCAGCCGCAGCGGCTGTTGCTCTTGGTGCGGCCGGTCCTGATCGCGACGCTGTGCTGGTTCGCATTGTCTGTCGCTACGTCGTGGGATCCGGCGCTGTCCGCCCGCCGTCTGGCTTATGCGCTGGTGATCATCGGCATTGCCGGCATGGTGCTGCTGGTGCCGAAGAGCCCGCGGCACTTCGCCGACGTGCTGGCGGTGGTGGTGCTGATCGTGCTGGCCGCCTGCTACCTCGGCGTCCTGTTGGTGCCGACGCTGTCGATCCACCAGGCTTCGGACGTGCTCGAACCCGAGCTTGCCGGCGATTGGCGCGGCGTGTTCGGCCACAAGAACGAAGCCAGCGCGGCGATGGTGCTGTTCGTTTTCATCGGGATATTCATCGCCCGCGTGCGCAGTCTCGGCCTTGGCGCCGTCATCGTCGCGCTGGCGCTGCCATTTCTATATTTCACCCATTCGAAAACCGCGATCGCGGCGCTGCCGCTGGCATTGATCGTCTCCATCATCATGGCGCGCGCGGCCAAGCCCGCCAACGGCGTCGGCATCGCAATGTTGCTCCTGCTCGCCCTCAATCTTCTATCGATCGGATCGATCTATATCCCGCCGATCCACGCCCTCATCCAAGCGATCATGCCGGATGCGACTTTTACCGGCCGGACTGACGTGTGGAAATTTGCCGTGGATCATGTGTTGCAGCGGCCGATCACCGGCTACGGCTTCGCAACGTTCTGGGGCACCGAGCAGGTCGTCTACGGCATGACCGGCGCGACCTGGGCCAATACCGCAAGCCACGCCCACAACGGCTACGTCGACCTCGCGCTAACCATCGGTATTCCTGGCTCGGCGCTGGTCACGCTGTGGCTCATCGTGCTGCCGCTGTTCGACTATTATCGGGCATCGGACGAGCCGGAGAGCGCAGCGCTGAGAATGCTGTTCCTGCGCATCTGCCTGTTCGCGGCCTACGATTCCTGCTTCGAGACCATGTTCACCCAAGTGGGCGCGCTGTGGCTGATCCTCATCGCCGCGGCATTCGGGCTGCGCTTCCTGGCGATGTCGCGGGTCTGCCGCTAACGCCGCGCCGACGCCGCCAAACCCTTAAGCCTAATTTCCAATTAACCTTTATTTTCCATGGCTTAGCTCCTATCAAGAGAGTCCAAGGAGCTTAAGCGCCATGCCGGCACAAACCGGCCCTCTTTGCTTTGACAGCGTCACCGAACCGAAGTGGGACGTGCCGGTCGCCATGATCGGCGGGCTGCCCATTGCGGTGATCGACCGTGCCGGATCGGCCGCGCTGATGGTCGATACGGCGCTCGCCCGGCGCAACGCCGCGCAACGCCCGCTGGTCTTCACCTCCGCCAACGGCCAGGTACTCTCGATGTGCGCTCGCGACACGCGCATCCGCGATCTCTTTCTCGGCGCCGATCTCATCCATGCCGACGGCATGCCGCTGGTTTTTGTGTCGCGTTTTCTCAACAAGCCGCCGCTGCCGGAGCGGGTCGCGACCACCGACCTGTTTCATGATACGGCGATCGTCGCGCAGCAGCGCGGCGCCAGCATTTATCTGCTCGGCGCCACCAAGGCGATCGTGGATCAAGCAGTGCGCCGCACCCGAGAGCTTTATCCAACCCTCAAGATCGCCGGATACAGCAGCGGCTATTTGCGCCGCGACGGCGACGAGGAGCGGATCATCGCCGATATCAATCAGGCCCAGCCGGACATTCTTTGGCTCGGTCTCGGCGCGCCGGCCGAACTGTCGTTCGCTGCGCGCAATCGCGACCGGCTGCACGGCGTCGGGCTGATCAAAACCTCCGGCGGCCTGTTCGATTTCGTCTCCGGCAGGAATTCGCGGGCGCCGGCCTGGATGCAACGGTTCGGGCTGGAATGGGCCTATCGGATCTATCTTGAGCCGCGCCGCCTCGCCGGCCGCTATCTGATGACCAATCCGCACGCGATCTTTCTGTTGCTGACGCGGACCGGACGAAGCGTCTCCGCGCCATGACCGAGTTGTCGGCGCCTCACGTTTATCTCTGCGTACCGACGTTCCGTCGTCCCGATGGACTGCGCAAGTTGCTCGCCCATGTCGAGCGGCTGGCCTATGCTGGCCCGATCGACGTCGTCGTCGTCGACAATGACGCCGAAGGCCGCGCCGGCGCGGCGGTTGTCGAACAAATGGCGCGGACGTTCCGTTTGCCGCTGACCTGTATCGTCGAACCGCGCCGCGGCCACACCTACGCCTATAACCGCGCCTTTGCGCAGGCCTGCCGCGCGACGCCGGCGCCCTACTACGTCGCCGTACTCGACGACGACGAATATCCCGATCCAAACTGGCTCACCGAAATGATCCGAGTCGCGCGCCAATACGGCGTCGATATCGTTGGCGGACCGGTTTTTCCGGTGTTCGACAATCCCGACCACTGGCTGGCCAAAAGCGGCTTCTACGCGCCGAGCCGCAACGCTACCGGACCGGTGTCGATGATCTACGGCGCCGGCAATATGCTGATCCGTCGCGGCGTGTTGGAACAGTATCTCGACGAGCCGTTTGCCCACGCATACGCATTCACCGGCGGCAGCGACTACGATTTCTTCTGGCGCTGCCGCAACGACGGCCGCAGTTTCGCCTGGGCCGATGAAGCGCAAGTGTTCGAGACCACACCGCGGTCGCGCGCCACCGTCGGCTATCTGTTGCGACGGAAATTCCGCAACGGCACCGAAGCCACCCGCCTGGAACGCAAGTTTTTGGGCACCGTCGCCGGGGCATTGCGGCGCTGGTGCATCGGGCTCGGTCTGCTCGGCGTCGGTATTCTCACGCTGCCGCTTGCCGCGCTACGCGGCCGTCGCGCCATCATGGCCAGCCTGATCCGCGCTGCGCGCGGGGCGGGCCGCCTCGCTGCGGAATTCGACTTGCATTACGAACAATACCGCTAGCTGCGAAAGTTCCGGGCGTTCACGTGGCAGCGTCGCCGCCGCTAACGACACGCGGCACAGCGTTAACGCGTGCCAGCAATTAGGATTAACGATTCACGACGATCGGTGAACGGCCGATAATTCGCAAACGCGCGATGGACGGATAAGCCGGCAAGCACTTATACCTTTCGGGGGCCCCTGAAATGGCAATGTCGCAAGCATGAACCGTACACAACAACACTCCAGCTTGCCTGTTTCCGAAGACTTCACCGCGCCGGTCACGTTGCCGCATATGCCCGGCTTCGCCGAAGCGCCCTATCAAATGTTGGCCGGGAAGCTCACGCGGCTCCTAGCGCGCAACGTGCGGACGAAAAAACTGACGATGCGCAATACCCGGCCGCTGGTCTCCTTTACGTTCGACGACGCGGCGGCAACGGCGTGCAGCACAGGCGCCGCGCTGCTCGAACAATTTCACGCCCGCGGCACCTTCTATATTTCCGGCGAAAATTGCGGCAAGCCCAGTCCCACCGGACGGCTTGCGACCATCGAGCAACTGAAAACGCTGTATGCCAACGGCCACGAGATCGCGTGTCACACCTTTTCGCACACGCCGGTTGTCGGCGTCAGCCGGCAAGCGCTGGCAAGCGACCTCGACCGCAATCAGTTCTTCCTGCAAGGCATTGTCGGCAATATCCCGGTCGACAACTTCGCCTATCCGTACGGCGACATATCCTTCGCCACCAAGCGCTATCTCGGCCGGCGCTACGATTCCTGCCGCGCGACGACGCCCGGCGTGAACGCCGATGTTGCCGATCTCGGTGTGTTGAAGTCCAACGCGCTGGAACAGACGTCGATCACCCGCCACGGCGTTTCGCATCTCATTACCGAGACGGTGCGGCGCAACGGCTGGCTGCTGTTTGCCAGCCACGACGTCAACGACACGCCGAGTCAGTACGGCGTGCGGCCTGATTTCCTTACCTTTGCACTGCGCAGCACGCTGGCCGCCGGATGCCGGCTTGTCACCGTCGCGCAAGCGCTTCGCATCCTGCGCGGCGAAGAGCCGAACGAGGAGGCGGCGTGACATGAACGCGGTCGCCCTGATAACGCCGACTTATTCGCACGATCTGGAGCGCTGCACGCTGTTGTGCGAGAGCGTCGATCGCCACGTCAGCGCTTTTGCCAATCATTATCTCATCGTGCCCGACGATGAGCTGGCGCTGTTCGCCAAGTTCGGCAAGGGCCGTCGCCAGGTGTTGCCGCTGTCGCAACTGCTGCCGTCCTGGCTCAAGTCGTTGCCGCGCTTTGTTCGCCGCCATAACCGGCAATATTGGTGGGCGTTGCGCGGTAAGCCGGTCAATGGCTGGCACATTCAGCAATTCGCTAAAATCGCGACCGCCCATATCGTCCCCGAGACCGTGAGCTGCATGCTCGATTCCGACGTGGTGTTCTTCCGGCCGTTCGATCTGGCGGGGATGGCGCTACCGAACCCGACGCCGCTCTATATCAGGCCGCGCGAAGTGACCGCCGCAATGTCCGATCATTGCGACTGGGTGCGATCGAGCCATCGGTCGCTCGGCCTAGAACGGCCCTCGTTTCCGGCCGACGATTTCATCGGCCACATCATCTTCTGGAACCAGCAAGCCGTGCGGGCGATGACCGCGCGTATCGAAGAGGTGACCGGGCGCGAATGGATCGACGCGCTTTACCGCGCCCACGCCATATCAGAGTATATGCTGTACGGCTTTGCCGTTTGCAGCGACGTCGAGTTGCTGCGCCGCCACCGTTGCACGACGCAATCGCCGTGTTTCAGCTATTGGGACCGAGAGGCGCTCGACGAAGCCACCCTCGACGCCATGCTCAAGGCGGCACCCGACAACTGCGTGGCGTTCTCGTCGGCGTCCTTCAACGGCACTTCCGTGCATGATGTTCGCGCGGCGGTCGAGCGATTAACCAATACGCTACGCCCATGGCCCGGCCGGACGGTGCCGCTGGCGGCGGCGGCACGGACGCTTGAACACCAAGTTAATAATTTAATTTGACACCAAAAAGCCGGGGTTAAGAAACCCGCGCTATAGCTTGCGAGCCATGCTGTTCGGACAGACCGCGATCAATTTCGCCGCCAACGTCTTTTCGGCGGCGTTCGGTCTCATCAATGTCGTGGTTTTCACGCGGCTATTCGCTCCAGCCGAGTTCGGCACCTATGTGCTCGGCTTGGGCTTCGGCACGATCGCTTCCACCTTCATGACCACATGGCTGCGGCTTCCCATCATGCGGGAGCAAGCGCGCGGCGACGGCACCGACATCCGTGGCATCATCGTGCCGGGCCTGCTGATTTCGTGCCTGGCGGCGCCCGTCACCTTTCTCGGCGCCATGCTGATCGGGCTCGACAGCGGGCCAGCCTTGGCCGCCGCCGGTTTGGCGGTCGCCATCAGTTTTTTCGACACCGGCCAGGAACTGTTGCGCGCGCGACTGCGGGCTTTCACGGTGATGAAGGCGGTCATCGTCCGCGCCGTGATGGTCTCCGTCCTCGGCATCGCGGTCTCGTTGTTGACCCAATCGGGCGTTTTCCTGATGGTGTCGTCGGCGCTGGCTTATCTGCTCGCGGCGTGGGCTTTCAGCCGCGACGTGTGGGGCGGAGCGATCGTTCGTTTCGACGGCCCGCGGCTCCTCGACATGGCCAAGGCCGGAATTCCGCTGACCGTGTCGCTGACGTTGCTTGCGTTGTCGAGCGTGATCGACCGTTTCATCATCGCCCATCTCATCGGGCCGGGCGCCGCGGGTCAGTACAGCGCCGGCGTCGATCTCGTTCGGCAGTCGCTGATCATTCCGGCAGTGAGCGCCTCGGCCGCCTTCATGCCGCTGGTGGTCCAGGTCAACGCCAAACAAGGAGCCGAGGCCACCCGATCCCATCTCGAGGATTGCCTCGAATTCCTGCTTGCGATCATGCTGCCGGCTTGCATCGGTTTTGCGGTCGTGTCGGGCCACATCGCCAACGTCATTCTTGGTCCGGAGTTCCGCAGCATGGCGGCGGAAGTCATGCCAATCGTCTCCGTGGCGGTCATCTTCCAGATCATGTCCTACCAATACCTTCACATCAGCTTTCTACTGTCCGAGCGCAACACGTTCTATCTGTTGAACACCGGCTCGGCGCTGGCGGTCAATCTCGTCGCCAGCTATCTATTGATCCAGCACTTTGGCGCCGGCGGCGCCGCCTGGGGACGACTCGTGGCGGAAGTATTCGGGTTTTTCTGCGCGCTATTGCTGACGCGCTGGGCATTCCCGATGCCGGTGCCTTATCTGCGGCTGACGCGGGTGCTGATCGCCACCATCGTCATGGCGATCGTGGTGCGAAGCCTGGAGCTTGCGCTTCACCTGAGCGACGGGGATGCACTCGCCGTGCTGCTGCCCGCCGGTATCGCGACCTACCTGACCATGTGTTGGCTGCTCAACATCGCCAAGAGCCGCCATCGGCTCAATCGCGGCCTGCTGATCGTGCGCAACGCGCTCGCCCGCTGATACGCCGGAACTACCGCCGCAGCGATCGAAGCGGGGTGAATTGGCGGCGGCGAAAGCCGCGCCGTGGCAGGCCGCGCACCAGCATCGACAGTGCCAGATCGTAGAGCGGACCGGGCGAATAACGCAAATAGAAATCGTTGTGCGCTTTGGCCCAGCGATGGATGCGCCCGCGCAGCCCCTGCGCGCCGTAATTCGGCGCCACGTTACGGGACCAATGCGCGGTATAGTCGGTCTGCTGCGGCGCCGAAGCAAAGATCGGCACATCGGCGAACCATTCGGCATGGACGAGCAGATAGGTCGGCCGGCGATTGATCAGCTCGACGCGCTCGTTGATCTCCTTCGGATCGGCCGCCTCATACCATCGCGGCCGGCCGACACGCTGCTCGAACACCACGACGCGGCGCATCCGAAAACCGTTCTCGGGTGAAAACACCCGATAGAACAGTTCCGGGCTGAATTGATAAAAGCCGTGGCCCATGAAATTGTTCGCCATGGTGTGGACAAAGAAATGCCCACCGACGTCGACCATTTGCATGCAATTTTTGATCGCCACCGGGAAATTGAAGACATGCTCCAAAGTGCCGCCGTCGATCACGACGGAGAATCTTCGCTTGAGATCGTCGCCGATCGGCAGGTTCATGTCGTGGACCAGCGACGCGCCCTCGTAAGCCGAAGCATCGATGGAAATCGTTTCTTTGGCGCCCAGCCGCTTTAAGAATTCTTCGGCATAGCCACCGCTCCCCGTGTGCACGGCGCGGACTTCATCGTCGGTGACGGCACTGCAAATCTCCCGCAACACGGCGCTCAGCGAGCGGCGGTCGATAAAAAGGTTGAGCCGGCCCACCGTGGCAGTCCGGCTGAAATCGACGCCCGCCTTGTGGGCGCAGCCGAGAAATTCGGCGAAGTAACGATCTATGCCCATGTCGTCTCCTTGCGGAGAGCCGCGTGCGTCGCCGCGGTGGTGGCCCGCCACCACGTGTCCCACTCGATCGCCGGCGCCTGGCGCTTGCCTCGCTTGGCGACCGCCAAGAGCTGGTCGGCAATGGCGCGCCGGTCGGCGCCCTCGGCAATGAACGACAAGACACCGGCTTCGATCAGCCCGGTGAACCCCACGTGATGGGCGAACTCAGCCGTCGAACGCGGCGCCGTGACCACGACCGGCCGATCCGATTGCAGCGTGTGAATGACGCTCGACCGGCGCGCCGTGAGGCCTTCGGGGAACAGGAACAGGAAGGATCCGACTTCGTCGAACAGCGTGTAGAGCTCCGCTTCGTCGGTAATGTAGCCGGTGACGATGACCTGATCCGCGATGCCGTATTCGCCCACCTTGGACCAGAACTGCTGCTCGTAGCCGTCGAGCGATTTTGGGAAGCTGCCAATGAAAACGATCAGAGCGCGGACGCCGCTCTTGCGAAGATTCTCGCAGACGTCGAGCAGCGCGGTGGCGGCCTTGCCTTTATAGATCGCGCCGAAATAGCCGATCACCACATCGCAGCTTTTGGCGGCTTCGCGCACGCGCAGCACACGCTCGGTGACGCGCGGCGCGCCGGGGCGGCAGATGGTCGGGGCATTCGGCACCAGCCGGCATTTCCTGGCCGCGCCCATGAGCCAGGGCGTGCCGGCGATCTCGTTGGCGATGAACGGCGACACCACGATGATGGTGCGGCTGAGCAGCAGGAACGGCGCGAGCGCCAGCCGACGCATCCAATGCAGCGCCGCCCATTCGTGCATGAAGACATTGACCCGACAGCGCACCATGCGCGCGAATACGAGAACCACCAGCGGCAGCAGCAGCAATCTTTTCCACGCCACCAAGGGCACGCTAAAAATGATCTGATCGGCCGCGGCGATCTTGCGGAACACCGCGGGAAGATCGCGCCAGCGGCCCGAGACCGCGAGTACCGCGCAGCCGTCGTCCGGATAGTCGCTGTGCAGCGCGCTGACCAGGAGACGCGCGAACGACTCGACGCCGCATTCTTCCTTGCTCGGCGTCAATAGGAACAGGCAACGCTCCGGAACCCGCTGGGCGACCGCCGCCGCGGCGCTGGCGCGAACCCCATCAGTGTTGAAGTGGACATTCATATCGGCCAGAAATTTACCCGGGCTGCGTTAACAAATCGCGTGACGTGGCACGCGGCCGCGTTAACCAATTGCAGGCGTGGCGTATGCGCCTAACAGCCTCAGAATTCGATGTAATTTCCGGCAACCGCATCAGCCCGCCCGACAATCTGGCGCAACATTAACCAATGCCATATCGCCGCGACAATGCAGTGCCGCAAGGGCTTTGGCGAGTCCGACGTGGAGGTAACGTTACCGGTACGATTCACGGTGGATCGGGGCATCATGCGTTAGAATGCGATCCGTCAGGCGGTTGATCGCCGCGTAGGCAAAAGAGCGTAGGCGTGACTGTCATTGACCTGCCGCGCGGACGCGTCGCGCGCACATCCTTCAAGGTCGAGCTTCTTGCCGGCGGCAATCTGACTGCCGCCGAATGGCCGTCGATCGCCGACGACCGCGATCTACGGATGCACGTCTTCCAGTCGCGGGAATTCCTCGACATTTGGCTCGACACGATCGGCAAGGCGAGCCGCATCGAGCCGTATTTCGTCGTCGTCAGCGATTGCGACGGACGGCCGATTCTCTATCTGCCGCTCGCCATCGAAACAAAATACAATATCCGGCTGCTCCGTTTCATGGATTGCGGCGTTGCCGATTACAATGCGCCGATCGTAGCGGCGGACCGCCCGTTGTCGCGCCAGGAATTTCACGCGATATGGGCGGACGTTTTATCACTACTACCCGGCTTCGACGTCGTCGATTTGAAGAAGATCGCAAACGACGTCGCCGGCGCCGTCAACCCGCTGACTTATCTCGACAGCACGCCTTTCGGCGAAAGCGGCCATGCGATCGCGCTGACCCGATTGCGCGATCAGACCGACACGCGACGCTCGATTGCGCGGCTGCGGCGCAAGCTGCAAGGCTACGCCAAGGGGCTCAGCCGGATCGGCGAGCCGCGCTTCATCGTCAATCCTGACGCGGCGGAGACAGCGCGACTGACCGAGCGATTGCTCGAGCTCAAGCGCGGAAAATACGAGCGTACCTCAACGCCTGATTTCCTGGCGGCTCCCGGCGTCGAGCGCTTTTATCGTGAAATGACGCGCCCGGAACGGCTCGGCACGATCAGTCATCTTTCGGCACTGACGATCGGAGACACCGTGGCATCGGCGCATCTTGGCTTCATCGGACGCCGCCGGTTCTATTATATTTTTCCGGCCTATGACATGCAGTTCGGCCGCCACGGCGTTGGCCATCTCTTGTTGCAATACCTGATCGATCAATCGGTCACGCAGGATTTCGCTACCTTCGACCTCGGCTTCGGCGATGACTCCTACAAGAACAAATGGGCGACCCACCATCTCGCCCTCCATAGCCATGAGCGCGCGGTAACCGCCGCCGGCCGGGTTTATTTGCAGATGCGGCGGGTCGGCCGTTTCGTCAGCGCCAGCGGTCTGCGGACCTGGTTCAAGACTGCGAGCTGACGACCGGCTTTGGCCCACTCGAAATCCTTGAAACTTGTCGTCCGCGGCCCTGCCGCGGCTTTGGGCCGCCACGCATAAACTGGAATTTATATGCGGACTTCCATACAGTGCCGCCGGGGAACGGCAGGGGCGACGACCACCTTAACGAACTTTAATGCGCCCGACATTGCGCCTTAAGGCCAACAGGGCATAGTCGCCAAGAAGGGCCATCACTGACAGGTGAGGTAGTGGAACAGTAGATGCACTCCGGGCTTGAGCGAGGTGGAACGCAGAATCGAGTTGATTGGACTGGACCTTTGAAAACTGGTCGCAGGTCCCGCCGGCTGATTATTTTTTCTGTGATAGGCCTCGCGGCGCTGGCTCTCATTGCCGCGATTGTGATCTGGCGGCATGGCAAAACCACCCAGGCCGCCGGCCCACCGATGGTCCCGGTCACGGTCGCTGAATCATCCCAGCACGACGTTCCGATCTATTACGACGCGCTCGGCACCGTGGCGGCCTACAACACCGTCGCGATCCGCGCCCAGGTCACCGGCCAACTGATTTCCGTCGACTTCCGCCAAGGCCAGGAAGTCCGCCAAGGCGACGTGCTGGCGAAGATCGACCCGGCGCCACTCCAAGCCGTCCTCGATCAAGCCGTGGCCAAGAAGGCCGACGATCAAGCCCAATTGGTCAGTGCCCAGAAGGATTTTACGCGGTTCACGACGCTGGCGACCAAAAATTTCGAGACGCAGCAGAACGTCGACCTGCAGCAAGCCAAGGTCGATCACTTCAAGGCCTCGATCGACGCCGACCAGGGCGCCATCGAGGCGGCGCAGGTTCAGCTCGCTTATACGACGATCACGGCACCGATCGACGGTGTCGTCGGCTTTCGCCAGGTCGACGTCGGCAACATCATCCACACCACCGATCCCAATCCGCTCACGGTGCTGACCCAGATCAAGCCGTCTACGGTGATTTTCACGCTGCCGCAGAGCAATCTCGGCCCGGTGCGTGAAGCGATGCTGCGCGGCCCCGTCTCGGTTCTCGCCTTCGATCAGAACGGCAAGGAGCAGCTGGCCGAGGGCCACTTGCTGCTGATCGACAACCAGATCGATCAGACCACCAGCACGATCCGGTTGAAGGCGGAATTTCCCAATGAGGACGAGCGGCTGTGGCCGGGCGAGTTCGTCCGCATCCGCATCCTGATCACGACCTACAAGGATGCCGTGACCGTTCCGCCGGTCGCAGTGCAGCGCGGCCCGGACGGCTTCTACGTCTGGGTGGTCAAGCCCGGCAATACGGTGGAGCAGCGTCCCATCGGCGCGCAGATGGTCAACGACGATGTCGCGATCGCCACCAAAGGCCTCGCCGCCGGCGAACACGTCGTGACCAACGGGCAATCGCGGCTCGACGTCGGCTCGCATGTCGCCATCAAGACTCCGCCGCCGGGCCAGCAGCCCAGCACGCAGCAGCAGGCGGACAAGAACTGATGAATATTTCGGAAGTCTTCATCCGCCGACCGATCGCCACTTCGCTGTTGATGGCGGCGCTGGCGCTGGTCGGCATCGTGGCATTTCCGCTGTTGCCCGTCGCGCCGTTGCCGCAAGTCGATTTCCCGACCATCCAGGTCAGCGCCACGGTGCCTGGTGCCAGCCCGGAAACCATGGCCGCCACCGTCGCCACGCCGCTCGAGCGCCAGTTCGGCCAGATCGCCGGCGTCGCGCAGATGAGCTCGGTGAGTTCGCTCGGCTCGACCGTGATCACGTTGCAATTCGATCTCAACCGCAACATCGACGGCGCCGCGCAGGACGTGCAGGCCGCGATCACCGCCGCCGGATCGAGCCTGCCGAAAAATCTCTCGACGCCGCCGACCTATCGCAAGGTCAATCCGGCGGATTCGCCGATCCTGATCGTGTCGGCGAATTCCGACACGGTGCCGCTGCCCAAGGTCGATGACTTCGCCGAGAACGTCGTCGCCCAGCAAATCTCGCAGATTACCGGCGTCGCCCAGGTCGCCATCGGCGGCCAGCAGAAGCCGGCCATTCGCGTGCAGGTCGATCCGGCCAAGTTGCAGGCGCGCCAGCTCACGCTGGAGGACGTGCGCACGGCGCTGACCAATGCCACCACCGACGTGGCCAAGGGCACGCTGCTCGGCAAGCAGCAGAGCTTCACCATCGTCGCCAACGATCAATTGACCGCGGCGGACGACTACAACAACGTCATCGTCGCCTATCGCAACGGCGCTCCAGTCCACGTCCGCGACATCGGCCAGGCCATCGACGGACCGCAGGACGTGACGCTCGGCGCGCTGCATCGCGATCACGTCGCCGTGGTGCTTTTGGTGTTCAAACAGCCCGGCGCCAATGTGATCGACACCGTCGATAATATAAAGTCCGCGCTGAAGGGCATGAGCTCGCTCATTCCGCCCGGCATTCACCTCGACATCATCGTCGATCGCACCCAGACCATTCGCGCTTCGGTCAAGGACGTCGAGTTCACGCTGCTGTTGTCCTGCGCGCTGGTCGTGCTGGTGATCCTGTTATTCCTGCGCAGCATCCAAGCCACGCTCATTCCCGGCGCCGCGGTGCCGTTGTCGCTCTTGGGCGCGGTCGCCATCATCTATCTGCTCGGTTACAGCCTGGACAACCTTTCGCTGATGGCGCTGACCATCGCCGTCGGCTTCGTGGTCGACGACGCGATCGTGGTGGTGGAAAACATCTTTCGCCATCTCGAGGCCGGCACCACGCCACTGCAATCGGCGATCAAGGGCGCGCGCGAGATCGGCTTCACCGTCATATCGATCAGCGTTTCGTTGATCGCGGTCTTCATTCCGCTATTGCTGATGAGCGGCATCGTCGGCCGCCTGTTCCATGAATTCGCCATCACCGTCACCGCGGCCATCGCAGTGTCCGTCGTGGTGTCGCTGACGCTCACCCCGATGCTGTGCTCGCGCTTCCTGGTCAGCGAGCACGACCGCGAGCACGGCCGCCTCTATCGCGCCGTGGAATGGGGGTTCGACAAGGTGCTCGACGGCTACCGCCGCGGCCTCGATTTCGTATTGGAGCATCAGTTTCCGACACTGCTGGTGTTCCTGGTGACGATGGGCATAACCGGCGTGATGTTCGTCATGATCCCGAAGGGATTTTTCCCGACCCAGGACATCGGCATGCTGCTCGGCATTTCCGAGGCCAGCCAGGACATCTCGCCGCAACGGATGATGGAAGTCCAGCGCCAGCTTTCCGCAATCATCGAGCAGGATCCCGACGTCGCCGATTTCGTCTCGTTCTTCGGTCCGAGCTACGGCAATACGCAAAATACCGGTCGCTTCGTCGTCGGCCTGAAGCTGCGCGACGACCGCGATGCCAGCGCCTCGCAGATCATCGACCGGCTGCGCCCGAAGCTTGCACAGATTCCCGGCGCGCGGTTGTTCCTGCAGGCGGCCCAGGACATCACCGTCGGCGGCCGCATCGCGCGCGGTCAGTTCCAATACGTCATGCAGGATCCCGACCTGCACGAATTGAATACCTGGGCGCCGCGCCTATTGGCCAAGCTCAAGACCATGCCGGAACTGGCCGATGTCGCCAGCGACGCGCAGAACGCGGCGCCGCAGTTCACGATCAACATCAATCGCGATGCGGCATCCCGTTTCGGCATCCAGCCGCAGCTCATCGACGACACGCTCAACGATGCCTTCGGCCAGCGCCAAGTGACGCAGTATTTCACCAACAATTCCTATTATCTCATCCTCGAAGTGCTGCCCGAACTGCAGGGCAATGTCGGCACGCTCAATCAGATCTACGTCAGGGCGCCGGGCACCGCGCAGCTCGTGCCGCTGTCGACCCTGGTCGACGCCGACACGGCGCATATCGGGCCGCTCTTGGTCTCCCATTCCGGGCAATTCCCGGCGGTGACCTTGACCTTCAACCTGCCGCCTGGTGTCGCGCTCAGCCAAGCGGTCGACGCCATTCAGCGCGCCGCCGACGAGATCGGCATGCCGTCGTCGCTGATCGGCAGCTTCCAGGGCAATGCGCAGGCGTTCCAGGCCGCGCTGTCGAACGAGCCGGTGCTGATCGCGGCAGCGCTGGTGGTCGTCTATGTCATTCTCGGCGTGCTCTACGAGAGCTACATCCATCCGCTGACGATCCTGTCCACGCTGCCGTCTGCCGGCGTCGGCGCGCTGCTGGCGCTGTGGCTCGGCGGCTTCGACCTGTCGGTGATCGGCATCATCGGCATCATTCTGTTGATCGGCATCGTCAAGAAGAACGGCATCATCCTGGTCGACTTCGCCATCAGCCGCGAACGCGCCGGCCTGCCGCCGCGCGAGGCGGTGCGGCAGGCCTGCCTGTTGCGCTTCCGCCCGATCACCATGACGACGATGACGGCGCTGTTGAGCGGCCTGCCGCTGATGTTCGGCTCCGGCTCGGGATCGGAACTGCGCCATCCGCTCGGCTACGCGATGGTCGGCGGTCTGGCGCTGAGCCAGCTCCTGACATTGTTCACGACGCCGGTGATCTATCTGTATCTCGATCGCTTCCAGTCCTGGCTGAGCGGCAAGAAGCCCGAGCATGAGGAAGCGCCGCAAGAGTTGCGCGTCGCTGCGGAATAAGCGGAACCGCCGGCACGGCCATCACATTGCAACCTGTTCCATAGCTCCGCAAAATTTGTTCGATAATTTTTTCGCGGAACCTGCCGACCAAAACGGCGCTGGCGGCGGAACGCCATTTCTCCTCAAGCGTTTTCCCAACCAGATACCAAGAGGAGAAGCATCATGAAAAAGATCGCGCTTGGCCTTGTTGCAGCAGCGGCCATCTTTACCGCCGCGCCGGCAATGGCACAGATTGGCTTCTACGCCGGACCCGGCGGCGTGGGCGTTGGCGTAGGCGCGCCGGGCCCGTACTATCGTTGCGGCTACGACTATCCGTGTGAGCGTCGCTACTACGATTACTACGATGGTCCGGCGGTAACGTTCGGTGTCGGCCCTGGCTGGCATGACGGCTGGCGGGACCACCACTGGCATCGCTAACTAAGGGACATCGCCGACGATTGGAAGGGCCCCGAAACGGGGCCCTTCTGTTTTGGCAAAACATTCTTCCTTCATTGCTTCATGCGCGCGCGGCAATGCGCTGCATCGCACAAACGATTTACCACGTTCCGACACACTGCATTGTGAAGTGAACAGCGGCGCGGCCGCGGCGTTGCTCGTAGCATCGCGGTGACCGCAGTGGCATGATCCAGGTTGCTAAATAACGGCCGCGTTGCGGCCTTTCGGCCGCCGGCGCGGACCCAGACCTCAAAAGGTTCAGGAGAAAGCGCCATGGCTTATTCACACATGCTTGTCGGCGCGAACGCGAGCCCCGAAAACCTCGTCATCCGCCGCATCAGGCCGTCCGATCTGTTTGACGCGCTGGCACGCGGCATCGACGACTTTACCGCGATGCCGAGTCACGCCGTCTTTCTCTGCGTCATCTATCCGCTGCTCGGCATCGCCTTGATCGGAATGACGCTGGGCAATTCCATGCTGCCGCTGGCATTCCCGATCGCCGCCGGCTTTGCGCTGGTCGGCCCGCTCGCCGCGATCGGGCTCTATGAACTGAGTCGGCGCCGCGAAGCGGGGCTCGACGTTTCCACGAGCCACGCCTTCGACGTGCTGCGTTCGCCGTCGCTCGGCGCCATCGTGGCGCTGGGCTTGCTGCTCATGGCCATCTTTCTGATCTGGCTCGCCGTTGCCGAGGCGATCTATGTCGCCAATTTCGGCTACCACGCGCCGGCTTCGATGACCCAGTTCATCAGCGACGTGTTCCAAACGCGCGCCGGCTGGATGCTGATCATGGTCGGCACCGGCGTCGGCTTCCTGTTCGCCGTTCTGGTGCTCACCATCAGCGCGATCTCGTTCCCGCTGTTGCTCGATCGCGACGTCGGTGCGGCGGTGGCGGTGTTCACCTCGATCCGCGTTGTCGCCAGGAACCCACTGACCATGACGCTGTGGGGTTTCATCGTCGCTGCGCTGTTGGTCCTCGGCTCGATCCCGTTCTTCCTCGGCCTGACGGTGGTGATGCCGGTGCTCGGTCACGCCACCTGGCACCTCTATCGCCGAGCGGTCGAGCCCGACGCCAATCCGCATCCCGACTATGTGCCGCGCTCGCGGCCGCGCCGATCCGCTGCGGATTTCCCAGCGGCGCTGTTCCCGACGCGCGAATAACCGAGACAACTGCGAAATCTTGCCGGCCCGCGCGCATCACGTGCGGGCCCGTGGCTATTTTGACGCACACGACTTTTTTGTGTCGATGGCATGGAATTCGCATGGCGCTGCGCTAGACTGACGTTCGGGCATCGGTCTTTTGGGCGGGTGGGGGAGTGTTGAATTTTGGCAGCGAGAGCCTTTGGCGTGGCCGGGTCGAGCCGCATATGATCCAGGTCGCCGGCTTTCCTATGTCCTTCGCCATGGTGCCGGCCGCCCCGCACATGGAACCGGTGCGCGTTTCGCACGCCAACGACGACGTCATCAGCATAGAACTGCACCTGATCACCGCGTGGCCCGGTTGGGCACTGTACTGTCGCATCGACGGCAGCCCGCAAGAATTGTCAGACCTGCGCCGGCAAATCCATTGCCAAATTCATCGCGACCTCAACCATCGGCATTCCGCCTGGATGATCGCCGCAATGGTGCTGTTGCTGGCACTGTGCGGCTTTGTCGCCGGCGGCGCCGATGGCGCGCAGCGCGCGGTGGCCGAAGGAACGCCGCAGCCAGGCGCGGCGGCGGTTCCGCGCGAGACATTGTTACGCGCGTTCGGCGCGCGGCTGTTGCGCGCCGCGGAAATGCCGGAATTGTTCTGCGTGCTCGCCGAGATCTGCCGCCGGGCGCAACTGCCGCGCTTGCCGGATCTCTATTATGTCGCGGCTCCGGCTCAGATGAATGCCTATGCGTGTGGCAGCCCTGAAAGCTCGGCCATCATCGTGACCGAGGGTCTACTGCGCAACATGTCGCTCGGCGAAATCGCCGGCATCCTGGCGCACGAGGTCGCTCACATCCGCAATCAAGACGCCTGGGCGATGGATTGGGCCGCCGCGCTCAATCGCGCGATCGAGCGGGTTGCGGCCACCGTACTTACGGCGTCGCGTGCCGGCGGCGAGCGCGCGCCGGGCGGGCCGCTGGTAAATCTGCTCCGCGCGGCGCCGGCCATAAGCCGGCTGCTGTTGCTGGCTCTCTCCCGCATCAGGGAACTCGACGCCGACGCCACCGCGCTCGGGCTCACCGGCGACGGCCATGCGATGGTCCGAGCGCTGGCAAAACTGGAACGGCACCACAGCGGTTCCGCAATGCCGGCTGCCGCCGCGTTCGATGACGGCCCGATGCGCTTTTTGCGCAGTCATCCGGAAACTTCGGAACGCGTCGGCACGCTGCTCAGTCTTGCACACTGAACTTGCACACTGAACTTGCACACTGAACTTGCACACTGACGCACACAGAAGATGCACACAAATTTTTCTGTAATATTTCGTCTCGCACGCAAAAACATTTTCGCAATGGCATTTCTGAAATTGCATCTCTGCAATCCCGCGCTCGCATCGCTGCCCCCGATCGGCAAAAATTAAGCCCTGTGCACGCAACCATTCAGCGGCCGGCGAATTCGGAATCAAGAGTCGGCAATCTAAAGCAAAGGAACCTTAACGCGCCAGTCGAGCGCAGTGGCCGCGTCCGGAAACAATTCCGGAATGCGGCCACGGCTATCGGAGTCGAGCCGCGTTTCAGGCGGCTCGACGGCGGTGGGACGATTGGTTCGCCGCCACGCCAACGAGTGTGCCGAACCGAACAGCGAATGGTCTTTGTCCGTTGTGGGCTGCGGGGCGCCAACGAACGCAAGGAGAGTTCGCGATGTATTTCTACGATATGCAGCAACAAGGCCCCCTGCCCAATTGGCAGCAAATGGGGCAGAGCGGTCCACAATTCGCCCAACTCCACGGCTCATGGCCCGGCAACTCATGGCTGGGCAACCCGGGCTTGGCCGCCTATGGCCAGCAATACGGTCAATACGGCACGCCACCGGCATTCGGCGCGTTCGGGCATAACTCCGGATGGGGAGCGCAGCCGCAGTGGAACATGCAGCCTGCATGGGGCCAGCAACACCGCCAGCTATCGCCCTACGACGTGAATGAGGTGGTACGGCAATTGGTGCCGGCATTGCCGCAGATCCTCGCCCAGGCCCAGCAGCCCTATCCGGGACTCGCTTACGCCGCCTACGGCCAAGTCCCTTACAGCCAAGTCCCTTACAACCAAGTCCCTTACAGCCAAGCGCCGCGCACGCTCACGCCGCAAGATGTGAACGACGTGGTGCGGCAGCTGTTGCCGCTGCTGCCGCAGGTCGTGGGAGCGCTGCAAGGTCAACCGCCGCAACAATTCGCCATGCACGGCGGCATCGGCAGTATGGGCCAAGGCCATCTTGGCCAAAATTTCGCTGCGCAGAACCCGCTCGCAGCGTCGTTCCCACAGCCGTTCCAGCAGCCGTTCCAGCAGCCTTGGCTCGGTCAATTCGGCGCACTAGGTCAGTATGGCGCGCCGCAATTCCAGTCCGCTTTCGGCGGCCCGCAGCAATGGGGCCAATCGCAGCGTCAGCTCACGCCGCAGGACCTGGCCGACGTGAGCCGGCAGCTTGCCGCGCTTATTCCGCAGGTGATCGGCAATCTGCAAGCTATCAATCAGCAACGCACGATGTGAAAACGCGCCGACGAGGCACAGGCGACCGTCGCCCATCGAGGCGGCGGTCGCCCGCTCATCCCACAATGGAGAGAACCATGTCCCCTTCAAATCCCTCGGCCGCGGGCGCAGCCGCATCGGACCGGCAACCGGCGGATGTTCAGCAGCTTATTGGGCTATTGGGCAATCTGATGCCGCTATTGGTGCGTTTTCAATCGCAGCCTTTCGCTCAATTCGCTCTGAGCAACGGGCCCGGCATCTCGCAGCCCGCACTCGAACATCAAGCAGCCGTCATCTTCGTCGGCGATATTGCCGCGCTTTCGCTGCAAAACCTCTCGACCTACCTCGAAACCAATTCGGGCCGGTATGCCAGTCTGGAAAGTTGCGTTCCCATCGTCACTCAGGCGGAGCGCAGCCTCGCCGCGCACGACTATGCGCAAGCATTCGATCTGATATGGCAGGCCTATCGGATGATTGTGTTCATCCGCGCGACCGACCCGCAAATTCCACCTTTGCGGGCCGGTGATGCTGCCGGCTTTGCCAAGCCCGGCCGAAGCGCATCGTCTCATTGATGCGACACCCGTCGTGATCAATCCTACGGGGCTGGCGAGCGGCGCCAACCCCGAAGGATAGGGACCAAATCCGGGAGCGGTTTGTCAGTATGCGGCAAAAGCTTATCATGCCGCATGCTCGACTTAGGATTAAGCTTTCTCGGCAGCGTCGCCCGCGATCCCGGCGCGCTCGCCATTGTCGATGGCGATGTGCGGCTGAGCTACGCGCAATGGTACCGGCGCATTTCGGCGCTGGTGGCCGGCTTCGATGCGATCGGGCTCAAGGCCGGCGACCATCTCGTCACCGCGCTGACCAATCGCTGGGAGGCGGCGAGCCTGCACTGGGCCTGCCAGTTCACGGGTATCATCATCACGCCGGTGAATTGGCGCTCGACGGCGAGCGAGATCGACTTCTATCTCGAGGACGCCGAGGCCAAAGCTATCGTCTACGAAGACGCTTCTGCCGCAGCCGTAGCCGGCTCCGCCTTGGCGCAAAAGCTGCCGCGGATCGCGCTCGATCCGGCGCCGCCGCCGGCGATACCCTTTGCGGAGCTTGCTGCGCGCTCTGCGCCCGATGCCACTGCGCGCGTCAATGCCGATGCCTGGTCGGTGATGCTTTACACCTCCGGCACCACGGCGCGGCCGAAAGGCGTGCCGCGCCGTCAGCATGCCGAGCGCGCCGCGGCGCTGGCCCATGTGGCGCAGAATCTCTATGGCCACGGCGAGCGCACGCTCGGCGTCATGCCGCTCTACCACACCATGGGCGTACGCTCGCTCCTTGCCATGTCGCTGATCGGCGGCGCCTTCATCTGCCTGCGCCGGTTCGACGTCGCGCACGCGCTGGCGTTGATGGAAGCCGAGCGCGTCACCAACCTCTATCTGGTGCCGACGCTTTATCACGACCTCGTGCATCACCCGCTGTTCGCGACGCGTGACGTGAGTTCCGTGCGCAAGCTTGGCTTCGCCGGCGCGCCGATGACCGATGGATTGTTGCAAACGCTGCAAGCCGCATTCAAGCCGGATTTGTTCGTCAATCATTACGGCTCGTCGGAAGTCTACACCTTCACCATCGACCAGAACGCGCCGAAAAAACCTGGCTCGGCCGGCCGCGCCGGCATCAACCAAATGGTGCGCGTCGTCCGTCTCGGCGCGACATCGGTGGATGAGATCGCCGCCGTCGGCGAGGAAGGCGAGATCATTGCGCTTTTGGCCGGCGATGAATCCTTCGAGGGCTATTGGCGGCGGCCCGATGCTGACGCCAAGGCGTTGCGCCAGGGCTGGTACTTTACGGGCGACACCGGCTTCGTCGACGATGACGGCGATATCTTCGTTACCGGGCGGGTCGACGACATGATCATCACCGGCGGCGAGAATGTTTCGCCGGTGGAGATCGAATCCTGTCTGTCGCTGCACGCAGCGGTGTCCGAGGTCGCGGTGGTCGGCCTGCCGGACGAGCGCTGGGGCAAGATCGTGACCGCTTTCGTCAAATGCCGCCGCGCCGTCGAGCCCGACGAGCTCGACGCGTTCTGCCGCAGTTCCGGCCTGACGAGCTTCAAGCGCCCGCGGCGCTATGTCTTTGTCACCGAGATTCCGAAATCGCCGGTCGGGAAACTGCTTCGCCGCAAGCTCGTCGCCGGCGAATATGAATCCGTCTCGCCCCTTAAAGGAACGGCCGCATGAGTGAATTTTCCGACCCGCGTTTGCAAACCCTCGACGGCTTTCGCGTCGAGATCGACCCGGCCCGCGAACGCGCCGATGTCATTCTCGACCGGCCGCCGCTCAACGTCATCGAAATGGGGCAGCGCGATCAGCTTCGTCTCGTCTTCGAAGCGCTCGACGAGGATACGCGCGTGCGCGTGATCGTGCTGCGCGCGGCCGGCCAGCATTTTTCCTCCGGCGGCAATATCGCGGGCTTTCTCGCGGCCTCGCCCGAGCATGTGTCGAAACTCGCCTGGAATATCGCGGCGCCGGCGCGCTGTTCGAAACCGGTGATCGTCGCCAATCGCGGCTACTGTTTCGGCGTCGGCTTCGAGATTTCGCTGGCGTGCGATTTCCGCCTGGTTTCGGAGACCTGCTTCTATGCGCTGCCGGAGCAGCGGCTCGGTCAGATTCCGGGCTCGGGCGGCTCGGCGCGGTTGCAAAAGATCATCGGCATCACCCGCACCAAGGACATCGTGATGCGCTCGAAGCGCATCGCGGCCAAGCAGGCCTACGAATGGGGCATCGCCACCGAATGCGTCGCCGACGACAAGCTCGAAGCGGCAACCGACGCGCTGGTTGAAGAGTTGCGCGGCTTCTCTCCATTGGCGCAACGCACCGCAAAAACCCTGCTCAACGAAACCGAAGACACCAATCTCGAAGCGGCGATCGAGCTCGAAGGCCATTGCTACAGCCGGCTGCGCCAATCCGACGATTTCCGCGAAGGCGTCGAGGCGTTTCACGCCAAGCGCAAGGCGGTGTTCCGCGGCAGTTGACCGTCTGGCGCCGCCGATCGAGGAGGACTAACGTCGTCTTTAAATAAAACGCGGCGCCGCAGAGCGCCCAAAGGGAAGACAAGGGAGGACAGAAATGCGCAGCTTTTGGGCTCGAGCCCGCGCCATGGCGTTGATTGCCATTGGCGCGCTGATCGTACCGAACATGATGCCGAACGTGGCCAAGGCCGCCGATCCGATCCGGATCGGCATGTCCATGGCGCTGACCGGAGGCGTGGCGCCGATCGGCAAGCAGGTGCTGACCGCGCTGCAAATCTGGCGCGACGACGTCAACGCCAACGGCGGCCTGTTGGGACGTCCGGTCGAGCTGGTGTTCTATGACGACCAAAGCAATCCGGCAAACGTGCCGCAGCTCTACACCAAGCTGATCGACGTCGACAAAGTCGACCTGGTGATCGGGCCGTACGCGACCAATATGGTGGCGCCCGCCATTCCGATCATGATGCAGCACAAGATGACCACCATCGGCATTCTCGCCAACGCCGCCAACAGCAAATTCCATTACGATCAGTACTTCTCGATGCTGCCGACCGGACCCGAGCCGCAGAAGGCCTTTGCCTACGGCTTCTTCGAGCTTGCCGCCGCGGCCACGCCGCGGCCGAAGACGGTGGCGATCGTCGCCGCCGACGCCGAATTTGCCCAGAACGCCGCCGACGGCGCGCGCCAAAGCATCAAGGAGATCGGCGGCTTCGACCTGGTCCTCGACCAGAAATATCCGCCGACCACGACCGACTACACGCCGATCATGCGCGCGGTGCAGGCGCTCAATCCCGACATCGTCTTCGTCGCCGCCTATCCGCCGGATTCCGTCGGCATCATCCGCGCCGCCAACGAAGTCGGGCTGACGCCGAAAATGTTCGGCGGCGCCTTCATCGGGCTCCTGGTGACGCCGATCAAGGCGCAGCTCGGGTCGCTCGCGAACGGCATCGTCAACAACGAAGTGTTCCTGCCGGCGCCGAGCCTGACGTTCCCCGGCACCAAGGAACTGCTGGCGAAGTACCAGGCCGCCGCCGCGACCCAAGGCATCGACCCGGGCGGCTGGGCGTTCCCGCCGCTCGGCTACGCGGCCGGACAGGTCCTGGCCCAAGCCGTCGAAGGCACCAAGAGCCTCGACCACGCCAAGCTCGCCGCCTACATGCGCGGCCACACCTTCAAGACCGTGGTCGGCGATATCGCCTTCGGCAAAGACGGCGAGTGGGCAAAGTCGCGTGTCTTCTTCACCCAGTTCCAGCACGTCACCGGCAATGGCATGGATCAGTTCAAGGACACCACCCACGAAGTCATCGTGTGGCCGAAGGAATATAAGACCGGCGACATGATCTATCCCTACTCGGAAGCAAAGAAGCCATGAACGGCACGCCTTTCAAGCTCGGCACTTTCGCCAAACAAGGCGGCGCCGCGTTCGCCGCCATTGTTCTCGATGACGATGTCGTCGATCTCAAATCGGCGCGCGGCGGCAAGCTGAGCGCGAGCGACAGCATCGACGGCTTGTTGGACAATTGGGACTTAAACTTTGCTGCGCTGCAGGAGATCGTCGCCGCCCTCGAAAAAGAAGGCCGGCCCGGCGCGGTCAAGCTTGGCAGCTTGCGCGCGCTGCCGCCGGTGCGTCGGCCCGGCAAGATGTTCTACGCCGCGCAGAACTTTCAGGAGCATGTCGACGAGATGTTGCGCGCCGGCATGACGCCCGCGACCGGCCCGAAATTCACCGGCGAGAAATCGACCTCGCATCCGTATCTGTTCCTGAAAGCGCCGAGCACGCTGGCCGGCGCCTATGACGACATCGCGATCCCGAACGGACTGAAAAAGATCGATTGGGAGGCGGAGATCGCCTGCGTCATCGGCAAACCCGGCAAGCACATCAAGGCGGAGCGCGCGCTCGACCACGTCGCCGGCTGGATGACGACCAACGACGTTTCCGCCCGCGATCTGCAGATCCGCACCGACCGTCCGGGCCTGCGCTCGGATTGGCTCAACGGCAAAAGCCACGACAATTTCGCACCGACCGGGCCGTTCCTGGTGCCGCGCGCCTTCGTGGGCGACCACATGAATCTGTTCATCCGGCTCACCGTGAACGGCGAGATCAAGCAGAACGGCAACACCTCGCAATTCATCTTCACGCCCGAGGAGCAGATCGAATATGCCTCCGACATTTTGAGCCTGCAAAGTGGCGACTTCTTCAGCTGCGGCACCTGCGGCGGCGTCGGCCAGGGCACCAACACGTTCCTCAATGTCGGCGATGTCATGGAGACCGAGATCGAAAGCCTCGGCAAGATGCGCAATCGCTTTGTTGCGGAGGCAGCTTAGGCACAGACCCGTTAGCGCACAGCCATAGCCTGATGGACGCCAGTTGGAAAAATGCGGCGGAGAAATTACCGAATACCGCGAACACCCGCTTGACCCGGCCCCAGGGACTGCCCCGATAAGGACAGCGGTCGGCAAACAACGAGGTGATTCGTGAGCGCTTCCGCCCAATTCCTGAACCCCGCCGCGGCCGCACTGCGGCTTGGCGTCTCCGTAAAGGCGCTGCGGCTCTATGAGCAACACGGCCTGATAACCCCCAGCCGCACCGCGGCCGGATGGCGAGCCTATGGTCCCGACGAGATGGCTCGAGCCGCCGAGATCGTAGCCCTGCGCGCGCTCGGATTGAGCCTCTCCCAGATCGCGCGGGTGCTCGGAGATGATCCTCAAGGCTTGGAGCCGGCGCTCGCCGCGCATCAGGCAATACTCGAAGGCCGCATCCGCCAACTGGCCGGCGTGATCGAGAAGATCCGTGACCTTCGGGCCGGTCTCGCGCAGGGCAAGTCCCCGACAGCCGGAGAACTGGTGCGCCTTTTGGGACCGCCCGCCGCGTTCAGCGTCGCCTTCGATCTTCCCTGGCCGTGGGGCGGCGAACGCTTCGAGCTACGCGAGGTGCGGCCGTTGAATTATATCATCGGTCCGTTGGGCAGCGGCAAAACACGGTTGGCCAAGCGTCTTGCTGAAACCCTGCCTGACGCCATCTTCTTGGGCCTCGATCGGTTGGAGCACGGCGGCGCGGCGGCGCGGGCGCACCTGGACGCCGACCCGGCACTCAAGTCCGGGGTCGATCGGACCTTGGCTTGGCTCGTTGAAGATGGTGCTGCGGCCTCGCAGGCCCTCGTTGCCCTTCTTGTCGGCCTGGAATCCGAAGGCCCCGCCATCGTGGTTGTCGACATGGTGGAACAAGGGCTGGACCAGGCCGCACAAGAAGCCCTCATCGCCCACCTCCGCCACCGCGGGCCCGGCGCGCGGCCGCTTTTCCTGCTCACGCGCTCCTGCGCGATCCTGGACTTGGCTGCAGTGGGTGCCGAAGAGGCGATCATTTTCTGTCCCGCCAATCACAGTCCCCCGATCAGCGTCGCCCCATATCCCGGTGCCCCAGGCTACGAAGCGGTCGCCACGTGTTTGACCTCGCCCGAAGTGCGGGCGCGGACGGAAGGGGTCATCGCGTGGAGGCCCCAAGTGGCGTGAGGCCCTTTCTCGCGTTCACGCCCTAGTCCAGATCGGCGATCTCGGCGTGGATGCGCAGCAGCTCCGGAATCGTGCTCGGGTCGCGTCGGCCGAAGCCACACTCCGTCGCAATCGAGAATTTGCCGGCGTATTTTCTCGCCGTCGCCAGCCGCTGCTTCGTGCCGTCGACACCGTCGGTGTAATGCACGAGCCCAAGGCAGAGCTCGGTTTCGGGCCGTAGCGCCAGCCGTTTCAAAGGCGTGAAATAAGCGTCGTCGGCGCGGTTGCGCGGCACCGGCATGTGGATGAGCTCGATCGGCCGCTTGATATTGCGCGACAGGCGATTGGCGAATTCGACCATGTCGTCCATGTCGGTCGGCTCGATCACGTGGCGATGGTTCGAATCGCCATAGCAGAGGTGATAGAGCAGATCGACGCCGGGCGGCACGCGGTTGCCGAGATCGGCGACGATGGCGCTGAACGTGTCCTGCATTTCGGCCTTGCTGCGGCCGTAGCTCGACGCCTCGTTGCGTTCGAGCCGCGCGAACACGGCGGAAGCGACGTCGAACTGGATGGCCAGTTCGCCGTGCGGGATGGCCGCGGCGATCTTGTCGATCTCGCGCTTGACCGCGTCGTTGTAGAGCGGATCGACCGGCGCGTGGAGCGCATCGACCAGGAACAGCCAGATCACCGAATGCGCCGGCACCAGATCGACCTGGAATTTCGTGCCGGCGGCGATCTTGCCGGCGTCCTTCAGCCGCCTGAAATCCGCGTAAGCTTGTTTTGCGATGTCGGCGTAGAACAAATTGTCGAAGCGCACGTCCTCGGCGCGAAATCCCGGCCTGAGCCCGTAGCGCTCGCGCCCGGTGCCGCTGGCATGGACGCGGAAGAACTCGCCGGATTTTTGCAGCGCCGCATTGTCCGCGAACACCGGCTCGAGCCAGGTGATCCAGTCGCCGCGCGCGCCGGTCTCGCCGTCCGGCAGCCGTTTGATGCGCGCGCCAAGAGCAGCGCTGACCGTTTCGAACACTTCCGCCGCATTCGCCATCGGCACGCTGCCGACCAGATAAACGTTGCGCGCCATGATGTCTCCTCGCGTTCGCGCGATGCCGTCACTGCGGCTCGACGTTGAGCTCCTTGCCGAACGCGCGCCACTGCTCTTGCTCCTTGCGGATGGCTGCGGCGCTGCTCTCAGGCGTGCCGCCGCCACCGGTCGCGAGCCCGAACGCCAGCAGCCGGTCCCGGATATCGAGTCCACTCAGGTACTGGCCGATCTCGCGATTGAGCCGGGCGACGATCTCGGCCGGCGTGCCGGCAGGCGCCACAATGGCAAAGAAGCCGTTCATCACGACGCCAGGCACCGTCTCGCGTAGCGTCGGCAGGTCCGGCAATCCTGGAAAACGTGTGTCCGAGGTGACCGCGAGACGGCGCACCTTGCCGGCCTGGACCACCGCGTTGGCAGCGGCGATCGAGCTCATCATCACCTGGTTGATGCCGGCGGCGACATCTTGCACCAACTGCGCGGCGGACCGATACGGCACTTCGATCAAATCGAGGCCGGCGCGCTTGTTGAACAGCTTTGCGCCGAACGCCGCGGCGCCCGCGGTGTTGTCGAAGGCGATGGAGAGCTTGCCCGGATTGGCCTTGGCATAGGCGATGAGCTCGGCAACCGTCGTCACCGGCAGCGCCTCGTTCACCGACAGCATTTGCGGCGCCAGATTGCACACCACGGCCACGGCGGTGAAATCGCGCGTCGGATCGTATGGCAGCTGCTTGAACGAAATGAGATTGATGGCCATGCCGGAGGTGTTGGTGAACAACAGCGTGTAGCCGTCGGGAGTGGCGCGCGCGGCGGTCTCGTGGGCGAGGATGCCCGAGGCGCCGGGAAGGTTCTCGACGAACATTGCCTGGCCCAGCGTGCGCGATACGCCGTCGGCAATGAGCCGCGCCATCACGTCGGTGGCGGCGCCGGGCCCGGTTGGCACGATCAGCTTGATCGGACGGCTCGGCCAGGTTTCTCCGTGCGCGCCGCCGCTCAGTGCGATCAGTACGCAGCATAGCGCGATGCGGAAAAAGCCCGTCACTGTGTGCACCCCGGGTAATTCTTGGCGTCCGCCGCCGCCGCTATTCCGCCGCCTGCAATGACGGTGGGCGCATGGTCTCGACGCCGTCGGCCGCGGTCGCCGAGATCGTGGTGCGCACCATGTAGCGCGGCTCGTTGCCGGGCCACGGCCGGCCGCGATGCATGGTGGCGCGATTGTCCCACATGATGACGTCGCCGCCCTTCCACTTGTGCTCGTAAGTCGTGCCGGGCGCCGTCGCGGCGGCGGTGAGCTCCTCGATCAGCTGTTCTCCCGCGGCCCGCTCCATGCCTTCGATCGCATAAGTGTGCGAGGCGATGTAAAGCGCGCCGCGGCCGTTGACCGGATTGCGCCACACCAGGCGCCAGCATTGCGGCGGCAGCGCATCGAGCTCCTCGGGCGTGGCGAGGCCGGCAGCGACCTTGGCGCGCGAGTGGCCGTAGTGATGCCAAGCGAACGAATTCTCGAATTTCTTCTGCAGCGCCGGATCGAGCCGTTCGAAGGCGAGCCGGGTCGAGGCAAATTCGGTCTCGCCGCCGTGATCGGGAATCGTACGCGCCGACAACACCGAGGTCAGCGCCGGCACGGTCTTGAACGAACTATCGGTATGCCAAAGCTGGTTGGCTTTGTTGCGCATGGCATAGCGGTGATCCTCGGGCACCACCTTGCCGTCGTCGCCGATGGTGGTGAGGATGACGAAATTGGTTCCGGTGCCGAGCGAGCCGACCTTGGTCGTCTCCGGCGGTCCGAAACGGCGCGAAAAGGCAAGCTGGCCCTCGCCGCTCACCTCCTGGCCGCGAAACAGCAGAACCGAATGGTCCTCGAACGCCGCGCGCACGGCGGCGTAAACGGCATCGTCGGCCGCGACATCGGCCAGCGTCACGCCGCGCAGCTCGGCGGCAAAGCCTGGACCCAGCGGGATGATTTCCATCGGCGAATCCTCCGCAGAATTCTTATTCTGCCGGACTTTCCTCCAAAACCCAGTGGCTGGCAACCGGCACACTTTCCACCGATCGGGATGGCGGCCTTGATCGCTTGGATGCTGAATTGTTCGTGTTGACGATCTTGTCAAGGACGGCGCGTAGCGCCGCCGCCTCCGGCGGTCTACGATCCTTGACAAGATCGTCAACACGAACAGAAACGCTGTCCAAGCGATCAAGGCCGCTTTCTGGGCCTTTCAATAACCTGGATCGCTCGCAGGCGATGGGATAAAATACCGACCAATCGCTCCTCGCCGACGCTGCGGTGCGTCGCGCGCCGACAACAAAACGTCTGGAAACGCCATGCAGCTATCCCCTGCACAACTGAAAGAGTTCGACGAGCAAGGTTATTTGTTCTTCCCGAACTGTTTTAGCGAGGAAGAGATCGCGCTGCTGCGCGACGACGCCGAGGCGATCCTGAAACTCGATCGCCAGGAGGTGTGGCGCGAGAAGACCGGCGCCCCGCGCACCGCCTTTGCCGCGCACACGTTCAACGAGACGTTCCGCCTGCTCGCCAGCCACCCACGGGTGGTCGAGCCGCTGCGCCAGTTGTTCGGCGAAGAGGTCTACGTGCATCAGTTCAAGCTCAACGCCAAAGCCGCCTTCGAGGGCGACGTTTGGCAATGGCATCAGGACTATGGCACCTGGGCGCGCGACGACGGCATGCCGCAAGCCCGCGCCATGAACATCGCGGTGTTCCTCGACGAAGTGATGCCGATCAACGGGCCGCTGCTGTTGATCCCGAAGAGCCACAAGCAGGGCGTGCTCAGTGCCGGCCACGACACGCTGACCACGTCTTATCCGCTATGGACACTCGACAAGGAGACGGTGACGCGGCTCGCCGCCGAGGGCGGCATCGTGGCGCCGACCGGCAAGCCCGGCTCGGTGCTGATGTTCCACGGCAATCTGGTGCACGCCTCGCCGCCCAACATCACGCCCTATCCGCGCAAGATCGTCTATCTGACCTTGTGCGCCTGCTCCAACCACATCACCAAGTTCACGCGCGCGGAATGGATCGCGCATCGCGACTTTGCGCCGATCGTGCCGGTCGCCGACGATGCGCTCACCGTTTATGCGCGCGCGCACAAGGTCGCGGCGGAATAATCGCACGCCCGGCTTGTTATCGTCATGCAAAGCTTGAACGCGTAACCGGGAGAGTAAAACATGAATCACAGGGCGACTTTTTCTCTAGCCGCAATCGCCGCCGCGCTGGCGCTCGTCATGAGCGGCAGCACCATCGCGCAGCAGGCCGCCATGACGTTCTTCGTCACCAGCGTCGGCGTCGGCAACGGCGCCGATCTCGGCGGCCTCGCCGGCGCCGATAAGCAATGCCAGCAGCTGGCGCAGGCCGCCGGAGCCGGCGGCCACACCTGGCACGCTTATCTCAGCACGCAAGCGGCTGAGGGCCAGCCGGCGACCAGTGCCCGCGACCGCATCGGCAAAGGTCCGTGGACCAACGCCAAAGGCGTCGTCGTCGCCAAGGACGTCGCGGAGCTACACGGCCAGAACAATCTGACCAAGCAGACCTCGCTGTCGGAAAAGGGCGACGTCATCAATGGCCGCGGCGACACGCCGAACCGGCACGACGCCTTGACCGGCTCGCAGTCCGACGGCACCGCGTTCGCCGCCGGCGAGGATCGCACCTGCGGCAACTGGACCAGCAGCGCCAAGGGCTCAGCCATGCTCGGTCACATCGATCGTCAAGGTCTGCGCGACGACGATGCCTCGCGCTCGTGGAATTCGTCGCATCTGTCGCACGGGCCGGACAGCGGCTGCAGCCAGAACGACCTCAAGAGCACGGGCGGCGACGGGCTGTTTTATTGCTTCGCCGTGAACTAAAGGCCGCGGCCCGATCGCAGCAGCAGAGTAGGAGCGAGGGTGCGTTTTCTCGGATCGTTGCTGCTCGTCGCCGCGCTCGCGGCGCCGGCCCATAGTCAGGACGGTCCAAGTGACGCGGCCACCGCGCAGAACGCCGCGCAAGCATTTGGGATTTATCTCGACGGCGTCTTGAAATCCGGCGGCGAGCCCGACTTCACCAAACCGCCGGCCGCCGATCTGCTTCGTCATATCTTCGACGTCGCGGCACTCAAGGCGCTGCCGCCCGCCAAAGCCGACGACATCCGTTGGCTGCTGCAGTGGGGCGCGGCCGTGGACCAAAGCTACAAGCGCATCATTTTGTATGGCCTGCAGCCGGGCCAGCCCATCGATCAGCTGGTCATGCGGCGCAATATGAGCGAATACGAAGACCAATGCGCCGTGGCGATGAGTTTTTTGATCCGTTTCGAAGCGCGCCAGGCGACGACGCTGACTTTGTTCCTGGATCAGCTGCCGGCGGAGCAGCGCACGCCGACGCGCGCCGCAGGCCTGCAGCAGGCCCGCGGCGGCTTCGCACAGACCATCACCGGCGCGATTACGGCGATGATGCAGGGCATGAAACCTGCCAACGCTAGGCTCATTGCCGGCGCACTGCGGGACACGCGAGACACCTGGGCGACATACCTCATGCCAGACGATCGGACCAAAATCGCCAACATGCTTGCGGATACGCCGGCGACGATGAAGGACCGCGAGACGCAGAAAAATCTCGCCGCCTTTGCCGGCGCGCTGGCGGCGGCGAAAGAGCCTACGGAGATCAAGCCATGAACCTGCAAGCCATGCTCGCCGCGCGCGTCGAAGCCGGCAGGCCGGTTCGCGTCGGGCTAATCGGCGCCGGAAAATTCGGCTCGATGTTTTTGGCGCAGGTGCCGTCGATCGCCGGCATCGAGGTCGCGGCGATCGCCGATCTCGACCCCGAGCGCGCCAAAGCGGCGTGCCGCAACGTCGGCTGGGACGAGACCCGCATCGCGCGCACGCGTTTCACCGAACGCGGCCGCGACGCCATCAATGACGAGCGCGTCGAAGTGGCGATCGAAGCCACCGGCAATCCGATCGCCGGCATTGCGCACGCGGTCGAAGCGATCGACGCGAAAAAACACATCGTCATGGTCAATGTCGAAGCCGACGCGCTCGCCGGCGCGTGGCTGGCGCAAAAGGCGCGCGCGGCCGGCGTGATCTATTCCATGGCCTATGGCGATCAGCCGGCATTGATTGCCGAAATGGTCGACTGGGCGCGCTCGGCCGGCTTCACCATCGCCGCGGTTGGCAAGGGCACCAAATATTTGCCGGCCTATCACACGGTTACGCCGGACGGCGTGTGGCAGCATTACGGCCTCACCGCCGCGGAGGCCAAGCGCGCCGGCATGAACTCGCAGATGTTCAATTCATTCCTCGACGGCACGAAGTCCGCGATCGAGATGGCCGCGGTCGCCAACGCCTGCCAGCTCGACGTGCCGCACGATGGTCTGATCTTTCCGCCATGCGGCGCCGACGAGCTCGCCAGCGTGCTGCGGCCGAAAGCTTTGGGCGGCGTGCTGGCCGGTGACGGCGTGGTCGAAGTGGTGTCGTCGCTCAAGCGCAACGGCGAGCCGGTCGAGCGCGACCTGCGCTGGGGCGTCTATGTGGTGTTCAAGGCGCAGAGCGACTACGCCGCGGCCTGCTTCAAGCAATATGGCTTGCCGACCGATGCGACCGGCCGCTACGCGGCGATGTACAAGCCCTATCATCTGATCGGCCTTGAATTGTCGATCTCGGTGCTCAACGTGGCGCTGCGCGGCGAGCCGACCGGAAGTTGCCGCGTCTGGCGCGGCGATGCGGTGACGGTCGCCAAGCGCAACCTGACAGCCGGCGAAATGCTCGACGGTGAAGGCGGCTATTGCGTCTACGCCAAGCTCATTCCGGCGGCGCGCAGCCTGAAACTCGGCGCCTTGCCGATCGCGCTGGCGCATCACGTCAAGCTCGTGCGCAACGTTGCCGCGGGTGAATTTGTTACTGCATCCGATGTCGCGCTCGACGAAAGCTCACAAGCGGTCCGCATTCGACGCGAGATGGAACGGCAGGCGCAGCAGACAAACGCGGCCGTGGCGGCGGAGTAAATTGTTCAAGCGCGATGCGGCGGGCGCTGCATAGCCGGATCGCCAAAATCCCAGAATAATCCCGCCATCAGGCCCAAGCCTTCGCGGGCGATCGGCACCAGCAGGTGCTCGTTCGGCGCATGCTGCGAGCAGCCGGCGTAGGAGTGCGGCACCCAGATGGTTTTCAGCCGCAACACATCGGCGAAAATATCGTTCGGCAGCGAGCCGCCGAGATTGGGCAGGATGGTCGGCAATTTGCCGGCGGTGCGCTCCAGCGACAGTTTCGCCCAGGTCACCCACGGATCCGCGGGATCGAGCCGGCTGGCGTTGAAGAAGCTGCCGCGGCCGGCACGCACCTCGACCTGATGGAAGCCGTGGCGGTCGAGATGGCGCCGCAGCGCCGGAATGACGTCGTCGACGTCGGTACCAACGACATAGCGCAACTGACAATGGGCGCGGGCGCTGCCCGGGATGGCGTTGACCGGACGCTCCGGCGTGCCGGTGATGAAAGCCAGAATCTCAAAGCTGTTCCAGGCGAACACGCGCTCCGCCGGCGACAAGCCCGGCTCGCCCCAGTCGGGGTCGACACGCGGTCCGTCTTCGCCGCCATCGACTTCGACGCCGGCCAGAACCTGCCGCACGGGTTGCGGCAGCGGCGGCCGCCATTCCGGCACCAGGATCGTGCCGCGCGCATCGGTGATGGTGGCGAGCGCCTGCGCCAGCACGATGCCGGCATTGGCGATCAGACCGCCCCAATTGCCGGAATGATGCGCGCCTTCGCGCAAATCGACGATCAGATCGATCGGATAGCCGCCGCGCGCGCCGAGGAAAATCGTCGGCTCGTCCGGCGCGATGCGCGGGCCGTCGGAGCCGATCAACACGTCGGCCTTGAGCAGATCGCCACGGTGCTGCGCGCACAGTTCGCGCAAGCCCGCCGAGCCGACTTCCTCCGCCATCTCGATCAGCACTTTGCAGTTGAAGCCGAGCGCACCGCGTTCCTGCAGCACGGCGGCAAGGGCGGCGATATTGACGCTGTGCTGGCCTTTGTTGTCGGCGGTGCCACGGCCATAGATGCGCTCGCCCTCGACGACGACCCGCCAAGGCTCGAGCCCTGGCCGCCACAGCGCGTCCTGACCGGCGATGGTATCGCCATGGCCGTAGACCAGCACGGTGACGAAGTGCGGATTCTCGATGCGCTCGGCGACCAGCGCCGGCGGTCCGTGCGGATTGTCGAGGATGCGGCAGGTAAATCCGAGCGGCGTCAACGTCGGCACGATTTCATCGTCGAGATAGGCACGCTGCGCGCCGGCGCGCTCGGGCTCCTGGCTGGTGCTCGGGAACGCGACCCGCCGGCCGAGATCGGCAAGGAATCGGCCGTCGTCGAAAGCCGCGTGAGCGCGAGCGATGGCACCGGCGCGGCTCATGACGCGATGTCGCTATTTCGCGGTGCCGTCGCAGCCTGAATGATCGACGACGCAGGCGGCGCGGCGGGTCGGGCCGGCAGTGGCTTCACATTTTTTCAGAGCTATGGCTTCGGCCGATCGCAAGTCTCCCGCAATCGCCCAACCGACGCCTGGCGTTCCGGCCTGTGGATCCATGGACACCGCAATGCAAACATTGCTGTAGTCGATGATCACCTTGCACAGCGAACGCAACCTCGCATCTTTCGCCGCATCTTTGGTGGTGCGGCAGGCGTTGAGCGCCTTGGCGTCGGCAGGATCGGTAGTGTCGTTATTATTGGCATAGCCGTAGGTAAAGCCGCCCTTGGCCACGTCAGCTGGCAACCCGATGGCGAGCGCCCCGGCAGCAAGGCTCTGGCTCAGACCAAGTGCGCCGCCACAGCACAGCGACAGCACGAAAAATGCGCCGGCCGCGCAAAGCCGGTTCGACTGATAAGACCGCATGCGCCCCTCCCGCGGTAAACAAGCCATCGTAAAGCGGAAACCTGCGCCGCGCCATCGGTGAGAACGCCGCAGCGCAGACGTGCGATTCAGTCGCCCCGGGGCGAAGTTTATCTCGCAGTTCCGTCGCAGGCCGAATGGTCGGTCACGCAAGCCGCGCGGCGGCCCGGGCCTGCGGTTTCTTGACATTTGGCAAGAGCCTGGTTTTCGGCCGACTTCAAATCATTCGCCACCGCCCAGCCGACGCCCGGCGTTCCGGCCTCCGGATCCATGGCGACCGCGACGCACTGGTTGCTGTAGTTCGAGACCACCTTGCACAACGACCGCAAATTCGCGTCCTTCGCCGCGTCTTTGGTCGTGCGGCAAGCATCAAGCGCGTGGGCCGCGGCTTGAGCGGCATCGGTGTAATTGTTGGAATAGCCGTAGGAAAATCCTGACTTGGCGACGTCGGCAGGCAGCGCGACCGCAAGCGCGCCGGCCGATGCGGCGGCGGCGGGCGGCGCCGGCGGCGCGCTCGGGACCGGCGGAGCCGGCACGGGACGCGGTTGCGGCGGCACCGGCGCCGGCGGGTTTACGTTAGCGATCACCGACGTCGATGGCCGCACCGCAAATATCACGACCGTATAGGCGACGGCCGCCGCGACGATCACGGCAAGGACCGCGATCATGGCCCAACGCGTTCCCGGCCGCTGCATGAAAGGCACCGCCGGCGTCGTGGCGGGCGCGGGAGCGGCCATGAAGAAAGCCGGAGCCGAAGCCGGAGCCGCCGCCGCATCGCCCGTCGGTCCCGGAGCAGCACTCGCCCGATCGCCCGCCGGAGCATCGTTGAGGATGGCGGCGATCAGTTCGACCAATTCCGCCATCGACTTTTCCCAGTCCTCGAACAGATCGATCCACTGCCGGGTCGCGAATTCGTAGGCAAAGGCCTCATTGGGGGCCACGTCCTCGATCCGCACCGGAATGACGACCAGGTTGTTCTGGCTGGCGAGCGCGAGCTCCTTCTTGATCTCGTTGGAGTTGTTGGCGTTGGCGGTAAAGACCAGGACCATGACCCTGCAGGAGCGAATCGCCCTGACGATCTGTTCCTGGTAATTCTGGCCCGGCTTGACGTTGCGGGAGGAAATCCAGCAAGCGAGCCCGCGATTTTCCAACGCCGTACAGATAGTCCGGGCGACCTTCTGATCCTTCGACGAATAAGTGATGAATATTCTTGGGTCCACGATCGCCCCTTATGAGCTTTACTTTGCGGTTCCGTCACACGACGAATGATCGACCGCGCAGCTTGCACGGCGGTCCTGGCCAGCGGTGTTTTCACATTTGCCGAGCGCTTCGCGTTCCGCCGCTATCACATCGTCTGCCACCCCCCAACCGACGCCGGGCGTTCCGGCTTTGGGGTCCATGGCCACGGCGACGCATTGGTTTTTGAAGTCCTTGATCACGGTGCACAGCGGCCGTATGGCGGTGATGGTGGTGTCGCGGCATTTCTTCAGCGCCTCCGCATCCGCCTGCTTGGCGTCGGGGTAATCGGTGACGTAGCCGTAGGCAAAGCCTTGCTTGACGACGTCAGGCGGCGAAGCGACGGCGAGAGCGCCATCGGCCGCTGCCGGGGTCGGGCGCATGGCGCCGGCGGCAAGGAAAAGAGCGATGATGGACATGAGGCCCGCGTAACGCCGCCAGCTTGACCCCCGCCTGATTGACCGATGTGACTGCATTCCACCCCCCAGGAATAATCCCGCAAAGTAGGACGAAAGCGCGCTACGCGCCACACCCAAGCGGAGGCTATACTCAACCGCAAGGGGGAAAGCCATTCCATGCTGGAAGACCTTCTACAGCGCCGGCCGTACAACGCCGTCACGGACCTCATCGATGCCCAGGTCGCGCGCGGGCTTGGCGAAAAAATCGCATTCACTGATTCCGATCGTTCGCTCAGCTATGGCGAGTTGCAGGTGCGCAGCTGCCGGTTTGCCAGCGCGCTGCAAAGGCTCGGGTTGCGGCCGGAAGAACGGCTCGGCCTCCTGCTCTACGACACCGTCGATTTCCCGGTGGCGTTCTGGGGCGGCGTGCGCGCCGGCATCGTCGTGCTGCCGCTCAATACGCTGCTCAATGCCGAGCAGTACGCCTACATTCTCGGCGACAGCCGCACCGCGGCGATCGTTGCTTCGGCGTCGTTGGCCAAGACGCTCTTGCCCGTGCTCGATCGGATGCCGCGCCTGCGCACCATCGCCCTGATCGGCGCTACGGCCGACGACAAGGCAGCGTTCCGCGGCCGAGACGTCCACGATTTCACCGACCTTCTGGCGGGCGGCGCGCCCGATCTGTTTGCGGCGCCGACGCTGTCCGACGAAGTCGCGTTCTGGATGTACACGTCCGGCTCGACCGGCGATCCCAAGGGCGTCAAGCATATCCACACCACGCCGATGGCGGCGGCGCGGCTGATGGGCCAGCGCGTGATCGGTATCCGCGAGAACGACGTGGTGTTCTCCGCGGCGAAATTGTTTTTCTCCTACGGCATGGGCAACGCCATGGCGTTCCCACTGTCGGTCGGCGCCACCACCGTGCTGCTGCCGCAGCGGCCGACGCCGGAGATGGTATTCGACATCATGCGCCGGCATCGGCCGACGATATTTTACGGGGTGCCGACGCTCTATGCGTCATTGCTCGCACACAAGGACATGACCCACGGCGCCGGCTCCGACCGCTTGCGGCTGTGCGTTTCCGCAGGCGAAGCGCTGCCCGGCCATCTCGGCAAGCGCTGGCGCGCCGCGGCGGGCGTCGACGTGCTCGACGGCATCGGCTCGACCGAAATGTTCCAGACCTTTCTGTCGAACCAGCCGGGCGACGTGCGTTACGGCACCACCGGAAAGCCGGTGCCCGGCTACGACCTCAAGATCGTCGATGAGGACGGCCGCGAGGTTGCCGACGGCGAGATCGGCGAGCTCGTGGTGCGCGGACCGACCGCCGGCGAAGGCTACTGGAATCAGCGCATCAAGAGCCGGCGCACCTTTGCCGGCGAATGGACTTTTACCGGCGACAAATATGTGCGCGAAGCCAACGGCTATTACCATTACTGTGGCCGCACCGATGACATGTTCAAGGTGAGCGGCATGTGGGTGTCGCCGTTCGAGGTCGAGGCGGCGCTGGCGTCGCACGAGGCGGTGCTCGAAGCCGCCGTCATCGGCAAGGAGGACTCCGACGGCCTGATCAAGCCGAAGGCCTTCATCGTGCTGCGCTCGGGCTATGCCGCCGACGAGCGCCTGATCGAGACCTTGCGCGTGCACGTCAAGGAATGCGCCGGCCCGTGGAAATACCCGCGCTGGATCGATGTGCGGCCCGACCTGCCGCGCACCGCGACGGGGAAGATTCAGCGATTCAAATTGCGGGAATTGGAATTGTAGAGCCCCGGCCGGCGACTGGAAGCTCGCCGTTTAGATCAGCCCGACGGCGACCAATATAGAGAACCAGGTGAACGCGACGAGGATCATCGCGGCCAGGAAGACCATGCTGACGGCGATGACGTTCCACGCCGATTGAAATTCGTAACTTTGCGAATCCGCAATGGCCTGCTTCGACATTTGAAAACTACCGGCAAGCGACCAGCCTGCAAGCGAATAGCCGAACGGGAGCACGTAATCCGGCCAGGTATTCGGCATCAGCGGCGAAAACAGCATGAGCGCGATGATGAAGATCGAGCCCCAGATCAATATTTGCTGCATGCCATGGGGATTTTCCAGCGTCTGGAAATTCTTCCAGAGCGCGTAGACCATCGCCATCGGCCCGCCGAGCAATGACGCGGCCAACACCTGGTTCGGCGAATAGATTTTTTGCTTTGCCAAATTTCAGTCCGCGAACAAGCGCTGCACCAATCGCCGCGCCAAAACGCCGGCAACGCGGCGGCGGTAATGGCCGGGCGTAAACGTCGTTTTCATCGCCATGATCTGATCGCGCACCAGCGCGTCAAGCCCGGCGAGCACGCCATCGTCGAGCGCGCCGCCGCACAAGGCCGCGGTACCGGCCAGCCGCACCGGCCGCGGATTGGTGCCGGTAAACGCGACGCGCAAATCCATGAGCCTGTCGCCGTCGCGCCGCAAGGCCACGGCGACGCCGGTGACCGGATACTCGATCGAACGGCGGATGCGGATCTTGTCGTAGGCGGACCGCAGACCAGCCGCGTTCTTCGCCCGCACGGCGGCGATGAATTCGCCGGCGCGCAACGACAGAAAATATTTGCCGTCGCCGCGGGTTTCAGTCACCGGTTCGTCTTGGCGCGCGTAACCGATATAGAGATCGGCGAGCGGCATTGTTCGCCGTCCCGAAGGACCCGCCAAAGGGCCTGCAATGTCGATCTCGGCATCGAGCGTCAGCAGCGCCGGCGCCAGGTCGCCGCTGAAGGTGGCGAAGCAGACACCGCGGCTTTTCGGCGCGACGTGGCAGATGTCGCCGGTCGTCTTCAGGCAATGATGATTGGCGTCGCGCCACCATTCGCTCTGATTGTAGAAAATGCAGCGCGTATCGAGCGCGAGATTGCCGCCGACGGTGCCCATGTTGCGGTGGGTCGGGCCGGCGATATGGGCCGCAGCCTGTGCCACGACCGGATAATGCTTCGCCACGTCAGGATGGGCCGCAACTTCGGTGAGCGTGGCAGCGGCGCCGATCTCGAGCACCTGCGCGTCGGCCTTGATACCGCGCAGCTCGGCGACGCCATTGATGTCGATCAGCACCGGCGGGGCGACGATGCCGCGCCGGATGTTGACCATCAGATCGGTGCCGCCGCCGAGCAACTGGCTGTCGCGATGCGTGGCGCGAGCGGCGACCAACTCAGGAAGCGTCCGCGGCCGGACCAGATCGAATTGCGGCAGCGCGTCCATTACGCACCGCCGTTGTGCTTTGTGCCGTTGCCCTTCGTTCGCGCGCGCTTCTCCAGCGCCGCGAACACGCGATCCGGCGTCACCGGCAGATCGTTGAAGCGCAGGCCCACGGCGTCGGCGATGGCGTTGGTCAGCGCCGGCAGGAACGCCGCCAGCGAGCCCTCGCCGGCTTCCTTGGCGCCGAACGGCCCGTGCGGATCGATGCTCTCGACGATGCCGACTTCGATCGGCGGCGAATCCTGGATCGTCGGCACGCGGTAATCGAGCATGTTGGCGGTAAGGAGGAGGCCTCCAAAATAAGCTGTCTCCTCGCTTAATGCCTGGCCCATGCCCATCCACACCGAGCCTTGCACCTGGCCCTCGACCGTGAGGCGGTTGAGCGCCTTGCCGCAATCGTGCGCGACCCAGACCTTGTCGACGGTGACGACGCCGGTCTCCTCGTCCACGCTGACCTCGACCACCTGCGCCGAATAGCTGTAGCCCATGGTGCCGCCGATGGCCGAGCCGCGATATTTCTTGCCGCCGTGGGATTCCGGAATGGTCGAGTAATTGCCGGTGACTGTAATCGTGCCGGTGTCTTTGAGCGCCTCGGTGACGACTTCGTTGAAGGTGAGGCCCTTGTCTTGCACGCCGGCGCGATAGAGCTCGCCCAAACATTCGATCTCGCCCGGCTTGGCTTCGAGTTTTCGCGCGGCGGCGGCGATCAGCACGGCTTTGAGATTTTGCGCGGCGTCGATGGCGGCATTGCCGACCATGAAAGTGACACGCGACGAATAGGAGCCGTTGTCCTTCGGCACCACTTCGCTGTCGCCGGTGACGACGCGGACGCGTGCCAGATCGAGCCCGAGCACTTCGGCGACCGATTGCGCTAAGATCGTGGTCGAGCCCTGGCCGATATCCGCGGCGCCGGAAAGGACGACGATCGAGCCGTCGAAATCGAGCTTGATCTTGACCGTGGCATGGGGCTCGCCGGTCCAGTTCACCGGTTTTGAAGCGCCGCTGATGTAGTGCGAGCAGGCCATGCCAAGACCTTTACTGATATGGCCTTTGCTGATGCCATTGCTCTTGGGCAGCTTGCCCTTGCGGGCGTGCCAGCCGCTCTCGCGCTCGACCCAGTCGAGGCATTCTGGCAGGCCGTAGCTGTTCACCATCAGGTCGTTCTGGGTGAACGTCGGCGCGCTCAGCAGATTGGCGCGGCGCACCGCGAACGGATCGAGGCCGAGCGCGCCCGCCATGTCATCGAGCAGGCTTTCGAAGGCAAAGCGGATATCGACAGTGCCGTGGCCGCGGAACGCGCCGCACGGCGGCGTGTTGGTCAGCACGCGCTTGCCGAGATATTTGACGTTGTTGAGATCGTAGATCGCATACAGCATCGAGCCGGCATAGAGGATGGTGACGACGCCGTAGCCCGAGTGGGCGCCGCCGCGCTGGATGCATTCGCATTCGACGCCGGTGATGACGCCGTCCTTGCGCATGCCGATCTTGAGCTTGATGTCGGTCTCCGGCCGGCCGCGATGGGTGATGAAGGTCTCTTCGCGGTTGACCATGATGCGCACGCAGCCGCCGACCTTGCGGGCGAGCAGCGCGGCAATCAGCTCGACATTGAGCGTCTCGGTGCGACAGCCGAAACCGCCGCCGACATGGGGCTTGACCACGCGGATGCGCGACATGTCCATGGCGAGGATTTGCGACAGCATCAGGTGCACGTAGTACGGCACCTGAGTCGAGGCGTGCACGGTGATGCGGTCGCGCACCACGTCGTAGTCGGCGACCGCGGCGTGCATCTCCATCTGGTTCTGGCACACCTCGGCGCAGTTGTAGGTGCCTTCGCGGACCAGGTCCGACGACGCAAAGGCCGCCGCGACGTCGCCGAGCTCGAACAAAACGTCGCGCTCGAGATTTTGCGGCTTGCGCTCGTGAATGGCTATTGCCTCGGGCGCCATCGCTTCGGCAGACGTGTGATAGGCCGGTAGCTCGCGCACTTTCAGCTTGATGCGCCGCAGCGCTTCTTTTGCCGTCGCATCGTCGATCGCCGCAACGGCGGCGACCGGCTCGCCGCGATAGCGCACCCTGTCGCGCGCCAGCGGATGCTCGCTGCGGGCGATGGGCAGCACGCCGAAGGTTTTGTCGCAGTCGGCGCCGGTGACGATAGCTTTCACGCCCGGCAGCTTCGCCGCCTCCGACACGTCCACTTCGAGAATCTCGGCATGCGAATAAGGGCTGCGAAAGATTTGTCCGGCGAGCATTCCGGGCGCAATAAGATCGGCGGTGTATTTGGCGCGGCCGGAAACCTTCTCCGGGCCGTCGATCATCGGTACGTAGTCGCCGATGTTATGCGCCGGCACGACCTCGTTCATTTTAGTTTTCCCGCTCCGCTCACGGGGAGACTCCGGCCGCGTGCAGCGCCGCGGCATGCTGCACCGCCTCGATGATTTTGACATAGCCGGTGCAGCGGCAAATGTTGCTGCCGAGCGCGTCGCGGATTTCGTCGTCGGTCGGCCGCGGATTGCGCCGCAATAGTCCCGCCGACGCCATGATGAATCCCGGCGTGCAATAGCCGCATTGCGAGCCGAGCTTTTCATGGAAGCCGCGCTGCACGGCGGAGAGGTGACCGTCGGTCGCCAGCGATTCGATGGTGTCGACGCGGCAGCCGTCGACCATGGCGGCGAGCGTCAGACACGACAGGCGCGGGGAATCGTCGACCAGCACGGTGCAAGCGCCGCACTCGCCGCCGTCGCATCCCGTTTTCGTTCCGGTGAGTCCGACCTGTTCCCGCAAATAATCCAGCAGCAAAATATTGTCGGGAACCGCGTCAGTGCGGGCGCGGCCGTTGAGCGTGAGCTGCAGAATGCGCGCCATGCGGTGCATCAATGGCTTTTTTTATTGCGCCAACTCAATAGCAAAAATGCGTGGCCATTCAAAGGCGTGCCAATTCGACGTTTTTGCCGATCGGGGGCGGCCTCTCACTTAGCTACTTGTCGAAGCGCGCGGAGACTTCCGGCGGTATCGGCTGCGACTTGATTTTCGACGGATCAGCCGCATCTCGCGCCGCCCAGACGCGGGTCTCCTTGCCCTCGACCGCGAGCGCGCCGTGGACAAAGAGCTGGTGCTCGACGTCGAAACTGGAGCGGCGGAATTCGCTGACTCGCGACGTCAATTCGACCGCATCGCCGAACCGCGCCGGGGCCAGAAAACGCGCGCCAGCGTCGACCAGAGGTATGCCCATGATGCCGTAAGCCGCACCGAGCTCGTGCGGCTTGACGCCGAGCGCAGCCTCGAAAAGCGTCCAGGTGCCCCAATCGAAGAACTCGAAGAAGCGGCTGTTGAAAACGATCCCGGCCGGATCGCAATGGCCCCATTCGATGGTGAACTGCCGACGGTTCAGGAAACTGGTCATAGGCCGATATCAACACGGCGGCCCGTGCGCCGTCTATCCGGTGCGCAAAAATCATGACGGGCGAGCTTGCGCCCGCCCGTCACGTTCTCAGCACTGCTACCCGCTGCTGGGAACCAGGATCAAATCTACCACGCGGTGCGCTGCCGGTAGCGGCGCCGCACTCGGGCCAACCTGACCTTGGCGATCCTCACATCCGGCAGAACCAAACGCGAGCGATCTGACAGCGAGGATAGCGCGGCGCTTGCCGGGCGCAAGTTAAAGCGTGCAGCCGATCGCGCGCCGCAGGTTTGGGGATAACACTGGGGATTTTGCTGCGAGCGCGGCGAGAATTGCGATTGGGGAATGGCCGATTTACCGCGTTCCGCACCCGCCTTGACGCTCCGCGCGCAAACCCCCAAGCTTATCGGATGGTGGACTTTTCGACGTCGGTGCTTGCGGTCCGAGGCTGCCGCATCCGGCTGATGCGTGGCGGGGCCGGCAGCCCGCTCGTTGTTTTGCATGGCGCGTCCGGCGCAAATGTTCTGCCGTTCATGCAGCAGCTGGCGCAAAAGTTCGACGTCATCGCGCCGGAACATCCGGGCTTTGGCGAGTTCGACACGCCGGACTGGCTCGATAATATCCACGACCTCGCCTATTTCTATCTCGACGTGCTCGACGAGCTGAAGCTCAAGGACGTGAATCTGGTCGGGCTGTCGTTCGGCGGCTGGATCGCCACGGAACTCGCCGTGCGCAACACGCAACGCCTGGCCTCGCTGACGCTCTGCGGCGCCGCCGGGCTCTATCTCGCCGGTGTCGAGCAGCTCGATCCGTTCCTGCGCAGCGACGAGCAACGGCTGCGCGACTTCTTTTACGATCAGAAAAAAGCCGACGACATCGTCGCGCGCGCGCTGCGGCCGGAGCTGGAAGACGTCACGCTGAAAAACCGCACCACGGTCGCCAAGATCGCCTGGCAGCCGCGCGGCCACGACCCGAATCTCCCCAAATGGCTGCACCGCATCGACGTGCCGACCTTGCTGATCTGGGGCGACCACGACCGCATGTTCCCGAAGGAGCACGCGCTCGCCTATCAGAAGGCAATCCCCGGCGCCAAAGTGGTGATCGTGCCGGAATGCGGCCATGTCCCGCAGATCGAGAAGCCGGACGCCTTCGTCGCCGCGCTGGAAACTTTTCTGGGCGCGCGCAAGAAGGCCGCATAGGATCGCACCATGAAGTTCTTCAACTTCCATCTGATGCCGTATGCGCATGTCGATCTCGACGCCATCGCCAAGAACGGCTCGGCCTGGGTGACGTTCTCCAACAGCCATTACGATCCGGAGAAAGGCGCCGAGCTCTATCACGACTATCTCGACCAGATGGAATTCGCCGACCAGCTCGGCTTCGACGGCGTCTGCCTCAACGAGCATCATCAGACCGCCTACGGCATGATGCCGATCTCCGGCGTGCTAGCCGGCGCGCTGGCGCGCAGCGTCAAGCACGCCAAGATCGCCATTTTGGGCCGCGCGCTGCCGCTGCAAAACAATCCGCTGAACATCGCCGAAGAATACGCGATGCTCGACAATCTCACCCGCGGCCGCATCATCGCCGGCTTCGTGCGCGGCATCGGCGCCGAATATCACGCCACCGGAATCAATCCGGCCAATTCCCAGGAGCGCTTTGCCGAGGCGCACGACCTGATCGTGCGGGCGTGGACCGAGCCGGGGCCGTTTTCCTATTCGGGCAAGCATTATCAGTTCCGCTACGTCAATCCGTGGCCGCGGCCGTATCAGACGCCGCATCCGCCGATCTGGATTCCGTCGCAAGGCTCCGGCTCGACCATCCGCTGGGCGGCGAAGATGCGCTACACCTATTGCCAGACGCTCAGTCCGATCGCCGCGGTGGCGAAATTCTTTCAGCTCTATCGCGACGAGGCCGACAAGGCCGGCTACCAGGCTTCGCCCGACCAGCTTGCCTGGTCGAACACTATCTATGTCGGCGAGACCGACAAGAAGGCGGTCAAGGAGGCGAAGCCGCATCTCGAAGCGCTGGTGAATTATCTTTTGAAAATGCCGACCGAGATGCTGCTGCCGCCGGGTTACACCGACACCGCCTCGATGAAGCGCGTGCGCGCCGTCAAGGTCACTGGCAAGACGGCTTCGATCGAGGACCTCATCGCGTCCGGCGTGGTGATCATCGGCAGCCCGGCGACGGTGCGCGAAAAGCTCGCCGAATATCAGGATCTCGCCGGCTTCAACACCTCGCTGACCAAGACCCAGTTCGGCACCATGCCCAACGAGATGGCGCGCGCCAACATGACGGCGATCGCCGAGGAAATCCTGCCGCACTTCCGCGATCGTCTGCCGCAACGCGCGGCGAAGGCCGCGGCGGAGTGAGGCGGACAACCGTTGGCCGTCGCCAGCCGGTGCCGTCATGGCCGGACTTGTTCCGGCCATCCACGTTTTTGCTCGCGGCTCCAAACAACACGTGGATGCCCGCAAAAAGTGCGGGCATGACGAGTCGGAGCCGGGCAGAGCCAATATGACCTCCATTCCACGTGGCGAACCGTTGGGATGAGCCTCGCCTTGACCTTCAAAGACTTCATGGGCGGGCTTGCGGTCGTCATCACGCTCGTCGCCTACGGCATCTACGTCTGGCAAACGCTGCGCGGCGAGGCGCGGCCGCATCCGCTGTCCTGGCTGATTTTCGGCATCCTCACCGGCACCGCTTATCTGGTGCAGCGCGACGAAGCGGCCGGGCCCGGCAGCTGGGTCATGGGCATCACCGCGATTGTTTGTTTGCTGCTGTGCCTGATGAGCTTTTGGCGCGGCGAGCGGACTTTTCCGTGGTACGAGTGGGCCTTCCTTTTCGCCGCAGCGCTCATCTTCATATTTTACCTGTGGTCGCGGCAGCCGACGATCGCCGCGGTGCTCGCGGCCCTCGTCAACATGCTCGGCTTCGGCCCGACGGTGACCAAAGCCTGGCAGCGTCCGCACTCCGACAGCATCACCACGTTCGCGCTCAACAGCATCAAATTCATTCCGGCGTTCTTCGCCATGGACAATCTCTCGCTTGCCACCTGCGTCATGCCGGCGGCTTTGGTGGTCGCCAATGCCGCGGTCGCGCTGATCATTTACGCGCGGCGGCGCAACACACTCTGAGCCCTGACGCTTCCGCAAAATTGCTCGCAAGCACTGCCCTGCTCCCTCTCCCCAGAGGGGAAAGGGTCGGGGTGAGGGGGTTCGAAAGCCGGAGTTTTTTCTCCAACTTCCGAACCCCCTCATCCTGTCCTTCTCCCTCCGGGGAGAAGGGACGCAGCGCGCCCGCCCGCGATCCTCTCTTTTTGCGCCTCGAGGCGGCGCGCTTCTCGCTGCACGTGCCAAACATGCTCTTCCGTTCTCGCGGCGCGTTTTGTTTGCGTCCGAGTTTTGCCAAAGCCACGGTCACGAAAAGCCACTCGCGTTCCGAGTGGAGCGCCGGGAGGCGCCAGGGTCGTGGGCCACGCCACGCGAACGGATGTTGCCACCCGCCCGCGCTTCGGGCGTGGCGCGCGCCACAGAACAATTCGCTTGCGCGAACCGCCTGCTTCGGGCGCGCTGCGCCTCCCGGCGCTCCACCACCATCGCGGTTTTCCGCCGCGGCTGTCGACCGCCGCCGCGCGAGTACCGCTCCCGCTCCGCGGGCGCCGGCATCGTCAACCGGCGTCCTCACGGTGAGCGGGAAGATTTGTCTTCTTATTGGGAATGTAGACCTGTTGTCAAGTATAAATTCCTAACGCATTGAAAGGCCAATGCGTTTGAACCTCTGCCTGCACCGGCTGTCAGACCAATAGGTCCACGGTTCGGACACCAGCGAATGCCGCAGGAGAGTGTGATGAAATGCGCCAACCCCGCCTGCAATCACTGTATCGGCCTCGTCTCCCATCGGCGCGGCTTTTTCGGCAAGCGGCCATATTGCTCGAAAGCGTGCCGCGACCATGTCGCGGTCGAATTGGCACCGAAGAGCGAACGCGCGACCACTTATTTCGAATGGCTGTTCATGCAACCGGCGAATCTGCAGCCGAGAATGGCGGTCGCGGCGGTTCGCGTCAGGGCGCGCTGAGGCGGACAGCGTAGCCCGGATTGAGCAGCGCGAAATCCGGGATTGACGGTGAGGTTTGCCCGGGATTCGTTTCACTCAATCCGGGCTGCGCTTGCTTCGAAAGACGTGACTGTGCTCAAGGTATTTACAGACTTCAATGCAAGAACCAGCGACGATGTTTACTGGAACCTGAAATACGACGACATAGATTTAGAGAAAATGATTGATGACCTAAAATTGAAAGTTGGAGATAAGGTGCGGTTGTTTCAGGATGAGAATGATTTCGAAGTAACAGCCGTTCTTGATTACAGGTATGTTGATATTTTGCAGCGGAAAGCTTGGGTTGCGATCCCTGATTGGTCCACGCTGGCAAGAAAGATTAGCCCGGATTGAACAACGCGAAATCCGAGATGACGGCGAGGCTTGCCCCGGATTTCGCTTTGCTCAATCCGGGCTACGCATGCTCTAGAACTTAATCATCGTGCTGCGCGTCAGCGTGATATTGCTGGTGATGCCGACGGGGCCGCCCTTGGCGAGATGGAACGCCGCGTATTGCTCGTGATAGACGGTCTCGCCCGCCGAGCAATCGACCGGAATGATGACCTTGTAGCCGCGTTGCACCGCTTCCTGCGACGTGCCGACGGTGGCGCCCTGGAACGAGTTGCCGCAGACGATCACGGTCTTGATGCCGGCCTGTTTGAGCGCCGGCTCGAGCGTCGAGCCCAAAAACTTGTCCGGCCCGGGCTGGCGGTACCATTCGCCGGCGCGCGGTTTGATCGCGGCATCCATAATGTCGTCGGGCGTCGCCTTGCCGTTCGAGCCGACCAGGCTGTACCAGACCACCATGTCGTGGGCGCGCGCTTCGTCGTGCATGCGCTTGATGTTCGGCATCGCGGCGACGCAGCGCGGGCGCGCGGTGCAGCCGGTTTTCATGATGTCGAGCAACAACAGCGCCGTGGTCGCCGGCTCGACCGTAACCTCTTTGAGCTCCGGCGGCGGCGGCGCGACCGCCGTGCTCCAGTCTGAAATGACGTCAGCGACGGATGGCGATCCGAGCAATGCGACGATGACCGCGCCGCCAACGGCGGCGAAGCGTGACGGCGTCATGGTGGGCTCCCGGTATCCTGGTGGCTATGGCAAGAGCGACGAAGATAGAGCAGTCGCTCCATGCCGGCTACGGCCCGTTACCAGCTATCCGGATGCGTCCGGCAGGGCGGGCCGACCGGCTGACACGCATCGCTGATGATCGGGGGCGCGGCGTAGTAGGTCGTCGCATGTCCGCGAGCGGCGCGATAATGCTGGGTTGCGGCCGACGCCGTGAGCGAGGTACTGAGAACGATTGCGGCGGCAAGCGCGATTTTTGTCATGCTCGGCATCCTGGTTCTCCTGGTTAGGCCGTATGGCCCGCCCTGCGGTCCCTTACGGCATAGATGGGGACGGCGATTGATGACGCCAAGCACTCCTCCCTCTCCCCAGAGGGGAGAGGGTTGGGGTGAGGGGGTTCGGAAGCTGGAGTAAAAACCCCGGCATCCGAACCCCCTCATCCTGTCCTTCTCCCCCATAGCGCGTCGAAGACGCGCGTGAACGCGCTGATGGGGGAGAAGGGACGCAGCGCGACCGCTTCGAACTGCGCTGCCATGATGCGGCGAAAAGATTCACGCTCCTCTGCGCTCAACCAAATCCCCACGAGACAATTTGGGAGCCCGCGGCGGCGTCATGATTTTTGCAACGACGCTTGCGATGAGCGGCAACGGCTATATTTAGGTTTGCGAACGCGCCTTGGCACGGCCGGTTGGCCGCATCGCGAGGATGAGACATGGCATATGGCTTTCTCGATATCGCAGCGACGGCGAGCGTCAAGGAAGCGCAGCGGGAAAACGGCAGCGCCGACTATTGGGCTGGCTTCCACGGCGAGCGCGCCTTCGACCGGTTCACCGAAAACGAAGCGGCCTTCATCGCCGCGCGCGACAGCTTCTACATGGCGACGGTTTCGGAAAGCGGCTGGCCCTATGTGCAGCATCGCGGCGGGCCGCCCGGCTTCATCCGCATGCTCGACGACAAGACGTTGGCGATTGCTGATTATCGCGGCAACCGGCAATACATCACCGTCGGCAATGTCGCGGCCGGCGCCCGCGCCTCGCTGATCCTGATGGATTATGCGAATTGCCGGCGGCTGAAAATTTTTGCTCACGTCGAGGTCAAGACTCTTGCCGACAATCCTGAGCTCGCCGCCGCGGTGGCAACGCCCGGCTATAAGGCAAAGCCCGAGCGCGTGCTCAAGTTCCACCTCGACGCCTTCGACTGGAACTGCCCGCAACACATTACGCAGCGCTTCACCGAGGCCGAAATCGCCGTCGCGCTCGCGCCGGTTCGCGCCCGCATGACGGAGCTCGAAGCCGAGAACAAGGCGCTGCGCGACAAGCTATCCCGTAGGATGGGTTGAGCGCGCGGGGAGATACGGAACTCACGATCGGCGCCAGCCATTTGGTTAACGCTCCGTTTGCGTTGACGATCAACCGGCGCGATGACCTTGACAGTGTTGCGGCAAGGGCAGACTTTTATGCCGTAGCTTAGATTTGATGACTTGCCTCGGGGCGACGATGGTGAAGTCGAAGAGTCGCGGGCTCCGCACATTTGCGCTGCCGCCTGGCATTGGCGCAGAGCCAAACAAGCAGAAGAATGATCGGCGCGTTAAGCAACTGGCGAGGACCGCCAGGATGCATCGTTGTGGCGCGAGCCAATTCGCCTACGGTTTCGATCTGACGCCAATGACATTCGGTCCGGTCTCCCGCGCGAGCTGCAGCAGGCCCCCGTGACTGGCAGTCCGCTGCGTCGACCGAAGCGGGTGTGACAGGGAGTCATGGAAAAATGCACAAGATTCGAGTTGGTCTGTCGATAACCGTAGTCACTTGCTTGGCCCTATTCGTGACGCTGGCACCAAGCGACTCTCACGCCGCGGCCTTGACGCTCAGCGTTTCCGGCGTCGGCACCGGACCCGGAAACGACCCGCTCCTCGATGTAAATTCCTGGTTCGTATTCCAGGACGAGATTGGCTTCCGAGATCAGGCTGCATCCCAGGGCGAGACCGCGACGACAACCATTACTTTGGCCTCCGGCGACAGCACGAAGCGCCGCGTGAAGGTGACGGCCCAGTGTTGTATCGACAGCAACACCGCAAAGACCCTGGCGGTCCATGGCCTCGACCTTGCCCTGACCGCCATCACAGGTGGGGTCACAACGGCGCCAGGCATTGGACCGATGAATCGTTGCATGCTCGCAAATGGAGATCTTATTGATTGCCCCGACCGCTCCAAAGCAACCCAGGTTGTCGATTTGACCGGCGGTGCAAGTCTCAACTTGTCTTTATCGGTGACAGCTCACGGCGCGGTAACGCCCGGCCGCTATTTGGTGACAGTCACCGCGGCATCCGACGATACTCCCCAGGCTATCGCGAACAATGTTTGGCCGGTGTTGAACGTTCTGCCCGCTCTGCCTGTCGACAACGCGGAATTGCCGCTGCAATGCCCGTCCTCTCCAACGGGAAGTCAGGACATAACTGCCGTTAGTGTCGGCTCGCCGCCCCAAGTCGTCAATTCCGTACCCCCCTTGGAAGTGTTGATTCTCAGGCCGCTCATTCACCAGCTTTTCACAGCGAAGGCAAAGACGCCGACGCAGACCGTATTCGCCTTTGGGATCAATGCCCTGTCTACTTTGGCGGCCTGGCAGGTTACAATCATGGCTCCGCCAACGCCGCTGCCGCCGACGATGACGAGTATCACGCTGAACAACAGTGCCGGCTGGGACAAAATTATGTTGGCCTTAAACAGCGGCGCATGTCCCCACGTCGTGCCGCCGGTAATGCCGGTGGGGGTCAACTCCAGCGGCACGATGACAGTCGACCTCAGGACGGCAACCACGCTGTTGCTGCAGCGCCAAGCCTGCGCAAATTGGATCGGCGCCATATGTGCGGATAAGAGCAGGTTCGATAACATGGCTGCCTTCAGCGAGACAAACTTCGCTTACCTGTTTGGCGGCCGGTCGGTGACAATCGATTGGTTTTTCAGTCGAGGAGAATGACCTTTTGCGCAACCGCGCGCGGCGATTTGCGCGCGTTCACTCCGCGAGCAGTCTGATTTTTGGGAGGCGCGCGTATGAGGACGTCGTTCTGGATCATCGGGTTTATTGTGGTGTTTGGAACCCTGATCACGACGACTGTCGTGATCGACGTTACCTCCACGCCGACGCCCTCAAAGGGACAATGCGTGCTCGCCAAGCGCACCTTCCTGCCGGATATCTGCGCCAATTCCTGCACGCCGACATTTGATTGCACCAAGACAACCCGCCCTTACGGGTTCTTTTTCAAGCAAGCCGCAACCTGCGACGATGGCGTAATCTGCTGAGCAATATCGCTGACGGGTCGGGCGGCCTCCAGCCGCACACCTCCCCGTTTCATGGGCAGGATAAGCAGAATTACTTCCCCGGCGGCTTGGCCGCGAACTCCGAGCCGCGCACGCAGAGTTTTCCGCGCGGATCCTGCCACAGCTTCTCCGTGGCGTGCAGATGGCCGATGGCGCGGGCGATGGTGACGAAATCGTAGCGCGCGAATTTTTCGGCGATGTCGGTGAAGTAGAGCGGCTCCTTGCCGATGACCTTCACAATCTCGGCGCCGAGCGCCGCCACCGCGGCCTCGTCGCCGGCCTCGCCCGCCGCGTCCTTCTTGCCGCCCACATAGTCGTCGATCTTGGCGCGGTCGGCATAGGCGTAGGTGATGCGCTCGTAATATTCGCGCGGGATGTTTTCCGGAATGGTGGCGTCGATGCCGACCTTTGCGCCGGTCGGCACCACGCCATAACCCTGCGGCAGGCTCGGATCGAGCGGTTTGGCGCGCGCGTTCGAGACGATCATGACATCGCGGTCGCCCTGCACGCGGGTGGCGATGGCCCATTCCACCTCGGCCGGATCGTTGACGTCGATGTCGTCGTCGACCACCACGACGTGCTTGAGATCCATCACGGATAACGCAGCAAGCAAAGCGTTTTTACCCTCGCCCGGCTGCTTCTTGATCGAGATCACCGCGTGCCAGAACGCGCAGCCGCCCAGCGTGACATTGATGTCCTTGACCTGCACGCCGGCGGTGCGCAGCGCCGCGCGGATGGTGGCGTAGCGCGTCGGCGCGGCGAGCCAGGTGTTCTCCCACGGCATGTGCAGATTGTAGTAGATCGCATCCTTGCGCATCGAAATCGCCTTGATGCGTACCTGCGGATTCCAGTGCAGCCCGCCCATCAGGCGGGTGAACTCGCCGAACCTTCCTTCGGGATAAGTCCAGCCGGTCGGCAACACTTCGGCCTCGAGCACGATCTCGGCATCGGCGATGTACGGCACGTCGACGGTCTGGCACGGCGCCAGCGCCACCGGCTCGCCGCGGATGCCGCCGGCGATCGCCATCTCGTCGACGCCGAGCGGGGCGCGATAGCCCGAGCCGGTGATCTCGACCGGGTGGGTGCCGATCGAGATCGAGATCGGCAGCGGCTCGCCGCGTTCCAGCGCGCGCTGGACGAACAGCCGCATGTTGTTCGGCGTCACCAGGTCGATGCCGGTGAGCGCCTTTTCCTTGACCATGAAGCGGTAGATGCCGGAATTGAAGCCGAGCTCCGGATCGCGCGCGATGACGACGCCCGCGGTGATCATCGGCCCGCCGTCGTAGATCGACGACATCGGGATCGGCAGCTTGTAGAGATCGACGTCGTCGCCGACCAAAGTCACTTCGCGCGCCGGCGAGGTTTTGACATATTTCGGCGGAATGGGCTTCGCGATCGCCTGAGCCAGCTTGTCCTCGATCTCGCGATAGGTCTCGGCGCCGAGCGCCATCATGGCGCGCTCGCGCGAGCGGATGATGCCGGACACCACCGGCATGTCGTAGCCGATGACGTTGTGGAAATAGAGCGCGGTCTTGGCCTGGTCGACCAGGGTGGCGATATGGCGGATGTCGACCGGCTGGTGCAGGTCGACCAATTCGCCGTTCTGCCGCAGGCGGTCGAGGAACTGGCGGAAATTCTCCTGCATGAAACGAGCCTTCCCTTGATCTGGCCCGGCAAGCTAATGAGCCCGCCGCGGAAGCGCAATCAGGCCGCAGGCCCGAGCGGTCAGGGGCCCGCGGCGCTCGGCGCCAATGTTGCCGGCAACGGCCGGGCGGCTTGACCGAATTTCTTCGACAGCAGCGTCGATGGCCGTTCGATCAGCCACCAGAACACGGTCGCCAGCGCGAGCGTCGCGGCAATCTGCACGACGAGCTCCAAGATCGGCGGAAATTCGGCGATGCGGCTCAAGATATTGTCGACGCTGAAGCCGATAGCGCCGTGCAACAGATAGACCGAATATGAGATGACGCCCAGAAACAAAAGCGGCGCGCACCGGGCCGGCCACGGCGCATTCAAGGCCACCAGCGCAATGACTGCCCCGATCATCCAGGTTGCGTCTTGCGTGAAGGTCACGGCCGCGAATGCCGCGGCCCAACTTAAAGCTTCCCACAGCGCCATGCCGCGCCGCATGAACGCGAATTGCAGAAAGCCGAAGCCGAACACCGACAGATACATAAAGACCAGGCGGCTTTCGCCGCTGCCGTAACCGGCCGCCATGACGACGAGGAAAAACGCGCGCTGCGGCCAGAGAGTTTTCCGGTAGAGCAAAACGGGCGCCACCGCAAGCACGAGGAAATAATATTGAAACTCGATCGCCAGGCTCCAATAGACGGCGCTGAACCAGTCTTCCCCAGCCCAGGGCACGAGATAAAACAGATGCAGCGCGGCGCGATAGACGTCGTGCGCGGTCATGCCGCCGCCGAACCACGGCGTGAGCCCGGCCAGATACGGCACGCAAAGGATCAGCAAGACCGACATCACATAGGGCGGCTCCAGCCGGATGATGCGGCGGCCGATGAACGTCCAGCTGTCCCTGCCAAGCCGGTAATGGCGCAGGTCCATCGCATAGGGAATGATGAATCCGGAAATGACGAAGAAGGCTTCGACGCCGAGATAGCCGTAGAGGCCCGAGACTCGCAGCAGGCCATCCGGCAGGAGATACGTGAAGTGAAACCACATCACCATGAAGGCGGCCACGCCACGCGTATATTCGACCGCCTGCAGCCGCTCGCCGCCGTTACGCATTGCTCTGTCGCCCGCCGCGCGCCGTTTCTGCCGTTATGCCAGGCATTCTAGCCGAGCCGATTACAAATCGCAGCCATGCCTTTATAAAGACAGTCCGCTCTCGCGGAACGTGGGAGAACCAAGCGGTGCAAGGGACAATGAAGGCACTGGTGCTGCGCAAGCACGGCGGCCTGGACGAGCTCGAAGTCGTGCACGACTACCCGACCCCAAAGGCCGGCGACGGCCACGTGGTCATCCGCGTGCGTGCGGCCTCGTTCAACTACCACGACGTGTTCACGGTGCGCGGCATGCCGGGCATCAAGGTGCCGCTGCCGGTGATCATCGGGCTCGATATGGCGGGCGAGATCGCCGAGGTGGGCCCCGGCGTCAGCGGCTGGAAGGCCGGCGACAGGGTGCTGGTCAATCCGGTGAACAAGAAGAAAGGCCTGATGGGCGAGATGCTCGACGGCGGCATGGCGGAATATTGCGCCGTCGCAGCCGACCAGCTCGTCGCCATGCCGGCGGGCGTCAGCTTCGAGGCGGCCGCCTCGCTGCCGGTCGCCTACGGCACCGCGCATCGCATGTTGATTACGCACGCGACGGTCAAAGCCGGCGACAAGGTACTGGTGCTCGGCGCCTCGGGCGGCGTCGGCACCGGCTGCGTGCTGCTGGCCAAAATGCTCGGCGCCGAGGTCATCGCCTGCGCGTCGAGCGCGGAGAAGCTCGAGCGGCTCAAGGCGATGGGCGCCGACGAGGTGATCGATTACACCAAGACCGACTGGTCGAAATGGGCGGTCGAAAAATACGGCAAGCCGCAGCGCCGCACTTACGACGGCGGCGTCGACGTGGTGATCAATTTCACCGGCGGCGACACCTGGGTGCCGTCGCTGCGCTGCCTCAAGCGCGGCGGCAAGCTGTTGGTCTGCGGCGCGACCGCGGGCTACGACCCGAAGGAAGACCTTCGCTATGTCTGGAGCTTTGAGCTGCAGATCATCGGCTCCAACAGCTTTTACGACGACAATCTCGCCGCGCTGATGGAATTGATCGGCGCCGGCAAGATCAAGCCCGTGATCGACAAGGTGCTGCCGCTCGAACAAGCCCGCGAAGGCCTGCGCCTGATCCAGGACCGCGAAGTCATCGGCAAAGTGGTGGTGACGCCGTGATAGTCCCTCGCCATCCGCCTCTCTTGTCATCATCCGCCAACGGGTCCGGCCCGAAGTGGCCGGCCCGATGGCAGGCTCCGGCGGATGATCCAGTATTCACCGAACCGCCGGCGATTACTGGGTGCCCCGCCTGCGCGGGGCATGACAATGCAGGAGTGATTTAAATTGCCCGAAGACATCACCCTCGAGCACGTCCAAGCCATCATCACCCGCGCGCCGTTTCACCAGTGGCTGGGATTGACGGTTGTCGCCGTCGGCGACGACAGCATCGAGATCAAGGCAAAATGGCGCGAGGAATGGGTGGTCAATGTCGAACGCCGCTATACCCACGGCGGCATTCTCGCAGCTTTGATCGATCTCGCCGCCGATTTCGCGCTGATCAAGCAGACCGGCCGCGGCGTGCCGACCATCGACATGCGCGTCGATTATCATCGCGTCGCCATGCCGGGCGATTTGATCATGCGCGGCAAGGTCGTCCGCGCCGGCTCGCAGTTTTCGACCGCGGAAGCACAAATCTTCGATCTCGACGGCAAGCTGATTGCCAGCGGCCGCGGCACCTACCTGACCGCGTCGCCAAAAACACCATGACACTCAAGGGGAAACGACCATGAAAATCTTGATCGGGCTCGCGCTGACCGCGGCGCTGTCAGCCGTGGCCTTCGCCGCGGACCAGCCGGACTGGGCTTATCCAGTGACGCCGCCGCCGGGCCACCTCGATAACACTGTGCAGAAATCGGTGCCGGGCAGCTCGCAGCAATATACGCAGGCGCAGATCGACGATCCGTTCAATCCGCCCGATTGGTTTCCCAACGAGCACCCGGCCATGCCGCAGATCGTCGCCCATGGCGGACCGAAACCCGCCGGCCGCGCCTGCGCGCAATGCCATCTGCCTTCGGGCGACGGCCATCCGGAATCCGCGAGCCTCGCCGGCCTGCCGGCGAACTACATCATCCGCCAGATGAACGCGTTCAAACGCGGCGAGCGCAACAATCCGCGCTCCGGCGTCATGATCGCCATGGCGCAGGTGCTGTCCGACGACGACATCAAGGCGGCCGCCGCGTATTTTGCCAAGCTCAAGCCGGCCGCCGGCTACAACACCGTGAAAGAGACCGACACCGTGCCGAAGAGTTTTGTGGGCGCCGGCGGCATGCGCTTTGCGAGCGACGGCAACGAGACCGAGCCGACCGGCGCGCGCATCATCGTGCTGCCCAAGGACGAGACCGAGGCAAAACTGCGCGATCTGCATTCCGGCTTCATCGACAACGTGCCGGAAGGCGCCATCACCCGCGGCCACACGTTGGCCACGACCGGCGACAACGGCAAAACCGTGCCGTGCGGCGTCTGCCACGGCCCCGACCTGCGCGGCATGGGCGAAGTGCCGGCGATCACCGGCCGCACCGCGACCTACATGTATCGCCAGCTCAACGACATCAAGAACGGCACGCGCGTCGGCTCGGCGGCGGCTTTGATGAAGCCGGTGGTCGCGAACCTCTCCGACAGCGACCTGATCGCGCTCGCCGCATTTTTGGAGTCGCGCAATCCGTAGCGGCTTCACCAATCTCGGCGATCTCATCCGGCGCGATCGCGATCTGAACAAGATCGCGATCGTCGACCTCGGCGGCGAGAGCGGCCCGCGCGAATTCAGCTACGCTCAGCTCGATGCGATGGCGAACGGCGTCGCGCGGGCGCTCGACAAACGCGGCTTGCAACGCGGCGACAGGATCGCGCTGCTTTCCGCCAACCGCGCCGAATACATCGCCGCCTATTACGGCATCATGCGTGCCGGCTTTGTCGCGGTGCCGGTAAATTTCAAATTCCCGCGCGACACCATTCATTTCATCATCCGCGACGCAGGGGCAAAGCTCGTGTTCTGCGATGCGCCGCGCGCGGCGGACTGTCCCGCCGATATTCCGAGCGTGACGTTCGGCGCATCGTTCGATTCATTCCTCGATCCCGGCCCGTTCGACGCCGTAATCCCGACCGCGAACGAGCCGGCGATGTTCCTCTACACCTCCGGATCGACCGGCACGCCGAAGGGCGTCGTGCTCTCGCACCAGAGCCACATCTGGGTCGTCGAGACGCGGCTGGCGCCGGGGCTCGACCGCCATCGCTATCTGGTCGCCGCGCCGCTTTATCACATGAACGCGCTGGCGCTGGCAAAACTCGCAAGCGCTGCGCACGCCACCATCGTGCTATTGCCGCAATTTTCCGCGCCCGCCTATATCGCGGCGATCGGAAAATACCGCTGCACCTGGCTCACCGCGGTGCCGCCGATGATTGCCATGATGCTGCGCGAAACCGCGGCTCTTAAGGCAACCGATCTCTCCAGCGTCGAATTCGTGCGCATGGGCTCGGCGCCGGTCAGCGCCGCGCTGATGGCGGCGCTGCACGAGCGGCTGCCGCAGGCCTCCGTCACCAATGCTTACGGCACCACCGAGGCCGGCCCGGTGGTGTTCGGGCCGCATCCGAAAGGATTGCCGCAGCCGGAGCTTTCGGTCGGCTACCCGCATCCTTTAGTTTCGCTGCGCCTCGTCGATGGCACCGACCGCGACGCCGCGCAAGGCGTGTTGGAAATGAAATGCCCGGCCTTGATGCTCGGCTATCACAATCGCCCCGACGTGGCGCCGCCGCTGACGCCGGACGGTTATTACATCACCGGCGATGTGTTCCGCCGCGACGCCGACGGCTTCCACTATTTCGTAGGCCGGACCGACGACATGTTCGTCTCCGGCGGAGAAAACATATATCCCGCCGATGTCGAGCGCATGCTGGAGCGCCATCCCGATATTGCGCAGGCCGCGGTGGTGCCGATCGACGACGACATCAAGGGCCAAAAGCCGGTCGCCTTCGTCATCAAAAAACCCGGCCACGTACTCGACGGCGACGCGGTCAAGCGTTTCGCGCTAGCCAACGCGCCGGCTTACCAGCACCCGCGCTTCGTCTGGTTCGTCGACGAATTGCCGCTCGCCTCGACCAACAAGCTCGACCGCGCGGCGTTGCACGTGATGGCACAGGAGCGAATGGCCTCAAGTTCACCTCTCCCCTGAGGGGAGAGGTCGAGCGAGCGATAGCGAGCGAGGGTGAGGGGGTTCGGAAGTCGAGGTTGTTCTCATACGTCCGAGCCCCCTCACCCCAACCCTCTCCCCTCTGGGGAGAGGGAGTTCGCTGAGCACGTCTCTCGCTAACGTACTTCCGCAGCCGGCGGCGCGTTTACCGTCTTGCCCGGCCACTTGCACAGGTCGGCGATGATGCACCTCTCGCATAACGGCCGGCGCGCGATGCAGGTGTAGCGGCCGAAAAGGATCAGCCAGTGGTGGGCGTGCAGGCGATACTTCTCCGGCACGACTTCCATCAGCTTCATCTCGACGTCGAGCGGCGTCTTGCCGACCGCAAGCCCAGTGCGGTTGCCGACCCGGAAGATGTGGGTGTCGACCGCGATGGTCGGCTCGCCGAAGGCGATGTTGAGCACCACGTTCGCCGTCTTGCGGCCGACGCCCGGCAAAGCTTCCAATGCCTCGCGGTCGTGCGGGACCTTGCCGCCGTGTTTTTCAATGAGCTGTTGCGACAGCCCGATCACATTTTTGGCCTTGGTGCGAAATAGCCCGATGGTTTTGATCAGATCGCGCACCTTGGCTTCGCCGAGTTTTGCCATCTGCTCCGGCGTATCGGCGAGCGCGAACAAAGCCGGCGTCGCCTTGTTGACCCCGGCGTCGGTGGCCTGCGCCGACAGCACGACAGCGACCAAAAGCGTGAACGGGTTGATATGCTGGAGTTCGCCGCGCGGCGCCGGATTGGCAGCGGCGAAGCGGCGGAACGCTTCCTCGATCTCGGCTTTTGTCCATTGCGGCAGTTCGCCGTGGGCTGCCTTTACGTCGGCTTTGGCTTGCGCCTTGCGGTCCTTGAGCCGCGCCGCCTTGCCCTTGCGGGCGGCCTTCAATCTTTGCTGAGATTTCTTTTGCTTGGGTGTTTTGCGCGCCATCTTGCCGGTATAATAACCGCCATGGACGACGACACCAGCGACCTGCCCGCCGAGCCCACGCTCTTTTCCGCGATCATCACGCCGCATCGCTCGTTGAGCTCGACCGGCTTTCTCATCTTCATGCTGTGCATCGGCGGCATCAGTTTCGCGGCCGGCATGGTGTTCCTGATGCTCGGCGCCTGGCCGGTGTTCGGCTTTTTCGGCCTCGACGTGCTGCTGGTCTATTGGGCGTTCCGCGCCAATTATCGAAGCGCCCGCGCCTACGAAGAGGTGACGGTGACCGCCACGGAGCTCACCGTGCGCAAGACCAGTCAGCGCGGCGAAGTGCGCGAATGGACGCTCAATCCGGTGTGGGTGCGGCTCGACCGCATCGTGCACGAGGAATTCGGCATCGAGCGGTTGTTCCTGGTCTCCCACGGCCGGCGGCTCTCGATCGCCGGATTTTTGGGCCCCGACGAGAAGAAAAGTTTCGCCACTGCGCTGTCGGCGGCGCTGGGTGAAGCGAGGCGCGGCCCGACGCGGACGGTGCTGGAATAGGGCGAATAGCGAAGTAGCGAATGGCGAATAGGAGCAGCCATTCGCCATTCGCCCAGGAAACGGGTGGTTTGCAAGATGATCGCGCACTAGATCGGGAGCAACCAATGGAGGCTCCCATGTTGTCACCCGATCGCATCCAAAATCCGATGCCGCTGGCCGCGGCGGCGGCCGATTACGATGTCGTGCGCCGCGCCATCGGCCATATCCGCGGCCATTGGCGCGAGCAGCCCGAGATCGAAGCCATTGCGGAAGCCGCCGGCGTCACGCCGACCGAACTGCATCATTTGTTCCGCCGCTGGGCCGGGCTGACGCCGAAGGCGTTCCTGCAGGCGTTGACGCTCGACGGCGCGCGGCAATTGCTGCGCAATTCCGCAAGCGTGCTCGACGCCACTTATGAAGTCGGCCTGTCCGGCCCCGGCCGGTTGCATGATCTGTTCGTGACCCACGAAGCGATGTCGCCCGGCGAATGGAAATCGGGCGGCGAGGGCCTGACGGTTTTTTTCGGCTTTCATCCCTCGCCGTTCGGCAGCGCGCTGGTGATGGCGACCGAGCGCGGATTGGCCGGCCTGGCTTTCGCCGATCCCGGCGAGGAACGCGCCGCGCTCGCCGACATGAAGGCGCGTTGGCCCCGCGCCGCTTACGTCGAGGACAGCGCCCGCACGGCGGCCATCGCCAGGCGCATATTCGACTCCTCGCAATGGCAACAGGACAAGCCGCTGCGCGTGGTGCTGATCGGCACCGATTGGGAGGTGCGGGTCTGGGAAGCGCTGATGCAAATCCCGATGGGCCGGCTCGTCACCTATTCGGACATCGCCGGCAAAGTGCGCTCGCCTGCCGCGGCGCGCGCCGTCGGCGCCGCCGTGGGCAAGAACCCGGTGTCGTTCGTGGTGCCGTGTCATCGCGTCGTCGGCAAATCGGGCGAGCTGACCGGCTATCACTGGGGCATCACCCGCAAGCGCGCCATGCTCGGCTGGGAGGCGGGGCAGGTCGGGGCCGCGGCGTAGCGCCTGCGGTTATCAGAGAAAAATCTGAAACATCCGAACCCCCTCACCATAGCCGATGCTTCGCATCGGCGTTCTTTGCGTAAAGTACGGCGGGCAAAGGCCGCCTATCCCTCTCCCCTACGGGGAGAGGGAGAACTCTGAGACCGCGGCTCGCCTTCGCCTTTGTCCATCGCAGAGAAGAAACACAATTCGGAGCGAATAAGCTGCGTTCCTTCTCCCCAGAGGGGAGAAGGACAGGATGAGGGGGTTCGGACGCTGGGAGATTGTTTCTGAATCTTCCGAACCCCCTCGCCCCGCCCTCTCCCCCACGGGGAGAGGGAGAAACGTGCGCTGATTGACGCTGCCGTGCCGATCCGCAATACCCCTTTCGGCGTTATCTGACCGAAAAGGACTTTGCGACATGCAGCGGCGGCGGCCGGTGATGCTGGTCATTCTGGACGGCTGGGGTTGGCGCGACGATCCCGCCGACAACGCCATCCGCCAAGCCAAGACGCCGACTTTTGACCGGCTGTGGCAGGACGGGCCGCACGGCTTCCTGCGCACCTCGGGCCGGGACGTCGGCCTGCCCGGCGGCCAGATGGGCAATTCCGAAGTCGGCCATCTCAATATCGGCGCCGGCAGAGTTGTCATGCAGGATCTGCCGCGCATCGGCGGCGCCATCGCCAACGGCGACATCAAGCAGGCGCCGGCGCTGATCGAGCTGATCGCAAAACTCAAGAATAGCGGCGGCACCTGTCATCTCATCGGCCTAGCTTCGCCGGGCGGCGTGCATTCGCATCAGGATCACGCCGCGGCGCTGGCGAAGATTCTCACCGACGCCGGCGTGCCGACGCTGGTGCACGCATTCACCGACGGCCGCGATACGCCGCCGCAATCGGCGGGCGACGACATCAAGCGCCTCATCGCCGCGCTGCCGAAATCCGTTGCGATCGCCACCGTGTGCGGCCGCTACTACGCCATGGACCGCGACAAGCGCTGGGACCGCGTGGCGAAGGCCTATAACGCGATCGTTGAAGCCGATGCACCGCGCTTTCCCGATGCGCCGGCCGTCGTCGCCGACGCCTATGCCAACAAAAAATTCGACGAGTTCATCATTCCGGCCGTGGTCGGCGACTATCGCGGCATGAAGGACGGCGACGGCGTGCTGTGTTTCAACTTCCGCGCCGACCGCGTACGCGAAATTCTCGGCGCCATGCTCGATCCTGATTTCTCAGGTTTCCCGCGCCCGCGCGTGGTGCACTTCGCCGCCGCCCTCGGCATGACGCAGTACAGCGCAGAGCTCGACAAATTCATGCAGACGATCTTCCCGCCGCAGTCGTTCGTCCACATCCTCGGCGAAGTCGTCGCCGACGCCGGCCGCACCCAATTGCGCATGGCGGAGACCGAAAAATATGCGCATGTGACGTATTTCCTCAACGGCGGCCGCGAAGAGCCCTATCGCGGCGAGGATCGTATCATGGTGCCCTCGCCCAAGGTCGCGACCTACGATTTGCAGCCGGAAATGTCGGCGCCTGAGCTCACCGACAAGGCGGTCGACGCGATCGCTTCCGGCAAATACGACCTGATCGTTCTCAACTACGCCAACCCCGACATGGTCGGCCACACCGGCAGCCTGCCGGCGGCGATCAAGGCGGTGGAGACGGTCGACGCGGGCCTAGGCCGCATCGCCGGCGCGATCGAGAAATCCGGCGGCGCGCTGCTCGTCACCGCCGACCACGGCAATTGCGAAATGATGCGCGATCCGCAAACCGGCGGCCCGCACACGTCGCACACCACGAACCCGGTGCCGCTGTTACTGCTTGGCGCTCGCAACCGCGCCCTGGTGGCGGAGGGCCGCCTCGCCGACATCGCGCCGACCTTGCTCGAGCTGATGGAATTGCCGAAGCCGAAGGAAATGACCGGCCACTCACTGCTGCGCGCCGATTGAGGGGCCGCTATGCCGCAGCCCCGACAACCCGCGGTCGATTTGCGATCGTGGCGAAAATCGCTAAACAATCCACCAAAGAACTGACAGGGAGGATGAGATGAGCTTTTCGCGCAGGCAATGGCAGGCAGGTCCGGTGGCGGCCGCGGGCGCGCTTGTGGTGGCGCTGACGGTTGGGCCGGCGCAGGCGCAGGACAAGACCTTCACGATGAAGATCACGACGCCGACGCTCAATGCGGCGCTCGATATCTATGCCAAAGCCTACGGCGCCGCGGTCGAGAAGGATTCCGGCGGCCGCATCAAGGTCGAGATTTATCCGGCAAGCCAGCTCGGCGCGATCCCGCGGCAGATCGAAGGCACGCAATTCGGCGCGATCCAGTGCGCCGTCATCCCGCCGGAGTTCTTCGTCGGCGTCGACGAGCGTTTCGAGGTGCTGGCGGCGCCCGGCCTCGTGACCTCCGCGGCTCAGGGCCATCGCGTCGCCGCCGATCCGGCGGTGCAGAAGTTCTACCTCGCGCTCGGCGCCGAGAAAGGGCTGCACGGCGTCGCCGTCGCCTATGCCGAACCTTCGGAGGTGGTCGCCAAGAACGCGATCCGCCATCTGGCCGATTTCAAGGGCAAGAAAATCCGGATTTTTGCCTCCGAGTTCCAGTCGGCGTCGTTCAAGCGGCTCGGCACGACGCCGGTCGCCATGTCGCCCGGCGACGTGGTGGCGGCGCTCCAGCAAGGCTCGCTCGACGCCTCGGTCGCCGGCGTCGAACTGCTCAGCGGGCTGCACTTCTATGACGCCGCCAAATATATCACCATGACCAACCACGCCGCGATCTTCTATCTGGTCGAGCTCAGCAAGAAATGGTTCGATTCGCTGCCGCCCGATCTGCAGCAGATCGTCGAGAAGGACGCCGCCAGCACCGTCGCGAGCTTCCAGCAGCGCGCCAACGAGATCGACAATGCCGCGGCGAAGGTCTGGACCGACGCCGGCGGCGAATTGATCAACTTGCCGGCCGACGAGCAGGCGGAATTGCTGAAGACGCTGTCCAGCGTCGGCGCCGATATTTCGAAGGAGAAGCCGGCGCTGGCCGAGGCCTACAAGATCGTGAGCGACGCCGCGCAGCGCAGTCAGTAGGCGCGCGGACGTAGCTCTGCTGTGATGTGGCTTAAGCAAATAAGCTGCGTTGCAGCCATCATTCCTTAAATCGCACGGTCAACAAGGAGCGCAGAGAGAATTTGAAATCAAGGACGGCGCGAAGCGCCGCCGCCTGCGGCGGTTGCCGAAGGCAATCCTTGACTTCAAATTCTCTCTGCGCTGCGGTCAACCGTGCGATTTAAGGAAGACTCCGCTTGCTCCGGCGGCCTATTCATACGGGTAGCCTGCCGTTTCCTTACTGCACAAAGTACAATAGAATCTCCACGAAACACCGCGACCGCGTCAGCGAGGACATCATGGCGAAATACCTGCTCGTAAGCTTCAAGACCTGCCCGTGGGTGCAACGCGCGGCGATCGTGCTGCGCGAGAAGAACATTCCGTTCGAGTTCCGTCACATCGAGCCGGACAACCGTCCCGACTGGTTCCTCGCCATTTCGCCGCACAAGAAAGTGCCGGTGCTGCGCGTCGACGACACGGTGTCGCTGTTCGAATCGAATGCGATCGCCGAATATCTCGATGAGACGACCGTGCCGCGGCTGCATCCCGACGATCCGGCGCTGCGCGCCATCAACCGCGCCTGGACCGATTTTGTGCCGACCTTTGCGGGCGCGGTGACGGCGACCGGCTACGCCGAGGACGAGGCCGCCTACAAGGCCGCAGCCGAGAAAATCCCGTTGCCGTTCGAGCGGCTCGAACGGGCGCTGGAGAAGCAAGGCGCCGGGCCGTTCTTCAACGGCGCCAAATATTCGCTGGTCGACGCCGCCTATGCGCCGTTCCTGCAGCGTTATGTGTTCCTCGACCGCGTCAAACCGCTCGGTACAATCGAGAAATTCCCGCGGCTCAAAACCTGGACCGATGTGCTGATGGCGCGGCCCTCGACCCATTCCTTCCCCGAAGCCGAATTCGAGGCGCTCTACCGGGCCAACCTGAAGCGCCGCAAGGTGTGGGCGTCGCAATTCATCGCCGACCCGGCGATGGCGGCGGAGTAGCGGGGTCGTCCGACTGCCGCAGTTTTTCTGCTTCGGCGAGCAAGCGTTTTAGTATCACGCGCTGGTTCTCGTCGGTCTCTTTCGCAAGCAGCTCGTAAAAGTACTCCACGTCATGTTGCGCAGTGATTTTATCGACCATGGCCTGCACTCGAATGTGGCGCCGCCCCGGCTGCTCCCGCGAATTTAACGCGCAGAAGCAGATTTAGTCCAGGCGGCGGAGGCGCCCATTATCGCGAAACGCCGCCCTTCATGAGCTTGCGCGCCAACAGTCCGGCAGCGACGAAACAGAGTGTGCCAGCCGCCGCAAGAATAAACGGCACCGTTATGATCGTCGTATCTTCGTCGGGCAACGGCCAGTTTACCGCCACTTCATGCGCGCCGATCAGGCCGGCAAAGCCCAAAGCAATGAGCAGATAGATGATGCGTTGCTTGTTTTTGACGTCTTGTGGCGTCATGGCGGCATTCTCATTTGTCGCCAAGCTCTAAAACATCCGCCATGGAATAAAGCCCAGGCTTCTTGCCGCGCGCCCACAGCGCCGCGTGCAGCGCGCCGCGGGCGAAGATCAAACGGTCCTCGGCGCGGTGGGTGAGCTCGACGCGTTCGGCGGGGCCGGCGAAGATCACGCTGTGCTCGCCGACCACGGTGCCGCCGCGCAGCGACGCGAAGCCGATGTCGCCAAGCTTACGCGCGCCGGTCATGCCGTCGCGGCCGCGCGCGGCGTGTTGCTTGAGATCGATGCCGCGGCCTTCGGCCGCCGCGCGACCGAGCATCAGCGCGGTGCCGGACGGCGCGTCGATCTTCTTGTTGTGGTGCATTTCGAAGATCTCGATGTCGTAGTCGTCGTTGAGCGTCGCCGCCACGCGCTTGACCAAAGCCGCGAGCAGATTGACGCCGAGACTCATATTGCCGGATTTTACGATGGTGGCGCGCTTGCCCGCTTGCGCAATCAGCGCTTCCTCTTCGGCCGAATGGCCGGTGGTGCCGATGACGTGCACGAGGCCGGCAGCGGCGGTCAGCTCGGTGAACGCCAGCGTCGCGGCGGGAATAGTGAATTCGATCAAACCGTCGGCTGCTTTCAAGAGCGGCGCGACGTCGCTGGCCACCTTGATGCCGTTCGGGCCGAGACCGGCAAGCTCGCCGGCATCGCGGCCGATCGCGGCGGAGCCCGGCGCGTCGACGGCGCCGGCCAGCGCCAAGCCCTTGGTCGCGGCGATGGCATGGATCAGCGTGCGCCCCATGCGGCCACCGGCTCCCGCAATCACCACCCGCATGTCGGCCATCGGCTTTGTCTCCGGTTTGGGCGGGTATAGCGGCACGGCGCGCGGTCAGCAACGCGGCGCACTTTTCACCTCTCCCCAGAGGGGAGAGGTCGAGTGAGCGCAGCGAGCGAGGGTGAGAGGGGGTTCGGAAGCTTCGGTTTTTCTCGGACGTCCGACCCCCCTCACCCCAACCCTCTCCCCTACGGGGAGAGGGAGTTCGCTGAGATCGCGGCAGCGATAAAGACACCCCTCAGAACTTCGGGCCGCCGTAGCCTTCGACGATGGCGAGGTCGAGGGCGCCTTTGCCTTCGCGCAGCTTTTTCGCGGCCTGGTATCCGGGTGAGCGGTAGCAGGCGAGCGCGGCGTCGAAGCTTGGGAATTCCACCACCACGATGCGTTCGCGCGCGTTGCCTTCAGGCACTTCGCGGCTGCCGCCGCGCACCAGATAGCGGCCGCCGAATGCGCCGAACGGCGCCTGGTTGGCGGCCATGTAGGGCTTGTAGCCTTCCATGTCGGTGACATCGACCTGGGCGATCCAGTAGCCCTTGGCGGCCGCGGCGGGCGGCGGCGTCCTACCTTGCGGCGGTTGCGGCTGCGGGCCGTCGTAGCCTTCGACGATGATGAAATCGATCTGCGAATGCGGCAGCCGCATCGGCTTGGCGCGCTGATATTCGTCCGAGCGGTAGCAGGCGAGCGCAGTGGCGTAATCGGGGAATTCGCGCAACACCACCCGGGACCGAACGCGGCCCTCCATCACTTCCATCTTGCCGCCGCGCACCAGCGCAGTGCCACGATATTTCTCGTGGGCCGCCGGCGTCGCCGCCATGTAGGCCTTGTAGCCTTCCGGATTGCTGACGTCGATCTGCGGAATCCAATAGCCCTTGGGCATGGCGTGCTTCCCTGAAAAACTTCGAGCCAATTACGGCTGCGGGCCGTCGTAGCCTTCGATGATGATGATATCGAGCACCGAATGCGGCTGCCGTACCTTGATGTTGGCCTGGTATTCGGGCGAGTTGTAGCAGGCCAGCGCAGTGGCATAATCGGGAAACTCGATGACGACATTGCGCGAGCGGCTGGAACCTTCCGGATTTTCGAATTTGCCGGCGCGCACCACGAAGCGGCCGCCGAATTTTTTGAAGATCGCGGGATTGGCCGCGGCATAAGGCTTGTAGCCATCTTCGTTGTGCACCTCGACGTGCCCGATCCAGTAACCTTTGGCCATGTGTCGTCTCCCTTTTCAGTTTTTTGCGCGTGCGATCTCCGCGACGATCGCTTGCGCCGCGGCTTTGGGATCGGGCGCGGCCAGGATCGGCCGGCCGACCACGAGATAATCGGCGCCGGCCGCAATCGCCTTAGCCGGCGTCATGATGCGCTTCTGGTCGCCGGCCGCGGCGCCGGCAGGCCGGATGCCCGGCGTGACCAGTGCCAATTTGGTGCCGACGATGCCGCGAATCTTCGCCGCCTCCTCGGCCGAACAGACGACGCCGTCGACACCGATATCGCGCGCCTGCGCGGCGCGCTCGGCGACCAGCTCCGGCACCGTAAAGTCGTAGCCGGCGGCGGCGAGATCGGCGTCGTCGTATGACGTCAGCACGGTGACGGCGAGAATACGCAAATGCCCCTCGCGCGCATCGACCGCGGCTTTCATGGTCTGCGGATAGGCATGCACGGTGAGGAAGCTCGCGCCGCTCTTCGCCACGCTCTTGACGCCCTGCTCCACCGTGTTGCCGATGTCGTGAAGTTTCAGATCGAGAAAGACGCGCTTGCCGGCCTCGATCAGCGCCGGCACATAGCCAAGGCCGCCCGCATAAGCGAGCTGGTAGCCGATCTTGTAGAACGACACCGCGTCGCCGAGTTTTGCCACCATGGCCTGCGCCGCCTCGACCGAAGACAGATCGAGCGCCACGATCAAGCGGTCGCGCGGTTCAAGCTGCATCGATCAATCCCCTTGCGCAGTCACGCCAGCACACCCGCCAGCTCGACCAGCCGGCGCACCGCCGCTTTGAGCGCGGCGGCCAAAACTTCATCCTTCAGATTGTCCATGTCGTCAAACGCCTGATCGGCGCGCGGCACCGAAATCTGTTCCGGGATCACGAGCGCGCCACAGCCGAGCTCAAGGATTTGCCGCAGCGCCATCAGGGAACGCATGCCGCCTCCGGAGCCGCCCGATGCCGCGCCAATGGCGAACACGCGGCCCTTGAACGCCGTGTAGTTCGCCTCGCCGCGCGCGCCCCCGCGCGAAATCCAGTCGATGGTGTTTTTCAAAAGCGGCGTCACCGACGCGCTGTATTCGGGGCTGGTGATGAAAACGCCCTGGTGCGCCATCACCATGCGCTTGAGCTGCACCGCCGCGGCAGGCAAGCCGGAACCGGCGGCGAGGTCGGCATCGAACAGCGGCAGCGGATAATCCGCCAGCGAGATGCGCGTCACCTCGGCCTCGGCCAGCGCCAATTCCTTGGTCGCCAACGCGGCAAGCCGCACATTGTGCGAGCCACTACGCAGCGAGCCGGGAATAACCAGGATTTTGGGCATGACAGGAATCAGATATCAGGGATCAGATATGTTTCGCCGCACGTCAAGAACGGACTTCTGATCCCTGATACCTGATCCCTTCAGGCTTTCCGATACACCCAGACCCGCGCCGGCGGCAGGTTCATCCAAATCCGCTTGGAGGCTTCCGCCGTGAAACCGCCGAGCCGTTTCGGCAGCGGCGACGCGACCGAGTAGGTGAATTGCACGAACGGCGCGCCGGGCACCATCAGGTCGAAGGCGTCGCGGATCAATCGCCAGCGCTGCCCGATCGGCTTGGTGACCAGCGGCAGGCCCGAGACCACGGCCGACGCCGGTTGGATGAGCAGCGTTTCGAGCAGCCGGCGCATGCTATAGGCGTCGCCCTGCACCAGCGTGGCCTCAGGATAGCGCTTCTGCAAAATCCGGCAGAACGCCGGATTGAATTCGACCAGCACCAGGCGCGCCGGATCGACGCCCGCTTCGACCAGCGCCTCGGTGACTGGACCGGTGCCCGGGCCGAGCTCGACCACCGGCCCGGTGCTGTTCGGATCGACATAGCCGGCCATGACCCGCGCAAGAATTTTTCCCGACGGCGTCACCGCGCCGATCGACAGCGGCCGTTCGATCCAGGAGCGGATGAAGCGCACCTCGTCGTCGAGCCGGATGCCCCGCTTCTGCTCGAACTGCCGGACTTGGGCTTCGATTTTCTTGCCGATACTGTCGCGCTTTTGCTCGAACAGCCGGATCTGGCGCTCAATCTTGCGCTCGATAATGTTTTTCCTGATCTCCAGGAGACGCATTTGCCGCCCGATCTGCTGCTCGAATTTCTGGAGGGCCGGCAAAGCCATGACATCCCAAGCCACAAAGGCATCCCACACGACAAAATCCTGACGTTTTTAAAACATCCAGCCGACAAAGACCAGCCGCCCCGGCATCAACGCCCGATCGGGCAAAAGGCTCATTCGGAATTGGCGCGGGACCCAAGCGCGTCGATGAAGTCCTTGACCTTGCCGAGGAATCCCGTGGATTCCGGCTGTGTCGAGGACGACGATAATTTGTCGAACTCGGCCAGCAACTCGCGCTGCTTCTTGGTCAGGTTCTGCGGGGTTTCGACCAGGATCTGCACGTACATGTCGCCGCTTTGGCGGGCGCGCAGCACCGGCATGCCCTTGCCGGAAAGCCGGAAGCGCTGGCCGGATTGCGTGCCGCCCGGGACCTTCACCCGGGTCTTGCCGCCGTCGATGGTCGGCACCTCGAACTCGCCACCCATCGCCGCTGTCACCATGGAGACCGGCACCCGGCAATGCAGGTCGGCGCCCTCGCGCTGGAAGAACGGGTGCGAGCCGATCGACAGGAAGATATAGAGATCGCCCGGCGGTCCGCCGCGCACGCCGGCTTCGCCTTCGCTGGCGAGGCGAATGCGAGTGCCGTCCTCGACGCCGGCCGGGATGTTGACCGACAACGTCCGCTCGCGCGTGACCCGGCCGGAGCCTGAACACGACGCACAAGGACTGTCGATCGATTGGCCGCGGCCCTGGCAGTTCGGGCAGGTGCGCTCGAGCGTGAAGAAGCCCTGGGCGTGGCGGACTTTGCCCTGGCCGCCGCACATCTGGCAGGTCTTTGGCTTGGTACCGGCCTTGGCGCCGGAGCCCGAGCAGGCCTCGCAGGTCACCGAGGTCGGGATGCGGATTTGCGCCGCCTTGCCCACGTAGGCGTCGTGCAGCGAGATTTCCATGTTGTAGCGCAGGTCGGCGCCACGCTCGCGCCCGCCGCCGCGGCCACGCCGACCGCCGCCCATGCCGAACAGATCGTCGAAAATATCGGAGAACGTGGTGGCGAATTCGGCGCCAAAACCCGCAGCCCCGCCGCCCATGCCCTGCTCGAACGCGGCATGGCCATAGCGATCATAGGCGGCGCGCTTGTCCGGGTCTTTGAGGACCTCGTAGGCCTCGTTGATTTCCTTGAAGCGATGCTCGGCGTTCTGGTCGCCGGGATTGCGATCCGGGTGGCACACCATCGCTTGCTTGCGGAAGGCGGCTTTGATGTCACCGTCAGTAGCAGTGCGCTCGACTGAGAGCAATTCGTAGTAGCAGCGCTTGGCCATCATTGCGTCCCTGATGATGTCCAATCATGTTTGCGCAAAAGATCGGTTAAAAAAAATACGCACCCCCGTCTTGCGGGCGGGGGTGCTGAATTGCAGGCTCGTCGCAGCATCGAACGACCGATCAAGCCGATTTTTTGTTCTTCTTATCGTCGTCGACTTCGGTGAACTCGGCATCGACGACATCGTCCTTCTTGGCTTCGGCACCGCCGCCGCCTTCGCCGCCATCGCCGGGCTGCTGCTCGGCTTGCTTGTACATCGCCTCGCCGAGCTTCATCGACGCTTGGGCCAATGTGTTGGTCTTGGCCGCGATGGCCTCCGCATCGGTGCCCTTCAAGGCTTCCTTGAGGTCGGCCAAGGCGGTCTCGATGGCGCGCCGCTCGGTCTCGCCAACCTTGGCGCCATGCTCGGCCAGCGTCTTCTCGGTGGTGTGGACCAGGGCCTCGGCGTGGTTCTTCGCCTCGACCTCGGCCTTGCGTTTCTTGTCGTCCTCGGCGTGAGCCTCGGCGTCCTTCACCATTTTATCGATATCCGCCTCACTCAAGCCGCCCGAGGCCTGGATGCGGATCTGCTGCTCCTTGCCGGTGCCCTTGTCCTTGGCCGAGACATTGACGATGCCGTTGGCGTCGATGTCGAATGTGACCTCGATCTGCGGCACGCCGCGCGGCGCCGGCGGAATGCCGATGAGATCGAACTGGCCGAGAATCTTGTTGTCGGCCGCCATCTCGCGCTCGCCCTGGAACACGCGGATCGTCACCGCGGTCTGGCCGTCCTCGGCCGTGGAGAACACCTGGCTCTTCTTGGTCGGGATCGTGGTGTTGCGGTCGATCAGCCGGGTGAACACGCCACCCAGCGTCTCGATGCCGAGCGACAGCGGCGTGACGTCGAGCAACAGCACGTCCTTGACGTCGCCTTGCAGCACGCCGGCCTGGATCGCGGCGCCCACCGCGACGACTTCGTCCGGATTGACGCCCTTGTGCGGCTCCTTGCCGAACAATTGCTTCACGACCTCTTGCACTTTCGGCATGCGCGTCATGCCGCCGACCAGGACCACCTCGTTGATCTCGGCTGCGCTGAGGCCTGCGTCTTTGATGGCCTGGCGGCACGGCTCGATCGTCTTCTGCACGAGATCGTCGACCAGCGCCTCGAACTTGGCGCGGGTGAGCTTCATGGTCAGATGCTTCGGTCCCGCCGCATCGGCCGTGATGAACGGCAGATTGATTTCGGTCTGCGTGGTCGACGACAGCTCGATCTTGGCTTTCTCCGCGGACTCTTTCAGCCTTTGCAGAGCAAGCTTATCCCGGCGCAGGTCGATGCCCTGCTCTTTCTGGAATTCGTCGGCCAGATAGTTGACCAGCCGCATGTCGAAATCTTCGCCGCCCAGGAAGGTGTCGCCGTTGGTCGACTTCACCTCGAACACGCCGTCGCCGATTTCGAGAATGGAAATATCGAAGGTGCCGCCGCCGAGGTCATAGACCGCGATGGTGCCGGTCTTGCTCTTGTCGAGCCCGTAGGCCAGCGCCGCCGCCGTCGGCTCGTTGATGATGCGCAACACTTCGAGGCCGGCGATCTTGCCGGCGTCCTTGGTGGCCTGGCGCTGCGCGTCGTTGAAGTAGGCCGGAACGGTGATGACCGCCTGGTCGACCTTGGCGCCCAGATAGGCTTCCGCGGTCTCCTTCATCTTCTGCAGGATGAATGCGGAAATCTGCGACGGCGAATAGCTCTTGCCCTCGATCTCAACCCAAGCGTCGCCATTGGAAGCGCGCGAGATCTTGTAGGGAACGAGCTTCTTGTCCTTCTCCACCATCGGGTCGTCGTAGCGACGGCCGATCAGGCGTTTGACGGCGAAAATGGTGCGTTCGGGATTGGTGACTGCCTGCCTCTTGGCCGGCTGGCCGACGAGCCGTTCGCCCTCGTCGGTGAAAGCTACGATGGATGGCGTGGTGCGCATCCCTTCCGCGTTCTCGATGACCTTCGGCGTCTTGCCTTCCATGACGGCGACGCAGGAATTCGTGGTCCCGAGATCGATACCGATGACCTTGCCCATGGTCCTAAAATCCTCTCTCTTGCGGCAGGTCGGGCAGGCCCGAAAGGCGCCCTTGGTCCGACCCCCTTATTCAACTGTAAATCGCCCCGGGCGCAGTCCAAGACTTCCGTAGTCCAAGACTTCAAGACCGCTGCCGCGAGCCGATTTCCCTTGGCTCATATAGGAGGGCGGTATCGGGCCGCAAGTCAGCATAAGCAATTGGGTTATTGCGCGATCCGCCAAAGGATCGGCCCAAGGATCGGCCCAAGGATCGACCAAAGCATCGACCAAAGCATCGACCCGGCCGCGGCAACGGCTGCCGCATCGGATTGAGGGTCTCTTAACGGTGTCGCGCCGCGTCGCGAATTCGCACCCTCACGCTAGCCCGACATTAAGAAAAGCCTGCCACGGATGACGCGGGTAACGGGACAATGGGCCAATGGCCAGCCGGAAACGGCGCCAGGACGCCGCCCGCCAGTGGGAAGGCGTCATGGGTCGCAGCAATGTCGAGTTCGGCGCGGCACTGGGCGAAATGCCCGGCCATGCGAGCTCCGACGACCATGACCCCGTCCGTCGGTTTTTTGCGGTTTTACCGCGGCCGCTGCGCTTTCTCGGCGTCGGTGGCCTCGGCCTGATCACCGATCTCGCGGTTTTCACCCTCATCATCGCCCAAACCCCCCACCCGCTGCTGGCGCGGCTCGCCTCGCTCGCCATCGCGACGCTGGTGACCTGGCGGCTCAACCGCGCGCTGACCTTCGACCACAGCGGCCGCCGCTCCGCCGATGAAGCCATGCGCTATGCCGCCGTCGCCGCCTCGGCCCAGGCGGTCAGCTACGCCGTCTTCGCCGCCCTGATCGTCACCGTGCTGGCCGCACTGCCGCAGCTCGCCGTGATCGTCGGCGCCGCCTGCGGGGCGCTGGTCTCCTATAGCGGCCAGGCCCTGTTCGCCTTCCGCCCGCGCACCCCACCGCCCCGCCAATCAAACCCCGCCTGAAAGCAGTACCGATGAGCGTCGATGCCGAAGTGTTCGTGATCGGTGCCGGGCCCGCCGGCCTCACCGCGGCCTATTGCCTGACCAAGGAAGCGCGCTCCGTCATTATCATCGAGCGCGACCCGATCTATGTCGGCGGCATCAGCCGCACCGTCCAATACAAGGATTTCCTGTTCGACATCGGCGGCCACCGCTTCTTCTCCAAGTCGAAGGAGGTCGTGGCGCTGTGGCGGGAGATCCTGCCCGACGATTTCATCGCCCGGCCGCGGCTGTCGCGCATCTATTACAACGGCAAGTTCTTCTCCTATCCGTTGAAAGCGTTCGAGGCGCTGCTCAAGCTCGGCGTCTTCACCTCGACCGCCTGCATGGCGTCCTACGCCTATGCCAAAGCCTTTCCGGTGGCGCCGGCGCGCACCTTCCACGAATGGGTGCGCAACCAGTTCGGCGAGCGGCTGTTCCAGATTTTCTTCAAGACCTACACCGAGAAGGTGTGGGGCATGCCGTGCGACGAAATTTCCGCCGATTGGGCGGCGCAGCGCATCAAGGGCCTCGATCTCTTGACCGCCGTCATCAACGGGCTCAAGCGCTCGCTGCATATCGGCCGCAAGCCCAAAGCCGGCGGCGACACCGTCAAGAGCCTGATCGAAAGCTTCCAGTACCCGCGCAAGGGCCCGGGCATGATGTGGGACGCGGCGGCGCGCAAGATCAGGGCAAACGGCGGCCGGCTGTTGATGGGGCGCGAGCTTGTCTCGCTCGAATTCGACGAAGCCGCCAATCTCTGGCGCATCGAGGTCGAAACCACGAAAGGTGAGCGCGAGAGTTTTACCGCGCGCCACGTCGTCAGCTCGGCGCCGGTGCGCGAACTCGTGCCGCGCATCAAACCGACACCGCTCTCGCTGCTGCATGCCCGCGCGCTGCGTTACCGCGACTTCCTCACCGTGGCGCTGATGGTGCGCAAGGAAGAGCTGTTCGATGACAACTGGATCTACATCCACGACCCGAGCGTAAAAGTCGGCCGGGTGCAGAACTACCGCTCCTGGTCGCCCGAGATGGTGCCCGAAGGCATGAGCTGCCTCGGGCTGGAATATTTCTGCTTCGAGGGCGACAATTTGTGGGACGCGTCCGATGACGATCTGATCGCGCTCGCCAAAAAAGAAGTGGCGCAGATCGGCCTCATCGCCGCCGAAGACGTGGTCGACGCCCGCGTGGTGCGCCAGCCCAAAGCCTATCCGGTCTACGACGAAGATTATCGCGACAACATCGCCGCCATCCGGCTCGACCTCGAGGGCAGCTACCCGACGCTGCACATGGTCGGCCGCAACGGCATGCACAAATACAACAACCAGGACCACGCGATGATGACGGCGATGCTCACCGCGCGCAACATCCTCGCCGGCGAGCGGCTCTACGACGTGTGGAACGTCAACGAAGACGCCCAATATCACGAGGCGGGCGAGTCCGGCGTGCAGAGCGCGCTCGACAGCGTGCGGCTCGTTCCGGAGAAGGTCGCCGACGAGCGCGCAGCCTAACCACGACCCGGAGCCGATATCACACGGCGTCGCGGTCGGGCAGGGTGACAAAAATCAGCACGCCGAGCATCACCGTGACGATGCGGAATGCGGCCTCCTGCCCGTTCCAGGTCTGCGATTGCCACATGGCAAAATATTCGCCCGCCACTACCAGGAAGCCGAAGAACCAGAGGCCGAAGCCGACCGTCAAGCCGGCCAGGGCCAAAACCTTGGCGCGGTTGAAGCGCTCGGCCGGCGCCTTAAGCCGCGTCAGCAATGCCAGTGCGCCGACCGACAGAAGAAGGCAGATCAAGGCCTCGACCGCGATGATCGCAGCATAAGCGATCGTCCAGATACGCTGGTCGGTGATCGCGCGGCCCATCAATGCGTTATTGGACAACGTCGTGTCCATGCTCAAGACGTGCCGCACGAATTCGTAGTTCGAGTTGTAATCCACCACATTGTCATAAGCGACGATGAAAGCAAAAGCCGCGAGCGCGGCGATCATCGCGATCTTGCAAAGCCGGAACAACACCATGACACTCACCAGAATATGGGGCCCACCCGTTCAATCAGGCTGAATGCCGGCGGCCTTGATCTGCCTCGCCCAATTGTCGAGGTCGTCGCGGATGAATTGCACGAATTGCTCGGGCGTCTTGCGCACCAACTGGAACGTGTTGGTCGCGAACAGAGTGCGCGCTTCCGGCGAGACGAGGGCGCTGGCGGCATCGGCTCTGATCTTGTCGACCACCGGCCCGGGCAGGCCGGCCGGTCCGAATAGCCCCCACCAGCCGCCGGTCGAGAAGCCCGGCACAGCCGACTCGGCAATGGTCGGCAGGTCCGGACGCATCGGGATTCTTTCCGCGCCGGCGGCGGCGATGATCCGCAGCGTGCCGGCTTTGACATAGGCATCGACGCTGCTCATGTTGACGATCAGCACCGCGACTTCGTTGCGCAACAGCGCCGTGATCGCCGGCGTCGCTCCCTTGTATGGGACATGCAAAATCTGCGTGCCGGTGCGCAGCTTGAAGTCTTCCATGGCGACGTGGGGATAAGTGCCGTTGCCGAACGAGCCGTAATTGAGCTCGCCGGGTTTTGCCTTGGCGAGCGCAATGAACTCCTGCACGGATGTTACCGGCAACGACGACGGCACGATCATCACCGGCGTGATCTGGCCCAGCATCGATATCGGCGTGAGATCCTTTTGCAAATCATAGGGCATCCGGCTGTGCAGACTAGGCGCCGCCGTGATGGCCGCGTTGCTGGCGACCAGCAGCATGTAACCGTCGGCAGGCGCCTTCACGACCGCCTCAGTACCGATCAGTTCGTCGGCGCCCGGCCGATTTTCGATAACGACCGGCTGGCCCCATGATTGCGACAGGCCCTGCCCGAGCACGCGCGCCAAAAGGTCCGTGATGCCGCCCGGCGTGCTCGGCACGATGATGCGAACGGTGCGGGTCGGATACTGATCCTCGGCGTGCGCGGCAAACGACCACGCAGCGGCAGCGCCGCCGAGCGCGGCTATGAATTGCCGTCTGCCGACGTGGATCATCATTCGACCGCCCCCGGTGGAGTCACGACCTTAGCCATGACCGGACACTATCACGCCTCACATTGGCGGTCTGTGAAGTACGGTCAGGTCGAGACAGGCATCGCCGTGGGAAAGCCGACGTCAGGTCCGCAATATTGGTGCGACATGGATCGGTCTCTGCGCGTGCCCATAAAGGAGTAGGCTATCGGCGATTTTGCTCACGCGGATCGTCGCCGGGATCCAGGTATTCCAAACCCAACGGACCAATGGCCGAAACTTGGGTGACGTATTCGCCGGACTTCGCCCAGTGGAAGTGCCAGGTATCGCCGGGTAGAACGATGACGCTGCCGGGCGGATACGCCTGGACCTTATCGCCGTCGAACCGTTCGCCCAGGCCGATATAGAATACCCCGGACATGACCGTGTAGATCCGGTCCTCCGGATGTTTGTGCGGCATCAGTTTCACGCCTGTGGGCACTTTGACCCTGATCACGTAAGGGCCGGGCTTTGACGGCTCACCGACCACGACGGCAAGGCGGACCGAAGGTGGGAACGCCGGGAACGGCTTCCAGTCGATGTCTTCGGGCAGGACGGATCTGAAAACCGCTTCGCCTGGCTGGTGGGTTCGAACCATTGCGGGTGTTCCTTATCTGGACGTGCTCAACAGACGCTTCAGATCAATTTGGCGTCCAGGGTGATTGCGGCGTTGAGGACCTTGGAGACCGGGCAGTTCTTCTCGGCATCGCCGGCCATGCGAACAAACGCGGCTTCGTCCAGGTTCGGCACTTTGCCGCGCAGCGTCAGAGCCGACCGGCTGATGCGAAAACCTTGGCCTTCAGGTTCGAGCGTGACCGCGGCCTCGGTGGTGAGTTCGGTCGCGGTGAAGCCGCCGGCCTGCAGCCCGAACGCCAGCGCCATGGTGAAGCAACCGGCATGCGCCGCGGCGATGAGCTCTTCGGGGTTGGTGCCCTTTTCATTTTCGAACCGTGTCCTGAAAGAATACGGAGTTTCTGCAAGCACACCGGAATCGGTGGAAAGATGACCGCTGCCGGCGCGACCCGTGCCTTGCCAGACTGCCTTTGCCTTGCGGATCATGAAACGTCTCCCTGCTGTTGTATGTTGCCATTGCGCTCTTTGGCGAAGGCCACGGCGTCTTCGCCTTTTCTACATGTGGTGATCGGAAGCGATCCGCCGCCGCATATCCGCGCGGTGCGACCGAACGCGGTTATCTGATCGGTAGCCAGGAACCCGGCAAGATACTATTGCCGCTAAAGACTGAGCTCCAATGGCGGTACCGATTATTATTTTGCCACCGAACGCGGCCGCCTCAGCTACCTCTTGGGATAGGCGGTGAAGATGTAATCCTTCGCCGCCACCGTCGTATGGCACGCGAACCCGCATTTGGCGTCGTTTCCTTCAGGCGTGAAAGTGTCGGTCGCGGCATCATAGTTGAAATTGCCGTATGCCCATCCGTGCGTGTCCGGGAATCTCTTGGTATCTTTTTCGATCACCGCAACCGCTTTGAGGGTGTCCGGCACATTCACGGAATACGGGGCCACGGGGTTCTTTTTAAAACTCCATTCGATCTTCACGATCTTGGAGCCCTCGGGAAAAAGCTTGCCATCGGCGGGAAGGCCTTGCCTATACGCCTTCATCATCACGTCATTCGCGACGATCACTTTCAATTGAGTCTCGGTCTGGCTGACCGCGACATCCCGCCAGTCTTCGTATCCTTTGAAGTCGGCAAACGAGAGCTTGCCCAATTTCAGCGTGTATCTGTCCTGCGCCGCCAGCGCCACGCCGCCCAAGGCGGCGAGTGATAACACAGTCACAATCGCCGGAATGTTTTTGCTCTTCAGGGCTGTCGAAATGCGCGACATAATTAGCCTCCATGTTTGAGGCCGAGAACCTTATCGGCCTCGTTTTCAAAATCGGTCTGGTCGCTCGAACAATCAGCCCAATCAAATCCCGGCGAGCTGAGATTCCTACTTCGGCATTCTGCCGACGAACGCTGGACTGCGAAAGCCGTCAGCGGTGTCTGCCGGATCAATTAAAGGTGACGAAGGAGCGGCGCGTCACCAAGCCGCCCACGCGACGTCGCTTATGGTTCATAAGCGACCCATGGGCATTTCAAATTACGCGTTTATTTTATGAGTGCGCGTCTTAGGCAGCTGAAAGCAAGTTTAGCCGGAAACAAGCACCGTCTCTTCCGGCTGCGCTCGGACTTCGCTTCTATCACCTTGCGCCAGACGCCGCAGTAGCCAGCACGCGAACATGATCAGCACGACCGGCGCCACCGGGATCCAGATCGCGCCGGCGAACATCATCGTCACCGGCAGCGACCAAACCGCGAGCAAGAGCCAATGATCGCGCATGGTGTTGTCGGGGCGGTCGCGCAACAGCGCCACCACGAAGCCGAACATCACCATGTCGTAGTTGAGGATGTAGGGCGTGAACAGGAAGGTCGCGGTGACGAACAGCGCCAGCGACAGCGCCGGATCGCGAGGCTTCCAATAGGTCCACACCACCGCTGCGATCGCGAACGCAGAGCCGGCGTATTGGATCGCCCAGGCAACGCCCAGCGGCAAGTGGATGAGGCGCGCGCCGAACAACAACGACGACACCAGCGAGAACATCAATCCGTCGGCGTTATCCGTAAGCCACATCTGCTGCGGCAGGATCTTGTGCCAATAGTCGAGCCACACGTCGAGGCCGAACAGCATCGCGGTCACGACAAATAGCACGGCCGCCGTCATCGCGGCCGATGCAATCGTCAGCCATCGCCGCTCCAGCAGCAGGACGATCGGCAGCAACACGCCGAGCTGCGGCTTGAGCGTGAGAATGCCGAGCAGGACGCCGGCGAGCACCGGCCGGCGATCGAGGGCGAGCAGGCCGCCGATCAAGAGCGCCGCGGTATAGAAGCCGTTCTGGCCGAAGAAGACGCACACCGCGACGCCGGGCGCGACCGCGAGGAACAACAACCGCTCGCGCGGGATGGCGCTGGAACAGGCGAACAGATAGAGCCCGATGCCGATCACGCACCAGGCGATGTAGGCCGGCAGATACGGCATCAGGCCGAGCGGCCAGACGAACAACACGATGTGCGGCGGATACGACCAGTAGGTTTCCGGGTATTTCGGGCCGAGCATGTCGTGCAGCACCGCCGCATAGGTCCGCGCGTCGAACCACGCCGCCGGACCGCCGGTGAACATCGAGCGGCCGCCCATCCAAGTGTTGAGGAAATCGCGCCCGATGGCGAAATTGGTCTCGTCGGCCACCGGTTTGTCGATCGCCGGCAGGCCGGCGAGGCCGAGAAAGGCGATCTGCAGCACGACGAAGAACACCGCCGCGGCGACCATCCATTTGAAATAAAGCTCGTCGACCGGCGAGCGGCCGGACTGAGCGGCGCGCGCCACTTTCCCCACATGCGGAGAGAACACGGACATGTGCGGACTGTGATGGCGAGCGGTAAAAATCCTATGAAAACAACCGTCGAGGCCGGCGGCAAATCAATTGAGCGCGGCGGCGCGGCCGTCTTTTAAGAAGCCGTGCAGACTCATTTGCAGGGTTACGACAAATATCGGAACAATGAACAAGGGGCCGAACGAAAGCCCGGTCATATGCGCCAGCGATGCCGCAAGCAGCGGCAGCAGCAAAAACAGGCCTAAGGACAAGATCAGCGCCCGTTCGGAATTGTCGGCGAGGGCCGTTGCCGAAGCCGTCGATGCCTGCCAGATCCACGCCACCGCCAATGCGCCGAACACCAGATCGTAGTCTTGCAGAAAAGGTGTCGCCAGACAGGTACCGAGCAGAAGCACGGCGTTCTTGATACCGGCGGGGGCATCACGGAACCAAACCAGCGCCACCGCGATACCGGCGAGCACAGTCGCAAGCCCTTGAACCAGGTAGGTCGTTTCAACCGGAACCCCCAACCGGCGCGCGGCCACAAATACCGACACAAAACGGTACCAGACGCCGGTTCCGTCCTCCAGGATCAGCCGTCGCAGCAGTTCGACAAGCCGGATGTAATTGATCCAGATGTCGGTGCCGAACCACAAAGCGCTGACGGCAAGCAACGCACCGGCCGTCATGGCGGCAGCGGCCAGCGCCCGCCAGTGTCGTCCTGCAGCAAGTGCCACCGGAATCAAGATTGCCAGCTGCGGCTTGAAGACCAGCAATCCGAGCAACCCGCCGGCGAGCGTTGGACGGCGATTGAGGAGACCAAGACCGCCGCCGAACAACGCCGCAGTCCAGGTTCCGTTCTGTCCGGCGATCGTATTGATGAACACCGCCGGCGTAGCCAGCGCCAGCAGGAGCGCTCCCCGGTCCGGCAACGCCAGACGCAAGGCACGATAGAAAGCAAACCAGCCAGCCGATAACCACAGCACGAGGGCAGGCACGTAGGGAACAAATCCCAGCGGCGCGGTGAGGACGAGGAGCACCGGCGGATAAATGTAAAGATAACCCTCGAGCGGACCGCCGGCGATCGATTGCTGGAACGCATGAAACGCCGCCGGATCGTAAACCTGCGCCGCGTGCCCATGCACTGCCAGATATGCGCCGGACCAAAAATTGATGAAATCGTCGCCGAACGGACGGCCCAGGCCGTTGGTAAAGTGATCGCGCGTTTGCTGAAACAGATCGTAAAGGTAGATCGCCGCGGCGACGGCGACGAAGGTTCGCGCAATCGGGAGCGTCAGATGCGGAAGGCGCGATGTTTGCATCCGCGCAATGAAACGCCGCGGTCGTTAATACAGAGTTAAATCGGCGGTTGCGGGGCGTGCTCTTTGCGACCGCTATCGCGGTCAGGCGGCAACGCCCGCAGCCCGCAGCGGCTGCAGAGCGACGTCACCGCCGGCACTCTGCGCCAGGCGCCAGATCAGCCGCACGGCAAACGCGATCAGCACGATCGGCGCCAGCGGTATCCAGACGACGGCTGAAAACATCATCGCCACCGGCAGGGTCCACACCGCGATCAACAACCAATGATCGCCCATCGTGTTGTCGGCGCGGTCGCGCAGCAGCGCGACCACGAAGCCGAACACCACCATGTCGTAGTTGAGAATGTAGGGCGTGACCAAAAACGTTGCGGTGACCAGGAACGCCAGCGAAAGCGCCGGATCGCGGCGCCGCCAATAGGTCCACACCAGTGCGGCGACCGCGAGCGCCGCCACGATCCCCTGGAGCGCCCAGGCGATGCTCAGCGGCAGATGCACCAGGCGCGCGCCGAAAAAGACCGACGACACCATGGCAAACAGTAAATCGCCGGCGTGCGTCGTGAGCCATTGCTGCTGTGGCACGACCTTCTGGTAGAACTCGATCCACACCTGCCAGCCAAACAACATCGACGTCAGCGCGACAAGGACGGCCGTCGTCACCACGGCTGACGCGATCGTCAGCCAGCGCCGCTCGAGCAGCAAGATCACCGGCAGCAACAAGCCGAGCTGCGGCTTGACGGTGAGGATACCGAACAGCACGCCGGCCAGCACCGGCCGGCGATCGAGGTTGAGCAGGCCGCCGACGAGCAGTGCCGCGGTATAGAAGCCGTTCTGGCCGAAGAAAATGCAGACTGCGACGCCGGGCGCGACCGCGAGGAACAGCATCCGCTGGCGCGGAATGGCGCCGGAGCAAGCCAGCAAATAGAGCGCGATGCCGACGGCGCACCACGCGATATAGGCCGGCAAATACGGCATCAGGCCGAACGGCCAGATGAACAGCATCACGTGCGGCGGATACGACCAGAAATGTTCGAGATAATCGGTGGTGCCCAGCATTTTGCGGAGCGCGGCGTTGTAGGTTTCAAAGTCGAACCAAGCCGCCGGGCCGCCGGAGAACATCGACCGGCCGCCCATCCAGGTGTTGAGGAAGTCGCGCCCATAGACAAAGTTCGTGGCGTCGACCCAGGGCTTGCCGATCGGCGGCAAGCCGGCGAACGTCAGATAGGCGACCTCGAGCACGACGAAAAACACCGCCGCGGCGACCAGCCATTTGAAATAGAGCTCCTCGACCGGCGATCGGTCGGACGGGGTGGCGCGCGTCACAATACCGACGTACGGAGAGAACAAAGACATGCGCGGAACAGTGATGGCGAGCGGTAAAAATCCGATGAAAACGGCCGTCGACTCGGACCTCCCGGCGCGGCATGGACCCAAGCAGCTTGGACCCAAGCAGCTTCGACCGACGCCAGCGGCGCCGAGCGGGCTGCGGTTCCGCCCGGGCTACCTCGACCGCGGGCAGCAACAGGCGCTGCTGGCGGCCTTGCGCCGAATTTTTGAAGCAGCACCACTGTTTACGCCGCGCATGCCACGCTCGGGCCGGCCGTTTACGGTGCGCATGTCGAATTGCGGGCCGCTCGGCTGGGTGTCCGACGAGGCCGGCTACCGCTATCAGCCGACGCACCCGGTCACCGGCCAGCCCTGGCCGCCGATGCCCGATATGCTCGTGGCGGCGTGGAACGATCTGGCCGGCTATCCGTCGCCGCCGGAGGCGTGTTTGATCAATTTCTACAGCCCGACCGCCAAAATGGGCCTGCATCAAGATCGCGACGAAGAGGATTTCGCCGCGCCGGTGGTCTCGCTGTCGCTCGGCGATTCCTGCCTGTTCCGTGTCGGCGGATTAAAGCGCAGCGACCCGACCCGTTCGGTCCGGCTCAGCTCCGGCGACGCGGTCGTGCTTGGCGGCGATACAAGGCTGGCGTTTCATGGCGTCGACCGCATCGAGCCCGGCACATCGACCTTGCTCCCGGAGGGCGGACGGATCAATCTGACCATGCGCCGGGTGAGTCTCCGTGATGTCGATATCGCGGCCCCGGCCGGCTCCAGCACAGGCACACCATGACGAGCGGCAGCAAACTCAATCGCGTCAGGGCGGCTGTTCTTGCCACAGGCTTCGCGTGCCTCATCTTAACACTTATCTCGGCACCCGCGGCGCAGGCCGCCGATCCGATTTTCCCGGTCGGGTCCCGCGTCGGCCTGGTGCCGCCCGCGGGGATGGTGGTGAGCAAAAGCTTCTTGGGCTTCGAAGACGTCGCCAAGGACTCCGCCATCCTGATCGCAGCGCAGCCGCCGGCGGCCTTTCCCGAAATCGAAAAGAGTTCTGGCGACCGACGAATTGAAGAAGAACGGCATCACCGTGGAAAATCGCGAGGAGATGAAGTTCGACTTCGGCAAAGGCACACTGGTGATCGCCAAGCAGACCGCCGACAAGATCCGTTATCGCAAGTGGCTTCTCAACGTTCAGGCCAACGATCTCACCGCGCTGGTCAACGTGCAGATCCCGGAACAGGAGACCGCCTATCCGGACGCGGCCATACGCGCGGCGCTCGCAACTCTCGCGGTGCGCGCGACCATACCGGACGCCGAGAAGCTCAGCATGCTGCCGTTCACGCTTAGCGACCTCGGCGGCTTTCATGTCGAAAACGTTCTTCCCGGCCGCGCCGTGATGCTGGTCGACACACCCGACGGCGTGCCGACCGACACCTTCAACCCACGCATGTTTGTTGCCGCCTTTGACGGCGGCCCCACCGAGAAGGACGACCACGCGCAATTTGCGCGCATGACGTTCGGCCAGATCCTCGGCATCAAGGACGTCCAGATCACGATGTCCGAGCCGCTGCGTATCGGCGGCCAGACGGGCTTTCAGACCACGGCGCAAGCCAAGGATATGAAGACCGGCGACGACATCATGGTGGCGCAGTGGCTGCGCTTCGGCACCGGCGGTTTCATGCAGATGATCGGCATGGCCAAGACCGACGTCTGGACCACCGTGCTGACGCGGCTGCGCGCCGTGCGCGACGGCGTCCAGCCGCGATAAGCGCGCGGCGAGCGGGCAGCGGCGCAAAATTCAGACAAATACGAGAAAAATCCGAGCGCGCGCGTTAGGCCGCGCGCAATTGTTATAAGGCAGATATTTTAAGGCACGGGTGTTATCGCCAATTGCTGGAAGCTTCGCCGCAACACGGAGCCGGGTCATGCTTGCGCTGCTGCCTCACGAGAGGCGCCGGGAGCCACGCCGTCCCCTCTACCGTGTGGCAAGGATCCAATTCGGCAACGGCTCGCTGCCGCGCGAGTGTGTTGTCATGGACATTTCCGATGGCGGCGTGCGGCTTCATGTTGACGGGTTCGACGTTCCCGATGAATTCGTGCTGCTCCTCTCCGGCCACCGCGTGACCCAGGAGAGCAAATACAAAGTGGTCTGGCGGTTCAACCAAGAACTCGGCGCCAAGTTCATTGGTATCGTCTGGCAGGGCGTGGATTGACTTTATCCCGCCGTCACCAAACTCGCATCCATCAGGCTAATGGCTGCGCGTTAGCTGTCCGCGTTCCAATCAGGAATCCTGGACCTCGGCCTTGTTGTCATTGCCTGACGCCGAATTCGGCGCGGGCTTCGGGCCGCCCTTCGCCACCGCGACCAAAGCCGGGCGCAGCACGCGTTCGCCGATCATGTAACCGGGCTGCATCACCTGAACGATGCTGCCGGCCGGCACCGACGGATCGGGGACCTCGTACATGGCCTGGTGAACGTTGGGGTCGAATTTCTCGCCGTGCGGCGTGAACTGGCGGACGCCGTTCTTTTCCAGCGCTTTGAGCAGCTCGCGTTCGGTCAATTCGACGCCGTCGACCAGCGCCTTCATGCCGGCATTGGCATGCGCCCGTGCCTCCGGCGGCACCGCGTCAAGCGCGCGGCGGATATTGTCGGCGACGCCGAGCACGTCGCGGGCGAAGGACGCGACGCCATAGAGCCGCGAGTCGGTGACTTCGCGCTCAGTGCGTTTGCGCAAATTCTCCATCTCGGCGAGCGTGCGCAGCAGCCGGTCTTTCATCTCGGCATGCTCACGGTCGAGCGCGGTGGACGGTTTGGGGTCGCTCGCTGCCGCAGCCCCAGTAGCCGCAGCCGATGTCTCGGGCTGCCCGGCCGCCTCGTCCTCAGCGCGAGCGGTCTCTCCAGTCATGTCTCATCCCATAGCATTGCTTGCCACGCATATCAGGGCGCGTGGGGCAAAAATCAAGCGTCTAGAGGGAACCGATACAACCCCCATACTGATCGGATGGCGGCCTTGATCGCTTGGATGCTGGTTGTTCGCATTGATGATCTTGTCAAGGACGGCGCGAAGCGCCGCCGCCTCCGGCGGTCCATGATCCTTGACAAGATCATCAATGCGAACAGAAACGCTGTCCAAGCGATCAAGGCCGCTTCTCGGCGTTCTTTAAGTATTTGATTCCAGCAGGTTCCAGGGACCGGGGCCAGGGTTACCATTACCCCCCGAGCAGCTTGCTCACCACCTTGGCGGTGTAGTCCACCATGGGGATGACGCGGGCATAGTTGAGCCGCGTCGGGCCGATCACGCCGAGCACGCCGACGATGCGGCCGGTGGCGTCGTGATAGGGCGCCACGATGGTCGAGGAGCCGGACAGCGAGAACAGCTTGTTCTCCGAGCCGATGAAGATGCGGACCCCTTCGGCCTGCTCGGCGCGGCCCAAAAGATCGATCACCTCGCGGCGGGTTTCCAGATCGTCGAACAACAGCCGCACCCGCTCCAGATCGTCGAGCGCCTTGAGGTCTTCGAGCAGATGCGCCTGGCCGCGCACGATCAGCTTGCGCTCGCCGCTCTCGCCGCCCGACCAGCTGGCAAGACCGGTGGCGACGATCTTCTGGGTCAATTCGTCGAGCTCGGCCTGGCGCGCGTTCAGCGCCCGCTCGAGCTCGCCTCTGGCCTCGGCGATGGTCATGCCGCGGATATGGGCGTTGAGGAAGTTCGAGGCCTCGGTCAGCGCCGAAGTCGGCAAGCCGACCGGAACGTTGAGCACGCGGTTCTCGACCTGGCCGTCCTCGGCGACCAGCACGACGAGCGCGCGTTCGGGCTCAAGCCGCACGAATTCGACATGCTTGAGCCGCACATTGGATTTTGCCGTCAGCACGACGCCGGCGGCGCGGGTGAGGCCGGACAAGAGGCCTGAGGCTTCGGTCAGCACCGTCTCGACCGATTTGGCCTGCCCGGAGGCGGCGACCTGCGCCTCGATCGCTTGGCGGTCTTTGTCGGTGAGATCGCCGATCTGCATCAAGGCATCGACGAAGAAGCGCAAGCCCTTCTCGGTCGGCAGACGGCCGGCCGAGGTATGCGGCGCATACACCAGGCCGGCCTGTTCCAGATCCGACATCACGTTGCGCACCGAAGCCGGCGACAACGTCATCGGAATGATGCGCGACAGATTGCGCGAGCCGACCGGCTCGCCGGTCGCCAGATAGCTCTCGACCACCTGGCGAAAGATCTCGCGCGAGCGCTCGTTGAGCTGCGCGAGCCCCGCTTGGCTGGCGCCTATGGGAACGTCGTGGGTGGCCACGGAGAACTCCCTCTATGGCGAGAATTGGCCATTCCGGGCTGCCTTTCAAGCCGCGCCACCGAAAGCCAAGCAGGCACGCCATGAATGTGGTCTTTCGCCCGGCTCTGCACCAGGATTTCGACTATTGCGAGTGGCTCTATTTCGCCGAAATGGAACGCATTAACCGTGAATTGAAGTTCGACAGGAATGTGCAGGTCGCCAGCTTCCGGCGCCAGTGGGACGTGATGCTCACCGACCATCAACGCGCGCCGAGAGATTTTATCGGCGGGATGGCTGGATCGAGATCGGCCGTGAAAACGACGGACAAATCATCTTCCGAAAAGAAATCTAAATCTGACGCGTCCAAATTAGGACACCACCCGAAATCAGACTGATCGGTCACTCCGCAGCCGCCATTGCCCGCGGCGCACCGCGCAGCACATCCATCAGCCGGCGCACCGAGCCGAAATCCTCCAGCCGCTCCACCGCCCCGATGACGTCGGCGATATGAGCGTCGGGCAAAAAGCCTTGCGCATAGGTGCGGAATTTCTGCTCGATCTGGGCGCGCGATACCGGATTTTCGAAGGCGCCGAGCGGGTGCTCGCACCGCGCCGAGAGGGTCGCGCCGTCGGCCATCGCGATATCGACGGTGGCCTGCGAGCCGCTCACCGTCGGCTCGGCGCGAACCTCGACTTGTTTGGCCGCAAACGTCCGCAGTTTTGGATCGTCGTAACGGCCCGGCTCGAACTGCGCCAAGGTCAGCGTGCGATCGTGCAAAATGACGGCGGCGGTGTAATGCGCCGACAGCAGGGCTTCGAATTTGGCCTTGTAGGTGTCGAAGCCGCCGTGCATCCCGAACGCCTGCTCGCTCAACCCGATGCGGACCTTGGCGACGCGCGCCGGATCGATCTTGTGTTTGCCGAGCAGATCGAACAGCGCCGTGTTCATGCCCTGAATGAGCGTCGCCGATGGCCACAGCCGCATGGCGATGCGCTCGAGCTCCCAGCGGCTGCCGAGATCGGCCGCGGCGAGATCCGGTTTGCCGCCGTCCACATAGGTGTTGTAGAGGCCGCCGTCCTTGGCGGTGAGGAATTCGCGCGTGGCGACGAATTTCTGCTGCGCCAACAGCGCCGCCATCAATCCCGACAAGGCGCCGCGGCACTGGTGGAATTTCACCGTCGGCGTGCCCCAAGCGGCGAACGTGCCGGCGGCTTGGCTGCCGGCGAGCCCGAACGCCCGCGCCATAGTGTCGGCGTCGAATTTGAGCAGCGAGCCGACCGCCGCCGCCGCACCGAACGGACCGAAGATGCCGGGGCCGTGCCAGCCGCGCGCGCGGAATTTTGGATAATCGGTGCCGATGCCGACCCGCGTCGTCACCTCGCAGCCCACAGCGATCGCGGTCAGCAGCGCGCGGCCGCTCAGTCCGTCGCGCTCGGCAATGGCGAGTGCCGGCGGCATGACCTCGGGCGTCACATGCGTCATCGTCTCGCGATGCACGTCGCACATGGTGACCGCGGTGACCAGATAAGCGTTGAGCAAGGTGGCGCCGGCGAGCGACAGATGATCGCCGCCGATCACGCTCGATTCAGAGCCTTGCGCCAGCCCCGACGCCAGCGCAGCGATCTGCCCGGTCTCCTCGCCAAGCCGGCCGGCAACGGCGCAGGCCAGCGCATCGAGCAACAGCGTCTTGCAGTGCTCGCGAACCCGCGGCGGAATGTCCTCGTAGCGCGATGCGGCGGCGAATTGCGCCAAGGCTTGAGTTGCTTCCGCTGCCATCTCGGCCTCCCGGCTGTTACGGCCCGAAGCGTAGCGGGAAGCGTCGGCGGCTGGCAACGTGCTATCGGGATCACTTCATCGACTGATCGAGTGGCGGCCTTGATCGCTTTCTGGGCCGTTAATGACCCCATGCTCGCAGCCGAAATCCGGGTTTCCCCTTCCCCGCATCATGTTCTAAAAGCGGCCCCAGCCGGCGCTTGGCGCCCGGCCGTGAGGAGAGCACATATGCGGCCGAGCCGCCGACAGCCCGATGAATTGCGCCCGGTTTCGCTGGAACGCGGCGTGGTGAAATTCGCCGAAGGCTCGTGTTTCGTGAAATTCGGCGAAACCCATGTGCTGGTCACCGCCACCCTGGAAGACCGCCTGCCGCCGTGGCTCAAGGGCCAGGGTCGCGGCTGGATCACCGCTGAATACGGCATGCTGCCGCGAGCGACGCTTGAGCGCACGCGGCGCGAGGCTTCGGCCGGCAAGCAGAGCGGCCGCACCGTCGAAATCCAGCGGTTGATCGGGCGCAGCTTGCGTTCGGTGGTCGATCTCAAGGCGCTCGGCGAGCGCCAGATCACCATCGATTGCGACGTCATCCAGGCCGACGGCGGCACCCGCACCGCGTCGATTACCGGCGCCTGGATCGCGCTCTACGACTGCCTCGCCTGGATGAAAACCCGCGACATGGTGCAGATGGAAGTATTGCGCGATCACATCGCGGCGATTTCCTGCGGCGTGCACGGCGGGGTGGCGGTGCTCGATCTCGATTACGCCGAGGATTCGCAAGCCGACACCGACGCCAATTTCGTCCTCACCGGCGCCGGCAATATCGTGGAAATACAAGCCACGGCCGAGAAGACACCGTTTTCCGAAGCAGAGTTTGCGGCGCTGTTGGCGCTGGCGCGCAAAGGCATCGCCAAGCTGGTCGACTTGCAGAAGATGGCGGTGATGTGAGCGAGCATCGCCGCATCGCCGGCCGTCTCGTGATCGCGACGCATAATCCCGGCAAGCTCGCCGAGATGCGCGAATTGCTTGCGCCTTACGGTATCGACGCCATATCGGCGGGTGAACTCGATCTAATAGAACCGGACGAGACCGGCATGAGCTTTGGCGACAATGCGCGAATCAAGGCGCAAGCCGCGGCGCAGGCGACCGACCTGCCCGCCTTCGCCGATGATTCCGGCCTGGTGGTCGATGCGCTCGACGGCGCGCCGGGGATCCATTCGGCGCGCTGGGCCGGACCGGAAAAGAATTTCCGCCGCGCCATGGAGACCATCGAGGTCAAACTGTACGAACGCGGCGCGACGGCGCCGGAAAAGCGCAAGGCGCATTTCGTTTCGGCGCTGTGCGTGGCCTGGCCCGACGGCCATGTTGAGGATTTCGAGGCCCGGGTCGACGGCACCTTGGTCTGGCCGCCGCGCGGCGACAAAGGTTTCGGCTACGATCCGATGTTCCTGCCCGACGGCCACGCGCGCACATTTGGCGAAATGTCGAGCGACGAGAAACACGGCCTGCCGCCGCGCGGCAAAGGCCTGTCGCATCGGGCCCGCGCCTTCATGAAGCTCGCGGAGGCGTGCCTTGGCTGAGCAAGATTTGGCCGCTGACAATTTGGCCGATAGCGAACAAACAGCCTTCGGCGTCTACATTCACTGGCCGTTCTGCCTGTCGAAATGCCCCTATTGCGACTTCAACAGCCATGTGCGCCGCGAACCGATCGACGAGCCGCGCTTTGTGCGCGCGTTTGCCGCCGAGATCGCGGCGACCGCGGCGCGCGTTCCGGACCGGACCGTCTCCACGATCTTCTTTGGCGGCGGCACGCCTTCGCTGATGCAGCCGGCCACGGTTGGGTCGATCCTCGATGCGATTGCAAAACATTGGCGCGTCGCGCCCGACGTCGAAGTCAGCCTCGAAGCCAATCCGACCAGTGTCGAAGCCACCCGCTTCCGCGGCTACCGCAGCGCCGGCGTCAACCGCGTCTCGCTCGGCGTCCAGGCGCTCGACGATCGCGTGCTCGCCGAGCTTGGCCGCATGCACACTTCGCGCGAAGCGCTCGATGCGGTCGGCATCGCGCGCAGCATTTTCGATCGCTACTCGTTCGACCTGATCTATGCCCGGCCGCGCCAAGATCCGAAGGACTGGGCGGCCGAGCTCACACGGGCGCTAGCCGAAGCCGGCGACCATCTCTCGCTCTATCAATTGACCATCGAACAGGACACGCCGTTTGCCGCGCTCCACGCCGCGGGCAAGCTTGTCATTCCCAATGACGATCTTGGCCGCGCGCTGTACGACACCACCTTGGAGATTTGCGCCGCCCACGGCCGGCCGGCCTACGAGATTTCCAATCACGCGCGGCCCGGCGGCGAATGCCGGCATAACCTCGTCTACTGGCGTGCCCAAGAATACGCCGGTATCGGGCCGGGCGCTCACGGCCGGCTCGATATCGCGGGCGACCGGCATGCGACGGCGACGGAAAAACGGCCGGAGTCTTGGCTCATGCGCGTTGAGGCCGCCGGCCATGGCCTGACCACCGACGACACGCTGACCCGCGAGGAAATGGCCGACGAGTTCCTGCTGATGGGGCTGCGGCTCGCCGAAGGCATCGACATTGCGCGCTTCCGGGCGCTCGCCGGCCGCTCTCTCGATCCGGCGCGCATCGCCACGCTGCACGAGCACGGCCTAGTCGAGACGACGGCCGACGGCCGCCTGCGCGTCACCCTGCCCGGCTTTCCGGTGCTGGACGCGGTTGTTGCCGATCTCGCGGCCTAAAGGCTGTGTTTCTCGGTGGTTTTTGGATTAAGGTGGAAAATCCAGGGCCATTTATAAGCTACCTTAGCATTTTAGCAGTCCATTTTCACCCGAGTCGCCGCCATCGCAGGTGACCCATCTTGCAGCCAGCCGAATTGAGAACATACGAACGACTGCCGCAACGGCAGCTAGGACTGGCTCTGTGTCTGTGAGGAATAGCGCGAAGTTATAGGGCTGTCTTGCCGCCCGCCGAAACGAGCTTACAGCCGTCTCGTGCAATACCTGGACGATCGTTTGCCGCAAACGCCGCCCTCTAGCCTCTCTAATCGGCCTTGAAATTTAATAAGCTAGCTTATGTTCCATTGCCGAAACTGCGCGGTGGCGGCGCAATAATCTGCGATCCCGACGCAGTGACCCGCAACACCGCGAGCCCGCGCTCGTTGGTGCCGTCGGCGCGGAAGCGGAACAGGCCGTCGATGCCGGTAAAGCCCGACGGATTGGTCAGGACCGCCGTGCTGAAGCGCTGCGTGCCTTGCGTCTTCACCAGGGCCGCGATCAGGGCGACCGCGTCATACGACAGTGTCGCGGTGCGCCCCGGCTCCTGCTTGTAGCGGGCCCGGTAGCGCTCGGCGAAACCGCGGTAGCCGGCGCCGTCTGGGGCCGCATACCAGCCGCCGTCGAGCGCCGGATTGGAGCTGATGCGCTGGTCGTCCCATAGCCCGGTGCCGAGCAGCTGGATTTTCTTGAGATTGACACTGGCATTTGCAAGCGCCTGGACGATGTCCGGCACCGTGTCGCCGCCGTCGGGAATGAACAGCGCGTCGATGCGGGCCGCCGACTGGGCCACATTGCGGACCGGCGCGGCGATGCCGGCCTTCTCATGGGGATAGTGCTCGAGCGCGATAATCTGGCCGTTGCGCCGCGCCACCGCCTGCTTGAAGGCGGCTTCGACCACGGTGCCGTACGGGTTGTCCGGGATCAGCGCGGCGTAGGAGCGTTTTCCGGTCGAGGCGGCATATTGCACGATGCGCTCGACGTCGGATTCCGGCAGGAAGCTCAAGAGATAGACGCCCGCCGAAGCGACATTGGTGTCGGTCGAAAACGCGATGACCGGGATGTTGCGCGCCCGCGCCACCTGCCCGACGACGCTGACCGATTGGGCAAATAGCGGCCCGAGGATGATCTCGGCGCCTTCGTCGAGCGCCTGCTGGGCGCCCAGCCGCGCCGCCTCGGCGGTGCCGCCGTCGTCCTTCACCAGGAGCGTGATATTGGGGGCATTGAACTCGGCGATCGCCATTTCGGCGGCGTTGCGCATGGACTGCCCGGCGATGCCGGCATTGCCGCCCGCCGACAGCGGTAGAATGAGGCCAACCTTGACCTCGCCGGTGCCGATCGTGGCGCCGGGCGGTGCCTGCGCGCTCTGCGGCGGCGGCGATGGCGAGGTGAATGAATTGAGCAGGCTGGAATTGCCGGAGCAGCCCGCCAAGAGCGCGCTCGCCGTGGTCAGCAGGCCTTGCAGGACGCGGCGCCGCGACGACAGGACGACCGACGCATGGCGCGGCATTGGCGCAGACACGGCGGTTCTCCCTCGGCAGCCAGAAGCGTCCCCAAAGCGCATAGGGCAGCGCCAATCTGTCATTCTGGGGGCGAATAGTTAACCGAATGGAAAGGATAATGAAATCCGACCGGCCGGCCAAACGACCTACCATGACGGCCAAGGGCAGCGGCGCTAGACTTGCCGCAATGAGCGAAATGCTGCGCAAACCGCCCGGCGGGGAGCAATCCGCGCCCCGGCACTACGCCTTCGACGGCCACCAGACCGACGTGGCGCGGCTCGCACCAGGGCTGCACATCGTCGCCACCCCGATCGGCAATCTCGGCGACATCACGCTGCGCGCGCTCGCGGCGCTGGCGGGCGCCGATCTGATCGCCTGCGAGGATACGCGGGTGACGCGAAGAGCTCCTCGACCGCTATGCCATCGCCACGCCGCTGACGCCCTATCACGACCACAATGCGGCGCAGGCGCGGCCGGCGCTGTTGCGCCGGCTCGCCGATGGCGCGGCGATTGCGCTGGTCTCCGACGCCGGCACACCGCTGATCTCCGATCCCGGATTCAAACTGGTGCGCGCCGCTCATGAAGCCGGCCACGCGGTGACGACACTGCCCGGCGCCTCGTCGCTCCTGGCGGCGCTCGCCGTCGCCGGCTTGCCCACCGATCAGTTTTTGTTTGCCGGCTTCCTGCCGCCGAAGGCCGCCGCGCGCCGCACTCGCATCGCCGAGCTCGGCCGTATCCCGGCGACGCTGGTGCTGTTCGAGACCGGGCCGCGGCTTACGGCGACGCTGGCCGACCTCGCGGCAGGCCTCGGTCCCCGGGAAGCGACGGTCTGCCGCGAGCTGACAAAACTGCACGAGGAAATCCGGCGCGGCGATCTCGAGACGCTGGCGCAAAACTGCGCGGGGAGCGAATTGCGCGGCGAGATTGTTTTGGTGATCGGGCCGCCATCGGCGCCGGTGGAGGTGAGCTTAAGCGACGCCGATGCGTTATTGCGCCAGGCGCTGACCCGCGTCTCGCTGAAAGATGCCGTCGGCGAAGTGGCCGAAGCCACCGGCCTGCCGCGCCGCGAGCTCTATCAGCGCGCGCTCGTGCTAGCGAAAGAAGTCGATCATGGCGCGCCGCGCTGAACCGCTCGGTCCGCCTAAATCCGCACCGCGCCCGGAGCGCGTGGCGGCATTCCGGCTCGGCCTGTCGGCCGAGAGCCGCGCCGCCATGCTGCTCATCGCCAAGGGCCATCGGATCGCGGCGCGGCGCTGGAAAACCCCGGTCGGCGAGATCGACATCGTGGCGCGGCGGCGCCGCGATCTGGTCTTCGTCGAGGTCAAGGCGCGCGACAATCTTGACGCCGCGGCGGAAGCGGTGACCGAGCGAAGCAAGCAACGCATTATCGCCGCCGCAGAATTCTGGCTTTCAAGCCACCCCGACGACGCGCAGTGCTTTATCCGCTTCGACGTCATCCTGGTGGCGCCGGGCAAGCTGCCGCGGCACATCGCCAATGCGTTCGATGCTACCCGCTGAACGACGCGGGCGGTGGCCGGATTAGGCTGCGCGGAGCTTGCGGAAGAACTGATCGACCTGCGCGCGGATTTGGCCGGCCGCGGCGGCAAGATCGTCGGCGAGCGTCTTGACCGATGTGGCGCTGGCGCGCGTGTTCTCGGTTGCCTCACCGACGCGCACGACCTCGTCGGCGGTGTCGTTGGTACGGCGTGCCGCCACTTCGACGCTGCGGGCTATTTCCTGGGTCGCGGCGCCTTGTTGGGTGACGGCGCTGGCAATCGCACCGGAAATCTCGCCGATCTCGCGGATTGTCCTTTCGATGCCGGCTATGGCCTGGATCGAACGCCCTGTTGCGCTCTGCATCGCCGTGATCTGCGCGCCGATCTCCTCGGTCGCCTTCGCCGTCTGTGACGACAGCGCCTTGACCTCACCGGCCACCACGGCAAAGCCTCGCCCGGCCTCGCCGGCGCGCGCCGCCTCGATGGTGGCGTTGAGCGCGAGCAGGTTGGTCTGCTCGGCGATAGCGGTGATGAGCTTGATCACGTCGCCGATGCGGCGGCCTACCTCGCTAAGCTCCTTGACCGAATTGCTGGTGAGCGCGGCCTCGCCCACAGCTTTGGTGGCGATGGCGTTCGATTGCACGACTTGACGATTGATCTCGGAGACCGCGACGGCGAGTTCCTCGGCTGCGGCGGCGATGTCGCGCACGTTGGCCGACGCCTCACCCGATGCCGTTGCGGCGCTGCCGGTCTTGTCCGAAGCGAGGTCCGCCGCGTCGGTCAGCAGCGTCGAGGCCGACAGCATCTGTTGGAATAACCGGTCGAGCCGGGACAGGCTCACCTCGATGTCGGTGCCGAAGCGGGCCGTTTCGGCCGCAATCTGCTCCTGGCGCTGCACCTTCGCCCCGGCCTCCGCGAACACCGTTTTGTTCAGCTCGACATTGCGCCGCATCGCGTCCTGGAACACCGAGATGGAGCGTGCCAGCGCGCCGATCTCGTCGGGGCGATCGCGAAACGGCACGGCAAGCGTGGCGTCGCCGCCGGCGACCGCCTCGGTGGCGCGGGTGACGGCGGCAAGCGGACGCGCGATCGAGCGCTGGATCACCAGTGCGCCGAACATCGCCAGCATCAGCGCCGCCGCACCGAGCAGCATCATCTCCAGCGCGGACGTCTCCATGCCGCTTTCGATCCGGCCATAGATTTCTCGCGATCGATTTGCATAAAGCCGCCCGAGCACGTCGAGGTCGTTGGTCAGCGCGGTGCGGACGGTCCGGTTGGCGTCGTTGTCGCCCCATTCCCGGCCCGACGCCGGACTGATTTCGGTGCCGCGGCGCACCAGCTCGCGGCGGAACTCCTGGAATTTCTTCACGCGTGCGGCAAATTGAGCGAACACCTCCGCATCTTCCGGCCGCACCGACTTTTCCCATCCCGCCATCACGCCGCCGATCTGGTCGTTGAAGCGGGTGAGGCCCTCGGCAAACTTCTTCGCGGTGGCGATATCCGGCGACATGTAGATACCGCGCGATTCCATGACCACGGCGTAGACCAGGCTGTTGATGCGCTCGACATTTTCGGCGCCGACAAAGGCCGATTCGAACTCGTTGGTCAGGGCGACGTGCCGATTGCTATTGATAATCGCCACGGCCGCCAGCGCTCCCGTCACGGTAGCCAGCAGCGCAAAGATGACATAGAGCTTGGCGGCAATCGAAAGTTTCGCCAGTTTCATGTTCCGCCTCAAAGCGTTCGATTTCTGCCCGTATTCTTGGCTATAAGATGCTAGGTCCAGGTTTACCTTCCCTTAACCGCCCACCTCATCGCTCATCGGCTTGGCCATGCGCCTGAACGTCGCCGTACAAATGGATCCGATCGAGCGGATCAATATCCGCGGCGATTCGACCTTCGCCCTGCTGCTGGAGGCGCAGGCCCGCGCCCATCCGCTGTCCTATTACACGCCCGACCGGATGGCGCTGCGCGACGGCGAAGTGTCGGCCACGGCGCGGCCGCTGGTGGTGCGCGACGTCGCCGGCGACCACTTCACGCTGGGCGAGCCGCGGCATGTCGACCTCGCCACCTTCGACGTGGTGCTGCTGCGCCAGGATCCACCGTTCGATCTTGCCTATATCTCTTCGACCCACATGCTCGATCGCATCCATCCCAAAACCTTGGTGGTCAACGATCCGAGCCACGTGCGCAACGCGCCGGAAAAGATTTTCGTCACCGAATTTCCCGATCTGATGCCGCCGACATTGATCACGCGCGACCTCGAGGCGATCAAGACGTTCCGCGCCGAACACGGCGACATCGTCATGAAGCCGCTTTACGGCAAGGGCGGCGAGGCGGTGTTCCGGCTGGCGGATGGCGATCTCAATTTCGGATCGCTGTACGAGCTTTTCGCCACCATGTTCCGCGAGCCGTGGGTGGTGCAGAAATTCCTCCCCGCGGTGCGCGAAGGCGACAAGCGCATCATCCTGGTCGACGGCGAGTTCGCCGGCGCGGTCAACAGGGTGCCGGCGGCAGACGATCTGCGCTCCAACATGGTGCGCGGCGGGGTGCCGGCGGCCACCGCGCTCACCGACCGCGAGCGCGAAATCTGCGCCCGGCTCGGGCCGGCATTGCGCGAGCGTGGCCTGATCTTCGTCGGCATCGACGTGATCGGTGACTTCTTGACGGAAATCAACGTCACCTCGCCGACCGGCATTCGCGCCATAAAAAATCTCGGCGGTCCCGACATCGCGGCGCTGATCTGGGACGCGATCGAGGCGAAGCGGACCGCACGATAAGGCCAAGCCTTACTTGTCATCGTCCGCGCAGGCGGACGATCCAGTAATCGCCGCGGGACGGGCGTCGGTGCATTATCCTATCACCTGTGACTACTGGATGCCCCGCCGGAGCTTGTCATCGGGCCGGCCACTTCGGGCCGGACCCGTTGGCGGGGCATGACAATGGTTGGGTGAAAGGATCACGCCATGCTCGCGACCGGCAGCGAAAAACTCGAACGCATGCGCGACGGCCGCGTCGTCTATATCGGCGCCGAGCGGGTCGACGACGTCACCGCGCATCCCGCCTTTCGCAACGGCGCGCGCACCATCGCGGCGCTCTATGACCTGAAGGCCGATCCGGCGCAACGCGATCTCTTCACCTTCGAGGAAGGCGGCGAGCGCATCGGCCTGCAATGGCTGCGCTGCCGCAGCCGCGAGGATCTGGCGCGGCGCATGCGCGCCATGAAGGCGATCGCTGACGCCACTTACGGCCTGATTGGGCGTTCGCCCGATCACGTCGCCGGGCTTATCACCGGGTTGGCGATGCGGCCCGAATTGCTCAACGAATTGACGTCCGGCTTCGGCGACAACCTCCGTCGCTTCTATGAGCGCGCCCGCCAGGACGACCTCTATCTGTCATTCGCCGTGACGCCGCCGTCCGGCATCCGCGACCGCGAAATCTATACCGGCGTGGTGCGCGACGATCCGACCCTGCAGGTGGTGAGCGAAGACGATTCCGGCGTCGTCGTGTCGGGCATGAAGATGCTGGCAACCGGCGCGATTTTTGGCGACGAGGTCTATATCGGCAATCTCACGGCCATCGACGACAAGCGCCAGAGCGAGAGCATCACGGCTGCTATCCCCAATAACGCGCCCGGCGTCTCGTTCTGGGCGCGCGAGCCTTACGAGCGTCACGCTCGGCAGGAGGCCGATTATCCGCTCAGCTATCGCTTCGACGAAAACGATGCGGTGCTGGTGTGCGACAGGGTCAAGATTCCGTGGGAGCGGGTTTTTCTGCACAACAACGGCGCCTGGTCGCGCCGCATCTACATCGAGACGCCGGCCAATGTTTATCAGAACCAACAGTCCAACATCCGCTTCTGGGCCAAGATGGCACTGATCGTCGGGCTCGCCAGCCGGATGTGCCAAGCCAACGGCGTCGACAAGGTGCCGGCGGTGCGCGAGACGCTCGGCCGCCTCGCCGCGCTCGAAGCCACCATCGGCGGCCTGGTCAACGGCCAGATCGAGGCGTGCGAGAACTGGCCGGAGGGTTTTGTGACACCGAACCGGCGCATGGTCTACGCCACGCTTAATTGGTGCCAGGAGCACCACACCGAAATCATCGACACGTTGCGCACCTTGGCGGGCGCCGCGCCGCTGCAGATGCCGGCCTCTATCGACCTCGTCGCGGATCCGCAGCTCAAGGATCGCTTCGAGCGCTGGTGGGGCACGGCGAGCATGCCGGCCGACGCGCGCTACAAGCTCTACAAGCTGGTCTGGGACCTGATCGGCTCGGAATTCGCCGGCCGCCACATGCTTTATGAGAAATTCTACGCCGGCAATTCGATCATCGTGCGTAACCAGAGCGACCGCGAAGCGCCGTGGGAAAAATTCCACGGCATCGTCGATGGGCTGCTCGACGCCATAGCGATGCCGGAAGTTCCGGGCTAGCGCGCCGGCACCGGCACCGCCGTGCCGATCATTGCGCCGGACGACTTGCGCACTGTCGAGAATCGCCAGCGCCGCGACGATGCAGAGCGCGCCGGCGACGAAGAACGCCGGCAGATAGGTGTCGAACAGCGTCCGCGTCAGGCCGGCGCCGAACGCCGCACTGGCGGCGCCGATCTGGTGGCCGGCAAAGACCCAGCCGAACACCATGCCGGCCTTTTCCCGCCCGAAGCGATCGGCGGTGAGTTTGACCGTCGGCGGCACGGTGGCGATCCAGTCGAGGCCGTAGAACACCGCGAACAGCGAGAGGCCATAGAACGTGAAGTCGGTGAACGGCAGGTAGAGCAGCGACAGCCCGCGCAAGCCGTAATACCAGAACAGCAGCCAGCGATTATCGAAGCGGTCGGACAGCCAGCCGGAACCGATGGTGCCGATGAAATCGAAAATGCCCATCATCGCCAGCACGCTGGCCGCGGTCACCGCCGGCAGCCCGTAATCGTGGCACAGCGTGACGAAATGGGTCTGGATCAGGCCGTTGGTACTGCAGCCGCAGACGAAAAACGTGCCAAACAGCACCCAGAAGATCGGCGTGCGGGCGGCTTCCTTCAGTACGACGAGCGGCGACAGCAATAGCGAGACGAGGCCGACGCCCGTGGCCGGCGGCGGCGATACTGCCGTTTCGCCGTAAAGCGGCAGGCCGAGATCGCTCGGCCGGTCGCGCATCAGCGTGAATGCGACGACACCGGCGAACGCCAACATACAGCAGACGCAGACCAGCGCGATCCGCCAGCCGTAAGCCGTCGTGATTTGCGCGATCAGCGGCAGGAACACCAGTTGCCCGGTGGCGTTGCTGGCCGCGAACAGGCCCATGACCAGGCCGCGGCGGTGATTGAACCAGCGCGTCGCCACCGTCACCGCAAGCACCATGGCGGTGAGCCCGGTGCCGATGCCGACGACGATGCCCCACAGCAGAATGAGCTGCCACACCTGCGTCATCGCCAGCGACGCCAGCATGCCGGCCGAAATCAGGATCACGGCCGAGACCATCACGGCGCGCACGCCGAACCGGTTCATGAAGGCAGCAGCGAACGGGCCGAACAATCCGAACAGCATGAGGCGCAGCGCCAGCGCCGACGAGATCTGCTCGGTATCCCAGCCGAATTCCTTTTCCAGCGGCACGATCAGCACGCCGGGCGTGCTCATCGCCGCGGCGGTGACGATCGTGGTGAGGAAGGTGACGGCGACGATGACCCAGCCGTAATGGATGTTGCGGCGCTCGAGCGCCGCGGCGAGGGCGGAGGACACCATGGTTCCGTTCCAATCGTCGATTTTGGACGTTCTGTTATTAGACACGCGCTTAGATGACAACCATCATCTAACGCTTGCGTATTGATGACGATCGTCATATAATTTGTCAAGCGGTCGAGGCCGCTGCATAGCTGAGGTGCTCCATGCGGGTGAGCCGGGAAAAAGCCGCCGAACATCGCGACCGTATCATCGACGCCGCCGGCGCCCTGTTTCGCGCCAAGGGATTTGGCGGCATCGGCGTCGCCGACATCATGAAAGCCGCCGATCTGACCCATGGCGGCTTCTACGGCCATTTCGCCTCCAAGGACGATCTGGTCGCCCAAGCCAGCCGCCGCACCATGGCGCGCGCCGCAGCGAACTGGACCAAGCTGGTCGAGGCGGCGCCCGATAGCCCCTACGCGGCGCTGCTCGCGCATTACCTGTCGCCAAAACATCGCGATGACCCCGGCAAGGGCTGCGCATTTGCGGCGTTGGGCAACGATGCGGCACGCAGCGGCAAAATCGTGCGCAAGGCGTTTGCCGAAGGCTTGGCGCCGCTGATCGACATTGTAGCGCAGTCGATCCCCGGCAAATCCAAGGCGACGCGGCGGCGCAAGGCCGTCGCCGCCATGGCGACCCTGGTCGGCGCCTTGACCCTGGCGCGCGCCGTCGAAGGAACGCCGCTGTCCGACGAGATGCTCGAAGCCGCCCACCGCGAGCTTGCCGCTACTGCGCGCCTCTGACCCTCCAGCGCAAGCTGCATTTTGTTCTCTAAACGTTCTTGAACTGGCCCCCGAGTTCCGTTAGGCTCCCGCATAAGGCAGGGGCTGCCATGGTCCAGCGCGTCTCAACTGTTGCGTTCGAGGGCATCGAGGTGCGGCCGGTCGATGTCCAGGTCCAGGTCGCGCCGGGGCTGCCGGCGTTCAACGTCGTCGGCCTGCCCGACAAAGCGGTCTCCGAAGCGCGCGAGCGGGTGCGCGCGGCTTTGACCGCCTCAGGCCTGGCGCTGCCGTCGCGCCGCATCACCATCAATCTCGCGCCGGCCGACCTGCCCAAGGAAGGCAGCCACTACGATCTGCCGATCGCGCTCGGCCTGATGGCTGCCATCGGCGCCATTCCGCACGACGCGCTGGCCGGCTTCACCGTGCTCGGCGAGCTCGGCCTCGATGGCTCGATTGCGCCGGTCGCCGGCGTGTTGCCCGCCGCCATAGGCGCCAATGCGCGCGGCGAAGGTTTGATGTGCCCGGCGGCGTGCGGGCCGGAAGCCGCCTGGGCGAGCCCCGAGATCGAAATCATCGCGGCGTCTTCGCTCATCCAACTCGCCAACCATTTCAAGGGTACGCAAGTGCTGTCGCGGCCGCAGCCGAAGATCCTGGAAGTGGACGGCCCAGCCGTCGACCTCGCCGACATCAAGGGCCAGGAAAGCGCCAAGCGCGCGCTCGAAGTCGCAGCCGCCGGCGGCCACAATCTCTTGATGGTCGGACCGCCCGGCGCCGGCAAGTCGATGCTGGCGGCGCGGTTGCCGACCATTCTGCCGCCGCTGGCGCCGTCGGAATTGCTCGAAGTCTCCATGGTCGCTTCGATCGCCGGCGAGATCAAAGGCGGCGCGCTGACCAACCGTCGGCCGTTCCGCGCCCCGCACCATTCCGCCAGCATGCCGGCTCTGGTCGGCGGCGGCCTGCACGCGCGGCCCGGCGAAGTCTCGCTCGCGCACCACGGCGTATTGTTTTTGGACGAGCTGCCGGAATTCCAGCCGCAGGCGCTCGACTCACTGCGCCATCCGCTGGAGACCGGTGAAGTCTCGATCGCGCGCGCCAATCATCGCGTCACCTATCCGGCGCGCTTCATGCTGGTCGCGGCAATGAATCCGTGCCGCTGCGGCCGCGCCAGCGAGCCCGGCTTTACCTGCAGCCGCAAGCCCAACGCGCGCTGTGCCGCCGATTATCAGACGCGGATCTCCGGCCCGCTGATCGACCGCATCGACCTGCATATCGAAGTGCCGGCGGTGACCGCCGCCGATCTCATCCTGCCGCCGCCGGCCGAAGGCAGCCGCGAAGTGGCCGAGCGCGTCGCGCTGGCCCGCGAACGGCAGGTCGCCCGCTATGCCGCGATCGGCCTGCCTCATGTCCGCAGCAATGCGGCAGTGTCCAGCGCGGTGCTGGAGGACGTGGCGCGGCCGGATGCCAGCGGGATGACGCTGTTGCGCGACGCCGCCGACGCCATGCGGCTCTCGGCCCGCGGCTATCATCGCGTGCTGCGCGTGGCGCGCACGCTGGCCGATCTCGACGGCGCAGAAAAAGTCGGCCGCGTGCATCTCGCCGAGGCGCTGTCGTATCGCGCGCTGGCGGATGAGATTCGGCGCGCGGCGTGACTAAGAAATAGCTGTGAGGCCTTAGAAAGCGGCCTTGATCGCTTGGACAGCGTTTCTGTTCGTGTTGGCATTCTTGTCAAGGATCGAAGACCGCCGGAGGCGGCGGCGCTTCGCGCCGTCCTTGACAAGAATGCCAACACGAACAACTGGCATCCAAGCGATCAAGGCCGCCATCCGCTCAGCGTAAGATCTGTCGTTCACGCCCCACCATTGACTGCAAATCCCGAACCGCCGACTCTCCCCCTGATTCGCGACCCCCTGTTTGCGCGTCCGGCGTCGCGCGCGGCTGCCATGGCCAAACCGCCCCGCAAGCTCGCCTTCGTCACCGCCGCGACCGATCACGGCACCTTCATCGTGAACCGGTTCGATCAGATGATCGTCGACGGCAATGCGGGCTACGGCGTCGGCCTCCAGCTCCTGGAGAACGCCCACTACGATCCCGATGAAGTCAATTTGCTGCTGCGGGCGCTGGATTTGCGCCGGCAATGCTACGGCGACGGTGTGGTGGCAATCGATTGCGGCGCCAATGTCGGGGTCCACACCATCGAGTGGGCGAAACATATGACCGCCTGGGGCGCCGTGCTGGCGGTCGAAGCCCAGGAGCGCATCTATTATGCGCTGGCCGGCAATATCGCGATCAACAATTGCTTCAACGCCCGCGCCATTCACGCCGCGGTATCCGATCGCGCCGGCACGATGAAAATCCCGGTACCGAATTATTTTGCCGCCGCGAGTTTCGGCAGTCTCGAGCTCAAGCAGCGCGACGGCGCCGAGTTCATCGGCCAGGCCATCGATTACTCCGAGAGCAAAATGGTCGAGGTGCCGACAGTCAGCCTCGATACGCTCAATCTGGCCCGCGTCGATCTGATAAAAATCGATATCGAAGGAATGGAAATGGATGCATTGACCGGCGCCGCTCATTGCATCGGAAATCTGCGCCCGATCCTGCTGATCGAGACCATCAAGAGCGACAAGAACGCCATCGCCGCATGGCTGGACAATCTCGGTTACAAGGTGCTGGACATCGGAATAAATTTTTTCGCCATCCACGCCGACGACAAATGTCTGCCCCACATCAAAACGGCAAATCCTGCGGCGGCGTAAGTTTTAGCCACTGCCGCTGATGCCGCCGCGCATGCCGATCGCGGACAAAAATTCCTGCCGGGTCTCGGCATGATCGCGGAACACGCCGAGCATGCGGCTGGTCACCATGGTGACGCCGGGTTTGTGCACGCCGCGCGTGGTCATGCATTGGTGCGTCGCCTCGGTGACCACGGCGACGCCGTGAGGTTTTAATACGGAGTCCAGGCAGGCCGCGATCTCGGCCGTCATCTTCTCCTGGATCTGCAGCCGCCGCGCGTAAACCGCGACCAGCCGTGCCAGCTTGGAAATGCCGACCACGCGATTGCGCGGCAGATAGCCGATATGCACGCGGCCGATGATCGGCGCGATGTGATGCTCGCAATGGGACTCGAAGCGGATGTCGCGCAGCACGACGACCTCGTCGTAGCCGCCGGTTTCCTCGAAGGTGCGCTTGAGATATTCGCGCGGGTCGTCGTTGTAGCCGGAAAACCATTCCTCGTAGGCGCGCGCCACGCGCGCCGGCGTGGCGCGAAGCCCCTCGCGGTCGGGATCGTCGCCGGCCCAGCGGATCAGGGTGCGGATCGCAGTCTCGGCCTCGGCCCGAGACGGCCGGGCCAGCCCGGCCGGTTTTGTGCGCGCGCGTTTGGAACTTGTCACTTTAGCCATTCTGTCATCTCCGGCCGCAATCCATACACGAACCAGGTCAATGGAACCAAGTTGATGGGTCGAAATCGATAGGCCCAAGTCTCGATAGGTCCAAGTCTCAATAGTCCCAGGTCTTAATCGCCCAATGCTGACGTTAACAAAGCATCAACCCTCCCTCCAATCGCCCTGAAGCTGCCTTGCCGATGGCAAGGGATGCGCAACACTCATAGGCCAGATTGCTGGCGTCACATCGATAAACCAGGCCTGAGCGCGGCAGCGACCGACAGCCGCGACCAACGGGCCGAGCGGGGATAGGGACCATGCTCCCGCGCGTTACCCTCCTGAAACCCGCCATCATCACCCGCCGGCTGTTCACCCTCGTCGTCCGCGCCATTGTGGTGACGACGATGTCGTTCGGCGTCGCGTTCGGCTTCCTGTCGGGTACCATGTCGCAGGGTGCGCACTACGATCCGAACGCTTTTGCCATCGGCGTCGCCGCCCTGTTCGGGGCCGCATGCGGCGCCATGGGCCTCCTGATTTCCCGCATCCGCCAGATGAAAGCGGAGCTGCGGCGTCTTGAATCGCATCTCGAGGAGGCCTCCGACCGCAATTGGGAGATCAGCGAAGCGCAAGAGCGCGCCAAAAGCTTTTTCGAGGCGCAAGGTGACGTCATCGTGCGCCGCGACGGCGGCGGTGTCATCACCTATGCCAACGATGCATTCTGCGCGTTAGCCGGACGGCCGCGCGAGGATTTGCTCGCGACCGCCTTTGCGCTGCCGGTGGAGATTCAAGGCGACATTGCCAATCTCGCCGACGGCACCCGCGTGCACGACCAGAACATCGCCGCGCAGGGTGGCGCGCGCTGGATCGCCTGGCGCGAGGTCTCCGTGCGCGTCGACGGCGGCAGCGAAGTGCAAAGCGTCGGCCGCGACATGACCGACCGGGTGATGGCGGAGCGCGCGCTCGCCGACGCGCGCGATCAGGCGGAAGCGGCGAGCCGCGCTAAATCGCGGTTCCTGGCCATGGTCTCGCACGAGATCCGCACCCCGCTCAACGGCATCCTCGGCATGGCCGATCTGCTCGGCGACACACCGCTGTCGCCCGAGCAAACGACTTATCTGAACGCGATGAAGACGTCGGGCGACACCTTGTTGTCGTTCATCGAAGAGATGCTCGATCTCGCCAAGATCGAAGCCGGACGGCTCGATCTCGAGGCGCGGCCGTTCGCGCTTGCAGCCTTTGTCGAAGACGCCGTCGAACTGCTCGGACCGCGTGCGCAAGCCAAGGGTCTCGAAATCTGCTGCTATGTCGACGAGCGCCTGCCGGCGCGCGTGGTCGGCGATGCGGCGCGGCTGCGCCAAGTGCTGTTCAATCTCGCCGGCAATGCCATCAAATTCACCGAGCTTGGCGGCGTCTCGATCATTGTCGAGCCGGACGCGCAGCCGGATGTGATCGCGATTTCGGTGCGCGACACCGGCATCGGCATTTCCGCCGAAGACCAGGCGCGCATTTTCCTCGAGTTCGAGCAGGCCGACGGCAGCTCGACGCGCAAATTCGGCGGCACCGGCCTCGGCCTCACCATTTCGAAACGCATCGTCGAGCGGATGGCAGGCGCCATCGCGGTCGAGAGCGTGCCCGGCGAAGGCTCGACGTTCCGCGTCAGCTTGCCGCTGCCGCGCGTCGGCGACAGTGACGAAGCGGCGGTCGCCATCCCCGACCTTGCCGGCAACGACATTCTTATCGTCGCGCCTGCGGCGATCGAAGCGTCGCTATTGGCGCGGCGCCTGCAACGCTGGGGCGCACGGACCACCATCGTCCCCGACGAGAGCGTGGCGGCAGCCATTTTGCCGGAGCAGGCCTGGAGCGCCGTGCTGGTCGATCACACCCTTGGCACCGTGGCGAGCGAAGCGCTCGCCCGCATGGCTTGCGTCATTGCCCGCCGCATCGTGCTGGTGACACCCGCCATGCGTAACGAGCTCGCCGGCCTCAAGGACGCAGGATTTACCGGCTATTTGATCAAGCCGGTGCGCGCCGCCTCGCTTGCCGCGCGCTTCGCGCCGGATGATGCCTTCGATCCTGGCGCCGCAAACGAGACACTGGAAACGCTGAGCGAAACACGTTCCGGTCACGGGCTTTCGATTCTAGTCGCCGAGGATAACGAGATCAACGCGCTGTTGGCGCGCGCGCTTCTGGTCAAGCTCGGCCACCGCCCGACCATGGCGGAAAGCGGCGGCGCCGCGATCGAGAGCTGGCTTGCCGCGCGGGCGGGCGGCGCGGCCTACGATTGCGTGTTGATGGATCTGCACATGCCCGGCATGGATGGGCTGGAAGCGACCCGCCGCATTCGCGCCATGGAAGCCGAGCACAACGGCATGCGCACGCCGATCGTCGCGCTCACCGCCAACGTCTCCGCCGAGGATCGCGACGCCTGTCTTGCCGCCGGCATGGATGGCTTTCTGGTCAAGCCGCTCGACCGCGAACGGCTCGCGGCTGTACTTGCTGTCACAGAATTCGGCATTAGCCGCTTGAGTCGAAAGTTCTCAGATTAGTTGCCCACGTTCATTATTTTTTCGAGAGGGAAGGACACTCTAATAAATTCGGCCAAGTCTTTCCTTACCGTGGAGAGGGCCTCAAAAGTAGTCCTCAGAATTTCGAGTTGTCCCCGCACTTGCTCCTTATCGAGCATATCAATGCTCACAACATCAATTTTGGACAGTATTTCTTTCTTGATCCTCTTAACGTCTTTTTCCAACTCATCCCTGTCGTGCGTGGGAAAATTCAAACTCTTTGCAAGGCGTTTTGCAACGTCTTTTGTAGGTATATACTGCCTGTAAGTTATCACACTTGTTGCGTTGCCATTTAGATCGTCGTTGGTCGGAAGTGCATCTACCCAAAGCTCAAAAGTACGCCAAGCCGCTCCCTTGATCTCTCGAACTCCTGGTATTCCAATCCATAGCGGGTCGTCGTAGATCGACAAAAGGCTATCGACCTCGCGTTGACACTTCACAAACTGCCGAAAACTCTCTGCTAGTTGTTTTATGTGCCTCTTGATAACTACTTTCGCGAGCACGCCTTTCTCCGCTGACAGATCAGAAAAATCTCGATATAGCGCGAGAGACACCTTTTCTAACTCAAACAGGCTTTCATGGAGAGCCATGAATTTGCCGATAGCAGTTCTCTTCCATGAATTGTTTTTCTCACGGACGGAGAGACGGTGTTTGAATAATTCTCTAATGTAGAGTTCTAAAACTGACCAGATTGCAGCGAGCATCGAATTGTTCTCCGAACTACTCTGCAAAATATAATAGAAACAAATCTCACAAAGAGCATCACAATCTTCGCAGCGCCACTTCCTCGACTTGGTGACTCTCGCCCTTCTTCAAGACGAGGTCGGCGCGCGGCCGCGTCGGCAAAATATTTTCGTGCAGATTGACGAGATTGATGCGATTCCAGATCGAGGTCGCGGTGGCGGCCGCTTCCGTGTCGGAGAGCCGCGCATAGCGGTGGAAATAGGATTTCGGGTCGGCGAATGCGGTGCCGCGCAAGGTCAGGAATCGGCTGACATACCACGACAGCAGCACATCCTCCTCGGCGTCGAGATAGATCGAGAAATCGAAAAAGTCGGAGACGAACGGCACCGCCTTGCCGTCCTTCGGCAGCCGCCCAGCCTGCAGTACATTGAGGCCTTCGACGATCAAAATTTCCGGGCGGTCGATCTCGATCCACTGGTTCGGGATCACATCGTAGATCAGGTGCGAATAGACCGGCGCGCGCACCGGACGGCGTCCCGCTTTGATGTCGGAGAGGAAGCGCAGCAGCGCCGGCAGATCGTAGCTTTCCGGAAAGCCCTTCTTCTCCATCAAACCTTCGCGGTCGAGCACGGCATTGGGATAGAGGAAGCCGTCGGTGGTGATGAGATCGACCTTGGGTACATTCGGCCAGCGGGCCAGGAGTGCCTGCAGCACGCGTGCCGTGGTCGACTTGCCGACCGCCACCGAGCCACCGACGCCGATGATGTAGGGCATCTTGGCGTCTTCGGTGCCCAAAAAACCCTGCTGCGCGCGAAACAGATTTTGCGTCGCGGCGACGTAGAGCGACAACAGGCGCGACAGCGGCAGGTAGATGTCGACGACCTCCGACATGTCGAGCAGGTCGTGCATCGAACGCAGGCGGGCGACTTCCGCTGGCTCCAGCGTCATCGGCGTATCGCGGCGGAGCGTCGCCCATTCGGCGCGGGAGAATACGCGGTAGGGCGAGACGTCCTGCTCGGTGCGCTGCTCCATTGTGCCTAGCCGCTCTTGCGTGCCGCCTTCTCGTCGAGGCCCGACTGCTGGGTGCGGGCGCCGAGCTCGGCCTCGACTTCCGCAAGCGTGATGCCGCGGGCATGGAGCACGACCATGAGATGGTAGAGCACGTCGGCGGCCTCGCCGATCACCCGCTGGCGGTCCTCGCCGACCGCCGCAATCGCGGCCTCGACCGCCTCCTCGCCGAGCTTTTTGGCGCAATGCGCCACGCCGCGGTCGAGGAGTTTGCGCGTATAGGACACGTCGGCGCTTTCCTGCGCGCGCGCCTGGACGCGTTTTTCGAGGTCGTTAAGGGTGAATGTTTGGGCCATCTATGTTCCTAGAACTTCCTTAGCATCTCTGCGCCTGAGCGGGGAGAGGCCGATCAAGGATCGAGCCGCACCGGCAGGCCGGCCCGGGCCATATGGTCCTTGGCTTGGCGCACGGAATATTCGCCGAAGTGGAAGATCGAGGCGGCCAGCACCGCGCTGGCATGGCCGTCGCGGATGCCCTCGACCAGGTGATCGAGATTGCCGACGCCGCCCGAGGCGATGACCGGCACAGAGACCGCATCGGCAATGGCGCGGGTCAGCGCGATATCAAAGCCCTGCCGCGTGCCGTCGCGGTCCATCGAGGTGAGCAGGATCTCGCCGGCGCCGAGCGCGACCACCTCGCTGGCATAATCGACGGCGTCGATACCGGTCGGATTGCGGCCGCCATGGGTGAAAATCTCCCAGCGGTTCGCCTGGCCCGGCTGCGACACTTTCTTGGCATCGATGGCGACCACGATGCACTGGTCGCCGAATTTTTCCGCCGCTTCCTTGACGAAAGTGCGGCGCGTGACGGCCGCGGTGTTGATCGACACCTTGTCGGCGCCCGAGGTCAACAGCGCGCGGATGTCGTCGATGGTGCGCACGCCGCCGCCGACCGTGAGCGGCATGAAACAGGCTTCCGCGGTGCGCCGTACCACGTCGAGCATGATGCCGCGGTTCTCGTGGCTCGCCGTGATGTCGAGAAAGGTGAGTTCGTCGGCGCCGGCCTCGTCATAGGCGATCGAGGCCGCGACCGGATCGCCGGCGTCGCGCAGATTGACGAAATTGACGCCCTTGACGACACGGCCGTCCTTGACGTCGAGGCAGGGGATGACGCGGACCTTGAACATGTCAGACTGTTGCCCGAGCGGTGCGCAGCAAGGCGAGCGCCTCCGCCGCATCCAGCCTGCCATCGTAGAGCGCGCGGCCCGCAATGGCGCCTGCGAGTTTTTGTGCGCGCGGTGTCAATAACGCTCGTATGTCATCCATTGAAGCGAGGCCGCCCGAGGCGATGACCGGAATTGATACTGCGTCGGCAAGTGCGATGGTGGCGTCGAGGTTCAGGCCCTTGAGCATGCCGTCGCGCGCCACGTCCGTGTAGATGATCGCCGCGACGCCGGCGTCCTCGAAGCGCCGCGCGATGTCGAGCGCCGACAGCTCCGACGTTGCCGCCCAGCCTTCAACCGCGACCTTACCGCCGCGTGCATCGAGCCCGACGGCGACGCGGCCGGGGTAAGCGCGCGCGGCTTCCTTCACCAGCGCCGGGTCGCGCACCGCCGCGGTGCCGATAATGACACGGGCCACACCCTTGCCGAGCCAGCCATCGATGGTGGCGCGGTCGCGAATGCCGCCGCCGAGCTGCAGCGGAATTTTGACGGCGCCGAGAATGCCCTCGACCGCCGAAGCATTCATCGGCTTGCCGGCAAACGCGCCGTCGAGATCGACCAGATGCAGATATTCAAAGCCCTGCCGCTCGAACGCTTGCGCCTGTGCCGCCGGATCGCGGTTGAACACAGTCGCGCGCGCCATGTCGCCTTGTTGCAGGCGCACAGCGAGGCCGTCTTTGAGATCGATGGCGGGAAACAGGATCACAGCACAGGGTCTGCGGCCAAGGGGCGCGGTGACGGCAATGTCATCACGGATTCCATTGTAGAAAATTTGCGATCAGCGCCAGCCCGAGCTTTTGGCTCTTCTCAGGATGGAACTGCGTGCCGAAAATATTGTCGCGCGCCACGATCGCGGTGACGGCGCCGCCATACGCGGCATCGGCCACCAGATCGGCGCGTTGCGCGGGATTGAGCTGATACGAGTGCACAAAATAGGCGTGCCGGCCCTGCGGACCGAATGGCAGGCCGTCGAGCACAGGGTGCGGCCGCACGACATTGAGCGTGTTCCAGCCCATGTGCGGAATTTTCAAGTTCGGATCGCGCGGCTCGATGCGATCGACCTCGCCGGCGATCCAGCCCAAGCCCTCCGTCACTTCGTATTCGCGGCCGCGTTCGGCCAAGAGTTGCATGCCGACACAGATGCCGAAGAACGGCCGGCCTTTTTGACGCACCGCCTCGTCCAGCGCCCCGACCATGCCGTCCACGGCATCGAGGCCGCGCCGGCAATCGGCGAAGGCGCCGACGCCCGGCAGCACCACGCGGTCGGCGCTCGCCACCACCGCGGGATCGTTGGTCACCACGATGGGCTGACCGAGGCCGGCTTCGTGCGCGGCGCGCTCGAACGCCTTGGCGGCCGAGTGCAAATTGCCGGAGCCGTAATCGACGATCGCCACGCTCATCGCGGCGCTCCCGGCTCGGGAAAAAGCCCGATCACGTCGGACCCGAGCGGTCCACGCCGGTTCGGCGCCGCAGATGCAGGTCCGGGCGTTGGCGCACGCGGTCCACTGGACGGCGAATTCGTCCGCTGCAGCCAGGCGTCGAAGAAGCGCCGCTCGGCGTCTTCGAGATCGTCGCCGCTGACGACGCCGAGATTTTTCCAGCCGCGGCGGTTCAACGTGAAACGGCGCAAGGTGCCGGCCTCGAGCCCGACCAGGAAGCCGAGGAGAATGCCGATAAGGCTCGCGGCGAGGGCCGGCGCACCGGACATCCGCACCGGAGCTTCGATCGCGCCCGCGACCACGACATAGCCGATCAGCACTAGCCACATCCGGTGCCGCAGCATCCACAGCGGCGCGAACAGAAAGGCCCACCATGAGAAACCGTCGCGCACGAACGCGAAGCGTTCCACGTCGGATGCGGCGGCGCCGGCCCGCAAGGGCGGCTCGTGCACGGTGTAGACGGACATAGCCGGTTCTCGTTTCCTTCAGCCTCGTCCTTCACGTAAGGCGAGGGACGCCATAATCAATTGCCGAGCGTGCCTTTGGTCGAAGGCACCTCGTTGGCGGCGCGCGGATCGATGGCCACCGCCGTCCGCAGCGCCCGCGCCAGACCCTTGAAGCAGGATTCGGCGATATGATGGTCGTTGCTGCCGTAAAGGGTGGCGACGTGCAGCGTCACGCCGGCGTTTATGGCAAAGGCCTGAAACCACTCCTGCACCAGCGCGGTGTCGAAAGCACCGATCTTGGCGCGCACGAACGCGACCTGAAACACCAGGAACGGCCGGCCGGAAATGTCGATGGCGACGCGGGTCAGTGCCTCGTCCATCGGCAAATGCACGTCGGCATAACGGGTGATGCCCTTCATATCGCCCAAGGCCTGCTTCAAAGCCTGGCCGAGCGCGATGCCGACGTCTTCCGTGGTGTGATGCTGGTCGATGTGCAGATCGCCCTTGGCTTTGACAGTAAGATCGATGCGCGAATGCCGCGCCAAAAGGTCGAGCATGTGGTCGAGGAAGCCGATGCCGGTCGCGATCGACGACGCACCGGTGCCGTCGAGATCGACCGCGACCTCGACGTCGGTTTCCTTGGTGGTCCGTTTCACGGACGCCTTGCGCATGACGGCCCTCGTAATTTGCGCGCCTTTTATCAGGGCTTGGTCCGCCGCGCCAATGTCCCGTGCATTTGCATTGCTACCCGCTAATTCCTAAATCATGCTTGGAACGAGGGTTTCCCGCGCATGCAGTCCCCTGAATCGGGCCAATCCGGCCTTTGGCACGGCACCACCATCCTCACCGTCCGCAAGGGAGGCGTGGTGGCGGTCGGCGGCGACGGCCAGGTCTCGATCGGCCAGACCATCGTCAAGGCCAATGCCAAGAAGGTGCGCCGGCTCGGCAAGGGCGAGGTCATCGGCGGCTTCGCCGGCGCCACTGCCGACGCCTTCACCTTGTTCGAGCGGCTGGAATCGAAGCTCGAGCAATATCCCGGCCAGCTCACCCGTGCCGCGGTCGAGCTCGCCAAGGATTGGCGCACGGATCGTTATTTGCGCCGCCTCGAAGCCATGATGATCGTCGCCGACAAGGACGTGTCGCTGGTGCTCACCGGAACCGGCGACGTGCTCGAGCCGGAGGCCGGCATCGTCGGCATCGGCTCCGGCGGCAATTTTGCGCTGGCCGCGGCGCGTGCGCTGGCCGATGGGCCGCTCGATGCGGAAGCGATCGTGCGCAAGTCGCTCGACATCGCCGCGGAGATTTGCGTCTACACCAACCGCAACGTCACCATCGAGACCTTGAAGGGCGCCTGAGCAATGGCGTCGCCGTATCAGTTTCGCCCGATGTCGACCGAAGATTTACCGATGGTACGCCGTTGGCTGGAGACCCCTCATGTCGCGCAATGGTGGCACGATCCAGATGCACAATTCGCGCTGGTGAGCGAAGACCTCGATCACCCGGCAATGGACCAGTTCGTCGTCACGGCAGACGATCGTCCATTCGCCTATCTGCAATGCTACGATCCCAACGCTTGGCCCGAAGGCGGCCTTGGTATGCATCCCGACGGCACGCGTGGCATCGATCAATTCATCGGCGAGCCGGACATGATCGATCGCGGTCACGGCTCGGCGCTGATCCGCAGCTTTGTCGATGGCTTGCTGAGAAAAGGGACGCCGCGTGTGGTCACCGACCCCGATCCCGAAAACATCCGCGCGATACGGGCCTACGAAAAGGCCGGTTTCGAAAAAGCTTGCTTGGTGAATACGCCCGATGGCTGCGCTCTCTTGATGGTACGTAACGCATGACCGACTTTTCTCCCCGCGAGATCGTTTCCGAGCTCGACCGCTTCATCGTCGGCCAGGGCGACGCCAAGCGCGCGGTGGCGATCGCGCTGCGTAACCGCTGGCGCCGGTTGCAACTCGACGAGCGCCTGCGCGAGGAAGTGCAGCCGAAGAATATTTTGATGATCGGGCCGACCGGCGTCGGCAAGACCGAGATATCCCGCCGCCTCGCCAAGCTCGCCGGCGCGCCGTTCCTCAAGGTCGAAGCGACGAAATTCACCGAGGTCGGCTATGTCGGCCGCGACGTCGAGCAGATCGTGCGCGACCTCGTCGAAGTCGCCATCACGCTGACGCGCGAGCGCAAACGCAAGGACGTCCAGACGCGCGCCCAACAGGCGGCAGAAGATCGCGTGCTCGACGCGCTGGTCGGTGCCAATGCCAGCGCCTCGACCAAGGAAGCGTTCCGTAAAAAGCTGCGCTCGGGCGAGCTCAACGACAAAGAGATCGAAATCGAGGTGCAGGCCGCTGGCGGCGGCATGCCGCTGTTCGACATTCCCGGCATGCCCGGCGCGCAGATGGGCGCGGTCTCGATCGGCGACATTTTCGGCAAGCTCGGCGGCGGCCGCACCAAGACGCGCAGGGTCACCGTGCACGAATCCTACGACATCCTGATCAACGAGGAATCCGACAAGCTGCTCGATAACGATCAACTGACCCAGGAAGCGATCAAGACGGTCGAGAACAACGGCATCGTGTTCCTCGACGAGATCGACAAGATCTGCGCGCGTGAAGGCCGCCTCGGCGCCGACGTGTCGCGCGAGGGTGTGCAGCGCGATCTGCTGCCGCTGATCGAAGGCACCACGGTGGCCACCAAGCACGGCTCGGTGAAGACCGACCACATCCTGTTCATCGCTTCGGGCGCTTTCCATATCTCAAAACCGTCGGACCTGTTGCCCGAGCTGCAAGGCCGGCTGCCGATCCGCGTCGAGCTCAAACCGCTCACGCGCGACGATATGCGGCGCATCCTAACCGAGCCGGAAGCGTCCCTGATCAAGCAGTATATTGCGCTGCTGGCGACCGAGGGCGTGACGCTCGAATTCTCCGAGGACGCCATCGATGCGGTCGCCGACGTGGCGGTCGCGGTGAATTCAAGCGTGGAGAATATCGGCGCCCGCCGTCTGCAGACGGTAATGGAACGGGTGCTCGACGAGGTCTCGTTCGCCGCGCCGGACCGCTCCGGAGAAACCATGAAAATCGACGCCGCCTATGTGCACAAGCACGTCGGCGACCTGGCCAAGAACGCGGATTTGAGCCGGTTCATCCTGTAGCGCGCCGTGTCGCCCCGGTCGTCATGACGCAGCCCTACGACGTGGCATGAGCAGGTAATCGCGGCTAATCTTGCTGCGAATGGACCGAGGTAAGGCCGTGCTTACACGCCGCCGGCTGATTGCATTCTCCGCCGCATCGGTATTGGCGCCGAACGTGACGACGCGCTCAGCGCGCGCCGAAGCATGGCCTAATCGCGCGGTCCGCATGATCGTGCCGCTGGCGGCGGGAGGGCCGACGGATTCCGTCGCCCGCGTGCTGTCCGAACAGCTGTCGAAGCGGTGGGGCCAGCAGGTCGTCATCGAGAACAAATCCGGCGGCGGCACCAATATCGGCAATGCCTATGTGGCCCACGCCGATCCCGACGGCTATACGGTGCTCTACGGCACCTCGTCGCTGGCCGTGAATGCCACGCTCTATCATGCGCTCGATTACGATCCGGTGACCGATCTGGCGCCGATCTCGCTGGTGGCGAAATTTCCGTTCTTCATGTTCGTGCCGAATTCGTCGCCGGCCAAGACGGTCGCGGAATTCGTCGCCTACGTGAAATCGCGTCCGGGCAAGCTCGTCATGGGCTCGCCCGGCACCGGCAGCGCGCCGCATCTCGCCGAAGAGTTTTTTCTGCAGAAGGCCGGAATCCAGATGACGCATGCGCCCTATCGCGGCGCGGCGCCGGCGTTCATCGACCTCATTCCCGGCCGCATCGACTGTTATTTCGGCAGCGGCGAGTTATTGACCTATTCGCGCTCGGGCCAAGTGCGCGCGCTGGGCACGACAGGCAGCCAAAGGGCACCGGCGGAGCCGGACTTGCCGACCATCGTCGAGGCGGGCGTTGCCGGTTATGTGGTCGATTCCTGGCAGGGCGTGTTCGTGCCGAAAAAGACGCCGCCGGACATCGTCAGGAAAATGAGCGCCGATATCGTTGCCGCTCTGGCCGACCCGGCGACCGCCGAACAGCTCGCGCGTTCCGCCTATACGGCGCGCGGCTCTTCGCCCGAGGAGCTGCGGGATTTTCTCAAAGCCGATGCCGAAAAGTGGAGCGCCGTGATCAAGACGGCGGGCTTGAAGATCGACTAGTTCTTCACCGGCTCGCGGCTGATCTCGCGGATCATCTCCATCCACTTCTCAACCTGATCGAGGGTGCGTTTATCTTTGGAGTTATCGCGCGCTGGCTTCGGCTTCGTTTGGATATCGACGGTCTCGGACATGATCTGTCGCACTCCGATTACTCTTTAGTGGAGCATGATCTTTTCGGAAAACCGGTACCCATCCTCGGATCAAGTCCGAGGATGGGCTTTTTCCGGATCATGCTCTGGCATTCCGATCGCGAACGCCGTTGTCGCAGACGACATTGACCAATTCTTGCCCGCCGTATGAAATTCCGATGGTTAAGGTTAACGTCGTCGCCTACTTGCCGCGCCGCAGGCGCACATAAAGCGCGCCTTCGCCGCCATGACCGACATGGGCGTCGTCGAAGCCGACGACAAGCAGGCGGAATTCCGGCAACGCGAGCCACATTGGCACCTGGCGCTTGAGCACGCCGGGCCTGTTGTCGGCATCGCGCCCGTCGCTGCGCGAAGATTTACGCAAGCCCTTACCGGTGACGACGAGCGCGGTCTTGGCGCCACTGGCTTGCGCGCGATGCAGGAAGCGCAACAGCGCCGCGTGCGCCTCTTGCTGCGTCATGCCGTGCAGGTCGAGGCGCGCGTCGATCGGCTCGCGGCCGCGCGCGACGCGCTGCTTGAGCCGCCGGCCGAGCGGCGCCAGCGGCGGCGATGGTGCAGGTCGCGATTCACGTAGCGCGACGGGGTGGCTCCGCGTCTGCGATGGCGCCGGAATACTTGCGACTGACGCTGTTGCGGAAGACTTCAGAACAGTTTTGGCCCCCGGCTTCGTCGGCTTCAATGGCTTGATCGAACGTGTGAAGCCTTCCCACAAGGCCTCTTCTTCGTCGCTTAATTGGCGGCGCCGGCTCATGGCTTTGGTTGCGGTTTTCGCTTCGGCGCGGCCGCGGCCGCAGCGGCGGCTGATTTCGGCGCCGGTTCGATGGTTGGTTTCGGTTCCGGCAACGGTATATCCACCGCCGTGGGATCTTCCATGGTGGTGACGCTGAGACTGAACGTGCTTGGCCGCTCCGGCGGCAACGGCGTATCGCGGCCGGCTTCGACCGGATCGAGCGCGCGCGGCAAGAGCATGACGAAATTACCGGGATTCTTGATGCGGCCGGCCATGCGCGCCGCCTCGTCGCCCGCGCCGAAATAGATATCGGCGCGCGCCGGTCCGACGATCGCCGAACCCGTATCCTGCCCAACCATCAGGCGGCGGAATTTCGTCGCCGCTTTTTCGTTGGCAAGCGGCAAATCGGCGGCGATGAAGAACGGCGTGCCGTAGACGTGCAAGGCATGATCGACCGCAATCGAGCGGCCGGGAACCAGCGGCACGCCCTCGGCGCCGATCGCCTCGTCCTCGGTCGCGAGGTCGGTGATGCGGAAGAAAACGTAGGATTTGTTCTGCGCGCGCAACTCCTTGGCCTGATCCGGATTGGCGTCCATCCACTCGCGGATGCGCTGCATGGACATTTCGTCCTTGGGAACCACCTTGCGATCGATCAGCACCCGCCCGACAGGCGTATAGGGCCAGCCGTTATGGGAATCGTAGTTGACGCGCAGGATGGTGCCATCCTCCAGCCTGATCCGCGCCGAACCTTGGATCTGCGCGAACAGCACGTCGACCGGATCGTGCAGCCAGCAGATTTCCAGGTGCCAGCCGTCGAGCGCGCCGTTCTCGATCTCGCCGCGGTCGTAATACGGCACGATCTTGCGGCGGCCGACACGGCGGCCGACTTTGACGCCCTTCGACGGGAAGGCATCGCCGAGCTTGCGCCGCCCGGCTACGACCAGATTGGGCGGCCGCCGATAAAGCGGCGCCGTGAACTGACCGGTCGGCACGCGCGAGCCTTCGATGATGGGCTCGTAATAGCCGGTGAGAAAGCCGGTGGCGTCACCGAGCTTGTTGATGCGCAGCGGCGTAAAATTACCCTCGAAGAATTTTCTCGCGCCATTGTCGTCGAGTGGAATGGCCGCGAGCGCGCGGGTACACACGTCCTTGAGCGCGTCTCCGACAGGACCGGCGTCGCGGCCCGACCGCTGCCTGGTAATCGTGAGCACGCGGCAGCTGGCGAGAAACGTCGAGAACGCCGCGGCGTGATCGTCGTTCGCCCAGCCGTCGACGTCGGCCCATTCGGCCGGCTCGTATTGCGTATCGGGAAATTTGATCGGCTCGGTTTCCGCAGCCCGCGCCGCGGGCGATTTGCCGGTGAGACCGATGAGCAGCACGAGCAAACAAAAAACCCGGCAATAGGCCGCCATCGGCGTTATTGTCCGGCTTCCGTCGCGACCACTTTCCAGTTGGGATCGCGCGAGGTGACGTCGCGCGCGAACGTCCAAACATCGGTGACGTCGGTGACCTTCTCGGCGTTGCCGTCGATCACGGCGCCGTTGCGGTCTCGCGTCGAGGAAACCAGCTTGGAGACGAAGCGGACGGTGATCTGCGCCGTGCCTTTGCGCAGCTCCGCCGCCGTGACGGTCGCGCCGTCGACCGAGACAAAGCGCGTCTCGGCGGTCTCGCCGCGGTTTTCCCGTTCGGTGATCGCGGCATCGAAACCGTCGAACACCTCGCGCGACAACAGATTGCGCAACTGACGGCGATCGCCCTCGGCAAAGGTGGTGACGATCATCTCATAGGCGGCGCGCGCGCCGGTGATGAAATGCTGCGCATCGAAATTGGCGTCGGCCGCCGCGATCGCATCGAGCCCGGCGGCGACCGCCGAGCCGCTCTCGGCGATACCCTTCCAGCGTTCGCCCGCGGCCTGAGCCGGCTCCGCCGGTCGCGGCGGAGTCTCCGCCGCCGGCGGCGTCAGGGTTACGACCTTATCGGTCGCCGGGCTGCGCACCACGTCGCGCGCCGAATACGGGTCATAGGGCGGCCGTTCGCGCCCGGTGCGTTGGCCCAAGACGCTGCGAAGCCGCAGGAAAATGAACACTGCGAGCGCCAGAAAGATGATGGTGTAGATGTCGAACACGTTTGACATTCTCTCGGCATCACAAATGGCGGAACGATACGTTCCTTAGAGGACGGCCCAAAGCACGATTAGCAGGCGGGAACCCGGTTCCCAGTTGTTATGTAGGCACGCGCGGGGTGCCATCCAGAGGCTGCGCGACATGATAGCAGCGCGGCCGCGTGAAAGTTTAAACGATTGCTGCCGCCACGCCAACATTGCAGGCGCCGGTATCTAGCGCGACCGCTCATGCCCTGGGCTTTGAGGCAATGTCGGCCGTCATTTGGGCAGGCGCGCCGAAATCGACGGCATTATCGCCCCAATGGGAGCCTGCCAGCCGCCATTGTTCGCCCGCCTGCCCTGTGTTAGCCAAATCCGCGACGCCCGCGCGCGCCGGAGATCAGTATGTCGACGACAAATGGCGGCCCCCAGCCACAGATGGCGATGCCTCAAATTGCCGTCCTCGGGCAGTATGTGAAGGATTTGTCGTTCGAGAACCCGCACGCGCCGCGCTCGCTGGCGCCGAGCCCGCAACAGCCGACCATCAACATCCAAGTCAACGTCGAAGCCGCGCCCGCCAACGAGACCGACTTCGAGGTGACGTTGCGTCTGGAGGGTAAGGCGGAATCCGACAGCCTGGTCCTGTACAGCTTCGAGCTGGTCTTTGCCGGCATGTTCCGCGTCGTGAACGTTCCCACCGATAGTCTGCAGCCGTTCGTATTGATCGAATGCCCGCGGCTGCTGTTTCCATTCGCGCGCGAAATCGTCGCCACGTCGGTGCGCAACGGCGGTTTCCAGCCGCTGCTGCTCAACCCGATCGATTTTGTCGAGCTGTACCGCCAGCGCTTGGCGGCGGCGCCGGCAGCACCGCCGCTCAATCCAACTTGATATAATCGCGCCAGATCGCGCCGTCGCCGAGCGTTGCTATGAAGCGCCGGTGTGCGGCGCGCTCCTCGTCGGTCACGCTTGACGCAAGCGGCGCAGCGCGCTCGCGCACGACGATGGCCACGCCGGCTGCCGCGGCCGGCGCCGCCGTTTGGGAGAGTACGAGCGACGCCTGGCGGGCGCCGATCAACTCGACATAGACCTCGGCCAAGAGCTCGGCGTCGAGCAGGGCGCCGTGCTTGGTGCGGCGCGAATTGTCGATCGCATAGCGCACGCACAAATCGTCGAGCCGGTTCGATCCGCCGGCATGCTTGCGGCGCGCGATGACAAGCGTGTCGATCATGCGCTCGCGGTTTACCGCGGCGCGGCCGGCGCGCTCCAGCTCGGCGTTGAGGAAGCCCAGGTCAAACATCGCGTTGTGCGCGACAAGCTGGGCATCGCCGAAAAAGGCAATGAGCTCGTCCACCTTATCGGCGAATAGCGATTTGTCCTTCAGGAAGTCATTCGACAGCCCGTGAATCTTGAAAGCCGATTCCGGCATGTCGCGCTGCGGATTGAAGTAGCAATGGAAAACCTTGCCGGTCGGAAAGCGATTGACCAGCTCGATGCAGCCGATCTCGACCATCCGATCGCCCTGGAACGGATCGAGGCCGGTGGTCTCGGTATCGAACACGATTTCGCGCATCAAATCTTCCACGCCGGCAATAGGCCCGGATCGCTGCTACGAATCACGGCTTTCGCGGCATTTTAGCGACTGCCTTGAGAATGTCGTGCACCTGGGTGCGGGCGTGATCGAAGCTTTGCGAACTATCCACGATAAAATCCGCGCGGGCGCGCTTTTTCGCGTCCGGCATCTGCTTGGCCAACAGGCTTGCGAATTTCTCCTCGGTCATGCCCGGCCGCGCCATGGCGCGGCTGCGCTGGACTTCGGCCGGCGCCGAGACGACGACCACGGCATCACAGCTCCCCTCGCCGCCGATCTCGAACAGCAGCGGGATATCGAGCACGACGACGGGGGCGCCGCGCGCATGCGCGTCGGCAAGGAACTTGTCACGGGCATTGGCGACCAGCGGATGCACAATGGCTTCCAGCCGCGCCAGCGCCGCCTGGTCATCGATGACTTTTGCCGCAAGCTTGCTGCGGTCGACCTTGCCGCCGGACGTCGTGCCGGGAAATGCCGTTTCGATGGCGGCCACCGCTTCGCCTTCGTAAAGCGCGTGCACCACGGCATCGGAATCATGCACCGGCACGCCGGCCTCGGCGAAGAATTTTGCCGCCGTCGATTTGCCCATGCCGAGCGAGCCGGTCAGACACAGGACGAAGGGTCGCGCGCCACTCATTGTGCCAGACATCGGTTGCGGCGAAGGAAATCCAGCGCCGTCGTCAGCGGTAAGCCCAATACGGTGAAATAGTCGCCGTCGATGCGCTCGAAAAGCTGAATGCCAAGACTTTCGAGTTGATAGGCGCCGACGCTGGCGGTCGCAGCATCGCCGACGGCATCGAGATAGTCGTCGAGGAACCGGTCCGAAACTGCGCGCATAGTCAGGCGGGCGACACCGACATATTCGAACAACACCGTGCCGTCCTGGACAAAGGCGATCGCCGAATAAAGCTCATGGGTGCGGCCGGAAAGAGCGCGCAGCTGCACACGGGCCGCAGCTCGGTCGGCCGGTTTGGTAAATCGCCGGCCGTCGAGCGAGAGCGTCTGATCGGCGCCGAGAATGAGGCGCCCGCGATTGCGCTCCGCTATGACGGACGCTTTTTCACGGGCCAAAAGCGCGGCGATCGCCACCGGCGCTTGTAATGGCGCGGCGGCTTCGACGCCGCGTTCGTCGATGTCGGCCGGGCATATCTCGACCGCAATGCCAGCGGCTTCCAGCAGCGTTCGTCGCACCGCGCTTCTGGAGGCCAGCACCAGTGGCGTTGCAGCGAGCCACAACGGCATAGCTCACGACGCCTTGTGCCGGCGGCGCTCGCCGAGCAGCGCCATCACCGCGGCCGCGGTTTCTTCGATCGAGCGCCGAGTCACGTCGATCAGCGGCCAATTGTGCTTGGCGCACAGCCGGCGCGAGGCGGCGATCTCCTCGGTGACCGCCTGACGATCGATATACTGGTCATCCTCGCGTTCCACCTTGAGGCCAAGCAGCCGGTTTTGCCGGATTTGCACGATGCGCTCGGGGGTGGCGAACAGGCCGACGACCAGAGGGCGCGACAGCCGCTCGACATTGGGCGACAAGGATACGCCCGGAACCAGCGGCACGTTCGCGGTCTTCACACCGCGATTGGCAAGATAGATCGAGGTCGGCGTTTTCGACGTCCGCGATACCCCGACCAGCACGACGTCCGCCTCCTCCAAATCGTCGGTTTGCTGGCCGTCATCGTGCATCATCGTGTAGTTGAGCGCATCGATACGGCGGAAATATTCGGCATTGAGGGTGTGTTGCGCGCCAACCTTGTGGGTGGTTTCGGCGCCCAGATAGGCCTGGAACAGGTGCAGGACCGGCCCGAGGATCGACAGGCACGGCAGCCCCAGGTCGCGGCACTTGGTCTCCAGCCGTTCGACCAGGTTTTCCTCGAGCAACGTATAGAGCACGATGCCCGGCGATTCTTCGAGATCGGCGAGCGCTCGGTCGAGTTGCTTTTGCGTCCGCACCAACGGGTGGACATGCTCGACCGGCAGAACTTTGGCGTATTGCGCCGCCGCGGCGCGGGCGACGGTGATCAAGGTCTCACCGGTCGCGTCCGAAATCAGGTGCAGATGAAAGTAACCCGGTGCTTGGGCCATAGGGAGGCTTGAGCCATACGGAGAATGAATAACCTGTCGACGACTGGGGAGAAGGCCATGGCTTGGCGTGGGGTGCAAGCACAATAGGGATATTACGTGGAACTCCGTCCACACCCGTTCCGCTGTGATGTCATGCAGCGGCGGCGGCGTGTGTAACTGATGGATTGTGGATGACTATCTTAGCGCATGCCGAAAAAGGCCATGCTGGGCCGATAAACTCGCCAATGCACCGCCGTGCCCGTTGTTTAGAGAAACGGGAATATGTGGGTAGAGTGTGGATGACGTATGCGTAGAAATGTATGAGTCTAATCAACCGTCATACCACTACAACAGATTCTATTAAACTTAGTTTGGGTAAGGACTGAGCGTGCCGGATAATCCTGTGACTAAATCCTTGCTCCGTACGCTGGCGGGCGAACGGAGTCCCATTCCGCCGATTTGGCTGATGCGGCAGGCAGGTCGGTATCTTCCGGAATATCGGGCAATCCGCGAGAAGACGAATAGCTTTCTTGACCTGTGTTTCAATCCGAAGCTTGCATGCGAAGTGACGCTGCAGCCGATTCGTCGCTTTGGTTTTGACGCTGCAATCATGTTTTCCGATATCTTGGTCATTCCGCATGCCCTTGGTCAGCATGTAACGTTCGAGACTGGCGAGGGACCGCGACTGGATGCGCTGGAACAGCCGTCGGCGATCAAGCGTTTGCGGTCCGAGATTGATCACGCCAAACTCGCAGCGGTCTACGAGACGATTGAACGCGTCAAAACAGAACTACCGCCTGCCGTTGCACTTTTGGGCTTCTGCGGGGCACCGTGGACAGTGGCAACCTACATGATCGCCGGCTGCGGCACGGTAGATCAAGCGCCGGCGCGGTTATTCGCTTATCGGCATCCTGAAGCCTTCGCAGAGCTTATCGATTTATTGATCGAGGCTTCGGCGAGCTACCTGGTCCGGCAGTTTGCAGCCGGTGTCGATGCCGTGCAGATCTTCGATACCTGGGCGGGTGTGCTGCCCGCCGGTGAATTCCGTAGATGGTGCATCGAGCCCACAGCGCGGATCGTGGCGAGCGTGCGTGAACAATTTCCGGCGGCGCGCATTATCGGCTTTCCGCGTGGTGCGGGGACCGAGTTGCAGCGCTATCTGGACGCGGTGCCGGTTGACGCAGTGGGGCTCGATTGGATGATGGAATTGAATTTTGCGCGCGACTACATTCAGCCGCTGCGGACCATTCAAGGCAATCTCGATCCGTTGGTGTTGCTCGCTGGCGGAGCGGCGCTCGATCATGCGACCGATGCCATCCTCGAAGCATTCGGACGTCACCCGTTCATTTTCAACCTTGGCCACGGTATCTTGCCGGATACCCCGATCGCCCATGTGGAGCGTCTGATCGCACGGGTTCGCAGCCATGTATGAGTGGATCAAGGCGTTCCACATCATCGCTGTCATCGCCTGGATGGCGGGGATGCTCTATCTGCCACGCCTGTTCGTCTATCACTGCGCCGCCGAAACGGGCTCAGTGCAGTCGGAGACCTTCAAGGTGATGGAGCGGCGCCTATTACGCGCCACCATCAACCCCGCGATGGTCGCAACCTGGGTCCTTGGCCTCGCCCTGGCCTGGCTTGGCCCTGATTCTCGCTATGGCTGGTTCGCCACTGGCTGGCTTTGGGCCAAAGTCATCCTCGTTCTTGGGCTCTCGGCCGTCCATGGATTGTTGGCCCGGTGGATGAAAGATTTTGCCGGCGACCGCAACCGGCATTCTCAGAAATTCTATAGGCTAATCAATGAAATACCTACCGTCCTGATGATCATCATTGTGCTGTTGGTGGTGTTGAAACCGTTCTGAATTTTACGCGTTCTTAGTGAAAGTCGGTCTCGCCTCTTGCTAGAACTGCGGTCTTTTCTTATGTTTGCAGCATCCCACCCAACGTAGGCGGATGCAGCTGAGTTCTGGCTCCAGTGGACTGGAGCCGATTGATGCATCGGGGTCCGGGGTCCTAACTCCCCGCAACCCAAGACCTACGATCTTCCTTCTCCCGCCGGCGAAGCTGCAATCCAATCCTACCGCCGGCTTGATTTCCATAGGACATTCTGAATGCGCGAAATGAAACTCCAAGAGCTCAAGACCAAGACTCCGGCTGAGCTCGTCTCCTTTGCCGAAGAGCTCGAGGTCGAGAACGCCTCGACCATGCGTAAGCAGGAGCTGATGTTCGGCATCCTCAAGCAACTCTCGGCGCGCGAAACCGATATTGTCGGCGAAGGCGTGGTCGAAGTTCTGCCGGACGGTTTTGGCTTCCTGCGCTCGCCGGAGGCGAACTATCTGCCGGGGCCCGACGATATTTACGTGTCGCCCTCGCAGATCCGCCGCTTCGGGCTACGCACTGGCGACACCATCGACGGCCATATCCGCAGCCCCAAAGAAGGCGAACGCTACTTCGCATTGCTCAAGGTCAATTCGCTCAACTTCGAGGACCCTGAGAAAGCCCGCCACAAGGTCAATTTCGACAATCTGACGCCGCTCTATCCCGACGAGTGGCTGAAGATGGAATTCGAGGATCCGACCAAGAAGGATCTTTCGGCACGCGTCATCGATATCGTGGCGCCGGTCGGCAAAGGCCAGCGCGCGCTGATCGTGTCGCCGCCGCGCACCGGCAAGACCGTGTTGCTGCAGAACATCGCCCATTCGATCACCCACAATCATCCGGAATGTTATCTGATCGTGCTGCTGATCGACGAGCGGCCGGAGGAAGTCACCGACATGCAACGCTCGGTCAAGGGCGAGGTGGTTTCCTCGACCTTCGACGAACCGGCGGTGCGCCACGTCCAGGTCGCCGAGATGGTGATCGAGAAGGCCAAGCGCCTGGTCGAGCACGGCCGCGACGTGGTGATTCTGCTGGACTCGATCACCCGGCTCGGCCGCGCCTACAACACCGTGGTGCCCTCTTCCGGCAAGGTGCTCACCGGCGGCGTCGACGCCAACGCGCTGCAACGGCCGAAGCGCTTTTTCGGCGCCGCGCGTAACATCGAAGAGGGTGGCTCGCTGACCATCATCGCCACCGCCTTGATCGATACCGGCAGCCGCATGGACGAGGTGATCTTCGAAGAGTTCAAGGGCACCGGCAATTCGGAATTGATCCTCGACCGCAAGGTCGCCGACAAGCGCACCTTCCCGGCCATGGACATCACCCGCTCCGGCACCCGCAAGGAAGAGCTTCTGGTGCCGCCGGATCAGCTCAAGAAAATGTACGTGCTGCGCCGCATCCTCAATCCGATGGGCACCATGGACGCCATCGACTTCCTGCTCGACAAGCTGCGCAACACCAAGAACAACGGCGAGTTCTTCGAACTCGATGAATACGTAGACGCCGGCGGTAGTCCGCGCTCGGTTCGCGGCGGCAGCCATCAACGCTCGGCTGAAAACTCAGCGAGATCCACCTTCGTGGGCCGCTTGGTCTTGAGCGCGTATTCCGGATCGACAAAGCATACGCCGCCCTTGCCGACGGCAGTCTCGCATTGGGCGACGCTCGAATAACCGCACTCGATGAGCGCCTTGTCACCCGTGGCATAGCCGCACCATTCGTCATCGGCGCGGGCGCTGGTCGTGAACATGGCGGCTAGGGCGGCGGCCAAGATGAGTCCATATCGCATCGTTAGGTTTCCTTGCTGCGCCCCGGCAGCGCCAATAGAGCACGAATCGTTATCGAATGAAGCGCCGCGTCAAGAATGTCGCACCGAATCGATGGCGCCAAGAAGGCCGGCCGGATCGGTGACCGGCAGCGAGCAGGTTTCGCCGACGCAGATGAAAGCTGCCGGTCCGCCGCCGGCGGCAATTTTCGCCCGCGCCGGGTGTTGCGGCGGCAGCGCCTGTACCGACCCGGCGTGAAGCACGATGCGGTTGAGTGGCGGATGCGCGCGAGCGGCTGCCAGCAGAGCCTCCGCCTGGGCGCCCTCCCCGGTCACCACGATCTCCGCCGCGCGCAGCCGCAAATCGACGGCATTGAGCAGCGCCATGTGCATATAGAGGTTCTCGACGGCCTGCGGCGCGATCGCCGCGATCAACCGATCGGCTTGCTCAAGAAAGCGATGCTCGCCGGCGAGCACCGCCAAGCGGATCAAATTCTGCGCGGCGACGGCGTTGTGGTTCGGCGTCGCTTCGTCGGCGGTCGACGCCGGGCGGATGACCAGACCTTCGGCATCGGCGGCGGTGAGATAATAGGTTCCGGTTGCGGCATCGGCGTAGTCGCGATCAAGCGCGTGTTGCCAGGTCAGCGCCTGGTCGAGGTAAGGTTTTTTGCCCGTCGCCTCGTAGAGTGCCAGCGCGGCGCGGATCATCGCGGCGAAATCGGACGCGAGCCCGGGAAATTTCAGCTGGCCCTGGCGCCACGAATGACCGAGCCGATCGCGGCGCGTCATCGTGCTCGCGACGAAATCGAAAACGCGTGCCGCCATGTCCAGCCATGATGGTTCCTCAAACATGAGGCTTGCGTTGGCGAGCGCGGCGATCATCAGGCCGTTCCAGTCGGCGAGCACTTTGTCATCGAGGCCCGGACGCACCCGCGTCGCACGCACAGCAAGGAGCTTGGCGCGTAAGTCCGCAAGTCGCGCTTCATCGGCTTCGCTGCGTTCCATCGGCTTGAGCCGATTGAGGATGTTGTGACCTTCGAAATTGCCGCCCAGCGTCACGTCATAGTGCCGGGCAAAAAACCCGCCATCCTCGCTGCCGAGTTCGCGCATCACCTCGGCGAGCGACCAGACATAAAATTTGCCCTCCTCGCCTTCGGAATCGGCATCGAGCGAAGCCGAGAACGCCCCCTCCGCCGTCGTCATCTCGTGCTTGAGCCAAGCCACAGTTTCCCGGGCGCGCCGGTGATAAAGCGGCTTGCCGCTGCGTTGGTGCGCGATGGCGAGCAGCTCGAGCAGCTGCGCATTGTCGTAGAGCATCTTTTCGAAATGCGGCACCAGCCATCGTTCATCCACCGAATAGCGCGAAAAGCCGCCGCCGAGATGGTCGTAAATACCGCCTTCGCAAATGTGGTCGAGGGTGATGTCGACGGCGGCGAAGTAGCGCTTCTCGCCGGTGCGCAGCCCCGCCCGCCAGAGCAATTCGAACAGCGCGGCTTGCGGAAATTTCGGCGCGCCGCGGGTGCCGCCGTTGACCGGGTCGATGATGCCGCCAAGCTGCCGCGCCGCGTTATCGAGCTCAGCTGCACCGATCGTCACGGTGCCGGATTTGCGCGCGGTCGCGGCGAGCTGCTCCATCAGCGCCGCGCGGTTGGTCTCGATCTTCTGCGGCTCCTCGCGGAACAGCCGCGCGATCTCGCGCAGCACGTCGACGAAGGCTGGCTTGCCGTAACGGGAGGTTTTGGGAAAGTAAGTGCCGCCCCAGATCGGCTCGCCGGCGGGCGTCAGAAACATCGTCAGCGGCCAACCGCCGTGTTCGCCGAGATGATGCAGCGCCGCCATGTAGATTTGATCGATGTCCGGCCGTTCCTCGCGATCGACTTTGATGTTGACGAAGAGTTCGTTCATCACGGCCGCGGTGGCGTCATCCTCAAAACTTTCGTGCGCCATGACGTGGCACCAATGACAGGCCGCATAGCCGACCGAGAGCAGGATCGGCTTGCCGCTGCGTTTGGCTTCCGCCAGCGCCTCGGGGCCCCAGGCCCACCAGGCGACTGGATTGTGCTGGTGTTGCAGCAAATACGGACTCGTCTCCTGGGCGAGACGGTTTTGCTCCGAACCTTGCGGCGGCGCTGACGTGGGTGCAGTAGACATGGGTCCAGTAGACACGGGTCCAGTAGACATGGCCGCACCGTAGCAATTAGCCCTCGGGTGGCGATAGCACCGAACCGCCGATTGCTTTCAACAGAGCGTTATGTCGGATTGTTCCACCATCTTCGCTCTCTCCTCCGGCCGGCCGCCGGCTGCAATTGCCGTGGTGCGCGTCTCTGGCCCGCATGCGGGTGCTGCTCTTGAGAAACTGATCGGGCGCCTGCCCGAGCCGCGCAAGGCGGCGCTAGCGCGCGTGCGTGATCCCCGGAACAACGAGATCATCGACGAAGCGCTGGCGCTGTGGTTTCCGGCGCCGCGCAGCGAGACAGGTGAGGATGTCGCCGAGCTGCAGCTTCATGGCGGTCAATCGGTCATTGCCGGCGTGCTCGATGGGCTGGCGACGATCAAGGGATGCCGGCCCGCCGAGGCGGGCGAGTTTACCCGCCGCGCCTTCGAAAATGGCCGGCTCGACCTCACGGCGGTGGAGGGATTGGCCGATCTGATCGCCGCAGAAACTCAGGCACAGCGGCGCCTCGCTTTTCGCCAGCTCAAAGGCTTGATCGGCGACCGCGCCGAGGCGTGGCGGCGGCGATTGATCGAGGCGCTGGCCTTGGTCGAGGCGCGGATCGATTTTTCCGACGAAGCCGATGTGCCCGAAGATTTGCTCGATCCCGCGCTTCATGCTGCGCAGCAATTGCGTGACGAAATCGCCGGCGTCCTAGCCGACGGCCGCCGCGGCGAACGGCTGCGCGATGGACTTGTGGTCGCCATTGCCGGTCCGCCCAATGCCGGAAAATCAACTCTGCTCAATCGGCTGGCGCGGCGCGAGGCCGCGATCGTGTCGCCCTATGCCGGCACCACGCGCGACGTCATCGAGGTGCATCTCGATCTCGACGGCTATCCGGTGACCTTGCTCGACACCGCCGGTATTCGCGACAGCGCTGAGCCGGTAGAGCAGGAGGGTGTCCGGCGGGCGCGAGAGCGCGCCGCCGCGGCCGACCTGGTGTTGTGGGTCATTGACGGATCGGCCGTCGGCTTAGCGATCGATGGGCGCCCCAAAAACCTCGCCAATGTGGAGATTTGGCTGGTTCGGAACAAAATCGACCAGGCTGACGTAAGCTCCCGCGGCGATGAGGGCAAACACGAGAATAATGAATATGAGTTCACTGTATCAATTTCCGCACTCACGGGCATAGGCATGGAGGCTCTGACGGCCGCTCTTTCGGCTTACGCTACGACTTATTTCGCATCGACCGAATCGGCGGTCATCACCCGCGCCCGGCATCGTCGGGCGTTGGAGGAGACCGTGGTGGCGCTTGATCGCGCAGTGGTCTGGGATCATGCCAACGACGAGGAGCTGATTGCCGAGGACTTGCGCGCGGCCGCGACGACGCTGGGCCGACTCACTGGCCGAGTCGACGTCGAGGATATTTTGGACGTCATCTTTCGCGATTTTTGTATTGGTAAATGAAACGTTAACGACCACATCGGAGTGTTCCGGCTGTGCATGTTTCACGTGAAACATTGCCAGGAGACCCCGTCGCCGCGTTTTTGACCGTCAACCCGGCGTTGGCTACAAGGCCAACATCTTGGAGAATTTTTAGATGGACGCGCGCTTCAACGTGATCGTTGTCGGTGGCGGCCATGCTGGCTGTGAGGCGGCGGCCGCGGCCGCCCGCATGGGCGCACGGACGGCGCTGATCACCCATCGTTTCGCCACCGTCGGCGCCATGTCTTGTAATCCCTCTATCGGCGGGCTTGGCAAGGGCCATCTGGTGCGCGAGGTCGATGCGCTCGACGGCCTCATGGGCCGCGTCGCCGATGCCGGCGGCATTCAGTTCCGGGTGCTCAATCGCCGCAAGGGACCGGCGGTGCGCGGCCCGCGCGCCCAGGCCGACCGCAAGCTCTATGCGGCGGCAATGCAGCAGGCGATCCGCGAGACCGCGAATTTGACCGTGGTCGAAGCGGAGGTGGACGATCTCGTCGTCGAGCAACGCGTCACGGGCGTTCGACTGGCCGACGGCCGCACATTTGACGCCGGCGCTGTCGTGCTGACGACCGGCACGTTCTTGCGCGGCTTGATCCATATCGGCGAGCGGCAAATTCCGGCTGGCCGGGTAGGCGAGGCGCCCGCCTTGGGGCTTTCGCACACGCTGGAGAGTGCGGGGTTTGCGCTCGGCCGTCTCAAGACCGGTACGCCGCCACGGCTCGACGGTACGACCATCGACTGGTCGGCGGTGCAGATGCAGCCCGGTGACGAGCCGCCGGAGCCGTTTTCGGCACTCACTGAGCGCATCGTTACCCCGCAAATCGAGTGCGGCATCACCCGGACGACGCCGGCCACCCACGACATCATCCGCGCCAATGTGCACCGTTCGCCGATGTATTCCGGCCAGATCAAGAGCCGCGGCCCGCGCTATTGCCCATCCATCGAGGACAAGATCGTGCGCTTCGGCGAACGCGATGGGCATCAGATTTTCCTCGAGCCGGAGGGGCTCGACGACACCACGGTCTACCCAAACGGCATCTCGACGTCGCTGCCCGAGGACGTCCAGATTGCGCTGGTGGCTTCGATTCCCGGCCTGGAACGGGCCCGAGTCGTTCGGCCGGGCTACGCCATCGAATACGACTACGTCGATCCGCGCGAGCTAACGCCGTCGCTTGAGACCAAACGTATGCCCGGTCTGTTCCTGGCCGGCCAGATCAACGGCACCACGGGCTACGAGGAGGCCGCTGCGCAGGGTCTTGTGGCCGGTCTCAATGCCGCCGCGCGCGCCGGTGGCGGCGCGCCGATCGTGTTCGATCGCGCCGAAGGCTATATCGGCGTCATGATCGACGATCTCGTCACCCGCGGCGTCACCGAGCCCTATCGCATGTTCACGTCGCGCGCCGAGTATCGGCTGACGCTACGCGCAGACAACGCCGACCAGCGCCTGACGGATAAGGGCGTTGCGCTCGGTTGCGTCGGCCCGGTGCGGGCGAGGGCGCATCGCACCAAGATGGTAGGGCTCGATGCGGCGCGGACCATGGCGCGGGAGCTCGTGGTCACGCCAAGCGAAGCCGCGCGGCATGGCGTTGCCTTGCGCAGGGATGGTCAGCGCCGTTCGGCCTTCGAGGTGTTGTCCTATCCGGACATCGGCATCGGCGATGTCGCGCGGATCTGGCCGAGCTTCGGTGAACTGCCGGTAAAGATCGCCGAGCAGCTTGAAATCGACGCGAAATACGAGGTTTATCTCAGCCGGCAGGCTGCCGACGTCGAGTCCTATCGCCGCGATGAAAGCGTCACTTTGCCCGACGATCTCGACTATGCGGCGCTGCCGGGATTGTCCAACGAGGTCCGCCATAAGCTGGAAATGCATCGGCCGCGCACCATTGGCCATGCCGGCCGCATCGACGGCATCACGCCGGCGGCGCTGACGCTCCTGGTCGCGCATTTGCGCCGGCAAGGCAGGAAACCTGCCCGTGGCGCTGTCGCCTGAACTCGCCGCGGATCGCAGCCGCGCCTTGGCGCTGACGCCTGTTTCACGTGAAACATTGGCTCGGCTCGACCGCTTTGTCGCTGTGTTGCTGGAATGGCAGCAGCGGATGAACTTGATTGCATCGTCCACCGAGCCGAAACTATGGACCCGCCACATCGCCGATTCGCTTCAGCTTTTGGCGCTGGCACCGCAGGCGCAAGTCTGGGTCGATCTCGGCTCAGGGGCGGGGTTTCCGGGTGTGGTGATCGCCTGCGCGCTCGCGGACATGCCGGGAGCGCGGGTGCATCTGGTCGAACGCAGTACCAAGAAGGCGGCCTTCTTGCGCGAAGCAGTCCTCGCCACAGGCGCTCCCGCCGAGGTCCACGCGGTCGGGCTGGAAGATTTTGTCGAAAACCTTACGGTGCCTGTGGACGTTGTGACAGCGCGGGCGCTGGCGCCACTTGCCGCGCTGTTAACCGGGACGTATCCGTTGTTGAAAACTGGGACGCTCGGTCTGTTTCCCAAGGGTCAAGATGTAGATGCCGAATTGACCGAAGCCGCTAAATGTTGGAGCATCCAGTTGTCTTTGGCGCCGAGTCTTACCGATCCCAAAGCCAGGATCATCTCTATAACGGGAATTGAGAAGATTTCTCAACCGGGGCGGACGCCAAACCAACGCCGTCATTGAGATACTCGCAAAGCGAATTGGAATTGCCGGCTATGTCAGACGAACCGTTATCAGAGCAAACAGTGGTGCCTTTTGCCGCGCCCGATCGTGCGGCGGGGGTGCAGCTCGCCAAGCCACCTCGCGTGCTTGCGGTCGCCAATCAGAAGGGCGGCGTCGGCAAGACCACGACGGCAATCAATCTTGGCACCGCGCTCGCCGCCATCGGCGAAGAAGTGCTGATCATCGATCTCGACCCGCAGGGCAATGCCTCGACCGGTCTCGGCATCGACCGCCGTAATCGGGAGCACTCGACCTACGATATCCTGATCGGCGAAGCGACGTTGCGCGATGCCATCGTCGCGACTGCGGTACCGCGGCTGCATCTCGCGCCGTCGACGCTCGATCTCTCAGGGCTCGAGCTTGAGATCGGTCAAGCGCGCGATCGCGCCTTCCGCTTGCGCAATGCGCTGGCGCCGCTGAGCACGCTCGCAGCCGGTCAAACCAAATTCACTTACGTGCTGGTCGACTGTCCGCCGTCGCTCAATCTCCTGACCATCAACGCAATGGCGGCGGCCAACGCCATTCTGGTCCCGCTGCAATGCGAGTTTTTCGCGCTCGAAGGTCTGTCGCAATTGCTCAAGACAGTTGAGTCGGTGCGCGCGCAACTCAATCCTGATCTCACCATCCACGGCGTCGTGCTGACCATGTACGACGCGCGCAACAATTTGTCGGGCCAGGTCGTCGCCGACGTGCGCGAATTCATGGGCCGGAAAGTCTACGACACCATCATTCCGCGCAATGTGCGCGTCTCGGAAGCGCCGTCTTATGGCAAGCCGGTGCTGGTCTACGATCTCAAATGCAGCGGCAGCGAAGCCTATCTGCGGCTCGCCACCGAAATCATCCAGCGCGAAAAAGAACTGCTTGCCAGTTGAACGTGATCAGCTATTGCCGGCGGCATCAAAGAAACGTGCAACAGTAAACGCGGAATAGTCTTGTGAGTGAAACTCCAGGGAAGGCGGCGATGGCGGAGGACGCAGCGCGATCGCGATTGGGCCGCGGACTTGCGGCCCTGATCGGCGATGTCGGCACCGAGAGCTCGGCCGAGCGTCCGCGCGGCCAGCGGCGCGTACCGACCACTTCGCTGCGGCCGAATGCGCGCAATCCGCGGCGCATGTTCTCCGAGGAAGAGCTGGATGAATTGACGGCTTCGCTACGCGAGCGCGGCATGATTCAACCGATCGTGGCGCGGCCGGTCCGCGGTGCGCCCGACGCCTTCGAGATCATCGCCGGCGAGCGGCGCTGGCGCGCGGCGCAGCGCGCCGGCCTGCACGAAGTTCCGGTCGTCATCATCGAGGCGACCGACGAGGAATCGCTGCAGCTTGCGATCATCGAGAACGTGCAGCGCGCCGACCTCAATCCGCTCGAAGAGGCCGAGGGCTATCGGGCACTGATGGAAGATTACAGCCATACCCAGGACGACATCGCCAAAATGGTCGGCAAGAGCCGCAGCCATGTCGCCAATACGCTACGGCTATTGAAACTGCCGCCTTCGATCCGCGCTTATATTTTCAAAGGCAAGCTCGACGCCGGTCATGCCCGCATGCTGGTCGGCCAGCCCAATGCCGAAAAGCTCGCCGACGAAATCGTCGCGCGCGGCCTCAATGTCCGTCAGGTCGAGGAGATCGCGCGCCAGGAATCAGGCCGCAACGGCAAGTCTCCTTCCCGCAAGCGATCGGCGGACAAGAAGGCCGACACGCTGGCGCTGGAAAAGCGTTTGTCGGACGCGCTCGGCCTGGTCGTCAGTATCGATGCGCGCGGCGAAAGCGGCGTCGTCAGCATCCGCTATCGCAATCTCGATCAACTTGACGATCTGGCGCAGCGCTTGGAAAAGAAGCAGCATTAAAGCACGCCGAAGTCTTATCGCTTTTTCCTCTTCGCCTTCTTCTTCGCGAAAATCGCATTCCAATTTTCCTTGTAGGCGGCGCTGACCGGCTTCTGGCCTTCGCCTCGGCTGTAGCCTGAAGGGGCAGCGGCAACGGCCTCGCCGCTCTCGGTCTTGGTTTCGGTCTTGGTTTCGGTCTTGGTTTCGGTCTTGGCTTCAGTCTTGGCTGTGGCTTGACCTGAAGCGCTTTTGTCCTTCACGGCGGGCTCGTTCTTTGGAGCGTGATCGGCTTTGGCTGTTTTGTTGTCGCTGGCCATGGTCTTTCCTAAAGCGATGCTCTTTCCCAGAGCTAAGGTGACGTATTCGCGGTCCTAAGAGTAGGTAGCGGGAAATCGCAGGCAAGCTTGTTTCGAGAGAAGTCCTCTCAAAGCTTGATCTGGATGGCTTGAAATGCCACATCCAGCCCGCCATGAACATGCCCATCCGCGCCCCCGACGGCGCCCCAGCTCTGTCGTCCTTTGCGACCGAGGTCGAGCGGCGGCGTACCTTTGCGATCATCTCCCACCCGGATGCGGGCAAGACCACGTTGACGGAGAAGCTCCTGTTGTTCGGGGGTGCGATTCAGCTTGCCGGCCAAGTCAAGGCCAAGCGCAACCGGCGCTCAACGCGTTCGGACTGGATGAGCATTGAGCGTGAGCGCGGGATTTCCGTCGTCACCTCGGTGATGACCTTCGAGTACGATGGCCGTGTGTTCAACCTGCTTGATACGCCAGGCCACGAGGATTTCTCCGAAGACACCTATCGGACCCTCACGGCGGTGGATTCTGCCGTGATGGTGATCGACACCGCCAAGGGCATCGAGCCGCGGACGCGCAAGCTGTTCGAGGTCTGCCGGCTGCGCGACATTCCGATCATTACATTCATCAATAAGATGGACCGCGAGAGCCGCGACCCGTTTGACCTCGTCGACGAGATCGAGAAAACGCTGGCGCTTGATACCGCGCCGATCACTTGGCCGGTCGGGCGCGGGCGTGATTTTGTCGGCACAATCGACGTCGAGTCCGGTGGCGTGCGCTTGCTGGACGGCGATGCGGGTTCCGCCGGAACGCTACGCGCCATGACGATCGCCGAAGTCACCGCGCTGAACCCTGGTCTGGACGCGGCGGCATTTGGCGCGGAATTCGATCTCGTGCGTCACGCCTGCAAGCGGTTCGATCCGCGAGCCTTTGCCGAGGGCCACCTGACTCCGGTCTTCTTCGGCAGTGCGCTCAAAAATTTCGGCGTCGGCGATCTGCTCAATGCGCTTGCCGCCATCGCGCCGGCGCCGCGGGCGCAGACCGCCGACAAGCGGGTTGTGGCGGCCACCGAGCCCGGCACGTCCGCATTCGTCTTCAAGATTCAGGCGAACATGGATCCGAACCATCGCGACCGTATCGCCTTCGTGCGGCTTTGCTCCGGCAAGCTCAGCCGCGGCATGAAGGTCAAGCAGGTGCGAACGGGCAAGACCATCAGCCTGCACGCTCCGCAATTTTTCTTTGCCCAAGATCGGGCGCTTGCCGAGGAGGCCTTCGCCGGCGACGTGGTTGGCATACCCAATCACGGCACGCTACGCATCGGCGACACCCTGACGGAAGGCGAGGAATTCAACTTTGTCGGCGTACCGAACTTCGCGCCGGAGATTTTGCGCCGGGTTCGTTTGACCGATGCCATGAGGGCCAAGAAGCTCAAACAGGCTATGCACCAGCTGGCCGAGGAAGGCGTCGCGCAGGTATTCCAGCCGACCGACGGATCCTCGGCTCTGGTGGGCGTTGTCGGCCCATTGCAACTCGACGTCCTCAAAGCAAGGCTCGCCGACGAATATGGGCTGGAAATCGGTTGGAGCACGGCGGAGTTTCAGTTCGCGCGCTGGATCGCTGCGGACGACCGCAGGCTGCTTGATCAATTCGTGGCGAGCTACCGCTCGTCCATTGCCGAGGATTTCGATGGCGATCTCGTCTTCCTGGCCCGCAACGCCTTTGACCTCGAATATACCGGCGAACACAATCCCGGCATTTCTTTCACCGACGTGAAAGACATTCACCGGCGCAAGCCCGCCGGGTGAGGCCTGCCTGTCAGGTGTTGGCAAGCTCCTCGCGCAAAATTTCGAGTTCCAGCCATTGCTCTTCCGCCGCGGCGATTTTCAGCTGCAGCTCACCGAGTGCGGCCGTGACTTTCTCGAACGCGGCGCGGTCGCGTGCATAGAATTGTGGATCGCCGAGCTTTGCTTGCAGCCCATCGATTTCAGTTTGCAGCTTGGCAATAGTTTTGGGCAGGGTTTCAAGCGCATGCTTGTCCGTGAACGTCAACCGCCGCTTCGCGGGCCGCGCGCCCGTAACGACCGAAGCTGTTTCTCGAGACACTTTTCGCGGTTGCTGTGGCTTGGAGCTCTCGCGCGTCAGATCCGCGCCGCGCTGCGCCAGCATGTCGCTGTAGCCGCCGGCATATTCGGTCCAGCGGCCATTTCCCTCCGGCACAATCACCCCGCTCACGAGGCGATCAAGAAAATCCCGATCGTGGCTGATGAGCAGAACGGTCCCGGGATAGTCGGCCAGCATCTCCTCGAGCACGTCCAATGTTTCCATGTCGAGGTCGTTGGTCGGTTCGTCGAGCACCAAAAGGTTCGATGGCTTGGCGAGCACCCGCGCCAGCATGAGGCGGCCGCGTTCGCCGCCCGACAGCTTGCCGAGTGGCGTGCGGGCCTGTTCGCTCGCGAACAAAAAGTCTTTCATGTAACTGACGACGTGCTTGGGGTTGCCGTTGACCATAACGGTGTCGCCATGACCTTCGGTCAGCGCCTCGGTAACCGTCACATTGGGATCGAGACTGTCGCGATGCTGGTCGAGTGTCGCGACAGCGAGCGTCGATCCGAGCCGTACCGAACCTTTGTCCGGTGCCAAAACTCCGGTCAGCATGTTGATCAGCGTGGTCTTGCCGCTGCCGTTCGGACCGACGATGCCGATACGGTCGCCGCGCTGGATGCGGATCGAGAAGTCGCTGACGATCGGACGGCCATCGTAGCTCTTGCCGATGCCGGCGGCCTCGATGACCAGGGCGCCGGACGGCGCCGCCGAACCGGCGGTGATGACGGCGTTGCCGGTGGTGGCGCGATAGCTGCGGCGCTCTTCCCGAAGCGCCTGCAATTGGCCGACGCGACGCATATTGCGCTTGCGTCTGCCGGTGACGCCGTAGCGCATCCAGTGCTCCTCGGCGACGATTTTGCGATCGAGCTTGTGCTGATCGCGTTCCTCCTCCGCCAGCACCGCATCGCGCCACTCTTCGAAATGGGCAAACCCACGATCGAGGCGGCGCGTCTGGCCGCGGTCGAGCCAGACCGTGCTGCGCGAGAGCGTCGACAGGAGGCGCCGATCGTGGCTGATGATCACCAGCGCGGCGCGCCGGGAATCGAGATCGCGCTCCAGCCATTCGATCGTGGTCAGGTCGAGATGATTGGTCGGCTCGTCGAGAAGCAGGATATCGGGGTTGGCCGCCAGCACGCGCGCCAGCGAGGCACGGCGCGCTTCGCCGCCGGAGAGTTTTGCCGGATCTTCCTGCCCGGTAAGGCCGAGTTGCTCCAGGAGACGACGGGCGGCATGGCGGTCGTCGCCCGGCCGCAGGCCGGCCTCGACGTAGGCAAGCGTAGACGCCACCCCCGAAAGGTCCGGCTCCTGCGGCAGGTAGCGCACCACGGTTCCGGGCTGCACGAAAATGGAACCGCGGTCTGGTTCGACCAACCCCGCCGCAATTTTCAGCAGGGTCGATTTGCCGGTTCCATTACGCCCGACCAGGGATACGCGCTCGCCGGCACCGACGGACAGCTCCGCGCTTGAGAGCAGCGGCGTGCCGCCGAAGGTCAGGGCGATATCTTTAAGTTGAAGGAGTGGAGAGCTGCGCCTTGTCATGCCGCTATGTCGGGCCATTAAAAGCCAAGTTTGCCCGCTTGTGATCGGCGGTTTGTGCTATTTCCCATCGTGCAGCTCAACAAATCTGTGAACATCACCGTCGTGTACGAGTCTCAGGCTGGATTTGCAAATACTGTCCGGGGAATCGAATCAGGAGGGATAGCTATGTCGAAGCCCATGACGAAGTCCGAACTTATCGGCCAAATTGCCGAGCATTCAGAGCTGAAAAGGGGCGAGGTTAAGAGCGTCATGGAGACGCTTGCGACCATTGGTTATAAGGAATTGAAGAAGAACGGTACCTTCCTTGTGCCGGGCTTTGCGAAATTTGTCGTCATAAAAAAGCCTGCGACCAAGGCGCGCAACGGCATTAATCCCTTCACCAAAGAGCCGACTGTATTCAAGGCCAAGCCGGCTCGGAAAATCATCCGAGCGCGCCCAGTCAAAGCGGCCAAGGACGCGGTGTGAAATAGGTTCCGCGCGCGACCGGCAGATAGAGTGCGAATTGATCCTTCGACGCGTCTGAAAAACGGACGCTGCGGACAAACTGTTTTATGAGTTCGCGGCCTAGCCTTGCGCCGAGCGCATCTGCCACGCTGCCTTGAAGGCCTTGCGCTTTTCCGGGTCGTACATGCTGGCATAGTCATATTTGAGCGGCTTCGACGGCGCGACGTGGAGCGTGGCGAAGACCGGCCCGTCCTGTTCGAGCACGTGGGCGATCTGCTGCTCGAACATGCGCAGGTCGGAAAAGTCGTAGGTCGCCGCGTAGCCCGCCGAGCGCGCGATGTTGGCGAATTCCACCTTTGGATTTGGAATCGGATGGCCGCCGTTGGCCTCGTAGGTGTCATTGTGGGCAACGAAGTGAACGAGGTTCTTCGGTGCCGCCGCCGCGATGGTCACCAGGCTGCCGAGATTCATCAAAAGGCTGCCGTCGCCTTGCAGCACGACGACGCGCCGGTCCGGCCGGCCGAGCGCCAAGCCAAGACCGTGCGATGAATCGAGCCCCATAGCGCCGATCGACAGATAGTTGAGCGGCCGCGGACTGACCTCGACCCAGTCGACGGCGGAACTGTAGGTCGCGATCACCGCTTCGTCGGTGATGTGGCGGGCCAGGATGCGAAAGCATTCGTCGCGTTTCATCATGACTTGGGGCTCCGCCCGACCAGGAACGCCACCGGCTGCGATTCGGCATAGGCCTTGTCGATCGCCGGTTTGATCTTGGCGACGTCGGCGTCGACGCTGAGCAGGTGATGCGCGATGCCCATGTCGTCGAGGATCGGCTCGACGATGCGCACGCCGTAGCGCGGCGATTCCTTCGGCGCTTTTTCGGGGTCATGTTGCAACAGCCCGATCATCATGCAGATCGGCTGCTTGTATTCCACCGCGACGCCGCGGATGGCGTTGATCGAATCGAGGAATCCGGTGTGCTGGATCAGGACCAGCGCGCGCTTGTCGCTATAGGCGAGCCCGGTGGCGATGCCGATGCATTCGTCTTCCTTGCAGACGCGCACGAGGCGCAGATCCTTGTCCTGCGCGATCGGCGCCAATAGCCCGGCGCTGGTGACAATGTCGGGCACCGAGAGGATATATTCGATCCCGCTGGCCTTGATCGCGGCAATGATGCCGGCGCCGTTGAGCTCTCGCGCCGTAGCGCCGGCGCGCGTCACTGTCGCTTCCATCCAACTCTCCAAAGCCCGCCGCGAAAGAACGTCAGCGTAGCTGGGATCGGGGATTGGTCAATCCAGCCCTGCGCTTGTCGCCAGTCTGGATTGACAGCGCTCGTGGGCGGCACGCTTAATCCCGGCCGCCCGCATGACCGGATTGGATGCACCGATGGCCGCTGAACTGCCGAATTATGAAATCCTCGCCGTGCGCTACGGCACTTCGAGCGCCCGCCCGGCGAGCCAGAACTTCATCATGTCCGACGGCCACGACGGGCCGATGCCTATGGATTTCTATATCTGGGTCATTCGCGGCGAGGGCCGCACCATCGTGGTCGATACCGGGTTTTCCGCGGGCGCTTCCGAGCGGCGCAACCGGCGCTTCGTGCATGCACCGGTCGAGGCGCTGGCGCAGGCCGGTGTCGATCCGGCGGCGGTGCATGACGTGGTGATCACGCACCTGCATTGGGACCATTCCGGCAACATGGACCTGTTTCCCAACGCTACATTCCACATCCAGGACGCCGAGATGGCACAGGCCACCGGCCGCTGCATCTGCCACAAATGGTTTCGCCGCCAGTCCGAAGTCGATGACGTGGTGGCGTTGGTCAAGAATCTCTACGCCGGGCGCGTCAAATTCCACAACGGCGAAGGTGCTGTCGCGCCCGGCATCACCGTGCATCTCGTCGGCGGCCATACCGGCGGCTTGCAGATCGTGCGCGTCAACACCGCGCGTGGCGCCGTGGTGCTGGCAAGCGACTCGGTGCACTACTGGCAAAATCTCGCCGAGCAGAATCCGTTTCCGCCGGCCAATGTCATGGACGCGCTCGAAGCATTCCGTATCGTCGAAGATCTGGCCGGCGACCGCGACCACATTATTCCCGGCCACGATCCCCTGGTGCTCAGCCGCTTCCCGCCGCTGCGCGGCAATCTCGATATCGTGCGCGTCGATCTAGCGCCGGTGGTGTGATTCGCGCGCCCGCTCGACCCGCTTGATCAAGTCGGCAATCAGCGGGCTTTGACTGAACGTCATGATCTGCACCGGCGCGCAAAACGCGACTTCGTCGCCAAAAACCGTCGGATGCCGTAGCGACAGCACCACGCGCGGCGGGCTGGTCATGGCGGCGTAACTGACATTGGTGATGTCGGCCAGCGCGATGCGCTGCTCCTGGCTGCCATTTTTCACGACCAGGGCGTCGCCGTCGTCCAAAACTTCGTCGACGAGATCGAAGACATATTTCTTCATGAAATAGATGCCGAAAACGAAAATGATCGGCATGACGACGACGAAGGGAAATAGTCCGGAACCCTTCGACAACCCGGCATAAAGGCCGAGCCCGCCGATCAGAGTGCAGCCGCCAATCCAAATGATCGGGAAGACACGTTTATAATAAAAGGTCAGGGACGATGAGATGAGGCTCATGCGACCCCCGGCAACGCGTTATTCCGCGGCCGTTCTTCCCGCGCTGGTGCCGAACCGCCGCTCGATGTAGTCAATGACGATCTTCTGGAAATCGGCTGATACCGTCGGGCCGCGCAATGTCATGGCTTTCTTGCCGTCGATGAAGACCGGCGCGGTCGGTGTCTCGCCGGTGCCGGGCAGCGAGATGCCGATATCGGCGTGCTTGGATTCGCCCGGGCCGTTGACGATGCAGCCCATGACCGCGACGTTGAGCCCTTCGACGCCTGGGTAACGCGTCTTCCATTCCGGCATGGAGTCGCGGATGAAGTTTTGGATACTGGATGCGAGCTCTTGGAACGTGGTCGAGGTAGTGCGGCCGCAACCCGGGCAGGCGGCGACGAGCGGCACGAAGGTGCGCAAGCCCACGGTTTGCAGGAGCTCCTGGGCGACTTTCACTTCGAGGGTGCGATCGCCGTTCGGCTCGGGCGTCAGCGAGATGCGGATCGTGTCCCCAATACCTTGCTGCAGCAGCACGCCCATTGCGGCGGATGAGGCGACGATGCCCTTCGAGCCCATGCCGGCCTCGGTCAGGCCGAGATGCAGCGCGTAATCGCAGCGCCGGGCGAGCTCGCCGTAGACTCCGATCAGGTCCTGAACGGCGGACACTTTTGCGGACAGTATGATGTGGTCCTTGGGCAGGCCGATCTCCTCGGCGCGCTCGGCCGACAGCATTGCCGATTGGATCATGGCTTCGCGCGTCACGTCGCGGGCGTCGACCGGATGGTTCGACTTGGCGTTCTCGTCCATCAGGTGCGTGAGCAGCTCCTGGTCGAGGGAGCCCCAATTGGCGCCGATGCGCACCGGCTTATTGTGTTTGATCGCGGTCTCGACGATGGCGCCGAACTGCCGGTCCTTCTTTTCCTTGAAACCCACATTGCCAGGATTGATGCGATACTTGTCGAGTGCTTCGGCGCAGGCCGGATGATCGGCCAGGAGCTTGTGGCCGATGTAATGGAAGTCGCCGACGATCGGCACGTCGACGTTCATCTTCAAAAGCTTTTCCTTGATGCGCGGCACGGCGGCCGCGGCCTCGTCGCGGTCGACGGTGATGCGGACGATCTCGGAACCGGCCCGCGCCAGCGCCGCCACCTGCTTGGCCGTTCCCTCGGCGTCTGCGGTGTCGGTATTGGTCATCGACTGCACCACGACGGGTGCACCGCCGCCGACGGTCACCTTGCCGACCTTGACGGCAACGGTTTGATGCCTTGCGGCCGGACCGGAAAATTCCATCATAATCAGTACCTTAAGCTAATGCTGCGGTCCCTGGCCCGGCTATAGCGTGGGGGCCTAGACCCCCTGCATATAGCCTCACCGCGGCCGGTTGACGAGGACGATGCCGCCCGCGACCAAAGCCACCGCCAGCGCGAAAGCAGGCGTCAGTGGCTCGTCCAATACCAGATGGCCGGCCGCCACGCCAAAGAGCGGCGCCAGGAAGGTGAATACCGACAGGCGGGCGGCCGAATAGCGCACGATGAGCGCAAACCAAACCGCGAAGGTCACGCTCACCACCCAAATCGTCTGATAGGCAAAGGCGCCGAGGGCGATGGCCGAAGGCATAGCATTCATGCGTTCGCCAAATATCAGCGCGCCCATGGCGAGCAGCGGCGCCGACACCACAAGCTGGTAGAGCAGCGTTTTCTCGGCGCTGATGCGATTGAGCGTGCTGGCCTTGATCAGCAGCGTCGTCGCCGCCCAGGCGGCGCCGGCGCCGACAAACATGATATCGCCGAGCATCTGGTGCGGATCGGTCGCCGGCGTCGGCAGGCCGAAGGCAATGACGATGCCGATAAACGACAGCAACAGGCCGAGCCATTGCGACAGCGAAAAATGATCGCCCGGCACCAGCCAGCGCGATCCGATCACGACAAAGAACGGTGCCAGGTAGAGGAACAGCACGCCGCGCGTCGCGGTGGTCCACACCAGGCCGCGATAGATCAGCACGAATTCGAGCGCGAACAACACGCCGGCCCAAACGCCCGCGCTTAGTGTGCCGTCGCGTTTGAACAGCGCCATGCCGCGGCCTTGGGTCCAGGCAAAGACAATGATCGCGGCAAGCGCCGAGCGCGCCGACGATTGGATCAGCGGCGGGATATCGTGGATGGCGAGCTTGATCGAGACGTTATTGAACCCCCAGCTCAGGCACAGCCCGATCGTGACGATGATCGCGAGCGCGTCGAGCGGGCGGGACGATGGAGCAGGGGGCACGGGCGTCCTTCTGTTCGGCCAAAGTGCCGTGGATTATGCTTGCATGTCCAGTGACGCAAGTGCGGGACAGCTAGGGGTTTTGGCGATGGACCAGGCCGATGAGATAAATTTATCGCCGGCAATTTCGCGCCCCAAAACGCTAGCTTTTATTTCCGCGCAAAAATTGTGCAGCGTCGCTCGGCTTGAGCCAAAAGCGGCCGCGGCTCGACTTCACCAACGACGATAGCGCGCTGCCAAATCCCTTGGCATCGCGACGCGCGACGGTGCGGAAGCAGTCATGCCCGGCATCGCGCTGACCAAGCGCGAGCAAACAAAATCCAAGTCTCACCCAGGCGGTCTGGTCGCCGGGACTGACGATGAGGTAACGGCGAAAATAATCGGCCGCCGCCTGGCTTTCGCCGTTCTCCTGATGCGCTTGGGCGATGCCGAACAGCGCGTCGGGTGAGTCTGGCACTATGGCGAGCGCTCGCGCAAAGGCTCCCTTGGCATCGTTAAAGCGTCGGCGGCGGAGCAAAACATAGCCGAGCTGAATCGACATTTCCGGCATCATCGGCGCCACTTCGACACCGCGCCTGAGCGCGTCGGCAGCCTCCGCATGGCGCTCCATGGACGCCAACAAACGACCGAGCTCGAGGAAGGCTGCGGCGTAAGGCGGCTGCCGTTTGGTGGTGCGTTTGAGTCTTGAATAAGCATCCTCCGTCCTACCCGCCTGACGCAGCGCGATCGCCAGCATGGTGTCGCTCTGTGCATCGTGGCGGCCGCGGGCGGCGTCTTCGAGCGGCGCAATGGCGTCGAGCGGCCTGCCCTGCATCAGCAGCGCGGAGCCGAGCACGTACAGCGCCTTGGCGCTGCGCCGGTCGACGTTGAGCACATCGCGGGCGATTTGCTCGGCTTCGTTGAGACGATTGCCGTTCAAGGCCGTCATGGCCCTTTGCAGCGCATCGTCATTGCCGACAGCGCCGCTGCCGGACACGTGGCCGGGCCGGTTCGTCGTCATCTCACGTCATCGTTCGCGGCAATGCGAGCAGATGCCGGCGATTTCGATCAGCGGGCTCTTCGGCGTAAATCCCGCCGCGCGTGACGACGCCTTGAGCGCTTCGGCGGCGCCGCCGCCCGGCGCCTCGCCGACAGCGCCGCAACGCTCGCAGATGAGAAAGACGACGAGATCGTCGCCGGCGTGATTGTGCACGCAGGCGACGAAGGCATTGCGGCTCTCGATGCGGTGGACGAGGCCGTTGTCGCGCAGAAAATCGAGTGCGCGGTAAATCGTGATCGGCGCCGGGCGGGTGTCGCCCGCGAGATGGTCGATGATCTCGTAAGCGCCAAGCGGCTTGTGACTGGCGAGCAGCGCTTCGAGCACTTGCCGCCGGATCGGCGTGAGCCGTTGCGACCGCGCTGCACATAGCGTTTCGGCATGCGCGATGGCGCTGCTGGCGCAGCGGTCATGGTCGTGGTCGGGTGCGGGAAAGATCGCGCGCGCCATATGGGTCATGTCTCGGTCACGGTAACGAGCGAATCTACCTCAAAGTGCGGCAACGGCCCATTCCGCGGCCATTGTACTGGGCTTGAGCCGAAATCGCGAAAACGTGACGCCAGGCCCTATATTTATGTTGCACTGCAGCAAAAAGCATCCCACATTCCCGGCAGTTCACAACAGTTCCGGTCCATAAGGCGCCATTTTAGCACAGGCGCCGCATTGAATTGGGGATTGCCATGTTGAAAGGAAAGTCCGCCCTGGTGACCGGGTCGACCTCGGGCATCGGTCTTGCCATCGCGCGCGCCATGGCCGCGCAGGGCGCCAACGTCACCATCAACGGCTTCGGCGACAAGGCGGCAATCGAAAAGGAGCGCAGCGGCATCGAGAAGGAATTCGGCGTCAAAGCGGTCTATTCGCCGGCCGATATGACCAAGCCCGCCGAAATCGCCGACATGGTGAAGACGGCGGAGAAGACGTTCGGTTCACTCGACGTCTTGGTGAACAATGCGGGCATCCAGTTCGTCTCACCCATCGAAGAATTTCCGATCGACAAGTGGGACCAGATTCTCGCCATCAATCTGTCGGCGGCCTTTCACGCGATCCGTGCCGCGGTGCCCGGCATGAAATCGCGCAAATGGGGCCGCATCATCAGCACCGCCTCGGCTCATTCGCTGGTCGCCTCGCCGTTCAAGGCTGCCTATGTCACCGCCAAGCACGGCCTCGCCGGCTTAACCAAGACTGTCGCGCTCGAGCTCGCCACCTTTGGCGTCACCTGCAACTGCATCAGCCCTGGCTATGTCTGGACGCCGCTGGTCGAGAAGCAAATCCCGGATACGGCGAAAGCGCGCGGCATGACGGAAGAAGAGGTCAAGCGCGACGTGATTTTGGCGGCGCAGCCGACCAAAGAGTTCATCACCGTCGACGAGATCGCGAGCCTTGCCGTCTATCTCTGCTCCGACGCGGCGAAGGCGATCACCGGCGCCAATCTCTCGATCGACGGCGGCTGGACCGCGGCGTGAGCGGCGTCCAGGCCCCCACCGCATGATAAAAATACTCTCGTCGCTGTTGCCGGGCCGTGCGCCGGAGCAAAATGCCGGGCCGAAGCCCAAACGCATCAATCTGGCGCTGCAAGGCGGCGGCGCCCATGGCGCGTTCACCTGGGGTGTGCTGGAACAGCTTTTGAGTGACGACCGGCTCGCCATCGAGGGTATTTCCGGCACGTCGGCGGGCGCGGTGAATGCCGTGATGCTGGCCGACGGCCTGACCCGCGGGGGGCGTGATGAGGCGCAGAAGCGGCTCGCCGAGTTCTGGCGCGCGGCCTCCTCTAGCGGCAGCCTGCCGGCGTTGCAGCGCGCCGTAATGGAGCGGCTGTTGTCGTTCACGCCGCTCGAAGGCACGCCGGTGCAGGCCTGGTTCGACGCGATGTCGCGCTATTTCTCGCCCTACGACGTCAACCCGCTCAATATCAATCCGCTCAAGGATTTGTTCGAGCGGTTCGTCGATTTCGAGGCGCTGCGCGCCAATGCCGAGCTGCAAATCTTCATCTCGGCAACCAATGTGCAGACCGGCCGGGTGCGCATTTTTCCGCGCGACAAGATCACGGCCGATGCGGTGATGGCCTCGGCCTGCTTGCCGCTATTGTTCCGCGCCGTCGAGATTGACGGCGTGCCCTATTGGGACGGCGGCTATCTCGGCAACCCGGTCATCTTTCCGTTTTTCCGCACCACCACCACCGAGGACGTGCTGGTGGTGCAGATCAATCCGCTGGTGCGGCAGGCGACGCCGACGTCGTCCAGCGAGATCGTGAATCGCATCAACGAGATCACGTTCAATTCCTCGCTCATCGGCGAGTACCGCGCCATCGATTTCGTCGCCCGCTTGATCGACCAGGGCAAGCTGCCGCGCGGCACCGGGCCCGGGCAATATCGCCGCATCAATGTCCATCGCATCGTGCTCGACCGCTTCGGCACTCATTTCGACGCCTTCAGCAAGCTTTCTACCGACTACGATTTCTTCGACATGTTGCACGTCAGCGGCATACGTGCCGCCCGCCGTTTCCTGGACGAGCATTTCGACGATATCGGCGTGAAAAGCACGGTGGATTTGCAGGCCGAGGCGCAGGCCGAATGGGTGTGATAGACTTGGCTTGATGCCGGACGTTCCTGCACTGCTCACCGCCGAAGTCGGCGCCGCGCGAATAGAGATCTGCGTTGCCGACATCACCACGCTTGCGGTCGACGCCATCGTCAATGCCGCCAACAGCGCCTTGCTTGGTGGCGGAGGCGTCGATGGCGCGATCCATCGCGCCGCCGGACCGGAATTGCTCGTCGAATGCCGAACGCTCGGCGGCTGCGCGACCGGCGGAGCCAAGATCACGCGCGGTTATCGGCTGCCGGCGAAGCATGTCATTCACGCGGTCGGTCCGGTGTGGAACGGCGGCGGCGAGGGCGAGGAAGAGCTGTTGGCGTCCTGCTATCGCACGGCGCTGGATTTGGCCGTAGCGCATCGCCTGACCTCGATTGCGTTTCCCGCGATCTCGACCGGCGTCTATCGCTTCCCGCCCGGCCACGCCGCCCGCATCGCCGTGGGCACGGTTGCCGCGGAACTAGCGGGGTCACCGCGCGGCATCGCGCGCGTCGTGTTCTGCTGCTTTGCTCAAGCTGCGGCCGACCACCACAGCGTCGCTTTTGCCGATCTAGGGTTGGCCTGAGAGCTGTCGGCGCGCCTCTTCCTTGCATGACTGACCCGCCCGAAATGGCTGGACAATATGATAAGGCTCCTTATATTATGCTAGCGCTTCTTAAGCAGCCATATTTCTGCCGAGTCCGAGGATCGCTATGCTGCCACGCTCGCTCAATAGAGAATTTGCCTTCACGATCAATGATGTGGCCCGCATGTTGCGAACCTATGCGGACTACAAGGGCGCCCAGTTTGGGGTCACCAGGGCGCAATGGGCGGTGCTGGTGCGGCTCGATCGCTTCGAGGGGCTGAAGCAATCGGAGCTCGCCGAAATGCTCGACCTGCAGCCAATCACATTGACCCGCCTGCTCGACCGGCTCTGCGACAACGGCCTGATCGAGCGCCGCTCGGATCCCAACGACCGTCGCGCCAAGCGGCTGTTCTTGACGGCGGCGGCGCGGCCCATGCTCGAGCAACTTGGCGCGCTTGGCGAGGACATGATGACGACGGCGCTGGCCGGCGTTTCGCGCGAGACCGTCGAGCAGATCGTCGCCCAGCTCGCGGTGGTGAAGGAAAATTTACGCCTGGCGATCCAGCAGCGGCCCGCCCCCACTCCCGGCGCTACAGCGGGAGACCGCCGCTATGGCTGAACCCGTCCTGAAACTCGCGCCGAGCCTTAAGCCGCCAAAACCTCGCGCGGCGACGCTGACCGACGCGCTTCGCAAGCGCAAGCGCTTTATTCTCCTCGTCATCGTGCCGGTCATCGCCGTGGTCGGTGGATTTTTGGTCTATTTTCTTGGCGGTCGCTACGTTTCGACCGACGACGCCTATGTCCACGCCGCCAAGCTGATGGTGTCGACTGACATATCGGGTCTCGTCAGCGAGGTCGATGTGCGTGAAGGCCAAGCGGTCAAGGCCGGCGATGTGCTTTTCCGCGTCGACCCGCGGCAATTCCAGATCGCGCTGGACAACGCCAAGGCCAATCTGGCGCAAACGGCGCTGTCGCTGCAGGCGATGAAGCAGGACTACGGGCGCATGCAGCAAGACATTGCTGCCGAGCAGTCGCTGGTCGATCTGGATCAGACCACGTTCGATCGTGACGCGCAGCTCTTAAAGACCAGCGCCGTCGCGCAATCCACTTACGACCAAGCCCGCTTCACTCTTGAAGGCGACAAGCGCAAGCTCGATTCGTTGCGCAAACTGTCGGAAGTCCAGCTCGCCCGGCTTGGCGGCAGCGCGGAATTCGACGTCACTCAGCACCCGCAATATCTGCAGGCCAAGGCGCAAGTCGACGAGGCGCAACGCCAGCTCGATCACACCGTTGTGCGCGCGCCGTTCGACGGCGTGGCGACCCAGGTCGATGCGTTGCAACCCGGCACCTATCTGGTCGCCCAGACTGCGGCGCTGACCAATACCGGCGCGGTTGCGCTGGTCGCGACCAGCGATGTCTGGGTCGATGCCAATATGAAGGAAACCGATCTCACCCACGTGAAGACCGGCGACCGGGTGAAAATCTGGGTCGACAGCTATCCGGGCCACGTCTGGTCCGGCACCGTGGAGAGCATCGCGCCCGCCGCCGGCTCGGAATTTTCGATCCTGCCGGCGCAGAACTCGAGCGGCAACTGGGTCAAGGTGGGCCAGCGCATTCCGGTGCGGGTTCGTATCGATCCGAAGTCGGAAAAACTTCAGCTGCGCGCCGGCATGAGCGTCACGGTCGAGATCGATACCGGCCATCGCCGCACGCTGTCCGAGCTGTTCTAGAGATCCGTCGAGGGCGTCGCCATGGCGTCAAGCACAGCAGTCACTCCGCCGGCCGAACCATCGTATCGCGGCCTCATCACCGCATGCACGGTGTTGGCGACACTGATGCAGGCGCTCGACACCACGATCGCCAATGTGGCGCTGCCCTATATGCAAGGCACGTTCGGCGCCGCGCCCGATCAGATCACCTGGGTGCTGACGTCGTATATCGTCGCCGCCGCAATCATGACGGCGCCGGTGGGCTGGCTGTCGGCGCGCTACGGACGCAAGACGTTGTTCGTCACCTGCCTCTCAGGCTTCACGGTCGCGTCCATGCTGTGCGGGCTGGCCAACAGCCTCGACCAGATGGTGCTGTTCCGGCTCTTGCAAGGCGCATTCGGCGCCGGTCTTGTGCCGTTGTCGCAGGCCACCATGCTCGATCTCTATCCGCTGGAAAAACGCGGCCAGGCCATGGCGCTGTGGGGCGTCGGCGTGATGGTCGGGCCGGTGATCGGCCCGACGCTCGGCGGCTATCTTACCGACGTCTACAACTGGCGCTGGGTATTCTTCATCAACCTGCCGTTCGGCCTGCTCGGCATTGCCGGCTTGGTCATTTTTCTGAAAGACCGCGGGCGCAACGCGACCCTGCGGTTCGATTGGATCGGCTTTGGCGCGCTCAGTCTTGGGCTCGCGGCGCTGCAGCTCGTGCTCGACCGCGGCGAGCTGAAGGACTGGTTCAGCTCGACGGAAATCATCGTCGAGGCGGCGCTGGCCGCGCTCGGCTTCTATCTCTTTGCTGTTCAGATCTCTTCCGCGAAGCTGCCGTTCATCCCGCTGCGCATCTTCCGCGACCTGAATTTCACCGCCGGCCTTGTGGTGATGTTCTCCATCGGCATGGTGTTGCTGGCGAGCTCCGCTTTGCTGGCGCCTTATCTGCAAACGCTCGGCACCTATTCGGTCGCCCAGGCTGGCCTCCTGATGGCGCCGCGCGGCGTCGGGACCATGGTCGCCATGATGGCCGCCGGCCGCTTGGCCAATCGCATGGATCCGCGGCTCATGATGCTCGTCGGCTTTGTCATGATGGCCGAATCGGCGCGCGAGATGGTGGGCTGGACGCCGGATATCGACGCCTGGTCGCTCGCTTATACCACCATGCTGCAAGGCGCCGGCCTCGGCCTCGTGTTCACGCCGCTGCAAGTGATCGCGTTCGGAACGCTGCCGGCGGATCTGCGCACCGACGGCACATCGCTGTTCAGCCTAGTGCGTAATGTCGGCTCTTCCATCGGCGTTTCGGTCGCGTCCTTCCTGCTGGCGCAGAACACGCAAATCATGCATGCGCAGATTGCCGAACGCGTGACGCCGTTCAATCACGCGCTGCAGACCGGCGGTGCCTATCTGCTTTGGAACAGCGCCACCCGTGCCGGCTTAAGCAACCTCAATACCGAGATCACCCGGCAGGCCTCGATCATCGCCTATATGGACGATTTCAAGCTGATGCTGCTGGTCGCGTTGCCGCCGGTATTCTTAATATTGCTGATGCGCAAGCCGCGCACCGCGCCGGCATCCAGCGATCATGTCGCGGTGGTCGATTGACGCAAAAGGACACTGACCCAAAACGACAAAGGCGGCCTTGCGGCCGCCTTTGCGAATAACTTTCAGCAACAAATCTAGCGTTTATTCCGCCGCGCCGCCGGCGCGCCTCGCGTTGCGGCTCGCCTTCGGCCTTTTGCTTGGCTTCGAGATCCTCGCCGGTCTCCTGATCGACGACCTTCATCGACAGCCGCGTCTTGCCGCGTTCGTCGAAGCCGAGCAGTTTCACCTTGACCTTGTCGCCTTCCTTGACGACGTCGGAGGTCTTCTGCACCCGCCGCTGCGCCAGCTGGCTGATGTGGACGAGGCCGTCCTTGGCGCCGAAGAAGTTCACGAAGGCGCCGAAGTCCATGACCTTGACGACGGTGCCCTCGTAGATGTGGCCGACTTCGGGCTCGGACGCGATCGACTTGATCCAGTTGATCGCCGCCTTGATCGACTTGCCGTCGGCGGAGGCGACTTTCACCGTGCCGTCGTCCTCGATGTTGATCTTGGCGCCGGTCTTTTCGACGATCTCGCGGATCACCTTGCCGCCGGTGCCGATCACCTCGCGGATCTTGTCGGTCGGGATCTTGAACGTCTCGATGCGCGGCGCGTATTCGCCGAGCTCGGCGCGGGCGCTGGTCAAGGCTTTCGACATTTCGCCCAGGATATGCAGGCGGCCGTCTTTGGCTTGGGCCAAAGCGACTTTCATGATCTCCTCGGTGATGCCGGCGATCTTGATGTCCATTTGCAGCGAGGTGACGCCGCCTTCGGTGCCGGCCACCTTGAAGTCCATGTCGCCGAGATGATCCTCGTCGCCGAGGATGTCGGAGAGCACGGCAAAGCGCTTGTCCTCGAGAATGAGGCCCATGGCGATGCCCGCGGTCGGCCGCTTCAGCGGCACGCCGGCATCCATCAGCGCCAGCGAGGAGCCGCACACCGTCGCCATCGATGACGAGCCGTTCGACTCCGTGATCTCGGAGACGATGCGGATGGTGTAGGGGAACTCTTCCTTCGCCGGCAACATCGGGTGGATCGCACGCCAGGCGAGCTTGCCGTGGCCGATCTCGCGGCGGCCCGGCGCGCCGGTGCGGCCGGTTTCGCCGACCGAATAATGCGGGAAATTGTAGTGCAGCAGGAACGTCTCTTTATAGGTTCCTTGCAACGCGTCGATGAACTGCTCGTCCTCGGAGGTGCCGAGCGTAGCGACCACCAAGGCCTGGGTCTCGCCGCGGGTGAACAGCGCCGAGCCGTGGGTTCGCGGCAGCACGCCGACCTCCGCCACGATCTGCCGAACGGTTTTCACGTCGCGGCCGTCGATGCGCTTGCCGGTGTCGAGGATATTCCAGCGCACGATCTTGGCTTCGAGCTCCTTGAATACGCCGGCGACCGCCTGCTTGTCGTAGGTCGGTTCGCCGCCTTCCGGGAAGAAATGCGCCATCACCTTCTGCTTGACGGCGGCGACGGCGTCCTGGCGATCCTGCTTGCGCACAATCGCGTAGGCCGCGCGCAAATCCTTCTCGGCGATGCCGAGGATTTCCTTTTCCAGCGCCTTGTTGTCGGCGACGACGAGGTCGCGCGGCTCTTTTGCGGCTTTCTCGGCGAGCTTGATGATCGCCCCGATCACCGGTTGGAAATGGCGGTGGCCGAACATCACCGCGCCGAGCATGATTTCCTCGGACAGCTCTTTGGCTTCCGATTCCACCATCATCACGGCGTCTTGGGTGCCGGCGATGACGAGGTCGAGCTGGCTCTCCTTCATCTCGTCGAGGGTGGGATTGAGCACGTATTCGTTATTGATGAAGCCGACGCGGGCGCCGCCGATCGGGCCCATGAACGGGGCGCCGGAGAGTGTCAGCGCCGCGGACGCCGCCACCATGGCGACGATGTCGGGATCGTTCTCCTGGTCGTGCGAGAGCACGGTGATGGTCACCTGCGTATCGCAGCGCCAGCCGTCGGCGAACAGCGGACGGATCGGGCGGTCGATCAGGCGCGACGTCAGCGTGTCCTTTTCGGTCGGGCCGCGCTCGCGCTTGAAGTAGCCGCCGGGAATCCGGCCGGCCGCGTAATATTTCTCGGTGTAGTTGACGGTGAGTGGAAGGAAATCGATGCCTTCCTTCGGCTGCTTGGCGGCGACGACGGCGGCGAGCACGCTGGTCTCGCCATAAGTGGCGAGCACGGCTCCGTCGGCTTGACGCGCTATCCTGCCGGTTTCCAGCGTTAGGTTGCGGCCACCCCAGTCAAGTTGGACACGGTGCATATCGAACATTGCGATTGTCTTTCATGGTTTTCGGGCCGGCGCGAAAGCCATGAGCAAGACGGCGAGAGGCTGTCGTTCACAAAGCTTCTGCGAATCGAAACAGCATCCGGCGATCCTGCCATGGCCATCGGGCCTTCCAGTGATGCGGACGGGCATCGGCCCGTCGCTTCTAAATCGGCAGCCCTGGGCTGCCGGGCAAACGGCGGACGCATTTTGCGATCCGCCACGAAACGCGCGAGTTCTCCCGCGCGCAAACTTTTCAGCGGCGAATACCCAGCCGCTCAATCAACTCCTTGTAACGCCCTTCATTGGTACGCCGCAGATAGTCGAGAATCTGGCGCCGCTGCGACACGAGCTTGAGCAAGCCCCGCCGCGAGTGGTTGTCCTTGATGTGCGACTTGAAGTGATCGGTCAGGTTGTTGATCCGCTCCGAAAGCAGCGCAACCTGAACTTCGGGCGAACCGGTGTCATTGGACTTGAGGGCGTAAGTCTTAATGACTTCCGCCTTACGCGCGGTCGTAGTCGACATCGTCACTAACCTCTTTTTCTTACGGCGCGACCTGTCACGCCGGTTAAATTAAATACACGTCGGGGAATGATTTCACCGCGATCAACCTCGGCAATGGCCACGAGTTGGCCGCTCGAAGCGACCTGGACCATACCGCGGAAGATGGTGGCATCCCGTCCGCGCAACAAGACGGCTTGGCCTCTTGCGAGCCTTGCCGCGTCTGCCGGGCTTACGGCCAGCGCCGGGATGTCGTCCAGCGCGGTCTCAATCGGCAGGAGCACGTCAGCGAGGTGTCCCTCGCCAGCGGCTGCTCTATGGCACAAAGATTCCAGGGGTTCCAGCGAAATCATGTCGGGTTCGCCAAACGGCCCGACCCGGCCGCGGCGCAGCGCCGAGACGTGGCCGAATACGCCCAGCACCCGGCCGAGATCGCGCGCCAGCGAGCGAACATAGGTGCCTTTGCCGCATTCGGCCGCAAACATGGCATGGTCGGGATCGGGCGTTTCGACGAGTTCCAGCCGGTAAATGGTCACGGCGCGCGGCGCCAGCTCGACGGTCTCGCCGTCGCGCGCCAGGTCGTAGGCCCGCTCACCGTCGATTTTGACCGCCGAAAAGCGCGGCGGCACCTGCTCGATGGTGCCGGTGAAGCGGGGCAGCTCGGCCCTGATCGCCGAGGCATCGGGCCTGATTTCGCTCTCCGCAACGACGCGGCCTTCGGCATCGTCGGTGTCGCGTTCCTCGCCCCAGCGCACGGTAAACAGATAGGTTTTGCGGCTATCGACCACGAACGGAACCGTTTTGGTCGCCTCCCCGAGCGCGATCGGCAGGCACCCCGACGCCAGCGGATCGAGCGTGCCGGCGTGACCGGCGCGCTTGGCCGAGAACAGGCGCTTGATCACCGCGACAGCGTGCGTCGAGGTCATGCCGATCGGCTTGTCGAGCACGATCCAGCCGTGCACGTCGCGTTTCTTGAATTTTTGTTGCTTCGGCGCCTGTTGGGACGGCTCGCTGCCCTCCGGTGGCGGCGAATCGGGCAGTGGAGTGAACGTCTGGCCGGACATTATTCGTCCTTCTCGCCGTCAAGGTCGCGTTGGACTGCAGGTGTTCGCAAAAGCTTCTCGATCCGTTCTGCTTCGTCGAATTGCTCGTCCGCGCGGAATTGAATTTCAGGTGCGAATTTTAGGTTAACGCGGCGCGCGATCTCGCCGCGCACGTAGCGCTTGTTGCGATCCAGCGCGCCGATCACCTCGTCGACGTCGCGGCCGCCGAGCGGCATCACGTAGATCGTCGCCAGCCGCAGATCGGCGGTCATGCGCACCTCGGGCACCGTGATCAGGTGCGCCTGGATCACCGGGTCATGGATGTCGCCGCGCGTGAGCATGTCGGCGAGCTCGTGGCGGATCAGTTCGCCGACGCGAAGCTGGCGCTGCGAGCCGCCGCCTGCCTGATCGTTACGTTGATGACGTGGCATTGTCTTTCTATTTCGTCGTGAAGCCGGGTTTGAACCGCGCATTCACATCTTGAAATGGTGTTTGCAATTGAAGCGTAGATGGCCGGAATGAATCCGGCCTCGACGGTTACAGCGACCGCTGCACGGTCTCCACGCGGTAACACTCGATGATGTCGCCGGCCTTCATGTCCTGATAGTTCTCGAACGCCATGCCGCATTCCTGGCCGGCGACGACCTCGCGCGCGTCATCCTTGAAGCGCTTGAGCTGCGACAGCTTGCCCTGATGCACGACCACGCTGTCGCGGATCAGCCGGACATTGGCGCCGCGCTCGACGGTGCCGTCGGTGACGCGGCAGCCGGCGACTGTGCCGACCTTCGAGACCTTGAAGATTTCCAGTATGACGGCATTGCCGAGCATGGTCTCGCGCAGCGTCGGCGGCAAGAGGCCCGACATCGCCTTCTTCACGTCGTCGACCAGGGCGTAGATGATGTCGTAGTAGCGGATTTCGATGCCGGCCTGCTCGGCGGCTTCACGGGCTTCCTTGTGGGCGCGAACATTGAAGCCGATCACGGCGGCGCCCGAGGCTTCCGCCAGCGTGATGTCGGATTCGGTAATGCCGCCCACTCCGGAAAAGATCACGCGCGCCAGCACTTCATCGGTGGACATTTTATCCAGCGCGCCGACGATCGCTTCGATCGAGCCCTGGACGTCGCCCTTGATCACCAGCGGGAATTCCTTGCGGCCTGAGGTCTTGAGCTGACTCATCATCTGCTCGAGCGAGCCGCGCATGCCGGTTTGCCGTGCCGCCATTTTTTCGCGCTTTTGCCGGACGCGATAATCGGTGATCTCGCGGGCGCGGGATTCGGTATCGACAACCGCTAGCCGGTCGCTGGCTTCCGGCGTGCCGTTGAAGCCCAGCACCTCGACCGGCATCGACGGACCGGCGGCGACCACGGAATGGCCGGTATCGGACATCAGCGCGCGCACGCGGCCCCATTCGGAGCCCGCCACGACGATGTCGCCGGGCTTGAGTGTGCCGCGTTGCACCAGAACGGTTGCCACCGGGCCGCGGCCGCGATCGAGCCGCGCTTCAATCACCGTGCCTTCAGCCGGCCGGTTCGGATTGGCTCTCAGTTCGAGCACTTCGGCTTGCAGCGCGATCATGTCGAGCAGCTTGTCGAGATTGGTTTTTGCTTTGGCCGAGACTTCGATTTCCAGAGTGTCGCCGCCGAGCGACTCGACCTGGATTTCATGCTGCAGCAACTCGGTGCGCACGCGCTCGGGCTTGGCGTCGGGTTTGTCGACCTTGTTGATGGCGACGATGATCGGCACCTTTGCCGCCTTGGCGTGGTGGATCGCTTCCACCGTTTGCGGCATGACGCCGTCGTCGGCCGCGACCACGAGAATGACGATATCGGTGATCTTGGCACCGCGCGCGCGCATCGCCGTGAACGCGGCGTGGCCGGGCGTATCGATGAAGGTGATGCGGCCGCCTGACGGCGCCGTCACCTGGTAGGCGCCGATATGCTGGGTGATGCCACCGGCTTCGCCGGCCGCGACTTCGGTCGAGCGGATGGCGTCGAGCAGCGACGTCTTGCCGTGATCGACGTGGCCCATGATGGTGACCACCGGCGCGCGCGGCTGCAGGTTCGCTGCGTCATCGGGCGTATCGAACATGCCTTCTTCGACGTCGGACTCGGAGACGCGGCGCACCGTGTGGCCGAGCTCTTCGGCGATGAGCTGGGCGGTATCGGCGTCGATCGTATCGGTGATCTTCGCCATGTGACCCTGCTGCATCAGGATGCGCACCACGTCGACGGAGCGCTCGGCCATGCGGTTGGCCAGTTCCTGGATGGTGATCGTCTCGGGAAGCGTCACTTCGCGGGCGATCTTTTCCTTGGGCTCGTTGTCGCGGTGGCCGCTGATGCGCTGGACGCGGCGGCGGAACGAGGCGACCGAGCGCTCGCGCACCTCGTCGGCGGTGAGAGCGGTGACGACGGTGAGGCGGCCGCGGCGCTTTTCGCCGACGCTGCGCGTCGGCTTCGGCGCCGGTGCCGGACGCACCGCCACGCCGCCACGGCGGGGGCGGGGCGCTTCGTCCTCGTCCGCCTCGAGCGCGGGACGCGCGCCGGGCTTTGCTGCCGTGGTTGCATCGGTGCCGAAGCGCTTCTTGGCGACCTCGTCGGCCTTGCGCTTGGTTTCCTCGTCGTGCTTGCGGCGGCTTTCTTCGTTGAGCTTGCGGGCTTCCGAAGCCGCCCGCTCGACGCGGTCGGCTTCCTCGCGGCTGCGGCGAACGAGGGCTTCTTGCTCGGCGCGCGAGCGCTCTTCGTGTTCGCGCAATTGCGCGCCGGCGAGCGCTTGCGCACGTGCGCTGCGCTCCTCCTCGGTGAGCGTGCGCAGCACGACGCCGGAGGTTTTTGGCGAAGCGGCAGGTGCGGCCGGAGCTGTCGTCGCCGGAGCTCGTGCGGCGGCTTGTCTCGGTGTCGCGCTGCGTTCGGGGGCCACCGGCTCCGCCTTGCCCTCGGCCGGGCCGAGGCGGCGTTTGACCTTTTCGACGACGACGGCCTTGCTGCGGCCGTGGCTGAAGCTCTGGCGCACGACGCCTTGCTCGACGCCGCCACGCTTGAGCGTCAGCGTCTTCGTCGAGCTTACGCTCAGCTTGTCACCAGTATTTTTGGTCGTCTCAGTCATCCGTATCCATTTCTAAACGCGTCGATTTCCCGGGCCGTCTAGTTCGCGACCGCAGCCGCCGCCATAGCCGGTTCACCGGTCCGAAACCGCTCCAGGCGCCGCAAACGCGCCAAAAACGTGTCGCTCGAGGGGCCGGCAAGCAGGGCTGCATGTATCACATTTGGGCGCCCCAATGCCAAATCCAATTGCGCCGAGGTCAGGATGCCGATCGTGACGACCGGACCGTGCTCCGGCCGGCGCCGCCGCGCCCCATCGAGCTTGCGGACGCCATCGGCAGCGGCCTCGGCCGCATGGAGGAGGGCGATAACCTTCTCCTGTGCCAAAGCCGCCTCGACCCTGGTGAATCCGGTTGCGACCAGCCCGGCTTTGCCCGCCATGGCGAGCGCATCGAGGGCGGAACGTTCAAGTAGCTGCCCGGTGCGGGCGACGAGGTCCGCCGGCAGGCGAACCTCCCGCTTGAAACCGCGGGCGAGCGCCTTGCGCTTGACCGCGTCGGACAGCGCCTCCTGGGTTGCCGTCACCCAGACGCCGCGGCCGGGCAGCTTGCGCTTGAGATCCGGGACCGCCTCGCCATGGGGCCCGATGACGAAGCGGATCATGTCGGCGACCGGCCTCACCGTGCGCGTTGCCACGCACATCCGTTCGAGCCCTTGCGCTCGCGGTCCGGTGTCCAGCTCGATATCGCGGGATGGAGCGATCATGCGTGCGTGACGTCCTTACGGCTGCGCCTCGACGGCGGGCGCCTCGGCAACGGGCGGCGGCGCGAGATCGGCCTCGGTGACCCAACCGGCCTTCAGCCGCGCCTGCATGATGATCGCTTCGGCGTCTTCGCGGGACATCTCGAAGCCGTCGAGGATGCCGGGCTCGCGCTTTGACTCGCCGTCCTTGCGTTCGGTCCAGCCGGCAAGGTCGTCGGTGGCGCAGCCGGCAAGGTCCTCGACCGTCTTGATGCCGTTCTCGCCAAAGCGGACCAACATGGCGGTGGTGACGCTCGGTATCTCCTTGAGCGCATCCTCGACGCCAAGCTCGACACGCTTGGCATCAAGCTCGGCCTCGATCTTGGCGAGATATTCGCTGGCGCGATTTTGCAGCTCGGCCGCTGTGTCTTCATCGAAACCCTCGATGCCGGCGATTTCCTTGACGTCGACCATGGCAAGCTCTTCGACCGAATTGAATCCTTCCGACGCCAGCAACTGGCCGATGACCTCGTCGACGTTGAGCGTCTCGACGAACATCCGCGTGCGGTTCTCGAACTCGGCCTGGCGGCGCTCCGACTCTTCCTGCTCGGTCAGGATATCGATGTCCCAGCCGGTGAGCTGCGACGCCAGCCGCACGTTCTGGCCGCGCCGGCCGATGGCCAGCGAAAGCTGCTGATCGGGCACCACAACCTCGATGCGCTCGCGCTCTTCGTCGAGCACGACCTTGGCGACTTCGGCGGGCGCCAAGGCGTTGACGACGAAAGTCGCGATGTCAGGCGACCAGGGAATGATGTCGATCTTTTCGCCCTGCAATTCGTTGACTACCGCCTGCACGCGGGAGCCGCGCATGCCGACGCAGGCGCCGACCGGATCAACCGATGAATCGCGCGATTGCACGGCGATCTTGGCGCGGGAGCCGGGATCGCGCGCCACCGCCTTGACCTCGACGATGCCGTCGTAGATTTCCGGCACCTCCTGGGCGAAAAGCTTCGACATGAATTGCGGGTGCGTGCGGGAGAGGAAAATCTGCGGTCCGCGCTGCTCGCGCCGCACGTCGTAGATGTAAGCGCGGATCCGGTCGCCGTTGCGGAAAACCTCGCGCGGCAGCATTTCGTCGCGCCGCACGATCGCTTCGCCGCGGCCGAGGTCGACCACCACGTTGCCGTACTCGACGCGCTTGACGATGCCGTTGACGATGTCGCCGATGCGATCCTTGTATTCGTCGTATTGCCGGTCGCGTTCGGCCTCGCGCACCTTCTGCACGATCACCTGCTTGGCCGATTGCGCGGCGATGCGGCCATATTCGAGCGGCGGCAATGGATCGGCGATGGTATCGCCGATCTGGGCTGCGGGATGGCGCCGGCGCGCATCTTCGAGGCTGATCTGCATCGCCGGATTTTCGACGGTCTCGACCACGAGCATGTGGCGCGACAGATGCAGCTCGCCACTCTTCGGATCGATCTCGGCGCGTACTTCGGTCTCGCTGCCGTAGCGTGAGCGGGCGGCTTTGGCGATCGCGTCCTCCATGGCGCCGAGCACGATCTTGCGATCGATGGCCTTTTCCCGGGCGACCGCGTCGGCGATCTGCAAGAGTTCGAGTTTGTTGGCGCTTACGGTCGCCATAAGTCAGTCTCCCTTGAGTTGGCTTGCAGGCTGGTCTTGTTCCAGCGCGGCATTGCCATGTCTTGTTTGATGGTCATGTCTTGTTTGGCGTGGCGCGTGTTTGCCGTTGCGGGGCGCTCGCGCTTCGCGGTCGCTATGCTTGCTGCGTCGCAGCGCTTCGGAGATCAGTGCGTCGGTCAGCACAAGCTTGGCTTCCATCATGTCGTCGATCCGCAACAAGTCGTCGGTGCCGTCCGGCTGCGCGTCGTTGCGGCGGATGCGGACGGTCTCGCCCTCGGTGCCGATAAGCAGGCCGCGGAAGCGCCGCCGGCCATCGACCGGAACGGTCATCTCCACCTGGGCAACATGGCCGGCATAACGGTCGAAATCCGAATGCCGCACCAGCGGCCGGTCGATGCCGGGCGAAGAAATCTCCAGCTGGTACGCGCTCTCGATCGGGTCGGCGACATCGAGCACCGGCGACAGCGCACGCGATGCGGCCTCGCAATCCTCGATCGCCATGGTGCCGTCCGGCCGCTCGGCCATGATCTGCACGGTGCAGCCGGCAGAGCCGGAAATGCACACCCGCACCAGCCGATAGCCCAGCCCGGCAAGCACCGGCTCGGCGAGCGCGGCGACACGCGCCGCGCGCCCCGGCTCGGTGATGAGCCGCGGCTCGTCGGCAAAAGTCGTGGGCGCGTCGTTCATGCTCGTTAGGGCCGTGAATTCCTGCAACATGTGTCCTGCAAGTGAACCGCCTGGCCTCAGGTAACAAATCGGCTTCAGGTAACAAAAAAGAGCGGGCCCCGGGGGAACCCACTCTCAAAACCGTTCGGTTATGAGGTATCCATAACGGACACCCGGAATATAGCGCTTTACCAGGCTAAAGCAAGGGGCCTTCAGGGATCAGGCTTTCAGGGATCAGCCTTTCAGGGATCAGTAATCAGTGATCAGTAATCAGTTATCAAGAATGTGTCGAAGTTTAAATCTTGATCCCTGATTTCTGATGACTGATACCTGGAAATGGGTGCAATCGTCTCGCTGATCCCGGAGCTGGAAGACGTCATCCAACGCGGCACGCGCGAAAAGCGCGTCGACGCGCTGCAGCGCATTACGGCGCTCTTTCTTGACGGCGCCAAGAGCTACAGCGAGGCGCATGTCGACGTGTTCGACGATGTCTTCGGCCTGCTGATCGAAGAGATCGAGACCAAGGCGCGTGCCGAGCTGTCGCGCCATCTCGCACCGGTTGGCAACGCGCCGGTCAAGGTGTTGCGCACGCTCGCCAACGACGACGAGATCGCCGTCGCCGGCCCGGTCCTGAAATATGCGCCGCGGCTTGCCGAAACCGATCTCGTCGGCGTCGCTAAGACCAAAAGCCAGGCCCATCTGCAGGCCATCTCGGCGCGCCCGGCGCTGGGCGAGGCGGTGACGGACGTGCTGGTGCGGCGTGGCGATCGCGAGGTCGCGCGTTGTATCGCCGACAATCGCGGTGCGCGGATTTCGCAAGACGGCTTTGTCAGCCTCGTCAGGCGTGCCGAAGACGACGGCATCCTGGCCGAAAAGGTCGGCCTGCGGCCGGATATGCCCGAGCCGATGTTTCGCGAATTGCTGATCAAAGCGACCGCGGTGGTGCGCAATCGTCTGCTTGTCGCGGCGACCGCCGGCGGCAAGGCGGAGATCCAACGCGTTCTGGCGAAAGTCTCCAAGGAGGTCGGCGCGCGTGTCGGTCCGCGCGACTACAGTGCCGCGCAGCGTGTCGTGCTCAGTCTTGATCGCGCCGGCAGGCTGAACGAGACGGCGCTGGCGGCGTTCTGCAGCGAGAACAAGTTCGAAGAGACGGTGGCCGCGCTGGCAACGCTAGCCAAGGTGCCGATCAATGTTGCCGACCGGCTCCTGGGCGGCGAACGGCCCGATCCGGTGCTGATTCTGTGCCGGGCCATCGGTCTGAACTGGTCCGCGGTGAAAGCGATCATCATGCTGCGGCCCGATGCCAAAAGCACGTCGCAAGGGCTCGACTCTGCCTTTGCCAATTATGAACGGCTGTCGACCTCGACGGCGCGGCGGGTGGTGCGCTTTTGGCAGGTCCGGCAGGCCGGCTAGGCGACATGCAGCGAGCCGCCTCCATTCGATCGACTTGTCGGTACGAATATTGCCGTCTGCGACGTACCGATCAAGTCTGGCAGCCCGGCTTTTCGCGCGGCCTCCACGACTTTGGCGAGGCAGGCAATTACGCCAGGGTTGCCGCCAAGGCCTCCGCGTCCGGGACTACATCGTGATCGTAGAGGCGCTTGCGGAACGCGGCATGTGCGGCGATCTCGGAGTCTCTGACCCCGAGGTCGCAATACGCCGAGTCGTAGCGTAGTCCGTTCTCGCGCGCGCCGCGCTGGATCTGCGTTACGCGCTCGCGTCGCAGCCGCTCGTAAGCGAGTAAGGCAGCAGGAGCCGTTTCCCGGTCTGCGCGCGCCAGGATGGTCGCGAGCGCCATACCATCCTCAATCGATTGATTGGCGCCTTGCCCAAGGTGCGGAAGCATTGGATGCGCGGCATCGCCAAGCAGGCTCAGCCTTCCTTTGGTCCAGCTCGGAAGTGGTTCGCGATCGTACAGCCCCCATCGGAAGGTCGATTGAACTTCCTTCAGCAGCTGCTGGATGCGCGGATCCCAGCCTGCGAACTCGCGTCGAAGAGCATCGGGCTCGCCGGGTGCCGACCAGGATTCTTTCATCTCCTCGTCCGTCGGCACAAAGCCGACATAGCTGATGAGCTTTCCGGCGCGTACCGGAAGAGCAATGAAGTGCTTTCCCTTGCCGAGCCACATTTGCCAGCGGTCGGTCGGCCAATGTGGCGCGTGCTCGTGCGGTACCAGGCCCCGATATGCAACGGACCCTGAGAAGACCGGCCGAGACTGAGGGCACACATGAGGACGAAGCCCGGAGTGGATGCCGTCGGCGGCGATGACGACGTCGGCTTCGATGCAGGCGCCGCCGGCGAACGAAACCCGAGCAACGTCCCCCTTCTGTTCAAAGCCGATGCAGCGCCCAGCATGTATCGTACTCTTGGGCAGCGCATCGGCTAACATCGTAACGAGGTCGGCGCGGTGCATCCCGAACGTCGCATTCCAGCCTGAGGAGTCCGTCACCTGAACGGAGGCAATTGGCGTCCCGTCATGACGGAAGTAACGGGAGTCCACGCCAACCCGCGCACCCCATTTCAACACGGCCGGCGCCAATCCCACCCTTTGCAAGTGGCGCACGCTGTTGGGAGTAAGGAACAGGCCGGCACCGATCTCACCGCGGATTGGAATCTGCTCGTATAGCGACACCCGAAGACCGCGCGCGATCAGCGCATTCGCGGCGAATAAACCGCCGATCCCTCCTCCGACGATCGCGACATGAATCCGTGTCTGCATGATCTCTAATCTCATTCCGGTTTCATGCCCGCAAACTTGACCACCTTGGCCCACTTCTTGGTTTCCTCGGCGACCAGTTTGCCGAACTCGCCGGGCGACCCTGCAAGGACGGTGCCGCCAAAGTTGGCAAGGCGCGCCTTGATCGTGGGGTCGGCGAGGCCTGCATTGATCTCGGTGTTGAGCTTCTCGACGATATCGGCGGGAGTGTTTCTCGGCGCGCCAACGCCGAACCAGGCGCTGGACTCGTAGCCCGGTAGGAAATCACCCACGGTCGGCACGTCCGGCAACGTCAGGGAGCGCGCCGCCGTGGTGACGGCCAACGCGCGCAACATGCCAGACCTGATGTATTCGACCGTCCCGGTCGTGGGGAGGAACGAAACCTGTACCCGCCCTCCAATGAGGTCGGTCAGCGCCGGGGCGGCGCCACGATAGGGCACGTGGAGTAGGTTGACGCCGGCCATCATCTTGAACAGTTCGCCGGATACGTGGCTTCCGGTGCCGTTGCCGGCCGACGCCATATTGATCTTGTCCGTGTTCGCCTTGGCATAGGCGATGAACTCTTGAACCGACTTAGCCGGAAACGATGGATGCACCAGCATCACGAAGGGCTCGCGATCAAGGCCCGCGACCGGCGCTATGTCGCGGATGACATTGAAATTGAGCTTGTCGTAGAGCGACGAGTTGATTGCTTGGGGATTCGTTATCAGGAGGAGCGTGTAGCCGTCAGCGGGCGCATGGATGACGGCGTCGGCGGCGATATTGCTGCCGGCGCCCTGCCGATTCTCGATGACGAAAGTGTTGCCAAGACGCTCCGAGAGCCATTGCCCAATGAGCCGCGCCAGTATGTCGGCCGGGCCGCCAGGAGCGAAGCCGACGATTATGCGCACTGCCCGGGTAGGATAGGCCTGCGCCGAGGCGAAGCGCGCCATGCTGGAGAGCGCGCCAGCAACGGCAGCCAGATATAAGAATTTACGGCGCGGGAGTTTCATGGCGTTGCGCCTTCGACCGATGCCGCAAACAATCACGGCGTTGGCTTAATGCCGTAGCATCCGCCTATGGAAACCAAAAGTAGACAATAGTTTCTTCATAAGATACTTTTGGTAGACAATGGATACTCGCTTCCTTGAGACCTTCTTGATCGTGGTCGATAACGGCTCGATCGCCGAAGCCGCACGCCGGCTCAATTTGACCGCGGCGGCGGTCGCAAAGCGCATCCGCGCTCTCGAAGGTGACATCGGTGCCGTTCTCGTCACTCGTTCCGGCCGAACGATTAGACCAACAGAAGCAGGAGCTGCGATCGTCGAGCGCGCGAGGCGCTTCCTGATCGAGGCGCGTGATTTCAAATCAATCGCGGCAACCGACCGACCGTCAGGGCAATTGCGTCTAGGCGCATTTCAATCGGCATTATCCGGACTGCTGCCGGACATTCTGGCCTTGATGAAGGAGAAGTATCCGCGGATTGATGTCCACATCACGAGCGGCATCTCGTCAGACCTATATCGCAAGGTGCTCGATGGTGATGGTCTCGACGCTGCAATCGTCGGTCAGCCGCCATTTGCGATTCCGAAAAGTCACGATTGGCGATTGTTGCGAGAAGAGCCATTAGTGCTGCTCACAAAAGCCCCAGCGCCACCTCGCAAGCCGCACGCGATCTTGGCATCTGAGCCCTTTATTCGATTGGACCGCAATCTTTGGCCAGGACGCCTTGTGGACGGCTATCTCCGCAAAGCCGGGATACGCCCACGCGAACTTTTCGAGATCGATGGGGGCGCCTCCATCGCCGTCATGGTGGATCGAGGGCTTGGTGTGTCGCTGCTGCCGAACTTTGCGCCGCCGTGGCCGGAAGGTTTGTCGCTCGCCAAGCTGCCGCTGCCGGACGCCGCCGCTTTCGCCAGACGCATCGGCGTCGTCTGGGCCAGAGCTTCGCTTCGGCTTCGCCTGGTGTACGCATTTCTGGAGCAGGCCGCAGCAGCGCGCGCGCAGGGCCCTGCACGGAAAATTGCCAATGCCGGAGCGCGTGCGCACCGATGATCATTCAAAGTTGCTGCAGGTTTCCGGCTCCCCTAAGGGGCAGCGTTCCATGATCTCATCATGCAGCGCAAGAAGCGGAAATTCGCACATTTCGGAAGTGCCGATCAGGGTGTCAATGTCCGCTTTGACACCCCTGGCGGGGGCATAGTGGAAATCAAACGCGCCCTGGTCCGCGGTGCCCTAATTTATGAGTACATACCCTAAGTTCGCCGCTTTCAAATCTTGCGGAAAATCAGAAAGCACGAGGCGCGCTCCTCGCGCGCGGCTTTGGCGTGATAGCGGGTCTGCAGGAAGCCCGACCAAGGCTTGCGCCAATCGTCGGCGCATTGCGCCGTCCATTCGAAATCCGCCGAGCGCAACAGGCGCTGTAAGGTCCAGGCGGCGTAATCGGCAATGTCTGTCGCGAAACGAAATTCGCCGCCGGGCCGCAACATGTGGGCAAGCCGCGACACCATCGCGTCCTGCACGAAGCGCCGCTTCCAATGCCGCCGTTTCGGCCATGGGTCGGGATGAATCAGATCGATGCGCGCCAACGCGCTTTGCGGCAGCCACGCCATCAAGTTCACGGCGTCATCGAAATGCAGCCGGATATTTTGCAGCTTGCCGCTTTCGATGGCCGCGAGCGCTTTGGCCATGCCGTTGACGAAAGGCTCGACGCCGATGAAGCCGGTGCGCGGCCGTTCTTGGGCCTGCGCGATCAAATATTCGCCGCCGCCGAAGCCAATCTCAAGCTGAATGTCGTCGACCGGAACAGGAAACAGCGCGCTAAGCTCGGCCGGAGCGGGGTTGCTGAGATCGATAGCAAGCCGCGGCAATAACGTATCGATCAGCCGCGCGTGGTGCGGGCGCAGCTTGTGACCCTTGCGCCGGCCGAAGAAGGCGCGATCCTGATGCTGTTCCGGACTCATGAGTAGTCATGGCCGGAACAAGTCCGGCCATGACGTGAACGATCAGCGCAGCGCGCGTTTGAGCGCGTCGGCGAGATCGGTGCGCTCCCACGAGAAGCCGCCGTCTTTTTCCGGCGCGCGGCCGAAATGGCCGTAAGCGGCAGTACGCTTGTAGATCGGCCGATTGAGTTTGAGAGCGCGCCGGATATTGGTCGGCCGCAGCGGAAAAATCTCCTGCAGCGTTTTGGCGAGCTTCTTTTCGTCCGCTTTGCCGGTGCCATGGGTGTCGACATAGAGCGACATCGGATCGGCAACGCCGATCGCATAGGCAACCTGAATGGTGCACTGTTCGGCGAGGCCGGCCGCGACCACGTTCTTGGCCAGGTAACGCGCCGCGTAGGCTGCCGAACGGTCGACCTTGGTCGGATCCTTGCCGGAGAACGCGCCGCCGCCGTGCGGCGCATAGCCGCCATAGGTGTCGACGATGATCTTGCGGCCGGTGAGGCCGCAATCGCCGTCGGGTCCGCCGACCACGAAGTTACCGGTCGGGTTCACCAGGAAGTCGGAGTCCTTCTTCGGCATCCAGCCTTTCGGCAGCGCGGAAGCGACGGCCTCACCGATCAAATCCTTGACCATGCCCGGCGTATATTTCTTGCCGTTGCGGTTCTGTGCATTGTGCTGGGTCGAGACCACGACCTTGGTGCAGCCGATCGGCTTGCCGTCGACATATTGCACCGTCACCTGGCTTTTGGCGTCCGGTTGCAGGTCGAACAATTGCTTGGCGCGGCGCTTTTCCGACAGCACTTTGAGAATCTTGTGCGCGAAATAGATCGGCGCCGGCATGAACGAGCCTTTCTCATAGACCTCGCTCTCGGTGCAGGCGTAGCCGAACATCATGCCCTGGTCGCCGGCGCCTTCGTTTTCCTCGCCCTTCTTTTTCTTGGCGTCGACGCCCATGGCGATGTCGGGGGACTGGCCGTGCAGCAGCACCTCGACATCGGCGCCGTGGAAGGAAAAGCCGCTCTGGTCGTAGCCGATATCCTTCACCACGCCGCGCGCGATTTCAGTGATCAGCTCGCGATCGACGACCGCCGTCCCGCTGATCTTGCGGAACAACTGGCCGCGGCCTTCGCCGGCGACGATGATCTTATTGGTCGTGCACAGCGTCTCGCAGCCGAGCCGGGTATTGATCAGGCTGTCATCGGCGATGCCGAGCTTGACGTCCCGCTCGATGAAGGCGTCGAGAATGGCGTCGGAGATCTGGTCGCAGACCTTGTCCGGATGGCCTTCCGACACCAACTCGCTGGTGAACAGGTAATTTGCACGTGACACTGCGAAACACTCCCCTCGTGAGGCTGCCCGGATCGCCTTGAACTTTATCTGTTTTGACGGCCCGGGCTGCCGGCACGGGTGAACTCCCGCGCCGATCTATAAGGGGTTTTTGCAGCGTACCCCTGCGCGGTCAAGATGTGGGCTGCAAGTGGGCGGCCGTGGGCACCGCGCCGCGCGTCAGAGCATGATCCGGAAAAAGCCTGTCACCGGACTTCCTCTAGCGCCAAACCCGGCTTTTCTACTTGTCGTCGGCGATTTGCTCGACCAAATCGACGATGCGCCGTCGCAGCTTGGAGTCGCTGATGCGCGTAAACGCCTTGGTGAGCGCCAGCCCGTCCGAGGTGGCGAGAAAATCGGAGACATAGGCGGGCGAAGGCGCCTCACCTACGTGGTCGTGGCGCGTTCCCGCCAACTGAACATTCGGCGCGCCCTCGAAAAAGAACGCGACTGGCACCTGAAGGATAATCGAAATCTGCTGCAGCCGGCTGGCACCGATCCGGTTGGTGCCTTTCTCGTATTTTTGGACTTGTTGAAACGTCAGACCGAGCGCGTCGCCGAGCTTCTCCTGGCTCATCGACAGCATCATCCGGCGCATCCGCACGCGGCTGCCGACATGTTTGTCGATTGGGTTCGGCGCCTTTTTGGCGATCATTATCATGCGCTCCTCTATCACCCTTGTTTATGGGTAATGGCCATCAATAGTAATTCCATTGCAATCGATAGCAACTATTGCGCGATGTATATTCCGATGGTTCAGCATCAGGTCATGCGAAAAAGTGATAATCTTCCCTCCCTGCGTGCTGCGCCGCCCCAGGTTGCGCGCGACAGTTGTGACCACGGCTCGGGGGATTCTGCCCATAACCCTTATTTATGGGAACCCGACGGGTCCCCGCCTCATCTTTATGCCGGAAGCCGGATCGGAAGCGGCGGCGCACGATGAGAAAGAGGGCGATTGCGACCATGACAAAGGCCGGAGCATCGCCGACACGGGCGTAAAACGGCGCCCGGCTTGTCGATCGCGGCAGCGGCGAGTCGATCACGCCTTCTCGGCCCAGCGGCAATGAATTGACGATCCGGCCAAGCGGATCGATAACCGCGGAGATGCCGGTATTGGCGGCGCGTACGAGCGGCAGGCCCTCTTCGATGGCGCGGATGCGCGCCTGCTGCAAATGTTGATAGGGCCCGGTGCTGTTTCCGAACCAGCCGTCATTGGTGACATTGACGATCCAGCCGGGCCGCTGGCCGCGCGGCACGACATCGCCTGGAAAAATGATCTCGTAGCAGATCAACGGCAACGCAACCGGCGCGCCCGGTATGGCGATCAGCCGGCGCCGATCGCCGGCAAGGAAGCCGCCGCGCTGCTTGGTGAGCTCCTGAAAGCCGAGACGCGCCAGAATCCTTTCGAACGGCAAATATTCGCCGAACGGCACCAGATGAACTTTGTCGTAGAGCGCGACAATCGAGCCTGAATGGTCGATAGCGTAAATCGAGTTATAGACCGCCGGCGCGGTGGGATTGACCGGCTCGGCGACGCGCACCGCGCCGGTGATCAGCACTGCGTTCGGCGGCAAAAGCTGCGTGATTTGGGCGAGCGCATCGGGCTCGCGGGCGAGAAAGAACGGGAACGCGGATTCCGGCCAGATCAGGTGCGTCACGTCTTTCATGCCGGGAGCATCCGGACCTGACGCGCGATTGGAGAGCGCGATATAGCGGTTCATCACCTCGTGCCGGGCCGCATAATTGAATTTCACGTCTTGCTGCAGGTTCGGCTGCATGATGCGCAAATGCACTTTGTCGACCAATTGCGTCGGCAAGCGCAAAAGCCGCAAGCCCCCCCAGCCGCCGAGTCCAACGAGCACCGCGATGCCGAGGGCGAACGGCAGCCACGGCCGTGGATTTTCGGCGCGGTCGTCGGCGAGCGTGGCGGGACTGGCAAATACGACGATGGCGATGAAGGTGAGGCCCCACAGCCCGATCAACGACGCGCTTTGTGCCAACGGCAGCGGAGCGGCGAGTGCATAACCGAACGCGTTCCACGGAAATCCCGTCAATGCGTGGCCGCGCAGCCATTCCACCGCCGTGAGCGTCACGCCCAAAGCCAGGATGCGCAAGCCTCCACGCGTCCAAAGAACGCGAGCAAGGGCAACGCCGATCGCCGTATAGACGGCGAGCAGCGCCGGCAGGCCGATCACCGCGAACGGCAATAACCAGCCGAATGTCGGCGCGTCGACCAAAAAGGCGTAGCCAATCCAATAGAGGCCGGCGACGAAATAACCGAAGCCAAAGCACCAACCGGTTGCGGCCGCCACACCCACGCCGCCCCAGCGGCCGACGCCGGCGCCGTCAACCAGCCAGACCAGCGTCGGGAACGTCAGAAACAGTATTGGCCAGAAATTGAACGGCGCCATCGCCAGCGCCGACAGCGCGCCGGCGACGAATGCGATTAGGCCGCGGCGCAAACCCCAGGCCAGCACGATCGAATTGTGCAGCCGCTTCAATGTCACGGCGTGCGTTGCGCGTTCGTATTCGGCCGGTTGGCCTCGGGCGATGGTGCCAGGCGCGCCGTCGGCGCCTTCACTGGCGCGGGCAGGTCGCGCGCCGCAGCCGGTCCCGGCCGGCGGTCCTTGCGGCGGTAAATCTTGGCCCGCTTGACCCGGCGTGGATCGGCATCGAGCACCTCGGCCTCGAACGTTTCCGGTCCAGGCACCAATTCGCCGCGCACCGGAACATGGCCGGCGCGGATGACCAGATAACCGCCGAGCGTGTCGACTTCCTGTGCGGCATCGCCGACGTCGAATTCGTCGCCGATCACGGCGCGGACGTCGTCGAGGCTGGCGCGGCCGTTGGCGAGAAACGAGCCGTCGCTCTGGCGCGTGACCGCGGGCATCTCGCGCTCATCATGCTCGTCGGCGATGTCGCCGACGATCATTTCGACCAGGTCTTCCATCGACACCAGCCCGTCGGTACCGCCATATTCGTCGATGATCAGCGCCAGGTGAATGCGGGTCGCCTGCATCTTGGCGAGCAGATCGAGCACCGGCATGGACGGTGGCGCGTAGAGGATTTCGCGAACGATCTTCGCCGCCGACAGCGGCATCGCCAGATCGACATTGCCGAGGTTGAGACCGGACTGTTGCGGCGCTTCGCCCCCCGGAGCCATCGCCGGATTATTGCTGGAGGCTCGTGCCGCCATGAACGCAATCAGGTCGCGGATATGGATCATGCCGGCCGGATCGTCGAGCGTGTCGTTATAGACCACGAGCCGAGAATGCGCGGCGACCTCGAACACGCGAACCAGCTCGCCGATCGCAATGTCCTGCTGCACGGCGACGATGTCGGCGCGCGGCACCATGACGCTCTCGATGCGGCATTCGCGCAGCCCCAGAATATTCTTGAGCATGGCCGCTTCTTCCGGCGAGAAACCGGACTGCGGTTGCTCGGCGGTGAGAACGTGCTCGAGGTCGGCGCGCGTCGCCGCGGCCTTCCAGCCGAACAGGATGCGCATGACGCGCGTCAGCCAGCCTTCCTGCAGCTCGTCCGGCTGCGCGACGACCATCGGCAGACCGCGATGCTCGCTGTCGGGCGGGTCGCTGCGCGTCGGGGTTTGAGACATGGCTGCGGACTTTGGCTCGGGGCTTTGGCTTTAGACTTGGATTAGAACTTGCGTCGGATATTAGCGCCTGCTTCCCGCCTTTTGCACGACCTTGCCCGGACGCCGATACGGATCCGGGATGTTGAGACGCTGCAGGATTTTACGCTCGGTCTGTTCCATGGTTTCGGCCTCGGCGTCTTTGTCATGATCGTAGCCGATGAGGTGCAAAAAACCATGCACGACGAGATGGGCCAGATGATGGGCGAACGGCTTGCCCTCGGCACCGGCCTCCCGCGCAATGGTCTCGTAGGCCAGGACGATGTCGCCGAGGTGCGCCGGCTCGTCCGTGGTTTGCTTGCTCGGAAACGACAACACGTTGGTGGCGGCGTCGACGCCACGCCAAAGCCGGTTGAGCTGACGGATCGCCGAATCATCGGTCAGAACGATAGCAAGCTCCGTTCCGGTTGTTGACGCCGTGGCGGCGGCCTGGGCGACGGCGCGCCGCACGGTCGATCGCGCCTTGGCGGGTTCCTGCCAATGGTCGGAATCGACCAGCACGTCGATCTTGAGTTTCGCCCGTGGCGCGGGTGTCATTCCGGCCGCTCGCGCTTGCGCGCCGAGGCTGCGTCGTAGGCTTCGACAATGCGGGCGACGAGCTCGTGGCGGATCACGTCGGCGGACGTGAAGCTGACATGGCCGATGCCTTCGATGCCTTCGAGGAGCCGCACCGCGTCGGCGAGCCCGGAGGTCTGGCCCGGCGGCAAATCCACTTGCGTTGGATCGCCGGTCACCACCATGCGGCTGTTCTCGCCAAGCCGGGTCAGCAGCATCTTCATCTGCATCGCGGTCGTGTTCTGCGCCTCGTCGAGGATCACGGCGGCGTTTGCCAGCGTGCGGCCGCGCATGAAGGCGAGCGGCGCGATTTCGATCTCGCCGCTTTGCATCGCGCGCTCGACGATGCGCGCGTCCATCAGGTCGTAGAGCGCGTCGTAGATCGGACGCAGATAAGGATCGACCTTCTCGCGCATGTCGCCGGGCAAAAAGCCGAGCCGCTCGCCGGCCTCGACCGCCGGCCGGGACAGCACAATGCGGTCGACGTCCTTGCGCTCGAACAGTTGCACGGCATGGGCGACCGCAAGCCAGGTCTTGCCGGTGCCGGCCGGGCCGGTCGAGAACACCAGCGGGTGCCGCTTGAGCGCCCGCACGTAGGCGTCCTGCGCCTGGGTCCGCGCGCGGACGCGGCGTTTGCGCAGATTGATTTCTTCGAAACTGTCGCGCGCCGCCGCGGGATCGAAATCGAACAGCGAGCCTTGCGACAACGCCAGCCGGACCGCGCCGTCGACGTCGCCGCGCACCAGTTCGTCGCCGCGCTTGAGCCGCTCGTAAAGACTTTCGAGCACGCGCCGCGCCAGCTCGCAGGCCTCGTGGGTGCCTTCCAGCGTGACGTGATTGCCGCGCGAATTGGCGACGACGCCAAGCCGGCGCTCGATCAAAGCGAGGTTCTGGCCATATTGGCCGAACAAGGTGGAGGCGAGGCGATTGTCGTCGAAGGTCAGCGCGATCTGCGTCGCGTTGTTCTGTGCGACGACGACCGATTCGTCCGTTCCGGGTGTTCGCAATTCAGGCTCCTGCGCCGAGCAAGGCTGGTTGTTGCTGGTGTTCGGGCTTTGGCACGAGCACGCCGAACAGACTGTTGCTGGACACTTCGGTGATGGCGACCGCGGCAATGGTGCCGATCAGTGATGACGGCGCCGTGACTTGCACCGGCTGCAGATAAGGCGACCGGCCGGCCAGTTGGCCGCCATGGCGGCCAGGGCGCTCGAACAGCACGTCCATGGTGCGGCCCACACAACTGCGATTGAACATCGTTTGATTTTGATCGATGGCGTCCTGCAAGCGCTGCAGGCGATCGTATTTCACATCTTCCGCCACCTGATCGTTCATATCGGCGCCGGGAGTGCCGGGCCGCGGCGAATATTTGAAGGAGAATGCGCCAGCATAACCGATGTCGTTGACGAGACTAAGCGTGGCGGCAAAGTCCGCTTCGGTTTCGCCGGGAAAGCCGACGATGAAATCGGAGGTGAGCGCCAGATCCGACCGCGCGTCGCGCAGCCGATCGATGATTTCAAGGTAATCGGCGCGCGTATGACGGCGGTTCATGGCCGCGAGCACGCGATCGGAGCCGGATTGCACGGGTAAATGCAATTGCGGCATCAGCTGCGGCAGATCGCGATGGGCGGTGATGAGATCGTCGTCCATGTCGCGCGGATGACTGGTCGTATAACGCAGCCGGTCGATGCCCGGCAGTTCGGCGACCCGTTCGAGCAGCCGTGCCAATGACCACGGCCGCCCGTTCGGCCCTTCGCCGTGATAGGCATTGACGTTCTGGCCGATGAGCGTGATTTCGCGCACGCCAGCGTCCGCCAGGCGCTCGATCTCGGCGAGGATTTTGTTGGCCGGCCGCGACGTTTCCATGCCGCGCGTGTAAGGCACCACGCAGAAGGTGCAGAACTTGTCGCAGCCTTCTTGCACGGTGACGAAGGCGGAAACACCGCGGCTGCGGATTGCGGCGCGGTCCGGCGCGGCGAGGTGATTGAATTTGTCGTCGACCGGGAACTCGGTATCGATCGCCTTGCCGTCGCGCGCTGCGCGCGCCAGCAAATCGGGCAAACGGTGATAGCTCTGCGGTCCGACGACAAGATCGACTGCCGGCGCGCGACGGATGATTTCCTCACCTTCGGCCTGGGCGACGCAGCCGGCGACCGCGACCATGACACGCCGGCCGGTGGCGGCCGCGGCGTCCTTGATGCGGCGCACGCGGCCCAGCTCGGAATAAACTTTCTCCGCCGCCTTCTCGCGGATGTGACAGGTGTTGAGGATGACCAGGTCGGCGTCGTCGGCAGTTGCAGTCTCGACATAGCCTTCCGGCGCCAGAGTGTCCGCCATACGCTGCGAGTCGTAGACGTTCATCTGGCAGCCGAACGATTTGACGTAGAGTTTTTTCGCTCCGTTCATGCCGGGTGGTCGGCCTAAGCCCCTATATTGCCTCACGAATTCTGCTTGGTGGCGACGCCATCCCAATGGTCTAGCCGGATTCCCAGCAAAAAGGAATTGGCAGATTTTGGCTCAGTCCATCGGCTGGATATTGGCGTCCTTGATCACTTTCGACCACTTGGCGATTTCCGACTTGATATAGGCATCGAGTTCTTCGGGGCTACTGCCGCCATTGGTCATGCCGAGGTCGGCGAAGCGCTTTCTAGTGTCGTCGTCGGCCAGCGCTTTGCGCGCCGCCGCGTTGAGCTTGGCCAGAACCGCTTGCGGCGTCCCGGCCGGCGCCACGATGCCCCACCACGTTTCCGCTCCGAAACCCGGCAGCGCCGATTCGGCCACCGTCGGAATGTCGGGCGCTGACGGCGAACGATGCGCGCTGGTGACCGCGAGCGCGCGCAGTGTGCCGGCCTTGAGGTTGCCCATCACGGCCGAGAGGTTGGCGAACATCAAAGGAATTTGCCCGGCGAGCAGATCGTTGATCGCCGGTGCTTCGCCGCGATAGGCGACGTGCACCATCTTGATGCCGGCGGTGTATTGGAACAGCTCGGCCGTCATATGCGGCGTGGTGCCGAGCCCGCCAGTGCCGAAATTGATCTTGCCCGGATCGGCCTTGGCCATGGCGATGACGTCCTTGACCGAATGCGCGGCAAACGACGGATTGACCACCAGCACCAGCGGCGAAGCGCCGGTCAGCCCCACGCCGGCAAAATCTTTCGCCGGATCGAGCGTCACTTTGCGGTAAAGGTTCGGCGCCACCGCATAGGTGGTCTGGCTGCCCATCATCAGCACATAGCCGTCGGGCGCCGACTTCGCTTCGTCTTCGGCCGCGATCATGCCGCTGGCGCCGGTGCGGTTCTCCACCACGATCGACTGGCCGAGAATTTCCGACATTTTCTGCGCCATGATCCGGGCGGCGATGTCGGTGCCGCCGCCGGCGCCGAAGCCGACCAGCATCTTGATCGGCCGGTTGGGATAGGCCGTGTCCTGGGCATGCGCGGCGATTTGGCAGAAGCTCAACGCCAGCGCGGCGGCAACCCACAGCGATCGCGTGGCCTTCATGACATTCCCCTCCCTTGCGTCTCGAGCACCGGACGCATTTTTTAGTTGTCCGGATACATCAGCCGAGATCGCGGCGCAGTACCAGCGCCGAAGCCCCGCTTTGATAATAGCTCTGGCGCCGCCCGACGTCGCGGAAGCCGGCGCGGCGATACAGCGCACGCGCGGGGGCGTTGTTTTCATCGACCTCGAGAAACACGGACCGGGTGCCGAGCCCGGCGAGGCGCCGCAGGTGCAGATCGAGCAGCGGTCGGGCAAAGCCCCGTCCGCGCTGACGTGGCGCGATGGCGACTGAGAGGATTTCCGCTTCGCCCGCCGCCATGCGCGACAGGATGAAGCCGCTCATGGTCGTGCCGCTCATGGCGCGATGGGTGACGACGGCTTTTTCAATCAACAGCCTATAGACTTCGTCTTCGCCCCAACCGCGTTGGAACGAGGTTTTGTGCAGGGCTGCGATCGCTCCGGCATCGTTCGGCCGCGCTTCGGATAAAGTGGGCGCGGACCGGCCGAACAGACGGGCGATGAAGCGCATCATCGGCGCGGCAGTTGCGCAGCATTTTGCGGCTGCGCATCGGGCGGGCGCAGATATTGCGGTTTTGGCGGCTCTTGGCCTTCCGGCAGCGCGGCGCCCATCCGCGCCACCCAGTCGATGTTGGGCGCGCCGGCGGCGTCGACGCGCAGCGGTGTTGCGTCGGTGACCGCAAGCCCATCGGCGACCAGTTGCGCGGCCGAGCCGACGATGCGGGCCGGCGCCGCGGCCGCCGCGCGCACCGCTTCGCTCAACGGCGCCAGCCGCGGGCCGGTGACGGTGCGACCGCCGGCAGCAAAAACTTGAAGATAGACGTGGGAATGCCGCGCATCGATGGCGATGACCACCGGAGCATTGTCGTCGTCGGCAAGATACGGCGCCGCATAAGCGGATAGCGTCGACAGGCCCACGGCTGGTTTGTTGATCGCGAGCGCAATGCCTCGCGCCGCCGCAATGCCGACCCGCAACCCGGTGAAACTGCCGGGTCCCGTCGTCACCACCACACGGTCGAGGTCGTGAAAGGCCGCGCCCGCTTCGTCCATGGTCCGGCGGATGAGCGGCAACAGCGCTTCGGCATGGCCGCGCAGCATCGGCAAGCTCTCGCGCGCGATGATGCCGCCGTTCTGGGTGTTGAACACGGCCGCCGAGCACGCCGCCAGCGCCGTATCGATCGCGAGTACGCGCATGGCGCGCTTAATCGTCGCGTGCGGCGACGCCGATCACATCGGCCGGACTTCGGTGACGTCGGGGACGAAATGTTTCAGCAGGTTCTGGATGCCGTGGCGCAGCGTCGCCGTCGACGACGGGCAGCCCGAGCAGGCGCCCTTCATGTTGAGATAGACGACGCCGTCCTTAAAACCTTTGAAGGTGATATCGCCGCCGTCGTTGGCCACAGCCGGCCGCACCCGCGTCTCGATCAGATCCTTGATGGTGGCGACGGTGTCGGCATCGGCCGCATCGAAAAACTCGTCGCCGTCGCCCGGCGTCGTGCCGCCGCCAGCGTTGAGCAAGGGCGCGCCCGACATGAAATGTTCCATGATGGCGCCGAGGATCATCGGCTTGAGCTGCTGCCACTCGCCAGTGCTCTTGGTCACCGTGATGAAATCGGAGCCGAAGAACACACCGCTGATGCCGGCAATGCCGAACAGCCGTTCGGCCAGCGGCGACTGCGCCGCCTGCTCGGCGTCGCGCAGGTCGAGCGTTCCGCCTTCCAGCACCGCCCGTCCGGGCAGGAATTTCAAGGTCGCCGGGTTCGGCGTCGCTTCGGTCTGGATGAACATTTTTGTTTGTCCTCAGTCACTTGGCGTCGGCTCACTCCGTCCGCGCCATGACTCGTGTAACTGCATATTACCACATTATTACGTGGCGAATTGCCTAGGAAGTTCAAGTGCGGGCGCGGACGGCCAAGCCGCTTAAGAACGCACGAAACCGACGATATCCTTGACCGCCTTCATGGTTTCGCCGGCAAGCTTTTGGGCGCGGGCCGAGCCGTTCGCGAGTATGGCATCGATTGCGGCGGGGTCGTTGAGGAGCCGCTTCATTGCCGAATTGATAGGGCTCAGCTTTGCGACGGCAAGATCGGTCAACGCCGCCTTAAAGGTCGAGAACTGCGCGTTGCCGAATTGCTTGAGCACCGCGGCGCGGGTCGTGCCTTCGAGCGCGGCAAAAATGCCGACCAGATTGTCGGCTTCGGGCCTACTCTCGAGACCCTTCTCCTCGCTGGGCAGCGGTTCCGGATCGGTCTTGGCGCGGCGAACCTTTTGCGCGATGGCGTCGGCGTCGTCGGTGAGATTGATGCGCGATTGGTCGGAGGCGTCCGACTTCGACATTTTCTTGGTGCCGTCGCGCAGCGACATGACGCGTGTCGCTTCGCCGGTGATCAGCGGCTCCGGCTGCGGGAAGAAAGCGTCGCCAAACCCTTTGTCTCTGATCGATTGGCCGAAATCGTTGTTGAATTTCTGCGCGATGTCGCGCGACAGTTCGAGGTGCTGCTTCTGGTCCTCGCCGACCGGCACATGGGTGGCGCGATAGACCAGGATGTCGGCCGCCATCAGCGTCGGATAGGCATAAAGGCCGACCGACGCGTTCTCGCGGTCCTTGCCGGCTTTTTCCTTGAACTGGGTCATGCGGTTGAGCCAGCCGAGGCGGGCGACGCAGTTGAACACCCAGGCCAGCTCGGCGTGCTCCGCGACCTGGCTTTGGTTGAACACGATGTGCTTCTTGGGATCGATCCCACAGGCGATGAAGGCCGCGGTGACCTCGCGAATGGCCTTCGGCAGCTCGATGGGATCCTGCCACACCGTGATCGCATGCAAATCGACGACGCAATAAATGCAGTCGTAGCGGTCCTGCAGCTCGACAAAGCGCTTGATGGCGCCGAGATAGTTGCCGAGGTGCAGATTGCCGGTGGGCTGCACGCCTGAGAAAACCAGTTCTTTAAACGCCAATTCTTCAACCACCATGCGCGATCTCCGGGGCGACGCCGCGTCAATTGCCACGGTCCCGCCTTGCCCTGCAAGGCCCGGCCGTTATAGTGCCGCGTCCCAGCGCGAGATTTCTCATGGTTTCAGCCCGTTACGACGTTCTCGGCATCGGCAATGCGATCGTCGATGTGATCGCCCGCACCGAGGAAGATTTCCTGCTCAAACAGGGCATGAACAAAGGCGCCATGGCGCTGATCGACGAGGCGCGCGCCGAGCTGATTTACGACGCGATGGGGCCGGCGGTCGAAATCTCCGGCGGCTCGGCGGCCAATACCATCGTGGGGCTTTCGAGCCTCGGCGGGCGTGGCGCGTTCGTCGGCAAGGTCAAGGACGACGAGCTCGGCCGCGCGTTCAGCCACGATATCCGCGCCGCCGGCGTGGCGTTTGCGACGCCGCCGGCGTCCGACGGCGCCTCGACCGGGCGCTGCTACGTGCTGGTGACGCCCGACGGCGAGCGCACCATGAACACGTTTCTCGGCGCCGCCCAGGATCTGCATCCCGCCGACATCGATGCCGACATGATCGCGGCGAGCCGCATCGTCTATCTCGAAGGCTATCTGTGGGATCCGAAGAACGCCAAGGATGCATTCCTCAAGGCGGCGAAAATCGCGCATGCGGCGGAGCGCACCGTGGCGCTGTCGTTGTCGGATGCGTTTTGCGTCGACCGCTGGCGCGACGAGTTTTTGCAATTGATGCGCTCGCGCACTGTCGATCTCATCTTCGCCAACGAGGCCGAGCTGGGGAGCCTTTATCAAACCGCGGACTTCGATACCGCGATCAAGGCGCTGCGCGCCGACATCGATACTGCGGTGGTCACGCGCAGCGAAAAGGGTTGCCTGGTGATCGGCCCCGACGGCATCGAGGCGGTGCCGGCTTTCCCGGTCAAGCGTGTCGTCGACACCACCGGCGCCGGCGATCTGTTTGCCGCTGGCTTCCTGTCCGGCCTTGCCCGCGGCGCCGACGACCGCACCTGCGGCCGCCTCGGTGCGCTGGCCGCGGGTGAAGTGATCCAGCACATCGGCGCGCGTCCGGAAACCTCGCTCAAAGACCTCGCCGGCGACAACGGCTTGGCTGATTGAAGGCTTGTCGGATTGAAGGCCGCTCATCGCGGCCGACGGCGGCGCGGCGGCCCGCGGTAACCAATTGCTAACCATAATTCGTTAACGACGGATCAACCGCCAGGCGGAGGATCCGGACCATGGGCAAGCGCGCGGAAAAACCCGAAAATAACGAACAACCGTCGAATCCGTCCGCCAGCGAGCCTTCCAGCGGTCCGGGCGAAGAGTCGCAAGCCGCCGCGGGCGGCTCGACCGAGCACAAATTGCCCGTCGTATGGTCGCCCAAGCTCGATGCCGCAGCCGGCATCGAGGATGAAATTTTCGATGCCGACCCTGCACCACCGCCGCCTGACGACGAGACGGTGTACGGCGAACCGGCAAAAGAAGAGCCGAGCGCGGCCGCCGCTCCCGCCGCGCAACCGCGCTCATGGCGGTTTGCGATGCTTGCGGCAACCATCGCGCTCGCCGCGGCCGTCGGCTCGTTCGTCGGATCGCTGACGGGTGCCGGCGTCGGGCGGCTCGTGCCCGAAGCGGTCCCGAGCGCGAATACGGCGGATGCAGGCAGCATTTTGCGCGCGATGAAATCGGAGCTCGCCGAACTTTCGGCCATGAAGTCCAATCTCGACGGCTCGATCCGCAACGCCAACACCCAATTCGTCGCGATTGCCGAGCGGCTCGATCGGGTCGAACGCGCGGCGACCAATCCGGCGGCACAGCTTGCCCACATCGCCGACGCCGTCGACCGGCTCAACAAGATCAACGCCGCGCCCGAGACAACGGGCTCTATCGCACCCATGACCACGCCGCCGGCTGAATCCAAGATCGTCGACCGCATCGTCGAAGACTGGGTCGTGCAAGACGTGCACGGCGACCGCGCGCTGGTCGAAGGCCGCAACGGCAGCCTGTTCGAAGTCGGCGCCGGCAGCATTTTGCCCGGAGTCGGCAGAGTAGAGGCGGTGAAGCGGCAGGACGGCCAATGGGTCGTCGTCACCGCGCGGGGCGTGATCACGTCGGGCCGTTGATCTCCGGCTGCTGCCTGCCGCCGTCATAGTTTGACGCCTCATTCCGTGGCAAATTCTCCCCACTGGCGGCGCTATAGTCGCGCCGCGGATGGGAGCTTTTGCAGTGAAGCGGTTGAGTCTTCTTGCCGGCATCCGGGGCGTCGTTGTTGCGGCGCTCTTGGGTCTGGCGTTGCCCGCTATCGCCTTCGCGCAGGCGGCGGAACAGCCGGCGCCGAAACCAGCACCGCCGCCCGACATGGCGCAGAATTGTCCCGGCCTGGTCGCGGCCGATCGGCCGCGCGTCATTCCCGCGTCGTTCAATCTCGCCGCGCTCAACGCTGACCAGGTGCGGCTCACTTTCATCGGTCACGCCACATTCCTGATCGAAAGCCCGCAGCTGGTGCGGATCGCGACCGACTACAACGACTATGTACGGCCGCCGCTTGTGCCCGACATTGTCACCATGAACCACGCTCACGACACCCACTTCACCGATCATCCCGATCCGGCGATCAAATACGTGCTGCGCGGCTGGGGGCCGAGCGAGAGCGAGCCGGCGATCTGGGATGTAAAATATCGCGACGTGCGCGTGCGCAACGTGCCGACCAACATCCGCGGTTTTGCCGGCGGCACCGAGCGCTACGGCAATTCGATTTTCGTCTTCGAGATCGCCAATCTGTGCATCGCCCATCTCGGCCATCTGCACCACACGCTGACGCAAGCGCAGCTCAACGAGATCGGCCGGATCGACGTGGTGATGGCACCGGTCGACGGCGGCTATACGCTTGATCTCGACGGCATGATGGAGGTGCTAACCGCGCTGAAGGCGCCGCTCATCATCCCGATGCACTTTTTCAGCCAATACACGCTGGCGCGCTTCCTCGACCGGGCGCGCCAGCAATGGCCGGTCGAACAGGCCGACATCCCCTCTATCCAGCTGTCGAAATCGACGCTGCCGGAGAGCCCGAAGGTCTTGGTGCTGCCGGGGCATTGAAGCTAGGATTGGCGAAGTAACGAGGAAATCGTCGATGCTGAGCGCGGAACAGAACGATCTCATCACCCGCACTACGCCCGGGACCGCAGCCGGCAACCTGATGCGCCACTACTGGCAGCCCGCGGCGCTGGTCGATGAGCTTGCCGGCAATCGGCCCGTAAAACCGGTGCGGCTCCTCGGCGAGGATCTGGTCGCCTTCAAGGACGACAAGGGCCGCTACGGCCTGATCGGCCGGCATTGCCCGCATCGCGGCACCGATCTCGCCTATGGCCGGCTCGAAGACGGCGGACTGCGTTGCGCATTTCACGGCTGGCTGTTCGACGTCGACGGCAAATGCCTGCAAACGCCCGCCGAGCCGGACAACACCAATCTGTGCGCCAACATCAAGCAGAAATCCTATCCGGTCGTCGAGAAAAGCGGCATCCTCTGGACCTATCTCGGCCCTGGCGAGCCGCCCGCTTTTCCGCACTTCGACTGTTTCATCGCGCCATCGACGCACACTTTCGCGTTCAAGGGCATGATCGATTGCAACTGGCTGCAGTCGCTCGAGGTCGGTATCGATCCGGTGCACACATCGTTCCTGCATCGCTTCTTCGAGGACGAGGACCCGGACAAAGGCTATGGCCGGATGTTTCGCGACACGTCCAAAGATTCCGACATGCCGATGACAAAAATCATGCGTGAATTTCCGCGCCCGCGCATTGAGATCGAGCCGACCGATTACGGCTTTCGGCTGATCACGCTGCGCCAGATCTCGGATGCCAACGCCCATGTGCGCGTGACCAATCTGATTTTCCCCAACGCCTTCATCATTCCGATGAGCCGCGAGATGACGATCTCGCAATGGCACGTGCCGATCGACGACGTGCGGCATTATTGGTACGCGATCTTCACCTCGTTCGGCGCGCCGGTGAACAAGGACGAGATGCGCCGCCAGCGCCTCGAGCTCTATGAATTGCCGGATTACGTGCCGCGCAAGAACAAGAGCAACGATTACGGCTTTGACGCCCACGAGCAGGAGCACGCGACCTTTACCGGTATGGGCGCCGACATCAACGTGCACGATCAATGGGCCTGCGAATCCATGGGCGCGATCCAGGACCGCACGGCGGAGCATCTTGGCACGTCCGACAAAGCGATCAGCGCCTATCGGCGGCTCTTGCGTCAGGCGCTCGATCAATCCGGCAACGACATGAAGCCGATGATGGTGCTCGACGACGCGGCGGCGGCGAAGATCACGGGCCCGGCCTGCGTCGACGGCATCGGCCCGGCCGGTGATTGGCAGGGCTATTGGCAGCGCACCGACGCGGGGCGGCGCAAAAGTATGACTTGGGCAAACGGAGGGATAGCGAATGGCGAATAGCGAGTAGCGAATAGGGGAAATCAACGTATTGAAAACTCCATTCGCCACTCGCTATTCGCCATTCGCGTAATCGCGATGCCTCCGCGCAACCGAGAATCCCCAAGCTTCGTCGAGCGGCACGGCCTGTGGACCGGCGAACAAGCACGCGCCGCCAAGGCGGCGGCGCAGGCGATCAAGAAACGCAAGCTCGAACTGGTGCGTTTCTCCTTTGCCGACCAGCACGGCGTGCTGCGCGGCAAGACGGTGATAGCCGAAGACGCGCTGGGCCTGATGCAAGCGGGCGTCACCATGACGACGACGCTGTTGGCCAAGGACACCGCGCACAAGACCGCTTTTCCGGTGTTCACGCCCGGCGGCGGCTTCGACATGGCGGAAATGCAAGGCGCCGGCGATTTCGTCATGGTGCCCGACCCGGCGACGTTCCAGGTGTTGCCGTGGGCGCCGAATACCGGCTGGTTTCTCTGCGATATGTTTTTCCCAAACGGCAAGCCGGTGCCGTTCTCGACGCGGCAAGTCCTTCGCGACGCGCTTGCGCGGCTGAAGACTGCCGGGTTCGATTACCTCGCCGGTCTGGAAGTCGAATTCCATCTGTTCAAGCTGGAAAATCCGCGGCTCACGCCCGAAGACGCCACTTGGCCGCCGCGGGCGCCCGAGGTGAGCCTGCTCAACCAGGGCTACCAATATCTCACCGAGAGCCGCTTCGATCAGATCGATGCGGCGCTCGAACCGATCCGGCGCGGCATCGCCGCGCTCGGCATGCCGCTGCGCTCTGTGGAAGTCGAGCTCGGCCCGAGCCAGTGCGAATTCACCTTCCGCCCGCAACGCGGCCTCGACGCCGCCGATACGATGATCCTGTTCCGCGCCGCCACCAAACAGATCGCGCGGCGTAACGGCATGCTGGCGAGCTTCATGTGCCGGCCGGCGCAGCAAAATCTCTTTTCGAGCGGCTGGCACCTGCACCAGTCGCTGCTCGACCGCAAACGCGGGACCAATGCCTTCGCCGGCAACGCACGCGAAGGGCTTTCCGCAACGGGCCTGAATTTTCTCGCCGGTCTCCTGACCCACGCCCACGCCGCCGCGGCGTTCTCAACGCCGACCATCAACGGCTACAAGCGCTACCGCGCCTATACGCTGGCGCCCGACCGCGCCATCTGGGCGCGCGACAATCGCGGCGTCATGGTGCGCGTGCTCGGCCAGCCGGGCGATCCGGCGACGCACCTGGAAAACAGGATCGGCGAGCCGGCGGCGAACCCTTATCTCTACATGGCGTCGCAGATTTACGCCGGCCTCGACGGAGTGGCGCAAAAGCGTGATCCTGGTCCCTCGGCGGATACGCCGTACGAGACCAAGGCGCAGCTTCTGCCAAAAGACCTCGGCGAAGCGCTGGCCGCTTTGCGGGCGAACGAGGTGTTTCGAAAAGCGTTCGGCAAAAGCTTCGTCGACTACTACGCCCACATCAAGGAAGCCGAGCTTGCGCGCTTTAAGGCCGAGGCCAACGGCGGCGGCGACGTGACCGCCTGGGAACAGAACGAGTATTTCGACTTGTTTTAGGTGTCATCATCCGCGAAAGCGGATGATCCAGTAATCCGATGATAGCAGGATCGCGCGGTGGTTACTGGATGCCCGCCTTCGCGGGCATGACAGCTACACATCCACACTTGCAACCAACGCATTCGCCTCGATAAACACCCGCCGCGGCTCGACCTTGTCGCCCATCAGCTCGTCGAAGATCGTATTGGCCTCGTCGATTTCCTTGACGTTGACCTGCAGCATGGTGCGGGCATTGGTGTCGAGGGTGGTTTCCCACAATTGCTGCGGATTCATCTCGCCCAGCCCTTTGTAGCGCTGTAGCGCAATGCCTTTGCGGCCGGCCGCCATCACCGCTTCGAACAAGCTGACCGGGCCGTGAATGGGCGTTTCTTCGTCCTTGCGGCGCAGCATTGCGGGCGGGGTCGGGCGCGGGAAGACTTTTTGCAGCGAGGGGGCGAACTCGTCGAGCTTGCGCGCATCGGCGGAACCGAGCAGCGCCTGATCGATCATGGCGACCTCTTTGACGCCGCGCACGGTGCGCTCGAACTGGAAGCCTGAGCCCTCGGTGAATTGGCCTTGCCAGCCGCGTTCGGTTTCTTCCGACAGCGCATCGAGGCGCTTGGCGATATAGGGCACGGCGGCCATGGCCTTCTGCGGATCACCGAAAATGTCGCGATTGAGCACGCTCATGATCGCCGCCTGTTCGACGACTTGGCGATTGTACCGGCTATGCAGGCCGCGCAGCAGATTGCGGATCACGCGCGCGTCCTCGACGAGCTGGCGCAGATCGTTGCCGGCGCGCACTTCGCCCGACGACAGCCGCAGCGCGGTGTCTTCGAGGCCGGTGTCGATCAAATAATTCTCCAGCGCGTGCTCGTCCTTCAAATATTGCTCGGACTTGCCGCGCGAGACTTTATAGAGCGGCGGTTGCGCGATGTAGAGATGGCCACGGTCGATAATGTCGCGCATCTGCCGGTAGAAGAACGTCAACAGCAAGGTGCGGATATGGGCGCCGTCGACGTCGGCGTCGGTCATGATGATGATCTTGTGGTAGCGCAGCTTGTCGGCGGTGAATTCGTCGGCGCCGATGCCGGTGCCGAGCGCCGTGATCAGGGTGCCGATCTGCTCGGACGACAGCATCTTGTCCATGCGCGCGCGTTCGACGTTCAAAATCTTGCCACGCAATGGCAGCACCGCCTGGAATTCGCGGTTGCGGCCCTGCTTGGCGCTGCCGCCGGCGCTGTCGCCCTCGACGATGAACAGCTCGGATTTGGCCGGATCGCGCTCCTGGCAGTCGGCGAGTTTTCCGGGCAGCGAGGTAATGCCGAGCGCGCTTTTGCGCGTCATCTCGCGCGCTTTTCGCGCAGCTTCTCGGGCGGCCGCCGCCTGGATCACCTTGCCGACGATGACCTTGGCTTCGCTCGGGTGCTCTTCCAGCCAGGCCTTGAGCATGTCGTTGACGATGCCCTCGACCGCCGGCCGCACTTCGGACGAAACGAGCTTGTCCTTGGTCTGCGACGAGAATTTCGGGTCCGCGACCTTCACCGAGAGCACGGCGGTCAAGCCTTCGCGGCAATCGTCGCCGGTCAGCGCCACCTTCTCCTTGCGCGCGGCGCCGCCGGATTCGGCGTAGCCGGTGATCTGGCGCGTCAGCGCGCCGCGGAAGCCGGCCAGATGCGTGCCGCCGTCGCGCTGCGGAATGTTGTTGGTGAAGCAGAGCACGCTCTCGTGGTAGCCGTCGTTCCACCACATCGCGCAATCGACGCTGACGCCCTCGCGCTCGGCCTTGATGACGATCGGCTGCGGCACCAGCGGCGTCTTGTGGCGATCGAGATATTTGACGAAGGCCTCGACGCCGCCCTCGTAGCGCAGCTCTTCGCGCTTCTCGACGGCGTGGCGCATGTCGGACAGCACGATGGTGACGCCGGAATTGAGGAACGCGAGTTCGCGCAGCCGGTGCTCCAGCGTGGCGAAATCGAACTCCGTCATGGTGAAGGTTTTCTTCGACGGCAGAAACGTCACCTCGGTGCCGCGCTTGTCGTGGGCGGCGCCGACCACGGCGAGCGGAGCGACCGCGTCGCCGTCATGGAACTCCATGAAATGCGCCTTGCCGTCGCGCCAGATGGTGAGCTTGAGCCAGGCCGACAGCGCGTTGACCACCGAAACGCCGACGCCGTGCAGGCCGCCGGAAACCTTGTACGAGTTCTGGTCGAATTTTCCGCCGGCGTGGAGCTGGGTCATGATGACCTCGGCGGCGGAAATGCCCTCACCCTTGTGAATGTCGACCGGGATGCCGCGGCCGTCGTCGCGTACGGTGCAGGAACCGTCGGGATTGAGCGTGACTACGACGTCCTTGGCGAAGCCGGCCAGCGCCTCGTCGATGGCGTTGTCGACGACCTCGTAGACCATGTGGTGCAGGCCCGAGCCGTCGTCGGTGTCGCCGATATACATGCCCGGCCGCTTGCGCACGGCATCGAGCCCCTTGAGCACCTTGATCGATTCGGCGTCGTAATCGGAGGGCGCAGCAGGGGTTTTGCGGGCGGGTTCGGCCATGCCTAAAGGACTTTCAGATGAGCTTTCGAGGCGCTTGCGAAAAGCACCGAAGAATCGCTTTTCGTTGTACACGAAAACGGGGTTGGATACAGCACAAAGTGGATGCCGGTAAGATATTGTCAAATCGCCATTTTTCAAGGATTCCGCGTGGCGATTCTGGGGCTCGAATCGAGGCCCGAAAATAGCCGTTGCGGCGACGGCAAAATGGCGGGTGTCTGGCTGCCTTTTAGCGGCGCTAAATCTGGGCCCCGGCACTATCTGCAATTAGCAATTATGCGCGGACGTCCCGACGCTGCGACCGGGTGGGCAAAAGATAACGCTCGCCTGATCGATAATCGGGGACCGGACGCTGAAAACAGTTCAGCGCCGCAGTCCAAAGTTCCACACGATCCAAATCCTCGTGCAGGCGCTCAATGGCCTTGGCGAGGTTGCGAACGATCTGGTCTTCCGCCGGTTCCGGCATGTTATGGGCCTCGTCCTGCGATCGCGTTTCCGCTCCCTTGGGAGGTTAAGAGGCTCCTCGCACTCTGGTTCCAGTGCTGACATCTGCGCATGACAGGATAGCAAACAAATTTTTGTGGAACCGCGTCAGGTTCAAGCGCTGTTGAGCCGCCGCGGCTCCAATCGGCCCGACGATACCTCGACGGTCATCGCGTCATCCCCGACTTCGGCAAACAGCGCCGGATCGGCGCCCGTCATCCAAACCTGCCCGCCGAGTTGCGCGAGCTCGACATGCAGCGCGGCGCGCCGGGCGGGGTCGAGATGGGCAACGATTTCGTCGAGCAGCAGGATCGGAGCAAAACCGGTCATCTCGGCGATCAAGCGCCCGTGGGCGAGGACGAGGCCGATGAGGAGTGCTTTCTGCTCGCCGGTGGACGCGTCCGCGGCGGCAATGCCTTTGTGGGCGTAGGTCACTTTGAGGTCGGTCAGATGCGGGCCGTCGCTGGTCCGTCCCGCTGCGGCGTCGCGGGCGCGATTGTCGCGCAGCACGGCGCGATAGCGCTCCTCTATCTCGATGGCCGGGTGCTCCGGGATCAGCTTTTCCATCCAGCCGTCGAGCGCGATCTCCGCCGGCGGAAATGCGGAAGCCCGGCGGCTTGCCAGCACGGCGTCGAGGCGGTGTACCGTTTCGACGCGCTGGCCGGCGACAGCGACCGCGAGCTCCGCGGTCTCGTGCTCGACGGCATCCAGCCAATGGGTATCGGGCCGCGCCTCTTCGAGCAGCCGGTTGCGCGAACGCAGCGAGCGTTCCAACGCGTTGACCCTGCTGCCATGCTCGGCGTCGACTGCGAGCGCGAGCCGGTCGAGAAAGCGCCGGCGCTCGGACGGGGCGCCGACAAACAGCGTGTCCATCGCCGGCACCAACCACACCACGCGCAGATGGTCGGCGAAGGCCGCGGCCGAGCCGACCGGCTCGCGATCGATCCGGCATTTGCGCAAGGTCGTCGCGCCGTCTTCGAGCGGCCGCTCGATGCCGGTGCCCAGCGTGGCAAGGCCCAGCGCGCCTTCGATCTCGGCCGCGGCTGCCCACGAGCCGTCGCCTTCGCTGAACGCCACCTCGTCGAGATTGGCGCGGCGCAGGCCGCGGCCCGGCGCGAAGAAGGAAATGGCCTCGATCAAATTGGTCTTGCCGGCGCCGTTCGGCCCGACCAGCACGACGGTCTTCGCGTCGGTTTCAAGCGAAGCCGCGTGATAGTTGCGGTAATTGTTGAGCGTGAGTCGGCGAACAGGCATCAGGGATAAGCAATCGGGGATCAAGATAGCGCTTGATACCTGATCCCTGATCCCTGATCCCTGTCAAACCCGCATCGGCATCAGCACATAAAGCGCGCCGTGCGGATCCTTGTCCTGGATCAACGTCGGCGAGCCTGGATCGGCGAGTTTGAGCACTGCAGCCTCGCTCTCGATCTGTGCGGCGATGTCGAGCAGGTAGCGCGAGTTGAAGCCGATATCGATGGGGTCGGAGGCGTATTCGACCTCGAGCTCCTCATTGGCGCTGCCGGAATCCGGGTTGGTCACGGACAACAACAGCTTGCCGCCGGTGATCGACAGTTTTACGGCGCGGCCGCGCTCGCTCGAAACCGTGGAGACGCGGTCGACCGCCGCCTCGAATTCTTTCTTGTCGACCACCAGCTCCTTGTCGTTGGCCAGTGGAATGACGCGGGCGTAATCGGGAAACGTGCCGTCGATCAGCTTCGATGTCAGGATGGCATCACCGATGGTGAAGCGAATTTTGCCCGACGACAATTCGATCGCGACCTCGGCTTCATTGTCCTCCATCAGACGCAGCACTTCGCTGACGGTCTTGCGCGGCACGATGATGCCCGGCATGCCGGCGGCGCCCTTGGGCAATTCGAACTCCATCTGCGCCAGCCGATGGCCGTCGGTCGCCACCGCGCGCAAGGTTTGCGCCTTGGCCGCGCCGGCGGCGTGCAGGTAGATGCCGTTGAGGTAGTAACGCGTCTCCTCGGTCGAGATGGCGAACTGGGTCTTGTCGATCAGGCGCTTGAGGTCGGCGGCCTTGAGCGTGAATTTGTGCGTCATCTCGCCCGGCGCGAGATCGGGAAAATCGCTTTCCGGCAGCGTCTGCAGCGTAAAGCGCGAGCGGCCGGCGCGGATCGCCAGAGCCGCGCGATCGCCCGAGGATTCCAGAACGATCTGCGCGCCCTCGGGCAGCTTGCGCACGATGTCGAAGAACATGTGAGCCGGCACCGTGGTCGATCCACCGGGACCCACCTCGGCCGCGATCGTGTCGGTCACTTCGACGTCGAGGTCGGTGGCTTTGAGGCTCAGCTTCGAACGGTCGGCGCGCAGCAGCACATTGGCGAGGATCGGAATGGTATTGCGGCGCTCGACCACGCGGTGGACGTGGCCCAGCGACTTCAACAATTCGGAACGCTCAACGGTGATCTTCATCGCGAAATCCGTTCACCCGCCGGATGAAGGGCGGATGGCAAAAGTGGCCCGGCGAATGGCGTTGTGCAAGGCCGGACCGTCCCCGATCCGGCCTTTTCCCTGACTTTCACCGGTTTCGCAGGTGATTGCCATCAGTCCTGAAGCTGGCGTTTGAGCCCCTCAATCTCTTCGGCGAAGGTGGTGTCGTTGCCGGCCAGCGCCTCGATCTTGCGCACGGCATGCAGCACGGTGGTGTGGTCGCGACCGCCGAACCGGCGCCCGATCTCGGGCAACGACCGCAGCGTCAGGATTTTGGCCAGATACATCGCCACTTGCCGCGGACGCACCACGTTGGCCGTGCGCCGGGACGACAGAAGATCGGCGCGGCTGACATTGTATTGGCGGGCGACGACGCGCTGGATGTCCTCGATCCGCACCCGCTTCGGTTCCTGCGGGCGGATCAGGTCGCGCATCTCACGTTCGGCCATTTCAAGGGTCACCGGCTGGCCGGTGAGCTTGTTGTGGGCGAGCAGCCGATTGACGGCGCCCTCAAGATCGCGGCCGTTATGGGTGACCGCCTTGGCGATGTAGGCGAGCACCGGCGCCGGCACTTCGAAGCCGGGATGATAGAGGCGGGCGGCGGCGGTCCGGCTCTTGAGGATTTCGAGCCGCAATTCTTCGCCGAGCGAGCCGATCTCCACCACCAGCCCGCCGGCGAGCCGTGAGCGAACCCGATCATCAAGGCTTTCCAGTTCCGACGGCGGACGGTCGCTGGCAATCACGACCTGGCGGCCGGCGTCGATGAGCGTATTGAGCGTGTGGCAGAACTCGGCCTGGGTCGAGCGGCCTTGCAGGAACTGCAGGTCGTCGATCACCAGCACGTCGATGGCGCGCACGGCTTCCTTGAACGCGAGCGTCGTCTGGGTCTTCAGCGCCGAGACGAAGCCGTACATGAAGCGCTCGGCGGTCAGATAGAGCACTTTGCGGTCGGCGCCGTTGCCGGCCCAGGTGATCGCCTGCAGCAGGTGGGTTTTGCCTAAGCCAACGGCGGCGTGGATATAGAGCGGGTTGAACATCAACTGTTCGCCGCGCCGGCTGGTCGCGACTTGCTTTGCCGCGGCGTGCGCCAGCGTGTTCGAGCGGCCGACGATGAACGTCTCGAAGGTCAGGCGCGGATCGAGCGGCGAGCCGCCGAGCGCTTCGTGTACGCTCATGAACGGCACGCTGGTGCGGCTTTCGGCGCCATTCATGTCGCGCAGGTCGCGTGACAGCGCCGCCGGCTCTGCCGGCTTGGGCTTTACCACCGGCGGCCGGATTGCCGCCGAGCGAACGCTCAGCTCCAAGCGGCTGATGGTCGAATCCTCGGCTTGCCATCTGGCGAGCACGTGCTCGCTGTAATGCGCCTGGATCCAGGTCCGCAGGAAACGCGTCGGCACCGACAGCCGCACCGTGCCATTTTCCGCGGCGTCCAGCTCCATGCGGCCGAACCAGCTGGTGAAAACGTCCTCGCCGAGTTGATTACGGAGCTGGTCTTTGACCCGCTGCCAGCGCTCCCGGTCCGTGCTCGTCATTTTGGCCTGCTTTTTTTCTTCGAAGTTTAAGAGTTCAACCGAGCAACTCAGGCGGGGCAGGCCCCACCATGCCGGCACTGGCAAACGCAACTGACATAGCGAAAGGGGTGGTGCTGGCGCGGATGCTGATCAATCGATCGCAGCCGCCGATCGGAGAGGCGGGTTCAGCCGCTGGGCTTGGTGGCGCCGGGCTGAAACGTGAAGACAAGAGGCCAACGGACTCTGGGCCAACATACCCTGGGCCAACATACCCTGGGCAAAGACGCGCCCGCCGTTATTGCCCCCGTCGCTGTTACCAACGGATGGATTGTCGTCATCATGCCCCCACCTCCATCGCTCCCAGTTCGATGGTTGTCACTGACCGCCGCGCCGGAAGTTTGCCCGACAGTCAGAAGCCGCCTGCGTGTTTCACCCGCTTTACGACACCCATAAGCAGGTTTTCTCGCTGAGAATTCCCGACTATGGTGACGTCAGAGCCGCACGCAGTTAGACAAACCTCTCCCACACCCATTTTTCGATGAGTTTGAAGTCAACCCGTTTGTGATGACCTTCGAAACCGAAGGGAAGAAAAACGTAGCACGCAGTTTGCGGCTCGCAATAGGAAAAACCGCGCCAACATTGGACTTCTGACCAAAGCGCGCCCAGGCGAGGTTGCCGGTGACTCCCACAAGACATTGACTCAACGGGCTGATTACAGTTCGATGACAGCCGAAAACAGTCCAAAAATGCGCGCGACCAAACAGCGGACCAAATAAAACTCGACTCGGCGGAATTGGGGATGACTCCAACCCCCGAAATTCATCTTGTGGATAAGTCTTTCATTGCACAAGAATTCTTGTTTTCGAAATTTTGGGGTAACCCTCGCCGCAGATGCGCGGAACAAATAAAATGTGACGCGACAGCGGCGCGCAAAAGGCGAATATGGCTTCCGCAGCCATTTTCACGGGCTTAAGTGACGATTCTGCAACGGTTTAGTGGCGATCCACGGCCAATTGCGCGATTTGCGAACGATCACCGTCCGCAATGTCTGCGCACTGTCGGGCGACGAGCGCCGGCCCCGACAACTTCGGGTCGCTATTTGCCGAGCTTGGCAATGCGGTGGGCGAGCCGCGAGACTTTCCGGCGTGCGGCGTTGCGATGGACGATGCCTTTGCGCGCGGCACGCACGAGTGCCGGCTCGGCTTCAGCCATGGCGGCGACGGCCGCGGTGCGGTCGCCGGCCGTGATCGCCTCCTCGACTTTGCGCACGGTGCTGCGCATGCGGGTGCGCCGCGACTTATTGATCACGGTGCGGCGAGCGATTTGACGGGCGGCTTTTTTGGCGGACTTTGTATTAGCCATGGGGTATCGGGCGAGACCTGTTGAACCAGTGTTATCGTGAGGAAGCGCAGGCCAAACGCCTGACGCCTTTGGTCGGGCTTATAGTGGGATGGGGCGGCGGCGTCAACGCAGGGCTATTCTCCCTGCTATGCCACGCGCTTGGCGCGTACCGCCTCGTAGCCGGCAATGACGGCCGCGCGGTCGGCCGCCGGGAAAGCCGCAAGCGGCGGCGCCATGCGTGCCCATTGCGGCTCGTCATGGATATGGGCGACCAGCGCCTTGATGCCGGACACCAGCGCCTTGCCGTCGAACAGCTTGCGGATCGTGACCGCTTCGGCGAGTGCCGCGGCGTCGCCCGAGCGATAGGCGCGGGCGCACAGATCGGCGTTGAGATTGGCGGTCGCCGAGATGCAGCCGGCAAACGGACCGGAACGGGCTTCCGGCAGCGCCGCTTCGGTCGAGGGGAAGACCTTGAAGCGCGGCGAGACACTGGCCGCCTCACGGGCATACGCCATGTCGCCGGACGAATCCTTCAAGCCGACGATACGTTCGCCGTAGCCGTCGAGCAGGCGCCGGATCAACGCGACATGCCAGTGCAGGCCCGACTGCGCCGGGAAATGATAGAGGTAGATCGGGATCGGCCGCGCCGCGGTCGCAGCGACGATCGCGTCGACATAGGCGACCAAGCCGTCGTCGGGCACACCTTTGTAATAGAACGGCGGCAGCACCAGCGCGCCGGCAAAGCCGAGCTCGGCGGCATGCCTGGTCAGCGCGATGGCGTCGGCCAGCGCCGCGGCGCCGGTGCCGACCATCATCCGATCGAGCGGCAACCCGCTTGCCGCATAAGCGCTCATGACGCGTTTGCGCTGATCCAGCGAAAACGAGGTGGCTTCGCCGGTAGTGCCGAGCACGTTGAGCCCGTCGCAGCCGTTGGCGAGCAGGAAGCGGGCCAGTGCGGTCGAGCGCGCGCTATCGGGCTCGCCCTTGTCGTCGATCGCGGTGGTGATGGCGGCGATCACGCCGCCGAGCGTCTTTGTCGTCGTCATGGTGACCCAGTACCGTTCCTTCTTGGCCGCCGCGGCTTGCCGATGGCGGATTATGACGAGCTTAGTGTACCACGATCGTGGTGCGGCTCATGCCTTCCCGTTCGACCAATTCGAACAGGATGGCGGCGTGGTCGGGATCGAGCCGCACGCAACCGTGCGAGGCCGGCCCGCCCAGCCGCGCGATGTCATAGGTGCCGTGTATGGCATAGCCGCCGTGGAAGAAGATGGAATGCGGCATCGGCGAATTGTAGTACAGCCGCGAGAACCAGCGCCGCGCCATCATCTGCGGGTGATAGGAGCCGGGCGGCGTGATGTAGCCATGCCGCGCGGTCGAGACCCGCCACTGATAGCGCGGCATGCCATCGACGCTGACCTCCATGGTCTGGCTCGAGCGGTCGATATTGACGACGACCGAGGCCTCGGCGCGCTCGCAGCAAAGCCCGCAAGCTAGAAACCATACGACGATGGCAGTCGCGCAAAGCAACCGGCGCATTGCAATCCCCCCGCATAGTCCTCGTCTACACTGGTACGGGTAGCATTGTAGCGCCGCCGGAACTTGCAAAAAAGCGGACGCGACAGCGACGGTTAATCATCTGCCATGCGCCGGCAGCCATGAAACTGCCGGAGCTTTTCCGCTAGATTTTCGGCGATGTCATCCTTCGATCTGTTCAGCATCGGCCATTCGAATATGCCCGCCGAGCGCTTCATTGGGCTGCTGCGCCATGCCGGCGTCAATGCCATCGCCGATGTCCGCTCGACGCCGTTCTCGCGCCGCTTCCCGTGGTTCTCGGGCAAGGATTTGGCGGCGACGCTGGCGCAGCACGGCATGACTTATCTGGCGTATGGCGATGCGCTAGGCGGGCGGCCGCGCGATGCCGCGCTCTATTGCGACGGCGTCGCTGACTACGAGGCCATGGCACGGCAGCTGGACTTTCAAATCGCACTCGATCGGCTGACTGCGCAGCGGCCGCAGCGTCGCGTCTGTTTGATGTGCGCGGAACGCGAGCCGCTCGATTGTCACCGTTGCCTCTTGGTGGCGCGCTCGCTCGCCGAACGCGGGCTCACCGTCGGGCACATCCTGCACGACGGCACGATCGAGCCGCATGCGGCGACGGAACTGAGGCTTTTGGCGCTGACCGGCGCAAGCGATGACTTGTTCGTAACTGGACAGGACGAACGACTCGCGTCAGCGTATCGCCGCCGCGCCCGTGCGGCGGCGTACCGGGCGACGGCGGGGGCGAAGTCCGTCGTGGAGAATAAATAATGTTCGCTCCGGTGCGCGCGCTCGCCGTGCTGCTGCTTCTCGGCGCCGGTTCGGCGCTAGCCCAAGATGCCGGCACGCAAAACAGAGCAGCCAGCACCGTCGATACGACACCGCCAGGCACGCTCGAGAAGGTGACGCTGCCGCCGCTCGCCAATCCCGACGCTCCGAACATCCCGGCGAAAGAATTGTTCGCCCGCAAGCTGACACCGCTTGCCGGCCCGGCGCGCGCCATCGGCGGCTACGCCAAAGGCTGCATGGCCGGCGCCGAGGAGCTGCCGATCACGGGCCCGACCTGGCAGGTGATGCGGCTGTCGCGCAATCGCAATTGGGGCAACCCGGAGCTGATCGATTTCATCAAACGGTTTGGCGAGAACGCCAAGAAGGCCGGATGGAACGGGCTTTTGATCGGCGATATGGCGCAGCCCCGCGGCGGTCCGATGCTGAGCGGCCATGCCAGCCACCAGATCGGGCTCGATGCCGATATCTGGTTCAGCCCGATGCCCGATCACGTGCTCAGCCGCGAGGAGCGCGAGATGACCGGCGCCGTCAACATGGTGGCGCCGAGCGGTCTCGACGTCGACCACAGCGTCTGGACGCCGGTCCACACCGCGCTGGTGAAGGCCGCCGCCGAGGATCCCGGGATCGTGCGCATTTTCGTCAACGCAGCGATCAAGAAGGAAATGTGCAGCGAGGCCGGTTCGGATCGCGCGTGGCTTGCTAAAGTGCGGCCGTGGTGGGGGCATGCCGAGCACTTCCACGTTCGGCTCGACTGCCCGCCCGACAGTCCGCAATGCGAGTCGCAGCAGCCGGTGCCGTCCGGCGACGGTTGCGGCCATGCGCTCGATTACTGGTTCACCGCTGGCGTGCTGCATCCGAAGCCGCCGGAAAAGCCGGCCGGACCGCGGACCGGACCGACGCTCGCCGCGTTGCCGGCGGCTTGTAAGCAGGTCGTGAAGGCGCCTTAGACTTGATTGGCTTGCCCTAAAGGCCGGCGGTGTGGAACACCGTGCGCTGTATGGCGGCGCCGATCAGCGTCAGTGCGCAAGCGCAAACCACGACCACGACGGCATAGCCGTAGGATTTCTGCGCTGGCGATTTCATCAGCCGCGGCACGCCCAGCGCCAGCACATAGGCGCCGTAAAAGCTCAAGAGGATCAGGAAGCGCAAGCCCGGCAGCAGCAGAAAAATCCCGGTGAGCCAAACCGGCGTGTAGGAATAGACCGCGAGCTTGAACGCGCTGTCGAAATCCTTCCTCCCGCCGAACAACGGCGCCAACAGGTTGATGATCAGCGCCAGCACGAGCGCGATGGCGACGGCCATCGCATAGCCGAAGATCGCGCCAAAGAAACCGTCGAACAGCGACGCGCGCACCAGGCCCGCTCCGGGAACCATCACGCCAATAATGCTTGCGCCGATGAAGCCGCACACCGCGGGAACGAGCGCGAGCACGGCAACGTATCGGCTCAACAGATAGGCCGGATCGCCCGATTCCCGCTCGATCGCCGGCCATTCGGCCGCCGGATCGAGCAGCATCGCCTTGGCGCGCCGTGCCGCCTTCATACCGCTCCGCCTTTGGCATCGGCGCGGATCAGAGCGGCGCCTTTTTCCGCGATCATCATGGTCGGCGCGTTGGTGTTGCCGGACGTGATTGTCGGCATCACCGAGGCGTCGATCACGCGCAGCCGCTCGATGCCGGCGACGCGCAGGCGGTCGTCGACCACCGTCATCGGGTCGCTCGGCAGCCCCATCTTCGCGGTGCCGATGGGATGGAAGATGGTGGTGCCGATGTCGCCCGCGGCTTTGATCAAAGCCTGCTCGTCGTCATCGTGCAGCTGCGGCCCCGGCAAATATTCGTCGGGATGGAAATCTTTCAGCGCCGGCTGCGCCACGATCCGGCGCGTCAGTCGGATGGCGTTGGCGGCGATGCGACGGTCTTCGTCGGTGGCGAGATAATTCGGCTTGATGCGCGGCGGGTCGGCTGGATTGCGCGAGCGCAGCCGCACAAAACCGCGGCTGGTCGGCCGCACATTGCACACGCTCGCGGTGAAGGCTGGGAACGTATGCAATGGCTCGCCGAAGCGGTCGAGCGATAGCGGCTGGACGTGATACTGCAAGTTGGCGCGGTCCTGGTCGCGGTCGGAGCGGGTGAATAGCCCGAGCTGCGACGGCGCCATGGTCAGCGGGCCGCGCCGCAACAGCGCAAATTCGGCGAGCATGCGCGTCATGCCGAATCGCGCGTGATAGCGCTCGTTGAGCGTGGTGATGCCGTCGACTTTGTAGATCATGCGTAGCTGCAAATGATCCTGTAGATTGGCGCCGACGCCCGGCCGGTCGAGCACGACGGGAATGCCGAGTTCTTGCAATTGCTGCGCCGGGCCGACACCGGAGAGCAGCATGATCTGCGGCGAGCCGATCGAGCCGGCGGCGAGGATGACTTCGCCGCGACAGCGCGCCGTTCGCGCTTGTTCGCCTTGCGTCCAGCGCACGCCGGCCGCGCGCCGGCCGTCGAACACGATGTTTTCGACCATGCAGCCGGTCTCGAGCCGCAAGTTGGCGCGCTTGAGCGCTGGCTTGAGGAAGGCGCTGGCCGCCGACCAGCGCCGGCCGCGCTTCTGATTGACGTGGAAGGCGCAGATGCCTTCGTTGTCGCCACGGTTGAAGTCGGGGATGGATTTGATGCCGGCCTGTTCGGCGGCGGCGCGGAAGGCATCGAGCAGATCCCAGCGCACCCGCGGCGCCGCGACGTGCCATTCACCGCCGACCGCATGGGCCTCGCTTGCGCCGAGGAAATGATTTTCGTGGCGCTTGAAATACGGCAGTACGTCATCCCAGCCCCAGCCGCTCAAGCCGAGCTGGCGCCAGTGATCGTAATCGGCGGCCTGGCCGCGCATATAGATCATGGCGTTGATCGACGACGAGCCGCCGATCACCTTGCCGCGCGGATAATTGAGGCTGCGGCCGTTGAGGCCGTCTTCGGGCTCGGTCTTGAAGCACCAGTCGGAGCGCGGATTGCCGATGGCGAACAGATAGCCGACGGGAATGTGAAACCAGATCCAATTGTCGCGGCCGCCGGCTTCGAGAATGAGCACGCGCTTGCCGGCGTCGGCGGAGAGCCGATTGGCGAGAATGCAGCCGGCCGAGCCGGCGCCGACGATGATGTAGTCGTATTCGCCTTCGATCGGCTCTGCCGCGTTCATCGGCCCTCGCTCCTGCGCGGAAAAGAATAGCACGGCTGTCCGGGCGGCAAGGGGCCGTCGTACTGCGACCTCGGCGTCGCTTGTCCGTGCCCCGCAGACCGCCTATTGTTCCGGCACGATCGACGGTGCGCTGGGCGCGCGCCGTAAATGCCCGGAACGACGGTTCCCCGAGGCGGTCGTATCGCTCTCACGGGTCATGTGTTTGATCCGGCGCGCCGTGTTGGCGCGCCGATAGCTGTTGGAGAACCGTCGTGCTCATCAGAAAAGCCATCTTGGCGGCCTTTGCCGCGACAATCGTCATTGCCACGGCGCCGCTCGCCGCCCAGGTGCAGGACAAATCCATCACCGTCTTCGCCGCCGCCTCGATGAAGAACGCCCTCGACGACGTCGATGCCGCCTTCACCAAGCAAAGCGGCATCAAGGTCGTCGCCAGCTACGACGCCAGCTCGGCGCTGATGAAGCAGATCGAAGGCGGCGCCCCGGCCGACGTGTTCGTTTCCGCCGACCTGAAATGGATGGACTACGGCTCGGAGAAGAAACTTATCAAGGACGACACCCGGGTAAATTTGCTCGGCAACACACTGGTACTGATCGCGCCAAAGGATTCCAAGATCGATAAGGTGACGATCGCGCCGGGGTTCGATCTCGCGAAACTTGCCGGCGACGGCCGGGTCGCAACCGGCGACGTAAAGGCGGTGCCGGTTGGGATCTATGCCCAGGCCGCGCTTGAAAAACTCGGCGTCTGGTCAGCCGTCGAACCCAAGATGGCCATGACCGCAAACGTTCGTGCGGCGCTGGTGCTGGTGGCGCGCGGCGAGGCGCCGCTCGGCATCGTCTACTCGACCGACGCCAAGGTCGAGCCGGGCGTAAAAGTCGTCGGCGTATTTCCGGAAGATTCCCACGATCCGATCATCTATCCGGTCGCGGCGACAACGAGCGCCAAGCCGGAGGCAACGCCCTATATGACGTTCCTACGCTCGCAGACGGCGAAGATGATTTTCGAGTCCTACGGCTTTGCCGTGCTGATGAAGCCGACGTCGTGAGCGCACTTTTGTTTCACCTCCCCCTGCAGGGGGGAGGTCGCCGGCCAAAGACCGGCGGGTGGGGGCCATAGCGTGCTCGACCTCACGCCCGCTGAATGGACAGCTGTCGCGTTGTCTTTGCGCATCGCCGTAGTTGCGACCGCGTGCGCGCTGCCGTTCGGCATCGCTATCGGCTGGCTGCTTGCCCGCACCAATTTTTGGGGCAAGACCGTGCTCGACGGTGTCGTATTCTTGCCGTTGGTGATGCCGCCAGTCGTCACCGGTTATCTCTTGCTCATCTGGTTCGGCCGCAAGGCGCCGCTCGGCGCCTTTTTGGACAGTCATTTCGGCATTGTTTTTTCGTTCCGCTGGACCGGTGCGGCGCTGGCATGCGGCATCATGGGCTTTCCGTTGATGGTGCGCCCGATCCGGCTGGCGCTGGAGGCGATCGATCGCAAGCTGGAGGACGCCGCCGCAACGCTTGGCGCCAACCGGCGTTGGGTGTTCCTCACCGTGACGCTGCCGCTGGCCTTGCCGGGCATCATCGCCGGCGTGGTGTTGTGCTTTGCTCGCGCCTTGGGCGAGTTCGGCGCGACGATCACTTTCGTGTCGAATATCCCCGGCGAGACCCAGACGATTTCGGCGTTGATCTACACTTTGACCCAGGTCCCCGGCGGCGATGCGGCCGCCGGCCGGCTGGTCTTGATCGCGATCGTTTTGGCGTTTGCGGCGCTCTTCGCCTCGGAATGGCTGGCGCGGCGCGCCAGCGTCCGCTTCCACGGGGAGTGATCGTGCTGGCGGTCGACGTGGAGAAGCAACTTGGCGCGCTGAAACTTGCCGTGCGCTTCGATGCTGTGCGCGGCGTGACGGCTTTGTTCGGGCCGTCGGGCGCGGGAAAGACATCCGTCGTGAATATGATCGCCGGCCTCGTTGCGCCGGACCGCGGTTCGATCGCGATCGACGGCACGGTGCTGTTCGATGCCGCGCGCGGCATCAATGTACCGCCGCATCGGCGTCGCATCGGCTACGTATTCCAGGAGGGCCGGCTGTTCCCGCATCTCAGCGTACGGCAAAACCTCGACTATGGCCGGCGCATGAGCGGTCGCCCGCGCCAATCTTCGGAATTCGACCGCATCGTCGCGCTGCTCGATATCGGGCATTTGCTTGATCGGCGGCCGCGGATGCTGTCGGGCGGCGAGCGCCAGCGCGTCGCCGTCGGACGCGCGCTGTTGATGGGCCCGCGCCTGTTGTTGCTCGACGAGCCGCTGGCCTCGCTCGACGCCGCGCACAAGCGCGAAATTCTGCCCTATCTGGTGCGGCTACGCGACGACGCCGGAATTCCGATGGTTTATGTCAGCCACACGGCGGCCGAGGTGCGCCGCATCGCCACCACCGTGGTGCGACTCGACGCCGGGCGTGTCGTGGCGGCGGGCGGGCTCGAGCTGCTCAACGACGCCGACATCGACGGGTTGGACTGAATTCGGCTTCGCATTCGGCGAAGCTGGCCTCGCATTTTCATGCGCTGTTTTCCGAAGCCGCAACGGACTATGGTTCGCGGCCCAATGACCCTTGCTCCATCTCTGCCGGTTAAGCACGCAACAGCGTTAGGCGTATTGTGCGGCGCCGGCTCGGCCTTGTTCTGGGCCTTCGGCTTTGTTGCCGCGCGCCACGGCGTCCTTGTCGGGCTGTCGCCGCTGGTCCTGTCGCTGCACCGGTTCGTCTGGTCGGGCCTGATATTTCTCCCCTTCATGGCGGCCAGCGGCTTGCGCGATCTCGGCGGTGTCGGCTGGCGGCACGGCATTCTGCTGACCGCCTTCGGTGGCCTGCCGCTCGCACTGTGGAGCTATTTTGGCTACGTATTCGTGCCGCTCGGCCACGGCGTCATCATCCAGCCGTCCTGCGCGGCGGTCGGCGGGTTGATCCTGGCGCGGATCGTCCTCAAGGAGGCTTTGCCCTGGCGCCGCGTCGCTGGCGCGCTGACCATCGTGCTCGGGCTTTGCGTCATCGGCGTCGAAGCGCTGCACACCATGGGCGCGCAAGGCATCACCGGGGACCTGTTGTTCATGGCCGCGGGCATCTCGTTTGCGATCTTCGGCATGCTGTTGCGGCGCTTCCGGATTGCGCCGATACGGGCGGCCGCCGTCACCAGCATCTTGTCGCTCACGGGCCTGCCGCTGCTGCTGTTTTGCTTCGACAACATGGCGGCCGCAGGATTTCGGGAAAATTTCATGCAAGCCGTCGTGCAGGGTTTTTTTGCCGGCGCCGGCGGCACTTATCTGTTCACCCGCGCAGTCGAGCTGCTCGGCGTCAGCCGCGCGGCGCTCTATCCGTCGCTGGTGCCGGTGTTTGCGCTGGTGGTCGGCGCCGTCACGGTGGGTGAACTGCCGAGTGTCTGGCAGCTCGTCGGGCTTGCCATTGTGATCGCCGGCTTCCGGCTGGCCCAGAGGAATTAATTTTCCGGCCCGGCATATTTGCCGGCGGTGTGCGGAAACATCGATTTCACGATCTTGAATCGCGAAATGTCGACGGTGGCGTCCATGTGCAAAAAGATCGCCGCGTCGCGAAAAATCTTCTCGACGCCGAAGTCGAGCATGACGCCGTTGCCGCCATGCAGCTCGAGCGCATGCTGCGCGACTTTGAGGATTTCCTCCGAGGCGAACACCTTTGCCATGTTGCACAAGGTGTCGGCGTCGGGCGCATTGTCATCGACGGCTTTTGATGCGCGCGCGAGAAGTGCGCGCACGGCTTCGATCCGCGTCGCCATGTCGGCAAGCCGCAGCGCCACCGCCTGATGCTTGATCAGGATGCGGCCGCCCTGCACGTAGTTCTGCGTGTAATCGGCGGCGAGCTCGAAGGCGCGCACGCCGACGCCGAGATTTTTCGCCGCCTGGATGATCTTGCCGGGCCGGAAATAGACCGCGGCCTTGCCGAGCGCGTCGCCCTCGACCAACAGATGGTCCGCCGGCACGCGCATATCCTCGAACACCAGCTCGCCGTTGTTCATGAAGCGGCAGCCGACGGTCTCGTTGCAGCGCGCGATAGTCAGCCCCGGCGTGCCGCGCGGCACCAGAAAGCTCGACGTGCCCTGCATCATGCCGACTTGCGGATTGGTGTTGGCGTAGACCACGAACAGGCCGGCGTCATAACCGTTGGAGATGAATTGCTTGCGGCCGTTGATCACCCATTCGCCGTTCTGCTGCACCGCGCGGGTCTGCATCGCGGCTTCCGGCACGTTGTAGGGCAGCCAGCGGTCGGAGGCACCGCGCGGCTCGGTCAGGCAGTGGGCGAGCAAAAATTGCGGCTCGGCCATCAGCCGCTTGAACCATTTTTCCTGCAGGTGCCGCGGCGCCAGATTGCGCAACAGCACCGACACCTTCCAGTTCTGCACCAGCTTGTCGGCAAGGCCGGAGTCGCCACGCGCGATCTCTTCGGCGATCAGTGCAAAGGTCTGCACCTCGCTCGCCCGGTCGAGCTCGATGCCGCCGAACTCTTCAGGCACGCCGAGCGTGCGGATGCCAACCTTCTCGGCGCCTTCGAGGATCCCCGGCGGCAGCCGGTCCTCCGGCGTCATCGACCATTCGCGCTGCCAATCGCCGCGGATGAAGGGAATGATGACGTCGTCGACGAAATCGCGGCACGATTGCCGCATTAAAATCTGTTCTTCGGAGAAGTCGGCGGACATTTTATGCTACACCCTGGCTGAATCTTTGGCGATTTGAGGCGTCAATGAGTGTCACCCAAAAACCGCTCGGCGAGATCACCTGGAACGATATCCTTAAGCTATGTGCAGACCAAGAGATGGAAGGTCCAGAGCTTGAATTTAAGCGGGACCTACCGGCAAAGGTGGGGCGTCGCGATCCCTGGCTCGACAATTGCCAAACCATCGGAGAGTACGCCCGCAACGAAATTGCTAAGGAGATTGTTGCTTTTGCGAATACATATGGTGGAACAGTCATAGTTGGGATTGAGGAGACTAAGGATAGACCTAATCGCGCTAAACAGCCCGCACCAATTCCACAGGCACATGAACTTGCTCGCAGACTCCGCGAGGCAATTTATGATGTTATTGATCCTCCCCTTCCTGTACTTGAGGCGGCGGGCGTTGAGACCGGAAATAACGAAAAGAGTGGGCTCGTAGTTATTCGGGTCCCCGCCTCCCGAAGACGCCCACATCGACTGATTGCGAACAAAGAAGTCTATACGAGAAGGGCTGACGAATCAGCAGTGATGGACATGCGGCAAGTTCAAGAGCTAACGATTCACGCACTTGCTGAAGCACGTCGGATTGAAGACGACATAGAAAAAAGCCGCGATACGTTTCGAGAAGCAGCACAAGAATGGATAGGGTGGGAACAGGTAACTGAATCGACCGATCATGGTGTAACGCTCAAATCTGTCCCTAGACCAGGCTGTGCGTTTAAGCTTTTTGCGGTGCCTACGGCCCCAATCGATTTGGGGCGCGTTGCGGGAAGATCAGACCTTCACCCAACCTTTGGGACTGTCAGGGTTGAACTTCAGGGGCAATCTTATGGTGCGGAATGGCCGTTCTCGCCAAAAGACTGGCGACCAACACTGAGAGCTATTTTTAGCGAATCGTCATTTAGTGAATATAGGTACCGCTATGAACTCCGTACGGACGGCACTTGTGAGCTGAGTCTATTTCAAAGAGGTACTAAAGACCAAAAGGGCTTCTTCGCTGAATGGCTTGTAGCAGCCGTCGCAGGCATGCTGTTTTGGATAGAACGCATCAGACGTGTTGGCGGCGTCTTCGGTCTGGAATATGCCTTAGCCGTAGAATTTAATATCCTTAAAGTGGACGCAGTTCTCGGCGCTTACGGCGCAAGACATTTCTCTGATTTTCACAACCAGCTACTGCCCCCTGGTGAGGTTTCTTTCCCGCTTATTAGCGTCGGCGGTGAGGACGAATTCGTGACGCTGCTGCAACGATTCGATGAGGATATTTGGAACTATGCCGGTAAGCATTTTCCTGGATCGGCCCCCACGTTTGACGTCGAACAGTTGCGAGCCCAAATGCGATAAGCCTGCCGCTATCACGCCGCCTTGCGGCTGGCCAGGAAATCGCCCATGCGGTCGAGCGCCTTGAGGATGTTCTCGGTCGAATTGGCGTAGGACACGCGCATATAGCCTTCGCCGAGCACGCCGAAATCCGGACCGCCGATCAGCGCGACGCCGGCGTCTTCCAGGAGCGCATTGGCGAGCGGCTTTGCCTTCCAGCCGGTGCGCTTGATGTTGGGGAAGGCGTAGAACGCGCCCTTGGGCGTCGCGCACGACGTGCCGGGAAGCTTATTCAGCCCGGCGACGACGATTTTGCGGCGACGATCGAACTCGGCGACCATTTTTGCCGCTTCGTCCTGCGGGCCGGTCAGCGCCGCAAGGCCGGCATATTGCGCCGAGGCGTTGACGCAGGAATGCAGGTTGACCGCGAGTTTGCGCGCATAGTCGTAAAGTTTTCCCGGCCAGATCGCATAGCCGAGCCGCCAGCCGGTCATGGCATAGGTCTTCGACCAGCCATTGAGCAGGATTAGCCGGTCGCGGATCGACGGATACGACAACAGGCACACATGTGTCTCACCGTCGTAGACCATGTGGTCGTAGATCTCGTCCGACATGATGGCGACGTCGGGATATCGCTCTAGCCCGACAATAAGTTTGTCGACTTCCGATTTCGGCGTCACGCCACCGGTCGGATTGGCCGGCGAGTTGAGGATGAGAAGCCGCGTCTGCGGCGTGATCAGGCTCAAGGTTTCTTCCGCGGAGAACGCGAAATTGTTCTCTTCGCGGATCGGCACCGGGATCGGCCGCGCGCCGGTATATTCGATCATCGAGCGATAGATCGGAAAGCCGGGATCGGGATAAAGAATATCGACGCCCGGCTCGCCGAACATCAGGATCGACATGAACATGGTCGGCTTACCGCCCGGCATGATCATGACACTGTCGGGGGATACGCTGACCTTGAAACGCTTATGCAGGTCGGCGGCCACCGCTTCACGCAAGGGTGCAATGCCGACGGCGGGCGTATAGCCGTGATGGCCATCGCGCAACGCCTTGATCGCCGCCTCAACGATGAAATCGGGCGTGCGGAAATCGGGCTGGCCGATGCCGAGATTGATGATGTCGCGGCCCTGCGACATGAGCAGCATCGCCCGCGCCAGCACGGCAAAAGCGTTCTCCTCGCCGATCCGATCGAAGGCTGCGATGGTCTTCAGCATGGCGTTCCCCTGCCCTCACCCTACCCTCCCCCGCAGGCGGGGGAGGGTAGGGTGAGGGCAGGCAGTTCAACAAAATCGGCCGTCAAATGCAAACGCGACTAAGCCTGCGCAAAGCAAGAGCCCCGGACGAAGGTCCGGGGCTCTGCACATTTCAATCGCGCGACGGAATTCAGCGGATCACATTGTCGTCCGCGCCGGATTCGCGCGAGTACACGCTGCCGCTGCGGGTCGCGCCATTCGGATAGGTGCCGACATCGGCCTGCGCGGGGGCGCCTGCGGCCGAGTTCTGCAGCCCCTGATACGAAGCCTGATGATGCTTCGCGGCAAAAGCCGGTGTGGCGAGCAACGCAACGCCCAGCGCGGATAGAACCAGCTTGGTGCTGAGGGATTTCATTTTTTCAGTCTCCGATTACGGTCACCCTTGGCCGTTTACGTACACCGGATTTTGCGCTGCACAAGTCCCGTCGAGTCACCGAGCTGTCACGATATTGTTAGCTAAAGTCAGGGAGTTAACGGGAATATTACGGTTACAAATGCCCTGTTTATATTGCGGTGCAATAAGCACAAAAAACGAGGCGGAAAAAATCCTGAGTCGATACAAAGGATTGCGCGCAAATCTGCAGCACCTGCCTTTATCTGCGGCGCGCGGCGCTCGCGCCGTCGTAAAATCGCTATATCTACCGAGGGGAAATTCCCGGATTTGCGGAAATCGCATTGCAGGCATTTGAGCGCCCAAGGGAATAAATCGCGGAGACGATGATGGCGAAAAACGAAAAGCCGCACGACCAGCAACAGCGCCGTCTGCGCTCGCAATTGTGGTTCGACAATCCGGACAATCCGGGCATGACCGCGCTCTATCTCGAGCGCTATCTGAATTACGGCCTCACCCGCGAAGAGCTTACCTCCGGCCGGCCGATCATCGGCATTGCGCAAACCGGCTCCGATCTCAGCCCGTGCAATCGCCATCATCTCGAGCTTGCCGAGCGGGTGCGTGCCGGCATCCGCGATGCCGGCGGCATCGCGCTCGAATTTCCGGTGCATCCTATTCAAGAGACCGGCAAGCGACCGACCGCGGCGCTCGACCGCAACCTGGCCTATCTCGGCTTGGTCGAAGTGCTGTACGGCTATCCGCTCGACGGCACCGTGCTGATGACCGGCTGCGACAAGACAACGCCCGCGTGTTTGATGGCGGCGGCCACCGTCAATACGCCGGCGATCGTGCTGTCGGGCGGACCGATGCTCGATCACTATCTCAATGGCAAACGCATGGGCTCGGGCACCTTGATCTGGCAAGCGCGCCAGGATCAGGCCGCCGGCAAGATCGACTACAAGGAATTCATGGAAATCGTCGCCCAGTCGGCGCCGTCGATCGGCCACTGCAACACCATGGGGACAGCCTCGACCATGAATGCGCTGGCCGAAGCGCTCGGCATGTCGCTGCCCGGCTGCGCTGCTATTCCGGCGCCCTACCGCGAGCGCGCGCAGATCGCCTATTTGACCGGCGTGCGCGCAGTGGAGATCGTGCGCGAGGATCTCAAACCGTCGGATATCTTGACGCGGGCTGCGTTCGAGAACGCCATCGTTGCCTGCTCGGCCATCGGCGGCTCGACCAATGCGCCGATTCACATCAACGCCATCGCCCGGCATGTCGGCGTCGAGCTCAACATCGAGGATTGGGAGAAGCTCGGCTACGACGTGCCGCTCCTGGTCAACATGCAGCCGGCGGGAGAATATCTCGGCGAGGAATATTTTCGCGCCGGCGGATTGCCGGCGGTGATGCATGAATTGCTGCAGGCCAAGCGCTTGCACGGCGACGCGCTCACCATCAACGGCAAGACCTATGCGGAAAATGTCGCGCGGGCGAAATCGAGCGATGCCGATGTCATCCGGCCCTATGACGAGCCGCTAAAAGCCCATGCCGGCTTCAAAGTGCTGCACGGCAACCTGTTCGATTCCGCGATCATGAAGACGAGCGTGATCTCGGACGAATTCCGCCAGCGCTACCTGAGCAATGCCAAGGACCCGAATGCTTTCGAGGGCCGCGCCGTGGTGTTCGACGGTCCGGAGGATTATCACCACCGTATCGACGATCCGGCGCTGGGCATCGACGAGCACAGCGTCCTTTTCATGCGCGGCGTTGGCGCCATCGGCTATCCGGGCTCCGCCGAGGTCGTGAACATGCAGCCGCCCGCGGCGCTGATCAAAAAGGGTATTACGTCGCTGGCCTGCATCGGCGACGGCCGGCAATCCGGCACGTCGGGTTCGCCGTCGATCCTCAATGCCTCGCCGGAGGCGGCGGCCGGCGGCGGGCTGGCGCTGCTCAAGACCGGCGACCGGGTGCGTATCGATCTCAACAAAGGCACCGCAGATGTCCTGATCTCAGATACGGAATTGACGGCGCGGCGCGCTGCGCTGCAAAAAAACGGCGGCTATCACTATCCGCCGAGCCAGACGCCCTGGCAGGAAATCCAGCGCGCCTTGGTCGATCAGCTCGCCGAAGGCATGGTTTTAGAGCCGGCAGTGAAGTATCAGCGCGTGGCGCAAAAATTCGTGCCCCGGGACAATCACTGATCCGGCGCCCAAAGAGACGTGGAGACGTGACATGAGCAGGCTTTACGGCCCCAACCATCGCGCGCTGCAGGATCGCTTCGACATGCGCAGGCTGGCCGACAATGTCGAAAAACGCGTGCTGGTCACCGAGATCACGGCGGAGCACAAGGCGTTCATCGAGAGCCGTGACATGTTCTGGCTCGCCACCATCGATCACGAAGGCCGGCCGACGGTGTCCTATAAAGGCGGCGAACCAGGTTTTGTGCGCGTGCTCGACGGCACGACGCTGGCGTTCCCCTGCTACGACGGCAACGGCATGTTCTATTCGATGGGCAATCTTGTCGGCAACGATAAGGTCGGCATGTTGTTTCTCAATTTCGAACGGCCGCATCGTATCCGCGTGCAGGGGATTGCGAGCGTGGACGACAACGATCCGCTGCTGGCCGAGTATTCCGAAGCGCAGCTGGTCGTGCGCGTCGCGGTGACCGAAATCTTTCGCAACTGTCCGCGTTACGTCCATCGCTACCGCAAGGTCGAAGAATCCGAATATGTGCCGCATCAGGGCTCGCATGCGCCGCTGGCGGCGTGGAAGCGCGTCGACGACGTCCAAGAACTCGCTGTCGAAACGCGACCAGGACCGTGTCGCGCGCGAAGGCGGCCTGATCACACGCGCGGACTATGAGAAATATATGGCGCATGTCTCCGACAGCGACAAAGGCTAATCGACCTCCAACATCACGGAGATTCCCATGCCGGGCTCTCGTCCATCCACCGCCGACAAGCGCAAGACCTTTCATAAGTTTCACGAAGCCGGCTGCTTCGTCATTCCCAATCCATGGAACGTCGGCAGCGCGCGCTACTTGCAGGGTCTTGGCTTCAAGGCCTTGGCGACGACCAGCTCCGGTCATGCGCATTCGGAAGGTTATGCCGACGGCGCCCAGAGCCGCGACGACGTACTCGCCCATTATCGCGAATTGGCGGAGGCGACCGACGTTCCGCTCAACGCCGATTTCGAGAACGGTTTTGCCGACGATCCCTCAGGCGTGGCCGACAATGTGACGCGCTGCATCGCCACCGGCGTTGCCGGATTGTCGATCGAGGATTCGCCGAATAATTCCACCACGCCGCTCTATGACTTCGACCTCTCCGTGGCGCGCGTCAAAGCGGCGCGCGCGGCGGTCGATCGCGCAGGCGGCGACGTGGTGTTCACCGCGCGGGCGGAAAATTTCATCCGCGGCGTGCCAGATCTCGACGACGCCATCCGTCGGCTCAAGGCCTATGCGGCGGCCGGCGCCGATTGCCTCTATGCGCCGGGCATCAAGACCCGCGAGCAGATCGAGGCGGTGGTGAAGGCGGTGGCGCTGAAGCCGGTGAACTTTCTCAATAGCGGCGCGTACGGCTTTACGGTCGACGATATCGCCGCCATGGGCGTGCGCCGCATCAGCGTCGGCGGCTCGCTCGCCCGCGTGGCGATGCACGCCTTCATCCGTGTCGCCACCGAGATTGCCAAGGACGGCAAGTTCGACGGCTTCGCCGGGCTCATTTCCAATCCCGAGCTGAACAAATTCTTTAGCGAGGATCGCAAGAAATTTTCGTCATGACCGCGTCGGAACCGCATCCGCAAACCGGCCAACCCGTCGGGTTGCCGGTCGATGACCCGACGCCTGCGCCGCGGCCGGGCCCGGTGACGTTGAAGGGTCGCTATGGCCGCCTCGAAAAACTAAGGCCCGAGCACGCGGCGGACCTGTGGGTGGCGTTCGCCGGGCACGATCAGGTCTGGACTTATATTGCGGCCGATGGACCATTCGCGACCGCCGCTGAATTTGTTCCATGCATTGAGAGACGCGCGGCTGCGGATGACCCCTATGCCTACGCGATCATCGATGCGTCCGACCGTGCCGTCGGCTATGTGACCCTGCTGCGAATCGTGCCCGAGATGCGGGGGATCGAGGTCGGTCACGTGCTTTATTCGCCGGCGCTGCAACGCACGCCGCTGGGCACTGAAACCCAATACCTCTTGGCGCGTTACGTCTTCGAGACGCTGGGTTATCGGCGCTACGAATGGAAATGCGATGCGCTCAACGCCGCATCACGGCGCGCCGCGTTGCGCTACGGTTTTGTCTACGAAGGGACATTCCGCCAATACATGATCGCCAAAGGCCGCAACCGCGATAACGCGTGGTTCTCCATGCTCGACCGCGAGTGGCCGGCGCGCAAAGCTAATTTCGAACGCTGGCTGCGACCGGAAAATTTCGACAGCGACGGTCGGCAGAAACTCAGTCTCACCGTGTTGAACGGACAGAAGGCGTAAGGCAAGCATGAGCAACAGACTGCAAGGCAAGGTCGCGCTGGTCACTGCTGCTGGTCAGGGTATTGGCCGCGCCATCACCGAAACTTTTATCGCCGAAGGCGCTGCCGTCATCGCCACCGATGTTGTCGAAGACAAGCTCCAAGGCCTAAAAGCCAAGAAAAGCATCAAGCTCGACGTGCGCGCGCAAGACAATATCGACGGGCTCGCCGCGGAAGTGGCGCGTGAATTCGGCGGGCTCGATATCCTGGTCAACTGCGCCGGCTATGTGCACCAGGGCACGATCTTCGATTGCTCGGACAAGGATTGGGATTTTTCGTTCGATCTCAACGTCAAATCCATGCATCGCATGATCAAGGCGTTTCTGCCGGCGATGCTGGAGAAGAAAAAACCGGGCTCGATCGTCAATATCTCGTCGGCGGTATCGTCGATCCGCGGCGTGCCCAACCGCTACGCCTATGGCGCGACCAAAGCGGCGGTGATCGGGCTGACCAAGGCGGTCGCGGCCGATTTCATCAAGCAAGGCATCCGCTGCAATGCCATCTGTCCCGGCACGATCGAATCGCCGTCGCTCGACGATCGCATCGCGACGCTGTCGAAAGAGACGGGGAAGTCATCGGAGGTGGTGCGGCAGGCCTTCGTCGACCGCCAGCCGATGGGGCGGTTGGGGACGGCTAAGGAGGTCGCCTTGCTCGCCCTCTTTCTTGCCAGCGACGAGGCGAGCTACATTACCGGCCAGACCCATCTCGTCGACGGCGGGATGGCGCTTTAGGCTTGTCATCATCCGCGCATGCGGATGATCCAGTATTCAGTGAGGGATCCGGGAATGGGTGTGATTACTGGGTGCTCCGCCTTCGCGGAGCATGACGGATAAAAGATGCACATTCTGATCACCGGCGCCGCCGGAATGATCGGGCGCAAGCTCGTGGCGCGGCTGGTCGCTGCCGGCGCGCTCAACGGCAAGCCGATCGACAAGCTCACGCTGATCGACGTCAGCGCTCCGCAAAAACCGCAGGGTTTCACCGGCAATGTCGAGAGCAGCGCCGCCGATATCGCCGATGCTGCGGCGGCGCGTGCTGCCATCGCCGGCCGGCCCGACGTGATCTTCCATCTCGCCGCGGTGGTGTCCGGCGAGGCGGAGCTCGATTTCGAAAAAGGCGTCCACGTCAATCTCGACGGCTCGCGCGCGCTCATTGAAGCGATCCGCGCCGTTGGCGAGGGCTATCGCCCGCGCCTGGTCTTCACCTCTTCGATCGCGGTGTTCGGCGCGCCGTTTCCGGAATCGATCGCCGACGACTTTCACCTGACGCCGCTCACCTCCTATGGCACCCAGAAAGCCATCGTCGAGCTGCTCCTCGCCGATTACACCCGCCGCGGATTTTTGGATGCCATCGGCATCCGGCTGCCGAGCGTCGTGGTGCGGCCGGGCCGGCCGAACAAGGCGGCATCCGGGTTCTTCTCGTCGATCATCCGTGAGCCGCTTAACGGCGAGGAGGCCGTGCTGCCGGTCGAGGACAGCGTGCTGCATTGGCATGCGAGCCCGCGCACCGCGGTCGGATTTCTCATTCACGCCGCCGGCGTCGACCGCGAAAAACTCGGCCCGCGCGTCAATCTCACCATGCCGGGCGTGTGCTGCACGGTGGCCGAGCAGATCGCGGCGCTGCGCCGCATCGCCGGCGACAAGGTAGTTACCCGCATCCGCCGCGAGCCCGACGCGCTGGTGGCGCGGATTGTCGCCGGCTGGCCGAGCCGGTTCGATCCCCGCCGCGCGCTGGCGCTCGGCTTTCAGGCGGAAGCCTCGTTCGACGAGATCATCCGCGTCCATATCGACGACGAATTGGATGGCAAGATCGCGTCTTGACGCCACGCACAAAACCCTTCCCACGGCTTGGAGGGAGGGGTTATGGGTGCGGCCATGCGGTTCCCTTCCACGCTGATCCCGGCCACGCTGGCCCGCCGCTATAAGCGGTTCCTCGCCGACGTGGTGCTGGAAAACGGCGACATGCTCACCGTCCATGTCGCCAATCCGGGCGCCATGACCGGCCTCGACCGGCCATTTTCGAAGGTCTGGCTGTCCAATTCGGAAAATCCGATGCGCAAGCTCCCCTTTAACTGGGAGCTTGTCGAAGTCGATTTCGGCACTGGCCCGGAGCTCGTCGGCGTCAATACCAGCCATCCCAACGTCCTGGTCGCCGACGTCATCGAGACCGGACTGATCCCGCAATTGCGCGACTACGCGTCGGTCCGGCGCGAAGTGAAATATGGCGCAAATTCGCGGTTCGATTTTCTGCTCGAAGACCCAAGCCGGCCGCCGTGCTACCTGGAGGTCAAGAACGTCCATCTCATGCGCAAGCCGGGCCTGGCCGAATTTCCCGATAGCGTGACCGCGCGCGGCGCCAAGCATCTCGACGAATTGGCGGCGGCGGTGAGGGGCGGGGCGCGCGCCGTGCTGCTTTTTGTCATTCAAATTCCGTCCGCCGAACGTTTCACCGTCGCCCATGACATCGACCCGGCCTATGCGGCGGCGTTCGACCGGGCCCGCGCGGCCGGTGTCGAGACGCTGGCGTGGCGCTGTGCGATCACGGTCGATGGTATCGAGATCGCGGCGCCGGTTCCGATCGTGACCAGCTAGCGGCGGCTTCCGGATTGCTTGCGTTGGCCGCGCGTATGCTTACATTGCGGGCAATATCCACGGGCATTTCCTCCCCACGCACCATGACCTATGTCGACGCGGCCTGCGCGCCGCTCCGCAAAACCGGCCAGATCAAGATTCACGGTGCCGACGCGTTCGAAGGCATGCGCAAGGCCGGCCGGCTGGCGGCCGCGTGCCTCGACATGCTGGTGCCCGAGATAAAACCCGGGGTCTCGACCGAGCGCATCGACCGGTTGGTCTACGAGTTCGGCCTGCATCATGGCGCCATGCCGGCGACGCTGATGTATCGGGGCTACCGCAAGGCGACCTGCACCTCGGTCAATCACGTGGTCTGCCACGGCATTCCCGGCGAAAAGCCGCTGCGCGAAGGCGACATCGTCAATGTCGACGTGACCTTGATCCTCGATCATTGGCACGGCGATTCCAGCCGCATGTATGCGGTCGGCGAAATTCCCCGCCGCGCCGAGCGGCTGATCGAAGTCACCTACGAGGGCATGATGCGCGGCATCGCCGCGATCAGGCCCGGTGGCACCACCGGCGATATCGGCCACGCCATCCAGACCTATGTGGAAGCCCAGCACATGAGCGTGGTGCGCGATTTCTGCGGCCACGGCTTGGGCCGGCTGTTCCACGACGAGCCGAACATCGTCCATGTCGGCCGGCCGGGCGAGGGCATCGTGCTCAAGCCGGGCATGTTCTTCACCGTCGAGCCGATGATCAATCTCGGCCGCGCCCACGTGAAGGTGCTGTCCGATGGCTGGACCGCGGTGACCCGCGACCGCTCGCTGTCGGCGCAATTCGAGCATAGCGTCGGCGTCACCGAGACCGGCGTCGAGATTTTCACGCTGTCGCCGAACGGCCTCGACAAGCCGCCGTATTCGGCCTGACAGCGGCCCTGCTGCCGCAAGGCGATTGCAAAATATCGCAGTCCGGGCATCCTAGGCGACGTCGGCCCTGGCGACTGCGGACGCGGCGGGGCGGAGTTGCGTGCGAAGTCCCATGCTGGAAAAGAAGCGAGACAGCAAAACCGGCGTCGCCGAGGCCACGCCGCACTATCACGGCCACCGCGAACGGCTGCGCGAGCGTTTTCGCCAAGCCGGCGCCGGGGCGCTGTCGGACTACGAGCTGCTGGAACTATTGCTGTTCCACGCGCAGCCTCGAGGCGATCTCAAGCCGCTCGCCAAGACGCTGCTGGAAAAATTCGGTTCGTTCGCCGAGGTCATTGCGGCGCCGGAGGCGCGGCTTCGCGAAGTGAAGGGGCTCGGCGATGCCAGCATCGTCGAGCTCAAGGTCGTACAAGCCGCGGCCAGCCGGTTCCTTCGGGACAACGTGAAAAAACAACCCGTGCTGTCGTCCTGGTCGAGCGTGCTGGACTACTGCCGCACGGCGCAAGCCTTCGCCGACCGCGAGCAGTTCCGCGTGCTGTTTCTCGACAAGCGCAACAAACTCATCGCCGACGAAGTGCAGCAGACCGGCACCGTCGATCACGCGCCGGTCTATCCGCGCGAGGTGGTCAAGCGCGCGCTCGAGCTCTCCGCCACCGCGATTGTGCTCGTGCACAATCACCCGTCGGGCGATCCGACGCCGTCGCACGCTGACGTACAGATGACGCAACAGATCATCGCGGTGGCGCAGCCGCTCGGCGTTGCCGTGCACGATCACATCATCGTCGGCAGGGACGGACACGCGAGTCTCAAGGGATTAAAGTTGATTTGAATCAGACGGCATGGTGTCGCGCACGTATCCAACATGGATCGCTGGCCTAGAACATGAGGGCCGAGGACGATATTGTTTTCGCCACCTTCGCGTCGGCAGCCAAGCGACGTTGCGCCGTGAGCCGAACAACCCGCATGATCCCGCAGCCGTCGCGGTGACCTTCCATCGCCATCGCATCGGCTATATCCCGCAGCGCCACCATTGGATAGCGCGAGCAATCGACGAAGGCCGAGAGATTGCCTGTGAAGTGACAAAGATCGAGGCCCGTGGCTGGCTATTCTGGAAGCGAGCGCGCTACGTCGCATTAGAGGTTCGCGTGCGGTGACCTCCTACCAACTCAATCCGTGAACAACCCACGAATCTCATCCCGCGCGTCAAAGGTGCAGGAGAGATAGACGCATGCGCCAACAAAAAAGATCGTGAACAAGAATGCCCCGCCGATCTCTGCGCCCTGGCAGAACTTAAACGCAAAGAAGGCGTCGGCCCCCAAGCCGAACACGATCAACAAAAATACCCACCATGAAGCGAGAATCGCGCCTACGGCGTTTTCGCCTCGCCCCTGTCATCCCGTTTTACTCGCGCATGGCGGCAGCTCTGACCCGAGACAACGCCTCAATCGAACCGCTATAAAAATCATGGCTTCCAGCGGCGCGACGATCGCGCGCAGTCATCAAATGCGGGCCGGATCGTCAGCGCCTATTTTCTGCACTGTGACAGTTTCAAGTAATCGAATGCCGCCAACGAGATAGCCCGCAACGGAGCTTCTGATGAGACGGCCGACGACTACGTGCGGCCGACCGCCTTGCCAAGAATTGCCGCCGTGTCGGCAGGCGCGCCGACCGCGGACCACGCGACGTAACGGTCCGGGCGAACCAGGATCAGGCTTGCCTCATAGGCTTCGCGTCCATCGCGATAGCTGTCGCGAACGATTTTCAGCGGAACATTCAGCACTTTGGCCGCCTCGGCAAAGGCCAGCGCTGTTCGGTCCTCGGCATCGAATGCGAGCAAAGTAAAATCCGGGCCGAGTTCCTCGAACACGTTGCGGCCGGAGCTGAGAAGCTGCGGCGGCAGGTGATGGCCGGCGCGCGCCGTAAAAGTGTGCGAGCCGTGGGCGCTGCTCGCGGCGCCCGGCGCACCGAACACGATTGGCGATCCCTCGTAGTTCGGCTCATAGGTCAAGACCCGCGGCGCCGCGGCGTTGGCGTGGTCCTTCCAGGCGCGCTCGAACTCCGCGCGATCACGCTCGGGGTTATAGTGGTTGAGAAATTCCTTGTCTCTTTGGATGCCCGCCTCGATGAAATCTTCAGCCGTTTCCTTGAAGATAGGGCGTCGCTCTTCGGTGTAGGTTTGCAGCAATGCATCGCTGCCCCATCCTTTGAGCTTTGCCGCGATCTTCCAGCCGAGATTGACCACATCGTCGAGGCCGTTGTTGAGGCCGTAGGCGCCGTAAGGCGGATGCGAGTGGGCGGCATCGCCGGCAATGAAGACCCGGCCGACCTGATATTTCTCGGCAACCGCGATGCGCAGATCCCAGAAGCCGACATAGTCGAAGTCGCAGGCGAAGTCGAAGCCGGCGACTTTCTGTAAGAGGCCGTGGAAGTCGTAATTGTCTCGGGTGGTATTGGCCGGCACCGGGGAATGGAAAAACCAGCTCTCGCCGACATCGACCCGGCCGAAGAACTGCCAATAGCCGCCCAAATCGGGATGGATGACCCGATAGGTGGAGCGCGGCGGAAAGCGCTTGAGCTTTTCGTGCAGCTCGCGCGACCGGAACAGCGCCAGCACCATCAGCTCGTTGAAATCGGCGCCGCCGCGTTCGATGCCGATCTGTTGGCGCACGGTGGAATGACCGCCGTCACAGCCGACAACGTACTCCGCCTCCAGAACCTCCCGCTCGGCGCCGCCGTCTTTGGCGATTGTCACGCGCACGCCACTTGCATCCTGCTCGATGGTCTCCGCGACCCAGCCGAAGCGGGCTTCGACGCTCGCAAGCTGCGCCATCCTGGCCCGCAAGACATATTCGCTCTGGTATTGCGGCAGGCGTTCGTTGTTCTGGAAGTAATAGGAATTGACGATCTCGCGCAGCGGCGGCGCGTACCAATATTCGTTGTTGAGATCGCAGTAAGCGACGATGCCGCTCATGGGAAATTCAGGCGGCAAGAGGCGCGCGGCGCGCAGTTCCTCGGCAACGCCCCAGAAATAAAAATGCTCCACCGAGCGCTGGGTCAGGTTCTGCCCCTTGGGGATGCGCTGCGGCTCGCGACGGCGCTCGACTAGCGCGCAATCGATGCCGCGCTGCCCCAGCTCGACCGCAAGCGCGACGCCCACGGGTCCTCCGCCGACAATGACGACCTGATGCCGTTTGCTCATTGGCTGATCTGTTGCGCTGATCTGATGATGTTTGAGGACTCGTCCGCTACTGCCGCACCAGCAATATCGGATCGGCGCTTTCCGGCAGGCGCTGCCAGGTATTGGTGTCGTTCTCCTCGAAACGCCACGTCTGCCCTCGCGCCGATTGCAGGACCAGTTCGCCGTTGTCCATATGCCAGGAGGTCGGGCCGAAACGGGTAATCAGCACATCGCAGCCGGGCTTGACCTTCAGCGCCAGATTATCGGAGCCGGCCGCCGCGGCGGTGTTGGCGAGCGTGAGCATGCAGATCGGCTTGCCTGTGCTGCGCGCGATTCCCCAATCGCCGATCATGTCGTCGGCGGAGCGGACCGGCGCCGCCGCCGCGGACTGCAGGACATAGCGGCCTTCTTCCGGCGTGAAACCGTCGTACATGCCGCTCTCGACCTCGGTCAGCTCGATCAGCGCCTCGCCCTGGGCATTGAGCAGCCGCAAGCTGCCGTAATTGTCGACCGTCCAGGCGGTGATGTCCTTGGTCGAGGGAAAAGCGCTGGGGCAGGTCCTGTCGACGTCGATTTTATAACCGCCGGGCGCGGCGTCGGCGCGGAAATTGAGGCGGCAGGTCTTGTCATGGTCGGCGTTGGACAGCTCCCAGGCGCCGACCACCGCGGCGACCGGATCGGATTGCGGATTATTTTGCGGCTGCTGGGCCGGCTGCGGCGTTGGCTGCAGAGTATCTTGGGCCAGCGCGGCGCCGCCAAAAAGGCTCGCCGCAACGGCCACGACAACGATACGACTCATGTCGATACTGCTCGCGCTCACGTTTTTAGGCTAGCACGCACATCCGGTGCCGTCATGCCGGGGTCTGGCATGGCACTGATGCAATTTATTGCCGAAGCGTCCGGCTAGCCCTTGTTCCAGGATCGCCACGGCGTTTCCGCAACCGGCGTCAGCGGCGGGTTGCCCGCGGCCCAGGCGGCGATGTTGTCGACCACGAGTTGATCCATCTTTTCGCGGGTGTAGACCGACGCCGAGCCGAGATGCGGGAACAGCACTACGTTGTCCATCGCGATCAGCTCCTGCGGCACGTCGGGCTCCTTGGCGAAGACGTCGAGGCCCGCCGCCATGATGCGCTTGTCCTGCAGCGCCTTGATGAGCGCCGGTTCGTCGACCACCGAGCCGCGCGCCATGTTGATCAAAATGCCGTCGGGGCCGAGCGCGTCGAGCACTTCGGCATTGATCAGGTTCTGTGTCCCCGGCCCGCCGGGCACGATGGTCAAGAGAATATCGACCGCGCGCGCCATCTCGATCAGGCTCGGGCAATGCAGATAGCTGACGTCGCGCCGCGGCTTGCGCGTGTGATAGACCACCGGCACGCCGAAGGCGGCGAGCCGCCGCGCGATCGCCTGGCCGATGGCGCCCATGCCCACCATGCCGACGGTGCGGTTGCGCAGCGTCGCCTTGGTGAGCGGATAGTTGCGCTCGAGCCATTTGCCGGCGCGCAAATACCGCTCGGCCTGGGGAAATTCGCGCACCGTGCACAGCAACAGGCCGAGCGCGGTGTCGGCGACCTCTTCGGTCAGCACACCGGGCGTATTGGTCAGGATCACGTCGTGTGCGGCGGCCCATTTGACGTCCATGTGGTCGTAGCCGACGCCGAAGCTTGAGACGAGTTCGAGGTTCGGGAAGCGCGACATCAGGTCGCCGGGGATTTTGCAGGCCGTATCGCTGCAGGCGATGGCGCGAACGTGCGAGTGGCCGGCGATGAAGGCGTCAGGATCTTTCGCCGCGGCGATCTTGTGCACCGTGCAGATCGTGTCGAGACCCTTCACGACGACCGGCTTGAGCGGGCCGATCAGCAAAACCTCAGGCTTGTCGGTGGACATACTTTAATCCTCTTAATCACACGAGCATGGTCACCGGCATTTCCACAAAAGCTTTGAACGCGGCCAGCAGCTCGGCGCCGACGGCGCCGTCGAGCACGCGGTGGTCGCAAGACAGCGTGACGGCGAGGACGCTGGCGAAGGCAACGCCGCCGTCCGGCTTTTCGACCGCCTGCCGGCGCGCGGCGCCGACCGCGAGGATCGTGGCGTGCGGCGGATTGATGATGGCCGAGAACTCGCGCACGCCGTACATGCCGAGATTGGAGATCGCCGCCGAGCCGCCCTGGTAATCCGCCGGCTTGAGCTTCTTGTCACGGGCGCGCGCGGAGAGGTCCTTCATCTCCGCCGAAATGGCGCTGACCGATTTGGTCTCGGTACTGCGGATGATCGGTGTGATCAGGCCGCCGTCGAGCGCGACCGCGATGCCGATGTCGGCATGCTTGAAGCGCAGGATGCGGTCGCCGGCCCATGCCGTATTCGCCGCCGGCACGCGCCGCAGCGCCAGCGCCAGGGCGCGGATGATGAAATCGTTGAGCGAAAGCTTGAATGATGGGTTGCCGTCTTTGTCCTTGGGCGCACCGTCATTGGCTTCTTCGCGCAATTTGATCAGGCGATCGATCTCGACGTCCGCGGTCAGATAGAAATGCGGGATAGTCTGGATCGCCTGCGTCAGCCGCGCCGCGATGGTGCGGCGCATGCCGTCGAGCGGCACTTCCTCGTATGCGTCGGGCGCAAACAGCGCTTTGACCTCGTCGGCGCTGGGCCCTTCCGCACGCGCGGCAAACGGTGTGCGCTCCGGCCGCGGCGCAGTATCGACGTCGCGCGCGACAATGCGGCCGTGCGGGCCGGAGCCACGCAGCCGTGAAAGATCGATCCCGGATTCGGCGGCCAGCCGGCGTGCCAGCGGCGTGACCGTGACGCCACCGGACAGCCGAGCCGGGCCGAAATTGCGGTCGGGTGTGCGTACCTCGAAGAATGGATCGAGTTTGATTGGGCGAGCGTCTCGCGGCGCTTGTGCAGCCGGCGCCGCCGTCGCGATCGCCACCGGCGCGGCCGGTTTTGTCGGCGGAGCCGCAGTTGGCGTAGCTGGCCGACTAGGCTGTGCGGCCGAACCATCCGCGATCACGGCGACGATGGCGCCGACCGGCGCGACGTCGCCGGCCGGGACTCGGATTTCAGCGAGCACGCCGGTCGTGGTCGAAGGCACTTCCATCGAAACCTTGTCGGTCTCGATCTCGAACAGATTGTCGCCCGGCTTGACCTGTTCGCCGGCCGACTTGAACCACTTGGTGATCTTGCCCTCGGCGACGGTTTCGCCGAGTTGCGGCATCAGGACGTCCATGGGGGTGTTTCCCAATTCGTCATTCCGGGGCCGAGCGAAGCGAGGAACCCGGAATCCATAACCACAGTCGGTGCAATGTCTGCACAGACTGTGGTTATGGATTCCGGATAGCCGCTTCGCGGCTTCCGGAATGACGCGGTAAGACGCGTCACTTGATCCGTTCCCACATCACTTCGGTCGTGGTGCCGATGGGTTTTAAGATCAGCCGGTCGCCGGCGAATTCGTAGCCGCGCACGACATCGCCCTTGTCGCCTGGTTGCACACTGCCATGGCGATGGTGTGTGACGGTGCGGGCCCGTTCGTCGACCGAATATTTGCCGAAATAGGCGACATGACCGTCGAGCGCCGCCTTGGCCTCGTCGCCGGTCGGTTTGTCGCCGGCCTTGGTGACGTCGCGGTCGGGCGCGACGTGGCAAGCCATGTAGCCGTTCACATCGTAGATGATGATGCCCTTGGGGTTCGCACCTTGCCCCTGCCGCGGCTTGCCGTCGACTGTCGAGCCGATATGGCGCCACGAGCCGATCAGGCGCTCTTTGTCCGATTGTCCGTTCACTTAATCCGCTCCCACGTGACTTCCATGGTCGAGTTCGGCGGCCGCAGCACCAGCCGATCGCCGGCGAATTCGTAACGGCGCACCAGATCGCCGCTCTCGCCCGGCTGCAAATTGTCGTGGCGATGATGGATTACCGTGCCGGCTTTTTCATCGACCGTGTAGGTACCGAAATAGGCGATGTAATCCTTCAGCGCGACGAAGGCCTCGTCCGGCGTCATCACCGCGCCGGCACGCTTGCGCTCGACGTCGGGCGCGATCTGCACCGCCATCTCGCCGTGCGGGCCGTAATAGATCATGCCCTTCGGGTTCTTACCGCGATCCCAGTTGCCGCCGTTGATGCGCGTGCCGACATAGCGCCAGGCGCCGATCAGGCGCTGCGCGGCGGATTGAGAGTCTCCGCTCACCACGTCACCGAGATGTATTGCGTCTCCAGAAATTCCAGCATGCCTTCGTGCGCGCCTTCGCGGCCGAGGCCGCTCTGCTTGGTGCCGCCGAACGGCGCCGCCGGATCGGAGACGAGACCGCGATTGAGCCCGATCATGCCGAAATCGAGCTGTTCGGAGACGCGCATGCCGCGGCTCAAATTCTTGGTGTAGAGATAGGCGACGAGGCCGTATTCGGTGTCGTTGGCGCGGGTGATGACTTCGTCCTCGGACTTGAAGGTCTGGATCGACGCGACCGGGCCGAAAATTTCCTCGTTGAGCATTTTTGCATCGTTGGACACGTTGTCGAGTACCGTCGCCGGATAGAAATAGCCGGGTCCGTCCGATGTTTTGCCGCCGGTGAGGATTTTTGCGCCCTTCTTCACCGCGTCATCGACCAGCTCGATCACCTTGTCGCGGCCTTCCTTGTTGACCAGCGGGCCGAGCGCGACGCCGTCGTCGAGGCCGTTGCCCATTTTCAGCCCGGCCATCTTGGCCGTGAGTTTTTTGGTGAATTCGTCGTGGACTTTTTCGTGCACATAGAAGCGGTTCGCCGCGGTGCAGGCTTCGCCCATGTTGCGCATTTTCGCGATCATGGCGCCCTCGATTGCCGAATCGACATCGGCGTCCTCGAACACGATGAAGGGCGCATTGCCGCCGAGCTCCATCGCCGGCTTGACCACGCAATCGGCGGCTTCGTGCAAAAGCTTGCGGCCGACTTCGGTCGAGCCGGTGAACGACACCACCCTGACACGGGGATCATGCAGCATGGTGCTGACGACCTTGCCCGACGAGCGCGACGGAATGACATTGACGACGCCGGCCGGCACGCCGGCCTCTTCCAAGATCGGCATCAGGGCCAGCATGGTCAGCGGCGTGTCGGAAGCAGGCTTGAGCACGACCGGGCAGCCGGCGGCGAGTGCCGGGCCGATCTTGCGCGTCGCCATGGCGGCCGGAAAATTCCACGGCGTCACCAGCACGGCGATGCCGGCCGGCTTGTGCTGCACGAAGATGCGCGCGCCGGAGGAGGGGGCGCGGGAGTTCTGGCCGACATTGCGCACCGCTTCCTCGGCGTACCAGCGGAAGAACTCGGCGGCGTAAGCGACCTCGCCGCGCGAGTCCGACAGCGCCTTGCCGTTCTCGATGGTGATCAGCTTCGCCAGCCGCTCGGCGTCGCGCATGATGAGGTCGTAAGCTTTGCGCAAAATTTCGGCGCGCTCGCGCGGTTTCTTGGCGGCCCAGCCGGGAAACGCGGCGCTCGCGGCATCGACCGCGGCTTTGGCGTCCTCGACGGTCGCGCTGGCGACCGAAGCGACCTTGTTCTCGGTGGCCGGATCGATCACGTCGAAGCGGCCGCCGTCGGAAGATTTGCGCCATTTGCCGCCGATCCACAGATCGGTCGGAACATTGGCGAGAAGGTTGTCGTACATGGCCATGATGCACCTCGGCTTTCACTCGTCATGCCCGGGCTTGACCCGGGAATCCATGCTGCGTCATCGCCCCATGGATTGCCGGGTCGAGCCCGGCAATGACGCTTTGATTGCAATGATCGTTTCACCCGATCAGCAATCCGATCGGCGGTCGGCAGCGCGATGTCTTCGAGAATATCTGCGGCCGGCAGCGGGATGTGCGGCGTCGTGATCCGCACCGGCGGCCCATCGAGCTCGTAGAACGCCTCGTCGGCGACGATCGACACGATCTCGGCGCCCCAGCCGCACAGCCGCGGATTTTCCTCCACGGTGAACAGGCGATGGGTGCGCGCCACCGAGCCGAGAATGGTCTGGGTGTCGAGCGGCACCAGCGAGCGTACGTCGACGACTTCGCAGTCGATGCCGTGTTCGCTTTTCATCTTGTCCGCCGCCGCGAGCGCGCGGGGCACCATCAAGGCCAGCGCCAGAATGGTGGCATCCTTGCCCGGCCGCACGATCTTTGCCGTGCCGAGCGTATCGACGATCTCGCCATCGGGCACCTCGCCCTTGGTCGCATAGAGCGATTTATGCTCGAAGAAGATCACCGGATCGGGATCGCGCACCGCAGCCGCCATCAAGCCGATGACGTCGCGCGGGCTCGACGGCGCCACGACCTTCAGGCCGGGAATCATCATGCACCAGTTCTCGACGCTCTGCGAATGCTGCGCGCCGAAGCGGGAGCCGGCGCCATTGCCGGTGCGCACCACCAGCGGGCATTTGAGCTGGCCGTTCGACATGTAGTGGCTCTTGGCGAATTCGTTGGCGATATAGTCGAAGCACACCGCGAAGAAATCCGAGAACATGATCTCGGCGATCGGTTTGAGGCCGGTCATCGCCGCGCCCATGGCGGCGCCGAGGATCGCCTGCTCGGAGATCGGCGTGTCGCGCACCCGCAGCGGGCCGAATTGCTCGTACAGCCCGACGGTCGCCTTGAACACGCCACCGGCCTTGCCGACGTCCTCACCTAGGAAGACGACATCCGGATCGCGTGTCATTTCCTGGGCGATGCCGCGGGCGACGGCGTCGCGATACGTCAGTTCCGCCATGCCCAGCCTCCATCGGCATAGACGTCGGTGGTGAGGATATCGAGTGGCGGCATCGGCGCCGCCTTGCACTTCTCGGTCGCGTCGTCGACCTGTTGCTTCACGTCGGCGTCGATGCCGGCGACGACGCTGTCGGCAATGCCGAATTGCTTGAGCCGCTCGCGATAGATTTTTATCGGATCGCGTTCCTTCCATTTTTCCAGTTCGCCCTCGGGGCGATATTTGGCCGGGTCGGCGCGCGAATGGCCACTGTGCCGATAGGTCATGCACTCGATCAGCGACGGGCCGTTGCCGGCGCGCGCTTTCTCATAGGCCGCGGCGGCGGCGCGATAGACTTCATCGGCGTCATTGCCGTCGACGACGATGCGCGGCAGCCCATAGGCCGAGGCGCGGTCGGCGGCCGGGTGCTGCACGGCGGTGACGTCGCCGATCGGCGTGTATTCCATGTACAGATTGTTCTCGCAGACGAAGATCACCGGCAGCTTCCACACCGCGGCGAAATTCAGCGCTTCGTGGAACGCGCCGATATTGGTGGTGCCGTCACCGAAGAAGCACACGGAGACATCCTTCGCGCCTTTGTATTGGGCGCGCCAGGCAGCGCCGCAGGCGATTGGCAGATGCGCGCCGATAATGGCGTAGGAGCCCATGACGCCGTGATCGGTCGAGGTCAGATGCATGGAGCCGCCTTTGCCGCGCATCAGCCCGTTGTCGCGCTGCATCAGCTCGCCCAAAACCTTTTCGATCGGCACGCCGCGCGCCAGGGTGTGGGCATGACCGCGATAGGTGCAAAACGACAGATCGCCGGGCTTCATGGCGACGGCAAAGCCGGCCGCGACCGCCTCTTGGCCGAGAGACAGGTGGCTCGTGCCCTTGACCAGGTTTTGCAGGAACAGATCGAATGCGCGCTGCTCAGCCTCGCGGATCTCGACCTGGACGCGATACAGGCGAAGCCGGGTCTCCTCGCCGATATCGTCATTGAGGCTCGTCTTCGACGCGAGCGCGCGATCCTCGACAGTGGCCATGGAATATCCTCGGAATGCCCAAAATAGCTTTGGGGCAGGGGCAACTTAGCGCCACTTGCGAAGGCGAGGCAATGTCACCGGCAGGCGGTTTGGGTGGGCGGCTTGCGCGGGACCGGATAAGTTCCTAATTGACGCAAACGGGAGATTTCGATGAGCCAACAATCCCTGGAATCGCGGAAACCCGACGACTACGTTCACCGCTTCTTTGGCGGCCGGCCGCTGGCGGTGGTCGGCCGGCTGATCCTGCTGTCGATCCTGGTCGGCGTCATCCTGGCGGCGATCGGCCTCGATCCGTGGAACGTCATCGACTCGGTCCGCCGGCTGCTCCTGCACATCTGGAATATGGGCTTCGATGCCGTACGCTGGCTCTGGCAGTATTTCCTGCTCGGCGCCGTGATCGTCCTGCCGATCTGGCTCCTGGTGCGGCTGGCCAAGGCTCCGCGCGGGCAATAAGCGCCCGGCGGCCTCAGGCGTGGCCCTCTACATCTTCGTGATCAGCGTGAATTTTAAACGCGATGCCCGGCGCAAGGCCGGGCACCCGATCAATCTTCGCTCTGGGGTCCGCCGGGCGGCATCGGTGCGTCGCCCTCATTGGACATGGAGTGGTCGCGCGGCCCGCGATGACGCCGGCGCCGGCGATGCAGCGGGAAGCGATCCGGCGATCCGTCGTAGCCGTTCTGGCCGGGTTGATTGCTCTGCCCATTCGGGCCGTTCGGCCCATTGGGTCCTTGGGGCCCTTGCCCCTGTTGCGGTGACGGCTGCGGCTGGCCGCCGGTGATGAAGGACGGCAGCCGTTCGACGTCTTCGTCATGGGTCGGCTGGAAGTTTTGGTGCCGGGGCTGGTAGTGCTGCTGCGGCTGCTGCTGCGGTTGTTGGTATTGCTGCGGCTGTTGATGGTGCTGCGGCTGCTGATGGTGCGGCTGTTGATGCTGCTGCGGCGGTTGTTGCTCGCGCTGATAGTAAGGCTGCTGCTGTGGCGCGAACGGCTCGCCGCTCATGGGCGGCTGGTCATTGTCGCCGTCGTCAAACGAGTCGTCGGAGTCGTTGCCGCCTTGCTGCGGTTGCTGCTGATAGAAGGAAGGCTGAGTTTGCCTCAAGTGTTCCTGCGCGGCGGCGATCAGGCGGAAATAATGCTCGGCGTGCTGATAGTAGTTTTCGGCCGCGATCGGATCGCCTGAGCTTTGCGCGTCGCGGGCCAGCTGGAGATATTTCTCGGCAATGTGAGACGCATTGCCCCTGATCTTCAGGTCCGGTCCGTTGGACTCGTACATGCGCGACAATGGATTTTGGTGATGGTGATGATGATGACCACCACCACCACCTTTACCGCGGTTGCGACCCCGCATGCGCTTATTCTGACCGTTTCTCATGACTTGCTGTTCCGCCAACCCCCGTTTGCGGCGGCGCTGATGCCGCCGTTTCTTTTCATAAGCTTACTGCTCTCGAGCTTACCGTTCTCACCATGCGTCACGCATGCCACCGGCCCACAGCAGTGAACCGCCGGCAAGTGCATCCTGACCCTCAACGTATCCTCAGCAATTGTTGCCCTCACCCTCGGCTTGACCGCGGTGTTGCAAACCCCCGTTATGCGCGCGACTGCTCCGTACAAATGCGCGCCAACCGATGAACGTCTCGGTATGAATGGTGGCGATCCCGTCTGCCGTCTGTTCCGGCTTTCGCTTTCCGGCTTTCGCTCTTTAGCTGGGCCTGCGCTGCCAACCTCTGGGAGCCGAACTCCTAATAAAGCCTGCTCCGGGCATTCGAGGCGGCGCGGCACCATCATTTCGGGCCGATTCCGTGGCGGCAAGCTAGTCGGTTCCGGTCGATATTCCAAGTGCTTTTTTGCCGGGGCTCCAAGCGCTTTTTGCCGGGGCTCCAAGCGCTTTTTGCCGGGGCTCCAAGCGCTTTTTGCCGGGCTCCAAGTGCTTTTTGCCGGGGCCCCAAGCTTTTTTTGCCGGGGTCCAACGTTTGGCGCTCATGCCCGTGTTCTTGCAACGAGGGCGCGTGGCGTACCGTTAAGGTCGGGGCGCGGCGGTGACGGCGCAAGCCCCACCGCTGCAAATAAATGCGCGACCGGTTCCGCCTGGCCGATGCCAAGTTCGACGACCAAAACCCCGCCGGGCGCAAGCAAGGTGGGCGCCGCCGTGGCGATGGCGCGATAGAAGTCTAGTCCGTCGGTTCCACCATCGAGCGCGAGATGCGGATCGAAATCGCGCACGTCTGGCGCGAGCGTGGCGATGTCGCCGGAGGCGATGTAAGGCGGATTGGACACGATCGCATCGAACGGTCCGCGCAACGCCGCGGCCATGTCGCAGGCGATGAACCTTGCCCGTGTCAGGGCGAGGCGGCGGGCATTGTCGCGCGCCACCGCCAGCGCTTCCGTACTCGTGTCGGTACCGATGCCGAGGCCGTTCGGCAGTTCGGACAGCAATGCCAGAATGAGCGCGCCACTGCCGGTGCCGAGGTCGGCGATGCGCAGTTCCCGCGAGCGCGGACCGCCCGCATCGATACCCGCGAGCGCCGCCTCGACGACAGTTTCGGTTTCCGGTCTTGGCACCAGCGTCGCGGCATCGACGCGCAGCGGCAAGCTCCAGAACTCCTTGTAGCCGAGAATGCGCGCCACCGGTTCGCCAGTGAGGCGGCGGCTAGCCAAAGCCGCGATGGCGCTTTCTTCGTCCGCGCCAAGCCCGCGTGTGCCAGCCGCGGCGAGCGCCGCATGATCAAGGCCGAGGGCGTGGCCGACGAGGATACGGGAGTCGAGGTCGGGCGTGTCGAGCCCGCCGGAGTGAAGTCTTGCCGCCAGTGCGCGGCGCGCCTCGGCAACAGTGCGAACACCGCCAGGTTGGGCAAGCGTGGTGGCAGCATCGGCGCGCGGCATCAATTCGCCTCCTCGGCCGCAAGCAACGCCGCCTGGTTCTCGGCGACAAGCGCGTTGATGATTTCGCCCAGCGCTTCGCCTTCGAGAATCTGTGGCAACTTGTAGAGCGTGAGATTGATGCGGTGGTCCGACACGCGGGCTTGCGGATAATTGTAGGTGCGGATGCGCTCGGAGCGATCGCCGGTGCCGACCTGGCCGCGCCGTTCGGCGGCGCGCGCGGCGTCCTGCTTCTGCCGCTCGAAATCGTAGAGCCGCGTCCGCAGCACGGCCATGGCCTTGGCGCGATTGCGATGCTGGGAGCGGTCCTCCTGCATCGTCACCACGATGCCCGACGGAATATGCGTCACCCGCACCGCCGACTCGGTCTTGTTGACGTGTTGGCCGCCGGCGCCGCTCGAGCGCAGCGTGTCGATCTTGAGATCGGCGTCGTTGATGGCGATGTCGAGGTCTTGCGCCTCGGGCAGGACCGCGACGGTCGCGGTCGAGGTATGGATGCGGCCGGAGGCTTCCGTGTCGGGCACGCGCTGCACGCGGTGCACGCCGGATTCAAATTTGAGCTTAGCGAAGGCACCGCGGCCGCGGATTTCGGCTATGATTTCCTTATAGCCGCCCATCGAGCCTTCGCTGGCAGTGACGATCTCGACTTTCCAGCCTTGGCTGGTGGCGAAGCGCTCGTACATGCGGAACAGATTGCCGGCAAACAGCGCCGCTTCGTCGCCGCCTGTGCCGGCGCGGATTTCGAGAATGACGTTGCGCTCGTCCATCGCATCTTTGGGAATGAGCGCGATGCGCAGTTCCTCCTCGAGCGCCGTACGCCGCGCATCGAGCCCGGGCCGTTCCTGTTCGGCGATGGCGCGCATCTCGGCGTCGGTCGATGGATCCTCGATCAGGCTTGCCAGCCCGTCGAGCTCGCGCTGCGCGTCGCGATAGGCCTTCACCGCCTCGACCACCGGGGCAAGCTCGGCGAACTCGCGCGACAGTTTCACATAGGTCTCTGGCGGCAGCGGCGCCGTGAGGTCGCGTTCAAGCGCGGCATGGCGGGTGACGAGGGCCGTGAGTTTCTGATCGGGCAGCATCGTATGACTTAAATCTGCAGCGCTTCGCGGGCGGCGAAAGCTTTCAGCTGCTCGCGGATCGGTACGCCGCCATTGCGCTTGTCGATGAGGGGTCGAAGAAACGCCGCAACCTTGCGGCAGTCAAGGTCGAGCAGCATCGCCTTGACCGGGCCTACCGCGGACGGCGTCAGCGACAGCGAGCGATAGCCGATGGCCGCCAGCGCCAGCGCGCCGATCGGCTGCGAGGCCAGCTCGCCGCACAAAGTCACCGGCTTTTTGTATTCATGGCACTTGTCGGCAATGTCTTTGAGCGCGCGCAGCACCGGTGCCGACAGCGGGTCGAACCGGCCGGATACCCGCGGATTGCCGCGGTCCACAGCATAAAGGAATTGCACCAGGTCGTTCGAGCCGACCGAGAGGAAGTCGACGCGTTCGAGCAGCTCGTCGAGCTGATAGAGCAGCGAAGGTACCTCGACCATGCTGCCGACCTCGACCTCGTCGGGCAGCTTGTGGCCGTGACGGCGCAGATGGGTCAGCTCGCGCTCGACCAGTTCCTTGGCCTGGTCGAATTCATCGACGGTGGCGATCATCGGGAACATGATTTTCAGCGCGCGGCTGCCGGCGGCGCGCAGCAACGCGCGCAGCTGGGTGCGTAGCAGCCCCGGCCTGTCGAGCCCGAGCCGGATGGCGCGCCAGCCGAGCGCCGGGTTCTCTTCCTCGACGTTGCGCATGTAGGGCAGAATCTTGTCGCCGCCGATGTCGAGGGTGCGGAACGTCACCGGCTTGTCGCCGGCGGCATCGAGCACGGCGCGGTACAGTGTGTACTGCTCGCTGGTGCGCGGAAAATTCGGCGCCACCATGAATTGCAGCTCGGTGCGGAACAGGCCGATGCCGGCGGCGCCGGTATCTGCGATATGCGGCAGGTCGACGCTCAAGCCGGCGTTGAGCATCAATGTAAACGCTTGGCCGTCCTTGGTGACGCAGGGCTTGTCGCGCAGCGCGAGATATTGCTGCTGGCGCCGTGCGCCGAGTCGCACCCGTTCGGCATAAGCCGCTTCCATGTCCGGAAGCGGCCGCACATGCAGGTCGCCGGCCGAGCCATCGACGATGATGGCGTCGCCCGGATCGACGACGCCGGTGGCGTTGTCGATCTCGCCGACCGCCGGGATGCCGAGCGCGCGGGCGACGATCGCGACATGGGAATGCGGCCCGCCTTCCTCCAGCACCAGGCCGCGCAGCCGTTTCCTGTCGTAGTCGAGCAGTGCCGCCGGGCCCATCGAGCGGGCGACCAGGATCGCGTTCTCCGGCAGGCTTTCGCGCGACGGCGCGTGATCGCGGCCGGTGAGCTGACGCATCAGCCGGTTGGCAAGATCGTCGAGGTCGTGCAGCCGCTCGCGCAAAAATGGATCAGTTTGCCGCAGCATGCGCGCGCGGGTGTCGGACTGCACGCGCTCGACCGCGGCCTCGGCGGTCAGCCCGGTCATCACCGCTTCTTCGAGCTTGTGAATCCAGCCGCGGTCATAGGCGAACATGCGATAGGCTTCGAGAATGTCGCGGTGCTCGCCGCCTTCGACCACGTCGCCGTGCTCGAGCAACTCGTCGAGATTGGCGCGTAATGTCTCGACCGCCGCTTGGAGATGCTTCAATTCCTTTGGGACGTCGTCGGCGATGAAATTGGTGACGACGACGCGCGGCTCGTGCAGCACGACGTGCCCGAGCGCGATGCCATCGCTCAAGGCGGAACCTTTGATGTGAACCGTGCGCCGCGCCGCCGGCTCGGCGCCAGGCAGCGCCAGGGCCGACAGCTCGCCGGAGGCGATCATCTCGGCCAGCACCATAGCGGTGGTCTGCAGCGCCTCGACTTCTTCTTCCGAATAAGTGCGCCGCGCCCGGTTCTGCACCACCAGCACGCCGAGCGTATTGCCGGCACGCAGCACCGGCACGCCGAGGAAGGAGTGATAGATTTCTTCACCGGTCTCCGGCCGGAAGGAGAAGGCCGGATGCGCTTGCGCGTTCGACAGATTGATGGCGCTGGCCTGGCTCGAGACCAGGCCGACCAGGCCCTCGTCCGAACGCAGCACCGTCTGGTGCACGGCGTCGCGCTTCAGGCCTTCGGTGGCGTAGAGCTCGAGGGTGGAATCGACGCGCAGCACATAGACGGAGCAGACCTCCGCAACCATGTTGGCGGCGATCAGCACCACGATCTTGTCAAGGCGTTCCTGCGCGCTGACCGGCTCCGCCATTACTTCGCGAAGCCGGCGCAACAGCACGCGCGGACCGCCGAGTGCGCCACGCATTGGTCCCTCGGGCTATGCTTTGACCGAACGCAGCCTGCGTCGCGCCGGTCCTATTCAAAGAGAAGTCCGCCCGGGTCCCAGTCCCGCGGCGACCATCCACCCGCCTATATCGAATGCGGTATGCAAACCGCAAGCCAGAGACAGCGATATGACGGCGGCTAAATTTGTGCGCCGCAACGAAAAATGGCGAAAAAGCCGTTTACGGGGCCGTTTTATCGAGGCCGTAGAGCGAATGCAGCGTGCGCACGGCGAGCTCCGTAAACGCCGCGTCAATCAGCAGGGAAAACTTGATCTCCGAGGTGGTGATGGCGCGGATATTGATCGAACGCTCGGCCAGCGCGCTGAAGGCCTGCGCGGCGACGCCGGCGTGGCTGCGCATGCCGATGCCGATGACGGAGATTTTGGCTACGTCGGTGGCGCCGTCGAGCCGGGTATAGCCGATCGCCGCTTTGGCCTTGGCGATGGTGTCGAGGGACCGCTGATAGTCCGCCGCCGGCACCGTGAACGTCAGGTCGGTGGTCTTGCCGTCGGCCGAGACGTTCTGGACGATCATGTCGACGTTGATGTTCGCTTCCGAGAGCGGACCGAAAATCGCCGCCGCCACGCCCGGCTTGTCCTGCACTTGACGGATGGAAATTTGCGCCTCGTCGCGCGAGAAGGCGATGCCGGTGACGGTTTGCTGTTCCACGATCTCGTCCTCTTCACAGATGAGGGTTCCGGGCGGATTCTTGTGCGGGTCGATGTCCTCGGGCCGGTCGAAGCTCGAGCGCACGAAGATGCGCACGTTATGCACCATGCCGAGCTCGACCGAGCGCACTTGCATGACCTTGGCGCCGAGCGAAGCGAGCTCCAGCATTTCCTCGTACGCTATCTTGTCGAGCCGCTGCGCCCGCGGCACGACGCGGGGATCGGTGGTGTAGACGCCGTCGACGTCGGTGTAGATGTCGCAGCGGTCGGCGCGGATCGCGGCCGCAACCGCGACGGCAGAGGTGTCGGATCCGCCGCGGCCGAGCGTGGTGATGCGGCCGGTCTCGTTGTGCACGCCCTGGAAGCCGGCGATGACTGCGACTTCCTTGCGTTCCTTGAAACGCTTGATCAGTTCGGCGCCATCGATGTCGAGGATGCGCGCCGAGCCGTGCACGTTCGAGGTCAGGATCGGGATCTGCCAGCCCTGCCATGAGCGCGCGTTGACGCCAATTCCCTCCAGTGCAATAGCCAGCAGACCGGCGGTGACCTGTTCGCCGGAAGCGACGACCGCGTCATACTCACGCGTGTCATGCAGGGCCGAGGCCTCGCGACACCATTCGACCAGCCTGTTGGTCGTGCCGGCCATGGCCGAGACCACGACCGCGACCTCATGGCCGGCGTCGATCTCGCGCTTGACGTGGCGCGCGACGTTGCGGATGCGGTCGATATCGGCGACCGACGTTCCGCCGAATTTCATCACCAGACGGGCCATAAGTTCAGTTCGCAGCCTTCAAGGACGGACGCGCCGGCGGCGCCGGCGCATACATACCGGCGGGGTCAGGCGGCTGCAACCTGACCCCGCTTTGCGCCGTACGCGTGCCGGACGCGCTTAATTCTTGACGTATTCCTTCACGTCGGTGTCCGCGGTGAAGCCGCCGAACACATGGCCGTCCTTGTCGACGGTGACGCCTTCCGGCATTTCCGCCTTCAGGTCCGTCGCGGCGATGAAGGCTGTCACCTTGCCGTCCTTGACGCTGCCGATGCGGATGCCTTGCCGGAACGGCGCGTTCACTTTGTCGCTCGATTGCGAGTCGGCCACATAGAGGATGTCGTCGCGGATATAGACGCCGCTCGGCCGCCCGAATTGCTTCCACTCGGCGATGAATTTTCCATCCTGATCGAAGATCTGGACCCGATTGTTCGATCGGTCGGCGACATAAAGCCGGCCCGCCGAATCCATGGCGAGCCCATGGGTGACGTCGAACTCACCCTGTCCCGCGCCGTGGTGGCCCCAGGTCTTGATGAATTTGCCGTCGCGCGAATATTTGACGATGCGGTCGTTGGTCTTGTCGCCGTGGCCGTCGGCGATGAAGATATCGCCGTTCGGCGCGACCTGGACGTCGGAAGGCCCATTGAGCTCGTTGTCGCCATTGCCGGCGACGCCCGGTTTGCCGATGGTCATCAGCACGCGTCCATCGGGACTGAACTTTATCGCCGTTTCGCCGCGGCCATTGCCGGCCCGGCCGTCGGTAACCCAGACATTGCCGTCGCCGTCGGTGCCAAGCCCATGCGGCCAGTTGATCAGCTGCGAGCCGAAACTCACCACCTGCCGGCCGGTGGCGTCGAATTTCTGGATCGGTGCAATGCTCGAGCCGACGCAAGTTTTGCCGCCGCAGCGGTCGTAGACCCAGAGGCTGGTGCCGTCGCGATCGATATCGACGCCGATCGCCTGGCCCCATGTCCGGCCCTCGGGCAGCTTCGCCCAATGCTCGACGACGTGATACGGATTTGGCGCGCTGTTTGGATCGTCGGCCTGGACCCGGCTGACGGTCATGGCGCCAAATACGGCCGCGCCGACGAGGCCGACACAAATTACGACTCCCACGCGCTGACGCATGGCAATTCCTCCCCTTCGATTAGAGCGCTGTACTGCGACAGCTCAACGCAAGCGTGCGCTTTTTTGCGCATCGTCGCAAGCGTCCGTCGCGGCGGCGCGCCGGAATTGTCACGTCGTATTGGGCCGTGATACAGACAGCCGAAATTACGATACCAATTGACCATCAACAGACGCCGCATCGTTGCGTTGTGTGAGGATGTGAAATGCCGGCAGCGATCGACCCCGTGAGCGGGCTCGAGCTTTACGAGCTCAGCCATCGCTGGGGCATGTATACGCCGATCTTCCCGGGCTACGAGGAGATCAAGCTCGAACGCATTACCCATCATGCCAAGCAAGGCGTGATGACGCACAAGATCACCACGATCTTTCACACCTCGACGCATCTGAACGCGCCGATCCATCTCGTGCCCGGCGCGCCGGCGGTCGGCGATCTCGAGCTGCAAAAGTTTTTCGGCACCGGTGTCGTCGTCTCGATCCCCAAACGAAAATGGGGATTGATCGAGCCATCCGATCTTGAACGCGTAAAACCGCAGATCAAAGCCGGCGACATCGTCCTCATCAACACCACGTGGCATCGCAAATATGCCGACAGCAAGGAGTATTTCGGCTACGCGCCGGGCTTGAGCAAACACGCCGCAGAGTGGCTCGTCAAAAAGCGCGTAAAGCTCGTCGGCATCGACACTGCTTGTATCGATCATCCGCTGGCGACGTCGCTTGGGCCGCATCGCAACGGCCCGCAGATCAAATATCTGCTCCCAGAGTACAAGGAAGCCACCGGCCGCGAGGCGATCAAGGATTTTCCGGAATGGAATGCGGCGCACCGCACGCTGCTCGAAGCCGGCATTCCGACGATCGAGAATGTCGGCGGCGATCTTGACGCGCTCAGCGGCAAGCGTTGCACGTTCCAGGGTTTTCCGTGGAAATGGCATGAGGGCGACGCCTGCGTGATCCGGCTGGTCGCCATGCTTGATCCGAAAGGCACATGCCGGCTGGAGCGCGGCGCGGGGCGAAAGGCGGCGGCAGCGAAAAAATCACCGGCAATCAAATCGTCGCGCGGCGCCGACAGTTTGCAATTCTTCGACCTCAGCCATCCCTGGGGCCACGGCATGCCGCAATGGCCGTCGCGCGCCAACCTCAACGTCCGGGTGCTGGAGTTTCACGCCAAGGACGGCCTTCTGGTGCAGCAGTTCGAAGGCATCATGCATCGCGGCACCCATATGGATGCGCCGATCCATGTGGCCGAGAACCAACCGACATTGACCGGCTACCCGCTGTGGCGTTTCTTCGGCACCGGCGTCGCGGTTTCGATCCCGAAAGGAAAGTGGGGCGTCGTCACGCCGAAGGATCTGGAACGCGCCGAGCCGAAAATCCAGAAGAACGACATCGTGATGATCAACACCGGGAGCCACCGGAACTACGGCGACAATCCCGACTACTTCGCCTATTCGCCCGGGCTCTACAAGGAAGCGGCGGAGTGGCTGGTGGAACGCGGCGTAAAACTCGTCGGCATTGACGTGCAGGCGCTCGATCATCCGCTCGGCACCTTCCTCGGCCCGCACGGTCCGGGCCCGGCGCAGCCGCATCTCGATGTCGAGTACAAGGCCGAGACCGGCCATCACATCATCGAAGATTTCCCGTACTGGGAGCCGGCGCACAAGATCATGATGACCAACGGCATTCCCGGCATCGAGAATATCGGCGGCGATATCGACGCCATCACCGGCCGCCGCTGCACCTTCTTCGCGTTTCCGTGGCGCTGGCCGGAAGGCGAGGGCTGCGCGCTTCGCGTCGTCGCCGTGCTCGATCCGAAGCAGGCGTTTCGTTTCGAAACCGGACGGTAAGGTGACGTCATGATCTCCGAGCCGCTGCGCAATCCGCTGTCGCTGTTCGACGTCAAGGACAAGGTCGCCATCGTTACCGGCGCGTCTGGTACGTTCGGCCGTGCGACGGCGCTGGCGCTGACCGCGCTCGGTGGCAAAGTGCTGCTCGCTTCCGGGACCAAAGGCGAGCTCGACGAGGTTGCTGCCGAAGTGCGCGAGCTTGGCGGCGATCCGGCGGTGATGGTCCGCCGCCCCGATAGCCTCGCCGACGCGCAGGCGATGCTCGACGCGGCGCTGCAAAATTTCGGCCGGGTCGATCAGCTCGTCGTCGCCTCGGGCTTCAACAAGCCGGGCTTCATTCAGGACTTGGAATACGAGGACTGGCAGGCGGTGATGGATGCCAACGTGCGCGGCATCTGGTTCATGGCCAAGGCGGTCGGCACCTATTGGATCGACAAGAAAATCAAAGGCAAGGTGTTGACGATGTCGTCGGTGCGCGGCCGGCATGGCAATGTTTCCGGCTATACCGGCTATTGCACGTCGAAGGGCGCCACCGATTCGCTGACACGCGTGCTGGCGACCGAATGGGCCAAACACGGCATCACGGTGAACGCGATTGCGCCGACGGTTTTCCGCTCCAAGCTGACGGCCTGGATGTACGGCGACAACGAGCTCGGCCAGCAGACACGCGCGCGCTCGCTGTCGCGTATCCCGCTCGGCCGGCTCGGCGAGGTGGAGGATTTGGTCGGGATGGCGATCTATCTGTTATCGCCGGCGTCCGATTTTTGTACCGGCCAGATCATGTATGTCGATGGCGGTTACACCGCGGGCTAGTCGCGGCGCGATCAATCGTCTTTCTTCGGCGCAATCGGTTTCGACGCTTCGCCCAAACATGCGGCAGTCGCCATCATCGAAGACCAGAATGCAACCCACAGCAAAGCAGGCATGACCATGTCTCCTGTATGGATTGGTCAATCAAAACCGGCGATGCAACAACGTTTATGCTGCAGTGCAGTTCCTTGAAACACAGTGCCGTGAGGATGACGTGAGCGAGCAACAAAAGCAGAAGATCGGCGTGATCGGCGGCGGCTTGATGGGCCATGGCATCGCCTATCTGTTCGCCGCGGCCGGCCATGCGGTCGGCCTGTTCGAGCCGATGGCGGACATCCGCAATTCCTTGCCGAAGCGGTTGGCGGCGATCACCGCGCTTTTCGGTGACGATGCGGCGCTACTGCAACGGATCGAAACTTACGATCAGTTGGCGCCGGCCGTGAAAGATACGGCGTTCGTGTTCGAGGCGGTGCCGGAGAAACTGCCGCTGAAGCAGAAAATTTTCGTCGAGCTCGAAAGCGCGGTCGCGCCGGAAACGATTCTGGCCAGCAACAGCTCGGCCATTCCCTCAACCGACATCGGCCGCGATCTCAAACACCGTGAGCGCGTCGTCGGCACGCATTTCTGGAATCCGCCGCATCTGGTCCCTCTGGTCGAAGTCATCCAGAACGACAAGACCAGCGACGCCGTGGTGCGCGCGACCATGGACCTGTTGCGCAATGCCGGAAAAGTTCCGGTCCACGTCCGGCGCGATATTCCGGGCTTTGTCGGCAATCGCTTGCAGCACGCCATGAAGCGCGAGGCAATCGCACTGGTCGCCGCCGGCGTCTGCGATGCCGAGACCATCGACACCGTGGTCAAGGAAGGCTTTGGCGCGCGCACCGCGGTGCTTGGGCCGATGGAGCAATCCGATCTGGTCGGGCTGAACCTTACGCTTGATATCGCCGAAGTGCTGATTGCCGACCTCGATCGCACAGCGGGCCCGCATCCGTTCCTCCGCGAAAAAGTCGCGGCCGGCAAGCTCGGCATGAAGACCGGCGAGGGGTTGCGCAAATGGGGATCGGGCGAGGCCGACGCGGTGCGCGAGCGGCTGTCGCGGTTCTTGGTCGAGCAGGCGAAAGCCAGGAAAAAAAACTCGGCCTAAAACGGCAGTCCGACATATTGCTCCGCCAGCGACGCCTGGGCGTGCTCGGAGGCCAGCAGATAGTCGAACTGATTAAGCCGCATCTGCTGCTCGAACGGCGTCTCGGCGGGGAAGCGGTGCAGCAACATGGTCAGCCACCACGACATCCGCGCGGCGCCCCAGACGCGGCGCAATGCCGTGTCGGAATAGCTGTCGAGGTAGTCGGTCTTGTTGTGGCGATAGGCTTCGGTCAGCGCGCGCGATAGATAGAAAACATCCGAGACCGCGAGGTTGAGGCCCTTGGCGCCGGTCGGCGGCACGATATGGGCGGCATCGCCGGCCAGGAACAGCGCGCCGTAACGCATCGGCTCGGAGACAAAACTGCGCAGCGGCGCGATGGATTTTTCGATCGACGGGCCGGTGACGATGCTGTCCGCCATGTCTTTAGGACAGCGCGCCTTGAATTCTTCCCAGAAGCGGTCGTCCGGCCAGTCTTCCAGCCTGGTGTCGAGATCGCACTGGATGTAGTAGCGGCTGAGCATCGGATTGCGCTGCGAGGCAAGCGCAAAGCCGCGGCTGTGATAGCAATAGCAAATCTCCGGATAGGGCGGTGTCTCCGACATAATGCCGAGCCAGCCGAACGGATAGCTCTTCTCGTAGGTCTTCGCTAAGGCCGCCGGGATCGATGCGCGGCTGACGCCGTGCGAGCCATCGCATCCGGCGATGTAGTCGCAATCGATCCGTTGCGCTGTGCCTGACTTTTCGAAAGTCACGTAAGGCTTGCCTGACGTCAGGTCATGCAGCTGCACATTGGCGACTTCGTCGATTATTTGACCGCCGGCGGCATCGCGGGCGGCGTAGAGGTCTTCGGTGATGTTGGTCTGGCCGTAAGCCATCATCGGCTTGCCGGTGTATTTCTTGGTGTCGATGAGAAAGCGCGGCCGGTCTTCCCAGACGATGGCCGAGCCGTCATGGGGCAGGCCTTCGCGATCCATGCGTTCGCCGAGTCCAACCTCGCGCAACAGCGCAACGGTGCCGGCCTCGAGCACACCGGCGCGAATCCGTTCCAGCACATGCGTGCGGGTTTGACGCTCCAGCACGATGCTGGCGATGCCGTTGCGGTCGAGAATATGGGAGAGCAGCAAGCCCGCCGGCCCGCCGCCGATGATGGCGACCTGTGTACGCATCAACCCGGAATTCCCATCGCTTCGACAAAGGCGCGCCGCACCTCGTCCGGCTGGCCGTAATGGTGGCGGAATTCCTTCAGCCGCTGGCGCAGGATCGGGTCCTTGTCGAACTCCGCAAGCGTGAGACCGTCGGTATTGAGCTCACGCGCCATGTTCGGCAGCGCGATGCACTGCGCCTCATTGGCGCTACGGATGATGCCGCCGGGCTCCTTGCCGGCCGCCATGGCCTCGAGCTCCTCGAAGAAGCGGCCGCGCATCATGGTGATGCCGATGTCGCTCGAACGCAGATGTTCCTTGGTACGGTCGGCGATGCGGCCCTGGCCGGCCCAGGCGACGATGTCCTGGTTGATGACGTGGCTGGTGATGAAGCGGCCGGTCTCGTCCTGCAGCGGGCTGACCCAGGTCGGCACGCGCTCCTGCACGTAAGGCTCGCGGCCCTTCGGCACCCGCATGAAGAACCACGCCACGCTGAGCGTGTTCTCGTCGTCGACCGGTACGCGCCACTCGAAATGGCTGCCGAGATAAAAACCGTTCGGCCATAGCGCGACGCGCCCGACGGTCCAGTAGCGATCCTCCTCGCTCTGGCCTTCGCGCACGCGCTTATAGACGAAGCCGTGGTCGAAGGCTTCGAACTTCAGCTTGAGGTGCTTCGGCGCGACGTTGGCATCGGCGCCGCGCATGCGGGCGCCCCAATTGTCGTGCATCCATTCGAAGTGCACCGGGTCGATGGAGTTTTCCTGGCACTGAAACCAGTTGCACGGCACGTCGGCGAGCACGATCTCGCGGAAGCCGTTGCGCCAGGTGAACGGCTCCCACACCGGCAGTTCCGGCGCCGGCAGGGGGCCCAGATAGGCGAACAGCAGGCCGGCGCATTCCTTGACCGGATAGGCTTTGGTCTCGCAGCCGGCTTTCGACGGTTTCGGACTGGTGGTGTCTTCATAGGGCTGTTCGAGGCAGCGGCCGGTCTGGTCTACCAGCCAGCCGTGATAGCTGCAGCGGATGCCGGTGTCTTCGACCCAGCCATAGGCCATGTCGGCGCGGCGGTGCGGACAGTGGCGGTCGATCAAGCCATAACGGCCGCCGCGGTCGCGGTAGAGGACGAGGTCCTCGCCCATCAGGCGCACGGTCTTGATCGGGTTGGTATCGAGCTCGCTGGCGCCGGCGATCGGCTGCCAGTAGCGGCGCAGCAAGTCGCCCATCGGCGTGCCGGGTCCGACGCGGGTGAGCATCTCGTTGCGGGCGGCGGTGAGCAAGCGTTCCTCGCTGGTTGGCCGATATCTCGCGGTGATTATTTCACCACTGGGCGCGGATCGGGAAGGGGATAGCGTTAACAGCGCCGATGGCGGCGGAATTGCAACCGAATCAGCCATTTCGCGGCGGGGCGCGGCATTTCGATTCAAATCTAAATTGTTTTTTTATCGGCCATTCAACGGGTTTCAGTGTTCCATGCCGACATGAACGCAGCCGAGAAAGTGAGCCGGGACGCCGGCGCATGGTTCGTCGAGGCGGATCATGTCAGCGTCACCGCGTTGGCGCGGCGGCGCTCGCGCGCCCGCATGGACGAGGAGCGCGCGAAGTCCGGGCGCGTCGTCGTCGTTTCCTCGCTGTTTCTCGTGCTTTTTACCGCGGCCTTGCTGGTCGGCGGCCACGCCGCCATCGACCCGATCTTGCAGTCGGCGGTGGACGCGCGGGAGACCAAGGGCACCGGCGATGTCGTCATCACCATGCCCGACGGGATATTTTGCCGGCGCATGTCCTTTGACAACGTGACGGCGGAAATCGTCGAGGGCGGCATTGAGCGCTGCGCCAAGGACATTGCCGGAGACCGCCCGCGCACGGGCCGGGGTTTTGCCTGGGCCATCCATTGAACCGGCGGCCATAGGTCGGCTGGGGTTCTTCGCCTGGACCATCGGCGGCGGGTCCGCTACTTTCGGTCCACGACGAGAGCTCTTCTCAAGACCGGGATAGGACAGATGCGGACCACGCTTTTCGCTTGCCGGCTGGTATTGCCGGTCTGTGCGTTGCTCTTTTGTAGCCTTCACCAAGCCGGTGCCCAGGGCGCCCCCGGTACGCCCCCTGTCAGTGTTGAGCAAGCTTGCACGCCCGATGCGATGCGACTGTGTTCCGAGTTCATCCCGGACAGGGCCAAAATCACCGTTTGCATGAAAGCGAAGCGCGCGCAGATCAGCAAAGAGTGCCGCGTGGCCATGGCTGGCGGGGGTGGGGGCGGCGGCGGGCGCAGGGTGCGCCACTATTACCACCGTCGCCACGCGCATTAATTAAGCAGACATCGCGGATGATCGTTTTTCGCGCTGAAATCGCCGGCGCGACCTGAGCTGCGGCGCGGCGTCGCGTGCGCCGCGCCTTGAGCGCTGTCGCCTGAAAATGCCATGGTTCACCGCGACATGGTCGGTCGCTAGCGGTCCGTGAAGACCGGCACGGCGTCGGGGCGGAGTTTTTCAGGAGGGTTGATGCGTAGCGCCACGCAGCGATGGTGGCTCGGCCTATTCGTCGCCGCCGCGCTGATCGCCGTTCTCGCCGAGCTCCGCGCACAGATCGCGCCGAGCGAAGACGCCTTGGTGCTCGACGCCGATCAAGCACTCGGCGCGGCCATGCGTGCCGACGATAAATCGGTCGCCCGCAAGCTCTTGTCGCTGCAATTCACCTTTGTCGATGCCAACGGCAGGATTCACGAGCGCAAGGATTTCCTTGCCGATCTGAAAACCGCGGCCGCTGCCGCGCCAAGCGATCCGGTGGTGAAGATTTACGGCCGCATCGGCATGGTCACCGGCCGTCGCAAATCGATCGACGGCCGCGACGTGTTCTTTCTCGATATCTGGGCCAAGCAAAAACGCGCCTGGCGCGCGCTGGTGAGCCAGGAAGTGGTGCTGGCCGCGGCCGATACGCCGCGCCCCGCGGCAGTCCAGACCAGCGCGGCGGCGGCACCTTACGATTGCAAGAATCCCTGTCAGACGATTCCCTATCGGGTGCGTTCGCCGGCCGAGCAGGACATCGTCAATTCGTTCCAGGCGATCGAGAAGGCCGCGGTTGGCCATGATGCCGCCGAATGGTCGAAGCATATCGCCGACGAGTTCGTGCTCTACGGCAGCGGCCGCGCGCCGATTGCCAAATCCGGACGCATCGCCGCGATCAATCGCCAGAAGGAGAACAACACCGCGGTGACGGTCGGCGAAGTCCAGGCCATGCGGCTATCGGTTTACGACGACGGCGCGGCCATGATCGCAACCCACGTTCTGCCGGACAATTCGCGGCCGCCGTATCAAGCCGCCCGCGTTTGGGTCAAGCGCAATGGTCAGTGGCAGATGGCGATCAGCGTGCAGACCGATATCAAATAAATAACGGCTTTACTGCATCGGTTTGATGCCGAGATCCCCGGCAAAGGCCGCGACCGTGGCCCGCTGCTCCTCGATCGATCTGCCGAATTCGTCCGGCCCGCCGATATTCATCAGTTGACCCGTGATCGTCAGCCGCTCGGCGATTGTTGAATTGGCAACCGCGCGAATATCGGCGGTGATACGCTCGCGCAATTCAAGCGGCATTCCCGGCGGACCGAACAGACCGACCAGCCCGTCGAGAGCAAGCGCTGGATAGCCGGCTTCCGCGACCGTGGGGACATTCGGTTCGCTCGGTGCGTGGACCGTGTTGGCCATGGCGAGCAGCTTGATCTTGCCAGCCTGGAGCTGTGGCCGCACGATCGCGAGCGCCGACGAATAGACTTGCACCCGATTCTCGGCGAGATCGTTCGCGGCGTCGACCGGGTTGCGATAAGGCACCTCGACCATGTTCAGGCCGAGCTGCTTCAGCCAACCGGCAAATACAAATTCGTGAGCCCCCGTCACGCCGGCCCAATCGAGCTTTCCCGGTTGCGCGCGCGCCAGCGCGACGAGGTCGCTGAGTGAAGCGACGGTCATTGCGACTGGGACCGAAATGGCAATCAGGGTGTTCGAGACTCGCGTGATCGGCACGAGGTCATCCGGCTTGTAGGGCAGATTGTCGTGCAGAAACGGATGTGCCGTAAACGATGACGACGGGGCGAACAGCAGGACGTGGTCATCGTGAGCCGTAACGAAGGCGTTGATGGCGACAAGGCCGTCGCCACCGGGACGGTTATCGACGATGACCGGCTGTCCCCAGCGCTGGGTGAGCCGATCTGCCAATAGCCGCGCGCCGATGTCGGTTCCGCTGCCCGCGCCAAGGGTCAGAATGAGGCGGACGGGACGGGTCGGCCAGTCTGCGGCGGCCGGCGCCTTGGCCGGCGCGGCCAGGACGGCAAGGACGCCGAAGATGAGTGCCGTCAGCGCGGGCAGCCGCCAGTGCATGATGGATCAGCTCTCCAACCCCGTCGGCACGTTTTTATTCTCGCTCTCGAGCTTCATGCCGGCGGCGAGCGCCATGGTTTCGGCCAGTGCCGCGAAATCCTTCTCCAGATATTCCTTCGGATTCTTTTGCAGCATGGCGGCGCCGAAATGGCCTTGCAGCACCTCGCGCGTTGCCGCCGTCACCGGCATCGGCACGTCCATTTCGCGGGCGAGCTCGAGCCCGAGGTCGAGGTCCTTGCGCAGCAGCTCCGGCGTGAATGTGGTGGTCCAGTCGAGATTGACCAAAGCCGGCGATTTGTAGGCGGTGAACATCGAGCCCATCACGCCGTTGTTGAGGAAGGCGAGGAAAGCGTGGCGCGGCACGCCCATCTTGTTGGTCAGAAGCGTGATCTCGATCAGGTTCTCGATGACGACGCCGAGCATGACATTGTGGGCGATCTTGCAGACGCGGGCGAGCTCGCCGTCGCCCACATAGGACACGCCGCGCGGCGCGAACACTTCGATCAGCGGCGTTGCGGTCTTGCAGGCGGCTTCCGGGCCGGAGACGACCGCGGACAGCTTGCCGGCCTTGATCACCTTGGCATTGCCGCTCACGGGAGAGGCGACGAAATCGGCGCCGAGCTGCTTGAGCTTGTCGCGGATCGCGGCGGATTCCTCGACCGCGATGGTCGAGCAGTCGACCACAATCGGCGGCATCTTGCCGCCTTGGCTGCAGACGCCGTTCTTGCCGTACAGCACGTCCTGCACGTCCTTGCCGGTGGCGACGATCGAGAACAGCACGTCGACGTCTTTCAGCTCGTGCAGATGATCGACCACCTTGCCGCCGATCTTGGCCAGCGGCTCGGCCTTGGCGCGGGTGCGATTCCAGATCGTGACGTCATGGCCCGCCTTGATGAGCCGCTCGGCCATGGGAAAGCCCATGCGGCCCATGCCGATCCAGCCGATTTTCTGCGTGTTTTTCGTGGCCATGCCAAACTCCTGTGCTGTCGGGCGCTGTCCTATCACAGGGGGCGGACACTGCAACGGCTTGGCAAAGGCTTGTCCGGCCATGAGCGGCCGCACTATCCTTGCAATGGCGCATTGGCTGCGTCACACATTTGCGACCGTTCATGGCACATGACCTCGTTCAAGCTTCCGAAATCGCGACGGCGGGCGCGCCACGTGAGGACAGCCTGCTGCGCCGCGTGGCGCGTAACGCATTTCCCTTCGTTGTGGTCGGCGCGATCTGGGAAGCGGTGGCCCATGCCGGCCTGTTTCCGCCGCGGTTCTTCCCGCCCTTGGAAGCCATTGCGGCGGTGTTCGCGCGGCTGACAATGAGCGGAGTCTTGCCGCATCACGCGCTCGATACGCTGGCGCGGCTGATAGCGGGCTTCGCGCTCGCCGCGTTGGTCGGCGTCACCATCGGCATCCTCATGGGCCGCTCGCGGCGCGCCGAAGATATCTTGTTGCCGCTGGTCAGCATCGGCGCGCCGATTCCGGGTCTCGCTTATGCGCCGCTGTTTCTGTTGTGGTTCGGACCCGGCAACGTCTCGGCGATCGCCCTGGTCGCGTTCGTTTCGACGTTTCCGATCATCTACAATTCCTGGACCGGCGTGAAAGCGGTCAAGGATATTTGGGTGCGTTCGGCGCAGGCGATGGGCGCCAGCGATCGCCGCCTGTTTCGCCACGTTATTTTGCCGGGCGCGCTGCCCTACATCATGACAGGCCTGCGCCTCGGCCTGGCGCAGGCTTGGCGCATCCTGGTCGGCATCGAAATGCTGGCCGCCGTGTCGTGGGGCTTGGGCTGGCTCATCTTCGGCGCCCAGGAATTCCTCAATACCGACGTGATGCTCGCCGGCATCGTGGTGATCGCGCTGATCGGGCTGACGTTGGAGAAGCTGGTGTTCGAGCGGCTCGAAGAATTCACCGTGGTGCGCTGGGGGATGTTGACGTCATGACGGCCGATCGGGTGCGCTCGCTGCGCCGCGGCGCCATCACCATCATCGTGGTGCTGGCGATTTATCAAGCCGTCGCGCGCAGCGGCCATTTCGCGCCGGCTTTGATGCCGCCGCTCGGCGCGGTGGCGCGCACGCTTTGGGATTCGCTGCTCGACGGCACGATGTTCGAACACGCGGCCTTTACGCTCTATCGCGTGCTGTGCGGCTTCGGCCTCGCGGTGTTCATCGGCTTGCCGCTCGGCGTGTTGATGGGCCGGTTTCGGCCGGTCGAGAATTTCGTGCTGCCGCTGGCCAGCGCGCTGATGCCGATCCCGTCGCTGGCCTGGATTCCGATCTTGATCCTGTGGTTCGGGCTCGGCAATCCGGTGACGATCCTCGTCGTGTTCTACGCCGCGCTGTTTCCGATGCTGCTCAACACCTGGTCGGGCGTGCGCGCGGTCAATCCGCTCTGGCTGCGCGCCGCCGGCGCCATGGGCGCCAACGAACATGCGCTGTTCTGGAAAGTGATCATTCCCGGCGCCTCGCCGTTCATCATCGCCGGATTGCGGCAGTCTTTCCTGCGCTCCTGGGTGGCGGTGATCGGCGCCGAAATGCTGGCGGCGTCGGATTGGGGATTGGGCTGGGTCATCTTCGACGCCAAGGAATTCCTCAACACCGACGTGATGCTGTCCTCGCTCGTCGTCATCGGTTTCATCGGCTTCGTCAGCGAGCGGCTGGTGTTCGGCTCGATCGAGCGCGCCACCATCTATCGCTGGGGCATGGCGCGGGCGGCCAAAACCTGAGCGCCCAAAACCTGAGCGCCGTCGCCGCAGCCGCCGAGCGACAAGGCCTGCCGTTTATGCTTGAAAGAGCCGGGAAACGTCCTTTGACAGTGCCGCAAGAAAAATCGATGCCCCATATCGAGGCGCGCGATATCACGCTGATTTACGATACGCCGAGCGGCACCGTGCCGGGGGTTCGCGGCGTGAGCTTCGCGATGGAGGCGTCGGAATTCGTCTGTATCGTCGGCCCGAGCGGCTGCGGCAAATCAACGCTGCTCAATATCATCGCCGGTTTCATCACGCCGAATTCCGGCGAGATCCGCATCGCCGGTCAGCCGGTGCGCGGTTACGGCATGGACCGCGGCATCGTGTTTCAGGATTTCGCCCAGCTGTTTCCCTGGCGCACCGCGCTCGGCAACGTCGCCTTCGGCCTGGAAATGAAGGGCATGGCGAAAGCGGAGCGCGAGATCATTGCGCTCGAACAGCTTCGCCTGGTGAAGCTGGAAAACTTCGCCCGCTCTTATCCGCACCATCTGTCCGGCGGCATGCAGCAGCGGGTCGCGATCGCCCGCGCGCTGGCCTACAATCCGGCGGTGCTGTTGATGGACGAGCCGTTCGCGGCGCTCGACGCCTTGACCCGCGACGACATGCAACGGCTTCTCGCCGACGTGTGGCGGACGACCCGCAAGACGGTGATCTACGTGACCCACAATGTCGCCGAGGCGGTTTATCTCGCCGATAGGGTCGTGGTGATGACGCCGCATCCGGGCACGGTGAAGACCGAAGTGCCGATCCGGCTGCCGCGGCCGCGCGATCCGCTCAGCGTCGAATTCCTGGACCATCAGAAGGAGCTGCTGCGCCTTCTCGGTCAGGATGCGCGAGGCCATTGATATGACGCACCACATTGCAATCAGGCGATGGTCGCTGGCGTTGCCGTTGCTCGCGTTAGTGTCCGCGCTGCCGGCGCGGGCCGCCGACACTTATCCGAGCCGGCCTATTCGGCTTGTCGTCGGCTTCGGCGCCGGCGGCCCGACCGATATTCCGGCCCGCTACATCGCCGACAAGCTCGGCGCGGCGCTCGGCCAGCCGGTCGTGGTCGAGAACAAGCCGGCCGTCGGCGGCATCGTGGCGACACGCGATGTGCTGGCGCAGCCGCGCGACGGTTACACGCTCCTTCTGTGCACGCATTTCGACGCGACCAACACGGCGGTCTATCGCAACCCCGGTTATCAGCTCGGCGACATCGCGCCGATTTCCCTGATCGCCAAATATTATTACGGCCTGGCGCTGGCCAACGTCGTCCCGGTGGACGACTTCAAATCCTTCGTCGCCTACGCCAAGGCGCATCCGGGCGACGTCACTTATGCAACGGTCGGCGCCGGCTCGGCGCAGGAAATCGTGACGCGCCAGATCGCCAAGCTGACCGGCATCGAGCTCAACCGGATTCCGTTCCGCGGCGGCGTCGGCGTGGTGCAGGAACTGGTCGCCGGCAGGGTCGATCTTTATCCGTCGCCGACGCTCGCCATCATGTCGCAATATCAGGCCAAGCAGCTCAAGATCATCGCCACCACCAGTCCGGAGCGCCTGAGCGCCATGCCCGAGGTGCCGACGCTCAAGGAGCAAGGTTTTGACTTCATCCGCTTCGGCTGGCTCGGCGTTTGCGCCGGTGCCGGCACGCCGGAGCCGATCATCAAGACGCTCAACGAGGATGTTGCCCAGATCGTGGCGACGCCCGGCTACCGTGCGTTGATCGAGAATGCCGGTTCGATCCCGGTGTCCGCGACGCCGCAGGAATTTGCCGCCATCATCCAGAAGACCTTGGACGACGCAGTGCCGACCATCCAGGAGTTCGGTCTGCAGCAGGACCAGTGACGCATTTGCAAGGCGTAGCACGGAGGAGATCATCATGACGACGCAATCGACGCTCACGCGACGGCACTATCTCGCGGCCACCGGCGCCGGCGTCTTGGCGCTCGGCCTTGGTTCGACGCGCGGCGTCGCGGCACCCGAGACCATCAGGCAGGGCTACCAGACAAATATCTGGGGCATGCCGACCTACTATCTGATGAAGTCCGGCTATCTGGAAAAGCACAACCTTGCCGTGGAAGAGTTTGCGGTGCCGTCGGGCAATCTGACCATGCAGCAGATGGTGGCGCGCCAGGTGGACCTCGGCACCTATGCCGGCCAATCTTTCATCATCGGCAGTGCCAAGGGCGGGCTCATCGCCATCGCGTTGATCGAGCATGTCGGCAAGACCGCGCGCATCACCACACGCAAGGATTTGAACATCACCAAGGTCGAAGAGCTGCGCGGGCTGAAAATCGCCAACCAGACCGGCTCCTCGGTCGGCAACGTCTTCGTCGATACCATCATGCCGCAGCACGGCTTGAAGAAGGGCGACTACCAGGAAGTCCGCATGGACGTGAACAATATGGTGGCGGCGCTTGCCGCCAAGACGGTCGACGCCATGGTCAACGTCGAGCCCTACAACGTCATCGCCGTCGCCGACGGCATTGGCTCCGACTTGATCGATTTTTCCGGTGTCGATCCGATGCCGGTGTTCATGGCGGCGACGCCCGAGTTCGTGCAGCAGAAGCCCGATACCGTGATCGCCTACCTCAAAGCCTGGCTCGACGTGGCGCAGGATTTTAAGAACAACCCGAAAAAGGTCGCCGACGTCATCTACGGGTTTTATGCCGACAAGGGCTATAAGATATCGCTCGATGTGTTTGCGACGGCGCTGTCGCGGGTCGAGGTCAGCCCTGGCTTCCCCGGCGACCTCAAGCCCTATATGCAGGAACAGGCCGAAATCCTGCTCAGGGACAAGAAGATCGACGCCATCCCGGACTGGACCAAGGCGCTGCGGCCCGACTTCATGGAACGCGCCCGCTCGGGCGCGTAATATTGGTGGCCGCTCTCGCCGACACCGACATCATTTCCCAACAGGAGACTTGTGAATGCCTGCCACCGACCAAAGCCCGATCACCAAGAGCTATCAACCGATTACCTGGAATTTCAAGTTACTGGCCAACGACATGCTCGGCGGCTTCGGTGGCATGGGCGAGGGCATGTCGGTGCAGATCGCGCCCGACGGACGCCGGATCATCTGGTTGGCGCATGAGAGCGCGCCGAAGAATTTCACCGCCGTCGACGTCTCCGATCCGCGCAAGCCGAAAGTCGTGTGCCAGACCGACCTGCCGCACGCCAACATGCGCTCGAACTCGCTGGAGACCTGCGGCAACATGATGGCGGTGGCTTATCAGACCTCGAAGAAGGATCTGCAGCCGGCCGGTTTCGAGCTGTTCGATATTTCCAAGCCGGAAAATCCGAAATCGATTTCGTTCTTCGATTGCTCGGGGCCGCACTCGCGCGGCGTGCACCAGCTGTGGTTCTGCGACGGCGAATATGTGCACTGCGCGTCGGGCTCGCGCGATTTCACGCCGACCAATCCGCGGACGACCAGTTCTATCGCTGCGTCGACGTGCGCAATCCGTCCAAGCCCGTCGAGGTCGGCCGCTGGTGGATGCCCGGCACGCGGCAGGGCGACAATGTCAGGCCGCCGACGCGGCATCCGATCGACAAGGGTTTCCGTGCCCACAACACCAACGTCTATCCGCAACGGCCGGACCGCTGCTACCTCGCCTATATCGACGGCGGCATGTTCGTGCTCGATATTTCCGACAAGGCTAACCCGAAGAAGGTTTCGCAGTGGACCAATTCGCCGCCCTATACCGGCTTCATGCACACCATCGTGCCGCTGTTCGATCGCGGGCTGATGCTGGTGACCGACGAATTGACCGAGAACAACGCCAAGGACTGGCCGAAGCTGATCTGGGTATTGGACGCGCGCGACGAATCCAATCTGGTGCCGATCTCGACCTGTCCGCTGCCGGATCACACCATCTACGCCGCGGCCGGCCGGTTCGGCGCCCACAACATCCACGAGAACGTGCCGCTGCCGACGGCGTGGCAATCCGACCAGATCGTGCTCGGCACCTTCTTCAACGGAGGCTTGCGCGCCTACGACATCTCCAATCCGTACCAGCCGAAGGAAGTCGGTGTTTTCCAGCCGCCGGCGCCTCCCGGCGCGCCGACCGGTACCATCCAGATGAACGACGTGTTCGTCGACGAGCGCGCCGTCGTCTATGCCGTCGACCGCCACATCGGTGGGCTCTACACACTGGAAATGGATTTCTAATTCCATATCGTCGTGCCCGGGCATAGCTGTTCGAAGAACGGCGTCGCTTCGCTCGCCTATGTCCCGGGCATCCACGACTTTGAACTCATGCTAAGAAAGACGTGGATGGCTGGGACAAGCCCGGCCATGACGGACGCGAATACATGCTCGATCTCTTCCCCTCGCGCGAGGCCGGCCTGTTCGGGCGCCGGCTTAAGCGCGAGCGCGGTGCGCGCATCCCGGTGACCGTCGTCACCGGATTCCTCGGCAGCGGCAAGACCACGCTGTTGCAGCGTTTCCTGGCTTCAGCGGAAGGGCAGGGCACCGCCGTCATCATCAACGAGTTCGGTGCCGTCGGCATCGACGACGCGCTGGTGCGCGACAGCGCCGAGGAGACTGTGCTGCTCGGCAACGGCTGCGTCTGCTGCATCACGCGCACCGACCTGCAGGCGGCGCTGCGCCGTCTGGTGTTCGATCGCGAGCGCGGTACCGTACCGCCGTTCCGCCGCATCGTGATCGAAACCAGCGGGTCTCGCCGATCCCGGACCGATCCTGCAGACCTTCTCCACCGATCGCGCGCTCGGCGGCGAATTTCATATCGATCTGGTGCTGACCGTAGTCGATGCCGTCAACGGCGAAACGGCGCTCGACAGCGCCGCCGAGGCGCGCAAGCAGGCGATCCTCGCCGATCGGCTGGTGATCTCGAAGACCGATCTCGCGGATGCCGCTGCAGTCGAGCGACTGACGCAACGCCTGCAAAGCCTCAATCCGCGCGCCACCATCGATATCGCGGTCAAAGGCGCGCTCGATCCGCAGCGCGTCATCGAGCCGGCCGCAGGCGAGCGCTCCGGCTTCGTCGCCGAGGCCGCGCACAGCGACGGCATCGCGAGTTTTGCCATCGAACAGCAAACGCCGATCGAATGGCTCGCCTTCGCCCGCGCCATGGAGACCTTGATCGGACTGCGCGGCGCCGACCTGTTGCGCGTCAAGGGCATTCTCAATGTCGCCGGCTGCCGCGGTCCGGTCGTGGTGCAATATGTCCAGCACCTCGCCCATCCGCCGGTCGAGCTCGAAACCTGGCCGGATCAGAATCGCGACAGCCGCGTCGTGTTCATCACGCGGAATATCGCGGAGCGCGACGTGCGAGCTTTATTCGCGACCGTGCAAGCGCTGGCAAAGAGCTAGCTCTCGTCGCAGAAGTTCCACGCGCTCGAACCATGTTCCCATGCCGCAGTTTTAGGAATAATCTTTAGGCCAGCGGATGCAGCGGCATGGGATTCAACCGGCACATGGCCGGCCCCGATAAAAACGGCCGCTGCGCATATGGAGGACGCTCGCGCAATGACCCAGAAGTATTCCCTCAACGTCAATGGAAAGACGAGCACCGTAGAGGCGGACGAGGACATGCCGCTGCTCTACGCGCTGCGCAACGATCTCGGCTTGAACAATCCGCATTTCGGTTGCGGGCTTGCCCAATGCGGCGCCTGCACCGTGCATCTCGATGGCCAGCCGATCCGCTCCTGCATCACGCCGGTCTCGGCGGTAGGCGACAGCAAGATCGTCACGCTTGCCGGTCTCGGCACGCCGGAAAAACCGCACCCGCTGCAAACCGCTTACGTCGAGGAAGAAGTGCCGCAATGCGGCTATTGCATCAACGGCTGGATCATGACGGCGGCGGCGTTCCTGCGCGACAAGAAGAAGCCGACCGACGCCGAAATCCGCGATGCCTTGACCGGGCTGAAGTGCCGCTGCGGCACCCATATGGCGATCTTGCGCGCCGTCAAGCGCGCCGCCGCGATGATGGGTTGAGGGAGAGCGCCATGACCAGACAAGACAAATCCACGATCTTTTCGCGCCGCGCCGTTCTCAAGGCCGGCGGTGCGCTCGTCGTCTCGATCGGCGCGCCGGCCACGCTCGCGCACGCGGCCGACGACGCGATGGCGGTCGCCGCCAAGCCGCCGCTGACGCCCGACCAGCTGTCGTCGTACATCGCCGTCAACGGCGACGGCACCGTTGCCGCCTATTTCGGCAAGATGGATATGGGACAAGGACTGTTCACCGCCGTCGGGCAAATCGTCGCCGAAGAGCTCGATGTGCCGTTCAAGGCCGTCAAGGTGTTCATGGGCGACACCGCAACCAGCGTCAATCAGGGCGGCGCGTCCGGCTCGACCGGTCTGCAGGAGGGCGGCCGGCAGATGCGCATGGCCGCAGCCGAAGCGCGGCGCGTGCTGGTCGCCATGGCGGCCGACAAGCTCAACGTGCCGGCCGATCAGTTGACGGTCACCGACGGTGTTGTCCATGCGGTGAGCGATGCCGCCAAGAAGGTGAGCTACGCCGAGCTCATCGGCGGGCGTTACTTCAACGTCCATCTCGACTGGAACGGCAAATACGGCAATCCGCTCTACGCGCCGGGCAAGGCGCAGCCGAAAGATCCGAAGGACCACAAGATCGTCGGCCAGCCGATCAAGCGCGAAGACATCGCGCCAAAGGTGTTCGCGCAGGAAGACTTCTGCACCGACGTGAAAGTGCCCGGCATGGTCCATGCCCGCATGATCCGTCCGGCGATCGCCGGCGCCGTGCCGGTGAGTGTCGACGAGAGCTCGATCAAAAATATCCCGACCGCCAAGGTGGTCTGGGACAAGGGCTTCCTCGGCGTCGTCGCCGACAAGGAGTGGGACGCGATCAAGGCGTCGCAGCAGCTCAAGGTGGTCTGGTCGGACACGGCGCCGCCGTTCCCCGATCAGGCCGCGCTCTACGATCACATCCGCAAGGCGACGCCGCGCAAGCGTTCGGTGGAGCCCGCGGAAACCGGCAATGTCGACGAGGCGTTCAAGTCGGCCGCGCGCGTGATCGAGGCCGAATACGAATGGCCGTTCCAATCCCATTCGAGCATGGGGCCGGCGTGCGCGCTGGTCGAGATCAAGGACGGCAAGGTCACCTGCTGGAGCGGTACGCAGAAATCGCATTTCGTGCGCTCAGGTCTCGCCGCCATCCTGGAAATGCCGGCAGGACAGCGTCCACGTCGATCTGGACGCCGGGTCCGGGCTCCTACGGCCGCAACGATGCCGACGACGCCGCGATGGACGCTGCCGTGCTCGCCAAAGCCGTCGGCAAGCCGGTGCGCGTGCAATATATGCGCAATCAGGGCACCGGCTGGGATCCAAAAGGTCCCGCTTCGACCCATCACGCGCGCGCCGCGATCGATGCCCAGGGCAACGTCATCGCCTACGACTTTGTCAGCAAAGGCTTCTCCCGCGTCGACGTCAATACCAATGGCAGCAAGCCGTTCGACACATTGGCCGGGCAGACGCTGGGCGTCGCGTTGCAATCCGGCGATGGGTTCGGCGTGCCGGCGGAGTCCTATCGCTTCGCCAACAAGCGCACCGCTTGGGAGACGATCCCGCCGCTGCTCGACCGTGCCTCGCCGCTGCGCTCGTCGCACTTACGCGATCCGGTTGGGCCGCAGATTCACTTCGCCAGCGAATCGTTCATGGATGAAGTGGCGGCGGCGCTGAATGTCGACGCGGTCGAATTCCGCCTGCGCTATGTCAAGGATGCGCGCGACATCGCCGTCATCAAGGCGGCGGCGGAGAAGGCGAACTGGCAAAGTAGGCCGTCGCCGCGCAAGGACCAGACCGGCGACGAGGTGTCCGGCCGCGGCATGGCTTACGCGCAGCGCAACGGCACGCGGGTCGCCATGGTGGCCGAGGTCGACATCGATCGCCGCAGCGGCAAGATCTGGGTGCGCAAGTTCACCGTCGCCCATGACTGCGGCCAGATCATCAACCCGGACGGCATCCGCATGACGGTCGAAGGCAACGTGGTGCAAGGCATCAGCCGCACCTTGTGGGAAGAGGTGAAGTTCGACCACAAGACCGTGACCAGCGTCGATTGGCTGACCTATCCGATCCTCGACATCACCGAGACGCCCGAACAGGTCGACGTGGTGCTGATCAACCATCCCGAGATCGCGCCCTCAGGCGCCGGCGAACCGTCGAGCCGGCCGGTCGCGGCGGCCATCGCCAACGCCATCTTCGACGCCACCGGCGTGCGCATCCGCCGGGTGCCGTTCTCGCCCAGCAACGTCAAATCGGCGCTGTCGTGATCTAAAAATCCCTCTCCCCGTATGTGGGGAGAGGGAGTACCTTTGTTGTATGGCTATCATCGTCCGCACGCTCGATGACGCGATCGAGCCGATTACCGACGGCTGCATGCTTGCGGTGCCGCGCGAGACCTCGGGCGCGGCCATGGCGGCGACGCGGGCGCTGATCCGGCGCGGCGTCAAGCACCTGCATCTGGTGGCGTTGCCGACCTCGACCTTGCAGGCCGATCTCCTGATCGGCGCCGGTTGCGTCGAGACGCTGGAAACCTCCGCCGTCAGCCTCGGCGAATTCGGCCCGGCGCCGCGCTTCACCGCGGCGATCCTTGCCGGCGCGATCCGCATGATGGATGCGACCTGTCCGGCGCTGCATGCGCAGTTTCAGGCCGCCGAGAAGGGCGTGCCGTTCATGCCGCTGCGCGGGTTGATCGGCTCGGACGTGCTGGCGCACCGGCCGGACTGGAAAGTTCTGGACAATCCGTTCGGCAATAACGATCCGATCGTGCTGTTGCCGGCGCTCAAGCCCGATGTGGTTCTGTTCCACGCGCCGATGGCCGACCGCTCCGGCAATGTCTTTGTCGGCATCCAGCGCGAGCTCGTTCGCCATGGCGCACGCGGCGCAGAAGACCATCGTCACCGTCGAGAAGATTCACGACGGCGATCTGCTGCACGATCCGCTGCTCGCCGCCGGCACGTTGCCCGGCTTCTATGTCGAAGCGGTTGCGGTCGAGCCGCGCGGCGCCTGGCCGCTGCCGCTGCCCGATCATTACGGCATCGACGCCGCGCATATGACCGAATACGCCCGGCTCGCCGCCACGCCCGAAGGTTTTGCCGACTACCTGCAACGGTATGTGCATGAGCGGCGTGCCGCCTGAAACAACTTTCCGCGACGAGGAACTGCTCGCCGACGTCATCTGCCGGCTGATCGGCGATGTGCGCCACGTCGCCGTCGGCGCCGCGTCGCCGATCCCGGCAACGGCGGCGTTGCTGGCGCGCGAACGCGGCGGCGGCAAGCCTTACGTCTCGCTGCTCGGCAGCCGCGCCCACACCTTCTTCACCGACGGCGCGCGCGAATTGTTCGACTGCGCCGGCCAGGGCCGCATCGACGTGTTCTTTCTGTCCGGCGGCCAGATCGACGGCGAGGGCAACATCAATCTGGTCAGCGTCGGCGACTACGACAAGCCGAAGGCGCGCTTTCCCGGCTCGTTCGGCTCGGCCTATCTGTATTACGTGGTGCCGAAGGTGATCCTGTTCCGCGTCGAGCATTCGCGCCGCACCTTGGTGCCGAAAGTCGATTTCATCAGCGCGCCTGGGAGCAGCTCCGACAACGTCTTCCGCCCCGGTGGCCCAATCGCGCTGATCACCAACCGCTGCCTGTTCGATTTCGACCGCGCGCGGCGCCGCTTTCGCCTCGCCAGCGTGCATCCCGGCCACAGCGTCCCGGAGGTGGTCGAGAACACAGGGTTCGATTTCGACCGGCCGGCAGACGTGCCGACCACGCCGGCGCCTTCACCGGAGACATTGGAGCTGATGCGCAACGTCGTCGCTCCGCAATTGGCCGAGGTCTATCCGCAGTTCGCCAAAAGCGTATTCGGGATCGCGGCGCCAGTATCATCAGCCGACATCCGGTCAAGTGCCCGAAAATGACCCAAAAATCAGCAATTTTTCCCTTGGCGAAAATTAGGTTAGATGGGCAGCACTCCCAGATGCCGTCGCAACAGACTTTGTAGCGCCCATCCGGGCGAGGCTTGTGACTGAAAAGGCCGCAATCCAAAGCACCGGACCAAGCAGGCCCGGCCACCACGGCGCGTATCCGGGGATCAAGACAAACAGAATGAAAGGAATGTCAGCGATGCCGACCATGACCCCGTTCAACCAGAAGCCAAGCCGGTCGTTGCGCCAATTCAGCGTGAGTGCGAGCACGATCGCGGTCGCAGCAAACGCCGTCAAATAAAACGCCGTCTGCATCAAGCGCCCTTGAGCCATGGTTGCCGGCGAGTTCTGCGCCAACCTGTAAACGCCGTAGGCCGCGGTGAAGTGCAGGAGTCCCCAACACACGTAAAGCACTGCGCCAAGTTTAGCGGTTATCTTTCCCATGGTGTCCTCCTACGAAAGCGGCAAGTCTTCAGAGGCCGGTCTTGCGAGGCCAGTCTCGCGCAAATGCGGAAAGCGCTCGGTCAGAAGCGACCCCGGATAATAGGTTGGGGCAAACGCCGGATGGGTGGCGATTGTCTCGTACCAGCGTTCAACGCGCGGCAGATCGCGCCAGTCGCCGGCACGGCCGAGATCCGCCATGCGAACGATCGCCGGCATGAGCATGACGTCGGCTAACGAAAGACCGGCACCGAGAAGCCATGGTCCACCGCTCTTGGCAATTTCGGAATCCATGCGCTCATAAGTGCGGCGCAGCCGCGCCAGTGCTTCATCCATGTCCTTCTGCGGAAAGCCCGTCCGGCCCATTGCCAACATGAATTCGCGCCGCAGCGGCTTCGACTCGGCGAAGTCCTTGAACGCGTCCTCGCTCATGGCCGCAAAACGCGGCAGAAAGGCGAGATTGAACGTCGGCACCCGCACCGCGGCCGCTGCCATCTCATCGATGAAATGCATGAGCGCCCGCATCTTGGCCCGTAACACGGGATGCTCCGGCGTGAATTGCGACGGCTCGGGCGCAATTTCGTCGAGATATTCGATAATGACCGAAGAATCGATGATGATCGCGCCGTTATGATCGAGGGTGGGTACCACGCCATTCGGATTCAATGCGAGATAGTCCGGCTTGAGTTGATCGCCGGCGAGCAGGTCGAGCTTGATCTCGTCGAACGGAATAGTCTTGGCGTTGAGCACGAAGCGTACGCGCTGGCTGCAGGTCGATTGCGGTGCGTTGTAAAGTGTAAATGTCATGGTGCATGACGCCCGAAAGCCGCGGTCAAAGTTCCAGCGCCTATGAAGCCGCTTCGCACGATGATGCTGTCTCCTTGACGGCGCAAGCGTGCCGTCACGCGGCGATGGCTGGCGCGGCAACCGCGGCCGACCTGACGGCGGCGCCGAACTCCTCGACTGCCGTTTCACCCGTGGCGCCGGCACGCGCGCGCCCGGCCAGGATGAATTCGACGTCCTTGATCCCGATCCAGGCCAGGACCTGGCGAAGATAGCCGCTGGCCTGATTGTATTTCTCTACGGGCGAACCCGGGCTGAAGTCACCGCCGCTTGCCAGGATAACGGTCGCTTTCTTGCCGGTGAGCAGGCCGACATTATTCGGCGACACGGTCACGCCGACCCGAACGATCTGGTCGATATAGGCCTTGAGGACCGCCGGGATGGAGAAGTTGAACATCGGCGTGCCGATAATGATCTCGTCGGCCGCCTTGATCTCGGCGACGAGCTCGTCCGAGACCTTCATGGCGGCGGCATTTTCCGGCGAATGCTGCTCACGCGGCGTGAAGGCGCCGCCGATCCAGGCATGATCGACGAACGGCGGCGGCGTCTTCATCAGATCGCGGACGACGACAGCAGAGCCGGGGTGCGTGGCTTTCCACGCGTCGATGAAATGCGCGGTGAGCCTTCGGGACGTGGAGAACCGATGGCGGGGACTGACCTCGATAGCGAGCAGGGTGGGCATTTGAGGCTCCTATGCGACTGTTTCCCGCAAGACGTAGGAGATACGGATCATCAAAAAAAGAGATGAAGTTTCGATAGAGATGATCTATTTATCTGATTATGATCGACTCGCTGACGCTCGACCAAATTCGGATATTCCTCGCGGTCGCCGACACCGGAAGCTTCTCGAAGGCTGCGAAACAGCTGAACCGCGCCCAGTCGGCGGTGACTTACGGAATCCAGAAGCTTGAGGCGCAGTTCGGGATTTCGTTGTTCGACCGCACCGCCTATCGGCCCGCGCTGACGGAAGCGGGGCGAGCGTTGCTGTCGCGGGCGCGCCGGATCGCCGAGGAGACAAATGCCTTTCGCGATACGGCGCGAAGTCTGGCCAGCGGATTGGAAGCAGAGCTGACGATCGTGCTCGATTCCATGTTCCCGATGCGCGCGGTCGTGGAAGCGTTACGTGCTTTCACTGCAAAGTTTCCGACAGTGACGCCGCGTATCTACGTGCAGTCGCTCGGCGCCGCCGCGGAACTGGTGCTCGACGGCACCTGCATGATTGGATTGCTGCCGCTTTATTTCAGCGACATGGCGCTCCTGAAGCGCTTCCCGTTGCTGACCGTCGATCTCATCCCGGTGGCGGCACCCGATCATCCGCTGGCGGCGCTCGACGGTCCGATCGATCCGCACACGCTGCAGCAGCATGTTCAGCTGGTGCTCACCGATCGCTCGTCGCTGACCGCAGGACGCGACTACGGCGTGTTGTCGAGCCGCACCTGGCGCCTGGCGGATCTCGGTGCGAAGCACGCGATGCTGCTGGCGGGACTTGGCTGGGGCAACATGCCCTCGCATCTGGTCCAAAACGACGTTGCGCAAGGACGACTGAAGGTCATTCAACCCATGGAGTTCGACTCGCGAGTTGCCCAACTCGTGATGTGCGGCGCCTACCTCGCCGACCATCGGCTAGGCCCCGCAGGGCGAGTGGATGATCGAACATTTGTCGGCCGTTGTCGGCGGTTAGGCCACGAACGCGTGCATCTCACCATGTCGCTCATTGGCACATAGCGACCGCCTGGCGGGTCGCAAATGCGGTCGCTATCGGGGAAGGGGCGGACATCGGGCCTCAGCGCTTGAAACGCCGCTTTTGACCCATAGCATCACTTCACGACCATCAATTATTGCACTGCGAAAGGCTCGTTCGATCACCTCGTCGGCGCGAGCAGTGGATATGGTCCAAGGCCGCGCCTGTTGCCACATCGTAACCCCTGTTATGTAAGAAAATCGAGAAAGCGCTGCGCAAATGCATCCTTGTAGGGCACCACCTCATAGTAACGAAGGCTCATCGGAACTTCGGAGATTTTCATTTCGTTTGCGATCACGGTAACGAGGTTTCCATTTTTGCGCCCAGAGCGCTTTTCGTTAAGAAAGACTTGCCATTCCGCTTCTACCCATCCAGACAATAAATAATCCGCGCTACTGCCGAGCACTATCATATGCCGCGAATGTTCAAGCGCTTCGTCGATCGCCTTCATATATTCCGAGTTACCTAGCTTAGGCAAAGACGACTCGGACAGAAAAACGACCTTTTTGTTTTCCTCCAGGAAGCGGTACAGCGCTTCGGCGTAAGAATAATCTTGAGACTTCTTACTTATGAAAACGTCGTAAGCCACGGCGTCTGGTTTTGTGCTTGGTCCAGCTTGCGTATGGTGAGCTCGCTCAGGACGAATTAGCATTAGAAGGTCTTCGATAACCTGCTTTGAGCTCATGTAGACGTGAGGCCGCGTGCTAAGGAGACGCGCCACATCATTGCTCGCAAATTGGATGTTTGAGAGCGCTTGGTCGAATACCACCAAGATTGGCTTGCTGTAGGATTTAGCTCGCCTCAATTGCGAGACTAGATCATCCTCGCGAGAATGATTCGATAGAAAGGCGAGGACAAAGTCCGCGGCTTCAATTGAAGAGGTTATAACGTCGTCAATTTCCTCTCCAGAGTTGACTTTGTACGCAACATAGTCATTCAAAACCTCCATCATCTGCCGATCGAGCCATTCCCCCAACATTTGGGCGCTATTCTTGTCGTCCCTCGAATGCGCGATCCATATTTTGTCCTCAGTGAAAATCTCTTGCACGGTGGTGCGTACAGCCATGGCTCGGCTTCCCATTCTTCTTAGGGTCAATTCAATAAGTTAGGATTTAGGCGCCAAGATTTGTCCTGGTCAAGCGCCTGAAGGAGAGGGAGATGGCGAAGTGGACGAAGGCTTCAGCAATGCATCATGTTGGCTTCGATCATCCCCAAGCATTCGCGTCAGATCGCGCGCGCATCAAATCACGTGCACGAATTAGCCCTAGGCCGCGAAATCGCATTCCGGACAATACGACGGCGGCTCTTCTCCATCCCTTGGAACGATTGTGACCGTGTGGCCACACTGCGTGCATGTCAACTCGATGTCTCCGCCGCCCGCCATGATGACACGTAACTGGTACCAGCAATTCGCGGTCGGGCCGGCTGGAGTTTGCACGTGATCAGTCATTAGACAAGCTTCCTGTGAATTGGCGGCACTGTTTTTTGCTTTCGCTTACCGATTAGAGCCATCGGGTCACTGCACGCTGACGGGACATGGTCGAAACGGCGGCTGTTTTTGCACCGCGAATTGTCGCTAATGACCCTGAGTGACACTTTACGATCGCCAATTGCCGCGTTGCGAAAGGGTTATTCGATTACTTCGTCGGCCGTGGCAAGAATTGTCTGTGGGATGGTCAGGTTGAGCGCCTTGGCAGTCTTGAGATTAATTACCATCTCAAATTTTGTCGGTTGTTGAATCGGCAAGTCGCCAGGCTTTTCTCCCTTGAGGATGCGATCGACGTATGAGGCCGCCCGACGGTACTCGTTCGTCAGATTAGGCCCGTAGGAGACCAAGCCTCCGGACGAGACATAGTAACGGTATGGGTAGATTCCAGGCAGGCGATGTCGCGCTGCCAACTCGGCGATCAAGCCGTGATTGCCGTTGGTGACGGCAGATGGGGTTACGATCAGACCACCATCTGCGTCGCTTGCAAACGTTGTGATGGCCTGCTCGATTTCGCGGGCGTTGTGAACGCCGGCCGCGCTCACTTTGACCAAAAAGGGCGTAGCGGCGGCCTCAGCGGCGCGCTCCATCGCAACATAGCTAGCAAACTCCGGAAGGATCATGACGGCCACCCGCGAGACGCGAGGCGCGATCTCCTTAAGGACCTCCAGCCACTTGCCCCCTATCGAGGGCTCGTAAAGGGAGAAGCCGGTAATGTTGCCTCCCGGCCGCGCCATGCTGGTGACGAAACCGACGCTGACCGGATCGGCCACCTGGGCGAACACAATCGGGATCGTGCGAGTCAAACGTGATGTCATCGCCACGACGGGGGTTGAGGCGCAAAAGATCACTTCGGGCGCCAAAGCGACCAGCTCTGCCGCATTGGCCTTCAGGCGCTCTGCGGCATCGCCTACCCAACGGACCTCTATCCGCAGGTTGCGACCTGCTGTCCAGCCAAAGCTTTGGAGCGCGTCCAGGAATGCCGCGAAGTATGTTTGACCTTCCGCGTCGGCGGACTCATAGCCCCCCATCAGCACGCCGATCAAGCGCATCTTGTCGGATTGCTGGGCGACAGCGTCATGCGACCAGCCGACTGCCGCGCCGCCAAGCGCAGCAATAAAATTCCGCCTTGCGATGTTGACCGTCATCGGACCTTCCAATGGGGTCAAGCGCCCCGGACAATAGCGAACGATAGCACGACTCACATCAGGGGTCTGTGACCTCGTCACTGTGATCTGCTGTCGAAAAGGTTTTTTCGCGGTGCGAAATGTCGCTTATGGCCCGAAACGGTCGCGCCAACTGTTCGCCTTCGTGTCCGTTGTTGGAGGTCTAGCTGCCACGCCGCTCTATGATTGGCGCGGTAGGTACTGACCCTGAGCGGACTTCCCACCTTTGATGACCATTTATCTTTTGATCTTCGTCCTGTAAGTTCCTCCGCATTCTCCAATGCGGCCATTTAAACGGATCTTGAGAGGAGCTCGGCCTACCGGCAAACGATCGCCGAAGCGATCGCATAGAACATAATGACGAACCCGCTTGATCCAAAAGTGCGGGCTGGGCTCGCTTCTTCTTGCAACGAATTTGAAGCGCATCGGAGATAACAGTGCCTCGATCGATTGCCGTGCTGCTCACGCTGCTCGCCGCGCTCTTCGCGGCGGTACCCCACGCGCATGCGGCCACTGACATTCAGCTTTGCGAAACCGAAAAGACTCCTGATCTCGGAATTAACTATTGCACGCGCGCAATTCAGTCAGGCGGCCTTGGCAGCAAGGACCTGGCCATTATGTTCTACAACCGCGGCAACGCTTGGTATCGCCAAGGGGACTACCGCAAGGCGATCGCTGATTACAACGAGGCGATCCGGCTTAATCCGCAGGACGCAGATTTCTTCAGCAACCGCAGCGCCTGCATGAACGGCATCGGCGAATACGACAAAGCGCTCGCCGACGCGACTGAGGCCCTCCGCCTCGATCCGCAAAACGAGGCGGCCTTCACCAACCGTGCTGGCGCTTGGGTCAAAAAAAACCAATATGACAAGGCTATTGCCGATGCGGACCAAGCCCTGCGCCTCGATCCGCACGACGCGGAGGCCTTCATCAATCGCGGGCTCGCCTGGAAGAAAAAAGGTGAATACGAAAAGTCGCTCGCCGATTTAAGCACGGCGATCCGCCTTAACCCGAATTCAGCAATGGCCTTCGACCATCGAGCACACACTTATGAGGATATGCACCAATACGCACGTGCCAAAGCCGATTACGACCGGGCGATCAAGCTTGACCCGACCGCTGCGCGATTATGGAATGGCCGTTGCTGGGTGCGCGCCCTTTCCGGCCAATTGCCCCAGGCGCTGGCGGATTGCGACGAAGCGCTGCGCTTGCGTCCAGGCAATAGCGACACGCTCGACAGTCGCGGCTTTGTTCACCTCAAGATGAATGATTACGCAGCGGCGATCGCCGATTACGACGCGGGGTTGGCGGCCAATCCAAAAATGGCCAGTTCGCTCTACGGCCGCGGGCTTGCCGAGTTGCACAAGGGCGATACCACACGGGGCAAGGCCGACATCGCCGCAGCGCAGGCGATTCAGGCCGACATCGCCGAGGAGTTCAAGGGCTACGGCTTGAACGAAAAGAGTGAGGCCGCCGCAAATGCCAGGCCGGACGAACCCAACGTGGCCAACGAGTCGGCGCCGAAGTCCGGAACCATGGCGGCGGAGGTGCTTGCACGTCTCGAAGCAACGAAGGATTACGGGGAGCTGAGCGCGCTGTACAACAGGAAAGTTGCCGCGGACTTGGATTGGCTCCAGGGCGCAGAGGGTCGGGCCGTGGACGCACAGTTGAAGAAGTGGCGCAGGGATGCCGCCGCGACCGCCATCGTCGATGCCAACGAAGGCCGTATTCTTCGATATTCGGTCGGCGGCGTGATTGTGAGAGATTCAGGCGTTGCCGCAGCGGATCTCGAGAGGAGCTCGGCCTACCGGCACACGATCGCCGAAGCGATCGCACAGAATATCATGACCACCCCGCTTGATCCGGAAGTGCGGGCTGCGCTCGCTTCTTTTCGCAACGAATCTGAAGTGCATCGAAGATAACAATGCCCCGATCGTGCTGCGAAGGCGGGCCTCAGGAAGAGCAGGGCGCTCCGTGTAACGGGTTTTGCGCTCGAAATCGAAATGTCTGAAATTGGCCCGTTGCGTTATCTACCGCGACGCAGCGACCCGGTCGCTATCGGGGCACAAGTGGACATTGCACGGACACCGCAATTAAGTTGCTTCTGACCCAAAGCATTGTCAGCTCGCCGACAATCGCCGCCGCAGGGTGCGTCATAGATACAGTGACAAAGCTCTTGACATCCGTCTCCAATACAGTTACATTCCGACGAGTCAATTTCGCTCGGTAAGGACGCCGTCGGCCGAGGGTACTCTCCGGCGGCGGAGCGAGGGCGGTGCCCGCGGACGAGGCCATACACCCCGTTCTCGGGCGGCTTGGGCATCAGTCCCCCGGCACTATGACCGGGGTGGGAGGTGCTTCCCTGGACTGGGACAGGCGAAGGCGGGTAACGCCCGTTCAGACCGCGTCCCAGGAAGCCTGGCCTGAAGCTGAGCCTTTGGGATGGAATAATTCCCTTAGGTGAGAGCCGCGGTGGAACGCCGAAAGGCGAGCGCGCCTTGCAAGGCGCGCGCCGCATCGCAAGATGCGGCGGATGTTGATCAGCGTCTGCCGGCGTTCCGCTTCCTTTATTTTCTTCTTTATTTCTCGGCTTTGGCGAGACCGGCGTAGCGCATAAGGAAACAGAGGCACCACCCCTCTCGTTCCATGTCCTCCCCGGCCTTCGCGCTTCACGTGGCAGGGTTTTGCAAGGCTCGGGCGAAGAGGCGCGCCGCGAGAACGATGCCTGCTGCCCCGAAAGGCGATGGTCCAAAGCATTGCACGTCCCGCCGCATCATGATCTTTATGCGCCCGCAAAAAGCGAGGAAAATGCCCAGTGAAGACGGTAGAAGTGGGGGTGATCGGTGTCGGCTGGATCGGCGGCTTGCGCGCGGATACGTTGTCGCGCACGGCGCTGGTCGACAAATTGCACCTGTGCGACATCAAGCCGGACCGGCTCGCCGAGGTGACGAAACTCTACAAGCCGGCGAGCGCGACGCTCAACTACCAGGACATCATCAAGAACGAGAAAATCTCGGTGGTCTATGTCTCGACCACGCCGGAAGCCAACCACTATCCGATCGCGCGCGACTGTCTCAAGGCTGGCAAGAACGTCATGCTGGAAAAGCCGATCGCGCTCGAACTGTGGGAAGCCGACGAGCTGATCCAGCTGGCGAGCCGCAACAATCTGAAATTCACCATCGGCTATTCGCAGCGCTTCAATCCGAAAGTGGCCTACGCCAAGAAGAAGATCGTCGACGGCACGCTCGGCAAGGTGGTTTCGGTGCTGGTCAGCCGTCATTTGTCGCGCGAGCTCGGCAAGAAGATCGCCAGCCGGGTGCGGCTGTCGCCGGTGGTGATGGAATCGACCCACGATCTCGACTTCGTGTTCTGGCTGCTCGAGCCGGCTAAGCCGGTGCGGGTCTATAGCCAAGGCGCATACGGCTACATGCAGCCGGTGAACGGCTCGCACGACATCATGTTCACCACCGTGACCATGGACAGCGGCGTCGTGGTGATGATCGGCGGCGGCTGGAATTTCCCGCCGAGCTTTCCGAATTACTGCTCGACCTGGATCGAGATCACCGGCACCGACGGTGCGCTCACGCTGGACGACACCCAGCGCGACAATTGGCTCAATACCGAAAAACGCGGCCAGGAATTCCCGATGTCGACCATGCCGGGCGAGTGGGTCGATCACGTGTTTGCCGGCGGCATCGGTCCGGAGACCATCCATTTCCTCGAAGCCTGCATTCGCGACACCGCGGTTATGGTGACGCCGGAAAGCGCGCGGCGGGTGATGGAGACTTACAGTGCGGCCGATTTGTCGGCCGACCGCAACGAGCCCATCGATCTGCCGCTCACCAACGAGACGATTTCCGGCATTGCCGAGCTCAAGGCCAAGAACCGCGCGGGGCTGAACGTATGAAGAAGAACGCCAAGGGCATAGGGCTGGCCATCATCGGCGCCGGCCGGGTCGGCCTGTTCCGCGGCGAGGTGGCGGCGCGGCATCCGGCGGTGGAATGGATCGGCATCGCCGAGCTCAATCACAATCGCGGCGGCGATGTCGCCGCCCGCATCGGCGCCGATTTCGTCACCACCAGTCATCGTGAATTATTGGCGCGGCCGGAAGTCAATGCGGTGCTGATCTCGACCGACGAGCATCTGCACGTCGAGCCGATCCTGGCGGCGGTCGAGCGCGGCTTGCCGATGCTGATCGAAAAACCGCTCGCAACCGATCTCGCCCAGTCCGCCCGCGTGCTCAAAGCGATCACCGACGCAAAACTCGACGCCATCGTCGGCTATACCCAGCGCTTCCGCCGCAAATGGCTGGCCGGCAAGGAGAAGGTGCGCAGCGGCGCGCTCGGCGACGTCACCATGGTGACCTCGCGCGCCTTCATGAACCGCCTCGTCGCCATCGACAATTACAAGCGCACCGACGATCCCGCTACGATTTCGCCGATGGTGATCTCCGGCACCCACGCGCTCGACATCGTCATGTGGTACCTCGAAGGCAAGCAGCCGGTCGAATGTTACGCGCGCTCGATCGACAAGGTGTTGGGGCCGCTCTATCAGGGCATCGACGCCACCGCCGGCATGATCATGTGCGCCGACGGCACCATCTATCACCTCAACATTTCCTGGGCACTGCCGGTCACTTGGCCCGGCGCGGTCTACAGTCTGGAAGTCGGCATCAACGGCACCCACGGTGTGCTCACCATCGACGATACCCATCGCGACATGGTGCTCGCGGTCTCGAAGCCGCAGGGCGAAGGCTATGCGCCCGACCAAAGCCGCCTGGTCGATTTCCTCGGCTCCTATCCGCCGGGCGACATGGCGCTCGGCGAATTGCGCGGCCCGATGCGCGAGGAAACCGATTCCTGGCTCAACCGCGTTTCGCTCGGCCTGCCGACCCAAGCCGCCACCGCCGCTGAGGCGCATAACCGGCTGATGCTGACCAAGGCGCTCGATCTGTCGGCCAAACTCAAGCAACCGGTCAAACTGCCGCTCGAGCCGGAACAAGGACTGGCGGCGGCGTGACACGGATACTGATCGCGCTGTTTGTTCTGCTTCTCGCCGCGCAAGCTCATGCGCAGGAGGATGCGGCATCGTTCTTCAAGGGCAAGACGCTGCGCATCGTCGTCGGTTCCGGTGTCGGCTCCGGCTACGACATCACCGCGCGGACGCTGGCGCGCCACATGGGCGCGCATATTCCCGGCAATCCGACCGTCATCGTGCAGAACCAGCCCGGCGCCGGCGGCGCCATCATGACCAACTCGCTCTACGCGACGGGCCCGTTCGATGGCACCGTAATTGGCGCGCCGTTCAACGGCACGCCGACCATGCCGCTGTTGTCGCCGCAGAGCGCGCGGTTCGAGGCCGAGAAGCTCAGCTATATCGGCAGCACCAACCGCGAGACCCAAGTGATGTATGTCTGGTCTACGGTGCCGGTGCAGACGCTCGACGACGTCAAGACCACCGAACTGGTGATGGGCGCACAGGCGCCCGGTTCGACGCAATATGATTACCCGGTGCTGCTCGATCGCCTGTTCGGCTACAAATTCAAGGTCGTCACCGGTTACGAGAGCACACCGAAGATCCATCTGGCGCTGGAGCGCGGCGAAGTGCAGGGCACCATCGCCAACTGGTCGACCTTGAAGGCGCTCAACTCCAACTGGCTCGCCGACAACAAAATCCGGCTGCTCGCGCAATGGGGATTGAAAAAGCTGTCGGGCATCGGCGACGTTCCCTCGATCTTCGATTTTATCAAGACCGATGCGGATCGCGCCGCGATCAAGCTCGTCGTGGCGCGACTGGAATACGGCCGGCCGTTCTTCCTGCCGCCGGGCGTGCCGCTGGGCCGCGTCGACGCGTTGCGGCACGCCTTCGACGCCACGGTGAAGGATCCGGCCTTTCTCGGCGAGGCCACCATGGCGCGCATCGACATCGATCCGCTCAGCGGCGAAGAGGTGCAGACTTTGGTCGAAGAAGTCTCGCGAACGCCGCCCGAAGTCGTCGCCCGGGTTCGCGACGCGCTTGAGAACAAATAATTAGAGCATGATCCCCGAAAAAGCCTGTCCTCGGACTTGATCCGAGGATGGATACCGGTTTTCGGAAAAGATCATGCTCCACCAAAATGCTAGAGCGCCAATCGCTTCAATGTGAAGCGATTGCGGTCTAGCGCAACGCAACCAGCAGAATCACGATCTCGCCCACCTGCTCGACCGCGCCGAGCACGTCGCCGGTCTGGCCGTCGATCTGCACGACGCTTAGCCACGCCATCAGCACGATGGCGACGAGCAGCAAAATCAGCGCCGCAATGCCGAGCGAGGGCCCGAGCCCGATCGCCAGAAGCAGAATGCCCAGCACGCTCGCTGTGATGACACGATCGCCCGACGGCTGGCCGGCGGCAAAGGCCAAGCCGTCGCTGCGTGCCGGCGGCACCAGCGCCATGAACACCGGCATCGCCGCCCGCGCGCCGCCGTGTGCCGCGATCAGGGCCCACAGCACCACGATCGGATTGCCGAGCGACGCGATCGCGCTTACGCGCAACAGGAGCGACAGCGTCAAGACGCAGACGCCATAGGTGCCGATGCGGCTGTCGCGCATGATCTCGAGCTTGCGTTCGCGGCTGTCGCCGCCGCCGAAACCGTCCACGGTGTCGGCGAGGCCGTCCTCGTGCAAGCAGCCCGTCACGGCAAGCGTCGCCGCGACCGCGAGCGCCGCCGCGACCCACGGTGGCGATCCGATCTTGTGGGCCACCGCATAGACCACCGCGGCGATCAGAGCGACCAGGACGCCGGCCAGCGGAAAGGCCCAGGCCGCGCGCGCAATATCGGCGCCGGCGGCCGGTGCCGCGCCCGGTAGCCGCGTCAAGAAGGCGATGCTCGCCTTGAGATCGTTGGCGCAATCCGCAAGCCAGCCGTCGGGTATCGTGGTCATAGCTCGTCCTCGGCCTGTATCGTTATCGCCGCAGCCCCGGGGGTTTGCTAGACAGTGACTGTGTTTTCCCACTGCCAGGGATCTGATCGGCGATGGCGAATTTTACCTCGTTTTCCGCGCTGCGCACCGCCTGTCTTGACCTGCCGGGCGGGCATCCGGCGGCGAGCGCCGCGGTCGCCCAACGGGAAGCCAACCTGACCAAGCCGCCGAACAGCCTCGGCCGGCTCGAGGATCTGGTCGCCTGGCTCGCCCATTGGCAGGGCCATGTACCGCCGCGGTTGGAGCGCGTCGATATTCTGGTCTTTGCTGGCAGCCACGGCGTGACCAAGCGCGGTGTCTCCGCCTATCCGGCCGAGGTCACGGCGCAAATGGTGGCGAATTTTGCCTCCGGCGGCGCCGCGATCAATCAGCTCGCGCGCACTGCTGGTGCTCAGCTCCGCGTCATTCCGCTGGCGCTCGATCGGCCGACCGCCGACTTCACCGAACGAGCCGCGCTCAGCGAGCAGGAATTCCTCGCCGCTGTGACGGCCGGATACGAGGCGGTCGCGTCGCAATGCGATCTGATCTGCCTGGGCGAGATGGGCATCGGCAATACCACGGCGGCGGCGGCGATCGCGGCGGCCTTGTTCGGCGGCGGCGGCGCGCGCTGGGCCGGCCGTGGCACCGGCGTCGATGAGGAGGGCTTGGCACGCAAGCGCGCCGTCATCGATCGCGCGCTCGAGCGTCATGCTGCCGCGCTCGACGATCCGCTGGCGATAGCTGCGGCCCTCGGCGGCCGCGAGCTTGCCGCCATTCTCGGCGCCACATTGGCGGCGCGGCAGCAGCGCATTCCGGTATTGCTCGACGGATTTGTTTGCACGGCAGCTGTTGCGCCGTTGGCGAAGCTGCGCAGCGACACGCTGGCGCACGTGCAGGCCGGCCACGTCTCCGCTGAAGCCGGACACCGCATGCTGCTTGAAGAGCTTTCGCTTGCGCCACTGGTCGATCTCAACATGCGGCTCGGCGAAGCCTCGGGCGCCGCAGTGGCGTTGCTGCTGTTGCGCGCCGCGCTGGCATGTCATTCCGGCATGGCGACGTTTGCCGAGGCGGGCGTGTCCGACAAGTCGGCGGACGGCGCCGAACCTAAAGCCGCGAGCTAAGCCGCTTCGGTCTTCGCAATGGCGTGAAAGAATGTGCCGGTGACATAGCCGCGTCGTCCACCGGCATTGCCAAGTTCGCGGCCTTCGCCATCACGCAGTTCGGCGAAAGATTCATCGGTGCCGACTGACGTCAGCGATGCGTAATGGAATTCGTGGCCGCGCACGATCGCGCCTTGACGTCCCAGCACGTTGTCGGAGAGTAACCGCGCGGTGCGGTAGCCGAGATGCAGCTTGCGTTTGGCGAAACTGGTGGCGTGGCCGAGCAGGCCAGTCATGGCGTGCCGTTGCCCCGCCGCATCCTCCAGGCTTTGACCCAAAACCATGTAACCGCCGCACTCGCCGTGCACCGGGCGCGTTTGTGCGAAGCTTCGCAGCCCATCGCCAAAGCGCCGTGCCGCGGCGAGCGTTTCGGCATGAAGCTCCGGGTAGCCGCCCGGCAGCCAGCAGCTGTCGGCGCTTTCCGGCGGCGGTTCGTCGGCGAGCGGCGAGAATCGCAGAATCTCGGCGCCGGCGTTGCGCCATGCCGCAAGCACATGCGGATAGACGAAACTGAAAGCCCGATCGTGCGCCAGCGCGATCCGTTGCCCGGGCGGCGGGATTGCTGCGTCACCTGTCGCGGGATTGGGCGTCAATGGCGCGGCACTCGTCAGGATGCCGTCGAGGTCGAGATGGCTTTCAGCCATCACAGCGAGCCGCTGGATCAGCGACGTCAGATCGGGATGTTCGCCGGCTTGCACGAGGCCGAGATGACGCTCGGGCAACGCCAGCGTCGCCTCGCGCGGCACCGCGCCGAGGATCGGCACGCCGAGTGCGGCGATGGCATCGGCGACGACGGAGCGATGGCGTTCGCTGGCGACGCGATTCAAGATCACGCCGGCGATGCGCACGGCCGGATCGTGCGCGGCAAAACCCCGCGCCACGGCAGCCGCCGATTGCGCCTGCCGCGACACATCGAGCACCAGCACGACCGGCAAATTGAAATGCGCGGCGAGGTCGGCGGTCGCGCCGCGTTGCCCAGCCGCGCCGTTGGTGCCGTCGAACAGCCCCATGACACCTTCGATCACGAAAATGTCTGCGCCTGTTGCGGCCTGCGCGACCATGGCGTCGAGCAGCGGGCGCGACATCGCCCATGAATTGAGATTGACGCTCGGCGCAGCGATCGCCGCGGCATGGAACGCCGGATCGATATAGTCGGGCCCGGCCTTGGCGGCGCGCACGGCGACGCCGCGCCGCCGCAGCGCCGCCAGTATCGCCAGCGTCACCGTGGTCTTGCCGGCGCCGGAATGAGGCGCCGCAATGATGAGACCGCGTGCCGTCACGTTGAATCCTTTTCAGCGCCCACAGTTTCGCCGAGCAACTGCGACCGCATCTCGACAATGTCACCGATCACCACGATGGCGGGCGGCTCGAATTTTTGCTCGCGCGCATCGGCGGCAAGTTTTTCCAGCGTCGAAACGAGGACACGTTGCTTCGGTGTCGTCGCCGAGGCGATTACGGCGGCGGGCGTCCGCGCCGCGAGTCCGGTTTTTATCAACTCGGCCGTGATCCGATCCAGATTGTGCATCACCATGTAGAGCACGATCGGCTGTCCGGTGCGGGCCAGCGGCCCCCAATCGAACTCCTCGTCGGCACCGTGGCCGGCGGCGAAAATGACGGCGCGATTGGTGCCGCGCAGCGTCGCGGGGATCGCCGCCGACGCCAACGCAGCAAGTCCCGCGGTGACGCCCGGAATTACGCGGAACGGCACGCCGGCTGAGGCAAGTGTCATCGCCTCTTCGCCGCCGCGGCCGAACACGAACGGATCGCCGCCCTTGAGCCGCAACACGCGCTTGCCGGCGCGGGCGAGCGCGACCAGACGCTGGCTGATATCGGCTTGCGTCGCCGATGGCTTGCCGCCGCGCTTGCCGGCGAATTCGAGCCGCGCCCCCGCGCCGGCCAGCGCCAGCACGCGCTCGTCGACCAGCGCGTCGTGGACGACCACGTCGGCCTGGGCAAGGCCGGCCAGAGCGTCGAGCGTCAAGAGGCCGGGATCGCCCGGCCCGGCGCCGGCCAGCCAGACGGTACCCGGCGCAAAAACCGGAACGCCGGCGCGGCGCGCGGCTAAAGCGTCCCATGCGGTCATGGTTCGCTCCTTGGCTGGGCGCGGCCGTGGTGACGATCACGGCGGCTGGGACTAAAGGGAAGGGCATGGCCAAGCAGGAACGCCCTCTGCGCCGCGGTTGGACCACCGGCGCCTGCGCCGCGGCGGCGGCCAAGGCCGCCTTCACTGCGCTGGTGACTGGCGAATTCCCCGACCCGGTCGCGGTGACCTTGCCGCGCGGCGAGCGGCCGAGCTTTGCGCTCGCCATGACACGCAAGGATGACAGTGCCACGACCGCTGGCATCATCAAGGACGCCGGCGACGATCCCGATGTGACCCATGGCGCCTTGATCTGCGCGACCGTACGCGCGGGCAAGAGCGGCGCTGGCGTGAGCTTTCGCGCCGGTGAGGGCGTTGGTACCGTGACGCGAGCCGGCCTTCCGGTGCCGCCCGGCGAACCCGCCATCAATCCGATGCCGCGCCGCATGATCCAGGACGCCATCGCCGAGGTTGCCGCTGCAGTCTCTTGCGCAGCCGATGCCGAGGTCGAAATCTCGATCCCCGGCGGCGAAGCGCTCGCGGCGAAAACGCTCAACGGCCGCCTCGGTATCGTCGGCGGACTGTCGATCCTCGGCACCACCGGCATCGTCGTGCCATATTCGTGCTCGGCGTGGATCCATTCGATCTACAGCGGCATCGATGTCGCGCGCGCCGCCGGCTTGGCGCATATCGCCGGCTCGACCGGTGCAAGCTCGGAGACCGCGGTACAAAAGCTCTATGGCCTGCCGGAGATCGCGCTGATCGACATGGGCGACTTTGTCGGCGGCATGCTCAAATATTTGCGCCGCCATCCGGTGCCGCGCGTCACCATCGCGGGTGGCGTCGCCAAGATGACCAAGCTCGCTCAGGGCCTTACCGATCTTCATTCCAGGCGCGGCGAAGTCGATTTCGCGACGCTCGCCGGATTTGCCGAAACGGCCGGCGGCTCGGCCGATCTCTGCGCCCGCATCAAGACGGCCAATACCGCGGCGGAAGCTTTTTTGCTGGCGCAATCCCAAGATATCGCGCTGGGCGACACAGTCGCGCGCGTGGCGCAGGCGACGGCGGCGCGCGTCGTTGCCGGCCGCGACATCGCCATCGAGACCGTACTGTTCGATCGCGAGCAAAATCTGGTCGGTCGCGCGCCGTTCACCTCTTAGATATCTGCTCACGCGGCGCCTCCACGGAACCGGCGGCGATAATCGGCGTCATAGAGCGCGCTGTCGCGAAAATTTTCAGCCGTGAGCGCGCGGCCGACCAGGATCAGCGCCGTGCGCTCGATCTTTTCCGCTGCGACTTTTGCTGCAATATCGGCGAGCGTGCCGCGCAGAATGCGCTGTGTTGGCGAACTCGCCTGCACCACAACGGCCGCCGGGCAGTCGGCGCCGTAAAACGGCGTCAGCTCATCGACGATTGTTGCAATAGCGTGGATCGCCAGATGGATGACAAGCGTCGCACCGGTCGTCGCGAATGTCGCGAGACGCTCGGTTTCCGGCATCTGCGAGGCGCGGCCGGAGACGCGCGTCAGCACCACGCTCTGCGCAACTTCTGGGACGGTGAGCTCGCATTCGAGCGCCGCCGCCGCCGCCGCAAAGGCCGGCACGCCGGGCGTGAGCGTATAGGGAATGTTTTGCCGTTCGAGCCGGCGTAGTTGCTCGGCGAGCGCGCTATAGAGCGAGAGATCGCCGGAATGCAGTCGTGCGACGTCGAGATTTTTGCCGTGAGCCGCAATGAACTCGGCCTCGATTTCGTCGAGCGATAGCGGCGCAGTATCCACGATCCGTGCGCCGGGCGGACAATGGGCGAGCAGCTCGCGCGGCACGATCGAACCGGCATAGAGGCAGACCGGACAGCGCGCGATCAGATCGCGGCCGCGCATCGTGATCAGGTCGGCCGCGCCCGGCCCGGCGCCGATGAAGTGCACCGTCATGGCGCGGTCTCCGATGCAGCGACCGCGCAGGTGGCGTCGCCCAAGACAAGGCGAGGGCTGATGAGCCGCGCCGACGGTCCGGCCGCGACAAGGGCTGCGGCCTCCGCGACCGAATGCACGCCGGTGAGCGCGAGCACGCGCCCGGACCGGGTCTCGGTGCGGTCGTTTGCCGCTTGCAATTCGTCTTCCGGGATCAGAACAAGATCGACGCCGAGTTTTGCCGCAGCGGCCGCGATGCCGGCTTCGCCGTGCTTTGCCGCGGTGGTGGCGATGCAGTCGAGCGCGTGCGCCGCGATGCCGGCACGATCGAGCGCGGCGCGGATCGCCGCTTCGATGTCGGGCGCCGACGCGCCCCGCCTGCAGCCGACGCCGGCAACGATCATGGTTTTGTCCAAATCCATTGCGTTACCGGCATGGCGGCGTGCCAGCCGGTTTTTTCGCCGATCGGATCGGCCCGCGAAATGGCGATGCGGATCAGCTTGCCGCCGAGCGCGGCGTGGCGGGTCAAGAGCTGCGCCTCGCTGCCGAGCGTCACCGCGTTGGCCACCAAGCGGCCGGCGGGCCGCAGCGCGCGGGTCGCCGCATCGAGCACGCCGGCTTCGCTCACGCCGCCACCGATGAAAATGGCGTCGGGTGTCGGCAGCCCCGCCAGCGCTGTGGGCGCGGTGTCTTCCACGATCTCAAGACCGGGAACGCCGAACGCCGCGGCGTTGCGGCGGATTCGGGCCGCGCGATCGCCGTGCCGTTCGATGGCGACAGCGCGCAGCGACGGATCGGCCAGCATCCACTCGATGGCGACCGAACCCGAGCCGGCGCCAATATCCCAGAGCAATTCGCCGCGGCGCGGCGCCAGCGACGAGATGGTGACGGCGCGGATTTCGCGCTTGGTGATCTGGCCGTCGTGCTCGAACAAGGCGTCGGAGAGGCCGGGGGCACGCGCGAGCACGCGGGCGTCGGCGGCGGCTTCGACTTCGATGGCGACCGTATTGAGGGCGTCGACCGCGCCGAGATCGAACGCGGCGGCGCTCGCGGAACGGACGCGCTCGTACGATCCACCGAGCGCTTCGAGCACTGTCAGGCGCGAACCGCCAAAACCCGCTTGCGTCATGAGCTTTGCCAGCGCCGCCGGTCCTTGGCCGTCGGAGGTCAGGGCCAGGATGCGCGTTCCTGGCTGCAAATGCGGGCGCACCAGATCGAGCGAGCGGCCGTGCACCGAGATGAGCGCGGTCTGCGGCAGCGGCCAGCCGAGCCGGGCGGCGGCCAGGCTGAAAGCCGACGGCGCCGGGATGACGGTCATCTCGCGGGCGTCGATGCGGCGGGCCAGCGCCGAGCCGACGCCGTAGTGGAACGGATCGCCCGAGGCGAGCACGCAGACCTGGCGGCCGCGATGATGCAGCACTTCGTCGGGCGCGGCGTCGAACGGGCTCGGCCATGGCCGCGTCGCGCCGCGAATGAGCGGCGCCGCGAGGCCGAGATGGCGCCGGCCGCCGAACACGATTTCGGCCGCGCCGATCAGCCCGCGCGCCACCGGGCTCAAGCCCTCGACGCCGTCCTCGCCGATGCCGACGATGGACAGCCAGCGCGGCGATGCGGCAGTGTCGGACGCGGTCGCTTCAGGGCGCAACGTTTTAGAAAGAGGCGTTTTAGAATCAGGCATGGCACGCATCCTCATTCTCGGCGGCACCGCGGAAGCGCGGCAATTGGCCGGCCGCCTCGCCGGCCGCGCCGGCCTCGAAGTCACGCTGTCGCTGGCCGGCCGCACCGCAATGCCCGCCGCGCAACCGGTGCCGGTCCGCGTCGGCGGCTTTGGCGGTGCCGATGGCCTCGCGAATTATCTCGTCAGCGAACGCATCGATGCCTTGATCGACGCCACCCATCCTTATGCCAGCGTGATTTCGGCAAACGCGGTCGCAGCCGCGCGGCGCAGCGGCGTGCCATCGATCGCGCTGCGGCGGCCGCCTTGGATCGCGGTTTCGGGTGACCGGTGGATCGAGGTGAGCGATGTCCGCGAGGCGGTGCGAGCGATCGGTCAAACGCCGCGCCGCGTCTTTGTCGCGCTCGGCCGCAACGAGCTGGCGCCGTTCCGCGACGCGCCGCAGCACTATTATTTGATCCGCAGCGTCGATCCGGTCGATCCGCCGTTGCCGCTGCCGCATGTCGGCTATGTCACCGGCCGCGGCCCATTCGGCGAAGCTGACGACCATGCGCTGCTGATCGAACATCACATCGACGTGGTGGTTGCCAAGAACAGCGGCGGTATCGCGACGTATGGCAAGATCGCCGCGGCCCGCGTGCTCGGCATCGACGTTATCATGCTGCGCCGGCCGCCGGCGCCTGATGGAGCCGCGGTTGCGACAATCGAAGACGCGATCGCGTGGCTCGATCATGCGCTGACCTCCGCAACGGCGCGCGGCGTATAGACCAGAGAGTGGCGGCCGGGACGCGCGATGACGCGGGTGTCACGCGAGCCGACGATCACCAGCGTCGCCATGTCGGCGTTCACCGAATCCGCGGTATCGAGCGTCACGACGTTTATTTGTTCATCCACGCGCCCGACCGCACGGCCGAATATGACCGGTGTTGTCTGCGGCAGGTGCCGGCGCAGGCGCTCGATCGCGTGACCGAATTGCCAGGGCCTTGCTCGCGACACCGGATTGTAGAGCGCGATGACAAAACCCGCGCCGGCCGCCGCGTCGAGCCGCTGTTCGATCAACGGCCACGGCTTGAGATTGTCCGACAGCGACATCGCGCAAAAATCATGACCCAGCGGCGCGCCGATCCGCGCCGCCACCGCGAGCATCGCGGTGATGCCTGGAATGATCGCGACATCGAGCGTGCGCCAGCTGTCCGGCCCGGCTTCGATTTCCTCGCAGATCGCGGCCGCCATGGCAAAGACGCCCGGATCGCCGCCGGACACGACGGCGACGCGCGCGCCCTGAGCCGCATGGCGGAGCGCGGTGGTGGCGCGTGCGCGCTCTTCGCGATTGTTGGACGCGTGGCGGTTTTGGCCGGCGCGCACCGGTACGCGATCGAGATAGGGCCCGTAGCCGTAAATAGCTTCCGCGGCGGCGAGCGCTTCCTCGGCGTCCGGCGTCAGATAGCGCGGATCGCCCGGTCCAAGGCCGACCACAATGAGGCGGCCGCTCATGGTTTTCCTCCCGGCCGTCCGGCCCAGCCCGGCACCAGGACGACGGCGAAATAAGGCGCGTCGTCGTCGGGCTTTGAGGTCAGCGGAATCATTTTCGCATCCGCCATGGTGCCGCGCTCGACATAGATGGCGCGCGGCAGGCGGCCGCTGCGGTCGAGCGCGCGGCGCAGCTTTGGCAGATGGCGGCCGACCTTCATCACCACGGCGGCGTCGGCGTCGGCGAGGCGGCGCGTCAGCTCGCCCTCCGGCAGCGTCGCGGGCAGCACGGTGAAAACGTCGTCGCCCTGCGCGATCGGCATTCCGGCCGCCGACCAGCAGCCCGACATGCCGGTGACGCCGGCGACGATCTCGGCGGAAAATCGCGACGCGAGCCGCGTGTGCAGATGCATGTAGGAGCCGTAGAACAGCGGATCGCCCTCGCAGATCACCGCGACGATGCGGCCGGCATCGAGATGCGCGGCGATTGCAGTCGCGGCGTCGTCGTAGAAATCGCCAATCGCATCACGGTAGCCGTCGCTGTCCTTCGGCAGTTCGGTGGTGACGGGGTAGAGCAACGGCAGTTCGATAACTTCGGCGCGCAAGTGTCGCGCGGCGATGGCGCGCGAATGGCTTTCATTTCCCGCTTTGGCGAAATGCGCAATCACATCAGCCTCGCCGAGTGCGCGCATCGCTTTCAGCGTCATCAATTCCGGATCGCCCGGCCCGACGCCTACGCCGATCAGTTTGCCCGCGCTCATAGGCCGGCCCTCGCCAGCGCGTTGACGGCGGCGGCGCACATGGCGCTGCCGCCCATGCGGCCGCGCACGACAATGAACGGCACGCCGCGCGGATCGGCAGTGAGCGCAACCTTCGACTCGGCAGCGCCGACGAAGCCGACCGGAATGCCGAGGATTGCCGCCGGCTTCGGCGCGCCGGCGTCGAGCAAATCAAGCAGGCGGAACAAAGCCGTCGGTGCATTGCCGATGGCGACCACGGCGCCGGCGAGGCGATCGATCCACAGATCGAGCGCCGCCGCCGAGCGCGTCGTGCCGCGCTTTTCGGCGATGCCGGGCGTGCGCGGATCGTTGAGCGTGCAGACCACGTCGTTGCGCGCCGGAAGACGGGCGCGGGTAATGCCATGCGCCACCATCTCGGCATCGCAAAAGATCGGCGCGCCGGCGGCGAGCGCCTGCCGCGCCGCGGCGACGACGTCGCCGCCGAACACGATGTGCTGCGCTGCTTCGACCTGACCGCAGGCATGAATCATGCGTACCGCAATGTCGGCCTCTTCGGCCGAAAAGCGCGACAAGTCGGCCTCGTCGCGGATGATGGCAAACGAGCGCTGGTAGATCGCCGTGCCGTCGCGCAGATATGCGGCGGGCTCAGACATCGCCGCCCTCGTGTTTGAGGTCGCGTGCGATTTCAGCGACAGTGGCCGGCAGCTCATTCGTGCCAACGATCTTAAACGGAGTATCGCGGGCCGCGCCGTTGGCAATGAGCGCGCATCCCGAAGACGTGCCGACGACGGTCAGCGCTGCCGGCGCAGGATGCGCGCAGCCTTTGGCGCAGCCGGAAATGTGAATCTTGAACGAGCCGTCGAGATGCGGCGCGGCAGCCGCGGCGATCTGCGGCGCAACGGCGCGCGTGGCGATGTCCCCCGACGCGCAGATCGGCGCGCCGGCACAGGCGACCACATGCCGTCGCGGATCGTCTGCGCGCACGATGAAGCCGAGCGCCTCGGCGGCGGCGGCAAAGGAAACTGCTGTCTGTCGCGTCAGGCCGACGATCATGAGCGCTCGGCCCGGCGCCACGCGCATCCCACCCACTCCTGCTGCCTCGGCGGCCTCGGTCAATCGTTGCAGCGAGGTTGCATCGGCATGACCGAACGCGAGGCCGACGCCGTACGCGAATGTACAGTCCCGCAACGAATGTGTGCCGACGACGTCGCTGAATTGGCGTTGCGATCGTGCAGGTCCATCATGGACGATCAGATCGGCGACAGTGGAGCGGACCGTGGCGATGCCTTCCGCCGCAACAACGTCGCGCATGCGGGCAACGCGGCCTCGCTGCGCCAAAACTTCGAGCAGGCGTGTGACGGTGGCGATGCCGTCGCGCGGAGAGACGGTGCCGAGGGGGCTCGCGCTGTCGGCGTCGCCACCAATGCCGATGCGGATAACGACGCCGTCTATCAACGTTTCAGCGCGCAGGCGCACGTCGGCGGTAATGCCGTCGAGACTGAGCTGGCCGCCGCCATCGATCGCAACCGAGACTTTGGCGGCAAGTCTTTGCGTCAGCGAATTCTGCGCGAGCGCAAGGCGCAAATCGGCGGCGAGCGCGTTGGCATCGATAATGTCTTCCGCATCGAGGCCAGCCAGCGGATTAATCAGAACCGGGATGCCGTCCTCGGCTGCGATGCCGAGCGTGGCAACTGCGGCGGCGAAACGCGGCGCTGACGCCTCGCTCAAGCCGCGAATTTGGATGCTGCCGCGCGACGTGACTTCGATGATGCCGTTGCCATGCTGCCGCGCGGCCGCGCACAAGGCGGCGAAGGCGTCGAGCGCGATGGTGCCGATCGGCAGCAAGCGGACCAATAGGCCGTCGCCGGTCGTCATCGGCGCGGACAGTCCGGGACAGGCGCCGCGGCGGTGCGGAAGAGTGAGCGCGGCAGCGGTCATGCCGTGACCTCCGCACGCAGGAGCGACAAACTAGCATCGACGTCGTTGCGCCGCGGATGCCAGAAGCCATGCCGCCGCGCCGCATCGAGTCGCTCGGCAATCGCGGTGGCGGCTTGCGGATTCTCACGCAGCAGGAATTCGCGCACATCGGCATCGGCCACATAGGCGTCGTGCAGGAGATCGAACAATTCGCCGGCCACCGCGCCGGTCGTCTCGGCGAAGGCAACCAGGCGGTCGACGGTTTCGGCAAGCTCGGCGGCGCCGCGCGGGCCGTGGCGCATCTGGCCGGCGATGAAGCGCGGGTTGATCGCGCGCGCCCGCACGATGCGCGCAAGCGCCGCTGACAGCGCCCGCGCCCGCGGCCGTTGCGGATCGGTGACGTCAAGCATGATGAGATCGGCCGCCCGGCCGAGCAGCTTTGCCGCCGCGGCAAAGCCGCCGACGAAGGCGGCGTCCTCGCCGCCTTCGAGCAAATCGCGGCCGGGGTCGTCGCTGGTATGCACAAGCGCGTCGGCGTTGGCGACGCGCTGCGCAAATGCGCCAGGCGCTACGTCAGCATCTCCGTCGGCACCGCCATAGGCGTGTGACGCGGCCGCGAGATAAGCCGCGCCGATAGTGTCGGTGTCCGCGCTACAACCGAGCAAATCCTCAACGCCCGAGCCATAGACGCCTGGCGCGGTGCCAAAAATGCGATTGAGGCGCGGCGCGGTTTTGCCGTTGGCTGCACGGCGCACAGCGGCGAGCGGATTTTCGTCGTTGCCCTCGTCGCGCGCCGCGACTGCCTGCACGGCGGCGTCGATGAGCGCGATCTGCGCCGGAAACAGATCGCGGAACAATCCGGAAATGCGCCAGGTGACGTCGACGCGCGGACGGCCGATGGCCGCCGGCGGCAGCACTTCCACGCCGGTAATGCGGCCGCTCGCCGGCTCCCAGATCGGCCGGCAACCTATCAGCGAAAATCCTTGCGCGATCTCCTCGCCGCCGGTGCGCAGCGTGGCGCTGCCCCACAGATCGATGACCACCGCGCGCACCATCTCGCCGTGAGTCTGCAAATGCGCACGCACGATCTCGTCGGCGGCGAGCCGGCCGAGCTCCATCGCGGTCGGCGTCGGCAAGGTGCGCGGGTCGGCGGTGAAGAGGTTGCGTCCGGTCGGCAGCACGTCGCGCCGCCCGCGCGTCGGCGAGCCGGCAGGTCCCGGCGCGACGCGGCGGCCGTCGAGCGCTGCAAGCAACGCCGTGCGCTCCGCTTCGGCACTCGTTCGCCACAGCGGATCGTCGGTGCCGGCAGGTGCGCGGCCATAGATATGAAGCCCGTCCTTGATGGCGAGGTCCTTGAGATCGCACAGCCAGGCGTCGATGCGGCGCAGCGCTTCGTCGGGCGCGAACGCGGTGCCGACGCCGGCCTCGCGCGCCAAACCGGTGCGTTGCGCGGTCTCGACGATCAGCGTCGCCAGCCGCTCGCGCCGCCGCCGGTCGAGGCCGTCGGCTTGCGCATATTCATCGACCAGACGCTCGAGCTCCCGCGCGTCGCCGGAAAGGCCGCCGTCGACAAGCGGCGGCGGCAGATGGCCGATGGTCAGCGCCGCGATACGGCGCTTGGCCTGCGCCGCCTCGCCCGGATTGCTGACGATGAAGGGGTAGATCGCCGGCAATGCGCCGGTGACGATCTCGGGAAAGCATTCCGCGGTGAGCGCGATCGCCTTGCCCGGCAGCCATTCCAGCGTGCCATGCGCGCCCATGTGCACGAGCGCGTCGACCTCGGCGACGTGGCGCAGCCACAGGCCGAACGCGACCAGCGCGTGGCGCGGCGGCAATAGCGGATCGTGATAATCGGCGCGCCGCTGCGAGGAACGCCCGCGATCGGGCGGCAGCGCGACCAAAAGCTTACCGAATTTTTTCACCCGGAAGCGAAACGCGCCGTCGCGCACATCGGCATCGTCCGCCGGTTCGCCCCAAGCCTCGCGCAGCCGTGCGATAGCGGCGCTTGGTAAGCCAGCGAGCAGGCGCTGGTATTCTTCGATCGTAAGCGCTGCATCATCGGCGCCTGGCGAAAGCCCATCGAGCAATTCGCGCGGCGTTTTTGGCGCGCCGCTCACGGCGTAGCCGGCGGCCGAAAGGTCGTCGAGCAATGCGATGATGCTCGCTGGCACATCGAGGCCGACCGCGTAACCGGTGCGGCCCGGCGCGCCGGGATAATCCGGCATCAGGATGGCGACCCTGCGTTCGCTCGCCGGCAAGGCCCGCAAAACAATATGCGCGGCGATCCGATCCGCGACCATGGCGACGCGGTCCGGCTCGGGCCGGCTGGCGAAAGCACTGAAGGCAAGTCCGGCCTGGGTTGGCAGCGCATCCTTGAATGCGATGACGCCGGCCAGCACGCGGCCGTCGAGCTCGGGCAACACCACATGCATAGCAAGATCGGCGGCGCCGAGGCCGCGCGCGCTGTCGCGCCACGCCGCGCGTTTGGTGATGGCGCTGACGACCTGGAACACCGGAACGCCCGGCGCGTCGAGCACCGCCGGCTCATCGGTGCCGCCGCCGACGGCAAACGCCGTCATGGTGACGATCAGCGAAGGCTTGAGCCGATCGAGCGCCTGGCGCAGAAACGCGCCCGCCTCGCGATCCTTCAAGCTGGTGACGAACAGCGCCGCCGGCGCCAAGCCGCGCGCGGCGAGCGCCGCGCATAACGCATCGACCGGCGCGGTGTCGTCGGCGAGCAGCAGCGCGCGGTAGAAGACGATCGGTACGACCGGGTGGCCGGCTTGCAGCGACGCCGCCAATCGCTCGATATCCACCGCGCCTTCGCCCGGCAGATAGCCGGCAAGGCGAGGCACCGGCTGCGGCTCGCGCAATTCGAGATCACGCCCGGCGTGATGCGCTAGCCGGCGCAGCAATGCGCGCAGATTGTCGCGGCCACCCTCGCGGAAGAAGCGCAGCAATGCGTCGAGTTCCTGCGCCGGCAGCGTGGACGCGGCAGCAAGCCGAACATCATCGCGATCCTCGCCGGGCAGCACGGCCAGCGCGATGCCACGTCCGCGCGCCAGCGCGGAGAGCCGATCGATGCCGTATTTCCACCAATCGAGGCCGCCGAGCAGGCGCACGACGATCACCTTGGCGTGGGCCCCGACCCTGTCGATCCACAAGTCGACCGACATGGGATGGCGCAGGTCGCGCAAATGCGCGAGCCGCACGCTCGGCAAGCTGGCGCGTTCCACCTCCCAGGCGGCGGCGAGAGCGGTGAGATCGCTGTCGGCGAACGACAGCACGACGATATCGCCCGGCGTTTGGCCGAGATCGACCGCTTCGACAATTTCGTCGAGATTGGTCGAGCTCGTGGTCAATAGATGCATCGTTCAACCTGCAAGCGCCCGCGTCACCGCGGCGCGGTCGAGTCCTTTCAATCCGATCACGACCAGACGGCTCTCTCGCGGCTCGGACGCCGCCCATGGCCGATCATATTGATGCGTCACCCGCGCGCCCACCGCTTGGACCAAGAGGCGCAGCGGCTTATTGGCCACCGCTGCGAAGCCTTTGACACGCAGCACGTCAAATTTTTCCGCCAACGCGGCGACGCGCGCGGCCAGGTTTGAAGGATCAGCGATTTCACCAAGCGGCACGACGAAACTGTCGAAATCGTCGTGGTCGTGGTCGAGCTCGTCATCGTGATGGGTGCGGCGGTTGGCAATGTCATCCTCGGTGCCGACGCCCAGCCCGAGCAGCAGCGCCGTATCCACCTTGCCGCCGCTGACCGTGACAACCTTGATCTTGCGCGGCAGCGCACAGGCGATCGCCGCCATCGCCCGGTCGAGGCCGGCCGGATCGAGCAGGTCGCGCTTGTTGAGCACCACGAGATCGGCGCAGGCGATCTGATCCTCGAACACTTCCTCGACCGGATCGTCGTGATCGAGCGCGATGTCGGCGGTGCGTTGTTGCGACAGCGCCTCGAGGTCGTGCGCCACACGGCCATCGGCGAGCGCCGCGCCATCCACCACGACGACGACGCTGTCGACGGTGACGCGGTTTTTGATCGCCGGCCAGTGAAATGCCTGCACCAATGGTTTTGGCAGCGCCAGGCCAGAGGTCTCGATCACGATGTGCTCGATACCGCCTTTTGCCAAGATGGCGTCGAGCGCCGGCACGAATTCGTCGGCGACCGTGCAGCACAGGCAGCCGTTGGCGAGCTCGACGATATTGTCCTCTGGGCAAGCGGCGTTACCGCAGCCTTTGAGGATTTCGCCGTCGATGCCGACGTCGCCGAACTCGTTGACAATGACGGCGAGGCGGCGGCCATCGGCATTGCCGAGCACATGACGGATCAGCGTGGTTTTGCCGGCGCCGAGAAAGCCGGTGACGATGGTGCAGGGGACGCGCGCGAGCGAGCCGGTCATTCATCGGTTCCTTCAAAGTCGATGGGGGGAACGCGGGCTATGAGGCCGCGCTTGAGGATTTCGGGACGGCCGCGCCATGGCAAAATACCGTCGGCGGCGCCGGCGAGCAGACGCGCGCCCTCGATCAGTGCTTCCGCGCAAGTCGCATCGAGGCCGCCGAACACGTAAGTCCAGCAGCCGTTGCAGCGCATCGCGGCGCTCGGGCCGCGCGTACAATTGGCCAGGCAGCGCAGCCGCCGCACGTCGACCTCGGTGCCGGCGGCGGCGCGTTCGGTCGCCGCGGCGAGCAGCGCGCCGGGGCGCGGTTCGCTGTCCGGCTCGCCGGCGCGCTTGCAGGTGGTGCACACGTAAATGGTCGGTCTGTCAGTCACTAAGCGCGCTCCGCAATCGGTTGGTCGAGGCGCTGCCAACGAAACAGCAGATAAGAGATCGCCCAGCTGGCGATGAAAATGCCGACGACCAGATAACCGAAACCGGCAAGCCCGCTGTTGAGACCGCCGATGAAATTCCAGAACCGGCCTTCGAGGCCGAGCTTGCCGGCGATGAGGCCGAGCGCCTCGATGCCGCCGATCAACAGCGCGACCACGACGGAGATCGCCGTGATGGTGAGGTTGTACCAGATCTTGCGGATCGGATTGAGGAATGCCCAGCCATAGGCGCCGACCATCAGCACGCTGTCGCTAGTGTCGACCAGCGTCATGCCGGCGGTGAACAGCGCCGGGAAAATCATGATGGTGCCGATGGTCATGCCGCCGGAGGCTTGGCTCGCGGCGACGGCGAACAGGCTGATCTCGGTCGCGGTGTCAAAACCCAGTCCGAACAGAAAGCCGATCGGAAACATCTGCCAGCTGTGCGACACCATGCGGAACAGGGGGCGGAAAATCCGCGCCAGCAATCCGCGGCCGGACAGCAGCAAGTTCAGCTCCTGCTCCTCGACCGGCTCGCCGCGGCGCGCCCGGAGAAAACTTTTCCAGACGCCGCGCAGGATGACGAGATTGATGGCGGCGATGCTGAGCAGAAAAAACGCCGAGGCGCCGGTGCCGATGATGCTGCCGATCTCTTTGAATTCGGCAAAGCGGCCCTGCAGCGCAAACGCCGCTGCCGCGATCGCCGCGACCGCAAGCGCGATAGACAGCGAATGGCCGAGCGAGAAGAACAGGCCGACCGAATACGGCCGCTTGCCCTCTTGCATGAGCTTGCGCACCACGTTGTCGATGGTGGCGATGTGATCGGCGTCGACGGCGTGGCGCAGGCCGAGCACATAAGCGAGGAAGGCGGTGCCGAGCAGCGTCGGCCGCCCGGCCAAGGCAATCAACGCCCAGATCCAGACCAGCGCGCTCGCCGCCAGCAGCACGATATAGATCGCGGAAATCTTGGTGCGCTGGTTGGCCGAGGCGTCATCGACCGCCGATTTCAGGAAATTGAGCACAAAAAAGACCTCGCCTGACCTGCCGCCTATCGCCGGCGCGAGCGAGGACCAAAAGACCTTACGTCTTTTGGATCATCCACCGATACACCCCGACCGATGTTTGTCGCGTCGACACGGCCGATGGCAGGTCTCCTGGCTCGTGGATCGTCGCCTTGCCCTGCCTTCCCGGCGGCAAACGGCCGCCAGTGGCATATCCGGACAAGACTTCCCACTCACAGTTGCGGGGGCAGCTGCGGAATTGGCAGCGCATTAAGCGTTGCCTCACCGCATTCCCTTTTCGCCCTCTCGTGAGGGACCATCGGTCCGCTAGTGATAGATTTCGATTGGCGGCCCTGTCAATCTGGCCGGCTAGCGTATGAAACCGATCCGTAGGCGTGATGTCGGGCGTGCCAAAACTCACTTTTGTCGTCGGCGGTGCCCGTTCGGGCAAAAGCCGCTATGGCGAAAGCGTGATCGCCACATTGCCGCCGCCATGGCGGCCGCCTTGGGCCTATGTGGCGACGGCGGAAGCGCTCGACACGGAAATGGCCGAGCGCATCGCGGCCCATCGGGCGCGCCGCGGTCCGCAGTGGCGCACCATCGAGGCGCCGCGCGATCTTGCGGCGGCGCTAAAGGAATGCGAAACGACGCCGGTTCTGGTCGATTGCCTGACATTGTGGCTCTCCAACCACATGCTGGCGGACGCCGATATCGAACTGGAAATGGCCCGGCTGGACGACGCTTTGGCGGCGGCAAAGACGCCGATGGTGCTGATCGCGAACGAGGTGGGTTCCGGGATTGTGCCGGATCATCCGCTCGGCCGAAAATTCCGGGATTTGCAGGGCGTGCTCAATCAGCGCATGGCTGCGCGCGCCGACCGCGTGGTTCTGGTCGTTGCCGGACTGCCGCTCGCCCTGAAAGGCTCGTTGTAAGGAAACGCCATGAGCGAAACCGCCGACAAGGCCGAAGCCGAGCGCCATCGCGCCAAGATGGCCAAACGCAAGGCCGTGCAGGACGCCGAGGTCGCCGGCAAGACCATCGAGAAGGGCCTTCTCATCGTCCATACTGGAACAGGAAAAGGCAAATCGACGGCGGCGTTCGGGCTGGCGTTGCGCATGCTTGGGCGCGGCCACCGCATCGGTGTGGTGCAGTTCATCAAGGGCGCCTGGCATTCGGCGGAACGCGACGCGCTCGCGCAATTCGGCGATCAGGTGGTGTGGCACACCATGGGCGAAGGTTTTACCTGGGAGACGCAGGATCGTGCCCGCGATGTTGCCGCCGCCGAGCGCGCTTGGTCGAAGGCGCAGGAGTTGATGGCCGATACCAGCTTCGGTTTGATCGTGCTTGACGAGCTCAACATCGCACTGCGTTACGATTATCTCGATCTCAATTCCATCGTCGCTGCTCTCGCCGCGCGCCGACCGGGTCTGCATGTGGTGGTCACCGGGCGCAATGCCAAGCCGGAGCTGATCGCCGCCGCCGATCTGGTCACCGAGATGACGCTGGTGAAGCATCACTTCGCCGCCGGCGTGAAGGCGCAAGCGGGTATCGAGTACTGAACGATGCCGGCGCGCGCGCTGATGTTTCAAGGCACCGGCTCGGACGTCGGCAAGTCGTTGATCGTCGCCGGGCTGGCGCGCGCCCTCACATTGCGTGGAATGAAGGTCCGCCCGTTCAAGCCGCAGAACATGTCGAACAATGCGGCGGTGACTGCAGACGGCGGCGAAATCGGCCGTGCTCAGGCGCTGCAAGCGCGCGCGGCGCGGGTAGCGGCGAGCGTGCATATGAATCCGGTGCTGCTGAAACCGCAGAGCGAGATCGGCGCGCAGATCGTGGTGCAGGGCCGCGTCTACGGCAGCGCCAAGGCCGCGGCCTATCAAAAAATGAAGCCCGAGCTGCTGCCGTTCGTGCTCGAGAGCTACGCACGCATGAAAGCCGAGGCCGACATCGTGCTGATCGAAGGCGCCGGCAGCGCCGCCGAAATCAATTTGCGCGCCAACGACATCGCCAATATGGGCTTTGCGCGCGCCGCCGACGTGCCGGTGGTGCTGGTCGGCGATATCGATCGTGGCGGCGTCATTGCGAGCCTCGTTGGCACCAAGGCCGTGATCGCACCCGAGGATGCCGCGCTGATCTGCGGCTTCATCGTCAACAAGTTCCGCGGCGATGCGGCGCTGTTTGCCGACGGCATGGCGCGCATCGCGCAGCTGACGGGATGGCAAGCCCTCGGCCTGGTGCCGTTCTTTGCCGAGGCGCGGCTATTGCCGGCGGAAGACGCGCTGGCGCTCGATGCCGCGCGGCCGGCAAAGACAAACACGCGTGTACGCATTGCGGTGCCGATCCTGCCGCAGATAGCCAATTTCGACGATCTCGATCCGCTGGATGCCGAGCCTGCCGTCGATCTCGTGCGGGTGCGGCCGGGAACGGTGCTTCCGGGCGATGCCGATCTGATCCTGCTGCCGGGCTCGAAGGCGACCATCGCTGATCTCGAGGCGTTGCGCGCCGCGGGTTTCGATATCGACATCGCCGCGCATCGGCGCCGTGGCAGAATAGTGCTTGGCCTATGCGGCGGCTATCAGATGCTCGGGCGCACGATCGCCGATCCCGACGGCATCGAAGGCCCGCCGGCGACCGCCGAAGGCCTCGGCCTTCTCGATGTGCAAACGACGTTGTCGAACGACAAGCGCCTGGAACCGGTGTCCGGGACAACAAGCGATGGCGTTTCATTTTCGGGTTATGAAATGCACGTGGGCGTGACCGAGGGACAAGATCGCGCACGGCCGTTCGCGCGGCTCGCGGATGGTTCGCCCGAGGGTGCGATCTCCGCCGATGGCCGGGTGATCGGCACTTATGTGCACGGCCTGTTCGCCGAAGATCGCCAGCGTGCGGCGTGGCTTGCGCGTTTCGGCGCGGGACCAGCCAATATTATCTATGAAGACCTTGTCGAGGGGACGCTTGATGGGCTGGCGGAGCATCTCGCCGCACACATCGATCTCGATTGTCTGCTCAAATTAGCGCGATGACGATGCCGGCGATCGCGGCAATGAGCACGAGCAAAATTGCATCAGCGTATCGGTAAAGGGTAAGCGCGTGGCGGATATCGGCGGCGGTTACGTCGCGGCGGCCGTCGCCCATCGTGGCGTCGTCGATTGTCACTCCGCCATAGACGCGCGGGCCGGCGAGCGAAAGGCCGAGCGCGCCGGCCATTGCCGCTTCCGGATAGCCGGCATTGGGCGAGCGATGGCGCGACGCGTCGCGCAGCACGGCGCGCCAGGCCGCGGCAGCCGAGGTGTTCCTGCTCAACACAGCCGCGGCGACGAGGAGAAGCGCCGACAGCCGCGATGCCGGCAGGTTGGCCAGATCGTCGAGCCTTGCCGCGGCCCAGCCGAAGGCCTCATGGCGCGGCGTGCGGTGGCCGATCATACTGTCGGCGGTATTGATTGCTTTGTAGAGTGCCGCTCCAGGGAGACCCGCAATGGCCATCCAGAACACCGGCGCGACGACAGCGTCGGAAAAATTCTCGGCGAGGCTCTCGATCGCCGCGCGGGCGACGCCGGCCGCATCCAGCGTCTGCGGATCGCGGCCGACAATCTTGGCGACCGTGGCGCGGCTGGCGGCGAGCCCGTCGCATTCCAGCGCGTCGGCGACATCGGCGACATGCCGGTGCAGGCTGCGCTGCGCGATTAAGGTGCTGGCGACGACGGCGACCGCGATCAGCCCAAACGGAAACCGGAGCAGTTCGCGTTCGACAATGAAGGCAATCGCGCCGACAATGCCGAGGAGCAGCAGAATAGCGATGACGCCTGCGCCACGCCGCCATTTTGCGTCGGCCGTATCGCGATTGAGCAAACGATCGAGCGCGGCGATCAGGCAGCCGATCCAGGTCACCGGATGGCCGATCGCGCGCAACAGCGCTTGCGGATAACCGGTGCAGAGCTCGATCATCATGGCCAAAAGGGCGAGCGCGACGGACATTTTCCCCTACAACGATGCGGACGAGCCGCTGCCGCATGGCGGCGACCTCGGTGCGGCGCGACGCCTGTTCCCCGATGCGCCAAAACCTTTCATCGACCTTTCGACCGGGATCAATCCCAATCCTTATCCCCTGCCGGCCCTGCCGGCCGAACTATTTGCCCGCTTGCCCGATGCCGCCGCAACCGCCCGTCTCACCGCGGCCGCCGCGACATTGTACGGCGCGCCGTCGGCGGCGCATGTCGTGCTGGCGCCGGGTACGCAGATATTGCTGCCTCTCGTCGCCGGGCTGGTGCGGCGCGGCCGGGCGGCCATTTTGACGCCGACCTACAACGAGCACGCGCGCGCGGCGCGCCTTGCCGGCCATAGCGTCATCAAGACGCGCGAGTCCGCCGCCCTTAGCGATGCCGATCTCGCCATCGTCACCAATCCCAACAGCCCTGATGGCCGGCTCATCGAACGAGAAGCGTTGCTCGGTCTTGCCGCAAAGCTGCGTGCCCGCGGCGGCGTTCTCGTCGTCGACGAGGCGTTCATGGATGTCGGACCGCCCGGCTTCAGCCTCGCCGACGATGTGGGCCGCGGCAATCTCATCGTGTTGCGTTCGTTCGGCAAGTTTTTTGGGCTTGCTGGAATACGATTAGGCTTCGCGCTGCTCGACCAGCCGTCGGCGGTCCGGCTTGCCGCGATGCTTGGGCCATGGGCGGTTTCCGGCCCGGCGCTGGCCATAGGCGCGGCGGCCTTGGCGGATACAGCGTGGATCGAACAGACGCGGCATCGGTTGTTGCAGGCGTCCAGGCGGCTCGACGCCATTTTGATAGGTGCCGGCCTGGGCATTCCGGGCGGCACACCATTGTTCCGGTTGGTGCGGACGCCGGCGGCGCCTGCGCTGTTCCACCATCTCGGCAGCGCCGGAATTTTGGTGCGCAATTTTCCGGACAACGCGACGTGGCTGCGTTTCGGCTTGCCGGCCGGCGAGGAAGAGTGGCAACGCCTGCAAATTGCGATGGATGCCTTCCGCAACAACGGTTAGGCTTTCGGCCATGAGCGCGAATTCGATACCGCAAATCGAAGGTGCCGGTGCGGCGCAGCGCTCGAGCAGCTTCGATCCGGCGTTCCGTGCGCGCTTGCGCGAGCTTCTCATCTGGCGCCGCGACGTCCGGCGCTTCCGGTGCGATCCGTTGCCGAATGGCGCCTTGGAAGCGCTGATCGAGCTTGCCTGCCTCGCGCCATCCGTGGGCTTGAGCCAGCCGTGGCGCTTCGTCATCGTCGAGGGCGGCGCGGCCCGCGCCGCCATCCGGCAAAATTTTTCGACCTGCAACGCGCAAGCGCTCGCCGCGCAAAGCGGCGACCGCGCCGGCCTCTATGCGCAGCTCAAGCTCGCCGGCTTGGACGAGGCGCCCTGTCATTTGGCGGTGTTCGCCGATCGCGCGACGACCCAGGGTCACGGCCTCGGCCGCCACACCATGCCGGAAATGATCGACTATTCGGCGGTGACGGCGGTGCACACGATCTGGCTTGCCGCGCGCGCGCAAGGTATTGGCATGGGCTGGGTCTCGATCCTCGATGCCGCGGCGGTCGCGTCGCTGCTCGACGTCCCGGCCGAATGGAAATTCATCGGCTATTTCTGTCTCGGCTATCCGCAGGCCGACGACACTGTTCCCGAGCTCGAGCAGAGCGGATGGGAGCGGCGGCGCTTGCCATCGTCCGTGATTCTGCGGCGTTAACTTCAAACATTGACCATTTCTCATCTTTCAACAAAACGCGATGATTGAGCTCAGCAACCCTGTGCCAAATCAGGGCATCTTCGCTGGCACCGGCCTTGCTCCCTCACGGCTGACGCCTGGTGCGTGTCCCGGAACGACCAAACAGGTCTTCCGCATACGTGCGCAGGCTCGGTGAAAACGACGCGCCGTCCGTTCACATTCGATCGGTCCGCGCGTGAGGGAGAGCGTCGTGTTTAATTTTACGCGCGCCGGAGCGCTCCGGGTATCTTGGTTGGTGACATGTGCGTTTACGCTGTCGCTCGCGACTTCGACTCATGCCGACACGATCACTGTTACCGGCTGCGTCTGGGCGCCGAGCGGCCTTTTCTGGGGAGCCACCACAGGCGGTTGCGTCGAAAGGCACGGCGAGGCTGGCGACCCGTATATCCGAACGGTGCCGCAGCCCAAAGACGAGATCGAGAGGGCGCACGCGACCGAGCGCGACCAGAAGTGGCTGCAACGGTGCCGGCCGATCATCGCGCAAGACCGTTACGGCGTCCCGCGCTACCACTACGCCGCGCGGGGATGCGAATTCGGCATCATCGAGTGACGGCTGCGCTTTCGCGCTTGCATCGTCGACGCGCCGCGCTGGTTCAGCGCGCGATGTTGCTCGATTTTGCGGTGTTCTGATTCTGATTCTGCTTGTGCTTGATCGACGCCGTCGTCGTCATCCCGGGCAGATAGCGCGCAATGATCACGGGATCGAGGTCTTTGTAAGCGGTTTCCGGCAGCCGGTACCAGATCTCGTCGCGGCCGAACAAGGCGATGCCGAGATAGCCGCGAACCGTCAGCGTCTGGCCGTCCGGGCTCAGCGTCATCATGGCGTTGTAGATATTGCCGTCGCGCGGATCGAGAATATTGCCGCCTTCATAGTACAGGCCATTCCCATTCGCCTTCATATTCCTGATCAAGGGAATGCCGAGCAGCGGCTGGTCCTTGCGGTCATCCTTGCAGGCCGTACAGGTTTGGTTCGGCGGATCGCCCGGACGCAGGAACAGCTTGGCGATCATTCCTTGATAGACACCGTCGCTTTCGGTGAAGAGAAACCAGCCGACCGACTTGCTGGTTGGCTCATCGATCTTTTGCCACAGCCCGGTCACCAAAGGATCCGCGGCCACCGTGGAATTCGCGGCGGCAACCAACATCAAGAGTGCCGCCATCGCCAGTTTTGCCGATTGCACTGCCAATGCCCTTCTCCATTCGTCATTGTCGAAAGAATCAAGTTCCGCGCATTGATGGCGTAGAAATGGTGGCCCGACAATGCGGTGATTTCTGGACCGCCGGCGACCCCTTGTCGGTCCATCCCAAGGCAAACTCTTGCAAGTTCCGTGGCTTAGACAAGCAACCGGGAATTGCACTCCGGCGACAGCCGCAATGCGGGGTTCTGCGGCTATCCGATCAACGGTCCGGCGCCTCTTGCCGTCGAGGTCGCCGCCGATCTCAGTTTCGTGCTGGCCTGCGCGACCGGCTGTTTTTCCTGATCGCCGTCAGCTTGCATTTCGCCACCACACGTTCGCGACGTCTCGATAGCCTGTCCGCCAACGCCTACGGCCTTTATCTGGTGCACTATAACTTCGTCATGTGGCTGCAATATGCGTTGCTGGGCACGGCGCTGTTCGCCATGATCAAGGCGGCGATCGTGTTCGGCGGTACGCTGGTATTGAGTTGGCTCGCGGTCCTCGCCGTGCAGCGCATTCCGTTCGGCGCGCAACCGATCGCCGTCCCGCGACGCGCGGCCGCAATGTCGTAACTGCCTTGCGAGACGCGCTCGCGCGACCAAGATAAGATACGTCCGTATTGCGCCACCGGGGCCGCCGGCCCGGGAAGATTGCCATGATGCGCCTGCGCGCGGTGATCGTGCTTTTGGCCATGTTGGTTGCGACGCTGTTGCTCGCAACGCTCGCTGTGCCGGCGCGGGCCGCCGAACGCGCTTTGGTGCTCGATGTCGACGGCGCGATTGGTCCCGCCATCGCCGACTATGTCGTGCGGGAATTGCACAGCGCAACGCCGGGCGTCGTCGGTGTCGTCGTGCTGCGCATGAACACGCCGGGCGGCCTCGATACGTCGATGCGCCAGATCATCAGCGCAATCCTGGCGTCGCCGGTGCCGGTCGTAACCTATGTGGCGCCGAGCGGCGCGCGCGCCGCCAGCGCCGGCACCTATATCGCCTATGCCAGTGCGCTCGCCGCCATGGCGCCCGGCACCAATATCGGCGCCGCGACCCCGGTTCAGCTCGGCGGCCCGACGCTACCCGGCGGCAGCCCCGAACAAAAACAATCGCAGCAAAACAAGGCCGACGAATCCGGAGACACCGAAACACGCAAGGTCGTCAACGACGCCATCGCCTATATCCGCAGCCTCGCCGCGCTCAACGGGCGCAACGCCGATTGGGCCGCCGATGCCGTGCGCTCGGCGGTGAGCCTTCCCGCTGCCGACGCGCTATCGCTCCATGTCATCGACGTGATCGCCGACGATATCCCCGATCTCCTTCGCCAGATCGATGGCCGCACCGTGAAGGCCGCCGGCAAGCCAGTGCGCCTGACAACCGCAGGCCTTGACGTGGTGACCGTGCCGCCCGACTGGCGCACCGAGCTGCTCGCGCTCGTCACCAATCCCAATGTCGCGTTCATCCTGTTGCTGATCGGCGTCTATGGGCTGATCCTCGAATTCTTCAATCCGGGTGCCGTCGCGCCGGGTCTCATCGGCGTCATCAGTCTTTTCGTTGCGCTCTATGCGCTGGCGCTGCTGCCGATCAGCTATGCCGGCGCGGCGCTCGTTCTCATCGGCATCGGCCTGATGATCGCTGAGGCCCATATCGGCGCCTTCGGTGCGATCGGCGTCGGCGGCATCGCCGCGTTCGTCATCGGCGCGCTGATGATGTTTCCTTCGCGCGTGCCGGGCTTCGCGTTGTCCTACACGGTCGTGATCGGCACCGCCCTTTGCAGTGCCGCGCTCTTCCTCCTGGCACTGGCGGTGCTGCTGAGCTCGCGCAAGCGGCCGGTGGTGACCGGCGGCGAAGCGCTGATCGGCGCCGCCGGCGAGGCGGTGTTCTGGCAAGGCGGCGAGGGCAGGGTGCGGGTCAAGGGCGAAGTCTGGCTGGCGCGCGCCGACGCGCCGCTCGCCGTCGGAACCCATGTCAAAGTTCTCGATCGCGACGGCCTCGTTCTTCGCGTCCAACCGCTCTGACGAACAAGGAGCAAAACCATGTTGTTTTTCTCGCCGATCATCTTCATTGCCTTTTTGGTGCTGATCTTTCTTTGGTCTTCCATTCGCATCCTGCGCGAATACGAGCGTGGCGTCGTCTTTACACTCGGCCGCTATACCGGAACCAAGGGGCCCGGCCTTTTCCTCCTGGTGCCGTTCATTCAGCAGATGGTGCGCGTCGATCTCCGGGTGATTGTTGACGAAGTGCCGCCGCAGGACGTGATTTCCCGCGACAATGTCTCGGTCAAGGTCTCTGCCGTCATCTATTTCCGAGTTGTCGATGCCGAGCGCGCCATCATCGAGGTCAGGGATTACCTCGTCGCGACCAGCCAGCTCGCCCAGACCACGCTACGCTGGGTGCTGGGCAAGCACGACCTCGACGAGATGCTGGCGGAGCGCGACAAGCTCAATTCCGGCATCCAGGACGTGCTCGACAAGCAGACCGAGGCCTGGGGCATCAAGGTCGCCAATGTCGAGGTCAAACGCATCGACCTCGACGAGAGCATGGTCCGCGCCATCGCCCGTCAGGCCGAGGCCGAGCGCGAGCGCCGCGCCAAGATCATCAATGCCGAGGGCGAGCAGCAGGCGGCGCAGAAGCTGGTCGAGGCTGCCCGCATCTTATCCGAGGTGCCGCAGGCGATGCAGCTGCGCTATCTCGGCACGCTGTTCGACATCGCCAGCGAGCGCGGCTCGACGATCGTGTTCCCGTTCCCGATCGAACTGGTGCATGCCCTCTCGGCCCTGGCGCCGAAGGGATCGTAGGCCCGAGCCGCCTTCGGCATATGCGGCGGCAAAATCGTCCGGACAAATTGCGGAAAGGCCGCGCAATAAGGTTTGATTGGCGCGGCGGCGATGTTATGGGATGACCGGACCTCGCGGCCGGCGGCTCCGTCGCGGCTGCATTCGCGCGACAATTCTGTGACAGCCGGGCGTCAAGACATGCGAGTGTTCGTCCCCATTTCGGTCGGCGGCTGGGATCGATTGTTCAGCCGGTGGGATATTCTCGCGGTTCTGCTGATCCTCGGGCTCTTAGTCTTCCTCGGCGAAGCAAGCCGCCATCTGTTCGAGCCGCTGGCCGATCTGCAACGCACGCCGCCGTCGCTCGATCCGGCCAATCTGCCCGAATATGCCGCGCGCACGACGCTGCGCATGCTTGTCGCCATGGCGCTGTCGCTTCTGTTCACCTTCACTTATGCGACGCTGGCGGCGAAGAATAAGCAGGCCGAACGCATCCTCGTGCCGCTGCTCGATATTCTCCAGTCGGTGCCGATCCTCGGCTTCATCTCGGTCACCGTCGTGTTTTTCATGGCGCTGGCTCCCGGGCGCGTGCTGGGCGCCGAATTCGCGGCGATCTTCGCGATTTTCACCAGCCAGGCCTGGAACATGGCATTCAGCTTCTATCAGTCGCTGCGCACGGTGCCGACCGAGCTGGTCGAGGCGTCGCGCAGTTTCCGGCTCAGCCCGTGGATGTCGTTCTGGCGCGTCGACGTGCCGTTCGCCATGCCGCAGCTGATCTGGAACATGATGATGTCGATGTCCGGCAGCTGGTTCTTCGTCGTGGCGTCTGAGGCGATCAGCGTCGGCAACACGACGGTCACGCTGCCCGGCGTCGGCTCCTATATCGCGCTCGCCATCGAGCAGCAGAACTTGAAGGCGGTCGGCTGGGCGATCGGCACCATGCTGGTGGTGATCCTGGTCTACGACCAGATCCTGTTCCGGCCGCTGGTCGCCTGGGCCGACCGGTTCCGCTTCGAGCAGGAGCCCGGCATCGCGGCGCCGCATTCGTGGGTGCTCGACATTTTGCGCCGGTCCCGCATCGTCGATCGGGTCACGCGGCCGTTCGCGGTGCTGTGGCGGCGCTTATTGCTGCCGCGACATCCGGACAATGTCGAAGCCGTCAGGCGCGCGCCGCGGACGCGGCCGGGCTGGATCACGTTCCAGTTGGGCTTGATCGTCTTTGCGCTGACCGCGTTCGCATTGTGGCAGGCGCTGCGCTTCTTCACCGAAGGCATTGCGCTCGCCGACGTCGGCACGGCGATGTTGCTCGGGCTGGCGACGCTGATCCGCGTCATCGTGCTCATCGCGCTCGCCACTGTGGTCTGGGTCCCGATCGGCGTTTGGGTCGGCACGCGGCCCTATGCGGCGATCGTGGTGCAGCCGATTGCCCAGTTCCTCGCTGCCTTTCCGGCCAACGTGCTGTTCCCGATCGTGGTCTCAGGGATTGTCGCGTGGCAGCTCAATCCGAATATCTGGCTCAGCCCGCTGATGATCCTCGGCACGCAATGGTACATTTTGTTCAACGTCATCGCCGGCGCGTCGGCGATCCCCGCGGAGCTGCGCGCCGTCGGCGCCAATTTCCGCGTGCGCGGCTGGCTGTGGTGGCGGCGCATCGCGCTGCCTGCGGTATTGCCGTATTACGTGACCGGCGCGATCACCGCGTCCGGCGGCTCGTGGAACGCCAGCATCGTCGCCGAGGTGGCCTCATGGGGCGACAAGCACCTCGAAGCCAAAGGCCTCGGCGCCTATATTGCGCAGCAGACCGATGCCGGCGATTTCCACCGCATCGTGCTGGGCATTGCCGTGATGAGTCTCTACGTCGTCGTCATCAATCGCGTGTTCTGGCGTCCGCTGTATCTCTACGCCGAACGCAAATTCCGGCTGGGGTGAGGAGAGATCATGAACGCGCCTCTGCTCGACATTCACGGTTTGCGTCACACATTCCCCAAGGCTGACGGCGGCGATCTTCTGGTGCTCGACGGCATCGAGCTTCAGGTCGCGCAAGGCCAGATCGTCGGCCTTCTTGGTCGCACCGGATCCGGCAAATCGACCTTGCTGCGGCTCATCGCCGGCCTGGCGCAACCGTCCGACGGCTCCGTTACCTATCTGGGCCAGCCGGTGCTGGGGCCGGCGCCTGGCATCGCCATGGTGTTTCAGGGCTTTGCCTTGTTTCCCTGGCTGACGGTGCTGGAGAACGTGCAACTCGGCTTGGAGGCGCTCGGCCTGCCGGAGCCCGAGATCCGCAAGCGCGCGCTGGCGGCGATCGACCTGATCGGGCTGGACGGCTATGAATCGGCTTATCCGCGCGAGTTGTCCGGCGGCATGCGCCAGCGCGTCGGGTTTGCCCGCGCGCTGGTCGTGCACCCGAACATCCTGTTGATGGACGAGCCGTTCTCCGCGCTCGACGTGCTCACCGCCGAGACGCTGCGCACCGACTTCCTCGACCTGTGGGGCGACGGCAAACTGCCGATCAAGGGCGTCATCCTGGTCACCCACAATATCGAGGAAGCGGTGCTGATGTGCGACCGCATCCTGTTGTTCTCCAACAATCCGGGCCGCATCATCCGCGAGATCGGTGTCGACCTGCGCCAGCCGCGCAATCGCCTCGATCCGCAGTTCCGCGACCTGGTCGAGAAAATCTACGTGGCGATGACCGCGCGCGCGCCGAACGCCGCGCAGGCCGGTCCGGAGCGGCAAATTACCATCAGCACCGTGCTGCCGCGGGTCTCGGCCAACCTGTTCTCCGGCCTGATCGAGACGCTCGCCGCCGCGCCCTATAACGGTAAGGCCGACTTGCCGGTGCTGGCCGACGAATTGCACCTGGAAGCAGACGAGTTGTTTCCCGTGGCCGAGGCGATGCAGATGTTTCATTTCGCCGAGGTCGGGGGCGGCGACATAAAACTTACCGATACCGGCAAGCAATTCGCCGAGCTCGGCATGGACGACCGCAAGAAGCTGTTCCAGCGCCAGTTGCTGGCCTACATCCCGCTCGCCACGCATATCCGCCGCGTGCTGCAGGAGCGCGCCAATCATGTGGCGCCGAAAAGCCGCTTTCTGGACGAATTGGAAGACCACATGAGCACGGAGGACGCCGAGCACACGCTGCGCGCCGTGACCGCGTGGGGCCGTTTCGCCGAAGTGTTCGCCTATGACGACGATACCGGCGCGTTCAGCCTGGAAAACCCCTCTTAGACTTGAACTTACGAATATTGCGCGTGTAAAATTGCCTGCTGCCGGCACGACTGCGGTCTCGTTGCCGCCGAAGTTGCCGGCTGAAGTGGGGTGACCATGTCTCTTTTGCCGAAGTTTGACGGCGCTGGCCGTCTGCGTTGGGTATTCGTCACATCGCTGGCGCTGAACGTGTTCTTTGTCGGCGCGGCCGGTGCAGTGGCTTTTCGCTATAGCGGCGCCGGCACGGTGCCGTTGTCCAATGTCGCGCAGATCAATCGCGACGTGGCCAATCGCCTTAATGAGATCGCCGCATCGCTGCCGGCGGCCGACGCCGAGGTGATGCGCTCCGAGCTGCGCACCGATGCCGAAAAGGTGGCGAGCGCGCAGGCCGATCTGCGCCTGTCGCGTGAAGAATTGCGCGACAAACTGCGGGCGGAGCCGTTCGATGCCAACGCACTGCGCACCGCCATGGCGGCGAACCGCGCGGCGCGGGAAAACTTCGAATTGGTCCTTAACGGCGTGCTCGTCACCGCCGCCGCCAAAATGTCGGTGGTCGGCCGCAACAAGCTCGCGGACTGGTCGACGACGCGCGGCCGCGCTTCGGCACAGTAGGTCGATCGACGGCTGTCAGGCGGCGCTGCGCCGGACATTGGCGGCGATCGCGAGCAGCGCGCGCTCGGCGATGGTGTCGGCCAGATCGGCATTGCGCCGCGATTGCAACACCGCGTCCGAAAGCTCGCCCATGGCGACGAGAAGTTTTGCCGCGCTCCAGAGCCGCAGCGCCGCCGCGATCGCGTCCTTGCGGCGAAAATTGACCGGCGGCTGCACGGCATCGAGCGAGAATCCGGAACCGGCTTCGATCGCGGTGCGCCATTTATGCAGTTGCGCGACCTGGCGCTGCACGGCGAACAGGATCGATCCCGCCGAGGTGCCGGCGAGCCGCGCCTTGGCGAGCTGAGTTTCCAGCTCTGGCGGGCGGCCGGCAAACGTCGCATCGACGATATCGTCAAGCGCCAGCGCCGAGGCGTCGGACACGACCGCGGCAACATCATCGACGCTGACCTGATCGCGGCCGCGGGCATAGAGCGCGAGCTTGGCAATCTCGTTGCGGGACGCCTGGCGGTCGCCGCCCAAGAGCGGGATCAGCATGGCGCGCGCGTCCGGCGCGAGCTTGAGCCCGGCTTCACGCATCTCGTCGTCGATCAGCCGCGTCCGCGCGCGTTCGTCGTCGGCATAGCAGGGCAGCGCCGCGGCGTTCTTCGCCTTTTCGCATAATGACCGTAGCGGTGCGTTGCGGCGCAGATCGCCGGCCTCGATCACGACGCGGCATTCGATTGTCCGCAGCGCCAACAGCGCCTCGACCGCCGCCGCGATATTGCGGCTGCCCGCTTTCACCCAGACCGCGCGGCGGCCGCCGAACAGCGGAATGGTCTGTGCTTCCTCGACCAGCCGCGACGGCTCGGCGCTCAAGTCTTCGGCCTCGAGCCGCGCCAGCGCGAACGGATCGTTGGCATCGTCGACCGACGCTTTGACCAAAACGTTGGCGCGCTCGCTGACCAGACCGGCATCGGGGCCGAACACCAGAACGACCGGCCGCGCCGGATCGGGGCGCGCCACGAAGGCGTCGACGTCGGCTGCCTTGATCGCAACCATTATGAGTATTTATTTGAGATTGAGCATGATCTTTTCCGAAAACCGGTATCCACTTTTCGGGATCATGCTCTAAGTGCCGGCGACGAAGTATGACGCCAGCCGATTCCTGATGGTGTCGGAGACGACCTCGGTGGCGCGGTCTTCGGCGTCGCGCTCGGCGCGCTGCTTGGCGAAGCGTTGCGCCGCGCCGGGAATATCGTAGTCGACATGGGCAAAGGTCGTATCGGTCAGGACGACCTTGCCGGTTGCCATTTCGATGAGCTGGTAACTGGCAATGACGGAAGCGACCTGCGCGTCCGGCCGGCCGCTGGTGACGTCGACGACGACCGACAGCGCCGTCACGCCAACGACGACCTTGAGCGTATAGGTCGGCGCATTGGCGCCGGCGGCGCCGTTCAAGCCGTATTGCAAGGAATTGCGCAGCGCCACCGCGATGCGCGCCACCGTCTGGCCTTTCGCCGCGGGGATCACCGGCACGTCGATCTGTGCGAGCTTGTCGCGAACCGACTCGGTCGCGGCCGACGGCTGCGTGCCGTAGAGCGGCTGAAAACAGCCGGCGGTGAGTCCCGCCGCGGCGAGCACGACGGCAAGGCGGGCTAGCCGGCCCCAGGCTGGAGCCATCCGGCTCCCGGCGGCGTTGCGTTCAAACCACCACATTGACGATCCGTCCCGGCACAACGATCACCTTCTTCGGCGGCTTGCCGTCGAGCGCCCTTTTTACCGCATCGAGCGCCAGGACGGCAGCCTCAATTTCGGCCGGCTTGGCGTCGCGTGGCACCGTCGCTTCGGCGCGCTTCTTGCCGTTGATCTGCACCGGCAGCGTGATCGTGTTCTCGATCAGCAAGTCCGGCTCGAGCCGCGGCCATGGCGCCTGCGCGACCAGCGCCGGGTGGCCGAGCGAAACCCAGCATTCCTCGGCAAGATGCGGCATCATGGGTGCGAACAATTGCACAAGAACGTTAACCGCTTCGCGCATGGCCCACCGGAAATCCGGTGTGGAAATGGCACCTGTTTCGGCCCCCAAATCGGCCCCATCTTCCGACCCCATATCGCCGATTACCGCATTGAGCGTATTGGCGAATTCGTAGATGTGGGCGACACAAACATTGAAGTGTAGCTTTTCGATGTCGGCGGATACGGCGGCCAGCGCCCGGTGGGTGGCCTTGCGCAATTTCAGCGCCACCGGACCGAACTCGGCCGGCCGCTCGGCCGGCGCCGATTGGGCGATTTCGCCGGCCTCGCCGACGAGCCGCCACAGCCGCTGCGCAAAGCGCCAGGCGCCCTGGACGCCACGCTCGGTCCATTCCACGTCGCGCTCCGGCGGCGAGTCCGACAGCATGAACCAGCGCGCCACGTCGGCGCCGTAAGTGGCGATGATCTCGTCGGGGTCGATGGTGTTGCGCTTCGACTTCGACATCTTTTCGATCGGGCCGATCGCAGCAAACTTTCCCTTGTATCGTGCTGTTCGTCTGCCCTTGCTTTCTCCGATTTTTACGTCAGTGGGCATAAGCCACTGGTCATTTTGTTTATAGGTCTCGTGCACCACCATGCCCTGGGTGAACAGGCCGGCGAACGGCTCGTCGAGGCCGACATGGCCGGTTTCTTTCATGGCCCGGGTGAAGAAGCGGCTATAGAGCAGATGCAAAATCGCGTGCTCAATGCCGCCGATATATTGGTCGACCGGCATCCACGCATTGACCATCGGCACGTCGGTCGGCGCGGTCTTGATCCACGGATCGGTGAAGCGCTCGAAATACCACGACGAGTCGACGAAGGTATCCATGGTATCGGTCTCGCGCCGCGCCGGCCCGCCGCACTGCGGGCAGGTGACGTTTTTCCAGGTCGGATGATGGTCGAGCGGATTGCCCGGCCGGTCGAAACTGACGTCGTCGGGCAAGGTCACCGGCAGATCTTTTTCCGGCACCGGAACCACGCCGCATGTGGCGCAATGGATGACCGGGATCGGGCAGCCCCAATAGCGCTGCCGCGAAATGCCCCAGTCGCGCAGGCGATAATTGACTTGGCGTTGCGCGACGGGGCGGTTGCCGCTCCTTGCACCTTCCCCTGAAAGGGGAGGGCCGGCGCGTAGCGCCGGGGAGGGGTCCGTGCGCGCACTGACCCCCACCGGGCGAGCTTCGCTCGCCATCCTCCCCCTTTCAGGGGGAGGAGCTTCGCCGGCCGGCAGCGTCTCGCGTTCCAACCTGCGCGCGACTTCCTGCTTCGCTTGCGCAATCGTCATGCCGTCCAAAAACCGCGAATTGATCATGCGGCCGTCGCCATCATAGGCGGTGTCGGTGATGACGAAGGTCTTCGGATCGATGTCCGGCGGACAAACCACCGGCACATTGCCGAGGCCGTATTTGTTGACGAAGTCGAGGTCGCGCTGGTCGTGGGCCGGGCAGCCGAAAATGGCGCCGGTGCCATAATCCATCAGGATGAAGTTGGCGACATAGACCGGAATCTGCCACGACGCATCGAACGGATGCAGCGCTTTCATGCCGGTGTCGAAGCCGAGTTTTTCGGCGGTGTCGATCTCGGCCTGGGCGGTGCCGCGATGCCGGCACTCTTCGATGAATTTGGCCAGCGCCGGATTCTTGGCCGCCGCTGCCGCGGCCAGCGGATGGTCCGGCGCCAGCGCCATGAATTTTGCGCCGAACAACGTGTCCGGCCGCGTGGTGAAGACTTCGAGCTCGCTCTCGCCGTTCGGCGTGGTTTTTTGATCGAGCGCGAAGCGAACCAGCAAGCCTTCCGAGCGGCCGATCCAGTTCTTCTGCATCAGCCGGACTTTTTCCGGCCAGCGATCGAGCGTTTCGAGCGCATCCAGGAGCGACGCGGCAAATTTGGTGATGGCGAAGAACCACTGCGTCAGCTCGCGCTGCTCGACCAGCGCGCCGGAGCGCCAGCCGCGGCCGTCGATCACCTGCTCGTTGGCCAGCACCGTGTTGTCGACCGGATCCCAGTTCACCTTCGATTGCTTGCGCTCGACCAGACCGGCGCGCAGGAAATCGAGGAACATCTTCTGCTGGTGCTTGTAATAGGCCGGATCGCAGGTCGCGATCTCGCGGCTCCAGTCGAGCGACAGCCCCATCGACTTGAGCTGCTTCTTCATGGCGTCGATGTTCTGGTAGGTCCACGTCTTGGGATGGACCTTGCGCTCCATGGCGGCATTCTCGGCCGGCATGCCGAAGGCGTCCCAGCCCATCGGATGCAGCACGTCGAACCCCATCGCCCGCTTCACCCGCGCCACCACATCGCCCATGGTGTAGTTGCGCACGTGGCCCATATGGATGCGGCCGGACGGGTAGGGGAACATCTCCAGCACGTAGTACTTGTTGCGCACGTCCTCATTGCGCGTCGCGAAGACGCCGCGCTCATCCCAGATTTTCTGCCACTTGGCCTCGGCCTCGGCGGCGTTGTAGCGGTCGTTTTTGCGTTGACTTCTGTTGTCATTGGCTGGATGTTTTAGTGCCGCATGCAACAATGGGAAAGGGGCTAAGGTTCATAAAGCTCCTTTGGCAAGGCAATCTCAATGAAACCCCAAAAATACATGACAAATCACAATCGTGCCGTGTGCTGGGGCCATCGCGGCATCGCGTGAATGAACAGTATCGAACTGAGCATCAGGATCGAAAATAGCAGAGGGCGCCACGACACACGGTTCAGGGCGCGCACACATGTGCAGGAGCTTTCTCGTACTGTCAGTCTGTAAAAATGATATGAGCGGCGGAACACACGCCGCTTTACTTCCCTCCAATATCCCAACCATCACTGCAACCGGTTGCTTGATGCTGTAATCGCCGGTGATAAAACGTAACATACCATCCTCGCCGACATAAACCTTGCGCCGACCCGCAGTGTGGCTCAATTTCTTAAACTCAAAAGTGAGCTCCAATGGCGGAGTCGGTCTGTCCGAAAAATACTCGATTGGCCTGCACCCGGTTCGGTTGACACCCGCTTAAGCGAATCCCGCCTTCATCTCGAACTCCACAGGACTTAGATATCCAAGCGTCGAGTGCCGACGCTTCGGATTATAGAAGCATTCGATGTAGTCGAACACATCAGCCTTGGCCTGGTCGCGCGTCCGATACGTCTTGCGTGCTGTGCGCTCGGTCTTCAGCGAGGAGAAGAAGCTCTCCATCGCCGCATTGTCCCAGACATTGCCTGAACGGCTCATCGAGCAGATGACGCCATGATCGGCCATGAGCTTTTGGAACTGCTCGCTGGTGTACTGGCTACCGCGATCGGAGTGATGCAGTAGCGCATCGGGCTTGCCTCGCCGCCAGATCGCCATCACCAGGGCATCGGTGACGAACTGGGCCGTCATCTCAGCACTCATCGACCAGCCAACCGCGCGTCGGGAGAACAGGTCAATGACTGCCGCCACATAGAGCCAACCTTCCGCTGTCCACACATAGGTGAAGTCGGCGATCCATTTGCGGTTGGGAGCGGGCGCTTCGAAGCTGCGGTTGAGCACGTTGGCAGCGACGGCGGCGACCTGCCGCTCACCCAGATCGGGCGGCAGTCGCCGCCGTCGCGGACGGGCTTTGAGGGCCTGTAATCGCATCAATCGCTCGATCCGATGCAGACCGCACGACACACCCTCCGCCAGCATGTCGTGCCACACCCGCCTGGCGCCGTAGGTTCGATCGCTGGCGAGGAAGCTCGCTCGAACCTTGGCACCGAGCTCTTCATCGCTCCGGCTGCGTGGACTGCGCGGTCGCCTCAGCCAGGCATAGAACCCACCCCGCGAGACACCGAGCGCCTCGCACAACCATCCCGCCGGCCAGATCCCCCGGTGCTTCGCAATGAATCCGAACTTCACGTCAATTCCTTCGCGAAGTAGGCCGCGGCTTTTTTTAGGATGTCTCGTTCGGCCTTCAGCCTGACCAACTCGCGCTTGAGCTGCGCGATCTCCAACTGTTCGGGCTTCATCTGACCTTGGCCGGGAAACGCATGCTGCGGATCATCCGCAAGCGCTTTCACCCAACCGCGTAGCTGTGACTGATGCACACTGAGATCGTGCGAGGCCTGGGCATACGAGACGCCACGCTCTTTGATCAGCCGCACAGCTTCAAGCTTGAACTCGCGTGTAAACTTCCGTCTCTCCATGACTCACCTCCGGTTCCATCAAAACACCTAACTCGGTGTCTGCGGAACCGGGTGCAGGCCAGATATCTGTTCGTTTACGATCCGTGACGCCGACAGCCGTCGATTTCCCTTTTGCGATCCGGGCCATCCTACGTTCGTAGCTCCACTGCCCGGTTAGCTTAGTTCTCTCCTTAAAAACGGAGCGAATCAGCTCGCACAGCAACTCTGTCAGTTCTGGCTCTCGTTTTTTATAGTGAAACGTCGCAGCGCTTAGCGTAGCCAGTTCCTGCCAGACATCACAAAGTGTCGATACAACGACGCGTGCGTCATCGTGAGGAAACGCCGCTAACCAGCCGCTGTGAGTCATGCGACGTTCACGATTGATGCCGAAGGACGAGTGGTAGCAGAAACAATAGCTTCAGCATCTCGGCGCGCTTGTCGCCGGAGCCAAGCGCGCTCGATTTGCGGCTTGATAAGATAAATAGAATTTCCGGAGAAAATCACCATATCGGGTGTGACGTAAATGTCCTCTGAATAGGATATTGGCAATATTGAAAGGCGTCGTAATTCATCCACCGTCGCAAGAACTGCATCATCCGTTCTTTCAATGTGGGTATTGTCAGCATTCTCGCTGCCGCCGAGATTGACCCTGATCACACCAAATGGCCCAGCCCTGTCTATTCTTGTCAGCAGGACATGAACTCTGAAATTTCCGGTCCCTCTGCGCGCATTTCGCCAGGATTCTAACTCCGACAGCAGCGTCGACGTGTAGACCTCGATAACTTCGTTACTTGCCCGTAGGCCTGCCCGATCAAAGACCGTGGACATGCCATAGGGGCGGACTCGAGGCAGAACCGATTCAACGGTCTCGCGCACAATCGCACCAGCTTGTTCGGAAAGGCCAAAGTACATATGAAGCTGCGCTTCCGCGATTCCTCTCAGTTGTTCCCACCGATGCTGACGAAGAAGCGGATTCGTTTCTTCTAACTCGCGAGTCATGTTAGCGATGGATCGAACAATGCGACGCCCAGTTTCAGGGTCTGGATGTTGTTCGGGCAAATAGAACGGAAAATGGGAAATGTCCGAAAGCGACACGCGATCTCGGTCGCTCAGCAATTGGTAGAGTTGGGTGATCATAAAATAGCGAACCAAATCAGAGCGCAAATAGACCGTAGCGAACCTCAATAGATCCGCATCCATCTTTGGGCCCGAAATCGTGCCTACGCTGCTCATGAAGCAGCCGGGCCCATCTATGAATGCTGCCCGAATTTCTTTCTCGGGCGACGGGCCGTCTGGGAAGAGAATACGCGGGCCATCGAAGACGGCTAGAAGATCTTGGCTTAAATGGGGGATATTGAGAATCTCTTCCTTTGGAAACTTTCGCTCTCCGCTAAGATCAACTACCGGTACGAGGTACAAGTCTTCGGGCTTCACAAATGGGATTTGCCACAAAGGACGAGTGCTAACCCACTCCTTCATAGCTACTGAGTTGTCTGTTCTGTGAAATCCTTTGCGCCTTACCCATCGTCGGCGAGGACCGGAGAATAGATTGCCGAAAGTCCCGCGCAGGCGAAGTTCTGCCCATAGTGCAAGATCAAAATCATCCCCCCACATCAACGTAGTTAGTTGTCGGTTTGAAAGCGAAATTGCTTGCGTTTGCACGATGTGGCGGTCACTGCCGTGAAGTGTCAGACGCCCGAATGCGAGACTCACGTCGGCTTTAGGAACCCAATATTCAAAGGACTCGTTGGGAGGTATGATCCAGCGATCATTGTCGGCGCGAATTCGCGGCCTTGCGACGACTACGACACAAGCTTTTCGCCCATCCTCGAAAAGTAGCTCCTGGCCTGCACCCGGTTCCGCAGACACCGAGTTAGGTGTTTTGATGGAACCGGAGGTGAGTCATGGAGAGACGGAAGTTTACACGCGAGTTCAAGCTTGAAGCTGTGCGGCTGATCAAAGAGCGTGGCGTCTCGTATGCCCAGGCCTCGCACGATCTCAGTGTGCATCAGTCACAGCTACGCGGTTGGGTGAAAGCGCTTGCGGATGATCCGCAGCATGCGTTTCCCGGCCAAGGTCAGATGAAGCCCGAACAGTTGGAGATCGCGCAGCTCAAGCGCGAGTTGGTCAGGCTGAAGGCCGAACGAGACATCCTAAAAAAAGCCGCGGCCTACTTCGCGAAGGAATTGACGTGAAGTTCGGATTCATTGCGAAGCACCGGGGGATCTGGCCGGCGGGATGGTTGTGCGAGGCGCTCGGTGTCTCGCGGGGTGGGTTCTATGCCTGGCTGAGGCGACCGCGCAGTCCACGCAGCCGGAGCGATGAAGAGCTCGGTGCCAAGGTTCGAGCGAGCTTCCTCGCCAGCGATCGAACCTACGGCGCCAGGCGGGTGTGGCACGACATGCTGGCGGAGGGTGTGTCGTGCGGTCTGCATCGGATCGAGCGATTGATGCGATTACAGGCCCTCAAAGCCCGTCCGCGACGGCGGCGACTGCCGCCCGATCTGGGTGAGCGGCAGGTCGCCGCCGTCGCTGCCAACGTGCTCAACCGCAGCTTCGAAGCGCCCGCTCCCAACCGCAAATGGATCGCCGACTTCACCTATGTGTGGACAGCGGAAGGTTGGCTCTATGTGGCGGCAGTCATTGACCTGTTCTCCCGACGCGCGGTTGGCTGGTCGATGAGTGCTGAGATGACGGCCCAGTTCGTCACCGATGCCCTGGTGATGGCGATCTGGCGGCGAGGCAAGCCCGATGCGCTACTGCATCACTCCGATCGCGGTAGCCAGTACACCAGCGAGCAGTTCCAAAAGCTCATGGCCGATCATGGCGTCATCTGCTCGATGAGCCGTTCAGGCAATGTCTGGGACAATGCGGCGATGGAGAGCTTCTTCTCCTCGCTGAAGACCGAGCGCACAGCACGCAAGACGTATCGGACGCGCGACCAGGCCAAGGCTGATGTGTTCGACTACATCGAATGCTTCTATAATCCGAAGCGTCGGCACTCGACGCTTGGATATCTAAGTCCTGTGGAGTTCGAGATGAAGGCGGGATTCGCTTAAGCGGGTGTCAACCGAACCGGGTGCAGGCCAAAACGAGTATTAGGGAGATAAGATTTTGATTCCATACTCGTTGGCGAATTTTTTCGAGTTGATCTTCATCGGTTAGGAGTGAGCCATCTGCGAAGAAGCAAACAGTCGGCACACCTTCAACATCAAAAACAGCATGCGCACGGATCTCTCCCGTTGGATTCAATAGATCAAGAAGCTCCGGGGCGTAGGGTTTCGCGTTGAGCAAATGGGACATAGGTTGATGGAGCGCATGCGAATTTGGGTCGTAACCCAGTGCTCTCATCCAGCTTTGAAGCTCTCGATCCATAATTCTCAACCGCTCCGAGAGCGTCTCACCGATACCAACTATGCCCCTTCATTGTTAACACTATGTAGATCGGGCACCAAGGGACGCCAAGTCTAGCTAGGAGCCAAGTTCAAAGCACAAGCGCTACCCAGATAGCGTGAGCGCAAAGGATTTCGGTCCGAATCAATGCATAGGAAGCCACCCATGCACTACACCACCCTCGGCCGCACCGGCCTGCGCGTCAGCGTTGCCGGGCTCGGCACCGGCGGCTTTTCGCGGATGGGGCTCAAATCCGGCAAGACCGAGGACGAGGCCGCGCGGCTGGTGTGCGAAGCGGTCGAGCTCGGCGTCAATTTCATCGACACCGCGCCGCCTTACGGCACCGAGGGCGTGGTCGGCCGGGCGCTCAAATCGATCCCGCGCGACACGGTGGTGGTAGCGACCAAAAGCACGGTTCATCGCAATGACGAATGGTGGTCGCCGCAGCGCGTGGTTGCGAGCCTCGACAATTCGCTGCGGCTTATGGGCACCGACTATGTCGACGTGTTCAATCTGCATGCGGTCGATCCGTTCATGTACGAATATGCGCGCGACACGCTGGCGCCGGCGCTGGTCGAGCAGCAGGCCAAAGGCAAGATCCGGCACATCGGGCTCACTGAGAATCCGATCCTCGATCACACCAACGAGACGCTCAAGCGCGCGGTGAACGATCCCGTCTGGGAGGTGTTCATGGTGGGCTTCCACATGATGCACCAGGGCGCGCGGACGAACGTATTTCCGGCGACGCGCCAAAAGGGCATCGGCACGTTGTTGATGTTCGCGGTGCGCAGCATTTTTGCCGATCCGCCGCGCGTCGCCCGCGAGATGAAGGCACTCGCCGCCAAGGGTCTGGTCGAGCCGTGGCTCGCTGAGACCGACGATCCGTTCGGCTTTCTGGTGCACGAGGCCGGCGCCGCCAACATGATCGAGGCGGCCTACCGGTTCGCGCGCCATGAGCCGGGCGCTGACGTCGTGCTGTTCGGCACCGGCGACGCCGCACATCTGCGCACCAACGTCGCCTCGCTGCTCAAGCCGCCGTTGCCGGACGCCGATCGGGCGAAGCTTGTGGCGCTGTTCGGCCACCTCACCGGCATCGGGCTGGATGGCCATCAGGCGCCGGCTCCCCGGTAGCAGCGCAAGCAAATCTTTTCTCGCGATGCCCGCGACTCCCTCTCCCCAGAGGGGAGAGGGTGGGGTGAGGGGGCTCGGGCGCTCGAGAAAAATCTCCAGCTTCCGAACCCCCTCACCCTCGCTCACTTCGTTCGCTCGACCTCTCCCCTCTGGGGAGAGGTGAAATAGAAGCTCGTGCTCGCGGTGCATTATGTCCGAGTCTGCGCAAATCGTTTTGCAAATGATCGAACGTTTTCTCTATTCGCTTCGTTCTATTCGCTCTTCCCTAAGTCGTTCTCACCACTCGTAATCTCTTCCCTCAAAAAAGCCGAGGGGCGGAGCGCTGATAGACGCCACTGTCCCGTCACCGCGCCACGCCGACGCGCATTACCGCTTGCCGGAGCCCAGGGGCGCAGGCGCGCCATCCGGGCGCGTTCGCCTACCGGCGCTCTGCCGCGGTACTTGTGGCAGCGAACGAACGCCGCCGCTCAGCTTCAGCCCGCACTTCCTGGGACCCGGCGTCATCGGGTGTACCCGCATCTGGCCTGTCCCCAAGTCCAGCGGGTTTCCCCGCAGTACCGGTCATAGTGCCGGACGGGCGTATCCGCCGAAGCCGGTTGCGCCCCGTTTCTACCCAGGGTTCGCATAAGAAAAATAGTTGCAGTCCTCACGCAGCCGGCAAATCGCATCATACAAATGCTATGATTGGGCCATAGTTCGAACCGGGAGCGCCGCGGCACCGGTGGCAGCTCGCAATAATGGAGGGGTCGATGTCGATGGATGGAACCGGCAAACCGTCAATCGTGGCGGCCGCCTTTGTTGTTGCGTGCGGCCTGGCAGCGTTGGCGCCGACCGCAGCGATGGCCCAGATCCCATTCATGATCCCGAATTTCAACTTCGGCCCGCAGCATTACCGCGGCGGGGGTTCGCCGCACTATTCCACCCGCAGCCGCTCGCACCATGAAGAGGACAAGGCCCCCGAGAAGGTCGACAAATCCAAGGAAAAGGACGCCACGCAGCCGGACCCGACCGCGACCACGTCGGCGCCGCGCACGCAGCAAACGTCCGGTCCGCCGCCGTCCCGTGATGCCGCGCCCTCGAGCGGTTCCGGGACCCCGGCCAGTCCGCCGCCGGCGACTCCGGCGAAACAGAACAACGACGACCAGCCGGCGTTCCAGCCCTCGCGCTGAAGTCGTCTGCCTTCGATCCGCCCGACCCGCCCGTATTTCGCCCGGCTGCGGCCAGCATTCGGTCAGGTTCCGCCCCTAGCCTTTTCGGCAAGGGCGAGGTTATGCGCCTGCGGCCATCGGCGTTTGTAGCGTAGCGTTCAGTAGAGTCGCGTGCATGTTCGTGCCGGAAAGCGGCGGAGAGCTGTCGGCTCTTCTCGTCAACGCGGTCTTGCTCGCGTTGTGGGCGGCGTTACCAGGACTCATTCTCGGTTACATCCGGCACGTGCTGGCGGCGCGAAAAATGCGGCCGGAATTCGCGCTGCGCAAATCGGAAGTTTCCGAATTGGACCGCGCGGTGGTGCTGTACGATCAGGTCTGCCGCCGCCTCGAGACAATCGAACAGCAGACGGAAACGGCGCCGCGCTTTTGGCGCGCGCTGTTCGATCGTACCGGCGACGTTCCGGATGCCGAAGAATGCGACGACCTGCGGGCGCATGCCCAGCACTTACGGGAGACGATCGCGCGGCTGAAAAGGCGGCCGCTGCAGCGGCTGTACGCCTGGGTTCATGCCGCAAGCGCGCAATCGGCCTTGGCCGGCGCCATTGCGGCTTATGGTGCGGCGCTCACACTCGCCATTGCCGCGTCGCAAGGCTCCGGCCAGGCGGCCTGGGCGGACGAATTAAACGCCGGCGCGCGCCATGCGCTCGTCTGGTATCCGCTCGACGCGCGCTTGTTCTACGCCAACGCGGTCGCCGCCGGCTTTGCCGTCGCCGCCGCCGCGGTATTTTATCTGCTGCGGCGCGCGCGTCTGCGCCGCGACTACGAGCTCGAAATTTGCGTCTTCAAGGATTTGGCCTATTCCGATCCGCTCCGGCCGGCCGAACCGCCGCCGCCGCCCCCGGAGGATCGGGCGGCTTTCGACCCGTCGCAGTGGACGGAAGCGAACGAGAACAACGCCAACGACACCTGGTTTGCCGTGCTCGGCCTGTCATCGGCCGCGACCATGGAGGATGTCCGGCAAGCCTATAAGGCGCTGATCAAGCAGAACCACCCAGACCGGGTGCACGGCATGGCGCCAATATTCCGGGCGGTCGCGGAAGCCGAGACCAAGAAGATCATTGCCGCCTATCGGCAGGCGTTGCTGTGCATCCCGCAAGCGGAACGTCACGCGGCGTGATCGAACCGCCGAGCGCGGACAATCGCTCTTCGGCCGGTGCAATTCAAATGACCGGCTGCCAGGTCATTGGCACGAGGCGGTAACGCGGTCCGTCCTTTTCGACATAGCCTGCCGCCGGAAACGGGAAGTGATAGCCGGCAATGAGCATGTTCTCCGCCGCCGCCATATCGTAGATGCGATGGCGCGTCGCCGCCGCCGCGACGGGATCGTTTTCGAAAATATTGTGCCAGTCGGGATTGCGCAGGAAAAGCTCCGGCTGGTTGGCGACGTCGCCTTGTACGAGGATGCGCGCCGCACCGGAGGCGACGATAAAGGCGGTGTGGCCGGGCGTGTCGCCGCTGGCATCGATCGTCGTGATGCCGGGGGCGACCTCTTTGCCCCACTCGTATCGCGTCACCTCGTCGCCCAGCCCGTCGAAAATCTTGGCAGCGATCCGGAAATGATTCTTGACCATGCCTTCGGGCAGCCGGTCGCGTAGCTTGGCCATGTTGCCATCCTCGATCCAAAACGCCCAGTCGCGCGCCGGCACCATGATCTCGGCATTGGGAAAGGTCAGTGCGCCATCGGCTGTTCGCAGCCCGCCGATGTGATCGGGATGAAGGTGCGAAATCAAAACCGCGTCGATGGCTTTTGCATCGATGCCCGCGGCGGCAAGGTTGACCGGCAAAAAGCCCAGCGTCGGTCCGGCGTGCTGGCCGAAGCCGCTATCGATCAGGATCAGCTTCGCGCCGGTGTTGACGACGATGGGATTGAATGCGGGCGTCGCTTGTCCCGGCGGCAGGTGGGCGGCTGCGAGCGCCGCATCGATCTCCTCCACCGTGGCGTTGGGAATGAGCGGCTTGACCGGCATGGTCAGCTGGCCGTCGTTGATCGCTGTGACTTCGTAGGCGCCGACACGGTAACGATAAACGCCGGGCACTTGCCGGCCCGCTGCCGCTGCCGCGGCATGACCAGGATGGGCGCCGCCGATAGAGCCCAAGGTGGCGCCTGCGGCGGCTGCGGCAACGCCCGCCATAACGCCGCGTCGTGTCGTCACGTTCTGCATGTCTTCTCCTGCCGCGGCCGCTGTGCCCCGTTGCCCCTGGCGCCGCAGGCTGGACCCGCTGGGCCATAGCCGAAAGTTCTAATTTACGACCCTCCTATCGCAAATTACGATAGCACGATGGAACTCGCCGACCGCGTTGGCCGCCGGCTGAAGCTGCGCGACCTCAATATCCTGCTTGCCGTGGTGCAGTCGGGCAGCATGGCGCAAGCGGCGCGGCATCTCGCCACCTCGCAATCGGTCGTCTCCAAGGCGGTCGCGGAGCTCGAGCATGAGCTCGGCGTCCGTCTGTTCGACCGCACCGCGCAGGGCGTCACGCCGACCATGTACGGCCTGGCTTTTCTGGCGCGCGGCCGCGCGGTGTTCGATGAATTGCGGCAGGGCGTGCTGGATCTGGAGTTTCTCGCCGATCCCACGGTGGGCGAACTGCGCATCGGTTGCACCGAATGGCTGGCTTCCGGCCTGGTCGCCGTGGTGATCGAAAAACTGTCGCGGCAATATCCGCGCATCGTGTTTCGCGTCGAACACGCCCATACCGCCACGGTGGATTATGCCGAGTTGCGCGACCGCACCTACGATATGATCGTTGCGCGCATTCCAGCGCCGTTCACCGAGGAGGATTTGGCCGCGGAAATCCTGTTCGACGAGCCCATTCACGTGGTGGCGGGGCTGGACAGCAAATGGGCGCGGCGGCGTAAAATCGCGCTGGCCGAACTGGTCGACGAACCGTGGCTATTGACGCCGCCGGACACGCTGCCGCGGTCGCTGGTGGAGGAAGCGTTCCGTGCCCATGGCTTGGAGGTGCCGAAGCCGAGCGTGGTGACGTTCACCTATCATTTGCGCAACAGCCTGGTGGCGATGGGGCGTTATTTGACGGTGTGTCCGGCCTCGCTGCTGCACTTCAATCCGGCCGGATTGCCGCTCAAAATACTGCCGATCGATCTGCCGATCCGGCCCAGGCCGGTCGCCGTGGTGACGCTAAAAAACCGCACCTTGAGCCCGGTGGCGCGGCTGTTTGCCGAATGCGCCCACGAGGTGTCGGGGCCGCTTAAGCGCCGCGGGTGAAGCTGCGGCTTGCAGCCAAGCGTTAGCCGCCCAAGCTGTCGGGTTCGAGAATCGCGCGGGCTTTTCGCGCCGCGGCGGTGCGCGGGTGTTTATCGTGCAGGAACACGGCCAGCCGCGGCCGCAACGCGCCGTCGTAAGACGTCACGGCCTCTTCGAACAGGCGGCTTTGCAGCGCATTGGGCAGATGGCCCCACATCCTGACTACCGCCTCGCCGAGCGCGCGGGAAAACTGCTCCGAAGTCTCGGGGGCAAACGTCGCTCGGGCTAACGTCATAGCCAGCTCCTCGGTTGAGACCATTCGCACTAACGCTCGAGGCCGCCCGCCGGTTCCCTTCAACGGGTGTAAGGCTCCGTCACGGCCTGGCCGAGCGAATTGATGAACACCCGCTCGTTCGGCGCCGGCTTGCCCTCGATCCGGTCGAGGCACCAGTCGGCCAGCATGGTGAACCAGTTTTCCCCCAAGGCGGACGACAGGTTGTTGCCGCCGATGGCGTGGCGCTCGCCCTCGTAAATCACGAGCTTCTTGGGCGAATGGATCTCGCCTGCGAGCTCCTCGGAGAATTCGATTGGCGACAGCTCATCGTCCTCACCGGCCTGGATCAGCACCGGGCATTTGATGCCGTCGGTGATCGGCAACAGGCTGAATTTCTCCATGAAGCGGTCGAATTCGTCTTCGTCGTCGTGCCCGGACATGTACATGAAGCGCATCTTGAACGACGGCGCCGAGCGGTTCATCAGGCTGGTCAGGCCGGGCTCGTGACAGACGAAGCTGACGGCGGCGCCGCGGATCGCGTCGCCGAGCGCGGCCGCGGCTTGCAGGCCGAAGAACGTTCCCATGCTCACGCTCCAGATCACCGAGCGCGCGGCGTCGATGTGCGGATGCTTGCTCAGCCAGTCATAGACCGCGCGGCCGGCGTCCATATGATTGCGTTCGGTGACAAGAATGTCGCGATAGGTGCATTCGCCCTGACCCGGGCCGTCATAGATGAAATGCGCCATGCCGCGCTCGAGGAATTTGTCGCCGTACATCGAGCACATGATCTCCTTGGAGCCGTCCATGCCGTCGATGCCGATGGCGCAGGGAAATTTTTCGCCCGGTTTTGGCGCATGCGGCAAATGGAGATATCCCGGCAGCGTCTTGCCTTTGCCGAACGGCACTTCGACGCGTTCGATCGGGCGGTTCATCAGCGCCGCGAACTTGTCGTAACAGGCAACCATGCGGGCGTTGTAATCGATCGACTTGGCATTGCTCTCGAAGATCGGCCAGCGCGCGGCGGAATAGAGCAGCGACGCGATGAAGTAGCTTTCGCGCGCCGAGATTGTGCGGCCCTCCTTTTCGAAATTGACCGCCTTGACTTCGCGGCGATGGGCGGCGGCAGCAAACTCGCGATGCATGTCGGCGAATTTGCGCACCCGCATGCCGACCGCGCGGAAGTCGCCGATGGCGTCGGGGCCGGCGGGATACATGGTGTAGTTCAGGCGCGGCTGATCCCATTCCATGCCGACGGCCTGGATGACGCTGTCGATCAGCCAGCGCTGGTCCTTCCAGCGTTTCACTTTCTGCTCGGTCTTGGCCCGCATCATGGATGGTTCCTCCGGTTCGTAGGGCAGATGAGCGTGGCGTAGTCGGACATTCGGTGTCGCCGACGCGGCGGGTTCCTTCGCATTGCGGCGGAATAATTCATGTCATGCGATTCATGGCGGGCACCAAACGCATGCCGAGGCGGCAAACCGCCCCGAAGCGCAGCTTATTCTTCCCGCTCCCAGACGATCCTGCGGAAATCAACTCTGCCGGGGAACATGATGCTCGGTGCGGGCGCCAACTCGATGAATAACCTGTCGTCTTCGATGCGATAGTGGCGCCTCTGCTCGGTTCCATTCCATGCTTCATTCCAAGACGCATCGACTGTCGTGACGAAATCGTCGCCTTCGACTCGATATTTGCCAGTATAGGCCAGCATCGAGCAGTGCAGAGCGGCCCGTTCGGCATCGCTCTCTCCGGGCTTGCGGTCTTCGGCGGTAGTTATCGCGGCCGAGCGACCCTCCGGCGTCAGGATCAGATAGCCTTTCGGGTTCAATCCAAAGAGGTCATGGGCCTCACCGTCGACGATCACCTGCCACGAAATCAGCTTCCAATTGCCGACGAGGGCATCGGCGTCCGCCGCGACGGCTGGCTGGCCTCGATCGTCCGATGCTTGTTTCATCCGTACCGCCGCTCGTGAGCAATGCCGAAATGAACTGGATGTGGCCGATCAGCGTGGCTTATCCCATGCGTTTGGCAGCCGCATCGCTTACACTTTCCCCACCAGTGAAATGTCGCTGCCGTCCTTATACGCCGGATGCTTCCAGCCATCCTCGTCGTAATCGGCCATGCACGCTTCCGCCAACGCTTCCATCTGCTTGAGCTGGCCGGTGAATTGCGCCTGCTGCAGCGGGAAGATGCGCACCAGCTCGTGGCTGCCGGAATAGTTCATCTCGTAGAGCTCGTGGCGGGCGCCGAATTCGGTGCCGATGGCGTCCCACAGAAGTTTCATGATCTTGATGCGGTCCTTGTAACCGATGTCGTTAGAGCCACGGACGTATTTGGCCAGGTATTTGTCGATGTCGGGATTTTTGAAATCGCGCGCGTTCGAGGGAAGGTAAATCAGCCCGGAGGCGACGACTTTCTCGATGATGTTGCGGATCGCCGGATAGGCCTCCGTCATGAACAGCCGGTAGGTCGAGGCGGCGCGCCCGTTCGGCAGCACCGCGCCGTTGACCCAGGGCTCGGGGTTGTAGGCCATCGCATCGGTCAGCGACCAGAACAGGTTGCGCCAGCCGACGATTTCGCCGATCTGCGCCTGCACGCCGCGGAAGCCATCGACGCCGGTGGCGCGCGCCGCCTTGACCAACACGCCGATCAGGAAATCGAGTTTCACCGCCAGCCGCACGCAGCCCTGCATGGTGAAGCCGTTGAAGAAGCCGGATTTGGGATAGAAATTTTTCAGCCGCTCGACGTCGCGGTGGATGAACACGTTCTCCCAGGGGATGAAGGCGTTGTCGAACACGAAGATGGCGTCGTTCTCGTCGAAACGCGAGGTCAGCGGATAATCCCACGGCGAGCCGGTGGCCGCGGCGGCGAACTCATAGGATTGCCGGCAGATCAGTTTTATGCCGGGCGTGTTCATCGGCGCGATGAACATCACCACCATGCTCGGGTCGTTGATCTCCTGGCCCATGTTCTGGCCGAGGAAATTGTAATGGGTCAGCGCCGAATTGGTGGCGACCACTTTGGCGCCCGAGACGTATATCCCGGCATCGGTTTCCTTCTGGATGGTGATGTAGACGTCCTTGACCTCTTCGACCGGCTTGTTGCGGTCGATCGGCGGATTGACCAGCGCGTGGTTGAGATAGAGCACCGCCTCTTGCGCCCGCTTGTGCCAGGCGCGCGCGTTGTCGGCGAACTTACCGTAGAACTCGGCGTTGGCGCCGAGCGTGTTGAGGAAGGCTGCCTTGTAGTCGGGGCTGCGGCCGAGCCAGCCGTAGGAGATGCGCGCCCAGGCGGCGATGGCGTCGCGCTGGGCGATGACGTCCTCGCGCGAATGCGCCACCTTGAAGAATTTGTGGGTGTAGCCGCTCGAGCCGGTATCGGTCGGCGCCGTGAGCACGGCTTTGGTTTTTTCGTCATGCAGCGCGTCATAAAGCAGCGCGATCGAGGCCGCCGCATTGCGGAACGCCGGATGGGTGGTGACGTCCTTGACCCGCTCGCCGTAAATATAGACCTCGCGGCCGTCGCGCAGCGATGCCAGATATTCCGCGCCGGTGAACGGGCGGTTTTTGCCGTCCAGGATCGCTTCGGGGTGGTCGGACATTGGCTACTCCATCATCAATCCAACTATGTCATGCTCCGCCAACGGGTCCGGCCCGATGACAGGCTCCGGCGGGGCACCCAGTAACCGCAGGCGGCGCAGATTGAATGCAAACGGCCGTGATTACTGGGTCACCCGCTTTCGCGGGTGATGACACTCAGGCATGTTTCTCGCGATAAAGCGCCCAGAGTGCAAGCGCCGCGACGATCGCGACTGCGAGCAATGCGCCGCGCACATTGGTGGTGGCAAAGGCGACGGCGCCGGCCGCCGCGCCGACGAGAAAGCCGACCGCGACCGATAATACGGTGAGGAGCTGATCGCGGACCTCGTTGAATTCGCGGATCGCCGCCGCCCCGTGCCGGCTGCGAGCGAAGCGGCGCCAGGCCAGGATCAGCTCGGTGGTGGCGATGCCGAGCTGGGTCATGTTGCCGGTCATCACATTGGTCTGTGGAATGCCTTTCATGAGGAGGCGCACCAGCACGCTCTGCGCGCCCATCGCGCTCGCCGCCACCAGGCCGGCGACGATGCCGTGCCAATCGCGGGCATTTTGGATCGCCGGGCCGAACAGCAGCATAGCGGCGAAGATCGCCAGCAGCGCCGCTTCGAGCGCCAGCATCCAGGGCAGCGCGGCACGGCGAGAATTCCGCGTCCAGCCGATCAGCGCCGCCGTCGCCGCCGCGGCAAACACAAACGCGACGATGGCGAGGAGTTTTCCGGCGATACCGTAATCGTGCGTGACCAATTCGGCGCCGGCGATGACGAAGCTGCCCGTCACCTGGGCGGCGAACAGGCCGAACAGCGCCAGATAGGTGTAGCTGTCGACATAGCCAGCAACGAAGCACAGCAGGATCGGCATGATTTTCGGCAGCGGCGCTTCGCGCTGCAAGGTGACGTCGGTCATGGCTGGTCTCCGCGCGCCTCGTCATTCCGGATCGACGCGAAGCGTCAAATCCGGAATCCATATTCGCTGGCGGTGATTATGGATTCCGGGCTCGCGGGCCTTTGGCCCGCGCCCCGGAATGACACTGCATCAATCCAGCGGCTCGACCTTGACGATCGAGGCGCCGTGGTTGCTGCCGACCCAGAGCACCGGCCGTGCGCCGCGGTCATCGACGAAGACGCGGCGGATGTTGGTCGAGCGCGGCAGTTGATATTCGGTGATGGCGTCGGTCTTCGGATCGAGCCGCGCGACCCGGTCGGTCAGCATCGAGCCGGTCCAGATCTCGCCGTCCTTGGCTTTGACCACGTCATAGGGCTCGTCCCACGGCGTCGGCAATTGCCATTCCTTGATCTCGTTGGTCTTGGGATCGAAGCGGCCGATGCCGTTGGCACCGTATTCGGCGAACCAGAGGATGTTGTCGGCATCGACCCGGCCGCGGCGCGGCCGCGAGAACGGCAGCGGCGTTTTCCAGATCGTGACCTCTTTGGTCTTGGCGTCAATACGGCCGATGCTGGCGCCGCCGAAGTTGAGCTGATAGGCGCTGTTCTGCGCATCGGTCGGCATGCCGTAGCCGTTGATGTGGGTGCCGTTCTTGTCGACGGCTTGGCCCAAGTCCTCGTATTTGCCGCTCACTGTGTCGAACCGATAGACCAGGTGGGTGTCCTGGTTGTTGGTCCACACCTTGCCGTCGACGTCGGCATGCTGCGCCGACAGCATCGAGGCTTGCGTGGTCGGATTAAGCCATTCCGCCGGGAACGGGTAGGCGGTGACCTGTTTGCTCGCGGTATCGATCTTGTAGATGCCGGCCTGATACATGCCGGCCATCCACAGATTGCCCTTGGGATCGAACTCGAGCGCCAACGATCCTTTCGGCTCGTCGGGGCGCATGGTCGGGATTTCGTGATCGGTCACTTTGCCGGTCGCCGGATCCAGCTCGCCGACGAACTGATGCGAGAAATCCGAGTACCAGACGATGCCTTTTGCATCCATGACCACGTCATGGGGCTGGGCGTCTTTGCGCGGCAGATCGTATTCGGTGATGACGACGTGGGTGGAGCGGCCGGTCAGGCGCGGGAACGGCTTGAGCGGAAATTCCACCGTCTCGGCGTTGCTCAGATTCACGCTGGCCAGATAGTCGGCCATCTTCTGCTGGATCGGCGCCGGCATCGGCGAACGGTCCGAATTATTGCCGCCCGGCTGGAGCGGCTGCGGATGGGTCGGCGTCGAGCCCGGCGAATAGGTGCCCATGCGCTTGAACACCTGCATGAACTCGGCGGCGTCGTGGGTCGATTGCACGATGCGCTGCACGGTATGGCAGCCGACGCAATTGGTCAGCGCCGTTTTGAGCCTGTCGTCGCCGGGCAGGCTGTTGAGCCATTCGCCGTTGGAGAGCTGGTTGGCGAGCGCGTTGGTCTTGGCCAGCGTGAGGTCGGCGGTGGTCGCGGCGCCCGCCGTAACATCGGCCGCTTTGGGACCATCGAGTTTGTAGCCGACGGCGCGGGTCGCGATGCTGTAATGGCCGGGCGCGAGTTTGTCCGCCGGGAAGCTGTAAATCCCTTGCGCGTTGGTCACCACGGTCGTGGTCACACTGCTGCCGTCGAGCTTGGCGCTGACCAGCACACCTTCCATGACCGGCTCTGGCGCGGAGGTCACTTTGCCGGTGAGCGCGATGCCATTGTCCGCCTGCGCGGCGGTGGCGAGCAAAAGGCCGGCGAGGCTGCATGATGTCAGCAGCAGAAGTCTGGACATGATTGATCTCCGAAGGCGTTTCATCCCTGCGGAGATTATAGCCTATTGTTTGGCGCGCTGGCAGGCTTCCCACAGCCGTTGTGCGGAGGCCGGCATGTCGAGGTGATTACCGGCGCCACCCGGAATGGCGTCGGCGACCGCGTTCATTACCGCCGAGATCGCCGCCGTGGTGCCGGCTTCGCCGACGCCTTTGACGCCGAGCGGATTGGTGGTCGCCGGCACGTCGTAGAGCGCGTCGCGCAAGGGAGGCATGTCTTCGGCGCGCGGCATGGCGTAATCCATGAACGAGCCGGTGACGAGCTGGCCGCTGCCTGAATCGTAGACCGTGTTCTCCATCAGTGCCTGGCCGAGCCCGGCGGCCACGGAGCCATGCAGCTGGCCTTCAACGATCATGTGATCGAGCGCACGGCCGCAATCGTCGACCGCGGTGTAGGTGCCAATCGTCATGTGGCCGGTGTCGGGATCGATCTCGACCTCGGCGATGTGCACGCCGTTCGGAAAAGTGAGCGGCGTTTCCGTGGTGGATTTGGTGTCGAGATCTTCGGCGATCTCGCCGCGCTTTCTCATTTCGGCGGCGCGTGCGGCGACGTCGAACAGCGCGACTCTGCGGTCGGTGCCGACCACTTCGAAATTGCCGTTCTTGTAAACGATATCCGCTTCGCCGGTCTCCAGCATGGCGGCGGCGATCGGCTTGCCCTTTTGCAGGATGGTATCCATCGCCTTGACGATGGAATGGCCGGCAGTCATCGCCGAGCGCGAGCCGACCGACGCATAGCCGGGCAGCTCGTTCGAGGAATCGCCGTTGGCGTGCGGAATTTTGTCCGCCGGAATACCGAGCTTCTCCGCGATCACGCGCGGGAAAACCGTGGCGTGGCCCTGGCCGGTATTTTGCACATTGAGCGTGAGCAACAGCGTGCCGTCGCCCGGGAAGCTCAGCTTGGCGCTCTCCACCGGCGCGCCGCCTGAGTGTTCAAGGAGGCAGCAGATGCCGAAACCGCGAAACTTGCCGCGCTTTTGCGACTCGCGGCGACGCTTCTTGAAGCCCTCGTAGTCGGCCAGCGCCAGCGCTTTATCGAGGATCGGCTCGAAATCGCCGGAGTCGTAAGTCGTGCCGACCGCGGTCTTGTACGGCATCGCCGACTTTTTGATCAGGTTGCGCCGGCGCAGTTTGGCCGGATCGATGCCGGTGATCCTGGCGGCCTCATCGACCACGCGCTCGAGGATGTAGCTCGCTTCCGGCCGGCCGGCGCCGCGATAGGGCGCGGTCGGGATCGTATTGGTGAAGGCGCATTTCGCCGAGATGTCCATATATTTGATGTCGTACATGCCGGGCAGGCAGCGGGTGAAATTCAGCGTCGGGATATTGGCGCCGACCGGGCCCACATAGGCGCCGAGATTGCCGACATTGCGCACCCGCAGTGCCAGAAATTTTCCCTTCTCGTCGAGCGCCAGCTCGGCCTCGGAATAAATATCGCGCGCCTGGTTGTCGGACAAAAACGCTTCCGACCGCGACGACATCCAATGGATCGGCCGGCCGAATTTCTTGGCGCCGATCAACAGCGCGATGTTTTCCGGATACGGCCCGGTTTTCAGCCCGAAGGCGCCGCCGACGTCCTCGGTGAGCACGCGTACGCGCTCTTTCGGCAGGCTCATGATCGCCATGATCGGTTCGCGCATGGCGCCTGCCCCCTGCGAGCAGGTGCGGGTGAGATAGCTGTCGGTCGCCGGATCGTAGCTCGCGGTGGCGCCGCGCGGCTCCATCGAATGCACCATCATGCGCTGGTTCATCTGCGCGACCTTGGCGACATGTTTGGCGGTGGCGAAAATCTCGTCGACCTTCTTGGCGTTGCCGTCGGGATCGGGATTTGGCCCCGGCCAATCGACCGCGAGATTGCCGGGCGCCTGCGGCCAGATTTGCGGCGCGCCGTCGCGCAACGCTTCGCGGGCGTCGGTGACCGGCGTCATTTCCTCGTATTCGACCGCGACCAGCTCGGCGGCGTCTTGCGCCGCGGCCGCGGTCTCCGCCACCACCATCGCCACCGGCTCGCCGATATGCATCACCCGCTCGCCGGCCAGTGCCGGCCGGTGCGGCAGGATCAAGGTCTTGCCGCCGCGCCCGGGCACCGGCGGATGGCGGCCGAGATTGCCGACCCCGTCCATGTCCTTCGCCGTGAGCACGCCGACCACGCCCGGCGCGTTGCGCGCCGCCGCGGTATCGACGCTGATGATACGCGCATAGGCATGGGGTGAGCGGACGAAATAGGCGAAAGCCTGGTTCGGCAGCGGCGCATCGGCAATGTAGCGGCCGTGGCCGCGCACGAGAGGGTTGTCCTCGACGCGGACGTGCTTGGGCTCGTGGCGTTGGGTGGTGGCGTCCATGCTCTGTTCCGGAATTCTTTCGGCGGGAATGTGGGGTTTTGTGGCGGCCTTCTTATAGCGGAAAACGCCGACAACTAAAGGGACTTCGGGGTGTGCGTGCTGAGCGGCGCATGCCTTCCATACCTTGCGCGCCCGCGGCCATTATGCGCAAAGAAGCGCGCCACCCAGGGAGGAACTCTTGCCGAAAACCATCGACATGCACACGCACGTGCTGGCCGACGCCACCGTCGAGCTCATGCAGAAGGAAATCCCGAGCCTCGGGCTTGAAGATGGCGCCGTATGACGCCGACAACGCGGTCTGCGAGGTCTCAGGCGTCGCGTATCGGCCGTTTCCGCGCGGCGGCCATGATATCGAGCGGCGGTTCAAAGACATGGACGCGGCCGAGGTCGACGTGCATCTGCTCTCGGCGGCGCCGCAGACCTGGCTCTATGGCCAGGAGGCGGCGGTCGGCGTCACGGCGTCGGCGATCCAGAACGACGAGATCGCGCGGCTGGTGAAGGAGCACCCGGAGCGCTTTTCCGGCATCGCCACTCTTGCCGATGCAGGCGCCCGACAAGGCGGCCGACGAATTGCGCCGCGCCATGCGCAAGCTCGGCCTGCACGGCGCCATGATCGGCTCCAACATCGGCGGCAAGAATCTCGACGATCCGAGCTTTGAGCCGCTGTGGGCGGCGGCCGAAGAGCTCGACGCCTTCATGATGATTCATCCCGGCAATGTCGCCGGCGCCGACCGGCTGCGCTCCTATTATCTCGGCAACCTGATCGGCAATCCGCTCGACACCACCATCGCCGGCGCCTGCCTGATTTTTGGCGGCGTGCTGGAGCGGCATCCCAAGCTGAATTTCATCATGTCGCACGGCGGCGGTTTCATCCCGTACCAGGGCGGCCGCTGGGTGCACGGCTGGGAGGTGCGGCCGGAGCCGAAGGTGCACGTCAAGCATTCGCCGGCGCCGTATCTCGACCGCTTCCTCTACGACACCATTTTGCATGCCCAGGCACCGCTGGAATTTCTGATTTCTTCTGTCGGCGCAAATCGGGTGTTCCTCGGCAGCGATTATCCTTACGACATGGGCACGGGCGAATGCGTGCGGCAGGTTCGTGCGGCGAACATTTCCGCGGCCGACCGCGACATTATTCTCGGCGGGCATGCGGCGAAGATTTTGAGCAAGAAACGTCTGGGATAAAGCAATGGCCGATGCCGGCATGATGCGCGTGCCCGCGCGCGCGGTCACTTCGCTGCTGACGGATTCGTTTGTCGCCGCCGGCTTGCCCGCGGCCGACGCGGCGCGCTGCGCCGAACTGATGACCGAAGCCGATCTCACCGGCGCCGAAGGCCACGGCATATTGCGCCTGCCGCAATATGTGCGGCGGCTGAAGGCGCGCGGCTTCAACGCGCACCCGAACATCACCGTGACGAAATCGGCACCGGCGACGGCGCTGGTCGATGGCGACAACGGCATGGGGCACCTGGTGATGACGCGCGCCGCCAACGAGGCGATCGCCATGGCGCGCGATACCGGTGTGGCCTGGGTCGGCGTGCGCCGCTCCAATCACGCCGGGCCGGCCGGGCTTTACGCGGAAATGCCGACCGCGCACGGCATGATCGGGCTCTACGCCGCTGTCGCCAACGCCAATCACATGGCGACCTGGGGCGGCACCGATTTGTTGCTCGGCACCAATCCGCTGGCTATCGGCGTGCCGTCGGGCTCTGGCCCGCTGGTGCTCGACATGGCGACGTCGATTGTTGCCTACGGAACTGTGAAGAAGTACGCGCTGCGCGGGCTGACCATGCCGGAAGGCTGGTTCGTCAAGCCCGAGACCGGTGAGTCGATTACCGATCCGAGCCGCTCCGGCGAAGGCATCCTGCTGCCGATGGGCGAATACAAGGGCGCCGGCCTGGCACTGATGCTCGGATTGCTCGGCGGCGTGCTCAACGGCGCCGCCTTCGGCCGTGACGTGGTCGATTTCAATGCCGACGACAACAGCGAGACTAATACCGGGCATTTCATGGTGGCGATCGACATCGCGCGCTTCGTGCCGCTGGCGACATTCACCGCCGAAGTCGATCGCCACGTGCGCGATTTCCGCCAATCGAAACGCTTGCCCGGCGTCGACGACATCCGCCTGCCCGGCGACCGCCGCGCGCAATGCCGCGAGGAGCGGCTGCGCGACGGAGTGCCGATCGCGCCGGCGCTTTTGGCGCAACTCGACAAGCTCGCGGCGGAGCTAAAGATAAAATCACTGCGCGAGCGATAGAGCACGATGCTCCGTCCCGGCACTTTCTCGCTGACATTGTTGCTGTCGTTCCTGACCGCGCTCGGTCCGCTGACCATGGACATGTACCTGCCGTCGCTGCCGGCGATCGGGCAGGCGCTCGATGCGTCGACCGTCCAGGTGCAACTGACCATTTCGAGCTATCTGATCGGTTTTGCCGCCGGGCAGATCGTCTATGGGCCGGTGTCCGATCGCGTCGGACGGCGGCCGGTGATTTTGGCGGCGCTGGTGCTCTATGGCGTGGCGACCATCGTCTGCGCGGTGGCGCAATCGATCGAAATTTTGATCGCGGTGCGCTTCGTCCAGGCGCTCGGCGGCGCCGGCTGCATCGTGCTGGCGCGCGCTGCGGTGCGCGACCTTTATTCCGGCGTGCGCGCCGGGCGCGAATTGTCGCTAATGGGATCGATCACGGCGTTCGCGCCGATCGTCGCTCCTGCCATCGGCGGCGTGCTGCAAACCGCGTTCGGCTGGCGCGCCAGCTTCGTGCTGCTGGTGGCGTTCGCGCTGGTCGCCGCCTCGGCCGCGGCGCTGCTGTTGCCGGAGACGCTGCGCCAGCGCGCATCGGGGCCTTTTTCGTTGAGGGCCATGGGCGGGCTCTACCGCTCGGTGCTGGTGCATCGCGGCTTCCTGGCCAATGTCGGCATCCTGGTCACTACCTTTGTCGGCTTGTTTGCCTGGATCGCCGGCGCGCCGTTCGTCATGCAGGACCTGTACGGACTGACGCCGATCGTGTTCGGCACGACCTACGCGGTGGGTGCCGCGGGCTACATGGTCGGCGCCTATGCGGCGTCGCGTTTCGTCATGCGGCTCGGCCTCGACCGCACCATCGGCATCGGCGCCGTGGTGATGGCGGTGGGCGGCCTGTCGATGGCGGCCGCCGTCGCGCTCGGGCTCTCCCATGTCGGCTGGCTCGTCGGAACGATGACCATTTATCTCGCCGGCATGGGCCTCGTGCTGCCGCAGACCCAGGCCGGCGCGCTGACGCCGTTTCCCGATCGCGCCGGCACCGCGTCCTCGCTGTTGGGTTTCGCCCAGCAAACATCCGCCGCCATCGCCGCCGCCGCGATCGGCCACTATCTCGGACGCTCGGCCTGGCCGGTGGCCGGCACCATCGCGGTGATGGGCTGTCTCGCGCTCGTGATCTGGGCGCTCACCCGCCAGGTGCGCCGAACGTAGGACTCACTTCGGCCCCGGCTGCGCGCCTTTGAGCGCAAAACTGTAGCCCGCGGCATAATTCGGTTTTTGCGCGGCCGTGGGCGCGACCTTCGCGGCTCTATGGCAGGCGATGCAACTCATCCCGTCCTTCTGCAAGAAGGTTTCCAGCACCGCATTGACCAGGGTCGGCACATTGGGCTGACCGTCCGGCAGCGGCACCGATTGCGGCGCCGGCAGTTTCGCGACCGAGACAGGGATCGTCGCCCATTGCACGTCGACCAGATTGTAATATTGCCACGGCGAATAGCCCTGCAAAATATGGTGCATGTAGGCGTTGAGCAGGGTGGCTTGCTGGGCGTTGGGATTGATCTGCACCACCTGTCCGGGATCGGCATTCTCGACGTTGAACGGACAAGGCGCGGGGGTGCATTTCGGATTGAAGAAATTGAACGTGCCGCTGGTCGCCGGGTGTTGCACCGGCGCATTGTCGACTTGGGCGAACGTCGCCCAGGCGCCTTGGGAGCCGTTGGCAATGAAGGCGTGGAAGCCGACCAGCCCGACCGTGACCGGCTGCTGCGAGCCGCCGAGCAAAGCCTGCACCATATGGAAATGGCCGGAGCTCTTCTCGGCCGGCGATAGAACTTTCCAGGCGGCTTTGACCTCGACCGAGCCTTCGGTGTTGTTGTCGCCGCCGCCCGGCAGCGCGATGACGTGGCTCGCCGCGAAGGCCTGCTGCTTGTTGGCGTCGTAAAGCTTGTTTGCAGTGATGTATTCGTACTGAACCCGGCTCATCGCGACTTCGTAATAGACCGGGTAGCCGTTAAGATCGTAGAGCGTGCCGCCGCCGGCCTGGGCAATCTCGTCGAGAATATCCGGCGGCGTCCCCGCGCTGTCGCGCAGGATATTGGCGAGCACCGGGCGCGACACCTTGGACGTCTCGGTCAGGTGGCGCACCGTGCCTTGGTCGACCCGCTGCGCCAGCGAGCCTTTCAGCGTCGCCAGCAATTGCAGCTGATTCCACGGGCCGGGATCTTGGCCGTTCGGCAAGAACACGGCATCGGTGGTCTTGTAGGTCTCCCACACCGTCGGCCCGCTCGCGCCGAACTTCGCGTTGGGATTGGGTTCGCCGCGGTGTCCGGGCGTCGTCATCGCCGGCCACATGAAATAAATGAAATCCTGCCAAGCCAGGCAGTCGAAATTGTTCTCGGAGAGATCGGTGTTGGAACGGAAGTTCGGCTTGATCTGCGGCAGATTGTTGTCGCCCAGCTCGCCGCAATGATATTTGGGTGGCGACTGTTGCGCCTGCGCCGTACCGGCGCCGATGATCGCAAACCCCGCCAACATGGCAAAAAACTTCATCCGCATCACGATGCCTCCTTGATAAGTCGCGGCGGAAACTAGCAGTTCCGCCGGACGCGAGGAAGCGTGACGTTGTATGATAAAATACTTCTCGGAAGAGTTGCTCGCCGATGCGAGCGAACCGCCGATGCTCAACGCTTGAACGCCGGCATCACGTCCTTGGCGAACCAGCGCAGCTGTTCCTTGAACTCCTTGGGCGAGAGTCCTTCGGCCCAATGGATCATGAAATTCTCCAGCCCCGGATATTTCGCCTCGATCGATTTGATGCCGTCGATCACTTCGGCCGGCGGTCCGCAGAACCACGCCTTCTGCGCCACGCCGTCGCTCAACAGCGGCGTGCGCGACGGCGCGCCCGGCGTGCCCCAGGTGCGGCCCTGTTCGTCGGCATAGCGCACGAAGCCGAACGGCGCGAACCATTTGAAACGCTCGTCGTGCGCCGGCTCGAGTTTTTTGATCGCCTCCTCGCGGCTATTCGCCAGATAGACACCGGCGCCCCAGATCACGTCTTCGCCGAGCTTCTTGTTCTGGCCGTGTTTGGCGCAGGCCGTGTGATAGGCGCGGATGACGTCGTCGAGGATTTTTTCGCCGTTGAGCGTCACCATCGCTTTCAAGCCGTATTGCGCCATCATCTCGATGGTCTTGCCGCTGGCGATCGGCATCCAGATTTCCACCGGCAGATGTTTCGGCCGGGGCACCATGGTGATGTCCTTGAGCTTATAGCCGCGGTAGTCCACCGGCGGCGGCGCCTCGAAATATTTGCCTTTGAAATGGAAGGACTGGTCGTTGAAGCAGCTCAGCAATAGCCGCAGCTGCTCCTCGAAAAATTCGCGGTTCTTGTCGGCGTCGAGCAGTGGCGCGCCGAACAATTCCACCTCGCGAGTGTGATAGCCGCGGCCCACCCCCATGATGACGCGGCCGTCGGTGACGATATCGGCCATCGCATAGTCTTCCGCCATGCGGATCGGGTGCCACATCGGCAGCACGTTGAAGGCGCAGCCGAACTTCAGCCGCTTGGTCTGGGTGGCGAGCCATAGCCCGAGCTGGATCAGATTGGGGAAGACCTCGTAGCCCTCGCGCTGGAAGTGATGCTCGGCGGTCCACAGCACGTCGAAGCCGAGCTCGTCCATTAGTTGGGCGACGTCGCGCGCGGTGAAGAAAGCTTCCGCCAGCCGTTCGTCGGAATAGCGCCGCTCATTGGCCGGCGTGCCGTTCAGGCCCACATTGTCGAGCTCGATCTGGCCGACATAGAGGACATGGAATTTCTTGATCATGTGTTCTTCCCTGGGCTCTTTATGGCGCCGACAATATCCGAGGCGTTTGGCGACCGCCACGCCGGCCGGTCCGCGCTCGACGCGCTACGGCGATCGATCCTAACCCGGTCAACTGGCCTCATTGGGACACCTTTTATCGGCAAGATCACATTCATGCCGCCCGGTAGCCGTACGCCATGCACTGTGCGCGACTGCCTTGCGTGGGCGCCGGAAAAGCGCCGATACTCCGGCCGATTGGGGAATCGCTCGGGGGAATTCGGAGGCGTGGCAATCAGGTGGTGCGGTGGTGCTTAGGCGTCGCAGCAAGCGGTTGAAGTGGTGCGTCCTCGCCGGCGCGCTTTGTGCCATTGCAGCCCTGTCGGCGCCAGGCACGGCAAAAGCGCAGGGCTTTTTTGATTTCCTGTTCGGCGGCCCGCAGCGGCAGGCGCCGCCACCGCCCAACTATCCGCCGCCGCCACCGGAAATCGGACGCATCGCGCCGGCGCCGCTCGGACAAGAGCGCGTCAACGAGAATGCCGGCACCACTGGGCACGGCGTCGCCTTCTGCGTGCGGCTGTGCGACGGCCAGCACTTCCCGCTGGAGCGGATGGCCAATGCGACGCCGGCCGAGACCTGCAAGGCGATCTGCCCGACCAGCGCCACCAAGGTCTATTTCGGCTCCGAGATCGACGGCGCCGTGGCCGGCGATGGTGCGCGCTATGCCGACCTCAACACGGCGTTCCTCTATCGCAAGCACCTGGTCGCCAATTGCAGCTGCAACGGCAAGGATCCGTTCGGGCTGGCCACCTTCGATGTGAAGACCGATCCGACCTTGCGGCCCGGCGACATCATCTCGACCAAGGAAGGGCTGATGACGTATAGCGGCCGCAACGGCCAATCGGCGTTCACGCCGGTCGCGCCGTCGACGCTGGGCCCGCCATCGCGGCAGAAGCCGCAGCAGCAACAGCCGCAGCCGGTCGAGCAGCCGCAGGAAGTCGATGACGAGCCCGGCACCATCGTGCACCCGCAGGCTGCCCAGCCGGCAAGCCCGCCGCCCAATCCAAGCCTGCGCCCGCCGGCTGGACGGTAATCGGCCGCGTTGCCGAATTCGGTGTCCTGCCCCGGTGCGACTCGGCGTCACTAGCCGCGGGTTGCGTCGCGGCGCAATCACATCAACAGATGGTGGATTTTATTTAAGCCCCTGTTTCAGGTCATTAATTCCCGCGCCATGAGCGGCAAGCAAGTGTGCATTGCGAGAATTGCGGCTATCGGGGATTTACCGGCGCTTCAACTGCCGGTAGTAGTATCCTCGGCTGTTTGGGGATCAAATCGTCCGCCTCGACGTGCTTGAGCCGGCACCTTACCGGCATTGCGCATCCCGCATTGGTTGGAACCAGCGCCATGGCTCTGAACCCATCGCTGTCCGTGCTCCTGGTCGACGATTCCAAGCTGATGATCAGCATCATCCGCGGCCTGTTGCAGCATCTCGGCATCAACGACGTCGATGATGCCAATGATGGCGCCGCGGCGCTCGCCAAGATGCGCAACAAACGCTACGGCCTGGTGATTTCCGATTGGAACATGGAGCCGATGAGCGGCTATGACCTGTTGCGCGAGCTGCGCAACGATCCCGTGCTGAAGCGCACACCGTTCATCATGGTGACGTCGGAATCGAAGACCGAAAACGTCATCGCGGCGAAGAAGGCGGGCGTCGACAATTACATCGTCAAGCCGTTCAACGCCCACACGCTGAAAGCCAAGATCGAGACGGTTTTCGCCGCGCGCAACGCGCCGCCGCCGGAGCGCTAGCTGTGAGCATGATCCCGAAAATGCCTGTCCTCGGACTTGATCCGAGGATGGGTACCGGTTTTCGGAAAAGATCATGCTCCGCTGAGAGCTTCAGGACGCCAAATCCACTGCCACCATGTCGGCAATAAATCCACGCAGCGCGACGGTGTCGAAAGGCTTGCGCAGGATCTTCAGGTCCGCAGGCACGGCTTGGGCGGCATCGCTGTAGCCGGTAGTGAGCAGCACCGGCAGATCGGGATAGCGCGAGCGGATCTCACGGGCGAGGCCGACGCCGTCGATCGTTCCCGGCATGACGATGTCGCTGAACACCAGATCGATCTTGGTGCCTTCCGCCAGATATTTCAGCGCCGCGTCGGCGGAATCGCGATAGTCGGTGTCATAGCCGAGGCGCTCGAACAGCGACGATGTCACCTCCGCGACCTCGGCGCTGTCGTCGACGATGAGCACCGTCGGGCGTTGCGAAGGCGGCGCATCCACAGCGGGAATGTCCTTGGCGATGTCCTTCTCGAAACAGCACGGCAGGTAGACGGTGATCGTCGTGCCTTGACCGACCTTGCTTTCCGCCTGGATGGTTCCGCCGGCCTGGTGGACGAAACCATAGACCTGCGACAGGCCGAGCCCGGTTCCCTTGCCGACCTCTTTGGTGGTGAAGAACGGATCGAAAATCTTGGACAAAAGATTCGGCGGGATGCCGACACCGGTATCGCTGAACTGGATGGCGACGTCGTCGCCGTTCTCTTCATCGCCGCCCGGTGTGTCGTCCGCCGGCACATTGCCCACGGTCAAGGTGAACGTGCCTCCGTTCGGCATGGCGTCGCGGGCATTGACGGCGATATTGACGATCGCAAGCTCCAGTTCGGCGAGGTCGACCTTGACCGGCCGCACCTCGGGATCGATTGCCTCGTTGTAGACGATGTTGCCGCGCAGCGAGCTTTCGATCATCGGCCGCAGATTCTTGATGCTGGCGCTGAGGTCGACGATGGTGGGGCTGAGATGCTGGCGGCGGGAAAACGTCAGCAATTGACGGGTCAGGCTTTCGCCGCGCTTGGCCGCCGTCTGGATCGCCTCGATGGCCCGCGGCAGCTTCGGATCGAGCAGCCGCTCGAAGGTCTGGGCGTTGCCGCCGATGATCATCAACAGATTGTTGAAGTCGTGGGCGATGCCGCCGGTCAATTTGCCGATCGCCTCCATTTTTTGCGACATGGCGAGCTGTTCGCGCGCCTCGACCAGCTTCTCCTGGGCGTTGCGCCGCTCGGTGGCGTCGCGCAGCACATTGGCAAGGCCGATCAGATTGCCGGCGTCGTCGTGGATCGCCCGGATAGTTCCGGTGACGAAAAACAGCGTGCCGTTCTTTTTGATGCGCCAGCCCTCCACCGCATGCTTGCCGTTCTTGACCGCCAGTTCGAGCACGCGGTTCGGCTCGCCCGAGCGCCGCTCGTCGGGCCGGTAGAACACGCCGAAATGCTTGCCGATGATTTCGTCGGCGGTGTAGCCGATGATCTGCTGCGCGGTGGAGTTCCAGCTCGCCACCCGTCCCGAGCGGTCGAGCAGGAAGACGGCGTGATCGACGACGCCTTCGATCAGGATTTGGAAATGGCGTTTGGATCGCTCGAACGCCAGCTTGGTCTCGGTGACTTGCCGGTTCAACTGGTCATGGGCGGCCTGTAAGCGCGCTGTCGTTTGCTGATAGGTGGCGACCGCGGTGGCCAGAATCAGCGGTGGCAGCGACGTGGCCAGGACAAGCGCAAAGAGTAGGACCGACGACCCATTCAAGTCGAAGCTGGTCGCGAAACCCCACGCCGCAATGGCGCAGAAAACCGGCGCCGCCGCCGCGGCGTCGCGCGGACTGCCACGCAGGCTGGCCCACGAGAGCGGCAGCACGACCAGGACTGCGAGCAGGCTCCGGTACGGCAAGAGCGCATAGAAGTCGCTGTCCATGAGCGCGCTGCCGACTTGCGGGCTGAAGGCGGCGATGGCGATGGCGGCGGTGACGATGACGACGCCCACTGTTTCCAACAGGCTCCAGCGCGACCAGGCCCGCGACGGCTTGGTCGCCCAGAGCACGATGACGGGAGCGATGAGCAGCGTTCCACCGGCATCCGCCAGCCACCGTGCCATCCACTTGGCGACGGGGTTCGCAAGTCCGGCGTCGTTGGCGAGAATCAGACCCAATATGGCCATGGCGGCGCTGATCATCGCGGTCGGCGCAAAAGCAATGAGAGCGAATTTTGCGACGCCGAGCGGCGTGGCGAACGTCTCGCGGCCATGCGACCAGCGATTGATCAGCCATGCGCCGGCCAGCGCCGCGATCGGCGTGCCGAGCGCGATACAGCTTGCCTCCGAAAGGCCACCGCCGCCGACGGCTGTGGATAAAAACGCGCCCAGCAAAATCGCCGGCCAAATCCGATAGCCGCGTATGAGCATGAGCGCCAGCGCCAAGCCGGTTGGCGGCCATAGCGGCGTTGCGGTCGGATTGATCCAGGGAACCAGCAGCCCGGACACGGCAAGGCCGAAATAGGCTATGGCGACGGCGACCAGTTCGAGCGTGTAGGTCGCAGCCTTGAAGACGCCGTGCAGACCGATCGATCGAGCCGTGCCGGTTGCCGCGCTTGTCATGCGGAGAGCCTCGCCGTGGTCGCCACAAAAAGGACTCGATCTCGCTCGCGGCAGTATAGCATCGTTCCGTTTCGGCTGAATATTTGCCGACGCGCCCGCAGGAACGAAATCCTCAGTTGTAGCGATATTCGGCGCAAACGATGGCGACATTCGGTCAAGTGCAGGCCGTTCCCGTCGGTGGGGCAAAATCTGCACAGGATTTGTACTGTGATTCGCTCGGTGCGAACGACCCTTAAAGTCCCCTTCCAGAGGGGTGGCGCGGGCAATACGATGCCCGGCCGGCTTCAACCAGCGAATGGGCGATTGAGTTCTCCTTGGTGACTGGCGTCCCGGAGCGAGCGACGATGCAAGGGACTATGCATGTGTCAGCGACGATCGCGGCATTGACCGGCGCGTTGATGCTGTTCGCGGCGCCGTGTTGCGCGCAAACGACCGAGGCGGCCGGTGCCGCGCCCGCGTCGCAACGGGAATTGGTGATCGGCACCAAGGAAGCGGCGCCCTTTGCCATGAAGGCCGCCGACGGCAACTGGTCCGGCATCAGCATCGATCTGTGGCGCCGCATCGCCGATGACTTGCATTTGCATTACCGCTTCGCCGAGGAAGTCGACGTGCAAGCGCTGATCGACGGCGTAGCGGCTGGACGCTTCTACATGGCGGTCGCCGCCTTGACGGTGACCGCCGAGCGCGAACGGGTGCTGGATTTCACGCAAGCCTTCTACGTCACCGGCCTTGGCATCGCGGTGCCGGCGGGCGGTGAGGCGAGCTGGCGGCCGATCATCCGCACGCTGACCTCGTTCGGTTTCGCCCAGGCGATCATGGCGCTAGTGGGTTTGGCGCTGGTCGTCGGCTTTCTGGTTTGGCTGTTCGAGCGGCGCCACAACGAAGACTTCAGCGGCGGTGCGGCGCGGGGCATAAGCTCGGGCGTCTGGTGGTCGGCCATGACCATGACGCAGCGCGGCGCCGGCAGTTTCGGTCCGCGAACGCTGCCCGGACGCATCGTGGCGGTGTTGTGGATGATCGGCTCGATCGTCGTCATCGCCGTATTCACTGCCGGCATCACCTCGGTGCTGACGATCAAGCACCTGCAGGGCGCGGTGCATGGCAGCAGCGATCTGTCGGCCGTCCGCGTCGGCGCAGTGATCGGAACCTCTACCGAGGGCACGCTGTCACGCATGAAAATAAAGTACCGAAAGTTCGCCAGTCCGCAGGACGGCCTCAAGGCGCTGCGCGCGCGCAGGCTCGACGCCTTCGTCTATGACAAGCCGCTGCTCGCTTGGATTATCCGGCAAAATTTTGCATCCTCGATCGAGCTGCTCGAGGCGACCTTCGAGCCGCAGGAATATGCCTTCGCGGTGCCGATCAACAGCCCGCTGCGAAAATCCGTCGGCGTGGGCATTCTCGCCGCCATCCATAGCGATTGGTGGGAGCAGACCACTTCGCGCTATCTCGGCGCACGGTGAATAGACTGGACCGCGTCGCCATCCATCCATCCACGAACCGGACGAAAGAGTGATGCAAAACATTGCGATCGTCGCGCCGCAGACCCGGCACACCGTGAGCCGCGGCCACGGCAAGATGTGAGGTAGACATGACCGTCCGCGCGGGTCGAGAATTTCTGGCGGTTCCGGGCCCAACGAATATTCCCGACGAAGTGCTGCAGGCGATGCACCGCCCGGCGGTCGAGATCTATTCCGAGCCGCTGATCGCGCTGACCGACGGCTTGTTGCGCGATCTTGGCAAGGTGTTTGCTACCGCGACCCGCCCCTACATCTATATCGCCAACGGTCATGGCGCGTGGGAAGCGGCGCTGACCAATGTGCTGTCGCGGGGCGACAAGATTTTGGTCCTGGAAAGCGGCCAATTCGCCATGGCGTGGGGCGATGCCGCGGCGCGGCTCGGCGTCGAGGTCGAAGTCCTCGAGGGCGATTGGCGGCACGCCGTGCGGCCGTCCGATGTCGAAGCCCGCTTGCGCGCCGACAAGGGCGGCGCGATCAAGGCGATTCTCGCCGTGCAGATCGAGACCTCCACCGGCGTCGCCAACGATATCGCGGCGATCGGCGACGCCATCAAAGCCGCCCGGCACGACGCGCTCTATGTGGTCGACGTCGTCGCTTCGCTCGGTTGCGTGCCTTTTGCCATGGACGCCTGGGGCGTCGACGTTGCGGTTTCCGGATCGCAGAAAGGCCTGATGTCGCCGCCGGGCTTGAGCTTCGTCGCCGCCGGCGCGCGCGCCCGCGCGGCCCACCGCAACGCCGGCTTGCGTACACCGTACTGGGATTGGACGACACGCGACGGCGAGTCGCATTATCAGAAATATTCCGGCACGCCGCCGGAGCAATTGTTGTTCGCACTGCGCAAAGCCCTCGACATGCTGTTCGCGGAAGGGCTCGACAACGTCTTCCTGCGCCATCGGTTGCTTGCCGAGGCCGTGCGCCGTGCCGTCGCGGTGTGGAAGACAGGCAACGTGATCGACTTCAACGTCCTCGAACCGGGCGACCGCTCCGATGCGGTCACCACCGTGCTGATGAACGGTTACGATCCCAAACTGTTGCGCGCGTATTGCGACACCAAATGCGGCGTCGTCCTCGGCCACGGCATCGGCAAATTGAACGGCAAGGCGTTTCGCATCGCCCACATGGGCCACCTCAATGCGCCGATGGTGCTGGGCGCGCTCGGCGTCATCGAGATGGCACTCGGGGCGCTCGGTGTCGCCCACGGCAAGGGCGGCGTTCAGGCAGCGGTCGAATGGTTGAGCGAGAGCGTGAAGCCTTAGGTCCGATCTGGGCTCACTCACTCCATCTTGATGTCGGCAGCCTTCACCACCTTGCCCCACTTTTCGGTGTCGGCGCGGATGAGCTTGGCGAAGGCGTCCGGCGGCAGCGCCATGACGGTGAGCTGCTGATCGGCGAATTGCTTGATCACTGCCGGATCGTTCATGACCTTGAGCATCGCCTCGGTCAGGCGGTCCACGACCGGCTTCGGCGTGCCGATGGGCGCGATGAGGCCGACCCACGGCGCCATCTCGAAGCCGGGCACGGTCTCGGCCACCGCCGGCCAATCGGGAAACTCCGGAATACGCTTGGGCTCGGCGACCGCGAGGACCTTCAATTTTTTGTCGTTCACATAGGGCAGCAAGGTCGAGACATTGTTGAACTCGACCTGCACCTCGCCGCCGATGATGCCCATGGCCATGGGGCCGGTGCCCTTGTACGGCACGTGCAGCATCTTCACGCCGGTCGCCTGCGTGAACAGCACCATTGCCAGATGGCTGAAATTGCCGACGCCGGCCGAGCCATAGGCGAGCCCGTCGGGTTTTTGCTTGGCCAGCGCGATCAGCTCGGCGATGGTGTTTGCCGGCAGCGACGGATTGGCCGCCAGCATGCCCGGCAGCCGCACTGCGGAAGCCACCGGCACGAAATCCTTCCGCGGATCGTAGGACAGATCCTTGTAGAGCCAGGGATTGACCGTCATCGGCGTATCGGAGGTGAAGCCGAGCGTGTAGCCGTCGGGATCGGATTGCTTGAGCGCCGCCAAGCCCACGGCACCATTGGCGCCGCCGCGGTTCTCGACAAAGATCGGCTGGCCCAACAGCTTCGACAGATGATCCGCCACCATCCGCGCGACGACGTCGGTGCCGCCGCCGGCCGGGAACGGCACGATCAGTCGGACCGGCTTCTGCGGCCAGCTTTGCGCGCACGCCGGCGCCAAGGTGAAGCACAACAGCGTGAGCGTCGCCGCCAAAGCGGTTACCAGCTTTCTCATGGACGTTCTCTTCCCTGTGTCGCGCGCTGCGGATTTCATTTTTCGCGGCGCGCGCGATTGTAAGCGACTTGACCCGCTCGACAAGCCACCGCGCGGAGCCAATAATGCCGCAAAACCGCATATGGAGGAGCCGCCGTGACGACGAAATCGCTCAGTCCCGAAACGATGGAAAAACGCGTCGCCCGCTTCAACAGGCTGCAAACCTACCAGCAGCAGAATTTCGCCACTCACGGCATTCCGCAGGGCGCGGTGGAGAAGATCACGGCGCGCAAAGTCTATCCGGTGATGGCGCCGGCCGATTACCAGGGCCGCAGCGCCGGCGCGCCGGTCAAAGGCCCGCGCGGCCTGATCGTCACCATCGCCGAGTGCGAGCCGGGCAACGGGCCCGGCCTGCATCGCCACCTCAACACGGTGGAGAACTTCATGTGTCTCACGGGCCGCTTCGAGATTGCCTGGGGCGATCAGGGCGAGCACAAGCTCGTGCTCGATCCGCTCGACATGATCTCGGTGCCGCGCGGCGAGAACAGGAGTTTTCGCAACGTCTCCGACGTCACCGGCCGTTTGCTGGTCATGATCGTGCCGGAGACCGCCGAGCAGGCCGATCCGATTTCCTACGCGCCGAGCCTCGCCAAGGAAATCGAGGACGAGTACGGCAAGTCGGCACTGGAAGGCTTGCAGAAAGTCGGCTTCAAGTTCGAAGAGCCGACGACGGCGTAACCCGTCTTCCACGCAAAACGGCGTTCGTTTCCCGGATGCGGTGCAGCACGAAGTGGTGCACCGCATCCGGGATCGTCGCAGACGCGGAGCTTGTTACGATCCCGGGTCTGCATCGCACCACTGCGCTACGCCCGGGAAACGCGCTTGGGTAGCGTCCCGATTGGGCCATCGTGGGCACAAACAAAAAGCCAAAAGGCCCGTAGAATTGCGCGCGATTGGATGGAGGTCGTCATGCCTGCGCGCTGTTCCGGAAAGTTCGCGCTTCACGCCGCGCCGCGCCGCGTCCTGGCGGGCGCCGCGATGGCCGCCATGGCAATATTTATTGCGCCTTCCGCGCAGGCGCAGCAGCCGTCGGCCCAGCCGGAAGCGCGCGTCATCGTCATTGGTGAAGGCAGCGTCCACGTCGCGCCGGACTATGCGCAGATCAGGGGCGGCGTGACCACCAAGGGCAAGACCGTCAAGGAAGCGACCGACGCCAACTCGAAGCTGATGGCCACCATCACCGCGGCGCTGTTGAACGCGGGCGTCGCGCAAACCGACATCCAGACCGCGCAATTCTCCATCCAGCCGGTCTATGCGCCGCCGCAGCCGCCGAATGAGGCGAGGCTTGCCGGCTACAGCGTTTCCAATCAGGTCACCGTGACGGTGCGTACGCTGGGCAAGGTCTCCGAGGTTCTCGATCGCATGGTCGATGCCGGCGTGACCGATGTCGGCAACGTGGCGTTTCTGCATTCCGATCCCGCCAAGGCGCTCGACCAGGCCCGTGAAGCCGCGGTCGCCGATGCACGGCGCAAGGCCGAACTGTACGCGCGCACCTTGGGTTTCACGCTCGGCCGCGTGGCCTGGGTCACCGAGGACGCCGGACTGATGCCGCCCGTTGCGATGGCAAAATTCCGCGCTCAGGTGGCCATGGCGGCGCCGGTCCCGATCGCGCCCGGCGAAGATACGCTGCGGGTGCAGATCACGGTCGGCTTCGATATCGCCAATTGATCGGCCGAGTGACCGACGCGCTCACACCTTGACCTTCTCGTCCTCCACGACGCGCCCGACCGCCGGCCGCTTGAGCATGCGGTCCTTGTGCGCGGTGTAGTTTTTGAGTTCGCCCATCGGCAGCTCGCGGCGCACGCCCCAGGTGTAGAAGACGAAGGCATAGGGATCGAGCACGGAATATTTGTCGGACAGCCATTCGCGTCCGGCCAGCATGCCGTCGATCTGCTTCAGGTAGCCGTGGAAGGTCTTCAGGCCGGCGTCCTTGATGCCCGGATAGGCCGAGGTGTCGGCGGTGTAGCGCTCCGGCCGGCCGACATGGGCGTGCGCCGGATGCACGCTGGCGGCAAAGAAACCGATCGTCGACAGCGCTTTCGCTTCGGCCACCGCATCCTTCGGCCACAGATCGAAGCGCTTGCCGAGATAGGGCAGGATTGCGGTGTTCTCCGCCAGCGGATCGCCGTTGTCGAGGCGCAGCACCGGCACGCGGCCTTGCGGATTGATTTTCAGATAGGCTTCGGTGCGCTGCTCGCCGCCGGCGAGGTCGACCTTCTTCGGCTCGTATTTTTCGCCGCTGTCCTCGAGCACGATGTGCGACGCCATCGAGCAGGCGCCGGGCGCGTAATAAAGCATCAGCATTGTGAAACGCTCCTGTTAGACGTTGCGGTCGAGCAACTCGATCGACACGCCTTCCGGCGCGCGGATGAAGCAGACGCGCGTGCCGGGCCGCACCGTGGTCGGCTCGCGAGTGAACTCGACGCCCTTGGCCTTGAGGTCGGCGGCGATCGCGTCGATGCCGCTCACCGAAAGTCCGAAATGATCGAGGCCGCGATACGGCGTCGCCGGCGCGGCGTTGACGCCGTCGCCGGTTTCGACCGGGGCGATGAAGATATTGGCGCCGCCGATCTTGAGGTCGATGCGCGGCTTGCCCTGCTGCATGGTGCGGACCACCTCGGCGCCGAGCTTCTGCTCGAACCATTGCGCCATCGCCTCGGGATTGGTGGTGCGCAGGTGGATGTGATCCCACGTGTATTTGGCCATGGCGCGTTCTCCCTGTTTACTCGCTTTGTGTACTCGCGAGCCGGAACGTTACGACAAGTGGCGACGTGATGTCATCGGTATTTTGCGGGAGAGATGGCCCAGAAAGCGGCCTTGATCGCTTGGACGGCACTGTGTTCGTGTTGATGATCTTGTCAAGGACGGCGCCATCAGCGCGGTTACGCGCGTCTTCGACGCGCTACGGCGCCGCCGCCTTCGGCGGTCTATGATCCTTGACAAGATCATCAACACGAACAATTCAGCATCAAAGCGATCAAGGCCGTCCTCCGATCAGTGCAAACGGGAGAAGTGCAACATGCGTGCCGCCGAAAACGTTCCGAACGGTGCCTATGCCGACCTCCCCGGCGTGAAATTATGGTTCACCGATACCGGCGGCTCAGGCGTGCCGATCATCTTGCTGCATCCGAACACCGGCACCGTCGAAATCTGGCAACCGCAAATTGCCGCCTTCGCGGCGGCCGGCTACCGCGTCATCGCCTTCGATCGCAAGGGCTGGGGCAAGAGCGTGGCCGATCCGGCATCCGGCCCGCAGCCGGTCAGCGTTGCCTACGATCTCGATGCCCTCGTCGAATATCTCAAGCTCGACAAGTTCCACCTGCTTGGCGTTGCCGGCGGCGGCTTCGTGGCGCTCGATTACGCGGCGTGGCGTCCGCAAAAGCTGCGCAGCTTGGTCGTCGGCGGCAGCACCGGGAGTTTTGAGGACAAGGAGATGGCCGATTTCATCGCCCGCATCGCCATCCCCGAGATCAGGAAACAGTCGGCGCATTACCGGGAAATCGGCGCGTCCTATCGCGGCGCCAACCCGGAAGGCACCCGGCGCTGGATCGAGATCGACGAACACGCGCGCCAGCCCGGCGCGGGCTTTCAGCCGCAGCTGCGCACGCCGAACACGTTTGCCAAGATCGCGGCCATTACCGCTCCGGCGCTGGTGATCGCCGCCGACGCCGATCTGTTGGCGCCGCCGGCCTTGATGCGCATTTGGGCGGCGCACCTGCCGCGTCACGAATGGGCCGTCATCCACGACGCCGGCCACGCCATGGCGTGGGAGCAGCCCGGTGCGTTCAACGACAAAGTCCTGGAATTTCTGCGGCGGCAGTGAAGCGGCACTGAAATGTGGGACGCCTCGCGCGCCGCGTGCCCGTTCGCACGTCGGCCATGCAACCTCCTGGGCCATATGCAACTTCAGGTAATGTACAACCTGATAGAGAGATAATATTTCGTACAGCTTCCTGCTTTTCCGCCGTCGGCAGAACTGCTAGCTTGCCGCGAAAGCGCAGCGAGAGGCAGCGATGATGCGGATCATATTTCTCGGGATGCTGGCGGGCTTGGCCACGGTTTTCTCCGGCACGGCGCAGGCACAAATAAAACCCCTGCAGCCGCCGTTCCGCTGCGGCGAGGTGGGCGACAACCCCTTGCCGGTGATCGCGCCAAAATTCCGCTCCAACGTCGACCTGTCGCAGAACAATCTTGTCTGCTTCGCCTGGCAGGATTTCATCTACATGATGTGGCCGGCGATCGGCACTCCGACCCAGCGCGGCGTGCCCAATCCAAACGCCAAATTCGGCGCGTCCGGGCCGACGGTCTGGGAAACCTTCAAGACTGCCGACATGACGTTCCTGCCGGGCGGCCGCAATCCCGGCCCGTGGAATCTCCTGGGAGCGGCGATGTCGACGTTGCCCGGCGCACTGGCGCAGCAGGTCGCCGGCGGTGCGGTGCGCCACCTGACTCAGACCTCGAAAATCTCGCGCGACGTGCTGGCGAATCTGCTTGGCGACAGTTCGATACCGCAGGACATTCTCGACGAGATCACCCAGGCCGGCGGCGGCACGCTGTTCGACCTCAACGGCTACCCGGTCTATTACGAAGTCTCGATGAACGAGACGCAGTACAATTATATCTGGCAGCACCAGCTCTACGACGCCGCCACGCAGCAGGTCTACGCCAAGGACAACGTCATCATCCTGCCCGGCGGCTTCGACGGCCCGACCAACCCGAAGCAGGCCGCGGTCGAGATCAAGGCGGCGTGGAAGGTGATGTCGGACGCGGAGAAGAAATCCGGCCGCTTCCACATGGTGCAGGCTCTGCTCGATGGTTCGAAGACGCCGGTGACCGTCGGCCTGGTCGGCTTCCACATGTTCGTTTCCAACGCCGGGCAGGGCATATGGGCGACCTTCGCCCAGGTCGACAATGCGCCGACGCTGTTGCAAGGGCAGGCGGTTGCGGCGCCGGCCGACGCGGTCAGCTACAATTTCTACAATCCGGGCTGCAAAGTGCCCGGCACCGACAAGCCGTGCCCGTACAACGTCAAGGATGCCGATCCCGGGCAGGTGGTGCAGATCACGCCGAACGACAAGACGGCGGACGAGCTCTTCAACAAATACATGGCCCAGCTCTTGGCGCCGTACCGGCCCTGGCAATTCTACCGACTGGTCAACGTGCAATGGCCGGAATCGCCGCAGCCGCTGGCGAAGCAGACGGCGCCGGCGCCGACGCCGTTGCCGGACGGCCAGCCCAACACCAACACCATGGTCAACGCCGTGATCGAGACCTTCCTGCAGAAGCCGAACGTGGCATGCTTGACGTGCCATCAATACGCCAAGGTGGCGCCGATCGGCAGCCAGAAGCCGAACTACGCGTCGAGCTACAGCTTCATGTTCAAGCGCGCCTCGACCACCGTACAGTCGCCGTGAGCGCGGCCGCGTAGGCCGCGCTACATCAGGAACACGCCTTTGCCGCTGGTCTGTTGGTCGAACAGCTTATAAGCCGTGTCGGCCTGCGTCAGCTGCCAGCGGTCCGTGAACAGATGCTCGACGTCGATCTTGTTGTCGGCGACGAAGCGCGCGCAGTCGGCCTGGATGGTCGTGGAGAAAGTCCACGAGCCGATGATGGTGAGCTGCTTGCGCAGCATCTGCGGGCTGACGTCGATGGTCACGTCGCCGCCTTCGCCGACGAAACAGGCGACGCCCCAGGGCCGCGCACCGCGCACCGCGATCAGGCGACCGTCCGCCGTGCCCGACGTATCGAGGGTGCGGTCGGCGCCGGCACCGTGGGTCAGCGTGCGGATGGCGGCGACCGCGTCGTCGGCCTTCGGATCGATCAGCGCGTCGGCGCCAAACTCCTTGGCGCGCTTGAGCCGCTCGGCACTGACATCGAGCGCGATGACCTTGGCCCCCATGGCGGCGGCGAGTTGGGTTGCCGACAGCCCGACCGGTCCCTGGCCGACGACGGCAATGGTATCGCCGCCGGTCAGATTCATCCGCCGCAGCGCCTGATAGGCGGTGCCGGTGCCGCAGGAGATCGCGGCGCCGGTGGCAAAGCCGAGCGCGTCGGGCAGCGGCACCAGCGTATAGGCCGGCACTTTCATATAGGGCGCGTGCGCGCCGTGGCCGGTGGCGCCATAGACGGTCGAGCCGCTCGCGCACATCTGCGACCAACCGGTCCGGCAATGCGGGCAGGTGCCGCAGCCCGCATAGTGGTGCACCATGACGCGGTCGCCGACGCGCGCGATCCGTTCGCCTACGGCACTGCCAAGCGCGGCGACGACGCCGCAGGGCTCGTGGCCCGCGATCACCGGGCCGCTCACTTTGCCTAAGCCCAGCGAAGCGGCACCGCCCGTGGCGCGATAGAACTTCAGGTCGCTGCCGCACATGCCGGATGCCTTGATCTCGACCACGACATCGTGCGGTCCCGGCGTCGGATCGGGGAATTCCATCAGTTGCAATTTGCGTTCGCCGAGGAAGGTCACGCCGCGCATGGTTGGTCTCCCGGATGTCGCGATCGGCCGGTTTCTCCGTATGATACAGTAGCGGAAAAGCGGTGGGGGAGGGCGTCGTGAAGGTCGTTTCTTATCGCCATCAGGGCAAGCCTGGAGTCGGCATCGTCACCGGCGCCAAGGGTGTCATCTCATTGGCCAAAGCCGCACCGGATCTGCCCGGCGATCTGCGCAAAATTCTGGAGATCGATCCGACGCTGGCGAAGGTGCGCGCGGCGACGGCGGGGAAGTCCGCCGATCTCACGCTCGACGACATCGCATTCGATCCGGTGATCCGCGAGCCGCACGCCACCTGGGCGCTGGCGCTCAACTACAAGCTCCATATCGAAGAGACCGGGCTCACGACCTCGCAGACTTATCCGCAGATTTTCCTGCGCATGCCGATCTGCCAGGTCGGCCATAACGAGCCGCTGCGGGCGCCGCGCAAAAACATCGCCCAGGCTTACGACTACGAAGGCGAGCTTGCGGTGATCATCGGCAAGCCCGGCCGCTACATCAAGCGCGACGAGGCCTTCACGCATGTCGCCGGCTATTCCTGCTACAACGAAGGCTCGGTGCGCGAATATCAGGGCCATAACCGGCAATTCGGCCTCGGCAAGAATTTCGAGCGCTCCGGCAGTTTCGGGCCGTGGCTGATGACGCCGGACGAGTTCGGCGATCCGGCCGATCATACTTTGATCACGCGGCTCAACGGCATCGAGCGGCAGAACGCCAAAATCTCAGGGCTGCTGCACGACGTGCCTCGGCTGATCGAATATTTGTCCGAGGGCTATACGCTGCAGCCCGGCGACGTGATCGTCACCGGCTCGCCCGGCGCCTTGCCGCTGCGGCCGGGGGAAGCGCCGGAAAAGCCGGTCGGCAAAGTGATCGTCGCCGGGCAATTGCACATGCGCGCCGGCGACGTCTGCGAGGTGGAAGTCGACGGGCTTGGCGTGCTGTCGAATCCAGTGATCGAGGACCCGACGCCGCTGCGCTAAGTCAGTTTCAAAGCCGCGTAGATCAGGAAGGGAATTTTGACGCCTCAATTGCCGGCCGCACGCGCAGCAGCCCGAGCCAGCTGGGCCCGGTGTTCGCTGACCGGATGTTGCCTCGGTGCGGCAATCGCCTGCTCACCGCCCTTGTCGAAAATGACGACGGTGAGTTTCGCATTCTCCTGTTCGATCGCGAAGTTATAACCCTGCAAAACGCGCGACACGACACGCCGCAGCGATCCCGTATAGGTGCCGTCGAGCACCCTATCGAGCGGAATCGAGGCGCTGTACGACATGTCATAATTGGTTATCAGCGCGGACAGGACTTGCGCGATCGTTGTCTGGCGCGCCTCGAGATGAACCGCAGCCTGGCTACCCTGGACGTGCAACAAGCTGGCATCGCTTGCGGGTCGCAACGCCGTGGCATGGTGAAGGACGTCGGCCAAGTCGACGGAAAGCTGATCATGTGCGGGTTCAGGCGCGGCGAGGGTCGTCGTTCCGTCCTGCGCGCCGGCTCGGCCGCTGGCGAACGCAACAATGGCAGTGCAAAGCGCGGGTAGGGCCAGTTTGAGCCGTCGGTTCATTTTCGCTCCCATGCCGCCGTTTTAAGATCGCAACCCTGCGATCTCCTTGATGCTACGGCTCGACCCAGATATCGGTGCGCTTAAGGCGCTCCAGAAACAGTTGCTGATTGAATTTCTTGAAGTTGCCCGGAACTTCGAACGTCTCCGGCGGCTGCGGGCCTTCCTGAATATTGCGCAATGCCAGCACGGTCCCGTCATCAATTTCGAATTTGACGGGAAAATTAAGCTGGACGTCGATCCACGCGGTGGCGCGGTCGCTGGGGGACGTTATTCGAAATTTCCTGCTGGCGCGGCCGTCGAGGCTTTCGGTCTCCGCCGCCTCGCAGCGCCACTGGCCGCCGTCGCCGATCACGATGCCGGCGACTTCCGCCATCATCCGCCATTGCGAGCACGGGTCGAGACCGCCCGGCGCAACGAACAGCCGGGTCAGCCGGCTCGACTGCTTGGCATCCATGAAGACGCGCAGCCTCTGACGCACCAGATAGGCAGCCGGAACATTGCCGTCGACGATCAAGAAGCTGTTGGGAAAGTCCGATGTCTCGATGCGCACCTTGCGATCCGCCACAAATATCTTTCCCGGACCGCCAACAGTTCCGCCGGCCGCATTGCCGGCGATCAACTCCGCCGAGAATTGCTGCGCCTGTACCGGCAGGCCGCCGAACAGGGCACCGCCGGCAACGGCGAAAGCCAACAACACGCGGGCTGTCAGCGTTCCGGGACTCGCTGCCGATCCATTCCTTGAACGGATAGGCGTGCTAAAAAAATGCCGATGCCGCTCCGCCCATCGGGCGGCGGCACCGGAACGCGACTGGTGGAGGCGCCAAAGCGCCTCCACGCGGCTTACGGTCTTCATCTCATTCGGTGAACGGCTGATTGACCGGCTTGTCGAAATCGAAGGCGTCGAACAGGTCGTCGAGCGCGGGCATGTTGGCCGGAACGTAAGGATCGGCCTCCTTGCTCTTCGGATTTGGCAGATTGTCGCGGCTGCGATTGGTCAGCGGCGCAAGCTGCCAATTCCGCTCGATGAATTTCACCAGCGAGACGTGGTCGGCATAGCTGTGATTGACCTTGCCGCCGGTCGTATACGGCGACAGGATCAACAGCGGGATCCGCGGGCCGTCGCCGAAGAAGTCGATCGGCTGAATGAAGCCCGAGTTGTAATATCCACCCGCCTCATCCCACGTGATGAACACGGCCGTGTCGGCCTTCAGCGCCGGATTGGCGTCGAGCGCATCGAGGATGTTTTGCACATAGGCCTCGAACAAGTCGACTTTCGAGCTCGACGGATGACCGTCAAGTATGCCGTCCGGCTTGCCGATGGCGACCGAAGGAAGCGTCCCGTTCTGGATTTGGGCGATCATGTCGACGGTATCCTTGAGGTGGAGCGAAGGATTGTTCGTCATGATCGACGTCGCGTACTGGAACGGATTGCAGATCTGGCAGTACAGCGCACCCATGGCATGGGCCGGATCGGCCAATGCCGCGGCGGTCAACGGGCCGACCTTGGTGTTGTTGAGCACCGCCGGGTTTGCGGCGGCAAAATTCGCCAGCGCCACGGCATTGTTGTACTCGCCGCCATAATAGGCCCAGCTGAGCTGCTTTGCGTTCAAGGCATCGCCGATGGTCCTGACCGGCGATGGTGGGATAGAGCCTTGCGTCGCAGGCGACGGCACCACCGTGCCGTTCGGCAGGAAGCCCGGGTTCGTGTTATTGAGCATGTAGTAGTGCCGTTCGACGCAGTTCGGCTGGGCGGGATATTTCAGGGCTTCCAGATACCGGACGATCGGCAGGACGCCGGACTGCGTCACGTCGGAGCAATTGCTGAAATTGCCGTCGACCGTGTACTTGTTGACGGTCCCAGAGACCGGATTTGGATTGGCGATGCTGCTGGCCGGGGGCGTTGCGGCGTTGCCCATGCCATCGCTCCAGAAAATCGCGTCGCCGGTGCCGAACATGACGTGGTTGACCGCGGTGCCGCCGAGGACCGACTGGTGGAAGTTGTCGCTCAAAGTGAATTGATCGGCCAGTTCCTTGAGGATCGACGCTTCTTCCTGCTCGGCGTTGTAGAAGCCCATCGCGTTACCTTCGCTGAAGTTGCCCTGCGTCGTTGCATTGGTGCGGGCGTAGGTGTCCATGACGAAGGTGAACAGGTCGTTGAGGCAGCCGGTGGGATTGTCCTTGGTCGCATTGGCCATGCTGCAATCCTGCTGCTGCGCGGCCTGATAGAACCGGTGGGTCGTGTCGCCGGTGTAATCGTCGTCGCTGACATTGGGGCCGAGCAACACGAACGGGCCCGGCGGCAGGCCGCCGGCGCCGGGGATACGCGTGTTGAGGACCTTGTTCGGCAAGCCGGTGGCGCCCGTCGTCGTTAGGTCCTGGTCGGCGGCCTCGATGTCAGTCTCGCCGCCGATCGCGGCCAGTTCCACGAAACTGGTCAGCGGCGCGTCCGGGAATTGACTGTTTTGCGCCGTCGGCGCGCCGTTGGTGTTGGGCTGCGGCATCACATTGCCGGTGGGTTGGTAAGGCGTCTTCAGGCCGGCACTGTTCGGAATGCCGAAATACCAGGTCGATTGCGGCGTCACCGCGAATTGCTTGGACAGATTGAAATTGGGTCCGGGCGAGCCGTCACTTTTGACGATACCTTTGGACAAAAGGTTGGAGATCGTCTCGCCTTTGCCCTTCGGCCGGTAAACGCCGAACGTGTGATCAAGCCCGCGATTTTCGCCGATCAGAATAATGACGTGCTTGATCGGCGATTTGGTGTCGGCCTGCGCGGCCGCGCTGGTGTCCTTCGGCGTTTTTTCGCTATGGGCGCTGACGGCATAGCCGAAAACGCTCAGCGCAACGATCGAAGCGCCGCACGCTGTCTTGAGACGCCACCGTTTCAGGATCCCGCTGGTTGTTCTCATGGTCGATCTCTCCGTTAAAAAATTAAGGCAACTACGGATGCTAGTGAGAGTTCATGACAAGACCGCTGCGGTTTTGTTGCGAGCGACAAATGCTGTTCGCGCAAAACCGCGAACAGGAAGCCTGAGCATTGCCCATAAAAGCCGCGAATGACTCCGTGCCCGAACGCGGCATCGCGGAGTCAAAATAATTTTGCCCACCCGGCAGGAAATTTAGCGTGATCTCACCGTTCCGCGATCGACGCAGAGAATTACTTGTTCGCGGTCTGCAGCATCCGCTGCAAGGCGGTGTAATGCGCATCGCGGACCGCAGGGTTGAATAACGACCACTGCTGCGCGGCCCGCAGTAGATTAGGCACGGCGGCGAGCGACAGGTTGCGGAAATTGCGGTACTCGGCGATCGCAGCATCGAATTGTCCTGCGGACGCCGCGAGACCGATTCGGCTCAGCCGGAGCACAAGGTCCTTGAGCGCGGCGCGTGCACGGCGGCGTTCCTCCTGGCCGCCGGTGGCGGAAGGGTCCTTATGATCCGGGAATTGTTCGGTCAGCTCGCGCAATTCGCGGTCGACGGTATCGGCTGCAAGCGCGATCACGGCGGTATCGTGCGCCGGAATGGCGGTATCGAGGACGCTGGCGAGGTCGTTGATTTCCTTCAGCGCTGCGCCGACGCCATCCCGCTCGTGCGGCCGTTCGCCGTCGCCGACCGCGGTCAGGTAGGCGACCAGGTCCTGTTGTTCTTCGGGCGACAGCCCAAGGTCGAAGACGCGATCGAAATGGCCGACGACCTGATCGTAACTGTCAAACCGTCCGTCGTGAAAATAAGGCGCATTGAAATCGGCGTTCAGCAAGGTCGGGGTCTTGAACAAGCCGCCGGAGCCGACATCGTGCTGGCGATGATCGACGAAGGCTGACGACGGTACGTGGCAGGTCGCGCAACTCATGGTCGGATCGTGCGGAAACGGCTTGACGAAAAGCGCCTCGCCGCGGCGTTCGGCGTCGCTCGCTCGCGCCGTCAGACGGCCGGCCGGGCCGAGGCTCAAATTGCGCAGGAAATCGATGTCTTGAATGTAGGCCACGAGGGCATCGAGCAGCGCTGCGGATGGTTCCGGCCCGGCGAACCCTTCGACGATGACAGTGCGGACGAAGTCGCGGAGCGAAGCGTTGCGCCCGTCGATCCCATACGGCCCGAGAAGGTGCGCGCCGCGAAGGCTCGGGATGCGCGCCGGATCGAAAACGCCGTTATCGGCGTGGGGATTGAACAATGAGCTCGTGGTGTCGACGTTTCCGGGGCGCGTCGACAGGTGCGGGATGTAGAATTTCGGATTCGAAGCGCCGTTGACGTGGCAGGTTCCGCAGCTCATGCCGGCTTGGCGCGCAACGCCGCCGAGCAGCGATGGTGAGTTGAAGGCGAGATCGCCAAGATTGATCAGATAAGATTTGCGGCCGCCGGCGGATTCGGAGCGGAATATTTCGCGGGGGACGTCGAGAGCCTGCTCGTTGAGCTCGCTGCCTGCAGGCAGCACCGTTTGCTGCCCATAGATCGGGAACGAAGCCGCGAGCCGCAGCGACAAAACCATTGTCGCCGCCACGATCAGCGCCGCTTTGCGGAACCGCTGGGTCATCTTGCGGCTTCTTCGAGTGTAGGGATGCCGAGCCCAAGTTCCGGCGCCGCGGCCTGCAACGCCACGACGAGGGCCTCGCTCGTCCTGCGCAAATTGTCGGCGTCCACACTTTTCAAGTCCGCGACCATGAGCAGGGCTTTGAGCTGTGCGATATCGCTCTGTACCCGCTCCGCCGCTGTTCGATCGACAATTTCCAGCTTGGATGCGAACAAGGTCCGGTAGGCCAAGTCGATACCGTTTGCGTTGTTGCGCATGTCGTTCAGCGACGTTCCGCTCAATCGCGATTCGCCGCCATCGACCTTGCTGTCGCCGATCTCGTAAGCGAGCCGGACGACACCATCGAGAAGACCCTGGGGGGTCAGCCTCATGGTGCGCACACGCGCGTCCAGGTCCGCCAATTTCGCGATCAGTGCATCGGCTTCGTCGTCGACGCCGGCTGGATTGGCGCCAAACAGCTTGGCTTCGATGCCGTGGAATCCGGTAACGGCATCCGGCCACGCGTCGATGGCTTCGTCCAGTTCGGGCACAAATCCGCTGGTGAACACTTCCGAGCGCTCCCAGCCGACCCGGGCGTCGATCCAGGCCTTTCGCGCGCCGGCAAAATCCTGCTTACTCAGCCTGTCACGCAGATCGCGCGCCTCGGACAGCGCCTGACCGACGTCTTCGATCATCGACAGTCGATAACGTTCCACTGCGTCGTCGAATGGCTCGCCATGAACGGCGGGAACCGCCACAACCGACAGCACGATGCACAGCGCGGTCAACCGCATTGCCGACCCAACACGCGAGGAAAATGCAAAAGAGTTCAGCTGGCGGCGTAGAGCCCGTGTTCGAATTGGCGGTAAAGGCGCAACGCCCGGCTGTCGGCAAACGGCAACACTTGCGTCATGAACACTGCCGCGATCTTCTTGCCGGGATCGATCCAATAATAGGTATTGAGGAGGCCGCCCCAGGTCAGGCTGCCGGCGCCGCGGCCGCCGGCCATGGCCTGCATGGTGATCATGTGGCCAAAGCCCCATTTGCGCGTGACGCCGGGACATAGATCGACGTCGTTGGAGAGCGCCGGCACCGTCGTTTTCAGGACGCCGACGTCGATGTCGCCGATCTGGTTCTGGCCCATCAGCGCGACAGTCTCCGCACGAAGGATGCGAGCCCCGTCCAGCGCGCCGCCGGCCAATAGCGCGCGGATGAGCGTCAGATAATCCGGCGCGGTCGAGTAAATCCCGCCGCCGCCGGAGAAGGATTGCCGCGGCGAATTCTGCTCCATCGGTTCCGCCGTCAAGGATCCATCCAGCCCGCGCCGATGCACGCTAGCTTCGCGCGCGCGCTGCTGTGGCGCCAGCACGAAGTCGGTGTCGTTCATGCCAAGCGGATCGAAAATGTGCTTGCGAAAATAGACGTCGAGCGTTTCGCCGCCGATCGCTTGCACGATGCGGCCGACCCAATTGATGCTGGTGCCGTATTGCCAACGCGTGCCGGGATCGAACATCAGCGGGGTGGTCGGCGCCAGTTTTCTTTGCGCCTTCGGCAATAGCTCAAGCGACTTGGCATATTGCACGGCCTTGGCGTCCCAGAGCCGGTAAGCGAAGCCGGACGTATGGGTGAGCAGGTGGCGCAGCGTGATCGGCCGCTGTGCCGGGCGCAGCTGCGGCAATCCTTTGCCGTCGAAGCCATCGAGCACTTGCGGCGCGCCGATCGCGGGCTCGATATCGGGCACCGGCGCGTCCAACGACAGCTTGTTCTGCTCGACGAGTTGCAGCGCGGCCACCGACGTAATCACCTTGACCATCGAGGCGATGCGAAACACCGTATCACGCGTCATGGCGGTGCCTTCGCCGAGCCGGCGCTTGCCGAAAATGCCCTCATAGACGAGGCCATGGTCGGTGGCCGCCATGGCCACGACTCCCGGCACTTCTCCTGCGCTCGTCGCGGCGCGGAGCATCGAATCGATCTGGGAAAACGTTCCGGCCTTAGGGCTGGTCGGAGCCTGCGCGCGGGCGCGAGTCGGGTAGCGCAACAAGCCGGCGGCCGTCAGCCCCGCAGCCGTCTTCACGATATCGCGGCGACTGGGACGATGAATCATGGCCGGATCGCTCCGAACGAACATGTTCTGCGGAGGCGTAAAATATCCGCAAAACTGCTTGCTCAGCTAGAAGCGAAATCCGAAAAAGCCAGAATGGCTATTCCAATGCTCCGACCGACGGCGTTGTGAAGTATTACTCGCGCGCGTGTAGGCGTTGGTGGCGGGGTAGGCTCTGGTGTCCGGTGCGGCGGCAGGAAACACGGACTGCATGACCTGGTCTCGCGTGTCCGTCGGATTCGGCGCCGCTGCGACCGGCGGCGCGTTCGTTGCGTTCGCCTGAGCTGCGGTCGTCGCAGCGGTTGGCGGTGTGGCGGCGCCGGTATTCCCGCTTTCCCCGCTGGGCGCAGGCGTTGCCGCTGCGGTCGTGGCCGGCGCAACGGTCGCTTGAGGCGCGTGCGGCGCCGGGTTGTCGACGCGCCGCAGGCAGCGCGAGTCGATATAGGGCCAAGTCTGGTCCTTGCAGAATTCCGGCGCAACGATCGTGACCGGCGCTGTACCGTTATTTTGTGCCGCCGCGGCGACGCGCGATGGCGCTTGCGCCGCGAGCGGATGTCCCTTCGCCATGAAGGCGCATAACGCCACGGCCAAAAGCGTTGCCGTCGTCGCCACGCGCCGTTGCTTCGCAGGAGACGGCTCATACGCCTCGGCGGCATGATCGATCGGGACTGCGTCGTGAGTCACAGCGAACTGCATCTGGCTCCTCAAACGGCCGTTCCGACGGCTGCAGCGCGCCTTTGCCGACAGCCGCGTGACGAAATAACGCTGTCGCACGGGCTTTCGTTCCAGTCGAAATCTCTGCAAGTGGTTCGCGAATGCTTCCTCCAAGGCGTGGTGCGATATGGAAAATGTTGCTAGCGTGCGTGCCGTCATGCTCACCCGAATTCAAGCGTTTGCCGTCGCGCTGTTCAGCCTCGGCTTGGCCGCTGCCGCGCTCGCGGCGGACGATTTTCCGACCCGGCCGGTCACCATTATCGTCGCCTCGACCGCCGGCGGCGGCACCGACATTGTTTCGCGCATCGTCGGCGAGCAATTGTCCAAGCAGCTCGGCCAGCCGTTCGTGGTCGACAACCGGCCCGGCGCCGGCTCGGTGACCGGTACCGAATTCGCCGCCAGGGCGGCGCCGGACGGCTACACTTTGCAGACCGGGCTCAACGCCAGCATGGCGGTCAATCCGAGCCTGTTCGCGCATCTGCCCTACGATCCGGTCGCCGACTTCGCGCCGGTCGGCATGCTGGCGGAATTTCCGTTCGCCATCGTGGTCAGCAAGAATTTCCCGGCGCAGTCGGTCAAAGAACTGATCGCGATGGCGAAGGCGCATCCGGGCGAGATCAACTACGCGTCGGCCGGCAACGGCACCGGGCAGCATCTGTCGATGGAGCTGTTCAAACTGTTGACCGGCGTCAACCTCACCCACGTGCCGTATCGCGGCGCGGCGCCAGCCTATACCGACGTCATATCGGGGCAGGTGCCGGTGTTCATCGATAACTTGGCGAGCGCCTTGGGCCAGATCAAAGGCGGCAATGTGCGTGCGCTCGCGGTCACCAGCAAACAACGCTCGCCGCTGTTGCCCGACGTGCCGACGGTCGAGGAAGCCGGCGTGCCGGGCTACGTCTACTATACGTGGTTCGGCCTGTGGGCGCCGAAGAAGACGCCGCAGCCGGTCATCGCCAAGCTCAACGCCGAGATAAAAAAGGCCATCGCCGATCCGGCGGTGAAGGATCGCATCGTCGCCGCGGCCGGCGAGACGCTCGACATGCCGCTTGCCGACATCGAGCCGTTCCTCAAAGCCGAGATCGCCAAATGGGCCGACGTGGTCAAACGCGCCGGTATCCAGGTCGAGTAGTCGAGCAAAACGTAATCCGTCATCCTGAGGTGCGAGCGAAGCGAGCCTCGAAGGATGCACGGCCCGGGCCGTCGCCCCACCCGAAATCGGATTTATCCGATTTCGGATTTAAAGTGTCTAAGTCGGCAATAGCCGACTTAGATGGGCCGCTTCGCGGCCACCTCAGGGTGACGGAAGAATATTCGTGCGAGCCGCTTAGTCCTTGGTTCCCGCGTCATTCAACCTGCGCGCCCGACGCCTTGATGATCGGCGCCCATTTCGCCAGCTCGGTTTTGACGAAGTCTGCCGTCGTCGCCGGCGTAGAGCCCGGCGTCGGATCGACGCCGGCTTTTTTCAGCGCATCGGTCACGGCCGGATCGGCCAGCGCCTTGTTGGCGGCGGCATTGAGCTTGTCGACGATCGGCTTTGGCGTGCCCGCCGGCGCCAGGATCGAATTCCAAGTGTAGCACTCGTAGCCCTTCAAGCCCTGTTCGTCCAAGGTCGGCAAATCGGGCATCGCGGGAAGGCGCTTGAGCATCCCGGCGCCGAGCGCGTGGACCTTGCCCGACATCGACAACGGCAACGCGGTCGGCGTCGCATCGAACGCCATCGAGATTTGGCCGCCCATCAGATCGGTGTCCATCGGCGCCGAGCCTTTGTAGGGCACGTGCACGATGTCGACGCCGACCATCGCTTTGAATTCCTCGCCGCACAGATGCAGGATCGAGCCGACGCCGGACGAGCCGTAGTCGTACTTGCCCGGATTGGCCTTGAGCAGCGCGACCAGGCTTTTGACGTCGGTCGCGGGTATCGAAGGGTTCACCATCAATAGCGTCGGCGTCACGCCGACCCGCGCCACCGCCGTGAAATCCTTCACCGCATCGTAAGGCATGTGCTTGTAGAGGCCGGGATTGATGGCGTTGGTGGACACGGTGGCGAACAAGAGCGTGTAGCCGTCGGGTGTGGCCTTGGCGACAAAATCGGCGCCGATATTGCCGCCGGCACCGGACCGGTCCTCGACGATGAAAGTCTGGCCGAGGATTTCCCCCATCTTCGCGCCCATGATGCGGCCGACGATATCGGTCGGGCCGCCGGCGGCGAACGGAATGACCAGCTGTATGGCTCGCGTTGGATAATTGTCGGCGGCTTGTACGGTCGTGATGGCAAGCGCGGCCGCGGCTACGGCGGCGGCCGCGAGCCGATGATGTTGGCTCATGAAAATCCTCCCAGATTTTGCCGGCATCCTACCACAATCGCGGCCTGGCGGCGCTGGTTCATGAGGCACAAGCGCCGGCCGCTGCCGCGTCAGATTACCGCTATTCGGCTTCAAGCCTGGAATTTAAGCCGATTTGTCAGCGCCCGAATGCTTAGTATAGTGACAGGGCAAGCTGCCGTTGGCCCAGTACTTTCGGGCGCAAGTCCTTTGAGCGCAAGTCTTGTCACGTCTCTTCATCAGCCACTCGAGCAAGGACAACCCTGCGGCTGTTGCTTTCAAGCAATGGCTCGGCGCCAACGGCTGGCCGGACGAAGACATATTTCTCGACCTCGACAATATCGGCGCCGGCGAGCGTTGGAAGGAAGCGCTACGCAAGGCCAATGCGCGCTGCGAGGCCGTCATCCTGCTCGCCTCGCCGGATTCCCTGTCCTCACTCGAATGTCTCGCCGAAGTGCGCAAGGCCGAAGATTTCGGCAAGGAAATCATCGTCGTGCTGCTGCGCGACGTTCGGATCGACGACGCCCGTCTCGGCTCATACCTGGAGCGGCAGATCGTCGACCTGTCGGCGCCCCCGCAAGCTTATGTCGGCAACATCACTTATGGCGGCGTCCAGCAGGACGTTCGTTTCAACGCCGCGGCGCTGGCGCGCATCAAGGATTACCTCGTCAAATGCGGCATCACGCCGGACCGTTTCGGCTGGCCGCCGCACGACCGGCCGAACGCCGAGCCGTTTCCCGGCCTGAGCGCCTTTACCGAGGATGACGCCGGAATCTTCTTCGGCCGCGACTCCGATATTTTGCGCGGGCTCGACCGGTTGCGCATCCTGCGCCGTAACGGCCGGCCGCGGCTTATGGTGATCGAGGCGGCTTCGGGCGCCGGCAAGTCGTCGTTCTTGCGCGCCGGGCTGTGGCCGCGGCTGACGCGCGATCCCGACTTCGCGCCGGTCGCCATTCTGCGCCCGGCGCAAGGCATCCTGACGGGACCCGCGGGCCTCGGCCAGAAGCTCGCGCATTTTTTGTCCGACCCCAGTCATCCGGTGGCGCCGGGCGACATTCATGCCAAGTTGATGGCGCCGGACGAAAAGCAGGCCGCCAAAGATTTCGCCAGCATGGTCGTGACCGCCGTGGCGCGCGCTCACGAGCAGCGCCGCATCGGGGACCAGGGGGCGCGCGCGCCGGCGATCGTTGTTGCCATCGACCAGGCCGAGGAATTGTTCGCGGCGGAAGACGCCGCCGAAAGCAGCCGCTTCCTCGTCCTGCTCGGCAACCTGATGCGTGAGCCGCCGCCCGGCGTCGAGCCGTTCGCGGTGTTGACGATCCGCGCCGACAGCGTCGCGCCGCTGTTCGCGGCGATCACCGCACAGAAGCTGGAGCTACCGGAAACCCTGCCGCTGTTGCCGCTGCCACCGACATCCTACCGCGATGTGATCCTCAAGCCACTGGAGGTGATCGCGCTGCGCGGGCAAAGGCTCGTCATTGAACCCGCGCTCGCCGACCGCCTGATTGCCGACGCCGGTGGCGCCGACGCTTTGCCGCTGCTCGCCTTCACGCTGTCGCATCTCTATCAGAACTTCAGCGCGGCCGGCAGCATCACGCTCGCACAATATGTCGCCATGGGTGGCATTTCGAGCTCCATCGACATGGCGCTGAAACAGGTCCTGGCACGGCCCGGCGATGCGCCGGTGATCCCAGCGGCGAAAGAGGATCAACTCGCGACGCTGCGCCGATCGTTCATTCCGCTCTTGGCGCGTGTCGATCCCGACAGCGGCCTACCGATGCGGCGGGTGGCGCGGCTCGACGAATTCCACGGCGCATCCCATGCCATGGTGGAGCGTCTGATCGAGGCGCGTCTCCTCGTTGCCGATCGCCGCGCCAGTGTCGACGTCGTCGAAGTGGCGCACGAGGCTTTGCTGCGCCAATGGCCGGCGCTGACCTCATGGCTGGAAACCGAGGCGGCGCAACTCAAGCTGATCGAGGGCGTCGAGCGCGCCGCCAACGAATGGGTGCGCAACGCCTGGCAGGATGCCTGGCTCGATCACCGTGCCGAGCGCCTGAGCGCGGCCGAAAAGCTCGCCGCTCAGGAGGATTATCGCGAGCGGCTCGGCAGCGATGGCGTCGCGTACCTCGATGCCTGCCGGGCGCGCGAGGACATCCAAAGGAAGGAAAAAGAGCAGGCGCTCGCCCATGAGCAGGCGAGACTTGCCGAAATCGAGGCGGCGCAGCGCAACATCGCGCGCGCCCAGGAACGCGTCGCCGCCGAGCAGGCGCGCACTGCCCGGCTGCAACGCCACGCTAGGATCATGCTGGCCGTGATTGCTGCCGCTGTCATTGCCGGAATTGGCCTGGGCATCGTGCAGCATCAAACCAATGTGGCGCAAAAACGCGATCTCGACGCGCAACAGATCAATCTTCTAGCCGAAACCGCGGATTCCGAATTGCTCAGCGGCAATTTCGACAGCGCGCTGCGGCTGGCGATCGAGGATGCGCGGCTCGACAACGCCAATCCCAACGGCGCATCGCCGGCGCTGGCGGAACTTGCCGCAGCATATTTCCAAGCCGGCTGGCGGCTGAATTTCAGCGGCCACCAGGGCGGTGTTTGGTCCGCGGCGTTCAGTCCCGACGGCGCCCGCGTCGTGACCGCCTCGTATGACCACACCGCGCGGATCTGGGACGCGATCGGCGGCCGGCAGCTCGTGGCTCTCAACGGACACACGGACTGGGTCATGTCGGCGGCCTTCAACCCCGACGGAACGAAAGTCGTTACCGCGTCGCACGACGGTACGGCACGGATCTGGGACGCCGCGACCGGCAAGCAGCTTATCGCCCTCAGTGGTCACACCGGCGGCGTGGTCTCCGCTGCCTTCAGTCCCGACGGCGCGCGGGTCGTTACTGCTTCTTACGACAAGACCGCGCGTGTCTGGGACGCCGCGACCGGGAACCAGCTTTTGCTGCTCAGCGGTCACAGTGGCGGCGTCTGGAAGGCAGCCTTCAGCCCCGACGGCACCCGCATCGTCACCGCCTCACAGGACACCTCGGTGCGCCTCTGGGATGCCGCGACCGCCGCGCCGCTGGCGACCTTGAGCGGTCATACCGGAGGCGTCTGGGACGCGTCGTTCAGTTCCGACGGCAAGCGCATCGTCACTGCGTCCGAAGATGTCACCGCGCGGATCTGGGACGTCGCGACCGCAAAGCAGGTCGGCCAGTTGACCGGGCACGAGGATTGGATTCTGACCGCGGCATTCAATTCCGACGGCACCCGGATCATCACCGCGTCCCAGGACGGCACCGCCAAGCTTTGGGATGCCACCGCCGACGGCGTGATTGCGACGTTGAACGGTCACGAAGGCGGCGTGTTGTCGGCCGCTTTCAGTCCCGACGGCGCGCGCATCGTTACCGCCTCATTCGATTCGACGGCAAGACTTTGGGATACAGCGACCGGCGAAGAGCTTTTGCTGCTGCGCGGGCATCAGGGTCCGATATGGAATGCCGCCTTTAGCCCCGACGGATTCCGGGTCGTCACCGCGTCCGAAGATCAGACCGCGCGGGTCTGGGATGCGGCGACCGGGGTCCAGCTCATCGTCTTGAGCGGGCACCGGGGCTGGGTCCTCTACGCTTCCTATAATCCGGACGGCACGCGCATCGTCACCGCTTCGATGGATGGAACTGCGCGGATCTGGGATGCCGCGACTGGGGCGCAGCTCGCGGTCCTGAGCGGACATGCGGGCGCGGTGCTGTCGGCAAATTTTTCCGCCGACGGCACCCGCATTGTCACCGCTTCGTATGATAACACGGCGCGCATCTGGAACGCCGCGACCGCCCAGCAGATTGCCGTGCTGACCGGACACGACGGCGGCGTATTGTCGGCGTCGTTCAGCACCGACGGCACGCGCATCGTCACGTCATCTTATGACGAGACAGCGCGGATCTGGGATGCCGCGACGGCAAAACCGCTGATCGTCCTGCGCGGGCACGAGGGCGGCGTCTGGAACGCCAATTTCAGCCGCGACGGCAAGCGTGTCGTCACCGCGTCGGAGGATCGGACTGCGCGCATTTGGGATGCGGCAACCGGCGGCGAAATCGCCGTTCTGCGCGGCCACGAGGATTGGGTGTGGTCGGCGTCGTTCAGCGCCGACGGATCGCGTATCGTCACGGCGTCACAGGACCACACCGTGCGGATTTGGAACGCCGCGACCGCCGTCGAGACTGCGATCCTACGCGACCTCGAGAGCGGCGTCTTCTTCGCCGCTTTTAATGCCGATGGGACGCGGATCGTTACCGGCGACGAAGAAGGCATGGCGCGCATTTGGAACGCCAACATCACGGAGACGCCTGCGAACGACCTTGTCGCCGAAGTCTGCAGCCATCGCCTGGGCAGCCTGGCGACACTGACGCGGGACGAGATGCGGCTGGCGAATTACCCCGACAGCACGCCGGCGATCAATGTCTGCGCCGGCGCGGCCGCAGCGCGCTGAACGAGTGGGCTGGATCAGCGCTGTTCGGCCTCCAGCATCTTGCCGAGGATGCGCTTGTAGCGCACGCAGCCGACGTCGACGGCGAGGATCACCGGATCGAGCGGTTCGGTGGCCGCTTCGATCACGCGCTGCTGCGCCTCGATCACCGGCGCATCCTGCTCCTCGAAAGCAAAACGCCGCATCTCGGCGACCTTCTCCTGCAGATCGCGGTTGAGCTTGTCTTCGGGCGTGCGCACGCCCCAGCGCACCGCGGTGAAGAAATAAAGCGTCGAGCGGTCGTTCTCCGGCGTCAGCAGATGGACCGCATGATAGCCGGTGCCGGTGTCGGGCGCGGCGCCCATCTTGCAGATGCCGGTGAACAGCCGCAGCGTCGACGGCGCCATCCAGCGCATTTTTGTGAACTTGTCGACCTTCGCCGGATGATCCGGCCAGAATTGCGCGAACATGCCGGGCGGCGCCGAATTGGTGGCGTGACGTCCGACCACCACGTCATCGCCGTCCATCTCGGCGGTGATCTCGGACTCCACGGTGTCGGCGTTGCCCAAAATGCCTTCGTGCAGATAGGAGGTGTGGCTCAGATCGAGCAGGTTGTCGATGATGAGCTGATAATTGGCCTTGATGACGATGGCGTCGCGCTTGGTGGTGTGCAACTCCGGTACGTTGTCGAGCACGCCGAAGTCGGGAATTTTGCTTTCGTCGGCCGGCCGGTCGCCCATCCACACCCACACCGCCTTGTGCTTCTCGATCACCGGATAACTTTTCACCCGCGCCCGCGGCGGGATGTTCTTGGTGCCGTGCGGATTGCGCACGCAGGCGCCGCTGCCGTCGTATTCCAGGCCGTGATACGGGCATTGGATGCGGTCGCCGCCGACGATCTTGCCCATGCTCAACGGCGCGAAACGATGCGCGCAACGGTCTTCGATCGCGGCCACGTTGCCGTCGGCCTTGCGATAGAGCACGATCGGCTCGTCCATGATGGTGCGCGGCACCAGTTGCCCGTCGCCGACGCAGTCGGACCATGCCGCCACATACCAGGCATTGCGCAGATAGGCGCCGCTGATCATGTCCTGGTGCGGTTTTGCGCCGTTCGCCTTTGATTGCTCCGTCATGTCCTCTCCTCGCGGTGCCGGGCGGGATGGCAGCCGCCGCAGTGGTCTTTCTCGCCGCCGCCGCGTAGGCTCAACGCTACAAGAGAATTCCTAAGGAGGAAACCATGGCCGAAGCCGCTTCGCTCGCCGCGCTGGCGTCCCGCTTCATCAATACCGAACAGGTGCCGTGGATCGAAACTGCGCCGGGCAACAAGATGAAGGTGATCTACCACGATCCGGCGACCGGCATGCTGACCATCCTGTCGAAGCTTGAGCCCGGCTCGGGCATCCCCGCGCACGTGCACGAGGATCTGGAGCAGACTTTCGTGCTCGAAGGCTCGCTGGTCGACGATGAAGGCGAATGCACCGCCGGAAATTTCGTCATCCGCGCCAAGGGCAGCCGCCACGCGCCGAAGGCGCCCAACGGCTGCACCATGCTGGTGTTCTTTATCAAACCGACCGAGGGGTTGAAGAAGGCGCTGCTCAAGCATGCTTGAGCGAGTATCTTCCCGCACTTCGATGACATTGGCTCCAAAACTTGCGGCGCACGGCGCCGAAATTCCCGCGATTGGCTTCGGCACTTCCGGCATGGGCGACGTCCGCGCCGAGCATATCGCCACCGCGCTGCAGGCCGGCTATAGCCATATCGACACGGCGCGGAAGTACGGCACCGAGCACGTGGTCGGCGAAGGCATCCGCGCGTCCGGCGTGCCGCGGGCGGATATTTTCCTGTGCACCAAGGTGTCGCATGAAAATCTCCACGCCGGCGATTTCGCCCGCTCGGTCGACGACAGCCTGAGCGCGCTCGGCGTCAGCTATGTCGATCTGCTGCTGGTGCACTGGCCGGAGAAAAATACGCCGCTTGCCGAGACCATGGGCGCACTGGCCAAGGCCAAGCGGGCCGGGCTCGCGCGCCATATCGGCGTCGCCAATTTCAACATCGCCATGCTCGACGAGGCGATCCGGCTGTGCCCGGAGCCGCTGGTGACTTTGCAGGTCGAGTGTCATCCTTATCTCGACCAGACCAAGGTGATCGAAGCCTGCCGCCAGCGCGGCCTGGTGCTGACCGCCTATTGCCCGCTCGGCCGCGGTCGCCTGCAGAGCGATACGGTGCTGGCCGAGATTGCGCAGCGCACCGGCAAGACTTTCGCCCAAGTGGCGCTGCGCTGGCTTATGCAACAGGGCGTCATCGCCGCCATTCCGCGCTCGTCGAACCCCGCGCGCATCGCGGCGAATATCGACGTGTTCGATTTTTCACTCAGCGACGACGACATGCGCCGCATCGGCGCTCTCAAACGCGCCGACGGCCGCATCGCCAATCCGATCGGCCGCGCGCCGGAATGGGATTGACTTGTCATCGTCCGCGAAAGCGGATGATCCAGTAAACTCGAGCATCGAGGTTGGACTTCAAGATCTATGAATACTGGATACCCGCTTTCGCGGGTAAGACAGGGAAGGGGACCGCCATGCCCACCACACCGAAATACTTCATGTACTTCCCCGGCAATTACCGCTGGTCGGCGGCGTTCGTGAACATGCTGGGCACGGCGCCGTTCGGCGGCGTCGATATGAGCGAATTGCACCAGATCGGCCGCATGCTCGAAGGCAAAAGCGGCGACGATGACGAGGCGTGGTTCGCGGCTTGCGTCCACGTTGCCGACACCGTGCGCGGCCGTGCCGAGAAATTCCGCGCCGAAAATTATCCGGTGGCGGCGGCGCCATTCTATCTGCGCGCCTGTCATTATTATCAGATGGGCGAGCGCTTCAGGACACCGAAGGATCAGCGTGCACTGGATGCTTATCGCACTTCGGTCGAGTGCTTTCATCAGTTCGTCGCGCTGTCAGGCACGAAGATCGAAATCGTCGATGTGCCGTTTGAGGGCAAGAAGCTGCCGGGCTATTTCGTGCCGGCGCAGAACGCGAAGTCCGCGCGCCCGCCCTGCGTCGTATTTTTCGACGGACTCGACATCACCAAGGAAATTCAATTTTTGCGCGGCGTGCCCGACTTGGTAAAGCGCGGCATTTCGGTTCTGGTGATGGACGGCCCGGGCACCGGCGAGGCGATCCGCTTTCGCGGCATGCCGCTGCGTCACGATTACGAGAAGGCCGGCAGCGCCTGCATCGATTATCTGGAGGGGCGTGGCGACGTCGACATAAAGCACATCGGCATCGTCGCCATCAGTCTCGGCGGCTATTATGCGCCGCGCTGCGCGGCGCTCGAGCCGCGCTTTGCCGCCTGCATCGCCTGGGGCGCGATCTGGGATTATTACGGCACCTGGAAGAAGCGCATCGATGCCGGCTTCAAGGCCTCGATGTCGGTGCCCGGCCATCACATCATGTGGATTCTCGGCGTCGACAGCCTCGACGCCGCTCTGAAAAAGCTCGAGCCGTTCCGGCTCGACGGCGTGGTCCAGAAGATGCGCTGCCCGTTTCTGGTGGTGCACGGCGAGGACGACGAGCAGATTCCGCTGAAAGATGCGCAAGCGCTCTATGACGCCAGCGGCTCGACGGATAAGACGCTGCGCGTGTTCACGGCGGAGGAGGGCGGCGCGCAGCACTGCCAGCGCGATTATCTGTCGCTCGGCACCGCCACAATGTGGAATTGGTTCGAGGACAAGCTGCTGCGGAGCTAGGCGCTTTTCTCGTAGGCCTTGAGCGCCCCGCGTAAAATTTCCCGCGACGGCTCCGAGCCGTCGACCAACCGGATGGTGCGCCGCTTGATCTTCCAGCCCGCGGCGGTGCGGGCGAGTTCCCAACGGTTGGTCACCACCCGGTGGATGTGATAGCCGCGCGAACTGCCGTGATTGGGAACTTCGATCGGTTCGCCGGATTTATAGGGGCTGAGGATTTGCAGGTACGACGTGACGATGGCCTTATCGCCGTCCAGCGCGATGTACGGTAACCCGGTAAAGTGGGCGAGACCGCCGGCGATGGCGGCCTGATGACCGGGGCTTTTCAGGCTCGCCGCGATCGCCTTGTTGCCAGTCGCCCCCGACAGGTCGGAACCGCGATCGAATACGCCATCCTCGGTGTAAACGGCTTCGGCATAGTAGTCGGCGCCGGTGTCGGCGCTCGGCGGATGGCCGGCTATCAGATTGTAGATTTCCAGCCGGTCCTCGATGGCCCGGACGCGTTGTTCGAGCGTGTGGTTCTCTCCGACCATGATGGCTTTTCCCTGAATTATGACGCGGCCTGGCTATGGCCTAGCCATGACCGTGCAGTATCATAGCCGTGACTAATTTTCCCGCTGGACGCGCGAGCAAAATCTGGCATCGTTACGGCACGAGGAGGGGGTTGGTCATGCGTTCTGGCGGCGAAGTTGATCGCCGTTCGTTTCTCGTTGGCGCCAGCGCCGCGGGGGGCGGCTTGGCGCTTGGGTTGGCTATTCCGCTCAGCCGTGCCGGCATGCGCGCGGCCGAAGACCCCTGCGATATCAACTGCTGGGTGTCGATCGCGCCCGACGACACAGTGACCATCGGCACTGCCCATGCCGAAATGGGCCAGGGCGCCATGACGGCGCTGGCCATGCTGGTCGCCGAAGAGCTCGACTGCGACTGGAACAAAGTAAGCACCGCATTCGTGTCGCCCGGCGAGAATTTGCGCCGCAACCGGATCTGGGGCGACATGTCGACCGGCGCCAGCCGTTCGGTCGCATCATCGCATCTGTATTTGCGCCGTGCCGGCGCGACCGCGCGCGAAATGCTGATCGCCGCCGCGGCGTTGCGCTGGAACGTGCCGGCCTCGGAATGTAGCGCGCATAACAGCGTCATCACCCACACCGCGAGCGGCCGCAGCGTGACCTTCGGCGCCGTGGCCGACGGCGCGGCCAAGATCGAGCCGCCGGCCAATGTCGCGCTGAAGGATCCGCGCGACTGGAAGCTCGCCGGCACGCCGCGCCGGCGGCTCGACCTGCATGACAAGGTCACCGGGCAGCCGGTCTTTGCCATCGACGTGCGGCTGCCCGACATGCTGTATGCCGCGGTCATCCATTGTCCAGTGTTCGGCGGCGCGCTGCAGTCGGTCGACGAGACTTCGATCGCCGGGATGAAGGGCGTGCGCCGCATCGTACGGATGCCGGACGCGGTGGCGGTGGTCGCCGAATCCTGGTGGCAGGCCAAGCGCGCGTCGGAAGCGCTGCGCATCGCGTGGGACGACAATGGCAATCGCAACATGTCGAGCGCCACCATCGAGAAGGTGGTGCGCGAGGGACTTGATGCGCCGTCGGCCCAGGTCGCCCGCAAGAACGGCGACGCTGCCGCGGCCTTGGCCCGCGCGACACGGCGCATTGAAGCGGACTATGCCGTGCCGTTTCTAGCGCACGCGACCATGGAGCCGCAGACCTGCACCGCCCACGTCAGGCCCGACGGAGTCGAGGTCTGGGCGCCGTCCCAGGATGCGATGACCACTTTGATCACGGCCGCCGTCGCCGCCGGCGTCGTCGAACGACAAGGTCACCGTGCACCCGATGATGCTGGGCGGCGGTTTCGGCCGCCGCAACGCCGTGCAGGAATTCGTCCGCGAGGCGGTGCTGATCGCCAAGGAAGTCGCGCGGCCGGTGAAAATGATATGGAGCCGCGAAGAGGACATCGCCCACGATCTGTACCGGCCGTGCGGGATGGCGCGTCTGGTCGGCGGCCTCGATGCCGACGGCATGCCGATCGCGCTGACCATCCGACTCACTGGGCCGTCATTCGTGGCCTCGCTGGTGCCGGCGTTCGGTCCCGACATCATCGACCGCAGCTTTGTCAGCGGGCTGAACGGCGAAATGCCCTACAACTTGCCGAATTATCTGCTCGATGTGGTGCTGCGCTCGACTGCGGTGCCGCTCGGCGCCTGGCGCGGCATCAACTACACTCAGAATGCGTTCTACCGGGAAAGTTTCATCGACGAGATGGCGCACGCCGCCGGCGCGGACCCTTATCAGTTCCGCCGCCGCTTGTTGCGCGACAGCCCGAAAAACCTCGCCGTGCTCGACGCCGCGGCGCAGAAAGCCAATTGGGGCTCGCCGCCGCCGCCCGGCGTGTTCCGCGGCATCGCGGTCAATGCCGCCTGCGACAGCTATTGCGCCCAGGTGGTCGAACTGTCGGTCGGCGGCGGCCGCATCCGCGTGCATCGCGTGATCGCGGCGATCGACTGCGGTTATGTGGTCAACCCGCTGTCGGTGGAAATGCAGATCCAAGGCGCCATCGTCTACGCGCTGACGGCGGCGCTGTACGGCGAGATCACCGTCAAGGACGGCGCCGCCGAGCAATCGAACTTCAACACTTACGAGATGGTGCGCATGGCCGAGGCGCCGGAAGTGGTGAGCGTCATCGTGCCGAGCGGCGATTTCTGGGGCGGCGTCGGCGAGCCGCCGGTGCCGCCGCTGGCGCCGGCCTTGTGCAACGCGATCTTCGCCGCCACCGGCCAGCGCATCCGCTCGCTGCCGGTGAAGAACCACGATCTGCGCTCGATTTGAGCTGGGGCGTGATCGGAGCTAAGCGGCCGCGTCCTTGTAACGGATCGTCAGCGGCATTCCGCCGTCCGGGCGCAAGGTCACGCGCAACAGCGGCCAGACGTTTTTGTCCGGGGCGAGCTTGAAGTCAAAATTCTTGACGATGGTGGCGAGGATCAGCGTCGCCTCCTGCAGCGCGAAGGCCGAGCCGATGCAAGTGCGGATGCCTGCACCGAACGGCAGATAGGCGTAACGGTCGATCTCGTTCTTCGCCGATCCAAGGAAGCGGTTCGGATCGAACACGTCCGGCTCGCGCCAGTACATTTCGTGCCGGTGCAGCACATAGGGCGCGATCACCACCAAGGTGCCGCGCTTGACCTTCTGCCCGGCGAGTTCGTCGGGCGCCATGGCGACGCGGCTGATGGCGGCAATTGGCGGATAGAGCCGGATCGCTTCGTCGATCACCGCGCGCGTCTCGACCAGCCGCTCGGCCAGTCCCACGACCGGCCCGGCCATTTCGCGCTGCGCTTCGGCTTCGACCCTCGTGCGCCATTCGTCGGACTGCGACAACAGGAACAGCGACCAGGTAATGGTGTTCGCCGTAGTTTCGTGGCCCGCGGCGATGAAGGTGAGGATGTTGGAGCGCACCTCGGCTTCGGTCATGCGCTGGCCGGTTTCCGGATCGAGTGCGCCGAGGAGGAGCGTGAGGATATCGTTGGCGGCATCGCCGGGCTTGCCGTTCAGGCGCCGGCGCCGCGTGGCGATGATCTCGTCGATCGCGCGCTCGAAAAACCGCAAGGTCGAGCGCACGCGCAAATGCGACAGCCGCGGCACCGACGGCGGCAAGCCGATCAGGTCGAGCGGATCGATCTTGCCGATGGTGTTGAAATACACGCCCATCGCATCCCGGAGTTCTTCGGCGTCGCGGCCGAAGCCGTCGGAGAAGATCGTTCGTTCCAGCACGTCCAGCGTGAGCCGGGATGCTTCGGCGGCGACGTCGATGGTGGTGCCATCCTTGCCGCGCCAGCGCGCGGTGAGCGCGTTGGCGGCGTCCATCATCGATGGCGCGAAATCCAAGATGGTCTTGCGCGCGAACACCGGCGCCAGGATGCGGCGCTGGGTGCGCCATTGCTCGTTCTCGGCGCTGAGCAGGCCGTCGCCGAGCCCGGCCGAGAGCACGCGGCGCTGGATCGAATCCTTCTGGTAATTGCCGGCATTGTCGAGCAGCACGCGTCGGATGGCGGCCGGCTCATGGACCAACAGAACGTGCTTGAACGGCAGGCCGCCGACCACGACCGGCTTTTCGAAATGTTCCCGGGTCCAGCACTCGAGCGGATTGCGCTTGAGCGTCGAGATCAGCCGCAGCGCGCCGAGCGGCTTGGGCTGCGGGATAGGCGCGGGCGGACGATAGCGGGATCCGGTGGTAGTCGAAGACTTTGCCGGCTGTTCGCTATGGAGTGTCCCATGCATACCTGCGCCCGCCCCCTGAGCGCTCCACGCCTGCGCGCATCCCCAGCCCCAGCGCGCAAGCGGAAGAAGACGTGATCGATCAATGGACTGTGCTGGCGCTGTCATATCTTGTCAAGACTGCGGCGTAGCTGTGATCGCCATGTTGATAGCGGGTGCGAATTGTGGCGATTGCGTCGCCGCCTCCGGCATAAATTTCTGTTTATGCCAACGCCGTCTGGCGCTGATAGCTTCAGCGCCGGCCGAACAATTTGTCGAGCAGCCAGAAATCGAGGCCGCTGCTTTTGCGTTGATTGCCGCGCTCGGCACCGGCGCCGGCGCCGGTTTCGTCGCTGCCGCGCGGCGCTTGCGCCTGGACGGGCGCCGGTGGCGTGAACCAGCCGCCCTCGTTTAGTCCCGGCAGCGCCGATGGAGCCAAGCCTTGATGAGCGGTCCTCATGAACCGGCTCCAGATTTCCACCGGCAGGCCGCCGCCGACCGCTTTCTTGGTTGGCGAATTGTCGTCGTTGCCGAGCCAGACGCCGGTGACGAGGCGCGAGGTGTAACCGATAAACCACGCGTCGCGGAAATCCTGGCTGGTGCCGGTCTTGCCGGCAGCGAGCCAGCCGGGCAGGTCGGCGCGGCGCGCGGTGCCGCTGACCAAGGTCTCGCGCATCATCGTGTTCATCATGCCGGCATAGCGTGGGTCGACGATGCGGCCGAGCGCCTGCGCCGAGCGCGTATAAAGCGTCTTGCCGTCGGTTGAGCGGATGCGCTCGACGACATGCGGCGCCACCGCGAGACCGCCGTTGGCGAAGGTGGCATAGGCGGATACCAGCTCGATGACGGAAACTTCCGAGGTGCCGAGCGCGATCGACGCATTGGGCTCGAGCTTCGACTCGATGCCGAGCCGGTAGGCGGTGCGCACCACGGCGGCAGGGCCGACTTCCATGGTCAACCGCACCGACACCGTGTTGAGCGAATTGGCCAGCGCCTGGGTCAACGTCACCGGCCCGAGATATTCATGCTCGAAATTTTCCGGCCGCCAGCCCTGCACCGAGATCGGCTTGTCCTCGCGCACCGTGTCGGGCGTCAGCCCGTGTTCGAGCGCGGTGAGATAGACGAACGGCTTGAACGCCGAGCCGGGCTGGCGCCGCGCCGCGATGGCGCGGTTGAACTGGCTCTCGGCATAATTCCTGCCGCCGACCAGCGCGCGCACGACGCCGTCCGGCGTCATCGCCACCAGCGCGCCTTCGCCGACGTTGAGCTTGTCACCCTTCTGCGCCAGGACGTCGTCGAGCGATTGCTCTGCTGCGCTCTGCAGCGTCGGATCGATCGAGGTATCGACCACGATATCCTGGTCGACATGGCCGATGAGATCGTCGACCGCGTCCATCACCCAGTCGGCGACGTAATTGACCGAGCCGCCGCCGGACGGTTTTATCGCGCGCGCCGGCGTGATCAGCGCGCGCTTGGCGGCGTCGTCGCCGATCATTTTCAAGTCCGCCATGGCGGCGATCACCATGCCGGCGCGGCGCTCGGCGCCGTCGGGATTGCGGCTCGGCGCCAGCCGCGACGGCGATTGCACCAGGCCGGCCAGCATCGCCGCTTCCGGCAGCGTCAATTTCCGCGCCGATTTGCCGAAATAGCGCTGCGCCGCCGCCTCGATGCCGTAGGCGCCGGAGCCGAAATAGACGCGGTTGAGATAAAGCTCGAGAATCTGCGCCTTGGAGAACTTGTGCTCGAGCCACAGCGCCAGCACCGCCTCCTGCAGCTTGCGCGTCACCGTGCGTTCCTGGGTCAGGAACAAATTCTTGGCGAGCTGCTGGGTGATAGTCGAGCCGCCTTGCGTGGCGCCGCGATGCAGCACGTCGCGCATGCCGGCGCGCAAAATGCCCCACGGATCGATGCCATGGTGCGAGTAGAAGCGGCGGTCCTCGATGGCGACGAACGCCTTCGGCGCGTAATCCGGCAATTCGCGCAGCGGCACTTCGGCGCCGCCCATGTCGCCGCGGGTGGCGAGCGTGGCGCCGTGCAGGCCGAGGATGAGGACGGAGGGCGGGCGCTTGGGGATTTCCAGCGACTGGATCGGCGGCAGGTGGGCGCCGATCCACACCAGAAGGCCGATGGCGGCGATGACCACCCATAGCGCCAGCACCGCGCCCCAATAAATCAGCCGGCCGAAACCGGAGCGTTGCTTGCCGGCGCGCTTTTTCTTGCGCGGCTGCCGCGGCGAGGAATTGTCGCGCTGGCGGCGTGGCGCGGGTGCACCGCCACTGCGATCTTGCGGGCGCGGCCGGGCATCGGCGTCCACATCACGCTTTTTGCCGGCCTGTCTCGGCGCCATGTCCCGTCCCCAGCGCGAGAAACGCGCTGCCGGCCACGGTAGAGAGTGCGGTTTAAGGGGCGGTTACTCGGCAGAAACCCTCCCCCCTTGTGGGGGAGGGTAGGGTGGGGGTCGGGAGGTAGGAACGCAGCGTCGACGCATGAGCAAAACCTCTCGACCCCCACCCCTCCCCACAAGCTTGCACTCGGGCGCGCGCAAGCGCGGTCCGGGTGGGGGGAGGGGAAAAAGCTATCCCGCCACGGCTTCTTTCGCCGGCTTCGCCTCGGCGCTCTGCGCCGCGAACACCGCGATTAGCGGGCGCTTGATGGCCATTTGGCGGGTCGGCTCGGAAATTTGCGCGCCGAGGAGATCGGTGACGTAGAACACGTCGACGACGCGCTCGCCGAAAGTCGCGACATGGGCCGAGGCGATGTTGAGGTTGAGCTTCGACAGCGTGGCGGTCAGCTCATAGAGCAGACCGGGGCGGTCCAGCCCGGTGACTTCGACCACGGTGTAGCGGTTGGACCATTGGTTGTTGATGGTCACCTCCGGCTCGATGGCGAAGGCCCGGAGCCTGCCCTTCGGCGGCCCGCGCTTGGCCACCACGTCGGGCAGCTTGAGCTCGCCGCGTACCGCCTGCTCGATGGCATTGCCGATGCGGGTCGCGCGCCGCGCCTCGTCCTCGTCGCGCTCGAACTCGCGCGACACCGAGATGGTGTCGAGCGCGAGCCCGTCGGTGGTCGTATAAATCTGGGCGTCGACGATATTGGCGCCGGCCAGCGCGCAGGCGCCGGCGATGATCGACAATAGCCACGGATGATCGGGCGCGAACACCGTGAGCTCGGTGACACCGCGCGAGGCGTCGAAGCCGACGGTGGTGGCGAGCCGCTTGCCGGTCTCTTCGATGGCGCGCACGAAGTTTGCGTGCGCCAGCTTGTGCGGCATGTCGACCTTGAGCCAATAGGCCGGATAGTGGCGCGCGATATAGGCGTCGCGCTTATCCGCCGGCCAATCCTTGATCTCGGCGCGGAATTCCGACTGCGCGGCGGCGACACGTTGCGCGCGGTTGACCTCCGAAAAGCCGCCGGTGAGCACCGGCTCGGTCTCGTAATAGAGCGTGCGCAGAAGCTGCGCCTTCCAGCCGTTCCACACGCCCGGCCCGACGGCGCGGATGTCGGCCGTGGTCAGGATGGTGAGCAGCTTCAGCCGTTCCAGCGACTGCGCCACGGCGGCGAAATTCTCGATCGTCTTGCGGTCGGACAGATCGCGCGACTGCGCCACCGTCGACATCACCAGATGCACCTCGACCAGCCAGGCGACCAACTCGGTATCGGCCGCCGACATGCCGAGCCGCGGACACAGCCGGCGCGCGATGCGGGCGCCGCCGATCGAGTGATCCTCGACTCGCCCCTTGGCGATGTCGTGCAGGAACAGCGCGACATAGAGCACGGTGCGGTGCTCGGGCTGGATCAAGCGCACCAAATCGTTGGCCAGCGTGAATTCGCGGTTCTCGCCGCGCTCGATCTCGTTGAGCACGCCGATGCAGCGCAACAGATGCTCGTCCACCGTATAGTGGTGATACATGTTGAACTGCATCATCGCCACGATGCGGCCGAAGGCGCGGACGAATTCGCCGAGCACGCCGGCCTCGTTCATGCGCCGCAGCACGGTCTCGGCGTCGTTCTTCGAGGTCAGGATTTCGAGGAACAGGCGGTTGGCTTCCTTGTCCTCGCGCAAATCCTTGTCGATCAGCTTCAGCGAATGGGTGGCCAGCCGCATCGCCTCGGGATGGATGGCGAGATTGTGCTTTTGCGCCAGGTAGAACAGGCGGATCAGGTTGACCGGATCGCGGGCGAAGACCTTTGGCCCGGCAATATTGATGCGGTTGTTGTCGATGACGAAATCGTCGGTCTCGGTCAGCCGTTGCGGCCCGCGTGCGGGACGAAATCGCGCGATGATGCGGCTCAAAACCGGCGCCGGCATCGCCTGACGCTCCTCGAGGCCGGCGCACAGAATGGCGGTGAGATCGCCGACATGCTTGGCGGTGAGGAAGTAGTGCTTCATGAAGCGCTCGACGTCGCGCAAGCCGGGATGCTCGGTGTAGCCGAGCCGCACCGCGATATCGCGCTGGATGTCGAACGACAGCCGCTCCTCGGCGCGGCCGGCAAGGAAATGCATGTTGCAACGGACCGACCACAAGAAATCTTCGCAGCGGCGGAACATAGTGTATTCGTCGCGGTCGAATACGCCGTGCTTGATCAATTCCTCGGGCTCGCGGACGCGGTAGACGTATTTGGCGATCCAGAACAGCGTGTGCAGGTCGCGCAAGCCGCCCTTGCCGTCCTTGACGTTGGGCTCGACCAGATAGCGCGACTGGCCGGCGCGGCGGTGGCGCTCCTCGCGCTCGGCGAGTTTTGCGGCGACGAATTCCGGCGCCGAGCCCTGCACGACTTCTTTGTCGAACCTCGTCGTCAGCTCCTCGTAGAGCTTGGGATCGCCGAGCAAATGACGCGCTTCCAAGAGCGTCGTGCGGATGGTCATATCGGTTTTGGCCTGGCGGATGCATTCGGCGACCGAACGCGTCGCGTGGCCGACTTTGAGCCCCATGTCCCACAGGCAATAGAGCAGCGCCTCGGCGACAGACTCGCCCCAGGAGGTTTGCTTGTACGGCAGCAGAAACAACAGATCGATATCGGAGCCGGGCGCCAACAAGCCGCGGCCATAGCCGCCGGTCGCGACCACCGCCATGTGTTCGGCTTCCGATGGCGCCTGCGTCGGATAGATCTCGCTGCCGATGAACTCGAACAGGATACGGATGATCTCGTCCTGCAACTGGCACAGCCGCTCGGCGCAGCGGCGGCCGTGGCGGTCCTTGAGGAGGAGTTGCTCGGCGCGTGAGCGCGCTTGGGTCAGCGCCGATTTCAGCCGCAGCGCCACCGCGGTGCGCAATTCGCGCTCGCGCCCGGCATGGGTTTTGGCCAGCGCTTTGAGATCGGAAACGATGGCCGCGCTGTCGATGAGTTCGACCTCGGTGCGCGGCGACCGTTGCGTGTCCAGCATCATCGTATCGGCATAGCGGAGGTGCGGTTCGCTGTCATCGCCCGCTCAGCGCCGGCGGGAAGCACCCAGCCCGGCATCGCCGCTCGGACAGACATTTATTCCAAAATATGTCATATTTCAGTTATTTAATTCCAATTGACGCTTACTCTGCGGTTTCCTAAAGAAGGAAATCCTACGGAGGACGTCATGCTTTCACGCCGTCACTTGCTTGTCTCCGCCGCAGCCGCAACCTTGATGCCGGCCGGCCTGGGGCGCGCCGCTGATAAGCCGAAAGAAATCCGCATCGATTGGGCGACCTACAATCCGGTCTCCATGGTGCTCAAGGACAAGGGCCTCCTGGAGAAGGAATTCGAGAAAGACGGCATCGGCATCCGATGGGTGCAGTCGCTCGGCTCCAACAAGGCGCTGGAATTCCTCAATGCCGGCTCGATCGATTTCGGCTCGACCGCCGGCTCCGCGGCGCTGCTCGCCAAGATCAACGGCAATCCGATCAAGTCAATCTACGTCTATTCGCGCCCGGAGTGGACCGCGCTGGTGACGCGCAAGGACACGCCGATCAACAAGATCGAAGATCTCAAAGGCAAGCGCGTCGCGGTGACCCGCGGCACCGATCCGCACATCTTCCTGGTGCGGGCGCTGCTCTCGGTCGGCATGAGTGAAAAGGACATCCAGCCGGTGCTGTTGCAGCATCCCGATGGCAAGATCGCGCTGATCCGCGGCGATGTCGACGCCTGGGCCGGCCTCGATCCGATGATGGCGGCGGCGCAGGTCGAAGACGGCGCGCGGCTGTTCTATCGCAACAAGGCGGCCAACACCTGGGGCATCCTCAATTCGAGCGAGGAGTTTTTGAAAAACTACCCCGACCTGACCAAGCGTGTGCTCGCGGTTTACGAACAGGCGCGCAAATATAGCCTGGCCAACTACGATGACGAAAAGCGCGTCTTCATGGACGTGACCAAATTGCCCGCCGCGGTCGTCGACATCCAGCTCAAGGAGCGTACAGAACTGACATTCAACCGCGTCGGCCCCGAGCAGCGCGACTCCATCCTGCAAGCCGGCCTCGCTTTGCAGCAGGCGGGCGTGATCCCGGCCAATGTCGACGTGAAGCAGACGCTCAACGATCTGGTCGACGATCGCTACGTGGGTGCGTAGCCGAGGGGGTGGCCAGCCACCACATTGATTTTGCGGTGGGCAGCATGTCTCCTGTGACCATGACCATTGCCGCCCAAAGCACTGGGAGCGAAGGCACACCCAGCGAAGCCGCCCCGGCGGAGCGGACGAACGCGCGACGCTGGTCGCGTTTCGCTCGTCCTGCGCTCGGCCTGGCTTTGCCGGTCGTGCTGGCGGTGGCGTGGGAATTCATCGTGCGGATGGGTTGGGCCTCCGGCCGGCTGGCACCGCCGCCTTCGGTTATCTTCGCGACTTTCGTCGATCTGGCGCGCACCGGCGAATTGCAGCGCCATACGCTGGTGACGCTGGGGCGGGTCGCCGCCGGCTTTGGCATCGGCGTGGCCGCCGCCACGGTCATCGGCGCCGCGGCCGGCTATTCGCCGCTGGTGCGCCGCCTGATCGATCCGAGCATTCAGGGGCTGCGCGCCATCCCGTCGATCGCCTGGGTGCCGCTATTCATTCTCTGGCTCGGGATTTTCGAAGCGTCGAAAGTGACGCTGATCGCGGTCGGCGTGTTCTTTCCGGTCTATCTCGGCCTGATGGGCGCGATCCAATCGGTCGATCGCAAGCTGGTCGAAGTCGGCCGCGCGTTCCGCCTGACCGACGTCGAGATGGTGTGGCGTATTTTGCTGCCGGCGGTGCTGCCCGCCTACGTGATCTCGCTGCGCTCGGGCCTCGGTCTTGGCTGGATGTTCGTCATCGCCGCCGAGCTGATGGGCGCTTCCGAAGGCCTCGGCTATCTGCTGATCGACGGCCAGCAGCTCGGCAAGCCGGCGGAGATCGTTGCCGCCATCGTCGCCTTTGCCATCGTCGGCAAGGCGACCGATTGGCTGATCGTGCTGATCGCCGCGCCGTTCCTGCGCTGGGAAGACGTGGTGCGGCAGGACTGATCAAAATGCTTGCACTCGAACGCGTCGGCAAAACTTATCCCAACGGCGTGCATGCGCTCGGCGGCGTCACGCTCGACGTCGAGCTTGGCGAAATCGTCGCCGTGATCGGCGGCTCGGGCTCCGGCAAATCGACATTGCTGCGTGCCATCGGCGGCCTCGATCCGCCGAGCGAAGGCGCCGTGGTGCTCGACGGCGAGCGCATCACGGCGCCGCACGAAAAGATCGGCATCATTTTTCAGGAGCCGCGCTTGTTGCCCTGGCTGAAAGTCGCCGACAATGTCGGCTTCGGGCTCGGCGGCCGCCCGCGGGCAGAGCGCGCCGCGCGCGTCGCCACCGCGCTCAAGCGCGTCGGGCTCACCGACAAAGCGGCGATGTGGCCGCGCGAGCTCTCCGGCGGCCAGGCGCAGCGCGTTGCGATTGCGCGCGCGCTGGTGCCGCGCCCCGAAGTGCTGCTGCTCGACGAGCCGTTCTCGGCGCTCGATGCGTTTACCCGCGCCGATCTGCAGGACCACCTGCTCGATCTGTGGGCTGACGCCAAGCCGACCTTAATCCTGGTGACCCACGACGTCGACGAATCCATCGTGCTCGCCGACCGTGTCGTGGTGCTGTGTCCGCGCCCCGGCCGCATCTTCGACGAGATCGACGTCGATCTGCCGCGCCCGCGCGACCGCCAATCCGCCGCCTTCGATTTCGTCAAACGCCGCGTGCTCGTCGCGCTTGATCGCTCGTTGAACCGCGCCGCCGGGGCCGCCGAGGCCGAGCCGAAAGCGACCGCCGGCGCGGCGTTGTGGTGGTAAAATTCGAATCACAATGAATTCGTCATGCCCGGGCTTGTCCCGGGCATCCACGTCTTTATACACGGAGCCAAAGTCGTGGATGGCCGGGTCAAGCCCGGCCATGACGGACAGGAACGAAAGGACCTCCCATGGACGCCGCCGGGCTGCGCGCGATGCAGGCACCGATCAAGGACCGCTACAAGGCCGATCCCAAGGCCGGCTTGATCACGCTCAAGGCCAAAGGCGCCATCGACGACGCCAATATCGCCTGCAAGGTCGAGACCGGCCGGGCCCTTGCGATCGCCGGCCTGCATCCGGCCACCGGCGGCTCCGGGATGGAATTGTGCTCGGGCGACATGCTGCTCGAAGCCCTGGTGGCCTGCGCCGGCGTGACGCTCAAAGCGGTCGCCACCGCAATCGATATTCCGCTCAAGTCCGGCACCGTCTCCGCCGAAGGCGATCTCGATTTCCGCGGCACGCTCGGCGTCGCCAAAGAGGCGCCGGTCGGCTTCGCGCAGATTCGTTTGCGTTTCGACGTCGATACCGACGTCGCGCAGGACAAGCTCGATCAGCTTCTGAAACTCACCGAGCGTTATTGCGTCGTCTATCAGACGCTGAAAAATGGACCTCCGGTCGAGGTAAGCCTGAAACGGAAATAATTTGTCATTCCGGGGCGTCGCGCAGCGGCGAACCCGGAATCCATAATCACGATCGATGAAGGAACTTCTCGACCTATGATTATGGATTCCGGCTCTCGCTGCGCTCGGCCGGAATGACGAGAGTGGTTTTTCCATGTCTCCCGAACTGATATTTTTGTCCGAGTTGGCGCTGAAGATGGTGCTGACGGCGTTCATCGTCGTCATCGTCTCGGTCACGGTCGAGCGCTCCGGCCCATTCATCGGCGCGTTGATCGCGGCGCTGCCGACCGCCGCCGGCGCCGCCTATATCATCCTCGCTTTCGAGCATTCGCCGGATTTCATCGCGGCGAGCGCCGTCGGCAGCGCCGCGGCGACCGCTTCGGTGTCGGTCTTCTGTCTGGTCTATGCCGTGCTGGCGCAGCGTCACGGCCTGGTGCTCAGCCTCGGCATCGCGGTTGCGATCTGGTTTGTCGCCGCGGCCGCCTTGCGCCTGAACACTTGGACGCCGCTCACCGCGGCCGTCCTCAACGTCGTCGTGTTCGGCATCACCGTGCCGCTGAGCTGGCGTTACCGGACTTCCGGACCGCCGGCGAAATTTTTGCGCACACCGTACGACATTCCGCTGCGCGCGATCACCTCGGCCGTCGTCGTCGCCGTCGTGACCACGGCAAGCTACAGCATCGGCTCGTTCGCCTCCGGCGTGTTTGCGGTGTTTCCGATCGTGATGGGTTGCTCCATCGTCATCCTGCATCCGCGCGTCGGCGGCATCGCCTCGGCCAGCATGATGGCGCACGCGCAGATCGCGCTGAACGGGCTCTGGCTCGGCTTCCTCGCCATGCACTATCTGGTCGCGCCGGTCGGCGTGTGGGGGGCTTATGGACTTGGGCTTGCCGTCTGCATCGGCTGGAGCGTCATGCTGTGGCTGGTTCGCGCGCGCAAACGCCCGGCCTGAACGTCAATCTTTTTTTGCCTTCGCCAGCTGTACCTTGAGCGCGTAGAGCGCTTCCAGCGCCTCGCGCGGCGACATTTCGTCGGGATGCAGCGCGGCGAGTGCCTCGACGAGCGCCGTGAGCGCCTCGTCGCGTTGCGGTGCCGTGGCTGGGGGCCGCGCAGCGGCGAATAGCGGCAGATCGTCGATCAGCTTGCGCGCCGGCGAGGTGCGATCCTCGGCTTCGATCTGGGCCAGCACCAGCTTGGCCCGCTCGATGACGCTTGCAGGCAGGCCAGCGAGCTTCGCCACTTGGATGCCGTAAGAACGATCGGCGGCGCCGGGCACGACTTCGTGCAAAAACACCACGTCGCCGTGCCATTCCTTCACCCGCATGGTGGCGTTGTGCAGGCGCTTGAGCTTCGCCGCGAGCGCCGTCATCTCGTGGAAGTGGGTTGCGAACAATGTGCGGCAGCGATTGCTCTCGTGCAGGTGCTCGATGGTCGCCCAGGCGATGGACAGGCCATCGAACGTCGACGTGCCGCGGCCGATTTCGTCGAGGATCACCAGCGCGCGCTCGCCGGCCTGATTGAGGATCGCCGCGGTCTCGACCATCTCGACCATGAAGGTCGAATGGCCGCGGGCGAGATCGTCGGCGGCGCCGACGCGGGAGAACAGCCGGTCGACCACGCCGATATGGGCGGCCCGCGCCGGCACGAAGCTGCCCATCTGCGCGAGTACGGCGATCAGCGCGTTCTGGCGCAAAAACGTCGATTTGCCTGCCATGTTCGGGCCGGTGATCAGCCAGATGCGACCGGCTGTGGCGTCGGCCGGCGGTGATAGGTCGCAATCGTTGGCGACGAATGGGCCGCCATCGGCGCCGAGCGCCTGCTCGACAACAGGGTGACGACCTCCCTCGATCAAGAACGTAAGACCGCCATCGACGACGGGGCGCACATAGTTGCGCTCGACCGCCAGCGCCGCCAGCGCGGTCATGGTATCGACGGCGGCCAGCGCTTCCGCCGCCTGCTTGATCGCCGCGCTGGCCGCGGTGACGCGCGCCGCCAGCGCATCGAAAATCTCGAGCTCCAGCGCCAGCGCGCGATCGGCCGCATTGGCGATTTTTGCTTCGAGCTCGCCGAGCTCCGTGGTGGTGAAGCGCACCTGGCCGGCGAGCGTCTGGCGATGGATGAAGGTTCCGTTCAGCGGCGCGGTGAGAAGCTTTTCGCCGTGCTGCGCGGTGACGTCGACGAAATACCCGAGCACATTGTTGTGCCGAATTTTTAGCGTCTTCACGCCGGTCATCTCGGCGTAGCGCACCTGCAGCGCGGCGATGACGCGGCGCGATTCGTCGCGCAACGCTCGCGCCTCGTCGAGCGCTCCCTCGTATCCGGCGCGGACGAAACCGCCGTCGCGGCGGAACGCCGGCAACTCGTCGGCCAGCGCGCGCGCTAGCTCGGTGGCGATGGCGGCATCGGGGCGGCGCAGCGCCACGATGGCCTCGGCGATATCGCGCGGCAGTTCCACCAGCGCCGAAAGCCGCGTGGAAAATTCCGCCGCGGCGCAAATCCCGTCGCGGATCGCCGCGAGATCGCGCGGCCCGCCGCGGCCGACGACGATGCGCGCCAGCGCCCGCGCCAGATCGGGCACGGTTTTGAGCGTGCCGCGTAAATCGCCGCGCATGGCGCTGTCATTGACGAAAGCCGCGACCGCATCGAGTCGGTGCGCGATTTCGACAGGGTCGGTCAGCGGCGCGGCAAGCCGCTGCGCCAGCAAGCGCGAGCCGGCCGCGGTCACCGTGCGGTCGATTGTCCCCAACAGCGAGCCGCGCCGCTCGCCGGAGAGCGTGCGAATGAGCTCGAGATTGCCGCGCGTCGCCTGGTCGATGGCGAGCGTCGCGCCGGCCGCCTCGCGCACCGGCGGCGACAGCGGCGGCCGTTTGCCGATCTGGGTACGCTCGACATAAGTCACCGCGGCGGCGGCGGCGGTCAGCTCGATCCGTGAGAACGCGCCGAACGACGCCGTCGTCGCTACGCCAAAGAACGCGGCCAGCCGCCGCTCGGCCGTGGCGCCGTCGAACACGTCGCGGGTGAGCGGCGTCACCGCCGGTAGCGAGCGCAGATAGGGCGAAAGCTCAGGGTCGGAAAAAACCGCGTCGGCGACGATGATCTCGCCGGGCTCGATGCGCGCGATCGCGGCGGCAAGTGCGATGCGATCGCATTCGGCGACATTGAACTCGCTGGTCGAGATGTCGATCCAGGCCAGCGCGTAACGGTCCTCGGTGGCGGAGGTGCGGGAGCGCGCGATCGCCAGCAAAAAATTGTTACGCTTGGCGTCGAGCAGCGAATCCTCGGTGAGCGTGCCGGACGTGACCAGCCGCACCACGTCGCGGTGCACCACGCTTTTGGCGCCGCGCTTTCTGGCCTCCGCCGGATCTTCGAGTTGCTCGCAGACCGCGACCCTATGGCCCTGCGCGATCAGGCGGTGCAGATATTCGTCAGCGCGCTCGATCGGCACGCCGCACATCGGAATGTCGCGGCCGAGATGCTTGCCGCGCTTGGTCAAGACGATGCCGAGATCGCGGGACGCTACTTCGGCATCGTCGAAGAACAATTCGTAGAAATCGCCCATCCGGTAGAACAACAGGCAATCCGGATTGGCCGCCTTGATCTCGATATATTGCTCCATCATCGGCGTGATGCGGGTTTCGTCTACCGCTTTGGGCGCGATCGGCTGCGCCGCCGGGATCGGCGTGTCGTCCTCCACTCTCTGCGTTTCGGCTATGGCCATTCCGTACTCGTTTAGCCTAAGTAGTGCGAAGCAAACCGATCGATAACGCGAAAGTGCAGGGCAGGTCGATGAAGAAAGAAACGCATACCGCCATCAAGCAACAACTTATCATAGCCGGTAAAGTGCTGGTCGCCGAGGGTCAGGACGATTTCACCCGCGGCCACATTTCGGTGCGCGTGCCCGGCAATCCAAAACTGTTCTTCATGAAGGCACATAGCCTGGGTCTCGACGGGATCACCATGAAGAACATCCTCACCATCGATCTCGAAGGCAACGTGGTCGCCGGCACGGCGCGCCGCCACAGCGAGGTCTACATCCATTCCGAGATTTTCAAGGCGCGCGCGGATATCAACTGCGTTATCCACACGCATCCGACCTATTCGGTGGCGTTTTCGGGGACCGGCCACCCGATGAAAGCCTACAGCCAGCCCGGTGCGATGTTCTCAGGCGAAGTCGGCGTTTACACCGACACGATCACGCTGATCCGCAGCCACGCTTTGGGCGCAGGCGTCGCCAAGGCGCTCGGCCGCGGTCGCGCGGTCCTGCTCAAGAACCATGGGCCGGTGGTGACCGGGAAGACCATCGAGGAGGCCGTGGTGTCATCGATCATGCTGGAAAACGCCGCGCAGATTCAGCTCATGGTCGAAGCCGCCGGCACGCCGGCGCCCGAGTTCCCGCCCGACGATATCGCCAAGTTCAAGAACGAAATCGGCCAGCCCGAGCAGTTCAAGATCAATTTCGATTACCTCGCCCGCCGGGTGAAATGCCGCGGCTGAGGCTTGGCAACCGCAACCGATAGTGGAATGATCGTCACAAGCCGCGCGCATGACGCGGTGCATTGAAAGGGGAATGCTAGCAATCAGTAAAATCCAGGGAGAGAACGACAATGGCAGCGGTGACTGACGTCAACTATGCGCTCACACCAGACCAGCATGCTCGCGAACTCCGTCGCGCCGTCGTCGCGGCGACGGTAGGCACCACCATCGAGTGGTACGATTTTCTCCTCTATAGCACCATGGCCGGCCTCGTCTTCGGCAAGCTGTTCTTCCCGAACGAGGACCCGCTCACGGCGACGCTCAGCGCCTTCGGCATCTATTTCATCGGCTTTCTCGCGCGCCCGGTCGGCGCGTTTATTTTTGGTCACTACGGCGACCGCATCGGCCGCAAGTCGACGCTGATCGTCACGCTCGTCCTGATGGGCGTCTCGACCTTCCTGGTGGCATTCCTGCCCGGCTATGCGGTGATCGGCGTCTGGGGCGCCGTGCTTTTGACCATCCTCCGCCTGATCCAGGGCATCGGCGTCGGCGGCGAGTGGGGCGGCTCGGTGCTGCTGTCGATGGAATGGGCGCGCCACAACAACGAGCGCGGCCTTCTCGCCTCGTGGCCGCAATTCGGCGGCCCGCCGGATTGGGTCTCGCCAATCTTGCGGTGCTGATCTTCAGCCGCTGGTCGGGCGATCAATTCCTGGTCTGGGGCTGGCGCATTCCGTTTGCGCTCTCGATCGTCCTGGTCGGCATCGGGTTGTGGATCAGGCTGCGCATCCTGGAAACGCCGGTGTTCCGCAATCTCGTTAACGAGCGCAAGATCGAGCGGGCGCCGATCGTCGAAGTGTGCCGCAAGCAATGGGGCACTATCATTCTGGGCGCGCTGGCGCGCACCTCGGAGCAGGGGCCGTTCTACATCTTCACCGCCTTCATCTTCGCCTATGGCACCACGGTGCTGCATGCGTCGCGCGATCTGTTGCTGGCGGGCGTGCTCGGGGCAGTGTTGCTGTCGGCCTTCACCATTCCGTTCAGCGGCTATCTGTCCGACGTGATCGGGCGCAAGAAGATGTACATCATCGGCGCCGCCACCATGGGCGTGTTCGGCTTCATCTATTTCGGCATGATCGACACCGGCTCGTCGGTGCTGATCTTCATCGCCATGGTGCTGTCGCTGATCCCGCACGACATGCAATACGGCCCGCAGGCGGCGCTGATCGCGGAAAGTTTCACGCCGCGGCTGCGCTACAGCGGCGCCTCGATCTCCTATCAGCTCGCCTCGATCACCGCCGGCGGCCCGGCGCCGTTGATCGCGACCGCGCTGTTCGCGGCATATAAATCGGGCACGCCGATCGCGATCTACATTCTCATCACCGCGATCATCTCGATCGTCGCGACGTGTTTCTTGAAGGACTATACCGGCAAGGACGTGTCGGCCGAGTACGACGCCTGACGCTTGCGCTGCGCGTAAAACCCTCCCCCTGAAAAGGGGGAGGGTAGGGTGGGGGTCCGCGGCGCAAAGGCTTGTGCAAGCGTTGCCGCCGCGGACCCCCACCTGCTCGATTCGCTCGCGCCTCCCCCTTTCAGGGGGAGGATGAAGATCACTTCACCAGCTTCTTGCCAGTGACCGCCTCGAGGTTCTTGTAAAAAACCTTGTCGTGGGTCGCCCTGTCCATTCCGAGCTTGTCGAGAATACGCAGCGTCTCGCGCACATACATGCTGCCGCCTTCCGGATCGAACGGGCAGTCTGAGGCGAACACGATCTTGTCGATGGGGAAGAACTCCATGCCGCATTTGGTCGCCGGCTCCGCGGTGAACGCCGCGGTGTCGGCCCAAAAATCGTTCTTGAAATAATCGAGCGGCCGCTTCTTCAGGCTTTTGCGCAAGCCGACGTAATCATGATCGGAGGTGCGGTTGCCCATCACGTCGTTGCCCGGTCCGAGGCGGCCTTCCAGCATCGGCACGATGCCGGCGAAATGGTGGGTGATGATTTTCAGGTTCGGGTGGGTGTCCATGATCTTGGAATACACGAGCCGCAGCATGGCGGCGGCGGTCTCATACGACCAGCCGATGGTCCACCAGATCTCGTAGAGCGACTTGTCCTCGACGGAGGGATAATCCGGCGTCTCGGCGCCGCGTGCCGGATGCAGCCAGATCGGTGCGCCGAGCTCGTTCATCTTCTTCCAGAACGGCGCGTATTCCGGCCGGTCGAGCGGCTTGCCGGCGACATTGGTGTAGATCTGCACGCCGAGCGCGCCGTTCTTGAGCGCGCGCTCAGCTTCGGCGACACCGGCATCGGGCGCGGCGAGTGAGACCTGCGCTACCCAGCCCGGGAAGTGGTCCTTCTCCTTGGCGCATAATTCGACGAAGCCGTCGTTGATGATCTTGCAGAACTCGTCGATGTCCTTCGGCGTCTTGGCGAAGCGTTCGATCGGCGGCTGCGGATAGGACAGGATCTGCTGATAGTCCTTGTGGCCGTCGACGATCTTCTTGCGTACGTCGATATCGAACAAAGCCGGCAGCGAGCGGATGCGCTTGCCCATGTCCTTGTAGTCGCCGGCGACTTCATTGAGCTTGTCGAAGAATTTCTTCGGAAAAAAGTGCGTGTACGCGTCGACGCGCATGAGTCGTTTCTCCCTGTTGGCCGCAAGGCTTCTAGCACATCCGCGGTCCCCGGCGGCAAGCCGTGGGCAGCGGCCCTTAGGGGCCGCTATGCGTCAAGCGCGCGACCACCTCGGCGGGGATCGGGTGCGACTTTATGCGCTTCGGATCGGCCGGATCGCGCACCACCCAGACGCGCGTCTCGGTGCCCTCGACCGCTAGCGCCCCTGCATGGATCAGACGATGCTCAAGCTTGAAGCTCGACTTGCCGATGGCAACGAGCTTGGTTTCGATCGAAACCTCGTCGCCGAACCGCGTCGGCAGCCGGAACTTTGCCCGCGTCTCCGCCAGCGGGTGGCCCATGAAATCGTAGGTCTTGAGATATTCGATTTTCTTCATGCCAAGCGCGCGTTCGAGCAGCATGGTGGTCGAGACGTCGAAAAAGTCGAAATAGCGCACGTAGAAAATAATGCCGGCTGGGTCGCAGTCGCCCCATTCGACGCGCGTGGTGCGAGTGTTGCTGAACATCGCTTCGTTCAGCGCGGCGCCATGCGCAGCGCGCCGTCGAGGCGGACGACCTCGCCGTTGAGATAGCGGTTCTCGATCATGTGGCGAACCAGGGCGGCGTATTGCGGCGGCTGGCCGAGCAGTTTTGGGAACGGCACCGAAGCGGCGAGGCTTTGTTGCGCGGCTTCCGGCAGCGAATGCAGCATCGGCGTTGCGAAAATCCCCGGCGCGACGGCGTTGACGCGGATGCCGAACTGGGCGAATTCGCGCGCCGCCGGCATGACCAGCGCCACGACACCGCCTTTCGATGCCGCGTAGGCGGCCTGACCGATCTGGCCCTCATAGGCGGCGACGGAGGCGGTGCAGACAATGATGCCGCGCTCGCCGTCCTGCAGCGGCTCGAGATTTTGCATCGCGGCGCCGGCGAGGCGGAGCGCGTTGAACGTGCCGATCAAATTGATAGCGATGACGCGCTCGAAATCGGCGAGCGGCATCGGCCCGTCGCGGCCGACGATGCGTTTGGCCGGGCCGATGCCGGCGCAGTTGATCAGGATGCGCGGCGTGCCATGGTCGGCGGCGGCCTTGGCGAATGCGGCTTCGGTTGCGGCGGCGCTGGTGACATCGCAGGTGATCGCGATGCCGTTGATGTCGATCGCCACTTCGGCGGCGGCCTTCTGGTTGACGTCGAAGATCGCCACCTTGGCGCCAGCTTCGGCCAGCATCCGCGCGGTCGCGGCGCCGAGCCCCGATGCGCCTCCGGTTACGATTGCGGCATGTCCTCGAATGTCCATGGTCGGCTCGTTGGTTCTTTTTTGGCTAGCGGTCGGCGGTGATGATGTGGGGCGGCGGCGGGTCGGCGTAGAGGTCTTCGACCAGGCTCGCGCGATTTGCAAGTACCGCGCGCTGGTTGATGGAGCCCTTGTCGGTCATCTCGCCGATGTCGAGCGACGGCAGCTCGGCGAGCAGGATGGCGCGGCAAATGCGGCTCGACGTGCCGCTGCCCGATTGCAGCAGAGTGTCGAGGAGGCGCGTGAATTCGGCGCGTACGCGCTGGTCGCCGAGCAAAGCGGCGACGGCAGCATCGGCAGCGAGATCGGGCGCCAGCTTGCGGCAGGCGTCGGCATCGGGAAACACCAGCGCGGTGATGTCGTCACGGTCGGCGCCGGCCAGCACCACGTCGCGCACCAGCGGTGCAAAATGCGCGATGAACGCCGCGCGCAACGGCCCGACGCTGACCCAGGTGCCGGTTGCGAGCTTGAAATCTTCGGCGAGGCGACCGTCGAACAGCAGGCCCTTTGACGGATCGGCCGGGTCGGCAAACTTGACCGCGTCGCCGATCTTGTAAAAGCCCTCGTCGTCGAACGCGTCGGCCGTGAGCTGCGGCGCCTTGTAATAGCCGGGCGTGATATTGACGCCCTTGAGCCGCGCTTCGAGCTTGCCGTCGCGCGGCACGAGTTTTAGCTCCACGCCCGGCAGCGGCAGGCCGATATTGCCGGCGCGTTCGGATTCCCAACAGCAGGCGACGGCAGCCGGCGCCGTCTCCGTCGAGCCGAGGCTTGCCAGGAACATGACGCGCTCGCCGGTGGTATTGACCGCGAGCCGCTGGATGGCGTCGGCGACATGCTGCGACAGGCTGGCGCCGGCATAGAACATGACCTTCAGCCGGCTGAAGAATTTTTCGCGCAACACGCGGTCGGCGGCGAGATGCGGCAACAGCATCTCGAATCCTTTCGGCACGTTGAAATAGATCGTCGGCGCGATGTCGCGCAGATTGCGGGCGGTGACGTCGATGGCGCCGGGCAGCGGCTTGCCATCGTCGATGTAGAGCGAGCCGCCATTGTGCAGCACGAGGTTGAAATTGTGATTGCTGCCGAAAGTGTGATTCCACGGCAGCCAGTCGACGATCACCGGTGGCTCGTCGGCGACGAAGGCGAGGCCGCAGCGGATCATCGCCTGGTTGGCACAAAGCATCAGCTGGGTGTTGATGACGCCTTTGGGCTGGCCGGTGGAGCCGGAGGTGAACAGGATTTTGGCGATGGTGTCGGGAGCGATCTTGGCATGCGCGGCTTCGACCGCCGGCGTCGGCTGCGTGTCCGATAGTGCTGCGAACAGCGTCGCCGGCCGATCGCTCGGCGGATTTGTGGTGACCGCGACTTCGACGCCAAGCGGCACCGCAGCGGCGATGGCGCGCGCGAAGGCGCTGCCGTTCGCGGCGAAGACGAGGCCAGGCTGAAGCACCTCGATGATGGTTTTGAGCTTGCCGAAATCCTTCGACAATAGCGAGTAAGGCACCGAGATCGGCGCGTAGGGAATGCCGACATGCATGGCGGCAAGGCCGATGAGCGCGTGTTCGATATCGTTGCCGGAAAGAATGGCGATGGGGCGCTCCGGCGACAGGCCGCGATCCAGCAGCGCCGCGGCGATGGCGCGCACGTTCGTCAACGCGTCGGTATAGGTCAGCGTGCGCCAGGCGCCCGACGCGTCACGCTGCGCCAGGAACACGCGCTCGGGCGCGGCTTTCGCCCAATGCACCAGGCGCTCGGTGAGTTTTTGCGGAAATGCCGGCAGCGGATGTGGCGAGCGCAGCACGATAGCGCCGTCGCCGCGGCGTTCTACCACCACGTCCGGAGGACCGAGCACGACCTGCCGCAACGGCGGAAGAGGATCACGACCTGTTTCGTGCCGCCGCGAAGAATTCTCTTTCATGATGACGGCGCTCAATCCTAAGATCGAAATTCTCGAATATGGTTGATATTGATAGCATCTCGATTGCTGCTCTCTAGTCGCTGATAAAGTCTAAAATCATCTGTAATTATGAGGACCTCATCGGGAAAATTAAAGGTAATTGCGTCAGTGAGACCCAGGGCCGGATAATTGCCTAATTGGGAAGCGTCAATTGATGGCATGTACCTTTCGAACGTGTTGGTGATCAAATCACGCAGAACATTTGAAATAGCGCTGTAGTCGTTTCTTGGCAGCTGGCGTGCGAGATTATCCACTTCCGTTAGGATATTCGGCGTCGTAACTTTGGTCTTGAAGAATTCCAAGATTTCCACGATCAGATCGAAATCGTCCGTGGTGTATTTGGCAGTTCTCTTAAATTCTGGAATAATTGCCCGCTTATAGTTGCCTACTACTAGTAGAAGCAGCAAGTTCGTGTCGATCAGAACACCTTTATTTCTATATTTCTGAGCAAGAAAGGTTATGTAACTTGACATGATCGAGAGCTTTCGAGGCTCAGGTCAGCGCGCGTGACTTCATTGACTTGACAGTGCCGTCCTGAGCATCAATCACAAACTGCCTGTATGTGTAAGGCTCATTCGCGCTAAATGGGTTCTTTCGCATACCTAGTGTGATGAGCCACACGCCAGTTCCGCCATCATCTACGAGCTCAGTCTCTTCGAGCCGTAAGTCTTGGTCCGGCAGTACGTCTCTGAATTCGCGCACATACGATATCGCCGCGTTCACTGCTTCTTTCACATCTATCACGATACTTGCTCCACGATTGTGTCCCGAAGCACTTCCTGTTCGATCTTCGCGATTAGCCCGAAAATTTTGAATTCGGGTTGCGCTTTTCCATTAATCAGCACTAATTTGGCGCTCTTCTTAGCTGCGCGCAACCTTCGGCCCGCGTTTTTCTAGAAACGCCTTCATCCGCGCTTTGGCCTCGTCGTCGCCTTGCGCGATCGCCGCGGTGAGCGCCTCGGTGACAAAGCCGGTGGCGGGATCGCTGCGGGCGATGCGCGGCAGGATGTGCATCACGGCGTAATTGGTGAACGGCGTATTGCCGGCAATCTTGTTGGCCAGTTCAAGGCCCTTTGCAAAACCTTTGCCGTTGTCGACCAGATAATGTGTGAGTCCGATGGCCTGGCCTTCCTCAGCGGAGAGCGCGCGGCCGGTGAGCATCATGTCCATCATGCGCGCGGTGCCGATCAGCGGCGGCAGGCGCACCGAACCGCCGCCGCCGACGAAAATGCCGCGGCTGGTTTCCGGCAGCGCATAGAACGCGGAAGCCTCGGCCACCCGCACATGGCACGCCGCCGCGATTTCCAAGCCGCCGCCGACCACCGCGCCATGCAGCACGGCGACCACCGGCACCTTGCCGAACTCGATTTTCTCGAAGACGCGATGCCAGAAGCGGGAGTGCTCGATGCCGGCTGTCACGTCGCGCTCGGTCAGTTCGGCCAGATCGAGCCCGGCGCTGAAATTGTCGCCGTCGCCGGCCAACACCACCGCGCCGATGCCATCCGGGATCGAGGAAAAGAACGCCTCGATGCCGAGCACGGTGGCATCGTCGAGCGCGTTGCGCTTTTCCGGGCGCGCCAGCTTGAGCACCGCGACGGCGCCTTGCCGCTCGGCGCGAAGCGTCGTTGGCAGGGGAGCGAATTCGGCGGCTGACGCGGGCTTGTCCATAGGTATTCCAGTGGTCGCTGAGCCATTTGACCCTGTCCGCCGCGCCCCGTAAATAGCCTGAACCAAACGGTTTTGGGGAGCGTCCGATGCGAGAGGTCTTCATTTGCGATGCCGCGCGCACCGCGATCGGCCGCTACGGCGGCGCGCTCGCCAAGGTGCGCACCGACGACCTGGCCGCAGTGCCGATCAAGGCGCTGGTCGCCCGCAACGACAAGGCCGACTGGTCGCGGCTCGACGAAGTATTTTTCGGCTGCGCCAACCAGTCCGGCGAGGACAACCGCAACGTCGCCCGCATGGCGCTGCTGTTGGCCGGGCTGCCGGACTCGATCCCCGGCGTCACCGTCAACCGGCTGTGCGCGTCCGGCCTCAACGCCGTGGGCGATGCGGCGCGCGCGATCCGCTCCGGCGAGATGGAGTTCGCCATCGCCGGCGGTGTCGAATCGATGACGCGGGCGCCGTTCGTCATGGGCAAGGCCGGCGAGGCGTTTTCGCGCTCGGCCGAAGTCTACGACACCACGCTCGGCTGGCGCTTCATCAATCCGCTGATGAAGGCGCAATACGGCGTCGACGCCATGGCCGAGACCGGCGAGAACGTCGCCGAGGAATTCCAGGTGTCGCGCAAGGATCAGGACGCCTTCGCGCTGCGCTCGCAGCAGCGCGCCGGCAATGCCATCGCGACCGGCTATTTCGCCAAGGAGATCGTCCCGGTGCAGGCGCCCGGCGGCAAGGCCGGCCCCATCGTCGTCAATGAAGACGAGCATCCGCGGCCGGACACGACGCTCGAAAATTTGCAAAAGCTCAAACCCATCGTGCGCAATCCCGGCACCATCACCGCCGGCAACGCCTCGGGCATCAACGACGGCGCTGCCGCTATCATTCTGGCAAGCGAAGAGGCGGTGAAAGCGCACGGGTTGAAAGCCCGCGCCCGTGTCCTCGGCATGGCTTCCGCCGGGGTGCCGCCGCGCATCATGGGCATCGGCCCGGTGCCGTCAACGCGCAAGCTGATGGAGCAGCTTGGCCTGAAAATTTCCGATTTCGACCTGATCGAGCTCAACGAGGCGTTCGCCTCGCAGGGCATCGCCGTGTTGCGCCAGCTCGGCGTTCCCGAAGATGCCGAACACGTCAATCCGCACGGCGGCGCCATCGCGCTCGGCCATCCGCTCGGCATGTCGGGCGCACGGCTGACGCTGACCGCGGTGCATGGATTGGAGAAGCGCGGCGGCAAGCGCGCGCTCGCCACCATGTGCGTCGGCGTCGGCCAGGGCGTTTCGCTGGCGATGGAGCGGCTCTAGGCGTCCGCAATCGCATGCACATTACCGTATTGTCCATCGTGCCGCTCCTCGATGCCGCCGAGCGAACCGAAGAGTTCGGCCGGTACCGCGTCGTCCTGAGTGCGGACGGCGGCGAGCAGGCTCTGGCCTACACCGTCAAGCTTTCGCCCGAAGAGCGATCGTTGTCTTGGCAGCCGCGCGATTCGATCCTGGCCGATCCACGCGTCGACGTTCTGACGGTGGCGGCGGTCAACGATCTCGTGGTGGATTTCCATCGCGGTAAGGCCGTTGCGCTGCCGTGCGAGGTCCTGCCGCGATCAGCCGGGCCGGATACGGCCGTCGTTCGACTGTGAAGTTAAGGGAGATGCCGTCTTGCCAATGAGTCCGGGTTACATCCCGTTTCATCCCAATCCTTCGAAGCCGAAATACAAACCACCCGCCGGCGCCGTCGATGCGCACAATCACGTGTTCGGGCCGGAAGCGAAATTTTCGTTCGCGCCCAAGCGCAAGTACACGCCCTGCGATGCGCCGAAGGAAAAGTTGTTCGCGCTGCACGACTTTCTCGGCTTCGACAAGGCGGTGATCGTGCAGGCGACGTGTCACGACACCGACAATCGCGCGCTGGTCGATGCGCTGGTGACGTCAAACGGCCGGGCCAAGGGCGTCGCCTTCGTCGATGAGGCCTTCACCGATCAAGAGCTCAAGGACCTCGACCGCGCCGGCGTCAAAGGCGTGCGCTTCAACTTCATCAAGCGACTGGTCGATTCGACGCCCAAGGACGTGATGCAGCGCATCGCAGCCCGCATCGCGCCGCTCGGCTGGCACGTCGTGATCTATTTCGAGCACGCCGATCTCGACGAGATGGGCCCTTTCCTGAAGTCGCTGCCGACCACGTTGGTGTTCGACCACATGGCTTGTCCGAACGTGCGAGAAGGCGTCAATGGCAAGAACTTCCAGAACTGGCTCAAGGCGCTCGACGCCAACGGGACCTGGATCACCAAGGTGACTTGTCCGGAGCGTTTTACCGTCGCAGGTCCTCCCTATGACGACGTGGTGCCGTTCGCGCGCTCGATCATCGAGCGGTTTCCCGACCGCGTGCTCTGGGGCACCGATTGGCCGCATCCCAACATGCCGAAGGAGGCGCCCGACGACGGCGTGCTGGTCGACATCATCCCCAAGATCGCTCCCACCGCCGCGGCGCAGCAGGCGCTGCTGGTCGATAACCCGATGCGGCTTTATTGGAGTTAAGAACGGTTCGAGACTGAACCGCTTACGTTGCCAAGCTTTGCTGCGCTATATATGTGATGCCATAGGGAGATACGCCGATGGCCCGCGAACAGCACGATTACGACGACATCCCCGGTACCTACGTGTTCGACCAGGACCGTTCGCGCCAGGGATTTGGCATCAACATGTTCTGCATGTCGCTGATGAAGGACGAGAACCGCAAGGCCTTCAAGGCGAACGAGGCGGAATACCTCAAGAAGTTCAACCTGACGCCGGAGCAGGCCGACGCCATCCTCAAGCGCGATTACAACCGTATGCTGGAGCTCGGCGGCAATATCTATTTCACGGCAAAACTCGGCGCCACCGACGGTCATTCGTTCCGCCATCTGGCCGCGACGATGACCGGATCGAGCCAGGACGACTACGCCAACATGATGCTGGCCGGCGGCCGCTCGGTCGAAGGCAATCGCAGCAAGTCGGGCAAGGTGGCAAAGCCGGCCAAAGCGGCGAAAAAGTCGGCCAAAAAGCCGGCAAAAGCGAAAGCAAAGACGCGCAGCAAGTCGAGGTCAAAACGTGGCTAAAATCATCGCAGGCGTTTCATCATCCCATGTGCCGGCGATCGGCGCGGCGATCGACAACAAGCAGACCGAAGAGCCGTATTGGAAACGGGTATTCTCCGGCTTCGAGAAATCCAAGGAGTGGATGGCGCAGGCCAAGCCCGACGTCGTCATCCTCATTTACAACGATCACGCCTCGGCGTTCTCGGTCGAGATGGTGCCGACTTTCGCGCTCGGCTGCGCCGCGGAATTTCCGCCGGCCGACGAGGGCTGGGGGCCGCGCCCGGTGCCGGTGGTGAAGGGCCATCCGCAATTGGCCGCCCACATCGCCCAATCGGTCATCCTCGACGAGTTCGACATCACGGTGGTCAACAAGATGGAGGTCGATCACGGGCTCACCGTGCCGATGAATCTTCTGTTTGGCTCGCCGAAGGAATGGCCGTGCCCGGTGATCCCGGTCGCCGTCAATGTGGTGCTTTATCCGCCGCCGACCGGCCATCGCTGCTTCATGCTCGGCCGGGCCATCCGCAAGGCGGTGGAATCCTATCCGGAGGATTTGCGCGTCGTGGTGTTCGGCACCGGCGGCATGTCGCACCAGATCTCCGGCCCGCGCGCCGGCCTGATCAACAGCAAGTTCGACAAGGCGTTTTTGGACAACCTGACCAAGGACCCGAAGAAGCTCACCCGCATCCAGCACCTCGAATATATGCGCGAAGCCGGCGCCGAAGGCATCGAGATGGTGATGTGGCTGGTGATGCGCGGCGCGCTCGAGGACAAGGTCGACGAGGTCTATCGCTTCTACACTGTGCCGGCCTCCAACACCGCCGTCGGCCATATCATTCTGGAGCCGCATCGCCGCGCCGCGAAGAAAGCCGCCGGCAAAGCCAAGAAACCCGCCGGCAAGATGAAGCGCGCCGCCGCGCGCGCAAAAGTCGATCGCGTTCGCAGTTAGCACATCCTCGTCATGGCCGGGCTTGACCCGGCCATCCACGTCTTTTGCCTCTCGGCCGCTAAAACGTGGATGCCCGGCACAAGGCCGGGCATGACGACTAAGAGAAGAGGAAACCAATGAAAATTTGCGTAGCGGGGCAGGGCGCGTTCGGGCAAAAGCATCTCGACGCGCTCAAGCGTATCCCCGATGTTGAAATCACCTCGCTGGTCGGCGGCAACCAGGACTCCACCGCCCAGGTCGCCAAGAAATACGGCATCCCGCATTACACCGGCGAATTGTCCGAAGGCATCAAGCGCGCCGACGCGGTAATTCTCACGACGCCGACCAAGATGCATTTCCGCCAGGGCGAGCAGGTGATGCGCGCCGGCAAGCATGTGCTGGTGGAAATCCCGGTTACCGACAGCGTGGAAGACGCCGAAGCTTTGGTGAAGATCGCCAAGGAGACCGGCGTCACCGCCATGGGCGGCCATGTGCGGCGCTTCAACCCCAGCCACCAATACGTCCATAAGAAGATCGTCGCCGGCGAGCTGAAAATCCAGCAGATGGACGTGCAGACTTATTTCTTCCGGAGGAAGAATATCAACGCCGCCGGCAACGCACGCAGCTGGACCGATCATCTGCTCTGGCATCACGCCGCCCACACCGTCGACCTGTTCCAGTATCAGGTCGGCGAGAACATTTCCGACTGCTACGCCGTGCAGGGGCCGATCCATCCGCAGCTCAACATCGCCATGGACATGGGCATTGTGGCGCGGACGCCGTCTGGCGCCATACTGACGCTATCGCTGTCGTTCAACAACGACGGGCCGCTCGGCTCGTTCTTCCGCTACATCTGCGACAACGGCACCTACAAGGCGTTCTACGACGATCTCAGCGACGGCAAGGACAACAAGATCGATGTCTCCAAGGTTGACGTGTCGATGGACGGCATCGAGCTCGAAGACCGCGAGTTCATCGCCGCGATCAGGGAAAAGCGCGAACCCAACGCCAGCCTCGCCCAGCTGCTGCCGTGCATGCATGTGCTCGGCAAGCTGGAAAAGATCATCGATCCGCAGCGCAAGGCGCACGCGTAATCTTTCCTCCCCCTGAAAGGGGGAGGAGCGAGCGAAGCTCGCAAGTGGGGGTTCGCGGCCGTGAAGCTTGCGCAAGCGTTGCCGCCGCGGACCCCCACCCTGCCCTCCCCTTTCAGGGGAGGGAAAAAGAAAAACTACTCCACGATCCCGATCAGCTTCGCCAGACGCTCCGCATCGGCGCGCAGCGGTTCCGAACTCGCCGTCGTAGACGATGCGGCCCTTGTCGAGGATCACGGTGCGCGGCGAGAAGGCGAAGGCGACGCGGCTGTTCTGTTCGACCAAGATGATCGACAGCGCGCTTTCGGCGTGCAGTTTTGCCAGCACGTCGATCAGCGTGTCGACCAGCACCGGCGCCAGGCCTTCGGTCGGCTCGTCCATCAAGAGGATTTTGGGATTGGTCAGAAGCGCACGTGCGATCGACAGCATCTGCTGCTCGCCGCCGGAGAGCTGGTTGCCCATATTGCCGAGCCGTTCCGCAAGCCTTGGAAACAGTTCGAACACCCGTGGCAGCGTCCAATGGCCCGGCCGCGCGCCGATGTCGAGATTTTCGCGCACGGTCAGCGAGGGGAAAATCTCGCGCTCCTGCGGCACGAAGCCGAGGCCGGCCAGCGCGCGGCGATAGCACGGCATGCCGTTGAGCTTTTGCCCATCCAGTAGGACTTCGCCTGAATGCAGCGTGGTGTGGCCCATGATGGTCGACAGCAGTGTCGTCTTGCCGACGCCATTGCGGCCGATCACGCTGATGCATTCGCCGGGCGCAAGTTTCAGATCGATGTCCTCGACCACCACGGTCTCGCCGTAGCCCGCCGAGACATGCTGCAGTGCGAGCGCACTAGCCACGACCGGACCCTTTGCCAGCTTGGCCGAGATAGACCGCGCGCACTTGTGGGTTGGCCTCGATATCGCGCGGCGTGCCCGAAGCGAACACCGCGCCGCTTACCATCACCGTGACCTCTTTGGCGAAGCGGAACACCACGTCCATGTCGTGCTCGATGATGAGCACGGCAATGTCCTTGGGCAGCGCCTCGATGGCGTCGAGGATGATGTGGCTTTCCGCGCTCGGCACGCCGGCGGCGGGCTCGTCGAGCAGCAGCACATCGGGCTTGAGCGCCAGCGTGATCGCAAGCTCGACCAGGCGCTGACGGCCATAGGGTAATTCCGAGACGCGGTGGCCGGCGATGTCGGCGAGTTTCAGCGTCTGCAGAAGCCCGATCGATTCGGCGATCACGTCGGCGCGCCGGCCGACCGGATAGAGCATCGACCATGCGACGCCTTGGCGTTCGGCCACAGCGATGCTGATATTTTCCAGCACCGACAGGCCACGGAACAGCCGATTGATCTGGAACGTGCGCGCGACGCCGAGTTTGACCCGCTCGGCCTGGCCCTTGCCGGTGATGTCATGCCCGGCGAGCAGCACGCGGCCTTGGCTCGGCGGCAACACGCCGGTGAGGAGATTGATGAAGGTGGTCTTGCCGGCGCCGTTGGGGCCGATCAGGGCGTGGCGCGCGCCGGCTTCGAGCTTGAAGTCGATATTTTGCACGGCCCGGAGCGCGCCGAAATTGCGGCTGAGCGCCTTGGTTTCGAGGCGAGACTCGCTCATGTGGTCTTGCGCCGCGCGCTATAGCGCTGCCACAGCGCTTCGCCGATGCCCAAAATGCCGTTGCGGGCGAACAGCGCGATCATGACCAGGAGCAGCCCCAGCCCGAGCTGCCAGGCGGTCGGATAGATTTTGGCGAGGAAATGCTCGAGCGCCATGTAGGCGACGGCGCCAACAAAGGCACCGTAGAGCCGGCCGTAGCCGCCGAGGATGAGGACGATGAACACGGTCGCGGCGCGATCGAGATCGAGCGCACTCAGGTTCACATAGGCGTTGGTCTGCGCCCACAAGCCGCCGGCAATGCCGGCGAACGCCGCCGAGATGGTGTAGCAGATGACCAGCCGCAGCCGCACCGGCGAACCGATCGCGTGCATGCGCAAGAGATTTTCGCGGATGCCGGTCAGGCTTTGCCCGAACGGCGAGTAGATCAGCGTGCGCACGAATACGAAGCAGACCAGCAGCACGCCGAGGCTGTAGAGATATTGCGTGTTGGCATAGAGCGGGTTGAACTCGAACACGCCGAACACCGGCGCGATCGCGAGATTCGGCAAGCCGTCGAAGCCGCCCGTATAGGCGCGCGCCATATTGGCGGCCTCTTGCAAGAGCGCCATGGTGCAGAGCGTGAGCATGAGCAGCGTCAGCCCGCGGGTGCGCAACAGCACGAGGCCCGACAAAAAACCGATGATGGCCGCGACGAGTGCCGCGGCCAGCAAGCTGGTGATCGGTTCGGTCCAGATATCGTAGAACGCCAGCATGCCGACCGTATAGGCGCCGGCGCCGAAGAACGCCGCATGGCCGAGCGTGACGATGCCGGCATAGCCGAGCGCCAGATCGAGCGACAGCGCGAACAGGATCATGGCCAACAGCTCGGCGCCGAAGCCGAGGTAATTGGGAAACGCGAAATAAAAGCCCAGCGCGATGATCCACGGCAGCGCTTCCCACCAGCGCAGGCGGTGGCGCGTGATGAGGCCGCGGGCACCCGGATGATCGGTCGCGGTCGATGCGGTGGCGCTCACGTCTCTTTCCTGCCGAACAATCCTTGCGGCCGCCACAGCAGCAGCAGGATGGTGAGCGCATAGATGAAGAGGGTGCCGCCCTTGGGCAGATAGATTTTCAGCACGAAATCGAGCACGCCCAGAATCAGCGAGGCGTAATAGACGCCCATCACGCTGCCGAGCCCGCCGACCGACACCGCGATCAAAAAATACACCAGATATTTGAGCGCATATTGCGGATCGAGCCCCAAAAATTCGGCGCCCAGCCCGCCGCCGATTCCGGCCATGCCGCTGCCGAAGGCGAAGGTGATGGTGAACAGCCGGTCGACATTGATGCCCAGCAACTCCGCCATGCGGCGGTTGTCGACGGTGGCGCGGATCTGGGCGCCGATGCGGGTGCGCTCGAAGGCGAGCGAAATGCCGAACCCGATCAAAAATCCGATCACGATCAGGAAGATGCTGTAGGTGCGGTATTGCAGGAAGCCGAGATTGATCTGGCCGCGCAAAGCGGCAGGCAGCTGCAGGGTCTGGCTTTCCGGGCCGACCACGATGATGGCACCGGCGATGAAAATAAAAATCAGCCCGATGGTGAAGAGAACCTGGTCGAGCTCGCTGGCGCGGTAGAGGCGCCGATAGAGCGTGCGCTCCAGCACCACGCTGATGGCGGCGGTGGCGACGAAGCCGAGTGCCAGCGCCACGGCGAAGCCGAAATGCGCACGGTTCATCGACAACACGATTACGTAACCGCCGAACATCGCGAAGGCGCCGTGGGCGAGGTTGACGAAGCCCATCAGCCCCATGGTGACGGACAGCCCAACCGAGACGATGAACAGCACGGTGCCGGCGGACAATCCGCCCAACAAGATACCGGCGAAGTTAGCGACGAAGTCCACGGGGTGAGCCCGTTGCCCCTTCGAAAAGGGCGAATGGCGAGTGGCGAATAGCGAATGGTGAGTGGCGAATGGTGATACCGCGTTCTGCCCTATTCGCCACTCGCTATTTCGCCATTCGCCCCCAAAAGATTACTTCTTCGGCGCACACGGGCCGAGCGCCAGAACCTTGCACTGGTCCTTGACGCTGTCGACCACGGCGAGCTGCTTCTCATGCAGCTTGCCGTCCGGTCCTTTGACCACTTCGGACAGATACTCGTTCATGATGATGTCGCGGGTTTCCGGATCGATCATGATCGGACCCTGCGGGCTGTTGAACTTCCAGCCGAGCAGCGATTTGACCGCATCGTCGCCGTCCATCTTGCCTTTGGTGGCCTGCACCGCGTGGACGATGGCCGCCATGCCGTCATAGCCGCCGACTGCGGTGAAGTCAGGCGTCGAGTCGGCGCCGTAGGCCGCCTTCCAGGCGGCGACGAATTTCTTGTTCTGCGGATTGTCGAGGTCGGCATTGTAGTGATGCATGGTGATGAGGCCGATCGCGGCGTCGCCCATGCCTTGCAGCTTGATATCCTGGACGATGTCGCCGGGTCCAATCAGCTTGATGCCGGCGGCCGCCATGCCGAGCGCGCCGTAGGTCTTGACGACGGCGGTGGCGTGATCGCCGGCCGGCACGAACACGAACATCACGTCCGGCTTCTCGTCCTTGGCGCGCTGGAAGAACGGCGTGAAGTCCGGCACCTGGCCGGGGCCGCCCGCCGGGATGGCGTCGATGACGCGGCCGCCATTGGCCTCGAAGGCGTTCTTGAACGCTTCAAGACTATCCTTGCCGGGCGGATAGTCGGTATAGGCGACGACCGCGGTCTTGGCATGCAGTTCCTTGGCCGCCGCGGCGCCGAGCGCGTAGCTTGAATGCCACATGGTGAACGAGGTGCGCACGTAATCGCCGGAGAGATTGGTGATGAACGAGGTCGCGGCGTTCATGATCACCGCGAGCTTCTTGCCGGCATTGACGACCGGTGCCGATGCAATGGCGTCGGGCGAATAGACCCAGCCGGCCAGCACGTCGACCTTGTCCTGGGTGAGCAGTTCCTGGGCGGCGATCTTGGCGGCGGCGCCGTCGGGCGCCTTGGAATCGCGTTTGACCAGCGTGATCGTGTAGGGCTTCACCTGATCGGCGTTGAGCTTGAGATAAAGCTCCATGCCGCGCTCGATCTGCTGGGCAAGCTCGGCGCCGACGCCGGTATAGGGCAAGATGACGCCGACCTTCACTTCCTGCGCCAAAGCGGCCTGCGTCATAGCCAAGCCGGCCGCGACAGCGGCAACGATCATTCGTTTGGACATCAAAAATCCTCCCAGATTTCCGGAAATTTCGGTTCGATTTCAGTGGGCAACGTGCAGAACGCGATAGTAGGGCGAAAGCCGGAAATGGCGCAAGCGACGTCCGGCCGCGGCGGTGCGGGTCTTCGTCGCGCAACACCGGCGCATTATAGTTGCGGAGCCTTGCAGGAGGACATTTCCATGACGGCCTGGACTCGGATCGGGATCGTCGCCATTGCCTGCCTTGCTTTGGGCGCTGCTGCGCTGATGCCGGGCGCCTTGGTGCCCGCATCGGCCGCCGCGGAGCGGCCGCTGTCGGAAGCGCAACTCAAGAAGATCAACGGCTGGATTGCCGACCAGGGCAGGGATATCGCCGTCAGCGCGGTCATAACCGAGATTTTGGGCCTGACCAAAAACGACCAGACGATTTCCGCGCACGGCTACGCCGCGCTCGACGCCGCAAACGGCAACGAGATTCATCAGATCTTCATCCTGCCGGAAGGCAAAGGCTATCTCGCCGACCACTTTCACCAGGACAAGGTCGAGGTCTACTGGGCCGATAAAGATCTCGTTCTGCAGACGGCGTTGTCCGGCATCCGCGGCGCCAAGCCGGAAATCATGTTCTTTCAGGACGCTCAAGCCGGCTTCAACAATGAGCTGACCTGGTGGGCGAAGTTCGCTGATAAGAACTGAAAAACGTCGGAGCGAAAAATTTCCCCTCCCCCACCCGGGCCGCGCTTGCGCGCGCCCGAGTGCAAGCTTGTTGGGGAGGGGTAGGGTGGGGGTCGTGAGGTAGCGCGCAAACGTTGACGCCCTCACGTCACCTCCCGACCCCCATCCCTTCCCCACAGGGGGAAGGGAGCAGCAAGCCTCACGCCCACGTCGCAAAACTTAATCCCGTGCCGGTGCCGGCCGGCGTGCGGTAGCCCGGCACATATTCGAACCAGTTCAAATCGAGATGTTCGGCGGCGCCGGCGACGCCGACCCAGTTGAGGATTTCCGAGCTGCCGGAATGCAGCTTGTTGCGCGGCAGGCTCTGCAGGAATTTGGCGTCCTTGTCGGCGCAGGCTTTTAGGATGGCTCGGTCGAAATCCTCGTCGACCAGAAAATGGCTCAAGCCGCCCGAGGCGATGATGCCGATGCGCGCGTCGCCAGGATAAGTCTCGATCGCCTGGCGGATGGCCTGGCCGAGCTCGTAGCAGCGCCGCGGCCGCGGCTGGTTCGGCGGGAAGTAGGTATTGAGAAACACCGGCACGATCGGAATCGGCTTTGTCTCGTCGAGCAGCCGGCGGTGCACATAGGCCATGCCGTGGCCTTCACCTTCGCCCTCGCGCATGCGCTTCGACGATGCGGGATCGAAGCCATGGTCCATCAACCAGTCGATCAGATGGATGGCGAGCTTTGAATCGACCGGATAGGCGCGCGGCTCACTCTCCTCGAAAAAACCTTGCCGGTTCTTCACATACCATTCCGGAAACCGCTGGTGGTACTGCTCGTGCTGCTCGTTGCTGTTGAGGATGGTCTCGCCGTAATAGATCGCGAAAGTGGGCCGCGCGTCTTCGAGATAGGCCTCGTCCTGATCGTCGCTCATGACGATGAGCGCGTCGAGCCCAGTGGTGTTGAGCGTCTTGCTCAAACGCGCCATGGCGGCGCGCACCTTGTTCTGCCGCGCCACGAGCTCGGCCGGCGCGACCATCTCGGTCATCTTCGGATCGGCCTTTTCCAGAAGTTCCGCATAGGTGGTGGGCCGGCCCTCCTTGTCGCGGTGCTTGATTTTCTGGTCGGTCTCCTGGAAGCGCGGCAAGGTCTCGTCGGCGGCGAGCAGCATCGGCGTGTGCGAGCTTCCGGCTCCGAGCACGATTTTGGCCATCACAACCTCCCGCAGGATCAGCCGAGCCCCATTACGGCCGATGCTACCACAGCGCGGCCGCCGCGACAGGTGAGACGACCGGTCGCTGGGCCCGGTCGCTGGACAAGGGCGGGGCGGAATGTTGGGATGCGCTTCCTTCCGCGACCGAGAAGGGCAGATTTGCGGAGGCGGTATAAGATTCACCTCTCCCCGCGTGCGGGGAGAGCATAGGCGTCCTTCGGACGCCGTGCTTAGATAAGAACGCCGATGCGTAGCATCGGCTATGGAGCGAAGCGAGGAGGGTGAGGGGGCCTCTCCGCGATTCTGAGCGTCGCAATTCTGAGTCCAGCTGAGAGGCCCCTCACCCACCCTCTCCCCGCAAGCGGGGAGAGGGAGACCGCAGCTTGAGCACGAACAAACATGCTGACGATCCTGTTCGACGGAATTGCCTACGGCATGTTGCTGTTCGTTTTGGCGTGCGGCCTGTCGGTCACGCTCGGCCTGATGAATTTCATCAATCTCGCCCATGGCGCCTTCGCCATGGCGGGCGGCTACTGCACCGTCATCGTCGTCAACCGCCTCGGCGTGCCGTTCGCGCTGGGCCTGCCGATCGCTTTTCTGGCGACGGCCATCATCGGCGGCCTGCTCGAGCGCACGCTCTATGTCCATGTCTATGCCAAGCCCCATCTCGACCAGGTGCTGTTCACTATCGGGCTGGTGTTCATGTCGGTGGCCGCCACCGACTACGTGATGGGCTCGTCGCAGCAATTCGTGCAAATCCCCGAGGCGCTGCAGGGCCAGTTCAACGTGTTCGGCATCGGCATGGGTAAATACCGCCTCCTCATTATCGTGGTCTGCGGGCTGCTCACGGTCGCGCTGCAGCTGATTCTGACCAAGACGCGGTTCGGCAGCCGCCTGCGCGCCGCGGTTGACGACCAGCGCGTGGCGCGCGGGCTCGGCATCAATGTCGGCGCGGTGTTTGCCGTCACCTTCGCGTTCGGCTCCGGGCTTGCCGGGCTGGGCGGTGCGCTCGGCGCCGAAATTTTGGGCCTCGATCCGACCTTCCCGCTGAAATACATGATCTACTTTCTGATCGTGGTCACGGTCGGCGGCACGTCGAGCATTACCGGGCCGTTCCTCGCCTCGATCCTGCTCGGCATCGGCGACGTCGCCGGCAAATATTACGTGCCGAAACTCGGCGCCTTCGTCATCTACGCCATCATGATCGTGGTCTTGCTCTGGCGGCCGCAAGGCCTGTTCGCGCGCGGTACGGCACGGTGAGCGCGATGATGCCGCTCGCCGACGATGTCTCCGCTTATCTCAAGCAGCGCGCCCGCTGGTCGCCGCTCGAGATCGCGTTCTGGATTTTCGCCTTCGCCACCATCTGGCTGTTCCCCGGCAAATACCTGATCATGAAGGATACGGCGATCCTGGCGCTGTTCGCGCTGTCGCTCGACCTCATTCTTGGTTATGCCGGAATCCTGTCGCTGGGCCAGGCGGCGTTTTTCGGCATCGCCGGTTATTTCTCCGGCCTGGTCGCCAAATACGGTATCGTCAACGAGCCGGTCGTCGCGTTGATCCTCGGCGGCTTGGTCGCCGCCGCGCTCGGCTTTGTCACCAGCTTTCTGGTGTTGCGCGGCTCCGACCTCACACGGCTCATGGTGACGCTCGGCGTCTCGCTGATGCTCTACGAAGTCGCCAACCGCTATTCCGATCTCACCGGCGGCGCCGACGGGCTGCAAGGCGTCACCGTGGCGCCGATCTTCGGCCTGTTCCGCTTCGATCTCTACGGCCACAACGGCTATGTCTATTGCCTGATCGTGCTGTTCGTCTGCTTCGTCATCGTGCGCCGCATTGTCTATTCGCCGTTCGGCCTGTCACTCCGCGCAGTCAAAGGAAACCCGCTGCGCGCCTCAGCCGTCGGCATCCCGGTGAAATGGCGGCTGGTCGCGATCTATACGATCGCGGCGGGGTTTGCCGGCATCGCCGGCGCGCTGCTCACCCAGACCACCGCGTTCTGCTCGCTTGACGTGTTCTCGCTGGATCGCTCGGCCGATCTTCTGCTCGTGTTGATCATCGGCGGCACCGGCTATCTCTATGGCGGCCTGATCGGCGCGGTGATCTACCAATTCCTGCAGGATTGGATCTCGACGCTGACGCCGCAATATTGGCAGTTCTGGATCGGGCTTGTGCTGGTGGTGATCGTGCTGGTCGGCCGCGACCGCATTGGCGCGGCAAACGAAGCCGTGCGCAACGCCATCTATCGTCTGTGGACGCGGCTGATGCCGCGGCCGGCAGCGCTCCGCGGGGCCGCGCCGGACGGGACCTGAATCATGCCGATCCTGGAAACCATCGGCCTGGAAAAGCGCTTCGGCGGCATCGTCGCGGCGCGCGACGTTTCGCTCGCCGTCGAGAAGGGCGCCCGCCACGCGCTGATCGGGCCGAACGGCGCCGGCAAGACCACGGTGATCAACCTTCTCACCGGCGTGCTTAAGCCGACCGCCGGCCGCATCATGCTCGACGGCCGCGACATCACCGCACTCGACCCGCACCAGCGCGTCCGGCTCGGCATGGCGCGCACGTTTCAGATCAATCAGTTGTTCCTCGACCTCACGCCGCTCGAGACCATTGGCCTCGCGGTCTCCGAACGCCTCGGCTCCGGCGGCGACTGGTGGCGGCTGGTCGGCAGCAAAACCGCGGTGACCGACGAGATCGTCGAAATCGTCGAGCGTTTCCGCCTTGCCGATGTGATGCACGAGCGCACTGCGATCTTGCCCTACGGCAAGCAGCGGCTGCTCGAGATCGCGCTCGCCTTTGCCTGCCGGCCGCATGTGCTGCTGCTCGACGAGCCGGCCGCCGGCGTGCCCGAAGCGGAACGTCACGAATTGCTTGCCACCATCGCCGCGCTGCCGGCCGAGGTCACCGTGCTCCTGATCGAGCACGACATGGATCTGGTGTTCTCGTTCGCCGACCGCATCTCGGTGCTGGTCAACGGTTCGCTGTTCGTCGACGGCGCCCCCGAGGACGTGGCGCGCGATCCGCGGGTCAAAGCGGTCTATCTCGGCGAGGAAGCCGATGCGTGAGCTTTTGCGCATCGAGAATCTGTCGGCGGGTTACGGCGAAGCCGTGGTGCTGTCGAACGTGTCGCTCAACCTTGCCGAAGGCCAGGCCTTGGCGCTGCTCGGCCGCAACGGTATGGGCAAGACCACGCTGGTCAACACCGTGGTCGGCGTCACCCGCTATTTCGGCGGCACCATCGCGCTCGATGGCACCGATATCACCGGGCTGCGCCCGGACCAGCGCGCCCATATCGGCATCGGCTGGGTGCCGCAGGAGCGCAACATCTTCAAATCGCTCACGGTGCACGAGAACCTGACCGCGGTGGCGCGGCCGGGGCCGTGGAGCACGGCAAAAGTCTATGGGCTGTTTCCGCGCCTTCAGGAGCGGCGCGGCAATCTCGGCAATCAGCTGTCCGGCGGCGAGCAGCAGATGCTCGCGGTGGCGCGTGCGCTGGTGCTCAATCCGCGGATCATGCTGCTTGACGAGCCGCTGGAAGGTTTGGCGCCTATCATCGTCGAGGAATTGCTGGCGGCGTTGCGCCGCGTCATCCGCGACGAGGGCATGTCGGCGATCCTGGTCGAGCAGAACGCAAAAAAGATTCTCGGCGTCACCGACAACGCCATCATCATCGAGCGCGGCTGCGTGGTTCATGCCGCCGACAGTGCGACATTGATCGCCGACCGCGCCGCGCTGGAGAAACACCTTGGCGTCACCGATACCGGTCCGCGGCGCATGGGCCGGCGCGCGTAACCCAAGGAATCCTTCTTGCCGTCGAGTAGACGATGAGTTTTTCACACGTTACAGTAGTGTGTCATTTGCGCGCTATAGAAGCGCTTTCGCTCTCGACACCAACAGCGAGGTCCCACGATGCCCGCGCCCGCTCCGGCGACTACGTCGCTCGCCTACGATCCCTTGAAGGCCGCGTTCTACGGTCGGTTCGTCAATGCGGCTTATACGATGTACGACAACCATCCAGACAACCCGACGCCGCCGACCGTGAAGCTGCCCGACAAATACAATTTCGTCGCCTGGGTGCAGATGCGGGACTTCATCTTCGAGGAGGGCGATTGGACTTTCTACGGCATGCTCGCGCACAACCCGGGCACCGACGACTACATGCTCGCCATTCGCGGCACCAGCGATCCAACGGAATGGTGGGACGATCTCACCTCGATGGTGCCGTGGCAGTGGGAGGCGTTTGGCGGCGACGTCGGCTACGGCTTCTTCCGCATCTACCAGACCTTGCGCATGATCGCGCCGCTGGAGGGGCAGGCGCTGACCGAGGCGGCGCCGGCCGGCCAGGGCGAGTCGCTCGAAGCGGCCGGCAGCTTCGCCGACCAGGTGGCCGAAGCGGTGCGCCGCCATGCGGCAGAAACCCAGCCCGCCACCGCGCAAGCCACGGCGGTGGCGCAGAAGTCGGTCACCGTCGTCGCGCATAGCCTCGGCAGCGCGCTGGCGACGCTTTATGTGGCGGATAATTCACTGACCAAGAAAGTGAAGACGCCCCTGCTGTGCACGCTGGCGTCGCCCCGCGTCGGCGATTACACTTTTGCGACCACGTTCGACGGTCTCGGCATCCCGTCGTGGCGCATCGTCAACGAGCTCGACGTCGTGCCCAAGCTGCCGATCTTCCCCTTTTGGCACATCCAGACCGAGCAGATCTACAATTCCGGCTCGTCGACGGTGTGGTCGTTGGGGTGCTGGCATTCCATCGATACCTATCTACACCTGCTCGACCCCAAACAGCCGCTGTTGAAGGCTTGCGTGTGGCCACCGAAGGTGGCCGCCGCCGCATTAGCCGCTGCGCCCGCAAAGGAGGTTGAGATCGCGGCGCCTGCCGGCACCACGATCAATATTACGATCAAGGTCGGCTGAGTTCGCGCTTAAGCCGGTGCGCGCTCGGGAAAAAGACGATCGTCCATGCCGCTATAGCGCGCTTCGCCGTCTTGCAGCCGCTCGTTATTGGCTGCGCGCAGCGCCGCGTCCGCCTCGCCGTAGAGGAAGGCCAAGAAAGCGTAGCGCCGCCCTCGCGTAATCGGCGTTACCTGATGCAGCGCGCCGCATGAAAACACGACGGCACCGCCGACCGGCGCGCGATAGATCTTGCGGCCGAATTCCGGAAACTGCAGGTCGCAGCCGTCATAGTCCTTGTTGAGATTGAGCGTGACGGCGAAACGCCGATGCTGTGCGCCGACATTGACGTTGTTGCGATGCCGATAGAAATGCCCGCCGACGGCGCTGTCGTAACAGGCCACGATGTAACGATCCATCCGGGTCGCGGCGAACTGAAAGTACGCTGTTATGGCGGGCAGCAGGCGACGGCGAAGCTGATCGCATATCGCCTTACGCAACTCGGGAGCCACCAGCGGCAGATCGTTGCGGCGCTTGAGCCGATGGTCGACGACCGTTTGACTCTTTCCGGCGACGTCGAGCATGAAACCGGAATCCTGGCCACCCATCCGGTCATAAAGCTTGACCAGCAGTTTGCAGAACGGAAAGTCGAACACGCGCGGGACGATCAGGACCGGCGCATTCATCGGCACGCCGGCCGCATCGTCGACGCGCGGCAAGTTCCGCAGCAGGTCGTGCAACCCGGCGAGATGGTCGTCCAGACGGGTCCACGCAATATTGGCAACGGCACGCAACATCGGATCGAGCACGACGGTGCGCGCGGTTTCGAGAGCCGCATAGGATCGCGATAGTGCGCGATCGTAATCGGCTAGAAACGAGACGGCCGGGTTGCCGAGTTCGGTAAGCGGCTCCTCGGGCGGTGTCGTCAAGACGACGTGCGCGGCCAGCCGGTCTTCGTCGAACAAATCGGTGTCGCAAAGCAGCGCTGCGAGCTTTTGCCGGGCCTGAGGATCGTCCGCGGGGCCAAGAAAGCACAACACGATCCAGCGTCCGGCCGCGACCTGCAAGTGGAAGCTGCCGCCCGTTACGGTGGCGGCGCTGAACCACGGCACCGGATCGCCCAAAGCTATTTGATGTTGGGCAGCGCCGTTCTCGAGCATGGTGTGTCCCACGCGATCGGAAGTCGCCCAGGGACGAATTTGAGTGAAATTCGTTAAAATTGCGTTAAATCGACGTATAAACAAGAAATTTATACTGATATTATCGGCACTTATCGAGCTACCGTCAGTCGTTATCTATTTTCATCCTGACGAATACTGAATCGGCCGCGCAAGTTGCGTTCCTGCCGAAGTAATCAGTGAAGCGCGTGTCCACCAGATAGTCGCCGGGATGTGCGCCGAGAAACTGCCGGATGGCCTCGCGCTTGACATCGCTGTCTTCGACCACAAGGTAATCGCCGGGCGCGAGAAAGCGGTGAAACCGCTCCAGAACCGCGGCCACGTTGTGGTGCGCGTCTTCGACGACGAGCCAGGGATGCGGCTCCGCGCGCAGCAGTTCGGGCGCGAACAAGAGCTCGGGTTCGAAGCAGTCACCGCGATAAAAGCTGACGCGCGGATGTTCCATCTCGACCTTGACCAGATCGACCGAATGGATGCGGGCTTCGACGCCACAGAGCGCAAGACTATCGGCGAACCATGCGGCGCTGGCGCCATGGCCGGATCCGATCTCGAACACCGTGCGTGGGCGAAGCTCGGCGAGCAGCGCCGGATACATGGCGAAATCGAACACGTTCTTCATCAGCGGCATGCCGCGCCAGCGCATGAGCGAAGGAGCGCCCTGACAAGTCAGCAGCACATCGACGCCGAACTCGGTGCCGAAGCGTGGATGATAATGAACGCCCGACTGCTCGCGTTGGCGGAATTCCACGAAACGTCCCTGGCGCCAGCGATCGAGGAAAAGCCGCAACCGCAACAGGTCCCACGGCAGGCTTTGGTCTTGGGCCGGCGACCGCGCGGCATGGTCGCGAACGCTGTCTTCCCAGGAGCGCGCCGGATCGAAATCGATCAGGCGGGTGACGACGCGCCTGAACCAGCTGTCGAAAATACTCGGCAGGCCGCCTTGCTCACATTCGATCTTGGCGCGCATCTCGCCGATGAACGAGAGCGCGGCGGTCTTCAGGGCGTCGCCTGAAATCAAATGCGCGATGTCGGATGAAACGGGCGCGGTCGCCAAAGTCGTCTTCTCGGCGGCTGCCCGGGAGTTTTCGAGCAGTCCTGAATTCGCCCCGCATTCACCTTTAGAAAATCATGGTTAACAAACGGTTGCCGCCGAGTGGGACGGCTTACTTTGCCGCCGCTTTGGCCTTGGCGACGATGTCGGCCGGCGTGGCGTAAATATCCTTCACCAGCTTGTCGACATCTTCGCCGGAGACCGGGTTGACCTCGAGTTGGGTCTTGTCGGCTTCGGCGAGGAAATCCTTGTCCTGCATCGTGTCCATGAAGGCCTGGCGCAACATGGCAACGCGGTCGGCCGGCAGATTGGGCGGCGCCACATAGGGCCGGCCCATCACCTGGCGGGCGAAGATCATCTTGAGGATCGCCCGCTGCTCGTCGGTCTTGGCGAAATCGAGCACCGAGGGCACGTCGGGCAGTTCGGGATGTTTATTGAGCGAGAGCTGGACCAGTACGATCATCTTCTTCTCGTCGATCCACGATTTATGCGTCGACTTCACGCTCGACCACGACCAGCCGCAGCGGCCGTTGACCTCGCCGCGCTCCATCGCCATCACCACGTCATTGCCGCCCGGATAGCCTTCGACGATCTTGAAATGGGTGCCCAGAATGCTGTTGAGCACGCGCGGGAATTGATCGGTGTCGGCGCTGGTGCCGGTGCCGCCGACGGCGAGCTCCTTGGTGAACAGGTCCTCGAATTTGGTGATGCCGGAATCCTTCAGCGCCACGCAAACGCTGACCTCGTTGTTGGCGCTGCCGAGCCAGTTGAATTTGACGGCGTCGAATTGGTCGCCTTTGCCGATCAACAGCGGATCGAAGGCGATGCCGCGGCCGAAGGTGCCGAATGTGGAGCCGTCCTGCGGCGCCACGCGATAGAGCCAGTTGGCGAGGCGCAGGCTGCCGGCGCCTTCCATGTTGCGCGGTATCAATGTCGGATTGCCGGGAATGTGCGCGCCCATGTGGCGGCCGATCACGCGGGCATAGAAGTCGTAAGCGCCGCCGGTCGAGTAGCCGATATACTCGTCGACATTGCGATTCTTGTAGAAATCGGCCGGGCTTTGTGCGGCGGCGAAACCTGTTGCCCCGCACAGCAGCAGCGCAGCCGCAATGGCAATATGATTTTGTGAAAGGCGCATGATCCTCCTCGTAACGCGCTCAAATGCGCGGGCGTTCCGCGCTATTTGCGGCAACCGATGCGGCAATGCAACATCCCGTGCGGGCTTGACGCATCGGCGCCTTTGGTGCGCGATACCGGCCGTGGCAGGGGGGAAGCCGCTCGATGCAGCCCGATATGATCGCCAGCGCCTTGCACGCGCTGCATCTGCTGCTCGAGCCGACGCGGCTTATGCTCCTGTTCGTCGGCGTGATCATCGGGCTCGCCATCGGCGTATTGCCGGGCTTGAGCGGCATCGTCGGTCTGGCGATGCTGATCCCGTTTACCTACAACCTCGACGAATACACCGCCTTTGCGCTCTTGCTCGGCATGGCGGCGGTGATCACGTCGTCGGATTTCATCACCGCGGTGCTGTTCGGCGTGCCCGGCCACGTCGGCGCCGCCGCGACCGTGATCGACGGCCACGCCATGGCGCGCAAGGGCGAGGCCGGCCGCGCCTTCGGCGCCGGCTTTGCCGCCTCGCTCGCCGGTGGTGTGGTCGGCGCCATCGTGCTCGGCATCAGCATCCCGATCTTGCGGCCGCTGATGCTGTCGATCGGCTCGCCCGAGCTGTTGGCCTTCACCCTGTTCGGCATGTCGATGGTGGCGACGTTGTCCGGCCGCGCCCCGCTCAAGGGACTGACCGCCGCCGGCCTCGGACTGATGATCGCCATGGTCGGCTCGCGCTCGCAGACCGGCACGCTGCGCTGGACTTTTGGCTGGCTCTATCTGTGGGACGGCGTGCCGCTCATTCCGGCGACGCTCGGCATTTTCGCGCTGCCGGAGCTTTGCGAGCTTGCGGTATCGCGCCGGCGCATCGCCGGCGACAACGCGCCAAATATCAATCTCTCCAGCCAATGGCAGGGCGTGCGCGACGTGGCCGAGAATTGGTGGCTGGTGCTGCGCTGTAGCGTGCTCGGCACCGGGCTCGGCGCCATTCCCGGCATCGGCTCGGCGGTGATCGATTGGATCGCCTACGGTTACGCCCAACGCACCGAAAAGAACGCGGAAACCTTCGGCACTGGCGACGTGCGCGGCGTCATCGCGCCGGAAAGCTCGAACAACGCCAAGGAGGGCGGCCATCTGGTGCCGACCATCGCGTTCGGCGTGCCGGCCGGCGCCTCGATGGCGATCCTGCTCGGCGCCTTTCTGATGCACGGGCTGACGCCGGGTCCCGAGATGCTGACCAAGCATCTCGATCTCACCTACATGATCGTGTGGAGCCTGACCTTGGCGCATGTCATCGGCGCCATCATCTGTCTCGCCTGTAGCCGCTATCTTGCGCAGATCTCGCGCATCCGGCCGGAAATCCTGCTGCCGATCATCATCGCGCTGGTGTTCGTCGCCGCCTTCGAGGGTGAGCACGATTGGGGCGACCTCTACGCGCTGGTGTTCTTCGGCGTCATCGGCTGGATCATGAAGCGGCTCGGCTGGCCGCGGCCGCCGATGGTGCTCGGCATCGTCGTCGGTGCGATCTTCGAGCGCTACCTGTTCATCTCGACCCAACTTTACGGCTGGGGCTGGCTGTGGCGGCCGGCGGTGCTTGCGATCCTCGCTTGCGTGGTCTGGGCGCTGTACCGGCCGCTGTCGCAGATCGCGGTGACCCTGATCGGCCAATTGCGTGAGGTCGGCGGCCGCAAGCCGCAGTTCGGCGCCGCGCCGGCGTTTTCGCTGGCCGTCATCGTGCTGATCGTCGCCGCCATCGCCTCGTCGGCCGGCTGGCCGCATGACGCCAAGATCGTGCCGCTCACCGCCTGCGGCATGGCGCTGGTTGCCGCCGTGCTCAATCTCGTCAACGAGTTGTTCGGCCGCGAGCAGGCGGTCGATGCCCATGCCGATGCCACGGTACAGGTGCGCGCCCAGGCTGACGATCTCGGCATAGCGCCCGACGTCCTACGCCGTCGCGCGACCCTCTTCTTCGTCTGGATGGCGCTGTTCATCGCCGCCGTGGCGCTGATCGGCTTTATCCCGGCGATCGCGGTGTTCGTGTTCGCCTATATGGCGTTCGGCTTCGGCGAGCCGTCACTGCCCTCGCTGGGCTACGCCGCGGCCACCACGCTGCTCTGCTGGGTGGTCTTTCACTGGGCGCTCGGCGTCGCGTGGCCGCAATCGCTGCTTGGCGATCTGTTTCCCGACTTGCGCGCCTATACCGGATTGATCTGATTTCCAAGCATGGCGCGGCCGCTGGCTCCGCAGCCATGACATTGCGCGCATGACAGAAATCCCTTAAACGACCGGCACGAAGCGCCATCGCGTTTTCCCGGACAGCATGGAGGGCGGCCTGCTTCCGGGCGGAGCGCGGCAAAGCAATAAAGGAGCGCGTAATGACGGGAATGCTGGAACACGAAATGCCCGGGCTCGGCCATAACAAGCCGTCCGACGAAGACGCCGACGAGATCAAGCACGGCAAATGGGAGCGCTGGTCCAAGAAGCGCACCTTCGTCCGCGCGCTCGAAGGCACTTACAGCCACCTCTACAAGAAGTTGCTCGAAGAGCCGCGGGTCTATTCCTCCAAGGACCATCCGTGGAAGGGCGGCCCGGCGATGTACGGCAAGCACATCATCTCGCCGCAAGCGGTCAGCGTCGTGCAGTCGATCGAGTCGCACATCGAATGCTACGCGCCGCTCAATGCCGGCCAAAAACACGGCCATCTCAACAGCGCGGTGTTCTACGTGCTCAAGGGCCACGGCCATGACGTGCACGACGGCCGCTACATGAAATGGGAAGCCGGCGACGTCATGCTGGTCGAGAACGGCTGCGTGCACCAGCACTTCAACGACGACGAGAAGGAATCCTGCATCCTGCTGGTGTTCAAGGCCAAGCCGCTGTTCCTGTTCATGCACCTCCTGTTCCAGAAGATGGTGGAGTGGCCGACCGATAAATTGCCGCCCGGCGTCAAGGAATTCCATCCGCCGACGGAAATTTGAGCGCCGAGGGCATCATGACATTGTTCGAAGACAAACAAGCCGCGCTGTCCGGCGCCAATACCAGCGAATTTCTCGCCGAGGCAATGGTCGAGTCGGAAAAATTCCGCGCCGACTACGCCACCTTGCCCAACGTCATCAAGGCCAAGGATATGCCGTGGGAGCGCTCGCCCGACGGCCTGATCAAGCATCTGGTGCATCAGAAGATGCACACGCGGGAGTGCTGCATCGAAGCCTATATGCAGTTTCTCAAGGACGGCGAGCGCTCCGGCAAGCATCGCCACATGTGGGAGGAATTGTTCTTCGTGGTCGAGGGCTCGGGCTACGACCTGCACTGGGATCTGAAATGGGATTGCCTCGAAGCCTTCGACTGGCAATGGGCCGAGGCGCCGAAGAAATTCGAATGGACGGTCGGCGACTATGTCTACATCCCGCCCTTCACCATGCACCAGCACTTCGCCAATGCCGGCCAGGAATGCCGCATCATCGTGATGAGCAACCGCATCGTCAAAGACATGGGCTTTGACTGGTACGACCAGGTCGAGCGCGCGCCGGGGTTCTGACCGCGACAACGCGGTCGCGTCAGTTCAGCATCGTGGTCAGCACCATGATGGGATTGCCGTCGCGGACCACGGCGATCCCGGCGCGTCCGGCCAGGTCTTCCCAGGATTTCGCCGGACTGGCAAAGGTCCACAGCTCGTCGCCCGGCTGTATCGCGGCTTTGATCGCTTCCCATTGACCGTTCTTGAAACCGAACGGCTTGGCCGCATCGGGGAAGCGCTGCGCCCGCTCGTCGCGGATGCCCGGATGCTCCGCCTCCGCCTCGGCAATGGTGACCTTCTTGTCGAGCCACGCTTTCGGAATGAGCGGCATATCGTCGGCGGCGCGCGCCATGCCGGCCATGCCGGCACACGACAGTGAAATTGCGCATAGCAAAGTCAGGATAAGGCGCACGGCTAGCTCCGCTGATTTTGGTGGAGCATGATCTTATCGGAAAACCGGTTTCCACTTTTCCGGATCATGCTCTAGCGGCGCTACTGTAAGGTGATGTTGGCCTCTTTTATGACGCGCCCCCACAGCTTCGTTTCCGAGGCGAAGAACTTGGCTGCGTCGGCCGGCGTGCCACCCATCGGCTCGAGCCGGAGCGCGCGCAGCTTGTCGTCGATCTGCGGCCTTTGCAGCACCGCCACCACGTCCGCATTGATCTTGTCGGCCAAAGCCTGCGGCATGCCGGGCGGCCCGACGATCGGAAACCAAGTGATGGAGCGGAAGCCGGGAAGTCCCGATTCGGCAATGGTCGGGATCTCCGGCACGTCCTTGGAGCGTTCCTCGCTGGCGACGCCGAGCAGTTTCAGCTTGCCGGCGCGATAGAGCGGCACCGATGTCGTCAACGTGTCGAAGAACATGTCGACATTGCCGGACATCACATCGGTGAGTGCCGGCTGCGCGCCGTTATAGGGCACGTGCACCATCTTGATGCCGCCGAGCAGTTCGAGCTCGCTGCCGGACAGATGCGCGGTCGAGCCGGCACCTTGCGAGGCGTAAGTGAGCTTGCCGGGATTGGCCTTGCCGTAGGCGAGCAGTTCCTGGATCGTGTTGGCGGGTAAATCCGGGCGCACCACGAGTACATTGGGAATCTTGGCCAACATTGCGATCGGCGTGAATTTCAGCGGGTCGTATTTGAGGTCGTGATAGAGCAGGTGCTGGATCGAGACCGGTGACGGCGGACAGATCAGCAACGTGTAGCCATCGGGCGCCGCGCGCGCCACGTATTCGGCGCCGATCGCCATCGCGGCGCCAGGCATGTTCTCGACGATGACCGGCTTGCCCCACATTTCGCTGAGCTGGTTGCTGACGAGGCGCGCCAGGATATCGGTGGTTGAGCCCGGCAGCGAAGGCACCACGATTTTGACGACATGGTTGGGAAAGGCTTGGGTCGGATTGGCCTCCTGCGCGCGGCCGGCGGTCGCCGCCAGCAATGCAATAAAGAGGGTCAGGAGCCACGAACGTATGCCCGGCATGTCGGTCCCCGCATTCCAGCATTTGCGCCAAACCAGCGGGCGACTATAGAAAATCCCGTGGGCGAGCCAAGGCCCGGCGGCGCTCGCGTGCCGCGGCGTATTGCCCGGGCAAATCGAGGGAAGAGCGTTCGAGCGATGGCGGCGAAGACATATCGATTGGGCGTCGACGTCGGCGGCACCCACACCGACCTGGTGCTGCTCGACGTTGCCGACGGTTCGCTCGCCGTGGAGAAGGTTGCGACCACGCCGAAAAATCCCGCCCTCGGCGTCATGCGCGGCATCGGCAACTTTGCCGCGCGCGGCGTCGATCTGTCCGGCATCGAATTCTTCTCCCACGGCACCACGATCACCACCAACGCGCTTTTGGAAATGCGCGGCGCCAAAGTGGGCCTGCTTGTCAACCGCGGCTTTCGTGCCATCCAGGAGACCCAGGGCCAGGCGCGCGACGGCAATGTGTTCGATTATTTCTTCCAAAAGCCGCCACCGATCGCGCCGCAGAGTTTGACCCGAGAGATCGGCGGCCGCCTTGATTACGCGGGCGCCGTGCTCGAGCCGCTCGATGAGGATGCGGTGCGGCGCGCGGCGGCGGAGCTGAAAGCCGCAGGCGTCGTCTCGATCGCGGTATGTTACCTGTTCGCCTTCATGAATCCCGCGCACGAAGAGCGCACCGGCGCGCTGATCCGCGAGATTTTCCCCGAAACGCACATTTCGCTGTCATCGGAAGTGTTGTCGCGGGTGCGCGAATGGCCGCGCATGTCGGCGACGCTGCTCAATGCGTATCTGGCGCCGGTGCTGGTCACCTATATCGCCGATCTGGAAACGCGCCTCAACGCATCGGGCGTGACCACGCAACAGCGCTTCCTGATGCAGTCGAACGGCGGCGTCATGCCGTTCGCCGCCGCGGTGGCCGGCCACAAGACCGTGCATAGCCTGCTGTCGGGGCCGGCGGCGGGGGCACGCGCGAGCGCCTATCTGCCGCGCGACGACGGCGGCGCCGGCGGCCGCGGTATCGTCACTCTCGACATGGGCGGCACCAGTTGCGACATCGCCTTCATCGAAGGCGGCGCGCCGCTCGAAGTCACCGAAGGCACCGTGGCGCGCCGCCAGCTCGACGTTCCGGCGCTCGACCTGACGACGATCTCCGCCGGCGGTGGCTCGATCGTGTGGATCGACCGCGCCGGCTTCTTGAGCGTCGGTCCGCAAAGTGCCGGCGCCGATCCGGGGCCGGTGTGCTACGGCCGCGGCGGCGACAACCCGACCGTGACCGACGCCGACATCGTCTGCGGCTTGCTCAATCCGGATTATTTTTTGGGCGGCACGCAAAAGCTCGATGCGGCGGCGGCGCGCGTCGCGCTCGAAACCAAGATCGCCGCGCCGCTGAAAATGACATTGGCCGAAGCGGCGGCCGGCATTCGCCGTATCGTTGACATGCGCATGGCCGACGAGGTGCGCGTGTTCGCTGCGCGGCGCGGCGTGGATTTGAGCGAGTTTGCGCTATTGCCGTTCGGCGGCGCCGGCGCCGTGCATGCGGCGGCGGTCGCCGAGGAGCTCGGCATGCGCCGCATCGTCGTGCCGGCGCGGCCCGGCGCGTTCTCGGCGCTCGGTCTGCTCTGCACCGACGTGTTGCACGATTACATCCGCTCCGAGCTTGGCGCGCTCGACCGGCTCGATCCGGCCCACGCCGAGCAACTCTTTCGCGAGATCGAGGCCAAGGCGGCGAGCGAGCTTGCCGAAGAAGGCCTCGATCCGAGCGCGGCGGCGTTCGAGCGCGATCTCGACATGCGCTATGCCGGGCAGGGTTATGAGCTCCGAGTGCCGCTCGGCGGGCTGTGGCAGAACGCGCTCGACGATCAAGCACTCAAGGCGGCGCGCGAGCGCTTCGACGAAGTGCACGCCAAAATTCACGGCCATGCCGCCAAGGAAAAGAGCGTCGAGGTCGTCAGCTATCGGCTGCGCGTACGCGTCGCCGTGCCGAAATACGTACCGCAACCATTGCCTGCCGGCGCGGCGTCATCGCCGCAGCCGGCTGCGATCAAGGGCACGCGGCGCGTTTCGTTCGATGCCGGCAAGGCGCTCGACACGACCATTTATGATCGTGACAAGCTATCGGTTGGCGTCAGATTTGCCGGCCCCGCCATCGTCGAGCAGTTCGACGCCACGACGGTCGTGCCGCCCGGCTGGTACGCTTTTGTCGATCGCCACGGCAACCTGATCCTCGAACGCAAAGATTGAAGCGCCATGGTCGACGCCATCACCACTCAAGTCGTGCGCAACCGCATCGGCAGCTTGATGCAGGAGATGCACTATCATTTCTACCGCTCGGGCTATTCGACCATCATCCGCGAGTCGCGCGATTTCTCCTGCGTCATCCTCGACCGTCACGGCGGTCTGCTCGTGGCACCGCCGATGTTTTTTCACGCGCCGGTCTATCGGCATTTGGTGGCGAAAATATTCGCGCTGCACGGCGACGATATCGGCGACGGCGACATGTTCGTCTGCAATCATCCCTATGACGGCGGTCTGCCGCATGTGTCCGACATGGCTTTCGTTTCGCCGATCATTTCTGGCACAACGCTGGTCGGCTTTGCCGGCTCGATCGCCCACAAGGCCGATGTCGGCGGCACCAATCCGGGCTCGACCTCGGCCAATGCCACGGAGATATTCCAAGAAGGCCTGCTGCTGCCGCCGGTGAAAATCTATTCGCGCGGCGTTTACAACGACGATCTCGAGCGTCTCATCCTCGCCAACAGCCGGCAGCCCGAATTGGTGCGCGGTGACATGCATGCGCAGATGGCGGCGACGCAGATGGGCGCGTCGCGCATCGTGGAGACCTGCGAGCGGTTCGGCACTACGGCGATCATGGACGCGTTCGCGGCGCTGCTCGCCGGTGCCGCCGCAGAACTGCGCACGGCGATCAAGACGCTGCCGGACGGCGAAGCTTCCGCCGAAGGATTCATGGACAATGACGGCGTCGAGCTCGACCGTCCGGTGCGTTTTGCCTGCACGGTGCGCGTGCAGAACGGCGACATCACCTTCGATTTCACCAAAAGCGACCGCCAGGCCAAGGGGCCGATCAATTTGCGGCCGTCGATGATCGAGGCTTGCGTGTTCTATTCGCTGATCGGCGCACTCGATCCGAAGCTGGCATTCAACGACGGCATGCGCGATGTGGTGAAGTTCGTCTACGCGCCCAACACCGTCACCAACGCCAGCGCGCCGGCGCCGGTCAGCTCCTATCAGGCGGCGAACCAGAAGCTCACCGACGTGATCCTCGAAGCGCTGGCGCCGTTTCGCCCCGAGCGCGCGCTCGCCAATAGCGGCTCGAGCGGCGCCATGCTGATCTCTTGGAAGGACGGCGGGCGGCCGGGCCAGCCGTCGCTGCAATACGAGATCCTCGGCTCGGCTTACGGCGGCGGCAACGGCAACGACGGCGCGTCGGCAGTCGCCACCCACACCAGCAACCTGCACATCACGCCGATCGAGATTCTCGAAACCGAGTTTCCCTGCCGCATCGTCGAGTTCGACATGGTGCAGGATTCCTGCGGCGCCGGCGAATTCCGCGGCGGGCTCGCGTTCCGGCGCATCTACGAACTCTTGCAGGATGCCAGCGTGGTGCGCCGTTACGATCGGGCGAAATTTCCGCCGAACGGCGTCGCCGGCGGCAAGCCCGGCAGCCGCAGCCGCTTTATCATCCACTTGGGTGCCGAAGGCGAGCGCGAGACGCCGGCCTCGGGGCGCTACGAATTGCGCGCCGGTGAGCACTTCCTGTTGCAAAGCGCAGGTGGCGGCGGTTACGGCGATCCGAAAAAACGCGACCGCGCGGCGCTTAAGCGCGATATCGCGGAAGGCTACGTCTCGGCCACGTCGGCCGAACGCGACTACGGCAGCAAGGATTGATCGTCATGGCGGATGGCAAGAAAGATCGTGTCGGCATCGTCGGTGCCGGACGCATGGGCCTGTCCATGCTCAAGCACCTGCTCAAGAAGGGTTACGCGGTCACGGTCTGCGACATCAGCGAGAAACAACGCGAAGCCGCGCGCGCGGCGGGCGCTTCAATCGCAACGACTCCGGCGGACGTCGGTAAGGTCAGCGACGTCGTGATCCTCGGCGTCGGCTATGACGACGAGGTCAACGACGTCGTGTTCGGCAAAAACGGCTTGCTGGAAACCATGGCGCCGGGCTCGATCATCGCGGTGTCGTCGACGGCAAAGCCCGACACCGTCAAGGCGGTCGCCGCGCGCATCGCCGAGAAAGGCATCGAGGTGCTCGACGCCCCGATCTGCCGCGGCCGGTTCGCCGCCGACGAAGGCACGCTGTTGGCGCTGGTCGGTGGCAAGCCTGAAGTGGTCGCCCGCGCCCGGCCGGTCTACGGCACCTTCGCCTCCGACATCGTGCATCTCGGCGATGTCGGCCACGGCCAGGTCGGCAAGACCATGAACAATCTTTTGTTGTGGGTGAACGCGGTCGGCTTGTTGGAAGCTGGCAAGCTCGCCGAAACAACCGGCATCGACCTCGTCAAATTGCGCGAGGCGCTGATGATGAGCTCCGGTGCGTCGGACGCGCTCAAGGAATGGGACATGATTTCCTTCACCTGGGCGCTCAAGGACATGCAGATCGTCGCCGACATGACCGACAAAGCCGGGCTGTCACTGCCGATCACCGGCGCCATCAAGGAACTGGTCAAAGACGCGCGCCGCATCAAGGCGAGCAATCCGCCGAATTGGACCGGCAAGGGGCCGGTGAAGTACGGGTAGCCGTCATTCCGGGACGCGCCAAAGGCGCGGGCCCGGAATCCATATCCACGATTCAAGCCGTCTGGCTCGTTCGTGCTTTTACCTTGAGTATCGTGATTATGGATTCCGGGTTCCTCGCTGCGCTCGGCCCCGGAATGACGGTCACGACAAATCCATTGCCGAGACGCCGCCGTCGACGAACAGATTGGCGCCCCAGACGAACGACGAATCGTCGGTCACCAGGAACAGCACGGCCTTCGCGGCTTCCGCCGGCTCGCCCGGGCGCTTGGCCATGTTGGGCACCGGGCGCGACGCATCGAACTCGTCCCTGCCGACCGGCGAGCCGATCTTGTTCGGCACGATGGCGTTGACCCGAACTTTGTGCGGGGCGAGTTGCACCGCCATGGCACGCGTCAGATTGGCGACGCCGCCTTTGGCGGCCGAATAGGCGATGGCGCGGCTGCGTCCCGTAAAACCCGAGGTCGAGCCGATATTGACGATGCGGCCGCCGCCTTGCGCTGCCATCTGCTGGCCGACATGCTTGCCCATCAGGAACTGGCTTTTCAGCGTCACCGCCAACACGCGGTCCCATTCGTCTTCGGTGATGTCGAAGATGTGCTTGTTGTCGGAGATGGCGACGTTGTTGACGAGGACGTCGATGCGGCCGTAACGCGCGACGACGTCCTTGACCAACGCGGCGACATCACCGCCCTTCGAAACATCGGCCATGAATAGCGTGGCGTCGCCGCCCGCGGCCTTGATGGCGTTGGCAACGCGCTCGCCGCGCGGCTTGTCGAGATCGACGATGGCGATCTTGGCGCCTTCGGCGGCGAACAGTTTTGCGATCTCCTCGCCGATATTGCGCCCGGCGCCGGTCACGATCGCCACCTGATCCTTGAGCTTCATCATTGCCTTCCTTCCCAACCTTCAATTCCGCGGTAAGCATTTGACATTATTGCATAAATAAGAAGGGTGCGCTATCGCGTCGCCAACCCGCCCGCCGCCGTCTAAACTACAGCGAACGAGCCGGCGCTGGCCGGGCGGAAGGCAGACGGCGGGAGGCCCATGTTTACGTCCCTGATGACCACGCGCCGCTTTGCGCCGCTGTTCCTGTGCCAGTTCTTCGCCGCCTTCGGCGATAACTTCCTGAAGACTGCGCTCGGCTTCCTGATCGTCTATCAATTGTCCGAAACCAATTCGCCGGCACTCACGCAAATCGCCGCTGCCACCTTCATCGGGCCGTACTTTTTTCTCTCCGGCCTCGGCGGCGAATTTGCCGACCGTTTCGACAAAGCCTGGGTCGCGCAGCGCATCAAGTTCGTCGAGATGTTTGCGGCGGCGCTGGCCGTGGCGGGCTTTGCGTTCCATTCGCTGCTCGTGCTGTTCGCCGCGCTGTTTCTGTTCGGCATCCTCGGTGCGCTGTTCGGGCCGGTGAAATACGGCATCCTGCCCGATCTTTTGGCCCGCGAAGAATTGCCGGCTGGCAATGCGCTGATCGAGGGAGGCACGTTCCTGGCGATCCTGCTCGGCACCATCATGGCCGGTTTCGCCGCTACGGGCGACAGCAACCCGATCCATTTCGCCTGGCTGATGATCCTGACCGCATTCGTGGCTTGGCTGTCGGCCACCTTCATACCGGCGCGCATTCCGGGCGCGCCCGAGCTGAAGATCAACTGGAATATTTTTTCTTCCACCGCCGCGCAGATCAACCAGTTGCGCGCCGACCCGCGGCTGTGGTGGGGCGGCCTGGTCACGAGCTGGTTCTGGCTCATCGGCGTCGTCGTCATGTCGCTATTGTTTCCGCTCGTCCGATCCGACCTCGGCGGCACTGAGCATCTCGTCAACGTATTCCTGGCGATCTTCTCGATCGCGGTCGCGCTCGGCTCCGGTCTCGCCGCCTGGCTTTCGGCCGGGCGCATCATCATCTTGCCGACATTGATCGGCGCCGTGCTGCTCGGTGTGTTCGCCGTCGATCTCGGCCGGACCAGCCATAATTTCGTCCACGGCGCTTCTCCGCTCGGCATCGCCGATTTCTTCGCCACCGCGGGCGGCATTCACATCGGCGTCGATCTCGCCATCCTCGCCATCGCCGGCGGCTTGTTCGTCGTGCCGACCTTCGCGGCGGTGCAGGCCTGGGCCGGTATCGACCGCCGCGCCCGCGTTGTGGCAGGCGTCAATGTGCTCAACGCCGCCTTCATGGTGGCCGGCTCGCTGACCTTTGCGGCGCTGCAGAAGCTTGCGGGCTTGAGCGTGCCGATGAGCTTTGTGCTGCTCGGCATCGCTACCTTGGTCGTCGCCATCATCATCGGCCGCACCATGCCGGCGAACTGGATGAACGATTTCCTCTCCATGGTGTTTCGCGCCTTCTTCCGGCTCGAGGTCAAAGGCCTGGAGAACCTCGACAAGGCCGGTCCCAGAACCATCATCGCGCTCAATCACGTCAGCTTCCTCGATCCGCCGCTGGCGACGGCGGTGCTGCCGAAGCGGCCGGTCTTCGCCGTCGACGTGGGGATTTCACAGCGCTGGTGGATCCAACCGGTGCTCAAAGTCATGCGCACCATGGCGCTCGATCCGCTCAAGCCGTTTTCGGTGCGCGACATCATCAATGCGGTGCGCGACGGCGACACGCTGGTGATCTTCCCGGAAGGCCGCATCACCGTCACCGGCAGCCTGATGAAGGTCTATGACGGTGCCGGCCTGATCGCCGACAAGTCGGATGCCATGGTGGTGCCGGTGCGTATCGAGGGGCCGGAGGCGACGATCTTCAGCCGGCTCAAGCGCTCGCAGGTGCGGCGCCGCTGGTTTCCAAAGATCACCGTCACAGTGCTTGAACCGGTCAAGCTTAATGTCGATCCTGAGCTCAGGGGCCGCAAGCGGCGGCAGGCCGCGGGCGCCGCGCTTTATACGATCATGTCCGATCTGATCTTCCGGACCACCTCGACCGACCGCACCGTGGTCGAAGCGCTTGTCGACGCGGCGAAAATCCACGGCCCGAACTGGCTGGCGATCGAGGATCCGGTCAGCGGCCGGATGACCTACAAGCGGCTGCTGCAGGCGACCGCGGTGCTCGGCAGGAAGCTGATGCCGCTGGCGCTCGAAGGCCGCGCGCTCGGCGTCATGCTGCCGACGTCGAACGGCGGCGTCGTCACCTTGCTCGCCGTGATGTCGGCCGGGCGCGTGCCGGCCATGATCAACTTCACCGCCGGCGCCGCCAATATCCTCGCCGCCTGCCGTGCCGCCGATCTCGACACCATTCTCACCTCGCGCGCTTTCGTCGAAAAGGGTCGGCTCGACCATGTCGTCGAGGAACTCAGCAAGAAGGTGCGCATCGTCTATCTGGAGGACATTCGCCCGACCATCGGCGTCCTCGACAAGCTGCGCGGCGCGCTGCATTGGAAGAAGCCGCTGGTTGCGCGCAAGCCCGACGATTGGGCGGCGATCCTGTTCACCTCCGGCTCGGAAGGCACGCCCAAGGGCGTCGTGCTGTCCCACCGCAACATGCTGGCGAACGTGGCGCAGGCCGCGGCCCGCATCGATTTCGGCCGCGAAGACAAATTGTTCAACGTGCTGCCGATATTCCATTCATTTGGGCTGACGGCCGGCACGGTGCTCCCGCTCGTCTCCGGTGTCTCGACCTATCTCTATCCGTCGCCGCTGCATTACCGCACGGTGCCGGAGCTGGTGTACGGCGTCTGCGCCACCGTGCTGTTCGGCACCGACACGTTCCTCAACGGCTATGCGCGCTCGGCCAATCCTTACGACTTCCGCTCGCTGCGCTACGTGCTCGCCGGCGCCGAGCCGGTCAGGGAAGCGACGCGGCAGATTTATCTGGAGAAATTCGGGCTGCGCATCCTCGAAGGCTATGGCGTCACCGAGACCGCGCCGGTGATGGCGCTCAACACGCCGATGTTCAACAAGTTCGGCACCGTCGGCCGCCTGCTGCCGGGCATGACGGCGAAGCTCGAGAAGGTCGAGGGCGTCGAGGAGGGCGGCCGGCTCTACGTCAAGGGGCCGAACGTGATGCTCGGTTATGTGCGCGCCGATAAACCGGGTGTGCTCGAACCGCCGCCGGAGGGCTGGCACGACACCGGCGATATCGTCACCGTCGACGAGCAAGGCTTCGTCGCCATCAAGGGGCGCGCCAAGCGCTTCGCCAAGGTCGGCGGCGAGATGGTGTCGCTGGCCGCGGTCGAGATGCTGGCCGGTGATCTGTGGCCGGACAATTTGACGGCAGTGGCGGCGCTGCCCGATCCGCGCAAGGGCGAGCGGCTTGTCATGGTCACCGACAAGCACGGCGCGACGCGCTCGGAATTCATGACTTACGCGCGAACGAGGCACGCCTCCGAGCTAATGCTGCCGGCGGAAGTGATCGTGCTCGACAAGCTGCCGTTGCTCGGCTCTGGCAAGGTCGACCAGATGGCGGTGCAGAAATTCGTCCGCGAGCAGGCGGCGGCGAAGGCGGCTGCGGCGGAGTGAGCCGGTGGCGGTGCCGCTGGCGACGGCTTTCCTATTTCCGGCGGAACAGCCCGCGCAGGCCGCCCGCCGCAGGCGCGCTCCCGTTCGGCGCCGGCTTTTGGATGATCACCAGGCCCTGTCCGGTCGGCAATTCCAGAACGGCGTGACCGAGCGCTTCGAAGAACGCGTCGGCAACTTCCTTTTCGCGATGATAGAGGAACCAGCCGTAATCGTCGAAAATGACGACTGCGCCAGGCGAAAGCCTGTCGAACAGAACTTCGAGAGCGCCCTTTTGCGCCAGCGGCGCATTCATGTCGAGGTGCAGGAACGCTACCTTATCCGGCGCCACCTCGCGCAGAATGTCCGGGACGACGCCCTTGATGATCCTGACGTAGGGTTTGCTGGCGAAGCGGCTGGCGACCTTTTCATGCCGCTGCGGATCCTGCCGCGACTCCTCGTGGAGCTGGCGAAAGAATTGCGGCGCTTCGGGGAAATCCTGCTCCGACGAATAGCGGGAATCAAAGCCTTCGAACGTGTCGTAGGCGTAAAAGCTTTTTCCGGTGCTTTTGAAGTCGAGCGCTTCGGTGATGACCCAGGGCATGTCGCCATGCGTTACGCCGCATTCGATGAAGTCGCCCGGCACCTTGAAGGCGCACGATGCCGCCCAGATCATCGTGTGCAGACGCCACGACAGCCGGTCGGGCGATGCGTATTGATTGCAGCCTTTGTTCGGGTCGACTTCCGCCAACAGCTTCTGGAAGCCAGGTTTGTTCCTGAAACCCGCCGACTTGTCGATCGTCAGCAGGCGATCGCCCCAGAACACCGTGCGGTGGTGGCGCTTGACGACCTCGTTGAGCACGCTGTCGAAGATGCGGCCGGCTACCGCTTCGCTCTCGGCCTTCTTGCGGATGACGGCAAGCGCGCTTTCCAGCTCATCAGGCTCCTGCAGGTTTTCGGCATGAGCAATGTCGGCCATGCGATCACCTCGATCTTAATTCAAAGCTTTCGGTTAAATTGTAACGCAACGGTCCCGATGCCACAACTCAGACGCGGCGATCGCTGCTGTTGGCGCGTTATTGCAGGCGCGCGATATCGAATCCGCCGAACAGCATGCGCTGCGCCTTCGGGTTGAATACGTGAAAGTTGCTGCCCGCCTCAAGGAAGAAAAGCGCCACCGTTATGGTGCCGTCCGACGATGTCAGGTCGACCCATATTTTCCGCCAGCTGTCCGTTTTCCGCTCGGCCCCCCAATGCGGGACGTAGCCGTCCGCTTCGATCAGTGCTAGTGATTGAAGGTCGATCTTTATGTCGGTTTCATTGGTCGCCTTGCCGGTCGCCGGATCGACCGCATCGCGCGTCGTCAAGCGGACATTGGCGTTCAATGGATCGCCAACCCACACCGCGACCCGATAAACGCCGCCGGCGGCGTGGCCGGATGAGCGCATGGAGAGGCAATGCACGCCCTCGGGCGCGACCGCGACGAGCTGCAGAACCTGAAAGTCATGGACGACGCGAGCGGTATCGGCCGCCGTGGCGGCGAGCCCGCTCATGCCATCCCAGGACCGGTCCGAGGGCAGCGGCGGCATTTCGGCCAAGGCGGTTTCCAACGGCACCACGGGGCGCGGCGGTGCCCGCAGCTTAAGCGAATTGTTTATTTGCTCGGAATGCCAGAACAGCTCGATTTCCACCGTGCAGAAATCGATCGGCTCGCCTTGTTCGCTCGCAGCGACCAGCGGACGCGGCAGGTCTTGGCGGATGGTGCGTGGCGCCTCGGCGAACGCCACGTGCAGCGTCACGACCGACTTGATCTCCATCCAGGTTTGACCGGCGCCGAACGTTCGCAGAATCGCTTGCACATGGAGAATTCCGGCTCCGGTCGCCGCCGCCAAGTCCACTTCGAACCCGACAATCCGTTCGGCAGGGATGTCCTGCTGGCCCCACGAACGAAACCGATCGTTTTCGAGAGCGAAATAGGGCGGAGCTTGCAATACCAGCAGGCTCGTTCCCGGCACGGAGCTGCGTTGATCGTCGAAGGGGCTCGATGGTCCGAATGCGGCGACGCAGTCACCCAGTTCAACCCACTGCGGATGGTCTGCCAGAAACAATTTGGCCGCGCTGAAAGGACCGGCCTGCTCCGCGTCGTCGATGACGATGATGCCGCCCGGCCGCAGCAAGCGGGCGCACATTTCCAGATCGAACCGCGCGAATTCAAAATCGTGCTCGCCGTCGATGAGGACAAAGTCGATAGGCGTTCCGGTCCGTAGCAATTGCGTGAGGAATGACATGGAATTGTCCAAGGAACAGGTCGTGATCGCCTGCAGTGGCGCAGGCCATGCCGCTATTGCACCGGAGACGCGCCCGGCGCCGTACGGATCGATGCTGTAGACACAGCCGACGCCGTTTTCCCACACCGCGCGCGCCAGCACCTCGGTTGTGCCGGCATAATAGGTGCCGATCTCGATGACATTCTCCGGCTTGAGCGTGCGAATGAGGCAATACAGCAACGCCAGCTCATCGGGGTCCATCAGTGATCGCGGCGGATACTGATAAAAATACGGCCGCACCTATGTCTTGTAGGTCTCTGAATTCATCAAACTGCGCAGCCATTCGATGTCGATCGGCGTCTTGGCGGCAAACCGGTTGGCAGCGTCGATCGGCAGCAACGGCCGCAGCGTCGAAATCGTGGCTGTGACGTCGCTGCGCCGGCTCGGTTGGCCTCTGAGCAATAAATTCAATCGGGAGCGCAGGCGCCCCAGCAAAGGGACCGCGAGCAGAGACTTGATGCGCGAACTTTGCGGGTTGCGCATGTTTCTCCGTTCAGGGCGCGCGCATGGCCAGTACCCGATCGACCATGGCGCCGGCTTCGCCGAGATAATTCGCCGGGTCGCAGAGTTTCGCCAGCGCGTCACGGTTGAGGTATTTGGTGATTTCCTCGTTTTCCGCGAGCAGGTCGAGCAGCGGCCGGCCGGTGGCAACCACCTTGCGGCAGACGTCGTAGACGAGGTCGTGGGCGTATTGGCGGCCGAGATAGGGGCCGAGCCCCATCATCACCGCTTCCGAGACGATGAGCCCTTTGGTGATGTCGAGATTGGCGCGCATCTTTTTCTCGTCGACCTGCAGCCCGGTCAACACGAACAGCGTCTGCGCCAGTGCGCCGGCGCTCAGACAAAAAATCTCCGGCAGCACGATCCATTCTATCTCCCACGGCCCAGTGGCGCGCTCGTGGTCTTCGACCATGGCGTCGAGCAGCGCCGCGGTCTGTTGTCGCACCACAGAGGTGAGCGCCGTGATGTAGACCGACGAAATCGGATTGCGCTTCTGCGGCATGGTCGACGACGAGCCGCGGCCTTCGTGGAACGGCTCGTAAACCTCTTCCACTTCGGTCTGCATCATCAGTTTGATGTCGAAGGCGATCTTGCCGCAGGTGCCGGTGACGAGGCCGAGGAAGCAGCCGACCTCGGCGATGGTGTCGCGCACGGTGTGCCAGGCGATCGCTGGCTGGCCGAGTTTCAGCTCCTTCATCAATTCGACTTGGGTCTCGAGCCCGCGGCCGGCGAGCGAGGACAGCGTGCCGGCGGCGCCGCCGAATTCGCCGACCAGGACACGTGCGCGCAACTCTTTCAGGCGTTGCTTGTGGCGCTCGAAGGCGGCGAGCATGGTCGCCATCTTGTAGCCAAAGGTGATCGGCACCGCCTGCTGCAGGTTGCTCCGCCCGGCCATCGGCGTGTCGCGGTATTTGCGCGCCAAGCCGGCGAGCGCGTCGGCGATGCCGTTGAGGTCGGCTTCGACCAAGGCCAGCCCCTCGCGGATCTGCAGCACGGTGGCGCTGTCGGTGATGTCCTGGGTGGTGGCGCCCCAATGGCACCATTCGCCCAAGCCGTCGCGGCACAGCGCCACGAGCTGCTGTACCACCGGCAGCACCGGATAGCCGATGCGCTCGGTCTGGGTCTTGAGCTTTACGAAATCGATTTCGGCGACGTTGCAATGTTTGACGATTTCTTCCGCCGCCTCTTGCGGGATGATGCCGAGCCGCGCCTGCGCTCGCGCCAGCGCCGCCTCGAAGTCAAGATATTTCTGCACGCGGTTGCCGTCGGAAAACACCCGCCGCATCGCCTCGGTGGAGAAGATGTCGCGGAATACGGCGGAATTGATCAGAGACGTGGGCATGGACGCAGTTCTCCTGGTAGCGTGGCATCATCCGCCTGCGGGGATGCTCCGCATCCGTGGGGCAATGACAGGAGTAACAGGTGCCGGTCAAGCCAGACAATCTCGCGCTCCCACCGCATTTGCAGGCCATTGTGGAGGCCGAATATCCGTGCTTTTCCGACGTCGAAATGGCGCGGCGGCGGCGCGCGATCGAGGATTTGCTCGGCGAAGCCGGCCTCGACCACCTCGTGTTCTGCGGTGCCAACCGCTTCGGCTCCGCGGTGCAATGGCTGACCGGCTGGCCGGTCACCACCGAAGCCGTCGGCGTGCTCACCCCCGGCGAAGCGGACGCGATGTTCGTGCAGCACGTCAATCACGCGCCGATGGCGCGGCGGATTGCCGATCGGGCGAATGTCGGGTGGGGCGGCGGCTCGTCCATTGGCGCCGCTATCGCGGTGTTGGAAAAACGTGGTGCGCGCGCTGGCAAGGTCGGCGTCATTGGGCCGATGACCTTTGAGCAGCACGCCATGCTTGCGGGAAAATTCGGCGCTATCGCCAATCTCAATCGTTCCTACACGCGGCTGCGCCAGATCAAGTCGGCGGAGGAAATCGACTGGATGCGCATCGGCGCCGCTTTGACCGATCGCGGCATGATGGCGCTGCGTGACGGCTTGCGGCCGGGCTTGAGCGAACGCGATCTCGCCGACTTGGTCGAACGCGCCTACATCGCGCTCGGCGGCACCAATGTCATTCACTTTTTCGGCGTGACGCCGATGGCCAAGCCTGATCTCGGCGTGCCGACGCAATTCGTCGGCAATCGCGACGTCGCGCGCGGCGACATTGTCTTTGCCGAGATCAGTGCCGCGTTCTGGGAGCATCCGGGGCAGGTGCTGCGCAGCTTCGCCGTGGATGCCGAGCCGCCAAAACTCTATCGCGACCTGCATGCGGTCGCCGATGCCACGTTCGATGCGGTGGCGGCCATGCTCAAGGACGGCGCGCTGCCGCAGCAGGTGGTCGAGGCCTCAAGGCTGATCGAGGAGGCGGGCTTCACCATCATCGACGATCTGCTACACGGCTACGGCGGCGGCTATCTGCCGCCGATCCTCGGCTCGAAAAGTCGGCCGAGCGCGCATGTGCCCGACGAGCCGTTCCGCGCCGGCATGATCGTGGTCATTCAGCCCAATGTGGTGACGCCGGACGGCAAAGCCGGCGTGCAAACCGGCGAAATGGTGCTGATCACCAACACCGGCATCGAGTCGTTCCACGCCATCCCGCGCGGTTTTGTCCGCCTCTGAACGCTACTCTGCAGCGCGAGCCGCCGCCGCGACGTTGCCGCGCGCCCAGTAATCGTCGCGTTCTTTCGAGGCCGCCAGCGCTTCCGCGGTCTCAAAACCCGGCGCCATCGACGCGTCGGTGCCGGCCATGACCTGGTGATGTTCGATATCGAGCGTGCGCAGCCAGCGCTGCTGGCCCATGGTGAGCGCGACGAAATAGCCGATCTCGACCAGTTCGGGCTCGCTGAAATTTTTCCTCAACCGGGCCCAGAACGCGTCGTCGACCGGCAGGTCCCAGGTAATCGCCTCGGCATAGGACAGCGCCGCCTTCTGGCGCTCGTCATAATGCTGCGAGGATTCGAAGTTGATCAGGTCGCGGTAATCGTCCTCGACCAGGCCCTGCGATGCCGCCTTCATCGAGCGCTGGTTGCCGCAGAACTCGCATTTCACCGAGCGCGACACGTAGACCCGGCACAGTTCCTTGATGTCGTGGTCGGCGACGCCGTTCTTGAACACGTCGCGCCAGGAATTGGCGAACGACCAGAACACCGCCGGCACGTGCGCCCGGATCGCCTGGCTTTCCGGCCGCGGCGTGCCCTCGCGCGCGCAGCGCTCGAACTCGGCGAGCATCGCCTTGTCGGTTACCTTTGCCGGGTCGACGTAGCTGATGTGCGGCTTCTTCATCGCGATGTCCTCCGCCTGTTCCGCGACGTCCGTCGCGTGTCGTTAATGCCGTACTACCGCATTTCGTTAAAAGCCGCACCTGGGATTTGCAACGGTGCTGGCGGCCGCTGGGATGAAGGGAACGCCCGTCCTGCGCCGGTTTCGCGCCTGTCGAAGGCCCGTGCGACGGCGCGGCGCAGGTTTCGTAAAGGATATCTCTTCACTTCGATCGAAGCGATACACGCGGCGTAAAGAATACCGCTTCAAGCAATCTTCAGCATAGGCCAATTCGCGCCAATAGCTTCACCAATTCCATACTACCGGCGGATCAATAGTCACGGCGACGAAACAAGAATTCCTGGCGTCATTCAGGGGAAGTCGCGTGCGTACCAGTACCTTCGTCATGATCGGCTTCGCGGTCCTGTTCGGACTGCTCGCTGTATTCCTGGCGCAGATATGGCTCAACAATCAGGCCGATGAGCGCCTGAAGAGCATCGACGCACAGCGCAAAGCCGCGCCGCCGGCGCGCAGCATCGTCGTCGCCGGCAAGCCGCTGCGTTTCGGCGATGAGCTTACTTCGGCGGCGCTGCGCGAAATGCCGTGGCCCGATAATGCTCTGCCGGCCGGCGCGTTCGGCAAGATCGCCGATCTCACCTCGAGCAAGCGCGTCGTGCTAATGCCGATCGACACCAACGAAGCGGTGCTCGCCGCCAAGATCACCGGACCCGGCCAGCGCGCCACGCTGTCGGCAATGCTGAGCGAAGGCATGAAGGCGGTCACCATCCGCGTCAACGACGTCGAAGGCGTCGCCGGCTTCATACTGCCGGGCGATCGCGTCGATATTTTGCTGACACGGACCGGCGAGAAGAACAATGCGGTCAACGACGTCGTGATCCAGGACGTGCGCGTGCTGGCGGTCGATCAGCTCGCCGACCAGCGCGCCGACAAGCCTTCCGTAGTCAAGGCGGTCACGATCGAAGTCGATCCGACCGAAGGGCAGAAGATCGCGCTGGCGGCCACTGTGGGTACGCTGTCGCTTCTGCTGCGCAAGGCCGGCGACGTGGCCGGTCGCGATACGCGTCGCGTCACGACGCGTGATCTTATGACAGCGCCCGCACAGGAATCGCATTTCGTCACCATTGGCGTCATGCGGCCGTCCAAGGGCGAGCGCGTCGAATACACCGTGCCGGTGGAAGAGGGCGACGCGCATTCCGCTGCGCTCTCCAGTCAGCTGCCGGCGCGCAACTAGAACACGGGTGCGTCAAGCGGAGTGGATGGGACTTTTAGGTTTTGGGGACAATGAGAGCCGGGGAGGCCGACGTGAATAGCCAGTACGACACCACAATCATCGCAGGCGAAGGCCGGCGACATTCGGACGGGGGTTTGGGCAAGGACCTGGGCAAGGACCTGGGCAAGGACCTGGGCAAGGACCTGGGCAAGGACCTGGGAATGGGTGCGCTGTTGCGGTGTGCCGCGATCTGGCTGGCGCTGGCATTCGCGTTCGCCGTGGCGCTGGTGCCGGTCACCGCACGCGCCCAGCAGAAGATCACGTTCGCCAATGCGCGTACCGTGACGGTGACCGTGACGGTCGGCAAATCCCAGGACATCCACACCGATCAAGCCGTGGTCGACATCATGGTCGGTGATCCGGACGTCGCTGACGTCAACCCGCTGACCGACCATGCACTGTCGATCCTCGGCAAGAAGATCGGCACCACGCGGGTCACGGTCTACGGCCAGGACAAGAAGCTCGTCGGCATTTTCGACATCGAGGTGTCCTACGACGTGACGCGGCTGTCCGCCGAAATCGCGCGCTTCACCGGCGGCGGCATCAAGGTGTCTTCGATCGACGGCCGCATCATGCTCAGCGGCACCTCGCCGGACGCCGTCACCCTCGACAAGGCGGTCACCATCGCCAAGCAGTTCGCGCCGGACATCATCAACACTGTTGAGGTGACGCGGGCACAGCAGATCATGCTGGAAGTGCGCTTCATCGAAGCGTCGCGGGAAGCCGGCCGCGAGCTCGGCGTGCAATGGAACGTGTTCGGCAACCGGTTCCTGGCCAATGTCGGCAACCAGGTTCCGGCGTCGCAACTGCCGGTGACGGCGGCGAACGGCTCGTTCCAGCAGCCGGCGGTGGCCGGCGCCGGAGTCGGCGGCGCCAACATTTCGCCCTCCGCGGCAACCTTGTCGCCGATCGTGGCGGCCGGCGTGCTGTCGGGTGCGTCGCCGTTCGGCTTCCTGATCGGCCGCCTGATCGGCGGCCAATTCCCGGTCGACGTCGAGCTCAATGCGCTTGAACAAAAGGGCCTGGTGCGCGAATTGGCGCAGCCCAATCTCACCGCGCTGTCGGGCGATACCGCGAGCTTCCTGGCCGGTGGCGAATATCCGATCCCGGTCCCAGGCTCGCTCGGCCAGACCGCGATCGAATATAAGAAATACGGCGTCGGTCTCGCCTTTACGCCGACCGTGCTCAAGGACGGCCAGATCAACCTCGTCATCAAGCCGAATGTGAGCCAGCTCGATCCGGCCCACGGCGTGTCCATCACCGGCGGCGTCACGGTGCCGGCGTTGACGGTGCGCGAAGCCTCTACCACGGTGGAATTGCGCGACGGCCAAAGCTTCATGCTCGGCGGTTTGTTGCAGAACACCACCCAGACCAACCAGGATCAGCTGCCCTGGCTCGGCGACGTTCCGGTGCTTGGCGCGCTGTTCCGTAGCGCCGCGTACCAGAAGAACGAAACCGATCTGGTCATCGTGGTGACGCCTCACGTCGTGCGTCCGTTGGCGCCGGCCGATCCGATCCATACGCCGCTCGACAACACGCTACCCGGCAACGACGTCGACTTTTTCCTGATGGGTCAGGCGGAAGTCAGTCCCGCGCTCGCCCGGCTCGCCGTCGGCGCGCTCAACCGGCCCTATGTCGGTCACATCATCGACTTGCCGAAAAATGGAGGCGTCTATGTCACGGCCAGGGATTAATGGTGCAAGACTTAATGGTGCAAGTCGAGCAGTCGCCGCCACGGTGATGCTCGGCGCGCTGCTTGCCGGTTGCTCCGACATCTACTTCGATCGGCGCGAAACGATCGCGCTCGGTGCCGGCGATGCGGTGGCTGCCAATCAGGTCGAGCAAATGGTCGATCCGTGGCCGCCGTACTCCGGCAACAAGAACCTCACCTTCAATGGCGAGCGCATGCAGCGGGCGGTCGAGTGCTACCGCATCGACAAGGTCACCCAACCGGTCGACCTCGATCCGTCGACCGACGCGGCATTGCCGCCGCCGACTGGACTGTGCTCCGGCCGGATGGCGGCGGGTAGCGCGCAACCGGCAGCCGGTACCGCGATCGCCGGTGGTGCCGCCACCTCCGCCTACAAGTAACGCAGTCCCGCGAGTCTGAAACATGCGCGCCGGCCGATCTACAGCTCCAGCGATGCAGGCGAGGGTGGTCGTCCTGACCGCCGACCCGGCATTCGAGGACTCCGTTCGCGGCACGTTCAGCGCCAGTCCGCAAATCGCGCTCGATGTGATCGCGGGAACATTGGCCGGCGCCGCCGACGGCATCGCGCTTGAAGGTGCAACCGTCGTCGTCGTCGACATCGATGCCGGCGATGCTGCCGAATTGCTGGCGCTCGAGCGTTTGATGTTGCGGATCGGCAATTGGCCGCCGGTCGTGGCGATTACGCAAAGCTTCGAAGAGAGCGTCGCCCGCCGCCTGATGCAGATGCGGGTGGCCGATTTCCTGGTCAAGCCGGTGTCGCCGGTCGAGTTGGTGCGCGCCTGTGCGCGTGTCGCCAAAACACCGGCCGCCGCCGCGACCACCGAAGCGCAGATTTTCACCTTCCTGCCCGCAGTCGGCGGCGCCGGCGTGACCACGCTCGCGGTGCAGACCGCCATGTTGCTGCTCAACAGCGGCGCGCGCGGCAAAAACTCGACCTGCCTGGTCGATCTCGATTTCCAGCACGGCGCCTGTGCCGATTATCTCGACATCGAGCCGCGGCTCAATCTGAACGAAATCGAGCCGCGCCCCGAGCGCCTCGACCGGCAATTGCTCGAAGTCATGCTGTCGCAGCATCCGTCCGGTCTCGCGGTCATCGCCGCGCCCAATCGCCCGGCGGAAATGCGCTCGTTCGATCCCGACGTCGTCACCCGGCTCCTCGATCTGGTGTCGTCGCATTTCGACTACGTGGTGTTCGACATGCCGCGCACCTGGTTCTCGTGGACCGACAGCGTTTTGCTGGGCTCCAACAGGCTGTTCGTCGTCAGCGAGACGACGGTGCCGGGACTGCGCCAGGCCAAGCAGCTGGTCGATGCCATCCGCGAGCGGCTCGGCGACGGCCCCAAGCCGCAAGTCATCATCAATCGCTTCGTGGCGAAGATGTTTTCGTCGAGCTTGCGCCGCGCCGATATCGAACAGGCGATCGGCGACGCGTTCCTGGCTTGCATCCCGAACGACTACGCGCTGGTGCGCGAGGCCATCGACCGCGGCGTGCCGCTCGAAGACGTCAAGAAAGGCAACAAGATCACGCTGCAGCTCAAGAAGCTGATCGTGCCGCAAGCCCAAAGCAACGCGGCGAAAGAGGCCGCGAGCGCCGGCAAAAAGCTCAAGCTGTCGTGGGCGCGATAAGGCCGGCCAACGGCCGCGTGCTCTGCGCCCACTTCGTAGGATATTAACATGGCAGGCCGTTTCTCAACGCACCAAGTCGCCGCGCCGGCCCTTGTGCCGGCGGTCGAGGAGGCTATGGCTGAAACCGTCTCGGTGACGGGTTTGCCTGAGCCCGCGCCCGCGCCTGAGCCGCCCCCGCCCGCCGCCAATTCGTTACTGACCGACAAGCTCCTCGACGCCAAGGTGCGCCTGCATCGCCGCTTGATCGAGGAGATCAATCTTTCGGCGCTGGAAAAGCTGCCCGAAGAGGAAATGCGCAGCCACATTCAAGGGCTGGTGTCGCAATACGTGCTGACCGAGCGGTTGGCGCTCAACACCCAAGAGCTCAACAACTTCGTCCTGGAAATCCTCGACGAGATGACCGGGTTGGGTCCGCTCGAGCCGCTGCTCAAGGACCCGACGATCAACGACATTCTCATCAACGGCCATGAATGCGTCTATGTCGAGCGGCTCGGCATCCTCGAACCGACCGGCGTGCGCTTCAAGGACGAGGCGCATCTGTTGCGCATCATCAACAAGATCGTCTCTGCGGTCGGCCGCCGGGTCGATGAATCGCATCCGATGTGCGACGCCCGGCTGCTCGACGGCTCGCGAGTCAACGTCGCGGTGCGGCCGGTCGCCATCGACGGGCCGCTGATGTCGATCCGCAAATTTTCCAAGAAGCCGTTGAACCTCAATAAGCTGGTCGACGTCGGCGCGCTGCGGCCGCAAATGGCCGAATTGCTCGCGGCGGCGGTGCGGGCGCGCGTCACGCTGATCATTTCCGGCGGCACCGGCTCGGGCAAAACCACAATGCTCAACGCGCTGTCCGCTTTCATTTCCGAAAAAGAGCGCCTGCTCACCATCGAGGACGCTGCCGAGCTGCAATTGCAGCAACCCCACGTCGGCCGCTTGGAGACGCGGCCGCCGAGCATCGAAGGCAAAGGTGAAATCCGCCAGCGCGATCTGGTCAAGAACGCGCTGCGCATGCGGCCCGACCGCGTGATTCTGGGTGAGTGTCGCGGCGAGGAAGCCTTCGACATGCTGCAAGCCATGAATACCGGCCACGAAGGTTCGATGGCGACGGTCCACGCCAATACGCCGCGCGACGCCATCTCGCGTCTGGAGCAAATGATCGGCATGGCCGGCCTGCCGATGACGGTCGCCTCGATCCGCGGCCAGATCGCCGCCGCCATCAGAGTGATCGTGCAGCTGTCGCGGCTGTCCGATGGCAAGCGCCGCGTCATGAGCATCGCCGAGATCACCGGTCTCGAAGGCGACATCATCCAGATGCAGGAGATCTACAAGTTCGTGCGCACCGGCATCGCGCCGGACGGCGCCGTGCAGGGTCATTTCCAGGCCACCGGCGTGCGCCCGCGTTTTCTCAACGATCTCATCGCCATGGGCATCAAGATCCCCGGCGCCTATTTCGACCCCTCGCAGCCGCTGTAAGCATGTTGTTCGACCTCGATCCGATCTATCTGGTCTGGCTGTTCGTCGCGGTCTCGGCGGGGCTGACGGTCGAGGCGGTATACCTGATGTGCTATTCGGCGGCGTCCTATCGCAGCCGCATCAACCGGCGTTTGATGTTGTCGAAGGACAGCATCAGCCGCGACAACGTGCTCGTCGAGCTGCGGCGCGAGCGCGGGCTGACTGCCGGCGGCGATTACCGGCTCGGCCTGATCGCGCTCAACCGGCTGGTCCTGCAATCCGGCCTTACGCTGGGCTTTGCGCGGCTGTTCATCATCTTCGGTATCATCGCCGTCGTCGTCTTTGCCGCCCTGATGGTGTTCCGGGGCAATCTCCTCGAAGCGGCCCTTGGGGCGCTGTTCAGCGCAACGGCGCTGCCGTATTTCGTGCTGCGTGTGCTGCGCTCGCGGCGGCAGAGGAAATTCGGCGCCCAGTTCCCCGATGCGCTCGACATCATCGTGCGCAGCCTGCGCGCCGGCCATCCGGTGCCGATCGCCATCGCCATGGTGGGCCGCGAAATGCCCGATCCGATCGGCAGCGAGTTCGGCATCGTATCCGACGAGATCACCTATGGCGCCGACCTGGAAACGGCGATGCGCAACCTGTACGGCCGCATCGGCTCGGACGATCTGCCGCTGTTCGTGACCGCGGTCGCCATCCAGGGCGCGACCGGAGGGAATCTCGGCGAGATCCTGGAAAATCTCTCCGGCGTCATCCGCCAGCGTTTCAAGATGCGGCGAAAAATTCGCGCGCTGGCGGCCGAAGGCCGCGCCTCGGCGATGATCCTCTCGGCGCTGCCGATCGGCATGTTCATCGTCATTCAGGTGATCGCGCCGGATTTTTACGGCTCGATGTGGCACGAGCACCTGACCAAAGTGCTGCTGCTTTCCGCCGCCGGCTGGATGAGCGTCGGCAACATTATCATGTTCAAGATGGTCAACTTCAAGATTTGAGCGATGGACACAAGCTCGACCTTTGCCGTGTTTGGCGACAGCGCGACGACGATGCTGAGCGCGCTGATATTCCTCGCCACCGGCACGCTCGCCTTTGCGGTCATGCTCGGCGTGCGCGCCCGCGAGGCGGTGCGCCGTCGCGCCGCGCGCGTCAACATCGACGAGGATAGGTCCGGCAACGGCCGGCGCTCGTTGCGCTATTCGGGCGTGCGCGCCGCGCAAAAGCTGGTCGCTTACACCACCAAGCATTATTCGTCGGTCGACAGCAAAGACGTGAAAATGCTGCGCCAGCGCCTGGTGCAGGCCGGCGTCTACAATCCCCATGGTACGGCCTATTTCTTCCTGGCGCGCGGCGCCGGTGCACTCGGGCTGGCCTTGGCGGCGTTCTTCGTCCTGCCGATGCTGGGCATCGTCACCAAGCTATCGTTCTGGCTGTTCGTCATGGTCGGCGGCGTGCTCGGCTATCTGGCGCCGAGCTTTTATCTCGACCGCCGCATCAAGGGAAAACGCCTCGAACACCAGGCCGGCTTCCCCGATTTCATGGACCTTCTGGTGGTCTGCGCCGACGCCGGTTTGAGCATGGAGGCGGCGCTGGACCGGGTCGGCCGTGAGCTCGGCGTCTCCTATCCCTCGCTCGCCGCCAACATTCACATGGCCAATCTCGAGATTCGCGCCGGCCGGACCATGACGGAAGCCCTCGAACACCTCGGCGACCGGCTCGGCCTCGAGGAGGCGCGCTCCTTCGCCACCCTGATCCAGCAGTCTGACGAGCTTGGCTCCAGCATCAGCGATGCGCTGCGCGTCTATAGCGACGACATGCGCCACAAGCGGCTGTCGCGGGCCGAGGAGAAGGCCTACAGCCTGCCGGCCAAGCTCGCCATTCCGATGATGGTCTGCATCTTCCCGGTGCTGTTCGTGGTGATCCTGTGCCCGGTCATCGTGCGCATGGTGACGGGGACCTGGTGAGCGCCATTGCCCCGCCCGGCCGGGGCAAGACCAGGGCAAGACCGGCGCGAGGACTTCCTTAACGATCGTCGCCTAGCTTGGCTCGTCCGGTGCTGCCCGGCCTTTGGCCGGGACGGTCTAATCCGCGCGTGGGGCGGGGGAATCCGGGCGGGTTGTGGTCCGGAGCGCGTGATGAGTACCCGAGTGGCGCGGATCCTGATCGTCGGGGCGGCGTGCCTGATGGGCTTAAGCGCCTGCTCGACCGCGCCGAAACTCAACGACGAAACATCGAGCACGACTCCGAAGGACGGCGGCGTCACAGGGCTGCTGAGCGACCTGTGGCCGTCGAAAAAAGACAAGACAGCTGATGGCGGCGATACGACCGGCTCCGTGCTGACACAGCCGGCCGAGCCGGGACCGAGCGGCGAGCCGGTGGCGCCGTTGTCGCATCCAGGCCTCGCCGGCGACGATCCCAACGACGACGTGCAGCGCGGCAAGAAATATTTCCGCAGCAACAATTTCGGTCTCGCCGAGAAGAGCTTCCGCACCGCCGTGGAAAAGCATCCGAACGATGCCGGTGCCTGGATCGGGCTCGCCGCGTCCTATGACCGGTTGCACCGTTTCGATCTCGCCGACCGCGCCTATGCGGCGGCGCTGCGCCTCGTCGGTCCGACCGCGGAAATCCTCAACGACCAGGGCTTCTCCTACATGCTGCGCGGCGACTACACCCGTGCCCACAAGAAGCTCGAAGAAGCCCGCGCCAAGGACCCGGCCAACCCCTACGTCCAGGCCAATCTGCAATTGCTCGAAGAGAGCTACCGCAACGGCCAGGCGATCCAGTAGGTGGCGCTCCGTCTGCGCCTCGACTAGCATCCCCCCGCAATCCGGCCTGCAAGACCGGATCATGAAAGCCCGGGGGAATCTTCAAATGGCAAATTCTGCCACTGCCAATTCTGGCACTGTAACGCCCGTGAATGCCGGCGCGCGGCTCGATCGGCTGCCGATCTCGTCGTTCCACTACCGCATCTTCTGGCTGGTCGGCGCCGGGATGTTTTTCGACGGCTATGACCTCTACGTCGCCGGCAGCGTTCTCGCCGCGACCATCCAGACCAAATTCTCGACGCTGCCGCAGAATTTACAGTTCCTGTCGCTGACTTTTGTCGGCATGACGCTCGGCTCGTTGATCACCGGATTCGTCGGCGACAAATACGGCCGGCGCTTCACCTACCAGATCAACCTCTTGGTATTCGGCCTCGCCTCGCTTGCGGCGGCGTTTGCGCAGGACATGCCGCAACTGATCGTCTGCCGCTTCGTTCAGGGGCTCGGTCTCGGCGCAGAAATCGTGGTCGGCTATTCGACCTTGACCGAGTTCGTGCCGCCGGCGACGCGCGGGCGCTGGCTCGCCTTCATGGCATTCCTGACGGTGTGCGGTTTCCCCGTCACCGCGATCCTCGGCTATTTGATCATCCCGACCTGGGGCTGGCGGCCGATGTTCGTCATCGCCGGCATCGGCTCGCTGATCGTCTGGTATCTGCGCAAGAACCTGCCGGAATCGCCGCGCTGGCTGGAAGCGCAGGGCCGCACCGCCGAAGCGGAAGCCTTGATGCAGACGATCGAGAAGGACGTCGCAACCACCGCCGGCGCGTTGCCGGCACCGGCCATCGCCGCGCCGGTCGCGCAGCTCACCGCGGCCGACATGTTCCGCCCGCCGATCCTGCAACGCCTGCTGGTGGGAAGCTGGGTGCTGATCACCATCAATACGCTGATCTTCGGGTTCGTGATCTTTCTGCCGCAATTTTTCCTACGCCAGGGCCTCACCATCACCAACTCGCTCGGTTACACGGTGGTGCTCGCCGCCGCCTCGCTGGTCGGCTGCGCTTGCGGCGCGGTGTTGTCCGATTCCATCGGCCGGCGCCGGAGCATCATCGGCGCCTCCCTCCTCACCATCATCACCGGCTGGATCTACGCACACTTTAGTGCCGCGTCCGATCCTGTTCTGGTGTTGAGCGTGGGCGCCATACTGATCATCGCCATCTATATCCGGACCGCGATCCTGTTCGGCGTCTACACGCCCGAGCTGTTCCCGACCGAGATCCGTCTGCGTGCCAACGGCATCTGCAATACGCTGGGCCGTGGCGCCACGGTGGTCTCGCCGTTCGTGGTCGGCTATCTGATGGTGAATTATGCGCTGCCGGGCGTGATCTGGCTGATGATCGCGCTATTGGTCGTGCAGATCGTCGCGGTCTATTTCTGGGGCGTCGAGCCGGCGCGACAGCCGCTTGAGGGGCTCGATCCCAAAGCCGCTTAGGTCACCGGTCGGCTTGCCGCGGCGCGGGCTTCGAAAGCGGCCTTGAACGGCCCGCTTTACGTCGCGATATGAACGTGGGATTGAAGGCCCGCTGAAACGCCGGCCCAGCGGGATATTTCATGTTTGAATCGTTCAAGAGCTTCATTGCCGAATTCGTCGACGGCGAAAAACATCCCAGTCAATTCGCCGAGGATGATTACCGACTCGCCGCGGCAGCCATGCTGGTGCACGCCGCGGCGATCGACGGAGAAATGTCGCAAAGCGAGCGCGACAAGCTGCACGCCGTGATCAAGCAGCGTTTCGCGCTTGACGATGCCACGACCGACGAATTGATCACCAAGGCCACCGCCGCCGAGCACGAGGCGGTCGACCTTTATCACTTCACCCACCAGCTCAACCGCGCGCTCGATGACGATGGCCGCGCCAAGATCGTCGAGATGATGTGGGAGATCGTCTATGCCGATGGCCAGCGCGACGAGCTCGAGGATAATCTGATCTGGCGCGCCGCCGATCTGCTCGGCGTGTCGGCGCACGAGCGCATCGCGTTGCGCCGCCGTGTCGGCGGCGACACATGACACCGGTCACGCTCATCACCGGCGCCTCGGCCGGCATCGGCGCGGAACTGGCGCGGGTTTTTGCCGAACACGGCCATGAGCTCGTTCTGGTGGCGCGGCGCGAAGATCGCCTCATCGCGCTCGCCGATGCAATCGCCGCCACCGGCCGGCCGCGGCCCGCGGTGCTGGCGATCGATCTCGAACAGCGCGATGCGGTCGCGCGCATTGCGGCCGAGCTTGCGTCGCGCGGCCTTGAGCCCGCGATCGTGGTCAACAATGCCGGCTTCGGGCTGGCCGGCGCGGCCGCCGATCTCAGCCACGCCGAGCAGCTCGGCATGATCGACCTCAACATCCGGGCGCTCACCGAACTGTCGCTTAATTTTGTCGACAGCCTCGCCCGTCATCGCGGCGGCATTCTCAACGTGGCGTCGGTTGCCGCCTTCCTGCCCGGCCCCGGCATGGCGGTCTATTACGCCAGCAAGGCCTACGTGCTGTCATTCAGCGAGGCGCTGCATCGCGAGCTCAAGCGCCGCGGCGTTCGGGTCACCGCGCTGTGCCCGGGACCGGTACCGACCGAATTCCAGGCCCGCTCGGGCATGCGGGCCGACCGGTCGCAACAGCTTTTGACGCTGCCGGCGGATCGCGTGGCGCAAATCGGCTACGACGGTTTTATGCGGGGCAAACGCGTCGTCGTCGCCGGTCTGGCCAACAAGCTCGCGGTAGCGCTCCTGCGCCTGACGCCGCATGCGCTCGTGCTGCCGATGATCGAGCGGCATATGCGCGACCCGCGTGGCAGTTCATAAACGCAGTTGGATGCGATAGGAAATTCTTCTGTCGCGCTCGATTCGCTAAGGTCATGCAGCAGTCGATCCTGATCATTCTGCACCAGGAGCATTCCACGCCCGGTCGCGTCGGCAATGCTTTACGCGAACTCGGCTATCGGCTCGACGTGCGCCGGCCGCGGTTCGGCGATCCGCTGCCACAAACCATGGCCGATCATGCCGCCGGCATCATCTTCGGTGGCCCGATGAGCGCGAACGACGAGGACGATTTCATCCGGCGCGAGATCGATTGGACCGCCGTGCCGCTGCGCGAGAACAAACCCTATCTCGGCATCTGTCTCGGCGCGCAAATGTTCGCGCGCCAGCTCGGCGGCAAAGTGTTTCGCCATCCCGAAGGCCACGCCGAGATCGGCTATTACCCGATCCGGCCCACCGCCGCCGGCCTCGCCGTCGTCGCGCATTGGCCGGAATGCGTCTACCAATGGCACCGCGAAGGTTTTGACCTGCCGCGCGGCGCCGAGCTGTTGGCCGAGGGCGACACCTTCGAGGTGCAGGCGATCCGCTACGGCACGGGCTATGCGCTGCAATTTCATCCCGACGTGACCCACGCCATGATGCACAAGTGGACCACGCGCGGCCACGACCGCATGGAGCTTCCCGGCGCCAAGCCGCGCGACAGCCATTTTGCCGATCGCGCGGTGTACGACTACACGGCGCGCGCGTGGCTCAGCGTCTTCCTCGAGCACTGGATGTCGCAGGCCTGACCGGCATTCCCTGACTTTCCAGTCCTGCCGGAAAGCGGCATAATCCGCCCTCAGGGGGCTACACCGACAATGCACTCACATGATCTGCCGGGCGCCGGCGGCCTTGCGCTGCCGACGGCCGCATCGCCGCTGCATCGCTTTCTGATCGACTGCCACGCGCAATTTCGCAGCGACAACAGCGGCGCCGTCGCCGACTACATTCCACAGCTCAAGAAGGCCGATCCGCGCTATTTCGGCGTCAGCCTCGCGACCATCGACGGCCATGTCTACGAGGTCGGCGACAGCGCCGTTCCGTTCACCATCCAGTCGATCTCGAAAGCTTTCGTCTTTGCGCAGGCGCTGGAAATGTTCGGCGCCGAGCGGGTCGAGGCGGTGATCGGGGTCGAGCCGAGCGGCGACGCGTTCAATTCGATCCGGCTGCGCCCCGACAACCGGCCGTACAATCCGATGGTCAATTCCGGCGCCATCGCTTGCTCCGGTCTGATCCACAAGGCCAAGGGAGCCGAAGCGTTCGAATTCATCCGCGCGGCGCTCGGCCGCTTTGCCGGCCGCGAGCTCGCCGTCGACGAGCAGGTCTTTCTCTCCGAGCGCGAGACCGGTGATCGCAATCGCGCCATCGCCTATCTGTTGCGCAATTATGCGGTGGTCGAGGGCGACGTCAACGCGGTGCTCGACGTCTATTTCCGCCAATGCTCGGTGCTGGTCACGGCGCGCGATCTCGCCGTCATGGCCGCGACGCTCGCCAACAACGGTGTCAATCCGGTCACCGGCGAAGCGGTGATGAAGCCCTATACGGTGGCGCGCACGCTGTCGATCATGACCAGTTCGGGCATGTACGATTATGCCGGCGAGTGGGTCTATCGCGTCGGCATGCCGGCCAAGAGCGGCGTCGGCGGCGGTATCGTTGCGGCGCTGCCGGCGCAGCTCGGGCTCGGCACCTTCTCGCCGCCGCTCGACGACCACGGCAACAGCGTGCGCGGGCTGAAAGTCTGCGAGATCCTGTCGACCCATTTCGGCCTGCACATGCTCAATCGTTCGGGCGATGTGCGTACCTCGATCATCGCCGATTACGACATCGGCGGCATCGCCTCGCGACGAAGCCGGCAACCGCGCGATCAGCAGATCCTCGATGAACATCACGGCGACGTCCGCGTCATCGAGCTGGTCGGCGCGCTCACCTTCGCCACCATCGACTACGTGTCGCGCAAGCTCGCGGAAAAGCCGACGCCGCTCCTGATCGTGGACTTTCGCCGCGTCGCCTCGATCACCAGCGCTGGCGGGTTGTTGCTTGCCGATATCCTGCGCAGCCTGACCGCCGGCACCGCCAAGGCGATCCTTACCGGCATCGAGCCGGGCTCGCAGATCTGGACCGTCATCCACCCGCTCATCGCCGAGATTGCCGGCGTGCGCAGCTTTCCCGTGCTCGATGAAGCGCTCGAATGGGCGGAAGACCAGATCATCTTCCGCTACGGCGGCTATATCGCGCTCAAGGACAGCGCACATCTGAAAGAACAAGCGCTGCTGTCCGGCCTCACCGATGACGAGATTGCCGGGATTGCGGCGCTTGGCGCGGTGCGCCGTTATGCCGCCGGACAGCGCATCGTCGCCGCCGATGAGCCGGCGTCGTCGTTGTTCTTTCTGCAAAGCGGTATGGTCAGCGTGAAGCTGCCGAGCGGCGTGCGGCTTGCGAGCCTCGACCAGGGCATGGAATTCGGCGAAATGGCGCTGCTCGAAGATCGGCGGTCTGCCGACGTTTGGGCCGACACCGCCGTGCAATGCCTGGAATTGCCGATCGAAGAATTCAATAAATTCCGCGTCGAGAACCCGCATGCCGCCGAGCGCATCGCGCGCAACCTCGCCGGCATCCTGTCCAAGCGCCTGATCCTGGCCAATGCCAAGATCGATCTGCTGAGCGCGTATTGAATTCTATTGCCCGTTGGCGAGCTGCTGGGCGAAGGCGGCGACGGTCTTGGTGTAGACCTGTGACGCGTTCCATTGCAGCAGCACCTGGAAATTGGGCGTGCCTTCGCCCCACGGCTGGCCGCGTTGCCAGCCGTAGCCTTTCAGATAATTCGCCGTCGAGGCCAGCACGTCGGGCACGCTGTGGATGAGATCGCGGCGGCCGTTGCCGTCGTAGTCCACGGCGAATTTCAGATAGGACGACGGCAGGAACTGGGTCTGCCCGATCTCACCGGCCCAGGCGCCGTGCATGTCGGCTGGCGCCATGTCGCCGCGGTCGACGATCTTGAGCGCGGCAATCAGCTCGCCGCGGAATTTGTCCGGCCGGCGGCAATCGTAGGCCAGCGAGGCCAGCGAGCGGATGGTGGGGAAATTGCCGTTGCCGGCGCCGAAGTCGGTCTCCAGCCCCCAGATCGCGACGATGACCGCGCCCGGCACGCCGAATTGCTGCTCGATCTTGCTGAAGATCGGGCCGTATTGGGCAAGCATCTTGGCGCCGCGGGCGAGCCGTGGCGGTATCATGCGGCCGGAGAATTGCTCAAAACTCTGCCGGAACACGCCCTGGGCGTGGTCGCGGGCGATGACCGCCGGATCGTAGGTGATGTTGGCGAGGCCGGACTGGATCGCGCGCTGCGAAACACCCTGCGCCGCGGCTTCCGTCTTGACGCCTTGCAGCCAGGCGCCGAAGTCGCCGCCGCACGGTGCCGTGGCCTGTGCGGATGCATAGACGCAGCCGAGCAAAAGCAGGCAGCAAGCCGCTATCCATTTCATGAGAGCAATACGGGGTCGCATGTTTTTTTCCTTCAAAACACCCCGAAGTTAAGCAGTGCATTGGGTCGCGATTATGATGCCCCAACAGGCATTTCCGGTCTATGGCTTGCTGGCTAGGACTTGGCCGGCTCATAGCGATCGGCTTGATAAAGTTCGCCGAAAATGCGGGTCGAAACCAGCACCACGGCGATGGTGCAACAGCCGCCGATCAGCACCGCGGGAATGGTGCCGAACGCCGCCGCTGCGGCGCCGGCGCGGAAGTCGCCGAGCTGGTTCGACGTGCCGGTGAACATCGAACCCACCGCAAAGACCCGGCCGCGCATCTGATCCGGCGTGTGCAAAAGCAGGAGCGACTGCCGGATCACCACGCTCGCGGTGTCCGAGGCGCCGACGATGAACATCGCCCCCATGGCGAACGGCAGCGTGGGCGACAGCGCTAAGAGGATCGTCCCAGTGCCGAAAGTCGCCACCGCGAGGAACATGATGTGACCGACTCGCCGCGCGATCGGCCAGCGCGTCAGCGCCAGCGCGGTGACCAGCGCGCCCGCCGCCGGCGCCGCGCGCAAGGCGCCGAAACTCAGCGGCCCGGACATGAAAATATCGCGCACGAAGATCGGCAGCAGCGCGGTGGCATTGCCGAGCAGCACAGCAAACAGATCGAGCAAAATGGCGCCGAGCACGACCTTGTGCTGACCGATGAAGACGAGGCCGCTGAACAGCCGCTTGAGATCGACCGGTTCGCGCGGCGCGACGCGCCGTTTCACGACGATGCCGCGCATGACGATCCCGGCGGAGAGCCACAGCACCGCGCAGGTGGCGAAGACCAGCGTCGGGCTCAGCGCAATCAGCAAGCCGCCGAGCGCCGGCCCGGCAACGATGGCGATCTGCGCCGCCGACGTCGATCCAGCAATCGCGCGCGGCAGCACGCTCGCCGGCACGATGTTCGGCAGGGCCGTTTGCAGGCTCGGCTGCTCGAAGGCGCGACCGATGCCGACGCAGAACGCCATGGCGAGCAGGAGATGCGGCGTCAGCCGGCCGGTCGCGGTGGCGAACGCCAGCATTGTGACGGCAAGCGCCTCGAAGACCTGCGCCATGAAAACAATGGTACGGCGGTCATAGCGATCGGCAGCGTGGCCGGTGGCGAGGAACAGCCCGATGCTCGGAATGAATTGAACGAGCCCGACCAGGCCGAGCTGAAATGGGCTGCGCGTCATGTCGTACATCAGCCAACCGACCGCGACGGCCTGGAGCTGCAGCGCAATCGACGCCGCAATCCGCACATAGAGGAAGCGGACATAGGCGCCGTGGCGCAATAGATCGACGCTCTTTTCGCTTGTCATTGCGGCAGCTGATTGCGAGCTAGCCGCAACCCTCAGGATAAGTGAAGCCGAGAAAAGTCAGTACCCGGTCGCCCGGCGGCGTGTAAACCAGCACGGCGCCGGCAACAATGCCGGCGAGGACGGCGAGCGCGATAATTCCCGCCTTGAGCGAACGCCGCCGCGCGGCGGCAAGCTTGGCCGGCTCCAGCGTTCCATGCATGTAACTTGGTCGGCTCTCGTCGGCAGCCGGTTCATGGGCTCCATCCTTGACAGCATGGGGCCGCGGTCCTAAATGGCCGCACTCGCCGGAAGGTGCAATTTTGCCGTTTGGCGGGGCCGTAGCTCAGTTGGGAGAGCGCCTCGTTCGCAATGAGGAGGTCAGGGGTTCAACTCCCCTCGGCTCCACCAACCTTCGCGGCTGCGCCGCTTCGGTTGGCAGGCCAACCTCCCCGCGAAGGTTGCCCGCCGTAGCTTCTGAGCGAAGGCGGGCTTTTCATTTCATTGTCGGCTTGTTCGCGCCGGTTTAAGCCGCTAGGTTCCCTCAGCTTCACCAGCGAATCCAAAGCCATGCGCGCCCTATTTCTGGTTATCGATCTCGCCCTCGAACTCTACATCTGGATCGTGATCGCGATGGCGATCTTTTCCTGGCTGGTGGCGTTCAACGTGGTGAACACGCGAAATCCGGTCGTCCATATGATCGGCGACTTTCTCTATCGCATTACCGAGCCGGCGCTGCGCCCGATCCGCAACATGATGCCCAGTCTCGGCGGCATCGATATTTCGCCGGTGATCCTGTTCCTGATCATCATATTCATTCGCTACGTGATCGCGCTTTACATCCTGCCGAACGTCTACTGAAAGCCGTGACTGCCCGCATCATCGACGGCAAGGCAATCGCCGCGCAATTACGCGCCGCCGTGGCGGCGGAGACACGGCGGCTTGCGGCCGCGCACGGTCTCGTTCCCGGCCTCGCGGTGATCCTGGCCGGCGAAAATCCGGCGAGCAAAGCCTATGTGGGCAGCAAGTCGCGCGCCGTGGTTGAAGTCGGCATGAAGCCGTTCGATTTTCATCTGCCGGCCACGACCAGCGCCAACGAGCTCCTCGGCCTTATCGGCGAGCTCAACGCCGATGCCGCCGTGCACGGCATCCTGGTGCAGTTGCCGTTGCCGCCGCAGATCGATGCGTCGCGCATCATCGCCGCGGTCGATCCGGCGAAAGACGTCGACGGCCTTCATCCGCTCAATGCCGGACGGCTTGCGTCCGGTTTGCCGGCGCTGGCGCCGTGCACGCCGGTCGGCTGCATCAAGCTCGCCAAGGCCGTGCATGCGTCGCTGAGCGGGCTCGATGCGGTGGTGATCGGCCGCTCCAACATCGTCGGTAAGCCGCTGGTGCAACTGTTGCTCGCCGAGAACGCCACGGTGACCATCGCCCATTCGCGCACCCGCGATCTGGCCGGGCTATGCGGCCGCGCCGATCTGCTCTTTGCCGCCATCGGCCGCCCGGAATTCGTCCGCGGCGGCTGGATCAAGCCGGGCGCGACCGTCATCGACGTCGGCATCAACCGCGTCGCCGCCGACGGCGGCAAATCGCGCATCGTCGGCGACGTCTATTTCGCGGAGGCCGTCGAAGTCGCCGGTGCGATCACGCCGGTGCCGGGCGGCGTCGGGCCGATGACGATCGCGTGCCTGCTCGCCAATACGCTGCGCGCGGCCTGTATGCAGGCGGGTTTACCCGAGCCGGTAGTCTAATCGAACCGTCATTCCGGAAGCCGCCAACGGGTCCGGCCCGAAGTGGCCGGCCCGATGACAAGCTCCGCGGCGATCCGGAATCCATAACCACAGCCGTTCGCGGCGAATGCGCCGGCGCCAATACTGCAAATTCTGTGATTATGGATTCCGGGCTCGCGAGCTGCGCTCGCGCCCCGGAATGACGGGCTTCAGCTGTTCCAGCCGAAGGCGACTTTGTCGAGCACGCGGGTGCCGAACTTTTCCGATGAGCGCGCCACCGCCTTGCCGCCGAGCGCGCGGTAAAATTCCACCGCGTTTTCATTTTCCGACAGCGCCCACACGATCAGCGATTTCAGCGAGCTTTGCGCCAGGTCACGGCGCGCCGCGGTGAACAGCCGGCGGCCAAAACCCAGCCCCTGGAATTCCGGCCGCAGATAGAGCTCGTAGATTTCGCCGTCGTAGTAGAGGCTGCGCGCGCGGTTGCGGCCGTAATTGGCATAGCCCGCGATCTTGTCGCCGAATTGCAGAAGCGCGATGCGGCTGCCTTTGCGGATCGCGCTGTCCCACCACGCCGGACCGCGGCGGTTGATCAGCTTTTCGAGTTCGGTGCCGGGGATGATGCCCTGATAAGCCATCCGCCAAGCCTCATCGTGGGCAGACGCGACCGCCGGGGCATCAGATGCCTTGGCGCGGCGAATCTCGATGAGGATTGTGCTCATGATGCGATCAAAGCAAGCGATTCAGTTGCCTTCAAGTGCCGAGAGTCACGAAGCGTTAACGGTGTGGATTATTAGCGCAATCGCGCGAGCCGTCTATCGCCGGAAGGGGCAAAAAACAGCGGTCAATGCGTAATCTCTGCAGGCTGTTGCAGAAGCGCAACGGTTGGCCGGTTTTGCCGCTAGTGGCGTGCAGTTTTGTGTCATTCCGGGGCGCCGCGAAGCGGCGAACCCGGAATCCATAGTCACAAACGGTGCCAGGATATGCGAGAATCGTGATTATGGATTCCCGGCTCCTCGCTGCGCTCGGCCCGGGAATGACGAACTACACGCGCTCGGCTTCCTTGCGCCGCTCACTGCGCTTGCGGTCGACCGGATCGAGCAGCTTTTTGCGCAGGCGAATCGATTTCGGCGTCACCTCGACCAGTTCGTCGTCCTCGATATAGGCCAGCGCCTTTTCCAAGGTCATGCGAATCGGCGGCGTCAGGCGAATCATCTCGTCCTTGGAATGGGTGCGGATGTTGGTGAGCTTCTTGCCCTTGAGCACGTTGACCTCGAGGTCGTTGCCGCGGGTGTGCTCGCCGACGATCATGCCGCGATAAACCTTCCAGCCCGGCTCGATCATCATCGGGCCGCGGTCCTCCAGGTTCCACATCGCATAAGCGACGGAATCGCCCTGGTCGGTCGAGATCAACACGCCGTTGCGCCGCCCGGTGATTTCACCGCGGTGCGGGCCGTAGGCGTGGAACATCCGGTTCATCACCGCGGTGCCGCGGGTGTCGGTGAGGAGCTCGCCGTTATAGCCGATCAGCCCGCGCGTCGGCGCAAAGAAGATCAGCCGCACCCGGCCGCCGCCGGACGGGCGCATCTCGATCAGCTCGCCTTTGCGCTCCGCCATCTTCTGCACCACGATGCCGGAATGCTGTTCGTCGACGTCGATCAGCACTTCCTCGATCGGCTCGAGCATTTCGCCGGACGGGTCGTGCTGGAACAGCACTTTGGGTCGTGACACCGAAAGCTCGAAACCCTCGCGCCGCATGGTCTCGATGAGGATGCCCAGCTGCAATTCGCCGCGGCCGGCGACTTCCATGGAATCCTTCTCGGTGGATTCGGAAATGCGGAGCGCCACGTTGCCTTCGGCTTCGCGCAGCAGGCGGTCGCGGATGACGCGGCTCTGCACCTTGTCGCCCTCGGTGCCGGCGAGCGGCGAATCGTTGATGCGGAAGGTCATGGTCAGTGTCGGCGGATCGATCGGCTGCGCCGGCAGCGGCTCGGTCACCTCGGGCGCGCACAGCGTGTGCGAGACGAAGGCGTCGGGCAGGCCGGCGATGGCGACGATGTCGCCGGCGGTACCTTCTTCGATCGGTACCCGCTCCAGGCCGCGGAAGGCCAGCACCTTGGTGACGCGGCCTTCCTCGATCAGGTTGCCGTTGCGATCCAAAACCTTGACCGGTTGATTCGGTTTTATCGCGCCCGCGAAAATGCGGCCGGTGACGACGCGGCCGAGATAGGGATTGGCCTCCAGAATCGTGCCCAGCATGCGGAACGCGCCGTCCTCGATCTTCGGCGGCGCGACGTGGCGGATGACGAGATCGAACAGCGGCGCCATGCCCTGGTCTTTGGGCCCCTCAGCACTGGCCGCCATCCAGCCCTGCTTGGCCGAGCCGTACAGGATCGGGAAATCGAGCTGCTCTTCGGTCGCATCGAGCGCCGCGAACAGGTCGAAAACCTCGTTGGCGACTTCGGTGGGGCGGGCGTCGGAGCGATCGACCTTGTTGATGACGACGATGGGTTTCAGCCCCATCTTGAGCGCCTTGATGACGACGAATTTGGTCTGCGGCAGCGGTCCCTCGGCGGCATCGACCAGCACCAGCGCGCCGTCGACCATATTGAGAATGCGCTCGACCTCGCCGCCGAAATCGGCGTGGCCGGGGGTGTCGACGATATTGATGCGGGTGTCCTTCCAGACCAGCGAGGTCGCCTTGGCCAGGATGGTGATGCCCCGCTCGCGCTCCAGATCGTTGGAATCGAGCGCGCGCTCGGCCACCCGCTGGTTCTCGCGGAACGAGCCGGATTGCTGCAGCAAGCGGTCGACCAGGGTGGTCTTGCCGTGGTCGACGTGGGCGATGATGGCGATATTGCGCAGGTTCATTGGGCCTATGGGCCGTGTTTTTTGGGGCTGTAAACCAAAACGAGCCCCGAGGGGCCCGCCGTTCACGCCCGCTATATAGTCACTTTTCGCCCGGAAGCAATCGGCGAAACGCACCAAAACAAGGCATGAATCACATGAAACTCGCCTCTGTGTCGCGTGTTTGCTTAATATTACGCGCCGGCCGGACGTTTCATGCGCTGCCCATTACCCATTACGAGTAAAGACGCGTTCTTTGCGTCTTCCCGGCTTACACGCCCTCTTTCGGCACGTTTGCCCACGCCTTTCGCCTGATGTACCGGGTGCGCGCCTTCATGCCGCCGCAGGGGCTCCTGCTGATCGCCGCTTACCTGCCGGCGTCATGGCCGGTGCGCTTTATCGACGAGAATATCGCGCCGGCCACGGCGGACGATTTCGCCTGGGCCGATATCCTCATGGTCAGCGGCATGCATATCCAGGCGCCGCAGATGCACGATATCGCGGCGCGCGCCAGGGCGGCCGGCAGGGTTACCGTACTCGGCGGCGCTTCGGTCTCCGGCGCGCCGGAGCTTTATCCGGAATACGATTATCTGCACATCGGCGAGATCGGCGACGCCACCTTCGCCAACCGCATGATCACCCCGGCGCGCGGCAAGCTTACCTTCCCTAATCTGCGCGCCGCGCTGGTGCTGGCGTTCAACATTCTGCTTTGCGTCGGAATATTGTCGGATTATCGGCGGCCATTCTGGCGCGCTGTGCGCCACGCGTTCCACCGCGGCCAAATCGACGCCGCGCTCGGCATTGGATTCGTCGCCTACTATCGAGTTCTCGCGCGAGGCGTTGCGCGGCGACCAGAACGCTTCGTTCTATTCGACGCACAAGCGTGAGCGGACGCTCGAATCACCGCCACTGCGCAAGTCGGCGTGAAACTACAATCGCATCGTGACGCGCGCCGGCGCCGGCGGCGCCGGATCGAGCGTGATCGACCACAGCGCGCGATCCGCGACGTCCTTGAGCGTGACGGTGAGCGTCTCGGTCGCCCCGTCGATCGCCACGTGGCCGAAGAATTGCAGCCCGTAGCATGGCGCGAGGTTGTCGCCTTGCTCCTTGCTGGACGCTTTCTGAAACACGACCTGCGGGCCAAAAGTGCGTTCCATCGGCTCCGGCGTCCAGGTTCCGGCATGGAGCGGGCCGGAGACGAATTCCCAGAACGGCTCGAAATCGGCGAACACGGCGCGGTTCGGATCGTAGTAATGCGCCGCGGTGTAGTGCAGGTCGGCGGTGAGCCATAGCGTGTTGCGGATGCCGGCATGCTTGATGAACGACAATAGATCCGCGATCTCCAGGCCGCGGCCGCGCGGGCCGTCAGCATGCTCGATGCCGGTGGTGTTGACCACGTAGCCGATCGGCGTGTCGGCGGCGATCACCTTCCAGGTCGCCTGCGAGCGCGCCAATTCGCGCTTGAGCCACGCGACCTGCTGCGGCCCGAGCAGATAATCGTCGGGTCGCAAGATGCTGTCGGTATGCGGCCCATCGGGGCCGCGGTAGCTGCGCAGGTCGAGCATGAACATGTCGAGCAGCGGGCCGTAGCCGATTTTGCGATAGACGCGGCCGGGCTCCGCCATGGTCTCGCGCATCGGCATGAACTCGTGGAAAGCGCGGCGGGCGCGCGCCGCAAAGGCGAGCGTGTTGTTCTCGCCGAGCGGTTTTCGCGGCAGCGGCTCGTCCGGCCACCAGCTTTCCATCACTTCGTGGTTGTCCCACAGCGCAAACGTCGGCACTGCGGCGTTGAAGGCGCGCAGATTGTCGTCGAGCAGATTGTATTTGTAGTTGCCGCGATAGTCGGCGAGCGTTTCGGCCGGTTTCGACTTCTCCTCGGTGACGATGCTGTGCCAGACACCGCCATCGGGCAGTGTCTTCGTCGCGGTGATGGGGCAGTCGGCATAAATATTGTCGCCGCAATGGATGAAGAAGTCGGGCTGATTTTTGCGCATGGTGGCGTAGCTGCGCATGCCGCCGCGTGCCGGATCGATGCCCCAGCCTTGGCCCATGGTGTCGCCCGACCACAGCAATGAGATCGAGCGCCGTTCTTTCGACGGCGTGCGGAAGTGCCCGATCTGCGCCTCGCCGAAGACCGCCGAGGACAGATCCTGGAAGCTCAAGCGATAGAAGATGTCCTGGTCCGGCGGCAGGTTTTCGATCAGCGCCTTGGCGGTGAAATCGGCTTCCGGCAGCGCGTCGATGAACACCGCGCTCCTGATATCGCGGAAACTGTCGGTGGTCGCGACCTCGACCAGCATGCGCGAGGGACGGTCGGCGCGCGCCCAGACCACGCCCGAATCGACCGAGACGTCGCCCGATTGCACGCCGTGGGTGATCTGCGCCCGGTCCGGTGCGAAGCTCAGCGAGGGCCGCGCGATGCCGCCGACCGCGGTGATGGCCGCCGATGCCGCCGCGGTCTTCAAGAGCGCGCGACGCGTGAGCGCCGCGCGACGTCGCATTGCCATTGAGCCTCCGCCGTCGCAACGCGGCGGAAAATGCGCGTTGATTCTGACGAAGACTCGAATGTTATGCGACGACAGGATGACTCTGTCGTGGACTTGTTGGGGATAGTTCCAAGTTCCAACGCCGCATTAAGCGGCGGCGGCCTTGTTATCCGTGGTGCCGGCGCTTGCGGGCGCTTCCGAACCGCCTTCCCCGTGATCGAGGATCGCGGTGCGACGCGCGGCGATGGCAAAGCGCAATTGATCGAGTGCGAACGAGAACGACATGCGCACCGACTCGTCGAACTCCTCGTGTTCGCTGAGATGAATGATCGCGATCACCAGGTTGTCGGCCTCGACTTGGAGATGCTCGATGGCCTCGAGCGTTTGCGCGGCGTGGACCTTACGGACCAGGTCGAGCACCTTTTGTAGAAGCCGCAGCCGGCGGGTGCGGCTGTCGGCGCGCAGATAGCTCGCCAGGCCGGCGATGGCCGATCCGAACACCGGGAAGATCAGCATGCCGTAGAAAATGTCGTCGCCGTATTTGTCGAAGAAGCTCTTCTGATCGTCGTTCAGATAATCCAGCGCGCCCTGGTGTACCAAGGCATCGGCGTCCTTTTCCGTCTTCGGCGCCTCGATCTTGACGTCGCCGTTAAGCTTCGCGGCGATCGCCAGCCGCGACGTGTAGATCACCTTCGCCAAGTCCGCGATGCTGCTGTGGTCGAACGATTTGCGCGCCACCAGATATTCGGGAAAGCTGAGACTGGTCAGCTTGGCATCCGGCGCCGGCGGCACGCCGCCGAAGGTCCCGGCATCGATCTCGACCGAATCGAAGGCGATATTGCGCTTGGCGATGCCGTCGGCCTGGTCGATTTTGATGAAGGTCGGCGCTACGCCGTTCTGTGTCGCGGCCTTGACCGCGTCGCTGATGGCGGCGCCGGTCGCGGCGCCGGCGACGAAGATCACATCAACGGTATTTTTTTGCACCGCGTCGGCGAGATTTGCCGGATCGATTTGCGACAGCTGCACTTTGTCGAGCGGCACGCCGTAATGATTGAGCACGACGTCGAGCAAATCGGGGGTCGCTTCATTGCCGGTGACGATGCCGATGCGCTTGCCGGCAAGCTGCGTCACTTTGAGCTTGCTGCTGTCCTTGGTGCTGTCGTCGTCGGAATCGTCGTCGTCGCTGTCGCTATCCTTGTCTTTGGCGGTCTTGGTGGTCTTCGGCGCCGTCGCTGGCTTTGCCGGTTTGGCGGTCTTGGTCGCCTTGGGGGTCACGCCCTTCTTGGCAGGCGCCGGTGTGGCAGCGGCGGCTGGAGCGGGAGTAGGTGCCGGCGCGGGTGCCGGCACGATCAGCACCATCACGTTCTGCCGCAGGATGGCGACCACAGGCCAATCCGGCGATTTGCCGACCGTCGTCGGAACGATGGCAAGATCAGCGCTGCCATTGCTCAAGGCTTGCGCGCTGGCATTGGCGCTATCGGTGGTGACGACCTGCAACTGCAGCCGGTCGTGGCTCTTCGCCAATGTGTTGGCGAGCACCTGGACGATTTTCGTGCTGCCGGGCCCGGTGGCAATCCGCATCACGGTGTTCCTGGTCGAGTAATAGAACGCCGCCCAGACGACGCCGACGAGAGCGATGGTGCCGAGAATGGTCACGAGCCAAGTGTGGCGCAGGAACATCCTGAACCGGTTGCGCATCATATGTTCGAGCGACCCGATACTCATGCTCCTACCCGACGAGTGGCCCGCTGAATCGGTTCCGCCGGCCCCGCCGGAACGCCGGGAAAGCCATAGTCTCATGGCCAGAGGCTGGTGCGGTAGTCCGGGAGGCATGGTTAATCCTACCACGTGTCGGCTGGTTTGACGCCATGGCGCCAGCCCGGGTTCATGGGCCAAATCGCCGCTTTGGTTAATCCCGCAAGGGATGGCCCAACGCAGCTTCGACCCGCCTTGTGACTCAACTTTGGCGCCGATCCCGGCCAAATCCGGCCGGACCCCGGGCAGGCCACCGGAACCTCACCCCTTGAAGCGGTGTTGCCGACATGGTGGGGTTTGGCGGTTCGTGATCGCGCCGGAAATTTCGCGGACGGAACGGCCGCGATCGCCCGTAGATGGAGTTTGTAGGATGGCTCAGAAACTCTCAGGCGAAGCGCGCAAGACTGCGCTCGCCCGGCTCAAAGGCTGGACCGAGGTCAAGGATCGCGACGCCATCACCAAAAAGTTCGTCTTTGTCGATTTCAATCAGGCTTTTGGCTTCATGACGCGCGCCGCGCTGGTGGCGGAAAAGCTCGATCACCATCCCGAGTGGTTCAACGTCTACAAGAACGTCGAAGTGACGTTGTCGACCCATGATGCCGGCGGCCTGACCGAGCTCGACGTCAAACTCGCCGAGACCATGGACAAGCTCGCCGGCTGATGCCGGCCGGCAGGGGACGGCCGCGTTCCCCGCCTTGCGATTGCCGCCTTCCGCCGCCATTTTATCGCTTTCGGTCCATCGCGGGCCGCAAGTCTGGTCGTAACAAGTCCGGTCGTAAGAAGAGGGGCAGATGTGGTTCCGGGCGCAGGCCGCCTCATGGCAGGACATCGCGGCGCTGACGCGCCGCATGATCGGCAACGAGCAGGAGTTGCAGCGTGATTTTTGGCGCAAGCTCAAAAGCGCCGTGGCCGACCTGCCGTTCGTGGAGGATTTGCTCGCCGCGTATTATTGCGCGTTCGACCGGCAAACGCCGCTGCACGTCAAAGCGGTGCTGCTCGGGGCCATCGCTTATTTCGTGCTGCCGGCGGATTTCGTTCCCGACTACATTCCGGTGATCGGCTTCGTCGACGACGCGGCGGTGCTTGCCGGCGCGATCAAGATCGTTAACTCGCACATTAAGCCGGAGCATCGCGAAGCGGCGCGGCGCACCTTGGCACGGCTGCGCGGCGACGCCTGATCAAGGCCGCAGCAGAATTTTTCCCATCACCTTACGGTCGCTGATGGCTTTGAGCGCGGTTGCGGTCTCGGCCAGAGGATAGACCGCGTGCACATGGGCGCTGAGCTTGCCCTCGGCGCACCATTTGACGAGGTCGGTCATGAGCGCGCGCTGCGCTTGCGGCTCGCGCTTGAGCCACGCGCCCCAGAACACGCCGCGGATATCGCAGCCGCGCAGCAGCACGAGATTGAGCGGCAGTTTCGGAATTTCTCCGGCGGCAAAGCCGACGACGAGGTAGCGGCCAAGCCAGGCCAGCGAGCGCACCGCCGGCTCGGCGTAAGGGCCGCCGACCGGGTCATAGACCACGTCGATGCCGTGCTCGCCGCCGAGCCGCCGCAACGCGTCGCGCAAATCCTCGCTGGCATAGTTCACCGTCTCGTCGGCGCCGTGGGCGCGGGCGAAGACGAGCTTTTCGTCGGAGGAGGCGCAGGCGATGACGCGCGCGCCCATCATCTTGCCGAGCTCTATGGCCGCAAGCCCGGTGCCGCCGGAGGCGCCGAGCACGGCCAAGGTCTCGCCCGGCTTGAGCTGCGCGCGGTCGCGGAGCGCGTAAAGCGTGGTGGCATAGATCACATTGAGGCCGGCGGCGCGCTCGAAATCGAGCATGTCGGGCAGCTTCGCCAGTTGCCGCACGGAGATGGCAACCGCCTCGCGCGCCGCGCCCCAGCCCATGTGACCCATGACGCGGTCGCCGGGCGCGAACTCGGTCACGCCCGGGCCGACGCTCTCGACGATCCCGGAAAATTCCGCCGCCGGCGAAAATGGAAATGGCGGCTTGTACTGATATTTGCCGGCGATGATCAGCGTGTCGAAAAAATTCAGCGCCGCGGCTTTGACCCGCACCACGGCTTCGCCGGCGCCGGCTTGCGGTTCCGCGATGTCGGCGAGTTCGAGTTCGTCGGCGGTGCCGAAATGGGTGCAGAGAACGGCTTTCATGAGTGGCCCGTCATTCCGGGGCGCGCCGAAGGCGCGAGCCCGGAATCCATAATCACGAAATAAGAGGGAGTTGGGAATAGGCGAGCATCTGCAGTGCAGGAGTTATGGATTCCGGGCTCGCCGCCAGCCAAGTCGGCCTTTGCCGACTTGGAATTTCAAATGCCGATTTCGGCAAGCCGAAATCGGTTGGCGCCCCGGAATGACAACTAGTCGAACTGCAAAGCTTCGCTGACGCCGGCGTCCTGCAGCGCGCGGCGCAGCCGCGAGAACGCCAGCCGCAGGCGCGACTTCACCGTGCCAATCGGCAGATTGGTTCGTGCCGCAATGGTCGCGTGCGACAGGCCTTCGAAAAAGGCGAGCTGCACCATCTTGAGCTGCTCGCGCGGCAACGCATCGAGCGCGGCTCGGACGTGCTCTTCCCGTTGCGCGGTGGCGATGCCGGCGTCGCTGCCCGCGCCGGGATCGGGAATGGCGAACAGATCCGTGTCCGCATAGCGGTGTTCGCGGCTGCGGCGGCCAACGTCGATGCAGCGATTATAGGCGATACGGAACACCCAGGTCGCGGCCGCCGATTTGCGGCGATCGAACAGATGCGCCTTGCGCCAGATCGTCTCCATCACGTCCTGGGTCACGTCGGCGGCGGCGAACGGCGCCAGCCCAAAGCGAAGCATCTGGGCATGGACGCGCGGCCGGAAATGATCGAACAGCACAGTGAACGCCTCGTCGTCGCGATGGACGCCCACCGCGGTGAGGAGATCGTCCAGCTCAGGGCCCTTAGCCGCTCGATATTTGCGGCGAGGCTCAAGTTCGTCGGTATGAAACCAGGAGGTCACGCCCGGCACCCCTTCGCACTATGCGGCGCGCCCGAATGGCCGGGAGGGGAGAGATAGCCTCAAGCCCCGTATGCGCCGCTGACGTCCCCACTATCGGCGACGGCACGGGCCTTTGCTGTGTCAGTGGTCACACTTTACCGGCTGCCGGCCGGCGCCACCGGCTAGGCCTACCGAACGCGTTCCGCAAAAGGCCGAATTGGATTAAAGTTGAGAGCTTTGCTATCCATTGCTTAGGGGTGTTCGCGAGGCCTGATGCGCAGCTACCGACGATGGCAGATTGCCCTGCCGCTACTTTTGGGGGCGGTATTGGCTGCTCCGGCCAAGGCCCAGCAGCCTGTGCCCGCCCCGGCGGATACGGCGGCGCCAACCCCTGCAAAGCCAGCGCCGGCGAAAAAGCCCGCAAAACCCAAAACCACGGCGGCAAAACCGGCTGAGGCAGCGCCCGCGAAACCCGCAGTGGCCGCTCCCGCGAAGCCGGTCACGGCGGCCACCAAGCCCATAACGCCGCCCAATGTGGGTGGCGTGAAGCCGACCTTGCTCGGCCAATACGGCGAGTGGGGCGCCTATACGGCGTCGCCTGGCGGCAAAAAGCTCTGCTTCGCGATCGCCAAGCCGACGTCGTCGCAAACCAATCCGCCCGACCGGCCGCGCAATCCGACCTACGTGTTCATTTCCTCGCGCCCGGCCGAGAAGGTGAGCAACGAGGTCTCGATCATCATCGGCTATCCGTTCAAGCCAGGCACCGAGGCTTCGGCGGCGGTCGGCTCGACCACTTACGCGCTCTATACCCAGCAGGATGGCGCCTGGATCAAGAACGCGGCCGAAGAAGCGCAGATGGTCGACGCCATGCGCGCTGGCCAGAGCGCGGTGGTCAAAGGCGTCTCGGCCAAAGGCACGCAATCGTCCGACACGTTTTCGCTCAAGGGTCTGGCGCAAGCCCTCGACCGCGTCGGCCAAGAATGCAAGTAGACGGTCGCGAGCACTCCCCGTGAACGGGAGAGAGACTATCTATCCCTGAGCCGCGCCCCTTTTGGATTGTCCATGACCGCTTCGCTTGCCGCACCTCATACCGACGGCGCCGCGTCCGCTGCCTTCATCGAAAAGCGGCCGCTTGAGCAATTCGTCGCGCCGGACAAGCCGTCGCTGGTCGGGCTGACGCGCGACGCGCTCGCCGCGGCGCTCGGCACCATCGGCGTGCCGGAGCGGCAGCAGCGCATGCGGGTGCAGCAGATCTGGCACTGGCTCTACGTGCGCGGCGCGCAAGATTTCGATGCGATGACGACGTTGTCGAAAGAGCTGCGCGCCGAGCTTGCGGGGCATTTCACGGCGGCGCGGCCGGAGGTCACCGCCGAGCAGATCTCCGTCGATGGCACGCGCAAGTGGCTGCTGCGGCTTCCCGGCGAGACCGACAGCCGGCCCTGTGAGGTCGAGTGCGTCTACATCCCAGAAACCGACCGCGGCACGCTGTGCATTTCCAGTCAGGTCGGCTGCACGCTCAATTGCACGTTCTGCCACACCGGCACGCAGCGCCTCGTTCGCAATCTCACGGCGGGCGAGATCGTCGGCCAGGTCGTGCTGGCGCGCGATCGGCTCAACGATTGGACCCCCACCCGACCCTCCCCCGCGCGGGGGAGGGAAAGGAGGGGCGGCGAGGGCGAGAAGCGCCTCGTCTCCAACGTCGTCATGATGGGCATGGGCGAGCCGCTGTACAATTTCGAAGCGGTGCGCGACGGCCTCAACGTCGTCGCCGACGGCGACGGGTTGAGCATTTCCAAGCGGCGCATCACGCTGTCGACTTCCGGCGTGGTGCCCAATATCGCGCGCGCCGGGGCGGAGATCGGCAGCATGCTGGCGATCTCGCTGCACGCGGTCACCGACGAATTGCGCGATCAACTGGTGCCGCTCAACCGCAAATATCCGCTACGCGAACTGCTCGATGCCTGCCGCAACTACCCCGGCGTGTCCAATGCGCGGCGCATCACCTTCGAATATGTCATGCTCAAGGGCATCAACGATTCGCTGGTCGATGCCGGGGCGCTGGTGCGCCTGGTCAAAGGCATTCCCGCCAAGATCAACCTGATCCCGTTCAATCCGTGGCCAGGCACCCAATACGAGTGCTCGGACTGGGAGCAGATCGAGAAATTCTCCGAGGTGATTTTCAATGCCGGCTACGCCTCGCCGGTGCGCACGCCGCGCGGCCGCGACATTCTCGCCGCCTGCGGCCAGCTCAAGAGCTCAACCGAAAGGCTCTCCGCCCGCGAACGGCTGGCGCTGCGCGCCATGGCGATGACGGATTGATGCCGCGCGATGGCCGTCCTCGTCCGCATCGCGATGATCGTCCTCGCCTATGTGCTGGCCTGCATCGCCGCCTCGCTTATTCTCACCATCGGCACGCTGACGCCGGAATGGGATGACCTGACCGCGCTCGGAATGCAGTCGGTCGCCGTTTGGGCGGTCGTCATGGTCGGCGCCGCCGTGATCGGCGGGATTGCCATGATGCCGGCGTTGCTTGTGATCGCGCTTACGGAAGGTTTCGCCTGGCGTTCGAGCCTCATCTATGCGGCGCTCGGCGGCGTGCTGGCATTGTCGCTGAGCTATGGCCTCGATTTTGCCGGCTATAGCGGCGATCCCGAAAACCCTCTGGTGCGCGAGCGCGAGGTGCTTGCCGCGGCTGGCATTGCCGGCGGTTTTGTCTATTGGTTGTTCGCCGGTCGAAAAGCGGGCTCGTGGAAGTGATTCACATTACAACGTCGTCGGGTCAGCGCCCATGAACCGGACCGGACTTGTCATCGCGCTGTCGATCGGCGTCGCGGTGGGCATTGTCTTCGGCGTGTTGCCGCGGCTCGACCTCGCCGCGTCCACGCCGTTCTACGACCCGAAGACCCACGATTTTCCGCTCAATACCCAGGTATGGTCGCAATACGCCCGCACTGCGGCGCGTGCGCTGATCACGCTCCTGATCGTGCCGGCCGGCGTCGCGCTCCTCGGCAAGTTTCTATTTCCGCGGCGGCGGATGCTGATCAAAGCCGAGACCGTGCTGTTCCTGATCGGAACGTTGGCGGTCGGCCCCGGCCTCCTCGCCAATACGCTGCTGAAGGACCATTGGGGCCGGGCGCGGCCGATCGACGTCAGCGAGTTCGGCGGTACCGATCGCTTCACCGCATGGTGGGACCCGCGCGGCGATTGCCCGAACAATTGCTCGTTCATCGCCGGCGAGCCCGCGGGCGCATTTTGGACCATGGCGCCGGCCGCGCTCGCGCCGCCGCAGTGGCGGCTCCTCGCTTATGGCGGCGCGCTCGCCTTCGGCAGTGCGATCGGCGTGCTGCGCATGGCCGGCGGCGGACACTTTTTCACCGACGTCGTGTTCGCCGGCGTGTTCATGTTTCTGGTCATCTGGACAACCTTCGGCCTGATCTATCGCTGGTGGCCGAAGCGCATGGCCGACAAGGCCAAAAAGTCGGCCGAATAATCTATTCCGGCGCTCCGAGCACGCGGAAAATTTCCGCGAGCTGCGGGCTCATCGGCAGATTGAGCGTCTCGCCGGTCGGCAGCCGGTGCAAAAACCATTTGTTGTAGAGCTCTTCAAGCCGGCGCTCGCTCGCCATGCGCGCAAAGGCGTGTTCGACGGTCGCGGCAAAGGCCGGATCGTCGCGGCGGTAGGCGAGGCCGTAGGGATCGTAGGACAGATAGTCGCCGACGACTTTCATATCGTGGGCGCTTGGCTCGGTGGCGATGAAACCGTAGAGCAGCGCGTCGTCGGTGGCGAAGGCGTCGGCCTTGCCGGCGACCAGCATCGCCAGCGACTGGGCGTGATCGCGCGCCGTGACGATGGCGATGCCGAGTTTCTGCTTGTCGGAGAGCGTGCGCAGTGCCGCCTCGTTGGTGGTGCCGGCGGTCACCACGACGGTCTTGCCGGCGAGGTCGCGATAGGACTGCACCGCGGAAGTCTTCGGCACCATCAGCTTGGTGCCGGCGACGAAGAACACCGGCGAGAACGCCACCTCCTTCTGCCGTTGCAGGTTGCTCGTGGTCGAGCCGCATTCGAGATCGACGGCGCCGGTTTTGACCTTGTCGAGCCGGTCGGCGGCGGTGACCGGGGCCAAGGCGATCTTGATGTCCATGCCGTCGAGCTCGGTCGCTGCCTCCTCGACGATCTCGCGGCACAGGTCGATCGAATAGCCGATCGGCTGCTGGCGCTTGTTGAGATAGGAGAACGGCAGCGAGCTTTCGCGATAGCCGAGCGTGATCGTGCCGGTATCCTTGATCTTCTTCAGCGTGCCCGACAGCGCGGTGACATTGGCATCTTGCGCCGCGGCCGGCAGCACGAGGATGACGACTGCAAAGCCGATCAAGAATCCCAAAACGGCGTTTCCCGGATGCGGTGCAGCGCGAAGCGGTGCACCGCTGATCCGGGATCGTCGCAGACTCGGAGCTTGTGGCGATCCCGGGTCTGCAGCGCAGCATTCCGCTTCGCTGCATGCTGCACTGCGCCCGGGAAACACGCCTGGATGAGCTCCGATCATGACACGCTCAAGCCGCCTTCTTGGTCAGCACCGGCTCCGGCTCGACCGGCGCATGCATCTTCTCGCCCTCCCATTTCGCCACCACGGCGGTGGCGAGCGAATTGCCGATCACGTTGGTGGCGGAGCGGCCCATGTCGAGGAACTGGTCGATGCCGATGATCAGCAGCAATCCGGCTTCGGGCAGGTTGAAGCTCGCCAAGGTCGCGGCGATAACCACGAGCGAGGCGCGCGGTACGCCGGCCATGCCCTTACTGGTGAGCATGAGCAACAGCAGCATGGTGATCTGCTGGCCGAGCCCGAGCTGGATGTTGTAGGCCTGCGCGATGAACATGGTGGCGAACGTGCAGTACATCATCGAGCCGTCGAGGTTGAACGAATAGCCCATCGGCAGCACGAAGCTGATGATCTTGCGGCTGATGGGAAACTTTTCCAGCTGCTCCATCATTTTCGGATAGGCCGCCTCGCTGCTCGCGGTCGAGAACGCCAGCATGAACGGCTCGCGCACCAGCGTGACCAGCCGCATGACGTGGCTGCCGAAGAAGACGTAACCGACGGCGACCAGCAGGCTCCACAACAGCAGCAGCCCGAAATAGAACTCGACCACGAACTTGCCGTAGGTCACCAGGATGCCGAGCCCCTGCGTGGTGACGATGGCGGCCATCGAGGCGAACACCGCGAGCGGCGCCAGCTTCATGATGTAGCCGGTGATGGTGAGGATGACGTGGGAGAGCTCCTCGATGCCTTCGACCAGCTTGTGCGCGCGCTGGCCGAGCGCCGCGCAGGCGACGCCGAAGAACAGCGAGAACACCACGATCTGCAAAATCTCGTTGGTCGCCATCGCCTCGACGATCGAGCGCGGCACCAGGTGCGCGACGAAGTCTTTTGCCGACAGCGAGGCGACCTTGAGATTGGTCGCGGCCTGGGCGTCCGGCAGCGGCAGGTTCAGGTTGTCGCCGGGGCGCAGGATGTTGACCAGCACGAGGCCCAGCAGCAGCGACACCAGCGACGCCGAGATGAACCACAGCATCGCCTTGGCGCCGATGCGGCCGACGGTCTTGGGGTCGCCCATATGGGCGACGCCGACCACCAAGCGTCGAGAACACCAGCGGCGCGATGATCATCTTGATCAGGCGCAGAAAGATGTCGGTCATCAGCGAGATGTAGTCGGAGATGCCTTTCGCCGTCGCCGGATCGGGCCACAGCGTATGGCAGGCATAGCCGACCGCGATGCCGAGCAGCATGCAGATCAAAATGATGGTGGTGAGCGTCGAACGCATGGGCCCCTCCAAAGCGTTTCGTCTGGGTAAGTCTAGGCCGATTTTCCGTCAACGGAAATCAGGTTTCTATCTAATTTCCGCAATAGTGATGATCGTCACAGCTAGATTGCCCCTGATCGATAAATTCCTCCACCGAATCAGTGTTCGATGGCATGGTGTCGGTGTGAGTTGTGACCCCTCTGAAACGAGAAAGCGCTCACTCATGAGGAATCCCAGTTACGGCCGGATGGATTTCGTCCAAGAAGTTATAAGCATGGATGAAGCTACTCGAATAGTTCGGTTCAAAGTGAAGCCTGATCCGCGACGGTATGAAGTCGTAGATAGGGATGGAATCCGGTGCTACCGAGACAAGTATTTAAACGACATCATTCCAGAAAACGTGCTTCAGGAGGCGTTCTTGAAATCGGCAGGGATTCCCGTCTATTCCGATCCGCCGACAATTGGGAATGCGCTGGAGTATGCAGCTAACAGGCGAGACGCCGTTGAAATGGAGCTCAAAACCGGAGTGTTTAATCCGCCCGAGTCAAAGGCCGACGCCCATCATACGCTTCATCTGGATGGTTCTGGACGCTACTTAACGTTTCTTTCAATTGATATTTGCGGATCAACAAAATTGAGAGCCTGCGACGAGGAGGCATTTGACCGAGCTTACAAAATATTCGTTCAGGAATTGGGTACAGTCGTTGGACAATTCCACGGTACAATCCTGACGCTTACTGGTGACGGGTTTATCGCTTATCTCGATCATCCGTCAATCAACACGCAGTGTGACAACGCGATCGACATGGGTCTTACATTCATTGCTATCCTTGAGACCGGCATTAATCCTGCCCTTGAGCTGGCGAAGTTACCAACAATTTCGATTCGCGTCGGCGCTGACCATGGAATTGCTATTCAAGCAGAATATAATATTCCGACGACTGGTTTTTCCGATCTTAGCGTCCGAAGCGACGCACTAAATCGATGTGTAAAAATTCAAGGCGAGGCAGGCGACAATCAACTTCTTATCGGGCGCGAGTTATATGAACGACTTCACGTGCAATGGCTTGAAAGGTGCGTTGAACAGGAAATAAAAATTGCAAAAAAGCTCGGTTTTGATGAGTACCCAGTTTACTCGGTAAAATAACTACGCGCATTGCTCTTACAGAATTCCTCCTTGCGTCGTTCCCGTGCGCGCCTATAGTCCGCGCCAATTTCCGGGCAAGCCGTTGCCCCCATGCGGGATTTTGCGATGCCTCAAGGCGACGTCAAAAAGGTGGTGCTGGCCTATTCGGGCGGCCTCGACACCTCGATCATCCTCAAGTGGCTGCAGACCACGTACGGCTGCGAGGTCGTGACCTTCACCGCCGATCTCGGCCAGGGCGAGGAGCTCGAGCCGGCGCGCGCCAAGGCGCTCACGCTGGGCATCAAGCCGCAAAACATCTTCATCGAGGATTTGCGCGAGGAATTCGTCCGCGACTACGTGTTTCCGATGTTCCGCGCCAATGCGCTCTACGAGGGCCAGTATCTGCTCGGCACCTCGATCGCGCGGCCGCTCATTGCCAAGAAGCAGATCGAGATCGCCGAAAAGGTCGGCGCCGATGCGGTCGCCCATGGCGCCACCGGCAAGGGCAACGACCAGGTGCGGTTCGAGCTCGCCTATTATGCGCTGAAGCCCGACGTGAAAGTCATCGCGCCGTGGCGCGAATGGGATTTCAAATCGCGCGAAGCGCTGTTGGCGTTTGCCGAAAAGAACCAGATCCCGATCGCCAAGGACAAGCGCGGCGAGGCGCCGTTCTCGACCGACGCGAATCTTCTACACACCTCGTCCGAGGGCAAGGTGCTAGAAGACCCCTCCGGCGAAGTGCCGGACTATGTCTATTCGCGCACCGACGATCCTGAGAAAGCCCCGGACAAGGCAGACTACGTCACCATCGATTTCGAGCGCGGCGATCCGGTCGCGGTCGACGGCAAGAAACTCACGCCGGCTGCGTTACTGACGCAGCTCAACGCGCTCGGCCGCAAGCACGGCATCGGCCGGCTCGACCTGGTCGAGAACCGTTTCGTCGGCATGAAGTCGCGCGGCATGTACGAGACGCCGGGCGGCACAATCCTGCTCGCCGCCCATCGCGGCATCGAATTGATCACGCTCGATCGCGGCGCGGCGCATCTCAAAGACGAGCTGATGCCGAAATACGCGGAAGCGATCTATTACGGCTTCTGGTTCGCGCCCGAGCGCGAGATGCTGCAATGCGCGATCGACAAGAGCCAGGAGTTCGTCACCGGCCAAGTGCGGCTCAAGCTCTACAAAGGCAATGCCGGCGTCGTCAGTCGCAACAGCAAATATTCGCTCTACGACCAGGATTTGGTGACGTTCGAAGACGGCAAGGTCGCCTACGACCAGCGCGACGCCGAGGGGTTTATCCGGCTCAACGCGCTGCGGCTGCGGACGCTCGGGCAACGCAGACGGAAGCTGAAGCTTTAAGGCTTGTCGTGCTCCGCGAAGGCGGAGCATCCAGTAACCGCAAGCTTTGCGGCCGATTCGCGGGCTTAGTGATTACTGGATCACCCGCCTTTGCGGGTGATGACAATATAGCGTGGCGACGGCGTCACACCTGCCGCTCGACCAGGGTGCGCTTGATCTCGGCGATGGCCTTGGCCGGATTGAGGTGTTTTGGGCAGGCCTTGGCGCAATTCATGATGGTGTGGCAGCGGTACAGGCGGAACGGGTCTTCCAGGTTGTCGAGCCGCTCGCCGGTCGCCTCGTCGCGCGAATCCACGATCCAGCGCTGCGCCTGCAACAGCGCCGCCGGCCCGAGATAGCGGTCGTCATTCCACCAGTAGCTCGGGCATGAGGTCGAGCAGCAGGCGCAGAGAATGCACTCGTAGAGCCCGTCGAGTTTTGCCCGGTCCTCGTGGCTCTGCTTCCATTCCTTCTGCGGCGTCGGCGATACGGTTTGCAGCCAAGGCTGGATCGAGGCGTGCTGGGCGTAAAAATTGGTCAGGTCGGGCACCAGGTCTTTCACCACCGGCATGTGCGGCAGCGGATAGACCCGCACCGCGCCTTTGATCTCGGCCATCGCCTTGGTGCAGGCCAGCGTATTGGTGCCGTCGATATTCATGGCGCAGGAGCCGCAGATGCCTTCGCGGCAAGAGCGGCGAAAGGTCAAGGTCGCGTCGACATTGTTCTTGAGCCAGATCAGGCCGTCGAGAATCATCGGGCCGCAATCGCCGGTGTCGACGTAATAGGTGTCGATGCGCGGATTGTTGCCGTCGTCCGGATTCCAGCGATAGACGCGGTATTCGCGCTCCACCTTGGCCTTGGTCGGATGCGGCCAGGTCTTGCCCTCGGTGACCTTGGAATTTTTCGGCAGCGTGAATTGGACCATCGCGTTTTTGCTTTCAGTAAACCCGCGCTTTGGGCTCGATATAGGCCACGTCGTTGGTGAGCGTGTAGGTGTGCACCGGCCGATAGTCGACGGTGACCTTGCCCGTATTGGTGTCGAGCCAGGTCAGGGTGTGTTTCATCCAGTTCTTGTCGTCGCGGTCGGGGAAATCCTCGCGCGCGTGGGCGCCGCGGCTTTCGGAGCGGTTGACCGCGGCATCCACGGTGACGACGGCCTGCTCGATCAGGTTGGCGAATTCCAGCGTTTCGATCAGGTCGGAGTTCCAGATCAGCGAACGGTCGCTGGTGCGAATGTCGGTCGTGCCGTCGAACACTTCGTGAATGAGTTTTGAGCCTTCTTTCAGCACGTTGCCGGTGCGGAACACCGCGCAATTGGTCTGCATGATGTGCTGCATCTTTGCGCGCAGATGTGAGGTCGGCGTGCCGCCCGAGGCGTTGCGGAATTTGTCGAGCCGCGACAGCGCCCGCTCGGCTGAATCCTTCGGCAGTTCCGGATGCTTGTCGTTCGGCGTCAAAATCTCGGCGCAGCGCAAGGCTGCGGCGCGGCCGAACACCACGAGATCGATCAGCGAATTGGAGCCGAGCCGGTTGGCGCCGTGCACCGAGACGCAGGCCGCCTCGCCGAGCGCCATCATGCCGGGCACGATGTGGTCGGGATTGCCGTCTTTCTTGGTCAGCGCTTCGCCGTGATAATTGGTGGCGATGCCGCCCATATTGTAATGCACAGTCGGCACGATCGGCACCGGCTCGCGGGTCAGATCGACGCCGGCGAAGATCCGCGCGGATTCGGTGATGCCTGGCAGCCGCTCGGCGAGAATCTTTGGATCGAGATGGTCGAGATGCAGGAAGATGTGATCCTTCTTCGGCCCGACGCCGCGGCCTTCGCGGATTTCGATGGTCATGGCGCGCGAGACCACATCGCGCGAGGCGAGGTCCTTGGCCGACGGCGCGTAGCGCTCCATGAAGCGCTCGCCCTGGGCATTGACCAGATAGGCGCCTTCGCCGCGCGCGCCTTCGGTGATCAACACGCCCGCGCCGTACACGCCGGTCGGATGGAATTGCACGAATTCCATGTCCTCGAGCGGCAGGCCGGCGCGTAGCACCATGGCGTTGCCGTCGCCGGTCTGGGTATGGGCGCCGGTGCAGGACGCATAGGCGCGGCCATAACCGCCGGTCGCCAGCACCGTCATCTGCGCCGAAAAGCGATGGATGGTGCCGTCGTCGAGATTGAGCGCGACGACACCGCGGCAGCGGCCGTCGTCGTCCATGATCAGGTCGATGGCGAAATATTCGACGAAGAACTCGGCCGAATGGCGCAGCGCCTGGCCGTACATGGTGTGCAGCATGGCGTGGCCGGTGCGGTCGGCGGCGGCGCAGGTGCGCTGCGCAGTGCCTTTGCCGTAGTGCGTGGTCATGCCGCCGAACGGGCGCTGATAGATCTTGCCGTCTTCCTCGCGGCGCGAGAACGGCAGGCCCCAATGTTCCAACTCGTAGACCGCTTCCGGCGCGTTGCGGCACAGATATTCGATGGCGTCCTGGTCGCCGAGCCAGTCGGAGCCCTTGACCGTGTCGTACATATGCCAGCGCCAGTCGTCCTCGCCCATATTGCCGAGCGCCGCGGCGATGCCGCCCTGCGCCGCGACGGTATGCGAGCGCGTCGGGAACACTTTGGTGATGCAGGCGGTGCGCAAGCCGGCCTCGCTGCAGCCGACCACGGCGCGCAGCCCCGAGCCGCCGGCGCCGATCACCACCACGTCATAGGCGTGATCCTCGATCGGATAGGCGCGGCTGCCGATGGCAGGCGCGGCGCTTTTTCCGTTTGTTGCGTTATCCGCCATGCTCACAATCCGAACGAAAGTTTGAGGATGCCGTAAACCGCGGCAAGTCCGACCACGATGGTGAAGAAGGTGTTGGCTATCAGCAAAGTGAGCTTCGCCGATTCGTCGTGGACGTAATCTTCGATGATCGCCGCCATGCCGATGCGCATATGGATGGTGATCGAGCCGATGAACAGCAGCATGATGATGGCGATGGCGGGCGAACCGAGGATTTGCGCCACCGCGGCCTGGTTGCGGCCCAGGAGCGTGATCAGGATGATCACCGCGGCGATGGTGAGCGGGATATTGGCGATCGCAGTGACGCGCTGATGCCAAAAATGCGCGGTGCCGGATTTTGCCGTGCCAAAACCGCGCACGCGGGCGAGCGGCGTGCGGATATGCGGGGAGCCGCTCATACCGAGCCTCCCATGGCAAGGAGCCCAATGACCCAAAGGATGAGCGTGATCACGATCGAGCCGATCAGGTTGGCGGCGACCAGCCATTCGCGCTCGACCGGTCCCAGGCCGCGGCCGGTATCCCAGATCAGATGGCGGATGCCGCCCAGCATGTGATGGATCAGCGCCCAGGTGTAACCGAGCAGAATGAGGCGCCCGATCCAGGAACCGATGAACCACTCGAAGCGCGCGTAGCCGTTCGGGCCGGCGGCGGCGATGAACCACCACGCCAGCAGCACCGTGCCGAAGTACAGGCCGAATCCGGTGATGCGATGAACGATCGACATCATCATCGTCAGCGTCGGCCGGTAAATTTGCAGATGCGGCGACAGCGGCCGCGCGGTGGGGGCCTTGGTTTCGGCCATTGTGCTCATCCGAATTCGCTCGACGCGGGCGCCAAGCTTGGCAGTGTTCCTAGCCAATCTGCGCAGCTATCGCAATGCAGCGACATGCACATAAAGGCGCCGGCGCGCGTTTCACTTCGTATTAGGCGAAAGATTAGCGTTGAAATATCGAATTTCAATGGGCATTATATAAAGCCTGACTTCGTTAAATCCGAAGGCATGGATCATTGCCATGCGATTCGACCTCGCCGATCTCAGCCTGTTCCGCCATGTCGTCGAGGCGGGCAGCATCACGCACGGCGCCGAGCGCGCGCATCTCGCGCTGGCCGCAGCTTCGACGCGCATCCGCAACATGGAGGACGTGCTCGGCGTGCCGTTGCTGACGCGCGGACGGCAAGGCGTCACGCTGACGCAAGCCGGCCGCACGCTCCTGCAGCACGCCCGTACCATCCTGCGCCAAGCCGAGCGCCTGCACGAGGACCTCGGCGCCTATGGGGGCGGCTTCGCCGGCCAGATCCGCGTGTTGTCGAACACCAATGCGCTGACCGAGTTCCTGCCCGAGGCGCTGAGCTCGTTCCTCGCCGAACATCCGAGCGTCAGCGTCGATCTCGAAGAGCGCTTGAGCGACGAGATCGTCGGTCTCATCGCAGAAGGTGTCGCCGATCTCGGCGTCGTCGCCGGCACGGTCGATGCCGGCGCGCTGGAAACCTATCCGTTCCGCCGCGACCGTTTCGTGCTGGTGGTCGCGCAAGATCATCCGTTGGCGAAGCGCGCCAAGATCGGGTTCGAAGACGTGCTCGAGCACGATTTCGTCGGCCTCGACCGCGCCAGCGCCATCCAGCGCTTTCTCGCGACCAAGGCGGTGCGCATCGGCCGGCCGCTGCGGCTGCGCGTGCAGTTGCGCAGTTTCGACGCGGTGTGTCGCCTCGTCGAATGCAAGGTCGGAATCGGCATCGTGCCGGAAACCACCGCGCGCCGCGTCTCGAAGACCATGGCCATTGCGATCGTGCCGCTGACCGATTCCTGGGCGGTACGCGACCTGACGATCTGCATTCGCAATATGGGCGAGTTGCCGCTCTACGCGCGGCAGCTGGTCGAGCATTTGCGAGCGACGGCGTAGCGGGGTCAGGTATCAGGTATCAGGGATCAGGGATCAGGTATCAAGATCAGAATTTTTCTTCTTGATCCCTGATCCCTGATCCCTGACTACTGATCCCTGTCACCTCGGTATCAACACCCAATAATCGAGATCGAGCAGCACGGCCGGATCGTAATCGTCGCCGGCCTTGAGCGGAAAATCGCCGCACGGCTTGTCGTTGGTGGCGACCGTGCGCAGCCGCAGCGCGCCGACGTCGTTGCGGCCGGGCAACTCCGCCTTGGCCAGCACCTCGGACCAGGCGAACACCGTGCCGCCGGCGAACAGTGGCGCGACGTGGCGCCCGCCATTGATGGCGGCGACGTGGAAGGCGTTGGCCAACCCATTGAAGGTCAGCGAGCGGGCGAGCGAAATGACATGGCCGCCATAGATCAGCCGCCGCCCGAAGCGGCCCTGCTTGGCGCTGAACTGGTCGAAATGGATGCGCGCGGTGTTTTGATAGAGCCGCGTCGCGATCTGATGCTCGGCCTCTTCGACCGTATAGCCGTCGACATGATCGATCTTCTCGCCGACCGCGTAATCGTCGAAGCGATAGGGGCTGCCGGCCAGCGCGAAATCGTAGGCCTCGATATCGAGCGGCGGGCAGGCTTCGCTCAAGACATTCGGCTCGACCGCGGTCGGCAGACGCGGCACGTGGTCGCCGGGCGCGGGCGCCGCCTCGTCGCGTTTGCGCACCATGACCCAGCGCACATATTCGAGCACCGGCGTGCCGTCCTGCTTGTAGCCGGTGGTGCGCACATAGACGATGCCGGTCTTGCGGCTGGAATTTTCTTTCAAGCCGATGACTTCGGACAGCGCCGTCAGCGTGTCGCCCGGATAGAGGGGCTTGCGGAAGTAACAGCCGGCATAGCCGAGATTGGCCACGGCGTTGAGCGACACATCGGGCACCGTCTTGCCGAACACCATGTGGAATACGAGCAGATCGTCGATCGGCGCGCGCGGATAGCCGATCGCTTCGGCGAACGCGTCCGACGATTGCACCGCGAACCGCGCGCCGAACAGGCCAGTATAAAGCGCAACGTCGCCGACCGTGACGGTGCGCGGCGTGGCGTGGCGGATCACCTGGCCGATACGGAAATCTTCAAAGCAATTGCCGGGGCTGGTCTTTGCCATTGATCGTCCTCGTCTGTCGGGGCCTGGCCTCCGGGCGCGTTTCATAGCCCACACGCGACGACTGGAAAAGCCTTCACGCAGCCGTGACCGTGTCTCTGAAACCCCCGCAAAAAGCCGCCGTATCTCGTTGTGACGACGATCTCGATCGTCTCGCCCGCGGTTTCGCCGCGGCGAACCCGATGAATCAACATGGAGACAGTCATGTCCAAGCGTTTCGCTTTGCTCGCCACCGCGGCCGCGCTCGCCTTCGCCGTCGTGGCGCCGGCGCCTGCGGTTTACGCACAGATGGCGGAGAAGACCGTCACTGTCGGCGGTGCGCCGATGTATCCGTCGAAGAACATCATCCAGAACGCGGTCAATTCAAAAGACCACACCACACTGGTTGCCGCGGTGAAGGCCGCCGGCCTGGTCGATACGCTGTCCGGTCCCGGCCCGTTCACGGTGTTCGCGCCGACCAACGCGGCGTTTGCCAAGCTGCCGGTCGGCACGGTCGACACCCTGCTGAAGCCTGAGAACAAGGCGACGCTGACCAAGATTCTGATCTATCACGTGGTCCCCGGCCGCATGACCGCAGTCAACTTGATGAAAGCGGTAAAGGACGGCGAGGGCGAAGCGCATCTGAAGACCGTTGCCGGCGTGGACCTGGTGGTCAAGCAAGCCGGCCCCGGCAAGCTCACCATCACCGACGCCAAGGGCGACGTGGCCATGGTCACCATCGCCGACGTGCTACAGTCGAACGGCGTCATCCACGTCATCGACACGGTGCTGCTGCCGATGTGATGTTGCGGCTGAGCGACGCAGTCCCTCTCCCCATGCTTGGGGAGAGGGATTACTGACAGGCAAGGGACTACTGACACGAATGTGAGGCGCCCGTGCGCCGCCGTTTTGTTATAGGTCTGCCGGCATGACGATCGAAGCGACCAGCAATCCAATCTTGGTGCCCAAAACCGCGGACGGGCCAATTATTCATCCGCGCTGGGTTCGGGTGACCCATTGGGTCAATGCGCTGGCCATGTTCATGATGATCGGCTCGGGTTGGCAGATCTACGACGCCTCGCCGCTGTTCCGGTTCATCTATTTCCCGCCGCAGCTGGCGCTTGGGCAATGGCTTGCCGGCGCCCTGCTGTGGCATTTCGCGGCGATGTGGCTCCTGGTCATCAACGGCATCGTCTATGTCACGCTCGGCATCGCCACCGGCCGTTTCCGCCGCAAGCTGTTGCCGATTTGCCCGCGCGACGTCGTCAACGATCTCCTCGCGGCGCTGCGCGGAAAACTCGCGCACGACGATCTGTCGGTCTACAACGCGGTGCAGCGGCTGCTTTACGTCGGCGTCATGCTCGCCGGCGTCGTGATCGTGCTGTCGGGCCTTTCGATCTGGAAGCCGGTGCAACTCAAGTACCTGACCGCGTTGTTCGGCGGTTACGACTTCGCCCGCTACGTCCACTTCTTCGCCATGGCGTCGATCGTGGGATTTTTGACCGTCCACGTGGCGCTGGCACTGATCGTGCCGAAGAGCCTGCGCGCCATGATCGTTGGCCGGTAGTTTGAGGAACACACGATGCCCCGTGAGCGCAAAAAAATTCCCGGCGTCGATCCGAAGCTCCTGATCAAGGACGCGGCGAAACTGTTGCCCGATCCGTCGCGGCGGCTGTTCCTGCGCGGCGCCGCGAGCCTCGGCGCGCTCGCCACGCTGACCGGCTGCGACATTATCGACGGGCCGTCGGCCGAAAGCGCGCTGCGCGTCGTGTCGCGCTTCAACGATTGGGTCCAGGCCCGCCTGTTCAGCCCGACGACGCTGGCGACCGAATATCCGGAGAGCGCGATCACGCGGCCGTTCCCGTTCAACGCCTATTATGCCGAGGATGAGGCGCCCGACGTCGACGGCGAGAGCTATCAGCTCGAGATCGGCGGCCTGGTCGACAACAAAAAGCCGTGGACGCTGGCCGAACTCTACAAGCTGCCCGAAGTCTCGCAGATCACGCGTCACGTCTGCGTCGAAGGTTGGAGCGCCATCGGCTCCTGGCAAGGCGTAAAACTGTCCGACTTTCTGAAGATGATCGGCGCCGACACCACCGCCAAATATGTCTGGTTCCAGTGTGCCGAAGGTTATTCCAACACCATCGACATGCCGACTGCGCTGCACCCGCAGACGCAATTGACGCTCAAATTCGATCGTCAGATCCTGCCACGCGCCTACGGTTTCCCGATCAAGATCCGCATCCCCACCAAGCTCGGCTTCAAGAATCCCAAATACGTCACCGCCATGTGGGTGCAGAACAACGACGCCGGCGGCTATTGGGAGAACCAGGGCTATAACTGGTTCAGCGGGCAATAGGCGCATCCGCTCGCCTCATCAGTCTAGCCGCGTCTCGTCGTGCTCGGCTTGCAAAGCCGCACGCGGCCGATTAGCAATCGACGCCTTATCGTAACGAGGCGTAATTCATGGCGACCTACAATCTCCTCCTGCTCGCCGGCGACGGCATCGGCCCCGAAGTCATGGCCGAGGTGAAGCGGCTGCTCGGCTTCTATGCCAAGAAAGGTGTTGCCGATTTCCAGACCGAGGACGGGCTGGTCGGCGGCGCCAGCTATGATGCGCACCAGGTCGCCATCACCGAAGAAACCATGGCCAAGGCGCATGCCTGCGACGCCGTGATCTTCGGTGCTGTCGGTGGGCCGAAATGGGACAAGGTGCCGTTCGAGGCGCGGCCGGAGGCGGGACTGCTGCGCTTGCGCAAGGAGCTTGGATTGTTCGCCAATATCCGGCCGGCGATCGTCTATCCGGCGCTGGCCGATGCATCGAGTCTCAAGCGCGAGGCGGTCGAAGGGCTCGATATCATCATCCTGCGCGAGCTCACCGGCGGCGTCTATTTCGGTGAGCCGAAAACCATCACCGATCTCGGCAACGGCCAGAAGCGCGCCGTCGATACGCAGGTCTATGATACCTACGAGATCGACCGTATCGCCCGCGTCGGCTTCGAATTGGCGCGCAAGCGGCGCAACAAAGTCACCTCGATGGAAAAGCGCAATGTGATGAAGACCGGCGTGCTGTGGCACGAGGTGGTCGGTCAGGTGCATGATCGCGATTACAAGGACGTGCAGCTCGAGCACATGCTGGCCGATGCCGGCGGCATGCAGCTGGTGCGCTGGCCGAAGCAGTTCGACGTCATTGTGACCGACAACCTGTTCGGCGACATGCTGTCCGACGTCGCGGCGATGCTCACCGGCTCGCTCGGCATGCTGCCGTCGGCGTCGCTGGGCGAGCTCGATCCGAAGACCAAGCGGCGCAAGGCCATGTACGAGCCGGTGCACGGTTCCGCGCCCGACATTGCCGGCAAGGGCATGGCGAATCCGATCGCGATGCTCGCGTCTTTCGCCATGGCGATGCGCTATTCGTTCAACATGGGCGAGGAAGCCGATCAGCTCGAAGCCGCCATCGCCGCAGCGCTCGGCCAGGGCTTGCGCACCGCCGATATCAAGTCGGAAGGCTGCAAGATCGTCAGCACCACAGAAATGGGCGAGGCGATTGTCGGCGAGTTGGAGAAGCTCTCGGCCTGATCGCGGTCGAAGCACCCCGGCATGCTTATTCTCAGCGCGCATTCGGGAAGCCACGACGCGGTTGCCGCGGTCTTCGAAGATTATGACCTGCGCGCCGCGGTGCAGCTCGAACGGCTGACGCGTCGCAAGAGCGACGGCCGCGAGCATCCCGACCTCGCCATCGATGAGGTTCTGTCGATCGCCGGCGCGACGCGCAACGACGTCGACGTCGTCTGCTTCAGCCGCTCGGAATTTCCGACGATCTTCTATCGCAATATCCGCGGTGTGCGCTGGATCCGCGAAAAATACCGCCAATACGTCGAAGGCAATACGCGGCGCTACATGCCGCCGGAGTTTTTGCGCTACCACACGGCGAAGATCGACGACATCTTCGACATTGCCGAAATTCCGCCACGCCGGCGGCTTTCGCGACGACGCGGCAATGTTTTTCTACAATCACCATGAATCCCACGCGCTGGCGCCGCTGTTCTACACCGACTGGGACGATGCGCTCCTGGTCACGGCGGACGGCGGCGGCGATACGGTCAATTACAGCCATCGCCATTTTGCCGACGGCGCGCTGACGACGATCTACGGCGGCGAGGAATGTTTGCTCGACCCCTTGCCGACCGACAGTCTGGGCCACGCTTATGAGACGGTGACGGGTGCGCTCGGCTTCATCCCGCGGCGCCACGAGGGCAAGCTGACGGGGCTCGCCGCCTTCGGCCAGCCGGTTCTGGCGGAAAAAATCGGCGCGCATTTTTCCGTCGATGACACCGGTCGCGTGCGCTCGGATTTCCGCGATTTCAGCGACATGCACGACACCATCCGCAGTCTTGCCGTCAGCGTGAGCCGGGAAGACGCCGCGGCCTCGATTCAGCAAGTGCTTGAAGACACCATGCTGCGCTCGGTCGAGCGGCTGCTGCAGCGCCATAAGGCGCGGCATCTCGGTCTCGCCGGCGGCGTCTTCGCCAATGTGCGGCTCAATCGCGTTCTCGCCGAACGGCTGCCGCTCGATGAGATCTTCGTCTTCCCGGCGATGGGCGACGAGGGCATGCCGGCCGGCGGCGCGCTTTGCTATCTGCTGCAACGCGACGGCTTGCGGCATTGGCTGGCGCAACGCCGGCGACTGCGCGACATGTATTTCGGCCGCGATTACACCGATGCGATCGACGCTACGCTCAAGGCAACTGCCGGCGTGCGCCGCACCGCTGAAACGCCGATCGACGGCGCCGCGAAGCGGCTTCATGCCGGCCAGCTCGGCGCGATCTATACCGGCCGCATGGAATACGGGCCGCGCGCGTTAGGCGCGCGCTCGATCCTCGCCAATCCGTCGCGTCGGGAAACTCACGATCTGCTCAACGAGCGCCTGGCGCGTTCGGAATTCATGCCGTTCGCGCCGGTGATCACCGCCGAAAAAGCCGCGACCGTCTTCGACGTCAATCCGGTCAACGCCTATGCGTGCCGTTTCATGACCATCACCTGCAATGTGAAGCCGCAGTGGCGCGAGCGGATCGCGGCGGTGGTCCATGTCGACGGCTCGGCGCGGCCGCAAATCGTCGCGCGAGACACCAATCCGCTCTATTACGATATCCTCACCGCGTTCGAGCGCGAGAGCGGCCTGCCGGTGCTGGTCAATACCAGCTTCAACGTCCACGAAGAGCCGATCGTCAACAAGCCATCCGAATGCGTCAAAGCGCTGCTGGACGGCCGCATCGATTTCATCGTGACGACGCAAGGCATTTATGAGCGTGCGTCTGCGGCCGCGTAGGCCGCCGCCGCAAGTGGCAAACTGCGCTTACGTTAAAACGGCGCGCCCGGTGTGATAAAGGCGCGGGGCAGCGGGTAGCCATTGGCCCCGGAAAAGTCGGGACCGATGAACCAGAACGACGATTGGCCGGGATCGCCGCCTGGCGGAAACGCGTAGTCCATGAATTTGCGATCGCCAACCGACACTTCGGTGCCGGTCTCGAGATAAGAGCGCGGCCGAATGACGATCACCGTGGTGCGGCCGTACTGATCGTGGATGATGGTCCTGGAGGGTTGGATCACCGTGCCGCTAGCGGTCCGCATCACCGGGGGCTGCGGCTGCGCCCTCCTGGTCGCCGCGTCGGCGGAACCGGCCTGGGCCGCAAACACGGCCAAAACGGCAGCAGTGACGGCAAATGCGCGCATGATTTCCTCGCTCTCCCGTGCTGCCAGTGTAGCCTGCTTCGGTCGGCGGCAATAGCGCCTCGGCAACGGCCTTGACCGCCCCGGGGTTCCGCCCGGTTTGCCGCCAAAAATCGGCCTTTGCGGAGCAATTTCCTTCTATTGGCAGCCTTTTTGTCACGTTGTTCCCCGGGAGTGCACCGCGTCCAGGAAACGTGCCTATCGTGTCGGCACACGCCCGCGTAGCGCGGACCTCAGCTTCGAAGGCTGCTCGGGCGCGATGCGCTCTTCGCGTTCCGGCGTCGCGGCGAGGATCGGATTACGCTGGCCGCAGAAGGTGCGCTTGACTTCGGCGTGGGCGAACATCTCGTGGAGCTTGGCATCGCCGTTCACCAAGGTCAGCCGGTCGAGGAGGCACGCGACCGTCGCCCGGTCCACCACTTCGCGGCCGGCGCTGCAATACCAGCCGGCGATTTGCATGGTCAGCTGGTTGAACGGCCGCGCGAAGCCGAGGCAGCGGCGCTCATGGTCCTGAGGCGCGACCGCAAAATCCACCAGCGACACCGGACCGAACTTGCTGTCGATCTGGCCGTCCGGCTTGACGTCGTCGGTGACGGCGTAATCGACGATGCGGGTAGCGATCTCACTCGACGCATCGAGGAAGCGATCGCTGGCCACGGCCGGCCGGTAGATTTCGACCATGACATAGGGCCCGGCGTCGGCCGGCTCACCGAAGCTCAGTAGGTCTTTGCGCGCGCCGTCCTTGGCGCGGCGTTGGATGGCGTAGTTGTAGGTGCTGCCGGCGAGTTCCGGCAGCAACAGCTCGAAGGCCGGGTAGGGGCGCTCGACGGTGTTCCAGGCCGGCCGCGGCGCCGATGCCGAATCGAGCGCAGCGACGATGTCCGAGGGCGCGGCGAAAAAACTGGCGGCAGCCACGGCGAGGGCCGCAAGAGCCCCCATATAGGCGAGGAGGCGCACCAAGGTGGCGCGGATATCGTCTGGAATGGAATATGAGGCCGGCGGCACGCACTCGTCCCAGCAACATTGTGTTAGGGACGTTTCTCGCTTAGAAGCGCTTCCGTTACGGTTGCGGGGATGCTGAACAAGCAGTGAATTTTCGGTGGAGAGTTAACAATGGGTTACAATGTCGCCGTGGTCGGGGCGACCGGCAATGTGGGCCGCCAAATGCTCGACATTCTCGACGAGCGGTCGTTCCCCGCCGATGAAGTGATCGCGCTCGCCTCGCGGCGCAGCCAGGGCACCGAAGTGTCTTTCGGCGACCGCACGCTCAAGGTCAAAGCGCTCGAGCATTTCGATTTTTCCGGCGTCGACATTTGCCTGATGTCGGCGGGCTCCGCCGTGTCCAAGGAATGGTCGCCGAAGATCGCCGCCGCAGGCGCGGTGGTGATCGATAATTCGTCGTGCTGGCGCTACGATTCCGACGTCCCGCTGATCGTGCCGGAGGTCAATGCCGACGCGGTTGCGGGCTTCCGCAAGCGCGGCATTATCGCCAATCCGAATTGCTCGACGGCGCAACTCGTCGTCGCGCTCAAGCCGCTGCACGACAAGGCCAAGATCACGCGCGTCGTGGTCGCCACCTATCAGTCGGTCTCCGGCGCCGGCAAGGAAGCGATGGACGAATTGTTCTCGCAGACCAAGGCCGTGTTCCAGATCAACGAGGTCGAGGCGAAACAGTTTCCCAAGCGCATCGCCTTCAATATCATTCCGCAGATCGACACTTTCATGGAGGATGGCTACACCCGCGAAGAGTGGAAGATGGTGGTCGAGACCAAGAAGATCCTCGATCCCAAGATCAAGCTCACCGCGACTTGCGTGCGCGTGCCGGTGTTCATCGGCCATTCCGAGGCGGTCAATATCGAGTTCGCCGATCCGATCACGCCCGACGAGGCGCGCGACATCTTGCGCAATGCGCCGGGTTGTCTGGTGATCGATTCCCACGAGCCTGGCGGCTATGTCACGCCTTACGAGGCGGCGGGAGAGGACGCGACCTATATCAGCCGCATCCGCGAGGATGCCACCGTCGAGAACGGGCTGGCGATGTGGATCGTCTCCGACAATCTGCGCAAGGGCGCAGCGCTGAACGCCATCCAGATTGCCGAATGCCTGATCAACCGCAAGCTGATCACCGCGAAGCAGAAGGCGGCGTAATTTTCCGTCATTCCGGGGCGCCATCGATCTCGGTTTCACCGAGATCGATTACTTAAAATCCAAGTCGGCGACAGCCGACTTGGTCGGCGGCGGGCGCGGAATCCATATCCACGAACGCTGAGGTTATGGATTCCGGGCTCCTCGCGGAGCCTGTCATCGGGCCGGCCACTTCGGGCCGGACCCGTTGGCTCGGCCCCGGAATGACGCGTTATTGGCACGCGGCGTGCAAGTCCGTTAGCTTAGGCAAATTCCTGGGGGTTTCAGAATGACCGTCCGTCCGCGTCGCAGCGTGCTTTACATGCCCGGATCGAACGCGCGCGCGCTGGAAAAGGCCCGCGAACTGCCGGCCGACGGCCTGATCCTCGACCTCGAAGACGCGGTAGCGCCGGAAGCCAAGGCGCAGGCGCGCGGGGCGATCGTCAACGCGCTCAAAAATGGCGGCTTCGGCGACCGCGAAGTGCTGGTGCGCATCAACGGCCTCGACACCCGCTGGTGGGTCGAAGACCTCGACGCCGTGGCGTCGGCCGGGCCGGACGCGGTGCTGGTGCCGAAAGTGTCGGACCCCGGCCAGTTGCAGGATTTGGCGGCGCGCATCGTCGACATGGGCACCGACCCGCGCGTGCGCGTCTGGGCCATGATGGAGACGCCGCTGGCCATGCTCAATGTCGGCGCGATTGCCGCCGCCGCGCTCGATTCCGAGACCCGGCTCTCAGGCTTCGTCATGGGCACCAACGACCTCGCCAAGGATACGCGCGCGCGCCTGGTGCCCGGCCGCGCGCCAATGCTGCCGTGGCTGATGAATTGCGTCGCCGCTGCGCGCGCCTACGGCCTCGACATCCTCGACGGCGTCTATAACGACCTCGGCGACGCCGAAGGTTTCGCCGCGGAATGCCTGCAGGCGCGCGATCTCGGCTTCGACGGCAAGACGCTCATTCATCCGAAGCAGATCGAGCCGTGCAACACGGCGTTCTCGCCGACCGACGACGAGGTGGCGACGGCGCGCAAGATGATCGCCGCGTTCGAATTGCCGGAGAACAGGGACAAGGGCGTGGTCCAGATCGACGGCCGCATGGTCGAACGCCTGCACGCCGAGATGGCGCAGCGCACAGTGGCGATCGCGGACGCGATCGCGGGCAAGAAGACGCAAGCGAAAAATTGATTGCGGGGACTTGCAACCAACTTTATCTGTTATTTGTAACTAAGAGACTAAGCGCGGTGGCCCTCTAACGAAAGACCATGCTTGGCGAGCTTCTTCTTCGCTTCTTCCATGGGACGATCATGGGAGGGATAGGTGCTCTCCATATTTACGATCTGTCGCCATATAACGGCAGCTCTCTTGATATTGCCCTGACGCTCAAACGCTTCCGCTAGCATGCATCGTGCATCTGCCTCGCCATAATGCGGATTCAGCTTCAGTCCTTCCTCGAGGGAATGCACTGCGGCGGCATGCCGGCCTGACAAAAGCAATGTGCTCCCGAGGTCAATGAGAGGCCGCGGGTCTCCCGGGAGTAAACGGGCTGCGGTACGCCCCGTTTCGCATGCCTGCTTGAGCTTGTTCTGACGTTGCAGGGCCCCGGCCAAGAAAAGAAAGGGTTCTCCCCAATCAGGAGCAACCGCAATAGCTTTACGAAAACACTGCTCCGCAGATACATAGTCAGGAGGATCACCAAAATAGTATTCCTGCCCTTCTTTCAGATGGCTTCTAGCGTCCTTCATCGACAAGGCCTCGATAGAATAGGCCCGACTTCGGGCAAATGTTCCCAAGCTGTATCTGTATTGTACGACTCCGTTATTTTTCTGTTTCGAAGTTTGATTGCGTTTTGGAATGACGCCTTTTTCTGCCGATGTGAATATCTGCTAATTCTTCAACCGGTATCCAGTCTTGAAGAACCACCAAACGATCGCCATGCAGACGGCGAGGAACACCAGTGTCATCGCCAGGCTCACCTCGACATCTACGTCGGCGATGCCGAAGAAACTCCAGCGGAAGCCCGAGATCAGATAAACCAGCGGATTGAACAGTGTCACCGTGCGCCAGAACGGCGGTAGCACGCTGGTCGAATAGAACGTGCCGCCGAGGAACGTCAGCGGCGTGAGAATCAGGAGCGGCACGATCTGCAATTTCTCGAAGCCGTCGGCCCACAGCCCGAGGATGAAGCCGAACAGGCTGAAGCTGAGCGCGGTCAGCACCAAAAAGCTGATCATCCACACCGGGTGCACGATGTGGATCGGCACGAACAGACCGGAGGTGGCGAGGATGATGACGCCGAGAACGAGCGACTTGGTCGCCGCAGCGCCGACATAGCCGAGCACGATCTCGAACGGCGACACCGGCGCCGAAAGCAGCTCGTAGATGGTGCCGACGAAGCGCGGAAAATAGATGCCGAACGAGGCATTGGTCACGCTTTGCGTCAACAGCATCAGCATGATCAGGCCCGGCACGATGAAGGAGCCGTAATTGACGCCGTCGATCTGGGTGATGCGCGAGCCGATCGCGGCGCCGAATACGATAAAGTAGAGCGACGTCGAGATCACCGGCGAGACCACGCTCTGGAACAAGGTGCGCGCGGTCCGCGACATCTCGTAGACATAAATGGCGCGTACGGCGTAGATGTTCATGGCTGGTGCCTCAACAGGCCGACGAAAATATCCTCCAGCGAGCTTTGCGTCGTGTGCAGATCCTTGAAGCGGATGCCGGCGACGTTGAGCGCATCGAGCAGCGCCGTGATGCCGGTGCGCTCGCCCTTGGTGTCGTAGGTATAGGTCAGTTCCTTGCCGTCGGCGGCGAGGGTGAGATGGAAGGCATCGAGCGCCGCCGGGACGACATCGAGGCGCTGGTGCAGCTCCAGCGTCAATTGCTTGCGGCCGAGCTTGCGCATCAACTCGACCTTGTCCTCGATCAGGATGATCTCGCCTTTGTTGATGACGCCGACCCTGTCGGCCATCTCTTCGGCTTCCTCGATGTAATGGGTGGTGAGGATGATGGTGACGCCCGAGGCGCGCAGCGCGCGCACCAATTGCCACATATCCTTGCGCAGTTCGACGTCGACGCCGGCGGTCGGCTCGTCGAGAAACAGGATTTGCGGCTCGTGCGCCAGCGCCTTGGCGATCAGCACCCGGCGCTTCATGCCGCCGGACAGCGTCATGATCCTGGAGTCTTTCTTGTCCCACAGCGACAGGTCCTTGAGCACCTTCTCGATGTGGCCGGGATTGGGCGGCTTGCCGAACAGGCCGCGGGAAAACCGCATGGTCGCCGGCGGCGTCTCGAACGCGTCGGTGGTCAGTTCCTGCGGCACTAGGCCGATCAAGGCGCGCGAGGCGCGATAGCCGGTGAGAATATCGTGGCCGTCGACGGTGACCGTCCCCGTGGAAGGCTTGACGATGCCGCAGATGACGTTGATCAGCGTCGTCTTGCCGGCGCCGTTCGGCCCGAGCAGCGCAAAAATCTCGCCGTGGCGGATGTCCAGGTTGATGTCTTTCAAGGCCTGGAAGCCCGACGCGTAGGTCTTGCAGAGATGCGAAACGGAGATGGCGGGATTCATTGGACCTGCAAGGGCGAGAAGACGGGGGCCGCCCGCGCTCCTTACACCCAGGGCCGCTCCGACTTGGCCTTCTGCTCAAAGCCTTCGATCTTGCCGGCTTTGAGATTGGTCATGCCGATGTCGTCGAGGCCCTCGAGCAGGCATTTCTTGCGGTGCGGATCGATGTCGAATTTCACCACGCCGCCGTCGGGGCCGCGGATTTCCTGTTTCTCGAGATCCACGCTGAGCGTCGCGTTGGCGCCGCGCTCGGCGTCGTCAAACAGCTTCTCCAAATCTTCAGGCGACACCTTGATCGGCAGCACGCCGTTCTTGAAGCAGTTGTTGTAGAAAATGTCGCCGAACGAGGTCGAGATCACGCAGGTGATGCCGAAATCCATCAGCGCCCAGGGCGCATGCTCGCGCGAGGAGCCGCAGCCGAAATTGTCGTCGGCGACGAGAATCTTCGCCTTGCGATAGGCCGGCTTGTTGAGCACGAAATCCGGGTTTTCGCTGCCGTCGTCGCGATAGCGCTGTTCCGAGAACAGCCCCTTGCCGAGGCCGGTGCGCTTGATGGTTTTCAGGTATTGCTTCGGGATGATCATGTCGGTGTCGACATTGATCATTTTCAAAGGCGCCGCGACGCCTTCCAGCGTGGTGAACTTTTCCATCGTGAATTCCTGCGAAGTCGGTTCTGCGAGCTTCAGCCTTGTCGGTTACGGATACACCGTGTCCGTGGCGGGTTAATGGCGTCTCGCCTCGCTCGGGTCAAGCCCGCGCCGCCGTGGGCGCGCGTTTTGCGGCTTCCTCGGCATTGAACCTGCGATCCTGCGATGCCGCGCCCTTACAGCACGGCCGTCAGGCCGGGGCCTGCTTGTCGTTTTTCGGCACCGCGTCGAGCTTCAAGACCCACGACCGCGCCGAGCGAAACCAATTCTGCCGCCGCGGGACCAATTGATCGCGCTGGCGCAAAATGCCGACCCGCACCGTGTAGGACGGCTGCACGCCTTCGCCCGTCGTCGTCGAATAGATCGGCGAGGCGCATGTGCCGCAAAAGGCCTGCACCCGCGGCTTGCCGCTGTCGGCTGTGGTCTTCACGTAAATGTTCGGTTGCCCGGTCATCTTGAATGTGGTGCCGGGGACCGGGATCGAGACGCGAAATGCCGTGCCCGTGGACGTCTGGCAATCGGTGCAATGGCAGATTTGCGTCTTCTCCGGATCGGCCTCGCCTTCGATCTTGATGGCGCCGCAGGAGCACCCGCCGTCGATTTTCATGACATCACTCCCTTTGCTTCATCGGCTGATTGTTCGAGCGCTTCCATGTCGGCGTCCGACAGGCCGAAATGATGGCCGATCTCGTGCACCAGCACGTGCTGCACGATGGCGCCCAAGGTCTCGTCGTGCTCGGCCCAATAATCGAGGATCGGCCGCCGGTACAGCCAGATCATATTCGGCATCTGCACGGCGGCGCTTTCCGAGCGGAACGGCAGGCCGACACCCTGGAACAGGCCGAGCAGGTCGAACTCGGTCTCGGCTTGCATCTCGGTGAGGACTTCCTCGCTCGGGAAATCGTCGACCTGAATGACGAGGTCCGCGCACAGATCGCGAAAGCCTTGCGGCAACGCCCGAAAAACCTCGCCGGCGAGGACTTCGAGCGCGGCCAACGAGGGTGCCTTGACGGGCCGCCAGGCCAGCGGATCGGATGTAAGATCGGCCATAATTGCAATGTAGCGTGAACGGCAATGAGCGGAATAGGCCAGACCGCGAGGCGACGATGTCACTGCAGCGATTGATCGTGATCATGGTGTTCGCCGCGCCGGCGATGCTCGGTACCGCGCAGCACGCGGCCGCGCAAATGCAAACGCCGCCGATCGCACAACCGAACCAGCTACCGCCGCCGCGCTATGCGCGCCCGCGCATCGAGATCAATCCGGCGCCGCTGCTCCATCGGCGCTGCGTCGATTGGTATGAGTTGCAATACCGGCCGAGCGGCACGGTGCTTTACCCGCAAATGCGCTGCTGGTGGGTGCGCGGCTGACGCGTATATTTTTATCGCTGCTTTATGTGCTCGTGCCGTCTATTTATTTTGCTCGGCATGTTTTTCTTGGATCATCCCGAGTAGATTTTCGACCGCGAGGCGGCATTTGCTTTCCCATTGGGAGAATCATGAAAAACCAAACGATCGCGTTCGTTGCTCTTTGGTCGAGCCGGGCCGGAGGCCGCAATGCTTGATACTTCTACTGCGGCCAAGGTGATCCAACTGGATGCAAAACAGCTGTTCATGATGTTTCCGACTCCGATGTTTACCGGAATGCTGCCCGACATCGGCATGTGCGACCGAATCGAAAAGAAGCTGCGGGAGGTGCAAAAATCCGGCAAGGGCTTTTCTTCTCCCGGCGGAATGATCCTAGCCTATATGACTCCCGACGACATCCAGGCGCTTCCGGAGATGAAGGGGCTGGTCGAGGTGATCATGGCGGAATCCGCATCAATTCTGGACTTCTACGCCATCAAGCGCGACTCGCACTACATCGCCAATATGTGGGCGAACATCGCCAATCCGAATCGGCGCCACAACTTTCACATTCATCCGAACTGCTTGTTGAGCGGGCTCGTCTATATCAAGGTGCCGAAGAATTGCGGCGCGACGATATTCGCGTCGCCGCGCATCCATTCGAAAAATATCGAACCGACATATTTCAAAAAGAACGAGTTCAACGCCGACATTTTCTCAATTCCGCCGGAGAAAGGCCGCATGTTGATCTGGCCCAGCCACGTGCCGCATGCGGTCGAGCAAGGCACGGCCAACGAAGCCGAGGATCGGATTGTCGTTGCCTTCAACGTCATGATTCGCGGGCTCATCGAACAGCCAACGGCGCGTCTGGTCCTGAGTTGACGGATTTTGGTCCGGCCCAGCGGGCGCTCCGGAGTGACGGCTAGTTACTTCCACTCCCGCACATCGACGAAATGCCCGGCGATGGCGGCGGCAGCGGCCATGGCCGGCGACACCAGATGCGTACGGCCCTTGTAACCCTGGCGTCCTTCGAAATTGCGGTTCGAGGTCGAGGCGCAGCGCTCGCCGGGATTGAGCTTGTCGGGATTCATCGCAAGGCACATCGAGCAGCCGGGCTCGCGCCACTCGAAGCCGGCTTTGACGAAGATCTTGTCGAGGCCTTCGGCTTCGGCCTGCTCTTTGACCAGGCCGGAGCCCGGCACGATCATCGCCTTGACCTTGGCGTTGACGGTCTTGCCGTCGACCACCTTGGCGGCGGCGCGCAAATCCTCGATGCGGCCGTTGGTGCAGGAGCCGATGAAGACGCGGTCGAGCGCGATGTCGGTGACCTTCTCGCCGCCCTTGAGCGCCATGTATTCGAGCGAGCGCTCGGCGGCCTGCCGCTTGTGAGCGTCGGCGATGTCTTCGAGGCGCGGCACGCGGCCGCCGATCGCGACGACCTGCTCGGGGCTGGTGCCCCAGGTCACCAGCGGCGGCAGTTTTGCGGCATCGAGTTTGATCTCGCGGTCGAAATGGGCGCCGTCGTCGGATTGCAGCGTCGCCCAGTAGCGCATCGCCGCGTCCCAGTCCTTGCCTTTCGGCGACTTGGGACGGTCCTTCACGAACGCATAGGCCTTCTCGTCCGGCGCGATGAAGCCGGCCTTGGCGCCGGCCTCGACCGACATGTTGCAGACCGTCATGCGGCCTTCCATGGTCAGCGCGCGGATCGCCTCGCCGGCATATTCGATGGCGTAGCCGGTGCCGCCGGCGGTGCCGATCTCGCCGATGATGGCGAGGATGATGTCCTTGGCGGTGACGCCGTCCGGCAGCTTGCCGTCGACCACCGCGCGCATGTTCTTGGATTTGGTCTGGATCAGCGTCTGCGTCGCCAAGACGTGCTCGACTTCCGAAGTGCCGATGCCATAGGCCAGCGCGCCGAAGGCGCCGTGGGTCGCGGTGTGGCTGTCGCCGCACACCAGCGTCACGCCGGGCAAGGTGAAACCCTGCTCGGGGCCGATGATGTGGACGATGCCCTGGCGCTTGTCGAACTCATCGTAATATTCGAGATCGAAGAATTTGGCGTTCTCGGCCAGATAGGCGATCTGCGCTTCGCTCTCCGGATCGGGATTTTTCTGCCGGCGGTCGGTGGTCGGCACATTGTGATCGACCACGAGCAGCGTTTTGTCCGGCGCGCGCACCTTGCGGCCGCTTAGCCGCAAGCCTTCGAACGCCTGCGGGCTCGTCACCTCGTGGACGAGATGCCGGTCGATATAGATGAGGCAGGTGCCGTCCGGCTGTTCGTCGACCAGATGGTCGTTCCAGATCTTGTCGTAAAGCGTACCTGGCTTACTCATTTGGCTTGGCCATCGGTTACTCTGCCGTCTTCTCCTCGCCGGCTCCGGCGGTGTGGTCCTGCCGCTCGACGATGCGGGCGGACTTGCCGCGGCGGCCGCGCAGATAATAGAGCTTGGCGCGGCGCACCTTGCCGCGGCGCACGACCTTGATGGAATCGATCATCGGCGCATAGAGCGGGAAGACGCGCTCGACGCCTTCGCCGTAGGAGATCTTCCGCACCGTGAAATTCTCGTTCAGGCCGGCGCCGGCGCGCCCGATGCAGACGCCCTCATAGGCCTGCACGCGGCTCTTTTCGCCTTCGATGATCTTCACATTGACGATGACCGTATCGCCCGGCTGGAAATCGGGGATTTCCTTGCCGGCGGAGAGCTTCGCCATCTGTTCGTTTTCGATTTCCTTGAGCAAATTCATGACGAATTCTCCATCGGCTGCGCTATGCGACGCGCGGCTCCGACCGGGGTCTAAGCGGGTTCGCGGAGCTTCTACGACACCGCGCCAGATTTGTCACCCTCCGGTCATCCGGTCCGCGACCCGCCGCGAAAGCGGCTTAGGAAGGCCGCCCAAAGGTCCGGCCGGCGCTCCTTGGTCAGCCGCTCGGCCTCGGCGCGGCGCCAGGCGGCGATTTTGGCGTGGTCGCCCGAGAGCAGGATTTCCGGGATCGGCCGGCCCTCCCAGATTTGCGGGCGGGTGTAGTGCGGATATTCCAAAAGGCCGTCGGTAAAGCTCTCTTCGGCACCCGAGGCCGCGGCGCCCATGACCCCGGGCAATAGCCGCACGCAGGCGTCGATCAGCGCCATCGCCGCGATTTCGCCGCCGGACAGCACATAATCGCCGACCGAGACTTCTTCGAGCCCGCGCGCCGCTATGACGCGCTCGTCGATGCCCTCGAAACGGCCGCACACCAGGACGACGCCGGCATCGCCGGTCAGCGCCTCGATGCGCGATTGCGTCAGCGGCGTGCCGCGCGGCGACATCAGGAGGCGCGGGCGGGTGTCGGTCGCCGTGGCATCGATGGCGCGGCCAAGCACGTCGGCTTTCATCACCATGCCCGGGCCGCCGCCGGCCGTCGTGTCGTCGACGGTGCGATGCTTGTCGGTGGCGAAGCTGCGGATATCGACGACATCGAGCGACCAGGCGTCCGACGCCAGCGCCTTGCCGGCAAGGCTCAAGCCCAACGGTCCCGGAAACATCTCCGGAAAAATGGTGAGAACGCTCGCCCGCCACATGGTCTAGCGCCGCCTATTGCTGCGCTTGGCCGGAGCCGCTTGTTGATCCATGTCCGGCGCGACGACCACCAGCCGTCCCGCCGCAAGATCGACCACCGGCACGGTGGCCTCGTCGAACGGCAGCAGCTGCGTAACGTGGCCTTCCGTCGGCCGCACCTCGATCAAATCGCCGGCGCCGAAATTATGTAGCGCGACCACGGTGCCGAGTTTTTCGCCGGCGCGATCGACCGCCGTGAGGCCGATGAGATCGGCGTGATAAAACTCGTCCGGCTGATCGGGCGCCGGCAGGCGTTCGCGCAGCACGTAGAGTTTTACGTTGGTCAATTGCTCGGCTGCGCTGCGGTCGGCAACGCCGGCAAGTTTTACGACGAAATGATCCTTGGCGCGGCGCAGCGATTCGATCTGCACGACGCGGCCGTCTTCGGTTTCGAGCGGGCCGTAGCCGGCGATCGCTTCCGGCTCGGCGGTGAACGAGTACAACCGCACTTCGCCGCGCACGCCGTGCGCGGCGCCGATTTGACCGAGGCAGATGCGCGCGCCGCCTGCCATCGTGCGTGCCTGTTAGGTTGCCGGCGCTGCCGGCGCTGCGGGGGCTTTCGGTGCTGCGGCGGCCGCGGCCTTGGCTGCTTCTTCCTTGGCCTTGCGCTCCTTGCGCGGCACCGCCTTTTCCGGATTGTTGCGCTTGGTGCGCTTCATGACGCCCGCGGCGTCGAGGAAGCGCATCACGCGGTCCGAAGGCTGCGCGCCTTTGGCGATCCAGGCCTTGGCCTTTTCGAGGTCCCACTTCAGCCGATCGGTCTTTTCCTTCGGCAACAGCGGATTGAAATAACCGAGACGCTCGATGAAACGTCCGTCGCGGGGGCTGCGGCTGTCGGCCACCACGATGTGATAGAACGGCCGCTTCTTGGTGCCGGCGCGGGCCATGCGGATAACGAGAGGCATTTTCAGGTTTCCTTTCTCGTGCGTATTGCGTGATTGGTTGAATTCGAAGTTGTCACTTCTTCTTTCCGAAACCCGGAAAGCCCGGCGGCAAGCCGCCTGGCAGTTTTGGACCCAGCCCTGGAAGTCCGCCGGGCATCCGGCCCGGCAACCCGGGAAAATTCGGCGGCAGGCCGGGAGCGCCGGGCATTCCGGGCGGCAATCCGCCCGGCATCTTTTCGGCGAGCTTCGCCATCTCTTCCGGGCTCGGCATGCCGCCGCCGAAGCCGAGCATATTGGCGAGGCCGGCCATCGGGCCGCGCTTGGCGCCGCCCATGGCCTTCATCACGTCGGCCATGGTGCGATGCATTTTCAGCAAGCGGTTGATGTCTTCGGGCTTTGTGCCGGAGCCGGCGGCGATGCGGCGCTTGCGGCTCGCCTTGAGCACGTCGGGATTGCGCCGCTCCTGCGGCGTCATCGAATCGATGATCGCGACTTGCCGCTTCAGCACGGTTTCGTCGAGATTGCGCTCGGCGAGCTGGTTCTTGATCTTGGCGATGCCGGGCAGCATCGACATCATTCCGCTCATGCCGCCCATATGCTGCATCTGCGCGATCTGCTCGCGCAGGTCGGAGAGATCGAAGGTGCCCTTGCGCATCTTCGCGGTGACGCGCGCGGCTTGCTCGGCGTCGATGGTCGACGCGGCTTTTTCGACGAGCGAAACGATGTCGCCCATGCCGAGGATGCGGTCGGCGATGCGCGCCGGATAAAAGTCCTCGATGGCGTCTAGTTTCTCGCCGGTGCCGATCAGCTTGATCGGCTTGCCGGTGACCGCGCGCATGGACAGCGCGGCGCCGCCGCGGCCGTCGCCGTCGATGCGGGTCAGCACGATGCCGGTCAGGCCGACGCGCTCGTCGAACGCGCGCGCCAGATTGACGGCGTCCTGGCCGGTCAGTGCGTCGGCGACGAGAAGAACTTCGTGCGGATCGGCGGCGCGGCGCACCTCCGCCGCTTCGGCCATCATCGCCTCGTCCAGCGTGATGCGGCCGGCGGTGTCGAGCATCACCACGTCGTAACCGCCGAGGCGAGCCGCCTGCACGGCGCGATTGGCGATTTGCACCGGCGTCTGGCCTTCGACCACCGGCAAGGTATCGACCGCGACCTGGCGGCCGAGCACGGCGAGCTGCTCCATGGCGGCCGGCCGGCGGGTGTCCAGCGACGCCATCAGCACTTTGCGCTTGGCATTGTCGGTCAGCCGCTTGGCGATTTTGGCGGTGGTGGTGGTTTTGCCCGAGCCTTGCAGGCCGACCATCATGATGACGACCGGCGCCGGCGCGTTGAGGTCGATCGGCTGCGCGTCCGAGCCCAAAATTTCGATGAGCTGGTCGTGCACGATCTTCACGACCATCTGGCCGGGCGTGACCGACTTGATCACCTCGATGCCGACCGCGCGCTTCTTCACTTCGTCGGTGAAGGCGCGCGCCACGTCGAGCGCCACGTCGGCTTCGAGCAGCGCGCGCCGCACCTCGCGCAATGCCTCCTCGACGTCGGCCTCCGACAAGGCGCCGCGCCGGGTCAGGCGATCGAGTACCGCACTCAGCCGTTCGGAAAGACTATCGAACACGTTTTGCGTCCTTTAGAACGGCCGCCCTCGCGGACGGCCTATGCAAACGTTTTTGCGCCCGAGGGCGCATCGCGCTGTCGGGCGGTTACCTCCGGCCTCCTGGGCCGGTCGGCGGTTGCAAATCGTTCTCTTGCGAGAGCGAGCGGAAAATAGGGGCCGGGGCCATCCCCGTCAACCGGACATATTGCCGGCCTTCAGGGCGTTAAATTGTATAATGGGATCAGCATGTCGCGCTATTACACCGGCCCCACCTCCGATCATTTCAACGGTGAGCGTTTTTTCGACGCCGAGGCGGTACCGCCGCGGAGCCGGCGCGACCTCTTGCGCTGGTTCCTGCAGCGCCGGCTGCGCGGCACCAAGGCAAAATGGCCGGATTGGGCGCCGTCGCCTTTCGCCGATCGTCCGCCGCCGCGCGTCGAAGGTGCGACGTGCCGCATTTCTTATGTCGGCCACGCCAGTTGGCTCATTCAAACCGCCGGCCTCAATATCCTGCTCGACCCGGTCTGGTCGCAGCGCGCGTCGCCGTTCCGCCACATCGGCCCGAAACGGGTCAACGATCCCGGCATCGCCTTTGCCGACCTGCCGCCGATCGACGTCGTGCTGGTGTCGCATGCCCACTACGATCATCTCGATGTCGCGACACTGTCGCGGCTCGCCGCCGCGCATCGCCCGCGGATCATTACGCCGCTCGGCAATGACACGATCATGCGCAACCATGATCGCGCGATCGCGGCGGAAGGTTTCGATTGGGATGTCCGCGTAAATCTCGACACGGCGGCGGTGACTCTCGTTCCGACAAGCCATTGGTCGGCGCGCAACCTGTCGGATCGCAACATGTCGCTGTGGGCGTCGTTCGTGATCGACGCGCCATGCGGCAAAATCTATGTTGTCGGCGATTCAGGTTATGGCGAAGGCCGGCTGTTTCGCCGCACCCGCGAGCGTCACGGGCCGTTCAATCTCGCCATCCTGCCGATCGGCGCCTACGAGCCGCGCTGGTTCATGCGCGACCAGCACATGAATCCGGCCGAGGCGGTGCAAGCCTATGTCGATTGCGGCGCCGAGCTGGCACTCGCGCACCATTACGGCACGTTCCAGCTCACCGACGAAGCGATCGATGCGCCGCGCGTCGCGCTTGCCGACGCCTTGAAGGCTGCCGCTATTCCGGCCGAGCGATTCCGCGCCTTGCGGCCCGGCGAGGTCGTGCAACTGTAATTGTCGCCCGACGGCAGCGTTGCGGCGCTACTTGAGCAAAACCAATACGTCGACGGTGAGCTTCTTGGCGTCGGCCGTGACCGGATCGGTCTCATATTGCTCGATGAATAGATCCTTGGCTTCGAGCCGCTTCTCGTCGAGATAATTGGTGATCGCCTCGTAGGTATTGTCCAATTCGTCGTAGGAGCCGTGATGGATGAACTTCAGGGCGTGGCCTTCCGGCGATTGACCAATCGCAATATCGCCGCGCGGCGGGTTTTTCGGCGGCTCGGCGATCGGCACCGCAGCCTGGAACTGGAACCCGGTGTCGTCGGTCTGGGTGAAGATCGTCATCGGCGGTCCGTCGGTCTTCAGCCCTTCCTTGTCGATATAGGCTTTGAGCTTCTTGAACGAGCCGCTGATCGTGTCGAAGGCCGAGTCCCACACCCCGTTGCCCTTGACGTAGACGATCGTCTTCGCCGTCAGGGTGGTGTCCTCGGCGAACGGTTCGGCGGCGGACTTGTCGGCGGGGCTGGTCGCGGCTGGCGCCGGCGGCGTTTGTGCCCACGAGGACTGTGGTCCGGCGACTATGGTGACAAAGGACACAGCGACAACGTACAGGGCCGCCGCGGCGATGCACGGCGCAAAGCGCAGCAACATCAGTTTCTCCTTAAATCCGGCGATCCGCGTTGCCGGCCGTCGCGGTCGCCGCTTTCTTGATCCTGTCGCCCCGCCGAAACTCTAGCACGGAAGCCAGCGCCGCGCCCAATTTTGCGACCGCGGCGACCGGCCGGAAAGCCGACACTGGCGCTCGGCCCTTGAGTCCTCATATAAGTCCCTGACATTCGGGCATTATCATGAGCGCGTTGGCGAACAGGGATTTCGTCAAGATGAACGGTCTCGGCAACGAGATCGTCATCGTCGACTTGCGCCGCGCGCCGAGCCCGATTTCGGCGGCCGAGGCGCGCGCGGCGGCACAGCGTGAGCCCTACGATCAGCTCATGGCGCTCTATCCGCCGGACGGCTCTACCGACGCCTCCATCCGCATCTTCAACAACGACGGGTCGGAGGCCGGCGCTTGCGGCAACGGCATGCGCTGCGTGGCGGCGCTGGTCAGCGCCGAAACCGGCAAGGCGATGCTGGAATTCGAGACCACGGCCGGGCTCATCCCCTGTTGGCGGGCCGATGGCGGGCTGTTCACCGTCGATATGGGCCGGCCGCGCTTTCGCTGGGATGAGATTCCGCTCTTGCACGACGTGCCCGATACGCGCGCGATCGATCTCAAGGTCGCCGGGCGTGCCGGAGTTTGCACTCGCCGTCGGTCGTCAGCATGGGCAATCCGCATGCGATTTTCTGGGTCGAGGATCCGCAGCGCTACGATCTGCGCGCCATCGGCCCGCGGCTCGAGCACGACCCGATCTTCCCGGAGCGTGCCAATATCACGCTCGCGGCGACTCCGTCGCGCGATCGCGTGGTGATCCGCACCTGGGAGCGCGGCGCCGGTCTGACCAAGGCGTGCGGCTCGGCGGCCTGCGCCGCCGCGGTCGCGGCGGCCCGGATCGGACGCACCGGCCGCAAGGTCACGGTGACGCTGCCGGGCGGCGATCTCGCCATCGACTGGCGCGAAAGCGACGACCATGTGCTGATGACCGGGCCCACCGAATACGAGCACAAGGGCCGTTTCGACGCGGCTTTGTTCGCCGCCGCGGACGCCGCGCCGTGAGCGTCGAGGTCGTCACCTTCGGCTGCCGGCTCAACGCAGCCGAGTCGGAAGTGATCCGCCGCGAAGCCGAGCGTGCCGGCTTCGACGATACCGTGGTGGTCAATACCTGCGCCGTCACCGCGGAAGCGGTGCGCCAGGCGCGGCAAACAATCCGCGCGCTGCGCCGCGAGCGGCCTTCAGCCAAAATCGTCGTTACCGGCTGCGCGGCGCAGACCGAGCCGCAGACGTTCGTCGCCATGGCCGAGGCCGATCAGGTGCTCGGCAACGCCGAGAAACTCAGCGCCGCGTCCTGGGCCCAGGCGCGCGCAGCATTCGATCTTGCAGACGCGCCGAAAGCAATCGTCAACGACATCATGGCGGTCAAGGAAACCGCGGCCCATCTGGTCGATGCTTTCTCCGGCCGCACCCGCGCCTTCGTCCAGGTGCAGAACGGCTGCGACCACCGCTGCACGTTTTGCATCATTCCCTATGGCCGCGGTAATTCGCGCTCGGTGGCGATGGGCGCGGTGGTGGACGACGTGCGGCGGCTCGTCGGCAATGGGTATCGCGAGATCGTGCTGACCGGCGTCGACGTCACGAGTTACGGCGCCGATCTGCCCAGCGCGCCAAAACTCGGCACGTTGGTCAAGCAAATCCTCAAGCACGTGCCGGAGCTGGATCGGCTGCGGCTGTCGTCGATCGATTCCGTCGAGGCCGACAGTGAATTGCTCGATGCGCTGGCGCAGGACGGCCGAGTGATGCCGCATCTGCATCTTTCGTTGCAGGCCGGCGACGATCTCATCCTCAAGCGCATGAAGCGGCGGCATTCGCGCAACGACGCAATCGCGTTCTGCAACACCGTGCGCCGCTTGCGGCCGGACGTGGTGTTCGGCGCCGATTTGATCGCCGGCTTTCCGACCGAGACGGAAGCAATGTTCCGGAATTCGCTCGACCTCGTCGATACATGCCGGCTGACGCATTTGCACGTTTTTCCGTTCTCGCCGCGACCGGGCACGCCGGCGGCGCGGATGCCGCAGCTTCCCCGCGATATCGTCAAGGAACGGGCGCGGCGCTTGCGCGAGCGCGGCGCGCTGGCGCTACGGCGGCATCTCGACGGCGAAGTCGGCGCGACGCGGCGCGTCCTGACCGAATCGCACGAGATCGGACGCACCGAGCAATTCACGCCGGTCAGGTTTTCGACGCCGGTCGAGCCGGGTAAAATCCTCGATCTGACAATGGCCGGGCACGACGGCAGACAATTGCTGGCAGCTTAGCTAATCTCGCGCCAAATCGGAGACCGTGCGATGGACGGGCAAGACCACACGATCGCGACGACCGAAGCGCTCGAAGAGTCTGTACAGCGATGCGCCTTACGGCCCGGCGGTGATCAAGGAAACCGACCACGTCACCGCGGAATATCGCAAACTGATCGAGGCGGCACCGTTCGTGGTGCTGGCGACCAACGGCCCCGAAGGCCTCGACTGCTCGCCGCGCGGCGACCCGCCCGGTTTCGTGCGCGTGGTCGACGAACACACCCTGCTCATCCCCGACCGCCGCGGCAACAATCGCATCGACAGCCTGCGCAATCTGGTGCGCGATCCGCGCATCGCGTTGTTGTTCCTCATCCCCGGCGTCGGCGAGACCATGCGCATCATCGGCCGCGCCAAATTGTCGACCGATCCAAAACTGACCGAAACCTTCGTCATCAACGGCAAGGTGCCGAAATGCGTGTTGGTGGTGACGGTCGAAAAAGCCTACTTCCAGTGCACCAAGGCGATCATCCGCTCAAAGCTGTGGGACCCGGCGAGCAAAGTCGATCGCAAAACCTTGCCGACGCCGGGGTCGATCCTCGCCGAATTGACCGACGGCAAGATGGGCGGCCCGGAGCACGACCGGCTCGCACCTGGGCGCATAAAAGAAACGATTTATTGAGCAGGCACCGTTTCGCGGGAGCGAATATAAAACGCGTTGCTGTCTTCACCCCGCCAGCCGCAAGCTAAAAGTCGCTCGTGCATATGCGGCGGCACCGGCGCGGTGAGCCGGATCGGTGCGCGGTTCTTATAGAGCGGCACCACGACCTCGCGCGCGTGCAATTGCAGGCCTGGACCGCCCATGCGCGGCGCCGTGCCGTAGATCGCATCGCCCAGAATCGGCCAGCCCATTTCCGCGCAATGCACGCGCAGTTGATGGGTGCGGCCGGTGAGCGGCTCGAGCACGAGCCAACTCAACTTCCCTCCCCCCTTGTGGGGGAGGGTAGGGTGGGGGGTCGTGAGGTGATGGGGGGCGTTGATGCATGCGTCCGACCTCCCGACCCCCACCCCTAACCCCTCCCCGACAAGCTTGCACTCGGGCGCGCGTAAGCGCGCCCCGGGTGGGGGAGGGGAGCAGCTTCCCATCACCTTCCACCGCGTCACCGCCGGCTGGCCCTGGGGATCGTGCTTCATCCACCAGCCGCGCGTCATGTCGAGGCGGCCGAGCGGCAGCGCGATTTCACCTTCGTCGGCATCGGGGGCGCCCTCGACCACGGCCCAGTAGGTTTTGTCGATGGCGCCGTTCTTGAACAGCTTGCCGAGCTGGGCGAGTGCCTTGCGGTGGCGGCCCAGCACCAGGCAGCCGGAGGTGTCGCGGTCGAGCCGGTGCGCCAGCGCCGGCGCCCGCGGCAGGCCGAAGCGCAGTGCATCGAAATGGTCCTCGACGCTCTCGCCGCCGTTCGGGCCGCGATGCACCGCAAGGCCGGCCGGCTTGTCGATCACCAGCATCAGCCCGTCGCGATACAAGAGCCGCGACACCATCTGTTCCGGGGTCATTGTTGCGTACATTGCCGAAACCGCTATCACGGGCGCCACATGAACGACAACGCGACGGGAAATTGGTGGCAGCGCCTCGCGGGCGGGCTCAAGAAGAGCTCCTCGGCGCTCGGCAGCGCCATCGCCCACGTGGTGGCAAAACGCCAGCTCGACGCGGCGACCATCGACGAGATCGAGGACGAGCTGATCCGTGCCGATCTCGGCGCGGAGACCGCGGGCCGGATCGCCACCGAGCTGCGTTACGGACGCTTCGATGCGGCAATCACGCCGGATGAAATCAAAGCCGCGGTGGCGGCCGAGGTCGAGAAGGTGCTCGCCGGCGTGGCGCAGCCGCTGGCCGTCGATGCGGCGATAAAACCGTTTGTCGTCCTCGTCGCCGGCGTCAACGGCTCCGGCAAGACCACGACCATCGGCAAGCTCGCGGCAAAACTGCGCGCCGAGGGCCGCACGGTGATGCTGGCGGCGGGCGATACGTTTCGCGCCGCCGCCATCGATCAGCTCAAGATCTGGGCCGAGCGCAGTGGCGCCGCGTTCATCGCGCGCGAGGCCGGCAGCGATGCCGCCGGTTTGGTTTTCGAGGCGGTCGAGGCGGCGAAACAAAAAAACGTCGACGTACTGCTGATCGACACCGCCGGCCGCCTGCAGAACCGCACCGAATTGATGGGCGAGCTGGAAAAGGTGGTGCGGGTGATGAAGAAGGTCGAGCCGGCGGCGCCGCATGCCGTGCTGCTGGTGCTCGACGCCACCGTCGGCCAGAACGCGCTGTCGCAGGTCGAGATTTTCGGCAAGCTCGTCGGCGTCACCGGCCTCGTCATGACCAAGCTCGATGGCACCGCCCGCGGCGGCATTCTGGTCGCCATCGCGGAGAAGTTCAAAGTGCCGGTGCATTTCATCGGCGTGGGCGAGGGCGTCGACGATCTGGCGCCGTTCTCGGCGCATGATTTCGCCCGCGCCCTGGTTGGGCTCGAATCGTGAATTGTGGAAAAGCGCCCACCGCGCTACACCCACGCCGCCCATGACGCCGAAGCCGCAGCTCAACCCGATCCTCAAGCTCGCCCTCGATCTCGGGCCGCTGGTGCTGTTCTTCTTCGCCAATTCGCGTTACGATATTTTCGTCGCCACCGCGACATTCATGGTCGCCGTGCTGGCCGCGATGGCCGTCTCCTATGCGCTGACGCGGCATTTTCCGATCATGACGATCGTGACCGCGGTCATCGTGCTGGTGTTCGGCGGCCTCACCCTGTTTCTGCACAACGACATGTTCATCAAGATCAAGCCGACCATCATCTATGCGCTGTTCGGCGGCGTGTTGTTCGGCGGGCTTTTGTTCGGCAAGCCGCTGCTCGGCACCGTGCTGGATTCGATGTTCCAGCTCACCGAGGAAGGCTGGCGCAAGCTGACCTTGCGCTGGGCGCTGTTCTTCTTCGCGCTCGCCATTCTCAATGAAATTGTCTGGCGCAACACCTCGACCAACATCTGGGTCGATTTCAAGGTGTTCGGCGTGATGCCGCTGACCTTCCTGTTCGGCGCGCTGCAAGTGCCGCTGTTGAAGAAATACGCGGTCGAGCCGGCTGAGTGATCACGACCCCGCCGCCAGCGCCTTTTCGATTTGCGGCTTGAGCATGGTGTCGAAATTGTCGGCGGTAATCGGGCCGACCAGTTTGTAGGCGATGCGGGCATCCCTGCCGATCACAAAGGTTTCCGGCACGCCGTAGACGCCCCATTCGATCGCGGCGCGGCCGCTCTCGTCGGCGCCCGCGGCGGAAAACGGATTGCCGTAGCGGCCGAGGAAACGCCGCGCATTGTCCGGCTGGTCCTTGTAGTTGATGCCGATCAGGCGCACGCGGCTGTCTTGGGCGAGTTGCATCAAGAGTGGCGCCTCGTCGTGGCACGGCACGCACCATGACGCCCAGACGTTCACCACCGTCACCGCGCCTTTGAAGTTTGCCGGATCGATGCCGGGCACCACCGCGCCGTCGCGTTCAAGGCCTGCGACCGCCGGTAAATTGGTCTGCGGCGCCGGATGGCCGATCAGCGCCGATGGGATTAGCGACGGATCGCCGGAATAGAGGCGAAGCAGGAACAAGAAAACCAGCGCGAGAAAAACCGCAAGCGGCACCAGCACCGCGATCCGGCGCCGGCCAACCTTCGTGGTCTCGTTCGGCACGCTGGTCACGCTTTTTCCTTTGCTTGTTCTACGGTGGGCTCTGTTCGCGGCGGCGCGGAGCGACGCGTGACCCCGCGCGTTTCGAGATCGGCAAGGCTCCGCCGCTGTGTGCGGTAGTCCAAAGCCGCCCACGCGATCAAGGCACCGACCACGGCAACGGCTGCGGCATAAGACGCGACGATGAATCCCAAGTGGTTGACCGCGTTCATCTCAGCTAACCGCGCTCGCCTGCATCAGCCGCAGCGTGCGCACGCGGCGGCGCAAAATCTCATTGCGCATCGCCGCCAGGTGCAGCGTGAAGAACAGCAGCGTGAACGCCACCGCCATGATGAACAGCGGAACGAGAATGCTCGAATCGATGGTCGAGCCGCCGACCCGGAACACCGACGCGCCTTGGTGCAGCGTGTTCCACCAATCGACCGAGAATTTGATGATCGGCAGATCGATGGCGCCGACCAGGGTGAGGATCGCGGCGGCGCGCGCGGCGCGCGACGGATCCTCCACCGTGCGCCACAGCGCGATGACGCCGAGATAGAGCAGGAGCAGCACCAGCTCCGAGGTAAGCCGCGCATCCCAGACCCAATAGGTGCCCCACTCGGGCCGGCCCCACAGCGAGCCGGTGACGAGGCACAACAAGGTGAACGCGGCGCCGATCGGCGCTGCCGCTTTGGCCGCGACGTCGGCGAGCGGATGCCGCCACACCAAGGTGCCAAGCGCCGCGACCGACATCACGCCCCAGCCGAGCATGCCGAGCCAGGCCGACGGCACGTGCAGGAACATGATCTTGACGGTGGCGCCTTGCTGATAATCGTCCGGCGCCAGCATCGCCTGGTCGATGCCATAGGCGAACACGAGCACCGTCAGGCCGCCGAGCCACGGAATCGTGCGGTTGGCGAATTTCAGGAAACGCGTCGGATTGGCGAGGTCGGCGATGGCCATGTTCTATTTCTCGTTCGCAGCTTCCTAGTTCACGTTGCGGCGCCGGCGCAATGCCGCGGACTTTGAGCGCTTCTCACGTTTGCATGACCAACACGTTTGCATGACCACAATGGCTATTCCATTTCCTGCCGCAGCGCCGCCGCCGCGGCAAATGGACCGACAACCAGGCTCGCCAGCGTCAGCGCGCAGAGGATCGTAAACGGCGTTCCGAACGGCAGCGGCCCGACGGTGTTGGCGGCGGCGACGCCGAAGATCAGCACCGGAACCGTTAGCGGCAGCACGATCACCGCGAGCAACAGCCCGCCGCGCCGCAAGGTCACCGCAATGGCGGCGCCGATCAGGCCGATGAAGGTCAGCGCCGGCGTGCCGACCAGAAGCGTCAGCACCAAAGTGATTTCAGCCGCCGCGTCGAGATTGAGCAGAAGCCCGATCAGCGGCGCGGCGATGACGAGCGGCAGGCCGGTGGTGAGCCAATGGGCAAGGCCTTTGGTTGCGACCACGAGCTCGAGCGGCGCGCGACCCGTGAGGATGAGATCGAGCGAGCCGTCCTCGTGGTCGGCGGCGAACAGGCGGTCGAGTGCCAACAGGCTCGCCAACAGCGCCGCGAGCCAGAGGATCGCGGGGCCGATTTGCTTGAGCAGCGGCAAGTTCGGGCCGACCGCGAACGGGATCAGCGTGACCACGACCAGGAAGAACAGCACGCCAATGAGCGCGCCGCCGCCGACCCGCACGGCTATGCGCATGTCGCGGATGAGGATTGCGGCAAGGGGGGTCATGAATCTATCTCCCCAACCGCAATTCCCGCGCGGTTTCAAGCCCGATCGCGCCATGGGTGGCCGCCAGAATGAGGCCGCCCTCGGCCAGATGGGCCTGCATCAAGCCGGCGAGGCGCTCCTGGGCCGCGGCATCGAGGGTGCTGGTAGGCTCGTCCAGCAGCCAGATCGGGCGTTGGACGGCAACCAGGCGGGCGATCGACAGCCGCCGGCGTTGGCCGGCGGACAGGTAGGCGGCGGGCAGGTCGGCCAGTTCGTCGAGGCCGACGGCGGTGAGGGCGGGGTGGATATCCGCAGCCTGTGCGCCGAGAAATTCGACCCAAAACCCTAAGTTTTCGGCGACCGTGAGCGACGGTTTAAGAGCGTCCTGGTGGCCGAGATAATGCGCCTGCTCGGCGATGTTCAGTTCCGGATCGCCACCCTCCAGGCTGAGCTTGCCCTGGGCAAGGCGGACCAGGCCGACGATGGTGCGCAGCAGCGACGATTTCCCGGCGCCGTTGCGGCCGGTCACCGTTAGGGCCTCGCCTGAGGCCAAGGCAAAGCTAAGCCTTGCGAACACGTCGCGGCCGCCGCGGTGACAGGCCAGATCGACAGCGGAAAGCCGCATCAGCAAGGTCCTAGGCGCAGCGCCGATCCGCTTCATATCGCAGCTAACGGCGGGTTGCGGGCATTTTATCGGCTATTTGTTGCTGATCTGGCACATTTGAGGAAAAGACCTTATAAGCCGCAAGTCGGGCTGCGCCGCGCCGGCGACGCCTCCGGCACCCCATCGCCAGCGCTCCGTTGGGGCCTGTTTCGGCAATAAATTAGCTCCAGTTTGCCCCGGCGCCCGGCCGGAGGAATGGGAAAAAAATCATGGATTCGCTCGACAGCTTCAAGTGCCTGCGGCCGCTCAAGGTGGGCTCCAAGACCTATGCCTATTACAGCCTTCCGGTGGCGGAAAAGAACGGGCTCAAAGGGATTTCGCGGCTGCCGTTCTCGATGAAGGTGCTGTTGGAGAACCTGCTGCGCAACGAAGACGGCCGCTCGGTATCGAAAGAGGACATCCAGGCCGTCGCGCAATGGCTCAAGACCAAAACCTCGGAGCGCGAGATCGCGTTCCGCCCGGCGCGCGTGCTGATGCAGGATTTCACCGGCGTGCCGGCGGTGGTCGACCTCGCCGCCATGCGCGATGCCATGGAGCATCTCGGCGGTGATCCGAAAAAGATCAATCCGCTGGTGCCGGTGGACCTGGTGATCGATCATTCGGTGGCGGTGAATTTTTTCGGCCACAAGGATTCGTTCAAGCGCAACGTCGAAGAGGAATACAAGCAAAACCAGGAGCGCTACCGGTTCCTGAAATGGGCGCAAAATTCTTTCGAGGATTTCCGCGTCGTGCCGCCCGGCACCGGCATCTGCCACCAGGTCAATCTCGAATATCTGTCGCAGACGGTGTGGACCGCGAAAGCCAAGGTCGCTTTCCCCGACAAGTCCATCGCCACCGAGCTCGCTTATCCGGACACCCTGGTCGGCACCGATTCGCACACCACCATGGTGAACGGCCTCTCCGTGCTCGGCTGGGGCGTCGGCGGCATCGAGGCCGAGGCCGCCATGCTCGGCCAGCCCTATTCGATGGTGCTGCCGGAAGTGATCGGCGTGCGGTTCAACGGCAAGCTCAAGGAAGGCGTCACCGCGACCGATCTGGTGTTGACCGTGACGCAGATGCTGCGCAAGCGCGGCGTCGTCGGCAAATTCGTCGAATATTTCGGCCCGGGCCTCGCCAGCCTGACGATCGCCGACCGGGCGACGCTCGGCAACATGTCGCCGGAATACGGCGCGACCTGCGGTTTCTTTCCGATCGACGACGACACCATCCGCTATCTGCGCGACACCGCCCGCTCGGCGGACCGTATCGCGCTGGTCATGGCCTATGCCAAGGCGCAGGGCATGTACCGCACCAAGAATACGCCGGACCCGGTGTTCACCGACGTGCTCAAGCTCGAACTGTCGTCCATCGAGCCGTCGCTCGCCGGGCCAAAGCGGCCGCAGGACCGCATTGCGCTCAAAGAGGTCAAGAACGGCTTTGCCTGGTCGATGGACAAGGAGTTCAACAAGGCCGCCGAGATGGACAAGCGCGTGCCGGTCGAAGGCCGCAAGCACACGCTCGGCAACGGCGACGTGGTGATCGCGGCGATCACCTCCTGCACCAACACGTCGAACCCGAACGTCATGATGGCGGCGGGGCTATTGGCGCGCAAGGCAATCGCAAAGGGCCTGACCGTCAAGCCATGGGTGAAGACGTCGCTGGCGCCGGGCTCTCAGGTGGTCGCCGAATATCTGGACAAATCCGGCCTGCAGAAGGATCTCGACGCGCTCGGCTTCAATCTGGTGGGCTTCGGCTGCACCACCTGCATCGGCAATTCCGGGCCGCTGCCGGAGGAGATTTCCGAAGCGATCAACAAGAACGATCTGGTCGCCGCCGCCGTGCTGTCGGGCAATCGCAATTTCGAGGGCCGCGTCAACGCCGACGTGCGCGCCAATTATCTCGCCTCGCCGCCGCTGGTGGTGGCTTATGCGATCGCCGGCTCGATGCAGATCGACGTCGCCAAGCAGCCGCTCGGCACCGACCAGAAGGGCCGCAAGGTCTATCTGCGCGACATTTGGCCAAGCAACCGTGAGATCGGCGACTTCGTGCGCAAGAACATCAACAAGCAGATGTTCGCGCGCAAATACGGCAACGTGTTCAAGGGCGATGCCAGCTGGCGCAAGATCGCGGTCAAGGGCGGGCTCACCTTCAAGTGGGACGACCGTTCGACCTACGTGCAGAACCCGCCTTACTTCGAAGGCATGCAGAAGCGCAGCCAGCCGATCGAAGATATCGTCGACGCGCGGGTGATGGGCCTGTTCCTCGATTCGATCACCACCGATCACATCTCGCCGGCCGGCTCGATCAAGGAAGAAAGCCCGGCCGGCGAATATCTGCGCGATCATCAAGTGCGGCCGAAGGACTTCAACCAGTACGGCACGCGGCGCGGCAATCACCAGGTGATGATGCGCGGCACGTTCGCCAATATCCGCATCAAGAATCAGATGGTGCCGGGCGTCGAAGGCGGCTTCACCATCCACTATCCGTCGAAGCAGCGCATGACGATGTACGACGCCGCCATGCGCTACAAAAACGAAGACGTGCCGCTCGTTGTGTTCGCCGGCAAGGAATACGGCACCGGCTCGTCGCGCGACTGGGCCGCCAAGGGCACGATCCTGCTCGGCGTGCGCGCCGTGATCGCGCAGTCGTTCGAGCGCATCCACCGCTCCAATCTGGTCGGCATGGGCGTGGTGCCGCTGACCTTCGAGGAAGGCACGTCGTGGCAGACGCTGGGCCTCAAGGGCGACGAGCAGGTCACCATTCGCGGCCTGCACGGCGACCTCAAGCCGCATCAGCGCCTGCTCGCCGAAATCGTGGCGTCCGATGGCGGCCTTAAGCGCGTGCCGCTGATCTGCCGCATCGATACGGTGGATGAGCTCGACTACTACAAGAACGGCGGCATCTTGCAGTACGTGCTGCGCCATCTCGCGGCTTGAGAGCGTGATTTGAAATTAGCCTGTCTCCGGATCCGATCCGGGCACGGCGCCGTCTTTCCGAAACATCATGCTCTCATGAGCATCCGGCATGATCCAAGAGGGCGGATTGCGGCATTGCGAAGAATCGCGCCACCCCGAAATTCCGCGTAAAGCGAGCGGCCTCACTTCGAATTGAGTGGCGGGTGACTTGCGCCGGCGCTAACACAGGCGCGGGCGATAATACCGTCACGAGGGGGCGGCGGGGTGGAGATCAAAATGCTGCGCTGCCGCTATGCGTCGGCGTCCCTCATCGCCGGGCTTCTGATCACGGCCTATGGCATTGCGCGCGCCGAGCCGCGGGCGGTGCTCGAGCTGTTCACTAGCCAAGGTTGTTCATCCTGTCCCGCCGCCGACAAGCTCCTCGGCGAGCTCGCCAACGATCCATCGCTGGTCGCGCTGAGCGTGCCGATCGACTATTGGGATTACCTCGGCTGGAAGGACACGCTGGCCAATCCGGCGCATTCGGCGCGGCAGCGCGCCTATTCGCGCGTGCGCGGCGACCGCCAGGTCTATACGCCGCAAATCGTCGTCAACGGCGCCATGCACGTGCTCGGCAGCGACCGCGCCGCCGTCGATCGCATGATCGTGCAGACCGATCAAAAAGCTTCGGTGATGTCGTTGCCGGTGCTGCTGACCGTAACGGCCAGCAATTTGAGCGTCACCGTCAAAGCCAAAGATGGCGACCAATCCGGTGGTGAAGTGTGGCTGTGTCCGCTGGCCAAAGCCGTGTCGGTCGCGATCGGTCATGGTGAAAATCACGGACGCACGATCACCTATCACAACGTGGTGCGGCGCTGGGTGAAGCTCGGCGATTGGACCGGGACCGATGCGACCTGGAATGTTCCGATGTCGGACATCAAGACCGACGACATCGATGCCGCCGCCGTCATGGTGCAGGAAGGCACTCATGACAAGCCGGGTATCATTCTCGGCGCGGCCTACACGCCGCTCGAGCCGCAGCCGACGGACGGCGGACTACAGACGTCTGAGCACAAATAGCGCACGCGTCCGACCGCTGTCGTCCTTAGTTTTGTTGATCGTCATCAACTCCCACCCGAAAGAAGAAAAAGGCCGGCAACAGCCGGCCTTAAAGGTATTGGGGATTGAACCTTACGCGGAACTCTGGCCCGGTCCGTCCGCGCCCCGGGGGGCTGGGGGGCTGAGGAATCCGGAACGCTTCCGAACCGGGCCCTGAGGCAACAGGTGTTTATTTCGCAAGCCAGCTTGGCGTGTGCTGGGCCGAATTAGGGCCGTATTATGATTCGCCTAACGAAGCCGTGATTCAGGCCGTCACAAATGTCGCACCCATGCCGGAGCCAGGCGCTGCAACCATGTGCTGCAGGTATGGGCAATCGGCCGCCTGCCGCCTCGCTTGCGTGCTCAGATTACCGGCCATTTGGCGCGCAGGAGGCTCTTGCCGCCGCCGCCGTCCGGCGCGATCATGAAGCGACGATGACAAAGGAGGCGCCGTATGGATATCGGCGAAATCGAACCGAGCGCGTGGCGCGGGGGCGAGCTTCGAGCGCCCGCCCCCGCGAGTGTGGTGACCTTCAGCCGGCGTGAGCTCGACCGCATTCTCGGCCTTTACGGCCGCATGGTCGCCGCCGGCGAGTGGCGTGATTACGCAATCGATTTTTTGAAAGACCGCGCGGTATTTTCGATTTTCCGACGCGCCGCGGAGGTTCCCATCTACCGGATCGAGAAAAATCCGCGGCTCGGCCGGCGCCAGGGCGCCTACAGCGTGATTTCGGCGACCGGTCACATCCTACGCCGCGGCCAAGAGCTCGACCGCGTGCTTGGCGCGCTCGATCGCTCGATCCGGGTGGTCGCCGGGTAAAGGCCGTTATGGCGGTGCGGCATCGCCGCCGCCGAGCGCGCGCTGCATCAACACGGTGTCGAGCCAGCGGCCGTGCTTGAAGCCGATCGATTGAAAATTGCCGATGAGCCGGAAGCCGACCGCGGCATGGACCGCGACCGACGCGGTGTTGGCGGAGTCGCCGATCACGCCGATCATCTGACGGTAGCCGCGCGCCTCCAACTCGGCGACCAAGCGCGTGAGCAGCAACCGGCCAATTCCCTGGCGGTGCAATTCCGGCGCGATGTAGAGCGAATCCTCGACGCACCAGTCATAGGCGCGACGGTCGCGGTAGGGCCCGGCATAGGCGTAGCCCACGACGGCACCGGCCAGTTCGGCGACGATATAGGGAAAATTTCGCGCCAATAGCGCCTGTTGGCGGCGCGCCATTTCGGCAACGTCTGGCGGTTCGAGCTCGAACGAGGCCGTACCGTAGGCGACGGCGTGGGCGTAGATGCGGGTAATCGCTAGGACATCGGTGGCAGTGGCGGTGCGAAGGCTGACGTCGTTCATCGTTCAGATGGCACAGCGCCACAAAATATAACGCCCCGGGACAATGATCCCGGGGCGCCTCGATTGCAATCCGTTTGCGCTCAGCGGCGGTCGCCGAAGATGCGCAGCAGCATCAGGAACAGGTTGATGAAGTCGAGATAGAGCGACAGCGCGCCCATCACCGCCTTGCGGCCGGCAACGGTGCCGTCGTCCTGCACGCTATACATCTCCTTGATCCGCTGCGTGTCGTAGGCGGTCAGCCCGACAAATACGATCACGCCGATGATCGAGATCGCCCAATCGAGCCCGCTCGATTTCAGGAACATGTTGACCAGGCTGGCGATGATGATGCCGATCAGGCCCATGAACATGAACGAGCCGACGCCGGTCAGGTCGCGCTGGGTGGTGTAGCCGTACAGGCTCGTGGCACCGAACGTCGCCGCCGAGATGAAGAACACCCGCGTGATCGACGCGCCGGTATATTGGAGAAACACCGACGCCAGCGCCAATCCGAGTAGCCCGGCGTAGATAAAGAACAGCGACAGCGCCGATCCTACCGAGAGGCGATTGATGCGGTAGCTCATGAAGAACACCAGACCAAGCGTGCCCAGCAGCAGCACGATCGTCAGCGGGCCGCTGAAGATGGCCTGCCCGAAAGCAGTCAGTCCGCTGATCTGCCCGCCGGCGATCTGAATGGCGTCGCCGCCGGCGGCCTGATAAGTCAACCAAGCCATGACGCCGGTCAGCGCCACGCCGCTAGCCATGTAGTTGTAGACGCGGATCATATAGGCGCGCAGACCCGCATCGATCGCGACCTGATCCGTGCGATAGCCGGGTCTCACGGCCGCAAGATTCCGATCGAAGTCGGACATGGAAGTACCCCTGGGTTGTCCCGGTCTGAGCCGGGCCTTGGCGGTCGGCGATAGGACGCCGAATTCGCTTGGCTGGAATCTAGTGCGAAAGTCCGGGCGGCGCCAGATGGGTGCGGCGCCATATCCGCTATGGTTACAATTCTTTCATTCCGCCCGCCGCTGCGCGCATTATCAGAGATTCCGCAGCACCTCCGCGGGCTTGCGGCCAAGCGCCGCAAACGTGCCGGCAAGGCCTAGCGCCAGCGTCACCACGAGGGCGGCCAGCGCCGCGCCGGCCGCCTGTCCGGGGACGAAGACGAAGGGAAACTCCATCACCCGCGTCACGATCAGGCCGGCCGCGAGCGTCCCCATGGCGACGCCGAACAGCACGGTGACGGCACCGATGAGGAGATATTCGATCGCATAGGCGGCGAGCAGCCGCGCCCGCGTCGCGCCGAAGGTTTTCAAGACGACGGCGTCATAGATGCGAAAGCGCTGGCCGGCGGCGAGCGCGCCGCCCAGCACCAAAGCGGCGGCGATCAGGGTGATGGCGCTGGCGCCGCCGAGCGCCAGCACCAGGTTCTTGATGATGCCGTCCAGCGTATCGAGCGCGTCTTTGACGTGCACGGCGGTGACCGTCGGGAAAGCGTCGGCCAGCGCCTTGATGACGGCGGTGTCCTCGGCCGCCGTGCCGCCGTCGGCAAAGGTCAGCGTGGCGATGTCGCTGTGCGGCGCGCCGCCGAAGGTGCCGGGTGAGAACACCAGGACGAAATTGATGCCGAGGTTCTCCCAATCGACGGCGCGAAGGTTGGCGATGCGCGCCGTGACGTTGCGGCCGAGCACGTTGACGGTGATGGAATCGCCGATTTTCAGATCGAGATCGTGCGCCGTCTTGCTCTCCAGGGAGACCAGCGGCTCGCCGGAATAATCGGCGTTCCACCATTGCCCGGCGACGATGCGCGATCCCGCCGGAACGGCGGACGCGTAAGTGATGCCGCGGTCGCCTTGCAGCACCCAGCGCGAGCCGGCCGCAGGCTTCAGAGCTTCCGCCTTGGTGCCGTTCGCCGCGACGATGCGGCCGCGCAGCATCGGCACCCTTTCAAGCGTCGACGCCGGCGCCCGGTCGCGCACGAAAGCGTCGAACCGGCCGGCATCGGCCGCCGGGATATCGAGAAAAAAGAACGACGGCGCTTTTTCCGGCAGCGCGGCGGTGAATTGGCGATGCAAGTTGCCGTCGAGCTCGATTACGGTCACCAGCAACGCAAGGCCGAGGCCGAGCGACAGCATCACCGGCGGCGTCAAGGAGCCAGGGCGATAGATGTTGGCGATGGCGAGCCGGAGCACCGTCGAGCGCGCGCGCGGCAGGCGGCGGGCGATCGCCATGGTCAACATCGCGAGCAGCCGCAGCATCACGAAGATGCCGATTGCCGAAGCGACAAAAATCGCCGCAATGCGATGGTCGTAGGTTGTCGAGATCGCGAGCGCGGACAGCACCGCGCCGATCAGTGCCGTCGCGACGATGTAGCGCCGGCGCGGCCAGTGCCGCTCGTCGGCGATCTGGTCGCGAAACAGCATCGACACCGAAATATCATGGGCGCGGCCGAGCGGCCACAGCGCGAACGCCAAAGCAGTCAACAGCCCGTACACGATCGACAGCGCCAGCACGCCTGGATGCAGCGACGGCGCAACCGGCAGCGGAATGATGGCGCCGAATGCCCATGTGATCGCGTAGGGCAGCGCGGCGCCAAACGCGGCGCCGATCAAAGCGGCCAACAGCGCAACCAGCAGCATCTGCCCGCAATAAGATGGCGAACACCGTGCTGCCAGAGGCGCCGAGTGCCTTCATGGTGCCGATGGCGTCGCGCTTGCGCGCCAGATGCGCGGCGACCGCATTGGCGACGCCGACGCCACCGACCAGGAGCGTGGTCAGGCCGACCAGCGTGAGAAATTGCGTGAAACGCTCGACATTGCGCTCGAGCTGCGGCGACGCCTTGCTCCGCGTGCGGACTTCCCAGCCGGCATCCGGAAACGCGGCCTGGGCCGCTTTCTCGACCGCCGTCACCGCGCGGTCGCTGGTGTCGGCTGGCGGCAGGCGCAGCCGGTATTGCCAGCGCACCAGGCTGCCTGGCTGCAACAGCCCGGTGGCGTGCAGCGCGGCCTCGCTGATGAGGAGGCGCGGACCAAGGCCAAGGCCGCCGGCAAGCTTGTCTGGCTCGCCGGTCAGCGTCGCGCGCAGCTCGATGGCGATATTGCCGATGGTGATGCGGTCGCCGGTTTTCAGATCGAGCCGCGTCAGCAGCGCTGGATCGACCGCGGCGCCGAACGCGCCGTCTTGCTGAGCGAACAGCGCCGCTGGCGGCAGGCTCGGATTGGTCACGACCGTACCGAACAGCGGATAGGCCGCATCGACCGCTTTGATCTCGACGAGAGTCGAGCGGCCGTCGCCGGTGCGCGCCATCGCTCGCGTCGTGACGGCGACGGAGACCGTGCCGTGGTCGTTGAAGAAGGTCCGTTCGCCGTCGCTGGCTTCGCGCTGAATGAGCGCAAAGGAAACATCGCCGCCGAGAATCAACTGCCCGGCGCTGCCGATACCGTCGGCAAGGCTCGCCGCCACCGAGCCGACGCCTGCAATGGCAAACACGCCGAGCGCAATGCAGGCGATGAAGACGCCAAAACCGCGCAAGCCGCCGCGCAGTTCGCGCCAGGCGAGACGCCCGACGAGTTGCGCCCTTTGCCCGACGCTCAGGCGCCACACATCTCGCGTATCGGCCAGCGCGGTCATTTCACCTCGTGCGGCATCGCCGTGCCGAGCCGTCCGGAATGCAGGTGCACCACGCGGTCGCACCGCGCGGCGAGCTCGGTGTCGTGGGTGACCAGCACGAGCGTGGTGCCGCGCTCGCGATGGCCGCGGAACAAAAGCTCGATGATCTCGCGCCCGGTCGCCTCGTCGAGATTGCCGGTCGGCTCGTCGGCGACGATCAGTGCCGGATCGGGTGCGAGCGCACGGGCCAGCGCCACGCGCTGCTGCTCGCCGCCGGACAGTTCGGCCGGATAATGGTGCAGGCGATGCGCCAGCCCGACGGCCGCCAATTCCTTTTCGGCGCGTTGCAGCGCGTCACGGGCGCCGGCGAATTCCAGCGGCACCGCGACGTTCTCCAGTGCCGTCATGGTCGGGATGAGATGAAAGGCCTGAAACACGATGCCGATATGCCTGCCGCGGAAGCGCGCGAGCGCGTCCTCGTCGAGCTGTTGCAACTCCTGTCCGGCGACGACGACAGATCCGGTGTCCGGCCGCTCCAGTCCGGTCATCACCATCAGCAGCGTCGACTTTCCGGAGCCGGACGGGCCGAGGAGGCCGATTGCCTCGCCACGGCCTATATTGAGGTCGATCTGTCGCAGGATATGGACGCGGGCGGCACCGCGGCCGAGCGCCAGGTTGACGCCGGAGAGCGAGATAGCGTTGCTAGCGGAAGGATAGCCCGAAATGTCGTTCATGTTGCCGGCTGACCCGCACCCTTCATCGACTCGTGCCCGATCATATGGGTGGCGGCGCGCGCTCATCCAAATCGCCGGTGCGGCGGCTTGTAGCGTGGCGCTTGTCGCCGCGACAGCGGTGCCGTCGGCGCACGCCCAGGCGCCGGTCAAAATCGTCGCCTTCGGCGATTCGCTGACCGCTGGTTATGGGCTACCTGACAACGAAGGTTTTGTGCCCCGCCTGCAAGCCGCCCTTGCCGCCAAGGGCATTGCCGCGGACATCCAGAACGCCGGCGTCTCCGGCGACACGGCCTCTGATGGGCTCGCCCGGCTCGACTGGTCGGTGCCGGAGGGCACCGAGGCCGTCATTGTCGAGCTTGGCGCCAACGACATGCTGCGCGGGTTCAAGCCGGAGGTGACGCGCGCCGCGCTCGACACCATCCTGCGCCGTCTCGCCGCGCGCCATATCGCGGTGTTGCTCTGCGGCATGCGCTCAGCGCCAAATCTCGGCGCCGAATACGGGACTGCATTCGAACGCATCTATCCCGATCTTGCGGCCAAATATGACGTGCTTATTTATCCGTTCTTCCTCGACGGCGCCGCCGCCGATCTCAAGTTGCTGCAGCACGACGGCCTGCATCCCAACGCCGCCGGCGTCGACGTCATCGTCGCGCGCATTTTGCCGAAGGTGGAGGAGCTCATCGCCCGCGCCCGCACGCAACATCCGTCGTAAGGGTTGCATACCGCGCCCGATCACCGCATTGTGTTGATGCGGCGATTCGTTCCGAAAAGCAGGTCGTCATGCCCCGCCTGTTCACTGCTCTCGAAATTCCGCCGCATGTCGCCCAATCACTTGCCATGATGCGCGGCGGGTTGCCGGGCGCGCGCTGGATCGATCCCGAAAATTATCACCTGACGCTGCGCTTCATCGGCGACATCGATGACGCGCTGGCGCATGAAATCGCCGGCATGCTCGGCCGCGGGCGGCGCATGTCATTCGAGCTGCGGCTCGACGGATTGCTATCGTTCGGCGGCCGCAAGCCGCGCGCGGTGGTCGCCGCGGTCACGCCGATCGCGCCGCTTATGGAGCTGCAGGCCGAGCACGAGCGGATGCTGCAGCGGCTCGGGCTCGAGCCGGAGGGCCGCAAATACACGCCGCACGTGACGCTGGCGCGGTTGCGCGATTCATCGAGCCACCAGGTCGCCGAGTATCTCAGCGCCCGCGGCCACTACCGCTCGGCGTCGTTCGAGGTCTCGCGCTTCGTGCTGTTTTCGTCGCGCTCCTCGGTCGGCGGCGGCCCCTATATCGTCGAGGCCGACTATCCGCTCGGTGAGCCGGCGCTGCGGCGGGCGTAGTGTCGTCATTCCGGGGCCGAGCGAAGCGAGGAACCCGGAATCCATAATCACAGGTCACGCAGAACGTACGCGGAGATTCTTCTGCGGAAATTGTGGTTATGGATTCCGGACTCGCCGCTTCGCGGCGATCCGGAATGACGGAGAGAATCACGCCCGCAGCATTCTCGTCTGCAGATCGAGCATCGCGGTAGCAAAACCGTGGCCGTCGGCCATGGCCTCGCGCATCAGCGACAGCGGCGTCGGCCGCGACGATTCGACCTCGCCGATCACGCTGCCGAAATCGAACGACAGCTCGGCGTCGAATTTGCGCGCCAATTGCTGCATGCGCCGGTTCTCGGCCAGGCACGCCATGTGCAAGAGCCTGATGCCGCGGTTGCGCGCGGTGAGCAACGTGTGGCGCAGCAGCGCCGAGCCGACGCCGTGGCTCTGCCATGGCTTCTCGATGCTGATCGCGGCTTCGGCCTGGCGCGGAAAGCGCACGCCCAGCGGCCGCAGCTCGGCGGCGCCGCGCAGCATCCCGCCGATGAAAAAACCGTGGATCACGGCGTCCAGCGATTGCGACAGATCGGCATATTTGCGGATGAAGTCGTCGGATACGCCGCCGGCGAATCGGCTGTTGCGGCTCGCCGGATCGAGGCGCAGCATATGATCGCGGTATTTTTCCGCTTCACCGACCCACAATTTGCGGATCACGCCGCCTTCTGGAAGAACATCCTGCATTGGGTCTCCTGACATTGTCGTCCCGGTAAGGACACTGTCGTCTGTGAGACCCTCCCGATCGTTTCCTCCGCGCAGCAAATTGGCGTAGCAGGCAGTTTCACCTGTACGCCGAATCAAATCATCATGTCGTGCGGCGCCAAAGTTTGGCAAGGTGAAGCATTGAGCAACATGCCTACATTCCGTATACGCATGGCTCGTAAATCGTTCACGACTGTTTGACTGCCGAATCTTGGCATGCGCAATGCAGTGCTGATTGTCCGCGTGTTTCGGCCACGTTTCGCCCACAACGGTTAACCCTCTCGATGGCGAGCACAATTACAGCGCAATATGCCGCCGGCGTCGCCGTGGGGCGCGTCGGCAGCGACGACGCGCAACTCGCCGTCATCGCGACGCTACAGCGGCTCGAGGTGCGGATCGCGGAGCATCGCCTAGCACGCAAATCCTCGTCACTCGGCTGGCTGTTCGGCAACCGCAAGGAGCCGCCGCTCAAGGGCCTCTACATCTACGGCGACGTCGGCCGCGGCAAGACCATGCTGATGGATTTGTTCTTCGAAGCAAGTCCGGTGGCACGCAAGCGCCGCGCCCATTTCCATGAATTCATGCTCGACGTGCACGAACGCATTTTCGCGCTGCGCCAGGAGATAAAGCGCGGCGAGCACGAAGGCGAAGATCCGATCAGGCTTGTCGCGGGGCAATTGTTCGACGAGGCTTGGCTGCTCTGCTTCGACGAATTCCATGTCACCGACATCGCCGACGCCATGATTTTGGGCCGGCTGTTCGCGCAATTGTTCGCGCACGGCGTTGTGGTCGTCGCCACCTCGAACGTGGCGCCGGACGAGCTTTATAAAGACGGCTTGAACCGCGCGCTGTTCGTGCCGTTCATTCACTTGCTCGAAGAACACATGGACGTCATGCGGCTCGATGCGCGCACCGATTTCCGGCTGGAAAAGCTCGCAGGTCTTCCGGTGTGGTATGTGCCGGCCGACGCCGTTGCGGATGCGGCGCTCGACGATGCCTGGCGGCGGCTCGCCGGCGGCCACGACGGCACCACGCAAGAGCTGCCGCTCAAAGGACGCAGCGTGCACGTGCCGCGCGCCTTCATGGGCGTGGCGCGCTTCACCTTCCACGATCTCTGCGAGGCGCCGCTCGCCGCCGCCGACTACCTGCACCTCGCGCACGAATATCACACCATCATCCTCGACCACGTGCCGGTGATGACCTACGACACGCGCAACGCGGCGAAGCGCTTCATCATCCTGATCGACACGCTCTACGACATGAACGTGAAGCTCATTGCCTCGGCGGCAGCGGAGCCCGACGCGCTCTATCAAGCGGACGAAGGTTTTGAGGCGCAGGAATTCAAGCGCACCGCCTCACGCCTCGTTGAAATGCGCTCGCAGGCCTATCTGGCACGGCCTCACGGTGCCGCGCACACGAAAGAGCCTGCTTCGTCCGCCGGTATTGTCGAGACCTAACCGCTAACGCTCGTAATCAGCAGGGCGGTGACGACGAGGCCCATCAGGAATGTCGCAAACCAGCCGAACACCATCAGCGCGCGCGAAGCGGCGAATTTGCCCATGATGCTGCGGCTGGCGACGACCACCATCATGGCGACCATGAGCGGCACGGCGACGACGCCGTTGACCACGGCGCTCCAGAACAACATGCGGATCGGATCGAGCGGGGTGAGCGCCGCGCCCAATCCGGCCAACGTTGCCGCGGCGACCACCAGGTAGAAACCCGGCGCGCTGCGGGCCGGCATTTCGAGGCTGCCTTCCCAGCCGAAAGTCTCCGCCACCGCATAGCCGGCAGAACCGGCGAGCACCGGCACCGCGAGCAGCCCGGTGCCGATGATGCCCAAAGAGAACAGGAAAAACGCGGCCGGGCCGGCGAGCGGGCGCAGCGCCTCGGCGGCCTGGGCTGCGGTGTCGATGTGCGTCATCGCCGTGGGCGTGCAACGTGGCCGCAGTGGTGACGATGATAAAAAATCCGATGATGTTCGACAAAAACATGCCGACGGTGGTGTCGAGCCCGATGCGAAAGCCCTCGCGTTGTCCAAGGCGCTTGGTGGTGGACGCAACCGAGTTGCTCGTCGTTTTGGCGCGCAGCTTGCGCCCCTCCGCTTCGAGCGAGGCTTGCCAGAAGAACATGTAGGGACTGATCGTGGTGCCGAAGATCGCCACCAGCATCAGCATGTAATCGCGATCCCACGATACCCGCGGCAGGAACGTCGCCGCCGCCACCTCGCCCCACGGAATCCGGATGGTGAAAACGGTGGCGACATAGGCGAACAGCACGAGCGTGAGCGCCTTCAGGTAGCGCGAATAGGAGTGATACGGAATCAGGATCTCGGCGGTGAGGCAGCCGATGCCGAACACCGCGATGTAGAGCAACATCGGGCCGCCGACGACCAGCCGCAACGCATCGCCCATCGCCGCGATGTCGGCGGCGATGTTGAGCGTATTGGCAATGAGCAAGAGCCCCACCAAAGCGTGCAGCAGCACGGCGGGCATCGCCTTGCCCAGGTTCGCCGCCAGTCCCCGTCCGGTGACGGCGCCGATGCGGGCGCTGACCATCTGGATGGCGATCATGAACGGTGTGGTCAGGAACATCGTCCAGCCCAGCGCGTAGCCGAACTGCGCGCCGGCCTGGGAATAGGTCGCGATCCCGCTCGGATCGTCGTCGGCGGCGCCGGTGACCAGGCCCGGCCCGAGCATCGCAAACAGCGATTTTGCCGACCACCGTTTCCTCGCCATGACCGCTCTCGTTGCACCACTTTGGGCGCGCCTGCCCGCCACTCAATGGCGGCGTGCCCCTTTTCGTTCCCTACGGCTGCCTCGCCGATCTTAGCCGACTTGAACGCGTCACCCGAAAGGGCTAATGACCGCCACAGCCGGACCTCTTTCGCCCATCAATCAAGGACATTTATCGGATGGCACGAAACAAGATTGCATTGATCGGCGCGGGTCAAATCGGCGGCACGCTCGCGCATCTGATCGGGCTCAAGGAATTGGGCGACGTCGTGATGTTCGACATCGCCGAAGGCGTGCCCCAGGGCAAGGCGCTCGATCTCGTCCAGTCGTCGCCGGTCGACGGTTTTGACGCCCGTTTCACCGGCACCAATTCCTACGAGTCGCTGGAAGGCGCTTCGGTGTGCATCGTCACCGCCGGCGTGCCGCGTAAACCCGGCATGAGCCGCGACGATCTCCTTGGCATCAATCTCAAGGTGATGGAGCAGGTCGGCTCCGGCATCAAGAAATACGCGCCGAACGCCTTCATCATTTGCATCACCAATCCGCTCGACGCCATGGTCTGGGCGCTGCAGAAGTGCTGCGGCCTGCCGAAGCAGATGGTGGTCGGCATGGCGGGCGTGCTCGATTCCTCGCGCTTCCGTTATTTCCTGGCCGACGAGTTCAACGTCTCGGTCGAAGACGTCACCGCCTTCGTGCTCGGCGGCCACGGCGACACCATGGTGCCGCTGGTGCGCTATTCCGCCGTCGCCGGTATTCCGCTGCCCGATCTGGTCAAGATGGGCTGGACCACGGCGGCCCGCGTCGACGAGATCGTCGATCGCACGCGCAACGGCGGCGGCGAGATCGTCAGCCTGTTGCGCACCGGCTCGGCGTTCTACGCGCCTGCAGCGTCGGCGATCGCCATGGCCGAAAGCTACCTGCGCGACAAGAAGCGCGTGCTGCCGGCCGCCGCCTGGCTCAATGGCGAATACGGCGTCAAAGACCTCTATGTCGGCGTGCCGGTGGTGATCGGCAGCAAGGGCGTTGAGCGCATCGTCGAGATCGAGCTCAACAGCGCCGAGCGCGGCATGTTCGAGAAATCGGTGGGGGCGGTGGAATCGCTGGTCGAGGCCTGCAAGAAGATCGCGCCTGATCTCGGGAAGTAACGTCCTCTCACTGTCATGCTCCGCGAAGGCGGAGCATCCAGTAATCGCCGCAGACCGGGTTGTCGTACTGTTGCGTGATTGACGAGGGTTTTGTGTTTACTGGGTTGTCCGCCTTCGCGGACAATGACAAGCGGTGGGGCCGCGTATGAACATCCACGAATACCAAGCCAAAGCCGTGTTGCGCGACTACGGCGTACCGGTGCCGCGCGGCTATCCGGCGTTCAGCGTCGATGAAGCGGTGAAAGCCGCCAACGAGCTCGGCGGGCCGGTCTGGGTGGTGAAAGCGCAGATCCATGCCGGCGGCCGCGGCAAGGCCGGCGGCGTCAAGGTCGTCAAATCGGTCGACGACGTGAAGAAGGAAGCGACGCGGCTCCTCGGCTCGACCCTGGTCACGCACCAGACCGGGCCGCACGGCAAGCAGGTCAACCGGCTCTACATCGAGGAAGGCTCGCCGATCGACAAGGAATTCTACCTGTCGATGCTGATCGACCGCGAGACTTCCCGCGTCGCCATCGTGGTCTCCACCGAAGGCGGCATGAATATCGAAGTCGTGGCGCACGACACGCCGGACAAGATCGTCACCATTTCGGTCGATCCGGTCGCCGGCATTTGTCCGCATCACGTTCGCAGCGTTGCACAAGCATTGAAGCTCGACGCCGATCTGGCGAAGCAGCTGGGGCCGCTGCTGTCCAACATCTACAAGGCTTTCATCGACACCGACATGAGCCTGATCGAGATCAATCCGCTGGTTGCCACCTTGGACAAAAAGCTGATCTGTCTCGACGCCAAGACCGATTTCGACAACAACGCACTGTTTCTTCATCCAAAAATCGCCGCGCTGCGCGACGAGACCGAGGAAGACGCCAAGGAGATCGAAGCCTCGAAATTCGATCTCAATTACATCGCGCTCGACGGCTCGATCGGCTGCATGGTCAACGGCGCCGGTCTCGCCATGGCGACCATGGACATCATCAAGCTCTACGGCATGGCGCCGGCCAATTTTTTGGACGTCGGTGGCAGCGCGACGAAGGACAAGGTTGCGGCCGCGTTCAAGATCATCACGTCGGATCACAACGTGAAGGGCATCCTGGTCAACATCTTCGGCGGCATCATGAAATGCGATGTGATCGCCGAGGGCGTGGTCGCTGCAGTGAAGGAAGTCGGCTTGCGCGTGCCGCTGGTGGTGCGGCTCGAAGGCACAAATGTCGAGCTCGGCAAGGACATCATCGCCAAGTCGAATCTGAACGTCACCTCAGCAGACGATCTCGACGATGCCGCGCAGAAGATCGTCAAGGCCGTGAAAGAGGCTGCGTGATGATGGGCAGCACCTCTTTACCTCCCACTGAAAGGGGGAGGATGGCGAGCGGAGCGAGCCGGGTGGGGGTCCGTCCGCCATCGCAATACAATCGAACGCCAGAAAAGACTGCACGCGCCCGCAAACTGCGCCGGACTGCGACCGAGGTTGAAAAGCGTCTCTGGACCAAACTACGCGACGGTCGCCTGGATGGTTTGAGTTTTCGGCGGCAACATCCGGCCGGCCGGTACATTCTCGATTTTTACTGTCCGGAACTCTGCCTCTCCATCGAGCTTGATGGCGGCCAACACACTTATCAGCGTCAAGAAGCGCACGATGAAAGGCGAACCACTTGGCTACGTCGCTGCGGCGTGACCGAGCTTAGATTCTGGAACAACGACGTCACCAAGAATCTCTACGGCGTCTTGGAAAAAATCAAAGAAGCCGCAGACGAACTGAGAAATCTCAGACGGACCCCCACCCGGCGCTGGCGCGCCGACCTCCCCCTTTCAGGGGGAGGTACAGAATAGGCTGGCCCGATAATGTCCATCCTCATCGGCAAGAACACCAAAGTCATCTGCCAGGGTTTTACCGGCAAGAACGGCACCTTCCATTCCGAGCAGGCGATCGCCTACGGCACCAAAATGGTCGGCGGCGTGTCGCCCGGCAAAGGCGGCTCGACGCACCTCGATCTGCCGGTGTTCGACACCGTTGCCGAAGCGCGCGAGAAAACCGGCGCCGACGCCAGCGTGATCTATGTGCCGCCGGCCGGCGCGGCCGATGCGATTGCCGAGGCGATCGCGGCGGAGATTGCGCTGATCGTGTGCATCACCGAAGGCATTCCGGTGAGCCACATGGTCAAGATCAAGCGCGCGCTGTGCGGCTCGAAATCGCGCCTGATCGGGCCCAACTGTCCCGGCGTCATGACCGCCGGCGAATGCAAGATCGGCATCATGCCCGGCAATATTTTCAAGCCGGGCAAAGTCGGCATCGTCTCGCGCTCCGGCACGCTGACCTACGAGGCAGTGTTCCAGACTACGCGGGAGGGACTCGGCCAAACCACGGCAGTCGGCATCGGCGGCGATCCGGTCAGGGGCACCGACTTCATCGAAATGCTGGAAATGTTTCTCGCCGACAAGGCGACTGAGGCGATCGTCATGATCGGCGAGATCGGCGGCTCGTCGGAAGAAGACGCCGCGCAGTTTTTGAAGGACGAAGCCAAGCGCGGCCGCAAGAAGCCGATGGTCGGCTTCATCGCCGGGCGCACGGCACCGCCGGGACGGCGCATGGGCCATGCCGGCGCCATCATCGCCGGCGGCAAAGGGGGCGCGGATTCCAAGATTGCCGCCATGGAGTCGGCCGGGATCAAGGTTTCGCCGTCGCCGGCGCGGCTCGGCCATACCCTTGCCGAATTATTGAAATCCTGATTCATTTCTATCGTCTTTTGCCTGCCGCATCGCGCCATTAAATAGGGTACAAAGAGGAATCCCTGCGCCGGGCCGGGCCTGATTCGCGTCTTTCCGCGTCGTCGGTTTCTCGCTTCTTGCCTCTCTCGTTACGGGTTCCTGCCCCAGGAATCGCCCAGGAAAAGCACCATGTCCCGCCAGGACGCCAACGCCGCCTTCGCCCTCACCTCGTTCCTCTACGGCAGCAATGCCCCCTATATCGAAGACCTCTATGCCCGCTACGAAGCCGATCCGCAGGCGGTCGACGCCGAGTGGCAGTCGTTCTTCCAGAGCCTGAAGGACAGCGCCGCCGACGTTGAAAAAAACGCGCGCGGCCCGTCGTGGGGCCGGCCCGGCTGGCCGCCGCTGCCGAGTGGCGATCTGGTCGCGGCGCTCGACGGCAATTGGGCCGAGGTCGGCAACGGCGTCGGCATCAAGGTCAAGGCGGAGGCGCAAAGCCGCGGCGTCGAGCTTTCCTCCGCTGATATCGAGCGGGCGACGCGGGACTCGATCCGGGCGCTGATGCTGATCCGCGCCTATCGGGCGCGCGGCCATTTCCACGCCAATCTCGATCCGCTCGGGCTCGAGCCACAGAAGAACGAGGAGGAGCTCGATCCGCGCACTTACGGCTTCAGCGAGGCCGATCTCGATCGTCCGATCTTTCTCGACAAGGTGCTCGGGCTTGAATTCGGCACCATCCGCCAGATCGTCGCCATCCTGCGGCGCACCTATTGCCAGACGCTCGGCGTCGAATTCCTGCACATCTCGAGCGGTACGCAGAAAGGCTGGATCCAGGAGCGCATCGAGGGGCCGGACAAGGAAATCTCGTTTACCCGCGAGGGCAAGCGCGCCATCCTCAACAAGCTGGTCGAAGCCGAAGGCTTTGAAAAATTCAGCGATCTGAAATTCACCGGCACCAAACGCTTCGGTCTCGATGGCGGCGAATCGATGATCCCGGCGCTGGAGCAGATCATCAAGCGCGGCGGCGCGCTCGGCGTGCGCGAGATCGTCATCGGCATGCCGCATCGCGGCCGCCTCAACGTGCTGGCGCAGGTGATGGCCAAGCCGCACCGCGCCATCTTCCACGAGTTCAAGGGCGGCTCGTCGACGCCCAACGAGATCGAAGGTTCGGGCGACGTCAAATATCACCTCGGCGCCTCGTCGGACCGCGAGTTCGACGCCAACAAGGTGCATCTGTCGCTCACCGCCAATCCGTCGCATCTGGAAATCGTCGATCCGGTGGTGCTCGGCAAGGTGCGCGCCAAGCAGGATCAGCACGGCGCCACGCCGGAAGACCGCACCATGGTGATGCCGCTGCTCATTCACGGCGATGCGTCGTTCGCCGGGCAGGGCGTGGTGGCGGAATGCTTGGGTCTCTCCGGCTTGCGCGGCCACCGCACCGGCGGCTCGGTACATTTCATCCTTAACAACCAGATCGGCTTCACCACCAATCCGCGTTATTCGCGCTCGTCGCCGTATCCGTCCGATGTCGCCAAGATGATCGAGGCGCCGATTTTCCACGTCAATGGCGACGATCCGGAAGCCGTCGTCTTCGCTGCCAAGATCGCAACCGAGTTCCGGCAGAAATTCCAGAAACCCGTCGTCATCGACATGTTCTGCTATCGCCGCCACGGCCACAACGAGGGCGACGAGCCGTCGTTCACCCAGCCGCTAATGTATAAGGCGATCGCCGCGCATCCGTCGACACTCGAAATCTACGGCAACAAGCTGGTCGGCGAAGGCGTCGTCACCGCGGGCGAAGTCGAGAAGATGAAGGCGGACTGGCGCGCCCGCCTCGACGTCGAGCTTGAAGCCGCGCAAAGCTACCGCGCCAACAAGGCCGATTGGCTCGACGGCCGCTGGGCCGGATTCCAGAGGGCGGGTGAGGCCGACGATCCGCGCCGCGGCCATACCGGCGTCGAGATCGCCAAGCTCAAGGAGATCGGCGACAAGATCACCACATTGCCGCCGGGCTTTCACCTGCATCGCACGCTCAACCGGTTCTTTGACAGCCGCCGCAAGTCGATCGAGACCGGCGCCAATATCGACTGGTCGACTGGCGAGGCGCTGGCTTTCTGTTCGTTGCTGCTCGAAGGCCACAAGGTGCGGCTGTCCGGCCAGGACTCCGAGCGCGGCACGTTCTCCCAGCGCCATTCGGTGCTGCACGACCAGGAGAACGACAATCGCTACACGCCGTTCGCCCATCTTGGCGAAGGCCAGGCCCGCTTCGAAGTCATCAATTCGATGCTCTCGGAAGAGGCCGTGCTCGGCTTCGAGTACGGCTATTCGCTGGCCGAGCCCGATACGCTCACCTTGTGGGAAGCCCAGTTTGGCGATTTCGCCAACGGCGCGCAGGTGCTGTTCGACCAGTTCATCTCGTCGGGCGAACGCAAATGGCTGCGCATGTCGGGACTCGTCTGTCTGTTGCCGCACGGCTACGAAGGGCAGGGGCCGGAGCATTCCTCCGCCCGCCTCGAGCGCTTTCTGCAGATGTGCGCCGAGGACAACATGCAGGTCGCCAACTGCACGACGCCGGCGAACTACTTTCACATCCTGCGCCGTCAGCTCAACCGCGACTTCCGCAAGCCGCTGATCTTGATGACGCCGAAGTCGCTGTTGCGTCACAAGCGCGCGGTGTCGCGGCTCGACGAGATGGGGCCGAACACCTCGTTCCACCGGCTGTTGTGGGACGACGCCCAGCTGCTGCCGGACGAGAAGATCAAGCTCGTCCCCGACGACAAGATGCGCCGCGTCGTCATCTCTTCGGGCAAGGTCTATTACGATCTCTACGAGGAGCGCGAGAAGCGCGGCATCAACGATATTTATCTTCTTCGCATCGAGCAGCTCTATCCGTTCCCGACCAAGGCGCTGATGCTGGAGCTCACGCGCTTCAAGCAGGCCGAGATCGTGTGGTGCCAGGAAGAGCCGCGCAACATGGGCGCCTGGGTGTTCGTCGATATCTTCCTCGAATGGGTGCTCAACCAGATCGGCGCAAAGCATCGCCGCGCGCGCTATACCGGCCGGCCGGCATCGGCCTCGACGGCGGTCGGGCAGATGTCGCTGCATCTCGCCCAGCTCAAGCAGTTTTTGGAAGACGCGTTGACATAAATCTCAACTGTCATGCCCCGCGAAAGCGGGGCACCCAGTAAACGCAGAGGTTCCAATCGGATACGAGCGTGATTACTGGATCATCCGCTTTCGCGGATGATGACAGAGAAGGCGGAAACATCATGGCTGAAATTCGCGTGCCGACGCTCGGAGAATCGGTCACCGAGGCGACCATCGGCAAATGGTTCAAGAAATCCGGCGATGCTGTCGCCGTCGATGAACCGCTGGTCGAGCTCGAAACCGACAAGGTGACGATCGAAGTGCCGGCGCCGGCCGCGGGCGTGCTTAGCGATATCGCCGCCAAGGATGGCGACACCGTCGCCGTAGGCGCGGTGCTTGGCCAGATCAAGGAAGGCGCCGCGCCGGCAAAAGCCGTGCCGCAGCCCGTAGCTCAGCCCACGCCGCCGCCCGCACCGCCTAAGCCTGCACCAGTAGCGGTGCCCGCTGCCGACAAGCCGCTGGCGCCGTCGGTGCGCAAGATCGCCGCGGAAACCGGCATCGACGCTGCGGCCATGTCAGGCACCGGCAAGGACGGCCGGGTCACCAAAGGCGACATGCTCGCCGCAATCGAACGCGCCGCCGCGCAGCCCACGCCGGTAGCGCAGCCCGCTGCAGCGGTGCAGGTCCGCGCACCATCGCCGGCGGACGACGCCGCGCGCGAAGAGCGCGTGAAGATGACGCGGCTTCGGCAAACCATCGCGCGGCGTCTGAAAGACGCGCAGAACACCGCCGCCATGCTGACGACCTTCAACGAGGTCGACATGGGCCACGTCATGGCGCTGCGCACGCAATACCGCGACCTGTTCGAGAAGAAGCACGGCACAAAGCTTGGCTTCATGGGCTTCTTCGTGCGCGCCTGCGTGCAGGCGTTGAAAGAAATCCCCGCGGTCAATGCCGAGATCGACGGCGCCGATATCATCTACAAGAACTATTATCACATCGGCATCGCGGTCGGCACCGAGCGCGGCCTGGTGGTGCCGGTGGTCCGCGATTGCGATCAAAAATCGCTCGCCGAGATCGAAAAGAGCATCGCGGATTTCGGCCATCGCGCTCGCGACGGCGCCCTCAAGATCGACGAGCTGCAGGGCGGCACCTTCACCATCACCAATGGCGGCATCTACGGCTCGCTGATGTCGACGCCGATCCTCAACGCGCCGCAATCCGGCATTCTCGGCATGCACAAGATCCAGGACCGCCCGATGGCGGTCGGCGGCAAGGTCGAGATCCGGCCAATGATGTATCTGGCGCTGAGCTATGACCACCGCCTGGTCGACGGCCGCGAGGCGGTGACGTTTTTGGTGCGGGTGAAGGAATGCCTGGAGGAGCCGGCGCGGCTGGTGCTGGATTTGTAATCGATGCCCTACGATCTCATCGTCATCGGCTCAGGCCCCGGCGGTTATGTCTGCGCCATTCGCGCGGCGCAGCTTGGCATGAAGACTGCCGTGGTGGAGAAGCGCGGCACCTTCGGCGGCACTTGCCTCAATATCGGCTGTATCCCCTCGAAGGCGATGCTGAATGCGTCGGAGCTTTACGAGGAGGCAGGCCACAAATTCGGCGACATGGGCATCAAGGTCGGCAAGCCGAGTGTCGATCTCGCGGCGATGCTCAAATATAAGGAGAAAGGCGTCGAGGGTAACGTCAAAGGCGTCGAATATCTGTTCAAGAAGAATAAGATCGAGACGTTTCACGGCTCAGGCCGCATCACAGCGCCAGGCAAGGTCGAGGTGAAAGCCGACGACGGCAAGACGCAGACGCTGGATACGAAAAACATCGTCATTGCCACTGGGTCGGACGTGGCGCGGCTCAACGGTATCGATTTCGACGAAAAGCGCGTCGTGTCGTCGACCGGCGCGCTCGATCTCGGCAAGGTCCCGCAAAAACTCCTCATCGTCGGCGCCGGCATCATCGGGCTCGAGCTCGGCTCGGTGTGGCGGCGGCTCGGCGCCGAGGTGACGATCGTCGAATTCCTCGATCACATTCTGCCCGGCATCGATCGCGAGATCGCCAATCAATTCCACCGCATGCTGCAAAAGCAGGGTCTTGCCTTCAAACTGTCGTCGAAGGTCACTGGAGTCGATGCCTCCGGCAAAACACTGAAGGTGAAAGTGGAGCCGGCTTCAGGTGGTGGCGCCGCGGAGATGATCGACGCCGATATCGTTCTCGTGGCGATCGGCCGGGTGCCTTACACCGAAGGCCTCGGTCTCGAAGACATCGGCGTGAAGAAGGACAATCGCGGCAGGGTCATTGTCGATCCGCACTTCGGCACCAACATCGCCGGCGTCTATGCCATCGGCGACGTCATTGCCGGCCCCATGTTGGCCCACAAAGCGGAGGAGGAAGGCGTCGCGGTCGCCGAAATCCTCGCCGGCCAGGCCGGCCATGTGAACTACGACGTCATTCCCAACGTCGTTTACACCTATCCGGAAATCGCCTCCGTCGGCAAAACCGAAGAAGAGCTCAAGGCCGCCGGCGTCGCCTACAACGTTGGAAAATTTCCCTTCACCGCCAATGCTCGCGCCAAGGTCAACCTGACCACCGAAGGTTTTGTGAAAATCCTGGCGGACGCCAAGACCGACCGCGTGCTCGGCGTGCACATTCTCGGTCCCGATGCCGGCAACATGATCGGCGAGGCGGCGGTCGCCATGGAATTCGGCGCCTCGTCCGAGGACATCGCCCGCACCTGCCACGCCCATCCGACGCTGACCGAAGCGATCAAGGAAGCGGCGCTGGCCGTGGCCAAGCGGGCGATCAATTTCTAGCCGTCATTCCGGAGCGCCGCTAAGCGGCGAGCACGGAATCCATAATCACGATCATTGCGGCAAATGTTTCGGCGCTAGTTCTGCGCCGGCTGTGGCTATGGATTCCGGGTTCCGAGCTTCGCTCGGCCCCGGAATGACGACTATTACAACGCCGCGATGAACGGCACCGCATGCGGCGCGAACAACCCGAGCGCCAGCAGCACGAGCCCGATCGCGCCCAGCCCGCCGGCGAACCAGGCGAGCCCGATCATGCCGGTGATCACCGCCGCCGAGGCGAGCACGATGCCGACCTGGAAGGCTGCGGAAGACAATTCGTAATGATGATATTTCGCCATGGCCAGATCGCGCTCTTCCACGGCCTCCTTGGCCTGCTCGGCGAGCTGCTCGCGGCCGGTTTTCGGTTCCGATTTCAGACGCTCGGCGGTGGCTTTCCAAGCTTCGATTTGTTTTTCCATCGCCGCCTTGACGGCGGGATCGGCGGCGCCGGCGGCCGCGACCGCCATCTCCTCCGCGGCGGTCGTAACCTGGGAAATGCGGATGTTCTTGGCCTGGAAGAACGCCCACAGGTCCGACGACTCGACATTCTTGCTGATCGCCTCGGTCTGCGCGCCTTTGCCGGCCGTCTCCGAGAACGAGAGGAACAGCGCCAGGATCGCGATCACCAGCGCGATCCGTCTGTTGTGGCCTTCGCCGTGCTCGCCTTCCTGCGCCTTCTCGATTGCTTCGTGAATTTCCGACATGGTGGCCCCTCGTGTCATTCCGGGGCCGAGCGAAGCGAGGAACCCGGAATCCATATTCCCGGCACAGGGGCTATGGATTCCGGGTTCGCCGCTGCGCGGCGCCCCAGAATGACGAATAGCACAAATCCTATGCCCGCGGGTGGGCGGCGCGATAGGCGCCGATCAGGCGCTCGGCGTCGACCTCGGTATAGATTTGCGTGGTCGCCAGCGAGGCGTGGCCCAACAATTCCTGGATCGAGCGGATGTCGCCGCCGCGGGCGAGAAGGTGTGTGGCGAAGGAATGCCGCAGCGCATGCGGCGTCGCGGTCTCGGGCAGGTCGAGCGCGCCACGCAGCCGTGCCATGGTGAGCTGGATGATGCGGGGCGACAGCGGACCGCCCTTGGCGCCGACGAACAGCGGCCCGTCGTCGGGCAGATCGAAGGGACAGAGCGCGACGTAATCCGCGATCAACTTATCGACTTGCGGCAGCAGTGGGACCATGCGCTGCTTGCGGCCTTTTCCGGTAACAGTAAGTGTGTCGCGGGTGCCGACATCGACGCGCTTTAAACCCAGCGCTTCGGCGATGCGCAAGCCGCAGCCATAGAGCAGCGCCAGCACCGCGGCATCGCGCGCATGAATCCAGGGCTCGCGCCCGTCGCCGGCCGCGATGTCGGGATCGGCGACGCGCTTGGCGGCGGTGACCGCCAGCGGCCGCGGCAAGGTTTTGCCGATTTTCGGCGCGCGCACGGCGGTGAGCGCGCCGACCTTGCCCTTGCCGTTGCGTTCCAGGAAGCGGCCGAAGGCGCGCATACCGGCCAGCGCCCGCATCAGCGAACGGCTGCCGATGTTTTTGGCGCGCCGCGCCGCCAGGAAGGCGCGCACGTCGGCCGGCGCGAGCCCGGCAAGGTCCCGCAGCGACGGCGCGCCGCCGAGGTGCTCGGCCAAAAACATGAGGAACTGCAGCACATCGCGCCGATAGGCCTCGACGGTCTTCGGCGACATGCGCCGCTCGGCGCCGAGATGGCTTAGCCAATCCTCGATCTCGGCGGCGACTTTCGGCGCCACGAAATCCGGCAGATCTTGCGATTTTTGTCGTGTGCTTGACACGGCGGGATATATCGCACCCCCTTCGTTCCCGCTTCCTTAATTGCCGAAATCGGCCGTGGTCCATATTTAAGCGGGCAAATATGCAGCCATGACCAAACGCGTCGTCGATGTCCTGGTCCCGGTCGCCCTCGACCGGGCCTATTCCTACCGGGTGCCGGAAGAGCTCGAGCTCGCTCCGGGCGATATCGTCTGCGTGCCGCTCGGCGCCCGCGAGGCCACTGCGGTGGTGTGGGCGGACAATCCAAAGCCCAATCCGCGGCTCGACAACCGGCTCAAGGACGTCGAGCAAAAGCTCGAATTGCCGCCGCTGCGCCCCGAATTGCGCAGCTTCGTCGATTGGGTGGCGAACTACACCGTGAGCTCGCGCGGCATGGTGCTGCGCATGTGCCTGCGCATGGGCGAGCATTTAGGCGCCGAGCGCGAGCGGGTCGGCGTGCGGCTCGCCGGCGCGCCGCCGCAACGCATGACACCGGCGCGGCAGCGCGTGCTGGCACTCTTCGCCGACGGCATGGTGCGCGGCAAGAGCGACGCCGCGCGCGAAGCCGGCGTCAGCACGGGCGTGATCGACGGCCTCATCGACGAAGGCACGCTTGAAACGGTGGTGCTGCCGCCGGAGCCGGTGGCGCAAAAGCCCGATCCGGATTTCGTGCAATCGGAATTCACGCCGGACCAAAGCGCCGCCGCGGCGGCGCTCAAAGCGACCGTAGCGAAGGGCGGTTATGCCGTGACCTTGCTCGACGGCGTCACCGGCTCGGGCAAGACGGAAGTTTATTTCGAGGCGGTGGCCGACACCATTCGCCGCGGCCGGCAGAGCCTGATCCTGATGCCGGAGATTGCGCTCACCGCGCAATTCCTCGACCGCTTCGCCGCCCGCTTCGGCGTGCGGCCGGCGGAATGGCATTCGGAGCTGTCGCCGCGCAAGCGCGCGCGCACTTGGCGTGCGGTCGCCGACGGTGAGGTCTCCGTCGTGGTCGGCGCACGCTCGGCATTGTTTCTGCCCTACGCCGATCTCGGTCTCATCGTGGTCGATGAAGAGCACGATCCGGCCTACAAGCAGGAGGACGGCGTGCATTACCACGCCCGCGACATGGCGGTGGTGCGCGGCCATATCGCCCGCATTCCCATCGTGCTGTCGTCGGCGACGCCGTCGCTGGAAACGGTGGTCAATGCGCGGCGCGGGCGCTATGCGCGTCTCGCGCTGCCTGAGCGCTTCGGCGGCCAGCTTGAGCCGGCGGTCGAGGCGATCGATCTGCGCCAGGCGCCGCCGCCGCGCGGTCGCTTCATCTCGCCGCTGCTGGCCGGTGCGATGCAAATCGCCATCGAGCGCCGTGAGCAGGCGCTGCTATTCCTCAATCGCCGCGGCTATGCGCCGTTGACCCTGTGCCGCGCCTGTGGCTTCCGCTTCTCCTGCCCGAACTGCGACGCCTGGCTGGTCGATCACCGCTTCCGCAAGCACCTCGTTTGCCACCATTGCGGCTTCGCCATGCCGCATCCGGCCGCATGCCCAAAATGCCAGGCCGCGAACTCTTTTGTGGCCTGCGGCCCGGGCGTCGAGCGCCTGGAAGAAGAAGTGCGCGAGCTGTTTCCGCAGGCCCGCGTGCTGGTGCTGTCCAGCGATCTCGTCGTCTCGGTCGAGCGGCTGCGCGAGGAACTGGACGACGTCGCCCAGGGCCGTTTCGATATCGTCATCGGCACTCAGCTGGTCGCCAAGGGCCATCACTTCCCGATGCTGAATCTGGTCGGCGTCATCGACGCCGATCTGGGCCTGAGCAACGGCGATCCGCGCGCCGCCGAGCGCACCTTCCAGCTCTTGCATCAGGTGATCGGCCGCGCCGGCCGCGACGCCGGCATCGGCCATGGCTATTTGCAGACGCATCAGCCCGAGCATCCGGTGATGCGCGCCCTGATCGCGCAGGACCGCGAGGCGTTCTACGACGCCGAAATCGAAGTCCGTGAGCGCGACCGCTATCCGCCGTTCGGCCGCCTCGCCTCGATCGTCGTCTCCGGCCCCGACAAGCACGCCACGGAATCTCACGCCCGCGCGCTCGCCCGCGCCGCGCCAACCCACGACGACGTGCGCGTGCTCGGCCCCGCCGAAGCGCCACTCGCGCTGGTGCGCGGCCGGCACCGGCTGCGATTGCTGATCAAAGCACCGCGCAATTTCGATCTCTCAGCTTATCTGCGTGAATGGCTTGCCGTGGCGCCGAAGAAGCAGGGCTCGATCAAGCTCGATATCGATGTCGATCCGCAGAGTTTTTTGTGAGGCAAATGTAGCTCGGATTGAGCGGAGCGAAATCCGGGGCCAGTCTTCCCGCTACTGCGGCATTGTTCGCGCGCATTGCTTGGTCATTTGACAATGTACATAAGTTAAAAACCGAGAAGGACGCGATTTGACGTAATCGTGCTAAATGGGCTTAGTCTGATAGCCAGGTTGGCCTTGGTTATTGCTAGTGGGACTCAGAAGCGATCATGGCAATAAAAGTTACAAAAGTTGGGGAGGTCTCCGGAACCAATGTTGTCCCTCTTGGGAGCAAGTTTTTTACCGTTGGCGACTTCGCGTCTATACTGACGAATCTCGAAGCTGCCGACCAGCCTGCGGATGAATGTCAGTGGCAAATTGAGTTGATCATAGGTGATGGGGCGGTTGCTCGCAGCGTCACAATTGAGCTCGTGCCGTTTATCTCTTCATCGGATTATAGCAAATCCAATATGGAGCCGATATTTATTGGCACTAATTCCACCAAAGGGAGCCAAGCCCTCCTCTTTTTTCGCAAGCAGTTTTTCTTGCCCGAGCGACCGATTTACACGGAGGCGGACAAGCAGGAAGTAATCTTACGAGTTAAGAAATTAGCATACGATGAAGATGCTGGGCTCGTGCGTCTACGCTCGGCAGTTGCCAACATCGAAGCGGCTGTAGAATATACAAAAAGCGGCCCAGTACGCAGCGCAATCCCCGACGATGTAAAGATGCTAGCGTGGCGTCGTGACGGTGGAGTATGCGCTAACTGCGGCTCGAATAACAAACTCCAGTTTGACCATATAATTCCGGTTGCCAAGGGCGGGGGCAATACTATCGAAAATATTCAAGTGTTATGCGCGCCGTGCAATCTGCGGAAGTCCGCAAGTATCGTAATCCCTCAATAGAGGGGCGCTGCGGAAGTTTTATCGCGTGCTTCATTGAGGAAAAGTATGGAGAGACCATGAGCATCTTTCGCAACAAAAGCTACGAAGAGCGGCTCACTGAGGCGTTGGAGAAGTCGGCCAAAGAGCATATGCCCGACGCAGCCCGCAAAATACTTGAGGCCGCTATTATTAAGGAGATCGACATGGTCAGGGCGATCCAGGACATGCCGGGCTTCCGGATTTGGTTTGAAGGTGACCGCTTCGAACTGAGCAACGCGCGAGGTCGCAAATAGCTGCCTACGAACGACTTTAATGAGCCGGATCCCCCGACGGCGCGAGCGAGTGTAGGTTGCGCTGAGCACAGTGAGCCCACTCGGCTTCGCACCGATGCCGACATGCGAGCACGGCACATTCTGTGCCTTTGCCTGTTACTTTTTCCCCGGTCGTCTTCGTTCGTTCCGCTTTCGCGGAGTTAATTTTTTCCGTTCTGCTGCGGCGAACGCGCGCCCCGCCCAAACACCGAGTTCATCGGGATCGTCGTAGAGCCGCTCGGGCAGGCGCCAATAGGGCAGGGCATGGCGCGTGGGCCGCCCTGAGCTTTTGCCGCGCGTATAGGTGAATGGCCGGCTGCCTTCGCGTTCGAAATCCGCAATGTTGGTCTCGTCGACTTTGAGATGGATCGCGCCGTCGACGATCAGCCCGAACATGAGACCGTCCGCGAAGATACCGGCGCCGCTGAACATGCGCCGTATCGTTACCGGGCCGAATTGGGAGAACAGGTCGCGGATGAATTCGGGGTCCACGCGTGGCCTCTGCCGTCGGCGTCGCGAGTATCAGATGTAAGACGGCCTAGAAAACGGCCTTGATCGCTTGGACAGCACTCTGTTCGCGTTGATGATCTTGTCAAGGATCGTAGACCGCCGGAGGCGGCGGCGCTTCGCGCCGTCCTTGACAAGATCATCAACGCGAACAACTGGCAGCCAAGCGATCAAGGCCGTCACCCGATCAGTGCAAATATGCTGATCCCGGGTGCCCGTTTGATTCCGCGCGCTATGATGGCTACTTATTTCCCATGGCGGCGACAATCCAAACCATACTGCTCCTGCTCGCCGTCCTGGCGGCGGTCGCCATCGTCGCACGGCGGCTCAATACCGCTCCCTCGATACTGCTCGTCATCGCCGGCATCGGGCTCGCGCTCGCGCCCGGGCTGCCGCGCATCGAACTGGCGCCGGAGCTGGTGCTGCTCGGCATCCTGCCGCCGCTGATCTATTCGGCCGGCGTCGCCATGAGCTGGCGCGAGTTCCGGTTTAACCTGCGCCCGATCGCGCTGTTGGCGTTCGGTGCCGTGGTCTTTACCACGTGTGCGGTGGCGGCCGCTGTGCACTGGCTGCTCGGCATGCCATGGGCCATCGGCTTTTTGCTCGGCGCCATTGTCTCGCCGCCCGATGCGGTCGCGCCGCTGGCGATCGTGCGCCGTCTCGGCGTACCGCGCCGGCTGGTCGTCGTGCTGGAGGGCGAGGGGTTGGCCAATGACGCCACGGCCTTGATCCTCTACCGCTTCGCGGTCGCCGCCGTGAGCACCGGTCTGTTTTCCCTCGGCGAGGCCGCGGGCACCTTCGCACTCATTGTCGTGGGCGAGATCGCCTATGGCATCGCCGTCGGCTGGCTCAGCCTGCGTTTGCGCCGCTGGGCGCACGATCCGCGCGTCGAGATCACGCTATCGCTCTTGACCCCTTACCTCGCGTTCCTGGTGCCGCAGCAATTGGGCGGTTCGGGCGTGCTGGCGACGGTGGCGGCCGGTCTGTTCGTGAGCTGGAACGGGCCGCTGCTCATTCCGGCGGCGACGCGGCTGCAGGGAATCTTCTTCTGGGATTTGCTGGTTTATTTCCTCGAAGGATTTGTCTTCCTGGTCACCGGCATGCAGACGCGCACGCTGCTCGACCGGATGGACGCAAACTTGCTGCACGGTCTCACGTTGACCATCCTGGTTACCGTGGTCGTGGTCATCGTGACGCGATTCATCTGGATCTATCCCGCGGTCTATCTGCCGCGCTGGCTGAGCCCGTCGCTGGCGCGCCGCGATCCGGCGCCGCCGTGGCCGTGGACCTTTTTTCTCGGGTTTGTCGGCGTGCGCGGCGTCGTCTCGCTCGCGGCGGCACTGGCCATTCCGTTGACGACGGCCGCCGGGGCGCCGTTTCCCGACCGCGATCTCATTCTTTTCGTCACCTTCGGCGTCATCGTCGTCACGCTGATCGGTCAGGGATCGCTGCTGCCGGGCGTCGTCGGCTGGCTCGGCCTGGCAAAACACGCCGCCGAGGAGCGGCAACGCGAGCACGAGGCGGAGCTTGCCGCGCGGTCGCAAGCTCTCGATGTGGCGCTTAATCACTTGGGAAAAGTCGCGGCCGACCGCCAGGTTTCAGCCGAGGCGCTGGCGATCTTGCGCGCCCGTCACGATTATCGGACCGGACGATTGTCGGAACATAGCGTCGATGGCGGCGATGGCGGCGATGCCGCGGCGGTGGCCGCGGAGCTGCGCATGGAACTGATCGCGGCCGAGCGCGAATACATCTACCGGCTGTTGCAGGAAGGCCAAATCACCGACGAAGCGCGGCGGCGCATCGAACGCGAGCTCGATCTCGAAGAAGCCAGCATCGCCTGCAAGAAAGAAGGCGGCTTGGAGCCGCCGCTGTAGCCGCCGCCTCAAACCATCTTCAGCGGGATCGCGCCGAGGAAATCGCGCTTGCCGACATCCACGCCGCAATGCCGCAGGATCGCGTAGGCGGCGGTGCAATGGAAATAGAAGTTCGGCAGCATGAAGTGGTTGAGATAATCGTCGCCCTTCATCTGGCCCTTGTTGGTGCCGCCGAGCGGAAACGTGATCTCGCGATCGGCTGCCGCGTCGATCTGCTTGCGGTCGAGCGTCTTGAGAAAAGCGACCGTTTTGGCGATGCGTTCCTTGAGCTGCGCGATCGTTGTCTCGTTGTCTTCGTAGCTCGGCGGCTCGACGCCGGCGAGGCGCGCCGAACCACGCTTGGCGCCATCGGTCGCGACCTGGATCTGACGGGTGAGATCGAACATGTCCGGCGACAGGCGGGAACGCAGCAGCACAGTGGGGTCGATTTTCTTCGCCGTAGCGAAGGCTTCCGCCTTGTCGAGAATGGCCGACAGCGCGTTGAGATTGATTTCGAAAACCGGCAGCGCGGCCTGGGACATTGAAAACGGCATGGGCAGGTCCTTTGGGTTGGGTGTCGGGCGGCAAATCACATTTAAAAACGAAGATGGCCGGGACATAGGCGTGCGAAGCACGCCGTTCTTCGAACGGCTATGCCCCGGCCATGACGACTTAGTAAGTGCAATCTGGACGAACGAAGCGACGGTATCGGCCGCCGCGACTGTTCCGCGATCAAAACCGCGGCGGACGCGGTGTGCGCGGCGGGCCGCCTCGTCCGGCGGCGCCGCCGGGGCCGGCGCCAGGCACCACCCGGGGCTTCATCGGCAACAGGCCCTCGCGCTGCAACTTCTTGCGGGCGAGCTTGCGGGCGCGGCGGATGGCTTCGGCCTTCTCGCGGACGCGCTTCTCGGAGGGCTTTTCGTAATGGCCGCGCAGCTTCATCTCGCGGAACACGCCTTCGCGCTGCATCTTCTTCTTCAGCACCCTCAGCGCCTGGTCGACATTGTTGTCACGGACGAGAACCTGCACGCGGCGTTCCTCCTCGATCGAGCGGTTGACGGGGCCGATGGCCAAGGCGCTCGAGCCGCTGGCGCATGGATAGGCAAGCTTCGCGTGGCACTGGTCGGGTACGGCTGAGCCCGCGGTAACATTCCAAGTCGATGTTCGAAGTCGCGCCTGCCGATGGGCACCGTGCCGCCAACTGGAAGAAACGGAGACCGAAGAAACCGAGGCCGAAGAAACCGAGACGTCGGCAGGTCCCCGTTATCCGGGCAGCTTTTCGAACGAGACCGTGCTTGGTTCTATAGATATCGGCAGACTTGTCAAAGGCTTCCTACCCGCGCCCGGTCGGTCGGGTAGTCGCTCAGGAGCGACCTTAGCGCCGCTTTTCCAGCGCGGTTGGCCTCGGTCATGGATTCGAAGAAAATCTCGGAATGCTCGATCGGGCTGGTTCGGCCAGCGCGATAAATTTCCCATCGCCACGGCTTCGGCAGCGGGGCGCGGTTCTTCACGACAACCGAAAAGTCTTCATGATCGATCATTGACTCAGACATTATCACACATTCCTGCAAAATTGGCCGGTAAATCGGTTGCTTTGAAAATAAAAGCCCGCACGCACTTGTTTAACAATTGCAAGGCCAATACCTATAGCGGGTGACCTAAATCTACTCAAAATCTTTTTTTGAAGGGAACTACTATGTCAAATCCCCAACAGGGCGCCGACGAAGCCCCGAAGCCGTCCAATCCGGCCAGCCCGCAGCAGCAGACCCAGAACCCGGGCAGCCCGCAGCAGCAAAGTCAAAATCCGGGCAGTTCGAAGCCCGCCGACAAACAGCCGAACGAACAGCACAAGTAAGCCGCTCGATTTCGCAAATTAAGGCCCGGCCAAGCGCCGGGCCTTTTGCCAACTTGCTCGATGGGTCCCGGCGGCGATCCGGCCATCGGAACTGCGCTTCGAAAATGACTTTGTAAACGACTTGGTAAATGACTTGGACAATGCACCGAGACGGGAGAGGGCGGACCATGAGAGACGACTCCAGTACTGCCGGATTCGCGACCAAAGCGATCTATTTCTCCATCGCGGCTGTCATACTCGTCTTCGTCTCCATGCTGGCGCTCACGGTTCTCCACCCTTGAGCCGGCACGGTTAGCGGTTTCGCTCCGGGAGCAAAGCCCGTTCGCGCCATCGAGTTTGCCGGTGCGAAGATTTATTTCGACGTTACACGCCATGGCGGTGAGATCGACCAACTATTCGCGTAACAATCGGCCACGGTCGAGGATGCGCCAGTGACCGTTCTCAATGTGCGGCACATCACGGACTACCGCTACAGCCGCCCGGTCACGCTCGGCGATCACAGGCTGATGCTGCGCCCGCGCGATAGTCACGATCTTCGCCTGATCAAAACCAATTTGATCTGTTCGCCGGCGGCGTCGCTGCGCTGGATTTACGATGTCTTCGGCAATTCGGTCGCTATCGCGTCGTTTCGCGAATCTGTGGCGGAATTGCGGATCGAGAGCGACCTTCAGCTCGAGACCTATGCGGTCGAGCGGCCGCCATTCGAGATTACGCCGGAAGCGCGAAGCTACCCGTTCGTCTATTCCGCCGACGACCGCATCGACCTGGGCGGCATGCTCGATCGCCAATACCCCGATCCGAACGATCGGCTTGGTTCGTGGGCACGCGGCTTCGTGCGGAGCAATCCGACCGATACGTCGGCGCTGTTGGCCGACTTGAACAACGGCGTGGCGGCGCAAATTTCATATCAAAGCCGGGAAACCGAGGGCACGCAGACGCCCGTGGGGACACTCGACCGCGGCTGGGGTTCCTGCCGCGATCTCGCTGTGCTCTTGATCGAAGCCGCCCGCAGTCTGGGTTTCGGCGCCCGCGTGGTGACGGGATATCTCTATCGTGCTTGCGCCGATGGCCCGGCCGCGATCGGCGCCGGGACGACGCACGCCTGGGCCGACATCTACGTTCCCGGCTCCGGCTGGATTGCCTATGACCCGACCAACGGCACGATCGGCGGCCTCGACTTGATCCGGGTCGCCGTCACCCGCGACATCAGCCAAGCGGTGCCGATTTCCGGCAGTTTTGTCGGCTCAGCCGGCAGCTATCTCGGTATGACGGTGGATGTGACCGTGATGTTGGAATCCGCAAGGCCGCAGGAGCGGCGCTCCGCTTGATCAGTTGAGCGGGAAATCGACCCAGGTCACTGGCGGCGCGGCAAGGACGTTCGTCACGAAGCTGCGGCGGGCGTTTCTACCATCGTGTGCGTGTATTCGACGCTGTCATAGACCGACACTTGAACGATCGGATAGCCCTTCTTGATGACCAGCGCCGCCGATTGCGCGGCTTCCGCTGTCTGGTAGGAGCCCTTGGTCTGGCGGTCGACCTGGAGCCAATACCGGCCGGCTTCCGGGCGCTTGCGCTGTGACGGTGCTTCGTCGACTTCTTTGTCAGAATCGTCCTTTACAGGCATCTTGATTTGGCGCGAGGCCATTCGCTGCTCCTTTGTGGGGAAGACCTTCATATAGAGGCTTCAAGCCGCAGCCGCCAGTGGATTTGAGTCTGGTAGGCTCGATACCGGGGCCGAAGCGAAGGCGCCGTGGGGGAGTGAACTTTACCGATGCACAGGCTCGTTTTGGCAGCGATCGCCGCTGCGGCAACTTCGGGATATGCCGGCGGCGCTGCGGCGCAATCTTTTCCGTCCCGGCCGATCACCATGATCGTGCCGTTTGCCGCCGGCGGCCCGACCGACGTGATCGCGCGCGTCATCGGCGAGCGGATGGGGCAGTCGCTCGGGCAACCGGTCGTCATCGAGAACGTCACCGGCGCCGGCGGAACCATCGCGGCCGGGCGTGTCGCCCGCGCGGCGCCGGACGGCTATACGCTCGATCTTGCCACCTGGTCGACCCACGTGGTGACGCCGGTGCTCTATCAATTGCAATACGACGTCTTCCGCGATTTCGAACCGGTGGCGTGGCTGACGCAAACGCCGTTGCTGCTGGTTTCCAGGAAAGATATTCCGGCGAACGATTTGAAGGCGCTGGTTGGCTGGCTGAAGGGCAATACCAATCCCGTGCTGCTCGGCAGCGCCGGTGGTACCGATCAGGTGGCGGGCTATCTGCTGCAGCAACAGACCGGCGCGAAAATCCAGGTCGTGCCTTATCGCGGACTCGCTCCGGCGATGCAGGATCTGTTGGCGGGCCGCATCGATTTGCTGTTCGACCAGCCGTCGGATGCGGTGCCGCAAATTCGCAGCGGCACGATCAAAGGCTACGCGGTTACGGCCAGTCACCGCGCGGCGGTTGCGTCCGATATTCCGACGGTCGACGAGGCGGGATTGCCGGGCCTGCACATTTCACCGTGGCATTCGCTGTGGGTGCCGAAGGGCACGCCGCCCGCGGTCATCGCAAAGCTCAACGCTGCCGCCGTGGATGCGCTCGCCGATCCCGCCGTGCGCAAGCGGCTCGGTGATGTCGGTCAGGACATCGTGCCGCGCGAACAGCAGACACCGGACGCGCTGGCGGCCTACTACAAGTCCGAAACCGACAAGTGGTGGCCGATCATCAAGGCCGCCGGCATCAAGGCGGAGTAGAGCATGATCCCGAAAAAAGCCTGCCCTCGGACTTGATCCGAGGGTGGATACCGGTTTTCGGATAAGATCATGCTCAAACAAAAATTCTAGACCATGATCCGATTCAATTGAATTGGATCATGGTCTAGGGCGCTGGCTTGACCGATCCAGCCGTTATGCAAATCGCTCCTTCGCTCTTGCGCGCGCCTTTGCCGCTTCAAGCTCGCGGTTCTTTGCCGGGCTCGCCGTTTCCAGCGCGTCGATGAGGCGGCGGGCCGCGTCCGTGACCTCATCGACGGCGCGGGCGAACGCCGCTTCGTTGCTGCGGGACGGCTGCGTAAATCCGCTCAGCTTGCGGACGAACTGCAGCGCCGACGCACGGACTTCCTCGTCCGTAGCCGGCGGTTCGAAATTAAAGAGTGTGCGTATATTCCGGCACATGGTCCCTCCGTTCCTTGCCGCTCGCCAGTTTCATTGCGGCAGCATCCGATCTTCCGCCTTGAAATACTTCCGCGCATGGGCGACGAGCTGCCCGTCGCTGGGATGATCGACAGTTTCTATCCCGACAATAATTTTCATCAACTGCGGATCGTGCTGGCTGATGTGCTTGACCAGCTCGGTCTTGGCGTTGGCCGGCCCGGTCACAAGAACCGCACCGGCGTCAGCAATTGATTGCGCTACGGCCTGGAGAAAGTCGTGATCCTCCTCAGCGTGCCCACTGCCGATGGAACCCGCCTTGTGGTGGATGTGTTTGGTCGGGTGATCGGGATGCAGGACCAACCGTTCAACGTCGGTCGGGCTGAAATGGAACACGCGGGCTTCGTGGTGATCGATCCAAACAACGGCGTGAAAGTGATGGGTGTCCACGACAAGGCTCCTTTCGTCCTCTGGGGCTACCTATTCAGGCATCGACGATCATCTTGCCGATCGGCCACAGCGCGATGCCGGCGAGCTTCAAGTGCGCCCACGCGAACGGAATGCCGATGATGGTCACCGCCAGCAAAACCGCCGTGAGCAGATGGCCGAGCGCCAGCCACCAGCCGGCCAACACCAGCCAGACGATGTTGCCGAGGAGCCCGAACGGCCCGGTGCCGATATCGTGGGTTCCCAGATGCTCGGCCCGCGATACCGCCTTCCGGCCGAACGGCAACAGCGCGTAGGAGGCGATATTGAATGCCGCCCGCGCCCAGGGCAGGCCGATAATGGTGATCGCCATGATGACGGCTGCGACAATCCATCCTGCCGCCATCCATAGGCCGCCAAAGACAATCCACAAAATATTGAGCAATAAGGACAAAGGGGACATGAGGTTTCCGTCACGCGTTTGGAGTAATGTGCTGCCAGGGTGATTCGTTTTGTTGGTGATTTAGCGATGAGGGCAGGTATTTGCTAGACCGCGGGAGATGATCCATGGCCGTCAGTCAGCTTTTTATCGGACCGACCGCGGATCCTGCGCCGAATACGAAAACTGCCTCGGTTCATCGATTTACGCAGCAACCGACGACAGCGGTCGAGCGGATTGATCGGCTGGCTCTGCCGCAGATCATGACAGCGGCGCGTATCAACCAGCTCGGACCGCCGCAGATCATCGCGCTCGAACGCGTCGACGTGCCGGAGCCGCAGGAACTGCAGGTTCTGGTGCGGGTGCGCGCCGCCGGCGTCGGGCCTTGGGACGCCCTGGTGCGCACCGGCAAGAGCGGTTTGCCGCTGACGCCGCCGTTGACGCTGGGTTCCGAAATCTCCGGCATTGTCGAAAAGGTCGGCGCCAATACCAGCGGCTTCGCGCCGGGCGATGAAGTGTTCGGCGCCACCAACCCGCTTTTTATCATGGGCTACGCCGAATACGCCGTGGTTTCGGCGCGCATGATCGCGAAAAAGTCGGCCGCGCTGTCGCATATCGAGGCCGCGGCGATGCCGGTCGTCGGCGTGATGGCGTGGCAAATGCTGTTCGATCACGCCTCGCTGCGCGAAGGCCAGACCGTCGTCGTCCACGGCGGTGCCGGCAATGTCGGCGCCTATGCGGTGCAGCTGGCGCGGGCGAAAAAACTCCACGTCATCGCCACCGTCCGCAACGGCGACGCCGACTATGTGCGCGGCCTCGGCGCCCACGAGGTGATCAACACCGAGACCGACAATTTGACGAACTTCGCGCGGCGCGCCGACGCGGTGATCGACACCGTCGGCGGGCCGGCGCAGGATCAATTGCTCGGCTTCGTCAAACCCGGCGGCATCATCGTCTCCTCGGTGTCGCGGCCGAATGTGCAGCTGGCACAAAAGCGGCGCGTGCGCGCCGACTATTTCATCGTCGACGTCAATACCGCGCAACTGGCGCGGCTCGCCGAGATGCACGACAAGAACGAGCTGGTCGTTCCCGTCGGCAGCGTGCTGCCGCTCAGCGAAGCGCGCGCCGCCCACGAAATGCTCGCCGGCACGCGCGCCCATAAACGCGGCAAGATCGTTCTCCAAGTCGCCGGTTAACGGCGACGATCAGAACAAAGTCGCCGGTTAACGGCGATGATCGGAACAAAGTCGCCGGATAATCGCGCACGGCGCCGATCAGAAAAACGCCTGAATTCCCGTCTGCGCGCGGCCGAGGATCAGCGCGTGGATGTCGTGGGTGCCCTCGTAGGTGTTGACGGTCTCGAGATTGCACAACACGCGCATGACGTGGAATTCCTCGGCAATGCCGTTGCCGCCATGCATGTCGCGGGCAAGCCGCGCGATCTCCAGCGCCTTGCCACAATTGTTGCGCTTGAGCAGCGAGATCGCCGGCGGCGACGCCTTGCCCTGATCGATCAGCCGCGACAGCCGCAGCGCCGCGTGGAGCCCGAGCGCGATCTCGGTCTGCATGTCGGCGAGCTTTTTCTGCACCAACTGGTTGGCGGCGAGCGGCCGGCCGAACTGCTTGCGGGTCAGCACGTAGTCGCGGGCGCGGTGCCAGCAGAACTCGGCGGCGCCCATGGCGCCCCAGGCGATGCCGGCGCGCGCCACGTTGAGGCAGCCGAACGGGCCGGCGAGGCCGGACACATTCGGCAATAGATTGTCTTCCGGGACCACCGCGCCTTCGAGCACGACCTCGCCGGTGATCGAAGCGCGCAGCGACAGCTTGCCTTCGATCTTCGGGGTGGAAAATCCCTTGGTGCCGCGCTCGATGAGGAAGCCGCGGATCCTGCCTTCGAGTTTTGCCCAGATGATGCCGACGTCGGCGACCGGCGCATTGGTGATCCAGGTTTTGGCGCCGGTGAGGGAAAAGCCGCCCGGCACTTTCTCGGCGCGCGTCACCATCGAGCCGGGATCGGAGCCGTGATCGGGCTCGGTGAGGCCGAAGCAGCCGAGCAATTCGCCGGTCGCCATCTTCGGCAGATATTTGCGGCGCTGCGCTTCGGAACCATAGGCATAGATCGCCTGCATGGCGAGCGAGGATTGCACCGACATCGCCGAGCGGAAGCCGGAATCGACGCGCTCGAGCTCGCGCGCGATCAGTCCATAGCAAACATAGCCGAGGCCGGCGCCGCCGTATTCCTCAGGGATTGTGGAACCCAACAGCCCGAGCTCGCCCATCTCGCGGAAGATCGCCGGGTCGGTCTTGCCGTCGCGATTGGCGGCGATGACGCGGGGGAACAGCTTTTCCTGGGCATAGTCGCGCGCGGTGTCGCGCACCATGCGCTCTTCCTCGGTCAGCTCGCCTTCGAGGTCGAGCGGATCGTCCCATTTGAACGCGGCGTCCTTGATCTGGGCGCTTTTTGGCTGGCTTTTTTGCGTTTTCTCCGCAACCTGGGTCATCGCGCGTCTCCTCGGGTAACCGCAAAGGCAAGCTTAGGAGCCCGTGTCGCAAGCGGCAATACATTTACGCTTGATCAGATGGCGGCCTTGATCGCATGGATGCTGGTTGTTCGCGTTGGTGATCTTGTCAAGGACGGCGCGAAGCGCCGCCGCCTCCGGCGGTCTTCGATCCTTGACAAGATCACCAACGCGAACAGAGTGCCGTCCATGCGATCAAGGCCGCTTTCTCCGCCTTCGCTCTCCTCTACGACAGTGCAGGCCGGTTGCCGCATCGCCGGCCTTCAGCTATCTACACCGCATTGCACCGGCATCGGCGCCCGTAGCTCAGCTGGATAGAGCGCTGCCCTCCGAAGGCAGAGGTCAGGGGTTCGAATCCCTTCGGGCGCGCCAAATTTACCAATAAAACCCATAGTTTTATGCCTTTTTGACATGCCACTAAAAATGTCGGTAAGAGTGCCTATATTGGGTGTCAGTAAAAACCCGATTTTGGAGCCCTCTCCCGTGCGTTATTTGTTCAAGCGTAAAGGTAGCGACAACTGGTACGTTCGGTTGCAGCCGCCCGGCCAAAAGATCGTCGAGAAATCGCTCGGCACATCTGATTTGAAGCTCGCCGAAATCACGGCAATGCCGCTGATCCGCGAGCACAAGGCGTTCATGTATCAGCGCCGCCCCACAGTGACGCCGTTCTGGCATCGCGCTTATGAGCCGGGCTTGCGCGTCATTGATGGTGAGCAAGTCATCGCCACCGACCGCGAATTGCAGTTTCTCGACGACGGCGGCAACGTCATCCGCCGTGAACCCAACGGCGGGCCAGCGGAGCTTCTTTCGCCCGCGCCACGCGGCGGCCCGAGCTTCAAAGCCTACGATGACGCGAAGCGCCCGACGCCCGCCGTCAAGAACGGCGATGACGCCTTGCTTGAAACCTACATCAAGCACAATGGCATCGACGGCCTCCGCGAGCGTCAGGCCCGCGACATTTGGCACATCTTCCGAACCGTTGTGAAAAAGCCGCTGAAACAGTGCACGCGTGACGACGGCCGCGCCATCATCGCGCATCTTGAGGAGCAGGCGGGCGGAGAGATTAAGAGCGCAACGCTTCGCCGTAGGATGGTGCCGCTGGTAGCAACTGTGAATCTTGCTATCGACGAAGGCAAGTTGACGTTTAATCCATTCAGCGGCGTGGTTCCGGATCGTGACGACGAGGACGAACGCGAGGCGTTCGACGACGCCGATATGAAGCTGATCCGGGCAAACCTGCATCTGCTTAGCAAAAGCGATCAGCTTCTCGTTCGTCTGTTGGCGACCACCGGCATGAGGCGCGGCGAGGCGTTTGAAATCAACCGCGAGCAAATCGAGTACGGTATCCGGTTCGTGACCATCGGCACCAAGACGCCGCAATCGCTGCGCCGCGTTCCATTCCCGGCCGATCTGTTGCCGTATCTGCCGCCGAAGATCACCGGCCAACTGATACCCGGCCGCATGGATACGGCGGGTAAGCGGCTGCGCGAATGGCTGACTGAAATCGGGATCACCGACCCGGACAAGGTCCCGATGCACAGCTTCCGTCACCGCGCTGCACAGAGGTTGCGCGCTGGCGGTATCGAGGAAAGCCTACGCGAAGCCGTTGGCGGTTGGGCGAACGGCAAAAAGAAAAAGACTTCGCGGAAGTACGGCAACAAGCATGGTAAGGGCTTCCCGCTGTCCATGCTTAAGAAAGCGATTGACAAGATCAGGTTTTAGCGACCGTCGCGCGACGGCTTCCGGGATTTCCCGACGGATGCTCGATATGCTCGGCACCGATCCAACGCGTTCTAGCCCGTCACAGTCAAATCCAAGAGCTTTGCGTTTTTGCTTGCATTGCACGCTCTATGGGCAAGTTGTCCGTTGTTAGCTATTGCGACAGCTGCGTGAGGGGGGACATTAGGGCACTTTGCCGAAGGGGGTGGTTTGCAAACCTACGGCATAGCTCGCGCGCCCACTCCCCGCCATGGGCCGTTGTCCATGACCGGCCGGCCCTATATAAGCTCGCCCGCAAGCAGGGGCGCTTTATTCTGCAGGGGTTGGAAACGCAAGTGGACAAGAAGAACGGCGTCGCTGTTATTCCGGACAGACACAAGAACGAGGTCGCGGTCCAAACGGATATGAACAAGACCTACCGGCCCTCCGACAAAGAGCCTTTCATGAACGAGTGCCAGCGGGATTATTTCCGCGACAAGCTGCTCGCCTGGAGGGAGGATATCCTCAAGGTAGCCAAGGAGACGCTGCAGCATCTCCAGGACGAGAACCAGAACCATGCCGATTTTGCCGATCGGGCGTCCTCGGAGACCGACCGCGCGATTGAGCTGCGCGCGGGCGACCGCCAGCGTAAGCTGATCGCCAAGATCGACGCTGCGCTGCAGCGGCTTGATGACGGCACCTACGGCTACTGCGAGGAGATCGGCGAGCCGACCGCGCTCAAACGGCTCGAAGCTCGCCCGATCGCTACGCTCTCGGTAGAGGCGCAGGAGCGTCACGAGCGCCGCGAGCGGGTGTACCGCGACGATTGATGCGGCCCGCTCGAATTCGTCGATTACCTGCGCACAGCTTTCGGCGTCACGCAGCCGTTCTCCTTCCACGGCAACGAATTCCACAACCAATCGCTCCGAGCCTTCAGTGCGGCCATTCCAACGCCCGCGTCCGCCGCTTTGGATGATGAGCCGCGATCCGCAGATCCTGGAGTTCTGCGCACGCAATGCGATCAACCCCGGGTATTTCCTAATCTACAGCCATCCGCGCTCGCCGAATGCAGAGAGATCAACTCCCGGCGGCGCATACCATCCTGCCGAGCCATAGCGGGCTCCAAGGTTCATCGCGACGTCCTTGTTGCCATAAGGAATCCGCAGCGGCGTACCTGTAAGCGAATTTGGCTGGGCGGGAGCCAGTGGAGCGGCAGAGTAATCCGATTTGTGTTTCTGCGACCTCTTCGTCGTCGCCTTCGATTGAGGCGCAACTGACCCTGCCGGCTTGTAGGCGGTCTTTCGACCGCGCTTGCGGTGCTTCCCGCTTCGGTTTGAGTCTATCCACGCGGACATGGCGGCCGAGTTGGCCTTGGCCCCCTGGGGAATGACGACGTCTTTCCCCTGCGCGATCTTCTTGGCGTATAACATCTGTGCCGTGCTTACCGGTTTGGAGTCGCGCTTCCCCGGCGTTTCACCCTCGGCTTTCTTGGGCGCGTGTTCGTTGAGAAATTTTCGGCAGACCGAAATCGACGTCTTGTAACCGGGCGGAGGCTTGATGCCCTTCTGCCGGGCGACGCTGTCGGCAAAGCGCTTCATCGCAGGCGTCGGCGGAAACGTTCCGGGGCCGTTGCCGACCTCGGCGCCAAGCAAGGGAGGCCCGCCGGCGGCGCCACCTTCCTTGAGCTTGCCGATGATTCGCTCGGCGACAGAGCACACTGCGTCAATCGCACCGACCATCTCCTGCTTGCCGACAACGACATCGTCGAGCAGGCATTCAAGTTGCGCAGTCACCCCCGGATCGACCAGCGCCGGGTCGGCCTGTTTGAGAACACCGAACAGCGACAAGCCTGCCTCGGTCGGCACGATGTGCTTTCCCTGGGCAATCAGGAAACCCTGTTTCTTCAGCCCGCCGATGATCTCCGCTCGGGTCGCCGGCGTGCCAATGCCCTTGGCCTCCTTCAGGCGCTCCCGCAGAACCTCATCGTCAACAAAGCGCCAGGCATTTTGCATCGCCTCGATCAGGGTGCCTTCGTTGTAACGCGGCGGTGGCCGGGTCTCCTTGTCCTCGATTTTCGGATCTTGCAGTTGCGCAGTCTCGCCGTTGCGCAGCGGCGGCAGCAATTGCGCCTCGTCGCCCTTTTCGTCGGCAGGCTGCCAGTCCGGGAAAGCTGCGCGCCAGCCGAGATCGATGGGTTGACGGCCGGAAGCGCGGAATTCGAAACCACGCACGTCGAGCGTTGCGGTTGTCTGGCAGTAGCGGAAGTCGGGCATCAGGGCGGCCAGATAGGCCCGCGCGATGACGTCGAACAGTTTTTTCTCATCGGACGAGAGGCGAGGCCACACCTCGCGTAATTTGTCGATCGTGTTGACGTTGGGAATAACGGCGTGATGGCTCGCGCCCTCCAGGCCCTTGTCGTAGAAAGTGCCGCTCGCACCTCTGCGGATCACCGGCGGCTCGGGTACGTGGATTGCACCGAACGACTGGCCCACCCGCAGTCCGGCCACGATCCGCGGCACGTCCGACATCAAGCTCTGCGGCAGGTAGCGCACCTCGGCGGCGGATAGGTGATGATCTTCTTGCCCTGGCCATCATAGAGTTCCTGCGCCACCTCAAGTGTCTTGCTGGCCGGCCAGCCGAATCGCGAGCCGCATAGTTTCTGCAGCGAAGGCAAATCGTGCAGCTTGGGCGGCCCTTGCCGCTTATCCTCGACGCGCACAGCTAGCGTGCCCTCGAAGTTCCGAGCCGCATCGGCAATTTCTTGCGCAATCTGGCGCCGGACAACGCGATCCTGCGGCGCGTGCCGCATCTGGAATTGGCCGCCCGCAACCTTCGCGGTGGCGACAATTTCAAAATAGGCGAGTGGCACGAAGTTCCGGATTTCCAACTCGCGCTTGCACACAATTGCCAAGGTCGGCGTCTTCACCCGACCAACGCCGATGACTCTCCGCGCGCCCTGACCCAGGATGACGGTCGCGGTGCGGGTGAGTGACAGGTTGTAGATCTGGTCGGCCTGCCGGCGTGCGACGGCGGCGGCATAAAGCCGGGCATATTCGCTATTTGGTTTAGCCCGGCCGAATGCATCGCGGATGGTCTGTGCGTCCTGCGCGGTGAACAGCACCCGCATCACCTGACCGCGGTACTCATAATGCTCGAGAATTTCCTGACCGATGAGCTGACCCTCGCGGTCGCAGTCGGTGGCGAGCCAAACCCGCTTGGCGGTGCGCAACGCCTCACGAATGGCTCTGAGCTTGGCGGCTTTGTTTCCGCCCTCCGCTGGGCGAGTGCCGTAAAGCCCTTCGGGTCGCAGCAGGATCGGCGACCAGCGCTTCCACGCCGGCACGACATCCTCCGGTTCGAGCAGGTCGAACAAATGACCCTCGGCCGCGAGGACGTCTCCGTACCGAGAACCCACGGCGGCGCGGACGTCTTTCGCCTGGCTGGATTTCTCCGTGATGACGATCTGAACGGCCATAACGGCTCGTTTCAAAGGATCGATTCGACAGCGGGGAAATGAGAACATATAGCGAACAACATTGCCACGCAACCTGTGTCCGGCTCTCCCAGCCTACGAATCCTGAGGGCACGCCGGCTCGCAATGTGACTTACCTTCGAGCACCGACCCAGCCGGGAGGTGGAGCACAAGCTTGCCAAGGTTGGGGTTGAGGGTTCGAATCCCTTCGCCCGCTCCAGATTTTTCAATGGCTTAGCGGTCATTTAGATCGGCGGACCCGGTGCCTAGCTAGCATATAGCTAGCAAATCCGTATTGAATCGGCGGTGGGCGATTACGGCATCAACCAGAAGACTCTTAGTCGGCGTCCGGCAGGCGGATTTTGATTCCGCCATTCCCAGGTTCGAATCCTGGCGCCCCAGCCAAATTTTATCTCATAAAATCAAAGGAGTAGAGGTTACACGGCGGCGCGCCGAAGCCATTTTCATGTTGCGTCTTGTTGCAAAAATTTCCATGTGTTTTCAAGGGTCACCAATTTGTACTGGCGACTCCACGCAACATGAACGCAACATGAAGTCCGATACACGGCTCGTGCCAAGACACGAGTCCACGAACCAATTATCGAATGGCTGCTATGGCGAATTCTGATCTTGCCGCGCTCGTCACCGCAAAGAGCGAAGCGCTCGAAGTTGAGTACAAGTCGTGGAGCGATACATCAGTCGCTGAAACAAGCGCGAAGCTTGCCCGGCATCTCGCGGCACTGTCCAATCACGGCGGTGGCTACCTGATTTTCGGCGTTGACGACAAAACCAAGGAACCCGAAGGCGCAACCGCATTAGACCCAAAGCTGTTCGGTGAGGACGCGATCTCGGCAATCGTTAAGCGGTATCTCGATCCAAGATTCCAGTGTCGCATTGAGTGGGCGGAATCCGGTGGGGTTTCTTATCCCGTGATCATTGTGCCCGGACACGGGTCGAGACCTGTGATCGCCATCGCCGATGGCCCGCAGAATCAGAAAGGCCAATCCATCGGCATTCGTGCAGGGGCGCTCTATATCCGCTCTGCGGGACCGGAGAGCATTGCCATCCGTCGACCGGATGACTGGACCGCTCTGCTGGAGCGATGTTTGCGACATCGCGCCGATATTCTTGCCAGCATCATGCGGCAGGCGATTGGATCATCTTCCAAGCCGTCCCTCGCAGCAGTCGACTTGCTTAAGGCTGCGTGCCGGGCCACGGCCGAGTCCTTCGCTGCGCAAATCCACGATGTTGTGCCACAGGTGCCCGATGCCGATCAGCCCCGTGTACGAGAGATGGCCGATAATTTCGCCGTGCTCGGCTATGCTCTTGTCGGAGAAGGCGGCGAACTTCTGCCGCTCGAAAACATTCGCACCCTGAATATTCGCGCCGATGTCGGAATGCATCAATACGCCTACATGGGCTGGAATTCCTTCCTGCCATTGCATGTACCGGAACGAGCCCCGCAGCTTCGAACTGAACCGCTTCTAGGTGAAGACCGAAACTATCTTGAGGGAATGCGGATCGCTAACAGCGCTATCCTTGGCCCAACATTCGATTACTGGCGGATGTACGAGGACGGCGCATGCTGCTTCGCCGAGGGCTACCGAGAAGATTTTGAAGGTAGAAGTGATCGCCTCGGCGGCGACCTATGTCTTATCAAGCTTCATTCGATCCTCGCGCATGCACGGCTTGTAGGACAGGAGATGCCCGCAATCGCGAAAGTCGTCATTTATATGGAATGGAAGGGCCTCACCGGGCGTCGCCTGACATGGGGCAGACATTCCGTCTTGAGCGCGACACCTATCGCTGACGACCGTTTCAGCAAAACAATCACTCTCGATTGGGCCGAAATCCGCGATGACTATTTCGCAGCATTGCGCAAAATAAGCCTGCCCTTTTTCGATCTTTTCCCTATGGAGGGTTGGTCGGACCCTGACGCTTGGTTTACGCGGAAAACCATTGAGGATCGGTTCGCGACGTTTCATTCCCGACTTCGACTGTTCTGAAGTTTCTGCCATGGCAATTTCGCGGTATGTTCACTGCGCAAATAGGCGTCGCAGTACACTTCTTCGCACACGATTTTGTCTTCGGATCAGTCGAGTTCGATCATCGCTTGAGAAATATTCATCGGCCCAATTGAACCAACGTCGCGGAATAGGCCGCTCCGCCGCCTGATTATGCACATACAAAAGATCATGGGGTTGCCCCATGAAGTTGCCGATCGAGCGCAGCGACCAGATCAGCCCTGAAATGCTTTTATAGTCGTCATTACGAAACGCGGTCCGAACCGCATTCTCACGGGCGGGATCCTCGGGCTTCGTGCCTTTCGTCCTCTCGATCTCCGCGGAGTAGGCGTAACGCGTCTGGATTTTGCCAGTCTTAGGATCGAGCGTCGCGATCTCTTCGCCGATGGGATACACGGCGCTTATCACATGCGGCAGGAATTCGCCTGCAATGAGAACTGACCTGCCGAGACTGCAACGATGCAGGAGTCCTTCTCGCCGATGATACCTTGCTCGCGATAACCGGCGAATTGTTTGGCCTTGGTGCGAAGGGCATGGGTTATGCGCAATTCAATTTGTCGGCGCGGGTTGTCCCTCGCGTCATTCGATCCCGGTTTCAACTCGGGCACGCGATCCGGATTCAGCTTCTCGTCGCCACGGTCGGGAGCCATCGCCTCGATCCAGATACGCCGATTGCCCTTCGTGATGCAAATATCCGGCCCCGTATTTCGCTGGGCTAAAGTTAGCTCGGCGCGCTTGCGAAGCTTTTTGCGCCCAGACAGCAGGACGAGTGCGAGGTACATTTCCCAAAAGCCGGGGTCTTGATCGATCGAAAAAGCATCGCAGAAATCCGTGTCCGCGTACGGCTCGTAGTCGATCCACATGGTTTCGAGAGCATCTCTGATTTGGCCCCCGGTGCTTTCGTCAGCAGCGGACTTTAGATTATTGTAGCCCCGAGATGCCTTCGGGGAGTCAATGTGGAATAAGGCCATGGGCGATCTCCGCCTCGAAACGCCGCCGATGAAACCGGTACTTCACTTGAATGTAAAGCGGACGACGAGTGCTCGGTGCCCAACAGGGCGAATTTAACTGTGTGCCGAAGCCGCTTCGCCTTTGAGAGACCGTAGAACCTCCTGGCTGACCGGAATCCTAAACAACAGAGGGCCAGATGGTGGCACCGGCTGGCGGGGATATGTGTTCGCTATGAGAGGCGTGTCAGCCACATGCGATGACTTCTCGATTACCGAAGGTGCGGGGCCGTGTTCGAGAAGTTCAGTCCGATAGACGCAATAAGCGAGAAAATCGGCCGCTTGCGCGCCGGGACTATCTTTCTTCGAGACATCGAAAGTACCAACAAGATTTTGCCATTCGGGAAGAGCGTCGGCCTTGAAAAGGTCGAAGAGTCTTCGGGCGTCGCCGACGTTGCGATGGCCGTCCTCCAAAACGAAATTGATTGTCGTTTCTTCGCTCGGCCGTGCTTCGCCGAGGAGCCGCAATTCGGAGGCGATATAGGATGGCGCAAAAGCAAGGCAGGCCCGAAAGCACACGCCGTATTTGCTGTCGAGCCGCGATCGACGCGGTCTTGCTCCCTCAACGTAAATCTCTCGATAGTCGTCATCTCGAATGATGATTGAAAAACCCAACTCCAAATGGCGTGCGATCACACCGTCGAGTTGCACGGCAAACGCGTTGACCTGATCGGCGCGCCATTCCCTGAATTGTTTTGTACGCTTAAATAGGTCGACTGCATGCACATGACTGAGACCCGCGCCCTGTACGAGCGCGGTCCAATCGGCGTCAAATGCACGCCATTGATCGGCCGTGCCAAGGTATCCAGCCATTACACTGATCGGAGACGTTTCGTGAGTTCCGCTCTCATCGAGGTACGCGACAAGCAACATTTTACGGTGACCGGCCTTTCAAATGGGATGGAGATGCTCGGGAGGAACCTGGATTTCGCCTAATGTTCCCAACGCTTCGGTGGGGTCGCCCGGATCGCCGTCTTTGTTGACAATGTCGCCGAGCATCACGCGCGCGACCTTGTCATTTTTGCCGGCCACAGTTGCGAAATATTGAGCGCCCTTGTAGTCGCATCGATATTTTTTGCCGATTTCAATATCGTCCAGTTCCATTTTTGTGACTCCTGTAGGCTCCAGTTCCACAGCTTTCCAATCCGGCTTGAGGCGAAGAGCGAGAAGCCTTTTCATCAGCAACACGTATAACCGGGCGTTTTCCAGAAGAATTTCATCGACCGGCTTTTTGGTCGACTTGGCCTTGAGCGTTCCGCCATGCGTCGCTTGGTTCCGAAGCTCATAGAGCACGCTGATTGTTGCGCGGTTTTGTTGCCTTTCTTTAAGCGAACCGCCGATCAGTTGGGTAGAGCGAACGCTGACTTTCCAGCCCGGCGGCGCATTATCGCCTTTCTCGCTTACGGCGATCTCGAAAGCGAGCGCAAGGTCAAGAACGCGGTCAATCACCTCGCGACGACACTGGCTTTGCCTGAAGCGTTCCATCGATCTCAAGAGCGTGGAACGCCGGTTCGGGGATAGCGCGAGATAATTGGTGCGGTTGGTCTGAATGGCATCACTGTCGGCGGCCGAGCAGTGCTTCACGAGAGGGGGGATTTCAGGAATGAGCCACGTGAACGTGTTCTCCCATTCGGCATATTCGAGGTCTCGGTCGGCATACTCAAACCAACATGCAACGGCCAACGGGTGACCTACGGACGCTGCTTGTATCAAAATCCAAAGATCATGAGCTTCCCAGATCAAATCATTCATGATCTGGAAACAAGCGCCGTCCGTCCCGATGTAAGGAAAATCGGAAACTTCCTCAACAAAGGCAGCCAGCGGCAAATCATAGTAGGTTTGGGTCATCCAAACCGAACCGTCGTGACAACCCTTGGCGCGTTCCGAAATTCTTGTCTTCATGTAAGAATCCGGCAAGTTCGCGAACGAGATTAGCCGGGACGTTTGGCTAAGGCTCACCTCTTGTTCCAGGCTCAGACCCCATATTGCCGCCTTGAACAGCCCCGTGGTTTTCCGGGTATTTAGCAGCCGAAGGAACTCGTCGACGGCACCCGGAATGTCATTACCCCACCGCACGCCTCGGGAAAAAAGGCGCACCGCCAAGGCGGGAGAATGCAAGACGGGACCGGAGCCGCCGCTGAATATCACCTGACCCGCGACCGCTTGGTATGCGGCACAATTTTCGATCGCAGCAGAAAGCGCATCCATCACTGACTGGTCGGGGTCGCGGCCGATCAGAGTGGGGCGCGGGTCCATCGCCCAGTAGGCGCGCGAAGCATCCTCCAGTGCGCTTACGAGGATAGCCTTATTGTCATGCATCATCTGCCCTTTTGGTCATAATTTGGCCACGGGCGGCTAGCTCCCGCAAGCTCACTTTCGGCCCTTCGTCACCATCATCGGTTATGCGCTCAGGAACTTCGATTTCGAGGAGCGTGGCGACCGGCGTCACGAATGCGATGTCCGTTGCGCCCTCATAGCTACAAGATGCCACGCCGAAGACTTGTCCGTCGAAATTAAAAACAGGGCCGCCGCTTGACCCCCCATGCAGATGAACGTCGGTTAGATAATATGGCGGCCGTAATTTGGCCGAGGGTCCACGTTCGGCAAAAAATTCTTGAAGTACGCCTTTATAGAAGTCGGGCTGTAGTTGTACCGATTGCCCGCTCGCTTCATCCCCCATTACCTTATGGAGAGGGTATGACCAGGTACTTATTGGAGAACCTATAGGTGGCGCGACGTCAGTCAAAGAAAGAACCTTGGCACGAAACGCCATGCCCGTGTTATCATCAACAAACTCATAGCGCGGGATTCCGAAAGCAACGTCCGCCGTCTTATGGGCGAAGAACTTCCAGATAGGGAGAAATTTCGTGCGGCCATCCGCCAGCGTGTGAGCTATTCCCACAGAATCCGGTCTGGTCGACATGAGTTGCTGCGCTTCATCCGCGACGTGTGCTGCCGTAGCGAAGCCGCCGCGAGGCTGAAGGTAAAAGCCAGTGCCGAGCAGACTTATCGACGTGGGCGTGGGGAGTTTGAGGATCGCAAAGATTGCAAGCTGACCGTCCGCAGCGTCACGATCAGCCGTGTTTATTCTCCACGTTCCAGGAGGCGCGGTACCAGGTAAGGGGGTTAGAGGCGGCGCGGTCATAGTTCGAGAAACTAGGCGAGTTGCTGCCGTGTCGTCCAGCGCGTTGCAGAACCGCTCATTTTGTTTGGCTAAGTGGTGGCGGACATTGATGCAAGTCAACTTGAGCCGCGATACACGTTACACCGATACGTTCCTTTTCATCTCCACACGGGGCCCCAGTTCGCTCATCGGGAATTCCTTGCACTCGCCAATTACATGGCATCCGAATAAGAAGTCATCCCCGTACCACCTGCCTTCTTTCGCGATAGCATCAAGGGCGAAACGAAAAGTGAGCTGGGCTGAGATGTCGTTCCAATCGTCCGGCACGAGATGGAGCGCCGACAGCCAATCGTAAACGTATCGGCACTCATCGAAGGCCAACACGTCCATAAACATTGTAGTTGTCTTGCCTTCGGCGACATAACGAAACCGCCTGGCCTCACGAATATTGCAATGCGCCGGATAGGCCAACTGTGCAAACGCAGGATAAGGGCCGATTTCTTCGGTGGGCACATCACAGAGAAATGGCATTCGATCTCGATATGGATACTTTGTAATTTCCTGCATTGCATCCGACCTAAGCGCGGGGTCGTGCCGCCATGCGTAGTAGGCCGATATAATATCGGACGCGGTCTTTTTATCCGGCGGAGTGCCGTAAAGCTGATTAATCCAACCCTCCAAGAATTTCTTGATCGCAGCCGGGGGCGCATCGAAGTTTGAATCGATCTCGTAACTGCCGCAAGCGGCTAGCGTCCATAAGACGGAGAAAAAGGAGGACTCCACGATCGCATCTCCGTCGGTATCGACGTTATCTATTTCACTAAACTCCTGCTTCTCGCCTTCGATTTGTTCCCCGGAATCGATCGACCGGATCGCCGCATCAATATCCCTGCCGTCCGAGCGGGATTGCATATCGACGTTTTCTCTTTCGACATAGCGCTCCCCAGAAGGCTCCTTTACTTCCTCGTCATTATCAGTCTCAAAAATATGCGGCGCGAAACGCACGAAGCGTTTGCCTCTTTCGACTGCTGCATAGAAATCGCTCTTTAGCAGGACCCTCAATAGCCTTGAACTCGAGATTCGAATGAAAGGCGCAATTAGCGCCGCGATGTCATAAAGGTGACGTGTTATGAACGATCCATAGTAATGATCGAAGTTCGCGCAAACGTCATGATAAAATGACTCCTTCGGGTCGTCGTCGTTGCGAAGAATGAAGCCGTCCGCCTCTGCGCCGTCTGTTGTCCCTCCCTCGGGAGCATCCCGGAAACTCTTCGGATAGAGATATGACGCTATCAAATGCGCATAAGGTTCGATCTTTTCATCCGTCGAGACGTCGGGTTTCGCGAAGTTCGTAATCAAGACGCCAAGAGGAGCGAGTGAAGAGTGCCGGAACAGATTAACGAGTAGCCGCGTGGTTTTTTGATCGTTGCTAGGTAACGGTCCGCAAGCGTCAATATAAATAACATCGAATCGTCGCGGGGTACCTGTAAAGTAGTCTTCGATACTTACCGGCATCAATTTGACGCCGCGCAATCCCACTTCTTTGAGATTGCCCAGACCCGTTGCGAATGCACCTTTCTCCATTTCAAACGCCCAGATATTTTCGGGCCGCACGCCGTATTCTAAAAACACTTCGAGATCGTTCCGTGGCTCGGGACCGGCCAGGTACGCAACCGTTATCTCGGCGGGTGTTTTTGTTCCGATGACCTGATCCCTGAACTCGCGCCACGAACTGACATCCGACGCTTCACAAGCTAGAGCGGTTTCTTCATCGCCTATCCAATCCCTTTTCAATAAGTGAGATCGTATACGTTCCACATGATCCGCAGGTACGATCGCGGCATGTGTTCGCCGCGTCGTGATCAGTTCAATTGCGTGAGATATTGCGTTGCGCCGAGCGATCGCCTTGGTCGGCTGCTTATAGGTTTCTTCCATATCTTTCACGCCCGGTTCAACTCAGCCGTCCCTCCACGTCGAAACACGATTTCGTTCGATAGATTAAAGCGCCTGCATTCACTGTGACTAATCGGATTTAGGTGGGAGCTTTTCAAGCTCTTGCGCAATCCTTTTCAGGGTCTGAAGCGCAGTCGCAAAATCGGGCCCCTCCCCATAAACCATGTCCCGTCGGAACGTGGCGTAATCGGCAGCGAAATGAGGATCAGCAGCAATGCCCTCGACCGCGCGCAGTGTCTCCGCAAGAGGGTTATCCCGATAGGCGGGAAATTGATCGCCATAAGTCTGGGCGTCGGACTGCATGACCTCTCGGGCCAGCGCGGCGACATCCGCGGGATCGTAATGTTCGGCGATCACATGCAGGTCGTAAATGTGGCGCACCAACGTCGGATCGTGCTCGGTCTGTAAGCCGGCAAGCTCCGCGCCTGCTCGTCTGGTCAGTGCCACAAATTTCTCCGCTGCCGTCTCCGGGATCGCCGCGGTCGCAATCGCGGGTACCTCCGGCTCGCGTTTGAAAGCTTCGGCGACGAAGGAAGATACCGGCAGCTCACTTGCCTGTCGAACAGATCGTGCTCGTTGAGCCATTCGATCCCGCAAGCAATCCTGACTTCAAGCCCGCAAAAGAATTCAAGGCGCGGGTCGTATTGCTCAACCGCGATACGGTTCTCACCGAGACCACGCCGCAGGAATTTGCGTCGGCGCAAGGCTTTCGCCTGCTGACGGAAGATAATGTCGCCGCCAACCCGGCGATCCTTTTCAAGGTCGAAAGTTTCGAGCCGACCGAAAACTTCAAGCCCACGAAACCCTACCTGACCCGCCTCAAGTGGCGCGATCAGGAGGGAAATGAGCAGAGCAAGCTGTTGCTGACCAAGCCGGACGCGGTGCTCGCACTGGTATTGCGCCGAGCCGATGCCGCTTCCCCGGAAAGTAAAACCGCAAAACGGCCGGCAAAGCGGCGCAGGCTGCGTAACTTCAGCAGTCTCAAGCCAGCTAACGCCTGACAAACGGCGTGTAGGAAGACCCTGCCGGAGCGCACCCGGCAGGGCTTTTCGTGTGTTATTCCGGCGCAAGGTCGTACCAGGCGATGACCCGGCGGATGTTGCGTAGGTTGCGGAGTGCCGTGGTCCGTTCGGGCGAACCTTCAGGGTGCTTTGGCAAGCGCTCGTAATCCGGTTGGCAAGACCGCAAAGCTCATTGCGCGTCCGCTTCATCAATTCGGTGATTGTCAGCGTTTCCATGTTTCCTCCATCGTGATCGACCGCGCGAATCGCGGCCTTCTGGTGGAGGCCCCAGCGCCGGAGCAGGCGGGTGCATCGCTTGCGACCGGAACGAAGTGAAGGAGTGCTTCAGCACTTGCACCCATGCCGACGAACGGTGCCAAAAGGCCGGAAGAAGGACGAGGTTTGTGAGGTGGGGATGGAGGTAGGGAGCGCTAATATTGATCGGTGTTGCGAGATTTAATTGCCGAGAGAAATTTCTCGCAGAAAAACTGAAATTGACGTATGGGGCTTATATCGTTTGGACCACCAGCCTTATGCCGACACAACACAAATTGGGACATGAAATTGACCTGTTGCGTCGCATCGTGGCGAATCTCGCAACACGGCCCGCGCCGCAGCGCCCAATAACCGTCGAAGATATTCGCGCCGAGGGGTTTGCGAGGGCGAGGCGAACCCCGGATGGGATTGCTGGTTTATTACGGCTTGGCATGGAACCGTTCACGGCGCTTTCGGAAAAGATGTTCTCCGGTTCAGCAAAGATAGAGCGCGGTACATCTTTCGCGGCTTATCAGGAAGAATTCTTCAGCGCCCTACTGTCCGATTATATGGGGCGAGACCCGGACGCGATTGGCGACGCGGATGTCGCAGCACTCGAAAAGCGCCTTGCTGATTGGTTTGCAGATCGAGCGGCTACGCGGACAGTCTTTGTGCCCTGCATGATTTCGCCCTGGCCTTCGCCTCGCTTCTCGGTTGGTCCGATAGATTTCATTTTTCTAGGGGACGTCGCAAAGAGCGAATATTATGTACGACACGAAGTGGCACAATCGCTACCGGTCAGCGGTTTAGATAATCTCCTGGAGGCAATGGGTAAGGAGCGTGCGCACTGGCTGGCCGTCGTCAAGGTTGACGACTGCGATCGAGAGCGAGGCCAAGAAGTTGCCGACCTCGCGACGGACCTCGCGCTCGTCGCATTACAACTCGCCGCACCGTATATGGGAACAAAGAATATTTCCCGGCTTGCTACGCGACGCGGGCCGGGGATGAAAGTGACAGTATCGGTATCCGACGCCGGGCGTGACTCTGGCGGCCTATCGAACACAGAGCCCGGCCTTTCAATCGGAAATGGCTATCTTGGGCAGATCGTGCGCGAGACCGCGCCGTTGACCGCTGCGGTGGGAAATTGCGTTCGTTCATTTACAACGGGGACATTTCGTCTACCGAAGCTTGAGCAAGCTTGGTGTGATGCAGCCTATTGGCTTCATCAGGGGTTAGCAGAACCCTTAGATTCAATCGCCGTGGCGAAATTGGAAACGGCAATTGAAGTTCTTCTAAGCGCCGAGAGTACGAGCGGCAGCGAAAAACGAATAGTGACCGCATTGGAGACATTCTATGGATTAAAGCCGGATGATCCGATCACATTGAACAGCCAAACGACGGCCAAGCAATTTGCAAAAGGCTTCGTTCGTGATCGCTCCAGGGTTCTCCACGGTACCTGGTCCACGTTAAACGTGAGGTTGGGCGGTAGTCGAGACAGCTTGGAAAATCTGGCTGTGACATTAGTACGAGCCGTTGCTTTGGAGATCAATCTTTACGCCCAAAGCGCATCACCGACGGATGATACGGAAGTATTTCTAGATTGGGTGAAGGACCGTCGGCAGCAGGCCCGCGCGTCGGCGCCGCCTTAAGCACCTAGATAGTGTGCCAAGACGCAACCGTTTGCCGTAACCACGCTTACCGCCGCTTAAAGTCGACCTTCCAACTTTCGGAAAGCTCGGTTTCCTCTTCTTCGTCGTCAATGTGTTCAGTCGCAATAAATAGCAATGATACTTGAAACCCGTTGCTCTGCCTCATCGTTTGCTCAAGAACGGGTCGCGTCCTTTGGCCTCGGTCCATCTGAAGCCAGACCGAGCCATCAAGCTCCGCCCACGGCGTTGCGACGCGTAAGGGTTCCGCGGGCGCTTTGAGGCTGGAGCATTCTGCGGGCAGCGGATTTCCCGCTCTCACCGCCAGACGCGGAAACGTTTTGGTGGAACGAATATACCGGATAACGCCGTCCTTCGAGAATACGAACGCGCACACATCATCTGTTAGATCGATATAGCGATTGCTCGTCGCTTCCAAACTCGTGCAATAGCGGTCCGCGAGAGTCTGCACATGTGTCACGTCGGCATCACCGAGTTTATCCATGTCGCGGGAAAACCAGGGGCGCGGCATGAGTAAGCCTGCGGCGAAGCGGTTCGCCTCCGCTTCCCTGCGCCGGTGTACTTCATCAAGACGCATCTCTCTCAAATCAGTTGCCGTGCAGTGTTCATCACCTTTATGAGATGGCATCAGAAAATGGCCGAGTTCGTGCGCGATCGTGAAGCGGCGCCGCGCGCACCGGGCACCAGCCTTGTAAAGGATCGCCCCTTTTCTCTTTTCGGCGTCAGTCAGCAGCGCACCTTCGAACGCGTCAGTTTCCATCTCGCGTAATTCCACGACGTTGACGGCGGCAGCCAACTCCTCGACAGGCACCGGCGGGGTCCAGTCGGGGTGGTGCTTCAGTATTACGGTCAGAAGCTTTTCCGGCGAGCCGCAGTCGGCCAGACCCATCAGCAATTCATCGTTCATCGATCAATCTTTGTCCTTGAGACGATCAGCTACCGTGCGGAGCGTATCCCAATCTTTGTCCGTTAGCTTGCCTTCGAACTCGCGAAAGAATTGTAATGGCGCAGCATCTTTAGGTATTGCATGATCGTCAGCAAGATATGCGACGGTGACCTTAAAGTGTTCTGCAAGTTTCTTAAGTAATTCCAGACCTGGATTGGCACTTTCACCTCGCTCCATGTCCCAAATATGTGCCTTTGAAACTCCAACACTGTCAGCGACCTGTTGAAGGGATTCGGCATTCTTGGCTCGCAATTCTTTGAGCTTGCTTGCTAGTGACATTACTTCCCCTAGGTTTTGCAGAGATTCGACTGGATCGTACGCCACGTCAGGTAGAGTTGACAACCCACTATCGTTCAGTTAATCTTACGCCGTGTTCACAGATTCATGAAAGGACGACGCAAAATGAGCAAGACCCTTAAGCCCGGCCAGCCGGCACCAGAATCGGGAATCTACAACGTGACCGGACCGCGCGGCGGCAAAACAAACGAGCAGGTCGTTTCGACCCAGCATCACCCGCTGCCGCCGACGCCAAAGCCCGGCCAGGGCTACGAACTGGTGAAGCCTGCGCACCATCAGCCCCCGCACAAGAAGTAATGGTCAAGCCCATCGCGCCTGACGATGGCCGTCTAACGAAGGGAGATACTATGGCCGATTATCAAATTGACTGCGTCAATAAACCGGACAGGCTGAGCCCGCATGAGCGGATAACTCACGTTGGCGGACCGAACCCGGACGGAAGTGGCCGGTGGAAGGACACGGTCGCGAGCGTTGTTCAGTTCATTGAGACCAAACAGCACCGGTTCTACACGAAAGAAGGCAATGCATCCGCTTGGGTCGGCGTCAGGACCAGCGCAGCAGGCAACAAGTTCTTACAGACCTACGCGGATGGTATCTGGAAGGATAACCTGCTGGCGTTGAACGAATGCAGCTAGTTCTATAACGGTAAAGCGTTGAACGAGCCTTTCATGGGTGACCACACGCGACACGGAAAATGGTCGCAACCCGGAGTGCCGCACAAGGGATGGTCCTGCGTTCACTTTGAGGATTTGGGCGAACCATCCCAAGTGCGGAGGTTCGCTTCGTCCACTACATGGAACATCCGGAATTTTCCGGGACCCTTGCAGTCGATTGCGTCTGTGCGGAGCACACGGAGGGGGATTACACCGCGCCCCGTGCCCGAGAAAAGACACTTCAGAGCAAGGCTCGTCGTCGCAGTAGCTGGGCCGGGCGCAAGTGGCGAGGAAATTTCTATCTCAATACCGAGGGATTTAACATAATCGTTTTCAGCAAACGCGATGCCGGTGGTTCCTATTGGAGTTTTAAGGTGGAAAATCGGCGGACAAGCCAGGCGCAGTTTTCACGCCGGCGGTATTTGACAGAAGGTGCAGCAAGAAGCGCTACGCTCGATGCCCTGATATGGGCGAAGCAATACCTTTAATCCGTCTCCTGCCTTTTACGGTGCGTCCGGCGATCGCCGCTGATGTTGGCTATTGGGGGGAAGAGCAGACCCCAACTTCTCTACCGAGTCCGCCGCTTATTACCCAAGATAGATCTTTGAATTCGGGGGGCCACTACTTACGTGTTTAGGCTCGTTGATCCTCATCAGGACACGGAAGGACCCCATGTACTATCAAGTGATTTCGCAGTGCACGCAGAGCCTGAAGAATTTAGAGACTTGTCTCGACAAGGCTGAACAGCATGCAGCCGCCAAGAAGTTCGACGTCGGCGTGCTCATGACCAGCCGTCTCGCGCCTGACATGCAGCATTTCATCTACCAGGTCCAAAGCGCTTGCGACTATGTCAAAGCCGCGGCTGCCTGGCTCTCAGGGCAGACGCCGCCCAGGCACGAGGACACCGAGCAGACGATCAACGAACTCCGCGCCCGCATCCGAAAAACCGTCGCTTTTGCGGAAAGCGTCAAGGAGGCGAACTACGCCGGCGCAAGCGAGCGCAAGGTCAAACTTTCCTGGGCGCCAAGCAAGGTCATCGGCGGCGAGGACTACCTGCTGCAGGTGACGATTCCCAACGCCTTTTTCCACATCGCGATGGCCTACGCGATCCTCCGGCACAACGGCGTCGATGTCGGCAAGATGGATTTTCTTGGTCCTCTCAATCTGGCCGACGCTTGATCGGTCTCGGGGCTGGCGAATGGTCTCCGCTTTGCTCCCGCCCATACGCCAGACGACATGTTGTGGCATGGGGCCGTAAAGGCCCGCTAGGGCTCGCCGTATTGACTCATCGTTCGTGTTTTGTTCTCTATGGGTGCGTGAGCGTGCTCCTCGCTATCAACCGGGATTTTCCATTCCAGGTGCCGTTGTCCTTCGATGAGGCGGCCATGGAAGTCCTCAGTTGGCTGGAGGACAGCGCGTTCGAGTGGGACATGTTCGTGGACCTGCCCGAAAACACGATCCGGTATTGCTTTCGGACATTGGACGACGCCACGGCGTTCAAGCGGCGGTTCGGAGAGGCTAAGCGGGCGATGTTAGCGTGAGGTGACAATGCGCACGCGAGGCGAAGTTCTGAGCAGTGCGATCTCGTTCACGCTGATTAGAGTGGTGAAGGTGGTTCGCGGACTTCGGAAAGGCCTCTCCAACGATGAGAGGTACGCCGTGGCCGACGCCGCGGTCTTGCGCCTGAAGAAATACGGCGATCCCTGGAAGCTCGATGAGGAGTTTCCACCGCCGGCCGGAGACACCGGCCACGGAATGCCGGCGGGCTGGCAAAAGCCTTCGACGAGCAGTGAGTGATGTCATGCAGAGAGAAATGACGGAAAGGCTGGAGGAGGCTTTCGAGTATTCCGCGATCTGGCATCTCGAAAAGACCGAGTGCGGTTGCGAGCTGACGGATGAAGAAGACCGGAACGTCAAGACGTTCCGTGCGCTCCGGGATTCCGTAAAGGACATACCGCCAGAGCTGATGCGGCGCACTGCCGAACTCGCCCGCAAACATCCCGGCGCGTTCGAGCTATCGCTGATGACGTTTCTTAGCAACGTGAATGATCGTTTTCGGCCTTCGACCGCCGCCGAATTCGTGCGGCCGATGACCGCGCACGTCGAACTCGCGTTCGAGCAATCGATGAACACCCTGCCGCTCAAGCTCGGCGCGCAGACCATCGGAATCATCCGCTTTGACGAAAAAGGCGGCTCTTCGATCGAACTAGGGGAGGGGTAGCCGCCCGAGATGGCGCTCCCTACATATCGCTCATGTGTGGTCGCGTTCGCCTGTCCTCGGACTATTCCGAAATCAAGATCAAGCTGAAGTTCGACCTGGACGCGCCAGCGCCTAATTTTACGGCCGATTGGAATAAGCCGCCAACCGAGCCGATGCTGGTCGCCATCCGTTCGGTCGAGGGCAAGCGCACGCCGAAGATGATGCGGTGGGGACTCCTGCCGCATTGGGCGAAGGACGAGAAGATCGCCTACTCGGCCTTCAATGCGCGAGCGGAAGAGTTCACGTCGAAGCCCGCATTCAAGGATGCGTGGAAAAGGGGCCAGCGCTGTCTTGTCGTGACCGATGGTTTCTACGAATGGAAAAAGCTTGACGCAAAGGGCAAGGACAAACAACCCTACGCGATCGGCATGGCGGATGACGGCCAGATGGTCATGGCCGGCCTGTGGGCGAAGTGGAAAGACCCGAAGTCAGGCGATGAGATTCAAAGCTGCACGATCCTCACCTGCGGGCCGAACGCTGCAATAGCGGAATTGCACAATCGCATGCCGGTTATTTTAGATGAGGCGGATTGGCCGAAGTGGCTGGGTGAAGAGCCTGCCACCGAGGACGAGCTATTGGCGCTCCTCAAGCCCTGCCCCGATGACCGCCTGAAAATCTGGCCGGTGGATAAGAAGGTGGGGAACGTTCGCAACACGGGTGCAGAACTACTCCTGCCAATCTAGCGATAACGTCGCGGTTCACGTCGTCACGGCCTTCTGGGCCGCCGCGAAGACGTCGCGTGCGGACGTCGTACCCGCTACGTGCTCCGTACCCTCGACTCCGAGGTCCATCCATCCTGCATTCACGGCCTCAAACATTTCTTCGGCAGGTCCGGTGTGGCCCTTCGGGATGCCGAATTGCTCGAACGCTTCCGCCCACCCTGCACGCGGGACTGCAAAGGCTTTCACGTCGAGATTCAGGACTTCACCCAATTGCTCCGCGACTTCATCCGCGGTGACCATCGAACCAAGCTCGACGACGCGCTGCCCTGACCACGCTGGCCCGGTCAAAAGGGTTGCGACCTCCGTGCCGATGTCGTTCGTCGCGACCATGGTCGATTTCCGGTTTGTCGGATTGTAGTAGACCGGTAGCGTTCCGCCCTGGGCGACCTGCAAGCCGTAGAGGAAGTTTTCGAAGAATCCACCTGCGCGCACAAATGCGATTGGCGATATCAGGTCGCGAAAACCTTGCTCCAGAAGCGACAAGGCCGTGATCATCCCGAGCCCGCTGGTCCTGTTCGCACCCATCGACGAAAGCGCTACCACCCGCGGCGGCGCTGCCTTGGTGAGCGCCTCGACATAGTTCGCAATCACGCCCTTGGCTTCTTTGTAATCGGGCGAGGGGGCCCAGACAGCCGGCAACATGACAAACGCGCCTTCGACGCCTTTGAGCGCCCGCTCGATGGCTGCCGAATCATTCCAATCACCGTCAACCAGTTCCACGCCCTGGTTCGCCCAGCTTGACGCCTTCTCGCGATTGCGGACGAGCGCGCGTACTTTCTTGCCGTGCGCCAACAGATGTTCTGCCGTTGCGCCGCCCACTTTTCCCGTGATTCCCATTACTAAAAACATGTGTTTTCTCCTGATCTTGAGGGACAGAGCACTGCCCCGGTTGGTTCAACGGATGAGCGGCAGAATGGCCCGGATACGGGGATCGCGCGCGTAGAGGCCGCCCCATGTCATCGCGCCCAGAAGCAGGGAAATGATTTCCGGCGGCGACCCCAACTCACCAATGCGGACATGGGCGCAGATGGCACCTCCCAAAAAGCCCGTCACTAGGATCGCGCCGAGGACGGCGGTGGCCGGGATGGCGTAAAGGATGGCGCAGGCGAGTATGATCGGACCCACGACACGGGTCAGGTCCATCGCGAACCCGGTTTCCTGCAACATGCTCGCGATCTGTGCCGGCGCGAAAAGCTGAATAGTGCCGTCTGCCACCAGAGCGATAACGACAAACGCGCTCATTATCCGGCCGGCCCACAGGGCGCGATGCAAGGTCATAGTTTCAGGCACCTGATGCAGGTTCATAGTTTCGGACATTTGTCATTCTCCGATGGGGGGATTCCCATATTCGGAGCTTACTTACTGTGTCTCCTAGGTATGATAAACACCGAGGAAATGAACTCACTGTTCTCTCTGCGGTGAACAATACCGAGGCACGAAAATGCAGAATCTCGAACCCATCCTCATTTTCATAACGGTAGCGGAAATGGGGAGCTTCACCCACGCAGCCGATAGCCTGGGCATTCAGAAGGGAAGGGCCTCAACGGCGGTCCGGAAGCTGGAAGAAGATGTCGGTGTCAGGCTTCTGCACCGGACGACGCGTAGCGTGCAGTTGACGGAAGACGGACGGGTATTTCATGCACGTGCCCGCGATCTGCTTGCTGACGTTGATGATCTGCACTCAATGTTCGCAAGCGATCGAGTGGCACTTCGCGGGCGCTTACGGGTTGATCTGCCGAGCGAGCTGGCGCGCACCACTATCGTGCCGGCCTTGCCGGCCTTCATGGCGACTTATCCCGAGTTGGAGCTGGAGGTGTCGAGTACGGATCGCCAAGTTGATCTGGTTCAAGAGGGGTTTGACTGCGTATTGCGACTTGGTCCCATCGGGGACGAGACGCTGATTGCCCGCCCGCTGGGCAAGTTACGCATGGTCAACGCCGCCAGTCCTGCCTACCTGGCGCGCTATGGCGTCCCTCGATCGCTAGAAGATCTGCAGCATCAGAAACATCGGGCAATTCATTTCGCAAGGACGCTCGGCGCAAAACCCTATGGATGGGAGTATCCGCACGGCGACAGCTACGCGAGGCTTCAGTTGCCAGGTGCGCTGCACGTCAACAGCGTGCAGACCTACGAAGCCGCTGGTGTCGCCGGCCTTGGCCTGATTCAGGCACCACTGTTGGCGATTGGCCGTTACTTGGAGAGTGGAGCGTTGATAGAGCTTCTACCAGATTTTCAGCACAAGCCGCTCGACGTCTCCCTGGTAGTAGCGCATCGGCGCAACCTGTCGCGCCGAGTCCGCGCATTCATGAAATGGATCGAAAATGTGCTCGCGCCCTACCTAGAATAGCGAAACGAACCGCTTCGTTTTACAAATACATGACCGCCAAGACCGCAAAGGCTGTTCTCGGAAAGGGCATGTTGCGTTGGGCGTTCCCGAAGCTGTTCAACGCCCCCTCCGACGGGCAGGGTTTCATGCGCGGCGCCAACTGCACATAACCCGGAATTATGTGTAATACATAACCCGGAATTATGGACGGATCGCGCGGCCGGTATGCGCATGGTTCACATGGCCGAAGGCGTAGGCAATCATTTTGCCGAGATCATGTGAAACCAGATCGACCTCGGGAATATTGAGCGCGCCCTGATCTCGGTCAATGACCCCTTGCGCAGGAGGACCGGCGTACGATGGCAACGTTTCGCATCCCCGTCGACGCTACCCATTCGGTTTCGGCGCTGCTGTTGGAGCCGCGCGACGCGAAGGCTTGTTTGGTGTTGGCCCACGGTGCCGGCGCCGGCATGACCCACCACTTCATGGACGCGGCTGCCCAAGGTCTCGCGGCGCGGCGGATCGCGACATTGCGCTATCAATTCCCCTACATGGAGCAAGGCAGCAAGCGGCCCGACCATGCGCCACTCGCGCAAGCAACAGTACGCGCCGCGGTCGACGAAGCAAACAAACGCCTTCGCGAATTGCCGATATTTGCCGGCGGCAAATCATTCGGTGGTCGCATGACCTCGGAAGCTCAAGCGCAGGCGCCCTTGGACGCAGTCCGAGGGCTGGTGTTTTTTGGCTTCCCGCTTCACCCAATCGGCAAACCATCCGACCGGCGGGCCGCCCACCTGTTTCAGGTTGCGGTGCCGATGCTATTCCTGCAAGGCAGCAAGGATAAGTTGGCCGAGCTCACTTTGCTCGAGCCATTACTCCATAAGCTCGGACCAAGGGCGGCGCTTCACATAGCCGTGGATGCTGATCATTCCTTTCACGTCCCGGCCCGTTCGGGCCGCCGCGACGCCGACGTCATGGTTGAAATCCTCGACGCGGTTGCCAGATGGCTCGGCAAGCTGATTGCCGCCTAATGCCGCGAGCCGGCGCAGTTTCGACCACTTCCGGTGATGGTAAGATGGCATCGACACGATCATGCGAGCGATGGTGGATCGTGCCAAAGACTATGCATGGCTCAGTTTTAAAGACACAGTCCAGCCTGGGAAAGGTTGAGCTGTCCGAACGGCTCTGAAGTGGGACCGAGAACTTGCCCTTATGAAAGTCGCGACATTCAACGTCAACAATATCAAAAAGCGATTGTCGAACCTACTTGCACGGCTAAAAGCGGCAGAGCCGGAGGTGGCCTTAAGAGCTCCACTAAATCCAGTACGAACCCGATCTGCCTCTGCGCCCATCGTTGATCGCCAGGTACTCCAATTTGTGCACACCCATACGTTTCATCCAGCCGATTTTACGATACAATTTGATGGTGTTTGCAGGATGAATTCTGAGATGACCAAGAAAGCGGCCAACGTTGAGTGTGCATAACTAAAATACGCTGCCGAAACACCAAGGTTATTCGGATGAGCGCGCGATGATCAAGGTTGATCCACAGGATCGGTGGTCATTTGAAAGGCCACGAAGCACATCTCTTCTCACCATGGCGATAATCGCACTTGCTTTGATCGTGTGTGGCGCCATTTATTATTGGTACGTGTACCTGCAATATAGCAACGTTTATCGGCAACTGGGTCTTTCGGACTTGCCCTCGGGTTTGGCAGCCGAACCAACCGTTCGAAGCCGACTCGACCAGCTTAGTCATGAACCGTGCTATAAAGACGCCATTATTTCATTGTCAAATATCTTGCTCGATGCTGGCTATCCTCGAGACGCAAACACCATTCTAGTTAGTTTTTCGCAGCGATGTGGGGATGCCGACGAAGTACTACTCCAACGTTATAGGGCATTGCGTCTGGCTAACGGCCATTCGGGAGCAGCTCGCATCGCGGACAAATTGGTCCAATCCTACCCAGAGGATCCGGATATAAGATATTCGCGAGGAGCCACATACGAGGAACTAAAAGATTTCCAGCGGGCACTAGACGACTACACGGCGGCCGTACAATTACTCGGCAAGCCTGCCTCGATTGACATAAATAATTTTTACGATATCTCCCGGATGTATGCCGCGACGAAACGCTATTGTGACGCAATAACGCCCCTTGAGACCTATATCTCATTTGACCCCGCAAATCGGCGCACGGGTCAATTGTCGAAACTGATTGCGGAGTACGCCCAAAAGGGCAACTGCGCTACGCATTACGCAAGCGGCTCCGCGGTAATTTCCCGTGTACCGCTCGCGGGCGAGCCTGGCTCGAACACTCTGGCCGTAATTGTGAACGGGACGCCAGGAAACTTCCTGCTGGACACTGGAGCAACTCTCGTCTCAGTGACGGCAGACTTTGCCTCCAGGGCGAAGCTTAACATAGAAGCCGGGGATCCGATTCCCGTCACAACGGTCGGTGGTGTGACGGTCGCGGATGTTGGATACGCAAATACAATGAGCGTTGGCAGAGCCCAAGCGCAGGGGGTTACGGTGGCAGTAATCCGCGGCTCGACTGATCCTTTCGGTGATCATTTGGACGGTCTTCTCGGTATGAGTTTTCTCGCGCGGTTTAAGGTAAGTCTTTCACAGGATAAAATTGAGCTGGGTGCTCTACCGCTCCAGTGAATAAGAGAGCACAGTGCGGGGAGACAATCACAACCTGCCATTTTCAAAGGGGAGAACTAGCATTTTGACAAACAATGTTCGGCTGCTGTGCAATCTTCAGAAGTCGGCAAAGATCGAATGAAGCCAACTATTTCTCAACTTGAAGCGCCGTCCAAAACATTGATCAGTTTTGCTGCAGAACTGGGGACCGATTCCGGATTGCCAGCACTTGATGTCGGATGTGGCTTTGGTCGGAATGCCGTAGCGCTCGCAGTTCGGGGTATATCGGTTGTGTGTGCCGATAGACGGCTGGAATGCTTGACGACGCTTGCCCACTTTGGACCAAAATACGTAGCCGAACATCGACGGCCTGAGTGCAGAGCCGGCAACATGTACCCAATGCTTGCCGATCTTAATTCCGCTAAGTGGCCCTTCCGCGAAAATTGTTTCGCTGGAATTATTTGTGTTCATTTTTTCAACATCGATCTCTTTGAAATGTTTTGCACATCGCTGATTTCCGGGGGCTATCTGTATCTCGAAACGTTTGGAGGCTATGGCCAAAATTTTCGGGAATTGCCGTCGGCCGGACAGTTCCGTGAGCTGTTATCGAAGGACTTTCAGCTGCAATTTTATCGAGAAAATAAAGTTGGCCCAATGGGTTATGACGCGGTTACAGTCAGATTATTTGCTCGAAAGCGTGCCCCAGTATAACGGCCATAGATCATTGACAACCTATACGTTCGTTTGATCTAGTGCGCTCTACCATAGAGGGAGGGGAACCAATGCAACGCAAGCCAGTCGTGCTTCTTCCATTGGCCAGCGCTTTAGGGGCGCTCGCCGGAGGCGCATTCGTTGCTGCTGATGCTCAGTCGGCACCTTCCAACGATCCTGTGGTTACCTCTGAAACCGTGGCCGCGCGAACAGGTCAGAAGCCGAACATGTTAGTTTCGACAGGTGAGTCCCTGCTTGGTTTCACCATGACCCAACAACCGGACGGGACCGTGGTCGCGCAACACGCGTCCCATGCCTCCCATGCCTCGCATGCTTCTCACGCTTCGCATGCTTCCGGTCAATGATAGCTAGCACCACTGATTTGGTGGTGGAATTTGGTGCCGATGTGCAGAGCCTTGGAGCTTTGCAAGCAGCGGCGTATCGGCTGATCGGTACAGCGACTTGCCAAATTGACCAGGTTTCCGGTCGCTTTGTTTGCCGGCTCAGGCCGGTCAACAATTCCGCCAAAAAAATGTCTTCCGATTCGGAGGCGCTCCGATGCCATTTTCTCGATCTGGTTACGGATGAAAATCTGCGCGAACGAATTGCCGCGCGAACAGAGGGCGTGCGTAACGTTATCCTCTCCCTTGCGTTCGGTTCTCTGGCAAATTCACAGAACGACCATTCCTGACGGTAAGCCGCGGATCCACTATGGCTCGTTTCCAGCCGGCTGAAAGTTTCCATTCGGCGGATGACACGTTACAGCTATTACCTCTTCGTTTCGAGCGTGCTGGAAAACACTATCTGGTTTCAAACATCGTTGGTGACTTCGTTCGTCTTTCCAACGACGAAATGACCCGCTTGGTTGACCTGCACGTCCGTCCTGGTGACGGCCTGTATGAGAAGGCCTACGCTTCGCACCTAATCACTAGAACGGATCAAAAATCTCAACGACAACTATTGGCGATGCGACTTCGCAGTCGCATGGCTTATCTTCGTCAACCCACTCCGCTGCATATCTTTGTTGTGACCCTGCGCTGCGAGCATTCCTGTCCTTACTGCCAGGTTTCGCGGAAAAGCACCGATCGTTCAAAATTTGACATGAGTGAGGAAACAGCCCGCCGCGCTCTCAATATCGCCTTTCAGAGCCCCTCAGACCGAATCAAAATTGAATTTCAGGGTGGCGAACCATTACTTAACTTCCCGCTGATCAAAAGCATTGTTTTGGCCGCAAAGATGAAAGGGAGCACAGTCGGTAAAAAAGTTACCTTTGTTATAGCCTCGAATCTCGCACTTCTCGACGACGCGGTCCTAGCTTTTTGCAAAGACAATGATGTCTTTTTATCCACATCACTCGATGGACCTGCCGATCTTCACAACAAAAATCGCCCGCGTCCTGGTGGCAATAGCCATGAGTTGGCGACACAAGGAATCCGCCGCGCTCAAGTTGTTTTGGGATCACACCGTGTAGGGGCATTGATGACTACGACGGAGGCGAGCCTCGATCGGGTGGAGGAAATTGTAGATGAATATCTTCGTCTTGACCTCGATGGCATTTTTATTCGTCCACTCTCGCCCTACGGCTTTGCTGTAAAGACAAAAGCCATCCGTAAGTACGACTCAAAGGGTTGGCTAGATTTTTACGCCCACGGGCTCAGATATATTCTAGAGATAAATCGCAGCGGCCGGCACTTTCCCGAGTTCTATGCCTCGTTGATTTTGAAGCGCATGTTTGCGGATCGTCCTCTTGGCTATGTGGATTTGCGTAGCCCCGCCGGCATTGGACTTGGGGCTCTGGTTTATAATTACGACGGGAAGGTGTTTGCATCCGACGAAGGTCGGATGCTCGCGGAAATGGGAGACCGGACCTTTGAGCTCGGAAGCGTCACGGAGAGTTATCGTTCACTGGTATTTTCGGACAAGCTCTTAGACCTAGTCGGGTCGTCTCTCACCCAATGCGCACCAGAATGTTTGGACTGCGTATATGAGGCACATTGTGGTGCAGATCCCGTCTATCATCACGCGACGCAGTCCGATCCCGTGGGAATTAAGCCGCTCTCCGAATTCTGCGCGCGCCAGAAAGGGATCATGAATTTGCTTCTGGAAATCTTAGAGGGTTCCCCACAGGACGCTGCGATCCTGAGGCGATGGGGTGGAATGTGACGCTTCCTTTGAATGGGACCGCCAGCTTTTCGCGCGGTATACCGATAACAATGCCGACCTCCGTCGTGCGGCTGCGATCGCATCTCGACCCGCCTTCAAATGTACCGGCAGACTTTGTGCTTGTTCGCTCTAAAGAAGAACTTCAAAAGGCTGCTGATGCGCATTTCAATGGCGTGATGCTTGTCAGTGATGGCAGTTTGGAAAATTTACCGGAAGTGGCTGGCTGTCCTCGGTTAATCTGTGTTTCGGAAAAATTCAATTACCTTTCGCATGGAGACGTTATCCGATTCTATCCTGAATCCGGACGATTTAGGACGCTGTATCGCCGAGAATCCAGGCACAATTCATTTCTCGTGACGGACCGCTGCAATCATTACTGCCTTATGTGTTCGCAGCCACCTAAGGACATCGATGACCGATGGATTCTTGACGAATTAAAGGTAGTGCTTCCCCTTGTGGCTAAAGATACAGCGTCGGTTTGTTTTACCGGCGGTGAGCCACTATTGGATTGGCGCGAATTTATAGAAGTGCTGGCTCTTTGTCGCGAAGAATTACCGGCTACCGCTATTCATGTGCTGAGCAACGGGCGCGCCTTTGTGCGAGATGAGGTCGTCGCAGCTTGGGCAGCGCTCCGCCATCCCAATCTTACGGTTGGTATCCCAATATATTCCGCTATCGATCACGTGCATGACTATGTCGTTCAAGCGCACGGTGCGTTTGATGAGACGGTGCTGGGAATTCTGAAGCTCAAGGATAGCGGTCAGCGTATTGAAGTCCGCGTGGTGCTCCACGCGATTACAGCTCCAAGAATAGTCGAAACCTGCAAATGGTTGTCGCGTAATCTTCCGTTCGTGAACCATGTGGCTTTGATGGGCCTTGAAAATACGGGCTTCGCGATCGCCAATGCAGATGAGCTTTGGATTGATCCACTCGACTACCGGGCGGAACTTGCCGAAGGCGTAAACATACTCGCGTCGGCGCGTGTCAATGTTTCAGTTTATAATCTACAGCGCTGCGTTCTGGACCGCTCCATTTGGCGCTATGCTGTGCAATCGATTTCTGATTGGAAGAATGGATACGTCGAGGAATGCGACCGCTGCATCGAAAAAGATCGATGCAGCGGGTTTTTTACGTCAGGCCGCCCACGCCGAAGCCGCGGCATTAGTCCGATATTTGCATCTTAATTTGTTCAAGGATGCGTCTCGTTTTTTGCAGCGCGCATTCCCTCCGCGGCGGTATCCCCTTCGCACATGTATGCGCCGTGCTCTGTGTTTCCGTAAAATCTGGTTCCGCTGAAGTGGTAGACTTTGGACTTTAGATTCACCCACACAACGGTACCCGTGGGGCAGCGGTACTTAGCCTGTGCTTCGGTTGAAAATTGGTTCGCCCCCACTGGATTTCCAGGATTGGGAGCAGACCCGGCGGCTGGGGCGGGTGGAGGAAGAGGTCTGGTCGGAGGAGCGGAAGCCGTTGGTGCCGGAGCAGGAGCTGGCGCTGTGGCCGGTGCGGGTGCCGGAGGTGCAGCGGGGGCTGCCGTGGTCGGAGCGGGCGCGGCGCCGCTGCGGCATTGAGCGACATAGGCCTTTTCCGTGATGCCGTTGGCTTGGTTAGCGGCCTTGTTGGCCCTCCACTCGTCGCGGCATGCCCCGGCAGTCTTTTGACCGGTTGCGGGTGCTGCAGGTGCCGGTGGGGCTGCTGGGGCTGCCGTGGTCTGTATGGGGGCCGCGCCACTGCGGCATTGAGCGACATAGGCCTTTTCCGTGATGCCGTTGGCCTGGTTAGCAGCCTTGTTGGCCCTCCACTCGTCGCGGCAAGCCCCGGCAGTCTTTTGTCCCGTCGGGGGTGCTGCTGTGGGAGCAGGAGCCGGTGGGGCAGCGGGTGCTGGCGTCGTCTGGGCAGGCGCCGCGCCACCGCGGCATTGAGCGACGTAGGCCTTTTCCGTTACGCCATTGGCTTGGTTGGCGGCCTTGTTGGCCCTCCACTCGTCGCGGCATGCCGTTGCCGTCTTTTGTTGCGCCATGGCGTGCGAAGACAATGTCAGAAAACCGAACACTGCCGAGAACATGACAACCGCGATTTGCCGTTTCATTTTGCTGTCTTCCTTAAGCACCTGAATTAGTTCAGTCTTGAGGGCGTCAGAATGTAAAGCGTAGTTCGATGTTAGCAGTCTGGAGAAGCGTCCGGAAGCCTGGCAAGGAACCCAGCCTGTCTAAATATACAAACCATCGTTGACATGCGGCCATTATGACAGAACCGATCAGCAATCCAGACGATGAATTTCCCAAGGGAATTCGCGGCGGCCGCGCAATCCGAGCGGTTCTAAATGCTGCGGGTGGCGCGATCCCATTCGTCGGCGGCGCTTTTTCGGCGGCATCAGGGGCATGGTCTGAAAGAGAACAGGAGAAGATAAACAGTTTCTTCGAGCATTGGCTTAAAATGCTCCAGGACGAAATGGCCGAGAAAGCGCAGACGATACTTGAGATAATGGCTCGGCTCGACATGAACGATGAGAAAACTGCCGAGCGCGTCGCAAGCCCTGAATATCAGGCCCTTATACGCAAGGCTTTTCGAGATTGGGCGGGCGCTGAAAGCGAACAAAAACGCACGTTTATCAGGAATATCTTGGCTCATGCCGCAGACAAGAGCATTACCACCGATGACGTTGTGCGCATGTTCCTTAAGTGGATTAACATGTACAGTGAATTACATTTTGCGGTTATTGCGTCCATCTACAATGACTCGGGGGTTACCCGTGCTCGAATTTGGGAGAAGGTTGGGAAGGAAGAAGTTCGCGAAGATTCCGCTGAAGCTGATTTGTTTAAGCTTTTAATTCGAGACCTCAGCACGGGCGGCATCATCCGCCAACATCGGGATAAGGACTACGGTGGCAACTTTCTTCGGAAGCCGGCACAAAAGCGTCGCAAGACCGCTCCTGCACCCACCACCATGGAGTTTGCGTTTGAGGATACTAAGGGATACGAACTCACAGAATTGGGCCAGCAATTTGTACACTACGCTATGACCGATCTTCCTATAAGAATTGAGTTCAAGGGCGCGGATACCGCCGAAGCCCCTGCGACAGAACCACTGACGTAAATCACTACTAGTGATCCGACCGCCATGGAAGGAATCCATTCGCCTAGCTTGGTCTAATCATGTCTCGCGCATAGGCGAGGCCGATACCGCATTGGCGGGCTTGTCCTTGCTTATTTTTCGCCAGGTCTGCGCTTCATCACCGGCAGTAGTTGGCGAATGGAGAAGTAGTCAGGCCATGGCTCGCCCTTGAGAACGTCGAGCCGTTTGCGCAGGTTATCGACATTGAAGTGATCGGCGCGAATGCTCTCGGAAAGCTCATCCCAGGCGAGCGGCGTTGATACCGATGCCGACGGCAGCGCGCGAGTGGAATACGGGGCCACCGCGGTCGCGCCGCGGCCGTTTCTTAAATAGTCGATGAATATCCGTCCGCGCCGGGACACCTTTGCCATGGTAGTTACGTAACGATCCGGCCGCGCTTTCGCCATCTGCTGGGCGATAGATTGGGTGAATGCCTTGGCGTCGTCCCAGCTCGCGCTCGGCTCGATCGGCAGCACGACGTGTAGGCCCTTGCCGCCCGAAGTTTTGACGAAGCTTGAGAGCCCAAGCGCATCCAAGCGACTGCGAATTTCGAGTGCGCCATCGATGACGGCGCGCCATGCGACATCCTCGCCAGGATCGAGATCAAATATGAGGCGATCAGGCTTTTCAAGATTTGCCATGGCAGAACCCCACGGGTGAATCTCTAATACGCTGGCCTGAACGAGATCAAGCAAGCCCTCCACGCTGTCGAGGGTAAGCATTTTCTCTTTTTCGCCGACATCGACACGCTTCACGGCGTCGCTGAGACCCGGCCACCCGTGCTTGGCGAAGAAGCACGTCTCGCCCACCCCTGAAGGACAGCGCACCAGACTCAACACCCGCCCCGCGAGATGCGGCAGTATCCAGTCGGCAATGTCGGTGTAGAACTCGGCCAAACCTTCCTTGGTGATTCCTGCGTCGGGCCACAGGATTCGGTCTGGGTGTGTAAGTCGTTCATGGACGGGTTTGCCGTGATCTATTTTGGATTTCTCAGGCGGCGCCTCAAGCGCGATTTCGTCTGCCGGGCGATCTTCGCGGAGACCCTTGAACGCGGCTTGGCGGACGAGCTGGTCAGCCGTCCAACCGCGAAATTCCACTTCGCAGACGAGCTGCGGCTTGGCCCAGCGCACACCCTTTTCAGATCCGGCCGGGATGGCATTGCCCAGTTTTGGTTTGGAGAAACTGAGCTTATCCAGTGCAACGCGCAACGACCGCGCCTGCTCGCTCGAATAGCCGGTGCCGACACGGCCGGCGTATAGCAGCGAGCCGTCCGCGTAGTACCCAAGAAGCAATGCTCCGACCGCGCCCTTAGTAGCCGTCGATGGGATATAGCCGAGAATGACAAACTCTTGGCTGAGAACCGTCTTTGCCTTCTGCCAGTGATCGCCCCGTCCCGGCCGATATGGCAGATCGCCGCGCTTGGAGACGATGCCCTCCAATCCGAGCCGTGCCGCATGTTCAAACACGGTGGGCCCATCCTGACTGAGATGCTCGCTGTAGCGAATGGGCGAAGTAGGCGGCAGCCGCGCGAGCACTTGGTGCAACAACTCCTTGCGATCGAGCAAGGTTACTTTCGTAAGATCGAAGCCTTCGCAATAGAGCAGGTCGAACACGAAATGGCGGAAACGATCGCTTCGTCCGGCGCTCAAATCGGCTTGCAGCAGCGAAAAGCTGGGCAAGCCGGCGGCATCTTCGACCACGATCTCGCCGTCGAGCAGCCCAGAACTTAAGCCCAGCTCCTTCAGCGCCGTCGCAATCGACGCAAAGCGCTTGGTCCAATCGAGGCCGGTGCGGGTCAAAAGCCGGATGCTCTTGCCGTCGATCCGGGCCTGCGTCCGGTAGCCGTCATACTTGATCTCGTGAATCCATTTGGGACCCGTCGGCGCCTTCTCAGTCAATCGCGGCAGGCTGGGCTCGAGGAACGACGGAAGAATGCCTTTGCGCGCTCCCTTGATTTTCGCAGGGTCAGGCAGCGGTGTCGTCCGACTGCGGATGACTTTCGCCCGGCCGGCGTGGTCCGCTCTAAGCTCGCCAACGGCCGCGAGCTGCTGAGTGGTACGACCGCTGGCCGTCGATGTCGTCGCCTCCTCGGTAATGTCGACGTCACCTGGATGCCGCGCGAACTCATCATCGGCCTTGATGAGCAGCCATACCTCTTTCTTCTCACCAGGCCGGGGGCGCATCCGCACCAGATGCCAACGGCCTTTCAGCCGCTTGCCGTACAGCGCGATGTCGAGATGACCTTTCTTCAGTCCGAACTCAGGGTCGAACGCCGGTTCCCAGCGGCCTCGATCCCATACAATCATTGTGCCGCCGCCATACTCGCCCTTCGGGATGTTGCCCTCGAAGTCGAGATACTGCATCGGGTGGTCTTCGGTGCGCACGGCGAGGCGCTTCTCGCCGGCGATAAGGCTCGGCCCTTTGGTGACGGCCCAACTCTTGAGCGTACCGTCCAACTCCAGCCGCAGGTCGTAATGGACACGCCGAGCGTCGTGCTTCTGCACGACGAACTGATAATCGTTGCCGCGACCGAGCTTTGGCTTCGGCTCGGTCGTCCGGGCGAAGTCACGTTTGGCTTTATATGTCTTAAGCGGGTCGGCCTTCGACCTCGACTTTGCGCGTTGAGACCGAGCTGGCACGGTCGCTGCCATTGCTCAAAGTGAGGCAGACAACTAACCAGCCTTTTTCTGCCGGGCAGTTGGCTTGGCCGTCGGTTTGGCTACGGCCTCCTTGCCCTTTTTGCCGGCGATCGGCAACAGCATCTCGGTTTGGCCAGCGATTCGTTTGCTTGCCTTCTTCTTCGCCGCGGCGGGGGCAGCGTTGTCCTGACCAATGCTGCGACGAAGTGCGTCCATGAGGTTGATGACGCGGGGCGCCTCGTCGGACTCGCTCACCGGCACAGTTGCTACGCCCGCTTGCTTATTTTTGAGCAGATCGACGAGTGCTTTCTCATAGTGATCCTCGGCGACCTTGGGATCGAAGTGTCCAAGCTTGGTATCGACGATGTGAGCGGCAAGCTTCAACATCTCGTCTGGCAATTTCAGAGTGGGAATGTCCTCGAAGTATTCAGCCTGATCGCGCACTTCGTAAGCGTAACGAAGCGTCGTTGCCAACAGTCCCTTATCGAAGGGCTCCAGCATCACAACGTGTTCGCGGCGCGATATGACGACGCCCGCGAGGCCCACTACTTTCTTCTCGCGCATGGCGTCGCGAATGACCGCAAACGCCTCCTGCCCGACCTGGTCTGTCGGCGTGATGTAGTATGGAGTATCAAGGTAACGGTCGTCGATTTCAGACCGTGGCACAAAGCTAGTAATGTCGACGGTATGGGTGCTTTCGATCTTGATCGCGTCGATCTCGTCGTCCTCGACCAGAATGTATTGGCCCTTTGCGTACTCATAGCCGCGCTTGATGTCTTCCTTGTCGACAGGCTCCCCGGACTCGGCGTCCACCATCTGTTGCTTGAGGCGGTTGCCAGTCTTGGAATTGATCCGGTTGAACGACACGCGCTCGCTGCTTGAAGAGGCCGGGTACAGCGCGATCGGACAGGAGACCAGCGACAGCTTGAGATAGCCTTTCCAATTGGCTCGAGGGGCCATAACCAACTCCTTATGCAACTCTACGGATGCACAGCAGCATATCTGTGCAGGCTAACCACGGAGTATAAACGAGAGGGTCACATAGGGTCGAATTGAGCGGACCAGACCCAGAACGGAGGCTTCTGTGCCCGGTAAACGCGTGCAATTTGACCAAGAGACCTGGAACGCCATCGATCTGTTGGCCCGCGACAGCATGAAAGACTTCCAGGAACTCGCGGATGAAGCATTCCGTGACCTTCTCAAAAAGCACGGCAGGCCAACTGATCTAAAATCGGCGCTTCGTCAGAGTGCCGGTCAGAGCGCGGAAATTCACTATCTTCATAAAAAAGAAGGCAAGCCGAAGAAGCCTCATCCGTCACGCTAAGTCCGTCGGGCCAGCCAGCATAACATTATTGCGCGATCCCCTCCGTTGACAGCGTACCCGTGCCTCGTCGCGCGACGGCACGGTCGTCGGGGACAACTCCAAGGCTCGAAGTTAAGCAAGGCTCGCCCGCGAAGTCCGACGTCGACCGCCGACGTTACCTTCGCCACGACTGCGCGCCGCGCAGATCACCCCGCGTTGAGCGCAGACCAGATTCCATAAAGGGTATTATGCGAATGCGAAATCGACTAGTTGGTGAAGACCGAGTGAACCAGCGCTCGTGGTTGCCAGTTGATTGACGGCACCGAGGCTGTCTTCAATGAAGGAATAACGATAGCAAGGCAGCGAGAGTGGCCAACGCGGTTGGTCCTCCAAATCGAGGATGCAGCACATGCTACACCTTGTTGCCATGTGAACCGCACCTTGTAAGACTTCATTCCCAACGAACTTTTCGATAGGGTGATTCCTGGAGTTGTTGGCCGGTTGGAAGCGAGAAGTGGGCGCCGTAACAGCCCGCGGGTTCCTTTCGGGAATGCCAATAGACGCGGTCAGGCCGGATTCGATCCAACTTCCGGAGCGACGAACGTGACCTCGCGCGCAGGCGCGGGGTAGCGATACGGACCAAGGCCGAGAAAGCAGGCGCAGGCGACGACGAGGAGGGCCTCGAACAGGATCAGGGCGGGACTGTACGATTTGAAGATCTGGAACGACCAGCCGAGCAAGTTCGATCCGGCGGCGTTGCCCAGGATTGCGATCGCGAACATCACGCCATACAGAGTGCCGAACTGGCGCAGCCCGAAATAGCGGCCGACGAGGAAGGTCATGAGATCGATCTCCGCCCCGATGCCGATGCCGAGGCAGATCGTACCGACGACCGGATTGATGCCGGCAAAGCCGAAGCCGAGCACCGCAATACCAAGCATTGGGAAGACGACGAAAAACACGGCGATATAAGGCGCGAAAACCCGATCGCTAAGCCAGCCGGCGCACAATCGCCCGACGATAAGCGCGACGCCAGTGGCGGAGAGCGCAGCGACCGCAACGCCGATCGAGATGCCACGATCCGTCAGCATCGGCACGACATGAACGAGCGAGCCGTTGATCACGGTGGCGGCCAAAAAGAAGGCTGCGCTAAGCGTCCAATAGCGCCATGCGACGCGTGCCTCGGAGAAGGTTAGGCCCGGCGCGTCGGGGATGACGCCCGCAGTTTTGGCGCGTTCGACATTCGGTGGCTCGCGGATGATGAGAGCATTAGGAATAAGCGCGAAGATCAGAACGGCGCAGCCAAGGCCCAAATAGCCGATGCGCCAGTTGAAATGGGTCATGAGGAAGACCGTTACCTGTGGCACGATGATGGTGCCGAGCCCGGTGCCGGCCAGCGCAACGCCGAGGGCGAGGCCGCGCTGGCGGTCAAACCACCACGACACCACCTTGCCGTAGGGCACCGGAGTTTGTGCGATCCCGACGACACCCACGATTCCGTACATGGCGAACAGCACGGGTATCGACGCCGGCAACAGTGCGAGCGCCGCGGTTGCCACGGCATAGAGTGTGATGGTCGGCAGCATCATAGCGCGCACGCCGCGCAGATCGAGCAGCCGGCCGAAAATCGGCGTTGCGATCGCGCTCAGGACGAAGTTGATGCCGAATGCGGTCGACAGCGTGCCGCGGCCGAAGCCGAGTTCCTCGGTGATAGGTTTGATGAAGAGGCTGGCGCTGAACAATTGTATGGTTCCAGACGAGAATATCAGCGCCATAGCCGAGGCGCCGGCGATCCACCATCTGTTCTTGAACATTGCCTTCCTCCCCCTGGCGGCGATATCGCGTCGAAATTGACCCTTGTTATGTCACCGTCGGCCGCCATCCGGCCGACCCCGATCGTCTTTCAATCATCCCGCCCAGAGAGCCTTCGACGCGAGACGCGCTCCCTCCACCAGAGCCGAAAGCTTCGCCCAAACGAGATCATCGTGCACGCGCGTACCCAACCCGCAATCGGTTCCCGCTAGCACATTCTCTCGCCCGACCGCGCCTGCGAAGTTTCGAATCCGCCGCGCGATGAGTTCGGGATGCTCCACAAGGTTTGTCGCGTGGCTGACCACGCCCGGCATGATGATCTTTCCAGCGGGCAGCTTGACATCTTTCCAGATCGTCCACTCGTGCTCGTGACGCACATTGGCGGCCTCGAAACTGTAGGTCTGCGCGTGCACCTGGAACACGAGATCGATGATCTCCTTCAGCGGCAGGTCATGAGTGTGCGCGCCATGCCAACTGCCCCAGCAAAAATGGTGACGCACGCGATCCTCGGGAATGCCGGCGAGCGCGTGGTTCAGCGCATCGATGCGGATCTTAAGATAGCGGCGATAGTCTTGAACGCTCGGCTCCGGCTTGATCATGTCCCATGATGTCACGACACCGGGATCGTCGATCTGCAGGATGAACCCAGCGTCGACGACAGCGCGATATTCTTCGCGCATCGCGTCGGCCAGAGCGAACACGAATTCCTCTTCGTTCCCATAGTGCTCGTCGTAGATGAAATGATCGAGCCAGCCCGGCGCGAACACGCAGATGAAAGCCTCCTCGACGCCGCCGGCGACCTTCAGTGCCTCCTTGAAGACATCGATCTCGCGCCGCACAGCGTCGGTTGCCCGGCCCTTGATCGGTCCAGTGACGACCATTTTCTTCTGCGAGGGAAAAAACCGGGGCTCTTCGCCGGGCACGCAGAATGCCGTGCCGACACGATCCATATCCTCATAGAGCTTTGGAAACGTGTCGCGTTCGCGGGTCTCTTCCCGCCCCGATCCGCGTTCGCCCGGCCGCAGCTCGCGCGCCGTTACTCCGCTGAGTTGCTGCCCATAGTAGAGAAAATTTCGGCCGTTCCAGAATTCGCCGTCGCCGACGCAGTCGATTCCGATCTGAACCTGATTTTTGATCACCTCAACGACTTGCGAGGTCGCGCTGTCGGAGCCCACCGCTTTTGCCGCAGTGGTCGCTGCTCCCACAGCCGGCAACCTGCCGCAATGGGACGTTCTGATAGAGCTTTCGCTTCGCAGCATGTCGGTCTGGTCCTTGTGCTGCTTGATCCTATCGCATAGCTCCAGACCGCAACAGAACCGACAATCTCCAGACAGCTGAACCCGAGCCCTTGGCTTCGTATCTTTTGCGGTCGCTACTTCTTAATTCCTCTACGGATAATTCTGCCAAGTCGAAAGGCATGGTCTGTCCAATCGCCCTTCGCGGGCCGCGTGGAAGCTATTTCCCTAAGTCCCCTACCCAACCGAAACATGATTCCTGTCCACGCGCCCTCGGATGTTGGTTTCTGACCAAGTTGCGTTTCTAGCCGGCCCTTGAGCACCTTGGCATTGGCTTTCTCGTGTTCTGCCGTGGCGGGGTCCAAGAACACGGCAGCAAGCGCTCGCAATTTCCGGCGAATGGCGGCAGACCTCGCATTGTCGCTTATTGGCATTTGGCACTCCCGGAACCGGTCACCGGATTTTGGGCGGTCACGCTTCGAAACAGCACGAGGTTTAGTCCCGAATGGAGTATTTCGTCAGCTGCGGTGAAACGGCACTCGCTGAGCACAGGTTTGCCGAACCACATCTTGTGCCCTGGTCCCGGAAACCCCCACTATTCCTCGCCTGACTTTTGTTCCCTGTTCGTTCTCAATAGCGAGATGAGTGTCGTTCTCGAAATCAATCGCGACTATCCCTACCAGGTGGCGCTGTCGTTCGACGACGCCGCCATGGACATCCTGGATTGGCTCGAAGGGTGCGATTTCGAATGGGACATGTATGTCGATCTTCCGGAAAATGCCGTCAGGTATTGCTTTCGCACGTTAGCGGATGTCTCCGCATTCAAGCAGCGGTTTGGAAATGCGTCGGAAGGGCGAGCTGTCGCCGGCGGCAATTGATCGGGGCTGGCCGCATCAGATAGTTCTGCCGGCGCGGCGTTGTGAAAGTGGCGGCTACGAAGAGATTCACGAGTTCTGCAAGAATCTGACGCTTTGCTCCCGAGGTCATGCTGTGTTCCACGATCAGGAATGGTTCCACGTATATTGTTTTCAGCTTCCCGCGGATGCCGATAAATTCCTGCAAAGGTTCGGCGGCGAGAAGTTTAATCCTGAGCAACGAGGGAAGGGCAGCAATTGGGCTCGTTGGAATAAGCCTTAAGCTCCCTACATATCGCTCATGTGTGGTCGCGTTCGTCTGTCGTCAGATTATTCCGAAATCAAAATCAAGCTGAAGTTCGACGGGCCGCCCCCGAACTTCGAGCAGGATTGGAATAAACCCCCGACCTCGCCGATGCTCGTTGCGATCCGATCTTTGGATGGCAAGCGCATACCCAAGATGATGCGCTGGGGCCTTCTGCCCCATTGGGCTAAGGATGAGAAGATCGCCTATTCGACGTTCAACGCGAGAGCTGAAGAGTTCACGGGAAAACCTGCGTTCCGCGATGCCTGGAAAAATGGCCAGCGCTGTCTCGTCGTTACGGATGGTTTCTATGAGTGGAAGAAGCTCGATCCCAAGGGAAAGGAAAAACAGCCCTACGCCATAGCAATGGCGGATAACGGGCAGATGGTCATGGCGGGTCTGTGGGCGATGTGGAAAGACCCTAGGTCCGCGAGCGAAATTCAGAGCTGCACTATTCTCACCACGGACTCAAACAGCGTGATGGGCGAGCTCCACAATCGGATGCCGGTCATCCTGGCGGAGAAGGATTGGGCGAGGTGGCTCGGAGAAGAACCGGCGACCAACGAAGAACTGCTGGCGATGCTCAAGCCATGCCCGGATGCCGACTTGAAGATTTGGCCGGTCGATAAGCGCGTCGGCAATGTGCGCAACAAGGGACCGGAGCTTGCGCTGGCGGTTTAAATCGATAGGCAATGGCAACTCGGACCGCTTCCAGATGTCTGCTTTCGAGGGGATTGTGTTGCTCTGAATTGGCATTCGGCGAAGCGAACACTCGGTAAGCCCCGCGCACGAGAGTGGCGGGGCTTCGCAGCGATATAGAACGGCGAATATTTGGGCTTCTGTCGGTTAGGCACGCGAGTTCGAGCGGCAACCCAATACTGAACGCTTTTTGTCGCGTTGCGCCTTCAGACCGTTTTAGCTTCTTGGCAATTTTTGCAGCGGATGCTTACTTGCGCGCCATTGTCTTCAGTTCGCGAACCTGTAAAAAGAGCTGGCTGTTCGAAACTAGAGCTTTATGAAGCGTGCGCCTGCAATTTCAAGCCAGCGACCATGCGGAGTATAAACCGACCTCATGACAATGTTTTCGCAATGGGTGCACCTCAAAACTAATCCCATGGGGGCTGCATACAGATGTAAAGCACCTATGGCAGCCATTGAGCCGCATGCGCTACACTGAATCTGGGCGATTGTTATTTCCGGAACAAAAAGTTCCTGAAGGGGTCCTGCGGCAGCGTTGCCATCCAGCATGGTCTGCGAGCCGTTCTTTATCATGGTGCTTATCCTCCTGTAGGTCCGAAGCGTTCTGTCTTGATGGTTGGAGGATCATGCCCAAGTTGAACCAGAAGACTCGAGACGTTCTCCACCAAAGGGGTAGGTCCACAGACAAAGATCTTAGGATCCTGCTCGGGTGTGAACGACGCCTCGGCAAGCATCGCTCTATCAATTCTTCGCTGGTATCCCGCCCAACCCCTGGGATGGTTGCGGGTCAGCGTATAGACGACACGCAAATTTGAATCACGTCGCGCCATAGCATCAAGTTCTTTTCGATAGATGACGTCGTCCTGGCTTCTGGATGAGTAGAGGAGCAAGGCTGGAGTCCGCACGTTCTGCCTGCCGCGGTGACGGAGCATTGCCATCAGGGGCGCAATGCCCGATCCCCCTGCTATGAGATATAGAGGGCCGCCCATGGCGGCAGTCCAAACGAAATAGCCGCCGATTGGGCCCCTCACTTGGAATTGGTCACCGTCGTGCAGGTCGTCGACGAGATACGGGGAAACCTCGCCGTCGTCCACTCGTTCCACGGTCAAACTAAGGAGATTCTCTTCGGGAGGCGATGCGATCGAATAGCTGCGCTGGGCTTGATGGCCGTTTTCCGCAGTGAGCCGGATATCGACATGCTGGCCGGGCCGGTGCCTCTGCCAGCCGGTCACATCTAGCATAAGAGTTTTTACGCGGAACGTTTCAGACACGATTTCATGCACTCTTGCCAGCTGCCACTCGAGCCGGCGCCTCGGTCCGGCGACCGCCTCAGTCGCCGTCATATCTCTGCTCCTTCCAGGGGTCGCCGTAATTGTGATAGCCGAGCGACTCCCAGAAGCCTCGTTCGTCTTTTTTCATAAGGCGCAACTTTCTCACCCACTTGGCGCTTTTCCAAAAGTAAAGGTGAGGTACGAGTAAACGGGCAGGGCCGCCATGCGCGGGCAGAATTGGCAAGCCCCCGTAACGAGTCGCGACCATTCCCTGGCCGTTCACCAAATCCGCGACCGGAAGGTTCGTCGTGTAGCCTCCGTCGCAATGGGCCATGATGAAGGGTGCCGCGGGCTCCACGATGCCGGCGGCCTTCAACAAATCGTCAAAAGTCACACCTTGCCAGGCTGTATCGAACTTCGACCACTTGGTGACACAGTGAATGTCCGTCTTGATCGTGGTCTGAGGAAGTGCCTCGAACTCCGCCCAACTCCATTTGCGGAGTATGGGCCCGTCGAATTGAAGAGAAAAATTCCAACTCTCTACCTTTATTTGCGGTGTCGGTCCCGCCGAAAGAACCGGGAAGTCAGTCGTCACATACTGTCCGGGCGGTTGCCGATCTTTTGGGGCTTGTTCCTGGCGCCGGGATCTGAAGCCGCGAGAGATTGGTGTCTCGCTCATGAGTTGTCTTCCTTTGCTTTCGCCGATCCCGCCACGGGCAAAGGACCTGCCTGTGGCGCGTTTGTCTCATCGTCAAATAGGCGCGCTTCCATAATTGATGCAAGGCCTACCACTTGTCGATGAGACTTACCGCGAATCCAGCAAGACCGAAAAATTTAGAGCAAGCGGCGTAGCGCTCGCGCGCAACCACTCTGCTATCTCCTGCATTACTGGTCTGCAGCTGGCGCGTTCCCACGCTCAGCAAAGTCACGGAGAACAGAGATGCTCGCAAGAGTTTTGGGCCTAGCGACCATCATTTCGGGCGGTGTGATTGTAACAACCGTGCTTGCACAGTCGCCCTCTAGTAACAGCGCACTGACGAGAGCGCGCTATTTGCCAGAGTACACATCTGCGGGTGACCTGATCCTCCCGAAGGGTTTTGAACAATGGGTGTATCTCGGCTCGCCGCTTACTCCCAATGCGCTGAATGACGGTCATGCAAATTTCCCGGAGTTTCACAACGTCTACATGGAGCCGGGCTCATACCAGATCTATCAAAAGACGAATGCTTTTCCCGAAGGCACGATCCTGTTCAAGGAGCTGCAGCTCACTCTGCCACAACAGAATCCTGACGGCTCGCGGACTGAGCCTTCCGGAAGAGGCTATTTCCCTGGTGCTTTGAACGGCGCGGACGTGACGGTCAAGGACACCAAACGCTATGCCGATACCGGCGGGTGGGGATACTACAATTTCAATCACCATGAGCCGAAAGCGCCAACGGCCAAACTGAAGCCGCAGACGGAATGCGCTTATTGCCATCAAGCCAGCGCCAAAAAAGATGAGGTCTGGACACAGTTCTATCCGCGATTGGACAAGTGACCGCCCGATCTCGACAGCGCTTCATATTTGGGAAGAACAGGGTCATGAAGACAACTAGCGTGGTGGGCATCAGCATCGCGGGAATATCGGCCGTCGTGGCCGTCGCCGCAAATGGGCAGATGGCCACGGCGCCCATCGACGAAATAAAAGCGCAAACCGTAGCTGACGCGGCTGGGAATTTGCACGTTCCCGCCGCCTACCGCACCACCTACCAGTCATTGGGAAGCTGGGCGGTAGCAGCTGAACAAGGCCAAGGATTAAAGGAACTTCACGCCGTCTATGCATCGCCCGGAATCACCGACGCTTATCGCAAAGACGGAGTTTTCCCCGACGGCACAGTGCTCGTGAAAGAGGTGTTTCAGACGGCCATTGGCCAAATGACAACGGGCACTGTCAGCCATGCCAAGGCTTTGAAGGGCTGGTTCGTCATGGTGAAGGACAGCAAGGGCACTCATCCGGACAACAAGTTGTGGGGCAGCGGCTGGGGCTGGTCATGGTTTGACGCGGACAATCCTGGAAAAACGACATCGACGGATTACAAAGTGAATTGTCTGGCCTGCCACATACCGGCGCAGGCTACCGATTGGGTTTATGTCGGTGGCTATCCGCCGCTGAAGCGATAGGGGCGACAGCAACGATGACGTTCGTCGTTCTTCGGGCGAGAAAGTTCTCTCCAATGACGACAGCTAGGAATAGATCGCGACTGAACTCCGGACTCGCAGCTGCAGTCGCGGCGAGGATTGGGAAGTCAACGCAACCGAATACAGGAGAGTTCAAACGGTTTGGAAAGTAGCCAATCGAATTCGAGGGCTCTTATCTGGAGTTCGGCGGGCAGCAAGTGAACCAACGCAACAGCACCTCTATCGGTGCAGCAGAATATAGGAGAGATGGCCATGGCAAAAGAGTTGAGCATGTCGAAGGAAATGAGGATGTCGAAGCAGGACAATGGGCATCTTTACATGCAGACGAACGAAGTCCAGAACGCAGTTGTGCACTATCGTCGGGCCGCAAACGGCACGCTCGCCGAAATGGAACGCATTCCGACGGGCGGTGCCGGCTCCGGTGTGTTCAAGCCGATTAGCGGCCAGGACAGCGCGCCTAACGCTTTTGAAGGCGCCGGCAGCATCGCAATCACGCCAGATCGGCGATTTCTATTCACGACCAATGGCGGAGACAACTCCGTTTCGAGCTTCAGTATTGATGAAGAGGGGCGGCTGACCTTGTTAGACGTCAAGCCGACTGGAAATCCAGTGGAGGGAAGGAGCGGCACAGCAAAATCGCTGGCGTACAGCCCTTCGAGCGGCACGCTGTATGTGTTGCACTCGTTCGGCCCGAATCATGTTCGGCTGATGACCGTGCACGCCGAAGGCAAGCTAGCGCCGCGCCCGGAATGTTACACAATCAACACTCACGACAAGCCGAACCGCGTGCCTACCATGGTCGTGGTCTCGCCCAATGAGAAATTTCTCTTTGTCGGTACCACGTTCGACGAACCGATCGTTTCCACAGGCTTGTATCCGGATGGCTCACCTATTCTCTGGGTCCAGCGGGGTGGCGGCGCATTCCACTCGATCGCCTCCAATGCGCCGGATCCCGATGGCGTTGCCGTCTTTCCCCTGCGCGAGGACGGCTCCCTCGGCACAGCCAGGTTCTACGACGGGGGAGGCGCCTCTCCGTTCTACATCACCTTCCTGCACGGTCGGCCGAATACCTTTGTCATCGGATGTGCCGTCGGCGACGGCGTCACCATGGGCACGATCGACGAAGACGGCAAGGTCACCATCGGCCCGCTCGTCAAGATCGACACAAGCGCAGGAGTGCCGACTGAGTTGTGTTGGGCATCGATCTCACCGGACGACAAGACGGTGTACGCCACGAACTTCGGCTACAGCAACATCAGCAGCTACCGAATAAACGGCAGCGGCCTGGAAGTTGCGTGTGATCCGGCGTGCCCGAAGGTCCCTGGAGACGGCACCGCCAGGGCGCTCAACGGAACCGTGACTAGCGGCCCGAGCGATAACTGGATTAGCCCGGATGGCGCGTATCTCTACCAGATCTACGGCAACGCCTCGAAGCTGGTGGGATATGCCACTCGGCCGGACGGTTCGCTGAACGAAGTGACCAGCATCAAGATTCCCTACAACAGCCCGCAGGGCTTGGCCGGATTCTGAGTGCGGTCAACGGAGCGCGTTCCATCTGGGGCGCGCTCCAGTTGCTTCCGCGACACGGCTTAGCTCTGGTCGCAGCGTGTTGAACTGTACTTTTGGCGCGAGCCTACGAATTGGTGAAAGATGATGTTCGACAACATATCGCGGCTCGATGGCAGCGATGATTTAAGCTCGTCGGGGTCCCCGGAAGTGCACGCAGAAATCCCGTCCGATAGGGACATGCAGCGTGCCGATGGATCGGGTCGGGTCGTCCTAAGCGGCTCCGAACGAGGCGCTCGCATCGTTGATGTCTTTCAACGGTCGCCGGTCCGCATCATGTTCCCAAGAACCGGCGGCAATGCGATAAAAGAAGTCGTTTTCTTAAATACCTCAGGCGGCATTGCGGGCGGAGATCGCCTCGAATCTGCAGTCACAGCGCTAACCAACGCGTCTATCACGGTGTCGTCGCAGGCGGCTGAAAAGGTCTATCGGGCACTGAACGAACCCGCACGCGTTGCGACGAAGCTGAAAGCGTGCGAGTCCGCGAAACTCGCGTGGCTTCCACAAGAAACGATCGTCTTCAATTTTGGACGCCTGAGTCGGCAGACAGAGATCGAACTTTCTTCCGGTGCGGAGCTGCTTGCTCTTGAGTGGCTGGTGTTGGGTCGTGCCGCGCATGGCGAGGAGATGCTGGGCGGTTACATACTCGATAGCTGGCGCGTCAAGAAAGACGGTCGGCTTATATGGGCGGACAGCTTTCGCGCCACGAATGATGTGTTTCCGCACCTTCACAGGAAAGCGTTGCTCTCAGATTGTAGCGCAATTGGAACGCTAATCTATTTCGGACCCGACCCCGAAACACGGCTGGAGTTTTTGCGCGACATCGCGACTTCCCTCAAATGTCACTGCGCTGCGACTTCGGTTGGCGGACTTATAATCGTTCGCTTTGCCGCGGCGATGTCCTACGAGCTAAGACTCGCCTTGCGCAGCTTCCTCCGTCAATTCAGCCAAGAGCTTGGACCCGGCCCATTTCGCGTTCCGAAAATGTGGACGTGCTGAAGTCGGCAGAACGGAAAAGGTATGAAACTCACACCGCGCGAAAAAGACAAGCTCATGATCGCGATCGCGGCGTCGGTTGCTCGAAGTCGGCTCGCAAGAGGCGTCAAGCTCAATTATCCCGAAAGTGTGGCGCTCATATCGGATTTCGTTCTGGAGGGCGCACGCGACGGCAGATCCGTTGCGGAGCTCATGTCCGGAGGCGGCAAGGTCGTGACCCGCGATCAAGTCTTAGAAGGTATTGCTGAGATGATTCCTGAAGTCGAAATAGAAGCAACGTTTCCCGACGGTACCAAGCTCGTGACTGTTCACGATCCAATTCGCTAGTGATCCCTCCCTTGAAACGGAGCATCATAGATGATCCCTGGCGAAATTTTTCCGGCACTTGGCGAGATAGTCCTGAACCAGGGCAGAATGGCCATGTCACTCAGAGTTGCCAACACTGGCGACAGACCGATTCAGGTCGGCAGCCATTATCATTTTGCCGAGACAAACTCGGCTCTCGCGTTCGATCGGCGCGCCGCACTTGGCTATCGCCTGGACATTCCGGCGGGAACGGCTGTCCGCTTCGAGCCGGGTCAGTCTCGTGACGTGTCGCTCGTTCCCTATCAGGGAGCGCGCCTGGTTTATGGTTTCAACCAGGCAATCATGGGTGCGTTGCCGCAGGGGCATGAGCTATGAACCATTCCACGGATCGCTGAGGTCATCCAAAATGCCTCACACAATGAGCCGGGCCGCCTATGCACAGATGTTCGGCCCTACCGTCGGCGACAAGGTACGCCTCGCAGATACCGACCTCATCATCGAGGTGGAGAAGGACTTCACGATCTATGGTGAGGAGGTGAAATTTGGCGGCGGGAAAGTCATCCGTGACGGCATGGGTCAGTCGCAGCGTCCCCGCAGCGAGGGCGCGGTTGATACGGTCATCACCAACGCGCTCATCCTCGATCACTGGGGAATTGTTAAAGCCGATATCGCCATTAAGGACGGGCGTATTGCCGCGATAGGAAAAGCCGGCAATCCCGATGTGCAGCCGAACGTCGGCATAATTATCGGACCGGGAACCGAGATAATCGCCGGCGAAGGCAAGATCATCACTGCCGGCGGCATCGACCTGCATGTGCATTTCATCTGTCCGCAGCAGATCGAGGAGGCGCTTTATTCGGGCCTCACCACAATGGTGGGCGGCGGGACAGGACCGGCGACCGGTACGGCTGCCACCACCTGCACGCCAGGACCCTGGCACATTCAGCGGATGCTACAGGCTGCCGACGCATTTCCCATGAATCTCGGCTTTTTGGCTAAAGGCAATGCCAGCTTGCCGTCCGGTCTTATTGAGCAGATCGAGGCTGGGGCTTGCGGCCTGAAGCTTCACGAAGACTGGGGTGCGACCCCTGCCGCCATCGATTGCTGTCTCGCTGTCGCGGATGACATGGATGTGCAGGTGGCTATCCACACCGACACGCTGAACGAAAGTGGTTTTGTCGAGAATACCATCGCTGCCTTCAAGGGCAGGACCATTCACTCCTTTCACACCGAGGGCGCCGGCGGCGGACATGCCCCCGACATCATCAAAGTGTGCGGCGAGGTCAATGTCATCCCTTCTTCGACAACTCCGACACGGCCCTACACGGTGAATACCCTCGATGAGGCCCTCGATATGGTCATGGTCACGCATCATCTTGACCGCCGTATTCCCGAGGATGTCGCCTTCGCCGAGAGTCGCGTCCGCAAGGAAACAATCGCAGCCGAAGATATTTTACATGATCTGGGCGCTTGCTCGATCATTTCATCGGACAGCCAGGCCATGGGCCGTGTTGGTGAAGTGATAATTCGCACGTGGCAGACCGCAGATAAAATGAAAAAACAATTCGGGCGGCTGGCTGAGGAGAAAGGCAACAACGACAATTTCAGAGCGCGGCGCTATGTCTCGAAATACACCATCAACCCCGCGATAGCTCAAGGCATTTCCTCTTATGTCGGCTCGATTGAAATTGGCAAGCTTGCAGATCTCTGCGTCTGGGACCCGGCCTTTTTCGGCGTGAAGCCCGACCTGGTGCTGAAAAGCGGTACGATCGCCGCCGCGCTCATGGGAGACCCCAACGCCTCCATACCTACCCCTCAGCCGGAATATTACCGACCGATGTTCGGCGCATTCGGTCGCTCCTTGACTGAAAGCTCCGTCACTTTTGTCAGCCAAGCGGGACTAAGCAAGTGTGCGACGCTCGGACTTGCAAAGCAACTTCTCCCTGTGACGAACACCCGCAAAATCGACAAGCGCTCCATGGTGTTGAATGGCGTGACCCCGCGCATGGAGATCAATCCGGAAACCTATGAGGTGCGCGCGGATGGCAAACTTCTCACCTGCGAGCCCGCGAAAGTGCTGCCGATGGCGCAACGCTATTTCCTGTACTGACAAGGTATCGCAATGCATTCCGCCTTCATTCATCGTCCCGCCGGGCATTGGCCGCAAGAAAGGGCTGCAGGCGCTCTCACTCTCGACTTTGATGGGCGCCATCGCCGGCGACTTCGTTTGACCACGGACCAAGGTGAAGATGTGCTCCTCGACCTTCCCAAGGCGGTTGCGATGGGCGAAGGAGACGCCTTGCAACTCGACGATGGTAGGTTGTTGAAGGTGCGGGCCGCCGCGGAGCCTATTGTCGAAGTCCGCCATAAGGAACCCGATCAGCTCATGCGCCTCGCCTGGCACCTGGGAAATCGGCATTTGCCAACGGAAATTCGAGATCAAATGCTTCGCATTCGGCCTGACGCCGTGATCGAAGCAATGCTCCATGGCTTCGGCGCCGAGCTCGTGAAGGTGCGTGCTCCCTTCCAGCCCGAAGGCGGCGCTTATGGCGGTCACGGCCATCATCACGACCATGAAGACGGCGGGCATCATCATGAGTGACGAATGGTGCGATGTCTCTCCGCTGGCGCGTCTGCGATTGCAAAGCTGGCTTTCGCCTGCATTCCCTATCGGTTCCTATAGCTATTCCCATGGTCTGGAATGGGCTGTCGAAGCGGAGCATGTCCACGACCGCGAAAGTCTGGTGGACTGGCTGGACGCAGACCTTCGTTATGGCTCGGGACGAAATGAAGCGATTTTCTTCATCGAGGCTTGGCGTTGCGCCATTGCTGATAATCGCGCGAAGCTGTTGGAAATTGCGGAATTAGCAGCTGCATTCCGGGGGACGTCGGAATTTGCGCTTGAAACAACGCAGCAGGGGACGGCGGGCCTTGCTACGCTGCGTCAAGTTTGGCCCGATCGTTTATTGGATTGGCTTTCAGGCGCGCTCAGCGAAAGCAAAGTTCAGCCGGCTGCGGCCGTCGTTCTTGGTGTCCGCTCGGCAGGGCAGGGCATACCGGCCGCCACGGCCTTAGCCGCCTTCCTGCAAAGCTATATCTCCAATTTGGTGATCGCCGGCGTTCGACTGATCCCTCTCGGCCAGGTCGGCGGACAGCTTGCCATCGCGGCGCTTGAGGACTCGATGTTGGCAACAACCGCGCAAGCTGAAAAGGCCACGATCGATGATCTTGGCTCCGCCGCGTTCATGGTCGACCTCGCCTCCATGGCGCATGAAACGCAATATACGAGGCTGTTTCGCTCATGACCGCTGTTGCTAGGCCAGATCGGCAAGTCCGAACAGCGACGAGAACGCATCACGGCCCGTTGCGTGTCGGCATTGGCGGCCCGGTTGGCTCGGGCAAAACAGCTCTTGTTGAAGCGTTATGTAAGCGGCTCCGGGACCGCTACGACATCTACGTCATCACCAACGATATTTACACGAAGGAAGATCAGCTCATTCTGATGCGCGCGCAGGCCCTTCCTGCGGAACGCATCATGGGCGTCGAGACCGGCGGCTGTCCGCACACGGCGATTCGGGAAGATGCGTCCATGAACCTTGTCGCTATCGACCACATGAACGAAAAATTCCCGGATGCGGAATTATGTTTTATCGAATCCGGCGGCGACAACCTTGCGGCGACCTTCAGCCCCGAACTTGCGGATTTAACGATCTATGTCATCGACGTTGCAGCGGGAGAAAAAATACCCCGCAAGGGCGGTCCTGGCATTACCCGCTCGGACCTTCTTGTCATAAACAAGATCGATTTAGCCGGTCTGGTCGGTGCAAACCTCGAGATCATGGAAACGGACGCCCGAAGAATGCGTGCACGGCGTCCCTTTGTGTTTTCGAATTTAAAAAGCGGCGAGGGCGTCGACCAAATCGCGACTTTTGTGATCGCAACTGGGGGGCTCGCACACTCGGCCGTTTAACGGAGCCAAGGTCATGCGCATTCAATCGCCAATAGTGTGCGGGGTTGCACTGGTTGTCTCGATATCGGTCAGCTACGCCGGCCCTTGTTCGCAGGAGATCGATCGCTTTCGCGCCGAGATCGACGCCAAGCAGCAGTCGAACGCCGCGGCCGGGGCGTTCGCGCCCGAGAGCACCGCAGCGACGGCGCATCGACAGCCGACGCAGCGGTCGGTCGGAGACGCCGAGAGCCAGCTGGGTGAGGTATCGCCTGAGAAGTTGCGGGCTGTCATGTCTGTCGTGGATCGTGCGAGTGAGGCCGACCGCGCCGGCGACCAGATCGCCTGCGAGGCGGCCATGGCCGACGCGTGGCAGGCTTTCAGCCGGTAATTAGCGGGCTACCAGCATTGTGCCTTGAGTAGGCTCGAAATGCTCCAAGCAAGCCCGCGCGCGGAAGTGCCCCGACAGGTTTGGATAGCTCCAGCTGCGGGCGTTGTGTCGACGGGCTTCGACGCAAGACGGACAAAATCAGAGCAGGCGAGGATAAGACATTATGGGCTGGCCGCTATATCCCTTGGCAACATGACGGGAAAAATCAAAAGGTACGGAGCCACAATTGCACTTGCTGCAGCGTCTTTTGCCGCTCTCGTAGGGGCGTCGCCCGCGCAAACGGTTCGGCCGTGGCACGAGTACCGGAGCTACAATGACTATGCGCCAGGTTACCATCGTTACATGCCCAATCCGTCCCTCGGGGTGCCTGGCGCATTCTACGACCTGGTCCCGACATTTGGACCGCCCGACCCAGCGAGCTGCGGCGGTTTTCGCTGCTGAAGGTGTCGAACCTTGGATGGTTTAGTCGCGTGTCGCATTCTGAAACGGTCGAGAGTGAGCAACGTGGCACTGCTATGAAAGGAGCAACGCGATGAGTGAGGCAAAATTCAACATAGATCGGAACGATGAAGATGATTTTGCCGCGGAATTTTCAGATGAGGCGTTGGAAGCTGCGGCTGCCGAGTGGAGAGGAGCATTTTTTACACTGGCTGCCTGCACCGGTTTGTCGGCTTGCCCTGCATAGTTAACCCGGACAACGACCGTGGAGGTTCGAAATAGCCTCCACGGTTGATTGGAAGCGGCAATGGACTAGGAGTGGCCGATGAATGTTCAAGATGCCAAAACGCGCAGAGTTGCTCCGCTTAATACCCCGGCCGGGTTGGAGTCCAATGCCGTGCGTGATATTTCTGCGGTACTTAACCTTGTCCTGGCCGATATCTTTGCGATCTATCTGAAGACGAAGAACTTTCACTGGCACATGTCGGGCCCGCATTTTCGCGACTATCATCTCCTCTTGGATGAACAAGCGGATCAAATCATTGCCGCGACCGACGTGGTCGCCGAACGAGTACGAAAGATCGGCGGAACGACGCTGCACTCGATCGGCCACATCAGTCGATTGCAGCGCCTGTTGGACAACGATGCTGAATTCGTTACGCCGCACGCAATTCTCGCCGAGCTGCGTGACGACAACAAGCAGCTTGCGATGAATCTGCGCGAGGCACATGGCATTTGTAACGAGTTTGGAGACGTAGCAAGCGCGAGTGTACTTGAGATTTTTATCGACGAAGCCGAGCGCCGTACTTGGTTCCTGTTCGAGGCCACTCGTTTCGAATAAACGCGGTACCGACGAGAAGGCTTCAATGACCAAGTTCGACACCTATCGCGACAGATTCCCGAATGCCCGCCTTACCCGCAAGCCCAACGGCGTGCTCGAAGTTGCCCTTCATACCGGCGGCGGCAAGCTGATCTTCGATGGCCACACTCACGAGCAGTTCGTCGACCTGTTCCAAGTGATCGGCGAGGATCGCGACAACGGCGTGGTAATCTTGACCGGTAGCGGCGACGCCTTCATGGACACGATCGAGCCGGAGGGCTTCGACTTCTTCAGCCCGCAAGGCTACGACAAGATCCTGCGCGAAGGCCGCAAGATTCTCTCGAGCATCCTCGACATCGAGGCGCCGATGATCACCGCCCTGAATGGGCCGGTTCTGCTGCACTCCGAATATGCGCTGCTGACCGACATCATCCTGGCAACGCCCGAGACGGTTTTCCAAGACAAGGCGCATTTCGATTTCGGCATTGTGCCGGGCGACGGCGTCCACGTGCTTTGGCCGGAAGTGATCGGCTCGATTCGAGGCCGCTATTTCATCCTGACCAGCCAGCGGCTCGACGCGCAGACCGCGAAGGAATGGGGCGTCGTTAACGAGATTGTGCCGGACGACCAGCTGCTCGCCCGGGCCCACCAGATTGCCGACGCAATCGCCGCGCTGCCGCCACTCACCAGCCGGTACACCCGGATCGCGCTCACCCAAAAGCTTCGCCGCATCGTCGACGAGGGCATCGGCTACGGGCTGGCATTGGAGGGCATCAGCGCCGCCGACGTCGCAAGAAGGACGACGATGCCATGAGCGAGATCTCGCAACGCGTGGCCATCATTACCGCAAGGCTCATTCGAAAGCGGCAAATCCGAAAAAGCTATTCTTTTCAAAATCGCTAATGTTGACGGAGCCGGTTAAGTCGTCCTCCCCGAAAACCGGCCCTTTGCGACCGGCTTCCAGCCCCCTCTGAGGCCGGTCGCTCCCTTTTCTCGGTCCACGCTTTTCGTGGGGGACCTAACATGCATTCTGGTAGAGCGACGGCACGATCCTTCAGCGATCAAGATGGAACACTTTGGACGAGCGGGAGGATAAGTGCCAGTCCGCAGAACGACCCCACAAGTCGTTTCCCGCAACGTTGTCGCAGGTCCGCCTCCTGATGAGAAGCTGAAGTCGAGAGATTGCTAGCCATGATGCTTGCTTTTAACTTCTGCGAAAACGTCAATGAGTAAGCGCGCGCTTTTTAGATCGGCTGTTTCGAATCCTTCATTGAACCGATTGTAAACTGAAGACAGGAGTTGATGCGCTTCCTTGCTCTTGCCGCGTTCGTGCCACAGCTTGGCTAGACTCCTTGCAGCGCGCAGTTCCCAGGATAGCGCTTGCTGCCCCCGCGCCCATTCAAGAGCCAGCAGGAGGTTTTCCTCGGCTGCTTCGAGTGCTGCGTCCGTTCCGCTGAGCCAAAGAAGTTCGCCTTTGATGCGCAGCAACTCCGGCAGGCACCAGCGGCCCTCGTTGCGCTCGCATCGCTCAAGCGCCTCGTCGATGGTAGTGCGCGCCTCGGCGGTTTGCCCCGCAGCCGCCTTACCCTGGGCCAGCGTGCCAAGAAATATTGCGTCGTAATAGCCGAACCTGGCCTCACGAAGCCAATCGAGAGCGATTCGGAGAAGCGCCAGTCCAGCGAAGTCGCCTCGTGCCAGGAGCAGCGTCCCCTTCAGACAGCGGCCTAGTGCGTCCCACAGAGTTAGGGGGTGCTTCGCCGAATATTCCAGCAAAGTTGCCAACAAGCGTTCTGCTGCCACCAAATCGCCGACGTACAGAGCGATCGGACACGCCGCGTGGGCCAGCGCGGTACACAGTGATAATGCATTACCAGTCGCTCGAGCCTCATCGACAGCGCTTTGCGCACTAGTAACCGCCTGATCAGCAAACCCCTGAATCCAAAGGACTCTTGAAAGCATAGTCCGCGCTGTGACGCGATGATCGACGAGAAAGCCAGAGACATGCGACCAATGAATGGAGGGAACGTATTGACTGAGCACGCGGTCGAGGTGGCGCCGCGCGTTGAGGTGATCCCCCAGGTAATGCAGCGCAATCCCGGTCAGTCTGTCGCCGATCAGCCGAGCGGTAGCATCGCCTTCCGCGTCTGCGACAGCGCAGAACGTTTCCGCGAGAACAAGAGCCCTACGAAAATCCCCCGCATACATGCGATAGATGAACAATCCCCACGTTGCCCGCAACTGGTAGTCCTTTTCCCCGAGTCTTTCCGCGAGCCGGAGGGCCTTTGTCCAGACGACGTCTGTCTGTGGCAGAGCACCTCCGGCATTCGGCAATGCTACCCCCAGTGCGGTGAGGAGTTTCATTTCGTCGTATTCGCCATGCCTGGGCTCGGCCGCGTGGCTTGCGAGCGCGCGTTCGACGCACTCGCGGCATTCGTCCACGAGGGACAACTGCATCCACAGTGGAATCGAAGCAATAGTGAGCGCCACGCCGAGCGAGGCGTCTCCTTTAGGAGAAAAGGCCCAGTTCAGCGCACTACGGCCGTCGTCGATTCTGCGGCCATACTCGTCCAGCCACTCAGCGGTAGGCCTCGGCTCCAACTCGGCCTCCGCTCGCGCGAACAAACCCCGATGGTGTTCGGCATGACGCCTTATGTATTCTTCGAACTCGCCACTCTCGATCAGCTTTTGCATAGCGTAGGCGTGCGTCGCATCGAGCAGCCGATATTGCACGACCGCGCTGCTCACGTCCGCTGAGATAAGCGACTTCGCAACTAGTTGTGCAACGCCGTCGACGACGTCGAAATTGCCGTCTCCCGCCACCGCACTTGCGGAATCGAGCGTGAAGACGCTGGAAAAAATAGATAGGCGGCGCAATAGGACACGTTCATGCTCGGGCAGGAAGTTATAGCTCCAGTCTAACGCCGCTGTGAGGGTTTGATGCCGCTGCTGCGCGGTGCGGCGCCCATACTTTAAGAGCCCAATTTGATCATCCAGCAGTATCAACAACTGCCGTATTCCGAAGGCATCCACACGGGTGGCCGCCAGTTCGATTGCAAGCGGCATTCCTTCCAACTTGCGGCAGATGTCGGCAACCACAGGCGCATCCGCGTTGTTTAACTCGAACCCATCCAGGTTCGCGGCCGCACGCTCGACGAAGAGTTGGACCGAGGGGAAAGCGATGGCTTGCGAAGCCGTAAGCCCGGACGAGTTGGGAGGAAGCTCTAGAGGCGGCAACCGGTGCACGCGCTCACCTTTCGCGCGCAGCGGCTCGCGACTAGTCGCCAGGATGTGGACTGCCAGAGCGCCATTTAAAACTTGCTCGGCAAAGGTTGCGGCCATCTCGATCACATGCTCGCAGCTGTCGAGCACGAGAAGCATCTGCTTGTCCTGCAAGTACCCAATCAACTTTGGAGCCGCATTCTCGGAGTCAATTGCGAGCCCCAGCGTGGAACCGACTGCGCTCAAGAAAAACCGTGGATCATTGAGCGGTGCGAGGTCTATGAAGCGAACGCCGTGCTCGTAGGAGTCGATGAGTGTCTCTGCCACTGAAAGGGCAACCGTTGTCTTGCCGATGCCGCCCGCTCCTACGATTGTAATGAACCGCCACCGCGGCAACTGACCAAGCAGCACACCGATCGTCTCGAAGCGGCCGGTCACTCGCGGTTGCGAGGCTGGCAGGTTGTGCACACGCTTCGTTGTAGAAGGCAGCTGAGCCCGGCGCGTCCGCACGTCGGAGAGTTCCACCGGTGCTACGAAGCGATAACCGCGTCCTGGAATAGTGGCCAAGTATCGACGGCCGGGTTGGCCGTCCCCCAAGCTCCTCCGAAGTGCCGAAACATGGACCTTCAGATTATTCTCCTCGACCACCGTGTTGGGCCAGACGCGCGCCATCAGCTCGCTCTTGCTAACCAGCTCACCCGCGCGTTCGACTAGTACGATCAGGATTTCCAGGGCTCGACTGCCGAGGCGAACAGGTCTTTCGCCTTCGAGCAACAGCTGCTGTGCGGGCAGGAGGCGGAAAGGGCCGAATAAAATCGCATACTCGCCCGCGTCCATACTTTACCCAATTCTACCACGTTTAATTTGACAGATGATAGAACCACTGGACTGTCCTGGTCCATTCAGCTCAGCGTAATCCGACTGGCAAGAAATCCAGCGAATTGAGCATTTTGACAGCCTGTTCGGTCTGACCGGGTGGAGTCAACATCGCCGCGAGGCGAAACCGACGCGAAAAGCGGCGAACTCTCCGCCAGCACGCGGAGCGCGTCGGTCCTTGGAAGACGACCATCAGAGGTTGTCGCAGATTGGATAATCGGTGACTTTTAGGATCGCTCGATTGCCAACTTTCTAACCCGACCCCTTTGTTTGCTCGACATGATCCGTTGTGCCCGGTTCGCGATCACTCCTGTTCCATGTGTCTCATCCGGCAATTCTAGCGAGAACCTGAATTTAGCACGCCAACTTGCCCTGTTGCTGGGACCATTTGATGCGGGCATCTCGCGGAAGAAAATTATGATCATTTTGCGGGAGTGTAACCTGGCTTTCGGCCAGAGTGTGACCTTGATTTACCGGCATTTACCGCCATTAATTAGGTGCTGAGAGGTGGATGGGCGATCATGCATTAGCCATGACGAAGCCTTCACTCGTGCGCTCCAGGTCTTCCCCCCTCGCTCAACGCCTGCCCGGCGCGCGAAATTCGAAAGGGCTGCTCGCGACGCTCCCGTGCTCGGCTAAGGGTTTAAGCAGCAAATATCCCTGCGAAAACGATAACACCGTTGGATCGCCCGGGGCGGCGGCGGATGTCTCCCGTGTCACTCTGGAGATCTCTCCGCAGAGTGTCGTAAGACGCCGGACCCTGACGCGGCATGGGATGACGGCGGAATTGATCGATTGCAAGGAAGCAAAAAGCGTGACGTTCCGGTTTCACGCCCCGTTACATCTGCTGATAGCATACGAGCAGGCTGAACGTACCAACGGCGAGTCATTCGTCGAAGGTCTGCCCCCATCGACGCTCCGAAAGGTTGCCCATAGACTGACTTTTGTGCCCGCCGGACGTGAATATCGCGACTGCCACGAGCCCGGCACGCGCTCACGCCTCACTCTCTTCTACCTCGATCCACACCTGCTTGCGGGCGCGTCCGGGTCGCGAGCCGAAGATACTCAGTGGCCACCGCGCCTGCTGTTCGAGGATCTGCCGCTCTGGCATGCGGCGATCAAATTGAACGGCCCGCTTGAAGATGGACCTTCGGCGGACCTGCGTTACTTCCAAGCGCTCGGCACCGTGCTCATGTATGAGCTCGTTCGCTCCAACCGCGAACACGGGAGCGCGCCCTACTCGCGGGGCGGGCTTGCCGGCTGGCAACAGCGAAAAGTGACAGCCTACATCGAGGAACACCTTGAGCAACGAATTTCGCTCGCCACTTTGGCGCGCCTCGTTCGTCTGAGCCCGTACCACTTCAGTCGAGCCTTCAGCCGATCGCTCGGAGTGCCGCCGCATCGGTACCACCGCGACAGGCGGATCGAATACGCGCAGCGCTTGCTGGCAAAACGGGAGCTGTCGGTCACGGAAGTGGGATTGAAGGTTGGATTCAGAAGTTCGGCTTCATTCGCCACGGCTTTCCGAAAGGCGACTGGGTTAAGTCCTACAGGTTATTCGCGCGCACTGTGATTTGTTGCGGCACTCGGAGGAATCCTCATAGCCCTCGATTTATGTGTTGCGCTATTGTGATCACGGCGGGCTGCACGCGCCCATGGCGATATTTTTCTGGACATCGATTGCAAAGGCGCCCGAGGCGAATATCTCGAAGGAACCGACGGAATCTTCGCATATTTTTTGGCGACCTCGCCGGCGCTCGGCGAATGCCGGGCAAAACTTGGAGGCTAGTTCGCACTGAGGTCCGGCGATCAAACAGGGAAGCGTGAGTGCAATGGTAAGCAAACCGCTGATGCAGTCTTACCTGATGGTGATAAGTGCGAGCCTCCTGCTCGTAGCGGGGCCGGCGCCGGCAGCGGCGCAGCAGGAAATCCGCATCGGGCTGATCGCGCCGATGACCGGCCAGTTCGCCCAGACCGGCACCGACATGACCAATGGCTTCAAGATGTATCTCGACCAGGTCAAGGGCAATTTCGGCGGCGCTCCGGTCAACCTAATCATCGAGGACAGCCAGGCCAAGTCCGACACTGCCGTGACCAAGGCGAAGAAGTTGATCCTGGAAGACCGCGTGCATTTGCTGGTCGGCGGCGTGTTGGCGACCGACGGCTACGCGCTCGCGCCGGTGTCGACCGCGGAAAAGACGGTGTACATCGCTTCAGTGCCCGCAGCCGATGATCTCACTCAGCGGCAGCTCGGCAATTATCCGTATTTCATTCGCTCCGGGTGGACCAGCTCGCAACTGCACCAACCGCTCGGACAATGGGCGTGCGATCAGGGCTACAAGAAAATCATCGCTGTTGCCCCCGACTATGCGTTCGGTTACGAGGCGGTCGGCGGCTTCCAGAAGGTCTTCGAGGATTGTGGCGGCAGGATCATCCAGAAAGTCTGGGCGCCGCTCGGTACCAAAGATTTTGGGCCCTACATCCCGACCTTCAAGTTGGACGCCGATGCGGTTTTCTCGCTGATGGTTGGGCCGATGCCGTTGCAATTCCCTAAACAATTACGAGCATCAGGCTACACCAAGCCGATCATCGGCGGCGGCACCAGCTATGATGAGTTCGTGTTGCCGTTTATGGGCGATGAAGTGATCGGCGATGTTTCGGCGGCGCAATACAGCGCCGCGCTTAAGACTCCCATGAACGAGACATTCGTCAAAGCCTATCGCGCCAAATACGGCAAGGTGCCGTCGTACTTCTCGGAAAGCAATTACACCACTGCGATGATGATAGACGAGGTGATGAAACAGACCAAGGGTGCATGGGCCGGTCCCGAGCAGTTCGTTGCAAGAATGGCGGCGCTCAAGATCGACGCGCCGCGCGGGTCGATCAGCTTCGACGACATGCGTAATCCGATCCAAAATATCTATATCAAGAAGGTCGAGAAGTTGAAGATGTTCGGCTACGACAAGGACGAGCTTTGGAACGTCGTGATCAAAGTTTATCCGGATGTCAGCCAGTTCTGGACCTACGGCAAGGACACGTTCCTCAAGCAGCCGGTGTATAGCCGCGACTTCCCACCCTGCAGATATTGCGAATAGAATGCGACTCGGTCACAAAGAGCGTCATCGCTGCGCTAAGGACGGCGAACCCGATCCACCGGCGTCATTAGGGCCGAGCGCCGACGCTTCGCAAGGGGTTCGTGCCACCGCGCCTGCAGGCTTCTCGACGATGTCGTCTGTTGGCCCTTAGCGATCTTCCCGGGGCGTCGCCAGTTTGGTCGTTATTGGGGTAAGAGCCGACATGGTCGGATGGGGTCAAAAACGACGCGAATGACCTAGGCTGTGTAAAAACGCAAAAACTTGAGAAGCGCCGAGAATAGTTTTTCTTCAATCGGACAATACTGAATGCGCGGACGAATCTTTGCGCACTCCATTGCGATATCGAAGAATGTTCATTCTATCGCCGTTGAGCGCCTCTGCGTTTTTACACAGCCAAGACCCATAGCTGACCGACGTAGAATTGAAATCCTGCACTGCAGGAAGCCCCTGACGTGATGTGCGGCAGTCCGCTATCCTGTCGTGGGCTGGACCACAGGCAGCGGATGCACTTTGACCAACTGAAACGACGCGAGCTCGTTACGCTGCTCGGCGGCGTAGCGGCGGTACAGCCGCTCGCGGTGCGCGCGCAGCAGGCGGCAAGGGGGGCACCCAAACGACGGTGGGCGGCGAGCACCGCTGCGATCACATTCGGCGTGCTCATTTTATTGGGCGGCGCAAAAGGCGCCGCAGAAGATGACTCCATTCGCAAGCACCAAACGGAGGTAATGCCTCTCGATGCTTTCGGTTATCTTGGTGGTTTGTTTGAAGCTCGGTTCTATGAACGGCACTCGACTACGGGCGATCCGCGCGACGAGATCCGGCAGGCGGCGTCTTTGTACGGTCTGGACTCGGTAATGATGATGTCTATCGCCAAGGTTGAGAGTAATTTCAATCCTCGCGCGGGCACCGGATCATATAAAGGGCTCTTCCAGCTTAGCGATTACGAGTTCGAAAAGTACGGCGATGGCAGCATCTGGGACGCGAGGGACAACGCTCGCGCTGCGGCGCACATGTTTCTGGTACAAGCCGAGGAGTTCAAATGGGCCCTTGGTCACTATCCCGATTACGCCGAGAGATACATGGTACACCAGCAGGGTATTCAGGGCGCGATTGAGCACTACACACACCCCAAGCGCGTGGCCTGGCAGTCCATGTGTGCGACCGACGAGGGCGTTCTAAAGGGGGATCAATGGTGCAGGAAGTGCATTTGGCGAAATCTTCTTCCGGAATGGAAGCGGACCTTCGGAAAGGTGGAGAAGATTTCAAGCGGAGACTTCGTCAGTCTGTGGACAGGACGAATCAATCACCTGGTCAACAGTTTCAGCGTGGCGGAGCAACACTATACTCAGACGCCTCGATAATAAATTGTGGCGTGAACATTTTTTACCGTATCGTGATCGGCGTCCAATATTTTTGGAAGAAGCGTTACCTCGACGGTGATCCTGGAAACTCCGTGTTGTGCCAGCACCAATGTTCCGAAAATCGCTAATTTGCGCTCATCGCTCGAACTCAGAGATGGAGCCTTTGGTGGTTCCCGCGGTGGTAGAGGGTCTACAGTAAACCCGGAACTTCGAAGTGTGATCTCCGCATTGGCGAAAGACGTTCCAACGGGAACATATTTTTGGACGATCGAAGACACGTCATTGCCAGCAGACTTGAACTCTCCAGTGTGTCGTAGATCTTGGTAGGCACGTTCCAGCTCAAGGCGTAACCGCACCCCGCGTTCCTGAAAATCCAAAGCGCTTATCTGAGTGCGCTGCCCCGCGGCATCGGCGTGAGCGGCTAGGAGCAGCGACACGCAAATAACAGCAAACTTCACTGTCTCGCGCATCCGAGAACCCTTTGTAACCGCGCCCGTAAGCACCGGTAAGTTCGAGCTGTCAATCAACATGGCAGCTCCGGCAACTCGCCGACGCGGTAATCGAGCAGTCCTTCTGCCGCGCTGGACCAATCTTCTTGTTGGGACTGAGCGATCTGCCGGGCAGTAGCCATGGTAATCGCAATCGGGGGATAACTGGAGCGGGCGCGAATGGGTAGAATACGTCGATTCTGGGATCGATTGCGACATTCCGCGCCCACTACCTGCTGCGCCGCACAACACAGTGCCGGGATACGCTAGGGTTTTATATCGGCTATATAGCTCTATGAGGCGGCGCAAGTTCATGTTGCAAAAACGCGAAGGAAGAAATGATTCGGTGCGCTCAAGCTCCGTTCTTCTGAACATTGTCAAGCTCATCAGCCGCCTGATTATCGTCATCGCTTTGGCGTCGTCATCCCGTTCTTTTGCCCTGGAGAAACCATCGGACATTCCCGCCTGGCTCAGGCCCGATGTCGGCGAACGCGAAGGTCAAATTGCGCCAGTGGTCTTGCGGCGGGCGCGCGCACTTTACTTTAAAAAAGTGGACGCGGGTGTGGTTAGAAATCCGTGCTACTTTGCCATGGATGCCACGCGTCCGCACCGTTTAGACGATGGCAAAGTGGGGACGCGGTTTTACATTGTCTGCGAAACCGCCCGATCGTTCCGTGCGATTTCGGCGGGTCACGGCGGCGGCCGCGATTTGAAAGGCATTGCGGATTTCACCAATGGAAAGCGTTGCGCGAAGAACTTCGGCAACGCTATGGATTCGTTTCTGACAGCTGGTGGGCCCTATGTCACCGCCGAGACGAGAACGTCCTTCAAAGGCTATTACCCCGTCTTAGCGAAAAAAGATGCCGTGTTAATCCGTTCGTTTGTTCAGTTTGACGGCGAAGGGGAAACCGCAAACGCCAGACAGCGCGAGATCGGCGGGCATCCGGCCGAATTGTTGCGGAACGTCTGTCTGCGAAAGGATCCGCACAGCTCCTTCGCGGACAGCGACGGCTACGTTCCATTCGGGCAGCTGGAGAACTACACCGACGGCCGCAGCGACGGCTGCACGAGTTGGTCGCCGTTGGATGCCGAGCAAATTATCGCGATGGTGAAAGACGATCCGACGACGCTGTACATCTACCCTGAAGCAGCCGACATCAACGCAGTCGCGCAAGCGGCGAAGGCCAGCCGATCTTTATCGCAGATGGGACTATATTGGAACGCTTCCTGTTTGAAGGAAATCGCCACTCCGAAATTTTGGCCCAAGGAAGCCCTCAAGCCGGTGCTCGCCCAATACACCAAAGTCCATCCGGCACCGCCGCAACGGCCACCGCCGCTTTGCCAAGGGCAGTGAAATTGGCTCTTATTGCTTCTTCGTAGCCGCTGTTCGCGGCAGCATTTGCGCCAACGTCTCCGTTGGCGCCTTTCGCGACGAGCACGAGGAGCGGTCACGCGTAAGGCGGCCCTTCAGTTTTCGGCACTAGCGAATATCGGCTTTTGCCACTTCGCTACTGGACCGAAAGTCGCTATCGCGGTCGCAATCGGGGGGACAACGGACATGGCGCGCAAGGGCGGATTCGGTCGCTCCTGACCCAAAACGACTGATAGTCACTTTCAAATGACGCAGTGCGAAAAGTTGGGAACCAGACGCGCGATTTGGGAAGGTCGAAGAAAGGCTCCGTCGCTCAGGCCGGGAAACGATCGCCGAACATCGGAAGACCACTAAGGGATTCCGCTTGGGTCGCCTCGTCCTGAATAACGTCCCAATGCTCGGCGAGCTTGCCGTCTTCGACGCGCACGACATCGACGGCGATCCATGACGCTGGACGACCGTGGCCCGAATAGCGCCCGTGAGCAACGACGTAGTCGCCTTCAGCGAGGATCACGTGATTTTCGTAGCGGAGCGTGTCGGGAAGGCTGTGAACCAGATTGAACAAACCATCACGGCTGGGAGGAATATGTGCGCCATGTTGAATGTACGTCTGCGACCAGAACGGCTCTGCCGCGACGTAGTCGCGTTTATTGAACAGCACATCCAAGGCCTGTAGCACGAGCGCCTTGTTATGTTTGGGCGAAGTCGCAGCCACGTGAGTCTCCATGTGGGACGAGCACAGGATCGGATGCTCACTCTTAGATTCCACCTGGGACGCTTCTTCTTCAAATAACTGCCACTGCTCGGCAACACAAGCGCCCTCAATCCGCAGGATAGTCGCGATGATCCAGTTCATGGGGCGGCCATTCCCGGTCATCCGACCATGAACGATCACATAATCCTCATTCGCAACAATCAGGCCGGGCTCGTACCTCAGCGTGGCGGGCGCGGCCTTGACAAAGTCGAACAGCCCATGACGGCCAGGCGCACTGTGTGCACAGTGGAGAATAAGGCCTGACCACCAGTACTGCTCAGCAGCCCAGTAGTCTCTCTTGTTGAACAGCGTGTCTAAGGCAACGAGTACCAGCGCCTTATTGGTTGTCTCGTTAGCGACATTCATGTCGCGGTCCTTTGGAGAAACCACACTCCAAGGGAGAAAGTGACACGCCGAAGACTAGTGGCTTCCAAAGACGTCAGCCAAAACAAACGTTGTGAAATCTTGTGAAGACTGGATGGCCCAGCGCGCAGCCGAAGAACGGAACGGCGGGACGTCATATTGAGCTGAGAATTTGCGCGGCGCTACGCAGGTCCTTGGAATTGAAGCCTTGCTTGAAGGTCTCGTAGACTGGCGCCAATACGGCTCGTGCCTTCGTCCTTTCGTTGCGGGCTAGGTAGCGCTCGGCAAAACTGGTTGCGATCCGCAGCCGCCACGCCAGCGCCCCTTGCTCCTTGGCCAGTGTGTCAGCTTGCTGCAGAAGACGCAGTCCGACAGCAACATCGACACGGGCTGCAGCAAGCCGCATGAGCTCAGCGGAACACCAGGAGGCATAACGCACCGCGCGGGGCTTGATCTCTTCACCTGCGAAGCTCGGCCATAGTGTGGCGAAGATATCCTTCTGCGCCGGATTCATCCGGCCAAGCAACTGCGCCGAGACCATGGTGTCGTGCGGATGATCCAGCGCGGTACGATACATCAGGGCCCATTCATGCCAGTGCTCGAAGGTCTTTTCCGAATGGGCCAGCGCAATGGCAGTGAACCGGTTCGCGTTTTCCGTATCGCCGGACCAGATCGCCACTGGGCAAAGGTTGGAAGTGATCGCCCAGCAGAGCGACTGCGCGTGATAGACCGCCAGTCCCCGCGCCACGCACTCTTCCGCTACGGCCATAGCGTCCTCGGCCCGCCCGGTGATCCAGAGGATGCGCGAGCGAATTGCCAATGCCGCGGTGACATCGTCGATGGAATAAGCGTCGAGTTGTCTGGACGCTGAACGGAGGCGTGAGCGCTCGATCGATCTCTTTCAAGGCGTTCCGCTGGTCCCCGTTAGCGTGGAGAGCGCGCGCAAGAATGCGGTGAAGTCGGATGCGGGTCAGATGCTTGGGGGCGTCTGTGCCTGCCTCTCCGATCTGACGCGCGAAATCCATCGCGGCGCGGTAGTTCCCCCAATTATCGGACACGCCGTAGAGCAGCCACAGAATGGTGAGTTCTTGCGGCTTGGAGCGGAGCCTGCGCGCTAACGTGAGCGCGCGCCTCAGCCGGGCTATGACGTTGCTCGTCGGTCCAAACTCGACGAAATAGGCATGCGCGATAGCGACTTCGAGCGCAAGTTCGTCTCTCATGCGCCGAGGCCGGAGTTTCAGGACGTGCCGGAGGGCGGGTTCGAGATACTTTTGATGCTCGATGAGACGCGATCCCAGCTTCCAGAACGGAAGCGCCTTGGAAATCAGCTCAACGCCGACGGTCGGGTCCCTCCCTTCGATGAGTGCCCAGTCGAGGCAGGCTCGCGCATTATCCAGATTGCGGACACCGCACGCCAACCAGTTCATCCGCGCGTCATCCTGTCCGGTCGAGGTATCCGCGTATTGTTCTGTGACATATCGCGCGAGGGCCCGGAACGCTGAATCAAATTCGCCGGCGTCGACGAGTTTCTCTCTGGCATACGCCCGAACAGTCTCGGGCAGACGGTAACGCGCGTCCTGGTCGGTCACATCGGCGGTAGCAATCGACTTGGTTACGAGATTGGCGAGGGCTTCACGAGACCGCGGACACGGACATGCCGAGCCGTGCCCCAACTTGCGTGGCGTCCGACATGCCAAACCAAGCGGGAAACACGGAAAGCCGCCGAAGCACCATGCGCTCCGGCTCGCTAAGCAACTGGCAGCTCCACTCCAGCATGGCGTGGAGACTTTGGTGCCGCGGCAGTGCCGTGCGAAGTCCACGAGACAGAAACTTGAAACGATCGCGAAGGCCCTCGGCGAGCTGGCGCAGGCTGAAGACTTCCGCCTGCGCGGCAGCCAACTCCAGGGCAAGCGGCACTCCATCGAGACGCCGACAGATTTCGACCGCAAACGTTGCCTCACGATCGGTCAGCGTGAATCCGCCAACAGTCTCGGCAATGCGTTCTACAAGCAATTCAACCGCCGAAAAGGCGAGCGCCTCCCGCGCAGTGATATTCGCATCGGCCTCCGGATAATCGAGCGGCGCCAGCCGGTGCACCCATTCACCCCGAACTCGCAGCGGTTCGTGGCTGGTGGCAAGGATTTGCACGCTCTCCGCCGACCTTAGGAGTGCCTCGGCAAGCTCTGCCGCTGCATCGATGACATGCTCGCAATTATCGAGAATGACGAGGCAGTTGCGCGAGCGCACAGCTCGAAGAACCTGCGCCCGGGCGCTCGGATTCGTTTCCACTTCGAACGCTGTTGCAGCCGCAATCCACAATTGGTCCGCATCCTTCGCGGTCGCGAAATCGATGAATATCGCCACGCCTCCGTTGGCCCGCTGCCATAGCTCGGCCACCGCCACCGCAAGACTGGTCTTTCCAATTCCGCCCGAGCCGACCACGCTGACCATGCGATGTGCAGCGAGTTGCGATGACAGGTTTTCTTCCGCTTCCGATCGGCCGATTAGCCGTACGTAATCGCGCGACGCGCCTTGAGGAGTGATGCCCGTCTCGAGTGGCGTCGGCGCAAAGGAGCTTTTCGCCGTGGTAAACCGGTTCGACGAAACGGTAGCCTCGACCTGGGACATTCTGAATGTAGCGGCGGCCATCGCGACCATCGCCGAGAATCTTGCGGAGAGCGCCCATATTGGTGCGCAGGTTGGCTTCGTCGACCCAAATACCGCGCCAAACGGCTTCAATGAGCTTGTCCTTTGTGACGACTTCGCCGGCATTCTCGAGCAGGACCTGAAGCAACCCGAGCGCACGGCTGCCGACGCGCAAAGGTTGATCGCCGTCAAACAATTGCTGACGCGATGGCACAAGGCGGAATGTGCCGAACGACAGTATCTTTTCTCGAATCTGCATCATGGTCCGTTCGTCCGCTCAGAAAGATCATTTTCGCACTCAATTTACATCTTTTCACACTTTTTATTTTGGCGTCTTTTCGAAAAGCAGCAACAACAGAGCAGTGTAAGCTGAAGGTTTAGCTCGCCGTCGGCGAGTTCACGGAGACAAACCATGCCCTATAGCGCAGCGACCCTGATAATCCGCAGTCTTCACGACGTCTTCGGCGAAATCGACCCCGCACGTCGCCGCGCCGCCATTGACGAGCTCTACAACGAAGATGGTGTGTTCTACGACCCGAACTCGGGTGCCCACCGTGGCCGCGACGAGATCGACCGCATCGCGGGCGTGATCAAGGCTACTCATCCTGACTTTCAATATAAGCCGATCGGCCAGCCAGAAGAGTTGGGCGACGCCGCGCGGGTCCGGTGGGTGTCGGGTCCCCCCGGCAAGCCGCCAGCTTATGCCGGGACTGATTTCCTCATCGCCCGGAACGGCCGGATTGCCGCCGTCTATCTCTTTTTCGATGGCCCTGGCGATGCCACGGCCTCGAAGCAGCGCCGTTCGACTTAGTTGCAACTCTTCAATCCGCCCATCTTTGGGCAAGGAGCGACCATGAGTGACTCTCCCAATCGGCACGCCGGCATCGAAGCTTTGTTGACGCCGCAGAACAGCGTGTTGGTGCTGATCGACCATCAGCCATTCCAGTTTGCCAATCTGCATAGTCACGAGCCTACGCTGATCGTGAACAATGTCGTAGGCTTGGCAAAGACCGCAAAGGCGTTTCAGATTCCGACCATCCTGACAACGGTTCTCGAGGAGCGCGGCGGGCTACTGATCAAAGACGTTCAAGACGTTTTTCCCGATCAAAAGCCGATCAATCGCACCTTCATCAATGCGTGGGAAGATAAACGCGTCGTCGAGGCGGTGAAGAAGACAGGACGTAAAAAGCTCGTCATTGCCTCGCTCTGGACCGAGATGTGTCTGGCGATGCCCGCAATACAGGCGCAGGGCGAAGGTTACGACGTGTACGCCGTAACAGATGCTTCTGGCGGGGTTTCCGTCGAGGCGCACGATATGGCGGTTCGGCGCATGGCGCAGGCCGGCGTAACGCCTATCACCTGGATGGCAATGTCTGGCGAGTGGCAGCGCGATTGGGCGCGCACAGAAACATTGGGTGCGCTCGCCGAAGTTTTCGTTCAGCACGGCGGCGCTACTGGCATCGCTTTTGCCTGGGAGATGCAGCTTCTCGGTACCGCAGCAAAAGCGGCGTGAATAAACTGCCACGAGGAGCAAACATCGAACGATCACACGACGTCATCGGCCATGAGAGGCTACGTGTCGACATGTCTTGGCTTGCGCAGAATTTCGATTTCACGAGAGGCGACACGATAGTCAGACTTATCGCAGGGCTATTCCTAATTCCGCACGTTTACTCAAAACTTGTTGGGTCTGGCACGGTCGGCTTTTTCAAGGCGGCGGGATTTAAGCCGCCGGCGTTCTGGATGTACGTCGCCTGCGTGATCGAAGCTTCTGTCGCCATGTCATTTCTGTCCAACGTGTATGCCCGTTATTTCGGTGTCCTCGGAGCTGTCCACCTCCTGATCGCGGGAGCTGCCGTATATCGCGTCAACAAAGGAAAATGGCTGTGGAATTTTGGCGGGTACGAGTACTGCGTTTTTTGGGCGGCGTGTTGCTTGGCGGTGGCAATCGACGCCTGAGGTGCGGCCACTATTGATACCAGGAGAGGTAAGCATGTCTGAGAAGCATAGCGATATCGAGATGATTCAGGATCGCGACGTCTCGGTGAGAATGCGTGATGGAGTTCACTTGTCGGTCGACGTCTATCGTCCGACCGCCTCGGGAAAGTATCCGGCGCTCTTTGCGACGTCGCTTCACAATAAGGATAACCAGGGGCCGGACATTTCCGCTGTCCTTCCTCCACAGCCCGCGTACGCTCCGCTTTGGTTTGGTCCCCTAGAGGCCGGCGACACGCGACGTTTCGTTGCCAACGGCTATGTCCACGTGATCGCCCAGCCGCGGGGTTCCGGCAAGTCGGAAGGACGAATACGGCGACGAAGAGTGGGACCATTACGACACGATCGAATGGATATCCCGACAGCCATGGTCCGACGGCAAAGTCGGCATGGTCGGAATTTCAGGTTTTGCCGGTCAGCAGTGGCGTGCAGCGCTGCAGCACCCCCCTGCCTTGAAGGCGATTTTTCCATACGACGCCTGCAGCGCCTACGGCGGGCCGTTCGGCTTTCGCGATTTCTACCCCGGCGGCGTGCTTCACACCTTTCCGTATCTTCTGGACGTGTTCAGCGTTGTTCACGAACCACGCGGCATCCCCGGCAAGCTGCCGCCGCAGCAGGAGGAGTACTGGAAAGCGGCAATGGCAAATCCGGACTACAAGGTCTACGTCAACCTGTTCAACATCCTCACGCAGAAGGGCCAGCGCACCGCTTTGATGTACGAAGCGCTGACCGAGCCATGGGCAAAGGACGACGACGTCGCAAATGCGGAAAAGGCGTTTAAGGACCTGAGCATCCCGTTCTATACCGGCTCCGGCGCCTACGCATACACTTACAAGCTTCACTGGCTGGGCGCCCAGCACTGGTTTCAGAACGTGAAGACGCAGCCGCGCAAGCTTCTTTTCGCGCCGCCCGCTCACGTGGAACGGCCCTTCCACATCTACCACGACGAAATCATCCGATGGTACGACCATTGGCTGAAGGGCAAGGATACGGGCATCCTTGACGAGCCTCCCGTAAAATATTGGGTGATGGGCGCCAACGAATGGCGTACCGGCCAAGACTGGCCTCTCCCTGAAACTCAATGGACGAAATATTTCCTTTCGACGTGGGAGCGCCTGACGACGCAGGAGCCTGCTCCACTCTCAAAGACGAATGCAGTCGCGTCCCAGCCGGACGTGTTCGCGCAGATGCCGCTGACGCAGACGATGAAGATCGAGAGGCTGCGGTATATGACCGATCCGCTGCCGAGTGACGTGCTTGTCGCGGGGCCGATCTCATTGACACTCTACGCTTCGATCGACGAGACCGATACCAACTGGATCGTCGTGTTGAAGGACGTCGGTCCGGACGTCTCGGTCCGTACGGCACGCGAAGGAGAGCGGTTCGTTCCCGACAACCTACCGGAACGCGAACTTACTCGCGGCTGGCTGAAGGCGTCCTATCGCGCGCTGGACGAGGAGCGCAGCAAGCCTTGGGAGCCTTTCTACAAGCTCACCCGAGATTCGATCGAACCGGTCGAGCCGGGCGAGATCGTAAAGTACGAGATCCAAATCCTGGCGACAGCCAATGAATTCAAAGCCGGACATCGCATCTGCCTGGATATCACCAGCATGGATAGCCCGACCGGCACCGGCGCGATGAGCCACGTGGAATACATCCCTTACCACATCGGCATTAGCAAATCCGTGACCCACAAGGTCTACCGCGATGCAGAGCACCCGTCCCACCTGCTTCTGCCGATCATTCTGAAGCGGTCTAAGAGTCCGTTGGCCGTTGAAGAACTGCCTTCCACCGCAGGAATAAGCGCAACCGAAGCGACAGGAGGCGCACATGAAAACAGTCAGGTTCGAACAGGACGGCGCAATCGGCAGCATCGTCTTGGCCAATCCTCCCTTCAACAGGATCGATTCGGCCTTCGCGACCAACCTTCTTGATGCTGTGCACCGGGCGAGCGAGAGCGGCATCCGCGTCCTGGTGGTCCGAGCGGAAGGTCCGAACTTCAGTTTCGGCGGTGAAGTGCGGGAGTGGCCAGGAAAAGACGTCAACTGGTTCCGGACATTCGTGGCGGAAGTGAACCAATCCTATCGGGCCATCGAAGCACTACGCGTCCCGACGCTGGCGTCGGTACAGGGCATTCGCTATGGGTGGCGGTTTTGAGCTCGCGCTTGCCTGCGACGTGATCATCGCGGCCGCAGACGCGGTATTTCAGAATGTCGAGGTGACTACGGGCATGCTACCCATTGCAGGGGGCATGCAACGACTCGCTGCCCATATTGGCCGCGCTAGAGCGGCGCGAATGGCCATATTCGGGGACAGGGTGCCCGCACTGGAAGGTTTCAAGCTCGGTTTTGTGTCGCATGTCGTTCTGGCCGCCCTACTCACGCAAGAGACAGACGCCCTGGCGCACCATCTGGCGACCGGGCCTACCCGCGCCTACGGCGCCGTGCGAGCACTGCTGAAGACGTGGGGCAACGGCGGCGTCGCTGCCGCCGATGCCGTGATGCTAGACCTAACGATGGACCTGTTCGATAGCGCGGACGCTCGCAAGGGATTCGCTGTCTCGGCAAAGGCGTTCGACGAAAACATCGAGCCTCCGTCATTGACGTTCGATGGTAGATGA
>CAVRVV010000005.1:0-147409 GCA_963724715.1 uncultured Alphaproteobacteria bacterium | reverse complement strand
CTTTCTGCAAGACTATTGGTGCGACGCTGTGCCGTCGCAGGCGGCGACGAACTGCGCCACCGTGGCGATGAGGTCGCCCTCGAGCGCCGGAACATGGCCCTGGTCCGGCACTTCAATCGACTGCATACCGGGATGATGCGCGGCCATGGCCTCGACCGTCGCGGCCGACAGGATGTCGGAATTCGTGCCGCGGATGACCAGCATGGGCACGCGGACAAGCGAATCGAATTCGTTCCAGAGCGGCGGCAGTGGCTGCTCGATGTCGATGTCGGCGAGCGTCCGTGCCAGCCGGACGTCATAGGTCGGCGTCAGCGCGCCATCCTTCATGAGCCAGGTGCGGTGCGCGGCCGCGAGCCACCCCTCCGCGGGGACTAAAGGAAATTGCGCGGCGAACAGCCGGCGCAGGATCTCGGCACCGTCGGCAAAACTGCGCGGCGTCGGCAGCTTGCCGACGTAGCTCTTGAGGCGCACCAGCCCCTTCAGCTCGATCACCGGGCCGATATCGTGCAATACGACGCCGGCAATCGCGGTCGGATGTGCCACGCCCATGAGCATGGTCAGGAGGCCGCCCCGCGAACTGCCGACGAAGACCGCAGGCCGCGCGCCGAGCGCGGTCAGAACCGTCGCCACGTCGGCGAGCTCGACCGCGAGATTGTAGTTGTCCGGATTGCTGTCGTGGTCGGATTGGCCGCGCCCGCGCGAATCGATGGCTATGACGCGACGCGGCAGCGCCCCATTGTTCGCCAAGGCCGGCGCCAGCGCGTCGAAATCGCTCACGTTGCGCGTCAGCCCCGGCAGGCAGACCACCGGAACCCCGGGCGCGGTTCGGCTGCCGTATTCCTGGACATGCAGGCGCAGACCGTCCTGCGCGGTGACAAAGATGCTGCCGCCATCGCGTCCGCCGCCAGTCATATCAAAGACACTCCACGACAGCCGCAATGGCCGAGGCGCCAATCTAGTTGCCCGGACCGGGCGCGGCAAATATGTGCCGGCGGCCGGGCGAATTTCTATCCTACCCCTGCCAGGGGCATTATGATCGGTCGGCGGCTTGAGGAGCGCGATGACGAGCAAGCTGGGACATCAGGTCTCCCATGGCGGTGCGAACGGCGGCGATGCGGCGCTGCAGCGGGCCGTGATTGCTCTCAACAGCGGACAACCGGCCGACGCCGAACGGATCGCCGCCGATGTCCTCAAGACCAATCGTCGCAACGTCCTGGGGCTGCGGGTTTTGGCCAACGCGCTGTTGCTGCAGAACAGGATTGCCGACGCCGTTGTGCCGCTCGAAACAGCGGCGCGCGGCAATCACGATCCGCAGATCGAAACGATGCTCGGCATCGTGCTGCGCCAGGCCGGCCGGATCGAGGACGCGCTGTCGTGGCTCAAGCGCGCGGTTAAGCGGCGGCCGCCGCATGCGCCGGCGTTCTATGAGTTAGGCTGTCTGCTGTCGTTCCTCAATCGCGACGAGGAGGCCGTCGAGGCCTTCAACCGCGGCCTCGATGTCGCGCCGCTGATGCCGCAGCTCTCGGTCCAGCTCGGCTACGTGCTGCTGCGGCGCAAACGCTATGCGGAGGCCAAGACCGCGTTCGGCCGCGCGTTAGCCAATGCCGCGGGCTCTCCCGAGGCTCTGTTCGGCTTGGCCAAAGTCCATCAGGCAATCGGCGACAACGCGGCGGCGGCCGGATATTTCCGGCAGTGCCTGACGAGCCGGCCCAATGACGCGGATATGTGGCTGCAGCTCGGGTACTGCCTCTTGGAGCTCGGCGATCGCGAGGCCGGTCTCGAGTGCTTCCGCACCGCCACGCGTGGCGATCCGCACAACCACGGCAATGCGCTTTCAGCCCTGGTGAAATCGGGCCGCGGCCGGTTTTGGCTCAAGCCGAGCAGGGCCGCGCAATATTTCCGCGGGACAAAAAGCTAACGCAGCGACGGCCGATAACGGCGGCGATAGACGTTGGTCTCGCGCCGAAGCAGGTCTTGGGTTTCATTCAAGCGCGCGACTTCCTCGGCCGACATTGCCGCGCATTCGCCGGCCCAGCTTTCGCGCTTTACCGGCAGGCATTGGACCACCGGCGTACCCTTTGGCAGCACGCCGTTGAAGTCGGCGTCGTGCCAATAGGCCGGAAAATGCAACGGCGTGTCGAAAAACGTATCACACGCGACCAGGCCGGTCAGCGCCGTGAACGGCAGGTCGCTGCGATTGACCGGATGGGTGAACAGGAGCGAGTAACCTTGCGGCGCCTCGATGGTCCAGAAATTGGTGAACTTGATGATGAAACGGTCATCATCGAACAGCGGCGTGCCCGTGGCCTGGCTCGGGTCGTGAAAATCGATCGGCGAGCGTGAATATTCGCTGACAAAACCCTCCGGCACGTCGAAGTCCCAGCTGAACTCGCCGTCCTGCACCTTCAGATCGACCGTAAGCGGGATGAGAAAGCCGTAGGTCATCGCATCGATGAACGGCGGACATTTTTTCAGCGTGAAGGTGTCCTGGCGTGCGATCGGACTGAACGAATTTTGCGGCATGGCCTTGTACCAGTCGGGCAGGCCAAGCACCGCGGGAACGGGCTGCGGAATCAGCGTCTCGTATTCCGGAGGACAGCGAAATTTCAGCTTCATCTGAACGGCTTGGTCCATCGCGCATATCCTTCGGGGCCATGCTCGGAGATCGCATGCAGCGGCCGTCGCGCGATTCTACCCCGACTGCCGCGAATCGAACAGGCTGGCGCGCGCCGTTGCGGGAGCGTCGACGATATTCCCAGTCAGCTGCCGCGGCGCATATCGGCGTCGATCAACAGCCGTGAGCCGTTGTCGAAGCGGGCGCGGTAGACCTGCATGTTCTCCAGCACGCGCTGGACGTAAAAGCGTGTCTCCGAAATCGGAATGCGCTCGATCCAGTCGATCGGATCGACCTTGGGATCGCGCGGATCGCCGTATTGCGCGATCCAGTCCCTGGCCCGGCCGCGGCCGGCATTGTAGGCGACGAAGGCAAGAATGTAGGAACCGCGGAAGAATTCGAGGTCGTTGCCGAGCTCGGCCGCGCCGAACTGGGCATTGTAGGTGGGATCGTTGGCCAAGCGGCGCTGATCGAACGTGACGTTGAAACGTTTCGCCGTATCGCGGGCGGCGGCCGGCGTGACCTGCATCAGGCCGTAGGCATTGGCGCCGGAGACGACCTTGGGGTTGAAGGCGCTTTCCTGCCGCGCGATCGAATAGACCACGTAGCGCTCGACGCCCGGTCCAATCGGCTGGAAATCCGGCACGCCGAAATCGGGGAAGGCATATTGCTCCAACGGAAAGCCGCGGCCGAGCGCGGTTTTGCCGATGAGCAGCGTCGCGCGCGCATCGTTGTGCTGTTTGGTGATCTCAGCGAGCGTCGTCAGTGCCACCGGATCGTTCGCCTTGTCGGCAAGGTCGCCGGCCATGGCCGCGACCACGTCGCGGGCGTCGACGGCATAAAGCATCTCGAACAAGCGCGCGACTTCGAGGCCGCGGAGCTCCGCAGGCGGCGTCGGCGCCGGCCGCAGTGTGACCTCGTCGAGATCGAGCCGCGCCCGCGCCAATTGTCCGTAATAGGCGATCGGAAAGCGCGCCGCGCTGTCGTAATAGGTACGCGCCTCGTGGTCGTGCCCGGCGGCTTCCGCGGCGCGACCCTGCCAATAGAACGAGCGCGCCAGAGTTCAGCGGGTTGGAGATGCCTTCGGCGATGCGGGCGAAATGGGTGAGCGCGACCGCCGGTTCATGCAGGAACCGCAGCGCGATCCAACCCGCAGTGAATTGCTGGTCGGCGCGGTTATTCTCGTTCGGCGGCGGCGCGGCGCCGTTGACGACCTCATAGGCCATTTTGTTTTCGTTGAGGTCGAGTAGCTTGCGCGCCAACACCCGCCGTTCGACCCACCACTGATCGAGATCGCCCAACAGCACAGGATTGTGCGGCGCGCCGATCATCCAGCGGCCGGCCTCGGCAATCTTGTCGTTGCGGCGCAGCCATTGCGCGCGGCTGAAAATATAGCCGGCGTCGTGCTGGGCCGCCGCCGGCACCGCTTCGAGCAGCGCCTTGGCGTTGCCGGCCTTGTTGATGACCGCGGCGCGCGCTTTGGCGATCGCAAGCTGCGTGCCGTCAAGATGATGCGCGGCACGCAGGCCGGCGTCGTCGTCCTCGGCATAGAGGCGGCCATCCATCCGGGCCTTGTCGTCATCAGAGGTGATGAGGCCCGCGAACATGTCGCGGACCTGGGCTTCGAGGTCGCCGGAGAAGGCGTCGCTGCGCCAGGCGTCGCTGATCGCCTGATGGGCGCCGCCGCTGTCGCCCTGCGAGAGCAGCGCCCGCGCCAGAGCGAACTTGCCCTTGGCGGTGCGCGGAGGGTCGGTCTTGAAGAAGGCGAGCACGGTCGTCGGGTCGCTGCGCTCCTGCCACAGCACCGCTTCCGCGCGCCGGCGCAAGGTGACGATACTCGGCCAGCTTGGATTGGCGGCGATGAAGGCTGAGTAGCGCGCGAACGTGGCGGTGGTGTCGTCGCTGCGCAGCACCAGCCACTCGATGAGCTTGCGCGCCAGCGGATCGGAAATCGTGCTTTCGAGATTGGCGGCTTCGTCGCTGCGGCTTTTGCCGACGAGATCCACGGCCTGTTTGAGCGCGTTGAGATCCAGCGGCGACGTCGCCGCGCTGGTTGCCATGGCCAAGGCCGGCGTCGATCGCAACAGCGGCGGCGGCATGGCCGGCGCTGGCGGCGTGACGTTGGCGCGGCCGGCCGGATTGGGGACGGACGCGGTGGCCGCGCCGCGAAGCGTGCCGGGCGAAAGCGACAGCGGCGCGGGCGTGCCCTTATGGGCCTGCTCCTTGCGCTCGGTCGCTTTGTGTTCGGTGGCCTTGCGCTCGGCACCTTTGTGCTCGGTGGCTTTATGTTCGGTCGCTTTGGCTTTCGGGGCAGGGGTGATCGCCGCCGGTTTGGCCGGCGGCAGCGGGACCTGCGTTTGCGCGGCGCAAATTCCTCCCCCCGCGACCAGGAGGGTCGCCACAAATAGCGAAAGCCGAATAAGGGTCACCGGCACCGATCCTCCGCGGCACTCACCGCCAGCGATTCTGAGGAATCTCTTCGGCTGGTAAGATTGAGGAATTACTAAGCTTTTTGAAGGCGGCCGGACAATTGCCGTATTTCGCCGCAAAACCGGGGCATTATCCGCGCAAGGGCCTTTCAACCCCGCTTCCGACCCGATATTTATGCCAAACGGCGGGCTCCGCTGCCGCAAGCGTTCCGCTTGCCGCCGAGCCGCGCCAGGGACCGTGTCATGACTGCCAAGACCAGCTTCCGAGGCTCGTTCACCGCGCTCGTCACCCCGTTCAAGAACGGCGCCGTCGACGAGAAAGCGTTCCGGGCGCTGGTCGATTGGCAGATCGCCGAGGGCACCAACGGCCTCGTTCCGGTGGGCACGACCGGCGAAAGCCCGACACTGTCGCATGAGGAGCACCACAACGTCGTCGAATGGTGCGTCGACCAGGCCCGTGGCCGGGTGCCGATCGTCGCCGGCGCCGGCTCGAACTCGACCAAGGAAGCCATCGACCTGGCGCAGCACGCCGAGAAGGCCGGTGCTGACGCCGTGCTCGTGGTTACGCCGTATTACAACAAGCCCACCCAGGAAGGCCTTTATCAGCACTTCAAGGCGATCAACGACGCGATCGGCATTCCGATCATCATCTACAATATCCCGCCGCGCTCGGTGATCGACATGTCGGTCGACACCATGAAGCGGCTGTTCGAGCTCAAGAACATTGCCGGGGTCAAGGATGCCACCGGCAATGTCGTTCGCGCCTCGCTTCAGCGCGGCGCGATGGGCCCTGACTTCAATCAGCTCTCGGGCGACGACGCGCTCGCTCTGGGCTATCTGGCCCATGGCGGGCACGGCTGCATCTCGGTGACATCAAACGTGGCGCCGCGGTTGTGTGCGGAATTCCAGGCCTGCTGCCTCAAAGACGATTATGCGGGCGCGCTCAAGCTGCAAGACAAGCTGATGCCGCTGCATACCGCGCTATTCATCGAGGCCAATCCCGCGCCGGCCAAATATGCGCTCTCGGTGCTGGGCAAGTGCGCCGAGACCGTGCGGCTGCCGATGGTGCCGGTCGCCGACAACACGCGCGCCGCGGTGCGCGAAGCCATGGTGCATGCCGGCCTGATCAACTGAGCTGGCCGTTCTCCGCGGGCGGTTTTTTGCGCCGCGTTTGCGGCGACGAGCCGTATCGTCCACGGGGCAAGGGAGGGATCGATGCTCGAAGAATTCAAGAAATTCGCCATGCGCGGCAACGTCGTCGACCTCGCGGTCGGCGTCATCATCGGTGCCGCGTTCGGGTCCATCGTCAGTTCGCTGGTCGGTGACATCATCATGCCGCTTATTGGCTCGGCGACCGGGGGCCTCGATTTCTCCAATTATTACCTGCCGTTATCGTCGAAAGTTACGGCAACGGCTTTGGCGGACGCGAAAAAGCAGGGCGCTGTGCTGGCTTGGGGCAACTTCCTCACGCTCGTCATCAACTTCTTGATCATTGCCTGGGTGCTGTTTCTTTGCATCAAGGGCATCAACCGGCTGAAGAGCGCGGAGCCGCCGCCGGCTGGGCCTTCTCAAGAAGTGCAGTTGCTGGCCGAGATCCGCGACCTGCTCAAGAGCCGTTGAGATTTAAGGGCGGCGGCAGGACATCTGGATGGCAGCGAAGGCTGAAAGGAAGCTCCGCGTCGTTGCCGACAATCGCAAGGCGCGGTTCAATTACTTTATCGACGAAACCATGGAGGCCGGCGTCGCACTGACCGGCACCGAGGTGAAGTCGTTGCGGTTGGGCAAGGCGACGATCGCGGAATCCTACGCCGACGCCCGCGGCGGTGAGATCTGGCTGATCAATTCCAACATCCCCGAATACCTGCAGGCCAACCGCTTCAATCACGCGCCGAAGCGGCCGCGCAAGCTGTTGCTGCACAAGCGGCAGATCAGCAAGCTGATCGGCGCGGTCGAGCGCGAGGGCATGACGCTGGTGCCGCTCAAACTCTATTTCAACGAAAAGGGCCGTGCCAAAGTCGAGCTGGCGCTGGCGCGCGGCAAAAAACTCTACGACAAGCGCGAGACCGAGAAGAAGCGCTCATGGGAGCGCGAGCGCGGCCGGCTCTTACGGCAGAAGGGCTGAACATGGTGCCGACCAAGCTCGACCATTGCGTCATCCACGTCACCGACTGGGAGCGCTCGAATGCGTTCTACACCACGGTGCTCGGCGCCGAGCTGGTGGCGCGTCCGGCGGGCTATGCCTATCGTTTCGGCGACAAGCAGCTCAACGTGCATGGGCCCGGCGTAAAACCTGCCGAAGTGGCGCGGCTCCCGGTCGCGCCGGGCAATAGCGATCTGTGCTTCGAATGGATCGGGCCCATTGCCGACGCTATCGCCCATCTCGGCCGCTGCGGCGTGCGCATCGAAAGCGGCCCGATGCAGCGCTTCGGCGCCAAGGGCGCGGGCACCAGCGTTTACTTTCGCGACCCCGACGGCTCGCTGATGGAATTCATGTCGTATATCGGAGGCAATCATGGCTGAGGCCCCTGGCACGCACGATCCGACCTTCCTGCCGCCCGATATTCCGGCGCCAAAGGACGACGGTAGGGCACGGCACCTGACGGGATTGAAAGTACCCGATGTTGCATTGCCGGCGACCGGCGGCGGCATGGTGAACCTGTCGAAGCTCAAGGGCCGCACGGTGGTTTACGTCTATCCGCGCACCGGCGTGCCGGGTGTCGATGCACCGCCGGGCTGGGATCAAATTCCCGGCGCGCGCGGCTGCACGCCGCAATCGTGCGGCTTTCGCGATCATTTCGCTGACCTCAAGGCGCTCGGCGTCGCCCAGATTTTCGGCCTGTCGACCCAAGACACCGGCTATCAGCAGGAGGCCGCGGATCGGTTGCACCTGCCGTTTCCGATCCTGTCCGACGCCGAATTGAATCTGGCGACCCGCTTGCACCTGCCGATGTTCATGACGTCGGGAATGACGCTGCTGGCGCGCATGGCGCTGGTCATCGAGGACGGCACGATCGTCAAAGTGTTCTATCCGGTGTTTCCGCCGGACAAGAACGCCGAAGAGGTCATTGCCTGGCTGCGTAACCGCTAGCGAGCCTCAGCGGAAGATCGTGCTGGCGGCAAAGTGCTGCGCCATGAAGTCGTTGAAGACTTTGATCTTGGCGGAAAGCTGCTGGCTCGCGGGATAGACCGCGTAGATCGTCGCCTCGGGGAGCTGGTAGTCCGGCAACACCTGTTGCAAACGTCCGGCCTCGATGTCGGCGCGAAAAAAGATGATCGGGCCGTAGGCGATGCCGAGGCCGCGCACCGCGGCTGTGTTCAGCACTTGGCGTTGGCTGGTGACGATCGGTCCGCTCACCTTCACCACGCGTTCGCCGTCTGCGCCGATGAGGTGCCACTCGTCCGGTTCGGCGATGTAGCTGTAGCAAAGGCAATCGTGCTGGGTGAGGTCTTCGGGGATTTGCGGCGTGCCGCGCCGCGCCAGATAGTCCGGCGCGGCGCATAAGATTCGCCGCGCGGTATTGAGCTTGCGCGCGATCAGGCTCGACGACGTGCCGCGCGGCATGCCGACGCTGACGGCGATGTCGTAGCCGGCCTCGATCGGATCGGTGACGTGATCGTTGACCGTCAGATTGACGCGCAGTTTCGGGTAGGCGACGACGAGGTCGGTGATCGCCGTTCCCAATTCGGTGAGGCCGAAATTGGTCGGCGCGATCACCCGCAATTCGCCGCGCGGTTCGTTGTGCAGTTCGCTCGCCGAGCGTTCGGCCTCGTCGAGTTCGGCGAGAATGCGCCGGCACTGTTCGTAAAACCGCCGTCCGGCATCGGTGGCACTGACCCGCCGTGTGGTGCGGTCGAGGAGGCGTGCGCCGAGCCGTTCCTCGAGCTGCAGCACATGCTTGCTGGTCGCCGCGCGCGACAGACCGAGCCGCTCGGCCGCTGCGGTGAACCCGCCGGCTTCGATCACGGTCGCAAAAACCCTTGCATTTTCAAAGCGATCCATTGAAATTCCAAAGATTGTCAACCAATAGTGGACAATCTATTTCGAGGCGCCCGGATTATCAATTTGATTTTCTTCGGTATGGGTACGTGTTCGCTGCGACAAAAACGAGAAAGAGGAGGAACCCGATGTCGAAATTCGTCGTCGCGCCGCATTTCCGGCTGCACGAATGGGTCGCCGAGGAGAAAGGCTATTTCGCCGCCGAAGGTCTCGACTACGAGTTCCGTGAGACCATGGATTCGACTGCGGGCAGCGGCCACCACATCGGCAACAAGGTGGGTGCCTATCAGACGCTCGAAGCCGGCCGCACCTGCAATGTCAGCGGCGCTTGCCATTGGACCATGAACGTCGCCGCCTCGAATGGCCACGGCAAGCTCTACGCCGACGCCTACTCGGTGTCGCCGGCAGGCGTGTTCGTGCCGGCGGAGTCGCCGATCAAGACCCCGGCCGATCTTGCCGGCGTGCCGATCTCGGTCGGCTACCAGTCCGGCAGCCACTACGCGACCATCCAGGGCCTCGATCAATATCTCCAGCCCGATCAGATCAAGCTGTCGTTCGCCGACGGCCTCTTGTTCAGCCGCATGGAGCTTCTGATCGACCGCAAAGTGCCGGCGGCGTCGCTATTCTCGGGGCCGTATTATTTCCTCGAGCAGCTCGGCTTCCGCAAAGTCATCGATACCACTTTCATGATGGCCTCGATGGTCACCGGCACGCCGGACCCAGAAGACGTGCGCAAATTTTTCCGCGCGTTGCGCCGGGCGCAACGCGACATCGACCTGCGTCCGGAGCTGTTCACGCACTACTACAAGAAAGAGTTCCCGGTGCGCTTCCACGCCCAGATGGATACGCGGCGCTGGGGCCCCGGGGAGCGGCTGGTGTTCGAGCCGTATTCGAAGCAGACCTTCGATGAATCCTTCGAGTGGATCGAGCAGCACGGCATCTTCCCACGCAGCGAAATGGGTTCCGGCAACTACGAAACCTCGATCTTCAACTAGCCAACTGACGCACCATCCGCGGCATCGAGGTGTTCGCGCACCAGCGCGAACACCTCATGAAACATCTGCGGCGTCAGTACGCCGGTGTTCGTGTTGTAGCGCGAGCAGTGATAGCTATCGAATAATTTGAATTCACCCATCGCGTGCGCGCGGCCGTGCGTGAAAGGGTAGAGCGATTTGCGCAAATCCCGCGCCACGATCAATGTCTCGTGCGCAATCCTGCCGAGCGCGATAACGGCGCGCAGCCGCGGCATCTCTGCAATCGCCGCAGTGAGAAAGGGCCGGCAGGTCGCGATCTCCTGCGGTGTCGGCTTGTTTTCCGGCGGCACGCAGCGCACCGCATTGGTGATGCGGCAATCGATCAGTTCGAGGCCGTCATCGGGGCGGGCCTGATACTGGCCGCGGGCGAAGCCGAATTCGAGCAGCGTGCCGTAGAGCAGATCGCCGGCATAATCGCCGGTGAACGGCCGGCCGGTGCGATTGGCGCCGCGCAGTCCGGGCGCCAGACCAACGATGAGAAGACGGGCGTCGCGCGGCCCGAACGATTCGACCGGCGCGTTGAACCATTCCGGTTCACGCTCACGCCAGGTTTCGCGAAAAACGACGAGGCGAGGGCAGCGCGGGCAATTGCGGCCGGGCGTGTTTTCTGCCGGGCGCGCCTTCGCGTCAGTTCTGGGCGGCGAGGGCATATGCCCCGACGTTAGTCGTCTTCGAACTCGTCGTCGGCTTCGACGTCGGCCCGCGGCGCGGTGGCGGCGCTGCGCTGCAGGAATTGCGGGGTGTGGCGCTGCTCGCGTCCGTCGCGCGGTTCCCGAGGCTCACGCATCTCTCTGGGCTCGCGCATCGGCCGTTCCGACGGATCGCGTCCAACCTTGGACTGCAACTCCACGATGTCGACGAACTGATCGGCCTGGCGGCGCAACTCGTCGGCGACCATCGGCGGCTGCGTCGAAACCGTCGATATCACGATGACGCGCACGCCGCGGCGCTGCACCGCTTCCACCAGCGAGCGGAAATCGCCGTCGCCGGAGAACAGCACCATCTGGTCGATATGCGGCGCAAGCTCCATGGCGTCGACCGCGAGCTCGATGTCCATGTTGCCCTTGACCTTGCGGCGGCCGGTCTGATCGACGAACTCCTTGGTCGCCTTGGTGACGACGGTGTAGCCGTTGTAGTCGAGCCAATCGATCAGCGGCCGGATCGAGGAATATTCCTGATCCTCGATCACCGCGGTGTAATAGAAGGCGCGCACCAGATAGCCGCGCGATTGAAACTCGCGCAGGAGCTTCTTGTAGTCGATATCGAAGCCGAGCGATTTGGCGGTGGCATAAAGATTGGCGCCGTCGATGAACAGCGCGATTTTTTCGACTTGTGCTGACATGATGTCTCTCTACCGTCTCTCGTGATGAAACCGGATCAAGCCGCAATGCGTTCGACGTGTCCGGCGCGTATAAATCGTTTGTCGCCAGCGGAAACTTAAGGACGTTCGAAGCACTATCGCCCGGTGATGGCGCAATATTGCGGCAGAGGCAATATTGCCGGCGCAAACTGCGCGGGCACCGTGGCGAGAGTACTGCGGCACGCCGTCGCGGCAACTCCGAAAGTATGATTCCGAGCGCCGCGACTTCATTCCCGGATTTTTGCGTAACAGAGCGTTGCGCGGCAGCCAAGTTAAAAATCGCCCGCGTAATTTCACACTTGAACTTCGGGGTCCGTGACTGTACGTAAGCACCAGATTCATCCACAAGGCCCGGTTGCAGGGAACCCGCCCGGGACCTCATAAGGAGTTGAAAACATGGCCCGCGTGACCGTCGAAGATTGCATCGACAAGGTCGAAAACCGGTTCGATCTGGTCCTGCTCGCCAGCCATCGCGCGCGCACGATCTCGTCCGGCACCCAGATCACCGTCGAGCGCGACAACGACAAGAACCCGGTTGTGGCCTTGCGTGAAATCGCCGACGAGGCGGTGTCGCCCGAGGACCTCAGGGAGGAACTCGTCCATTCGTTGCAGAAATACGTCGAGGTCGACGAGCCCGAGCCCGAGACGGTTCCCCTGATCGGCGCCCCCGGAACCGGCGTCGACGCTGACGACACCGACGTCACCACCGACCGGATGACCGAGGAAGAGCTGCTCAAGGGCTTGGAAGGCTTGACGCCGCCCGAAAACGTGCCCGAGCCCGATACCGGCGACGACGAGGAATAAGTCCCTGCGGTTGCAGGCCTTATCCGCCGCAAGCTTTTAACGGAAATTTCGCTTGGGGCGGCGACTTTGGTCGCCGCTCGAGGATTTTGCGGCTTGGCTGCCGTGGCTCGCGTCTTGTGGCGCGGGCGCAGCCCCATGATATCCTTGTGATCGGCTTTTGCCCGTTCTTGCAGCGGGCGATCGCCCAAGGATTCGTGATGCCGCGCTCGCCGACCGATGATCTGCCGCGGATGCAGAACCAGCCCCGTTCCCGGGTGACGGTGGCGCGTGGCCCGGAATTGGTGCCGAAGGCTAACGGCGCTGAGGTTTCGGCAAAGCCCCGCAAGCCGCGGATGATGCGGCAATACGAGCTGATCGACCGGGTCAAGCAGTACAATCCCGCGACCAACGAGGACCTGCTCAACCGCGCGTATGTCTACGCCATGAAGGCGCATGGTAAACAGCAGCGCGATTCGGGCGACCCGTATTTTTCGCACCCCTTGGAAGTCGCCGCGATCCTCACCGATCTCAAGCTCGATGACGCCACCATTGCGGCGGCGCTGTTGCACGACACCATCGAGGATACCGACGCCACCCGCGCCGAGATCGATCGGGTGTTCGGCCATGACATCGGCCGGCTGGTCGAGGGTTTGACCAAGCTGAAAAAGCTCGATCTCGTCTCCAAGGAGGCCAAGCAAGCGGAGAATTTGCGCAAGCTCCTCCTCGCCATCGCCGCCGACGTGCGGGTGATGCTCATCAAGCTCGCCGACCGGCTGCACAACATGCGCACCTTGAGCCACCGGCCGCCCGAAGCGCGCCGGCGCACGGCGGAGGAGACGCTCGATATTTATGCCCCGCTTGCCGGCCGCATCGGCATGCATGAGATGCGCGAGGAGCTCGAAGATCTGTCGTTCCGCGAGCTCAATCCCGACGCGCACAAGGTCCTCACCGAGCGGCTTGAAGCGCTCGCCGCTAAATCAAGCGGCTGGATCAGCGAGATCGAGCAGCAGCTCGCCAAAAAGCTCGGCGATCGGGGCATCAGCGCCGAGGTCGTCGGCAGGCGCAAGCGCGCCTATTCGATCTGGCGCAAGATGGAGCGCAAGGCGGTCGGCTTCGAGCAGCTTTCGGACATTTTCGGCTTCCGCGTCGTCGTGGGCAGCGTCACCGAATGCTACCAGGCGCTCGGCATCGTCCATATTTCCTGGCCGGTGGTGCCGGGACGCTTCAAGGATTACATCTCGACGCCGAAGCAGAACGATTACCGCTCGATCCACACCACGGTGATCGGGCCCGGCAAGCAGCGCGTCGAGCTGCAGATCCGCACCCGCGCCATGCAGCAGATCGCCGAATACGGCATCGCCGCGCACGCGCTCTACAAGGACGGCGTCGGTTCGCCGACCGAGATGCTGTCGCGCGAGTTGAACGCTTACGCCTGGCTGCGCCGCACCATCGAGCTACTCGCCGAAGGCTCCAATCCGGAAGAATTTTTGGAGCACACCAAGCTCGAATTGTTCCACGACCAGGTGTTCTGTTTCACGCCGAAGGGAAAACTGATCGCGCTGCCGCGCGGCGCCACGCCGATCGATTTCGCCTACGCGGTGCACACCGACGTCGGCAATATGGCGATCGGCGCCAAGATCAACGGCAAGATGGGGCCGCTCTCCTCGCCGTTGCAAAACGGCGACGAGGTGCAGATTTTGACCTCGAAGGCCCAGACCGCGCCGCCGGCGGCCTGGGAATCCATCGTGGTGACCGGCAAAGCCCGCGCCGCCATCCGCCGCGCCACCCGCGACGCGGTGCGCAGCCAATATTCGGCGTTCGGCCGGCGCATTGTCGAGCGGCTTTGCCAGCGCGCCAAGATCGAATATTCCGACGAGAAGCTCGAAGGCGCGCTGCCGCGCTTGGCGCGGGCCTCGATCGACGATGTGTTTTCCGCCGTCGGCCGCAGCGAGATGCGGGTCTCCGACGTCGTGCGCGCCATGTATCCCGACTACAAGGACGAGCGCGTCACGCCGCAGGCGCCGAAGGCGGAGAGCGGCTGGTTCGGGCTGAAATGGACCAAGGCGGTAAAGTTCAAGCTTCCCGGCGGCAGTGGGGACGATGCGTCGGTTCCGATCCGCGGCATCAATACCGATCTGCCGGTGAGCTTTGCGCCGAACGGCGGCGCCGTGCCGGGCGACCGCATCGTCGGCATCATGACGCCGGGCGAGGGCATCACCATTTATCCGATCCAATCGGACGCGCTGAAGCAATTCGAGGACGAGCCGGAACGCTGGCTCGACGTGCGCTGGGACGTCGACGACAAGGTGCCGCAACGCTTTCCGGCGCGGCTCGCGGTGCAGTCGGTCAACGAGCCCGGCACGCTGGCGCAAATCACCCAGGTCATTGCCGAACACGACGGCAATATCGACAACATAAAAATGTCGCGGCAGTCACCCGATTTCACCGAGCTGACCATCGATCTCGAAGTCTATAACCTCAAGCACCTGACTTCGATCATCTCGCAATTGCGGGCGAAGAAGGTGGTCGCCAACGCCGAGCGCGTGAACGGCTAGCCGGTTCGGCGTGAGGAGCGACACAATTTCATGGCTGCGAACCCGCCCATCCGCCTCGGCGTCAACATCGACCACGTCGCCACCGTGCGCAATGCGCGCGGCGGGCGGCATCCCGATCCGGTCAAGGCCGCCGAGATCGCGATTGCGGCCGGCGCCGACGGCATCACCGCGCATCTGCGCGAGGATCGCCGTCACATCGTCGACGATGATATCGCCCGCCTCAAGGGGCGCATTACAAAGCCGCTCAATTTCGAAATGGCGGCGACGCCGGAAATGGTCGGCATCGCCTGCAAGGTGCGCCCGCATGCCGCCTGCATCGTTCCCGAGCGGCGGGAGGAGCGCACCACCGAAGGTGGCCTCGACGCCGCCGGCCAGCGCGAAAATTTACGCGCGACGGTGGCTAAGCTCGCCGAAGCCGGCATCCGGGTTTCGCTGTTCATTGCCGCCGAGCTGGCGCAGATCGAGGCCGCCGCCGCGATCGGCGCGCCGGTCATCGAGATTCACACCGGCGCCTGGTGCGATGCCGTGGCGGCGGGCGATGCCGCGGCAAGCACCGCCGAGTTCGAACGCATCGTACGCGCAGCGAAGCGTGCCAGCAGCGTGGGCCTCGAAGTCCATGCCGGCCACGGCCTCGATTTCGTCACCGCGGCAAGGATCGCGGCCTTGCCCGAGATCGCCGAGCTCAATATCGGGCATTTCCTGATCGGCGAGGCGATCTTCGACGGCCTCGACGCCGTTGTGCGCAAGATGCATGCGGTGATGAATCGCGGCCGGCGCAGTGGCGGAGCCGGGTGATGATCCTCGGCATCGGCTCCGACATTTCCGACGTGCGCCGCATCGCCAAGGTCATCGAGCGCCACGGCGATCGCTTCATCGACCGCATCTTCACGCCGGCGGAGCGTGCGCGCGCCGAACGGCGGCGCAACCGGATCGAGACCTATGCCAAGCGCTTTGCCGCCAAGGAAGCCTGCGCCAAGGCGCTCGGCACCGGCATCCGTGCCGGCGTGTGGTGGCGCGACATGGGCGTCGTCAACCTGCCGTCGGGGCGGCCGACCATGGAGCTCACCGGCGGCGCCAAGCGGCGCCTCGATGCGATCACGCCCAAAGGCTACGAGGCGCGCATCGACCTCACCATCACCGACGAGGGACCGACGGCCCACGCCTTCGTCATCATTTCGGCGGTCGCCGTGGCGGCGGCATGATCGGCGGCCGTTGATTGCGTTCGACTCAAGGCCTTTTCGGAATTTGCCGGAATACGAGCGATCGATAGCTGCGATGAAAAATTCGTCATGTTTCGCCGCTCTGGTCGCAAGCTCATGTAATCGTTCGATAAAACTGCATTGCGCGAACGTGCGGCGAAACTCCGCGTGCAATTGCGCCTGCGGTATTGAGGGGCTACAAGATCGCGGGGCGGGGCGCGGGAACCGCAGGACGATGGGCCGATGAGCGTGCAGACTGGAACCAAAAAGAAAGAGGGTGGCATCGCCGAGACGGTCCGCGTCCTCTTCAATGCCCTCATCATCGCGCTCGTCATCCGTACCTTTCTATTTCAGCCCTTCAACATCCCGTCCAGCTCGATGGTCCCGACGCTTCTGGTCGGCGATTATCTGTTCGTCTCGAAATATTCCTACGGCTATACCCACTACTCGTTCCCATTCTCGCCGCGGATTTTCTCGGGCCGCATCATGGGCGGCACGCTCAAGCGCGGCGATGTCGTCGTGTTCCGGCTGCCGCGAGACGATTCGATCGACTACATCAAGCGCGTCATCGGCTTTCCCGGCGATAAACTTCAGATGATCGACGGCGTGCTCAACATCAACGGCGAGCCGATCAAGCGCGAGCGCATCGCGGGGGAGTGTGTCAGCGACGACGATTCCCAGCCCGTCCTGTGTTATCGCGAGACGCTGCCCAACGGCGTCGCCTTCACCACGCACTATTTCTCGAATCTCGGCTTCTTGGACAACACGCAGGTCTACACGGTGCCGCCCGACCATTATTTCATGATGGGCGACAACCGCGACAACTCGACCGACAGCCGGGTACTCAGCCAAGTCGGCTACGTTCCTTACGAAAACATCATCGGCAAGGCGCAAATCATTTTCTTCTCGATCAAGGGCGACACGCACGTATGGGAAGTCTGGCGCTGGCCCTGGGACGTGCGCTGGAGCCGGATGTTCACGCTGGTCAGATGAGCGGCCGCGGCAAGGGCAAAGCAGCCGCAACGCAGCGCCGAGAACCGCCTGCCGGAGAACTCGCCGCCGTCAAAGTCGCCGAGGCCGCGCCTGTCGACGGCCAGAAGGAGCCGCGCCGCCGCCGCCGCGGCACGGTGCTCGAAGAGCGCATCGGCTACCGCTTCAAGGACGGCGCGCTGCTCGATTGTGCGCTCACCCACATTTCCGCGCTCAAGGGCGCGCGCAACCGCGCCGGCTCCTATCAGCGGCTCGAATTCCTCGGCGATCACGTGCTCGGCCTGGTGATTTCCGACGTGCTGTTCCGCGCCTTCCCCAAAGCCGACGAAGGCGAGTTGTCGCGCCGGCTTGCCGATCTGGTGCGCAAGGAAACCTGCGCCGAGATCGCCCTCACCATCGAGCTTGGCGCGGCGATCAAGCTCGGCTCGTCGGAGGCCAATGCCGGCGGCCGCAAGCGCCCGGCCATCCTCGCCGACGTCTGCGAGGCGCTGATCGGCGCCGTCTATCTCGACGGCGGCTATCCGGGGGCCGAGGGCCTGGTCGAGCGGCTGTGGCAGGTTCGCATGCAGGCGAAGGCGCAACCGGTGCGCGATTCCAAGACGGTGTTGCAGGAATGGGCGCAAGCGCGCGGCCTGCCGACGCCGGCCTATCGCGAGGTCGCGCGCACCGGACCCGATCATAGTCCGGTATTTTGCGTTGCCGTGCAGTTGCCCAATTTCGCCCCGGCCGAAGGCTCCGGCCGTTCCAAGCGCGCCGCCGAGCAGGCCGCCGCCACCGCCATGCTGACGCGCGAGCGCGTCAAGCCCGAACGGCGCAATGGCTGAAGAGCAGGGCCAAGCCGCGCCCGCGGAGCCGACGACCCGTTGCGGCTTCGTGGCGCTGATCGGGGCGCCCAATGTCGGCAAATCGACGCTGGCCAATGCGCTGGTCGGGGCCAAAATCTCCATCGTCACGCCAAAAGTGCAGACCACCCGCACGCTGGTGCGCGGCATCGCCATCGAAGGCGCGGCACAGCTCATCTTCGTCGATACGCCGGGAATTTTTTCGCCGCGGCGGCGGCTCGACCGCGCCATGGTGGCGACCGCCTGGGGCTCGACCCACGACGCCGATATCGTCGCGCTGTTGATCGACGCTCACAAAGGCTTGCACGAGGACGACGAGGCGATCTTGCGCACGCTCGGCGATGTCCGTTCCGCCAAGGTGCTGGTGCTCAACAAGGTCGATCTGGTCGAAAAACCGGCGCTGTTGACGCTCACCCAAACGCTCAACGAACGCATGGCGTTTGCCGCCACTTTCATGATCTCGGCGCGATCCGGCAGCGGCGTCGCCGATCTCAAAAGTTTTTTCGCCGCGCATGTGCCGCCCGGTCCTTGGCTCTATCCGGAGGACCAGATCTCCGACGCGCCGATGCGCCAGCTCGCCGCCGAGATCACCCGCGAAAAGCTTTTTCTGCGGCTGCATCAGGAATTGCCCTATCAGTCGACGGTCGAGACGGAAGTCTGGAAGGAGCTTCGCGACGGTTCCGTGCGCATCGAGCAGACCATCTATGTCGAGCGCGAAAGCCAGCGCAAAATCGTCCTCGGCAAGGGCGGCCAGGCGATCAGAGCGATCGGCGCCGCGGCGCGAGCCGATATCGCCGTGGCGGTCGAACAGCCGGTGCACTTGTTCCTGTTCGTCAAAGTGCGCGAAGGCTGGGGCGACGATCCGGAGCGCTATCGGGAAATGGGCCTGGAATTCCCGAAGGAGTAGGTCATTCCGGGGCCTCGCCAACGGGTCCGGCCCGAAGTGGCCGGCCCGATGACAGGCTCCGCGAGGAACCCGGAATCCATAGCCACTGTCGCTGCGGACAGCATTCAGTGCTAGTTCTGAAACATTCGTGATTATGGATTCCGGGTTCGCCGCGTTGCGGCGCCCCGGAATGACGAACATGCAATGGACCGACGAAGGCATCGTGCTCGGCGTCAAGCGCCATGGCGAGACGAGTGTCATTCTCGAATTGATGACGCTGGAGCGCGGCCGCCATCTCGGCCTGGTGCGCGGCGGCGGCAACAGCACGCGGTTGCGCGGCGTGTTGCAGCCGGGCAATTCGCTGCGCGCGACCTGGCGGGCGCGGCTCGACGAGCATCTCGGCACCTATGTGGTCGAGGGCCTCAACCTGCGCGCAGCGGGCTATCTCTCGGCGGCCCACGCCGTGCACGGCGTCACCCATCTTGCGGCGTTGTGCCGCCTGCTCGCCGAGCGCGAGCCGCATGCGGCGATCTATGGCGTGCTCGATGCGATCCTCGATCAGCTCGACGAACCCCTGATCGCCGCGGCCTCGATCGCGCGGTTCGAGCTTGCTTTTCTCGCCGAGCTTGGTTTCGGTCTCGACCTGAGTTCTTGCGCCGCCACTGGAACAACCACCGACCTGATCTATGTGTCGCCGCGTTCGGGCCGCGCCGTCTCGCGCTCAGGCGGCGACGAGTACCGCGACAAGCTTTTGGCCTTGCCGGCCTTCCTGCGTGACGATGCAACGCCGGCATCGGCCGCCGATGTCGCCAACGCTTTTGCCATGACGGGATTTTTTCTCGATCGGCACGCCTTTGCGCCGCGCGGTCTGGCGATGCCGGAGGCGCGTGCGCGTTTCGTCACTGCCATCGCACACGCATTCGCCGCCGCCGAAAGCCGTTCTGCCTGAACGGGTGCTTGCTAGTTATTGAGCAAACAGCCGCAATGGTGGTAGCCATACGGGTCCGGCCAGCAGGAATAGTGATAATGGGCCGGGCAGGCCGGGGTGAAATTGAAGCCGTAGCGCCATCCCCAGCCCGTGGTGTAGCTGCCGTAATAATCATAATTGTCCTGCACTGGTTGCGTCGGCGGCGTGGCATTCGGCAAGGCGGCGATGCCAGTCGGCGCCGCCCAAAGTGATACCGTCCCTAGACCGACGGCTGTCACGGCGACCGACATCGTCAAAGCTTTGCGCATGGTGATTCCTCCCTCGGAACCCGCTGCTGCGGAACGATTCTGTGCCGCAATGATCTTACCCCTCAGTCGCATCCCGTCCACGCTCCCAGACGCTCATTCATCCCTTGTTCAGCCGCCATAACCGCGTTAGCCCTTGCCTTCCATGAACAAGAAAGTGATTCCCCCGGATCCCGAGGGCGTGCAGGAGATTGCGCTGCGCGAGGCGCTGGAGGAGCGCTATCTCGCCTATGCGCTCTCCACCATCATGCACCGGGCGCTGCCCGACGCGCGCGACGGGCTCAAACCCGTGCATCGCCGCATCCTCTACGGCATGCGGCGGCTGCGCCTCGATCCCGGCACCACGTTCAAGAAATCGGCAAAAATCGTCGGCGACGTGATGGGCAATTTCCATCCGCACGGCGACCAGGCGATCTATGACGCGCTGGTGCGGCTGGCGCAGGATTTTTCCTCGCGCTATCCGCTGGTCGACGGCCAGGGCAATTTCGGCAATGTCGACGGCGATAACCCGGCCGCCATGCGCTACACCGAGGCGCGGCTGACCGAAGTGGCGCGGCTCCTCATCGACGGCATCGACGAGGACGCGGTCGATTTCCGCCCGACCTACGACGGCAGCGAGGAAGAGCCGGTGGTGCTGCCGGCTGCCATTCCCAACCTGCTCGCCAACGGCTCGCAGGGCATCGCGGTGGGCATGGCGACCTCGATCCCGCCGCACAACATGGCCGAACTGTGCGACGCGGCGCTGCACCTGATCGATCAGCCGAACGCGCGCACCAAGACGCTGCTCAAATACGTGCCGGGTCCGGATTTTCCGACCGGCGGCATCGTCGTCGATCCGCCCGAGGCCATCGCCGAAGCCTACCATACCGGCCGCGGCTCATTCCGCGTGCGCGCGCGCTGGACCACCGAGGATACCGGCCGCGGCACCTATCAGATCGTGGTCACGGAAATTCCGTGGCAAGTGCAGAAGATGCGGCTCGTCGAGCGCATCGCCGAGCTGATCAACGAAAAGAAGCTGCCGCTCCTTGCCGACATGCGCGACGAGTTGGCCGAAGACGTGCGCGTCGTGTTCGAGCCGCGCTCGCGCTCGGTCGATCCGGCGCTGTTGATGGAGAGCCTGTTCAAGCTCACCGAGCTTGAAAGCCGCGTGCCGCTCAACATGAACGTGCTGGTCAATGGCCGCGTTCCGAAGGTGCTCGGCCTGGCCGAGGCGCTGAGCGAGTGGCTCGCGCACCGCCGCGACGTTCTGCTGCGCCGCTCGCGGCATCGGTTGGCGCAGATCGAGCATCGGCTCGAAGTCTTGGGCGGCTACCTGGTCGCCTATCTCAACCTCGACAAGGTCATCAAGATCATCCGCAACGAGGATGAGCCGAAGCCGGTCTTGATGAAGACGTTCAAGCTCTCCGAGGTCCAGGCCGACGCCATCCTCAATATGCGGTTGCGCAACCTGCGCCGTCTCGAGGAGATGGAGATCCGCCAGGAAGACAAAAACCTGCGCGCGGAGAAGAAATCCATCGAAGAGCTGCTGCGCTCGGAAAAGGCGCAGTGGAAGAAGATCGCCGAAGAAATCCGGCAGGTGCGCACCACCTTCGGCCCGAAGACGCCGCTCGGCAAGCGCCGCACCACATTTGCCGTTGCGCCCGAACACGACGAGGCCGCGATCGAGGAGGCTTTGGTCGAGCGCGAGCCGATCACCGTCGTGGTCTCGGAGAAGGGCTGGATCCGGGCGTTGCGCGGCCAGGTCGCCGATCTGTCCAGCCTCGCCTTCAAGACCGACGATGGCCCGAACCTCGCGTTCTTTGCCGAGACCACGTCAAAACTTCTGGTCTTCGCCACCAACGGCCGCTGCTACACCATCGAAGCGTCCAAGCTGCCAGGCGGCCGCGGCCACGGCGAACCGGTCCGGCTCTACTGCGAGATCGAGCAAGAGGCCGATATCGTCTCGGTGTTCCGCTATCAGGGTGGCCGCAAGCTTTTGGTCGCGAGCAAAGCGGGCAGGGGATTCGTCGTGCCCGAGGACGAATGCCTCGGCAATACCCGCAAGGGCAAGCAGGTGCTCAACGTCAAGCCGCCCGACGAAGCGCGCGCCATCGCGCCGGTCGAGGGCGAGCTCGTGGCCGCGGTCGGCGAGAACCGCAAGATGGTGTGTTTCGCGCTCGACCAGGTGCCGGAGATGGGCCGCGGCCGCGGCGTGCGGCTGCAGCGCTACAAGGACGGCGGACTGTCCGACATCACGACTTTCAAGGCGGGCGAAGGCTTGACCTGGATCGATTCCGCCGACCGCAGTTTTAATCAATCGATCAAGGAGCTCGCCGCCTGGCGCGGCAATCGCGGCGACGCCGGCAGGGTCAAGCCGGAACGCTTTCTCACCAACCTGAAATTCGGCCGGCGCGTCGAGAACGGCAACGGCAACGGCAAGGGCGCAAACGAGTCGTAGCGGCCTTTCTCAGCCTCGATCCGGTGCTAAATTGCGGTTGAAACCTACGGAGCGCGCCATGCCGGGGACTGCTCTCACGCGCCGCACGATGCTGACCGCAATGGCGGCCGCGCCTTTTATCGGGCAAGCGCGCGCGCAAGCCGCCTGGCCGAGCCGGCCGGTGCGGGTCATGGTGCCGTATCCGCCGGCGGGCGGCGCCGATACCACGGCGCGCATCATCTATTCAAAACTCGGCGAAGATATCGGCCAGCCATTCGCCATCGAAAATCGTGGCGGCGCCGGCGGCACCATCGCCGAGGCCTTAGTCGCCAAGTCCGATCCCGACGGCTACACCATCCTGCACGACGCCACTGCGTTCTCGGTGAACGGCGCGCTCTATCCTGACTTGTCGTTCGACTACCGCAAGGATTTCGATCCGGTCTTCCTGGTCGGGCTGGTGGCGAACATTTTGGTTTGCACGCCGTCGCTGCCGGTCAATACCGTGGCCGACGTGATCGCCTACGCCAAGGCGGCGCCCGACGGCATCGACATGGCGTCGTCCGGCAACGGCACGCTGCAACATCTGCTGCTCGAATTGTTCAAACGCAGCGCCGGCATCAAGATCAATCACATCCCGTATCGCGGCGGTGGCCTCGCGATCACCGACGTCATGGCGGGCCAGGTGAAATTCGTTTTCTCGAACGGCTCCGCGGTCGTCGGATTGGTCAAGTCCGGCAAGGTGAAAGCGATCGCTCAGACCGGCAAGGGTCGGCTGGCGAGCCTGCCGGACATTCCGGCGATGTCCGACACGCTGCCCGGCTTTGAAGGCTATGACTGGAACGGCGTGTTCGTGCCGCACGGCACGCCGGCGCCGGTCGTGCAAAAACTCAATGCCGGACTCAACAAAGCGCTGGCTTCGCCGCTGGTGAGCACGCGCTTCGCCGACCTCAACATCGAATCGCGGCAGAACACGCCGGAAGAATTCGGCGCTTACATCGAAGCGCAGATGGCGCTGTGGAGCCGCGTCGTCAAAGACGCCAATATCAAATTGGGTTGAAGTTTTGGCATGGATTTGGCCGACGAGCCGCCGCGCATCGCCGGTCCGGTGGGTGTTATCCCGATATCGGCATAAGATGCCTCATGTCGCCTTCCGGATTATGTCGCGTCGAGCGAGTGGAAATGTGAGGCGGGAGCTTTTCAGTCTGCCGCGCTGCGATGGAGCTAGGTTGTCGAGCGTTGCTCAGTTCCGAGCCTCACTTCTTCGGCAAACGCTCCACGAATCCGAGCGCCATTCCAATCCACTCCTTCAGCGCAACCTGGTCGCACGCATCCGCATCGACGAAAACAAGGCCGCCCAGCCGCCTGCCTCCCATGTCGACGATCGACGCGCCTGGACGCCTCAAGGCCTCAGCCTCGTTGTCCTTGCCGACGCGAAACATAAAGCGATCCCGACCAGATTTTGTCTGATCGACGCCGCCCAGCATATTGCCGTTCACCAACAGGCACAGGCCGCCCATCATACGCTTTTCAGCGACGCCCTTGACGCCGCGGAGACCGTCGCGGAAGCGCTGCGCAAGTGCCTCATTGTAGGCCACGGATCAGCTCGCCGACTTGTCGGCGACCACTTTCTGCGGTCCGCCTTCCGGCATGATCGGAAAGGCAGGAAGAGCGGGGTTCATGTGGTCCCAACTCGGAGCGCGGCTCGCGTAAACGATCATCTGTGGGGTCGCGATCTCGGGATCGTCCAGAACAGATGCACGCGGGAACACGACGCCTGCCATCGCCGAGTTCTTGGAGTAGATGGGCGACCCGCACTTGCCGCAGAATCCGCGGCTCACAATGTTCCCGCTGTCGGCCGGGCGTTCATAGAACGTGACGGCTCCCGTCAAGGAAAACGCGGACTCCGGTATGACCAAGTGGGTACAGTGGCCGGTTCCACTCGACTTACGGCAGTCGACGCAGTGGCAATGACCGACGACCTGGGGATCTGCCGTGCTTTTGAACCGAACCGCGCCGCAAAGACAGCCGCCAGTAAATCCTGTTGTCATCACATCCTCCTTGCAGATTGCTTTCATGGCGCGATAGCGATAGCATCGTGAGTTGCGACTTGCAATGCACAAGTCACTATGTATTACCTGGAGAATTGAAGGCATGAAGCGCGAGCCACGATCGGGTTGTCCCATTGCGACAACTCTCGACATCGTCGGCGACCGCTGGACGCTGGTCATCCTTCGCGATCTGCTCACTGGAAAGAGCCGCTTCTCGCAGTTCCTCACGTCGCCGGAGAAGATTACGACCAACATCCTGACGGACCGCTTGGCTGCGATGGAAGGGGCAGACCTCGTCGCCAAGTCGGCCTACCAGCAGAACCCAAGGCGTTATGCGTATGCCTTGACCCGAAAGGGCGAGGCGCTGCTGCCTGTGCTTCAGGAAATGTGTCGCTGGGCCAACGCCCATATTCCAGGCACCTGGATTCCGCCCGAAAGCTTTATGGCGCTGAAAGTCGGGTGACGCACAGCGCGGCACTTCAGAGGGCCGACATGCGCCAAGCGTACCCACAAGAGTTCTGCACAGACTTCGTCATGCCCAATGTCGCGAAACACGTCTGCCCATGAGCTTCTGCTCCTGCCAACTCAATGGAGGGAGCAACCATGATATCAAGGTTCAAAAATCCGAAACGCTATCCGGCAACGCTGAATGGCTGCAACCGCATCATGAAGGCGTTACTCGACCCGCGCCCAACCGTCCGGCGTCAGGCGCTCCTGCGGCAGGAAGCGGCTCTTGTAGTCCATCTTGCGCGAGCCGCGTACCCAATAGCCGAGATAGACGTAAGCTAGCCCCATGTTGCGGGCGCGCGCAATGTGGTCGAGCACCATCAGCGTGCCGAGCGAGCGCGCCGCCTCGTCTGGCTCGAAAAACGAATAGACCATGGACAGCCCGTCGCCGAGCACATCGGTCAACGCCACGGCGACGAGATCGCCGCGCTTTGCCCCCACCGCTGCCTCCCCCGCTTGCGGGGGCTGACGTCGGCGATATTCGATGATGCGGGTCTCGATGTGGCTGTCCTCGACCATCATGGCGTAGTCGAGCACGGTCATGTCGGCCATGCCGCCGTCGCGGTGCCGTGAATCGAGATAGGCGCGGAACACGGAATATTGCTCGGAGGTCGGCACGGCGACGCGCATCTCGGCCGTGATGTCCTCGTTGCGCTTGCCGATGCGGCGCATGCCGCGGGTCGGGCGGAAATCGTCGGCGACGACGCGCACCGAGACGCAGGCGCGACAGCCCTCGCAAGCCGGCCGGTAGGCGATCGATTGGCTGCGGCGGAAGCCGCCGTGAGTGAGGATGTTGTTGAGCTCGCCGGCGCGCTCGCCGACCAGGTGGGTGAATACCTTGCGCTCCTCCTTGCCGCCGAGATAGGGGCACGGCGACGGAGCGGTCAGGTAGAATTGCGGCGTGTCACGCGAGTGCTGGGTCACGGGGCGGTTCGCCGTTGCGTCGCTGCCGGCCACGAATCCGGCCACCGCCTAAGATCGCCCGACAGCGCCCGCGCGTCAAAGGCGAAATCAGCCCATGATCCAATTTGGATCATGGGCTGGAATCCTTATTGGAGCATGATCTTATCCGAAAACCGGGTCCACCCTCGGATCAAGTCCGAGGGCAGGCTTTTTCGGGATCATGCTCTAGCGCCGCATCCGCGCGCGCAACGAGGCCGCCCGCGCCGGGTTGTTGATGAGCACGGTGCCGACCAGGATGTCGTGCAGCAGGCGCCGGCGGGCGTTGAACAAGCCGACCAGGAGGATGAGCGGCGTCAAAACGCTGACACTGACCCAGTAGACGACGGCATGCACGGCGCCGAGCAGGAAGTAGGCCGGCGCGCCGTACCAGGTGCGGATTTCCAGCCCCATGGCGCGCATCCCGATGGTGGCCGACGCCGTGCTCCCCATGGTCACGCCGTAATAAACCAGGGCCCAGATCACCGAAGCCGGCGACAACAGCCAGAACAGCATCCAGCCGAGGCCGAGCGTCAGGATGCCGAACAGGAAGATGAATATCGCCGCCGCCATGACGGGAACCGTGATGACGAGGACATCGATGAAAAAGGCGACCAGCCGCCGCGACAACACGCCCTCGAACAGCTCCGGATTGGCGGCCGGATCATAAGCGTGCGGCTTGACGTCGAGCGAGATGCCGATCCGCGCCGGCCCAGAATCTGTCATGATGAGCCTCGATCTTACGACGCCACCCCAGATGGGGAAACACAGCCGCCGGTGCAAGGGGTTATTCCAGCGATGGTAACGCTTGCCGATATCGAGGCCGCCCAGCGCACCATCGCCGGCCACGTGCTGCGCACGCCGCTATTGCCGTCGCCGCCACTGTCGGCGCTGACCGGCGCCGAGATTTTCGTCAAGTACGAGAATTTGCAGGTCACCAACTCGTTCAAGGAGCGCGGCGCCTGCGTCAAGCTTGCCGCGCTCAGCGCCGAACAGCGCCGCCGCGGCGTCATCGCGATGTCCGCCGGTAACCACGCTCAGGCGGTCGCCTATCACGCCCGCCGCCTTGCCATACCGGCGACCATCGTCATGCCGGAAACGACGCCGTTCGTAAAAATCAAAGCAACGGAAGCCCACGGCGCCATGGTCGTGCTCGACGGCGAGACGCTTGTGGAAGCGCAAGCGCGGGCCGAAGCGATCGCGGCCGAGCGCAACCTTGTCTGGGTGCATCCTTACGACGATCCGCACATCATCGCCGGCCAAGGCACCATCGCGCTGGAAATGCTGGAGGACGCGCCCGATCTCGAGACGCTCGTCATCCCGATCGGCGGCGGCGGCTTGATCGCCGGCAACGCCATCGCCGCGCGCGCCAAAAATCCGTCGATCGAGATCGTCGGTGTCGAGTGCGCGCTCTATCCGGCGATGTGGAACGCGGTCCATGGCGGCAACCTGCCGTGCGGCGGCGCGACGCTGGCGGAAGGCATTGCGGTGAAGAATGTCGGCGCGCTGACGCTGCCGGTCGTGCGGGAATTGGTCAGCGACATTATTCTGGTCGATGAGCCGCTGATCGAGAGCGCGGTCAACGCGTTTTTGACGTTGCAAAAAGCCATGGCCGAAGGGGCAGGCGCCGCAGGCCTCGCCGCCATGCTGGCCGAGCCGCAACGCTTCGCCGGCCGCAAGGTCGGCTTGATCCTGTGCGGCGGCAATATCGATCCGCGCATTCTTGCTTCCGTCATGGTGCGCGAGCTGGAACGGGAGGATCGCATCGTGTCGTTCCGCCTGACCATTCCCGACCGGCCGGGAATTTTGGGCCAGATCGCAAGCCGCCTCGGCGGCCTCGGCGCCAATATCCTCGCCGTCAATCACCACCGCCTGTTCCTCGACGTGCCGGCCAAGGGCGCAAAACTCGACGTCACCATGGAGACGCGCGACGGCGTTCACGCCGAGGAAATTTTCCGCGCACTGACCGACGACGGCTACCGGCCGACGCGCTTGGCCAGCGGCGCCGTGCTGGAGTGAAGGCTGCTTTGTCTAGGGCGTGAACGCTTAGCCGCTTTGACCAATCTGCCCGACCCGAAGGCTGAATTGCAGCCGCGCGACCGCTTCACGCCAAGAAAAAACCCCGCCGTAGCGGACATTGCGACGCATCAAGGTTTTGCCGCCGGCGCGGCTAATGGCTTTGCGGCAAGAGCGACGCCAAGGGGATATCAAGATTGCAAACGACGCCGGAGAGTTCGAAGGAAAGATGGGCTTTGCCTCTTAATTCGCCAACAAAACCTTGTTCAATCAATCGCGTCCCAAAGCTTTGGCGTGTTGGTACCTGAACGGGCGGCCCGCCCGTTTCCACCCACGTAAAGCCAAACCGCTCGTTCGAAGCATTAATAGCCGCCGATATCGCCACATGGCCGTTGGCATTCGACAATGCACCGTACTTGACGGCATTCGTGCAAAGTTCGTTGAGGATCATTGCGAGTGGAAGAACGGCGGAAGGGCTAACGTCAATATCTGGAATTTCAAGGAAGAAACGTGTGCCCCTATCGAATGGATCAATTGCGTTGCGAACAATCGACTCCAGCGTCGCGCTTGTCCAATTGGTCTTTAATAACAAGTCGTGCACTCGGCCCAATGCGAGCAGGCGATGCTCGATTGCCTGACGCCCCTGCTCGACACTGTCTGCATTTCTCAAGCTCTGTGACGCGATAGCCGCGACGGTAGCAAGTACGTTCTTTATTCGATGATGTAATTCCTCCAACAGAAGGCGTTGCAAGCCGTCGATTACCTTTTGCTCGGCAGCATCGATCCCGGCCTGCGCCAATAGCTGCCGCAGTTGTGCATTCTCAGTATCGAGCCGAAGCTCTTTTGCACTGCCCAATTTTGCGATGCTCCGTCTGGGCGGGAGCAGTCAGCTCTCAGTCGCCGGTACTAGCCAAGGTCTGCGCGGCGATTGTGCGAGCTTACACGCTATGTACGAGACCGTACAGTTTCCTAACCTTGTCGATATTGAAAGGCTTATTTCGCCTAACGGCATTTATGAAACGTCTTCCGATCACTCCGGCTTGATGCCCGCGAACTTGATCACCTTCGCCCACTTCTCCACCTCGGCCGTGATGAAGGTCTGACATTCAGCCGGGGTCATCGGCATCGGCGCGATACCGAGGTCCGCAAGCCGCGCCTCCAATGCAGGCTCGGCCAAAGCAGCAATCACTTCCTTATTGAGCACGTCGACGATCTCGGCGGGCAAATGCTTTGGTGCGCCAAGTCCCTGCCAGGTGCGGGCCTCGAATCCCGGAATGAACTCGCCCAAGGTTGGCACATCGGGCAGCGCTTTTGCGCGCACCGCCGTCGAAACCGCCAAAGCGCGCAATGCTCCAGCCTTGATGTACCCGATGCAGGATTGGATCGGCTCGAATGCGACCTGAACATGGCCGGCGATAAGATCGACCAATTCGGGTGCCGAGCCATGGTAGGGCACGTGCACCATGTCGACCCCGGTCATCATCTTGAACATTTCGCCGATGGTCTGCTGCGGCGTTCCGATGCCGGCTGAGCCCATATTGACCTTGCCCGGATTGGCTTTGGCGTACGCGATGAATGCGGGAACGCTCTGCGCCGGCACGGCCGGATTCACCAGCATGACCGCCGGTCCATAGGCAATGCCGGCAACGACCAGGACGTCGCGCAAGAAATCGTAGTTGAGATTGTCGTAGAGCGATACGTTGATTGAATTGACGGTAGCCAGTTCCATAATCGTGTAACCGTCGGGCGCAGACTTCGCGATCATCTCCGTTGCGACATTGCCCGCCGCTCCGGGGCGGTTCTCGACGACAAACGGCTGGTGCAAGCGCCCTGATAATTGTTCGGCCATGAGGCGCGCGGTGATGTCGTTCGGGCCGCCCGGCGGAAATCCGACGATCCAGCGCACCGGTCGCGTCGGATAGGTTTGCGCTCTTGCGATCCGCGAGACGGCCGGCAGCGCGGCAGCGCCCGCCGCCAGACGCAGAAATTTACGGCGGAGAAGTTTCATTCGATCACCTCATCGGCGCGCACAATGCGGGAACGATATCACGTCTCACTCGGCAGGTCTGTGGCCAACTTCACCCTGGCCCGACCGCGAAATGGCCTGCTGCTTTTGCTGCGGGTGCGTGCGGCAGAAATCGGCCCATAGCGACCGATGTTGCGCCACAACTGAATGTCCGCTTTTGGCGGGATTGTGTTGCAAAACTCAGAAATGAGATGACGGCAAAATTTCGCGGCGCGCCCGTCGAAATGGATTTTCCGCGATCCGATGCCTTGTAACGAGCTTACGAAGGCAGCCGGTTGGAAATCGGACTGATCGTATGCTCCCCACATGATTTCAAAATGAGCGCATCAGCGGCTCTGGAAAATTTTGTACGCAACCCCAAAAAGAGTTTTGCAACACAATCGGCGGCAAAGCGGACATTCAGCAATCATCGGTCATCGTCCTCGGTTTATGAGTACACGCCCTAGTGCCCGATGCCGGGATCGTAGCCGGATGGCGGCTCGTCGGGCGTCGTACTCGACGGCTCGGGCGCATTGCCCGGGCGGGCCCGCGGCAGCGGGATATTGGTGTCCGCGAGCGCAAGTACGCTGGGGCGATGCCGCGGCAAAGGAACAGGGCCGGTAATTGGGTCAGGCGGCGGTAAGTCCTCGGTCGCGGCGTTATTTGCTGCATCCGACGGCGTTGGCTGCTGCTGTGGAATGAATGGCGGGTTTGGGAAAACACTCGGCGCGGGTGGGGGCGCTGCCTGCACTGTCACCGCGGCTGGAGGCGGTGAAGCTGCGGGCGCGGCGGACGGTGCCGGCGAAATAGCGGCGGTAGAGGCGACTTGGACATTCGGCGCGGCATTGTTGCCGGCGCTGTCGCGCATCCGATCGCCCCTGCCGTCATCCGTTCCGCTGGCGTCAGTGACCGCTGGCGCCGGTTGAGATGATGCGGGGAGATTGGCCGTTGCGGTGTCCGCGGCAGGGCTCACCGGCGCAACGGTGGCAGTTGCGAGGGGCCGGGGTGCCGATATGGTCGGCTGCGCAATATAGGTGTGCATGAAAGCAGTGATGGTCCACAGCATCACCGGAACCGCGGTGATCACGGCGACGAGAATGATGATCCGCCGCAACACCGGGGCGTAGTGCTGGATATTTCTGTCGTCGTCGTATTCACGCATGGCACCCGTCCCGCTATCGCCGCCCCCAGCGGCGTCGTTCCAGCTAAACTTCGCCTTTCTTCAATTTCTCCGCGACACGCGCGGCAAAGTAAGTCAGCACGCCGTCGGCGCCGGCGCGCTTAAACGCGATAAGGCTTTCGGTCATGGCCTTGTCGCCGTCGAGCCAGCCATTCGCCGCGGCGGCCATGATCATCGCATATTCGCCCGACACTTGGTAGGCGAAGGTCGGCATGCCGAACGTCGCTTTGACGCGGCTTAAAATGTCCAGATAGGGCAGGCCGGGCTTGACCATGACCATGTCAGCGCCCTCGGCGATGTCGAGCTCCACTTCGCGCAATGCTTCGTCGGTGTTCGCGGGATCCATCTGATAGGTGCGCTTGTCGCCGATCAGCGTGACGCTCGAGCCGACCGCATCGCGGAACGGACCGTAGAAGGCGGAGGCGTATTTGGCCGCATAGGCCATGATCTGCACGTCGTGGAATCCTGCGGCGTCGAGGCCGGCGCGGATGGCGCCTACGCGACCATCCATCATGTCGGACGGCGCGATGATGTCGCAACCGGCTTCGGCCTCGACCAGCGCCTGGCGGACCAGGATGCCCACGGTCTCGTCGTTGAGGATGATACCGTCGCGCAGCAGCCCGTCATGGCCGTGGCTGGTATAGGGATCGAGCGCGACGTCGCAGAGCACGCCGATCTCCGGCACTTCTTTCTTGATGGCGCGAATGGCGCGGCAGACCAGATTGTCGGGATTGAGCGCTTCGGAGCCGTCGTCGTCGCGCCGCCCCGGCTCGGTATAGGGAAACAGCGCGAGACAGGGGATCGTCAGCTTCGCCGCCCGTTCCGCCGCCCGCACCGCCTCGTCGACCGAGAGGCGCTCGACGTCGGGCATGGAGTCGACCGGCGCGCGGACTTTCGTCCCATCGACCAGGAACAGCGGCCAGATCAGGTCGTCGGTGGTGAGCACGTTCTCGCGCACCAGGCGCCGGGTCCATTCGGCGCGGCGGTTGCGGCGCGGCCGAATTGCCAAATCCAGCCGTTCCGCGGGCTTTTCCGCCTCGACCGGCGCCAGACGGTTCCTTTCGAGCGGTCGGCCGAATTTGATCGCCATAAATGCGCTCCGCGGGCGCCAGGCTATCCTGGCGTCGCCTTCTTTTACTCCGTCCACCCCCGCCCCGCCACAGCCACAAATGGGCCAGGGCGGGCCATTTTCCGGTAGCGTTGACGGGTTACCAAGGCGTCTCTATCGATCCTGGTGGGATGAGCGATCAAGCGCAGAAAAAGCCGACCCGGCCGAGCGACATGCTCGAGCCCGTCCGCGCCGGCAAGGGTTTGAGCGTGGCCGGGTCGTGGACCGAGTACCTCGTCCTGTTCCTGCGCCTGATGGCGGCAGTGTCGCTGGTCAAAGGCCTCTATCACTGGGCCCAGGTGTGCGGCGTCGGCGCGGCGCCGGACGACGGCTTCCTGGCGCATTCGGTGGCGTGGCGGTCGGCGACGGTATTTTTCGCAGTCCTCGATCTGGTTGCCGCGGTCGGGCTGTGGCTCGCGGCGGCCTGGGGCGCGGTGGTGTGGCTCAGCTCGGTCGTATCGATGGCCGTGGTCGTCGTGTTTTTCCCCAACGTCTTCGGCGGCAGCGTTTTTATCGCTCTCATCGAGCTGACGCTGCTCGGCGTTTATCTGTGGCTGGCGATCGTTTCGGCGCGCGAGCATCCGGCGTGACAGGGATCAGGGATCAGTAATCAGGTATCAGTAATCAGAAGCCGGGCAGAAGTTCTCGTCAGCCTAGCTTGCGCCAATCTTGATCCTTGATCCCTGATCCCTGATGCCCGATTCCTGAGGCACGCAGTGCGGTTCTGATGCGCTGCGGCGTTGCCGGGATTTCGTCGATCGAAACGCCGAACGGCGATAGCGCATCGTTGACGGCGTTGAGGATGGCGGCCGGAGCGCCGATGGCGCCGCCTTCGCCCAAGCCTTTGGCGCCGGTGATGGAGGATGCCGCCGGCGATTCGATGTGGTGCAATTCGATTCGTGGAATTTCGCACGCGGTCGGCGGCGTGTAGTCGGCGAGCGTCGCGGTCTGCGGGTTGCCGCTGTCGTCGTAGACGATTTCCTCGAACAGCGCGTTGCCGATGCCTTGGGCGATGCCGCCGTGCACCTGGCCGTCGGCGATCAGCGGATTGATGATGCGGCCGGCATCTTCCACCACGAGGAATTTTTCAATTGTCACACGGCCGGTCTCGATATCGACCTCGACGATGGCGACGTGGCAGGCATTGGAGAACGTGCCGGGCGGATCGTAATCGGCGCTTTCGCTCAAGCCCGGCGTGACCTCGCCTTTGAACTGATGAGTTTGATGATAGGCGGCGCGGGCCAGTGTCGCGATCGTCACCGTGCGGTCGGTTCCCAAAACTTTGGCGTGGTCGTTTTCAAGCACGATGTCATCAGTTGCAGCCTCCAACACATGGCTGGCGATGGTGAGCAGCTTTTTGCGGATCTTTTGCGCCGCCAATAGCGACGCGCCGCCGGCAATGACCAGCGAGCGGCTGGCGAAGGTGCCCCAGCCATAGGGCGTGCGGTCGGTGTCGCCATGCACGATGCGCACGCTCTCGGGCGCGACGCCGACTTGGTCGGCGATGATTTGGGCGAGCGTGGTACGTAAGCCTTGCCCGTGCGGGCTGGCGCCGATGCGCGCTTCGACGGCGCCGGACGGGTCCATGGTGATTTCGACAGTCTCCCAGCCCGGCGTGATCTCCATACCGCGTGCGGCGAAAGCCGGGCTGCCGTAGCCGGTGCGCTCGGAAAAGGTCGCAAAGCCGATGCCGCGATAGCGGCCGCGCGTGCGCGCGTCGCTTTGCTGGGCACGAAACTTTCCGAGGTCCACATGCGCGATCGCTTGTTCCAGCGTCTCGACGTAACTGCCTTCGTCGAACACGAGTCCGGTGGCGGACGTGTACGGAAATTTTTTTATCAGATTGCGCCTTCGGATTTCGTCGGGGCCGAGATCGAGCGCGGCGGCCGCCTTGTCCATCAGCCGTTCGATGGCAAAGGTGATGACCGGGCGCGACACGCCGCGATAGGGCGCCATGGTGCAGGTATGGGTGGCGACGCCGCGCGCCACGCAGGCATAGGCGCGAACGTCGTAGGGCCCTGGCAATTCCGCCATGGCCATCAGCGGCTCGACGCCGCAGGTGGTCGGGAAGCACGAATAGGCGCCGATATTGGCGACGACGTCGCTCGACAGCGCGATCAGCTTGCCGGCTTCGTCGAAGGCGCCTTCGAGCTGGACATACTGATCGCGGCTGTGGAATGCGGCGATCAGGTTTTCGCGCCGGTCCTCGCTCCAGGCGACGGTGCCGCGCAATTTTCGCGTCAGCCAGACCAGGAAAACGTATTCGCTCGGCAGCGACATCTTTTGGCCGAAACCGCCGCCGACGTCGGGCGCCACGACGCGCAGATCGGATTCCGGGAATTGCAGCACGTCGGCAATCGCCGTGCGGGTCAGGTGCGGCATCTGCGTGGTGCAGGTCAGGGTCAGGCGGCCAGATGCCGGGTCGAACGCCGCATGCGCCGCGCGCGCTTCGAGCGGCGTCGCGTTCTGGCGGCGGGAGCGGACATCGACGCGAACGAGCCGGTGCGCCTTGGCGATCGTCGTATCGAAATCCGCGGTCTTGAAGCGGCCTTCGACCACGACATTGGCAGGGCAATTGTCATGCACGCGCGGCGCGCCGGGTTTCAGCGCCTCTTGCGCGTCCACAACCGATGGCAAGTCCGCAATCTCGACCGCCACGGCTTCGGCAATATCTTCGGCCGCCGCGGGCGAAGACGCGACGACGGCCGCGATCGGCTCGCCAACGAAGCGGACTACGTCGGCGGCCAAAATCGGTTGCTCGATCGGCTGGTAGTTGAACTTGTGCAGCATCGGCCGGATCGGCCGCACGTCGTCGAGATCGGCAGCGCGATAAATACGCACTCCGTCAGGCGGGGTGATGCCGACGATGTGGCCGGAGGCAACGGGGCTGCGGATGAAACGCACCCAAAGGGCGGCGTTGAGATCGCCGGTAAATCGGCCGCGGCCGGCCACCAGCGCAGGATCTTCAAGCCGGCGGATGGCGCGGCCGACCCATTTCATTCCGGAGCCGGCGGTTGCGCCTGTCATCAGCTGGTACTTCTCAAAATCGCGGCGGCTCGCCGAAAAACGCCTGGCGAATGATTTCGGCGAGGTCGGCTTTGGCGACCGGCCGCGGGTGATCAATCTTGACGGCGGCGACCACGTCGACGGCCTTGGCGAGATCCTCCTCGCGCATGCCGAGACCCTTGAGTCCGGTCGGCAGTCCCAGCCGCGCATTGAGATCGTAAAGGCCGCGCGCCGCGTCGCTCACGCCGAGCGCGCGCTTGATGCGCGCCATGGCTTCCGGCGCCGCGGCGCTGTTGAAGCCGATGGCGTAGGGTGTGGCGACGGCGTGGGTATGGGCGTGGTCGAGATTGAACCATTGCCGCACCCGTTGCGCGATGGCGTGCTCGAGCCCGACTTCGGCGCGGAAATTCGCTGCGAGCCAGGCGCCGTAGAGCACATCGGTACGAGCATCAAGATCGCGCGGATTTTGCACCACGCGCGGCAGGCTCGATCCGAGTCTTCGGATCGCTTCCTCCGCCATCGCCTGCACGATCGGGTTGGTGTCAATGCCGTAGAGGCTCTCCACCGCGTGCGCCACGGCATTCATGCCGCTCGCAGCGGAAAAACGCGGTGGCAGATCGAGCGTCAATTCGGGATCGTAGATCGCGGTTGCGGGCAGCGCGGCCGGGCCGTCGCCGCTGATGCGATCGTCGGCAATGCCGATGCGCCACCGCGCCGCCATTTCCGAACCGGAATAGGTGGTGACGACGGCGATATAGGGAATTCTGGTCGTCGCCGCCGCGGCCTTGGCCAGTCCGATCGGCGAGCCGCCGCCGACCACGACGAAGCCGTCGAGTTTTTGGCGCTTGATGTCATCGACGATGCGCTCGAACACTTCGCGCGGCATGTTTGGCGCCGAGGCATCGCAGAATGTGACGCAGCGATCGGCAATCGAAGCCGTGATGCGGCGGGCGAAATCGGCGCGCGATTGCGAGCATAGCACCATCAACCGCGACATGTTGTGCAAACTGGCTTCCGCCGGCAGCGCAGCGATAGCGCCTGAGCCGAACACGATGCGCACCGGGTCGGAGCGATAGGTGAAACGTCCGGTCATGGGCGACATGCGGGCCTTACTCAGCCTTCATGCCGGCTTTTTTGACCACCGGTCCCCACTTGGCGATTTCCGCCTCGATGAACTTGCCGAATTCGGCCGAGCTCATATGCACGGGCGCGGCGCCTTCATTGTCGAGATATTTTTTGGTCGCCTCGGAATTGAGGAGCTCGGCGATCGTGTCGTGCAGCTTGTCGACGATCGGTTGCGGCGTGCCGGCCGGCGCGACGATGCCCCACCAATTGGTCGCCACGTAGCCGGGCACGCCGGCCTCGGCGATGGTCGGTAGCTCCGGCAGGATCGGGCTGCGCTGCGCGCCGCCAGTGGCGAGCGCCCGCAACTGGCCGCCCTGGATGTTCGGCACCGTTTGCACGATCGAGGAGAACATCAGCTGGGTTTCGCCGGCGATCACGGCGAGCATGGCCGGCCCGCCACCCTTATACGGCACGTGCTGGATGTCGACTTCGGCCGTGAGCTTGAACAGTTCGCCGCTCAAATGCTGGAAGCTGCCGATGCCGGCGGAGGCGTAGTTGAGCACGCCCGGCTTTTCCTTGGCGAGCGCGAGCAGTTCTCTGACCGAATGCACCGGCACAGTCGGGTTGACGGTCAGCACATTGGTGCCGGTGGCGATAATGCTCACCGGGACAAAATCCTTTACGGGGTCGAACGGCTCCTTGTAGAGCCAGGGATCGACCGCGTGCGCGATGGAAACGATGAGCAACGTGTAGCCGTCGGGCGTCGCCTTGGCGGCAAGGTCGGAGCCGACGACACCGCCGGCGCCGCTGCGGTTATCGACAAAGACCTGCTTGCCTAGTCTCTCGCCGAGTTGGTTGGCGATGATGCGGCCGACCACGTCGTTGCTGCCGCCGGGCGGAAACGGGATGATCATGCGGATCGAGCGGCTCGGATAGTCGTCCGCGGCGGCCGGCGCCGTGAAAGCCGCCACCGCGAGCAAAAGCCCAATCCCCGCAATTGCAATCCCGCGAACTCCCGCCACGTGCGTCCTCCCGAAACCTTGTTGCCGGCGCTCTTTATACGAGGGCGCGTACTCATAAACCATATGGTTGGCGCGCACGTTCTTAATCCCGCTTTGCCCCCGTGTGTGGACGGCTCCGAGTTGGCAAGAACTTTTTTCACGCTTGCAGATTGGTCGGTGCGCCCGTGTGTTCGGCCTATTTGCGCGGTTCACATGACCGCTGGCCATAATGCCTTCCGCGGATCAGGTCCCGATCGAAAGCCCGCATTCGACAATGCGTGGGGGCAGCTGGGTTGTCCTGATCGCCGGATCGACCGGCTCTGCATTACGTGCTGTTCGTCCTCCCAACCTTCACATCACGCCGGTTGTCTGGCGCGATCTCGTTCAAGCCGCGAGCGCGAGCGGCTCCTTGTAGCGCTCGCCCTTGGCCATCATTGCCCATGCCATCCGGGCGATCTTATTGGCGAGCGCGATGGCGGCGACCTTGGTCGGGCGCCTCGCCAGCAACGCCGTAAGCCAGGGCCGGCGCTTGGTGCCATGGATCTTGGCATAGCGGATAACAGCAAGCGCGCCGGCCACGAACAGGCCGCGCAGATAGCGGTCACCTCGTTTGCTAATGCTACCGAGCCGATCTTTGCCCCCGCTCGAGTGCTGCTTTGGCACGATCCCGATCCAGGCCGAGAAGTTGCGTCCTGATCGGAAGGCTCTCGGATCGGCAACAGTGGCGACCAGAGCGGTGGCAAGTGCCGGACCGACGCCGGGTATATCGTCGAGCCTCCGGCTGGCCTGGTTGGATCGGTGCCAGGCCATGATCAGACGATCGAACTGCAGGATCTGAGCCTTCAACGCCCTCAATTGGGCGCCGAGAGCGGCGATACAGGCACGGGCAATGTCGGGCAGCCGTTTGTCGTTTGCATCGGCGACGATAGTAAGCAGCTCTTCGACGCCGTTGCGTCCGACCGGCGCGACGATGCCAAACTCGGCCATATGGGCGCGGACGGCATTGATCACCGAGGTCTGATGGCGGATCAACAAGTGCCGGGTACGATGCAGCGTCAGGCAACTCTGTTGCTCGCGCGTCTTGGTGGCCACAAACCGCATATTGGGTCTGGTGACCGCTTCGCAGATCGCCTCGGCGTCAATTGCATCGTTCTTATGCCGCTTCACATAGGGCTTCACGTAGGCCGGCGGCATCAGGCGAACGGTGTGGCCAAGCGCCAGCAGTTCGCGCGACCAATGATGCGACGAGGCGCAGGCTTCGATGCCGACCAGGCAGGGCGGTAGCTTCTGGAAGAAGGCCAGCACGTAGCGTCGCCTGAGTTGCCGGCGGATGACTACATTGCCCTCCGCATCGGCGCCATGAACCTGGAAAACCGACTTGGCGATGTCGAGACCGATGGTCGTGATCGTTTGCATGGATAGCTCCTCCGAATCGTGGGAGCCTTAACAGCGCCCACATCCATGGCACTCACGTGCCGGGTGGAGGAGCCGTCCACAGCATCAAAAGCGGACATGAGGCTGTTTCGGCGCGATGTCCGTTAAGGCCACTTCCGGACTCGTACACTGCAGCCGGAAGTCCTACTCGATCACTTCGTCAGCGACGGCGATCAGTGTGGGGGGAATGGTAAGCCCGAGCGCTTTTGCGGTGGTGAGATTGATGCAGAGCTGGAAGCGGGTCGGCTGCTCGACAGGCATGTCTGCCGGTTTTTCGCCTTTAAGGATGCGGTCGACAAAATAGGCGGTCTGGCGCGCGATCGAGCGCTGGTCCGCGCCGTAGGAGACCAGCGCGCCGGCATCGAGCACTTCCTTCACGTAACCGCAGCAGGGCAATTTGCGAGCCAGCGCAAGCTCCGCGATCCTCTTCTTGGCGACATAGAACAGGCTTTCGGCATTGAAGAAGACGCCTTCCATGCCGTCCCCCACCATGGCGTCGAAAGCGGGCTCGAGCCTGTCGAGCGTGCCGACATCATAAGGCTTGCAGGACAATCCGAGCTTGGGACCGGCGGCGTTCGATTGCTCGACATAGAAATTAGAGATCGGGTTGCTGGGGTTGACGATCATGGCAACTTTCGCAAGCTGCGGAACGATCACCTTGAGATATTCGAGCCGCTTGCCGACAAGCTCGAGGCCGAAATTGGTAAGACCCGTCGCGTTGCCGCCGGGATGGCGGATACTCTCGACGAGCTTGGTCCCGATCGGATCGGCGACGTACATGAACACCATCGGGATGGTCGAGGTGGCTTTCTTGACATAGGGGGCCGCACCGCCCACGCCCACCAGCACGTCGGGAGCGAGGGATACGAGTTCGGCCGCCATGCTCTGAAACTTCTCCGGTTTTTCATCGGGGAAACGGTGAATGAGTTCGATTTTTCCTTGGCTATAGCCAAGCTCTTCAAATCCATCGAGTAAGCACCCGTAATAGGGCCACTCGCCGGCTGCGTCCGCGGCGTGCCAGAGGACCCCGACCTTCGGCACGCGGCGCCGCTCCTGCGCACGCACCACTATCGGCCACGCCGCCGCGCCCGCGATCAGCGCCATCACGTCACGACGCTTCATGTCCTTGCCCTTCATAGGTGAAGCCAAGATTGCTCCTTACACCAAACATGGTCCGAAGGTCGACATCGCCCGCGCGTTCATGAGTCCGTGCCCCGGCCCGCGGTGCGGTGTTATTGCGACGCCATGTCATTGTTTAGCCATGTCCTGGACTTCCTTCGCCTTGGCGGCGCAGGCCGCGAGCAGGAAGCCTAAATCGGTGCCGGTCGAAACATAGCGCGCGCCCAGGCGCACATATTTGGCCGCCAGGTCGGCTCGGGTGGCGAAGCCGCCGACGGCGAGATGCTTGCCGTGCTTTTGGCACGCGGCCAGCGTTTTGGTGTAGGCCTCGTGCACCCGCGGATGGTCGTATTGGCCGGGTAGCCCATAGTCGGCCAACAGATCGTTGGTGCCGATCAGCACCATATCGACGCCGTCGACGGCCATGATGGCGTCGGCGTTCTCGATCGCGGCCGCGCTCTCGAACTGCACCATGACCATGGTCGCGGCATCGATCGCGGCATAGGCTTCCGCGGCGGGGAATGAACGATATTGCAGATGGGGCAGGTTGCCGGCATTGGAGCGGTCGCCGAGCGGCGGATACTTTGCCGCCTTGACGTAGTCGCGCGCCTCCGCGGCGGAGCTGACATGAGGCGCGATGATGCCGAGCGCGCCGGCGTCGAGGATGCGCTGTACGTCGGCTAAGCCGGGCACCCGCACGAAGGGTGTTATGCCGACCTCGAGCGCGGCGATGCAGATCTGGCCCATGGTTTCCAGCGAAAAGCTCGAATGCTCCATGTCAACATAAAGGCTGTCGAATCCCGCGGTCTTGGCGATGCGCGCGATCTCGATGCCGCGAATGAGCCGCACCGTCATCGAGGCCACAACTTCGCCGCGGGCGAGCTTTTCCTTCACATGGTTGCGCAGAACGTCACTGATCTTGGCTGACATCTTGTTGGCTGACATGGCCGGTCCTGGAAGCTATTCTTGGGGTAACAGGAGTGAAGCGCCGTGAACTATTCAACTGATTTCAAGTCGATCCGCAACGACGTGTCGGAGCCAGAGTGGCAGGCCAGGGTCGATCTCGCCGCCTGCTATCGGCTGGTTGACCAATATGGCATGGCCGACCTCATCTACAACCATATTACCGCGCGCATCCCCGGCACCGAGCACCTTCTGATCAATCTCTATGGCCTGCTCTACAAGGAGATCACGGCGTCGAGCCTGGTCAAGATCGACGTCGAGGGCAAGATCATCGCCAAGCCGGACACCGATTACGGCATCAACGTCTCCGGCTACGTCATCCACGGCGCGATCCACAAGGCGCGGCCGGATGTCGCCTGCGTGCTCCACACTCACACGCGGGCCGGCATGGCGGTGTCGGCGATGGAGTGCGGGCTGTTGCCGCTGTCGCAGACCTCGATCCGCTTCGTTGGCCACATCGGCTACCACGATTACGAGGGTCCGGCCATCGACACCGACGAGCGCGAGCGCATCGTCGAGGACCTTGGATCGCATGACGCGCTGGTGATGCGCAACCACGGTCTGCTCACCTGCGGCGCCACCATCCAGCAGGCCTTCAATACGATGTATCAGCTCGAACTGTCGTGCCGCTCCCAGGTCGACGCCATGGCGGCGCGCACCGAATTGACCATGCCGGGCGAGAACGTGCTGGCGCATACTGCGCATCTCTATCAGCCCGGCGCGCGGCGGCCCTACGGCGTGCTGGAATGGCCGGCGATGCTGCGGCTTCTCGCCGCCACCGAGAAAAGTTCGGGCTATCCGCCGTACTGGCACTGAGCGCCGGCCGTGCCGCAACTGTCCGCTATCGTCATCACCCGCAACGAGGCGGCGAATATCGGCGCCTGCCTCGACAGCGTCGCCTTCTGCGACGAGCGGATCGTGGTCGATTGCGGCAGCAGCGACGCCACCGTCGACATCGCCAAGGCGAAGGGCGCCCGCGTCGAATTTCACGAATGGCGCGGGTTCGGGCCGCAGAAGAATTATGCGCTGTCGCTGGCGACCGGCGCATGGGTGCTGTCGATCGATGCCGACGAGCGGGCGACGCCAAAACTTGCCGGCGCAATCAAGGCGGTGCTTGCGGACGCCAGCGTCGATGGCTGGGAATTGCCGCGCCGTTCCAGCTTTTGCGGCCGCGAGTTGCGGCATTCGGGCTGGTCGCCCGATTACGTGTTGCGCCTGTTCCGCCGCGGCAAAGCAAAATTCGACGACGCGCTCGTTCATGAGCGGGTGATCTGCGACGGCCTCGTAAAGCGGCTCGACCAGCCGCTGCTCCATTATCCGGTGCTGAGACTCGAAGATGCGCTGTCGCGCATGGACCGCTATTCGAGCGCGAGCGCCGAAGCGCTGGTGGCATCCGGCCGCAAGGTGTCGTTCCTCGCCGGCATCGGCCATGGGTTTTATTCATTCCTGCGCGCCTACGTGCTGCGCCGGGGCTTTCTCGACGGCGCCGAAGGATTTTTGCTCGCCGTCGCCAACGCCGAAGGCAGCTATTACCGCTACATGAAGGCCTGGCTCGCGAGCCGCGAGCGGAAAATCAGTCGCCGCGAAGCAGGTGAGCGGACCCGCGCGAAGCAGGATTGAGCGGGCGCGCGGCGGGCGGGGTCATTGAGGTTACTCGGCAACACCCGTGTGCCCTCTTGTGCGTGCCGTCGGTCATCCATTTATTCTCGCATCCAACAGAGGATCTGCGCGCTTGAGAGGAACAATCATGAGCAACGATAATGTAGTCGCTGTTCGTAACGCCTATGCGGTGGCTGAACGGAAAGATCTGGAAGGCTGGATCAACTTGTTCACGGCCGATGGGGTCTTCGTCGACAATTCGGTGGGTGTGACGTACCGTGGTCGCGCCCTCGCCGACCCGGTCGGCAACTACGGCACGGCGTTTTCCAACATGCACCGCGAGCTAAGTCGCATCTATGTCGATGGCAATGTCGTCGTGGTGCAACTGGCGCTGCAGGGCACCCACGATGGCCCGCTGCAGCTTCCCTTTGGCGAGCTGCCCGCCACGGGTAAGCAAATGGACGCCCCGTGCTGCGACGTGTTCGAACTCGAAGACGGCAAGATCAAACGCTTCGACTGTTATCCAGAAGGGTCGGTCATCTTTGCTCAACTCGGGGTCTTGAAGAACCTCGACGCCGCTTTGAGTCACTGAGAATCGTATGCTTCCTAGCTAGATAATCGGTTCAACGTCTGGGATTGGCAGGTCGGAGACCTCGCGCGATGTCCGGGTTGCAGCCTGCTTTCAGGGGATAACTATGGGTGATCGAATTATTGAGCTTCTGCACCGCAACCTTCAGGAAGTCTTTGGCGAAGGTGACGCGGCCCGCCGCCGCGCCGCAATTCAGGACTTCTATACTGAAGACTGCGTGCTGTACGCTCCGCCCGGTATCTTGTTGGACACCACGCTCTGGACAAGTTCGCCGGAGACCTCCGCGCGACACATCCACATTTCGTTTATAAGCCCCATGGAGAGCCACAAGCCCTGCATAACGGGGGAATTCTGGCATGGGGCTCAGGCCCAAAAGGCGCGGCCCCAGACTACACCGGACTGGATGTCGTGATCGTTCGCGACGGCAAGATTGCTGCGCTCTATGTCTTTCTCAATCCCAAATTTGCATAGCGGACGCCTAGCGCCGGCGCGCCTGCACTTCAGGCTTATTGGCACGTTCGCTGAGGACGCTCTCGGCGCGTTCGATAACGGTCGCCGCCGATACATTCTTCATGCAGTCGTGGTTATGCGGGCACCGGCTGAGCAAACGCAGATAGCACGGCGAGCAGGGTAGGTCGGCCCGCAGCACCGCGCCGTCGCGCCGGTATGGCCCGGCCCACACCGGATCGGTCGGGCCGAAAATGCTGACGACGGGGCGGCCCAGCGCCACGGCGAGATGCATCGGCCCGGAATCGTTGGTCACGCAGATCGTTGCGCGGGAAATCAGCGCTGCCAGCTCGCTGAGCGTCGTTTCGCCGGCGAGGTTGATGGCGCCGGGGGCGAGTTTCGCAACGTCGTCGCAAAGCGCGCGCTCGCGCTCCGAGCCGACCAGTGTCACGGCAAAGCCATTCTTCATGAAATGCCGCGCCACCTCGGCGAATGCTTCCCGCCGCCACTCTTTAGTTTCCCAATTCGTGCCCGGCGCCATCACCAGGAGCTTTGCCTTGGCGATGTCGTAATAGTCCACGAGCGCGTCGATACGGGCGCGCGCTTCCTGCGGGATTGGAAATGAGAAATCCGCAGGCCCGTCGTCGAGACCAAGCATCGGGCCGATGCCGAGATAGCGCTCGACCGGATGGATATCGAGTGTCGGCAACGCGATGTGATCGGTATAGGCAAGCCAGCTGCCTTCGCGTGCGCCCTGCCAGGCGTGCTTGCGCGCTTCGGCGGGGATTTTTCGCGCTAGCGTCTTCCAGATATCGGCGCGCGGCTTGTCGAAGCCGATCCGCACCGGGGCGCCCGACGTGAAGGCAAAAAATCCGCTGCGCAATTGGCCTTGCAGATCGATGACCAGGTCGTATTCGACGGCACGCAATTGCGCGACCAGCCGCGCCGCGGCGGCAAACGGCGCCAAGCGCCACGGCGCCGACCGTTCGTCGCGGGCGAATTCGATGACATTGCTGATCGCCGGATTGTGCTGCAACAGCTCGGCGATCGGCGCCGCCACCAGCCAATCCAATCGCGCCGCCGGATAACGCCGCTTGAGCTTGTTCAAGACCGGAAACGTGTGCACCACGTCGCCGACCGCCGACAGCTTGATCAGCAGGATCTTGCGAAAATCGCGGCTGCGCAGATCGTCAGGCACCTTGGCCCCCTCGGCCCGCGGTTAGCACGCCACGCCGGCTTTTGTTAGGCCAAAGTCTTAGGCCAAGGCCTTGGCCCAAAATCTTAGCGTGTCAGCGGCCGACAGCGAAAGTCCGCTTTGCCCCAAGGACAAGTAGAGAGGTTGCAAACACTGGACTTTTCGACGTCCTTTAATAGGTGATCGCGCCGGGACATTGAGCGTACATCGTAGCATACCCGCCACGTGCGATAGGCCGACATCGAACGGCCTATTCGATGACGTCGTTAGCAAGCGCCAGCACCGTCGGCGGAATGACAAGATCGAGCGCCTTGGCGGTTTTGAGGTTGAGAACCATCTCGAATTTGGTCGGCTGCTGAACCGGAAGGTCGGCTGGTTTCTCGCCCTTGAGAATTCGGCCGATGTAGATGCCCGCCTGACGCTCGGTATCCGCGAAATCGGCCCCGTAACTCGATAGGCCGCCCACGTCGCAAAACGCCCGACGAAAATAATTTGCCGGAATCCGATAGCGCGCGGCGAGCGCGACGATTTGCGCGCGTCTGACGGTGAATGTCGGATTAGGGCCGACCAACAGTGCGTCGACGCGCAAATCGGCGGCTTTGACAAAAGCCGCATTGATCTCGTCCTCGGAGCTCGCGTTTAGAACCGACATCCGGCGATCGAGGGCACGGCCCGCCTCCTCCATGTCCGCAAGATTTTGACTGCTGGTCAAGATCGTGGGGTTGTTGAGAAAGCCGATCGTGGTCGCGCCGGGTACCAGTTTGGCAAGCACCTCCAGCCGCTTCTTCACCAGCCCGCTGTTGTCGTAGGTGGCGCCGGTCACATTGCCGCCAGGCCGATTCATGCTCTCGACGATGCCGGCTTTGACCGGATCGGTGCCATTGACGAACACAATCGGAATCGTCGCGGTAGCGGCCTTGGCCGCCAGCGCCGCGTTGAGCGACCCCCATGCGAAGATCACATCCACCTTTTGGCGGACGAGTTCGACTGCAAGCGCGGGCAACTGGTCGTATTGCTCGGCGCCGCGAATCTCGATCTTTACATTTTGGCCGTCAACGTAGCCCATCTTGCCGAGGCCCTCGCGCAGAGCGGCGAGAGAGTCCAGATTGGGTTGTCCTCCGGTGCTGAGAAATCCGATCACCGGCATCTGCTGCGCGCGCGCGGCGAGCGGCCACAGTGGCGCAGCACCGGCAAAACTGAGAAACTCCCTCCGTTTCATGGCGCACTCCGCCCGGGCGCCGCTTTGGCCTGTTGGATCGCCTGCCACACCTTCTGCGGCGTCGCCGGCATTTCGACGTGGCGCACGCCGAAATCCCACAGCGCATCGACGACGGCATTGATGACCACGGCCAGCGCCGGCACCGTGCCGCCTTCGCCGGCGGGGCGGATGCCGAGCGGGTGGGTGGAGGAGGGCACCTCGCTCAGTTCGGTGATGTAGGACGGCAAGTCGGAAGCGCGCGGCATGGCGTAGTCCATGAACGAACCGGCGAGCATCTGGCCGCTTTCCGGATCGTAGTGCGCGTGTTCCAGCAACGCTTGCCCGATTCCTTGGGCGATGCCGCCGTGGACCTGGCCATGAACAATGAGCGGGTTCACGGCGCGGCCGACGTCGTCGACGGCGACGTAGGTGATCACCTTGACTGCGCCGGTATCGGGATCGACTTCGACTTCGCAGACGTGCGCCCCGTAAGGGTAGCTGGCCTCGGCGACGGTCTCGTCGCACGCGGCGTATAAAGGTCCGCGCAAATCTTCAGGCAAATCGGCGCGCTCGAGCGCGGCGCGCGCCACCTCGAACAGACCGACGGCGTGGTTGGTGCCCTTCACGGCGAAGCGGCCGTCCTTGAATTCGATATCGGCGGCTGCGGTCTCGAGCAAATGCTCGGCGATGCGCAAGGCTTTCTCGACGATGCCGTCGGTGGATTTTTTGATGACGATGGAGCCCAGCCGCATGCCACGGCCGGAATGGGCGCCGCCGCCGACGGTGACGCGATCCGTATCGCCGGTGACGAAGCGCACGCTTTCGATCGGCACGCCGAGCCATTCGACGATCAGTTGGGCGAAGCTCGTTTCATGGCCCTGGCCTTGCGAGGTGACGCCGATGATCAGTTCGACAAAACCGTCCGGCGAAACGGTGATCTCGGCTTTCTCGCGCGGCACGCCGGTCGATATATCGACGTAATTGCCGACGCCGATGCCGCGGTACTTGCCGCGCTTTTTTGCTTCCGCGCGGCGGCGCTTGAAGCCCGTCCAGTCGCCGAGCTTGAGCGCCAGATCCATGCCGCCGATATAATCGCCGTTGTCGTATTCGACGCCGAACGGATTTTTGTACGGCAACTCCTTTTCGGTCACCAGATTGCGCCGGCGCAACGTCACGCGATCGTAGCCGCATTCGCGCGCGGCGAGATCGATCAGCCGCTCCATGACGAAAATCACTTCCGGCCGTCCGGCGCTGCGATAAGGCCGCGTCGGCGAGGTGTGGCTCAAGGTGGCGCGGGCGCGGAAATACGCCGCCGGCATGCGATAGATGCTCGACATCATCTGCACGCCCTTTTGCACCATGGCGAAATTGGTGGTGTGGGCGCCGAGATTGCCGAGATTGGAGCCGCGCATCGCCAAGAACTTGCCCTTGTCGTCGAGCGCCAGCTCCGCTTCGACGGCGAGATCGCGCGCCTGATAGTCGCTCAGGAACGATTCGTGGCGCTCGATGATCCATTTCACCGGCCGGCCGAGCTTTTTCGCGGCCCACGCCACCACGGCGAACTCGGCGTAGATCATGCCGCGGGTGCCGAAATTGCCGCCGACGTCCTGCATCAGCACGCGGACTTTGTCCGGCGGCACGTCGAGCATGGTGGCGAGATCGTTCTTCAGCCGCACCGCGCCGCCGTTGCCGGCATAGACGGTGTAGCGGCCGCTCTCGCCATCGTAGGCGGCGAGCGCCGCGCGCGGTTCCATCGGCACGCCGGTGATGCGCTGCACCCAGGTCTCGAACCGGGTCACATGGGCGGCGCGGGCAAAGGCAGCGTCGGTCGCCGCCGCGTCGCCAAGCTCGCCATCGAAGCAGACATTCGACTGCGCGCTGTCGTGCACCCGCGGCGCATCCTGGCGCGCGGCCGGAATAGTTTCGACCACCGCCGGCAGTACCTCGTAATCGATCACGATCCTCTCGGCGCCGTCTTTCGCCGCGTGCACGGTTTCGGCGACGACCATCGCCACCGCTTCGCCGACGAAACGCGCCTTGTCGGTCGGCAACGGGTAATGCGGCGCTTCGAACGGCGGCTCGTCGCCTTTGATGTGCAGCTGGGCCTCCTTCTGATGCGGCGACCACGGCTTGTGCGGGATCGGTTTGAGGCCGTCCGCGGCAAAGTCCACGCCGGTCAGCACCGCAAGCACGCCGGGCACAGCCTTGGCGTCGTCTGTCGCAATGCTGCGAATGCGCGCATGCGCATGCGGCGAGCGCACCATGACGGCATAGACCTGGCCTGGCAGGTTCTCGTCGGCGGTATAGCGGCCGTTGCCACGCACGAGACGTAAATCCTCGCGCCGCCGTACCGGCTGGCCGATGCCTGAACCGTTTGTAGGTTTGTTCATTACGCTCTCATCCTTCTTCCATTCGTCCTCTAATGGAGAAGAAAACTGACAATCACCCCAAGCAGTGACGGAAGAGCAAATACGGAAGCCAGGGCGGTGTGAGGGTCGCTATCACCCGACACACCATCACGAATGGGATAGTCCAACCAGCGGCCTTTATGGCCGTTTCTCCACTCAGATGTACCTTCCATGGGGTGATTAGAATTTCTGGTCGCTCGTGGCTCATGGCGCAGTGCTCCATTTAATTTCTGGAGCTCTCCGCGCCGGATAAAGAATGATGACATCATCGCCGGACCGCCACAACGCACCGGCCGATAAAGCGTAGGTTGGAGGGACGACGGTCTAGATAACATACTGTTTTTAATACGTTTTTGTCCAAAGAGGGATTTCTGCGAAAGTGCCTTTTGAGACTCCTGCTCATTGCAGCGGGATATCGGCCTGCTTGATGACCTTGCCCCACAGCGCGCGCTCATCGGCGAAGAATTTTGCCGCGTCGGCACGGCTGCCGGGCGCCAGATCCATGCCGAGCGCCTTGGTCTTTTCGATGAACGCGGGGTCTTTCAGGCAGGTGACCACGTCTTGGTTGATCTTATCGGCGAGCGCGTCGGGCGTTTGCGGCGGCGCCACGATGCCGAAGAAGGTCACCGCGCGATAGCCGGGCACGCCGGCTTCGGCAAGGGTCGGCACGTCGGGCAAATCCTTGACGCGCGCGGTGCCGCCGACGGCGATGATCTTTTCCTTTTGCGCCCGGTAGAGCGGCAGCGACGTCGCCAGCATGTCGAACATCATGTTGACATTGCCGGCCAGCACGTCGGCAACGGCCGGGCTTAGGCCTTTGTAGGGGACTTGCAGCAATCTGATGTCGGCGAGCATTTCCAGCTCGATCGTCGCCAATTGCCCGACCGAGCCGACGCCGGGCGTCGCCGCGGTTAGGCTACCGGGATTGGCTTTGGCGTGGGTGAGCAAGAGCGGCAGGTTCGGCGAGTCAAAACCGTTGCTGAGTACCAGCACATAAGGCGAGGTCGCCAGCACCGCGATCGGCACCCACTTCGCCGGGTCGTAAGACATGTCCTTATACATGTAGGCGTTGGTGGCGATCGGTCCGGGCGAGGCGAGCAGCAGCGTATAGCCGTCGGGGTCGGCACGAAAAACTTCCGCGGCGCCGATATTGCCACCGGCGCCGCCGACATTCTCGACGATCACCGCTTGCCCCCATTTGCGGCCGAGCTGGTCGGCCAGCACCCGCGCCAGAAGGTCGGTGCCGCCGCCGGGCGGGTAGGGCACGATCAGCTTGACGACGCGAGTGGGGAAACTGGCTTGCGCAAGGGCAGCCGGAATCGCGGCCGCGACGGCGAGCATCGCGACGAGCGCCGTGATTGCAATCCTGATGCCGCGCAACGTTTCCTCCCCACCGGTGCTTGCGGGCGCATGTTATGGGAGCCGCCAACCGCGCGCCAGCGGCCGGCTTCCCCGTGCTGACAAGCAACGGCTGCGGATGTAGACAGGGATAAGGCCAAACGGAGGAACGCCGTGCTCGCGCGGGATGATCGAAACACGCCGGTCGATTGGGTGGCGCGCGCCGCGGCGCTGGTGCCGATGATCGAGGCCGCGAGTGACCGCATCGAGGCGGAGCGGCGCATCGTGCCCGAAGTCATCGCGGCGCTGCATGAGGCCGGCCTGTTCCGCATGCTGCTGCCGGCCTTGTTCGGCGGCGGCGCGGCCGATGTGGTTGCCTTCAACCAGGTGATCGAGACCATTGCCACAGCCGACGCCAGCACCGCCTGGTGCTTGGCGCAGCAAGTCGCGAGCACCCAGACGGCAAGCTATCTCGACCCAAAAGTCGCGCGCGAGATTTTTGCCGCCCCAGACGGTGCTGTTGCCTGGGGTCCGCCCTCGGGCGCCAAGGCGGTCGTCGTGGACGGCGGCTATATCGTCAATGGCCGGTGGCGATTTGGCAGCGGCAGCGAGCATTGCCCGTGGCTCGGCGGCCATTGCGCGGTGTTCGAGGCCGACGGCAAGCCGCGCTTGGACAAGCAGGGTCGGCCCGTGATGCGTACCATGCTGTTCCGCAAGGACAAGGCGACGTTCTACGACATCTGGCATGTCATCGGGTTGTGCGGCACCGGCAGCAATGCCTACGAGGTGACCGAGCTGTTCGTGCCGGAGGCTTACTCGTATTGGCGCGATCTGCCGGCCGACCGCCGCGGCGACGATCCGCTCGGCAACATTCCGCTGCTGACGCTTTACGGCATGGGCTTTTCCGGCGTCGCGCTCGGGCTGGCGCGCGCCTGCCTCGACGCTTTCATGAAGCTTGCCGAAAAGAAAAAGCCGGCGCCGACCCACGGCGCTCCGGTTTTGTTGCGCGACAATGCGGTGATCCAATCGCGCGTCGCCAAGGCGACCGGCCGGCTGCAGTCGGGGCGCGCTTATCTGCACGACATGCTGCATGAATTCTGGCAAGCGGCGACCGCCAACCGCGCGCAAACCCTCGAACAGCGTGCGCAACTGCGCGTCGCCATCACCGGCTCCATGGATCAGGCGCGCAGGGTCGTCGACTTCGCCTATCACGCCGCCGGTGCCGACGCGATCTTCAACGGCAGCCCGTTCGAGCGGCGCTTTCGCGATATGCATACTGTAACAGCGCAGGGCCAGGCGCATCTTTCCAATTTCGAGGGCGCCGGCCAGGCGCTGTTCGGCATCGAGCCGAGCCAGCGGCTGTAGCAATGGCCGAACGCCCGGCAAAAATGCTCCGCAAGGAGGACCCCGCGCTCTTGTCCGGCCGCGGCCGCTATGCCGACGATCTGCCGGTGCCGGTCGGCACCTTGCACGCTCACGTCATCCGCTCGCCGCACGCGCACGCCGACATTGTTGCGATCGATGCGGGCGCGGCGCTTGCGCACGACGGCGTCTGGGCCGTCATCACCGGCGAAGATATTCGCAAATTATCGGAGCCGTTTCTCGCCGCGGTCAAAACGCCGGTGCAGCAATGGGCGCTTGCGGTGGAGCGGGTGCGCTATGTCGGCGAGCCGGTCGCGCTGGTCGTCGCCGAGAGCCGTTACATCGCCGAGGATGCCGCCGAGCTGGTGACGGTCGATTACGCGCCACGCGAAGCGGTGATCGATCCGCGCGCCGCGTGCGAAAAAACTGCGTCGCTCATCCATCCGCAAGCCGAGACCAACGAAGTCTCGGTGCGTAAATTTTCCTACGGCGACACTGCGGCTGCTTTCGCCCGCGCCGATCGCCGCATCGCCATGACGACGGAATTTCCACGGCTGTCGTTCACGCCGATCGAATGCTATGTCGTGGTCGCCGAGCACAATCCGGCCGAAGGCAGCTACGACGTGCTGGCGAATTTCCAGGGCCCGTTCAGTATGCATCCGGTGATGGCGCGCGCGTTGCGCGTCGCCGGGCCGAAATTGCGTCTGCGCATTCCCCCCGATTCCGGCGGCAGTTTCGGCATCAAACTCTCGGTGTTTCCTTATGTGGTGCTGATCGCGCTCGCGGCGCGCATCACCGGCCGCCCGGTGAAATGGGTCGAGGACCGCATCGAGCACCTAGTCGCCGCAAGCTCGGGGCCGAACCGCGTTACCGAAATCGAGGCGGCGATCACCAAAGAGGGCCACATCCTTGGGCTGAAGCTCGATCAGCTCGAAGATTACGGCGCGTTTTTGCGCGCGCCGATGCCGGGGCCGCTCTACCGCATGCACGGCGCGGTCACCGGCGCCTACGACATCGCCAATGTCGAGGTGATCAACCGCGTCGTGCTCACCAACAAAATGCCGTCAAGCCTGATCCGCGGCTTTGGCGGGCCGCAGCTATATCTGGCGCTGGAGCGGCTGATGCAGCGCATCGCGGTGGAGCTCAACCTCGACCCGCTCGACGTCATCCGGCGCAATCTCGTTCCGGCGGAGAAATTTCCCTACCATGCGGCGGCGGGCGCGCTTTACGATTCCGGCGATTATCCGCGTGCGGTCGAGAAGGCTATCGGCGGCGGCCGGCTCGACGTGCTCAAGCGTCGGCGCTACGAAGCCCGCGCCGCCGGGCGCAAATACGGCATCGGCTTCGCCGCCATCGTCGAGCCGGCGATGTCGAACATGGGGTATCTGTCGACCTTGATGACCGCGCAGGCGCGCGAAAAAGCCGGCCCCAAGAACGGCGCCGTGTCGATGGCGCGGGTCAATATCGATCCGCTCGGCGCGGTGTCGGTCACCGCCGATGTCACCGTGCAGGGGCAGAGCCACGAGACCGTTCTGGCGGAGATCGTGGCGCGCGAACTCGGGCTCAAGTCCGACGACATCGAAGTGGTGTTGGAAATCGACACCGCCAAAGATCAATGGTCGATCGCGGCCGGCACTTATTCCAGCCGCTTCGCCTCGGGCACCGCGGTGGCGGCGCACATGGCCGCGGTGCAGATGCGCGACAAGCTCAAAGCCATCGCCGCCAAGCAGCTCAACGTGCTGGCCGAGGACGTTGAGCTGGCGCAGGGCAAAATCCGCAGCCGCAGCAATCCCGACAACGCGCTGCCGTTCGGCCGCGTCGCCGCGACGTCGCACTGGTCGCCGGCGATGCTGCCCGAAAACATGGCGCCGGCGCTGAGCGAAACCGGAATTTGGTCGCCGCAAGAGCTCGAGCCGCCGTCGAGCGACGACCGTATCAACACCTCGCTGACCTATGGCTTCGTGTTCGACATGTGCGGCGTCGAGATCGATCCGAAGACTTATCAGGTCCGCGTCGACCGCTACGTGACGATGCACGACGCCGGCCGCATCCTCAATCCGACCATCGCCGAGGGCCAGATCCGCGGCGCCTTCGCCCAAGGCATTGCCGCCGCGCTCTACGAGGAGTTCACCTACAACGACGAAGGCGCGTTCTTGAGCGGCACCTTCGCCGATTATCTGGTGCCGACCGTAAGCGAAATTCCCGACGTCGAGATTTTGCATTATTCCTCACCGTCGCCGTTCACGCCGCTCGGCGCCAAGGGTCTTGCCGAGGGCAATTGCATGAGCACGCCGGCTTGCATTGCAAACGCGATCGCCGATGCGTTGGGTGTCGCCGACGTGACGTTGCCGGCAACGCCGCGGCGTATCCACGCCATATTGGCAGGCGGCGGGCAATGAAGCCGCGCCCGTTCGATTACGTGCGGCCCGATACGGTCGAGGAGGTATTGGCGCTGTTGGCCGAATACGGCGACGACGCGCGCATTCTCGCCGGCGGCCAGTCGCTCGTCCCGATGCTCAATCTGCGGCTGATCGATGCCAGCGTGTTGATCGATATTTCGCGCATTGCCGAGCTCGATGCCATCCGCGATCTCGGCCGGAACATCGAGATCGGCGCCGCGGTCACCCAAAACAAGCTGATGGCGTGGCAAGAGCTTTCAGAAAAACTTCCGCTGCTGGCGGCAGCACTGCCCTTCGTCGGTCATTTCCAGACCCGCAACAAGGGCACCGTGTGCGGCTCCATCGCGCACGCCGATCCAAGCTCGGAAATTCCGCTGGCGCTGGCCGTGCTCGGCGGCGAGGTCGTGCTACGCTCGAAAAAACACGGCGAGCGCGTTCTTGGCGCGAACGAATTTCAGAAGGATATGCTGACGACGGCGCGCGACGCGGACGAGCTGATCGTCGCCGTGCGATTTCCAGTCATGGCAGGGCAGGGTGTCGCCTTCCGTGAAGTGGCGCGCCGCCACGGCGACTTCGCCATCATCGCGATCGCGGCCGTGGTCGATAATCGTGGCGCGGCGCGGCTCGGCGTCGGCGGCATGGCCGGTCGGCCGCTGGTGCGCCGAATTTTCAGCGATCCTGCCGGGGCGGTCGCGGCCTGGGCGCAGGAGCTCGAGGGCTACGAAGATTTGCACGCGTCGGCGGCGATGCGGCGCGATTTGTTCAAGAACCTCGCTCCCGATGTGATCGCGGAGGCGCAAAAATGCGCCGCGTGAACAAGAGCGAACGACCGCGCATCGCGCTGACGCTCAATGGCCGCAAGCTCGCGGCCGAAGCCGAGTCGCGCATGCTGCTCAGCGATTTCCTTCGCCAAGGGCTCGGCGCCACCGGCACCCATGTCGGTTGCGAGCATGGCATCTGCGGCGCCTGCACCGTGCTGATCGACGGCGTCGCCACGCGCTCTTGCCTCACCCTCGCGGTCCAGGCCGAAGGGCGCGAGGTGCGCACCGTGGAATCGCTCGCCGCTCCCGACGGCAAGCTCAATGCGCTGCAACAGGCGTTCCGCAACAATCACGCGCTGCAATGCGGCTTCTGCACGCCGGGCATTTTGATGTCGTTCACCGATTTCCTCGCCCGCAATCCGCATCCTTCCGAAGCCGAAATCCGCGAAGTCTTGAGCGGCCACCTCTGCCGCTGCACCGGCTACGCCGGCATCGTCGCGGCCATAAAAGAAGTCGCAAGCGGCGACGCCAACTAACACCTAAACCCTCCCCCTTGTGGGGAGGGTAGGGTGGGGGTCGGGAGGTAACGCTCGGCGAAGACGCGCTGCAAAGCCTTTCTACAATCGTGGATCACCTCCCGACCCCCACCCCAACCCCTCCCCACAAGGGGGAGGGGCTAGTTGGCGCTCGTGACGCTTGGCGCGCGTCTTGCTATGTCAGCAGTCAGATATCGGGCGTCAGGGATCGGGTCCCTGATTTCTGATCCCTGATCCCTGGAGTCTGAGAATGGCAGACATCATCGACAGGCTCGAAGAGCGCCGCGAAAGCGCCCGCGCCGGTGGCGGCCAGGCGCGCATCGACGCCCAGCATAAGCGCGGCAAGCTCACGGCGCGCGAGCGGGTCGAACTGCTCATGGACCGCGACTCGTTCCAGGAGCTCGACATGTTCGTCGAGCACCGCTCCACTGACTTCGGCATGGAGAAGTCGCACATCGCCGGCGACGGCGTCGTCACCGGCTGGGGCACCGTGAACGGCCGCACCGTCTTCACCTTCGCCAAGGATTTCACCGTGTTCGGCGGCTCGCTGTCGGAAACGCACGCGCAGAAGATCATAAAAATCCAGGACATGGCGATGCGCGCCCGCGCGCCGATCGTCGGCCTGTTCGACGCCGGCGGCGCCCGCATCCAGGAAGGCGTGGCGGCGCTTGGCGGCTACGGCGAGGTGTTCAAGAGGAACGTCATCGCCTCGGGCGTCATCCCGCAGATTTCGGTGATCATGGGGCCGTGCGCCGGCGGCGACGTCTATTCGCCGGCGATGACCGATTTCATCTTCATGGTGCGCGACACCAGCTACATGTTCGTCACCGGGCCCGACGTGGTCAAAACCGTGACCAACGAGATCGTCACCGCCGAAGAGCTCGGCGGCGCTTCCGTGCACGCCACCAAATCCTCGATCGCCGACGGCGCCTACGACAACGACGTGGAATGCCTCCTGCAGATGCGCCGGCTGCTCGATTTCCTGCCGGCGAATTTTTCCGCCGGCGCCCCCGAATGGCCGTCGTTCGACGACACCGAGCGCACCGACCCGTCGCTGGACACACTCATCCCCGACAATCCCAACAAGCCCTACGACATCAAGGAGCTGATCCTCAAAGTTCTGGACGAAGGCGATTTCTTCGAACTCTCCGAAGCTTTTGCCCGCAACATCGTCATCGGGCTCGGCCGCATCGCCGGCCGCACCGTGGGTGTCGTCGCCAACCAGCCGATGGTGCTGGCCGGCGTGCTCGACTCCGACGCCAGCCGCAAGGCGGCGCGCTTCGTGCGCTTCTGCGACGCCTTCAACATCCCGATCGTCACCTTCGTCGACGTGCCGGGCTTTCTGCCCGGCACCGCGCAGGAATACGGCGGCCTGATCAAGCACGGCGCAAAACTGTTGTTCGCCTATTCGCAGGCCACCGTGCCGCTGGTCACCGTGATCACGCGAAAAGCGTTCGGCGGCGCCTACGACGTGATGGCCTCAAAGCACATCGGCGGCGACGTCAACTACGCTTGGCCGACGGCGCAGATCGCGGTGATGGGCGCCAAGGGCGCGGTCGAGATCATCTTCCGCGCCGACATCGGCGACGCCGAAAAAATCGCCGCCCGCACCAAAGAATACGAGGAACGTTTCCTCTCCCCCTTCATCGCCGCCGAGCGCGGCTATATCGACGACGTCATCATGCCGCAGGCGACGCGGCCGCGCATCGCGCGGGCGTTGGCGATGTTGCGGGGGAAGACGGTGGAGATGCCGGGGCGCAAGCACGATAATTTGCCGGTGTGACATTCCCGATCAGCCTTCGTCGCTCCAGGAAGTCTGCTCGCTTGCAAATGCAATTGTAGATTGCGTAATGGGTTAAAGCCGACTACAATTTGAGCCCTGACGGTGAAACGCCACAATCGGGGGTGCGTCATGAGGGCCGATCGCAAATGGGTGCAGCGTAATCTCGGTTACGATCCGGTCGCGACACCACCGCCGAAAGGCATATTGGCTTTTGCCGCCGGGGGGCCTTCGTCGAAGGCCGAGGATTTTCAGCGCGAGATCATCGACTTCGACTCCGAGTCTCCGAGCGGACGCGACTTCCTCGCCTTCAGCACCGCGACCGGCCTGTCGCGCTATGTCGACGTGCCGTGGCCGGCGAAGCTGGCGCCGAAACCGGCGGCGTCATTGAAACGCAGCAGCAGCGATCCGCTTCCGGCCGCCGATGTGCTGGTGGTGACCTGGACCGTGGACGAAGGCCACGCGCTAAGCCGCGTGCTCACGCCGGGCAAGGATTCGCGCAACGACTATCTGCACTACACCCACAATTTCTCGGAAATATCCAAAAAGATGCGCCATGGCTGTCCGGCCTTGGAGGAAATGCGGCTCGGCTCCTACTGGACGACCAGCATCGGCGGCAAATCGGTTGTCGTCTTCAAATCAGATTCCCACATGTCGCAAGACGGTCCGCAGCTGCCGAATATCGACGTGTGGAGTCAGATCATCGGCGAGGTGAAGCCCAAGCTGGTGATCACCACCGGCACTTCCGGCGGCATCGGCACGCAGTTCGAGGTCGGCGACGTTGTCGTCAGTTCGATCGTGCGCTTCGATTGCATCTCGAAATTCAAGAACGAGCCGTTCGCCCAAAGCCACTATTCCAGCACGGCGGCCAAGACAAAATTCTTTACCGCCGCGAAATCGCTGTTCAAGACCAACGCCGACCAGCTTCCGGAGGACAACACGCGGCTGCCGAAAATCGTCGTCGTCGGACCGACGGTGCTGAAGTCCTCGGTGGTCACCACCGACTTCTTCGGCTTCGACACGTCCGACAATCATTTCAAGCTCAAAGACCTCGGCGACGTCTCGGAAATGGGCGACGCGGTGCTGGGCTTGGTCGTCTCGAAAATGCAGAACCAGCCGCGTTGGTTGGCGATCCGCAACGTCTCGGATCCGCAGATCAAGGCCGAAGGCACGCTCCAGCAGCAGGAAAAACTGGCGGCCCAGATTTACAAGGGTTTCGGCCGCTGGAGCACGGTATGCAGCGCCATCACCTGCTGGGCCAGCATCGCGGCCGAGTAACGCCGCCAGGCGCAGGGCGAACCGGCAATCTAATTGTCAACCAAGCGAGGATGCCATGAATATCGTGCACGCGGCGCAGGCGGGGCAGGGCGGTCCGGTGACTGTGGCTTGCATCAACAAGGCGAAGACTCCTCTCGGCGTGCCCTTGGCCAAGCTCACCGCCACGTTGCAGAAGTGCTACGACCAATTTTTTGTGCCAGTCTGGGGTTATCCGCTTTCGCTCTACGATACCGACGAAGCCAAACCGAGCGACTGGCAATTCATCTATTTCGACGACGCCGATACCGCCGGCGCACTGGGTTATCACGATCTGACCCACAACGGACAGCCGATCTCCAAGATATTCGTCAAGACGACACTCGATGCCAAGGAAAGCGTCAGCGTCACAGCGTGTCATGAGCTGTTCGAAATGGCCATCGATCCCATCGCCAATCTATGGGCGCAAGCCGCCGACGGCACCGAATATGCCTACGAGATGAGCGATCCGGTGGAGGAGGATACTTTCGAAGTCGATGGCCTTGCGATGTCGAACTTCGTGCACCCGTCCTGGTTCGAGCCGTTCAAACATCCGCCCGGAACGAAATACGATCATCTGGGCCGTCTCAAAAACCCGTTCACGATGACCAAGGGCGGCTACGTCGTCGTGAAGAAGAACGGCCAGGTCACGCAGAAGTTTGGCTCGGCGGCCAAGGAGAAGCGCTTTGCGCTGGAGGACCGTCGCGGTCATCGCAGCGAATATCGCAAGCCCAACGGATTGCGGTTTTAGGGCGAGGGGGTGCCCTGGTCACCGTGATCGCGCGCAACGCGTTCGGCGGCGCCTATGACGCGATGGCGTCAAAGCATATCGGCGGCGACGTCAACCACACCTGGCCGACGGCGCAGATCGCGGTGATGGGCGCCAAGGGCGCGGTCGAGATCATCTTCCACGCCGACATCGGCGACGCCGAAAAAATCGCCGCACGTGCCAAAGAATGCGAGGAGCGCTTTTTGTCGCCGTTCATCGCCGCCGAGCGCGGCTATATCGACAACGTGATCATGCCGCAGGCGATGCGCCCGCAGATTGCGCGGGCGCTAGCGATGCTGCGCGGGAAGATGGTGGAGATGCCGGGGCGCAAGCACGTTAATTTGCCGCTGTAAGGCAAGTTAGTTTTGCATCGACTCGTCATGCCCGGCTTTGTGCCGGGCATCCACGTCTTTATTCGGAGCCCGATCAAAGATGCGGATGGCCGGGACAAGCCCGGCCACGACAGCGACCATGTTCATTTGAACCAAATCCGCTAAGGGACGCGTCTTGCGTCAATTACCTGTTCGCGCTTGCGGCCGTTCGTGCGATTTAAGGGAGACCCTGCATTCTAGGGCCGCCCCATGCATAACTGAGCCGAGAGAGCCGCCTTGGAGTTGCCTATCTGATGCATTATCATCTGATACATGAGAACCACGCTCGATATTGACGACGATGTGCTGACAGCGGCGGAACAGCTCACCAACGCTTTTAACTCCACCGTTGGGCAGGTGATCTCGGATTTGGCGCGTCAGGCCCTGACTAGATCGCCAATCCGAGGTGAAGAGCCACGCTATCGCAATGGCTTTCGGATATTGCCGGCAACGGGCCAGATCATCACACCGGAGATGGTCCAGAAGTGGCTCGAAGATGATGTCTGAGGTTACGAGCACGTGGAATGAGCACTTTGGAGCTTGATGTCGGCGACCTGAAACCGCGCGCGGTAGAGTTTACCACGACGGAGCTCGTCGTCTCGCTTGCGGATGGCCGCAAGATTGTAACGCCGCGGGCTGCGAAAACTGAAAGCTAAACGAACGTAATAGCAAATAAAAAATACCTAGCGCGACCCCGGCACTCCTAGCGTGACTAGTGTGCGGATTAATTTCACTTCCATAACACTTCAGCGCCCCAGAAATGAACTGTGATTAGCGATGTCAACATAGTATGACTCACTTTATCGGTGGCGCCAAGTTACACCGAAGCCGCTCGCAACGCGGTGGTGTGCAAGGGGCGGCCATGACTGATCTGTGGCGAATTTGTTCCGTTGCGATACTGTTTGCATCGCGCAAAAGCGGGCGCCGGTCCTTGAGGGCGCATCGGAATAGCCCGGCCCGTCACTGACTCATGGAATATTTTGGCGCATTCGGAGGAGGAGTATAGAAATGTCGAGGCAACCAGATTTAGACCCGCAAGCGACGGCACCAACCAACGACGCCCCGTCACGCCGCCGCATCGTCACCGGCGCAGCCGTGGCGGCCGCCCTTGGCGGTGCGACCGCCGAGGCGCTGGCGCAAGGGGCGCCGGGTGGCGCTCCGGGAAACTTGCGCTTTCTCAATCCGCCGACCAGTTTCAAGAATCCGGGCTTCAATCATGCGGTCGAGGCGATCGGGCTGGGGCGCATCGTCTACATTGCCGGCCAGCAGGGCCGCGATTTCGACAACAAGATCGTCGGCGCGCCAGGCGATTTCCGGGCGCAGGCGGAGCAGGCCTTCCTCAACATCAAGGGTGCGCTTGGCGCGGCCGGCGGCGGCTTCGAGCACGTCGTAAAACTCTGTCATTATTTCATCGACCTGAAGGCGCACTTCCGCATGATGCGCGATATACGGCTCAAATATTTCGATCCGGCGCGCATGCCGGCCTCGACCATGATCCAGGTCGGCGCGCTGACCGACGAGAAAGCGATCTACGAGGTCGACGTGGTGGCCGTGCTGCCGCTGGCGTGAGCGCGACGTCTTTGGGTGGCGGGCGGTGATGGTGTGTTCGGGCTAGTATTTGAAGCGCCGGAGAGGCGGAATCCTCCTTAAATCGCACGGACGATGGCAAGCGCAGAGAGAATGCCGCAAGCCTCGGATGCCGGCCGCATCGCGAGAACGATGGTGCTTGGTCTTGCCGCCGGCCGCTTTCACACGTGGCGGTGGACGTCCGTGTCGCCCGAACGGAGTCGCCTCTCTCTTCCGGGAAAGCTAATGTGGCGCAATTTACCGGTGCAGATATGTCACGATCGGGTCTTATCAGCACGCTCATGGCCATGGCCATTTCGGTCATGGCTATTTTGCTCCCTCCTTCGGCGCGCTCCCAGGACACGGCGCGGCCGCCGGTCGGCGGCGTCATCTCGCCTGCCGACGCCATGATTTTCTATCTAGCGCACGGTGGGGAAGGGGCCTGCGGGTCGAATTGCTCCGAATGGATCGCGGCCGAAGGCGTCGTCGAATGGGATACGTTCAAGCGGCTGTTTGCGTTTGCGGCGCGGTTGGGCGAACGCAAAGTTCCCGTCATTTTGAACGAATGGGGCGACAGTGATCTCAAGGTTGCGATGACGTTGGGCAAGATCATTCGCGACCACGGCCTCGACGTGAGCGCAGGCAAGACGGTCGTCGCGGGATGTGCCGACGCGGCAGAAGCCGCATGCTTCGCGCTCAAGCGCAGCGGCAAAGCGCTGGATGCGGGAATCGATATCTCGGCCGTCAAATGCGATTTCGCTTGCGTGCTGATCCTGGCCGGCGGCGTGCACCGCACGCTTCCGGCCGACGCCAAGGTCGTCATCGGTTCGACGCACGTCCACGACCGGCTTGCGCCCAATGTATCCGAAGAGCGCCAGAAAGGATTAACGGCGTTTTACGTCGATCAGTTCAGGCTTTATTTGACGCAGATGGGCGTGGCCGCGGATGTCGCCGGCATCATCGAGAAGAATGCGGAGACCGGCCACGCCACGCAAATATTGCGCGCCGGCTGGCTGCGGCTCGGCATTGTCACCGGGCCCGCGCCGTGAGCGGCACGCGCACCTGCGAAGTTGGGAGGCTTAAAATGCGTGTTTGGGCGACCGCGATGGTTTGCGGAATTTTCTTGACGCTGGGTGGCAACGTCGCGCGAAGCGACACCGACGAATGCCGGGATTCGCTCGACCACTACAATGCGGCCAAGAGCGACCTTTCCAGTGCGCTGCGCCGCTACAGACAGTGCGTATCCGACAGCAAAGGTCACGATGACTGCGCTGCGGAATTCTCGACCTTGCATTCCGCGCAGGACGATTTTGAATCCGCGGTGTCGGAGTATCAGGATAAATGCTCCAATTGATGCGCGGCATGGCTTGAGCGCGCGGGATCGTCTCACAAAAAGGGCAAGCTCAGATGCTGTCGTCGCAACGGACGTTGTTCGATATTCCGCGCGATGTCTGCTATCTCAATGCCGCATCCTATAGCCCGCTGCCGCTGCGGACGCTCGAGGCCGGCCGCGCCGCCGTGGCGCGCAAGGGCCGGCCGTGGCTGATCGATAACGATTTCGCCGCACAGCAATATGACCGCACGCGCAAGGCCGCGGCGGCACTGATCAACGCCGCGCCCGAAGACGTCGCGCTGATCTCGTCGGTCGGCTATGGCGTGTCCACGGCGGCGAAGATCTTTGCCCTATCGGCCGGCTCCCGCGTGCTGGTGCTGCAGGACGATCATTCCTCGGCGGTGCTGGAATGGATGACGCGTGCCGGGCAGGGCGGCTTCTCGGTAGAAACGATCCGTCAGCCGGTTGATGGCGACTGGACGGCAAACGTGCTCGCCGCGATCGAACGGCCAGGTGCGGCGCCGATCGCAATCGCTTCGATCTCCTCGGTGCATTGGTCCGACGGCGGTATGGTCGATCTTCAACGCGTCGCGCCGGCGCTGCGGGCGAAAGGCGGGGCGCTGTTGATCGACGCTACGCACAGCGTCGGCGTGCTCGATGTCGATGTCGAAAAACTCGATCCGGATTTCGCCGCGTTCCCGACCTACAAGTGGCTGATCGGCCCATACGGCCGCGCCTTCCTCTACGTCGCCAAGCGTCACCAGCACGGCGTTCCGCTCGAACAGACGAGCTACGGCCGGCGCGCCGTGCGCGCCGAGCAGGACGTCTATTTCACCGATACGAACTACGTCGGCGATGCGCGGCGCTTCGACATGGGCGAGCGCGATCATTTCATCTCCATGGAAATGGCGGCCATCGGCATGGAGATGATGGCGCAATGGGGCCGACCCGCGATCGTCGAGCGGCTGGCCATGCTGACCGCACACCTCGCCGAGGGCTTGCGTAGATCGGGCGTGGACATTCCGGACGCGCGCGTGCGGGCGCCGCATATTCTGAGTTTGGCCTTTCCAAAAGGGCTGCCCCGTGACCTGGTGGCGCAACTCGCCGCCAACAACGTTTTCGTCGCGCCGCGCCTCGGCCGCCTGCGCATCAGCCCGCATGTTTATAACGACGAGGTAGATGTCGATCGCTTCATCGAAATATTTCGCAAGTATGCAAATGAAATGTAATAGACGTCTGAACTGCGTGGGCTTCCCTCATGCTCAACCCACCCTACAAAACGCCCCACGTCCGGCATATGATCCCCGCATAAATAATGGGAGGAACGCCATGCTCAAGAAATCCATCATCATTGCCATTGCTGCGCTCGCGATCGGCGGCGCCGCGGTCGCGCAGCAAATGGCGCCGCCCCGGAGGACAAATGGCGCCGCCGGCGGCAGCGCCGGGCATCAAGCGTACCGTCATGCAAAAATTCGACGTGCCGGCTGGCGACCGCGAAACGGTCTTGGCTCTGGTCGAGCTTGCGCCGAGCACCGACGCCGCTCGGCATACTCATCCCGGTCCCGAGACAGGCTACATCGTCGAAGGCGAAATCACCTTGAATGTCGATGGTCAGCCGCCCAAATTGCTGAAGGTCGGCGACAGTTATTATGTACCCGCCGGTACGCCGCATTCGGGGCGCAGCGGAGCGAGCGGCGTGAAATTCATCGGAGTTTACACTGTTGAGAAAGGTAAGCCGCTGGCATCGCCGGCGCCGTAACAGATGATGCGAACCTCAATCATAGCCATCGCGCTGGCGCCAATTGCGTTGTTCCTGGCCGGCAGCGTACCCGTTCACGCGCAGGAGACTTTTCCCACGCGCCCGATCACGCTGATCGTGCCGTTCCCGCCGGGTGGCTCGACCGACGTCGCCGGGCGCATCGTCGCCGACAAGATGGGGGCTTTCCTCGGCCAGCCAGTTATTGTGGAAAATATCGGCGGCGCCGGCGGCTCGATCGGCGTCGGGCGGCTCGCGCGCGCCAACCCCGACGGCTACACCATCGACATCGGCCAATGGGACACCCATGTCGGCAGCATCATCTACAATCTCAACTACGATCTGGAGAAGGATTTTGAGCCGATCGGACTGATCTCGAACAATCCGCAGCTTCTGGTCGCCACCAAGGCGCTGCCGGCGGACGACCTCAAGGCGCTCGTCGCCTGGATGAAGGCGCACGCCGGCGACGCCAAGTTCGTCAACCAGAACGCGGCGGCGCAAGTGAGCGGGCTTTTGCTGCAAAAGCTCACGGATACCAAAGTACTTTTCATTCCCTATCGCGGCGCCGGTCCCGCCATGACCGATCTGCTCTCCGGCCAGGTCGACCTTCTGGTCGCGCAAGGCGCCGTGACGCTGCCGCAGATACGCTCCGGCGCCATCAAGGCGATCGTGAACATGTCGCCGCAACGCTCCGGTGCGATCCCGGACATCCCGACCTCAGACGAAGCCGGCGTGCCCGGCCTCTATATGTCGGGATGGTTCGGCCTGTTCGCGCCCAAGGCGACGCCGCGCGCCATCATCGCGAGACTCAACGATGCCATGGTCGAGGCGCTGGCCGATCCGAAAGTGCGCATGCGGTTCGCCGAGCTCGGGCTCGATATCGCCCCGCGGGCGCAGCAGACCCCAGCGGGGCTTGCGGCGTTCCATAAGGCCGAAATCGAAAAGTGGTGGCCGATCATCAAGGCCGCTGGTATCCGCGGCGAGTAGGAGGGACGATGCCCAAAGCCTATTTCATGGTCCGCTCGGTGGTCGAAGAGCCGCTGCGGCAGAAATTCGATCATTGGTATTCGACCCACCACCTGCCGATGGCGCTTGCCGAGTTCAAGGCGGAGAAGTGCTGGCGGTTCTGGAGCGTGGCGGATGCCGGCGTGCACTATGCGGCCTATCAGTTTCCCGACAAGGCGCGGCTCGACGCGGCGCTAAAATCGGAAGCCTTCAAGGGTCTCGTTGCCGACTACGATCAGGCCTGGCCGAAAGGCGTCACGCGCACGCGCGATATGCTGGAGCTGGTCGAGGAGAAGGCGTCGTCGTAGCGCTTCCCATCACCGCCAGCCGCCGCCGCCGTTCACATAGACCGTGTCCGCGGTCATGAACGAGCAGGCGTCCGAGCACATGAACAGCACCAGCTCGCCGATTTCTTCCGGCTCGCCAAAACGCTTCATCGGCACGTCTTCGAGAAAGCGTTGCACCAGTTCGGGCGAGGACTGCGCCGCGTCCTGGAACGGCGTCTTGATCGGTCCGGGCGAGATCGACAAGGCGCGGATGCCTTGAGTGGCGAATTCGCGCGCCACGCCCATGGTCATCGACACCACGGCGCCCTTGGCCGCGGCGTAATGGACCGAGGAGCCGGGGCCGCCGCGGCGGTGCGCCATGCTCGCCATGTTGACGATGACGCCTTCCTTGTTCTTGAGCATGTGCGGCAGCACCGCCTGCATGCCGTAGAGCGTGCCGTTGACGTTGAGATCGAAGGTTTTTTGCAGGAGCGCGTCGTCGATCTCCAAAAACTTGGCGCGGCGGATCGCAGCTCCCGCCGAGTTGAACAAAAAATGCACGCGGCCGAAGGCCGAGATGGCGCGGGTCACCATGGCGTCGACCTGGGCGCGGGAGGTGACGTCGACCTTCAGCGCCAGCGCTTGGCTGCCGGCGCCGTTGACCTGTTCGGCGGTGGCGCGCGCAGCATCTTCGTTGATGTCGGCGCACACCACATTGGCGCGCTCGCGGGCGAAGATAAGCGCTGTGGCGCGGCCGATGCCGCTGCCGGCGCCGGTGATGATGATGGTCTTGCCGGCAAAATAGTCGGGTGTCTTCGGCATGGTCGCTGGCCCGGTTTGTTGCCGAGCCAGTGTGCCTTGTCGGCGAGCCGACTACAATCATGTAGGCTAGCGGCGGTTGTGCCGGATGGCCTCTCCCGCAAACCGTGGCAGGCCGATACAGTGCCGCCGCCACGACAGGGGACAATGCAACATGCCGCACTACACCGCGCTCGTAACCGTGCTGGTCATTCTGTTTTACGTCTATGTGGGATATCGCGTGCCGCTGGCGCGGCAAAAATTCGGCGTCAAGGCGCCGGCGACCACCGGCAATCCCGATTTCGAGCGCGTGTTCCGCGTGCATATGAACATGCTCGAATGGATGCCGGTCTTCCTGCCGCTGTTGTGGCTGTTCGCCTTCTACGTCGGCGATATCTGGGCAGCGGTACTCGGTCTCGCCTGGATCGCAGCGCGAGCCTTTTACATGGTGAGTTATTCGCAGGCGGCCGATAAGCGCGGCCCGGGTTTTGGCCTCCAGGCCATGGTGTGCCTGGTGCTGCTCATCGGTGCGGTTGTTGGGATTGTCGGCCATATCGCCCACGGCGGGTGATGGCGCAGCAAAACGGCCAAGAAACTGCAAAGAAAAACTGCCAACTAAAACCGCAAAGCAAAAAATGCCACGCACGTTCGAAGACCTTGCCATCTTTTCGGCGCCCGCCGTCTTTGTCGTGTTGTGGGCGTCCGGATTCATCGGCGCCAAATTGGGCCTGGCCTATGCCGAGCCGATGACGTTCTTGTCGCTGCGCATGGTCGCGGCCGTGCTGTTGCTCGCCATCGTCATCGTGGTCACACGGCCGAAGTGGCCGGACCGCGCCGGCCTATTGCACAGCGCCGTGACCGGCGCCCTGGTGCACGGCTTTTATCTCGGCGGCGTGTTCGCTTCGATCGAGAACGGACTGTCCGCCGGCCTGATCGCGCTCGTGGTCAGCCTGCAGCCGGTGCTGACCTCGACGCTGGCCAATCGCTGGCTCGGCGAACGGGTATTGCCGCGGCAATGGCTTGGGCTATTGCTCGGCATCGCCGGCGTTTATCTGATCGTGCATCAGGTGCATGGGGCTCAAGCCGGCTAATACCGGCTCGTATTTTCCTTGCTACTTCGCGAAAAATCCCCCATTTATAGGGCTAAATGCTAGCGGGCTTTAGCCGGCTTTAGCCGGCTTGCTAAAGCCAATTAATTAGCCCGCCGTTAGCCAGAGCGGTTTGTTTGCTTCCTTTCGAAGTCAGAAAACCTCGAAAACCGCTTGGGCTAACGGGCGGCTAACCGAATGGCGACCAGAGAGGGAAAATGACCGAACAGATCCGTCAGCGCCGCCAGCGCCGCAAGACGCTAAGCGACGACCAAGTTGCCGGCCTGCCGCGCAAGACCCGACCGTATTTCCATCCCGATCCGGAACTACCCAAGCATGGCATACGAGTGCGCCAAAGCGGTAAAGCCTATACGATCATCACGCGCGACCCTTATGGCAAGCAGCGCTGGGTCAAAATAGGCAATACCAGCGAATTCAAAATCGACGAAGCGCGTGATCGCGCCCGCGCGGTCCTCAAGCGCGTCGAGGCCGGCTTGCCGGCGAAGGAGCCGCCGAAGCCCAGGCCGGACAGCGTTCAGACCGTCGTTGATCAATGGCTGAAGCGTAAAGTGCATGAGGACCAAATGCGCAGCGCCAAAGAGTTGGAGAGAATTTGCAACAAATATATTTTGCCAACTTGGGGCAAGCGCGTTTTCGTAGACATTCGCCGCCTCGATATTGCCGAGCTAATGGATCGCATCGCGGACGATCACGGCAAGCCCATGGCCGACGCGGTGCTGTCATGCGTCAGGATGATCGCTGGATGGGTCCAGACCCGCGACGAGCGCTATGGACTGCCATTCGTCAAAGGCATGCGGCGCGTCCAGCCAGAAGATCGCAAGCGACAACGGATGCTTAATGACGACGAGTTGCGAGCGGTCTGGGGTGCCGCGGCGCAGGCGGGCGCCTTCGGCGCGATCATCCGGCTGCTGCTGCTTACCGCCCAGCGTCGCGAGAAAATTCTCACTCTGAAGTGGTCAGACATCTCGCCGGACGGCGTTTGGACCGTACGAACCGCGAAAAAGGAAAAGGGCAACATTGGATTGGTGCAACTGCCCGCCGAGGCACTTAGGATAATCCGTGCGCAGCCGCGCTTCGCCGGCAACGAGTTTGTCTTCGCCGGCGGCCGCGGCGCGCGGGCTTTTAATTTCAGTCGACTTAAAGCGGACTTCGACAAAGCAAGCGGCGTCAAAAATTGGCGGCTTCACGATTTGCGCAGAACCGCGCGCAGCCTCATGCCTCGGGCTGGTGTGTTGACCGAGTATGCTGAGCGGACGCTGGGTCACGCAAAGAAGAAAATTGAAGGCACGTATGACGTGCACGAATACGCCGCCGAAAAGGCTGACACGCTGGCCAAGCTGGCCGCCCTCATTGGGCGCATTGTCGATCCGCCCGAGGGCGAGAATGTCGTGCCGCTGCGTGGGGCGCGGCCATGAGCTCCGCTAGCGAGGAGCGGCGCGTCTATGAAGCCGCGTTGAGGTCTGGCTGGGATACCTACTATACCGAAAACAAGGAAGAACCCGAAAATCCTGGCGGCGCCATCCCTGCGGCATGCAAGGGCGATGTCACCCGGCTAGTGGACTGCCTGCGCGGGCGCAAGCTGTTTACCGAAGAGGTGGCTTTCCATTTCGCCAATTTTCTCAAGACGAAGCTGTCATGGCGCTCGCCGAAATGGAAAGGGCTCGGCGCCCGCCTGCAGCGCCAGAGCGATGCCGATTTTGACGGGCTGGCAAATCTAGTTGCTGAAATAGGCCGCCGTCGCGGGCGTCAGCACAATGAGCCGGTGCATGCCGCGGCGCGTTTGGCCGAAGTACTGCTTGCGATGAGAGCGGGACCAGTGCCCGCGGCCGCTCGCACGGCCATCATCAAATATGCTTGCGAAGTCGTGCGCAAAGAAAGTGGCACGCCCGTTCCTGATAAACGGGTGCGCGATTTGCTCGATCGAAAAAAAGAGCGGCGGCGCAAGTTCTAGTCCGCCCCAAATCGCCAAGACTGTTAATGTTTGTTTGTTTCCGCCTCAAATAGCGCAAATTATTAAATTGGCCGGCCGGCTGTACCGGCTTACGCTCGCTCAACGCTGAAGAAAATTGAGCGAGGCCCAATGACATCATCGCAAGAACAGCCAGCGCGCTTGGGTGACCCCGATCTTCCATATTATGTGCGATTTACAGATCTCGTCCGCGCCAACATTGTGCGGAATTGGCCGACCTTGTTGCGCATGATCGACGAAGAAGGCTTTCCGGCCGGCGCGCTGTTGTCGCGGAATGTTCGCGCTTGGCGCCTCGACGCGGTCGTAGCTTGGCTGGCAAGCCGGCCCACCGAACGTAAGGTCATCCCGCCGCGGCGGACCAAACAACTTGAAACGAACTGATTGAAGGGGGCGGCTGGGGGCAAACCCAGCCGCTTTCGAAATTCTCAGCGGTAGCAGCCGCCAAGGAGTGCCAAGTGAGCGACAGCAGTGATAGCGGCCTCCGGCGGCCAAGGGAAGAGCGCAAGCCGGACGCCGATCTTCTGATCGAGGTCGTCGTCGTCGACCACGAAAATCTCATCTTCACCCGACCTGATTTTCTGTTTTCAGCATTCTTGTTTGAAGATAGCTGTCGTTGGCAGTGCATCTGTTGCCCTGCTTTGCACGCTGGCACAGCTTATTCTTTCTTGCTCACGAATAATGAAGTGAGTTTGGTCGGAGCCCTTTGTCCGAGATGCAGAGCAAATCCGTATTTGCGGCAATTGCTAATTCATACCTATTCCCAAATTTTTCCGAAAATGTCCTGGAATAACCCGATGATCGAAATGCCGCCGGGGGTGCCGCGATGACCGGCCAGCGCGAAAAACTGATAGCCCGGCCCGACGAACCAAACAAATGAACAAAGACAAAGGAGAACAAAAATGACGACCACGAACGACGAACTAGTGAAGAGAATAAGAGCGGCAATCGCATCCAGCAGGGACGCGATGAGGGACGCCGCCAACGACCTACAGACTTTGCAATGCCAAGGCATGACCCAACGCGAGATCGCCGCTGCCGTCGGAAAGTCGGTCGGCTGGGTGAATGGCATGGTCAGCTGGCGGATCGGCGGCTGCAAGGGGGACAGTCCGTTTGGGCCGACCACCAAGCGGGGGCGAATTCAGCATGCTGAACAAAAATCTGCGAAGCGCGGCAACGTCTTGAAGCTGGCGGCGACGGCGCCAAAGCCTGAGGGGCCGATACTTGAGGCGGTGATACTTGAGACAGTGGCGACGCCGACACCAATATCGGCAGCCACACCGGCCCCGACACCGATATCGGCAATACCGGCACCGGCACCGGCGCCGACACCGGCGCCATTGACGACGACAATGGCGTTCCGCGAATTCAAGTTCGCCTGCGAACAATATCTTCCCGAGATGACCGACGCCGAGCGGGCAGAAGCCATCCGGTTCGTCGCTGAGGTCGCGGGCGTCAATCCGATCACAAAAGTTGCCTAAACCGCGTGCGGCGGACCCCGCGCAAAACAGGAGCAAATAAAATGAACCGCGAGAACAGTACACCGACGATCATCGGCGCCCATCCGGGGTACTTTGTAGCTATTCGCTATTGTAGGGGGAGCGACGATGAAATGAAAACGAAGCTCGATCTGTCGGCCGTCATCGGTTGGGCGGTTTTCTGCTCGGTACAAAAAGGAGAAGATGACATCACCAGCGTCGATGTGCTTCCGGTGACTACTTTCGGTATAGCCCGGATCCCCGACTGGTTGCTCAGGAGTCCTGATGGTCACTTTATCGACTGCGATGACGTTTTCAGCAGCACCGACGAGCAAGCCGCAATCAATTACCTTAACGAAAGGCACGCCCGAAGATGGAGGACGGCCGAGCGCGAGCGAGAGAAATGCGCGTCAATGTGAACTTTAACCAAGCAAGGAGTGACCAAAATGCTAAGCAATTCCTGTTTCGATTTTCTGCTAGACACCGCCCGAGGCAAGCCTGAGCGCGAGACTGCGGCCACGCTGCTTGAGGAAACAATACACTACGGCAAGCACCCTTATGACTACGGCGCCGAAATAGATCGGCTGCGCGAGGCCGTATCAGCGTTTCTCAAATCCGAAACAGCTGAGAGCCGTGCGCACTTGTGGCGCACAGCGTATCTGGTGGAGAGATTCCACGACGGCTGCTGTGCCACTGTTCAAGACGACGGACGACAGCGGCCGGTTCCTCTTAAATTTGAGAGTTGGGCGCCGGCTGAATTGGAAGCCCGGCCCGAAGTGTACGAGGAAGCGGAACTTCGCCGTCACTTCCTCGACCTGCCAAGATCATGACAACGACCACCAAGCAAAACCCCAGCGCCACCTGCGCCGGGGGGCAATGCGAACATGGACGGCGATCACCACCATGCCGGAGCCGGTGAGATGACGCCATGCGCGACCACCGCCTGACCAAGGATCAGCACGACCGCCTCGTCGCCAAGCGCCGGGCTATTCGCGAAAGCATGCGATGCCGCGGCGTAAAAGTTGAAGTCATAGCCCGCGACGCTATTGGGGATCATCCGCAAGCACTGACGTTCCAGCGCGCCATTGATCAGTATGGCTATGGCCGGGAATGTGCCGGCGGATGTGACGACGGCGATACGTTGTCACCGCCGTTCGTTGCATTCATGAGGCGGCGACCAAAATGGGACGAGGATACTTTTTGGCTGGCCCTCTGCGCTGGCTGCGCCGGTCGGCCCGACCTGCGTGCCGTCATTACAAGAGCGACGCGCGACTATTTCCTGCGCAACGATCTGACGGATCACTTCGTCACCAGCTTGATACTGCCGGCAGAATTGGACGGCGTGTCATGAGTGACCTCGGCCTCGTGGAACTCGCCACCAAGCTGACCAAACCGATCCAGGTGCGCAGGGTGGTCATTTTCAGCATCATCGACGCCAAGAAGCCGGCGATCGCCAAGCCGATCATGCCATGAGCGCCAGCGACGCCACCAAGCCGGCGACAATGAGCAGCGGCAGCGCCGCCGGCACGAACGTCCCGGATAAGGACGAAGCCGAGCGCTTTCTTTGCACGGTTGACCCTAACGCTACGTTTTTCACATTTCAAACCTTCGATGACAACAAGGTGAGAAAGAAAGCATTCGATAAGCTCAAAGCGCAGTGCAAGAGAGAAGTTAAGCCAGAACCAATTGATCCGTACGCCCGCACCATTGAAGGTACCTTGGACCGGTGCTGGGACCGGCTTGTACGTCTCAACGAGCAGGGCGCCGGCGTTTTCGTCACGATAAACGCTACCGATCACAAGGGGCGCCGTAGGGAGAAGAACATCATCCGCATCCGTGCGCTGTTCGTCGATCTCGACGGCAGCCCGCTGGAGCCGGTCCTGCAATGGCAGCACGCACCGCAGGTCGTCGTCGAGAGTTCGCCCGGGAAATTTCATGGATACTGGTTGGTCGCCGACACGGCGCTTAAGACCTTCGAGCAAATCCAGAAGGCGCTGGCGAAAAAATTTAGCGGCGACCCCAAAGTTAGCGACCTATCGCGCGTCATGCGGCTGCCCGGCTTCGTGCACCGCAAGGCCGAGCCTTTCCTCAGTCGCCTTATCAGTACGGCTGACCGGCCGCCCTATATGGTGGCCGAGCTTTTTCCCGATGGCGTCCCGGCCGACGATGCCGCGCCCCGCCATAGCCCACCCAACGACGACAGCTACTGGGCGGCGCTGAACAGCGAGGCCCTGGAAAATTTAGACGCATGGGTGCCGGCGCTGTTTCCTGAGGCCATAAAATCCAATCAGGGCTGGCGCGTGTCCTCAATATCGCTGGGGCGCGACCTCGAAGAAGACCTTTCGCTTACGCCGCAAGGCATCAAAGACTTCGGTATTCACGACATGGGCGACGCGCGCGAAGGCCGGCGGTCGCCAATTGATGTTGTCATGGAGCATGGCGGCAAGGACTTCGGCGCTGCCGTGGCCTGGCTACAGATCAAACTTCCATCGGCGGAGGCCGTAGCGAAGCGGGAAGCTGGTGAGGCGGCGCTGACGGACCATCTCTTGGCCGCCTTCGCGGCGAAGCGGGCCAGTCCGGCGGCGGCTCTCCTTCAATCCTTCTTCGCCGAGGAGCTGGAGCAGGAGCCGCTGTGCCCTGTCGATTGGATCATAGAGGATTTCATCCCAAGTGGGACGGTCACCGGATTTTTTGGCGATGGTGGCACCGGCAAAGACTTGTTGCTTTTCCAGCTGGCCACCTGCGCGCTATGCGGCGCGCTTTGGCTGGGCAAGTGGGTCAAGACGGGCCGCGTCTTGTATTTCCCCGTTGAGGACACCCGCAAGGAATTGCGACGCAGACAAGCGGCGATTGTCGATCATTATGATATTCGCTTCGCTGACTTTCCACGCCAATTCAAGATTACCCCACTCATTGGCAAGGACGCGGTGCTAGCCGCCTACGAGCAAAGAAGCGGTGTGGTCAAGCCGACGCCACTGTATGCCGCGATCAGAAAGGAAATTGAAGAATTCAAGCCCGCGCTGGTGATCGTGCCGAACCGCGTCAACATCTTTGGTGTCAATCAGAACGATGATGCGCAGGCGCGACAGAGCATGCAATACCTATTCGCGCTTGCGGAGGAATATGCGACCAGTGTCATCATGCCCGGGCACGTAAGCCTCTCCGGCATGAGCACCGATAGTGGGACGTCGGGTTCGGTGCAATGGTCCAACGCTTGCCGGTCGCGACTCTATCTCAGCCGCATCGCAGAGGGCAAAGGCGAGGAATATGACCCTGAGGCGCGCCTCCTTGCAGTGCGCAAATCTAATTGGGGTCCCACGGACAAGAAAATAAGCATTCGCTGGTCGCAAGGTGTCTTCGTGCTGGATACCGGCGCAGCGCAGACCTTTGCTGGGAGGCAGGCGGCCAAAGATGCCGAAAATGAATTTCTGCGCATGCTTGACCTTACCATCGACAACCTGAGCCTGCGGCCTTCCTCGCACAATTACGCGCCAAAGGTTTTATCAGAAGACGTTCGATGCAGACTGAGAGGGCGCCAAGGGAAGAGAGCGCTTGCGGCCGCTATGGAACAGCTGGTGCTGCAGGGCATCCTCAAGACCGAGGCCTACGGCCCGCCCTCCAATCGACACGAGCGGATTGTTCGCGCCAGCCCCGGGGCGGCGACATGACCTTTCATCCCCCTTCCATCCCCCTGCCATCGTCCTTCTTTCATCGGAATTTCCGACGATGGAAACAAATCAAGCAGAAAGGCCCGTCATTGCGGCATTTCTGTTTTCCATCATGCTTCCATCCTCCCTTCCATCCCCCCTGCCTTCCGTCCCCCCGTACCCCCCTTCCGGGCGCGGGCGCTTGCGCCGCCCCGCGCCCGGCCTGGCAAAGGGCCCAAATCCGCGCCCCCGATGTCGAAGGGTTATGCCAAAGGTGGCGCCGATGCGCGCGCTGGTGGCCGACCATCCCCCTTCAATGTCGAAATAGGCAGACTGAAACGCGCCAGCCCGGCCGCGCATCGTCGGGCATCACCATAGGAGTTGCCACTATGTGTAAGACCAAATTCGCGACGTTTACCAGCAAAGGGAGGATCTGAAAATGAGACGCGAAACAAACTGGATGGTAGTTTTCCCGAATGTAGGTAAAGAGGGTGCGATTGGGGAAGTTTGTGGGCCGATTGCTGAAGCTTATGGCGGAACGTGTGTTGGTTGGAGTACGCATTTCGGTCCGCGCTTCGTTTATGAGGTGCCGATTCAATGCTGCGCTGGGTTAAGGCTAGCACTCGAACGCGCTGGGTTTAATGTGCCTTATGAATATGTGACGAGCCAGCTTGCCAGAGCTTTAGCCGAGACGACTTTGCCTTTTTCGGTTCACAATGCTTTGGAGGCGCTCGAAGAGGACGACGCAAAGGCCTTGGACACGAGGCCTGCTAATCCAGCGTAATATCGCCTGCGGAAAACTCGCCGCGCGGGACCCTTTGAGGCGGCGTTATTTCCGAAAACTAGGGGAGGCCCTGGCTTGGTATCCACCTCCACGGTGGCGCTGCTGATGGTGTTGGTGACGTTGTCGCCAGGTCGCCAGCAGCGTCCCGGCATTGTTGAGGCCGGGATCGATGGTCACCATGCCGCCGCCTTCGGGCTGGCGACGGCGAACGAGACGGCGCTGGCGACGGTGACGGCAAAGGCAGCGGCCAATTCGGCATAAAGAGGCGTTGGGGAGTCTCCCTCCGGCCAGGGCCGCCTTGCAGGATGACCTTTGGTGGTGAGAACTGTCCTTATGGACAGTCATAAGCGCAGTGCTCAGGTCGAACGGCTTGAAGTGGTGGAGACAGGCCGGCGACGGCGTTGGTCCGAGGATGAGAAGCTCAAGATCGTGCTTGAGAGCTTGCGACGCGCCACGCCAGGTAGCGGCGACGGCGAGACGATACGGCATATCGCGCTCCTTGCTGATCAACTGGCGACGATCATTCCGCCCGGAACGGCACGATCCTGAAGGGCAGCAAATCGGCTTCGTGCCGGCGATGGTGGTTGCGGAGACGGCGCCGACAGTTCCCGCCGCGCCGGCGAGGGGCCGCATGGTGATTGTCATCGCGAACGGTCGTCGGATCATCGTCGATGCTGGGGTCGATGCCGCCGCTCTGGCCCGGGTGCTCGAGGTTCTGGAGCGCCGATGATCCCAATCCCGTCGGGCGTGAAGGTGTGGATCGCGACCGGCGTCACCGACATGCGTCGTGGCATGAACGGTTTGTCGCTGCAGGTGCAGGAAGCGTTCGGACGCGATCCGCATGCCGGAGACCTTTACGTCTTTCGCGGACGTCGCGGCGATCTGATCAAGGTGCTTTGGCATGACGGGCTTGGCCTGTCGCTTTACGCCAAGCGTCTCGAACGAGGCCGCTTCATCTGGCCGTCGGCGGCTGCAGGTGTGGTTGCGATCACGTCGGCACAACTTGGCTACCTGCTGGAGGCGATCGACTGGCGCAACCCGCAACATACCTGGCGGCCGCAGAGCGCCGGATAGGCTGCAAAAAAAGTTGGCCTGAAGTGCAGAAAGAGGCGCCTCAAATCGCTGATTTTATGATTCCGTCACGGTCATGGATGCTGGCCTCTGAAGCCCTGCCAGACGACATCGAAGCGCTGAAAGTGGCGTTGGTTGCGGCTCGCGCCGAGGTCGCGGCGGTGCGTGCGCAGCGCTCCGACGACCAAGCGATGATCGCCCATCTGAAGCTGCAGATCGAGAAGCTCAACCGTGACCGCTATGGCCCGCGCTCGGAGCGCACCGCCCGGCTTCTGGATCAGCTGGAGCTGCAGCTGGCGGAACTGGAGGCCTCGGCCACCGAGGACGAGCTCGCCGCCGAGATGGCCGCGGCCAAGACCACGAAGGTGGCGTCGTTCACGCGCAAGCGGCCGTCACGCAAACCCTTCCCCGCGCATCTGCCGCGCGAACGGGTGATCGTGCCGGGACCGACGGCCTGCACCTGCTGCGGCGGCGCGCGGCTGTCCAAGCTGGGCGAGGACATCACCGAGACGCTGGAGGTCATCCCCAAATCCTGGAAGGTGATCCAACACGTCCGCGAGAAGTTCACCTGCCGCGACTGCGAGAAGATCAGCCAAGCTCCGGCGCCGTTCCATGTCATCGCCCGCGGCTGGGCAGGGCCAAGCCTGCTGGCGATGATCCTGTTCGAGAAGTTTGGCCAGCATCAGCCGCTCAACCGCCAGGCCGAGCGCTATGCCAAGGAGGGCGTGCCGATCAGTCTGTCGACCTTGGCCGACCAGGTCGGCGGCTGCACGGCGGCGCTGACGCCTTTGTTCAAGCGCCTCGAGGCGCACGTCCTGAGCGCCGAGCGATTGCATGGGGACGACACCACGGTCCCCGTCCTCGCCAAAGGCAAGACCGACACCGGCCGAATATGGGTCTACGTGCGCGACGACAAGCCGTTCGGTGGGCCGGCGCCGCCGGCGGCAGTGTTCTATTACTCGCGCGATCGGACCGGCGAGCATCCCCAGGCGCACTTGGCCAGCTACAGCGGAATCTTCCAGGCCGATGCCTACAGCGGCTATGGCAAGCTCTACGAGCCCGGCCGCTCGCCTGGCCCCATCTTCGAAGCGGCCTGTTGGGTCCACGCCCGGCGCCCGTTCTTCGTCATGGCCGATCTGGCCGAGAACGCCCGTCGCAAAGCTCAGGGCAAGACGCCGGCAGTCATCTCGCCGCTGGCGCTGGAAGTGGTCCGCCGGATCGACGCCCTGTTCGACATCGAGCGGACGATCAACGGACAGAGCGCCGAAAGGCGCAAGACCGTCCGCCAGGAACTCAGCGCGCCGCTCGTCGCCGATCTGGAGGTCTGGATGCGCGAGCAACGCGCCAAGCTCTCGCGCGGAAACGACGTCGCCAAGGCCATGGACTACATGCTCAAGCGCTGGACCGTGTTCACGCGCTTCCTCGACGACGGCCGCATCTGCCTGTCGAACAATGCCGCCGAGCGTGGCGTGCGCGGAATTGCGATCTGTGAGTCATTGTACATCCCCTCATCAAGTATCTGTAAACATTGGAAGCGTGTCCGCGTCAGCAACGCGACACGGGCCACCTTTTCGGGCCACCGCCATTTTGACAGGCTCCGACGCCAGGTCATTAGCGCGGATCTGGTACGGCGCTCCGGGAACAACCTGCACGGCGGGAAGGACGCCGGCTTTGATGAGGCGCCGTATCGCGTGGTTTGTAACGCCTAACGCCGCCGCGGCTTCGGTCATGGTAAGCCACTCGCCATCTTTTTCTGCAGATCTGTAGGCGTGGATCCCACGAACGCGTCGGACCGAAGAGACGCGGTGCGCTGTCCAAGTCTTGCCCTGGCCAGTTGGCAAGCCCATTCGATTGAGCGACGCGGCGATATGCTCGTCAGACCAGCGACCGGCCATGCTCCGCATGACCGCCAATGCATCCTCAGTCGTCGCGCACCCATGTTCACCAGTTCTTGGCTTACGCACACGCAGCTCGGAGTGCTGGCCTCCACGCCAATGGATCGTGAGCACGACATCGCGGACGTCATCGTCGACGTTGACAATGATGTCGACGATCAACGTCCGCAGCAGCTGCTGGCGCGCACGCATCGTAACGCCCGGCGCATTCCACGCAGCTGTCAAGTTCTCAGCCAGGTTGGTAAAGGCACTCGGATCGACCGCGATATTAGGTTGCTTGTCGCCTGGGCGACGTGCCTCCAGTTCGTGGACGCGGCGCAGTGCAGCCTCCCAATTCTTCTCCAATTGAGCGGCAATGAGACGATTGTCTGGATCGCAGGCCGCATAACGGCGCTCGGCAAGGCCCGCTTCATAGCGAGCCTGCTGCATCTCCAGGTCCAGGATACGCCGTTGGTCTTCCTTTTGTTCCCGGTACATCCGTTCCGCCTTGAATGCGGCTTCAACCGCCATTGGTTCCACGGCCCGTAGCAACTCCCGGCCGACTGCGGCGTCAATCCGCGGACCGCCGAAGGTCATACACCGAGGTAGGCCCATCATAAGGTTTGGCTTGTCGCAGCGATACACCGGTCGGCTCTGCGGATTGCCGGTGTAAGCGACGCTCAGCCGCCGCCCACATCGCCCGCAGATCATGATTCCGGACAGCAGCGCCCTGCCACCCCGGCCAGTCTTTACGCCACCAGCGCGACCGTAGTTGTTGAGGGCGAGCTGCTTCTGATTGCGCTCATACTCCGCCCATTCGATGTAACCCTCGTGATGATCCTTGATCATCACCTCCCACGTCCCGATTGGCTTGCCATGCCCGTAGCTTCGCCGTGCTCTCCCTTCGATGATGGAAGTTCGCTTCTCGCTCTTCCCGTACACATAGACGCCTGCGTAAAAGGGATTCTTAAGAACCGCAATGACGTTGCGGTAGCGGATCGGCATCCACTCAAAATTGGTCATTCGGTTTTCGTCGGAGGGCCGCGGGAAGTGGATCTGATCGGCCTTCATTGAGAGCAACACCTGACGCGCGCTGCCAAGCTCGCGGAAGCGGGCGAAGATAAGCCGGATCGCCTCCTGCAGACGCAGGTCAGGATCGAGTCCAAGCCCGGCTTCACGATGCCAAATATAGCCGAACGGAACGGCTATTCGCAGTTCGCCCCGGCCGGCCTTCGATCGGGCGGCGTCAATCATCCTCGCTCGCAGCACGCCCAACTCGAACTCACTGATGCTGCCTTTCATGCCCAGGAGCAGACGATCATTTGGCCGACAAGGATTGTAAACGCCGTCGAGATCAATGACACGGGCTTCGACAAGCCCACACAATTCGAGCAGGTGATGCCAATCACGGCCGTTCCGAGCGAGCCTCGATGCATCGAAGCATAGGACGGCGCCGACCTTGCCCGCACACAGCCATGCGACCAGACGATCGAATCCGGGCCGCGCCACCGTTCCGCTCGCTGATCGGCCGAGATCGTCGTCGATGGTTTCGACATCGACGAATCCGCGCTGACGGGCGACATCCACCAAATTATATTGGCGCCGCTGACTTTCCAGGTTGGTCATGACCTGGGACTGCGTCGACTGGCGCACATATACGACAGCCTTCCGCTTGAGGATGGCCGCCGGAATCATCTCATCGCTTGTCATCGTCAAGCTCCTCGACGCGGAGACCAACGGCCTGCATGAGAATCTGAGCCAGTGTCGAGATGACCTTGTCTCGATCCGGGGAGACCAATCCTTCCGATCTCCTGGTGTCGAACAACAAGTTCATTTGCCGACTTGACGTCGTCGCCGGCAATTTGAGATGCGTCATTGCCTTCCTCCCGAACGATCGCGGAATCGCTCAGGGAGTCTGCAGGGCTGGATGGGCCTATCAACAGCCGCTCCAGCTCAACCAGAGCTGCCAGATCGACGCGTGGCGGACCCAGCATCATTCCAGCGCAGACCACGGGATCGAGCATCCAGTCGACCATGGATACGACGACACCGGCCGGCCCCAAAACCTTAAGAAATCGCCCCGTCGCTCGTTGCTCCACGCGCCGGACGACAACTTTGCCGCCAAAATAAGGGTGCCATCGATAATGGATTTCCAACTCTTGCCCGACATGGGCAGAATGAACGGGTGATGGCCTTGGGACGAAAGTCATGGTTGTTCTGCGGCTCCGATCGCGGCGGCCAGCGCGCCGCAGTCATGTATAGCCTGATCGTCACCGCCAAGATGAACGACGTTGATCCACAAGCCTGGCTCGCTGACGTGCTCACCCGCATTGCCGAGCATCCTGTCCAAAAGCTCGACGAACTGCTGCCTTGGAACTGGTGTCCGCTCAACGCGCAGGCCCGTCAGGCGGCCTGACCATGGCCGGGATAAGCCACGTCTTCACCATCACCCGTGTCGCCGAAATGCTCGGCGAAGACGAGGACTGGTTGAATGACATCTGCATCGAAATGGACCCGGAAGACGGTCGCCTCATCGTCCTCGGCCCCGGCGAAGAGGCGATAACGGCCTTCACAGACTTCGGCGTCGATAATCTCACAGAACTCGTCAAAATCTACAAAGCCAATCCCGACCTGCTCCGGCGCTATACGCCGCGTGAGTGACATCGCCGCGGTCCTCACCGGAGGCTGACGTTGGGGACAAGAGGCGCTGGGGACCGGATACCGGGCGATCACGCCGGCCGGCACCGCCGGGACCGCACCAGGGCGGGCATCAACGCCGCCAAGATAGGTTCCGAGGCGGGGGGCGGGAGGCTGCGCGTTTGGCCAAATTCTAATCGCGCGACAAACGCGCAAGACAGTCTGCGCGTTTATCAATTGGCGCGTAAGAAGAAAGCAAACGCGCAATGGGCGCGCTTTGCTTTTCTTTCAAACGCGCGCCAAACGCGTAATCGCGCAAGTCACGGTCCCCCAGGCCCTGGGGGGTTGTGGGCCGCGGCTAAGGGCCCTTTGGCGCCAGCCGGCCGTGGGGCGCACGGGTGCCTGTCCTGGGGCGGATGCGCCGCCCCCTCTGGGGGGCCGGGGCTCCCCCCGCTTCGCCGCTGGAGCGGCACGCAAAATCAGCCATCTGGGGCTAAAAAAATCCGCGGCGACACCAAGGCAATTCCAAGTTGCATTTAGTCGCCAGCACGCACCCGGCGTCGGCGCTAACAAATGGGTAGTTTTCTGATTTATCATGAGATGCCAAATGGCGGAGTTATGGGCACAATTAAAGGATTTGCTGGGGGGAGATTGCTACTTTGCGGTGTCTAGGCTAACGTTGGGCTTGTATCTGGGCCCTTAACGACAAGATTTCGGCCTCAACCGAAGTCTGCAACTTTTAAGCAAGCGGCCATGAAGATTGGCCCGGCCCAGGAAATGGAAATAGGCCCAGAACAGCAACCCAATGGCGGCCCGATAGCGGCGCCTCGGCGGCATAGTGGCAAGCCGACCAGACCGCAACTCCTTCGGCGCGATCAACTCGACGGCCGAACCAACGCCGCCAAATATTTTGATCAGTTGGTAGCCGACATCGAGAATGATTTGGCTGGTCGTGATCAGCTGTCGACCATTGAGTGCGCCCTCGTCGAAGCATTCGCTGGTGCGTCCGTCAGCTTGCAAAACCTCAACACCAAACTTGCACTCGGTCAAGACATCGACCTTAGCCAACTCAGCCAAGTTGTGGGGGCCATGGTGAGGGTAGCAACTAGACTTGGGCTGTCGCGTCGCTCTCGGGCCGTAGACGGCCTAACCCTTTCCGACCTCATCCATCTGGACCAGGCAGACAAACAGCGCGCTGCCGCCTCCCAAGCACCAGCAACCACGATCGACGACGAGGCGACGCATGGCCAGGATTGAACCGCGATCACTGCAACGCTGGCGCGCCAACCCGACTGCGTTCGTCGAGGAAGTTCTGATTGATCCTGAGACCAATCGACCATTCGTGCTGCTGCCCGCAGAACGCGAATTTCTTAAGCACGTCTTCCGCACAGGCGCCGATGGCCGGCTGCTTTACCCTGAGTTGGTCTATTCGTGTCCCAAAAAGTCGGGCAAGACTACGTTCGCCGCCCACATCGTAATCACGATGATCGTTTTGTACGGCGGCAAATTTGGCGAGGCCGTCCTTTGTGCCAACGACTTTGAGCAAAGCGTCGGCCGTGTCTTTCAGATGGTCCGGCGCATCATCGAGTGTTCGCCATTGCTGTGTGCCGACGCCAAGATCACTGCCGATAAGATCACTATCGCCAATTCATCGATTCTCGCCATCGCAAGTCACTATGCGTCGGCTGCTGGCGCGGATCCAGTCATATCAGTTTTCGATGAAAGTTGGGCGTATACGAGCGAAAATTCGCAAAGACTTTTCGATGAAATGATCCCGCCGCCGACGCGCGCGATCGCTTGTCGTTTGACGGTGACGTACGCTGGTTTCGAAAATGAAAGCGAATTGTTGATTGGACTGTACAAGCGCGGCTTGCAACAGCCATTGATCGGCAGCGATCTTCACGCCGGCGACGGCATGCTGATGTTTTGGTCGCATGCGCCAGTAGCACCGTGGCAAACAGATGCCTGGCTGGCCGAAATGCGACGCAGCCTGCGTCCAAATCAATTTCTGCGAATGATTGAAAACAGATTTGTCACCACCGAAAGCACTTTCATCGACATGCGCCAATGGGATAATTGCGTCGATTCACGTCTCACCCCTGTCGTCGCCGACCGGCGGCTGAAGGTCTGGATTGGCGTCGACGCGTCAACAAAACACGACAGCACCGCCATTGCCGCGGTCACGTTTGATGCAAAGACGCAGCAAGTACGTTTGGTCGCGCACAAGACCTTTCAGCCATCGCCTGATGTGCCGCTGGACTTCGAGCAAGCGATCGAGGGCACGCTGCTGGACTTAAAGAAGCGCTTCTACATCAAACGAATTCTGTACGACCCTTGGCAGATGCAGGCGACCGCGCAGCGGATGCTGCGCGCGCATTTGCCTATAGAAGAATTTCCGCAAACGCAGCCAAACCTTACTGCAGCGTCTCAGAACCTCTACGAGTTGATCCAGGGTCAAAACTTGCACTGCTATGAAGATGCCACGATGCGCTTGTCCATCTCCCGTGCTGTAGCAGTCGAGACCCCGCGCGGATTTCGCATTGCCAAAGAAAAACAATCGCACAAGATCGACATCGTCATTGCTCTAGGCATGGCCGCCTACGCCGCCGTGCAAGCGCAGACGCAAAACGTCGAGCTGGACTACAGCGGCTGGTGCGATAAGCCGGACAAAGATGGCGACGCTGACAGCGTTCGCTCGTTCCAGGCGGCGCGTTTGGCGGGGTACATAAATTCATTCGATCCAAATTCCGGCGGAGGCGGACGATGGCGATGATGAAGCATGAATTCACTCGTGACATCATTGCAGCCGCAGCCATGCTTGTCGTGATCATGATCGGCGCCTGGATCGTGGAGGTCTGGTTATGATCGATCGGCCGCCGCCAGCATTTTCAGATCACCAGATGGCGATACTGCGTCGCGCCGCGAAAGCGCTGCCGCCCGATCGTCGTGACGACTTCTTGTCGCGTGTCGCCAAGCGTTTGGCACCGCAGCCATCCGACGCTGCGGTCGCGCTGGTCATCAATAAGGTTCTGGATCTCACACCCCGCGAGGACTGCATCATATCTGGGCGTTAAACTGAAGGAGGCCGATCGTGGCCAGAACGTACCGACACAATGACGAAGAAAAGGACGAACTGCTTCAGGACGGGCAAATTGGACGTGTGCGGTTTCGAGATTCGCAAGCGCACGATGGCCGCGGTGGCATTCCTGGGCACAAGCCCGGTTTCGCGTTCACGCGCGATGATGCCGCACTCGCGCGAGTTGATGCCGCATACGAAGCCTACGAAAATTCGTTGCAGGATGCCTGGCGCGGCCCAATTAGCGAAGTGGCCGACGAACATGCCGATCTGGCTGTCAGCGACGCCGCTGCGCACAGTGATCGCACAGAGCCACGTCCGATGGATGAGGTTTACCGTCTATATGACGAAACTTTGGCCAGCGCTTGGAAATCGCCGCGCTGAAAACCAATCTGGGCGAGCCTGTCAGCGCGCCGGCTCCGTGCCCAGCGGATCGCCGAGCGCGCGACAGTGCCTTTAAACAGGAGGTTGAGATAATGAGTAAAACGATCGAACTGAAAGACCACCCGACGAAGTCGCTTGAGCGCAAGATCACGGCGGCGCTGAGCGATACCACACCGGCCGCAGATCTCTCTGCGCTGATCGAGGAAACTAAGGCCGCCATTGCGCAGGCGGAGAAAGAGCAAGCTGATCCGAGAGCAGCGCGCCAGGCATTGGATGCGATGGTGGCCGTAAATCGACTAGGCCCCTTGTTGCTGAAATTGCAGGCACGCTACCGGGAAGTAGACGAACGAGAGCGAACAGCAACATGGCTGGCCGAACGAGAAGCGAATTGGCAGGCGGAATATGACGCGTTGAAAGTTCTGCGTGACGATCTTTCCGAGGAGCTGCGCGACGTTTATCCGGAGGTCGCGAGAAAGATCGCGGACTTAGTCGACCGCATTGCGGCCAATGATAAGGCGGTGGACGAGCTAAATAGAGCGTGCCCCGATGGCGTGCACCGATATCTGCGTTCGGTCGAGCTGCACGCGCGCGGGCTCGATGGCTTTAGTCGCAACACGCCTTCGTTTCTTACTTCGATCTGCTTATTTGATTGGGACACTGGCCGCCAAATCTTTCCGCCGCGGGGGCAGTCAACGGGAGCGGCGTTCGCGGCCGCTATGATGCCCGCTTCCGACCGACGTTTCTCGGGCGACTGGTGGAAAGAAAAGGAGGAGGGTGCCGCAAGACAGCAGGCGGAGCAGCAGCGTATCGCCGACACCTACGCGCGCATGACTAAAGAACAAGAAGATAGGGAGAATGCTGAAGCGCGGGAACGTTTTGCTGCGCACCAGCCCAAGAACGGCGTTTAAGTCCTGGGGCATGTCTCCAGGCACGGAAAGCGAGTGTCAAGCGAGTGAGGTCAATCTGAGCGACTACATTCGGGCCCACAGCAATACCAAGCCGCAATTGGTTGGCTTATTGGGATGGGTGTGAAGGCCTGCGAAAAGACTTAAAATCCCTCGGAGGGACAACTTCCATGCCGGTTCAAGTCCGGCCGTCCGCACCAGAAATCAATGACTTAGCCAGGTGGCCTAGAGCTAGACAAGATTATTAGGCTCGTTTTAGGCTCGCGGCACACTTGTGAACATTGGCAGCGCCAAATAGTCCGCAAGCGCGAGGGATGCGCGGTGAGTATCGGGGACGGCGTGTGTACAAGCATCTTTCCGCCCTTGCCGCCTGTTGGAAGTACGGCATTGTGGAAGCAAGTGATTTGCTTCCTCTGCCAACTAACATGCGACGAATCGATACAAGGGAACTCTGTTATGGATACGTTGTGGCGCTTCATTGTCAATCGGCTTCCAAATTTGACCCCCGATCGGCGTCCAATTTTGACCCTCTGAGCGACGGGTTCGGGCGGTAGCGCTCGCGCCGTCGGAGCTGGTCGGGGTTGCGGAGACGGCGCGAGCGCGGGTTGTCGGGTGATCGTCGGCTCGGCTCTTGAAGCGCCAGCTGTCGTTGCCGGTCTCGATGATGTCGCAGTGGTGGGTGAGGCGATCGAGCAGCGCGGTCGTCATCTTGGGATCACTGAAGACGCTCGGCCATTCCCCGAACGCGAGGTTCGTGGTGACGATGATTGAGGTGCGCTCGTAGAGCCGGCTGACGAGGTGGAATAGGAGTTGCCCGCCGGATTGAGCGAAGGGCAGATAGCCGAGTTCGTCGAGGATGATGAAGTCCATGCGGGTGAGGTGGTCGGCGAGCCGGCCTTGCCGGCCGTTGCGGGTCTCGGTCTCGAGCCGGTTGACGAGATCGACCACGTTGTAGAACCGGCCGCGGGCGCCGGCGCGGATGCAGCTTCTGGCGATGGCGATGGCCAGATGGGTCTTGCCGGTGCCGGTCCCGCCGACCAGCACGGCGTTGCGCTGCTGGGCGATGAAGCCGCCGCCGGCGAGGTCGTTGACGAGCGTCTCGTTGATCGGCGTGCCCTCGAACTGGAAGTCGTCGAGGTCCTTGGCGAGCGGCAGCTTGGCGATGGTGAGCTGGTACTTGATCGAGCGCGCCTGCTTCTCGCTGATCTCGGCGTTGAGCAGATCACCGACGATGCGCTGAGGTTCGTGCTGGCGTTTGACGGCCGTGGCCATGATCTCGTCGAAGGCGGCCTTCATGCCGTAGAGCTTGAGCTCGCCCATGAGGTCGAAGAGTTGAGTTCGTTCCATCAGATGGTTCTCCTGAGGTTGTCGTAACGGGCACAATCGGCGATGGGCGCGTGGCGCAGCGTCAGCGCGGCCGGCGTGAGGATCGTGGCCGGCGGGCCGGGATCACGCTGGCGGGCCAGGATGTTGAGGACGACATCGGCGGAGTGGACGCCCTGCGCAATCGCTTCGGCGCAGGCCGCTTCGACCGCCGGCAGCCCGTCGGTGAGCACCGCGGTGAGGATGTCGACCATCTGCCGATTGCCGTCGTCGGCGCCGGCGAGCTTGCGCCGCACGCGCTCCATCGCGGCCGGCAGCACCCAGTCCTTGAAGGGTGCGCCGTTGCGCAGGGCGCCGGGCTTGCGGGCGAGCACCGGCACGTAATGCCAGGGGTCATAAACCGTGTCGCCGCGGCCGAATGAGCGAGGATGCTCGGCGACGATCCGCCCGTCCTGGCGGATTACGATGCGATCCGCATAGGCATGAACCTCGACCGGACGCCCGACCGCACTGGCCGTCACCGAGTACTTGTTGTTGTCGAAGCGCACCAGGCAGGTCTTCGAGACCGACGCCGGCACCGCGTGGAATCCATCGAACCTGCCGGCATAGGGAACGAGCTTCGGCCGCTCCGCCTCGAACACCTCCCAGATCGTCTGCTCGGTCAGCTCCGGATGGTGATGCACCTTGGCGTAGGCGATGCATTTATCGAGCAGCCAGGCGTTCAGTTCGTCAAGATTCTTGAACCGCAGACGCGGCGTGAAGAAGCGCTCGCGGACGAGCCCGACCTGGTTCTCGACTTGCCCCTTCTCCCAGCCCGATGCCGGCGTGCAGGCGACCGGATCGACGAGGTAGTGGCTGCACATCTGCAGGAAGCGGCGATTGTAGAGGCGTTGCTTGCCGACGAAGATCGTCTCCACCGCCGTCTTCATGTTGTCGTAGATGCCGCGCCCGCAAGCGCCCTTGAACAGGGCGAAGGCCCGGTCGTGGGCGTCGAACACCATCTCCTGCGTCTCGCGCGGATAGACCCGCACGAACAGCATGCGGCTGTGACAGAGCCGGACATGGGCGGCCTTCACGATCACCGTCACGCCGCTCAGCAGGACGACCTCGTGGCTCCAGTCGAACTGGTAGGCTTCCCCCGGCGCGAAGCTCAGCGGGACGTAGGCCGCCGCCGTCGATTGCCCGCGCTCCTTGGCCCATCGCCTGGCGTAGCGCCGCACGGCATCGTAGCCGCCGTCGTAGCCGCGCCCGCGTAGTTCCTCGAAGATCCGGATCAGCGTCAGCTGCTCGCGGAAGGGCTTGGTCGCATTGCCTTCCAACAGTTCGTCGAGTTCCGCCGTCCATCGCCCCAGCTTCGGCCGAGGCTGGACGTCACGCTCGTACTCGAACGAAGTCTCCCCCGACCGCAGAACCTTGCGGACCGTGTTCCGGGACACCTTCAGGTCCCGGGCGATCTCCTTGATCGTCTTGCCCTTGAGGAAATGCTCGCGCCGAATCCGGCCAATCGTCTCCACTGTCAGCATTCCCCCACCGCTCGCTTCGAATCAAAGCGAGCAGCGCATCAGGCCAACCTGGAGGGGGTCAATTTTGGACGCCGATCCCCCGGCTCAGGGGGTCAAAATTGCACGCCGAATGACAACCAGGGCATCGGTGACGAACTGGGCCGTCATCTCAGCACTCATCGACCAGCCAACCGCGCGTCGGGAGAACAGGTCAATGACTGCCGCCACATAGAGCCAACCTTCCGCTGTCCACACATAGGTGAAGTCGGCGATCCATTTGCGGTTGGGAGCGGGCGCTTCGAAGCTGCGGTTGAGCACGTTGGCAGCGACGGCGGCGACCTGCCGCTCACCCAGATCGGGCGGCAGTCGCCGCCGTCGCGGACGGGCTTTGAGGGCCTGTAATCGCATCAATCGCTCGATCCGACGCAGACCGCACGACACACCCTCCGCCAGCATGTCGTGCCACACCCGCCTGGCGCCGTAGGTTCGATCGCTGGCGAGGAAGCTCGCTCGAACCTTGGCACCGAGCTCTTCATCGCTCCGGCTGCGTGGACTGCGCGGTCGCCTCAGCCAGGCATAGAACCCACCCCGCGAGACACCGAGCGCCTCGCACAACCATCCCGCCGGCCAGATCCCCCGGTGCTTCGCAATGAATCCGAACTTCACGTCGATTCCTTCGCGAAGTAGGCCGCGGCTTTTTTTAGGATGTCTCGTTCGGCCTTCAGCCTGACCAACTCGCGCTTGAGCTGCGCGATCTCCAACTGTTCGGGCTTCATCTGACCTTGGCCGGGAAACGCATGCTGCGGATCATCCGCAAGCGCTTTCACCCAACCGCGTAGCTGTGACTGATGCACACTGAGATCGTGCGAGGCCTGGGCATACGAGACGCCACGCTCTTTGATCAGCCGCACAGCTTCAAGCTTGAACTCGCGTGTAAACTTCCGTCTCTCCATGACTCACCTCCGGTTCCATCAAAACACCTAACTCGGTGTCTGCGGAACCGGGTGCAGGCCATTGACGCGATTATGACCGAAGGGGACTTTGGAGAGATCGCCGACCGAACCGTAGGGATGTAGGATATGCAAGGCGTCCACTATCGCTGCGGCATCTTCAATGCGTATCGAATATGCTCTGTATAGAGCGTTGATGAGAAAGTGTTCAATGCACCTATCATAGTTGAAAACGACAAAGGCGACTTTGTCAAACACTTTGGTGACATCTTCCCGTGGGATGCCACGACAGAGCATGTACATAAACTTAGTAAACCACGTATTGGTGAGCTTTTCGGCATCGAACGTTTCAACACCCTCATAACGGTTGAAATACAGCCGGCTGTTGCGTTCGGCTTCGACAACAGCCTGCACTATTGCTGCTTTCCCGTACAAATTGACATACTGATCGGTGCGGTATTGGTCGAGGAAATCGTCGATTGATTGCGCGAACGAAATCCCGTCGCGAATTCGCCATGCGGCCTGCTGAAAGTGGTTTCTCTCTTGAGGTAGAGAGCGCGTGATATGCGCGTACAATTCATAATCGCCCGTTCCTATTTGATTGAAACCGTGCTCGAAGCGAATATCCATCTTCGCCCCGATATTTCGGGCGAGCTGCGTGCCAACTGGAAAATCCACTTCAGCGCTCGCACCGGCGCCAACAATGAAAAGCGTCTGTCTATGGAACATCACGCACCTAAGGCGACACGCATGGGCAGGAGCAGTCTAGCCGATTACCGTTCCCCCAAGCCCCTCTTGTAGTCGAAGACGCGGATCGGCTGCAAAAGTAGCCTTGACAAGCGATGCGTGCAAAGCCCAAGCTCCCACGATCGGACTGGGAGGACTACACAAATGACCAAGCTCTTCGCGGCTGTTCTGGCCGCTATTTTCGCTGTGTGCGTTTCGGCCGCTGTCATCGACAGCAACGCTTCGGCGCAATCCAATAAAGGCAACTACTGCGGCAAGCATTGGAAGCCTGGCTGTCCGTAATTCTACTTTCACTGTCGTCGGTTAAGGACCGTGACGCCATGAAAAGCGTTGTGGCATGCGTCATCGTATTCGCGTCGCTCAGCGTCACAACAATATGCGCGGAAGCGCAATCGAGCAGGCGGGATATCTGCGTTGAAGGCGGCCGATGTCCCGAAGGGATGTGCGCGAAGTTCGGCGGAACGTGGGCGTGCAAAGTCAAGAACTGCAGCGCGGCGAATTGCAGGAAGTAGCTCGTCACAAACGCGCTAAAATGAAGCTAGGCAGTTCTCTTTTAGGCGGGTGGCCCACGAGCATCCTTTCCCAACGGGCTTGAGGCTCTGCCCGTCGTTCTGCCCGCCCATGTCGAACAAGCTCTATGTAGGATTTACAAAAACGGTCGAGGTGCCGGAATTACGAATGCGCGGCTTTTCCGTACGCCGCCACGGGCTTTTGATAGACGATGAAGCGCGGCAGATCCCGCGGGCCAAGATTTTCGACCCCCTCAAACATAGTTACAATCCGCTCGCGCACCTCGGGTACAAAGAAGCGCGCGAGATCGCCGAGGTCCTGTATACCGTCTTCTCCCCCCAAGGCGAGAACACGCTCACGGTCCGCAACGGCAAGCGGGCATTATTGCGGGCGCTCCTCGGCGCAAACCGGTTGGACAAAGTTCGGGGCGATGAGGAGGTGACCGCGATGATAGACGACATTCTCATGTCGCCCGTGCTGAAGCGGGTGTTTTGCGGCAAGCCCAATTTCACCTTCTCGCCCCGCTCGATGATCGTGGCGCGGATCAACAGGGCGGAGCTGGGCGACTTCGACGCGCTCGTCCTCGGGCTCCTGCTCATGGCGAGCTACAAAGGCCAGATCATTGTGCCTGCGGCCCGGTGCTTCGGCCCCTCTCGGCGCTCGCGAAGCAGTCCCAACTGCGCCGATCTAACTGTGAAGATGATTACAGTTGTCGGATGCCGATCCTATCCGCCGAATGCGCCATTCGCCGAACTCGTATGCCTGTCGAAGTCGAGCGTTGCCGAGGAGTATTACGCGGAGCGCAGCGCCAACAGGTGGGTCAGCGAGTGAGCGGCGACTGTTGATGTGGTTGCTAACTTTTAGCGCGGGGCCGGCCGCGATGCTCGCCCCGCGCATCGCTGGAATAAACATCCTTTGGGGTGCATAATGGCTCTGGATGTGAGGCTACCAATATGCCTCTTACAGGGCCAATCCCGGAAGGCCACGCCTTCTTTTGTCCGAACTGCGGAGCCCTTTATGCGGTGACGCATTCGCGACTTTCGAAGAACGAGAGCAATGTCGCCAAATGTGTTGTCTGCGGAAAAATCATGGATCAATGGGACTCAACCGACGTTCGTATCTTCAAACTCGTTCACCGGCCTGAAGATGCCTAACCATTCGCCCGCCTCTATAGGAGGAAAGTCATGGAATGGTTTAACCAGAAAACATCGATAGTCGGCATTCAAATTCCCAGTTGGGGAATTGTTCTGGCTGCCGTCATTGTCGTCTTGCTCATTTACTCATCCATGCACTGAGCGGCGAGCGGCGTGTTCGGCGGGAAGTAGCCGACATCGAACATCGCGCGCAGCAGTTCGGGCCTGCTACAGCGTAACCGCTATGGATGTCCGAAAATGGCTTCGAGCTCGTAGCCCAACATCCCTAACCCGGCGATCAACAGAAAGCCGGCTACAGTCTCCATGGCTGCGTGATGTTTTGGGTAGCTATTTGCCAGATAGGCAATAGCCGTCCCGAGCAGCAAGCCGATTGTACTCAATCCACAAATCATCACTGACCACGAAATTGATCGAGAAAGCCGGACTAATAATCGCTTGGATCAATTTTTCTCCCGTCATTGTCGCAAATCCGGTGTTCGGCAACTGTGCCTTGTGTCACACAGCGTTAGCGACACGATCCCGGCACATGCAATCTAAGGATCGTCAGCGATCGACTTCAGTCGCCCTCAATCGTCGCGGCTGGCTGAATTTGGCGGTCGCGGCATGTCCTTCAATATCTGCCGCTGCGCGGGATCACTTCGGCCGGCAGGCGACGCCTTCCATGCCGAGCACCATGCGCAGCGGCACGACGTCGATCACCGGGTGCGCCGCTCGTTGCTCATTGAGGTAGAATCACGATAGGCGGCGTGCCGGGCGGGCCAGACTATGGGGCTTTGCCTTTCCTCCCACTTGCCCCGCCTAGTCTCATCCCCTCGGCGGGGCTCTTTTTGTCGTCGGGCCGACGCTGTCTGCACTTCTGCACGCGTGGTACTGGCATCCTTGAAGACCTCGACCAGCCCAGCCGTGCCGTGGCGAACTTCATTTCCTTGAGCGGCTTCGACCACCGCGAAGGGACGAGGCCCCACCGCATCCGCACGAGCTCGCACTTGTCGTCGGGCGCGACTATCGCGTCGATCGTCGTGGTCAGGCAGACGTTGTAGCGGGCCCGCGTGTTCAGCGCCGGTTGGAAGAGCGTCAGCTGTTAAAGCGCGACGATCTCTTCCCAGGTCAGCTTGTTGGTGGCACGCCCGCACATTTCGGAAATATATGGCGCGGCGCCAGCAAACACCATTAGGGCAGCGCGGGGCCGGCTGCGATGCTCTCATTGTACGTGGCTAGTGAATGCGATATTGTCTGTGTGACGTTCGAACTTGGCCCCGGCATTTCACCGGGGCCTTTTGTTTGCACGCGCCTTCAAACCGCCCGTCAAGCGGGGCACGAAGACAGGCCGGTGCAAGCCGCAAGGGTGAAGTTCACCTGTCCGCTCGGCGCGCTCGCGGCGATCTCCAACGCTTCGTCGGAAACATCGAAGGTAAGCGTATCTTCTTGCGTCTCGGTCATGGCGTTCTGTGTCATGGGTGCATCTCCGTCGCTTGGTTGGATTTGTTCGACCGTGCCTAGGCTCGGTCATTCCCTTGGGTAGCTCGCGTGTGTGTGGTAGTCGCGGACTAGCGGAAGGTTCAAACCTTTGGAGAATGCCACCGGAAAACGGGAAAATTGTGCCTGCAATCACATCCTGCTTGGGGCCGACGTAGTAACTACAACCATGCGGGACGGAGAGTGTACCATGAACAGCTTCAACCGGGATCTAAGGAACTTGACAGTTCAGACCCACAGCGGCTTGCGCTGGACCGACATCAAGCGGCAGCTCACCGGCTGGCGGCATCTGGAAGGCCTAGACGATAGGGGCTTAGAGGACATCGGCATTTCATGCGGCTCACAAGCCACCTCGCATCTCATCTCCAGGTAAGAGAGGGAACGGCAATGGCTAGGTATTTCGCATTCTTCGTCTTTGGTTGCGCGTTCACCGTTGGTGTCCTGGGTATGGTGGAAACTCACCATCAAGTGTCGAGTCCCGCGCCGCAGGTGGTCGCATATCGGAGCGCGCATTAGCCTGGGCGGCGGGAAGCGGCGGGGCATCACCTAAGATAGCACGCCGCGTCCGCCGCCGCGGCTCACTTCAAAGACTCAAGCAGTGCAATTGCATTTTGGCGAATTTGCTTTTGTTTGATCGCCATAAATGCCCGCACAAGAGCGGCGCCTTCGCGGGTTCCCAGAAATGAAACGATTTCGTCCTCCGGTAGCTTGCCTTCCTGCGGCGCGGTTTGCTTCTTTCCGACCGTTGGTAGGCCTTCAAAAAAGTAAGATGGTGGCACGCCGAGCGCCTCACTGAATTGTTGCAAGCGAGACGCCCCGACGCGATTGACGCCCTTCTCGTATTTCTGAATTTGCTGGAACGTAATGCCGGCCGTATCGGCGAGTTCAGTTTGGCTCAGTCCCAACAAATTTCGGCGGGCGCGAATCTTTTGTCCGATATGGGCATCTACCGGAGTCGCGCCCCTAACGCGGATGATCGACGATTTCGCCATGCGAGAAGTCTCCCTATCAAATCCAAGCGCTAGAGTTGCATAAGCCAATTGCCTCGTCAAAATTGCCCACGGCGCCGGTACCATTCGCGCCGGATATCGCCCCACGCTGGCGCGTCGCTTTCGCCAGCCGAATGCTCGGCCAATCCCCTTTTTTCATAGAGGGCGCTCAACTACATTGAGTCCATGTGTGGTCGCGTTCGCCTGTCCTCGGACTATTCCGAAATCAAAATCCGGCTGAAGTTCGACCTGGATGCCCCGGCGCCGAACTTCGAACCCGATTGGAATAAGCCGCCCACAGCCCCGATGCTGGTTGCCATCCGCTCGGTCGACGGCAAGCGCATCCCGAAGATGATGAAGTGGGGCTTGATCCCTCGGTGGGCCAAGGACGAGAAGATTCAGTATTCGACCCATAACGCGCGATCGGAGGAGTTCAGGAACAAGCCCGCATTCCGCGACGCCTGGAAGCGTGGCCAGCGCTGTCTCGTCGTCACCGACGGCTATTACGAGTGGAAGGTGCTCGATCCCAAAGGCAAGAAAAAACAGCCCTACGCGATCGCGATGGCCGACGATCGCGAGATGGTCATGGCCGGCCTTTGGGAGACCTGGAAGTCGCCGACGAGCGGCGAAGAAATCTTGACCTGCACGATCACGACGTGCGGGCCCAACAAGAGCATGGCCGAAATACACGATCGTATGCCGGTCATTCTCGACGAGGCGGACTGGCCGAAGTGGCTTGGCGAGGAACTGGCGACGCTGGACGAGCTGTACGCGCTGCTGAAGCCTTGCCCCGATGAGGCCTTGAAGGCTTGGCCGGTGGACAAGTCGGTCGGCAACGTCAGGAACAAAGGGCCGCAGCTGATCACGCCGATCAACCCGTCGCTGTTCGGCGAGACCGTTTAGGACGCGCGGCGCTGGTTGTACGCCGCCGCCGAACTCTTTCGGCCATGACGCGGCAGCTTCCAGGGTGAAAGCTGCCGCGCCGGTTGCGTGGCACCGCGGCAGTTGATGACCCATCTCGACATTTCATTTGGGTTATTGGCGGCGGCGCGCAAAGGTGCGGCAATGTGGCTGTTTTGCCGTCCGGGCGCAGTAGCGAAGTGGCTTGCAGAAGGTCCCCGCGGGGCGTGTTACCTGCCGGTTAGAGGCAAGGCGAACATCGGCTGCCAGCGACTTACGACGTGTCTGTGATCGTTGATTCTTATTCACTGTGGCTGTGAAGAGACAGCTACTGGAAGGTTAAGGGTGCTATCGTCTCTTCATCTGTTTGCCTTGGGGGGGCGCGCTATGAAGAACATATTGGTTGGAATTGCGGCAATCATCGCATCCGTCGGAACTGCCGCATTCGCAGCCGATATGCCGCTCAAAGCACCCCCGCCTCCGCCAGCCCCAGCGTGGACCTGGACCGGTTTCTACGTTGGCTTGAACGCCGGCGGCGCCTTCGACGATGGTTCGTTCGCAACGACGGGAACGCCGGTTTCGTTCAATCCCGCTGGTTTGGCTCTGGGTGCGCCCGCGACGATGAATGCTCTTGCCGCAGTGCTCACATCGAATGCTCCCCGTTCGGGCGGCCAGTTCATCGGCGGCGGCCAGTTCGGCTACAATTTCCAATTTACATCGGCCTACGTCCTTGGATTTGAGGCAGACATCCAAGCCCTTGCAGGGTCCGGCAGAACTTCCAGCGCTGTTACGACCTCGTCCTTTGCACCCTTCGGTTTTCCGGCTAATAACTATGGGGCGACCGCCTCGTTCACGCAGCGTCTCGACTATTTAGGGACCGCGCGCGGGCGTATAGGCTATCTCGCCACGCCGAGTCTCCTGGCTTATGCCACTGGTGGGCTCGCCTACGGCGGCGCGAATGTCGGCTCCTCATTCAGCATTCAGGAGACGTTCCCAGGGGCGTTTGCAACTATCACGCCACCGATTTTCGGCGCGGCAAGCGCGTCAAACACCCTCGTCGGCTGGACGGTAGGCGGCGGCCTCGAATGGATGTTCTGGTCAAAGTGGAGCGCCAAGTTCGAATACCTCTATTATGATCTTGGCTCGGTCAAAGCGTCGATTCCGCTCACCCAAATCATCAACAATGGCCCCTTCATCAACACGCCTTGGGCCACCGCGCTGGCACAGACGAGCGCGCATTTCAACGGCTCTATCGTCCGCGTCGGCGTGAACTATCACCTCAACTGACACTCGGGCACCGTCGTTAAGTCAATGCCAGCATTGATTGCTGCCTGATACACGATCATCGGGTTTGAATTGAGAACCGCCTTCGGGTGGCTCGCTCTTTGTACCGCGCCTCGCATCTCCGATGTCGCAGTTTGGCCCATAGCCGCCACGCCGCTCGGCAACAGCCGCGGCAGCTATCGGGGCAAAAGCGGACATTGACGGCCGCGCTCAATCGTCCCGACTGGCCGAATTCGGCGGCCGCGGAATGTCCTTCAATATCTGCCGCGGCACGCTTGGCAGCTTGGCGATGTTCACTGCGATGAGGAATGCCTATCACCTCGGCCGGCAGGAAAATGAATATCGCTCGCCAGGCGCCAGATTGGCGTAGCTCTTAGCCTGCTGCCCAGCGACACTGCACTCTTGCTGTGAGGAAAACGCACGCCCGGTATTTACAGTGTGAGCGTGGCCATTCAGAACGAACTGCAAAATCAATACAAAACTCATCAGCGCTTATCCCTGAAGTTTTAGACATCAGACTAAATTACACAAAGACCGATTATAGGTTCCGTGCCTTCCTCGATCGACCAGGGCGGCGGGTAGCGATGGGGCCACGGTGCTTTCTGCGGGTGTCGTCCAAAAGAAAAAGCCCCGCGAACGGGGCTTTAGACGGGACCCCATGAGGGTGAGGGGCTGGGGGGCCGGGGTCCTCATCCATATCCCTAACGCAAGCGATTGTCCTAAGTTCCCTGGGCGAATGTCCTAATTCGGACAGTACCGTCGGCGGGGTAGCATCCTAATTCCGAGCCTCTTGTCCTAATTTGATTTTTAACTGTCCTAATTTCATTTTTGGAACGAAATGCCGCTGGCGCCGTTTCACAGGCCGGGGATGTCTTTTGACGTGTCGGGAATGGGCGAGTGTCGCCAAACGAAGCTGTAGCGTACTACAGGCTGTCCGCAGGGCACTGCATCGAAATTGCTCGCCACATTTCGGACCCTAGGGAAAAGTTCAGCCTGCTCACTATGGCCCAGGCATGATTGAGGTTGGCGGACCACGTTGAGAAACACGGCGAGACGTCATTGCCGGTCGCGGAAGCGCCCCAGCAGGCCGCCCAACAGCAGCAGCAACCGCAGCGCAAGAAGGAATAGGCCGCCTCAGTTGGCGGCCTCTTTCATTTCAGACGCATGGACATTGACACTCGCCTTCAATCGGTCCCGGCTGGCCGAATTTGGCCGCTTGGAATTTCCTTCAATATCTGCCGCGGCACGCTTGGCAGCTTGCCAACGCACTTCGCGCCGCTTCAGCGGCGGCAGGGGCCGCATTGTTAGTTCAAAGGCCCCGCAAAAGGGATCGTAAAAACCGTTTCATCAAGCTCGTTTTTTACGACGATCGTTAAACCGGGCTCATCGAAGCTTCCGATCGCTTTGAGTTCCCGAATGACGGTATGGGCGTGATCGCGGGCGTCCGCGTCGCTCGGAAATGACGTTCCACATGGATCGTCATGCTCCTCCCACCGAATAACGAAGAAATATTGGGGCAATGCCGTCACCCCTCGCAGCGCTCGGACGGCGCCTCGGCAATCCCGAACATCTGCGGAACGGCACGGCGACAATCGAGCCGACAATAATCATCGCGCCAAAGATTTTTTTCCACGGGGCGGAATCTCTTTTGCGCTTAGGCCCTGCGCTGCAAAATTAGATCACCACGCTTTGAAACGCCGAGCTTTCTGAGCACGCAATGCACTTGGAACCTTACTGTGCCGGGAGAAGTTCCCAGCATCCGCGCAATATCCTTGTTGCTTAGTCCGCGGGCAACAAGGCGCGCAACCTCCAACTCACGCGGCGTCAACAAAGAATGCCAGTCTTGTTCCGAGTTTTGCATGGCGCACGACGCTTAAAAACGTCACGCGCGAATGTCATCCGGACATCGACTGCCTGCAATGCGATGATCCAATTCACGTTACCAAGTAAGCTTAATGCGCGCGGGAAATCAGCGAGAGAATTGCTTGCTGACCAGGAAGGGAAAGTGGCCCCGACAAGGGAGGTAAAACGTCGGGGCCACCCAGACGTTGCCCCAGGTGACGACGCAAGGCTAAACAGCGCACTGTCGGCGCGCGAGTGGCAGGCTGTCACGGCGGCAGACTGCCACACGTACTCAGAGTAGTCCGGCACCAATGGTCGCGGAAAAGGTTGGCACGGAGCTGAATCAGGCGGCGCGCGAATGGATAAGCCGAGTTGATAGAGAAGACCCCGACCACTGCCTGGAGGTGCCGCAGGTTGGGCCTCCCTGGCAACTCGGCGGGAAGTAGCCGACGTCGAACATCGCTCGATCTGAAAGTAGAATGCGCGGGTCGGCAGCCTTGAACGGCATGATTTACACTCAACCGAGAGGCGGACCGCAGGCTGCCTGCCTGGTAGACGCCGAGCCCCGCGCTGCCCGGTTGGGGGCTTCTCGCCCCTCGGTGGTTCGACACAACAATGCAATTGGGGCGTCGACCAATCCTCGCGCTCAATCGTCGCGGCACTGGATCACTTTGGCCGGCAGGCGACACCTTCCATACCCAGCACCATGCGCAGCGGCACTAGACATCGATGATGTCGACGGATCAGGCGGCGACGAAATTGATAGGACCAAGAAAATCCATCTTGCCGACATCGACGCCGTTGTGGCGGAGGATGGCATAGGCCATCGCGATATGAAAAAAAGTGTTGGGGATCGTCATCTGCAACAGGTAGTCCTCGCCACCGATGACCTTGCCGGGCGCCCAAGAGAATTTGACTTTGCGCTCGCTCGCGCCCGCATACTGCGCCTCTTTCACGCTTTCCGCGAAAGCGACGGTCTTCCGGATGCGTGCGCGCAGCTCGTCGATCGTCTGTTCGTTGTCTTCGTGCTTGGGTGGCGTCTGTCCCGAGAGCCAAGCAGCCGCGGCTTTGACATAGTCGCAAGCGCTTTGGACCTGATAGATGAGAGGCTGCATGTCGGGCGCGAGGCGGCTGGTCATGAGCACGCTCACGTCGAATTTTTTCGCGTCCGCATACTGCTTAGCCTTGTCGAGACAGACCTCTAAATTCTTCAGGCTCTGCACGCACTGCGAAATCACTTGATAGTACATGGGCGTCCCTTCCGTCTCCCTAAAGTAACCTCTCCAACATTTGCAGCAATGCGTCTAGCCTCGTCGGTTCAGCCCTCAATCATCCCGACTGGCTGAATTGGGCGGCCTTGGAATCTCCTTCAATATCTGCCGCGGCACGCTTGGCAGCTTGGCGATGTTCACCGCGAGAGGAATGCGTCGTCGCGCGACAGCAGCTTCGCACTTGAGCGCCGGCCTGGCTCGTTCTCGAAATAGACATACGCCAGCGCCTGCTTGTCGCCGTCGCGGCCGATGAAGCAGGCGGAGCTTTCCTCGATTGACCATCGTGGCGGGAAGCGGCGCGTGGGCGGCATGGCGCTAGGATAGCAGATCGCTGCGACGCCGGGCCGTGTCCGCTATGAGGGGTCTTTCTGCCGCGCCGGCTCAATGTGGGCGCGGCGGTTCATGACCCATCACGACATTTCGCGCCCACCATTTGCTGTACTGCACAACACCACGCGTATGGTAGGGTTCAATCCTCGACCGTGGGGGACCCTGTGAAGCGACGCGCATTCATCACACTGCTCGGCAGTGCCGTTGCATGGCCGTTTGCGGCGCGCTCTCAGCTGACGGTGAAACCTGTAATCGGCTTCCTCAATGGATCCTCGGCAACTGCTTATGCCCCATACGTGCAAGCCTTCGTTCGCGGACTTGCGGAAGCGGGCTATACCGTCGGGGAAAGTGTTACGATCGAATACCGGTGGGCCGAGGGCCACTATGATCGCATCCCCGATATGGCCGACGACCTCGTCCGTCGCCGGGTTGCCGTCCTCGCTCCGAACACGCCGGCAGCGCACGCTGCAAAGCGCGCCGCTGGTAACATCCCGATTGTCTTCTTTACCGGCGAGGATCCCGTCGCGAGCGGCCTCGTGGCAAGCTTGAACCGTCCCGGCGGCAACGCCACTGGCGTGACCTCGATGTTTGGAGGAATGGCGGCAAAACAGGTCGGGCTTTTGCGCGAGCTAGTCCCCGGCGCGACATTGATCGGGTTCCTCGTCAACCCACGCAATCCAATCACTGAGCAGAATGTACGGGATGCGCTCGATGCTGCGCAAAATCTTGGCGAGAAGATTGAGATCGTCCATGCGAGCAGCGAAGCAGAGATCGACGCGGCGTTCGATACGATGCGCGGCACGCGAGCCAGCGCGCTGCTAGTGCAGCCTGATGCCTTTCTTGTCAACAAGCGCATCGTAGCGCTTGCCGCGCGGGATGCGCTGCCCGCCATGTATCAGACCCGCGAGCTAGTCGCTGCGGGTGGGTTGATGAGCTACGGATCAAGTCTTGCCGCCATGTACCACCAGATGGGTGTCTATGCCGGCAAGGTTCTCGGCGGCGCAAACCCGGCCGAGTTACCGGTGTTGCAGCCCACCAAATTCGAGATGGCGATCAATCTGAAAACCGCCAAGGCGCTCGGGTTGAAACTCTCTGACAACTTGCTGTCGCTGGCTGACGAGGTGATCGAGTAGCGCTGATTTTTGCTGCACTGCGTTAGTCCGCTCGTGGCCCATCGCGCCATTTCAAGCGGATGAATTGCTGTGGTGCACACCCCGTTCCACCAATGTGGTAGGATATGTCCTCGGGCTCGGGGGAAAGAACATGCGGCGCCGGGACTTCATCACGCTTGTCGGCGGTACGGCAGCCACATGGCCGCTGGTGGCGAGCGCACAGCAAGCGACGATGCCGGTCATCGGATTTCTCAACGGAGCCTCTCCGGAAGGCTTCGCCTCCCAGGTCAAGGCGTTCGGTGAGGGCTTGAAGGAATCGGGCTATGTTGAAGGCCAGAACGTGGCCATTGAATACCGCTGGGCGAACGATCAATTTGATCGTTTGCCTGAATTCGTAGCCGACCTTATTCGCCGCCGCGTGTCAGTGATTTCTGCCAACACGCCCGCCAATCTGGTAGCTAAGGCGGCCACCAAGACGATCCCCATTGTCTTCACTACAGGCGGCGATCCGGTGAAGCTCGGCCTGGTCGAAAGGCTCGACCGGCCAGGCGGCAATGTCACCGGTGTCACCCAATTATCTGAAGAGACGGCGCCGAAACGGCTCGAATTGCTGCATGAACTGCTTCCCGCCGTGCACATTGTGGCGGTCTTGGCCAACCCGACCAATCCAGGATTTAACCAGAAAGCTATGGAGACGGCGGCACGCCAGCTCGGATTGGACCTGCATCTCTTTCGGGCCAGCACTGAGGCGGATTTCGAAGGCGTCTTCGCCAAGCTTAGCGAACTGGGGGCGGGCGGTCTCATCATCGGCCCCGATACAATGTTCAACGATCACACCGAGCAATTGGCCGCGTTGGCACTCCGTCATGCGGTGCCGACAATCTACCAGTATCGCCGCTTTCCGGCGGCGGGCGGGCTTGCCGGCTATGGCGGCGATATTAATGCATCGTATCACCTCGCCGGCATCTACGCGGGCCGCATTCTCAAAGGCGAGAAGCCGGGTGACCTGCCAGTTCAGCAATCCACCAAGGTCGAGTTGATCATCAACATGAAGACCGCCAAGGCGCTCGGGATTACTGTCCCGATCTCGATTCTTGGCCGCGCCGACGAAGTAATCGAATAGGGGGCCAATGCTGCACTTGCTCGCGACCGGTTTTGGCCCTTCTCAGCCGCGCCGGTCGTCGGCCGACGTGGCCGCTTTTGGGAGCAAAGCAGACGCCGGCTCACTCACGCGGCGGCGTGTTTGGCGGAAAGTAGCCGACGTCGAACTTGGCCAGCAGCACTTGATAGTTTCGGCCGGACACCGTACCGTGCTCAAGGGGGTGTCAAATGTTCAAAGCATCAATCACGCTTGCGGCGTTAATTGCCGCCGTTTCCATCGCATCGGCGCCGGTGTTTGCACGCGGCGGTGGCGGAGGCGGTGGACAACATACCAGCCCGCCGGCCAATAAAGCGGCGCCTACCCCATCGAAGAATAGCAGTACGACGTCCAAGATTTTCACCAATAGCGCCAAGGGCGCTCACTACAAGCAAGTGATAATTCATTAGATGTCGTGCTGATCCTGCGGGGCCGAATGCGCGCCCCGAAAATTGAGTGAGACATAAGGACGGCCGCGCTTCTTCAGTCGGCACGCGACGCTAGGGGTAGCTGTCTCAGTATTGACGTCGCGGAATTTGCCTACCGGCTCATCGATGGCCTCGCGCCGACGTCGACGGCTCTTGCTTGGGCCGCCGCCTGCGCCGCACTCAATCGTCCCGGCTTGCTGAACTTGGCGGCCGTGGAATGTCCTTAAGTATCTGCCGTGGCACGGTTGGCACCGCTTTGTCACATCAACGAGAGCAGAACTTCGGTTATGGCGCAAAGCCATTGACTTGGTCCTACGACGATTTGGAACCGCTACGGAGGCAGCGAATATGGTCTGTGATCTACTACAAAAGATTGAACTTTTGCACGCTGCAGGAACGCAAATGAATCCGGAGCATGGCCAGGAGATTGTAAGGACGTTTTATGACATTCTGACCGTCCTCGACACAAAAGGTTTAGCACTACTGGCTTTCGACGGCATTGTCGTCGCCGCCACAACGTTCGCCGCCGAAAGAGGTGGCGTGTTTCACAATCGTGGATGGCCTCGATGGCTAGCGATCGTAATTATCATTTTATCTCTGGCTGCGGCTGCATTATGCCTTGGAGTCTCCGAAATTTCTTATTCGTTTCTCGAATACGTCGACTGCAGCACTCCTGACAAACTTGATTTCTCTAGGGAGATCAGCCGCCTTGCTATTTTGGTTGATTGGCGTACCGCATATTATCAAATAGCTTGGTGGTTTTCGATTATCGCAATCCCAATGTTCTTCATTATGTTCTGGTGGTCACTAAATTGGAAAAATAAAACGGGTCTGGAAACACACGAGCGGCCCGGCGGGCAATGACAGCTTGAGCCGTCCGAGGAGGTGACTGTGCCGGCCGGGCACCGACACCTCCCCGTCCGCCGTCGCCGGCAGTTACGCGACGCAGCCGGCATTCGAATATGCGGCGGACGGATTACGGAACGGTTAGCGTGCTGATACGTCAAAAAGTACCTCGGCACGCGCGTGACGTGACCGGGGCTCAAAGTCTGGGAGGAAGGGGCAACAGACCATCCGTAACAGTACCATCTAAACTGGCTGAGATGACTGCCGAGCGACGGCGCGGGTGCGCTCCACGAGGAAGTATTTGAGAATGAATGCGCCCTCACGTCCGGGGAGTTGAGTGCCGCAACCGATGCAAAGTATTCTCGGATCGGCTCCGCTTGCCGGCGACTCCGTTCTGACGAGTTCGTATTTTGCCTTGCACTCTGGACAGTAAAACGGCGCGGGCTTGAGCTTGCTCATGCGGCAACCCGAACTGAGAAAAGAGACCCCGACCTTTGTCTTGGGCGGGCCGGGGCCCCCCTGCCGCTTCGCGCTAGTCCACCTGGCATCGCCGTGCGGTGAGAGACGGCGGAGTTGGCGGCTTTTGCGCTGGCCGTATAATGATAGCTGGAGCCAACCCCAACACAAACAACCTGTTCGCTAATTTAGAAATCATTCGTGCGAAGATAATCAGTTTTCGCCTCAATCATGCCGGCCCGCTGAATTCCCGCATGTCGTCCGGCTATGGTCTATACGCGGGGCCGGCCGAATGCTCGCCCAGCGTATGCTCATCGCGGGAGAATTACGACAGGCGACCAGCGACAAAAAACCCCGCCGATGAAGGCGGGGTAAGTGATGGGAGGAAGGCGAAGCTCCAACTACTGCCCCGCCTGCGGTTCAAACTACTCCAGGGATGACAGCGCGAAGTGACCTCCGTCACACATCTTCGCTTTGGCCGTCCCAGCCCGGCGGCGGCGTGTTCGGCGGGAAGTAGCCGACATCGAACACCGCCCGAAGCAGTTCAGGTTCGGACAGGACGGCCTGCGCCTTCGCGACGTTATTTGCCGCAGTGCGAAAGTCTCATTCGATCACCTCAGGGTTTGCGGCATCCGTGACGCGTACGCCGTTCCACCTGACGACGGCCTGAATGGCCGTCGTTGCGGGAATGCGGTGGCGCTATTGTCTGGTGAGGGGATCGCACGAGGCATGATCTCGCCTTTCCCTTGAGATACGATGCCTCAGGGACAGGATTTTGACATGCTCGATTTCATTTTGTTACTCGTTGCCGGGCTTTCTCAGTTGGCGCTAGGCGTCCTTGGGCTGCGCGTGAGTGTCTGGCCCCCCAAAAAAAAGGTCCACAAAGGCCGCTACTGGCTGGCCTTTCTTTGCATTGGCGTGATCGGGCTTGGTGCGCTCGTGTGGAGTGGCTATCGATCGGTTCAGGTGCAGGACGCCATTGTTGACGGCATGGAAAAGATAAAGGCCAAATTGGTTACTCGCGAAATTACTACAGTGGAGGACTCCAAGTTATTTTTGCAGTGCGATTGGACGCCTATGCCAAAGAATCTTCCGGCGTCTGGCGAAATTTTCGTTCTTGAATCCATATCGCCTGACCCTATGAACGACTTAGGCGGCGGCGGTCTTAGTAAACAATTCGGTCCGCCCAATAATCCCCTCATCTGGTCTCCGGTTGAGAAGAAAATCGGCGACTTTGGATACAAGTGTCAACTTTTTGATTATGGCAGCGGCCCAATTTTTGATGTTCGCCTGATCTTCGATGTATTGGTGAAGAAGGCGGTCAAGAACGATGGCGGCGCGACTTCGGGAGACATAATTAAAACCACGCAATGGGGAGCGTACATTCCCAAAGTAGATCAAGGGCCGGAAAAGCCGTTTGTCTTTTATTTGTTCAACCGCTTTTGGCCGAACTTTGTTCAGATCAACATGCCGCCAAAAGCAACCTACATAAAGGACAGCAAATCAGACCGCGCGAGCATCGACGTACTGGGAAATAGTTATGGACAGCCAATTTTTCTAAACCCTCAGGACGATTTCAATGCCGCTGGTACGCCGAAATAGCGGCGCCGATAGTGGGGCTACACCTCAATCATCCCAGCTGGCCGAATTTGGCGGCCTCGGAATGTCCTTCAATATATGCCGCGGCACGCTCGGCAGCTTGGCAATATTCAGCGCGATAAGGAATGCCTCGTCGCGCGTGAGCAGCTTTGCAGTTGAGCGCCGGCCGGGCTCGTTCTCGAAATAGATATACGCCAGCGCCTGCTTGCCGCCGTCCCGCACAATAAAGCAGGCGGAGCTTTCCTCGATGGACCAGGGCGACGGGACGCGGAGCGCGTGGGCGGCATGGCGCGATGATAGCAGATCGCGGAACCGCGAAGCCCGTATCCCTCAACGCCCGAGGTCATCCGGACATTGATCGATTGCGGACTGTCTGCTTCCTGGAAATGAAATTATCGGCGCTTGGCAACTAAGGCAACACACGCTGAATCTTTTGCCAAGCCCTGATGACCTCGACTAATTCATGACGGTTGAGCCCTACTTTAAGCCGGCCCGCTATCATGGTCGTCTGTGTGATGTACTTCTTGCGCGCAGTTGGCGGGAACCCCGCAATCCTTATTCTGACCAGTTCCGGCACTTGGAACATCTCGCATATCTCGGCAATCTCTGGGGTCGCAAAAGAGGTTGATTGCAGTGAATGAGCAAACGCATTTCTGATTTCTCGTATTCTGTTTAGGTCGTTTTTGGTCAATTGACCAAAGATACCCATGGAGTAGCCGAGCTTTATCTTTGCTGCGAAATCGGAAATTGGCCCGTTGGCGCTGTAGTCAAAAAGGCGCTGATTAGCTTGCTCATCAAGAGGATTTAACTGAGCTGAAATTGCGACCTCCAAAGCCCTCTCGACGAACGTTTGACAGATTAGGGCGATTGCATAGTCAGCGAGAGCGGAATTTTCCTTTTCGAGGTCCTGAATTATTTTGCGCATTTCCTCTTCGCTGGGGATAGCAGCAGCGAATCTCTTGAGGCGTTGTTCGGGCTTCTCGACCATATTGAGCGTCTTTCAGCCTAACAGTCTGCGGAAAAACCCTCGCCAGAGCGAGGATTTAGTGATTCAGTTTTGTATCACGAATTGGCGGAGGCTTGCATGCGGGGCGCATTTGTGGATCAGGGGCGGCTGTTTTCGTACATCTCGGCGGAGGCGCGGGTGCCGGCGAACCATCCGCTGCGGAAGATCCGGGAGCTTGTGCGCGATGTGCTGGGCGAGCTGAACCGCAGCCTTGCGAGGCTCTATGCGAGCGAGGGGCGTCCCTCGACCCCGCCGGAGCAATTGCTGAGCGCGTTGCTGCTGCAGGTGTTCTACAGCATTCGCTCGGAACGCCAGTTGATGGAACAATTGGACTACAATCTTCTGTATCGCTGGTTCGTGGGACTTTCAGCCGACGACCCGGTGTGGGACCCGACCGTGTTCACCAAGAACCGCGATCGGCTGCAGGACGGCGAGGTGTTCGCCAAGTTCATGGCCAAGCTTCTGAACCACCCGCAGGTCAGGTCGCTGTTGTCGGACGAGCATTTTTCCGTCGACGGGACGCTGATCGAAGCCTGGGCCTCACAGAAGAGCTTCCGCCCCAAGGACGGCAGCGGTGATGATGACGGCGGGGCCAATTTCCACGGCCAGCGGCGTAAGAACGACACCCATGGGAGCACGACCGATCCCGACTGCCGGCTCTACCGCAAGGCGGCCGGTCGGGAGGCCAAGCTTTGCTATATGGGCCACGCCACCATGGAGAACCGCCATGGGCTGGCGGTGCGACATGCCGTAGCCTTGGTGCCGCGTGGTGCGGCGGTCGATGGCGCTGTGGCGACGCTTGCCGGTAGAAGTGATGGCCTCGTTCTGCGTCACATGCGGCGTAACGTTGATGGCGCGCAGATTGGCGACATGATCGGCGCTGTCATAAGCTTTGTCTTCGCCCACCGTGATGCGGCGGCCGGCTTTCCTGACTGTGGCCTTGAGCATCGTCTCCGCAGCGCGGCGGTCTCATCGATCCGTGTTACCAGACTGACCGTGCGGCAGGAACTGGCCCTTCTCGGCCGCGCCGGTAGTCGGCCGACGTGGCCGCTTTTGGGGCGAAAACCTCAAGCGGCCCGACCTAGCCGCCGTCGCGTTCTGCATCTAGACTACACCTCACCCATGATGGATGTATTCCCCCGCATCGGCACCGTGGCAACGGGCGAGCGTTCAAAGGCGCTGCAAGGCGTGGTTCCGGTCTCTGTCATGGGGATGACGCTACATCCCGGTGAAACCGCGCAAGCCACCGACTGCTAAAGTCCGCGCCGCCCTAGCGTGCCACGCTAGCGATGTTGGCGGCGATGCGCCGCGCTGTTCATTCGGGCGGCGGCGTGTTCGGCGGGAAGTAGCCGAGCGAAGAGTAGGAATCCGGGCTTGTCGCCCACGACGGTAATATGTCCTCTGCAAGGTGTGATGTCTTCCAGCAGGACCATGTCACCGGCATTTAACTGTCTGGTCTCGCCATCTGTCACGGTGATCGAGAATACGCCCCGGAGCACCGTGAATAGCTGAACTGCGGGAGTAGGGTGGTTGAGATGGGTCTGCAGATCTCCAGCGCCCCAGTTCGCCCCGAATCCTGCTATGAACGCCCTTGAAGTCAGCCTGTTGCCTCCGATGGCGATCGGAGCTGCAGGAGGTGCGAAATTTTCCTTGGCGAGTTCGATTGTCACGTCTGTGAAGTGCGACTGATTGTCCGGAGTGCAATGCAGCCGCACGTAAGTGAACCGCGAAGTATCATCTTCCGCTTTTGCAGTTGAGCCTATGACACTCACACCAAGGGCCACGACTGACGATATCATCAGTGCACTGACTTGGCGCCTCATACTTTTTCCTGCCGCCATGAGTGTTTATCCTATCGAGCTGGGATCACAGTTATCCAATCAGCGCCGGCTTAGCGCACTGCCGCGCGCGCCGCGAGCGGCCAGGTTGCCACGCCTCCAAGCGTAGATATGAATTGCCGTCTTGCGATGCCGTTTGCCATTGACCGTACCGAGGAGCGCCATGCCCGTAGCGAATTGACAGAATATCACATCCTAATCGGCAGGGTGGGCGACTTTGCGATTATCCGATGACCAAAAGGCCCGCTGCGCTTTGCAGTGCAAACGGTCGCTTTTTGGCCCATCGCGACCGGTATTGCGCCACAACCGAATTTTCCGCTGTTGGGGTAATAGCGACCGTCATTCATCCAGGCGGCGCGTTCGGCGGGAAGTAGCCGACATCGAACAGCGCGACGGCCTTTCCAATGAGCCAATCAATTTTTAGGAAAATTCCGATTTTACCCTGTGCGCATTGGTTTGTTCGGAATTTACATTGGTCCGACTCTCTGCATTCACCGCCGCTTGCTGCCACGAACGAGCGAAATCCGAAAGGACTTCGCGTTCAGTCTCCGACTTTGCAGTTTTCGCCAACTCCATGCAGGCATTAGCGTTCTTCCGATATTCTTTTCCCATCGACATGACATGCTCCACGCAAACGTCGCTCACTTGCTGAAGTAATCATGTTTGAGTGTAAGAATTATGGAAACTACCGCGCCAATTTGTCGCTCGCCCTGCCTACAATTTCGCGACCAACGTCCGCGGCGATATGGTGACAGTCGTTGTCATGACGTCTCGATATGCGACACGCCACACGTTCGGCATTCAAAGGTGTACAGCTCAGTCAGTCCGCCGAAGCGCCGCGTTCGCCGGACAAGCTTCATGGGCTGAGCGCAGCTTGGGCAACGCGGCGGCATGGGCGCGGATTTATTGGCGCATTCATCGCTCATTAAGGAAACTCAGTTCTTGAACCGCCGCCCTAATGTGGTGGGGTTTCAGGACCGATATGGCGTGTGTTGGAGGCGATTGCCTTACAGTGAAGTGGCCGAAGGATTAATGTTCGGCAAGGGACTGACCGCCACAAGTCATGTCGCCCGACTGGCCGAATTTGGCGGCCGCGAAATGTCCTTCAATATTTGCCGCGGCACGCTTGGCAGCTTGGCGATGTTCACTGCGTATATTGCGAACGCCGTGCTCTAACGGCCTAAGAAAGCGTCTGGCCGACCGTGGCGAAGATAAAAATCCTTGTCGCTGTTGTCCAAAAAAACGTGGTCATCATCGACGCAGATGGATTGGCAAGAACCCGCTTGGTCGCACACTTGGCGGCAGATGTGCTCCGCATTGGCTCTCGGCGCCAACACGAAGGCGGCGGCCAACGCGCCAGCGGCAGTCGCCATGATCGTGAGTGCACGCATGCTCCAGAAACTCTTGAGAAGCATTCTGGTTCAAATCGCCGCCATTCACGGTTCCCGCGGGCGCGCTGTCCGGCTTGCCGCACCAGCGGCGACGTCGATCTCCGGGCGCTCGACTGGCACCGCGGCGCGGCCGTGACGGCTCTTATTCCAGCGCTGTCATGCCGATCCTGCCGGCCCAATGCGCCATTCGCTGAATTGATCAGCCTGTCGAAGTAAAGCGTTGCCGAGGAGTATTACGCGGAGCGCAGCGGTAATAAGTGGGTCAACGAGTGAGCGGCGATTAGGGCGGAGGGAAGCGGCGCGTGGGTGGCATGACGTGAGGATAGCACGCTGCACCCGCCCCGCGCCTGCAAGGTTGCCAAAGCCATTGACCGCGCCTTATGCGGGTGCTGAATTAAGCGCGGGAGGGCTTCCGCCGTGCGGATCATTGCCGCGTGTGTTACGCTTCTCTTGTTTGCTTCGCCTAGCGTGGCGGATTGCTATTGTCACGGGTGTGGTTGCAAAGGGGGTCCGGGCTGGCGTGTTCTCGCCACAGGCCATTGCGCTTCGTGGAAACGCCTAAAGCATGATTGCGGCGATCCTCCGAACAACAAGTGGTGTGAGTGCGAAGGGGCTGAGAAAGTTTGTCCAAGTGAAAGTCGAGCGCCGATCCCAACACAGCGGGGATCATCATGCGTTTCGGCGCGCTTAGGCGATCTGTTGGACGCCACTGCCCACTCCGAGCGCGCCGGGTCGTCGGCGGCAATTCCGGGTAATCGAAGGGGGACGCTCCTAGCGAGCGCCCTCCCTTTTCTATCGGCTGCTATAGGTAGCATTGAAAACAAAGGGAAAAACGTCTCTTAACTTGCGTTAACCCACTGAAATCACTCTTGATTTTTATGCGGAATGTCCCCATAATAACCTTGTTAAGTGCAATGATACGTGTGAGGCTTGGCGTATCCGCAGGACCGCACCAATGTCAGACCCGAAACAATTCCACATAAATGCAGTCGCCTTCAAAGAGGGCGAAGCTTGGGTCGTGCAAGGCATAGAATATGATATCGTAGCTCACACCTATGATGTAGTTAAATTGCCCTATGCCTTTATGCGTGCCGTAGTTGAAAACATGATTATCACTGAACATTTAGGGCGACGTGCTCTAGAAGGCATAAAGCCGGCGCCAGAACGATTTAAAGAAATGTACGAACTAGCTGAAACCGAGATGCGCCCTATCCGCGTCAATGAGCACGATCCAAGTATTTCGGTTCGATTGGCGGCTTGATTGGCAGTCCCATTCGGCATCGGCCCCGGGTGGCGCAAACTTTCGGAACTAATTGAATTTTTCGTTTTAATGGGCTGCGTGCTCAACGAACTTCCCGGTCATTTAGAAGGACCGGACGGCGCGCATCCGATACGCTATCTATATAGCCCGCTCACTGACGATTTTGTCTCGTTGCTCAACTATGAAAATGACGAATTTCTGCCGCCCAGCGAAATTGAAAACTGGGAACGGCGTTTAGGCTACGAAGTCGGCCGTTAAGAAGCCCATCTGAGTGCCGGCATGAGGACGAATGCCTGCCATAGAGCGAACAGGATCAGGCGCAGTAGAGCTCTCAGCCAGGCGAGAACGCGGCGAAGATTGTGGCCGACGGCGGTGAGGATGACGTTTGCGGCGTCACCCTCGCGGCCTTTGAGATGGCAGCGGCCGAGGTGGCCATCGCTCTTCATGTGTCCGATGACGGGTTCGATTGCCGAGCGACGTCGCAGTTCGCGCTTGATGACGCCGAAGACGCCGCGCTTCTGCCCAGAGATGAAGACGCGACGCGGATTGGCGGTGTCGTGGCCGCGATATCCCTTGTCGACATAGGCGCGCTCGATGGCGCAGCCGGTGAGCTTCTCGGTGGCATCAATGACGCTGCCGAGCGTATGCCCATCATAAGGGTTGCCCGGCAGCGCCTTGGCATGGAGCACGAACTGGCCACCGGGAGCGCAGGCGTTGGTGGTGACGATCGAGGCTTTGACGCCGAACTCGTAGGGTGCGCTGGCCTTGCCCTTGCCGATGCATTCGACCTCGGGGGCATGGAAGGAATAGAGCTTCCATCCGCGCTGCCGCTGCTGCTGCGATCGGATCTGCGCAGCGCGCGCGAGCGGCGCTTCGAAGACTGCCGCGAGTTCTGGCCGTCCGGCGATGTTGCGGCGGATGTCGCGGATGATGCGCCCGAGCCGGCTGCGCAGCAGGCGCAATTGCCGATGATGACGCTTGAACTGCTTGGCATGGGCATAGCGGGAAGCCATCATGGCTGCACGCTTGGCAATGCGCAGATACGATTGCCGTAACCGCACCCCGCATCTGCGGGTCAGCCGGTTGAGCCCCTTGATCGCCGCATGCAGCAACTTGGCATCGGTCGGGAAGGTGATGGCCTTGGGCTGCACGGTAGTGTCCACCGTCACCCGCTTCAGGTCGCGCGTCCGCAGTGCGCCGGTCTGGTGCGCGACCCTTAAACTCTCGGCCAGCAGAAGTTCCAGCTTGTCGCCGAGCCGCTTCCTCCAATGGCTCAGGTCGGAGCGCTCGTGCGGGAACTCGTGCTGGAAAAACTCCTCGCCGGTGAAGTGCTGGAAATACGGATCAAAGACCCAGCGTTCGCACACCCCTTCGTCGGACAAATCGTAGACATGCTTGAGCAGAAGCAACCCGATGACGAAACGGGTCGCGATCCCAGGCCGGCTCTTGTCGCTATAGAGCGGTGCGATCTCGCGATCGATCCAGTCCCAGTCGATCTTGCCAGCGAGCTGCACCAGCTCGTGCTTCATGTTGATGATCTGCTCGAGCCTGGCGCGAAACAGATCACCTTCCCCCGTCGTCTTCGGCTTCTGCGGTCGCATCGTTCCCTCCGATGCGACCATGGAATCATGCGCGGCGATTCGAGGGAATCTTGAAAATAAAATCGCAAGCTTTCCAGCCTCCAGACCCCGAAAGCTTGCAATCTAAAACCCCCTCCGCCACAAAAATTTGAATCCCCGATCAAGGCCTTACGGGTTCTTCACGGGCGACTACGAACTCCCTCGACAAGGCAAGCAAAACTAGCTTGTCCCTTCGAACCCCCGACCCCGCGATCCCCGGCCTTGATCCATAAGCCCCGCGCCGCCTCAGCCGTGCCCGCCCGTGCGGTCAGACGGCCTGGGCGATCGAGGCAGAGCCAGCTTTTTGAGACGAGAGCGGCGAAGGCACGTGCCGTCGCCGCTCTCAAGTGATCAGTCGTTTAGGTAGACTTCAATTTCGCCGAGTGTCGCATCGTACCGATGACCCAGGACGGGGAGATTACCGTCTCGGTTGATCAGCATGTACTCCCCGAAATTATCGAGATTCGGTACGTGCTTCCATTTGCGCGATTTGTGGATCTGATATCCACACCGCTTCGCTTTGCGACGAATGCGGCTTTCCTGCACCTTCAAGTTCAGCATGGTCTTCACCTTTTAGGTTGTTTGAACATAAAAGGCGGAACAACGCCCCGATCACGCTCGCGGTCGTCCCTGCCGATGCGCCATGCCTTTCCGCGCCAGTGCCGGCGAAGCGGCACATCCCTGAAATCTAAGATCGGGTCGATTTCCTGGGATATTTTATATGTAGCAATGCGGCGTGCAATTTCAATGCGCGATCTCCGTGAGTTAAGTGCCTGACTTGCGCAGCAGCTCCGGCAGCTTGGCGAAATTGGCCGCCATCCCCCTTGTGAAAGGCCGCCGCGCCGAGCGTGCCGCGTGGGAAGTCTACACCGACCAGCTGGCGGAATTGCAGCGGGGCGGCAGCTTTAGGTCGGCAGCTTGCGCGCCTTGCCATCCCAGCCCGTGCGCTTCGCCACTGCACGCCGCTTGCGCCGTTGCTTGGTATATTCCGCCCAGCCGATGCGCGCCGCCAGGTCGAGATCGTGTTGCTTGGTAATACGCTTCGTGCGGGCTTTGGCGGCGGTCAGCATGGCGAAGGGCCTCCCTCTGGGACCCATCCGACCTAGGCGCGATTGTGCCATAAAGCTAGATCAATCGAGGGTTGTCCTAGCGAAAAATCAGCCTCCGCGCCAGGGCGGGCGTGGCCATGGGTGAGGTCGCCGGCGGCGATGCGCGGGCCATTCCCTCAGTTCGCCGCGGGACGCGGCTGCCAAACCACGAGGAAAACCGCAAAGACGCAAATCGCCATGCCGGCGAGCGCCAGCGGCGCCAGTCGCTCGTCGAACAGGAGCCACGCCATCAGCGCCGTCACCGGCGGGGTCAGATAGAACAGACTGACGACGCGGGTCGCCGCCGAGCGGCGGATTAAGAAATACAGCAACCAGATCGCCCCGTAGGACAGCACGAGGACGAGCCAGCCGAGCGCGAACACGAACTGCGGCGTCCAGTGCACCACGCGCGTTTCGAACGTCGCCGCGCCCAGCGAAAAAAGCACGCCCGCGGCCGCGTACTGCACGAACAAGGCTGGACGCCAATCGATGCCGCCACCGAACCGCTTCTGGTAGAGCGTGCCGACGGTGATGCCGATCAGCGCCGTTCCCGCTACGACCCACGCCAGGGGCGTCGCCGAACCGGCGGCCATCTTGTCGTGCAGGATCATGTAGACCCCCATGACGCCGAGACCTAGCCCGAGCCATTGCCGCGGCAGCACCCGCTCGCCGAGCCAACGATTGGCCAGCGTCGAGGTCAGCACCGGCTGGAGGCTGACGATCAATGCGACGACGCCGGCTGAAAGTCCGTGCCCGATGGAAACAAAAACGCCGCCGAGATATAGGCCGTGGACCATCAATCCGGTCAACGCGCTGTGCATCACGCCGGCGCCCGTCGGCCACTTCGGCCGCGTCGCGGCAATGACTGCGCCAAGCAGGAAGACGGCGACGATCATGCGCAACGACAGGAAAGTCAGAGGCTCCGCGTAACCCAGGCCAAATTTCGCGCCGATAAATCCCGAAGACCAAAGCACAACGAACACGGCAGGCGCCGAGAACACGGCTATTCGTTCGCACCAGGGAGGCATCGGCCGATCTTACGCCCAAGGAGGGCGCCAGCGCCCCAGAAATGGCCGCCGGTGCGGTGGGGCGACCCCAAGCCCCCAAGGAGCCTATGGCCCACCGGCGGCGTCCGAAAAGGCGTAATATTAGCTCAGTGTCAGCCCAGATAGAGAAATCCAACGCAACATATTGATATCATTGAATGGTCTTCTGATCGTGCACGAGAAGATCGCGACCGGCGAGACCACGCCGCTGGCTTGGCTGTTCGCCGTTGTGGCGCTGCTCGGCATCACCGTGGGCACGCTGTACCAGAAGCGGTTCGGCGGCGGCATCGACTGGCGGCCGGCCTTGAGCGTGCAATACGCGAGCGCCGGAGTCATGTTCATGGTGGCCGCGCTCATCTTCGAGACGCGCGTGGTGCACTGGACGCCGCAGTTCCTGTTTGCGCTGGGCTGGCTTGTTCTCGTGCTGTCGTTCGGCGCCATATGGCTGCTGTATTTCCTGATCCGCCATGCCGCGGCGACCCGCGTCGTCAGCCTGTTCTACCTGACCCCGCCGGTGACGGCGCTGATGGCGTGGCTGCTATTCGACGAGCGCCTTACGCTGCTGGCGCTCTTCGGCATGGCGATCTGCGTCGTCGGCGTGTTCCTGGTCAATTGGCGCCTCGGTGGCGCGAGGGCCTAAGCCCCGCTACCTTGCTTCAAGACCATAATGGGGAGTCATTGTTATGAGCGCATCCGGTCCGATCGAATATCGCGACGCCGCAGCGAACGTCCGCGCCGTGTTCGACGACATCAAGCGCACCCGCCGCGTCGAGGACGTGAACAATTTCTGGAAATACCTGGCGCACGATCCGGCATCCCTCAAGCGGACCTGGGACAGCGTCAAGGAGATCATGACGCCAGGCGCGCTCGATGCGGTGACCAAGGAGATGATCTACCTCGCAGTCAGCGTGACCAACGGCTGCGGCTATTGCATCGCCAGCCACGGCGCCGCGGCGCGCAAGGCCGGCATGACCGAAGCGATGTTCGGCGAGCTGATGGCCGTGGTCGGCATGGCGAACGAGACCAACCGGCTCGCCAATGGCTACCGCGTGCCGATCGATCCGGCGTTCGAGAAGTAGCGCGGCCGTCAGACGCGGCCTCCGACAAATCTCGAATTTCAAGAAAATGCGAGGCAAATGCCAGCGAGCCTCTTAGCGGCACTGCAATCGCCTACTGCTACGTATTTTCCCGAGGGCAGCCGGGCTGTCGCCGACGCTTGCGCGCGACCGCAACACACAGAAGGCCGTGCGCATGAACGCGTTGAAGCCCAAAAGCTCGCCGTCCGTGGAGGAGCGCCGCCGGTCACGGCGCCGCCACATCAACCGGGTGGCGAAAATGCAGTTCGGCAGCGGCACCCTGCCGCGCGATTGCCTGATCACCGATATTTCCGACGGCGGCGTGCGGCTGCATGTCGAGGGCTTCGATGTGCCCGACGATTTTATCCTGCTGCTGACGGGCGACGATATCGGCGCCAAAGAGCGCATCTACCGGGTGGTCTGGCGCCTCGGCTATGAAATCGGCGCCAAATTCGTCGGTCATGTCCGGCGCGCCGGCATTGCCGCGGCAGGCTGAGGTCGGGCCGCGGACTTAACCGTTGGCATCTTTGCCGCGCGTGCAGTAAAGCAAGGGACCCAACAGAGCCCACGCTTTACTTTTCATGCCGCACCCGCCCGCCCGCGACATCGTCGTCGTTCACAGCTCCGACCTGCACGTCGATCACGATTACACCGCGCGCCTGCACGGCGGCGAGGGCACTGCGGGGCTAGGCTGCGTGCTCGACGCGGCGCGCGATCTTTCAGCCGACGTGGTGCTGCTCGCCGGCGATACTTTCGACAGCCATCGCGTGCCGCAAAACCTGATCGAGCAAGCGGCGGCGGTGATCGGCGCCGCGGCGCTGCCGGTGGTCATCCTGCCCGGCAATCACGATCCGGCCATCGCCACCGCGATCTATCGCGACGGTCCGCTTACGGCGGTGAAAAACCTGCACGTCATCGGCGTCACCCATGACGACACGATAGCTTTTCCGGATCTGGCGCTCGAAGTGTGGGGCCGGGCGCACCGCGACTATGACGACATGATTCCGTTCGAAATGGTGCGCACGCGCCGCAGCCGCTGGCTGATCGCCATGGCGCACGGCCATTACGAGCCAAACCCCGATCGCAGCATCGGCCCGCGGCCGTCCTGGCTGATCGGCGACGATGAAATCGCCGCGACCGGTGCCGATTATGTGGCGCTCGGTCATTGGAATCGCGCGGTGCGCGTCGGCAATGGTGTGGTGCCGGCCTATTATTCCGGTTCGCCGGAATATGCCGGCACGGTCAATGTCGTGCGCTTGAGCGACGCAGGCGGTGTCACGGTGACGCGCGCGCCGCTCGACATCGCGCGCGAAATTTCAGATTGACGCGAAACGGCCCCGGCCTATGAGCCGGGGCCGCCGCGGTTGGCAGCTTGGCGAAGCTTGGTCTCTTACTGGGCAGGCGGCCGGTTCGGCGTCGGCGCGGCCGGCGCTGGCGTGACTGCTGGCGCCGAGGTATTGGCAGGCGGCGCCGGACTGAGCGGCGGCGCCATGCGTGTGGCGGCAGGCGGCGTCGCATCATTGGACGCCGTGTTGGTGCCCGATTGGCCCGGCTCACGGCCGATGCCAAAGGCAACCGCCAACACCACGACAATGAACACCGCCGCGGCGATCCATCCCCACGTCGCATTCATGGCGCGCGCGTCGGGATCATAGGGCGGGTCGCGCCGCAACGGGTCGTTGCCGAATTCCGAGTTCCGATAGTCCGACATGAAAGTCCTCCGTCTATCGAGCGTCTGGTCTCTGACAACGGGAGGCTGGCGGATGCGGTTCCTGGACCGGCAGCGGGGCATGGCACCTAGGCGGGCGAGACATGGCGGGAACCGGTTGGGTTCCGTCTGCCGCGATAGACCGCAAGATTCTTGCTGCGGCGAGTCGGCGCGGATGACAGAGTGTCAACCGCGATGTTGCGCGCCAAGCATCCGCGCGCGGGGAGGAAAATACCGTGACCGATAAAACCACTGTTGCATCGCAACATGTTCTTGTGATTGGGACTGTGCTGCTCGCGGCCGTGTGGAGCCTGAGCTTCATCGCCACGGTGAACGGGCAATCGCCACCCGCCGCGCCACCGGGCACTTGGACCATGAAAGCACCATTGCCGGCGCCACGCGCCGAAGTCGCCGCGGTCGCTTTCGACGGCAAGCTGCATGCGATCGGCGGCTCGGTAAGCGGAACCGCCGGCCCCTATCACGACGAATACGACCCGGCGACCGATGCGTGGCGCCCCCGCGCGCCGCTGCCCGAGGGACGCGATCATATGGGCGTCGCGGCGACTGCCGGAAAAATCTACGCCTTCGGCGGCTTCGTCGGCTCGGTGCACAAGGGCGCCGGCACCGGCGCCTTCGAATACGATCCGAAGGCTGACACCTGGCGCGTGCTGGCGCCGATGAAAGGGCCGCGCGGCTCGGTGGGCGCCGCTACGGTGGACGGCAAGATTTACGTCATCGGCGGCCGCGGCCTCGACGGCGTCGTGGTGGCGACCCACGAAGTGTTCGATCCGCAAACCGGCCAGTGGAGCGAAGCGGCGCCGCTACCGACGCCGCGCGATCATCTGGTCGTCATCGCGGTGGACGGAAAAATTCACGCCATCGGCGGCCGCTTCAAAGGACCGGTCGACCGCACCGGGCTGCACGAAGTGTACGATCCGGCGACCGACAAATGGACCTCGGCGGCACCGCTGCCAACGCCGCGCAGCGGTCTCGCCGGCGCCTATTATCACGGCATGATTCTGGTGCTCGGCGGCGAGCTGCCGCCCGACCACACATTCCCGGAGAACGAAGGTTTTGATCCAAAAACCGACCGCTGGACGGCGCTGGCGCCAATGCCGCACGGCCGGCACGGTTTCGGCGGCGGCACGATCGGCGACAACGCCTATTTCGTCGGCGGCTCGCTCGAGCCGGGCGGCGGCGGCATTACCGATCAGCTGATCATGTTTCACTTGCCGTAGCGCTGTGCGGCGATCCTCGGATCAAGGACATGCTTTTTTCCGAACGATGCACTAATGTGCGGCTGCCGCGCTCGTAGCTCAGCTGGATAGAGCATCAGACTTCGAATCTGAGGGTCGGGAGTTCGAATCTCTCCGAGCGCGCCAGTTGAGTCAGGCATTTCTCGCGCATTCGTGGGCGCCAATCTTCCCAGAAACTGCCTCTGGGGACTGTGATGATTGCAAGCCGCACAGATAGTGAGCCGGCATTCGGCCTGCCCCGCGCCGCGAACGTCAGTCTTTATAGGCTTCGGCGGCCTTTTAATTTTTGTCGCGGTGTTGCTAGTATGGAATTGAGCTTGGCCGCCGACCGTTTGCCAGACGGCCCGTAGGATCTCGAATGCGGGCGGTGAGGTTCACCCTGGGATGCCGGCTCAATCGTGGAGTCCCAATGAAAACCTTTCTGCTAGCCGGTGCATCAATATTTGCTGCCAGCGTGTCGCCTTATTGTGCTTACGCGCAGATGGAGCCGCCTTCGCCGCCTGTTGCCACACCGTTTTGGTCACCGTTACCGCCAAATGGGTGCGTATGGGCGGGGCTGCCCTACAGCAATGGAGCGCAACTTTGTATGGCGCCAAAGCTGGTTATGGAGTGCAAGACTGGCTCGTGGGTCATACAGCCGTCGTCTTTATCACCGGACCCATGCGCGAATTACCAACCTAGATGATGAAGCTAGGGGACCGTCTCAGTTTAGCGGCGGCGCTTGCGCGTGGTAGCGGGTATTGAGTTGTTGAAGCTCGCGTCCGATGATTTGCTGCAAATGTGCCCAGCGTCGAAGCGGATGAATAGCTCGCGCTGACTACGGTGACTCGACGCTTATCGAAAACCGAATTAGCTGTCACTTGATGAGTAAGAAATCAAAAAAATCACCCGTCTATAGCGGCGGGCATCAAGCGTGGGGACGGATATTTTGGGGTTTTGTCGCCCTGGTCCTGTTGAGCTTTGTTGTGACCTATCTCCGAAGGTATTTTGGCTAGGCGGTTGTGAACCCGGCCGTTATATGTGCCGGATAAGCCATGCGCTGCCCTTGATTGCCAAACCGGCTATGGCGTCCTAGACCCGGGACGCGGGCGCAATCGACCTCGCGGAAAGCCAATAAGCGCGGTCAGGGATGGACGAACTCACCGGCAAGAAAGAGGCGGATGCGCGCGGCGCTTCGCTTGCCGCGCCGGCTACGCCCGCCGATCTCAAGCGCATGGTGGGCCGCACCGATGACGTGCCGCGCGGCATCGTGTTGATGATCGTTGCCACCATTCTGTTCGCGGGCGCTTCCGCCGCCAGCAAATGGCTGGTCGGCATCTATCCGGTCGGCGAAACGCTGTTCATCCGCTCGCTGGCCTCGCTGATCACCGGCGCCGCCATGATCCTGCCGGTGTCCGGTCTCTCGGTGTACGCGACGCAACGGCCGCGCGATCACATCCTGCGCGGCATGTCGCAGTCGGTCTCGCAGTTGTCGTTGCTGCTCGCCTTCAGCCTGATGCCGCTTGCCGGCGCTGTCGCCATCAATTTTTCCTCGCCGCTGTTTGCTGCCTTGGTGTCGATCGTGTGGCTTCGGGAACGGGCCGGGTTCGCGCGCTGGGCCGCGTTGCTGATCGGCTTTGTCGGCGTGCTGATCGTGACCAATCCGGGCGCCAATTCGCTCACGCTGGGCGCGCTGTTCGCGTTGGTCAACGCCATCATGTACGGCAGCGTCACGGTGGCGGTGCGCGGCATGACGCGCACGGAATCGGCCAATACGCTGGTGATCTGGCAGCTGACCGTGCTGGCGTTCTTTCATAGTTTTTTGCTGTTTTTCGGCTGGCGCTGGCCGACGCCGTTCGACGCGGTGCTGCTGTTCGGCACCGGTTTCACCAATGCGATCGGGCAATGGTTCTGGACCCGTTCGCTGCACTTGGCGCCGGCGGCGGCGGTGACGCCGTTCTATTATCTGATGCTGGTGTGGTCGCTAGCGATCGGATTTTTGGTCTGGGGTGATGTTCCGACCGTGAGCCTTCTGGTCGGCTCGGCGATCGTGGTGACGACCGGGCTGTTCCTGTTCCTGCGCGAAGCGCGGCTGCAACGGCGGCCAAGCCACCGCTAAACAAGCCTTCACTGAATCAATTTCGCGATCCGGTCGATGATCGGCTTTGGTGTGGCGTAGGTCTTCTTGACCAGCGCTTCGAGCTGCTCGCCGTCAGACGGATCGAGGTTCAATTTGCGCAATTGGGTTTCGGCAATGAAATCCGGATCCTTCATGGTCGCGGCGAAAGCATCCTGCACCATCTTCAGCCGGTCCGGCGGCAGGCCGGGCGGCGCGACGAAGGGCCGGCCGATGCCCTGGCCGGCATAGAGGAATTCGATCGCCTGCTTGTCGTCCGGCTTTTGCGCCAGATCGACGACGAACGGCACGTCCTTCAACTCCGGATTGGGTTTGATGCCGCCTTGGAACAAGAGCGAGATGGTGCCATTCGGAATCCAAGTGGGCTGGCGCAGTTTTACGCTGTCGAGGCTTTCGCAAATGCCCTGCACCTCGCCGCGCTCCATGGCGAGAAACACGTCGGCCGAAGACGGGTAGCCGCCGACGATGCGGAATTTCATGCCGAGGATATTGTTGAGCGCGATCGGGTAGGAGTGGGTGCCGGTGCCGGGCCCATTGTCGCCGACGACGAGCTCCTTTCTGCGTCAGATCCTGCGCGGTCTTCACCGGCGAGGTGCGATAGGCGATGCAGACATTGGTCTCGATCGCCGGCGTGCCGAGCCAGGAGAATTTGGTGGCATCGAACTGCGCGCCGGGCGCGCCGGTCAGCGGGCCGAGCACGGCATCGCGCGCAATCAGCGCCATGGCGGTGCCGTCCTTGGGCGCCACGTTGTAGATGAAATTGGCGGCGCGATAGCTGCCGGCGCCTTCCAGGTTTTGCGCGTTCACGGTCGGATTGCCCGGCAGGTGCGCGCCGATATGGCGGGCGACCACCCGCGCCCACAGGTCGTAGCCGCCGCCGGGGCCAAAGCCGATATACATGGTCACCGTCTTGCCGGCGAACGTCCCCGGCGTCTGCGCGATGGCGATGGCGGCGAAGAAGGCGGCGAGCAGCGCTACCGGCACAATGGCGCAAAAGTTTTGGACGCGACAATTTCGCATGACATGGCCGCGCATTGTGATCCTCCCTGGGCGGGGCGCTTCTGCTAGGAACGTCGTCATGCCGCCGGTCCGGTAATCTAGCGGCGATTGTGGAGACTTAAAGCCGTGACAGCGCCGCACCGTTATGGATGGCATCTCGCTTTGGTTGTGCTTGCCGTGGTCGTGGGCGCGTCGCTCGCCGCGGCCGAGCAATATCCCTCCCGCGCCATCCGCCTGATCGTGCCGTTCGCGCCGGGCGGCGCGCCTGACATCGTCGCGCGCATCATCGCCGGCGCGGTCGAAAAGCCGCTCGGCCAGTCGGTGATCGTCGAAAACCGCACCGGCGCCAACGGCATCGTCGGCATGCAGATGGTCGCGGCCGCGGATCCTGACGGCTACACGCTGTTGAACGTGCCGCCGGCCTTCGTCGTCAATCCGAGCGTCTACAAAACGCTGCCGTTCGATATTTTTCGCGACTTTGCCCCGGTCGCGAATATCGGCATCAGCGACGGCTATCTGGTGATGGTGCGCCCGGGCCTGCCGGTGCACTCCATTGCCGAGCTGATCGATTATGCCAAAACCCATCACCTGTTCTACGGCTCGGCCGGCGTCGGCAACACGCTGCACCTGGCGGCGGCATTGTTTTGCGCCAAGGCCGGCATCGAGATGGAGCACGTGCCGTTTCGCGGCGCAGCTCCGATCATGACCGCGCTGCTTGCCGGCACGGTCGATCTGACATTCGCTTCGCCGACCGCGGCAAATTTCGTCACCAGCGGCCAATTGCGCGCCATCGGATTTACGGGGAGGAAGCCGCTGCCCGAACTGCCGGACGTGCGGCCGATCCGGGACACCTTGCCGAGTTTCGACATCGAAGGCTCCTGGGAAGGCTGGCTCGCGCCGGCCAAGACGCCGCCGGACATCATCGCCAAACTCAACGCGGCGATCCGCGCCGTCCTGAAGGAGCCCGCCGTCGGTGACGCCATCATAAAAGCCGGCTACGAGCCGACCGATATGTCGCCCGCCGAGTTCGCGGCTTTCCTGCACGCCGAGGCCGACCGCTATGCGCAAGCGGTCAAGGCGGCGAAAGTCGAGCCGCAATAATAACGCGCGGCCACGCGGCACGGTGCCGCGCATTCCGCCGCCCCCTTCCGCGCAGCCGCCCAAGTCCTGTAGCCTCGGTTGCGCTCGGGAGCGCCACGAGGGGGCATCGTCATGAGACTTCGCCGCCGGAATTTTCTGCGCCTGGCCGCAGGCGCAGCCGCGTTGCCCATCGCACCGCGCTTCGTGCGCGCGGACACCTATCCGTCGCGCCCGGTACACATCCTGTGCGGCTTCGCGCCCGGCGGCGCCGCCGATACCGTGGCGCGGCTGACGGCGGAATGGCTGTCGGAGCGGCTCGGTCAGCAATTCATCGTCGATAACAGGCCCGGCGCCGGCACCAACATCGCAACCGAGACGGCGGTGCAAGCGGCGCCCGACGGTTACACGCTGCTTCTGGTCACCGGGGCCAACGCCATCAATGCCACGCTTTATCAGCATCTCAATTTCGATTTCCTGCGCGACACGGCAGCGGTCGCCGGCGTCATTCGCGTACCGCAAGTGATGGTGGTGAATCCGCAAGTGCCGGCCAAAACCGTTCCCGAGTTCATCGCCTACGCCAAGGCCAATCCGGGCAAGATCAACATGGGCTCGGGAGGCGTCGGCTCGACGCTGCATGTGGCGGGCGAGCTGTTCAAGATGATGGCCGGCGTCAATCTGGTGCACGTGCCGTACCGCGGCGACGCTCCGGCGCTGGTCGATCTCATGGGCGGACAGATTCAAGTCATGTTCGACCTGACCGCCGCGGCGCTGCCGTTCATCAAGGCCGGAAAAATTCGCGGGGTGGCGGTGACATCGGCGGCCCGTACGCCGTCGCTGCCGGACCTGCCGCCGATCGGCGATGTCCTGCCGGGCTACGAAGCGACCTCATTCGAAGGCATCGCCGCGCCGAAGGACACGCCGGCCGAGATCGTCGACAAGCTCAACAAAGCGATCAATGCGGGCTTCGCCGACCAAAAATTCAAGGCGCGGCTGGCCGACCTGGGCGGCGACGGCATGCCGGGCACGCCCTCCGACTTCACCATAATCATCGCCGACGAAACCGAGAAATGGGGCAAGGTGGTCAAGTTCGCCGGCCTCAAGGCCGAGTGATTGATCGGACCACGTCAACTTCACCGAAGAGGAACATCATGGAATTTCCGCGCCGCCGCTTTTTGCAATTGACCGGTGCCGCCGCGTTTGCGCCTTTGGCACGCGCGGCGCGCGCGGATACCTATCCGTCCCGCGTGGTGAAGCTCATCGTCGGCTTTCCGCCCGGCGGCGGCGCCGATTTGGCGGCCCGCATCGTCGTCAATGGCCTGTCGGATATGTGGGGCCAGCAGGTCATCGTCGAGAACCGGCCCGGTGCCGGAGCGCGGCTTGCGCTCGACGCCGTCGCCCATGCGCCGCCCGACGGCTACACTTTGCTGCTCGCGCCGGGATCGCCGCAGGTGCAGGCCTTTCTGTTCTCGACGCTGACATTCAACCCGGCGGTCGACTTCGCGCCGGTGTCCTTGGTCGGGACTTATCCCGACATCATCGCCGTCGGGAATAACTCGAATTTCAAAACCCTGCAGGACTTCATCGCCTACGCCAAGGCCAATCCCGGCAAGGTCAGCTGGGCGTCGCCAGGTGTCGGTACGGTGCCGCATCTCGCCGGTGAATTGTTCAAGCACATGACCAAGCTCGAAATGACCCACGTGCCTTATCGCGGCATGACCGATGGCCTGATGACCGACCTCATGACCGGCCGGCTCGACCTTATGTTCAATACCACCGGTTCGCTGTTGCAGCCAGTGCGCTCGAAACAGCTGCGCGGCCTTGCGGTGACGACCGCGCAACGTTTCCCCGATGAGCCGGAACTGCCGACGGTCGCGGAACAGGGCGTGCCCGGCTACGACGTGTCGTCCTGGTATGGGCTCTATGCGCCGGCGAAAACGCCGCCCGATATCATCAAGAAAATAAACGCCGACATGGTCACCATGCTGGGCCAACCGGCGATCAAGGAAAAATATGCGCCGCTCGGCGTGCTGGCCCAGGGCTCGACGCCGCAAGAGCTTGCCGCCAAGAATGCCGGCGATGTCGCGCTATGGGAGCCGATCATCAAGGAAGCCAATATCAAGGTGGAGTAGGGGCATGGCACTGCCGCGCCGCAAATTTCTACGCCTGGCCGCCGGCGCCGTGGCCATGCCGGCGCTGGCGCGCGCCGACACCTATCCGTCGCGGCCGGTGCACCTGATCATCGGCTATCTCCCCGGCGGCTCCGCCGACATGACGGCGCGGCTGTTCGGCCAGTGGCTGTCGGACCGGCTCGGCCAGCAAGTCGTCGTCGAGAGCCGCGCCGGCGCCAGCACCAATATCGCCACCGAAGCGGTGATCCGCGCCGCGCTGGACGGCTACACGCTGCTGCTCGCCTCGCCGGCGAACGCGACCAATGCCGCCCTCTATGAGAAACTCAACTTCGATTTTCTCCGCGACATCGATCCGGTGGCGGGGCTGATCCGCTTCCCCGATGTCGTCGACGTCAATCTGGCGCTGCCGGTGCGGACGATCCCCGAATTGATCGCCTATGCCAAGGCCAATCCCGGCGCGCTCAACTTCGGTTCGTCGGGTGTCGGCTCGACGCTTCACGTTGCCGGCGAATTGTTCAAGATGATGGCCGGCGTCAACATCGTGCACGTGCCATATCGTGGCGGCGCGCCGGCGATGATCGATCTGATCGGCGGCCGCGTGCAGGTGATGTTTGACAATGTGCCGACCTCGGTCGAATTCATCAGGTCGGGCAAGATCAGACCGCTGGCCGTGACCTCGTCGGCGCGCATCGAGCTGTTTCCGGAGTTGCCCACGGTGGCCGATTACGTGCCGGGCTACGAGGCCAGCGCCTGGTACGGCATCGGCGCGCCGAAGGGAACGCCCGCCGAGATCATCGGCAGGCTCAATCGGGAAGTGAACGCCATCCTCGCCGACCCTGCGACGAAGACGCGGCTTGCGGAGCTCGGCGCCTCACTGCTTCCCGGCTCGCCCGCCGACTTCGGCAAGCTCGTTGCCGACGAGACCGAAAAGTGGGGCAAAGTGATCCGCTTCGCCGGCATCAAAGCCGAATGATCGCGGTCGCCAATCGCGGAGTGCGCTAGATGCCGCGATTCCAAAAGTCGTAATAACGCTCGATGTTCATCGGCAGGAACGCCTTGTAGCTCGGCCACGCCGCATATTTCGGCAGCGAAATATCCTTCACGGCGTCATCATAGGATTTGCCTTGGGCGACCTCTTGCTTCACCGCGGCGGAGAGGTCCTGCAAATAAGCGAGCTGGTCGCGGGCATTGTCCTTGGTGCCGGTCTGCTTGCCGCCTGGGCCGGGATGACCGGGGATGAGCGTCTCCCAGTCCATCGCGATCACCTTTTTCAGGCCGTCCTCGATGTCGGGAATGTAAGTGTCCGCCATCTCGCGGAACTGCACGCCCTGGATCGGGATCCAATCGACGGTGAAGATGATCTTCTCCTTGGGCAGCCGCATCACCAGCGTCGAGTCGGAATGGTTCTTGCCGAGATAGAGCAATTCGAGCGTGGTGCCGCCCAGCGTGATGACCTTTTTGTCATCGACCACCTGATCGGGCACGACGACGTCGGCGGGTTTGAGTGCCTGGATGCGCGCCTTGGCATTGCGCTGCGCCACGAAGGTCGCGCCCAAATCCTTGAACGGCTGGCCGCCGGCGCTGTGGTCGAAGTGACTATGGCTGTAGATGACGTATTTGATCGGCGCCTTGGTCACGGCCTGGATGGCGTCGATATAGGGTTTTGCCGGCCGCCGCAGGCTGATCGGATCGGTAGCGATCACGCCCGCAGGCGTGACGATGAACATGGCCTGATGGCCGACATAACGGAAAATGTAGACGTTGTCGGCGACCTTGGTGGTTGCCGTCGGCGGCGGCGCGGGCGTTGCGGCCGGCGCGGGGGCAGGGGCCGGCGCCGGCGCTTGCTGTTGAGCCTGCGCAACGAGTGCGCTGGCAATCAAGGCCGCAGCTACGCCGGCGTAATGAAGCCGCATCATGGTCGTTCTCCCTGCATGGTTGGATAAATTTCTCGCTGCGCCGTAGAACACCGGACACCCGGCAAATCTTCCATGTGGCCGTCCAAAATGAAGCGGGCTTTGGCTCGCGCCGCAGTCGCTCGTAACTTCAGGCGGCCTTCGGCTCGGCGTCAAGCCGCGCCACCCAGCCCTCGAGGCCGGGTTTGGCCGCTGGATAGCGCGCCAGCACGGCCGGGTCGTGACCCGGCACGACGTGGCGCGGCGCGCTGGCCAACTTCTTCAGCGTCTCATAGCCCTCGACGACTTCCTCGACATTGTAGACCAGCGGAAAGACCCGGCCGCCGTCGATATGGGTGTAGAGGTGCGAAGCGTCGGCGGCGAGCACGATGTGGCCGAGTCGGGTTTTCACCCGCACCGACTGCAAGCCTTTAGAATGACCACCGATGTGGTGCACGGTGACGCCCGGCACGATCTGATCCTCGCCGTCGTGGAATGCGCAACGGCCGGTGAAAACCTTGCGCACCATGGCAATGACGTCCTCGACCTCGAACGGCAGACGCAGCGCCCGATGGCACATGCAGCGGCCGGTGGCGTAGGCCATTTCGCGGTCCTGCAAGTGATAGCGCGCCTGCGGAAACAGATCGTAGTTGCCGCAATGGTCGTAATGCAGGTGGCTGATGATGACGTCCTTGACGCTGTCGGGCGCGATGCCAAGTGCCGCGAGCCCCTCGCGCACCGGCTTGATCATCTCGCGCTGGCGCTTTTTGCCCATCGCTTCGTCGAAGCCGGTATCGACTACGATGGTGCCGGACGGCCCCACGATCGCCCAGACGAAGAAGTCGAGCGGCTGCAGCACGTCGTGCGGATCGCCGTCGATATAGTTCGCCGCCGCCGGGCGCGAGTGATGGCCGTAGCGGATCGCATAGACCTCGTGCGTGTCGTCGCTCATGAAAACCTCCCCTCGTGCCCGCGGTTTCGCCGATTGCACCGCACGCGGCTGTCGCGATCAAGTGCCGACCCGATAGCGCGCGATCACGCCTTCATCGACGTCTATGCCCAATCCGGGCCCTTGCGGCACCTTCATGTGGCCGTCGTTCGCCGCGATCGCATCTCCCAACGGCGTCGCTTCGAGCTCACAATAGAACCGCTCGCACATGGCGTCGGGCAGGCGCGCGGCGATGACGTGGAGCGTCGCGATCAGTCCGGGGCCGAAATAGGGCGAATGCGGCATGACGCGCACGCCGTGCTGCTGCGCCACGTCGATGGCCCTGCCCATGGCGATGATGCCGCCGATCTTGGTGACGCTCGGCTGGAAAATATCGAGCGCGCCAAGCTCCATGGCGTGGCGCGCCTCGGCGGCGTGGCCGATATTCTCGCCGGCGGCGATGGTGACACCGGTGTCGCGGCGGATGCGCGCCATGGTGTCGTAATCGTCGACCGGATCGACCGGCTCTTCGAGCCAGGCGAGATCGTAGACCTTGAGCTTGCGCGCCATCGCGATGGCCTCGTCCGGCGGCCAGGCGCAATTGGTGTCGACCATGAGCGCGATATTTGGGCCGGCAGCCTCGCGGCCGGGGGCCACGGTCTCCACCAAATGCTCGTGCAGCTTGATCGCGGTGTAGCCGCGCCCGATCGCCTCCTCGGTGTAGCGGGCGACCAGATCGGGCTTGCCGTAACGCAACAGGCTCGCATAGGTCGGAATGCGATCCCGGGCAGCCCCGCCGAGCAGGCGGTGGATCGGCACGCCTTGCGCCTTGCCGGCAATGTCCCACAGCGCGATGTCGATGCCGGCAAGCGCGAAACTGACCGGCCCGTGCCGCCCCATGGCGTGCAGCTTGCGCTGCAAATCGGTCATGAACGCGGGCACGTCGGTGAATTCACGGCCCTCGCACAGTGGCGCGACAACGCGCAAAACCGCTTCCCGCGTCAGCGCCGAAGCGGCAAAGCCGAACGCCTCGCCCCAGCCGGTAATGCCGGCGTCAGTGTCGATGCGGACGAACAATGTCTCCATGTGCGTCCACGGCCCGAACGGCCGCATCGGCTTCGACCCGCCATGCTCATAGGGCACGGCGATGAGAATAGGTTCGACGCGGGTGATCTTCACGTTATCCTCCTGGCTTCTCGACGGCAGGGACATTAGACAGCAAGCCGACGCCCGCACAGCGTGATTCTGCAATGGCTCCTCCACGACCCGCAGAACGACCCCAAGTGGCCTCTTTGCTGATGCAAGGATTGGCGCTGCATCAAGCCGGACGATTGGCCGAGGCGGAAAAAATTTATAGCCGAATCCTCGCCGCCGATCCGGATCACTCCGATAGCCGGCACTTGCTCGGCTTCATATTTCATCAGCGTGGCGATTCCGCGCAAGCGGTCCATCACATAGACTTGGCGCTGCAGAGAAATCCCGACAACATTCTGGCGTTGAACAATCGCGGTATCGCGCTCAATGCGCTCAGGCGGTTCGACGAGGCGCTGGCAAGTTACGACCTGGCCATCGCCGTGCGGCCGGATTTTGTCGAAGCGTTGACCAATCGCGGCAATACGCTGCAGGAATTGCAGCGATACGACGAGGCGCTGGCAAGTTTCGACCGCGCGGTTGCCGCGCGGCCCGATCACGTTGAAGCGTATTATAATCGGGCCAATGCGCTGCACGCGCTCAAGCGGTTCGACGAGGCGCTGGCGAGCTTCGACCGCGCCTTGGCGCTGCGGCCGAACTACGTGGGGGCGCTGATCAATCGCGGCGTCACGCTCCACGCGCTGGCGCGCTATCAGGATGCGCTGGCGAGCTACGATGCGGCGGTCGCGCTATGGCCGGACGGTGACGCGGCATTCGCCAATCGCGGCATGACGCTGCACGCGCTCAAGCGCTTCGATGAGGCGCTGGCGAGCTTCGAGCGCGCGTTGGCGCTGCGGCCGGACAATGCCGAGGCGCTCGGCAGCCGCGGGTTTACGCTTCATGTGCTGCGGCGGTTCGACGAGGCGCTGGCGAGCTACGATGGCGCGCTGGCGCTGCGGCCGGATAATGCCGAACTCCATTCCAACCGCAGCGTGACGCTTTTTGAATTGAAACGATTTGCCGAGGCGCTGGCGAGCGGCGACCGGGCGCTGGCGCTGCGGCCCGATGATCCCGAGGCGCATGCCAACCGCGGCAACGCCTTGAGCGTGCTCAAGCGCTTCGACGAAGCAATGGCAGACTATGATCGCGCACTGGCGTTGCGGCCCGACTATGCCGAAGCGCATACCAACCGCGGCGTGACTTTGCATGTGCTCAAGCGCTTCGACGAGGCGCTGCAATGTTACGCGCGCGCGCTTGCGGCGCGGCCGGATTTCGCCGCGGCGCACTACAATGAGGGTTTGTCCCGGCTCCTGACCGGCGATTTCGATCGTGGCTGGGCCGAGCACGAATGGTGGAGGGAAATCGCACAGTACAAGCGCGCCGAGCGGAAATTCACGCAGCCGCGTTGGACCGGATCGCAGCCCATCGCCGGCAAGACCATTCTGCTTCATGCCGAGCAAGGCTTTGGCGATACCATTCAGTATTGCCGCTATGCACGGCGGGTCGCGGCCTTGGGCGGGCACGCGATTCTTGAGGTGCAAGAGGCGCTGCGCGATCTGTTGGGCAGTCTCGCCGGCGCGGCACAGGTGGTGGCGAAAGGCGATACTCTGCCGCCGTTCGATATGCATTGCCCGATGCTGAGCCTGCCGTTCGCATTCGGCACGGGCCTCGCGACGATACCGCGCGAGACGCCCTATCTGAGCGCATCGGCGCAGGCGGTGGCGAACTGGAGCGCGCGGCTGCCGCCAAAGACGCGTCCGCGCATAGGCATGGCCTGGTCCGGTCGGCCGGAGCACAACAACGATCAAGAACGCTCGATCGATCTCGCCTCGTTTTTGTCGCCGCTGGAGGGGATCGACGCGACCCTCGTCAGCTTGCAACGCGAGGTTCGTGCTGCGGATGCAGTCGTTTTGCGGGAACGGAGCGACGTTATTCATTTCGGCGAAGATCTGAGAGATTTCTCCGACACCGCGGCGCTAGCCGCTAACCTGGATCTCGTCGTCGCGGTCGATACCAGCGTCGCCCATCTCGCCGGTGCGCTGGCGAAACCGGTCTGGACACTGCTGCCGTTCATCCCCGACTGGCGCTGGCTGCTCGATCGCGACGACACCCCGTGGTACCCGACGGCGCGGCTGTTTCGGCAGGACGACAGCCGTCAATGGGACGGTGCTTTTGGCCGCCTGCGCGCCGCTTTGGACGACTTTTTGCACCAGCACTGACCGCCGCGCCCCTTAGAAATATTAATATATTCAATGACATAAGGCGAAAGCACGTATTTGTGCTTGGGGTCACATCCCAAATGCCAGGAAGCGCGTTGATTAAGGACAAGAAAGAACACTTGGGAGAGCGTGATGAACCATTCAATTTACAGTGCCGACGGCCGGACCCATTTGAAGATTGTCGTGGTCGGCCTTTTGTGCGCGATTTTGGTCGCCGCCGTCGGTACGTTCGCCCACGTCAGCGACGTCGATCTCGGCACGACGCAACTCGTCAAGGCCGGTCAGCCCACCGCCGTGACCGGACAGTTGCCCGCCATCCGCTAACGTCAGTTTGTATTGTCAACGTCAGAAAGGGAGGCACGAGTCATGCCCCCGCATGTCACCGAGCGTTCGAATTCCTCACGCTATGACGGTATCGAAATCATGACGATCGGACTTGGCGTTTTGCTGATCGTCACTATCGCCTGCGTGTTCGGAATTTGATTTTGCGACACGACGCTGATCGTCGCGTCACAACCCGTCGGCCCTAATAAACCACGACGCTGCGAATGCTCTTGCCGTCGCGCATCAGCGCGAACGCCTTGTTGATGTCGGCAAGCGGCATGGTGTGGGTGATCATCGGGTCGATCTCGATCTTTTTTTGCATGTACCAATCGACGATCTTCGGCACGTCGGACCGGCCGCGGGCGCCGCCGAAGGCGGTGCCGCGCCACACCCGGCCGGTGACGAGCTGGAACGGCCGGGTGGCGATCTCCTGGCCTGAGCCGGTAACGCCGATGATGATGCTTTGGCCCCAACCGCGATGGCAGCTCTCCAGCGCCATGCGCATGAGATGGACATTGCCGACGCATTCGAAGGTGTAGTCGGCGCCGCCGATCTGGTCGGCGCCGCTTTTCGTCATGTTGACGAGATGGGCGACAAGGTCGCCGTCGACCTCCTTCGGATTGACGAAGTGGGTCACGCCGAAGCGTTCGCCCCAAGCTTTCTTGTCCGGGTTGAGATCGACGCCGATGATCATGTCGGCGCCGGCGAGGCGGAGCCCCTGGATAACGTTGAGCCCGATGCCGCCGAGCCCGAACACGATCGCTTTTGCACCTGGCTCGACCTTGGCGGTGTTGATCACCGCGCCGATGCCGGTGGTGACACCGCAGCCGATGTAGCAGACCTTGTCGAACGGCGCGTCGTCGCGGATTTTTGCCACCGCGATTTCCGGCAGCACGGTGAAATTGGCGAAGGTCGAGCAGCCCATATAGTGGTGCAGCGGCTTGCCATCGAGGGAAAACCGCGACGTGCCGTCGGGCATCACGCCCTGGCCCTGGGTGGTGCGGATCGCCGTGCAAAGGTTCGTCTTGCGCGACAGACATGACGGGCAGTTGCGGCATTCCGGGATGTAGAGCGGAATAACGTGGTCGTCCTTTTTTACCGATGTTACGCCCGCGCCGACATCGACGACGATGCCGGCGCCCTCGTGGCCGAGGATGGCGGGAAACAGACCCTCGGGGTCGGCGCCCGACAGCGTGAACTCGTCGGTATGGCAGATGCCGGTCGCCTTGATCTCGACCAAAACCTCGCCGGCACGCGGGCCTTCGAGCTGGACCGTGGTTACTTCAAGCGGTTTGCCGGGGCCGAAGGCTACGGCGGCGCGAACATCCATGGTGCTCCTCGCGTGCTTTGCAAAAGCGTGGCTTGGTGATTGACTGCGTGCGGCGGCGATTATCGGGAATTTCGTCCCCACAATGCAATCGGTTCGGGAGCCGACCATGGCGGATACGCCGCGGCTGGAGTTGATCTTCGCGGCCGATGTCTCGGTCGGCCCGCCGCTCGATTGCGGCGACGTCGGCAAGGGCGCACGCCGTATCGTGCCCATCACCGGCGGCGAATTTTCCGGGCCAAAGATTCGCGGCAAAGTGCTGCCGGGTGGCGCCGATTGGCAGATCCTGCGCAGCGACGGCGTGTCGGAACTCGAGGCGCGCTACACGCTGGAAACCGACGACGGCGCGTTGATCAACGTCCGCAACCTGGCGCTTCGCCACGGTGCGCCCGACGTGATGGCGTCGCTTGCCGCCGGCCGTGCCGTCGAACCCGGCACCTATTACTTCCGCGGCGCCACCTTCTTCGAGACCGGCGCGGCGCGCTATGGCTGGATCACGCGCTGCATCGTCGTGTGCACCGGCGAACGCGAGCCCGCCGGCGTGAAGCTCAATTTCTACAAGGTGCTGTGATTTGACCGAGCATTTGCGCCGATTGTTGCCGGGTATCCTGCTCTGCATCGTGCTCACGATCGTCGCGATCGTGTTGCAGGCGGTCGAGGTTCATTTCGCCGGTCAGACTTATCTCGAAGCGCTTGTGCTTGCGATCCTCTTGGGCGTCGCCATCCGCACGGCATGGACGCCGGCAAAGCAGTTCGTTCCCGGCATAGCGTTTTCCGCGAAATTCCTGCTCGAGGTCGCGGTCGTCATGCTTGGCGCGTCGGTGAGCGTGGCGACAGTTTTGGCGCTCGGGCCGATCCTCCTCGTCGGCATCGCCTCCGTCGTCGCCATCGCGCTCGGTTCGAGCTTCATCATTTGTCGGATGCTCGGCTTGCCGTTGCGCATGGCCATCCTGATTGCCTGCGGCAATTCGATTTGCGGCAATTCGGCGATTGCCGCCGTGGCGCCGGTGATCGGCGCCGATGGCGACGACATCGCCGCATCGATCTCTTTTACCGCCGTCCTGGGCGTCGTCGTTGTTTTGACCTTGCCGTTGCTGGTACCGATCCTGCAATTGTCGCTGACGCAATACGGTGTGCTCGCCGGCCTGACCGTCTACGCGGTGCCCCAAGTGCTGGCGGCGACGTTGCCGATCGGTGCGTTGAGCAATCAGGTCGGAACGGTGATCAAGCTGGTGCGGGTGCTGATGCTGGGCCCGGTGGTGCTCGGACTGTCGTTGCTTGCGCGAGATCTGCGAGCGGACCCGCGGCTGGACCGCGCCAACCGCCGCAAGCCGGATCTGCACGAGCTTGTGCCGTGGTTCATCACCGGCTTCCTCGTGGTTTTGATCGTCCGCTCGCTCGGGCTGATCCCGCAAAGCGTTTTGCCGACCATCACCCATGTCGCCGCGATATTGACGACCATCTCGATGGCGGCGCTCGGCCTGGGCGTCGATGTTCGCGTCGTGGCGAAGAGCGGCGTGCGGGTGACGCTGGCGGTGACGGGGTCGCTGATTATTCTCGGCCTGATCAGCTACGGGCTCATCCGCCTCGTCGGCGTGTCTTAGTGAAGCGGCGAGGGCAAACCGCTATCTCGCCCGCTCCAGCCAGCGCTTCAACGCCACGGCGTTGTTATGGGCCTCATCGCGCGCCGCGTAGAGCAGCGTCACCGGTTGGCTGCGCGGCAGCTTGCGTAAGTCCGCCAGCGCCGTCCGCGCCGGCTCCTGTTTGAGCTCGCGGCCGTAGGCCTTGACGAATTCATCCCATTTTGTCGGGTCGGCATGCACCATGCGGCGCAGCGCGTCGCTCGGAGAGAGGTCGCGCAGCCACAGATCGATGTGCGCCTTCCGCTTGGCGATGCCGCGCGGCCATAGCCGGTCGACAAGCACGCGTAGGCCATCGTCCTTGCTGGTGGGCTCGTAAATACGCTTTATCCGAAAGCGTCCGGCCGTCTTTTTCGGCCGGGCGGACTTTCCTGGTGATTTGGTTACGGGCATCCGGTTGCCGCCTCGCGCTAACTTTTCTCCGGCGCAATCACGATCTGCGTCTGGGTCACCAACGCGCACAGTCTACCATCGTTTCGCGTGATGCGGGTCTGCCAGACCATGGTGGTGCGGCCGCGGTGCAGCGGCGTGCATTCGGCGCGCGCCGTGTCGCCGACGGGAATTGGCGCGAAGAAATTGGTCTTGCTCTCGATGGTCGCGGTGCGTCCGCCTTCGGGCAGGTTGGCGAAGGTCGCGGTGCCGCCGAGATTGTCGGCGAGCGCCATGATCGCGCCGCCATGCATGGCGCCGAAACGGTTGTTGAGTTCTTCGCGAACGAAAATCTCGGCTTCGACCCTCTCCTTGGAAAGGTGCGTGACTTTCATGCCCATAAAATTGGCAAACGGCGGTTGCAATTCGGCGTCTCGTTTCATGTCGTGGCTCATTGTTAGACAGCGACCTCAAGCTTCACCGCGCGACTGTCGCACCGCGGCGCATCGAACAGTATGCCAGCGCCGACGCCGGACATGCAAAGAGCGCGGCCGCGGCCGCGCTCTCGATTCCGGGATAGACTTTGACGCTTTTACTTCGGCGCCGGCACGACGCGGATATAGGGTTTCGGCGTCTTCCAGCCCTGCGGGTAGAGCTTCTTGGCCTCGTCGTCGGTGACGGCGCCGGTGAGGATGACGTCCTCGCCTTGCTTCCAGTTCGCCGGCGTCGCCACCCGGTGCTTGGCAGTAAGCTGCAGCGAGTCGATCACGCGCAGCACCTCATCGAAATTACGGCCCGTGGTCATCGGATAGACGAGGACGAGCTTGATCTTCTTATCCGGCCCGATGACGAAGACATTGCGCACGGTCATGTTATCGGCCGGCGTGCGGCCTTCCGACGTGCCGCCCGTCGACGCCGGCAGCATGCCGTAGAGCTTCGAAACATTCAGGTCGGTGTCGCCGATCATCGGATAATTCGGCGCGAAGCCGACCACGTCCTTGATGTCGGCCGCCCACTTTTTGTGGTTGTCGACCGGGTCGACCGAGAGTCCGATGATCTTGACGCCGCGCTTGTCGAATTCGGGCTTCAGCCGCGCCATGGTGCCGAGCTCGGTGGTGCAGACCGGGGTGAAGTCCTTGGGGTGCGAGAACAGCACCACCCAGTTGTTGCCGATCCAGTCATGGAAGCGGATTTTGCCTTCGGTCGTTTCGGCTTCGAAATCCGGGGCGACGTCGCCAATCGCTAGAGCCATGGAAAACCTCCGTCTGGGCTGATCGTTATCGTGGTGCTGATCCGATTTTCGCAAAATGTAATGCGCTACTGACATGTACGGTTCAATGGCCGCCAATACTAGCCCTTCGGGATGAGCTTTCATCATTTGAGGCGGCTCGGCCGGGCAAAGATTCAGTTGCCTTTACAATGTGTTGCTAAATATTCTTGCCAAGCGATGGCAACGGACGTTCAGCCGCAACAGGCAGCGGCGAACGTATCGACGCAAGTCCATCGCCGGATAAATCCCGCGATCACCGAGCAGTGAATGGAACGATCCGCCATGCCGCGAGATTGCCCAAGTACGGCCCTTGCGCGGCCACCCTGCCATTTCAGTTTTGAACCATAACCTCAACTCAGCCGACTAATCGGCCAAGGGCAGGGGTCAAACGCTGCTCCGGGTCCGCGCGCGTTGCTTCAGGCGACCGCTCGGGAGGCTTTTATGACGATGGCTTTGGACCGTCCGGATCTCGACACGCTCGCCGCGGTGATTGCGCATTCGCAAATCGTCGTTGCGGCGCCGCGCCGGCGTCTGCCCGCCGGCTTCGACGAGGTCGACATCGCCGTCCTCGACTGGATCGTCGCCGAAACCCGCTACGCCGGCCGCAGCTACTTGCCGATGTGACTTGTCACTGGGTGGCGCTGGTCACTGGGTGGCGCTGGGCAGCGCCGCAGTGGACAAACCGACCGTCCGGCCCGGGAAGCCCGCGGCGTCGAAATAGCGCGTATTGCCCACCATCTGCATGTTGAGAACCGTGACAAGGCCGTTCGGCGCCGGCTCCGATGTCACGACGCGGCTGCTGACGTTGGGCAAGGCGCCATTCGGCAGCGTTTCAGCGAGCACACGGCCGACCAGCTGGCCGTTGTCGTGCACGTCGAGCCCCATCAGTTGCGCAATGGTGCGGCCGAGATCGGCATTGCTGGCCGGCGCTGGGTCGATGAACCCCGATTTGAAGTCCGGCCCCTGCATCGCCATGAAATTCCAGGTGTCGGCGCGGCTGAACGAGCCGTGCATGCCTTGGCCTTGCTGGAGAACGGTATCGGCAATCTCCACCGTGCAGCGCACCGGCTCGCCGCATACGGTGTCGAAGGAGCGGAAATTGACCGCAATCGCCGGATGCGGGGTGATGGCGCTGCCTTCGAGCGCGATGTCGTCGAGCGACAAGGTGCCGGCGAATTTGCCGAGTTTGGTATCGACGAACAGGCCGCTGACGTAATCTTGCGTGAGCAGGAAATCGACGATGCGCTTGGCCAAAGTTTTGTCGCCGTCGGGCAGGTAGATCAGATCCGATCCGCCATTGGCTGCCACCACCGCTTTCGGCTTGTTGGCGTCGCCGCCGATAAGGCCGTTGCCGTTCTTGGTGTGCTGGCCGTCGCCGATGGTCTTGTAGCCGTCGTCGGGATCGAGCAACGGCATGTTCAGCGCGTGCGCCAGATCGAGCGCCACGAAACCGAGCGGCAGCCGGCTTGGCGGCGCGTCGGCAAATTTCATTTTCACCGTGGCGCTGGTCTGGCTTTCTTTGGCAATGGTCGAGAAGCCATGGTCGGCCGTGGTGATGATATCGGTTGAATCGAGAAGGCCGAGATCGCGCAGCGCCGTGCGGATGCGCGCCAAATCGTCGTCGGCATTGCGGATCGCGGCCAGCGAAGTCGGGCCGTTGATGCCGGGAACCAAGGCGTTCAGGCTGTCGCCCTGATTGTGCTGGGAGCCGTCGGGATCGCGCGACCAGAACACCAGGACGAACGGCTTGTTGCGCTCCTTGAACATCGGCAGCACGGCGCGCGTCGTCACCGCAGCAAAATAATCCTGCTGCACCACATTGGCAGTGAGCGTGCCGGGCGTGGTCATGTTGCCGGCGGCGCCGTTGGCGCCGCGCGAGGGCGTCGCGAGCGGCAGGTTCGCCGCCTGGAGACGTTGGGTGACTTCGGCGGATAATGGAATTCCCTTGGGCGTACCGGTGGCGTCGTCGACCAGGATCGTTTGCGCGCCCGAGCGCTCCGTCGGATCGAAGATCAGCGCCGGGCCGATCTTGCCGATCGAGGCCGTGCTGTAGCCCTTGTCGCGGGCGAGTTTGAGGATCGTCGCCTCGTCGAGGTAATTGCCGGAAAAATGCTCGTCGACGTCGCCGAGCACCACGTCGTTTTCCAGAAACGGGGTGAGCGTATTGCCGGCGCCCAGCACCTGGAAGCCGGCGTAGATGGTGTTGGAGAAGTCGCCGGTGTCGCCGAGCATGTGGCCGGTCGCCATGCCCGACGCGTTCGCTGTGGTGAAAGTCGGGAACAGCGCGTGGCTATTGCGCAGGCTCACACCTTCGCGGGCAATCGCCGCCATGGTCGGCGCGGTCGAGTCGTCGACCATGCGAAAGCGCAGGCCGTCGGCGACGAACAGGACGATATTGTGCGGCTGCGGCGCTGGCGCCTGGGCAAAAGCCGTGGGCGCGAGCGTGGCCGACAGCACCGTCGTGCCGAGAATGAGCAGCGGACGCATGGGGCAACTCCGAGCTTTGACGGAAAGCCACGTTTTGAAGAGATCGTATGACGCGGGTGTGACGGGCGCGAGGGGGTGTAGCCCATCCCACTCGAATTTTAGGGCAACGGTTGCGGCCGCTAGTCTGCTTAGGTCAGCCGGTTTTCTGCGCTTCGGCAAATAAAGCTTGGGCCAATAAAAAAGGCGGCCCCCTGCAGCAGAGTGGGAGCCGCCAAAGGTCCGCGTGACAGGAGTTGAAACACGGACCGTGACTTGCAGGCGGCCATCATGCCCGCAAGGAAGCAAGGGCCGGTGGACTTTCAAGTCCACCGGCTTGGGCTGATTACTCGCCCTCTGTACCGATCGCGTAGGCGGTTTCGCCGTGCACCGCGTCGTCGCCGACCTTCAAGGTCGCCTCATCCATGCGCAGCGGCACGATGAAGCCGATCACCTTGAGGATGATGTAGGTTGCGATGATGTTGTACACGATGATGAAGGCTGCGCCATAAAATTGCAGCAGAAGTTGTGGCGCATTGCCGTAGAGCAAGCCCGTAACGTTGATGCCGGGTGCTTCTTTGTCGGTGCCGATATACTGCAGCATGTCCGGGTTGGCGAAGACGCCGACCAACAGACCGCCCATCAGGCCAGCGACACCATGGGTGGAGAACACGCTCAGTGTGTCGTCCACTTTCATCATGAAGCTGCACTTTTGGAACTTGTTCATGCTGAGCCACGGGATGATGCCCGCGCAGACGCCGATGGCAATCGCACCCCAGCCGTCGACATAACCGGCGCCGGGAGTGATGGCGACCAGGCCGGCGATCATGCCGTTGACCGCGCCGATGACCGACGGCTTGCCGTAGGCCATCTTGTCCAGGATCGTCCAGACCAGCAGCGCCACTGCGGTGGCGGTATTGGTGTTGAGCACCGCGGCACCGGCGTCGGCGTTGGCGAAGTACGGGTCGCCGCCGTTGAAGCCGTTCCAGCCGATCCACAGGATGCCGGCGCCAACCAGGGTCACCAGCAAGCTATTGGGCGGGAAGTTGTCGCGGTCGGCTTGCAGCCGCGGGCCGATGACCCATGCAGCAACGAAGCCCGACGTGCCGGCGGCGAGATGGATGACGTAGCCGCCCGAGAAGTCCGCCACGCCCAAGCCGGCGAGCCAGCCGCCACCCCAGAGGCTGAACGCGCCCACGGTGTAAACCAGCGTCATCCACACCGGGCAGAAGATCATCCACGCCGTGAAGTTCATGCGACCTAGCACAGAACCGGCAAGAATGATGACGGTGATCGCCGCGAACACAAACTGGAAGTAGACCAGTGTCGCCATCGGGAATGCGAGCGGGGGCATGCCCGATGCTGCTTCCGGAACTATGGCTTGACCGGTCGTAAACGCGGCCGAGGTCGCAAGTTGCGGCGCTCCGAGGAAGGTTTGTCCGGCGATCGACAGCCAAGCATGCCCGAACGCCATGTTGTAATCGAACAGAACCCAGACGACGAGGACTGAAGCGAAAGCGTACATCGCCATGAAGGCGGAGTTGATCGCCCACTTCTTCTTGACGACGCCGCCGTAGAGAACGACGAGGCCGGGTATACTTTGCAGACCAACGAATGTTGCGGCTGCCAACTGCCAGGCGTTATCGCCTGTGTCGAGCCATTGTGGTGACGGTACGAGTGCCATTGTTGCCTTCCCCCAGTAAAATGCGGCCTGCGCGCCGGAAGGCACACAGCCGAATGCCAGCGGACTTCGCAAAAACTATGCCAGCCAATCGAGCATTGACTGGACATATATTCTGATGAAGGTTGTGGCTCAGTTTGAGCAGCGGTGACTAGAAAATCCGCAGTATGATTACAAAGTAGGCAGGCAAATGGAAGGATCAGGCAGTCCAACTAGGTCAATGACAAAGCTAGGTCGGCCATTGGCGGGGCTCGCTGCCGCGTTGGTGATCGGTGTTGCCGCTCCCGCGGTCAGGGCCGAGCCCCAGCATGGCGAGCGCGCCATCACGTGCATGAACAAGTCGAGCGGTACGACCTGGCAAATCAAGGTCGACTACGACCACAGCACGGTGGATACGAACCCGGCAAGTATCACTGACGCCAAAATCGCCTGGCGCGATGCCAACGATGGCTGGCGCTATACGCTTGATCTTAAGTCCGGCGATCTTACTGTGATCCTGGCGTCCTCCATGGGCGGTAATAGTTACTTCCATCGCTGCTTGCTCGACCACTGACGCCACGAGCGCGCAATTGAACTCACCCCGACATCTCCCGGGCTAAGCAGCGCCGCACGGACCAGGATCAGGGCCAGGATCAGGGCGATGGCTGAGCGGGTTTCCGGCGTCAAGGCAAGCGTTGGGTTCGCCTCGGAGACCGGACCGCGCGAGCGCAACGAAGATTTCGGCGGCGCCGTGTTCGGCTGGGAGCTGCCGAAACCGCGCCGCGACGTCGTCGCGGCCATCGCCGACGGCATTGGCGGCGCCAAGGGCGGCCGCATCGCCGCCGAAACTGCCGTGCGCGGCTTTCTCGACGGCTTTTGCGACCTGCCGGAGACCATGGAAGTGCGGCGCGCCGCGGCGACCGTCATAAGCTCGCTCAATAGCTGGATCTATTCCCAAGGCAAGCGCGACCCAAAGCTCGCCGGCATGGGATGCACGTTCACGGCGATCGTGCTGCGCGGGCGGATCGCGCATGTGCTGCATGTCGGCGACACCCGAGCCTATCGCCTCGGCGGCGACCGCCTGGCGCTGCTCACCACCGACCATGTGCGCGAGGGCACCACCGGCTCCGGCCGCTCCAACATTCTGTTCCGCGCGCTCGGCGTCGAGACCGAAGTACGGCTCGACTACGCCACCCAGCCGGTGGCGCTGCACGACCGCTTCCTGATGTGCAGCGACGGCGTGCACGGCTATTTGGCACCCGAGGCTATCGCCGACATTTTGCGCGAGCGCTCGGCGTCCGAGGACACCGCGCGTGCGCTGGTCGCCGCCGCTCTGGATGCCGGCTCGACCGACAACTGCACCGCCATGGTGATCGACGTGGTCGAGCTGCCGACGGCGGAATCGGCCGAGGTCGTCGGCACCGCCATCATGCAATTGCCGCTGATCCCGGCGCCGATCGTCGGCGAGGCGGTCGACGGCTTTCTGTTGAAGGTGCTGGTGTCCGACGGCCGCTACAGCCGCTTGCTCGGCGCCATCGACGAGATCGAAGGCGGCGAGGTGGTGTTGAAATTTCCCAAACCGCAAGTCGCCGCCGTCGCCACCTACCATGCGGCCTTTGTCCGCGAAGCCTGGGTCGGCGCGCGCGTCAACAGTCCGTGGATCGGCCGCATCATCGAACTGCCGCCCGGGCGGCAGACCTGCCTGTACACCGTGATGCCGCTCTATCAGGGCGAGCTGTTGTCGACGCGGCTGGCGCGCCGGCCGTCGATGGGTCTGGAGGAGGGCCGCAACATCGCGATCAAGCTGGCGCGGGGAGCTTCGGCGCTGCACCGCGCCGGCATCATCCATCGCGACATCAAGCCCGACAACGTGATCCTGGAAGGCGGCGGATCGCTCAAGCTGATCGATCTCGGCGTGGTGCGCGTGCCCGGCCTCGAGGATTTCCCGCCCGAGGACATTCCCGGCACGCTGGGCTATATGGCGCCGGAAATGCTGGCCGGCGAACCCGGCAACGAGGCGACCGACATTTACGCGCTCGGCGTCACCATGTTCCGCGCCTTCGCCGGCGAATTTCCGTACGGCAATCTCGACGCCGTCAGCCCGCCGCGCCGTACCCGGTCGATACCGCTGGGCGAGCTGCGGCCGGATCTGCCGGCCTGGCTGCAGGCCGCATTGGCGCGTGCCATCGCCACCGATCCGAACGAGCGGTTTCGCGACATGAACGAATTTGCCACGGAGATGGAGCAGGGGCCGGTGCGCGCGCCGCTCGCGGTGCGCCGGCCGCTGACGCTCTATGAGCGCTCGCCGCTGCGTTTCTGGCAGGGCGTCTCGGCGCTGCTGGCGCTGGCGCTGGCCGCCTCGCTATGGCTTCGGCATTAAATCGATCAAGCCAAAACGTGGAAACCAAAATGAAAAGAAGACACTTTTCTCCGGTGCTGACACTCGGCCTGGTCGCCGCGGTCGTTACGCTTGGCACGGCGCCAGTGCGCGCCGACGATTATCCGACGCGTCCGATCCGCATCCTGGTGCCTTATGCACCCGGCGGCATCGCCGACATCGCCGCGCGCATCGTCGGCGCCAAGCTTACGGAAGCGTGGGGGCAGCAAGTGGCGGTCGAAAACCGGCCGGGCGGCAATGGTTTCATCGCCATGGAGCTGACGGCGCGATCGGCGCCTGACGGCTACACGCTGGTGATGTGCACCGTGGGCGATGTCGCGATCAATCCGGGCCTGTTCAAGGAAATGCCGTACAATGTCGAGCGCGATTTTGCGCCGATCGCCTCGGTCAGCGACGCGCCGGTGGTGCTCGCCACCCACGGCGCCAGTCCCTACAAGACGGTCAAGGACGTGATTGCCGCCGCCAAGGCGCAGCCGGGCACGCTCAATGTCGGCACGCCCGGTTACGGCAGCATCAATCAGCTCATTCTGGAATCGATGGCGCTCAATACCGGCACCAAATTCGTCCATGTGCCGTACAAGGGCGGCGCGCCGGCGGCGCAGGCGCTGGTGGCGGGCGATATCCCGCTTGCGGTTTTGGCCAGTTCCACGGTGGCGCCGCATGTGCCGAGCGGCAATATCCGGGTGCTGGCGGTGACCTCGGCCAAGCGCTCGCCGCTCAATCCGGAATGGCCGACCATGCAAGAAGAGGGCGCGGGCGACATCAACGCCTCGAACTGGACCGCGCTGTTGGCGCCCAAGGCGACGCCGCAGCCGATCCTCGACAAGCTCAATGCCGAGGTGGTGAAAATCCTCAACATGCCCGACGTCAAGGAACGCTTCGCCGGCGGCGGCGTGGCGACCATCCCGTCGAGCGCGGCCGAGCTCGACGCGCGGATCAAACGCGAGGCCGCGGTCTATCGCGTCATCATCGAGAAGGCCAATGTCCATGTCGATTGATGCCAAGTCTATTAATGTCCATGTCGACTGAGCGGCGTTATTGACTTTTCCTCGATGGCGCCGCAAAGGCAAAAGGCCGGTTCGCGGGATTGCGTAGCGCGATGTTCAAGCGAATCCTGATTGCCAATCGCGGCGAGATCGCCTGCCGCATCATCAAGACCGCCCGGCGCATGGGCATCGCGACCGTCGCGGTCTATTCCGAAGCCGACCGCAACGCGCTCCATGTCGAGATGGCCGACGACGCCGTATTGATCGGCCCGCCGCCCGCGGCGCAGAGCTATCTGGTCATCGATAAGATCGTCGCCGCCTGCAAGGAGAGCGGCGCCGAGGCGGTGCATCCGGGCTATGGCTTTCTCTCCGAGCGCGCCGCCTTCGCCGAAGCGCTGGCCAAAGCCGGCGTCGTCTTCATCGGGCCCAATCCCAACGGCGATCGGCGCCATGGGCGACAAGATCGAGAGCAAGCGCGCCGCGGCCGCCGCCAAGGTCGCGACCGTGCCCGGCTATCTCGGCGTCATCGAGGACGACGCGCAAGCGGAAAAAATCGCCGACGAGATCGGCTATCCGGTGATGATCAAGGCCTCCGCCGGCGGCGGCGGCAAGGGCATGCGCATCGCCCACAGCCGCGCCGAGCTGAAAGAGGGTTTTGCGCGCGCCCGCTCGGAAGCGAAGTCGAGCTTTGGCGACGACCGCGTCTTCATCGAAAAATTCATCACCGATCCGCGCCACGTCGAAATCCAGGTGCTGGGCGACAAGCACGGCCATGTCATCCATCTCGGCGAGCGCGAATGCTCGATCCAGCGCCGCAACCAGAAAGTCATCGAGGAATCGCCGAGCCCGCTGCTCGACGAGGCGACGCGCACGACCATGGGCGAGCAGGCGGTGGCGCTGGCCAAGGCCGTCGGCTACGACAGCGCCGGCACGGTCGAGTTCGTCGCCGGACAGGATCGCAGTTTCTTTTTCCTGGAAATGAACACGCGGCTGCAGGTCGAGCATCCGGTCACCGAGCTGGTCACCGGCATCGATCTGGTCGAGCAGATGATCCGCGTCGCCGCCGGCGAGCCGCTTACACTCAAGCAGAGCGACATCAAGCTCAACGGCTGGGCGGTCGAGAGCCGCGTCTATGCCGAGGACCCCTATCGCAATTTTGCGCCGTCGATCGGCCGGCTGGTGCGTTACCGGCCGCCGGCCGAAGGCGTGCACGACGGCGTCACCGTGCGCAACGACACCGGCGTCTTCGAAGGCGGCGAGATTTCGCTCTATTACGATCCGATGATCGCCAAGCTCGTCACCCACGCCAAGACGCGCGGCGCGGCGATCGCCGCCCAGGCCGATGCGCTCGACGCCTTCACCATCGAGGGCATCCGCCACAACATTCCGTTTCTCTCGGCCATCATGGCGCATCCGCGCTGGCGTGACGGCAAGCTCTCGACCGGCTTCATCGCCGAAGAATTTCCCCGCGGTTTCGAGCACACGTCGCCGACCGGCGCCATGGCGCGCGCCATGGCCGGCGTCGCGGTGGCGATCGACCATGTGCTCGGCGAGCGCAAGCGCCAGATTTCGGGCCAGTTGAACACGACGCTGACGCGGGAGCGCCGTCGCGCCGTATCGCTCGGCAAGGAGGAAATCCTGCTCGACGTCGAGCGCGACGGCGACGCCATTGCGGTCACTTTCGAAGACGGTGCGATCCACAAATTGTCCTCGCCATGGATTCCGGGCCTGCCGCTGTGGCAGGGCACGATCGACGGTGTGCCGGTGGCGATGCATGTCCGCATGATCCCCAACGGTTTTGAGCTTGCCTATCGCGGCGTCGAGGCGAAAGCCTTCGTCTATACCGAACGCGAGGCGCGCTATGCCCGCCTGATGCCGGTAAAGGTGCTCTCCGACAGCGGCAAGGCGGTGCGCTGCCCGATGCCTGGCCTCGTCGTTTCGATCGCCGTCACCGAGGGCCAGGAGATCAAGTCCGGCGAGACGCTGGCCGTGGTCGAGGCGATGAAGATGGAAAATATCCTCCGCGCCGAGCGCGACGGCACCATCAAGAAGATTCGCGTCAAGCCGGGCGACAGCGTCGCCGTCGATGCAGTGATCATGGAATTCGCGTGATTGCGCTTTTCCCTCCCCCCTTGTGGGGGAGGGTAGGGTAGGGGGTCGTGAGGTGACGCAGTGCCCGCCACGTTAGCGCTTGGCCTCCCGACCCCCACCCCTGCCCCTCCCCTACAAGGGGGAGGGGATTGGCTGAGCCGAGCGTCGCCGAATCTGGCAAGATGTCGATATCGCCGGATCAACCATCATGCAGGCGCTGCGCTTTTTGTTCTCGCCGTCCGGACGGTTGGGGCCGCAAGCCTTCGCTGTTGCCGTGACCGTCGTCTATGCCGCAGGCGCGGCATCGCAATGGCTCACGGTACCGGGCGTGATTGCGCGAAATGGATTGTGGCCATTCGTGCTCGCGCAAGCGGCGCTGATCTGGGTATGGTTTGCGCTTCATGCCAAGCGGCTGCGCGATGCCGATCGCTCGACCGGCCTCGCGGCTAGCGCCAGTTTGCTTTACGCGCTTGCGGTCGTGCTGCTGTTGATCGTGGCGACGGCGTTCTTCTCCACCTCTCCCAGTGCAATGACGGACGCGAATCCGACAGGAGCGCTTGGGCTCATTCTGCTGCTCTCGATCATCGCGGCCTTGGCGGGATCGTCGAGCTACGATGTCGGCTGGTTCGTCGTCGTGATCCTGATGGCGCTGGCGTTCTTGCCAATTATTGTCGCGGTCGCCGTCACGCTGTGGGCGGCAACGCGCCCGAGCGCCAGAGCATGATCCCGAAAAGTGGAGTCTGGTTTTCGGATAAGATCATGCTCGAACAAAAATTCTAGATTATGATCCGATTCAATTGAATTGGATCATGGTCTAGAAAGCGCCAATCGTGATGTTGCACTTCGCCTACGGCGCGAACATGCATCGCGACGTGATGCGCCGGCATGCTGCGACGGCGCAGCCCCTCGGCGTTGCTGCGCTCGCCGACCATCGTTTCACCATCACCGCCGATGGTTATGCCTCGGTCGCGCCGGCGCTTGCGCACACGGTTCACGGCGTGTTGTGGCGGATCACGCCGCGCGATCGCGTCACGCTCGATGCCTGGGAGAACGTTGCCGGAAAGCTCTACCGCGCGGCAATTTTGCCGGTTCGGCACGTCGACCGTCTGCGGCCGGCGCTGGTCTATATTGCCCGGCCGTCGCGCAGCGGACAGCCAAAGGCGGGCTATATGGAGCTTGTGGTCGCGGCAGCGCGCGCCTGGCACTTGCCGAGCGACTATGTTTCATCGTTGCAGCATTGGCTGCCGCGGCGTTCGCTGGGCGCAGGCTCTCGCAAGCTCGGAGACATCGCTTGGACGTGATGCGGCATGTGGTAATCCGCGGCCGAGTGCAGGGCGTCGGCTTTCGAGCCTGGACCGAATACACAGCGCTGGAACACGGCCTGCAAGGCTGGGTCCGCAACCGCCACGATGGTTCGGTCGAAGCGCTGTTCGTTGGATCATCGGATGCCGTCGCCGCGATGATCGCCGCGTGCCATCAAGGTCCGCGCGGTTCGCGTGTCGACGGCGTCGACGGCATCGATCAGCGCGACGGCACGGCGGAAGAGCTGGCGTTACGCCGGCGCGGCGAATTGTTCTCGGTGCTGCCGACGGTTTGATCATCGATTGTCGCGCCGAACAGCGGCGCAAACGTACCGCGCAAAACCATGTCGAGCTCCGGCATGGAAACGGTCACGCCGAGATCGGCCAGCGAAGTGACGCCGTAACGCGGATCGGCGACGCCGCATGGCACGATGCCGGAAAAATGCGACAAATCCGGCTCGATGTTGAGCGCAAAGCCGTGCAGCGTCACCCAGCGCTGGATGCGGATGCCGATTGCCGCGATCTTGTCCTCGAAGCCGTCGCCCTTGTCCGGCCGCCGCACCCACACCCCGATGCGGTCGTCGCGCCGCTCGCCGCGTACGTTGAAGGCGGCGAGCGTGCGGATGATCCATTCCTCGACTGGTGGCGACGAAGCGGCGTACGTCCGGCGCGCGGCGTTTGAGATCGAGCATGACATAGCCGACCCGCTGGCCGGGGCCGTGATAGGTGAACTGCCCGCCGCGGCCTGCGGAGTGGACGGGGAAGCGCGCGTCGATCAATTGCTGCGGCTGTGACGAGGTGCCGGCGGTGTAAAGCGGCGGATGCTCAATGAGCCAGACCAGCTCGCGCGCTTCGCCGCGCGCGATTGCTTCGACGCGCGTCTCCATCGCGGCAAGCGCAGCGTCGTAGCCGATGCGTTCGTCGCTCACGCGCCATTCGACCGGCGGCGCGCCGGCTGGCGGCAAAAGCCCGATCGTCAGGTTGGCGCGCGTGTTAACCACCGGGTAACCATGGCATGGCCATAGAATATAGGAGCGAAACTAAAGCGACAAAATCAGCGCGGGGGCCCCTTGGCGACACTCGACAATGTCTCGGTCAACATCGCGGTGGTGCTCGGCACGACCTCCATGCCGATCCATCAGGTGCTCCGCCTCGGCCGCGGCGCCATCATCGAGCTCGACGCCTCCGAGGAAGACGAGGTTCGCATCCTCGCCAACAACCTGCCGGTCGCCAAGGGCACGGTGATCGTCAGCGGCAACAAGATCGCCGTCGAGGTCAAGGAGCTGTTGCCGCGTTCGCCCGAGGCGACCTAGCACTTCGCCGGCCTTTTTTTCGGGCTTATCCCCCGGGATCGCCGGCCCTTGTCCCGCTATAACCGACCTGTTACATCCGCGCCGTCGCGTCGACCGGGCGCGCGTTCCACCCACATGCGGCCGTGGCGGAATTGGTAGACGCACTAGCTTGAGGTGCTAGCGGGGCAACCCGTGGAGGTTCGAGTCCTCTCGGCCGCA
>CAVRVV010000004.1:0-511567 GCA_963724715.1 uncultured Alphaproteobacteria bacterium | reverse complement strand
ACGGAGAGGGCGGGTGCCGACCTAGCAAATAAAGCGCGGGGCCGGCCGAATGCTCGCCCCGCGCCATTTCCGATCTCTATTGCAACGTCGCCGTTCCGGTGAAGCCCGAGCCTGCCGGGCCGACAATGCGGTTGTTACCGTAGGTGAAGATGCGGCCGCCCGAGGCAACCGAGGTCGCGCTCGCGTTGGTGTCCAGCAACGTCGTATCGAGCAGGGCGCCGCCGGTTGTGCCGATCGCACTAACGCCGGCCGCCCCATTGTCGGCGATGACGCTGTTGTGAATGTTGAGCATCGCCCCGCCGCCCGCCCCGCCGCTCGCATTCAAGCCATTGCCGGCATTGTTGCTGATGATGCCGTCGGTGACGTCTGCGGTGACCGGACCGTTCGTAGCGTCGAGCCTTATTCCGCCGCCACCATTTTTTGTAACCGTAACGTGATCGAACGCGGCGTAGATGCTCCCGCCTGAGGACGGCTTGAGAACTATGGCGACGGTGCCGCCGTTCGATATCCGGCTGTTCTTTATGACGAGGTTCAACGCGCCGTTTGGCTCAACGTCGAGCGCAGCGCCAGCCATATTCTCAAAAACGCAGTTCTCGATAATCAGGGTGCCGCTGCCTGTTACCTTGATCGCGGAACTTCCGCCGAGACTCCCGTTTATGGTGAGGTTGCGAACCCTTACTGTCTGATTGGTACCCGCCAATTGGAATGCTGTAGAAGTTGAAACCTCAAATAGGCCAGCACAATCAACAGTAAAGGACAGCGTAAGAATAAGACCGCCTTCGCCCGGCCCGGGAGAATTAAGGCAGTTTATTTGACCACCTATGTTCAAAGGGTTTAAAGCCCCCTGGAATGTCGCGCAAGGGTTTGTTGCCGTACATCCAGTTCCATCAATGCCGGTGCTTGATAGCCAAGTGACCTGCGCCGCAAACAGCGGCGCGACAGGCAAGAAAGCGGTGAGAGAAACTGTGACGGCGAAAAGCTTCGCTATGATCCTGATCATGTATCGCCCCTATGATGTTGCCTCAGGATGGAGGCGCGCCATCACTGTGGGACACAGGCAAAGATTAAGCAATGTCGGCGTGCCCTCGTTCGCTCGGCGACGGCGTGTTCGGCGGGAAGTAGCCGACATCGAACATGGCCCGCGGCAGGCGCCGACATTCCGCGGTTGCGTTGGCGCCTGCCGGTTATCGACCGAAGCGTTGCTATTGCTTGGGAATTGAGGCGGGCCCGGGAGGGTTGCCCGACAAGTTAGCTATAATTGTGTTGTCCAAGAAACTGCGAACCCGTCCATCTCCTACCTGCTGCCACCCTAGTTGGTTGCCGTAAATTGCAACTTGGCTCAAAATAACTTCGCCGCCTAGTCCGTTATCGCCTGCTTGTACGCCGGTATGATTGTTGGAGGCTGTGCACCGCACTAGCATCAGACTGACGGTTACAAAAACGTCGTTTACAAAGTTAGGAGCCGTGACGATAAAGCCACCCCCATTGTTGGACGATATGGAATCCGTCGCCGTGGCGTTAATCCCTCCGGTCGTGACGGAAGCATCAATCGCTATCCCATAAAAATTTGCGCCGTTGTATTGCGTCCGCACTTGTTCGAAGTCGGCGGTTGCCGACGCTGAACCTTGTGGCTGGACCAGGATACCGGCCCCACCGTTCTTGCTGACGAGCGTGCGCGAGACGGATATGCCGCTGGAAGCGGCCGGCAGAAAACTGATGCCATTACCTGTAAAATTTCGGATCACACTATCGCTAACGGTTAGGCTGGCGCCGGAGTTGAACTGGATGCCGGTGGTGCCTGTGATGCCTAGGCCATCGAGCACCACGCCACTTATGAAGATATTGTCGGTCGCGCCCGCCGCGTTGATGGTGATTGCCGCCCCAGTGTTTGCCGACATCCCAGCCCAACCATGGCCTTGGATGTTGACCGGGCGGGTGATGGTCAGCGAGCCATAGTTACCTGGATCGAGCACGTCGACTTGGCCATTAGCCGCTACCGCGTTATAGGCGGCCTGGAGGTTCCGGCAGGGCAAAGTAATGCTGCATGGATTGGAATCGCTGCCTGCTGTCGAGACGAAGGTGCGGCCCGCGGCCTGCGCCTGAACGGCCGGTAGCGTGACGGCAAGCGCAAGCGCTGCCGCGAAGACTATGCATTTCATTGGAGAGCCCCCTGTGGGTTACCTAGTGCGCGCGTCGTCCCGACGGCAATCTTAGCTCGGGATGGCCGGCGTTCAATCGTCCCGGGTGGCCGAATTTGGCGGTCGCGGAATGTCCTTCAATATCTGCCGCGGCACGCTTGGCAGCTCGGCAATGTTCACCGCGATCAAGAATGCTTGGTCGCGCGTGAGCAGCTTCGCGCTTGAGCGCCGGCAACGATCTCCCGCCGATTGGGGCACGCCTCGGCGGCGATCACGCTCGCTGTATACGGGCACTTGTTTAGCGTCGCCGGAGACGGGCAGGCCGCGCAGATCATGCAGGCGGCGTTCTCGCGACCAACCGTCAAGTAACCAAGGCCGCCGCCACTGTTACGGTTTGAAATTTAGAAGCTAGAAGACGGGTGTAGCCTTCTTGCAACTCCATTCTGTCGAAACCGCAAAGGGACCACCCATCTGATTTGGGGAGTATTGCGTTAGCGCGCCACTATTCCGGTCCAGCGTGTACGCAGGGGCGTTAACCACCAAAGGCCCCCATGTCACTTTGTCAGCTGTGATCGTCGCTCGGCTTGTAGGGACATCTTTGCGTGAAAAATCGGTTGTCCATGCAGCCGCCGTGCTGGAAGTTGTGTCGATGCTGACATTAAGTCCCCAAGCGCCAGTAGTGCCGCCCTGATGGCAAAGAAGGTCGATTGTGGTGGCTTCTGCCAAAGAGGACTGTGTGATCGACGCTCCAAGAATCAGCGCCAGTCCTGTAACGCGTCTCAGTCGAATCATTTGCAACTCCCAATCAACCCTGATGTTTGCGACACTACACGTGTGCCCAAGGGACCCCAAGGCCAGAAAACGCCCCGCCGATGTCATCGGCAACGCCGTCCATCTCATGCGGATAGCGACGGGGGAAATTGTCGAAGAAGTACGAACAAAAGATTCCCGGTCATTAGGCATGGAAACCGGCCACCACCCAAACCCGCGTGCTGTCCTAAGTGGGCGGTTGCCTGACCGAAGGAATGAGCATCCGGGCAATCGAGCGGCTGACGGGCATTCATCGCGACACAATTATGCGCCTTGGTGCTCGCGTTGGCCGTGGCTGTGCCGAGCTGCACGACCGCATCATGGTTGGGCTTCGGGTAGGGCGGATCGAAATGGACGAACTGTGGGCGTTCGTCGGCAAGAAGCAGCGCCATCTAAAGCGCACCGACAGCCCGGAGAAGGGCGACCAATACACGTTCATTGCCCTAGCGTCGTCATCCCGCGCGATTATCGGCTACCGCACTGGCAAGCGGCAGGGCAACAGCACGACGGACGAATTTGTGCAGGATTTGCGCGGCCGGGTGATTGGTTCGCCGGAAATCTCGACAGACGGCTTCCTACCGTACCAGCCCGCGATCCGCGACGCCTTCCAGGCCAGCGCCCATGGTGTAATCAACAAGACGTTCAGCGTCACGCATCTTGTTCACATGGACCAGGCGCACCACCGTTACTCGCCAGCAGCCGTCATCGCGGTTGCGAGGGAAGCGGTACGCGGCGAACCGGAGCAGATCAGCACGTCTTATGTGGAGCGCAGCAATCTTTCGATCCGCATGGCGAACCGGCGCTTTACGCGGTTGACCAACGCTTTCAGCAAGAAACTGGACAATCACTTGTCGGCGGTCGCCTTGTACGTGGCACACTACAATCTGTGCCGCGTTCACGAATCGCTTTCCCCCAGTGCTCGCAATCAAGCAACGCCCGCAATGGTGCTAGGGATTGCGAATCGCGTGTGGACGCTTGGCGAGTTGATCGACGCGGCTCTAGCGGTCGCCACACCCGATCCGACCGAAACGGCCCCGGAGCGTCGCCGCAAGTTCCGGGTGATCCAAGGCGGACTGTCCTAAGTGAGAGAATGGAGTGTCCTAAATGACCGAAGTTAGGACAGGACCAAACCCGCGCGTGCACAGATCGGCAACAAAGCGAGATTCTCCGGGTGGCAATCGGGTGGCAATTTGGCCTTTGAAGCCGTCGCGCTCAAACTAAGCTATTGAAATTATTGGAGGCCACGCCCGGAATTGAACCGGGGTACACGGTTTTGCAGACCGTTGCGTAACCACTCCGCCACGTGGCCGTCTGGGGCACCGGCGTGGTTGCAACCGGTCCCCCGTAAGAATGCTCCGCTCTATAGAGGAATGCCCCTCTGGCGGCAACGCTACAGGGGAAAGTCGTGCTCAAGCCTTAACGCGCCGCCGCGCCGCAATTGTCGCAGCCGAAGCTTGCGTTTTCGCAGGCGCTGCCGCACAAAGCGCCCGGCGGATCAAGGGAACCAGATTCATGTTCGACACGGCAACGGCGCGCCGGATGATGGTCGATGGGCAGGTCCGTACCGCCGACGTCACCGACCTCGACCTGATCGCCGCCATGGCGGCGCTGCCGCGCGAGCGCTTCGTGCCGCCGGCGCTGGCTGAGCAGGCCTATCGCGACGGCGATATTGCGATCGGCGACGGCCGCGTGCTGCTCAAGCCGATGGTGCTCGCCAAATTGATCCAGGCGGCGCGGGTGCGCGGCAGCGATCATGTGCTCGATGTCGGTTGCGGCACCGGCTACTCGTCGGCGGTCCTGGCGCGACTTGCCGGCTCGGTGGTGGCGCTCGAAGAAGACGCGGCGCTGGCGCGGCAGGCGAAAGCAACGCTGGCTGCGACCGATGGTAGCCGTGTGACAGTCGCGACGGCACCATTGACGTCCGGCTGGCCCGAGGCGGCGCCTTACGATGTGATCCTGCTCAATGGCGCGACCGAGATCGTCCCGGAGACACTTGGTCGCCAGTTAAAGCCCGACGGCCGGCTCGCCGGTATTTTCGGCCGCGGGCCGACCGGCAAAGCCATGATCTATCGCCAGATCGAGGGCCAATTGGTCGGCCGCCCGGTGTTCGACGCGGCGGCGCCTGTGCTGCCTGGCTTTGTCGCGCCGCTGGCATTCGTTTTTTAGCCCGCGGCGCGCGAAAGGCGGCGGCCGCATCGGTCGCTTTCGAACGTTCGGGGTCGTCCGCGCCCAGTCAGGGTCATCACCTGTGGCGCTTATGTGCCAATGCCCAGAATTCTGTAAGTTGTCCCCCTTGCAGGGGTTTTACCTTGCAATCCGCCCGCATAGTGTTCCGTGTTCGGCTCTGTCTGCCATGTTGGCGGCGGGGATGTCGGCCTTTGTCCAGGCGGAGAATCTGCCGGGCGGAGCCGACAGGGTGGGACGGGGAGCGTTGTGCGGATCATCATGAGTGGCAGGGGACTGCGGGCACAGTTTTGTCGGCCCATATCAAGCCTCGCTCTGGCAGGCGCGGTGTTCGGCGTGAGCTGCGCCGGCGCGGCCGCCGACACGCTCGAATGGGCCCTGGTGCAGTCCTATCAGAACAATCCGTCGCTCAACGCGCAGCGCGCGTCGTTACGCGCGACCGACGAGAACGTTCCGCAGGCTCTGTCCGGCTATCGCCCGAAGCTCTCCGTGACCGCTAACGGCGGCTACGATTATTCGAGCACGCTGGCGCACACGGTCATTCAGTCGGTGTTTCCGAACACCGTGTCCTACACCAACTTCGCCGAGCCGTTCGTGCAGCGCGGCGTCGCCGCGACCGCGACGCAGACGCTGTACAACGGCAATCAGACCGCCAACAAAGTCCGGCAGGCCGAGAGTCAGGTCATGGGCGCGCGCGAGACTTTGCGCGTCACCGAGCAGCAGGTCCTGCTCGACGCCGCGACCGCCTATATGAATCTGCTGCGCGACCAGGCGATCCTGGAGCTCAACCGGCGCAACGTCGAAGTGCTCACCGAGCAGCTCAAGCAGACGCGCGACCGCTTCAATGTCGGCGAGGTGACGCGCACCGACGTCGCGCAGGCGGAATCGCGGCTCGCCGCCGGGCGCGGCCAATTGCTCAACGCGCAGTCCAACGCGGTGACCTCGGCGGCGAACTATCGGCGCGTCATCGGCGTCGATCCGGGCAAGCTGGCGCCGGGCAGCCCGGTCGACCGGTTCTCGCCGAGCACGCTGCCGCGGGCGATCGTCGACGGCGAGCAGCTCAGCCCCACGGTGCTGGCGGCGATGTACGGCGTCGATGTCGCCGTGCTCGCCGTCAAGGTCAGCGAAGGCGCGCTCTATCCCAATCTTTCGGTGGCGGCGTCGGCGTCGAGAAACTACGATCCGACCGCGGCCATCAACAGGCAGACATTGGCGTCGATCATCGGCACCCTGACGGTTCCGCTGTATCAAGGCGGCGGCGAGTTCTCCACCATCCGGCAATCGAAAGAGACGCTCGGCCAGCAACGCCTCAATCTCGACGTCAACCGCGACCAGGCCCGCGCCACGGTGGTGCAGAGCTGGGGCCAGCTCGATGCCGCCAAGGCCGAGATCGAGTTCGACCACGGCGCAGGTGAACGCCGCCGAAATCGCGCTCAACGGCGTGCGCGAAGAGGCGCGCGTCGGCCAGCGCACCACGCTCGACGTGCTCAACGCCCAGCAGGAGCTGGTCAACGCCCGCGTCGCGCTGGTCACCGCCCAGCACGATCGCGTGGTGGCGTCTTATACGTTGCTGGCGGCGGTCGGCGGGCTGTCGATGCCGCGGCTGGGCCTCAACGTGACGATCTACGATCCGCAGGTGCACTATCAACAAGTGCGCGATGCCTGGATCGGCGTCCGTATCCCCGACGGCCGCTAGCGTTCGCGGCGCTTGCCGCGCGAGCGGCGAAGCGGCTACGCACAGTGTCCACAAATCGTCGTTTGCCTTCGATTCTTGGCATGACATAATCGTCGGTGGCGTTTCATACTTACCGCCGATGATTCGCCGCTGCCGCACCGGCCGAAAGGATTGGCTTTGCGGCGGTCGATGGTGGGGGGCGAGGGGGAACGGGCGAGGATGCGCGGATGACGCAACCGGCGAAATCGCAGGAACCGTCGATGGAGGAAATTCTCGCCTCCATACGCCGTATTATCGCCGACGACGACGCCAGCAAATCCGCGCCGCGTCCGGCGGAGCCGCCGCAAGCCGTAGCCGTAGCCGCAGCCGTCCGGTCCGCACCGCCGCCGCAGGCACCGCCCCCAGCGCCACCGCGCGTGACGCCGCCCGAGCCGAGCCTCGACGAAGCTGCCGATCCCGAGCCCGATTCCGAGCCAATAGCGGACGTGGAGGACCAAGCTTCCGACATCCTCGATCTCACCGAACAGATGGAGGCACCGATGCCGCAGCCGGCGCCGGCGCCGAAACCTGCGCCGCAATTCCGCACGATCGACGGCAATTTCGACGTCAGCTACGACGAGGAAAAACCGGCGCCGCAAATGCCTGCTCCGCAAATGCCGGAGGCACGCGCGCCGTCCCCGAGCGAGGATAATCCGTATCGTGGTGACGGGCGCAGCAACCAGCTGTTGTCAGGGGTGACCAGCGCGGCGGTCGATTCCGCCTTCAACACGCTCGCCCAAACCGTGCTGGTGCAGAATGCCCGCACGCTCGAGGATCTGGTGCGCGAAATGCTCCGCCCGATGCTCAAAGCCTGGCTCGACGACAATCTCCCCGGCATGGTGGAGCGTCTGGTCCGCGCCGAGATCGAACGCGTCTCCCGCGGCCGCATGGGCTGAACGCCCACCGCTTTCGCAATGACGACTATGCGCCTTTGAGCGCGGCGGCGAGTTCTACCGCCTGGTCCGCCAAGACGTGCTGCTCTTCCCTAAAACTGCCGTGCGGCCGCAGCGGCACGCCGTTTTTGCGCGGAATAACGTGGATATGCAGGTGGAACACGGTCTGGCCGCTGGCTGGCTCGTTGAACTGGATGATGGTCAGGCCGTCGGCCGCAAAAACCGGCACGGCCGCCTTGGCGATCTTCTGCGCCACCTTGATGGCATGGGCGAGATCGTCCGGCGCGATGTCGAGAATGGTGCGCGCAGGAGATTTGGGCACGACCAAAGTGTGACCCGTCGCCTGCGGCATGATGTCGAGAAAGGCGATTGCCTTGTCGTCCTCGTAGACTTTGTGGGCGGGCAATTCGCCGCGCAAGATCTTGGCGAAGATGTTGTTCGGGTCGTAACTCGGCATGGCGCCCTCCGCGGTTCGCGCGCTCGATAACAATGAATCATTCCGGATCGAGAACCAAATCCTTGCGATAGGGCGCCATCGCCGCCATCTCGGCGCCGGCCGCGGCCACATAGGCGCGCTCGCGCACCAGATATTCGGCAATCGCCCGACGCAATCCCGGATCGGCGATGTAATGCGCCGAATGGGTGGTCTTGGGCATGTAGCCGCGCGCGATCTTGTGCTCGCCCTGGGCGCCGGCCTCGACGGTCGCGAGCTTGTGGGCGATCGCAAAATCGATCGCCTGGTAGTAGCACAGCTCGAAATGCAGGAACGGGTGATGCTCGACGGCGCCCCAGTGGCGGCCGAACAAGGTGTGCGAGCCGATGAAGTTGATGGCGCCGGCGATCCAGCGTCCGGCACGTTTGGCCATCATCAGCACGATGCGGTCGCGCATCTTTTCGCCGGCGAGCGAATAGAATTCGCGCGTCAGATAGGGTCTCCCCCATTTGCGCGAGCCGGTTTCCATGTAGAAATCGAAGAACGCGTCCCACGCTTCTTCGGTAAGCTCGCTGCCGGTCAGCCAGTGCACGGTGACGCCATTGGCCAAGGCGTCGCGCCGTTCGCGGCGGATGGTCTTGCGCTTGCGCGCCGAAAGCGCGGCGAGGAAATCGTCGAAGGTGGCGTAGCCGGAATTTTCCCAGTGGAACTGCTGGTCGGTGCGCTGCAGAAAGCCGCGCTCGCCGAGGAATTTGAACTCCGGCTCGGTGGCGAAGGTGACGTGAACGCCGGAAGCCTCGTCGAGCCGGCACAGCTCGAGCAAGCCCGAGGCGAGCGCCTGGCGGGCGATGTCGGCGTGGGGGCCCGGCTTGACCAGGAGCCGGCGTCCGGTCGCCGGCGTGAACGGCACGGCGACTTGCAGCTTGGGGTAATAGCTGCCGCCAGCGCGCTCGTAGGCCTCGGCCCAGCCACGGTCGAATACATATTCCCCGCGCGAGTGGCTTTTGACGTAGCAGGGCGCGGCGGCGAGCGGCGTGCCGTCGGCGGTTTTGACGATGAGGTGCTGAACCTGCCAGCCGGACCGGCCGCCGACCGAACCGGACTCCTCTAGAGCCGACAGGAAATCATGAGATATGAAAGGGTTATAGACGTTTTCCTGATCTATTCTTTGAGCTTCAGCGGCGTTCGCGGCAGGCGGCGCAGGGTTGGCGCAGGCGTCCCACTGCGCCGCCGGCACCTGGCCGATGCTGCCCACCGCGTGGACGCGTAGTTCCGCGCCTTCTCGCTCATGGCTCGGCTGGGGCTGGCCTTGCACGTTCTTCATGGCCGAAAGCCTTCGAAAATCATCTGGTCGGCCCAGCGTGCTGCGCGTTGCCGCTCGGCCGGCGTCCGCACCGCCCAGGTGAGCAGCGGCAGGCTTAAAACGTGCCGCGCGAACAATGGTGCCAGCGCCGGCAGATCGGCGATGCCATAAGCCACGAATTGCGGCTGCGCCGTCAAGGCCGTGACCAGATAGCCCATGCCAAGCCGCATCCACATGGGCATCAAGTCCCAATACGGGTGCGGCCGGTATTTTGCCGCGATGATGCCGCGCGTCAGCTTGGGCGCCGTTTGCTGCAGGACCGCGAGCTGCCGCGGGTCGAACGACATCGGCGCCACGGCGCCGCGATAGCCACTCAAAATGTCGGCGACGCGCGCGGGCAGGCGGCCATCGCCGTCGAACCGGCTTTTGAGCTCGACCAGCATGGTGACCCTGCCGTCGACGAGATCGCACAATTCGCCGAGCGTCATCATGCGCTCGTTGCTGCCGCCAAACGCGACGCGCTTGAGCTCGGCGGCGGTCAGGCTGTCGAGCCGGCCTTCGCCTTCGGTGAGGCGGCCGAGCACGTCGTCGTGGTGCACCATGGCCTCGCCGTCGGCGCTGATTTGCACATCAATCTCGATGGCGTAATTGGCGGCGATCGCCGCGCGCACGGCGCCCGCGGTATTTTCGATGATGCCCAGCTCAGCGTCATGCAGCCCGCGATGGGCGAACGGCCGGGCGATGAGCCAGTCGAGCGAGGTCCACACCGTTTTTCAGCACACTTCGAACGTGCCTTCGACTTCGACGGCGGCGTCGGCCGGGAGCGCCGCGACGCCGACGGTCGAGCGCGCGTGCTTACCCTTGTCGCCAAAAACCTCGACCATCAGATCGGAGGCGCCGTTCATCACTTTGGGGCCGTCGGTGAAGCCGGGCGCCGAATTGATGAAGCCGCCGAGCCGCACCACCTGTTTGACTTTGTCGAGATCGCCGAGCGCGGCTTTGACCTGGGTGATCAGGCTGATGGCGCAGGCTCGCGCCGCCTTCTGGCCGTCCTCGATGGAGACGCCGGCGCCGAGTTGCCCCGTGGCGACGAGCTTGCCGTCGCCGCCGAAACAAAGCTGGCCGGAAACCGTGATCAGGTTGCCGGTGCGCACATAGGCGACGTAATTGGCGATCGGCTTGGCCGGCTCTTTGAGCGTGATGCCGAGTGCGGTGAGCTTGCTTTCGACGGCACCGGCCATGGCGTCCTCCCATTGGTTGGTTTCGGCAGGCAAATTCAGGCAGCTTTCTTGGCCGATTGGGACAGGTCGTGCAAGCCGGAGTGAGCGCGGATCACGGTTGCAGCGGGCAGGCGAGGTCCCTATCTTCGCCGCAATCCGGGATCGAAAAGAAGCGCATGAGGAATCGGCAAGGGGTCGGCCGGTACCGCAAGCAAGTTTTGCGAAAGGGTTCATCGCTGTGGATCATGCGTTCTCGCCCGGGGGCACAGCCCTTGCCCTGATCCTGTTCGCAACCGCATCCGGCGCTTGCGCACAAGATGCTCCGATCAGGCTGGTGCCGCACCGGGCGGTCTACGATCTGTCGCTGGAAAAGACCCGCGGCAATTCGCAGGTCGCGGCCGTCCGCGGCCGCATCCTCTACGATTTCAATGGCAGTGCCTGCGAAGGCTATTCGCTGGAATTCCGCCAGGTCTCCGAGGTGGGATCCGGTGAAGACAAGCAGTCCACCAGCGACCTGCGCTCGACCACCTGGGAAGGCGCCGACGCCAAGAATTTTAAATTCACCTCGCAGAATTTCGTCAACGAGAACCTGGTCGATACCGTCGACGGCCACGCCGAGCGCAAGCCTGACGAAACCGCGGTGGATCTGAGCAAGCCCGAGCAAAAGACCCTCGACCTCGACGCCAAGGTGGTATTCCCGACCGAGCACATGGTGCGGGTGATCGCGGCGGCGCGGGCCGGCAAGAGCATCCTCGAATTTCCGGTTTATGACGGCTCCGACACCGGCCAGAAAGTGTTCGATACGCTCACCGTGATCGGCCGTAAAATCGCACCCAACGAGCGCCAGCACGACGACGCCGCCGCCAACGACCAAAAGCTCGCTGCCATCGCGCGCTGGCCGGTCACGATCAGTTATTTCGACAAGAGCAAGAAGGCGGAAAACAACGAGCAGTCACCGGCTTACGCCATCGGCTTCGAGCTTTACGAGAACGGCATTTCGCGCGCGCTGGTGCTCGACTACAACGATTTCGTGGTGAGCGGGAAGCTGTCTTCGCTGGAACTCAAAGAGCCGAAGCCTTGTCCGGCACCGCCTCGATGATCTTCACAACATCGAGATAAACATTTTCCACGCGCCGCAATCGAAACCCTGCCTTCTGAACGTTGCCGACCGTGTCCCGATTGAGGCTCGGACCGATACGGCTGGTCAGCGGCGTCATGAAATCCATGAAGATTCCAAGCGGACCGATGGCGCTGCGAACGTGTTCGATCATGATGAGTTGGCCATCAGGCTTTAACACGCGGCGAAGTTCACGCAGGCCGATCACGGGCTTCGGCACCGAGCAGAAAGTGAAAGCCGTCGCGATCGTGTCGAAACTCGAAGCCGGAAATTCGAGGTTGCAGACATCCGCCTTGCGCAGCTCAATTGTTCCCGAATAGGCGGCGGCCTTCCGGGCAGCGCGCTCAAGCATTTTCGGGCTGATGTCGATGGAGATCACGTGCATGTTGGGCGGAAAGAACTTGAAATCGTTGCCAGTGCCGGCTGCAACCATCAGCGTTGCGCCGCGCATCTTGGCGAACAGGCTGCGCTTGTACGGTCCAATGCGTCGATCCTCGGCAAAGCTGACGATGTCGAGCGTTCGGCTTGCCGCATCCCATTTGCGCGCTGTGTCCAAGTCTTCTGCATGCACGTCCATGGCGCCAACCTCGCATTAATTGTCTGTCTCGAATATCGTGCCGTGGAGAATCGAGTTGTAAACCTTCACGCCGAGCACAACGATAACGCCGAAGATCGCGCCGACGGTAGTTGCTGAAGTCAACGTGAGGGAGCCGGCCGCCATCGAGTCGCGCATGCCGAACAACATGCCGCCGTACATCCCGATCAGCGACCCCGGCACCATTGTCTCGAACATCCCGACGACGGGTGCGAGCACGAATCCGATAATGAGGTGGACGACTGTGCCCACGGCCATGCCGATCAGCATGGCGATCACCATGTCCATGCCCGGCCAGATCACAGCGCGAACCGCCAGTGTCGTGGCAACGCCAATCACGATGCCTGCCAAATAGTCCCCGATCGAGAACAGCATGAAGGACCTCCGATCAGCTCAGGGCAAGCACAACGTACTTATGGGCTCTTCGCCATCCCATCAACACTCCGGCTTGATAAACCCGCTGATTTCCTCGGGCGCAGCAAAGATCACATCGGCACGATCTCCCACCATTCCAGCGGGCAGCAGCGCGGGTATGCCGTTCTGAGGGCCGTCAGCGCTCGAATCGGTCTTGAGCCGCAGATTGCGCTCCCAGAAATTGCGCGTTTTGCCGTTGGCGGTTGTGACCCTGTAGGTGTCGCCGCAATAGGTAATCTTCTGCACTTGTTCTTCGGGATCGAGTTTCTTCAGGTTTGAAACGCCACCACCCATTTGCATGCCTTGCGCCGCTTGAGAAGGCCCGTGTCCCGGTTGCGTCGCCTCTTTGAGAAACGCCAGTAGGTCCGCGCGCTGCTTATCGTTCTTCATACCCTGGAACGGCATGTCGTTGCCGGGAATGAGATGCTGGGGGTCTTTGATCCAGTCGTCGAGGGTCTTGTCGTTCCACACGACGTTTGACGATTTCAGCGCTTCCGAGTAGCGCGAGAAGCCCGCCAGGCTTCCGGCCTTCCGGTTCCACAGCGCCGCCAAGCTCGGACCCGTCATGTTCTTGTCGGGTTCCAAGGAATGGCATGCCGCACAATTGCGGAAGAGTTGCTCGCCGCGAGCGGCCTCACTGCTCGCCAATGTCGGCGATAGCACCATGGCAATAGCCAGGGCCCCGATCGCCATACGAAAATGCCGCTGCATCACAAACTCCATCCACGCGAGGTTGTCGCTGTCTTGGTTTACGCCACACTGAGCGGATCGCTTGTCATCCCCGATATCTAATCAGCTCGCCGATCTCTGCCGCGGACGCGAAGAATACCGTGGCGCGATCACCCATCATGCCGCCGGGCAAGATGACCGGCCTGCCGACCGGCGGGCCGTACTCGCTGGAATCGATCTTGAAACGAAGATTGACTGCCGGGAAAACTGTGCTTCGCCCATCGGCTGTTGTTACCTCGAAGGTGTCGCGGTCGTGGCGTATCGTCAGCACTTGACGATCCGATCCGACCGCCCTGAGGTTCTGAAATTGCGGCTTCGGACTTCTCACGCCGCCAGTTTCATTGGTCGTGGCCGGCATCGCGCCGCCGCTTTCCATCGTACCTGGCTCGGCACGCGCCCGCCCTGATTGCGTCGCGAGACCGACCGCGCCTGCGATGGCGAGCATGAATGTCGATCGGCGGTTCATGCCAAGTTTTCTGCTAGGCGCCCTGCGCAAATCCGTCGTCGTTTTGGAGGTGTTCATGATCGTGATTCCTTCCTTTCTGTTTAGGCCTTTACGAGAGAGTTGTTGCCTTCTGATCTGCAGGCTGTTGCCGACCGCTTGCAATGCCGAGGTCAGCCTGCACGAGAGCCCGTGAGTCATTGGTACCACCGCTATTCCCTGACACGTTCTACGCCCAAGTCCGAGATCGTGTACTCCTCGCTGCATGTTGGGTACGTCACCCGATAGACGTGGTGGTGGGCAGCGACAAGTATCCGCACGTAGGACTCTTGGTGGATGAGTTTCCCGTCTTGGTAACGAACAAGTCGCGCCCGGTGACCGAGGCCGCACCGGCCGAACAAGGAGACAGGCCCACTGCGCCGCGCTGGCATTTTCGATCCGCGCCACTTTGCTAGAGGAGCGTTTGCCGCCTGATCCGCAGGCTGTTGCCGACGACGCTCACGCTCGAGAGCGCCATGGCTCCGGCTGCGATCATCGGGTTGAGCATGCCGAAGGCCGCGAGAGGGATCGCCGCCAGATTGTAGAAAAAAGCCCAGAACAGATTTTGCCTAATCGTTCGGAACGTCACACGCGACAATCGCAACGCTTCGATGACTTTTAGGGGGCTGCCTTTGACGAGAACGATATTCCCGGCCTCGATGGCAATATCGGTCCCCGTGCCGATGGCGATGCCAAGATCGGCCTGCGCCAGCGCGGGCGCGTCATTGATGCCGTCGCCGACAAACGCGACACGTTTCTTTTCATTCTGAAGGCTTTGAACCTGCTGCGCCTTGTCTTGCGGCAGCACCTCGGCAAACACTTGGTCGATGTTTAGTTCTCGGGCGATCGCTTCCGCGGTTGTCCTGTTGTCCCCCGTGATCATCACCGTCGCGATGCCTTCGCCTCGAAGCAGCGCGATGGCTTCCTTGGCGTCGCTCTTCAGCGTATCGGCAATCGCAATGATGCCGACGGGCTCCCCATTTCGGGCGACGACGACGACGGTTTCCGCCCGCGCCTGATGCCCTTCGATCTGCGTCCAAACCGCATCTAGTTTGATGCCTTCCTCGCCCATGAAGCGCGGGTTACCGACCAGCACGGCAGCATTGTCGATGCGGCCCCTGATCCCCTTGCCCGCGACATTAGCAAAATCCTCGACCACCGCGCTCCGCACGTTCCCTGCGTTCGCCGCCCGCACGATCGCCTGCGCTAACGGATGTTCCGAAAGACGCTCAAGGCTCAGGGCCAGACGCAGCACATCGTCATCGGAAACGTCGGGGCCGACAGCCTCAACCGTGGTGACGTTCGGGCGGCCTTCGGTCAGCGTGCCGGTCTTGTCGAAGACCACGGCATCGATTTTACGGCCGCGCTCCAGCGCCTCGCCATTTTTGATGAGGATGCCGCGCCGCGCGCCGACGCCGGTGCCGACCATGATGGCCGTTGGCGTCGCGAGACCCAGTGAGCAAGGGCAGGCGATGAGCAACACGGCAACCGCTGGAACAAAGCTCTGCGATACGTCGCCGGTCGCAAGATACCAGCCGATGGCGGTAGCTGCTGCGATGGCGAGCACCACCGGAACAAAGATACCCGACACGCGATCGGCAAGCTTCTGGATCGGGGCCTTATTGCCTTGCGCATCGGAGACCATGCGCACGATCTGCGCCAGCACCGTATCCTGGCCGATCTTGGTGGCGCGCATCTGGAATGCGCCAGAGAGATTGATGGTCGCGCCGAACACGTTGTCGCCGGAAGTCTTGTCAACCGGTAAGCTTTCGCCGGTCAGCATCGATTCATCAATACTGGACGCGCCTTGCACGAGCACTCCGTCAATCGGAACTTTCTCTCCAGGCCGTACTAGCACGGTGTCACCGACGGCAACTTGCTCGATAGGAACGTCGCGTTCATTGCCATTTTCAATGACGCGCGCCGTTTTGGCGCCAAGCTCCATCAGCTTCGCGATGGCCTCACTGGCCTGCCCCCGGCTGCGGGCTTCGAAATAGCGGCCAAGCAGAATGAGCGCCGCGATGACTGCTCCCGTTTCAAAATAGAGCTGGGGCTGGCCGGTCCACATGCCCCAAAGGCTGTAAAAAAGCGCGGCAAGCGTACCGAGCGAGATGAGCGTGTCCATATTGGCTGCGCCATTGCGCGTCTGCGCAATCATGCCGCGATGGAAATCGCGGCCGAGGCCAAGGATCACGACGCTGCTCAGAATGGCTTGAATCCAGACGCTGGCATTACGCCCGAGATAGCTCCAAGGCAGCGAAATATCCGTCATCGCCAGGATCACGACCGGAACGCCGAGCGCGATAGCCCAGTAGGCTCGCTCTCTCGCGGTTTTGACTTCCTGCTCGGCAAGCCGGCGGGGATCGCCGGCCGCCTCGTCGCTAAGAATGTCGTACCCGTTGTCGGTCACGGCGTCGCGAAGCGCTGTTTCCGTGACCGCGCCTTCGTCAAACTCGACGCGCGCCCGGCGCGTGCCGAGATTGACATTGGCTTTGAGGACGCCTGGGATTTTGACCAAGGTGCGTTCATTGCGCACCGCGCAGGCGGCACAGTGCATGCCGCCGATGGCGAAGGATGCCGTTTTCATGACGAAACTCCGGGCCAAAGGTTAGCCATTGTTCTTACCGCGCGCGGCCGCGAGCTTTTTTGCAAGCGCATCGAGCCCCACGGCGCCAACCACAACCTCCGATCCGACCACATAAGTCGGCGTGCCCGTAATGCCGATCGTTTCCCCAAGTTTTAGATTCTCATCGATGGTCGCCTTTGCCTCCGGGCTCACCATGTCGCGCTTCAGGCGGTCCACGTCCAAGCCAACATCCTTGGCAACGGCCAATGCGCGCTCGCCGTTAGCCTCGCCGTGACCACCGAGCAGTTTCTGGTGAAATTCGAGATATTTCTGTCCCGTTGGATCTTGCATCCGCACGGCGACAGCGACGCGGGCGGCCTCGACCGAACCATCGCCGAGGACCGGAAACTCCTTGAGAATGACGCGGAGATCGCCGTCGTCCTTCATCAAGGAAAGCATGTCCGGCAGCGCGCGCTTACAATACGCGCAATTGTAGTCGAAGAACTCCACCAGAGTAACCTTGCCATGTGGATTGCCGAGCACAACCTGGTGCGGCGATCCGAATATCTCCGCGTCATGCTCTTTAACTGCCGCCTCATTGGCCTTCGCTTCGTCGGCCTGCTGGCGCTCTTGCAAGGCCGCCAGCGCATCCTGAATCACTTCGGGATGCGCAAGTATGTAGTCTTTGGTCATTTGTTCGATCAGCCCGCGTTGCGCCGTTGGAAACGACGATGGCGGCGCAGACACCGACGATTTTTCCGAAGGGGTGGCGAGCACCGTTATTTTCGATCCGGGCGTCATCATTCCCATCGCGCAATTAAACCGGATGTCTCCGGTCTGTTGGGGCGTGAAGCTGATGACCGTGGTGCCGTAGGACAGGAGCTTGCGCACCCCGGCCCCCGGTGCCAGGAGGATACGGCCGCAGCCTTGGGCCAGGGTCCCATCCACACGCCACTCCACGGGTATCCCCTGCACGACATTGAACTGATGCGGCTCATATTGGTAACCGACGATCTTCATCTCGATGATCTGCTTGCCGTCGACGACGGGAACCGTTTGCAGAGCCACGCCATTCGCGGTTTCGCTGCTCGTCGCATTCGAGGCCGTGGTTCCGGTGGCGGTCGCGGCCAGCGTCAAGCCGTTTTGGATATTGAACAGGCCAAGGATGACGACAGCCGCCCCTGCAAAGGTCAGGAAGCGGCGCTGGAGCCCGCCGGTGAGAAAGCTCGACATGGCGGAGAGCGACAGCAGCGCCGGCAGCGTACCGAGCGAGAATGCCAGCATCGTCAGCGCACCGACCGCAAAGCTGCCCTTGGCCAGCACGTAGAGCTGAAGCGCCTGGGTAAAGCCGCACGGCAGGAAGAAGGTGACCGCGCCAAGAACGAAGGCGCCACCGTTGGCGTCGCGTTCCGCTAGATCTTGAATGTAATGGCCAAAGGCCTTCGGCATCGTCGGAAGAAAACGCGTGAGGGCGGGCAAAAGCTTCAGCATTTGAAGGCCGAGCAAAACCATGACCGCGCTGGCAATAATCGTCAGTACACCATTGATCTCCGGCGAAAGCGTGAGCGCCGAGCCCAACGCGCCGATGACTCCGCCGAGCAGCGTGTAGGAGATAACGCGTCCTGCATTGAAATAAATAAGCGGTTTCATACGCCGTGTCGGCGTGAGCTTCGCGGTGGCTTCATTGTATTTTGCGGCAACGGCGACCAGCAATCCCCCGGTAACGGCAATGCAGGATGACACCGACGCGACGAGGCCGATGACGAAGACCAGGCCATAGCTCATGGTCGTGGATAAACCGAACTGCTTCGGCAAGAGGTCGAACTGCCCGAGGGCGAAGAGAGCGCCGACGACGATGAGAAAGGCGGCGCCGATCTCGGCATAGTCGCGTACCGAATTCTTGGCCGTGCTGGTTTGAATCTTGCTCATTGATAGCTCCGTAGCCGCGCACTGACATTGTCATGCGCACGTGAATGTTGGATCGCGCATGCGCAGCACGCGCAGCACGAAGTCGCCCAGCGCGCAGCCGCAATCGCGGCGGCAGCGGGGCGTTATCCAGTCACTCAGCTACGAGGGGGGTACGGCTCGGGCGGATCGGCGCGGCCCGTTAAAAGAGGTTGAACGCCAGGGCTCGGTAGCGTGCTAGACGCTTCCCGGACCAAGATAATAAGCGGGGCGGGCAGAGCCACAAATCCGGCGCAAAAAGTGGCGCATGCGGAAGGCGTCAAGGGTGCGCTCTTGCCGTCCATACCATTACAACCGCCGGGCATGGGCATGCCGGCCATCGCGTCGGCTTGATCGGCCATCGGACAGGGTACGCCGCATTCGGAAACCCCCGAGGCAGCAATGGAGGCCACGCCAGCCGCCGACGCGCCTACGCTTGCGGGTACGACCACGAGCGAGAGCGCAATCAAAATCGCAATCAAGGCACGTAGGCGAGTCATGCTTCCACATCCGACCTGACCCATTGTTTACAGGTGCATTTTTGTGGGTCAAGTCACAGTTGGGTGTATCGTAGAATTCGTTACTGAGTGGGATTTGGGCCTCGCATAGCGTCGTCCGATTGGCGGCTGCTAATTTTCGCGCTTTTGCCCGGCCCTGATCGCGTTGAATTTGGCCAGCGCGCGTTCAAATTTTTCGTCGAAGAGCCACATCGCATCGAGAATTTCGCGGAACGTCGCAGATGTTTTCGATCTGTCGGCTTGTCCGAAGGTGAAGATGCTGTTGTTGCGCAGATACCCCATGATGGTCGGGTCGGAAATCGTGTAGTTGGCCAGGTTGCCCGACTTGAGAGCGGATTTGGTCGGACTGGGGATGATTTGAATGAGTTCAAACAGCTTCATTTGATCGATCGGATTTGGCAGTGTCTTCACGATCGCGGGTATTTGCGGGAAAAGGTCGGCGTGGGCGTTCATCAGGCCATCTCTCACGGCGGTCCAGTGATTGAACCGATGATCTAGATTGCCGACTCGTGCCTCTTCCATGTCGTCGCGCGCGCTCAGGGCGGGATCGTGGGCTCTTATCGACGTTTTGATCGCCGCCCATTTCCTCTGGCCATTTTGATCTTCAGAGGCGCCTGTTTGCATACTTCCCTTGTACGTATTCGAGCGCGCATTCCCTATGTTTTGATTGCCATTTGTCTCGGCGAAGAATATCCCCAGGCCGATGCGACCTGCCGAATCGACCGTTGTTGCGTCGAGGCCCTTGGCCCGCGCAATACCGATTGCCAAGTCGACAACGTCCTTGAACGGCGTATCCGAGTTTTGCGCATTGACGGGTGGCGCCTGCATGATGCGGAAGAGATCGATATACTCATCGATGACCGGCTCACGGTCGGCATCAAAATACGCCGGAGGAATTTTGAATTTATTGGGTCTTCCGATTTTCGAAGGAAGCGCGTCGGTGAGATCTTTATAGGCGCTCATCATGTCGATCCGGCCATGGTAGAGCGCTTGCCCCGGCAAATTCGGCAGCGGTTGTTTCGCATTGATCTGCGCGCGCCGCTGGCCCAGGATCGACCTGAAGTCGTTCACTGCATTGTTGTAGGTATTTTGCGCATCCGACTGTGATTTTGTGAGTGCAGCCGGCTGAGCCTGGGCGAGGCGCGCGAAGCCCAGATTGCCGATTTTGGCGAGGATGAGCGACGTGACCGCCGTGATGAATGCGCGCCGTCTCACTTGTATCCCCGCAGGCCCGTTCCCCCTCAAGCCAATGGCCGCAGCCTACCACATGCTGATTGAGCCCGCGCCTAAGGCTCCTCCGGCCCCTCGAACGCCAGCCCCCTGATCACTGCGTCGTCGCCGAAGCGGGCGCGGACGCGGTCGACGGCGTGCTCGGCGATTGCGGCACGGCCGTCGACCAGGTCGGCGGGATCGGCCTGGTCGGACGTGACCAGCGCGCTCGAGCCGACACCGATCAGCCGGAAGCGCGTGCCGTCGGCCTCGCGCTTGAGCAGGTCGCGGGCGGCGGCGAAGATGCGGCCGGCGAGCTGGGTCGGCGAGTCCAGCGAGCGCGCCCGCGTGCGAATTTTGAAATCCGCGGTTTTGAGTTTTAGCGTCACCGTCGCGCCGGCCAATTCTTTAGCTTTCAGCCGCGCCGAGACTTCCTCCGTCAGGCCCCAAAGTATTTTTTCGAGCGCACGGAAATCCGACAGATCGCGCTCGAATGTGGTTTCCGAGGACACGCTCTTGGTCTCGCGATCGGCGCTGACGCTGCGGTCGTCGAGGCCGCGGGCAAGCCGCGCCAGGCGGCGGCCTTCCTCGCCGTAGCGGCGGTAGAGCTCGATCTCGCTGACGCGCTGGAGGTCGGCGATGCGATGAAACCCGTCGCGGGCGAGCCGCGCCATGCTGGCCTTGCCAACGCCATAGATAAAGCTGGCCGGCTTTGGCGCGAGAAAGGCCGCGGCCTCGCTGCTGCCGAGCACGGCAAAGCCGCGCGGCTTGTCGAGATCGGAGGCGATCTTGGCAAGGAATTTGTTGCAAGCGAGCCCGATCGACACCGTGATGCGCAGCGTCTTCTCGACCTCGGCGGCAAACCGCGCCAGCGCCTTGGCCGGCCACATACCGTGCAGCCGTTCGGTGCCGGATAGATCCAGGAACGCCTCGTCGATCGACAGCGGCTCGACCAGCGGCGTCAAAGCCAGCATCATCGCCCGCACTTCGCGTCCGGCCTTGGAGTATTTCTCCATATTGGGCCGCACCACTTTGGCATGCGGACATAGCCGCAGCGCCTCATACATCGGCATCGCCGATCGGATGCCGTAGGTGCGCGCGATATAGCAGCACGCGGCGACGACACCGCGCCGGCCGCCGCCGACGATCACCGGCTCGGCGGCGAGCGAGGGGTCGTCGCGTTTTTCGATGGTGGCGTAGAAGGCGTCGCAATCGACGTGGGCGATCGACAGCGTTGCCAGCTCGTCATGGCGCAATAGGCGCGGCGAGCCGCAGGCCGGACAGCGCGCGGCTAGCGGCGACGCATCGGCAAGGCAGTCACGGCAGAAGCTCAAAGCCACCGCACGTCCTTCAGGGCAAAATCACGGTAAGATCACGGAGTGTCGCGTTCCCAATTGCCGCCGAGCGCGCTGCGCGCCCGGGCAATCTCGGCCGGATCGATCGCGGCGCTATCGGCGAAGGCGAGCAAGAGACTCTCGTCGGCGAGCATATGCTCCAGCACGCCGCCGAGAAAGTCGGGCGCGCTGGCCGACTCGCGCAGCCGGTCCACCGTCAATCCGGTCGCGCCGAGGAAGCCTTCGAGCCGCTCCGGTTCGCCGGCGATGAAGGCAAGTGCCGCAATCGCCAGTGTTTCCGCGGCTTCCCGCCTTCGGGACGAGGGCGCTTTCATCGGGTTCCATTTGCCTTTCCGTAAGAAATCAAGACTAGCTTGGCAGTAACAGCGGCGGCGCAATTGCGCGCGCCGCTTTGGGAATTTATGGCTGGGGGCAGCCAAAGGACCGGGGATGGCCAAAACTGTCCTGATTGTGGAGGACAACGAGCTCAATATGAAGCTCTTCCACGATCTATTGGAGGCCCACGGCTACGCGACGGTCGGCACGCGCAACGGCATCGAGGCGCTTGATCTGGCGCGAAAGCACCGGCCCGACCTGATCCTGATGGACATCCAGCTGCCCGAAGTGTCCGGCCTCGAAGTCACCAAGTGGCTCAAGGACGACCAGGAGCTGCGCGGCATTCCCGTGGTCGCCGTTACCGCTTTTGCCATGAAGGGCGACGAGGAGCGGATTCGCCAAGGCGGCTGCGAGGCCTATCTGTCGAAGCCGATCTCGGTCGGCAAATTCATCGAAACCGTGCGTCACTTCCTGGGCAACCCGGAAGGTTCGCCATGACCGCCCGCGTTCTTGTCGTCGATGACGTGCCCGCCAATGTCAGGCTGCTCGAAGCGCGGCTGTCGGCGGAATATTTCGACGTCATCACCGCCATGAGCGGCCAGGAAGCGCTGGCGATCTGCGAGCGCGCCCAATGCGATCTCGTGCTGCTCGACGTCATGATGCCCGACATGGACGGCTTCGAAGTGTGCCGGCGGCTGAAAAGCAATTCCGCCACCCACCACATTCCAGTGGTGATGGTCACCGCGCTCGACCAGCCGTCCGACAAGGTGCGCGGCCTCGAGGCCGGCGCCGACGATTTCCTCACCAAGCCGATCCCCGAACTGGCGCTGACCGCGCGAGTGCGCTCGCTGGCGCGGCTCAAGATGGTGGTCGACGAGTTGCGCATGCGCGCGCTCACCTCGCGCGACATCGGCATCGAATCTCCCGAGCGCGAGGCGCTGGCCGACACCGGCCGTAACGGCCGCGTGCTGATCGTCGACGATCGCCCGGCGTCCTACGAACGGGTCGCCGCGATGTTGACCAAGGAGCAGGAGGTTGAGGTCGAGACCGATCCGAACCACGCACTGTTCCGCGCCGCCGACGGCAATTTCGATCTGCTGATCGTGTCGCTCAACCTGGAGAATTTCGACGCGCTGCGGCTGTGCAGCCAGCTGCGCTCGCTCGAGCGCACGCGGAATATTCCGATCCTGGTGATCACCGAGCCCGACAACAATGCGCGCATGGTGCGCGGGCTCGAAATCGGCGTGAACGATTTTCTGCTGCGGCCGATCGACAAGAACGAACTCTTGGCACGCGTGCGCAGCCAGGTGCGCAAGCGCCGTTACACGGAGCGGCTGCGCGACAACGTGCAGATGTCGATCGAGATGGCGATCACCGACGCGCTCACCGGCCTGTTCAACCGCCGCTACATGGAGAGCCATCTGTCGACCCTGGTCGAGCAGGCGGCGTCGCGGGGAAAACCGCTCACCGTCATGGTCGTCGACATCGACTATTTCAAAGCGATCAACGACAGCCACGGCCACGACGCCGGCGACGACGTGCTGCGGGACTTTGCGCTACGCATCAAGCGCTCGATCCGGGGCATCGACCTGGCCTGCCGCTACGGCGGCGAGGAATTCGTCCTGGTGATGCCGGAAACCGACATGGCGGTGGCCGCCATGGTCGCCGAACGGCTGCGCCGGCGCATTGCCGCCGAACCATTCGCCATCCAGCAAGGCTCGCGCGTCGTTCCGGTGACGATCTCGATCGGGGTTGCCGCCTTGCGCGACAAGGACGATACCGCGGCAAGCGTGCTCAAGCGCGCCGACCAGGCGCTCTATCGCGCCAAGCGCGACGGCCGCAACCGCGTGGTGCCCGACGCGGCTTAAGCCGCCACGCCCGCGGGAAGTCTCAGAGTTTTTCCCACAAATCGAAGCAATGGGCGATTGCTTGGTCGCCCCCTGGAGATTTGCTATAGCCGGCTTACGCTGGCGGTTTGGTGCAGAAGTTCTGTCCGGCGGCACTTTGCGCACCGCTTTATGGAGTGATGCAGACGATGGCAGGCATGGTGATTGTCGGTGGCGGACTCGCGGGATTGGCCGCGGCGCATGCGCTGTCCCGCTTCGGGATCGAGGCGGAAGTCTTTGAAGCCGCGCCCGCCTTGGGCGAGATCGGCGCCGCCGTCAATGTCGCGCCGAACGCAACACAGGCGCTGATCGCCATCGGCTTGGGCGAAAAGATCGCCACCGTGGGCACGCGTTCCCCGGGCATCTACACGCGCAACATGCAAACCGGCGAGTTTCTCGAATTCAACGACCGGCTGAAGGCCGCGCAGCGTTACGGCGCGCCGTATTACACGTTTCACCGCGCCGATTTGCTGGACGTTTTGGCGAGCGAACTGGATCCCCGCCTGATCCATCTCGACCATCGCCTCGTCGGCGTCGAAGAGAAAAGCGACGGCGTCGTGCTGGCCTTCGCCAACGGCGCCAAAGTGGAAGCCGATTTCGTGATCGGCGCCGACGGCGTGCGCTCGGTCATCCGCCAAGCGCTCTACGGGCAGGATAATCCGACCTATACCGGGCAAATGGTCTGGCGCGCGCTGTTGAACGGCGCCGATGTGCCGACCGAGGTGCTCGAGCCGACCGGACACGTCCAATGGGTCGGCCCCGGCTGTCATCTCCTGGCCTATTACATCCGCGGCGACAAGCAGCTGAACATCGTCACCCAGGAAGACACCGACAAATGGGTCGAGGAGGGCTGGTCGACCCGCGGCGATCCCGACGAAATGCGTTTGAGCTTTCCGAACCCGGAGCCGCGGCTCGAGAAACTTTTGAGCATCGTCACCGAATGCTCGAAATGGGGCCTGTTCACGCGGCCGCTGACGGAGAATTGGGGCCGCAACCGTATCCAGCTCATCGGCGATGCGGCGCACGCCATGCTGCCGAACGCCGGGCAGGGCGCCTGCCAGGCTTTCGAGGACGCCTACATTCTCGCGCGCTGGCTCGATGCCTGCCGCGATCCAATTGAGGCCTTCGCAAACTTCCGCCGCATCCGCATTCCGCGGGTCCACGGCGTGCAGCGCCTGTCGCTCGCCAATGCCCGCTTCAAACACCTGCGCAACGCCGCGGAGCAAAAAGACCTGATCAATACCGGCAAAGGCAGCGTTCACGGCAGCGCCGAATGGGTCTGGTCCGGCGATCCGGTCAGCAACTGGGACAAAGCGCCGGTCGTTCCGACGATCTACGCCGACGCCGGCGCGCCGTCATAAGGCACTCATTTCCTGTCATCATCCGCGCAAGCGGATGATCCAGTAATCACCGCACGACGGTGTTTACTGGATGCTCCGCTTTCGCGGAGCATGACAAATCAAGAATTATCGCCGCCGATGTTACTCGGTCTTGAGCCCCAGCGCCTTTATCAATTGGCCCCACTTGGCATAGTCCGCTTCGATGATGCGGCGCATCTCGCTCGGGCTGTTGGCGGTAGGCTCGAGCCCCGCGGCGAGCAAAACCTTTTGCGCTTCCGGCAACGCCGTAATTTTCGAGATCTCCGCATTGAGCCTGGCGATCCTGTCGTCCGGCGTGCCGCGTGGCGCGAACATTGCGAGCCATGACATGGCGCTGAAATTGGGAACGCCCGCCTCACGCAATGTCGGAATGTTCGGCATCGCTCGCGAGCGCACCGGCTCGGCCACGCCCAAGGCGACAACCTGGCCGCCGCCGATCATCGGCAGGATTGCCGCCGTGTCCGTGAAAGCCAAGGGCACCTCGCCGGCCGCGACCGCCGCCGCTGCCGGTGCGCCGCCGCGATAGGTCACGGGTTGCATGGTCAGCCCGAGCTCGCGCTGGAGCAATTCACCGGCGAGGTAAGACGACGAGCCGAGGGCGGCAACGCCGTAACTCAGCGGCTTAGCTTTCGCGGCGGCGACAAGATCAGCAATCGATGCGATTCCCGCATGGGCATTGGCGGTCAAGATCAGGGGGCTGCTCACCACCTTGCCGATCGGCACCAGGTCGGTGAGCGGATCGTAATTGACCCGCGACAGATGGACGTTGATCGTCACCGGGCTGTCCGAGAGGATGATGAGGGTGTGGCCGTCCGGCGCGCTGCGCATCAGGTCTTCGATGCCGATCGCCGCATTGGCGCCCGGCTTGTTTTCCACGATGACGCTCTGTCCGACGCTGTCCTGCAGGTTTTTTGCAATAACGCGCGCAGTCAGATCGATGCTGCCGCCGGGCGCATAGGGCACGATGATCCGCATCGTCCGGTTCGGGAATGTTTCTGCGTGCGCGGCTGCGGCGACGCCGACGGCCGTGAGCAGAGCGATCAGCCAGCGCTTCACGCGAAGGAAGTCCGTCATGACGTATTCAATGATCCCCTTCGAGCTTGACGCCTGCATCCTGCACGATCTGTTTCCAGCGTGGAATTTCCTTGCGCAGAAAAACCGCGAACGCGTCCGGCGTGCTGCCAAGCGGATCGATGCCAATCGTTGAGATCTGGCGGGCGAACTCCGGGTCTTTGAGGGCGCGCCCGATTTCGAGATTGAGCTTCTGCACGATGTCGTTCGGCGTGCCCTTGGGGACGACGACCCCGATCCATGCGGTGATGCTGAAGCCCGGCAGGCCGGACTTGTCCAATGTCGGAATGTCGGGAGCGATCTGGGCACGGCGCAGGCCGGTCTGGCCCAACGCCGTCAAGCGGTTGTCGCGCACCTGCGGCATGACCGGCACGATATCGCTGAAGACGAGCTGCACTTCGCCGGCGATCGCCGCCTGAAGGCTCGGCAGGCCGCCGCGGTACGGGACATGGGTGATCGAAACTCCGGCCTGCTTATTGAAGGTCGCAAGCGACAAATGGCCCGTCGAGCCGTTGCCGGACGTGGCGGCATTGAGCTTGCCGGGCTTCGTCTTGGCGAGCGCGATCAATTCCTTGACGGTCTTGACCGGCAGTTGCGGATTGGCCGCCAGAACCAGCGAGTTCTCGCCGGCCAGGATGACGGGCTCGAAATCGCGCAACGGCTCGTAGCCGAGCGACGGATAGAGCGCCAGGTTGGTTGTCAGCGGCGAATTGGTGGATATGAACAACGTGTAGCCGTCGGGGGCGGACTTGGCGACAAACTCGGCGCCGACGCTGCCGCCGGCGCCGGGACGATTGATGATGACGACCGGCTGTCCCCATGCGGCGGTGAGTCTCGGTGCCAGCGCGCGGGCGAGAAGATCGACGGTTCCAGCAGGCGTGTAGGGCACCACGATCTGGATCACGTGATCGGGATATTCGGCGCGCGAAGGCGACGATCCGGCGATCACAAGGGCGGCAAGTGCGATGCCAAAAACGCGCATGACCCTCATCCTTGGTTTCCGGAGCACTTATGCTTTTTCGGCTTGGAGTTTTGCAACCCCAAAACGGACATTGCCGGCACGTTCAGGAATTCACCTCTGAAGCGTTAATCACAATTGTTGTGGTTGACGCCAGTTTCCACGTTTTGGCGAAAGCTTGTCCGTTGATTTCCAGATGGGTTCGGCTAGCTTTTGGTGACGGCGACATTGCCGACTTAAACGATGTCTCGATCGCCGGGCAAAACGGCCGGGACACCGTGCGATCTCTTCCGATAACCCTACGGGGTGCTCAGGTCCGCCGCATCTCCTGGGTCCGTGGGGTTCGGCCGGCCCGGGAGCGGTGCGAGTGGCCTCCTCATATCACCGCTTCCGGCCGGCCACCTAAGACGCGGACTCATAAACCGAGATCGATGGACGATGTGGATTAATATCCGCTTCGCGCCTTACTGCTCGTTCACGTTCCGGCTTTGCATGTCGGTATCGACCAATTGCCGCCTCGACCGATTGGCGTCCGCCAGGCCGGCCATGCGAGAGACAAAGAATTGCTGTGAATGAAGAATGGGCAAGACATCCAAATTGCGGTAGATTTTCCAGCCGTAGCTTTCGTTCGGCGGCTTCCCGCTATTTTTGATTTCGATGCGGTAGGTCGGTAGCTCCTCATTCATGGTTGATCCCTGACTTGTGCTGCCGCGGGCGGCCGGCGCGGCAAATTCTCTTACTTCCCGTCCGGGTCCGGGCGCATCGATCTGAAATAATGTTCGGCGTACTGGTAGTAGTTCTCTGCCTCGACCGTATTGCCGAGTTGGACTTCGGCACGGGCGAGCGCCAGATACCGCTCATAGCTTCTTTGCGCGTTTTGTGAGTTGTTCGAGTCGGGGCGGGCGGTATTCGATGTCCACCGCTTTGACCGTCCGGCATACGAACCTGCCGGTCTGGGTGGGCGCGCGCCCGGAATTGTCGTTGGGCCATTTTGCATGGCTCACTCCTTGGTCGTTGTGGATAAAATGTTCCGTGCAGCACGGCCCTTGCTAGCGGCCGGCCCGCCCCAAAACGCGTGTTTGCACTAGCGGGGCGATAGAGGCTCCCGAGAGGAGGAATCACAATTTCTGGAGCGGATTGATTCAGCCACCGCGTCGGTGCCTATCGACTACACGCGAAATAGATGAATCAAACGTGTGCCATAGGACGATACTTGGAGAAAATGTCAAGTACGGGAGCGCCTCTCGTGACGCCGTTCCCCGCCGACCACCTTGCTTGCCGTGATCCTTTAATGCGCGAAGTCCGATCGATCACGAGGAAATGCGCGGCCGATTCCGGGCAACGGCATGTTTTATTGAGAACCCGAGGGATTTGAATGCCGGGTTTGATCCACTAGCCATTGCTCGAGCAAGTCACCTCGATTGGCGTCTTGGCTGTTGGGCTTGCGCCGGCCGGAATCGACGGGTCCGTGACGACGACTTCGATCACGATGTTTCCGCAAACGCTGTGCGTGGTCCATGTCGGCGACTGACCCGTTCCGATGGTCTTTTTGTTGCTGCTTCCGACGGGGTACCAACTCCAAGTATATGTCAATTGACCTGAAGCCGGAGGATTCAACACGAAGGCATGCAGGCCGATCGCGGCGTCCTGCCCGAAATATCTCAAGACTTGTTGATTGTTGGTTGGGTCGTCGATGTAGACCGTGGTCTGAGGCGCCGCGGCGGCGATGGTCAACTTTTCGTCGGATGTGCCGACCTTGCCGGTCGGGCCTTTCGCCGTCAGTCGCAGCGTTTCGGACCCCGCCTGGAACGGCACTTTGGCTTCGCAGATTCCGGTGGCTCCAGCGTAATTGGTTGAGGCAATCGGGGCGGCGACGATGCCTTGTTGCCATTCGAGTTCATCACATGGCACGTAGCCGAGGTTCACGCCGGTATAAGAATAGCCGCGAACGGGTATCGTGCCTGCCTCAAACGTGGCGCCGGCAGGTGGATATACGATCACCGGGGTCGGGCCGCCGATCTGCGGTTCGTAGTCCACCGAGATCGTGTCGGAGTTGGTACGCCCCTGGGCGTTCTTGAAAGTGGCCTTGATGGTACGGGTGCCCGGTTTAGCGGTGGGCGAGAAAACATAGCCGATAGAAGTTCCTGCGCCCATCGGACCGTCCACGGAGCTGGTCCAGGTCACCGGGCCCGCAGAGTAAGTTTGGGCGGACAACGGCCAGGGGCTGAAGGTATATGGCTGGGACGGGTTGGTTATTTGGTTGAAGACGTACCCATAGTTGGATATTGCAGCGTCGGCCAAGCTCAGACTCACCGCGGTGGTGGGGAACGGCCAGTTCAGACTGCCGTCAGCGGCGTAGAACGGCGAATGCAGGCAAGTATATTTTGAATCGCACCACGTCGTCTGCCCGTTCGAAGGACTCCCGGCGAGCGAGGCCGGTGGAGATCCGGCGATAATGTCCAAGGCCGACGCGGTCAAGGTTACGGCCTGGTAGATTTGCTCGCCGACTTTGGCGTCGTCCTTGGGTGAGGTGATGACGACCTTCGGCTGCACCTCTTGGCCGTGATTGGCAAGAACCACGGCTTCAAGTGGAGCAATCAGACCTCCGAACTGCGGTTGATCGTCAGGTGGGGCCGAAGTCACGATCTGGGTCGACGTGTTCGTCAGGATGACCCACATCTGCTGTACCGTAAGGCTCGGATTGACCGCCTTCATCAGGGCGGCGACGCCAGCCACGTAGGGCGCGGCTGCGCTCGTTCCGTTGTGGACGGCCAGGCCTCCGCCGCTCGCTGGGTCGGGCATGGCGCGGATATTGGTGGGCGCCCAGATGTTCACGCTCGGCCCAAAGTTCGAGTAGGAGACTCCAACGCCATCCATCTTGGTGAAGTAACCGTATTTCGGGTCAGGAAAGGGGTTCATCGCCCCCACGCAGAGCGATTGTACGCAAGGCCAGATGTCGTTAGCGCCTGCGTCTTGAGCGTTGTTGCCGGCCGCGGCCACCACCAGAACGCCCTGGAAAAAGGCTGCACCTACAGCGTCCGGGCCCTGGCCCAGGGCGGGCCCCGCCATGCACCAACCGTTGCAAGCGCCCCCCAAGCTCAGTGAAATGATCGAAGCCCCCTGGGCAACCGCCGCTTCGATGGCGGCCTCGGTCTCGGCATTGGGGCCGCCTATTTTGATCAGCAAGGGTTTGGCAACCGGGCCTCCCGTGCCTGCCGCGCCGGTCTTGTTGTCCAGCAGGCCCAGAGCGACGCTAGCGCTTCTGTTGCCGTGCCATGAACACGCCGAAGACGGCGTTCCCGGGCAGTTAATCAAGTTTGCGCCGCCAGCGAGGCCTGCGCCGCCAGTTGCGTCGCCTTGCAAAAAACTGAATGGCAGGTCCGAATTGCCGACTGCGGGCGCGGTGGTTCCGCAGAGCGCGTCAACTGCGTAGCCGCAAGGAATGCCATGCGAATTCAGCCAAAAGCCGCTATCGATGATCGCGACCAGCGGACGCGTCTGGATGCCGGCGTCCAGAACGTATTGCCAAGCGCGATGGTCGAACTCCTTCCACTGGTAGGCGTCGCGTACGTTGTCATTATCGGGTTGTTCCCTGGAGTTGGTGGGGAACTGCATATCTCGAAGCAGGAAATTCAGCTGCACCGCGTGGCCGGCGGCGCGTTCGTTAGCCACGATGGCCGCCAGGTTCGCGCCCCTTGCGGTGGAGAATGAGTGCGTTCCGACAATTTTGATCTTCGGTGCCTCCTCCTCCAGATGCAGCGACGACGCGGACGCATCGATCTGCAGCACCGTCCTCGGCGTTGTCTTCGCCGGAGGTAACGGCTTGCCCTCGGGGGAGATCAAATTGACGGTGATCTGCCGCACGACTTTGGCGTGATATTTGGCCACAAGCGCCGTCACCTCGGCGGGGTCGTTGGTCACCACGACCTCGTCCTCGACGAACTCGCTGGTCACGCCCTTGTCGTCTTGGACCAGCGCAACGGTGTGCAAGGTGTCGTCACTCTCATGATAGGTCCACGGTTCCTTCACCACCGATGGATCGACAACGTAACGAAACGGCGCGGGCGCTACGTCGGAAGCGGGTGCGGTTGGCGCCTGGGTCGCCCCAGGGGCGGGTGCGGTTGGAAACCCGGCCGCACCGGTGGCGGGCATGGTCGGAGTTTGGGCCACGCCAGGGGAAGCCGCCAGAACTATCAAAAGGCTGAAAAACGCCAGCGAGGGGTTCATGCGATCACCTCGACCTGATGGATCGTTCCAGCCAAGTTGTATGACCGGAGCGGCGGGCGCATGCGGTAACAGGATATAACAGCCTGTCGCGTATCACCCGACATTCGCCTGATGGCCGTCACCCCGACAAATAATTTGCGCCATTCCAGAGGTTGTGGCAAGAAAAATACGCCGCCTCAGGATGCGCGCATCAAGCGCCACGGATTGATGCCTCGTGCGGCGAATGCGGACTAAAATTTCTCGTAGACAACAAAAGGGCGCCCCAAGGGGCGCCCCATCAGATCGGCCGCGCGCTGCGCCTTACTTGATCTTGGACTCGCGGAACTCGACGTGCTTCTTCGCCACCGGATCGTATTTCTTCATCACCAGCTTGTCGGTCATGGTGCGCGAGTTCTTGCGGGTGACGTAGTAGAAGCCGGTGTCGGCGCTGGATACCAGCTTGACCTTGATCGTGGTTGCTTTGGCCATGGTTTTGGACCTCGTTGCTGGCCGCCAACCTAGTCAGCGGGCCTCGAATGTCAAGAAAGTCTGATAGCAGGCGGGCCCCTAGTTTGACGGCCCGGGCTTATTGGCGGAACTGGTGGGCGGCCGCTTGATGCAGATGGGCTCGCCCTTCGGAACAACTGCACAATCCCAATCGGGCCCAAAACCGGCGTTCGTGGAGCGACCCAAGTTCGGGGCTTTGAAGAGGGCAATCAGGACAGCGGCCAAGAGAACGGCGCCCAGGATGATCGCAACAATGTCTCCGCCGCTGGGAGGAAGCCACGGCCATCTCATCTGCGCGTGCTCCGGCGTTGAACAATGATGGCTACGCTACACGGCAATCCTTAAAGCACCTCCCGCACGAACCGCTTATTCAGCATGCGGTAGAGCGGCGCCGGGTGGTCGTAGCTCATGCCCGACGCCATGCGGTCCAGCAGCTCTTCCAGCGCGATTGCGGTGATGCCAGGCATGTCGAGGCGCCGCGCCTCGGTGATCGGCAGCCAGACCAGCTCGACCAACTCCTTGTCGGGCCCGACGAAGCCGTCGGCGCGCTGCGCGATGGCGGCGATATCGGCGGCGAAGAAACGGCTATCAAAGCGCCGCGGCCGCTTCGGCGGCGTAATCGCGCGCGCAATGAAATGGACGGCGCTGAGATCGGGAACGATGCCGGCTTTGGCAAATGCTTCCCACGGCCCCGGCGGCGTCGCGATTGGCGTGGCGCTCGGCACGCCAAGCATGAGGCCGGTCTCCTCGTAGGTTTCACGGATCGCGGCCAGCGCAAAGCCCGCTGCTTTCGCGGCGCTGGCATGCCTGACTTTCGTCATCAGGCGGGCGACGTGGCGGTCATGCAAAGTGGACAGAGTCGCCATTTGCCGGTCCGACGGCTCGATGCGGCCGCCGGGAAAGACGAATTTGCCCGGCATGAAGCGATGCCGCTCGTGGCGGCGGCCGAGCAACACCTTTGGCACGCTCTCGGTGCGATCGATGAGGATCAGCGTCGCGGAATCCCGCGGTTTCAGGTTCGGAAAAGTCTGGTCGCGGATGGTCTTGGTCAGCCGCTCAACCCGATCCGCTGCAATCCCGCCCTCGATCGGCGGATCTCCGCTGGTGTCACTCATTATATATCCATCCCGCGTCTAGCGCCGGCCGCGATGTTTTCGGCTTCGGCTTCGGCCTTGGCGGTCGCGGAACTTCGATCCGCCGTGCGGCTGATGTCCAGTCTTTTGCATGGCGGTGCCCGCATGGCGCACGAGCTTGAAACGCAGGGCGCCGGCGACAGGCGCGGCCTCGACCAGCTCCACGGTGACCGGATCGCCGAGGCGATGGGTTTCGGCATGGCCGATGAAGGCGCGGGCGGCTTCGTCAAAACGAAAATATTCGTCGCCGATGAAGCGCGCCGGGATGAAGCCGTCGGCGCCGGTGTCGTCGAGCTCGACGAACAGGCCGGCGCGGGTGACGCCGGATATATGGCCGTCGAAAGTCGCGCCGATCCGGTCGGCGAGAAAATGCGCGATCAGCCGGTCGGCGGTCTCGCGCTCGGCCTTCATGGCGCGGCGTTCGGTGGCGGAAATATTGGCGGCGACTTCGGCCAGCGCGCGCGTGTCGATGTCTTCGGTCAGGCCGTCGCCGCCGAGTTTGAGCCCGCGGATCAAGGCGCGGTGCACGGCGAGATCGGCATAGCGGCGGATCGGCGAGGTGAAGTGGGCATAGCGGCGCAGGTTGAGGCCGAAATGGCCGAAATTTTCCGGCGAATATTCGGCCTGCGCCTGGCTGCGCAACACGACCTGGTTGACCAGCCGTTCCACCTCGCGGCCTTTGACCTGAGCGAGGATGCGGTTGAAGCCCTCGGGTTTCAGCACGCCGCCTTTGGGTAGCGCGATGTCGATGGTCGCCAAAAATTCGCGCAGCGCGTTGAGTTTTTCCTGGGACGGCTCGTCGTGCACGCGATAGATCAGCGGCACGTGCACTCGCTCGCAGCTTTCGGCGGCGGCGACATTGGCCAAAATCATGAACTCTTCGATCAGCCGATGCGATTCCAGCCGCGGCGGCACGATCACGCGATCGACAGAACCGTCGCCCTTGAGCAGGATTTTGCGTTCGGGCACATCGAGATCGAGGGGGCTGCGCTCGTCGCGGGCGCGGCGCACGGTTTCGTAGGCGGCGTAGAGCGGTTGCAGAACGGGTTTTACGAAAGGCTCGGCGACCTCGTCGGCACGGCCCGAGACGGCAAATTGCGCCTGCTCATAACTGAGTTTTGCCGCCGAGCGCATCATGACGCGATGATAGGTGTGCGAGCGCTTACGGCCGTCGGCGCCGATGACCATGCGCACCGCAAGGGCAGGCCGGTCTTCGTTCGGCCGCAGCGAGCACAGATCGTTGGAAATGCGCTCCGGCAACATCGGCACGACTCTGTCGGGAAAATAAACCGAGTTGCCGCGGCGGACCGCTTCGCGATCCAGCGCCGAGCCGGGCCGCACGTAATGCGCCACGTCGGCGATGGCGACCGACACCAGATGGCCGCCGGGATTGCGCGGATCGGGATCGGGCACCGCGTGCACCGCGTCGTCATGATCCTTGGCGTCGGGCGGATCGATGGTGACGAACGGCACCTGTCGCCAATCTTCGCGCCCCGCAAGCGTAGCCGGTCGCGCCGCGTCGGCTTCATCGAGCAGGGCGCGGGGAAATACGTGCGGGATGTCGTGAGAGTGAATCGCGATCAAGCTGATGGCGCGCTCGCTCTTGATCGAACCCAGTCGTTCAACGACCGAGCCCATTGGCAGACCGAGTTGGCCATTGCGCGCTACCTCGACGGCGACCAGATCGCCATCGACGGCGCCTAACGCGCGGTCGGCCGGGATCGCCATCTCGCGGCCGAGTTGTTTCTTGTCGACCGGCACCAGCCGGCCGCCGCCGCCGGGAAGCCCACGAAAAACGCCGAGCACGCGATGCTTGGCGCGGTCCAAAAGTTTGATGACGCGCGCGGTGGTCTCTTCTTCGCCGCTCTTCTCGATGCGTAACAGCGCACGGTCGCCGACGCCGGCAACTTCGCCCGGGCGCGGCCGGCGCGGCATGACGATGCGGATGACCGGCGCCGCGCCGTGGGCGGCCTCGTCCCATTCGGTCGGCCGCGCCAAAAGCTCGCCGTCGGCATCGCGGCCGGTGACGTCGGCCAGAACCACCGGCGGCAAGGTGCCGGGATGATGCAGACGCTTGCGGCGCCGGTCGATCTCGCCTGCGTCCGCAAGCTCGCGCAGCATGCGATTAAGCGCGGCGCGGTCGGCGTTCTTGGCGCCAAAAGCGCGGGCGATCTCGCGGGTGCCGACCTTGCCGCTGCGCTCGCGGATGAAGGCTGCAAGCTCCTCGCGGGAGGGCAGGCGGGATTGTTTCATCTGCAGTTCTTCGGGCCGCTCATGAAACCAAACTCCACGGCCCGTCTTAGTGGCAAGTACAAATTATTCTTGGTGGCAAGTACAAATTATTCGGCCGCTTCCGTGGGCGGCTTGCGGGCGCCCGGCCGTTTGCCGGCGCCGGGCTTTTTCGACGACGCTTTGATAACGCGCGCCGTTCCCGGCGACGGCCGCTTGGCCTTGCGCGGGCGCGCATGGGGTGCGGCGCCGGTGCGCTCGGCCCGGGCATCGATCAAGGCGACAGCTTCATCGAGCGTCACGGTCTCCGGCGTCTTGTCGGCCGGCAAGGTGGCATTGACGCCGTTGTGGCTGACATAGGGACCGTAGCGGCCCTTCTTCGCCGTGATCGGTCCGCCCTTGGCCGGATGATCGCCGAGCGCACGGCCGGGATCGGCGCCGAAGCGGCGGCCTTTTGACGGCCGCAAAAGTTTCTCCGCGATCAAAGTCACCGCGCGGTTGAGCCCGATCGTGAAGACCTCGTCGCTGTCTTCGATATTGGCGTATGTTTTGCCGTGCTGCACATAGGGCCCGTAGCGGCCGATACCGGCGAGGATCGGCTCGCCGTCCTCGGGATGCAGGCCGACCTTTCGGGGCAACGACAACAGCGCCACCGCGCGATCGAGGTCGATCTCGTCGGGCGCCACGCCCTTCGGCAGGCTGGCGCGTTTGGGTTTCTCGCCGTCGACGCCTTCGCCGAGTTGCAGATAGGGGCCGAAGCGGCCCGAGCGCACGGTGACGTCGAGCCCGGTCGCCGGATCTTCGCCAAGTTTTTTGTTGCTGACTTCGCCGTTGCCGTCCGCCGTGAGCGGGCGCGTATAGCGGCAGTCGGGATAATTCGAGCAGCCGATGAAGGCGCCGAATTTGGACAGTTTCAGTCCCAGCCGGCCGTTGCCGCAGGTCGGGCAGACGCGTGGATCGGTGCCGTCCTCGCGCGCCGGGAACAGATGCGGCGCCAACATGTCGTCGAGCGTGTCGATCACGCCGGAAATCTTCAAATCCTTGGTGCCGTCGACCGTGCCGATGAAATCGCGCCAGAAATCGCGCAACACTTCGCGCCACGCCACCTCGCTGTTGGAGATGAGATCGAGCTGCTCTTCGAGGCCGGCGGTGAAATCGTATTCGACGTATTTGGCGAAATAGCTTTCGAGGAAGGCGACGACGATGCGGCCGCGGTCCTCGGGGTAAAGCCGGCGCTTGTCGAGCCGCACATATTTGCGGTCCTTGAGCACCTGCAGGATCGACGCGTAGGTCGAAGGCCGGCCGATGCCGAGCTCTTCCATGCGCTTGACCAGCGACGCTTCCGAATAACGCGGCGGCGGCTCGGTGAAATGCTGGTCCGCCTTGATCTCGCGCTTGGCGAGCCGCTCGCCGGCGCTCATCTGCGGCAGCCGGCGTGACTCCTCGTCCTCGGGATCCTCGTCCTGGCCTTCCTGGTAGAGCGCCAGAAAACCGTCGAAATTCACCACGGTGCCGGTGGCGCGCAGGTCGAGCACGCGGCTGGCGACATTGGCGGTGATCTCGACCGTGGTGCGCTCGAGCTCGGCGGATTCCATCTGGCTCGCCACGGTGCGCAGCCAGATCAGCTCGTAGAGTTTGGCCTGATCGGCGTCCAAAACGCTCTTGGTCTGGCTCGGCCGGCGCGTAAGCTCGGTCGGCCGGATCGCCTCGTGGGCTTCCTGGGCGTTCTTCGCCTTGGCTTCGTAGCGGCGCGGGGCGCCCGGCACGTATTTCGCGCCGTAATCGGCGCCGATGACTTGCCGCACGGAACCGATCGCCTCGGCGGCGATCTGCACGCCGTCGGTGCGCATATACGTAATGAGGCCGACGGTCTCGCCGTCGATGTCGACGCCCTCATAAAGCCGCTGCGCCACCCGCATGGTGTGGGCGGGTGCAAAGCCGAGCTTGCGGCTGGCCTCCTGCTGGAGCGTCGAAGTGGTGAACGGCGGCTGCGGATGCCGCTTGACCGGCTTGGCGTCGACCGAATTGACGGTGAAGGTCGCGGTTTCGAGCGCCTGCTTGAAGGCCTGCGCCTCCGCGCCGGAGCCGATGTCGAGCCGCTGCAGCTTTTTGCCGTCGGCGCCGACGAGCCGCGCCTCGAACGTCTCCTGGCGCGGCGTCGCCAAATTCGCCACCAGCGACCAGTATTCGCGGCGGACGAATTTCTCGATTTCGAGCTCGCGGTCGCAGACCAGCCGCAGCGCCACCGACTGCACCCGGCCGGCCGAGCGCGCGCCCGGCAGCTTCCGCCACAGCACCGGCGACAGCGTGAAGCCGAACAGATAATCGAGCGCGCGGCGCGCCAGATACGCATCCACCAGGGCCTGGTCGATGATGCGCGGATGTTGCATCGCCTCGGTCACCGCCTGCTTGGTGATGGCGTTGAAGACGACGCGCTCGATGGTCTGCTTGCCGAGCGCCTTCTTCTCTTTGAGGAATTCCAGCACATGCCAGGAGATCGCCTCGCCCTCGCGGTCGGGGTCGGTGGCAAGAATGAGCTTGTCGGCGCCCTTGACCGCCTTAGCGATGTCGTTGAGCCGCTTTTGCGCCTTGGGATCGACCTCCCAGAGCATCTTGAAATTGTGGTCCGGATCGACCGACCCGGACTTGGCCGGCAGGTCGCGGACATGGCCAAACGAGGCCAAAACCTCGTAGCCCTTGCCCAGATACTTATTGATGGTCTTCGCCTTGGCGGGCGATTCTACGAGCACTAAGTTCATGGAAGCCATTGATAAAAAGCCATTTTCTGGCGTTTGGGGGCCGAGACCGGCCGCCGAGTCGCCGGGAACATGGGTAATGCAACCCCGCCTGTCAAATCGTTACCGGGGCCAAGGGGCGCCTCGATGGCGGTGGAATAGGGCCGGAGAGGGGCGCCGGAGCGGCCTCCGATGGCGCTCTCTCTGGTTGATGACTCCTGTTCCGTCACCCTGAGGTGGCCGCAAAGCGGCCCTCGAAGGGCGACGGCCCCCAGCACCTCGGCCGGCATCCTTCGAGGCTCGCTCCGCTCGCACCTCAGGATGACGGATCAGAGGCAGTCGCCCGGTTCACGGCACAAGGAGGCCGAGCCGGTCGAGAAACGCGCGGCTCGGATGGCCATCGGGGGTCATGCCGTAGCGGAGTTGCAGCTTGCGGATGTCGTCGCGCAGATCGAAATCAAAATGCCCGTCGAAATCGGCGACCTTGTAGCCGAGGCTTGCGAGTTTTTTCTGCAGCGCGATGCGCTCGGCGCGGGACGGCTGGACATCGTTGATCGGCCAGGCGCTGCGGAACCGGCCCGCGCCGTTCAGCCGGTCGGCCAAATGTGCCACCGCGACCGCATAGGCATCCGAGTTGTTGTAGGTTTTGAGCACGACGAAATTTTGTGTCACCAGAAACGCCGGCCCTGGCGCGCCACTCGGAAAGAACAGAATCGCATCGCCAGTGTCGGGCCAGCGGCCGCCGTCGAGGCGTTCAAAGCCGCGGGCGCGCCATTCGCGAAACGTGCCGCGGCTGACGCCGTAATCGAACTTGAGCGGCGCCAAAACTTCAAAACCCCAAGGCAGGCCCTGCTGCCACCCGGATTTCTGCAAATAATTGGCGATCGAGGCCAGCACGTCGGGCACGCTCCCCCAGATATCGGCACGGCCGTCGCCGTCGAAATCGACGGCGTATTTGAGATAGCTCGACGGCATGAATTGGGCCTGGCCCATGGCGCCCGCATAGGAGCCGAGCAATTGCGGCCGCGCGATCGCATGCGACTGCAAGATTTTCAGCGCGCTGATCAGTTCGTCGCGGAAATAGGGCTGCTGGATTTTCGCCTGCGCCAGCGTCGCGATGCAGCGGAACACGTCCCAGCGATCGGAGCTATCGCCGAACGAGGACTCGATGCCCCAGATGCTGACCAAAATGCTCGCCGGCACGCCGTACTTGGTCTCGATCCTGCGCAGCGTGTCGGCCCATTGCGCGGATTTGCGCGTGCCGACGGCGACGCGCGACGGCGATACGATGCTCTCGACATAGGCGCCGAACGGCTTGCCGTATTCCGGCGCGTGCTGCATGGCGCCGAGCACGCGCACATCCGGCGTCACGCCGGCGAAGGCCAGATCGAAGGTGGCGCGCGAAATCCCCTGCGCCGCCGCGTCCTTCCATAAGCCGGAGAGGAAAGCGTCGAACGTTTCGCCGGGTTGGCCGCCGCTCGCCTGTCCGATCGCGAGCACGAGCGCCACGATCGGCAGCGCGCGCCGCAGCAGTTTTGTGGACGCCGCCAGGATGAATTGCATCGCCGTCTATACCAGCGAAACCAGTCCGCCGCCGTGCCGTTCCAAACGCCCGGCGAGCTCGAGTTCCAACAGCACCAGACGCACTACGCGCGGCGACGATTTGGCAAGCCGCAGCAGATCGTCGACCTGGACCGGGGCAGGGCTCAACAGGCCGACGATGCGGGCGCGCTCATCGCCGGCGGGATCGCCGTCTTGCGTGCGGTCACCATCAACGGGCTCCGGCTCCCGCGCGGTCAGCGCCAGCCCCATGATGGGCTCCAGCACGGCGACGATATCGGCAGTCTCGGTCACCGGCGTCGCGCCCTGCTTGATCAGGCTGTTGGTGCCTTCCGCGCGCGGATCGAGCGGCGAGCCCGGCACGGCAAAGACTTCGCGGCCCTGTTCGAGCGCCAGCCGCGCCGTGATCAGCGAGCCCGAGCGTTTTGCCGCCTCGACGATGACGACACCGAGCGCGAGCCCGGAAATCAAACGATTGCGCCGGGGAAAATCCCGCGCGCGCGGCTCCCAGCCGAGCGGCATTTCGGTGAGCGCGACCCCGGCTGGCAAAATCTCCTCGAGGAGCTCGCCGTGTTCCGGCGGATAGATTCTATCCTGGCCGCCGGCGAGCACCGCGATTGTGCCATTGCCAAGGCTGGCGCGATGCGCCGCCGCATCGATGCCGCGCGCCAGGCCGGAAACCACCGCGAACCCGGCCTCGCTCAGCCCACGGGCAAAAATTTGCGTGAGCTTCATGCCGGCCGCCGACGCATTGCGCGAGCCCACCACGGCGACCGCCGGCATGGCGAGCGCCGGCAAATGCCCGCGCACCGCAAGCAGCGGCGGCGCGTCATCGATCATCTGCAAGCGTTCCGGATAACCGGCTTCACCGATGGCGATGAGTGTCACGCCGAGCTCTTGCGCGGCTTCGATCTCACCCTCGGCCGCTTCGCGCGAGCAAATCTGTGGCGCAGAGGCGCCACCGCGCCGTGCCAGCGAGGGCAGGGCCTCGAGCGCGGCGCGGGCGCCGCCGAAATGGTTGACGAGGGCGCGAAACGTGCGCGGCCCGACATTCTGGCTGCGGATGAGGCGCAGCCAGTCGAGGCGCTGCTCGTCGGTGAGATGGATGCTGTGCACCGGCTTGTTCACGTCTGCCCCCAGGCAAGCGTAGCAAGTGTAGGCCGGATGAGCGAAGCGATTTCCGGGGAATGCGTTCGCTTCACCCTCCCCTGCAGGGGGAGGGTCGCGCACCGCAAGTGCGCGGGGCGGGGTGCGCGGCGAGGCAGGGATTCGCAGCGCGCTATGCGCGCTTTCACCCCATCCCGCCGCCCTTCGGGCGGCGACCTTCCCCCTCCAGGGGAAGGTGAAGGAGACGCTGCGCGGGCGGACAGGAATTTCTTGCAAAGCGGCGGCTGAACCCGCAGAGTCGCGGGAGATTGCCGCGGGAACAATCGGGTTCCGTTCGGAGGGGTGGTTTGCACGGTAATTTGGCCAAGCGCGCGTTTCGGGTCGAGCTGATCAAGCCGTCGCATTACGACCGGGACGGCTATGTCATCCAATGGCTGCGCTCGACCTTGCCGTCGAACTCGCTCGCCAGCGTTTATGGCCTGATGCGGGAGTGTGCCGACAACCGCGTGCTCGGCCCCGACGTCGATATCGAGGTCGACGCCTGCGACGAGTGCAACACCATCGTCAATGTGGCGGCGGTGGCCAAGCGCATCCGCGCCGCCGGCGGCGGCATGGTGGGCTTGATCGGCGTGCAGTCCAATCAATTTCCGCGCGCGCTCGATCTCGGCCGGCAGTTCCGTGCGCTTGGGCTCAACGTAGTCATGGGCGGCTTCCATGTCTCCGGCTGCATCTCCATGCTGCCGGCCTTGCCGGCGGATTTGCAGGAAGCGCTCGATCTCGGCATCCATCTGTTCGCCGGCGAGGCCGAAGGCCGCATGGCCGACGTGTTGCGCGACGTCGCCGAAGGCAAAGCCAAGCCGATCTACAATTATCTGGCCGATATGCCGGAAATGGCGGCCGCCGTTTATCCGATTCTTCCGCGCGAAGTGGTGACGCGGGTAGCCGGACATTATTCCAGCTTCGACGCCGGCCGCGGCTGTCCGTTTCAGTGCAGCTTTTGCACCATCATCAACGTGCAGGGCAGAAAATCGCGCTACCGCACGCCCGACGACGTCGAGGCCATCGTGCGCGCCAACGCCGCGCAAGGCATCACGCGGTTCTTCATCACCGACGACAATTTCGCCCGCAACCGCAATTGGGAGCCGATCCTCGACCGCCTGATCGAATTGCGCGAGCGCGACAAATTCAACATCCGCCTCTTGCTGCAAGTCGACACGCTGTGTCACCGCATCCCGGGCTTTATCGAGAAATCGGCGCGCGCCGGCTGCACGGCCATCTTCCTCGGGCTCGAGAACATCAACCCCGAATCGCTCATGGGGGCGAAGAAGCGCCAGAACAAGATTTGGGAATATCGCGAGATGCTGCTGGCGTGGCGGGCGCAAAAGGTCATGACCTACGCCGGCTACATCCTCGGTTTTCCGACCGACACGCCGGAATCGATCGCCCGCGACATCGAGATCATCAAGAAGGAATTGCCGGTCGACATCCTCGAGTTTTTCTATCTGACGCCGCTGCCGGGCTCGGAAGATCACAAAAATCTTTTCATGCGCGGGGTGCCGATGGACCCCGACATGAACAAATACGATCTCGAGCACGCCTGCACCGCGCATCCGCTGATGTCGAAGGAAACGTGGACGAAAGTCTACGCCGACGCCTGGACGCGCTACTACACCGACGCCCATGTCGAGACCATCATGCGCCGCGCCGTGGTGTCCGGCATCAACCGCACAAAAATTCTCAATTCGCTGACCATCTTCTCCGGCGCGTCGCGCATCGAAGGCGTGCACCCGCTGCAATTCGGGTTCTTGCGCCGCAAGCTACGCACGCAACGCCGCTACGGCATGCCGTTGCTCAACCCGCTGGTGTTCTATCCGTGGCGCGTCGTCGATTTCCTAAAAACTTCGTTGCAATGGTTGCGGCTGGTGTGGCGCTATCGCCGCATCATGGCGAGGGTCAAAGCCGATCCGGCCTCGTGCACGCACTTCGACGAGGCGCTGCGGCCGCATACGGCTGGCGGCGAGACCGATCATTTCGTCGAAATGTTCGCTGACAAGATCCCGCACACCCACGGTGCGCCCGCGCGCGCGACGGCCGCGGTCGGCTGACACGACCGCGTTTCCCGGGCGCAGCGCAGCATGAAGCGAAGCGCAATGATACGCTGCAGACCCGGGATTGTTACGAACTCCGAGTCTGCGACGATCCCGGATCAGCGGTGCACCGCTACGCTTCGCTGCGCGCTGCACCGCATCCGGGAAACGTGGCTTGTTTAGCTTGAAGAGCCAATCTTGCCTTCCGTGCGGCCAATCAGCCGCGCGATATTGGCGCGGTGCATGATCCAGAGCAGTACTGTCAGCAGCAGAAATAGCTCCGCCTCGTGCATGTTGTGGTTCCACCACAAGACCGCAGGCGTGGTCGCGCTCGCGACCAGCGCCGCAAGCGATGAGTAGCGTGTCGCTGCCGCGATCACGATCCAGATCACACAGAACGCAGCGAGCGCGAGCCAGCACTTCAGGCCGAGAAGAAGACCAATGTAGGTCGCGACGCCTTTGCCACCGCGAAATTTGAGCCAGACCGGAAACAAATGGCCCAAAAACGCGCCGAGCGCAGCGACGATCGCGGCATCGCGGCCGAAAACATGGGCAGCGATCAGAACCGCCGCGGTGCCCTTGAGCACGTCGCCGAGCAAGGTCGCGGCTGCAAGTCCCTTGCGGCCCGTGCGCAAAACATTGGTGGCGCCGATATTGCCGGAGCCGACCGACCGCAGGTCCGGTGCGCCGGCGAGCCGGGTGAGCAAGATGCCGAACGGAATCGAGCCGCACAGATAGCCGAACACCAAGGCCACGGCATATTCGGGCATGAGCGACCAGTCGATCGGCATGGCGGCTTTTAGACCGCGCGCGCTTTCCTGCCGCCCTCGCGCGGCGCGAAGCCTGCGGCGAGCGCGTCGGAGGCGCTGCGGTAGATGACAAGGTGTTTGAGCTTATCGCCCGCGGCGCGGGGCAGCGCCGTCAGATCGGGCGCAAAAGTTTTGCGCGTGGTGTCGGCGACGACGAATTCGCTCGCCTTGTCCTCGACGTCCTTCTCGCAATAGACGCAACGCAGCTGGCAGCGCTGCGGGCCGTCGTCCTCGACGACATAGAATTTGTTGGCGGCGTATTGCCGCTCGGAAGGATCGCCGGTGATGCAATTGGCATTGTCGCATTGCAGGCCGGTGCCGATCGGCTGCGCATAGATCGGATAATCCGGCTCGGCGAAGCCGCCGTTGAATTGATGCAGCGACTTGTTCTTGTGCAGGTGCAGCATGAGCGAGATCAGCGCCATGCGCACCGGAACGCCATAGGCGGCCTGCTGGAAATAGATGGCGCGGCGGTCGCCGTCGAGCGAAGCGTCGAGCTCGTTGACCCGCGGCAACGGGTGCATGACGCTGGCGTCGGAATACTTTGCCTCGTTCAAGAATTTCGCGTCGACTTTCGGATAGGGCCGTTCCTTCTCGCTCCAGCGTTCCTTCTGGAAGCGCGTCACATAGACGGCGTCGATCTTCTTCTGCACCAGAAGTCCGTAATCGATTTCCGGATCGGGAATGAGCGACAATTGGTGCGGCTGATCGGCAGTGACATAGAGCGCGTCGATCGAGCCGACCTGTCCAGGATCCTTGGACACCATGCGGCAGTGGAATTCCTCGCGCAGCCGGCGATCGACGTGGGCCGGCAGCTCCATGCCGGGCGCGGGCAGGGGATCGATGGTGGCGCCGAAGCGGGCCAACGCATAGACGAAGGAATGGATGGTGCGGCTGCCCTTGAGATCACCGGAAATCGCGATCTTCATGTTCTTGAAACTCTTCTTCTTCGAGCGCAGCGTGAACAGGTCGCACAGCGTTTGCGTCGGATGCTCGTGGCTGCCGTCGCCGCCGTTGATCACGGGAATTTGCGAATATTCGGCCGCCAAGCGCGCGGCGCCGTCACGCGGATGGCGGATGACGACGATGTCGGCATAGTTGGAAATGACCCGAATGGTGTCGGCGAGGCTTTCGCCCTTGGCCGCGGAACTCACCGCCGGATCGGCGCTGGTGATGTTGGCGCCGCCCAAGCGCAACATGGCGCTCTCGAACGACAGGCGCGTGCGGGTGGAAGGCTCGTAAAACAGGCTCGCCAGGATGGATTTGGCCGCCAAATCGGTGCTGCGCCCGATCCGGTAATGGATTTTGGGGTCGGCCAGTTCCTTCAAAAACCCGTTCGCGACCTCGAAGATCGTCTCGATCTCCGCATTGGTGAGGTCATTGATCGAAATAAGATGGCGCGTCAGCGGCTGGGTTTTGCTCATCAAAGCGGTGCTATAGGCCCAATCCAAGCGGTCCGGCAAGCCTCGATTCGGACCGCGGCGGCGGTGTGCACCGGAATCGATCCGGGCACGGGCGGACTTATGTACGGTACGCTCTAGCCTTTGTCCGCTCTAGCCCTGCGCGGCGTGCGCCAGGCGGTCGAGCGCGCCCTGTAGGATGTACGTGGCGGCGTGCTGGTCGATCACCGCCTTGCGCTTGGCGCGGCTGGCGTCGGCCGCGATCAGCGCCCGTTCCACCGCCGCGGTCGACAGCCGTTCGTCCCACAGCGCGATCGGCAGCGCCGTGAGCTTGGCGAGATTGCGGGCAAACGCGCGGGTCGATTGGGCGCGCGCGCCCTCGCTGCCGTCCATGTTGATCGGCAGGCCGAGCACAAAACCGGTGGCGCGCCGCTCGGCGGCGAGGTCGAGCAGGCGTTGCGCATCGAGGCTGAAACGTTTTCTGGCGACGGTCTCAACCGGGGTCGCCAGACGCCGATCCGGGTCGCTTGACGCGACGCCGATGGTTTTGGTGCCGAGATCGAGACCGATCAGCGCGCCGCGCGCCGGCAGTAGCGCTGCAGCCTCCATGAGTGCAAGAACCGGCATGGCCGCGGGTTAGCACGCTTGAGCCGGTGCCGCCAACGCCGCCTTTCGCGCCGCGCCGCGGCTGACTATGTTTGCCGTCATGGCAGGATCAACGGCCAATATCAAAGTCATCAGCGGCGGCGCCTTCAAGCAGGTGCTCAATGCGCTCGCCGAGCAATATCAGAAAGCGAGCGGCAACACGCTCGACCTGACCTATCGGACCGTCGGCCAGCATTTGCAGCTGATCAAAAGCGGCGAGGAGGAATTCGATGTCGCCGTGCTCACGCCCGAGGCGATCGACGGCCTGATCAAGGACGGCAAGGTGGTCGCCGGCAGCCGCGCCGATCTGGCCAAGACCGGCGTCGGCGTCGTGGTGAAGGCCGGCACGCCATTGCCCGACATCGGTTCGGTCGACGCCTTCAAGCGTTCGCTGCTCGCGGCAAAATCCGTAGCCTATATCGACCCGGCGGCGGGTGGCTCGAGCGGAATTTATGTCGGGCGGCTGTTGGAGCGGCTTGGCATCGCCGCCGCGGTCAACGCCAAGGCGAAATTGATCCATGGCGGCGCGGTCGCCGATCACATTGCCGGCGGCGAGGCCGAGATCGGCATTCATCAGATCAGCGAGATCCTGCCGGTCAACGGCGTCGTGCTGGTCGGTCCGCTGCCAGCGGAGATCCAGAATTTCACGGTCTATGCGGCCGGCGTCGGCACCGCGGCCAAGGATGGGGCAAAGGACAAGGCAAGCGCGCTGGTCAAGTTCCTGATCGGGCCGCACGCCGGGCCGATCATCAAGGCCAAGGGCATGGAGCCAGCGTCCTGAGCCCGCAAAAAGCCAGCGCCCGCACGAGGCGGGCGCTGGTTTGGGACGTTATGTCCGATAGCTTCAAGCTTTCGCATGCTCCCAGGCGAGCCGCGGAATGTCCGAACGGGTGATGCCGATATCGGCCAGTTCGCGGTCGTTGAGGCTCGAAAGTTCCCTCACCGCAGCGCCATAGCGCTTCCAGGCGTGGAGGAAGTGGATTACCGACAAAAGCATTTTGGGATCCTTTCCTCATTTGTCGTTGAATCGCAGTTAGATATAGGATCGGTTTGTTGCGCCGCAAAATGGAACTGTTGCAGTGCAGCTAAGTGGAATTTGCATGTATCTGGCAATAATTTCTCAAGAATCGGCTCGCCGATGGTCGATTTTGGCGAGTTTTCCCACAAGGGCGCGAATGCCGCCATGTTGAGGGCGCAATGCTGCGCAGGCGTGCTTCCGACTGACCTATTCGACGCCGATCGACGGCAGGCGTGACAAGCCGGCGCTGCAAGGCGATGAACTGCTTCCGGATGTGATCGGCGTCGCGGGCTGATGCGCTGGCGGACTCGCCATGCGTTTGGCGCAGGTTCCCGACGCGTCAAGTTTTAGCCATCCGACGATCCCGTCCGTGCCGCAGTCGCCCCGTCATAATCCGCGCAACGTTGCGTCAGTCAGGTCGGGTGTCAGGTCATGGGGACAACAGATCACCGCAAGTGTGCGGAAGAATGCGTGGCGATGGCGCGGTTAGCCGACGCCGAAAGCGACAAGGCGCTGTGGCTGACCTTGGCGCAGTCCTGGGTACGCTTGGCCGAGCATGTCGCGCGCATGGAAGAGCGCGCGACAGCTGCCGAGCCGAGCGAAGAAGAGGTCGTCGCTTAGCGCGGCTTCGTATCGACCGATGCGTTGGTCACTGGCCGTGGCTGGCCAGCACCTGCTGACATGAATTGCTGATCTTGCCGCGATTGGTTTGCAGGCAGCCGAGGATGGCGAACACGTCGTCCTGGCCGTCCTCCCTGAGGAATTGCTTGCAATAGCGGATCACGTCTGGATGGCAGGCGACGCGTTCCTGATCGGTGCCTTGGGTGATTGAATTCTTCACCGGCGGCGGCTGCGGCGGCAATTGCGCAAGTGCTGCCGGCCCGGCGACAAGCAGAACAGCGATCGTCACAACCGATATGCGTAGCATACTACCCCCTGAGGGCATCCGGCCCTTGCCTGTTGTCGCAAAACTATCTCACAATTTTCCGACCGGCGTCAGTGCGCGGGTAGTGGGGGGAAATCTTTTTTGGACCCCTGAGGCCGAATTGCTACATGCGTGGCAAGCGTGTGGAATGGGCGTAGAATAAGGCAATCGGCGCCGGCCAAAGCTGGCCACCGCTTTCGCTTCGCTCAAGCTACGCCGGACACGCTTCGGCCTTTGGCCTCCGCGTGGCTGCGCCACGCGTAGCCCGTAAGGGCGAAGCGTGGTGGGCGGTGACGGACTCGAACCGCCGACATTCTGCGTGTAAAGCAGACGCTCTACCAACTGAGCTAACCGCCCAACTCAATCCACAAGTCAACCCACAAGTTAACCCACCACGGCGCGATTTATCGCCTCGGTGCGGCAGCGCGCAAGCCCAGCGGCACCGCATCGGCGAAGGCCGGCAACAAGCTCAAGCTCCCAACATGACACCGCCCGCCTGCGCGCTGTTGGCATGACAGCGCGCAGACGGGCGGCAAATGCTGCGGGACCCGTTGCCCCGGGTCCGCTACCGATCGAACCCGATTGTCAGATCGCTTCCTTGAGTTCCTTGGAGGCGCGGAAGGCGACTTTCTTGCTGGCCTTGATCTGGATGGCTTCGCCGGTGGCCGGATTGCGGCCCATACGCGCGGCGCGCTTGCGGACCTGCAAGATGCCGAGGCCGCCGATGCGGATGCGCTCGCCCTTCTTGAGGTGCTTGACGATATTGCCGACCAGGCCGCCGAGAATGGCTTCAGCCTGCTTTTTCGACAGTTCGTTATCCTCCGCAAGGCTTGCCGCCAGGTGCTTCAATGTCACGGTCGTGGATGTTGTCTTGGCTGCCATTAGGTCCTCCTCGATGAACGGTAGCGCGCGAAAAGCGCCGCTCACTGCGAAGCAGTTAGACGATTCGGCTGCGGCTGACCACGCTTGTTTTGCAGGTTTCACCGATGTTTTCGCGCATCCGGGGCTATCTGCGAGCGCTCTGTGACCGCAATAAGACCGGCGGAAAAGGCCGATTTACGGCCTAAATCCTTGACTTGGGCGAACGCGGGCCTTAACTGCCGACCGCGCCCGCGGGGGCGTAGCTCAGTTGGTTAGAGCGTCGGCCTGTCACGCCGAAGGTCGCGGGTTCGAGTCCCGTCGCTCCCGCCATCCCCTCATTATCATTTTGTAAAACCACAAGATTTCCTAGGTGGGGCAAATCGGTGGGGCATTCTAAGTTCACATTTTGATCACCGGCGAGTAGCCGCGGCGCCTCGCCGGCGAGCTGCCGACGATCGGCCGCGGCCGTGTAAACGTTCGCCTGTGCCGCCGTCTCCCAATCATAGAGGAGCCATGAGCTGGCGAACGCCAAGGTAGAGCAGCAACGCGAGGGCAAGCCGGGCCTTGGTTCCAATCACGTGCCGGTCTTCGAACTGCCGGACCTGCCGCCTACTGTTTGGTGGCGCTCGTCAAGCTTCCGGTCGGGGCGCCGTTGGCGGCGGCGAGGTAATTGTCGCCGTAGCTGTTGATGACGCCGCCGGGGATGACGCTGTAGACGGTCGCGTTTCCCGTCGCAGTCGATTGGGCGAGCCAAATCGAAGCATTCGATCCTTGGGCAAGGACCCCGATGCCGTTGCCCTCGGCCAGAGAATGGGTCAGCGACAAGTCGGTGACGGAGTGACCTATCGTCGACAGCGCGACATAGCCGTTGGTGTTGTTGGCGGCAACGCTGTCCGTCACCGCCACGCTGATGTTGCCGGTGCCGTTCAGGCCCTGCACGTCGAGACCGACGGAGACATTTCCGGAGAATCTCGTTCGGTCGATGGCGGCCGCTATGGCGCCTTGGTTGAAAGTCTGGATGACAACCCCGAAGCCACTGTCGTTGAAATACGAATTGGACACGGCGAGTTGCGCCGCCGTCATTTGGTTGGGGGCGAAATTGAGTCCGTAATTCGTCACATTGCGCACGACGCAATCGGTGACGGTCAGCGCCTTGCCGCTGTTGAACTGGATGCCGTTAGTGCCTGTGATGCCAAGGCCATCGATCACCACGCCACTTATGGCGATCTTGTCGCTCGCTTGCGCGTTGATGGTGATGGCCGCCCCGGTATTTGTCGACATCCCAGTCCACCCATGGCCTTGGATGCTGACCGGGCCAATGATGGTCAGCGAGCCATAGTTGCCCGGATCGAGCACGTCGACTTGGCCATTTGCCGCTACCGCGTTATTAGGCGGCCTGGAGATTCCGGCAGGGCAAAGCAATGGTGCATGGATTGGAATCGCTGCCTGCTGTCGAGACGAAGGTGCGGCCCGCGGCCTGTGCCGGCATGGCCGGCAGAATGGCGACGAGCGCCGCAACGAGACCGATGCTCACATGTTTGGTCGAGATCATGACAAGCTCCTCAGTTGACGTTGATGTGGACCGGCCACATGCATGGCCGGCGGCCGGCCGGTTCAGCGAACGGCCGACGTAGCAAAGACAGTCGATTGCTTTCGGATGAGCTGCCCGCCGATGGCACGGTGGCCGCGGTTCGCCCCCGGGACTTCGGCACATCCCGCTCGCGGCTCTGTGCCGAGCTTACAATAAGGTTACGTTTGCCTAGAAGGGGGCGCTGGGCCGGTGGCGTGTTCGGCAGGAAGTAGCCGACATCGAACATAGCCCGCAGCAGTTTGGTTGCCAACTCGCGCCGGCACGCGACCGCCGCCTTTCAGGTCCACGTCGATCACGTCGCCAGGCTGTGGCAAGGGACTGCGATATATCTCGGTCCCGGTTTCCGTGGCGCCGGTCTTGCGCGTCAGGATGATGCGGTACGGCATTGGTGCACCCGATGGTTCGGGACGGAGCCCACAGGACTGTTTAGCCGGCTGAACGCAAACTGTCCGTTTTAGTTGCTTTGGCGGGCTGACAGCGACCGGGGCAGAACGGCTTCAAATCAGCATTTCAATCGGCCGACTGTCCGTAGAGTTGCAGGATTACGGAAAGTTACTGCCGTGCATTGCTGCGTTTCTGAAACTGCCAGCGCGGGGCCGGCCGAATGGCCACATTGCTGTCGCGATCCATTCACAATTAGAGCGCTAGATCGGATTGCGCGTGGTTAGCCAATTCCGCGCGTTCAGTACCCTTATCGTCCGACTAAGCCCCGGCCGCCCGTCGGGGCTTCTTCTTTTTGGGCGGCCGGCCGAATGCTCGCCCCGCGTAGTCATCACAGCACGGCGCCGGGCCAGTTCGCGCTTGTCCGCCGCACGTCATCGACCAGCGCTAACGATATGGGATAGGGCTTCCCGGTGTTGAGTTGTTGGCCCCATTATTGTCGATGTTGTTGTCGTCGTAGCTCAACACCGTCCCGCCAGTTAAAATGGCCCAGGCGTTGAAATTTCCCGCGATCGTTGAGCGTGTAACACGAATGGTGGCCCCGGCGTCCTGCGCAAACAATCCCAGAAATCCGTTAGTGGCGATAGTTGAGTTCCGCACCATGACGTTTACGGGTGTTGACGCGGCGGCAGAGACGCCAGAGCTTCCGTTGTTCGCGCTCACGCAGTCACTGACGGTGATGGTGATGGTCTGGGTATTGGTTAGAATTTCTAGTCCAACACCTAAATTGTCTTGCATCTCGACGTGACTGAGAACGCCGTTCGTAGTTCCCGAACCTAGGGGAAATATTTTGATTCCATCGTCACCATTTTCTGAAACTAGCGTATTCGAAATGTAAATCTGGCTCGCACCGTTCGGCTCGAAGTCAATGCCAATTTTTCCGAAATTTCGGATTACGCTATCGCGAACGTTCAAACTGCCGCCGGAGTTGAACCTGATGCCGGTGGTGCCGGTGATGCCAAGTCCGTCGAGCACCACGCCACTTATAGCGATCTTGTTAGTCGCACCCGCCGCGTTGATGGTGATGGCCGCTCCGGTGGGGGCCGACAACCCGGCCCACCCATGGCCTTGGATGTTGACCGGACCGGTGATGGTCAGTGAGCCATAATTGCCTGGATCGAGCACGTCGACTTGGCCATTAGCCGCTACCGCGTTATAGGCGGCCTGGAGGTTCCGGCAGGGCAAAGTAATGGTGCATGGATTGGAATCATTGCCTGCTGCCGAGACGAAGGTGCGGCCCGCCGCCTGCGCTGCTATGGCCGGTAGAATGGCGACGAGCGAGGCGGCGAGACCGATGCTCGCTAGTTTGGTCGAGATCATGGAAAGCTCCTCAGTTGACGGTCGATGTCGACGGACGAATTGCCAACCGACCAAATGCATGGCCGGCGGCCGGCCGATTCAGCGAACGGCCGACGTAGCGAAAGGCAGTCGATTGCTTTCGGATGAGCTGCCCGCCGATGGCACGGTGGCCGCGGTTCGCCCCCGGGACTTCGGCACGTCCCGCTCGCGGCTCTGTGCCGAGCTTACAATAAGATTACGTTTGCCTAGAAGGGGGCGCTGGGCCGGCGGCGTGTTCGGCGGGAAGTAGCCGACATCGAACATAGCCCGGAGCAATTCGGGGACATCGCCTTTTTCTCTGAAAAGTAACAGGCCCGAAATTGCCCGGGGCCTCTTTGGAAAGCTAGCTTGCGCTGTTGGAATGGATCGCCTTAGTGGAAGCGATAATTCAAGCCCACCGTGATCGTCTGCACGTCGGGAGTGTGGGTGACGGTGCAGAACGAGCCTGGAAGGACCACGCCACCAGCAACGACCGTTCCGCAGCTGGTGACATTACGAGCGAGGCCAAGGACCAGATATTCTGCTCGGACGCTCCAATGCATGTCGATGCCGTATTCGATACCGCCGCCCGCCGCCCAGCCCGACAGGTCCTTGGTGGTCGTCGTATTGAGCGTCAGGGGAATGCCGGGCACGGAGGTAAAGACCACGCCAGTGGAGTATCTCGCCGTGACGCCGCCGCCCTTCAGGTAGAGCATCGCGTGGCCGTCCACTGCGCCGACGCGCGCAGTGTAGGCGTCGTACCAATCGCCCAGCTTTGTCGTGGCTACCTCAGTTCCAAAAGGGAAACCTGGAAGATTCATCACGTCCGATCCCTTCAGATGAAGGTATCCAAAGTCGTTTTCCAAACCGAGGAGGGTGTAGGGAGTAGGCTGCCAATTGTAGCCAATTCTAACGCCACCATTGAAGCTGGCGTTCATATCGTAGACCGAGTTTGTAGCGAAGGGAAAGGTGGAGCTGACGAAGTTGCCGCTCACACCTACGACGCACGCCAGACCAAACGTGGTATTGCAAGGGTCCGGTGTGGTCGCCTGGTCCATCCAGGCGGCGCCGCCATAGACGCCAACATAGAAGCCGTTCCAATCGAACGCCGGCGGGGGCGCGGCCATCGGCGCCTTGACCGGCATGTCGGCCGCGCCGGCGGCGCTAAGAGGTACAGCGATTAGGAGAGTGGTAACAGCGAATCGGCCGAGAATTGAGAGTTGCATAACCCCCACTCCCAATCTCAAAAAGCCGCCCCCTGATTTGCAACGATATAATGCCCGCTCGCAATTGCGAGTCCGAATAGAGTATTACATTCACTTTGTTGATCGCTGTTGCAAAACGGGTACGGCGACGTTGACTCACGCTCAATCGTCCCGGCTGTCCGTATTCGGCGGCTGCGGAATGTTCTTCAATATCTGCCGCGGCACGCTCGGCAGCTTGGCAATGTTCACCGCGATAAGGAAGGCCTTGCTGGGCCGGTGGTATGGCGTCTTTTCTGATCTCGCGTCGCTAAACAGCCGACGAACACAAACGCCGCGATAACGGCAGCAAAGATAACCAATTGCAGATCGTCGGCCATGCTTCTTCTCCATTCGTTTCTAGTGCCGAGGCCCGTGCTTGTGATCGATCATCAGCCGCATGCCGGGAGGTAGCCGCGGCACCTGCGCGACATGTCGACTGTCGCGATTGCAGCGCGGGCAGGGCATCCCCGCACCGAACGAACAGGCATCCGCCCGATTGCTATCGCCCGTCAGCGGCCGGTCGCCGTGATCCTCGCACACCCAGCCCGTATCGTCGCACAAGTCGCACGCCATGCATGGTCAACGCTCGCGGCGCCTAATCGATCCGGCGGCAAAGGCGCGCGCTTGATAACGCCAGCCTCAGTTGGAGGCCTATTTGACTTGGCGCGCCCGCTGGCGGGGTCGCTCATGGGCTTCAACAAGCGCAAAATGGAGGACCGGCGCCGGCAAGCCGCCGAGAAGGAAGCCGCTGCGCGCCGCGCGACCGGACGCCAGATCCCCTTGCTGCTCGCTGCGGTTATTTGGCTAACCGGTTGGGCTTGCCGCAAGGTGCTGGAATAGAAGCTGCCTTCCTCGATCGACCAGGGCGGCGGGAAGCGGCTAGGGCGCCGGGGGCAAATTAAGCAAATAATCGTGAGCCGCCGCAGGGTCTGCAGACAGGGTGTCACGCTGAGTCTATATGAAAAAGTAGCTAACCCGATCCCCGTGTCCCCCGACAGGTACCCGACCGGGTTAGCATCTTCCGCGGCCGGCTCTTTCCCCAGAAGTCGGCCGCACCTAGTTTGCGGCGCCAAAGGTACCGCGCTTCCATTTTTTGGCTGGCTTGGACAAATCCCCCGATAGTCCGACGACGATCCGCAGCGTGTTGGGCGATCGTGGCTTTTGCGTGGAACCGAGAAAATCTTGCAGAGATTCCGGTGGGACACCAATGCGGGATATACGCTGTAGCGACGGGGTCTGAAAATGCCCACTTTCCGCTAAGCGATTGAGATTGCTCAATTCAAGCAGTCCCGTCGCTCCCGTCATCTAGGTGGCACGCCCGCACATGGCTGCAATATAGCGTAGCACCGCCAGGCCGCCATCGGTTCAGCGCGGGGCCGGCTGCGATGCTCGCCCCGCGCTTGTCAAAAAAATAACCCCCAGGCGTCGGAGCACACGCAGCGCCTGGGGGTCCTACTCCGGGCGCGCGCACTGGGGAGAGGGGACGCCCGAAACATCGATGTCGGAATACACCACACGCGTAAGCGGAGGCTTTCGCCAAGCCGGCGACAATGTGGCGTTGTCGAGGGCGCTTCCGTCAGTTGGAACTTTGATCAGGACGCCGGGCCGGCCCGCGCTTGCCCGGCGCACTTCATCGAGCATCAGCTATTTGTATGTGAGCGGGCTCGGCGGTTCTGTGTTGACGCTCATATTGCCGTCGATGTTGTTGTCGCCGTAGCTCAACACTACTGCGGGCGAGCCAACGGCCCATCCGACGGCATTTCCCGTGATTGTCGATCGCGTGACCCGGATGGTGGTGCCGGGATTCTGCGCCAGCAATCCATCAACACCGTTGTTGGCCAGTACGGAGTTCCGAACCATGACGTTTACCGGCGTTCCGTTCGAACTGGCGGTGATGCCATCCAGGTTGTTCGTGCTCACGCTATCGCTGAAAGTGACGTTGATGGTCTGGTTCGTTGTAGCAACCAATAGTCCAGGCCCTCCATTGTTATCCACCTCGACGTGGCTGAGAACGCTGTTCGTAGTTCCGGAACCGCTGGGAGTAATTCCGATTCCATTAAATCCATTATCTGAAAGCAGCGTGTTCGACACAAAAAGCTGGCTCGGTGTCGAAGCGCTCGGCCCGAAGAAGATGCCACTATTTGCAAAATTCCGGATGACGCTGTCGCGAACGGTCAAGGTTCCGCCGGAGTTGAACAGGATGCCGGTGGTGCCTGTGATGCCAAGGCCATCGAGCACCACGCCACTTATGGAGATCTTGTCGGTCGCGCCCGCCGCGTTGATGGTGATGGCCGCTCCGGTGGGTGCCGACATCCCGGCCCAGCCATGACCTTGGATGTTGACCGGACCGGTGATCGTCAGCGAGCCATAGTTGCCTGGATCGAGCACGTCGACTTGGCCATTAGCCGCTACCGCATTATAGGCGGCCTGGAGAAGCCGGCAGGGCAAAGTGATGGTGCATGGATTGGAATCATTGCCTGCCGCCGAGACGAAGGTGCGGCCCGCGGCCTGCGCCGGCGCGGCCGGCAGCGTGGCGGCCAGCGCAAGCGCTGCCGCGATGAAGATAGAGCGTGACATTAGATGCCCCCCTACGAGAGTTGCCTGAGCGTGCGGACTGCACGCGGGGCAAGTCTAGCTTAGGGGCGCAAGTTTGTTAGCTGGGTTGTGAGGGGCCGGCCGAATGCTCGCCCCGCGCTCGTTCGTCAGTCCTATTTGTATATGATCTGCACCGGTGCCGTGTTGCCGCTGCCGTTGTCCTCGATGTTGTTGTCGGCGTAGCTTGTCACTTGCCCACCGGGGGTAATTGCCCATGCGACGTGATTGCCCGTTATTGTTGATCGCGTAGCGCGAATGGAGGCGCCGGCACTGTCCGCGAGCAATCCATTTTGGCCATTGTTGGCGATGGTGGAGTTCCGCACCATCACATTTGCCGATGTTCCATTGATTGATTCGGCGTAGATGCCTTGGGTTCCGTTGTTTTCGCTCACGCTGTCGCTGACGGTGACGTTGATGGTCTGGCCATTGGTAAGAATGAGCAGCCCATTATTTTCGCTGTTTTCGATCTGGACATGATCCAAAACGCCGTTCGTAGTTCCCGAACCGGTGGGGAAAATTTCGATTCCATAAGGCCCATTATCTGAAACCAGCGTGTTCGACACAAGAAGCTTGCTGGGGTTCGAAGTGTTCGGCTGGAAGTTGATGCCAGAACCTGTGAAATTTCGGATCACGCTATCGCGAACGATCAAACTGCCGCCGGAGTTGAACTGGATGCCGGTGGTGCCTGTGATGCCAAGGCCGTCGAGCACCACGCCACTTATCAAGATCTTGTCGGTCGCGCCCGGCGAAGTGATGGTGATTGCCGCTCCGGTGTTCGCCGACAACCCGGCCCACCCATGGCCTTGGATGTTGACCGGACGGGTGATGGTCAGTGAGCCATAATTGCCTGGATCGAGCGCGTCCACTTCGCCATTAGCCGCTACCGCGTTATAGGCGGCCTGGAGGTTCCGGCAGGGTAAAGTAATGCTGCATGGATTGGAATCATTGCCTGCCGCCGAGACGAAGGTGCGGCCCGCGGCCTGTGCGGATACAGCCGGTAGCGTCACGGCGAGCGCAAGCGCTGCCGCGATGAAGATCATGCGTGTCATTAGATGCCCCCTGGGAGAGTTGCCTGAACGTGCGGACTGCACGCGCTCAGTCTAAGGCAGCGGAGGCTTGGTTGAGCAAGTGGGTCGGGTGCGCGCCCCGCGTTCAATCGTCCCGGCTGGCCGAATTCGGCGGCCGTGGAATGTCCTTCAATATCTGCCGCGGCACGCTTGGCAGCTTGGCAATGTTCACCGCGATCAAGAATGCTTGGTCGCGTGAGCAGCTTCGCGCTTGAGCGCCGGCCCGACTCGTCCTCGAAGAGGCAGACGCGTGCGACGGCGGATGTAACCGCGCGGGCGTCTACCGAACATCTTCACGAACGCAGGGAACCCCGTCGTGATGGGCAGCCGCGGCGTTTGCCTCGGGGCGTCGCGCCTGCCGATTTTATCTTGTCGCCATACAATAAGCTTATGTTTGCCTAGAATGGGGGCGCTGGGCCGGTGGCGTGTTCGGCGCGACGTGGCCGACATCGATCATCGCCCGCAGCAGTTCGGGCTCAGACAGCACGGCTCAATTGCTAATCGCCCTGTCTCTTCACTCGTCCTTGCCGCAGCGCGACGAGGCGCGAGCCTGGCGCGGCCGCCGACGGATTGGACGCGGCAGAGCTGTCCGCTGCGCTGTTGCCGAACAAGCGGATGCTAATACCATCGGGATTGGAGCGGAGGACGTAGTCGTTGCCGGTGAGAAGGCGCGATAACACCCGGCGCACCGAGCCGGAATACACGCCGGTAAACTTTCGCGCAGTGCCTCCTGTGAGGTTCACTTCAACATCGAATGCGGAGCGCAACGCAACGAGAATGTCCGCTATCGTCGCGTCATTCGTCGTCAAGACCACGCGGTCTGGCGTTCCGGAGAGGCGGACTTCGGCCACGCTGCCGCCACAGCTCACGCACCACGCCAGAAGCGCCGCCGTCGCGAGCCGCGGCAGGAACAGTTTGCCTGTGAACGACAGCTCGGCCATGCGCTTGCAGATCGCCCAAAGCGGATTGTCTGCCATCGGTGCCCCTCAGCGCGCTTACACCGCTTCGACGATTTTGTCGGTCTTGGCACGGAAGTGGTAGCGCGGGATGGCGTCGAGATCGGTGCCGGTGATGCGGATCACCCAGGCCTTTTGCGGGTGCGCGGTGGAGTGGATCAGGCCGGACGAGTAGGCCTGGGTCTGGCCCGGGCCGAGCGCGTATGCCTTAGCCTTTTCCAGGACGACATTCTCTTCGTTCGCCGGATTGATCCTGCGCCATTCGGTCATCTCGGTGACGCCGCGGGCGGTGCCGTAGATCGCCCATGAGGCGCCGTGGCTGTGCGGCTTGCCGACCTTGCCGCCTTCCTGCACGTGGGCGAGCACGTACACGTCGGTCGCGGGATCGTGCCACAGCTCGCGGCGGCCGATGGGTGTGTCTTCGGCAAAGGTCTCGCTGACGAAGGCGGGATTTTTCAGGAGTTGCGAAAGCTTTTGCGCGACATCGGGCAGGCCGCTTTCGCCTTTGCTCTTGAGCGTACTCGACAGATCGGCGCAGAAATCGGTGAGCGTGTATGGCATGGTCGTCTCCTCAAAATCGCTTCAATTCTTGTCCGCTCCGACCAGCGCATTATAGCGCGCGATGACGTCGCGCGGCGTGGCTTTGGCGCGGGCAATGGATTTAAGCACGGTCGCGCCGTCGATGGGACTCATCTCGATGCCGAGTTTTTCGGCCTCGTCGAGCACGGCGGGATCTTTGCACATCGCCATGAAGGCGTCTTGCAGCGCCTTGGCGCGGTCGGCCGGCATGCCGGGCGGCGCCGCGAACGGCAGCGAAATGGCGAATTGCAGATTGGCGAAATCGATCAGCGCCAGCGCGTTCGGGTCCTTGGTCAACTCGTTGCCGGTCGGCACGTCGGGAAAGTCGGATAGCCGGGTCGAGCGGCCGAATTGCAACAGCGGGCGGAACGCATTGTGGCTCCACAGATCGCGCTGGCCGGTGCGCGCGGAACTAAAGCCGATGATCTGGCCGTCGATCTCTCCGCTTTGCATGGCCATGAACATCGGCGCCGCGCCGACATAGCCGCGCACCACCTTGATGTTGAGGCCGAGAATTTCCTTGGCGATGGTGGCGAAGATCAGATTGCTGGAGGCGGCGTTATCGCCGCCGAGCGTGATCGACTTGCCGGGTTCTTTCAGCTCGGCAACCGATTTGATCGGGTTGGTCGCCATGACCAGCATCAGGTAGGAGTCCTTGGCGTAGGACGAGAGACTGCCGAGCCAGGTGATTTTTAGCGGATCGAAATTGACGTTGGGATCGCCCTGGATGGCGAGCATCGGCACCGCGCGCTCGAGCTTGACGATGACCGAGCCGTCGCGCTCAAACGTGTTGTAGAGCCGGTTGGCCGAAGCGATGCCGCCGGCGCCGGGCTGATTCTGCACCACGATGGTCGGATTGCCGGGAATATAGCGGCCGAGATGGCGCGCCACGAAGCGTGCTGTGATGTCGTTGATGCCGCCGGGCGCGGTGCCGACGATCATGGTCATCTGCCGGTTCTTGTAGAACTGCTCGACCGATTGGGCGTGCGCTGCGTCTGTTGCGACACCCATGAGAATGCCGCAAACGATCGTCAGCGCGGCGCAATGCCTGATCATGGAAACGCCGCGAGCAGGTGGCCGTAGCCGCGCACCGGCTGGCGCACATGCAGCCGCTTCTGCATTTCCCACACCCGCGCCGGCACCGGATGCACCACCGGCACCTGCAGATCCTGCTCCAGCATGTCGATGATGTTGAGCGTGCGCCAGCCGGAGCCGAGCATATAGATGGCGTCGGCGCCCTTGGCTTTGAGAAAATTCTTCTTGATGTGAGCGTAGACCTGCTCGCCGGACAGCGTCTGTACCTGATCGAACGGCACGTCGATGCCTTCCATACCGCGGACCTTGAAGCCGGCATCGCTGAAATATTTGGCGAAAATGTCGTTGAGCTTTTTCGGGAAGTAAGTGGCGCCGACGAAGCTCTTGGCATTGAGGGCGTTGAGCGCATTCACGTGGTTCTGCGCCACGCTCATCACCGGCACTTTGTATTTCTTCTCCCACTCAGCGACGATCTTGGCCTCGCCCTTGCGGCCGAGCACCATGAAGGGCGGCGCGCCGTGCGGATGGATGAGGTCGCATTTCTCCTCGGCCAGCACCGCCACGAGCTTTTCGTAGTGCGGCATCATGGTGTGAAATTCGTCCGCGGTGCCGCGTTTGATATTGAGGAACAGCGGAATGAGGCCGATGCCTTCGGGCAGCAGCCGGCAGACCTCCTCGGTCACGCCGGGCCGCATGGTCGGATTGATCATGCCGACGACACCGCGCCAACTGGAGAACGCCATGAGGGGAGCCTTTGCTGGTTGCGTGACGGAGATTAGGAGCTCTATCGCTGTGCGCGCCGCTCGGAGCCGTATTTCTTGATGAACGCGATCATCGTCGCGACCGCCTTCACCGAATTCGGATCGAACGGATGCTCGTTGACGAAGGTGTGGCGGGCGCCTTCGTAGAGCTCGAGATCCATGGTGCCGCCGGCGCCTCGATAGTCGGTGGCGAGGCGTTGGGCGAGCTCGACCGTGGTCCATTGATCCTGCGTGCCCTGGAACACCAGAGCCGGCGGCAGAAAAACCTTCTCGCCGCGCTCGATGATCAAAGCCGGCGTCGCTTCGATCTGCGCCGCTTCGCTGCCGAAGAAGACGTCGTGGCCCTTGGCCAGCGTTTCGTCGCCCTTGGCCTTGGCGAGCTTGTAGCGCTCGAGCGGAAACAGCACGCCCCAGCCTGACACCACGAAGGCGAGCTTTGCATTCATGTCGGGCGCGTCCGTGAGCGGCAGCGCGCGGTAGCGCGGATCGTCCGGGCGGATCGCCGCCAACAAGATTTGATGGCCGCCGCTCGATGTGCCGTAGGCGCAGACCTGGCCGGCGCTGCTGCCGAACTCGCCGGCGTGCGCCTTGAGCCAACGGATGCCGTAATTGATGTCTTGCAGCGACGCCGGGTAGGGCGCCTCGGGCGCGTTCCTGAAATCGATCGCCAGCACCACGATGCCGGCGGCTGCCAGATCGAGCGCGACGTTCTGGCCGTCGGTGCGGTCCTTGTTGTTCCAGGCGCCGCCGTGGACCTGCAGCACCGCGGGGAAGGGGCCGCTTCCCGCCGGCTGATAGAGCCGCGCCAGCCGCGGCTTGTCATCGCGATGATAGACGATGTCCTTGACGACGAATTCGTACGGCGCGCCGGCCTGCGCCCGCGCCGTCGCCGGCAGCAGGGCCGCGCCAACAATTGCTCCGCCGGCTTGCAGCAGTTCGCGTCGCTTCAACGTCATGCCAGCCTCCCCAAGTTTTCAGTCTCTTTGAGGCGGCAGTTTAGCGCAGATCGATCAAAATCTCACCCCCGATAGATCGGCGCCGGCTGGGCGAAGAAGCTCCACAGGATGTGATAGACCAGCGCGTAATTCTTCTGCTGGAAGCTGGCGTGCGAAATGCCGGGCATCACGGCGAAATGCTTGTCCGGGTTCGGCAGCTTGGCGAAGAACGCGACCAAGTCCTCGAAGCTGGCGATGCCGTCCCATTGACCGCGCATGATGAGCGTCGGCACCGTGATCTTTTCCGGATCGACCACCGGCAGCCGCGAGCACATGTCGACATAGGTGCCGGTCGGCACCGAATCGTCGAGCGCGGTGACGGCGTCGGCGAAGGCGTCGATGACTTTCTCCTCGGCCGTACCGGGATGGTCGCGGTCGAAGATCGAATGGATGAACGCCTTGTCGATCGGGCGGCGGTTCTTTGCAGAAAATTCCGGTAGCTTCTTTTTGCGCTCGGCCAATGTCGGCGAGCCTTCGCCGGTCCACACCATAGCGTCGAGCGCCAGGCGCGCGACCAGATCGGGATGGCGCTGGGCGAACAGCGCGGCGCGCAACGCGCCCGACGAGATGCCATAGACGAGGAGAGGGCGCTTGCCGCGCAGCGTGGCGATATAGGTCGCGGCGGCGAAGCAGTCGTCGGCGCCTTGGGCGATCGGTGCGTTGTTGTCGCGGTCCTTGGTGGAGCGGCCGTAACCTTCCATGTCGACGCACCAGCAATCAAAGTTTTGCCGCGCGAAGAAATCCATCACCGAGGAATCCGGCCGCCCCGGCACCTGAAGATCGAATGTCGGCTGCGCCGCCATCGACGAGCCGTGGACGAACAGGATGGTGCCCGCGGTCTGTTGCGGATCGCCGGCGCATTTCTCGAACAGGAACAGTTTTGCACCGTCCTTGGTGGTCCAACGCTCCTCGCCGTTGATCGCCGCGGCGGGTTTCGTCATCTCGTTCATCGTGCACCTAATTAATGAGAGCGATGTGGTTGGCCTGGATCACCTTAGCCCATTTGGCGATTTCCGACTCCATGAAGGCGGTGAACACGGCCTGGGTCATCACCATGGGCGACGCGCCCTGTTTCTCCCAGGCGTCCTTGATGTCCTTGCGCTTGAGGATGTCGGTGATGGTGCGGCTGAGTTGATCGACGATCGGCTGCGGCGTCGCTTTCGGCGCCATGAAGCCGACCCACAGTGTCGCCTGAAAACCGGGCACGCCGGCTTCGGTGAAGGTCGGCACGTCCGGCAGGATCGGCGAGCGGAGCCTGCCGCTGGTGGCGAGCGCGCGCACCATGCCGGATTGCACGGTCGGCGCCATGGTCGGGATGGCATCGAACAGGATTTGGATCTGCCCGCTCAAAATATCGCTGCGCATGCCGGTCGAGCCTTTGTACGGCACATGCACGATGTCGATGCCGGTGAGGCTTTTCAAAAGCTCGGCCGCCATGTGGTAGTTGGAGCCGGGGCCGGACGAGCCGTAATTGAGCGTTCCGGGTTTTGCGCGCGCCAGCGCCAGAAGCTCCGGCAGGGTCTTCGCCGGCACCGACGGATGCACGACGAGCACAAGGTCGGTGTCCATCAGCGGCGCCACCGGCGCCAGGTCGCGCATCAGCTGATAGGGTTTTTGGGTGTAGAGCGTCTCGTTGACCGTTTGCGTGCCCGACACCATCAGCAAGGTGTAACCGTCAGGCGCCGCGTGGGCGACGAGATCGGTGCCGATCGTGGTGCCGGCGCCGGGACGATCTTCGATAAAGAACGTCTGGCCGAGCGACTTTTGCAATTCGTTGGCGATAGAGCGCGTGTAGACGTCGGTCGGGCCGCCGGCGCCGAACGGCGCGACGATTTTTACGGGCCGCGACGGATAATCGTCGGCGCGGCTCGGGGATGTTTCGGCAACGACGCCGGCCAGCGCCAGAAGAATTGCGTCACGTCGCGACACTGCGGTCGGCAAGGTCATGGTTTCCTCGAAGCGGGGCTAGTTCAGCGTCACGCCGGTGATGCGGATCACCTCGCCCCAGCGCTTGTACTGATCGGCGATGTAGGCGGCAAAATCCGCGACCGATTTCGGCTGCGGCTCGCCGCCAAGCTGCTTGAGCTTGTTTTGCAGTTCCGGCGTCGCCAAGCCCTCGTTCACAACCTTGTTGATCTTGGCGACGATCGCGGGCGGCGTGCCGGCCGGCGCCACGATGGCCTGCCAGGAATCCGGCGGCATGCCGGGATAGCCGAGTTCGTCCATGGTCGGCACGTTGGGGATTTCCGGAATGCGCGTTGGACTGGTGACGGCGAGCGCACGCACTTCACCGGACTTGATATGCGGCACGATCGCGGTGGTGCCTTCGAAGGTTATGTTCATTTGCCCTGCGAGGACGTCGATAGTGGCCTGCGAAGCGGTCTTGTAGGGCACAAACACGATATTGGCGCCGGTGATGTGCTTGAACATCTCGCCGCACATATGCGGCGGCGTGCCGATCACGGCGCCGTAATTGAGCTTGCCGGGATTGGCCTTGGCGTAAGCGACCAGTTCCTTGACGCTGTGCGCCGGGACCGACGGGTTGATCGCGACCACCAACGGCGCCGAGGCGACCATAGCCACGGCGGCAAAGTCCTTCACGGGGTCGACGCCGGCGTCCTTGTAAAGCTGCGGGCTGATGGCGAGCGAGCCCGCGGTCGCTGCCAGGAGCGTGTAGCCGTCGGGCGGTGAACCAGCCACCGCGCGCGCCGCCAGCGTGCCGCCGGCGCCGACGTGGTTTTCCACCACCACCGGGCCGAGATGCTCCGAGAGATACGCGCCGATAATGCGCGCCGCCACGTCCGGCGGCCCGCCGGGCCCGAACGGCACGATCAGCTTGATCGGCCTTTCCGGGAAATTGTCCGCCATGGCCGCTGCCGGCAGGCCGAGCGCGATTGCGGCGGTGAGCGCGACAGCCATATACCGGCCAAACCCGCGCCCTATCGAACTCGTCATCGACCTCTCCCGGCCAAAGTCGCACAATCGCAGTATTGCCCATCGTAGTATCGAGCATGGCGACGGCGTCAACGCGCCACCTCAACGCACAGGCCGCCTTGCACCTTTTTGTGCACTGCGCTAAGGGTCGCGAAAGTTCCGTCGTCAGTGCGAATCCGCTGAAAATCGGGGCAAATCAGCGCGGTGCCATAGCTTGCGGATATGGGTCGCGGAACGGCGCCGCAATGGACATATTCCTGGTCAAGGAATCAGGTCCGAACCGGTCGAGCAAAGGGCTGCCGATGACCCCGACGATGAGTCAGTTTCTGCTTGGCTACCTGCCGCTGGTCGTGTTCATCGGCGTCGCGCTGGCGATCGGGCTTGCGCTGTTAGGCTTTGCTTTTGCACTCGCCTACAAGGCCCCCGATCCGGAAAAGCTCTCGGCATACGAATGCGGCTTCAACGCCTTCGACGACGCGCGGATGAAGTTCGACGTCCGCTTCTACCTGGTCGCCATCCTGTTCATCATCTTCGACCTCGAAGTCAGCTTCCTGTTCCCGTGGGCCGCGGCCTTCGGCAAGGTCGGCGTGTACGGCTTCTGGTCGATGATGCTGTTCCTTGCGGTGCTGACCATCGGTTTTATCTATGAGTGGAAGAAGGGAGCGCTCGAATGGGATTGAGCGAACCCAAAATAGGCGAACCGAGTTTCTCGACGCCAAGCCGAGGTCTCATCGACCCGCGCACCAATAAGCCGGTGGGCGCGGACGATCCGTTCTTTGGCGATCTCAACAGCGAACTGGCCGACAAGGGTTTTCTGGTCGCCGCCGCCGACGACCTGATCGCCTGGGCGCGCACCGGCTCACTGATGTGGATGACGTTCGGGCTCGCCTGCTGCGCCGTCGAGATGATGCAGATGTCGATGCCGCGCTATGACGCGGAGCGCTTCGGCTTTGCGCCGCGCGCGTCGCCGCGCCAATCCGACGTCATGATCGTCGCCGGCACGCTCACCAACAAAATGGCCCCGGCGTTACGAAAAGTTTACGATCAGATGCCGGAACCGCGCTACGTGATCTCGATGGGGTCGTGCGCCAATGGCGGCGGCTACTACCATTATTCCTACTCGGTGGTGCGCGGCTGCGATCGCATCGTCCCGGTCGACATCTATGTGCCGGGCTGTCCGCCGACCGCAGAGGCGCTGCTGTACGGCGTGCTGCTGTTGCAAAAGAAGATCCGCCGCACTTCGACGATCGAACGCTGAACATGGACGAGACACTCGATACGCTCGGCAAGACCATTACGGGGGCGCTTGCCGCCTCGGTAACCGGTTATGCGGTCGCGTTCGGCGAACTGACCGTGGCCGCGCGGGCGTCCGACATCATCGCGGTGATGAAGTTCCTGCGCGAAGATGGCGGCTGCCAGTTCTGGAACCTGATCGATATCACCGCGGTCGACTGGCCGGGCCGCGAGCGGCGTTTCGACGTGGTCTATCACCTGTTGTCGCCGAAGCTGAACGCCCGCATCCGCGTCAAGGCCGAGACCGACGAGACGACGCCGGTGCCGTCGATCATCGAGGTGTTTGCCGGCGCCGATTGGTTCGAGCGCGAGACCTACGATCTCTACGGCATCGTGTTTACCGGCCATCCCGACATGCGGCGCATCCTGACCGACTACGGTTTTGAGGGTTATCCGCTGCGGAAAGATTTTCCGCTCACCGGCTTTGTCGAGGTCCGTTACGACGACGAGCTCAAGCGCGTGGTCTACGAGCCGGTGCGGCTGGCCCAGGAATTCCGCACGTTCGATTTTCTCTCGCCCTGGGAAGGCACCGACTACGTGCTGCCCGGCGACGAGAAGGCAAAGAAGGGGCAGGGATCATGAAGCCCACCCTCAAACCCGGCATGACGCACCGCTTCAGCTACAAGGTGCCGGAGAACAAGACGGTGCCCTACACTTTTCCGGAATCGCCGGAGATCGCGGCGATGCCAAAGGTGTTCGCCACCGGCTACATGATCGTGCTGATGGAATGGGTGTGCACGCAGCTGTTGGCGCCGCATCTCGATCCGGGCGAGGGCAGCCTCGGCGTCCATGTCGATGTCAGTCACCTCGCCGCGACACTTCCGGGCATGACGGTGACGGTCGACGTCGAATGCAGCGAAGTCGTCGGTCAGCGGATGAGCTTCAAGGTCAAAGCCCACGACGGCATCGATCTGATCGGCGAAGGCCGCCACGACCGCTTCGTTGTCATGTGGGACAAGTTCAATTCGCGGCTCGCGGCGAAAGCGGCCAAAGTGGGCGAATGGCGAATGGCGAGTGGCGAATAGGGATGAATAGCGCGCGATCCAACGATCAAGTCTTATCGAGACCTGCGCGTTTGGCAGGTTTCGATGACATTGGCCGCAGAATGCTATCGACTGACTCGCTCTCTTCCAAGGGAGGAGATGTTTGGGTTCACCTCGCAAATTCGACGATCGGCCGCTTCAATACCGGCAAATATCGCAGAGGGTCATGGGCGCGAAAATACGCAGTCGTTCATTCAATATCTACGCATCGCTCAGGGCTCCCTAAAGGAGCTGGAGACGCATTGGCTGCTCGCCGAACGTGTCGGGCTCGTCGAAAATGGGAATATCGAGCAAGTCATTCGACAATGCGAGTCGTTGGGCAAGATGGTTCGCTTGCTCATCCGTTCACTGCAGCAGAATGTGAGAAGCCGCTGATGCTCACTCTGCCTACTATTCGCCATTCGCCATTCGCCATTCGCGTTCAAACATGACCGAAGCCGCACCGCGCAATTTCACCATCAATTTCGGGCCGCAGCATCCGGCGGCCCACGGCGTGCTGCGCCTGGTGCTCGAGCTCGATGGCGAAGTGGTCGAACGCGTCGATCCGCATATCGGCTTGCTGCACCGCGGCACCGAAAAGCTGATCGAGCAGAAAACATACCTGCAGGCGATCCCGTATTTCGACCGGCTCGATTATGTCGCGCCGATGAATCAGGAGCACGCGTTCTGCTTGGCGGCGGAAAAGCTGCTCGGCCTCGCCGTGCCGCGGCGCGCCCAAATCATCCGCGTGCTCTATTGCGAGATCGGCCGGCTGTTATCCCATCTCCTCAATGTCACCACGCAGGCGATGGATATCGGCGCGCTCACCCCGCCGCTGTGGGGCTTTGAGGAGCGCGAAAAGCTCATGGTGTTCTACGAACGCGCCTCGGGCTCGCGCATGCATGCGGCCTATTTCCGCGTCGGCGGCGTGCACCAGGATTTGCCGCCGAAACTGATCGACGACATTTCGGGATTCTGCGATCCATTCCTAAAAGTCTGCGACGACCTCGAAGAATTGCTCACCGATAACCGCATTTTCAAGCAGCGCAATGTCGATATTGGCGTGGTGCGGCTGGAAGATGCCTGGGCGCGCGGCTTTTCCGGCGTCATGGTGCGCGGCTCCGGCGCGGCGTGGGATCTGCGCAAAGCGCAGCCTTACGAATGCTACGTCGAGATGGATTTCGACATTCCGGTGGGCAAGAACGGCGACAATTACGACCGTTATTGCATCCGCATGGAAGAGATGCGCCAATCGATCCGCATCATGAAGCAGTGCATTGAAAAGCTGCACGCAGCCGACGGCCAGGGCCGCGTCACGGTCGACGACCACAAGATCGTGCCGCCCAAGCGCGAAGAGATGAAGCGCTCGATGGAAGGCTTGATCCATCACTTCAAGCTGTACACCGAAGGTTTCAAGGTGCCGGCCGGCGAAGTCTACGCCGCGGTCGAAGCGCCCAAGGGCGAGTTCGGCGTCTATCTGGTCGCAGACGGCAGCAACAAGCCGTACAAATGCAAAATCCGCGCGCCGGGCTTCGCCCATCTGCAGGCCATGGACTTCCTTTGCCGAGGCCACATGCTGGCCGACATTTCGGCGATCCTTGGCTCGATCGATATCGTGTTCGGCGAGGTCGATCGATGAGCGTGCGCCGACTTGCCGAAAAGCAGCCGCCGAGCTTTGCGTTTACGCCGGAGAATTTGGCCTGGGCGAAAGCGAAGATCGCTAAATATCCGGAAGGCCGTCAGCAATCCGCCGTGATCCCGATCCTGTGGCGGGCGCAGGAGCAATCGGGCGGCTGGCTGCCGCAGAAGGCGATTGAAGCCACCGCGGAACTCCTCGGCATGGCGAGAATCCGCGTGCTCGAAGTCGCGACCTTCTACACCATGTTCAACCTGTCGCCGGTCGGCAAATTCAACGTGCAACTTTGCGGCACCACGCCGTGCATGTTGCGCGGCTCCGAAGAGCTGAAAAAAGTCTGCAGGCGCATGATCGGCGAGCAGGACCACGTCACCTCAGACGGCATGTTCTCCTGGACCGAGGTCGAATGTCTCGGCGCCTGCGTCAACGCGCCGATGGTGCAGATCAATTACGATTATTACGAGGACCTCACGCCGGTATCGTTCACGCGCATTCTCAACGATCTGTCGCTCAGCCGCACGCCAAAACCTGGACCGCAGGTCGATCGGCTTAACTCCGCGCCGATTGGCGGACAGACCACGCTCCTGGACAAGGCCTGACCGATGCTCGCCGACAAGGACCGCATTTTCAAAAATCTCTACGGCCAAGGCGACTGGGGCCTCGACGGCGCACGCGCGCGCGGCGCTTGGGACGGCACCAAGGCGATTTTGGAAAAGGGCCGCGAGACAATCGTCAACGAAATGAAGGCATCAGGCCAGCGCGGCCGCGGCGGCGCCGGTTTTCCGACCGGGCTGAAATGGTCGTTCATGCCCAAACAGACCGACCGGCCGAGCTATCTGGTCATCAACGCCGACGAGTCCGAGCCCGGCACCTGCAAGGACCGCGAGGTGATGCGCAACGATCCGCATCTCCTCGTCGAAGGCTGCTTGATCGCCGGCGCCGGCATGGGCGCGCACCATTGCTACATCTATGTGCGCGGCGAGTTCATCCGCGAGCGCGAGCGGCTCGAAGCCGCGGTGCAGCAGGCCTATGACGCAAAGCTCATCGGCAAGAACAATTCAAACGGCTTCGACTTCGATATCGTCGTGCATCACGGCGCCGGCGCTTACATCTGCGGCGAAGAGACCGCGCTGCTCGAAAGCCTCGAAGGCAAGAAGGGCCAGCCGCGCCTCAAGCCGCCGTTCCCCGCGAACATGGGTCTCTACGGCTGCCCGACCACGGTGAACAATGTCGAGACCATCGCGCAGGTGCCCGACATCATGCGCCGCGGCGCCGCCTGGTTCGCCGGCATCGGCCGCGCGAACAACACCGGCACGAAACTTTATTGCATTTCCGGCCATGTCGAGCGGCCGTGCAATGTCGAAGAGGCGATGGGCATTCCGCTGCGCGAATTGATCGAGAAACATGCCGGCGGCGTGCGCGGCGGCTGGAACAATCTCCTTGCCGTGATCCCTGGCGGCTCGTCGATGCCGATGGTGCCGGCCGGCCCCGATCAGGCCGACACGCTGTTGATGGATTTCGACGGCTGCCGCGACAAGAAATCGGCGCTCGGCACCGCCGCCATGATCGTCATGGACAAGTCGGCGGACATCGTCAAAGCCATGGCGCGCATCTCCTATTTCTACAAGCACGAGAGCTGCGGCCAGTGCACGCCGTGCCGCGAGGGCATGGGCTGGATGTGGCGCGTGCTCGAACGCATGGCCGAAGGCCGCGCGCAAAAGCGCGAGATCGACATGCTGATGGAGGTCACGACCCAGATCGAAGGCCACACCATCTGCGCCTTCGGCGACGGCGCGGCGTGGCCAGTGCAGGGCCTGCTGCGCCACTTCCGCCCGGAGATCGAGCGGCGCATCGACGAATATACCGCGAACCCGCATCCCGAGCCCGTAACGGTCGCGGCGGAATGAGACGATAGATGACAAAACTCATCGTCGACGGCAAAGAGATCGATGTCCCGCCGGAGTACACGCTGCTCCAGGCCTGCGAGGCCGCGGGCGCCGAGATTCCGCGCTTCTGCTTCCACGAGCGGCTGTCGATCGCCGGCAATTGCCGGATGTGCCTGATCGAGGTGGTCGGCATCCCGAAGCCGCAAGCCTCCTGTGCCATGGGCGTCAAGGATTTGATGCCGAACAAGGACGGCTCGCCCAAAGTCTTGAGCACGCGCTCGCCGATGGTGCGCAAGGCGCGCGAAGGCGTCATGGAATTCCTGCTGATCAATCATCCGCTCGACTGCCCGATCTGCGACCAGGGCGGCGAATGCGATCTGCAGGACCAGTCGATGGCCTATGGCATCAACTCCAGCCGCTTCCACGAGAACAAGCGCGCGGTCGAGGACAAATATCTCGGCGCGCTGGTCAAGACCTCGATGAACCGCTGCATCCAGTGCACGCGCTGTGTGCGCTTTGCCACCGAAGTGGCAGGCGTGCCCGAGCTCGGCGCCATCGGCCGCGGCGAGGACATGGAGATCACCACCTATCTCGAACAGGCGATGACGTCGGAACTGCAGGCCAACGTGGTCGACATCTGTCCGGTCGGCGCGCTGACTTCTAAGCCGTATGCCTTTGCGGCGCGGCCCTGGGAGCTCAATAAGACCGAATCGATCGACGTGATGGACGCGCTCGGCTGCGCCATCCGCATCGATACCCGCGGCCGCGAGGTGATGCGGATTTTGCCGCGCACCAACGAGGACATCAACGAGGAATGGATTTCCGACAAGACGCGCCACGTGGTCGACGGCTTGCGCACGCAGCGGCTCGATCAGCCTTATGTGCGCGAGAACGGCAAGCTGCGTCCGGCGTCTTGGAACGAGGCGTTCAAGGCGATCGCCGCAAAAGTCGCGCGCGGCAATCCCAAACGCATGGGCGCGCTGGCCGGCGATCTCGCCGCGGTCGAGGAGATCTTTGCGCTCAAGGATTTGATGACGCGGCTTAACGTGAGCAATCTCGATTGCCGGCAGGACGGTTCGGCGCTCGATCCGAAATGGGGCAGGGCGAGCTATCTGTTCAACCCGACCATCGCCGGCATCGAGACGGCCGATGCACTTCTCATCGTTGGCTCGAACCCGCGCAAGGAAGCGCCCATCCTCAATGCGCGCATCCGCAAGCGCTGGCGCGCCGGCAATTTCCCGATCGGCGTCATCGGGCCGAAAGCGGATCTCACTTACGCTTACGACTATCTCGGTGCCGGACCGGAAACGCTCGCCGATATTTCACGGCACAGCTTTGCCGAGGGGCTGCGCAAGGCCGAGCGCCCGATAGTGCTGGTTGGCGCAGCGGCGTTTGCGCGCGCCGACGGTGCGGCAATAGCGTCGCTCGCAGCCAAGGCCGCCATCGATCTCGGCGCGGCGAAAGAAGGCTGGAACGGTTATGGCGTGCTGCATAGCGCGGCATCGCGGGTCGGCGCGCTCGATCTCGGTTTCGTGCCGGGTGAGGGCGGCCTGACGACACGGCAGATGGCGGCGTCGGGCACGCTGGACGTTCTGTTCCTGCTCGGCGCCGATGAGATCGACATCGCGGCCGGTGCCTTCGTCGTCTATATCGGCACCCACGGCGACCGCGGCGCGACCCGCGCCGACGTCGTGCTGCCCGGCGCGGCTTACCCGGAAAAATCGGCAACTTACGTCAACACCGAAGGCCGGGTGCAGATGGCGACGCGCGCCGCGTTCCCGCCCGGCGACGCGCGCGAGGATTGGGCGATCCTGCGCGCGCTGTCCGACGTGCTGGGCAAGAAGCTGCCCTATGACTCGCTGTCGCAACTGCGCCAGGCGCTGTTCGCCGCTTACCCGCATCTGCAGCGCATCGGACAGATTGCGCCGGGCAATGCCGCCGACCTGCAAAAGCTCGCTGGCCTTGGCGGCACAACAGACAAGACGCCGTTGCGCTCCAGCGTCGACGATTTTTACTTCACCAACCCGATCGCGCGCTGTTCGGCGGTCATGGCGGAATGTTCGGCGCTGGCGCACGGCCGATCCACCATGACGGCGGCGGAGTAGGGCTATGGCCGCGTTCTGGTCTGACTATATCTGGCCGTTGGTCGTCATGGTGGCGCAGAGCGTGCTGCTGCTCGTCATCCTGCTGATCGCCGTGGCCTATGTGCTGCTCGCCGACCGCAAGATCTGGGCGGCGGTGCAGATCCGCCGCGGCCCCAACGTGGTCGGCCCGTGGGGCCTGCTGCAATCCTTCGCCGATCTCCTCAAATTCGTGCTCAAGGAGCCGGTGATCCCGGCCGGCGCCAACAAGGGCGTGTTCCTGTTGGCGCCGCTGGTCACCTGCGTGCTGGCGCTCGCCGCTTGGGCGGTGATCCCGGTCGATGCCGGCTGGGTGATCGCCAACATCAATGTCGGCATACTTTATATCTTCGCCATCTCCTCGCTCGGCGTGTACGGCGTGATCATGGCCGGCTGGGCGTCGAACTCCAAATATCCGTTCCTCGCCGCGTTGCGGTCGGCGGCGCAGATGGTGTCCTACGAAGTCTCGATCGGCTTCGTCATCATCACCGTGCTGCTCTGCGTCGGCTCGCTCAATCTCACCGCCATCGTCGAGGCGCAGAACGGCAAATGGGGGCTCTTCGGTTGGTACTGGCTGCCGCTGTTCCCGATGATGGTGATCTTTTTCATCTCGGCGCTCGCCGAAACCAACCGGCCGCCGTTCGATCTGGTCGAGGCGGAGTCGGAACTCGTCGCCGGGTTCATGGTGGAATACGGTTCCACGCCCTACATGATGTTCATGCTCGGCGAATACGTGGCGGTCACCACCATGTGCGCCATGATGACGATCCTGTTCCTCGGCGGCTGGCTGCCGCCGTTCCCGGTACCACCGTTCACCTGGATTCCGGGCGTGATCTGGTTCGTGCTCAAGGCGAGCTTCGTGTTCTTCATGTTCGCCATGGTGAAGGCATTCGTGCCGCGCTATCGCTACGACCAGTTGATGCGGCTCGGCTGGAAAGTCTTTCTGCCGATTTCGCTCGCCATGGTCGCCATCGTGGCCGGCGTGCTGCAAGTGACCGGATGGGCGCCGAAGTGAGCGGAGAAAGGCATGGAATATTCTCTACCAGCCTGGCTCGGCGCCCTTGCCGGAACCGTGGTTGCGGTCGTCATCTACGTGCCGGCGATCCGCGCTGTCGAGCGCAGTTTTCGTGCGCACGGTCCGCAGACGCTGGAGCAACGCACTGGGTTCGAGGAGAAGTTGTCCATCGCGCGCCGGCTGATTCTCGCGGCGGACATCGCCATCCTGGCCACCGTCGGCTATTGGATCGGCCATGCCATCGGCGGTTCGAGATTTTGAGCGGCAACAGAGGCTTTTGACATGAAACTCGATCAAGCCGCCCGTTCGCTGTTCCTCAAGGAATTCGCCCAGGCCTTCGTGCTGTCGATGCGCTATTTCTTCAAGCCGAAAGCGACCATCAATTATCCGTTCGAGAAAAATCCGCTGTCGCCGCGCTTCCGCGGCGAGCACGCGCTGCGGCGCTATCCAAACGGCGAAGAGCGCTGCATCGCCTGCAAGCTGTGCGAGGCGATCTGTCCGGCGCAAGCGATCACCATTGAAGCCGGCCCGCGCCGCAACGACGGCACGCGGCGCACCACGCGCTACGACATCGACATGGTCAAATGCATCTATTGCGGGCTGTGCCAGGAAGCCTGCCCGGTCGACGCCATCGTCGAGGGGCCGAATTTCGAATTCGCCACCGAAACCCGCGAGGAGCTCTACTACGACAAGGAGCGGCTGCTCGCCAACGGCGACCGCTGGGAGCGCGAGATCGCGCAAAACCTCGCGCTCGACGCGCCCTATCGGTGAGATGCGCCGTCCATGATCATCAACGCGATCTTCTTTTACCTCTTCGCCGGCGTGTGCATTGCCTCGGCCGTGATGGTCATTGTCTCGCGCAATCCCGTTCATTCCGTACTGTTTCTCATCCTCGCCTTCGTCAATGCGGCCGGGCTGTTCGTGCTGATGGGCGCCGAGTTTCTGGCGATGATTTTGATCGTGGTCTATGTCGGCGCCGTCGCGGTGCTGTTTTTGTTCGTGGTGATGATGCTCGACGTCGATTTTGCCGAATTGCGCCAGGGCGTGCTGAATTATCTGCCGGTCGGCGCACTGATCGTCGCCGTGCTTTTGGCCGAGCTTTTGACCGTGGTATTCGCCTGGGTGATCGGGCCTGACGTGGCCAAGGCCATCACCGCGCCGATCCCGCCGGCGGGCGACATCAGCAACACGCAAGCGCTCGGGCTCGTGCTCTATACGCGCTACGTCTACTACTTCCAGACCGCCGGCATCATCCTCCTGGTCGCCATGGTCGGCGCCATCGTGCTGACCCTGCAGCACAAGCCGAATGTGCGGCGGCAAAATATTGCCGACCAGGTGGCGCGGCGGCGCGCGACCGCGATCGACGTGGTCAAGGTCAAGTCGGGGCAGGGGCTGCAATGATCATCGGGCTCGGCCACTATCTCGCGGTCGCCGCGATCCTGTTCACGCTCGGGATTTTGGGCATCTTCCTCAACCGCAAGAATGTCATCGTCATCCTGATGTCGATCGAGCTGATCCTGCTCGCCGTCAACGTCAACCTGGTGGCGTTCTCGACCTTCCTCGGCGACATCGTCGGCCAGGTCTATGCGCTCATCGTGCTCACGGTGGCGGCGGCGGAAGCCGCCATCGGGCTCGCCATCCTGGTCGCCTACTTCCGCAACCGCGGCTCGATCGCGGTTGAAGACATCAACTTGATGAAGGGGTGACGCGTGAGCGGCTTGCTGATGCGAACTCCCTCTCCCCAGAGGGGAGAGGGTTGGGGTGAGGGGGCTCTGACCGAGAGGCCGTCCCCCCTCACCACAGCCGATGCTTCGCATCGGCGTTCTTCCAGTCAAGAACGGCGGCCGAAGGCCGCCTATGCCTCTCCCCTCAGGGGAGAGGGCGAAGAAAGCGTCGCCGTCGTTCTCTCGCGTGGCCAGGTTCTAGGGAATTAGCGGCATGTACGAGGCCATCGTCTTCCTGCCGCTGCTCGGCGCCGTCATTGCCGGCGCCATCGCGCTGATCGGCGCGCGCAACCGCCTTCCGGGCGCCGACCCGCCACCGCCCGATGACGATCACGCGGCGGCCCATGTCGACGAGAGCCACGGCCACGCGGCGCCGTCATTGCATGGTGCGCATGCGGTCGCCCACGAATCCCATCATGAGGAAGAGCCCACCGAGCCGCCCGCCGCGGGCTCGCGCGCCGCCGAGCTGATCACCTCGACGTTCTTGGTGATTACCTGCGTGCTGTCCTGGTACGCCTTCTTCGACGTCGGCTTCGGCGGCCACGACGTCCGCGTGCCGATGTTCTCGTTCATCACCTTCGCCGATCTCAAAGCCGATTGGGCGCTGCGCATCGATTCGCTCACCGCCGTAATGCTGGTCGTGGTGACGACCATCTCGTCGCTCGTCCACATCTACTCCATCGGCTACATGGAAGAGGATCCGTACCGGCCACGGTTCTTCTCCTATCTGTCGTTCTTCACCTTCGCCATGCTGATGCTGGTGACCGCCGACAATCTGGTGCAGCTGTTCTTCGGCTGGGAAGGCGTCGGGCTCGCCAGCTATCTCCTGATCGGCTTCTGGTTCCACAAGCCGGAAGCCAATGCCGCGGCCATCAAAGCTTTCATCGTCAATCGCGTCGGCGATTTCGGCTTTTCGCTCGGCATTTTCGCGGTGTTTTATCTGACCGGCGCCGTGGACTTCGACACCATCTTCGCGCAAGCGCCGAGTCTCGTCGGCAAGAGCCTGCATTTTCTGAGCTGGGATTTCGACGCGCTCACCGTCGTCTGCCTCTTGCTGTTCATGGGCGCCATGGGCAAGTCGGCGCAATTCGGCCTGCACACCTGGCTGCCCGACGCCATGGAAGGCCCGACGCCGGTCTCGGCGCTGATCCACGCCGCCACCATGGTGACTGCCGGCGTGTTCATGGTGGCGCGGCTGTCGCCGCTGTTCGAGCTGGCGCCGACCGCGGCCGCCTTCGTCACCTTCATCGGCGCCACCACGGCGATATTCGCCGCCACCGTCGGCCTGGTGCAAAACGACATCAAGCGCATCGTCGCTTATTCGACCTGCTCGCAGCTTGGCTACATGTTCGTCGCCATGGGGGTGGGCGCCTATTCGGTCGGCATGTTCCACCTGTTCACCCACGCCTTCTTCAAGGCGCTGCTGTTCCTCGGTTCGGGCTCGGTGATTCTCGCGATGCATCACGAGCAGGACATCCGCAAGATGGGCGGCCTGTGGCGCAAAATCCCATTCACCTATGGCGTCATGGTGGTCGGCACCCTGGCGCTGACCGGGTTTCCGTTCACCGCCGGCTATTTCTCCAAAGACAAGATCATCGAAGCCGCCGCCGCCGGCACCAATCCGATGGCGAGCTACGCCTTCATCATGACGGTCGCCGCCGCAGCGCTCACCTCATTCTATTCCTGGCGGCTGATCTTCAAGACCTTCCATGGCGAGCCGCACGATCACCATCACTACGAAGGCGCCCACGAAAGCCCGAAGGTGATGCTGGTGCCGCTGACGCTGCTTGCCGTCGGCTCGATCGCGGCCGGCTGGCCGTTCCTCTCCATCTTCACCGGCCACGATGTCGAAGGCTTCTTCCGCGAGTCGCTCAAATTCGGGGCGGACAACAAAATCCTCGAGGCCATGGAGCAATTACCGCTCTACATCTCGCTGACGCCGACGGTGATGATGATCATAGGCTTTCTGGTCGCCTATCAATTCTACATCCGCCGGCCCGATCTGCCCGAAGCTCTCGCGCGCGATCAGGCCCCGCTGTACCGCTTCCTGCTCAACAAGTGGTACTTCGACGAGATCTACGATTTCCTCTTGGTGCGTCCCGCCATGTGGCTCGGCCGCTTGTTCTGGAAAGGCGGCGACGGTTTTGTCATCGACGGGTTCGGGCCCGACGGCGTGTCCGCGTGGGTGCTCGATGTGACGAAGAACGTCGTCCGCCTGCAGACCGGCTACCTCTACCACTACGCCTTCGCCATGCTGATCGGCGTCGCCGCCTTCATCACTTGGTTCATGTTTTCCGGAGCCCACGGATGACGAGTTGGCCGATCCTCTCCGTCGTCACTTTCCTGCCGCTCGCGGGCGCGCTGTTCATCGCGTTCCTCAACGAGGATGAAGCGGGCGTGCACAATGCGCGCTGGGTCGCGCTGTGGACCACGCTGGCCACCTTCGCGGTCTCGCTGATCTTGCTGTGGCGCTTCGATCCGAGCTCGGCGGAATTCCAGTTTCTGGAAAAGCGGCCGTGGCTCGGCGGCACCATCACTTATTCCATGGGCGTCGACGGCATCTCGCTGCCGTTCGTGGTGCTGACCACGGCGCTCCTGCCGATCTGTATCGTCGCCAGCTGGACCGCGATCCAGCGCCGGGTGCGCGAATATATGATCGCGTTCCTGGTCCTCGAAACGCTGATGATCGGCACCTTCTGCGCCCTCGACCTGGTGCTGTTCTATCTGTTCTTCGAGGGCGGCTTGATCCCGATGTTCCTGATCATCGGCGTGTGGGGCGGCCCGCGCCGGGTCTATGCCAGCTTCAAGTTCTTCCTCTACACGCTCTTAGGCTCGGTGCTGATGCTGCTCGCCATCATGGCGATGTACTGGCAGGCCGGCACCACCGATATCCCGACCTTGCTGCATCACGCGTTCCCGCGAAACCTGCAGACCTGGGCGTGGTTTGCCTTCCTCGCCTCGTTCGCCGTGAAAATGCCGATGTGGCCGTTCCACACCTGGCTGCCCGATGCCCATGTCGAGGCGCCGACCGCCGGCTCGGTGATCCTGGCCGCGATCCTGCTGAAACTCGGCGGCTACGGCTTCCTGCGCTTCTCGCTGCCGATGTTTCCGGATGCCTCGCAAGCGCTGGCGCCGCTGATCTACGCGATGTCGATCATTGCCATCGTCTACACCTCGCTGGTCGCCCTGATGCAGGAGGATATGAAGAAGCTCATCGCCTATTCCTCCGTGGCGCATATGGGCTTCGTCACCATGGGCATCTTCGCGATGACGGCGCAGGGCGTCGCCGGCGGCATTTTCCAGATGATCTCCCACGGCATCGTCTCGGCGGCGTTGTTCCTTTGCGTCGGCGTGGTCTACGACCGCATGCATACCCGCGAGATCGCCGCCTATGGCGGCCTCGTCAACCGCATGCCGCTCTACGCATTCGCCTTCATGGTGTTCACGCTGGCCAATGTGGGGCTGCCGGGCACCTCGGGTTTCGTCGGCGAGTTTTTGACCCTGATTGGCACGTTCCGGGTCAACACTTGGGTGGCGACGTTGGCGACGCTCGGCACCATCTTGTCGGCGGCTTACGCGCTGTGGCTCTACCGCAAGGTGATTTTCGGCAAGTTGCAGAAGCCGAGCCTGTTCAATATCAAGGACATCGGCTGGCGCGAGATGGTGGTGCTGGCCCCGCTGGTCGTCCTCACGATCGTGTTCGGCATCTATCCAAAACCGGTGCTCGACCTTTCGGCCGCCTCGGTGGCGCAGCTGATGGATAATTATCAGCACGCGCTGGCGCCGATCAAAGCGGCGATGGCGAGGTGAGGCGATGACCGCGGCCGCATACATGTCGACGCTAATCCCGCTGCTGCCGGAAATCGTACTCGGGCTCGGCGCCATGGCGCTGTTGATGCTCGGCGCCTTTGCCCCCACCCATCCCTCCCCCGCAAGCGGGGGAGGGTTAGGGTGGGGGCCGCGCATGATCGACGGCTTGTCCATTGCGCTTCTGATCGCGGCCGGCGTGATCCTGTACCTGCTTCCTGCCGGCAAGCTTGTGAGCTTCAACGGCAGCTTCATCGTCGACAATTTTGCCCGCTTCCTCAAAATCCTGGCCCTGGCCGGCTCGGCCGCCGCCATCGCCATGTCGCTCGATTACGCCAAGCATGAGCGGCAGCAGCGCTTCGAATATTCGATCCTGATCGTGCTCTCCACGCTCGGCATGATGATGCTGATCTCGGCCGCCGACCTGATCGCGCTCTATCTCGGCCTCGAATTGATGAGCCTGCCGCTCTACGTGGTCGCCGCCAGCCATCGCGATTCGCTGCGCTCGACCGAAGCCGGCCTGAAATATTTCGTACTCGGCGCGCTGTCGTCGGGAATGCTGCTCTACGGCGCGTCGCTGGTTTACGGTTTTACCGGCACCGTGAGCTTTGCCGGCATCGCGCAAGCGGCGACCAATGGCGGCATCGGGCTGATCTTCGGGCTGGTTTTTTTGTTTGCCGGCTTCTGCTTCAAGGTCTCCGCCGTGCCGTTCCACATGTGGACGCCCGACGTCTATGAGGGCGCGCCGACCCCGGTCACGGCGTTCTTTGCCGCGGCCCCCAAGGTCGCCGGCATCGCCATGTTCGTGCGCGCCACGATCGTGGCGTTTCCCGGCATCACCGCGCAGTGGCAACAAATCGTCGTCTTCGTCGCCATCGCCTCGATGCTGCTCGGCTCGTTCGCGGCCATCGGCCAGCGCAACATCAAACGCCTGATGGCCTATTCGTCGATCGGCCATATGGGTTTTGCGCTGATCGGGCTTGCGGCCGGCACGACCGAAGGCGTGCAGGGCGTGCTGGTCTATATGGCGATCTACCTCACCATGACGCTCGGCGTCTTTGCCGTGATCCTGTCGATGCGGCGCTCGACCGGCATGGTGGAATCGATCGATCAATTGGCCGGGCTCGCCCGCACCAACCCGACCACGGCGTTCTTCATGGCGATGCTGCTGTTCTCCATGGCCGGCATACCGCCGCTCGCCGGATTTTTCGCGAAATTCTACGTCTTCCTCGCCGCCATCAAGGCCGGCCTCTATATACTGGCGGTGATCGGCGTGCTCGCCAGCGTGGTCGGCGCCTACTATTATCTGGCGATCATCAAGATCATGTATTTCGACGACGCGGCTGAAGGTTTTTATCCCACGCCCATCGAACTGAAAGTGGTGCTCGCGGTTTGCGGCTTGTTCAACGTTTTATTCTTCCTCTATCCGGGGCCGCTGGTCGGCGCGGCGAGCGCGGCCGCGCGTTCCCTGTTCTGATGCGGCTTGATCCCGCGGCCGCGGGGTTTCGCCTGTCGGCCCACGACACGCTGCCGTCGACCAACACCGAAGCTTTGGCGCTGGCGCGGCGCGGCGAATCTGGGCCGCTGTGGGTGACGGCGCGGCAGCAGACCGCGGGCCGTGGCCGGCGCGGCAATGCATGGATTTCCACGCCCGGCAATCTCTATGCCACGCTGCTCCTTTGCGACCCGGCCGCGCCGGAGCACGCGGCCGAATTGTCGTTCGTCGCCGCGCTTGCTGTTTTTGACGCAATCGGCGATCGCGCCGCCGCGTTGCACGAAAAGCTTGCGCTGAAATGGCCGAATGACATTCTTTGCGGCGGGCAAAAGCTCGCCGGCATTTTGATCGAAAGCGAGACTATCGAAGCCCGACTTGCCGTGGCCATAGGCATCGGCGTCAATTGTATGCATCACCCGATGGACACCGCTTATCCTGCCACCGATCTCGCGACTGCTGGCGCGGCGGTTTCCGCGGAGGATTTGTTCGGCGCGCTGTCCGGCGCGATGGCGCGGCGGCTGGCGCAGTGGCAACGAGGTGCAGGCTTTCAATCCATTCGCGCCGACTGGCTCGATCGTGCCGCGGGAATGGGCGGTGAGATGCGGGTGCGGCTACCAAACCGCGAATTTTCCGGCCGCGCCGAGGCGCTCGACGAACATGGCCGGTTGCTGTTGCGCCTCGAGGACGGCACGTTACAGACGATCACGGCCGGCGACGTCTTCCCGGTCGCGGCGAGCGAGCGAAACTGATGGCGCAGAACGAACTGGTCTTCGCGCCGCTCGGCGGCATCGGCGAGATCGGGATGAATCTCTCGATCTACGGTTTTGGCGACGAGCGCCGCCGGCAATGGCTGATCGTCGATTGCGGCGTGTCGTTCGCCTCCGAGGAGCTATTGCCGGGCATCGATCTGATCCTGCCGGACATCCGCTTTCTCATCGAGGAGCGAAAGAACATCGTCGGCCTGGTGCTGACCCACGGCCACGAGGATCATATCGGCGCGCTGATCGATCTGTGGCCGCGGCTCAAAGTGCCGCTCTATGCCACGCCGTTCACCGCGGCCTTGTTCGAGGCCAAGCGGCTCTCGGAGCCCGGCGCGCCGCAAATTCCGGTCAAAGTGGTGCCGCTCGGCGGCCGTCTGGACCTCGGGCCGTTCGCGGTCGAATTCATCAATGTCGCGCACTCGATTCCGGAATCCAACGCGCTGGCGATCCGCACCCCCGCCGGCATCGTGCTGCATACCGGCGATTGGAAGATCGATCCGACGCCGCTCATTGGCCCGCCGACCGACCAGGCCAGATTGACCGCGCTCGGCGACGAAGGCGTGCTGGCGCTTATTGGCGATTCCACCAACGCGGTGCGCGAAGGCCGTTCGCCGTCGGAATCCGACGTGGCGCGGACGCTCGCCGAATTGATCCGCACCGCGCCGGCGCGTGTCGCCGTGACCACGTTTGCCTCCCATGTCGGGCGCATCCGTGCGGTGGCCGACGCCGCCCGCGCCGTGGACCGCGAAGTGGTTTTGGTCGGCCGCGCCATGGAACGCGTCACTCAAGTTGCGCGCGAGACCGGCTATCTCGACGGCGTGCAGGATTTCCGCAGCATGCAGAGCTACGGCTATCTGCCGCCCGACAAGGTGTTGGCGCTGTGCACCGGCAGCCAGGGCGAGCCGCGCGCGGCGCTGTCGCGCATCGCCGAGGACGAGCATCCCGAAGTCACGCTGGCCAAGGGCGACCGCGTGATCTTTTCCTCCCGCGCCATTCCCGGCAACGAGAAGGCCGTGGCCCGGGTGATCAACGGTCTGGTCAGTCAAGGCGTCGAGGTCATCACCGACCGCACCCATCTCGTCCACGTCTCCGGCCATCCGCGCCGCGCCGAGCTCCTCGACATGATCGCCTGGGTGCGGCCAAAAATCCTGATCCCGGCCCATGGCGAGGCGCTGCACCTTAGCGAGCATGCCGAGCTCGGCCGCCGCGCCGGCGTGCCGCACGTATTGGTTTGCCGCAACGGCGACCTGGTCCGCCTCGCGCAGGACGGCGCCCAAATCATCGACGAGGTGCCCGCGGGCCGGCTCTACAAGGACGGCTCGCTCCTGATCAGCGCCGAGGCCAAAACCGTGGCGGCACGCCGCCGCCTGAGCTTTTCCGGCATCGTCACCGTGGCGCTTGCATTGAGCGAGAAGGGCGCGCTGGTCGCCGATCCCGAGATCGAGCTGATCGGCATTCCCGAAACCACCGCCGGCGGACAGTCAATGAACGAGATCGCCCGCGACGCGGTCGAAGATGCGTTCGAGTCGATGCCAAAGCCGCGCCGGCGCGATCCCGACGCGGTTGCCGAGACGGTGCGCCGCGCCGTGCGCGGGGCCATCGCGCAACGATGGAACAAGAAGCCGATCTGCCACGTGCATGTGCTGGCGGTATAGTGTGCTGACGGTTTAGGCGGCTTCGACAAAAGCTCCGTGGCGCACACGCTCCAAAGTCAGCCATCAGGTTCGTCCGGATGCCGCGCGAGCGGGTCGTTGCTCGCGAAATTGTGGCCAACACAAATCCGCCGCGAGTTTGCCTACGCAAATTGCCAAACTAGGCGAGTTTGAGCCCCGGTGATGCCTTGTCCCTCTCGCACCGTCACGCATGTCGGGATTCGTTGGAGTCAGGGGGACACAATGTACAGACCGCTTATAGAAGCCGATGCGCCACTCGCACTTATTTTAGCGTTCGCCGTTGTCCTGTTCGTGGCCGGAATAATCGCCCGCGCGCTGCGACGGCTCGCCACCGCGGAACAAAACACCAAACCGGACGCCCGCCGGCCGTCCGCCGAGACAATCTGACCATGATCGGGGGCAGGCAGCACGGCGTTGCATGTGCCTACGGCGCGGCGCCGTGCTGTCTCGATCTGGCGGTGGCACTTAAATCACCCAACCTGCCAAAGGGTTGAGCCATGACCATCGCGACGATTAGCGCGATTAGCTTTGTGCTTGGTGCGACGGTCGCCTACGTGGCCAATCGCTACCCTGGACATCGCGAAGCCATCGACGCTGTCGGCGGAGCGCTGCTCATCGGCTGGGCTTTGCTTTCAAGCTTACTCGACGGACGCGACACGAGCGGGCGCAGGCGACCCGAGCGCAATCATCTGACAACAATCCGCCGCGCCCAAGCCGGGCAATCGCTCGACGACTACTCGGCGCTGGCCGAACCATGAGCCGACATAGGCTTTATCGGTGTGACGCGCGGCACAGCGGCGCCGTCCGGCCGCTGCTATTCGACGATAGAGGCATGGTGTCATGCAGATGAGAAGTGCGCCTTTAGTGCGAGAGCGAATTTACCCCCTCGCTTTGCTCTTTGCGGGTTTGATGGTCGCAGTCGGCTCGATTGGCCTTTTGGGCTATGGATTTCTCGCGCTCACGGGCCATTGATCGGCTTGCACGCGGCCGGTTTGTTCCCCGGCGCGGATGCCGGGGTTTAATCCGGGGGAGCGCACGCCTGCGCCGGCTCGAGGCTGAGGCAAAAGCGGCGATCGTCGATCACCAGGACCGTCGATACCCGTTCGCCGTCCTGGCTCATTAAGCCCAAATCAGTCGCCGCCCCGATCGCCGACAGCTCGGCTGTGATCGCACTCAACAATTCGTCGGTCGTCATCGCCATTACTCCAACGCAACAAGCCTACATGCAGTAGCCACGGCACTGGACGCGATTGTCGCACCACCATCCCGGCACCTTTGAGACAACGGCGTGGCAAAGTCGCGAACGGCGAAAACGGGATTGATCGTGCGTCAATGAGCATGCTTACGGTGTAGGATACAGTGCCGGGTCATAGGAGACCCAAGGACATGATCGGCAGGCTCAATCACGTGGCGATCGCGGTGCGCGATCTCGGCAAGGCGACAGCGGTCTATCGCGACGTGCTCGGCGCGCAGGTTTCGGCGGCGGTGCCGCAGCCCGACCATGGCGTGACCACGGTGTTCATCACGCTGCCCAATACCAAGATCGAGCTGTTGGAACCGCTCGGCGACAACTCGCCGATCGTAAAATTCCTGGAGCGCAACCAGGACGGCGGCATGCACCACCTGTGCTACGAGGTCGACGATATCCGCGCCGCCCGCGATGCGCTCAAGGCCGCCGGCGCCCGCGTCCTGGGCGACGGCGAGCCCAAAACCGGCGCCCACGGCAAGCCGGTGCTGTTTCTGCACCCGAAGGATTTTGCCGGCACCTTGGTCGAGCTGGAGCAGGCCTGAAAAATGCCGGTCACCACCGCAGTGGCGGTCTTTTTCCTGATCTGGTGGATCGTGCTGTTCGCGGTGCTGCCCTGGGGCGTGCGCAGCCAGCAGGAGGATGCGGAGGTCGCGCCCGGCACCGATCCCGGCGCGCCGGCGATCCCCAATCTGCGCCGGAAACTGGTCTGGACGACGCTCGTATCAGCGGTGGTTTTTGCCGCCTGCTACGTCATCTATGTCGAGCGCCTGATCACGTTGGAAAGCCTATTGGCGCCCTTTGGGCTGCACATGACGCCATAGACCACGGCGTCGATCGATCAAAAATATAGACGAAGCAGCATCTTATTGGACTATTTTAATATATCAGGCGTGGTTTCGCGGTACGTCCAACATCGGCTTTGACCCAACCGCCAAAAGAAAAAGCAGGGCCAAAGCCCTGCTCGAGAATCCTCATCTGCACCCTTAAGTTCCGCGTATTGTTGTGATTTTACGCATCCTCACCGTGGCAGTGAAGTCGCCTTACGCGTCCGGGTATCCTCCCAAGACTTGGACCGCTTTCCCGAAATCTCGTTACCGAGATGGCGGTTTCGGGATTGCGCGAAAGCATTCGTAATCGATCTGTGGGCTCTTGTCACGAGGCTGCCCACCTCAAACGGCAAAAAAATACCTCCCCAAAATTCCTGCCCAAATTCCTGCCCTTGTGTTTCCGCGCCGGTTCCGGTTTCACTGCCGCGGCCAATAAGCGAAGAGTCCATGCGCCTTTCCCGGTTCTTCCTGCCCAATCTTCGCGAGACCCCGAAGGAAGCGGAGATCGCCTCCCATCGGCTGATGCTGCGCGCCGGCATGATCCGCCAGGAGGCGGCCGGCATTTATGCCTTCCTGCCGCTCGGCCTGCGGGTGCTCACCAAGGTCTGCCAGATCGTGCGCGAGGAGCAGGACCGTTCCGGCGCCATCGAGCTTTTGATGCCGACCATCCAGTCCGCCGACCTGTGGCGCGAAAGCGGCCGCTACGAGGCCTATGGCAAGGAGATGCTGCGCATCAAGGACCGCCACGAGCGCGACATGCTCTACGGCCCGACCAACGAGGAAATGATCACGGCGATCTTCCGCACCTACGTGCGTTCGTACAAGGATCTGCCGCTCAACCTCTACCACATCCAATGGAAATTCCGCGACGAGGTGCGGCCGCGCTTCGGCCTGATGCGCGGGCGCGAATTTTTGATGAAGGACGCTTACTCGTTCGACGTCGATTTTGCCGGCGCCAAGCACGCCTATAACCGCATGTTCGTCGCTTACTTGCGCACTTTTGCGCGGATGGGATTGCGCTCGATCCCGATGGTGGCGGAGAGCGGCCCGATCGGCGGCAACCTGTCCCACGAATTCATCATCCTGGCCGACACCGGCGAGAGCGAAGTGTTTTGCCACAAGGACTACCTGGACTTTGAAGTCCCCGGCGCGGACGTCGATTTCACCCATGTCGGCCGCTTGCAGTCGATCGCGGACAAGTGGACCTCGCTCTACGCCGCGACCTCGGAGAAACACGACGTTGCGGCCTACGAGGCGCTGCCGGCCGACAAGCGGGTGTCGGCGCGCGGCATCGAAGTCGGGCATATCTTTTATTTCGGCACCAAATATTCCGAGCCGATGAAGGCGGTGGTCACCGGGCCCGACGGCGCCGACCACCCGGTGCACATGGGCTCTTACGGCATTGGCCCGAGCCGGCTGGTTGCCGCCATCATCGAGGCCTCCCACGACGAGGCCGGGATCATCTGGCCGGAGCCGGTGGCGCCGTTCAAAGCCATGATCCTCAATCTCAAGCAGGGGGCGAGCGACACCGACGCTGCTTGCGAAAAGCTTTACGCGGAGCTCTCCGCAAAAGGCATCGACACGCTCTACCACGACCGCGACGAGCGGCCGGGCTCGAAATTCGCCATGGCCGACCTGATCGGCGTGCCGTGGCAGATCCTGGTCGGGCCGCGCAGCCTGGCCGAAGGCAAAGTCGAGGTGAAGCGGCGCGCCGACGGCACCCGCGAACTCATGACGCCGGCCGACGCGGTGGTGCGGCTCAGTCCCTGATGCTGCGCGCGGCGGCGGCTTGCCGAGCGGCCAGCGCGTGGACCCGTGAATGCGACGTTGAGACAAAGTCCGTTTTCAGGAAGCCGATCGATTGAACACCGCGCCGTAGTGATAGGGCGGTAGTTCGACTATGCGGGCAAACGTCAAGCCGCCCGCTTCAACCGCCTCGGCAGTCTCCGTGGGCGACAGCCTCAAGTCGGTCTTTGGACCGCGCGGCGCGCCCAACACCGTCGTTTCCTCGCGGGCGCGTTGATGCCAGTTAACAATTGCAAAGCGGCCGTCCGGCCTTAGCGCCTCGCGCACGGCGCGGGCCAATCGCGGCCGATCCGGGACGCCGTGAAAGGCATTCGCCAGGAATACAAAGTCGGCTGGGCGCGGCGCGAGATTGGCGACTTGATAGGCGTCGCCCACGACGAAATCACAATTGCCAATTCCGTTTTGACACAGCCGATGGCGCGCCGCCTCCAGCATAGTGCGGTCAATGTCTATCGCGACGACATGGCGAGCTCTCTTCGCGATATGCAGGGTAAACCATCCGTCGCCGGCGCAGAGGTCGATCGCTTCCGTGCCTGCGACAAGTCCAACTGCATTCAGCACGGCGGCCGGATCGGGCCAGAGCGCCTCCCACCACTGCGCGGAGGGCATCTCGGTGGCTGCAAAAAAGCCCGGCAGATCGCTACCCATCTCGACGAAGCCCGACCGTCTGTACGCCTTCGTTCATTCCGGCTTGCGTGCCAGGATTGAATGTCCATAGACCTCGAAACGACGGGCATTCTTTTCGCCGCTCGCACCCTCGAAAGTGTCAATCGGCGGCCCGATACGGACTTCGACGAAGCCGATGTCTTCCAACATTTTTTGCCAGGCTGCACACGGCAGACCACCGGCAATTCAAGCCGTCCAAAGGTCGATGTTTTGGATGGCCGCCTCCGGGACCGGCTTGCCGTTGGCGATGTCGGCAAATTGCAGGTGTCCGCCCGGACGCAAGACGCGGAGGATTTCCGAAAATATCGCCCGCTTGTTGGCGCACAGGTTGACCACGCCATTGCTGATCACGACGTGCGCCCATTCGTCCGCTACGGGCAGATTTTCCGCGATGCCTTCGCGGAACTCGACATGATCCAGTTTCAATGTCGCGGCGGTCGAACGCGATTTCGCCAGCATTTCCTCGGTCATGTCGACGCCGACGACTTTTCCATTGGGGCCGACTTGATGGGCCGCAACGAACGAGTCGAAACCCGCTCCCGACCCGACGTCGACAACGTGCTCGCCTTGCGCAAGAGTTCGCAGGGCAAACGGGCTTGCGACGCCGGCGAAGGACTCCACGGCCACGTCGGGGAGCGATTTGACAAACTCGTCATCGTAGCCGAGCCGTCGTGCCAGATAGCGGCCGGTATGGAAATGATAGGTTCCGTGCGGATCGGTCGCGACCTCGCGATATTTGTTTTTGACTTCCTCGCGGAGTGCGGCAGCGTCGACGACAATTTCGGATGTTGGATGATCGGTCATTGTTCTTTTCCTTTCATTAGCCGAGGGAAGCGGTCTTTGTCGTCATTCGAGCTCAAGCGGCCCCAATGGCGACAGGCAGTCCTGCCGCGCGCCACTCCGGAAAGCCCTCTTCCAATCGGCGAACCTTGAACCCGCGCTTGCGCAGCGTGGCAACAGCTTCGTAAGACAACACGCAATAGTGACTACGGCAGTAAGCAACGATCTCTTGCGACGGATCGAGTTTCTCGAGACGAGCTTTCAACTCGCGCAGTGGGACGTTCACCGCGCCCCGTACGTGTCCCAATGCGAATTCGTCGGGCGGACGCACATCGAGAACTGTAACCTCTCCAGTGCGCGATTTTTTTAGAAGCTCTTTACGGGACATCGGTTCGAGACTGTCGCGATCGTCGAAATAGCTTCGGACGACACGATCGACCTCGGCGACGTTGCACTCGGCGATGCGGCGCAGCGTCGACAGCAAATCGAGCACGGCATCGTCCACGAGGGAATAAAAGATGAATTTGCCGTCACGCCGCGCGACGACCATTCCCGTGCGCCGCATCTGTTGCAAATGCTGCGACGTGTTCGCAACCGACAGCCCGGTTCGCTCCGCCAAAATTTCGACGCTGCGCTCGCCTTGGGCCAACTGCTCCAAGAGTTCAAGCCGGCTGGGGTGCGCCAGCGATTTGGCAACGGCTGCGAACTGGACAAAAAGCGCCAGTTTGGGGCTTGGCGGCATTAGACCTCTATCATTCAATCGATCAATTGAATGATACGCCCTTGCATCGACCGGTCAAGCGGCGGGGGCGCTTCAAGCGGACTAAAATCGACCGGTTATCCAGCCGCTTGCGGCCGGAAGCGGACGCTTGCTTCAACAAGGCGTGTGGTGGGTCTTGCCCCTGCAGCGGGGGTCGATGATATCCATCACACAGGAGTGTTCAGTGACGACAACCGGCCGCCCCGATCACCGTGCTCTCGCTCAAGCGCTCCGACGCCGGGTCGTCGATGGCCCGGGTAAGACCGATCGGGCGTTGCGTCAGGCGATGGCGGAAAGGGCAGCCGACGGACCCGCCATAAAGGCGCCGTATGATGACCTCGCGCGCCAGATCGGGGCGTCCGCCGCCGGCGTCACTGACGAGCAAGTTGCAAACGTGCTGCGGGCAACAGGAAGCGAGAAGGGCGCCTTTGAAGTCATCGCGGCTGCGGCGCTTGGCGCGGGCCTGCTGCGGTGGCGACAAGGGATCAAGGCATTGGATGAGGTCACCGATGCGCCTGCATGAAATCGAACGCGGCGATGGCCTCTTCAATCGCCTGCTCATCGGCTTCATCTCGCTGGTTTCGAGAATGCGGTTGCCGGATGCGGCACGCGTTGCGTTTTACCACAAAGACTTTTTTGCCAGTCCGATGGGCGCGTGGACCCAGGCGGCGATGCGCGGGCCGAGTCCATGGAGCGTCAGCGAGCGTGAATTGATGGCGGCCATGGTCGCGAAGTGGAATTCGTGCGCGTTCTGCATGGGCGCTCATGGAGCGGTCGCGGCGAAAGAGATAGAGCGATCGACAGTTGATGCGGCGCTTGCAGACTTTCGTGCGGCCCCCATCTCCGAGAACCTCAAGGCAACACTGGCATTTCTGGAAATCCTGACGCTGCGGCCGATGGAACTGACCGCCGAGGACGCAAGGGCCGTGCTTCATGCAGGCGTTAGCACCGAAGCTTTGGAGGATGCGATCGCGGTGTGCGCGCTGTTCAGCATTGTCACGCGATATGCCGATGCGCTCGATTTTGCAGTTCCAACAGCCAACGAGTTCGATCGTGCCGCAAGCATGCTTCTCAAGCGAGGATATGCGTCGTGATTTGGCGATGTTGCACGTCCGCTCTTGCCGCAGCAGGCAAGCCGACAAGTCGGCTACTTCGCTTCGACGCTGACCTGCTGCGCGACGATGACGGGGAGCGTGAAGGCAAACGTCGAGCCCTGGCCGAGTTTTGACTCGACCCAGATCTTGCCGCCGTGCATTTCGACGATGCGCTTCGATATGGCGAGCCCCAGGCCGGTGCCGCCCTTCTTACGCGTGACCGCATTGTCGGCCTGCTGGAATTCCTGAAACAGCTTGGCCTGATCGGCGGCGGAGATGCCGGGTCCGGTGTCGCACACCGAGAGATGGAACGAGCCATCGGCCGCGGTGGCTTTGATGACCACTTCGCCCGTATCGGTGAATTTGATGGCGTTGCCGACGAGATTGATCACCACCTGTGCCAAACGCCGCCCATCGCCGTGACCGGGCGGTAGTTTCGGAGCCACCTCGATCTTGAACGCGAGTTTTTTGTCGGCCGCCAGCGGCTCGAGCGTGCTGCGCACGGTCTGGGCAATATCCTCGAGCGAATAGTCGGAGAGTTCGAGCACGAGCTGGCCGGCTTCGATCTTCGACAGATCGAGCACGTCGTTGATCAGGCCGAGCAGGTGTCTGCCGTTACTCTCGAGCCTTTTGAGCACGTCGATCGTCTTGTCCGGCAGTTGGCCGTAAATGCCGTCCGCCATCAGTTCGGTGTAGCCGAGGATGGCGTTGAGCGGCGTGCGCAGCTCGTGGCTCATATTGGCAAGGAACTGCGATTTGTGCTGGCTCGCGATTTCGAGCTGCCGACTCTTGTCCTGGATTTCGTCGAATAGCCGCACATTTTCGATGGCGATGACCGCTTGGTCGGCGAAGGTCGTGAGCAGTTCGATTTGCCTGTCGGTGAATGGCTTTACCTCGGTCCGCGTCAGCGACAGCACGCCAACGGGAATGCCCTCGCGCATCAGCGGCACGCCGAGCATGGTGCGATATCCGCCGCGCAGTTGCGATTCCTGCCATGTGTATTCGGGATCGTTCAGGGCATCCAGAATATGAACGACCTTGCCCTCGATGGTCGTTCGACCGACGAGGGTCTCGCGCCCCGGAGCGATGGGCCGCTCGATCATGTATTCCTTGTATTCGGGCGAGAACCCGAACGTGGAATCCAACCGGTAGGTCTGCCCGTCGCGTCGATAAATGAAAGCATTGCTCGCGTCGCACAATCGCGCCGCCGATTCCACCAGCGTATCGAGCACGGCTTGCAGGTCGAAAGTCGAGCGGCTGATGACCTTGAGCACGTCGGCGGTGGCAATCTGTTGTTGGAGGGATTCGCGGAGCTCGTTGAGCAGCCGCGTATTCTCGATGGCGATGACGGCCTGGGCGGCGAAATTCTGCACCAATTCGATTTGTTTGTCCGTGAAGAGCTGTACCTCCTGACGATTGATGGAAATCGCGCCGATCAGCGAACCCTCCTTGAGCATCGGAACCGCTGCGATTGTACGGTAACCAGCAAGTTGGACGGCAGCGACAAGGTAGGGGTCGCCCTCAATGTAAGACTTCGTCGCTGTAATATCGGCAACTTGGGCAACCCGTTGCGTATTGAGGACTTGTCCGAGAGCCAAATCCGGCGGTGGTCGCACTACATTGCGCTTGCGATCTTCGACGTATGCGGTCGGCGCGTTATGTGCCGCTACGGCGCGGAATCCGTCTGCTTCTCGAAGGTACAGCGTACCAAATCTGGCTTGGCAAATGCGCGTCGCATTCGCCAGCATGGCCTCGAATACAGGCTCCAGCTCGCCCGGCGAAGAGCTAATGACCTTTAGCACGTCAGCGGTTGCCGTCTGCCGCTCCAGAGACTCGCGCAGCTCGTTGAGCAGCCGCGTATTTTCGATGGCGATAACGGCTTGGGCGGCGAAGTTCGCCACCAGCGCAATCTGTTTGTCGGTGAACGGGCGGACTTCCCGGCGATAGATGGTCATGGCCCCGACGGCGACGTCGTCCTTGATCATTGGCACCGCAATAATCGTGCGGATGCCGGCGACATCCGCCGCTGCCACGGCCAGAACGTCGCCGTCGATGTAGGACTGGTCCTTCATGAGATCGATGAGTTGGACCGGTTTTCGGCTGCGCATCGCGCGCACCGATGGCACTGCCGGGCTTGGTTGGAACACCGCACCGACGCCCCATTTTTCAAGGAAGGCCGGAGGCAGACTGCCGTGATACGCTGCGGCGCGCATTCGACCGTCGCCTTCGTGAAGTCAAAGCGTCCCAAAACTGGCGTCGCACAACCGCGTCGCATTTTCCAGCATGACATCGAACACCGGCTCCAATTCGCCCGGCGAGGAACTGATGACGCGCAGCACTTCGGCAGTCGCGGTCTGCTGCTGCAGCAACTCGCGCAGTTCACTGAGCAGCCGCGTATTCTCGATGGCGATGACGGCCTGCGCGGCGAAATTCCGCACCAGCTCGATCTGCTTGTCGGTGAACCGCCGAACTTCCTGGCGATAAATGGCGAGTGCGCCGATCACCTCGCCGTCTTTCAGCATCGGCACGACAAGCAAGGTGCGGGCCCCCGCGAGTTCGATCGTTGCAATGCGCGTTTTGTCGCCGAAGGTGGGCGCGGCCCTGATATCGTCGACCTGAGACACTTGTTTTGTCTTGAGGATTTGGCCGAGAGAAATGTTCGGGCTCGGCCGGACCAGCGGCTCGATCCGGACATGGTCCTGGTATTCGCGCGGCGCGCCATGGGTTGCGGCATTGCGAAAGCAGTCGCCTTCGCGAAGCCACAGGTTGCCAAAGCCCGCGCCGCATATCCGCACCGCCTTTTCCAGCATTGCCTGGAAAACAGAGTTGAGATCGCCCGCGGAGCTGCCGACTATTTTGAGAACCTCGGACGTGGCCGCCTGCTGTTCCAGCAGTTCGTCCCGTTCTCGTGTGAGCTGCGTAACCTTTTCGTTCAGGCCATCGGCGGCGGGCTTGCGATGGCGAGCGACCTTCGGCGCACTGCGGCGCTTCGGCGCGGCCGTCTTGTGACGTCGCTTTTTCATGGCTTCATCCGCTACGCGAGTGCCACGAGCGGGCATGCAGTCACGCCATGCAAACGGTCGAGATAGTCTTGTCGTCTCATGCCCGCCCCCAGGCTTTGGACAAGCCATCGTACGCCCTCAAGCTAGACCGCAGGAAGGGCCTAGGAGCAATTCATTTGGATCGTCGGGTCCGCTGCCGATATCCGCTTCGGGTGATAAACCGGTATCGGGGTAACGCACTCTACGGTAGACAGGAGCGACCGGTCCGGGAGGAAATCATGCGCTTGAATCATTGTCATAATTTCCATGATTTTCGCGAATTGGCGCGGCGGCGACTGCCGGGCCCGATCTTCAACTACATCGATGGCGCTGCGGACGACGAAACGACATATCGGAGAAACACGCGCGCCTTCGAGGACTGCGATCTGGTGCCGAACGTTCTCGCCGGCGTCGAGCAAGTCGACCTGTCGGTGACCGTGCTGGGTCAAAAATTGAAAATGCCGTTTTATTGCTCCCCCACCGCTTTGCACCGGCTGTTCCATCATCAGGGCGAGCTCGCCGTGGCGCGCGCCGTGGAAAAATTCGGCACGATGTTCGGCGTTTCCTCGCTGGGCACGGTGAGCCTGGAAGACATCGCAGCGAACTTTTCGTTTCCGCAAGTCTATCAATTCTACTTCCACAAGGACCGCGGGCTGAACAAAGCCATGATGGAGCGGGCCAAGTCCGCCGGCGTTCACATCATGATGCTGACCGTGGACTCGATCACCGGCGGCAACCGCGAGCGCGACCTGCGCACCGGCTTCACCATTCCGTTCCGGCTGAACTTGCGCGGCATGTTTGAATTCGCCACCAAACCGAAATGGACGATCGACCACCTGACCCATGAAAAATTTCGGCTGCCGCAATTGGACAGCCACGTCGACATGAAGGGCGGCACGACCTCCATCGGCGATTACTTCACCAATATGCTCGATCAGTCGATGAACTGGCGCGACGTCGCGGACATGGTCAAGCAATGGGACGATAAGTTTTGCCTCAAAGGCGTGATGAGCGCCGACGATGCCAGGAAGGCCGTCGATATCGGTTGCGCAGGCATCGTCGTTTCAAATCATGGTGGGCGGCAGCTCGACGGTTCGCGCAGCTCCTTCGATCAGCTCGCGGAAATCGTCGACGCCGTCGGCGACAAGATCGAGGTCCTGTTCGATGGCGGCGTGCAACGCGGCACCCATGTGCTCAAGGCGCTCTCGTTGGGCGCCAAGGCGGTGGGCGTCGGCCGGCTCTATCTTTTCCCCCTCGCGGCCGCCGGCCAGCCTGGCGTCGAGCGCGCGCTTTCGCTGATGCGCACCGAGATCGAGCGCGACATGAAGCTGATGGGCTGCACGTCGATCCAGCAGCTGTCGCGGTCGAATCTCAAATTCCGCAATTAGGTCGTGGACTCATTAATGGACAGTGCTTGGCGGCAGACTTTACTGTAATGCACAAAGCTCATGTTTGCTGAATGTGATAAGATTGTGGTCCTCGATTTGAGGGTGAGCCCATGAGGCGGCGGGAGTTCATCACGTTGCTCGGCGGTGCGGCGGCGGCGTGGCCGCTGGCGGCGCGCGCGCAGCAGCGCGAGCCCATGCGGCGCATCGGCGTGTTGATGCACTTGGCCGCGGACGATCCGGAGGGACAAATCCGCCTCGCCGCGTTTCTGCAAGGCCTGCAGGAGGCGGGTTGGGCGGTTGGCCACAACGTCACCATCGACGTGCGATCGGCGGCGGCCGATGTCGAGCCGATGAAACGATTTGCGAAGGAACTCGTCGCGCTTCAACCTGACCTCATTTTTACGAGCTCCACGCCCGCTACCGCGGCGATGCTGCAAGCGACAAGTACCATTCCAGTCATTTTCGTATTGGTTGCCGATCCTGTCGGTAGTGGATTCGTCGCCAGTCTGCCGCGACCAGGCGGCAACGTGACTGGTTTCACGCCTATCGTCGGCTCGCTGGGCGGCAAGTGGGTGGAGCTACTCAAGGAGATCGCGCCGCGCACGGCCCGAGTCACGTTGTTGTTCAACCCGCCAGCGGCGACGTTTATCGAAAGTTATCTGAACCCGTTCAAAGCCGCTGCCGCGTCCCTCGGCATGGAGGCGATTATTGCACCCGTTGCCGACATGCTAGAGCTCGAATCAGGCGTTACGACTCAGGCACGCGAGCCAAATAGTGGTCTGGTCGTGATACCGGATGCCTTCACGGAGCTCCATCGCGCGGAGATTGTTTCGCTGGCGGGTCGGCATCGTGTGCCCGCCATCGATTGGTCCCGTTCGTTCGCCGACGGCGGCGGCCTGATCTCCTACGGTCCTTATCTTGTCGATGAGTACCGGCGCGCGGCGACCTATGCCGATCGCATCCTGAAGGGCGAAAAGCCGAGTCAGCTTCCCGTCCAGGCCCCGCTCAAGTACCAGTTGGTCATCAACCTCAAGACCGCCAAGGCACTCGGTCTAACCGTGCCCCAGACCCTCGTTGTAGCTGCTGACGATCTCATCGAGTAACCGTGCAATCGGAGCGTCGTTTGCTGCCGTGCATGAGCCCGGTCGTGGCCCATCGCGTCGTTTCGCCGCGATGCAGCAGTTTGGTCGCTTTCGGAGCGACCTGGACATTCAGCGGCCGCGCTTACAGAATCGAATTTATGAGTACGCGCCGCTAGTTTCGCAATTAGATTGCTTAGGCGTCCTTGCCGACATGGCCCGGCCCCGTGTTGCGACTGGCGCGGGTGACCCGAATTCGGGGGAAATTTGGTTCCGGCCTGGGGAACCAATGAGTTCAAAGCATAGGCGCGATTCCGCGAGAATCATGCCATCCTTTCAAATCAATGGTTTGCGATTGGATGTGGCGCCTTTGCGAGCGGAAAATTCGCCAAAATGACCGGTGGGAAACCATTGATTTTTATGGGGGACTCCGCGATTCCGCCAGAATCGTGTGAAACTCCAAGTGTTCGCGGGGATCAGACCTGAATGTCCGAGCCGACAGGCACGCACCCTTTCGCTCCGTTCGAGTGGATGCTGTCGCTGCGCTATTTGCGGGCGCGGCGCAAAGAAGGCTTCATCTCGGTGATCGCCGGCTTTTCGTTCCTCGGCATCATGCTGGGCGTGGCAACGCTGATCATCGTCATGGCGGTGATGAACGGCTTTCGCCAGGAGCTGTTGACCAAGATCCTCGGGCTCAACGGCCATCTCCTGATCCAGCCGCTGGAATCGCCGCTGACCGACTGGGAGGCCGTGGCCGACCGCGTCTCTAAGATCGATGGCATCAAGCTCGCCGCGCCGATCGTCGAGGGCCAGGCGCTGGCATCGTCGCCGTTCAATGCCTCGGGCGTGCTGGTGCGCGGCATCCGCTCCGCCGACCTGACCAAGCTCACCTCGATCGCCAAGAACATCAAGCAGGGTACGCTGGACGGCTTTGACCAGGGCCAGGGGCTTGCCATCGGCTCGCGGCTCGCCGAGCAGCTTTCGGTGCGGGCAGGGGACAATCTGACGCTCGTGGCACCGCGCGGCGCGGTGACGCCGATGGGCACCACGCCGCGCATCAAAGCCTACAAGATCGCCGCCGTGTTCGAGATCGGCATGTCGGAATACGACGCCGCCTTCGTCTTCATGCCGCTCGTCGAGGCGCAGGCCTATTTCAACCGCACCGGCGACGTTACGGCCATCGAGGTCTATACCGACGACCCCGATCACATCGACGGTTTCCGCAAGGCCGTGAACGAGGCCGCGGCGCGGCCGATCTACATGGTCGATTGGCGGCAGCGTAACGCCACCTTCTTCAACGCGCTCCAAGTCGAGCGCAACGTGATGTTTCTGATCCTGACCCTGATCGTGCTGGTGGCGGCGCTCAACATCGTCTCCGGCCTGATCATGCTGGTGAAGGACAAAGGCAGCGATATCGCCATCCTGCGCACCATGGGCGCCACCCAAGGCGCGATCATGCGGGTGTTCTTGATCACCGGCGCCTCGATCGGCGTCGTCGGCACCGTGGTCGGCTTCCTGCTCGGCACCCTGATCTGCCTGAACATCGAGTCGATCCGGCGCTTCCTGTCGTGGCTGACCAATACCGAGCTGTTCTCGCCGGAGCTTTATTTCCTGTCGAAACTGCCGGCCGACATGAACGTCAGGGAAACCACCGCCGTGGTCGTGATGGCGCTCGGGCTATCGCTCTTGGCAACGCTTTATCCGTCGTGGCGCGCGGCGCGGCTCGATCCGGTCGAAGCGTTGCGATACGAGTGATTGATCAGGCCGCGATGGACGACACCACCACGATAAGCGAGGCTGCAACGTCCACCGCCAACAAAGAGGAATATCCGCTCGTCTTCCTGCACGGCGTCAGCCGGCAATTCCATCAGGGAGACGCGACGCTCGATATTCTCAAAAGCGCCGAGCTTGCGGTGTGGGCCGGGCAGTCGGTGGCGCTGGTGGCGCCGTCGGGCGCCGGCAAGTCGACGCTGCTGCACATCGCGGGCCTGCTCGAGCATCCCGATTCAGGCGAGGTCTATATCGACGGCGCGCCGACCACGAGCTTGAGCGACATCCAGCGCACCCGCATCCGCCGCAACGACATCGGCTTCGTCTATCAGTTCCATCACCTGTTGCCGGAATTCTCGGCATTGGAGAACGTGATGATGCCGCAGATGGTGCGCGGCCTGGGGCGCACGGCCGCGAGCGAACGCGCTGTCGAGCTGTTGAGCTATCTCGGGCTGAAGGAGCGCCTGAACCACCGGCCAGCGGAGCTGTCGGGCGGCGAGCAGCAGCGCGTCGCCATCGCGCGCGCGGTCGCCAACGCGCCGCGCATCCTGCTCGCCGACGAGCCGACCGGCAATCTCGACGTGCGCACCGCCGACCACGTGTTCGGCGCGCTCGGCCAATTGGTGCGCGCGTCCGGCCTCGCCGCCGTCATCGCCACGCACAATCTCGACATCGCCGCGCAGATGGACCGCCGGGTGACGATCCGCGACGGCCTCGTGGTCGAGCTCGCGTAACCCAGCGTTAGTGCAAACCCTCACGCGGATTGAATTGCGTATTGGCCCGGCAATCGGCGCCGGCGCCCCGGGCGGTCCACATGCACTGCTCGTAGCTGATGAAGCCGCAGTTCCGCGAGCCTCCGGTGCCGTGCCAATAGGCACACCACGGATAATTCTGCGCCTCGGCGCGGCTGCCCATGGCGGATGCGGCAACGAGAACGCCTAGCGCAAAGAGTGCAAATTTCATCGTGGCCTCCTGTTTTGCTCCGCTCTCAACGTACCGAAAGCGCAAGCCTAAGGCAGTGATCTTGAACACAGCTTGATCGTCTCGACCCAAGACAATGGCGGACCCAAGACAATGGCGGACCCAAAACAACGGCGGACCCATGACAACGGCGCAACGCGCCGTGCGTTGCCAACAAGGCTCAGTAGCTTTTATGTGATTTTCGCTTCGCCGGCGTGGCCTGCGGGTGCTCGCCAGGTGGCGGCACGTATTGGGTGTTCAACCGGCAATCGCTGCCGTTGCCGCGAGCACTCTCCATGCACTGCTCGAAGCTGATGAAGCCGCAATTGCGGCCGCCGCCGCCACCCATGCCGCCGCCCAAATACTCGCACCACGGATAGTTTTGCGCGTAAGCGCGCGTATCCATGCATGCCGCCGCTACGAGAATTCCAAAAATAGCAAGCAGATACCTCATGGCCGGCCTCCCGGGTCTGCATTGGCTCTACGCTACTAACGCCGCAAGCCCGCGGTTATTGCACCTGCCGGCCGGAGAATTGGGTTCCGGCGCTCGACCATAAGCAACGAGGCCGCCTAAAGGCGGCCTCGCATCTGATAATGTCGTTAGCGAAGGCCGCTTAGACGCAGGGGCGGCACCAGCAGCGGCCGTAAGGGCCGCACGTCCAGACGAATCCCGGTCCGCAACGCGGACCGAACCCGCGGCACGCCACCTGCTTCACGATCGGCGTGGCATTCTGCAGCTGCGCGTGGCCGGCACCGAGTTGCTGGGCGTTCGCCGACAAGGCCATCGAGCCGAGCGCGAGCGCCGCCGCTGCCAAAGTCAAAGTCAGTCTCTTCATAAACCCTCCTCCTGATTGCCGAATGCCGATGCGGCAATGATGACGACGCGGCGACACCGCGTCGCATCCGTGCCGTAGCGGCGCTCGGGGGACCGATTCGTCCCAGCGGTAGATTAGTACGTTCGGGGCGGACGTTCGGTTCAGATTTGCCGGCGGGGGAGAGCGAGCTATGCGACTTTGCAAAGCCTTCAAGGGGTTACGGCCGATGCCTCACCCGATGGGATGTCCTTGTCGACATGCTCGGCGAGCCTGGCCCAGGCCTGTGCCATGTCGAGAAGGGCGACCTTACGGCCCGAATCCGAAACCGTTTGCGCGATCTCGGCGCAATACGCCGCGTACAGCCGGTAACTTGCAGCCGCTTCCCCAGACGACATTCCCCAGGACCCCATGTGTACTTTTACATATTCGCAATGCGGAAAGGGCGCCTTTGGTTCCCGGCGGGCCGCGTGTTGTCGACAAATTTTCGCTTAATTCAGACTCCGTGCCGGCTTGAATAAGGCAGCCCCGATTAGGGCTTGCGACTTGGGGCTTGCGACTTGGGGCTTGCGGCTTGGGCCGGACGGCGCATATTCGGTGGTATGGGCAAACCCCGAGTCACCTTCAAAATGCAGCGGATCGCTGAGGATGATTGGCAAATCCTCGCCGAATATCCGGGCGCCGAGCCGAGATATATCAAGGGGCTCAAGAGCAAAGCCGAAGTCGACGAGTGGCTGCAGGGAACCCGCCGCATCGACTGGCTGAGATCCCAGGGCTATGCGAAGTGACTAAGCGCCCCCAGCACCCCGGGGGACCAGTGTTGGGTAGTGGGTCAGTTTGAATAAGGCAGACGATATTCGGGCTTGCGGGCTTGGCTGGACGGGTCATATTCGACCCCATGGCCCCCAAGCGTCCCAAGCGCCCAAAGGACTTCAGCCAAGCCGCCAAGCTGGTGATCGATATCGCCACCGGGCAGGCTTCGGAAGCTATATCGCCGCCCGACAGCCCGGCCGTCGAGTTCGCCCGCAAGGGAGGGTTGAAGGGTGGCAAAGCTCGCGCCGCTGCATTGACCCCCGAAAAGCGGCGTGCGATAGCTCAAGTAGCAGCGAAGAAACGCTGGGGCAAAGAGGGCGCGTAGAGCGTACCCGTGAGGTAAGCGTGAGCCTCGCTACCCGCCTCGCTGCTAGAAGCGAGGACTATTCAGCGATGGCTATCCCGGCCGCCACGCTCGATAAAGCCAAGGCAGCGGCGTCTAAGATCGACGCCGATGTGTATTTTTACAACGGCTCGATTGAGAACTCCTCGATGCCTTTCCACCATCGAAGCAATTCATGCCCATCGAGGCCGGCCGAGGGCGCGCTTGTTTCTGGTTACGAACGGCGGAAATCCGGACGCTGGATATAAGATCACTCGTTATTTTCAGCAAAAGTACCAACATTTCACCGTAGTAATTTCAGGCAAATGCAAAAGTGCGGGTACGCTTATTGCGGTTGGTGCGACTGAGTTAGCCTTCACTCCATACGGAGAACTTGGGCCGCTCGACATTCAGATGACAAAGGTCGATAAATTCGACCAACTGCAGTCGGGCCTGACAATTCAGGATTCTCTAAATACCCTTGAAGATAGGGCCTTAAGCAAGTTCTTTGAAATCGTGAAGGACTACATACAGTCCAACAACGGCCTTCTGTCCTTTCCATCTGCGGCGAAAGCGGCGTCAGACTTTGTGACGCAGCTCTATGCGCCAATCTTTTCGCGTATCGACCCTGAAGAGGTCGGCGCACGAGCGCGCTCCATGCGTATCGCCGCCGACTATGGCAGGCGTCTGGCGCTCAAGTCACAAAATTTAAAGACCCCACAAACGCTTAGGCTGCTCTCGGAAACGTATTCCTCCCACTCCTTCGTCATCGACCGTCAGGAGGCGGAAACTCTGTTCCAGCATGTCCGCGAGGCCGACAAGGACGAGCAGGCCGTCATAGGCGCGTTGGGTCGGTATGCGAGATTTGAAGTGGGGGAGGGTACCGATTTCGTATTTTCGGCGTTATCTTCACGCACTATCAATGCGAAAGCTGCTAGAAAGGCCGCAGGGCCAAAGCTGGGAATCAAAGCGGGAGCTGCACATGGCAAACCAAAGCCAAGAGGAAATTCGCCGAAAAATGGCAGAAATCCTCAAAGACCAGATGGAGCGCCCAACCCTCCGCCCCAACCCGGCCGAGGAGCGCGTGCGGCACAGAATGGACGATGACCGCCAGGTACGCCGAGAGGGCGAGCGGGAAGCCGCGCGTTCATAGTAACCTTTGTGCTTGACAGTCAAGCATAGAGGTCATATTGTGCTGAGCCATGAACAGGCTCAGCCGCGAAGATCGTGCCCGCATCCTCCACCTCCTTTGTGAGGGGCAGTCGATTCGTGCCGTGACCCGGCTAACCGGGGCCAGCAAGAATACCGTGACCAAGCTCGTGGTCGATGCCGGGCACGCCTGCACTGAGTACCAGGACCGGGTATTACGGAACCTGCCGAGCAAGCGCGTGCAGGTCGATGAAATTTGGAATTTCATTTACGCCAAGGCGGATCACGTAAAGACCGCCAAGGCGCCCCCGAAAGACGCGGGCGACGTTTGGACCTGGACGGCCATCGACGCGGACAGCAAATTGCTTGTGAGTTGGCTTGTCGCGGATCGCACCACGGAATCCGCAACGATGTTTATGGACGACCTGAAGGAGCGGCTTGCCAATCGCGTACAGCTAACCAGTGACGGCCACCGGCCATATTTAGAGGCTGTAGCAGGCACGTTCGGCGATGACGTTGACTACGCGATGCTGCAAAAGATTTATGGCGCAGAACCGCACGGCGAGAAGCGATATAGCCCGGCAAAGTGCATCGGCGCGAAGAAGCGCCAAGTCACTGGCGAGCCCGATCCCAAGCATGTCAGCACGTCATACGTAGAGCGGCAAAATCTGACGATGCGGATGCACATGCGCCGCTTTACCCGGCTCACAAACGCGTTCTCTAAGAAAATCGAAAACCACGCGTGCGCGGTTGCGCTGCACTCGATGTATTACAATTTCGTTCGGCTTCACCAAACGCTGAGAGTTAGCCCGGCAATGGCCGCTGGCGTGACGGATCGGCTTTGGGAGATGGCTGACGTTGTGGACGTGCTCGATGCTTTCGAGGCCAAGCGCAAGCGCGCGGCCAAACCGATATTCGAGGTAGAGCGGTGGGCAATCGGTGGCGGCTACTATGTGCGCGCAACGCTGACGGATGGTACGATTGACCGGATCGATGGCTTTGCAACTGAAGGCGAAGCGGGACGTTGGATAAGGAACGAGGCGGCGGCTTGGCTACACGCTCGCCAAAACCGAATTACCGCCAACTGAGGCGCAGACCATGATGACCCAATGGATTGGCCTTATCGTCCTTCTGGGCGCGGTAGCGTTTATAGTTTTTGCGTTTCGCCAGGGGGCCAGTGTTAAGCCGGACAAGCGCCCCGACGATTGGGCGACGAGGAATTGGTGGGATAGCACCGGAACGTAGAAGGCCACCGACCACAAGCATGTTCGCCACAATTCAAACTGACCCACTACCCAGTGTTGACAAGAGAACAAAAAGTGAACTAAGTTCTCTTTTCGTTCAAAACACAGGGGCTTAAGTCATGGTCCGCAACGTCGCCGAAGAGGCTCTCGCACTAGCGTCACTCACCCTATTCCTGGCCATGGTCGCCGTTTGGGCCGAGGTGCTCGGAGTGCTGTGACGGCCGGTAGTCCGGGTAGGCGCACCGGCTAAGGCAATAATTTCTATGCGTAGGGGCGCTGCCGCGGTGGACAGAGCCGCTTGCGCGGTGGACAGCGCCGCTTGCCATCCCCCATCTTCTTTTCCCCTGGAATTGCAGATGGCGAGTGCCGAGCATCATGGTTGCCGCGAAATTGGCTGGCGCAAGAACGGCTGCCACTAAGTCGGGTGGTGCAACGATGGCGAACGAGGCACAGCAACCCGGCTTCGTGCATCTGCACGTCCATTCCTCCTATTCGCTGCTCGAGGGCGCACTGAGCATCGCTCGCCTGGCGGAACTTGCGAAAAAGGACCGTCAGCCGGCGCTGGCACTAACCGACACCGACAACATGTTCGGGGCGCTGGAATTCTCGGAGAAGATGGCGAGCGCCGGCATTCAGCCGATCGTCGGCTGCGCGCTCGGGGTAGATTTCGGCGATCAGGAAAGCCGCGGGCCGGCCGGGGGCGAGACCTGGCCGCATCTCGTGTTCCTGGCCGCGCGCGAAAACGGCTATCGCAGCCTGATGCGGCTGTCGTCGCGCGCTTTTCTCGAAACCGCGCCGCACGAACGCCCGCACATAAAACTCGCTTGGCTCGACGACGCGACCGACGGCCTGATCGCGCTCACTGGCGGCCCCAATGGCCCGCTCGACGTTGTCATTGCCGCCGGCCAGAACGCGCTTGCGTTGGCGCGCTGCGAAGAATTGCAGCGCCGGTTCGGCGACCGGCTCTATATCGAATTGCAGCGCCACGGCATGACTAGCGAGCGCACGGTCGAGCCGGCCCTGATCGAGCTCGGCTATGGCCGTGGCATTCCGCTGGTCGCCACCAACGAGCCGTTCTTCCCGACGCGCGAGGATTATGAAGCCCACGATGCGCTACTGTGCATCGCCGAAGGCAAGCTGATCTCCGACGGCGACCGCCGCCAGCTCACGGCGGAGCATCGCTTCAAGAGCCGTGCCGAGATGGCGCAATTATTCGCCGATCTGCCGGAGGCGCTGGCCGCGACCGTGGAGATCGCCGAGCGCTGCGCCTTCCGACCGCGCACGCTGGCGCCGATCCTGCCGCGGTTTTCCGCCGAACGCGGCGAGGGCGAGGTGGACGAGGCGCAAACATTGCGCCGCGACGCCGAAGCCGGCCTCGAACAGCGCTTGAAGCGGCACGGACTAGCCCACAGCCTCACCACCGAAGATTATCGCGAGCGGCTCGCCTTCGAGCTCGGCGTCATCGCCTCCATGAAATATGCCGGCTACTTCCTCATCGTCGCCGATTTCATCCAGTGGGCGAAGGCGCAAGGCATTCCGGTCGGGCCGGGCCGCGGCTCCGGTGCCGGCTCGCTGGTCGCCTATGCGCTCACCATCACCGATCTCGATCCGCTGCGCTTCGGGCTTCTGTTCGAGCGCTTTCTCAATCCCGAGCGCGTCTCGATGCCGGATTTTGACATCGACTTCTGCCAGAACCGCCGCGACGAGGTCATCCAGTACGTGCAGGAGCGGTATGGCCGCGACCGCGTCGCGCAAATCATCACGTTTGGCACCTTGCAGGCGCGCGGCGTGCTGCGCGACGTCGGCCGCGTGCTGCAGATGCCCTACGGACAGGTCGACAAGCTGTGCAAGCTCGTGCCGCAAAACCCGGCGAATCCGGTCACGCTCACGCGCGCCATCGAGGACGAACCGCGCTTGCAGGCCGAGCGCGACCGCGACCCCGTCACCCGGCGCGCCTTCGACATCGCGCAAAAGCTCGAAGGCCTTCACCGCCATGCCTCGACCCACGCCGCCGGCATCGTCATCGGCGAGCGGTCGTTGACCGAGCTGGTGCCGCTCTATCGCGATCCGAAATCGCTGATGCCGGTGACGCAGTTCAACATGAAATGGGTCGAGCCAGCGGGCCTGGTGAAGTTCGATTTCCTGGGCTTGAAGACGCTCACGGTGCTCGACCTTGCCGTCAAACTGGTGCGGCGGCGCGACATCGATCTTGATCTTTCGAGCCTGCCGCTCGACGACGCCAAGACTTACGAGGCTTTGGCACGCGGCGAGACGGTCGGCGTGTTCCAGGTGGAAAGTCAGGGCATGCGGCGCGCGCTGGTCGACATGCGCCCGGACCGGTTTGAAGATCTGATCGTGCTGGTCGCGCTCTATCGTCCCGGGCCGATGGCGAATATTCCAACTTATTGCGCGCGAAAACTCGGCCACGAGCGCACCGATTACCTGCATCCCAAGCTCGAGCCGATCCTGCAGGCGACTTACGGCATTATCACCTATCAGGAGCAGGTCCAGCAGATCGCGCGCGATCTTGCCGGCTACAGCCTCGGCAAGGCCGATATTTTGCGCCGCGCGATGGGGAAGAAAGACCGCAAGGAGATGGCGTCGCAGCGCGGCGATTTCATCTCCGGCGCGGTCGAGCGCGGCATCGGCCGCGACGACGCCGAAGCGATCTTCGACACCTGCGCCAAGTTCGCGGAGTACGGCTTCAACAAATCGCATTCGGCGCCTTATGCGCTGCTGACCTATCAGACCGCCTATATGAAGGCGAATTATCCGGTCGAGTTTTTGGCGGCCTCGATGACGCTCGATATGGGCAACACCGACAAGCTTGCCGAATTCCGCGCCGAGGCGGTGCGGCTCGGCATCAAAGTCGAGCCGCCGTCGATCAATCGCTCCGGCGTCGAGTTCGATGTCGAGGGCAACACCATCTATTACGCGCTCGCGGCGCTGCGCGGCGTCGGCCGCCAGGCCGTGCAAAGCGTTCTGGACGCCCGCGGCGAAAAGCCGTTCGCCGACATGGCCGATTTCGCCCGCCGCATCAACCCGCGCGCGGTCAACAAGCGCGTGCTCGAAAGCCTCGCCGCTTCGGGCGCGTTCGACACGCTGGAGCCGAATCGTGCCCGCAGTTTCGTCGCGGTCGATATCGTACTGGCGGCGGCGCAGCGCGCCCATGACAATGCGGCGCTCGGCCAGGACGAATTGTTCGGCGGCGCGACGACCAAGGAGCCGCTGGCGCTGCCGGTGCTCGAGCCGTGGCTGCCGGCGGAGCGGCTGCAGAAGGAATTCGACGCCATCGGCTTTTTCCTCACGGGGCACCCGCTCGACGATTATGCCGTGGCGCTCAAGCGGCTTCGCGTGCAGTCCTGGGTCGAATTCGCCCGCGCGGTGAAAGCCGGCACCGGTGGCGGCCGCGTCGCCGGCACCGTGGTGTCGCGCACCGAGCGCCGTACCAGGACCGGCACCAAGATGGGCATCATCGGGCTGTCCGATCCGAGCGGCCACTACGAGGCGGTGCTGTTCGCCGAGGGCTTGGCGCAATTTCGCGACCTGTTGGAGCCGGGCACGGCGGTGTTGCTCTTCCTCACCGCCGAGGTGCAGGCGGAAGAAGTGCGCGCCCGCATCCAATCGGTCGAGCCGCTCGATGAGGCGGCGGCGAAAATGCAAAAAGGCTTGCGCGTGTTTTTGCGCAACGAAACGCCGATCGACGGCCTGGCGCGCCGTCTGCAGCCGACCGGCGCCGGCCGCAACGGCGCCGATCAGGCCGACGGCGAAGTCAGCATGGTGCTGATGCTGCAAAACGGCAGCGAGGTCGAAGTCAAACTTCCCGGCCGCTTCAAGGTCTCGCCCCAAATCGCCGGCGCCATCAAGGCGGTGGCCGGCGTAGTGACGGTGGAAGCACTGTAAAGTGCCGCGCCATTGCTGGGCATCAACGCTGCGTTCCTTCTCCCCGGAGGGGAGAAGGACAGGATGAGGGGGTTCGGAGTCCGAGTTTTTTCTCATGACTCCGAACCCCCTCACCCCACCCTCTCCCCGCTGGGGAGAGGGAGCACATGCTCCGCCGGCGCCATGCTCGCAATGACGGCATTATTGAGCTATTGCGTGGGCTGATAATTCCGCAAGAAAACGAATGGCGCTTCAGCCCGCACATCGACCGCTCAAGGTCATCATCATCGGCGCCGGCATCGGCGGCTTGGCTGCGGCTATCGCGTTGCGTCAGCGCGGCATTGAGGTTGCACTCTATGAGCGCTCGCAAAAACTCGAAGAGGTCGGCGCCGGGCTGCAGATCGGACCGAACGGTTTCAAGGTGCTGCGCGCGCTTGGGCTCGAAGATGAGCTCATGGGCAACGCGTTCGAGCCGCTCAGCATCATGTCGATCACCTGGGACGAAGGGCGGCTGCGGTTCCGCCAGCCGTTGAAGGCGATCGCGCGGGAAAAATACGGCGCGCCTTACCTGACCGCGCACCGCGCCGATCTGCATAACCTGCTGCGCCGCGCGATCGGCGATACGCCGCTGCAGCTGGGCGCCCACTGCATTGGCGCCGACACGGTGAACGGCACCGCGGTGGCGCGCTTTGCCGACGGCAGTTCAGCCGAAGCCGATATCGTCATCGGCGCCGACGGCATACGGTCTGCAATCCGCGCGCAGCATTTCGGCTCAGGCGAGCCGCGCTTCACCGGGATGATGGCCTGGCGCGCCATCGTGCCGATGGATTGCGTGCCCACCCGCGTCGGGCCCGGCGGCAGTGTAGCGGTCGATCACGGCGAATATTTCGGCTGGATCGGGCGGGACGGCCACGTCATCTGCTATCCGATCGGCGTCAACGGCGACAAGCTCAACATGTTCTGCGGTCACGTCACCAAAGAATGGGTCGAGGAATCCTGGTCGGTGCCGTCGAGCCGCGAGGAACTCATCGCCGCCAAGGCGGGCTGGAACGAGGCGTTGCTCGAAATGTTCCGCCACGTCGAGCACGTCTTCAAATGGGGCATCCACGACCGCGATCCGCTGCCGCAATGGAGCCGCGGCCGCGTTACGCTTCTTGGCGATGCCGCCCATCCGACCATGCCGACGCTCGCGCAAGGCGCCAACATGGCGATCGAGGACGGTTTTGTGCTGGCGCGGCTATTCGCGCGCCACGGCGAGGATGTCGAAACGGCGCTGCAAGCCTATCCCGCCGCGCGCAAGCCGCGCACCGACTGGGTCACGCTGAAATCGCGCGAGCAGTTTGCCAACAATACCAAAGCCTCGCCGCCGCCGTTCGTCGATCGCACCTGGCTGTTCGTCAACGACGTCACCCGGGAGGAGGGGGCGCTGCAGCCGGCCTGAAATTGGACATCGTCGAGAATTGTGGCTGACGCTTGCAATTTCAGGGAATTATCCGTCGCGGCATTGGCGGAACGGGGTAACGCCCGGTCATGACGTTCCAGTAGGCCCACGATCGTTCGTCCATGATGCCCGGCGGTGCATGATCGAGAGCCTCGCGAAAATCGCCGAGTTCCACGTAGCGCCGGACCACGGCGATGTCTTGGGCCGTCCCGTAGGTCATGACATAAGCCAAAAATCGCACCGGCTCGGCCAGCGCCTGCTCCGGCGGCTCAAACCAGATCACACGCGGCGCCAAATCCAGAAGATCGGCATTGTGCGGAAGCGCTTTCATGGTCGTTCCAGCTTTTTCCTGACCGGCGTGAGCGCAGGGAGATTTTCCGGATCAATTGCTCTTACTGCGGTAACGAGGTCGCGACGCACATTAGCCGAAAGTTCCGCCAAGCTCGCGTCCTCATGGTAAGCTAGTGCCTTCAGCGACAGCAAGGAATTGAACTGGTCGCCGTAGATGATGCCGGCGGCGGCAAGCATTTCGGCCAGTGGAATATTCGCCTTCGTCAGCAAGGTATGAACATCGATGTAGTCCTTCAACTCCGCGCGCTGTGTCACGAGGGCTATTTTGCAGCCCGCGAGGTCGATGAGCGATGCAACTTTGATTTCGGGTCCGACGGCGGTTTCCGGCAACGCAACTTCACCAAGGCCGAGGCCGCCAAAGAACGATAGTTGCACAGGTCCGTCACGATCGATTGTCGCCGTGAGAGTATTCGGTGCCGACTGCTGGACCACGGCATTTTGCAGGTAACTCACTTTCTGTACGAGGAGGTTCGGGACGAAGGGTGCCCACGAGAAGAAATCGAAGTCGACGGAGGAACGGTGACCAAGGCGCAGCGCAATCGCGGTGCCGCCGTAGAGTGTGAATTCATCCGGAGTTGCCGACAATTCCGGCCAAAAGCGCCGTTGGGCCGGGGGCAGGATGTCAAGGCGAGGTGTGAACCTACCCGGCATGTTTGTGGTCGCTTCGCCTATATTCACCGGCCACATTATACCCCATTGGCGGTCGAAATTGCCCTGATAGCTGACAACGTTCAGGTTGCGTCCACCGGGCCGATACCTATATAAGGCGCCTAATCTCACACGCGGACCTTGGCCTAAACAGCCGTCCGGTGTCTGCCCCATCCGGGGTGGGCTCTCGGTCCGCGGCGGATCAACCGGAGAACTGATATGTCGCTGCCAGACTTCAGCATGCGCCAGCTTTTGGAAGCCGGCGTGCACTTCGGCCATCAGGCCCATCGTTGGAATCCGAAGATGCAGGAATACATCTTCGGCACCCGCAACAACATCCACATCGTCGATCTGACGCAATCGGTGCCGATGATGCACCGTGCGCTTCAGGCCGTGAGCGATACGGTCGCTCAGGGCGGCCGCATCCTGTTCGTCGGCACCAAGCGGCAGGCGCAGGACGCCATTGCCGAGGCGGCCAAGAAGTCGGCGCAGTACTACGTCAATTCGCGCTGGCTCGGCGGCACGATGACCAATTGGAAAACCGTGTCCAATTCGATCAAGCGGCTGCGCAAACTCGAGGAAATGCTCTCGTCCAACGAGGCGCAGGGCTACACCAAGAAAGAGCGCCTGACCTTGCAGCGCGAACGCGACAAGCTCGACCGTGCGCTCGGCGGCATCAAGGACATGGGCGGGCTGCCCGACCTCCTGTTCGTCATCGACACCAATAAGGAAGACATCGCCATCAAGGAAGCGCGCCGGCTTGGCGTGCCGGTCGCGGCCGTTGTCGACACCAATTGCGACCCCGACGGCATCACCTATGTGGTGCCCGGCAACGACGACGCGAGCCGCGCCATTACGCTGTATTGCGATCTTGTCGCCAGAGCCGCCATCGATGGCATTTCGCGGGCTCAAGGGGCGCACGGCGGGGATGTCGGCGCACACGCCCAGCCGGTCATCGCCGAGGAGTTGCCGCCGGAATCCAACAAGCTCGGTTTCGAGCCGCTGTCGGGGCCGCGCGGTGTCGCCGACGATCTGAAAAAGCTGACGGGTGTCTCGCCGGTGATCGAGAAGCAGCTCAACGACCTCGGCATCTTCCACTACACGCAGATCGCCGAACTGTCGCCGACCGCCGCCCACAATGTCGGCGAGGAGGTCGGGCTTCCCGGCCGCGTCGAAGGCTGGATCGCCAAGGCGAAAGAGCTGACGGCGGAAGCCGAATAAGTGTCATTCCGGGGCACGCCGCAGGCGTGAACCCGGAATCCATAACCGCGGTCGGTGCGGTTTCTAGCGCCAGCTCCAAAATTCGAGACCAGTGATTATGGATTCCGGGTTCTTCGCTTTGCTCAGCCCCGGAATGACCAAATAGGAACTGACATCGATGGCAAACATCAGCGCAGGCATGGTGAAAGAGCTCCGCGATCAGACCGGAGCCGGCATGATGGACTGCAAGGCGGCGCTCACCGAGAGCGACGGCAATCTCGAGGCCGCGGTCGACTGGCTGCGCAAGAAGGGGCTGTCCAAAGCGGCGAAGAAGGCGGGACGGGTTGCTGCCGAGGGCCTCATCGGCATTGCCACCACGGCCACCAAGGGAATCATGGTCGAGGTGAATTCCGAGACCGACTTCGTGGCGCGGAATGACCTTTTCCAAGGTTTGGTGAAGATGATCGCTGGTGCCGCGCTCGATACCGGTCCGAATGTGGAGAAAATCCTCGCCGCGAAAGCCGGCAGCATCACCATTGCCGAAGCGATCGCCGACACCATCGCCAAGATCGGCGAGAACATGACGCTGCGCCGCGCTGCGGAGCTTTCAGTCGGCAAGGGCGCCGTCGCGAGCTATGCGCACAGCTCGGTGGTGGACGGGCTCGGCCGCATCGGCGTGATCGTCGCGCTCGAATCGGCCGGCAATGCCGAGGAGCTCAAGGCCTTCGGCCGCATGGTGGCGATGCATATTTCCTTTGCAAACCCTTTAGCCATCGATCCCTCCGGCCTCGATCCGACAACGGTCGAGCGCGAGAAAAATGTGCTTGCGGCCAAAGCCGAGGGCAAGCCCGCGAACGTCATCGACAAGATCGTCGAGTCCGGCCTCAAGTCCTACTACAAGGAGGTCTGTCTGCTCGATCAGGCCTTCATTTTTGACGAGAAGAATAAGGCCAGCGTGACGCAGGCTCTCAAAGACGCGGAAACAAAGGTCGGCGCGCCGATTAAAGTCACCGGTTTCGTCCGCTTTGCGCTCGGCGAGGGCATCGACCGCCCCAGCGGCGATTTCGGCGGCGAGGTTGCGGCGCTGGCCGGCGCCCGTTAAGCCGGCGCCGTTCTCTGTGGGTTTCGCGTGGAAACGCCCTGACCCTATTGCGTTTGCGCGGGAATCGGCAGCGAGTGGCGAAAATCGCAAGCGGAACCCTCGATGGCTAAGCCGAACTACCGACGGGTGATCGTCAAACTCTCCGGCGAAGCTTTGAGCGGTCCGGAGAAATTCGGCATCCATCAGCCGACCATCGACCGCTTTGCCGCCGATCTGATCGCCGCCCACAAGCTCGGCATCGCGCTCGGCGTCGTGGTCGGCGGCGGCAACGTGTTGCGCGGCGCACAAATCTCCGAAAACGGCCTGTCGCGGCCGACCGCCGATGCCATGGGCATGCTGGCGACCGTGATGAACGCCCTGGTCCTGGAAGCCGCCGTCGAGCGGGCCGGCGTGAGCGCCCGCACCATGTCGGCGCTGGCCATGCCGCAGGTCTGCGAGACCTACGAGCGCCAGCGCGCGCTGCGCCATCTCGACGAGGACCGCATTATCGTGTTCGCCGGCGGCACCGGAAATCCCTATTTCACCACCGATACCACGGCCATCCTGCGGGCAGCCGAGATGGGCTGCAGCGCCGTCCTCAAGGCCACCGACGTCGACGGCGTCTATACCGCCGATCCGAAGAAGGACCCCAAGGCCAAGCGCTATGATCGCCTGAGCCATCAGGAGGCCCTGGACAAGCGCCTGAAGATTCTGGACGCCACGGCCTTCGCGCTTGCCCAGGAAAACCGTATGCCTATCATCGTATTCTCGATCCGGGAGCAGAGCGCGATCGAGCAGGTGCTGCGCGGAAAAGGGCGCTTTACCACCGTCGGCTAGCAATCGCGCGCCGACCCGGATCGCGCAAGGCGCCAAGGAGGCTGCCAGGGAGGCTGCCATGACCACGACGACATTCGACATGAACGACCTCAAGCGCCGCATGCAAGGCGCGATCGCCTCGCTGAAGCAGGAGCTTTCCGGCTTGCGCACCGGGCGCGCCTCGACCGCGCTGCTCGAGCACGTCCAGGTTGAGGCTTACGGCAACCACATGCCGCTCAATCAGCTTGCCTCTATCAGCGTGCCTGAGCCGCGCCTGCTCAGTGTCCAGGTCTGGGATCGCTCGATGGTGCATGCGGTCGAGAAGGCGATCTCGGCGGCAAATCTCGGCTTGACGCCTTCGACCGAAGGCCAGGTGCTCAAGCTGCGCATCCCGGAGCTCAACGAGGAACGGCGCAAGGAAATCGCCAAGGTCGCGCACAAATATGCCGAAGCGGCGAGGGTCGCCGTGCGCCATGTCCGCCGCGACGGCCTCGATCTTTTGAAAAAGCTCGAGAAGGAACACAAGATCAGCGAAGACGACGAAAAACGGCAGGCCGGCGACGTGCAAAAAGCTACCGACGCGACCATCGCCGAAGTCGAGAAGATGCTGGCCGGCAAGGAAAAGGAGATCATGACGGTTTGAGCGCGACAGGCGAAGTTCAGACCAAGGCGGGGAATGGCGACGGCTTCGAAAGTCCTCGCCATGTTGCCATCATCATGGATGGCAATGGACGCTGGGCCGCGGCCCGCGGCCTGCCGCGCGTGGAAGGCCATCGCCGCGGCGTCGAGGCCTTGCGCAAGACGGTGCGCGCGGCGAACGAGCTCGGCATTTCCATTCTGACGATTTTCTCCTTCAGCTCGGAGAACTGGTCGCGTCCGCCATCGGAAATCCGCGACCTGCTCGGCCTGTTGCGCCGCTTCATCCGCAACGATCTGGTCGATCTGCACAAGAACAATATCCGCGTCCGCGTCATCGGCGAACGCGACGATCTCGACCCCGATATTTGCGGTCTGTTGCGGGAGGCGGAAGATCTGACCCGCGGCAACGATGGTTTCACGCTGGTCGTCGCCTTCAATTACGGCGCGCGACAGGAGATCGCGCGCGCGGCGCGCCGCCTCGTAGCAGAAGTGGCCGAGGGACGGCTCAAGGCGAGCGACATCACGCCCGAGCTGTTGTCGCGCCACCTCGACGCGCCCGACATCCCCGATCCCGACGTCATCATTCGCACCAGCGGCGAGCAGCGGCTGTCCAATTTCCTGTTGTGGCAATCGGCCTATAGCGAACTGGTGTTCGTTCCGATCAATTGGCCGGATTTCGACCGCGCAGCGCTCGAAGGCGCCATTGCCGAGTACCGCCGGCGCGAACGGCGTTTCGGCGGATTGATCGCCCAGACCGGATCGTGAGCAATCAGCGCGACAACGGCGAAACTGGAAAATTCGCGTCAAGACTCGGCAGCGCGAACAACCTTGTGCTTCGCGTCGCTTCCGCCGCCGTGCTCGGACCGCTGGTGCTGGTCTTGGCCTATATCGGTGGTTGGCTGTTTTTTCTGCTTTGCGCCGCCGCGGCTGCAGGCATCCTCTGGGAATGGACCAAGCTGGTCGCCGACGGCGCCGACGCCAGGATCTTGATCCCCGGATTTGCCGCGCTCGCGTTTGCGTTTGCGTTGACCGGCGTCGACGAACCCGTTGCCGCCGCCGCTATGATCTTCATCGGCGCAGCGCTCGCGGCCGGCGTGATGGCCGCCTGGCCGCGCCGTTTTCCGGCGCGCAATCCGCTGGTTTGGGGGTCGTGCGGCATCGTCTATGCCGGCATCGCCTTTCTCGGGCCGGCGCTGCTGCGCCGCGATACCGCATGGGGTTTTGTCGCGGTGCTGTTCGTGGCCATAACGGTCTGGGCAACCGACATTTTCGCCTATGCGGTGGGCCGGGCGATCGGCGGTCCGTTGCTGTGGCCTCAGGTCAGCCCGAACAAGACCTGGGCAGGCGCCGTTGGTGGTGTCGTAGGGGGGGTTGCCGCAGGGACCTCGGTCGCCTATGCGAGCGGGGTCGATAAGCTTGTTGCCGTAGGGACTGTCGCTTTGCTGCTTTCGATCCTTACGCAGGCTGGCGACCTGTTCGAATCCGCGGTCAAACGGCGTTTCGGCGCCAAGGATGCGGGCAGCCTGATCCCCGGTCACGGAGGACTGATGGACCGTCTCGACGGCTTTCTGGTCGCAGCTTTTGTCGCGCTTCTGATCGGCATCCTGCGGCAAGGGCCCGATGCTCCGGCCCAGGGCTTGCTGGTATGGTAGAGCCGGTGAAGAAGACGCAGCAGAAACCCGCCAGACCGGATCTGGCACACGCGCCGAAATCCGTGACGCTGCTCGGCGCCACCGGTTCGATCGGTTCGAGCACCATCGATCTGTTGCAACGCGAGCCTGGGCGTTATCGCGTCGAGGCCGTGACTGCAAATCGCAATGCGGCCGCGTTGGCGAATATCGCGCGCGAACTCGGTGCGCGCTTTGCCGCGGTCGGCGAGCCCTCGGCTTACAAGGAATTGAAGTCCGAGTTGTCCGGCTCCGGCATCGAAACGGCCGCCGGCGCCGACGCTTTGGTCGAGGCGGCACAGCGGCCTGCCGAATGGGTCATGGCGGCGATTACAGGAGCAGCAAGTCTCAAGCCGACGCTCGCTGCGGCCGAACGCGGCGCGACGGTGGCGCTCGCCAATAAGGAATGTTTGGTTTGTGCCGGCGCTTTGTTCATGCGCCGCGCGGCCGCTGCAGCGGCGACAATCCTGCCGGTCGATTCCGAGCACAACGCGGTGTTCCAGGCGATGATGTCGGGCCGGCGCGAGGAAGTGCGCCGCGTCATCCTGACCGCCTCGGGTGGGCCGTTCCGCACCTCGTCGCTGCAGCAATTGCGCACCGTGACGGTGGAGCAGGCGCTCAAGCATCCGACCTGGGTCATGGGGCCGAAGGTCACGATCGATTCCGCGACGCTGATGAACAAAGGCCTCGAGTTGATCGAGGCGCATCACTTGTTCGCGCTGTCGCCCGACGAACTCGACGTCATCGTCCATCCGCAGTCGGTGGTTCATAGCCTGGTTGAATTCCGCGACGGCTCAGTGATCGCGCAACTCGGCTCGCCGGACATGCGCATTCCGATCTCCCATTGCCTGGGTTGGCCGACCCGCATGTCCACGCCGGCGCCGCGGCTCGATCTCGCCCGGGTATCGGCGCTGACCTTCGAGGCGCCCGACCCGGTACGCTTCCCGGCGCTGGCGATCGCGCGCAAGGCGCTGGCCGCGGGTGGGGCGGCGCCAACGATCCTCAATGCGGCGAACGAGATCGCGGTGCGCGAATTCGTCGGCCGGCGGCTGGGATTCCCCGGCATTCCCGCCCTTGTCGAGGCCACAATCGATGCGGCGGATCGGCGCGGCGAGATGGCGGAGCCGCAATCGGTCGAGCAAGCGCTCGAAATTGACCATAATGCGAGAAGGTTGGCGGCTGACCTCTTGCCCGAAATTGCCGCAATGGCATCCTAGGTTCGGAATCGGGCGGGACAGGCGGGGGCGGCAGGACAGCGTCATGGGGTCGTATTTTCTGTCGCATTTACATGCGCTTGGGGGCGGCGTGGTCGGCCAAATCGTGGTCTTTCTGGGCGTGCTCAGTGTCGTCGTGTTCGTACACGAATTGGGACATTTCCTGATCGCGCGCTGGTGCGGCGTGCGGATTCTGGTGTTTTCCCTCGGCTTCGGGCCCGAACTTGCTGGTTTCAATGACCGCCACGGCACACGGTGGAAGATCGCCGCTATCCCGCTTGGCGGCTATGTGAAGTTTTTCGGCGACGAGAACGTGGCGAGCGCGTCTGACGGTTCGCAGCTTGCGACGATGGACGACAAGGAAAAGTCGCAGAGCTTCATCGGTCAATCGCTGCCCAAGCGGGCGGCCATTGTGGTGGCCGGACCGCTGGCAAATTTCCTTTTAGCCATAGCGATTTTTGCCGGTACCTTCATGCTGTACGGCAAGCCGACACAGTCGTCGCAAACAATGAGCGCGCGTGTCGATGCGGTGGTCGCGGATAGTCCAGCCGCGGTAGCGGGTTTCCAGCCTGGCGACTTGGTGGTTTCGATTGCCGGACAGGCTATCGGCAACTTCGCCGATATGCAGCGCATCGTCAGCGAGAGTGCAGGCGTTGCGCTTGCCATCACCGTACAGCGCAATGGCAGCTCACTCGTACTCCAAGCGACCCCCAAAGCCGAAAAAGACATTCTCGGCACGTCAATCGGAAGGCTCGGCATTCAAGGCACGCTTGCACCAGGGGGGGCTCAACTTGAGCCGGTTTCGCCACCCCGAGCGGTCTGGCTGGGCGTGCAAGAGACTTGGGCTGTTATCGACGCCACCATGGGTTACATCGGCGGCGTCGTGGTCGGTCACAGATCGCCTGACCAACTGAGTGGTCCTATCGGAATCGCGCGTGTTGTCGGGCGAGCTTCAACTATCAGTTCCGCCATGGTCATCCACATCATGGCGGTCATTTCGGTGTCGATCGGGCTTCTGAACCTGTTCCCGATCCCGCTGCTCGATGGCGGTCACCTTTTGTTCTATTCGATCGAGGCGCTGCGCGGCCGGCCGCTGTCGGAACGGGCCCAGGAGGTCGGGTTTCGTATCGGCCTCGCAATCGTCTTGATGTTGATGATATTTGCAACTTTCAACGACATAGTTCACTTGGCGACCTCCTGAGGTGGCCAAAAATGGGACGTACTCGCGGGGGCGAGATCGGGGCGTGGGGATGTTGTGCAAAGGGTGGGGACGTGGCAAAAATGCGCGCAGAATTAATATCTTAAGCGAAAAAAACGTAAGGGAGATCGAGGCAAGTAACCCGCCACTGGGGGCGGCCACTAGGGGTAAAGGCGCTTAGCGCATGGACATGTGTGTGCGGGTGAGACGGGGGCTCGTTCTGGCCGGCTTGCTCCTCGGAGTAGGTTTTGTTGGCCTGCCGGCCGGCGCAGCATATGCGGCGCCGCCGGCCGAGGCTGGCGCGTCTGCAAACAGCATCGTGGTCCAGGGCAACCGCCGCGTCGAAGCGGAAACGGTCCGGTCCTATTTCAAACTTGGCCCCGGCGAGCGCCTCGACGCCGCCAAGATCGACGCCGCGCTCAAAGCGCTCTATGCGTCCGGCCTTTTTGACGACGTCCACATCACCCAATCGGGCGGCCACGTCGTCGTCACGGTGGTGGAATCGCCGGTGATCAACCGGCTTGCCTTCGAAGGCAACCACCGGATGAAGGACGAGCAGCTCCAGGAAGAAATCCAGTCGAAGGCGCGCGACTCGCTGTCGCGCCCCAGGGTGCAGGCCGACACCCAGCGCATCGTCGAAGTCTATCACCGCAACGGCCGCTTCGACGTCAGCGTGACGCCGCAGATCATCGAGCGGCCGAACAACCGCGTCGATCTGATTTTCATGGTCAAGGAGGGCGAGAAGACCGGCGTGAAGTCGATCGATTTCGTCGGCAACAAGTCCTATTCGTCATGGCGCCTGAAAGAGGTGATCAAGACCGCCCAATCCAATTTCTTGAGCTTCCTGCAGACCACCGACGTCTACGACCCCGACCGCATGGAAGCCGACCGCGATCTGATCCGCCGCTTCTACCTCAAGCACGGCTATGCCGACGTGCAGGTGGTCTCGGCGGTTGCCGAATACGATCCCGCCAAGAAGGGATTCAACATTACTTTCACGATCGAAGAAGGGCCGCTGTACCACTTCGGCACCGCCGACGTTCAATCCAATGTCCGTGCCATCGATTCGCAGTCGCTGCAGCGCGTGCTGCGCATGCGCGCGGGCGACATCTACAACGGCGAGGCGATCGAGAAGACGGTCGAGGATGTCACCGTCGAGGTGGCGCGGCGCGGCTATCCGTTCGCCACCGTCCGCCCGCGCGGCGACCGCAATCCGCAGACCCGCACCATCAACGTCGTCTTCGTCGTCGACGAGGGCACCCGCGCCTATATCGAGCGCATCAATATCCACGGCAATATCCGCACCCGCGATTACGTGATCCGGCGCGAGTTCGACATTGCCGAAGGCGATCCGTACAACCGCGCGCTGATCGACCGGGCCGAACGGCGGCTGAAGAACCTGAACTTCTTCAAGTCGGTGAAGATCACCAACGAGCCCGGATCGGCACCCGACCGGGTGGTGCTCAATGTCGAGCTCGAGGAGCAGTCGACCGGCGACTTCTCGGTCATGGGCGGCTATTCGACGGCGGAAGGCTGGCTCGCCCAGATGTCGGTTTCCGAGCGCAACCTGCTCGGCACCGGCCGCTACGCCAAGATCGCCTTGACCTACGGCGAATTCGTCCGCGGCGCGGAATTCAGTTTTGTCGAGCCCTATTTCCTCGATCAGCGGCTCGCGGCGGGCATCGATCTGTTCGCCAAGGAGACGCTGGCCAACAGCTACCTGTCATACGGCACGGAATCGTACGGCGGCAGCTTTAAGCTCGGCATCGCGCTGCGCGAAGATCTGGCGTTGCAACTGCGCTATTCGATATACACGCAGCGGATCACGCTGCCGGCCTATCTCAACGACTGTAACAACCTCAATCCGGATTTCGTCAACACCTTCGCGACGCCGACGGCCATAAACACCGCACCCATTTTCCCCTACGCGAACACCACGAGCTGCCTTCTCTACGGCCAGGCGTCGCTGCCGGTGCGCGCCGAGCTTGCCGGCGGCGCTACGCTGACGTCGCTTGCGGGATACGGATTGACCTACAACACGCTCGACAACAACAAGAGCCCGACCAACGGCCTGTTGGTCACGTTCGGTCAGGATTTTGCCGGTATCGGCGGCGACGTCGCCTATATGCGCTCGAGCGTCGACTTCCACACCTACTATGAAGTCGTTCCCGATCTTATCGGCACTCTGCATCTGCAAGCCGGCAACATGATCGGGCTCGACGGCCAGGGCGTCCGCCTGCTCGACGACTTCAAGATGGGCCCGAACCTGGTGCGCGGCTTTGCGCCGGCCGGCCTCGGCCCGCGCGACATCACACCGGGAACGTCGAACGACGCCATCGGCGGCACCAACTACTGGGGCGCGAGCCTGGAGTTCCAATATCCGTTCTACTTCCTGCCCAAGGACACCGGCTTCCGCGGTGCCGTGTTCGTCGACGCCGGCTCGGTGTGGGGATACAAGGGCGAGACGCAGTTAATTTCGACCGGAGAGGTCAACGGCTTCGTCAACGCCCAACAGGGCGGCTTTTTCTGTCAATGCGGCATGCAATTTTCCGACAGCCCGTTCGTGCGCTCGTCGGTCGGCGCCAGCATCATCTGGGATTCCCCGTTCGGCCCGCTGCGGTTCGATTTTGCCTATCCGATTACGAAGACGAGTTACGACCGCACCCAGTTCTTCGCCTTCGGCGGCGGAACGCACTTCTAAGCGTGGCTTGAGCTCTCGTCATGGACGGGCGCATGCCGGACACTGCACGAACCCAGCGGTCGCTCACGATCGAGGAGATCGCGGCGCTCACGCGCGCCAAGCCGCGAGCGGGCGATCCGCTCGACCGGCGCATCAGCAATATCGCTCCGCTCGACAGCGCGGTCGCAGCCGACATCAGTTTTGTCGACAAGCCCAAATTTCTCGACGCATTGGCGATCACGCGCGCGGGAGCTTGCTTCGTCAGCCCGCGCTTTGAAGCCAAGGCGCCGCAAGACCTGGCCGTCCTGGTGACGCCCGACCCGTATCGGGCCTTCGTCGCGGTCACGCGCGCGCTGTTTCCCGATGCCTTGCGCCCATCGTCGTTGTTCGGCGTGAAAGGACGCAGCAAGGACGCGCATGTGCATCCGGCGGCCCGTCTTGAAGCGAGTGTGACGGTCGATCCGCTCGCCGTCATCGGCCCCCATGCCGAGATCGGCGCCGGCACGGTGATCGCTGCCGGCGCGGTGATCGGGCCGGGCGTAAGCATCGGCCGCGACTGCGCCATCGGCGCCGGCGCGACGATCCAGCATGCCTTGATCGGCGATCGCGTCATCATCCATCCGGGCGTCCGTATCGGCCAGGACGGCTTCGGCTATCTGCCGGGCCCGGCGGGACTTCAGAAGATTCCGCAAACGCGGCGCGTCATCATTCAGGACGACGTGGAGATCGGCGCCAATTCGACCATCGACCGCGGCGCCACCAGAGATACCGTCATCGGCGAGGGCACCAAGATCGACAATCTGGTGCAAATCGGACACAACACCTCCATCGGACGGCACTGCGTGCTCGTCTCGCAAACCGGCATTTCCGGCAGCTGCAATGTGGGGGACTACGTCATGATGGGCGGGCAGGTCGGCATCGCCGACCATTTGACCATCGGCGATAAAGTGATGCTCGGCGCGCGCGCCGGTGTCGTCACCGACGTGCCCGCCGGCGGACGCTATAACGGCTGGCCGGCTCAGCCGTCGCGCGAATGGTTGCGTGGCATCAGCTGGGTGCGCCGCATGGCGCGCAATGCCGGCAAACCCGAAGGCGGCGAAGAATGAGCGGCGAAACGCTCGGCGCGGTCGACATCCGTGAAATCCTGCGGCTGTTGCCGCATCGCTACCCCTTCGTCATGGTCGACCGCCTGATCGACATGCGCGCCGACGAGCATGCCATCGGCATCAAGAACGTCACCTTCAACGAGCCGCAATTCATGGGCCACTTTCCCGACAATCCGGTGATGCCCGGCGTGCTGGTGGTCGAGGGCATGGCGCAGACGGCAGGCACGCTCGTGCTGTGGCATTTGGGAACGGTGGCGCGCGGGCGGAAGGTGTATTTCCTCACCATCGACAAGGCCAAATTCCGCAAGCCGGCGGGGCCGGGCGATACGATCGAATATCACGTCGACAAGATCGCCCACCGCCGCAACATGTGGTGGTACCGCGCTGAAGCCAAGGTCGGCGACTTTCTCATCGCCGAAGCCGAGATCGGCGCAATCATTACCGAGGACTAGATGGCGATCGATTCGACCGCACGCGTCGCCAGCGGTGCGCGCATTGGCGAGGGCGTGGAGATCGGGCCGTATTGTCTGGTCGGGCCACAAGTCGAGCTGGCAAGCGGCGTGCGCCTGATCGCCCACGTCAACGTCACCGGCGTGACGACGATCGGCGCCGGCACCGTGGTCTATCCGTTCTCGTCGCTCGGCACGCCGCCGCAATCGGTGCATTATCGCGGCGGCCCGACCCGGCTGATCATCGGCGAGCGTTGCGACTTGCGCGAGAGCGTCACCATGAATACCGGCACCGAAGACGGCGGCGGCGTCACGCGGGTCGGCGACCGCTGTTTCATCATGGTCGGCGCTCACGTCGGCCACGACTGCCAGGTCGGCGACGATGTGAACCTTGCCAACAACGTGGTGCTGGGCGGTCATGTTTTGGTGGGGGACCACACCTTTCTCGGCGGCCATGTCGCGATCCATCAACATGTGCGGATCGGCGAGGGCGTGATGATGGCCGGCATGTCGGCGGCGCGCGACGACATCATCCCGTTCGGCTTCGCGCTCGGCCAGACCGGCGCGCTGGTCGGATTGAACATGGTCGGCTTGCGCCGGCGCGGCGCCACGCGCGCCGAGATGCACCGCGTTCGCAACGCCTATCGCTCGCTGTTCTTTGTCGAAGGCCGCATCGCCGAGCGCATCGACACGGTCGAGCGTGAATTCGCCGGCGATCCACTGGTCGGCAAGATGATCGCGTTCATCCGTGCCGGCAACAAGCGGCCCTTGATGCGGCCGCGCACGCGGCGCTGGAACGACGGCCCGGACGAATGACGCCGCCTGACGAGGGCTTCCATGGCTGACGAGGACTTGGCTGACGCCGAGCGTGGTCCCATCGCCATCATCTGCGGCGGCGGCAGCTTTCCCGGCGCAGTCGCCGAGGCGATTAAGCGTGGCGGCCGGCAGCCGGTGATGTTCGGGTTGAAGGGCTGGGCCGATCCAAAAATCATCGAACGGCATACCCATCATTGGATCTTCATCGGTCAAGCAGGCCGCTTCTTTCGCCTCGCCCGCGAGGAGCATTGCAAGGAGGTTTTGTTCATCGGTTCGCTGTTGCGGCCGCCGCTACGGCAAGTGCGGCTCGATTGGCAGACCATCCGGTTGCTGCCGCGCCTCGCCCGAGCCTTTCGCGGCGGGGACGACCGGTTGTTGTCAGGGATCGCCAGCATGGCGGAAGAGGGCGGCTTGCGCGTCATTGGCGTCCGCGACGTGGCGTCGGAGGTCTTCGTCCCCGAAGGCGTGCATGGCCACCGCCAGCCGTCGGCGTCTGACCGTGACGACATCGCGCGCGCCATGAAATTGATCGCCGCGCTGGGGCCTTTTGACGTCGGGCAAGCCGCGATCGTCGCCAACAACCATGTGCTTGCCGTCGAGGCGGCCGAAGGCACGGACAATATGCTGGCGCGGATCGCCGAGCTGCGCCGGCAAGGCAGGGTCACCACGCCGCTTGGTGTCGGCGTTCTGGTCAAGGCGCCAAAGCCCGGCCAGGATCGCCGCTTCGATCTGCCTTCGATCGGGCCGCGGACCATCGAGGGCGCAGCGCGCGCCGGGCTTGCCGGCGTCGCGGTCGCTGCCGGCTCAACCATCATCACCGAGGCGGCCGAGGTGATCGCCGCGGCCGATCGTGAGAACATTTTCGTCGCCGGCGTGGGCGAGGACGCGGCGCGATGAGGCACGAGCCGCAAACCGGAGCGATCTCGATTTATATCGTCGCTGCCGAAGAATCCGGCGATGCGCTCGGCGCGGCACTGGTTCGTGCGCTCAAAGCGCGGCACGGCGGCGCATTGACGTTCAACGGGGTCGGCGGACGCGCCATGGCGGCCGCCGGAATCAGCAGTCCATTCGCCATCGACGAGCTTTCGATCATGGGTATTGCGGCGGTCCCGCGCCGGCTGCCGATGATCTTTCGCCGGATTCGTGAGACCGCCGCCGCCGTGGTCGCCGCGCGCCCGAATGCATTGGTGATCATCGACAGTCCCGATTTCACCCACAGGGTTGCCCGCCGCGTACGCCGGCTCGCGCCCAAAATCCCGATCCTCGATTATGTCTCGCCCTCGATCTGGGCGTGGCGGGCCGGTCGCGCCCGCGCCATGCGCGCTTATGTCGATCAGGTGCTCGCCATCCTGCCGTTCGAGCCGGCGGTCCACGTCAAGCTCGGCGGCCCGCGTTGCCTTTATGTCGGTCATCCCATGGTCGAGCGCATCGCCGAACTGCGCCCCAATGCCGAGGAGTCACAGCGCCGTAGCGTCAATCCTCCCGTCGTCCTCGTGCTGCCCGGCAGCCGGGGCAGCGAGATCCGGCATCTGCTTGGAACATTCGGCGCCGCGATCGAACAAGTTGCCGCGCGCTCTGGCCCGATGGAGCTTGTGCTACCGACCGTGCCCCATCTCGCGGCGCAAGTACGCGCCGGCGTCGCCGGATGGGCCGTAGCGCCGCGGATCGTGGTCGAGCCGAACGAGAAATGGGCCGCCTTTCGCCAGGCGCGGGCGGCGCTCGCCGCATCCGGCACCGTGACGCTCGAATTGGCGCTTGCCGGCATACCGACCGTTGCCGCCTATCGCCTGTCGGTCGTCGAGTGGAACATTGCGCGGCTGTTGCGACTGCGTTCAACGCTACCGAGCGTCATCCTGGCCAATCTGGTCCTTGGCGAGAACGTCATTCCGGAACTTTTGCAGTCCGACTGCACGCCGGAACGCCTCGCCGCAGCGCTGCTGCCGCTGTTGTCCGACACGGCGCAGCGGCAGCGCCAGATCGAGGCCTTCGGCCGGCTCGATGCCATCATGGCCATCGGCGGCGAGGCGCCGAGCGCCAAGGCTGCGGCAATCGTCCTCGATGTGGCCCAACATCATGCGTCGCCACAGCCGTGTTAACCGCTGCTCAGATGCCGCTCTACCATTGCGGCGGCCATCCTGCTAAGGCCGCAAAGGTACTTTCAGGCGAAACAGCAAAGATTCCCGCGTGAGCAAGTCCAAGAAAACCGTCCGGAAATCTGCGGTCCGCGCGGCGATCACCGGCGTGTTCGGCTACGTGCCGCCCGACGTTCTGACTAACGCCGAGCTGGCCAAGATGGTCGATACCAGCGACGAGTGGATTGTCGAGCGTACCGGCATCCGCGAACGGCATATTCTCAAAGGCAAAGGGCTCGGCACCTCGCATATGGGCGCCGAGGCGGTGCGCGGACTCTTGAGCAAGACCGGGACTGCGTCAGGCGACGTCGAGCTTTTGATTTGCGCCACGACGACCCCGGATCTGGTCTTTCCGTCGACCGCCAATCTGATCTGCGACATGGTCGGTATCCGCAACATCGGCAGCTTCGACGTGCAGGCGGCGTGCTCCGGCTTCGTCTATGCGCTCACCATTGCGGCGCAATTCATCGAGACCGGAAAATTCCGCAAGATCGTGGTGGTCGGCGCCGACAAGATGTCGGCGATCATCGACTATACCGACCGCGCCACCTGCGTGCTGTTCGGCGACGCCGCCGGTGCGGTTCTGATCGAGCCGAGCAAAAAGTACGGCATCCTCGACACGCTGATCCGCTCCGACGGTGCCGGCATGCCGCATCTGCATCAAAAGGCCGGCGGCAGCCGCATGCCGCCGACGGCCGAGACCGTGGCCAAGCGGCTGCATTACGTCCATCAGGAAGGCGCCGCGGTCTATAAATTCGCCATCGCCCGCATGGCGGACGTCGCCACCGAGCTGATGCAACGCAATCATTTGACCAGCGACCAGGTCGACTGGCTGGTGCCGCACCAGGCCAACAGACGCATCATCGAGGCGACGGCGGAACGCATGAAGCTCGACCCGAAACAGGTGATGGTCACCATCCACAAATACGGCAACACCACCGCGGCCACGATCCCGCTGTGCCTGTGGGATTACGAGAGCAAGCTGAAGATCGGCGACCGCATGATTTTAGTCGCCTTCGGCGGCGGCTTCACGTGGGGCGGGGTGTATTTGACGTGGGCTTATGACGGGCAACGCGAATAGCGAGTGGCGAATAGCGAAGATCACCGTTCCTATTCGCCACTCGCCAATTCGCCATTCGCCAAGTTATTTCCGCTTCGAGATCGGCTGATATTCCCGTTGCGGCGAGCCGGTATAAAGCTGGCGCGGCCGGCCGAGTTTCTGGTGCGGATCCTCGATCATTTCCTTCCACTGCGCGATCCAGCCGACGGTGCGGGCGAGCGCGAACAGCACCGTGAACATAGTGGTGGGGAAGCCCATGGCGCGCAGCGTGATGCCGGAATAGAAGTCGACGTTCGGATAGAGCTTCTTCTCGATGAAATACTCGTCATGCAGCGCGATGCGCTCGAGCTCGATGGCGACGTCGAGGAGGGGATCGTTGACGCCGAGTTCGTTGAGGACCTCATGGCAAGTTTTCTGCATGAGCTTGGCGCGCGGGTCGTAGTTCTTGTAGACGCGATGGCCGAAACCCATCAGGCGGAATGAATCCTTGGGATCCTTCGCCTTCTTGACGAATTCGGGGATGCGGTCGACGGAACCGATCTCGCCGAGCATCTTCAAGGCCGCCTCGTTGGCGCCGCCATGCGCCGGGCCCCACAGGCAGGCGATGCCGGCGGCGATGCAGGCGAACGGATTGGCGCCGGTCGAGCCGGCGAGCCGCACGGTGGAGGTCGAGGCGTTCTGCTCGTGGTCGGCGTGCAGCGTGAAGATACGGTCCATGGCGCGCGCGATGACCGGATTGGCCTTGTATTCCTCGCACGGCACCGCAAAGCACATGCGCAAGAAGTTCGAGGCGTAGTCGAGCTTGTTGTTCGGATACATGAATGGCTGGCCGACGGAATATTTGTACGCCATGGCGGCCAGCGTCGGCATTTTCGCGATCATGCGGATCGAGGCGATCATGCGCTGCTGCGGATCGGTGATATCGGTGGAGTCGTGATAGAACGCCGACAGCGCGCCGACCGAACCGACCATCACCGCCATCGGATGGGCGTCGCGGCGAAAACCCTGGAAGAAGCGGCTCATCTGCTCGTGCACCATCGTGTGATGGATCACGCGGTCGACGAAATCGGCTTTCTGGGTGGCGGTCGGCAGTTCGCCGTAGAGCAGGAGGTAGCAGGTCTCGAGGAAATCGCCGTGCTCGGCCAAATCGTCGATCGGATAGCCGCGATAGAGCAAAATGCCTGCGTCGCCGTCGATATAGGTGATCTTGGATTCGCAAGAGCCGGTCGAGGTGAAACCGGGATCGTAGGTGAAGATGCCGGCCTCGGCGTAGAGCTTGGAAATGTCGATCACTTCGGGGCCGATGGTCCCGTCGTAGATCGGAAAATTATAATCCTTGTCGCCGAGTTTCAGCGTGCCGGTCTTGATGTTGGCGCCGGTCTTCGCGTCCATGATCGTATCCTCGAATAAGTGGCAAGCGAAACGGCAGGGGGCGGGCGATGGTCAAAGAAGCGGCAGCCCGATCCGGCCGTCATGGGGGTAGCTTAGCAAAGTGTGCACTGCAAGATAATAGGCATGTGACAAGCCGCGCGCGACGTAAACCTCGGTTTATTTAGGCGCTTCGTGAGCCGGTCTGATCTGCGATGCGAGCGAGGCTTTCGGCCTTGCCGAGCACGGCCAGCACCTCGAAGATGCCGGGCGAAGTGGTGCGGCCGGTCAGCGCCGCCCGCAGCGGCTGGGCGATAGCGCCGAGTTTTGCGCCTTTGCGCTCGGCGAAGGTGCGGACCGCCTGTTCGGTCGTCTCGGCCGCCCAGGGCTCGACGGCGCCCAATTCGGCGCCGATATCGGCCAGCAAAGCTTTGGCATCCGCCGTCAGCAGAGCGGCTGCCTTGTCGTCCAGCGGGAGCGGCCGGTCTGCCAGGAGAAACTTAGCACCATCAATAAGATCGAGGAGCGTCTTGGCGCGCTCCTTTAAGCTTGGCATGGCGTGCAGCCATTGCCGGCGCAGGTCAGGTGTCATCTTGGCGGCGAGCTTTGCGCCGTCGGCGATATGGGGCAACAGCTGGTCGATGGCGGCGAGCAGGTCAGCGTCGGCGCTTTGCCGGATGTAATGGCCGTTGAGGCTTTCCAGCTTGGCGAAGTCGAAGCGCGCCGGCGAGCGGCCGATCTGCGGCAGGTCGAACGCCGCGATCATCTCTTCAGTCGAAAAAATCTCCTGGTCGCCATGACTCCAGCCCAGCCGCACCAGATAATTGCGCAGCGCCACCGGCAGGTAGCCCATGGCGCGATAAGCATCGACGCCGAGCGCGCCGTGGCGCTTCGACAGCTTTGAGCCGTCGGGGCCGTGGATCAGCGGGATATGCGCCATCACCGGCACCGGCCAGCAGAGCGCGTCATAAATCTGCTTTTGCCGCGCGGCGTTGGTCAAATGGTCGTCGCCGCGGATGATGTGGGTGACGTCCATGTCGTGATCGTCGACCACGACGGCGAGCATGTAGGTCGGCGTGCCGTCGGAGCGCAGCAGCACGAGGTCGTCGAGATTCTCGTTCTGCCAGACCACGCGGCCCTGCACCTGGTCCTCGATGACGGTCTCGCCGGTGAGCGGCGCCTTTAGCCGGATCGCCGGTTTGACGCCCACCGGCGCCTCGTTCGGATCGCGATCGCGCCAGCGGCTATCGTAGAGTTTGGCGCGGCCTTCGCGGCGCGCGGCCTCGCGCATGTTCTTGAGCTCGTCGGGGCTCGCATAACAGCGATAGGCGTTTCCGGTCGCGAGCAGTTGCTCGACCACCTCGCGGTGCCGCGCCGCGCGGGCGAATTGATAAATAACCTCGCCATCCCAGCCGATGCCGAGCCAGTTGAGCCCATCGAGGATGGCGTCGATAGCGGCTTGCGTCGAGCGCTCGCGGTCGGTGTCCTCGATCCGCAGCAGCATCTTGCCGCCGCGTCCGCGGGCATACAGCCAGTTGAACAGCGCGGTGCGGGCGCCGCCGATATGGAGAAAACCGGTGGGCGAGGGGGCAAAACGGGTGACGACGGTCATTGCAATCCTGATCCGCGGGCGCGGGGGGCGCGGGCTCGTTTAGCACGCTTAAGTGTTAAGGACAGTAAGCGGACGCAAGCTTTTTCGGCGCCGGACTTGACCCCGCGGGCCAACTTGTCCAATCCGGGGCGCAATCGCATCTTAGGCTTCGGCGCGCTGCCCGCCTCTTCCGGCGGCGCCAAACGGATTGATCCATGACGGTTGTCGACACACCGGTAAAGGAGCCCGCTCGCGAAGCGGGCCAGGATTTCATTCGCGACATCGTGCGCGCCGACCTGGAATCGGGGCGGCACAAAACCGTGGTCACGCGCTTTCCGCCGGAGCCGAACGGCTACCTGCATATCGGCCACGCCAAGTCGATTTGCCTCAATTTCGGCATCGCCGACGAGTTCGGCGGCCACTGCAATCTGCGCTACGACGACACCAATCCGACCAAGGAATCCCAGGAATATATCGACGCCATCGAGCGCGATGTGCGTTGGCTCGGCTTCGATTGGGGCACGCACCTCTATCACGCCTCGGATTATTTCGAGCGGCTCTATGGCTGGGCGGAGGATTTGGTCCGTGCCGGCAAAGCTTATGTCGACGATCAAAGCCAGGACGCGATGCGCGCGACGCGCGGCACCTTGACAGAGCCGGGCAAGAACAGCCCGTTCCGCGACCGCGGCGTGGAGGACAATCTCGATCTCTTCCGCCGCATGCGCGCCGGCGAATTTCCGAACGGGGCGCGGGTGCTGCGCGCCAAAATCGACATGGCGTCGGGTAATATCAATCTGCGCGACCCGGTGCTCTACCGTATCCTCCACGCCGAGCATCCGCGCACCGGCGAAACCTGGAGCATCTATCCGAGCTACGATTTTGCCCACGGCCAGTCCGACGCCATCGAGGGCATCACCCATTCGCTGTGCACGCTGGAATTTGAGGACCACCGGCCGCTCTACGACTGGTTTTTGCAAAACCTGCCGGTGCCGTCGCGGCCGCATCAATACGAATTCGCCCGCCTCAATTTGACCTACACGATCCTGTCGAAACGCGTGCTCACCGAATTGGTGCGCGGCGGCCATGTCCACGGCTGGGACGATCCGCGCATGCCGACGCTCGCCGGGTTGCGCCGCCGCGGCGTGCCGCCCGAGGCGATCCGCGATTTCGTCAAGCGCATCGGGGTTGCGAAAGCCAACAGCACCGTCGACATGGCGATGCTGGACTTTTCCATCCGCGAGCATTTGAACAAGACCGCGCAGCGGCGCATGGCGGTGCTGCGGCCGCTCAAAGTGGTGATCGAGAATTACCCTGAAAAGACAAGCGAGGAGGTCGAGGCGGTCAATCACCCCGAGGATACCGCCGCCGGCACCCGCCGCGTCCGCTTCGGCCGCGAGCTCTACATCGAGCGTGACGATTTCATGGAGAACCCGCCGAAGAAATTCTTCCGGCTATCGCCCGGCACCGAGGTGCGGCTGCGTTACGCCTATTTCATCACTTGTCGCGAGGTGGTGAAGAACGCGGCCGGCGACATCGTCGAGCTGAAATGCACTTACGATCCCGCCACCAAGGGCGGCAATGCGCCCGACGGCCGCAAGGTCAAGGCGACCATGCATTGGGTGTCGGCTAAGGATTCCGTCCCGGCCGAGGTGCGGCTCTACAATCCGCTGTTCACAAAGCCCGACCCGAGCGCGACGGACTTCGCCGCCGACATCAATCCGAATTCGCTGGACGTGATCGCCGATGCCCGCGTCGAGCCGGCGCTGGCCGGGCGCAATGCCAATGACGCGGTGCAGTTCGAGCGGCTGGGCTATTTCTGTCCGGACAGGGACTCCACGCCGGAGCGGCTGGTGTTCAACCGCACGGTTGGGCTGCGCGACACCTGGGCGAAAGTGTCCGGCGGCGGCTAGCCCCACCCTAACCCTCACCCGCAAGCGGGGAGGGTTAGGGTGGGGTTGTGCACACATACCCTCGCCACCCGGCGCGCGCCCCGCTAGCATAAGGCCCTTGGTGAGTTAGCGCGCAGGGGGCGCGCAGTGGCACAAGACAGTAGCGTAGAGAGCCGTGCGCACGCCGGTGCGCGGGCTGGGACGTGGTCAGGCCCCTGGCCTTGGCCGGTCGGTGGCGTTGGGCGGCCGTGGCATGTCACGTGGCCGCGGGCGAACTTCGCCCCCAAAACGCAATTGCGGCAGTGGGCCGCCGCCGAGGTCGCCGCCGGGCGGCTGTTGCCGTGGCTCGCCGTCGCTTACGGTTTCGGCATCATCCTCTATTTCACGGCGGACCGTGAGCCGGCCTGGTGGGCGGCAACGGCGTTGGCGGTTGTCGTCGCCACCGCCGCGGCGCTGCTGCGCCGGCATCTGGCCGCGTTCGTGGTCGCGTTGTTTGCCTTCGCGGTCGCCGCGGGCTTTGCCGTCGCCACGGTGAAGACCGCGCTGATCGCGCATCCGGTCCTGCACTATCCAGCCTCCGGCGTGACCATCACGGGCTTCGTCGAACTGCGCGAGGAAAGCCAGCACACCGATCGCTTCGTGCTGCGCGTCGACCGCATCGACGGCAACCGCATCGACGACAGGCCGCAACGGGTGCGGCTCTCGGTCAAGCGCGGCATGGCGCCGGAACCCGGTTCCTTCGTCGCGAGGTCAAGGCGCTGCTCGATCCGCCGCTGCAGCCGCTGGAGCCGGGCTCTTACGATTTCGCCCGCGATCTTTATTTCCAACAGATCGGCGCCTCGGGCTTCGTGCGCGGCGCGATCAAGGTGACGGCGCCGCCGGCCGCGGCCGGCCTGATGTCCCGGGCCAATGCCGTGGTGCAGCGGCTGCGCGACACCATCGACGCCCATGTGCGCGCCGTGCTGCCGGGCGACACCGGCGCCATCGCGGCGATGCTGCTCAACGGCAAGCGCGACGTGATCTCGGAGAATCTCTACAACGCCCTGTTCATTTCCGGCGTCGGCCACGTGCTGTCGATCTCCGGCTATCACATGGCGGTCGTCGCCGGCGTGGTGTTCTTCATCATCCGCGCGCTGCTGGCGCTGATCCCGGGCCTGCCCGATCGAAGGCCGATCAAGAAATGGGCGGCGTTCGGCGCGCTGATCGCGACGACGTTCTACCTGGTGCTGTCGGGCGCGGAAGTGGCGACGCAGCGTTCCTATTTCATGATCGCGATCGTGCTGATCGGCGTCATGCTCGACCGCCCGGCGCTGACGATCCGCACCTTGACCGCCGCGGCGCTGATCGTGCTGTTGTTTGCGCCGCAATCGGTGGTGCATCCGAGCTTCCAGATGTCGTTTGCGGCGACGCTGGCGCTGGTCACGGCTTACGATCGCGGCGTGCCGCGGATGAAGGCCGGCACCGACAGCTCGCTTGGCTCGCGCGCCGCGCTGTGGGGCGTCAACGAGATCACGAGCCTCACCATCGCATCGCTGGTCGCGGGCCTCGCCACCACGCCTTATGCGGCCTACCACTTTCACCGCATGGCGCCCTACGGCGTCATTGCAAACCTGCTCGCCATGCCGGTCGTTTCCGCCTGGGTGATGCCGATGGGGCTACTTGGCCTTCTCGCCATTCCGTTCGGCTTCGACGCCGAGTTCTGGCGGCAAATGGGTTACGGCATCGAGTGGATGAATTTGGTGGCGCTGTGGGTGGCGAGCCTGCCCGGCGCCGTCGGTCACGTCACTTCTTTCGGCACCGGGCCGCTGCTGTTGGCAACCGCGGGGCTCCTCGTGATCGGACTATTCAAGACGCCGCTGCGCTGGAGCGGCGTCGCCATTGCCGCACTCGGCGTCGCGTGGGCGGCGAGCGCGCCGCGGCCTGACGTTCTGTTGGCGGCCGATGGGCGGACATTTGCGGTGCGCGGCGCCGACGGCCTGCTCGCGTTTCACCACTCCGGCGGCGATACGTTCGCCATCAAGGAATGGCTCGCGGCCGATGCCGACGCGCGCGACTATCACGACCGCAAGCTGGGGCAGGGGATTGCCTGCGATCGTTCCGGCTGCATCGGCAAGCTTGGCGACGGCAGCGTCGTCGCCTACGACGTCACGCCCGACGCGTTCGAGGAAGATTGCCGCCGCGCCGTTCTCGTCATGACGACCCGCAACGCCCCGCCCGACTGTCGCGCTCAGGTGATCGGCAGATCGTTGTGGCGCCAACGCGGCGCATTGGCGCTGCGCCGAACTGGTTCGGGTTTTGCGATCGATGCCGCACGGCCGCCGAATTTCGATCGGCCATGGGCGCCGCAAAAACCACGCGCAACGGAAACGGCCAATCCGACTCCTACTCAGCAGGCCGCATCACGCGTCGCACCGCGCGACGCGACACCGCGCCAGGAAGATATCGAAGCGGATCAGTGAGGCCCCGTCATTCCGGGGCGCCACCGATCTCGGGTTTACCCGAGATCGGCACTTAGATGTCCAAGTTGGCAACAGCCGACTTGGTTGGCGGCGAACCCGGAATCCATAGTCACAGGTTACGCAGAACCGGCGCTGAGTTGCTTCGCAAAAGCAGGGGTTATGGATTCCGGGTTCCGCGCTTGCGCGCGGCCCCGGAATGACGGCGTCTAATACCGCCTGAACAATCCCACCAATTTGCCCTGAATGCGCACGCGATTGGGCGGCAGGATGCGCACTTCGTAAGAGGTGTTGGCCGGCTCCAGCGCGATCGAGGCGCCGCGGCGGCGGAAGCGTTTCAGGGTCGCTTCCTCGTCGTCGATGAGGGCGACAACAATGTCGCCGGTATCGGCGGCGTCCATGCGCTTCAACAACGCAATGTCGCCGTCGAGAATGCCGGCCTCGATCATGGAATCGCCGCGCACTTCCAGCGCAAAATGCTCGCCGGCGGTGAGGAGCTCGGGCGGCATGTTGATGGTGTGGCTGCGGGTCTGGATGGCTTCGATCGGCGTGCCCGCGGCGATGCGGCCCATCACCGGCACGGCGACAGGGCGGCCGCCGTCGTCTTCGGACGCGGTGCGCACCCGGCCGAGATTGCCTTCGATGACGCTCGGCGTGAAACCGCGCGAGCGGCCGGCGACGATGCCGTGGGCGACAGATTCGGGCAGCTTGATCACTTCGATGGCGCGCGCCCGATTCGGCAGCCGCCGGATGAAGCCGCGCTCCTCGAGCGCCGTGATCAACCGATGAATGCCGGATTTGGAGCGCAGATCGAGCGCGTCCTTCATTTCGTCGAAGGAGGGCGGCACGCCGGCCTCTTTGAGGCGCTCATGGATGAACCGCAATAGCTCGGCTTGCTTGCGCGTTAACATTGGTGCTGTTCCTGCAACATGGACGCTTCCCCTTCGCTTCCCATTTGTACCGGTCGGTCGAGCGACCTTGGCCGAAACAAATCATGAACGGACACTATCCGTTCCATATGTGTTCTGCAACCATTTAATTTGAAGTGAAGAAACCGACGAACGTGACAAACGAGCAATTAACGCTCGAATTTAACGCTCGGGGCTTGCCGGACGTTAGAGTTAAGCCGCTGAAATCACGGCCGATTAATCGCAGTGCCCAAGATTCGCGGCGAACCGCGAGCGACCTTGCCTGCTCTGCAACAGACCAATTTGGATTCAAGCAGCCGACGACACTCGCTCCGGCGGCTCACGCGATGGATGTTCGATATAGCGCCGATTCGTTCGCACAAAATGTGGATTTCCGTCGCGACGCGAACACCGTGATACCACCAAAGCTCCGCTGAATCTCGCGCACTGATGCCGATGTGTCACAGCGTTTCGGTGGGACGTGCGCTATGATCGTCGAAATCCTGGGCGAAAGATTCGACGGTATTTCGATAACTTAGACGGGGGACGATATGAAGAGATTGCTCGCCGCTTCGCTGACTGGTTTCGCTCTGTTGTCAGGCTCCGCACTCGCGGCGGATTTGCCGCCTGCACCGCAGGTCTACAAAGCGCCGGCCGCGGTCGCGCCGGTCTATAACTGGACCGGTTGCAATGTGAGTGCCGGCTTTGGCTACGACCTGTGGAATCAGGACCACGTTACGGAGCTCACTGCGGGACTCGTGCCGCTAAATGCTCGCGGCACCAATGGCGGCCGCGGCTGGCAGGGCCAGGCCGGCGCCGGTTGCGACATTGAGGTCCCGACGGGTATGTTCGGCAACGTGGTGTTCGGTTTGTTCGGCGACTACAGCTTCATGGATGTCCACGGCTCGATCGAGGATTCGGTCACCGTCTTCCAAGGCGACCAAAAGCAGCGCGATGCCTGGGCCGTCGGCGGTCGCGTCGGTGTCGTGGTGTCGCCGAACTTGCTGGCCTACACGAACGGCGGCTTCACTGAGTCGCACTTCAATGCGGTGAATGCGCAGTTCATCGGTCTCGGCCCCGTCATGGCCACCATTCCGGCCCACACCTTTAACGGCTGGTTCCTTGGCGGCGGTACGGAATACGCGCTGAATTTCAGCTGGCTGCCGGTCTCGGGCCTGTTCTGGCGCAACGAATATCGGTTCTCGAGCTTTGGTAAGGCAGATCTCCCTGCCATCCCTGTGTCGGGCGCGCCGAGCGTCTTTAGCTTCCACGAGCAATATTATGAGCAGTCGGTGTTGAGCTCGCTCGTGTGGCGCTTCAACTGGCATTGATCGTCGAGAAAAATCGGGGAAAGTTGGGGGACAATGGCCCGGGACGAAAGTCCCGGGCTTTTTCTTTGTCAAATGGCTGGTGCAAGCGCGCGGATTTTCAACCGCTGAGGCTTTCACGTCACAGCCTTTCGCGCCGCGAGATGCTAGCTTAGCCAAGGTCGTGGACCACATGAACGCACCAACAAATGGGGGCTTCCATGAAAGGATCGATTTTCGCGGCGCTCGCCGGATTTGCGCTGATCTCAGGGTCGGCTTACGCGGCTGATATGCCGGTGAAGGCGCCGCTCGCGCCGCCGCCGCCGGTCGCCACCTGGACGGGCTGCTATCTCAGTGCGGGTGTCGGCTACGGCATGTGGAACCAGCAGCATTTCGGCGAGACCGACCCGGGCCTAGTCCCGTTGACGAATACTTTCACCAGCGGCGGCGAAGGCTGGCTCGGCCGGCTGGGCGGCGGCTGCGACTATCAGCTGTCGGGCGGACTTTCGAGCTGGGTTATCGGCGCCTTTGGCGACTACGACTTCATGAGCCTCAAGAGCAAGAACTTCGCCGACGTGTCGGGCATCGGAGCGCTCGAGAAAGAGTTGGGCGCCTGGTCGGTCGGCGGCCGGATCGGTTATCTGGTCGACCCGAACCTGCTGACCTTCTTCTCCGGCGGCTACACGCAGACCCGGTTCGACCAGCAGAATCTCTTCGTTACGGCCGTGGTCCCGGCCATTGCGATCCCTGGCGCCACGATTCCGGCGCACGACTATCACGGCGCGTTCTTGGGCGGCGGCGTCGAATATCGGCTGCCGTTCCTGCCGGCCCTGACCGTGAAGACCGAATATCGGTACGACTGGTACCGGTCCGCCGATCTTCCGATCCTCCTCGGCGGCGTAGCGACGGGCGCGGGTGAGAACATCAAGAACAACGTGCAGACGGTTACGACCTCGCTGGTTTACCGCTTCAACTTCTGGCACTGAACGTCGGGGTACGTTGGGGACCAAAGCCCGGGACGCAAGTCCCGGGCTTTTTCTTTGCGCGCGTCGAATAACGCTCAGCGATCGAGACGGACTATCTCGCAGCGGCTGCCGGCTTTTGCCGCCGGCGCGTGCGGTTGCCGGATGACGAGACAGCCGGCCTGCGCCAACGGCGCCATCATCGAGGAGTCCTGGGTCGGGAAGGGCGTCGCCACCGGGCCGTCCGGACCGTCCAAGAGCCGCGCGCGCAGATAATCGGCGCGCTCGTCGTTCTCCGGCAGGTCGCTGCCGAGCGTTGCCGTTTCGGTCGGGGTGACGAGGTCGCCGCGGCCGGTCAGCTTGCGGATGAGCGGCACCAGAAAGAGAAACGCGCAGACATAGGACGAGACCGGATTGCCCGGCACGCCGAGCACCGCCATGGCGCCGAGCCGGCCGTGCATCAGCGGCCGCCCGGGCCGCATCGCGATCTTCCAGAACGACGGTACCATGCCTTCGGCGGCAAAAGCCCGGTTGACGAAGTCATAATCGCCGACCGAAGCGCCGCCGGTCGTCACCAGGATATCGGTGTCGAGATCGCGGGCGCGCCGCACCGCGTCGATCGTCGCATCGAGATTGTCGGGCACGACGCCAAGATCGACGAAGTCGGCGCCTTCGGCGCGGATCAGCGCCGCAAGCGCAAAGCCGTTCGAATGGACGATCTGACCGGGTCCGGGCTCGCTGCCGGGCGGCACCAACTCGTCGCCGGTCGCAAACAGCGCCACCTTGGGCTTGCGATAAACCGGCACCAACGGATGGTTCATGCCGGCAACCAGCGCGAGGTCACGCGCGGTCAGCCGATGGCCTTTGGCGAACAGCTTGTCGCCCAAGCGGAAATCTAATCCTTGCGGGCGGACATTGCGGCCTTTGGTCGTCGCCTTTTGCACCTCGACCCAAGCGCCGTCGCGTTTGGTCAATTCCTGCACCACGACGGTGTCGGCGCCGGCCGGCACGAAGCCGCCGGTGAAGATGCGGGCAGCTTCGCTGGTGCCGACCTCGGCCGAAAACGGCCGGCCGGCGGGAACTTCGCCGATGACTTTCAGGCGGGCCGGCGCCGTGGCGACATCGGCAGCGCGCACTGCGTAGCCGTCCATGGCGGAGACATCGGCCGGCGGCTGGGTGCGGCGCGCTTTGAGATCGCAGGCGAGAACGCGGCCCGCGGCGGCTTCGAGCGGCACCTCTTCGGCAGGCAAGGGCGCGGCGTGCGCCAATACGTGGTCGAGCGCTTCGGCAACGGAAATCAACGCCACGCTAGTGTTCTCCAGTTCTCCGTTTCACCTCTCCCCAGAGGGGAGAGGTCGAGCGAGCGAAGCGAGCGAGGGTGAGGGGGCTCGGATGCTGGAGTTTTTCTCTCACTTCCGAACCCCCTCACCCCACCCTCTCCCCTCCGGGGAGAGGGAGTCAAATGCCGCGGCGCATCCGAGTGTTTGGCAGTTTCGTCAACGCGCGCGAAAATGGCCGCTGCGGCCGCCGCTTTTTTCCACGAGCCGGATGCCCTCGATGCGCATGCCGCGTTCGACCGCTTTGACCATGTCATAGATGGTGAGGCAGGCGACCGCTACGGCGGTGAGCGCTTCCATCTCGACGCCGGTCTGGCCGGACACTTTTACCCGCGCAGTGACGCGAATGCCGGGCAGTGCTGCATCCGGCGTGACCTCGACTTCGATCTGCGACAACAGCAGGGGATGACACAGCGGAATCAGTTCATGGGTGCGCTTGGCCGCCATGATGCCGGCGAGGCGGGCGGTGCCGAGCACGTCGCCTTTTTTGGCGTTGCCCTGGCGCACGATGTCGAGCGTCTTCGCCGTCATCAGCACCCGGCCTTCGGCCACCGCAACGCGCTCAGTGGCAAGCTTGGCCGATACGTCGACCATGTGGGCTTCACCGCCTTTGCCGATATGACTCAGTTTTTTCGCGCTACGCGCCACGGCGCTCACCGGGCCGCGGCGAGCGCAGATTTGCGCGCGAGCAGCGCGCGGGTTGCCGCCGTGACGTCGTCCTGGCGCATCAGGCTTTCGCCGACCAGGAAGGTCGAGATGCCGGCTTTGCCAAGCCGCGCCAAATCGTCGGCGGTGAAAATCCCGCTCTCGCCGACGATGATCCGGTCGGCGGGAACGCGCCGCGCCAGCCGCTCGCAGGTGGCAAGCGTCGTCTCGAATGTTTTCAGGTTGCGGTTGTTGATGCCGATCAGCCGCGATTGCAGCCGCAGCGCGCGGTCGAGCTCTTCCTCGTCATGTACTTCGACGAGCGCGTCCATGCCGAGGTCGGAAGCGGCCGCTTCCAGCTCGGCCGCGCAAGCGTCATCGACCGCGGCCATGATGATCAGGATGCAATCGGCGCCGTAACCGCGCGCTTCGGTCACCTGATAGGGGTCGTACATGAAATCCTTGCGCAGCACCGGCAGCGCCACGGCGGCGCGCGCCGCGCGCAGGTGATCGAGATGGCCCTGGAACGACGGCGCATCGGTCAAGACCGAAAGGCAGACGGCGCCGCCGGCTTCATACGACTTGGCCAACGCCGGCGGATCGAAATCGTCGCGAATGAGTCCCTTCGACGGGCTGGCCTTTTTGATCTCGGCGATCAGCGCATAGTCGCCGGCCTTGAGCCGCCGCTCGATGGCTCGCAAAAAACCGCGCGGCGGGCCCGCGGCCTTAGCGTCGCGCTCGACCGCATCGAGCGGGCGCGCAAGCTTTGCGGCGACGATCTCCGCGCGCTTGTAAGCGGAAATCTTTTCCAAAATGTCAGCCATCGTTCGACACCACGATCAGCCGGTCGAGACGGCCTTCGGCTTCGCCGGAATCGACCGCTTGCGCGGCGAGCGCGAGGCCGGCCTTGAGCTCCTTGGCCTTGCCGGCGACCACAAGGGCGGCTGCAGCATTGAACAGCGCCACTTGGCGCAGCGGTGTCTTCTTGCCTTCGAGCACGTCCTGCACCGCCTTGGCATTGGTGGCGGCATCGCCGCCGCGCAGCGCTTCCGGCTTGACCTTGGTCAGCCCGAATTCTTCCGGCGAAATCTCAAAGCTGCGGATGGCGCCGTTTTCCAGCGCCGTGACGCTGGTCGGGCCCGACGTGGTGATCTCGTCGAGACCGTCGGAGCCGTGCACGACCCAGACCGCCTCGGCGCCGAGGTTTTTCAGCACCTGCGCCAACGGCTCGGTCCATTGCCGCGAGAACACGCCGATCATCTGCCGCCGCACGCCGGCCGGATTGGAGAGCGGCCCGAGCAGGTTGAAGATGGTGCGGGTGCCGAGTTCGACGCGGGTGGCGGCGACGTTCTTGGTCGCCGGATGATGCGCCGGCGCGAACATGAAGCCGATGCCGGCCTCGCGGATGCACAGCCCGATCTTTTCCGGCGACAAGTCGATATTGACGCCGAGCGCGGCGAGTACGTCGGCTGAGCCGGATTTCGACGACAGCGCGCGATTGCCGTGCTTGGCGACCGGCACGCCGGCGCCGGCGACAATGAGCGCGGCGCAGGTCGAGATGTTGAACGAGCCCGAGGCGTCGCCGCCGGTGCCGACCACGTCGATGGCGTTGGGCGGCGCCTGCACACGCACCATCTTGGCGCGCATCGCCGTGACCGCGCCGGTGATCTCGTCAACGGTCTCGCCGCGCACGCGCAGTCCCATGAGCAGCGCGCCCATCTGCGACGGCGTCGCCTCGCCGGACATCATCTGCTCGAAGGCATTGGCGGCTTCGTCGCGGGTCAGCGCCGCTCCGGTCGCGACCTTGCCGATCAAGCCTCTGAATTGTGCGGTCACTGTGTGTCCTCAATCAAACAATCAATTGGCCCGCGCTCGCGCCCGTTGCGGCGGGTTCGGCATGGCGTGCGAAGTCTTTTGCCGCCGTCCGGTCGACGCGTTCCAGGCCGCGGCGATGTCGAGAAAGTTCTTCAGCATCAGGTGGCCGTGCTCCGACGCGATGCTCTCGGGATGGAATTGCACGCCGTGCACCGGCAGATGCGTATGGGCGAGCCCCATCACCACGCCGTCGTCGGTATCGGCGGTCACGGTGAGCTCGCGCGGCATGCTCGCTCGCTCGACCACCAGCGAATGATAGCGCGTCGCCTGAAACGGCGCATTGATGCCGCGAAAAATTCCGGAGCCGTTGTGGCGGATCTCCGACAGCTTGCCGTGCACTTGCGTCGGCGCGCGCACCACCTTGCCGCCGAAGGCGTCGCCGATCGCCTGGTGGCCGAGGCAGACGCCAAGGATCGGGATTTTCGCCGACGCTTGCGCGATCAATCCGAGGCAGATGCCGGCCTCCTTGGGCGTGCAGGGGCCGGGCGACAGCACGATGGCATCGGGATCGGCGGCGATGACAGCGCCGCTCGTCACCTTGTCGTTGCGATGCACCTCGACCTCCGCCCCCAGTTCACCGAGATAGTGCACCAGGTTGAAGGTGAAGCTGTCATAATTGTCGATCAGGCAAATCACCGAAAAAACCTTGTTTTCCAGCGCCGAAGCTCCGACTACCCCGGCCGGCCTACGCTTTACCGCGATTGGTCATAGGCCGCTAGGGCCAGGCGAAGCCAACGCCGGTCGCGACAACCAGGACGTGGCCAAAGCGCCGGGCATCCGCTAAATCGGTCGTCCCGATCAAGAATACGGAGCAGGGGGGAACGCCATGATCCGAGTGCTCACGGCGGCGCTGTTGACTGCGCTGGCCATCGCCGCCGCGCTTGCCGACGATTATCCGAGCCGGCCGGTGAAAATCATCGTGCCGACGCCGCCGGGCGGGCCGGTCGACGTCATTGCGCGGATCACGGCGAATTATCTGCAGACCGCGCTGGGCAAGGGGATCGTGGTCGAAAACCGCGCCGGTGCCGGCAATACGATCGGCTCGAAGGACGCAGCCGAAGCCACGCCCGACGGCTATACGCTACTCTATTCCAGCGCCAGCGGGCTCGTCATCGCGCCGCTGTTGCATCCCGACGCCGGCTACGATCCGCTCAAAAGTTTCGATCCCGTAGCGCTGGTCGGCGAAAGCTCAAACATCCTCGTGGTCAATCCGGCGGTGCCGGCGAACACCGTGCAAGAGCTGGTCGCCTATGCCAAGGCCAATCCGGGCAAGGTGAATTTTTCCTCGGGCGGCATCGGCGTGTTGCCGCACCTGATCGGCGAAATGTTCAAGGCGCGCGCCGGCATCGACGTCGTGCATGTGCCGTACAAGGGCGGCGGACCGTCGATCAACGACGTCGTCGCCGGCAACGTGCAGATGACCTTCGAAGGCACCAGCGTGCTGTTGCCGCTCATTCAAGCGGGCCGGCTGCGCGCGCTCGCGGTGACGACGCCGAAACGCATCCCGCAACTGCCCGACGTGCCGACCATGGTAGAGAGCGGATTTCCGGATTTCGTTTCGACCAGCTGGACCGGGCTGTTGGCGCCGGCGCACACGCCGCAACCGATCGTCGAAAAACTCAACGCCGCGATCAATGCCGGGCTGAAGACGCCGGAACTGAAAACCGCCCTGGAGCGGCTGAGCAACGCGCCGCTCGGCGGCACGCCGGCTGATTTCACGACGGTGATCAAGGCCGATCTCGGCAAATGGTCGCCGATCGTCAAGACGCTCGGGCTCGACAAGCCATGATCCGGCGCATCCCGCTGCGCGCGACCGGCGCGGCGCTGCTGCTTTTGTGCAGCGGGCTGCCGCTGCAGGCGCAGAGCTATCCCGATCGGCCGGTGAAGATCATCGTGCCCACGGTCGCCGCGGGAACCGTCGACCTCGTCACCCGCGTCATGGCCAACGATCTCGGCGTGGTTTTGGGCAAACAGTTCTTCATCGAGAACCGCAGCGGCGCCGGCAACACGCTCGGCTCCCGCGACGTCGCCCACAGCGATCCCGACGGCTACACGCTGCTCATGAGCAGCGCCAGCGGCCAGGTGATCTCGCCGCTGATCTACAAGGATCCGGGCTACGACCCGCTCAAAAGCTTTGCGCCGATCGTTCCCTATGCCGAGGGCTCGGTCATACTCGTGGTCAACCCGTCGCTGCCGTTCCAATCGGTGGCCGATCTGGTCGCCTACGCCAAGGCCAATCCCGGAAAACTCAGCTACGGCTCCGCCGGAACGGGGACGGTGCCGCACCTGACGGCGGAATTGTTCAAGTCGGCCGCCGGCGTCGCGATGGTGCACGTGCCCTATCGCGGCGGCGCGCTGTCCATCCAAGACGTCATTGCCGGCAATCTGCAATTGACCTTCGAGGCCTCAAGCCCGCTCTTGCCGCATATCGCAGGCGGCCAGTTGCGGGCGCTTGCCGTGCTCAGCGCGAAACGGATTCCCGAACTGCCCGACGTGCCGACCATCGGCGAGGCCGGTTATCCGGGCGTGCTGACCGCAAGCTGGACCGGGCTGTTCGCGCCCGCCGGCACCGATGCGGCGATCGTGCAAAAGCTCAATGCCGCGATCAACGCCAGCCTTCAGACCGATGCCACCCGGCAGGCGCTGGCGCGGCTCGGCAATGGGCCCAAGGGCGGCACGCCACAAGACCTCACGGATCTGATGATTGCCGACATCAAGAAATGGACGCCGATCGTGCAGGCGCTGCATCTCGAGCCGCAGTGAGACGGCGGCCGGCACGTGTGTATTCATAAATGCCTGCGGTCCAGATGTCCGGCTTAGGGGGTAAAGCGGACATCGCGCAAACCTCCGAGAATGTCCGCTTTTGACCCTGGCTGTGTAAAAACGCGGTGCCTGTGATTCACTCTGCAGTATGATTCTGCTGCGGAGGGTCGGATGAAGCGCTTCGTTGAGGGGATTGATCGCGGGCAGGCGACGCTGTTTCCGGAATGCCTCGCGGACTGGATCGACGAGAACAATCCAGTTCAAGCGATCGACGTCTTTGTCGATGAACTCGATCTGGCGGCGCTGGGATTTGACGGGGTCGCGCCGGAGGCGACCGGACGGCCTTCGTATCATCCGTCGGTGCTGCTGAAGCTCTACATTTACGGCTATCTCAACCGGGTTCAGTCGAGCCGGCGGCTTGAGCGCGAGGCTTTGCGCAATGTCGAGGTGATGTGGCTGACCGGCCGGCTTATGCCCGATCACAAGACGATTGCCGACTTCCGCAAGGACAATGGCGGGGCCATTCGCAAGGTGTGCGCCCGGTTTATCATGCTGTGTCGGCGTCTGGATCTGTTCGCCGAAGTCAGCGTCGCCATTGATGGCAGCAAGTTCAAGGCGGTGAACAATCGGGACAAGAACTTTACCCGGGCGAAGATGGAGCGGCGGCTAGCGCAGATCGAGGTGAGCGTTGCCCGCTATCTGAGCCAGCTCGACAGCGCCGATCGGCAGGAGCCGTCCGAGGCGCGTTCCACCAAAACAACCCGGCTCAAGGAGAAGATCGCCAAGCTGAAGGAGGAGGTGCAACGCCTGCATGGGCTCAAGACGCGGATGCTGGCGGCGCCGGATCAGCAGATATCGCTGACCGATCCTGATTGCCGCTCGATGGCGACGAGCGGCCGAGGGTCAGGCGTCGTGGGCTACAACGTCCAAGTCGCGGTCGATACTGAACATCATCTGATCATCACGCATGAGGTGACCAACGTCGGAAGCGACCGGGCACAGCTCGCCCATATGGCCAAGCAGACCAAGACAACCCTGGAAGCGGCGAGGCTCGATGTCGTCGCCGACCGCGGCTACTTCAGCGGCGAGGAGATCCTTGAGTGCGACAAAGCTGGCATCACGGTGACGCTGCCAAAGCCGATGACCTCGAATGCAAAGGCAGAAGGGCGTTTTGGCAAGCAGGACTTCCGCTATGTGACTGAAGAGGACGTTTACGTTTGTCCCGCCGGAGAGAGGCTCGCCTATCACTACACCACCGAAGAGAATGGATTGGTTCTACGCCGATACTGGACCAATGCCTGTCAAAGCTGCGCCATCAAGCATCGCTGTACCACCGGCAAGGAGCGACGGATCACGCGGTGGGAGCACGAGCACATTCTCGAAGCCGTACAGCGCCGGCTCGACGAGCATCCGGAGAAGATGCGCCAGCGGCGTGAGACCGTCGAACATCCCTTCGGCACCCTGAAGATGAGGATGGGGGCGACGCACTTCTTGATGAAGACGCTGCTGCGGGTCGCCTCCGAGATGGCGCTTCACGTATTGGCCTACAACCTCACCCGCGTCATGAACATCATCGGCATTCAGCCGCTCATGGCGGCGATGAGGGCATAATCAGGCTCGTCCAATAACCGGGCTTCACCGCCCAACCCGTCTTCTGACACCCTCAGCCAAAACGTTTTTGCACGACCAAGATCCAAAGCGGACAAACTATTGCCAGCGCGTCTCATGGATGATCCCATACTACTGTGATACACCGGGAACAGCGTAGTTGCGAAACTTCGCATATTTGTCGCCGATTTTCTTGAGCTCCTGGTATTCCGGCGAGTTCAGCCACGCCTTGATTTGCGCGATGTCGTCAAAGACGAAGATAGCTACTCGAGATTTGGGCGGTTCGCCCACGAACGTTGTGGCGTCGCCTGCCGCGAGATAGCGGCCTCCGTTCGCTTTGATCATGTCACGCGCGCGGGGAGCATATTCCCTGAGGTAATTCTGAACGTCGTTGATCTCGTTTTCTACGATAAAGTAGACAGGAGGTTTGCCTTGGGCATGCGTCCGGGGGACCATCATTCCCCCAAGCACCAATCCAGACATCAACGAGATTCCGATCGCCAGAACGGTTTTCATGGTTTGCTTCCTCGATCAGCTTTCTTCGTGTGAGTCCCGTCACTCTGGGTCGGCACAACGGATAGCCGGCTCTTGCAAAGGCCGCCAATTCCATTCCAGCATGCCCTCATAACGGTTGGGACGATGGCCAATAAACCCAAATGGGAAGAGCGCGTTCTGCGGCGGCTCAAGTTGCGAGACCTGCGCGTGCTCCTCGCGATTGCCGAAACGGGCAGCATGGGGAAGACTGCGGCGCAGCTCGCCATATCGCAACCGGCGGTCTCAAAGGCCATTGGCGAGATTGAACACGTTGTCGGCGTGAGGCTTCTCAATCGGACCCCACAAGGTGTCGAGCCAACGCCCTACGGACGGGCGCTGATAAAGTGGGGAATTGCAGTTTTTGACGATTTGCGCCAAGCCGTGCAGGAAATCGAAGCACTTTCCGATCCAGGCTCAGGCGAAGTTCGGCTTGGCACGACTGACTCCATGCTGGGCGGCTTTGTCCCAGTGGTCATTGATCGGTTTTCGCGGCAATATCCGAAGGCTGTCTTCGAGGTCCTTCCTGCGGCGACATTCGCAGACCAGTATGTGGAATTGCGCGAACGCCGTATCGACTTCATCCTCGGACGATTGGCGACGCCGACCTCTGGCGCGGCCGACTTCTACTCCGACGTCTTGTTTCGTGATCCAATGTTTCTGGCCGCGGCCGTCGGGAGCAAGTGGCATCGACGGCGTAAACTTTCTCTTTCAGATTTGTGCAAGGCGCGCTGGAGTATTCCGCCCGACTCAAGTTTCGTGCGTCCCCTCATCGTCGAGGCTTTCCGGACGGCAGGACTTGAGCCACCTTCGCACACGGTCGGGTCGAACTCGGTTCAACTCGCAACGGCACTTCTGGCAACTGGCCGATTTATCGGCGTCTTGTCAGGGTCAACTCTGCGGCTCAGCGGGAAGAGGCTTGGTCTGAAGCGGCTGCCCATCAATCTGCCGATACATCCCCTGACAACCGGAATCGTGAGGCTGAAAAATCGGACACTGAGTCCGACCGCGGAGCGCTTCATCGACTGCGCTCGCGATGTTGCGCGGCAGCTCGCGGACACAACATCATAGCTCCTCTAGGAAGCCGCCGAGACACCGGTCCATGTCCGATTCTGGCCTTTCGCGACGCTCGCCTAGCGTAGCGACCTCGGCCGCTATCGGCTGAGAAGCGGACATCGCGCGGACACCGTGAATTGGTCGCTCCGGACCCTTTTCGACAGTGAACCGACCGCGTTTGCTGCGCTGCGATGAAGCCACTTCCGGTATGCTGGTCTCGCCGGCTACGATGCCCTGTCCGGGGCGACATGCAGCGAATGGGATTACCCAGCAAGAGTTTTGATGCGTTACTCGGTCAGGGCCCCATGGTCAGGACCACCACGCTGTTTCCTGTAGTCGTTGTGATTGTTGTCGTTGCCGATTGCGGCACGTTAGAGGATGTCTTCATCAGCAAGTAGGGCGTATCGCCATTCGCGCAGGAAAGGGGCTGATAAAACATAAATGACAACGATCCCCAGGGACTGCGGCCTGCGCTGGTTAGAGAGTAGCTGCCCGCCCGCATATCCTTCCGGTACGCGACACTAATGGCGACTCCGCCGACGTTATATGAACTGATCCGGCTTATTGCACCGTTACCCGAAGTGGTACGGATACGATAATAGAAATGGTATCGGTTTGAAAAAGACCGTACCATGATTTGCTGCAAGATTCCTGCGCATTCCACTGCGCCAGCGGCATTCATAATCGTAAACGGCTTACCGTACTTCCAATATTGCTTCGGTTTCAAATCCGGCTCCGCGCCGAGGCTAGTTGGCGGAACGATTACACTGTAGTTAGGGTTCAGTGGGACAGACTGTGCTTTGGCCGCATCCGTACCGAGCAAGGCCAATCCGAACGCGATTGTAATCCCAGCATTCCTCCGCGCGAGATCCCAAGCTGTTTGCATAGCCCCATCCCCCCTGAAGATGCGAGTGTTACGCGCTTGAACGTAATTGTAACGGGACCGTCTTGCTTTGAATATCGGGGTCGGCTGGTCCGCTATTGGCACAAGACGGACATGCCGTGGTCGCCCGGCGATGTCCGCTTTGGGGGTCAAGCCGACATGGCGGATTTATGGGCACACACCCAAAAACAAAAAAACAGAAAAAATTCGGCGGGAGGTTTTTCACCGCCCGCCGGGGAGTACCACGGCAAACTGCAAATTCGGGTGCGCGTTAGCGCGAGGCGACCACCGGCTTGGCCAACGGCCGGCGCGCCGCGTTCATCGGAACGAACCTGACCTCACGGGCCGTGCCGAACGGGTTGCGCGTATCGCGCAGGCAGTTGGCTTCCATATAGGGCCACGGCCTTTCGGAGCAATCGCCTGCCAGCGGCCGCGCATCGGCGCGATCGGACTTTCCGGTCGCCGACGGCGCGCCGGCCTCGACCTGCGGCGTCAGGCTGGGCGCAAAAACCAAGCACGCGGCAATAATCGCAGCCGCGACGATGGCGTAGACTGTTTTGAGCATGGACCCCGACCCCCGCTTCGCAACCCTTTGCCGTCTGTGCCAATCAACGCTCGGCGCGGCGTTTGGGTTGCCCCTTGTTCGGCTATTAGTCTCTTCCAACCCGATTTTGGTTTCCTTGATCAGCATCACAATTTTGCTGTTCTGTGTAACTTATTGAACACAATAGTTAATTCATGCTGGGTTTGATTGCTGACTCGAGGCCTTTGGGCATACCGCCGGCTTCGCTTCGGGTCGGCTGGGACTGCGTTGCGCGATCCGGTCGAACGCGTCTTGCGGTTCATCCGGGCGCGGGCTAGACCGCCGCCATGCCGCGGACCGCGCTTTTTGCCGGATCGTTCGATCCCATTACCAACGGCCATCTCGACGTGGTCGGCAATGCCGTGCGCCTGGCCGACCGGCTGGTGCTGGCGGTGGGCGTCCACCCCGGCAAGACGCCGCTGTTCTCGGCCGACGAGCGGCTGGCCATGCTGGAGGAGATTTGCGGCCCGGTGGCGCGCGCCGCCGGCTGCGCCTTGGCCTGCACGACCTTCGCCGACCTGGTCGTCACTGCGGCGCAACGGGAGGGGGCGACCATCCTGGTCCGCGGCGTCCGCGACGCCACCGATTTCGACTACGAGATGCAGATGGCCGGGATGAACGCCGCCATGGCGCCCGGCGTGCAGACTGTTTTCCTGCCCCCGTCGCCAGCCGTCCGCCCGATCACCGCCACCTTGGTGCGCCAGATTGCCGGCATGGGCGGCGATGTTGCGGCCTTCGTGCCGGCGCTGGTTGCGGCGCGGCTGAAACGCAAATTCGCCAAGGCTTAAGCCTCATCCGGGAGACGACATGATCCGCGTTATCGCTTGCCTGTTCGCGTTTGTTTTGGCCGCACCGGCCGCCGCGCAAAACCTCGCCAACCCCGCCGCTTTGAACGAGCCGGCACCGGCGACCTACAAGGTGCAATTCGACACCAGTAAGGGGCCTTTCGTGATCGAAGTGCATCACGATTGGGCGCCGAACGGCGCCGATCGTTTCTACAATCTGGTCAAGAACGGCTTCTACGACAACGACCGCTTCTTCCGCGTCGTCTCGGGCTTCATGGTGCAATTCGGCATCAACGGCGATCCGAAACTCTCGTCGGTGTGGCGCGAGGCACGCATCAAGGACGACCCGGTGAAGCAGAGCAACGCACGCGGCACTATCACCTTTGCCACGGCCGGCCCCAACACCCGCACCACCCAGGTGTTCATCAATTTCGCCGACAATTCCATGCTCGACAATCAGGGCTTTGCGCCGTTCGGCAAAATCGTATCGGGCATGAACGTAGTCGATGCGCTCTATGCCGATTACGGCGAAGGCGCGCCGCGCGGCCGCGGACCGGCGCAAGACCGCATCCAGCGCGAAGGCAACGCTTATCTGACGGCCGAGTTTGCCAATATGGACTACATCAAGAAGGCGACCATCGTGAAGTAGCGCTAGTGTCCTAGAACTGTAATCACGGATGAAGGGGAACGACGATGAAATCCAAGGCTTTGTATGCGGCGCTCTTGTTTTCTTTATTTGCGCCAATTCAGGCGCTGGCTGATCCTATGACTCTTATCTGTATCAATCGTGATGCACCAAACTATCCTTGGACATTTCTGCTCGATGCAGGTGCTAAGACCGCTAATGGAATTTCAGCAAGGTTTACGGATCAAGAAATCAATTGGTACGACACAACAAGCAAAGCCGACTACACACTCAATCGCCTAAGCGGCATTTTGCGAATCAGTGGAGCGCAGAATGTCACGATGTATACATGTCACCCGGGCCAGAAGCAGTTTTGACCACACATCAAATTAGGACACTACCGAAGTAGCGCGTTGTCCGCTTTTGCGACAAACAGGAACGCAACCGATGACTGCTCAATCTCTGCCTGCCGGCACCGACCCGGAAAACGCCCTGATCCTCGAAACGACGCCCGGCGTGATCGTCATAAAGCTGCGCACCGACGTCGCGCCCGGCCACGCCGAGCGGTTGAAAAAGCTGGCGCGCGAGGGATTTTACGACAACGTGCCGTTCCACAGGGTCATCGACGGCTTCATGGCGCAGACCGGCGACGGCCAATACGGCAACGGCACCGGCGGCTCGAAGCATCCGGACCTCAAGGCCGAATTCTCCGAGGTGCCGTTCAAGCGCGGCATCGTCGGCATGGCGCGCAAGGGGCACAGCAACGATTCCGCCAACAGCCAGTTCTTCATCATGTTCGACGACGGCTTCTTCTTGAACAAGCAATACACCGTGATCGGCGAGGTCGTGCACGGCATGGACGTGGTCGACAAGCTCAAGCGCGGCGAGCCGCCGGCAAAACCCGATCAGATCGTGCGCATGCGGGTGGCGGCCGACGCGCAGTAAACCAGGAGGAGACCGATGGGTCTGCTCCGTGATGCGACTGCAGTTGTCTTGGGAATTCTCGCTGTTGCCGCGCCCGGCATGACGCCCGTTGCTTCGGCGCAAACGCCGCAATCGCAATGCAGCGTGCTCAGCGGAAGACCGTGTCATCCGTCGTTTTGCGGCGTTTTCCATCGCGGTCCCTGCCTGCCGTATTACTTGCCGCCCATCGGCGAGGATTTGCGGCTCACCATCGTCTCGACCGACGACAACGAGCCGGCAGGCGACAATGCGGCAGCGGACCAAAGCCGCGGCGATCAGTCTGGCGGTGACGACGCGACGGCGGACGACCACGCGCTGGATTCGATCAGCGCCATGTTCGCCGCGTTGCGCGCCTGCTGGGTACCGCCGCCGAAAGACGAGGCGCGGCACGGCATGGAATACACCGTGCGGTTCGCCTTCAAGCGCGACGGCGAAATCGTCGCGCCGCCGCGGGTAACCTACGCCAGCCACGATGCGCCGGCCGATGTGCGCGGCGTCTATCGCGATGCCGTGGACGCGGCGCTCAAGCGCTGCACGCCGCTGCATTTCAGCAACGGCATGGGCGGCGCTGTCGCCGGCCGCCCGATCGCCGTCCGGTTTGTCGATAATCGGACGGTCGAAAGCTCAAAATCGCTGCAATAGCCAAAACTGCAATAGCCAAGACTTCAATAGCCAGGCTTACTTCGGTTTTTTCAGGCGCGACAACAGCGGCTCGACCTGCTCCAGCACCGCGGCGGGGAAAATTCGTTTCATGCCGCCGGGGGAGGGCCCGCCCTCCGGCACGATGGGGTGGATGAATTTCGAATATCTCAGCACCGGCGTCGCCCCGAACAGCGCGAACGCATCGGTTTGCGCGGCGACGGCGAGGTTCATCGGGCCGGAATCCGTGCCGATGAAGAGGTCGGCGAGACGAAGCAGCGCAACCGCCTCGATGAGCGTGCGATCGCAGGCATTGACCGCGGCCGTGCCGGTCGTGTGTCCGATCAAGTCATCGGCGCGCACATGGTTTTGCGCCCCGCCGATCAAAAACACCGTTCCGTCGAAACGATGGCGCAACTTGGTGAGGAATTCCAACCAGCGGATATCCGACCAATCCTTGTCCGGATGCGAGGCGCCCATGCCGAGCACGATCCAGGGCCGCAGCCGCGATTGGTACTTTTCGGCGATCTTGGCGAGCGTTGCGGCGGGCACCGGCAGGGCCGGTTCGGTCGCCGGCAGCGGCACATTCATCGCCGCCATCAGCGCGATGAGCCAATCGATCGGCTGATCGTGGAAATGACTTCTGGTCGATGCCGGGATTGGTGATGAAATGCCGCTGCGGCCCGAGACCAAGGCCGATGCGCGCGGGGATGCCGGCGAGCATGGCGGCGACCGCGGGGCGCAGCGTGCGATCGAGAATCCAGATCTGGCGGAAACGGTGGCGGCGCAACTTCACGATCAGCTTGAGCAGGTTGAGCCCGCGGTGCAGCTCCGAGCCGCCATGGGCAAAATGAACCGTCTCGGCGACGCTCGGCTCGGCCGCGAGCAATCCCTCCGCGCCGCTCGTCCACGGCGCCAGGAACGTCACCTGGCGGCCCGGCGATACGGCGGCGATGGCGCGGACAAAGGGAAGATGCCAGATGACGTCGCCGATGCCCGGTTTGACCTGGATGACCGCGCTCGCCGTCACATTGATTGCCGCGTCAAAGGTTGCGATATGCCCTTGTAGGCGAAGCCCCCGGCAGCGGGCAACTTGACCGGCCAAGTCGACGAACCATGCGCACCGACGAATTCGATTTTGCCCTGCCTGAGGACCGCATCGCACTGCGGCCGGCGGCGCCGCGCGATGCCGCGCGGCTCCTCGTCGTGCGTCCGGGCGCGCCCATCGAGCGCGCGGATCGGACAATGGGCGATCTGCCGTCGCTGTTGCGCAGCGGCGATGCGCTGGTCGTCAACGACACCAAGGTCATGCCTGCGAATTTGCACGGCCGCCGGCTCGGCCGCGGCGTCGGGGGCGAAGCCAACGATCGGGAGCCTGCGATCGCGGCCACGCTCACCAGGCGGCTCGACGGCTCGCGTTGGCGCGCCCTGGTGCGCCCGGCGAAGCGGCTAAAACCCGGCGACGTGGTGCGTTTCGGCAGCGAAGGCCGGGTGTGCTTTCTCGAACAGCTCGACGCCACGGTCGAAGCCAAAGGCGAGGGCGGCGAGGTGACCTTTGCGTTTGCGTTTCATGGCGCGGCACTGGACGACGCGCTCGCCGAGCGCGGCGACATGCCGTTGCCGCCCTATATCGGCAGCCGCCGCACCGTCGACGAGCGCGACCGCACCGACTACCAGACCATGTTTGCGCACACGGAAGGCTCCGTCGCCGCGCCAACCGCTGGCCTGCATTTCACCGAAAATTTGGTGCAGGCGCTGCGCCAGCGCGGCGTCACGCTGCATCGCGTGACCTTGCATGTCGGGCCGGGCACGTTTTTGCCGGTCAAGGCCGATGACACATCCGGCCATCACATGCATCCGGAATGGGGTTCGGTCAGCGCCGAGACCGCGGCGGCCTTGAACACCACCCGGCGCGCCGGCGGCCGCGTTGTCGCCGTCGGCTCCACTTCGCTGCGTCTGATCGAAAGCGCAGCCTCCGAGGACGGCACGCTTACGGCCTATAGCGGCGAGACGGCGCTGTTCATCACGCCGGGCTACCGCTTCCGCGCGATCGACGCCATGCTGACCAATTTCCACCTGCCGCGCTCGACCTTGTTCATGCTGGTCGCAGCCTTCTGCGGTCTCGACGTCATGCGACGCGCCTACGCGCATGCCATCGGCAGCGGCTACCGGTTCTACTCCTATGGCGACGCCTGCCTGTTGTTTCGCGCAGACTAGGGCGTGGGACTCACCAACGCGGTGTCGCCGGCAACTCTCGGGGCTAGGCGATCGGCACAGTGCCGCCGTCGATGACGTATTCGGTACCGGTAATGGACGCGGCGCGCGGCGAGGCGAGGAACGCAATAAGGTCCGCGACTTCTCCCGGCTTCGCCGGACGTCCAATCGGGATGCCGCCGAGCGAGGCCATCAACGCCTTTTGAGCGCCCGCGTAGTCGGTGCCGTTGGCTTTGGCTAGCCTGTTGACCAGCCTCACCGCTGCTTCCGTCTCGACCCAGCCTGGCGCCACTCGCACCACGCGGATGCCCTTGGGACTCACTTCTTTGGACAGGCCCTTGCTGTAGTTCGCAAGCGCGGCTTTTGCCGCCGCATAAGCGATCGTGGATTCTGGCAGCGGCATCTGTCTCTGAATGGATGTGACGTGGACGATCACGCCGGAGCCTTGACCAAGCATTTTCGGCAACAGGGCCCGATCCAGCCGGACCGCCGGGAACAGATTGAGGTCGAGGGCCCGCTGCCACTCGTCGTCGTCAAGCACAGCGAAGCCGCCCGCGGGCGCTGAGGCGCCGCCGAGGACATGGACGATGATATCGACTCCGCTGAGCTGTTTGCTCACCGCGTCGACGACGGCCACGCAGCCTTGGACAGTGGTGATATCTGCGGCCACAAACAGCTCTCGAGGGGCCATATCGTGTGGTCGCGTGCGGGCGGCGGTGAGAACGGTCGCGCCCATTTCGCGCAACCGCGCCACCACCGCTCCGCCAATTCCTCTGGTGGCGCCAGTGACAAGTGCCCGGCTTCCTTTGAGTTCGAGGATGCTTTCCATCGGTGCGCCCTTCCAAATACGGTCGCAATTGCAATCGACACCATGTGAGGCCATACTGCGTGAAATGGCAAGAACACACAAAAAAGTAGGGTACTCACCCACGGGTAAGCTTGAGGACGTTACGCCGGATATGGCGGCCTCCGGAATCGAGGCGGCGTTCCGGATGCTCGAGGGACGATGGAAGATGGTCATTATCTTCCACCTGTTCGATCGTTCGACGCTCAGATTCTCCGAATTGGAACGGGCGATTCCCGGCGTTTCCCAGAAGATGCTGATCCAACAGCTGCGTGAACTGGAGCGCGACGGCATCGTCGTGCGAAAAATCTATCCGCAGGTGCCACCGAAGGTTGAGTACGGTCTGACAACCTGGGGCAAGGCGATGTGCCCCGCTCTGGACTCTCTGCTCGAATGGGCCGCGGCGCGCTCGAAATGATTGCGTGGAGTTCGCCGACTTCCGATGTGATGCAGCGCGCCTATGCGCATGCCATCGGCAGAGGCTACCGGTTCTAGTCCTATGGCGACGCCTGCCTGTTGTTTCGGGCCGATACCTAAATTGGCCACGATCCGCGACGCAAATTCGGATTAATATCCTTTTGCATCGTCGGCGCCGAACATGCAAAGCGTCTCGAGAACCTTACGCAGCCGGCCAAGGAGCCTTGGACACCATGATGACGCGACGCGAGCTCATCGCGTATTTCGGCTGTGCGGCCCTGATCAGTCCGCACGCGGTGTTCGCGCAGTCCGTGCGAATGCGGCACATTGGCGTGCTTGTCGGACTGGCGTCGGCGGAAGACGACCCGGTCGCGGGTGAGTTCCTGCGGCCGTTCCGCGACGCGATGCTGCAAGCGGGATGGGCCGAGGGCAAGGACATCCGCGTGGACTACAAGTTCGGTCGCGGCGATTTTAGCAAAACCGATGCAGCCGCCGCGGAGCTGGTGGCGCTCGATCCTGAACTGATTTTCACCCAGGGCTTGCTGGCGACGCTTGCCGTCGCCGAAAGGACCAAGTCCATTCCAATCGTCTTTACGCAAGTCGCCGATCCGGTCGGCTTCGGGCTGGCCAACAGCCTCGCTCACCCGGGCGGCAACGTCACCGGCTTCATGGTCTGGGACCTGTCAATCGGCGGCAAATGGATGCAACTGCTTCGGCAGATCGTACCGGGGTTGAATCGTGTCGGCGTGATCTACAATCCTGACACCGCCCGATATGCTCCGCCGTTGATCGAAGCCGCTAAAACCGCCGCCGGCCAAGATGTTGCGGTGATCGAATGTCCCAGCCACAATGATCGAGAGATCGAAGTCGCGATATCGTCGCTTGGCAACGAGACACATAGCGGGCTGATTATCATACCCGAACCGCTCACTGTTGCGCATCGCGACCAAATTGTCGCTCTCGCCGCCAGACATCGCCTCCCGGCCATCAACTCGGTTCCCGGCGCCACCGAGCAGGGCGCGCTGATGTCCTATACGGTCAATTTCGAGGAGATCATACGGCTGCCAGTCCCCTATATCGGCCGCATTCTGAAAGGAGAATCGCCCGGCAATCTTCCCGTTCAAGCGCCGACCCGATACGAGTTGGCGCTCAATGCCAAAACCGCAAAATCGCTCGGGCTCGACATTCCCCCCTTGCTGCTCGCTCTCGCCGACAAGGTGATCGAATAGGGCTTGCCGTGTTATTTGCTGGGCGCTCGGCGCACATGCGGGAGCCCGATGTGCGAGGAAAAACCGCTCCGCCATCCTGCACACCGAGGGAGATTTATCGGCAAGGGTCCTATATGACCGCGTGATGCCGAGTCCGTTTTCCTTCCGCTTCACCGCCACCGACGGCGCCGCGCGCACCGGGGAGATCGCGACGCCGCACGGCGTCGTGCGCACGCCGGCGTTCATGCCGGTCGGCACGCAAGCGGCGATCAAGGGCGTGCATCATGACGATGTGCGCGCGGCCGGCGCCGATATCATGCTGGCCAACACCTATCACCTGATGCTGCGGCCGTCGGCCGAGCGGGTCGCGGCGCTCGGCGGGCTGCATATATTCATGCGCTGGCCGTATCCGATCATTACCGATTCCGGCGGCTTTCAGGTGATGTCGCTTGCGAACTTGCGCAAAGTTAAGGAGGAGGGCGTCACGTTTCGCTCCCATCTCGACGGCGCCATGATCGACTTGACGCCGGAGCGCGCTATCGAGGTGCAAATCCTGCTCGGCTCCGACATCGTCATGCAGCTCGACGAATGCGTGCGGCTGCCGGCCGAGAGGAGCGAGATCGAGCGCGCGATGAATCTTTCGCTGCGTTGGGCCGAGCGCTGCAAGCGCGCGTTCGAGAAGGCGGCCATCGGTCAGGCGCTGTTCGGCATCGTGCAGGGCGGCGACGATCAAAATTTACGCGAGGCGAGCGCACGCGCGCTCGCCGCTATCGGCTTCGACGGCTATGCGCTCGGCGGCCTCGCCGTCGGCGAAACCCAGGACGTGATGCTCAAGGTCGTGGGTGAGACCGCGCCGATGCTGCCCGTCGACAAGCCGCGCTACCTCATGGGTGTCGGCACGCCGGCCGACCTCCTCGAAGCCATCGCCCGGGGCATCGACATGTTCGATTGCGTCCTGCCGACGCGCAACGGCCGCCATGGGCTGGCGTTCACGCGGTTCGGTCCGATCAATATCAAGAACGCGCACCACGCCGAGGATCCGCGACCGCTCGACGCTGAAAGCCGCTGCCCTGCCGCGCGCGACTTTTCCCGCGCCTATCTGCATCACCTGTTCCGCGCCGGCGAAGCGCTCGGCGGCACGCTATTGTCGATCGTCAATCTCTATTACTACCAGGATTTGGTGGCGGGGGCGCGCGCCGCCATCGCGGCCGGGCGCTTTGCCGATTATCTCGCGCAAACCCGCGAGCAATGGGACGCCAAGGGCGACCGGCAGGAATCGTAAGCACCATGCCCTGACGGACGTAATGTCGCAGCGTTCGAGCGGGCGCCGGGCGGCGAATGACGCTACACCGTCGCTTCGCAAAACAGGACGTTCAAAAAGGATTTGCCGTATGACGCAAACGCCATTTCGGCCATCGCGGCGGACCGCGGTTTTCGCGTTGCCGTTGATTGCCGCCGGTCTTGCCGCTCCCGCGGCGCGCGCGCAGGCCAAATATCCGGACAAGCCGGTGCGCGTGATCCTCCCCTTCGGCGCCGGCGGCGTCGCCGACGTCACGGCGCGGCTGGTCGCGCAGGCCCTGAGCGAGAAGCTCGGGCAAAATTTTGTCATCGAGAACATGCCCGGCGCCGGCGGCATTACCGCGGCCCGCGCCGCGCTCTCCGGCGGTACCGACGGCTATACGCTGACGCTGCTCACCAACGGCACCGCGATCAGCGTGCCGCTGTTCAATCACCTGCCATTCGATCCGCTGAAGGAATTCACGCCGATTTCGACGATCGGCACTTTCACCTGCGACTTCACGGTCAATGCGTCGTCGCCGTACCAGACGCTGGGCGATTTCCTCAAAGCCGCGAAGGACAAGCCCGGCACGCTCAATGTCGGCACCATCAATGTCGGCGGCACGCAAAATCTCACCGCCGAATTGTTCAAGGCGATGGCGGGCATCGACGTGGTGATCGTGCCGTTCCGCGGCTCGCCCGACGTGGTGGTGGCGCTGTTGCGCAACGACGTGCAACTGGCCATCGATTTCTATGCGGCGCTCAAACCCACGCTTGACGGCGGCAAGGCGCGGGTCATCGCCACCAGCGCGCCAAAGCGCTCGCCCGAGCTGCCGAACATTCCGACGGTGCAGGAGGGCGGCGTCGCCAATTTCGACGTCACGGCATGGAACGGGCTTTACGCGCCGGCAGGGACGCCCGATGCCATCTTGCAAACCCTGAACAAGGCGCTGCACGACGTGCTGGCCGATCCCGACCTGAAGAAGCGCGCGCTCGATCTCGGCATCGATGCCAAAGCGTCAACGCCGGCGGAGCTCGACGCGCGCATGCGCGCCGATATCGACAAATGGGGCAAGGTGATCGCCCAGGCCGGCATTGCCAAGCAGTGACGCGGCGTCAGCCAGCGCCCAAAATCGCCGGACGCACAAAATTATACCCGCCGGTCCATGATACGCAGGACCGGCGGGTGGCACAGATCGCGGCTGGTAATGACGCAACAAGCCAGTGCGGTTTAAGCTTTCGTCAGTTGGCCGCGCAGCTCACCGCCGGGGTTCGCCGCGGTGTGGACGTTCACGTAGGCCTGTCCAGACGAGAGTGCCGCCTCAAAGGCTGTGGCCTTGTCATCGGGCAATGTCGCCGAGCCTGTGAACGGGCTGGTGAAGGGGGTGTCCTTCTGCGACAGGGGAACGATAACGCCGGCATTTTTGCCGGCTTCTGCCGGACCGTGAATGTGCGCCGCAGTCGCCGGTCCCGACAGTCCCGAAAAATCGCCCTTCCAGGTGACCATTTTGGTGCCGGCGTCGTAGGTCACCGAAGCCGTGCCGGTTCCGCCGCTCGTCGTGGGCGGTACTTCGGTGGTGCCGCTCAAAGTCGCCTTGTAGGCGGTGCCCGCAGCGTAAGTCGGCTTGGCGGATGACACGAGCAACGCGCCGGCGGCGCTTCCAACTGCAAGTCCCAATACAGATCGACGATCAAACGCTTGACGCATAGGGTTCCTCCTTGTGGACTGTTTCGCGGTAATGAATACGAACACCGCCTTGGTGATGATTATTGCCTGTTCCGATGGCCTTGACCACGTGTTTGACCACTTGGCCACAACCACCGGGCCACGCACGCGGCGCCATACTTGTCTCGATACGCGGAAATTTACTCAACCGGCTCAGACGGGTAGGCGACACCTTGCGGTGCCGGACAACGCCGCCGCAAGCCCGATCCAAGCCTGATCGAGGTGACAAACGCGGTACCGCATTCGTCACATGACCAGGCATGGTCGATGCGGCCGCGCAGGTTGAACTGGGACTCTTCGGCGATCAGCAGGACGCTGCCGCAGTCGGGGCATTTCGGCCGGCTCAAGTCCTCGGTCGCAAGAACTCGTGTTGACGCACTCTGGAACGCGGATTGTACGATCATCGTCGATGCCTCCTCGATGCTCGCTTACCGCACCCCATCAATCGCCCGACATGTTGAGGGCAGCGTATGGCGCCGCCGCGACGCCTTCATGAACTCCCGTGGCTGGGGAAGGTTCCGGAACAACGGAACGAATCGACTGGTTTCGCGTTCCGCAACGGCGCTGGCGTCAGCGGCCCTGGTTGTCCAGGGGCACGCAGTTGGTGCGGCCCGACATCAGGCAATCTTCCAATTTCCCCGACGCGTAGAGTTCGTGGGCCAACAGCCAGCCGACCAGGAACAGGACAACCACCACGCCGAGCGCGATCAAGGAACGCCGTTGGCTGCCGTCGGGGCCGTCGCGGTCCGCCATGAGATTTGATCCGATGGGTCGGGCGCCGGGGTATAACGTTTCCGGCCGGGAAAGTTTAGTCCGGGGGAGACCGCCGCGGATACGCAGCGTCTACGGTCTCCCCCGTCCCCGTATGCCGATGCATCGACGGTCACATGATTGTCGCAAATAGCTTGAGAAAGCGTTTGCAAGCTATGGATTGTTTGGAGGAAGCGAGAGGCTCGCCTTCGCGCAATGACGCGCATGTTGGTATGGCGGCGCAAGGCACCGATCGAGCATGTCGCGAAAGCCCTTCTTGCCAAGACGAGTCTTACCGCCAGAGAACTCGACAAGCTGGTCGGTATCGTTGCGCGACCAGTATCGCGTGGTTTATCGCGCGGGAGCGTAGCGCGGTAGCGGCGCAGCGCGATCGAAAGCGGCCTCGCCGGCGCGCCTGACATGAGCGATATCGACGAAGACGAGATCGGCGCCCTGGTGGCCTTGGTTTCTCACACGGCGCGGGACCGGCTGCGATGCTCGCCCCGCATATGCCAAACTAAAACCCCCAGGCGGGGGTACGCTTGGGGGTTTCTGCCTTTGAGGCCGATCCGGGCGCGCGGGGACATCGGGGGATGGTACGCGCCAGAACTACGTTGAAGACTAGCGGCGTGGCATGCGACCCGCCATCGCGCTTTGGTGCAACGGCATTGCACCTTGGTATACGGCTTCACGCCGGGCCAGCCCGCGCTTGCCCGGCGCCCCTCATTGAACATCCGCTATTTGTATGTGAGGGGGTTCGTCGGTTCGGTGTTGGCGCTGCCATTGTCGTCGATGTTGTTGTCTGCATAGCTCGTCACGACCCCGCCGGTGGTAATCGCCCATCCGGCGCCATTTCCCGTGATCGTTGATCGCGTGACGCGAATGGTGGCGCCGGTGCCGGTCGCTTCCAATCCCTCATCGTGATTATTGGCGAATGTGGAGTTTCGCACCATGAGTTTTAGCAGTCCACCGCTCGAATTGGCGTTGGCGCCAGTAGTTCCGTTGTTCGCGCTCACGCTGTCGCTGACGGTGACTTTGACGGTCTGGGTAGAGGTCGTAACTTCTAGCCCAGTAGTGAAATTGTTTTCCATCTCCACGTGATCGAGAACGCCGTTCGCACCTCCCGAACCGGCGGGGACAATGGCGATTCCCTCACCGCTATCTGATACCAGTGTGTTCGACACATAAAGCTGGCTCAGGGTCGAAGAGTTTGGCACGAAGTGGAGGCCATAATTCATGAAATTTCGGATTACGCTATCGCGAACGGTCAAAGCGCCACCGGAATTGAACTGGATGCCGTTGGTTCCCGTGATGCCAAGGCCGTCGAGCACCACCCCGATGATATTGACGTTGCCGCTGACGGCATTGATGGTGATTGCCGCTCCGATATTTGTCGACATCCCGGCCCACCCATGGCCTTGGATGCTGACTGGGCCGGTAATGGTCAGCGAGCCATAGTTGCCTGGATCGAGCACGTCGACTTGGCCATTGGCAGCTACCGCGTTATAGGCGGCCTGGAGGTTTCGGCAGGGCAAAGCAATGGTGCATGGATTGGAATCGCTGCCTGCTGTCGAGACGAAGGTGCGGCCCGCGGCCTGCGCTGCTATGGCCGGTAGAATGGCGACGAGCGAGGCGGCGAGACCGATGCTCGCTAGTTTGGTCGAGATCATGGAAAATTCCTCGGTTGACGGTTGACGTTGGCAGACGAATTGCCGGCCGGCCAAACGCATGACCGGTTGCCGGCCAATTCAGCGAACGGCCGACGTAGCAAAGACGTCCATTGTTTTCGGATTATCTACCCGCCGATGGCACGGTAGCTGCGGTTCGCCCTAGGGACTTCGGCACATCCCGCTCGCAGCTCTATGTCGAGCCTACACGCGGATAATCGACCTTCCTTGCGCTCAATCGTCGCGGCTGGCCGTATTTGGCGGCCTCGGAATGTCCTTCAATATCTGCCGCGGCACGCTCGGCAGCTTGGCGATGTTCACTGCGATAAGGAATGTCTCATCGCGCGACAGTCGCCGCCTTCGTGTCCGTTATCGGAGTCATAGCTGCCGCGCGCACCAGCAACCGGCGCGGCAGTTGATGACCCGTGAGCGACAATCCAGAGCGAAATTGCTGCACTTCCGGTAGGCCCTATGCAGCGCCGTGAAAGCTCCGCCGTCTGATGGCGTATCATCGCGCAGCGCGAAGGGCGACCGCAGCCGCCCCTCGCAATTTGCTGATGCCGGCCGCTATTGCCTGGAGATAGGGGTCAGGCTTCCAGTGTTGCTCCCATTGCCGTCGATGTAGTTGTCGCCATAGCTCGCCACGACGCCGCTAGATTGCACTAGCCAACCGTTTGCGTTCCCCGTCATCGTCGAATTGGCGAGGCGGAGGGTCGCGCCTGTACCATTCGGGGACACACCGCCACTAGTATTGTTGGCGGCGACGGAATGAAAAACCATAACACTGGTCGGCGCGGCGCCCGTCGGCGAACGGGCCTCGATTCCCACGTGATTGCCGTCAGCCACGCTGTCGGACACGGTGGCATTGATTGTGTTCGTCCCGGCGCTGAACTCCCCGTTCACAAAAATACCGTGTTCTCCATTGTTGTTCGCTTCGACGCTATTGAACACGGCCGTGGCCGAGCCGGTCGCGAGGAGAGCGATACCGTTTATGCCATTATCTGCCGCCAGCGAGTTCGACACCGTGAGAGCGCTTGTCGCAGTAGTCGGTTGAAAGTCGATGCCGTTGCCGGTGAAATTTCGAACCACGCTATCGCGAACGTTCAGACTGCCGCCCGAGTTGAACACAATGCCGTTGGTGCCAACAATGCCAAGGCCATCGAGCACCACGCCACTTATGAAAATCTTGTCGGTCGCGCCCGCTGCGTTGATGGTGATTGCCGCTCCGGTGTTTGCCGACATCCCAGCCCAACCATGGCCTTGAATGGTGACCGGGCCGGTGATGGTCAGCGAGCCATAGTTGCCCGGATCGAGCACGTCGACTTGGCCATTAGCCGCTACCGCATTGTAGGCGGCCTGGAGATTCCTGCAGGGCAAAGTAATGCTGCATGGATTGGAATCGCTGCCTGCTGTCGAGACGAAGGTGCGGCCGGCGGCCTGTGCTGGCGCGGCCGGCAGCGTCGCGGCGAGCGTGAGCGCGGCCGCGATTAAGATCGTGCGTGTCATTGGAAAGCCCCCTGTGGCGCCCGTGTGCGCGTCGCCCGGGAGTTAGCTTAGCTCAGGGCGACCGGTTTGTTAAGGTAACGGCGTGTTCGGCGGGAAGTAGCCGACGTCGAATATCGCCCGTAGCAGGTCAAGCTCCGACAGCACCGCTTGCGCCTTCGCAACCACGTCAGCGGCCGAATGCTTCCCGCACTCGACATGGTCATGCAGTAGCGCTGGCACAAATAACAGGCTGCTCACTCGGCTGCGACAGCGGCCGGGTGGTGCAATTCAGCGAGCGATTGTCGGATAACAACGGTAGCGCCCTGTAATGCGAGCGCAGCCATGATCGCCGCCACGATTATATCCGGCCACCCGCTATGGGTGCCGAACACACCAAGAGCGGCGAGCAAGACAGCGAGATTCCCAAGCACGTCATTGCGAGTACAAATCCATGCTGATCGCATGTTGGCGTCGCCGCCGCGGTACGCCCACAGCAGACCGAACGATGCCGCATTGGCGGCCAAGGCCGTGAAGCCGACGACGCCCATCGTCAAGGCGCTCGGGAGCGTTCCGTGCATCGCGTGCCAGACAACGGTTCCGATAATCCAAAGCCCGAATAAGCCCATCGTCGTGCCCTTGGCTAAGGCGGCAGTGGCCCGATAGCGCAAGACCATCCCGACGACCATGAGACTGATAGCGTAGTTTGCTGCGTCTCCGAAGAAATCGAACGCATCGGCTTGAAGCGAAGCCGATCCGGCAGCCAGCCCGGCCCCGATCTCGACCAGGAACATGGCCAAGTTGATAGCCAGCACGGTCCACAGGACACGACGATAGGCGGGGTTTCCCCGATTGGGGTCCAGATTCAGGGGCGGGGGAGCGCAGCAACAATCGTCCATACCCCTAAATAGGCTGTTGCCCGTACATTACACAATCACTCGCGCTCAATCCGGCCGGCCGAATGCTCGCCCCGCGCCATTTCTGACCGCTATTGCAACGTCGCCGAACTCGTGAAGCCTGAGCCTGCCGGGCCGACAATGCGGTTGTTGCCGTAGGTAAGGATGTGACCGCCCGAGATAACCGAGGTCGCGCCGCTCGCATTGCTGTCCAGCAACGTCGTGTCGATCATGGCGGCACCGTTTGCGCCGGTCGCACTAACGCCGGCCGCTCCATTGTTGGCGACGACGCTGTTGTGAATGCTGAGCATCGCCGCGCCCGCACCGCCCAGCGCACTCAAGCCGTTGCCTGCATTGTTGGTGATGACGCTGTCGGTGACGTCTGCGGTGACCGGACCGTTCGTAGTGTCGAGCCTTATTCCGCCGCCGCCATTTTCTGTAACCGTAACGTGATCGAACGTGGTTTTAATGCTCCCGCCTGCGGCCGGCTTGAGAACTATGGCAACGGTGCTGCTGTTCGATATCCGGCTGTTCTTTATGACGAGGTTCAATGTGCCGTTTGGCTCAATGTCGAGCGCGCTGCCTGAGAAATTCTCGAAAACACAGTTTTCAAGAATCAGAGTGCCGCTGCCTTGCACCTTAATTGCAGTAGGTGTTCCGCCCCCAGTGCCGGTGAATGTTAGATTTCGAATTTTAAACGTCTGGCCGGTGGCAGCTAACGTTATCTGCGGGCTGCCGCCGAAGCCAGTGTGCACGCCGAGGCAATCGATTGTCACTGAATCATTCAGAAACATAGCGCCTTCATCGATCCCCGGAGAATTAAGGCAACTCACCTGGCCACCTGCGTCAGTGCTCGCCAGGGCATCGAACAAGATTGGGCAAGGTTGCGCGATAGCACAGGGACCGCCCGAAGTGCCAGTACTGGATACCCAGGTGAATGGCGCCGCGCGCAACGGTGCACCGTGCAACAATGTCGTGAGAACAATGCTGACGGCGAAAAGCCTTGCTATGATCCGGATCATGTATAGCCCCTGTGATGTTGCCTCGGGATAGAGGCCACATCATCGGTGTGACAGAGAGGAAGGGCTGACACAACAACCGGCGCGCACTTACCCGGTGCTCAATCATCCCGGCTCGCTGAATTCCCTGATGTCGTCCGGCTATGGTCTCGCCCCGCGCTCGGTTGTCAGGCAGCAGCTATTTGTATGTGAGGGCGGGCATCGGTTCGGTGTTGGCGCTGCCATTGCCGTCGATGTTGTTGTCGACGTAGCTCATCACCCCACCCGATCCGATCCATCCGGAGCTATTTCCCGTAATCGTTGACCGCGTAAGGCGAATGGTGGCGCCAGTACCGTTCGCATTCAATCCCTCACCAGCATTATTGGCGATTGTGGAGTTCCGCACCATGACGGTTACAGGCGTTCCAGAGGATTGGACGAAAATGCCATCCACCGTATTGTTCGCGCTCACGCTGTCGGTGACGGTGACGTTGATGGTCTGGGTAGAGGGGGTAAGGGCAGTAACGTTTAACCCCTCCGCTGCATTGTTTTCGATCTCGACGTGACTGAGAACGCCGTTCGTAGTTCCCGAACCTTGGGGGGAAATGCGAATTCCATCGTTACCATTATCTGAAACCAGCGTGTTCGACACATAAAGTTGGCTCAGAGTCGAAGAGTTCGGCACGAAGAAGATGCCAACCTGCGTGAAATTTCTAATCACGCTATCCCGTATGTTCAAACTGCCGCCGGAGTTGAACCTGATGCCGTTGGTGCCTGTGATGCCGAGGCCATCGAGCACCACGCCACTTATGAAGATCTTGTCGGCCGCGCCCGGCGAAGTGATGGTGATTGCCGCTCCGGTGTTCGCCGACAACCCGGCCCACCCATGGCCTTGGATGTTGACCGGACCGGTGATGGTCAGCGAGCCATAGTTGCCCGGATCGAGCACCTCGACTTGGCCATTGGCAGCTACCGCGTTATAGGCGGCCTGGAGATTTCTGCAGGGCAAAGTAATGCTGCATGGATTGGAATCGTTGCCTGCCGCCGAGACGAAGGTGCGGCCCGCGGCCTGCGCCTGAACGGCCGGTAGCGTGACGGCAAGCGCAAGCGCAGCCGCGATGAAGATCGTGCGTGTCATTGGATGCCCCCTCTGGTCGCGCTGAATGCGCGAGGGGATAATCTAATCAGGCGGCGTGTTCGGCGGGAAGTAGCCGACATCGACTGAAAGAAAAATGCGCGGGTCGGCAGCCTTGAACGGCATGATCACAATTAACCGAGTAACGGACCCGCAGGCTGCCTGCCTGGTAGACGCCGAGCCCCGCGCTGCCCGGTTGGGGGCTTCCCGCCCTCGGTGGTTCGATACGACAATGCAATTAGGGCGGATCGTCGACCAATCCGCGCGCCCAATCGTCGCGGCTGGCTGTGTTCGGCGGCCGCATAGCCGATTGTGTGAAGCCTCAGCGGCAAATTTTCGACCACTATAGCAGCGAACTCTCCCGAGTTTTTGTCTTCACTTATGTTCGTGGAGTTTGCGTGACACGCACAAGTCAAAAGCCCCCGCGATATTACTGCCGCCGCAACGGCGGCTCATGAAATTACCGTAACACCAATGTCCCGTTACCGGATCGCAGGTGCCTCCCATCTCCACCGCGCATTGGGCCTGAATGCTGGTGCATTTGCCGTTAGCGGCCAATGCATTGGCCGGCGCACCAACGCAATAGGAAGCTATCGCGAACAACAAAATGAAGGACGTTCGTTGCATGAGATGACCCTCTGGTTGAATTTTTGAGTTTCCCACGCGAAAATAAAGTGGGACTTCCACGACGGTCCCTCATCAGTCCGTGTAACGGAAATTCGTGCCTGACCTGGGCTCCCCCAATTCGCACCCGCATAGCGTGTGTAGGCTATTTGGGTTGAGTGAAATGCGCAATATGCTGGTTGATCGACCAACTCGGCGGCAAGCGTTGACAGTCGCGCCTATGGGGCAACGATCCGGCCATGGGCTTTAACAAGCGCAAAATGGAGGATCGGCGCCGGCAAGCTGCCGAGCAGGAAGCGGCTGCGCGCCGCGCGACCGAGAAGCAAATTCTTGAGGATGCCGAGCACTTGGTCGCCGTGTTGAACGAGCGCCAGGCCGAGCGAATGCCGATGCTGTTCTCGCCGACGATCGGCGCAGCGGTCACCGCCGGCTATTGGTTCCTGCGGGCGCGCTGCCCGGCCTGCCACACTTCCGGCGACGTCGACCTGCGGGCGCTCGATTGGCACCACGGCGCCGCCGTGACGGCTCTTATCCCGGCGCTGTCGTGCCGATCCTGCCGCCCAAATGCGCCATTCGCCGAACTCGTGTGCCTGTCAAAGTCGAGCGTTGCTGAGGAGTATTACGCGGAGCGCAGCGGCAATAAGTGGGTGAGCGAGTTATTGAGCGGCTTGCGTGTGGCCCCGGAACCGACGTTGGGAGGTATTTGGCCCCGGGGCCACCGGGCACGACCGGAAGGACGGCCAGCCGTCGCTACGATGTTAGAAGGTCACGGCTTCATCGAGGCTCAATCTCGCTAACTTTGGCAACATGCGTTGGCGAACTGGCGGCGAATATGTGTCGGACACAGTTGGAACGATTACTCGCGCGGCCATCGAGGCGCGCTGGCGCTCGCTCGATATCCCGAATTGATTGCGTCCTAAATATGTAGCAAGGCCGCGACTACTACTACGGTGGCGATGACCAAGAACACGACAGAGAACAGTAAGTCCGCTGCACGCACCCTCACCACCGGACCACCAAGCCCGTCTGACATTTGGTTCCCCCTAGCTTGAGGCCGAACGCACAATCCGACAATTGGTTCCCGCGCTCGCTACAGTTTTCGGCATGGTGGGGTGTCCGCCCAAGGGAAGCGAGCCGCGGCGATATCCCGGCCGCGGCCCGCGCGCTTGGCGTGCCCGTCACCGTGCACCACGTCGCCGTACAGCGCGCCGCCGATGCGGTGGCAAGGATCGAGGCGGCGGCTCACCGAGGCGCAGCGGGCGGGCACCATGCGGGCCTTCAACGCCGAGTATCGCCACCGGCGCAAGGCCGCGAGCGCGGTCGGCCGGGGCTACATGAGCTACGAGCGCGCACGGGCGCGGCTGCGGCGGGCCATCGCCGGCGTCATCGCCAAGGGCGGGGAACGGCTCGACCTCGCGGCTGTCCGCCTGGTGTTCGAGTAGGCTCGTTTTGGGTGCACAACGGGTGCACGGTTAAAACGCTGAACCTCGCGGAGCTTGTCGCCGTTGTAAATTTATCTTTATTATCCGGTGGTTATCTGGTGAGCGCGGTGGGGCTCGAACCCACGACCCCGTGATTAAAAGTCACGTGCTCTACCAACTGAGCTACGCGCTCCACCTGGCCGATCAAATACTTAAACTCGGCCGGCTTTACCAGTCTCGCGCGCCTTTTTGTGGCGCTTTTGCTAAGTTAGCTTTGACCGCCGCAAAAAGCCGTTGAGCGAGGATAATCCCATGCCGATCGTCAACCGCGTCGCCGCCCTGCACGGCGAGATCACCGCCTGGCGCCACGACATGCACATGCACCCCGAGCTGCAATACGACGTGCACCGCACGGCGGCTTCGGTGGCGGAAAAACTCAAGAGTTTTGGCTGCGACGAGGTGGTGCCCGGCATCGGCCGCACCGGCGTCGTCGGCGTCATCCGCGGCCGCAAGGCCGGGAGCAAGACCGGCGGCAAGGTGGTGGGGCTGCGCGCCGACATGGATGCGCTGCCGCTCGAGGAAGAGACCGGCCTGCCGTACAAGTCGACGGTGCCCGGCAAGATGCACGCCTGCGGCCACGACGGCCACACCGCGATGCTGCTGGGAGCCGCCAAATATCTCGCCGAGACGCGCAATTTCGCCGGCACCGCGGTGGTGATCTTCCAACCGGCCGAGGAGGGCGGCGCCGGCGCGGAGGCCATGGTCAAGGACGGCCTGATCACTCGTTTTGCTATCGACGAGGTCTACGGCATGCACAATTTCCCGGGCCTGCCGGTCGGCGAATTCGCCATCCGCCCGGGTCCGGTCATGGCCTCGGCCGATCACATTTCGATCGAGCTCGAAGGCAAAGGCGGCCACGCGGCGCGGCCGCATCTGAGCATCGACACCATTTTGGTCGGCGCGCAAATCATCAACCAGCTGCAAACGGTGGTGGCGCGCAATGTCGATCCGCTGGAGGCCGCGGTGGTGTCGATCTGCATGTTCCAGTCAGGCCACACCGACAACGTCATTCCGCAGCATGCAAAACTGCGCGGCACGGCCCGCGCGCTGACGGTCGAGGTCCGCGATCTGTTGCGCGAGCGCATCAACGCCATCGTCGAAGGCACCGCGCGGCTTTACGGCGCCAAGGCCAAGATCACCTACACCAACGGCTATCCGGTGGTGGTGAACCACGAGAGGGAGACCGCCTTTGCCGCCGGCGTGGCGCGCGAGATCGTCGGCAAGGACAAGGTGGACACCGACACACCGCCGCGCATGGCGGCGGAGGATTTCGCCTTCATGCTCAACGAGCGGCCAGGCGCCTTCATCTTCTGCGGCAACGGCGACAGCGCCGGCCTGCATCACCCGGCCTACGATTTCAACGACGAGGTGATCCCGATCGGGACGTCGTATTGGGTGAGGCTCGCGGAAAGCGCGCTGGCTGGATAGCCGTCATTCCGGGGCCGAGCCAACGGGTCCGGCCCGAAGTGGCCGGCCCGATGACAGGCTCCGCGAGGAACCCGGAATCCATAACCCCTGTCGTTCAAGAACGGGAAAAACGCTGGAGATTTGTCTCTTACGTCTGGGGTTATGGATTCCGGGCGCGCGCCGGAGCCTGCCATCGGGCCGGCCACTTCGGCCGGGCTCGTTTGGCGCGCCCCGGAATGACGAAAATTACTGCGCCGCCTCGATGCGGTTCTCGGCCGGCAGTTTTGGCGGCTCGGCGATGACTTGCTGCTGCTGCAGTTGCGGCAGGAGCGCCGCCGCCTTGGCTTCGATGCCACGCCAGTAGGCGAACGCGTTGAAGCGCGTGCCCTCGATGGTGGCGAGAATGACGGCGGCGATGAACGGCAGGCTCTGCACCACCAGCACAAGCGCGAAGATATTGATCTCGTGGACCTGTTTGTAGTTGGTCATCACCAAGGTGAGCGCGCCGGCCAACAGCAGCACGGCGATCACCGCTTCCCAGAACGCCGGGAAATCGGGGCCCTTGCGCGTGCCGCCGCCCTTGGCGGTGCGCAGGAACGGCACGCTCTCGTTGATGATGCCCATGCCGACGGCGCGCGCCACCGTCCATTGCAGCGCCATGGCGGCGCAGACCGCACCCAGCATTTGACCGGCCGATATCCGCACGCGCAGCCGATAGAGCGTGATGAAATGAATCACCGACACCGTGAAGGTGGCGATGATCGGCAGCGTGAGGATGCGATCGGGCACCGCGATATTGGCGAACGCGACGATCGGGACCCAGATGATATTCAAAAGCGCAACGACGACGCCGATGCTGTCGGAGCCGAGCCAGTTGAGCCAGCCGATGCCGTATTCGCGCTTCTGCTCGCGGGTGAGGCCATCGACCCGCGGCAACATCCGCCGCCAATGCTTGCGCAACAGCTGGAAACCGCCATAGGCCCAGCGCTGGCGCTGGCGCTTGTAGGCATCGAAGGTGTCGGGCAGGAGGCCATGGCCATAGCGATGGTTGGTGTAGTGGGCGATGTAGCCGTGCTCGAGAATGGCGAGGCCGAGATCGGAGTCCTCAACGATCGTGTCGGTCGCCCAATTGCCGGCAGCTTCCAGCGCCGCGCGCCGGATCAGGATCATGGTGCCGTGCATGACGATGGCGTTGACCTCGTTCCGCTGCACCATGCCGATGTCGAAGAAGCCGGCATATTCCGCATTCATGGCGCAGTGCATGACGGAGCGTTCGCCGTCGCGGTGGTCCTGCGGCGCTTGCACGAAGCCCACGCGGGCATCGGCAAACAGCGGCACCAGATCCTTGAGCCAGTTCGGCTCGACGACGTAATCGGCATCGATGGTGCCAATGATTTCCGCGTCCGGCGCGGTGTGCGCCAGCGCCAAGCGCAGCGCCCCCGCTTTGTAGCCGGTCAGCTTGTCGACCCGGAGGAATTTGAAGCGTTCGCCGAGCGTGCGGCAGTGCGCTTCGATCGGCTCCCAATACGCCGGATCGGGCGTGTTGTTGATGACCACCACGCATTCGAAATTGGGATAGTCGATGCGGGAGACGGCATCGAGCGTCTGCACCAGCATCTCGGGCGCTTCGCGACAGGCCGGGACGTGGATGGACACTTTTGGGGCTTCTTGCGCCGGCACCAGCGGCGGCGCGTTGGCGAGCCGGCGCGGGCCGCGGCCGAAGGCGATGGTGGCAATCTCCTCCAGGCGCGCCAGCGCGATGGCGACCAGCGGGATGAGAAGGATGATGCCAAGGCCCAGCGCAAACGCGGCGCCGGGCACGAAGTAATGGCCCTTCCAGAAGGCGACGATGGCGGCAAACCAGGCGCCGACCACGTTGGCGGAAGCCGCCAACATCAAAGCCTGGGCGGCGGTGGCCCCGCTCATGGCCAGGATCGGCAATGACAGCAACACGCCAAGGAGGACGGCAAGGCCGGCGCGCTTGATGTAGTCGGGGTCGGTGATCACGCCGGTCCAGGAAAACTTGGCTTCGCGCGAAGCATCGAACAGTCCCCAATAGGGACCGACGCCGCCTTCAAACGTCTTCCACGGCTGATCGATGGCTTCGACGATGTTGTAGTCGATGCCATAGGCGTCGGCGCGATGGACGAAATCGCGGATGACGGCGGCCTGCTCCATGCGACCGGGATTGGCGTCGTGGAAATTGTAGCCGGCGCTCGGCCAGCCGAACTCGGCGATGACGATGCGCTTGCCCGGGTGCATCTGGCGCAGCTTGTCGTAGAACTCGAAGCTGTGGTCGACGGCGTGCGTGTAGTCGAAGCCTTCCCAGTACGGCAGGATATGCGCGGCGATGAAGTCGACGGCCGAAGCGAGCTCCGGATGGTCGATCCACACCGTCCAGATTTCGCCTGTGGTTACGGGGACCGGGCTCTGCCGTTTCACCTTTTGGATGAGCGCAATCAGGTCGTCGACGGTCATCTCGGCGCGCAGCGTGGTCTCGTTGCCGACGACGATGGCGTTGACGTTGCTGTTGTGGCGGGCGAGATCGAGCGCCGAGCGGATTTCGCGCTCGTTGCGCTCCTTGTCCTTGTCGATCCAGGCGCCGACCGTGACCTTCAGGCCGAATTCGGCGGCGATCGGCGGCACCAGCTCGGCGCCGCCAGTCGATGAATAGGTACGGACGGCGCGCGTATAGGGCGCGATAGCCTTCAGATCGGCGCGGATCTGTTCGGCGGTGGGACGTTGACCAGTATCGGGGTGCGAAGAATCCGCGAACGGGGCGTAGGAGACGCTCGCCAGTTGACCGGTGAAATCCGGCGCAACCTCTTTAGTTCTCAGCAGCGACCACAGCCCGGCATGCACGCACGCTACAAGCGCGAGCACAGCTACGACGGTGCGCATCGACTTTCAACCACGCGGGGCGAGGATACACGGGCCCGAACCTGTCCCCAAAGGTTCGACGTTGGTCGTAAGGCGATGAGGCTACCTTGCGAACGGCGAACAAACAAGTAGCGCTGGTGCATGGCAAATTCAAGACAACGCGCCGTGATGTCGTGCGACATTCAGCGCCTGGTCGACGTGGTTGGGCAGGCTGCCGTCAGCGGTTCGTGGTCGGGCTTGGAACCGACGCCGCGGGGGCGGCAGGGGCGGCGGCCGGCGAGGTCACCTGCATAGCCGGATTGATCCAGCAGGCATTCACCCGGCCGCTGAGGCTGTCGGCGGCCTTAGGATCGATATTGTTGGAATGCAGGAGGAGGCAGCGGAAGGTTGCCTGGATATGGCCGCTCGGGCAGCCGAAGCGGTCGTAAAGATCGAGATGGCGGAAGGCGGTATCGAGATCGTCGCGCCACAACAGGCTCACCACCCGGCGGCCGAGCCAGACGCATTCGGGATTGCCCGCAGGACCCCCCAACGCCTTCTGCGCTTCGGCGAATTCGTCGACCTTTTGCGGTTCCTTGGCCGGCTCCTGGCCGTTTGCCGGAGCCTGATCGGCGGGCTTCGCCTCGGTGTTCTGGGCCAGCGCCGGAGCCGCCAGCATTGCCGCCGAGGCCGCGGTGAGCCCGATGGCAACGCATAGACCTAACGCAACGCTAAACACACGGTGGCACATGGGTTTGACTGGGGTCTCTAACCTGTTTGCGCTGATGAGGCGGACGTTTCCCAGGCCATGGGGTTGGACCGCCTTGCCGGCGCTGGTTGCCGCCACAGCCCCCCTGACATCATCCTGAATCGGTCCGTTTGTCCAGCGCGCATGGCGGCGCAACAGGGTTGACCTTGGCAGGACAAGTTCCCCGCGTTTTAGGGGAGCATGATCTTGTCGGAAAACCGGGTTCCACTTTTCCGGATCATGCTCTAATGCGACAGGCATGGTGCGCATCCCAACCGGCCGACCGCTGGTGTTTTTTGCCCTGACGGCGCTGGCAACCGGTATTGCCTGGTGGTGGCTGGGCAAGCCGGTGGCGTTGCCGCCGTCACCGCTTGCGGCGAACGAAAAGCTCTATTGCGTCTCCTATGCGCCGTTCCGCGACGGCCAGGATCCGCTGGTTGAGACCACCCAAATTCCGCCACAACAAATCGACGAGGATTTGAAATTTCTGGCGCGCTACACCGATTGCATCCGCACCTATTCGGTCGAGAACGGTCTCGACAAGGTTCCCGAAATCGCCCAGCGCTATGGGCTCAAAGTCATGCAGGGGCTGTGGCTATCCAACAAGGTCGCGCGCAACCGGGCGCAGATGGCCGTCACGGTGGCGCTGGCTAAAAAATACCCGGACGTCATCCGCGCGGTGATCGTCGGCAACGAAGTGCTGCTGCGCGGCGAAATGTCGGCCCCCGATCTCGGCGCCGTCATCCGTGAGGTCAAAGGCCAAATCACTCAGCCGGTCACTTATGCCGATGTCTGGGAGTTCTGGCTGCGCTACGCCGACCTGCAGACCGCGGTCGATTTCGTCACCATCCATATCCTGCCGTATTGGGAGGATTTTCCGCTGCCGGCATCGCGCGCCGCGGCCCATGTCGATGCCATCCGCAAAAAGGTGGTGGCGGCCATTCCCAACAAGGAAATCGTCATCGGCGAGTTCGGCTGGCCGAGCCACGGCCGCATGCGCGAGGGCGCGCTGCCGTCGCCGTCGAACCAGGCCCGCGCCATCGAAGAGACTCTGACGCTCGGCAAGCGCGAGAATTTCCGGGTCAACATCATCGAGGCCTTCGACCAGCCCTGGAAGCGCGCACTCGAAGGCTCAACCGGGCGTTACTGGGGCATTTTCGACCGCTCGGCCCAGGGACCGAAATTCACCCTCGGCGGCGCGGTGTCCAATCACCCGCATTGGCTCCTTGGCGCACTGTTCGGCATCCTGCTCGCCGCCTTGACGTTCGGCATAGCGGGGACGGCCGGGCAGCGAAAGAATCCGACGCCGCATTTGTGGCCCAAGATCGCGGCCATTGCGCTCCTGCCCGCGGTGATGTTCGGCCTTACCGTCGAGACCATTCCGATCCAGAGCTACAGCATCGGCGGCTGGCTGCGCTCGCTGACGTTTGCACTGGTTGCCGCGGCGGCGCCGATCGTATGCGCCGACGCCTGCGCCGTCGGCCGCGCGCTGCCGACGTTTGCCGCCGTTCTCGACCGCTCCGGCGAGCGCCGCGGCGGCCTGCATTGGGCGCTCGGCGGCGTTTTCATCGTGCTGGTTCTGTTGGCGCTGCAGGCGGCACTCGGGCTGGTGTTCGATCCGCGCTACCGCGATTTTCCGTTCGCGCCGCTGACGGCCGCGGTCGTGCCGTTCCTGGTGTTGTTGGTTGCCGTGCCGCGCCCGGCCGGAGCGCGCGCCGTCGCGGAGACGGTCGCGGGAGTAGCCCTCATTGCCTCGGCTGGCTACATCGCGATCAACGAAAGTTTTGCCAATTGGCAGGCGGTCTGGTTCTGCACCGCCGTTGCCGCGCTCGGCGTTATTCTGCTGCGGGCGCGGGACGTGCCAGACTCAAAATAAGAAGGCCCAACGCGAGCGCCGCCAGATCGGCGTTGTGCAGCACGATGCCGAAGGCCGACGCAGCGAGCGCCAGCGTCACCAGCACGATCGAAGGCCGGAGCAGATTGAGCGCGGCGGCCGCCAGCGCCACCCAGCCGAAGACGTTGTGATTGAACAGCACGATCGTCAGCCGGAACGTATCGCACAGCCAGGTCCGCAAGCCGCCCTGGCAGGCGAGCGACACGGTGTTGTTCTCCAGCGCCATGTAACGCAGATAGAGCGCCTGGCCGAGCGACAAAAAGCCGACAACCAGAAGCCAATTGGTCTGGCGGGCGGTGGGCAGAAACAATGCGCGTTTCATTGCGGGTGATTTCCGGACGGCGTTGGCGTAATCCATAACCACAGAAGGTGAAGTTGCGAAAGATCGTGTGGACCCAAAAACGGGAACCAAAGCGGCATCTTGCCGGTTCATGGCGTGGAGCGCTAAAATGGCGCGGAGCGCTACAACTGGTGCGGGTCCCTTGGTCGAAACGCTGACGCGGAGGGTCTACCATGACGCAGGCGAGGCGAGGTTCCATACGGAAGCGCAAAAAGGCAGCCTTGGCTAAAAAGACAGCCTTGGCATTGGGCGCAGCCGGGGTTTCTCTGGCGATGACGGGCGCTGCATCGGCAACAGCACCCGCAACGAATGTGCCGTCGCAGGACAACGCACGGCGACTGATTCTGACCGAAGAGGAAATCTCCGACGTCAGTCTGGCGACCTTTCAGGTCTTCGACAGGGAAAATCCCCCGCTTAGCCAAGGCATTAAAGTTGCACGCGGCGGCGGTTGCGGCGGCTGCGGGTGTGGTCACGGCGGCGGGGGCGGCGGCTGCGCTCATGCCAGTTTCGGCGGCGGGTGCGCTCATGCCGGTGTCGGCGGCGGGTGCGCTCATGCCGGTGTCGGCGGCGGCTGCGCTCATGCCGGTGTCGGTTGCGCCGTTGGTGGCCGTTGCGCTGTCGGTGGCTGTGCCGCTGGTGGTCGTTGTGCCGTTGGTGGCCGCTGCGCCTGTAGAGGGGGCTGCGCCTGTATTGGAGCATTCATAGGGCTCGCCTGCTTGGGTTGCGCCGGCTGCTCGGGAACCTGCTGGCAATGGGACCCGTACCTGGGCCAGTGGGTCAGCGTCTGCTATTAGGCCAAACGAGCGGCGGGCGTATCCGCTGTGCGCTGAAAGCAAAAGCGAAACATGTAACGCAGATCGGGCGCGTGGCCGAGCGAGAATAAGCCTATGACCGGAAGCCAATTGGTCTGGCGGGCGGTGGGCAAGAACAAGGCGCGTTTCATTGCGGGCCATTTCCGGACGTCGTTCCCGCAATCCATAACTGGCGGCAGCCTAGGCTTCGACGGCTGAGAGATTTCGCAGTGCGCTCCCGGCAGTTCGCGCAATGGACCCTGTGTATCGGGTCATTGGCAACGCCACCTTCGATCCAGACTCTATCCAGCCGTGCTTTTTAGGTTGCCGCTGGACCTAAGGGCATACGAGCACAACCGACAGAAGGCCGCTGTGGCCTCGACAAAAACGAGGGCATTTCGATGACAATAAGGCCTGATCCGACCTTCCACGCATCGCCGAAGCTCGCGATGGAAGCTCTGCCAGAGAACTTCGCCTACACCTTGCTTCTCAGTCCGGACTTCTCAAAGCCCGACGCTCTCGCGGTGATCGATGTAAAACCCGGCTCGCGCACATTTAGCCAGATCGTCCACACGGTGACGATGCCGTACAAGGGTGACGAGTTCCACCATTTCGGCTGGAACGCCTGCTCGTCGTCATTGTCGCCGCTAACCGGCCACGCGTTCCTCGAGCGGCGCTACCTGATCATCCCCGGGATTCGTTCCTCGCGCATTTATGTCGTGGATACGAAGCCCGATCCTACCAAGGCGAAAATGCATAAGATCATCGAGCCTGAGGAGGTGTTCAAGAAGACAGGCTACTCGCGGCCCCACACGGTTCATTGCGGTCCGGAAGGCATATACGTCAGCACGCTCGGCGGCGGCGGCAAGAACGGCACCGACGGGCCGCCAGGCGTCTTCATCATGGACTGTGAGACGTTCGATATTCTCGGCCGCTGGGAGATCGACCGCGGACCCCAGAACCTGCACTATGACTTCTGGTGGAACCTGCCGCGCGACTACATGGTGACGAGCGAGTGGGGGCTGCCGCCGCAATTCGAGAACGGGATTGTGCCGGAGGATCTGCTCTCAAACAAATATGGCCATCGGATTCACTTCTGGGATCTGCGGGCCCGGCGCAACATCCAGACGATTGATCTTGGCGCCAACCACCAGATGGCGCTCGAGGTCCGGCCCGCGCATGATCCTATACGCGAGTACGGGTTCCTGGGCGTCGTGGTCGACACCACGAACCTTGAAGGCTCGATCTGGACCTGGTGGCGCGAAGGCGGCAAATTCTACATCGAGAAGACGGCGACGATCCCGCCAGAACCGGCGCCCAAGGACCAGCTGCCACCCCTCCTGCGGGGGTTTGGCGCAGTGCCCCCGCTGGTGACCGACATCGATCTCTCCATGGATGACCGGTTCCTCTACGTCGCCTGTTGGGGAACCGGCGAGATGCGTCAGTACGACGTTACCGACCCGAGGAAGCCGAAGCTTGCGGGCTCGGTCCACCTCGGCGGCATCGCTCGCCGTACGCCTCACCCGAACGGCAAAGCGTATGCAGGCGGTCCGCAGATGGTCGAGATTAGCCGTGACGGCAAACGGGTATACTGGACCAACTCGCTCTACTCGACGTGGGACAACCAGTTCTATCCCGATGGAGTGCCAGGCGCTGAGGTCATGGCCAATGCGAACGCGAGCGGCGGCCTCGATCTGGCAAAGGACTACTGGGTAAGCTTCCCTGACGGATACCGAGCGCATCAGATTCGGCTCGAGGGCGGCGATTGCTCGACAGATTCGTTCTGCTATCCGTCGGTTTGAACTTGGGTGGACCGGACTGGACACCTGCCATGCTCTGGCTGGCTGTCGTCGCGAGTGGCATCTATCACGGAGTAAACCCGGGGATGGGATGGCCACTCGCCGTTTCAGCCGGGCTGATGGAAAGGAGTTCGCGCGCCCTGGTGGCAGCACTTTATCCGCTAACGGTCGGCCACCTGCTGGCGATGCTCGTGGTGATTCTTCCCTTCTCTGTGCTGATCACCATTGTTCAATGGCAGCGACAGATCCAGATCGGCGCCAGCGTCCTGGTCATCGGGTTCGGCATCTTCCGGTTTGTCAACCGGCGCCATCCACGCGTGCTAGCGCGGATACGACCGACGCAACTGGCACTGTGGTCCTTTGCCGTGGCGATCGCGCATGGCGCAGGTTTGATGCTCGTGCCGATCTATCTCGGTCTCTGCCGGGCCGCCGACATCGACAGCGGCCATGAGGCGGCAGGCGTCCTCATCAATGCCAATCTCAGAATGGCCGTCGTTGTTTCCATCGTCCACTCTGTCGCGATGATCGCAGCCGGCGGATTCTTGGCGTGGCTGGTCTACCGCTACCTGGGTCTCAAGTTCGTGTCGCGAAGCTGGTTCAATCTGGATGCGAGTTGGGCCTTCAGCCTCATCATGGTAGGTGCTCTCTCACTTGCGATCAGTCTGGCGAGGTGACGCTGAGCGGCATCACGGAGGTTCGGATCACCGAGCGGACAGATGATCGCCAACCGCGAGACGATCGCGGCGAAGGCGCCCGGCCTGAACGTTCCGCCGACGCTGCTCGCACGCCGACGAGGTGATCGAATAAGCCTTTCGATCCGTCTTAAGGAAAGCTACTTGCCCTCGTTCCAAATATCCGCTGCGAGCTTCCAGTCTCTCCCAACCCTCTCCCACACCACGACGTATTTGCCGGTGATTTCCTTTGCCGTCGGCCCCTTCGCCTTAAGGCTGAACGTACCTATTTCGCGCGCCGCCGCAGGTCCCAACCGTTTGACGTCGATAACTGTAAGCTTCGGATCGCTGGCTTGCTCCGCCATGCTTTTCCACATGGCGCCTATCGCTGCTCTGCCTTTCACCATGGCTGAGCCCGGTGGAAATGCGGTCGCATCAGCGGTGTAGAGCGAGGCGACGCCATCAAAGTCGCCCTTGTTGAACAACTCAATCCACCTCGCATTCGTCGCCTCGATGCTGGCCCTCTGGGCGGCGGCTGGTGCAATGAGGCCTACCAGCACGGCAATCACCAGTGCAACGCTACGCATGATCGACTCCGGTCTGTTTGTGCCAAGCCTAACATAACGCCCGATGGACCCGAAGCCCCGGCGCTTCCTGGTTTTGCGCCCGGCGCAGGCCTGATGTCATAAACTGCAACGACGAGGAAACGTGCGATGAGGGGGGCCGAGGATCGGACCGCCGAGCGACCTCCCTCAGCTTGGCGATTTCCGCGCGGCCGTGTTCTATGTCAAGGCGTCCAAAATCGTCCAATCAAGGGCCGCGAATTCATCTTTCAGCCAGCGGCTGAATGCCTCGACCTGCAGACGATCGCCGCCGCGCTTGGGACGCACGAGGTAGTAGGCGCGGCCTGGGGACAGCGCGAGCGCAACCGGAATCACCAGCCGGCCGCTACGTAGATGGTCATAGGCAAGAATGTTCTGCGCCAGCAGCACGCCGGCGCCTTCGCTTGCGGCGTCGAGTGCATGGTCGGCGGTGTTGAAAGTGAGCCCGCGCGGACTGTCAACGTGATCGATGCCGCCGGCGCGGAACCAATCAGTCCAAGTCGGCATGCGCGCTCGCTGCAGGAATGTCTCGTCGTGAATCAGCGGCACGCGCGCGAGGTGCCTCGCCGTATTTAATGGCCCGTGGCGTTCGAGAAAACTCGGACTGCACACCGGCACGAGCGACAGCGTGACGAGTTTTTCCATGTCGAGCGCGGGATCCGGCGCCGGATGTTCCGCCATGTGGCGGATCGCGACGTGCACGCCGTCGGTCGTGAAATTGGCGTTGTTGAGCGACGACGAAATGCGCGTGTCGATCTCCGGATGCGCATTGGCGAAGCGGTAAAGCCGCGGCGCCAGCCATTTCGCAGTGAGGCCCGGGGGCGTGCTCACCACCAGAACGCGCGCGGTGTCGGATTGCTTGAGCCCCGCCACCGCCTCGCGCAAATGGACAAAGCCGGTTTGCACGCCCGGATAGAGAAGCTTGCCCGCCGCGGTGAGAACGATCGCCCGAACCCGGCGCTCAAACAATTGCACGCCGAGCAGCGCCTCAAGGCCGCGGATCTGATGACTGATCGCACCGGGGCTGACGTTCAGTTCGGCCGCCGCCTTGGTCAAGCTCAGATGACGCCCGGCGGCCTCGAAAGCCCGCAGCCCGTTCAGGGGCGGCAATCCATGCATGAGATTATCTCATCTATTGAATGAGAACATATCTTTTGTCGCCCATGACTGCAAGCGCTATATCAAACACACAATCAGCATAGAGGTGAGAAAACCTCAATAATACCGAAAGGAATCAGCCATGAATAGTGTTCCGTTCCATCGGGATTTCGTCGCGGCCGGCGCGTCAGCATATCGTCCCCGTGGCGAGCCTGGCCTCGCCCGGCGCAGCCTTCTGCACCGCATCGTCGATGCCATTGAGCTGTCGCACCAGCGCGCCGTCGAGCGCGACATCGCCCGGGTCCTTGGTCTCAGCAATCCCGGTGGCCGGCTCACCGACGAAATTGAGCGCCGCCTGTTTGAACATCTCACTGATCGAGCGATCTAAGCGCCGGATTTCGATTGGTCAGCAAGGAGCCTTCGAATGACTGAAAAAACGGTGATCAATATCGACGACGTGCCCCTGGTGGATCGCGGCAACGGCAAGCAGTTCGCGGTCAAATGGGGTCGTGTCGGGGCGCTGCTCGGGCTCAATGGCCTAGGTTGCGCGGTGCACATCGTTCCGCCAGGAAAGAAGGCGTTTCCCTTCCACCGTCATCACGTACAAGATGAGTTGTTCTTCGTCGTGTCCGGGGAAGGTGAATATCGGTTTGGTGAGAAGATCGTGCCGGTTCGCCGCGGCGACATCGTTGCGGCGCCGGCCGGCACGCAAGCACACCAGCTCATCAATACCGGCTCCGACGATCTGCGCTATCTTGGCATTTCGACCGCAGGCGGGGTCGACGTCGTCGATTATCCCGATTCCACGAAGATCGCCGTTGCTGCGGGCGTGAAGAACGCCGACTTCAAGACTGCAACCTATGTCGGTCTAGGCCGCATCGCGCCGGCCGACTACTACGACGGCGAGGACGATTAAGTCGTCGCTTCGGTTCTTCGCTCGTCGCGGATGTCCGCAGTGTCCTGAAAGCGGAAGCAAAAATCGGAACATGGGCATCTGATTGGAGCCCCGTTGCCTCGGCCGCCAAGTCAGCGACGCCCTTAGTCCAGCGCCAAATGCCGGCCGGCGAAAATCGTCGGCTGGCAGGTCAGCCGGAAGCGCCCGAGCGTCGAGCAAAGTTTTGCCGCGGCGTCGGCGCTGGCCAGCGGTCCGATGACCAACCGCAACTCGGGGCGATTGGACTGCGGCATCTCACTGAGTGAAATCGTCGGCGCCAGCCCAGCGAACAATTGCGGATGCGCGGAACGGATGCCGGCCCAGCGCGCGCGCAGCGCCTGGATCGAGACCGCGGTGCCGATATCGACGCCGTATTCCATCGGCAGCGGCAAAGCCGGCGCCATCACGGCGGCGATTTCGGCCGCGCTCGAGGGCATCGGCGTCGCATTGTCCGGCCACGGCGGCGCGGCAGCGGCGGCGGCGGTTTTAACCTGTTGGGCGATCGAGCCGGTGATGTCGTCCATGCTGTGCTCGACCATACCGATGCGGGCCTTGAGCTCGTCATTCGCCGAAGCTAATTCGCGCACCGAGTTGGCGAGCCGTTTCGCCTCAGCCTGGGCATCGAACGCGTTCGCCGGAGCTTGCGGCGGCGGCGCCATCACCGGCTGCACGATGGCGGCGGTGCCGTTGCCGAGCGTCGACGCGGCAACGGCGGCACGCTGCGAGCCGACGACGCCGCGGCTCGACAGCACGGCGATCAGCAGAGCGGTGGCGGCGGTCGAGCCCCAGACCACCAGCCGCCACAGGCCGTGCATGGTGACGGGAACCGCAGCCGCCGGCCGCTTGAGGTCCGCCTTCGCCAGCCGCACTTCGTCTGCCATTCCTGCCGCTCCGCAGCGCCGTGAGGCGAATCAGTGCTAAAAATCTAGCAGATTCCGGCAATCGGTAGCGATTGAGCGGCGTTCCGGCGGCATTGGCCGGCAATTGCAGGCGCGGCTTTCGATTGGGGCGCGGCTCGGATAAGACAGCGCCGCGGAGGTTTTGTTCGCGATGAAGGCTCGGACCTGCCTTGCGATCGTGCTCGCGGCCGGCGAGGGCACGCGCATGCGTTCGGCGCGGCCCAAGGTTTTGCACACGGTGGCCGGCCGATCATTGCTGGCCCATGTGCTGACCGCGGTCGGCGCGGCGGGCACCACGGCAACGGCTGTCGTTGTCGGCCCCGGCCAGGATGAGGTCGCCGCGGAGGCGAAGCGCGTGCTGCCCAGCGCCACGACTTTCGTACAGCGCGAGCGGCGCGGCACCGCACATGCGGTGCTGGCGGCGAAGGCCGCGATCGATAAACAGCCGGACGATATTTTGGTCGTTTACGGCGACACGCCATTGATCCAGCCGGACACGCTCACGCGACTGCGCGCGCCGCTCGCCGCGGGCGCAGCCGTTGCGGTGCTGGCGTTTCGGCCGTCCGATCCGACCGGCTATGGCCGGCTGATCACGTCGGGCGATGCGCTGATCGCCATCCGCGAAGAAGCCGATGCGAGCCCGCGTGAGCGCAAAATCGATCTGTGCAACGGCGGCATCATGGCGCTCGCCGGGGAAAATGCGCTCGCCATCTTGAAGCGGGTCGGCGACGACAATCGCAAACATGAATTCTATCTGACCGATGCGGTCGAGATCGCGCGCGGCATGAAGCTGCGGGCGGTCGCGGTCGAAGTCGAGGAGGACGACGTGCGCGGCATCAACACCAAAACCCAACTCGCCGAAGCCGAAGCGATCGCGCAAGCGCGCCTGCGCAAGGCGGCGCTCGATGCCGGCGTGACGCTGGTCGCGCCGGAGACGGTGTTCCTCTGCGCCGACACCAAATTCGGCAAGGACGTCGTGGTCGAGCCCTATGTGGTGTTCGGCGAGAAGGTGAAAATCGAGGACGGCGCCGTCATCCACTCGTTCTCGCATCTCGCCGGCGCCCACGTCGGCAAGGGCGTCTCGGTCGGGCCGTTCGCGCGGTTGCGGCCCGGGACAAAGCTCGGCGATGGCGCGCGCATCGGCAATTTCGTCGAGGTCAAGGAGGCGGTGATCGAGGCCGGCGCCAAGGCCAATCATTTGAGCTATATCGGCGACGCTTCCGTCGGCGCCGACGCCAACATCGGCGCCGGCACCATCACCTGCAATTACGACGGTGCCGCCAAGCACCGCACCGAGATCGGCAAAGGCGTGTTCATCGGCTCGAACTCGGCACTGGTGGCGCCGGTCAAGATCGGGGAGGGCGCCTATGTGGGCTCGGGCTCGGTGATCACCGAAGACGTGCCGGCGCAGGCGCTGGCGCTCGGCCGCGGGCGGCAAGTGGTTAAGGAAGGCTGGGCGGCGCGTTTGCGCGCGCTCAAATCCTTGAGAAAAAAGAAGGCCCATTCGGCCGATTGAGCGCCGGTTCTTTGAACGTAGTCCTTGCCGTTTGAACGGCACGGATTAATTAAGCTTTCGGCGAAGAAATCTGTCACGAAACGACACGTTATTTGATTTTCATCGGTAAAATGGCGCTTTAAACAGGGATCAGGTATCGGGGATCAGGGATCAGGGATCAGCAATCAGAGGTCGGACGGCCAAGCACGCGCCTCTTGCTGATACCTGATTACTGATTACTGATTACTGATACCTGACAGGGGCCACGCATGTGCGGGATTATCGGGATCGTCGGCCAGGAGGCAGCCGCGCCGCAATTGATCGATGCGCTCAAGCGCCTCGAATACCGCGGCTATGATTCCGCGGGCGTCGCCACGCTCGAGCACGGCGTGCTGACGCGGCGGCGCGCCCAAGGCAAGCTCAAGAATTTGGAAGCGCGGCTCGCCAGCGAGCCGCTGTTGGGAACCATCGGTATCGGCCACACCCGCTGGGCGACCCATGGCCGCCCGACCGAGAACAACGCCCATCCGCACGCCACGGAAAAGCTTGCGGTCGTGCACAACGGCATCATCGAGAATTTCGTCGACCTGCGCCGCGAGCTGCAAGCCAAGGGCGCCGCATTCGTCACCGAGACCGACACCGAAGTCGTTGCGCATCTGGTCAGCCAGGAGATGGAGCGTGGCGCGTCACCGGTCGAGGCGGTCAAAGCGGCGCTGCCGCGGTTGCGCGGCGCGTTTGCGTTGGCGTTCCTGTTTGCCGGCGAGGACAATCTTCTGATCGGCGCGCGCAAAGGCTCGCCGCTCGCCATCGGCTTCGGCGACGGCGCGATGTTCGTCGGCTCCGATGCGATTGCGCTGGCGCCGTTCACCGACACGGTGAGCTATCTCGAGGACGGCGACTGGGTGGTCGTCACGCGCAACAGCGCCGAGGTCCACGACGCCCAGGGCGCGGTGGTGCAGCGCGCGGTGCTGAAATCGCAAGCCGCCGTGATGCATATCGACAAGGGCAATCACCGCCATTTCATGGCCAAGGAGATTTTCGAGCAGCCCGAAGTCGTCGGCCACACGCTGGCGAATTACATCGACATGGCGGCCGAGCGCGTGGCGCTGCCGATGCCGCTGCCGTTCGACTTTGCGAAATTGACCCGCATCTCGATCGCCGCCTGCGGCACCGCCTATTACGCCGGCATGGTCGCCAAATACTGGTTCGAGCGCTTTGCCCATCTGCCGGTCGAGGTCGATATCGCGTCCGAATACCGTTATCGCTCGGCGCCGCTCGGGGCCGGCGGCTTGGCGATCGTGGTGTCGCAATCGGGCGAGACCGCCGACACCTTGGCGTCGCTGCGCTATGCGCGCGAGCACCAGCAGCACGTTCTTTCCATCGTCAACGTGCCGACCTCGACCATCGCGCGCGAGAGCGACGTGGTGATGCCGACCTTGGCCGGCCCGGAGATCGGCGTCGCGTCGACCAAGGCGTTTACCTGCCAATTGGCCGCTTTGGCGACACTTGCGATTGCGGCGGGCCGCGCCCGCGGCGTGCTGTCGGAGAGCGACGAGAAGAAGCTCGTCCATGCGCTGATCGAAGTGCCGCGGCATCTTGCCGAAGCACTGGCGCTCGAGCCCCAAATCATGGAGCTCGCCCGCGATCTCGCCAAATGCCGCGACGTGCTCTATCTCGGCCGCGGCACCAGTTTCCCGATCGCGCTCGAAGGCGCGCTGAAACTGAAGGAAATCTCCTACATCCACGCCGAAGGCTATGCCGCCGGCGAGCTCAAGCACGGCCCGATTGCGCTGATCGACGAGACCATGCCGGTGATCGTGATCGCGCCCCACGACCAGATTTTCGAGAAGACCGTCTCGAACATGGAGGAAGTCGCCGCGCGCGGCGGCCGGCTGATCCTCCTGACCGACGCGCAAGGCGCGCGCGCCGCCAACTCAAAACCGTGGGTGACGCTTACCTTGCCGACCATGCCGGCGACGGTGACGCCGCTGGTTTACGCCGTGCCGGTGCAGCTCATCGCCTATCACACCGCCGTCATCATGGGCACCGACGTCGATCAGCCGCGCAACCTTGCCAAGTCGGTGACAGTGGAATAGAGCCGCGCCGCAAAGGCGGCGGCGCTGCGCCAAGCCGGCGAAGCTCCTATATAGTTTCAGGCGCGATTGGACCGCATGACCCACAACAATGAACAAGGCTTGCCTCTCAGCGCCGCGAAACCAGCGCCCGGCGCCGTGAGCCGCATCCGCAATTACTTTCTCACCGGACTGATCGTCGCCGGACCGGTGGCCGTCACCTTGTGGCTGATCTGGTGGTTCGTGACCTGGGTCGACAATCTGGTGCGGCCGTTCATTCCGGTGACCTACCGGCCGGAAACCTATCTGCCGGTGCATATTCCAGGCCTCGGCCTGATCATTGGCTTCGTGGCGTTGACCTTGCTCGGCTTTCTCACCGCCAACCTGGTCGGCCGCAAGATGGTCGATATCGGCGAAGGCTTTTTGAGCCGCATGCCGATCGTGCGGCCGATCTACCGCACCGCGAAACAGATCTTCCAGACGCTGTTCTCGAGCTCCGGATCGAGCTTCCGCCGCGTCGGCCTGGTCGAATTCCCGTCGCCCGGCATGTGGTCGCTGGTTTTCCTCACCCAATCGCCGAGCGCGGAAATCTCGGCGCGGCTGCCGGCAACCGAGCATGTTTCGGCCTTCATGCCGTGCACCCCGAACCCGACCACCGGCTTCTTCTTCTACGTGCCGCGGCGCGACGTCATCGATCTCGACATCACGGTCGAGGCGGCGATGCAGCTTCTGATGTCGGCGGGCATCATCCAGCCCGGCGGTGACGACGCGCAGAAGCGCTTGGCGACGCTGGCAGAGACCGCGCGCGCGGCGCAGGTGGCGCGAACCCCGGAGCCCACGCCGGCGAAATAAGCCGACTCGCTTTTCCAGGCGATCTGCTATCGTCCTCGGGCAAATCAGTCCGGGGGGTTGTCATGAATTTCGTTCAAGCGATCAAGTCAGGCTTTTCGCACTACGTCACATTCTCGGGCCGTGCGTGCCGATCGGAATACTGGTTCTGGGTGTTGTTCGTGGTGATCGGCGGACTGGTCACGGCGATACTCGATGCCGCCATCTTCGGCTACCACCTCGGCGTGTCGCCGCTCAACGGCATCTTCGGTCTGGCCACCTTTTTGCCCGGCCTCGCGGTTGCGGCCCGGCGCCTTCACGATACCGATCGGATCGCATGGTGGCTCTTGCTCGCGCTCACCGGCATTGGTGCCATACTTCTCGTCGTCTGGTTCTGCTTCAAAGGAACGCCTGGCCCGAACCGATACGGCCCCGATCCGCTGCCGTCGCATTAATTCAGCCGGCGCCGAGCAGTCGGATCGCCTCGTCGCGCGCGAACAGATAAAGCAGCGCACGGAGCGCTTCTCCGCGCGGCGATTGCAGCGTCGGATCGCGCGACAGCATCAGCGCGGCGTCGTCGCGTGCCGCCGGCAAAAGCTTGCCGTGAAACTCGATGCGGGCGATGTGGAAGCCGGGCAGGCCGCTTTGCCGGGTGCCGAGCACGTCGCCTTCGCCGCGCAGTTTTAGATCCTCTTCGGCGATGCGGAAGCCGTCGTCGGTCTCGCGCAGGATGGCGAGGCGGGCTTTTGCCGTCGGCCCGAGCGGCGCCTTGTAGAGCAACAGACAGGTCGAGCGTTCGGCGCCGCGGCCGATGCGGCCGCGCAATTGATGCAGCTGCGCCAGGCCAAACCGCTCGGCGTGCTCGATGACCATGACGCTCGCCTCCGGCACGTCGACGCCGACCTCGATCACCGTGGTCGCCACCAGAAGCCGCGTCTCGCCCGCGGCGAAACGCTCCATGACGCGATCCTTGTCGGCGCCGCGCATGCGGCCGTGGACCAGATCGACTGCCGCGCCGAAGCGTTTCTTCAGGGCCGCGTAGCGCTCCTCGGCGGCGGCGAGATCGATGGATTCGGATTCCTCGACCAGCGGGCAGACCCAGTAGGCGCGGCGGCCGTCGTCGAGCGCGCGGGCGACCGCATCCTCGACTTCGGCAAGCCGCGACAGCGGCACCGCGCGCGTATCGATCTTCTGCCGGCCGGCGGGCTTTTCCCGCAATTCGGACACATCCATGTCGCCGAAAAAAGTCAGCACCAGGGTACGCGGGATCGGCGTTGCCGTGAGCACGAGCAGATCGACCGCTTCGCCCTTGCGCGCCAAGGCGAGCCGCTGATGCACGCCGAAGCGATGCTGCTCGTCGACGATAGCCAGCGCGAGGTCGCGAAACGCCACGTCTTCTTGAAACAGCGCGTGGGTGCCGACGATCAGATCGATGTCGCCTGCGGCGAGCGCCGAGATAATTTCGGGACGGTCGCGGCCGCGCTCGCGGCCGGTGAGAATGGCGACGCGGATGCCGGCTTTGGCGGCCAGCGGCGCGATGGTGGCGAAATGCTGCCGCGCCAAAATTTCCGTCGGCGCCATCAGCGCCGCCTGGCGGCCGGCCTCGATCACCGTGGTGGCCGCCAACAGCGCGACCACGGTTTTTCCCGAGCCGACGTCGCCGTGGAGGAGCCGCAGCATGCGATGCGGCTGCGCCAGATCGGCGACGATATCGCCGACCGCGCGGTGCTGCGACGGCGTCAAGGAGTAGGGAAGGGCAGCGATGACGCGTTCGCGCAAGCGGCCCTCGGCGGCGCTGCCGTGGCCGGGCCGCTGCCGCATATGCGCTCGCAGCAAGGCGAGCGCGAGCTGGCCAGCGAGCAGCTCGTCGTAAGCCAGCCGCGACCATGCCGCGTTGGCCGGATCGAGCGCGTCGGGCTCTTCGGGACGATGAATGCTGCGCAACGCGCTGGCGAAATCCGGATAGCGGTTGCGCGCGAGCCATGCGGCGTCCTGCCACTCCGGCAGTTTCGGGATGCGCTCGAGCGCGGAATCGACCGCCTTGCGCACCTGGTTCGGGTGCAGCCCTTCGGTCAGCGGATAGACCGGATCGATCAGCGGCAGCTTGGCAAAACCTTCCGCATCGACGACGCGGTCGGGATGCACCATCTGCAAATGGCCGTCGTAGAACGTCGCGGTGCCCGACACGTAGCGCAGCTCGCCCTTGGGCAAGAGCTTTTGCAGATAGTCCTCGCGCGCTTTGAAATAGGTGATGGTCAGCGTGTTGGTGTCATCGAAGGCATCGATGTTGTAGGGCGCGCGCGGCCGGTGCGGCGGCGGCGGCCGGTGGCGCTCGACGGTGACGGCGACGGTGACCACCGTGTCCGGCCGCACCTCGCTCAGCTTCGGCTGGTCGCGCCGGTCGACGAACCCGGTCGGCAGATGAAGCAAGAGGTCGATGACGCGCGGCGGCTCGCCGTCACGCGACAAGAGCCGCGCGAAAAGCTTCTCCAGCTTCGGCCCGACGCCGGGCAGGGCCGAGAGGGCTGCGAAAAGCGGATTAAGGATCGGTGGGCGCATCAAGATCCCATACGCGCGTCATTCCGGGGCTCCTCGCTTCGCTCGGCCCCGGAATGACGAATGCTGACATCTTCATATTCGTTCTCTATATACCCCTCGCCCGGCCGCGTCCGGGCTTTCGGCGTTTGGAGACATTATGACGGAACGATCGAGCGAGGGTTTGGATGAGCGGCGCAAGAAGCTCCTGTTCCGCGCCTGGCGCCGCGGCGTGCGCGAGACCGATCTGATCGTCGGCCGCTTTGCCGATGCCCATATCGAAAAACTCGATGAGCCTTCGCTGGATGACTTCGAGCGGCTGATCGAAGTGCCGAATTCCGACCTCTATGCCTGGGTCAGCGGCGAAGCCGACATTCCGGCCAATTTTGACACCGCCGTGCTCCGCCAGCTCAAAACTTTTCACGCGCGCGCCAAGGAGGAGCGGTGACGGCGCCAACGAAATTGCAGGCGCAGTCGCCGGCTCAACGGCTGAAACCCGGCCGGCCGCTGACGCTTGCCGGCATTGCCGACGGCGCCGAAGGGCTCGTCATCGCCGATCTGGCCCGCGCCGTTGCGGCGGGCGCGTCGCCGCCGGCCATCAGCGCGGCGGTGATCTGCCGCGACGGCCCGCGCCTGGCGATGCTGTCGCGCGCGCTCGGCTTCTTCGCCCCCGACATCGAGATTTTGGAATTCCCGGCCTGGGATTGCCTGCCTTACGATCGCGTCTCGCCGCACGCCGCGATCGTGGCGCAGCGTATGACCGCGCTCGCGCGCCTTACCAGCGTAAAAGGCCGCGAACGCCCCGCCGTGCTGCTCACCACGGTGAATGCGATCCTGCAGCGGGTGCCGGCGCGCGCCATCGTCGGCAAGCAATCGCTGTCGGCCGCGCCGGGCAACGTGCTGCCGATGAGCGGCATCACGCACTGGCTCGAGCTCAACGGTTTCAACCGCGCCTCGACGGTGCGCGAGCCCGGCGACTACGCGGTGCGCGGCGGCATCATCGATCTGTTCGCGCCCGGCATGGGCGATCCGGTGCGGCTCGATTTTTTCGGCGACAGCTTGGAATCGATCCGCAGCTTTGATCCGGAAACCCAGCGCACCAACGCCGACCTGCGCGCGCTCGATCTCGTGCCCATGGCCGAGTTCCAGCTCACCTCGGACACCATCCGGCTGTTCCGCACCGGTTACGTCGCCGCCTTCGGCGCCGCGGCACCCGACGACGTGCTCTACGAAGCGGTCAGCGAAGGCCGCCGCCACGCCGGCATGGAGCATTGGCTGCCGCTGTTCCACAAAGATCTGGAGACGCTCTTCGACTACCTCGGTAACGAGGCGCCTCTTTCTTCTCCCTCTCCCCTCCGGGGAGAGGGTTGGGGTGAGGGGGCTCGGGCCTCTCAATCGGAACCCCCTCACCCCAACCCTCTCCCCTCCGGGGAGAGGGGACGCGCCGCGACACCGATACTTCTGGAGCCGCTAGCCGAGGAAGCCGCCCACGAGCGCCTCGCGCAAATCGCCGACTATTACCAGGCGCGCAAAGACGCGCTCGATCAGACGGGAGCCGGCGCGCCATACAAGCCGCTGCCGCCGGACCGGCTCTATCTCGCCGAAGGCGAATGGCGCGAGCGCCTGGAAAACGTCGCGCTGGCGCGGCTGACGCCATTTTCGGCGCCCGACGGCACAGCGGACACCATCGAGATCGCCGCCCGCGCCGGCCATAATTTCTCCGCCGAGCGCAGCGAGCCCAACACGAACGTGTTCGAGGCGGTGACCAAACACGTGCACGCGCTGCAAACGGCGGGCAAGCGCGCGATGATCGCGCTGTGGAGCGATGGCTCGCGCGAGCGCATGGCGCACGTGCTGGCCGAGCACGGCTTGGTCAATCTCACCTCCGTCGCGTCGTGGCAACAGGCGCTGGCGCTGCCGCGCCACGAGGTGGCGCTCGCCGTGCTCGGCGTCGAATCCGGTTTCGAGACCGCCGATGTCGCGCTGATCAGCGAGCAGGATATTTTGGGCGAGCGCCTGGTGCGCGCGCGCCGGCAATCCAAACGCGCGGAAAATTTCATCGCCGAGGTGACGAGCCTCGCCGCCGGCGATCTGGTCGTCCACGTTGATCACGGCATCGGCCGTTTCCATGGCTTGCGCGCCATCGAGGCCGCCGGCGCGCCGCACGATTGTCTCGAGATTCATTATGCCGGCGGCGACAAGCTGTTCCTGCCGGTCGAGAACATCGAGCTATTGTCGCGCTTCGGCTCCGAAGGCCACAATGTCGAGCTCGACCGGCTCGGCAGCGGCGCCTGGCAGGCGCGCAAATCGCGGATGAAGAACCGCATTCGCGAGATCGCCAGCGCCTTGATCAAAATCGCGGCCGAGCGGCAATTGAACGAGGCGCCGCGGCTCACCGTCGCGCCTGGCCTCTACGACGAGTTCAGCGCCGGCTTTCCCTACGAGGAGACCGACGATCAGCTCGCGGCGATTTCCGCGGTGCTCAACGATCTCAATTCCGGCCGGCCGATGGACCGGCTCATTTGCGGCGACGTCGGCTTCGGCAAGACCGAGGTGGCGCTGCGCGCCGCCTTCATCGCCGCGATGAACGGCAAGCAGGTCGCCGTCGTGGTGCCGACGACATTGCTCGCGCGCCAGCACACCAAGACATTCACCGAGCGTTTACGCGGGCATCCGATCAATATCGCGCAGGCCTCGCGTCTCGTCGCGGCGAAGGAACTCGCGGGCGTGAAGAAGGGCATTGCCGAGGGCGCGATCGACATCGTCATCGGCACCCACGCGCTGCTCGGCAAGGCGATCAAGTTCAAGGATTTGGGGCTGATTGTTGTGGATGAAGAGCAGCATTTTGGCGTCGCCCACAAGGAACGGCTCAAGCAATTGCGCGCCGAGGTCCACGTGCTGACGCTGACCGCGACGCCGATCCCGCGCACCCTGCAACTGGCGCTCTCGGGCGTGCGCGAAATGTCGATCATCGCCACGCCGCCGATCGATCGGCTGGCGGTGCGCACCTTCGTCTCGCCGTTCGACGGCATCGTGGTGCGCGAGGCGCTGCTGCGCGAGCGCTATCGCGGCGGGCAGGCATTCTACGTCTGCCCGCGCATCGAGGATTTGGCCGACGCAAAATCGTTCCTCGACAAGCACGTGCCCGAAGTGCGCGTTGCCGTGGCCCACGGCCAGATGCCCTCGACCGTGCTCGAAGACATCATGAGCGCTTTCTACGACGGCAAGTTCGACGTGCTGCTCTCGACCACCATCATCGAATCCGGCCTCGATATCCCGACCGCCAACACACTGATCGTGCATCGCGCCGACATGTTCGGCCTGTCGCAGATCTATCAGCTGCGCGGCCGGGTCGGGCGGGCAAAGCTGCGCGCCTATGCGCTGCTGACCTTGCCGGCGAACCGGCGCATCACGCCGCAGGCCGAGCGCCGCCTCAAAGTGCTGCAATCGCTCGACACGCTCGGCGCCGGCTTCCAGCTCGCCTCCCACGATCTCGACATCCGCGGCGCCGGCAATCTGTTGGGCGAGGAGCAATCCGGCCACATCAAGGAAGTCGGCTACGAGCTTTATCAAGAGATGCTCGAGGAAGCAGTGATGAGCCTCAAAGCCGGGCTCAGCGGCCCGATTGCGGAAAAATGGTCGCCGCAAATCACCATTGGTACGGCAGTGCTCATCCCCGAAGATTACGTCGCCGACCTGCCGGTCCGCCTCGCGCTCTACCGCCGCCTCGCCGAAATCGAAGACGAGCGCGACATCGAATCCTTCGCCGCCGAACTGGTCGACCGCTTCGGCCCGCTGCCGCAGGAGGTCGAGTATCTGCTGCAAGTCGTCGCCATCAAATCGCTGTGCCGGAGAGCCAATGTCGAGCGCATCGAAGTCGGCCCGAAGGGCGCGGTGCTGGCGTTCCGGGAGAATATTTTCGCAAATCCCGAGGGGCTGATTGCTTATATTGGCAAGCACCCCGAAGGCGCGCGGGTGCGGCCGGATATGAAGGTGGTGTTCTTCGATGAGTGGGAGGCGGCGCCGGAGCGGCTGAAAGGCGCGACGGGGATTCTGCGGACGCTGGTTGGGATCGCGGAGAAGGGGGCAAAGGCGGCGTAAAAACTCATCATTGCGAGGAGCGGGGCGACGAAGCACTCCAAATCTTTGCCGCCTGACCAGATTGCTTTTCGCTTCGCTCGCAATGACGAGCTAACTTATCCGGGACGCTTCTGGGGTGTGCGATGGGCCTGATCAAATTCTACGGCTTGATCATCCGCGAAGCCTTTCGGCATTCGCTCGATATTGCCCAAGCGATTATTTTCGTTCTTCTGGTATTCAGCGGCTTTATCACCGCTCGCAATCCGACGCTGAAGCCTACGCTCGAATCTCTCGATTTAGGTGGCTGGCAGATTGCGGCGATGGTGTTCGGAGCAATTATCGCAATCCGGCTTATTCTCGCTCCTTATTGGCTATGGAGAGCGGCCCAAGATCGAATCACAAGCGCACCTCAAAATACCGTTGATTACCAGCTGCGCGTGGTTGGATTTGGTAATCGAAACGACAAAAGGAAAAAGATAATCCAAGTTTTCTTCAACCTGCGCAATGCGCTACCCATTCCATTAGAATATGTAGTCGAAGATGTAGAAGTGACAGTGGCGGGCGATCGAAATGACAATCCGAAATTTGAAAGTATGGGCGGCATCGTCCCCGCATTGGCCGTAAACACCTTCGATTTTGCCCCGATAGCTCTAACAAGCAGCACTTGGATAAAGTCCGGAACAGAGGGTACTGCGGCCATTACGTATAAATACGGTGTCGCAGGACGACGATTCACGCGACGCGCAAAATTCGTTTGTAAAATCATTATCGAAAAACATCAGGTCCGACACCTTACGATTGAGGACTCAGAAGATAATGTTTAGGTCATCAACGAGCGTAGCCCGGGCGGAGCGGAGTGAAATCCGCGGCGACATCGACGCCGCGCGGCAATCCCGGAATACGCTCCGCTCCATCCGGGCTACGCGCTTCACCCTCCCCTGCAGGGGGAGGGTCGACCGCCGCAGGCGGGCGGGGTGGGGTGCTCGGCACCGCCGCTAGCACGAGCGCCCGTCAACGCTGTCACCCCACCCGCCGCGCTTCGCGCCGTAGCCGATGCTTCGCATCGGCGTTCTTCGTACGAAAGACGGCGGCCGGAGGCCGCCTTTTGCTCCCCCTCCAGGGGAGGTGGGGAGATTTCGTCGCCGCCGTCGTCAAACAAGAACGCGCGCTGCGGCAACGAATCTTTTCGAGTGAAATTCGTTTTGTGCCGTTTGGTCCTGGGCGGCCCCGCAAATTGAATAGCTCGCATACAAGAAACGCCCGTTTTTCTGTCGCTTACGGGAGCGCCTCAGGGCAATTTCGTTCCCGCTTAACTCGTCTCCCGCATCAGCTAATTCGCACTCCATCCCGCCCAACGTAAGGGGACGTCAACCGGTGACGCCGACTGACGGGGCGGGTGCGGTTCCTGCGGGCGGCGGCTCGTCACTGCCGCTCCCGGGCGGTCCGGGCATCGACCCCGCCGGCATTAGGACCGGCGCGCGAGGTGCTTCGCTTAAGCGCGATGCGCTGCATCGCGTGAAGCGCGGCCCGGATCGAGCTTCGGCACATGGCCGAAGCAAGCACCGCGGTAGGGCGCCGAAAGGCGAGCGCGCTGCGTTCAGCGCGCGCCGCGTCCGATGATGCGGCCAATTCATTTGCGCCTTCCGGCGCTCTGCCTCCCCTTATTTTTTTGGAGGCGAACACTTCGTGCCGTTCGTTGCCAAAGCTCGGATGCGGATGCATCGCGAGAATGATTGAGCTTGGGCGAATAGCGAATAGCGAATAGCGAGTGGTATGCGACCTTCATTCGCTACTCGCCATTCGCCATTCGCGGTCGGACCACTTTTACGCGGAAAGAGCAGAAAACAATGCCAGCACAGCGGAGCAAAAAATCGAACGATCTTCCCCACACACCAAAACGGCTGACGCCCGAACAGGAAAGCGCGCAACGCAAAGCGGCCTTTGCGGCGATCCGCGCGCTGTTCTGTCAGGTGATGCAACCGTGGAAGAGCTGCCAGCGCGGCTATTGCCGGCGGCATCATTGCTGCATCGCCGAGGCCGGCCCCGGCGCCTGCCTTGGGCGCCACTGGCCAGTGCTGACGCCGGCCGGGCAGAAGGCAGCCCACATCGCAGTCATCGACGGCGGCGCGCGGCGCCGGCAGCCGCAGACGCACACGGAATGGAGCTTGCGCCGCTTTCCGCCGTCGAATTTCGTCCATGGCTGAGCGGGCGCGCTTACCCTGCCCTGCAGGGGGAGGCTTAATCGAGCCGAACCACCTGCGGCTCCTCGCGCAAATTCGATGGCGTGACGAACACCATCAGGTTGGCGATGACGATGGTGCCGGCGAGGAAATAGAACGCCGCCATCAGGCCGAAGTGGTCGGCGACGATGCCGGCGCAGACCGGGCCGAGCGCCTGGCCGATGCGCCTGGGTGCCGAACAGCATGCCGATGGCGCTGCCGCCCATGCCGGGCGGCGTCGAGTCGAGGAGCCAGGCTTGCAGCACGGCGCGCACCGCGAACAAAAAGAAGCCGAGCAGCGCCACCAGCAGCACGAACCAGCCGGTGCCGCCGGCGAAGATCATGAAGCCGATCACGACTGCGGTCATCGACATGCTCGACATGATGATCTGGCGGCGGCCGACCTTGTCGGAGAAGTGGCCGGCGATCGGCGCTGCGATGAAGCCCGCGGCCTGCAGCGCGAACATGCAGGCGCCGATCCAGCCGATCGGATAGCCCATGACGCGGGCGAGATAGAGCGGCAGGAAAGTCAGCAGCGCGCTCTGCGTCATGGAGCGGAACGCGGCGCCGATCGACAGCGTGACCAGGGCGCGGTTGCGCACCAGCGTGCCGAGCATGCGCAGCCGCTCCACGCCGCCGACCGCGTGCGGTTTTGCCTTGGCGATGCCGGCGCGGATGTCGGCCATTTGCAGGCGGCCGACATAAACCAGGATGAAGGCGGCGACGGCGATGCCGGGCAGCACGTTCATGAAGACGACGGTGCGCCAGTTGAAGCTTTGCAAGAGCACGCCCATGACCAGCGGCGCGACTGCGTCGCCGACATTGGCGCCCATGCCGTGAAATGCCATCACCAAGCCCTTGCGCGACGGGAAGCGGTCGGCGAGCCAGGGGATCGCGGTCGGGTGCCACAGATTGTTGCCGATGCCGACCAAGGTGGCGCAGCCGAGTATCATCCAATAGGCGTGCGATTGCCCCATCAGCAGATAGGGAATGCCGATCCAGCACAGCGAGATCGCCATCAAGAGGCCCTTGCGGCCGATGGTGTCGACAAGAATGCCGCCCGGCACATTGGCGATGGCGCCGGCGGCGTATTGGGCGGTGAGGATCGAGCCGATCTGCGCGTAGTCGAGGCCGAGCTCTTTGCCGATCAGCGGCAGCAGCAGATAGAACGTCGCCGGGTACCAATGGGTCAGCGCGTGGCCGAGGCTGATCACCCACACTTCGCGAAACGAGCGTTGCGCGACTTCGCCCGCATCCGCGGTCATTGCCGACATAAATGTCCTTCCGGCGTTCGGCGCCGTTTGTTCTTGCCCGACTGGCCGCTGTCTAATCCGCGGCACGGCCATGAGCAACCGCGCATTTGCAGGACGGTCATGCCGGTGCGTGTGGCAGACGTAGCCCGGATGGAGCGCAGCGTAATCCGGGACTACCGTGATGCGTCGATGCCGCCCCGGATTTCGCTGCGCTCCATCCGGGCTACAAGAGCGGAATTACGCCGGCATCCGCGTATAGCGCCCGGACACGCGGGCGATGGCGTTGGCCAAATATTCCGGCGATTGCGCGCCGGTGACGATGACGCTGCCGCCGAATATGAAACAAGGCACGCCGTCGATGCCGGCTTCCTTGGCGCTGTTGGCTTCGCCTTCGATGCGGTCGACGTCGGCGTCGCTGGCGAGGAGCCGCCGCACCAGATCGCCATCCATGCCGCAGTCGACCGCGGCCTGGATCAAAACTTTGGAGTCGCTGAGATCGGCTCCTTCGGCGAAGTAGAACTCCATCAGGCGCTGCTTCATGCGCGCCGGATCGGTGGCGCTGCGCGACCAAAGAATGAGGCGATGGCAATCGAGCGTGTTGGGCTGCCGGCTCATTTTTTCGGGGGCGTAGACGAGGCCTTCCATGGCGGCGGCGGCGCCGACACGCTCGGCAATCGCCGCATAGCGTTCAACGGAGCCGAATTTGGTTTCCAGATAAGTCTGCCGGTCGATACCTTCGCGCGGAATCCACGGATTGAGGAAATAGGGTCGCCAATTGATGTTGACGGCGACGTCAGGGTTCAGCGCCAGCGCCGCTTCGAGCCGGCGCTTGCCGATATAGCACCACGGGCAGACCACGTCGGAGATGACGTCGATATGGACGGACCCTGGCTCGGCGGGTTGTTCGGCCGGAATTTCTTGCGCCATGACGCTGTCCTTCGAGGTCTTGGGCGAGTCTCTGGGCATCAAGTTTAGCCCAAGTGCAGCGTTCGAGGGAATTGGTCTTGGCGACGCCGCGACCGTCACGTGTTCGTTATCGTCCGGGCGCTTCGCCGACGACCCTGGCGATCAGGGAATCGACGCTGTCGGTGGACTTCAGCGTCGCCAGTGTCACCGCGGCGTCGATCCCGGAGCGCTTCTTCTCCGGCGCCAGCATTGTGTTCTTCAAGACGCTGGCGATGCGCCGGGCGATGACATGGGCTTCGCGCAAATCGGTCTCGGTGAACACGGCGAAGATCGAATTGTCGGCCTCGCGGCAGGCAAAATCCACCTGGCGCATCAGCCGGCTCAACACGCGGGCGGCATCGACGCTGATGCGGCGGTTGGCGTGCGCGAAGGAGAAGCGCGCGATGGAAAGGCCGATGCCGCGTTTCTCCGCGTCGTCGACGGCGCGGTTGAGATCACGCCAGAACGCTTCGTTCGCCAACAGCCCGGTATCGGGATCGACCATGCCGTGGGCGTCGAGCGATTTGAGCATGCGGCGCAGCCGCTGGCCGAAGGCGTGCACGCGCACGAACGGCATGAAGCGCTCGGCGAGGCGCTCGGGCCCTTCGGCGGTGCGCTCGAGATTGGGCAGGCCCAGGCAAAACGGCTCGATGGTGGCGGGATGGCCGCCGAGCACGGCGACCGGCAAGTCGCGAAACCGCACGTCGTCGGCCAGCACGGTGAGCAGCGCCTCGACGATGCGCGGGCCGAATCCGTCGCCGATGACGATGCCGTCGATGTCGCGGGCATTGAGGGTGCGCGCTGCGCTCTCGACGCTGAGCGCGCCGATCAGGCCGACGCGCTCGCCGAGCGCAACCGAGAGCGCCGGAAAGCAGCGGCCGCGGCCGATCAGGAGCACGGTAGCGTCGTCGAGCGGATCGCTCGACGGCAGTTCGGGCGGCAATTCGCCGCGCGAGGCGAGCGTCGTGGTGCGGCGAAGCACCGTGGCGTGCAAGGCGCGAATGCGAAGCAGGCTTGTGAGCCGGCGATTGATCCGTTCGGCCGGCGCAAGCGCTGCGATGACCAGCGCGTTCGGCAGAACGGGCAGGCCGTCGTCCCGCGTGCGCGCGAGGATCGGCGTGAAAGCACGATCGTTTTTCTTGCCGGCGGCGGCGAGCGCCTTTGCCAGTGCCGCGGCGTGGGATTGATCGCTGCACGGCTCGGCCAGCACGATCGCTTCGGGCTCAACGGAGGCAAGGGCTGCCGCGGCATCCGCCCAACCGACTTCGATGATGGGGAAAGCGCCCTCGGCGCGCAATGCCGCGACGACATCCACGGCCGCGCTATCGGCAACGACGACAAACGGACCTTGCAGCGCCATGGCCGGATCGCGGACTAGAGGAAACGCGGCCGACAATAACGAATGCGCTGTTAATGCCGCGTCAACGACCGGCCGCGTTGCGCACCCGCGGCTGAGCCTGGCCTTCGCTGCGGTCAACAAAGGCCTCGGCCACGATCGGGTTGACGCCCGCGGCATTGAGCGCGGCCTGCACGGCGTAGCGGTCAACCGCATTGCCGACCAGGCGTTGCCCGAGCAGCGGATCGGGCAAGGTTGCCAGCGTCGCGCCGCTATCGAGGCGGCCGAGCGTGTCCTGCAGATCGTGCAGGGGGAAGCGGTAACCGCCGACATTGACGATACCCGGCGGCGGGCCGGTGATCGCCAGCGTCCGGGCACCGGGATCGAGCCGGCACGTGTAGCCGCTGTCGATCAGGCCGGCGCGGCCGATGGCGAGATGCGGCTGGCCGGTGCGTTCGGCACCAGGCGGAAAATTGTGATGCGGCACCATCGGCCCGCGCAGCGCCACGGTGCCGTGCGCCGTTGCCGTCACTTCGGCGACCACGACCGCGCCAGGGCTGCCGCGCGGCGCAACGATGCCGCCGAAGGGAATGGGCGCCGGCCGGCCGACTGGACCGCGGCGTGCGGCGACGGCACCGATCTCGCCGAAAATGGACACATCGACCAAAACGGTGTCGCGCTCGCGCCAATCCGCACTTGTGCCGAGCCGCTCCGGCGAGCGCCACGGCGCCAGCACACAGGCAGGGCCGGTGCGCGAGAACACGCCGGCCTCGGCCAGGCGGAACGCGACCGGGCCGGGCACGACCAGCGCGCCGCAACGGTCATCGCCGCGCCATTGGCCGACCAGAACCGGCGGATCGAACGGATGATGCAGCGAAAGCTTGCCGCCGCTGAGCAGCCACGGCAGCAGCGTCAGGCAGATGCCGGCGAAGGACGACGGCGCCAACGTCGACAGCATGGAAGCATCCTGCACCAGCCGGCTTTCCAGCAGCACGCCAAGCCCGCCGGCCAGCAATTGCAGATGACTGCGCGCCACCGGCACGACACCGCCTTCGCCGACGTCGAAGGTGATGGCGGCGAGGTGGGCGGCCGGATTGCTCGCCCGTTCGCGATTGAGCGCCGGCACCGGGTCGAGCTTTTCCGCCGTGAACAGATCATCGAACGGCACCACGCCGTCAGGCAGGTCGGCGCCAAAGCCACAGACATAGCGGATCGAAAACACGTCGGCCGCAATGCGCATGGCGAGCTGGCAATGGTTGACGCTGCCGACATGGCCGCACGTGATCAGCGCCTTGGCGCCGACACGCGTGAGCGCAGCAACCGCATCGGCACGGCGCCACAACAGCGGCAAGGGCGCCGCGATCATGCCGGCGCGCATCACGCCGAGAATGGCGAGGATGTTTTCGACGATGTTGGGCAATTGAATGCCGACGATGGTATCGGTCGGCAGCTCCATCTTGCGCAAGCGCCCGGCGATCGCCGAGACGGCACGGTCGGCCTGGGCGAAGGTGAGGCGCCGCGGCGCGCCGTCGGTGAAAGTTTTTCGGTTCGGCGCGTCCGCAAGCGCCAGCGCTTCGGGCCGGCGCTGCGCGACGCGGCGAAAAATCTCGTCGATGGTGACGCGGCTTGCGCCCTGTTGCGGCTGAGTGTTCGCCGGTTCGCCAAGAATTGCACCAAGGGTCGGGCCAAGGATCATTGCAGCGCAGATCCCTGTTTGGCCGGCTGATGCCACCAGGTCTCGGGCAGATAGCCGTACAGCGAAGTCCGCGCCGGATGCTGGACATAAGTCCAACGCGCCACCCATTGCTGCGGCAGGTAGAACAGCGGCACCACGTAGGAGCCCGAGATCAGCACGCGGTCGAGCGCGCGCACGGCATCGACGAAGTCGTCGCGCTCACCCGCACGCAGCATGGCCGCGATCATGGCGTCGATGGCGGCGCTTTTGACGCCCATATAGTTGCGCGTGCCTTGTTGATCGGCGGCGGCCGAGCCCCAGTAAAAGGCCTGCTCGTTGCCGGGCGACAGCGACTGCTCCCAGCGGTATTCGATCATGTCGAAGTCATAGGTCGAGCGGCGCTGATCGAATTGTACGGCGTCGACCAGGCGCACTTTTGCGTCGATGCCGGCGCGCGCAAGCTGGCTCGAAAACGTCAGCGCCAGCCGCTCGTCGTCCTTGCTGGTGACCATGATCTCGAAACTGAACGCGCGATGGGTGGCGCGATCGCGCAACTTCGTGCCGTCGAGCTCGTAGCCTGCGGCGCGAAACAGCGCGAGCGCCTGCCGCAACGTCTCGCGGTCGCGGCCGGAACCGTCGCCGTCCGCGGGCGACCAGGTGCCGTCGAGCACGTCAGGGCGTACGGCGTCGGGGAAGGGCGCCAACAGCGCGCGCTCGCGTTCGTCCGCCGGCCGATGATAGGCCGACAATTCCGAAGTCATCGAAGTAACTCGCGCTGCGCTGATAGAGATTGTAGAACAGGTCGCGATTGACCCACCGGAAATCGAACAACAGCGCAATCGCCTGCCGCACGCGGATGTCGGCAAAAATCGGTCGCCGCGTATTGAAGACGAAATCGGAAGCGAATTTCGGCAAGCCGCTCGGAAACAAATCCTTGACCACACGGCCGTCGCGCACGGCGGGAAAATCGTAACCGGTCTGCCAGCGGCCGGGATCGGTCTCGCTGCGCACGTCGTAGAGCCCGGCCTTGAACGCCTCGAAATAGGCGTTGCCGTCGCGATAAAAATCGAACCGCAGCTCCTCGAAGTTCCACAAGCCGCGATTGATCGGCAGATCGCGGCCCCAGTAATTCGGATCGCGCTTGAAGGTGACGCGTTTGCCGGCATCGATGTCGGCGACCACATAAGGGCCGCTGCCGATCGGTTTTGCCAAGGTCGAGCTCTCGAACGTCGCGGCATCGACGGCGTGTTTCGGCAGCACCGGCATCAGCGCGATGATCAGCGGCAATTCGCGGTCGCCGGCTTCAACAAAATCGAAGCGCACGGTGCGCGGGTCGAGAATCTCGGCCTTGGCGACTTTGGCATAGTAGGTGCGATAATTCGGCCGGCCGTGATCGCGCAAAAGCTGCCAGGAGAAGGCGACATCCTCGGCGGTGACCGGCGTGCCGTCGGAAAAATGCGCCGCCGGATCGAGCGCGAAGGTCACGAAACTGCGCGCATCGTCGGTGTCGATGGTGCGCGCCAACAGGCCATAGAGCGTGAACGGCTCGTCATAGCTGCGCGCCATCAGGCTTTCGACCACATAGCCGCGGATCGTTTGCACCGCGAGGCCCTGCACGATCATCGGGTTGAGGCTGTCGAAGGTGCCGAGCACGCCTTCGACCAGCCGGCCGCCTTTCGGCGCGTCGGGGTTGGCATAGGGAAGCGCGATAAAACCGTCAGCCATGGCCGGTTTGCCGTGCATGGCGATAGCATGAGTCGGTTCCGCCGGCGCAGGCGACGCCCAGGCGGCAAGCGCCAGCAGGCCGCACAACGCGGCCCGCACAGCGGCAAAGGCGTTTGTCTCAACGGCCATCGCAACGGACCCGGCAAACAAAGATTCGCTAGGCATTGGCCAAATGTAACATGGCAATGACCTTGCGCCCGCTTGTGGCATTATCCATTAACAATGCGGGGGGCGGGCGCTGCGGCCGCGTCGGCCTTTATCTTGTGGCACAATTGGGCTATCTGGCCGCCGGGGCGAGGGTCACGCTGTTGCCGTATTCTGCGTCGAAGGACCCCTGAGGGGGCGCCGCTCGGCGCGAGCCGCGGCAACGGATATGGGGCCGATATCGGCCATTGAATTTCGCCAATCTGGCCAGCCAAATCGATTGTCTCGACTGGCCGGCGGCAGCACGAAAGAGGACGGCAACTCATGACTTATTCGATCGCGGCGCCGGCAAGACCGTTGGGCCGCAGACTTGTTGGCCACAGACTTGCTGCCATCACCGGGACCGCAATCCTGACTGTCGCCTTCGCCGTGGCGATGAGCAACCTCGCTTCCGCGCAGACACCGGCGCCCGCGCCGGCGGCCCCCAAGCCGGCGCCTGCCAAAAAGCCTGCTGCTCCCAAACCCCCTGCGGCGCAGACCACCCCGCCGGGCGACGCGCAGCAGGCGCCGCCGCAAGGCCAGGCCCAGGGCGGCGGCGACCAGGTGCAGCTGATCTTCTCGCCGTGGACCAAGTTCTGCCTCAAGGGGCAGGAAGCCAATGCCAAGCAGGTTTGCTTCACCGGCAAGGACGCCCGCATCGAGTTCGGCATGCCGGTGGTCGCTGCCGTGCTGATCGAGCCGGAAAGCGAGCCGAAGAAGATTTTGCGCGTGACGCTGCCGCTCGGCATGCAGCTCATTCACGGCACCCGCGTCATCATCGACCAGAACCAGCCGATGACCGCGCCCTACGTGATCTGCTTCACCAACGGCTGCATGGCCGACTACGAGGCTTCGGCCGACATGATTACCAAGATGAAGAGCGGGCAGGGCCTGGTCGTGCAGGCGATCAATTCGACCGGCCAGCCGATCAGCCTGGTTCTGCCGCTGACCGATTTCGCCAAGGCCTATGACGGTCCGCCGACCGATCCGAAGGTCTTTGAGGAACAGCAGAAGAAATTGCAGGAAGAGCTGCAGCGGCGCGCCGACGAAGCGCGCAAGAAGCTGGAACAGCAGCAGGGCCAGCCGCAGGCGCAGGCACCGAAGCAGTAAGAGGAGTCAGTGCATCGACGCCGCGCGCGGGCGATAACCGCCGCGGCCATCCTGCACGAAAACTTCCGCGACCTGCGGATGCCGCACCGGCTCGCCGCTATTGTCCGGCAACAAATTCTGCTCGGACACGTAGGCGACGTATTCGGTCTCGTCGTTCTCGGCGAACAGATGATAGAACGGCTGATCCTTGTGCGGACGGACTTCCGCCGGGATCGCCTCGTACCATTCGTCGGTATTGTCGAATATCGGATCGATGTCGAACACGACGCCGCGGAACGGATAGAGCCGGTGCCGGACGACCTGGCCGATCTGATATTTGGCGTTCCGAATCTTGCTCATGGCAGCGCCTAAATTACAGCCTTTGCGCAGCGATCATGCAAGGCCGCAATTGTGGCGAGCGCCGGATCGGGCGATGTTTTGGACCGTTTCATAGCCCGTATTTGGCCGCCATATCGGGATCTTTCGCGGCAACCAGCCGCGCCAGATCGACCAGCACCTTGGCCTGTTTCCAGGTCGCGTCGTCCTGCATCTTGCCGTCGATCATGACCGCGCCGGAGCCGTCCGGCATGGCGTCGATGATCCTCTTGGCGAAAGCGACTTCGGCCGGATCGGGCGAGAACACGCGTTTGGCAATCGGCACCTGGTTTGGATGCAGCGTCCAGGCTCCGACGCAGCCCATCAGAAAGGCGTTGCGAAATTGCGCCTCGCAGGCGGCGTTATCAGAAAAATCCCCGAACGGGCCGTAGAACGGTTTTATGCCGGCCGCGGCGCAGGCATCGACCATTTTGGCGATGGTGTAGTGCCACAGATCCTGCTGAAAGGCGGCGCGCGGCGCGTCGGCCGGCGCACCCGGCGTGGCATCGGCGAGCACTTTGTAATCAGGATGTCCGCCGCCAACGCGCGTCGTTTTCATTGCGCGTGAGGCGGCGAGATCGGCGGGGCCGAGGCTGATGCCGTGCATGCGCGGCGAGGCGCTGGCGATGGCGGCGACGTTGTTGACGCCCTCGGCGGTCTCGAGAATGGCATGGATGAGGATCGGTTTTTTGACGGCGTGCTTGGCTTCGAGCTGTGCCAGAAACTGATCGAGATAATGGATGTCCCAGGCGCCTTCGACCTTCGGCAGCATGATGACGTCGAGCTTTTGGCCGATCGCGGCGACAATCTCCTCAATATCGTCGAGCACCCAGGGCGAATTGAGCGCGTTGATACGTGTCCACAAGCCGGTCTCGCCAAAATCGCAACTTCTCGCCATGGCGATGAAGCCATTGCGTGCGGCCGCTTTCGCGTCCGCTGGTATCGCGTCCTCGAGATTGCCGAGCACCACGTCGACCTGATGCACCAGCTCGGGCACCCGCGCGCGCACTTTCTCGATGTGCGGCGGCACGAAATGGATCATGCGCTCGAGCTGCAGCGGTAATTCGCGCAACGGCGCCGGCGCCCCGATCGCGAGGGCTTTAAAGAAATTGCGCGGCAGCTTCATGTGGCGATCCCGGAGCCTCGGATAGGCAAGGCTAGGATGAATGGCGGCACCCCGCCAAGCCGCTTTTGGCGCCAGCAATGCCTAGGAATTGGCTTTCATACCATCTCGCCACGCATCAGTCGCGGCTGCGACGCAGCCGGCGCGACGCCTTCGCGCATCAGCGCACGGCGTAGCGGGCCGATGCGGTCGACCAAGTAGAGCGATAGCCCGCGGGCGCCCTGCGCCAGGATGAAATCCGTCAGTAAGCTCTGATTCAATGCGTCGACGGCGAAAGTGCGACTTATGACGTCGCTCTGGCGTTGCGCGTCGTAGCGCGCGAGGACGCTCGATGCGCCAATGTCCAGGCTTTGCCGGCGCGCGTCGGCGACCAGCTCGGCTATGGCCGCGCCGTCGCGCAGGCCGAGATTGAGCCCTTGCGCGCCGATCGGCGGCACCACATGCGCGGCTTCGCCGACCAGCGCGATGCGAAAGCGGGCAAACGGCTCCGCGGTCTCGATCGTCAGCGGGAACAAGCCGCGGCCGGGCTCGACGCTCATCTTGCCGAGCAACGAGTGGGCGCGGCCTTCGATCTGGGATGAAAGCTCCGCGTCGGACTTCACAGCAAGTTCGGCTGCGGTTGCGGGGTCGAGCACCCACACGACGCTCGAACGTTGGCCGGGCAGTGGGACGAGCGTGAGCGGTCCGCTTTCGGTGTGGAATTCGGTTGAGATATCGTCATGCGGACGGCTGTGGGCGAGATTGAATGTGAGCGCCGTCTGCGGATAGGTCCGCCGATGCGCACTGATGCCGGCCGCGTCTCGGCACATTGAACGCCGCCCGTCTGCTCCGACCACAAGCTTCACCCGCGCCTCACCATCGGCAAGCCTAATCGTCACGGCGTCGGCATCAGCCCTGATCGCCAACGCTGCGCCGTTAATGCGCGTAAGGCTTTTCATCTCCTCGGCACGTGCAATGAGCGCGGCGACCAGATGCCGGTTCTCGATGTTGTGACCGAAGGCGTCGAGATTAATCTCGGCGGCGGTAAATAAAACTTCCGGCGCGCGAATGAGCCGCTGGGTAGCATCGATGAGGCGGATTTTACGCAGCGGCGCGGCGTGCGGCACGCAGGCCGGCCACACACCGAGCGTTTCCAGCGCCGTGACCGAGCCGGCAAGCAGCGCCGTGGTGCGGTGATCCGGCTCGGCCGGCGGCGCGATCAAGAGCGTGTCGACGCCGGCGGTGACCAGCGCGATCGCAGCGACAAGGCCCGCTGGCCCGCCGCCGATGACCGCGACTTCGGCGCTGACTGTGTCGCTCATGCCGTTCACGCCTGTGATTTACGGTCGAAAGTCTAGCAAAGTCAGAGAGATTGCGCACGTTTCCCCCTCCTTCCTTCCCCGCTCGCGGGGGAGGAAGGAGGGGGCTAAGCTTGGACAATGGACCCGACCGAGTCACCCGAAAAGGTCATCGCGCCGCGCACGGCCGCTTTTGCGGTCCACATCTTCACTGCCTGCGGCGCGGCCTGCGCGCTCTTGGCGTTGATCGCGGCCGTGAGCGCGGATTGGCCAAAGATGTTCGTCTGGCTCGGCATCGCGCTCATCATCGACGGCGTCGACGGCACTTTTGCGCGGCGGCTGCGTACGGCGGAGCTGTTGCCGCGCTGGTCCGGCGACGTGCTCGATCTCGTCGTCGACATCCTCACTTACGTGTTCGTGCCGGCCTATGCCATCGCCACCAGCGGGCTGTTGCCAACGGTTTTGGCCATTCCGCTCGGCGCGCTCATCGTGATCACCGGCTCGCTCTATTTCGCCGACCGGCAGATGAAGACGCAGGACTATTATTTCCGCGGCTTTCCGGCGCTGTGGAACGTGGCGGCGTTCTATCTGTTCTTGCTCAAGCTGCCGCCCTGGCTCGGCGCGGTCGCGGTCGTGGCGCTTGCGGCGCTGACCTTCGTGCCGATCCACGTCGTGCATCCGATCCGGATTTCACACCTGCGGGCGGTCACGGTGGCGGCGCTGATTGTCTGGGCGTTGCTCGCTATCGTCGCGGTGGCGGATGGCCTTGCCCCCGGCTTTTGGACCGTCGCGGTGCTATGCATTTTGGCCATCTATTTCGTCGGCATCGGTTTCTTGCGCCGCCATCATCCGGGATAGCTGCGTAAATCAAGGAGTGCACAATGACGCGACCCATCCTTCTCATCGCCGGCGGCAGCCGCGGCATCGGCGCAGCGACGGCGCGGCTTGCCGCGGCACGCGGCTACGACGTCGCGATCAATTACGTTCAAAACGCCAAAGCAGCGGCTGAGGTCGCCAACGCGGTGCAGAAATCGGGCGGCACCGCGGTCACGCTACAAGGCGACATGACGAAAGAGGCCGACATTGTGCGGGCATTCGACGAGACCACGCGCATGCTCGGGCCGATCACCCATTTCGTGCACAGTGCCGGCATCGGCGGCAAGAATTCGCGGCTCGATGTGGCCAGCGCCGACACCATCCGCGAGGTCATCGACGTCAACCTGTTCGGCGCGCTGATCTGCTCGCGCGAAGCAGTGCGCCGCATGTCGACCGCTCATGGCGGCAAGGGCGGTTCCATCGTGCTGCTGTCGTCGATCGCCGCGGTGACCGGCGGCGCCACCGAATATGTGTTCTATGCCGCGGCCAAAAGCGGCGTCGACGCGCTGACCAACGGCTTGGCGCGCGAAGTGGCGCTGGAGGGCGTGCGCGTCAATGCCATCCGGCCCGGTCCGACCGTGACCGAAATCCACGAGCCCGGGCGCCTTGAGCGCATCACGCCGCTGTTGCCCATGAAGCGGCCCGGCCAACCGGAAGAGATCGCCGAAGCCGTATTGTTCCTGCTGTCGGACGCCGCATCTTATATTTCCGGCGCCGTGCTCAATGTGTCCGGTGCACGGTAGGCTTGAGCGAGCCCCAGGCATCGCGGCGCGATTAAACTATCGTTGATCCGGCAGGCCCTCGATGGCGATGATGCAAAATTTTGCGCCGCTCTGGCGAACTTTTGCGGCCGACTGGTTCTCGGGTGAATCGTACCAGCGCCGGACCGCGTCCATGCTGGGGAATTGCAGAATAGCCATGCAGCATGGCGCCGCGCCGTCGCCCTCCAGCAAGGCATTGTGCTGGCTGCGCGCGAGATAGCGCGCGCCGTATTTGGGCAAGATGTCGCGAGCCAGCTTCGCATATTGCTCTTGAATGGACTCATCGCCCGTGGTCGCGGTTCGCTCGACGATCACGAAGGCGGGATTGCTTTGCTGTTGCGCCATCGACGCATTCGAAACAGTGGCCAGCAGAAGAAATGCGCCGGCGCGCAGGACGTTAGCCCATATCCGCATGCCATTAATCTCCGGTGCCTTGAGGTCCCGGTCTAATATCTAATTCGCAAAAGCAGCTGCGGTAGTGGGAAGATTCGATACTTTCTAACGGTCTTTCCGACCGCGACAGGGCCGCTTGCACCCTCGCCGCGACCACTTATAGTCGCGCGCGACAAACGGCGGCTTGGCTGCCCAATAGCAGCCCAAGACGTGGCATGAGAGGAGAGAATAATGGTTGCGGCAGTTCGCGTTCATAAAGTCGGCGGTCCCGAGGTTTTGACCTACGAGGAGATCGATGTTCCGGCGCCGGGGCAGGGTCAGATCAAGGTCAAGCAGCACGCCTGCGGCGTCAATTTCATCGACGTTTATTTCCGCATGGGCATGTATCCGTCGCCGGTCGGCCTGCCGTTCGTTGCCGGCAATGAGGGCGCCGGCGAAGTCACGGCCGTCGGCCCCGGTGTTACCGATTTCAAGGTCGGCGATCATGTCGGCTATGTCACCGCGCTCGGCTGCTACGCGGCGGAACGGCTGGTTCCGGCCGATCGCGCCGTGAAAGTGCCGGACGGCATCGGCCACGAGCAGGTCGCCGGCATGATGCTCAAAGGCATGACGGTGGAATATCTGGTGCGGCGCACGTTCAAGGTCGAGAAGGGCCAGAACGTGTTCGTGCATGCCGCGGCCGGCGGCGTCGGCTTGATCCTGTGCCAATGGGCCAACCATCTCGGCGCCAATGTCATCGGCACGGTCGGGTCGAAGGAGAAGGCGGCGCTCGCCAAGGCCAACGGCTGCCACCACACCATCCTGTACCGTGACGAGGATTTCGCCGCCCGCACCAAGGAGATCACCGGCGGCAAGCTGTGTTCGGTGGTCTATGACGGCATCGGCAAGACGACGTTTCCGGCGTCCCTCGATTGCCTGGCGCCGCTCGGTATGTTCGTCAGCTTCGGCAGCGCGTCGGGGCAGATCGATGCCTTCAACATCAACATCCTGCAGCAGAAGGGCTCGCTGTTCGCCACGCGCCCGACGCTCAACACCTACGCGGCCAAGCGGTCGGACCTTCTGGACATCGCCGACCATTTGTTCGCGGTGGTCAAGAGCGGCGCGGTCAAGATTCCGGTCAACCAGAAATATCCGTTGCGCGATGCCGCGAAGGCGCACCGCGATCTCGAAAGCCGCGGCACCACCGGCTCCTCCATCCTGATTCCGTGAGGTCGTTGCCAACGTGAATGAAAACATCGCGGCGGTGAACCGCTGGGGCTATTGGGCGACGGCTGCGTGGGCAGTCGTCGCCTTTCTCGTCGGTCAGTTTGCCGCCCTTGCGGCGATCGTGCTGTGGCGGTCGGGCCAGCTCTATGCGGTGCTCGATACGCCCTATGACGGCATTCTCGTCACGCTGTTCATCCTGATCTCGAACCCGATCAGCGTCGCCGTGCTTTGGCTCGCGGTGCGGTTCGCCAAGTCCAACGCTGTCGACTATCTGGCGCTGCACTGGCCCAACAAGCGTGACGTCATCACCGGCCTTGTCGTGCTGGTGGGCATCATCGCGCTGAGCGACGCGCTGCTCTATCTCAGCGGGCACGCGCTGGTCACGACGTTCCAGACGCAGTCCTACTCCACGGCGCTGGCCGAAGGCTGGGTGCCGCCCATGCTGTTCGCGGCGATCATCGTCGCGCCGGCGGGCGAAGAGATCATGTTTCGCGGATTTCTGTTCGGCGGCTTCGTCCGGTCGGAACGCTCGGCGTGGCCGGCGATTGTCGTGATCTCGTTGCTGTGGGCCGGCCTTCACATCCAATATGACTGGACCGGCGTATTGCAGATTTTCGTGATCGGCCTGTTTCTCGGCTGGATGCGCTGGCGCTCAGGCTCGACGCTGTTGACGCTCCTGTTGCACACCCTGTTCAATCTCGAAGGCACGCTGGAAACCGTGGTGCAGATGCACTTTTTCTCTTAAGCGCGTTTTTCCAGCGTGCGTACTCGTAAAATCGAAGCCGATACGCAACGGTTGACCGATGTCTGCTTTACCCCCGAAGCGAACATTGCAACGCATTGCAGCGAATATCCGCCATGGGCCACAACCGGACATACTGTCGCGTCACACCGACCGACACCGATTTTACAAAACCCGCAATCGATGTGTGGTAACAGTAGTTATTGCCCAGGGGCGAGATGCCCCAACGGGCGGGATCAATGACAATCAGCATCGGACGGCGCGAATTGATAACTGCGCTCGGCAGCGTGGCAGTGTGGCCGTTCGCGGCCCGGGCACAGCAGGCGGCCATGCCGGTGATCGGGTGGCTCAGCGGCATTTCACCTGGCGTATCGGAACCCATGTTGGCGGCATTCCGAAAAGCACTGGACGAGGCCGGCTTCATCGAACATCGCAACATCGGAATTGAATATCGCTGGGCGGAAGGCAGGTACGATCGACTTCCGGCGCTGGCGGCCGATCTCATCGCGCTACCCGTGGCGCTGATCGTCGCCGCGGGCGGCGACGCGTCGGCATTGGCGGCAAAGGCTGCGACCTCGACTGTTTCTATCGTGATGATCACAGGCGGCGATCCAGTCCAGGAAGGCCTAGTCGCCAGTCTCAATCGGCCGGGCGGCAACGTGACCGGCGCGACTATTTTTACCGGGGAAATGGAATCCAAGCGCCTCGGCCTGCTGCACGAGGCGGTCCCCGCGGCCAAAACTCTTGCCGTGCTGCTCAATCCGGCGGACCCGAACATGGAATTGCAGTTACGCGACGTGCGAGGAGCGGCGCCGCGCATCGGTGTGGAACTGGTCATTCTCCATGCCAGCGCCGAAGGCGAATTCGAGGGTGTTTTCGCCACGATGGCGGAGCGAAAGGCGGGCGGGTTGCTCGTCGGGTCAGATCCGTTCTTCAATGCACTGATTGCACTGGCCGCGCAGCATCGGCTGCCGGCGATTTACGAATGGCGCGATTTCGCTGTCGACGGTGGGCTGATGAGTTATGGGACGGTGCTGACGGACGCCTATCGTCAATTGGGTGCCTATGCCGGCCGCATCCTCAAGGGCGAAAAGCCGGGCGACCTTCCGATAGTACAGCCCACCAACTTTAAATTCGTGATCAATCTCAAGATCGCGAAGACGCTCGGACTCGAATTCGCACCAACACTATCTGCTCGCGCCGACGAGGTAATCGAGTGAAACGGCGAGAGTTCATCACGCTTCTCGGCGGTGCCATGGCTTGGCCGTTTGCGGCGCGTGCGCAGCAGCAGGACAGGATGCGGCGCCTCGGCTTCCTCGGCCCCGCTCTCGCAAGCGACATGTTCGCCAAAGACATCGTCGCCGCCTTTGCGCAGGGGCTCGGTGCGCTGGGCTGGAAAGAAGGCGTCAACTTGAGCATCGACTGGCGCTGGTACGGCGCCGACGCCGCGCTGGCGGAACGCCAGGCGGCAGAAGTGATCGCACTCAAGCCGGACGTGATCCTCGCCGGAGGCAATCCCGCAGTCGAGAAGGTCCGGCAGGAAACGAAAGCAATTCCTGTCGTGTTCGCCCTCGTCAGCGATCCGGTAGATGGGGTAACGGGCCGGCGGCGCGGAGTAGCCGGACAGGCGGTCGTCCCTCACACTGATGGTGTAGCGGAGTCAGGCGCGAACCTGCTCCAAGCATCAAGGAGGGACGACCATGGACTATTATGCAGGAATCGACGTGTCATTGGAATGCTCGAGCGTTTGCGTTGTGGATGCGAGCGGCAAGATCGCGCGCGAGGGCAAGGTTGCGAGCGAGCCTGAGGCGCTGATCGGTTATTTTGGCTCGCTGGGTCTTTCTGTTGTGCGGATCGGACTGGAGGCGGGACCGTTGTCGCAGTGGCTTTACGCGGCGATGAAGGAAGCGGGTTTGGCGGTCGAGTTATTGGAGACCCGGCACGTGCGGACGGCGCTGGAGACGATGCCGGTGAAGAGTGATCGCAACGATGCGCGCGGTATCGCCCAGCTGATACGGCTGGGCTGGTTCCGGCCGGTTCATTGCAAGTCGATTGGTGCGCAGGAGACGCGGGCGGTGCTGACGGCCCGCAAGCTGGTGCAGTCGAAGCTTTTGGATGTTGAGAACAGTGTGCGCGGGATTTTGCGCGGCTTTGGGCTCAAAGTCGGCAAGACCACGAACCGGAGCTTCGCCGGACGGGTCGAGGACCTGGTGGTCAACCATGCGAGCCTTCACATGATCGCCGCGGCGCTGCTGTCTGTGCATGCGGTGCTGTTGCGCGAACTGAAGGCTTTTGACAAGCACGTTCGATCGATGGCGCGCGTCGACGTCAAAGCCAAGCTGTTGATGTCGGCGCCGGCGGTTGGGCCGATCGTGGCGCTCACCTATGCGAGCGCGATCGACGATCCGGGACGGTTCACATCGTCAAGACGGGTGGGCGCGCACTTCGGGCTGACGCCCAAGAAGTACCAATCGGGCGAGACCGATTACACCGGCCGTATCAGCAAGATCGGCGACGCCACGGTACGCACGGCGCGCGCCGCGCTGGCGGATCGCCAAGCGGCAGAAATGATCGCACTCAAGCCCGACGTGATCCTGCCGGGGGCAATCCCGCGGTCGAGAAGTCCGGCAGGAAACGAAAGAATTCTGACGTCTTCGCCCCGTCACCGACCCGGTAGGAATGGGCTATGTAGAGAGCCTAGCGTATCCCGGCGGCAACATTACCGGGTTCATGAGCTACGATCCGCCGATATACACAAAACAGCTCCAAATGTTCACAGAGATCACCCCGCCGGCCGCGACCGTGGCGGTTCTCTACAATCCCGCGACCGCGCAGTACGCCAGCCACATGCTGCGGGCGATGGATGACGGAGCAAAGTCGATCGGCGTGACAGTGCGTGACGCCCCGTGTCACGACGACACCGGGATCGAAGGAGTGATGTCTACACTTGCGCAGGAAGGCGCTAGTGGGCTGTTAGCTCTCGGCGACGTATTCAACCAAGTGCATCGCGAGGCGATCGTCGCCCTAGCCCTCAAATATAAAGTTCCGACGGTCGTCAATACGCGTCAAATTACCGAGAGCGGCGGGCTCATGTCATACGCTCTCGACATACCCGATCTGTTTCGCCGCTCGACTGATTACGTCGATCGCATTCTCAAGGGCGAAAAGCCTGCCGATCTTCCGGTGCAGGCACCGACCAAGTTCGAACTGAGGATCAATCTCAAGACTGCGAAAGCGCTCGGAATTACAGTGTCGGACAAATTACTCGGCACCGCCGACGAGGTGATCGAATAAGCATTTCGCAGTGGATCAATTGTTCGCAGTGCATCAATTGACGGTGCCGAAACGACGCTATGGGTTGCGGGTTCAACCGGTCACTGCAACACCGCTCGTAGTCTATCGGCAGGGGTTTCGAAGCCCAAGGTCTTTCGCGGGCGTTGATTGAGCCGCAGCGCGATCCTGTTGAGGTGGGCCTGAGAGAAGCGCGAGAGATCTGTTCCTCTCGGGAAATACTGGCGCAGCAAGCCGTTGGTGTTTTCGTTGCTGCCGCGCTGCCAAGGACTGCGTGGATCGCAGAAGTAGACCTGCACGTTGGTGGCGACGGTGAAGCTCTTGTGGTCAGCCATCTCCTTGCCGCGATCCCAGGTCAAGGAGCGGCGCAGTTCCTGAGGCAGTTTGCGCACGTGTTTGGCGAGCGCGGCTACCACGGTCGCCGTGTCCTTGCTCGGCACCTTGAGAAGCATCGCAAAGCGAGTATGGCGCTCGACGAGCGTCGCGATGTGCGTGTTGTTCGCTCCAGAGAGAAGGTCTCCTTCCCAATGGCCTGGCACGGCGCGATCCTCGACCTCGGCCGGCCGCTCGCGGATGGAGACCGTATCGACGATCTGTCCCAGTCCGCTCTTCGTGGTGCCGCCTTTGGCTTGGCGCATCTGCCGCGCGGTACGCAGATGCGCCATCAGCTCCTTCTTCAGCACGCCGCGCGTCTGAATGAAGAGACTGCGATAGATCGTTTCGTGAGATACCTGCATGTCTTGGTCGGCAGGGAATTGCCGCTTCAGCCAGCCGGAAATCTGCTCCGGCGACCACTGCAGCGCCAGCTTCTGGGCAACGCGCCATCGTAGCGCCGCATGACGCGCCAGGCGACAAGGCTTCGGGCGCAACGCCCGCTCCCAGGCGCGCCTATCAGCCTCGCTTGCGCGGTAGGCGCTGCAGCCGCCGTTACGCCTGATCTCCCGACTGACCGTCGATGGCGATCGCCCGAGGTCCCGGGCGATCCGCCGGATCGACTGACCGGCGGCAATGCCACGCGAAATCTCCTCGCGCTCCTCAAGCCTCAGCGCTACCGCAGCTCTCCGGCGTGGCGCTGGGGCAATGCCGCCATTGAGAGCCAATACCCGATAGACGCCGCTCTTGTTCCTCCTCCCAAGCGCTCGGGCGATGTCCGCCACACATTGACCGCTCTTCCAGCGCTCCCACAGCTCCGCCTTCTGCCTCGCCGTGAACCATATCCGGGCATGCCACTCCATGCGCTTACCTCCTCATCTGGCAAGATTAGAAGGTGTTGCGTCGATCGGTTGAACCCACCGCCGAAAGCGGACATTGCCACGCACTTAATGAGTACACACCCTAGCGCGCGTGGGCATCCGCCACGTTCTTGCGCAACAGCGCGTAGGCCGCGGTCAGCGCCTTGTCGTCATTCGGATCGGGCGGGATGTAGGACTGCAGCGCCGGCTGGTCCTTGTCCTTAGTTTTGGCCGCGGCTTTCACCTTGAGTGCATCGGGCACGTCCTGCGGCGCTTCGACGTCGGGCACGATGCCGTTGGTCTGGATCAGGCGGCCCGACGGCGTGATGTAGTGGCCGGTCGCCAGACGCAGCGCGCCTTTGCCCGGACCGAGCGGAACAGTCGTCGAATCCCAGCCTTCGCCGAACGAGCGCGTGCCGACGACGGTGGCGCGGTGATTGTCCTTGAGCGCGCCGGCGACGATTTCGGCTTTTGCCGCGGAGCCGCCGTTGATCAGCACGATGATCGGCTTGCCATTGGCAAGATCGCCCGCCTTGGCGCGAAAGCGCTCGGCCTTGTCGGAGGAGCGATGGCGGATCGAGACGATCTCGCCGTCATCGAGGAAACCGTCGGCGGCGGCAATGGCGCCGTCAAGCGTGCCGCCCGGATTGTTGCGCAGATCGATCACATAGCCTTTGAGTTTTTCCGGCGGGATTTGCGCTGAGATGTCGTCGATCGCCTTTTTCAACTGATCGGCGGTCGACTCGTTGAACTGGATGATGCGGATGTAGCCGATGTCGCCGCCTTCGCCGCGGCCGCGAACCGAGCGGCGGGTGGTGTTGTCGCGGACGATCGAGAGTTCGATCGGTTTGTCGCCGCCGGGGCGCACGATGGTCAGCTTGACCGTCGAGCCGACCTCGCCGACCAGCTTGGTGCCGAACTGCTGGTAGGTGAGGCCTTGGACCTGCTCATCGTCGACGCGCGCAATGAGGTCGCCGGTCATGATGCCGGCCTTGGCCGCCGGCGTCTCGTCGATCGGCGTCACCACCGTGGCGAGGCCGTCCTGCATCGTATAGGCGACGCCGATATTGCCGAACGCGGTGGCGCAGCCCGGGCCGGTGCAGGCGCCGACGCGAGCGAGCGATTGCGGATCGATGAAATAGGAATCTTCGAGGTCGGCGAGCATGCCGTTGACTGCGGTCTGCACCAGCATGGCGTCGTTCGGCCGCTCGACATAGTGGGAGCGCACCTGCTCGAAAGCGTCGCCGAACATATTGAGCAGCCGGTAGACGTCCGGCTTGGCAGCCGTTTTTGCGTCGGCGGCGCTGCCGACCAGAATGGTCTGGGTGGTAACGATCGTGAGTGCCGCGCCGACCGCAGCGCCGAGAAGCACCAGTGACGTTTTCCGCATCTTCAAGGCATTCCCCCCCTGCAAGACCAAGAATCAGCCTGGATTATCGGCCCGAACCGGGTGGTCGAGGCCGCCGTGCTGGTGGGCCTTGCCCATCCCGCCGCGGAGCTTGACCTACATTCGGATCAAAAATACGGCCAAAACCGGGATCGGCCCCGGAATTCTCACCCCTGGCCGGCTGGCGCGGCAGGCCGATGACCGGCTCGGCGAAGCGGGAAATGCTCGCAACCACGTCGTCGAGCGGCACCGGGCTGCCCGGGGTTTCGCTGACGATGATGGCGAGCAGGTTCATGTCGCGTCGGTATAGCGCATCGAGCGCGGTCAGGGTGTGGCTGATAGTGCCGAGATAGCTGCCGGTGACCAGGATCAGCGGCAGGCGCAGCGCCATCATCACGTCGAGGATGGTGCGCTCGCCGTCGAGCGGTACCATGATTCCACCGACGCCTTCGATCAGAAGCACGTCGCGGCGTTGCGCGACGGCGTCCTGGCAGAACGCCACCACCTGATCGACATCGATGCGGCGGCCTTCGCGGGCGGCCGCAAGATCCGGCGAGACCGGATCGCGGAACCGCCACGGCGACGTCCGCTCGATTTCGTCCGCCGTGACCGGCAGGCCGAGCGCTTCAAGCAGGATGCCGGGATCGCTGGTCGCGGCCTGCGCCGGATCGAAACCGCTGACGATCGGCTTGATGGCGTCGACCGAGTGGCCGAGCTGGCGCAAATGGCGGATGAGCGACACGGCCACATAGGTCTTGCCGACGTCGGTGCCGGTCGCGGTGATGAAGATGGCGCTCACGAATGGCGCCCTATAACGCGCGTTCGCACGATTCCCGCAAGGCGCTCGATCTCGGCTTCCGGATGCAGCGCCGTGAACGCAAAGCGCAGCCGGGCCGTGCCGGGGGGGACGGTCGGCGGCCGGATGGCGACGACCAGAAAACCTTCCGTTTCCAGCATTTCCGAGGCCGCGAGCGCCGCTTCGGCCTCGCCGACGATGACCGGCACGATGGCGCTTTGCGCCTCAGGCAGATTGAGCGCGCGGGTGAAGAGCCGCGCCTTGCGCAACGGCGCGTCGGTCAAGGCCCGATCATGCTCGATCAGATCGAGGGCGGCGATGGCGGCAGCAACGACTGGTGGCGGCAAACCGGTCGAATAGATGAAGGGCCGGGCACGGGTGCGCATCAGGTCGATTACGGCCTGTGAAGCGCACAGATACCCGCCATAGGCGCCAACCGCTTTTGACAGCGTGCCCATCTGCAGCGGCACGTCAGCTCCGCCATTGGCAAATGACGAACCGCGGCCGTGGCCGACAACGCCGAGACCATGGGCATCGTCCGCCAGCAGCCAGGCGTCATGACGCTGCGCCAGAGCCGACAGGTCTTCGAGCGGCGCGAGATCGCCGTCCATGGAAAACACGCCGTCGGTGGCGATTAGCGCATGAGCGTGACCGCCGCGGTGCTCCGCCAAAAGCGCTTCGGCGTCCGCCATATCGCCGTGGCGATAGCGCCGCACAGTCGCACCACTGAGCTTGGCACCGGCATGGATGCAGGCATGGGACAATTCATCGACCAGGATCAGGTCGCCGCTGCCGGCCAGCGCCGGGATGATGCCGATATTGGCGAGATAGCCGGAGCCGAAAACGCACGCCGCTTCGGTTCCTTTCAGCCGCGCCAGCCGGCTTTCCAGCTCGTCGTAAAGCGGATGATTACCGGTGACGAGGCGCGAGGCACCGGCGCCGACGCCATAGCGTTGCGCCGCCTCGACCGCCGCCTTGATGATCGCGGGATGGCGGCTAAGATTGAGGTAATCGTTGCACGAGAACGAGAGCAAACGGCGGCCGCCGCGCTCGGCGAAAATGCCGTCGCGCGCCGTCACCACCGGCGTGCGCAGGAGCCGCGCGCGCTCCAGCGCCGCAAGCTTGCCGTTGGCGAATTCATCGAGCGAGCGCATCGCGGTGGCATGAAAGCGCCGAATGTCGGGTAATACCAGAGAAAATAAGCAAAAAGTGACCGCTTCACCGTCCTGGTACGCCGAAGGGCTCGACCACATCTGGCTGCCGTATGCGCAGATGAAAACGGCGCCGTCCCCGCTTGCGGTCACCGCGACCCACGGCAGCCGCATCAGGCTTACCGACGGCCGCGAATTGATCGACGGCATCGCCTCGTGGTGGACCGCCTGCCACGGCTATAACCACCCGCATATCCGCGCCGCGGTCGAGCGCCAGCTCGGCCAGATGCCCCACGTCATGTTCGGCGGCCTGGTGCACGAACCGGCGCTGACCTTGGCGCGGCGGCTGGTTGGGCTGCTCGGGCGGGGCGATCTTGATCGCGTCTTTTTCAGCGACTCCGGTTCGGTCGCCGTCGAAGTTGCGCTGAAAATGGCGGTGCAATACTGGCGCAACCAGGGCAGGGGGCGCCGCGCCCGTTTCCTGGCTTTCACCGGCGGCTATCACGGCGACACCACCGGCGCCATGGCGGTGTCGGATCCGCAGGGCAGCATGCATGCGGCGTTCCGCGGCTTGCTGCCGGAGCAGATCACGATCGATCTGCCGGTCGACGAAGCAAGTTCGGCGGCTTTTGAAGCTACGCTTGAGCGGCACGCCGACGAGCTTGCCGCGATCATTGTCGAGCCGCTGGTGCAGGGCGCCGGCGGCATGCGGTTTCATGATGTGCAGGTTTTGCGCATGCTACGCGCCGCCGCCGATCGCTACGAATTGCTCCTGATCTTCGACGAAATCTTCACCGGCTTCGGCCGCACCGGGTCGCTGTTTGCGTTCCAGGAGGCGGAGGTCGCTCCGGATATCATCACGCTGTCCAAGGCGCTGACCGGCGGCACGCTGCCGCTGGCCGCAACGATCGCGGGCAAAAAAGTGTTTGAGGCGTTCTGGTCGGACGATCCGACGAAAGCTCTGATGCATGGGCCGACCTTCATGGCGAACCCGCTGGCCTGCGCCGCAGCCAATGCCTCGCTCGATCTATTCGAATGCGAGCCGCGGCTCGCTCAGGTGGCCAAAATCTCAGGCGCGCTGGCGGCGGGTCTCGAACCGTGTCGCAAGCTCCCGGGCGTCAAGGATGTGCGGGTCAAAGGGGCCATCGGCGTGGTCGAATTGGAGCGCATTGGTGATCTTAACACCATGCGACAACGCTTTGTTACGGAAGGAGTTTTTATCCGGCCGTTCGGAACGGTGGTCTATCTCACGCCGGCCTTCACCATCGCCGAGGCCGAGCTGGCAAAATTGACCGATGCGGTCCGGCGCGTGCTCACCGACGGCGTCTGATCACCGAGGTTCGCCGACAAAACCCTGTCGCAGCGCCTCCAGCTGTTCGAGTGCGGCGGGCGGCAGCGGACCTTTTTCGACCGCCGCCAGCGCATCCTCGAACTGTTGCGGCGTCGCCATGCCGACCAGGATGGTGCCTACGGCTGAGTTCCCAATCGCAAACCGCGTGGCGGCCTCGGTCAGGCTCGCGGCAAACCCTTCCGCGACCAGCGGCGTCAGGCGGCGGGCGCGGACGATATCGCCGTCGTAGCTCATGGCCGAGCCGATCGGTGCCGGCGGCGGACTGGCAATCGGATGACGTTCGGCGGAGCCAGACAGCGCGCCACCGGCCAGCACGCGGATGCCGATAACGCCCGTGCCGGCCGCCTTGGTGTGATCGAACAGCCGGCCATAGTCCTGCGCCGGATAGTTTTCGGGCAGCGCCGTTGCCGCGGACGGATTGAGCATGTTGTAGACCACTTGCGCGCTATCGAAGGCGCCGCCGTCGACGACCTGCTGCAGCGCCGGCGTGCTGCCGACCGCGGTGAGCCCGAGAAAACGGACCTTGCCCTGTTGGCGCAGCCGCTCGAACACCGGCACCACCTCGCCAAGCACTTGCCGGACACTGAGCGCCTCGCCGCCGCCGTTTTCGGTGATCGGATTATGCAGATGGAAAATGTCGACCCGCTCGCGACGCAGCCGCGCCAAGCTGTCTTCGAGCGATTGCGTCACGGTGTCAGCAATGCGGCCGAACGTGGCGCTCGGCAGCCGGACTTTTGTGCCGACGACTGCGTTGGCGGGCTTTAGGTTTTGCAGGATGTGCCCGAGATTCTTTTCCGATTCACCGTCGCCATACGCCACCGCGGTGTCGAAGTAATTGACCCCGACAGCGAGCGCTCGCGCGATGGCGCGCTCCTGGTCGCGCGGATCGCCGCGCACCATCAGTCCGCCGACCGCGCCGCAGCCGAAGCCGAGCACCGAGAGCTGCATGCCGGTGCGGCCGTAGGTCCGCATTTCCATCGCCATTCCTCCGGGATCAGTAGCCGACCGCCGTGCCGTGCAGATCGTAGTCGTCGGCGCGCTCGATCTTCACGGTGGCGATTTCGCCGACCCGCAGCGGCCGGTGGCTGGCGACGTAGACGGTGCCGTCGATCTGCGGCGCGTCGGCCTTGCTGCGGCCTTTGGCGACTGTCGGTCCGACCTCGTCGATGATGACGCGCTCGCGATTGCCGACTTTGCGCTTAAGCCGCTTGCGTGAGATCTCCTGTTGGCGCTGCATGAAGCGGTGCCAGCGTTCTTCCTTGACCTCGGCGGCGACCGGCGCGCCAAGATCGTTGGCCGCGGCGCCGGCGACCGGCTCATAGCGGAAGCAGCCGACGCGATCGAGCTCGGCTTCGCCGAGCCAATCGAGCAGCAGTGAAAAATCCTCCTCGGTCTCGCCGGGAAAGCCGACGATGAAGGTCGAGCGGATGGTCAGGCTCGGACAAATCTCCCGCCAGGCGCGGATACGCTCGAGCGTCTTCTCCTGCGCGGCCGGGCGGCGCATGCGTTTGAGCACGGCGGGACTGGCGTGCTGGAACGGCACGTCGAGATAGGGCAGCACTTTACCATCGGCCATGAGCGCAATGACGTCGTCGACATGCGGGTAGGGATAGACGTAGTGCAGCCGCACCCAGACACCGAATTCGCCCAATTCGCGCGCGAGGTCGAGGAATTTCGCTCGCACTTCGCGGCCTTTCCAGGCGCTCATGGCGTATTTCACATCGACGCCATAGGCCGACGTGTCCTGGGAAATGACCAAAAGTTCCTTGACGCCCGCGGCGACCAGCCTTTCCGCCTCGCGCAACACGTCGGCGGCCGGCCGCGACACCAGATCGCCACGCAGTTTTGGGATGATGCAGAAGCTGCAGCGATTATTGCAACCTTCTGAAATCTTTAGATAAGCGTAGTGGCGCGGGGTGAGTTTTATACCCTCGGGCGGGATCAGGTCGGTATAGGGATCGTGCGCCGGCGGGGCGGCGCGGTGCACCGCGTCAAGCACGCTCTCGTATTGCTGCGGGCCGGTGACCGCGAGCACGCCCGGATGCACCGAGGTGATCTTCTCCGGCTCGGCGCCCATGCAGCCGGTGACGATGACCTTGCCGTTCTCGGCCATGGCGGCGCCGATGGCGGAGAGCGATTCAGCCTGTGCGCTGTCGAGAAAGCCGCAGGTATTGACGATGGCGAGGTCGGCGCCGGCGTGGTCGCGCGCCAGCTCGTAGCCTTCCGCGCGCAGCCGCGTGATGATGCGCTCGGAATCGACCAGCGCCTTCGGGCAGCCGAGCGAAACGAATGAAATGCGGGCAGGGCGGTTCATGGTCGCGGGTTCATAGCACGGTGCGGCATGGTGGCGACATGACGCTGGCTCCAGTAGATTCACTGCAAGTCGCATATGTGGGGAGGATCGTCATGAAACGCACGCTCGCTGTCGTATTTGCAAGTCTGGTGTGTGCAAGTCTGTTGGCCTGCCTGTGCTCGACCATGGCCCAGGCCGAAATCAAGACCCAATGGGTGGATTACAAGGAAGGCGACACCGCACTGCAGGGCTATCTTGCCTATGACGACAGCATCGCGGGAAAACGGCCGGGCATCCTGCTTTTGCATCGGCGCGACGGCATGTCGGACCTCACCCTCGCCAACGCCAAAATGTACGCCCAGCAAGGCTATGTCGTCTTTGCCCCGGATATTTTTGGCAAGGATATTCGTCCCAAGACCGTGCCGGAAATGCAGGCGCAGACCGCGCTCTACACCGCCAACCGCCCGCTGATGCGGGCGCGGGCGCAGGCCGGCTTCGACGTACTGCGATCGAACCAGATGGTCGATCCATCACGGATCGCGACCGTGGGCTATTGCTTTGGCGGCGAGGTCGGCGTGGAGTTTGCCGAGACCGGCGCACCGATCGTGGGCTCGGTGGCGATCCATGGTTCGTTCCGCGGCTACCCGGCTGAAGCGGCGAAGAACATCCATGGCCCAGTGCTTATCCTGCACGGCGCCGAAGATCCGGTGGCTCCGCTGCCCGAAGTCATCGCGCTGATCGGCCAATTGCGCGCCGCCAAGGTCGCCTTCGAGCTCAACCTTTACAGCGGCACCGAGCACGGCTTCTCGACGCCCAAAGATACCGACGAAGAACGCGCCGACAACGAATCCAAGGTGGCTGCTGGCCGCTTCTTCAAGCAGGTGTTCGGGCTGTAACAGCCTGCAGGAGTGCGCGTGACGCTTCCCGATCCGCCGCTGCTCGTCGTGACTGACCGCCGGCAAGCGCGGCGGCCGCTTCCCGAGATCGTCGGCGCGGCGCTCAGCGCCGGCTGCCGCTGGATCAGCCTGCGCGAGAAGGATTTGCCCGAGGACGAGCAGGTTCCGTTGGCGCGGCTGCTCTTGCCCATGATCCGTCGCCATGGCGCACGTTTGTCGATCCATGGCGGGGCGGCACTGGCCAAGTTGGCCGGCGTCGATGGGGTCCATCTGCCGTCGGGTGCTGACGCCGCCGCGGCTCGCGCGGAGCTTGGTCCGCAAAAACTCATCGGGGTCTCGATCCATACCGTCACGGAAGCCGAGGCGATCGATCCGACCATCGTCGATTACGCGCTGGCCGGGCCCGCCTTCGAGACCGTGAGCAAGCCGGGCTACGGCCCGGAAATCGGGCGCAAGGGTCTCGCCGAGATGGCGCATGCGGCGCGAGTGCCGCTGCTCGCCATCGGCGGCATCAACACCTTGCGGGTCGCCGAAGTGATCGCCGCAGGCTGCGCCGGGGTCGCGGTGATGGGCGGCGTCATGCGCGCCGCCGATCCGGGCCTCGAGGTCGGCGCGCTCGTCGCGACGCTGAACGGTTTGCAAGCGGTCGGTGGGCGCGGCAAGTAGTCGACGTAACCGTTGCCTAATGAGCACCTGCTTGCGCGGCTTGCATGGAGGCCTGAAAGGCACCGCCCGGCCGCTCCGCCGTCAACAGCGTAAACTCAAAACTCGTCGCCGCACCTGGCGCTGTCACATTGTAAACCAGAGCATGAGCCTCACCCACCGGGCTGGGTGACACCGTGTCTTTATCGGGCGTAACTTCAATACCCGGGCGTTTGACGCCTTCAACGATCATCTTGAAATTTGCCATGACTTCCCCGGGATCGGCAGCCCGCGCCCATACCGCGCACGCTTGCGTCATTCCCCGGATGGACAGAGCAAAGCTGCCTGCCGCCGCAGGAATCGCCCAAGCGGCACCGTTGCCTCCAGGTCCGACAAATACGGCGAGCGCAGTTGGGCTTTGAATTTGCCCGAGATGGTGCTGTTCCGCCCATTCCCGCACCTTGGCCGGCTGTCCGAGATCGGCAACACACACGTCGATGAAGAGCTTGGTCAGAAACGCCGCTGCGGGATCGGCAGTTGCTGGCTGAACGGCAATCAGCAGCAAGGTAACAACCGTGAGGATTCGCATGGACACTGTGTCTACTCTCGCGAAGAACCGAGTTACACAGCCGCCCCTGCAAGTTATCCGCGCGCCCGGTAGGTACTGACGCCCTGGTCCGGCGCCCAGACGCCGGCCGGCAGCTTACCCATTTGCCAGAACACATCGATCGGCATGCCGCCGCGCGGATGGAAATAGCCGCCGATGCGCAGCCATTTTGGCTTTAGCAGTGCGGCAAGTTTTTTGCCGATCGCTACCGTGCATTCCTCATGGAACGCGCCATGATTGCGAAAACTGTTCAAGTAAAGCTTGAGCGATTTCGACTCCACGAGCCAGGCCTTCGGCACGTAGTCGATGACCAGCGTGGCGAAGTCGGGCTGGCCGGTGACCGGGCACATCACGGTGAATTCGGGGAATGTGAAGCGGGCCACATAATTCGTGTCCGGATGCGGATTACGCACGCGGTCGAGCACCGCCTGGTCCGGGGCAGCGGGGATCGGCGAGGGACGGCCGAGTTGCAAGGGTTTTTTTGCCATCGTGCGTTTTAAGGCGGTTACTAGAATTCCTTAGGCAATCCGGCCTGCTTGAGCGTGTAATTCGCTCAATGTCTGGATTTTATATTGTTGTCGATCATGAAGCGTCGATTATTGATGGGACTGTGCCAAATCTCGTGGTCACCCTTGCCGTGGCGAACGAATGTGCAGCCTTTGGCGCGCAATAAAATCTTGACGCGCGGCGTAAAGTTGTCAGCCATCAGGCAACGGGCGCGAGTTCGTTACGCTCGGCTTTAATCTCAAACGGCACGCTATCGGTGCCTACTGGCAGCAGCCCGTTCTCGACAAGGAGCTCGGGTATGACGATCTTCAGCTTCTCGACCAAATCCTCGAAGGTGTCGGCGCCGGTCGCTAGGCCGGGCACGTCATTGCTCGAAGCAACCCAGACCCAGGCGTCGTCATCCCACTCCGCAGTCACGTGATATGTTGTCACGCCGTGCGCTCCTTGCGATCAGCCGCAGGAATATAGGCACGGTCGCTGGATTCGTCGAGCCACTGCGGTCCGAATGCCACGCAACGGGACCATGACAAAGGCCTCCCCGATCCTGTAGAAGCCGCAACGCAGGGGCCAACCGGGACCAATAATGACCGCCATTGTCGACATCATCGGCCGGGAAATTCTCGACAGCCGCGGCAATCCGACCGTGGAGGTCGATGTCGTGCTCGAAGACGGCTCGCGCGGCCGCGCCGGCGTGCCGTCCGGCGCCTCGACCGGGGCGCATGAGGCGGTCGAGCTGCGCGACGGCGACAAGAAACGCTATCTCGGCAAGGGCGTGCGCAACGCGGTCGAAGCGGTCAACGGCGAGATTTTCGAGGCGCTCAGCGGCATGGATGCCGAGACGCAGGTCAAGATCGACGAGACCATGATCGCGCTCGACGGCACGCCGAACAAAGGCCGGCTCGGTGCGAACGCGATCCTTGGCGTGTCGCTTGCGGTTGCCAAGGCCGCAGCGGCCGCCAACAAGCTGCCGCTCTATCGCTATGTCGGCGGCACATCGGCGCGGCTTTTGCCGGTGCCGATGATGAACATCGTCAATGGCGGCGTGCATGCCGACAACCCGATCGATTTTCAGGAATTCATGATCATGCCGCTCGGCGTCGCAACGCTCAAGGAAGCGGTGCGCGCCGGCTCGGAAATCTTTCACACCCTGCGCGCGGCGCTAAAAGCCGATGGCCACAACACCAACGTCGGCGACGAGGGCGGTTTTGCCCCCAATCTGCCGTCGGCCGAGGCCGCGCTCGATTTCGTCCTCGCCGCCATCGAGAAGGCCGGCTACCGGGTCGGCGACGACGTGGCGATCGCGCTCGATCCGGCGGCAAGCGAGTTCTTCAAGGACGGCGCCTACGCTTACGCAGGCGAGGGCAAGACGCGCTCGATCGACCAGCAGGTCGAGTATCTCGCCGCGCTCACCAAGCGCTATCCGATCGTGTCGATCGAAGACGGCATGGCCGAGGACGACTACGAGGGCTGGAAAAAGCTGACGCAAAAGATCGGCAACCGCTGCCAGCTCGTCGGCGACGATATTTTCGTCACCAACGTGGCGCGCCTCTCGGACGGCATCAAGAACGGCATCGGCAATTCGATCTTGATCAAGGTCAACCAGATCGGCACGTTGAGCGAAACCCTGGCCGCAGTCGAAGCGGCGCACAAGGCGGGCTACACCGCGGTGATGTCGCATCGCTCCGGCGAGACCGAGGATTCGACCATCGCCGACCTCGCGGTCGCCACCAATTGCGGGCAGATCAAGACCGGCTCACTGGCGCGCGCCGACCGGACGGCGAAGTACAATCAGCTCCTGCGCATCGAGGAGGAGCTCGGCGCGCAAGCGGCCTATGCCGGCCGCGCCGCGCTCAAGATCCAACGCTAGTGCGCGCCGCCGAACGGCGCTATACCGCTGCTTCGAACCGCCCAGGCCGTGGCGCCTACCAAACGAGTATCGGCTGATGGATCAATCGGTTGAATTGAACGCGGGCAACCGCCGGCTGGCCGCCGAGCGGCTGCGCGATTTCATTGTCACCGCGGTGGACGCGGCGACGGCTTCCGACACGCCGTTCTATCACCTCGTGCTCGAACGGGTGTTCCCCGACGACGTCTATGCGGCGATGCTCGCCAATATGCCCGACGCCACCGACTATCGGCCGATGCACGGCCGCAGCAAGGGCCACGATCTCACCGACGGCACCCATACGCGGGTGAAGATCGACGTGTTTCCGGAATATATCCGCCACCTGCCGCCACAAAAGCGCGCGGTGTGGGACATCGTCGGCCGTGCGCTGTGCTCCGCACCGGTGCGCGATGCCTTCATCCGGCGGCTTAAGCCGGCGCTCGAACGGCGCTTCGGTCCCGGCTACGCCAAGACCGGCATGTATCCGATCCCGGTGCTCACGCGCGACATTCCCGGCTACCTGATCACGCCGCACACCGACACGCGCTGGAAGGGCATCACCGTGCAGCTCTATCTGCCGGGTGACAGCTCGATCAGCCATATCGGCACTATCTTTCACGACAAGCGCGCCGACGGCAGCTGCGGGCCGAAGGCGAAGCAGATGACGTTTGCGCCGAACACCGGCTACGCCTTCGCGGTCGGCACCGATACCTGGCACTCGGCCGATCCGGTCGGTCCCGAGGTCAAAACCCGCGACAGCATTCTCTTGACCTATTTCGTCGATGCCGGGGTGCTGCGCTTCCTGCGCAATCGCGGCAAGCGGCTGGGCAATTTCATCGGCAGCGAAATCCGCAACCGCCTGCGCTAGAGCATGATCCCGAAAAGTGGAAGCCGGTTTTCGGATAAGATCATGCTCCAACAAAGATTCTAGCCGCCATTAAGGCCGTTTTAAACCGCACCCTGACATGGTGTGCGAATGGTCACGCGTAAACGCCTGCGTTCGATCCTGACCACGCTCGGCCTTTATGTCATGGCTGCGCTGCTGATCGGCTATTTCGGCGTCAACGCCTATAGCGGCAATCATGGCCTCAAGGCCAAGGAAGACCTCGACCAGCAGATCGCAACCCTGTCGGCCGACCTCGACCGGCTTAAGCTCGAACACGCCCAGTGGGAGCGCCGCGTGGCGCTGCTGCGGGCCGGCCGGCTCGATCCCGATATGCTCGACGAGCAGGCGCGTTCACTGCTCGATTATGTCGCGCCAAACGATCTCACTTTGATGTTCACCTGGGGTCCCAAGGCGGCAGACGCCCCCAGGCCTTGAACTTAGAGCGGCTATCCCCAAAATAATTTTTTCCGGCAATGCTTTGGCCGGCTCCGCCCATCCCGTTAGGCAGGTCGCCCGCTTCCGCAATCGGGCGATTTCGGCTATGTGATGCAAGCCCCCCGTGGTGTGCCCTGAGGACAAGAATGGCCGTCGCCAAAACCAAGCCCACCGAAGAAGGCGCTCACGAGCTTCGCCCCGACATCGATTGGGGCCTGCATGACAGCCAGGTCCCGGAATTCAGCAAGGAGCAGGAGTTCCAGGCGCTGCGCCAGATGCTCCTGATCCGCCGCTTCGAGGAGAAGGCCGGCCAGATGTACGGCATGGGCCTGATCGGCGGCTTCTGCCACCTTTACATCGGCCAGGAAGCCGTCGTCGTCGGCATGGAGATGGCCAAGCACGACGGCGATCAGATGATCACCGGCTACCGCGATCACGGCCATATGCTCGCCTGCGGCATGGACCCCAAAGGCGTGATGGCGGAACTGACCGGACGCCGCGGCGGCTATTCCAAGGGCAAGGGCGGCTCGATGCACATGTTCTCCCGCGACAAGAATTTTTATGGCGGGCACGGCATCGTCGCCGCCCAGGTGCCGCTCGGCACCGGGCTTGCCTTCGCCAACAAATATCGCGGCAACGACAGCGTCTCGCTGACCTATTTCGGCGACGGCGCGGCCAACCAGGGCCAGGTCTACGAGAGCTTCAACATGGCGGAGCTGTGGAAGCTCCCCGTGGTCTACGTCATCGAAAACAACCGCTATGCCATGGGCACCTCGGTCTTGCGCTCCGCGGCGCAGACCGACTTCTCCAAGCGCGGTTTGTCGTTCAACATTCCGGGCACCCAGGTCGACGGCATGGACGTGCGCGCGGTGAAGGCGGCCGGCGAAACCGCCATGGCCTGGTGTCGCGCCGGCAAGGGCCCGACCATCCTGGAAATGATGACCTATCGCTATAGGGGCCACTCCATGTCGGATCCGGCCAAATACCGGACCAAGGAGGAGGTCGACAAAGTGCGCACCGAGCACGACCCGATCGAGCAGGTGCGCAAACGCCTCCTCGACAAGAAATGGGCGAGCGAGGAAGAATTGAAAAAGCTCGACGCGTCGGTGCGCGCCACCGTCAACGAGGCGTCCGAGTTCGCCACCCAGGACCCCGAGCCCGATCCGTCCGAGCTTTACACCGACATGTATCGTTGAGCGCGGTTTTCGTGCGCTCCGTCTCTTGAGCAAGCCATGCCCACTGAAGTCCTCATGCCCGCGCTGTCGCCCACCATGGAGAAGGGCAACCTCTCCAAGTGGCTCAAGAAGGAAGGCGACACCGTCAAATCCGGCGATGTGATCGCCGAGATCGAGACCGACAAAGCCACCATGGAGGTGGAAGCGGTCGACGAGGGCACGCTGGGCAAAATCCTGGTGCCGGAAGGCACCAATGACGTCGCGGTCAATACGCCGATCGCCATGATCCTTGCCGACGGCGAGGACGCCGCGGCACTCAAGGACGGCAAAGGCGCGGCGCCCAAACCGCCGGCGCCGCAGCCGGCGAAAACTCCGCAAACGGCGGAGGCGGACGTGGGCGACGCGGCGCTCGGCCAAGTGCCGCTCAACGAGTTGAGAGAGGCGCAAAAGTCCACGCCTGAGCCCGCGGCGCCCGAACCGGAAGTCCCGGAAGGCACCGAGATGGTCACCATGACCGTGCGCGAGGCACTGCGCGACGCCATGGCCGAGGAAATGCGCCGCGACCCGGACGTGTTCGTCATGGGCGAGGAAGTCGCCGAATATCAGGGCGCCTATAAAGTCACCCAAGGCTTGCTCGACGAGTTCGGCGCCCGGCGCGTCATCGACACCCCGATCACCGAGCACGGCTTTGCCGGGCTGGGCGTCGGCGCCGCGCTGGCCGGATTGAAACCCATCGTCGAGTTCATGACGTTCAATTTCGCCATGCAGGCGATGGATCAGTTGATCAATTCGGCGGCGAAGACGCCCTATATGTCGGGCGGGCAGGTGCGGGTCTCCATCGTATTCCGCGGCCCGAACGGACCGGCGTCGCGTGTCGCCGCCCAGCACAGCCAGGATTATTCGGCCTGGTACTCGCACATTCCCGGCCTGAAGGTGATCGCGCCATCGACGGCCGCCGATGCCAAAGGTCTGCTCAAGGCCGCGATCCGCGATCCCAATCCGGTGATGTTTCTGGAGAACGAAATCCTCTACGGCCATTCCTCGCCGGTGCCGAAACTCGACGACTATGTGCTGCCGATCGGCCGCGCGCGGGTGGTGCGAACCGGCAGCGACGTCACCATCGTCGCCTGGTCCATGGGCATGACCTATGCGCTCAAGGCCGCCGACGAATTGGCGAAGGACAACATCAACGCCGAAGTGATCGATCTGCGCACGCTCAAACCCATGGACAGTGACACCATCATCGAGTCGGTGAAAAAAACCGGCCGCCTCGTCACCGTCGAGGAGGGTTGGAAGCAATCCGGCGTCGGCGCCGAGATCGCCGCGCGCGTCATGGAGCAGGCGTTCGATTATCTCGACGCGCCGGTCGCGCGCGTCACCGGCAAGGACGTGCCCATGCCATACGCCGCCAACCTGGAAAAACTCGCGCTGCCTTCCGTCGCCGAAGTGGTCGAGGCGGCCAAAGCCGTCAGCTATCGCTAAAAACTTTTGGTGAAATTGTCGCGCCATGCCCATCAACATCCTCATGCCGGCGCTGTCTCCAACCATGGAGAAGGGCAACCTCTCCAAGTGGCTCAAGAAAGAGGGCGACGCGGTCAAGACCGGCGATGTGATCGCCGAGATCGAGACCGACAAGGCGACCATGGAATACGAAGCCGTCGATGACGGCGTCATGGCCAAGATCGTGGTGCCGGAAGGCACCAACGACGTCGCCGTCAATCAACTCATCGCCGTGATGGCGCAAGAAGGCGAGGATGTGAAAGCCGCCGCGGCCGGCGCAGGGAAGGGACCTGCTCCCGTCGCCCGTACCCCCTCACCCCCACCCTCTCCCCCTCGGGGAGAGGGAGCTGCCCAGCAAGCCGCTGCGCCAACGACATCCGCTCCTGTCCAGAAAGAGGCGAAGTCTCCGCCATCGCCGCAAGCGCCGCGCGCTCCCTCTCCCCGAGGGGGAGAGGGTGGGGGTGAGGGGGTTCGAACCAACGGTCATGGCGCGGGTAGCGGCACCAACCGCATCTTTTCATCGCCACTTGCGCGCAGGTTAGCGAAAGACGCGAACATCGAGCTCGGCCGCATCCAAGGCACCGGCCCGCACGGCCGCGTCATCGCCCGCGACGTCGAGGCGGCAAGATCGGGCCAGGGCTTGCGCGCGCCGGCCGGGGCACCCGCCGGCGCGCCACTCGTCGCTCCGTCGATGTCGGACCAGCAGATCCGCGCGCTCTATGACGACGGCAGCTACGATTTCGTGCCGCACGACGGCATGCGCCGCACCATTGCGCAGCGGCTCACCGCGTCGGTGCAGACCATTCCGCATTTCTACCTGACCATCGACTGCGACATCGGCAAGCTGCTCGAGGCGCGCGAGGAGATCAACGCTTCGGCGCCCAAGGACAAGGACGGCAAGCCGGCCTACAAGCTTTCCGTCAACGATTTCGTCATCAAGGCGCTGGCGCTGGCGCTGCAACGCGTGCCGGACGCGAACGTGAGCTGGACCGATGCCGGCATGCTCAAGCACAAGCATTCCGACGTCGGTGTTGCGGTGGCCATGCCGAACGGCCTGATCACGCCGATCATCCGCAATGCCGAGACCAAATCGCTCTCCGCCATCTCCAACGAGATGAAGGAACTGGCGGCGCGGGCGCGTGGGCGCAAACTCAAGCCGCACGAATACCAGGGCGGCACCACGTCGGTATCGAACCTCGGCATGTACGGCATCAAGGATTTCACCGCGGTGATCAATCCGCCGCAATCGACCATCCTCGCCGTCGGCACCGGCGAGGAGCGCGCCGTGGTGCGCGGCGGCAAGATCGAAGCCGCCCACATCATGAGCGTGACCATGTCGTGCGATCACCGCGCCGTCGACGGCGCGCTCGGCGCGGTGCTGATCGGCGCGTTCAAGGCGCTGATCGAGAACCCGGTGATGATGCTGGTGTAAGTCTTAGGGCGTATCGAGGCCCTTCGACCGAAAAACCGCGATCGCTTCCGGCGATTGCAGCATTTTGATCAAAGCTTTTCCCGCCTCGCCGTTTCTGCAACCTACCATGATCGCCACGGCGAACTCCGTGACCACGTTCAGATCGCCGGGCAACAGTCCGATGACTTCGGCGCCGGCAACGTGCAGCAATTCTGGCTTCTGCTGCACGGCGAGCTCGGCTTCGCCGGTCATCAGCAGGTTCGCGGAAAAGCCGCCGGGCGGCGGATATTTGGTCTTCGGCTTCATCTGTTCCAGTATGCCCATGCGTTCGAGCAGTTTTGCGAAATAAACGCCGCTGGCGCCGCCGGCTGACGGCTCGCTGTAGGCGATGGATTTGGCGGCGAGCAGCGTGCGCTTGAGCGCCTCTGGCGTTGAAATGTCGGGTTTTGGCGCGCCGGCTTTGACGGCGATGCCGACGCCCGAGCTTGCCAGGGTGGTATCGCTGCCGGCTGCGATTTTGCCGTGCTTTTGCAAAGCCTCGATCCCGGCGCGGCTCAGCACCACAACGTCCGCGGTGTCGCCGTCCTCGATGCGCTTGACCAGCATCGGCGCCGTACCCCAGGTGACGGCGAGCTTGTGGCCGCTCGCCTTGTCAAACTGGGCAAAGAGCTGTTCCGCGGCGCTGCGCACGCCGATGGTGCTGAAGACGACGAACTCGGCCATGAGGGGAGGCATCCTTCTTGCTTACCGTTATATCCCGTGGGAATGAAGCACGCGAAAAATATTCGGCTTCCCTATGGACGACCTGATCGAAGGCTATCGCCGCTTCCGTGCCGGCACTTGGCAGGCCGAGCGCAAACGCTTCGAAGCGCTGAGCCGCCTTGGCCAGCGGCCCCGCGCGCTGATCATCGCCTGCTCGGATAGCCGCACCGACCCGCAGATGGTGTTCAACGCCCGGCCGGGCGAGCTGTTCGTCGTCCGCAATGTCGCCAACATCGCCCCGCCTTACGGCCCCGACGACCAGCCGCACGGGGTCAGCTCGGCCATCGAGTTCGCGGTGCGGTCGCTTGCGGTCCGCGAGATCGTCGTTCTCGGCCACGCCATGTGCGGCGGCATCAAAGCGCTGCTGGATGGCGCGCCGGTCGAGGCTTCGGACTTCGTCGGCCAATGGGTGCGCATCGCCGAGCCGGCGCGGCAACGCGCCATGCAGGCGCCGCCGCAGATGCGCCAGGACATTTGCGAGCACGAGTTGGTCCGCCTGTCGCTCGACAACCTGATGACGTTTCCGTGGATCAAGGATGCGGTCGAAGCCGGCCATATTGCCCTGCACGGCTGCTTCTTCGACATCCGCTCCGGCATCCTCGAACGCCTAGGCGCGGATGGTGCTTTCCATCCGATTCCCGATTAGGCAAGCCCCGCGACAAGCGCGGCGGCGATAGCTACATTTAGGACCGCGAGTGCACGAGGCTTTTAAATGGCAGAAACCAATTTCGACGTCATCATCATCGGCTCGGGGCCGGGCGGCTATGTCTGCGCCATCCGCGCGGCGCAACTCGGTTTTTCGACGGCCATCGTCGAGCGCGACTATTTGGGCGGCATCTGCCTGAACTGGGGCTGCATCCCGACCAAGGCGCTGCTGCGCTCGGCGGAGATTTTCCACTACCTGCAGCACGCCAAGGACTATGGGCTGTCGGCGGGCGAGGTGACTTACGATCCTGCCGCCGTGGTGAAACGTTCGCGCGCGGTCTCGAAGCGCCTCAACGACGGCGTCGGCTTCCTGATGAAGAAGAACAAGGTTTCCGTGATCTGGGGCATGGCGACGATCGACGCGCCCGGCAAGATCACCGTGAAGGCCGGCAACAGCGAAGCACCGAAAGGCGCGCTCGGCCCCGGCGCCTATCAGGCCAAGCAGATCATCATCGCCACCGGCGCGCGGCCGCGCGTGCTGCCGGGCCTTGAGCCGGACAAGAAGCTGGTCTGGACCTATTTCGAGGCCATGGTGCCCGACCGCATGCCGAAGTCGCTGTTGGTCATCGGCTCCGGCGCCATCGGCATCGAATTCGCCTCGTTCTACCGCACGCTCGGCGCCGAGGTGACCGTGGTCGAGGTGCTGCCGCAAATCCTCCCCGTGGAGGACGCGGAAATCGCAGCCTTCGCGCGCAAAAGTTTCGAGAAACAGGGCATCAAAATTCTCACCGGGGCCAAGGTCACCAAGCTCGACAAGACATCGGACGCCGTCACCGCGACCATCGACGACGGCAAAGGCGGCACCCAGACGCTCACCGTCGATCGCGTCATCTCCGCGGTCGGCGTCGTCGGCAATATCGAAAATCTCGGCTTGGAAAAACTCGGCGTGAAGACCGACCGCGCGGCAATCGTCGTCGACGGCGTCGGCAAGACCAGCGTGCCCGGCATCTATGCCATCGGCGACGTCGCCGGCCCGCCGCTGCTCGCGCACAAGGCCGAGCATGAGGGCGTCATCTGCGTCGAGGCGATCAAGGGGCTTCATCCGCATCCGATCAACAAGCGTCTCATTCCCGGCTGCACCTATTGCACGCCGCAGATCGCGTCGGTCGGACTGACAGAGCAGGCGGCGAAGGACCAGAAGATCGAGATCCGCGTCGGCCGCTTTCCCTTCGTCGGCAATGGCAAGGCGATCGCGCTCGGCGAGGACCAGGGCCTGGTCAAGGTGATCTTCGACAAGAAGACCGGTCAGCTGCTCGGCGCCCACATGGTCGGCGCCGAAGTCACCGAGCTGATCCAGGGCTACGTGGTGGCGATGAATTTCGAGACCACCGAAGAAGAGCTGATGCACACCGTGTTCCCGCATCCGACATTGTCGGAGATGATGAAGGAAGCGGTGCTGGATGCGTATGGGCGGGTGCTGAATATCTAAGTCGCCTCCATGTCATCATCCGCGAAAGCGGATGATCCAGTATTCCACGCAACGCGAAGTGATTACTGGGTGCCCCGCCTTCGCGGGGCATGACACGTTGGGTTACGCGACCAATCCCGCCATCGGCTTCACGCTGTCGCTGCCCGGGAAGACATTTTGCGCAAGCGCGCGGTCGTCGGCACGCAGGTGATCCTTCAACACGCCCTTGAGCACCGCGCGCAGATCGGTCGTCGGCTTGAGATCGCGGTTCTCGTAAAGGTCGGCGCTTTTCAGCCCCGGCCAATCGGCGATCACCCGGCCGCCCTTGAGCGCGCCGCCGGCGAGAAGCGCCACCGTCGCGGTGCCGTGGTCGGTGCCCTCGGTACCGTTGATGCGCGCGGTGCGGCCGAACTCGGTCGCGAGCACCACGACGGTGTCGCGCCACGCCGGTCCCATATTGGTCTCGATCGCCGCCAGCGCATCGTCGAGCGCGCCCAGCAACTGCGACAGGCGACCCTGGGTGATGCCCTCGTTGGAATGCGTATCCCAGCCGTCGAGCGCCAGCGCCCCGACCCGCGGACCGTCGGGCTGTGCAAGGAATTTTGCGGCAGTGCCGGCAGCTTCGGCGAAATAGGCGCGCACTTGCGCCGGGCCGGGACCGCCCGGTTTTTGCGTCATGTCGCCCGAATGCTCGATGGCGGTGAGGCGTGCATTGTCTTCCAGCACGCTCGCGAGTTTTTGGTCGGAATGGCGATAGAGATCGAGCAGCCGCTGCACGGTATCGGCGCTTGCCGGCATCACGCGCTGCGGCGACCACGACAGTACCGGGGCCGGTCCGCGCACGACAAGCGGTGTCACCGGGCCGACCGCGAATATCTTGCCGCCTCTCGGATCGACCCTTCCGCCCGGCGTCAGGCCTGAGAGCGCGCGATTGAGCCAGCCGCTGTCGCTCATACCAGGCTTCGGCAGGCCGCTTTCCAGCAGATCCTGGCCGTCGAAATGCGACCGCTCGCGGTATGGCGTGGCGCAAGCGTGGACGATAATCGCCTCGTTGGCCTGGAACATGCGATGCAGATTGCGCATCGACGGGTTGAGCGCGAAGAAATCGTCGAGCCGCAGCGCCGGCGTCTTGCTGTCGAGCGTCAGCGCGTTGTCGCCGCGTAGCGCGATCCAGCCCGGATCGCCGACCGGCGCCACGGTGGCAAGGCCGTCGAGTGCGCCGCGTAGAATGATGGTGAGGAAGCGCGGATCGCGGCCCTCGGCCAGCGCCAGCTTCGGCATATAGGTCCAGGCGAACAGTGTGCCCGAAGCCAACATCACGTCGCGCCGCGAGGGTGCATGGGGCATGTTCATCTCCGCAAAAATTCCGGCGCCATGACCAGGAGCGCCAAGGCTTGAGGCCGGCTTTCGGCGCGCGCGATGGTGTCGCGCGTTTCGGCCGAAGCGAGCGGACCGAGCGCGCTCTCGAGAACGGCGCGCGGATCGGCATTGTTCACCGCAAGCTGGCCGGCGAATCCGTTTGCGATATCCAGCCGGTGCGGCACGCCATCGATCCACGCCGCCTCGGTGTCCGGGTAGCCGTTCGGCGACAGCGGCCGCCACAACGCCTCGCCGAGTGTCGCTTGCGTGCCCAGGAGGCGGCCGACCGGAATGGCCTGTGGCGCCGCCATCAGGCGCAGCATGCCGATCGTCCATTCCGCGGGCGGTTTGAGTTTGGTGCGCTGCGGCGTCCAGGACTCCTCGGCGGTGACCAGGGTCTTGGCGACGTCTTTCAGGTTGCCGTCGGTATCGTTGAATGTCTTCGCCAGCTTGGCGACGAGCGACGGCGGCGGCTCGTCGGCAACGAAGTGGCGCGCCAGTTTCAGCGCGACGTGTTGCGCCGTTGCCGGATGCCGCGCCAGATCGGCGAGCACCGCGCGACCCTGGCCGACGCCAGTGTCCGGATAGGCCTTGCCCAGCACAGTCTTGGCGCCCGGCTCGTGCAGCCGTTGCACGAAGGCGAATTCACCGCCGTGGATCGGCTGCTCGGGCGGAATCCAGGTCCAGCCGGTGATCACGTTGGCGAAGCTGGTCACGTCCTGCTGCGTATAGCCGCTGCGAACACCGAGCGTATGCAGTTCGAGGATCTCGCGGGCGAGATTCTCATTGAGGCCCTTGTCACGGTTGATGCCGGCGGTCGAATTGGCGCCCATCGATTGCACGTTGTCCAAATAGACCAGCATGCCGGGATGGCTTTCGACTGCCAGCAGCAGATCGGCAAAGCGCCCGAGCACGTGCGACCGGATTGCTTCCCGCTCGAACGGACCGGCCATCTCCACGATCTTGTCCGCCGAGATGCAGAAATGGTTCGACCAGAACCAGACCAGCCGTTCGACGAAGCCGATATCGGCGCCGAGCGCGGCGTCGAAGCGCGCTTTGGCTTCGTCCTGAAAGAGCCGTTGCGGCAGCGGCGGCGCTGGCGGCGGCGCCGGTTTTGCTATTTGCGGCGGTTGGTTTGCGGCTTCGTTCGTCGCATCCGGCGCCACGCATGGCGCGCCCGACGGCTTGCGGCAATCGACGAGGCTTGCGGCATTGCCGGCGTCGACTTGCTTTTGGGCACGCAACGCGAGCTTTTGCTTCGCCGCTTGCTCGGCGCGAAAGTCAAAGACTTCGCGCGCAGACTCGGCACCCGATGGCAGATTGGCGGCGACGAGGCCGGCCTGCGGACGCTCCAGCTCGGCAAGGAGCGCGCCTTGCGGGTCGGCGGCAATGACGGCAATCGAATTGGCCGCCGGTCCGAAGCCGAACCTGTGCAAGGCGAGCGCCGCTGCTTCTTTGCCACGCGCGGTCACGACAAATCCTCCCGGGACGAAACGTGTCGGTGGCTATGGGATGATTTTTTATGGCGAAAGTTACATCCGGAAACGGCGAAATCGCCGTTGTTTCCTTACATTTTGTTCACGAGCCGGGCGTGACGCCGCGGTGAACCAGCGCCTTGCGGCGCAGCAATCAGGCTCGTAAGTATCTGATGCGAACTGTTATGCGCCCGGAACCGTCATGGCCGTTGTGATCGACACTCTGCTCGGGAAATCCGGCGCGCTCCGCCATCCGGAAAAGGCGCACCGGCCGGATCAGCCCAGCCTACGCAAGCCGGACTGGATCCGCGTCAAGGCCCCAGTCTCGCCCGGCTATGTCGCGACGGCGCGCATCGTGCGCGCCAACGGCCTGCACACGGTGTGCGAGGAGGCCGGCTGTCCCAATATCGGGGAGTGCTGGGAGAAAAAGCACGCCACTTTCATGATCATGGGCGACACCTGCACGCGGGCCTGTGCGTTCTGCAACGTCAAGACCGGGCTGCCCGGCGCGCTCGATCCTGCCGAGCCCGACCATGTCGCCGAGGCTACCGCAAAACTCGGGCTGTCGCATATCGTCATCACCTCGGTCGATCGCGACGATCTTGCCGACGGTGGGGCCGCGCATTTCGCCGCCGTCATCAAAGCGATCCGCGCCCGCTGCCCGCAAACCACGATCGAAGTTTTGACACCGGATTTCCTGCGCAAGAACGGCGCGGCGGAGACCGTGGTCGCGGCGCGGCCCGACGTGTTCAACCACAATCTCGAGACCGTGCCGTCGAAATATCTCAACGTGCGCCCGGGCGCGCGCTACTTCGCCTCGATTCGGCTGTTGCAGCACGTCAAAGAGCTCGACCCCGCGATGTTCACCAAATCGGGAATCATGGTCGGGCTCGGCGAGGAGCGCAACGAAGTGCTGCAGGTGATGGACGACCTGCGCTCGGCCGACGTCGATTTCCTCACCATCGGGCAATATTTGCAGCCGACGCGCAAGCATCATCCGGTATTGCGCTTCGTGCCGCCGGAGGAATTCGAGGCACTGGCGACGATCGCCTATGCCAAAGGTTTTTCCATGGTGTCGGCGAGCCCGCTGACGCGCTCCTCGCATCACGCCGGCGAGGATTTCGCCCGGCTGAAGGCGGCGCGGGCGGCGGCGCGCTGATTGATGCCGCAATTCTCCACCACCCGGCGGGTCAAGCACTCGGCGGCCGACATGTTCGCGCTCGTCGCCGACGTCGAGCGCTATCCGCAATTCGTGCCGCTATGCCGATCGCTCGCCGTGCGCAAGCGCACAACGGACGGTGAGGGCAGGGACGTCGTCGTCGCCGACATGACGGTTGCCTACAAGTTCGTGCACGAGACTTTCACCAGCCGCGTCACGCTCGACCGGCCAAAACTTGAAATCCTGGTCGAATATCTTGAAGGCCCGTTCGAGCGCATGAACAACCGCTGGAGCTTTCGTGCCACCGGCGAGCGTAGCTCCGAAGTAGAGTTTTTCATCGCTTACGAGTTCCGCAGCCGCACCCTTGGCCTGCTGATGGGCGGCATTTTCGACGCCGCCTTTCGGCGTTTCGCCACGGCCTTCGAGCGCCGCGCCGATCAGGTCTATGGCGCACAGGCTTGAGCCCCTTCCGAAAGCCCGCCAAAGCGCTGTGGCCTGACGGCAAGAAGCGTCGAGCGCATGTAGCGCGTCAGGCGCTCAATTTCCCGGGCAGCGGGATTGCCACGGAGTCTCGTCGCCGGAGCCCGGGAATTTGCGGTCTTTGACAAAGAACGAGCCGTCGCTGCCTTGCGACGACACGATTTGGAATTTGTTGTCCGCCATGTTCAGCAGGACTTGCACGCGATTGCCGGCAATGTTGGCGGACGAGCCTTCGAAATCCCAGACCTGCTCGTACGAAAGCATGTCCGGCGCCTGACGTTTCGCGTTTGTGATCTTGTAATTGTTATAAACGTGGCCGGGCTGATCGTAGTAGGTCCGTGAAACCTCGCCGGAGGGTTTGATTGCGTAGACGGTGAGAAAATTGCTCGACGACGCCGGTTGCGTGCAATCGGCCGCCCAAGTGCCGATCAGGCCGAATTCCGCGATCGTGTTCGCAACGGATTGGGCATCGGCCGTTTCGACACTGACCATTTCGACACTGGCCATCGCCAACGCCGCGACAAGGCAGACCCCCCAACGCATTCTAGCTCCCCTTACGCCGCGCTGGACGTGTCAGCAGCTGCAAAAGTGCGAGCGCTTCAATGACGGAGCGCAACCGCACCCGGCGGCGGCCGATATCGCCGTAGAGCCGCTTGCGCGCGATGCGTCGCCCATCGCGGCTCGCCGCGGCGAAATGAACGAGGCCGACCGGCTTTTGCTTGGAGCCGCCGCCGGGCCCGGCAATGCCGGTGATCGACACCGCAAGGTCGGCACGGGAATTTTTCAGCGCGCCGGCGGCCATGGCCTTTGCGGTCTGCGCGCTCACTGCGCCGCAACGCTTGAGCGTCGCCGCCGGTACGCCGAGCATCGCCCGCTTGGCCTCGTCCGAATAAGTGACGAACCCGCAATCGACGACGTCCGACGAGCCCGGGATCTCGGTCAGCGCCGCGGTGACCAGGCCGCCGGTGCAGGATTCGGCCGTGGCGACGTGCAGGCCGCGGGCGCGGCAGAGCTCCAGAACGCGCTTTGCCGCTTCGCGTAAGTCTGCGTCGATCACGTCGCGCTCCACGGCAATCGCACCGTCGCAGTCGCCATGGCGACGATACCTTCGCCGCGCCCGGTAAAGCCGAGTTTCTCGCTGGTCGTCGCCTTGATTGCGACGCGGCTCACAGAGACTCCGGCGATGGCGGCGATGCGCTCGCGCATGGCGTCGCGGTGCGGCGAGACGCGCGGCGCTTCGCACACCACGGTGACATCGAGATTGGCAATCATGCCGCCGCGGGCGCGCACGCGTTCGCAAGCGAAGGCGAGGAATCGGTCCGACGACGCGCCCTTCCATTGCGGATCGCTCGGCGGAAAATGCTGACCGATATCGCCCTCGGCCAGCGCGCCCAGAATGGCGTCGACCAGGGCATGGAGCGCCACATCGGCGTCGGAATGCCCGGTGACGCCGCGCGAATGGGGAATGCGGACGCCGCCGAGCATGACATGGTCGCCGTCGGCGAAGGCGTGCACGTCAAAGCCGTTGCCGGTGCGCACGTCGCCGAGCGCCGCGTGGCGCAGCATCTCGGCACGGGCGAAATCGTCGTTGGTGGTGAGCTTGACGTTGCCGGCGTCTCCTTCGAACACGCTGACGCGATGTCCGGCCCATTCGGCGAGCGCGGCATCGTCGGAAAAATCGTCGCGGCCCGCCGCCGCGGCGCGCCGATGCGCCGCCATGATGAGATCGAAGCCGAAGGCCTGCGGCGTTTGCACCATGCGCAGGTGATTGCGGTCCAGGGTTTCGGTCACGTGCGCGGTGTCGTCGATTTTTTTCACGGTGTCGGCAATGGTGACGGCCGGTACCGCCGCGCCGTTTTGCCTGGCGGCAACGATGGCGCGACCGATCAGCGCCTCGCTCAAAAACGGACGCGCAGCGTCGTGAATGAGGACGATCGCCGGTGCGCTGGCGGCGAAGGCTTCAAGCCCGGCGCGCACGGAAGCTTGCCGCGTCGCACCGCCCCAAACCGGCGGCAGAAGTTTTTTCAAGCCCGCGGTCGCGGCGCGAAACACTTCCTCGTCTTGCGGATGAATGACCGGCTGCACCGCACCGATCTGCGGATGGCTGAGAAACGCCGCCAGCGCCGGACGGATCACCGGCTCGCCGGCGATTTCGCGATATTGCTTGGGTACATCGCCGCCGGCGCGCAGGCCCCGTCCGCCCGCGACGACAACAGCAGCGATTGTGTCGGCCATCTCACGCTCCGCGCAATTCCGGCATGGCTTTAGCGCATGTTCCCGGAATGTGCGAACCGGCAAAATGGATGGAACCGAGGGCTTTTCGGCCGGCCAAATTGATCTTTGCCGTGGGATTTGCACAGGTTAGGAATATTGCAGTGCAGCACTTGCTTGCGCTATAGATTTGTCTAAACTATAAGCAAAGGCATTGTGACGCCTATTTAGTGTGCAAATGTTTCCTTCTATGGTCCCATCGAAAATGCTGCGTGATTCGCTGGCCATCGGGCCGCTTACGGTGCCAAATCCGGTGCTTTTGGCTCCCATGTCAGGGGTCACCGACGCGCCGTTCCGTCGACAGGTCGCGAATCAAGGCGCAGGCCTCGTCATTTCCGAAATGACCGCTTGCGCGGCACTCGCCAATGGAAAGCGCAATGCCACGCTGCGGGTCAAAGATCATGGCGCGGGATTACATGTGGTTCAGCTTGCCGGCTGCGAATCGCATTGGATGGCCGAAGGCGCGCGCCTTGCCGAAGCCGCCGGCGCCGGGGTCATCGACATCAATATGGGCTGCCCGGCGAAACACGTCACCAACGGTGCGTCCGGATCGGCGCTGATGCGTGATCTCGATCACGCGCTCACCCTGATCGACGCGGTGGTGCAGGCGGTCAGGGTGGCGGTCACCTTGAAAATGCGGCTTGGCTGGGATGACGGTTCGCGCAATGCGCCTGAGCTGGCGCGGCGTGCCGAACAATCCGGCGTGCGGCTTGTCACCGTGCACGGCCGCACGCGCTGCCAGTTCTACAAAGGGCGCGCCGACTGGGCGGCAGTGCGCGCCGTCAAGGATGCCGTGTCGATCCCGGTGGTCGTCAACGGCGACATCCAAAACTTCGATGACGCCGATGCGGCGCTTGCCGCCTCCGGCGCCGATGCCGTGATGGTCGGGCGCGGCGCCCAGGGCAGGCCGTGGTTTCCCGGCCAGCTCGCGCACTATCTCGCGACCGGCGAACGCAAGTCCGCGCCCGCGCTCAGCGAACAGCTGGCGCTCGCCAGCGCGCTTTACGGCGAAATGCTTGCCCATCACGGCATCGCGATTGGGCTGCGCCACGCCCGAAAGCATCTCGGCTGGGCGCTCGATACTGCGGCTGCGACCGCGGGTGCGCCTGCGCATCTGCTCAAAACCCTTCGCGGCCGCGTGCTCACCGCCGCCGACCCCGCGATCGTACTGCACAGGCTTGCCGAAGCTTTTGACGAATTGCGCGACACCAATGCGGCAGGGAGACATGCGGCAGGGGAACTTGCGGCAGGGGAACTTGCGGCAGGGGAACTTGCGGCAGGGGAACTTGCGGCAGGGGAACTTGCGGCATGAGCACCGCGGAAAACCTGCTCACGGCGTCGTCGGCGGATGTGGTGCTCAATGCGTTACCGCATCCCGTCATCGTCGTGTCGGCGGACGGCAAGGTGACCGACGCCAATGCGGCGGCGGAGGCTTTTTTCGAAGTCTCGGTGTCGCATCTGCGCCGGCATCTCTTACGCGACCTGGTGCCGTTCGGCAGTCCCCTGCTCACGCTGGTCGAGCAGGTGCGGGCGCGCGGCGCCGCGGTCAACGAATACAAGGTCGATCTCGGCACGCCGCGCAATCCGGGCGATCGACTGGTGGATCTCTACGTTGCGCCGCTGCCTGAGCAGCCGGATTCCGTGGTGGTGATGCTGCAAGAGCGCACCATCGCCGACAAGATGGACCGGCAGTTGACCCATCGCAGCGCCGCGCGCTCGGTGATCGCGCTCGCCGCCATGCTGGCGCACGAGATCAAGAATCCGCTGTCCGGCATCCGCGGCGCCGCGCAATTGCTCGAGCAATCGGCCGACGACGACGACCGCACCTTGACGCAGCTGATTTGCGACGAGGCCGACCGCATCGTGAAGCTGGTCGACCGCATGGAAGTATTCGCCGACGAGCGGCCGATCGAGCGCGAGCCGATTAACATCCACGTGGTGCTCGATCACGTGAAGCGGCTGGCGCAATCCGGCGTCGCCCGTCACATCAAATTCGTCGAAGACTACGATCCGTCGCTGCCGCCGGTGCTGGCGAACCGCGACCAGCTCGTCCAGGTGTTCTTGAACCTGGTCAAGAACGCTGCGGAAGCGATTGGCGAAAATACCTTGGGCGGCGAAATCACGCTGACCACGGCGTTCCGGCCGGGCGTGCGGCTGTCGCTGCCGGGCGCCAAGGCGCGCATCTCGCTGCCGCTCGAATTCTGCGTCAAGGACAACGGTCCCGGCGTGCCCGACGAATTGATGCCGCATCTGTTCGACCCGTTCGTCACCACGAAGCCGACCGGATCGGGGCTGGGACTGGCGCTCGTCGCCAAGATCATCGGCGACCACGGCGGCATCATCGAATGCGAGTTGCAGCCGCGCCGAACCATCTTTCGCGTGCTTATGCCGGTTTACACGGGTGAGGGCGTCGCGCCGGACGTCGCCCTTCAACGAGGGGATCATTGATGCCCGCGGGAAGTATTCTTGTTGCCGATGACGATGCGGCAATTCGGACGGTGCTCAATCAGGCACTGTCGCGCGCCGGTTACGAGGTGCGTTCGACCGGCAACGCCGCCACGCTTTGGCGATGGGTCAGCCAGGGCGACGGCGATCTGATCATCACCGACGTGGTGTTGCCCGACGAAAGCGCCTTCGACCTTCTGCCGCGCATCAAAAAGGCGCGGCCGGACCTGCCGGTCCTGGTCATGAGCGCGCAAAACACCTTCATGACCGCGATCCGGGCGTCGGAGCGCGGCGCCTATGAATATCTGCCAAAACCGTTCGATCTGAAGGAGCTGATTTCCATCGTCGGCCGCGCGTTGTCGGAGCCGAAGGAGAAGACGCGGCAGCCGGCCAAGGTCGAGGATTTCGAATCCATTCCGCTGGTCGGCCGCTCGCCGGCGATGCAGGAAATCTATCGCGTGCTGGCGCGCCTGATGCAGACCGACCTGACGGTGATGATCTCGGGCGAATCCGGCACCGGCAAGGAACTGGTGGCGCGCGCGCTGCACGACTATGGCAAGCGCCGCACCGGACCCTTCGTCGCCATCAACATGGCGGCGATCCCGCGCGATCTCATCGAATTGGAGCTGTTCGGCCACGAGAAGGGCGCCTTCACCGGCGCCAATACGCGCAGCGCCGGCCGCTTCGAGCAGGCCGAGGGCGGTACGCTGTTCCTCGACGAAATCGGCGACATGCCGATGGAGGCGCAGACGCGGCTTTTGCGCGTCCTGCAACAGGGCGAGTACACCACCGTCGGTGGCCGCACCCCGATCAAGGCCGACGTGCGCATCATCGCCGCGACCAACAAGGATTTGCGCCAGCTCATTCAGCAAGGGCTGTTCCGCGAGGACTTGTTCTTCCGCCTCAACGTCGTGCCGCTGCGGCTGCCGCCGCTGCGCGAACGCACCGAAGACATTCCGGATCTGATCCGGCATTTCTTCACCGTGGTCGAGCGCGAAGGACTGCCGCCGAAGCAGATCGACCAGGCCGCCCTCGACCGCCTGAAGAAACATCGCTGGCCGGGCAATGTGCGCGAACTGGAAAATCTGGCGCGGCGCTTGGCTGCGCTTTATCCGCAGGAGATGATCACCACGGCGGTGATCGATTCCGAGCTGTCGCAGCCGACTTTGATGGCGCCGGGGGAATCCAACCGCACCGAGGACAATCTCTCGGTCGCGGTCGAGCGTTTCCTCGCGCAATATTTTTCCGGTTTTGACGATGGCCTGCCGCCGCCGGGCCTCTATCACCGCATCCTGCGCGAGGTCGAAGGCCCGCTGCTGTCGGCCGCGCTGGCGGCAACACGCGGCAACCAGATCCGCGCCGCCGATCTGCTCGGCGTCAACCGCAACACGCTGCGCAAGAAAATCCGCGACCTCGAGATCCAGGTCTATCGCACCAGCGGCACTTAACGCGGCCGCCAGCGCGGCCGGAACTTTCCAGCCCCTCGGGCTGTGGCAAAATATTGCGCCCCCGAATTGTCGCAATCGGGCAACATTGTTGTATAAAAGCATCACTAGGGACGGCTGGGCGGGGCCCCGGACCGTCGCCCTCCAGACTTTGAAGTTCCAAGTTCCCAGCGAAGCGCTTCATGACGACGGTCGAACAGGTCGCTCCAATCGACCCGGTTGCTGCGACGGCACCGATGCCGATCGCGTCCCGGCTGTTCGGCGCGTTTGCCGTCGGCGTGGCGCTGCTCTCGGCCACCGCCACATTCCTCGTGCTGGCCGGGATGACGCCGATCGACCCGGTCCAGAGCGTCGTCCTGACGCTGCTTGCGGTCAATGCCGGGACCAGCGTCCTCTTGCTCGCCATCATCGGGATGGAAGTCTGGGTCGTGATCCAGGCCCGCCGCAGGGGACACGCCGGATCGCGCTTGCATGTGCAGATCGTCGGTCTGTTCGCCGTCATCGCCGCGGTTCCCACCGTGCTTGTCGCGGTGGTCGCCAGTACGACGCTCGATCGCGGCCTCGATCGCTACTTCTCCTCGAGCACCCGCGCCATCATCAAGGCTTCGGATTTCGTCGCCAACGCTTATGTCGGCGAACGTCTCCAGGCCATGCACGGCGAAGTCTTGGCCATGGCCTATGAGCTGGCCCGCGCCAAGCCGCTGTTCGACCAGGACCGCGACAAGTTCCACAAATTTTTGACCCAGCAAGCCGCCGGGCGCGGTCTCTCGGCCGTCCTCATCTTCACCCCGGACGGCCAGATCGTGGATCGCGCCGACATTCCCATCGCCAAGCAACCGGTGTTGCCGAAAGCGGAAGCGCTCAGCAAGATCACCGAGACCGACGCCAAGATCGGACCTATCCCGGAGGGCATCGACGGGACTATCAAGCTCTACGGCTACGACAACATGTATCTCTACGTCGTCGGCCTGCTCGATCCGCAAGTCATTCAGCAGTTGACCGCGACCCGGCAAAGCGTCGCCCAATACGCCGATCTGGAACTCCACAAAGTCGGCATTCAAATCGCATTCGCGCTGATGTTCGGCATCATCGCGCTCATCGTGCTGTTGTCGTCGGCCTGGATCGGGCTCGATTTCGCCAATCGCCTGGTCGCTCCGATCCGCCGCCTGATCGGGGCCGCCAACGTGGTCTCGACCGGCAACCTGCAAGTCCAAGTCCCGATCCAGGGCTCGGGCGGCGATCTCGCCCGCCTCGGTGAGACCTTCAACAAGATGACGCACGAGCTGCGCACCCAGCACGAGGACATCGTGCGCGCGCGCGACCTCATCGACAGCCGGCGACGCTTCACCGAAGCCGTGCTGGCCGGCGCCAGCGCCGGCGTCATCGGCGTCAATGCCGACGGCAAGGTCACCATCCTCAACCGCTCGGCGGAGCGCCTGACCGGACGCACCGAAAGCGAGGCGCTCGGCCGGCCGTTGACCGAAATCGCTCCCGAGCTCGCCGAAATTTTCGAATCGGCCCGCTATGGCAATCAGCGTCTGGTGCAGCGCCAGGTCGCGGTCTCACGCGACGGCCAGGAACGCAATTTCTCCGTGCGCGTGACCAGCGAACAGGCGCAAGATGCCGAGCACGGCTACGTCATCACCATCGACGACATCACCGAGCTCGTGCTGGCGCAACGCACCTCGGCCTGGGCCGACATCGCCCGCCGCATCGCCCATGAGATCAAAAATCCGCTCACCCCGATCCAATTGTCGGCGGAGCGGCTGCGCCGCAAATACAGCAAGCTGATTGCCGCCGATGACACCGTGTTCGACCAATGCACCGACACCATCGTGCGCCAGGTCGACGATATCAAGCGCATGGTCGACGAGTTCTCGCGCTTTGCCCGCATGCCGAAGCCGGTCATGACCGATGAGGACGTTGCCGACACGGTGCGTCAGGCCGTCTTCCTGCTTCGCGTCGCCCATCCCGACATCGAGTTCGAGGTCGATTTGCCCGCCGAAGCTATCCCGGCGCGTTTCGATCGGCGCCTGATCTCCCAGGCGCTTACCAACATCGTCAAGAACGCTACCGAAGCGATCGGGGCCGTGCCGCCCCCACCCAACCCTCCCCCGCTTGCGGGGGAGGGTTGGGTGGGGGAACGCGGCCGCATCATCGTGAGCGCGCGGCGCGAAGGTAAAGACATCGTCATCGACGTGATCGACAACGGCATCGGCCTGCCCAAGGAAAACCGGGCGCGCCTGCTCGAGCCCTATGTGACGACGCGGGAGAAGGGCACCGGGCTTGGCCTCGCCATCGTCGGCCGCATTCTGGAAGAACATGGCGGGCGCATCGAGTTGCATGATGCCGCCGAGAAAATTCCGGGCGCTCGCGGCGCCTGGATGCAGTTGCGCATCGCGGCGGAGTCCGTTGCCGCCGCGGAGCCGGTCGAACCGCAGCAAGCGGTCGGGTAACTAAAAGAGTAGGGCAGGGCGACTCAAATGGCATCCGATATCCTCATCGTCGACGACGAGGCTGATATCCGCGAGCTGGTCGCGGGCATCCTCCAGGACGAAGGCCACGGCGCCCGCACGGCGCGCGACAGCGACGACGCGCTGGCGGCGGTGGTGGCGCGGCGGCCCAATCTGGTGTTCCTCGACATCTGGCTGCAAGGCAGCCGCCTCGATGGCTTGCAACTGCTCGACACGCTCAAGCAGGAACATCCCGAGCTGCCGATCGTGATGATCTCCGGCCACGGCAATATCGAGACCGCGGTTTCGGCGATCAAGCGCGGCGCCTACGACTTCATCGAAAAACCGTTCAAGGCCGACCGATTGCTGCTGGTCGCCGATCGCGCGCTGGAGAATTCGCGGCTGAAACGCGAGGTGCGCGACCTCAAGCAACATGCGCCGATGGCGACTGCCTTGGTCGGCCATTCGCCGGCCGCCAATCAGTTGCGCCAGACCGTGGAGAAAGTGGCGCCGACCAACAGCCGTATCCTCATCATCGGGCCTTCGGGCGCCGGCAAGGAGCTTGCCGCGCGCACCATCCACAGCCACTCGGCGCGCACCGATGGGCCGTTCGTGGTGATCAACGCCGCCGCGATCACGCCGGAGCACATGGAAGTCGAATTGTTCGGCGTCGAAGGCGGCACCAACGGCAGCCACAGCCGCAAGGTCGGCGCGCTCGAGGAAGCCCATGGCGGCACGCTGTTCATCGACGAAATCGCCGACATGCCGCGCGAGACCCAGAGCAAGATTTTGCGCGTGCTGGTCGATCAGACCTTCCAGCGCGTCGGCGGCGCCACCAAGGTCACGGTCGACGTGCGCATCGTGTCGTCGACCAGCCGCAACATCGAAGCCGAGATCACGGCGGGGAAATTCCGCGAGGACCTCTATCACCGCCTGTCGGTGGTGCCGATCCGCGTACCGGGATTGGCCGAGCGGCGCGAGGATATCCCGGAACTCGTCGAATATTTCATGACGCAGATTTCGCAAACCACGGGTCTGCCCAAACGCAAGGTCGGCGCCGACGCCCTCGCCGTGCTGCAATCGCACGACTGGCCGGGCAATGTGCGGCAATTGCGCAACAACGTCGAGCGGCTGATGATCCTCGCCGGCGGCGACCCGGAGGCGGTGATCACCGCGTCCATGCTCCCCCAAGACGTCGGCTCGATGATCCCGGCCATGCCGAACGGCAATGGCGGCGAGCATCTGATGAGTCTCGCGCTCCGTGAGGCCCGCGAAGTGTTCGAGCGCGAATATCTGCTCGCCCAGATCAACCGCTTCGGCGGCAACATTTCGCGCACCGCCGAATTCGTCGGCATGGAGCGCTCGGCGCTGCATCGGAAGTTGAAGGCGCTGGGGATTGATTGAAGGATCAAGCAGCCGAAACTAAATTTTCGGCACCGTGCGTTGCAATCCCTCGTCCGGGACCGCGCAGAATGCCCCCGTCACGCGGCAACAGGCGCCAAGGGCAACCGCCTGCGTGACGTAGAAGCGCCACTCTGCATCGGTCAGATCGGTCTGGTATCGGCTGACGGGGCGGCTATGCTGCCGTCGAGTGATTGGCGTCCACACGGCTAGTCCAAGCTTGAGTGGAGAGACCTGTTTGATTCACGGTGGGCTGCCATGACTCGACCATTTTCAAAAAACTGCCGCTGACGAGAGCCAGGGGGCCGAACTTGGACATCGACGGTTGGCTCCGCGGGATCGGTCTGGAACAGTACGCACAAACGTTTCGCGACAATGCGATCGACGCCGATGTGCTTTGTCACCTCACCGATGAACACTTGCGTGAGCTCGGCCTTCCGCTTGGGGCACGGCTCAAGCTGTTGAGCGCCGTTGCTGCGCTTGGTGCCGGACAGACCCGCAATTCTGCGGAGATCACAACTCCCGCTCCACGCACAGACGCGGAACGCCGTCAGGTCACGGTGATGTTTTCGGACTTGGTCGGTTCCACGGCCCTTTCCACGCGCATGGACCCCGAGGACCTGCGAGAAGTTATTTCGGCCTATCAGCAGTGCGTCGCCGAGAGTGTGCGCCGTTTTGGCGGTTTCGTCGCCAAGTATATGGGGGACGGGGTACTAGTGTATTTCGGCTACCCGCAGGCCCATGAGGATGATCCCGAGCGGGCGGTGCGAGCGGGACTGGAGTTGATCGCGGCGGTGCAGGTGCTGAATACGCACGCGCCGTTGCAGACCCGGGTCGGCATTGCCACGGGGCTTGTCGTCGTTGGCGACCTGATTGGATCGGGCTCTGCTCAGGAACAGGTCGTTGTGGGCGAGACGCCAAACCTTGCGGCACGGCTGCAGGGGATCGCCCAGCCGAACATGGTGGTCATCGCCGAGGGCACGCGACGGCTTCTTGGCAATCTCTTCGAACTGGATGACCTTGGGGCAATGGACCTCAAAGGCATCGCCGGTCCGGTGCGGGGCTGGGCGGCGCTGCGGGCGAGTTCGGTTGAAGGCCGCTTCGAGGCTCTCCGCGCCAGCGGCCTGAGCGCTCTCGTCGGCCGCGAAGAAGAACTCGAGCTGTTGCTGCGGCGCTGGTCGAGGGCAAAGACTGGTGAAGGTCAAGTGGTATTGCTCTCCGGCGAGGCCGGGATCGGCAAATCGCGGCTCACGGCCGCGCTGCTGGAACACCTTGCCAATGAACCGCACACGCGCTTGCGTTATTTCTGCTCGCCGCAGCACACAGACAGCGCATTTTATCCGATCATCGGCCAAATGGAGCGCGCTGCTGGGCTGGCTCGGGATGATACGCCGCACAAAAAACTGGACAAACTCGATGCGGTGCTTGCACAAGCTTCGACCACCGCGCAGGATGTTGCGCTTTTTGCCGAAATGTTATCGCTGGCAAATGACGGCCGCTATACGGCGCTAGACCTGACGCCGCAGCAACGCCGCCAGAAAACGCTGGAAGCGCTGACGGCACACATGGAGGCGCTGTCCCGGCAAAAGCCGGTGCTGATGATTTTTGAGGATGCGCATTGGGCAGACCCGACCAGCGTCGAAGCCTTCGGCCGGGCGGTGGATCGCATCCAGAACCTTCGCATTTTGCTACTGGTGACGTTCCGACTGGAGTTTCAAGCGCCGTGGATCGGGCGGCATAACGTCGCCGCTCTGACGATCAATCGCCTGACCGCGCGTCAGGCTGCTGCGTTGGTCGACCGCGTTGTCGGGAACAAACCGCTCCCGGCGAACATCCGGCGCGACATTATCGAGCGGACCGATGGCATCCCTTTGTTCGTTGAGGAAATGACCAAGGCAGTGCTTGAGGCTGGGGGTGAGGCTGCGGCAGAACGCACGGTTGCGGCTACGCCGTCCGCAGCATTGGCGGTGCCGGCGAGCTTACACGCCTCGTTGATGGCACGGCTCGACCGGCTCGGTCCCGCCAAGGAGATTGCGCAGATCGGCGCAGCGATCGGACGCGAATTTTCGCATGCGCTACTGGCTGCGGTGGTGCGCAAGCCGGAGGCGGAACTCGGGCCGGCGTTAGACCGTCTCATTACCGCTGGTTTGTTGTTCCGGCAGGGTATGCCACCGCATGCGACCTATCTGTTCAAGCACGCACTTGTTCAGGATGCGGCTTATGGCACCCTCCTGCGAGAACCGCGACGCGCGCTGCATGCGTGTATCGCGGAAACTCTTGAAAGCCGATTCCGCGAGATTGCCGAGAGCCAGCCGGAGCGCCTTGCGCGTCACTGCACTGAGGCCGGGCTGATCGAGAAGGCCGCAAGCTTGTGGGGCAAGGCCGGTCAGCGATCGCTAGAACGCTCGGCCCTCGTCGAAGCCATAGAGCAGATCACTCGCGCCCTCAATCAGATAGCGACCTTGCCCGCCACCCCCGCGCTGCGTCGCGAGCAGATCAAGCTTCAAGTCGCGCTCATCACCCCGCTCATGCATGTCAAAGGACATGCCGCGCCTGAAACCAAGGCCGCCGCGGAGCGAGCGCGCCTTCTGATCGAACAAGCTCAAGCGCTCGGAGAACCTCCCGAAGACCCGCTGATGCTGTTCTCGGTCCTCTACGGCTTCTGGGCCCCGAATTATGTTGCCTTCAACGGCGACCTGATTTGCGATCTTGCGGCGCAGTTCCTGGGCCTTGCCGAGAAGCAAGGGGCCACCGTCCCGCTCATGGTCGGGCACCGCCTCATGGGCGCGTCCTTGGTGCATACTGGCGACATTGTGCCTGGCCGAGTGCACTACAATCAGGCTTTTGCGCTTTACGATCCCGACGAGCATCGTCCGCTGGCGACGCGATTTGGCCAGGATATCGGAGTGATGATTCTAAGCTTCCGATCGTGGGCTCAATGGCTCATTGGCAGTCCCGAGGCCGCGCTCGCAGATACCGACAAAGCGCTCCGGGACGCGCGCGGGACTGGGCAAGCCGCCACTTTAATGTTTGCGCTGCTTAACGGGTCGTTCACCCATGTCTTGTGCGGAAATTATGCGGCGGCGACCGCGGAAGCTGACGAACTGGCCGCTTTGGCCGACGAAAAGGGCGCCTTGTTGTGGAAGGCGTTCGGAATGTCGATGCAAGGTTGCCTTCTTGCACTGACCGGCAAAGCCTCTGAGGCAGTCCGAATGATCACCTCCGGCATCACCGCATTACGGTCAACGGGAGGAACATTGTGGATGCCGTTGTGGTTATCACATTTGACGAGTGCCTATGCGGAACTCGGCCAATTCAATGACGCTTGCGGCAGCATTGGCGAAGCGTTGGCGGCGGTGGAAACAACCAAGGAAAGCTGGTTCGAGGCCGAAGTACATCGCACGGCAGGGCAAATCGCGCTTAAGTTACTGGAGCCGGATGCGGCGAAAGCGGAAGCATGTTTCGAGCGCGCTCTCGCCGTTGCACGTCAACGGCAAGCGAAGTCCTGGGAACTCCGCGCCGCGATCAGCATGGCGCGGTTGTGGCGCGATCAGGGGAAACCTCAGCAAGCTCGCGAACTGCTCGCTCCGGTTTACGGCTGGTTCACCGAAGGGTTCGATACGCGCGATCTGAGGGACGCAAACGCGCTGCTCGATGAGTTGCACGCCACAACAGGTCTCTGATGTCCCGCATCGCCTACGTCAACGGCCGTTACCTGCCGTTCCGCGAAGCAAAAATCCATGTCGAGGACCGCGGCTATCAATTCGCCGACGGCGTCTATGAAGTCTGCGAGGTGCGCGGCGGCCGGCTGATCGACGAGCGCCGCCACATCGCGCGGTTGCAACGCTCGCTTGGCGAATTGCGCATCCCGATGCCGATGTCGGTCAAGGCGCTCGGCGTCGTGCTGCGCGAAGTGGTGGCGCGTAACCGCATCGGCTACGGCCTCGTTTATCTGCAGATCAACCGCGGCGTGGCGCGGCGGGACCACGCTTTCCCGTCGCCAACGGTGGCGCCGAGCATGGTGGTGACGGCGCGACCGCTGAATCTGAAGCGCAACGAGGCGCTCGCCGCCACCGGCATTGCCGTCATCAGCGTGCCGGACAACCGCTGGGGCCGCGTCGATATCAAGACCGTCGGCCTGTTGCCGAACGTCCTGGCACGGCAGACGGCCATCGAGCAGGGCGCCCGCGACGCCTGGTTCGTCGACAAAGACGGCGTCGTCATGGAAGCGTCATCCGCCAATGCCTGGATCGTCACGGCAAAGAGCGCGTTGGTCACGCGCCACGCCGACCACGCCATCCTGCGCGGCATTACCCGCGCGGTGGTGTTCGACGCGGTCAAAGGCCAGGGATTTTCGATCGAGGAACGCGCGTTCACGCTGCAGGAGGCGTTTGCCGCGCGCGAGGCCTTCATCACCTCGGCGACCCAGCTCGTGCTGCCGGTGGTGAAGATCGACGGCCGCACCATCGGCGACGGCAAACCGGGCCCGATTGCGAGCGCGCTGCGGCGGGAATTTTATCGCTACGCGGAGACCGGATAAGGCAATCGCAACAACACGCTAGGCCGTGCGAGCATTGACAACGTGCGACCTCACCACACATCCTTATCACCAGACTGGGCTTGCATAGCCTGGCGTCGCGCCTTCTAATGGTTGCGCCTTCGGGTCCGTCCGGCCCGGATGATTGGCAGGACGAGGCACAAAGGCTGACAAGAAAAGACCCGTGGGGCAGGGGCCCGCGGTACAAAAACGGAAACAACGGCCATGGCAGCCGACCGCGCACAAAACTTACAAGACACCTTCCTCAATCACGTCCGCAAAGCCAAAATTCCGCTCACCATCTTCCTGGTGAACGGCGTCAAGCTGCAGGGCGTGGTCACTTGGTTCGACAATTTCTGCGTGCTGCTGCGTCGCGATGGGCATTCGCAGCTCGTGTACAAGCACGCCATTTCGACCATCATGCCCGGTCATCCGGTCCAGCTATTCGAAGGCGCCGAGGAAGCGCCGGCCGGGGATAAGGACTGATTGGAGCCGCGCCGTCGCGACAAAGGCGTCCCCCTCCCTAACCCTCCCCCGCGTGCGGGGGAGGGAAGGGTGGGGGGTGGCTCGGCTACCGGCCGCGCGCTCGTCATCGAGCCGGTGCTGCGGCGCGCCGCGGCACATGCGGCTGCTAGCGACCGCTCGTCCGAGGCCAAGCTCGACGAGGCTGCAGGCCTCGCCCGCGCCATCGATCTCGACGTCGCCCAAGCCGGCATCGTCATGCTGCGCGCGCTGCATTCCGCCACCTATCTGAGCAAGGGCAAAGTCGAGGAGATCGCGGGCCTCGTCAAAACCTTTGAAGCCGGGATCGTGGTGATGGATTGCGCATTGTCGCCGGTGCAGCAGCGCAATCTGGAAAAGGCCTGGAACGCCAAGGTCATCGACCGCACCGGGCTCATTTTGGAGATCTTCGGCCGGCGCGCGCGCACCCGCGAGGGCGCGCTGCAGGTCGAGCATGCGCACCTGACTTATCAAAAGGGCCGGCTGGTACGCACCTGGACCCATCTGGAGCGCCAACGCGGCGGTTATGGTTTTCTCGGCGGCCCGGGCGAGACCCAGCTTGAGGCCGATCGTCGTCTCATTGACGAACGTCTCGCCAAGATCGAGACCGAGCTCGAAAAGGTCAAACGCACCCGCTCGCTGCATCGCGAAAGCCGAAAGCGCGTGCCGTATCCGATCGTCGCGCTGGTCGGCTACACCAATGCCGGCAAGTCGACGCTGTTCAACCGCATGACGCGCGCCAACGTGCTGTCCGCCGACATGCTGTTCGCGACGCTGGATCCGACCTTGCGCGCGGTCGATTTGGCGCACGGCGCCCGCATCATCCTCTCCGACACGGTCGGATTCATCTCCGACCTGCCGACCATGCTGATCGCGGCGTTCCGCGCCACGCTCGAAGAGGTGATCGAAGCCGACGTGATCCTGCACGTGCGCGACGTCGCCCACGACGACGCCGAGGCGCAGCAGCAAGACGTCGAAAAGATCCTGCGCCAGCTCGGCATCGATCCCCTCAATAATCCGAACGACAAGCAAACGCTGATCGAAGTGTGGAACAAGATCGACCGGCTCGACGCCGACGAACGGGCGCGGCTGCAAAATATCGCCGAGCGCCGGCCGCCAGAGCAAAGGCCGGCACTGGTTTCGGCGATTACGGGGGAGGGGCTCGGCGCCCTTGCCGCGGCAATCGAAGACCGGCTCGGCGCCGGCCGGGTGCTGATCGAACTGCAGATCGATCCGGCCGACGGCGCCGGCGTGAGCTGGCTGCATCGCCACACCGAGGTGCTTCACAAGGCGATGGACGAAAACTCCGGCCGCCTCGCCATGACGGTCCGTGCCGCTGCGGATCGGGCCGATGCGGTGCGGGCGAAGTTTGCCCGCGCCGGACATTGAAGATTCATCCGTGAAGGAACAGTGCCATGACGACGCGTAGAAAACTCATTGCCGGGGCTGCGGCTGCGGCGTTCGCCGGTGTATGCGGCCGAACACGTGCGCAAGCGCCGACGCAAATCCGCGTTTCAACCGCCGCGCCGCCGTCCGATTTCCTCGCCAAGGCGCTCGAACAGCTCAAGGCGGACGTGGACGCCGCGTCCGTCGGCCTCGATGTCAGTGTGCATCCGGCGTCGACCCTGTTCAAGCAGGGCACCGAGGTCCCGGCGCTGCAGCGCGGCAATCTCGAAATGAGCACCATGACGACCTTCGAAGTGGCGCAGCAGATCGCCGAGCTGGGTTATTTCAACCGCGGCTATCTGCTGCGCGACTACGACCAGCTGTTCCGCGTCTTCGACGGCGCCATCGGCGAGGATTTCCGCAAGACGGTCGCGGACAAAATGGGCATCGTCATTCTCGCGACCCACTATCTCGGCACGCGCCAGGTCAGCCTGCGGCAGAAACGCGCCGTCAAGTCGCCGGCCGATCTCGCCGGCGTCAAGATGCGCATGCCGGCGGGGCCGGAATGGCTCTTGCTCGGCCGCACGCTCGGCGTCACGCCGGTGCCGCTCGGCATGCCCGAAGTCTATCTTGCCATGAAGACCGGCACGGTGGACGGCCAGGAAAATCCGCTGTCAATTCTCAACGCGGCGAAATTCTACGAGGTCTCCGAGCAGATCGTGCTGACGGCGCACATGGTGCAGCCGGTGTTCTTCTCCATTGCCAAGCCGGTCTGGGACAAGCTCAACGCGGCCCAGCGCAACGCGCTCGACGCGGCGGCGCGCAAGACCGCCAAGGCTGGCAGCGACTTAAGGCTCGCCGACGAAAAGGCCATCGTGGCGGCGCTCAAGGATCGCGGGCTGTCGGTCGATGCCGTCGATCTCGCGCCGTTCCGCGCCTCAGCCGATCGCGTCTATGCCGAGTCCGATCTCGCCAAGGCCTGGGACGCCGCCGGGTTGCAGCGCGTGCTCAAGGCTTGAGGCCAATCATGGCGAGCGGGGAAGGCGAGGGGCCGGCCGCGGCGATCGCCGCAAAGCTTGGCCGACTGGCCGATTGGATCGCCTGCGCGATGTTCGCCGCCGTGTTCGTCATCTTCAACTACAAGATTTTCACCCGCTATTTCGAGCACGACGAGGCGGTCTGGGCCGACGAGGTTTTGGTGATCCTGTTCATCTGGATCATCTTCTGGGCCAATGCCTTTCTGGTGCGGGACAAGGAGCAGATTACCTTCGATCTGGTTTACCGGCTGCTCCCCGCTACGGGCCAGCGCTATACCGCCTTGGCGCGCGCTGTCCTGGTCGGCGGCATCTTTGCCTGGGCGCTGCCGGGATCGCTCGATTACATCCACTTTCTGTGGCGCGAGCATACGCCGGTGCTCAATCTGCCGCTCGACATCGTCTATTCGTGCTTCGGCATATTTCTTGTCGCGGTGATCGTCCGCTCGACCGTCAGTGCCGCAAAGCTGCTCGGGCCGCGGTGGCGCAGCCAAATCTAGCAAGGCAATAAGGGGGAGGGGTGTCGCACGGTCTTTGGGTCCTGCTCGGCGTGTTCACGCTCGCGGCGGTGCTCGGTGCGCCGCTCGGCCTTGCCATGCTGAGCGCCGGCTTCGTCTATCTGGTTTCGACGCACCAGGACACAGGCCTCGTCGTCGATCAGACGATGAACGGGCTCTACAACAGCTATCTGTTGATCGCCGTGCCGATGTTCATCTTCGTCGCCAATATCATGAACGCGAGCGGCGTCATCGAGCGCCTGCTGGCGTTCGGTTCGGCGATGGTCGGGCATCTGCCCGGCGGGCTCGCGCAAGTGAACGTGGTCACCAACCTGATCTTCTCCGGCATGAGCGGCAGCGCGGTGGCCGATGCGTCCGGGCCCGGCCTGATCGTGGCGCGCATGATGGCGAAGAACGGCCGCTATCCGCGGGGCTTTGCGGCTGCGACCTCGGTGGTTTCGGCGACGCTCGGGCCGCTGATGCCGACGTCGATCCCGATGATCTTCTATGCGCTGATCGCCAATGCCTCCGTCGGCGCCATGTTCATGGGCGGCCTGGTTCCCGCCGCCATCATGGCGCTCGGCATGATGATCGTCATCGCCGCCGTCGCCCACCGGCGCGCCTTTCCGCGCGAACCCCGGACGCCGTGGTCGCAGATGCCAGTCATTTTCGCACGCGCCCTGCCAGCGATCGCGCTGCCCGCCATCCTGCTCGGCCTGATCTATTCGGGCGTTACCACGCCGACCGAAGCGGCCGCGATCGCGGCGAGCTACGCGCTCCTCCTCGCCGTCATCGTCTATCGCACATTGCGGATGCAGCAATTGCTAACGGTGATCTCCGACACCGTGCGGACCACGGCCATGATCGCGCTGATCATGTCGGGCGCCTTCGTCTTCAACTATGCGGTGGCCAACGAGGGCGTGCCGCAGCTCATTCACAAAACCTTCGTCGCGTGGAACCTGTCGCCGGTAAAATTCCTGCTGTGCGTCGACGTGCTGATGCTGTTGCTTGCCATCGTGCTCGATGAAGTGACGATCCTGCTCGTGATCGTGCCGCTCCTGGTGCCGATCGCGCAGGGTCTTGGCATCGATCTCATCCACTTCGGCATCGTCGTCGTGCTCAACATGATGGTCGGCCTGACCTTGCCGCCGCACGGCCTGCTGCTGTTCGTCATGAGCGGGTTGACCGGGACGCCGCTTGCGGAAATCTTTCGCGAAGTGCCGCCGTTCATCATGATGATGCTGCTGGTCGTCCTCTTGGTGACGTTCTTCCCGGAGATCGCGTTGTGGCTGCCGCGCAGCGCGGGTTTGATCAAGCCGTAGGTCGAGGGCAGGGCCCATGACATTTCGAACGCTCGCAATCCTCCTCGCGCTCGCCGATTTCTCGTCGGCCCACGCGGCATCGGCGACGTTGCGCTTCGGCCAAATCCCCTCGACCGCGCGCGCGGTCAGCTCGCTCTATCTTTACGTTGCGGAGAAACAGGGTTTTTTCGCGCGCGAAAACATCGCGGTCGAGGTCATGCAAATCCCCGGCGGCACCGGCAACATGGTCGCGGCGCTCGACCGTGGCGAGGTCGACGTGACGCAGACCGCGACGCCTTATCTGATCCAGGCGGCGCTGAACGGCTCACCGGCCGTCGCCGTCGCCGGCACCACCGCCAACCCGATCTATAGCCTGATCGCCAAGCCGCAGATCAAGGACTTCTTCGACCTCAAGGGCAAGCTCATCGGGCTATCGTTGCCGGTCGACACCATCTCGATTTCGATGCGCAAGCTCTTCGCGCTGAAAGGACTCGACCAGGCCGACTACCGGGTCAAAGAGTTGGTCGGCTCGCCGGTGCGTGCGGCGTGCCTGAAAAGCGGGGAGTGCGACGCCGTTCCGCTCGGCCAGCCCGACGATCTGATCGCGATCAAGGACGGCTACCGCCGGCTCGGCCTGTCGACCGAGGCGGTCGCGTCATTCCAATTCGAGGTGATCGCGACACGGCGCGATTTTGCCGAGACCCATGGGCCGGCGCTGATCGGCTTTGTCAGCGCGCTCGCCGACGCATTCCGCTTCATTCGCGATCCCGCGCATCGTGACGACGCGGTTAACGCCATCGTCGCGCTCACCGGCACATCGGACGAAATCGCGCGCGCGACGCTTGCGCTTTATCTCGATCCCGATCGCGGCGTGCTGCCGCAACACGCCGAAATCGATCTCGGCGGCCTCGCCCAAGTCATCGCCTTCATGGGCGAGGGCGGCACCATCAAGCCGCCGCTGCCGGCGCCGGAGCAGTTCGTCGATCTGCAATACCTTCGCGCGGCCGGAGCGCAATGATCATTCCCGCGCCTTGGCGTCGTCCCACAGCGCGTCCATTTCGGCGAGCGTGGCGTCCTGCGGCTTTTTCCCGCCTGCGGCCAGCGCCTGTTCGATCGCGGCGAAACGGCGCTCGAATTTTCGGTTGGTCCCCCGCAGCACCGCTTCGGGGTCGGCGCGCAGATGGCGCGCGAGATTGACGGCGGCGAACAGAAGATCGCCGACTTCGCCCGCGGCTTGCGTTGCGTCGCCATCGAGCGCAGCTTCGATCTCGTCGGCTTCCTCGCGGATTTTATGCAGCACCGCGCGCGGATCGTTCCAGTCGAAGCCGACTTTGCTCGCCTTGTCCTGCAGTTTTAGCGCTCGCGTGAGGGCAGGGAGCGCGACCGGAACGCCGGCCAGCGCGCCGGCCTGTTCCGGTTTTCCGCGCGCGACCTTTTCCTGTGCTTCCTGTGCCTTGATCCGCTCCCACAAGCCTTCGACAGCGTGCGGGGTTTGCGGGCCCTCGTCACCGAACACATGCGGATGCCGGCGGATGAGTTTTGCGGTGAGCACCTCGACCACATCGCCGAAATCGAACGCGCCCAGTTCTTCGGCCATGCGGGCGTGGAAGACCACCTGGAGGAGGAGATCGCCCAGCTCTTCCTTGAGATCGGTGAGATCGTCGCGGGCGATGGCGTCGGCGACCTCATAGGCCTCTTCGAGCGTATAAGGCGCAATGGTCGCGAAATTCTGCTCGAGATCCCACGGACAGCCGGTCTTGGGCGTGCGCAACGCCGCCATGATCGCGAGCAGGCGGCCGATATCGCGGCCAGGGGCGAGGGCGGGATGTTTCTTTGCGGTTTCGGCAACAGTCATGGGCAAACGTCCGTAAATGAAGCGTGAGACCCTAGCAGAGCGGACCTCCTGCCGCACTGCTGTCGCCGAACGATGTGCTAGGGTGTGCGCGTACAAGGGGCGTCCCATGAAGCGGCGGCAATTCATCGGTCTCGTCGGTGGCGCGGCGGGCCTGTGGCCCGTCTTTGGGCGCGCGCAGCAATCGGTGCCGACGATCGGCTTCCTGAGCAGCGGAGCGGAACGTGCTTTCGCGCCCAATGTTGCGGGATTTGTCAGGGGCCTGCAGGAATCCGGCTACAGCCCCGGACAGAACGTTGCGGTCACATATCGTTGGGCTGACGGTCAATACGATCGACTGCCGGCCATGGCAGCCGAACTGGCCCAGTTGCACATTGCCGTTCTGGTGGCGTCGGGCGGCACCGCGGTGGCCCGCGCGGCAAAAGCCGCAACAGCGACGGCACCGATCATTTTCGCCACCGCAGACGATCCGGTTGCCAACGGTATCGTCGCCAGCCTGAACCGACCCGGCGAAAACATAACGGGCGTTGCGCTGTTGAGCACCGAGCTTGCGCCGAAGCGGCTCGGGCTCCTGCGTGAATTGGTCCCGCAAGCCAAGTCAATCGCGCTGATCGTCAACGCCGACAATCCGGAAACCGCGACCATCACGCGAGAGGCGTTGAAAGCGGCGGAGGCCAGCGGTGTAAAGGTGCTGGTTTTGAATGCCAAAACCGAGCGCGAAATCGATTTGGCCTTCAACTCTATCCATGAGGAGCATGCCGACGCCGTCGTCGTCGGCACTGATCCATTGTACTATATCCGCCGCGACCAGCTCATCGCGTTGGCGGCGCGGTATGCCGTGCCCGCCGTTTACTTTTTGCGTGATTTCGTCACGGCCGGGGGCCTGATGAGCTACGGCACCAGCTTCGCCGATGCTTATCGGGAACTCGGCGCTTACGCCGGGCGAATTCTCAAAGGAGAAAAGCCCGGCGATCTGCCTGTCCTGCAGCCCACCAAATTCGAGTTGGTCATCAACGCCAGGACCGCCAAGGCGCTCGGCCTTGCTATTCCGTCAGGCGTGCTCGCCATCGCCGACGAAGTGATCGAATAAGCCTCTAGTCAGCGGCACGTTGCGCCGCGCGACTCGCTTCGAACAGGAACCAGGTGCGCCGCTCGGTGCCATCGATGAAGGTTTCCAGAAAGCCCGCGGTCGCCGCATCGTCGTGCTTGTCGCAAAGCTCGTGGCATTCGCGCATGGACGCGGCGATGTGCTTGTTGTCGTTCATCAGCTCGCGCAGCATTTCGTGGGCCGGCACGAAGCTTTCGTCGTTGTCTTTAATTGTCTGCAATTTCGAAATTTGGCCGATGGAGCGCAGCGTGGTGCCGCCGATCTTGCGCACGCGCTCGGCAATGTCGTCGGTCGTGGCGAAGATCTGCTCGGACTGCTCGTCGAGCAGCAAATGGTAGTCGCGGAAATGCGGGCCGCTGACATGCCAATGGAAGTTCTTGGTCTTCAGATAGAGCGCGAAAGCATCGGCCAAAATCTCGTTGAGCTTGGCCGAGAGCTCGCGCACGGCGTCGTCGGACAGATCGGTGGGCGTATCGAGGGCAGGGCTGACCTTGCGGCGCGTATCAAGGGCTCGGATTTTGTTGTTCACGGCATCACCTTGCGACTGTGTGGCGGGATAAACGGCTGCGGCCGCCCAAGCCGTGCAGCCGGGACGGGCTTGCGGTTCAACGCAGCCATCACGACCTTGGTTCCGTGCCTGCCGGCTCGCGCGCCCGGTTCGGCACGCGGAGTTGGTCATGCCTGTTTCGGCCTATATCCAGGCGGCGCTGTTCGTCATGTTCAACGCCGTCGCCCTGTTCGCCGCTGCCGGCACGGTCAAAGTCCTCGGCTTCTGGGTCTATGTCGCAATTTTCGCGGCAGTGATGGTGGCCTCGTTCGCATTCCTCGATCCCGGGCTGCTGCGTGAGCGGATGCGCCCGGGCGGTGAGCGCCCGCCGCTGGCGCTGCGCCTGTTTACCCTGGTCCTAGCGCTGCATTGGATCGTCGCCGGGCTCGACCGCGGGCGCTTCCATTGGAGCGACGACGTGCCGGCTTGGCTCCAGGCTGCTGGCCTCATTGCCGTGGCCGCCGGTTACGGGCTGGCGCTATGGGCCATGCTGGTCAATCGGTTCTTCTCATCGGTGGTGCGCATCCAGTCCGACCGCGGCCAGTACGTGGTCACCACCGGGCCTTATCGCTGGATACGCCACCCGGGCTATCTCGCCGGCGTCGTCATCATCGTTGCGAGCGGCATCGGGCTCGGCTCGTGGCTGGCGACGGCGCTGTTGATTGTGCTCAGCCTGCCGTTCCTGCTGTACCGGGCGATCACCGAAGACCGCGTGCTGCAAGCCGAGCTGCCGGGCTACCGCGACTACGCGGCCCAGGTGCGCTGGCGGGTGCTGCCGGGGATTTGGTGAGAGGAAGCAGGGACTTGCCGTGGACCGTAAATCCAGCCCCTCAATGCTTGATTCGCATAAGACATATTATGGAATATCTCTGTATAAGGCTGTGTATCAGGGGCTTTCTGCAACAGCAATTGTCATTCCGTCGAATGCCGGCTCAACATTGGCCGGCAGCTTGGCATAGAGCTCCTCGTAATCGAGATCGGCGTGCAGATTGGTCAGGACGGCCCGGCGTGGCTTGAGGCGGCCGATCCATTCCAACGCGTCGTCGAGCGAGAAATGGCTTGGGTGCGGCCGGTAGCGCAGCGCGTCGACGATCCAGACGTCGAGGCCGGTGAGCGCTGCCGCGCTTTCCGGCGGCATTCCGGACAGGTCGCAGGAATAGGCGAGATTGCCAAAGCGGAAGCCGAACGAGGCGATGTCGCCGTGCGCTTGCAGGATCGGCAGCGCGGCGAGGGGACCGCCCTTCCCTCCCACCGTGACCGGCTCGCCGGCGGTCAAACGGTGCTCGCTGACGATCGGTGGATATTCGCTGCCGGGCGGCGCGCGGAAGCAATAGTCGAAGCGGGTGTGCATCGACTTCGACGTATAGTCGTCGAGATAGACGTCGATCGGACGGCGCTGCTTGATGTAGAACGCGCGCAGGTCGTCGACGCCGTGGGTGTGGTCGGCGTGCTCATGGGTGTAGAGCACGGCGTCGAGTGAATCGACTTCGGCGTCCAGAAGCTGCTCGCGCAGATCGGGCGAGGTATCGACCAAGATCCGCGTGACGCCGCCGCTGCCATGCCGCTCGGCCAACAGCGAGGTGCGCCGGCGCCGGTTCTTCGGATTGGTCGGATCGCAGGCGCCCCAGCCCAAAGCCGGCCGCGGTACGCCGCCTGAAGAGCCGCAGCCCAAAATGGTGAACTTTTGCGTCATGCCGCCGCTTGCGCCGGCCGCGGCACCTTTCCGAACAGGCGGAAGAAATTCTCGCTTGTCTGCCGCGCCATGGCGTCGAACGAAACGCCGCGGGTTTCGGCCAGCACATTGGCGGTCTCGATGACAAAAGCCGGCTCGTTGCGCTTGCCGCGATGCTTGCCGGGCGCGAGATAAGGCGCATCGGTCTCGACCAGGATGCGGTCGGCCGGCAAGGCGGCGGCGATCTCGCGCAGTGCAGTCGAATTCTTGAACGTCAGGATGCCGGTGAAAGAGATGAAATGCCCGAGCGCTATCGCCCGGCGGGCGAGGTCGGGACCGCCGGTAAAACAATGCAGCACGGCGGGGAAGGCGCCCTTCCCTGTTTCCTCTTCGAGGATGCGCGCCATGTCGTCGTCGGCGTCGCGCGAATGGATGACCAGCGGCAGGCCGGTTTCGCGCGCCGCCGCGATGTGGCTGCGAAAGCCGCGCTCCTGCGCCTCGCGCGGCGAGTTGTCGTAGTGGTAGTCGAGGCCGGCTTCGCCGATCGCCACGATCTTGGGATGGCGCGTGCGCGCGACAAGGTCGCCCGCCGTCACGTGCAATTCCTCATGGGCGTAGTGCGGATGCGTGCCGACCGAGCAAAAGACGTCGGGAAAACGCTCGGCAATCGCCAGCACCTGGGCATGGCGCGCAACCCGCGTCGAGATGGTGACCAGGCGGGCGATGCCGGACGCGCGCGCGCGGCCGACGACACCATCGAGCTCGGTGGCAAAATCCGGGAAATCGAGATGGCAATGACTGTCGATCAGCATGGTCACTGGGCTGCTTTCTCGACAGGCTCGACATAACGCGGAAATACCGGCGCCGGCGCCGGCAGCTTTGCATCGGGAGCGATGCGGTGTTTGCTGCCGAGATAAGCAAACGTGCGCTCGCCATACGGCACGGCCAGAAGATCGAGCAGTTTTCCTGCCGACGCCGGCATGAACGGCTGCGCCAAAATCGCGATCTGCCGCAACACCTCGGCGGTCACATACAACACCGTGCCCTGCCGCGCCGGATCGGTCTTGGCCAGCGCCCACGGCGCCTCGCCGGCGAAATAGCGGTTGGCGTCGGCCACGACTGCCCACACCGCGTTGAGCACCTGGTGCAGTTGCTGCGTCGCCATGGCGTCGCGCGCCTTGCCGATCATGGCGTCGGCAGCAGTCAGGATCGCCTGGTCGTTATCGCTGAATACGCCCTGTGCCGGCAGCACGCCGCCAAAATTGCGCCCGACCATGGTCAGCGAGCGCTGCGCCAGATTGCCGAGATCGTTGGCGAGGTCGGCATTGATGCGGTTGACGATGGCCTCGTGGCTGTAATTGCCGTCCTGGCCGAACGGCACTTCGCGCAGCAGGAAAAAGCGCAACGGATCGACGCCATAGGCGTCGGCCAGTGCGAATGGGTCGACTACATTGCCGACTGATTTCGACATTTTTTCTCCGCGGTTGAACAGAAAGCCGTGGGCGAAAATGCGACGCGGTACTTCGATGTCGGCGGACATTAGGAACGCCGGCCAGTACACTGCGTGGAAGCGTACGATATCTTTGCCGATAACATGCAGGTCGGCCGGCCAATAGCGCTTGAACTTGTCGCTTTCAGTGTCAGGAAATCCGACACCAGTGAGGTAATTAGTAAGCGCGTCTACCCACACATACATGACATGACCGCCGCTGCCCGGCACGCGGATGCCCCAGTCAAAGGTGGTACGCGAAATTGAGAGGTCCTGAAGGCCGCCGCGCACGAAACTGGTAACTTCGTTCAGACGTTCTTTCGGCAGCACGTAATTCGGCCGCGTGTAGAGGTCGAGCAGCTTCTGCTGATAGGCCGAGAGCTTGAAGAAGTAGCTCTCCTCCTCCACCCATTCGACCGGCGTGCCGGTCTTTGATGCAACACGCTGTTTATGCTCGTTGAGCTGCGTTTCGTCCTCGGCGTAATAGGCCTCGTCGCGCACTGAATACCATCCGGCATACTTGCCGAGATAGATGTCGCCATTCTTCTCCATGCGCCGCCAGATTTCTTCCGAGGAGCGATGGTGGCGATCTTCAGTCGTGTGAATGAAGTCGTCGTTTGAGCACTCCAGGCGCTTCACCATGGCCTCGAAGCGCGGCACATTGCGGTCGAGCAGTTGCCGGGGAGTCAGCCCCTCGTTCGCTGCGGTCTGCTGGATCTTCTGCCCGTGTTCGTCGGTGCCGGTGAGGAAAAATACGTCGCGGCCGTCGAGCCGCATGAAGCGGGCGATGGCGTCTGTGGCGATAGCTTCGTAAGCGTGGCCGATATGCGGGGCGCCATTCGGGTATGCGATCGCAGTGGTGATGTAATAGGGCTCGCCCTTCCCGCGCTGCCCCTTTTGTTTCGGTTGGGGTTCCAGTTGGGGGGACGGACTTATCTCCACAGCCTTCAGCCGCTTGTGCAACTTCTTTTTCGGAGATGGCGCTGCAGCCTTGGCCGACTTCCGTTTCTTCTTGGCAGACGTGGACACCGTAGCCTTAGTTGACCTGCGCTTCTTCTTGACAGGCACAGGTGCCGTTGCCTTCGCCGGCTTGCGTGTTTTTTTCTCGCGCGCCAGTTTTTTGGCGTTCGGTCCTTTCCGCTCTAGCTGATTACGCTTTCGTTTTGTTCTTTTGCTCATTTTGGCACGGTGCTCAAAAGACGTGGATGGCCGGGACAAGCCCGGCCATGACTCGATAGTAGGTATCAACCGCGCGTGGCCTCGGCAAGCAAGCCGAAGACGCCGAAAACCAATGGCTTGCGCTCGAGATTGTAGATTTCGGCATCGCGCGCGGCGGCATTAATGCGCTCGGAGGCGTCGGCGAGCCGCGCCAGCCGGCCGATCTCGCCGCGCTCGCGGTCGAGGCGCAGCGACAGCCAGGCATTGATGGTGTCGAGGAGCGCCGCCAAAGGCAGCGGATCGGTGCCGGCGATGGCTTCGCCCAGCGCGTGGAGCGCGCCGGTATCGAGCGTGGGCAATTTGTCGAGGAGATCGAAGGCTCGCTGGCGCAGCTCCAGCGCATCGCCGTTGAGGAACGCCAACGCGCGGGCGACACTGCCATCGGCGGCGGCCGCGGCGGCAACGATTTCGGGATCGGTTGCCGGTGAACCCGTGGCGACCGCAACAGCCGCCGCGACGTCGGTCTCGATCAGCGGCCGCAACGTGACGATGCGACAGCGCGAGCGCAATGTCGCCAGCACCCGCGCCGCGGAATGACTCACCAGCAGCAACAGCGCGCGCTGCGGCGGTTCCTCCAGAATTTTGAGCAGCGCATTGGCGCCGAACCGGTTGAGCTCGTCGACGGCATCGACGATGGCAACGCGCCAGCCGCCCTCGCCTGCCGTCGAGCCGAAAAACGCCACGCTGCGGCGCACGTCATCGACCGCAATGTGCTGGCGCAAGACGCCCTTTTCGTTGGGCGTGCGCTCGAGGATGAGGAAGTCGCCCTGGGCCTGCGCCGCGATGTGGCGCGCCACCGGGTGCTCCGGATCGATGGCGAGCGACGTTGCCTTAGCGACCGCGGGCGCCGCCGGGTCGGGATGCGCCAGCACGAAGCGCGCCAGATGGTAAGCCAGCGTCGCCTTGCCGATGCCCTTGGGGCCCGCGATCAGGAAGGCATGGGGAATGCGGCCGCTGCGATAGGCGGCAAGCAGCGCGGCCTCGGCGTTGGCGTGGCCGAACAACGCGGCGGTCGTGCGCGGGTGCGGCGTTTCGGTGTCTTCGCTGCTCATGATGCGGACTTCACGAGGCCATGTTTTCCGGCACTGGCACATGCTGCGCGAGCGGTGCTGTTGCCGGCTCGAGCTTGGCCTGCACGGTGTCCCAAATATCTTTGGCGACCTGCACGCGCGGCTCGCTGGCATCGATGATGACGCAACGCTCCGGCTCGTCGGCAGCGAGCGCGCGGAACGCCTCGCGCAGCTTTTCGTGAAATTCGACGTTTTCCGCTTCGAACCGATCGGGGGCGGCGCCACCGCGGCGCAGCGCTAAACGTTCCAGGGCCACATCGACGGGCACGTCGAGGACGAGCGTGAGGTCGGGCAAGAGAGCGCCGATGGAGACCCGTTCAAGACCCTTGATGAGGCGCCGGTCGACCTGGCCGAGCGCGCCCTGATAGACGCGGGTGGAATCGGCGAAGCGGTCGCACACCACCCATTTGCCGGCGGCGAGCGCGGGCTCGATGGTGCAGCGGACATGGTCTTCGCGCGCCGCTGCGAACAGCATGGCTTCGGCATCGGCGCCCAGCGGTTTGGCCGCGCCGGAGAGCAGCACATGGCGGATGATCTCGGCGCCCGGTGAGCCGCCCGGCTCCCGGGTCACGAGAACGCGCAAGCCCAGCGACTCGAGCTTATGCGCCAAGAGCCCGGCTTGGGTCGACTTGCCGGTGCCCTCGCCGCCTTCGAACGTGATGAACTTGCCTCGCATCTTCAGCCGTTTGGTCGGAATAGCCGCGCTCGGCGTTCAGCCGCCGTACTATACATTCCAGATCAGTAGTTTACGCGCCTTTTTACTCACACGAAATGAAGCCTGATCGCGCCAAGCAAGCGCTATATAGGCCGCTCCGCTACCCTGCGCACGGAATCCGGGCAAAAAACGGCAGGCTTACAGCTTATTCACACCGGCCTTGAACAGCCCGATCATCAGCTCGGTGGCGCCGTCCATGGCGCGTTGCGACATGGTGCCGGTGCCGACATCCTCGGCCGCGGTCAGCGGCACTTCCAGCGCCAAATTCTCGCCGCGCCACACCATCAGCTTGCCGATCGGCTGGCCCTTGGTGATCGGCGCCGGCACCGGGCCGGTATAAACGATGCGCGCCAACAGCCGCTCGCTGGCGTTGCGCGGCATCATCACCTTGACGATGCCGGGCGCGAGCAGCGGCACGTAACTGCGGTCGCCGCCAAAGACCTTGGCGCCGCCGATATTCTGGCCTTCGGCGAACAGCACCCGCGCCTCAAAACCGTGAAAGCCCATTTCGAGCATTTTCTTCGCTTCATCGCCGCGTTCCTTGTCGGATTTGGCGCCGGTGACCACGACGATGAGGCGGAAATTGTCCTGCACCGCGGTGCCGACCAGATTGAAGCCGGCTTCCGTGGTTTCGCCGGTCTTCATGCCGTCGGCGCCGATGCCCATGCCGAGCAGCGGATTGCGGTTCTGCTGGCGGATATTGTTCCAGGTGAACTCGCGCTCGGCAAAATAGGGAAAGAAATCCGGGTAGGTCTGCATGATGTGGCGGGCGAGCTGCGCCATCTCGCGCGCGGTGACGCGCAGGTTGGGATCGGGAAATCCTTCGGCATTGGTGAAGGTCGATTTTTCCAGGCCGATCTCGCGCGCTCGCTTGGTCAACAGCGCACCGAACGCGGTCTCGTTGCCGGCAAGCCCTTCCGCAATGGCGATGCAGGCATCGTTGGCGGAATCGACGACGATGCCGTGAATGAGATCGTCGACTTTGACCTCGCTGTGGATCGCCGCGAACATGGTCGAGCCGTGGGACGGCGCGCCGCCCTTGCGCCAGGCGTTCTCGCTGATCCTGAAAGTGTCGTCGAGCTTGAGCCGGCCCTGTTTGATTTCGTTGAACACGTATTCGAGCGTCATCAGCTTGGCGAGGCTGGCCGGCGCCACCAGCTGATCGCCGTTTTTGTCGAACAACAAGCTGTTGCTGTCGGGGTCGAGGACGACGGCTGAGGGAATGCTGGTCTGGAACGCTTCGTCCTTTTTGGTCGCCATCGCGGCCGGCGCGGCGTGGGCGGCGTAGAGGCCTGCAGCCACGGCAACGGCGAGCAGCGCGGCGACGGCGATCCGCACTCCCCTCCCCGGCAACAAAGATGCAAAAAGACGCCGCACGCGCCGACCTCCACCCAGACGCACCTCAATTGCACCCGACCATGTCGCGCACAATAGGGCACGCGCAAGCCCGGCGATGCGGCAAATTGAACGTGTCTCGGCGGCTCAGGCGCGAGCGCGGATCAATAAAGCCCGCGGCCGTTTAAAAGATCGACGCCGTCGACGCTGGAGGGCGTCGCGGCAAACGACATGGCCGCAGCCTTGGGCGGACCGGACGATGCTGTGCCGGCCGGCGCCCCCATGAAGCGGGGACCGGCCACCGGCGGCGGCTGCCGCGGAAACGGCGGCATGATGGACGTCGAGGCGAGCCGCAAATTCCACGGCGCCGGCGCCGGCTCGTGATCGCGCAAGGTCGCTTCGAGGATGCGGTCGTCGGAGCCTTCCACGGGGGCGCGGCCGACATATTCGACGCGCACCGGCACGGTGCCGCGATTGTAGAAGCCGAGCAGGTGCGCCGCCCGGGTCGACACGTCGATGAGGCGGTTATGGGCATAGGGGCCGCGGTCGTTGACGCGCACGATCAGCGATTTGCCGTTGGTCAGGTTGGTCACCCGCACATAGCTCGGCAGCGGCAGGGTGGTATGGGCGGCGGTGATGCCGTCCTTGTCGAAAATCTCGCCGTTGGCAGTGAAGCGGCCGTGGAAATCGTCGCCGTACCACGACGCCAGCCCCTCGGCGCGATAGTTCGGGTCGTCTTGCGGGACGTAAGTTTGGCCGGCAACCACATAGGGCGAACCGACCCGATAAGTGCCGCCGCCTTTGGGCACCGGCTCGCCGGGGCCGACCACGCGATCGCTCGGGGAAACGCCGTAGCGCGCATCGACCCGCGAGGAACTACCGCAATGGGCGAGCAATAGGCTCAAGCCGGCGCAAGCGCCGACCGCCGCAAACCGCCGCACTGCCGCACGAACCCGCATCGTCCCCGTACCCGTCGAAGAGGTATCGGGGGCTAGCGTGGTTACATTGTGGCAAAAATCGGCGAGCAACCGCCCATAGTGAACGGACCATTGCGAACGGGCCGGTTAGCTGCCCGACGCGATGGCGGCGTTATTCGTAGAGCGGCTTCGCCTGCGCGATAATCGCGGGCGGCACGTCGACCAGCTCATTGACGATTTTCTCGGCCTCATCGCCAGTCAACGGATGGACCGGAAGCTGCTGCTTCGCCATCTCGGCGAGGAAAGCCGGATCCTTCATGGTGTCGTCGAACGCCTTGCGGATGATCGCCAGATGATCCGCCGGCACCTCCTTCGACATGATGAAAGGCCGGCCGACTTCGTCGCCGCCGTTGAGGAGATTAAGCAGCTGTTGCTGCTCGTCGGACTTGGCAAAGCTGCCGATATAGACGGCGCTCTCGGGAATCTCGTCGACGCGCTGGCGAGTGAAACGGACGAACGAATGGACAAGCTTTTTGTCGATCCATTCGAGCGGGACGCTGCTGTAGGAGCCGCAATCGCCGTCGAGCGCGCCCTGCTCGATCGCCAGCCGCTGCTCGGCGCTGCCCGGATAGCCCATGATCTGCCTGACCGGCGCGTGGAACACCTCGCGCAAGGTCGCGCCGTTGATGTAGTTGCCGGAGGATTTTCCGGTCGAGCCGAGGATGAACTCCTTGCGGTGCATCATCTCGTCCCAGGTTTTCGGTCCCGCCTCGCCATAGCTGTAGCAAACGCGGTAATCCGGCGTGACGACGCCGACCCAGGCGTACTTGCGGAAATCGAGATTGATCTTGTCCGGCTGGACGATAGACTGGGTCACCATGCCCGGATTGAAGATGACCATGACGGTGCCGTCTTTCGGCGCGGTCAGGTTGAGATAGCGCACCGACGTCAGGCTCCCCGCCCCCGGCATGTTCTGCACGATGACGGTCGGATTGCCGGGAATGTGGCTGCCGATATAGCGCGAAAGAACCCGCGCATAGTTGTCGTAGCCGCCGGCGGGCGAGAAGCCGACCACGATGGTGAAGAGCTTGCTCTTGTAAAAATCGTCGGCGCGCGCTTGCGGCAGGAGCGCCAGCACAGCCATCAGCAGCGTCGAAACACCAAACGTCCGGCTCTTGAACATCGCCATCCCTATCGCCGTTCTTGCCGCCTCGTTGCGGTGACCAATACTATCGCGCCCCTTGCCACCGTTTGCTGCGACAAAACGCTGCCGATCTCAAGCAAAATCAAACGGCTGCGGGGAACGTTGCGTATTCACACGACACGCCACACATTTGCGGCTCGCGCCACGCCGCGGTGCCAGTCAAGCGTCCGCAGGTCGACGTCGCCGGTGGTGCGGCAGGCGACTGCCATCGCGGCCGAAACGGGCCAAGAGCGCCCGATTTGGGGTGCCGCACGGATGCCCGCTTTGTCCTCAAACAACGGGTTACCGGGTTTGCTACCCGGTTGCGGCCCGCGCGGCCGACGGGGTCCTGCCAAAATGCCGGCGGAAACTGCGGTTGAAATGCGATAGATCACTAAAGCCGGCCGCGAAGGCGATCGCGCTGATCGTGCGTCCCTTCCTATGTGGATCTAAAAGCATTTGATGCGCGCGTGCCAGGCGCCGCGCCACGATGAATTTCGTGACTGATAGACCTTCGGTCTCGAACAGCAGGTGGACGTATCGAGGTGTGACCCCAAGATGAGCCGCCACGCTCGTTGCCGACAAATCGTGGCAAGCAATTTGGCGCATGATAAAGCTCTTGGCGACGCGCAGCCGAGCCGCGCGCACGCCACGGCCGTAGGCGATTTCGGTCGCGTCGCGGGCGGCGCCGAGCGCCACGGCCAGAAGGTCATAGGTGTGCATGACCGCGACGCGCTGCAGTTCTGGCGTCGCCAGAGCCTGCGTATTGCGGAAACTTTCGAGATAATCGACGAGCAGTTTGAGCGCCACGTCACTGGCCGGGATGCGTCGCGCCACGGCGGCGTCAAGATCGGGCGCTAGCGACGCCATTGCCGCACGCGGCACGCGGAAGGTGATGAAGCGCGACGGTGCAACGAGCCTTATGCTCCCGATCTCGGCGTTGGTCATCAGTACGCCGGCGCCGGCCTCAAGCTCCGTGGTTCGGCCGAGTTGCGACGCAATATGGCGGCACGTCGGCGCGGCCATAAACGACAGATCGTCATCGACAATCAGTTCGCGCGTGTGAGTCAAGTCCACGGCTCCGCTCGCCGCGAACAGCACGCCCAACCCAGGTAACTGGTAAACCGCCGCGTCCGAGGAGAATGCTGCGGGATCAAGCGGTGCGATATCGAGGTTGCAAACCGTTCGGCCAAACACTTCCCGCCAAGCCGCCAGCCGCTCGCGCTCGGCAAACGCCTCGGTCGAAAAGTGAAATATCGGTGCGGGAACCACGGACTCAGAGTTCGCGGACATAACCGAACTTGTGAAACGTAAACGCTGTCGCCCGATGGGCACCTTACCAACAGTGAAAATTTTGCCAAGTCGATTTCCCTCCCGTCCCAGGCTTAGTTCTCCCTCGTCCAAGCCTCGCGAACGCACATCGACTACTTTGAAATGCGGCCGGTGTGGACACACCGCGTGCGCCGTAATCACAGGGGCTGAACATGATCAAGATCATAGCAAAGCTTTTTGCCGTCGCAGTTGCTCTCGCTGCATTCTTGCTCATTGCGCCAACGTTTGCTGCGGCGGGTTCTCTTGTCACATTCGTTTCGAGCACCGGCAGCGACAGCAATCCGTGCACAGCTGCGCTGCCTTGCGGGACGATAGTTCAGGCTATCACTGCGACGACTTCGGGTGGCCAGGTAAACTGCCTTAATTCTCAGTATGGCAACGTTGAGAATGCATTCACCGTGCTCTTTTTGAGTTATGCCGTCACAATTGACTGTCCTGGCGTCGTGGAAAACGGGCCCAACGCTCCACTATTGCGTATTGAGGGGACCGATAACGTGGTGAAATTCCGCAACCTCACCTTTAGTGGGGCCGATGGTGGTTCTACCCCGATCTCCTTCACGGGCGGCGGCACACTAATTCTTGAGAACTGCGTTTTCGAGAATTACAATGCGCCCAACGCTGCGCTCGACATTGAGCCAACCGGCCCATTGAACCTCGTCATCACCAACAGCCGGATGTCGAACGGAGGCACCGTTGCCATAGTTCTCAAGCCGGCCGCAGGCGGGAGCATTAACGCCACGTTCGATCACGTTACGGTTACAAACAATGGCGGCGGCGGAATAAGGCTCGACGCTACGAACGGTCCGGTCACTGCAGACGTCACCGACAGCGTCATCAGCAACAATGCCGGCAACGGCTTGAATGCGAGCGGCGGTGCGGGTGGCGCGGCGATGCTCAGCATTCACAACAGCGTCATTGCCAAGAATGGGGCGGCCGGGGTTAGTTCGAGCGGCGCAAATGGCGCCGCCCTGGTCGACACGACGTTGCTGGACAGCAATGCGAGCGGCGCAACCTCTGTGGTCGCGGGTGGTCACATGCTGACCTACGTCAATAACCGCATTATCGGCCCGGCAGGCGCGGGCTTCACCGCAACGGCGTCGCCGCAATAGCGATCAGAAATGGCGGGGGCGAGCATTCGGCCGGCCCCGCGCTAAAATTTCGCAAGTCGGAAAATAAAGTGTGGCTTTAAAAAATAGCGCCATGTGTAACTTTTCATCGGCTCACTATCGAAAGGCGCGCTCCAATTGGGCGAAGTGTCCAAATTGGGTCCATCGGCCTTTTCGGTTGCCCATGCGTTCACTATTTGCGATCTATAAGTCGTCGATCTTCCAACAGAGGAAGGGTGGCCGAGTGGTTTAAGGCACCAGTCTTGAAAACTGGCAGGCCCGCAAGGGTCTCGTGAGTTCGAATCTCACCCCTTCCGCCACGCGGTTTAATTTGCGTGATTGCACAGCAGGACACGAGTGAAAGCGGCGGGCGGCGTTCGTTGCATATTGAATGTCAGTCTCGCCGGTCGCATCAGCATGAGGGATGACAGCCATGAGCGATACGATGAACCGTCTCGGTCAGACCGACGAAGATGTTTTCGCCCCAAAATATTCCGACGAGGATTTGGAAGCCGCGGTGGGTAATCCGCAGGCTTTTCCGACTTTCACCTGCTCGCAGCCGATGTGCGCAACCGGCGGCGGCTGCGGCACGTGGACCGGAAACTGACTGCGGCAACCGCTGGCAAATAGTCGCGGCGCGGGACAATTCGCCGCGAATCCGATAACGTCTTGATTCGTCGAATCACTTCGTCCCGGCTCGGGCGGGAGGGCGTCGAGTGATGAGCACGATCATCACGGTTGCCACCATGAAAGGTGGCAGTGGCAAGAGTACGCTGGCAAGCTGCCTCGCGGTGCATTGGCACTTACGTGGGCGGCATCCGACGCTGATCGATGCCGATCCGCAGCGCTCGATTATGCGGCTTGCCGCGCGCGAACGGGCGCTTGGCGGGGTCGCCGTGCTCGAGGACGCGACCGAAGACGCCTCGAAGACGGCGCGGCGCATCGCCGGCGGTGGCAGCCTGGTGATCATCGACACGCCGGGCTTTCGCTCCCGGACGACGCTGGACTGCCTGGCGGCCGCCGACTTCCTGCTGGTTCCCGTAAAACCGTCGCCGTTCGACGTCGACCGCATGCTCGACACGCTGAGCATCCTCACCGACCGGCCAGATGGCAAGCGACCGCTGTTCCGTTGCCTGTTGACCCAGACCACCCGCGACTTCGTCATCGCCAAGCACATCCGTGCCGAGCTTGCCGACGCCGGCTTGCCGGTGCTGCAGAGCGAGATGTCGAACCGGGTCGCCTATCCGGAAGCGGCATTGTGGGGCGCCACGCCGAGCCTCATCAGCTGGAAAGGACCCGCGGCGAAAGAGATCGCGACAATCGCCGACGAGGTCGACATGGTACTCGGCGCCCAGCAGGCCGCCGCATGACCAGAAAACCGCTGCCGAAAGCCATCGTACGGCCGCTCGACAGCCTCCGCGTCGCCAGAGGCTCAGCGCGCCACGAAGCGCCCCTGCCCGCGCAGCAGCCGGCTTTGCCGCACGATGCGGTCGAGCCGGAGCCGGCGCTCCAGGTATCGTCGGCGCCGATTGCCAACGACGCGGCGCCCGCGACCTCGCCGGCTGCGCAGCAATTCGCGGCGAAACGCCGGGCGGTGGCGCGCAAAATCGTCGAGCGTCACAGGAACTATGCTGCGGTGAGCGGTCTGTTGCCGCTGCCGATCGTCACGGTCGCCGGCATCACCGCGATCAATTTGCGGATGGTGAAGCAGCTCAGCGATCTCTATGGCGTGCCGTTTCAGCGCGACCGCACCCGCGCCATCATCGTCGGGCTGATCGGCGGCGCCGTGCCGACCGGGCTCGGCGTGACCACCGCATCAACGCTCGCCTTCGCGATCCCGGGCCCGGCGCTGGTAGGGCTCGCGGTGTCCGCCATCACTGCCGGCGCCATGACGCGCGGCATCGGCCTGGTCTTTGTCGAGCATTTCGAGAGCGGCGCCATGCCGCTCGGTGCGACTTAATTTGAAATCAGGCGACGCGGCGGTATCCGTATAAGAAAGCCGAAATGTACGTCCCGAGCACCCCAAGGGCGAACCCCGCGGAAAACACATTCAGGCTGTGAAACCGGGGCTGGGGCATGCCTGCTTGCCATGCTACGCCGTTGAGTACAGCAAGAACGATAACGACGCCGATCCCGTAAGCGGTAAGCGTGCGCATTTGACAACCTCTCTTTCTGGTCGCCCGCCTTACATGGTTCGATCATAAATGCATTTTCAAACTGAGGCACCACCCGGGGCCGCCGAGGCTTGATGCGCCTGAAACTTCGTCCCCGGCCGGCGACCGCTCACGGAATTTCGTAAACCGTCGTGTCGTCGGCGATGCCGCGCAGCGCTGCGACCTGCATGTTCGGCTGCAGGCCTGCGGCTTTCAGGATCTTTGCCGATTTTGGATCCTCGACCACCGGTTTGGTGACAAAAATGGCGCGCGAGGAGGCAAGCCCCTGCACGCGCGCGGCCATGTTCACGGTGCGGCCGAAATAATCCTGGCTGTTGTTGAGCGTCACCGCGAGGCACGGGCCCTCGTGAATTCCGATCTTGAGCAACAAATCCTCGTTGCGGCGTTCGGCATTGATGCGGGTCATTTCCTCGCGCATGCGTAGCGCCGCGGCCAGCGCCCGGTCCGGCGTCGCGAACGTCGCCATCACCGCGTCGCCGATGGTCTTGACCACCGCGCCGGCCTCCGCCGCCACGATCTCGTACAGCACGTGAAAATGCTGGCGCACCAGATCGTAGGCCACCAGATCGCCAACGCGCTCATAGAGCGCCGTCGAGCCCTTGAGATCGGTGAACAGGAACGTCAGGCTGGTAATCTTCAGGCGCTGATCGACGTCGAGCGTATCGGTGCGATAGATGTCGCGGAACGTCTGGTTGGTGAGAAGCCGCTTGGCGGTGACGAAAGCTTTGCGCTTGCCGAGCAGGTCATGCAGATGGTCGCCCGCGACCCATAGTGCCGGCAGCACGCGGCGGTCGGTGCGGTTCTCCAGCGACAGCCGCAACGGGCCCGGCTGCATCGCGACGGTGCCGACCGGCGCCTTCACCCTGTTGAAGACCATGGACAGCGTCTGCCGCTCGCGCGTCGGCTCGCCCTTGACGTCGATGAATTGGGTGCCGTGGGTCACCGGATCGAACACGATGACGAAATCGTTCGGCAATTGCACTGACAGCACCGCCTTCTCACCGGGCGGCAATTCGATCGAGTCGATGGTGAACTCGGCGAGGCTGTCGCCCAATGTCTCCGGCAGATCGACGCCCGAGCTCCAGAAAATCTGCCGGTAATATTCGGTCTCTGGCAGCGTGTCGGGATCATGCGCAGCGATGCGGCGCACGCGCGGGCTCACGGTGAAGGTGACCTCGACCATCTCGTCGAGGGTGGGCTTATAGCCCGAGGCGCAAAGCCCGCAGGCATATTCCTCGTGATCGATGGTCTTGAGCGTCGCGCCGACATCGAGCACGCCGCCGCAGCCGGGGCACAGCACGTTCCACGTCAATTCGAACAGGCCGAGCCGGGCAGCGTGCAAAAACGCGGCGAGCGCCCTCTCCTCGTCGAAGCCGTGCTTGGCGGCGAAATCGAGCACGTTGACGCGGCAGAGATCGCGATCGGGCGCTTCGCGCACCGTCTGCTCGATGGCCGCCACGCAACCGGGATCGGCCGATTGCCGCAGCACGTTGAAAAGAGCTTCCGATTCGCTCACTTGCCTTCCCCTGTGCCGGGCTGGATGCCGAGGTGCATGAGGAAGGTAGGTCTGCGGTCCCACCCCTTCAAGGCGCAGCGCCGTGGTCGCGCGTGGCGGCGGCCTCACAGCGATTTGATGTTTGTTTGGAAAGTCTGAGCAAACGGCCCTAGGCTGCGCGGCGGGTTGGCCGCATCTCATGGCGGCGAAACCATCGAGGACATTTGACGTATTTGTGATAGCGAAGTTGCACGAGCGGCGATGGAAACATGACGACGATCTATCGCTATCGCAAGGAGACGCATTTCGCCCAGCCGCCGGAGGCGATCTGGCCGTTCCTCTCCGATACCGCGCGGCTTAACGAGATGACGGGCTCGCCGCCCTATCGGGTTACGGATCGGATCGACACCGACGGCCGCACCCGCCGCGCCGCGACCGCCAAGGCCGGTCCGCTCCGATTGCAGTGGGACGAGAGGTTCGGCGAGTGGCAGGAAAACCGCTGGCTCACCCAGGAGCGCGAGTTCAAGAACGGCCCGTTTCGGCATTTCAAATTCCACGCCACCCTCGATCCCGAAGGCACCGGCAGCCGGCTGATTTTCTTGGCCGAGGTCGAATGCGCCGGCGCGCTGGGATTGCTGGCAAAGCTTTCCGGTCAGTTGGACCGCGAGTTCGACAAGCGCGTCGGAGCAATCGAAAAATTGGCCGCGGCGGCGAACATGCCGGATCAGATTCTCGGCTCAAGCGCGCATGAGGCGGCGACACCGGCGGGCCAGCGCCGGCTCGATGCGTTGATCGCCGATCTTGCGCGCGACCCGGCAAGCCATGGGCTAGCGCCAAAACTCGTCGCGTACCTCCAGCAAGCGCCGGGCGTGACGCTGCGCGGCATCCGGCCGCTGACGCTGGCGCGGCAATGGCGCGCGCCACCGACCGACGCAGTGGAGATGTTTCTCGCTGCGCAGCATCGCGGCATCCTGGCGATGGGCTGGGATTTGCTGTGTCCGCGCTGCCGCGGCGCCAAATCGCGGGTCGAGCGGCTGCACGAATTGCCGCAAGGCGCCCATTGCTCGTCATGCAATATCGACTACACGCGCGATTTCACCCGCAACGTCGAGCTCACCTTTCGTCCCGAGCCGTGGTTTCGTCCGCTGCCGGAGGGCGAACTGTGCATGCTCGGGCAGGCCTCAACGCCGCACGTAAAACTCCAGGCCGAGGTGGCGGCGCGGGCGAGCAAAAGCTTTGCGCTGACATTGGCGCCCGGCGCCTACCGTTTTCGCACCGTCGAGGCCGGTGGCGAAGCCGACACCGATATCGGCGCTGACGGCATCATCCCGCAGGTCACGGCGAGCGGCTCCGATATTTCGCTAACGCCGAACGGCCACGCGGACGAGCTTGTCCTGCGCAACGACACCGACCGGCCGCTGTTCTTCGTCGTCGAGAACCGCAACTGGGCGCAGGACGCTTTGACCGGCGAACGCGTCATCGCCATGCCGGCGTTCCGGCGGCTCTGCCCCGAGCAGCTCTTGCGTCCCGGCGACGACGTCGAAATCGGCCGCGTGGCGATCATGTTCACCGATCTGCAAGGCTCGACCAAGCTTTACGACGATCTCGGCGATGCCACCGCCTACCGCTTGGTGCGCGATCATTTCGCCTTCCTGTCGGAGCGGGTGCAGCGGCATAACGGTTTCGTCGTCAAAACCGTCGGCGACGCGGTGATGGCGGCATTCGGCGATCCGGCCGACGCGGTGCGTGCGGTGCTGTCGATCCAGGACGAGGTGGAAAATTTCAATCGCGGGCGCCGCGATGCCGGCATCGTCTTGAAACTCGGCTTGCATCAGGGCGCGTGCATCGCCGTCACCGTCGGCGGCGTGCTCGATTATTTCGGCTCGGCGGTGAACACCGCGGCGCGGCTCGAGCATCAATGCCGCGGCGGCGAAATGATCATATCGCAAGCCGTCATTGCCGACGCCGAAGCGCGCGAAGTTTTGGCCGGGCGAGCACTGACGCAGGATAGCGCCAGCCTGCGCGGCTTGAGCGAGCCGGTGCGTTTTGTCCGCGTCGCTGCTGCAGTCTCGCCGTAAGCAAGAGTTATTCTCGCGTCAATTCGCCTGCTCGAACCAGCGCAGGAAACGGCCGCCGGCCACGCCGCGCGTCAGCGCCAAATTATATTCCTGAAAGATTTTGGCCGTGTGCCAGCCGCCGGCTGGCCAATTATTGATCGCATGTTCCAGCCGATCGAGATCGATCACCCGGCGCACCAAGGCGGATTCCGAGAGCTCGGCGACCTGACGCGCGAGCTCGCCGCGCTGGTTGCCGAGCTTTTCATACCAATCCGCCGCCTGCAGGCCGCTCATGCGATTGGTCAGAATTTTGTCCGGCAAGAGTCCCCACATGGCGCGGCGGATCAGCGAGCGGTCGATGCCTTCGGCGAGATACTGCTCTTGCGGAACGCCGAAGCAGTACGAGACCACGTCGATGTCGGCGGTTGGATCGCGCACCTCGACGCCGGTGACGGCTTTCTCCGCGGCATGCCAGTCACCACGATAATCGACTTGAGCAAGCGCATTCACGCGCTCGTCCTGGCGCAGCCGATAGAGAAAATCATGGCTGTTCTTTTCGGCGCGCTCGTCGACCGCCATGGAAGCGGCAAAATCCGGCCGGATCGTTGCGTGGTCGTGCCAGACCGCGGGCCGCCCCGGATGGCGGCGGCGATCGGCCCAATTCCTCACCCGCTCCGCCAACAGCGGCTCGACAAAGAGTTTTTGCAGCGCTGCCCAGCGTGAATAAGGCGAATGGCGATAAAACAATTGCCATTGGCGCAACGCCGTCAACAGCCGCCCGTGCTTGAGGTGGGTGACGGCCTGCGACCAGCCGTTCCAGCTCATGGTGCAATTGCCGTGAAAGCCGCCGAGCAGCACGCGCCGGCCTTGCGCGCGCGCCAGGCGCAGGATTGCCAACATCCAACCGAAATTGGCCGGATTACGCACCGGTCCTTCCAGCGCGATAAAGAAGCGTTCGAGCTCGGAGAAATCGTTGCACTGATCGTTTTCGACATAGGTGACATCGATATTGCCGACCGTGCGCGCGATTGCCTCGACGTAAGGCCTCTCGTCGACGTAGTGACCGGCCGGCACTGGGCCGTCAAAACCGCGCCGCGGCACGCCGGTAAACGCCGCAAGGCGTTCGTTTTTCTCTGCGAGCGCCCGGGCGGCGAGCGCCGAAACCGCAGAAGAATCGAGCCCGCCGCTGAGCAGGCAGCCGACCGGGTAGGCGCTGCGCATTTGCCGACGCACCGCGACATCGAGACGCTCGCGCAAGCCCTCGGCGTAAGCCTGATCGCAGCCAAGCTCGATCGGCGCGATCTCGGCCGGCGACCAATAACGACATTGTTTGAACGAACCATCGGCCGCGATCCGCATGACATGCGCCGGCGGTAGGCGAAAAACATTGCGATAGATGGTGGTCGCGTGGTCGGCGTGATTGAGCACCAAAAAATCGGCGAGTTTCTCTTCACTCAGCTCGCGCGGCACGCCGTCGAGCGCGAACATCCCGTTCGGCATGGTGGCGAAGGCGAAAAATCGCGCGCTCTTGTGCCACATCACGACGTTGAGCCCGAGATGGTCGCGCGCCAACGTCAAAGCGCGGCGTCGCTGGTCCCAGATCGCGACCGCGAAAGGTCCGCGCAACATCGACCAAAGCGCGTCGCCGAACTTCTCCCAGCCGGCGAGCAGCACGCGTGAATCCGGCCACGCCCGCGCCTCCCCCGGCACGATGCCGATCCGCTCCAGCACCTCGTCGCGATTGTCGAGCCGCACGTCGGCGATGATAAGCGCCCCGCTCGCGCCTTGCCACGGCTGGCGGTCGAACTGGTCCTCCGGCGTCATGCGCATCAGCAGGTGGACGAGACCGATGCCGTCGGCGACCGCGATGTCGGCACGATCGGGACCGTATTGGCGCAACGCATTGGCCGCGCGTTCGAGGCGATGCCGGGTTACGGGTCCGCCGTCGAAGCGCAGCAGTCCCGCAATTGCGCTCATGGCGACGCTCCGCCAAACGTGGCCAGCCGCGTAAATCCGTCGGCCTCGGCACCGCCGACGATTTTATCGTCACCGACCTCGATCCAGGCATGGGCGCTGAGTGCGCCTGGCTCGCGCGCGACGCCGACACAAAGACGGCTCGCGATGCCGCGCCGGCGCAACATGGCGTGCGCCGCCAGTGCGCGCGGCAGACACAGCGCATTCATCCAGGGTTTTGCGCCGACATTTTCGACGGCCCACGAGACCCAACCTATTTCGTCCGCGGCAAAGCGCCGGATGCGCCGCGGCGGCCGGTCCGCCCAGGCAAAAATGCGCGCGGGCGGAACGAACCGCACGGCGAGCCGTGCCAACATGAGCATGACGGCCGCCTCGCGCAAATAAACGCGCCGCATCGTCCGCGGCGTCATCGCGCGTCGCTTCGTTCGGGCGCGGCGGTCATCGGCCCGTTGTCTGGAACGCTATGAATGGCGACGTTCAAAGCCGTCAGGCTCCACTGCAACGTGGATCTGATCTACCCTTCCCAGCGAGCGGACAGCGGAAACGCCCACTCCATGGAAAATCCGAGTTTTGTCGCCGGCGCAGCCGGCGGTTGCGGCTCTGTTGGGCTGGAACCGGACGACTGCGTTGCGTCGCGTTGGGACGATTTTGTTTCGCGGCCGATCGCCAGCGCGGTCAGTGCCGGAGGCTGCCACCGGCGCCGCTTTGCTGTGCCGTCTGATTTCGTCGGTTGCATCGCCTGCCCCCGCAACAATCGCGCCTGCAAGCGTTCTATGGGATCGCCTTGTGCCTGGCAAGACCGTCACAAAATCATGCCAAAGTGCCCACCAACGCGTCCTCTTTGTTCCAATGCCGCGGATCTTCCCACGTGCGCCGACAGGCTTGCGCCTTACCGGCAAAATCGTGCACGCTGCATCGATACCGCGGCCAAGCGGAGACGGTTTTGAGCTTGTTTGCGAAATAAATCCTTCTTGGGGAGCGTCCAGTGAATCGCCGATCTCTGCTCACATCCGCAGCGCTCGCACTCGTCGCGCGCCAGTTACCGCTGCCGGCATGGACGACGCGCGCCGCCGCGGAAGCCGCCAATCCAGTCTGGCGGCACGGCGCGTCGCCGTTTGGCGACCTGAAATATCCGGCGGGCTTTGCGCGGTTCGACTATGTCAACGCCAAAGCACCCAAAGGCGGCTCGGCGCGGCAGATCGCGCTCGGCACCTTCGACAATTTCAATCCCGTCGTCGGCCTGGTCAAAGGCGCCCTCGTTCAGGGCACCGACCTCCTTTACGATACGCTGTTGGCGCAGGCGCTCGACGAAGTCTCGACAGGATATGGCCTGCTGGCCGAGGCGTTGAGCTATCCGAACGATTTTTCTTCCGTTTCCTTTCGGCTGCGGCCGGAAGCAAAATGGCACGACGGCACGCCGGTCACGCCCGACGACGTCATTTTCTCGTTCACCGCGCTCAAGAAATCGAATCCGCAGGCGATGGCCAACTACCACCAGGTGGTGAAGGCTGAAAAAACCAGCGACCGCGAGGTCACCTTCACCTTCGATGGCCCCGGCCATCGCACGCTGCCGCAGATCATCGGACAGCTCACGGTTTTTCCCAAAGCTTGGTGGGGGGGCACCGACAAGAACGGCAAGGCTCGCGACATCGGTTCGACCACGCTCGAGCCGCCGCTCGGCTCCGGCCCCTATCGCATCAAGGAATTCCAGCCCGGCCGCAGCATCGTCTATGAACGCGTGCCGGACTATTGGGGTGGCGCGCTCAACATCAATGTCGGCCGCGACAATTTCGACGAGCTGCGCTTCGAATACTTCCGCGACGCCACCATCGCCATCGAGGCGTTCAAATCCGGTGCCGTCGACTGGCGCATCGAAAACAGCGCCAAGAACTGGGCCATGGCTTACGATTTTCCCGCGGTCGCCGACAAGCGCGTCATCCTCGAGGAATTTCCGATCAACAACGTCGCCATGATGCAGGCCTTTGCCTTCAACATCCGGCGCGCAAAATTCCAGGATCCGCGGCTGCGGCTCGCGTTCAACTATGCGTTCGATTTCGAGGGAATGAACAAGGAAATTTTCTTCGGGCAGTACAAACGCATCGGCAGCTATTTCGAAGGCACCGATCTTGCGGCCACCGGATTGCCGTCGAGCGCGGAGCTCGAGCTTCTCGAACCGTACCGGGACAAAATTCCGGCGGAGGCGTTCAAGAAGGCCTATACCAATCCGGTCAGCGAGAATCCCGCCGCGGTACGCAACAATTTGCGCGAGGCGCTGCATCTGCTCAAGGAAGCAGGATACGAGATCCGCGACCAGCAGCTCACCAACAGCAAGACGGGCGAGCCTTTCACCATCGAGCTGCTCAGCAATACGCCGCTCTTCGAGCGCGTCTTTTTGTTCTACAAGCCATCGCTCGAACGCCTCGGCATGGACGTCACGGTGCGCACCGTCGATGAAGCGCAGTACGTGAACCGGCTGCGCACTTGGGATTTCGACATCCTTATCTATGCGTGGGGCGACACGCTGTTGCCCGGCAACGAGCTGCGCGACTATTGGAGCACGGCAGCCGCCGACCAGCCCGGCTCGGAGAACGTCATCGGCATCAAGAATCCGGCGGTCGATGCGATGGTCGAGCGCGTCATCTCGGCAAAAAACCGCGGCGATCTCGTTACCGCGGCAAGAGCGCTCGACCGCATCCTGCTGTGGAACCATTACGTCGTGCCGCAGTGGAGCTATAACAAGCTGCGCACCGCGCGCTGGGATCGCTTCAGCCATCCCGAGCTGTTGCCGAAATACGGCAGCGGTGCATTCCCAACCGTGTGGTGGTGGGATGCCGATAAGGCGGCCAAAGTAGGATCGCGGTCTTGAACGATAGCGGCGCAATGCATCGATGCGTAAGTGCGGCTGAACTCACAGCTATTGCAAGCGCTTGGCACCGGCCAACCGCCGTGATAGCGTCGATTATCCGTCGTCGAACAAGCGCATAATTCAATTGCAATCGGCTCGACAGAGTGGCGGGCATGAGCGGAAGTGGCGAGAGAGGATCTGCTATGGCACAGCAATCGACAGAAAGTCCCGAGACCGGCCAAGCCACGGCGGAGACGCCCGAGCCGCGCCATGAGACGGCTGCGAAACTGGTCGACCGTTTCGCCATTTGGTCCGGCGTCGCCGGCTTGATACCGCTGCCGTTCGTCGACGTGCTCGCGGTCGGCGGCCTGCAGCTGCAGATGCTGCGCCGCGTCTCGCAGCTCTACGACGTGCAGTTCTCCGAAAATCGCGGCAAGGCGCTGATCGCCAGCCTCGCGGGGACGATGATCCCGGTGACGAGCGGCATGGGTGCCGCGAGCGCGCTCAAGGGCGTGCCGCTGCTCGGCATGGTGGCGTCCGCCTTCGTGATGCCCGTGCTGTCCGCCGGCGCCACCTACGCCATCGGCAAGGCGTTCATCCAGCACTTCGAGTCCGGTGGCACGCTGCTCGATTTCAATCCGCCGGACTACAAGGAATTCATCAAAGCGCAAAAGCAAATGTGGGATTCACGATCCAAACGCTCCAGCGCCGACGCCCAGACGTCTCATCCTGGCTCATGATCCACGCGGGTGGATGCCGGCCAATCGAGGAGTGGTTCCACCGGCGAAAGCGCGACAGTTGCTGACCGACGAGATCGACCCCATGGTGGAAGCCACCATATATGTCGTGTTTTGCATTCTCACCGGTTTTTGCGGCATCAACCGCCGAATGGGCTTCTTCGGCACGTTCGTGATCGCGCTCGTCACCACCCCGTTGGTGGTACTTCCCGTGCTGCTGCTCACCGGCCCGTCTCGCCGCGTCGAGTGGCGTAGCTGAAAGTCGTGCAAGTGTTGATTGGGGCGGGCAAGTGTATCCTTCGCTGAGCCGGCAACGGCCCCGTGTAGAAGCGTAGACGAAGGACATCACAGCCATGTCCTTCGTCCAGCTCGTTCAACGCGAAATGCAGGGCTCGCTGCCGCGGCTGCTGTTCATGTCCGCCCTGGGCGGCATCAGCACGGCGGCGGTTCTCGCATCCATCAATGCCGGCGTGCAGAGCGTCAACAACGGCAACAAGCCCAGCCTGTGGGCGGCGACGCTGTTTCTGGTTGCGTTGTTTCTGTTCATGAAGACGCAAGCCTACGTCACCATCACCGCCACCGCCGAGATCGAGGGCATCATCCATCGGATGCGTCTGCGCATCATGGACCAGATCAGGCACTCCGAGCTCCTGGCGCTCGATAACATCGGGCTCGCGCGTATCGTCGCCTCGGTCACCGGCGATACCCAGATCCTCACCCAAGCCAGCAACATGCTCTGCTTCACCGTGCAGGGCGCGGTGCTGATTTTTTTCGTCTCGTTCTACGTGGCGTATCTGTCGCTTGCCGCCTTCCTCATGACCTTCGTGATTGTCTTCGGCGCGGGCATCATGTTCCACCTGAAGAACCGCCAGCTGAGCGCGCAAAAAAACGAGTCGGCGGCGTGGGAACGCCGGCTGTTCGACAGGCTGACCGACTTTTTGGACGGCTTCAAAGAAGTGCGGCTCAACAGCGCCCGCAGCACCGAGCTGTTCGAGGACGCCGCCGATGTGTCGCGGGTCGCGGCCAATATCAAAATACGGACGCAGGCCGAAACCTTCAAAATGATCGTGAACTCGCAGATCTCGATGTATGTGCTGCTCGGCGCCGTCGTATTCGTCGCCCCTACTCTGAGCGACTCGCTCGGCGGCGCGTCGATCTCGAAGGCAACGACCGCGCTGTTGTTCGTGGTCGGCGCGTGTTTCGGTCTGGTGCAATCGATTCCGATCCTGCTCAACGCCAATGCGGCGGCGAGCCGCATCGAAGAATTGGAAACCACGCTGCGGGCGGCCGGCTCGACCGCGGCAAAAGAGATCACGATCCCGAAGCGTTTCGAGAAGATCGAAATACACGACCTCACCTTCCGCTATGTCGACAAATTCTCCGACGCCGCCTTCAAGATCGGACCGATCGACTTCACCTTGAACCCCGGCGAGTTGGTGTTCATCACCGGCGGCAACGGTTCGGGAAAATCGACGTTCTTGCGCGTGCTGTCGGGGCTCTATCCGCCCAATTCCGGCGAGATCACGCTCGACGGAGCGCGCGTCGACGACCATAACCGCGATACCTATCGCGCCTTGATGTCGGCGATTTTCTTCGACTACCACTTGTTCCACCGGCTCTATGGCATTCCGGAGGGGGGCGCGGGCGAGCTTGAGCGCCTGTTGGCGCAATTCCGCCTGTCCGACAAGACCGGGCTGGTCGACGGCGAGTTCCGCACCCTCGATCTGTCCGGCGGCCAACGCCGCCGCCTTGCGCTGATCGTCAGTTTGCTGGAGAAACGTCCGATCCTGCTGCTGGACGAATGGACCGCCGAACAGGACCCCGAATTCCGCCGCAAATTCTATGACGAGCTATTGCCGGATTTGATGGCAGCCGGCGCCACCATCGTGGTCATCACCCACGATGACCGCTATCTTGACGAGTTGACATTGCGGGCGCGCCGGGTGCGCATGGACGAAGGCCGCATCGTCGAGCAACGTACGATGAATATGGGCTGATGGTCGGGCGCGATGGATAACGGCTGATGGCAACGTATTCGGAGTATCTCGATAGCAAACCGCTGCCGAAGCGTGGCTGGCGCCGCATCAGGCGTCACCTGCCGCGGGCCTCCGTCATATTGATGACGTTCTTGCTGATCGCGGTCGTGCTGTGGCCCTACGTCGTGATTTCGGTTCCGACCGGGCAGGTCGGCGTCCTGTGGTATCGGCTCATCGGTTTCGACCCTTACTGCATGTGCCTTGTTCGCGGCACGGTGCTCGATCCCCGAGATATCCGGGAGGAGGGCCTGCACCTGATCGCGCCTTGGAACAAGCTGTATCTTTACGATCTGCGGCTGCAATCGGTGACGCAGACATACAACGCCATTTCCAAGGACGGCGTGAGCATGACCGTTCAAGTCAATGTGCGATATCAACTGCAGCATAATTCCGTGGCCGTGCTGCACAAGTTCATCGGTCCGAACTATTTCGCCACCGTGATCAGTCCGGAGATCGGCAGCCAAACCCGTCAAATCATTTCGCAATACACTGCCGAGAAGGTTTACACCTCACGCGAGGCGATCCAAGACGAGATTCACGATGCCGGGCAAAAGTCGCTCGGCGCCAGTCTCAACAAGTTGGTGCAGCCCGAGGCCATGGAGCAGCCCGATCCCAAGCATTACAACGACTTCCTGCAAAGCGCGATCCAGCTCCTCGATACGCTCGTGCTCGGCATCGAATTGCCGCCGGCCATCGTCGCCGCCATCAATCGCCAGACCGAGCAGTACTACCAGATTCAGGAATATAAATTCCGCGTCGAGCGCGAAGCGCAGGAATCGAAGCGCAAGCAGATCGAGGCCAACGGCATCGCCGCCTTTCAACGCACCGTCAGCCAGGGCATTTCGGACTCGTATCTGCGCTGGCGCGGCATCGAGGCGACGCTGGCGCTGGCGCAATCGCCCAATGCGAAAATCGTCATCTTCGGCACCAACAAGGACGGCCTGCCGCTCATTCTCGGCAATGTCGATACGCCACCGGGTTCGGGGATAACACCGCAACCGCCGGCAAACGGCACGGCACCGCCGTCCGGAGCGCCGCCGGCCGCGAGCGATAAGTCATCGTCGGGCGCGCCGGCGCCCGGCGGCGGATCGACCGACACCGACAGGGTCGGCCAATCGACCGGCAATGCGCCGCAGGCATCCGACGCCGCGCCGCCCGGCGCGTCGGGCCCGTACGGCATGTCCGATTTCGAGGCCATTCTCTCCCGGCTCTATTCCCCCTTCCGCGCGCCGGATTCCGTTCCGCCGGCGGACGCGAGAGCGGCGCCGAAACAGTAATTTGCAGGGCAATTCCCACTTTACGATCGTGCAGAGGTCACTATGAGCACCCGACAAAATGACCCAGCACCGCGCAGCCGGCTTCGCAGCCCCGCCGCTATCGTCCTCATTTTGTTCATCATGGTCAGCGGCTATTTTTGGGGCCGCCAGTTTAATGTCCGCGATATCGCGCAGCGCGATGCCGCCATTCAACAGATGCAATCGGATGGCCAGCGGCTTGCGGCGGACGTCGCCGATCAAAATGCAACTCTCACCGCGCTACGAGCCGAACTCACGACCACCCGAGCCACGCTTGATGCGATCATGCCGTCCATGAACGTCTACAACATCATTCCCAACCAGTCGCTGATTGCCGCCGACGGCCGTTTGACCATTGGCATGATCGGTCCTCCCGGCAACGAAGGCGTTAACCTGAACGTCAACGGCAAGCAGCAGAAGGTGGCCGCCGGCGACGTCATCCGCCTATCGCCAGAACCGTCGACGGCGTGCCAGGTGCAACTCCAGTCCTTTGATATGTTCAAGGCGGTGCTGGTTGCATCATGCGCACCGGCGAAATCGCAATAACGTCCGGTTTCGCGACCGGGCTTCGCGAAAAAAAGATTCGGCTATTCCCAAATCAACACGTTCGGCAGCGAACCGTCGACGCGCCGCAGCAGCGTGTAACCGACGCCGGCAAGACCGCGGAACATGCCTAAATTGAATCGTCCTTTGCCGCTGTTCCAACGATAATCGCCGGCCCCGGCGGCCGTGCGCAAAACCGCCGTCAGCCGCTCTCCCGCAAGCGCGCGAAGATCGTCGCGGCCAAGCGCGTCGCCGGCCTCGCAGAAGAATTCGACGCCGCCCAGCGCGCCGCAGCACAGCGTATCGACGGCGGTGGGCCGGCCAAGCTTTACGCCTTCGACTGCGTTTTCGATATCGGCCGCGAGGTGCGCGGCATCCATCCCGCGGAGTTCTGGATGTGGCAATCCGCGCCAGACCGATGCCGGGCGCGCCGTGACACCACTGGCACGGCCACCACAGCCCTCCCTGCTCGCGCAGATCGGGCCAGTTATGCCGTTCCGTGTCGTAGCTTGAATTTTCAAATGCCATGCACTCGGCGGCGGCCTGCGCCAGTTGTTGGCGCAATTCTTGGCGTCCGGTCGCCTGCGCCAGCGAGGCCAGCGCCAAGGCAAAACCCGCCGCGCCGTGCGACATGCCGTTGAGCCCGCGCGGTCCGGAGCCCTGCCCGACCCAGGTCCGCTGTCCTTCCGGCCCGAGCCGCGGCTGGCCGAGCAGGTGCTCGCCGCATTTCTCCGCCAGGCGCAGCACGTCGCCGGATCGCGTGTCGCGGTAAAGCCGCAGCAGGCCGAGGATGGCGCCGGCACTGCCGCTGACGACGTCCAATTGCTTGTCGGCGGCAATGAGGTCGTCGGTGAACAGTTCCGCCGCCTGCCGCGCATCAGCGAGCAAGCGATCGTCTTGTAGGCATTTCGCCATGACGGACAGCGCGTAGACGATGGAGCCTAGTCCGACTGCGCCGCCGACACCGAGCGCTCGGGTCATACGCGCCGCATTGCGGCTTTTCAAATTCTTGCGCAACTGCGCCAGCCCGGCATAGGCAAGCTCGGCCGAAGCTTTGTTGCCTGTCACCGCCGCATGGGCCGCAAGAAAGACACCGATGCCGCAAATGCCGTTGTAGAGGTCTGGTCCGAGGCAGACGAGCTGGGAAAACTCGGAGTCGCCCAACCAATCGAGACCGATCCAGGCGACGCTCGGGCCGCGGCGTATGGCGTAATGCGACAATTCCGCCGCGATCCGATCGGCTTCGGCGGTGAAAGTCTCTTTTGTCGGTACGATTGCAGAATCTTGGCGCGTAGTTTCGTCCAGTTCGACCGTTTTGGGCTTGGCAGAGCGTGGGATCGAGTTTGTATTCTCGCGGATGACTTCGGCCTGCCAGGCGATTTCCTGTTCGTCGAAATTCGCAAACCGCGCCCGGGCGCGCTCAAGGCCCGAGGGCAACACGATATGAACGGAATTGCCGTTCGCATCGGCGATGTCCTGGCCGTCGCTGGGCGAGACGAAATGCGGCACGTTGAGCGCGACCAGCGCCGAGCGTTCGGCCCGCTGCAACGGCCAAAGCGGATTATGCTCGCTTTGCCAATCGGACAGCCTGGCGATGAAATCGGCCTGCGCCGACCAGATCACGCCGTCGTCCATGGCTTTGTGATTGCGAAGCCGCTGCAGCAGCATGTAGTAAAACCGGGTCGCGCGAATGACGTTGCGGACCGGAACGCCGGCAAATCCGTCGAACAGCTCGCCCCGCCCTGCCCCCCGGCCGTGGCGCAACAAGAAGCTCGCGTATTGCTCAAAACCTGCGACGAAGTCGTCGACGTGATCGCCGAATTTTGCGTTGCGGCCGCCGACGTGCGGCAGATTGGGACTGGTCTTGGCAGCTTCGTTCGATCTCGCCGGCCGCATCGCGTCGGAATTGATTTTGTCCCAAATGATCTCCGTTTTGGCGGTCCAGTCCGCGGTCATGCCGCCGACGGCAAAGACGATGTTGTCGGGAGAGCGTCCGTAGGCGGGAAGCAGGCCCACCGCGGTGACGGAATTGCTGACGATTTCAGCGGCGGCGGCGAAGGCGAAATCCTCCGGAGCTTCGGCGCTGCGCTCTTCGGCACCCGCCTGCAGAATCATTTCCAGATCGATCGGTACCGGATGATCGCCGCACGCGATCATGTTCTCCTGATGCATGTCGGTTGCGGCAAAGCAGTGAAACAGCGCCAGCCAGCCGCCGGCACGCCGGAAAAATCGCGCGAAACCCTCCTCATCCACGCACGCTGCGTGGTCGATGAATTCGGTCCAGCCGTAGCCGTCCCGCGCGATCGTGCGCACCGCTTTGAGCTCGATCGGAGCTTGGGCGCCGTTCAAGCGCTCGACCAAGGCGTGCCAGGCGGCATCGAGCCGCAGATCCTTCGGCTTGTAGACGATGCGCGCGCCGTCCTCGAAGCTGACGATGCGGACCGAGTGGCCTTCATTGTGCGGATCGGAGAGATTGCCCTCGAATCCGGCAACCCGGCCGGCATTGCCGGTAAGGAGAATATCGCGACGGATCACCGCAAGATCGGCATCGAGACGCAAAACCATTTCGCGCGAGGTGTCGATCCACTGCCGCGTGACGGTGGCGAGCAGCCGCAACAACACCGGCTTGTCTTCGAACAGCCGCCGCCAACCGCCGCCCTGCATCTCGGCGACGAAGCGATCGTAGCGCGCCGTGCCGTTGTGCTGCGCCGGCCCCGCTGCATCGTGTTGCGGCGAACCGGCATTGCGCGCCTTGGCGAAGCGCTCGTAGAGCGCCGCCGTGCTTAAGTTTGAAAGCTCCCGAAGCAGCGCCAGGCGCAACGACGCCCACGCGCTGTCGTTCAAGTTATCGCCGACCCGCGCATCGAGACCCGACCAAAGCCGCGTGTCGGCTTGCGCGACCAGCGAGGTGAAGAGCTGCTCGAACGCACAAGGATCGGCGTTGTCCGGCCCAAGCCGCGGCGCGGCATTGCCGCCTGTGTCTTGCAAAGCCGCTTCGACCCAGATTGCGTCCTCGATCCATGACGGCAGAGCAGTGGCAGTACGGCGAACGGCCGCAAGTCTCGCCAGCACCGGAGCAAACGCCAAGCCGTCCCGATCGAGCCGCCGGCCGAACAGCGACCAGTCGCCGCTGGCGCATGAGCGGCACCATGCGGCAAGCCGCCGCGCCGCCAAATCGGCATCGCCCTTCTGGCCGGGCAACGGCTCGAAATCGTCGGATAGGACTTCGTCCAGCGTTGCGGCCCGAACCGCGAGCCGCTCGTAAAATGCGTCCATCCGATTTCTCTCTCCAGCACGAATTAACTCGGTAATTCAGTTACCTACGGTATCATTGCCTAGACTTTACACTAGTCGCAGCCGATGATTATATGGGTTCCATTGGGGGGCGTTACCGCAAATTCTCTTCCTATTTGCCGACGCCACTGGCGAACAAAAGGATGACCATCATGAACGACGCTACGATCGGATTCGACCAGATCGAAGAGCTTCCCGCCTATGAAATCTCCGACGAGGCCCTGGAGGCCGCGGCCGGGAGCGAGAAGGCCGGATACACGCTGGCCTATTGCTCGGGCTTGTCCGTCTGCCCGGCCTGACCGGTCCATCGGACTGAAGTCGTGCGCGAGGCGTCGCCGCTGGCGGCGCCTCGTTTGCTTTTCAGCTTCTGAGAACATCCTGGTTGCTGCACACCCATGGAATTCGGGCTCGATACATTCGGCGACATCACCGCCGGCCCCGATGGCCGCCTCAACAGCCACGCCCAAGTCATCCGCGAGGTGATCGAGCAAGCGGTGCTGGCCGACGGGCTCGGCATCGATGCCTTCGGTGTCGGCGAACACCATCGTCCGGATTTCGCCATCTCCGCGCCCGAGGTCGTGCTCGCGGCCATCGCCGGGCGCACCGAGCGGATCCTGCTCGGCTCGGCGGTGACGGTGCTCTCATCCGACGATCCCATTCGCGTGTTCGAGCGTTTCGCCACCGTCGACGCCGCCTCGAGCGGCCGCGCCGAGGTGACGCTGGGACGCGGCTCGTTCACCGAATTGTTTCCGTTGTTCGGCTTCGATCTGGCGCAATACGAGGCGCTGTTCGAGGAAAAGCTCGATCTGTTCGCTGCGCTGCTCAAGCAGGAACCGGTGACGTGGCAGGGCAAGTTGCGGCCGCCGCTCGCCAACCAGCAGGTTTTCCCGCCGCTGGAAAAGCCGCCGCTCAAGACCTGGATCGGCGTCGGCGGCAGCCCGGAATCCGTTGTCCGTGCAGCGCGTTATGACCTGCCGTTAATGCTGGCCATCATCGGCGGCGAGCCGCGGCGGTTCATGCCCTTCATCGATCTCTACAAGCGCGCTTATGCGCAGCTCGGCCGCCCGGTAAAACCCATAGGCCTGCATTCGCACGGCTATGTCGCCGACACCGACGCGCAAGCGCGCGAAGAGCTTTGGCCGCACCACAAGGGGATGCGGGACCGCATCGGCGCCGAGCGCGGTTGGCCGCCGGTGACACGGGCGCATTTCGACCAGGAGGCCGACGGCGGCTCGCTCTATGTCGGTGCGCCCGAGACCGTGGCGCGCCGGATCGCCGCGACCGCAAAGGCCCTCGGCCTCGCGCGTTTCGACATGAAGTACAGCTCCGGCACGTTGCCGCACGACAAGCTCATGCGCAGCATCGAGCTTTACGGCACCAAGGTGATGCCGCTGGTGCGGGACATGATGGCGTGACCTGCTTCGCCGCATCTACTCCGGCTTGATCCCCGCCTCCTCCACTACCCTCGCCCACTTCGCCGCATCGCGCGCGATCAACGCGCGCAACTCGCCGGGCGAGTAAACCAGCGGCACGCCCCCGACTTCGGCCATGTGCGCGCGGATGCCGGGATCGGCGAGGCCGGAATTGATCTCGCGGTTGAGCCGCTCGACGATCGCGCCAGGCGTGCCGCTCGGAACGCCGAGCGCCGTCCATGGCGTGACCTCGAAGCCGGCAATCGTCTCGCCCATGGCCGGCACGTCGGGCAACGCCGGCGTCCGCTTCGCCGAAAACACCGCCAGGGCCCGCACGCCGCCTGACTTGATGTGCGGCAGCGAATTCGGCAGCGCGTCGACGCCGGCCTGGATGCGGCCGCTCAACAGATCGGTCAGCATCGGCGCGCCGCCTTGATAGGGCACGTGCACCACATCGACGCCGGTCGAGATCTTGAACAGCTCGATGGCAAGTTGACTGATGGTGCGAACACCGAACGAGGCAAAATTGATTTTTCCGGGATTGGCTTTGGCGTAAGCGATGAACTCCGGCACGGTGTGGGCCGGCAGCGTGGGAGTGACGTCCAGCACCAGCGGCAGTTCGGCGAGCCCGGCCACCGGCGCGATGTCGCGCTGAAAATCGAACGGCAGAGATTTGTAGAGCGACGGATTGATCACATTGCTGGCCACCGCGAACAACAGCGTGTAGCCGTCGGCCGGCGCATTGACGACCGCCTGCACGGCGATATTGGTGCCGCCGCCGGGCTTGTTCTCGATGATGACCGGCTGGCCGAGCCGGGTCGCGAGCCACTCGCCCAGCAGTCGCGCGATGAGATCGGTGCTGCCGCCAGCCGGAAACGGCACGATCCAGCGCAGCGGCCGCGACGGATAGGTGTCGGCCGACGCGCGCCGTGAAATAGCAGACGACGCGGCGGCGAGACCGGCAAGGCGAAGGAAGCAGCGGCGCGCAAGCATGTCGCCGATTGTAGCTCGGAGTTAGGTCCCCACCAGCCCGAATTGCGGGCTCGACGGCTCGGCGTGGGTGCGCTTGGCGATGCGGCCCGCGAGCCGGGACAGCCGGCCTGCTTCCACCGCGGCGCGCATTGAGCTTGCCATCATCACCGGATCGCGCGCCTTCGACACCGCCGTATTGACCAGCACGGCGGCGCAGCCGAGCTCCATGGCGAGCGTGGCGTCGGAGGCGGTGCCGATGCCGGCGTCGAGCACCACCGGCACCGGCGAGCGCGCGCAGACGAGCTCGATCAGATGCGGGTTGGAAATGCCCAGCCCCGAGCCGATCGGCGAGCCCATCGGCATCACCGCCGCGGCGCCGGCATCGGCGAGTTTTCGGCACGTCACCGGATCCTCGGTGCAATACGGCAGCACGACAAAGCCCTTGGCGACCAATGTCTGCGTCGCGCGAATGAGTTCTTCGACGTCGGGATAAAGCAACTCGCGATCTCCGATCACTTCGAGCTTGACCCAATTGGTGTCCAGCGCTTCGCGCGCCAGCTCGGCGGTCAGCACCGCGTCCTTCGCGGTCTGGCAGCCCGCCGTGTTGGGCAGGAAGCGGACGCGGCCGGCCAACAGATCGATCAAGCTTTCGTCGTCGCCGGCGAGGCTGATGCGGCGGATCGAGGCGGTGACCATCGCGGTGCCGCTTGCCGCAATCGCGTCGAGCATGATCTTGCGATTGGGGTAGCCGGCGGTGCCGAGAAACAGCCGCGAGCCGAATGTTTGGCCGGCGATGACCAGAGGATCGGACATTTGGATACTCCTTAAGTGCTTTTCGTATGCGCTGCCATTATTCCTCGAGTTCAGCAGACCCCCACCTATCCTCCCCCTTTCAGGGGGAGGAAGAGCAGGCCGACTATGCCGAGCTCTTTTGTGCAGGCACGAAGGAATTGCTTTCTCCATCCTCCCCCTGAACGGGGGAGGATTGAGGAGGGGTCGCGGGCCGCAATCGTGGCCTCAAACTTGTGATGATGACGAGCCGCATCATTCGTAAACATGCGAACACTAACCACCTTGCCGCGCGCGCACGATCTCGACGCTGTCGCCGGGATTAAGCCGCGTCGCCGGCCATGCCACGCGCGGCACGACGGCGCCGTTGAGCGCGACCGCGATGCCGCGCTGACTGGTGTCGACGGTTTTTTCCGCCAGCAGCGCTTCGAGCGTCTTTGGTGCAGCGAACGGTTCGCTCTCGCCGTTGACGCGGATTTCCGCTTGCGTCATCGCGCTCCCCTACTCCGCCGCCCGCGCCGGTAGAAAACGTTCGAGACCGAACGGCCGGATCGCCGGATCGACGACAGTGTCGAGAATGAGCCGCGCCATGGCATCCGCCGTCACCGGCGCCAACAAAATGCCGTTGCGGTGATGGCCGGTGGCATAGAACAAGCCGTCGAGGGGACCCCGGCCGAGGATCGGCGCGTCGTCGCGGCTGCCCGGCCGATGACCGACCCAGATTTCGTCGATCGGCAGTTCTTCGACCGCCGGCACCGCGCGCCACGCCGCGTCGAGCAGCGCCATCACGCCGCCGGCGGTGATGGTGTCGTCAAAACCTTTTTCCTCGACGGTGGCGCCGACGATCAGCCGGCCGTCGCGGCGCGGCACCAGATAGGCGCCGGGCGCCCACAGCACGTGATTGACGAGCGGCGCTTTCGCATCCATGCGCAGCGCCAGCATCTGGCCCTTTACGGGGCGCACAGGCGGCCGGCGGTCGGGCGGCAATCCGCCGATCGTGCGCGACCAGGCGCCGGCGGCGAGTACGACCATGTCGGCGCGCTCGGTCGTGCCGTCTTCAAATACGACGCCGATCGCCTTGCCGCCTTGCACGGCAATGTCCTTGACCGACCGATGCTCGTGAATTGTCACACCGGCCGTTTCGGCGGCGATGCGCAGCGCCTGCACGAGCTTGCGGTTATCGACTTGATGATCCTGCGGCGAGAACAGCGCGCCGGCGATTTTACCGGCCAGATGCGGCTCTCTTTTCCGCGTGTCGGCGGCCGACAGCCATTCGAGCGGCAGGTCGAGACGCCGCTGAAACTCCAAACGATGGGCGATGTCCGCTTGATCGTCCGCGGTCAAGGCGAGCAGCAGCGTGCCCTCGCGCCGCAGCTCGACGTCGACCCCGCTGGCGCGCAACAGCTCGTCGGCGAAGGCCGGCCACCGCGCCTGGCTGTCGCGTCCGAGCGCCACCAGCGCCTCCTCGCCGGGTTCCGCCTCGCAGCACGCCGCCAGCATGCCGGCCGCGGCATGGCTTGAGCCCGCACCGGCCTTGCCGCGATCGAACACCGTGACCGTCGCGCGGCCGGCGAGCCGCCAGGCGATGCCGAGGCCGACCACGCCGGCGCCGATGATGGCGACGTGCGGCTTTTTGCCGATATGGGGAAGCTTGGTCGTCAGAGGCGGTTCCCTTCGCTGGAATGATCCAGACAGTAATAGCGGCATCCCTGATTTTACAGGGGGTTGCGCTGTCTGTACCCCTCAGGCGCTCATTGAGCGCAAAGGCTAATTTCGCCGAGTGTCTGCGCCTTCTGCCGGCGATCTCGATCTCCGCCGCCACCACCACCATCCCGCAAAGATCTCCCGAATTCGGTCGATCGTGACTCATAGCGTCATTTCGCCACCGTCAATTGCCGTTTTGCGAAGGGTTCATTCGCCTTTGAGGTTCGCTCCCTTGATAATCGGCCACCACTTCTCGATTTCGGCCTTTTGCTGGGCGTAAAGTCCCTCCGGGGTTTGTTGATCGAGCGACGGGATTTCAAGCGACATCGCGGCTAGCCGCTGACGGACGGCCGGGTCGGCGAGTGTATCGCGCACAGCGGTATTGAGCTTGGTGACGATCTCCTTAGGCGTGCCCTTCGGCACCCATAGTCCGTGCCAGACCGCGATGTAAAATCCCGGCAGGCCGGCCTCGTCGGTCGTCGGAATGTCGGGCGCTGCCGCGATGCGGCTCCTGGCGGTGACCGCATAGGCCCTGATCTTGTCGTCACGCACCAGCGCCATCGAGATCGACGGCCCGGTGATCATGGTGTCGATCTGACCGCCGACCAAATCTTGAATCGCCGGGCCGGCGCCACGATACGGCACCAGCTGAAAATGCACACCTGTTTGCTGTTGAAACAGGATGCCGGCGACATGCGATGGTCCGCCGACGCCGCTGGTGCCGCCGGTCGCCTTGTCCGCATTCGCCTTCAGCCACGCGATCAGGTCGTGCAGGTTGCTCGCGGGTATAGAGGTCTTGGCGAGAATGAGGTTGGGCTCGGAAGGCAGCATGGACACCGGCTCGAAGTCCGTCAGCAGATCGTACGGCAGCGTGTAGAGCGCACCGTTTGCGACGTTCGAGCCCCAGTTGCCGATACCGATCGTGTAACCGTCGGGCACGGCGCGCGCCAAGTGGCCGACACCGGCGCTGCCGCCGGCGCCGGTGACGTTCTCGACCACAACAGTCTGATGCAGCGAAGCCCCCATGCGGTCGGCCATGGTGCGGGCGATGGCATCCGCCGGACCACCTATGGCATACGGCACGATCATCGCGATCGGGCGAGCCGGATAGGTGTCCGCCATTGCCATGTGCGAGACAGCCGGGAGAGCGGCGGCACCCGCAGCGAGATGCAGAAATCGGCGGCGGGGAAATCTCATGATGCTTCCCTTCGAAAACCAGACTTGGACATTGCAACGCACTTCCCTGCAATCCGGCCGGCCGCTCGTTTAACTCGACTTTGCTTCTACGCTCGGCGGGACGCGCGAATGATCTATTGCGTGGCCTTATTTGTGACCGGTCCGGTGAAAACTTCGAAACGCTTCCGCAGCGCCGTAAGCCGCGATCCATCACCGACAAAATCGCGATAGCCGTTTGCAAAACGCGAGCTCGACAGCGGCGGCAGCTCCTCCGGCGGCGGCATGTCGCCGCGCGGCGAATAGAAGGCAGGCACGCGGCCCTGCTGCTCCTTGCTTAAGATCCAGGTCAGGAAAAGCTTTGCGGCATTGGGATGTGGCGCATCTTTAAGGATGCCGCCGGCGGTGAAAAAGACCGGCGACTTATCCTTCTCGGACATGACGAGCTTCAGGTTGCCGCCGCCGATCCGCGAACTATTGCTCATATCGAAGCTGACGAAATCAGCGCCCGATTTTACGCGGGCCGCGACATCGCGATGGCCCTGGATGAAATAGGGCTGGTTGGCCATATATTTCGGCATGTAACTCCAGCCGTATTTCTGCACGATCAAATCGAAATTGTAGAGGGTCGCGTCGTCGTCGGTGGGGTAAACGGTGACGATGTTGCCGCGGAACTGCGGCTTGAGGAAATCGAGCGCCGACTTCGGCACGTCGGCCTCCTGCACCTTCTCGGGATTATAGCCGTAGAACATTGGAATCGCGGTCACGGCCACCCAGGCTCCGTCCTTGTCTTTCATTGCAGGAAGAACCTGGTCGAAGCCGTCGGGCTTGAAGTGCAGCAGCGCGCCCGCTTTATCCCACCGGGGATAATCCTGCACCGTCTGGAATTGCAGGAAATCCGTAGTGACCTTGTTGTCCTTGAGTTGCTGGTCGATCTCGGAGTCGAGGACATTGCTGAAGTCACCCTTGGCGGTGACGGCGATGCCCGGGAAGCGCTTCTCGAAAGCGTCCGCCGCCGCTTTAGCCGCCGCCGGGCCGCCACCGGTATAGAATACGAGCGCCTTTTCGAGCTTAGCCTTCTCGTATAGCTGATCGATGGTCTCGGCCCGTGCCGCTGAAAGTGGCCCGGATGTAAGCAGAAGCATCAGCGACAGGGCCGATTTGCCCATTCGTATCGTCCGGCACAACATGCGTTCCTCCTTGAAGCCGTCGGCGATCCCTCACCGGAGCATCACTCATCGACCGAGATCCCGGTTGCCTCCGCGATTTTAGCCCAACGCAGCAGTTGCTGCGCCAAGTAAGACGACAGCTGTTCCGGCGAGGCCGGTTCTGCTTTCGCGCCGATCTTCGCGAAGGCCTCCGCAATGACGCGGGCCCATCGCTCTGTCTCGGAGCGCATGCGCGCATCGAGCAGGTCGGCCGGCAAAGCGCGGGGCCCCATTCTCCGTCGGGAATTCCTAAACCGTTAGCGCGCGGGTCGTGTCGTCGAACAGCTCGTCGACCGACATGCGGCGCGAGATGAGCTTTTGCTGGTGGCAGAAGTCGATGATGATTTCCAATATCGGCCGGCAGGCCTCGACGCCGAAACGGTAAGGGTCGAGCGCGCCGCCGTCGGGCAATCCTGCCGCCCGTTTGCTGTCGTGCAACTGGCGGAAGATGTCTTTGACGACGTCGGGCCGCGAGCGCGACAGCTCCTGCCTGACCACCACCATGTGATTGATCGGGACGCCGTGGTGGCGCTCGGCCCATTTTTGCGCAACCGCATCGGCGTCGGGAATGAGATGCTTGAGCTTCGGATCGGGCAGCTTGTCGCCGACGATACCGGCGGCAACGTCGCCATCGAGCAGCATCTGCGTCAAATCCTTGCCTGCCGGCGCGCGCTTGACGATGGCCGGGTCGTGATATTCGGCGACATGGGGATCCTCGAAGGTGATCCACTCGACCTTGTCGATGTCGACACCGTAATCGCTCGCCAGGATTCCCCGCACCCACGTCCCTGTCGTCACCGTATAGGCGCGTACGCCGACCCGCTTGCCGTTGAGCTCGGTCGGCTTGAGCGGGCCGCGCTCGGGATTGTAGGCGATGGTGTGATGCTGGCCGCGGCTCACCACCACGGCGGGCAGCAACACATAAGGCTTGCCGTAGGCCTTGGCCTGCAGATAGGTCACGATTGCCAACTCGGCGACGTCGTATTTGGCCTCGCGCACGACCTGCTTGAACAAATTGTTGGCGACCTTCACCTCGGCAAAATCGAAATCGACCAGGTCGGAGTAGATCGTGCCGCTCTTGAGCGGCTTGGTGTTCGCATAGTTGCCCAACATCGTGTGCAGCTTGAGCTTTGTCGCGGTCGCCATGAGCTTAAATCCTTTATCACTTGGCCAGAGCGGGATAGAGCGTGAGCGCGGTCTTGCCGAAAATCCAATCCTGATCCGACGCCTTGGCGAAGGCAAACGCCTGGCGCGCGGCGCCGAGGATTTCCGAAAGCGTACCTGTCGAATTCGGAAAATTCGAACCCCAGGCAATCCGCGAAGCGCCGAAGGTATCGACGATCTTGCCGAAGAACGTTTCCGGCGTGGCTTTGCCCCAGCTCTTGGGCGTCACGTTGACCGGCGTGATCTTCAGATAGACTTGCTTGTATTTGGCGAGATCGAGGAGCTCGGCGGCGCCGCTGTAGGGTGGCCCGTCCGCGAACGGCGCGCGCGCCAAATGGTCGAGGATCATCGTCACCTTCGGAAAGCGATCCATGATTTGCCGCAACAACGGCAGGCCTTCCTGCTTCATCTGCATGCAGACCGGGATGTTCTTTGCCGACGCATGCTCCCAGAACGGATAGGTCTTTGGATCGACGAACCAGGTAGCCTGGTCCGGCAAAGTCGAGCCGGTGGTGAACAGGCGCATGCCGGTGCAGCCGCGGCCGAGCCAGTCATCGAATGTCTTCACGGCGTCGGGCGCCATGACATCGATGGAATAGACGCCGGTGAAGCGGGACGGAACGGCAGCGACCGCATCCGCCACATAGCTGTTGTCATAGCCGTAAGCCGTGGAGGAATGCACGATCGCCGCCTTGTCGACGCCGGCGTCGTCCATGGCCTTGAGCAAAGTTTGATAGGTGGTCGGCCGCTCGCTCGACCAGGTGGATTGCGTGCCGCCCAGCGGCGCCAGCGGATAACGCTGGGTATCGGGCGAGACGATGTGCGGATGTATGTCGATGACGGGCATGTGCGTTCACTCTTGTTACAGGAGATTTTCACGGATCGATATCGACAAACACCTGATCGAGTTGCGGGCGTGCCGGTATCAACTTCTGCTGGAGGCTATAGGTGACCAGGGCCTCGATGCTGGCGCGGTTCGCCGCGCTGCCATAAGGCAGCGGATCGCTCATCAGCGACAGGAAACTGCGATAGCGCTTGTCCTCCGGATTATCGCCCTGGCCGCGCTTGAGTTCCTCGAGATAGGGCTTTTTCGCCTCGACGAAGGCGTTCATCAGCGAGCGCGCCAGCCTCGGATGGCGCTTGATGTGCTCGTCCTTTACCACGACGAGACCGTGGATCGGGTAGATGCCGCTCTTGCGAAACCAATCGGCCTCGACCTTTTCGACATCGGCGATCAATTCCGGATAGGTATCGGCTGCTGCCGCGCCGGCCTTGTCCCAGCCGCTGATCGGCGGACCGGCACGGCCTACGCCCGCGGGCCCGCTAAATCCGGCCTGAATCTCGCCGGCCCTCATCATGCTCTGCAGCGATTTTCCTTCCGGCGCATGCACCACGTTCGGCGGCAGCTTCAGCGACGTGACATGCTCCTCGTCATCGACCACCCAGGTCACCTTCGCGGAATCAAGCCCATACTCGTTGACGAAAATGCCGCGCGTCCAAACGCCGGTGGTGACCGAATAAGCCCGCACGCCGACCTTTTTGCCTGCCAAATCCTTGGGCACCTTGATGCCCGCATCGGGACGGACCACGAAGCCGCCGTGATGAAAGCGGCGCATCAGGAAAACCGGTAAGGCGATGTAAGGCGCGCCGAGCGCGCGCGCGATCATGTAGGTCGTCGGCGCCATCTCGCAGATGTCGAATTCAACGTCGCGCACCATGCGGCGAAAGGCGCCGATGATCGGCACCACCTCGACGAATGCGGGATCGACGCCCTCGATCGGCACGTCGCCCGATTTCAAAGCGCGGGTGTGGCCATAAGTCCCGATCGCGATCTTCAATTGCGGCTGATCCGCCATTCCATTCTCCTGATGCCGTTTTGCCGTGGTGCGCGCCCTGTTCGATCGCCAACCGATCCAAAACCCGGATGCGCGCTATTGTTTCGGAATTCCGGCTTTGTCGATAACGACACGCCATTTGGCGACGTCCGCCGCCATGCGGTCGTGCATCTGCTGCGGCGTGCTGCCGCGCGCATCGATGCCGAGCCCACGCGCCTTTTGCTGAAGATCCGGTGCGGCAAGCGCGCGATTGATCTCACGGTTGAGGATTTGCACGACGTCATCAGGCAAGCCCGCGGGGCCCGCGACCCCGTTCCAGCTGGTCACGACATATTGCGGGAATCCGCCTTCCTTCGCGGTCGGGATCTCTTTCAGCAAGGGATCGCGTTCCTCGCCGGAGGTGGCGACGATCCGCAGTTTTCCGCCGCCAATCTCGCTGATAAATCCGGCGTAATAATCGAATCCAAGATCGACGTCGCCGCGCAGCAGCGCCGTCACCAGCTCGGGTGTCGTGCGATAGGTGACGATCGTAAATTGAGCTCCCGTCACCTGCTCGAACAAGTACGCCGAAAGGTTTTGCGTGCTACCGGGATTGATGGCGCCGAGATTGAGCTTTCCGGGATTTTTCTTTGCCGCGTCGACGATATCCTGGAGCGACTTGTAGGGCGAATTGCCCGGCACGGCGAGCAGCATCTCGAAACTTGCCGCCACTGAAATGGAGGTGAAATCCTTCAGCACGTCAAAGGGAAGCTTGTTGAAGAGCGAGGCGCTGATCGATTGGCCATTGCCGATCTCGCCGAGCGTGTAACCGTCGGCGGGAGCGCGCAGCACCTGCGTCGCCGACACGATGCCACCTGCTCCCGGGCGGTTTTCGATCACGAACTGCTGCTTAAGCTGATCGCCGAGCTTGTCGGCCAGCAATCGCATCGTCAGGTCGCCGACCCCGCCCGGCCCATAAGGCACGAACACGCGCACCGGTTTGGTCGGATAGTCTGCGGCCGCCAGCGGTCCTCCGCCAAGGATCGCAAAAACGGCGGCCACCGCCACGGCCAAGCAACCGTGTGAGACTGTGCGCGCGCGCGGCCGGACACTTGGCTGATACGTCATGCGTTCTCCCTAGACGGCACGGCACTGGTATGGACCGACATGGGCAATTGCAGCCTCGCGTCGGTCCGGGGTGTCCGCACCCGAAACTCTGGCACGGCCGCCGCGGCGGACTCTATCGAAATCACGCGTGGAGCCATAAGTTTTTGCTATAAAGGCGGTGCGGATATTCTCGGCGCCGCGGGCGCCCGACAGGGGATTCCTCGATGATGACCCGCGAAATTCCGTCACTGCGACAGCTGCGCGCCTTCGAAGCCGTCGCGCGCCTGGAGAGCGTCAGTGCGGCGGCGCGGGACATCCATCTTTCGCAGCCCGGGGTGAGCCAAGCGATCCGCGCCCTGGAAGACGGGCTGGGCACGCAGCTGTTCGAGCGCCGGCGCTTCGGCTGCTATGTCACCGAGTCCGGTGCGATCCTGTTGCCGCGGACACGGCGCTTTTTGGAACACCTTCGTTCGGCATTGATGGAACCTGGCGGCAGTTCGCCGGCAGGACGGCAAAGCACGGACGCCACGATCAACAGGATTACACGGCCGCAATTGCAGAGCCTTATTGCCGTTTCCGAGAATCCGTCATTCGACGCCGCGGCGCGGTCGTTGCGGATTTCGCAGCCTTCGCTGCACCGCTCCGCCCGCGAGCTGGAGCGTGAGCTGCGGCGCAGCCTCTACCGGCGCACGGTAACCGGTGTCACGACGAGCCCATATGGATCCGAGCTCGCCAGACGCGTTCAGGTCGCGCTCGGCGAGATCGAATACGGCTTGGATGAGATCCAGGCCGCAAGAGGCAACGTCGTTTCGCGGATAGCAATCGGCAATATCCCGCACTCGGCCACCCAGATCCTGTCCAATGCGATCAAGGAATTTCTGTCGCGATATCCGACGGCCCGCGTGCGCATCGTCGATGGTCATTACGAAGACCTGTTGAACGAACTGCGTACCGGCAAGCTTGACCTCTTGTACGGCGTGCTGAGGCGGCCGGATTGGGCCACCGACGTCAAGGAAGAGCTGCTATTCGCCAATCATTACGTCGTGGTCGCGCGTCATGGCCATCCGTTGCATCGGTTGAAACGGTTGCGCAATCGGGACTTGGCCGATTTCAGCTGGATCATGCCGGGCCCGTTGACGCCACGCCAACAGGCTTTGCATCGCATGCTGCAGGGCGTTTGCGCGGAGCCAAAGATCAGCCTCGAAACGACATCATCGCAAATCTACCGCACCATCCTTGCGGCAACCGACCAACTGACCCTGATGTCGAGATTTGAAGCCAAGCTGAACGACGTCGGTGCCTTGGCGCAATTGCCGTTTCGGTCGCCGCATCTGCGCCGTTTCGACGGCATCGCCACCCGCATCGGTTGGCAACCCACGCGTATTCATCTCGAATTCATCGCATTGCTGCGGGCGGAAGCTGGCGCTGCGGCGGCGGCCGGCGCGCAGCCCGGGCCGGAGTCTCGCTCCACGATACGGACACCGCGGCGAAGAGTGGCTGATGCGCGCGTCAAGTTGGAAATGCAGCGTCGCACCCGCCACAAGCCAATAATTCGCTCCTCGCTTGAGAATTGAGACGCCAACAATGGAATCCAAGAAGCACGTGCTGATTGTGGAAGACGATGTTTGGACGCGCCTGATCGGCGTCGTCCTTGATCCAACGACCAGCCACGAGCGCTGGAGCGCATTCGCCGATTTCATGTCGCCCGATTTGCCTGACTTCCGCTGCTGGTGCGACAAGTTCAAAAGCGCCGCAAGATCGCTGTACCCCAGCGACGTCCGTCTTGTGAAATCCCAAGACGAGTTGCGAAGCAATCTCGAAACGGCAGAAGCGATCATCACCGAATCCCTGACGATAGGTCCCGAGGAACTCCTACTGGCGCCACGACTGAAAGTCGTGCACAAGTACGGCGCAATTCTCCGCAACATCGACGTCAACGCCTGCGTGTCGCGCGGGATCAGGGTTCTGGCCGTGCGCCGTCGCGCCAATATCTCTTGCGCAGAACACGCCTTTGCATTGATGCTGATGCTCGCCAGGAGAATGAACGAGCTGAACGGCTTGATCAGTATCGAGCAATTGACCTCCGGCGGGCGGTCTTACAGGCCCTTCGACACACGCCATACGCCCGGGGCCAACTGGGGACGGTTCGCAGGGATGCGGACTCTCAGCGGGAGCACGCTCGGCATCATTGGGTTGGGTGAGATTGGCCGTGAATTAGCTATGCGAGCTGCCGCGTTCGGAATGACAACTCACTATTTTCAACGGACGAAGCTTAGCCAAGATGATGAGCGTCTCCTGAACGTTTCGTATCAACCGTTAGATGTCCTGCTCACGAATAGTGATTGGATTGTACCTCAGCTTCCACTTGATGCATCCACATTGGGCTTCATCGATCGTAAGAGGATGAATTTGGTGAAACCTCGCGCTTGCATCGTAAATGTCTCGCGCGCCGAATTAATCGATCGGGCCGCACTGCTGGACGCACTACAATCCGGTCATCTGGGCGGCTTTGCGCTCGACCCATTATACGAGGAGCCTGGTCGACCTGATGATGAGTTACTTTCGTTCGACAACGTAATCCTGACACCTCATATGGCGGGATCGCCACGATTTAATGGGTTGCAGGATATCGAAGACGTAATTGAAGGGCTCGCAGGCGCACTCGCGCCGTGAACGGCACGGCACCCCAGGCCGCAACAGCAATGATAATGGGTATTCAGCGCCCTTCGACATGGGCGGGCATCGGCCGCCGATGCCGCAGCAGCCGCGCGCAGACAACCCCGATGACCAAAATCACGCCGGCGCCGATCAGCGGCGGCACGCTGATGCCGAGATGGTCGAAGGCAAAGCCGTAATAGATCGGTCCGATCGCCTGGCCGGAAAAGAACGCTGACGAATGCATCGACAGCGCGGTGCCGCGCGCGGTCTGCGAAAGGTCGGTGACGTGAACCTGGATGCAATTGTGCAGCATGTAGAAGCCGAGGCCGAACAGCACGAATACCGCAGCCTGAATGTACCAGGCCATGTTCAGCGCGATCAGGCCGAAGGCGATCGCGGCAAACAACGCGCCGCTCAGCATCAATTGCCGCTCGGTCACCCGCACCACCAGGAACGGCAGCGACAGCGACAGAATAATTCCGCCGAGGCCGAACGCGGCGATGATGAGGCCGGCATAGGAGGAATGGGTTTCGCCGCTCGCCAAAAGCAAGAGCGCCACATAGGGAAACATGCCGTGGATGACGATGCCCTCGAAGAACACCGAGCTGAAACAGACTTTTGCCCGGGGATCGGCGAACACGCTGCGGAAGCCCGCCGCCACGGCGCCGAGATTGAAGGGCCTCGGCTTCGGCGTGCTCAAGCCGCGAAAGGCGAAAAAAGCGATCACCGCGACGATCGCGCCAAATCCGCCGATCGAGAAAAATACGCCGCGCCAGCCGAGCAGGTCGCCGATGGCGCCGGCGAGCACGGCGCCGATGAGATTGCCGGTCAGTCCCACCGCCAAGAGGCGGCCGATCGCGACCTGGCGCGAGTGCACCGGCACCAGATCGCCGACGATCGCCACGCCGACCGGAAAGATGCCGCCGGCGCAAACGCCGGCGATGACGCGCATGGTCACCAGCAACGTGAAATTGCTGGCGAAGGCGCAGATCAGCGTCGTCGTCACCACGGCGGCGAGGCTGATATTCATCAGCCGGGTCTTGCCGAAGAAATCGCCGACGGTGCCGAGCGCGGGCTGCATGATGGCGTAGGGAAACGTGAACGCGCTCGACAATAGCGCCGCGGTTTTCACGTCGATGGCGAGATCGGCCGCGATTTTCGGAATCACCGGATCGACGGCGCGCGAGAACAGCGTCGAAGCGAAAATCACCAGGCTGACGATTCTGAGGATGGGGGGAATGGCAAAATCTCGTTTTTGGCGATGAAGCGCGCCCGGAGTTGAACGGCGCCGCTTAACTTTTGGCCAGCTTGTCGAATTGCATCAAACGCGCAAGAAGCGGCTCCATATCCTTGAGCGCAATCATATTTGGGCCGTCGGACGGCGCCCGGTCGGGGTTCTCATGGGTCTCGATGAAGACCCCGGCGACGCCCACGGCAACGGCGGCGCGCGCCAGCACCGGCACGTATTCGCGCTCGCCGCCCGATGTGGCGCCCTGCCCGCCCGGCTCCTGCACCGAATGGGTGGCGTCAAAAATCACCGGCGCGCCTGTCTTCGCCAGTACCGGCAGCGCCCGCATGTCGGAGACGAGCGTGTTGTAGCCGAACGACACGCCGCGCTCGGTGACCAGCACGTTGGCGTTGCCGGCGCCGGTGATTTTTTGCACCACGTTGGCCATGTCCCACGGCGCCAAAAACTGCCCCTTTTTGACGTTGACGGCACGTCCGGTTTTGGCCGCCGCCACCAACAAATCGGTTTGCCGGCAGAGAAACGCCGGGATTTGCAAAATATCGGCCGCCTCGGCGACCGCCGCGCATTGCTCGGGCTCGTGCACGTCGGTGAGCACGGGCACGCCGAGTTTCTCCCGCAGCTCCGCAAAGATCGACAGCGCGTTGTCGAGGCCGAGCCCGCGGGCGCTTGCGGCGCTGGTGCGGTTCGCCTTATCGAACGAGGTTTTGTAGACGAAGCCGATGCCAAGCCGCGCCGTAATGTCCTTGAGCGCAGTCGCCATGTCGAAGGCGTGCGCCCGGCTTTCCAGCGCGCACGGCCCGGCGATCAGCGCCAGCGGCAGGTTATTGCCGAAGCGTACCTTGCCTAGGGCAACGACGGCATTCGGATCGGCATTTTTCGGCGTCATCGCAGGCGACCATGAAGGCCATGGCGGATCGGGTCAACCGCCCTCATTTCAGCGCGGAAAAAACGGTCGGCCGCAGGAACACGCTGTTGATGTTGGCGATGATCGGGCCGTCCTTCTCGGTTTCGGCGCGCACCTTGCGCCATGCCGGGTCGGCGCGGAATTTGGCCCATTTCCGCTCCCGCTCGGCCATGGATTTTCAGGACAGCGCGCAGTGCAGATCGTTGCTGCCGTCGCCGATCAGCACAGTCCAGAAGCCGATCTGCCGGATGCCGTGCTTCTTCCAGATCGCAAGCGTCTTTGTCTTGAACCGCTTCTGCAGCGCCGGCAGGTGCCCCGGATTGCAGGTGAAAACTCGCACCTCGACGATCATGGTGCTCCGCCGCCTCACTTCACCGAAGAGAACGCCGTCGGCCGCAAGAATGAACTCTTGATATTGGCGATGATCGGCCCGTCCTTCTCGCTCTCATCGCGCGCCTTGTGCCAGGCGGGATCGGCCTGAAATACGTTCCATATCTTCTCGCGCTCGGCGAGCGATTCCCAAGCAAGCAGGTAATGCAGGTCCTGGCTGCCGTCGCCCACCAGCACGGTCCAGAAACCGGCCTGCTTGATGCCGTGCTTGTCCCAGATTTTTAAAGTCTGCTCCTCGAACCGCTTGAGCAGCGCCGGCAGCCGGCCAGGGATGCAGGTGTAGATGCGTTGTTCGTAGATCATGGTTTCCTCTCGATGATTTGTTTCTGAGATGCAGATGTCCGGCGACCGGCCAGACATGGAGCGGAAAATCGATAGTCGATGATATTACACCAGCCGGCTCTGCTCCACCGCCGCCCCGATGAACGAGGAAAACAGCGGATGCGGCGCGAACGGCCGCGATTTCAGCTCGGGATGGAATTGCACGCCGATGAACCACGGGTGGTCGTCGTATTCGATGATCTCCGGCAATAGCCCGTCCGGCGACATGCCGGAAAAACGCATGCCGTGTTGCGCCAGGCGGTCCTTGTAGGCGGTATTGACCTCGTAGCGGTGGCGGTGGCGCTCGGAGATTTCGGCTGAGTGATAGATGTCGGCGACGCGGGAGCCGCGCGCCAGCATGGCCGGATAGGCGCCGAGCCGCATGGTGCCGCCGAGGTCACCGACGAGGCCGCGTTTTTGCAATTCATTGCCCCTCATCCATTCGGTCATCAGGCCGACTACGGGTTCGGGCGTCTGCACGAACTCGGTGGAGTTGGCCTGCTCGATGCCGCAAAGATTGCGCGCCGCCTCGATGACCGCCATCTGCATGCCGAAGCAGATGCCGAAATACGGCACCTTGCGCTCGCGGGCGAACTGCGCGGCGAGGATCTTTCCTTCGGCGCCGCGCTGGCCGAAACCGCCCGGCACCAAAATGCCGTCGACGTGCTCGAGGAACGGCGCCGGGTCCTCGTTCTCGAACACTTCGCTCTCGATCCAGTCGAGCTTGACCTTGACCTTGTTGGCAACGCCGCCGTGGGACAGCGCCTCGATCAGCGACTTATAGGCGTCCTTCATGCCGGTATATTTGCCGACGATGGCGATGGTGACGTCGCCTTCCGGATTGCGGATGCGCTCGTTGATCAGATGCCAGGTGGCGAGATCGGGCGGCGGCGGGTTGTCGATGCCGAAGGCGGCGAGCACTTCGTCGTCGATGCCGCCGGCGTGATAGGCCTCGGGCACGGCGTAGATGTTATCGACGTCGCGCGCTTCGATCACAGCGCTTTCGCGCACATTGCAGAACAGCGCGAGCTTCTTGCGCTCGCTCAGCGGAATCTCGCGATCGGTGCGGCAGAGCAGAATATCGGGCTGAATGCCGATGGCGCGCAGTTCGCGCACCGAGTGCTGGGTCGGCTTGGTTTTCAGCTCCCCCGCGCTCGGGATGAACGGCATTAAGGTCAGGTGGATGTAGATGGCGTGCCCCCGCGGCAGATCGTTGCCCATCTGCCGGATGGCTTCGAAATACGGCAAACCTTCGATATCGCCGACGGTGCCGCCGATCTCGCACAGCACGAAATCGAAATCCTCGTTGCCGTCGCGGATGAAATCCTTGATGGCGTTGGTGACGTGGGGAATGACCTGGATGGTGGCGCCGAGATAGTCGCCGCGGCGCTCCTTGGTGAGGATGTCCTGGTAGATGCGGCCGGTGGTGATGTTGTCGCTGCGGGTGGCAGGCCGTCCGGTGAAGCGCTCGTAATGGCCGAGGTCGAGATCGGTCTCGGCGCCGTCGTCGGTGACGAAAACCTCGCCGTGCTGGTACGGCGACATGGTGCCCGGATCGACGTTGAGATAGGGGTCGAGCTTGCGCAGGCGGACGTTGTAGCCGCGCGCCTGCAACAGCGCGCCGAGCGCTGCGGAAGCCAGACCCTTGCCAAGTGAGGAGACCACGCCGCCGGTGATGAAAATGTACCGCGCCATGGGACTTAACCTTTAGCCCTCCAAATACGATTCGACGAGCGATTTTCCGGAATATCTGCTGCGCATCGTAAACTGGCCCGAGCCGGCGCCTAAAACCACTTGAACTGTAAGGACTTCAATTGAAATCCTCAGGCGATGCCGAAAGTCATCGCCCGGCCCGCTCATTGCAGCCTTAAATGGGTAGCGAACTTGCCTATTGCGACTGCGGCACCTGCGGTCCGCTCGGGACCGGCGCTGGTGCCGGAGCCGTGCTGCCGCCGGGGCCTTTCTTGAGCAGGTCGAGAACGCCGCCGCCACCACCACTCAACGGCGGTGCGACCGGCGGGGCCCCTGGGGTTTCCTGTGCCGGCGCGCCGCCAGAGCGGATGATCGAGACCGGCTTGCGCTCAAAACCCGCGATCCAGGACAACAACAGGCTGGTGACGAAGAAGCCGGCGGCCAGAAACGCCGTGGTGCGGGTGAGCACGTTGGCGGTGCCGCGGCCGGTCATGAAGCCCGAGGTCGAGCTGACCAGTCCCCCACCCTCGGACTTTTGCAACAGCACGACGCCGATCAGGCCGAGGACCAGCATGAGGTGGATGACGATAATGACGCTCAACATCGATGATTTCCGTGCGCCGCCCGTGCTTCATATAGGCAGCCGCGGCGGTGTCTACATGATCCGGCGCGGCATTTCTATGGCCGAAATGGCCCGGCCGACCGGTGGTCAGCGGCCGGCACGAGCCCAAAAGCCCACCGGCGCAGTCCCAGGCATGTGCGCTGCCGCTCGACTCCCGCTATGGGGGTAGAACCTGCGCTAATATAGTCCCTTGGGGGACTAACCGCTTGGCCTGCTCCGGGAGGGAGGGCGTGCTAGAGACCGATTTCAAATACCGGGCGTTCCTATCCTACAGCCATGCCGATACCGGCGTGGCGATGCGCGTGCATCGCCGCCTCGAAAGCTTTCACATCGACAAGGAGGTCGTCGGCCGCGTCACCGCGACGGGACCGATCCCGAAGGCGCTGCGGCCGATCTTCCGCGATCGGAACGATTTTGACGCCGGCTCATCGCTAGGGGCGGAGACCGGCGCTGCTCTCGACGACGCGGCGGCGTTGATCCTGCTGGCATCGCCCCGTGGGGCGCGCAGCAAATATGTCAACGAGGAGGTGCGGCTGTTCAAGTCGCGCCATCCCGACCGTCCGGTGATCCCATTGATCGTCGATGGCGAACCGGGCGATGCGGAAAGGGAGTGCTTTCCGCCGGCGTTGCGCTTCGCCGTCACGCCCGACGGCGCGATCACCGATACGGCCACGGACGTACTGGCGGCCGACCTGCGCGAAAAGGGTGACGGGTTCGAACTGGCCCTCGCCAAGGTGGTTGCACGGCTGATCGGACTTGCGCCCGACGACGTCTATCGCCGCGCCGAACGCGAGCGACGGCGGCAGGGCCGGCTGCGCATGGCAGTGGCAGCGGTCATCGCGCTGCTGGCCATCGTCGGAGGCGGACTGTTCTGGCAATCTGCGCAGCAGAAGCAGACGCTTAACGAGATCGCAGCGCTCGTCGACAAATACAGTCTCGTCGCGCCGGCACAGGCGACGGCTCCGGGCGCCAAACAGAGCCTGACGCAAGCGATCACCGCCATAGCGCAAGGCGCCGCGACCGATCCCCGCTACGCGCAGGCGCTCGCACTGCTCAACACCGGCAAGCCGAATGAGGCGGAACCGCTGCTGAAGGCGGTCGCCGAGGACAAGGAAAAGCGCGCGGACAAGGACGCCAAGGATGCGGCGGCGGCCTACCGTAACCTGGCGTCGATCGCTGCCGTGTCCGATCCTGGACGGGCGCGGGATTACTACGCGCGTGCGGCTCGCCTCGATCCAGCCGATGTCAATGGCATGTTCCAGAACGGCTGGTTTCAGGAGCAAGCCGGCCAACTTGACTCGGCGCAAGCCGCCTATGCTCGGGTCATTGCGGCGGCAAAGCCAGGCGTCGACGACCATGTCCTTATCTGGGCAAAAATCGGCATGGGCGACATTGCGCAGCAGCGCAGCGGCGATCTTGGCGCGGCGCTCGCGACCTATCACGATGCGCAGACCATCGCCGATCGCCTGGCGAAATCCGATCCCGGCAATGCCGGCATGCAACGCAATCTCTCGGTTTTGTACAGTAAGATCGGCAACGTGCAGGTGGCGCAAGGCAGTCTGCCGGCGGCGCTGGCCTCCTATCAGGCGAGCCTCACCATCGACGAACGCCTGGCGAAGTCCGATCCTGGCGACGCGGGCTTGCTGAACTCCGTGTCGGTTTCGTACAATAAAGTTGGTGACGTACAGAAGGCGCAGGGCAATCTGCCCGAGGCGATGACTTCCTATCAGGCGAGCCTCGCCATTATCGAACGCCTGGCCAAGTCCGATCCCGGGAACGTCAACTGGCAGCGCGATCTGACAGTGTCGTACGAGAGGATCGGCGACGTCCAGATCGCGCAGGGCAACCTGCCAGCGGCGCTGACCTCCTACCAAGCGAGCCTTGCCATCAGAGAGCGCCTGGCCAAGTCCGATCCCGGCAACGCCCACTGGCAGAGCGATCTGTCGATTTCGTACAGCAAAATCGGCAAAGTACAGCTGGCGCAGGGCAACCTGCCGGCGGCGCTGGCCTCCTATCAGGCGAGCCTCACCATCGACGAACACCTGGCGAAGTCCGATCCCGGCAGTGCCGGTTTGCAGCACGATCTCTCGGTAACGTACGAGAAGGTCGGCGACGCACATCGGGCGCAGGGCAACCTGCCGGCCGCGCTGGCCTCCTATCAGGCGAGCCTCGTCATCAGTGAGCGCCTGGCGAAGTCCCATCCCGGCAATGCCGGCTGGCAGCGCGACCTGTCGGTGTCGTACGAGCAGGTCGGCGACGTAGAACAAGCGCAGGGCAACCTGCCGGCCGCGATGATCTCCTTTCAGGCGAGCGTCGCAGTTGCAGAACGCTTGGCGAAGTCCGATCCCGGCAATGCCAACTGGCAGCGCGATCTGTCAGTGTCGTACGACTGGATCGGCGACGTGCAGAAGGCGCAAGGCGATCTGCCGGCCGCGATGATTTCCTTTCAAGCGAGCCTCGCCATCAGAGAGCGTCTAGTGACGTCCGATCCCGGCAACGCCGAATGGCAGCGTGATCTATCGATTTCGTACAACAAGATCGGCGACGTGCAGAAGGCGCAGGGCAATCTGTCGGAGGCGTTGAAAACTTACCGCGACAGCCTCGCGATCGCCAAGGTGCTGGTTGCGAAGGATGGGAACAACGCTCAGTGGCGGAAAGTCCTTCAATACATCATCGTGCGCATGGGCGGCATGGCTTACAGTCTGGTGCTGGCCAGCGATTTCAACAACGCTCTGGAGGCGGCCGATCAAGCCATTTCCCTCGCGCCCGACGAGATATGGCTATATACGAACAAGGCACATGCGCTCATGTTCCTTGGTCGCGTTGACGAGGCGCGGACGCTTTATGTTCGATATCATGGCGAGATGAATGTGCTGGGCAAATCGTGGGATGCCAACATTCTTGAAGACTTCGCCGAGCTGCGGAAAGCCGGGCTGACCAACCCGCTTATGGATGAGATAGAGAAGCAGTTTGCCTCGGCAAAATGACGCCCGCGTGGGCCTGAACTACGCTCATGCAGGCCAACGCAGTCGCGGCCGAAATGCAAGCGAAAGGTATTTTGGCGCCAAGCGACGCGTGGATGCACGGCGAGCTCGCCAAACGCATTTCGAAATTGAAGCTATGACCGAACGATCAGCGTCGAGTTTGTAATACCAGGTTACCGCGAATCGGCGTCAGCAAAATACCCGATCAAATTAAACTTCGGTAATGGCCTTGTTCGTTCCGCATCGCGCTTTATTCTTTGAATGGAACGAGATTTTTCCACGCGGCCCAATCCCACGCCATGACCGCAAAAACTCTGATAAAATCTCACGGGGTTCGATGGGCCGGGCGTTTGCTCAGAGGGGAGGACGATTTGTCGGATACCCAATTCAAGTATCGCGCTTTCCTGTCCTATAGCCACGCCGACGCAGCGATGGCGCAACGCGTGCATCGCCGCCTCGAAAGCTTTCATATCGACAAGGAGCTTATCGGCCGGGTAACCGCGATGGGACCGATGCCGAAGGCGCTGCGGCCGATCTTCCGCGACCGCAACGATTTTGACGCCGGCTCATCGCTGGGGGCGGAGACCGGCACCGCGCTTGATGATTCTGCGGCATTGATACTACTCGCATCGCCGCATTCGGCGCGTAGCAAATATGCCAACGAGGAGGTGCGGCTGTTCAAGGCCCGCCATCCCGACCGCCCAGTGATCCCATTGATCGTCGACGGGGAGCCGGGCGGCACTGCGAACGAGTGCTTTCCGCCGGCCTTGCGGTTTGCCGTTACGCCGGACGGCGTCATCACCGACACGCCCGCCGACGTGCTGGCGGCCGATCTTCGCGAGAAGAGCGATGGCTTCGACTTGGCGCTTGCCAAGGTGGTTGCACGGCTGATCGGGCTTGCGCCCGACGACGTCTATCGCCGCGCCGAACGCGAGCGACGGCGGCAGGGCCGGCTGCGCATGGCCGTTGCAGCGGTCATCGCGCTGCTGGCCATCGCCGGAGGCGGACTGTTCTGGCAATCCACGCAGCAGAAGCAGACCCTCAACGAGATCGCAGCGCTCGTCGACAAATACAGTCTCGTCACGCCGGCAGAGGCCGCCGTTCCCGGCGCCAGACAAAGCCTGACGCAGGCGATCACCGCGATCGCCCAAGGTGCTGCAACCGACCCCCGCTATGCCCAGGCGCTCGCGCTTCTCAAGGCCGGCAAGCCGCAAGAGGCGGAGCCGTTGTTGAAGGCCGTTGCCGAGGACAAGGAGCGGCGTGCCGACAAGGACGCCAAGGATGCGGCGGCGGCCTACCGGAACCTGGCTTCGATAGCCGCCGTCTCCGATCCAGGGCGCGCGCGGGATTATTACGCGCGGGCGGCTCGCCTTGATCCCTCAAATGTCGAGGGGATGTTTCTGAACGGCGTGTACCAGGAGCAGGCTGGCCAACTCGAGGCGGCACAGGCCGCCTACACTCGCGTGATCGCGACGGCAAAGCCGGGTGTCGACGACAACTCTCTTGTCTGGGCAAAATTCGGCATGGGCCACATCGAGCAGCAGCGCGGCAATCTTGGCGCGGCGCTTGCGACCTATCACGAGGCGGAGACCATCGCCGACCGCTTGGCCAAATCCGATCCCGGCAATGCCGATTGGCAGCGCAATCTCTCGGTGTCGTACATCAATGTCGGCGACGTACAAGTGGCGCAGGGTGACCTAACGGCAGCGACGGTCTCCTATCAGGCGAGCCTCGCCATCAAGGAGCGCCTGGCGAAGTCCGATCCCGGCAATGCCGATTGGCAGAGCAGTTTGTCGGCTTCGTACGACAGGGTCTGCGACGTACAGGTGGCGCGGGGCGACCTGGCGGCAGGGATGGCGTCCTGTCAGGCGAGCCTCACCATCATGGAGCGCCTGGCGAAGTCCGATCCCGGCAATGCCGGCTGGCAGCGCGGCCTGGCGGTGTCGTGCGAGAAAGTCGGCGACGTGCACGTGGCGCAGGGCAACCCGGCAATTGCGATGGGCTTCTATCAGGCCAGTCTCGCCATCACCGAGCGCCTGACGAAGTCCGATCCCAGCAATGCCGGCTGGCAGCGCGATCTGTCGGTGTCGTACGACAGGGTCGGCAATGCGCTGATGGAGCTGAGCCTGCCGGCCGCGCTGACCTCCTATCAGGCGAGCCTCGCCATCAGGGAGCGCTTGGCGAAGTCCGATCCCGGCAATGTCGGCTGGCAGCGCGATCTGTCGATTTCGTACAACAAGGTCGGCAACGTACAAGTGGCGCAGGGCGACCTGGCAGCAGCGCTGGTCTCTCGTCAGGCCGATCTCGCCATCGCCGACCGCCTGGCGAAGTCCGATCCCAGTAATGCCGGCTGGCAGCGCGATCTGTCGGGGTCGTACGCAAAACTCGCCGGTGTCTATCTGAAGTCGAAGCAGGTGTCGCAAGCAAAGGAAGCCCTTGCGGCTGGTCGCGCGATCCTTCTGCCATTGACCGCACGTTATCCGGAGTTTGCGCAATCGCAGCGGGACCTTGCCTGGTTCGATCGGCAAATCGCCGCGCTGGAGAAGTGAGCCTGCGTGCGGCCGGCGGGCAGCTAAAGTCCGGCGATTCGCACCGACTACTTGTAATCCTTGAGATAAGCAATGACGTCGTCGACGTCCGCGTCGCCGCTCAAGCCGCCAAACGGCATGCGGTTGCCTTTCACCTTGGCCTGCGGGTCCTTGATGTAGGCTTTCAGGTCGGCGTCGTCCCAGGTGAGGTTGGCGCGCACCATGGCGTTGGAATAGCGGAAATCCGGGAGCGCCGCGGATTTGCGGCCGTAAACGCCGCGCAGGCTTGGGCCGATCGCGTCCGGCTTGTCGCTGTGGCAAGCGGCGCAGGTTTGGAACACCACCTTACCGTGGGCGGCGTCGGCAGCCGCGGCCGGCGTTGCGGCGACGGCCATGAAAACAACGGCTGCCGCGGCGCCAATGAAGGCGTTCGTTTTCTTGCTTTGCATTATTCCCCCCTAGAGATTTTTTTGTTTGAGCATGATCTTTTCCGAAAACCGGTTTCCACTTTTCGGGATCATGCTCTAAGCGTGAACCAGCGGTCCCGGATTCTTGAGATAGCTCGTCGTGATCGCGCGCGCCGACCAATAGGCCAGCGCGCCCACCGTGCCGGTCGGATTGTAGCCGTGCTGCTGCGGGAACACCGAGGCGCCCTGGACGAACAGGTTATGGGCGTCCCAGGCCTGCAGATAGCGATTGACGACGCTCGATTTCGGATCGGCGCCCATCATGGTGCCGCCGGTATTGTGGGTCGATTGATAGGGCACCACGGTGAAAGTCTTCGGCCGCGGATGCATCTCGTAGTGGGTCGGATTCATCGCCTTGATGACGCCCTCGAGCTTTTGCAACATATACGCCGACATCTTGAATTCATTGTCGGGCGGATTGTAGGTGAGGCGGATCAGCGGCCGGCCGAAAGCGTCTTTGTAGGTCGGGTCGAGGTCCATGAAGTTGTCGCGGTTGGCATAGACCGAGCCTTGCGTATTGAAGCGGGCGGCATGGTGGTACCACTTCACGGTGGCGCGCTTCCATTCCGAGCCCCATTCCGGCGTACCGTGGGGCACGGTGCGGCCGGCGATCGGCGGAGCGCCGGCACTGTTACAGGTCATATAGCCACCGCCGAAGAAGCCCAGCCCGCCGTGGTCGAAGGTCTCGCCGTTGAAGTCGTCGATGGCGACGCCCATGCCGGCATTTCCCCAATAGGGCGTCAGTTCCTTATCCTCGAAGAAGGCGCTGGCGCCGGCTTCGAACTGATAAGCGTAGTTCTTACCGACGACGCCTTTGCCAGTCGCGCGATCGTAAGGTTCGCCGATGCCGGCGAGCAGCATGTGCTGCACGTTCGAAAACACGTAGGACGTCAGCAGCACGATGCCGGCGGGCTGTTCGTATTCCTCGCCGTTGCGCATGTCGGTGTAGGTCACACTCACGACTTTTTTGGCGGCCTTGTCGTAGTTGAGCTTGGTGACGAAGGTGCGCGTGCGGATCTCGAACTTCGGATCGAGGCGGAGCGCCGGCAGGATGGTGGAATTCGGCGACGCCTTGGCATTGGTCTCGCAGGCGATGCGATTGCAGAAGCCGCAATATTCGCAAGCGCCCAGCGGCACGCCATCGGCATTGGTATAGGGTTCACTCGCGATCGCCACCGGCGCCGGGAACGGATGATAGCCGAGGCTCTTGGCTGCCGCGGCATACATCAGCCCCGCATTGCTCGATTTGATCGGCGCGTTGGGATAGTGGTCGCTGCGCGGACCCTCAAACACATTGCCGCCGTCGATCTTCTTGCCGCCCACATTGCCGGCCTGACCCGACACGCCGCAGATTTTGTCGAAGTAATCGTAATACGGCTCGATCTCGTCATAGCTCACCGGCCAATCCTGAATGGTCATGTCTTCAGGAATTGACTTGGCGCCGTAGCGCTCGGCGAGCGCGCTGCGGATGCGGAAATCCGACGGCAGGAAGCGCCAGTGCAAGGCGCCCCAATGAATGCCGGAACCGCCGACACCCTCGCCCGGCAAAAACGCGCCGATACGGCGGATCGGCAGCGCCTGCTCATTGGCGAAGTTGCGGAACGTCAGCGTGTCGATCGAATTGTCCCACATCAATTCGAGACGCGCCGCGTAACGCACTTCGTCGCGCACCGCCGGCAGGATGAAATCGGTGCCCGGAGTGCGGTCCTGGCCTTTCTCCAAAGCCACCACGTTCAGGCCGGCCTTAGTCAGTTCGCGCGCCATGATGGCGCCGGTCCAGCCCAGCCCGATCGTGACCGCATCGACTTCTTTTAATCGCGTCACCATGTCCGCCTCCCGCTTTACGAAAAGTCCGCGATCGATTGCGGCTCGGCGACGTAGCGTTTGTCGCGATACTCATCGATGACGTTGGCGTAGGTCGCCGGCAGGCCGGGAAAGCCGAGCATCCGCCACGACGCCTTGTTGCGGTTGCCGCCATAGATCGGATCGCCGAAGAAGCCTTCCATGGTCAGCGTTAAGAGGCGGGCGAAGAAGGCGCGCGAATTGAAATTATCGAACGCGGCCTTGCCCTCCTGCATCGCCGTGAGCGCCTCGATGCGCTTGTCCGGATCGAGCCGGTCGAAATCGCGGCCGTAAGTCTTGCGCGACCAGGCGTTGGCGGCGGCGATGCCGGTGGTGATGAACTCGGCCGGCGTCAGCGGCAATTGGTAGCCTTGCTCGGGCTTGCCTTTGAAATAGGGGCCGGAGCGATACATTTTGGCGCCGCCGCCCCAGGCGCTGGCGAGCTGGCGGTCGATATAGGTGGCACAGCCGCAATCGCTGCCCGAGGGCGATAATTCGTCCGCCGGGATCATGGTATCGACCGCGGCGACGACGAAGGCATGCTCGGACTCGTTGAGCAGAAGCAGCGGCTCCGCTTGCGACTCCGCTTGTGGCGCTGCCGGCGCGCCTGGAAGGGCTGCAGGGGTTGCGGCGGGCGCTTGCGCTTCCGCAGGTGTGCTCCGGGTCAAGCCGGTCGCAACCGCAGTGCCGGCGAGGCCTGCGCCCACAAGAAATTTCCGGCGTGGAATTGTCTCGTCGGTCATCGCACCCTCCCCTGCCGGCGCCAATACACACGGCAATGATTCTTGGTTGGAACGAGAGTAAACTGGATCGAGCCTGGGCGCGAGAGGCACGCGCAGGCGTTCCAGGCATGGCAGCCAGCGATCAATCGCTCAAAACCGTGTCGATGAATGTTTCCGGATCGGCGCAAAACTCCCGCATCAAGCGGTAATGATCCGTTTCGCTGACGCGGACCGGCTCGAGCCCGTATTTGGAAAGCCGCAACAATTGCGCCGCCGGATAAGCCATGAGCATGGGTGAGTGCGTCGCCATAATGACCTGACAAATCCCGGATTTGTCCATGCGCTGGAGCAGCTTGAGGAACTCGATCTGCCGCGATGGCGACAGTGCCGATTCCGGCTCATCGAAGATGAATATGCCCTGCCGCTTGCAGCGTTCATCGAAGAAACGCAGAAAACCCTCACCGTGCGAATGCGAAAGAAAATCCGGCGCCTGTGCGCCGGCATCGAGCGCGGCCGTGTCGAGGTAGCGCGCCACGGAAAAGAAGCTTTCGGCGCGGAAGAACCAGCCATTGGTGATCTTCGGCAGCCAAGACGCGCGCAACGCCTGGGCCAGCGCGCCGCCCATCGCTTCCAGGGCGCGCGAATGATCGACCGGCCGGTAACCCTTGCCGCCGCCCGCTTCATCGTATCCGGCAAGTGCCGCAATTCCTTCGAGCAACGTCGACTTGCCGGTGCCGTTTTCACCGACGATGACCGTGATCGCGCGGTCGAAATCAAGTTCGAAGCCATTGTTCAGAAAAGGCAGGCAAAACGGATAGGCCGCCGCATCCGGCACCCGGGATTGATCGAGCCACACATGCTTGAGGTACGGCGCCGGCAATCTGATCGGGCGGCCCTTCATGGCGCCGACAGTAGCGGCGAAATAATTTCAAATGCAACCAGCGCTTAAATGCATGGCTGGGAAAGCTTTACTGGCCACCTGGGAACTTTTGCATGACTGCGCCGTTGTCACGGCGGGGCTGTTGCGCGTTGTTCCATTGCCTTCGATGCAAAGGAGGGCCTCATGGACCAGCCAAAACCCGATCTCGACTTCGACACCTACGGACCCGAACCTCGTCTCGACGCCGAACGGGGGCCGGACGCAGCCGGCTATTGGTTCCTGGCGGCCGTGCTGTTCGCCTTTATCGCCGCCGGCATCATCGTCTACCGCGCCGGCAATGCGGAGGTACAGACCGCAGCGAACTACTCGAGCCATCCGGCGGCGCAGACAAGCCAGCTTGATCCGCACCCGCTCCTGCAAGCACGCTAAGCATCCGTCGCGGATTACTCGACTGTCGCGCCTGAGAATTTGACCACCTTGCCCCATTTCTCGGTGTCCTTGACGATGAGGACGCCGAAATCGGCGGGCGTGCCCGGAAATGGCGCGCCGCCGAGGTCGGCGAGCCGCGTCCTCATCGCGGGCGTGGCGAGGGCCGCGTTGACCTCGTTGTTGAGCTTTTCGATGACGGCTGCGGGCGTGTCCTTTGGCGCAACGAGGCCGTACCACTGGCTCGCTTCGTAGCCTGGAACGAAATCACCCACGGTCGGCAGATCCGGCAACGCGTCCGCGCGCGATGACGTCGTCACCGCCAAAGCGCGGAGCTGGCCGGCTTTGATGTGCGCGATCGAGCCTGGCGTGGTGTCAAACATGACCTGCATCTGACCGCCAAGCAGATCGACCAGCGCCGGTCCGGCGCCCTTATAGGGCACGTGCACCATATCGACGCCGGCCATCATCTTGAACAGCTCGCCGGCGACCTGCTGGACGCTGCCGTTGCCGGCCGAGGCCATGTTGATCTTGTGCGGGTTAGCCTTCGCATAGGCGATGAATTCGGGAACGGTTTTGGCCGCGACGGAGGGGTGGACCTCCATCACTTGAGGCACCCGCGCAATGGTCGCGATCGGCGCAATATCGCGAATGAAGTTGAAATTGATATTTTGATAGAGCGTGGCGTTGATCGCGTTGGCCGCAGACGACAACAGCAGTGTGTAGCCGTCCGGAGCCGAGCGCACGACCAGCTCGGTGCCGACATTGGTGCCGGCGCCCGGCCGGTCCTCGACGAAGAATTGCTGACCAAGCCGTTCCGTCAGAGCCTGCGCAATGACCCGCCCGGCGATGTCCATTCCGCCTCCGGCTGCGGTGCCGACGATGATGCGCACGGAGCGCGATGGATAGGCCTGCGCGCTCGCGACGCGCGGCAGCGCCGGTATCGCCACGGCGCCGGCTGCCAGTCCCAGAAAGCTCCGGCGTTTCATCTTTCCCATTATCACGCGTAAAACCGTTGCGAATAGGGTGCGTCGTCAAATCCGCGTTGCGTGACCCATTCGGCGATGTCGGAGCCGCGGGCGAACCACACGTCCGAACGGCCCGACATATGCGCGAGAATCTTCTGCAGCATCGCCGCCATGAGCGGCCGGCCGCCCCAGTGCGAATGGATCGCCAGCGGCAGCATCGCCATCGGCTCGTGTTCGTAGAGATAATCGAAGGTCTCGCGATAGACGTCGAAGAAATCGAGCGGACTGCCGCGCAGCACGCGATTGTCGGCGAAATCGCTGACCGGCAGCGCGACCAGGCTGCCGCTTGGGGTGGCGATCTTGCGCGGCAGGCTGATGTCCTTCGCCTCGCCGTGCCAGACGAGCTTTTCCTGAACGAGAAAGTCGTAGGTTTTTTCGCTCCAGGCCAGAACCGGACAACACCAGCCTTTGGTTTTCTGGCCGGTGACGTCTTCGAGCATCCGCAGCGAGCGGCGGATCAGCTCGCGCTCCTCTTCGGGCTCCATATAGACCATGAGCTCGTCCTGGAAATGGCCGTGTCCGGCAATCTCGTGGCCGCTCTTGATGGCTTGGCGAATGGCGTCGGGATAGAGCCTGGCGCTGGCTGCATTGGGACAGATCGTGCCGGGCGCGTTGAAGCGGTCAAGAATGCGCATGATGCGCCAAAGACCTTCGTTGCCGCCATACTGGCCCCAGGCAATGCCGGAATGATCGACGACGCCCGGCTTCAACGACGTGGTCTGGATCGAATAAGGCGCGGCCTTGCCATCCGACCAGGTTTCCAACAGCACCGTGATCATCACGGCGATGCGCTTGCCTTGCGGCCATTCGAAATTGCTTTTGGTCATGGCAATGCCTTCTGGCCGACAAGCCGCGTCAATCGCAGCCCGGCCGGCAAACTTGCAACCGAAACCGCGGCGCCGGCAAGCGCGCTATGCGTGCACCAACGGCCCGGGGCTTTTGAGATATTGCGTGGTGATCGCATTCGCCGACCAATAGGCGAGCGCGCCGACGACACCGGTCGGATTGTAGGACGCGTTCTGCGGAAACACCGAGGCGCCCATAACGAACAGATTGTCGGCGTCCCAAGATTGCAGATAGCGGTTGACGACGCTGGTCTTCGGATCGGTCCCGGTCATGGTGCCGCCGGTATTGTGGGTCGACTGGTAAGGCACGACGCTGTAGTCGCCCTTCTTCACGCTCGGCGAGCTCATGACCGTCGGGTTCATCGCCGTCGCGAGCCGCCCGAGCACGCCGCCGATATAGTCCGCGAGCTTGTAGTCGTTGTCGCGGAAATTATACGACATGCGAATGAGCGGCCGCCCGAGCGCATCCCGATAAGTCGGATCGAGATCCAGGAAATTTTCGCGATGCGCGTAGTTGCAGCCGGACGCGCCGATCGAGAAGGCGTGGTTGTACCATTTCGCCGTCGCCGCTTTCCATTCGCGGCCCCAACGCGGCGTGCCAGGCGGCACCGGGCGGGTCGCGATCGGGCGGCCATTGGTCGGACCGGCCTGGATCCAGGCGCCGCCGAAAAAGCCAAGGCCGGCATGATCGAAATTGTCGCCGTTGAAGTCGTCGATCAGGACGCCATGGGCGCCGGCGGCCATGAACGGATTGATCTCCTTGTCCTGGAAGAACACCGTCACCGCATTGCCGCTGACTTGATAACAGTAGTTCTTGCCGACGGCACCTTTGCCGGTCTTGTAATCGTAAGCCTCGCCGATGCCGGCGGTGAGCATCAACAGCACGTTGTTGAACACGTAGGCGCCGAGGATGACGATGCCGGCGGGCTGCTCGTATTCCTCACCGCTGCGGGTATCGACGTAGCGCACCGCCGTCACCTTGCGCGCCGCTTTGTCGTAGACCAGTTCCTTCACTTGCGCGTGGGTGCGCAGCTCGAATTTCTGGTCCGCCAAGAGCGCCGGCAGAATGCAGACGTTCGGCGACGCTTTGGCATTGGCCTCGCAGCCGAAGCGTTCGCAATGTCCGCAATATTCGCAGGCGCCGAGCGTCTGGCCTTCGAAATTGGTGTAGACCTCGCTGGCATTGCTCGACGGCGCCTGGAACGGATGATAGCCGAGGCTTTTCGACGCGTCGGCCATGATGGTGCCGGCCATGCTCTTGGCCAGCGGCGGATTGGGATATTCGTTCTGCCGCGGGCCTTCGAACACATTGCCGCCGTCGATGATTTTCCCGCGTAAATTGCCGGCCTTGCCGGAGACTCCGCACAGTTTTTCGAACTTGTCGTAATACGGCTCGAGCTCATCATAGGAGACCGGCAAGTCTTCGATCGTCATCTCTTCGGGAATGGCGTTCTTGCCGTAGCGTTCGGTGACATGCGTGCGCAGCTTGTGATCGGACGGCAGCCAGCGCCAGGTCATGCCGTTCCAATGGGCGCCGGCACCGCCGAGATCGGTGCCGGGCAGGAACGAGCCGAGGCGGCGGATCGGCAGCGCGGTTTCGGCCGGCGAATGGCGCAGCGACACGGTTTCAAGCTGCGTGTCCTGAAACAATTCCTGCCGCACCGCGTATTTGAGATCGTCGCGCACCGACGGAATGGTGAAATCCTCGCGCGGCATGCGCTTTGCGCCGCGTTCGAGGCCGACGACATTGAGGCCGACCTTGGTCAGTTCGCGGGCGAGGATCGACCCGGTCCAGCCGACGCCGATGACGACCGCATCGGTTTCCTTGAGCGTGATCATGATGCATCCCCCTCAGAAAAAATCCGCGATCGAGCGCGGCGGCTTGTCGTATTTCTTGCCGAAATATTTTTTGATGTCCTCGCGATAGGTCGCCGGCAGGCCCGGATAGCCGACCATCTTCCACGCTGCCATGTCGCGGTTGCCGCCATAGATCGGGTCGGCGAAAAAGCCTTCCATGTTCAGATCGAGTAGCGCGTTGAAGAACATGCGGCTGGAAAAGCCGGAAAATTCAGCCTTGCCGGCTTCCATCGCCTTCAACGCGGCTTCGCGGTCGGCGTCGACGAGGCGGTCGAAATCCCTGCCGTAGGTTTTGCGCGACCAGTCGTTGGCCGCGGCAATGCCGGCGCGAAAGAATTCGCGCGGATTGAGCGGCAGCTGGTAGCCGAGCTCGGGCTTGGCCTTGATGAACGGCCCGTCGCGATAAAGTCGCGCGCCGCCGCCATAGGCGCCAGCCAACTGGCGGTCGATGAAGGTTGCGACGCCGCACTGGCTACCCGATGGCGACAAGTCGTCGGCCGGGATCAACGTATCGGCGGCGGCGACGAAAAAGGCATGCTCGGTCGCCGTCAGCGTCAGCAGCGGTTCGACGTCGGGCGCCGTACTGGCTGCGCTTGGCGCGGTCTGCGCCTCGGCGGCGACTGGCTGCGCCAAAGACGCGGCGACTGCGGTGCCGGCTCCCATCAGGAAATTGCGACGGCGTATCGGATTATTGTCGTCGGCCATGGCTCCCTCCCGTTTTTCCGATTATTCAAACGTTCGCGCTCAGCCCGGCTCCATGCCCTTGGCTTTGATCACCGCCTTGGCATCAGGCGAGGTCAGGAATTTGATCAAGGCAGCAGCCGCCTCGGCATTTTTCGCCGTGGCGCTGATGCCGGCGGAGAACATCGTATAGGTTTGAATATCCGGCGGCAGCGGACCGGCAAGCTCAACGCCGGGATAAGGCAGAATTTCGCTGATCTGGGTCATCGCGATTTCGACGTCGCCGTTGGTGACTGCGACCGCGGCCTGAATCGTGAGCGGCTTGATCTTGGATTTTATTTCGTCGGCGATGCCAAGCTTCACAAATATGGCTTTGAGCGCAGCAGCTGTCGGCGTCTGATCGACGAAGCCGATCGATTTCGCATTCAGCATCGCCTGCCTGAAGGCATCCGTGGTGCTCAGATCGGGCTTTGCCGCGCCTTTGCGGATGGCGACGCCGATGCCCGCGCGCGCGATCGCGATGCGAGGCACATCTGCGACTTTGCCGGCGGTGGCCAGCTCGTCGAGCGTCGCCTTGGTCAGCAGCACGGCGTCGAACGCCTCGCCGCTCTCGATACGGGCCTTCAGTTGCGCGGACGTGCCGAGCGTGATGACAAGCTTATTCTCGGTCGCTTTCTCGAACTGCGGGCCGAGTTCTTCCATCACCGCGTTCAATGCATTGCCGCCGAGGAGCTTTATGTCCGCCGCATGGGCCGCGGTCGCGAGCTGCGGCAGCCCCAGTACGGCAATGACGGCAATCGCACGATGGATTTTCATGGCGTCCTCCCGAGCCGCCGGTCTTGGGCGCCGGCGGCGGAGGCAGATTAGCGGTAAACTGACGCTATCGCCAGAAACTCGTCGGCCTTGAGGCTTGCGCCACCGATCAGCGCGCCGTCGACGTTGTCAATGCGGAGCAATTCCTTGGCATTCGCCGGCTTGACCGAGCCGCCGTAGAGAATACGGACGCCCTGCCCGGCATCGCCATAGCGCGCCGACAGCCGCTCGCGGATGAAACGGTGCATGTCGAGGACGTCGGCCTTGGTCGGCGTCACGCCGGTGCCGATCGCCCAGACCGGCTCATAGGCGATAACGAAATCCGCAAGTCCATCGGGCAGCGAGCCATCGAGTTGCGCGCGCACGGCCGCATGCGTCTTGCCGGCATTGCGCTCGGCGCGCGTTTCGCCGACGCAGACGATGGCAAGGAGGCCGGCGCGCCGTGCCGCAAGCGCCTTCGCTCGCACCATGGCATCGGTCTCGCCGTGATAGTGGCGGCGTTCGGAATGGCCGACGATAACGGCGCTGGCGCCGGCGTCTTTGAGCATTTCGGCGGCAATATCGCCGGTATAGGCGCCGGCCGGTTCGGCATGGCAGTCCTGGCCGCCGATGGCGACCCGCGAGCCTTGTGCCAGCGCCGCAAAGCGCGCCACCAGCGTGGCTGGCGGACATACAATAAAGTCGGCATTGGGCAGGCCGCGAGCACCGACGATGATCGCCTCCAGCTCGCCGGCCGAGGCCGCAAGCCCGTTCATTTTCCAATTGCCAGCGACCAACGGGCGGCGCGCCATCGTTTCGGCCTAAAAATCCTGCGACACAGTGGCGTTAGCAGACCGGTTGCGTGCGGAAAAGGGGCGTTTTATCTGTAACTCCCGTCGGTTGCGGTGCAGCGTGACGCTCCTTATGATGCATCGCCTTACGCCGACTGGCTTAAAGCAACCACTCAAAAGCGTGGACCATAATGCTTCGAGGTATCCGTAAAGCCTCCGCGAATTGGCTCGGCCGCATCGTCATGGGCGTGGTGATGTCGGTGCTTGCCGCAAGTTTTGCGGTTTGGGGCATCAACGACATCTTCCGCGGCTTCGGCCGCTCGACGGTGGCCAAGATCGGCGGCATCGAAATCCCGATCGAGCAGTTCCGGCAAACCTACACCGACGCGCTGCAGATGCTCAGCCGGCAGTCCGGCCATATGATCACGCCCGACGAGGCCATGGCGCGCGGCGTGCCGCGGCAGGTTTTGAGCGAGATGGTCGCCGAAGCCGGCTTGAACGAGCGCGCGCGGCAAATGCGGCTTGGCGTTTCCGATGACGAAGTCTCGCGGCGCATCGTCAGCAATCCGGCGTTCCAGAACCAGCAAGGCCAGTTCGACCGCGCCCGGTTCGAAGACGCGATGCGCAACGCCGGCTTCAACGAGAAACGCTTCGTCGCCGAGCAGCGCAACCTGACCTTACGCCGGCAGATCATCGATTCCGTCTCGGGCAATATCCCGCTGCCGAACGCCTGGCTCGAAGCGCTCAATCAGTTTCAGAACCAGCAGCGCAGCATCGCCTATATCGCGCTCGGCCCGGCGCAAGCCGGCGACATTGCGCCGCCGACCGAGGAAGAGCTCAGCAAATTTTTCGATACGCGCAAAATCCTGTTCCGCGCGCCGGAATTCCGCAAGGTCGCGACCGTGGTGGCGACGCCGGCCGAGCTCGCCAAGACCGCGGAAGTGCCGGACGAGGACGTCAAACAGATTTTCGACACCTACCGCAACCGCTACATCACGCCGGAGCGCCGCCACATCGCGCAAATGCCGTTTCCCACCATGGCCGAGGCGCAGGCCGCCAGCGAACGCATCAAGGGCGGCCTGACCTTCGCCGCGCTCGCGGCCGAGCGCGGGCTGAAAGAACGAGACCTCGATCTCGGAACGGTGCCGAAATCGACCATCATCGACCCGGCCGTGGCGGATGCCGCTTTTTCGCTCAAGGAAGGTGAAGTGAGCGCGCCGGTACAAGGCAAGTTCGGCGTGGTCATCGTTACGGTGTCGAAGATCATACCCGAAGAAGCCAAGACCTTCGCCGACGTGGCGCCGCAAATCCGCAGCGAGATCGCTCTGGCGCGCGTGAAGAAAACCGTCCTGGACGTCCACGACAAGATCGAGGAGGCCCGCGCCGGCGGCGCTTCGCTGGAAGAAGCGGCGCAAAAATTGAAGCTGCCCGTCGTCACCTACGACGCCATCGACCGCTCCGGCCGCGATCCCGCCGGCAAGCCGATCGAGAACCTCCCCCACGCCGCCGAAGTGGTCAACGCAGCGTTCGCAACCGACGTCGGCGTCGACAACGACCCGCTCGAAGCCGACGGCGGCTATATCTGGTACGACGTCACCGGCATCACGCCGGCGCGCGAGCGCACTCTCGACGAGGTGAAAAGCCAGGTCGAGGCGCAGTGGCGCGACGAAGAGGTCGCGTCGCGGCTGAAGGCCAAGGCGGCCGACATCCTCGACAAGCTGAAAAACGGCGGCACGCTCGAGGCCATGGCTTCCGCCAACGGCGTGAAAGTCGAAACCGCGGCCGGCATCACGCGCAGCAAGCCGCCGGAGACCATTTCAGGACGGATGATCGACGCCATTTTCCACACCGCCCTGGATGCCTACGCCAACGCCGAGGGCGACAAGCCGACGCAATGGATCGTGTTCCGGGTGACCGACATCAAAACGCCGAGCCTCGACAAGAATACGCCCAACGCCAAGCAGCTCGACGAGATGGTATCGCGCCAAGTCAGCGACGACGTGTTCGGCCAATACATGGCGTGGCTGGAAAACAATCTCGGCACCACCGTCAACCAGGCGGCGCTCCAGCAAGCCTTGGGCAACAGCGCGCCGGATACCAATTGAATGCAGATCGAGCCTTCGGCGGAACAATTCGCCGCCTGCTATGAGGCCGGCGAGCCGCAGGTGGTGTGGACGACGCTGGTTGCCGACCTGGAAACGCCGGTCTCCGCATTCCTGAAAATCGCCGGCTCGCGGCCGATGAGCTTTTTGCTCGAATCCGTCGAAGGCGGCGCCGTGCGCGGCCGCTATTCGATCATCGGGCTCGAACCCGACATGATCTTCCGCGTCAACGGCGAACGCGCCGAGCTCAATCGCGCGCCGGCGAGCAACCCGACGGCGTTCGCGCCGATGGACGAGCCGCCGCTGCAGGCGCTGCGCACTTTCATTGCCGAAAGCCGCATCGCGCTGCCCGACGAGCTGCCGCCCATGGCCGCCGGCGTGTTCGGCTATCTCGGCTACGACATGGTGCGGCTGATCGAGGACTTGCCGGCGCACGCGCCCGACCCGATCGGCATCCCGGACGCCATGCTGGTGCGTCCGACGCTGGTGATCGCGTTCGATGCCGTCAAAGACAGCATCACGGTGGTCTCGCCGGTGCGCCCACACGCCGCCCTGTCGGCGAAGGCCGCGCTCGCGCGCGCGACCGAGCGCCTCTCGGCGGTGGTCGATGCACTGGACCGGCCGCTCGACAAAGCGGCGGCGGACATCGACCTGGGCCCGCTCGAAGTTGCGCCGCGCTCGAATACCACGCCGGCCGAATTCAAAGCCATGGTGCTGCGCGCCAAGGACTACATCGCCGCCGGCGATATTTTTCAGGTCGTACTGTCACAGCGTTTCGAAGCGCCGTTCGCACTGCCGCCGTTTGCGCTTTACCGGGCGCTGCGCCGCGTCAATCCTTCGCCCTATCTGTTCTTCCTCGAATTCGGCGGCTTCGCCATCGCGGGATCGAGTCCCGAGCTGATGGTCAAGGCGCGCGACGGTGTCGTCACCATCCGCCCCATCGCCGGCACCCGGCCGCGCGGCGCCACGCCGCACGAAGACCAGGCGCTCGAAACGGAACTCCTCGCCGACCCGAAGGAACGCGCCGAGCATCTCATGCTGCTCGACCTCGGCAGGAACGACGTCGGCCGCGTCGCCGAAATCGGTTCCGTCACCGTCACCGACCAGTTCTTCATCGAGCGCTACAGCCAAGTGATGCACATCGTCTCCAATGTCGAAGGCAAGCTGCGTGGCGACCGCGACGCGCTCGACGCCTTGGCCGCGGGCTTTCCCGCCGGCACCGTGTCGGGTGCGCCAAAGGTGCGCGCCATGCAGATCATCGACGAATTGGAGAAGGAGAAGCGCTCGCTCTATGCCGGTTGCGTCGGCTATTTCTCCGCCGGCGCCGACATGGACACCTGCATCGTGCTGCGCACCGCCTTGATCAAGGACGGCACCATGTACGTGCAAGCCGGCGCCGGCATTGTCGCCGACTCCGATCCGCAATTCGAGCAGCAGGAATGCATCAACAAGGCGAAGGCGCTCTTCCGCGCCGCCGAAGAGGCCAAGCGCTTCGCCAGCGCGGTGCGACGGGGGCAGTAGTGGCGGCGAGCGCTAATCGCTACGGCGACGCTGTCGCGCTAATGCTGCCGGTGATCTGTCCCACGTTACGATGCAGCCACAAGCGATAAATGCAGCCATCGCGGCGAGGATGGCCCAAAGCGTCATGTCGACAGCCATGTTGTCAAACCCTTCATGGCCGCCCCTGCTCTATTAATCGCATATTCGACGAAACGGCTGCGTGTTCGAATGTCGCACCGCGAGCCGCTTTGGTTATGGTTCGTTTATATCGGCCGATAGGTTTATCCAATGGCTGCCGCGGCCGGCGGCCAAACGTGGTAGCGTGCTGTCAGCGTATCGCGATTGTGTTGGGAGATAGCGATGCAGAGCTGGCGCCGGCTGGTGCTGAGTTCCGTGCTGACATGCGTTGCCGCCGCGCCGTCGTTGGCGCAGACGACGGTGGCACCAACATCTTGGCCCACCGGCCCGGTGCGGCTGATCATGCCGTATCCGCCCGCCTCCAGCGGCGATCTCATCACGCGGAAGGTGGTGCCGTTCCTGAGCCAAAAGCTCGGCGCGCCGTTCTTTGTTGAAAACCGGCCCGGCGCCAACGGCAATATCGGCATGAAAGCCGTGAAAGATTCGCTTCCCGACGGCTACACCTTCGTGTCGGCTAGCGACATCCAGTTCGCCGTCTCGCCCGCCGTTTACGCGAATTTATCCTACGACATGGACCGCGATTTCACGCCGGTGGCGCCGCTCGCGCGCATCATCAATGTCATTGTCGCCAACCGGAATCTCAAAGCCAACAATCTGCGAGAGCTGGTGGCGCTGGCCAAAGCGCAGCCCGGCAAATTCACTTACGCTTCGACCGGCGTCGGCAGCACACACCAGCTGTTCATGGAGATGCTCAAGATGCAGGGCGGCTTCGACCTGGTGCATGTGCCGTACAAAGGCACCGGCGAAGCAACGCCCGATCTCATCAGCGGCCAGGTCGACGTGATGTTCTTCGGCGTGACACAGGCGTTGACGCAGGCCAATGCCGGGCAGCTCAAAATTTTGGCCGTCGGCTCGCCGAACCGGTTGCCGCAATTGCCGGACGTGCCGACGATCGCGGAGTCCGGCTTCCCGGGTTTTACCTCGACCAACATCTGGGGCGTGATGGCGCCGGCCGGCACGCCCGATCCGATCGTGGCGAAATTCCGCGACGCCATCGCGCAGGCGCTGGCCGATGCCGACATCCGCGCCTGGTACCGGACATCGGTGCTCTCGACATTGGACGGCGGCACCGACGAGATGATGCGCACCATCCGCGAGGAACGCGCGACCTGGCCGCAAGTCGTCAAGGCGGCGAACATCAAGTTGACAGAGTGACGGCGTCGCTCCGACTATAGTGGCACTGCATAAGCCGGCGCGCCCGGCGCTGCAAAAGCAACAGGGAGATGGCCATGAGCACGCAAGCGTTCGAGGTGTCGCGACGACCATCGGACTTGCGTACGCGAGCGCTGGCGCCGGCAATCGGCGCCGAGATCGTCGGCGTCGACCTGAGCGAGCCGATGTGCGAGGAGATCTTCGCCAAGGTGCTCGGCTGTTGGCACGACAATCTCGTGATCCTGTTCCGCGATCAGCATCTCACCGAGGACGACCAGGTCCGCTTCGGCGAGCGGTTTGGGCCGCCGGCGGTGAGCCACACGCGCCGTTACACGACCAAGAACCCGGCCGTGATGCTGATTTCCAACATCCGCGAAAACGGCCAGCTGATCGGCGCCCTGCCCGATGGCGAGATGCACTTTCACACCGACCAATGCCATCAGGAACGGCCGGCCATGGCGTCGATGCTCTATGCGCTGGAAATTCCAACTACGGGCGGCAATACGCTCTTTGCCAACGCCTATCTCGCCTACGAAACGCTGCCCGCGGCGACGAAAAAGAGCATCGAAGGCCGTAACGCCCTCAATGCCTACGACTACGACAACGCCTCGATGAAGCGCGGCACCAAGCCGCGCGAAGGGATTCCGTCGTACTGGCATCCCATCGTCAGGACCCATCCGGCCACCGGGCGAAAGGCGCTCTACGTCAACCGGCTGATGAGCGTCGCCGTTGAGGGCCTCCCGGACGCCGAAAGCGATGCGCTGCTCGGCGCGCTGTTCGATCATCAGGAGCAGCCGCAATTCATCTACGAGCATATCTGGCGGCCGCACGACCTCTTGATGTGGGACAACCGCTGCACGCTCCACGCCCGCACCGACTTCAGCGCCGCCGAGCGTCGTCTGATGCGTCGATTGACCATCCTCGGCGAAAAGCCGGTTTGACGGCGCGCCCACCGTGCGCGCCGGACCCGGATCATGATAAAATCGGCGCCATGACGAAACGATCCGGCGCCGCTTCGATCGCTTGCATGTTGGCCCTGTCGGCGCTTGCGCTGGCGGCTGCGCAGTCGCCCGCCCGCGCGCAATCGGCCGATCTGGTGCTGTGCGACCGGCTCGCCGCCGACCCCACCGATCCGGACAAGCCGGCAGACGTCAAAGGCGCGGCCGAGATCGCGCCGTCAGACGTCGCGACCGCGATCAAATTCTGCAAGATCGCGGCGCCGTCGGCGCGCCGGGCGCTGTTTCAGCTCGGCCGCGCCTACGCCGCCAACGGGCAGATGGCCGAGGCGATCGCCGCTTATCGCAAGGCGGTCGACAAAGGCAACTCGGCAGCCATGGTCGAGCTCGGCATCCTCTTCGCGGCCGGCTCCGGCGTCGCCAAGGACGAAGCACAGGCGCGCCAGCTGTTCGAGCGCGCCGCCGCGGCCGGCAATCCGCGCGGCGTGACGCGTCTCACGGCGCTCGCCAACGGCGGTGGCGCCGGGCCGCCGGCGGATCCCGCCCAGGCCAGGGCGATGCTGGCCAAAGCGGCGGACACAAATTCCGCCGAAGCGCAGTTCCAGCTCGGCGTGATGTATGCGGAGGGCACCGGCGGCCCGAAAGACGACGTCGCGGCGCGGGCCTTGTTCGAGAAGGCCGCCGCCCAAAACCATGCCGAGGCGTTGGATTGGCTCGGCTCATTCGTGCTCTCCGGCCGCGGCGGACCGCAGGACACCAGCGCCGCCAAAGGTTATTTCGAGAAAGCGGCCGCGCTCGGCAACGAAGACGCCAAGGCCGCGCTCAAGCGCCTGGAATGTCCCGTCATCGTCAAAGACAAACGCGGCAACTTCGTCAGCAATCTCTGCTTCTAGAACGGCCCCGCGTGAATTGACGAATGTGAGACATATTGAACAGTGCGCGCCGCGCGGACACATTTCGCTTGCTATTCGAGTGAATAGGGCGTCCGGTAAAATCAGCTAAAGACACGGGACCATTTCCCGCTGAGGGCTGCCAGCAAAACGGCGACCTACCGAAATCGCCGCTCAATAATGACAGGCAGCCGCTGCCGTCGGTAGGCGCAATCATTCTCAACCATTAGATAACTTTTGGAACGCAGGCCATGGAAACATTTTTGATAGTGCTCGCGTTGGCTGCCTTGTTTGGCGTTTGCTTTTTTCTGTTCGTCATCGAACCACGCAGGAAGATTTACGATTGACGAGTGAACGCTTCACTTAAGCGCACTCAGCTTCACTTTAAGCACACTCATATATGTTAGCGGCGTAGCCATTACACCTTCACTGCGCCATCAAGACTTCACTGCGCCATCAAGACTTCACTGCGCCATCAAGACTTCACTGCGCCATCGCGATGGATCGGGTCCACCCACAGCACGGTTTCCGGCTTCTCCACCGGCTCGATGTCGAGATTGATGGCGATGGCCTCGCCGTCGCTGCGCACCAGCACGCATTCCAGCACCTGATCGGGGCTGGCATTGATCTCCTGGTGCGGCACGTAGGGCGGGATGAAGATGAAATCGCCGGGGTTGGCCTCGGCGGTGAATTGCAAATGCTCGCCCCAGCGCATGCGCGCCTTGCCGCGCACCACATAGATGATGCTTTCAAGATGCCCGTGATGGTGCGCGCCGGTTTTGGCGTCCGGCTTGATCGTCACCGTGCCGGCCCACAGTTTTTGCGCGCCGGTGCGGGCAAAGTTGATCGCGGCCTTGCGGTCCATGCCCGGCGTTGACGGCACGTTCGGGTCGAGCTGATTGCCCGGAATGACGCGCACGCCGTCGTGCTTCCAGCGTTCGGCATCGTCATGGCAATGCGCGGCGCGATCGCGATTGTGTAATTCGGTCATGGATGTTGACTATCACAAACGCGCAACGTTGGCATCCCCTGGCGCGCGGTGCGTACGACGGGTGGAGCGAGGCGAAATCTCATCCTGCGAAAATGTTCCGGTTCCCGCCGCAAGGTGAGCGAAAATTTTCTTGGTACGGTGTCGATTGATTCCTTGACAATCCAACTCCTTGGTCCAAAATTTCAATGTACCCTTGTCGGACACGGAGGTCGCAATGATACCACCGGGTCAAAAGGCCGCGATGATTGCTGTGTCGCTCGTTCGGACCGCAGCATAGCGGCAACACACGGACGGTTCGCCGGGCGCGACCTCCGCGGGTCGCATCAGTGAGGCAAGACCCCAACTCGGTCGCCCCCGGCATACTCTTCTGATTCATCGCGCAGCGGTGCGTTTGATTGCGCCGACCAGCGATTCAAATTATCGCGTCGACGAATTTAAAACCGTCGCCCCAGCGCCGCACGCGGCCGGTTGAGGGCGCCGGGAAGTGCGTCGCGCACATAATGGTCGGCTCCTCGCAGAAGCGGTCGAACACCTTGCGCCGGGTTTTTCCGGCCTGCGGCGAGTCGTAATCGGCCATCATGCCGAGCTCGGGATATTTGCCCTGCAGGGGCGAGTGAATCATATCGCCGGTGATCAAGGCGTCGGCGCCGGCGCGGCCAACCAGCACCGCGAAATGATCGATGGTATGGCCGGGCGTCGGGATGAACTGCACCTGCTCATTGAAAACGAAATCGCTTTTGACGATCTGTGCGCGCTTAGCGACGATGATCGGCAGCACCGAGTTGGTGATCCACGGCACGCTGTCGGGATTGTCCTTCTGCCGCGCCGTCCAATGCTCGAGCTCGCGGTCGGCCATGATGTATTTCGCCTTGGGAAATGTCGGCACCCAGCGGCCGTTTTCGAGTTTCGTATTCCAGCCGACGTGATCGGTGTGCAGGTGCGTGCACATCACGTAGTCGATGTCGTTCACCGTGAGGCCCGCCGCCTCGAGCCCCTTCTCGAAGCGGTCGCTGTTCATCATGTGCCAGAACGGCCGCGTCGGCCGCGGCTTGTGATTGCCGACGCAGGCATCGACCAGGATGTTGTGATGCGGCGTCTTGATGACGAAACTCTGGATGCAAAGCATCAGCTTGTCGGCCGGGTCGAGGAAGGCCGGCTGCAGCCAGGAGCGGTTCTCGTCGAGCAGCTCCTTGTTCAGCGTTGGGAAGAATCCCATCACGTCGAAGAACGGCCCCTGCTGCTCGATGACAGGGTGAATGGTGATGTCCTTGAGCGTGATCGGCATGGTCATCGGAATACTTTCTGTGAACGGCACTGCGGCGATGTTAGTCGCCCAGGACGCGCGTGCAAGCGGCAATGGCACAATCGGTACTTGTGCCGAGCGCCTGCCTGCCCGATCATGGGCGGCGCTACAAAACAAATACCGGGAGGATTTTATGCGCGCGCAACTCGCAGCTTTCACGATCATCGCCACAGCCGTCGCATCGAATGCCTGGGCGCAAACCACGGCGCCGGCTTCGGTGTTCATGAGCGACAAAGACATCACGGCCCTTGTCGACAAGGCAAAAGCCGATCGCAAGGGCGACGCGCCAGTGGTCGCCGAGCCGATCCTGCTGTTGGCGCCCTACCGGGCGCAGCTTGAATACCGCCCCGGCAACGCGCCGGCGGCGTTGCACGAGCACGACGCCGAGCTCATGGTCGTGCTCCAAGGCACCGGCGACATCGTCACCGAAGGCAAGCTGGTCGACGAGAAGCGCGTCAACGCCAACAATCTCACCGGCTCGTCGATTGCGGGCGGCGTGTCGCACCAGGTGGTCAAGGGCGACATGATCCTGATCCCCTACAACACCCCGCACCAAGTGATCCCGAGCGGCGGCACGCCGATCGTGCTGATGACGATGCACGTGCCGTATCCGGCCGCGGGCTGGCCGCCGGCCAATTAAGCCGCAGGCGCTACCAGCGCCTGCCCCATCGCGCCCGGCCGAAGCCGCCGCCGCTCACCAGACGAAGGATGAGCAAGAGGACGACTGCGCCGATGAAGGCGTTCAATATAAGCGAAAGGATACCGGAGCCGAGGTGAATGCCGAGCCGCGGCAACAACCAGTCGCCGATGAAAGCGCCGATCAGGCCGACGATCAGATCGCCGATCAGCCCGAAGCCGCCACCGGCCATGACCCGGCCGGCGAGCCAGCCGGCGACGATGCCGACGACGAGAATGACCAAAAGGCTTTGGTTGGAAAGGTACATGACCAACTCCCCGCGTGACTATGCCCGCTGGCTAATTCAATGCTGCGGGAAAAGTTCCACACCACGCTGAATTTCTGGACTGAGGCAGAGCCGTCATTGCGAGGAGCGAAGCAACGAAGCAATGACGAGGCGGATCACTCCCCGCCGTTGTCCTCGCCGTTCTCCTCGGTCAACCGCTCCACCGACGCCACCTTCTCGCCGTCTCCGGTCGAGAACACGATGACCCCCTGGGTCGAGCGGCCGGCGATGCGGATACCGTCGACCGGGCAGCGGATCAATTGGCCGCCGTCGGTGACCAGCATGATCTGGTCGGACTCCTCGACCGGGAACGACGCCACCAGGCGGCCGTTCTTCTCGGTGATCGACATGGCGACGATGCCTTTGCCGCCACGGCCGGTGGTGCGGTATTCGTACGACGAGGTGCGCTTGCCGAAACCTTTTACCGAAATGGTGAGCACGAACTGCTCGGCTTCGGACATGACGACGTAGCGCTGCTCGCCGAGCTCGATGGCGCCCTCGGCCTCCTCGCCGTCGGTTGCACCGTTATCCTCGCCCTCGCCGTTGCCGCCGCGCCGCACCGCGTTGGCGCGCTTGAGATAGGCGACGCGCTCGTCGGCGCTGGCCTCGAGGTGGCGCAGGATCGACAGCGAAATCAGCTTGTCGCCGTCAGCGAGATTGATGCCGCGCACGCCCATCGAGGTGCGGCCCTGGAATACGCGCACGTCGTCGACGGCGAAACGGATGCATTGGCCGGCCGCCGAAGTGAGCAGCACGTCGTCGCTCTCGGTGCAGATCTGCACGTCGACGATGGCGTCGCCCTCGTCGAGCTTCATGGCGATGATGCCGGAGCGGCGCACGTCGGCGAAATCCGATAGCTTGTTGCGCCGCACCGTGCCGCTCGTCGTCGCGAACATCACGTCGAGCTTGTCCCAGGTCTTCTCATCCTCGGGCAGCGGCATGATGGTGGTGATGTTCTCGCCCTGCTCGAGCGGAAGAATATTAATGAGCGCCTTGCCGCGCGCCTGCGGCGCCGCCAACGGCAGCCGCCAGACTTTCTCTTTGTAGACTTGGCCGCGCGACGAGAAGAACAGCACCGGCGTGTGGGTCGAGGCGACGAACAGCCGGGTTACGAAATCCTCTTCGCGGGTCTGCATGCCGGCGCGGCCCTTGCCGCCGCGTTTTTGTGCGCGGTAAGTCGATAAGGGAACGCGTTTGACATAGCCGGCGTGCGACACGGTGACGACCATGTCCTCGCGCTGGATCAAATCTTCGTCCTCCATCTCGCCTTCCTGATCGATGATCACGGTGCGGCGAGGCGTGGCGAATTCGCTCCTGATAGCGGCGAGCTCCTCTTTGATGATCGCCTGGATGCGGGCGCGCGAGCGCAAAATATCGAGATAGTCGGCGATTTCCGCCGCGAGCTTGTCGAGCTCGGCCTTGATCTCGTCGCGGCCAAGTGCAGTCAGGCGCTGCAGGCGCAGATCGAGAATGGCCTTGGCTTGTTCGGCGGACAGCCGCGTGTCGCCCGTCGGCGACACGCTATGGCGCGGATCGTCGATCAAAGTGACCATGGCGGCGACGTCCTTCGCCGGCCAGTCGCGGTTCATCAACGCCTCGCGCGCCTCGTTGGCGTCCTTGGCGGCGCGAATGAGCTTGATCACCTCGTCGATATTGGCGACCGCGATGGCGAGACCGACCAACACGTGAGCGCGATCGCGCGCCTTGCCGAGGAGGTGTTTTGTGCGCCGATAGACCACCTCCTCGCGGAAGGCGATGAACACCCGCAGCAAGTCCTTCAGGTTCATCACCAATGGCCGGCCGTTGTCGAGCGCAACCATGTTGGCGCCGAACGACGATTGCAGCGCGGTGAAGCGGTAGAGCTGGTTGAGCACCACGTCGGGCACCGCGTCGCGGCGCATTTCGATCACCACGCGATAGCCGTCGCGGTCGGATTCGTCGCGCAGCGCCGAAATGCCTTCGAGCTTCTTGTCGCGCACCAGTTCGCCGATGCGCTCGACCAGGTGCGCCTTGTTCACCTGATAGGGAATTTCGGAAATGACGATCGCCTCGCGCTCGCCGCGCAGGGTCTCGAACTCGACCTTGCCGCGCATCATGATCGAGCCGCGGCCGAGATGGTAAGCGGAACGGATGCCCTGGCGGCCCAGAATGATGCCGCCGGTCGGGAAATCGGGGCCCGGAATGATGCCGATCAAGTCCTCGATCGGCAGCGCCGGATTGTCGATCAGCGCCACGCAGGCGTCGATCACCTCGCCGAGATTATGCGGCGGGATATTGGTCGCCATGCCGACGGCGATGCCGCCGGCGCCGTTGGCCAGAAGATTGGGGAAGCGCGCCGGCATCACCACCGGCTCGCGCTCGGAATTGTCGTAGTTGGCCTGGAAGTCGACGGTATCCTTGTCGAGATCCTCGACCAGCGAGCCTGCCACGCGCTCCAGCCGCACCTCGGTATAGCGCATGGCCGCCGGTGCATCGCCGTCGACCGAGCCGAAATTGCCCTGGCCGTCGATCAGCGGCAGGCGCATGGAGAAATCCTGCGCCATGCGAACCAGCGCGTCGTACACCGCCTGGTCGCCGTGCGGGTGATATTTACCGATGACGTCGCCGACCACGCGCGCCGACTTGCGATACGGCTTATTCCACTCGTAGCCGTTCTCGTGCATCGAATAGAGGATGCGCCGGTGCACCGGTTTGAGCCCATCGCGCGCATCGGGCAGCGCGCGCGCCACGATCACGCTCATGGCGTAATCGAGGTAGCTCTTCTTCATCTCCTCGGTGATCGAAACCGGGCGAATGTCGGAGGGGCCGCCGGCCGTGGGCGGGAGATTGTCGTCGTCTGCCAAAGCTGGAATTCCTGAACGAATTGCTGGTGAATTTCATAGCCGATCGGGTGCCGCAACGCCACCTTTATCGGCGCCCGATAGATGGTATTTTCTAAAGATATTTCAATATGTTATGGGAACAATCCGGAGCAATTTGGCGATGCGAAGGCGCAGCCCCTCCAGGACCCTTCGTACGCTGCAGAGACGGCTTGGGGGGAACCCGATTTACCCGTCGTTAGGGATAACAAAGTAATACTGCGGGCTGACTGATCCTGTGGATCGGTCCGTGCAGTCGCAAGTTGCTAGTAAACGAAGGGTTATCCGTACCATGTCCAATATCACCTTGACCGCGGGCATTCGGCAGAACTTGCTGTCGCTGCAGAATACGTCCGCAGAACTGACCACGACCCAGGAACACCTGGCGACTGGCAAGAAGGTCAATACGGCCTTCGACAATCCGACCAGCTATTTCACCTCGCAATCGCTGACCAACCGCGCCAACGACCTGAGCGCGCTTCTCGACCAGATCGGCCAGGGTCAGCAGACGCTCAACGCGGCCAACAACGGCCTCACCGGCCTGACCAGCCTGCTCGAACAGGCGCTGTCGACCGTGCAGCAGGCGCAGCAGACCACCCCGACCGCAGCGGCGGTATCGACGGGTTCGGTCGCGCTGACCAGCCTGAACCCGGCCGGCAGCCTGTTGATCAATGTCGGCGCCAATACCTACTCGGTCTCGATCACGGCGAGCGAATCGCTGTCTGCGATCGAAGGCCAGATCAACGGCACCGCCGGCCTCGGCGCCAGTGGCGCGGTGACCGCGAGCGATGACGGCAGCGGCCATCTGGTGCTGACCGGCAACACCAACACCACCGCGTTCAACGTCGTGGCCAATGCGGAGTTCCTGGCGCTCGGCGTCACCACCAGCGCCACGGTCAACAACGCCGTCGCGCCGGTCTCGGCCACGCGCACCACGCTGCAAGGCAACTACAACGCGCTGTTGAGTCAGATCGACCAGCTCGCCGGTGACTCGTCCTACAACGGCGTCAACTTGCTAGCTGGAGATAATCTGCAGGTGCTCTTCAACGAGAACGGCACCAGCTCGCTGACCATCGCCGGCGTGAAATTCAACTCCCAGGGTCTCGGCCTGTCGTCGATCTCCGGCACCGGCTTCCTCGACAACAACAACATCGCCGCCACGGAAACGTCGATCAATTCCGCGATCACCGCGGTGCGTGCGCAGACCGAGACGTTCGGCACGAACTCCTCGACGATCCAGACCCGTCAGACGTTCGAGCAGAACATGATCAATACCCTGCAGACCGGCGCCAGCAACCTCGTGCTGGCCGACCAGAACCAGGAAAGCGCCAACCTGCTGACCGAGCAAACCCAGCAGCAGCTGGAAATCTCGGCGCTGTCGATCGCCAACCAGGCGAACCAGTCGGTGCTCAAACTGTTCCCTTAATCTGCTTCTGGTGCGGGCTACCGCGAAGGCGGCGGGGCGAAGGCTCCGCCGCTTTTGTTATTATCAGCCGGGGCGAGGGCTTTTTTCAGAATGGGTTGCTACGCCTTCACCGGCATCTTCTAGATCAGGATTTCCATATTATTTTCGAGGCGTTATTGCAGTATTTGGAACCAATTTCGCAGCATCGGGAATGACCGTTCCGAAAGCGCGCCATACGAGGCATACACAATCGCGCCCGGCGCCTATGATGGGCACGAAAATTCGGCGGCGCAGAGGCGTTTCATGGTTCAGCTTGCGGACGGCGACATCAAGACCCGCGAAGTGCTCGGCTGGAAGGGCGTGCACGTGCTGCACTTCATGGGCTCATCGTGCTCGCAGAAGCTGCGCATCTTCCTCAACCTCAAAGGCATTCCGTGGCAGTCGCATCCGATCGATCTGCCGGCCTACGAGAACATGCAGCCGTGGTTTCTCGGCATCAATCCGCGCGGACTGGTGCCGGTGCTGGTGCACGACGGCGCCGTGCATATCGAGAGCAACGACATCATCCAGTATCTGGAACGGAAATTCCCGACGCCGCGGCTGATCCCGGCCGGTCACGACAACGAGGTGGCGGCGCTGCTCCGGCACGAGGACGATCTGCATCTCGATCTGCGCACGTTGAGCTTTCGCTTCGTGTTCGCACCGCCCGGCCCGCCAAAGCCCGAGGCCGCGCTCGAAAGCTATATCGCCAACGGCTCTGGCACCGTGCAGGGCGTGAACGATCACGAGAAGCAGATCCAGGTCGAGTTCTGGCAGCGCGCCGCCAAGGAAGGTTTTACCGACGAGCGGGCACGCGCATCGGCATTGAAGTTTCGTGCCGAGTTCGACGCGCTGGAGAAAAAGCTCGCGCAACAGCCCTATCTGATGGGTGGCGATTTGAGCGTGCTCGACATCGCCTGGCTGATCTACCAGCACCGGCTGTCGCTCGCCGGCTATCCGTTCGCGCGGCTGCACCCATGCGTCCACGCCTGGGCCGAGAAACTGCGCGGCAAACCGGAATTCGCCAAGGAAGTCGGTCAGCTCCGTCATTCGCCAGATCAGCTCGAGGCTGTCCGTCGCGCCCAGGCCGGCAAGACCTTGGAAATGGTCGCGGGGTTCTAGAGCATGATCCGGAAAATGCCTGTCCCCGGACTTGATTCGGGGATGGAATCCGGTTTTCCGAAAAGATCATGCTCCCCTAAAATACTGTCGCGCCTAAACTTCGTGTGATGCAGCCATGCCGCTCGACTACGCAATTTCGGCGCTGCTGACGCTCTTCGTCGTGGTCGATCCGGTGGGTCTGGTGCCGACCTTCCTCGCCGTGACCGAAGACTTGCCGCGCCGGGCCCGCCGCAGCGTTGCGGTGCGCTCAAGCCTCATCGCCGGTGCGATCCTCATTGGCACCGCGCTGATCGGCGATTGGCTGTTGCACACGCTATCGATCTCGCTGCCGGCGTTCCGCATCGCCGGCGGCCTGCTGTTGTTCTCGATTGCTTCCGAAATGGTGTTCGGCGTGCGCCTGCGCCGCGAGGGCCGGGAGGCCGAGGAAGCGGTCGAAGAGCATGTCCGCAACATTGCCGCGTTCCCGATGGCGATCCCGCTATTGGCCGGCCCGGGCGCGATCACCGCTACCGTGCTGCTGGCCGGTCGTGCCGGCGGCAACCCCATGCTGATCGCAGTCCTGATCGGCGTCGTGATGCTGGTCGCGGCCGCGTGCTTCGCGGCCTTCCTGTTTGCCGAGCGGATCGGCCGCGCCATTGGCCTGACCGGCAACATCGTGCTGTCGCGGCTCCTCGGCGTGCTGCTCGCGGCGCTGGCCGTCCAATATGTGGTCGATGGCGTGCGCACGGTGCTCAATGGGTGAGGCGATAAGCCTTCATTAACCATGATCGTTCACGATTGATTAGGGCGATACGGTGCGCGGCCGCTCGCGCTGGAGATCGTGTCATGGCCATTTCCGCAATGTCTTCGGTCAACGTTCACGCCTCGAGCCAGCAGGCGCTGCAGTCGCTGTCGCATCACAAATACGGCGGCCATCACGGCCGTTCGCTCAGCGATGTCGATGCCATAAGCTCGAGCGTAGCCTCGGCGCCGAGCAAGACCGGCAAGATCGGCAGCAAGATCGACGTCACCGCATAAGTTCGCCGCCATGGACGCAATAGACAGCCGGCCCGCCGCGTTTCGCGTGCGTTCCGCCGAGCCGAGAGACATCCCGGCGCTGATGCGATTGAAGCGCCTGTTGGCGCAGGGCGAGAATGCCCTGCACGCGGTATGCGCCAGCGAAGCCGATTGGCTGCGCGACGGTTTTGGTCCACACGCCGGGTTCATCGCCTTTGTCGCCGAAGATTCCTCCGGCGTGATCGGCATGGCGACTTGCAGCGAGCGCGTCATCACCGGCTGGAACGGGCCGGTGATTTTCCTGCAGGATTTGTTCGTCGAACTGCAGTGCCGCCAGCGAGGCGTCGCCAACGCGCTGATGGCCCGGGTCGCGGCGCTGGCGCGCGACATCGGCAGCCCGATCGTCGAGCTCACGGTGCGGGCCGACAATCCGGCGCAGAATTTTTATGCGCGCACCGGATTCCAGCCCCTGCCCCATTGCCTGACCTTCGTTCTCGCCGGCCCCGCTCTGGCCGCGCTCGCCGATCATGACACCGAGACGCTGGCGCTCACCGGCTAGATAGGGACGGATCGTTTAGTTTCCCTCGCACCGGCTCTTACGATCATCTTCGGTGCCTTTCTGCGGCTCGTGCTGCGCACGGAGCTCCTTCTCCAGTAGCCCCGGTTGCTCCTCGAACAGCGGCATAGGGGGAGTTTGTGCGAGTCCATCGTAGGCGGCGGCGAAGCCAGCGAGCGGCAAGCTCCGACTGATTAGTAAATTGGCCGTATCTACAGCCTCGATAGTCAGCGTTCGTCCTTCCTTGAGCTGCTCTACAAGTTCGGCTCCAGCCTCATATTTCGCGTTGCAGCCGAGGGCATAACAACGCTCGAAGGGCCGGATGACCGGCTGTGCCTGATCGATGGTGATGCGGACGCCGCGGTCTGTGTTCACGCCGTTCGGAAGGGTGACGCTCAAAATCTTTTTCGTGTCTTTCGCGCGCTCAATGAGCGCAGCTCCAAAGAACGCACACTCCGTGTGGACACTCTTACCGATGAAACACGTCTCGCCGATGCAGGTCTTGGTCCATGGGGAGTAAATCGGCGCTGCCAATTCGGCTTGACCGGAGGCTGCCGGCACGAACAAGAGACCCGCAAGTGCTATGGGCAGGATGAACGTGACACGATGCAGCATATGTGCGCGCCCTCAAAACAGAGCATGAGTTCAAGATTGCGCCGGACTTTGTCGATACTGAGGAGAGGCCGCGCATGTGAGACTTGCTGCAGTGCGTGAGGCCACCTATGGCGCTTTTCGGATTTTGGGCGATATGAGGCTCTAGTCCGCAATCGGCTGCAAAGTGGACATCGGACAGCGGCGCGGACTGGGAATACGCACGGGGTCGGTGCGAAAGACCAGATAGCTCGCTCTTGCCGGTTTCAGCGTTCTCTCCGGTCGGATGGATCAATTGAGTCCGGACCCTCAATCCAGGCGCGGCTGCCAGACCATCAGCAGAATGATCGCGACCATGGCGGCAAGAAGAAAGGCCGCGAGCGCGAACCAGATGCGGAACAGGCGCGGATAATTGTCGGCGCGCGTGCCGCGGCTCAGCGCCGCCTGGCGCGCCAAATTGCGCAGGCGGATCTCGATGCGCAGTGACACCAGCCAGACTGCAACGACCGCGGCGTAGAGGGCTAGCGAAACGTCGATCCAGAATTCATTGAGCGGCGTAAGCCCGATCGCCCAGGCCAGCGGAAAGCCGCTGATCGGCTGCAATGCTATCGCGGCTGCGACAACGAACAGCTCGATGCGGACCACGAACTGCGCGACCAGCGCGACCACCGACGGATTGCCGGAGCGATAGGCCAGCAGCATGAAGCCGGCGATGCCGAGCCAGGTGCCGAACATCGCCGCCGCGGTCAGCAGATGGACAAATTTGATGGCGAGGATGAGGTCGATCATCGCGGCTCAGGGAATGATCCGACAGCCTTTCGTTATTGCGAGCCAACGGGTCGAGCCCAAAGTGGCCGGCCCGATGACAGGCTTCGCGAACCAATCCGGACTTGCGACGCCGAGCTGGTTTGCTTCGTCGCTACGCTCCTGGCAATGACGGCCTAGAACGGAATCTCGTCGTCCATCTCGCCGCGCCCACCGCCGCCGCGCGCGCCAGCGCCAGCTCCGGCCGCAGCCGCGACCTTGCGCGACGGTCCGGGCGAGCCGAAATCGCTGGTGTCATCGGCGCCGAAATCACCGCCACCGCCGCCCGCACCAGCGCCGCCGGCCCGGTCGAGCAGCGTCAGTTCGCCGCGAAAGCCTTGCAGCACCACTTCGGTCGAGTAGCGGTCCTGGCCCGACTGGTCCTGCCATTTGCGCGTCTGCAGCGCGCCTTCGATGAAAACCTTCGAGCCCTTCTTGAGGTATTGCTCGGCGATCCGGCACAGATTTTCATTGAAGATCACGACGCGATGCCACTCGGTTTTTTCCTTGCGCTCGCCCGTGGTCTTGTCCTTCCAAGATTCCGAGGTGGCAAGGCGCAGGTTCGCCACCGGCCGGCCGTCCTGGGTGCGACGAATTTCCGGATCGGCGCCCAGATTGCCGATCAAGATCACCTTGTTGACGCTTCCCGCCATGAAACTTCTCCGTTCGTTCCCGATATCACCAATGCTCGGTCCCCAACCTAGTGCCGGTCCGGCCCGCGGCAAGTGCGGTGCGGCGCGCGATGGCCGTTATCCACACGGCTTCGCGCGGCCTCGCCAGGCCGAATATATGTTCTTACTTTGTTCTAATACCCAATGCAAGGTCGGCCGTCGAATGCGAGGCCGCATCGGCTTCTCGCCACTCCTCGCCCGCAACGGAAAATGGCTCGGTGTTACTTTTCGGCAACACCTTTTGGCCAGGAAATCCGATAGGTACTCGGCTGGGGCGGGAAGGCATAGAAGCCAATTTGCGTCGCTATTGCGCGTGGTCAAACAGGAGACCCGAATGAAGCGGATATTGATTGCCAGCGCATTGGCGCTTGCTACCGCAGCTCCGGCATTCGCTGCCGACCTTCCTCCTCCCGCCGCACCGCCGCCGCGCGCTCCGGTCGCTTATGTGCCGGCTCCGGTTTTCAGCTGGACCGGCTTTTATGTCGGTCTCAACACCGGCTACGCCTTCGGCCAAAGCAGTTGGAATTCGCCGGTCGGTACGACGGGCAACTTCGACGTCAGCGGTGCGATGGCCGGCGTTACGCTCGGCGGCAATTACCAGATCGGCCAGTTTGTCGTCGGCGGCGAGACCGACATCGACTGGCAGAATGTCAGAGGCAGCCAGGTCGGCGGCAACTGTAATCTTGGCCCTGGCGCTCCCGCCAGTTGCGCCAGCGCCAGCAATTGGGTCGGCACGTTCCGCGCCCGCGCCGGCTTCGCCATGGACCACGTGCTGGTCTACGCAACAGCCGGCGGCGCCTATGCCAATATCAAGGCTTCGCTCGATGCCTTCCCGTGGGCCAGCAGCACCGAATTGGGCTGGACCGCCGGCGCCGGCGTCGAAGTCGCCATGACCGACAATTGGACGGCGAAGGTCGAATATCTGTTCGCCGATTTCCAGCACGCGTCCTGCGGCGCCGCAAACTGTCTCGCCGTTCCCCCGGCCAGCGTCAGCTTCGACGAGAGCATGGTCCGGGTCGGCATCAACTACAAATTCGGCTACTGACGCTTCAGCCGCGACGCCCGTCCCGTTCCGGCCAGGAACGGGCGAAAGGCGCCAAGATTGCAACCCGGCGGATTCCGCCGGGTTGTTGTTTTTTTGCACTATCCAGGGGCTCGCGGAAGCACTGTACTACGGCCCAAAGCCAATCTGTTCATAGCGTCTAAGGGTACCGTATGAGGCGTATTAGTCCCGGTCTCTTGGTAGGATTTGCCGTTGCCGCGAGCGCGCTTGCGACAGCGGCGTCGGCTGCCGACATGCCAGTGCCGGCCGCGCCGGCCTACACGCCCCCCGTCTACCGGCCGGTGATCTACGACTGGACCGGGATTTACGGCGGCGCCCATCTCGGCGCCGGCCTCTTGGAAGACCAGGTCACCACCGCGACGACGACGCTCCTGCAACCCTCCGGCACCCAAACCAGGCTTAGCCCCTTCTCCGTGGTTGCCGGCGCCCAGGCTGGCTTCAACTATCAGATCCAGCAGGTCGTCATCGGCGCCGAGGGCACGTTCACCTGGTCGAACATTTCCGGTACGCAAGTGACTCAGTCGTTGATACCGACCTTCTCCCAAAGGTCGATCGACACGCCGCGTTGGTATGCCACCGCGACTGGAAAAATCGGCTTCGCCGCCAACGACTTCTTGTTTTACGCCAAAGGCGGCGCGGCGTGGATGGGCGTCAATTACACCCAGACAGTTTCCGGCGGCGGCGGCAACGTCTCATCGCAGACGATCACCGACACGCGCTCAGGCTACACCGCCGGCGGCGGCATCGAGTTCGGCATGACGGAAAATCTGTCGGCCAGGATCGAGTACGACTATCTCAATTTCGGCACCAAGAACTACAGTTTCAACAGTCTGACCGTCGTGCCGGTGGGTGGCGGCCTTGCGCCTCTGGCGCTGCCGGTCGCGATCCGGTCCAGCACGAGTCTCATCACCGCGGGCATCAACTACCGCTTCACTTGGGGTGGAGGTGGCGCAGTCGTCGCCAAGTAACGTGTACCATCCCCTTTGCAGCGGGCAGCGAGGGCCGGCCAGATGCCGGCCCTTGTCATTTCCGCGCGCTCCGCCGGCGCGGTGGGGCTGCAGATGCGAATAGCTAAATGGCGAACAGCGAATAGCGAATAGCGAATAGCGAATAGCGAATAGCGAATAGCGAATAAGGTTGCTCTACCACTCGCCACTCGCCACTCGCCACTCGCCACTCGCGGCTAAAGGGTCTTAATACCGGGAATAACCGCCCGCCCTGCCCTGGCAAAAGCCGTGCGTTCTCCCTACGTTCGACGTAAATCCTCGCTCGACAACCCATCGCCGGCAGCGGTGGGAATGGAAGCCATTTCCCTATGAACGACCTCTTCGACAAGAAACGGCCGGCCAACGACCCGACCAAGAACGCGCGCGATCCGCGCGTCATCGCCATCCGCGGCGCGCGCGAGCACAATCTCAAAGATATCGATCTCGATATCCCGCGCGACCGGCTGGTGGTGTTCACCGGGCTGTCGGGCTCGGGCAAATCCTCGCTCGCCTTCGACACCATCTATGCCGAAGGCCAGCGCCGCTATGTCGAGAGCCTGTCCGCTTACGCCCGGCAATTTCTGGAAATGATGCAGAAGCCGGACGTCGACCAGATCGACGGCCTGTCGCCGGCCATTTCCATCGAGCAGAAAACCACCTCGCGCAATCCGCGCTCGACGGTGGGCACCGTCACCGAGATCTACGACTACATGCGGCTGTTGTGGGCGCGCGTCGGCGTGCCTTTTTCGCCCGCGACGGGTCTGCCGATCGAGAGCCAGACCGTGTCGCAGATGGTCGACCGCATTCTCGCTTTGCCGGAAGGCACCCGGCTTTATCTGCTCGCGCCGGTGGTGCGCGGCCGCAAAGGCGAGTACCGCAAGGAGCTCGCCGAGTTCATGAAGAAGGGCTACCAGCGGGTCAAAGTCGACGGCAAGTTTTTCGAGATCGCCGAAGTGCCGGCGCTCGACAAGAAATTCACCCACGACATCGACGTGGTGGTCGACCGCCTGGTGGTGCGGCCGGATATTTCGACGCGGCTGGCGGATTCGCTCGAGCAGGCGCTGAAGCTTGCCGACGGACTGGCGGTTGTCGAATTTGCAGACGCTGCGCCGGCACAACCAGCACCTCCCCCTGAAAGGGGGAGGACGAACGCGAAGCGTTCGGGTGGGGGTTCGCCGGCCGCGGAAGAGACTGACCCCTCCCCGGCGCTGCGCGCCGGCCCTCCCCTTGCAGGGGAAGGTGCTAAGAAAACAAAACTCGCCACCGCCGCGGCGTCGGACGCCAATCGCCTGGTCTTCTCCGAAAAATTCGCCTGCCCGGTCTCCGGCTTCACCATCTCGGAGATCGAGCCGCGGCTGTTCTCGTTCAACAATCCGTTCGGCGCCTGCCCGAAATGCGGCGGGCTCGGCGTCGAGCAGCACATCGATGCCGATCTGGTCATTCCCGACAAGGAGCGCACCCTGCGCAAGGGCGCCATCGCGCCGTGGGCCAAATCGTCCTCGCCCTATTACGTGCAGACGCTCACCGCGCTGGGAAAACATTATCGCTTCACGCTGGACAGCAAGTGGAAGGATCTGCCGAAGAAAACCCAGGACGCCATCCTCTATGGCTCGGGCGACACCGAGATCCGCTTCTCCTACGACGACGGCATGCGCGCTTACGAGACCAAGCGCGTCTTCGAAGGCGTGATCACCAATCTCGAGCGGCGCTTCCGCGAGACCGACAGCGATTGGGCGCGCGAGGAGATCGCCCGCTATTTTACGGACGTGCCGTGCGACGCCTGCAAGGGTTTCCGGCTCAAGCCCGAGGCCTTGTGCGTAAAAATCGCCGGCTTGCACATCGGCGAAGTCTCCGACATGTCGGTCAAAGGCGCAGTCGCATGGTTCACTGAGCTACCCCAACAGCTGACCTCGAAGCAGAACGAAATCGCCGGCCGCGTGCTCAAGGAAATCCGCGAGCGGCTGAAATTTCTGGTCGACGTCGGGCTCGAATATCTCACCCTCGCCCGCGCCTCCGGCACGCTGTCCGGCGGCGAGAGCCAGCGCATCCGCCTCGCCTCGCAGATCGGCTCCGGCCTCACCGGCGTGCTCTACGTGCTCGACGAGCCTTCGATCGGCCTGCACCAGCGCGACAACGCGCGGCTTTTGGAAACGCTGCGCCGGCTGCGCGACCTCGGCAACACCGTGATCGTGGTCGAGCACGACGAGGACGCGATCCGCTCCGCCGACGAAGTGGTCGACATCGGCCCCGGCGCCGGCATCCACGGCGGCCACGTCATCGCCCAGGGCCAGATCGACGATCTGATCGCGGCGCAAAATTCCTGGACCGGCAAATATTTGTCCGGCGAGCTCGCCGTGCAAATCCCCGAGCGCCGGCCAAAGAATCCGAGCCGCACGCTGAAAATCGTCGGCGCCCGCGGCAACAATCTGAAAAATATTTCGGCCGAAATCCCGCTCGGCCTGTTCACCTGCGTCACCGGCGTATCCGGCGGCGGCAAGTCGACCTTGCTCGTCGACACGCTCTACAAGGCGCTGGCGCGCCGCCTCAACGGCGCCAGCGAGGCCCCTGCCCCGTACGACCGCATCGAAGGCATCGAGCATCTCGACAAGATCATCGACATCGATCAATCGCCGATCGGCCGCACGCCGCGCTCGAACCCGGCGACTTATACGGGCGCCTTCACGCCGATCCGCGAATGGTTCGCCGGCCTGCCCGAGAGCAAGGCGCGCGGCTACGAGCCGGGCCGCTTCTCGTTCAACGTCAAGGGCGGCCGCTGCGAGGCCTGCCAGGGCGACGGCGTCATCAAGATCGAGATGCACTTTTTGCCCGACGTCTACGTCACCTGCGATGTCTGCAAGGGCAAGCGTTACAACCGCGAAACGCTGGAAGTGCTGTTCAAGGGCAAATCCATCGCCGACGTGCTCGACATGACGGTCGAGGAGGCGCTGGACTTCTTCAAGGCCGTGCCGCGGGTGCGCGACGTGCTCACGCTCCTGCACCGGGTCGGCCTCGACTACATCCATGTCGGCCAGCAGGCGACGACGCTGTCCGGCGGCGAGGCGCAGCGCGTCAAACTGGCCAAGGAGCTGTCGAAGCGCGCCACCGGCCGCACGCTCTACATTCTCGACGAACCGACCACCGGCCTGCACTTCCACGACGTGGCAAAGCTCCTGGAAGTGCTGCACGAGCTGGTCGACACCGGCAACACCGTGGTGGTCATCGAGCACAATCTCGAAGTCATCAAGACGGCAGACTGGATCATCGACCTCGGCCCCGAAGGCGGCGACGGCGGCGGCGAGATCGTGGCCGCGGGGCCGCCGGAGGAGATCGTGCGGGAGAAGCGCAGCTATACCGGGGCGTTTTTGAAGCCGGTTTTGGCGCGGCGCGGGGTTGTTGGGAAGAAGAAGCGGGTTGAGGCGGCGGAGTGATTTTGCTTCATCCTCCCCTGCAGGGGGAGGGTCGCCGCGCAGCGGCGGGGTGGGGCCGAGCGGGCAAATGCATGAGCGAGACCTTGCGTCGCGTACAAATGCTGGTGCTTACCGGCGACTATCGTGTCTCTGACCACGGCTTTGATGAGCTTGAAGAAGATGTATCATCCCGACTGAGGCGATTACCGGAATAGCCACTGCAACGGCTATCGAAGACTGCCCGGACCGGTTTCGTAGTCCGAGTGTTCTTGCCCTGCAGCATGACGCAGATGGCTGTGCCATTCATGTCGTTTGGGCGATCCCGGCTGGCGAACGTCGGCCCGCTGTGTTGGTTACAGCCTATCGCCCTGATCCGGAACTGTGGGACAGCGAGTTCAGGAAACGGAAATGACAGCGACGCGGAAAAGAACAAAACTCATCCACGAGGGCAAATACGCCGCCGAGGTCCCGGTCGAATTGATCGAGGACGATACCGCCTGGTCGCCTTACCTCACGCCGGAAGATGTCCACAAATTGGACACCGTGCGGCTAGCCCTGAAGCGCGGCGATATTGCCGAAGCGGCGAAATATGGCCGCGTGTTCGAATTGATCCCAGTGGCGGCGGACTGATCGAACCGCCGACCGGATCATCGACCTCTGCCCCGAAGTATGGCCCGGACTTGATCCGGGCGCGAGCGACGGCGGCGGCGAGATCGTCGCCGCGCGACCGCCGGAGGAGATCGTGCGGGAGAAGCGCAGTTACACCGGGGCGTTCTTGAAGCCGGTGCTGGCGCGGCGCGGGGGCGAGCGTGGGAAGAAGAAGCAGGTTGAGGCGGCGGAGTGAATGGACGTCAAACACGATGCTAATCACACGACTTTTCCATCCGGCTGATACCGACGTGCTCTATCATTACTGTTCTGTCGATACCTTTCAGGAAATTTTGGAAAGTGGGAACATCCGCTTCACCGACATCAATATGCTAAATGATTCGCACGAAATGCATTGGGGTTACAGTGTTTTTGAGGAAGCCGCGGGAAACCTAATCAAGATTGCGCAGAAGAAGCCAAACCTTGGTGGACTAGACAAGGACTTTTTTGACAAGGTCGACTCCATAATAGCGCCGTTTCAAATTGCTTTTCTGGCCTGCACCCGGTTCCGCAGACACCGAGTTAGGTGTTTTGATGGAACCGGAGGTGAGTCATGGAGAGACGGAAGTTTACACGCGAGTTCAAGCTTGAAGCTGTGCGGCTGATCAAAGAGCGTGGCGTCTCGTATGCCCAGGCCTCGCACGATCTCAGTGTGCATCAGTCACAGCTACGCGGTTGGGTGAAAGCGCTTGCGGATGATCCGCAGCATGCGTTTCCCGGCCAAGGTCAGATGAAGCCCGAACAGTTGGAGATCGCGCAGCTCAAGCGCGAGTTGGTCAGGCTGAAGGCCGAACGAGACATCCTAAAAAAAGCCGCGGCCTACTTCGCGAAGGAATCGACGTGAAGTTCGGATTCATTGCGAAGCACCGGGGGATCTGGCCGGCGGGATGGTTGTGCGAGGCGCTCGGTGTCTCGCGGGGTGGGTTCTATGCCTGGCTGAGGCGACCGCGCAGTCCACGCAGCCGGAGCGATGAAGAGCTCGGTGCCAAGGTTCGAGCGAGCTTCCTCGCCAGCGATCGAACCTACGGCGCCAGGCGGGTGTGGCACGACATGCTGGCGGAGGGTGTGTCGTGCGGTCTGCATCGGATCGAGCGATTGATGCGATTACAGGCCCTCAAAGCCCGTCCGCGACGGCGGCGACTGCCGCCCGATCTGGGTGAGCGGCAGGTCGCCGCCGTCGCTGCCAACGTGCTCAACCGCAGCTTCGAAGCGCCCGCTCCCAACCGCAAATGGATCGCCGACTTCACCTATGTGTGGACAGCGGAAGGTTGGCTCTATGTGGCGGCAGTCATTGACCTGTTCTCCCGACGCGCGGTTGGCTGGTCGATGAGTGCTGAGATGACGGCCCAGTTCGTCACCGATGCCCTGGTGATGGCGATCTGGCGGCGAGGCAAGCCCGATGCGCTACTGCATCACTCCGATCGCGGTAGCCAGTACACCAGCGAGCAGTTCCAAAAGCTCATGGCCGATCATGGCGTCATCTGCTCGATGAGCCGTTCAGGCAATGTCTGGGACAATGCGGCGATGGAGAGCTTCTTCTCCTCGCTGAAGACCGAGCGCACAGCACGCAAGACGTATCGGACGCGCGACCAGGCCAAGGCTGATGTGTTCGACTACATCGAATGCTTCTATAATCCGAAGCGTCGGCACTCGACGCTTGGATATCTAAGTCCTGTGGAGTTCGAGATGAAGGCGGGATTCGCTTAAGCGGGTGTCAACCGAACCGGGTGCAGGCCACACGTCCACTCCACGCCAATGAGCTATTTCCGCGACAAAGCAGGATTCCAACAGGTTTTTTGGGAGAGGACGTTTGCCCAATACGCGCTACATCATGCCTGAGTGATGATGGTAAGAGTAGCGCTTAGAGAAATTGAACTAAGCAGCCTAGAAAGCTACTTTGGCGCAGAGCTGTTAGCGGCATTTCGTAAGACGGCTGCCCATAGACCAACCGTGGTTGACGAATTTAACTCTCCAATCTGATGTGAGTTACACTGTGCTGCAATGCTCTCCCTGGCAAAGAAAACGCAATCGTGACTGCTATGAGAAGGAGAACATGCAATGAAAGATGGCCTAGTGTCGATGGATGAATTGGCAGCCCAGGTAAAGGAAGTCGAAGGAATTATTGTTGGGCTTGAATCAGAGGCCGAGGATCTAGTTCGCGCTTATCCTCTTACGCGGCCTTCGCTTGGCCGCATGCGCGGAGCTGAATGGCTCGCGCAATTTAAGAAATGGTATCCTGGAATTGATGTGACGTTTCCATCGGAAGGTTTGACACTCGCGGACCTCCGGAGGCGAACTTGGCCATAGGTCTAAGCAAGCGTAGCGAACGTAGGATGGCAAAGGCGCGAAGCGCCGCGCCCCACGCCTTCACTGCGATCCAATCACGTGGGCTTTGCTGCGCTCATCCCACCCTGCAACTCGTCTCCGCCGGGCTTGACCCGGTGGTCCCTGCTGACTTGTCGGCCACATCGATTGCCGGATCAAGTCCGGCAATGACGATCGGAGTGAGCGCCGTGGCATACTCCTTCTTCGCCGCATAAGCTAAACGCCTTCGCGAGCAACAGAGGAAACCGCCATGCCCCCCATCCACGGCAGCTGCCTGTGCGGCGGCGTCGAATTCGAGATCACCGGGCCGCTGATGGCGCCGCTGAATTGCCATTGCTCGCAATGCCGCAAGCAGCATGGCGCGGCGTTTCGCAGCCGTGTTCGCGTGCAGGCGAGAGATTTGCGCTGGCTCAAAGGCGAGCATCTGGTCAAGTTTTATGAGAGCTCGCGCGGCTATCAGCGCGGGTTTTGCAGCGAATGCGGCTCGCCGATCATCAACCGCAACGGGCCGAACTGGAAGCCGCCGGCGGAATTTCGCCAAAACCCCTCGCCGCAATACGGCGTCGCGCTGGCGCTGCTCGACGATCCGCCGGCGCGGCCGGCGCTACACTGCTTTGTCGCCAGCAAGGCGCCGTGGTTCGAGATCACCGACGACCTGCCGCAATATGCGGAATATCCGCCGGTCTAGTCCGTGGTCTGTAGTGCGAGCACCGGCTATTGGCGTGCCCTAACGACCTATGAAAGCGTCCGGCCGGCCGTGGCGAAGATAAAAATCCTTGTCGGCGTTGTCCAAAAAAATGTGGTCGTCATCGACGCAGACGGATTGGCAAAAACCCGCTTGGTCGCACACTTGGCGGCAGACGCGCTCCGCGCTGGCTCGCGGCGCAAATATGATGGCGGCGGCCAAGGCGACAGCGGCAGTCGTCATGGTCGTGATCGCACGCATGGCTTGATAACTCTTGCCAATGACGCGCGTTCCGCCCGCCGGCCGGGTTCGTTTTTTCCACCCTCCCCTGCAGGGGGAGGGTCGACCGCCGCAGGCGGGCGGGGTGGGGTGCGCGGCGATGCAGGGATTCGCAGCGCGCTGCGCGCGCTTTCACCCCAACCCGCCGCGCTTCGCCATAGCCGACGCTCCGCGTCGGCGTTCTTTACGGACAACGACGGCGGCCGAAGGCCGCCTATGGACCTTCCCCCTCCAGGGGAAGGTGGGAAATATTGCCACTGCGCTGTCCCTTTTTTATTGACATCTGTCACTGCCCCAATTACGTAGGAATTTATCCCGCTCTCTCGAAGGACGCCTTCCGGAGGCAAGCCGAAAGGTGGAGCGGGTGCGGTGCCCGCGGGTGGGTTTGCAGTCTGCTCCCGGGCGGCTTGGGCATCATGTCTCCCGGCATTATGACCGGGGTGGGAGGTGCTTCCCTGGACTGGGACAGGCGAAGGCGGGTAACGCCCGTTCAGACCACGTCCCAGGAAGCCTGGCCTGAAGCTGAGCCTTTGGGATGGAATAATTCCCTGAGGTGAGAGCCGTGGTGGAACGCCGACAAGCGAGCGCGCCCTGCAGGGTGCGTGCCGCATCGCAAGATGCGGCGGTGGTGACCAGCGTTTGCCGGCGTTCCGCCCCCCTTCTTCTTTTGTGAAGGAAGAGAAAAGCAAAGGGTGAAGGCGATGAAGGAGATGAGTTTCTCCAATCGCGCTTCGCCATTGATGAGACTCCGACGCGGATCGCGTTGTGAGAATGAGATCGCTCGCGTCACCCTCCCCTGGAAGGGGAGGGTCGCGCACCGCAGGTGCGCGGGGTGGGGTGCGCGGCGCTGCCGCCAGCACGAGAGCCCTTCGACGCTGTCACCCCATCCCGCCGCGCTTCGCATAGCCGACGCTCCGCGTCGGCGTTCTTTACGTACAGGATGGCGGCCGAAGGCCGCCTATGGACCTTCCCCCTCCAGGGGAAGGTGATTTGTGCCGTCGCGGCCGCGAGGGCGGAGGAGCGCGGTGGTCATAGCAATCCGGCACACCTCCCTTACATTAGGACATCATGAAAAAGATCGGCTTCCTCTCGTTCGGCCATTGGACTCCGTCGCCGCAATCGAAAGTGCGGACGGCGTCCGATGCGCTGCTGCAGTCCATCGACCTCGCGGTCGCCGCCGAGGAGCTCGGCGCCGACGGCGCTTTCTTCCGCGTCCATCACTACGCCCGCCAGCTCGGCTCCCCGTTCCCGCTCCTCGCCGCCGTCGGCGCGCGCACCAAGCACATCGAGATCGGCACCGCGGTCATCGACATGCGCTACGAGAACCCGCTGTATATGGCGGAGGATGCCGGTGCGGCCGACGTCATCAGTGGCGGCCGCCTGCAACTCGGCATCAGCCGCGGCTCGCCCGAGCAGGTGATCGACGGCTGGCGCTATTTTGGCTACGCGCCGCCGGAAGGCGAGACCGACGCCGACATGGCGCGCCGCCACACCGAGGTTTTTCTCGAGGTTTTGCGCGGGCAAGGTTTTGCAAAACCCAATCCGCGGCCGATGTTTGCGAACCCGCCGGGCCTGCTGCGGCTCGAGCCGTATTCGGAAGGGTTGCGCGAGCGCATCTGGTGGGGCGCGGGATCAAGCGCCACCGCCGAATGGGCCGGCAAAATCGGGATGAACTTGCAGAGCTCGACGCTGGTCTATGACGAGACCGGCGAGCCGCTCGCCACCCAGCAAGCCGGCCAGATCCGGAAATTCCGCGAGGCCTGGAAGACGGCCGGACACACGCGCGAGCCGCGGGTTTCGGTCAGCCGCAGCATCTTCGCGCTGACGGACGATCGCGACCGCGCCTATTTCGGGCGCGACAACGAGAGCGCAGACACCATCGGCTTCCTCGGCGACAACCGGCGCGCCGTGTTCGGCCGCAGCTACGCCGCCGAGCCCGACGTTCTGGTCGAACAGCTCAAGCAGGACGAAGCCATCGCCGAAGCCGACACGCTCTTGCTGACGGTGCCCAACCAGCTCGGAGTCGATTACAACGCCCACGTCATCGAGGCGGTCCTCAAGCACGTCGCCCCGGCGCTGGGCTGGCGGTGAGGCGGCGCTCTCAGTTGTCATGCTCCGCGAAGGCGGAGCATCCAGTATACGAGGCGTTGGAGTAAGTTTCGCGTATCGTCGATTACTGGATCGTCCGCCTGCGCGGACGATGACAAGTGTAAGATAGAACTTTAGGGAGTGAGACCATGAGCCGGGCCGACGAAGACGCCATCCGCGAACTTGAAAACCGCTTCAACGCCGCGTGGGACCGGCACGACCCCGAGGGCATGGCCGAGTCGCTCGCCGACGATGCCCAGTTCATCACCGTGAACGGCGCCTGGACCACGACGCGCAACGGCTTTCGCGATCTGATGGCGCGGCTGCACGGCTCGGCCGGACCGTTCCGCACCTCGACGCGCCGGACGCCTGAAATGAACGTGACCTTCCTCGCGCCCGACATCGCCATTTTGCATTCGCGCTTCTGGATCGACGGCGAGGTCATGCACGACGAGCTCAGCCAGGCCTCGCGCGAGAGCGTCGGCACCCGCGTGATGCGCAAGATCGACGGCCGCTGGCGGGTGGTCGCGACGCAGAACACCGATGTCCGCCCCGGCCGGCGGCACTAACCGGCGACCCGCCGCCGCACGAATTCCTCCATCGTGCGCGAGCGTCGCGGGCGGTGACGGCCGCAGGACAGCCCCGCCCGCACGGCACTTCCCTCTGACGTCCGCCAAAACTACTGTACGGCCCGAATCGAAGGCTGAACATCGCGCAATGCCCGCCAAAAAGCCCGTCGTCGGCGTCATCGGCAGCGCCCATACCGTCGAGGGCAAATTCACCGCGCAGCGGGTCGGCGAGCGCAATCTGCGCGCGGTCGCCGAGGCCGCCGGCGCGCTGCCGCTGATGTTTGCCGGCACGCCCGAGATCACCGATATCGGCGCGCTGCTCGACACCGTCGACGGCATCCTGCTCACCGGGGCGCGCGCCAACGTGCACCCGAGCCATTTCGGCCACGATGAGCATCCGGCGCACGAGCCATACGACCGGGGCCGCGACGCGATCGCGCTCGAGCTGATCGAGGCTTGCGTTGAGCGCGGCGTGCCGCTGTTCGGCATCTGCCGCGGTTTTCAGGAGATGAACGTGGCGTTCGGCGGCTCGCTGCATCCCGAGATCCGCGAGTTGCCCGGCCGCATGAACCATCGCATGCCGCGGCTGCCGAACGGCGAAATCCACCCCGATCTCGAAGTCATTTTCGCCGACCGCCACGATGTGCGCCTGACGCCCGGCGGCGTGTTCGCAAAACTGCTCGGCGCCGAGACCATCCGGGTCAATTCGCTGCACGGCCAGGGCATCCTCGAGCCGGGCAAGCGCATCGTCATCGAGGGCATCGCCGAGGACGACACCATCGAGGCCATCGCCATTGCGCAGGCGCCGGGCTTTGCGCTCGGCGTGCAATGGCATGCCGAGCACGAGGCCACCCGCAATCCGATCAATCGCACCTTGTTCGAGGCGTTCGGCGCGGCGCTGGTGCAGTATCGGCGGGCGCGATGATGCGGCACGCGCATGCCAGGCGCAGCCCGCGCCTTGCGCTCCGGATCGCCGCCTCAATATACTCGACCCAACGATAAAAATCGTAAAGTCACCAGGGAGGTGTCGGCCGTGAATAATCGCCTGTTTTTGACTCTGTGCGGTGCCGTCGGAATTTTTGCGGCTGTTGCCGCGCCCGCCAGTGCCGCCGACGACATCGAGGCCAAGGCGCAAACCTGCGCCGCCTGCCACGGCGCCAATGGCGTGCCGATCGACCCGAAAACCATGCCGATCATCTGGGGCCAGCAGTCGAATTATCTTTACAAGGAATTGCACGACTACAAGAGCGGCGATCGCAAGAGCCCGATCATGGCGCCGGTGGTGGCCGACATGTCGCTTGCGGACTTGCGCCAGCTCGCCAATTACTTCGCCGCCAAACCCTGGCCGGCCAAGCAGGCGGCCGGTGCCGCCGGTGCGCCGCCCAACGGCATCGCCCAGTGCCAGCCGTGCCATCAGCCGAATTTCGACGGCGGCGCGCCAGCGCCGCGGCTCGCTGGGCTGAGCAATGAATATCTGACCGGCGCGATGAAGAGTTTTGCCGACGGCACACGCACCAATAACGGCGACATGCCGGGCTTCATGAAGGCGCTGCCCGACGGCGATCGCGACGCCATGGCGCATTATCTCGCCGGGCTGTGATCGCACAAAAGCAGTTCAGTTTGCGTCGTCGCTCAGAATAACGACGTCACGCATCGACTCCGACGTTGAAACAGCGGCAGCGAGCGCGTTAGTTCTTGCGCGCGTTATCGGCCTGGATCGCTTCGTCGTGGTACCAGCCGCTGCCGGACACGAGCTTGACGCCGCGCGGCAATTGCACATTCGCAGCCGGCGCGGTGTCGTCGATACGCAACGCGAAACGGCCCCGCGGCGGGAAGGTGTAGATCTTGGCCGAGATGGTCGGCGCTGCGGACAAATTCGTCGTCATGATTCGGCTCCTTGGCCGTGCGCGCATCCCAATGCGCGCGTCTATTCGTTAGTCTGCTGAGTCGTTGTTAATATAATGCTTTGCCCGACTTTTGCTCGGTATGCCTCACAGAAAATCAGCGCATGGCTACAATATGAGCATTCGCGTTTTTGCTCATTCGGCTCGCAGCGATACGGCCGCCCAGTGCCGCTGATTCGCCGCTCGGCGGCAGCGCGGTTCGGTCTAGGCGCCGATTGGCATACAAAATGCTTGAAAGCAGACGGGAGGCGGCGCGGATGCTTTCGATCCTGCCGCGATTTGCGGCAGCGCGCGTCTCGGCACACAAATATCGCACATCAGGATAAGAGAGACGGGAATGACCAAATACAAGCTCGAATACATTTGGCTCGACGGCTACACGCCGACGCCAAACTTGCGTGGCAAGACCCAGCTCAAGGACTTCGACGCGTTTCCGACGCTCGAGCAATTGCCGCTGTGGGGTTTTGACGGCTCTTCCACCATGCAGGCGGAGGGCCACAACTCCGATTGCATTCTCAAGCCCGTCGCCGTCTATCCGGACGCCGCGCGCTTAAACGGCGTGCTGGTGATGTGCGAAGTCATGATGCCGGACGGCACGCCGCATCCATCGAACAAGCGCGCCACCATTTTGGACGATCCCGGCGCCTGGTTCGGCTACGAGCAGGAATATTTCTTCTACAAGGACGGCCGGCCGCTGGGTTTCCCGCCGAGCGGCTATCCGGCGCCGCAAGGCCCCTACTACACCGGCGTCGGCTACAAGAATGTCGGCGACATCGCCCGCAAGATGGTCGATGAGCATCTCGATCTTTGTCTCGCCGCCGGCATCAACCACGAAGGCATCAATGCCGAGGTCGCCAAAGGCCAATGGGAGTTCCAGATTTTCGGCAAGGGCTCAAAAACCGCCGCCGACCAGATGTGGATGGCGCGCTATCTGATGCTTCGGCTCACCGAAAAATACGGCGTCGACATCGAGTTCCATTGCAAGCCGCTCGGCGATACCGACTGGAACGGCTCCGGCATGCACGCCAACTTCTCGACCAAATATATGCGCGAAGTCGGCGGCAAGGAGTATTTCGAGGCGCTGATGAAAGCGTTCGAGACAAACCGCGAGGATCACATCGCGGTCTACGGCCCGGACAACCACATGCGGCTGACCGGCAAACACGAGACCGCGGCGATCACCGAGTTCACCTATGGCATCGCCAATCGCGGCGCCTCGATCCGCGTGCCGCATAGCTTCGTCAACAACGGCTACAAGGGCTATCTCGAAGACCGCCGGCCGAATTCGCAAGGCGACCCGTACCAGATCGCCTCCCAGATCCTCAAGACGATCGCTTCGGTGCCGACCAGCGGCGATGTCAGCGCCGCGGCCTGAACGTCGATCCCATCGACGCGTGAGAGCTCACCTGAACTCTCACGCTTTTTCTTGGAATTGGATTTGCGCGAACGGGCGCCGCGTTCGGTATCGTCGCAATCGGGCTCATTGCGGCGATGCCGCGGGGGAGGTACTTGGCGTCCCTCCCCCGACCCTGCATCACGAATCCTGCCGCGCGCCCCACGCCTGACACGCCTCCTTCGGCCATTCCTCGCGCCCGAGAAACAGCAGCGGTAAGATCGCCGCTGGGCGCGCGAGGACAACAGCCATGCCGCAGGACGGCCTCATCACCCTTTCCAGCCGCTATCCGGCACGCGGTACCATGGATCGCCTGCTCGCCGCACTCGCCGAGCGCAACATGACGGTGTTCGCCCGCATCGATCACGCCGCCGGCGCCGCCAGCGCCGGTCTCGAGCTGCGCCCGACCGAACTGGTGATCTTCGGCAATCCCAAAGGCGGCACCGCGCTGATGCAGGCCCGGCAATCGGCCGGCATCGATCTGCCGCTCAAGGCGCTGGCGTGGGAGGACGCCGACGGCAAGGTTTGGCTCAGCTACAACGACCCGGCCTGGATCGCGCAGCGCCACGGCCTCGGCACAGTGAGCGCCGGGGCGGTCGAGGGGATGGCCAAGGCGCTGGGCGCGATCGCGGCGGAAGCGACGGCGTAACCAAAGCCGCCTGCCGAATTTTCCACGAGATATTCAATCTATAATTGATGCGATTTAAGACATTCTTTATAGTTGCAGCGTCGGCAGCGGATATTTCTCGTTGCATGGAGGGCATTCATGGCATCACTCGATCACATCATCGTCTTGATGATGGAAAACCACTCGTTTGATCGCATGCTCGGCGCCTTGCTTCCGCAGCGCCCGGACGGCGGCGGCATCAAAGGCACGGCTGCCAACAACTGGAACGACGATACCAGCGGCACGGCCATCCCGCCGATACGGCACGTGATGGCGCCGACGAGGACGCGCCTCGTTCAACCGGACCCGATGCACGACCTGTCCGACGTGCTCAAGCAGATCGTCGGCCCCAACCAGGGTTACGTGACCAACTACGCCACCACGTATCCGACCGACAGCTGGCCGCAGCGTCAGGAAATCATGGGCTACTACGATGACGGCGATGGCGACGTCGTGCCCAATCTACACACACTGGCCAAGCAATATACCATCTGCGACCGCTGGTTTTCGTCGCTGCCGGGGCCGACCTTCGCCAATCGCGTCTTTATGCATACCGGCACGTCGAAAGGCTACACCACCAACAGCCCCAGCAACGACTGGGATCAGATGTCGATCTACGACCTCCTGGATAACTATCAGATCTCGTGGGGATCTATTACGGCGACATGTCGTCGACCGTTCTGCTGCAGCCGGTGCCGTTGTTTGCCTACACGATGCGTCATTTTTGGACGCTCGCAAACGGTCCGGCGGCGAACGTCCCGCAATACTGCTTCCTCGAGCCGAATTACGGCGTCTACCGGCAGGCGTCGGAAAACGACCAGCACCCGATGTCCGACGTGGTTGCCGGCGACCAATTTATCCGGGACGTCTACAACGCGATCCGCGCCAATGATGCGCTGTGGCAAAGCTCGCTCCTGGTTATCATCTATGACGAGCACGGCGGCTTCTACGATCACGTCCCACAGCCGGCCACGGTGCCGCCGGACAATTACCGCGACGGCAGCGGATTCAATTTCGACAGGCTCGGCGTGCGCGTGCCGGCCGTCCTGGTGTCGCCTTGGCTGGACCAAGGCGTGATCAGCGATACGTTCGACCATACCAGCGTGTTGAAATTCCTGATCGAGCAATTCGGGCTCGCCACGACCTTGCTCGGCGATCGTGTCGCGGCCCCGACGACAAATACTTTCACCAAGTACTTGCGCAAATCGCTGCGCTCGACCTACGGCCTGCTGCCGCCAACGAACCAAGATTTGATCACCCTGCCCGACAACCTGCCGCAATCGGATCTTCAGAAAACGCTGATCGACCTCGGCCAGCATCTCGCAACGCAAATCAGCGATCCGACCGTGCGCCACACCCTGACGGCCCAGCCGACCGATCCTTCGCCGAGGGCGCAGGGCCGGCTCGCCGTCGAACAGTTCGAGGCGTTCCTGACCGACCGCGCCAAGCAACGGCCAGCTTCGACCGCGGCCAGTACCGGCGCGGCGAAGGCAAAGCCGCGCAAGGCCAAGGCGCGTAAAGCCAAGGGCGGCAAAAAAGCAGGCCCAAGAAGTAGCCAGGAAATAGGCCAAAATAGCAGCAGCCAGCTGTCACTTTGGCGTTGGCGAAACTCGGGCACGCATGCGTCGCGAGAACGGAATTGTTTCTTTTCATCGCCAGGCCGCGAGAGGATCGCAAGCGTCATTCGAATGAATTTAATTCGTCATTGCGAACGACAGTCCTCGTCACGCTCGGATGAAATACGGCCCATGGGACTTACTGTCGCTACACGCTCCGATTGCTGTCCGGCAGGCATTGAACCGATATCATTCGCCCTATGCCAGCGGGGGCGCAGGCATGACTTGCTCGACATCAGGCCGCGGAGCTTTTGCTCGGCGGCCTGATTTATTGCCATGCAGGCCTACGCCGCCGGTTTGTCGACGATCAGATTGCCGTCGTCGTCGACCGAGAGCCCGGTCTTGCGCGCTTCCGTCACCACGGACGGATGCCAGTCGACCTTGCCGGCATCCGGACCGCCGATGATCGCCATCAACAGCGCCTCGGTGCCGCCGGCGAGATTGCGGAAGCCGCGATAGATGCCGATCGGCACGTTGCACACGTCGCCCTCGTCGAGATCGACGGTTTGCTCGGCGTCACCGTCCAGCCAAAACACCTGCCAGCGGCCTTTGACCGGGATGAAGACCTCCTCGGTGGCGTGGCGATGCAGCGCCGCGCCGCAGCCTTGCGGCGCCCGCACATAGGTGACGGAGAACCCGGCGGCGCCCGCCTTGACGTGCGGCGCCAGTTCCGGATTTTCGGTCACGCCCATGCCGACCATGTTGATGATCTCGCGCTCGTAGGCGGGAATGCGCTGATCGAGGAAGGCGATAGCGGCGCCTCTGGCTTTCGTCGCGCGCGCGACGTGGCCGCGCTCCATCGCCTCGCGCGAGATTTTCGGCACCGGCTTGCCCGCAAGCCGCGGGTCGACGACCGGCATGATCTCCTCCCTTGTTATCCGCTGACGCGGACCGCACTTATTGGCGGATGTAACCGAGATAGAAAAACACGACGAAGAGGACGGCATGAACGGCCGCGCGGACGCCGTTCACTGTCGGCGTCACCTCAAGATGCGCGCCGAGTACCGGAACCGGTGAGCCGGCCAGATAGAGATAAAACAGCACGCCCGTGCTGACGAAGAAGGCGCCCGAGAGGAATTTGCAGACTTCTTTCCAGCTGACGGTCATGCAAATATTCCGTGCAATCAGTTCGCAGCGGCAGGATGCGAGTGGCGAACAGCGAATGCAGTTTCTCCATTCGCCATTCGCGGCTCTACGCCTTCACGTGCTTGCCGATGAACGCCACCATGCGCTCGAACATGTCGCCGGCCTGCGTCAGGTCCGGCGAATGGCCGACGTGGCGCTCCATCTCGATATAGTGCAGCGCGATGTCGCCGCCGGCCTTTTTGTAATTGGCGACAAAGCGTTGCGGCTCGTTGCCGGCAAAGCTCGAATCGGCGTCCTTGTAGTCGTGCACGATGTCGCCGCGGCCCTGGAACCAGATCGCCGGCGGCAATTGCACTTTCTCGCCACGCTCGAGCGCCAGCATGGGATTGCCCTCTTCCATGTTGGCTTCGCTCTTCCAATAGGAATCGTGGCGCGGAATGATCGGCTTGCCCCATTCGGCGCCGGCGGCCAGCGAACGCTTGGCGTGGCGATAGCGCGACAGCGGATTGATCACCGGCCATGACATCACCACGTAGCGCACGGTCGCATCCTGCGCCGCCGACCCGGCTGGCAGCGGGATCGCCGCATAACGCGGATCGTGCGGCCGCATGGCAACCAGCATGGCCAGATGGCCGCCGCTCGATTGGCCGGAAAGGCCGATGAGATCGGGCCGCGTTTTCAGCTCGCGGGCATGCGCCTTGGCCCAGCGCACCGCGTAATTGATGTCCTGCACCGATGCCGGATAAGGGTCCTCATTGCCAGAACGGAAATCGAGCGCGATCGAGACCACCCCGTGGGACGCCATGTATTTGTGGCGCAGCGCTTCGGTCAGGCGGTCGCTCTGACACCAGGCGCCGCCGTGGCATTCGACCAGAGCCGGAAACGGCCCCTGCCCGCGCGGCTTATACACCCGCGCCAACAGCGGCTTGTCGCCGTGGCGGAGATATTCGACGTCGTCGACGTCGAAATCGGTGGTTTTCGCTTCCAGGGTCGCGGTCGTCATGGGCGTTTCCTTCCTTGCCGTTTGGCACATAGTCGCGCACGGCGGCCTGGTCGGCAAGCATGGCCGAACGGGTTGCACGGCGCTACATTGGTTGCATGGAAGTCCGCGACAACACCGCCCTGTCCCGCTTCGAACTCGATGCCGGCGTCGTCACGGCGGTCGTGAACTATCGCATTGACAGCGGCACGATCGCGTTGCTGCACACCGAGACGCCGCCGCAAGCACGCGGGCAAGGTCTTGCGTCGCAGCTCATTGCCGGCACGCTGCAAATCGCCCGCGCGCGCGGCCTCAAGGTGATACCGCGCTGCGCCTTCGTGCGCGCCTATATCGCCAAACATCCGGAATTTCGCGATCTGCTGGCGTAGTTCCCGTGTGTGCCGCTACGCTTGCGGCAAGATCACGTGGCGCGTCATGGTGGCGAGCGCCAGCGCGCCGATCACGAGCAGGATACCGGCGATGCCGAACGCCCAATCATAGGCGCCGAGGCCGGCAATGACGTAGCCGGTGATGATCGGCGCCAACAGGCCGAAAATATTGCCACTGAGGATGCACAGGCTGATCGCCTTGCCGACGTCGCGGGCGCGATGCACCAGGTCGGTGACCAGCGCCAGGTTCAGCGAGATTGCGGCGTTGATGCCGGAGAGCGACAGCGCGAACAGCGCGATGATCAGAGCTGTATTGTCGGTGAACGGCACGAACACCACCGTGGCGGCGAGCAGCACGCAGAAAATCACCATGGCGCGGCGGCGCCCGGCGAGCAGCGTGTCGCTCTTGAGCAAGCGGTCGCTGACGATACCGAGCACGATGCTGACCGGCACCGCGATCGCCCACGGGATCGCGGTATAGAGCCCGGTTTTCAGGATGGTGAGGTGCCTGGTGTCCTGCAGATAGCTCGGCAGCCAGAACAGCAGCAGATAGAGCGTATAGATGCCGGAGGCCTGGGCGATCATCGTGCCCCACATCGACGGTGATCTAAGGAGTTCCCACACCACACCGGGACTGCCTTGCATGCCGATCTCGTCGGGCGAGCCGGCCGAGCGCTCGCTCAAAATCTTGCGGCGCTCTTCCTCGGTGAGCCAGCTCACCTTTTCCGGCTTGTCGAACCAGATCAGGTTGCAGACGAGCCAGACCAAGCCCAGCGCGCTGAGGACGATGAAGGCGGCACGCCAGCCCCAGGCGCTGGTCAGCGCGGCGACGACGATGGCGCCGATGGCCGGGCCGACGAAACTGCCGGCGCTCCAAAATACGGTGGCGGCGCCGCGCTCCTGGGCCGGCATCCATTCGCGCACGATGCGGCCGCAAGACGGGATCGAGGTCGCTTCGCCCGCGCCCATGACGAGGCGCGCAGCGATCAGGGTGCCAAAACTCCACACGCCGGCGGTTGCGGCCATGGCCAGCGACCACACGGCGATGCCGACGGAATTGATGGTGCGGGTGCTGTAGCGGTCGAGCATGATGCCGATCGGCAGCAGGAACACCACATAGCTCCAGAAGAACGACGAGAACAGATAGCCCATCTCGATCGGCGACAGCTTGAACTCGGTGCGGATCGCCTGCGCCACGACACCGAGCGCCGAGCGGTCCATGTAGTTGATCGTGACCAGGCTCAGCGTCAGCACATAGATCCAGCCACGCCGGAAATGCGTGGCCGGCATCGCGCCGGTTTGCGTCGTCATCATTGCCTCCCTGGCCTCCCTGGCCTCCCTGGCCTCCCTGTCGATATTTTTTGATTTTGGGCGCAGCCCGCGCGTCCGCGCCGCCTTTGCCGCGGTTGCTTAATTCTTCGGTGGCGGCGGCACGCCACCCGCCGCGCCGGCGCCGCCGCGCGGATCGTTCTTGTTGGCCATGCAATTCTTCATGAATTTTGCGCGCGCCGCGCCGGCAAGTTTCTGGTCATCGGCGCCGAACTTGCAGGTGGCCGCCTTTTCCTTCGCGGTCACGGCGAAGGACGGAACGCTCGGCAGCGTCACGATCAACACTGCGGCAATGAAGATACGTCGAAGCATGGTGGCGACTCCTGAACAGTCATGATGGTATCCTACGCCATATTCGGCCATAAAGTGCCATGTCCTCCACGCCCCGCGTCAGCTCGGTCCTGTCCCGCATCACGCCCGGCCTCACCGGCACGGCCGAGATCGTGGTCGGGCCCGAACATACCGCCCCGTTCGTCGGCTCGGGCCGCATCGCGGTGCTGGCGACGCCGGTGATGATCAACGTCATCGAGGCGGCTTCGCTCAACGCGGTCGAGCACCTCTTGCCGGCGGGCCACCAGAGCCTCGGCATCCATCTCGACGTCAGTCATGTGGCGGCAACGCCGGTCGGCTTGCGCGTCACCGCCACCGCCGAGGTTATCGGCGTCGAAGGCCGCACCATAAAATTCCGCGTCGAAGCCCGCGATGAATTCGAAGCCATCGGCGGCGGCAGCCACGAGCGCGTCGTCGTCAGCGTCGAGCGTTTCGACGAACGCGTGCAGCGCAAGGTGCGGGGCGAAAAGTAACTGTCGTCAGCGCCGGCCCAAAATCCAGCCGATCACGAACAGCACGACGGCCGCCACGGCAGCGGCGATCGCATGGGTGGTATGAATATGCGAAGAGCCGGCGAGATAGCCCGGCATGAAGGTCGGCAATTGGCCGGCCGGTATCACGAAATACATCACGGCGACGATCGCGCAGATGATGGCGAGCAGGTAGGCAATCATTTTCATTGGACGTTTTCCCTCGTCGACAAGGCAGGCGCACCCCATGCCGCCGCAGAGTTAGCATGACAGCCGGCGGCTTGGCGAGACGCCGCCGCGGCAGCCCACCACGAGTTGCTTGTGTTCCCCGCCGTCCATAGCGATGATCCTGCCCAAAATATCTTGGGGAGGAGCGTCATGATCGTCACCATGGAATACCGGTACGCGGTTGCCGCCGGCATTGCGCTGCTCGCCGGCCTCGCCGCGGCAGCGCCGGCGCGCGCCCAATCGCTCGACGATTTTTACGCCAAAGCCAAGAACGAGGGCGCGTTCGCGTTCTATGTCGGCGGCCCGACTGCGCCATGGGAAGCCCGTGCAAAGGTGTTCGAGGAGCGCTTTCCCGGCATCAAGGTCACGATCGGCGGCGGCTTCTCCAACGTGCTCGACAAAAAGGTCGACGCCCAGCTTGCCGCCGGCAAGCTCGAGGTTGATGCGGTGATATTCCAAACCGCCGGCGACTTCGGGCGCTGGAAAGCCGAAGGCCGGCTGCTGGCATTCAAACCCGACGGCTTCGACAAGATGGATGCGGCGTTCAAGGACGCCGACGGCACCTTCTGGGCCACCATGGTGAGCGTGGTGCCCTACATGTACAACACCGAGAAGGTCGCAGCCGCCGACATCCCGAACTCGGCGCTGGATTTCCTGAAACCGCAGTTCCAAGGCAAGGTCGTCACCGCCTATCCGGCTGACGACGACGTCACGCTGTGGGTGTTCAATCACATCGTGCAGAAATACGGCTGGAGCTACATGGACAAGTACATGGCGCAGAAGCCGACTTTCATTCAGGGCCATCTCGGCGAGCAGCGCAGCATCGGCTCGGGCCAGAACCTCGTCACCTTCGACTCGATCCTCGACATCACCGACGGACTGAAGCGGCAAGGTCAGCCGGTCGATTCCCACATCCCGACCGGTGACGCGCTGCCGATCTGGCCGCTCTTGGGCGCCATCTTTAAGGACGCGCCGCATCCGAATGCGGCAAAGCTGTTCCTGTCATGGCTCTTGACGCCGGAGCAGCAAGCCAAGCTGCCGACCTGGTCGCCGCGCAGCGACGTGCCGCCGCCGGCTGGCTACCAGCCGATCCTGTCGTACAAGGTCGCCAACGATTACCGCGCCTTCCTCACCGACCAGAAGAACGTCGAGGAACTGCGCAAGAAGTTCGAGGGTTTTTCCGGCCCGATCGTCAATTCCGGCGGCGTCCGGTAGATTCTTTTGTTTTGAGCATGATCTTATCCGAAAACCGGTTTCCACTTTTCGGGATCATGCTCTGGGCGGCAACGTCGCGTTAACACTTGGCGTCCGAAAGTGGCGCGAGAGATTCGCGTTCGCGCCTTTAGCGAACCGGACCTCGCTCCGCGCGTGAACGCCCTGCGCGCGCGAGATTTGAGTCATCGCGGCCGCTGTCCGGCGCGATTATGCCGAAATTCCGGTTCACCGTGCGACGGGGCGCGTTTCCGTAATCAGGATACCGCCGCATGTCATTGCGCCGCCCGGAACTTACAAAACGTTCGGCGACTTTATTGATCACTGTGCCGTTATTTTCGGCGCTTCTCGTCACATCGGCGGTCACGGCGCGGTTCGGCATGAGCTCTGAAGTCGACCATATCGTTAGCCGCGGCATAGCGCCCATGTCAGGACCGAATGGCGGCGTCGCCGTCGCGGTGCAGATGGGCGACCGTAGCCTGTTCTTCAATTACGGCAATGCCGACCAGGCCGACAACCGGCTGGTCACCTCGGACTCGCTGTTCAATGTCGGCTCGGTGCGCAAAATATTCGAGGCGACTTTGGTGGCACAAGGCGTCCTGCGCGGCGAGATCAGGCTCGACGATCCGGTGGCGCGCTACGTCACCGAGCTGCACGGCGATTACGTCCGACACGTCACCGTCCGCCAGCTGGTAAGTCACACGTCCGGCCTGCTGCTGCCGACCGACCATCCGCCGTGGCCGACCGAGAAATATTCACTCGCCGGGTTCTACGACGCGCTTAACGATTGGACGCCTTCGGGCGGCGAAGCGCCTGGCAAGCAGCGGATCTATACCCACGCCGGGTATATCCTGCTTCAGCTCGTATTGGAGCGCCGCTACGGCAAGCCGATCGCGGAGCTCCTCGACCGCGGCGTGATCGCGCCGCTCGGCATGACATCGACGGTCGTGCCGGAACGCGGCGCCGACGACCGCGCCATCATGAGTGCGGCACTGCTGCAGCGCGCCGTCCAAGGCTACGGGCGCGACGGCGAGGCGATCGGGCTTCCCGGCAATCAGCAGAGTTATTTCGATTTTCCGGGAACGGGGCAGATGTTCTCGACGGCGCACGACCTCGCTCGGTTGCTCGCCGCCTGCCTCGGCGAGAAGCAGATCGATCCGCAGCTCCGCCAAACCTTGCTGGCGACCCAGCGCGAGGAATTCCGCGTCAGCCCGCAATACGGCCAAGCCATGGCCTGGGAGATCGAAAGCCCGTTCGGCGTCACCATCGTCGACAAGCCGGGCGGCCTCGACAACGCCTCCGCCTATGTCGGCCTGGTGCCGGACCGCAAAATCGGCATCGCCATCCTGGTCAATCGCGGCGATGTGCACCCGTTCGAGATCGCCCGCAGCACAATCCTGCCGGAACTGGCGCGGCTCGTGACGCCGCACGGACAAGCCGTGGGCAGCGTGTCGCGCTAGAGCATGATCCCGAAAAGTGGATACCGGTTTTCGGATAAGATCATGCTCAATCGAAAATTCTAGACTATGATCCGATTCAATTGAATTGAATTGGATCATAGTCTAGTACGGCCGCACGTTGCCTTCGACCGTGGTGCGCAGCATCAAGCGCCGCTCGGTCGAGGGGAAATCGGTGCGCGCGTGCGACGAGCAGCGGTTGTCCCACAGCAACAGGTCGCCGACCCGCCAGACGTGCTCATAGACGAATTCGCGCTTTTCGGCGTGATCGTACACCGCGTTGAGCAGCCGCTCGCTCTCGTCCTCCGGCATGTCGAGCACTTTCACCGTCATCAGCCGGTTGACGTACACCGCCTTGCGGCCGGTGTCCTCGTGGGTGCGGAACACCGGATGCGTCTGCTCGGAGAAGGCCACGGTGCCGCGGCCGTCGCCCTTGATGGTCGAACCGTAATTGTAGTGGTGCAGCGCCTTCTTGCCTTCGAGCTTTTGGCGGACCGCCGGATCCAGCGTGTCGTAGGCGGCATAGCCAGAGGCGAACAGCGTGTTGCCGCCAGTCGAGGGAATCTCGACCGAATAGAGCATCGTCGCCTTGCTCGGCACCTCGGCGTGAATCATGTCGTGGTGGAACATCATCTCGCCGTCGGGCAGCGCGCCGATCGGCTCGCCGTTTTCGCGGATGTTCGAGATCAGCATGATGCCGGGCAGCATGCTGGAATAGCCTTTGGGAAAATATTTCGGCGGACGGGTCAGCTTGCCCGGCTCACCAAAGAACTTCGTGGCGCGGATCAGATCTTCCTGGGAAAGCTTCTGCTCCGGGAAAATCAGCACCAGGTGGTCGAGCCAGGCCTGGTAGATCGCCTTCACCGTGGCCTCGTCCGGCTTTTCGCGCAGATCGATGCCGCGGATTTCGGCGCCGATGTGCTTGGTCAGCGGCACGACGTCCAGACGCGCCGCACCGGACGCTTTCGTCGACACGGATTCGTGCGTTGCGAGCGACATGGGCAACCTCCCCAATCTTGTTGTTGTTATTCCGCGGCGACCGACACTGCCGGCGCCGGGATTGCATGTGCGGTCTCGCCGCTCGCCAGCGCGGCAAGGATTCTATCGATCAAGGCGCGGGCGGAATTGGCGCTGAGCTCGACCGCGACGCGGTCGCGCCCGCCGTCGGCTTCATTGGTGAAGTCGATGGCCAGCACGTGGTCGAGGGTGGAATGATAGGGATGGTCGAAATAGACGTTGGCGGTGTCGATCTTCATCCAACCCTTGCGGCCCTTGGCGCTGCCGACGAGAGCGGCTTTTTCGACGATGTAGGAACACATGGTTGTCTCCCCTACTCTGCCGCAATGCTGGAGGCAGACGCCGCCAGATTGCGGTTGAAGAAATCGAACACCTTGCGCCAGCCGTCGATCGCCTGCTCGGGCCGATAAGCGTCGCGCAGCGTGTTGAAGAAAGCGTGTCCGGCGCCGTCGTAGCGGTGGAACTCGTAGTTCTTGCCGAGTTTTTTCAGCACCGCTTCGGTGCGGTTGACCTGGTCGGCGGTCGGATTGGCGTCGTCGTTGCCGAAAATGCCGAGCAGCGGACAGGTCATCTTCTCGGTGAGATCGATCGGCGCCACCGGCCGCTTGGCATTAAGCGCCTTGGGATCGTCGACGACGACATTACCGCCCCAGCAATCCACCGCGGCGTCGATGCCGGATACCGTGCAGGCGGCGAGATAGGTGTGGCGGCCGCCGGAGCAGAAACCGATGACGCCGATCTTGCCGGTGGCGTTCGGCTGCGCGCGCAGATAGGCCATGGCGCCCGCCACGTCGCCCATGATCTGCGCATCGGCGACGCCGCCGGCGGCGCGGATCCGCGCGCCAAGATCATCGGGCGCTTCGCCGGGATTGCCTTCGCGGAAATAAAGGTGTGGCGAAATCGCCGCGTAGCCGTGATGGGCAAGCTTGCGCACGACTTCGGTGGTCCATTCGCACCAGCCGGGAATGTGATGGATGACGACCACGCCGGGGAACTTTCCGGCGCGGGTCGGCCGCGCGTAATAGGCCTCACCCTGATCGCCATTGTGGCCGCGGAACGGCACCGTTTCCGCCTGCAGACCTTGGTAGAAACTCATATTTCACTCCCCTGTTCTTTGGGCATTCAACGATAGCACGGCGCGCCAGCCAAGGCAGCCGTACCGCTAGTTCGGGCAGGGATGCAGGACCGCCTTGTAGTTGCCGTCGCGATCGACGAAATCGATAGTGTGATCGGGCTTCGGCGTAAAACTCAAGTTCCCCATCAGCGGCCCGCTGGCAAACTTGCACTCGACGCGCACGGCGTAAGTGTCGCCGTCGCGCGTGGTGTCGAGGATCGTGCAGGTGCCGACATTGGAGACGATCTCCTGGGGCGAAATCTTGACCCGCACCGCGACCGGATCGGTGCCATCGCCCTTGCAAATGGCGTTCTGCGTGTAGTTGCCGCTGAGCGGAAAGTCGTCGGCGAAGGCTGGGCCAGCCGCGATGACAAGCGCAACCGCGGTCAAAATCCGTTTGATAATCGCCACACCAATACCCCAGAAACCTGCCGCCCCGCGCCGCGCGGACTGTAGCCAAAGTCGCGCGGCCGGCCAATCGCTATGTCGGGTTATCGGGACGAGCTAGTGGCGAAACCCGTCGGCGATGACGCGCGCACGGGCGGACGGCCATTGCTTGGCCAGATTGCCGTCGACGCCACGGTAGGCGGCGTTCTCGCAGTCGACCGAGCCGTTGTCGGTGAAACGGCCGGTATTATTGTCGAACAGCATCTGATGGCAGTTACGGCCCTCTTGGGGCATGTACAGGACCGATCCGGTATAGATTTCTCTGGCATTTCGGGCCACCGTCGCCGGTCTCACCCAGTGCTGCGCAGTGAAATAATCGGCGACGGCGAACAGGCCGGTGCCGAGCAAGGCGCCGACCGCGACCACGCCAAAACTCTGGCGGATGCTCTCGGAGCGGCTCTTCTTGCGGAGTGCGCGGCGGTACATGGAACCATCATACCCCAGGAAGATGAAACTCGCCCTAAGGTTTGCGCGGGGCGGTTAAGATATTGCTGACGTAAACGAACGGATAAAATTCAATAATGCTCCCCACCGGTACCCTCTCATTGCAAATGAAAAAACGGCGCCCGCGAGGGCGCCGTTTTCCGTTCGCAACAGCCGTTAATGCGCGGTGGTCAGGCCGGAGGCGTCTTCCTCGACCGCCGGTTCGGGGACGTCGACCGGCTTGGCCGTCGCCTCTTCCCAGGTGATCGGCTCGGGCATGCGCACCAGCGCGCGGGTCAAGACCTCGTCCATGCGCGAGACCGGAATGATGTCGAGCCCGCTCTTGATGCTGTCATTGATCTCGACAAGATCCTTGGCGTTCTCTTCGGGAATGAGCACGGTCTTGATGCCGCCGCGGTGGGCGGCCAGGAGCTTCTCCTTGAGGCCACCGATCGGCAGCACGCGGCCGCGCAGCGTGATCTCGCCGGTCATGGCGACGTCACGATGCACCGCGATGCCGGTCATCACCGAGACGATGGCGGTGACCATGGCGACGCCCGCGGACGGCCCATCCTTCGGCGTCGCGCCTTCCGGCACGTGCACGTGGATGTCGCGCTTGTCGAACAACGGCGGCTCGATGCCGAAGGCGGCCGAGCGCATGCGGACGTAGGATGCCGCAGCCGAGATCGATTCCTTCATCACGTCGCGCAAATTGCCGGTGACGGTCATCTTGCCCTTGCCGGGCATCATGGCCGCCTCGATGGTGAGGAGCTCGCCGCCGACGTCGGTCCAGGCCAGGCCGGTGACCACACCGACCTGATCCTCGTCCTCGACCTCGCCGTAACGGTATTTCGGCACGCTGAGGTAATCGGGCAGGACCTTGTCGGTGACGGCAACGGACTCTTTCTTCGAGATCGTCAGTTCCTTCACGGCCTTGCGGATCAGCGTCGAGAGCTCGCGCTCGAGATTACGCACGCCCGCTTCCCGCGTGTAACGGCGGATGAGCGTGAGCAACGCCTCGTCGTCGATCGACCACTCCTTGGGCTCAAGGCCGTGCTTGACGATCGCGTGCGGGATAAGGTGCTTGCGCGCGATCTCGACCTTCTCGTCCTCGGTGTAGCCGGCGATGCGGATGATCTCCATGCGGTCCATCAGGGGCGGCGGAATATTGAGCGTATTCGCCGTGGTGATGAACATCACGTTGGAGAGATCGTAGTCGACCTCGAGATAGTGGTCGTTGAAGGCGTGGTTCTGCTCGGGGTCCAAGACTTCGAGCAAAGCCGACGACGGATCGCCGCGGAAATCGGCGCCCATCTTGTCCACTTCGTCCAACAGGAACAGCGGGTTCGAGGTCTTGGCCTTGCGCATCGACTGGATGACCTTGCCGGGCATCGAGCCGATATAGGTCCGCCGGTGGCCGCGGATCTCGGCCTCGTCGCGCACGCCGCCGAGCGAGACGCGCACGAATTCGCGTCCCGTGGCTTTGGCGATCGACTTGCCGAGCGAGGTCTTGCCCACGCCGGGAGGACCGACCAGGCACAGGATCGGCCCGGTCAGCTTGTTGGCGCGCTGCTGCACCGCGAGGTACTCGACGATGCGCTCCTTGACCTTCTCGAGGCCGAAGTGATCGGCGTCGAGAATCTGCTCGGCGAGCGTCAGATCCTTCTTGATCTTCGACTTCTTGTTCCACGGGATCGAGAGCAGCCAGTCGAGATAGTTGCGCACGACGGTGGCTTCCGCCGACATCGGCGACATCTGACGCAGCTTCTTGATCTCGTGTTGCGCCTTCTCGCGCGCTTCCTTGGAGAGCTTGGTGCGCTTGATCTTGTCTTCGAGCTCGGCGACCTCGTCCTTGCCGTCCTCGTCGCCGAGTTCCTTTTGGATCGCCTTCATCTGCTCGTTGAGGTAATACTCGCGCTGGGTCTTCTCCATCTGGCGCTTGACGCGCGTGCGGATGCGCTTCTCGACCTGCAGCACCGAGATTTCGCTCTCCATCAGGCCGAGCACTTTCTCCAGCCGCTCGGTGACGATGGGCGTCTCCAGGATGACCTGCTTGTCGGGAATCTTGACCGCGAGATGCGAAGCGACCGTGTCGGCGAGCTTGGCGTAGTCCTCGATCTGCTGGACGACGCCGACCACTTCCGGCGACACCTTCTTGTTGAGCTTCACATAGCCCTCGAACTCGTTGATGACCGAGCGCGCCAGCGCTTCGGCCTCAACCTGCTCGCCCGCGGTATCCGCGAGCACGACCGCTTCGGCCTCGTAATACTCTTCGCGATCGGTGTATTTGGTGACGCGCGCGCGCGCGGCGCCCTCGACCAGCACCTTCACGGTGCCGTCGGGCAGCTTGAGCAGTTGCAGCACGCTGGCGAGCGTGCCGACGGTGAAAATCGAATCCGTCGCCGGATCGTCGTCAGAGGCGTTCTTCTGGGTCGCCAGCAGAATGAACGTGTCCGAGCGCATCACCTCTTCGAGCGCCTTGATCGACTTTTCGCGGCCGACGAACAGCGGCACGATCATATGCGGGAAAACAACGATGTCCCGCAGTGGCAACACCGGATAGGCGCGGCTTTCGCCGGCTGTCAGGAGCGGCTTCGGTTTGGCGGCACTTGTCATGGCCCCATTTCCTTATTGTTGTGCACCTCCGTCACGACCCGCAGGATGCGCTGTCACGACGGACTGCCGATTGGCCGGGAGAGGATTGGCTACGAAACCCCGCCCGGGTCGTCCGTGCCCTTCGTAGGCTGTTTTCGATCGCACACTATAGGTGGCGTCGCGGCGCAGGCGTGTCAAGAAAGGCAGGTTTTGCGCCCAAAACGCGACGCCGTCGGGACGCTGCAACGATCGGCGCGGCGAATCGGGCACGCCGGGTGAGCGCGATCTCAGGCGCTCGCCCCGCCGGCATCGCTGGTGCGGTCCGACCGGTCGGCATAGATGTAAAGCGGCCGGGCGCTGCCCTCGACGACCTCGCGCGAGATCACCACTTCCTCGACGCCTTCGAGGCTCGGCAGGTCGAACATGGTGTCGAGCAGGATCATCTCCATGATCGAGCGCAAGCCGCGCGCGCCGGTCTTGCGGTCGATCGCCTTGCGGGCGATCGCGGACAGTGCCTCGTCGGCCAGCGTCAAATCCACCGTCTCCATCTCGAACATGCGCTGATACTGCTTGACCAGCGCGTTCTTCGGCTCGGTGAGGATGCGCTTGAGCGAAGGCTCGTCGAGATCCTCCAGCGTCGCGACCACGGGAAGCCGGCCGACGAATTCCGGGATCAGGCCGTATTTCAACAAATCCTCGGGCTCGACTTCGCGGAAGATTTCGCCCTGCTTGCGATCCTCGGGCGCCGCCACCCTGGCGGCGAAGCCGATCGAAGTGGAACGGCCGCGCGCCGAGATGATCTTCTCGAGACCGGCGAAAGCGCCGCCGCAGACGAACAGGATGTTGGTGGTGTCGACCTGGAGGAATTCCTGCTGCGGATGCTTGCGGCCGCCCTGCGGCGGGACACTCGCGATGGTGCCTTCCATGATCTTTAGCAGCGCCTGCTGCACGCCCTCGCCCGACACGTCGCGGGTGATCGAAGGATTGTCGGACTTGCGCGAGATTTTATCGATCTCGTCGATATAGACGATGCCGCGCTGCGCCCGCTCGACATTGTAATCGGCGGACTGCAACAGCTTCAAAATGATGTTCTCGACGTCCTCGCCGACATAGCCGGCTTCGGTCAGCGTCGTCGCATCCGCCATGGTGAAGGGCACGTCGAGGATACGCGCCAGCGTCTGTGCCAACAGCGTCTTGCCCGAACCCGTGGGTCCGATCAGCAGGATGTTCGACTTCGCCAGTTCGACGTCGTTGTGCTTCGATTGATGATTGAGCCGCTTGTAGTGATTGTGGACCGCGACCGAGAGCACCTTCTTGGCGTGATCCTGGCCGATGACGTAGTCGTCGAGAACTTTGCGGATCTCGCGCGGCGTCGGGATGCCGTCGCGCGACTTCACCAGCGAGGACTTGTTCTCCTCGCGGATGATGTCCATGCACAGTTCGACGCACTCGTCGCAAATGAACACGGTCGGCCCGGCGATGAGCTTGCGCACCTCGTGCTGGCTCTTACCGCAGAACGAGCAGTAGAGCGTATTCTTGGAATCGCCGCCGCCAACCTTGCTCATTCCTGTCTCCATCTTCCCGCCGAGGGCAGCACCTCACACCTTACAAAACGCCGCGCTAAAAATCCGTAGCGGCGTTCGCATACTTTGCCCGCATAAGACGCCACCAAGACATCCTCGGCAAATCAGCACAAGACACCATGCTAACGGCGTGCCAATCAAGAATCCATTAACGATAACACGACTTTGGGCCAGTGTGTTTTCTGCATCACACCGTCGAGAAAGCGCTTGACCCGTCGGGGGAACTGCTTAGGCGGCCGAATCAGCCCATTTGATGGCACCTGGGCGCGCTTAAACGCCGGGCTAGCTGACCCCTTTGAGGGTCGGTTCCGTCTTCAGGCCCGGTTCCTCCGGCCGCTTTTCGATCACCTTGTCGATCAGGCCGAAATCCTTGGCCATTTCGGGGCTCAGGAACATATCGCGTTCGAGAGCATCCTCGATCTTCTTCAGCGGCTGGCCGGTATGGCGGACGTAAATCTCGTTCAGCCGCTTCTTCAGGTTCAGGATCTCCTGGGCGTGCAGCATGATGTCGGTCACCTGGCCCTGAAACCCGCCGGAGGGCTGGTGGACCATGATGCGGGAGTTCGGCAACGCGAAACGCATATCCTTGGCGCCGGCAGCGAGCAGCAGCGAGCCCATGGATGCCGCCTGCCCGGTGCACAAGGTCGAGACCGCCGGACGGATGAACTGCATGGTGTCGTAGATCGCCAAGCCCGAGGTCACGATGCCGCCCGGCGAGTTGATGTACATCGAGACTTCTTTTTTCGGATTGTCCGCCTCGAGGAACAGGAGCTGGGCGACGACCAGGGAGGCCATGCCGTCCTCGATCGGACCGGTGATGAAGATGATCCGCTCCTTGAGCAGCCGCGAATAGATGTCATAGGCCCGCTCGCCACGGTTGGTCTGTTCGACCACCATGGGGACGAGGTGTTGCATGTAGAGATCCACCGGGTCGCGCATAGGTTCACCTACCAAAGGAGTTTGCCGCCGATCGGCTCAACGCAATGTGACTGAGTTGGTAGCAGTCTGTCGAAGCCGCCGTGCCGCCCGCACATATGCGCGAAATTCGCCGCGACAAGGCGCTCCGGACCTGGCCAGCTTCAGACTTGGTCAACTTCAGATTTGGCCAGCTTAGGCCTCGTCCTCTTTGAACAACTCTTCCCGCGATACCGGCTTGTCGGTGATTTCCGCAAGCTCGACCAGGAAGTCGACGACTTTTTCCTCGAAGATCGGCGCCCGCAGGCCGGCCAGCGCGCCGGGATTGTTGCGATAATAGTCCCAGACCTGCTGTTCCTGGCCGGGCATCTGCCGGGCCCGCTCCATCACGGCCGCGGTCAATTGCTCGTCGGTCACCTTGATATTGTTCTTCTCGCCGATCTCGGCAATGACCAGGCCGAGCCGCACGCGGCGCTCGGCGATGGCGCGATATTCCTCGCGCGCCTTTTCCTCGGTGGTGCCCTCGTCGGCAAAGGTGCGGCCCTGCGCCTTGAGGTCGCCTTCGACGGTGCCCCAGACGGTGTTGAATTCCTGCTCGAGCAGGCTCGGCGGCGGCTCGAATTTGTGGCTCGCGTCGAGCTGATCGAGCAATGCGCGCTTGAGCTTCTGCCGCGACGCGCCGGCATGTTCGCGCGCCAAGCGGTCCTTGATGCCGTCGCGCAGCTTGGCCAGCGACTCCAATCCGAGCGTCTTGGCGAAGTCGTCGTCAATCGTGACCGCGCCAGGCGCCTCCACCGCGCTCGCCGTCACGGCGAAAGTGGCGTCCTTGCCGGCCAGCGCCGGCGCCGCGTAGGCGTCGGGAAACTTGATATCGAAGGTGCGGCTTTCGCCGGCCTTGATGCCAGTGAGATTGTCCTCGAAACCGGGAATGAACTGGGCCGAGCCGAGCACGATCGGCACGCCTTCGGCGGAACCACCCTCGAACGGCTGGCCGTCCTGGGTGCCCTGGAACGACACCGTGACCCGGTCGCCCTTTTCGGCCGCTTCGGCCTTGGCGACGAACGGCCGGTTGGCGTCGGCGATCCTTTGCAGCGCCTCGTCGATTTCGGGATCGGTCACCTCGGCGGTGAGCCGCTCCAGCTTGATGGTCTTGAAATCGGCGAGCGGAATCGGCGGCAGGATCTCGATCTCGACCTTGTAGGCGAGGTCGGCTTTGCCTTCGATGACGCCTTCAACGGTGCCCTCGTCGGGCACGACCTTGGGCTCGGTGGCGAGCTTGTAGCCGTTGTCGGTGACGATCTTGATGTTGGCCTCGCGCACCGCGTCTTCGATCACCTCGGCCATGGCCGACTTGCCGTAAAGGCGCTTGAGGTGCGCGACCGGAACCTTGCCCGGACGGAAGCCGCGCAACTGCACCTTGCCCTTGAGGTCGTCGAGCCGCGCGTTGACCTTGGCCTCGAGATCGGTCGCCGGCACAACGACGCGGAATTCGCGCTTGAGACCCGCGGCGGCAGTTTCAGTCACTTGCATTGGCACTACTCTTCAGAGCCCGAACGTAATCCCGGCCAAGTATTGGAAATACCGCCCGCCTGGTGCGGGCGGAGGGGCTCGAACCCCCACGACTTTCGTCACGGGAACCTAAATCCCGCGCGTCTACCAATTCCGCCACGCCCGCGACGCGTAGGGCGGCCCGGTGGCGCGGCTTATATCACGCACAGCGCACGAGGCACTACCAAAATAGGTCTCGGTACAATCGGGGCAACTGCTCAGGCAAATCCTCGGCGATCAGGCCCGGGCCGAATGCCGCAGCCGCTTCGCCGTGGAGCCAGACCGCAGCCGCTGCGGCCTCAAAGGCCGGCATGCCTTGGGCCAGGAGACCCGTCGCCATGCCGGTCAGCACGTCGCCTGCGCCCGCGGTCGCCAAATAGGCCGGCGCATTGGCCGCAATCGCGGCGCACCCATCCGGCGCCGCAACCACGGTATCGGCACCCTTCAGCACCACCACCGCGGCGACGAGCTTTGCCGCCAGGCGCGCCCGCTCAAGTTTCGATAAAGCTTGAGTTTTTGCCTCTAAAGCACCAAAATAACGTGAAAATTCCCCCTCATGCGGCGTCAAGATCGTCGCCTGTGCCGACCGTGCCCGCAGCGTCTTGGCAAGGCGCTGCGGATCGGCGGCAAAGCTTGTGATGGCATCGGCGTCAAGCACCACGGCGCGCTCGCCGCTGAGCGCCGCAAGGACGCGCTCGCAGGTGGCTTCTCCGACGCCGGCACCCGGCCCGATCGCCAAGGCGTTCAAACGGCGGTCCGACAGGAATTTGGCAAGTTCGGCCGCCCCATCGACCGGCCGGACCATCACGGCGAGGCTTGCCGCAGCGTTGACGGCGAGCGCGTCGCGCGGGCTGGCGATGGTCACGAGACCGGCGCCGGCGCGCAACGCACCGCGGGCGGCGAGCCGCGCCGCGCCGGTCGACCACATCGGGCCCGATACCACCACGGCGTGGCCGCGATCGTATTTGTGGCCCTCGTGCTTCGGCACCGGGAAATATCGTCGCCACAGCTGCGGGACATTCTCGAACGTCTTGGGCGCGATCTTCTCCAGCACCGAAGCAGGAATGCCGATATCGGCTAACGAAATTGTGCCGCAATAGAGCCTGCCCGGCAGCAGCAAGTGTCCGGGTTTTTTGCGGAAAAACGTGATCGTGTGCGTGGCCTTGACCGCCACGCCGAGGACTGTGCCCGACGTGCCGTTGATGCCGCTCGGCAAATCCACCGCATAGACCGGCGCCTTCCCGGCATTGATGGCTTCGATCACAGCGCGCGCTGTGCCCTCCACCGGGCGATCGAGGCCGGCGCCGAACAGCGCGTCGATGACGACCTCCGCCCCCGCCAATGCGTGAGGCTCCGCCGCAGCGACCGGCCTAGTCCACTTTTTCGCAGCCCGCGCCGCATCGCCTTTGAGCCGGCCGATATCGCCCAGCAGCATGACCTCGACGCGCGCGCCGCGTTCGGCCAGCAGTCGTGCGGCAACAAAACCATCGCCGCCGTTATTGCCCGGCCCTGCGACAACGACAATCCTGCTGCCGGAGGGATGGCGCTCGGCAACCGCCTCGGCCACGGCGCGCCCGGCGCTTTCCATGAGCTCGCTGCCGGCAGTCCCGCCGGCAATCGCCAACCGGTCGGCCTCGGCCATTTCAGCGGTGGTCAAAAGCTCAAACATGCCGCGTCGAGGATAGCCAAAGCGGCACATTGCGAATACAGCCAGCCGTTGCCCACAATGGGAAGCGCCGCACCATTGACGAGATAATAGGCAATCTGCTCAGTTTAACGGCGACAGCTCCTGCGACGACTTCGCAGCCAGTTCCCGATCACGCAATAGTACCTTGATCGGATTGCTCTTTTCAGGTGCACCGGGCCTTGGCACGGGACCTGCTAACCAAGGGCTCGGTTCCATCGGTGATTCCGCCCACCCTGGGGCCGGGAGGCGAAAACGCGATGAAAAAAATCGAGGCTGTGATCAAGCCGTTCAAGCTTGATGAAGTGAAGGAGGCGCTGCAGGAAGTAGGTCTGCAAGGCATTACCGTGACTGAAGCCAAGGGGTTCGGGCGCCAGAAAGGCCACACCGAGCTTTACCGGGGCGCCGAATACGTCGTCGATTTTCTCCCCAAAGTGAAGATCGAGATCGTGCTCGGCGACGACATGGTCGAGAAAGCCATCGAGGCGATCCGTCGCGCCGCCCAGACCGGGCGCATTGGCGATGGCAAAATCTTTGTCTCAACGATCGAAGAAGCCATCCGGATCAGAACCGGAGAATCCGGACTTGACGCCATCTGAATTGCTGGTTTGACCGCTTTTCGTCTCTGCGCCAAAAGCTGAAATCCGACCAGCGCCAAGGGGCATTCACTAACACCACGAAAGGGTACGCCTGCCATGACGACGCCAAAGAATGTCATGAAAATGATCAAGGACAGCGACGTAAAATACGCCGATTTCCGCTTCACCGATCCGCGCGGCAAGTGGCAGCACGTCACTTTCGACATTAGCCAGATCGAGGAAGAAACGTTTGCCGAAGGCATGATGTTCGACGGCTCCTCGATCGCCGGCTGGAAAGCGATCAATGAATCCGACATGTGCCTGATGCCGGACCCGACCTCGGCCTGCATCGATCCATTCTTCGCCGAGACGACGCTGGTTCTGGTCTGCGACGTGCTCGAGCCGACCACCGGCGAGCCCTACAACCGCGATCCGCGCGGCATCGCCAAGAAGGCCGAGGGCATGGTCAAATCCATGGGCGTCGGCGACACCATCTATTTCGGCCCCGAGGCCGAATTCTTCGTGTTCGACGATGTCCGGTACAGCGCGACGCCGTACAACACCGGCTTCAAGCTCAACTCCGTCGAATTCCCGACCAATTCCGACACCGCCTATGAGGGCGGCAATCTCGGCCACCGGGTGTGGACCAAGAAGGGCTACTTCCCGGTGCCGCCGCAGGATTCGGTGCAGGACATGCGCTCGGAAATGCTCGCCGCCATGGCGCGCATGGGCGTGAAGGTCGAGAAGCATCACCACGAAGTGGCGTCGGCCCAGCACGAGCTCGGCATGAAGTTCTCGCCGCTGACAATCATGGCCGACCAGCTGCAGATCTATAAATACTGCATCCAGCAGGTGGCGCAGGTTTACGGCAAGTCGGCGTGCTTCATGCCAAAACCGATCTACGGCGACAACGGTTCCGGCATGCACTGCCACCAGTCGATCTGGAAAGGCGGCAAGCCGGTGTTTGCCGGCAACAAATACGCCGACCTCTCTGAGACCTGCCTGTCGTATATCGCCGGCATCATCAAGCACGCCAAGGCGATCAACGCCTTCACCAACCCGACGACCAATTCGTACAAGCGGCTGGTGCCGGGTTTTGAAGCGCCGGTGCTGCTGGCCTACTCCGCCCGCAACCGCTCGGCGTCGTGCCGCATTCCCTATACGACCAACCCGAAGGCCAAGCGCGTCGAGGTGCGTTTCCCCGATCCGCTGGCCAACCCGTATCTCGCCTTTGCCGCAATGCTGATGGCCGGCCTCGACGGCATCAAGAACAAGCTCCATCCGGGCGAAGCCGTCGACAAGGACCTCTACGATCTGCCGCCCAAGGAATTGAAGAAGATTCCGACCGTGTGCGGCTCGCTGCGCCAGGCGCTGGAAGAGCTCAACAAGGATCGCGACTTCCTCAAAGTCGGCGGCGTGTTCGATGACGACTTCATCGACTCCTATGTCGACTTGAAGATGAGCGAGATCATCCGCTTCGAGCACACGCCGCATCCGGTCGAGTTCGAAATGTACTACTCGTCGTAAGCGTCGCGTATCCTCCCTGCATTGCGCGAGCAATGCAAACTTAAAGGGCGCCGCGTCACGCGGCGCCCTCTTTCTTTTCAGTGCGAGCCCAATTTTAAGACCGACACAGCGCATCCTGCCGCGCGGCCGCCCGGAATGATCCGACCAACGGCACCGCCAGCGTAGGCACCGGCTGCAGGATTGGCCCTTGTGGGGTTTGCGCCACGCCGGCGCCGCGCCGCTCCGGTGCGCCCGGTACCGCTTCGTCAGAAGCCTCGACCCGGTCGCGTCCATTGGTCTTGGCGCGATAGAGCGCGGCATCGGCGCGGGCGATGAGCGTATCGATCTCGGCGAAGGCCGAGCCGCAGGCTACCCCGACGCTCACCGTCGCCGCGGCGTGATTGCCGGCCGCGGCAGTCGCACTGGCAAAGGCCCTGCGCACACGGTTGGCGGCGGCCACGGCATCGCCCAACGTGCTCGGCAACAGCGCGATGAATTCCTCACCGCCCAGGCGGCCGATGGCGTCGCCGGCACGCAGCGTCTTCTTCACCACGGCGGCGAACAGATGCAGCGTGGCGTCGCCGGTATTGTGGCCGAACCGATCATTGATCGACTTGAAATGATCGAGGTCGAAGGCGAGCACGCAGATCGGCTCTTTGCGCGCTTGCCGCGCCGTCATGATGCCGGCGGCGGCCTCGAAGAAGCCGCGGCGGTTGAGCAGTTCGGTCAACGGATCGGTCGCTGCCGCCAGTTTGTATTGGCTCACCGTGCGGTCCTTGGCCAGCACCAGCACGATGAAGGCGGCGCCGACCACGTAAAGCACGACTTCGATGGCATAGACCGCGACCCAGCCGGCGCCGAGCGTGCGGCTGCCGATGCCGTCTTGCGAGAAGTCCCGCCAACGCCACCGGAAACAGGAAGACCACGCCGTGGAGCATCGGCACGAAGATCGCCGGCCAGCGCCGGATCAGCGATTTGCGCCGCTCCCGCCACAGCTCGACGGCGGTCAGGAACGTATAGGTGGCGACAATCACCGAGCTTACGACCAGCCGCGACGTCTCCGTGGTCACGAAGGCCGAGGACGAACAGAAGGCGAGCCAGACGACGGCGCCAAGGCACATCGAGCCCCACAGCACCGGCCGGCCGTGGAACAGACGCGCGGCGCTCCACACCATGCCCACCGCGATGAACAGCATGACGTCGGCGAGGCTCGACGGTATCGGCGGCGAGATCAGGTCGCCCAGGCGCCATAGCACGCCGGAGAATCCGCCGATCAGATACGCCGTGCCCCACCAGGCAAGCGCTGTGATGCCGTCCTGCATCCATGCGAACAGCAGGAACAGTCCGAGTAATGACGTGACACAGATGGCGATGACGAAAAGCGTGCCGATGTCGAGCGACATCGCCGCTTCGGCGAGGCTGGCAACCATGATACGTGCTCCTCTCACTCAACCGAGAGAACCCGTATCACCGATCGCGGCGCGGCGTTGGACGTTTACGTTTCAGGCTTTGCCGAATGTGAGGCGCAAGCCGCGGGTTTTCCGGAAAAACCGTGAAAATTGGAGAAGTGAAAATTGCAGTAGTGACAATTGCAGCGAAAAACTTTCCGGAGCCAAAAGCCAGTCCTAACAAATCGCAAAGGCGAACTTGCCGAGTTGAAGCGCATATGATGCAACCGCCGATACCGGCTTGCAGGGCACGATGTGGGCCCCACGCATGGGCTCGGCCCTGCCGGAGGCCCCTTCCCGCGACGCCCATCGTTGCCTAGATTGAAGCAAAGGCACTTAAGTTTTTAATGGAGTTTGCCATGGCTGAGACCGCCGAGCTCGACGTTGCCCCCGATACCATCGAAGCGACGCTCAATTACATCGTCGATGACGGCAACAAGGTCTTCACCATCGTCGCCAGTCCCGGCGGCAGCGACACGCGCTCCGGCGGCACGCCGGACCCGCGCCGCATGGTCATCCACAACGGGCGAGCGCACACGGGCGACTTCGCGCTCGAGCGCAACGGCTTCCGCTTCGTTCGTCACGACACCAAGGTTGCCGACTTCTTCGACGAGGCCGAGATCAAGAGTGTCTACTATCCGGAGATGGAAGCGCTGATCAAAGCCGAGAGCGGCGCCAAGCGGGTCGTCGTGTTCGACCATACGCTGCGCACCGCCGACGACGAATTGCGCGAATCGAAGAAAATCCGCGAGGTCGTGCGCCGGGTGCACAACGACTACACCGAATGGTCGGCGCCGCAGCGTGTCCGCGATATCCTGCCGGACGAGGCGGAGGACTTGCTCAAGCGCCGGTTCGCCGTCATTCAGGTGTGGCGGCCGATCCGCCATCCGGTCGAGACCTATCCGCTCGCCATGGCCGACGCGCGGACGCTGGCGCCCACCGACATGATCGTCTCGGAGCGGCGCGCGCCGGGGCGCATCGGCCAGACCTACGCCATAAAATATAATCCGGCGCACAAATGGTACTGGTTCCCGCGCATGCGGCGCGAGGAAGCCTACGTCTTCAAGGTGTTCGATTCGATGAAGGACGGCCGCGCGCGGTGGACCGCGCATACCGCCTTCGAGGATCCGACGACGCCGCCGCACGCGCGGCCGCGCGAGAGCATCGAAATCCGCACGCTGGCGTTTTTCTGAGGCGCGACTGCACCCCGGATTTCGCGGTGCTCATTCCGGGCCACGCCCGCTTTGCATCGCGACGAAAGTCGACGTCCGCGCGTTGATTAATTTCCGACTTTGAAGTTTAGGCCGAGTCGGGCTGTCGAACCCGTGACTTTTTGGTCATAGTTCGTCATGAAAACCGTATCGCCCGGTCGCGTTCCAATGACATTGATCGCACCCAGGTTATAATAAAGATACTCAGCCTTTACCGACCATGCCCGATTCAAAGCCCATTCGGCGCCGCCGCCAACGGTCCAGCCGGTATTGGTTTGTGAGGTAGAGCCAGACCAACTATGGAACGGAGGGGTATCGAATGCGAAAAGACTTGTAGCGTTGACTTTGGCATAGGCAACACCACCCGTTCCATAGATCAACAGGTTGCTCGTGGGCAGGACACCGATGCGACCGCGCGTTGTCCCGAACCAGCTGAGCTTCTGACTCAGCGAGACATGCGCAAAGTCCATGAGAGCGGGTATAGGGGTTGAGGGTGTCGTCGTTGTGCCGTTGATATTGGCGTATTGAAAGTCTGTTTCGGCCCCGACAACGATGGCATTGATTTGATAATTATATCCGGCCTGTAGGCCGCCGATGAAACCACTTGTCCTGGTATTGAAATCACCCGGGGCGAGCGGGGCAGAACTCAGCGCACCCGCAGGCTGGATAAAATCAAGGTGACTGCTCGGATCACCCCACCCGTAGCCGGCATTCACGCCAACATAAAAGCCTGTCCAATTGAGATAAGGCACCGTGGCCGACGCTTTCATCGGCATGGCCGCCGGAAGGTCGGCGGCGCTCGACGGCCCACTCGCAACGACGGTGGCGAGCGCGACGGCCGACAGAAACAGTTTTTTCATGAGCCGTCGCTCCCTTGAACTGTCCGACATTTCCGCAAATGGCGTGCCTGACGCGGTTCGTTTCGAGCCCGCAAACCACGCTAGCTGGCTCTGCAAGTCCGGTCTTGGACTCTGCGGACAAAATACAGGACTCAACGGAAGTTCCTGCTTTATTTGAACTCATTGTTGCCCGCGGGTGACGCAGATATGGTGTTAACAAATGACAGGCACGCCATTTATGAACCCGTCCCCGGCCAGCTACGTCAGATTATCGACCGATCAGTTCGCCGAGCGCGACCGGATCGAGGCCGCGCGCGAGGCTTTCGGGCGCGCCATCATGAATATCGATTTCGAGCCGGCGCCCGGCGCTCCATTCCACATGGACATGATGTTGCGGGCGCTGCCTGATTTCGGCCTTGCGGCCGGCACCCGTTCAGCCATGGCCTGCATACGCACACGGCAACTCATCGACAGCGACGACCTTATCATCGCTTTCGTGCAGTCCGGCAGCGGCGTTTTTCAATTCCATAGCCGGGAGACGCATATCAACGCAGGCAGTGCCACGGTATTGCGCAGCGCGGGCGAGGGTCGCCTCAGCCTTCCTTCGATCACCGGCATGATCAGTTACCGCTTTCCGTTCGCCAGAATGGCTCCGCTGATTGCCGATCTCGATGCGGTTTTGGTCCAGCCGATTCCCGCCAACTCCGCGGCTTTGCGGCTGCTCGTGAACTACACGAATGTCTTGCAGGACGAAGGCATGCTGGCCACGGCCGAGGTCCGCAGCCTGGTGGCGACCCATCTGCACGATTTGGCGGCGCTGGCGATCGGCGCGACGGGCGATGCCGCCGCGGTCGCGAGCGGTCGCGGCGTTAGGGCCGCACGCTTGCGCGCGATCAAGACCACCGTTGTCGAGAATCTCGCCGACCGTCAGCTTTCGATCGACATGGTCGCTTCGCGACACGGCGTCACGCCGCGTTACGTGAGCCGGCTGTTTGAAAGCGCGGCGACGACGTTTTCCGAATTCGTCCTGACGCAGCGGCTCGATCGTGCGCATCGCATGCTGATCGCGCCGGCGTTTTTCGGCCGGACCGTAAGCTCTATCGCGTTCGAAGCGGGCTTCGGCGACATCTCATATTTCAATCGCACTTTCCGCAGGCGCTATGGCGAAACGCCCTCCGACGTACGCGCTAAGGCGCAGCGCGGCGAGCCGAACTGAAGCTTAGCCCACGCGGCTCAGCACAGCGTGGGCTTCGTTGCACTCAGCCCACCCTTCTGTAACGGGCCTTGAAAGGTCAATCCCTCTTTGCGTTGTCCAGTCGCCGGTTCTCGCTTCTGTACGGGGTCGGCGCGAGGCCGCCACCTGATGGGGTCTGAGAGGATAAGCCGACCAATCTACGAACGCGTGGTCGCAGTGCCGACTGGATGGGCTGCGGTCTGACCTGATCCATCGTCCCGGCGAGGGGACTTCGCTTCGAGAAGGCCTGGTGTCGTGGCCCGCTCGAAAACTGTTGTGCTTGTCTCCTGTTAGGCCGCTGCCATAGCGGCGTTGAACGGCATTGCGTTGGCGAGCATCCGATGCAGGATCACGGCGAGCTTGCGCGCCAGCGCCACCTTGGCCTTCTTCATGCCGCTGCGCCTGGCGATCCGCATCGCCCAGCTCTTGAGCGGCGCGCAGCCCTTGATCGGCTTGATCAGCATGATGTGGGCGGCCTCATAAAGTGCCGTGCGTACCGTGGCGTCGCCGATCTTGCTGATACGGCCGGTGTAATCGGTCTCGCCCGATTGGTACTTCTTGGGCGTCAGCCCGAAGTGCGCGCCCACCCGTCTTGACGATGTGAACCGTCCCGGATCGTCGATCGCGCTCGCATAGGTGAGCGCCACGATCGGCCCAACCGCCGGCGCCGACATCAACAGCTTGGCTTTGACGTCGACGCGCGCCATCGATCGAACGTGCTTGTCAAAAGCCTTCAGTTCGCGCAACAGCACCGCATGCACAGACAGCAGCGCCGCGGCGATCATGTGAAGGCTCGCATGGTTGACCACCAGGTCCTCGACCCGTCCGGCGAAGCTCCGGTTCGTGGTCTTGCCGACTTTGAGCCCAAAGCCGCGCAAAATCCCGCGCACACTGTTCTCAACATCCAAAAGCTTCGACTGCACCAGCTTGCGGGCCGTCAGCACCGCCCGCGTCTCCTGCGTACCAATCGACTTGCAATGAACCGGCCGGAACCAGCCCAGCCGTATCAGCTGGGCGATACCGCGCGCATCGTTGCGATCACTCTTCACCGGCATCGTCTCCAGCGCCGTCCGCACGTGCCGGGTCTCCAATAACTCGACCGCCAAACCCGCTTCCTTCATCGCCGCGTAAAGCCACTGCGACAACGGTCCCGCCTCCAGTCCGATCCGCACAACAGAAAGACCCAGCGAGCCAAAATAACCGATCAGCGCCTCAGGCTCGCTCGCAACCTTGCCCTCGCGCGCGATCTTGCCGCTCGCATCCACAACGCAAACGCTCGAGCATTCCAATGACACGTCAATTCCTGCATAATAGTCCATGGTCGTCCCTCCTTGATGCTTGGAGCAGGTTCGCGCCTGACTCCGCTACACCATCAGTGTGAGGGACGACCGCCTGTCCGGCTACTCCGCGCCGCCGGCCCGTTACCCCATCTACAAAATTACCGCTTCGAGAACTGGAAGCTTCTGCGCGCTTTGGCCTTGCCGTATTTCTTGCGCTCGACCACGCGCGAGTCGCGGGTGACGAAGCCGCCACGCTTGAGAACGCTGCGCAGCTCCGGCTCGTGCCGGATCAGCGCCTTGGATATGCCGTGACGCACCGCGCCGGCCTGGCCGGACAGTCCGCCGCCCGACACCGTGCAGACCACGTCGTATTGGCCCTGGCGGTTGGCGGCGACCAGCGGCTGCTGGATCAGCATGCGCAGCACGGGGCGGGCGAAATAGACTTCCACCGCGCGCTCGTTGATGAGGATCTTGCCGGCGCCCATTTTGATCCAGACGCGGGCGACCGCGTCTTTGCGCTTGCCGGTGGCGTAGGCGCGGCCCTGCTTGTCGAGCACTTGGACATAGGTCGGGGTCTGCGGCGCCGGCGTGGGCTTGAGCGTCGACAATTCTTCCAGCGACTGGACTGTCTCGGCCATTATGCGGTCCTCTTGTTCTTGCGGTTCATGGCCGCAACGTCGATTTTTTCCGGCTGCTGCGCTTCGTGCGGATGTTCGGCGGCCGGATAGACCCGCAGATTGCCGAGCTGGACGCGGCCGAGCGGGCCGCGCGGCAGCATGCGCTCGATCGCTTTCTCGACGATCCGCTCGGGGAAACGGCCGGCGAGGATCGATTTCGCTGTGCGTTCCTTGATGCCGCCGATATAGCCGGTGTGCTTGTAATAGATCTTCTGCTCGACCTTGCGGCCAGTCAGCACTGCCTTGGCAGCGTTGATGACGATGACGTTATCGCCGCAGTCGACGTGGGGCGTATAGGTCGGCTTGTGCTTGCCGCGCAGCCGCATCGCCACGATCGAGGCGAGCCGGCCGACGATGAGGCCCTCGGCGTCGATCATCACCCACTTCTTCTCGACCTCGGCGGGCTTTGCCGAAAAGGTTTTCATAGTCGCTTCCATCCGGGATGGGGCGCGTCGCGCGCCGTGTGCGCAGGCTTCTAGCGGCGCCAACGACGCAGGTCAACACACTTGGCAATTATGGAATATTCTCAAGAAGTTGACTTAGAGGTATTTTATTACCGTTAGCTCGCTTGGGGTGGGATCGAATAGGTCGAAGTCACGTGGGCAACGAGTTCCTCCTCCCCTTCCGAGCGAATATCGACTTCGCCGACGGCGAGCCGCTTGCCGAGCTTGATCAAGCGCACTTCGGCAAGAAGATCGCGCGGTGCGGGCTTTTTGAGAAAATTGATGGTCAGGTTGGTGGTGACGGCGAGCGGCACCCAGCCGACTGCGGCGAGCACTGCGACATAAACGGCGAAATCGGCCAGCCCCATCATGGTCGCGCCCGATAGCGTGCCGCCGGGCCGCAGCGAGGTGCGATCGAAATGCCGGCGGACGACGGCGCCGCCATGCCAGACTTTTTCGATCTCGTAGCCGCTTTCGCTATTGAACATTTCGGGGAATTCGGCGAGCAGGAGCCCGGTGAGCTCCTTGCGTGTCAGTTTCGGTGCTGCCATCTCTGTCATGCCCCGCTCCAGTTTTTCCGATCGTTTTTTTGCATCGCGGATCGGTTACAATGGTTACGGCAAAAGACCGCTAACAGCGCTGGAAAGCACCGATGAACGCTCAAGCCGCCACCGTCGCCGCTACCGCCGCCTCCTCGCTGATCCTTCTACGTGAGGACATCGAGGATGTCGCCATCCTGACCCTGAACCGGCCGCAGGCGCGCAACAGCCTATCAGAGGCCACGCTCGAAGCGCTCGGCGATGCGCTGACCGCGATCGCGCACGATCGTGCTGTGCGCGCAGTCATCATCGCCGCCAACGGCCCAGCCTTTTCCGCCGGCCACGATCTGAAAGAACTGAATCAGCGCCGCTCCGACACCGACCGCGGCCGTGCTTATTTCAAGCACATCATGGGGATGTGCAGCGGCGTGATGCAGCAGGTCGTCACGCTGCCGCAGCCGGTGATTGCTTGCGTCCAGGCCACGGCGACGGCGGCCGGCTGCCAACTGGTGGCGAGCTGCGATCTCGCTGTCGCCTCGCGTGCGGCAAAATTCGCTACCCCCGGCGTCAATATCGGCCTGTTTTGTTCGACGCCGATGGTGGCGCTGTCACGCAATATCCCGCGCAAAGCGGCAATGGAAATGCTGCTGACCGGCGACATGATCTCGGCCGAGGAAGCCGCCCGCATCGGCCTCGTCAATCACGTGGTCGCGCCCGGCAGCGAGCGCGACGAAGCGCTCAAGCTGGCGAAGAAAATCACCGCCAAATCGGCGCTCACGGTCAAGATCGGCAAGGAGGCGTTCTATCGCCAACTGGAAATGCCGCTGGCCGAGGCCTATCGTTACACGTCCGAAGTGATGGTCGAAAACATGCTCGCCCGCGACGCCGAGGAAGGAATTTCGGCCTTCATCGAAAAGCGCGACCCGCGTTGGGAAGACCGCTGATAAAGCCACCGGATCGCAATGAACCACGACAGCTATGACGACAGCTCCATCCGCGGCATTCTCAACACCGTGAAGACGATCGCCATGGTCGGCGCCTCGGAGAAGGAGAATCGGCCGAGCTACTTTGCCTTCAAGTACCTGCTCGAACGCGGTTACAAGATGATCCCGGTCAACCCGGGACATGCCGACGAGGACATGCTCGGCCAGCGCATCTATGCGCGGCTCGCCGACATCCCCGAGCCGGTCGACATGATCGATATTTTCCGTGGGCCACAATATGCGCTCGCCATCGTGCAGGAGGCACTGGCGCTCAAGACGCGGCCGCAAGTGATCTGGATGCAGCTCGGCGTACGCAATGACGAAGCCGCGGCGCTGGCCGAAGTCCAATGGCATGAAAGTGGTGATGAACCGCTGCCCGAAGATCGAGTACGGCCGGCTGTCGTCGGAGATCGCCTGGATGGGCGTCAACACGCGTACGCTGTCGTCGAAAAAGGCCACCATGGGCGGCATTCAGCGCATGACGCTCAACCGCAGCAGCGCCCAGGGCGGCGCCACGGTGGCCGCCGACCGCGCCCAGCGCGAAGATGACGGACACTGAGCTTTACCGAAAGCGACTTGGTTTTGGTGAGAGAGACTTGGTGTTTGCGAAAGTCTGCCCGGCTTGGGCTGACAACGGCTCAAAATAAACTCAATAATTACTATAATTCGACCCGAAGAGAACCTCCCGGGGTTTTGGCGCGTCTCATATAGGTGGGCCGCTCGGGCTTGAATGTGGGCTCCGATGCCGCCCGTTCGGGAGGGGACGATGAAACTCAGCACGGCAATCGCACTGTCATTACTCTGCCTGACGCTGGCGCCGCTCGGTGCCAAGGCCGACGAGCAGTCGGACCAGCAGGCCTGCATGGGTGACGCCATGAGCATCTGCGGCCAATTCATTCCGGACCGCGAGAAAGTCGGCGCCTGCCTGTTTTCCAACCGCAGCCGCATCTCGCCGGCCTGCCGCACGGCGATGCAGCGCTTCAACCCGAAGACGGCGTCGGCGCGCTAAAAGCTGCCCAAAACCTATTCGCAGAAAAAGTTTCCGCCGCCGCCGCGCCCCACAGCGCGGCGGTTGCGTTTTACCGTGGGCCGGCTGGCCGCGCCTTGACGGTCTTGCCCGGTCCTATAAACCCAAACCGTTGTTTCCCAACACCATGAGGACCGGTCGATGAGCGAACGCATTCCCGGCTTTTCCACGCTCGCCATTCACGCCGGCGCGCAGCCCGATCCCACCACCGGCGCGCGCGCGACGCCGATCTATCAGACGACGTCCTTCGTATTCGAAAGCGTCGATCACGCCGCTTCGCTGTTCGGGCTGCAGACCTTCGGCAACATCTATTCGCGCATCGGCAATCCGACCAATGCCGTGCTCGAAGAACGGGTCGCAGCGCTCGAGGGCGGCACGGCGGGGCTTGCAGTCGGATCCGGCCACGCGGCGCAGGTTCTGGTTTTTCATTGCCTGCTGCAGCCCGGCGACGAGTTCGTGGCGTCGAAGAAGCTCTACGGCGGCTCGATCAACCAGTTCAATCACGCGTTCAAGAATTTCGGCTGGAACGTGGTGTGGGCGGACCCCGACGACATTGCCTCTTTCGAGCGCGCGGTCAGCCCGAAGACCAAGGCGATCTTCACCGAGTTGATCGCCAATCCCGGCGGCGTCATCACCGACATGGCGGCGGTTGCTCAAATTGCACGCCGCGCGGGCGTGCCCTACATCGTCGACAACACGCTCGCCACGCCATATCTGTGCAAACCGTTCGAGTACGGCGCCGACATCGTGGTGCATTCGCTGACCAAATTCTTGGGCGGCCACGGCAATTCGATCGGCGGCATGATCGTCGACGGCGGCACCTTCAACTGGTCGCGCGAGCGGCGCTATCCGATGCTGTCCGAGCCGCGGCCGGAATATCACGGCATCGTGCTGCACGAGACCTTCGGCAACTTCGCCTTTGCCATCGCCTGCCGGGTGCTGGCGCTGCGCGACATCGGCCCGGCGCTGTCGCCGTTCAACGCCTTCCTCATCCTCACCGGCGTCGAGACGCTGCCGCTGCGCATGCGCAAGCATTGCGACAACGCCCAAGCGGTCGCCGAATGGGTCTCGGCGCATCCGAAAGCGGCGTGGGTGAGCTATCCCGGCCTGCCCGGCGACCGCTACTACAACCTCGCCAAGAAATACTGTCCGAGCGGCGCGGGCGCGGTATTCACCTTCGGACTCAAGGGCGGCTATGACGCCGGCGTCAAACTCGTCTCCAACGTGCAACTGTTCTCGCACCTCGCCAACATCGGCGACACCCGCTCGCTGATCATCCACCCGGCCTCGACCACGCACCGCCAGCTCAGCGACGCGCAAAAGGTCCAAGCCGGCGCCGGCCCCGACGTCGTGCGGCTGTCGATCGGCATCGAGGACAAGGAAGATATCATCGCCGACCTGGAGCAGGCGCTCGCGGACTGATCTGTCGTTACGCCGGCGCCAGCGGGATGTTTTCGTGCGCGACCGCGCGGCGGTCGGCGACCAGCGCGGCGTGGGTCGTCGCCACCGTCAGCACCAGCATTGCCATCGCCTGGTGCGCCAAAGCGAGCGAGATCGGCACGCGCAACAAAAGCGTGGCAATGCCGAGCACCGCTTGCAGCGTGACCGCGACCGCAACGACGTTGGCGCTGGTGAGCACCCAGCCTTGCTTTACCGTACGCGCCACGTCGAACGCGTGCAGCAGCGCGCAGATGAAGATCGCGTAGGCCACCATGCGGTGGTCGAACTGCGCCGTCAGGGTGTTCTCGAAGACATTGCGCCAGGCGGGCGTATTGAGAAAAAGCCTCGCGGCATCCGGCACCAACGCGCCGTCGATGAGCGGCCAAGTGTTGTAGATGTAGCCGGCGCGCAGTCCGGCGACGAGGGCGCCAAGGTAGATTTGCGCAAGGACGAGGATCAGCAAGCCGAACGCGGTTACGCGGATGCGCGACGGCAGCGGCGCCGCCGGCCGTTCGCCCAGACGCTGCGCGGTCCAGATCAGCGCGACATAGATCACGCATGCAAGCACGAGATGCGTCGCGAGGCGGTATTGCGAGACTTCGATCCTATCGGCGAGGCCCGAGGCCACCATCCACCAGCCGACCGCGCCCTGCAGAGCGCCGAGACCGAAGATGAACCACAGCCGGCCGCGCAATCCTGGTCCGATGGCACCGCGCCACAGGAACCATAAGAACGGCAGCAGGAACGCAACGCCGATCACGCGGCCGATCAGCCGGTGCGTCCACTCCCACCAATAGATCGTCTTGAACGCTTCCAGGCCCATGCCCTGGTTGAGCGCGCGGTATTGCGGAATGGCCTGGTATTTTTCGAATTCGGCCTGCCACTGCGCCTCGCCGAGCGGCGGTAGCGCGCCCATGACCGGCTTCCATTCGGTGATCGAGAGACCGGATTCGGTGAGCCGCGTCGCGCCGCCGACCAGCACCATGGCGAGCACCAGTGCGGCCACGGCATAAAGCCACAGCCGGATCGCTCGCCCATGGGCCTCATTGAAGGGAACCGCCGTCATTTCAAGTTTTTGGCCGATCGCTTGTTTGGGGCGCGCGGACCATATAGTGCTGGCCCCTGCCCCGGCAACTGACGTTATGCCGCTTCCGGTAACACTGCCGTCATGTCGATCCGCCTGCGAAAATTCATCGGTACTGTTTTATTGTTCGCGCTTGTCATCGTGTGGGCGCTGGTCGCCATGGCGTTGGCGCAGGCACCGCTCATTCACGACAACGAGATCGCATCAGTCGCGTATTACGTGATCGCCGGCCTCGGCTGGGTGTTGCCGGCGATGCCGTTGGTGCGCTGGATGAGCGCACCAGGGATCAGGAAACAGGTATCAGGAATCAAGGTCGATCCTGATACCTGATTTCTGATCCCTGATCCCTGGTCACGCCGCGTCCAAGCGGCGGAAGCCATTCCACATCGCCGTCGCCGAACCGGACAGCAGGACGCGCACGTAGCGAAGCCGCTGGTACTCGCCGTTGAGCGAGATCCGCGGCAGCGCGGTCAGATGCCGGCTGTGCGAGCGAAACAACACGCCCGGCCGGGTCGTGACCGCGGTTTTGAAACCAAGCTCCGCCGCAATGGCGAATTCGCGCGGGCCGGCCGACGTACTGTCGCCGATCGGGTACGACAGATGCTCCGGCCGCTTACCGAGCGCCGCCTCGATGATCGAGCGGCTCAAATCCATTTCCGAGCGCACCGCGCCCGGCGGCAATTTCGCCAGCATCGAATGGCTCACGGTATGCGCGCCGATGGTCACGAGCGGGTCGGCGGCGAGCGCGGCGATTTCCGGCCAGCTCATGCACAACTCCTCGCAGAACGCCGCGATATCGACGTGGTAACAGGCCGCGAGATTTTTGATCACGGCACGCATGGCTGCTTCGGTCGGCTGCGCCCGCAGCCACCAATAAAGCTCGTCGTAGAGCGAGCGTTTCGTCGCAACGGTCGCGCAATCGAAGGTCTGATTGCGGCCGTCGACCTGTAGGCCGATGTGATCGTTGCGTGCGATCACCGCTTCGAGCGCGAGCCACCACAATTCGCCGAGCCGGTCCGGAAAGCTCGTCGGCACATAGACGGCGAACGGCACGCCCGCTGCCTTGAGGATCGGATGGGCCCATTGCATGGTGTCGCGGTAACCGTCGTCAAAGGTCAGGCAGACGAAGCGCCGGGCAAAATCGCCCTCGCTGAGGCGCCGGTGCATTTCGTCGAGGCCGACCAAATCCACGCCGGAGCGGCGTAGATATTTGACGACCCGGGTGAGAAAGCGCGGCGTGACTTCGAGCAGACGGTTCGGCTGGAAGCGCCCCGGCCGCGGCGGCCGCACGTGATGCAATGTCAGGATCGCGCCGACGCCCGAGACGAAGGGCTTGAGCGCCATGTGCGCGCCGCTGAAGTAAAGCCCCTCCAAGGCGCCGCGGATGATCGTCTGTTTGAGGCCTGACACGGACCAACCCTTGTCGAACGGGGCACTATTCCAAGCCTTCGTTGACAATTCTTTGTCAACTTCGCGGCAGGGACCTCGCACGCTTACGCGATCCGCGCTTACGCGGCTGCGGCCGTTTCTGCGGCATTGTCCGCGAACGAGCTGCCGAGTGCGGTGACGTCGGCGAACCCCGCGTCCAGCAAGCGCTCGCGCGCCGCGGCCGTGCCGGCATCGGTCAAATTTCCGGCGACCACGATTGCATGCGGCGCAATAGCGCCGATGGCCTCCAGATCGGGTCCGAAGATCGCGCCTGCCGCGATAACGACACGATCGTAGCCGCGCGCCAGCGCATCGAAACTCGTCGCCATGTTCGGCGCGTCCAGGATCTCGCCACGATCGGCCGGCGTCCGGCCTGATGAAATCAGATGCAGGCTCGATTGCTTGTCCTTGGTGATGATGTCGCGGAACGACGCCGTCTTGGCGGCGAGTTCGGCAAGCCCGCTGGCGGTGGGCTCGTTTGACGTGGCTCTGATCGCGCTATCCGCCGCACCGAGGCCGACCAGCACAACGCGCGCATTCACGGCCAGCGCACGGGCGATCTTGAGCGCGGTCCAGCTCGTATCCATCCCCTGCGCGGCGCCGAACACCGCAACGCAGTGGTCGGCACCGCCGGCGTGCCGCAAGGTGTCGGTGACGTCTTCGAGCGAACTGACCGGAACCGGAGCCGGCTGTTGCGGTGCCGATTTATGGCGAATGGCGTTGAGCGCGGCCGTCACGCGCGAGGTTACTTCTTCGGACGGCGGCGGCGCCTGGCGCACCGGCATGCCGCCCATGGGGGCTGCCAAAAGCTCTTTGGTCAGCACGAAGCCGATCGCGATCACCAGCGTTGTCAAGGTCGCGATCAGCACCGCCGGCGCCTTCTTCGGATAGGCCGGCACGTTCGACACCGTCGCCCGCGAGATCACGCGCGCATCGGCCGGCGCCGAATTGGCGGTGTCGCGCGCCGTCGCCTCGCGATATTTGGCGAGATAGTTCTCCAGCAGATCGCGCTGCGACTTGGCATCGCGCTCGAGCTCGCGCAGTTGCACGTCGTCGACGTTTGTCGTGGCCGCCTGGGTCTTGAGTTGATTGAGGCTCGCGATTTGCGAATCCACCCGGGCGCTGGCGAGCTTGGCGTCGTTTTCGAACGAGCGCGCGATGGTCGCCGCTTCCTGCTTGATCTGACCGTCGAGGTCGGCGATCTGCGCCCGCAATTCCTTGATCCGCGGATGGTTGTCGAGCAGCGTCGAGGATTGCTCGGCAAGCTGCGCGCGCAAGGTGACGCGCTGTTCGGAGAGGCGCCGGATCAGTTCCGAGTTGAGAATGTCGGAGGAATCGATGGGCTGGCCGGACTTCAACATATCCCGGATCAGCCTGGCCTTGGTCTCGGCATCGGCGGCTTGCGCGCGCGACGCCGCGACCTGCGCATTGACGTCGCCAAGCTGCTGTGCCGACAGCGAGGTGTTGTTGTTGCCGACAAAAAGGCCGGTTTTGGCGCGGTACGCTTCGACCTTGAACTCGGCCTCGACGACCTTCTTGCGCAAGGTCTCGATCTGGCCGGCCAGCACCTGACCCGCAGTCTGCGCCTGCTCCTGCTTAACCTTGCGCTGCAGCTGCAGAAAGGTGTCGGCGATGGTGTTGGCGACGCGGGCGGCAAGCTCCGGATCCTCGGACAGGAAATTGATGACGATGACGCGCGATTTCTCCACCGGGAACACGGTGAGCCGGTCGTAATAGGCTTCGAGCACACGCTCTTCCGGCGTCATGCTCGCCGGATTCTTGATGATGCCGAGCATGCCGAGCACGGCCTTGACCGGCGACACGCCGCCGAGCGTCGAATCGAATTCGGGCAGCTCGTTGAGCTTGAGCTTGGCGATCACGTCCTTGGCGAGATCGCGCGACAGAATGAGTTGCGCCTGGCTCGTCACCGTCTCCTGATCGACGGCATTGCGATCCATCAAGTCCTTGTCGGCTTCCGGGCGCAGGAAGATATTGTCGCGGCCTTCGACGATGACGCGCGATTCCGACTGATATCTTGGGGTGATGACCTGGACGGCGAGCAGCGTGACCAGTCCGACCAGGATCGTCGGCCGCAGAATCTTCCAGCGCTTGCGCCAGAGCGTCGTGCCGAGCGCTGAGAGGTCCAACTCCGGGTCGGTAAACTGACCCCTGCCCCGCGCCGACTGCGACACGACGCTCATAGCGATACTCCTCACGACCGAACTACGGACAAACCGAACGCCACGCCTGATCACAAACTATTAAGGTTGCGATCCGGTTAAGGTAGCGCCCCGCGCACGCGGCGGCCGATGCGTGAGACTTTATTAACCGGCGAAGGGCTCAATCGGGCTTAACTATTTGCCACGAGCTTTAAGGAATTCCTTTATGGGCCAGATGCGCCCGCTCCGATCGGCGCTTGCTCCCACCGACCTGTCGTCCGCCACGACGTTGGACCCACAAGGCACTTCGCACCCGGCGAGCTTGAAAATCCTGCACATCTTGCGCGCCCCGCTCGGCGGCCTGTTCCGGCATGTGATCGATCTGGTGCAAGGCCAAGCCCAGCGCGGCCATCAAGTCGGATTGTTCATCGACAGCACCACGGGCGGCGCGCGCGCCGAGACCATTCTTGCCGAGCTTGCGCCCTGCCTGGCACTTGGCTTCGAGCGCACCGCCATCCCGCGCGAGCTCAATCCGCGCGACGTTTACGCGCTGCACTGCGTCTCGCGCCGGATTGCGGCGCTTAAGCCCGACGTCCTGCACGGCCACGGCGCCAAGGGCGCAGCGCTGGCGCGCCTGGTGCCGAATTTCGGCCATGCGATCCGCGCCTTCACGCCCCATGGCGGCTCGCTGGTCTATTGCCCCGGCACCATCAGCGGCGGCTTTTATCGCTCCGTCGAGCGGATCCTGAACTGGCGCACCGACCTCTTCCTGTTCGAAAGCAGCTACGTCGCCGACCTGTTCCGCGCCAAGATCGGCACGCCGCGCGCCATGGTGCGCATCGTGCGCAACGGCGTCGGCAAAGCCGAATTCGAGCCGGTCGCGATCCAACCCGACGCAACCGACATCGTCTGCGTCGGCGAATTGCGGCCGGTCAAGGCGATCGACGTGCTGATCGAGGCGCTGGCCATCCTCAAAAGATCCGGGCAACCGGTCACCGCCACCATCGTCGGCGAAGGCCCTGACGATTCCAAGCTGAAGGCGCAAGCCGAGCGGCTCGGGCTTGCCGAAGAGGTTCGCTTCGTCGGCTTTCGTCCGGCGCGGGAGGCGTTCGCCATGGGGCGAATGCTGGTCATTCCCTCGCGCGCGGAATCGCTGCCCTACGTGGTGCTCGAGGCCGCGGCGGCGGGCGTGCCGATCATCGCCACCGAGGTCGGCGGCGTGCCGGAGATTTTCGGGCCCCAGGCCGTGCATCTCATCCCGCCCGACAATATTGCGGCGCTGGTCGAGGCCACGCGCGCGGCGTTGATCGATCCCGGCGAAGCGCATCGCATCGCGGAGCAGATTCGGGCCCGCGTCCGCGCCGACTTCTCCCTGAGCACCATGGTGGAAGGCGGCCTTGCCGCCTATCGCGAGGCGCTGGCGTTGCGAAAACTTGCTCAATTCACATAACCAATTTTTGAAGATTGTTCACTATGTTGGCGCAAGGCTGGCGACACCACGTGTGTTGGGCTCACGCTTGAGCGCGAAAGTTTGCGTTAACCATGTCCAGCGCCGAACACAGCACGATCTTTGAAGCGGCCGCGGCGGTTTCGTCGGCGGTGAAATCATTGCCGCGGATCGCCGCAAATTCGTCAGGTCCGCGCACGCTCTCGCCCGCCGCGCTCGAGGTTGCCGATGAGGACTTCAAGCCGGCCTATTCGCCGATCGTTCTGGCCGGCACCGTGCGGCTGATCGAAGCCGCGCTGATCATTGTGGTCGGCCTTGCGGTCTATTTCTGGCACGTGGTGCCGGGCTACGGATTTGCCTGGTACTACGTCGGCGCCATTGTCAGTATCGCGATCATGGCGATGCTGGCGTTCCAGGTCGCCGACATCTACCAGGTGCAGGCGTTCCGCGGTCACGAGAAGCAATATATGCGGCTCGCCTCGGCCTGGTCGGTGGTCTTTCTGATCGCGATCAGCCTGTCGTTCTTCGCCAAAGCCGGCGACCAGTTTTCTCGCGCCTGGCTCGGCGCATTCTATGTGCTCGGTCTGTTGACGCTGATCGCATTCCGGCGCGGCCTGTTCCTCCTGGTGCGGCGCTGGACGCGGCAGGGCCGCCTCGACCGCCGCACCATCGTGATCGGCGCCGACTCGAACGGCGAAACCCTGCTCAAATCGCTCGCCGCGCAGCGCGATTCCGACGTCCGCGTCATCGGCGTGTTCGACGATCGCGCCGACGACCGCAGTCTCGCCACCAGCAACGGCGTTCCCAATCTCGGCACGGTCGACGATATCGTCGAGTTCGCGCGAAAAACCCGTGTCGATCTCGTGATCTTTTCGCTGCCGATCGCCGCCGAAGGCCGCATCCTGCACATGCTCAAAAAATTGTGGGTGCTACCGCTCGACATTCGCCTCTCCGCGCACAGCAACAAGCTGCGATTCCGGCCGCGCTCTTATTCCTATATCGGCAACGTGCCCGTGCTCGACGTCTTCGACCGGCCGATTGCCGATTGGGACATCGTGATGAAATGGCTGCTCGACAAGATTGTCGGATCGCTGGCGCTGATCTGCCTGGCGCCGGTCATGCTGCTCGTGGCGCTCGCCATCAAGCTCGACAGCAAGGGGCCGATCTTCTTCAAGCAGCGCCGCCACGGATTCAACAACGAGCTCATCGAAGTCTACAAGTTCCGTTCGCTCTATGCCGAGCACACCGACGCAAACGCCGTCAAGCAGGTCAACAAGAACGATGCGCGCGTCACCCGGGTCGGCCGCTTCATCCGCAAGACCAGCCTCGACGAGCTGCCGCAGCTCTTCAACGTCGTCTTCGCCGGCAACCTGTCGCTGGTCGGGCCGCGGCCGCACGCCATCCACGCCAAGGCCGCCGAGCATCTCTACGACGAGGCGGTGGACGGCTATTTCGCGCGCCATCGGGTGAAGCCGGGCATCACCGGCTGGGCGCAGATCCACGGCTGGCGCGGCGAGACCGACAGCAAGGAAAAGATCCAGCGCCGCGTCGAGCATGACCTCTATTACATCGAGAACTGGTCGCTGATGCTCGATATCTACATTCTGCTGCGCACGCCGTTTGCCGTCCTCAATATGCAGAACGCCTACTGATGGACGCGCGCAATCCGGCGCTTGCCGCCGCGGACGATGCCGGCCCGTTTTCCGCGCTGGCGCAACGGCTTCTCAACGTCGTCCTGTTCGTCACCGTCCTGACCAGCTCGATCGCCTTCATCGAGCCGGCGCCCCATGACGGACTGATGATGGTGCTTCTGGTCATGTGCGTCGGCGCCCGCGTCGGCTTCGACCGCAAGCTCATCCCGCTCTTGTTGCTGATCGTACTGTGGCTGGTCGGCGGGCTTTTGTCGCTGATACAGGTCGGCGATCAGGCCAAAGATATTCAATATACCGGCACGTCGATTTACCTCGGCATCGCCGCCATGATGTTCGCCTGCCTGTTCAGCGACGGCAATCTGGTGCGCCTCGCAATCCTGCGGCGCGGCTACATTTTGGCGGCGCTGATCGCGACCGCGGCCGGCTATATCGGTTTTTTCCATCTCGTGCCTGGCGCCGCCATTTTCCTCGACAATGACCGCGTCAGCGCCACATTCAAGGACCCGAACGTCTACGGGCCGTTCCTGATCTTTCCGATCGTCTGGCTCCTGGTCAGCCTGCTGGCGCGCGGCATCAGGTTCCTCGACGTTACGGTGCTGATGATCCTATTGGGCGGGCTATTGCTGAGCTTTTCGCGCGGCGCCTGGACTCATTTCGTCATCTCGGCGGCAATCGGCATCGTGATCTTGTTCGCGGTCACGCCTGACCCGCGCATGCGGGCGCGCATCGTCGTGCTCGGCCTTCTTGGCGCGGCCGTCGTAGCCTTGCTGTTGGTCGCGCTGGCGTCGATCGGCTCGGTCCACGACATGATCATAGACCGTGCCAAGGCGATCCAGCCCTATGACGTCGGGCCGGGTGGCCGTTTCTGGCTGCAACAGCTGGCGCTCGGCGCGATCCTCGATAACCCCAACGGCCTGGGGCCGTTCGAATTCGACCGCATCTTCGGGCTGCAGCAGCACAACGTCTATATGCAGGGGTTTTTGGTGTACGGCTGGCTCGGCGGCGCCGCCTATCTGGCGCTGGTCGCGATCACGCTGGCGCTGGGCCTGCTCACGGTCGCAACGCCGACGCCGTGGCAATATTATCTGATCACCGTCTATGCGGTCTTCGTCGGCGAGGCCTTCGAGGGTCTCATCGTGGACACCGATCACTGGCGCCACTTTTTTCTCGTGCTCGGAATGGTCTGGGGACTGGCGGTAGCGACCATCAATTTCCGCCGCCGGCAGGCCTGGGCGCCCGACCACGAGGCAGCGTTCGCTGCCGGTTAGTCCGTAGCGCGGCGGTCTACTTGCGGCAGAGCAAGATCGGCTGGTGCTGCTCGCCGCCGGGCATGTGAACGATCTCGCAGGACGAGAAGCCGATCCGCCGGCACAGGTGGAACAGATAATCGGTATGGTAGGCAACCGCGGCCTCGGGCTGCGCCTCGGACTCGATGCGCGCGTTGCCGAGCTGGTGCTTGAAGGTGTGGCGCTTGCCATATGTCGCCGGCAGATGCTCCATATTGAAATGCGAATGCATCATGGTGCCGCCGGCTTGGAGAAGGCGGAAGGTTTCGCGCAGATAATTGCCGAGCTCGGCCTCGAGCAGATGCGTCAACAGCGAGTTCGAGAAAACGAGATTGAACGTCCCGTCGGCCTCGGGGATGCGATACGAAGATGCCGCCGATCCGTTCTGGTTGTAGGACACGCTGGCATGGCTCGAATGATGAAAGCGGAAGCGCTCAGCATCGTAATTCTTTCGGCACCACGCGATGGCTTCGCCGTCGATGTCGACGCCGACATAGGCGCCGGAAAAGCGCCTGCCGCGGAAATTGCAGTCGCGCATCCAGTGCGCCCAGCGCCCGCAACCGACACCGATGTCGAGGATGTTCGACTTGAGGTTCACGATGCCTTCGCTCAGCGCGAACATCCAGAAATCGCGCGCGTGCACCAGGAAATGGGTTTGGTTGTTGAAGATGCGATTGCCGACGCCGACGCGAATCCGCAAGTGATTGGGCGGTAGCGCCCGAAATTCCGGGTAAATCAGCCGCGGGACCACGTCGCTGGCGTTGACCGCCGCCCGGAACAGCGGATTGAAGGTCAGTTTCGAGGTCGAAGGGAAGAGCTTGCGGAGCAGCCGGTCGAGGCTGATGCCGCCCGATGACGCGGCCGGACCAGGAGACGCCGACGTGTAAGCCATGGCTCGTTTCAACCGTGAAATTGTCCGGATGACTTCATGATTTGGTTAGCTCCGGGCGCTTAAGATCGGGTTACCGGCACCCTCGCCTTTTTGCTGTTTACGGAACTAACCGCTGGCTGAGTTCATGCAAACAAATATACCGCCGGCGGACACGGCGCCCAAAGATATGGCGCCCATGAACAGCCCGCCCCGGGGCCTGGTCTCGATCCCCTTTCTATTGCTGCGCGTGTCGACGGCCGGTGGCGCCTTCGCCACGGGGTTCATCCAGACGCTGGTGTTCGCCCGCGTTCTGACGCCCGATCGGTTCTCCCTCTTCATTCTGGTGGGCGCGGTCGGATATTCGCTTTGGCTTTGCGACCTCGGCCTCGCCAAAATACTGTTCGTGCAACTGCGCGCCGCGCATCTTGCCGGCAAGACCGACCGGCAAGCCGCCGGACAGGCAACGGCGGTCACTCTGTTCTACGTGCTGCTGGCCGCCGGCGGCGCGCTTTTGTGCTTCGTCATCATGGCGTCGCGGCCGGCGAACTCGCTCCTTGAAGCTGCCGACTTCGGGCTGTTCTTCCTCTATATCGGGCTCAACCTGGTCTGGGTCTGCTTGCGCAGTCTCAGCATCGCCGTCGACGAATACGTCTTTTACGAAAAGCTCGAGCTCGTGCGCCGTGTCGGTAATATGGTGACCATCCTCGCCATGCTGATCGGGCTGCCGTTCACCGCTTTTCTGATCGGCTCGAACGTGCTGTGGGCGGTGCTGGTGGCATCGGCGGTCGCGAAACTCCTGCGTCGCGGCGCGATGGCACCAAAGCTGCACGGCTTTGCTTACGACCTCGTAGCATTCTTCCAAACCAACATGCGGTCGATCGCGCGCAGCGGCACTTTCGCGCTGAGCGATATCTTTATCTACACCTTCCCCTACTATGTGGTGCCTTGGGCGTTCGGCCTCGGCGCGCCGATCATCATTCTCGAAGCGACGTTCCGCATCTTCCGCGGCGCCAGCGTCATCTACACCGCGGCTTGCGATCTCGCGGTCCCGGGACAGACCCGGGCGCTCGCTGCGCACGACGCGCCGAAGCTGATCCGTACGACGCTGATCGCGGCGGCGTTATGTTGCCTGCCGGCCGCTTTCGCCTGCGGACTATTGATTTTCGCGTCCAAGCAATTGTTCGCGTTCCTGCTCGGATCGGCGGCGACCGTGCCGCCGACAGTCACGCCTATTCTGGTGGCGATGCTGTTGGCGAATCTCGTGCAAATGGTCGCGCAATCGCTGTTGCTGCATGCCGGCTTCTTTCGCGAGATATCGCGCATCGGCTTTAGCGTTGCGGTTGCCATGGTGGCTGCAACCGCGATCGCGGTCGTTGCCAAATTGACGATCGTCGAATTTCTCGGCGCCTATGCCGCCGTTTACACCGCGGGCGCGCTCTATCTGGCTGTCGCCGCTTATCGCGGGCCGATCCTCGCCGCGTCGCCGCACGGTGCGGCGAAATGGAAACGCGCCGCGGAACCTGCCGCGGCGCGTTGATCGAGGCGCCAAGGAAGATGGAGCTTTGCGCCAAGCCTAACTGTGGGCAACAAGTCTAACTGTGGGCAAAGCGTACTTAGAAGCCGCCGTCGTTCAGAGGCTTGCCATAGTGCGGCGAGGTTTGCCGCTGAACCGTCTTGGTCTGCGCTTTCGCCGCAGCCGCTTTCTGCGCCGCGCTCGGCTCGTCGGTTATGCCGCCGTCGTTGAGCGCCTTGCCATAGTGCGGCGTGGCCGGAGCGGCAGGCGTCGCCGAGTTATAAAGCGGCTTGGCCGGCGTCCCGCTCGAATTATAATCGTCGACCAGTCCGCCGTCGTTCGGGGCTTTGCCATAGTGCGTCTGCGCCGATGCGGGAACCGAAGCGAGCGCCACGCCGAACGCGAGCGCGGCTGCGCCGATTGTGATGTGCTTGATCATGATTTTCCTCCAACCGAGGTTTTCTGACGGCGACCGAAGCGGCCGCCGCTCGGAGCTTGCAATTAGTTATGTCGAAGCGAAGAAATATAGAGTTGGCGCCATAAATACGCAGTGCGAATTCATAAACCCGAAGTAAAAGATACGCGAAGTCTATGCGAGCCGTACAAATGTTTAGCGCGCGAATAGAGTTATGAAAAAATTATGGCAATGCGCGGCGCGCGTCGTGTGCGAACTATCGTGCGCGAGCTATTCAGAATAATCCGCAGCGCACCGCGATTGCGGCGAGCCACACCAAGCCGGCAAGCGCGAGCCCGCAAAACACTGCGGAAGAGCCGAAATCCTTGATTCTGCCGATGTCGCGATGCTGCTCGGGCGTGACGTGATCGGAAAGTTTTTCGATTGCGGTATTCAAAAATTCGATGGCGAGGAGCACAAGGAGTGCCGCGATCATAGCGACGTACCAGGCCAGGCTCGGCGCAATGAAAATGCCGATCGGTACGGCCAACACAAAAGCGATCGCCTCCTCGCGGACCGCGGCCTCGGTTTTGATGCCGTCGGCAATCCCGCGCAGCGAGTTCTTGGTTGCGCTGAAAAGTCGCTTCACGGCGCGGCGCGATGGGCTGTACGGCAGCGCCCGGGCGGCGCGTGTTGCGGCGCAAGACCGCGCTGACTATAGTGCGGCCCGATGTTCGGAGCGTAGCGCAGCCCGGTTAGCGCACCAGTCTGGGGGACTGGGGGTCCCGAGTTCAAATCTCGGCGCTCCGACCACACAAGCCGTTGAATATCAATGGATTTTAGATTTTTTCTCACTCGATTCGCTCTGCATCGATCTGCCAAATCGCCACCGTGTCGCCCCGTAAATCTACATCGAAAGCCCTCGTGCCGATCCTACATCCATGTCTGCGACTTTCAATCCGCACGCGCTTCTTGGTTTCATATCGCAGTCTATTCGATCGCCTCGTCGGCACGGCCGAGCAGCGGTATAGGCACGGTGATGCCGAGTGCCTTGGCAGTCTTGAGGTTGATGACGAGTTCGACCTTGGTGGCCTCGCTGAACCGGGAGATCGGCAGGCCACGCGGTACATCCTACTGCCCTCACTCGACCACGTCGTCGGCGCGGGCAATCACTGTTCCCGGTATGGTGATGCCGAGCGACTTTGCAGTCTTAAGATTGACCGCCAGCTCGAAAACCGTGGGCAATTGCACCGGCAGATCCGCAGGATTGGCGCCCTTCAAGATGCGATCAACATAGTCTCCGGCTCGACGAAGCAGATCGGTATTATCGACACCGTAAGAGACCAGGCCGCCTGCCGCGACCATATAACGATAGGGGTAGATCGTCGGAACGCGGTTACGCGCGGCCGCCGATATGACGACATCGAGAATGCTTCGCTTGGCCGTAAAAACGTCCACCAGTAGGACCACTCCGGTATCCTGCCGCTCGCCCAGTTCTGCGAAGGCGCGCTCGATGTCGCCGGGTGTGTGAACGGGAGCGGTCGTCGGATCTATGGCCGAAGCTCTCGCGGCGGATTCGAAAGGTTGCAGGAAATAGTTGAAGAACGGCGCGGTCTCCGGATTGAACAATAGCGCAGCACGGCTAAGATGTGGCATGACCTCCTTGAGCAATTCGACCCACTTGCCGCTCAACGACGATTCGACGTTTATAAAACCCGTGATGTTGCCGCCGGGGCGCGAAAGACTGTTGACGAATCCGCTGCCGACGGGATCGGAAACGATAGCGAAGACAATCGGAATGGTTTTTGTTTCGCGCTGCAGCGCTTCGATGACCGGGGTGGTCGACCCAACGATCAAATCGGGCCTAAGAGCAACAAGCTCTTTCGCAAACGTCGCCATGCGCCCCAGGTCGGCGGCGGCCCAGCGGTAATCGATCGCAATGTTGCGGCCGACGTTCCAGCCGAGGTCCTGCAGCGCTTTGGTAAATTTGGCCAGGCCCGCTTGCGCCTGCGGATCGCTCTCGGCGTTTCCCAACAGCACGCCGATCCGACGCATACCGCTGGGCTGCTGCGCGCGCGCGGCGAGCGGCCACGTCGCCGCGCTGCCGACAAGCGTGATGAACTCCCGCCGCTTCATATTAAGCCGCTCCGCTCGCGCCGGCTTTGCCGTTCGCCCAAGAAAAACGTTTCCATCGTTCCCTTGCCTTTGACTTCAATGCTGCCGCGCGGTTCGAAATCGAAGCGGTCGTCCAACAAAGCGCGCGTCGCGGCCGAGATTTGGACGCGGCCGGGCACGGAATGGGATTCCATGCGGCTTGCGGTATTGACCGTGTCGCCCCAGACGTCATAGGCGAATTTGTGGGTGCCGATGACGCCGGCGACGATCGGGCCGGAGTGGACGCCGATCCGGGCCTGCAGCTTCAAGCCGGTTGCAGCGGCGATCGCATCCACCTCACCGAGCATGCGCAGCGACAGCGCGGCGATGCGCGTTGCATGATCGGGCTGCGCTTCGGGAATCCCCGCCGCTACCATATAGGCGTCGCCGATGGTCTTGATCTTTTCCACCCCCTGCTCTGCCGCCAGGCGGTCGAAGCCGGAAAAGATTTGGCTCAGAAAATCGATCACCTGATCGGCCGACAATTCGTGGCTTAGCGCGGTGAAGCCGACCAAGTCGCAAAACAGGATGGTGGCTTCCGCGACGCGGTCGGCGATCACCACCTCGCCGCTGCGCATACGAGCGACGATGCTTTGCGGCAGGATGTTCAGAAGTAGCGTTTCGGACCGGCGCTTTTCCTGTTCGAGCTCGGCGATGAATTTTTTCTCGCGGTCGCGCAGCCACTTTTTCTCCAGCGAGGCGCCGACGCGTGCCTGCAACAGTGTCGGGTTGAACGGCTTGCTCAGATAATCCTCGGCGCCGGCCTCGATGCAGCGCACGACGCTGTCGATTTCGTCGAGCGCGGAAATAATAATCACCGGAATGTCTTTGGTGAGATCCGTCGCCTTGAGCCGGCGCAAAACCTCAAAGCCGCTCATTTCCGGCATGATGAGATCGAGCAGGACGAGGTCGAATTCGCGTTCCGCGACAAGCGCAAGCGCCGCCGCGCCGGTCGCCGCGGTAACCACCGTGTGGCCCTCCCGCGTCAACCGGCGTTCCAGCACGTCGCGGTTGGCGGCATTGTCGTCGACCACGAGGATCGCGCTCGCTTGCACCATCTCGCGCAATTCACCGCTCAGCGGCAGCGGCGCCACGGTGCGCAACACATCGGCGACGACGTCGAGCTCCTTGGCGCGGCCGTCGGCGCCGTCCGCTCCGTCGCCCTGCTGCCGCGCCAGCGCAACCATGGCGTCGATCTGGCCGAGCAGCTGGTCGGCGGACTCCTTGAGCTTGGCGAGGTCCGCGCGCAACGGATGCTCGCCGTCGGCCTCCATATCCTCGATCAACAGCTCGCTATAGCCCTTGATGGCGTTGAGCGGGGTGCGCAAGTCATGGCGCAGCCGCCGGTGAAACGCCTCCGCGGTCTCGTCCGCCTGGCGATCCGCGGTCGAGTCCCTGATAATGCCTTTGACGAATGTGTTCAGCTGCACGCTGGCGCCGCGCATGCGGTCGAGGTCGGCGAGCATGGCATCGAGCTGCAGCCGGCGCGCATCCTCGATGATCATGTCGAGGAATTCGGTGACGGCGGTCGCCGGCGCCTGCACTTCCTGGCGCAGAAACGCCGTCAAGGCCCGATTGAGGCGCTCGTCCGCTGCGGTGCTCGACAAGGCCGCTCCGTAACACGGTTGGGAAGCTGTTACCCTTTCGCAGCGCCGATCAGGCGCTCGATCTTGCCGATGAGGCGGTCGAGCTCCACCGGCTTGGTGTCGTAATCGTCGCAGCCGGCCTCGATGGCCTTTTCGCGATCCCCGGCCATGGCGTGCGCCGTCAGCCCGATCACCGGCACGCTGCGGGTGGCATCGTCGGCCTTGACGCGGCGGGTCGCCTCCCAGCCGTCGATAACCGGCAGGCTCATGTCCATCAGAATGATGTCGGGCCGTTCGCTGCGGGCAAGATCGACGCCCTGCTGCCCGTCCATGGCGAACACCACCTGAAAGCCGCGGCGGATGAGACGCCGCGAAAGCATGTCGCGGTTCATTTCGTTGTCTTCGACCAACAAAACCTTTGCCATTTGCCGCCCTCTTTTTACTTATTTTACTTATGCGTTCGCGCTGACCGCTGCGCGTACAGGCCGCCGCCGCACCGCCTCGTTGATGGCCGCGACGATATCCAACCGCGACGCGCCGCCCTTTTCGATCACCTTGCGCGCCTGTCCCAACAGGCGTTCCCGCTCGGCTGCCGTAAGCTGTTTTGCTGTAATGACGATGACAGGGATTTCCCGCCATTGCGCATGCGCGGCGAGCGCGTCGAGCACCTCGAAGCCATCCATTTCCGGCATCATCAGGTCGAGCAGGATCACGGCCGGCATCGGATGCTCGCCAAGCCAGCTCAGCGCCTGAACACCATTGTCGGCCTCGGCGACCGGCAGGCTCATCTTTTCGATCGTCTGGCGGATCATCTCGCGCGCGCCGGCGTCGTCTTCAACCACCAGGACGGGACCTTCGCGGCGCACCAGGTTATGGATCAATGCCGTCAGCTGCGCGCGTTCGACCGGCTTGGTCAGCACCTCGACGGCGCCGAGCGACAAGCCGATGCCGCGGTCCGACAGCATGGTGACGATGACGACGGGAATGTCGCGCAGATCGGCGTCGGCCTTGAGCGCGCTCAGCACGTCCCAGCCGTCCGGCTTCGGCATCATCACGTCGAGCGTGATGGCATCCGGGCGCGTCGAGCGGGCCAGGCTTAAAGCCTCGTCGCCGCTCGAGGCCTGCAGCAGGCGATAGCCGGCCCCTTTCAAGTTGGCGCTCAGCAATTCGCGCGCCGTGGGGTCGTCATCGACGACAAGAACCGTTGGCGCAGAGTCCACCTCGACCGACAGCGGCGGGGCATCCGTGGCCTTGGCTGGTGCCGGCGCAACGGGGCTGTCCGGCAGCACGATGGTGAAGGTCGAGCCTTCGCCCGGTTTGCTGGTGACGGTGACGTTGCCGCCGAGCAATTGGCAGAAATTCCGCGTGATCGCGAGCCCCAGCCCGGTGCCGCCGTATTTCTTGGTGGTCGAGGCATCGGCCTGGTTGAACGCCTGGAACAGCCGGCCGAGTTGCTCCTCGGTCATGCCGATGCCGGTATCGGAGACGGCGAAGCTCACCATCGGCTTGTCGGTTTCGAACCGCTGCACGTTGAGCGTCAAGCGGCCGTTCTGGGTGAATTTGCTGCCGTTGCTGAACAGATTGAGCAGGCTCTGCTTGAGCTTGGTGCGGTCGGTCCGCATGCTGCCGAGATTGTCGGCCAAGCGGTACTTGAGCACGTTGGCATTCTTCTCCGCCATCGGCACGATGATCGAGCGCACCTCTTCGAGCAGCGGAACGATCTCGACGTCTTCGAGATAAATATCCATCTTGCCGGCTTCGATCTTCGACAGGTCGAGGATGTCGTTGATCAGGCCGAGCAGGTGCCGGCCGGCGCTTTCGATCTTCTTGAGATCGGTAACGAGATTGTCCTGCCCGAGATCGACCGCGTCTTCTTGCAAGATTTCGCTGTAGCCGATGATGGCGTTGAGCGGCGTGCGCAGCTCGTGGCTCATATTGGCGAGGAACTGCGACTTGTGCTGGCTCGCCTGCTCGAGCTGCCGGCTCTTGTCCTGGATTTCGTCGAACAGGCTGACATTGGCGATGGCGATCACCGCTTGGTCGGCAAAGGTGGTGATCAGGTCGATCTGCTGTTGGGTGAACGGCTCGACCTCCGATCGGGTCAACAGTACGGCGCCGATCGCCGCTCCCTCGCGCAGCAACGGAACGCCGAGCACGGTGCGAAAGCCGCCGACGCGCTGCGTCTCATGTTTGGCATATTCCGGATCGGCGAGGACGTCCGGAACCTGAACGGTGCGGCCTTCCAGCGCCGCCCTGCCCGACACCGACGACCGGTCGATGACGATCGGATGGCTCTCCATGTATTGCTTGAACGCATCGGACCCGTGCGCGGCGATGATGTGAAACTGACCATCGACCAGCCGCAAAATGGCCGCCTGCTCCACGCGGCACAGCCGGGCTATCGACTCCACGAGGATGTCAAAGACGGTTTTGAGATCGAAGGTCGAACGGCTGATGATCTTGAGCACGTCCGCCGTCGCGGTCTGCTGCTCCAGTGCCTGGCTGAGTTCGTGGGTCCGGTCTTCGACTTTTTGCTCGAGGTCGGCATAGGATTCCTCAAGCTTGGCCGCCATATCGTTGAACTGATCGGCCAGCGCCTCGACCTCGTCGCCGGTCTTGATGTTGATGCGCTGGCTCAGGTCGCCAAGGCCGATACGCGCCGCGCCTGCGCGCAGCGCCTGGATCGGCCCCACCATCCGTCTTGCGAGGAACATGCCGGCGATGAAGGCGAGCGCGAGCGCGCCGAACAGCACATAGCCGGTGCGCTGGATCGACGCATAAAGCGGCGCATAGGCTTCGGCGACCGGCGTTTCGACAAAAACCAGCCAGCCGAGCGGCGTGACCTGCGCGTAGGCGGTCAACACCCGATTGCCGGAAATATCCTCGGCTTCCTGCACCGCCTGGCCCGAACCGGCCGAACGGGCGCTGCGGACCTGCGCCAGCTTCGACATATCGGTATTGCGCAACACCAGGCTGATGTCGGGATGCGCGATGAGACGGCCGTCGGCATCGACCACATAGGCGCGGCCGCGCTGGCCGACCTTGATCTTCGACACCACGTCCCAGATCAGCTTGAGATTGACTTGCGCGATGCTCACCCCGGTATCGCGCCGCGTGCCGGCGAGCGACAGCGTCATATAGGGCTCGGACTCGCGGCGGAAATAGACCGGCCCGTAATAGACCTTGTGCGCCACGGCCTGGGTGAATTCCGGCTTGGTCGAATAGTCGACGCCGCTGCCGACCACGTCCATGGTCAGCCGCGACACGCGCAGCTGCTCGTGGCCGGAGGCGTCGATCTGGGCGAGCTCGGTGATGGCCGGCACCTGCCGTAACAGCCGCAGCGCGTCAAAGCGGCGCTGATCCAGGGTGGAGTCCGACCACGGCAATTGCGTCGTCCAGCCGACCTGACTGTTGATCTCGGTGATGAACTGCTCGATTTTCGACGCCGCGCCCTCGGCCTGCTCGCGCTGGATGCCGATCAGCGAGGCCTTGTGCTCCTGATACGAGAACCAGATCTCGAAAGCGCCGTTGGCAAGCAGCGCAAGGACGACCACGGCAACCAGCAGCGCCACATATTTGATGAACAAGCGGCTGCGCACGATCGAAGCGCCGACCGCCGGCCCGGCCTTGCCGAGACGGCCGGCCATGCGGCCCATCGGACCGGGGCGCTGATCGGTATCCGCTTTCATTTCATTATCTTAGCATATTTGCGGAACCTGGCCGCGGCCTTTATTCGAGGACTTCGTCGGCGGTGGCAAGAAGGGTTTGCGGGAGGGCCAGATTGAGCGATTTTGCGGTCTTAAGATTGATGACCAGCTGGAACTTGCTCGCCACCTGGACCGGCAAATTGGCCGGTTTTTCACCTCTAAGAATGCGATCGACGTAGCCGGCAGCCTCGCGATACTCCTCGGCGACATCAGGACCATAGGAGGCAAGCCCCCCGCCCGTTGCGAAGGTCCGCAGCGGATAAATCGCCGGCAATCGATACTGGGCCGCCAAGGCTACGAGCGAATCGCGGAGCGAAATATTCTCCCCTATCCGCAGCGCGAGCAGCCCGCCATTCGGCGAACGCGCGAAGGCCGCGACGGCCGGCTCGATCGCGGACTTGTCGGCTGTATCGATCACGCTGAGCTCGAGACCAAGCGAGGGCGCAGCGGCTTGAACGATGGCGAATTGCGACACCGAGCCGGAATTGGTCGGGCTGTGAAAAACGCCAACCCGCGTCAGGGCCGGCACCATCTCTTTGAGGACCTGGAGCCATTTTGCCCCCAAGCCGAGTTCGGCTGGTGAAAAACCCGTGGTGTTGCCGCCCGGCCGCGCCAGAACTCTCGACAAGGCCGAGCGCAACCGGGTCGGTCACCGCGACGAATATGATCGGCACCTTGCGCGTCGCTTGCTGCAGCGCGAGAGCCGCCGGCGCTGAAGCTGCCACGATGACCTCCGGATTGAGTGCAACCAGCTCTTCGGCATTCTTGTGAACATGCTCGGCATCGACCCCCCAGCGGAAATCGAGTCTAATATTGCGGCCCTCGGTCCAACCGAATTCGTCGAGCGACTTCAGCAAAGCGGCAATCCAGCGCGTCCCGTCGGGATCGCCTTCGGGCAAATTCATGAAGACGCCGATGTGCCGGACGCGATTGTCCTGCTGCGCGCGAGCGGTAAACGGCCACGCCGTCAGGCCGCCGGCGAGCGCGATGAAATCGCGCCGCCTCACTCGATCACCTCGTCGGCGCGCGTGAGCAGCGACTGCGGCAAGGTGAGCCCGATGGCACTGGCGGCCTTGAGATTGACCGAGAGGGTGAATTTGGCCGGCTCCTGGACCGGCAAATCGCCCGGACGAGTGCCGCGCAGGATGCGGTCGACATAGTCCGCGGCGCGGCGGAAAATGTCCGGGTAATCGGACGCATAAGACATCAGCCCGCCGCTCGGCGTAAAAATCTGGCTGCCGTAGATCGCCGGCAGCCGATAGCGCGCCACCAGTGCGACCAGAAAGTCACGATGCTCAGCGAGGAAGGTGTCGAACATGGCGATGATCCCGCCGCCCGGCGTCGCTGCAGCAGCCGCAACCGCGCTTTCGAGTTCTGCCGTGCTCGCCGACGGCGCAGGCGCCACGGTGACGCCAAGGGTTTGCGCCGCCGGCTGTGCCGCATGCAGATAGCTCTCGGCAAACGGCGCGGTCTGCGGATTGAACAACAGCGTAACGTGCGTGACGCTCGGCGCAGCCTCTTTGAGAAGTTCGAGCCACTTGCCGCTGACCGTAGCTTCGAAATTCGTGAACCCGGTGACGTTGCCGCCGGGATGCGCCAGGTTTTGCACAAAGCCCGAACGGATCGGATCGGCCACCAGCAGGAAAACCGTCGGCAGGCCGGCGCCCATCAGCGCCGACGTGGCCGGCGTGGAACGGCTGACGACCAGATCGGGCCGGCTGGCGGCGATTTCACTCGCGGCCGCCCGCACCGAATCAAGCTCGGCGCCCGGCCAGCGATAGGTGAGCTCGATATTGCCGCCTCGGCGCCAGCCGCGTTCCTGCAAAGCGTCCTCAAGCGCGCCGGCTTCGGCCTGCCCGTTGGCGTCACCGGATAAAAGCCCGCCCATCAGCACCGCAACGCGCCGCTTCTGCTCGCGCTGCGCCCGCGCGGCGCGCGGCCACGCGACCGCCGCGCCGCCGAAGAGAGCAATGAATTCGCGCCGTTGCATTCCGCCCCAACCTCCAAGTAGAGCACTCTATCGTTGAACCCAAGGCGGTCGAAAGGGCCTATCTGGGACAGATCGGTGGCGACACCCGCGTGGCTGGCCGTCCGCTCCTTCGCCAGCACCGCCAGCCCGGGTATCTGAGTATGAAATCGGCCCAGCGGCGCGTCGTTCTATGGCCAGCAAGCGACATTAAATGTGATCGGCATCACGCCAGGCGGTCATCGGACGAAGATTTTTTGCGAGCGAACCGCGTTGTCGTGTTGCACATCACATCTGCTGTTGCGGCAAGGGCTTATTATCACGCTTACATTCTCCTACCGCGGAGACAGACATGAGCCCGACAAACCCGAATCCAATTGGTGCATGGCGCCAAATCAAACATCGGTTCCTTGCCTGGCAGGATGGTTCGAGCTTCGATCTGCCAAATCTGAGCGACGACATTTTGCGCGACATCGGCTTGTCGCGCGGCGTCGAGCGCTTCAGGCCGGAGATGCCGTTCTGGTCCCCTGAAGCTCCCGATCTTGGCACCTCATTCGATGACGTCGTCAGCCACTAAAAGGAATCCACGCGAAATCGTCAGGCCGAGATCTTTCGCCGCCTTCAGATTGATGACCAGTTCGAACTTCATCGGCTGCTCGACGGGCAACTACGCTGGCCTATCGCCACGCAGCATTCTTTTGTGGACGGGATTCTCAAGGGCGCCAATCCTGCCGATTTTCCGATCAAGCGGGCATCGAAATTCACAACAATCGTGAATCTCAAGGCCGCCAAGGCGCTCGGCATCGATGTGCCGACAGCGACATTGCTGCGCGCCGACGAGGTGGTCGAATAAGGCCTGGGGATTCCGAGGTCAAATCTCGGCGCTCCGATCATTTTGCCCGGCCGCATCATTGCCCGCCAGCGCAGCGTCGATCAGCCGGCGGCAGGCGACGAGCTCACCCAACACGAGCCGCAGCGTATCCTCCGCCACCTTGCTCGGTTGAATCGACGGCCTCGTAGCTGCGCCAGGCACGATCGTCGGTTCGCGCCGCTCGGCCGGAGCCGTTTCGCCGGCGCGCCGCGATGAAGCCGAGAGCAGCGACAGGTCCGGCTCCGCATGCGTTTCGGTAACGTCTTCAACAAAACTCTCGGGCTCATCATTCGCGTCAGGCGGCGGTGGTAGTTCGGCGCCGGGGCGCCAAACGTTCTGCACGAAGGCCGAGCCTTCGTCGCGCAGGATGCGTTGCACGCCGCGAATGGTATAGCCCTCGCCGTAGAGCAAGTGGCGCACGCCGCGCAAGAGATCGACATCGTCGGGACGGTAGTAGCGCCGGCCGCCGCCGCGCTTCATCGGCTTGATCTGGATGAAGCGGCTTTCCCAGAAACGCAGCACGTGTTGCGGCACGTCGATCTCGTCGGCGACTTCGCTGATGGTACGAAATGCGTCAGGCGCCTTGTCCAAGACCTATTCTCCACCAACGACGGCGGTCACTTGCCGCCGTCCGGCTCCGAATTGATTCGCTGCTTGAGGATAGCAGAAGGCTTGAACACCATGACCCGGCGCGGCGAGATCGGCACTTCCTTGCCGGTCTTGGGATTGCGGCCGATGCGCTGGCCTTTCTTGCGCACCACGAACGAGCCGAACGACGACAGCTTCACAGTTTCGCCGCGTTCAAGGCAGTCGGTAATTTCCTTGAGCACAAGTTCTACGAGTGTCGCGGATTCGGTGCGCGACAGGCCAACCTTTTGGTAGACCGCTTCACACAAATCCGCACGCGTGACTGTCTTTCCCGCCATCGCCAGCCCCGAGCACGGCGATCGATCCAACGTCGATCAAGATATCGTGCTGAATTATCTACGATATTAGCTTGGCGCCGCAGGTGTCAACCGGGCTTCTCAAGGGTCGCCAAAGGTAGCCCGGCCTACCAGCGCACCAGCGCCGCCCCCCAGGTAAAGCCGCCGCCCATGGCTTCGAGCAGCAACAGGTCGCCACGCTTGATGCGGCGGTCGGCGACCGCGTCGGCAAGCGCCAGTGGAATTGAGGCGGCCGAGGTGTTGCCGTGGCGGTCCACCGTGACGACGATCTTGCCCGGCGGAATGCCGAGCTTATGGGCCGAACCGTCGATAATCCGCTTGTTTGCCTGGTGCGGGATGAACCAATCGATGTCGGCTGAGGTGTAACCCGTGGCCTTGAAAGCATCCTCGACCACGTCGGTGATCATCGCCACGGCATGGCGAAACACCTCGCGCCCCTCCATGCGCAGGTGGCCGACCGTACCGGTCGATGACGGCCCGCCGTCGACATAGAGCTTCGACTTGTGCCGGCCGTCGGACCGCAGACGTACGGTCAGGATGCCGCGCTCCTCGCCCTTATCCGGCTGCGCCCGGCTGTCGAGCACGACGGCGCCGGCGCCGTCGCCGAACAGCACGCAGGTGCCGCGGTCGGTCCAGTCGAGGATGCGCGAAAACGTCTCCGAGCCGATCACCAGCGCGCGAGAGAACGCGCCCGATTTGAGCAGGCTATCGGCCGTCGCCAGCGCGAAGACGAAGCCGGAGCACACCGCCTGCAGATCGAAGGCGGCGCCATGGGTGATGCCGAGCTCGGCTTGCACCGACACGGCGCTTGCAGGGAACGTGTTGTCGGGCGTCGAGGTCGCGAGCACGATGAGATCGATCGATTGAGCATCGACCTTGGCATGGGCGAGCGCGGCGCGCGCCGCATGCGTCGCCATATGCGAGGTCCACTCGCCGGGCGCGGCGATGCGGCGCTCGTGGATTCCGGTGCGCTGCACGATCCAGTCGTCCGACGTGTCGACCTTGCGCGCCAGATCGCTGTTGGTGAGGATCTGCGCCGGCAGATAACTGCCGCAGCCGAGGATGACCGAACGCTGCGCCGTCACGAGGCCACTCCGCCGACGGCCTGGCGCGCAGGCTTGCCGGGACGGCCGAGCGCCGCGGTGATCTTGGTCAGCAATTCGTCGCGGACGACACCGTGGCCGAGCTCGATGGCCGCGGCAAAACCTTCGGCATCGGTGCTGCCGTGACTCTTGATGACGATGCCATTGAGGCCGAGAAACACGCCGCCGTTCGCCTTGCGCGGGTCCATGACTTCGCGCAACTGCCGGAACGCCGAGCGCGCGAACAGGTAGCCGATGCGGGCGCTGAGCGTGCGGCTCATGGCGCCTTTGAGGTATTCGCCGATCTGGCGCGCGGTGCCTTCTGCGGTCTTGAGCGCGATGTTGCCGGCAAAGCCTTCGGTGACGACGACGTCGACGGTGCCCTTGCCGATGTCGTTGCCTTCAACATAGCCGTGATAATCGAGGCCGGGCAATTTCTGCTCGCGCAGGATGGCGCCGGCTTCGCGCACCTGTTCGAGACCTTTGGCTTCTTCGACGCCGATATTGAGGAGCCCGACAGTCGGACGGTCATGGCCGAACAGGATGCGCGCGGTGGCGGCGCCCATCACGGCCAGATCGACGAGGTGGTCGGCATCGGCACCGATCGAGGCGCCGACGTCGAGCACGACGGATTCGCCGCGCAAGGTCGGCCACAGCGCCGCGATCGCCGGCCGATCGATGCCCGGCAAGGTCTTGAGATTGAACTTCGACATCGCCATCAGCGCGCCGGTATTGCCACCCGACACCGCGACGTCGGCGTCGCCTTTCTTGACCGCATCGATGGCGAGCCACATCGAGGATTTCCACCGGCCATAGCGCAAGGCCTGGCTCGGCTTATCCTCCATCCGCACGGCGATGTCGGTGTGGACGAGTTTTGCGGCCGCTTTGAGCGACGGCCGCGCGTCGACGAGCGGCGCGATCAGCGCGGTGTTGCCGAAGAAGAGGAATTCGGTTTCCGGGTGCCGCGTCAGCGCCAAATCGGCGCCGGCAACGACCACAGCGGGACCCTGATCTCCCCCCATCGCATCGAGAGCAATGCGGACCTTGTCTGACATTCAATGACCTTGCGGTCCTAGGTCCTGGCGACGGAAGGGCGACACCGGCCGGGAGAATAACGGTTCGGCGCCCGGACACAACTGGCGTTCAGCGGCCATGCTTGTCCTTCAGTCCGGCCAGCGCGGCGAACGGCCCCGGATCCGGTTTAACGTCTTGCGGTAGCTCGAAAACCGCCCCCGGTTTGCGCGGATAGGGATCGAGCCCGAGGATAAGGAATTCGGTCGCCAGCGCGCCGAGATCGACGACCCCGCCGATGAGCGGTTCCGGCCCATTCCAGCTCCGTCGGGGCCGTTCGGAACCCTCTTCGAAGGCCTCGTCGTCACCGGCCTTGCGCTCGACGGACGGTAGCGGTGGCGCGAACAACAGGTCGATGTCCTCTTCGACTTCGTTGGTGAGCGCCTCAAGGGTCACCACGCAGTTCTGGCCCACTGTCGCCGACACGCGCCCGGAAACATGCAATCCGCCCGCGCCGTGCCGCGTCACGTCGAAATTGGCTTCGAGCTTTGGCAGGTCGCGCAAGCCCACGATCCGGGCCACGGCGGCGCGGATGTCATTGTCGGCCACGAGATCGAAATGCCGGCCGGTCTCGGCCACGTCATCGATCGCGACCGGGATTTGCCAGGGTGCCGGCGCTTGTTGGTCTGTTTTACGTTCGTTCATGTCGACGTTCGCTAATGTTTAGTTTCGCGCATGTTTACGTTCGCTCTTGTTTACGTTCGCTCTTGTTTACGTTCGCTCTTGGGCAAAAGCCTCGGGACTGGGAAAGACGACCTCGCCGCCAACGAGCGCGCTGTCGTCCTGGGCATCGAGCCTGATCACCGCCGCGCGCGCATAGCGCGCGAGTTGAGCGGCCCCGGCGTCGTCACCCGCCGGAAAGATATTGCGTGCCAGTGCCTTCTCAAAGACCCGTTCATCCGCCGCACCGAGGGCTGCAAGATAGGCGGCTTGCCGGCCGTAAAAGGCTTCGGCAAAGGCCTGCATCCGTTTCGGCACCGCAAGGTCGCCGACCCCCATTTCCCGCAAATTGGCATCGAGATCGCGGCAAAACGCGTCGAAAAGCTCCTGACCCAGAAGCTTTTGGCCGAAGCCGCGCGCGGCATCCGCCCGGCGCTCGAGCCGGTTCAACAGCAGCACCAGATGCAGCACAATCAGGTCGAAACGGCCTTCCACCGTATCGGGAACCCGGTAATCGGCGTAAAATGCCGCCGAACGAGCTTGCGCCACGATGGCGCCATAGAGGGCATGGATTGTACGGGCTTGGGAATTGCGCCGAAACCGCGCTAGGATCATAGGGATAGCCTGAATCTCGAAAAGCCGCTTTGGCGCGGCAGATTGCCAGTTTTGCGTTTTCGGGGTACGGCACGCGACGGCTGGGTGCAAGGTGGGTTTGAGGATGTGGGGCAGCCGACGGCCTATGAGGAACACGGGTTCCATACGAGCATTTGCCGTGCTGTTCACGCTGGCGCTGTTGCCGGGTGGCTGCTTCGGCGAGACGTTCCAGCGTGGTTACGTGCTGCCCGACGGCGCGCTGGAGCAAATCCCGCTTGGCGCCTCCCAGGAGCAGGTTTTGCTCGTTCTCGGCACGCCCTCGACTGTGGCGACCGTCAGCGGCGAGGCGTTTTATTACATCTCGCAAAAGGCCCAGCGCCCGATCTCCTTCGTCGACACCACGATCACCGATCAGCGCGTGATCGTGGTCTATTTCGACAAGAACCGAAAAGTGCAGCGGCTTGCCGAATACGGCATGAAGGACGGCAAGGTTTTCGACTTCATCAGCCGCACGACGCCGACCAGCGGCGCCGAGAACAACTTTATCACCTACATGTTCAGGACCATCAAAGGCCAAGGCTCTTAAAGGACCAAGGCTCGTAAGCTCGAAGCTGATCCGCCCTTTCTTCACCTCTCCCCGGAGGGGAGAGGGAGCGCGCCGTGCCAACGTTGGCGTCTCGACTTAAAATCATTCCGCTTCAGTGCGCCAGCACGGCGAGCAGCAGCAGCGCCACGATGTTGGTGATCTTGATCATCGGATTGACCGCGGGGCCCGCCGTATCCTTGTAGGGATCGCCGACCGTATCGCCGGTCACCGCGGCCTTGTGGGCATCGGAACCCTTGCCGCCGTAATGGCCGTCCTCGATGTACTTCTTGGCGTTGTCCCAGGCGCCGCCGCCCGACGTCATCGAGATGGCAACGAACAGGCCGGTCACGATCACGCCCAACAGCATCGCACCGAGCGCCGAAAACGCCGCGGATTTGCCTTGCGCGCCGCCGCCGGCCACGAAGTAGATGAGGAAATAGACGACGATCGGCGAGAGCACCGGCAACAGCGACGGTATGATCATCTCTTTGATCGCGGCGCGCGTCAGCATATCGACGGCGCGGCCGTAATCGGGCTTGTCCCTGCCCTGCATGATGCCGGGCCGCTCGCGGAACTGCCGCCGCACCTCTTCGACGATCGAAGACGCGGCGCGGCCCACCGCCGTCATGCCCATGGCGCCGAACAGATACGGCAACATGCCGCCGAACAGGAGACCCGCCACGACGTACGGATTGACCAGCGAGAAGTCGGGCGCGACGCCCTTGAAATAGGGATGCTGGGCCGAGCCGGCGATGAAGAACTTCAGATCCTCGTTATAGGCCGCGAACAGCACCAGCGCGCCGAGGCCGGCCGAGCCGATGGCATAGCCTTTGGTCACCGCCTTGGTGGTGTTGCCGACCGCGTCCAGCGCGTCGGTCGACTTGCGCACCTCTTTCGGCAGGCCGGCCATTTCGGCGATGCCGCCGGCATTGTCGGTGACCGGGCCGAAAGCGTCGAGCGCAACCACGATGCCGGCAAGCGCCAGCATGGTGGTCACCGCGATGGCGATGCCGAACAGGCCGGCGAGGTTGTAGCTGACCAGGATGCCGGCAATGATCACCAGTGCCGGCAGCGCGGTCGATTCAAGCGATATCGCCAGGCCCTGGATCACATTGGTGCCGTGGCCGGTCTGCGAGGCAGCGGCGATGGATTGCACCGGGCGAAAATTGGTGCCGGTGTAGTACTCGGTGATCCAGATGATCAGTCCGGTGACCGCAAGACCGACGATACCGCAGATGAACAGCGTCTGGCCGGAATAGCTCACGCCGGCGAGCGGGCCAAAACCGATCAGCTGGTTGGTCACGACGGCGATGCCGATGAGGGAGAGGATCGCGGTCGCAAGCATCCCCTTGTAGAGCGCGCCCATGATCGATTGGCTGGCGCCGAGTTTGACGAAGAAGGTGCCGATGATGGATGCGATGATGCAGACGCCGCCGATTGCGAGCGGGTACGTCATCATCTTGAGCAGCATGTCGCCGCCGGCAGCGCTGAAGAAGATCGCGGCCAGCACCATGGTGGCGACCGTGGTCACCGCGTAGGTCTCGAACAAGTCGGCCGCCATGCCGGCGCAGTCGCCGACGTTATCGCCCACATTGTCGGCGATGGTCGCCGGGTTGCGCGGATCGTCTTCCGGGATGCCGGCTTCGACCTTGCCGACCAGATCGCCGCCGACATCGGCGCCCTTGGTGAAAATGCCGCCGCCAAGGCGGGCGAAGATCGAGATCAGCGACGCGCCGAAGCCGAGCGCCACCATGGAATCGATCACTTCACGATCGTTCGGCGCCATATGCAGCGTGCCGATGAGGAAGCCGAAATAAAGCGTGACGCCGAGCAGCGCCAGGCCGGCCACGAGCATGCCGGTGATGGCGCCGGCGCGGAATGCGATTTCGAGCCCGCCGGCGAGCGACTTGGTCGCGGCTTGCGCGGTGCGCACATTGGCGCGTACCGACACGTTCATGCCGATGAAGCCGGCCGAGCCGGACAGGATGGCGCCGACCGCGAAGCCGATGGCGACCAGCCAGCCGAGGAAATAGCCGACGATCAGGAAGATGACGACGCCAACGACGGCGATCGTCGAATATTGCCGCTTCAGGTAGGCCTGCGCGCCCTCGCGGATGGCGGCGGCGATTTCCTGCATTTTCTCGCTGCCGGCATCGGCAGAGAGCACCGAGCGCGTGGCCCAGATCGCATAAACGATGGCCAGAGCGCCGCACAGAACGATGAGCCACAAGGTTTGCATAGTATCGACCCCGGTTGTCGCTAAAGGGGCCAGACAGCGCAGTTGGCCCGGAAAGAAGAAAGCGCGGCGCGCGCCATGAAGCACGCGACCGGCACAATTCGGCGCGGACATAACCCAAAACGCCCATGCCGTGCAACGGCGGCGAGCCGGCGCTGCACAACTCCGAGATGCCGGACCGCAGGCCCCGGCGCAATGGCCGCGGCGGCGCCGGCTTGGCCGCAGCCGGCGCTACAGCGACTTGAGGCGCTCGAGCCGGCTCCATTCCCACCGCAGCGTCTTGGGCCTCACCTTCTTGAGGCGCCAAAGCCTGTCACCGCACGCCCCCGGGTCGTCGCCGCAGCATGTGCGCTGCCGGCGGCAAGGCTTCCTGGCGCAGAACCGGAACGACCCCAGTAAGTCGCACTGCGCGCGCCGGATCAAATCGTTGCGCACGCGCGACGGGCGCGCCAGCCACTCTTCGAGCGTGAGCCGCCCCGGAAAGCTTCGCGTCGTCTGAGGTCTGCGCTTCACGGCCTGCCCTCTCTCTTCGTCGCTAAGATAGCCACGTTTCCCGGGCGCAGCGCAGCACGGAGCGCAGCGGAGTGGTGCGCTGCAGACCCGGGATCGTCACAAGCGCCGAGTCTGCGAAGGTCCCGGATCAGCAATGCACCGCTTCGCGCTGCACTGCGTCCGGGAAACGAAGCTTATGTTAGCGCCTACGGGGCTTGACCCCGGCGATGACGAATCTCTTCGTTGTCGCGATGCCCCTGCGCACCCGAGCTTTGCCTACGCAAAGAAAAGCCAAGCCAAAAAGCATTCCCAAAAAACTCCTCCCTTAAAAGAAGGGAGGCGGAGCGCCGAGAAGCGCACCAACCGGGAGCCGCATCGAAGGATGCGGCGCACGCCCTCTCCTGTCTTCCCACTGCGGGAGGACCGAGGCCGCCGGGACCTCAAAAAACGGAGCGGGCGCGCTCGCCTTTCGGCGCCCCACCGCGGCATCCGAGGTTTTTGACCTCGGCTCGGCTCAGGCCGCGCTTCCTGGAACCACCGGATGCAAACGGGAGGACCCTCTCCGGCACCAGTGCAGCGAGCACCTCGCAGTCCGACACGCGCCGGACGGGACGATGCCCAAGCCGCCCGCGAGCGCAGTGTATGGCTGCGTTCACGAGAACCGCTCCCGCTCCGCCCTAAGGAGTACCCTCGCGAAAGGCGTCCCTTTGCGAGCGGGATTTTGGGTAGGTAACTGTAATGGGGACGGAAGTCAAGAGCAGTGTCTCTTTATTAGGGACGCCTCGTAAGGGCGGATTAGCGTAATCAGTCCGCTTGCCGGGAGGCGCCCGGACAAGACTGGTCGGATCGGTCGAAAATGACCCTGGCTGTGTAAAAACGCGGTGCCTGTGATTCACTCTGCAGTATGATTCTGCTGCTGCGGAGGGTCGGATGAAGCGCTTCGTTGAGGGGATTGATCGCGGGCAGGCGACGCTGTTTCCGGAATGCCTCGCAGACTGGATCGACGAGAACAATCCAGTTCAAGCGATCGACGTCTTTGTCGATGAACTCGATCTGGCGGCGCTGGGATTTGACGGGGTCGCGCCGGAGGCGACCGGACGGCCTTCGTATCATCCGTCGGTGCTGCTGAAGCTCTACATTTACGGCTATCTCAAGTCGAGCCGGCGGCTTGAGCGCGAGGGCTTTGCGCAATGTCGAGGTGATGTGGCTGACCGGCCGGCTTATGCCCGATCACAAGACGATTGCCGACTTCCGCAAGGACAATGGCGGGGCCATTCGCAAGGTGTGCGCCCGGTTTATCATGCTGTGTCGGCGTCTGGATCTGTTCGCCGAAGTCAGCGTCGCCATTGATGGCAGCAAGTTCAAGGCGGTGAACAATCGGGACAAGAACTTTACCCGGGCGAAGATGGAGCGGCGGCTAGCGCAGATCGAGGTGAGCGTTGCCCGCTATCTGAGCCAGCTCGACAGCGCCGATCGGCAGGAGCCGTCCGAGGCGCGTTCCACCAAAACAACCCGGCTCAAGGAGAAGATCGCCAAGCTGAAGGAGGAGGTGCAACGCCTGCATGGGCTCAAGACGCGGATGCTGGCGGCGCCGGATCAGCAGATATCGCTGACCGATCCTGATTCCCGCTCGATGGCGACGAGCGGCCGAGGGTCAGGCGTCGTGGGCTACAACGTCCAAGTCGCGGTCGATACTGAACATCATCTGATCATCACGCATGAGGTGACCAACGTCGGAAGCGACCGGGCACAGCTCGCCCATATGGCCAAGCAGACCAAGACAACCCTGGAAGCGGCGAGGCTCGATGTCGTCGCCGACCGCGGCTACTTCAGCGGCGAGGAGATCCTTGAGTGCGACAAAGCTGGCATCACGGTGACGCTGCCAAAGCCGATGACCTCGAATGCAAAGGCAGAAGGGCGTTTTGGCAAGCAGGACTTCCGCTATGTGACTGAAGAGGACGTTTACGTTTGTCCCGCCGGAGAGAGGCTCGCCTATCACTACACCACCGAAGAGAATGGATTGGTTCTACGCCGATACTGGACCAATGCCTGTCAAAGCTGCGCCATCAAGCATCGCTGTACCACCGGCAAGGAGCGACGGATCACGCGGTGGGAGCACGAGCACATTCTCGAAGCCGTACAGCGCCGGCTCGACGAGCATCCGGAGAAGATGCGCCAGCGGCGTGAGACCGTCGAACATCCCTTCGGCACCCTGAAGATGAGGATGGGGGCGACGCACTTCTTGATGAAGACGCTGCTGCGGGTCGCCTCCGAGATGGCGCTTCACGTATTGGCCTACAACCTCACCCGCGTCATGAACATCATCGGCATTCAGCCGCTCATGGCGGCGATGAGGGCATAATCAGGCTCGTCCAATAACCGGGCTTCACCGCCCAACCCGCCTTCTGACACCCTCAGCCAAAACGTTTTTGCACGACCAAGACCCATATCCGACATTGAAGCTGCCATATTGAGCGGTTGCACAAGGCAACCCCGAGCCCCTTCCAGAACGTTGGTCTGAGCCGGTACGATGCCATGTCCGAACCTTGGGAACCCAATGAGACTGCGCTCCAGAGCAGGCGTCAAACCAGCTAAAACGCGACACCGTAAGGCGGTAAAACGCCGAAGTGTGGCGAAGGCCGTTGTCCGTCGCAGCTCGGCTGCCGAAACGAAAATTGCGCTGCTCACTCACGAGCGTGACGAGGCGTTAGAGCAGCTCTCCGCAGCCTCCGAAGTTCTCAAAGTCATCAGCGCGTCGCCGGGCGAGTTGGAGCTAGTCTTCAGGTCCATCCTGAATAACGCAACCCGGATTTGCCAAGCCAATTTCGGCACACTGTTTCTGCGCGAAGGAGAAGCGCTCCGCGTGGCCGCGCACCACGGTTCGTTGACGAAAGCCTGGGACGAGCAGTGGCGGGTCGGCATGCTGCTTCAGCCGGATGCCGACTTGCAAGCATTCCAGACACTCTCGGCGCGCCAGCCAATCCAGGTCGCGGACCTGAGCAAAGCTGCTTCGTATCTCGCCCGCAACCCGAAAGCCGTCAACTCCGTTGAGATGGGTGGCATTCGCACCATGGTCACCGTGCCGATGCTCAAGGACGGCGAGGCAATTGGTGTCATTACCATCTTTCGCACTGAGATACGCGAGCTCACCGACAAGCAGATCGCGCTTCTGAGCAACTTCGCCGCCCAGGCCGTCATCGCCATCGAGAACACGCGGTTATTCAACGAATTGCGCGAATCTCTACAGCAGCAGACTGCCACGGCAGAAGTACTCAAAGTTATCAGCAGTTCACCGGGAGATTTACAGCCGGTATTCCAGTCTATGCTCGAAAACGCCGTGCGCCTCTGCGAGGCGAAATTTGCGATGTTATTTCTATATGAAGAAAATGAGTTTCGCGCCGCTGGAAAATGGAACTTGCCGCCCCCGTGGGATGAGTACCTAGAGAAAAATCCAATCCGGGCCGACCCAATGATCCCCATGGGCAGGGCCGCAAAGACGAAAAAGCCTGTCCATATCGCGGATGTCTTAGCGGATCATGCTTACATCGAACGGTATCCGGGGATGGTCGGCGTCGCTGAACTCGGCGGCGCTCGCACGCTCCTGATAGTACCAATGCTCAAGGAGAACTTGCTTGTCGGAATGATTGGTATCTATCGCCAGGAAGTCCGGCCTTTCGCTGACAAGCAGATCGAGTTTGTGCAGAACTTCGCGGCTCAGGCGGTCATTGCCATCGAGAACACGCGTCTTCTTGGCGAATTGCGAGAATCCCTGCAGCAGCAGACCGTCACTGCCGACGTACTCAAAGTCATCAGCCGCTCGACTTTCGATCTCAAGACTGTGTTGCAAACCCTAGTAGAGTCTATTGCTCGACTTTGCGAAGCCGACATGGCGGCGATCCGGCGTCCGAAGGGTTCGGCCTTTCTGCACGTTGCTAGTCATGGCGCTCCGAACGAATACAACGAATACATGCAGAGTCAACCCATCGAAGCAGGACGCGGCACGGTCGCAGGGCGTGTTTTGCTTGATGGCAAACCCATTCACATTGCTGACGTGCAGGCTGATTCTGAGTATGTGATGGTTGGAATTTCCAAAAGCACTGGTTTCCATACCATACTGGGCGTGCCGCTATTGCGAGAGGGAAGTCCGATTGGAGTTATCATTTTGGGTCGCAAAGCAGTGCGAGCCTTTTCCAACAAGCAGATCGAACTTGCTACCACCTTCGCAGACCAAGCGGTGATCGCCATCGAGAATGTGCGGCTGTTCGACGAAATCCAGGATAAGAGCCTCCAACTTGAAGTCGCGAGTCAGCACAAGTCGCAGTTTCTTGCCAACATGAGCCACGAACTGCGCACGCCGCTCAATGCCATCTTGGGCTACACCGAACTGATGGCGGACGGCATCTACGGCCAACTGCCGGAAAAGACGATGGGCGTACTCAAAAGGCTTGAGAGTAACGGTAGGCACTTGCTTGGCTTAATCAATGATGTACTCGATTTGTCGAAGATTGAAGCTGGCCAACTCACGCTCGATCTCTCCGATTATTCTCTTGAGGATATTGCCCAAACTGTCCGCAGCACACTGGAGCCGCTAGCCGCCGACAAGAAGCTCGTGTTCAAGGTCGAAGTGGCTTCGAAAATGCCACCCGGCTACGGCGACGGGCGGCGCTTGACGCAAGTCCTGATCAACCTTGTCGGCAACGCCATCAAGTTCACCGATACTGGTGAAGTGGTCATAACGGCCAGGGCGACCGATGGGTCATTCCATCTGTCGGTGCGTGACACGGGACCCGGCATCTCCGTTGCCGATCAGGCCAAGCTTTTTCAGGAGTTCCAGCAGGCCGACAATGCCATCACGCGCGAGAAGGGCGGTACCGGCTTGGGGCTCGCCATATCCAAACGCATCGTCGAGATGCACGGGGGCAAAATCTGGGTCGAGTCGGAGGCAGGCCAGGGCTCGACGTTTTCATTTACGGTCCCGCTGCGCGTTGCTCAGCAGGTGCAAACGGCATGAGCAAGCGCATTCTCGTGGTGGAGGACCAAGAGGATAATCGTCAAATCATTCGCGATCTGCTTTCTGCTACCGGCTACGAAATCATAGAGGCCGAGAGCGGCGAAGCAGCGCTAGCGGTCGTAGCAATACAGCGGCCCGACCTTATCCTGATGGATATCCAACTGCCGGGCATGGACGGCTACGAGGCGACGCGCCGGATCAAGGCTGATCCGGCTCTGCGGTCGATCCCGATCTTCGCGGTCACTTCCTTTGCGCTTAGCGGGGAAGAAGAGAAGGCGCGGGCGGCTGGTTGTAATGAATATGTGCCGAAACCCTACAGCCCGCGCCAACTGCTGGCGAAAATTCGTCAGTACCTGCCCTAGGCTGACGTCGTATCCGATTTGAGATGTCGCCCACGGCGGCAGTGCGCTCTGAAGGGACAATCGCGATCAGGATTGCCGCAGTGCGAGATGTCGCTATTGGCCCAGGCTGTGTAAAAAAGGCCTCCTATCGGCACCGTGCGCAGAACACCGCCGGCTTTCGCGCGCCGAGACGCAATTTCTCCTGGAATCCATTCTCCGAGCGCCCGGGACGCTCCCTGAGGCGTCTGCTGGCATTGATTTGAATGCGCAGCGTCCCTCGGCTCAGGCAGCCAAGGCCTCCAGCAGCCCGGCCACGCCGATGATCGCCATCACGCGCTTCATGTTGTAGGCGAGCACATTGAGCGCCATCTCGGTTGCCACTTTCGGCAGCCGTTTCATGAGAAAGTGCGTTGCTCCCATCCAGCACTTGATGGTGCCGAACGGATGTTCCGCTGTCTGACGACGCACTGTCATTTTTTCCGGATGGTGATCGAGACGTGCCTGCACAGTCTCGATCACGGCCTCGTGCTCCCATCGGGAGATCAGTCGTTCGTTGCCGGTGGTGCAGCTACGCTTGATAGCGCAATTCTGACAGGCGTTGGTCCGGTAGCGACGTAGGACCAAGCCTTTGTCCTTTGTCGTGAACGAATATGCGAGCCTTTGTCCGGCAGGACAAACGTAAGCGTCCTCCGTTGCCACGTAGCGGAAGTCCTGCTTGCCGAAGCGCCCTGCCGCCTTTGCGTTCGAGGTCATAGGCTTTGGCAGCGTGACGGTGATGCCTGCCTCCTCGCATGCCAGAATCTCCTCGCTGCTGAAGTAGCCGCGATCAGCCACAGCATCGAGCGTCGCAACACCCATCTCGGTTCGTGCCTGCTCCGCCATATTCGACAGTTGATGGCGGTCCGTGCCGACGTTCGTCACCTCATGGGCCACAATGAGATGGTTCTTGGTATCGACTGCGGCTTGCACATTGTAGCCGACGATTCCGGTGTCCTTGCCGCTCGTTGCCATCGAACGCGCATCCGGATCGGTCAGCGAGATTTGCTTGTCCTGGCTCTTCATCATCTCGGCACCGATCGCACCGAGCCGCGCGATCTCTTCGTTCAGTTTCTCGATTTTGTCCTTGAACCGCGCAACCTTTGCCTCCGGCACCGCATCGCCACGGCGGTCGGCAGTCTCCAGTTGCGCTATGTAGCGCGCAATGCTCTCCTCGATCCGCTCCAGACGCCGCTTCATCTTGGCCTCGGTGAAGTTCTTATCGCGCGCATTGACAGCCTTGAATTTGGAACCATCGATGGCGACGCTCGCCTCGCTCAGCAAATCAAGATCGCGGCACACCGCCACGAAGCTACGGCAAACCTCACGAATCGCCTTGCCGTTGTCCTTGCGGAAATCCGCAATGGTCTTGAAATCCGGCGCCAATTGGCCGGTCAGCCAGATCAGCTCAATATTACGCTGGCACTCACGCTCAAGGCGTCGGCTCGACGGAACGCGATTGAGGTAGCCATAAATGTATATCTTGAGCAGCGTTGCCGGATGATAGCTGGGACGCCCTTGTTCCAGCGGCGCAACTCGACCAAAGCCAAGCTTGCCAAGATCAAGACCTTCAACGAAAGCGTCAACCGCACGAACCAGATTGTCCTCGGCCACGTAGTCGTCCAGCATCGCTGGGAAAAGTGTGCTTTGGCTCCGGTCAATCCCTTCCACAAAGCCTGACATCCGTCGCTCCCGCCTGCCGATTTAAAAAAGAATCATAACATCCGAGCGACTTTTCACACAGCCTGGGCCCATCGCGTCATTTCGCTGCGGCGCGGTAATTCGGTCTTTTTGGAGTGAAGCGGACATCGGGCTGAGTTTTATGAGTTGAGGGTCCGATCGATTTCGTCATGCCCGCGGTGACGAACTATCGGCGAAACTTTATCTGCGGCGGCAGCTTTTTCTTCACGGCCAATCTGGCTGAGCGCACTTTGCGTCTTCTCGCCGATGACATCGATGCTGCCAACAATCGCTCACGTTTCGGCGAAAGATGATGGGCTTCGCTGCCGCTCAACCCATCCTACGGCTGCAAGAGCCTGTCGAGCGTCGAATCGGTCAGCGCGGCAATCACTTTCAATTCGCGCCACCTCTCGACTTGCAGATGGACCAGAGCGCTTTTCCGGCCGCGTCGCGTTTGCGGCCGAGAGGCGGCGGATTACGCCGGAGCCTGTCATCCGCCCGCGCCCAAATTTGCAGCACTCATATTCCACGTATTGCTTGAGTTGCCTTGACCCGACGGAGGTTGCGGCGTTAGCCTGCGAACGGTGCTTCGGGGGCGCCGATATGGGGATCATCATGGTTCGATTTGTGCGGCTTCGGTTCGCTGCGGTTGCCATGATTGCGGCGGCCATCATCGCTGCGACGACCGCCTCGGGGTGGGCATTTAGTCAGCAAACGATTTCGCCCGATGCAAACGGCAACTATAACTTCAACTATACGGATCCGAACCATTCGGCCACCACCAGCCAGAGCGCACATCCGTCCGAGTCGAATAGTCAGGGGTTCCACTTCAGCATTGAACATGGCCAGACGGGGCCGTTCGGCGGTTTTCAGAGCGGCAATAACTTTTTTGGCAATAGCGGCAATGACAGGCCTCCGGAGTTGACCCCGCTGGGCAACAACGGGAACTGAATTTCGGCTGGCGCAATTCGCTGGATGCGGCGCGCGCTCAGCCCGTAGGATGGGTTGATCGGAGTGAAACCCATCGCTGCGGCGGCAGCATTTCAGAAAGCTGATGGGTTTCGCGGAGCCTGTCATCGGGCCGGCCCGGGGTTCCCATCGCGCTCGCGCGATGGGGCTGCCCCGCTTCGGGCCGGACCAGTTGGCTCAACTCGCCCTACGCGCTGCTCGCGCTCTCTTGGCGAGCTGCGCTTTTTTCCCGACGGGTTTCCTGGCCCTCGCGGCATTCTTCGCCGGCCGCAAACCGCCGACGGCGTTCTTGACCTTTCCCCGCGTGAGTTGCCAGCCTTTCCAGTTAATGTCGAAGACGATGCCGTTGGGATCTTTGAACTTGCGTTCGAAACCGTCGTCCTCCGGCTCGCCGAGATCGAAGAAAAACTCGCCGCCCGCCGCTTCAACCTTCTTTTGTTGCGCAGGCAAGTCGTCGCACTGAAAACCGAAATGGTGGATGCCGACAAAGCCTTTCGGCACGCCGGAGCCGACATCGCTCTTGTACTGCAACAGTGCCAGATTGATTTCGCCGTCACTCATATAGCAGTTCCAGGCGGTCGCGCCTTCGCGAATCGGCGTGCGTTTCAGCCCGAATGCCTTCGCGTAGAAGTCAGCGGTGGCTTTGATGTCCTTGACGCACAGAGCGATGTGTCGGATGCGGGCTGCCATGACGGAGATTCCTTAAGCTTGCCTGTCTTGCCTTATTGGGTTCAGCCAGGATCGAGAAGTCAATAGCTCGTGGGATGGGTTGAGCGCCGTAGGGCGGATTAGCGCAGCGTAATCCGCCGTCCGACTGCCGAGACGCAGCGGATTACGCTGGAGCTTGTCATCGGGCCGGCCACTTCGGGCCAGACCCGTTGGGCCAATCCGCCCCACCCGTGCTACACAAAGGCGAAACTGTCTCGAACCAGCGGAGCGTTCCAATGAGCAGAGCCGGCAAAGTGCTTTTGCTTTCTGCTCTTGTTTTTTGTTGGGGTGAACGCCCGACCATCGCGGATGACGACTCCGCTCAATATGTTCAGATAAGGCTTGTTCCAGATAAGCCGCCGTACAGTACTGTTTGCGACGTAACCGACACCAGCAAGAAGCAAATCATTGCCACACTCCATCTCTCGCCCCTTCCACCTTGGAAACCGCCCTATCAGGGCACCGACCAAGCGGGTCCGTTTGGATTATTTCCTGGTGTGGTTGCCCATGTGGCGGCGTGGCCTGACGGCGTTGCACCCGAGTGCTGGCTGGTATCTTCCCATTACAGGAGAATGCCCCCGATAAAGACGGCCGTGCGTCGTCGCCCCAAGTCGTGACGCGGCCAAAAAAGACACGGGTTTCGCTGTCGCTCAACCCATCCTTCTGTAACGGGCCTTGAAAGGTCAATCCCTCTTTGCGTTGTCCAGTCGCCGGTTCTCGCTTCTGTACGGGGTCGGCGCGAGGCCGCCACCTGATGGGGTCTGAGAGGATAGGCCGACCAATCTACGAACGCGTGGTCGCAGTGCCGACTGGATGGGCTGCGGTCTGACCTGATCCATCGTCCCGGCGAGGGGACTTCGCTTCGAGAAGGCCTGGTGTCGTGGCCCGCTCGAAAACTGTTGTGCTTGTCTCCTGTTAGGCCGCTGCCATAGCGGCGTTGAACGGCATTGCGTTGGCGAGCATCCGATGCAGGATCACGGCGAGCTTGCGCGCCAGCGCCACCTTGGCCTTCTTCATGCCGCTGCGCCTGGCGATCCGCATCGCCCAGCTCTTGAGCGGCGCGCAGCCCTTGATCGGCTTGATCAGCATGATGTGGGCGGCCTCATAAAGTGCCGTGCGTACCGTGGCGTCGCCGATCTTGCTGATACGGCCGGTGTAATCGGTCTCGCCCGATTGGTACTTCTTGGGCGTCAGCCCGAAGTGCGCGCCCACCCGTCTTGACGATGTGAACCGTCCCGGATCGTCGATCGCGCTCGCATAGGTGAGCGCCACGATCGGCCCAACCGCCGGCGCCGACATCAACAGCTTGGCTTTGACGTCGACGCGCGCCATCGATCGAACGTGCTTGTCAAAAGCCTTCAGTTCGCGCAACAGCACCGCATGCACAGACAGCAGCGCCGCGGCGATCATGTGAAGGCTCGCATGGTTGACCACCAGGTCCTCGACCCGTCCGGCGAAGCTCCGGTTCGTGGTCTTGCCGACTTTGAGCCCAAAGCCGCGCAAAATCCCGCGCACACTGTTCTCAACATCCAAAAGCTTCGACTGCACCAGCTTGCGGGCCGTCAGCACCGCCCGCGTCTCCTGCGTACCAATCGACTTGCAATGAACCGGCCGGAACCAGCCCAGCCGTATCAGCTGGGCGATACCGCGCGCATCGTTGCGATCACTCTTCACCGGCATCGTCTCCAGCGCCGTCCGCACGTGCCGGGTCTCCAATAACTCGACCGCCAAACCCGCTTCCTTCATCGCCGCGTAAAGCCACTGCGACAACGGTCCCGCCTCCAGTCCGATCCGCACAACAGAAAGACCCAGCGAGCCAAAATAACCGATCAGCGCCTCAGGCTCGCTCGCAACCTTGCCCTCGCGCGCGATCTTGCCGCTCGCATCCACAACGCAAACGCTCGAGCATTCCAATGACACGTCGATTCCTGCATAATAGTCCATGGTCGTCCCTCCTTGATGCTTGGAGCAGGTTCGCGCCTGACTCCGCTACACCATCAGTGTGAGGGACGACCGCCTGTCCGGCTACTCCGCGCCGCCGGCCCGTTACCCCATCTACGGGCTGCAGGTTCCTACCCGCAATTCCACATCGGCCCGATGGGCGTCCAAGTCCAGCATGGGCCGAAACTGCCGCCGTTGTAGCGTCCGCGGGAATATCCAGGATTGCCGAAATAGTACCGCCCGCCGTTATACCAGTAACTTGGCGCATACTCTGGTGTGTCGCCGATTGCTCCCTTCGGACCATAAACGGGAACGCTGTTGTTCGGCGGCTGATGATAGCCGGGCAGGAAGCCGTAGCCATGCCAATGATGGATGTGCCGCTCGTGAGCGGGCCCGGCGAACGCAATGGCTGGCAGCAGCGCCAAGAGAATTGCACTTGATGCGGAGAATGTGCGGGACATTGGTGCAACATACATGGTCTGTTATTCGAATGCGACAATCACCGGGATTGGTTTTTGTGCGCGCGCCGCAAGCCCGTAGGGTGGGTTGGCCGAGTTATCGGAAAGATCTCGCGCATGTATGCGGCGAGCATTCCGCAATAGTCTGTCGCAAAGCGAGGCAAAGGACGCCTCTTGTCCCAGGAAATCGTCAAAGGCTCTCGCAAGGAGCGGCCTCTGTAGGTGAGACCTACGATTCTCAATTGATAGCGGTGGCACTGGAGCTGGGAGGGAACAATCGCCACGCCGTGTCCCGCCTCGGCAAGCGCCAACAAGGTATGCGGGTTTCGACTTTCGAACATGATTGTCGGCTTCAGTCCGGCCATTCGGCTGGCCGCATCAAAGGCGCGGCGAAATCCAAATCCGCTGTCCATCAGCAGCAACGGAAAGGCGCCAAGACGGGCGACCTCGATGGTGCGACGGCGACCAAGCGGCATCGAGGGATGGCAAACGGCCAAGAGCTCCACCGATCCGAGCGGAAGGCTGCCGTAATGGCGTTCGTCCAGCTTGACGGCATGCAGTAAATTCTGGCCGAGGTGGATTTCTCCGCGTTCGAGCAGCGTCAATATCTCGCTGCCCGTTCCCTCGCTGATCTTTACCTGAACCTGCGGATAGCGCTCCGCGTAACGGTGCAGGAACTGCGACAACACGCTTTCGATGTGTTGCGGCGAGCCGGCGATTTTCAGAACTCCAATATCTCCATGGCGGAGCAGCTCAGCCTGCTCTTTCACGGCGCTGGCGAAATTGAGAAGGACGCGGCAGCCCGTCAGCAATTGCTCGCCTTCGCCAGTCAAAAGAAGCCGGCGTCCGACGCGATCGAAGAGTCGCAATCCGAGTTCGCGCTCGAGATCGATCAGCTGCCGTGACAATGCAGGTTGGGCGATCCGCAGGCGCAGAGCGGCCTTTGAGACGGTGCCGAGTTCGGCCACCGTAACGAAGGTGCGAGCATGCCGCAGGTCCATGCTTCCTTATAGCATTCGGGCATAAGAAAGTAGAACGTTTATGTATTGGACGCCCGGCAACGTTTTGCGGCAAACCTCGCCCGCTCGGAGGCTGGTTGGGGTCTCTCGCGTCAAGGCGCCGACCGGGCGTAAAGCAGGAGGAAATCTTGCCGAAGCAAATCTTGGATTGGACAGGCGAAAAACTTAGGCACACCAGCCTCTGTATCTTCCTCGCGAGTATGTTCTCTCTATTCGCCGGAACAAGTCACGCTGCCGCAATTAAGGTCATGTGCGACAGTCCGGTGGAACCGGCCTTGACCAAGGTCGCAGACATTTTTCGCCAGGAGACGACCAATCAAGTGACTTTGGCGTGCAACGCAGGGCCCGCCGTAAAAAAGAGGATCGAAGACGGCGAGATCGCCGACGTTGTTGTCGTCGAGCCGGATTTTGTCGAGGAGCTTACCAATTCGGGCAAAGTGCGCGCTGGGGATAGGCCGACGATCGGCCATGTCGGTGTTGGCCTTGGGAACCGCAAAGACAGTCCCGCGTATGACATATCGACCATTGAAAAATTCAAGAACACTTTGCTTGGTGCCGACCTAATCGTTTTTAACAGTGTTAAATCGGGAGAGGCCTTTGCAGCGGTTCTTGAACGGCTGGGGATTGCCGAAACGCTCAAACCGAAGATTGTGCGCACGGCCCCCCTTGCCATTTTCGAGCCTGTGTTGAAGGGCAAAGGAAACGACATGGCGGCGGGTACGATACCGCTCATCGCGACGACGCCGGGCATCAAGCTGCTTGGACCGTTACCGGGTGATTTCCAGAGTTCTATCCCGTACACCGCCGCGCTGATGACGAGCGCCTCGCAGCGCACGACGGCCGAAAGTTTTATCAAGTTTTTGGTGTCGCCGAAGGCAAAGCAAACGTTCGCAGCGAACGGAGTCACGTGAAATAGCGATCGAGGCCTGAAGCCGCTGGCTCGATCGCGGCCCGTGGGTCCGAGGACGAGACATCGATCTATCGCCGGCAGCATCTAGGATGGGTTGAACGGAGTGAAACCCATCGCCGCGGCGGCGGCATTTCAGAAAGGCGATGGGTTTCGCGGAGCCTGTCATCGGGCCGGCCACTTCGGGCCGGACCCGTTGGCTCTGCCCATCCTACAGATCAAACAACCCCGAGATGCCGTATCGGCCGCCCCGGCGCGATTGTCTCGGCGGCGGCGATGATGGCGTGGGCGTCGATGCCGTAGTGGCGGTAGAGATCCTCGATCGCGCCGGTCTGGCCGAAATGCTCGACACCGAGCGGCCGCAAGCGATGGCCATGGACGGCGCCGAGCCACGCCAAAGTCGCCGGATGACCGTCGAGCACGCTGACGATGCCGCAATGCCGCGGCAAGGCTGAGAACAGCCGCTCGATATGGGAGCGGGCGTGAACCAGACCGCGCTCGCGCGCCCGGCATGCCGCGGTCCAGCCGGCATTGAGACGATCCGCCGACGTGATGGCCAAGAGCCCAACGTCGCGGCGGTCCTCCGCCATCAGGCCCACGGCCTGGATGGCTTCGGGTGCGACCGCACCCGTATAGGCGACGACGACCTGGCAGTTCGGGCCGGGCTCGCGCAGCCAATAGGCGCCATCGACGATCGCCTGGCGCAGCGCGGGCGTCATCGGCCGCTCGATCTGCTCGATCGGACGGGTGGACAAGCGCAGATAGATGGAGCCGCCGGTCTCGTCGCGCAGCCAGTTGCGCTCGGAGGGTTCGCCTTCGGCATCCTTCTGGGCGTCGCGCTGAATGTAGTCGAACGAGAAGGCGAGGATGGCGGCAAGCTCATCGACGAAGGCCGGCTCGAACGCGGCAAGGCCGTCCTGAGCCATTCCGATCAACGGCTCGGCGATCGACTGGTGCGCGCCGCCTTCCGGCGCCAGCGTGATGCCCGACGGCGTCGCCACCAGGATGAAGCGGGCGTCCTGATAGCAGGCATAGTTGAGCGCATCGAGGCCGCGGGCGATGAACGGATCGTAGAGCGTCCCGATCGGGATGAGCCGCTCGCCGTTGATGCTGTGCGACAGGCCGAGCGCCGAGAGCGCGATGAACAAGTTCATCTCGGCGATGCCGAGCTCGATGTGCTGACCGGCCGGCGAAAAATCCCAATTGAATGTCGACGGGATACGCTCGCTCTTGAACGTATCGGCCAAGGCCTCACGCGCGAACAGGCCGCGGCGATTGACCCATGAGCCGAGGCTTGTCGACACCGTCACGTCGGGCGACGTCGTGACGATGCGCGCGGCGAGCGGCGTGTCGTTGCGCGCAATCTCGTTGAGCAACGCGCCGAAGCCGGTCTGCGTCGACGTTTTCGGCTGGAACGGCACCGGCAGATCGGCCGGCACCGCGATGCGGGCTGACTGCAAGCGGCGCTCGCCATAGCTTGCAAACGGCACGCGATCGAGAAACGTCTGAATGTCTTCTGCCGGCTGCCCAAGACCCTCGAATGGATCCCATTCATGGCCGGGCCGGATGTTCATCGACGTTCGGAATGTTTCGGTCTGTGCCGGCGTCATCAGGCCGGCGTGATTGTCCTTATGCCCGGCGAACGGCAGGCCAAAACCTTTGATCGTGTAGGCGATGAAGCAGACCGGCCGATCGTGATCGACGGCGTCGAACGCCGCGATGATCGACGCCAGATCGTGGCCGCCGAGATTATTCATCAGCCGCGCCAGCTCATCGTCGCTGCGCTGTTCGATGAGCCGCGTCACCGGCCCCTGGTCGCCGATCTCGTCATTGAGGCGCTTGCGCCACGCCGCGCCGCCCTGGAACACCAGCGCGGAATAAAGCTGGTTTGGACAATGATCGATCCATTGGCGCAACACCTCGCCGCCCAGCTCGGCAAACGCGGCTTGCTGGAGCGCGCCGTATTTGAGCACCACCACGTCCCAGCCGAAATTGCGGAACAGGTTTTGGTAACGCTCCCACAGCCCTTCGCGCACCACGGCATCGAGGCTTTGCCGGTTGTAATCGACGATCCACCAGCAATTGCGCAGGCCCTGCTTCCAGCCTTCGAGGATGGCCTCGAAAATGTTGCCCTCGTCGAGCTCGGCGTCGCCGAGAAGCGCAATCATGCGGCCTTCGGGCCGCGGCTTTCCATCAACTATTTGGCCCCAGCCGTGGGCGCGCACATAATCCTGGGCGAGCGAGGAGAACAGCGTCTGCGCCACGCCCAAGCCCACCGAGCCGGTGGAGAAATCGACGTCGTCGGTGTCCTTGGTGCGCGACGGATAGGATTGCGCGCCCTTGTAGCCGCGAAAATCCTCGAGTTTTGTACGGGTCTGGCGGCCGAGCAGATATTGGATGGCGTGAAAATTCGGCGCGGCGTGCGGCTTGACCGCGACGCGATCCTGCGGCCGCAGGCTGTGGAAATAAAGCGCCGTCATGATGGTGGCGAGCGAGGCGGAAGAAGCCTGGTGTCCGCCGACCTTCAGGCCATCGTTATTCTCGCGCAAATGGTTGGCGTGATGGATGGTCCATGTTGCCAGCCACAGCACCTTGCGCTCGAGCTCGGCAAGAATCGCCAAGTCCTTTATCGGCAGGTCTTTTATCGGCAGATCGCGCAGAAGCGAGGACGATGTCATGTCGGCCTCCCCTCGACCGGTCACTCCAGTTCGACGGTGTCGAATTTCGCCGGCAGGATGATCTCGAGCAGTTCGCAATCGTCGGAATAATCCAACACCGTGTGCTTGATCTTCGGCGGCTGCAGCCAGCACGAGCCTTCGACCATGGTCACCTCGCCGGCGCCGTCATACTCGCCTTTGATCCAGCCTTTGAGGACGTAGATCATCTGGAATTCGACGTCGTGATAGTGCCGCTTCGACACCACCGCCGGGTCGCAAGGCGGGATCATCTTGATGACATGGGCCTGCGCCAAGCCGTTGGTCGCGGCAGCCATGCCGAGGTCGCGGTATTTGGCGTAAGAACGCAAGCCGCCTTCGAAAGCGTCCGGATTGAGGTGGCTGGCCACGAAGGTCTGCTTGCGCGGCGCGGCCTTCCCTTTGGGCTTGGCCTTTGCAGCGGCGAGGCGACGGCGCGCCGACATTTTGCTCGATGATCGCGAAGCCTTCCGCACAGCCCGTCTGACCGGCGCCGCCCGTTTCGCCTTGCGCAGTTTCGTGGCCATTGGCTGTCCTTTCGCCTAGACCATGATCCGATCAAATTGAATCGGATCATGGTCTAGTTTTTTCGTTGGAGCATGATCTTTTCGGAAAACCGGCATCCACTTTTCCGGATCATGCTCTAAAAACACCGGCGAAGGTTATCACACCGGCCTGGGCCTTCGCACCAACGATCCCCAGGCCAACATCAGCGCGGCGACGAGAATGACCGGGAACACCACCTCGTTCACGGTGGTCCAGCCGTAACGCGACAATAGCGCGCCGGACGAGAACGACGCGATCGCCATGGCGCCGAACACCAGAAAGTCGTTGAATGCCTGCACTTTGTTGCGCTCGTGCGGATCGTGACACTCGGTGATCAGCGTGGTGGCGCTGATGAAGGCAAAATTCCAGCCGACGCCGAGCAGCGTCAGCCCGATCCAGAAATTCCATAGCCCAAGGCCGGCGAGACTTATGGTCGCGGCGACCAGGATCAATGTCAGTCCGATCGCCATCATCGCGCGCACGCCGAAGCGGGCGATCAGGGAGCCGGTGATAAAACTCGGCGCGTACATGCCGATGACATGCCATTGGATACCCAGCGCCGCTTCGCCAACAGTGTGGTTGCACATCACCATGGCCAGCGGCGCCGACGTCATCTCCATGTTCATCATCGAATAGCTGGCCAGGCCGCAGACCACTGCGATGATGAATTTCGGCTGGACGACGATTTCGCTCAGCGGCCGCCCGTCGATCAGCGAATGCGACACCGGAGGGCGGGGAATTTTGAGTTGCGCCAGCACGATCGCGGCGAGTACCGCGCAAGCCGACTGCGCCAGGAACGTGCCCGCAAACAGATAAGGCGGCCACGCGTCCTTGGTGAAGATGACGAGCTGCGAGCCGATCACGGCGGCGAAGATGCCGCCGGCCAGCACCCAGGCGACCGCCTTCGGCCGAAATTGCGGGCTCGCCGTATCGGTGGCGGCGAAGCGGTAGGATTGATGCGCCGCCGCGTAGAGGCCGCCACAAAATGTACCGACCAGCAACAGCCAGAACGAACCGTGCAGCACCGCCGCGCACGAGATCAGGCCGGACAGCGCGCCGAAGGCCGAACCGGTCTGCACGGCAAAGCGCCGGCCGTATGCTTTTGCCAGCATGCCGACAGGGATCGTCCCCATCCACATGCCTGCGACCATGAAGCTGATCGGCAAGGTCGCGAGCCCGGGATCGGGCGCCAGCATCGAACCGAGGATGCCGGTCGTCGCCACGGTGACAGTGTTGTTGCCGCCGGCCAGCGCCTGCGCCACGCCCAGGATCACGGCATTGCGCGCGGCAAGCCGGTCATCAATGAGATCGAGTGCGGATTCGGCGGCGACCGCCATGGCAAACTCCCGGTGGAGTCGCCCGTTCTAGCGGCCCGAGAGATGCGGCGCCACTGCGGAGGGCGCAGGTCAGAAGTGCAAGGCTCCGTTGTGGCGGATCACCACCGCGCGCGCCTCGTCCGGTGTTAGAGCCCCCAACTGTCCGAGCGCGGCTTGCGTCTCTTCGATCAGGATATCGATGACGTGAGCGGCACCCTCCTCGCCGAGCGCGCCAAGGCCCCACAAGAACGCCTTGCCGGCGAATGCCGCGGCGGCGCCGAGCGCATAAGCGCGCACCACGTCGGTGCCGCTGCGGATGCCGGAATCGTACATCACGGTGGCGCGCCTGCCGACCTGTTTGACGATGGCCGGCAGCACGTCGATCGGCGCCGGCAGCGCCTCGATCTGCCGCCCGCCGTGATTTGAAACAAACATGCCGTCGACGCCGAGCGACACCGCTTTCTCGGCGTCTTGCGGATGCATGATGCCCTTGACGATCAGGGTGCCTTTCCAGCGGTCGCGATATTTGGCGACCTCCTCCCAGGTGAAGGCGCCACCCATCTCGCGGCGCGCGAACGCGACCATGTCGTTGATCGAAGCGTTGTCGCCGACATAAGCGCGCAGATTTGAGAAACGCGGAATGCCGTTCTGCCACAGCGCCCGGGTCCAGGCCGGCGACATCAGCATTTGCAGTATCATCTTCAGATCGGGATTGAAGGCGCCGCCGAGGCCGACCACCACTTCGCGGGCGCGTGTGGTGCGCACCGGCACGTCGAGGGTGAGCACCAGCGCATGACAGCCTGCCGCCTGGGCGCGCCGCACAAGATCGAAGCCGATGGCGTGATCGTTCCTGGCGGCGCGATAAAGCTGGAACCAGAACACGTCGGGCGCGATTTCGGCGATGCGCTCGATGGTGGAGCAGCCGACCGTGCCGAGCGTGTAGGGAATGCGCGCGCGCTGTGCCGCGCGGGCGAGATATTCATCGGCACCCGGCCAGACGATGGCAGGCCCGCCCATGGGCGCAACGCCGATCGGCGCGGCGTAGCGGCGGCCGAACAGCTCGACCTCGCACGGCGGCAGCGACGGCATCACGCCATAGCGTGGCACCAATTCCACCGCATCGAGCCCCGCCCAATTGCGCTTGATGCCGGCATCGTCCTTGCCGGAGCCGCCATCTGAGTACTCGAAGGAAAAATGCGGCAGCCGGCGGCGCGCGCCGCGGCGCAGATAGTCGATGGTCGGATAGTGCCGGTAAAGCTCGGCGTAGCGCGGATTGGTATTCTTGCCGACGTAAGGTTTTGGCGCGGCGGTCTGCGGTGCGGCTATGGCCGTCGTGTCATGCATGGGCGTTTCTCCGTCGTACACTATAGCCCGTGACGTGTCCTCATTGAGATGACGTGTCCTCATTGAGATAACTTGGCGATCCGTGCCACGTGGGGTCCACACCACCATCACTAGGCCGTGTACTCATAAATCGCCATGTCCGCTTAGCCCCCAGAAGCGGCAGAAAAGCGGACATTGGAAAACCGCTGCTTAGCGCCACTAGCGACATTTTGCGCCGCAGCAAATGGCATTCTTATTCGATCACCTCGTCGGCACGGCTGAGCAACGATGCTGGCACGCTAATGCCCAGCGCCTTTGCGGTCTTGAGGTTGATCGCAAGTTCATACTTGGTCGGGGACTGCACGGGCAGGTCCGCGGGTTTAGCGCCCTTTAATATGCGATCGACATAATCTGCGGCGCGCCGATATTGGTCGGGGAAATTCGGTCCGTACGACATCAATCCGCCGGCGGCAACAACAAAGCTTTGAATATATACCGCGGGTAGCTTGTAGCGCGCGACCGCTGCGATGATCAAGTTGACGTTGGCTAAACCTATCGCACTCGCTGGCAAGATTATTCCGCCATTCGGCGATTCCGCGAAGGTCGCGATGGCGCGTTCAATCTGCGTCGGCTCACGTAGGTCGATTGGTCTGACTTCGATGCCGACCGATGGCGCCACGGATTGGATGACCGCGAACTGGCCAATTCCGGCAACGATCGTAGGATCGCGAAGTACCGCAGCGTGCGTGACGTTTGGCGCAATCTCCTTGAGCAGCTCCAGCCACTTTCCACTCAAGTTATATTCGAACATCATGAAACCTGTGGCGTTGCCGCCGGGTCGCGACAGGCTTTCGACGAAGCCGGAGCCCACGGGGTCGGGCACGATGACAAAGACAATAGGAATAGTTTGGGTCGCTTTTAAAATTTCTGCGGCGCCCGCGCCGCCACCGGCCAAAATCACATCTGGGGCAAGCCCGATCAATTCCTCCGCATCTTTGCGAATTTGCGCCTCATTACCTTTACCCCACCGGATGTCGATCTGTAGGTTGTTCCCAGGCGTCCATCCCAGTTGCTGTAGCCCTTCGGCAAACGCCCTGTAGCGTGCCGCTGCGCCGGGTGCGTCCGCGGGTATCGGCTCCAGAATTCCGACGCGCCGCATGCGCTGGCCTGGCTGGGCGTGCGCCGCAAGCGGCCAAACCGCCGCGCCGCCAAGAAGAGTGATGAACTCGCGACGACACATACCCGCCCCCAAGCTCAGGAGATGACATTTTAGCGGCTCAAACGACTACCTTGATAGGGGCTGAAACTGGCACCATTGCCGCAGTGCACCGCCAATGTCGCAGATGGGTCAAAACCGGAAGAACTCAAAGTGAGCCAAGACAGTCCGCCTCTGAGGCTGTGGACGGCTCCTCCACCCGGCACGTGAGTGCCATGGATGTGGGTGCATTAAGGCTCCCACGCCATCTTCGGGAGCACCAGCAAACGATCACGACCATCGGTCTCGACATCGCCAAGTCGACGCCAGGTTCAGGCGCCATTGGACGACAATGTAGCATCGCGGCAACTAGGCGACGCTACTCAATCACGTCGTCGGCCAGCGCCAGCAGTGTCGGTGGTATGTCGACGCCGAGCTTCTTGGCAGTCTTGAGATTGATCACCAACTCGAATTTGGTTGCCTGTATCACTGGCAGGTCGGCAGGTTTCTCGTCCCGCAGAATGCGACCGACGTAGATACCAGCTTCACGATACGCATCGCTTCGGCTGCTGCCATAACTCATCAGTCCTCCAGCTTCGACGTAGGTGCGGTCAGGAAAAAGGACCGGCAGCTTGTAGCGGTTAACGAGATCAACCACCCGTCCCCGCGCGCCGGTGAACAGAGCGTCTGGAAAGACCAGGAATGCTGTCACTTGTGCGCGGCGCAGATTATCGAACGCCGCATCGAGGTCGCGCTCGGCAACGACATCAACCGTGCGGAGCTGCAGCCGCAGCGACGCGGCCGCAGCCTCCACCATCACGCGGTCGGATGCGGCGTTCGGGTTGCCCGGATTGACGAGAACACCGATCACACCGGAAGAAGGTGACAGTCCTTGGAGCAGCAACAGCTGTTTCGCGACCAGCGTGTTGGCGAGGAAGCTTACGCCAGTCACATTACCGCCTGGCCGGTTCATGCTGGCGACTAGGCCAAACTTCACGGGGTCGGCGCCGATCGCGAATACGATAGGAATGGTCGAGGTGGCGGCCTTTGCAGCAAGCGCCGCGGCTGTGGCGCCGCCGGTCGCAATCACCGCAACCCTCCGGGCAACCAACTCGGCCGCCAGCGCAGGCAAGCGATCAAGCTCATTGTTCGCCCATCGGTAGTCGATAGCGACAGTCCTGCCCTCGACAAAGCCGGTCGCGCTGAGCCCCTGGCGGAAACTATCGAGGAAGGGCGCGAAACCGGCGGCTGTGGCTGGACCGAGCAAACCGATGGTCGGCATGATGGGTTCATTGGTCGCCTGCTGCGCGCGCGCCGCGAGCGGCCAAACAACCGCTCCGCCAACCAAAGATATGAAATCCCGCCGCCTCATCCGCCCGTCGCATGTTGCGGCTACACTGTACCAGCGAGAGCACCGTTGTGCACCACGGTAAATTTCGCCGCAGGATGTCGGCAATGGGGTCAAAACCGGAAGAACTCAAAGTGAGCAAAACGAGTCTGCTTTCGGGGGCTATAGCGACCACAAATGGCTCTACGGCGGGGCGTGTTGAGACTGACTTCCCGGGGGTGTGCGACCAAGCCCCGAAGCCGTCAGAAATGGCTGTACGACGGTCGCGCGAAGCTGAGCGTCTTACCCTCGTGCAGGAAGCGAGCGCCCTCCCCGGCCGTCATGCGGCCAATCTCGGTCACCGCGACGCCAGCCTGGTGCGCTGCCGCGCGGAGCACGGAAAGTTTGTCCGGCGCCAGCGTCAGGACAGTCTCGTAGTCGTCGCCGCCGCTGAGCGCCATTTCCATCATCGCCGGATCGGCGGCGACTGCCGCGCAGACCGCATCGGAAAGCGGCACGCGCGCGACATCGATCTCGGCCGCAACGCCGGACGCGCGGCAGAGCTTGGCGAGATCGCCGGCGAGACCGTCGGACACATCGATTGCCGCCGAAGCGTTTTGCAGAACCGCATGAGCCAGCGCGTTGCGCGGCTCGGGCAAGAGATAACGTTGCTTGAGGTGCGTACTCATTGCGTCAGACAGCCGCCACCGCTTGGCGAGGTTTTGGTCCCGCCGCAGCAGCACGCCGAGGGCGGCGTCGCCGATCGTGCCGGTCACGATGATGTGGTCGCCCGGCTTGGCGGTCGAGCGCCGCACCATTTTGCCGTGCGGCACCGCGCCGAACGCCGCGATCGAGACCGACGTCGGGCCGGGCGTGCGGTCGGTGTCGCCGCCGAGCAGCGGACAGTTGTAGCGTTCGGCATCCTCGCCAAGGCCGCCGGCAAAAGCAGCAAGCCACGCTTCATCGATTGCTGACGGCAATGCGAGCGAGAGCAGAAAGCCGAGCGGGGTTGCGCCTTTGGCGGCGAGGTCGGACAGATTCATCCGCAGCGCTTTGCGGCCGATGTTTTCCGGCCGGTCCTCGGGAAAGACATGCACGCCAACAATGACGCCGTCGGTGGTCAGCACGACATCGCAGCCTGGCGGCGGCGCAATGACGGCGGCGTCATCGACCAGGCCGAAAGCGCCGGGGTGCTTGGCCAGCGGCCGGAAATAGCGCGCGATCAGGCGGTCTTCGGCGGATTCTGGAGAGTTTGGCATTGCGCGACGCACCCTTCTGCAGCCGGTCGCCTTGCGGTTCACTAGGCGCGGTCGAATTCGGCGGCGCGCATCTGGTGCGCCAGTTGGTCGAGCACGGCATTGACCATGCCGGTTTCCTCGTCGTCGACAAAGGCGCCGGCGACGTCGACATATTCCGACATTACCACGCGCGCCGGCACGTCGGCGCGGCAGGCGAGCTCGTAGGCGCCGGCACGCAGCACCGCGCGCAGCACCGCCTCGATGCGCTTGAGCGGCCAGCCGCGGCTCAACGCCGCATCGATCTGCGGGTCGAGCTTGCCTTGCTCGCGCACCACGCCGCCGACGATGTCGCGAAAATAAGCGGCCTCCGCCGGCCGGTATTGCGCACCCTCGACCTCGCCGCCGAGCCAATGGCCTTCGAATTCGGCCATGATCTCGTTGAGACCGGTGCCGGCAAGATCCATCTGATAAAGCGCCTGCACGGCAGCAAGCCGCGCCGCGCCGCGCTTGTTGGCCTTGCGCGCCTCGTTGGGTTCGCCGCCCGCCATCTCAGCGCTTCCCGAAGCGTTGTTTGATGCCGATCAGCGCCAGCGCGGCGCGCGCGGCATCGCCGCCCTTATCCTGCTCCTCCACGCGGGCGCGCTCCCAGGCCTGGGCTTCGGTGTCGACGGTGATGATGCCGTTGCCGATGGGAAAGCGCTGCGCGATGGAAAGCTCCATCAGGCCGCGTGCCGATTGATGCGACACGATCTCGAAATGGATGGTATCGCCGCGGATGACGCAACCGAGCGCGACGGCGCCGTCATAAGGCAGGCGGCCCCAGTGCGCGGTGTCGATGGCGATCGCAATCGCGCCTGGTATTTCCAGCGAGCCCGGCACGCCGATGCGGTCGACCTCGGCGCCGGCTTCCTCCAGCGCCTTCATCGCGCCGGCCAAGAGCGCGTCGGCGATGTCGTCGTAATAGCGCGCCTCGACGATGAGGATGCGCGCACCCTTGCGCGCGCCCTCACCACGCTTGCCTCGCCGCGGCCCGGCCATCACCTGCTCCTGTTAGGAGGTGGTCGTACCAAGCCGGGAGGGCGCGAACAAGCGCGGCCAAAATCGCTATTTCGCGCGCGGCATGGAATCCAGAAGCCGCGCCGCATAGCGCGCCATCTGGTCGACTTCGAGATTGAGCCGCGCGCCGGGGCGCAACGCGCCGAGCGTCGTGACCTGCAAGGTGTGCGGGATAATCAAGACGGAAAATGTGTCGCCTTCGACCTTGTTGACGGTGAGCGACACGCCGTCGAGTGCGACGGAACCCTTGGGGGCGATGAAGCGCGAAAGCTCCGGCGGTACGCGCAGCGTTAGTTCCGCGCTATCGAGAAAGTCGTCGCGCGAAACGAGCGCGGCAATGCCGTCGATATGGCCGCTGACCATGTGGCCGCCGAGCTCGTCGCCGAGCCGCAACGACCGTTCGAGATTGAGCTTGGTGCCGCGCTGCCAGGTTTGGGCGGTGGTCATGCGCAAGGTCTCGGCAGCGGCATCGACGGCAAATGAGGAGCGATTGCCGGTTCGGCCCCGCCCGACCACTGTCAGGCAGATGCCGGAACAGGCGATGGAGGCGCCGATATCGATGGTGTCGGGGTCATAGCCGCAAGCGATATTGAGACGGCGCAACCCTTCGGCCTTTTCTTCAACATCAAGAACTTCACCTAAGTCACTGACAATACCGGTAAACATCGATTTACTCGCGCGCGTAATTGACTTGGCGATCGGTCCCCACCGGCTCGCTGCCAAGCTGCTTCAGTCTTCGAGTCAGCGCCTCCATCGCGTCCGTTGCAAGCGCATCGACTCCATCCGAGCCGACGATTTTCGGCGCATGAAACAGCACCGCTTCATCGACCAGATCGGCAGCGATGAATGCGGCGGCAAGCGTCGGGCCGCCCTCGACCATCAGCCGGGTGATGCCCTTCGCGGCCAGACATTCGAGCCCGGCTTTGAGGTCGAGGCGGCCGGCGCTTTGCGGCGACCGCATCACCTCGATGCCGAGCGGCAGCAGGACGAGTTCGGAGTCTTGGGGAGCGGCAAGGCCGGTGAGCGCCCAGACCGGCGTCTCGTAAGCGCTCCGAACCAGGCGCGAGCTGACCGGCAGGCGCAGCATGCTGTCGGCCACGATCCGCACCGGCGAATCCTTGGCCATGCCCGGCAGGCGGCACGTCAGCATCGGATCATCCGCGAGCACAGTGCCGATGCCGACCATGATGGCATCGCTGTGGGCGCGCAGCAGATGGACGCGCTCGCGCACCGCCTCCCCGGTGATGGCGACAGGCTTGCGCCCGGCCGCACCGGCTTTGCCGTCGGCTGAGATCGCAAGCTTGAGCATGACGTGGGGCCGCCCCTGGCGCATGCGCCGGATATGACCGGCATGATCGCGGCGTGCCTCCTTGGCGCCGACGCCCACTTCGACCGCAATGCCCGCCGCGCGCAGCCGCGCATGGCCTTCGCCGGCGACTTCGGGATTGGGGTCCTCGAGCGCCGATACGACGCGCGCAATGCCCGCCGCGATGACAGCGTCGGCGCAAGGCGGCGTCTTGCCGTGGTGCGAGCAGGGCTCCAGCGTGACGTACAGCGTGGCGCCGCGCGCCGCCGCGCCGGCGCGCCGCAATGCCTCGACCTCGGCATGGGGCCGGCCACCAGCTTGCGTCCAGCCGCGGCCGACAATGACGCCGTCCTTGACGATCACCGCGCCGACGGCGGGGTTCGGCCAGGTCCGCCCCAGCCCGCGCCGGCCGAGCGCAAGCGCCAGCGCCATGAAGCGCACGTCGTCACTACCGCTGGCGGACGAACCGAAGGTGGGCATGGCGAGATCATATCAGCACCCAGCCGTCCTGCAGCGAATGTCGGTCAGGGCAAGACGGCAAGGCTCGGATTGAATTTGGTTCATGAGGTTGTGGGGGCTGGATTTTGCATCGTTAAGCGTCCAGATCACGTCCCATTCGGGAACGGGGTGTGATCATGGCCCTCTATGACGCCTTCATTTCGTATAGCCATGCGAAAGATAAGCCCATCGCGGCCGCACTGCAGTCCGTCATCCAAAAACTCGGCAAGCCTTGGTATCACCGCCGTTCGCTGCGGGTGTTTCGCGACGACACCAGTCTTTCGGCCACGCCCCATTTGTGGCCCACGATCGAAATCGCGTTGGGCCAGTCACGCTATTTTGTCCTGCTCGCTTCGCCCGAGGCGGCAGCATCGAAATGGGTCAACCGGGAAGTCAGCCACTGGATCGAGCATAACGGCGGCGAAACGCTTCTGATTGGCGTGACCGCCGGCGATCTGTCCTGGGACGAGACCGTCGGCGACTTTGTATCGCCCGAAAGCATGCCGCTGCCGCCGGTATTGACCGGCAAATTTCCGGCGGAGCCCAAGTGGGTCGATTTGCGGCCCTATCGCGAGGGCACCAACGCGAGCGACAGCAGATTTCTGGAGGCTGGCGCCGACTTCGCCGCCGCCATCCGCGGCATGCCGAAGGAGGATTTGCTGTCCCAGGAGGTCCGACAGCAACGTCGTGCGTTGACATTGGCCTGGTCGGCGGCCGGCTCGCTGCTGATCCTCGTCGGGCTCGCCGGATGGCTGGCCTACGAGGCGACGATGGAGCAGCGCGAGGCCGTCGCCCAACGCAATCGCGCCGAGCAGACGCTGACCGCAGCAACGCAGACGGCCAACGGGCTCATTTTCAATCTGGCGGTGCAATTCCGCAACGCCGCGGGCGTGCCGATTTCTCTCGTCAAGGACATCCTCAACCGGGCGCTCGCCTTGCAGCAGGACCTCGGCAAATCGGGCCAGACCGCGCCCGCCCTGCAACGCAGCCAAGGCGTGGCTTTGGATGAAAGCTCGGACACCCTCCTTTCCGTAGGCGATACCGCCGGCGCCCTCGCCACTGCCCAACACGCACAGCAGATCTGGGACACGTTGTTGGCCACGAATCCCGACAATACCGATTGGCTGCGCGAACAGTCCGTCAGTTACGACAGGATCGGCACCGCCCTCAAAGCCCAAGGCAAAAGCGCAGACGCGCTGGCGGCGTACCAGAAAATGCTGGCAATCAGGCAGAACCTCGCCGATGGCGCCCCGGACAACGCAATGCGCCAGAATGATCTGGCGACAGCCTACGACCGCAGCGGCAGCACTCTCTTTGCGATGAGCGACTATGCACAGGCGCTCGACTATGACCGCAAAGGGCTAACGGTCTACCAGAAGCTCGCCGCGAGCGCGCCGGACGACGCCGCCCGGCAACGCAGCCTGGGCATTGCCTATCAGGCGGTAGGCGACGTCCTGCTGGCCGAGGGCAAGACCGCCGACGCGCTAGACGCGTATCAGAGCAGCCTCCCGGTTTGGCAGAGACTTGCGGACAGCCACCCCGACAATACCGATCTGCAGACGGGTATCGCGATTACATATTCCAAGATGGGCCGCGTGCTGTCGCGGCAGGGCAAAACCGCACCGGCGCTCGATGCGTATCAGAAGAGCCTGGCTATTTTTCAGAAGCTGGCCGATGCCGATCCCGGCAACACCGACTGGCAGCGCGATCTTGACCAGACCTACGACAGGACCGCCGAAGTGCTCATGACCCAGGGCAAGCGGGCCGCAGCGCTCGACGCGTACCAGAAGGCGAACGCCGTCGCCAAAAAGCTAGGCGAGAAGGACCCCGGCAATGCCAGATGGCAGGCCGACATCGCGGTTAATTACGTCGCCATTGGCGACGTGATGATGAAGCAAGGCAACCTGACGCAGGCCTTGGACGCCTTCGAAAGCAATCTCACAATCCTTCAAAAACTCGCGAGCAACGATCCGGGCAACGGATCCATTCAGGCTGATCTCGCCTCAAGCTACCAGAGAGTCGGCGACGTTCTGGCTGCGCAGGGCAAAACCGCCGATGCGATAGCCAATTTCCAAAAAACGGCGGCAATCGACCAAGCCCTTGCCGGCAAAAACCCGGATGATGCGGCCCTGGTGCACGACCTGGCAGTCAGCTACGGCAAGATCGGCGACATGCAAGCGCGCCAAGGCAATAGCGCCGCAGCGCTCAATTCCTACCGCCAGGGGCTTGCCATCATCCAGAAACTTGCCGACGGCGATCCCACGAACGCGGCTTTGCAGCAAGACCTGGCCGGAAGCTTTGAAAATGTCGGCGGCGTGCTGGATACCCAGGGAAATAAGGCGCAGGCGCTCGACGCCTTCCAAAAGCAGCTCGCGATAAACAAGAAACTCGCCGACAACGATCCTGGAAATGCCGACATGCAAAGCGGGTTGGCGATCAGCTATCAAAACGTCGGCAGGGTTCTCCAGGAGCAGGGCGATGACGACGGTGCGCTTGCTGCGTTTGGCAGCATGCTGGCGATCACCAAGAAACTTGCGGCTAACGATCCCAACAATCTCTATTGGCAAAGGTTGCTTTCGGGCGCTCTTGGAAAAAATGGCGGGGTGTTGGCCGCACAGGGAAAGCTCGACGCCGCGCTCGGCTCTTATCAGGAGAGCCTCGCGATCCGGCAAAAGCTCGCGGATATGCACCAGGGTAACGCCACCGAGCAGAGCGCGGTAGGTGCCATTCTTGCCAGAATCGGCGACACGTATCTCAGTCAAGGGAACAGTACGGCAGCGGTCGACGCCTATCAGAAGGCGCTCGCCGTCAATCAGAAACTCGTCGACGCCGATGCCGCGGATACCGATCAGCAGCGCAATGTTTTGTTGAGCTACCACAAGATCGGCAACGCATTGGCCATGCAGGGCCAACACGATGAAGCGCTGGCGGCGCTGCAAAAAGGACTGGCCATCGGCAAAAAACTCGTCGAGTCCGACCCGGGAAACTCACAATGGCAAATGGACTACGCCAGCCTCCTTCATCTCTTCGGTCAGGAACTCAATGCCGAGGGGAAAGGCGACGATGCGCTTGATGCGTTGCACAAGGGAATCGCCATCCTGCAGACGCTCGTCAAAAACGACCCGACCGACGCCGGGGCGCGGCGCGAGCTGGCGATGCAATACGCCGTCGTCGGTTTCATCTCGAGTTCAAGGAAAAAGGACTTCCAGACAGCGATCGAGAATCTGGACCAAACTATCGACTTGCGCCCGAATTCGCACCCGCCTGGAATGCCCGATGCTGGGATCACGCCATGCTGGGCCAACTGGACGATGCTTTGTCGGACTGCGCCCAGGCGCTACGTCTCAATCCGGACGACAGCAGTGCGCTCGACAGCCGTGGCCTAGTCTATGTGAAGCTCGGGCAATACGACAGCGCCATCGCCGACTACGGCGCCGCGCTCAAGCTCGACCCAAAGCTGGCCGGCTCGCTGTACGGCCGCGGCATCGCCGAAGCGAAGAAAGGCGACAACGCCGACAGCATCGCCGACATCGCGGCGGCGGAAGCGATCCAGTCCGATATCGCGCATGAATTCGCGAACTACGGTGTAGGCGCGCAGCAGGAACAGGCGAAAACAAAATAGCCGTGCGCCACGGCCGGCTATTTGCGCGCGATCTCCGCGGCCTCGTCGCCCGACAATTCGGCCAGCGCGGTTTCGAAATCCTTGGCCTCGCGGAAATTGCGGTAGACCGAGGCGAAGCGCACATAGGCGACGTCGTCGAGCTCGCGCAAATGCGCCATCACGGTTTCGCCGATCGCTTCGGAGGAGACCTCGCTTTCGCCCATGCTCTCAAGCTCGCGGACGATTTTCGAGACCATCTGGTCGATGCGCTCAGGATCGACCGGGCGCTTGCGGCAGGCGATCTGCATCGAGCGCAACAGCTTATCGCGGTCGAACGGCACGCGTCGGCTGTTGCGCTTGATGACGGTCAATTCGCGCAGCTGTACCCGCTCGAAGGTGGTGAAGCGGAAATTGCAGGAGAGACACACGCGGCGGCGGCGGATGACGGACGAATCCTCGGTCGGCCGCGAATCCTTCACCTGGGTATCGAGGCTTGCGCAACTCGGACAACGCATCCCTTACCCCTCGTAGATCGGAAACCGGCTGACCAGGCGGCGGACTTTTTCGCGCACGCTGGCTTCGGCCTGTGCATCCTGCTCGGTGCCCTTCTGCGACAGCACATCGAGCACCTCGGCGATCAGATCGCCGACCTGCCGGAACTCGGCGATGCCGAAGCCGCGCGTGGTGCCGGCCGGCGTGCCGAGCCGCACGCCCGACGTGACAGTGGGCTTTTCCGGGTCGTACGGAATGCCGTTCTTGTTGCAGGTGATGTGGGCGCGCTCGAGCGCGGCCTCGGCGACTTTGCCGGTCAGGCGCTTTTTGCGCAGATCGACCAGCATGAGGTGGGTATCGGTGCCGCCGGAGACGATATCGAGCCCGCGCGACTTGAGCGTTTCGGCAAGCGCCTTCGCATTCTCGACCACGTTCCTCGCGTAAAGTCTGAAGGACGGCCGCAGCGCCTCGCCGAACGCCACCGCCTTGGCGGCGACGACATGCATCAGCGGCCCGCCCTGCATCCCCGGAAACACCGCGGAATTGAGCTTTTTCGCCAGCTCCTCGTCGTTGGTGAGGATGGTGCCGCCGCGCGGCCCGCGCAGCGTCTTGTGGGTCGTCGTGCTCACCACATGGGCATGGGGAAACGGGCTCGGATGGGCACCGCCGGCCACGAGGCCGGCGAAATGCGCCATGTCGACCATGAGATAGGCGCCGACCTCGTCGGCGATCTCGCGGAAGCGGCGGAAATCGATGATGCGCGGATAGGCCGAGCCGCCGGCGACGATCACCTTGGGCCGGTGCTCTTTGGCGAGCCGTTCGACCTCCTCCATGTCGATGAGGTGATCGTCGCGGCGCACGCCGTAGGGCACGACCTTGAACCAGCGGCCCGACATGTTGACCGGCGAGCCGTGGGTGAGATGGCCGCCGGCGGCGAGGTTCAGCCCCATGAAAGTATCGCCGGGCTGCATCAGCGCCATGAACACTTCGGCATTGGCCGAGGCGCCGGAATGCGGCTGCACATTAGCGAAGGCGCAGCCGAACAGCCGCGTCACCCGCTCGATCGCCAGCCGCTCGGCGATATCGACGAATTGGCAGCCGCCGTAATAGCGCTTCCCCGGCAGGCCTTCGGCATACTTGTTGGTCAGCACGGAACCCTGCGCTTCGAGCACGGCGCGGCTGACGATGTTCTCCGACGCGATCAGCTCGATCTCATCGCGCTGGCGGCCAAGCTCGAGCGCGATGGCATCGGCGATCTCCGGATCGCTGTCGGCCAGCGAGGCGGAAAACAGGCCTTCGTCCGCCGTCTTGGCGCTCTGGGATACCGACATGCCTCGTGCCTCACAGAAATGGGTGGTTATCCGCAGGTGATACACCCCGCGCCGGCATCATACCAGCCGATGGGCGCAAGGCATGGGATATTTCAGCGGATAACGCCGCTACATTTAGGGATTGGATTGTGTTCCGTCACCCTGAGGCGCGAGCGCAGCGAGCCTCGAAGGGCGGCGGCCCGGGCACCTGGCCGCATCCTTCGAGGGCCGCTTCGCGGCCACCTCAGGATGACGTAACGAAGTATGTGCCAGCCGGCTCATTCGAACCCGTAAAGCGCCCGCGCATTGCCGGAATAAATCTGCTTGCGGCGCTCGTCGCCAAGGCTCGCCGGCACGACCACGAACGGGTCGTCGAAATCCCAGTGCGGATAGTCCGACGAGAACAGGATGCGGTCAAAGCCGATCGCCGCCATGATGTCGACGAGGTGGGCCGGGTTTTCCGGCTCCTCCATCGGCTGGGTGGTGACCCAGAAATGGTCGTGCAGATATTCCGACGGCGCGCGCTTGAGATGCGGCAGGCCCGAGCGCATGCGCTTCCAGTTGCGGTCGAGGCGGTGGCCGAGCGAGGGCATCCAGCCAAAACCGCCTTCGATGAACACCATCTTGAGCTGCGGGAAAGCCTCGAACACGCCCTCCATGATCATGCTGGTGACCTGCGCCTGGCAGGCATTGGAGTGCTCGGTCATTTCCTCGATGTAGAACGACGGCCAGCCGGTATTGCTGGCGGCGCGGCCGCTATAGCCGAAAACGTGCACGCCGACCGGGAGGCCCGCCTCGCAGGCCGCTTCATAGATCGGCCAATAGCGGCGGCGGCCCATCAGCTCGGCGGTGCGCGTGAGCATCAGCACGTGGGCGAAGCGGCGGTCGCCTGAGCGGCGGCGGATTTCCTGGCGCGAGGCTTCGGGGTCCTCGTAGGGCACGACCAGCGAGCACTTGAGCCGCGGATCGAGCGCGTTCCAGTGATTGAGCTGGAATTCGTTGCAGGCAAACGCCAGCGCGGCGCTGTATTCGTCGTTCTGCTCGCCCTGCCCCGACGGCGACAGCGGATTTATCACGCCATATTCGATGCCGTAGAAATCGAGATGCTGCTGGCGCATGAACTCGTAATTGCTGGCCGGCAAGCCGCCGTCCGGCGGCCAGGAATTGCGACGCGACGCCTGCGGCTGCGCCTTCGGATAAGGAAAGCCTTTGACATAGCCGTGATGGGAGCGCGCGCCATAGGTCTGCGCGTAATCCCACCAGCGATTGCTCAGATAGGGCCGATAATCCTCGACCGAGGCTTTGGGATGGATGTCGCAATCGATGATCTGCAGCTTGGTCTTGGCGCTGCGGTCGATCTGTCGGGCTTCGATGTTCACGGCGCTTCCTCCATCGGGAGGTTTGACTCATTTGCATGCAATATTACGCGCTTTGACGGTCCGCCGCCAGCGCCCGCTTAGGCGGGTAGTATCTCAGTTTGAATTTCGCTGTAGTCTGGATGGAGTACCCTTCGACAGAAATGAGCAAACCGCGATGGCGTGGGTAATGGTCTGGAAAGGTGGCAAGAGCCGCCGGAGGACAAAGACTGGGTTCTTGTGGAGCTTGAGCCACCCCCCGAACCCGCTTTGGCTAGCTTACGCCGCCAACCCATAGCCACCTTCCGAGTGCCAGCCGGAACCGAGCAGGCCGATATAAAGCGCGCCATAGACGATGCCAAGCAATGGGCTGAGGCTCGTGACATTACGCGTGTTTATGTGAGGACAGGGGAACCCTGACAGCCACTCGTAGGATGGTATTTTCAAACTGAGACACGACCCTCAAACGACAATCACGCGGTCGAGATATAGTTTCCACGTGCCCGACGGCGGCCTGTGACCCGAGAGCCAAGTGCCGGTCACTTTGCCTTCCCATTCGACCGGCAGCACCATGCCGCGCAGGAATTTTGCCGCCATCTGCCGCGAGCTCCAGGCGACGACTGTGTCCGAACCGGTCTCCCACCAGGCGTCCCCTGGCACCAGATCGCGGTGGGATTCGGCGTCCTGCTGAACATTGAAAGCGCCTTCGAGCAGGCAGCGGATGCCCGGCCCGGGATGCTGATGGCGATCGGCGATGCGGCCGGCGGCGGTGGTGATTTGGTCGAGGCGGAACAGCCACCGCGTGCCTTCGGGCATGGCCAGGCTGGTGATGACCCGCGACATGCGCAAGCTCGACAGCACGCCCTCCCCGTCGTGGAATAGCGGCGCCGCGTTCGGGGGCGCCAACTCCCAGCGCCAGATTTGGCTCCATTCGCCGGCCGATTTCAGCGTGAGGGTGCTGTCGCAATAAATCGCGGCATCGGCGTTTAGCAGTTGGCCGTTAATCTCGACACGGCCGTGCCGCACATAAAGTAAGCGATGCGCCGGTGCCAAGGCCGAAGCGGTCGACCCGCTCACGCCGACTTGGTCGTGATAAAAATTCAGTGCAAACGGCATGCGCCCGCCTCAACGCGACGGCTTTTTCCAGATGCCGCGCTTTTGCATGAGCGCCACTTGCTTGTCGATCACGTCGGTCTTGTATTGCGCGTGCTTCGGCGGGATTTTCTTCAAGTAGCGGTTCTTCGGATAGATCGGCTTCTCGTAGATAATTTGCGCGAGTTCCGCCCGGATGTCTTTCATCCAATTGGTCACCTGCGCCGACTCGCGGTGGTGGCGCAGCGCCTCGATATTGATGACGCCGGCCACGAAGGTCGAGCCGTTGGTGTCGCGCTGCTTGCCGACCAATTGGCCGCGGTAATCGACGATCATCGACTGGCCGCCGCCTGCATCGATGCCGAAATGGTGACCCTCGGGCGTCAGATGATAGCTGCCGATATTCGGCGCCACGATATACATGTTGTTCTCAAGCGCGCGGGCGCGGTTGGATATTTCGAAGACATCGTTCTCGGTGAATGGCGCCGGCATCGACGCGCGATAGACGACCTCGGCGCCGTTCATGGCGAGCCCCCGGCCGTTCTCCGGATAATTGCCTTCCATCGCCATCATGATGCCGAGCCGGCCGATCTTGGTGTCGGCGACCGGCCAGAACGCGTCGAGCGTGCGGCCGTACTTCTCGATCCACCAGTCGTAAATGTCATGCGGCGACACCGAGCGCTCGACCGGCAGCAGCGCGGAGATCTTGTAATGCTGCAAAATGATCTTGCCGTCGGGATCGACGATGAAGCCGATATTGAAGAAGCGATCCTTCCAGTCCTTATGGCGCGCCTTGGCCTGCGCCATGATGAAGACGTTCCACTCCCGCGCCAGCTTGCCGATCTCGTCGGTCTCGGGGCCGGGAATATCGATGCAGCAGGTGCGCGCGTAATCGGCGTGGTCGACGTCGAGCACCTCGTCGTTGAACCCCATCAGCGCGCCTTCGGGAATGGCGAGGAGCCGCACCGGGATGTCGAGATTGGAGAGCCAGAACGCCGCCTTGGTCAGGCTCTTGAGATGCTCGATATTGTACTTGATGTCGTCGCGCCGGCGAATGCCGTAGAAGGTCGGAATGAGGCCGACGGCGTTATATGGCTCGATCATGGTGGTTGTTTCCTCAGTCGTCATTCCGGATCGCCACTGATCTCGGGTTTACCCGAGATCAGCACTTGAATGTCCAAGTCGACGATAGTCGACTTGGTTGGCGGCGAGTCCGGAATCCATATTCCCTGTTTGAGCAGAACTTTCACGGATCGTGATTATGGATTCCGGGCTCCTCGCGGAGCCTGCCATCGGGCCGGCCACTTCGGGCCGGACCCGTTGGCTCGGCCCCGGAATGACAAAAAATCACGCCGCGACGCTGGGCAGGCCGGCGAGCGCCATGGCGAGCTCGCCTTCGTCATAGTCCTGGTCGACCAACTTGCCTTCGAAATAAGCGATATAGGCGCCCATGTCGAAATGGCCGTGGCCGGACATGTTGAACAGGATGACCTCGGACTTGCCCTCTTTCTTGCAGCGCAGTGCTTCGTCGATGGCGCAGCGCACCGCGTGCGTCGCCTCCGGCGCCGGTACGATGCCCTCGCAGCGGGCGAACTGCACGCCGGCGTCGAAGCAGGTTTTTTGGTGATAGGCGCGTGCCTCGATCAGGCCGAGATCGTGGATATGCGAAATCATCGGCGCCATGCCGTGATACCGTAGGCCGCCGGCATGGAAGCCCGGCGGAATGAAGGTCGAGCCGAGGGTGTGCATCTTGACCAGCGGGGTGAGGTGCGCGGTGTCGCCGAAGTCGTAGGCATATTTGCCGCGGGTCAGCGTCGGGCACGCCGCAGGCTCGACCGCAATGATGCGGCGCTTGCGGCCGCCGCGCAGTTGCAGGCCGAGGAACGGAAACACCAGGCCGGCGAAATTCGAGCCGCCGCCGGTGCAGCCGATCAGCACGTCGGGATCGTCGCCGGCCATTTCGAACTGCTTGATCGCTTCCTGGCCGTTCACCGTCTGATGCAGCAGCACGTGGTTGAGCACGGAGCCGAGCGAATATTTCACCGCCGGATCCTTGGCCGCCATCTCCACGGCTTCGGAAATCGCAATACCAAGCGAGCCCGGGCTGTTCGGCGTTTTGGCAAGGATCGCCCGGCCGGAATCGGTCTCGTTCGACGGCGAGGCGATGCAGCGCGCGCCATAGGTTTCCATCAGCGCGCGGCGATAGGGTTTTTGATCGTAGGAGACGCGGACCTGGAACACGGTCACTTCCATGCCGAACAGCGAACCGGCAAAGGCCAGCGACGAGCCCCATTGGCCGGCGCCGGTTTCGGTCGAGAGCCGTTTGACGCCCTGCTCCTTGTTGTACCAGGCCTGCGGCACTGCCGTGTTCGGCTTGTGCGAGCCCGCGGGCGAAACGCCTTCGTATTTGTAATAAATCTTGGCCGGCGTACCGAGCGCCTCTTCCAAACGCTGTGCGCGCATCAGCGGCGATGGCCGCCACATGCGATAGACGTCGCGGATCGGTTCGGGGATGTCGATGGTCCGTTCCGCCGACACTTCCTGCAGGATCAGCGCCATCGGAAACAGCGGCTCGAGATCGGCAGGCCCGATCGGCTGCTTGGTGCCGGGATGCAACACCGGCGGCAGCGGTTTCGGCAGATCGGCCGCGAGATTGTACCAGGCTTTGGGAATGTCCTTTTCGTCGAGAATGAACTTGACCTGATCGCCCACGCTGTCCTCCCACGCTACGAGGGTGTCAAGTTTAGCACCTTAGGTGGATTGCGCGAAGCCAGACGCGAATGGCGAAGTGGCGAAGTGGGGTAACCCGGCTACTCGCCATTCGCCATTCGCGCCTGCGGTTACAGCTTCGTGGTCGCCGGGATCGCCGGTGTGCCCAGCCCGTCGCGGCTGTAAATATCTTCGCGGAATTGCACGACGCCGTCGGAGGCCGACCAGCCGGTGACGTAGACCCAGTGCAAGGGGATCGGCTTGGTCAGATTGACGTTGACCTGATCCCCCGACTTGATCGCCTGGTCGATCTTGTCGGAGGTCCAGCCCTTGGTGCCTTCGAGCAGCCAGACCACCAGCGCCTGAACATTCTGCACGCGGCAGCAGCCCGACGAGTTGTAGCGGAAATCCTCGCCGAACAGATTCTTCAGCGGCGTGTCGTGCATATAGACGCCGTATTGGCTCGGAAAGTTGATGCGGATGCGTCCGAGCGAGTTGTGGTCGCCGGGATCCTCGCGGAACGTGTAACGCACCGCGTCCTCCGAGTACCAGTTGATCTCCGAGGGCTGCACCTCTTTGTGGCCGGGATCGTAGATGCGGATGTGGTTGTCCGTCAGGTAGTCGGGCTTGTCCTGCATGATCCGGATCAGGTCTTTCCGGACGATCGACACCGGCACGGTCCAGAACGGATTGAAGTTGACCTGTACGATCTTGCTGTTGATGTCGGGCGAAGGCCGATCGACCTTGCCGACCACCGCCGTATGCCGCGACACCGCGACGTCGTTCTCGATGGCCTCGACGCGGGCGGCCGGAATGTTGACCACCACGTAGCGCGGGCCGAGATTCGTGGTCAGCGTCTTGAGCCGCGCGATATTGACCTTGAGCTGATCGCGCCGTATCGCCGCCGGCACATTGAGCGCCGCGAGCGTCGAGGCGCGCAGCACGCCGTCGACGGTGACGCCGTGGCGCGCCTGAAAACGCCGTATCGCAGCTTCGACGTAAGAGTCGTAGATGTCGTTTGCGGCTGCGACCGCATTGGGATCGAGGTCGCCGGAGAGCGACAGCCGCTGCCGCAGATCGACCACGCTCGGATGGCGGTTGCCGACCCGCAATTCATCGACATGAGGCACCGTCGGCCAGCCGCCGCGGGCGACGATCTCGTCGTAGGCCGCGATCGCCTTCTGGGTGAACTGCTCGATCGCCGGCGACAGCATCGGCGCCGTCGGCTTGGGCATATGGACGGTGCGCGAGGCCTGGTCGAAATCCTGGCCGAACTGGCCGGCGCGGCCGTCGTCCATGAGCGCGTCGAGCGGATCGTCGGCGAAGGCGCGGCTCGCAACACCGCTCAGTGCCGCCGCGCCGGCGCATTGCGCCAGAAAGCGGCGCCGATCGACGCTGCCGAAGCGGCTGCGACTAAGCGATTTGGCCTTGGTCATGGAAAGGTCCCTTGGCGCACGCCTTTAGCATGCCGCCGACCCGCCCCCAAGGTTCTCGGCTAAGCGTCGCGGCCGGCAAATTTATGGCCGGGACGAACACACCTGCTGAGCGGATGGCGGCCTTGATCGCATGCCCGCCAGTTGTTCGTGTTGGCGGTTTCGTCAAGGGTCCTGGCCGCCGGAGGCGGCGGCGCCATAGCACGTCGAAGACGCGCGTAAACGCGCTTCGGTAAGTTTATAGCGCATGATTCGAAGCCCCAGTTTGGGAGCTTGAATCACACGCGTGCGGCCTACTTCAATGCGCCTTCCACCTGTCCGCGCCCAGCCTCAGGCCGCCTTCGGGGCGAAGCGGACATGAATCAGCAGGCAAGACTGCTCGGATCGGTCGAAAATGACCCCGAACGGACCTGGCCTACGTTGGCTGAGTCGCGGCCGTCTGGATCATCTTGGGCCACCTAGAGCTACTGGCAAACGGCAGTTCACCGAGATCTGTAAGTCGCGATAGAAATTTCGAATCCGCGCGTCAATCAGGGCGCAGGCGATGCCAGCGGCTTGCCTTTCTCTATGACAAAAGTGTCGATCAGCTTGTTGCCCGATATCGAGCAAGCGTCATGGGGCGTCTGGGGCGACGTCTCGTATGAGTCGCCCGCCTTAAGGGTCTGTTCCGGCTTCCCATCGATCTTGAGCACGAAGTCGCCCTGTAGGACGTAACCGCTGTCGATCCCCGGATGGGTGTGACGGCCCGAACAACTGCCCGGCGCAATCTCCACAATCACCGTCGCGGTGGTATAGCCCGCGGGATAATCGATGCTGCGAAGGACGGTGCGCTTGATGCCGGTCTGCTGTGCGTTGGCGGATGCCACGAGGGCTGGCACTGTGACACACACAATGGCGAGGACTTTCATCATCAGCCTTTCCTCCTGTTCGGCACCCGCGAACACCTGCGCTAAGGCGCTGGATGCAAGGTGAAAATTGGCCGCCGACGGCCAAGCTAAGCGCCGTCGCTGCAATTCCTCTGGGACTTCCACAGCATCGCGAACGGCGCAGTAGGAAACTTACCTGTTGAATTTTGATCGACATACGGTAATCATTGATTGTTGATCCTTCAATTTTGAATTTCCATGGAGTGGGACGATCTCCGCTACTTTCTTGCAGTGGCGCGCGCGGGCAGCCTTGTGGACGCAGCGCGCCAGCTCAGAACGAGTCCCCCGACGGTGGGGCGGCGAGTAGCGGCACTCGAAGCCAAATTAGGCGCTCGTTTGTTCGATCGAAAGCAAACCGGCTACGCCCTTACCGAGAGCGGGGCGGCGATCCACAAGAAGGCCGAAGAAGTCGAGGAGGCCGTTTTGTCGGTCGAGCGCGAGGCGCTTGGCCGTGATCTGCACGCTAGCGGAAGGGTCCGACTGGCCACATCGGACGAGCTAGCCGTCAATTTGATAGCCCCGCACTTCGGCGAGTTTCGTCGGTGCCATCCTCACGTTGTGCTGGAAGTTGTTGCGCAACACGACTTAGCCAACCTGTCGCGTCGAGAGGCGGACGTCGCGTTGCGTAGCGCGCGGCCGGAGCAGCACAATCTCATGATCCGCCGCGCCGGATCGTGGAAAGGCGGTCTGTATGCAGCGAAATCGTATGCGGCAGCACACGATCTCAAACCGGGCATCCGTAACTTTTTCAATCTCGACATCATCACCTGGACAGAGGAATTCGCCCATTTCCGCGGCGGTCCATGGTTTGCTGAACATGCGCGGGACGCAACTGTCGCGCTTCAAGCAAACTCAAGACGCATCCACTACAGTGCATGCAAGGCTGGAATCGGGCTAGCCATCCTACCTTGCATGTCCGCCGATCGTGACCCCGACCTCATTCGTCTTCTTCCGCCGGAGCAAGTGTTTGTGGCGGAACTCTACCTTGTCACGCACCGCGATCTTGCCCGGACAGCACGCGTACGCGCCGTCATGGATTTCTTCCACCGGGCCATCTCTGAATACACCCGATGACGCTTATCCCGGCTACTTCTGATTTTGGCACATCGCGTCATTTCGCTACCGCGCGGTAACTCGGTCGCTTTTGGGCTGAGGCGGACATTAGGCCGGATTATGAGTACACGGCCCAAGCCCTCGCAAAGACGAAAAAAGACCCCGGCTGTGACGCCGGGGTTTTGAGTTACGCCAGTACGACGGAAACTCCGGCGGATTGGCCGCTCTTGATTAGAGCCGGTAGAGAATCTGGTCGGTCCAGAACCGCTCGAGCCGGTGCAGCGCCTTATTGAGGACGCTGAACTCGTCGGCATTGATGCCGCCGACCTGCTCCACGGTGCGCACGTGCTTCTGGTAGAGCGCGTCGACTGCGTCGCGCACTTCGCGGCCCTTGTCGGTGAGCTTGATGCGCACCGAGCGCCGATCGACGCGCGAGCGCTGGTGATCGAGGAAGCCCATCTCGACCAGCTTCTTGAGATTGTAGGAGACGTTGGAGCCGAGATAGTAGCCGCGGGTGCGCAACTCGCCGGCGGTGAGCTCCTTGTCGCCGATATTGTACAACAGCAGCGCCTGCACCGAATTGATGTCGGCGCGGCCGCGGCGGTCGAATTCGTCCTTGATGACGTCGAGCAGACGCCGGTGCAAGCGCTCGACGAGCGTAAGCGCCTCCAGATAGTGCGGCCGAATGTGGTCGAAGCGCGCCTCGCGGTCGGCGGGCTCGACCGTCTTGACGACGGCTTTCATGATGACGCCTTTCCCAAACTTATTTTGTTTGTCGTCGACGGGCCCTGTTCCCGTCGTATGGCGTCACCCTACCGGTCAGGGTCTAAGATCAGTTTAAATAACAGGCTAAAAATAGGGTTTATTCGCAGATCAGGGGCGTGGATTGAGCCTAAATTTGCAGCGGATTTTGCGACGATTTCTTCACCTTAGAAACCCCCGAAAAATCGACTGTCATGGTGCGCGGCAACGCTTACGAAACCCTATCCGCGGCACCGCCCGCCTTACGACATGATTGACTAGCCCTTGCCAGCCAACCATATAGCGCCCTCGGCCGGCACCCGGCCGGTGAAGCCCGTGACCTGGTGCGGGAGAGTGTCCCGAGTGGCAAAGGGGGCGGACTGTAAATCCGCTGGCTTACGCCTTCGTAGGTTCGAGTCCTACCTCTCCCACCAGCCTTCGCTCGCTTCGCGAGCTACGGCTCGGCAAGCCATTCTCTTCCTCTTCGCCTCCAATCGCACATATTGTCACCCGACATTGAAGCTGCGCGGCTTTTCATGACGCCGAGCGATATCCGCCATGGTCTGGCAGGCGCTCTCGATATGGCGGGTGGCGCTTTGCGTATCGAACAGCGGGCTTTCGTCGCGATTGCGGATCAACCTGTCCTTGAGCGTTCCGAGATAGGCGGGATCGCGGGCAAGGCGCAGCGCCAGCGCTTCGTAGTCGGCGAGCGTGTGCGTGATCAAGGCGTCGAGGCCGATCGCCTTGAGCAGGCTTGCCGCCACGCGGCCGGCAAAGGTGCCGCCGAGACAGGTCAAGACCGGCAGTCCGGCCCATAGCGCGTCGCTCGCCGTGGTGTGGGCATTGTACGGCAGCGTGTCGAGGCAAAGATCTGCCAGGCGATGCCGCGCCAGGTGATCGGCGACGCTGGCCTTCGGCGCAAATATCAGCCGCTCCGGCGCGACACCGCGTTTCTCAGCCTCCAAACGCAGGTTTGCCGCAGCCTTGGCGTTGCCCGCCATCAGCCAAAGCACGCTGCCTTCGCTCGCGCGCAGGAGCCGCATCCAGATATCGAAAATCTCCGGCGTGATCTTTTGCGGGTTGTTGAAGCAACAAAACACGAAAGCATTTTGCGGCAGGCCGCATTCGCCGCGCGTCGGCGTGTGCTGACTGATGGCGCGGCGGTTGTCGTTGATCTGATAGGTTCCGGGGATCCGCACCACCCGTTCGGCATAGAACGCGTCATGGTGTTCGGGGATGACCGTGGCGTCGGCGAGGATATAGTCCATGTAGGGCGCACCCGTCGTGCCCGGATAGCCGAGATAGTTCACCTGAACGGGCGCGGCGCGGCGCGCCAGCACGCCGAGACGGTTATCCTTGGTAAAACCCATGAGATCGACGGCGATGTCGATTTCGGAGCGGCGCATGAGCGCAGCAATGTCCTGGTCGCTGTTACTGCCGACATCGATGAAATGCTCGAACGCCGCCTCCAGCCGCCGCCGCGCCGGCGAATTGTCGTTCTGTCCGAACGATAGTGCGGTGATCTCAAAACGCGATTTGTCGTGCTGTTCGAACAGACCGGCCGTCAGGTACGCCGTCGGATGCTCGTTGAAATCGGCCGAGAGATAGGCGACGCGAAGGCGATCGTGGGCATACACTTCGCCCTGCCAGAGCGGCGGATAGGCCGGCTGTTCCTGCACGTAACGCTTGGCGCACTGCAATTGCTCGGCGGGCGATGACGGGATGGCGACGATGGCGTAAGGCAGGCTCAACGGCTTTCCCGCTCTGACCATTGCCAGAAGCTGTGCGGTCTCCGCCGGCAAATCCGTCCAGTCGCAAATGCGCAGCTTTGACAGCAGAAGCGGCGCGCGAAAATCGTCGGCCTGGGCGAAGTCGGGGTTGAGTGCGTAGCCGCGCTCGAAACTGGCGACCGCCTCGTCGTGCCGGTTGAGCGCAATGAGCGCCACGCCGCGGTTCATCCAATCGGCGACCGAATCCGGCACCAATGCCAAAGCCCGGTCGTAGCTGTCGAGCGCCTCGGCATGGCGGCCGATCTTGCTCAATACGTCGGCGCGATTGGCGTGCGCCGGCGCCAGCTCCGGCGCCTGCGCGATGGCGCGGTCGAAACTGGCCAGGGCGTCGGCGTGCAGCCCGAGCGCATGCAAGGCGCGTCCCAAAATGACATGGCTGCGCGCTTGGTTCGGATCGCCGGCGAGCGACTTGCTGGCGAATTCCGCGCCCTCCTCGAAGCGGCCGTGCTGGCAGGAAATCAGCGCCAGATAATAAAGCGCATCCGCATTGGCCGGATCGGCGCGCAAAACTTCGCCGTAGCGCGCCGCGGCTTCATCGACGGCGCCGCGCCGGTGCAGCGCCAAGCCTTCTTGCAGTAGATCGCTCGCCCGGGAGATAGACATAGCCGGTAAGGAAACACGCCTGAAGCCGCTTTGAAATAAGGTAGAAACCCGGCTGCAGGGCATTCGGCTTGCGGTCCAATGGGCGGACGGTAAGGATGCGGCTCATGGCAGCACCAAATCCCAGCGGGCGGCGCGGTTGAGCGGGCGAAAGCAGTCTTTCCACCGGCCACCGCATCGCGGCCCGGGCCGGCAGCGGCGTACCGACGGTTTTGGGCCGGTCATCTTGTACGGCTGGCACAGCGTTACCGCGGCGCTCACCAATCCGGCGCGCCGCATCCGCCGCCTGCTGGCGACGGAAAATGCGCTGCGTCGCCTCGCCGAAGACGGCATCGCCCTGCCGCTTGCGCCCGAACAGGTGCGGCCCGACGCGCTTGCCGCCCGCCTGACGCCGGATGCGGTGCATCAGGGCCTGATCGCCGAGGCCGATCCCCTGCCCTCGCCCGACATCGAGGAATTGTCGGCCACGGGCATCGTGCTGGTGCTCGACCAGATCACCGACCCGCACAATGTCGGGGCGATCCTGCGCAGCGCTGCGGCGTTTGCCGTCGAAGCCATCGTCACCACGGCACGGCATAGTCCGGAGGCCACCGGCGTGCTGGCCAAGGCGGCATCGGGCGCGCTCGAACTGGTCCCGATCGTCACCGTGCAAAACCTGGCGCGCGGTCTTGTGGCGCTGCAAGAGCGCGGCTTTCTCACAGTCGGTCTCGACGGCAGTGCGCCCGACGATCTTGCCGCAATCGAACTGCGCGCGCCGCTGGCTCTCGTGCTCGGCGCCGAAGGCAAGGGTTTACGCCAATTGACCGGCGCGACCTGTGACCGCCTCGCCCGCCTCGATCTGCCCGGCGCAATCAAAAGCCTCAACGTATCGAACGCCGCCGCGCTCGCGCTTTACATCGCGAGCCGCGCGATAAGAGCATGATCCCAAAAAGCAGAAGGCCCGCACCGCGGGCCTTCGCATTTGGTGATCGGCAATCGGCTCGAATTAGCCGCGCCAGTACGGGCGATGCATCATGTAGGGCCGCGGGCCGTAGTGCGGCCCCATCACTTGGCGATGGTAGTAGCCGCCGCCATAGGCGACGTGCGGGTAGTAGCGGTGCGCATAACCACCACCGTAGCCGCCTCCATAACCACCACCATAACCGCCTCCATACGGCGGATAGGCCGGAGCCGGAGCGTATTCCGCGGGCGGCGCGTAGCTGTGGTACGGCACCATGAGGCCCGGACCCTCAAAGGCCGGACCCTGGTTGACGACATAGAGTGGCGCCGGCGTCGTATAGACCGCGGGAACGCCGCAATTGCCGCAGCCGCCATTATAGCCGCCGCCATAGCCATAGCCGCCGCCGTAGCCGCCATACCCGACCTGGGCTCCGCAGCCACCGCAACCGCCGCCCCATTGGGCGACCGGCGCGGCATAAGCCGCAACGCTCGGCGCACAGCACGTCACCGGCGCTTCGCAGTTGCCGCAGCCGACGGCGATCGGCGCCGGTGCGATCGGTGTTGCGTAGATGATCGGGGCGTAAGCCACGCTACCGCAGCCGCCGCAGCCGGTTTGGGCATAGGCGATGGGTGCCTGACCTCCCCAATCGCAGCAGCCGGCAAACGCAACCTGCGTCATGCCGACTGTAATCAGTGTGGCGAACGCCACGAGGATGGAACGCTGGAACGACATGATACTCCCTCAGTGAACAGCCCCGATGAGGAGGCAGATGGAGCAGGCGCGGCCTGCCGGCGACGTTACGAACTCCTGGTTCAAGGACCTATCGGTGGAGTGATTGGAGCAACCGGATCTGATGGACCTGGATCGTGTGGACCCACGCCGTGTTTGAGCGGCGGCCCATGGCGACGACCGCCGAAGGTCGGCTCGACGATCACCGGCGGCATCGGATAAGCCGGGTATTCGGTCACCGGACCCGCGCCGGATTGGCTCGTCCAGCTGCGATAGTAGGTCGGCGCCGGCGGCGGCAGCGGCCGATCCGGCGGCGGATTGATTTCGAGGCGGCCGTAGCCGGGCTTCTTGCCATCCTTAGGGAAGTAGCTCGGCACGAAATAGGGGGTCGACAGCAGCAGCGGCTGGTAGATCACGACCGGCGCCATCTCGCCGGGCCGGTCGAGACCGAATTCGCCCACCACCACGCCCCACGAGGCGTTGATGCCGTTGATGATCACCGGCACGTCGTGCCGGCCGGGAATGACGATTTGCGGCTCGCGCTGCGCCAAAGCAGGCGACGTCATCACAGCAAGGCACAGTGCCGCTTGGACAAAACGCATGAGCAACCCGCGATCGGCGCAAACTTTCGCGGATTGTAGGCAACCCGGTCGGCGAATTCGTTTAAAACCAGGTCATTACGCTGCTTAATTGTGCGGTAACATTAATTGCTGGTGTTAAATGCCCCGGCGCGGACTCGCCTCTCGCCTGCCGGCACCCACGACTTTCGGCTTACGACCTCTGGCGGACAGACAGCGGCTTGGCCGCGGATTAGCGTCACCGGCGGGGTAGCTCTGCGGCGGCGATACCGGCGCGGCCGAGCAATTCCTAAAGATCAACATCAGGGGGGTCTGTCCATGACCACTGTGGCTCTTAACCCGGCTCGATCGGGCGGCATGACGAGCGAAGAACGGCTCGTCATTTTCGCTTCCTCGCTGGGTACCGTCTTCGAATGGTACGATTTCTACATCTACGGCACGCTCGCGGTGTTCCTGGCGAAATTCTTCTTCTCCAGCGTGCCCGCCAACGTCGCGTTCATCTTCACGCTGTTGGCCTTTGCCGCGGGCTTCGCGGTGCGCCCGTTCGGCGCGCTGATCTTCGGCCGGCTCGGCGACTTGATCGGCCGCAAATACACCTTCCTGATCACCATGAGCCTGATGGGCATCGGCACGTTCTTCATCGGCGTGCTGCCCGGTTATGCGACGTGGGGCATCCTCGCTCCGACTGTGCTGGTCGGTCTGCGGTTGGTGCAGGGACTTGCGCTCGGCGGCGAATATGGCGGCGCGGCGATCTACGTCGCCGAACACGCCCCGGCCAACAAGCGCGGCTACTACACGTCGTGGATTCAAACCACGGCGACGCTCGGCCTGTTCATGGCGATCCTGCTCATCCTCGGCATCCGCACCTGGATGGGCGAAGCGGCATTCGGCGACTGGGGCTGGCGCCTGCCGTTCCTGCTGTCGGCAATCCTGCTCGCGATCTCGATCTGGATCCGGCTCAAGCTCAATGAATTGCCGCTGTTCCTGCGCATGGTCGAGGAAGGCAAGCAATCGAAGCGGCCGCTGACGGAAGCGTTCGGCCAGTGGAGCAACGCCAAGATCGCGCTCGCCGCGCTCTTGGGCGCCACCGCCGGTGAAGCCGTGGTTTGGTACGGCGGACAGTTCTATGCGCTGTTCTTCCTGACCCAGACGCTGAAGGTCTCGGGTGTCACGGCGAGTATTCTCATCGCCACTGCGCTCTTGATCGGCACGCCAGGCTTCATCCTGTTCGGCGCGCTGTCCGACAAGATCGGCCGCAAGCCGATCATTCTCGCCGGCTTTGTCTTGGCGGCCGTGACCTACTTCCCGCTGTTCCAGGGCATCACCCACTTCGCCAATCCGAAGCTGGAAGCGGCGCTTGCCAATGCGCCCGTGACGGTCACGGCTGATCCGGCCGAATGCTCGTTCCAGTTCAAGGCGACCGGCGTCGAGAAATACACGACCGGCTGCGATATCCTCAAAGCCGCGCTGGTCGGTCTGTCGGTGAACTACAACAACGTCAGCGCGCCGGCGGGCACCAAAGCGAGCGTGAAAATCGGCGACCAGACCATCGCCGCCGATACGCCGGACGCCGCCAAGGCAATCGCCGCCGCGGTTAAAACCCACGGCTATCCGGCGAGCGCCGATCCGAACGACATCAACTATACAATGACGATCGTGCTGCTCGTCATCCTGGTCGTCTATGTGACCATGGTGTATGGGCCGATCGCGGCATGGCTGGTCGAATTGTTCCCGACCCGCATCCGCTATAGCGGCTTGTCGCTGCCGTATCACATCGGCAACGGCTGGTTCGGCGGCTTCCTGCCGGCCACCGTGTTCGCCATCGTGGCGGCCACCGGCAACATCTACTCGGGCCTCTGGTACCCGATCATTGTTGCCTCGGCGAGCTTCGTCATCGGGCTGATCTTCCTGCCCGAGACCAAAGATCGCGACATCACAAAAATATAAGCGAAAAGCGGGACGGCGCCTTCAGCCGTCCCGCACCTCGGCTTGCTCTCCCCCATCAGGCCTTTGCGCCGCGGGGGAGTTTTTTTGCTTCTTAAAGCTCGGGCCAGATCAGCCGTCGCGCGATGAAATTGCGCAATGCCGTTGCGCCCGCGCACAACAGCGCAAAACCAAGTGCCGCGCCGGCGATTTCAGGAATGCTCGTCGCCATCGCCTGGTGCGTCAGACCCAACGTCTTGAGCAATCCGGCGACGATACCGAGCCCGGCGCCATACGCCGCCGCGCGCGAAACCCTCCATTCACGCGGCTTGTCTTTCGAGACGTAAAGCGACGGCAGCGGCATCCTACTCGGCGGCTTCGACCTGGACCGGCCGCTGCGCTTGCAGCCCGGATAGATCTGGCAGCTTAAGCCGCACGATCTGCGTCTCGTCGCGCGCCACAATGTCGGCTTCTTCGCCGTCGTCGAGGTGAAGCGCCGTGTACTCCCGGTACGACGCGTCGTGCGCGATGCCCGAACCCGACAGCACCAGATAGACGCTGCGTTCGCCGGCGCGATAGGTGGCGCCGCGGGCAAGTTTTATGATCGAGGCCCCGCATTGCCGCTCGGTGAAGCTGCCAAGCGGCTTTTCCGACACGCCGGGCATGCCGTCGACCGGCAACCATTCGTAGTTGGCCGGATCGAGCATGATCGGATCGCGATAGCGCGGTTTTGGATATTCCATGCGCTGGCCGTTCATGTGCTCCCAGATCGCCTGGTAGCCGTCGGTATTGCGGCGGCCCTCGACGTCGTCATGGCGGCGGAAGATGCCGCCCTCGAACGTGCCGAATTTTTTCAGCTCTTCCGTGCCGGCATAGACTTCCTCGCGCGACAGGTAGCCGGAGCCGCTGGCGCCGCCGAATTGCAGCACCGCGGTGACCGAGGTGCCCTCCGAGCTCTGCGGCCCATACGGCGCGCCTTCAGGGAAATAGCCGACGGCGCCCGCTGCCATCTTGCCGTTGCGGTCGAAATTCATGGTGCCTTCGAGCTGGACGCGGAATTGATCGAAATTGTGCCGATGCCGCGGCGAGGCAAAGTCGCCTTCGAGTTGTCCGATATTGAACTGGAAATTACCGAGCGTGCCCGGCGTGCCGTTGAGCAGGTGCCGATAGTGAAACGTGCCGCCGCGATGCTGCAGGCCGCGCTTCCATTCGGCGTCATCGAACTGGACGATCTTCATCGCAGACTTCCTGGGCTGACTCGGGCTGACGTTGCGATATTGCCGCAATTCTAGTCCGACTTCACCCGCCTGTCAGGTGGGTTGCGGCGGCGAACGCACTGCGGCGCCCCGCCGCGCTGGCCCGCGCCGGAATAGTCCACTAACATCGCTCCGGTCAGCGTGGGGGCAATGAGGCTCCTCAAGGCCGATTGCGTTTGCCGGCAACGCGTGCGGCAGTCTGGCGGTCGTTACCGTCCCGCCAGCGAGGAGCGTCAATGGAAACGGACATGCTGCACTCCGCAGCACATGCCCTGCTCATTATCCTCGACCCCACCCGCTTGATGTACCTGTTCGGCGGCGTATGCATGGGCCTGTCGCTCGGCATTCTGCCCGGCATCGGCGGCATCGCCGGCACGGCGCTGCTGTTGCCGTTCACCTATAATCTCGATCCGCCGACGGCGTTTGCGCTGCTGCTTGGGCTTGGCGCCACCACCACGACCGCCGACCCGATCGCCGCGATCCTGTTCGGCGCGCCGGGCCATGCCGCGTCCGCGGCAACCACGCTTGACGGCTACCCGATGACGCGGCGCGGCGAAGCCGGCCGCGCACTCGGCGCCTCCTACATGGCCGCCTTGATCGGCGGCCTGTTCGGCGCGTTGCTGATGGCGGTCGCGCTGCCGATCCTGCGCCCGATCATCCTTTACATCGGCTCGCCCGAATTGCTCGGCGTCGCCGTGTTCGGCATTTCCATGGTCGCGGTTCTCTCGGGCAATGCGCCGCTGCGCGGACTTACCGCCGCGTGCTTCGGCATGATGCTGTCGATGATCGGCACCGACCCGCAATCGGGTACGCTGCGCTGGACCATGGACACGTTATATCTGTGGGACGGCTTGCCGCTGGTGCCGCTCACGCTTGGCATTTTCGCGCTGCCGGAACTGTGCGACCTCGCCATCGGCCGCATGGCGGTGGTCCAGGAAGGCATGACGCTCGACACCAAGAGCGGCATGCTGCTCGGCGTCCAGGACTGCATGAAACATTGGTTCTTGATCCTGCGCTGCTCGTGGCTCGGGGCGGCGATGGGCGCCATTCCCGGCATCGGCGCCTCCGTGATCGATTGGATCTCCTACGGGCATGCGTTGCGCACCGAGAAAGGTGCCTCGGAAACTTTCGGCACCGGCGACGTGCGCGGCGTCATCGCCGCTGAAAGCGCGACCAATGCCCGCGAAGGCGGCGCGCTGGTTCCGACCGTGGCCTTCGGCGTGCCGTCGAGCGCCGGCATGGCGATCCTGCTCGGAGCGTTCCTGATTCACGGCCTCGTCCCCGGGCCGGAAATGCTGACCAAACATCTCGACATCACCTATTCGATGGTGTGGAGCATCGCGATTGCCAACATCCTCGGCTCCGGGCTCTGCTTTGCCTTCAGCGGCCAGCTCGCGAAGGTGGCGACGCTGCGTTACACGCTGTTCATGCCCGGCGTGCTGAGCCTGATCTATATCGGCGCGTTCGAGGCGTCGCGGAACTGGGGCGATATATTCTCGCTGATGTTTTTCGGCATGCTCGGCTGGGCGATGAAGCACTTCAAATGGCCGCGCCCGCCGCTGGTGCTCGGCTTCATCCTCGGCCAAGTGATCGAGCGCTACATGTTCATCTCGATCCAGCGCTACGGCGTCTCCTGGATGCTCCGCCCGTTCGTCGTGGTCATGTTCATCATGGCCGGGCTGTCGTTGTTGCGGCCGCTGTTGGCGGACGTCCGTACCCATGGCGGCGTGAAAAAGATGGTCTCGCAGTGGGGCCATCCGAAGCTTTCGCCGGAGAATATTTTTGCCGCCGGGCTGTTATGCCTGTTCATCGCCATGATCGCGGCATCGCTCGATTGGTCCTTCGCCGCCCGCATCATTCCGACCATCGTCGGCACCGGCGCGATCCTGTTCTGCTCGTTGAGCCTGATCAACGACGTGTTCGGCCTTCACGAACGCGACGGCGGCGGCGCCCTCGCCGCCAAGTCGCAAAAAATCCACATGGATATCGCGTCCAAGACCGCGCACCTGCCCACCAAGACCATCCTCACCCGCGGATTCTTGTTCTTCGGCTGGATGGCCGGCTTCGCCGCCTGCATGGCGCTGATCGGACTTATTCCGACCGTGCCGCTCTTCATCGTCGCCTTCATGCGCTTGGAAGGCCGCGAACCGTGGCGGATCGTCATCCCGATGGCCGCCAGCGTGGTGGCGTTGATCTATGTGGTGTTCGATCAACTGCTGGCTATACCGTGGCCGCCGACCTTGGCCGGAATGTTATTCCCGGTTCTGCACGCGATACCCAGCGTGTGAGACAAGCCGCGTCACTTCAAGCGATCGCGAATCTTCTCCAAGCCTGCTTTGGCGCAATTGTCGTCGAGGTTGCCACCGGGCGCTCCGGCGGCGCCGATGCCGCCGATGACTTCGTCGTTCAGCTTGATCACCACCCCGCCGGGGAAGAACAGGATATGCGGCAGCTTGGCGAGCGCGGCGATTGGGCCGTCGCCCTTGGCGCGGTCGGCCAGAACCATCGTATCGTTCTTGAACGTGACGCTGGTGTAGGCCTTGTCGTGGGCGCTATCGAGGGTGTGGATGCCGGCGCCGTCGCCGCGCACTGCCGCGATCGTGGCGCCGCCGGCGTCGACGACCACCACGGTCTCGGCGTAGCCGCCCTTGGCGCACGCGGCGACCGCCTCGCTTGCCGCTTCCGTCGCAAGCGCTGCGGGAATGCGATGGGTCGGCAGCGTTTGCGCCGACGCCGCCGATGCGCCGAGTGCTGTTAGCGCTAGTATCAATGGCAATTTGATTGCACGCTTCATGACGCTAGTCCCTCGATGATCGGCTTTATGCAATTGCGACAGTGATCCGCACCGATGCTATACCGAATAGGCAATCCTCGAATAGGCGCTCGGCGACTGTTGGCATCGATCCGATGAATGACCAAACCGCACAGCCGCAGCCCGAGAGCGTAACCAGCGACAGGAAAGCTTTCGACCATCTGCTGCTGTTCTTCGCCCTGGTCTATGTCGTCGAGGGTCTTGGCCAGATCGGCGGCCTGATCGCGCAGCCGCTGAACAATTATCTCAAGGCGTCGCAAGGCTGGACGCCGCTGCAGGTCACCGGCTTCGTCACGCTGTTCAACCTGCCCTGGATCATCAAGCCGGTTTACGGGTTGATTTCCGATTTCGTGCCGCTGTTCGGTTATCGGCGCAAAAGCTACCTGCTGCTCGTCAACGGCGCCGCCATCATCGGCTTCATCTGGGTGACGCAACTCACGGCACCGAGCGACCTCCTCATCCCGCTGATGATCACCGCTTATACGATGGCGATATCGAGCACGCTGTGCGGCGCGGTGCTGGTGGAGAACGGCCAGCGCCTGCACGAGAGCGGCACCTTCGTCAATCAGCAGTGGCTGTGGTTCAACATTGCCGCGATGGCGGCTGCGGTCCTCGGCGGCCAATTGGTTGAGCATCTGTCGCCGGCCGGAGCATTGCACAGCGCGGCCGCGATCGTTGCGGTCGCGCCCCTTATCGTTATCGTCGGGACTCTGCTTTTGGTTCCCGAGAAAAAAGTCTCGGTCAATATTGCGGGGATGAAAGACACGTTCGAAAGTTTGAAAGCATCGTTCCGGCGACGCGAGCTGTGGCTCATCACCGGATTCCTGTTTCTGTACAATTTCAGTCCCGGATTGAGCACGCCGCTTTATTTCACCATGACCGACAGCCTGCAATTCTCGCAGGCCTATATCGGCATTCTCGGCTCGATCGCGTCGGCGGGTTGGGTGGTCGGCGCGCTCCTCTATCGCCGGCTCCTCGGCGAGCTGACGTTGAAGAACCTTCTCAATCTCAGCATCGTGCTCGGCACACTGACCACGGCGGCGTTCGTGTTGCTGTCGAGCGAAGTTTCCGCCGCAATCATTTATTTCTGCTCGGGTTTTTCGGCGATGCTGGCGACGGTGGCGACGCTGACGCTTGCCGCCGATTACTGCCCGCCCCGCGCCGAAGGTTTTGCCTTTGCCGTACTGATGTCGGTCAGCAATCTGGCGTCGTCGGCGGCCGACAATGTCGGCTCGTTCCTCTACACCCATATGTTCAACCACAACGTGCGGCCGCTGGTCCTGATCTCGGCCGCGGTCACGGCGTTTGCCTTCGTGCTGGTGCCGCTGCTACGCTTGGGCGACAAGCGGCAGGGTGAGCCCGCGCCAGACCTCAATCCGGTGGAACCGTCTCGCCCCTGAACGCGTTGAGCCTTGCCTACCGTTAGGGCGCTATTGGGTGCCTGACCATGCGGAAAATCAGTGCGATCGTTGCGATTGCCGCGCTTGCCGCAGTCGCCTTTTCGCCGTCGCCAAGCGCGGCTTTTGGTTTGCGCGTGGGACCGTTCTATTTCGGCATACCGCATTTCGGCCACCGGCACCGTCCCCACAGTACCCCCGCGCTACGCGACGAAGCGAGTTCTCAAGACGGTCCCGCCCGCGCAAGGGGCAGCGAGCGCGCAGGAGCCGGCGCCGCAAGGCCTGATGTCGTCGCTGCTGTACCCCATCCTTGCTTTGCCCGCGGCCTATGACGAAATCTTTTCGCCGCCATCGTCGTTGCCGTGGCCGTTCAGCTTCGACGCCATTTTGCAGACGGCGTTCGCCAAAACCGCGCCGGATCAGAATGCGGCGGCATGTCCGCAGCCCAATCGCCAGTCCGCAGCCGCTGAGCGCGTCCGCGCTGCAATCAGGCCGACCCGCAATCAGATGCAACAGATGCAGCAGCTCGGCGGCGCGCTCGGCTTTGTCTCCGATTATTTGGCCAAAGCCTGCCCGAGCGAGATTCCGCAAGATCCGGTCGCGCGCCTGCAGCTTATGGAATGGCAGGTCGAAAAACTGGCCGAAGCACTCGACTTTATCCGTCCGCCGTTGCAGAGCCTCGAACAATCGCTGAACGACAAGCAACGCGCCCGCTTCGGCATGCCGATTTCGAGGTCGGCAGCCGGAGGCCGCTCCAATCGCGCCAACACGATCGCGCCGGCCTGCGCCGTTGCGCCGACCAGGGTCGACGCTTCGATGGAGCAGATTTCGCTCGCCGTGCAGCCGACCGACGCCCAGCACGATGCGATGAATAGTCTCAAGCAGGCCTTTCGCACCGCGGCCAACGAGCTCGACGCCAACTGTCCGGCGTCGCTGTCGAGCGACCCGGTGGCACGACTGCGAGCCATCGAAGCCCGCCTCGACGCAACCTGGCGGGCGCTGGTCTCCGTCGAGACTGCATTGGCCGATTTCGGGACCAAGCTCAGCGCCGAGCAGCGCCTTCGCTTCGATGCGACCGACTTCGCCGCGGTCCAATAATTGCTGTGGCCTAATAAACCCAGAGGCAAACGCGATGCCGCGCCAGATCAAGGAAGAAGAGCGCCCGACCGAAGACGACATCGCGCGCGAAAAACTTGGCGCCCGCGGCGTACCGGGCGAGCCAAGCCCCACCAAAATGACGCCACAGCGGGAAAAGAAAACGCCAAAATCCGGCGCCTTCGACGGGCATACGGCTTAGCCGGCAACTTTTAGCCGGCAACTTCGATCAGTTCTGGAAGAACCTATTCGTCGGCCGCGGCAGGCCGAGATTTTCGCGCAAGGTCGCGCCTTCGTATTCGCGGCGGAACAGGCCGCGCCGCTGCAATTCGGGAATGACCTGGTTGACGAAGTCTTCAAGGCCGCCTGGCAGATACGGAAACATGATCGTAAAGCCGTCGGAGCCTTCGGTCTCGAGCCATTCCTCCATCTCGTCGGCAATCGTCGTTGGCGTGCCGACCATGGCGAGGCCGGAATAGCCGCCGAGCCGTTGCGCGAGTTGCCGCACGGTGAGGTTCTCGCGCTTGGCCATCGCGATAGCGCGCTCGCGCCCGCTCTTCGAAGCGTTGCTTTCGGGGACTTCCGGCAGCGGCCCATCAGGATCGAATTTCGAGGCGTCGTGGCCGAGCGCAATCGACAGCGAAGCGATGGCGTTGGCGTAGTTGACGAGACTGTCGAGCTTTGCGCGCTTTGCCTTCGCCTCCTCGACCGTATCGCCGACCACGACGAAGCAGGCCGGCAATATTTTCATGTGATCGCGGGCACGGCCGAGCTTTTCCATGCGGCCCTTGACGTCGGCATAGAATTTTTGGCCGACGGCAAGATCGCTCTGCGCGGTGAACACCGCTTCCGCCGTCTCCGCCGCGAGCTGCCGGCCGGAATCCGAGGCGCCGGCCTGCACGATCACCGGCCAGCCCTGGATCGGGCGGGCGATATTGACCGGGCCGCGCACGGAGAAATATTTGCCCTTGTGATTGAGCACGTGCATCTTCGCCGGATCGAAAAAGACGCCGTCCTCGACGTCGCGGACCCAAGCATCGTCCGCCCAGCTGTCCCACAGCCCGGTCACGACGTCGTAGAACTCCCGCGCGCGGCGATAGCGCTCGCCGTGCTCCATGTGCTCGTCCAGGCCGAAATTGAGCGCGGCATCCGGATTGGACGTGGTGACGATGTTCCAGCCGGCGCGGCCGCCGGAGATCCAATCGAGCGAGGCGAAGCGCCGCGCGATGTGATAGGGCGCGTCAAAGGTGGTCGAGCCGGTGGCGACCAGCCCGATGCGCTCGGTGGCTTGCGACAGCGCCGACAACAGCGTGAACGGTTCGAACGACGTCGAGGTGTGGCTGCGTTTGAGCGCATCCATCGGCATGTTGAGCACGGCCATATGGTCGGCCATGAAAAACGCGTCGAACTTCGCCCGCTCCAAAGCCTGGATCGACTGCTTAATATGCGCGAAGCTGAAATTCATGTCCGGCCAGGCGCCGGGATAGCGCCACGCGCCGGTATGGATCGACGCCGGCCGCATGAAGGCGCCGAGGCGCAACTGGCGGGCTACAGCCATGGATGACCTCAGCTACTTGCGCTTCGATTTGGATTTGCGGGCGGCATAGCGGGCGTCCCTGGCGGCCTTTTGTTCGGCTTGCAACGCCAGCTCGCGCTGGGCGCGCTCGGCCTTGTCGCGCTCGGCCTGTAAGGCTGCGTCACGTTCCGCCTTGAGCGCGCGTTCGGCATTGCGCGCTTTGGTTTCGGCTTTTTCCGCCTCGCGGACAGTTCTGACCGCCCGGCGCCCGGCGGCATCCGCCGTTCGCGCGGTGAGCCGTTCGGCGAGCGCCGGATCGGCGGCCTTGGCGAGAAACTTCTCCAATGCCGCCTTCTTGGCCTTGGCGGCAGCCTCCTGCCGCTCGAGTAGATTTGGATTCTTAAAGCCGGCCATTTCTCTCGACCCCGTTTGTCCTGCCGTGCACCCGAAGGCTCAAGCGTGCACCCGATGCCTTCAAGGTGCGCGCCAGCCAACCACCGTCGCTTCGATGGGGGTGCTTGTCGTCACGCTTTGCCAAGCACCGCTCTTCCATCGGCACAGGAACGGAACGACGTAGGTGCCGACGTGATCCTCGCACAGCAGCTCAAAGGGCTGGTCCGCCGGCGGCACGCCATCGTGGGTGAAGGCGCCAATTCGCTCTTGCCGTGTCGCCATGCGATCTTGATGATCCGTGCCGTTAAGACTTCGATGCAACCATATGGTGCTGCGACGGCATCGCAGAATGCATATATAACGCCCATCAGTGAGGAATCAACCAGCGAGCGTCGCAATGGCATTCAAGCCGAACTACGGAAGAGATCGCGCCGAGCGAGCGCGAGCGGCACGCACGCGCAGCGAGGAAAAACAGCTCAAGAAGGACGAGAGGACTGCGCTGCGTAAAGCCCGGCGCGCCGAAACGGATCCGGCACCGGACGATACCAATCCGCCACCGGATGAAACGCGCAGTTGACGCGTAAATCGCCCGGCACAACAGCCAAAACGTTGGAGCTTTTTGCAATGTCCACTCCCGCCCCTGCGGCGACCCGCACGGCCGCCGCACCGCCGGCCGATCCGCGCAGCCCCCAGCGCGTGCGCCACGAGCCGCGCCGCCGCACGCTGACGATCAATGAGGTCGACAAGATCGCCGCCCACATGATCCGCGTCACGCTGACCGGCGATCTCGAAGGTTTTAAGAGCCTCGGCTTCGACGACCACATCAAGCTGTTCTTCCCCGACGGCACCACCAACGCCGAAGGCGCGCCCAACATGCTGGGGCGCGATTTCACGCCGCGCCGTTATGATCCGATCAAGAATACGCTTGAGATCGACTTCGCCATTCACGACGCAGGACCTGCGACGCGCTGGGCTGAGCAGGCGCAGCCGGGCCAAACGCTGTCGATCGGCGGCCCGCGTGGCTCCTTCATCATCCCGACCACCTACGATTGGCATTTGCTGATCGCCGACGAGACCGGACTGCCTGCCATCGGCCGGCGGCTCGCCGAATTGCCGGCGGGGACGCGGGTCGTCGTCGTGGGTGAGGTCGATGGCGCGGCCGACGAGATCGCTTTCGAGACCAAAGCGAACGCGACCGTCACCTGGGCACACCGCAAAGGCGCCGCTGCTGGCGCGAGCGACGTGCTGGCGAAGACGCTGTCGACGCTGCAACTGCCGGCCGGCGATTACTACGCCTGGGTCGCCTGCGAGTCGCTCACCGCCAAGGCGCTGCGCCGGCAACTGATCGCCGACCACGGCGCCAATCCGAAATGGACGCGCGCCGCCGGCTATTGGCGCCGCGGCGTGGTTGCCGTGCACGAGGTGTACGACGAGTAAGGGCCGCCCGGTTTCCCGAGCGGCCTTCGCGCGTTCATTTCAACGTTGCGGTATCGGGTGATCCGATCAATCATCCCCAGCGGATGGCGATGGCGCCGGCGATCGAGCGCGGCCGGGTGCGGACCCGGTTGCCGTCGTTGCCGGATTCGATGATCCATTCGCCGCCCTCCTGGCCGACGATCTTGCCGACGTGGTGCGACCAGACCACGACCGCGCCGATGCCTGCCGGTCCGGCCTGACCCCAATGCGCCCAGTTGCGCGCCAGGTTGAACGCGGGACCCGGATCGCCGGACACCAGCTGCCGCATCTCCCAACCGCACCACGCCGCCGGACGCCCGCCGATACGGGCACCGATTTGGCCGCCATAGGCGTTTCGTTGTGGATAGACTTGATCTGAATAAATTTGGCTCGAATAATTTCGGTGGAAATCGCTTCGCGCATTCTCTGCAAACATGTTTTGGGCGCCATATTCGCCGTATCCGGGCGGCGAATAATGCCGGGCAAAATGCGCGACATGATACCGATGATGGCGATAATGTTCGCGCGCTTGTGCCGATTGCGCAAACACCACGACGGCCGCAGCGGCGACCGATATTGTCGTTAGCTTCATGCGATTAACTCCTACTCGTTACTTTAGACGCCCCGCACTGCCCTCATTCGCAAATGAAAACCCCGCCAAACCGTGAGGTGATGGCGGGGTCAAGCAACGCAAAGCGAGAGGCGTCATAGCACCGATGGAGTCTTTCACGCGGCCCGCGATTGCATAGCGCGTATCAGCAGAGCGGCCGGGTGGGTCTCATTTTCGCCCCTTTGTGTGATCCGGAATCCGTTGTGTAAAAGTTCCGTTCAAGTTATCTACGCGGCACGCCCGGCGCCGGGTTAGCTCAGCGGTAGAGCAGCGGTTTAGTAATTTCCTGTTATCCAGGGAAGCTCGAGTCCGCTTTACCCCCCGAAAGCTGCCGCGGCCTCGTCTTGCAAAACATCGCTGTGCGACGAAACGCAGTTATTCAGACATGAGAGCCGCGTTGTGCATCAAAGCAAAATCGGACACGCTGAGGTCCGAACGTGAAGGAGCTAGTCATGAGTCACTTTGACGCTTATCGCGACAGCTTTCCCAACGCTCGCCTGACCCGCTCAAAAACCGGCGTGCTGGAAGTGGCGCTTCACACAAATGGCGGCACGCTGGTCTTCAACGGATATACCCACGAACAGTTCGTCGACCTCTTTCACGCCGTCGGTTCCGACCGCGATAATCGCGTTGTCATCCTGACCGGCAGCGGCAACGCCTTTATGGAGACAATCAGTCCTGAAGGTTTCGACTTTTTCACCCCGCAAGGCTACGACAAAATTTATCGCGAGGGCAGAAAAGTCCTCATGAACATTCTCGATATCGAAGTTCCGCTGATCGCCGCAGTGAACGGCCCTGTGCGGCTGCACTCCGAGTACATCCTGCTCGCCGACATCGTGCTGGCGACGCCTTCAACCGTTTTTCAGGACAAACCCCATTTCGAATTAGGCGTCGCGTCCGGTGATGGCGTCCATTTGTTGTGGCAGGAAGCCATCGGCAGCATACGCGGCCGCTACTTTATCATGACCCGCCAGGAGCTCGATGCCCAGACGGCGAAGGACTGGGGCGCGGTCAACGAAATTGTTCCGGCGGACAAGCTGCTGGCCCGCGCCCGCGAGATCGCGGAAGGGCTTGCCAAGCTGCCATCGCTCACCACGAAGTATACGCGCATCGCGATGACCCAGAAGCTGCGCCGCATCATCGATGAAGGCGTCACACTCGGCCTCGCGTTGGAGGGGCTCAGCGCGGCCGATGCCGCGCGAGCAAAGTGAGCAAGCGCCGAAACAGGGATTCGGTGACTCGGAGAATGGTAAATCGACCGGCAGCACCGCTATCCGTCAGCCGCGCATCGAGCAAGTGTCTGTGAACCTCACTGTCAACGGCCGGACCCGCACCATCCATCGAACCCCCTCTGACACGGCTTCACGCCTTGCGCGAAGAATTGGGTCATTAACTGCCGCGGCGCGTCATCGCTGCTGCGGCAGCTTTGCCCCCAATAACGGACACGAAGGCGACTGACCGGCGCAAGCGACGACGGCCACGAGCGGGATTTTCCTCGACGTTTTGCGAAATCGCGTCGCTCCGGTGCTTGACTTGCGCATGCGCTGACTATCAATTCGCCGTGAATCAATGGCGAACATTTTCGGTGCCCGGTTGGTGCCCAGAAAATGCTAAGTCGTTGAAAAGCCGGGTTAGCTCAGCGGTAGAGCAGCGGTTTTGTAATTCTGCCGATGTCGTGCCGATGCGCCCTCGGCCGTTTTATTTGCTCCCATTTTATTGAGGATCGAGGGCGAACAGTGGGGCACCAGTCCCCATCAATACCAGCTTGTCCTACTGAGTTGGGTAGCAATCGCGGTAGCAAATTTGGAGGCCCGTCAATGATCGAATGGCACAAGGGCAAGCCGCCGAAATTCGGGCGCTTCCTACTGGTGGCGCGGGCTACAAACGCCGGGCCTGAGCAACATGGGTGGGATGTAGTCGTCGGACACTGGCACCAAGCCAGACACGCATTCGTGGCGGTCGACGTTCCCCTCGATATTCGAAAAGGCGCTCGCCCTGAGCTTGAAGTAAGCCATTGGGCGCTGATCGAAACTCCAGTCAAATTGCGGCCGCTAGCCAACGAGGACACGCACGGCTGACGGCCGTCCGACCGCCAGCACTCCCCGCCGCCCTAAGGAATCCGCCCATGCGTTCAATCGAGCGGCGCGCTATCATTCATCGTCGAGCGCAAAAACTCACCAGCGGCCTCCTACGGGCTCGAGCATTAAAGGCCACATGACGATTAGCAGGATACGATGAAGTCGCTCGCCATACTCGCAACTATCGCGTTCGCCTTTGCGAGCGGTAGCGTGGCTATTAGCGAACCTCAAGTTTCGGTCATAACGCCTGGAAATCCTTCGTGTGGAAAGTGGACCAGTGAACGCCAGCTTGGGTCTGCAAAATTCGCGCAATACGAAATCTTGGGTATGGGGATATCTGTCCGGCTGGGCTGGAAGGGCATTAGCGCCTAATGATCCCCTTGGAAAGACGGATGCCGCTGGCATCACTGAATGGATCAGCAATTACTGCAATGCCAATCCACTCGACAAAGTAACACACGCCGCCCATCAGCTAATTCAAGAGCTACAAACACGGTACGGGGGCAACTGAGGCCCATGCCTCGCCGCTTCCCCGGGCCATGGTCGATCGAGGAAAGCTCCGCGTGCTTCATCGTGCGCGACCATGACAAGCAGGCGCTGGCGAATGTCTATTTCGAGGGTGAGCCCGGGCGGCGATCAGCGGCGAAGCTGCTCACACGCGATGAGGCAGGGGCGGGTCGTTTCCACGGAACAATAGCTTCGATAATAATTTTGATGCCGGCTAATGCACTTTCGATTTCTCGTTGAACGCGGCCAGTCTCAGATTTCAAGAACTCGTCCAGCTTATGGAGTTCAGAAGCCAATCCTTCAAGCTCTTCGATTGAACTTGAACTTAGCCGAGCGATAGACGATCGAATCCTTTCGGCGTCAAGCTCCATCCTCTGTTTGGTTGTCCGTTCGGCCTGAGCGGGCAGCGTTTGTTGTTCGACGGCGTTGCTAGTGTCCAAAACCTCATCGGACCGCACAGTAGTTGCATTTTCCGCGGTTGCCTCAATTGTTAGAGCGTTCATCGTGTTCCCCTTTCATGCGGCGGTCCATCAGTTGGCATTTTTCTCGCCTCTCAATAAATCGCAGGCGAGGTCTGTCCCAATCACTGATTTCTAGGAGGAGAGCGCAATTGAACCGATGAGGCCCACCCGACCGCGTGAACAGACCATCACCCGCCGCTTAACGATGCCCTAAAGGGAAGTGGCTGCTTTTTGGCCTTTGTGAGTTCTTCTGAGGCCCATGGAACCCGAGGTTCTCGGCAACAGCATGCTCACCCGCGACGAGGCATTCCTTATCGCGGTGAATATCGCCAAGCTGCCAAGCGTGCCGCGCCAGATATTGAAGGACATTCCGAGACCGCCAAATTTGGCCAGCCGGGAAGATTGAACGCCGGCCATCCTGAGCTAAGCTTGCCCCGCGTGCAGTCCGCACGCTTAGGCGTCCCAAGGGGGCTATTCCCATGACACGCACGATCGTCATCGCGGCGGCGCTTGCGCTCGCCGTCACGCTACCAGCTGCGCCGGCACAGGCCGCGGGCCGCACCTTCGTCTCGGCGGCAGGCAATGATTCCAATCCATGCAGCATCACTTTGCCCTGCCGGAACCTCCAGGCCGCCTATAACGCGGTAGCTGCCAATGGCCAAGTCGAGGTGCTCGATCCAGGCAACTATGGCTCGCTGACCATCACCGGCCCGGTCAGCATCCAAGGTCACGGGTGGGCTGGGATGTCGGCAAACACTGGAGCGGCAATCACCATCAACGCGCACGCGACCGAGAATATCTTCATAAGTGGCGTGGTGCTCGATGGCCTTGGCATCACAGGCACTAACGGCATCGTGTTCAACTCCGGCGCCAGCCTAACCGTTCGCGATAGCGTGATCCGAAATTTCACAGAGAATGGCATCAGTTTTCTACCGGCCATTTTCAGCGGCATATCCGTCTCGCGCACGCTCGTCAGCAAGAACGGTGGGTACGGTATCCTGGTCCAGCCGCAAGGTGCGACGGCGACCGCCGTCTTCAACCGAGTGGAAACGCAATACAACGGCGCATTTGGGATAGCGATTGATGCTACCGCTACGACCGGAACGATTACCGCCACGGCGACGGATTCCGTGTCGTCAAACAATGGGGGCGGCTTTATCGTCGAGGCAAATTACTATGGAACCGGTCTGATGCTGGTCCGGTGCACAGCCTCTAACAACCATACTGGCGTGCAAGCAGGCAATACCGGAGGGGTATCCTACGGCGCCGTTTATATGACCCAAGTTGCGATTACGGGCAACGTAAATGGGTGGCAGAATGACGCCTTGACTGGTGTGGGGGTAGGGGTTTTCAGTTACGGCGACAACACCATTGACTTCGACCAAACTGCCGATGTCGCCCCTCCTTCAACCGCCAAAAAATAGCAACGGTTCGCTCGTGCGAACAGGCCATCGGCACAGCGGGCAAGTGACGAGATACGCCGACAACAACATCGAGGACAACAGCGCCAACACTGCACCGGTACAGATCGGATACAAATAGCGAAATAAAATCGGCAGGCGCCAACGCAGCTGCGGAACGTCGGCACCTGAAATAGCGCGGGGCGAGCATTCGGCCGGCCCCGCGTTGTGCATGGGGTGCACCTTTGGAGTTCACGTTTTGCGAACTTTATTAAGACAGATTGTCGTAGGAATTTTCCGACTTAGGACGCTACGTCCTATTATTTACGCTCGATATTTTTAGCGTACGCTAAAGCGTGGCTTGAGTTGTTGCTGATCTTAAAAACAACAGCCTCTGATCTTGTTGGGCTATCCGTCCGCTTTATTTCTGCCGCTCGGTAAAATTACCTAATAGTGGGTAGGTTCCAACCCATTTTTAGGTAATGAAAAGGCGGGCGCTGGGGCCCGCCTCCGAGGCTTAAATTTAGGACAATCCGGGACCGTCTGTCCCAAATCGGCCCGCAACTGATTTTATCCCGCCTCTGATTCCGTTGGCGTTTCGGCGATGGTGGCCGGCGCCGGATGTGCCCCGATCAAGCGTTGCTTTACACGCAACGCGCGCTCGGGCGCCAAGTCGACGATGGCAGCGGCCGGCTTCACTGCAGCGCGCTCCTCGGGCGTGCCGTTCTTTGATCGACGCTTTTTGAACGGCACAATCCTAAACGCCGCGGCGCCGGCCTTTGCCTCCCGTTCCTCGGGTGTACCGTTCTTCGATCGTCGCGACCGCCGCGCTGCTTCCCGTCGACTATAGGGGAATTTGAATATGGTCATGCCCGCGCCTCCCCTGATTGAGATTCTCTATTTTTTATCCACCGCTTTAGTCTGGCCAAACTTTTGCTGTTCCGCTTTTCGAGGTTGGCTTCAACGACTTTCAGTCTTTCGACTTCGAGGGCTTTCCTTTTTTCCGCTTCAAGGACCTTCCGTTTTTCGGCTTCTAGGACTTTCTGTTTTACAGCTTCCCGCGTCATGTCCGGTGCGTTTTTCACGTCGGGCATCACCGTGCGGGTCAAGGTGCCGCTCTCGTCGCAAACCCACGGCGAGACGACCATGGGGGCTTGGCTGAGCGGGTAATTTTCATTCTTGGCAGCGTCACCGACATGGAGGCTGCCATAGCGCTCCATCAGCGTCATTTTGCGCTTGGCTGGACCGGCAATCTCGCGGTCGGTTCGGTAGCGTATCTGTGGACGTAACGGGTACCGGCGCTGAATTTTAATTCTGCCGGCGCGGCGGACGGTTTCGCGCCACTCGACAGGATCGCGATTGCGTTTGGCAGGTGTGCTAGTTGAACACGCGGGCGATGCGTCTTCCTTACTCATGGTGGGGCTCACTGGATTGGCTTTTCAGGGCCGTTGCCGGATCGGCCGGCAGCCGGGAGCTGAAAACCTGCCAGTGAGACAGGCCGACGCCTTTTAAGCTTTCGCTCTGGACATAGGACGCCGATCCCGGCCAATATGGCCAAGTCGGCGCGCCCGCCAAGGCGCGTCCTACCTTCGGCTGCTACCGACGCCAATCGGTCGCACGCCTATCACTGGTCCGGGTTTTCAGGCCCATGGACATGCTCATCCTAAATTGAATCTCGCGCAAGCCGGTCCCTCTCGGGGGACTTCGGCTTATGCACAGGAGGGCCAGGATGACGCCGGCACTCAAAAAGCTTCTGATCGACGGCTTTGTCCCGCCTTGGCAGGACAAGGAGGTGCTGGCGATTTGTACCAGCAATTCGCCGGACACGATCGACAACTGGCAGGCTCAAGGCATCCTGCCGCCGCCCCGGAAGCGCGGTGGAAAACTCATGTGGAAATGGGCGGAGGTCGATGCTTGGCTCACTGGTGGGCGCCCCATCGACGAGGTTGCGCGAATAACCGAGGCCACGAGACGAATAATTGAGGAAGCTCGCCACCCAAAACCTTACGTGAGCATCTTCGACGGTCCCAATCCGGCCAAGCGCCGATCAAAGAGGCGCGGCGCTAATGAAGGCGACGAAAGAAAAAGTGAGAAATAACCGATGACCCAGCCCCAGCCAGGTACGATCGAGCGCGAGAAGGAAAAGCTGTTCGTCACCGACGCTGAGCTCATCCGCAAGCTGGGCGTCCCGGAGCGGACCGCTCGTCGGGCGATTAGTATGCTCGACGCACACCATCGGGAGACGGGTTTTCCGCAAAAGCAGAAGCTATGGGGCGACCGAAGATATTGGCCGGCTGTTCTCAAATTCCTCGACGCAACGTGTCTCGCACAGCAGGTACAGCGCAAACCGACGAGGCAAGATTAGTTACTTTTCCTCGTGCGGCTTCGGTGCCGGCGCAGCAGCCTTGGCAGCGGACGGTCGGCTCATTGCCACTATGAGGAGACTCAGGTTATCTTTTTGCAATCAATGATAGGGGCAGTGCCATGAGCCGCCTTCTGTCCTTGGCTGCTTTAATTTTCGTGCTTTGGGCGATCGATGCATATGCCTTCGACGGCCGCTATTCGGCGGCTGCCGGGGAAGAAGTGAATTACTATGCCAAGATATTGAATGACAGCGTGCAGGGAATGATGAGGCGGCTGCGCCCTTGAGCGCGGCGCGGATCAAATCCGCTATAGGCCGCGCCCAGAAAAGCGCCGCCTCACTCTGATCCGCTCAGGTACGAGTGAATATCATCTAGGTTTAGCGGAAACGACTTCTCTTCTAGGACCTCCCACCGAAGTTTACTACAGACATTTCTGAGTGCCTTTAGGTCATGATGTCGGAAAATGACGTGACCTTCCGGTTGGAACGCTACGACGAAATCTGTGCCATCGCGTTGGACTGACACTTGTCGACCTCGTCCATATCCAAGTGATTTGCCAATTTTGTCGGTGACTACGGACATCACGCTACCCCTGACACTGCTCTGCGGTATCGATCGCAAAGATGCGGCGGATCGAACTCCACGTCAAAGGCGCGCTGAGTTATCCACAATCGAGATTAACCAGTGTTCGCTGCGGTTACGGGATTGTCCTCCGTCTTCGGACGCGTTCCCTCCTTAAGGTTTATTTCGGTTTGGACTCGCGATGCGTGCCAACGGCCGTTAATTCATTGAAGAGCTGAGCCGCCACGCTAGAGACTGTCCCCCAACTCAGCTTAAGGGCGGGGCTGTCCGCCCAAAGCGGTCCCGCCCACCTATTTTAGAGCGCCAGCCAACTTAGTGAATCCGCCAATGGATGACGATGTTTACACTTACGCAGTCTCAGCCGCGATCGCCGTTGGCATCGCTCTAAGCGTTTGGCTGTCCGGTTTGTGGCTTGGCGTTTGAGCGCGGGGCGGCAGGATTTGGCGACAAGAGCCGCTCACAAATGACAAAGGTCTATGCCGGGCTGTTTGTCGCTGTTGTGCTGATTGCTATGGCGGGGATCGGCACGCTGTCCTTAGTTGCAGTCACGGATGTCGGTTATTTGGCGTACCGGCTGCTAAAGCCTGGAAAGTACCCCTGAGCCCGGCGCGGATCATAAATGATAGGTCCATCCGCTAGCAGTGGGTAACGATGCCTTTGACGCTGGCAAAGCTCGATGTCGGCGAGCCGCTACAGGTTACGCCCGCACTGTCCCACGTATCGAGTGCGCTTGCGCCGCCGCCGGACAACAGCGGATGGCCGGCTGTGCCGTAGTCGATTGTCGATGATCCGCCCGAGCCCTTCTGCACACCCAACGCGCCGACGGTCTGATTGATGACGCAATCGGTGCTGCCGGGATAGACCTGATTTGGGTTGTAGCCGTCCGGAGAATTTATCGTCGAGATGTAACAACGTGGCCCGGACACGCCGGAGAAGCCGATGAAGGTTGACGGCGTAACGCTGCCAATAGTGCCGCCGTTCTGGATGATGACGGCGCCCGTGCCCCAAGTGATACCCGCTGAGCCGGCGACGGTCCCTCCAATATCTACCGTGCCCCCGTTTGAAACAGACGCAAAAGCATTTTCGCTGCCGGTGACGGCGTTTGCGCCGTTCAAAGTAATCGATCCGCCATAGGACGCGCTGACTGCGGTGCCAATTCCAAGAGCCCCAAACGTAACGCCGACTACATCAACGTGCCCGTACCCCCCGACCCCTGCGATGATAAATTGGGTTGTGTTATTTGACCCGTTATCAGCAAAAGCCAAATTGGTGAGAGAAGCGGTGCATCCGTCCTTCACTTGGACGGCGGGGTTCAGCGCCGGTCCAACTATCGTGACCGCAGTCGGCGCGTTGCTGTCGCCCGCAAAGCCAAAGACGGACTGCCCGATGACGGGACCGCCGGTGCACGTGAAGGCGTAATTGTTGCTAGAACCATGCGCCAAATAAATTGTGGCAGTGAAGCCGGCGAGGTCGATCTTGTTGATGACGATGTTAACGACATGCTGTGTGGTGAGGCACGCCGTAGTTGGCGTCAGGCAATTATTGCTGTCGCTGCCGGCCGAACAGGTTGATGCACCTGTCGGGCCGCACGCAGCCGTGCTGACCGAGTTGCCATTCACGTAATAGGAAATGCTGGCCTTTAGCTGCACGCGCGGTGGGCCGCCGGCATCTAAAAGAGTTTTGCCGTTTGAGCCGCCCCATGTAACGATGTCACCGAGAATGGTTGTCGTTGGTGTGACGATAGTGCCTGATGATAGGCCGACAAGCTGCATACAAAGCGGATTGAGCCCGGTTACGTCGAAGCCGAGGATTGCGCCCGCGCACGCAGCCGGTGACGGCATCGGCCCCGTCACATTCCCCGGCGCGAAGAACAAGCCGCGGCCGGTGAGGTCGTTGGTCTTGTCCCAAAGCTCGCGCTCGACCGCGGTGATTTCCGTCATGCGCTGGTTGAGCGCACGCGCGGGGACGCCGGTATTTTCCGAGAACTGTGCCAGTTGCCGCGGCCGTTCGGCGCCGACGATCTGCGCTGTGCCGGTAATGGACTGATTGAACGTCAGGATCGCGTTGGTGATCGGGCGCGGGATGGTCGAGAGCGGGCCGGTGGTGCTCGACAGCGACCAGCCGAATGATGGGTCGGTGGACAAATACCGGACGCCGTTGATCCATACCTGCAACCACGCATCGATGTCATTTCCGCTGGCAAAGAGAGCCAAATTGACGGCGCAACTGCAATTACTTCCGTTCAAGCTATAGGCTGTTCGGCGTTCCGAATCCGGCAGCGAGCCAACAGCCGGAGGAGCTTGCCCCATGGCTGAAACTACTGGCGCGACCATCGCGCCTAGCAGGATCAAGATTGAAAGAAGCCGGCGCGGTGTCATTGGTCCGCGTCCGGCAATAGGATAATTGGCTTTCCGTCCGCGCGCTCAACGGGCAGCACATCGCCCGTCTGCTGGATTCGATAACGACTTGGCAGCGCTTCGACCATTTCGAATGCGTAACCGCGCGTGGCTTGAATGCGCGCCGGTGCACCACCGCTGTCTGGCGACAGATCGAACAGCCAAATGGATTCGTTCGGGTCTTCAGCCATTTTTTTCTTACGGATTGCTCGCGCTTGGTGTGTAAGTCCACGACGCACGCGCGGTGTTCGCCGTACCCGCCGCGTTATTTCCCAGGGCGGTGCCGGTGGTGGTGATGCCCTGGCCGCGCACGAGTTCCTGCTTCACCGTGTCCAAGACATTCGCGATGTAGGCGACCTCGGCCGACTTCTTGTCGAAGGTCTGATCGACGAAGGTGCAAACGAATACGGTCATCGCTGCACACCGTTCTGTTTCTGAAACTGCTCTTGCGGAAACTGCCGGGCGTAATCGATGCGCTGCGCAGGCGTGGCGGCCTTGAACTGCTCATCGGTCCACTTGCCGGCCGGTTGCTCGCGGCCTTGCAGCCACGAATTGACGACCGCGGCCGCGGCGGTGACGTGGGGCGGTGGTGCGCCGTTACTCATGCCGGCACTGCGCGCGGGAATGGACGCGGGTCTATCGCCTTATTGAAACTGGCGATGCGCTGATCGAGGTCGGCGCGGAGGTCGGCAACCTCTTGCCGTTCGGTCGCGAGCCTTTTTTCAGCAGCGGCTACCGCCGTCTCGCGACGCAGAATATCCGCCGACTTCTCAGCGGCAGCGCGCTTGAATGTTTCACGGTCGTCGTCCAGTTGCGATTGATGCTCTGCCAATGCGGTTTGCATCTGCCTTGTCTGCTCGGATTTTTTCTCATCGAGCGCGACAGACGCGGCTTGCGCTTCGTCAATCTTGACCTGCGCTGTGTTGCTCGCCTCAAGCAGTTCCGCGATCTTGGCTCGGTACGAGACCGGATCGGCCAAAAAGTCGATCACGCGGAGAACGGCATTCAGGTCGCTCGTGTTGACGTCCATTTCCTTGCCCTACATTTTCACGGCGTTGTTGATGTCATGCGGCCCAAAGATGAGACCCTTCGGCGCGTCCTCAAGGGCGATATATCTGCCACGGCCACGATCGAGGCTTTCCCCTGCTGAAAGGCGCTCCATCTGCAAGACGGCCACACCCGAGGGATGGTCCAGATCGATTATGAGTTTTTGCGGCAGATTAGACATCGCGATTGCTCCTACGAAAAAGTCGCCCGGTACGAGGCTGTCTATTTCTCCGCACCGGGCGCCATTGACCGAAGCAGCCATGAATCCGCTCGCGGTCGATGAAGGTCATTGATCGGCCCGCACGCGCTGCGATCGACCGCCTCGCACGCGCACGACGGGCTCGCGCGTTATCGTCAGATGCGCCGGGAAGTCGTCTTGTGGGAATTGGGCAACCGGCTCGTCGTCGGCTGATTCGGCCGCCTCGGCAGGATTGTCGGCCTGTACCGAAACGCTGGCGAATGCGCGACGTGCGTTTTCAAGAGGCGTGAATTGGGCTTCCATGAGCCCACTGCGAACGAGCGGATTATCGTCGCCGACGAATTTCCAGGCATCAATAAGCTTGGCCATGTGCTTCCCAGCCTCCGCAATGGCGAGTTGGTCCTGATGTGCGGCAACCCGGCGCTTCTCGAGCGCAGCCCGCTTGGACGCGATTTCGGCCCGGGCTGTTGCCATTTCTTGAGCAAACAACACGCGCTCGGCTGCAAGCTGCGCTTGGCCCGTGGCCGTTGCGTCCTGTGCCTGTTGAAACTCGCGCTGCCGCACCTTGCAGGCCACCGGATCAGTGATAAGCGCGACAAAATCCCGGAACATCCCAAATACGTCCGGCGGGATCACGCGGAGCTCTGGCTGTTCGATTTCATCGGTCACAGCAGTTGTCCCTTTCCGTGATTGCTCAAGCCGCTGCCTGTTCGCCGCGGTGCTCGAGCGCCTTTGCCACGAGATGCTTGATCTGATTTGACATCGATCGATGCTCGGCTTCGGCTGCGCGCTTGATCGCTGCCCGCAATTCGGGACCGAGAGCAACGCTCACCTGTTCTCGCTTCGCATTCGCCATTGCACAGATTTCCAAATCGCCGACGATGTGTGTGACGACATGCATATCCGCACACATCAGGACGATGCACGCGCAAACCGTGCGAGGCGCACAACTGAATGCGTCATCCGTTGAATTGCCGTTGGGAGCTTCAAATAATTCGGGCTCAAACAATTTTTGGGGTCAAACAAAATTTGCTGGCAGATGTTCGGCGCCGGCTGACGTGCGGCGGGTCGGCAACCGTTTTACCCCTGCCGTCGCCAAATGAGCGATTTGCGGGGTGGTCGACGAGCGTTTCGAGATGGTTGGGGGTCGCGCGCGAGCGCGGGTGCGCGCCGCCGTGCGTGCGCGGCCTTTCTTCTATAACCTTCTCGGCTTCTGCCTTCGCGCGCGCAAATGCTTGCGATCGGCGCGCTACCGGATATGCAAACCGCTGCACAACACCGGCGCGCTGCCTCCGCATCTTGTTGTTAGATCGGTTCTTTTCGATGGCGGCTGTAACGTCAAATCGACCGTTGCTACCGCGATTGCTACCGGACGGCGCCTATTCGTCATCGGATTGCAGGTCTTCAGGCTTGGGTCCGCCCATGAAAACCGGATCACGCGATGGCGGCGCAGCTGCGAGAGGCAAAGGCGGGCGCGGTGTCACGTTGATCACCGGCGCCGCCGGGGCGGCCTGCTGCGCCACATGCAGAATCCTGATTACGATGCCTGGCGAATTGTCGCCCGCCGGTCGCGCTACCGCTTCGGCATCAAGTTGCTCCAAAACCTGAATTGCTTTGACCGCGGCGGCGCGGTTGTCGTCCTGATCACGAATATCGGCGAGCCGGTGAAGATTCTGAGCACGCTCGCCAGCACGAAGTACCAGCAAAGCCTTGTTGAAGTACGCTGCCACTTCAGGCTTTTCCAACGCGAGATATAGCGCTCGTTCTGTAAATCCGGCCCTTTCGCACGCTTGAGCTCGGGTGCAGCGATCGAAGATCATGGCATCCAAGGCAGTGCGGACTGCGAGGGTGAGGCCACGTCTACGGCGTCGCTTGTCCACCGGACCGGCTGGTTGACGCACGAGCTTGCGGTTTGTGGGCGGTCGTTTGGTCTTTCGGGTGGTCATTCGATAATCTCGGTGTTGGTCATGTGAAGGCGAAGCGGGGCCGGCGTAGCGCAGCGCCAGCGCAGCGAAGTCGGCCAGGGGGGTGTGGGGGGATGGAAGGTAGGCCGATGGCAGCGATAGAGCCCCGGTAGCAGGGGCGATAGCAGGGGCGCTGGCACCCCGATGGAAGGCGATAGCAGGCGGTAGAAGGCGATAGCAGGCGGTAGAAGCCGGGCGATTGGTTGCACTGAACACCGGCACAAAAATAAAGTGCCGCCTCAACCGGAACTCGGGAGGCGGCGCTTCGCGTCAAAGGCACCAGCTCTGCCATTGAGCTTACGGGGCCATGGTAGCCCCGGAGGGAATCGAACCCCCGTCCGATGCATGTTCGTCGGAGAAAACATCGTGTCCGGGGACAGACAATGCAAGGTCTTTGGCCTCGATTTCTTGGCCGAAGATCGATCATGGCGCGGCCTTCCTGAAAATGCGATCGAGCGCCTTGGACGGTGGACCGACTTTGCGCACTTCGATTCGGCCGGCGTTGAACAGCCGTTCTTGCGCAGCGGCAAGCGCCTTGGAGCGGTAGCCCTTTGCCTGAGGCATTTGGGCGAAGATCGAGGGCGCATACGCCTTGCCGGTGTACGGCCCGACGTAGCGCCCGCTGCCGAGCGCTGCATCAAGACAATCGAGATAGGCCTGGTCGACCGATGCTTCGGCCGCGACCCGCTCGAGCATTCCGGGCGCGCCCTCCGGGACGAATACGCCGCGGTCCCACCGCAGCCGGACAATCTCGCCCGCCGGGCCGTAATTCGATTTCATGACCTTGAGCTCGCGGATGTCGGATTCGTCGTCGTCGGCCTTCTTCGCGCCGGTGAAGTAAAGGCGGCTGCGCACCGAGTTATTCCAAGCCGTGCTGCCGCTGGTGCCAGTGCCGGAAGTCAGGCCCGTAAGGCTCGGATGCGCGATCAGCACCACAGCGGCACCGGTGGTGAGCGCGAGCCGGCGCAATAGCGCGATGAACTGGCGTACCTGTGCGCGATCATTCTCGTTCCCGGCAAAAACGTCGGCCGCGGCTTCGATAATGATGACCGAAGGTCGGATAGCTTCGGCGGCTGCGGAAAGCCTCTCAAATAGCGGCGTTGCGTGAATAACACCGAACCGATCGGGGATGCCGAGCACAACATCGGCTCCGGGTCGACAAAGGAGATGCACGCCGGCTAATTCGCGGAAGGCGAGCCCCTGATGTTCGAGGATTGCGGCAAGGCGGCGGTGAATTTCGTCCTCGTCCTCCTCGGCGGTGAGAAAAAGCGCAGATCCGGGCTCGTCAACCTGAGAACCAAGCCACCCTCCCCCGCGGGGAGTAGCGACAAGGAGCTGCAGCGCGATCGTCGTCTTGCCGGCAGCGCCGTCGCCGTTGAGCATTGTCACGTTAGCGAGCGGGATGCGATGCGGGATCAGCCATCGGCGCCGCGGAATCGATTGACCTTCCCATTTGGCCGGATCAAGAAAGGTCAAAGCCGTGGGCTCGGCGCTTGGCTTGCCTGTAGCAGTAAACTCGATGCCGTACTCGTCGGGGCTGTTGGGTGCCGGAGGTTCGGCGTCATGGCCGTTCGCGTGGCCGTCGCGATGATTGCTGTCCCCAGATTGCGCTTGCACAAAAATTAGTTGAGCGTCGTCATCACCGATTCCGGCGATTACCGCCATGTCGGCAAGCGCGTCAACGATTGCTTGGAAAACGATGCCATCGTGATCCGGCCAAACTGTTTTGCTGACTTTGCGCGTGCGGAAAAGATCGGCCGCCGCGTTCTGCAAAATCTGCCGTTCACTGCCGGGACCAGCGCGCCCTACGATCCGGCGCCAACTCGCCAGACTTTCCTGGATCGCGGCCGGCAGTTCGGACTGGTCCGCGGCGTCGTGGTCGAGCTCTGGCAATACACTCATGGCTTGCCACCCTCTGCCACCAGCATGTCGAGCGCGACGCCAAGTGGGCCGGATGCAGCACCGCGCGTGTCGCGACAAAGCGCCTTGCGGATGATTTCGGGATCAGCCCCGAACTGAACCGCAATGCTAAACACGACGGCGGAATCGCGGGCGGCGGTGTCGGTGTCGCTCCCCGACTTGTGGTTCGTTAGGAAAATCTCGCCTAGCTGTCCGTCCTCAAATCTTGAGATTGTGGCGATGTACGGCAGTCCGCCGCATTGCAGACTGAACGTCTCGCTGCCGCGGCGATCAGGAAGCCGGCGTCGCGCGGCGCTAGTCATGGCCGGCTCGTGCTGCCGGGGATTAGCCCAAGCTCAAATGCCTTGGCGACGGCCTTATCGATTGCCTTTGCGAGTTGGGGGAGCTGCCGAACGCTACAGGCAAAGCCCTTGCCCGGTAGCAATTTGCCAGCGTCGTTCGTCCACCACGTTCGCACGTCGACGAGATTGTGCCCCTCGTAGCTATTGAGTTGTACGCGCACAGCACGACCGCCGCGGTCGCGCCACCATTGGGAAACCACAACGGGCTCGACGAGTGTTGGCCGACGATCGGCGTGTTGACGTGGAGAAACGGCGTGGCTAGATGTCGACGATTGGTGATGTCGGTCGCGTTTAGTCCGATCGTCCTGATGAGCCCCGGCCGCCGCCTGCACGGCAAGCTGGGGCTTTTTCATGCCGCCTCTCCGCTACGCCCAGCTTGTTCGAGCATGCGTTCCATCGCCTGAACAGGGACTCGCAATAGCTTGCCAATCCGGATCACCGGAATGTCGCCACGCCTGGCGGCGTCGTACGATGCGTTCCTTCCGAGATCGAGATAGCGCTTTCCAGCCATTGGGACGGAAAGTGTCTTTGGGGCTTCGGCATTCGTGGTCATATTGGTGTCTCCTTGGTGCCACGCGCATTAGCTGCTACCGGACTAGCCCACGTCGTCCTTGACCGCAACGGATTAAACGGATAGTCTGCTCTATCCGTTTAAGTGCCGTTGAGGCTCGGGGTCATGGCAGTCATCAAAATTGATTTCGAATGGACCCGTGCATTTGCAAAGGCGCCCGGGGAGCCGTCCTATGCGTGTCGGGATGGAAAAATTCGGCAGACCGGTCGCGGAAAGCAGCGATATTCGCCGTTGGCAAACCAGTCGCTTTATTTGGATTTTGCCCAGCTTGACGGTTCAGCGGCGGCCTGTGTCGGTTTCGCCGAAAAATGGGGCTTACTCATAACGCCGGCTGGATCGACCAAGCTGCCATCCGAGGATCTGTCGTTCTGGCGAGCCGAAATAAAGAAAATGCAAGGCATGATCCGGATGCTTCCAACCGTCGTCCGAATTGCAAATTCCAGAGGGACATACGCGAGAGTGGGTTCGCTCGATGTGCTGCTAGTACCGGGAACAGGGCCCGACGCTAGGCCCGTGATGGTCATGGAGCCCCATGATTTGCTCCAGGCGATGAATCTGGAGATGGCTCAATTCGTCGCCGGTGGCGGAACACTACTCACCTGCCAACAATGCAGCCGGTGGTTCGAAGCCGGCCAGGGCGGAAAACGGACCGTCGCAAAATTTTGCTCTGATGCCTGCCGAAATAAATTTCACTACAAGCCAAAGGGAGTGGCGCGATGAAGGGACATATTCGCGAGCGTTCGCCGGGCCATTGGGCCATCGTCATCGACCTGCGCGACTCCGCAGGAAAGCGGAAACGCAAATGGCATAGCTTTGCCGGCACCAAGCGGAGCGCGCAAGACGAATGCGCCCGCCTGATATCCGAGCTCAAAGCCGGCAACTATGTTGAGGCGAGCAAGGAAACGGTTGCGGCATTCCTCGATCGCTGGCTTGCAGACGTCAAATCGCGCGTCTCGCCGCGGACGCATGAACGCTACGTTGAACTCGCAAGAAAGAATATCGTCCCGGCGCTTGGCGCGATGCCGCTCAAAAAACTCCGACCGGCCGACATTTCGGCGGCCTATACAACGGCACTCGCGAGCGGTCGTCGTGACGGCAAAGGTGGCCTTTCAACGCGAACCGTCCTGCACATCCACCGCGTTTTGAAGCAGGCGCTTAATCAAGCTGTGCAATGGGAAATGATTGCGCGAAACCCGTGCAGCGGCGTTAAGCCGCCGAAAGTCCCGTCCAAGCCCATGCAGACCTATGATCTGTCGCAAACGATGGAACTGATAGGTGCCATGCGCGGCACGCGGCTTTTCGTGCCGGTCGTGCTGGCTGTTCTCTGCGGCCTGCGCCGCGGAGAGATTGCGGCGCTTCGCTGGCGCAACGTCGACCTGCCGGCGGGGCAAATCGCGGTCGTTCAATCAGCCGAGCAGACAAAGGCCGGCGTTCGCTACAAAGAGCCCAAGAGCGGCCGGGCGCGCACGGTGGCGTTGTCAGCAACCGTGGTCGAGGAATTGCGGGCGCATCGGATCAGGCAAGCCGAGGAGCTTCTACGGCTCGGCACGCGGCTATCGGACGAAACGTTTGTGTGCGCGCGGGAGGATGGCGAGCCCTTGCAGCCCAATTCGTTCACCCATGATTGGGATCGCAAGATTGCGCAAACCGCCCTGCCCCGCATTCGCTTCCATGATCTACGGCACGCGCACGCAACCCACATGCTCGCGAGCGGCGTGCATCCAAAGATCGCCAGCGAACGGCTTGGGCATTCCAAGATCGGGATCACGCTCGACCTGTACAGCCATGTGCTACCGAATATGCAGGCGGATGCCGCTGCGGTCGTTGACGCGGCCCTGCAAGCCGCCCTAAACAAACCGAGACCGAAAGGGTAGCATTTTGGTAGCAGCCACCGGGTATCGTGGCATCTGTGCTGGTCAGAAATGCGTATTTATCGGCACTTGCCGGGTTAGCTCAGCGGTAGAGCAGCGGTTTTGTAAACCGTTGGTCGGGAGTTCAATCCTCTCACCCGGCACCAGTTTTCGAGCGCGACGAGATCGCGCTCTCGCAGGCCAGCGCGCCCTACAACGTCCGCTGCTTGTCGCCGCATTCCTTGCAGGTGTAGGCGACGCGGGTCTCGCCCGGGGCGGCGGTGACGCGGTTGGGGGCGCCGCACTTGCCGCAGATGGCTTCGATGCGGGTGTTGCCCTGCTTGACGGCGACGGTCTTGCGCTCGAGTGCCTCTCGCACCAGCCGCTCGGCTTCGTCGCGTTGCGATTGTTTCGACATTGTCGCTTTGCTTCCTCGGTGGCGCCCCGGTCCTACATGCGATTGCCGCAATCGGCAATGCGCTTGTGCGGCTTATTTCCGCTGCAGCGTCTTGCCCCGGCAGTCGCGCGCGGCGAAGACGCCCGACCTCATGCAGCCGTTGAACTGCGATTTGCATCGCGCCGTGCAATCGGCGTTCAGATACACCGGGCAGCGGGTATAGACGCACTGGAAAAAAGCCTCCGAGCAGGTCGTCGCGATGGTGCAAATGCCGGCATCGCCTTGCGCGGCCGCTTCGCCTGAGGGGACAGCGGCAAGGACAGCGGCCAACACGATCCAGCGACACTTGAGCACGGGCGCAAAGCCCTTCGTGTTTTTCGCCATAATGCGTTGCAACCATGCTTGGCATCGCCTTCTTACCATCGCCCACGAGCCGCCAAAAGGACGCCGATGCTGACGCGCCGCTCTCTCCTCGCCGGCTCCGCCGCCCTGATTGCCGGCGCCGAGCCGGCCGCCGCCGCGGCGCCGCCGGCCGACAAGCAGGCGCCGGGCATTTATCGCTACAAGATCGGCGCGTTCGAGCTGACCGCGCTCTATGACGGCATCTGGTATCGGCCGATCACGGAAAAGTTCATCCGCAACGCGCCGTTCGCCGAAGTCGAGCACGCGCTCGACGCGGCCTTCATGCCGCACGACAAGCTGGAAACGCCGTTCACCACCCTGATCGTCAATACCGGCAAAAAGCTCGTCCTCATCGACACCGGCACCGGCGGCCAGATTTCGCCGACCGCCGGCATGATCGGCGCCAATCTGGCCGCCGCCGGCATCGATCCGAAGGCCGTCGACCAGATCGTCATCTCGCATTTTCATCCCGACCACATCAACGGCATCAAGGACAAGGACAACGCGCTGATCTTCCCCAATGCCGAGATTTTGGTGCCAGCACCGGAATGGGCCTATTGGATGGACGACGCCAATTTGAACGCGGCGCCGCCGGATCTGAAACTCACCTTCCTCAACCAGCGGCGGATTTTCGCCGACATCGCCAAGCAGGTGACGCGATACGAGCCGGGCCAGGAGGTTTCGCCCGGCATCGTCACCTTGCCGGCGCCGGGCCACACGCCGGGCCACACCGTCTTTGCCGTCCATTCCGGCGATCGGTCGCTGATGGTGCTGAGCGACACCGCGCAGCATCCGGCGGTGTTCGCGCGCCATCCCGGCTGGCAGGCCGCCTTCGATATCGACGGTGATGAGGCAGTGGCGACGCGTAAAAAACTGTTCGATCGCGCCGCAGCCGACCGCATGCTGGTGACCGGCTATCACTTCCCGTTCCCGGCTTGCGGCCATCTGATCAAGACCGCGGGCGGCTACGAGCACGTTCCGGTGCCGTGGCAGCCGACGCTGTGATTTCCTCTCGACGCTTGCGCAACGTCTCGCGGCCCCACCCCTACCCCTCCCCACAAGGGGGAGGGGAATAAGATCGGAGGCCGGCTTTTGGGCCGGCCTCCCTGATCCCCGCGGCATTTATTGTTCGCTTTCGCACGCGGCGGCTTGCGCCGCATGCGGCCGGGGACGACTATGGTCCGACTTGCGGACGAACGGCGAGCACATAGAACGCCCGCAAGCCGGTGCATGCGATCCGGGGCCCGACCTCATCACTGGTTCCCAAGACCCCGGACCGCAAGCAATTCCGTCAGGCAGACGACTTCACGGTCTTGTTGGTCTTGGTCACCTTGCCGGGCTTGGCGAGGTGCTTGGTCACGTGGGCAACATGCTGGCGGCCATAGGTCCGCGCGTGGCGCACATGGATCCGCGCGTGCTTGATCGTTTTGACCGGCTTGAGCGCGGCGGTCTGCTTGATCGCGGTTTGCCCCTTGGTGTTGGCGGGCGCTGCGACGGCAGCAGGGGCTGCGCCGGCATTGCTCGAAGGCTGGGCGGCGAGTGCCGGGCCGGCGACCAGGGCGGCCACGATCAGGGCTGCGGTAAAGTTTCTCAACATGGTGTTCTCCTCGTTTGTTCCACGGCGTCGAATACGAGTCGCGCCGATTGTCGAGGAGAGATTTACGCCCCACGCACTGAATGCACCCTGAAGTGCGGCAGCAGGAACCGTTCACCTACGTGAACTTTCGGTAATGACAAGTCTTTTTCCGGTCAGGCCAAGTCTTTTTCGGTCATAGTGTCGTCGGGATAAATCCCTATGATACGGTGTTCTTATCGCGGTACCCCAAACCGGGAGGAGCCCATGCGCAAAACCCCCTTGCTTGCCGCCATCGTCCTGAGTGTCGCGGTCGGCGCGCCCCGCTTTGCCGCCGCCGTCGAGACCAATAGCCCGGCGCCGCCGTCACAAGGCAGCCAGCCGTCCGGCACCACGACCACCAAGCAGAAGACCAAGAAGCCAAAGAGCGGCTCGGCCGATAAATTCCTCAACGACTGGCACAAGGCCTACGCGCTGGTCTACGACAAAGGCGACTATGTCGGCGGCATCGCGGTGCTGCGCGCCATGGGCTATGACGACAACGTCGATGTCGCCACGCTCCTCGGCTACGCCAGCCGCAAGCTCGGCCGCTACGACGACGCCAAATATTGGTACGACAAGGCGCTTGCCGCCGATCCGAACCACGCGCTGACCTGGTCTTATTACGGCATGTGGCAGGCCGAGCAAGGCAACCTGCTCAAGGCCAAGGACGACCTGGAAAAGGTGCACATGATCTGCGGCAACACCGAATGCCACGAATATGTCGCGCTCAAAGAAGTGATCGACGGCACCAGGACGTACTAGGCACCGGACAGATCAGCATCCTCCTCCGCTTCGCGGGGGAGGATGTTTATTTTGACGGGCCGGTTACCGGCGCGCCGGGAAATAGCGCTCGAGCCAGTTGCGCAAGGTGAGCGCGACGCGCGGATCGGCGTTGACGAACATGAAATGCGTAGGCCCGTCGAGGAGATGCAGCTCCACCGGCGGCTTGGCCCGCCGCACCAGGCTGAACGCCTCCTCGTAATTGGTCACCGTGTCGGTCGAGCTGTGCAGGATGAGGATCGGCCGCGGGCCGATGCGGGCGACGAATTCCTCGGGCCGGAACATGAAGAAGCCGATCGCGGTCTCGCCGGTGAACTGCATCAGCGAGTCGTTCGAGGTCAGGTTGACCTGCAACGTTTTCGGCATTTCGAAAATATCGAAGCGGTGAATAATTTTCGCCGTGCCGGTGCGCTCGCGGTGGGCGGCGACGTCGTCGAGCAGCGCGCGGAATTTGGCCCACGATTCCGCGCTGTGCATGCCCCTGATCATGCGCTCGCCGTTGGCGACGCCGTTCTCGACGATGACGGCTGCGACGCGGGGATCGAGACCCGCCGCCTGTATCGCAACGCCGCCGCCGAGGCTCGATCCGCACAACGCGATCGCCTCAGGGTCGACGTCGGCGCGCTCCGCCATGTAGGTGACGGCGTTGCGCGCATCGGCGACTTCCTCGGTCGCAATGACGCGGCCGCGCTCGCCTTCGCTGTCGCCGCAGCCGCGATAGTCGAAGCGCAGCGCGACATAGCCCCAGGCGGCGAATTGCCGGCAGACCCATTCCGGACCGCCACTCTTGTTGGCGCCAAAGCCGTGCATCATGATGATCGCCGGCCGCTTTTCGCCGGGCCGATAATCGTCCGGCACGTGCACGACGCCGGACAGGTTCAGCCCATCGGACGCAAAGGTGACGGTCTCAAGCATCGCGCCGCCCTCGCCTCGCCGCCACGCTCATTGGAAATATCATTCCAGATGCACGCCCGTCTCGCGCGCCACCCCTTGCCACAGCTGCGTCTCGTCGGCGATCACCTTTGCCAGCGCGTCCCGAGCCAGCACATGGGGTTCCAGACCGATTCTTCTGATCCCTTCGCGGATCGGCGCGCTCAAAATATGCAGGTTGACCGCCTCGTTGAGCTTGTCGATGACCGCCGGCGGGGTGCCCGCGGGCGCCATCAGCACGAACCAAACCGCCGTCGGGAAACCATCGAGCCCGCTTTCGCGCAGCGTTGGCACGTCGGGCAGCTCCGGCCAGCGCTCGGCACTCGACACCGCAAGCGCGCGCAGCTTGCCGTCCTTGATCAGCGGCAGCAGCACCGACTTGGCGCTGGCATTGACCTGGATGTGGTTGCCCAGCACGTCGGCGATGGCCGGCGCCGCACCCTTATAAGGCACGAACACCATGTCGGCGCCGGTGCGCACCCGGATGAATTCGAGCATGAGATGCGGCGCGATGCCGAGCGTTGCGCCTGACGTGAGCTTGCCCGGATTGGCCTTGGTATAGCTCGCAAGCTCCGCGAGCGTATGCACCGGCACCTCCGGATTGACGACGATCGCGTTGGAGTCGGTCGCCACCGCCGACACCGGCACAAAGTCCTTCACCGGATCGTAGTCGAGATTTTTATAAAGCACCGGCGCGATGGTGTTGTCGTTGCTGCCGCCAAGCAGCAGCGTGTAACCGTCGGGAGCCGCGCGCGCGACATCGCGCGCACCAATTCTGCCGCCGGCGCCGGCGATATTTTCGATGATCATGTTTTGGCCGAGCTGTTCGGCGATGCCCTGCGTTGCGAGGCGCGCGACCGTATCGGTCGGCCCGCCGGGGGGATAAGCCACGACAACTTTGACCGGCCGGTCGGGAAAGCTTTGCGCATGCAGTGGTGCCGCGGCACATAGCGCGAAGGCGACGGAGACGACTGCGAGAAATGTTTTCATTGCACCTTCCTCAATCGAGCCTCACGCCCGCCTCGCGCGCGACCTTTTCCCATAATTGCACCTGCTCGCTCATGACCGCACCGAACTGTTGCGGGCTCAGGGGCTGCGCTTCAAGACTGAGATTGGCCACCGCAGTCTGCGTCTCGGGCAATTTGAGATGCGCATTCTCTGCCGCATTGATCTTGGCGATCACGCCGGCAGGCGTGCCGGCCGGCGCGAACAGACCGAACCAAAGCAGCGCCGGAAAGCCGTCAAATCCGCTCTCACGGAACGTCGGTACGTCGGGAAGCTCGGGCCAGCGCTGGTCGGTCGTCACCGCGAGCGCGCGCAACCGGCCGGCCAGGATATGCGGCAGCAACACCGCCTTGGTCGTCACGTTGATCTGAATCTGGTTGCCCAACAGATCGGCGACGGCGGGCGCGGCGCCTTTATAGGGAACGAAGACGATGTTGGTGGCGGTGCGCACCCGAAAGTATTCGAGCAGGAGATGCGGGGCGATGCCGATGGCCGCGCCCGAGGACAGCTTGCCCGGATGATCCTTGGCGTATTGCACGAGCTCGGCGAGCGAATGCACCGGCACCGCCGGATTCACCACCATGACCTGAGAATCGGTCGCCACCGCCGCCACCGGGACAAAATCCTTCACCGGATCGTAGTCGAGGTTCTTGTAGAGCGCCGGCGTGACGGCGTTGTCGTTGGTGCCGCCGAGCGCCAGCGTATAGCCGTCGGGCGTGGCACGCGCGACCGCCCGCGCTCCGATCCTGCCGCCGGCACCGGTAATGTTTTCCACCAGCACGTTCTGCCCAAGCTGGGCGTAAAGCCCCTGGGTCGCCAGACGCGCCGCTGTGTCGCTCGGTCCGCCGGGCGGATAGCCCGAGACCACTTTGATCGGGTGATCGGGAAAAGTTTGCGCGCGAGCCGGCGTCGTGACAATCGCGGCAAAAACGAAAAGCGCAATCGCGGCAAACCTGCTCACGTCTTCTCCCCTTGCGTTTCCTTAACGATCCAAGCGTGGTAGTCCGGATCGACATTTTCGATCGGCAGCACGAGTATGGCAGGCGTGGTGTAGGAGTGCATCTGCCGAACCGCCGTACGTACCGCCTCGGCAAGCGAGGCGCGGGTCTTTATGATCATCACCACTTCGTCGCCGCGGTCGATCTTGCCCTGCCACCAGTACAACGAGACCATGCCGGGAAGGATGTTGACGCAGGCGCATAATCGGCGCTCGACCAGGGTGCGGCCCGCAGCCTCCGCCTCGAACAATGGATGGATAGGTCGTATAGACGAACACCGCGCGTTCCATGCTGATCTCCCCTGGCGCCGCGCCGCCGCTGTATTAAAGCCCGACCCGCGAACCCCCGATATGGCAAAGCGCCGGACCGCAGCCCATTTCAAGCGCATCGCCTTCGTCGCCAGCGACGTGCCGGCGGCGCAGCAGGCCCGCCGCCGGCTCGTTCGCCGCTACGGCGACGCCCGGCCGGAGACCGCCGATGTCGTCGTCGCGCTCGGTGGCGACGGCTTCATGCTGGCGACCCTGCAACGGTTCATGAATTCCGGCAAGCCGATCTATGGCATGCACCGCGGCACGGTCGGCTTCCTGATGAACGAGTTCTCCGAGAACGGTCTCACCGCACGGCTTTCGGCCGCCCATGTCAGCGTCATCCATCCGCTGTTGATGCGCGCGCGTGACGCCGCCGGCCGCATTCACCGCCACCGCGCCATCAACGAAGTGTCGCTGTTCCGCCAGAGCTACCAGGCGGCGCGGCTGCGCGTGCTGGTCGACGGCAAAGTTCGGCTCCCCGCGCTCGTCGCCGACGGCGTGCTGCTGGCGACGCCGGCCGGATCGACCGCCTATAATCTCTCGGTGCAGGGGCCGATCATTCCGATCGATGCGCCGCTGTTGGCGCTGACCCCGATCAGCCCGTTCCGGCCGCGGCGCTGGCGCGGCGCGCTGCTGCCCGATCGCGCCAAGGTCACTATCGAGGTGCTCGAAGCCGAAAAGCGGCCTGTTGCCGCCGTCGCCGATCACGACGAGGTGCGCTCGGTCCGCTCCGTGGAGATCAGCATGGATCACAGCATCGCCATGCACATGCTGTTCGATCCCGGCCACAGTCTCGATGAGCGCATCTTGAGCGAACAGTTCGGCGTTTGAACTCCGTCGCTTCCACCATGGTCGGTCGTATCAACATCTTGGGCCGGCGCCCATCCACGCCAGTATCGCCATCGTTGTCGCGCGGCGCGCGCCGCACTAGGCTTGCGCAAACAAAATCCGGGAGGCGACCATGGGCACGGCGACGGGGAGCAATTTTCGCATGACGGTCATTCGCCGGATCGCGGCGGCGTGTCTGGCGGCACTGCCGTGGAGCACGGCGCGCCAGGCCGATGCAGCCGAACCGCCGCTGGCCATCGCCAAATCCGGATATTTGTTTGCCGGCGGCAAGATCGATGCTTCGCGGCCCGGCTCACCGATGGTCGGACAGCTCTATGCCGAATTCCAAATTCCACAAAAGCTGTCGCACCCCTACCCCATCGTCATGATCCACGGCGGCAGCCAAACCGGCACCAATTTCACCGGTACACCCGACGGCCGCGAAGGCTGGGCGCAATATTTCCTGCGCCGCGGCTACGCCGTCTATGTGGTCGATCAGGTCGCGCGCGGGCGCGCGGGCTACTGGACCGACAGTTACGGCGCAGTGACGGCGCCCGAACTCGAACGCGAGTTGCAGCGCTTCGCCGCGCCGGAACGCTATAAGCTGTGGCCGCAAGCGCATCTGCACAGCCAATGGCCGGGCGCGGCGCAGCCCGGCGATCCGGTCTTCGACCAGTTCTACGCCTCGCAATTTCCATCGCTGAAAGATTTCGCCAAGCAGCAGGAGCTCAATCGCGATGCCGGCGCGGCGCTGCTCGACAAGATCGGTCCGGCGATCCTGCTCACCCACTCGCAATCCGGCGCCATGGGCTGGCCGATCGCCGACAAGCGGCCGAACCTGGTGAAGGCCATCGTCGCCGTCGAGCCGAGCGGCCCGCCGGCCCACGATGTCGAATTCAAGGGCGCGCCCGATTGGTTCAGCGATGTCGCCAAGACCAAGATCTCCGGCCTCGGCGACGTGCCGCTCACCTACGACCCGCCGCTCAAGGACGGCGAACAGCTCGCCTTCGTTCGCCAGGACAAGGCCGACAAGCCCGATCTGGTGCGCTGCTGGTCGCAAGCCCAGCCGGCGCGCAAGCTTGCGAACCTCAAGGATATCCCGATCCTGATCATCTCGTCGGAAGCGTCCTATCACGCCTCGTATGATCACTGCACCGCCGCCTACCTGACCCAAGCAGGCGTCGCCAACACCTTCATCCATCTCGCCGACCGCGGCATCCACGGCAACGGCCACATGATGATGCTACAGAGGCACGGGGCTCAGGTCGGCTAGCGGCGGCTAGCATTTCCCTTGCTACTTCGCGAGAAGTCCCCCATTTATAGGGCTAAATGCTAGCGGGCTTTAGCCAGCGCTAGCGGGCTTGCTATAGCTAAGTTGTTAGCACAAGTGTTAGCCCAGAGCCGAAAATGACTAAGCCAGAGGGGACCGATATGACCGAACCAGCACGCCAGAAACGCTATCGCCGCCGAACGCTAAACGACAAACAAGTCGCCGAGCTGCCGCGCAAGCTTAGGCCCTATTTTTTCGCCGATCCCGAAATGATCAAACATGGCGTGCGTGTGCGCCGAAGCGGCAGCACATATACGGTCATCACCCGCGACGTTTACGGCAAGCAAAAATGGATCTCGATTGGCTCTACCAGCGAAATGAAAATCGAGACGGCACGCGACCGCGCCCGCGAGGTGCTGGCGCGCATGAAAGACGGCAAGCCGCCGCACGAGGCGCCGCCGCCCAAGCCCGACAGCGTCGAGACCATTGCCGAAGGATGGCTTAAGCGGCATGTCGAGAAAAATCAGCACATCAGCGCCGCCGAGACCCGTCGCATCGTCGAAAAGTACATTTTGCCACTCTGGCGCGATCGCGTCTTTGTCGAGATAAGCCGCAACGATATTGCCTTGCTACTCGATAATATTGAGGACACGTCTGGCCCAGCCATGGCAGACAGCGTGCTGGCCACGCTGCGCTCAATTTCAACGTGGGTACAAGGCCGGAACGCTGACTATCGGCCGCCATTCGTCAAAAAAATGCAGCGCGTCGATCCCAAAAACCGCAAGCGCAAGCGCATGCTGAACGATGATGAACTTCGCGCCGTATGGCATGCCGCCGCGCAGGCTGGCGCCTTCGGGGCGGTCGTCAAGCTTCTGCTGTTGTCGGCGCAAAGGCGCGCGAAAGTCATCTCTCTGAAATGGGACGACATCTCGCCGGACGGCATGTGGACAATAAGGTCGGCCCCGCGCGAGAAGGGCACCGCCGAGTTCCTGAAGCTGCCCGCCGAGGCCATCGAGATCATTAAGTCGCAGCCGCGCTTTGCTGGCAACGAATTTATATTTGCCGGTAGCAACGGCGGCGCGCGGGGTTTCAATTTCAGCAGACAAAAAGCCAACTTCGACAAAGCATGCGGCGTGCAAGGTTGGGTTTTGCACGACCTGCGCAGAACTGCGCGTTCGTTGATGAGCCGCGCGGGCGTCATCAGCGAGGTCGCCGAGCGCGTCTTAGGCCACGCCGTGCCGGAATTGGAGAAAACTTATAACCAACATGCCTTCGACGACGAAAAGGAAATGGCGCTGGCCAAGTTGGCGACGCTGGTCGAGCGCATCGTCGATCCGCCCAAAGGCGACAATGTCGTGGCAATAGATGAAGCGAAGGGGCGCGGCGCTGGCAATAGCCGCCTTAAGGCGAGCGCGGGCTTTAGCGCGATCGTCGAGAAAACTTTAGCTGAGCAGCAGGCGGCGATGACCCCGCAACCACGGCGGAAAGAGTAAGCGCATGGCCGATCAAGAGCAGACGGCGAAAGGGCCGCCCGTAAAGCGCAAGTACAAGGCGCGCCAAGGCCCGCCCGTGCCGCGCAAGTACAAGTACAAGCGGCGCAAGGTGAGCCCGCGCCCCTGGCCCACCAAGCTGCCCTTGGGAGAGCCTTTGGCAGAGCATTTGCTTAAGTGGCTGCATAATGATTTTCGACGCCCCGCCACGTGGGAGCCGGAGCCGGGCGCGGAGTGGGAGCCGGAGCCGAAGCCGGAGCCGGAGCCAGACAATATTTTTTTAGGCCGCGAGGCACATGGTTCGCCGGCGGAGTTCGATCTGGCGGAATTGCTTCTTACAAAATTCGCCCGATTGCTGAAACAAAAGCTGTGGAGCTATGACGACATCGAAGAACTGCGCTGGCGGCTGGTCTGTATGTCGCACAACCGCGGAATGGAATTGCCCGATGCATATGATGTCGTAAGCGGCGCGTTGGAAGGCACGCCGGCCCAGTGCAAGGAGGACATGATTAAGAAGAGCTATGGGGACGTGAAGGACAAATTGGCGGCTGCGGCGGCTGCGGGAGGTTGCGCAGTGGCGGGCATCGGCACTTCGGGCCGTGAAACGTTAAGCCCTTATCGTTCCCTCGGCGCCAATTCTGAACTGGGCTAGCCTCGGCTCGCAATTATTTTATGCGAGGCCGAAATGCCGCTGAAACCTAAACAACAGACATCGCCGTTCGAGAAGAAAACTCGGCGTCAAGCCGTCATTGGCGCCAGCGCAGACGACGACAGCTAGCCCGCAACGGCGCCAAGGTGATCGCGGCGATACAGATGACGCCGCCGCGCCGCGATTTGCGAAAACACTGGACCAAAAAATCATAGCAGCGCTTGCGTCTCTAGCACCAGCGCCCGGTGACGAGCCGCTGCGGGTCTGGGTGCGTTATCGGCATTTGGAGGGCGCTGGCATCGTAAGAAGCTGGGCCGCCCTCAACGACTTGATCGATTACGAAGGCTTTCCGCCAGGAATTTTGATGGTCGAAGAGACCCGCGAGCGTTTGACCTCCGCCTCGTCCAGGCATGGCTGGCCAGCCGGCCCGTAGATCGCAAGGTCATTCCATCGCGCCGATCCAAACAACTCGAAGAGACGACTTAAACGAAAACTACCTGGTGCTGGACCGCACCGGGTCGCCTTATTCGATCCAGCGGTGTGGCCGCTGAACAGCAGGGTAGCCAAATGTTCGATAGCAAATCGCCAGAACTGGTTCAAGGCCCCCAAGTCCTCGTCGAAGTGTACGTTGTCGATACCGAAAATCTCATCCTCGCCCGACCAGATTTCGTTCTTGCCGCCTTTCTTCTTGAAGATCAATGCCGCTGGGAATGTATCGTCGATCGCGCAATGCCGCCGATCGCGGCGTATTCCTTCGTGCTTGCCGACAACAAGCTGGTCCTGGCCGGCGGCCTCTGCAGCCGCTGCCGCGCTGATCCTCGTCTTCGGCAGAGGTTGGTCGATCTCTATTCCAAAGTCTTCCCGAGCGTGAGCTGGAAGCTATCGGCGATCACCATGCCGTCGGTGACGCAATGAGCGGCGAGCTTGATCAAGTTCCTGTTCGCCCCGTCTCGGCGAGGACGATCATGCGTACCGCCGACTTCGCCCGCGGCGTCGCCGACCGGCGCGCCGGCAAGTCGCCGGACTACGACGCGGACGTTTTTTGCCAGGACGACGGCGACGACGCCGCGATAACTGCGACCAATGCGGCGTGGGCCTACGAACGCGGCCGCCAGTGGGCGTGCCTGGCACCACTGTCGATGCCACTGCGGGTGAAGGGCAAGCTCAACCGGAAGGCCATCGCCCTGTTCAAGGCGGCAAGCATGCGGAGTTTCATTTCATGAAGCGTGATCTCATAACAATTGCCGCTGAAATCCGCGAGACGTTCCGGGCCGATGTCGACTTCGTGGTGAAGCGAGGCAACCTCCTGCTGGAGGCCAAGCGGCAGCTCAACCAGCACGGTGCATGGCTTCCGTGGCTTGACCAGAATTTCTCCATGGACGCGCGCACGGCGCAACGATCAATGACCATAGCCAAGTTCGCCGCCAAATACGACACGAAGTCGTATTTGAACTTGAGCCTGGCTGCGCTGACCCACCTCGCCATCGGCGTCTATCCGGCGAAAGTCGTCAAGGCAGTCATGGCAGAGGCGAAGAAGCGCCCCGTAAGCGAAAAGCGGCTGCAGGACATTGCACGGTCGTCCGCGCCCACGCCCAAAGAAATTAAGGCCCAGGCTGACACCGAGGAGCGGCAGGAGCAAGAGGCGGCGGAGGTGGGGGACATTCTTGATGGGCCGCCGCCCGATCTCGCGCCAGTCGAGCCGGGAAAAGCTGGACCCCGACAAGTACATTTGCCAGCAGCTTCTGACGCTGATCGATCAATTCAAAATTCTGGCGACCAAAACTCGATCGTTTCACCAATACTACGGTCACGATGCACGATCTCGATTTGGTGATCGACTTTTTGACGAGCCTCAGAATGAGCTTGAAAAAAGGCGACTTCGGCGCCGCGAACGCCGAGACCAATGTGAACATGGACGGCGATCACGCCGATCCCGATCCGCGGCAAGAAGCCAGCAGCAAGATACGCGACAGCATG
>CAVRVV010000003.1:0-230563 GCA_963724715.1 uncultured Alphaproteobacteria bacterium | reverse complement strand
GTCGTGTGATGACGAACAGGCACAAACAGGACGACAGTAGGAGAAATCATGAGAAGAATTACAGACTACATCAGCAAGCTGGTGTTTGATGGGGTGCGCCCCTTGCCGCCGGAAAAGGTCGAAGCTCTACGGCGAACTTATGACCGCTCAAAACGAATTGCTCCAGCCCTTACTGGAGCAACGGTGACGGCCACCGAAAGCTCGGATGCGGGCCCAACCGCTACTGAGTAGCCGCAACAAAACAGGCACTAGCCGCCGATAAGACCAAAACTTTCAACAAAGGAGACTGAAATGGGTCATCACAGTTCGGACGAGCCGTCACAGGAAATGATCGACGCGATGAAGCGGATGGACCGCGACCTCAAAAACGAGGGCATCGAGAAAAAGGTCTTGGCCGCCGAAAGCCCAAAATTCGGCGCGACTGGCGAATACCCGGAGCCGCCGATCGACAAGACTGACGAGGGTCAGATCATCTTCGGCGTTACATCACACCGCGGCAAGATCATCCTGAACTTCGGCAAGCCGGTCGCTTGGATGGGTATGGACGCCCATCAAGCCACAGAACTCGCCGCGATGCTTTTGAAGCACGCCGCGCGATGCCGCGACCTCGGCCCGGAGCAAAAGACCGAGGCGAAGGCCAAGGAGCACGCCTGACAAATAGGCACATACCCGTCCAGAGCAGGGAGAAGATCATGGTTGACCGAGTTCACATTCCGCGCGGCAAAGAAATCGAGCCGGGAACGTGGTGCGTCCTGAGCGGCGGCGAGTTGCTGCACCGATGCCCGGACTGCAAGCGTGGGTCGGAAATGCTCAACCACTCGGTAGCGCCGAGCGGCGAAGTCAACGCTTCAATCGCTTGCTCCCCTCCTTGCAACTATCACGTATGGGGAACCTTGGACGGTTGGACATATGGCGAGAAGCGCGCTGGCGAGCGCGTGAAGCTACCGGCTAATCAGTAGTTACTTTTTTGGAGGCAATCATGCAGCACAACTGGATACCATCAACGCTCGGTCACGGCGAGACGATGTGTTCGCGCTGCTTCATCACCAATCGTGAGGCGGCCGTCCTAGGCTGCTCCGATACCTGTGACACGCCAGCACCACAAGCCGCGAATGAAAATGAACTGAGGACGACCGCAGCGGATCAGGATGCGATTGACGCCGAGTACGATCTACCATTCATCTGCCCCGTTACTGGCGCACCGTGCCTGACTGAGCAGGACGAGTTCTGTGAGGACTACGGCTGCGCGCGCAAAGCTGGCATCGACGTTGACCGCGATCTGTACGCATAGGCACAAACATCACATATGTCGGGAGAAACAGATGACCGATCCTAAATATATGAAGCCGGGCCTAGACTTCGCTCGCGGGAAGGCCATCGAGGAACTTGGGGAGCTACAAGCCGCCCTTGGAAAGTCTCTCAGATGGGGATGGGAGAGCTACAATCCCGAACTGCCGCGAGACCAGCAAGAGACAAACGCCGGGTGGATTTATCGAGAGATTGCCGACGTGCGAGATGCACTCGACAACTTGGAGCGCGAAATGCAGCAGCGCATGTTTGATAGCAGGCGCCCGGTCGGACCCGAACCTGTTGGGACCGAGAGATAGGCACTAAACCCCCATGACTGACTTTCTGATAAACTATTGGGCGCTGATCCTCTGGTGCGTTCTCTGCTATTGGGCATCCAGCGAACCAAAAGGGTATTGACGATGACAAAACAGGAAAGAGAATCGTGGATCGAAGGCGCGATGATCTGCGGCGTGTTGCTTTGGATTGGCGTCGCCGTTTATCTCTTCACACATTGATGCCGAGGAATTGAAACGATGACACACTCCGCACTCTCATTCTGGCAAGAGGACTTGCAGCCGCGCTTGCTGTTCCTGCGCGGGATGCTCCGCGGCATCAATGTCAGATGGTATGCGGCTGGCGGATGGTGACGATGACAATGTCGGAAAACTATTGGCGAACAGACATCGAGAACGCGCCGAAGGATGGGAGCGACGTTCTGTTTCCCATTGAGTTTGTCGGCCGCGCTTATTGGTGCAAAGATTTGAAGCGTTGGGTATTGGCCTATCCGCTGCACATGGACTGTATAATCCACCCGACCAGATTCAAATTGCTGCGTGCTGACGCCGAGATAGTCGGAAAGAACGATGAGCCTGTCTGACGAAGAACTCTTGAAGGCAACAGCCAATGCACGGCACCGCGCCCATGACGCCCCACGTAATCTTTTCCGCAATGCTGACGGCTCTGCGTCGCTCGGCAACAGCTCTGCTTGGGCGCGCTGGTCGGCCGAGTGGTGCAGGCTCGCGGACGAAGTTGACCGCCGCGGACTTAAATAGCCTGGTTCCGAACGGGTGGAAACTCGTTCCGTTGGAAATGACACCGGAAATGCACAAAGCCTGTAAGGCGGCACTCTACGAATACTTCACTTCCGCCAGAGGCGATGTGCCCGTGCCTCGTAGCCGAAGAACAGAGCGATTGGGGTCGGTAAAACAAAAACAGGAAATACGTTGGAAGGCGATGCTTGAGGCTGCGCCAAAATACAAATAGACACATATCCCTGATTATTGCGGAGAAAACAATGCCGTTCGACAACCTCGATAATGTCACTGAGCCGCCGTGGTCGGATGCCGTTGGCTACATCAGGACGCTCGATATTGTGCATGGTTGGGCCAAGGCATATCGGGAAGGTCCACGCGAGGCGCGCTTTCCTTCCGATCCCGATGCTGAGTTCTTTCCGCGCGACATGGATGCCATCGCCGTCAAGATCGAATCCGACGCGAAGGTGATCGCGGGATGGCAAGATACAGCGCTGGCGATACGCGACGCCGCAATTGCACTTGAGGCCACTGGCAACAAAATACATTATGAGGCCATTGAACGCATGTACTTCGACGCTGCGATGTTAGGGCGTTTCGCTGGCACGTATCATGCTGATGAGCAGAATGTGGAGAAATGAAATGCACCACATAATGATCGTGGTATTTAGTTCTGGCGTGTTCCTCGTACTATGCTTGCTGCCACAACTCATTTGGCCGCCAAGCGATGATATTGGGCAATTCTAAGCGATTACTCGGGAATTGAAACATGCGCTGCCCATTCCGCTACCGACGTCGCGAAAAGTTTGGTGCCGCTGCCGGTGAGTTCATGGATTTCGTTTATGAGCACGATGACAGAGCCGAGGCGGCGTTCAATGCAAAATATCCGACATGCTGGAAGAAGTTTTTGCACTGGTTTTGTTTATAAGGAAAAATCATGGATAGAAACCAACATCTAAAGCGTCCGGTCTCCTGCGATGATTGCGGGTGGATCGGCATCAATGGTGAACTTATCGCCAAGGACGTGCTGCGCTGCCCGAAATGCGACGGCAATAACATTCAATATTTTGTCGCCGACGCTCCGGCTGCTATACAGTAGCCGACATATGGCCAATATGCAGGGGAATGATGGCTGCAAATTTAGACCTCTTTAGCCCGGAGACTAAAGTTAGTCCCGCGACTAATGTTCCGAAGCGTATCCAGCGCCAGCGCGTCAGAGGCTGGCGTAAGCCCGCTGGCACCATTTGCGTCACGCGCGGGACGATGTGGGGCAATCCATTCATCGTGCGCCCAGACCTGCCCGATGGCGAAGTCGTCGGACATTACTGGCGCGTCGTGGGGGAGAGGGTCGGCAAATTCGATTTCATCGCTGTACCGTGCGCGGAGATCGCCGTGGACAGCTACCGGGAGTTCATGGAGGCGTCCCCGGACTTGGTCGAAAAGGCCAAGAAGAATTTGCGCGGAAAGAACCTCGCGTGCTGGTGCGCGCCGGGAGACCCCTGCCACGCCGACGTGTTACTTGAGATAGCAAACCGATGAAAATCTTCTGGATGACCGAGGAACAACTGAGGCGGGTTGGGCGCCCGAAATGGGGCGCCTGGTTTATGATCGCATCGCCGATCTTTGGCGTGGCAGTTGGCCAATTGCTCTGGTGGTTGGCAAACAGGCACTAACAAGAGAACAAACAAAAAAGGCCCGCCAACCCCGAAGGGCCAGCGGGCTCAGTTGGGAAGCGCCAGAACAGCCCGGACTTACGGGCGACGGACGGCGGCGGTTAGGCCGCCGAATTTAATTTCATGACGCCATGCGATTTTCGAGAAAGCGGTCTATGCGATCAGTCATCCTCTCGAAGCGTTCGCCGAGATCGTCGAGCGATTGTGCCAATCGGGTTTCTGCGGCGGTCGTCGCCCCTCGAGCCTCATTGACTAGAGTTTCAAGTTTGGCGAAAGATTTGGCATCCTCTATTTCGTGCTGATGCAGATGGCTGGCGAACAGTTCTATCTTGGCGAGACATGCCGCAGCAAGGTTTTCGGCCGACTGCGCTCGCAGTTGCGTGTTGGTTTCGTGGCTTCCGCGCGTAAAAAAATATGTGCCTAGTCCGCTCAAGATACCGCTGAAAAGTATGCAAACGGCTGCAATGGAGCTGACGGCTTGCCAGTCCATTTTCAGCCAAACCAATCGGGATGCAGCATAAGCGCCGCAACCGCATCGAGGAAGGCCAGATAGCAGATGATGAGAAGCAAGGCACCCTCCCTCATGATGTTTTGCGGTTGAACCACATATTTCCGAGCGCGAGCGAAGTCGGCGCCCCGAACACAAACGAGATGATTAGCGAGGCCCAATCCCCAACTTGACCGCGGATCGGATCAGTTGAACCAAGACCGAGGATGTTGTCGTAGAGTACAATCTTCCACTCGAAGATCATGAGCGGAGTTGCAAAGCCGACCACGAGAATCGTTAGGACTGTGCTTCCGGCAATGACACTTAGCGCCGCAGTGCGTTCGTGCGCCTCGGTCTCTGATGCTTTAACGAGCGCGGTGGCCACCGCAACATCGCCGCCAATCTTCGCCGTGGTGATATTGACCTTGGCATTAAAGACTGCCGTAGTGATTGCTGTGACGACGCTTCCGATGCCTGGAATAGCGCCGATCAATGCGAGAATGGCTGACAACATACTAGGCCGCCTTTCTCGGTGCCCAGCGGTATTCGTAGGTGCCGAAGGCCATGTCCCAAAGTGGCGAGGAGACGCCAAAGTTCACGCGGTTGCGTGCGTGGTGAATGTCGTGCAGCCGGCCCGTGTAGCGCAGATATGAGAGCCCCCGGCGCCGGTGATGGTGGGCATCATGTAGGACGATGTAGGCAAAATATCCGGCGACGATGCCGGCGGTGATGGCCGAGCCGAGGTGCTGACCAAGCGCCAGCCACAGGACTGACCACACAATGAACAACGCCGACACAGTCTGCCACGGCGGAACGCCGATATAATCTTCCGGCAATCGGTGGTGAATCAGATGCTCGCGCTTGAGTTCGCCGCCATGGTGAAAGGCAAATCGATGAATGCCGTACTCCGCAAGCGTCCATAGCACAAAGCCGAAGGCAAAGCCGTTCGCCGTGTATGACGCGAGCTCGCCCGCGAAGCCCAGCACGATAAGCCACAGCGCCGGCACAATGAAGAAATCGAGATAGTAGCCGGTGCGCGACAGGCGCCAGCGCGAAGCCAGTCCGGGCATATTGTTCCTTTGGGATTAGCTCTTGCCGAGAGTGCGCATGCGCGCGACCGCAGTGATGACGACATAGATCGCGACCACAACGCCAACTCGCGTCGGCGTCACCGCCTGCTGAATTGCTTGCTTGATGGCGTCGTCCGCGCCGGGCGCGCCGCTGATCTGGCAAATCCAGTCGAGCACCTGGTCGAGCACTGCAACGACTGCAGCAATGACGAAGCCGAGCTGCGACCATAGGATCGTTGCCGAGCCCCTGCCAGCGTCGAGCAGCCGCGCCCAGCCGGTATTGGTTGACGCCGCATAGGCGCGCGCAAAATCGAACAGCACGACGGCCAGCAGGGTCAGGATGACGATGGCGGTGACGTTGCTTGCGGTCATGGCTTTTTGCGGAATAGGTTGGCGATGGCGGTGACGATGGCTTGGACGAAGGTCACGTCGGCCGTCGGTGACTTTGGCGCGGGCGATATAGGTGGTTTCGGCGCTGACGGTTTTGATGGCGATGGGAGCGCCGCAAAGTTGATCGAAGCGTCAAACGCTTTCATGCGGGACAAAAGCGGCGCGCATCCTTCCTGCACGTCGATAACGCCGGCGCGGTAAACGTGATCTTCGACAAATTTGCCGCTGACATATTGATCGCTGCCCGACCAAACGTAGGCGGATGGCACTCCGTAAGCGGCATAACCGAGGCCGTTGTACTCTTCGAGTATTGTCAGAACGCCGCCCATCGTATCCCAGTGTGGCCAGCCCCCTGCTTTCGGCTGACAGTCGATCAGCGCATCGAGCGCGGCGCGGTGAAAGGCGTCATGGCCGGGAGCGTCGCCTGGATGATCCAGGAATGGACCGCGGCCAGCAGGGACGTTCCTGGACACTTCGCCGAGCGGATCGCCCTGCCCGAGTTGATGATCCCAATGCGGCGGGCCGCCGCATTCGCGCTCATGAACGACAGCGACAAACCACCACCGATCAGGCGTGCGCCATACGGCGTCGGAAATAGCCTGATAGCGGCCCTTCGCTGCCGGCGCGCATAGACGCTGGGCCGTTCGATCAAGGGCGACAATACGATCAGCCTTGATGTGCATCGCCTTCCAGCGGGCATCATTGGCGCGGATGACTGTGGCGGCATCAACCATTGATCGGCCTCGCCTTCCTAATTTGCGTCCGGCCGCCTGTTTTCTCGCGCTTCGATTTCAGGCGCCGGCCCATTTCTCCGGGGTGCAGGTCGTGCCAGCGTTTGGTATGAATATCGAATACGGTAGAGTAACCACCGTGGCCAATCTCAAAGGCTTTTGTCAGCACGCCGGCATGGTCGAATTTCGTCTGATCGCGAGTGAGGAACGGAACGAACCATTCGGGGTAGATGAAATTCGAAACCGGCACGCCGTCGATGATGTAGCCCATGTCGTCATCTTCGACCGGGTCGGCGCTTTCGTAGGAATAGAACACACCGCCGTGCTGCACCGTGATATTGATGCAAGGGTCAGCGATCATTTCGAGGACTTCATGCGATAGCGTCACCGGCCACTTGAGGCCGTATTTCAGATCAGTCTTGGCGAACACCCGCGTTACCGGGACGCCGCTTTTGTTCAAGTCGTGATAGCCGAGCGCGCCCGCTTCATCCGAATTGTCGAGTATGAAGCAAACCCACGCGCCCGGCGGCGGCTCGCTGGCCACAATCACCTTTGCACCAACGCCCCAAGCCGGGGCGAAGTCGCGGGTGACCTGGACCTGAATCGCGGCGACGGCCGCCTTCACCTCGTTCGCCTTTACGACGGACGACTTATTGATGACGGCGATCGTCGCCGTGCCATCGCGGCCGAACATCCGGGCGTGCATCGGGCTTGCTACTGTAAGCCGGCCGCTGGGGTCGCTGGCGCGGGCGCGACGGGCGCGGGAGGCACAGGCGGTGCCGGCGGAGCGGGAGGCGGCGTAGTCACAGTGGCCACACCGACCTTGGCCCCGAGCGCAACCACGTCGGTTTTCAGCCCGGTCACGTCGGCCTCGAGTGTAGCAAGGAGCGTTTTCTCCCAATTCCACCAGCCGGAAATGACGGCCCACGCGGCAGGCACACCAGCCGTGAGTGCCTTCCAGACGAGATAGAGCGCGACCAGGGCAAGCACGCCCTCGCCGCCGTACACGATACGGTCGAGCATTGGAGTCTCCGGGGTTGGTTAGCGGTTGAACGCCTTGAAATCAATCGGCCAGATCAGCACGCAGTCGCTGTCATGGCATTGCACGGCAATGAAGGCGGACGGATTGACCATGGCGCGGTGGGCGAGCTCTAGTGTCGGGCGACGCGCGCCGAGCCACGTAGCGCAGCCGCGCGGGATCGAGCAGCCGTAACCGTTGCGCTGCGCGTCCCATTTCGGCGGTGGTCTATTTGCTGGCGGCGGGTATTGGCCTTCGTCGAAAGCCATCTAAAATCCTTGCGCAAGGCGCCGTTTATGGCATACGATGTTTTATGCCAGCCCTACTTAGCCTTGTCGGAAAGCGATTTGGACGATTGCTCGTCATCGAGCGAGATATGGAAGTCTCGCCAGCGAAGGGCGCTTATTGGCGATGCCGTTGTGACTGCGGCAATTACACCGTTGTCTCACGAGGCAATCTGCTCAATGGAAGCACTAGGTCTTGCCGTTGCATCCGGGATATACAGGGCGGTTTCTCTTATAAGCACCCGCTTTGGAAGAGATGGCAGAATATGGTGGAGCGGTGCACAAGTCAGAAGTGCAAGGATTTTGTCAATTACGGAGCAAGGGGCATTTCAGTTTGCGAACGATGGCGTAGTTTCGAGAATTTCTTGGCCGACATGGGCGACGGTTTTTCGCCCGGCATGACGATCGACCGAGTAGACACAAATGGCAACTACGAGCCGGCAAATTGCCGCTGGGCGTCGCCATTGGTACAGTCAAGGAATAAACGGCGCAGCGTCATCATCGACACACCGCTCGGTAGGATGAATGTTTCGGAAGCGGCTGAACGGTTTGGCATAAACAGAGCGTCTCTTAGGGGCAGGATTAAGCGCGGATGGCCAACCGAAACCATTTTCGATAATAGAAAATTTCATAAGTCTAACCCTGGGCGCCTGGCAAAAAGCACCTGATCAGCGTCTTGCCGTCGCTGTCCGTGTATGGCCACACGACTGCTGAGCCGAACTTGTTGGGCTCATTCACAACCGCCGCGTCAGGCACCACCATCCAAACGCCGTTGAGCCGAACGCGGTAGTTATTGCCCTCGGTATCCCAGTCGACATCTTCGATTGAAACACCGTCGGCGAACGAGCAACACAAACCCTTCGAACTCGCCAGCTTATCGAACCAAGCTTTGAGCGGAGAGCCGGCGAACCGGCCGTCATCCTTCGCGTGCGATGGATGCGACCGCAAGAGCACGATGCCGAGCAGCGCCAGCACCATGAGCCAGAACGCCCAGGCGCAGACGGCCTCGCGAATGACGCGCTTCATGACGGCGGATACCTGCGGCATTGAAAGCCGCTGAGGGCGTGCGCCTGGTCACGTTCCGGTACCATCCAAGACGACTGCGCAGCGAGACAAGCTTGCTGCGTCGAATAGGTGCCGATGGCGATCGTGCGCGGGGCGTCTGGCGGTGGCGTAAACACCACCGTCAGAATCCAGACGACGGCGAGGATCACTGGACTTGCGTCGCGATCTGGACGCTGCCCAAAGTCTGCGGCAGCGGGTCGACCGTAACGGCGAGCGAAGCGGTGAAGGCCTGACCGCCGACGTTGAGCGCGACGCCGATGCTGTCCGTACCTGCCGCGACAGTCGTGGCGACGCAAGTGGTGCCGTCCGCAGACGCGACGATGGTTTCCGTGGCGGCCGTCGTATTTGACCACACTGGCGCCGCGTCTGGTGCCGGCTGGGTCAGCATCGGGTTGCCCGACGTGTCGAGATAAACAAGCGAGCACGCGATTTTGTGGCCGAGGGTGACTTCAAGCATGATGATGGTCCTTTCGTTGGGGTTGAGGATTACGCCGACGCCGTTGACGAACAGCGCTACGCGATAGTGGTGGCGCTTTCGCTTATGCCAAGAGTGTGAGCCGAATTTTGCCATCGTTAGGTGACAGTGATTGCGATTGTGCCGATGTCGTAATCATAGCCGGAAACCTGAATGCGGTAGCGCACGCCGACCGTCCCGCTGAAGCTCACGGTGTTGGATACAAAAGCACCACTCGCCACATGCGTCAGGTCATCCACGGCATCCCCGGTGTAAACGTCGAGAAGCGTGCTGAGCGAATTGCCCCTAATGCTAAGACTTTTGCTGCTATCGATCGTTACGGTGAAAGTAGCAGTTGAAGGCGCTGTAAAGTTAAACCAGACGCTATTGTCGGTCAGTGGATCATCGCCCGTCGGCACTGTCGGCTCAGGCTCGCCGACTTCCCGTGTCGCGCCGATATTTGTCCCGATGAGTTGTCGGCCGAGAGAGATTGGCACTGCGTTGACGAAATCATCGTTGCGCGGCGGCGGAATGCAGCCTGCGGCAATGAAGTTAGCGGCCTGTGTCAGGTCCTGGCTTATCTTGATGATTGATCCGGTGCGAGTCGGAAAGCGGTAGCCAAAAATATAATGGAACAAACCGTCAGTGACCGCGCCGGAAAACGAATAGGCATCAGCGGCATCTATGCCGTTGGCGTTCAGCCAGCCGTGAAGATCAAAGCCGGCAGGATCGCCGCTTGGCACGACCGGAACTGACAAGTCGCTAAGCTTGCGCCGCGCGATATACTGGCTCAGAGGCGGCGGCCGACCACCGAACGGAAAATTGCAAAAGAAATAAAGGTAAGTGTCGTCCAGCCACGGGATCGTATCTTGTGCTGGACCCGTGACGAATGGATCGTCGGTTATGGCGAAGAACGTAATGGCGCCAGTAGACAATGACGGGTCGACGCGAGCGCCGTGTATTTGTGGCACGGCTGCTGCGGTAATGGACGATGGCACAAAATAGGCAAACGTGCCGTCGCTCACTCCAGGACCAAGGCAATGCGCCGTGTCGCTCGACGAAGCGACAGGCACGGATGTGATAGTGGAAAAGTCGGATAGGTCAACGCTATAGAGCGTCGAGTGATTTGCGTCCGCCAGAGTAATTTCGACGGCTGCTGAAATTAACAGTTTTCCACCCGCGATGCAGGCACCCAATGCAAGCCATTGGTTATGCAGTGCGCCGCCCGGCGGGCTGTCTGTACCAGTGATAAAAAGCACCTTGATGCAAGTGGAATCTTGTGTGAACAGTGACAGGTCAATACGGGCGACGAAAAGTCCGGGGTTTGTTGGCGGCGTCGCGAAAGTGGAGCCGAGGGAATCAGCAGTACGCTCTGCCACCAAATAAAGGAAACCGTCGCTAATGAGTTGCTGACGGACATTCGTGCTCGTAGCATCCGTTAACACGGCGGTCATATCGAGCGTATCGACCGCTCCCGTCACCTGATGGATGCGGTAGAGAAGCGGGTCGCCGAAACCGATGTGAAGATAGAGATAGGTGCCGTCGGCCACCAAGCCGCTCAGGCAGACGGCTTGGGAAAGGTCGGCCGTAACAACATGGCAGAACCGACGCGAGACCGTCGAAGGAATTGACGGATCGCCGCCAACAATTAGCCAATCATCACCATCGACCATAAAGTCGTTGCCAGCCGTCCAAATGCGCCCGTTGGACAGGACTGGCGTAACATCACAGCCGAATGATTCCTGACCATATGTGCAATTCGGATAGGGCAGCGCAGTGATGATGTTCGGCAACTGGCCGGCGTCGGCATTCGCCGAAACACCGGAGCGCTGCAAAAGCGTCTGCCCCGAAATTTGGTTCGTCCAGTTCGCCGGGTTGAGATCTGACTCCACGATGCGCACCACGAAGGTGCCCTCCCCCGTGGTGAGCTGAACGACGTCGCCCGCTTCAATGTCTAGGTGTAGGGCATCCAGCACCACGGTGATGCCGAGTTGCTGCGTCCACGCCCTATAGAGCGTGTCATAGCAAAGGGTCAGCGTCTCGGTGGCGTGCTGAACGAAAGGAACGGTGAAGCGCTGGACCGCCGACGAAATGGTCTGTCGGATCGGAAAGAACGGGCGCCGTGCATATTGCATTGAGGACTGAAAATCGACGGCCGCTTCGATGTAGGTGATTTGGACTTGGTTCGGGATTTGCGTCTGTTCCATACGCTGATAGGCGATGACGTCGTCAGTCGCCGAGCTTTGGATCAGTTCGCTAACGTCCACCTCAAGGTCAATGGTCAGCGCGTCGCCGATCGGCCTTCGCACAAGCTTAATCGGGTCGCCGTCGACGATGGCGAAGTTATAGATGATCGATTGGTCACGAAAGAATTGCGCGATCGTCAAATCCTGAGCGATCAGGCCGCCGTCGATTTGGTCGGCAATATCGTCGACTTCGATGTCGATGGCTGCGCGCGCGGCGATCGCAGAATAGACGTCAGAGAGATTGACGCGCTCGCCGGTCGAGGCGCTATTGTTCGAAAACTCGACGCTGATGTCTGGCGCGGCATTGCCAGACGCCGACAGCGGGAAGCTATCAAAAACCATATACCGCAGGCCACGGAACGCCGGCGTGACGTTCCCGCGGTCAGCGACGATCGACGGGTCGGGGTCCTGCGTATCGTCGCCCTGGTAAAGCGTCCAGGCGATGCCGGCGATGAGCGCGGACGGCGTTTGTGTTGCATCGTAAATCAGAACGCTCGACGCCCATATGCGATTGACGGTCGCCGTTTCAGATAGCAGCGGATAACCAAATGCAACGGCGAAGGAAAGGTACGGCGTGCTGAGCGTGACCGTCGTGCCGGACTGGATTCCCAGCACCCAGATGTAATACCCAGGGCAGCGGATATTGCCCCAAATCAGCGGGATCGTTGAGCCCCAAGTGTTCGCTGAAAACGTGATCGTTGGCGCGGGCGCAGGCGTTGGCGTGACAGGCGACGCCCCGGTGACGCCAGAGTCGGGCACGGCTGCAGCGGGATATGAAAAAATCCCGGGAAGCTTGAGCAGCGTGGTGTCGTTTGGTCCCGCACCACCCGGCTTCGGGATGATCCGATAAACCTGATGCGTGATTGGGTCGACGTATGACGGAAACGTCTGCGGCGCCGCGCCGTGATAAACGACTGGCCCTACTACTTCGCCCATTGTTAGAACACGTTCGGAGTGTCGATCGGCACAGTGATCGGAAGGCCGCTAATGCCCGCGTAGATGATCTTTGTTGCTGGCGCCGTCGTGGTCGGGGTGCCCGATGGCGTGCCGCCAGTGACTTGCGCGGCGGTATCAGTGCCGGGCGCAAATGGCTCGGCGCGACGGTTCACGATGTTGTTGAACTTGTTCAGGCAAGTATCCTGCGTCTTATCGCAGCCGGGAATTACTTCGAGCCACGTTCCAGGCGTGATGATGTTGTCAATCTCGACGAAGGCAACAATGGTGCTACTCACTGCTATCCATTGCAGGATCGGGATTGAGGTGCCGTCATAAATGCCGCCGCGGATGATCGCGAGCCCGAGTGTGTACCAGTCGTCGACCGCCCTAGGGTCAGGTGAATCAGGGTCCGACGCGTTCGTAAGTGTGAAGGTGTGCACGTCGATGATCGAGTCGACCTGCGCGTAACGGGTGAAGGCATTCCGAGTCGTGAAAACGACGCTCCCGTCGTCCGTCTCATAGCCGATCGTCGGATCGAAAACCGGCTGCGTCGTCGGGTCTGTCGTGCCCGCCGTGGTCACCTCGAAATAGACGTTATCGTAGTCTGTCGGGTTGTCGGCGCTACCGATAGCGACGCGGACGAATTGGCCGAGTGCGAGGTCTTGGTCGCGCGCCAAGTCAACGAAAGTGGTCCCGTTGGGCAGGATCGGAATTTTGCAGCGCGTGTCGCCAATGTCCGCTCGGCAATTTGGGCTGAACTGTTCGGCAAAGGACGTGCGCGCTCGCGTCAACGGCCCACGAATTTCGAAGCCATTCAGGTCGGCCCGCGTGTCGCTGATGTCGCCGACGAAGCCGATCAGCAGCGTTGCCTTGCCGCCAGCGGGATTTGTCGGGTCGCACAATTCGATGACGGCATCGCAGCCGTCATATTTGCCTTGCGCGAGCTCGCCCGGCTGGAAAAGGCCGCCCATATAGGCGCCGAACTGGACGGTACAGTTGGCGACGCTCCCATCTATGCGCTTTTGCAGCGTGGAAAGCGTCGTGCCCGGCAATGCCGTCCAGGTATTGCCGTCGATCGTTATGTCAGTTTGGGCGCCAGTGAACCGCAAGTTTTGCGCGCCGCGCGTCACAGTCACGAGCCACGCCAACGCGGTTGCATCCTCGAGCGAAAACGGGAAGTCAATCATGTCGGCGAACGGGGAAGAATCTCGATCAGGTCGAGTGACACCTCATTGACGCCCAGCACCAGCATATTGATGTCGATTTGGTCGTTGAGAAATCTAACCGGGACGTAGAATTCCCCGGTCCAGCTAATCACCGTCCCACTTGGAAAAACGGTTGGAAACAGGATCACGCCGTCGTCGAGCAGCACCCAGTCGCCGCTTGCATTGTATGCCACGCCGTCGACGAAAATCTGGATTGAGCTTGGGACCGGAAGAGTGATGATCCGCATGCGCGTCCGCGTCGATGGCGGAAAAACATAGGTCTTGGTGAGCTGGCACCGCGTCTCACCGGTCGACGCGACTTGCACCAATGTCTCGACTGCAGCCGAACCACCACTCGGATCCGGCACAGTGTCGTCAAGCCAGTCGTGGAACGTAAAGCCGAACCGCGGGCCAAGTTGCGTTTCGAATAGCGCGATGACTTCGCCGACATTTTCCGGCCCGAACTTGATAGAGTATTGCCGAACGACGTTGGCGAAATTGCTTTTGCGCGTCTCGTTGCCCGACACGCCGCGCGCAATCGCGGTCGATGTCAAAAGGTGAGCGGTAGCGTTCTGTTCAATCTCGTCCGATAGCTGCGTGGAATCGACGTTCACTCATGGCCCCATATGCGAGGTGGCAGAGCTGATCGCACGGCGCAGCACCGACGCGATTTGCGCTGACGAATTGGAAAAGGACGTCGGATCATTTGCGGTGATGCTGACCGAAATGTAGAAGTTATTGCCGCCGCCGGTCGCGGTGTTGGTCGAGGTGCTCTGCGTCGTCGCGCTCGCGGCAACGCCCGGATTCGAGGGTGACATGACCGACGCGAGTTGAAGCGCGTCCGAAATGTCGGACAGTGTGCCGTCGCTGCCCCCACCGGCGGTCGCCGGCGCGATGGTGGCCACAGGCGGCCGAAAACCCGCATTGGAGCCTCCGATTACGTCGCTCGACGGCAGCGCTCCACTGACGTGCATAATTTCGTTGCCGACACCCGCCCTGGCGGACGGCCCAAAAGAGTAGATACCGCCGGGCCCTGGTCCTCCCGAGCCGGGCGAACTGATGCCACCACCTCCAACCATGCCGAAGGCATTGATGCCGGCATAAGGGCCGCCTGGACCAGGTCCGCCGCCGTGCGAGGAAAGACCGGCGCCCGGGACGATGATGTCGCCACCATTAGCAAAGCCGCGCTTGCCGTGGGCCGGCGTTATCTCAATTCGCTCGCCAGTCGCGGCCGGGAACTGCACCATCATCTTGCCATGGGGCGCAGGATGGTCCGGTAGAACGAATTCACCACCATCGGCAAAGCCGCCGCCCTCATAGCCGCCGCCCATATAGGCGACGCTTTTCCAGGCCTGAAGGTTGGCTTCGGCCTTGGTTTCCTTGTGCGGCTTCGGTGCTGCCTTTGGCTTTGCCGCAACATGAGGCTTCGGCGGTGCCTTCGGCTTCGGCACCTTGGGCTCGTGGAATGCCGTGCTTTCGTGGCCAGTCCCGCCCGGGGCATGCGCCGGCGGGGTTGAAGTGATGACCGTGCCGTGGCTATCGGCGAATGACTGAACGTCGAAATGGCCGCCGCTGGCAAAGCCCTGCTGCGCGACCTTGTGCGCCGGCGTGATCGTGACGCGCTCGCCGGGCGCCGCCGGGAATTTCACCATCACGTTGTCGGTGCGCGACGGCGGTCCAGGAATGACAAACTGGCCACCCTCGGCAAACCCTTGAGCAAACCCGGTTATCGGCGAAACCTTGACGCCTTTGTTCGACGGTGGCGCAGACACTTCGAAGCTGCCGCCTTCGGCAAAACCTGATGGCGTGAAAGATGATGGTGTCCAACTGGTATTTGGCTGGCCTTCGTCTGCCGAGTTGACTGGCGTGCCGCCGCCGCTAACGCGCGCGGCAGCGAGCGCCTTGGCCGCTGCCGTCGCACTGTTAAGCTGATTTATTAGGGCACTGACTGAGTTGGTCGAGGCATTGATGTCCTGCGTCCACTGCTGCCACAGCTTCATGATGACGTTCACGTCGGTGATGCCGGCGTTAAACATATCCGTCTGGAATTGATTGTAAGACTGTGTCGTGTCGCTGACGCCGTGCACGTCAGTGTTAAGGTCGTTCCAAAGGCCGTAAATCGTCGTCAGGCTCGTGATGCCGTGGGAGAACATGAGATTGGCGAAGGTGTCGTACTGCTGAACAGCCATCGCGCCTTGCTGCTGCGCCGCGGTGTTCTTGCCGATCAGGTCGATTTGTGACTGCAGCTTAACTTGCTGCAGGTCTAGACCTAGCAGCATCTTATTCGATGCGTCCTGCCATGAGTTCGCCAGTGTCGCAGTGGCCTTATCCTCGGCCGACAGCGATGCTTGTATCTGAGCAGATATTGGCAGGCCTTGCAGGCGAGCTTGAATATAGGCTTGCTCGCCGGCGGCAGCGATGCGCAATGCGTCAGTGTGCGAATTGATTGTCGCGATTTCCGCCTGCGTCGTGCTCGCAATGCGCGTTGCGGCAGTGATTAGATTTCCCTCTTCATTGATGAGAGCGGAAATCTTTCCGTCAGCGATGTCTATCACATTCCCGAGCTGCGACATCGCCTCAACTTCGCCCTTTGTAGCGCTGCCAGTCTGTGCAAAGTGCGCTTGTAGATTTATAAGAACCTGCCCAGCCTGATTTGCGCCAGCCTGAAGGTCTGAGAGAGACTTGACCGCAGGATTCAGAGAGGCGCCCCACGACATCGCTTCCTGCTGCGCTTTCTTTTCCGAATCCGTGAAGCCGTCAAAGGATGTTTGGACGGGAGCCAAATGTTGCTGAAGGGCTGCAAGCCCCTGTTCTAGTGCTGACAGACCCGGGACAGCACTCGTCAGCGCGACCACCGAGAAGTCTTGAATATATGGAACAAATGCGTTCCACGCCCTTGCCGTAAGGTTTGTCTGGTCTGTCATTCCGCCCAGGTGCGCGCCGACGGCATCAAGGGCGACAGCGACAGCCTGCGAGTGTGCGCCCGCAGATTGAAGGCTCGCTATTTCCTGATCGGTGGCGATATTGAATCCACCGACCTGTTTGGTTAATTCCTGGTAGCCCTTGATCGGATCGGTGAAAATGCCTTCGAGGGCTTTCTGTGCGTCCTGCGCCTTGACGCCGAGATTGCCTACCATCTTTGCTGCGTCGCTTTCGGCGGTAGCAACCTGCCCGGCATTATCGGCGACCTTAAGAAAATCGGCCGCCATCTGAATAGCAGTCGACCGCGAAATGTCGCCAGATAGCGCAACGCTCTCGCCGATCGCGCGAACTTGGACAGCGGTGACGCCCGACGCAGCACCGATGCCATTAAGGCCTATTGCGATTGCTTTTTGCTGCTGCTCGTACTCGATAAGCCCGCTAATTCCGGCGACCACAACTGCGCCGATGGCGGCAAACGCGGCCGTTGCCGGCTGCGCGAGAAAGCCAAAACGGGCTGTGACGCTCGCGATAATGCCTTCCAGTCCGCCGCCTTCGCCCATGATGATGCCAGCATGCTCGGCCGCCATCGCCATCATAGTAAAAGGCGACGCGCCGCCGGCGGCCACATAGCCGAGCTCGGTGAGGCTGCGCTGTAGGGTGAACATCTGCCTATTAGACAAGTTGTTCACGGCGTCGCCGGCGGCATTTGCGGCCGGCGCGATGACGCCTAGACCTGTCGCCGCTGCGCTTCCAGCAGATGCCGCAGCCGTACCGACGACGGCCGCAGCCGCCGCGATCTGGTTAAGACCCTGCGCCGCCGTGGCGCCAGCCTGTGTCGCGGCCGTTCCGACTTGCGCAGTCGCGGTAGCGGTCGTCGTCGCTTTCGCCGCAACTTGGTCAAGCGCCGCGCCGGCTTGTTCCAATGCAGACGTATCAACCGCGAAGCCAAGCGTTGCGATGTCCATGTTACTTTTTGGCTTTCGGTTTCGGTTGCTGTGCGATCATCGCGTCGAACATGCTTTTGATGTTTTCCTTGGTCGCCTTGACGGTGGCGACTTGGTCGATCGGCCTATGCCACGACTTCATCGCCACCTCGTCTATCATCGACAGTGCGGCTAATTCCCAGCCATCGAGCGTGACGCGATTAAGCCGCGCCCATGCTTCGACTTCCTGGAATGAAAGCGCTTGCGGACGCCGAACGATTTCAGAGGCGACCTTGCCGTCGGGCTTGCGCACAGACTCCGCGACGTGGCTGCGCGGTCGGCTATCGGTGATGTCGGAAAACCGCAGCCACATGCTACGCGCCTGCGGGCTAAGCGGCGCAGTCGGCAACTCGGTGACCAGGGCCCCAGCGAAGGCGATCAGCTCTTCGATGAGGCCGACATAAAACTTAGGTCGCTGATAAACCAATTCCACGCTTGCATGCGGAAAATGCGGTAACCATCATAAAACTGGCGCGCACTATCTGGCGTGAAAGGCACATGGTCTTTTCCGTCAAACCCGAGGTTTCCTGACCAGCCCACAGTCAAGGTCAAGAGCTCTTCGATTATGTACTCGTCGCTCAACTGTTCCGGCTCTGGTTCGCCGCCGGCCTTTTTTTTGTTAAGCCGGCGCCTGACGCGGTCCTTATAGACGCTGCTTTCAGCGCCCCGAATCCGCAGGGTGAGCGGCTTGCCCTCGCCATCGACGAGCGGCTTGTTGGTTTCCGGGTCGCGCAGCGGCATGTCGGTGCCGAGCTCCATTCCAGTCTTAGTCTCAAAGCGACTCAGGTCCATTTGGGGGCTCAAGTGTTGGCGGGGTTGGCGGTGAGGTTGAAACTGCCGTCCTGTGCGGAATCAGGACTGATGGACTGGACGTGCCAGTACACGGTGCAGGCGATGACGTCGGCTGTGCGGGTGTCCCATTGCGCCGACCAGCCCAGGCTTCCTGTCGATTCTGGCGCCATGGCAATCGTGGTCGAGCCCATGAAACCGTTGGACTTGGTATAACTCGCAGTCACGCTCGCCGATGCCGGCATGGAATCGAACGTGGCGTCGAAGGTGACGACGTTGCCCTTGACGTAGTCGGTCATGCTGCCTCGAGGAAAACGGTTGGTGCGGACGTCGAAACCGCGACGTCAGCGGCGCCGGACGGATTGGGCGCGGTCGGCGGTTGGGCGGATAGGGCGACGATCGGCGTGGCCACGCTGGCGCGGACGAAGGGCACCGCGGTGGAGGTGGCGACCTTCGGCGCAGCCATAACGGACAGGGCAAGCGGGGCGCTGACGGTGAGCTCCACCGCCGGCGCCGAGGTGACGGTCACGGCAGGCGGCGGGCTCGAGCTGGTCGCTACGGCCGGCGCGGAACTGGACAGCGCGGTCGCTGGCGCCCCGGTACTAGTCGTGACGACTATCGAATGGATAAGCCGGGAAAACGTGGTGTTTTCGTCCGGCGCGTCGGCTGCGGCCGCGGCTTCTGACGCCGCCGCGCCAAGGACTGCGGTGCTGCTCGGCGTGGCCGTCGCTGTGGCGGCCTCAGTCTCGCTTACCGAGTAGGAAGTGCCAGACGAAGATGCCGACGGGCTGTCGGCCGCGCTTGCCGCTTCCGTTTCGCTGTCGACAGCAGCGACCTGTGCCGAGGGGCTTGCGGCTGCGATTGCGGCTTCTGCGGCCGCGCTCGGCAGGGTCGCCGTGTCGCTCGGCGTGTCCGAGGCGGCCGCCGTTTCGGCGGCTGAGTTCGGCAGCGTAGCGACGTCTGACGGCGTGTCCGAAGCGCTTGCAGCGTCACTTTCGGAAACGCTGAAGGTCGTATTGCCTGCATCGGTCGTGTCAGTGGCGCTTGCGGCTTCTGCGATCTGGTCGTTAGTGCTGATCGCCGAAGAGACAGTATCGGCCGCGGTTGCCGCCTCGGCAGTCAGCTCCGGGAGGGCTGCGGTATCGCCAGGCGCGTCCGCCGCGGAAGCCGCTTCTGACTCTGACACGCCATAGGTGGCATGTAAGGGTCGCAGCGTGACGTCGTCCTTATTGACCCTTCCGGGTCTAAGGTAAACGTCGTCGATGCTCACACCACGTTCGCCTTGTTGGCCGTCAGCATGAAGGAGCCATCAGTGGCCGCGCGCGGGTCGTCCGCTTGAATGTGATAGTCGACCTGTCCGGGCCCGGCTCCGGCGTCCTCAGTGTCCCATTCCGCAGTGAAAGTCAGCGCGCCGCTTCCCGTCACTACCAAGTCGACCGGGGCGGACGTCTGACGGACATGGTTCGCGTCGACATAGCTGAGCACGACCGTGGCCGAAGCCGGCAGCGCGTCGAAGGTTGTGCCGATCACCACAACGTTGCCAAGCACGATTTCGTCCATTTACGCGGCCTCGGCGAGCGCGATAGGCTCGAATGAAGTGACGGAAGTCGGCGCATTGTGCAGCGCAGTCACGGTCGCGAGCGTGGCGACCTTGGCCACGGCCGAGGCCGTCGGCTGCGAGCTCGTGATTGCGGTCGCCGCCCCATGCGCCGCGGTGATCGTGACCGCGATCGAGCGGATGACACGGCCGCTGATAAGCTTTTCGCTCGAGGTGTCCGCCGCGGCGGCAGCGTCGGCCTGACTGTCTGCCGTGCTGACCTGCGACGAAGGGGCATCGGCTGAGACGGCCACTTCAGCGCTGGCCGCAGCCGCGCTTAGCTGCGCGCTGGTCGCGTCGCTCGAGGCCGCCGCCTCAGCGATAGCCGGACGCCGGACCGTAGCGTCGGACTGCGTTGAGGCCGCCGTAGCCGCTTCCGTGGCGCTCGAGCTGACGATTTCGAAGTCGTCTGGACTGTCGCTGGCTGCCGCAGCTTCCGCGGCAGTGCCGGACATCACGGCGATGTCCGATGGCGCGTCTGCAGCGGCCGCCGGCTCAGCGGCCGTGTCATGCGTACTGACGGCCGAAGTGACGCTCGCCGCGGCAGACGCGGCCTCGCTGACCGATGGCGCAAACGCCATAGCGGCGCCCGCTGCGTCCGACGCGCTTGCGGCCTCGCTTGTTGAGCTCGGCAGGACGGCCGCACTGCTAGTCGCGTCCGCGGCGCTTGCCACTTCGGACTGACTGTCGCCCGAGTTCGGTGCGCTGGCCGTATCCGCTGCGCTCGCCGCTTCGCTGTCGGCAACGGGAATGACAGTAACGCCTGCGTCCGCTTCCGTGGCGGCCGCAGCCTCAGCTTGCGCGCTCGGCAGGGTCGCAACTGATGACGGTGTATCGGCAGCGCTCGCGGCTTCCGCTACCTGGTCAAGCGCATTATCAAGATCTGAAGAGTTGTCTGCGGCCGCAGACGCTTCAGCCATCGGCCCGTCATAGGTCGCGGCCGCGCGGTGCTTAATATCCTGCGCCGGGCCGCCCTGCCCCGGATTGAGGATGACCTTGGTGACGGCCATTTATAAATTCTGCTCAGTTGTCCCGAAGGTGTCCGGCAACCCCGACAGGAAGCTAACAACGAAGGCATTTGCATTCTTAGGGTCCGTCACGTAATAGATGCCGTTCGTATCAGACGTTTGCGTGTCGAGAAGCGCGCCGGTAGACGTATTGAAAAGCTGCACAATTGCGCCACTGACGGGGTTGCCATTGGCATCAAAAATCGTGCCAGTGATAATGCGTCGCGTGTTAACGCCGGTCGGCATCTCTAAATTATATTCCCAAAGCTGGTGCGAACTCTCCATCGGATAGCCCGCATTGAGCTGCGACGGAAAACTTGAGCGTGTCCACAGCACGTCGCTGTCACGATCAAGCCCGACTGCGCACATTGGGAAGGATCGCCGATAATCCGGCGGCTGCAAAACGTCATCGTTGACGTTGTATTTTTCTCCAGTGATGGTCGGGGCGCCTACCGTGAAACCCAAAATTGCGCTCATGCGTCAAACTCAAATTTTACGTCGGCCAAAAGGAAACTGGAAACAGAACCTCCCGTCAAAGTCCAAACCACCAGTGATTTGCTGGCGGCCACCACTATACCTCTTGAAAACCGCAGCCGTGTTGGCATTCTATCGCCGATAGTAATAGCACCGAGATTTATTGAAAACCGTCTAAAAAAATTGGTCGGAAGAGTCGGTGCCGTTGACCAAGACGTCGCCGCCAGAACGCCATTGTTTGATGGTTGGCTGCCATCGGCCGCTTGCGGTGCATATGTTCTGGCTGGGACACCAGTCGCCGCAGGCGAGCCAATTCCAAAGATCGGCGTTCCCGCGTTGTTAGAAATGAAATCAATTTCGACAGCCATCACGCGCATGTGGTCGGTCGCGCCAGCGAGCAACTCCGCCGCCGGCGTGCCGGCGAAAACATAATCTGTTCTGACCGTGACAAAATTGGAGGCCACGCCTTTACTCGTCAACCACGATCCAAACGTCGGCGAATGGGCCAGTCACGATATTGTAGAGCGTATCGGTGGCCGTTTTCAGCACACTGCGACCACGCGGGAAGGTCAGGATTGTTCCGGCGCCGATCGCTGCCGCAAGAGACACCCGCCGCAGGAAGTTGGTCGGAGAAGTCGGCGCGGTCGCCCAGGACAATGCGACCTGTGTATTGCCCACGGTGGTGTTGCCGGCATCCTCGCCTTGCACAGTCGACAAGGTGCCGGGCGTGACGCCGATCAACGCCGGCTTGCCATAGCCAAACACCGCCGCAGTCGCGGCCGGAATGGTAAATCCGAGTTCGAGCAAGCGAAAGGCATTGTTGGTGCCGGCGATGACTTCCACCGCCGCGCTGGTCGAAAGGCTCGCGGTCGTGCGAACCGAGATTGCGAAGATGCCCATTTATTTTAACTCCCGCTGATTAAGTTGCGCGTCGTGTCGACGTCCCCTCTTAGGAAGTCGCCAGAGCGATAGTGCTTGTCGAGCTCCGCGGTGCGGAATTCGTTCGTGAATGGATTCCAGAGTAGCCGCGCTCGAGGCGCGAGCTGTCCGACGGTGCCTTCGATCTTCGCCAACTCGTTGCCGCCTAGACGGCCGTGATCGCGCAAGTGCTGCGCACGCCACAAATGGAACTGCGCCATGTCAGGGCTTGACCCGACAGCCGTGGCGACGTCGACGTCGCAATCCTCAAGCGGCCGCGGCATGCTTTTCCCTTTTGGTGAGCTCTTGCGACACGCGCTCGAGGACCGAGCCCCATTCGCCGAGCTTTTCCTGTCGGAAAATGCGGACGGTCGGATACCAGGGCGAGTCGGCGCGGTTTTGCAGCCAGCGCCAGCAGCAGTTGACCGACACCATGAGCCAGACGGGCTTGCCCAGCGCCGCGGCGAGGTGCGCGATTGCGGTGTCGATCGTGACCACGAGGTCGAGCTGGTTAAGCAGGACACCTGTGTCGGCAAAGTCGCTGATGCCGGAAATATGCTCACGCTGCAGGCTCATGAAGTCGTGGGCGCCAGCGAGCGGCTTGATCTGATCGTCGGTCATTCGGCGCGCGACGCGCTCTTCGGAGGTCGAAGATTCAGAGCGCCAGCACAGCCCGACGCGCGAGACCCCTTCCGGCAGCAGCAGGTTTTCAGTCAGCCACGGCGCACGCAGGTAGGGCTTCGCCGGGATGTTCTTGACGGTGACGCCAAGCACAAGCGGCAGGCTCATAAGCGAGCATTGCCGATCGAAGCCCCACCGCTCAGTCTGCCGGCCGGACACGGCCTCGGCTTCAATGCCGCTGGACTTACACAGCCGCAGCAATTCCGGCTGCACCTCGAGCACCATGTTGGGGCAGCGGCGCCGCACTTCGGGGATGAAGCGCAGCATTTGGATCGTGTCGCCGAAGCCTTGCTCAGCCCAAATGAGGACGCGCGCAGCGGTCGGCTTGCCATCCCACATAGGGCGGTTGAGATAGCGCGAGCCGAAGGCCTCGGCGTTAATCAGGGCGTGCCGTAGCTCGTAAAACGGCCAGCCGTGCGCATAGTCGCCGTGCGCGCGAGCGATCTCTCCGGCCATGAACTGCGCCGGCACCAGGTCAGGCTCGAGCGTCAAGGCTTGCTCGAGGCAGCGCAACGCTTCGATGTCGCGCTGCTCGGCGTGGAGGTGATAGGCGCGCGTGGTGAGCGCCATCGGAAAGTCGACGAGTTCGCCTAGCGTGGCGTCCTTGGGCGCCTGACCGAGCCTGAGCTCGCCGATCGAGACGGCTTGCATCAAACAAAATCACATTGACGTGCTGAACGATACATTCACCGTGTCGCCGATCAGCACAGCGCGATCACCGCCGGTGAAGGTACCGGCCGACCATAGTGTGCCGTGGGCGTCATCCTTGGTAGTCAGCGCACCTGAGCCATATAGGATGAAGCATCCCTCGATGGTTCCGATGCCGGTGATCGCGAATGCAACTGCGCCAGAAAACGCTTTCGCGCCAGCGGATGCGGACGACCACGATGGCGTCTTCCTCGTGCCGGTGTAGGTCGGCGCATTCGCGCCGCCGGCCTCTTTCCACTGGTTTGTGCCGTTGATTTGCGCGCCTGTGTCGCCGGCGGCCGTCGCTGTCCAGCCCGTCGATGAAATCAGCCCAAGATAAGGGCCGGTCGCCGTGTAACTCAATCCCGTCAGGAACGTATCGAAGGCAAGATTTTTGCCCTCGGTCATGATGGTGTTTTCGATCGTGTCACGCCATTTCAGTTTGCCATCGGCGCCGAAGCACTCGGCGAAATAGTGGCCGTGCGCATTCGCGGCTTCGTGAATTGGGCCGCCACGAGTGACAGTGGCCGAGTGACTATCGGCCGCGGCAGCGGCTTCCTCGTGGCCGTGATGGTGCAGGTCGGACATCGGAATCCCTTTTTGGAATGAGTTGCGCCGCCCCGATGTGGAGCGGCGCGCCGGTGGAGCTGAGAGGCTTAGGTCGCGGCAACCTTCTGGATCGTGCCGGAATGGATACCGACATCGAATTCCAGCATCACCACGTTGTTCGGGCCGCCAATCGTGGTCGGGAAGGACATCACCTTGCCCGAGAAAAAATACTCAGTGCCATGTGACCCGGTGGTGCCGCTGGCATCGTTCAAGACGATCTTGAAGTTGTAATCGTGGTCATCGTCAAGCGCGACGCCGACCGCGTCCTGACCCGCATCATCGCCGACGAAGCGGCCAAGTTTCACTTTGATCGTGCCGTCGTCGCGCGTGCCCTTGAACTTCCGCACATTGCGGTCGCTCAGGTTGGCATACTTGATTTCGGTGTAGACGCGGCCAAACTGGCCGATGTCATTGGTCTCGCCGACTTGCGTGTAGCTGTCGGAAAGTGGCGTGGGCGAAGTGGTGCCAATAGAAAACGTTGCACCTGCTGCGGTGCCGACTGTCTCAGTCATTTGCGGGCTCCATGAGGAGTGCGGGCGTCAGGACGCCGTGCGGGTGCGTTGCCCAAGCGCACGAGTTTTGGGCGTAAGCGGCTTTCGCCGTTTTCAGGAAAGAGGGATCAGCGCTGTGTAAAAACGCGCCAGTTCACGGTGACTGGAATCATTATCCAGGAGGCGTCGACCATCGCACGCGCGCGCTGGGACGTTTCGATCTTGATGGTATCGATGCCAGCAGCGAGCCGCAGCCCAGTGCGAAACACCGACATGACATTGTCGGCGCGCGCCTCGGCGTCGGCGGTGCCGGCCTGCGCCGGGCAAAAGATGTCGACCTGAAAGAGCCCGTTAGTATTTGACGTGCCGCCGTCGACCGAGAATGGTTTGCTTTGGCTCGGGATCAGCGTTAGCCGCGCGTAAGGCGTTCCGGGTGTCGGCTGGAAGAAATAATCTTCGTATGCGACTTGCGTCGGGAAGCTGGCCGCAGTCTTAGCTTGCGCGGTCAGGCTGGCGCGGATGTCCTGGTATAAGGTCGTCATGAGGTCGGCTGCGCCGCGATCTTGGCCGCTGCCGCTTCGGCGAAGGTGTCTGCGGTGGCGAGCGTGTTGCGGACGAAAGCCCTTGGCTGCTGGTTATAATGCCGCCCTAGCGAATCCGTGCCGATAAAACCAAACTCGATGCGCATGGCGTAGGCCGCGCCGTTCTGCATGTGGTATATGTCGCCGAGCTGCAATTCGCCCGCCGCAAGGCCAAGCGTTGCGATGCCAGTGCCGCCGACAGGCTCACCGCCAGTGGCGCCAATGCTTGCCCACCATGAGGCGCGCAGGTTGCCGGTCTTAACCGGCGTTGCTTCGACAACGGCTTGTGCAACATCCTGCACAAACTCAATCGCAAACCGGCGCAGCTTATCCTTTGACCCGGCAACAAAGCGCGAGACATCGGCCGTGAAGCTTTGCGGTGTGGCCATTCACGTTCCGCGCCTGATCTGGCACTTCCACACGACGGAAGTATCCTGTAGCTCGACGCGGCCGGGATCAAGGATGACGAAGGTGCCATCGGCGAGGATGATGTAGTCGCCGACTGTTGGCTTTACGGCGCCGAGGCTTACAGCAGAAATGTAGCATTGCCGGTCACCGGCTATGATCGAAGTGCCGTTGACGAGAATGTCAGAGTAATTGATCGCCACGCCGCGGCAGACGGTGTCCACGGTTGTCGGCGTTGCGGTGCCTGTTGCCGGGTCGTAAGCGCCTGGATTGATCTTGCGCAGCGTGATGCTCTTGCCGAGTTCGTTCAGAACTTCGACAACGCCCTCGGCCAGTTCGTTAGCGATGCCCATTTAGCTCGCCAATCGACCCGTCTTGGGTTGGCCAGATGCGGTCCCGGCCTCTCATTCTGAGGGCGGCTTCGCGGTAAGCCGCTGCTGCGGCCTCTTTTGTGTCATACGCCCCGAGGCTGTATTTGGTCCGCTGGACCATGATTTCGGCCTGCCACTTTCCATACTGGAATGTCACGCCGCGAAAGCCTGATCTATTTCGAGGATTGTTTCGTTGATACGCAGCGTTCTGAGAACGTGTCGCCAGTCGAAGGTTAGCAGCCCTATTGTCCGCCTTGACGCCGTTAATGTGGTCGATCTCAAGATCTGGCCAAGCGCCGTAGTGCAGTGCCCATGCGACGCGGTGGCTAAGGAGCTTGCCGCCCGTCAGGCCACGCAATGTCAGTTGAAGATAGCCGTTACTACCGACCGCCCCGGCGGTGGTGCCGGCATAGCGAGTGTTCCACTTGCGCGGTCCTTCATGCCGATATCGATGCGTGATGAGGCCTGTTTCCGGGTCATAGGCGAGCAGCCGACGCAGTTCCTTTATCGGGACATTTTTCATGGAAGGTCATCGTCTAGCGAGATAGGAAGGCTAGGCGTAGTTGTACCAGGAAAATCGTTTTGTCCAACGACAAATCGGTTTGGATTGCGGTCGGTGTTATTGAATTGGACTTGCTCGGCCGCAATCGACACGCCGCCAACGAACGGCATTCCCATCGCGCCCGGTTCGGCGTCGGCCGAAATGCGCCGCAGACGCGCGGCAAGCTTGGTATAGTAATCGGCGCGATCGACGCCCTTGTAGGAAATGCCGGCAATGGTGATAGTCGGCTTGCGGCCGTAGAAGCTTGCGAGTCCGTCAGCGACTGCGGCGGCAGCGGCCAGAACGTCACCGTAGAGCGTGAGCATGGCAGTGACGCCCTCGTCCTGCACAAGCTGGTTTGTGATGTCCGTATCGCCCACATAAAACCGGACCTTGTCGGAATCGGCCGGTAAAGCCGGGTCATAGGACCACGCCATCGGGCACCACTGAATTTTGAGGATCGAGAGAGCTAAGAGCGGTCGACTTGCTGCCGGACCTGCTCGAGATATTTGAACGCGACACCGGCGCGCATTTCGTCGAGCGAGAATTGCTGTGACATCAAGCTATGCCACCAATCGTCACGGCCATCGGGCATTGCCGGATTTTCGATGGCCGCAAGGTCAAGGTTGCCGACCGGCGCGGCCGGATTGGTCGGCGCCACGAATACCGGAACGCCAGCGCATACGGCGTCCACGGCCACGTTGCTTGAATGCGTGACAAGCGCCCAGCAGTCGGTAAGATCGTCCGCCAAGCCGTCGAAGCCTTTCGGCCGTAGTCGGATCGGACGATCAGTATGAGCCGCGATCGCCTTGCGCGCGCCAGCAATCCAAGCCGGCATGTCCAGGCCGATCGACCGGCCGAAGCCCTCGCCCGGCAGCGCTAAGAGCACATGGCGCCCCGACTTGCGCCAGGGCGCCATGGCCACCGCAGGCCCCCGCGTCGCGTCCGGCGAGTTCAAACGGACAGGACTCAGGCCGCGGTAACAGATGCGATGATAGCCGAGGCCGGTGCCGCGGTCGGGCAAATAGAAGCCGTTGTCGATTTGCCAAAACGGGCGATTGGCTTTGATCGCCTTCGGAATGATTTGCTCGGCAAGCCAGATCTGGCCCCACACCATAAAGGGATGGCCGTCGTTTGGTGGCGCGCCGTTGCGAACGCGCGAGTCCGGCCAGCCTTGATGCAGCGCGTCCATCACGCGGCGCGACTTGGCCGCGCGCTCAAATGTGACGCACAGCCAGAGCATTTAAACCCACGACAGGATGAAGTCGCCTTTGATGACTCCGTGAAGCGTCGCGCCCCAGGTCTGTAAGAGCGTGACGGCTTCGGTGTCTGGCAAGCCGAATTGTGCCGCTTTGCCGGGTTTCTGCTCGACGATGATGCAAGGCTTATCGCGGCGGATTGTTCGTTCGCCACCTTTCAGGACGTGGTACTCGAATCCCTCGCAGTCGATCTTTACGAAGTCAACGTCCCGGAGCACAAAGTCGTCAAGCCGCAGCATTTCGGCCGAGTGCTCGCCGCCAGCTTTGACATAGGTGTCGCCTGTCGAGGTCGGGCCGGTATGAAGCGTCACTCGCTTGTTCTCTTCGCCCAACGCATGGGCGTGCACGTTGACATTGACGAGATTGAACTGCTGGATGTTGCGCTTGAGGCATTCCAAGTGCGCCGTGACCGGCTCGAAGGCTTCGACCGTCGCGAAGTCATGCGCCATCACGCGCGACCAAAGCCCGCAATGGGCGCCCACGTCGACGGCCGTGCGGCGGCTTTTGACATGCTCAAGCGCGGCCTTGTATTTCGCGATCTGATAAGTCGGGCCGTTCGCATATCCTGGCTCGCGCTTCAGGAACGAAACAAGATGCTGCTCCCAGTCGGGCAACCAAAATCCGCGAACTTGCTTCATGCGGTCTGCCTTAGCATCGCGAAATTCCAGCGCAAGCTTTCAATGTCGTCGTCCTGCCAGACCAAATGTTGATGCGGCAGCATCCACGGAAACTTGCCGCCATCCTCAACGCCGCGGCTGCGCAATAGCTTCGCCTGACTATCTGCTCGGAAGATCATCACCGGATAGTCGGCAAGGTGGCACAGCGCCATCGGGCCGTTGAGCACGCCGAAGTTCATTTCGGCGCCAGCATAAAGCGCCATGCGTTCATGCAGCGAGATAGGCTTGACGTCATAGTCCTCGATCACATAAGCGCCGATTTCAGCGGCGAACGTGCGCCATGCCACTTCATCGGAATTGCGCTGCGAAAGGTTGGCGCTCTGCCGCAAGGTGACGGTGTAGCGTTCATTGCGCGGCGGCAGCACAGACTTGAGCCGTTCGAATGCGCCGCCAGCTTTGCAATACGCTATGATTTCCCGGAGATCCTGTCCGCAGACATTGTCGTCGCCATCGGTGCCTTCGCGGCACGGCAGACCCGCGAGCGCCGCGCCCGGCAGGACGTAGCTATTGACCCGCTTTAGGCTTTCCTCAACGGGCCACTTGCTCGTTTTCGGGTTGCTCGCGTCGATCACGATTTCCGTCGCGCCGTTCGCCTTCGCCATCACCAGCCAGTGGAAGAAGTCGAAGCACGGATGAAGCTTGTTCACGTTGTAGCGCGCGATCATTTAATTGGTCCAGAGCAGCGGCGACAACTTCGTCGACCGCGATGCGAGCAAGCGCTGCGTGGCAACAGCGGCAAGGCTCTTTTGCGCCGCAGCCCAGCTCGCTTTCGCCAGTGTAAAGATTGACGTGATTCTTGTAGCCGGTGACCTTTGGCGAAATGAATCCGCCGAAGATCACCACAGCAGGAATACCAAGCGCCGCGGCTGCGTGGTGCAAGCCGCCTTCCGGACCGACATAGAGCGACGCCGTCGAAAGCATCGACATGGCTTGGCGGAAGCTGCCCATCTTATGCATGCGAAAGATGCGGTGGCCCTGCTTGTGCAGTTCGCGCGCGACCTTGTCGAAGCGGTCGAAGCCCCAATCCTTGTTGCCGCCGGGTCGCTTTACCGTCTGCTCGACCACCACCATGCCGGGCGTAAACATGCGCGACGCCCAGCGCTTTTCATGGTCGTGAAAGTAAATCTCGCCGGGGATTGGTTCAAATGGTTGCCATCGCCAGTGTCCGTTGACGATGCCGCGCTCATAAAGCCGATGGCCTTGATAGTGGCAGATCCAGCGCAGGTCGTTCGCGCAATCGGCGCCGGGCGGCGCCACATTCGGATTGCGTTGAAATATCTCCTCGGCGTTCTTCGACCATTTGATGCCGGACGTTGGCCCATGACCGAAGGCAACACGGAAGCCTTGCGCCTTAGCGCCTTTGGCGAGTCCGCTGCCGATCAGCTCGTCGCCTAGCCCCAAAGTAGCACCATGGCTTATTTCACAAACCAGACTTTCACGCTGCCATGGGCGCCAGGCGCGGAGAGTTTGATCTTGGCGCCCAGCCAGTTGAACGTGCGAAGTTGCTCCACCCACCAGTTCGCATTATCAATGATGAGGTGAGCGTTGCGGCCGTCGGGCAAGCGCTTTTCCGCTGGCCGCGTCGCGATGACAAAAAACGCCACCTTGTTCGTCAGGTCGAATATGTGCGTAAGCACAGCCTTGAGCCTATCGGGCTCGACGTGCTCAAGAACGTCGACGCAGGCGACAAGGTCGGCCGGCGTCGGCAGTGCAGCCTTTTCCTCATAGCCCGGATCATACTCGGCTACCTGAAGCTGAGGCCGAAAGCCGGCAAGTTGGCGCTTCAAACTGCCCGGGCCGCAGCCATAATCGAGGATCGTCTTGGCGTTATAATTCTCTGCGAGGAAGGCAATCTCTTTTGCGTGCTTCGCGCCGCCGCCGCCCCATGCGTCAGTGAGCTGCCCCAGTTGGGCGCGGTAGCCGGCTGAGGCGAGGTCGTCAGGGCTCATAGGGTCAGGCGAACGTCAGCCTTTGCCATCGCCTCGAGGGCGTCGGCCGCGCGGCGGATGTCCTTCAGCAAAGAAGCGCCTAAGGCGATCAGAAGCGGCAGCGCGGCCTTCTCGTCATCCTTGGCGACTGCGGCCGCGAGCGCAATCAAGTGCTTATCGATGTCGATGCTCATGCCGCCCACCTTGCCAATTCTGCGCGCCACTCGTCGGCGAATGGCACGTCGTTATACCCAGCGAACCACGGGCCGCCCTCGGAGAAATGCACTATCTTCGGATTTGGTTCTGTCGAATGTCCCGGAACCCAATGCCATGAAGGATCAAGTTCGCCGATCTCGTCATCCGCGAGCCACTTGAACGCATGCAAATCGCGCCCCGGTGCCGAGTTCACATGCTCGACGGTGAGCGCTCGATTAGACGGATGCCTCACATTGAAAATGCAAATCGCCGACCACAGCTTGCGGTTATAGGCGCTCTGCCTTTGGCCATCCATCTTCACGGTTGAGGTCGGGCGATAGTCGTGCTTCACGCACCAGACGGCTTTGCTCGGATCGCTTTCGGCCAGCGTAAACAGCGGCATGATGTTCGTTCGCGCCAGCACATCGGCGTCGGCAAACATCGCAAAGCCGTCGCGCGCCAGTGTCGGCGTTAGGAATCGCGACACTGCAAATTCCGTACTCATCGGCGCGCCGCTGAGCGTATCCCATAAGATCGGGCGATCTGCTGCGCTAGGTCGCAGTTCGGTCGGCCGGTAATAGAGCCCGCGCTTGCGCAGGTCGTCGAGCACCAGGCCGAAGATCGGAATGGGCGCAGTCAGGTGGCGCCGGATTGAAGAGCGCGCAACGCCGAATGCGGCAGCTTCGCGGGGGTCGAAACCGATCCACACACTGCAATGGGAGTTCAAGCGCTACGCTTCCGTGGCTATCTCTTTGGCGATCGGCGGCGATACCCAACGCGCGGCCTTCTTGGCCGCGATGCCGCGGCGCAGGTCCGGCGCAAGCCAGATGCTGGCCTTCTCAGCCTTGATCGACGCGGCAATGTCCTTCGCGATATAGCGCTTGGTTGCCATCATCTTACCTCATGAGCCAGTGCAACGCCTCGTTGGGCGTCATCTTCGGGAATGCTTCGATGCGACTATTCGGAGAGGCATTGACGACGTCGATGCCGAGCTTTTTCAATGACGGCGCAATGTTCGTGTATGACCGCGCCCAGTTCGTCCACCACTGCATGTTTTGGTGGCGGCGGTTCTGGTACTCTTGCTCGTTGCGGTGAAAGCCGGCTTGACTAGCCGGCTGGTAATCATAGCCGAACAGCGCGATGCGTCGGGCTTGTTTCAGGAGCGCAACACCAAGCGCCGCAAAACCGGATGTTCCGCCGATGTAGATGCCGCCCGGATCGGTCGAAACGGCCCAGCCGGAAAGCTTTTCAAGGAACGTGACGTTGTCCGGCTGCACCGCCCAGGCTTCGCCGCGGACCTTGTGCCACAGCGAAATATCCATGCCCCAATACACCGGCATGGTAAGCTTGCCGAGCCGTGGCACCCACTCGCGATACCGCGGCCAGTCAATCCCGACACCGCAGTCAGCCCATGGGATTTCGAACATGGCGGCTTTGACGGCGATGACGTGCGCAACACCGCGCAGCCGCTCGAGCTCAAAGTCGCCGATCGAACCGCCACCGCCGATCAGCGCGACGGGCTTGTCGTCAAACCACGGCGCTCTGACCTCGCCGAAGTCGTCAGGCCGCGCGATTGCGACGGCCGCGCTTCGGGCTGGCATGCTGTCTCGGCGCTGCGGCCTTTACAGCCGGGATGTTGATGAAATTGTCCGAGTTGCCAACCGCTTGCGCCACAGGCCGCTCGTCGATTGTGATCCACCGCTGCTCGTAAAGCTGCCGGTGGCGCCGCGTTGAGGTCAGTGTGCTATCGAACACGTCGCCGAACGAAAACCGCTTGCCCGACATGACGAACGGCTTACGCACCATATAGCGCCGCGACGGATCGAAACTCTGTTCGGTGAGATCGGTGTATCTTGTTGCCATTGCTTATCCCGATGTGAAGTGGAACACTGGCGGGCAGTGAAGTCCGCCAGCTTTGTTAGAGGGCAGCAAACCCTTACGAAACGATGTTTGACCACATGACGCCGAGATCGGCGGAAATCAGCTTTTGCTGAAACGCCATCTCGATTTCAACGCGATCGGACTTGAGCCATTCCATGCGGAACTTGGTGATGCGCTGGCCGTCGGCCTGTGCACCCATATAGCCGTTCCACGAGAAGGTCAGGCCCGCCGTCGGCGTCATGATGCCGGGAGCAGGTGCCACATACGACAGCAACGCATTCTTGCCGCCGATGAAGGCGTGGGCGTTGGTCAAGCCCTTCTGCGCTGCGTTGTAGATGGCGTCCATCACCAACAGATCATCGAGTTCGAGGAGCGCCGCGACGGCCTGCATCGAGACTTTCGCAGGATTGTCGGGCGTGCCCTGATACTTGACGCGGTCGATGATTTCCGGGTGGTTGCGCAGCTTGTCCCAGACGCGCCGACCGAGGGTCAGTTTGTTCGGGCGGAAGCCGGTTGACTCACCGACATCGGAAGCCGAGCTCGTGATGTCCTCAATCGGCGTCGAGTTGGCGTCGTCCCAATGAAGGAACTGGCCAGTCGCCGGCGACGAAGCAACGCCCGAATAATCGAACGTCCAAACACCGGAAGTGAAGAAGGCCGAGGCCCAAGCGCGTTCGCGCCGGATCAAGCCCTTCAGGGTCGTGTAAGCGGTGGCTTCGCGGTCCTGGTTAAGCACCGCGTCCGCATTCGACCGGACATCGTCGGGGATGTCCTTGTGGTATGCGTATTTAGTGCAGAAGTAGGACGGCGTATTGTCGAGCGTGTAGGAGCCGCCTTTCGAACTCGGTGCCGGGCGCGCGCTCTTCCATCTCGTCGCGGTTGAAGTTGCCGCGGTCGTAGGTGTAGTAGCGGTCGCTTTGCTTGTCGACAGGCAGGTTCGGGAACACCTTCGTTGCGACGAAGTTGTCCTGCTCCTGAATAAACGCGACGCTGAAGTTGGTAAGCGGCGTGTTTACGTGGACGTCGGAGGGAGTGGGCTGAATCGGCATGTGCCGGTCCTTTCCAATAAAAAACCGCCCGAAGGCGGTTGCGGTCGATCAGCGTGCCGCGCTGGCTTATGGAGCCAGTGCGAGCGACGGCAGGATCAGAACCGAGATTTGGGCGTTGGCGGCAGAGGCGCTTTCGAGAGCGACGCCGACCGCGTGATTGTCGCCAGAGGCAAGCGTGATCGCTTTGCCGTTGGCATCGGAGATCACCAGATCGCCAGCGGTAACACTGGCACCGGCAACGACCTGAGCAACGCCACCGACAATGACGGAGGTGGCCGAACCGACCACGCTTAAATCATCGTCGATGACGCCAATGCAAGCGGCGCCGCGAGTTGCGACGGCCACCTGACCGCTAGAGTTCACGACGCCAAACAAGAATTGCTTGGTCGAGAAATCCGCGGCCTTCGGAAGCGTGATCCGAATTGCAGCAATATCTCCAGGCATAGGAGAGTTCCTTCTGTACGCGCAGCGGTGAGCGCCGGCGAAGCTAATCACCGACGTTCAAGACGCTTTGCGAGTTAAGGGGTTGTGGAGGCTTAGAAGCCTTCCGTGACGCCTTGCTTCATGGCGTGCTGGCGTCGCTCTTGCTCGCTTTGCAGATACAGCTTCGAGTTTTCCGTGATGACGTCATCGCGGGCTTTTTCGATGCTGATCTTTTTCTCGGCTGCGCGAGCCTTGGCAAGCGTCTCGATCTGCTCAAGAGCGCCGCCGGAAGCAATGCCGGGACCGCCGCCGCCGATTTCCTTCAGCGCGTCCGTGGCCATCATCTTGTCAATGGCGGTCCACTGGGCTTCTAGGGTCTTGCGGTCGTCGGGTTTGGTCGACTTATAGAGCCGCACCTTGGCTTCCATTTCGCCGGGAACGCGCGGATACTTCTTTTCGATCATCGATCGAACTTCCGCGTCCGTGGCGTCGTCCTCAAGCTTGGCGATGCGTTCCGCCTGCTTCTCGACGATTTCGACCATGCGCTTTGCGAGCGGGAAGTGAGGATCGCCAGCCTTGGCGAACGTCTCGCCGGCAAACGTCACCGCTTCCGGCTTCTCTTCCTCGGCTGCGCCATTCTTGATCTTGATGACCTTGTCGCCAACGGTGATTTTCACCTTGTGCTCTTCGGCCTTCTTGACCGGGTTTTTGCTCATGTAGTCCTCGCGATCGGAGGGCGACATGGCGCTGAAATCGCCGCGCTTCTCTTCCGGCATTTGCGCCATGAAGGCTTTGTGGTCGGCGGACATGCCGGACTTTTCGAGTTCGGCGATCTTCTTGGTCAGCGTCTCGACGGACTTCGTGAGTTCGTCATGCGCTTTCTTCTCAGCTTCCGTCATGGATTCCTCCGTATTGGAAGCAACGGAAAAGAACCCGGCGGTTGCCGAGTTCGACTTGAGGAGCTGCGTTAGCTCCACTTCGGCGTCGGGGAATTGCTCCCGGATCGCCTTTGTAAACTTGGCAACGGACGCCTCGATGACGTCGGGCTCGTCGTCGCTGATTGCTTTATTCACGGCGCGGTGCATCGTCTCGAAGAAGGCGCCGACGTCGCTAAGTTCGTCACGTTCGGCAATCGCCTCTGATGCTTCCGAAAGCGCGCCGTCGTTCTCTTCGGCTTTCGCCATGGCGAGGAGTGCCTTGTCGAGTGTGACGGGCTGATCGGACTTTTTCCATTCGTCGGGCAACATGCTTGTGGCGCCAAGCGACGCTGCGCGCGACTTGATGTGGGCCTTGGCCTTCGCTGGGTCTTTGGCGCGGCCGATGGCGTGAATGGCGTTCTTGAGGTCTGCGGTAGTGTGAATCGGAAATGAGCCATCCGGTAACGCTGCGCCGCTTGACGCAGCACTGTCGCGTTCGGCTTGCGTGAAATCGCGCTTGAACAGCACCACGCGGGCGCCGCGGTTGGCGCCTTTATGGCACAGCGACAGCTCGTCGAGCCGCACGTTTTGCAGCGATGTAGCCATGGGGTTAGGCTCCTACTGGAACGCGCTCGCCGGCGCCGCCGATTGAAAACGCGGCGAGCTCGCCGCTGACGGCCTTGGCCAACGTGTCCGGGTCATGGATGTAAACGCCGACAAGCCAGCCCTCGTCTGGCGTGTCGATGCCGAACGCCTTGGCGAGCTCGTATGTCATCGGCATCGAATGCACGACAACGTGCGTCTGCTCGCCTTCGTGCACGGTCTTGCCGACGCGGCTGTCGAGCATGAAATCGGTGGTGAAGCGGATCAGCTCGCCGGGCGCGATCATGTCGCCCTGGCTGTCCACCACCGGGCAGTTCTTTTCGGTGATGACGTTGGCCCAGCCGTAAGCGATCTTGCGAGACTGATCGACTTTGACGATGCGGCCGAGCCGTTCGATGGTTTGCAGTTCTGCCGGCTCATCCGTCTTGGCAACGCCGCCCAGGGTCGTTTCCATGATGGTGCGCACCACAGTCTCGATGTTTGATTTGCTCACAGTCGGGCTCGCTTCGTTGGCGACGACTTCGTCAATGGAAAATCCTTCGAGCGCCTTCGGCTTTTTCTTCTTGCCGGGCGCGCCGGCGATGCCGGGCACATGCACGTCGGAGGCGGTCGGGCCGTCCTTGCCGAAGGCTTCGCGCCTATGCACGCCGGGGAGCTTCAGCCACTTCTTGCTGATGCCCGATGTCGGCCGCGTCCAGCCTTTGCGGACAGTCTCCCAGCCGATGCCGATGGCTTCATTTTCGTTGGCGCCGTTATCGGATGCCGCATTGGCCGAAGCTCGAAAAACTTCCTGCGCGTCGACGGGCAATAGCTTCTTGACCGCGTCGGGGATGGCGCGGATGTCCGAATAGATCATGCGTGCGCTCAGTTGCCGTTGATGTGCCGCAGACCATCGGCGGTGACCGTCAATTCGGCTGGCCGCACTTGCGGAGCGAGGAAGTCCGCATAGGTCACAAACTCGACGCGCTTGATCTTGCCGTCGGGATAGTAGTCATAGGCTTTGATTGAGGGGCAGCGGACATTGAGCGGGTGCGTGTCTGCGCCGCAAAAATAGCACATGCGCTATTGCGCCTTCATCGGGTTTTCCGGCGAGCCTTCGCGCCAGCGCCGCATGATGAGCTCGAAGCCGCGACAGATGAAACTGCGGTCGTTCTGATTGGAGATATAGTTCGGCGAGGCGCCGTCATCGTTCCAGACGATGAGGCTGAATTTCATCGGCTTGCCGGCTTCTTTCCTAAGAATCCTATCCAGATCGCCGGCAATGTCGTCTAGTCGCTCGTAAACGCGCCGCGATGCCGACCAGCCGTTGAGCGTGGTACCGGTGAGGATTGGCAGGCCTTTACCGTCGATCATTTCGGAGGCGCCTTCTTGTCGTCCTGCGCTTTTGTGTCCTTCGGCGACGGCGCCGGCTTGGGCGGATTGCCCTTCGCCTTTGTGACGGTGATGTCGCCTTCGTCCCAGATGAAGCGCTTGCTCATAGCATCGCCAGCTTTATATGGTCGCCAGCGTGTTCGACGACGCGGAACTTCGAGCCGCGATTTATTAGAACCTCGTGCTCCTTATCGGCGATTGAGTGCTCGCCGATCGGTATAGCCTGAGCACCAGCCGGCACGCTGATTTCGGCGAGTCCGGTATTGGCAAATCCCTCAGCCGTCGACTTGCTGGTCGACGTGCTGATGAAGGCCCTGTCGGTGAAGGTGTCGCCGGGCTGCAGCTTTGCGAACAGCGATGGACGCATGCCGCGATAAACTGTCATCGGCTGCGGCAGCGAAGCGTGCGACATAGCCGAATCTATGTTTTTGATGTCGTTTGCGGCGCCTAGTCGCGTGGCTCTGCCGTAACTCAGCATTTGGCTACCGCGCAGCTTTTGATTTATTTCCTTGTAGTGATTGCTCGTATAGCGACGAATACTGCGGCGCTCAGGTAAGCCGAGCCCTTCCCATCGGCCTTGCGCGTCGCGCGGCTCGTCGGGATTGTAGTCCTTGACGACAATAAACGCGCGCTTCTCCACGTCGGCTTTTGGAGTGTAGCGATAGAAAGTTGCACATCGACAGTTGATGACGTTGTCCGGCTCGCCGTCGGGATCGCCCGGATACATTAGCGGGCCGAGCGGCGTGTCGAATGGTTCGTCAAGGCCAACGCCGTCTGGATTCATCAACGGGATTGCGACATGCGCCAGCCGCGTCTTGCCGTCGTGAGTATAGATCCAATCGCGCGTCACTTCGTCCGCAGCCATCTTGCCGCTGGCGACTTGCTGCTGCCAGGCTAGATGATTGCCGGCGTTCGCGGCGCGGATCGCTTCGGTGCGTGCGATGGTCGTGGCGCGATAGTTGAGATAGCGTGACTGGTAGCGGTCGACGTAGGTGTCGATTTGATCGTCGGTGAGCGGGTTGCCGTTGGTGATGGCGGCGTCGATCGTCGGGTCGAAGCGCGCGTCGCGTAGCGCGCGCGTGAGCACGTCGCTGTCCAGGTTTTGCAGCATGTTTCGGTAGTTTGACACAGCCTGCGTTTGCTGTGCCGTCAGACCGATAAAGTCGCGGATGTCGGTGGCGATGTCGGCAGGGCCTAAGCCGTTTGCCACGCCATTGCGGACCGCAATGCGGATGGAATCCAGCGCGTCGGACGCCAGCTCACGGATGGAGTTCATTTCGTAGTCGCGGAGAAATGAAACCGTTGCCGGGTTGACGGCGTTGAATACGATATTGAGCGAGCCGAGTTCTGGCTGGCTTGTGAGCATCGCCGCGACAGCCGCCTGCCCCGCGTCAATCGTGGCGTGGGTGATGGCGTTTCCGACTGGCGTAAAGCCGTCGATTAAATCTGTCTCGCTGATGGCATGGATGGCATCGGAGACGCGGCCTTCCTTGAGCGCCTGTTCCAAGGCGTCAAGGTCGATGCTGTCCCCAAGCTTGCCGACGGCATCCTTGAAACTGCGGCCGATCTGGCCGGCGAGCTTGCTGTAAAGCCGCGCGATGCGCTGGATTTGGTCGGAGCGGTCATCCTTGCGGACGCGCTCTGCGGCGCGCCACCGTTGCGCTTTGACCAGCGGCGAAACGTGCAGCATTTTTCGCCCCTACTGTACGATAGCGAACAACAATTCCGGCGTTTTTGCTATTAAATTACGCCTCGGTGAGTGACGCAAAGGGAAACCGTCATGCCGAGCATGAACCACACACAGCCGCCGCCCCGTATCGACCAGCCGCGTTGTCCCAGTTGCGCAGCCCCGGTGCAGATGGCGCACGTTGACAAGAACGGACAACATATTTTGATCTTCGAATGCTCGAAGTGCGAGTATTCGGAAAGCTGGGATCAGAGGCTACTGGCGCACTTCAGCTAGTCGCCCGCTTCGGGATCAATGTCATCCGTTTCGGCCTTGGCTGGAATACCACCGGCATCGCGGAAGAAGTTCTCAGTCTCATCATCCGGGAACAGCGGCATACCGGCGCCGGCGAGTGCCGTGACGTAGGTGCCCAATTCCGTCAAGTCAATCGGATTGACTCTGCCGTGGGTAACTTCCGGCATCAAGTCCGGGTCGAGATTGTTGTACTGCCAAAGGCGCGGCAGCAAATAACGATTGATCGGCGCCGCGATATTGTCGAGCACCGCCTCGAGCGACTTCATGAATAGTTCGCTCTGGGATTGGTGCATCCCTTGCGAGCCGCGGGCGCTGCCAGATGCGCCGCTTGACGACTGGCCGAGCATCAGGAAGTCGGCGAGCACTGAGCGGGCGATAGCGTTCTGATGCCGCGAGATAACCTGCGTCGTATTGATCGACCGCGTGCCGGACGACGCTAACAGCTTGACGTCGACCAGCGGAATGCTGCTCAGCGTACCGTCGGGGTTGGCGAAGCAATCCGAGGGGATGACAAGGCCGGCCTGCTCATTGAGCTTCGTATCACGCGCGATGCGGATATACTGCTGGACGATGGCTTGATTTTTCGGGTCTGGGCTGGCGAGCACAGACTGCGGGATGCGCACCACGGGCAAGCCGCACAGCTCGCGCTCGATGCCGACGGCTTCGTATTGTTCGATGTACTTGAGGAAGTGCCACGACCGATAAGCCGTGCGCAGGATCGAAATGCCTTCGGGATTGTTCTTACGCGCTGTGGTGCGGAACAACAGGCATCGCTCGATCGGCAGGAACACGACCGCGCCACCTGAGGGCGGCAATTGGTGCATGCCTTGAACGCCGCCGTCAGGCTGGATTTCCCAGCGCAGCAAGCTATCCTGCGAGCGCGGCGCCAACTTGCGAACGCCGACGCGGCCATCATTATATCGCGATCGCTGCGAGGCGTCGAGTTGATCCGGCCCATTGCGGAGCTTCAGCACGATTTCGTGCATCGCCCAGCCAAAGGTGAGCATCGATAAGACTTCGACGATGAAATCCTCGAACGAATGCGACATATCGTCGAACAGGCTTTCGACGAATTCCTGTTCGGCTACCGCTTTCGGTGTATCATCCGCAGGCGTGACGTTCCAATCGACCGAGCGGATCAGTTCGGTAAAGGCTCGAAGGATAGCGCCGACTGTCGCGTCGTTCTGCGACATCTCTTGGAAGGTACGAACGCCGATGAGGCCGCGTAACTGCGGGAGATATTCCTCATAGACGTAACCGGAAGCAACCTTGAGGCCGGCGACGCCGACTTCGACGAGGCGCTGCTGTGCCGGATCGGTAACGGACGTGACGGCTTGCGAGCTTACCGGGCTCGGCACATTGTCAGCCATCAGATGTCCTTAAAGTCTGAGAAGCCGGCTCCAATGCCGTCCGTGTTTGCAATGCCGACGCCGAGCGCGGTGGGTGAGCTTGTCGGCCTATGCGTTGCCGATATGCCTTCGACGCCGCCGTCGCGTTTGATGGAGACGGGCATCGTCAGCGTGACTTGCGGCGCCGAGACTAAGTGATTGAATGCCTCGCTCGTGGAATTGGCATCGTCATCGTGCTTGGCGTCGGGAAACATCTCGAGCGCCGTGAAGTAGTCGTCATTCCAAGCGCCGCGAAGCACCAGCACGTTGCCAGCTTCGGCTTGCGCTGAAAACGGGCCAAACCGCGTGACCTTGCTGCCGCTGGCGCGCGCGGTGCGCACCTCATAGCCGGCGAGCAGCTTAATCAGGTTTCGGGCTTGCGCCTTGCCGGCTTGCGCCGGGTCTTGGGGCAGCGCAATCTTGACTTCGGCGGTGTCCGCCGACGCCACGTTGACCAGTGTTTTTTCGACTTCAGCCGGCGAACTACGCAGCCTAACATGATCGGCGATGATGAAGCGACCGTCCGGCATGCGGCCGATCTTGGTGCCGCACGTCCAATCGGGATCGTTGTGCTCGGTCTTTTCGGTGGCCGCCAAGTCCCAGCCGCGGACGAAATGCGTGCCTACGGGGACGGCGTCGACGATGGTGCACCACGACCGCTTGAAGTACAGCCCGGCAGCGGGCCGGATTTTCCAGTTGCCACCGAGCAACCGTTCCCGGTCGACCATTGGGAGCGCCATCAGGTTAGCGCGATAGCCGGGATCCTTGCGGACCAGGATGGCGTTGTGCTCGAGCCGCGCCGGAACGAACGTCACCGACTTCGGCAGGCAGTCATCGCCATATTCGGCTTTGAGTTCTTCCGGGCTGTCTCCCCACGCCAGCACGTTATTGACGCGCACAAACCAGCGCAGGACGCCGGCACGCTCTTCGATCGCCAATCCAGTGTCGGGGTCAATCCACCAGGCGATGAATTCGGCAACCCATGAATTGGCGTCTGGGTTACAGGTTGCGCGCACATAAGGGCGAACGCCGCAGGTCGACCGATTGCGGCTGAGCATGTAGAAAAATTGTGACCGGCTGAAATGCGTCAACTCGTCGAAGCATATCAGCGGGACTTGTGCACCCTGCCAATCCAGCACAGTCTTGTCGTGCTCGAGGTGGCCGAAGATGACCTTGGCGCCGCTTTGCCACTTCCACTCGATGACGGGCTGCTGCCGAAGCTTGGCGCCCATTTCGCCGTACAGGCCGACGCTAGTGTCGAGTATGCCGCCGGCCTTGACGACGTCGGCCAAGGTGCGGCGAAAGATGACTGCGGAAAAGTCTGGGAGTGATCGATGCCGCAACGGCTCAAGCAGGATGCCGTAAGTCTTACCGCCGCCTGCTGCGCCGCCTAGGATTGCGATGTCGGCCCGGCTTTGCAGGAATATCTGCTGCGGCCCCGGCTGCGGACCCACGCTCGGTCGCGACTTCTCGACCGTTGGCGGGGAGGACGACGACGAGGCCTTCGGCCTGGATTTTGCCGCTGTGCTCAACGTGATCCTTGAACATGCCGAGGTGCTTGCCGAGGTCGACCAGGGCCGCGCGTTTGTCGTGAAGCTTGATGCTCAGGCCGCCAGTGGGGCTTTGCCGGACTTCGGCGATCGCGGCCGCGGTGTCCTCATCAATCTGGTCGCTATCGACTAGGCGGACGTGATTGGAGAAGATTTCCTTGATGACCAGCACGTCGCCGCCGTCGGGCTGGTCTTTTTCCCGGATCAGCGAGCCGTGCCATTCGACGGCTTTGCGGATGTCGGCGAAGCCGATTTTGGCGAGTTCGGTCAGGACACGCTCGGCGGTGATGCCGGACTTTTCGGCTGCAGCGCCTGTAATTTCCTGTACTCGCGCTTGGACGTCGGGGCGCCCTGCAAGCTTACTGGCGTTGCCGTCGTCGGCCTTGTAACCGGCGATTTCATGCGCCTGTAGCGCATTCTTGCCCTCTGCGATCGCTTGCGCGAAGCGCTCGCGCCGGGCGTTTGCTAGAACGGGCATCAGCCCTCATTGAATGCCGCCGTCCGGTACATCCGCGGTGCAGCGGCTCGTCGATAGCGCAGCCAGCGTTGGGGATGCCGGGGAGCATGGGGACGCCGGCTGCGCCACGACAAAGCCCGCTCGCATCGCTGCGGCGGGCCAAAGTTCGACGCCTCATCGTGCTGTCAATGTCTCAACTTTCAGTTAATGTCGGTCGATCGCCGCTGTGAGCCTGATTGCGTCGGTAAATTTATCCTTTGCGCTTGCGGAGTTGGCCGCGATACCGCTTCCCATGGCGCCTCAGGTGCGGCGGGCGCCAGTGCGCGTCGCGAAGTCAATTTGCAACCCTCAGAACCGAATTCACTCGCGAGTAGCCGAAGCGCCGCGTGCCATAGCGCATATTCGAGCCGAGCCGATGCGATGACATGAGCCGGCGGGTCGAGCGTCACCATACCGTGCGCGCCCGGGGCGTATCTGCCGCCAGCCGTCAGACCGTTGATTGCCGGCTTATTATTGGCGCCCATAACGCGGACAAGCTTCACCTCGCCAACATCCCACGAGGGCCGTACGCACAGCCTGGCATGGCGGATCACGGATTCAGCCGCCGACATTTCTCGGCCCGGCGCTACGGGATCCCTGCTAGGTGCCGCGCGGTTGCCGCCGATCAGGACAGATCGCGCGTTGCTCATGACCGTGACTGTCGGCTTGAGATAGGGGGCATATTGGCCCAGCACGCTTTGCATCAGCTTGGCGTCCGGCTCAATCGATGGCAGCGATCGCACGGCATGGTCAAGCATCAGGGCGTCAGTGTGCGGCGCGCCGAGCGCGACGGGATAGCAGTCGCCGGTCGAACTCACGTCGACGCGCGCGCCAAGCTGCCAAGCCGAGGAGGAAAACATGCCGGCCCAAGTCGGGTCGTTCTGGCGCTTTGGCAACTCGTCGACGTAGGTCCATTGCAATAGCTTCTCGATTTCGACGGTCTGCTTTTTCACGCCGCTCCCCCGCTGTTTTAGGTATGATGGCGCTTGCGCGAATGCGTCCGTGCCAAGCCACATCACGCTGCCTTCCCCTCAAAGACGCGGGGCTCGATGACGCCGCTGGAAATGACAAGCGCGCCGCGGACGACCGTGAGATGGCGGCCGTGGTAGCGACCAGGCTGGGCCGAGGAGCTGATGCAGGCGACCATGGTGAAGGCCGGCCGATCTTTTGCTACGGTGGCGAGGAAGTCTCGAGCCCGGACGAAGCATTGCTCAGTCGAGCCACAAGCGATTTGGGCGAAGCCGCGGTGGACGTTTATGCCTGGACCATGCTGGCCCGGGGAGACGAACGGGTCCAAGGTTTTCGGCAATAGGAATCCGACCCTGACGTCAGGCACCCAGCTGTCGGGAAACCTTCGGCGGCATCGCTCATTGAGTTCATGCAGCCGCTCGAGCATCGGCCGCACCGGTGCGCGCCGGCGGTCAGTCTTGCGGTTCGTGATCCAAATGCCGTCGCGAAGCTGCAGCGTTCGGCCGCTCATGCGCGCCCCGGAATAAGGCATGTGGCCCAGCCGGCCGGTACGCAACGCTGCCGCACCGGGCCACATCCTCGCAGGTGTGCGGCTTGCTTATAGTGGTGCGATTCTTTGCGCATTATTAACGGCTTACGATTGCCGCTTCATTCAGTATGAGAGCGCGGTGTACGGCTTCGTTCGGCGCCATCTCGCCAAGCACCTTTTGTGCTGCCGCAAATACGATGGCGCGGCGCTGCATCTTGGCCCAGGCATGGGCAACGCCCGGCGCTGACACAGGCAGACCGGCCATAAACGGCTCCGCGATCTCGTTAAGCCGCGCCTCGTTGCGCACCCATGCGAGGAGTTCGTCAGCCATCTCGGCGAACGTCGGCTCGCCCCTGTCGCCCATTCCCCGGCCCCTCTAGGCCGTAGGAATTCAGCGATAGACTGATTTGCCTTAAGAATACAATGCTTTATTGTGTGGTCTTAAACTTGTTTGTAAACGACCTGCTCGGTGACGAACCGGAGCATGCTGTCGAGCAGCCTATTCAGCGCGTCAAGATCGGTGCCCGGCAGGTCGCCCAGCGCCGCCGCCTTGCGCGCGTGACGCCGCCATAGCGCGTCGACCATACGTCCGATCGCTCGGCCCTCCTCGGTGGCCTTGATCCGCACAGCGCGCTTGTCGGCAGCGCGTCGCTGGTGGTCGAGCAGTCCTAGACTGACCAGCTTGGCCAGGTTGTAGGAAGCATTCGTTCCGAGATAATAGCCACCGGTGCGCAATTCCCCGGCCGAGACTTCCTTGTCGCCAAGACGGTAGAGCATCATCGCCTGCACCGGGTTGACGTGGCGGAATCCTCGGTAGCCCAGCTCGAGGTGCACAGCCCTCATCAGCCAGTGTTCGACCATCACGATGAGGCTTAGCGCCTCGAGATAGCCGCGGACCTCCGCGTCGCCGCGCGGCTCTGGTCGCTCGATCGTGGTGGCCTCTCTTGCCCTCACGCTCCACCCTCCGCGCCTTCCTGCTGGGCGTTGAAGGCGCGACGTCGGGCTAGAGCCTCGTTGAGCGCGGCGCGGCGATCGTCCGATAGCGGCGCGAGGAGGCCCGACGGTGGCCGCCCGATCGACCGGCCCAGCTTGGCTTCGATTTCGGCCTGCGTGGGTGCTCGGGCGCGAGCGCCCTCAAAGCGCTGACGTTCAGCTTCCTGCTCTGCGGCAATATCATTCCACCGTTTTGCCGCCCTGATCGGCTGCATCAGATCCTCACAGGCTTCCCTTACTTCGCTCGGCTGCGCCGGCCATTTCAGCTTACTCGGCAATCCAGTGCGTGGGTCTGTGACCTTGATGATGATCTCGTCCGGGTAATCGGAAAGAATGGCGACGGCCGCATCCAGGAAAACCTCAGGGGTGTCAGCGTCGGTCTTGCGCCAGCAAGCGAACATCACCGTCGCCCGTTCCGTCGCCAGTGTTGCCTTCTCTAGCGTCACCTTCGGCCCCATCGCGACCAAACCCGCGCGCAAGTTCCCTGAGCTCGGCAACGCGGCGGAGACCGGCTTGAACGACGTTGGAGTTAGAACCTTGCTGTTGGACATTTTCGCCTCCGTTTATGACCTGTCCGGCTGGCACTTTGACGACCGGCAGCGGTGTCGCCTGTTGCGCTAAAAACCGCGCTATCGGCTTCTCAAAATAGTTGATCGAATCGGGCGGCCCATCGCGCTTACGGGCCATCGCAGCGCGGATTCCGCCGATAATAATCTCGCGGTTCCAGCCCTCGCGTAGCCACTTTGAAACCGTGTAGGCTGCGCCGCACCATGCAGGCGGAACGAATTTGACATCGTGGCCGACGATGACGGTGATTTCATCCGCGAGCGCCGTTGCGTCGGCTGAAATCAAAGGCTCGCGCGCGCGTTCACCATCATCTTCTTTCTTCTTCTCTTTAGGTGAGGATAGGATAGGGTTAGGTGCAATTTTTTTCTTGTGTGGCCGCTTAGGCTTACGGGGAACGCTCTGCGCCCCTGACCGCTCCGCGCACCAATTATATTCGCGGCGCAACCGCTTCTGCGTAATCCAATTTCCATCGCTATTACAAAACTCTATGATGATCGGTCGGAGCTCTCTTTGTACCTCATCGACCGTCATCGCCATCCGGCGCGCCAGCCAATCGTCATCATTCGGAACGCGGCATTCCGGCGTGCGCCACATGAGGATGAGGAGATCGTGGTAGGTGCCGCGCTCAAGGCGCGAGAGATGCTTGGTGTCGGCGACCCAGGCGTCGGTGAATAGCGGGAGGCTTGGGAATGCGCTCATTCGGCAGCCACCAATGCTTTGTCGAATTTTCCATGCTCATTGCCCCAACCTTCAAAGCCAGCGCGAGACTCACGGCTAAAGAGATCAGCGCGGCGCATCCCCGGCGTATGCTTGGCGACGAGGCTGTAAAATTCATCAGGCTTTCGTGAGTGTTCGCGTGCGATGCCGTCAAATAGCGACGGAAAGGCAGCGTGATCCGGCGTTCCGTTCGTGGCTAGTAGGATAGGCTCGTGCATGGTGCGCACGCGGTAGCCAACGCCCATGCGCGGCTTGCCGTTCGCCGTAACCTTTCGCCAAACCATTTCCGATTTGAAGGCAAAGCCCCACGCCTTGAGCACGTTGAGCGCCTGTGGAAGCATGCAACCGCATGACCAGAGCAGGAGCAGACAGCTTCCGCCCGCTAGATGCCCAATAGGCAGGCTTGAGATCTGCGCCGTTTCCATAGTCTCATACTGATCGGCCGCACCCTTCGTCTGATTGGTGTCGGACCAGCGCTCGTAAGACCATGGCGGGTCGGCGACGATGACGTCGTAGGATAGCGGCGACAAAGGATCAAAGGGCCAAGTCACGCCGTCCTCTCCTTCAGCTTCGAGACGATTCTGTCGATGACAGGGTCAAGACGCCAAGATTGGATTTCTTCGGGAGTTGAATCGTATTGCTCGCAGAATTCCTCCTCGGTCATCTGTCGACTGACGTCGATTATGAAGAGGGCTTCGGCTTTGCGCAGTCCGGTCCAGCGGAGGGTCATGGGGCGCTCGCTTGAAGACCGCGGCGAAGGAAGCCGGGGATGGCGTCATCGTCATCCGCGCCGCCCGTATCGCCAGTGCGGCCGGTGATGGCCGTCACGCTGTCCGGGGGAGAAAAATTATTCTCGTTCATCTTCGCCGCGCCTAAGCCGAGCATGTCGGCGTAGGCAGAGGCAAAGTCGGCCTTTTCGATGATGCGATTGACGCGCTTACCATCGCCGCCATCGCGTTCATCCTGCGCTTGCGCTTTCAGTAGCGCCTTGACTTGTGACCAATCCAGGCCCTTTTCCGTGGCCGCATCGCGCAAGGCAGCAAACTCCTCAGCTAGATCAAGCCACCGCTCAATGAGCGGACGACCAGCGGCGAAAACGCCCCGTAAATCGTCGCTGGTCGCCATCGCACGCTCCCCCGACTGGAATTTAGCCGACCGCACGCGGTGCAGAGACGACGCGCGGGTACGGTTCAAGCGGCGGAAGCTGCTGCTGCTTTTGCGGTGCGCCGTTCAACCGCGGCTTTTCAGCCGCAACTTTCGCCGGCTCTTGCCGCGTCTGCGCCAGCCGCTCGCGAATGACGCTGGCGCATTCGATCAGTGCACCGACATGGAGCCGATATTCGCCGGAAATCGCGCTGAGCGTGTTCCTAACGCCGTCGAGCTCGTTCCGCAGATCGGCGATGACCGAGACGTGAGTTGAATTCTGCTCGCGCTCGAACTGTAATTCCCGTTGAAGCGACGTGATAATTCCATCGGACTCACGCACTTGGTCCTTGAGCTTCTGCGCTTCGGTTCCGAATTGGTTGGCAAGGCTCACGAAAGCATCTTCCGACATTGGACTGGCTCCCCTGTTATGCTTGGCGGTGATGATGGGCGATGAGAACTCGCCCTAGTCGACGGCGATTGAACGGCGATAACGGCGAGGAAAGAGAACACGATCAGCACAAGGAAGATGATCGCCGGGATTAAGCGGGCGACTGTTGCGTTGCTGAGAAAGTTGCTGAGCATGTTCCCCGTTTCCTTCGGTTTTAACGGCGCCAGCGCGGTAGAACTGGATCACCGAGTATGAGCATGTTCGTGGTGCGTGGTGCTTCCTGCCACTCGCGCCACTTCGCCATGACAGTTTCAGGAATTGACATCCGTCCCGAAACATTGCGAAGGATGGAGGTCGCAACCGGATTTTTCTTGTACACTTCGCTCGCCTCGATCTTGCGTTTGGCGCGGAGCATTTGCCGTTCTGCGATCTCACTTGGACTCATTGGTTTTGACACTGCACAAACTCCCCACTTTGTTTGACACTTTTACGTTGTGAGCGACGCCGGGGATCAGGAGGGTTCTTACTGATCGCCCGGCGCCGTATCCCGGCACTTGTCCTGCCCATGCTGCCGGAATTGAGAACTGTTAGGCCGCGTGCCGGGTATCGAGCGACACACCTACGGAAAATGCCTTCTGCCGCGTCGCGCCTTCGCTGCGCTTGAGCTTCTTGGCGATCTGCCGAGCGGGTTTCTTGCCGGCCATCTTTTTCAGTTGTCTGACGGCGTCGAGCGGCCAGACTTTTCGCTTCTTCGATTTCATTTCGGAGTTCTCCTTTGTTGACGCTTCACTAGAAAATCACGGAGCCGAGCCGGTGGCGTTGGGTTGCACCGGCCAGGCGCCGTGTTATCCCGACGGCCGACCGCCTCGCGAGCTTTGGGCCTCGGAATTTCGGGGATCAGTGAGAAGGCGCGGCGCGGAAGGTCCAGTCGAAAGCGGCGCCGGCGCTCGGATCATCTGCGTTCCGAACGCGCCGATGATTTTGTAAACACGTCCACCCTTCGGGTCTGCCAGCGTCGACTTGCCGGCCTGCGGTCCTTTGAGGATATGAACCGTGCGCCAGTTGTGGCCGGATATTAGAATGCGGATGAAGCCGTCGCGGGCCAGCTTGGCCAAGGCGTCGGTGGTGATGCCCTCGGTGTTGTTCTCCGGGCATCGCTCAATCCTGGACGCCGCGAGTTGAACGCGCGCCCATGCGGCGGCGATGTAATTGTCGCTATGCCCGGTGGAGGCCATCAGGCGGCCCTCCGGTCATCGCAACTCAATCTTGAACTTGATAAGCAGATCGCGTGCGGCTTGGATTTCGCGCCACCATGGCGCTTCGCACCCGTCCATGAGGATGGCGAGCCAAGTCCAGCCCTGGCCTTTCCATAGAAGCTTCCGATAGAGAAAGAGCGAAGGCCAGTGGCCGCGGAAGATGCGCCGGCAGGTGCTTTCAGGCTCTTCCGAAAGGTAATGCAGCGCGAGGCCGGGATCGCTTCCGAGCAAATGCCGTGCCGGTTCTGTAAACCATGCACAATCGTCGCTTTCACTTGTTGAAGCGATCGATTTTCCGCTTTCACTTGTCGAAGCGATTGCATTTGCCTTCGCACCCGTATTGTCGAAAATACTCGACATGACGCCCACCCAATCGCACGCAACAAAACGCACTCCGCCGTCCCTCGGCGGTCGAAAGATCAGCCTGGCAGCGACAAGCTGCTGGTCAAAGTCGAGTTCATCGTTTCACGTGAAACCAATATCTGCGCCGCTTTCACCGCCGCGCGGCGATCGCGCATGCGCTTGGCGTGCTTTGCCCTCTCAGCTTCAGTCTTGGGGCGCCGCTTGCGCGGGGACGCCATGAGCCCGCTGGTCGCAAAGGTCGCCGTCGCACTCCTCGGATTCACCATCGGCGCCGCCCTGGTGTTTGCGGCGGTGCCGGTGATGTCGTCCGGGTGCGGCTGAGCGGTCATCAGGTGTGTCCGATGTCGACCCAACGGTCGCCGCGGCGCTCGAATATGCGGCCGGAACTATTGGTGACGGTGATCCGATCAATGCGGCCAACCTCTGCGGCGTCGCGCTCTGCTGCGGCCTTGCGTTCCGCTTCCACTCCATCGTCGGCGGACATCACCGCCATCGGCACCGCTACCGGCGCTAAGCCAAGGAAGGAAAGGAGGGAGCGGCGGTTCATGACGCTTGCCGCTCCGGTTGGCGACCAGCCTTAGCTGCCGCGATTTCAGCTAATGCTTTTTCGGAAACGCCTTTTATTCTGAGGCGCTTAGACGCCTCAACAATTTCAGGCCAGTAACCAGGGGGGATTGAGTCCCGCGTTTTCATCGTCTGGGCATGGAACGGCTCGATCCCGATTTCTCTGGCGAGAGCGGCGGGACCGCCGAAAGCAGCAAAAACGTCGCTAAAGGTGCGCATCGGCAGCGACTATACAAAACGTATAGCGCGCTGTCAAGACGTAACGTATAGCGCATTTTGCAAAGCTGGCCGGATGGCAGAACCGTTCGAGCGATTGCAGGAGGCTCGCAAGCGTGCGGGCTTTAATACACCGACGGAAGCCAAGGACGCCTTTGGCTGGAAATCCACCTATCTTTCGCACGAAAACGGAACGAGAGGATTGCGGCCACGCGTAGCCGAACGCTATGCCCGCGCGTTCCATGTCCGCGCCGAATATATCCTTTACGGGCGCGGCAGCTTGAACGGCGCGCAAGCGCCTAGTCAGCCTAGGAAAACCGTTCCGCTAGTGGGGTTTGTATCTGCCGGCGCAGAAACGCATTTCACGGCGGCCGGCGAGCTCGGCGACGTGGAGGCGCCTGCGGGCTCTACAGAATCGACCGTCGCCGTCGAAATGCGCGGCGATAGCTGGGGAACATTCTTTGATCGATGGCTGGTCTATTACGACGAAGTGCGGCGTCCGGTTACGGCTGACCTGATCGGTAAGCCATGCGTGGTTGGCCTCGAAGATGGCCGCGTCTTGGTCAAGCGCATTCAGCGCAGCAAAACAAAGGGACTTTTCCACCTGTTTTCCCCAGCGGCCGACCCGATTATGGACGTCGCCATTGAGTGGGCAGCCAGGGTCAAAAACATGGTTCCAAGATAGAATTATCGGTGCTTAGGCCCAACATTCTGTTGGATAAGCGTCTGTTCGTCGTCGAGTTCACGGTGCTCGCAGCCCGTCGAAGAGCACGCATAATACCGCCTTGAGACAACCGTCTCACGGCCGACCAAAATCATCGCGTCGTAAAGGCGGTTGTCAGGCCCGCCGTCCTCAAAGACTATGATGCGCGCGACGGGTTTTCCACAGAAATGATCGCAGTGCCCGTATTGATCGAAGTGAGGTAGGAATTCGCAATTGTGTAAGCAACAGGATCGAGGCACCGGCCGGTCGGCATAGATCTGAACGCATTCCTCGCGCTGCGCTATGATTGGTTGGGGCTGAGAATGCAGGACTAGGGTCTCTGGCCCTCTGGTTTCCAGGCGAATCAGGTCATCGAATTGCTCTGGATTTTGAATTTCGACGTTCCCGAAGGCCGCATTAAAGTGCAATATTTTGATGGTTCCGGCGTCCATTCGCAGCATCCCGCGCGCCTCAGGACGTATTCCGGTTAGAAGCTTTTCCTCTGGCTGAGGCGAGGTCTGGCTGTTGTTGATGGTGATGTTCCCGGGCGGCGCCTGAGCGCTCGCACCGACCGCCGACGCCAAAAGCGCGGCCGCCGCCAGCCAAATAGTCCGTTTCATCTTGTAAGCCCCTTTGGGGAAAGCACTTTCCCCCACTAGTAACTTTATTCCCTGTTGCTATACGTTTCGTATTGACAATGGACTATACGTTTCGTATAGTATCCCTAGAAGAAGGGAAGCCGAAGACACAAGGGGGTCCCGTCATGTCGCTTTCAGTCCTTCCACACCCGCCCGGAACGGCCATGCGCAAGATCATGGACGAGCTGGTGGCGGCCAATAGCGACCGCGAAGGCCAGTTAAAGCGCCGGGCGGAACGCTTGGAAGCGCGCCGACGCGCCCTCCTTCCCTCAACCCCAAAGGTTCAAGCCATGCCCGACATCTTCCAACAACTGCGCCAAGAGTGCCGCGAAGAGTACGCCGCACGACAATTCCGCGTCCGCACCCTTTTTACTTCCGTCGTCATCCTCGTCGCCTGCGTTGGCGCCGAAGTCCTGCGGGTGATCTGATGCCCATCAAATTCAACATCCTCAATCGTTTCAGCGGCGATATTCAGTTCACCGCGCAAATCGATTGCGACGAAGATGCTTCGACAAGCATCAAGATCGGCTTGGCGGTTAAGTGGGCGATTGAAAGCCGCGCGGACCTCAGCGGCGCGGACCTCAGCGGCGCGGACCTCAGCGGCGCGGACCTCAGCGGCGCGGACCTCAGCGGCGCGGACCTCAGCGGCGCGGACCTCAGCGGCGCGGACCTCAGCGGCGCGGACCTCAGCCGCGCGTACCTCAGCGGCGCGGACCTCAGCGGCGCGGACCTCAGCGGCGCGGACCTCAGCGGCGCGGACCTCAGCCGCGCGTACCTCAGCGGCGCGGACCTCAGCGGCGCGGACCTCAGCGGCGCGGACCTCAGCGGCGCGGACCTCAGCGGCGCGTACCTCAGCGGCGCGTACCTCAGCGGCGCGTACCTCAGCGGCGCGGACCTCAGCGGCGCGTACCTCAGCGGCGCGAAAATTTCCGACCTCGCTGTGCTCGGTTTTCCGGACGGATGGGGCGCCTACACTTATATCACGGAATCCGGCGAGCAGCGCGTTCAAGTCGGTTGCCGGAACAAGACGCTGGCTGAGGGCCGCGCTTATTGGGCGAATAAACAAGATCGCCGCGAGGTGCTTGCCGCGCTCGATTACGCAGCAGCGATAGCAAAAATCCGCGAGTGGGGCGCCACTGCCGCTGCGCAGGCTGCGGAGTGATCGCCGTGAAGATCGTCACCCAAAACATCTACCCGCCGATCCCGCTCCGTCAATTCGACTGGTCGGCGGTCACGGACAACTACGAGCCGGGATGCCCTATCGGCTATGGCCGCACGGAACAGGAAGCCGTCGCCGATTTGGTCGAGCAGATTGAGGACTGAGCCGTGAAGATCGACGTCGCCGTTTTCATCGCCTTCGACTGCCAATCCGGCTTCATTTCTTCGACGCCGAATCTCGGCCATGCCGCCGGCACGCGCACCTTCACCATGCGCTACGACACCGAAGATATGAACGCGCCGGCACAGTTCTGCAACCACTATCCGCCGCGAGCCGACGCCTATTGGATGACCGATAAGGACGGCGTTCTGTTCGCTCTTCACGCAACGGATACCGACAAGAAAATCCGGTCGCGCGCCGAACGGTTCCCTGTCGATTACTGCTCCGATCCCGCCGAAGGCGAGGCATTGCAGGAAGCGGCGGACGATGCGGCGGCGGCAAACGGGCAATTTGGAGTTGGCGCATGATGTACCGCCATCACATCAGCCGGGCCAGCGCCGCTGCCATCGTGGACGGCCCTGAGATCATCGTCGCCATGACCCACGCTGGCATCGCGAAGGATTCCGCCGTCCGGCTGGAATATCTCAGCGAAGCCCTCACGCTTGCCAAGGGGATTGTTGCGGACATCGAAGCCGCTGTCGCTGCTGAAAGCAGCTCGCTCAAGGCAGTGTCGTGACCCAGCGCACCTACGACCAAATCTTGAAGGAACTCCGGGACCTCGAAAACATGTTCACCGTGGCGCGGGCAGATAACAAGCGGCTGCGCGAAGAAAACAGCACATTCCGCGAGGCGCTTCGGTGGAGCGGCAGTTGCGCCCTCACAGCACTCGAGAAATTCCCCGGCCCGAATGAGCCGCCGCCGCGCTCCTCCAAGGTCGTGCCGCTGCGCCCCACGAACGGGAGCGCGTCATGATCTTTTTCTCCGAGCCCATCGATCCGGTTCAGCCTTTCCGCTTTCCAGACGCCGAATGGATGCCGTTAGCCTATCTCGTCTGGTCCGTCGCGGCTGGTATGACATTCGCGTGGGTCGCTCTTCTAATCGTTATCGCTTGGCATTTGGTGGCCGTGCTGTGACCGATCTATTCGAGCACGCAGCGCAAGCAAGACGGCACGACCCGCAGGAATCCCGCGATGCTGCCGCTCGCGTCAACGTCTCTGCCGATGAAGCGCTAGTCGTCGAAGCGCTCACGCAATACGGCCCGATGACGACGAAGGAAGTCGCTCAAGTCGCCAAACGGCGCCGGGAAAATATCAGTCCGAGATTCGCGCCTCTGGCGCGTCGCGAGATCATCGAAAGAACCGGCGAACGCCGGGACGGCAGCGCAGTGTGGAGGGTTAGATGACGAACAGGAATGACCCCGAGAATTGGTATCGCCGCCTTGATGGCGAGGTCATCGGCATCATCGATGGCCAGCCGGATCGTGGTTTTTACCGCATCAAAACGTCAGACAAATTGTCATGGCTTCCGGTGGCTTACTGGTACACCGATGACACCGACGACGGCAAATTACGCTGCTTCGTCGGCACCAAGGAGCGCGGGCGCGCCTATAGCGAGCAGCTCGCAAACGAACTTTGGCCGCGAGCATCGGAGCATCCAATAACGAAAGAGCTTTACGACGCCGTCGTGGCCGGCGCGCCATGGCCAGACCTAAACGCCGAAGTCACCCGCTCCAATCAAGCGCCGGACGACAATTCCTTTGAAGCGCTGCAAGAGCGCATTGACGACATGGCGCGTGAGGCCGAACGGCTGATGAAAACTGGCGCGGCGACAACGCAGGAAGCCGCCGACCAAGCCGCCGAGGTCGCCAACAAGCTCGCTGAGCTCCGCGGCAAAGCTGACAAGGAACGGGACCGAGAGAAGCGGCCGCACCTCAACGCTGGCCGCGCGGTTGACGACAAGTGGCGGCCGATCATCGGCGCTGCTGATATTTACTCCCGGCTCAAGGATGTGGTTTGCAAGCCGTGGCTTGCGGCACAGAAGGCGGCAAAGGAACGCGCAGAAGCCGAAGCGCGCCGCAAGGCGCAAGAAGCCGCCGATGCCGCGCGCCGGGCCGATGAAGAGGCGCGCCGCAAGGCCGCAGAAGCCGAGCGCACCGGCAACGCCGCGGCCATCGCGGAGGCCGAGCGTAAGGGACGCGAAGCGCAAGCGGCCACTGAGAAAGCCGCAGCCGCCGCGCAGAATGTCAAGACTGTCGCGGCAACGTCCATCACCGCCGGCACGCGCGGGCGTGGCGTGCACCTTCGCGGCAAGACCGTCGTCACTATCGAAGATCGCGCCGCACTTCTGGCCTTCTTCAACGACCGCCAGGAAGTCACCGACCTTCTGCAATCCATGGCGGAAAAAGCCGTGCGCGCCGGCATCACAGTGCCGGGCGTCAAAGTCGAAAAAGATTCACAGGCTGCGTAACAGGGAGAGTAACCGTGAACGCTCAGACACAAGTCGCCACCGTAACCGAGGCGCCACGCCGATCATTACTGATCGACATGGCGACCCGCTACGGCATGGAGCCAAAGACCTTCGCCGATACGCTCCGCGCCACTGTCGTCCCGAAGGAAACTAGCAACGAGGAATTCGCCGCCTTCCTAATGGTGGCGAAGGAATACAATCTGAATCCTCTGCTGAAGGAAATCTATGCCTTCCCGAAACGCGGCGGCGGCATTCAGCCTATCGTCAGCATTGACGGCTGGTGCAACCTTATCAACTCGCATCCGAAGCTCAACGGCATCGAATTCGACGACCACCTAGATAAAGACGGCAACGTCCATGCCATCACCTGCCGCATCTGGCGCAAGGATCGTGAGAAGCCAATCGTTGTAACCGAATACATGGTCGAGTGCCTGCGCAACACCGAAACATGGAAGCAATATAAGCGCCGGATGTTGCGCCACAAGTCGCTAATCCAGTGCTCGCGCTATGCCTTTGGCTTCGCCGGCATCGTCGACCCGGACGAAGCGGAGCGCCTTGGTGCCGAGATTTCGCGCGTCGAGCGCGATGACGGACCGCCTGTACCGCCGCCGCGCGCTGTCGAGCACAAGCCGACTGATCTTGAACTTGTGGAATCCGGCCGCGATGACGGGCGACAAGTCGAATGGGGTGAGACTTCCGAAACACCCGCGCCGTCGACCGCGCCAGCGGAGAATGACTATCTCGATATTCCGCCCGCATTGGACCGGCGCCCTAAGCCCGCAGTCGCCGCGAAAGCCGATCCCGAAGCTGTCCTGAAATGGATTGACCAAAAACTCGGCGCCGTCACTACCGGCCACGCGCTCGAAACATTCTGGAACGATCACATAGCGCCGCGGCTCGACGATATGTTCCCGCCTGATCGCGAAGAGGCCCACGGCATCTATCGCAAACACGAAAAGAGACTTGCCCCGTGAGCGACATCGAAGGCCGATGCTTCGTCAAGCGCATGGTGCTGGGCATTGGTCCGGCATTCGTGCCTGCCGATTTTGCGGCGGAAGAATTCCTTGCCGAGATCGCGGAAGGCAAGGAAGTCATTCTGTCGTGCCGTCAGCCGCGCTCGCCGCAACATCACCGCTGGTTTTTCGCGATGCTTCGCAAGGTCGTGGAAAACACAGACGGCAAGTGGGGTGACGAGGAAGATTTGCTCGACGACCTAAAGCGCGCCGTCGGCCACGTCCGCCGCAGCTTTAGCATCTTGACCGGCGAGGAACGGATCGAAGCGCGCAGCATCAACTTCGCTTCAATGGGTGAGCTCGCATTCCGCCGTTTCAAAAAACGATGCGTGTTCGTTCTGACCGCCGCACTCGGCTGGGATCCCGAAGCGCTGATGAACGAGACAGACGAAACGCAGGCGCCGTCAATCGCGCCGTCGCAATCGCGCGAGCGCGAACGGGAGCCAGTATGAGCCGCCTCGAGTTCACATCCAAGACAATGCGCGAGGCATGGTCCCGCAGCGGCGGAATCTGCGAATGCCATCTTGTTCCAATGCTCAAGCGTCCTAAGGGCTGCGGCGCAAAGCTGACTGACGGCAATGTCCGCTACGAGCACATTATCCCGGATAATTTCCGGCCCGACAATTCGCTATCGAACTGCGCCGCACTCTCCAAGACATGCTGGCGCGAAAAGACCAGCACTTACGACCTTCCGACAATCGCCAAGGCCAAGCGCGTCGGCGACCGGGCAAAAGGCATTCGCAAGCAAACGTCGCGTCCACTGCGTTCGCGCGGCTTCGAGCGGAGGGTGCCATGACCGAAGGCGATCCAATCCTAGCACTGATCTTCATCGGCCTAGTGGTGTGGGCCGCAGCGATCATCATCAGACGGCAAACGACAGGTTAACAGGGAAAAGATGAGCAAGACCGCTATCCAAAACATCACCGTGCAAGCCGCCGATCTTGATGGTTTGCCAGAGGCTGTCTTGGATCAGCTTTCCATCAAAGCCGGCGGCGGCAGTCCGGGGCGCAAGGCGGTCCTGAGCGCCATCGGTGACGATGAGGCATCGGTAGATCAAATCCTCGTTCGGGTGTGGCGGGCAACCAATAAAGTCATGACGCGCAACACGGTCATGGGCCACCTGTTCCGTCTGCTCAAAGACGAGGAAATAGAGAAAGCGTCGCGCCACAGCTATCGGCGACAAACAACAAGTATATCTCCATCTGAGAGGTAGGAGGACACCGTGCTGGGTTATACGAAATACGACGAGGCGCCCGACATCATTTTTAAATCGCTCGGGTGGGCAGTAGTGCTCGGCATTTTTTTCGGCATTTATTTGCTCTATACCGGCTTCACGACGATGTACGCCTTAGACGGCGAGCTGATCGGGCAGGCCAAGAAGATCCGGCTCGCGACGCCGTTATGGTCGTCCATTTGTCCCACCTACTACTCCCTCAACGTGAGCGTGGGCGTTATCCAAAACGGCACCGGGTCGATGTCCACTCAGGATGTCTGGCTGACTGTCAGGGATACGGCCGACCTGCCTGCCATGCAAAAGGCCGTTGAAGCAGGCGCCATCGTTAAGGTGAAATTCGATACGCGTCGCTTGGCCGCCTGCACTGACGATTATTATGTGACGGCGTTTCAACTGACCGACAAAAATTGAGTAATCCGGAATTAGCAGGAAACGCTATGGGTCACACGAAAGAACGGATTGAAATGATCCAGCTTTTGCAAAAGTTAAAAATGGACGATGAAAAACCTGGAGCCGCGACGTTGCGTGCCCTTCGGATGAAGGCCGATCTCGATGCTTTCGTCGCGCGACTAAACATAGTGTTTGCTCCTTCTCTGCATTGGGATGGGCCAGCCATTCGTAACATCATCAAGGCCGAATACGATGCCCTCACAGAAACCAGTTAATGACAGTTGGCGGGCTACTTCATGGCCCTTTCCCGACGCTTTAGCTCCCGCTCGACGGCCTCCCGGATGAGGTCGGCCCGCTTTTCGCCGTCATCCAAGGCCGCATCTATGCGGTCCATGGTCCCGGCCGGCAAACGGGCCGGAATCTGCTCGAAATTGACCTGTTTTCTACCCATGGAGGGATAATATAGTTGATATCACCTATTGACAAGACCTAAATAGGTGATATCATGTATCCATAGACAGGAGATAGCCATGACCGACCAAATCAACCCCTTCTACAGCGCCTACCCGACCAGCCTGAGCAGCAAGAGCGAGCACGACTGGAGGATCGCCAGCGCACATTGGTCCCAGTTCAGTGGCTTTTCCTTCTGTCGCAAGCTGCCCAAAAGCAAAAAATGGATGGTCGAAGGTTTCGGCATATCTGGCCCGCTATTCTCCACGAAGAAGGCAGCCGAGGAATACGTCAGCAATCTGTTCATGGCCGAAGGCCGCTGGCGCGCTCACCAGCGGTGGGAAGCAGAACACAACTCGGTTGCGGCGTGATGGGGAAAACAAGCCAATTTGGCAAACTGATAAGGCTACTGCGTCAAAGGCGCGGTATGTCGCTGCAAGATGTCGCCACGACGGCAAAAATATCTAAGGCTCATGTATGGGATATGGAGCGCGGCCATTCTCGCAATCCATCGATAGAAACGGTATGTGGGGTTGCCCGTGCCTTAAAGGTCGATCCTGTTACTCTTTGTGAGGCATCGGTCATAGACCACAAAATGGCAATTCCGATTGCGGCCTGCGATGCGCTTCGCGCCGCGAAAAGAGAGCCGTGGAAGGGCGACTACTTCTAACAATTGACGAGTAACTTCTGCTGAACAGGGAAAATCATAATGAGCAAGGGGCCGGCCGAGAAACTAGAGGGTGCCGCACACGCCGTTTCGACGGCCGTAATGGTTCTGCGCATGGAGGAAAAGACGATTAAGGACTTTCTCAAAGAGTGCCGGGACATGGAAAACTTTGGCCACGTTCTTGATCCGACACTTTACAATAAATCAGAACGCCGCGCCGTCAGTGCGCTAATGGAGCCATTGTTCAAGTGCGCATTGGATTTTATTGAGGCCTACGACATCCACATCGTCCGGGCGCAAACTGCGCTCGATAAGGCAAAGGCCAGTTAACTGAGGTTCACTCCGAAAAATGACTGGACGTGCGCAAGATGAAATGGTCGAGGGCTATATGGATGGCCGGGATGGTGATGCGCCACAGCCGTCTGATAACAGGTCGCGCGCCTACAAACATGGTTTCCAGAGCGGCCGTGATGATCTGGCTCGTAAGCCGAGCGCGCCTTTCCATGTGCGGTTGGCCCAAGCAGAGGAAATTCTCAAAGAGGACGAGCAGTTCCTGACATGAGCGACGCCCACCTTGTTCCCGACGTAGAGCCCCCGCGGCAGAAGCGCCCGCGCGAGACGAAACGCGGTGGGCTGTGGGTGAACGACAAGGAGTTGATCGAGAAGTTGAACGTGGATGAGGCCAAGGCGCGCGCCGTTATCCGCGAGCTCGACGCCGACAAGAGTAGCGGTTTTCCACAGAAATCAAGGCTTTGGGGGGATAAGCGCTTCTGGCCGGCGGTCGAAGCCTATTTCCAGCATCACTACGGCTATACACTCGGGGATTTGAAAACCACGAGGAGTCCCCGATGACTGCCAGGCCAACTTTTGAGGACGCGCCGGGCCTCACTCTAAAGCCTATGAAAGGCGGATGGCGTGCCCGCTGGCGCGCTCGCAAGGATCTGGTAGCCCGCGGCTTCGAGCCCAAGAATGTCATTCTGTGGGCGGGCGTCGAGCCGACGCGCGTGCAGCGGCTATTTGTTTCCGAGCGCTGTAACAAGCTGCAAGCCAAAATGCTGGTGTGGGCGAGCGAAGGCATTTCAAAGCCCGTACAGGCGTTCGATGGAACGCTCGGCGCTCTTATCAATACCTACCTGACCGACAAGGCGTCCGGCTTCCACAAAAAAGAATACTGCACGCGCCGCTACTATGAGCGGATGTTCAAGCTGGTCGTCAACGGCCACAAGCGCGGCATATACCCAGGCCGCGGCGCGACGCGCATAGCCGACATCAAGACCCGCGACATTATCGTATGGCACGATGAGTGGTCCGAGGACGGCGCCCGAATCTCCATGGGTAATTCCTTGATCACCATGCTCCGGATCGCGGTCAATTTTGGCGCCGGCATTCTCGAAGATGAGGATTGCGAGCGAGTATGCGGCAAGCTGCATCGTAAGCACTTTGAGAACGCGAAGCCGCGCACGGTTCGGATCATGCGCGATCAGGTCAATGCGATCTGTGATGCCGCGCGGGCCGCTGGCCTGCCAATGGTCGCCCTGGCGCAGGCCATCCAATTCGATTTCACCTGGCGCCAAAAGGACGTACTCGGGGAATCGATTCCGGTCAGCGAGAAGCCCCCTTCCGCCACACTCGACGGCAATATGAAATGGGTTAAGGGGCTGGTTTGGCAGGAAATCGACGCCGATCTTATCGTCCACCATATCACCAGCAAACGCAAGAAGCTGTCCGAGCCGGATTTGAAGCTGGCCCCGTTGGTGCTCGCCGAGCTCGAGCGCATGTATCCGGGGTGCTCAACCGATCGCACGCGATTGCCAGCCAATGGGCCGGTGATCATCAACCAACACACCGGTATCCCCTACTACGCCGACGACTTCCGCGGCGAGTGGCGCAAGCTCGCGGAGGAATGCGGCGTCCCGCTGAACGTCCAAAACCGCGATTCGCGAGCCGGAGCGATCAGCGAGGCGATTGCAATGGGAGCTAACGCCGCGCACGTCCGCGACGCGGCGACCCATTCCAGCGTCGAACAGACCTACGAATACAGCCGCGCTGGCCGCGAGAATACCGCGACCGTCCAGGCGCTTCGAGCCGACAAAAGTAAGAAGAACGTAGCGTGAATATCTTGCTGGTGAACGGAACGAGATTACGATGACGCCCTTTTCGCCCTCGATTATGATGGTTCAAGGACTTAAGGATCGGCTTTGCTAACGAGCCGTTAACATCGCGCGCCTAGGTTTGGCCACGAGCGGTGGCAGGCGCATTGATCGCATGGCTTTGGTTGAACGAAAGGCTAGTTTGCGGGCGCTCAGCCAGGATCGCCGCCGCCACCAGCGCGTCAAAGTCAATCTGCTCGGCCGCTACATGCTGGCGGACCGCCGCGAGTTTCCCTGCCAGGTCGTCAACATGTCGCCAGGCGGCATGGCGCTGATCGCGCCCGTGACCGCCGCGCAGGGCGAGCGCATCATCGCCTATGTCGATCATCTGGGGCGGCTCGAGGGCCGCGTCGCGCGCATCTTCCAGAACGGTTTCGCGATGACCATCGGGGCCACGGCGCGCAAACGCGACAAGCTCGCCGCCCAGCTCACCTGGCTCGCCAACCGCAACATCCTCGACCTGCCGGAAGACCGCCGCCACGGCCGTATCGTGCCGCGCAACCCGGTCGGCCGCCTGATCATGCCCAACGGCGTCAACCTCACCTGCCGCATTATCGACGTCTCGCAGTCGGGCGCCGGTATCGCCACCGATCAGCGGCCGGCGATCGGCGCGCTGGTCACGCTCGGCACCGTGCAGGGCCGCGTCGTGCGCCATCTCGAGGAAGGCTTCGCCATCGAGTTCACTCGCCTGCAGCATCAGGACTTCCTCGAAGACAACGTCACCGGCGGGTAAAGACCGCCGCGACAATTGTCGGCTTCGCCGCGCCTCGCGCGCCGGCCGCTACGCACGTTTTCACGCCACCGCAGCCCTCGGACCGCAAACGCCGCCGCTCGCGCAAAGCCGCGCGCGCATTGACAAACCTGCGCGCAGCGCGATTGCGACGCGATGCGTACAATTTGAATTAAAATAGAATAGTTCAAATCTTATACAATATTCGTCACAGTATTACCGCGACTTTTGCCGTCTATTGAACCGATTTTACTTCAAATTGAACCATTCAACTTAGCAGCGCCGCAAAAGCTTTGTGCGAAACGTGTCCCCGTTGAGACGGGATGGGGTCACATGCGTTCGCGTACAAAAACAATTCTGCGGCGGAGTGCGGTCGCGATCTTCGTCGCCGCTACCCTGATCGCTACGGAAAAAACCAGCACGGCGCAAGAACGGGGGCAAGAGCGTCCGCTGTTCATCTCGGTCGGCGAGGCCACACGTGCGCCGATCGGCTGGGTCGAGTTCTGCGTCGAATACGATCCGGAATGCAAGACGAAACCGTCGGCGCCGCGCGACGTTGTTCTGTCGGGCCAGGCCTGGAAGGACCTGGTCCGGATCAACCGCTGGGTCAACACCAACGTCAAGCCGATGACCGACATGGATCATTGGGGCGTCGTCGAACGCTGGAACTATCCCGATGACGGTTACGGCGACTGCGAGGACTACGTGCTGGCGAAGCGCAAGATGCTGATGCAAGCCGGCTGGCCGCGCGAGGCGCTGCTGATCACCGTGGTACGCGACAAGAACAACGACGGCCACGCCGTGCTCACGGTCAAAAGCGACAAGGGCGAATACGTCCTCGACAACCAGACCGACGACATCGTGCTGTGGTCGGACACCGGTTACCGCTTCGTGAAACGCCAGTCGCAGTCCGATCCGAATGTCTGGGTCGCGCTCGGCGAACCGCGCCCGGTGCCGCTCACCGCAACCGCGCACTGATTGCGAAACAAACAAGGAGCTACGCGAGCTCGGTCACGTCCCCACCCCTCCCCGTCCCCAGACCGGGTTCGCGCGCGGCCAGTCCTCCCCCAAGGACTGGCCGCACCCTTTTTTGCAATGCCGCGTTGCCCGAACAGCAAGGCATTCAGCCAATTCACTCCCTCACAACGTTCGCTTGCCGGTTTTCTTCGAAAAATCTGAGAACGGCGGCAACGCGCATAAACGCCGCGTAAACAAACCAGCCGCCTTCGCGACGGTTTGCGCCTTGCTGTGCGCGGCAATAAGCCCATAAGTGTTCGAGCATCGGGTGACAGGGGACATTCTTCCGGATGATTGCGCTCGTCCGCATCGCGCTCCGACGCCCTTACACCTTCGTCGTGCTCGCGTTTGTCATTCTGATCATCGGGCCGCTGGCGGCATTGCGCACGCCGGTCGACATCTTTCCCGACATCCGCATTCCGGTGGTCGCCATCGTCTGGCAGTACACCGGACTGCAGCCGGAGCAGATGGCCGGGCGCATCACCACCCAGTCGCAGCGCGCGCTGACCACCACCGTCAACGACATCGAGCACATCGAGGCGACCTCCTATAACGGGCTCGGCATCATCAAGGTGTTCTTCCAGCCCGGCGCCGACATCCGGCTCGCCAACGCGCAGATCACGGCGATCTCGCAGACGCAGCTCAAGCAGATGCCGCCGAGCACCACGCCGCCGCTCATTCTCAACTACAACGCCTCGACGGTTCCAATCATCCAGCTGGCGCTGTCCGGCTCGGGCCTGTCCGAGCAGACATTGGCCGACCTCGGCCTCAACACGGTGCGCACGCCGCTCGTCACCGTGCCCGGCGCCGCGATTCCCCTGCCCTTTGGCGGCAAGCTGCGGCAGGTGCAGATCGATCTCGACGCCCAGGCGATGCAGGCGCGCGGGCTGTCCGGCCAGGATGTCGCCAATGCGCTTGCCGCGCAGAACCTGATCACGCCGGCCGGGACGCAGAAGATCGGCAGTTTCGAATACGCCATCATGCTCAACAACGCGCCGTCGGTGATCGCCGAGCTTGGCAACCTGCCGATCAAGGCCGTCAACGGCGCCATCGTCTACATCCACGATGTGGCCCATGTGCGCGACGGCAATCCGCCACAAACCAATATCGTGCACGTCGAGGGCAACCGCTCGGTGCTGATGGTGGTGCTCAAGAATGGCACGGTCTCGACCTTGGCGATCATCGACGGCATCAAGCAGAAGCTCGCCGAGATCAAGGATATATTGCCGAGCAACCTGAAAATCGCGCAGATCGGCGACCAATCGGTCTTCATCAAGGCCGCGGTGAGCGGCGTCGTCCGCGAAGGCGTCATTGCGGCGGCGCTGACCAGCCTGATGATCTTGATCTTCCTCGGCAGCTGGCGCTCGACGTTGATCATCGCCACCTCGATCCCGCTGTCGGTGCTCGGCTCGCTGGCCACGCTTTCGGCGCTGGGCGAGACGCTCAACATCATGACGCTCGGCGGGCTGGCGCTTGCCGTCGGCATCCTGGTCGACGACGCTACCGTGACGATCGAGAACATCAATTACCATCTCGAGCAGGGCAAAGCGGTCGAGACCGCCATCCTCGACGGCGCCGCGCAGATCGTGACGCCGGCCTTCGTCTCGCTGTTGTGCATCTGCATCGTGTTCGTGCCGATGTTCTTTTTGCCGGGCGTGGCGCGCTTTCTGTTCGTGCCGATGGCGGAAGCGGTGATGGCGGCGATGATCTGTTCGTTCATCCTGTCGCGCACGCTGGTACCGACCATGGCGAACTACCTGTTGCGGGCGCATGCGCCGCATACCGACATGCATGGGCGCGACGGCCCGCTGCCGCCGTCGCGCAATCCATTGGTGCGGATACAGCGGAGCTTCGAGCGCGGTTTTGAGCGGTTCCGGCTCGGCTATCGCGAGCTTCTGATGCTCGCCATGCGGCGGCGTCTCGCCTTCGTGACCTGCTTTTTTGTCCTCGTGATCGGCTCGTTTGCGCTGACACCCTATCTCGGCCGCGATTTCTTCCCGACGGTCGACGCCGGAACGATCCTCATGCATGCGCGGGTGCGCGTCGGCACGCGCATCGAAGAGACCGCGCAGCAATTTGCCGAGATCCAGAAGGCGATCCGCCAGATCATTCCGCGGGAAGAGCTTGCCACGCTGGTCGACAATGTCGGCGCCCCGGCAAGCGGCATCAACATGACCTACAACAATTCAGGCACCATCGGCACTCAGGATGGCGACGTACAGATCAAGCTCAATGAAGACCACCGGCCGACGGCGGGCTACGTGCGCCAGTTGCGCGAGGAATTGCCGGCGCGCTTCCCCGGCGTCACATTTTCGTTCCTGCCCGCCGATATCATCAGCCAGATCTTGAATTTCGGTGCGCCGGCGCCGATCGACTTGCAAGTCCGCGGCCCCGATCTCAATGCCGACTACAACTACGCGCAGAACCTGCTGCGCCGGCTGCGGCATGTTCCGGGCCTCGCCGACGCGCGTATTCAGCAGGCGCTCAACGGCCCCGCTTTCGACGTCGATGTCGACCGCACGCGCGCGCAATATGTCGGCATCAACGAGCGCGACGTCACCAACAGCATGGTGGTCAATCTCGCCGGCAGCGGCCAGGTCGCGCCGACCTACTGGCTCAATCCGGAAAACGGCGTCAACTACGCCATCGTGATGCAGACGCCGCAATATCAGATCGATTCCCTGAGCGCGCTGCAAAATCTGGCCATCACGGCGGCCGGCGCACCGCCGCAAACGCTCAGCGCGATCGCCGACATCACACGCGTGAGCGTGCCCGCCGTCTATTCGCAGTACAACATCATGCCCATGGTCCAGATCTACGGTACCACGCAGGATCGCGATCTCGGCGCGGTCGCCGCCGACGTTCAGAAAGTCATGGCAGATGCCGCACCGGATGCGCCGAAGGGCGTGCAAGCCGCTTTGCTTGGACAGGTCAGGACCATGAACAGCGCCTTCTCCGGCTTGTTGTTCGGGCTCCTCGGCGCGATCGTGCTGATCTACCTCTTGATCGTGGTCAATTTCCAGTCCTGGGGCGATCCCTTCGTGATCATCACGGCACTGCCCGCGGCGCTTGCCGGCATCGTGTGGACGCTGTTCTCGACGCACACCACGCTGTCGGTCCCGGCGCTCACCGGCGCCATCATGTGCATGGGCGTCGCCACCGCAAACAGCGTGCTGGTCGTCAGCTTCGCCCGCGAGCAACTTGAAAAAGGCGCCGATCCCATCGTCGCCGCGATCGAAGCCGGCTTCGTCCGCTTTCGCCCGGTTCTGATGACGGCGCTGGCCATGATCATCGGCATGGCGCCAATGGCACTCGGACTGGGCGAAGGCGGCGAGCAGAACGCGCCGCTCGGCCGTGCCGTGGTCGGCGGCCTGATCTGGGCGACCGCCGCCACGCTGCTGTTCGTTCCGGTCGTATTCAGCATGCTGCACGACCGGGGTCGCGCCAAAAGAACCGCGAATGGAGAGCCCCATGCAGCCTGATCTCGCTCCATCCGCGCTGTCGCGCCGCAAGCTCTATATGGCCGGGGTTGTCGGCGGCTGCATTGCCGCCATCGTCGTCATCATGGGCATCACCTCGCGCAAGATGGCCGACGCCAAGCTCAGCGAATGGACCGAGAGCCAGGCGGTCCCCGTCGTCGCTGTCGCGACGCCCGATACCCACGGCCAGAAGACGACCTTCGATCTTCCCGGCCGGCTCGAGGCCTTCACCCAGGCGCTGCTTTATGCGCGGGTCGGCGGCTATCTCAAGGAGTGGAAGACTGACATCGGCACGCCGGTCAAAACCGACGATCTTCTTGCCGAAATCGACGCGCCGGACCTCGACCAGCAGATCATGCAGGCGCAAGCGGCCCTGGCCAGCGCGCAAGCCAATTCTGTGCTCGCCGCCGCGACGCTGGCGCGCGGGCAGCAGTTGATCCCGTCCGGCGCGGTATCGAAACAGGACCTCGACCAAAGGGGCGCCGACGCCGCCAACAAGGACGGCCTGGTGCGATCGGCACAGGCCAATCTCGACCGCCTGCGCGTTCTGGAAAAATACAAACGCATCACCGCGCCGTTCGACGGCCTTGTCACCGCGCGCAACACCGACGTCGGCATGCTGATCAACGCCGCCGGCGGCGGCGCACCGCTGTTCGTGGTTTCGGACACAAGCAAGCTTCGCCTCTACGTCAACGTGCCGCAGAACTACGTTCCCAATATCAGGCTCGGCACCAAGGCGCAGGTCACGGTTCCGGAATATCCGGGCCGGAAATTTTCCGCGACGGTCGAGGCTTCCTCGCAAGCTGTCGATGTCGCATCGGGCACGACGCGGATGCTGCTCATCGTCGATAACGCGAGCGACGAATTGATGACGGGAGCCTACGCCAATGTGAGCTTCGAACTGCCGCACCCGGAAGTCGCGATCAACGTGCCGGCGAGCGCGCTGATCTTCGACCGCAGCGGCTTACGCGTGGCCACTGTCGACAGCAACAATCGCGTCGTGCTCAAGCCGATCACGATCGCGCGCGACCTCGGCAAGATGGTCGAAATCGGATCGGGCCTCGCCGCCGACGACCGCGTCATCGAAAGCCCGCCGGAAGGCATCGCCGCGGGCGATCAGGTTCGTGTCGCCGGCGCCCCGGGCACTCCCGCCGCGCCGGAGACCGCGCAGGCCAAGTAACCTGCCGGGTTGGCGCTCCCAAGCGGTCGGACACAGATGCTGCAAGATCGCGCATCATTGTTACTTACCAGGGGGATGCTTTTAATGTGCAGCGTGGTATTTGTTGAAAATGGACAAAATTCAACAGTGGCCCAACGCGGCTGGCACAGCCCCCTATAATTATACGTGTGGCTATTCGGATTGCGGGAGAGAGGTTAGCTCTGAAAAGGGTTGGCTCCACTCCGGCCCTAGCGGCATCGACGGGATCATTCAGCTCTGTCCAGTTTGCAAACGGCCGACTTTCTTCGATGTGCCCCTAAAGACGCAGTTGCCAGGCGTCTCACTGGGGAAGAACGTTGAGAACCTTCCACCTGAGGTGAAAGAAATTTGGTCTGAAATCAGAAATTCCACCAGCCAGGGCTCCTACACCTCCGCTGTTTTATTAGGACGAAAGTTGTTGATGCACATTGCTGTTAATGCAGGTGCCAATGCCGCGAACCGTTCGTAAGCTATGTGGATTACTTGGTGGCCAAACATTATGCACCGCCGAACAGCAAGGACTGGATCGACAAAATTCGCTCTCATGGAAACGAGGCAACCCACGAAATCGTAATCAAAAACCAAGCAGATTCTGAAGAAATAATGACCTTCCTCGAAATGCTCCTTAAGTTCATCTACGAGTTTCCCGCCAGAGCGGGGGTGAAGAATACTCCCGCAGCCGCAAAAGCTTGATTCTGGTTGAGACTTGAGCTCAGTCGACGCCGTTCAACAACTGCATGCTTACCGACGTCAATCGCCGCGCAACCGTCAAAATACCAATGCGACGGCAACGATAAGCACGACGCCGGCGGCAATCATCAAAATCTCGAGGGCGTCATAGCGCGGAAGGTGATTGCTTGTGCGTTGTACGCCTTGCACGGACATGGCTGTACTCCCTGTCAACAAACGCCGATTTATTCTTTGGCTTCGTTATTTACGTGGGAATGCGCGCCATCGCATTCCGCATCGAGTCTTTTTGGGCAAACGTTCGATAGCGTGGCAATTATTGCTGCGCGTCCGAACGGCCAATCACAAAAGTTGCGACGCGATGGATTCTGCGGGCAGCAAACCTCTTATGAGGTGTCGCACATGCCGAATTGAGAAACGCGGAGCCGAACTCCTTACAGGAATCCTCGGTTCGCGAGGGGCTCGCAACGGCAATGGAAGATATGGCGACGAAGGCCGCCGGCGTTGGCTGCGTTAAGCCGATCGGCAATGCCCATGCGCTGATGCGCGTGAGCGAACCGACTGCAATTGCGATAACGACGATGCCGATCAGCGCGTAGCCCATGGTGGCCAGGCTTTTCCGCCGGCGGACAGGCCGATCCAGGAGTTTCACCTCTCCCGGAAACGGCCGCATGGCACTGCGATGGCTACGACGTGGCAGCGCCAAACGGCCTCTGCCCTGTGGGCTCTGCGGTTGCGGCGAATGACCGTGCTGCCAGGCGCGCCATTCCACCGGTTGAATATTTATCGGCGTGCCGAAATCGCAGTTGATCCAGTCGCCGGCATTGGTCTGCTGGCACGGGAATTCAAGAGTTGAGATCGCTGCCCCTTCGCGGATCCGAAGCTCAACGCCCCGATTGCAAGGCGCCGTCGAAATCGGATGCCAAGGCTTCCGATGCCAAGGGTGCGAACGAAAATGTAAAGCAAACGCCATATCGCAACTCGTCGGCTTGGCTCGCGACGCATGCGTTGATGAAAGCGCGTCAACGCGATGCCGCACGCGGCTCGGACCTAATCGCGTTAACGGTAGGGGCGCGAGGGCAATCGCTCTACTCTACGCAGGTTAGAGTGCACTACCGAAAGAGATAGGGAACCCGATACGAAGGTTTAGGACCCTGAGGCAGTGAAAACGGCAGCTTAGATGCCGGCGCGAAATCGCGTCATGACAACAATGATCGCCACTTGCATCAATCCCTGCAGGGCAACCGCGTAAAAATACCACCGCATCCAATAACTGATTTTGTTCATATCCGGCTCGGGCTTCTGCAGCTGGAGGCAGACATAGACGTTGACCGGTGTCAGGAAACCGAGACCCTGAATGGTCATCAAGGTGACCAGGATCAGCGCCGCGGCCACCCACCAATAGGCCGGCCAATCGAGCGCGGTGTAGCCCAAGGCGACGGCAAGGAACCAACCCGTCGTGCCGGAAATGATCGACACCGTCGGCATCAGAAACAGCGTGCGCGGCGTCAGTCGCCGGACGATTTCACGGCGCACCGAAAGGTCGACGCGGCGCAGGATCGGGCCGAGCACAAATCCCATGAACAGATCGACGCCGGTCCAGAGCAGGCTCGAGAACACGTGGACGAAGTCGAGCAGCCAGATATTGCCGGCGACGATCACCGCGATCATGGCCGCGAGCGCGGCCAACGCCCACGGCAGATAGCGCCACCGGATCAGCCCCTCGGATGTTTCGGCCGCGACGACCGCCATCAGATCTCCTTGAGCCCCTTCGCGTATTGCTTGAAGCGGCGGACGTAAATGTCGGCGCCGCCGGCGATCATCTTGATCGCGGCGTCATCGAGGGTGCGGATGGCGCGCGCCGGCGAACCGACGATCAGCGAATTGTCCGGAAACGTCTTGCCCTCGGTGACCAGCGCGCCGGCGCCGACCAGACAGTTTGCGCCGATGCGCGCGCCGTTGAGCATGATCGCGCCCATGCCGATCAGCGAATTGGCGCCGATGGTGCAGCCGTGCAGGATGACGTTGTGGCCGATCACGCAATTTTGCCCGATGGTGAGCGGGAAGCCGGGATCGGTGTGCAGGGTGGCGTTGTCCTGGATCTGCGAGCGCTCGCCGAGCTCGATCCATTCGTTGTCGCCGCGCAGCACCGCGCCGAACCAGACGCTGCTGTCGAGCTGCAATCGCACCTTGCCGATCAGCGTCGCGTTCGGCGCAACCCAATAGCGGCCGGCTTCCGGGAATTCCGGTTTTTGGCCGTCGAGTTCGTAGATCATGGGGAATACCAGTTCACATACGTCGTCATTGCGGGGCGCGGACGAAGTCCGCGAGCCCGAGAATCCGATATCCCCAGCGATAGTGGTTATGCGATTCCGGGTTTGCCGCTTCGCGGCGCCCCGGAATGACTATCAGACGTGGAGCAGCGCTTGAAGCGCGAGCACGACCACGGTTCCGGACATCAGGCTCCACAGCCCCGCGATCACCGTCGCCACCATGACGAGGTCGGTGCGGCGTTTCTCGAGCCGGCGCCCGCGCAACGTGTTGCGCATGATGATGTAGGGCGCCGAGAACATCAGCAGCGGAATGGCGGCAAAGCGCGCCGCAACCGGGCCGACTTCGAGCTGCCGAAAACTCGGGAAATGTTTTGCAAACAGCCGATAGCCGCTGGCGCAGAATCCGGCGGCAGCAAAGCCCCAGGCCAGCGCGAAAAAGGAACTGATGGCCTCCGGCGTAATCGCCTGCGGCATGGCTGTGAACATTCCGGGAGCCTCATTTCGGAGGAGCATGATCTTTTCCGAAAACCGGTACCCACTTTTCGGGATCATGCTCTGGCCGGAAATTCATCGCAGAGGACGCCGCGAGCCGCCACGGCTTGCTTAAGGAAAGGTTAACGAGCCTGCCGTACTCACTGGTGGGTCTCGAAAAGGGCCACGAATCATGACGGCTCACGTCCTTCCTCAACGCAATATCCGACGCACCAAGCGTGGCGTGCTGATGCTGCCGTTCGCCTGCCTGGCGGTGCTGGTGCTCGGCGCCGGGATTATCGTCTCGTGCATGCTGTGGCCGACATGGCCGAGCCGGCCGGTCCCGCTCAACGCGCCGGCCATGCCGATCACCGTCGCCAATGTGCTGTTCGACGTGCCGCCGGCGGCGATCCGCGCCGCGGTGCAGCGCCATCCGGGACCCCACGAGCGGGTCGACCTCGCCTTCCTATGGCCGTCGCTGACGCCGCCGCAATCGGACGCCAAAGCCGCCGACCAGCCGGCGGCCGACAATGACGACGCTGCGGCGCCGACGCCGGCCGATACGACCCAGCGGCTGTTCGTGACCATCGCCGGACTCGGCTCGGTCCTGCCGCCCGCGGAACGGCTGCGCACCATCTATCCGCGCTACATCGAAACCCAGGCCACCGCCGGACCGGACGGGCTCGCCATCGTGCCGTTTCGCGCCGGCACGCCATACGACGGCGAGGATTTGGTCTATGTCGGGACCACGCCTGAGCAGTTCTTCGCCCGCTGCACGCGCCAGGTCGGCACCGTGCGCGGCACCTGCCTGTATGAGCGGCTCATCGATACCGCCGAGGTTACGCTGCGCTTTCCGCGCACTTGGCTTGAAGACTGGCGCGGCGTTGCCGCCGGCGCCGACCGGCTGATGGCGCAACTGCATCCGCAGAAAAACTGACGGGGCTCAGGCCAAATCCATATCCAAAATGGGCATTTCGAGAATATAGGACTTCTGTGGTCCCTTCTCGTCGTCAACGAACAACACGCCGATGAATTCGTCGCCGATATACGCTTCGAGCGAATCCCTTTTCTTCGGCCGGGGCACGACCCGAATGCCCTCGTTGTCGAATTTGCGCCTGAGATAGGTGTTGAGGACCTTGAGCTGATCGATATCGCTCACCTGTCCCAGATCGATTTCCATGCGGAAATTGTAGGAGCGCTCGTCGTCTTCATCGTCCACGTTGAGATCGCCCAGCCTCTCCTCGCCGATAAAAACCTCGGCCAAATCGTCCTTGCGCGGCTGCGGCACCACGCGGATGCGCGCGTTGCCGAACAGCTTCTTGAAATAGGCGTCGAGCTTTCTGACTTCCTGAACGTCCACCACATGTCTCCCGGAGCATGATCCCGAAAAGTGGATACCGGTTTTCGGAAAAGATCATGCTCCCACCAAAAACCCGCTTCGCAATAGCACGCGGTGGCGGCGGCAACAATCGCAGCGACGACAGGGTTTTCCCGTCAAATGCCGTCGTGAAAGATCTGGTCCATGGTGCGCGCCGGCTCCGGGCAGCCGGCTTGGCCGATCACCTTGGCCGGAACGCCGGCTACTGTGACGTTGTTCGGCACCGGTTTGGTCACCACCGAGCCGGCGGCGATGCGCGCGCAATGGCCGACCTCGATATTGCCGAGGATCTTTGCGCCGGCCCCGATCATGACGCCGTAGCGGATCTTGGGATGGCGGTCTTCCCATTCCTTGCCGGTGCCGCCCAAGGTCACGTCGTGCAGGATCGACACATCGTCGCCGATCTCCGCGGTCTCGCCGACCACCAGCCCAGTGGCGTGATCGAGGAAAATGCCGCGGCCGATCCTGGCGGCCGGATGGATGTCGCACTGGAACACCGCCGATGAGCGGCTTTGCAAATACAGCGCGAAATCGCGCCGGCCCTTGTGCCAAAGCCAATGCATCAGCCGGTGCGTCTGAATGGCATGGAAACCCTTGTAGTAGAGCACCGGCTCGATCAGCCGATGGGTCGCCGGATCGCGGTCGACGGTTGCCATGAGATCAGCGCGGAACGTCTCGGCGAGCGCCGGAATATCCTTGAGTGCCTCGGCATAGGCCTGCCGGATCAACTCGCCGGACACCGCGGGGTGGTCGAGCCGCTCGGCCAACCGATAGACCACGGCCGTTTCCAGCGTGTCGTGATGCAGAATGGTCGAATAGATGAAGGTAGCGAGCTCCGGCTCATGCCGTGCGCTCTCTTCCGCCTCGCGGCGGATGCGCGCCCATACCGGATCGACGGTATCGAGGGCCGGTTTGGCCTGCTGCTGCGCCATCGGATCGTCTCCCAGCTCAACGGCGAAAACGCCGCCTTCTATCATATTGGGTAGCGCCTTTGCCAAAGCCAAGGGCTCAAAAATCATCGCCCAATGGCCCAAATCAGGGCCAATGGCCGATAAACTAGGCCATTGGCCGTGTAATTTCTCGTTTTATGGCCGTTCGGCGAGGAATTTCAGGACCTCGGCCTTAAACACCCGGTCGCCGACCGCCAGCATATGATCGCGATCCGGGATGGCCAGTACCTGCGCCCCGGGCATGAGGGCGGCGAGGTCTGCCGGCGAGCCGGCAATCAAATCCTTGGTGCCGGCGGCGACCAGAACCGGCACCGCCATGGCGGCGAGCGCTGCGGGTTCGAGCGGCTGGCGCGAGCCGCGCAGGCAGGCGGCCAGTGCCCGCAAGTCGGATTTGGTCTGCTCGGCAAAGGCGCGAAAGACGTGCGCGGTGGGGTCAGTCACCTCGGCGAGCGACGGCGCTTCCAACCCCTGCGCGATTGTATCGGGCTGCAGGCCGACGCCGCCGACGAGGAGACCGCCGACACCGCCGAGCACGGCGGAGCGCACATGTTCGGGGTTGGCGAGCGCGAGGAATGTCGTGTTCCGCGCACCCATGGAATAGCCCATGACGTCGGCGCGCCGCAGGCCCAGATGATCGATCAGCGCGCGCACGTCGTCGGCCATGAGAGCGCTGTGGTAGGCGGCCGGATCGTAGAGTTTTGACGAAGCGCCGTGGCCGCGGTTGTCCAGCGCGATGACCCTCCGCCCTGCCCGCTTCAGCGTCGACACCCAGCCCGGCGCGACCCAGTTCACTTCCTTGTTGGAGGCAAAGCCGTGCACCAGCACGATCGGCTCGCCGTCGCCCTCATCGAGGAAGGCGATCTCCACGTCGTCATGGCTAAAGCTCGGCATGGCCGAGACCATACGGCGCAATCGGCCATGCAGGAAAGTCTGGTGCCACAGCCGGCAGATCGGATTAGGCTACTGCCAACGATAAAATCACGGGAGGATGACGATGCAACGCATGTGGCTTGCCGGCTTGGCCGCGCTGTTCGCCTGCATGAGCGGCGCCGCCAGCGCGCAGGTTTCCGACGATGTGGTGAAGATCGGCGTGCTCACCGACATGTCGGGTCCGGCCTCAACGCCGACCGGTCCGGGTTCGGTAGCGGCCGCCGAAATGGCGGCGGCCGATTTCGGCGGCACTGTATTGGGCAAGCCGATCACGGTGATTTCCGCCGACCATCAGCTCAAACCCGATGTCGCCGCCGGCATTGCGCGGCAATGGTACGACCGCGATCAGGTCGACCTGATCGTCGACGTGCCGGTCTCCGCCGTCGGGCTCGCGGTGCAGGGCGTCGCCAACGAGAAGAAGAAGCTCTTCATCACCCATTCGACCGGCACCGCCGATTTCCACGGCAAATTCTGCTCGCCCTACACGATGCAATGGGTGTTCGATACCCACGCGCTCGCCGTCGGCACCGCGCAGGAGGTCGTCAAGCGCGGCGGCAGCAGCTGGTTCTTCCTCACCGCCGATTACGCCTTCGGCTATTCGCTCGAGAAAGACGCCTCCGACGTGGTCAAAGCCAACGGCGGCACCGTGGTCGGCGCCGTCCGGCACCCGTTCCGCACGCCCGATCTGTCGTCGTTCATTCTTCAAGCGCAGGCTTCGAAAGCGAAAATCATCGGGCTCGCCAGCGGTCCGCCCGATAACGTCAACGCCATAAAACTCGGCGGTGAGTTCGGCCTTTTTGCCGGTGGCCAGCAAATGGCGGGCCTGTTGGTCCTGATCACCGACATCGACGGGCTTGGGCTTAAAACCGCGCAAGGCCTGGTGCTCACGACGTCGTTTTATTGGGACATGGACGACAAGACCCGCGAATGGTCGAAGCGCTTTTTCGCCAAAGTGGGTCATATGCCGACCATGTGGCAGGCCGGCGTCTATTCGTCAGTCATGCATTATCTGAAAGCCGTCAAGGCCGCGGGCACCGACGATCCGCTCAAAGTCGCGGCAAAAATGCGCGACATGCCGATCGAGGATTTTTTCTCACGTAACGGCAAGCTGCGCGAGGACGGCTTGATGGTGCACGACCTCATCCTGGTGCAAGTAAAGAAGCCGGAAGAATCGAAATATCCGTGGGACTATTACCAAATCCTCGCGCACATTCCCGGCGATCAGGCCTTTGGGCCGCCCAATCCGGCTTGCCCCTTGGTCAAAAGCTGATCGCCGCAACCGGCGGCGCTTATTGTGAGTGACACGCAAACCGCGGACTCCGCCACGCGCGGAGCCGCGGCCGCTTTCGACGTGAGGAGACTCACGCCGGAATTTCTCGAAAATCCCTATCCGACATACCACGCGCTCCGGCAATTCGATCCCATCCACCTGATGCCGGACGGATCGTATTTCTTGACGCGCTACGAGGATTGCCTCGCGGTCTACCGCGATACCGAGACGTGGAGCTCGGACAAGAAACTCGACTTCCGGCCGAATTTTTCCGACAGCCTGCTCTACGAGCATCACACCACGAGCCTGGTGTTCAACGATCCGCCCTATCACACGCGGGTGCGCAAGCTCTTGGCGCCCGCGTTCACGCCGCGGGCATTGCGCGAATTGCAGGCGCGCATCGAGGTCTTGGTCGATCGCCTGCTAGGGGCTGCGGCCGAACGCGGCGAGATCGATCTCATCGCCGATTTCGCCGCCGCCATTCCGATCCAGCTCATCGGCGACATGCTCGGCATCCCGCAAGGCGAGCGTGAGCCGTTGCGCGGCTGGTCGCTCGCTATCCTCGGCGCGCTCGAGCCGGTGTTGAGCCGTGAGCAATTCGACACCGGCGTCCGCGCGGTTGCGGAGTTCAAGGATTATTTGAGCGACATCATCGCGCGCCGGCAAAACAGCGACACCAACGATCCAGCGGAAATCCTGTCAAAGCTCATCGCCGGCACCGACCTGGTGTCGGCCGACGCGACGGGCGAACGCCTCTCAAAGCTCGAACTCATCCACAATTGCATTTTCCTACTCAACGCCGGGCACGAGACCACCACCAACCTGATCGGCAATGGAGTCGACCTCCTCATCCGCCATCCCGACGTCATGAGCGACCTGCGCCGTCATCCGCAATCCATCGAAACGGCGGTCGAAGAATTTTTGCGCATGGAAAGCTCGAACCAACTCGGCAACCGTAGAGCCGTCAAAGACACGGCGCTCGGCGGCGTCGATATCGCGGCTGGAACTTACGTGCACATTGGCATCGGCGCCGCCAATCGCGACCCGGCGCAATTCACCGAACCCGACCGCCTCAATATCCGCCGAGAGCCGAACCGCCATCTCGCCTTCGGCACCGGCATCCACGCCTGCGCGGGCATGTCGCTTGCGCGTATGGAGGCGCAAGTGGCGATCGGCCGGCTGCTGCAGCGTTTTGGCCGGATCGAACCGGCGGGCGCTTTCGTGCGCAGCGGCCGCGCGCGCTTCCGCGGCTTCAAGTCTTATCCGGTGCGCGTCAGCGCGCCGTAATCGCCAGCAATTGCAATTCGGCTTGCCTGACGCGGCGCGCCTTGCGCCAGCGGATGTAGCGCAGCGTCATGCGCTCGACCGCAGCTTTGCACGAGGAGGTAAAGCCGAGCAGCATGAAGGCCGCCCAGAACAGCCACATCGCGAGATCGAGCGCGCTCGCCGTGAGCACGATAGCAGCGCGGCCGAGCAGTTTGATGATGGCGCGGGTTTTGGTGCCCTTGGCGGCGGCGAGCCGCGCCAGGCGCGACACGTCCCGCGGGCCCTCGGCGACCTTGAGACTATCCAACGCCGCCTGCGTGCCGGCCTTGGTCTCGACGCGGCCGACATTGCCGACCAGTTCGACAAGACCGCCGGCCTCTTCGACCTTGACCGCTTCGCGCGCGATGCGCACCGCCAGCACCGGATTGAGGCGGCCGGTGCGGCGCGCCGCTTTGACCAGCGTCAGGCCGACCCGCGCCGGTGCCGCGACGCCGGCCGACACATAGGTCGCAGCGGTGATCGCTATGCCGACGCCGGCAAGGCCGAGAATCCATGGATCGGCAGGCTTGCCGGTCAGGTAGCGCGTGCCCTCGCGGGCGGCGTCGCGGATATCGCCGAAGACGAAGAGATCGCCGACCGCCGTGCCGGCAAGGCTTGCCCCATCAACCGGCTCGCCGGTCCAAAGCCCCTGCACAAATCGTCCCGCCGTGCCGGCAACCGAGTCCGCTTTCACTCGCGCTTGCTTGACCTCGCCGGCCAGCGCCGGGTCGATGGTGACGCTACGATCGGCAGCAAGCTCGACAAAGCTTTGCGCCAGATCGTTATCGCCGGCTGCAAGCGCCGCGCGGATTTCGCGCTGCGCGACATCCCGGTTGAACAGACGATCGAGCGCCCGATCGCTGATCTGCACCGGGTCATCCGCGGCAAGTCGCGCCCGTGCCTCCACGCCGCCGCGTATGACTGCAAACGCGGCGCTTGCGAACAGGACGGCGCCGAGAACCGCAAAGGCGGGATGGCGCAGCACGGCAATGAATCGTTTTCGGCCGAAGGCGTGAATCATGGCGTGAATCATGTCGCGACTATAGTCTTTCCAATGCGCCGCCGCATTGCCGGCCATTTGCGGCTTTTTTGGCAACGACGCGACCAGCGAAAGCTAGGAATCGCAGGCCTGGGCCGCTATGGTGCCGCCCGAAACCAACCCGTTGAGACCATGACGGACAGCATCGTTCCGCACTTTCACAACGACCCAGGCGTTGCGGTCATCGAGATCGGCGCCAGGGAATTCATGTGCGTCGGCGCCAAGCCGCCGTTCGACCATCCCCATGTGTTCTGCGACATGGGCGAGGACGCCGAATATGTCTGCCCCTATTGCTCGACGCTCTACCGCCACGACCCGACGCTGGCGCCGAATGCGGCGCGGCCGGCGGAATGTACATTGCCCGGCACGGAAATCTGAAGCCACCGGGGAGCGTGTGCCCTGCCCGCGTCCCGCACCGTCATCGTCGCAGGCGCCGGCATCGCCGGCCTCACCGCGGCTCTGGCGCTCGCCCGCAACGGTTTCCGCGCGGTCGTGCTGGAGCAAGCCGAGCGGCTTGAAGAGACCGGCGCCGGCATCCAGCTCTCGCCCAACGCCACCCGCACCTTGATCGAGCTCGGCCTCGGCGAGCGCTTGCGGCCCCACGTGGTCGCGCCGCTGGCCTTGCGCGTGCTCAACGCCAAGAACGGCCGCGAAATCGTGCGCATGCCGCTCGGCGATTCGGCCGAGCAGCGCTACGGCGCGCCGTATTGGTCGATCCATCGCGGCGACCTGCAAGCGGCGCTGAGCTCGGCCGTCGCCCAAAACCTCGATATCAGCCTGCGGCTCGGCGTGCGGGTGGAAGATTTCGTCGCCCATGACAACGGCATCACCGTCTCGGCGCGCGGCCGCAGCGGCATCTGGCACGAGCGCGGCGACGCGGTCATCGCCGCCGACGGATTGTGGTCGGTGATGCGCGCGCGGATGGGTTATCGCGAGCCACCGCGCTTTGCCGGACGCACCGCCTGGCGGGCGCTGGTGCCGGCCAAGCAGGCGCCGCCAAATTTCCGCGCGCCGCTGGTCCATCTGTGGCTCGGCCGCGAAGCCCATATTGTGCACTACCCAGTCAAAGGCGGCGCCCTCATCAACATCGTCGTCATCATCAATGACGAATGGAACGCGCCCGGCTGGAGCGCGCCGGCGAGCCGCGACGAATTGTTGCCGCGCTTATCGGTCGAGCGAGTGGCGCCGCAGGTGCTCGGCTTGATCAACCAGCCGCAGACCTGGCTGAAATGGGCGCTGTTCGACCGGCGGCCGTTGTTGAACTGGTCGCAAGGCGCGGTGGCACTGATTGGGGACGCTGCCCATCCGATGCTGCCCTATTTGGCCCAAGGCGCGGCGATGGCGATCGAGGACGCGGCGGTGGCGGCGCAATGTCTTGCCCAAATGCCGGACGATGCGACGGCAGCGTTGCGCGCTTATTGTGCGGTGCGGCGCGCGCGCGCCTGGAAAGTGCAGCGGCTCGCGGCCCGCAATGGGCAGCGTTACCATCTGGCGGGCCTGCACGCCGCGCTGCGTAACACCGCGATGCGCATCATGGGCGGAACGCGGCTGTTACATCATTATGATTGGCTCTATGATTGGCGCCCGCCCGCAACACTGTCGATCACCTGATGCTGTTTCCAACCACCATCGCCGGCAGCCTGCCAAAACCCGCCTGGCTCGCGGAGCCGAACAAATTATGGGCGCCGTGGCGGCTGCAAGGTGAAGAGCTCGCCAGCGCCAAGGACGACGCCACACTGATCGCGATAAAACTGCAGGAGGACGCCGGCATCGACATCGTCGGCGACGGCGAGCAGGCGCGCCAGCATTTCGTCCACGGCTTCCTCGAGGCGATCGACGGCATCGATTTCAACAGGCGCGTCGAAATGGGCATTCGCAACGACCGCTATAAAGCGATGTGCCCGACCGTCGTCGGCGAATTAAAACTGCGCCACCGCGTCCACGCGCGCGAGGCGCGGCTCGCCCGCGCCCACACCAAGCGCAAGCTCAAATTCACCTTGCCCGGCCCGATGACCATCGTCGACACCATCGCCGACGCCCATTACGGCGACCGCGTAAAAATGGCGATGGCGTTCGCGGCGCTGCTCAACGAAGAGGTCCGCGGCCTCGCCGCCGACGGCGTCGACGTGATCCAGTTCGACGAGCCGGCGTTCAACGTCTACATGGACGCCGCCGCCGGCTGGGGCATCGAGGCGCTGCATCGCGCCATCGACGGCGTCGATTGCACCAGCGCGGTACATATCTGCTACGGCTACGGCATTCCCGCCAATATCGAGTGGAAAGCGACGCTCGGCAGCGAATGGCGGCAATACGAGAAATTTTTCCCCGCGCTGGCGAAAAGCCGCATCGACCAGGTTTCGCTCGAATGCATCAATTCGCATGTGCCGATGAGCGTGCTGAAGCTGCTCGACGGCAAGGATGTGCTGGTCGGCGCCATCGATGTCGCCACCGACCGCATCGAAACGCCCGAGGACGTCGCCGCCGTGATCGGCAAAGCGGCAGAATATGTTCCTGCGCAAAAAATCATCGCCTGCACAAACTGCGGCATGGCGCCGATGCGCCGCGAAATCGCCGCATTGAAGCTTGAAGCACTCGGCCGCGGCGCCGCGTTGGCGCGAGAGAAACTCGGTTGAGTCTGCTGCTACTGTAGCATCATCCTACCATCGCGATGACAAGCGACGACGTTGTCCGCGAAAGCGGACAGGCGATGGCTTGGCATCGCCGCCAAACCGGCGACGGGTAGGATTTTGTTAAAGTTTTGCCGATTGATTGGATCTGGAAAAGTGCGAAGGGAAGCGAAAATGCAGGTGCCGTTCGTAACGACAGTCTCATTTGCCGACCGCGACGGCACGGCTATCCATCTGCAATACGGCGTGTCCGCCGGCAACGAGCGCGAGGCGCGAAGCGAGCTCGAGCGCCGGTTGATCAATCAGGAGCTTTTCAACTATTCGATTTTGGAAATCAGGCGGGCGACATCGACCGAAGCCGCCTCGCTCGACCTGCCGGCCGGCTCCATCAGGCTATTGAACTAGGCGCTGACTCATTATCAGCGAGCGGGCCTGCTTTCGATTTGAGGCCTGACGGCAGGATGAAGGCAACGCCATTGTCGTGCGCGGCCTGGTAGATTCTTGCTTTGCGCAAATTTATTTGCATTGTGTAGTCAGCATCGATGGAGCTTGATCAATTGACCCCGGCCAACGGCCAAAAAGCATTGCCCCCCGAACCGCAGGCGGTGGTTCAAGCGGTGACGCGCGCCGCAATCTTTCTGGTTGCGACAATAAACGGCGTCGCAGCCAGTCGTGCGGTCGTCCGATCGCTCTGCGGCGACCTGCCGGCGCTGTTACGCAGCGTAGGTTCACGCGATATCGAAGGAAACCTTTCCTGCATTATGGGGATTGGTTCGGACGCCTGGGACGGGCTTTTCGGCCAACCCCGGCCGGCGGCGCTGCATCCGTTTCGCGAAATCACGGCCGGACCGCGCCATGCCGTTGCGACGCCCGGCGACCTCCTCTTCCACATTCGGGCCAAACGCATGGACCTCTGCTTCGAGTTGGCAACCCAGATCATGAGCCGCCTCAAAGGCGCAGTGTCGTCCGTGGACGAAGTCCATGGCTTTCGCTATTTCGATAACCGCGATCTCATGGGCTTTGTCGATGGCACTGAAAACCCGACGGCTCAAGCCGCAGTAGACGCCGCGTGCATAGGTTCGGAGGACGACCGCTTCGCGGGCGGCAGTTACGTTATCGTGCAAAAATATCTGCACGATATGGACGGCTGGAATGCGCTATCCACGGAGGCTCAGGAAAGCATCATCGGCCGCACCAAGCTTTCCGACATCGAACTCGATGACGCCGTCAAACCCACGTCCGCTCACAATGCGCTGACCACGATCGTGGAAGACGGCAAGGAGAAAAAGATAATCCGTGACAACATGCCGTTCGGCCGCCCCGGGGCGGCCGAGTTCGGCACTTATTTTATCGGCTACGCGCGTTCGCCGCGAACGATCGAGAAAATGCTTGAAAACATGTTTGTCGGCAATCCTCCGGGCAATTACGACAGGTTGTTGGATTTCAGCCGCGCCATGACCGGCAATCTTTTTTTCGTGCCGTCCGCGACGTTTCTGGAGAACCTGGCAGAAAACTCATAGGGCGACCGAAAACTCATAGGGCGACCGATCAACGGTCGCTGCGCGACAGCACGTCGATCAATTCGCTGACCTTGCGCCGCTGCTCGGCCTTGTTGCCGGACGCGATCGCGTGCTCGACGCAATGCGCCGCATGATCGGCGAGGATCTCCTCCTCGGCGCGGCGCAGCGCCGCGCGCGCCGCCGATAGCTGGGTCACGACGTCGATGCAATAGCGGTCGTCCTCGACCATGCGCGCAAGCCCGCGCACCTGGCCCTCGATCCGTTTGAGGCGCTTGAGCACCGACGTCTTGGCAAGCGGTCGCATGCCGGCTAAATACCCCTACCGGGTATCCGTTTCAAGAGACTTTTTGACCGTGGACCATTCGAACCATAGCCACGCCGCCGCCACAGCCATCGATCCGGTGTGCGGCATGACGGTCAATCCGGCGAAGAGCCCGCATCGCCACAGCCACGCGCAAAAGACCTATCACTTCTGCTCGGCCGGCTGCCGCGGCAAGTTCGCCGCCGATCCGGAAAAATATCTGCGAGGCGCGGCGGCGGCCGCTCTGCCCGAGGGCACGATCTATACCTGCCCGATGCATCCGGAAGTCCGCCAGATCGGCCCAGGCGCCTGCCCGATCTGCGGCATGGCGCTCGAGCCTGAAGCGGGAGGCGCCGACGACGGCGGCGAACTCGCCGACATGACGCGCCGCTTGTGGATCTCGACGCTGCTGGCGCTGCCGGTCGTGGCGCTCGATATGGGCGGGCATTTCGGTCTTGGGCATTGGCCCGGCCACATTTCGGCGTTTGCAGAGCTTGTGCTGGCGACGCCCGTGGTGCTGTGGGGCGGTTGGCCGTTCTTCGTGCGCGGCGCCCAATCGCTGATCACGCGCAACCTCAACATGTTCACGCTGATCGCCATGGGCACCGGCGTCGCTTATGGCTACAGCGTCGTCGCGGCGCTGGCGCCCGGCCTGTTTCCCGCGGCATTTCACGATGAGCACGGCGGTATCGCGCTCTATTTCGAGGCTGCCAGTGTCATCACCGTGCTGGTGCTGCTCGGCCAAGTGCTCGAATTGCGCGCCCGCGCCTCGACTTCGGGCGCGATCCGCGCGCTCATCGCGCTTGCGCCCAAAACCGCGCGGCGCATCAAGGACGACGGCGGCGATGAAGACGTGCCGCTCGAGGCCGTTGCGGTCGGCGATCGGCTGCGCGTTCGTCCCGGCGAAAAGATTCCGGTCGACGGCGTTGTGGTCGAAGGCAGATCCGCGGTCGATGAATCCATGGTCACCGGCGAAGCAATGCCTGTGACCAAGGACCAAGGCGCCGACGTCATCGGCGGAACGCTCAACGGCAGTGGCGGCTTTGTCATGCGCGCCGAAAAGGTCGGCCGCGACACCATGCTGGCGCACATCGTCCAGATGGTCGCCACGGCACAGCGCTCGCGCGCGCCGATCCAGCGGCTGGCCGATCGGGTCGCCGCCTGGTTTGTGCCGGCGGTGATCGCGGTGGCGCTGATCGCGTTCGCGGCCTGGGCGGCCTATGGGCCGCAGCCGCGCCTGGCTTACGCGCTGGTTGCCGCCGTGACTGTGCTGATCATCGCCTGCCCTTGCGCGCTGGGTCTCGCCACGCCGATGTCGATCATGGTCGGCGTCGGCCGCGCCGCGCAGGCCGGCATTTTGATCAGGAATGCCGAGGCGCTCGAACGCCTGGAGAAAATCGACACCCTCGTCGTCGACAAAACCGGCACGCTGACCGAAGGCAAGCCCAAGGTCACCGCCATCGTGCCGGTGCAAAATTTCGATGAAAACATTTTGCTGCGGTTTGCCGCTAGCGTCGAACGGAGCAGCGAGCACCCACTCGCCGCAGCCATCGTTGCGGTGGCCGCCGAGCGCAAGATCGATTTGCTCGCCGTCAGCGATTTCGCTTCGCCGTCCGGCAAGGGTGCAACGGGGGTGGTCGAGCGCCGCCGCGTCGCGCTCGGCAACGCAAAATTCTTCGCCGAGCTCGGCATCGCCACTACGGCCTTGCAGGGCGAAGCCGAACGCCTGCGCGGTGACGGCGGCACGGTGATCTTCGTCGCCATCAATGGCGTGCTTGCAGGCCTCATTGCCGTCGCCGACCCGCTGAAGCCGACCACACGCGCCGCGCTCGACGCGTTGAAGGCGCAAGGCATTGCCATCGTCATGCTGACCGGCGACAGCCGCAGCACCGCGCAAGCGATTGCGAAAAAGCTCGGCATTACCGACGTCGAAGCGGAGGTCTTGCCCGAAGGGAAAAGTGCCGCGATCGAGGAATTGCGCCGCGCCGGGCGGATCGTCGCCATGGCCGGCGACGGCATCAACGATGCGCCGGCGCTCGCTTCGGCAGACGTCGGCATCGCCATGGGCGGCGGCACCGACATCGCCATGGCGAGCGCCGGCGTGACGCTGGTCAAAGGCGACCTTTTCGGCATCGTGCGCGCGCGAAATCTGTCCGCAGCGACCATGCACAACATCCGGCAGAATTTGTGGTTCGCGTTTATCTATAACGCGGCCGGCGTGCCGATCGCGGCCGGCGCGCTTTATCCGCTGTTCGGCTTGCTGCTGTCGCCGGCATTCGGCGCCGCCGCGATGGCACTGTCGTCGGTCAGCGTCGTCGCCAACGCGCTGCGGCTGCGGCGCGTCGCGCTCTAAACTCATTCTCCCCCCGCTAATCTCCTCTATTCGCAATTACCGGCATAGCCACTATAGTTTCAAGATCAATTATCCGTTCCGCGGCGACCATACGCCGCGACCGACGCCTGGCGCTCTTTCATGCTCACAGCACCGTCGCCGACCAGCGTGGCCTTGCTTCTGGGTTTGAGCTTTTTCTTAGGGCTCGCGTTCGAGGATTTCTTCGCGCAAGTCACGCAAAAGCCGCCAGGCGGCATCCGCACTTTTCCGATGCTCGCGCTTGCCGGCGGCATGCTCTACCTGCTCGAGCCTGCGCATGGCGTTGTCTTCACCGCCGGCCTCCTCGTGCTCGGCGCCTGGCTCGTCGTCTATTACCGCGCGCACGTGGCGGCGCAAGACGCGACCGGCGAGGCCAGAGCCAATCTCATCGTGCCGCTGCTCAACGTTCACGCTTATCTGCTCGGCGCCGTGGCGCTGGCGCTGCCGCCATGGGTCGCGGTGACGACGACGGTCATGGCGGTGCTGCTCTTGACCGGGCGTACCTGGCTGCACGACCTGGCGCGGCGCATCGACATGAAGGAGATCGTCACCGCCGGACAGTTTCTGATCCTGACCGGAATTATTCTGCCGCTGCTGCCGAACGAGCCGGTGACGGCGCTGACCGCCATCACGCCGCGCCAGGTCTGGCTGGCGCTGGTGGTGGTCTGCACCTTTTCCTATGTCAGCTATCTGGCGCAGCGCTATTGGGCCGCCGCGGCGCGCGGATTATGGATGGCGGCGCTGGGCGGGCTCTACTCCTCCACCGCGACGACGGTGGTGCTGGCGCGGCAGGCGAAAGCCGATCCCGCGGTGCGCCGCCGCGCCCAGGCCGGCATCACGCTCGCCACCGCGATCATGTATCTGCGCATCCTGGCGATTACCGCCATCTTCAACATCACGCTGGCGCGTCGTCTGGCGCTGCCGCTGATCGGGCTATCGGCGGCGGGACTACTGATCTGTGCGCTGCAATACTGGGTGTTCGGGAGTTCGGCGGACGATCAACCCGCACAGCAAGGGCCGGCGACGCTCGCCGCAAGCCGCAATCCGCTGGAGCTCGGCGCGGCCATTATTTTCGCGGTGCTGTTCGTCGTCACGTCTTTGCTGTCGACCTGGGCGACCAAAGAGTTCGGCGTGACCGGCATCTATTCGCTCGCCGCGATCGTCGGCATTTCCGATATCGATCCGTTCGTCCTCAATCTGGCGCAAGGCGGGCTGACGGGCGTGTCGCTCGACACGCTGGTCGGCGCCATCCTGATCGCGGCATCGTCCAATAATATCTTAAAAGCCTTCTACGCCGCGTTCTTCGCCGGCGGACGGGCGACCGCGGCGAGCGCGGCGGCGCTCGTGGTCCTTGCCGCCGCAGGCGTTGCCATCGCAATGATGATCATTCGGCTGCCGTCGTAGCGTTCAACGGATGGACTGGTCGCTCTGAAACGTGGTGGTGAGCTCGCATTTCTTTTCATTCGCCTCGCGCTGCACCAGTTTCTGCTCGGTCAGCACGCTCTCGTAATCGGCGCGGTAGGCGACCGCGCCGATCACCGCGCCGGTCCCGCTCTGGCTCGCCTTGTCGATCAGCGCGTGCAATTCCTTTTCCCGGTCGGTCAGCTGCTTCCATCGCGTCACGAGGTCGTTGCAGTGATAGGCCTCGTAGCGGCCCGGATCGACAAACAGGGTGCCGGGCCCATTGCTGAGGCCGCAGCCGGCAAGCGCCATGCCGGTGGCGGCGCAAAGCAAAAGCCTGCGGCTCGCTCGCACGCAGCGTCGCAGGCTCAATGTCAAAAACGGCTTCGTGGCGATCCCCTGCCCTGCTCTCCACGCGCGGCCCCAACGCGCTACGCAACACACCGCTGTATCCAATCATAACGCGTTTTGTTTGCAGTTTGGTGCGCCGCAAATAAGGCAAAGGTTCAAGCCAAAGCCGGCGGACCGGTCCGGCCTGGGAAGAGCTATTCGGCCGCTTTGGCAGGGGGCGTTGGGAATTCGACGCCGGCGCTCAATCCGTTGCGCCAAATCAGCCGACAGTGGCGCCGAGCATCGCCGCTAGGCGTGAGCAGCAGGATGAAGCGTTCCGGCAGCTCGCATTCGGTCGCGAGCACGATGCGCGCGCCGGTTTCTGAAATATCGGCGATCGCGCAAGGTCGCGGCGACGACTTTCCGTCAAGCAAAACGCTCGCGTGGTAATGGAACTGCCGACGCGCCTTTGTGCGCAATTCGGATCGAGCGGCCATAAGAATCTCCGCGCGCCGCGAAACTGACGGCACACCCTGCAACCCTATGAATATTACATTAAGGAGCCGTAAATTGAGTTATGCAGGCAGTGCAGCGAAGCGGTCGAACCCGAATGCAGCCGATAACGACAAAACCGCAATAATTGCGATCAGGCGGCGCGAATTGCGCGAACCGGGTGGTGCCGGGACGCGGCTATCGCATCATCGACATGAAGCCCGGCACATTCGAGTAACCGGCGCTGCCTGACAATTCGCTCAGCGCTTTGTGAAAACGGCCGGCCGCGGCCGCCCGCAACGTTTGGCTTGATCTCGCCTTATATGTCGGGCGTATTACGCTTTCGTGAGCGTTCGATAACGCCCGCGGAGGCAACACGATGAACGTCGCATGGCTCGACTGGTCAAATCCGGTCGCGATCTGGTGGGTCTTTTTGCTCCTCGTCAGCGCCGTCAACATCGCGGCGCTGCTGCGGCTGCGCGCCCGCTACCGCGACAGCCGCGCCGACAAGCCGGCCGGCACGTGGCTCGAGCCGCTCTTCCTGCTGTGCGCCGTCTATGTGCTCGGCTGCGCCTTCCGCTCCGTGCTGCCGCGCGCCGACGTGCAGCGCATCGTCCTGTTCGACACCTGGCTCTCGAGCGTCATAGTCGGCCGCTCCGTCGCCACGGTCGCCGAGCTTTGCTTCGCCGCGCAATGGGCCATCGTGCTCTACGCGCTGGGCAAGGTCGCCAACTCCGACACGGCGAAAAATATCGCCAAGGCCATCGTGCCCATCATCGTGGTCGCGGAAATCTTTTCCTGGTCCGCGGTGATCACGACCAACTTTCTGGGCAACGTGCTCGAAAATTCGCTGTGGACCATCACCTTCCTGCTCATCGGCATCGCGCTATCGCGCCTGGTGCCGCGCTTCCGCGGTCCCGCCCAATTCGCCATCGCTGCCGCAGCCGCCGGCATCGCCGCCTATGTGGTGTTCATGGCCACCGTCGACGTGCCGATGTATTTCGGCCGCTGGCAAGCCGACCTCGCAAGCGGCAAGGACTATCTTGGCTTAGTGGCCGGCCTGCACGACATCGCCACCCGCTGGATCGTCACCCACGACATCGCCCAATGGCGCGACGAGATCGCCTGGATGTCGCTTTATTTCAGTACGGCGGTGTGGGGGAGCCTGACGCTGGCGGGCTTCGGCTTGGTGAAGCACCTGTTGCCGCGCTATCGCGTGCGTGCGCCGCTGTCGCGGGCTACGCGGCGGCCGGTTGCGCTCACCGTGCGGTCTTCGACGAGAATGCGTTGAAGGCGATCTACGTCCAGATTTGAGTGACAAGTGCCCTAGCGGTGCCAGCGGAGCAACTCAAAGAAAACTCCCGTCGTTTGTTCAAAAACGCCGAGGTCACAATCGTTCATCCGCCACACGAAGTTAGGCGCAGGTGGGCAGGAACGGCCTGCGAGATCAAACCATTGGCGCTGCGTGGTTTCGTCATCAATGAGCAATTCCTGATTTTCAATAACTCGCATTATAATCGCTACGTGTGTCGAGTGAAAGATCGATGTGCCTGCGGTTGAAATCATTGCACCAGGAACCACTTTATCGCCGACCGCGATAGATGTAGTGAGACCATGACGTTGCATTCGGTTGCGCTGAGCTGCGTTCATGGGCGAGGCGGCGACCCCCTTTATGATCTGACCTGCGGCGACGCGAGATTCGGCGACGGCTTGAGCAAGTGTTCCATCATCGAAGCTTTTATGGTCGCCAACCATGAGAAGAAACGCGGAGTCGCGATTAAATGAGGCGAAAAGCAAATCTTCCGTTCGGCGCACCCATCCGCTCGACTTGATCTTGTCGCTGAGGTGAAGGTGGTGAACGCCATAGGAATTCAAGGCATAATCCTTGTCGCCCCACTCGACGCCGCGGCGCTTTCCGTCCTTTCCCTTCTTTGGTCGCACATAGCCGAACCGGGCAATGTCCTTCGACAAAAAAGGGGTTAGCTCCTCGCCTGATGTTATGCGCTGCGCAAGCTTCGTTATGGCAGGCCAAAATTTTAATGCTCGTGGGTCGCGCAAGAAAACTTCCCATGTCGTCACGTTGCGCGGTCTCGTTGGCACGTATCGGTCGCGCCAATTCATGTAATCGATGAGAATGGACGACACTGACCGCGCTGCAAGATCGGTGCGCACATACTCCGGCTCACAGGGGATTTCCTGAACGAGCCAACGTTGAAATTCCTGTAGACGGGGTCGCTGAAAATCGATCATCGTCTATTTAGGCAATCCGAACCTCGAAGGGTCCATATGCTGACCTAAATACCTCAAGGGCGCGCGTTCTTGTGTTGTCCAGTTCTTTGGCGGTGTCATCTTCAAGCATAAATACTGGGCAATCGGCTTGATGACAGCCGCATGGTCTAATGGTGCCAGAGCGAAGGCCACTGACAAAGGTCCGGCGCAATTGATCTACGAGTTGTACCGCCCGCAAAACGCTGGCTTTTGTTTGCGGATCTCTAAGATGATGCAAGGAAGGGATACGACGAATTTCCTCACCTTCGCGCGTACGCCATACGCCGGTATTGATCGCTGAAATGGTATCCTCGATTGCGCGCAAAAACGCAGGTAGCGAACTCTCCTGATGGAAGGGCGTGCGGAATGCAGGTCGGTCAAAAACCGCCGCCATCATTCGTAATGTTTCATCGTCATTGAGGCCGGAAAAATCATCAGCAAAACGGTGCAAAGCAGCAGAATCATCCGGAAACTGCTCCCCGGCGCAAAATCGCTTCAACAAATCCTCTCCGAACAGCCGCAAATGCTCCTCGAATTCAGGGCCCGACCAAATGGTCATATGCTTAATTCCAAGTGTTTCTCCCGCCGCGCTCACAGCGTCGCGTCTCGCTGCGGAAACATTTCCGCGGACCACAAATCGGAATGCATCGATATGCCCGGTCGGTGCACCCAATGCCCGTTCCATGTCGTCCGCCGCTTTTTTTTCGTAAGTTCTCCGCGATTGACGCACTGCACGATGGTCCTGCGAGAGCTTCCGTCCTCAAGCGGTTCACCCCCGAGAATATCTCGACCTTGATCACTTCCTGTTTGGCCATACCACGCGACGTCGGACCACCCAGCCCGCACGTGGTACGCGAACACGAGACGTTCGAATTCGGTCCCGCCAAAATCTTCAAAATGAACACGCTGAACGGTGCGAGATGGATTTGGCATAAATCCGCCTTGTGAGCGAGTTTCAGTTGGTGCGGACGGCCGGACTTGAACCGGCACGGGAAGTTACTCCCGAGGGATTTTAAGTCCCTTGCGTCTACCATTTCGCCACGTCCGCGGGAGCGGGCAGGTATAGCACATCCGCCGAGTCGTCATGGCCGGACTTGTTCCGGCCATCCACGTCTTCGTTTGGCGTAGCATTTAAGACGTGGATGCCCGCGACAAGCGCGGGCATGACGATTTGCTCAAATTTCATCCCGCAGCAGCATCCACCGCGCGCACGGGGCGGCGGCGCCCTCTCGCTACGGTTTGTTCTTCGCCGTGCTCTGCGGCGCGGCATTTTGCGGCGCCGGGCGGACGTCGCCCCAGGGATCCTTGACGACCTTTTTTTCCGGGATCTTGTCCATCGCCGCCTTGTAGTCCTTGTCGCGCTGCTGTTGCGCCTTGAGTTCGTCCGGGGTCAGTTTCCTTTCCTCGTGCTTGAACGGCGACAGCGCCATTTGCGCCGCGGCCGGCCCTGTCACCAGGGCTAAGATCGCGGCGGCTTGGATGAGTTTTCGCAGCATGCTCCGGTTCCCTTTGCACTCCTTCTGACGCCGCAGTTCGGCACAATCAGGGCAGCGAAGGTTTGCTCCGCGAACGTTTTGTCGCAAAAGACCTAGTCTTTGAAGACCTAGTCCTTAAAGACCTAATCCTTAAAGACATGCGCCCACAGGCTGTCCCAATCGGCGCCGGAAATGTCGGTGATCCTGCCGTCCTGTTCGTAGAATTTGTTCGGCACCTGGAACATGGCGAGCATCAGCCCGCCCTCGGGCGTGCAGGCGACATGGCGGCTGCCGGCCTCGCGCCAGACGAACTCGCCCGGGCCGACGGTCAAATCCTTGGCCGGGCCTTCCTTGTCGACCAGCTTGCCTTCGAGCACATAGGTCTGCTCGATCTTGACGTGCTCGTGGTCGGGCAGGATTGCGCCGGGCGCGAACTTCATCAGCGCGGTGACGACGCCCAACTCCTTGTCGAACAGCAGGCCCTTCACCTCGCAGCCGGGAAAGCGCGTCTTCTTCCACTCCATCTGCGCGGGACGCACCACGTGGGAATGGGTATCGAGCGTGTCGTGCTTGGTCTTCGGCGTGATGGCATCCATGGGCGTTCTCCTTGGGTCATCCGGTCTCGGTTGGGCACATCATAGCCGATCGTGGCGGGGTTGCTCTACAACCCTCCTTCACGAATCGGCGGCTGGAAGGCGAGCCCGGTGTCCCAGGGAAAGTAGATCCAGGTGTCCTGGGACACTTCGGTGATGAAGGTGTCGACCAGCGGCCGGCCCATGGGCTTGGCGTAGACCGTGGCGAAATGTGCGCGCGGCAGTAATGCGCGCACGATCTTGGCGGTCTGGCCGGTGTCGACCAGGTCGTCGACGATCAGCACGCCAAGGCCCTTGCCGCCGCCGAGCGCGACGATCGCCGGCGCCACGTCCTTGATGAGCTTCACTTCGCCTTGGGTGGTGTGGTCGTAGCTTGCCACGCACACGGTCTCGATCAGCCTGATGCCGAGCTCGCGCGCCACGATCGCCGCGGGCACGAGGCCGCCGCGGGTGATGCTGACGATCGCCTCGAACGGCCCGGCGCCGCTGAGCCGCCACGCCAGCGCGCGCAAGTCGCGATGAAATTGGTCCCACGAGACGGGGAAGATTTTTTCCGGATTAAGCGGCGGCGTTTTCGCTTGCAGCTCGGCCATGCAGCACCCTCAAGCCTGGCCGGCCTCGAGCTGCGCCCGCACCCGCGTCAGCATCGCCTCAACCGCGCTTTTCGCAGCCGTGAGCTTTTGCGCATCGCGCGAGCGCACCACGACGTTGGTATTGCCGCCGCGCTTTTCGTCCATGAACGGATAGGAACCGATGATCACGTCGGGATGCTTTTTGGCGATCTCGCCGAGCTCGGTGCCGATATCGCCTTCGCGGCAATCGGCGCGCACCAATTCCGACAGCATCTTTGCACCGGTCTTCAGCTTCGGCGCCACATAGTCCAGCATCACCTGCATGATATGCGGCACGCCGGCCATGACGATGACGTTACCGATCCAGAACCCGGGCGCGGCGGATACCGTGTTGAGCACCAGCTCGGCGCCGGCGGGCACCCGCGTCATGCGCATGCGCGCTTCGTTCATCACGCCGCCGGTTTCGGCGACGCGCTTCTCCATCAGCGCGACCGCTTCCGGATGATAACCGATCGTCACGCCGAACGCCTTGGCGACGGTGTCGGCGGTGATGTCGTCGTGGGTCGGGCCGATGCCGCCGGTGGTGAACACGTACGTGTAGCGCGCGCGCATCGCGTTGAGCGCCGCGATGATGTCGGCCTCCTCGTCGGCGACGACCCGGACTTCCTTGAGATCGATGCCGATATTGGTGAGGTATTCGGCGATATAGCCGATGTTCTTGTCCTTGGTCCGGCCCGACAGGATCTCATCGCCGATGACCAGGATCGCGGCGGTGACGATGCCGGCGTCGCTATCGGCCATTGTGTTGGGCATGCTGCTGGACATGGTACTGGACATGGTGCCGGCTTTGGGCTCGGCCAATGGATCAAAACGTGCTGCCGCCTCCTCTAGCGCGACGGCGATGGCGGCTCAAGGCTCGCCGCCGCAATGGTCACAGCGCCCAATTCGTGAGCAATAAGGGGCGGGCGGCGTAGCCCAGGCCGTCCCGCCGCCGGAACAATTTGGCGCGAAGATTGCTTGAATGTACCCTGGAATGGGCCAAAGGGGCTGGCTTAAACTTGGCTGGCTTGAACCTAACCTTGGGCCATCGTCCGGGCTGGAGCGGGCCGGGTCATGTTCGACGAAATGCAGGACAGCGCCGGCGCGGTGCGGCCGGCCTATGCCGAGCTGAAGGACTGGCTCGGCCAGATTTCGGCCGAAGTGCTCAACTACCGCCGGCGCGAGGCGGAGCTTTTGTTTCGCCGCATCGGCATCACCTTTGCGGTCTATGGCGACCCCGAGGCGCAGGAGCGCCTGATCCCCTTTGACGTCATTCCGCGCATCATCGCGGCCAAGGAATGGGAGATCGTGCGGCGCGGCCTGGAGCAGCGCATCAAGGCCATCAACGCCTATATCAAGGACGTCTACGGCCGCCGTGAAATCCTCAAGGCCAAGATCGTCCCCGAAGACTTGGTCTTTCAGAATCCGGTTTTCCGCCCCGAAATGAACGGCCAGAAAGTGCCGCACGACATCTACGTCCATGTCGCCGGCATCGACATCGTGCGGGTGGATGCCGAGACCTTTTATGTGCTCGAGGACAATGCGCGCACGCCGTCCGGCGTCTCCTACATGCTGGAGAACCGCGAGATCATGCTGCGGCTGTTTCCGGAATTGTTCTCGCGCTACCGCATTGCGCCGGTCGAGAATTATCCCGACGAACTCTTGGCGACGTTGAAATCGATCGCGCCGACATCGGCGCCGGGCGAGCCGACCATCGTGCTGCTCACGCCCGGCGTCTACAATTCCGCCTATTACGAACATTCGTTTCTGGCCGACAAGCTCGGCGTTGAGCTCGTTGAAGGCCGCGACCTCATCACCAAATCCGACGTCGTCTATATGCGCACGACCGAGGGGCCGAAGCGCATCGACGTCATCTACCGCCGCATCGACGACGATTTTCTCGATCCGCTGGTGTTCCGCCCCGACAGCGCGCTCGGCGTGCCCGGCCTGATGTCGGCCTATCAGGCCGGCAATGTCACGCTTGCCAACGCAGTCGGCACCGGCATCGCCGACGACAAAGCGGTCTACAGCTACATGCCGGCGATCGTGAAATTTTATCTCGGCGAAGAACCGATCCTCAAGAACGTGCCGACCTGGCGCTGCCGCGAAGCCGAACATCTCGCCTATGTGCTCGACAACATCGAGGAGCTGGTGGTCAAGGAAGTGCACGGCTCCGGCGGCTACGGCATGCTGATCGGGCCGAAGGAGGACAAAGCCACCATCGCGGCGTTCCGCGCCAAGCTCAAATCCGACCCGAAGAATTTCATCGCCCAGCCGACGCTGTCGCTGTCGACCTGCCCGACCTGCGTCCAGGAAGGTATTGCGCCGCGCCACGTCGATCTGCGGCCCTTCGTGCTCAACGGCCGCGACCGCATCCGCATCGTGCCGGGCGGGTTGACGCGCGTCGCGCTCAAGAAGGGCTCGCTGGTGGTCAATTCCAGCCAAGGCGGCGGCACCAAGGACACGTGGGTATTGGATGAATAAGATTTGGGTATTGGACGAATAGATCGATGCTCTCGCGCACGGCCGATAATCTTTACTGGCTCGCCCGCTATGTCGAGCGCGCGGAATATCTGGCGCGCATCCTCAACACCACGTTGCGGCTGACCGCGCTGCCGCTCGCCTATGTCGGCGAATCCAACGAATGGGAATCAGCGGTCGCCACCGCCGGCTGCGCCAAGCCTTTCTTCGCCGCCTATTCGGAGGCCAACGAGGAGACGGTGACGGAATTCCTCGCCTTCTCCACCGTCAATCCGTCCTCGATCCGCAATTGCATCGAAACCGCGCGCCTCAACGCGCGCTCGGTGCGCACCGCGCTGACCATCGAGATGTGGGATTCCATCAACAGCGCCTGGCTGGAGCTGCGCAAATGGGGCAACGGCCCGCCGTCGCGCGAAGAATTCGCCCGCTTCCTGCGCTGGGTGATGGGCTCGTCGCTGAGTTTCGACGGCTCCGCCTACCGCACCATGCTGCGCAACGACGCCTATTGGTTTTCGCGGCTCGGCGTCTATATCGAGCGCGCCGACAACACCGCGCGCATTCTCGACGTCAAATATCACCTGTTGCTGCCGGCGCAGGAAAGGGTCGGCGGCCCGCTCGATTACTTCCAGTGGGCGTCGATTTTGCGCTCGGTCTCGGCCCTCACCGCCTATCACTGGGTGTATCGCCAGAACGTCAAGCCATGGTTGGTCGCGGACCTCCTTATGCTGCGGGACGAGATGCCGCGGTCGCTTGCCAGCTGCTACGAGAACCTGGTGCAAAACCTCAACCGCATCGCCAAGGCCTACGGCCAGCAAGGCACCGCGCAACGCCATGCTCGCACCGTGCGGGCGCGCCTGGAAAACAGCAAAATCGAGGAGATTTTCCAGACCGGGCTGCACGAATTCATCGACGATTTCGTCGAGGACAACAACCGCCTCGGCAGCGCCGTGACGCAGCAGTATCTGCTGTAGCCAGGGATCAGGCGTCAGGGATCAGGGATCAGGGATCAGGGATCAGGAATCAGGCGTCAGGGATCAGGGAGTGGGAAGTCAGGCGACAGGGCCATATAACGTCGCTTATCCTTGCCTTGATCCCTGATGGCTGATGGCTGATACCTGATCCCCGTGCGCCTTCGCATCGCCCATAGCTCGGTCTATCGCTACGATCCGCCCGCAGCCGGCGTGATCCAGGTGCTGCGCCTGACGCCGCGCAACCATGAAGGCCAATATGTCCAGCGCTGGCACATCGACGTCGTGCCCGACGCGCGGCTCGCCGCCCACGAAGACGCTTTCGGCAATATCACCCACGTCTTCACCGCCGACGGCCCGCTCGAGGAATTGCGGGTCGAGGTCGACGGCGAGATCGAGACGCAGAACGCCGATGGCGTAGTGCGCGGCACCGTCGAGCGATTTCCGCCGAGCCTGTTTTTGCGCGACACCGCGCTGACCCAAGCCGACAGCGCGATCCGCGACTTTGCGCAAAAAACTCGCGACGCGGGCGGCGGCGTGGTGCTCGCGGAATTGCATGGCTTGCTGGATCGGTTGTTCGAAGACATCGCCGGCGATAGCGCGTCGGGCGATGCCGCCGCCTCACCCGCAAATGCGGCCGAGGCTTTTGCGCGCAAGCATAGCGCGCCTAAGGATCTGGCGCATATCTTCATCGGCGCCGCGCGCAGTCTCGGCATCCCGGCGCGTTATGTCCGCGGCTACTTTCGCCGCCCCGACAAAAGCGCCGACGCGGATACCAGCCACGCCTGGGCGGAAGCCTATGTGCCCGATCTCGGCTGGGTCGGCTTCGATCCGTCCAACGGTTGTTGCCCGACCGACGGCCATGTCCGCGTCGCCATCGGGCTCGATTCGCTCGGCGCCGCGGCGGTGCGCGGCACGCGCCTGGGCGTCGGCGCCGAAACTTTGGCCGTCGCCATCAGGGTCGATCAGTGATGCTGCCCGCGATGCGGCGAAGGATGCTATAGAGGGCGAGCCAGGGGACAGCGAATCGATGACCTATTGCTGCGGAATTCTGGTGCGCGAAGGCCTCGTGATGTTCGGCGACACCCGCACCAATGCCGGAGTCGACAACATCGCCACGTTTCGCAAGCTGCACGTTTTCCAGGATCCGAAAAAGCGCATCATGGCGATCGCCAGCGCCGGCAATCTCTCGATCACCCAGTCGGTGGTCTCTATCCTGATGGAGGGCTACGACAATCCGCAAACCGGCGAGCGCGAAACGCTGATGAACGCGCCGACCATGTTCCAGGCCGCCCAGCGGGTCGGTTATGTGGTCCGTTTGATCCATTCCATGGAGGGCAAGGCGCTCGAAGCCTCCGACGTCAGTTTCGACGTCTCGTTTTTGTTCGGCGGCCAGATCATGGGCGAGCGGATGCGCCTTTTCATGATCTATTCCGCCGGCAATTTCATCGAATGCACCACCGACACGCCGTATCTGCAGATCGGCGAGCACAAATACGGCAAGCCGGTGCTCGACCGCGCCATCACCTACGAGATGGACATCTACGACGCCCTCAAGGTCGGCCTCGTCTCCATCAATTCGACCATGCGCTCGAACCTGAGCGTCGGCCTGCCGATTGATGTCCTGGTGGTCCGGCGCGACACCTGCACCTCCGAATTGATCTATCGTATCGAGCCCGGCGAGCCCTACTTCACCGACTTGCGCGAACGCTGGTCGGCGGCGTTGCGCGCCGCCCATATCGGCATTCCGCGCCCGCCCTACAGCAACCGGGCATAAGCCGCTGAAAATCCAGCCTTCGCTCAAAGCCCACTGAAGCGGCGTTGACACTTTGTTAACGCAGCCTGCGGGATTTAGCCGGCGATACCGCGGCACGGGTTCCATCACTTTGAACCGCAAGCGATTTTCAATCTTTACTGCCTAGGGTCCAAGCATCGTTTTTTAAATCAATGGGTGGAAGCGTGTTGCCTGCGGCGCAATCGCATATCGCCGGGGAACGCAAGCGGTCGCGCTGGAACAGGGCGCGGCTCAGCCTCGTCATGCCGATCGGCGCCATCGTCGCCGTCGCCATCGTCTGCGTCGTCATCGCCGTATTGACCTCGGCAAAACGCGCCGACGAGGTCTCGCTCAACCGCGAACAGCTGTTGCTGCAGGAAGCCATCGTCGGCAAGGGCGCGCATCTGCTCCGCCAGGTCGAAAGCGCGGCGGCGACACCGCAGGCAACGGCCAAGCTGCGCGACGGCTTCGATCCGCAATGGGCGGACCGCCGCATCGGCAAATGGCTGCAATCCTTCTATCACCAGGACATCGTGGTGATCGTCGACGGCGGCGACCGGATCAAGTATTCGCTGTTCCGCTCGCCCGGCGACGCCGTCGCCGGCGACCTCGGCGAGCAGATCAAAGCGAGCCTCGATCTGTTGCGTGGCCGTCTCAATGCCGTGCCGGAACACGTCGTGGCGGTCAACGCCAAGCAAGATCCGGCAAAGCCCGGCCGCAGCACGGCGCTGATCCAGCGCTTCCTCGACCGGTCCGCCATCGTCGGCGCGGTCGCCGTCGGCGCCGAGGCCGATCTGGCCGCCGGCAATGCCCAGGCGCCGATCGTCTTCTCCGTCCGCTATATCGACGGCGCCGTGCTCAAGGAAATCGGCCAGCGCCTGCAATTGACCAGCCTGCGCGAGATCGAAGATCCGGCGCCGCCGGCCGGCGAGCACGCCATCGAATTCGCCGACGCGCAAGGCAACCCCATCGCCCGCTTTGCCTGGCAGCCGACGCGGCCGGGCGGCACGATCGTCGGCAGCGTATTGCCGTTCATCGCGGTGGCGCTCGGCGGCTTTGCGCTGCTCGTCGGCCTCGTGCTGCGCTACATGCGGCGCAGCGCCGAGGAGATCAGGGCCGGCGAATCGCAATTGCGCCATCTCGCTTTGCACGATCCGGTCTGCGGCCTGCCCAACCGCATCTATTTCGGCGAGCGGCTCGAAACCGTGATCAACGACGTGCGCGCCGGCGGCCCGACGGCGGCCGTGTTCTACATCGATCTCGATCACTTCAAGGACGTCAACGACACGCTCGGCCATCACATCGGCGACGAGCTCATCCTCAACGTCACCCAGCGGCTGAGCCGCATCATGCGCGGCGAGGATCTGGTGGCCCGCCTCGGCGGCGACGAATTCGCCATCATCACCCATTGCGAGTCCGATTCCTATTCGCTGCAAGCGATCGCCGGCCGCATCATCGCCGCCGTCTGCGCGCCCTACATGATCAGCGGCCACAACATCATCATCGGCGCCTCGATCGGCATCGCGGCGATCGAGCGCCGCGCCCGCGACGCCACCGACATTCTGCGCTATGCCGACATGGCGCTCTATCGCGCCAAGAACGAGGGCCGCAACCGCGCCTGCATCTATGACGCGGCGATGGATGCCGATCTGTCCAACCGCAAACTCCTCGAAGGCGACCTGCTCTACGCCATCCAGAACGACGGCCTCGCCGCCGCCTACCAGCCGATCATGAATTCGAGCGGCGAAAAGATCGTCGGCGTGGAAGCGCTGGCGCGCTGGAACCATCCGACCATCGGCCAGATTCCACCGTCGCAATTCATTCCGATCGCCGAGCATTCCGGCCTGATCGTCGAGCTGGGCGAATGGATGCTGCGCCGCGCCTGCCTCGATGGCCGCGCCTGGCCGAATCTGACCATCGCGGTGAACGTGTCGCCGCTGCAATTCCGCCGCTCCGACTTCGTCGCGATGGTCGAGCGCATCCTGGCCGAGACCCATTTCGACGCCAACCGGCTCGAGCTCGAGCTCACCGAGAGCACGCTCCTTGGCAACCTCGACACCGCGGAACTGTCGATGCTTCGCCTCAAAGCGATCGGCGTGCGCTTTGCGCTCGACGATTTCGGCACCGGCTATTCGAGCTTGCTCTATCTGCGCCGCTTTCCGTTCGACAAGCTCAAGATCGATTCCAGCTTCGTGGGCTCGATCGAGAAGGCGCCCGATGCCGCGGCCATCGTCCACGCCGTGGTCAGCCTCGGCCGCGGTCTCGGCATGAAAGTAACCGCGGAAGGCGTCGAGACCGCCGAGCAGCATCTCTTCCTGCGCGCCGCCGGCGTGCATTCCATGCAAGGCTACCGCTTCGGCAAACCCGGCCTCGCCAGCGAGATCAACGCGCGGCTCGCCCACCCCGACGATTACCGCGTCGGCAGCCCCGATTTGGAAGTGGCGATGGCGAGCTGACGGCACTGCCGTCATTCCGGGGCGCGCGCAAGCGCGAACCCGGAATCCATAGCCCCTGCCCCAATCAATCGGTCTCGGCCCTTCCGTCACCTGCAGATCCGTGGTTATGGATTCCGGATAGCCGCTTCCGCCTTCGCGCTCCGCGCTTCGGCGGACTCGTACCCACCGTAGCTCGCCAAGCGAGCGAAGGTGGGGGGCGCGGCTTCCGGAATGACGCAGGGAGAGACGCCAATGACAGAAAAAATCGCAATCGTGACCGGAGCCGGCACCGGCGTGGGCCGCGCGGTGACCTTGGCGCTGATGCGCGAGGGCTACGCCGTGGTGCTCGCCGGCCGGCGCCAGGAAATGCTCGACGCGGTCGCCAAGGAAGGCGCGCAGACGCCGGGCGCGGCACTCACGGTGCAGACCGACGTCGCCGATCCGGCCTCGATCAAGGCGCTGTTCGCCAAGACCAAGGCGACTTACGGCCGGCTCGATCTGCTGTTCAACAATGCCGGCATCGGCACGCCGGCGACCTCGATCGAGGACATGCCGTTCGACAAGTGGCAGGCCGTGGTCGCCACCAATCTCACCGGCGTCTTCCTGTGCACCCAGGAAGCGATCAAGATCATGAAAGCGCAAGACCCGCGCGGCGGCCGCATCATCAACAACGGCTCGATCTCGGCGCATACGCCGCGGCCGGGGGCCGCCGCTTATACCGCGACCAAGCACGCCGTCACCGGCCTGACCAAGCAGACATCGCTCGACTGCCGGCCCTACAACATCTGCTGCGGCCAGATCGACATCGGCAATGCCGCGACCCCGCTCACCGACCGCATGGTGCAAGGCGACGGCGTGCCGCAGCCCGACGGCCGCAAGATGATCGAGCCGCGCATGGCCGCCGACGACGTCGGCCGCGCCGTGGTCACCATGGCAGGTCTGCCGCTCGACACCAATGTGCTGTTCATGACCGTGATGGCGAATTTGATGCCGTTCGTCGGGCGGGGCTAGCGCATGATCCCGAAAAGTGGATGCCGGTTTTCGGATAAGATCATGCGCCACGAAAAATAGTTCGCTATGCTCGCGGAATGGCATGAGTTTTATGCGCTGCTCGGTACCGCTGCGGCGGCGCTGATCGCGCTGTTGTTCGTTGCGGTCTCGATCAGCACCAGCGTACTCACGCCGGACCCGGAGAGCCGCCGTAACACCAGCACCTACTTGAGCCCGGTCGTCTTTCACTATGCCAACCTTCTGTTTCTCAGTTTGATCGCGCTCATTCCGACGCAAACCTGGGAATCCTTCGCCCTGGTGATTGCTGTCGCCGGGGCTGGCAGCGTGATCTATTCGATCGTCATTGCGGTGAGAGTGCATCGCAATTCCATTTCCGATCTTGCCGATCGCCTGTGCTACGGCGCCATTCCGGCGCTCTGCTACGCAATGGGCCCGGTCGCGTGGCTGCTTCTGCTCGAAGAGAAGCCGGCAGGCCTCAACCTGTTGGCCGGCGCGGCGCTGCTGCTGCTCGTCATCAATATCCGCAACGCCTGGGATCTGATGATTTCGCTGGCGCGCCGGGTCAATCAACCGCCGTCACCTTGATCTTCGTGCCGGCCTTCACCTTGGCCAGCGTCTTCACGTCGCCGAGCGCCTTCGCCCAGATGTTGCAGGGGCTCGCCAGCCGCGTCTCGTCGCCCTGGGAAATCGGCGTGCGGCCAAAACCGAGTGCGATGGCGTGGCCGTCGGGCCAATAAGCGATCTCGCCCGGCGTCACCACCGCGCGCGCCTCTTTTTCGCGCGGCACCCGCACGGGAATATCGAAATAAACCTCCTCGCCCCAGGTCATCGCCGAACCTGAAATCGGCAACGCCGCCGCGATCGCCTTCGCGGTCGGCGTGTCGAGGAGCTCGGCGTCGAGCGTGAGCGAACCGAAATCGAAGCGTATGCGCATGAGACTCTCCTTCTTTCACCTTCCCCTGGAGGGGGAAGGTCGACACGCGAAGCGTGGCGGGTTGGGGTGAAAGCACGCGTAGCGCGCTGCTAATCCCTGCATCGCCGCGCACCCCACCCCGCGTCCCTACGGGCCGCGACCCTCCCCCTCCAGGGGAGGGTAAAGCAAGCGCGTTCTCGCGGCGCGCCTCGCGCCCGAGTTTTGCAGCAAGAACGAAAGCCACTGATGTTTCGCCTCCAAATAAAATGAAGGGAGGCGGAGCGCCGGAAGGCGCAAATCGAATTGGCCGCGCCACACGAACAGATGTCGCCACCTGTCCGCGCCACGGGCGCGGCGCGCGCCACGGACGATCCGAACCGTCCGCTTCGGGCGCGCTCGCCTTTCGGCGCTCCACCGCGGCTCTGGCCGAGGTTTCTAGGCCTCGGCTTTTCGACTTCAGGCCAGGTTTCCTGGGACGCGGCTGTCAGCGGGCGTTACCCGCGCTTGCCTGTCCCAGTCCAGCGGAAGCACCCCGCGCACCGGCCGTAATACCGGCGGACATGATGCCCGAAGCCGCCCGGGAGCGGTTTGCGAGACCGCCCGCGGGAACCGCCCTCGCTCCACTTTCAGGATCGCATCTAGAAAGCGCCCTTGTTGAGCGAGACGGTGGCGCAGTTAGTGGGGACGGAGACGAAGGTCAAGCACGATCGACGAACTGATTCGCAATAGCCGCGCAAGCATCGGAAATCGAAATGTTTTTTATCTCGAAATTTTTTTACCGCGAAGCGCCGCCGCAGCGATTTCGGCCAACAATCAATTGCGCACTGCAAAGATTTGCAAATGCTCGTCGCGCGTCATGGCCGAGTTTGTCCCGGCCATCCACGTCTTTTGTTTCACGGCCAAGTAAGACGTGGATGCCCGCGACAAGCGCGGGCATGACGGATCAGCTATCGCCACAAAATTTCCGGCGCGCCGACCCCGCATTTCACCAGCGCCGATAGCCGCGCCAGTGCCCGTAACCATAGGCATAGTGAGGCCCGTAGCCGCGCCAGTACGGCCCCGGCCCGTAATACGGTCCCGGCGCGACGACGTAAGGCGGCGCGACGTAGGTGTCGTATTCGACGGGCGGCGGCGGCGGATAGCCATACGCGGCGGGCGGCGGCGGCGGTGGATAGTAGCCCTGCTGTGCCGGCGGCGGCGCGTAATAACCGGGCGGCGGCGCCGGGTAACCTGGTGCGGCCTGGGCTTCAGGATAGCCCATGTCGGCGGCTTGCGCCGGCGCAACAGCGCCGAGGCCCAGCGCACAGGCGCCGGCGGCTAAAGCCAATTTCGCGAACGTTTGCATTGAAGTGCTCCTCGTCGGGTGACAGCGGATGAACCCGATTAGAGGAGCGCGGGACGGCGGAATTAGAGCGCGTCCGCGGCGGATTTTTGCAATTGCGGCAACGGCTGTTCAGGTTGGTGGCGGCGGCCCTCTCACCAAGGCAGGTGGACGATGGGTTTCACAAATGGCGCAACTCACCTTACAAGTTAGACGCGAGGCCGAATCGACCAACGCATTAGCGTTGGACTAAGGGCAAAGGATTTTGAGAAAAGAGACCCCTGATGGTCCTCCAAGATCACAAGAAAATTGGGCGAGTCCTCGTGCCGCCCTTTACGCACATGCTCGGGCCGTTGCACGAAATCTCATGGATAAAAACAATTTTGCCGGAATTGCTTTGGATCTCCTTGATACACAAGGCACACGGTGATCGAAGGGCCGTCGAAATAATTACCCTATTAACTCGATCAATTCGAGAAAATAATAAGGACTTGCCACATAAATGGCTTGCACCAGCAAGCAGTTATTCGTCCATATCGAGCGAAAATTGCGAGGAACTAAAAGGCAGACTGAGTGACGCGAAGATGCTCGTTCTTCTTTGTGAAGCGCTTACGCCACTTGTAAGTTGGTACCCAGAATGTCCGCTTGCTCCAATTATTGCTAGTGGGAAAGTTCATCGGTCAAAGAAAGCGCTTTCTGGCTTGAAAGCCACCGTTTCCGACCTTTATGCCCGTTCTGAGCGCAGCACGATGATGGCTCAAGCAACCGCCGTCTGGCTTGCGTTTGACGCAGACATTTTGAAGGTGAGTCCAGACATAAGCCTCGCTAATTTCCCTGAGATGGCCTGCACCCGGTTCGGTTGACACCCGCTTAAGCGAATCCCGCCTTCATCTCGAACTCCACAGGACTTAGATATCCAAGCGTCGAGTGCCGACGCTTCGGATTATAGAAGCATTCGATGTAGTCGAACACATCAGCCTTGGCCTGGTCGCGCGTCCGATACGTCTTGCGTGCTGTGCGCTCGGTCTTCAGCGAGGAGAAGAAGCTCTCCATCGCCGCATTGTCCCAGACATTGCCTGAACGGCTCATCGAGCAGATGACGCCATGATCGGCCATGAGCTTTTGGAACTGCTCGCTGGTGTACTGGCTACCGCGATCGGAGTGATGCAGTAGCGCATCGGGCTTGCCTCGCCGCCAGATCGCCATCACCAGGGCATCGGTGACGAACTGGGCCGTCATCTCAGCACTCATCGACCAGCCAACCGCGCGTCGGGAGAACAGGTCAATGACTGCCGCCACATAGAGCCAACCTTCCGCTGTCCACACATAGGTGAAGTCGGCGATCCATTTGCGGTTGGGAGCGGGCGCTTCGAAGCTGCGGTTGAGCACGTTGGCAGCGACGGCGGCGACCTGCCGCTCACCCAGATCGGGCGGCAGTCGCCGCCGTCGCGGACGGGCTTTGAGGGCCTGTAATCGCATCAATCGCTCGATCCGATGCAGACCGCACGACACACCCTCCGCCAGCATGTCGTGCCACACCCGCCTGGCGCCGTAGGTTCGATCGCTGGCGAGGAAGCTCGCTCGAACCTTGGCACCGAGCTCTTCATCGCTCCGGCTGCGTGGACTGCGCGGTCGCCTCAGCCAGGCATAGAACCCACCCCGCGAGACACCGAGCGCCTCGCACAACCATCCCGCCGGCCAGATCCCCCGGTGCTTCGCAATGAATCCGAACTTCACGTCGATTCCTTCGCGAAGTAGGCCGCGGCTTTTTTTAGGATGTCTCGTTCGGCCTTCAGCCTGACCAACTCGCGCTTGAGCTGCGCGATCTCCAACTGTTCGGGCTTCATCTGACCTTGGCCGGGAAACGCATGCTGCGGATCATCCGCAAGCGCTTTCACCCAACCGCGTAGCTGTGACTGATGCACACTGAGATCGTGCGAGGCCTGGGCATACGAGACGCCACGCTCTTTGATCAGCCGCACAGCTTCAAGCTTGAACTCGCGTGTAAACTTCCGTCTCTCCATGACTTACCTCCGGTTCCATCAAAACACCTAACTCGGTGTCTGCGGAACCGGGTGCAGGCCAATCATCAAAACCTCGCGGCGTCGAATTAAAGCAGAACTTAAAAATACTCCAAAGCCCGGGCATGACGACGGCGAGAGCAGCGCGCTACAGTGACGTCCGGGAATTGGCTTCAACTTTCATGCTCAACCTCCAATCCACCCTCGGCATCCTCGCCATCCTCGCCCTCGCCTGGCTCATCAGCGAGAACCGCCGCGCCGTGAATTGGCGCCAGGCGGGCATCGCGCTTGGCGTCACCGTCCTCCTCGCGCTCGTCATGCTCAAGGTGCCGAAGGTCGAGGTGGTGTTCGCGCTGATCAATGACGCGGTGAATGCCATCGCCACCGCGACCCGGGCCGGCACCTCCTTCGTGTTCGGCTATGTCGGCGGCGGGCCGCTGCCGTTCGACGTCAAGGAGCCCACCGCCACCTTCATTCTCGGCTTTCAGGCGCTGCCCGTCGTGCTGGTGATGAGCGTGCTGTCGTCGCTGTTGTTCTATTGGGGCATCATGCCGCCGATCGTGCGCGGCTTTTCGAAGGCGCTGGAAAAGACCCTCGACGTCGGCGGCGCGGTGGGGCTGTCGACGGCGGCCAATATTTTCGTCGGCCAGGTCGAGGCGCCGCTGTTCATCCGGCCTTATCTGGCCAAACTGTCGCGCGCGGAAATGTTCGTGGTGATGACCGGCGGCATGGCCGGAATAGCGGGAACAGTGTTCGTGCTTTATGCGACGATCCTTGCCAACGCCATCCCGGATGCCGCCGGCCATATCGTGGTCTGCTCGGTGCTCGGCGCGCCGGCGGCGATCCTGATCAGTTTCATCATGGTGCCCGACCCGGGCGAGCGGCACACCGGCGGCGCGCTGGGCGAGGTCGAGCAGGTCGCGTCGAGCACCATGGACGCCATCGTCAAAGGCGCCGGCGCGGGGCTCGAGCTTTTGCTGAACATCGTCGCCATGCTGATCGTGTTCATCGCGCTGGTGTATCTCGCCAACGCCATCCTCGGGCTTCTGCCGGATCTGTTCGGCGCGCCGGTCACCTTGCAGCGCACGCTCGGCTGGGTGATGGCGCCAATTTGCTGGCTGATGGGCATTCCGTGGGCGCAAGCGGTGACCGCGGGCGGCCTGATGGGGATCAAAACGATCTTGAACGAGCTCGTCGCCTATCTGCAGCTCGCGGCGCTGCCGGCCGATGCGCTGGATCCCCGCTCGCGCCTGATCATGCTCTACGCCATGTGCGGCTTCGCCAATTTCGGCTCGCTCGGCATCATGATCGCGGGGCTCTCCACCATGTGCCCGGAAAAGCGCGACGAGGTGGTGTCGCTGGGCTTGAAGTCGATCGTGTCGGGGACGCTGACGACGTGCCTTCTCGGCGCCATTGTCGGAATGCTGAGCTAGGTACCGGGGATCAGGGATCAGGGATCAGGGATCAAGAATCAGAAATATCATCTTGATCCCTGTTCGCTGATTACTGATCTCCGCTCAGGTGTCAGGTATCAACTTGATCCCTGACTACTGATCCCTGATCCCTGAATTCCTTGATCCCTGATCGCTGATGCCTGATCCCTCCACTCCGCGTACCATCGTTCGAAGCGATCACTGCCCTGCCCCGGCCGCCACATCGCGTAAGCGGCGCCCTCCTCCGCGATCATCACCACCGCGTCCATGCCCTTGGAGCGCCGCAGCGTCTCGACGGCCTGCGCCGGGGTTTGCGCGATCGGGCCGGCGACGTTGAACGAGGTGTTGACCGCGACCTCTTCGCCGTTCCGGCGGCCGAGCGCTTTCAGATAAGCGTGCGTCAACGGATCGGTCGCTTCGCGCACGATCTGCAGCCGTCCGGTGCCGTCGGCATGGATCACGGCGGGAATGCGCGCCGCCGCGTCCGGCTTCGCCTGCGCGGTCAGGACCATGTAGTTGTAGCCGTTGTAGTCGGCGTCGGCGGCGCCGTCCGACAGTTCGAACCACTTCAACGCCGCTTCGCGCGTCATCATCGGCGCCAGCGGCCGGATCGCTTCGCGGTATTTTACGCGCGCGTTCAAGAACTCACGCGTGCGCGGATTGCGCGGATTGGCGAGGATGGAACGATGCCCGAGCGCCCGCGGCCCGGTCTCGGCCGCGCCCTGGTAGAGCGCGATGATGCCGTCCTGCGCCGTCATATACGCCATGAGATCGGCGATCGCTTCGCGGCCCGCGGCGCTCGGTCACATTGCCGATCGGGGTCCATGCCACATCGGGCGCGGCGGCGAAGGCGTCGCGGATCGCGGCATCGCTCGGCGCCGCGCCGCAATAGAACGCATGCTCGAGCGGCTCGCCTACGCCTGAGCCGGCGAGATAGGCCCCCATAAAGGCCGCGCCCATCGCCACGCCGGCGTCGTTCGGCGTTGGCGGCACCCATAGATGCAATCGCGCGCGGCGGCCGAACTGGCGCTGATAATAAGTCTCGTCGAAATGCTCGAGCAGCCGCATGCTGCCGACGGCGTTGAGCGCGGTGCCGCCGGTCAGCACCAGCTGGTCGCTGCCGGTTAAGCGGATCAGATGGTCGATGATGTGGATCAGCGCATCCTCGAACACCATCTGGGTCGCCGCGGCCTTGTCGAGCCGTTCCTGGGTGTCCTCCTTGTGGCGGATATCCTCGACGCGAAGCATCGCGTCGGGATTCCACATGTCCTTGAGCGCGATCGGCTCGCCGAGGATGCGGATCAAATCCTTGGTGTAAGGCTTTGCGAAATCGCGCGGCCAGTTCGCCAAGTCGCGATTGACGTGAACCTGGCCGTCGGGCGCCAGCTGCAGGATCGCGCGCAGCGGCGCATAGAACGGATTGGTCTTGCGGTCGCAATTGCCCCAGGCCGCGGCGCCCATGTAGCGGCCCTCGCTGGAGAGCAGCGTCCAGCCGCCTTGGGTCGACGAGATGACGGCATAGAAGACGCCGAGCGAGTCGAACATGCTGTCGTTGCAGTAGAGCTGCCGCATCACGCCGCCTTCGCAGACATAAAGCGTGATCGCCCCGTGATCGCCGAAACCGTCGATGGCCGCGACCATCACCGGGCGTTCGCTCTTGGCAAACGGCGAGACCGCAAACGAGAACCAGGCGTGATTGTCGTGATGCGCCGTGGCGATGACCGGCGCCGCAGAGCCGAGCTGGCGGCCGAGATGGCGCGCCATGCGCATGCCGCCATCGATGTTGCGCATGCTCAGCGCCGGCAATTCGGTGGTGCGCAGCAGGCCAAAACTTGCCGGCGCTTCTTCCACCACCGTGCGCGCGATCATGGCGACGAAGGCGGTGCTGTCCCAGGCGGAAAACCAGGCGTCGATGCGCTCGGGCCCAAGGCCTGAGCGCCGCAGCATCGCCGCCAACTCGTCGATCGATTGGTCGGGGAATTTGGTGGTGTGGCGTTCGCCGGAAAAGCGCTCTTCCTCGTTGTTGCAGATCAGTTTCGGACCGCGCTCGCGCGTCACTTCGACCAGCGCCACGCCGGAATTGTGCGTCCCCGAAGCGCAGATGCCGCCGAGATAGACAGTGCCGCCGCGCTCGAGCTTGGCGCGCAACGCTGCGATGCGCTCCGCCGCGAACGCGCTATTGGCGCGGAAAATCCCGCGGCGGGCGCAAAAGCCTTCGAGCAGCGGCAGCGCCAGCCGGAAGGCCGCTCTGCCAAGCCGCGGGTGCCGGGGACCGATACGCATGGGGGATCAGGTATCGGGTATCAGATATCAGGGATCAAGGGATCGGGTATCAGGTATCGGGTATCGGGGATCAGGCATCGGGGATCAGGTATCAGGCATCAGGGGCATCAACTTGATCCCTGATTTCTGATTACTGATCCCTGATCGCTGATCGCTGATCCCTGGCCTCAGTGGAGCCGGAACTCGCCGTCGATGGCGCGGATTTCCGCCGGCTTGATCAGCCGCGCGTGCGCCACCGTCACCGAGTGCAGCGGACCCTCGAGCTTTTCCAGCCAGAAATTGAGGAATTTGTTCAGCGCCGGAAAGTTCGGGCAGAGATCGTAGTCCTGCCAGACATAGGTTTGCAGGAGCCAGGGATGGTCCGGCCGCCGGTAGAGGATGTTGGCGGTGGTCAGGCCGTAGCCCTGGAGTTGCCGGCGAAAATCGTCTGAAACGCGACCTTGTTGCGAAACTGAAGCCCCTTTCGACACCATGGTGCCCTCCAATCCCCGTCTTGGGGATGTTTCGAGACTCGCACCTCCATTACAAGCCTCAAGTTTAAATAAGTTGTTTATTATCAAGGCACTAGCAGCATCCCAACAGCTCTGCTAACAAGCCATCCAGCGAGCCTGGTCCGCTCTGTCCTTGACGCTGAGACAACGGAGCTTGCGGCCCGGAGGTTTCCTCGCCCGGCGCTGTATATTTTTGTAATTGCTAGGGAACCGGCGCCGTTAACCTTTTGCAAAGAGTTGTTGGCAATCCGCCTCGGCGAGTGCTAAAAAATTTTCAGGTACCTCTTGTGGGCAAAAATTCGCGCCCCATGTCGTTGCCAGGGGCATGAAAGTGCTCGCCGTCAGGCGATTATTTGCGGCTTTCCGCGGCTGATCGCTCCAACCACAAACCTCGTCGTTTCAATAACTTAGGAGGACACCATGAAGTTTCGTCCGCTTCACGACCGTGTAGTCGTCAGGCGCCTCGATGCCGAAGAGAAGACCGCCGGCGGCATCATCATCCCGGATACCGCCAAGGAGAAACCCTCCCAGGGCGAAATCACCGCCGTAGGCCCCGGTGGCCGCGACGAGGCCGGCAAGCTCATCCCCATCGATCTGAAGGTCGGCGACCGCGTGCTGTTCGGCAAGTGGTCGGGCACCGAGGTCAAGATCGACGGCAAGGACCTCCTGATCATGAAGGAGTCCGACATCATGGGCGTGCTCGACGAGCCGCTGGCCAAGAAGAAGGCCGCGTAACGCTCAAACCGGGCATTGCAAACCAATCAAACGGAGTGAATTGAAATGGCTGCCAAGGAAGTCAGATTCTCAGTCGATGCGCGCGACAAGATGTTGCGCGGCGTCGATATCCTCGCCAATGCGGTGAGGGTGACGTTGGGCCCGAAGGGCCGCAATGTCGTGCTGGACAAATCGTTCGGCGCTCCCCGCATCACCAAGGACGGCGTCACCGTCGCCAAGGAAATCGAGCTTGAGGACAAGTTCGAGAACATGGGCGCGCAGATGGTACGCGAGGTTGCTTCAAAGACCTCGGACATCGCCGGTGACGGCACCACGACCGCGACCGTGCTTGCGGCAGCGATCGTCAAGGAAGGTTCCAAGGCGGTTGCCGCCGGCATGAACCCGATGGACCTCAAGCGCGGCATCGATCTCGCGGTCGAGACCGTGGTCGAGGAGCTCAAGAAGAACTCCAAGAAGGTGACCTCGAACGCCGAAATCGCCCAGGTCGGCACCATCTCCGCCAACGGCGACAAGGAGATCGGCGACTATCTGGCCAAGGCGATGGAAAAGGTCGGCAACGAAGGCGTCATCACGGTGGAAGAGGCCAAGAGCCTCGAGACCGAGCTCGACGTCGTCGAGGGCATGCAGTTCGACCGCGGCTACATCTCGCCCTACTTCATCACCAACGCCGACAAGATGCGCGTCGAGATGGAGGACCCCTACATCCTGATCAACGAGAAGAAGCTGTCGGCGCTCAACGAGCTTCTGCCGTTGCTCGAGGCCGTGGTGCAGACCGGCAAGCCGCTCCTCATCGTCGCCGAAGACGTCGAGGGCGAGGCGCTGGCCACGCTCGTGGTCAACAAGCTGCGCGGCGGCCTCAAGGTCGCGGCCGTGAAGGCGCCCGGCTTCGGCGATCGCCGCAAGGCCATGCTGCAGGACATCGCCGTCCTGACCGGCGGCCAGGCGATCAGCGAGGACCTTGGCATCAAGCTCGAGAACGTCACGCTGGCGATGCTCGGCAAGGCCAAGAAGGTGATGATCGACAAGGAGAACACCACGATCGTCAACGGCGGCGGCAAGAAGAAAGACATCGAAGACCGCATCACGCAAATCAAGGCGCAGATCGAGGAGACCACCTCCGACTACGACCGCGAGAAGCTGCAAGAACGTCTTGCCAAGCTCGCGGGCGGCGTTGCGGTGATCCGCGTCGGCGGCGCCACCGAGGTCGAGGTCAAGGAGCGCAAGGATCGCGTCGACGACGCGATGCATGCGACCCGCGCCGCAGTCGAGGAAGGCGTGCTGCCGGGCGGCGGCGTTGCGCTGCTGCGCGCCAGCGAGGCGCTCAAGAAGGTGCGTACCGCCAACGACGACCAGAAGACCGGCGTCGACATCGTGCGCAAGGCGCTACAGGCTCCGGCCCGGCAGATCGCCACCAATGCCGGTGAGGACGGTTCCGTCATCGTCGGCAAGATCCTCGAGAACTCGAACTACGGTTTTGGCTTCGACGCCCAGGCCGGCGAATACGTCGACATGGTGAAGAAGGGCATCATCGACCCGACCAAGGTCGTGCGCCAAGCACTGCAAGGCGCCTCCTCGGTCGCGGGCTTGCTCATCACCACCGAGGCGATGGTCGCCGAACTGCCGAAGAAGCAGAACGCGATGCCCCCGATGCCAGGTGGCGGCGGCGGCATGGACTTCTAAGTTCACATTTCAGGCGACGTGCGTACGGAAGGCCCGGGAGCAATCCCGGGCCTTTTGCTTTTCGCAAAGCGCGTGACGGCATTTGCGCCTCACCCTGAAAGGGGGAGGCCGATCGCGCAGCGATCGGTGAGGGTCAGTAAGCGCCGATGGACGGACCCCCACCGGTGGCCTGCGGCCACCACCTCCCCCTTTCAAGGGGAGGTTTTACAATCCGAGAATCTGCCGCGCGTCATTTGGCGTCGCGACGTGGTCGCCCAACACCTCGATGATCCTAGCCGCCTTCTCGACCAGCGCCGCGTTGTTTGGCGCCATCTTGCCCTTCTCCAGATAGATGTTGTCCTCGAGCCCGACGCGCGGGTGGCCGCCGAGCAGCACGGCCTGCGCCACCATGGGGAATTGATGCAGCGAGATGCCGAAGGCGAACCACGGCGCGTCCGGCGGCAGGAGATTACGCATATAGGTCATGGCCTCGGGCGTCGCCGGCTGGCCCCAGGATATGCCGAGGCAGATCTGAAACATGCCCGGCGGCTTGACGAAGCCGCTCTCGATGAAGCGCTTGGCGAGCAACAGATGGCCGGTCTCGAACACTTCGAGCTCGGGCATCACGCCGGCATCCTTGATCGCCGCCGCCATCGATTGCAGGTGTTTTGGCGTGTTGACGAAGACGCGGTCGCCCATGTTGAGGCTGCCCATGTCGAGACTGCAAATGTCGGGCTTGAGCTCGACCACGTGGCGCACGCGGTCTTCCGGCGATCGGAGCACGCTGTCGGGACCGGGTTTTGTCGGGTCGGCCTCGTCGTGCGAAAACCGCGCGCCCGGCCCGGTGGTGAGGTTGATGAGCACATCGGTGCCGCTTGCCCTGATGCGCTCGACCACCTCGCGATAGAGCGCATTGTCCATGCTCGGCTTGGTGGTCTGCGGATTGCGCACGTGGATGTGCACGATGGCGGCACCGGCCTTGGCGGCATCGATCGACGACCGGGCGATCTGTTCTGGCGTCACCGGCACCGCCGGGTTGCGGCCGGGCGTATCGGCGGAGCCCGTCACCGCGCATGAGATGATGACTTTGCGTTGCATGGTTTTGGGTTATAGCCCACCGCAACGTGGCTGTCGCGAGGGCACGGACGACTGCATTTTCCACCTCGCCCTGAAAGGGAGAGGTCGATCGCGCAGCGATCGGGTGAGGGTCAGTGCGCGCGCCGATGGACGGACCCCCACCGGTGGCCTGCGGCCACCTCCTCCCCCTTTCAGGGGGAGGTCATAATAAAATGGCAGTCCTGAAAACGGCAACGACCACGAGCGGCAGGCGCGCGTTCATCCGGCGTCGCCTGATCGTCGTGGCCGTCAGGGCGATGGGGGCTTACACTCACAGACCATCGCCGGTAACAATCGAACACTAGCAGCGTTCGGTGACACTCCTATGACTCCAAAATCAGGGCAAATCCGCATCGGTATCGGCGGCTGGACGTTCGAGCCATGGCGCGGCGTATTTTATCCGAAGGGTTTGGCGCACGCGAAGGAATTGTCCTACGCCGCCGAGCGGCTGACCTCGATCGAGGTCAACGGCACGTTCTATCGCTCGCAGACGCCGGCGACGTTCCGCAAATGGGCGAGCGAGGTGCCGCAGAATTTCGTGTTCGCGCTCAAAGGCCCGCGCTTTGCCGTCAACCGGCGGGTGCTCAAGGAGGCGGGCGACTCGATCAAGCGCTTCCTCGATTCCGGCATCACCGAGCTTGGCGAGCATCTCGGGCCGCTACTCTGGCAATTCGCGCCAACCAAAAAATTCGATGCCGCCGATTTTGGCGGCTTCCTCGAACTGTTGCCGGACAAATTCGATGGCCGCGCGCTGCGCCACGTCATCGAAGTCCGCCACGACAGTTTTGGCAATTCCGAATTCCTGACGCTGCTGCGCCAGCACAAAATGCCGGTCGTGTTCACCGACCACGCCAAATATCCCAATATCGCCGACCTCACCGGCGACTTTGTCTATGCCCGCCTGCAACGCGGCAAGGACACGATGCCGACCGCCTATCCGCCGAAGGACATCGCCGCCTGGACCGGCCACCTGCAGTCATGGGCGCAAGGCGCGGCGCCGGACGATCTGCCCCAAATCCAACCGGCCAAAAATGTCGAGCCCGCGAAGAAGACGAAGACAGCGCCGCGCGACGTCTACGCTTACGTCATCCACGAAGGCAAAGTGCGCGCGCCGGCGGCGGCGATGGCGCTGATCGAACGGTTGGGACACAACTAAAAACCGAGATTGTCACGAACGGGACGCCAGCCGGGAACGGGACCGATCTTAGGAATAATTCCCGCCTTGAGTTTTTCGGCACGGAGTTGTCGACCGCGAGCGTCGTGCTACCGTAGGCCGTCGCAATAGCATGATGCGGCGCGATTTTCCGAGGGTCGTGAGTCTCTCGGAACGCGCCCTCTTGTGGCTCGCTCGCAGTGATGAGATCGGGTCAATGCGCGGCACTCGGTGGTTTTATCTGTTTCGGGAAACTTCTTCGTCGTGACGCCGTTGGATTGTGTGCCGACCGTATCACAGGGGAAATTTCATGCGCACCCGCATCATTCATCTGATCAATCCGAAGACGGATTCGCTTACGACGCGCCCGATCTACCTCAATCGGGCGCTGTACTCTCCGCTCGCCGGCCTCCTCGCCGTCGCCGCGTCCATCCCACGCGACCAGTACGAAGTGGTGCTGACCGACGAGAACATCGAGCCGATCGACTTCGATTTGAAGGCGGACCTGGTCGGGATTTCCGCAATGACCAGTTATGTCAACCGCGGCTACGAGATTGCCGACCAGTTTCGCCAAAAGGGCGTGCCTGTGGTCATGGGCGGCGTGCATCCAAGCTTCATGCCTCAGGAAGCATTGAAGCATTGCGATGCCGTTGTGGTCGGCGAAGTCGAACTCGTGATCGACAAGCTGCTCGACGATCTCGAACAAGGAGCGATGCGCGGCACCTATAAATCAAACACGCTGCATCCGATGGCCGGGATGCCGATGCCGCGCTACGATCTCTTGAAGAAGAACCGTTACGTGAACTGCACTTTCGTCCAGACTTCGCGCGGCTGCCACCAAGGCTGCACGTTCTGCGCTGAGCCGCTGATGAACGGCCTGAAATTCCGCTATCGGCCGGTCGACGAGGTGATCCACGAGATGGAGAATTGCGGCTCGCGCGTCGTTTCCATCAACGACGCCGATTTCTTCGGCACACCGGAGCGGCCGAAGGAGGTCATGCGCGCCCTCAAAGGCCGCGGCCTTCAATGGCAGGCCGGCGTGACCTCGAAGCTCGCCCAGGACGACCGCATGCTCGAGCTTGCAGCCGAGAGCGGTTGCACCATGTTGAGCATCGGCTTCGAATCGATTTCGCGCGAGACCCTCAAAAGCGTGCACAAGCATGTCAATCGGCCCGAAACCTTCGTCGCCCTGGTCGATAAGTTGCACTCCTACGGGATCATGGTGTTCGGCTTGTTCATGTATGGCTTCGACGGTGACGATGTCTCGGTTTTCGACGAAACCGTCAATTTCAACATCAACACCAAATACGACGCCTGTGCCTATTCGGTGCTGACGCCGTATCCGGGCACCCTGACCTGGTACGAGATGAAGAAGGCGAACCGTATCGTCTCCTTTGACTGGGAAAAATATGACCAGGGCCACGTGGTGTTTCGGCCGGCGCAGATGTCCGGCGACGAGCTTCGCCTCGGCCAATCGCGGACCTACGAAACGTTCTATTCGCTGGCATCAATCGCGAGCCGGTTCCCGACTCGTGGCCCGCGTCATCGTACCCAATGGCTGATCTACAACACATTCATGCGCAGAGCCTCCAAGACAGAATCAAAACGCATCGTTTCAATCGCGCCGCCCACGGCGGTGCCCGATACCGCCCCAATGCCTCCCATCCTGCCGGTCAAGCGCGAATGGCGGGCGGCGGTACTCGAGGCAGCGGGCGGCGGACCGGGACCGCATATGGGCTGACGCGGACGCTCCAGAATCCTTTATCAAGGACTGAGCGAACTACGTGCGTCAGGTCCTCAACTATTTTTCGGCCCTATTCCCGCTCTGGAACGGGTACGTTGAACCCGTTCAGCGTCATCGACACCAGGCTATACAAGCCAACCAGATAGATCATCTCGTTGGTGCCTTGTTGACCGAAAGTATCGACGGCAAGCCGATAAAGCGGCTCGGGCAATGTCCCGCCGCGCACCAGCTTATAGGCAACATCGAAGGCGACACTCTCTTCCTTCGATAGATCGGCCGGTTTTAGGTCGGCGACCAGCGTCGCCAGCCGGTCAAGACGCATCCCTTCGTGCTCGGCGACCGCGATATGGGCGTATATCTCGTAAGCCGCGTCGAAGCGTGCGCCGACAACGAGGATGACAATCTGGCGAACGTCATCGGCCAAGGTGGCGTTGGCGGTCATTGCCAGGGTCAGGTCCCAAATGGCCTTGCCGATGCCCGGCTCATGCAGCCACGGATTCCATGGGCCCATCAGGGCGCCATCGTCTCGCACGGCCTTGAAGGCATTAAAGTTGCTGGCAATGCCTTTGCGCATGTCGTCATAAAGCGCCTTCTGTTCTGGCGTGAGGTCGGCCGGCGCGATAAGAGGCAGGCGCATGAATTATCCTCCAGTTGGAGCCGCGCAGCGCGACGGCACTGCAGGCGCATGGAGAAAGATTACTCTTTAGCATGTTCGCCTCAAGCGCCGTTTTAATTTTTAGCGCAACCGCAGTGCTGATTTGATCTAAGGTCGGGGTACAATTCGTGGATAGTACCCCCACTTAAACATTTGCGCTGCCTTGTCGTACTTTGCCTGGACGTGCCGGCAATGTTGCAATCGGCTGCGCAGCCTTGATGTGAGGCTTGCAAACTGGAGCTTTTAATGGACGGCGCTGATCGGGATCCGATAGACGGCTTGGATCCGCGGTATTTTCAGATCGGCGAGATTGTCGAGCGGCCGCTTGCCGAGCGGCCACAGCACGACACCATCGAGGCGATCGTCGATTGGCTGGCGGGCCCGGCGGATCATGTTCCGACGCTGGCTCGCGAGTTCGACGAATTCGCCTGGCGGATGCTGGCGGCGGGTTTTCCGCTGTTGCGGGCGACCCTGCAGCTGCGCACGCTGCACCCGCAATATCTCGGCGCCAACTTTGTCTGGTGGCGCACCACCGGCCGGACCGTGCTCAGGCTCGTCACCCACGAAGTGCAGGATCTGTACGGCCACGAAGATAACCCGGTTCGCAGGGTGCAGGTGGCCGGCGAAACGGTGCGGCGCCGGGTCGATGTCGCCGATGATGCGCTCGATTTCCCGATCCTGCGTGACCTCAAGGCCGAGGGCGCGACCGACTATTTCGCGTTGCCGCTCAAGAGCTCGTTCGGCATCAATCACATGGTGACCTATGTTACCGACCGCACCGGCGGCTTCACCGCGCGCGAAATCGCCGATCTGACGCGGGTGTCGCAACGTCTGGCGCTGCTTGCCGATTTGCGCAGCCAGCGCCGCATCGCCAGCAACATCCTTGACGCCTATCTCGGCCCCAAAACCGGCCCAAAAGTTCTCGCCGGCCAGATCCGCCGCGGCACCGGCGAGGAAATCACCGCCGTGCTGTGGTCGTCGGATCTGCGCGGATTCACCGCGCGGTCCGACCGCCTTCCCGGAACCCAGATGATCGCATTGCTCAACGCGCTGTTCGATGCGCAAGCCACGGCCATCGCAACTCACGGCGGTGAAATCCTGAAATTTATCGGCGACGGCCTATTGGCGATTTTTCCGATCGAGCATGCCGACAAGGCCGCCACTGCCGCGCGCTGCGCGCTCGACGCGGCGGTGCAGGCCGTCGCGGCCGCGCGTGGGCTTATGCATGATCCGTCACTTGTGGACGAGCCGCCGCTCGAGATCGTCGTCGCCCTTCACGTCGGCACGGCCATCTACGGCAATATCGGCGCCGCCGACCGGCTCGATTTCACCGTAATCGGCCCTGCCGTCAATCTCGTCAGCCGGATCGAAGCCGTCGCCAAGGCGCTGAACCAGCCGATCGTCGTCAGCGACGATTTCGCGCGCGCCTATGGCAAGCCGCTGCAACCGCTCGGCCGTCACGAGCTTCGCGGGCTCGCGACACCGCACGATCTGTTCGCGCCGGCTGCGTAATTCTCATTGGGCCAACAAGTTCGACGTGCCCTGAGATTTTGTAATCGGCGGCGGGTTCCACTTGCCGGTGAGCGCGTCGGACTGCGGAGCGTACAGCCGCATGGTCAGGTTGAATGCCCCCTTCGGCGCGGGAAGCCAGTTGGCCTCTTTGTCCGGCCCCGGACTCTCGTTCTGGAAATAGAGGTCGAGCGAGCCGTCCGGATTGTATTTGAACGGCATCCAACTGCTCACTGCGAAGCGATTGAGGCTGTTCGCCACCTGGAATCCGTCACCGTCATAGAGCGTGATCGACCAAAAGGCATTCACCGGCGGCGTAGCGCCCTTGTCGAAGTGGAGCGTGTACTTGTTCGCGCCGTCAAGCGGCTTGCCGGTTTCGTCACCGAGGCTGAACGGGTAAATCGCATCTTCCGGCAGGTTCGCACCGAGGCCGACCTGGGCGATGATGGCGCGCTTGAGATAGTAATTGCCGTACACGCCCATCGTGTCGGTATTCATCGACCAGTAGTTCGCGACCCGGGCAAGCGTCGGCACTTTCCATGCCATGAGTTGCTGCCCCGCTTCCGGCGCAGCCTCCACCGCCTTCTTGACCACAGGATCGACTTTGCCGATGTCGAAGCTCTTGCCCGGTTCGATGCCGATCCGCTTCATCTGCGCAATAATCGGCTCGTCAGTGAGGTGAGGCGTTTGCAGCTTGAGAAGCTCGGCCGCATAGGCGAAATAATCGCCGCCCTTCATGGTATCGACCTGAGTTTTTGGCGGCGTCTTCATGTCGATGCTCGGATCGACCTTCCCCTCGGCCGGCTTGGACGGCTTGCCCCACTCAGACAGCGGCGTGATCTTGTAACCGGCCTGGATTTTGTGAACTGCATCGTAGTCCGGCGGACCGTCGGTCTTGGTGCGGCCAATGATCCAGACATAGGGCGTAGGCGCTTCGATCTGCGTAAATCCCGCCGGTACGGTTCCGCTCCAGCCCCGCGGCGTGAGAAGGAAATTGCCCGCCTGCGTTCCCGTGGTGCGCCAACCCGGCGACGCAAAGACGTCCGACCACATGTCGAGCATAGGCAGGAGATAATAACGCCCACCCGTATCGGGGACGGAGACGACCATCGGCTCCTTGGTGAGGTCGAGATATCCAACGGTGTACAGCGTGTCGAAATTGGGCCGCACCACCTGCCTCATGTCGGCGGTGGGAAACGCCGGAAAGCTGAACAGCGCATTCATAGGCGCGCCGACCCCTTTGCCGGGCTCGACATTGGTGAGCTGCTTGCGGGTCACGTCCATGGTCACAAGCGGGTAGAAGTAGATGTAGGCGTCCCTGGCAATGGATTGCGCCTCCTGCTCGGTGATGGTGCTCTGTGCCTGTGCGGCGGGTAAAAGGAATGGACAAAGAGACAAGCCCAGTATCAGACCTATCGCGGTTCTGCTCATGGTGCTCTCCTTATAAAGCCGACGATTTCAGCTGATCCCACGACGGCAAGTCGCCGGGCGCATTGACACTTGGTACGGATCGGGGTCGGCAAGCGCGACAACGCCACTTATCGTCATGATCGCGCCCCCGCGTCGAGATTGCGTGCTCTCTTGCACGATAGAGTACCTTCATCCGAGTGCCCTCATCCAAAGGGACATTTTTAATCACGAAATCGCGACCGGGATGGGCCGCATCGGAATACCCATCCTTTAAATTTCGCCACTGCTTGGCCCGGCAACTGAGCCAAATTGGGCGCTTCTTTTCTTCGCCCATCGAGTATTATCGGCCCGATCGCGATGCAGCCTGGAGCATTCGGATGATGAGTCCCGCCAAAACCTTGATTCCCGCGACGGCCTTGGCGCTGGCCGCGCAATTGACCGTCGCTTTTGCCGACAGCGTGCCCCACTACGATCTCGCGCCGCTGTGTCGCGGCATTACCCAACAAGGCGGCATGAGTCTCTTGCCGAACCAGAGCGCGCCAAAGGATTATAAGAGCTGCATAACAAGCGAGATGGCCGTTCGGCGTCAGCTCGTCAAACAGTGGCCGACCTTCAAAGCGTCGAACAAGGCCAATTGCATCGGTGAAAACAGCGCCGGCGGCCTGTCGAGCTACACCGGGCTGTTGTCGTGCCTGCAGATGGCCCAGGACGCGAGCAAGATGTTCGGCCGGTAGCGCTTGGCGTTGGCGCCCCGTCAGGAAATCCGCGCGCCATGCCGATGGTGAGCTGAAAACAGTCCGGCCCTACATCACGCTGTTCTGCGCGCGCAGACGCCGCGCCAATACGCGCATGACGTTGAGGGCGAAATGCGGCGTGCGGCTGACCAGGAACAAAAACTGCTTCTCGCCGACCGGAACGAGCTTCACGTCGGTGGCCGCAATCGCGGTGGCGCTGCGCGGCGCGGCGTCGATCAGCGCCATCTCGCCGAAGACGTCGTGGTCGGACAAAGTGCCGAGCAGCCGATTGCCGAGGCGGATGTCGACCTTGCCGCTCTGGATGACGAAAAACTCCGATGCCGGATCGCCTTGCTTGAAGATGATCTCGCCGGCCTTGAATTCGCGCAGCGGGGCGCCGGCTCCCGCCAGAATGCCAAAATCGACGGACGTCTCGGCCATGTTGCACCCCCAAGGTCGCTGCAATGCCGTTTGCGATTATTGCAGTTCCATGACGGCGCGCGATTACAATTTTATGACAGCGCGGCCTGCCATCGGCGCGGCCGGGCGCTTTGCACAGATCCTTTGCGCGGACCGTGCGTGCGATATTGAACGGTGCGGCCAGCGGCCCAGATAATTTCAGGCCTAAAAAGCCAACGGCCACGAAACGACTCGGTGCGCGTACATCCGGCGTCACCCGTCGAAACCGTGGCCGTCCCGTAACGGAGCCCGTTAAGGCATCAACGCTACGCAAATACAGGTAGGCGCGGTTTGTGGCTTATGCAAGACTACCCGCAGGGAAGTTTGAAAATCCCTCTAGGTGTTGCATTTTTCCGACACATCCGGGTCGCCGCCAGATCTTTAACGAAAGGTGACTCAATCAAAGGGAGCGGACAATGGCCATGTACCCCAACGATGCCGCCGGCATGCAACGCGCGGTGGCCAATGCAATCCACGAGCATTGGAAACTGTTTCTGGTCGAAGGCATCATTCTGGTCATCCTCGGCATCGCCGCGATCATCGTGCCGCCGATCGCGACGCTGGCTTTCACCATCGTCATCGGCTGGCTGTTCCTGATCAGCGGCGTCGTCGGCCTGTTCACCACGTTCTATATGCGCAACGCGCCGGGCTTCTGGTGGTCGCTGTTCTCGGCCGCCATCGCCATCCTCGCCGGCGGCGTGCTGCTCGCCCAGCCGGTGACCGGAACGCTGTCGCTGACCTTCGTGCTGATCGCCTTCTTCGTGATCGAGGGCATCGTCACCATCATGTACGCCATCGATCATCGTGCCCAGCTGTCCGGCCGCTGGGGCTGGATGCTGGCGAGCGGTATCGTCGACCTGATCCTGGCCGGCATCATCTTCGCCGGCTTGCCGGGCACGGCGGCCTGGGCGCTCGGCTTGCTGGTCGGCATCAACATGGTGTTCGGCGGCACCGCCATGATCGGCATGGCGCTCGCGGCGAAGGAGCCGGCGTAAGCTACGTTTCCCGGGCGAAGCGCAGTGGTGCGCTGCAGACCCGGGATCGTCGCACATTAAGAGTTTGGAACGGTTCCGGATCAGCGGTGCACCGCTACGTGATGCTTCGCGCTGCACCGCATCCGGGAAACGCAGAGCGGTGATGTTTACTCCGCCGGCTGCTGCACCACGCGGGCCTTCTCCACGCCGTTGGCGATCAGCGCGATCAACAGCACCGCGATCAAAAAGCCGAGCGCGATGACGGCGGTGGCGTTGAGCACCAGGTCGAAGCCGCCGCGGCCGTACAGGAAGGCGATCATCGATACCGCGACGCCGGAGACCATGAAGGTGAGGAAATAGCGCACCGCATAGACGCGGCCGCGCCAGGCATCCGCGGTATAGCGGGCGATGACCAGGTCGTTGAGCGTGATCTGGCCGTAGATCGCCGCCATGGTGAAGGCAAGCGCAAACAACAGCGACGTGCCGGCCGCATAGGCCGCCCAGACCACGCCGATGAACTGCAGGACGGCGCTGACAGCAAAGAGAATGTGCAGCGGAAAGAGCTCGACCAGCCGACCGACGGTGATTTGCGCGACCGCGCCGCACAGGAACACCGCCGTGGTCAAGCCGCCGACCATGACCAGCGAGATGCCGTTGCCAATGCGCTCGTCGACGATTTTTGGCAGCGAGATCGAAATCGTGTTGAAGACGAGGCCGGCGCTGAGCGCGACCACGACGAACAGCCCGACGATCATCGCCGCCGAAGTATTGGAAAGCGAGACGTCGGGCGAAGTGCTGCGCGCCGCGGCGTGGCCCTTTTTCTCGTCGGGGACAATCCAGAAATAGATCGCGCCAGTTAGAACGCAAATCAGCCCCGGCACCAGGAAGGCGCCGCGCCAGCCCAACGCCGCGGTCAGCGCCGCGGTAATGCCGGCGGCGAGCGCGACGCCGAGATTGCCGCAGACGCCGTTGAACGCCATGGTCCGGCCGCGCTGGGTGGCGTTTTCAAGAATCATCGCGGTGCCGACCGGATGATAGATCGCCGCGAACACGCCGAGCATGAACAGCGCGATGCCGAGGACAAAGAGCGACGGCGCCAGCCCGGCGCCGATCAGCGACAGGCCGCAGCCGACAAAGAAGCCGACCATCATGTTGCGGCGGCTCCAGCGGTCGGCAAGCCAGCCCGCCGGCAGCGAGAACAGCCCGAAGGCGACGAAGGACGCGGTCGCGAGCGCAATCAGCGACGCATAGGTGCGGCCATAGATCACCGCCAGCGCGATCACCACCGTGGGGTAAATCAGAATCACGAAGTGATCGAGCGCGTGCGCCCAATTCATGAAGCCGATCGCCAGCCGCCGCCGCGCCAGGTCGGGGTCGGACGTGAAACGGCTCGAAACTTCGGCGGTCATCGAATAATTCCCGGTCAGTGACGCGCAGGTATAGCGCGCGGCGGCGCTTCGACATACCCCAATCTTGCAGGGCTGGCCGGCTGTGGAGGGCTACGCGTCCTCCTCCAGCGGCTCGAATTTCGGCTGAAACCAGATCTGCGCGATGAGCGTCGGCACCACGGCGCTGCCGATCACCGCGGTCAACAGCACGGTATATTGGCTCTGATCGATGATGTGGTTGGTCAGTCCGAACAGCGCCGAGATCGAGCCGAAGGTCAGGCCCGTCGACATCATCAACGTCGTGTACATCCCCTCGCGCTTGTCGAATTTGAAATACCGCGTCAGCGGCAGGATGCCGACGAATTTGGTGAACATCTTCATCGCCAGGAAGGCGCCGATCAGCGCCAGGCCGGCGACAAGGGCGTGCCATTCGATCAGCGAGCCGGCTTTGAGAAAGTAGAACGGAGTGAGGAAGGCAAAGCAGATCGCGCGAATGCGAAGCTGCAGCTCGCGCTGCCCCATGAAGAACGGCGCCAGCGCCATGCCGATCAGATAGGCCGGCAGCACCGCTTCGCTTTTTCCCAAGTTTGCGAGGCCGCCAAGAGCGAACAGCACGAGAAAGAGAAATTTGATCTCGGGCTCGCTGGCGCGGCCGCCGATTTTCTTGAACAGCCAGGGGACGATGAACGGCAGCACCGCGACGGCGAGGACGGTGACGACGACGAACAGCAGCAGATAAAGATTGTAGTTGGCGAAGATCAGGCCGAGCGCCAGCACGGTGCCGATGTCGTTGATGAAGCAGGCGGCGAGGATGATCTTGCCGAGCTCGGTCCGGTTATAGCCAGTCTCGACCATCACGGCGTAGACCACCGCGACCGACGTGGTGGAGAGCGAAATGCCGGCGATCTGCGCCTGCGGCCACGGCCAGCCGAGTCCGTAGCGGGCCAGCAGCAGGCAGCCGAGATAAGGCGCAAAGAATCCCATCAGCCCGATGGTGACGCTCGAGCCGAAATTGCGCTTGACCACGTGCGGATCGATGTCGGTGCCGGCGAGGAACGTCAGCACCACCGCGCCGACGCCGGCGATGTAATTGATCCAGGGCGTCAGCGGCAGGCCGATGGTGTTGCCGGCAATGGCGCCGATCACGATCTCGAACAACGCCGCCGAGATGGTGATCCACAGCGAGCCCAAGGCGGCGGCGAGCGCCAGCGCGATCCACAGCGCCGACTGAAACCAGATATTGTCCATCTCACGTCCCTTTCCGTCGTGCCACACCGGGCACAAAAAGACCCGCGCTGCGGCGGGTCACGAAAAGCCCCGCCGCAATCGCATTGCGGCAGGGGTCATCAGCTCTGGTGAGCGGTTTTGGGGAACCCCATCCCCATCAGGTCGATAGCGATTCTTATATACTGAATTGCGCGCCGACATCAACTCGCGACGGCTTTAATCCAGCGTCCGCCGAAACCGCGTGACCGCAATTGTCATCGCCACCGCCATCAGGCCGGCCAGCGCCAGCGTGTCGTATTGCAATTGGCCAAGCGTCGAACCCTTGAGCATGATGGCGCGCGCGATACGCATGAAATGCGTGAGCGGTAGAAATTCGCCGATCACTTGCGCCCAGCGCGGCATGCCGAGGAACGGGAAGATGAAGCCCGACAGCAGCATGTTGGGCAGAAAGAACATCATCGACATCTGCACGGCCTGCAACTGGTTCTGCGCCAAGGTCGAGAACGTGTAGCCGAACGACAGATTGGTGGCGATGAACAGCGTGGAGAGCGCGCCGAGCAGCGCCAGATTGCCGACGATCGGCACGCCGAACATCAGCACGCCGGCGCCGATAATCAATGCCGCCTGCAGGAAGCCGACCAGCACATAGGGCGCGATCTTGCCGAGCATGATCTCGAGCGGCGTGATCGGCATGGCGAGCAGGCTCTCCATGGTGCCGCGCTCGGTCTCGCGCGTCACCGACAGCGCCGTGAAGATCAGCATGGTCAGCGTCAGAATGGTGCCAAGCAGCCCCGGCACCACATTGAGCGCGGTGACGGCGGCCGGGTTGTAGCGCTGGTGGGTGCGGATTTCGAACAGCGGCTGGCCGGCGTCAGGCAAGCCGTGATCGTTGGCGAGCGCGGTGTTGACCAGTTCGGAGAGCGCCGCGACCGCGGTGCCGGTCGCCACCGGATCGGTGGCGTCGGCGGCGACCAGCAGCGCCGGCTTGTCGCCGCGGCGTAACGCGCGCTCGAAATTCGCCGGGATTTCGATGGCGAACAGCACCTTGCCCGAAGCCAGCGCCTGATCGAGCTCGGCATCGTTGTGCAACAGCATGGTCACTTTGAAAAACTTGGTGTTCTGCATCGCCGCCAAAATGGAGCGGCCGACGTCGCTGGATTCCTGCAGCAGCACCGCGGTCGGCAGGTTGCGCGGCGTGGTGTTGATGGCGTAGCCGAACAGCACGAGTTGCAACAGCGGAATGGTGATCATGGTCGCGAACGTGATGCGGTCGCGGCGCAGCTGCAAAAATTCCTTGAGCAGCATGGCGCCGGAGCGGCGCCAGAATCCGTCGGCGCCGATGGCGGCGGCCAGTGCGGTGAACGCGCTCATAGTTCCTCTCCCCCACCCGGGCTGCGCTTGCGCGCGCCCGAGTGCATGCTTGTTGGGGAGGGGTTAGGGGTGGGGGTCGGGAGGTGACGCGCAAGCGCAGACGAACGCGCTGACGTCCACTCTCTCACGTCACCTCCCGACCCCCCTCCCCGACCCTCCCCCACAAGGGGGAGGGGAGAAGAAAACGCGAGTGCGGTCATTGGAAATTGTCCTTGGCGCTGCCCATCAAGTCGATGAACACGTCTTCGAGTGACGGCGACCCGCGTTCCCAATCCAACTCCGGCCGGCCGCGGTAAGGAGCGATCGCCGCTTCGAGTGCCGCCTCGTCGCGACCGGACACGTGCAGGCTGGTTCCAAATGGCGCGACCATCTCGACGCCGGGATCCTTTTTGAGCTCGTCGGCAAGCGCGGTGAGATTTTGGCTGTCGGTCGTGTTCACGGTGAACGTGGTGAGGTGCGAATGCGCGATCACGTCGTGGACCGTGCCGCGGGTCAAGCACTTCGCCGAAGGCGATATACGCGATCTCGTGGCAGCGCTCGGCTTCGTCCATGTAATGGGTAGAGACCAGCACGGTGAGCCCTTCGGCGGCGAGCTTGTGAATCTCGCCCCAGAAATCGCGCCGCGCTTTTGGATCGACGCCGGCGGTCGGCTCGTCGAGCAACAAAAGTTGCGGATTGGGCAGCGTGCAGGCGCCGAGCGCGAGCCGCTGCTTCCAGCCGCCCGACAGCTTGCCCGCGACCTGCTCTTCGCGGCCTTGCAGGCCGAGCCGCTCGATCATCGCTTTCGCCGCGGCGACCGGATGCGGCAGGCCGTAGATGCGCGCGATGAATTCCAGATTCTCGCGCACCGAAAGGTCCTCGTAGAGACTGAAGCGCTGCGTCATATAGCCGACGCGAGTTTTGATCTTCGCCACTTCGGTGCGGATGTCGTAGCCGAGACAGGTGCCGCTGCCCTGGTCGGGCGTGAGCAGCCCGCACAGCATGCGGATGGTCGTGGTCTTGCCGGAGCCGTTGGGGCCGAGAAAACCAAAAATCGTGCCGCGTTTGACCTGCATCGACAGATCGCGCACCACGACTCTGCCGCCGAACGATTTGGTCAGCCCGTGCACGTCGATGACGATGTCAGGCGTCGTGCCGTGGACCATTTCCGCTGCGGCGGCGCTCATCGTGACGCCTCCGGACGTGACCCAACAGGATTTGGTATTTGCGCGGTCGATGTCGGCTGAACCACCGACACGTCGACCGGCTGGCCGACGCGCAACGCGCCCGGCTTGTCCGGCAGCGCCTCGACCAGGAAGACGAGCTTCGAGCGCTCTTCGACGCTGTAGATCACCGGCGGCGTGAACTCGGATTGCTTGGCGATAAAACTCACCCGCGCGGTGAGATCGTTGGCGCAGCCGTCGCAACCGATCTTGATGGTGTCGCCATAGGCGACCTTTTGCAGCGCCGTCTCCGGCACGTAGAAACGCACCTTGATATTGCCGGGCGGCAACAGCGCCAACACCGGCCGGCCCGCCGGCACCATTTCGCCCGGCCGGTAGTAGACCTCCTGCACCGTGCCATCGACCGGACTGAAAACCTTGCGGCGCGTCAGCCGCGTCTGCGACGAGTTCAAGCGCGCCTGGGCGTCGCGCAGCACCGCCGTCGCCTGGTCGAGATCCTTTTGCGTGCCGGCGCCGGTCTTGGCCAGTTGCGAGGCGCGGTCGAATGTCTGCTGCGCATTGGTCAGCGAGGCTTTGACCTGGGCGATGTCGGCTTGCTGCAGATCGTCGTCCACCGTGAACAACGGCGCGCCGGTTTTGACCGTGTCGCCTTCCTGCACCGACAGCGCCTGCACCCGCCCCACTTCGTCGGGCGCGACAAAAATCAGATTGGCTTCGATCCAGCCCTGATAGGTGGTGTCGGCATTGTTGCAGGCCGCCAGCGTGAACGCGAGCAGGCAGGCCGCGGCGACAAGAGATCGCGTGCTCATGCCACCCTCCCCGCGCCGAACAAATTGTCGAAATAGGCGCGCATCATGGCGCGCACGTCGAGCGGCTCGAAGCGGTCGAACAATCCGCTCCAGACGATGGCGATGATGCCGGGCGCGCCGAGCAGCATCGGAAAGCGCACCAGCGCGTCGCTGCCGAGCTCGCCGCGCTCGTAAGCGTTCCGCAGCATGCCGCGCAGCGCCTTGAGCAGCCGCGACAGCACTTCGCGATAGTAGAACTCGCCGACGGCCGGAAAGCGCGGCCCCTCGCTGATCAACAGCCGGATGACCTCGCGGCGGCGGGTGCCGTAGACCTCGCGGACGAAAATCTCGATCGCCTGCTCGACGATCGCGCGCAGCGGCAGGCCGGTCGCAAGCACAAGCTCGATCGAGCCCACCACCGGCACCATCTTGGCGCGGATCAATTCCTGGAACAGGCTCTCCTTGTCGGCGAAATACAGATAGATCGTGCCCTTGGCGATGCCGGCGCGCTTGGCGACGTCCTCGAGCCGCGCCGAAGCAAATCCCTTGGCCGAGAACTCGTCGAGCGCGGCCTCGAGGATGGCGTCGCGCCGCGCCGCCGCCTTGGCGCTGCGCGCGTCCTGGCGCGTTGCCGCAATGGTCCGGACGGCGCTGCCGCCGGATTGGCCGGGGCCGATCTTGTCCGGGCGAGCCGAGGCCGCTTTGGCCGGCCGTTTTGCTGCTTTTGCCATGCTTTATAATATGACTGACTGGTCAGTCAGTGTCAAGAAGGGTGTCAGCTGGCTTGTGCGACGGCGACTTCGCGCCTTCGGCGCGGCATTCGCGGTGACGCGCCAAACTCTGCTACGCTGGCGACGACAAAGCCTTGAGGCAGATCAATTCATGCCCGACGCCGCGGACGAGGTACCGATCAGTCACCTGCAACGGCGGCGCATCGAAAGCCGCGTGCTGATCCCGTTCATCGCGGCGTGCCGGGAAAAGTTCGGCGATGCCGCGACCAAGGAACTTGTCGTCGCCACCATCCGGCGTCTCGCCATTGAAGACGGCGCGCGATGGGCCGAGACTTATGGCCGCGACTTACATTCGCTCAAAAGCGTCGCGGAGAAAGTCTGGGCCGGCGGCGGCAGCCTCGCTATCGACATGGTCGCGGCCGGCGATGACCGGCTCGACTTCAATGTCACGCGTTGCCGCTACGCCGAGTTTTACAAAGACCTCGGCCTTGCCGATTTGGGCTATCTCGTGCACTGCAATCGCGACCACGCCATGATCGACGGCTTCAATCCGGATCTCAAACTCACGCGCACGCAAACCGTGATGGAAGGCGCCAGCCATTGCGACTTCCGCTTCACCAAGAAATCATAACAATCAGTATAGGGAAGACTATGCACAGCATACGGCGCTGCTTCATCGCGGCAATTCTGATCCTCGGCGGCATCGCGACGGCGGCACAGGCCGAAGATTATCCGAGCCGCCCGGTGCGCTTCATTTCGGATTCGGCGCCCGGCAGCGCCATCGACGTCACCATGCGGGTCATTGTCGACGGCATCAGCCGGGTCTTCGGCGGCAATGCGGTATTGATCAATCAGCCGGGCGCCGGCGGCGCCATCGGCGTGCGCGCGGTGTCCTCGGCCGCGCCCGACGGCTACACCTTCGGCATGTTCGCATTATCGGATTTCGTCACGCTGCCCGGCACCGCCGACAACCTGCCGGTTCAAGTGCCGCACGATTTCATTCCGGTCGGCAGTCTCGGCGGCGCGCCGATGTTCATCACCGCGGCGCCGTGGCTCGACGTGAAGACCTTGCCGGACCTGATCGCGCTGGCGAAGCAACGGCCGGGCGAGCTTGCTTATGGCACCAACGGGCCGGGCCGGCTCACCCATCTCACCGGCGAGTTGTTGCAAAGCCGCGCCGGCATCAAACTCCTGATGGTGCCTTATTCCGGCGGCACGCCGCAGGTGCTCAACGACATGATGGGCAAGCGCGTCGCGCTGGCCTTCGATTCCTACTCGGGCATTGCCGGCGCGGTGGAAGCGAAAAACGCCATTCCGCTCGCGGTCGCGGCGCCCAAGCGCATGACTATGTTTCCCGACCTGCCGACGGTCGCCGAGACGCTGCCGGGATTTCAGTCCGAGGGGTGGCAGATGCTGGTGGCGCCGCTGGGCACGCCTGACGCCATCGTCAAGAAGGTCAATGCCGCTCTGATCAAAGCGCTCGCCTTCGACGACGTGAAGAAGCGGCTGACCGCACTCGGCCGCGAAAACTCACCGCTGTCGCCCGAGGAGACCTTGGCGTTCATCCAGCGCGAGCAAGCAACCTGGGCGCCCATCTTGGCGCAGATCGGCCCGGTGAAGTGAAATGTAGCCTGGATGGAGCGAAGCGAAATCCGGGCTACGGCTCAACCCTTCTCGTCGCAGGCCCAGGCGCGCACCACGCATTCGCGGCCGCCGAATTCGGAACAGCGGCGCATCGAGGCGTTTTCCGCCCGGCCGAGATGGAACTCGATGGCCCAGCCGAAGCTGCCGCACGGGTTCTTGGCGTCGACCGCGATCGCCGCGCAGCCTTTGCGCATGTCGCCGATCAGCTTGCAGGTGCCGCCGGCGCATTTCTTGATCGCAGCAGCCCGGGCCTCGGTGACGTTGCGGAAATCGAAGCCGTAACCGTAGGCGCCGCAGACGCCGACGGCAAAGGCGCCGGCCGCCTCGGCGGCGCCGATCAAGGCGATCGAGAAGCAGACGGCGGCAATGGCCAGCGCGGAATTACGCCGGAAACGATACGTGACAGGCATGGAAGCCCCTCCCCTGAGGAACCTTGGAACGCTAGCGGGGAAGAGTTTCCAGACGGTGAATAAGGTTAACCGGCGGCCGGATTTTCTCAGGTTCTTTCCAGCTCCGCCCGCACCGCTGCCAGCGCCTCCGGCGTGTCGACGTCGGTCAGCGCCGCGGTGCCGGTGAGCGGCACTTCGGCCACGGCCTCGGTGTAGCGGCCGATCAGGTAGCGCGCACCGACGTCGCCTTCGACGGCCATCAGGTCGGGGAAGAAGCGGCGCGACCACACCACCGGATTGCCGCGCTTGCCGTCGATGGTCGGCAGCACCACCAGCGCGCCGTGGTCGGGATCGAAGGCGCCGATCAGACGGTCGATCAGGGCGGCATCGACTTGCGGCATGTCGCCCAGGCAGACGATGGCGCCGTCGGACTGCGCCGGCAGCGCGGCGATGCCGGCTTTCAGCGAGGTGCCGAGGCCATCGGCGAAATGCGGATTGTGCACAAACTTGACCGGCAGGCCGGCGAGTGCCGCCTCGACCTTGTCGCGCTGGTGCCCGGTGACGACGACCACCGGCCGCGCCCGCGACGCCATCACCGCATCCACCACGATGCGGACCAGCGGCTTGCCGCCGATCTCGGCCAACAATTTGTTCGGGCCGCCCATACGGCTCGAGCGACCGGCGGCAAGAACCACACCGGCAATGGCGCGGCCTTTTTCCGGCGCCGGCTCGGTGCGCGGCTGCGGCCGCGTGACAATTTCCATCAGCAAGCCGCCGACGCCGAGGCCGGTGATGTCTTCGCGCGGCACCGGCAAGCCGGCGAGGAGCCGCATCAGCACCCAATCAAATCCGTTCTCCTTGGGGCTGCGCGCGCAGCCCGGCGCGCCGAGCACCGGACGGCCGTCGGCATCGCCGATCATCAGCAAATTGCCGGGATCGACCGGCATGCCGAAATGCTCGACATGACCGCCGATCGATTCAAGCGCGGCAGGGATCACGTCGCGGCGGTCGGCGATGGCCGAAGCGCCGAACACGATGGCCAATTCCGCGCCGGCCTTGAGCACTTCGTCGAGCGCGCGCGCCAGCGCCGTGCGCTCGTGCGGCACGCGGCGCTCGGCGACGATGCTGGCGCCGGCCGGCGCCAAACGCTCGGCGGTAATTTTTAAGGTTTTCTCGATCACCTTCGGCGCCAGCCCCGGCAGCAGCGTCGACACCACGCCGACTTTGCGGATGCGATACGGCGCGACGCGCAGCAGCGGTTCTTTCACGCCGGCCAGTGCCGCATCGCGTGCCGATTTGGCGACCGCGAACGGAATGATTTTGACCGTCGCGATCATCTCGCCGGCGACCACCGGCTTGAAGGCCGTCAGCGTCGCGAACGTGATCGCCTCGTCGACCCTGTTGAGCCGGTCGACGGCATCCTTGTCGACCACCAGCACGCCCGGGACTTGCGCAAACAGATTGGCGCGGCCGGTGAAGGCGCGGTCGATATGGACGCCGGGGCCGGCGACTTTTTTAGCGATCTCGGCGGCGGCCACGTCTTCGGCGACGTCGTCCGGCTCGAGCTGCGCCACCACGACGTCCTTGATACCGGCGGCCTCAAGCGCGGCGATCTCCGCAGGCCCGATCAGCGTGCCCTTCTTGAGCACTAAATCGCCTTGCCGGATGGTGTGCACGGCGGTCGCGCCGCGCGCGTTCTTCGGCGCCACCGCCCCGAATTTCATGATGCGGCCTTTATGGCCGGCTCGGCATCAGCTTCCTCGCGCAGTTTTTCCGTGATCTGCGCCATGATGGCGACGGCGATCTCGGCCGGCGACACCGCGCCGATATCGAGCCCGATCGGCGCCTGGATGCGGGCAATATCGGCGTCGGAAAAACCCTGCTGCTTGAGCCGTTCGACCCGGCGCGCGTGCGTCTTCCGCGAGCCGAGCGCGCCGATGTAGAAGCAGTCGCGCGCAAGCGCGTGGGTCAGCGCCGGATCGTCGATTTTTGGATCATGGGTGAGCGCGACGAACGCGCTGTAGCGATCGACATTGAGCGGCGGCAGCGCCTCCTCCGGCCACTCGGCAACCACCTTCACGTCGGGAAAGCGCTCGACCGAAGCAAATGCCGTGCGCGGATCAACGATGGTGACGTCGTAGCCGAGCATTTTGCCGATCGGCGCCAGCGCCTGGCTGATATGCACCGCGCCGGTGATGACCAGTTGCGGCGCCGGGACATAGACGGTGAGGAAGACGCGGCCTTCCGCCGTCTCTTCCATGCCGCTTTTGCCGGTGCGCAGCCGCTCGGCGAGCACGGCGCGCAGCGGGTCTTTGCCGACGTCGGCGGCTTTCACCAGGCGCTGCTTGCCGCTTGTCACGTCGGTGACGATGATGGCGGCGCGGCGCGCTTGCCGCTCGGCGTTCAGAACACTCAGAATGTCTAGCTTCATGACAGATCATACCGCGAATAGCGAATGGCGAGTAGCGAATAGAAGAAGAATCTATTCGCGATTCGCTATTTCGCCATTCGCCCCTTCCCTATTCCACCTTCTCGACAAATACCCGGATGGTGCCGCCGCAGGACAGGCCGACCTTCCAGGCGGTCTCGTCGGCGACGCCGAATTCCAGCATCTTTGGCCTGCCGCTCTCGATCACGTCGAGCGCCTCGGTGACCACCGCGCCTTCGACGCAGCCGCCGGACACCGAGCCCAGAAAATTGCCTTCCTCGTCGATGACCAGGTTCGAGCCGACCGGCCGCGGCGCCGAGCCCCAGGTTTCGACCACGGTGGCGAGCGCCACCGCCCTGCCCTTTTTGCGCCAGTCCTCGGCGGCTTTGAGAATGTCGTTGTCGGTTGACAGCATGGGGAAGTCTCCGTCTGCTTTAGGGGCGAATGGTGAGTGGCGAATAGCGAATGGGGGTTAGGTATTCACTGTCTTGCTCATTCGCCATTTCGCCATTCGCCATTCGCTATATTCCAACGAATATAGCGCGTCACGCAACCTTTCGCATCCACGCTTTGGGGTCGCCGGCGCGGTCGCCGCCGCGCCGCAGCGCCGCGACGAGGCCGCTCATGGACTCCAGGTTATGGATCGGCCGGAATTCGTCGACATGGGGCAGCATGGTCTTGATGCCGCGGGCGCGGGCCTCAAAACCTTCGAAGCGCAGCAGCGGGTTGAGCCAAACGAGGCGCCGGCACGAGCGGTGCAGCCGGTCGATCTCGAAGGCCAGTGTGTCGTCGGCGTCGCGCTCGAGCCCGTCGGTGATGAGAAGGACGATGGCACCTTGGGTGAGCACGCGGCGGGCCCACTGCTTGTTGAAGGCGTGCAGCGACGAGGCGATCCGCGTGCCGCCGGACCAGTCCGGCACGTTCGCCGAACAGGCCGCGAGCGCCTCGTCCGGATCGCGTTCGCGCAGAGCGCGCGTGACATTGGTCAGCCGCGTGCCGAACAGAAACGTGCTGACGCGCTTTCGCGCGTCGGTAAGGTCGTGCAGGAAATGCAAAAAGATGCGGCTGTACTGGCTCATCGAACCGGAGATATCGAGCAGCGCCACGATCGGCGGCGGCTTGGTCTTCGGCCCGATGAAGCGCAGGTCGATGAAATCGCCGCCGCCTTTCATGCTGGCGCGCAAGGTACGACGGATGTCGATCAGATGGCCGCGCGGATGCGGCGCGAGGCGGCGCGTTCGTATTTCGGCAAGCGGCAGCACGAGGCGCTTCATCGCCTCTTTCGCCGCGGCGATTTCGGCGCTGGTCATCTGCGCGAAATCTTTCTTCTGCAGAATTTCGCGGTCGGACACCGTCATGCGGGTGTCGAGCTCGATCTCGCGCTCTTTCTTGAGCTTGTCGTCGAGCCCGGAGAACAGCGCCTCGTGCACCCGCGTGGCGCCGGCCTGCGGCGGTTGCGGCGGCCCCGACGGCGCCTGCGGCAGCATCATCGCCAACAGTTGATCGATATAGCCGCGGCGGCGGAAGAAGATGCGGAACGCCTGGTCGAACAGCACCGAATGCTCGTGCCGCTTCACGAACACCGCGTGAAGCGTCCAGTAAAAATCGTCGCGGGTGCCGACGCCGGCGGCCTTGACCGCTTCCAACGCATCGAGCACCGCGCCGGGGCCGACCGGAATTCCCGCGGCGCGCAAGGCACGCGCAAAATAGACAATGTTCTGAGCGAGGCGGCCAGACTCCTCCCTCTCCCCAGCGGGGAGAGGGATGGGGTGAGGGGGTTCCGGCCTATCGGTCATGGCTCCTGAGCTTCTTCTGCACCGCCGGGGGCCCTCACCCGGCGCGCTCCGCGCGCCCACCCTCTCCCGTTCGGGAGAGGGCAAACTATTCCGCCGCGCGCAAATCCGACTTCACCTCGTCGAGCATTTCCTTGACCTTGGAGCCTTCGAGCTTGGCGATGTCGTCCTGGTATTTGAGCAGCACGCCGAGCGTGTCGGAGACGGTAGCCGGATCGAGCGCTACCACGTCGAGCTCGGACAAGGCCGCGGCCCAATCCAGCGTCTCGGCGACGCCGGGCGACTTGAACAAATCCTGCTTGCGCAGCGCCTGCACGAAGGCGACCACCTGCTCGGACAGTTTTTTGCTCACCCCCGGCACCTTGGTGCGCACGATGGCAAGCTCGCGCTCGGCGCTCGGATAGCCGACCCAGTGATAAAGGCAGCGGCGCTTGAGCGCGTCGTGCACTTCGCGGGTGCGGTTCGAGGTGATGACCACGACCGGCGGGTGCGCGGCCTTCACCGTGCCCATTTCCGGAATGGTGATCTGAAAGTCGGCGAGCACTTCGAGAAGGAACGCCTCGAACGCCTCGTCGGTGCGGTCGATCTCGTCGATCAGCAGCACCGGCGCGCCGGCGGTGTCGGGCTCGAGCGCCTGCAACAGCGGCCGCTTGATCAGAAAGCGCTCCGAGAACACGTCGTGTTCGAGCGATTGACGGTCGCGGTCGCCTTCGGCCTCGGCGACGCGGATGGCGATCATCTGCGCGGCGTAATTCCACTCGTAGACTGCGGCGGCGACGTCGAGGCCCTCGTAGCATTGCAGCCGGATCAGCCGGCGGCCGAGCGTTTGCGAGAGCACCTTTGCGATCTCGGTCTTGCCGACGCCGGCCTCGCCCTCAAGGAAAATCGGCCGGCCCATCTTGAGCGCGAGATAGAGGACGGTGCCGAGCGAGCGGTCGGCGAGATAATCGGCCTTGGCGAGGAGATCGACCGTGGCGTCGATCGAGGCCGGCAATGGATGGGAGGAAGAAACCGGTTTCATGCCAACTGGATATAGGCCTTCGGCATGACGATCAAATGCCTATTCGGCACCGCGGCACGGCGGCTCCTGCCATTGGCTATAGGACACAAATCATATATTGCTTGACATTGTAGGATTAAAAGCATATAAACCATCCCATCATGGGACCGAAATGATTCACCGGATCTGGCGTCTCAGTGAAACAAGTGACCACAACAATCTCGGCCTCGCCTGCACCGACCAGGGCCTCCTGCTCGGCCGCACGCTGCTGATCGAGCGGCGCGACGGCCGCTTCGTCGTGCGCGAGCGCAGTGAGATCGAACCTCTACTCAGCCACGCTTACCGAACAAGCTTTTCCGCTGGCCGGATCATGCCGGGGCTTGTCACCGTAGCTGCCGCCTTGAATACGGACGACCAAGGCATGGCGCGGATCGCGGCCGTGCATTTGCGCCTCCCCGACCTTCCCGACCACGCCGCGCGCGACGCCATGGAGGCGATCGACGTCCTTATCAAATACGCGCGTGATGAAAGCAACGGCGACGCTTGGAATCCGGCGCTGCATCCGCGCGCCGGCACGCCGCCCAATCCCGGATGGTTCGCGCCGACGGATGGCGGTGGGTCGTCCTCGACGCGAACCGCACAAAACGACGATCCCACGCGTCGTTCCGATGCCGGAGCAATCGCGGGCCAGGATTGGGTCCGACTGCGACCCGGACCAAAACGCATCGACGAGCTTGCCGACTTCGCTGAGTGGTTCGCCAATGCCATACCGCAGGATGAGAACGCGATCCGCGCGGAAATCAAAAGATATTACGCGGATGTCGGCTGGGACGCAGCGGCTCACGATCTCAACGCAAAACTGAGCGTTCTCCTTCGACCCGGCGTCACGCGAGAGATGCGACAGCGGATACTCGACAGCATCGATCTCTATACCCGAGCCGACCCAGCCGAATATGTTGGGACGCGCGACCTCATCGATGCCGCGGTATTAGCGGGGACGGGTCTCCTTGGCTCGGCCGGAGAGGCTGGTATCCTGGGCGCGCCCGCGAGCCCGTCGCCAGTATGGAAGCTGGGGTGGGGATTGCGCGGACAGAAGATCAATGAAGTGTTCGGCGACCCGACGTTCCCATCCAACTACCCGGTTATCGACAAGATTCCCAATGGCGTCGCTACCAGCGTCAAATCCATCGACCTCAATGCTGCAACATACCAAAATGAAGCGAGCTTAGCTAACAGGCTCAACAACTACGTTGACGATGTGCGAGATTTCAACGGAGCCAGATGGGCGAGAAAGAACATTCGCGACACCGACATCGATGGCCGAGCCGTACAAGTGATTGTTCCCCGAGGGAGCATCACCGACGCTCAGCGGAATGTTATCGATGAGGTTCGCGCAAACGCGCTAAAGCACAATGACCGTCCGGTTGATATCATCGTCACCGAACACTAAGGCGCAAGATGCTGTACCAGCTTTATCTGAAAAAAGGCACCGTCTATATTCCGACCACGGTCAATCAGGCGCGTGCTGTCTATATGGAAGTGGAGCCTGTAACAGTCGTGCCCGTTGCCGATACCGAAGCGCTGCGGCGGGCAATGCGGGAGACTATCCCCAAAGAAAATCGTTTTGTCCCACCATCGATTGAAGATGCGCGCAAGCCTGCTGTCGTACTCAAATACACCGGCGACAAGAGCTGGCCGGCGTTCATGCGCGGGACGTCGCCTTGGTCGATCTACGAAAAGGACGGCAAATACCAAATCGAGGGGTATCACATCCATCGCAAGGGATACTGGGAGCGCGACAAAAACCAGACGACCGAGTTTCCGGCCGGGACACCGCTCGATGTGGTGATCGATCGCATGATCACCATCCTGCAGGAAACGGCGAAACAGTGAGGCGATATGATCTGACAGCGTGCTGGGCCTTTATTAGCCATGATAGTTCGCTTACATGGTGCGCGAGCCAAGCCGGCCAATAGCCCCCTGCACAGGGACGCGCCAATGACCAACCCGGATACCCTCGAGAAGCAAGCTCTCGCCTTCCCGACCATCGATGACGGCGTGAAGATCGGCCACGTCCACCTCAAGGTGGCCGACCTGCAACGGGCGCTCGATTTTTATTGCGGCGTGCTGGGATTTGCGCTGACCACCAGCCGGCCCGGCGCGGCCTTCATCTCGGCCGGCGGCTACCATCATCATATCGGGCTCAACACCTGGGAGAGCCGCGGCGGCTCGCCGCCGGCGCCGGGCACCACCGGCCTCTACCATACCGCGATCCTCTACCCCACCCGCCGGCTGCTGGCCGACGCGCTGCGCCGGCTGATCGTGGCAAAGATCCCGCTCGAAGGCGCGTCCGACCACGGCGTCAGCGAGGCGCTCTACTTGCTCGACCCCGACGACAACGGCGTCGAGCTGTACTGGGACCGGCCCAAGGAGATGTGGCCGAAGCGCGAGGACGGCGGCTTGCGGATGTATACAAACCCGCTTGATCTGCGCGATCTGTTGGCGGAGTTGGACAAGGCGCCGAAGTGACGAAGAACGGCGCAATCTCCGCCTGTTTCCCGGGCGCGGCGCAGCACGAAGCGCAGCGCAGTGGTGCGCCGCTGACCCGGGATCGTTACGTACACTAAGTCTGCGACGATCCCGGATCAGCAACGCACCGCTTCGCGCTGCATTGCATCCGGGAAACAGTTCGGTGTTACTTCCCAATCGCCTCCGCCACCGCCCGGCGCGCCAGCACGCCGACCAGATGCGCGCGGTATTCGGCGCTGCCGTGGATGTCGGAGTTCATGCCGTCGGCGGGGATGGTCAGGCCTTCCAGCGATTTCGGCGAAAAGCGCTTCTTCAACGCTTCCTCGAACGACGGCACGCGGAACACGCCGTTGGAGCCGGCGCCGGTGACGGCGACGCGGATTTCGCTGCCGCGTTTGCTCACGAACACGCCGACCAGCGCGAAGCGCGACGCCTGGTTGCGGAATTTCTGGTAGGCCGCCTTCTTCGGCACCGGGAAGCTCACCTTGGTGATGATCTCGCTCGGCTCGAGCACGGTCGAGAACATGCCGCTGAAGAACTCGTCGGCCTTGATGCGGCGCTTGTTGGTGATGATGGTGGCGCCGAGCCCGAGACACGCCGCCGGGTAATCGGCGTTCGGATCGTTGTTGGCGATCGAGCCGCCGATGGTGCCGCGGTGGCGCACCGCCGGATCGCCGATCAGGCCGGCGAGCTTGGCCAGCACCGGAATGGTCTGCTGCACCACCGGCAAATCATTGACCTCGTGGTGCCTGGTCATGGCGCCGATGGTGAGCGAGCGGCCGCTCTGCTCGATGCCGGAGAGGCCCTCGATCAGCCCCATCTCGACGATCTGCGACGGTTTCGCCAACCTCAGCTTCATGGTCGGCAGCAGCGTGTGACCACCGGCAAGAAGCTTGGCGTCCTCGTCCTTGGCCAGGATATTGGCCGCCTGCCGCACCGTCGTCGGGCGTGTAAAGGTGAAAGCGTACATCGAAGTCCTCCGTTTATTTTTCACCTCTCCCCGCGCGCGGGGAGAGGTCGAGCGAGCGAAGCGAGTGAGGGTGAGGGGGCCTCTCCGCGATTCTGAGCCCTCAACTTAGAGCCCAGCGGAGAGGCCCCCTCACCCCGACCCTCTCCCCGCAAGCGGGGAGAGGGAGATTTTCCTTTCATGCCGCGTGCGGCAGCTTGTGGGTTCTCTGCAGCACCGCCCAGACCGAAGCGGGCGTTGCCGGCATGTCGATGATTTCGGTGCCCAAGGCATTGGTGATGGCGTTCATCACCGCCGCCGGTGCCGCGATGGCGCCGGCCTCGCCGCAGCCTTTGATGCCGAGCGGGTTCGACGGGCATTTGGTGAAGGTGGTGTCGACCTTGAACGAGGGAAAATTGTCGGCGCGCGGCATGGTGTAATCCATGTACGAACCGGTCACCAGTTGCCCCTTGTCGTCATAGACGGTGTGCTCGAGCAACGCCTGGCCGACGCCCTGGGCGACGCCGCCGTGCACTTGTCCTTCGACGATCATCGGATTGATCACCGTGCCGAAATCGTCGACCGCGGTCCAGGCGGCGATCTCGGTGTTGCCGGTCTCCGGATCGATCTCGATCTCGCAGATGTGGCAGCCGGCCGGGAAAGTGAAGTTGGTCGGATCGTAGAACGCGCCCTCTTTCAGGCCGGGCTCGATCTCGCTGGTGGGGAATTTATGCGCCACGTAAGCACCGAGCGCGACCTCGCCCCAGGCCGCCGACTTGTCGGTGCCGGCGACGTTGAATTTTCCATCCTTGAACTCGATGTCGCCTTCGGCCGCCTCGAGCAGATGCGCCGCGATCTTTTTGGCTTTGGCCTCGACCTTGTCGAGCGCCTTGACGATGGCCGACATGCCGACGGCGCCGGAGCGCGAGCCGTAGGTGCCCATGCCGAACTGCACCTTGTCGGTGTCGCCGTGCACCACCGACACGTTGTCGATCGGAATGCCGAGCCGCTCCGACACCAGTTGCGCAAACGTAGTCTCGTGGCCCTGGCCGTGCTGATGGCAGCCGGTGAGAAGCTCGACCGATCCGGTCGGATTGACCCGCACCTCGGCGGATTCCCAAAGGCCGACGCCGGCGCCGAGCTGGCCGACCAGCGAAGACGGCGCCACGCCGCAGGCTTCGATGTAAGTCGCAAAGCCGATGCCGCGCAGCTTGCCGTGGCGCTCGGATTCACGCTTGCGCTTGCCAAAGCCTTTGTAGTCGTGGATCTGCAGCGCCTTTTGCAGCGAGGCGTTGTAGTCACCGGCGTCATAGAGCGACGCGACGGAGGTCTGGTAGGGGAACGTCCTGACGAAATTCTTCTTGCGCAGATCGGCGGGATCCATGCCGAGCTCGCGCGCGCCGACTTCGACCAGCCGCTCCACGACGTAGGTCGCTTCCGGCCGCCCGGCGCCGCGATAGGCGTCGACCGGCACGGTGTTGGTATAGACCGCGTCGACCTCGCAATAGATGTGCGGGATCTCGTACTGGCCCGACAGCAAGGTGGCATAGAGGAAGGTCGGCACCGCCGACGAGAAGGTCGACATATAGGCGCCGAGATTGGCGGTGGTGTGCACCTTCAAGCCGGTGATCTTGCCGTCGCCGTCGAACGCCATCTGCGCCTTGGTGACGTGATCGCGGCCGTGGGCGTCGGTGATGAAACTTTCCGAGCGCTCGCAGGTCCATTTCACCGGCCGGTCGAGCTTGCGCGCCGCCCACAGACAGACCACTTCTTCCGGATAGATGAAGATCTTCGAACCGAAGCCGCCGCCGACGTCGGGCGCAATGACGCGCAATTTGTGCTCGGGCGCCATGCCGACGAAGGCGGCGATGACGAGGCGGGCGACGTGCGGGTTCTGCGTTGCATTCCATAGCGTCAAATGGCCGCTCGCGGAATCGTATTCGGCCAGCGCCGCCCGCGGCTCCATGGCATTCGGCACCAGCCGGTTGTTGATGAATTCGAGTTTGGTGACATGCTTGGCGTTCTTGAACGCCGTGTCGGTCGCGGCCGGGTCGCCGATATGCCAGTTGTAGATGGTGTTGTTCGGCGCGCTGTCGTGAATGAGCGGCGCGCCTTTTTGCGCGGCCTTGGCCGGATCGACCACGGCGGGCAGCGGCTCGTAATCGACGACGACTTTCTCGGCGGCATCTTTCGCTTGCGCCAAAGTATCGGCGATCACGACAGCAACCGCGTCGCCGACATAATTGGCCTTGCCGGCGGCGAGCGCCGCGTGCGGCGCCATTTTCATCGGCGAGCCGTCTTTCGACAGCACCGTCCAGCCGCAAATGAGATTGCCGAGCTTGTCTTGCGCGAACTGTTCGCCGGTGAACACGCCGGCGACGCCCGGCATTTTCGCCGCCGCCGCGGTGTCGATGCTTTTGATCCTGGCGTGCGCGTGCGGCGAGCGGATGAAATAAATCGCCGCCTGCCCCGGCCGGTTGATGTCGTCGGTGTAGTGGCCTTTGCCAGTGATGAAACGCTGGTCTTCCTTACGGCGCACTGAGGCGCCGATCCCGGTTGCGTTCATGGCATTGCCCTCCGGCAATTGCTCTCTGGGACAGCCCGTCGCTGTCCCGACGTCCCTTCCCTATTCGGCAGCTTGCGACGCACCCGCGCCGCCGCGCATGGCCTTGGCGCCTGCGGCGATCGCTTTGACGATGTTGTGGTAGCCGGTGCAGCGGCAGATGTTGCCCTCGAGCTCTTCGCGGATGGTGTGGTCGTCGAGGTCGTTGCCCTTGCGGCGCACCAAATCGACCGCGGTCATGATCATGCCGGGCGTGCAATAGCCACACTGCAAACCATGGTTCTCGCGGAACGCCTCCTGCATCGGATGCAGCTGCGTCTCCGACGGGGCGAGTCCCTCGATCGTCAGCACAGTGGCGCCTTCGAGCTGCAGCGCCAGCACGCTGCACGATTTCGTCGCCTTGCCGTTGACGTGCACGACGCAGGCGCCGCATTGCGAAGTGTCGCAGCCGACATGGGTGCCGGTGAGCCGCAAGTTTTCGCGCAGCAACTGCACCAGCAGCGTGCGGGTGTCGACGTCGGCGGTGACGGGTTTGCCGTTCACCGTCAGGGAAACGGCTGCCATGGGCTCCTCCTCAGGAATACCGGTCAAACGTTTCGAATTGCCAAGCGTTTCATATCGCTGGCGGGTTCGAAGGGCGAAATCTCGACGATTTTGCCCGCTTTCTCTCCCTAGAACAAGAATTACTCTGAACCGGAGGCCGGCTGCCGGTCAAGTCGGTTCCGCGGACGAAAGCGTCACATCGGCGAGAAGCCGGCGCGCCGTCGGCCGCCTATGCCTGGAACCGTCTGCTCCCCGAATTGCGCGCAGCTGAGCTGCGCTCGGAGCATGAAACAACAAGCGCTGGTGCTGTTTCCCCGACTGAGGAAGCGTAATTGGCGGATCTGTTCCAAGCGCGGAGGCTGGCAACAAAGGAAACAAAGGAGAAGATCCAATGCATCGGAACAGGATGCCCTTGAGCCTGGCCGCCCTTGCGCTCGGCGGTGTGCTGATCGCCGCGCCAGCGCTCGCGCAGTATCCGCAGGGACGCGGCGCAAACGACGGCGGCATGGTCAGCGCCAAGACCGGCGCTGAGCAGCAGAGCACAACCCCCAAAACTGCACCGACGAAGACCAGCCAAACAGCGCCGAAGGCGCAAGCTGCGCCGCGCGAGACGGCGCAGAAATATCCGGTCGGCCGCCACATAAACGACGGCGGTTTCGTGACCACGCAAACGCAAAACCAACCGCCCGTGGAGCGCCAGTTCGCCTGGGAAGGCAACAACGCGGCCTATGGCGGCCAATACGGCGGCGGACCATACCGCGCTGCGGCGCTGTCCGGCGGCCGGCAATACTATGACTATCAGCCCGGCTATGGCTTCCAAGGCAATCCGGGTTACGGGGGGGGCTATCGTCCCGGCTATGCTTGGCAGGGCAATCCGGGTTACGCCGATCAATACAGCGGCGGACCATATCGCGGCGCAGCGCTATATGGCGGCCGGCAATACTATGACTATCAGCCCGGCTATGCTTGGCGGGGCAATGCAGGTTTCGGCGCCTATCGTCCCGGCTATGCCCCGCAGGGCAATGCGGGTTACGTCGGACAGCAGTCCGCCTGGGCAGGCAACGATCTGGTCGGCGGCGACTATTACGACTTCGCCCCCGGCTGGGACTCCGGTCCGACGACCGTATCCATGACCGCATCCATGGGCGGTAGCGATATCGCGGCTTGCCAAGCCAGGTTCCGTTCCTTCGACCCGGCGAGCGGAACCTATCTCGGCTTCGACGGCCAGCGTCACCCCTGTCCGTGACGCCTAAAACCAGAGCTGACGGAGATGAGCCCGCCGCTGCTCGGCGGGCTCATTGATTCAGGCGCTCTTCGGCGCGACCGCGCCGGCAAAATTGGCAAAGAAATCGTCGGCGACTTTTTTGGCGGCGCCGTTGATCAGGCGCTGGCCGAGCTGGGCGAGCTTGCCGCCGATCTGGGCCTCGACCTGGTAGCTCAACAGCGTGCCGCCGTCCTTGGGCGCGAGCTTGACGGTGGCGCCGCCCTTGGCGAAGCCGGCGACGCCGCCTTCGCCCTGGCCGGAGATTTTGTAGCCGTTCGGCGGGTCGAGATCGGACAAGGTGACGGCGCCTTTGAACGTCGCCTTCACCGGCCCGATCTTGATCGTGGCGACAGCCTTGAAGCCGGTGTCGGAGGTTTTCTCCAGCGACTCGCAACCGGGGATGCAGGCTTTGAGCACTTCCGGATCGTTGAGCTTTTCCCACACCATCTGCTGCGGCGCCGGCAACTGGTACTCGCCGTTCATCGTCATGGCCATGTCACGTTACTCCTTGCGCCCGCGCCGGGGTTGGCGCGGCGGGCGCGGACCGCTAAAGCTCAATCCTAGCGTCATTGCGAGCCAACGGGTCCGGCCCAAAGTGGCCGGCCCGATGACAGGCTCCGCGAAGCAATCCAGTTCTGCGATGCCGAACTGGATTGCTTCGTCACTTCGCTCCTCGCAATGACGATACCGGGGAGGAAATAGCAATGCCCGACATCAAAGTCGATGACGGCTGCAGCATCCATGTCGAGGTGGAAGGGCCGGAGCACGCCCCGGTGCTGATGCTATCGAACTCGCTCGGCACCGATCTGCATATGTGGGACGACCAGGTCGAGCCGCTCACCCAGCATTTCCGCCTGGTCCGCTACGACCGCCGCGGCCACGGCAAATCCGATGTACCCAAGGGCCCCTACTCCATGGCGCGGCTCGGCCGCGACGTGCTCGGCGTGCTCGATGGGCTCGGCATTGCCAAGATCAATTGGTGTGGCTTGTCGATGGGCGGCATGGTCGGCATGTGGCTCGGTGCCAATGCGGGCGACCGCATCGACAAGCTGATCCTTTCCAACACGTCGAGCTATTTCCCCGACAAGACCATATGGGAAGGCCGGATCAAATTCGTTCGCGAAAAAGGCCTGGAAGCCATCGTCGACGCCAATATGGAGCGCTGGTTCACCAAAGGCTTCCGCGACCGCGCGCCGGAAGCCATGGCGCGGATGAAAAAGATGTTCGTCGCCACCAAAGTCGACGGTTACACCGGCTGCGGCGAAGCGATCCGCGACATGGATCACCGGCCGCAGTTGTCGAAGATCACCGCGCCGACTCTGGTGATCGCCGGCCGGCACGACCCCGCGACCACGCTAGAGGCCGGCGAATTCATCAAGCAGCATATTCCCGATGCGAAAATCGCCGTGCTCGAAGCCGCGCACATCGCCAATATCGAGCAGCCGCAGGCTTACACCGATACCGTGCTTGGATTTTTGCGGAACTAGGGCCCAAATCCGCATTCATTTTAGTCGGGCCAATTGCACACAATGTGCTAAGTCCGGGCGACTCCGGTCCAGGAAGGACCAGCGAGCGCAAGTGCTCCGCGAAATCGGTCACACACTATCGGCACGGCCAACGGCCGTGGTGCTACACGCCTGCCTCGAGAAGTGAAGAATATGAATTGGCCGGGTTCGGCACCAACCAACCTGAAGGTCTCGATGCTCCACACGCTGGTGCGCCTTCCGCCTGGCGTGCGCCTGGAGCGCACCCAGGTGGTCGGGCTGGCGCTCTATCACGGGCTGGCCTTGCTCGCGTTCGTGCCGTGGTTCTTCAGCTGGACGGGTGTGCTTCTTGCCGTCCTCGGCATTTACGTTTTCGGGGTTTTGGGCATCAATATCGGCTATCACAGACTTTTGACCCACAGGGGCTTCGTCTGCCCCAAATGGCTGGAGCGCAGTTTCGCCTTCCTCGGGGTCTGCTGCTTACAGGGCAGCCCGTCGCGGTGGGTGGCGACTCATCGCCGGCACCACGAACATGCCGACGACGAGCCGGACCCGCACAGCCCGATTCTCGGCTTTTTATGGGCTCATATCGGCTGGGTGCTGGTCAAGAATGAGACTATGGAACGCGGCGGATTATACCGAAGCTACGCCAAGGACATTCTGCGGGATGATTTCTACGCCTGGATCGAAGACCGCAAGATGTGGATCTGGCTGGTCTTTATGTCGTGGGGCGTATTTTTCCTTGGCGGGCTCGCGGCTGGTCTGTTGCTCGGGTGGCCGCCGGCGGAGGCGGTTCAGTTTGGCTTGAGCCTGTGGCTATGGGGCGCGATCGTGCGCACCGTCGTGCATTGCCATTTCACCTGGGCGGTCAATTCGGTCACGCATTTGTGGGGCTATCGCAATTACGAAACGGCCGACAATAGCCGCAACAATGCGCTTATCGCCTTCATCAGCAATGGCGAGGGCTGGCACAACAATCATCATGCCGACCCCCATTCGGCGCGCCACGGGCACGAGTGGTGGGAGATCGACGTGGCTTGGCTAACCATTCGTTTCCTGATGGCTATGGGGCTGGCAACGCAGGTCAGAATGCCCGCTTCCCAAGCGCTTTTGGACCGTACCAAGCCCGCTTAGCCTTGGTTCAGACCCGGCTTAGACTTGGCTTAGACTTGGCCTAAGACATTGATAGGCCTGCCCTGCACCCGTTTTGGTCGTATCGGCATTGTTATCTCGGACCATCGCGTTTATTATCAGGCGTCATCAAAGGAGATCTAGAATGGCGCGCGGCACGGTGAAGTGGTTCAATTCGCAAAAGGGCTACGGGTTTATTCAGCCTGAGGGCGGCAGCAAAGACGTGTTTGTCCATATTTCCGCGGTCGAGAGAGCCGGCCTCAGCGGTCTCAATGAGGGGCAGGTCGTCGAATACGAAGAAGTCGCGAACAAGGGCAAAACGTCGGCAGAGAATCTCAAAGTTCACCGCTGATAGACACGTTGATTCGATCCCGTTGCGAGATCGAAGACGTAGATCTTCGAGACTGCGATCTTCGACACTGCAACGGGCTACTGTTTTTATTCCCAATACGGCGTCGCTCAACAAGCGCCGATTGTAGAATTGCGAGGGAGGTTTGTCGTGCGTACGAGAACGCCAGCAGGCGGTATTGCATCAAAGGAACTCAAGCAGAAGCTGAAAAACGGAAAATCCAAGAAGCGCCCCGCGCGTCGCGCCATCATCCTAAAATCCGCCAGTTGGTATGCAAACGCCGCGCTGTCGATCGGGATTAGCGCGAAAGCCCAAACCAGCACGCATTAGAGCATTCATTGGAATGCGCCTCGGGCGACGTCGTACGTCGATCCCGTTGCGCGGCGCGTTCATGAGCCGACGGCGCAAACAGTCAACCGTCGCGTTGCGCGTGGAATGCGTGCGGCGGATTCCCACAACTTCGTCCGGTCGATCGGACGTCACCGAGAATTGATCCCTGCGCGAGGGGGAAATGATTTGCGCTTCCCGGCCGGGCGTCGCACATCGGCAATGCGCTGAGAGAGCGGCGAACGAGAGAGGCCGGGATGGCAACCCTGAAAGTCGGCGGGTCTCGCATTGGATGATTTTGGCGCGGGCGGGCTGCTGCGTCCTGCCGCGGAAAAGTTTGCCGGCGCGTGGCTCGCCTGCCTTCTCGTCATGGCGCGCGGCAACATCTTCGCCGCGTTCAGTGCGGACCATATTCTCCTCGCCACGATTTGCGGCACCGTCGGCGCGATGGTCACCGTCGTCCTCCTGCTGCAGATGGACCGGACGAAGAACAGCGTCGGCCGCCAGGCAACGATCGCCGCGGTCGTCACGCTGATCGGCGACGTCTTCGCGCACCCGTCGCACTTCCCACCGCAATGGGCGGAGCCACTGGTCACGGCCGCGGTATCCGCGGGCATTGCCGTTGCGCTGTGGTACGGAAAGCGGTGGGCGGGCTTCGCTTATTGAGAAGCTGTCTGCGGCGGCGTCCGCTTTACCCCCGAAAGCGGGCACGCGACCGCCGTCGCGTAATGTCCGCTAAGGGCCAGGAACGACCAAAGTGCAGCGCAACACGAAACAAGCTACTCAATCACCTCGTCGGCGGTCGCGAGAAGTTTTTCCGGAATTGTAAGACCGAGACTTTTCGCTGACTTTTGGTTGATGACCAGTTCGAATTTGGTCGGTTGAAGTACGGGGAGGTCATTGGGGCGTTCGCCCTTGAGAACACGCGCCGCATATTGGCCAGCCTCAAAATAGACTGGGGCATAACTCGTACCGTAACTTATAAGTCCGCCAGCGGCAGCATAGTCATGCGAGTCGTAGATGGCAGGGACCTTGTGATGGGCGGCTAACGCAACAATTTTATCGCGCCGGGTGTTAAAGAACGGATCTGGCATGGCGACGAGCGCGCTTGCCTGACGCTGTGATATCGCGGCAAAAGCCCTTTCCATCTCCTCATCATTGCTGGCACTGACCACGAGGATTTGTTGCCCAACGGACTGCGCTGCAGCCTCCATATCCTTCACTTGGCTCCGGGACGCTGGGCTGCTGGGGTTTATCAGTACCGCAATCACGCCGACTCCAGGCTTTAGCTCGCGCAGCAATCCAAGCCGCTTAGCTCCCAGCTCAGACGTCATGAGCGTGACTCCCGTCATGTTCCCGCCCGGCCTTGAAAGGCTCGCGACTAAGCCATCTTCGACTGGGTCGGTTCCTATGATGAAAATTATCGGTATGGTCGAGGTCGCAGCTTTTGCCGCGATTGCCGCACCATTGCCGCCGGCCGTGACCATCAGGGCCACAGGTCGGCGAGCCAATTCGTTTGCCAAACTCGGCAACCTTTCGAGGTCGCCTTCTGCCCATCGGTATTCGATGACGATATCTTTGCCCTCAGAATAATCGCCGGCCTTTAAGCCTTGGCGAAACGCCGCGACTAGCTGTTCTGAGTCAGTTGGCGAGCGAGCACTGAGGAATCCGATTGTAGACAACTGCGCTCGCGCCGCGAGCGGCCATGCCGCCGCCGTCCCACAAATGAGCGTGATGAAGTCGCGTCGCCTCACGGACCGCCCCTCGGTTGAGGCCGGACCTTATCACATCATGGGCACTGCTGGCGGTGTTTTGCGGTAAGGCAATTGGAAGGGAGCGAAATGTCTTGATGGGTCAATCGCGTCATTTCAGACGCGGGTTCGTACTTCCGCTTTTCCCCCAATTGTGACCGCGTTGCTGCATGGCGGCAACCGAGTCTCTGGCCAGACCTGCCGATTGGTGCGTGATACTCTCGCTTCCATTGTAGCCAGCAATGGCGCTGGTCGGGACGGTCAATGGCAATCGGTATCGGGCGGCGGCAATTCATATCCACGCTGGGCGGCGCAACTGTCGCGTGGCCGCTTGCGGCGCGCGCGCAGCAGACCGGCAAGGTCTCAAGGGTCGGTATGGAGTTTCCGGGCCCTCAGGTGGCGGCACCATCTCGTGTTGAGGCAATTCTGAACGGCTTGCGCACAGAGGGCTACACCATGCCAGCGCAGGTCGAGTTTGTTCTGCTTGTCGCCGATAACGACCCCTCACGGATTGCTGCGCAGGTCGCGGAAATCGTCGCGGCTAACGTCGATGTTTTCTTCGCGAACGGTCCGGCGGTACTACGAACGGTCCGGTCGGTCACTCAGACCGTTCCGATTGTCGCACTCGACCTGGAATCGGACCCGGTGGATAGCGGCGTGGTCGCCAGTCTCGCGCATCCGGGCGGAAACGTTACCGGACTATTTTTAGCTTTCCCGGAGTTCACCACCAAATGGCTGGAGCTGTTGAAGGAGACGATCCCCCGTCTCTCCCGCGTCGCCGTTCTATGGGATCCATCCACGGGACTGATGCAAAAAAAGGCGGTTGAGAATGCGGCCGAATCGCTCAACGTAACGCTGGAGATACTAGAGGTGCAGAGATCGTCAGATTTTGACGAAGCCTTTGCTTCGGCGAGTCGAGGAAGCCCAGATGCCTTGTTATTGCTGTCATCCCCAGTTTTCGGCTCGAACGTACGGAAGGTCGCCGAACTCTGCGCTCTCCACAAACTGCCGGCCGTGTCCCTATTCCCCGATTTCGCTCGGGCCGGAGGGTTGATGGCGTATGGGCCGAATCTGCTCGGCGCGTATCGCCAGGCCGGCGTGATGATTGGGAAAGTCCTGCGGGGAACGAAACCGGCCGATCTACCGATCGAACGTCCGACCCAGTTCGAACTGGTGGTGAACAGCAAAACGGCAAAAGGCTTAGGCATCGCCTTTCCGACATCCGTGCTATTGCGCGCCAACGAGGTGGTCGAATAACCCTTTCGCAATGCGGCATTTGACAATGGCGATTCGACGCTTCGGGTCAATTTCTGCCGCACCGACCCTTGAACTGCGCGGCAGAAAGACCTCACATAACAGACTCGAAGGTGGTCGATCGGCGCGGCAGAAACAGGCGAAAAGCGGACATTCGGTACACAGCCAATCTAGTTGCTTGAAGCGATCGGTGTGCCGTTTACTTGGCGTGGGCTTGTGCCATCTGGCCTACCAGCTTGGCCCAATCCATATCCATCGCGCCATAGACCGCACCGGCCTCGGGCCGACCGTTGTCTTTGAGAATTTCAACCATCAGCGTCGCGTAGTCCGATAGTATTACGCCTGCCTGCAGCATCCGTAGCAGTCCAACTTGACGTTTGGTCTCACTGAACGTGCCGCAGGCATCCACGGCGACGTACGCATTGAGGCCCTTGCTGACGGCGGTCATGGCAGGGAGTGCCGCGCAGACTTCAAGCGAAAGACCGGCAAAAATCAGTTTCTTGCGGCCGGTCGCTTCGATCGCGCCTGCGACGCGTGGATCGTCGTAAACATTGACCGACGAACGGTCCATAATTTGCACCCCGGGCAAAGCTTCGACCAGTTCAGGAAACGTCGGTCCCCACATGCTGTCTCGCGCCGTCGTGGTTGCGACGATCGGAAGCTTGAGTGCCTTCGCGGCCTTCGCGAGGCCGATGACGTTATGCTTGAGCTCAGCGATCGAGTAGTCACGCACTCCGCTCATGAGGCCAACTTGGTGATCGACGAGGACAAGCGCGGCGTTTTCGGATGTGAGCGGCTCGTAAGAGTGGGCTGGGTTGGACATGGCATTATCCCCGGAAAATGTTGGCTGCGGCGGCCGGCGCGACGCCGAGGATACCCGAAGGCGGTGCTCATCCAAATGGTGCGATCTGTCGGACCCTTGTCCAGTCGTCGGCCGCCAATGTCAGTTTCGGGTCAATATCTACCCAAATCCGGCGCTTGCGGAAGGTCCGCTCATCGGCTGATCGCAGACATCTGGTTCAGCGCCTCTAGATTCCCGCCGCAGGAACCAGTTGTTTCTTGAGCCGGCGTTACCCACTTGATCTGCAGACTGGCAGAGGAGACTCCGATGGCCGAGGTCGAGAAACCACGCGTGGTAGGCTTCAACCACGTCGCACTTGAGGTGGGGGATATCGATGAAGCGCTGGCATTCTATGGCCATCTCTTCGAGTTCAAACTGCGCGGCAAAAGTGACTCCATGGCTTTCATTGATCTAGGCGATCAGTTCATTGCGCTTCAGAAGGGCCGCAGGCAGCCGGCAGACGATGGTCGCCACTTTGGCCTCGTTGTCGACGACAAGGAGGCGGCCCGCAAGGCACTCAAGGCAGCTGGTGTTACCCCACTCGACGGGCCGTTTCTTGATTTTCGGGACCCCTGGGGCAACAGGGTAGAGATAGTTGGTTACGACAACGTTCAGTTCACAAAGGCACCCAACGTGCTGCGCGGCATGGGGCTGACGCATTTGGCCAAAAATGAGAAAGCAAAAAAGGAATTGGCCGGAAAGGGCATGGCGCTGGAGTAGGACTCGGCAGGAGGCGCTCTTCCTTCTGATGCATGGTAACAATCTTGAGCCGCCGATGTCGCAATGGGCCATGAGGCGACATTGACCAGCCTATTCGATCACCTCACCGGCTTCGGCAAGAAGGGTTGGCGGCACCATTAGTCCGAGCGCCTTAGCAGTCTTTAGGTTGATTACGAAATCGAACTTGGTTGGCTGTAAAACCGGTAGGTCCGCGGGTTTTTCACCTTTGAGAATGCGACCGACATAGAGCCCAGCGTTTCGATAGCTTTCGACAACATCGGGGCCATAGCTGATTAGCCCCCCGGCTACGGCGTATTCACGAAACTGATAGATAGCGGGCAGTCGATTTTGAGCCGCGAATCCAACAATTCGTTCTAGCCGTGTGTCGAAGAAGGGAGCAGCAGTGACAAGAAACGCGCCGACGCGCTGTTGTCCGAGTGAGGCCAAGGCTGAATCCAATTCCGCGTCGTTATTCGCCGATGCTACGAACAGTCGTTGACCGATCCCTTTGGCCGCAAGTTCAAGATCGCTCAACTCATGCGACGACGGCGGGAATTTGGGGTTTACAAGTACTCCGATAAGTTGGACCGCAGGCAGCATCTCCCGCAGCAAACCAAGCCGTTTCGACTCCATCTCACTGGTCCAAAGGGTAAAACCTGTGACGTTGCCGTCAGGTCGGTTGAAGCTGGCAACGATACCGGCCTTGACTGGGTCGTCTCCCATCCCAAAGACGACTGGGATCGTCGCAGTTGCCTTCTTGGCGGCGAGAGCCGAAACATCACCACCGACACCAACAAGGACGGCAACTTTTCTGCCGACCAAATCGGCCGCCAGAGCTGGCAGCCGATCGTAATCGCCATGCGCCCAACGGAACTCAATCGTGACAGTTTGGCCTTCGACAAAGCCCGTTTCAGCTAAGCCTTGTCGGAATGCGGAGACGAGGTGCGCCGAATCCTCCGGTGCTCGGCCACTCATAAAGCCGACCACCGGCATTGCCGGCTGCTGCGCCTGCGTGCCGAGGGGCCACGCGGCTGCTGATCCGGCAATCACTTTGATAAAATCCCGCCGTCTCATCGCTACTCCCAAAAGGCCGATCGCCGCACATTACCAAAAAACCGTGTTGTGCATCACAGCAAGTTTAGACCGCGGATGACCGTTGTGGGTCATGAACTGCCTCGACTATACGAGGTCGGCGCAGAGCTAGACCCCTGAGAACGGACACGAACGCGACCAGTCGACGCGACAGTTTCGGCCATAAGCAGAAATCACACGAAATACTCACGGCCTCGACGATGTCGGTAACGCTCCGCGGTCGGCTCCCATCGAGTGGTCTATGCGGGACACTCTTCATCGGACGAGTGTCGGCTTTATCTAATGGATATTGCGATGGGGTTACCCGTGTCCGTCGATCTTGTCCTGCGTCTTCGTTTCGAAATCGCTGGCGTCATGGCGTTCGCGCAATTGTCCTTCGAGCGATCCGGTGGCGCGGTTGACCATCCGCCCGCGCTTGACGGCCGGGCGCTCGCCGATTTCTTTCGTCCAGCGCATCAGGTTTTTATATTCGTGCGTCTGCAGGAATTTGCGCGGGTCGTTGTAGGAGGCGCCGTTCAACACGCCGTTGCCGTACCACGGCCAGATCGCCATATCGGCGATCGTATATTCGTCGCCGGCGACGAATCGATTGTCCGCAAGCTGCCGGTCGAGCACGTCGAGCTGGCGCTTGAGCTCCATTGAAAAACGGTCGATGGCGTATTTGATCTTCACCGGAGCATAGGCATAGAAATGCCCGAAGCCGCCACCGAGATAGGGCGTTGAACCCATCTGCCAGAACAGCCAGTTCAGCGCCTCGGTGCGCTTGCCGTGATCCTTTGGCAGGAAGGCGCCGAATTTATCCGCCAGGTAGAGCAGGATCGCGCCGGATTCGAAAACGCGTTGCGGCGTCTGTTCGCTATAGTCCATGAGCGCCGGTATTTTGGAATTCGGGTTCACCCCGACAAATCCGCTACCGAACTGGTCGCCCTCACCGATCCGGATCAGCCAGGCGTCGTATTCGGCTCCGCTGTGACCGGCGGCCAGCAATTCCTCCAGCATAACCGTCACTTTGACGCCATTAGGCGTCGCTAATGAATAGAGCTGCAGCGGATGTTTTCCGCGCGGCAACGCCTTCTCATGCGTCGCGCCCGCGATAGGGCGATTGAGATGGCCATAGCGCCAATTGGGAGTGTCGTCCTTCTCCCAGACCCAAACTTCCGGTGGCGTATATTCAGGGGTGTCAGTCATGTCGGGTTCTCGTGTATCGCTTATGGGTTGCCGAATGGATATCGTCGCGATCGGGCGCTGTCCAATCATGGCTATGGGCGTTCGTTCGCGACGGGTCCAAAAGCGGACATGGCGACAATTCCGCGCGATGTCCGCATTACCCAAGCCACTGCTTGATCAGCGCGGGTAGCGTGCCGTCCGTCGTCAGCGACGCTTGCGCCTTGTCGATCGCGTTCCTCAGTACCGTGTTGCCCTTGCGCACGCAGACACCGAGGCGCTCACGGGTGATGCCGGTCTCGACGACCGCAAGCTTCGGGCGGTCGCGCACGAACCATTCGGTGACTGGAGCGAGTTTCATGAAGGCGTCGCAGCCGCCGGTCGAGAGATCGTCGAGTGCCTTCTCGATCTCGTCATAGGCGTAGACGCGCACGCGCGCGGCACGATGCTCGGCGACGAGCCTGTTGGCGACCGGCTGGCTGGTATTGCCTTGCTGCACGCCGATCACCAGGCCTTTGAGATCGGCGATGCCATGCACGGTCGGATGGCGGCTCGTATCGACGACGAGGGATTGGCCGGAGACCACATAGGGTGCGCAGAAATCGGCGATCCGTTGGCGTTGCGGCGTGATCGTCGCGCCCGAGGCAATGCAGTCATAGGTGCCGTGATCGAGACCGGCGAAGATGCCGTTGAAGTCGGCGCCCTGGTAAGGCACGAGCTGCCATGCGCGGCCGAGTTTTTCGGCGATGCGCTGCATCAGCGCGATATCGAAGCCGGCCGGGCCGTCCTTGGTCATGAATTCGAAGGGCGGGTCGGGCAAGGCCGCTCCCACCTTCAAGGCGGCCGCGCCCTGGACGCTGCGCGCGCCGAACACGCCGGTCGCGAGCAAAGGCAAGGCGGCGAGCAAGTGGCGGCGCTTCATCGTCCGCTGTCCCTCGCTTCACCCGCCACGCTGCGCGCGAAACTCGTGCGGCGTGGTGCCGGTCTGCTTGCGGAAGAAGCGGGCGAAGTGCGACGGATCGGCGAAGGCGAGTTCCTCGGCGATGTCGTGGATCGGCTGCGTGGTGAAGACCAGCTGGCGCTTGGCTTCGGTGAGCACGCGCTGGCGGATCAAGTGTCCCGCGGTGACGCCCGTCGAGCGTTTGACGTGATCGTTGAGCCGGTCGACGGTCATGCCGAGTTTTTCGGCATAAAAATCGAGCTGACGTTCGACGCGAAAATTCTCGTCGACCAAGGCACGCAACTGCGCCACCGAGGCGTCGGCGGGTCTTAGCGTTACGGTGCCGGTGCGGGCGCGGCTGGCAGCGAGTCGCGCCACGCCCACGGCGATCAGCACCAGAAGCCCGCGCATCGCAAGGCGAAATCCCTCGCGCGCCAGGCTGTGCTCTTCGAACAGCTCCGTGCACAGCGCCGACAGTCGCGCTCCCTCCACCTCGTCGCCGATCGGGATCACGGGCTGCGCGGCAAGCGCGCGCAGCCGCGCCAAGGCCTCGCCGGCGCGGTCGGTGAGCGCGCCGGCGGCGTCTTCCGTAAAACTTAAGACCCAGCCATCGGTGACGTTGGGCTCGAAGCGGAAACCGTGCGCGATGGTCGCCGGCACCAAAATCGCGGCCGGCGCCGTGAACGGCAGGTGCGCGACATCGAACGTCATCTCGCCGCCGCCCTTTTCGATCAGCAAGATCTGAAACAGGTTGCGATGGCGATGGGCGCGGATGGTCCAATCGTGAATCGACGACCGCGAGGCGATGGTCTCGACGTGAATAAAGTCGAACGCCTGATCGTCCGGCGGATCGCCGTACAAGTGGAACAATGGCAGCGTCGAGGCCATGGGCCAAAGCATAGGCCGATTGCGGAAAAGAAGAAGACCGCCGTGCTGTGAATAAGCCGGAAAGCTCGCCGCCCCGGCGGCGGCCTCAGCGTGCGCCGGGAGGCGTTGGCGGCAATGGCGGCGACGTGCAATTGCCGCAAGTACACTGCGGCACGTGATATCCGACCGTGTCGAGCCACCGTGCCGACATGCATTCCGGTGCCGGCACCCCGAACGCGCGCAATACGCCCTGCCCCGGCTCCGTAAAAACCAGCACGCCGGCTGCGGCCGCGATCAGCACTGCAAGAGCAAGCAGCACTCGCATTCGGCGACCCGGCTTTAGACCTTTTTGTACAGCCGGTCGTGATAGACCAGCGCCGGCCCGGCGGGACCGAGCCGCACCGCTTCGACGGCGCCGAACAGCACGTTGTGCGAGGCCACCGCCTTGATCTCGATGGTGCGGCAGTCGAAGGCGATCACCGCCGACGCCAGCACCGGCGAGCCGGTTTTCAGCGTGATCCATTCGCCGACGGAAAAACGCTCTTCGAGATGCACGCCGCTTCTGCCCGCAAACAGATCGGCGAGCTTTTCTTCGTCCGCGCCGAGCGTATTGACGCAGAACACGCCGTTCTGGGCCAAGAGCGGAGCGCTCTTGGCACGCCGGTTGAGGCAAACCAACAACGTCGCTGGCTGGTCGGATACCGAGCAAACGGCGGTCGCGGTAAATCCGGTCTTGCCGCCGGGGCCGGCCGAAGTCACCACATGCACGGCGGCGCCGAGCCGGCTCATGGCATCGCGGAACGCCGCCACATCGACGCTTGAGATCGCGGGCGCTGGCGCCACCGCCGTAAAGGCGCCGTCCATGGCATCGTCGGGCCGTTGGTCGATCCAGCTCATATCAACCTGTCATCATCCGCGAAGGCGGATGATCCAGTATCCACCTTGTCAGGAGATATATGCAATGAGCGCCGCGCATACTGGGTGCCCCGCCGGAGCTTGTCATCGGGCCGGACACTTCGGGCCGGACCCGTTGGCGGGGCATGACAGGTAAGAATTACTCCGCCGCGAGCGCCTTGGGTAAGCCTGGATAGGCCACATCGTCGGGGTCCAGCCATGCGGAATCGGTCCAACCGTTCTCGTCGTATTCCGACATGCACTGCTCGGCGAGCGCCGTCATCTGCTCCATCATCCCCGACGAGCGCGCGTTCCACAGCGCCTGGATGCGGATGTCTTCGTGGTTGCCGGCGTAATTGCGCTCGTAGAGCTCGTGGCGGCCGCCGAATTCGGTGCCGATGGCGTCCCACAACAGCTTCATTACTTTGATGCGCTGCTTGTAATCGATGCCGTAGGAGCCGCGCACATATTGCGCAAGATAACGGTCGATCTCCGGGTTTTTGAAATCCCTGGCCGAGGACGGCAGATAGATCAGCGACGAGGCGACGATTTTCTCCACGATCTCCTTGATGCGGCCATAGGCATCGCCGGCGAACACCCGATAGCTCGAGCCCGATTGCAGGTTCGGCAGCACCGCGCCGTTGACCCATTCGGTCGGGTTCATCGCCATGGCATCGGTCAGCGCCCAGAACAGGTGCCGCCAGGCGATCACCTCGCCGAGCATGGCCTGATTGCCGCGGAATTCGTCGGAGCCCGCCGCGCGCAACGCCTTGGCGAGGACGCCGACCATAAAGTCGAGTTTGACCGCAAGCCGCGTGCAGCCCTGGAACTGATAGCCGGCCAGAAAACCCGATTGCGGGAAGAAGACTTTCAGCTTTTCCAGATCGCGGTGCAGCAGCACGTCTTCCCAGGGAATGAACACATTATCGAAGACGAAGATGGCGTCGTTCTCGTCGAAGCGCGACGACAGCGGATAATCGAACGGCGTGCCCATCACGCTCGCGGTCATCTCGTAGGACGTGCGGCAGAACAGCTTTACCCCGGGCGCATTCATCGGCGCGATGAACATCACCGCGAGATCGGTGTCGTGCAGCGGCACCGCGGCGTTCTGGCCGAGGAAATTGTAATGGGTCAGCGCCGACGACGTCGCCACCACTTTGGCGCCGGAGATGTAAATCCCGGCATCGGTGTCTTTCTGAATGGTGATGTAGACGTCTTTCACCTGGTCGGCGGATTTCGAACGATCCACCGGCGGATTGACGATGGCGTGGTTCATGAACAGCACGTTCTCTTGGGCGCGCTTGTACCAAGCCTTGGCATTGCCGGCGAACTTGCCGTAAAAATCGAAATTGGCGCCGAGCGTGTTCATCAGCGACGCCTTGTAGTCCGGCGAGCGCCCCATCCAGCCGTAGGACATGCGCGCCCATTGGGCGATGGCGTCGCGTTGCGCGACCAGATCCTCGCGCGAGCGCGCGGCGCGGAAGAATTTGTGGGTGTAGCCGCCGGAGCCGGTATCGGTCGGCGCGGTCAGGATGCCCTTGGTCTTTTCGGCATGGAGCGCGTCGTAGAGCCGGGCGATCGAGCGCGCGGCATTGCGGAACGCCGGATGCGTGGTGACGTCCTTGACCCGCTCGCCATAGACATAGACTTCGCGGCAGTCGCGCAGGCTTTCGAGGTATTCCGCGCCGGTGAACGGCCGCCCCTTGGCGCCGATGGCGTCCTCGGATTTGACCCGGTCCATGGAGGGTCTCCCTGTTCTCGTTGTCTCGTGGCCAAGCCGTAGCCCGCTGCGACCACGGCGACAAGCCAACGTCATTCCGGGGCCGAGCGAAGCGAGGAACCCGGAATCCATAACCACAGACGGTTTGGTTGTGGACCTCCGGCGCGATTATTGCACGTATCGTGATTATGCATTCCGGGTTCGCGGGCTTTCGCCCGCGCCCCGGAATGACGGGATGCGTTGCCGCTCAGGAGCGCGCCTGTTAAGACATTAACTGGATTCGCGGAGCGCGGCGGACGCATGGAATACTTCGTCCAGCAGCTCATCAACGGCATCACGCTCGGTTCGATCTACGGCCTGATCGCCATCGGCTATACGATGGTGTTCGGCATCATCGGCATGGTGAACTTCGCCCATGGCGACGTGTTCATGGTCTCGGCCTTCATCGCGCTCATTGCCTTCCTGATCCTCACCACCTGGCTCGGCATCTCCTCGGTCGCGCTGGCGCTGTTCATCGTCCTCATCGTGGCCATGGTGTTCACCTCGCTGGTGAACTGGGTGATCGAGCGCATCGCCTACCGGCCGTTGCGCGGCTCGTTCCGGCTGGCGCCGCTGATCTCCGCCATCGGCATGTCGATCTTCCTGTCGAATTTCGTGCAGGTCACCCAAGGGCCGCGCAACAAGTCGACCCCGCCCATGATCCAGGGCGAGTTCGTGCTGTTCAACCAGAACAATTTTGCGGTGACTCTGTCCTATAAGCAGCTCATCATTTGGGGCATCACCGCGGTGCTGCTGCTGGCGTTCTGGTATCTGGTGGCCAAGACGCGGCTCGGCCGGGCGCAGCGCGCCTGCGAGCAGGACCAGAAGATGGCGGCTTTGGTCGGCGTCGACGTCGACCGCACCATCTCGATGACCTTCGTGATCGCGGCTGCGTTGGCCGCCGTCGCCGGCACCATGTATCTGATGTACTACGGCGTCGTAACCTTTTCCGACGGTTTCGTGCCGGGCGTGAAAGCGTTTACCGCCGCGGTGTTGGGCGGCATCGGCTCGCTGCCGGGCGCCGTGGTCGGCGGCCTCCTGATCGGCCTGATCGAGACCTTCTGGTCGGCTTACTTCTCCATCGACTACAAGGACGTCGCCGCCTTCTCGGTGCTGGCGATCACTTTGATCTTCCTGCCGCAGGGCCTGTTCGGCCGGCCGGATGTCGAGAAGGTCTGAGATGCAAGCCGCTGTAAGACAAGCCGGCGCGCAGAGCGGGCGCGTCGATTTGACCGGCGCGTTGCGCGACGCCGGCTTCACCGGCCTCATTGCCTTCGGCGTATTGCTGCCGCTGATCGGATTTTTGACCGGCGTCGACGGCAGCAACAAGCTCGTCCTGACCACACGCTGGCCGCTGCTGTTCGCCGTCGTCGCCATCGTCGCCGCCTGCCGCTTCCTCTACGCCTTCGCGCTCATGCCGTGGCTGGCGCGACGCGCCGAGCGGCCGGTGCCAGCCGCAGCGCCGGCAAATGTTTCGCAGAAATTTCGCGGCACTCTCGCCAAGTGGTTCATCCCTTCGGCCATCGGGTTCTTCGTCGCCTATCCGCTGATCATCTATTTCGCGGTCGGCATCGGCGGCGGACAGAAATGGATCGACAATTTCGGCATCCAGATTTTGATCTATGTGATGCTCGGCTGGGGGCTCAACATCGTGGTCGGCCTCGCCGGCCTGCTCGACCTCGGCTACGTCGCGTTCTACGCGGTCGGCGCCTACTCCTACGCGCTGTTGGCCAAAACCTTCGGGCTGTCGTTCTGGATCCTGCTGCCGCTTGCCGGCGCGCTGTCCTCGTTCTGGGGCATTTTGCTCGGCTTCCCGGTGCTCCGCCTGCGCGGCGACTATTTGGCCATCGTCACGCTCGCCTTCGGCGAGATCATCCGCCTCATCCTGATCAACTGGGTGGCGCTGACCAATGGCTATGCCGGCATCATCAGCATTCCGCGGCCGACCTTTTTCGGCATTCCGTTCAACGCCAATGACGACGGCTTTGCCGCGACATTCGGCCTGCCGTTCTCGCCGCTCTACCGCGTCATCTTTCTCTATTATCTGATCCTGGCGCTGGCGCTGCTCACCTGCTTCGTCACCGTGCGGCTGCGCCGCCTGCCGATCGGACGCGCCTGGGAGGCCTTGCGCGAAGACGAGATCGCCTGCCGCTCGCTCGGCATCAACACCACCAATACCAAGCTCACCGCGTTCGCCATGGGCGCGATGTTCGCCGGTTTCGCCGGCTCGTTCTTCGCCGCGCGCGAAGCGTTCATCTCGCCGGAATCCTTCACCTTCATCGAGTCCGCCACCATCCTCGCCATCGTCGTGCTCGGCGGCATGGGCAGCCAGATCGGCGTCGTCACCGCCGCCATCGTCATGATCGGCGGCACCGAGATTTTGCGCGAACTCGATTTTCTTAAAAACATTTTCGGCCCGACTTTCGATCCGACCCAATACCGCATGCTGCTGTTCGGCTTCGCCATGGTGGTGATCATGATCTGGCGGCCGCGCGGACTGATCTCGACGCGCGAGCCGTCGGTGTTCCTCAAAGAACGCAAGGCCATCGCCGCCGATCTGGTCAAGCAGGGACGCGGCTGATGGATTCCGCGCGCGACGGCTCCACCGTGCTCCGCGTCGAGCATTTGACCATGCGCTTCGGCGGCCTCGTCGCCATCGACAATCTCTCTTTCGAGGTCAAGCGCGGCACCATCACCGCCCTGATCGGCCCGAACGGCGCCGGCAAGACCACCGTGTTCAACTGCATCACCGGCTTCTACAAGCCGACCGAAGGCCGCGTTGCGCTCCACCGCGGCGATGCCGCGGTGTGGGACTCACTCGAAAGCCTGACCGACAGCGGCAAGCGCGGCCAAGTGCGCGCCAACGGCGCGCTGTACTTGCTCGAACGCATGCCCGACTTTCTGGTGGCGCAACAGGCACGCGTCGCCCGCACATTCCAGAACATCCGGCTGTTTCCCGGCATGACCGTGCTGGAGAACCTGTTGGTCGCCCAGCATAACGGACTGATGGTTGCGTCCGGCTATACGTTCCTCGGCGTGCTCGGATTCCCCTCCTACGCGTCCGCCGAGCGCGCAGCCCTCGACAAGGCGCGCTGCTGGCTCGAGCGTTTTGGCTTGATCGAGCGTGCCGACGATCCGGCCGGTGTGCTGCCCTATGGCGCGCAGCGGCGGCTCGAAATCGCCCGCGCCATGTGCACCGAGCCGGTGCTGCTCTGCCTCGACGAGCCGGCGGCGGGGCTTAATCCGCGCGAGAGCGCCGAGCTCAACGAGCTCCTGCTCGCCGTCCGCGACGAATTCGCCGTCTCGATCCTTTTGATCGAGCACGACATGTCGGTGGTGATGGGAATTTCCGACCACGTCGTCGTGCTCGACTATGGCGTCAAGATCGCCGACGGCGCGCCCGACGCGGTGCGCAACGACGCCAAAGTGATCGCGGCCTATCTCGGCGTCGCCGACGACGAGGTGGCGAAAGTCGAAGCGGAGGTGGGGCTGTGAGCACGCCCATTTCTCTTTTCCTCCCCCTGAAAGGGGGAGGACGGCGACCGCAGGTCGCCGGGTGGGGGTCCGTGCGGCGTTCGCTCCGTCTGCGCCGCGCTAGCGGCCCTGACCCCCACCCCACCCTCCCCCTTTCAGGGGGAGGGAGAACGACGGCCGTGCCATGACCGCACCGCTGTTGTCGCTGCGCGGCGTCACCGCGTTTTACGGCCGCGTGATGGCGCTCAAGGGCGTCGATCTCGACGTCAATGCGGGCGAGATTGTTGCGCTCATTGGCGCCAACGGCGCCGGCAAATCCACGCTGATGATGACCGTGTGCGGCAATCCGCGGGCGCGCGACGGCGAGATCGTTTTCGCCGGCCAGAACATCACGCAGCTGCCGACCCATGAGATCGCACGGCTGAAGCTCGCCCACGCGCCGGAAGGCCGCCGCATCTTCGGCCGGATGACGGTGCTGGAAAACCTGCAGATGGGCGCCACCGTCGCCGCATCGGGCGAATTCGCTGCCGATCTCGACCGCGTGCTGGCGCTGTTCCCGCGTCTCAGAGAACGTCTCACCCAGCGCGGCGGCACGTTGTCGGGCGGCGAGCAGCAGATGCTGGCGATCGCGCGCGCGCTGATGAGCCGGCCGCGGCTGCTCCTCCTCGACGAGCCGTCGCTCGGACTGGCGCCGCTGATCGTGCGGCAGATTTTTGACGCCATCAAAAAGCTCAACGCAGAAGACGGCCTCACCGTGTTCCTGGTGGAGCAGAACGCGTTCCACGCGCTCAAGCTGGCGCACCGCGGCTATGTCATGGTCAACGGCTTGATCACGCTGTCCGGCACCGGCCGGGAATTGCTCGACCGGCCGGAAGTGAAAGCCGCTTATCTGGAAGGCGGACGGCAAAAGGTCGAGCCATGATGCAAGGTTTCCTCTACGAGGAAGGCTCGTTCGGCATCTTCCTCCTGGTCACGATCGTCCTCGGTGGTGGCGCGGCGACCCTCGCCGGACGCGCCATTGCGCTGACTTGGCGGCCATGGTGGCAAATCGTCGCCTATATGCTGATCCTCGGCGCCGCGGTGCGCTTCATCCATTTCGCCTTGTTCGGCGGTACGCTGTTGTCGCTGCATTATTATGTTGTCGACAGCGCCATTTGCCTGGCCTTCGGCTTGATGGGTTTCCAGACCGCGCGTGCCGTGCAAATGGTCAGCCAATATCGTTGGATCAATCAGCCGAATGGCCCGCTGCGCTGGCGCCGCAAGGCGCCTTGACGTAACATTGTGGCAAATCCTAACTTTCGGCTTCCAGTTAAGGGGAACTGACGATGAAAACGATCACCACGCTCGGTGTTTCGCTGAGCCTAGCATTCGTGTTGGCGAATTCCGCCACCGCGCAGGTAAAATTCGGCGTCGGCGGTCCGATCACCGGTCCGAATGCTGCGACCGGTTCGCAGATGAAGAACGGCGTCGAACAGGCGGCGGCCGACATCAACGCGGCCGGCGGCATTCTCAATCAGAAGATCCTCACCGAATTCGGCGACGACGTCTCCGATCCCAAGCAAGGCGTCTCGGTCGCCAACAAGTTTGCCGGCGACGGCGTCAAATTCGTCATCGGCCATTACAATTCCGGCGTCACCATCCCGGCCTCCGAGGTTTATCAGGAAAACGGCATCCTTCAGATCACGCCGGCATCGACCAATCCCACCGTCACCGAGCGCGGCTTGTGGAACATCTTCCGCACCTGCGGCCGCGACGATCAGCAGGGCAAAGTCGCCGGCACCTACATCCTCGCCCACTTCAAGGGCAAGAAGATCGCCTTCGTCAACGACAAGACCACCTACGGCAAAGGCCTCGCCGACGAAACGTTGAAGACCATCAAGGCCGGCGGCATGGACGCGGTCCTTTATGAAGGCATCAATACCGGCGAGAAGGATTACTCGGCGCTGATCTCCAAGATCAAACAATCGGGCGCCGATCTCGTGTATTTCGGCGGCCTCTATACCGAAGGCGGCCTGATCGTGCGGCAGATGCGCGACCAGGGCGTCAAGGCGCCGCTGATGGGCGGCGACGGCATCACCTCCGACGAGTTCGCCTCCGTCGGCGGCCCGGGCGTCGAAGGCACGCTGATGACTTACGGTCCCGATCCGCGCAACAAGCCGGAAGCCAAAGCCGTGGTGGCGGAATTCCGCGCCAAGAAATTCGAGCCCGAGGCCTACACGCTCTACAGCTATGCCGGCGTGCAGATCATCAAGCAGGCGGCGGAAGCGGCCAAGTCGGCCGACCCGAAAAAGGTCGCCGACATGATGCATTCCGGCATGAGTTTCAAAACCGTGCTCGGCGACATCGCCTACGACAAGAAGGGCGACATCACCAAGCTCGACTACGTGATGTACATCTGGAAGAAGGACGCAAGCGGCAAGATTACTTATGCCGAATGCCCCGGCTCCGATTGCAGCAAGATGTGACGGGGCGGCGCCGGGCCGAAGAAGAGCCCGCCGCACCGGCGGGCTTTTTTGTTGCGAAACGGCCCGAAGAAAATTGCCAGAGGGAGGAGAATATGTCGCGCCTGTTTCACTAGACGCGGCGCGATACCCTTTGCCGCATGGAGTGCGGCACTATGAACTCATAAATTGGACCCACATAGCAGTTCCGGCAATGCCGGCCTCGCAAGAAAACCGGCAGCGCCGAACTCTTGGGAGGAAACAATGACCAAAGCAAAAACCTCGAGTGGGAACAGGAATTCGCGCCGTAAGTTCCTGAGCGGCGCGGCCTTGGCGGCTGCGGCGACCGTCGCCGCACCGAAAGTCGCCGCGGCGCAAGGCCCGACCGCCATGCGCTGGCAGAGCACCTGGCCCTCCAAGGATATCTTTCACGAATACGCGCTCGATTTCGCCAAAAAAGTCAACGACATGACGGGCGGCGACCTCAGGATCGAGGTGTTGCCGGCCGGCGCCGTGGTGCCTGCTTTCGGCCTGCTCGACGCGGTGTCGAAAGGAACGCTCGACGGCGGCCACGGCGTGCTGGTTTATCACTACGGCAAGCAGACCGCGCTCGCGCTTTGGGGATCCGGCCCCGGATTCGGCATGGACGCCAACATGCTGATGGCGTGGCACAAATACGGCGGAGGCAAGGAGCTTCTCGACAAGCTGTATGCGTCGATCGGCGCCAACGTCGTCTCGTTCCCGTATGGACCGATGCCGACACAACCGCTCGGCTGGTTCCAGAAACCAGTCACCAAGGTCGAGGATCTCAAAGGTCTGAAATTCCGCACCGTCGGCATCTCCATTGACGTCTTCACCGGCATGGGCGCGGCTGTGAACGCGCTGCCTGGCGGCGAAATCGTCTCCGCAATGGATCGCGGCCTGCTCGACGCTGCGGAGTTCAACAATGCGTCGTCCGATCGCGCGCTTGGCTTTGCCGACGTGTCGAAGATCTGCATGCTGCAGAGCTTCCATCAGAATGCCGAGCAGTTCGAGATCATGTTCCACAAGCCCAAATACGAGGCGCTGCCGGGCACGATGAAGGCGATCATCGCCAATGCGGTCGAGGCGGCGTCGCAGGACATGCAATGGAAGGCGATCGACCGCTACTCGAAGGATTACGTGGAGTTGCAGACGAAGGACAACGTCAAATTCTATAAGACGCCGGACGCAATCCTCAAAAGGCAGCTGGAGGTTTACGACGACGTCGTCAAGAAAAAAGCCGCGGAGAATCCCTTGTTCAGGGAAATTCTGGATTCGCAGATCGCCTTTGCCCAAAGGACGGTGCGGTGGGAACAGGACACCGTCGTCAACCGCCGCATGGCTTTCGATCATTACTTCGGACAGAACGCGGCGGTGAAGAAGATCTGACGCGACATTTGCGACGGCAAGGCGCCTTTTGGAGTTAACGCCCAAGCGGCGCCTTGTCCGGCACGCCGCCAAATTGGCTGCAACGCATGAGCGTTGAGCATTTTTTGCACACGGTCGACGCCATCGGCACGTGGGTGGGTAAGGCCGCGGCGTGGCTCATCGTCGCGCTGATGACGCTCGTCTGCGTCGAGGTCTTCAAGCGCTACATCATGAACATGCCGACGGCATGGATATTCGACGCCAGCAACATGCTGTACGGCACGCTGTTCATGCTCGCCGGCGCCTACACGCTGGCGCAGAACGCCCACGTGCGCGGCGACTTTTTATACTCCGGGATGCGGCCGCGGACGCAAGCGGCGCTCGATCTCGTATTGTACATCGTGCTTTTCCTGCCCGGAATCGCCGCCCTCATTTACGCCGGCTACGACTACGCCGCGCTGTCGTGGCGGATCGGCGAGCATTCGACCGTCACCGCGGAAGGCCCGCCGATCTACCAATTCAAGGCGGTCATTCCACTGGCCGGCGGTCTGGTGATGCTCCAGGGCCTCGCCGAAATGGTGCGCTGCGTCGTCTGTCTCAGGACCGGCCAATGGCCGCGCCGGCTCAAGGACGTCGCCGAGATCGATGTCGTCGAGGAGCAACTCGCCCACAGCGAACACGTGGACGAGGAAACGCGCAGGATCGCGATCGAGCGCGCGCAGCAGATCGACGAGGCGGCACGTCAACGCGGCGCGGTGGGAGGCCTGGATACATGAGCGATGCCGCGCTCGGGCTCACCATGCTGGGCCTCATCGTGATCGTCATCATGATGGGTTTTCCGACGGCCTTCACGCTGATGGGCCTCGGCATGTTTTTCGGGTTTTACGCATTTTACAACCCGGCGGAGCACTGGGTCGACAACCGCGTCTTCGATCTGATGGTGCAGCGCACCTATGGCGCGATGACCAACGACGTTCTCATCTCCATCCCGCTGTTCGTGCTCATGGGATACGTGATGGAACGCGGCGCGCTCGTCGACAAGATGTTCTACAGCATCCAGCTGTCGTTCCGGCGGGTGCCGGCATCGCTCGCCGTTGCCACCCTCATCGTCTGCACGTTCTGGGGCATTGCCAGCGGCCTGGTCGGCGCCGTCGTGGTTTTGATGGGAGTGATCGCGTTCAACCCCATGCTGCGCGCAGGATATGACGTGAAACTCGCGTCGGGCGTCATCACCGCGGGCGGCACCCTGGGCATCCTGATCCCGCCGTCGGTGATGATCATCGTCTATGCCGCGGTCGCCGGACAGTCGGTGGTGAAGCTCTACGCCGCAGCGATGTTCCCCGGCTTCTTTCTCGCCTTTCTTTATCTCGTCTACATCGTCGGTTGGGCGATGATCAATCCGAAGATCGCTCCGCCATTGCCGGAACAGCAAACAAAGGTGCCGGTGCCGGCGTGGATGCGAAGCTTCGAGCAGGTTTACTCCCGCAACATGGTGCGCGGGCTTTTCCTTGCATTGTCCGCGCCGTCCAAGGCAATGACGCTCGCAGTCGACGGCGGACGCCTCACCTATTGGACGCTGCTCAGGAATTTCTGCGCCGCGCTGGTGCCCTTCGCGTTGACGGCGCTCACGCTGTGGCTGGTGTGGTGGTATGTCGTCATCCATCAGCAGGCGTCGGCCGAAGGCGCAGCTCCGGAGGGACTGGAACAACTCGGCGCCGCGGCGGAGAACGCCGGCTCGGCGACGTCGGTCGCGGCCGGGCCGGCGACCAGTTTTTACATTTCCTTCGGCCTCATCGTCGCCCTCATGGCGCTGGTGCTCGCCCGCTACTACCGCAACATGAACGCCGAGCGCCTGGAGGTCGTGAAGCTCCTGATCTCGTCCGTCATGCCGCTCGGCATTCTCACCGTCGTTGTGCTCGCCGTGATCCTGTTCGGAATTACGACCGCAACGGAGTCCGCCGCCGTCGGCGCAGCCGGCGCCTTCCTGCTGGCATTCCAGGCCCGGACGCTCGACTGGAAACGCACCAAGGAAGCGGTGTTCCTGACGGCGAAGACCACGGCCATGGTGTGCTGGCTCTTCGTCGGCTCGGCACTGTTCTCCGCCGTCTTCGCGATCCTCGGCGGTCAGGCGCTGCTCGAGCGTTGGGTGCTGTCGCTCGATCTGTCGTCCGTGCAGTTCATGATCCTGTCGCAGGCGATTATTTTCTTTCTCGGCTGGCCGCTGGAATGGACCGAGATCGTCATCATCTTCGTGCCGATCTTCCTGCCGATGCTGAAGCACTTCAACATCGACCCGGTGCTCTGGGGCACGCTCGTCTTCGTGAACTTGCAAGCGGCGTTTCTGTCGCCTCCGGTCGCAATGTCGGCGTTCTATCTCAAGGGCGTCTCGCCGCCGCACGTCACGCTCAACCAGATATTCGCCGGCATGATGCCGTATATGCTGATCGTCATCCTCTGCATGACGATCATGTATGTGTGGCCCGGCATAACGCTCTGGCTGCCGGGTTACCTCTACGGCAGCTGAGAAAGACGGCCGTTGCGCGGATGCACCGCGCGGGAACCTGCTAGCCGATCTTCCCGAGCATCGGGAACGCATCCAACAACCAATAGCTTGCCTGGTTGACGGCGCCGGTGAGGAAGGCAATGCCGGTGAGCACCAGAAGCCCGCCCATGGTCTTTTCGACAAGGCCGAGACTTTTGCGGAAGCGGGCGAGGAATGCGGCGAACGGTTCCACCGCCAGCGCCGCGACGATGAACGGCACGCCGAGCCCAAGCGAGTAAATGGCCAGCATGCCGGCGCCCTTCGCCACGGTCGCCTCCGACGCTGCGATCGCCAGGATTGCGGCCAGGATCGGGCCGATGCACGGCGTCCAGCCGAAGGCGAAGGCAAGCCCCATCAGATAGGCGCCCCACAAGCCGACGGGCTTGGCGACTTGAAGCCGCTTTTCGCGCATCAGCCAGGCGACCGGCGTAATGCCGAGGAAGTGCAGACCCATGATGACGATGGCGATGCCGGCAACGATCGCGAGTTCGCCCGAATAGGCGCGCAACACCGCGCCAATCACGCTAGCGCCGGCGCCGAGCGCGACGAACACGGTGGAGAAGCCGAGCACGAACAGCAACGCCGCCGCGATGGTTTGCCGCCCGGCCCGCGGTTTGGTTTCGGCATCGGCAAACCGCTCCAGCGACGTGCCGGTCAGATAGATGAGATAAGGCGGCACCAGCGGCAGCACGCAGGGCGACAGAAAGCTCAACATGCCCGCGAGCAGCGCCGCAAAGATCGAAACATTCGTCATGCCGCATGCAATGCACCGGGCGCCATGGCGATTGCAAGGCATTCGCGTCATTCCCGGGCGCCACCGATCTCGGGTTTACCCGAGATCGGCACTTAGAGGTCCAAGTCGGCGATAGCCGACTTGGATGGCGGCGAGCTTGGAATCCATACCCCCTGCCGCCAGGGGAAATTTCAGTGCAAGTTCTGTGGGACCGTGGTTATGGATTCCGGGCTCGCGCCTATCGGCGCGCCCCGGAATGACGGGAGTCCATGCGCAACCTCATCACCGACGTTCCCGGCATAAAAGTCGGCCACGGCACCGACACCCGCCTCGGCTCGGGCTCAACCGTGGTTGTTTTCGACGAACCCGCCGTGGCCTCGATCGACGTGCGCGGCGGCGGGCCGGGAACGCGCGAATCCGCACTGCTCGATCCGGCGGGGACGGTCGGGGGCATCGACGCCATCGTGCTGTCCGGCGGCTCGGCCTTCGGCCTCGATGCTGCGTCCGGCGCCCAGGCCTGGCTGCGAGAGCAAGGCCGCGGCTTTGCCGTGCGCACCGCGCGGGTGCCCATCGTGCCGGCCGCCGTGCTGTTCGATCTCTTAAGCGGCGGCGACAAGGATTGGGGCCGGTTCCCGCCCTATCGCGACCTCGGCTATGCGGCGGCCTCCTCGGCTGCGGCCGATTTCGCGCTGGGCAGCGTCGGCGCCGGCACCGGCGCCACCACGGTCAACTACAAGGGCGGCATCGGTTCCGCCTCGGCGCAAACGCCGGACGGCCATACCGTCGGCGCGCTCGCCGTCGTCAATGCCGTTGGCAGCGTGGTCGTCGATCGCGGCCCGTGGTTCTGGGCGGCGCCGTTCGAAGAGGCCGGCGAGTTCGGCGGCCGCGGATTTCCGGCCGCTTTACCATCGGGTGCGCTAACGCTTCGTACCAAGGGAACCCCGCAGGAGAGCACCACGTTGGTCATCGTTGCGACCGACGCGACCCTGGACAAGGCGCAGGCGAAACGGCTCGCCATCATGGCGCAGTCGGGCCTGTCGCGCGCGATCTACCCGGTGCACACGCCGCTCGACGGCGATGTGGTGTTTGCGGCCTCGACCTGCCGCCGGCCGCTGGGTGAAGCGCATCTCGGCCTGACCAGTCTCGGTTCCGTCGCCGCCAATGTGGTGGCACGCGCCATCGCGCGCGGCGTTTTTGCGGCAAAGGCGCTGTCTCTGCCCGGCGCCATGCGCAGTTGGCAGGATGAATTCGGCCGCTGAGACAAGCGGATTGGCGCAATCTCTCACGCGGTCTTGGGTGCGGAAACCACGATCCGCATCTTTGATGGGACGGCGCCTCGTTTTCGTTGACTCGCTCTGCGTTTGCGCTTTCACTCGCCGTGGGCAGGGTCGCGGTAGTTGCGGAGGGTCTGATGCGCGTCGTTGTCATTGTTTTTGCTGCGTTATTGACGTTGGGTCTCGCGGCATTTGGTGTTGTGGCCGCCCAGCGCGCCAACGCCCCGGCCGCGGCAACTACCATAGCTGCGCAGGTCGCGCCGCCGGCTCAAAGCACCCGTCCGACGCCGGTGCGCGCGCCGGTCGCTGATCTTGCCCAAAATCAGATAGCAGAGGCGGCGAAGCCGACAGTAGCGACCGACGCTCCCGCCGCAGCTCCGATCGTCCTTGCCCAGAACACTCCGGCGCCCGCTCCGGCAGCGGCGCCGCAAACCGCCGCAGCGCCGACGCCGTCCCCGGCGAAGAGCGCGCCGACCTGCGACAAGCCGGACGGCATGGGCCTCTCCCGCACCGTCGAGATCGACACCACCGGCGGCCCCGCGTTCGGCACCGAGCATTTCAAACAGTACGATTTCCTGCGCGAGAAGGAAGTGGTGCTGACCTTCGACGACGGCCCGTGGCCGGAGAATACGCCGGCGGTGATCAAGGCGCTGACCGACATGTGCGTCAAAGGCACATTCTTCGAGATCGGCGAGCACGCCACCTGGCGTCCCGACATTTCGAAGATGGTGGCCGCGGCCGGCATGACCGTCGGCAGCCACACCTGGTCGCACAAGGATTTGGCCAGAAAACCCTACGCCACCGATATCGAGCAGGCCAAGCAAGAGATCGAGATGGGCGTGAGCGCCGTGCGTATGGCGGTCGACGGCCCGATCGCGCCGTTCTTCCGCTTCCCCGATCTGCAGCAGCCGGCCGATCTGATGACCTATCTCGGCACGCGCAACATCGCGATCTTCTCGACCGACATCGACACGTTCGACTTCAAGATGCGCAAGCCCGACGACGTCGTGAAATCCGCGATGACCAAGCTCGCCAAGAACGGCAAGGGCATTTTGTTGATGCACGATTTCCAGCACGCCACCGCCGAGGCGTTGCCGGAACTGCTGCGCCAGCTCAAGGCCGGCGGCTACAAGATCGTGCACATGGTGCCGAAGCAGCCGGTGACGACCGTCGCGAAATATGACGACATGGTGCGGGCGCAGGACAAGTTCTCCAACGCCAACAACACCCGGCCGCAGTCGAGCGTGGTCAAGACGATCAACGAGTAGCCGTCATTCCGGGGCGGCCCAAAGGGCCGAACCCGGAATCCATAGCCACCGTCATTTCAGAAGGTGCTGTTTCACAGACAGGTCATCCGCGTCTGTGATTATGGATTCCGGGTTCGCGCTGTCGCGCGCCCCGGAATGACGGCTAGTTGAGAAACCGCTCCGCCGCGTAAGGCGCCGGATCGCAGAATGGCGTTGCGTCCGTCATCATCTCGGCAATGAGCCGTCCCGTCGCCGGGCCGAGCGACAGCCCCCAATGGCCATGGCCGTAGGCGAGCCATAGGCCTCGTTGCCCCGGCGCGCGCGAAATCACCGGGCGAGAATCGGCGAAGCACGGCCGCGATCCCATCCACGGCTTCGGCTCGACGGCTTCGCCGAGCGCGAACAATTCGCGCGCTTTCGGCAGCACGCGATCGAATTGCACCGGCGTCGGCGGAGCATCGCGCGCGGCGAATTCGGCGCCGGTGGTGAGACGGATGCCCTGCTCCATCGGCGTAATGACATAGCCGTTGTCGGCATCGAGCACCGGCCGGCTCAGCCCGGCATTGCCCCGCGGACGAAAATGCCAGTGGTAGCCGCGCTTGACGGCCATCGGCAATTTGATGCCGAGCGGCGCGATCAGATCCGGCGTCCACGGCCCGAGCGCGACCACCACGTCGCCGGCGTCGAGCGGACCTGCGGCGGTGTCGACCCGCCAATAGCCATCGACGCGATGCAGGCTGCGCGCGTCGCCGGTGAACGACAGTCCGCCAAGCGCTGCGAAACGCGCCGCATAAGCACGCGTCACTGCCAAGGGATTGCTGATGCTCACCGCGCCGGTCCAGTGCACAGCGTGGCGGAATGCCGGTGCGAGCGAGGGCTCGAGGGCGCGCGCTGCATCGCCGTCGAGCGGCACATTGGCGATGCCGAAGCGCGCTGCGAGCTCGAGCTCGCGCGCCTGCGCCGCAAACGAGGCGTCGCTGCGGTAAAGTTTCAGCCAGCCGGTATAGCGGAAATATTTTGCCGCGCCGGCTTCCGCGCTCAACGCCTCATGCTCGGCGACAGCGCGCGCCATCAGCGGCCGGATGATTTGCGCAGTCTCGATCAGCCGTTCCGGCTGCGAGGCGGCACGGAACGCCAACAGCCACGGCGCCACTTTCGGCAGGAAAGACAGATGATAATTGGCTTCCGGCGCGCGCTTAAGCGCGACGCGTAAGAGCGCCGACAAGCTCGACGGAAACGCCGGCGGAAAGATCGTGTTGCCCTCGATGATGCCGCTATTGCCGTAGGAGGTGCCCTCACCCGGCCCGCCGCGGTCGACCAGCGCGACTGAGACGCCGCGCTTGGCCAGATGCACGGCAATCGAGGTGCCGACGATGCCGGCTCCAAGCACGATGGTATCGACGCGCGCCACGGTGACCTCCTGCGCAGGAGGTATAGCGCCGATAGGGTCAAGTCCAGTCGCGGCTTATAGTCGGAAAAGGTAGGATTTTAGTGGAGCATGATCTTTTCCGAAAACCGGCATCCACTTTTCGGGATCATGCTCTAGGCCGTGGCGACGTCCTGCACCGTCGCCGGATTGATCAATTGCACCTGCATCTGGATCAAGCGCTCAAGGAGATTGTTGTGCGCCACGTTTGCGCCACCGGCGAACGAATTTGAGTTTGCCGACGGCGTGGAGCCATCAGCCGGCGCGGCGGTGGTCGGCGCGGCGGCGGAGCCATCGTTGGCGCCGCCCTGCTGCGATGAAAATGAATTGTCCGAGCCGGTGCTGCCGTCGAGCGGCGGCTGCACGGGTTGCAAATTGGAGGCGTTGGCCTGCATGTCGAACATCGTCTGCAAGGTTTGCGCGTCGAATTGCGGCGATGAACTGCCCGATGTCGACGTCCCGCTGGTCGAGGATGCGGACGCACCGCCCGCCGATGCCGTCGCGCCGGTGGCACTGTCTTGACCTTGACCCAGTGCCGCCAACAGCGACGCGATCGGATCGGACTGCGCGCTGGTGCTCGCCGAAGAGTCCGGCTGCAGCAGCGACTGCCACAGCGCGAAGGGATTTTGGGTGTTCGAACCGTTGACGGAAAACGACATGAAATACTCCTGCCCGCGCAACGCTAAAGCTAAAGCTCGTCCCGCAGCCCTCGATGCAAAACCGGGGCCGTGGCGAAAACCTGTGAAAAACAGCGATTTTTCTTGCAAGCCGGCGACTGAAACAGGCGAGAATTTGCCGCCGTAGCGCGGCCGCCGGCAAGTTTTGCCGGGCCGCCACCGATCGCGTTGCCCATGCGGACATGGCGTGTTACGCGAACGTTGATTTGGAGACTTGAAGTGCATCGCCCGCTCATCATCGCGCCGTCGATCCTGGCCGCCGACTTCGCCAAGCTCGGCGAGGAGGTGCGCGCGGTCGATGCCGCGGGCGCCGACTGGATCCATGTCGACGTCATGGACGGCCATTTCGTGCCGAACATTTCCATCGGCCCGGACATCGTCAAAGCCATCCGGCCCTACACCAAGAAGCCGCTCGACGTGCATCTGATGATCGCGCCGTGCGATCCATACCTCGAAGCCTTCGCCAAGGCGGGCTCCGACATCATCACCGTGCATGTCGAAGCGGGACCGCACATCCACCGCTCGCTGCAGGCCATCCGCGCGCTCGGCAAGAAGGCCGGCGTGACCATGAATCCCGGCACGCACGAAAGCAGCATCGAGCACGTCATCGATCTCGTCGACCTGATCCTGGTCATGTCGGTCAATCCCGGCTTCGGCGGCCAGAAATTCATTCCCGAAGCGGTGGCAAAAGTGCGCAACCTGCGCGCCATGGCGGCCGGACGGCCGATCGATATCGAGATCGACGGCGGCATCACGCCGCAAGTGGCGCCCGAAGTCGCGCGCGCCGGCGCCAACGCCTTCGTCGCCGGCTCCGCCGTGTTCAAGGACCGCACGCCGGAGAGCTATCGCACCAACATCGCGGCGATCCGCAACGCCGCGGCGCTGGTCCGTGGGGACGTGGCGTGACCGTTCCGCGCTACACCCGCCCGCAGATGGCGGCGATCTGGACGCCGGAAACGCGCTTTCGCATCTGGTTCGAGATCGAGGCCCATGCCGCCGACGCCATGGCCGAGCTCGGCATGATTCCGAAGGCGGCGGCGAAGAAGATTTGGGCAAAGGGTAAGGCGGCGCAGTTCGATATCGACCGCATCGACGAGATCGAGCGCGAGACCAAGCACGACGTCATCGCCTTCCTCACCCATTTGGCCGAAATCGTCGGGCCCGAAGCGCGCTTCGTGCACCAGGGCATGACGTCGTCCGACGTGCTCGATACCTGCCTCAACGTCCAGCTGGTGCGCGCCGCCGATCTTTTGATCGCCGACGTCGAGGCGCTCAACAAAGCGCTGGAGCGCCGCGCCCGCGAATACAAATTCACGCCGACCATCGGCCGCTCCCACGGCATTCACGCCGAGCCGACCACGTTCGGGCTCAAGCTTGCGGTCGCCTATGCCGAGTTTGCCCGCGCCAAAGAGCGCCTGACCGCGGCGCGCGCCGAGGTCGCGACCTGCGCGATCTCAGGCTCAGTCGGGACTTTTGCCCAGGTCGATCCGCGAGTCGAAGCCCATGTGGCGCGCAAGATGGGGCTTAAGGTCGAGCCGATCTCGACGCAGATCATTCCGCGCGACCGCCACGCCATGTATTTTGCCACGCTGGGCGTCGTCGCGGCTTCGGTCGAGCGGCTGGCGACGGAAATCCGCCATTTGCAGCGCACCGAAGTGCTGGAGGCCGAGGAATATTTCTCCGCGGGCCAAAAGGGCTCCTCGTCGATGCCGCACAAGCGCAATCCGGTGCTGTCGGAAAATCTCGTCGGCCTCGCCCGCATGGTGCGGGCCTATGTGACGCCGGCGCTGGAAGACGTGACGCTCTGGCACGAGCGCGACATTTCTCATTCCTCGGTCGAGCGCATGATCGGGCCGGACGCTACCGTGACGCTCGACTTTGCGCTTGGCCGGCTCGCCGGCGTCATCGACAAGCTGATCGTGTACCCCGAAAACATGCGCAAGAACCTCGACCGCCTCGGCGGCCTCGTTCATTCCCAGCGGGTGTTGCTGGCGCTGACGCAAAAAGGCGTCGCCCGCGAGGACGCCTATCGGCTGGTGCAGCGCAACGCCATGAAGGTGTGGAGCGAAGGCGGCGATTTCCTCACCCTCCTCAAGGCCGACGAGGACGTGCGCAAACATTTGAGCGACAAGGAACTCGCCGCCAATTTCGACCTCAATTTTCATTTCGCCCACGTCGACACCATCTTCCGCCGCGTGTTCGGCCGCGCCTGAGAATCAGCGCCGCCTGACACGGCGCTGACACCCTGTCCACGGAAGCTTAATCGCCGCAACGGCGCGTTTTCAGCGCCGCGGCCAATTGTTTGTTTGCCCGACTCACCTGCCCCGGCGTAACTTCGCCGCAACTTTTTCAAGAAGCAAAGCACTCTTTAGGAGCGAATCATGGGCCGATTGGTGCGCAAGCCGGTAGTGCCCGACCTCGATCTGCAGATCGCGGGTCTGGAGGGCGTGCTGCAGTCCGATATCGCCGGCATGCAGCTGGCCGCGGCCGTACCCGGCGACAATTACGTCGAGCGCATGGTCAAATATATTCCGGGCGAGGTGATCGGCTTTTCCATGCTGATCAATGCCATCCTCGATCAGGCGATGAAGAGCGGCGGGCCGAGCGCCGCCATGGCGGGTCTGCCCATCGGCGCCATCGCCACCGGCGCCTTGCTGATCGGCTGCATCCTCACCCCGCTGTTCTGCTGGTATGTGCGCGAGGACGGCGACGCCTGGATCGTCAATGCCGTGGTCTCCACCATCGCCTTCCCGTTCTGGGCCTATCTCATGGGCGCGGTCGCCTTCGCAGGTCTCCACGACGGCAATTTTGCGGCGATCCTGGTGCTGACCTTCACGGTCATCAGCGGCCTGATCTCGCCGGTGGCGAGCCGGCCAAAACTCGCCGCCCGGCAGGAGGTTGCGCCGCCCAAGGACGGGCCGCGGCTGGTCGAGGCTTTCGCCTAAGGCCCCCTCCCCCCGCCGCGGCGATTGCGGGCGTCCGGCGCCTCATGGCATGAAGCGCGCCATGGCGGGGCGTGAAACCATCTTGCTGTTCGATTCGGGCCTTGGCGGCCTCACCGTCTATCGCGAGGTCGCGGCGGCGCGGCCGCACGTCGATTTTGTCTATGTCGCCGACGACGCGGGCTTTCCCTATGGCGGCCTGCAAGAGCCTGCGCTGGTGTCGCGCGTCGTCGTCCTGATGGGCGAATTGATCAAGACCCACCGGCCCGATCTGGTGGTGATCGCCTGCAACACCGCCTCGACCATCGTGCTGCCCGACCTGCGCAAGCAATTCTCGCTGCGGTTCATCGGCACCGTGCCGGCGATCAAGCCAGCGTGCGCGGCATCGATCACGAAACGTGTCTCGGTGCTCGGCACCGAGGCGACGGTGGCCCGCGAATATACCCGCGCGCTCATTCGCGATTATGCCGGCGACTGCAAGGTCACGCTGGTCGGCGCGAAGAAGCTCGCGGCTTACGCGGAAGACGACTTGGCCGGCGCCAAGATCGATGACGAAGCGATCCGCGAAGAGATCGCGGCGGCCTTTGTCGATGACGGCAACCGCACCGATACGATCGTGCTGGCCTGCACCCACTACCCGCTGCTGATCGAACGCCTGCGCAAGCTCGCGCCATGGCCGGTCAATTTCATCGATCCGGCGCCGGCCATTGCGCGGCGGGTCGCCGATCTTATGGGCCCCGCCCTGCTGTCAGTGGGGCACGGGACCACGCGGGCCATTTTCACGTCGGGTCGTGCGCCGGCGGCCGTGCTTGATCGTTTCGGCATTCGCCCAACCGAAATGGCGCAAACAAAGCCTGCCTAATTGTCGCTCAGCGCCCGCGTCGAATTTCAGCACAGTCCGGCTTGTCGCCGCGATCCGCCGCCGATACGCTTTTAGGGTTCGATGCCGGGCAACCCGGCTTGGGGGGTAGTCACATGAGCACAGCCGTCGCAGTCGAATCGAAGGCTTGGTATCTCAACCGCTGGAACCAGCTCATCCTTGGCGTGATCGCCATGATGGCGATCTCCAGTCCGCAATATGTGTGGACGCTATTCACCGGCCCGCTCAACCAGAAACTCGGAACGACGCTGGCGGAACTGCAGTGGACCGTCTCGCTGTTGATCATCCTGCAAACCTGGTTCTCGCCGTTCCAGGCCTATCTGGTCGACCGCTTCGGCCCCCGCCTCCTCATCTCGATCGGTGCTTTATTGTCTGGCGCCAGTTGGATCCTCTCGGCTTCGGTCGACAATATCTGGGCGCTCTACCTCACCTACGGCGTGCTGGGCGGGTTCGGCACCGGCATCATCTATGTCGGCATCATCGGCCTGATGGTGCGCTGGTTCCCCGACCGTCGCGGGCTTGCCACCGGCCTCGCCGCGGCCGGCTACGGGTTCGGCGCCTTCTTCACCAGTTTCCCCATCGACAGCATGATCAAAAGCTCCGGCTATACCCACACGCTCGTCGTGTGGGGGATTATCCAGGGCGTCATCGGCATCCTCGCTGCGCAATGGCTGCGCACGCCGCCCGAGAACTATCAGCCGCCGGCCGCCGCGGCGCCTACCGCGATCGCCGCCCAGCAGACCCGCCGCAGCTACGCGCCGCGCGAGATGCTGCAAAGCCCGGTCTTCTATCTGCTGTTCGTGATGATGAGCATGATGTCGACCTCCGGCCTCATGGTTGTCTTCAATGTCGGCCCGTTCGCCAAGGATTTTGGCGTCGCCAACGCGCTTGTCCTAGGCATGGCGGCGCTGCCCCTGTCACTCACGCTGTCCCGGTTCACCAACGGCCTGACGCGGCCGTTCTTCGGTTGGGTCTCCGACCATATCGGCCGCGAGAACACCATGGCGCTCGCCTTCTCGCTCGAATGCGTCGCCATCCTGATCCTGTTCGCGTTCATCGACCGCCCGGCGCTGTTCGTCGTGCTGACGGGGCTGGTGTTCTTCGGCTGGGGCGAAATCTTCTCGTTGTTTCCCTCCACGCTCACCGACACGTTCGGGCCGAAATACGCGGCGACCAATTACGGCTTCCTCTATATCGCGCAAGGCGTCGGCTCGATCCTCGCCGGACCGGCGGCGGCGTTCCTCAAGCAGACCACGGGGAGCTGGACTTCCGTGTTCATCGTCGTTGCGGTTCTCGATGCCGTTACGGCGCTCCTCGCGGTCACGGCGCTGCGGACCATGCGGCAGAGGCACTTGGCGCAAGGCTAGGCGCCTTACCCGCTGCCGGGTTTGACACTGCGTGGGTTTCCCCCTAGAAACCGGCCACTTCGCGGGCCCTAAGGGCCCGCGCGGTGTTTCGCACCCGCGGTTTGCGCCGGCGCAATAATTCGGCGGCAAAACCTGTCGGTTCCGGCCCCAAAAAGGGCGGAACAGGAGGAGGGCGCGATCCTCAACATACGGCATGATCCCGAAAAGCGGTCTTCCGGTTTTCGGACAAGATCATGCCGCAACAAAATTTTAATGAGGACGCGAATGACCAAGCGCCACCAGGCGAAGTACAAGATCGACCGCCGTATGGGCCAGAACATCTGGGGCCGGCCGAAATCTCCGATCAACAAACGCGAATACGGCCCCGGCCAGCACGGCCAGCGGCGCAAGGGCAAGCTGTCCGACTACGGCGTGCAATTGCGCGCCAAACAGAAGCTCAAGGGCTACTACGCCAACATGTCGGAGCGGCACTTCCACGGCATCTATGACGAGGCGCGGCGGCTGAAGGGCGACACCGGTGCCACCATGATCGCGCTGCTCGAGCGGCGGCTCGACACCGTGATCTACCGCGCCAAATTCGTCCCCACCGTCTTTGCCGCGCGCCAGTTCATCAGCCACGGCCACATCACCGTGAACGGCAAGCGCGTCAACGTCGCGAGCTACCGGGTCAAGGTCGGCGATCTGGTCGAGGTCAAGGAGAAGTCGCGGCAGCTGGCGCTGGTGCTCGAAGCCACCGCGCTCGGCGAGCGCGACGTGCCGGACTATATCGACGTCGACCACTCCAAGATGTCGGCCAAGATGGCGCGCATCCCGGCGCTCGGCGATGTGCCCTACCCGGTGCAGATGGAACCGCACCTGGTGGTCGAATATTACTCGCGCTGACCGGCGCGCCGTACGCGACCGCCGTCATGGCGACCGCGAAGGATTTCCGCCGCGTTGCGCTGTCGCTCGACGGCACGACTGAAGCGCCGCACTTCGATCGCGTGGCGTTCAAGGTGCGGCGCATGTACACGACGCCCGACAGCGGCAAATCGGCGAATTGATGCTGGCACCGGCGTAGCGCGTCATCCGTTAACGCACCGATCTTATTCAGGACGCTTTACGCGATTTCTCCGCCCTATCCGCCTTCGTGCTCTGACGGCCTCGTTATACTCTCGGTCATGGCGATTTCCAGGCGCTCATCCGGCAGCGTTTAGCGGTTCCAGTTCCAGTCATGACGCATTCATCGCGCGCATTTATCACGAAGGCATAGCAGGTTTTACTTGTAATACTGTCTCTAGTTGAGACATTATCGAAAACACCTTTCTACCTAAAACACCTTCCTCACGGAGCATGCATGAGCTTTCTCGACGACGCGATTTCGAATCTCGGCCAGAGCCTTGCGCAAACCGCGGTGACGACGGCCAGCCAGGAGACTGGCTACAATGTAGGCGGGGCGCTGAACGCGCTTTTCGGGACGGGACAGACGACCGGGGGCCAGAACCTCGGCAATCTCCCGGCGGCCCTGGGAAGCACGAATTTGGATACCTCGCTCCTGAACACGGTTCTGGGCGCCGTGACTCAGCAGACGGACCAACTCCAGGCGCTCGGCACGCAGTTGAGCTCGCTGGCAGGCGAGATCAGCGCAATACAGGGCGAAATCGACAATATTCAACAGCTATTGACTGTCATAAATGAAGAACAACTGTTTCTCTCCTGGCAAGTTCAGGATCAGCCTGTCTCTCAGCTTATCGCGCAAATTCGCAGCTCACATCAGGACTACGGCAACTACATTGCCGAGAACTCGGACACGCAGTCGTATGACGTGACCCAGTTCGTGAACGGCATACTCAGTCAATCAAACGTTGTTTCCTCGGCAAGTTCGGTCATCAACAACGCGATCGTAGGCCAAGGCGGCCAAAGCAAGGGTCTGTTGAAACTTTGGTCGGACATGGTCCTCCCGCTCGTCAGGAACGGCACGATCGACTACCGAAACGCCGTGGCGCAATACATGGATTATTACAAGCGTCTTGCTTATGCGCAGTTGCAGGCCACCAACCTGCTCATGGAGGCCTACAACTTCAACCCAACACCATCGCCGCTTCCCACGCCGACCGAACAGGCCAAAAAGCAATGGAAGACCTATCGCCAGTACCTTCTTTTGCAAGAAGAGCCGTTCATAGACTTGCTTTTCCCCTTAGTCGTCGCGGGGGAAGAGTACAACTTCGGAAACGGCGGGCCCCGGGGGTACCTTCATATTTCCGTTTACAGCTCCAGTGGCGAGTATGGAATTGAACCCCGAATTGCAGAGCTCGCCGCCGACCCCTCCGGGAGGGGGGACCATGCCAACGGCCTATTACGCGCCGTCGCAACTTTTTCGTGAAGCAGAGCAGCTCTTGGCCAACCTGTATGTCACCGAACCGCAGGATCGGCGAATTGCCGTCTATATGACATGTGTCGATAACAACTCTGGCCTGAATTACCCCGTATTGGCATTGGTCGACAACGTCACGTTGACCCTGGGAGTAAATGCATTACAGCCCACCACGTCATCCAAAACGACGTACCCAAATTATTATTTCAGCTCTTGCGATATGAATTGGTTCGTGGCCGCATCGGCCACCAGCCTCTATTTGAAAAGATTTGTTTTCAGCGCCAACTCGAAGAATTCCGAACTCGAGGATGGCACTCATAACCTGACAAACCTGAATGGCGTGAACGGTCTTGTCCCGTTGCAGAGGACAATGGGTAACGTTCCGGCGCCTTTCAGTGTCCCCTTCATGAGTGACAATATTCTCGGTTATGGGCTGACGATCAGCCCATCATCTCCCTTCGATTTCATGAACTTCGCGGGGTACACGACACCGTTACCTAAAATCGGTTTCGGATATGACGTTACTTAATATCGGTTTCGGATTGTGAATAATGCGCTTTAGCTGAGCGGCGCTTCGCGGCGCAACCGCGCCAGACGCGGTTGCAGCCAGCTACTTATCCCCAGGCGCCCGATTTTGAACGCGGCGCGGTAAGTCTACTCAATCTGCTGAGAAAAACGGCGGAGCGCCGGTGCAATTCTGGCGCTTGCGACGGTTTGCCTTGTCGACTCTGCCTATTCCTCATACGGTGGTGCCGCAAATTGTCGCACACGGCCGTTTGCAGCGTAGCGTTCGGATTGGGGCTTCTTCAACAAACAAACCGGGAGAGCGCACATGGATGCATTGGGAAGGATTAAGGGGTGGATCGGCTCGCTGACGGAAATCGGGCTGATGCTATTGGCGCTGGCAATCGTCGCGGCGCTGCTGGTCGGGGCCAATCTGCCGTTCTTCGGCAATGTCACGGCCAACATCATGGCGCTCGTCAAATCGCTCGGCGATGCCGGCTTGGTGGGTCTGATCACGCTGGGCATCATCATGTGGCTGTTCGCGGGACGGAAAACGGCCTGAGCCGTTACCTGTCCGGCACAATCGTCACGCACGATCAAAACTGCGTTGGGTGGCGAGGCAATCTGCCGCCCAACGCGTGAGCATGATCCCGAAAAAAGCCTGCCTCGGACTAGAGCATGATCCGGAAAAGTGGATACCGGTTTTCCGAAAAGATCATGCTCCATCAAAATGCTAGAGCGCAAATCGCTTCAATCTGAAGCGATTTGCGCTCTAGCTCCGGGGCAGACGTCGATTTTCGGATGAGATCAGGCGCCAGCCAAAACCGGGTTCGGGTGCGATGCTCGACTACCTGCAAAAGGCCAAACAATATCTTTGGGCCTTCGTTGAAATCGGATTTTTGACGGTTCTGTCCATCATCCTGATTTATTTGATTCTCGGCCCGGATTCGTCCGGCGTGTTCGTATCCGGGGTCGCCGACAATGTAATGAAATTCGCCGCTGCGCTGCCGGCGCAAAGCCTGGTCGGATTGGCGATCGTGCTGGCGCTGGTGATCCTGCTCAGCAACCGTTTGCGCTAGTTGGACGCCGAACGGCCGACGCGGCGCTTTAAGCCTGCGCCGCTTCCTTGACCGGAACGCCCTTGTCCTTGAGCAGCAATTGCAATTCGCCGGCCTGGAACATTTCGCGCACGATGTCGCAGCCGCCGACGAACTCGCCTTTGACGTAAAGCTGCGGGATGGTCGGCCAGTTCGAATAGTTCTTGATGCCGCCGCGCAGGTCGTCGTTTTCCAGCACGTTGAGGCCCTTATAGGGCACGCCCAGATAGTCGAGGATCTGCACGACCTGGCCGGAGAAGCCGCACATCGGGAACTGCGGCGTGCCCTTCATGAACAGCACGACGTCGTTGCCCTTCAGCTCATTGTCGATGAATTGCTCGATTGACATCGCGGTCATCCTTCCTGACGCCGCGGGCTGCCCCAGCCGCGCGACTCTCACCCTCTCAAGGCATCAATATATGTAGCGCAAATACGTACCGCAAAACAGGGCAAAGCCCATGCCGAGATTTCATGCCTGGATGGTCAAAATCTCGTCGGACAAGCCACACCGTCAACCAAATGCCGCCGTTCCGTCGTCACGGAGCATGGATTTCCACGCGCGGGCGGTCGCGGAGAACGGCCGTCAGCGGGGTTCCGGCGTACCGGTCTGCAGCGCCAGCGCATGGAGCTTACCACCCATTTCGGCCTTGAGCGCCTCGTAGACGATTTGGTGCTGCTGGACTCTGGATTTGCCCCGAAACAATTCGGCGATCACGGTCGCGGCATAATGGTCGCCGTCGCCGGCGAGATCGCGGATCGTCACCTCGGCGTCGGGAATGCGCGCCCGGATCAGGCGTTCGATATCGTTCGCAGCCATTGCCATGATGCGTCTCCTCGCGGGGCTACGCTTTACCGGCGAAGCGCCCCGAGGGATTAGCAGATCGGCGCCGAGCGGCAAAGCTTGGGCGGCCGTTCCTCCCCTGGACGCCGTGCAGGCGGCCATGCATGTTTCGCGCAAAACATGCCGGCGACCGCGCCGCGGAAAGGGCCATGCGATGTTCAAGTATTTCGCGTTTGCCGGCTTGCTGCTGGCGCTGTCCTACGAACAAGCCTCGGCCCAGCAGCCCACGGAAGCCCAACGGGACGCCATTCGCGCGGCTTGTCGTTCGGATTTCACGGCCAATTGTTCCGGCATCCAGCCCGGCGGCAAGGAGGCGTTCGAGTGCCTGCTGCGCAACGACGCCAAGCTCTCGCCGTCTTGCCAGGCCGCCGTGAATGCCGCGGCGCCAAAGGCGGCCGCACCGGCTAACACGGCCCCAGCACAAACCGAGACCGCACCACCAGGCCCCAAAGTCGAGCGCGCGCCGCCTGGGATTCAGGTCGCCCCGGCTGAAGCCCAGAACGAAGAGCTCAAAACCGTGCAGCAGGCCTGCACGCTCAATGATCTGGTCGCGCATTGTTCCTGGATCGCGCCAAGCAATCCCGAAATTCTGCAATGCCTGAAGGCCAATGCGGCCGATCTTTCACCTAATTGCCAAGCTACGGTGCAATCGCTTCCGGCCGCGCCGCCGGCCACCGCCACGGCACCTGCTGAGCCAGCGCGCGAGGCGGCACCGGCCAAAAAACCGACAGAGCCAAAGGCTCCAGAGCCGGTACGCGCCAACGCTCCTCCGCCGGCCGCACCGGCCACCGCACCTGCCGCCGCACCCGCGGCGCCAACGGCGCAGCAGAAAGCCGCCATCCGCGCCGCGTGCCGGTCGGATTTCATGTCCCGTTGCTCAGGCGTGCAGCCCGGCGGCGCCGAAGCGCTGCAATGTCTCAAGCGCAACGAGGCGCAGCTCTCGGCGGCGTGTCGCAGCGCCGTAGCCGCAATCGGCGGCGGTGGCGCCGGCGCGGCAGCCCCGGCTGGAGCGCCGGCGGCAGCGGCTGCGCCCGCAGTCGCGCCTATCGGGCCGATGCCGATGCTGCGCCCGCGCGAGGCGCTGGCGATCGTGCAAATCTGCGGCGCCGAAGTGCGGTCGCTCTGTGCCGGCGTTCCGTTCGGCGGTGGCCGTGTCATCAGTTGCCTCGCCGCAAACGCATCGAGCCTGTCGCCGGGCTGTTACAGCGCGTTGAGCGCGGCGGCGGGCCGGTAACTAGGCCGTCTGGCCCGCCATAAAAGCCGGCAGCCAGCTCTCGAACAACTCTTTGAGCTGCGCAACAGCAATCGGGCGTTCGCCGGCAATCGCCAAAGCCTTGCCGCCGGTCGCACCGAGCCGCGTCAATGGCACGCCGGCTGCTTTGGCGCGCTGGGCGATGAGATCGGCGTTCTTGCCGGTTACGAGATAGCGGCCCTGGTCTTCACCGAACCAGAACGCGTGGGCGGCAAGCGCCGAAGAATTTTCGAGCACCGCGCCGATTCCGGACGCCATCGCCATTTCGGCGAGCGCGACCAGAAGGCCGCCGTCGGAGATGTCGTGCGCCGCGGTGACGAGACCGTCGCGGATCAGGCTCCGCACAAAATCGCCATGGCGTTTCTCCGCGGCGAGATCGACCGGCGGCGGTGCACCCTCCTCGCGGCCGCAGATTTCCCGCAAATAGACTGATTGGCCGAGCCAGCCTTGGGTTTTGCCGATCAGCAGAATCGCTTCGCCCTCGGCCTTGAAGCGAAGCGTCATCGATGCGGTGAAGTCGTCGAGCACACCAACGCCGCCGATGGTCGGGGTCGGCAAAATCGCCCGCCCGTTGGTCTCGTTGTAGAGCGACACATTACCGGACACGATGGGGAAATCGAGCGCGCGCGCCGCCTCGCCGATGCCGCGGATGCAGCCGACCAGTTGCCCCATGATCTCCGGCCGCTCCGGATTGCCGAAATTGAGATTATCGGTGAGCGCCAACGGCTTGGCGCCCACGGCGGAGAGATTACGCCAAGCTTCGGCCACCGCCTGCTTGCCGCCTTCGAACGGATCGGCCTCGCAATAGCGCGGTGTCACGTCCGAGGTCAGCGCCAGCGCCTTAGGGCCGTCGTTGATGCGCACCACGGCGGCATCGCCGCCCGGCCGCTGCACCGTATTGCCTATGATGACGTGGTCGTACTGTTCCCATACCCAGCGCCGCGAACACAGGTCCGGCGAGCCGATCAGCTTTTCCAGCGTGGCGGCGATCGGCATCGGCGGCACCACGTCCGCGGCCTGCACGATTTTTCGTTTCCCGGTTTCGGCAAAAGGCCGATCGTAGAGCGGCGCCTCGTCGCCGAGTTCCTTGATCGGCAAATCGGCCATCGTTGCGCCGCCGTGGCGGACGATGAAGCGCTTGGTCGGCGTGGTTTCGCCGACCACGGCGAAGTCGAGCCCCCATTTGCGGAAGATCGCCTCGGCTTCCTTTTCCTTCTCCGGCTTGAGCACCATGAGCATCCGCTCCTGGCTCTCCGACAGCATCATCTCATAGGCGCTCATGCCGGTTTCACGGCACGGCACTTTGTCGAGGTTGAGCGTCACGCCGAGATCGCCCTTGGCGCCCATCTCGACGGCGGAACAGGTCAGCCCGGCCGCGCCCATGTCCTGGATGGCGATGACGCAGCCCTTGGCCATGATCTCGAGGCAGGCTTCGAGCAGGATCTTTTCCGAGAACGGATCGCCGACCTGCACGGTCGGCCGCTTCTCCTCGGCGTCGGCGTCGAATTCGGCCGACGCCATGCTGGCGCCGTGGATGCCGTCGCGGCCGGTTTTCGAGCCGAGATAGACGATCGGCATGCCGACACCGGACGCCGCGGAATAGAAAATCTTATCGGCATCGGCGAGGCCCACCGCCATGGCATTGACCAGGCAATTGCCGTCATAGCGGCGGTGAAAGCGCACCTCGCCGCCGACCGTGGGCACGCCGAACGAATTGCCGTAGCCGCCGATGCCGGCGACGACCCCGCCGACCAGCGCGCGCGTCTTCGGATGTTTTGGGTCGCCGAACGACAGCGCATTGAGGCAGGCGATCGGACGTGCCCCCATGGTGAACACGTCGCGCAAAATGCCGCCGACGCCGGTGGCAGCGCCCTGATAGGGCTCGATGTAGCTCGGGTGGTTATGGCTCTCCATCTTGAATACGACGGCGAGCCCGTCACCGATGTCGATGACGCCAGCATTCTCGCCCGGACCCTGAATCACCCAGGGCGCCTTGGTCGGCAGGGTGCGCAGATGGATTTTTGAGGATTTATACGAGCAGTGCTCGTTCCACATCGCCGAGAAAATGCCGAGCTCGGTGAAGCTCGGCTTGCGGCCGATCAGCTTCTCGAGGCGCGCGTATTCGTCCGGCTTGAGGCCGTGCTCGGCGATCAGCTCAGGCGTGATGGCAGGCTCGTTGGATTTCACAGGCAAAGCGCTCGATTTACACCCCTCTCCCATATGGAAAGAGGGAAGTCACGCCACGAGCTCCATGATCCACAAGACCTCAGCCCCGCAGCGTCTTTTCGGCGAGCGCAATCCACTCGGCCTGTGCCCGCCGGACATATTTGGGGGCGCGCTTGAGCTGGGCCAAGACCTCGGTCAGGACCGTCTTCGCCTCGGCCTCCCGGCCCATTTTGTCGAGCAGGAGGCCGTAGCGCACGCGCGCTTCGGCGCCGGCATAATAAGCCGCGACCGCCTGATATTCGGCCAGCGCGTCCTCGGTGCGGCCGCTGTCTTCGAGCGCGCGGGCGTAGAGCAAATGGCCTTCTCCTGACTGATAATCGGGCCACCGCGTGCGCAAGTCGTCGAGGGTGGCGACCGTGTCCTGCGGATGGCCGAGACCGAATTGGGCACGCGCCTTGCCCAGCGCATAGACCGCGTCGTCGCCGAGCGGCAGCGACAGAATGTGCTCGTAGTGGCGCAGCGCCTCGTCGAAATTGCCGAGCGCCAGGCATTCCTCGGCCAGCGCCGAGCGGTTGGCGATGGTGTCGGTGACTTCGAGCTGGTCGGTGAGCAAGCGGTAGCGTTTGCCCGGATCGAGCGTCGAGACGACGCGCTTCCTCGCATGCTGGCCCTGCACGCTGCCGAACCATTCGGGCAACAGCTCGACCAGCACATAGGCCAGCGCGCCAAAACCGGGCAGGAACAGGATCACATAGCCCCACGGCCAGAATCGGCCGGTCTTCGCCGCATGGACGATCAAGACGACCTGGACCAGGAGGATGATCAGCCCAAATTGCATCGCAACCCCAAAATAGCGACGCGCGAGACGCTTACGCCGCCAGCTTGAAGTGATCCACGAGCCCCGCGAACAGTCCGCGGCCGTCGGTGCAGCCCATCACCGCTTCGACGTGATTTTCCGGATGCGGCATCATGCCGAGCACGTTGCCGCGCTCGTTGACGATGCCGGCGATGGCGTTGAGAGCCCCGTTGTGGTTCCAATTCGGGTCGATCATGCCGTCCGGCGACGCGTAGCGGAACAGCACCCTGCCCTCGCCTTCCAGCCGCGCGATGGTCTCGCCGTCGGCGATGTAATTGCCCTCGCCGTGGGCCACCGGGACGCGGATCACCTGGCCGGCATTGTAGCCGCGGGTAAATGCCGTATCGGAGCGCTCGACGCGCAAATAGACGTCGCGGCAGATGAAACGAAGCTGCGCGTTGCGCATCAGCACGCCCGGCAACAGCCCGGCCTCGCAGGCGATCTGAAAGCCGTTGCACACCGCGAGCACGAGGCCGCCTTTCGCCGCAAAGGCGCGCACCGCGTCCATGATCGGCGCCCGCGCCGCGATGGCGCCGCAGCGCAGATAATCGCCGTAGGAAAAGCCGCCAGGAATGACGACGAGGTCGGTGCCCGCCGGCAGCTCGCGGTCGGCGTGCCAGACCATCGCCGGCTCGCGGCCGGAAATCAGTTTTAGCGCGCGCGCCATGTCGCGCTCGCGATTGATGCCGGGAAAGACGATGACGGCGGATCTCATCCCGTCACCTCAATGCGGTAATTCTCAATCACGGTATTGGCGAGGAGCTTTTCGGCAGCGTTCTTGAGCGCGGTCTCGGCGCCGGCGCGGTCGCCGCCTTCGATCTCGATGTCAAAAACCTTGCCTTGGCGGACGCTGGCAACCCCGCCGACGCCGAGCGATTTAAGGGCGCCTTCGATGGCCTTGCCCTGCGGGTCGAGGATTCCGGACTTCAAAGTGACGGTGACGCGGGCTTTCATTTTTTGCAGCGCTTCCGGCAGCGGGTTTGGCGGTCGCTCCGCCCATTCCATATGTAGGAATTGCTGCGGCTGCAACCAACCCGCGCGCCTAATGCACCGGCGCCGTGGCTTCTTCCAGCAGCCGGCCGTAGCCGGGTACGCGGCCGCTTTCGCCCACGAGGCGCATCGCCGCCCAGAATGCCGCCGTGGCCGAAGACACCACCGGTATTTGGTGACGGTCTTCCAGGGGCTTGGCCACTTCGAGCGTGCGCAAGCCGCCGCAGGAGATCAAAATGCCTTCGGCGCCCTTGGCGCTGGCGACGGCGCTGTCGCTCAACGCGATGATATCGGCTTCGCTCTTTTTGCTGGGGCCGCCAAACTCCAAAAGGTCGAAGCATTCGAGCGACAGCGCCTCGATGCCGGCCGCCGCCAGCAATTCCTTCAGGCGCCGGTTGACGATGTCGCTGTAGGCGGTGGCGACGGCGACGCGCGTGGCGCCGACCTCGCGCAGGCCGTCGATGATGGATTGGCTCATGGTGCTCACCGGCAAGCCGGTGCGCGCGCGCAATTCTTCGAGCAGCCGGTCGTGGGCCTCCGGCCCTTTATAGAAGGTCAGCGAGGTGCCGATCACCATGATGGCGTCGACATTCTGCGTGGCCAAATATTCCGCCGCCGGCAGGATGCCGTTCCAGGCCGGCTCGTAACCCTCGGGCGTGAGATTGCGCACGCCGACGCCGCGCGGGATGAAGCGCACGCCCGGATACATCATCGGGCCTTCGAACGGCACCTCGTCGGTGGCGAACGGAACGACGAGGCCGATGGTGATGTCTTTGCGCATGACGAGTTACGTGTCGCGCGGCGCCGAGCTTCAGCCCTTGACCAGCACCGGTCCGGTGCCTTGCGGCCGCTCGCCCTCGCTCATGATGCCGAGCCGCTTGGCGACTTCGGTATAGGCTTCGAGGAGCCCGCCGAGATCGCGGCGGAAACGGTCCTTGTCGAGCTTCTCGTTCGACTTGATGTCCCACAACCGGCACGAGTTGGGCGAGATCTCGTCGGCAACGACGATGCGCATCAGGTCGTTTTCCCACAGCCGGCCGGTTTCCATTTTGAAATCGACCAGACGGATGCCGACGCCGAGGAACAGGCCGGAGAGGAAATCGTTGACGCGGATGGCGAGCGACATGATGTCGTCGATCTCCTGCGGCGTCGCCCAGCCGAACGCGGTGATGTGCTCTTCCGACACCAGGGGGTCGTTGAGCTGATCGTTCTTGTAATAGAATTCGATGATCGAGCGCGGCAGCTGCGTGCCTTCCTCGATGCCGAGCCGCTGCGCCAGGGAGCCGGCGGCGATATTGCGCACGCAGATTTCCAGCGGAATGATCTCGACCTCGCGGATCAACTGCTCGCGCATGTTGAGCCGGCGGATGAAGTGCGTCGGCACGCCGATGTCGTTCAAATGCTGGAAGACGTATTCGGAGATGCGGTTGTTGAGGACGCCCTTGCCCTCGATCACCTCGTGCTTCTTGGCATTGAAGGCGGTCGCGTCGTCCTTGAAATGCTGGATCAGGGTTCCAGGCTCGGGACCCTCATAGAGGATTTTCGCCTTGCCTTCGTAGATGCGGCGACGGCGGCTCATGGGAGTGTACCGTGGCTTTGTAAAATCCATGGATGCCGTGGCTCCAATTACAGTGACGAGGTCCGCGGCGGCGGAAGTGGGCGGCACGACTCAACACTGCGGCCCGTCCGCGACACAAAAGCTAGCCGAAGGTGCCGCGGAGTACAATCGGCATAGACCCGCACGGCCCGCGCCGCAACGACCATGTTTGCGCTTCAACCCGGTTGCCTTGACGGGGCACCCCCGATATGCAAGGCGGCACATGATTTGCGGTGTTCCATCAACATCGAGGCCAAGGTCATGACCACATTCGACAAGCGCGAAGAGGCCTTCGAGCAGCAATTCGCGCACGACGAAGAGCTCAAATTCAAAGCCACCGCGCGGCGCAACAAGCTCTTAGGGCTGTGGGCCGCGGAAAAGCTCGGGCTTTCCGGCGCCGAAGCCGACAGCTACGCGCTCGCGATCGTGATGGCCGATTTTGAAGAGGCCGGCGATCACGACGTCGCGCGCAAGATCCGCAAGGATTTCGACGCCAAAGGCGTCAATCAGTCCGATCATCAGATCAACCGCACCATGACCGAACTGATGGCCAAGGCGGTCGCCGACATCAAAGCAGGAAAGTAGCGCATATCATGGCTATCCCCGCATTTAGTCTCGCAAAAAAACTGCATGCCGGCGAAACGGTCTATTCCGGCTGGTGCGGCCTGCCCTACCCGCTCGTCGCCGAAACCTTGGCACGAGACGGCTTTGCCGCGGTGGCGATCGAAAGCCAGCACGGTCTGTGGGACGTCGGCGGCATCCTTGCCGGTATCGCCGCGGTCCGCCAGGGCGGCGGCGCGCCGATCGTGCGCGTGCCCCTCAACGATTTTGCGCTGGTGAGCCGCGCGCTCGATTTCGGCGCCGAAGGCATCATCGCACCGATGATCAATACTGCGGCCGATGCGCGCGCCTTTGCCGCTGCGGCAAAATTTCCGCCGATCGGCGAGCGCAGCTGGGGTCCGCACCGCGCCATGACGCTCGGCGGCGTGTCCGACATGGGAACTTATCTGCGCGAGGCCAACGATCACATCATCACGCTCGCCATGATCGAGACCCGGACGTCACTGCAAAATTTCGAAGCGATCATCACCACGCCGGGCATCGACGGCTTCTTCCTCGGCCCGTCGGATCTGTCGATTGCGCTGTCTGACGGCAAAAATGTCGATCCGCTGTCGAAGGAGGTCGAAGGCCACCTCGACACTTTGATCGCCGGCGCGCAGAAGGCGAAGAAAATTCCCGGCGCCTATTGCCACTCCGCCGAGCGCGCCGCGGCGCTGGCCAAGCGCGGTGTGAAGTTCCTTGCGGTATCGAGCGATCTGTCGATGCTGCGCGCCGGCGCGGCGGCGGCGCTGAAAGTGCTCAAGGGCTGACCGGCGGCGGCGTGCTACGGGCTCTGGCCCGGCGCCGCACCGGCGGGCTCATGCCCGGCAGCATCCGCAGCAGCGTACGGTCTTCGAACAAATAGTGGTGTATGAGCGCGGCTGCGGCATGAACACCCGCGAGCAGCAACAGCGCGTCGGCGAGATATTCGTGCACTTTGAGAAGGCTCTTCGCCATCGCCCGATCGACGGGCCATGGCGAATTCAAGTCCCAGATGCCGAACAGCGGCAGCGCGTGGCCGCGTTTGAGCTGCACGAGAATTCCCATGAACGGCACCGCCACGAGCAGCGCGTAAAGCACGTAGTGCGTGAACGCGGCGATCGCTCGCTGCAGCCAGCCGAACCGTGTCGGCTCGGGCGGCGGCGGTGGATTGGCCATGCGCCAAGCCAGACGCGCGATGAGAAACACGATGACGCATTGGCCAAGCGTCATATGAATGGAAAGAGCAACCGAACGAGCGGCGCCTTTCGGCAGGTCGTCGTGGAACGTGCCAAGCAGCCAACCGCAGATCACGAACAATGCCGTGAGCCAATGCAGGATTTGCGGAACGGCGCCGTACTGCGCCTTTGAATTCGTCAATTGCATTTACCGACCGTGCCTGCGGATGCGCCCGCGCAGCGAACCACGCCACTTTAGAACTGAAACAATTCAGCTCTGGCCGATGGCGTCTTCGATCCGCGCGAGCGCCGCTGCCATATCAGACTCCACATCGCGGTCAAATATTCCCAGCACAGTGTAGTCATGCGCTTTAAGCCAATCGCGCTTTTGCGCGCGTGCTTTGGCGGCAGTTTCGCTTTCCTCGGCCGGCACCAGATCGATCACCAGCCGCAGCGGGAACGACACGAAGTCGCAGATGTGCTGGCCCACCGGCGTCTGGCGCTTGAAACCGCGGCCGGCGAAGCGGCGGTCGTTGACGAGAGCCTGCCACAACATGCGCTCGGCCTCGGTTGGATTGCGGCGCAAGAGTCGCGCCAGCCCGCGCACCGGGCCGCGCTCCTTCGGCAGGCGGCCGGGACCGTGCTCGGCGAGCAGCGCCCGCAGCATCTCGGCCTCCGCGCCGTCGAGCACGCCGCCACGCGCCGGGCCCTTGCGGCCTTCGGCGATCGACATGATGACGCCGTGCAGGGTCTGAATGTCCTGCTGCGTCGGCTGCATGCGGGTGAAAATGTTGCGCAGATTGATCTGCATGGTTTCGCGCTTGTCGGGGGGGCGGAAGAACTCGACCTTTTCCAGTTCGCGCTCGAGCGAAGCAAAGAAGGCGAGCAGCTGCTCCTTCGGCGCGGCTGGCGACTTTTGCGGCATGGCGAATGGCAGCGTCTCGCCGCTTACAAGCTTGAACCATTCGTAGGCCACGATCACCACGGCTTGGGCGAGGTTGAGCGAAGCGAAGGCCGCATTGACCGGCAACGTGACGATGCGGTCGGCCAGCGCCACCTCGTCGTTCTCCAGCCCATTGCGCTCGCGGCCGAACAGGATCGCGACGTTTTCGCCTGCCGCGACGCGCGGCGCCATCAGCGCCGCCGCCTCGGCCGGGTCGACGACCGGCTTAGCCTGGTCATGGGCGCGCGCTGTGGTGGCCAGCACGAACGTGCAATCGGCGATGGCGCCTTCGAGCGTGTCGTAAAGCGCGGCGCCATCGAGGACGCGGTCGGCGCCCGCCGCCATCATGCGCGCTTTGTCGTTGGGCCAGGCCTGCCGCGGCCGCACCAGGCGTAAGCGAGACAAGCCGAAATTCGCCATGGCGCGGGCTACGGCGCCGATGTTTTCGCCAAGCTGCGGCTCGACCAGGATGACCACTGGCCCGGGCGTCTCGACCCAGCGCTTGGTCTTGTCGGTGCCGGCGCCTGGCATTGCTCCTCGCTCGCGTCATTCCGGGGCGCAGCCGAAGGCTGCGAGCCCAGAATCGATAACCACGAAAAGTGAGGCGACGGGAAGAGCTGAGAACGCTCTTGGCGACTGGGGATATGGATTCCGGGCTCCGCGCTGCGCTCGGCCCCGGAATGACGGAAGAGCTTTCTCCGCCGCCCCACGGGTGCTATAGGGCGCCCGCCGAACTCCCGTCAGTCGAATTCCCGGTTGGCGATGTCCGCGCCGAGAACAATCCATTTGAGGGCCCGGAAGAAACCACGCGCCCGCCAATGTTCAGTTTCCGGTCGGCCCAAACAAGCGCGGCGACCAGAGGTGCAAGCATGCCCAATCTCGAAATCATGTGGACAAAGGTCGATGAAGCCCCGGCGCTCGCGACCTATTCCCTGCTGCCGATTGTCGAAGCCTTCGTCGGCGCGGCGGGTGTGTCGGTGAAGTTGAAGGACATCTCGCTGGCCGGTCGCATCCTCGCCAGTGTCCCTGAAAAACTAACCCCTACGCAACGCATTAACGACGAACTTGCCGAACTCGGCGAGCTCGCGACGAGACCCGAGGCCAACATCATCAAGTTACCCAACATCTCCGCCTCGATCCCGCAGCTCAAGGCCGCGATCAAGGAACTGCAAGGCAAGGGCTACGACGTTCCGGACTATCCGGACAACGCGACGACGGCAGCCGAGAAGGACATCAAGTCTCGCTATGCCAAGGTGTTCGGCAGCGTCGTCAACCCGGTATTGCGCGAGGGCAATTCCGACCGCCGCGCCGCCGGTGCCGTGAAGCAATATGCCCGCAACAATCCGCACAAGATGGGTGCCTGGAGTGCCGATTCCAAATCGCATGTGGCGTACATGTCGGGCGGCGATTACTACGGCTCGGAAATCGCGACCACCGTCGCTTCGGCAACCAACGCCCGCATCGAGCTGGTCGGCGCCGACGGCGCCGTCACGGTGTTGAAGGCAAAGACGCCGCTTGCGGCTGGCGAAATCATCGACGCGGCGGTGATGAGCCGCAAGGCGCTGCGCGCCTTCTTTGCCGATGAGATCGAAGCCGCAAAGAAGGAAGGCGTGCTGTTCTCACTGCAGGTGAAGGCGACCATGATGAAGATCGCCGACCCAATCGTGTTCGGCCATGCCGTTTCCGTCTTCTTCGCCGATGTGATCGAAAAGCACGCCGCCACGCTGAAGCGCCTTGGCGTCAACCTCAACAACGGCTTCGGCGATCTCTTGACGAAGATCGAAACGCTGCCGGACGCCGAAAAAGCAGCGATCAAGGCCGACATCAAGGCCGAGTACGCGAAACGACCGGGCCTCGCCATGGTCAATTCCGACAAGGGCATCACCGGCCTGGACGTACCCAGCGACGTGATCATCGATGCTTCGATGCCGGCGATGATCCGCGAATCGGGTCGCATGTGGGGCGCCGACGGCAAGCTGCACGACGTCATCGCCGCGATCCCGGACCGCAGCTACGCCAGGATGTATCAAACGGCCATCGAGGACTGTAAGGCCCACGGCGCGTTCGACCCCAAGACCATGGGGTCGGTTCCCAACGTCGGGTTGATGGCGCAGCAGGCCGAGGAATACGGCTCGCACGACAAGACTTTCGAAGTTCCTGCGGGTGGAACGGTTCGCGTTGTCGCCGATGACGGCAACGTGTTGCTGGAGCGTCCGGTCGAGACCGGCGACATCTTCCGCATGTGCGAGCTCAAGGACGCGCCGATCCAGGACTGGGTCAAGCTCGGCGTGCGCCGCGCGCGCCTCACCAACACGCCTGCGGTGTTCTGGCTGGACGCCAAGCGCGCGCATGACGCGCAAGTTATCGCCAAGGTCGAGAAGTATCTTAAAGGTCAAGATACAGCAGGGCTCGACATCCGCATTCTGCCGCCGGTCGAAGCGATCAAGTTTTCGCTCGAGCGCATCCGCAAGGGGCAGGACACGATCTCCGTCACCGGCAACGTGCTGCGTGATTATCTGACCGACCTGTTTCCAATCATGGAGCTCGGCACCTCGGCCAAGATGCTGTCGATCGTTCCGCTGTTGGCGGGTGGCGGCATGTTCGAGACCGGTGCCGGCGGCTCGGCGCCCAAACACGTGGAGCAGTTCCAGCAAGAGGGCTATCTGCGCTGGGATTCGCTCGGCGAATTTTTGGCGCTCGGCGCGTCGCTCGAACATCTGGCGCAGACCTATAAGAACGCCAAGGTTCAGGTTCTCGCCGACACCCTCGATGCGGCCATCGGCAAAATCCTCGAGTTCAACCGCTCTCCTGCGCGCAAGGTCGGCGAACTCGATAATCGCGGCAGCCATTTCTACCTCGCCCAGTACTGGGCTCAGGCGCTGGCCGCGCAGACCAAGGACGCGCAGTTGGCGGCCCGCTTCAAACCGCTGGCCGAGACGCTCACCAAGAACGAGGCCAAGATCAATGGCGAACTGATCGGCGCGCAGGGCCGTCCGGTCGACATCGGCGGCTACTACCTGCCCGATTCCGCCAAGGCGTCGGCCGCGATGCGGCCGAGTGCTACGCTGAACTCAGCGATCGCCGCGCTCTGAGGCAGCCGACAGCGCTGCAACGGCATCGAGGCTCTATGGCGAAAATCAAGGTCACCAATCCCGTCGTCGAGATGGACGGCGACGAGATGACCCGGATCATCTGGAAGGAGATCAAGGACAAGCTCATTCATCCCTATCTCGACATCGACCTGATGTATTTCGATCTCGGCATCCGCAATCGCGACGAGACCCGCGACCAGATCACCATCGATGCGGCGGAAGCGACCAAGAAGGTCGGGGTCGCTGTGAAATGCGCCACCATCACGCCGGACGAAGCCCGCGTGAAGGAATTCAATCTGCACGAGATGTACCGTTCGCCGAACGGCACCATCCGCAACATTTTGGGCGGCGTCATCTTCCGCGAGCCGATCCTTTGCAAGAACGTGCCGCGGCTGGTGCCGGGCTGGACCAAGCCGATCATCATCGGCCGCCACGCCTATGGCGACCAATACCGCGCCACCGATTTCAAGGTGCCGGGCAAGGGCAAGCTGTATCTCACCTTCGTCGGCGACGACGGGGCGGAGATCAAGCGCGAGGTGTTCCAGTTCCCGGGCTCCGGCGTCGCCATGGCGATGTACAATCTCGACGATTCGATCCGCGATTTCGCCCGCGCTTCGATGAACTTCGCGCTCAATCGCGGCTATCCGCTTTATCTCTCCACCAAGAACACCATCGTCAAAGTCTATGACGGCCGCTTCAAGGACATTTTTCAAGAGATCTTCGACGAGGAGTTCAAAGAAAAATTCGCCGAGAAGAAGATCACCTACGAGCACCGCCTGATTGACGACATGGTGGCGGCGGCGCTGAAATGGTCGGGCGGCTATGTCTGGGCGTGCAAGAATTACGACGGCGACGTGCAGTCCGACACCGTGGCGCAAGGCTATGGCTCGCTCGGCCTGATGACGTCGGTGCTCACTACTCCCGATGGAAAAGTGGTCGAGGCCGAGGCCGCCCACGGCACGGTCACGCGGCATTACCGCGAGCACCAGAAGGGCCGCGAAACCTCGACCAATTCCATCGCCTCGATTTTTGCCTGGACCCGCGGACTCGCCCACCGCGCCAAGCTCGACAACAACGCGGAACTGGCGAAATTCGCCGCCACGCTCGAAAAGATCACCGTCGACACCGTCGAGTCCGGTTTCATGACCAAGGACCTCGCGCTCCTCGTCGGTCCGGATCAGAAGTGGCTCTCGACCGGCGGCTTCCTCGACAAGGTCGACGCCAACCTCAAAGCCGCGATGGCGTAACTGGGGGCGCGGCGAATTTGCGCCCCGATTGGCGTTCGGCGCGCCAAGGCATATGTTGCAGCCATGGTTAAGTTGAACATGGCAGGATCGAACGCCAGACTGAGCATTTTGGGTATCGTCGCGATCGCCGCGCCGCTGTTTGCTATACTGGGCGCGGCGATGTGGTTTGCGGCGCACACCTGGGTTTCGCTCGGCGGGCCGCCGATGCCGCCAGCCGGCTATATCGCCATGACGATTGGCATCGTGTTTTCGGTCGTGGTCGGATGCGGCCTGATGGCGCTGGTGTTCTACTCGAGCCGCCACGGTTATGACGAACCGCCCCAAGCCGACAGCGAGTGAGCGGCATTGCAATGAAGAGGACCCGATGACCAAGACCATTCGCTTGCAAAGCGACAGCAACGCCCATGACCGGCCGTGGCGGGTCGCCGTCGAGCAGGGCTTTTTTGCCGCCGAGGGACTGAACGTCGAATATCACGAGGACAATCCCAAGGGCGCCGCCGGCCGGGTCGAGGATTTCTCCCAGCGCTGGAAGGAATCGCAGCTGCAGAAGGGTGCGCTGGAAGTCTATCCGGTGTGCGAGTGGGGCGCGATCGAGCGGGTGCAGGCGCTTGGCGGCGGCAAGATCATCGGGCTCGACACCACGGTGCGTACCGGCGCGCTGATGGTGCGAAAGGATTCAAAAATCCAATCGCCGGCCGATTTGCGCACCGTGCCGATCGCGGTGACCTGGCACGCCGGCACGTTCTATGCCGCGATCGAAGTGCTGGAAGAAGCCGGCGTACCGTTCGAAGAGATCACGCTGGTGCACGCCAATGACCGCCTCGAAGCACTGCTCGGCGGCACCACCGAAGCCGCCGCCCTGATGGAGCCATTGGTGAGCCGCGCGCTCGCCGCCGGCGCCCGCAAGATTGCCGACCTGCGCTGGCGCGGCGGCATCGTCGCCGGCAACGACGTCGACGAAGAAACGGCTGCAAAACTGCGCCGCGCGCTCAACCGCGCCATCGCCTGGTTGCGCGAGAACGAAGACCGCTCGCGGCAGGAGGTTTTACGCGATTTGACGCCCGAGCAGCGCGCGAACGGCCTGATGCCGGAACTGGTTGGCGTCAAAACCTACCGCGCCGAGGAATTCCAGGAAAAAGTCGACTGGATGCTCGACCGCGGCTTTCTCAAGGACGCGCCCGACTATGCCGAGGTGGTCCGCAGCAAATAGTGCCATCATGCGCCTTGCACTGAGAGCACGATTATAAATTCTCTATAAATTTCCGGCGCGATGCGGCCTGCAATTAACAATTGCGGCGGGGCCGATTACGAAAAATTGTACGCCTTTGCGTGCCGCGCAGGGCGCTGATACCGGAAAACGATGGCCGCCAAGGCGGCAGCGGCCTATTGTCCGGTCAAGGGTAGACTCGATGCTTTTGGACGACGCTTTAGGGTGCGAATAAATCTCATAGTCGCGGTGCTGCGGCGCGAAATGCGCGGCATCGTCATTGCGCTGTTGTTCGTCGTGGCGACGACTGCGGTGGCGCTGCTGCTGCGCCACTATATCGGCATCCTGCGCGGTGCGGTGCTCTATCTCGTCCCAGTGATGCTGGCCGGCTATCAATTCGGCGTCATTCCGGCACTGGTAGCCGCCGTCGCCGGCGTGCTGCTCTCTGGCTATGTCTATTTCGCACAGCTCTACAGTTTCCAGGTCGCCTCGCCGCAGGAAGCGCTCAATCTTTTGCTGTTCATGGTCGTCGCCGTGGTGGTCTCGCACCTCTCCAGCCAGGCCAAGAAACACATCCTCATTGCCAGGAAGCGCGAACGCGAGATGAGCGATCTCTACGCGTTCTCGCGCCGCCTCGCCATGGCGCCGAGCGCGGCGGAGATTTTTGTCGCCATCCAGGAGCATCTCGCCCATCTGGTGCAGCGCAAAGTGGTGCTGCTTGGCATCGCCGACGCCGGCACCGCCGGCGACGTGCCGGAGACGGTGCGCGCCGCGGTGACGCGGGTCGAGCACGATGAAGGCCTCGAGCGCACCGTCGACGACGGCAAGGGCAATATCTGGCTCATTCGCCGCGTCTCGCCGAAAACGCCCGATTTCGGCCTGGTCGCCGTCGATCTCGGCAATGCTTTAGGCCAGCCGCTGGCCGACATGCGCCAGCGCATCGACGACGCGCTGGCCGATGCCGCCGCCACGCTGGAGCGGCTGGACGTCGCGCGCGCGCTCAACGAGGCCAAGATGCGCTCGGAGACCGAGCTGTTGCGCGAAGCGCTGATCGGCTCGGTGTCGCACGAATTGCGCACGCCGCTGGCCTCGATCCTCGGCGCCGCCACGGTCCTGCACAACGCGCCGGCGCTGGCCGGGGATCCGCGGCTGTTGGCTCTGACCGGCGTGGTGCGCGACGAAGCCGAACGGCTCAACATCGACATCCAGAACCTGCTCGATGCCACCACCATCAGCCGGCAGCAGGTGCGGCCGAAATTGCAATGGGTCGAGCCGGTCGACATCGTCAATGCCGCGTTCGAGCACCGCCGCCGGCGCTTGAGCGGCTATCCGGTGACCTTCGATCTCAATTCCAATCTGCCCATCGTCCATGTCGATCCGGCGCAGGTCGAGCAGGCGCTGGTGCAGATCATCGACAATGCGGCGAAATATTCGCCGGCCGGCTCGCCGATCCGGGTCGCCGCCCATCCCAACGGCCAGAGCGTGATGCTCTCGGTGCACGATAGCGGCTCGGGACTGACTGTTGAGGAAAGGCGCCAGGTCGGCGGCCGCTTCTTTCGCGGGCCGCGCCATAAGGTGACCACGTCCGGCTCCGGGCTCGGATTGTGGATCGCCAACGCCTTCGTCACCGCCAACGGCGGCAAGGTCGAGGTGGAAAGCGACGGCGCCGACCGCGGCACCACGGTCACCATCCATCTGCCGATGTCGCCCGAGGCCGAACAACTGGAGACCACCGTTGATGAGTGAAACCCCAGCTTCCGTCCTCGTCGTCGACGACGAGATCCAGATCCGGCGCTTCCTGCGCACCGGGTTCGAGCTCGACGGCTTCATGGTGCATGAGGCCGAAACCGGCGCCGAAGCGCTGCGCGCGGCGACGCTGCAGCCGTCCGACCTGGTCATTCTCGATCTCGGCCTGCCGGACATGGACGGCGCCGACGTGCTGGAGCGGTTGCGGTCGTGGTCGAGCGTGCCGCTGATCGTGCTGTCGGTGCGCGGCAGCGAAAACGAGAAAGTGCGGCTCTTGGAGGCCGGCGCCGACGACTATGTGGTCAAGCCATTCGGCATGGCCGAGCTGTTGGCCCGGGCGCATTCGGCGATGCGGCGCCAGCTGCGCGCCTCGCGCGGTGAGCCGGTGATGAAGTTCGGCCCGCTATCGATCGATTTCGCTGCCCGCGCCGTGTTCATCAACGACCGGCGCGTGACGCTCACGCCTAAGGAATATCGGCTGCTGCAGATTTTGGCCCAGCATTCCGGCAACGTCGTCACCCACCAATTCCTGCTGCGCGAGGTCTGGGGCAACGATCACATCGACGATACCCATTACCTGCGCATTTTTGTGCGCAAGCTGCGGCGCAAGATCGAGGCCGATCCGACCCAGCCGCACATCCTGCTCACCGAGCTTGGCGTCGGCTATCGCCTGGTTTCGGCCGACGAGCCAACCACGGCTCAACCGGCCCCGGCCGGCGCGGAATAAGCACCTTATCCCACGGCTCCGGCCGGCCGGGTGATGGCCGGCAAAAGGCCGACAGTGCCGCAAATTGGGCTTAAGCTTTAAAACAAACTGAATCTCGTATCATTCTGTGATATATAGTCTTTTCATGGTGACGCCGCGTTTTCGGGTGGCATTAAAGCATTTTTGTGATGGCTATCAACTCGATTGGAACCTTTGTTCGTTAGAACGACTTTGCGTTTCGCAGCGACAAAGGAAGGCGGGGTAAGAACCAGGCTTTGCGTACCTCATCGCTTCACGATCGCCAGTAAAAGCGGGCTTACCGCGCTAAAGACAGAACAGGGATGGCTGCTATGACCAACTTCAAGACCATCGGCCGGGGCGCCCTTTTCGCACTCGTGGCCGCATCTGCCACCGTCGCCACCACCAGCTCATACGCGGTGCCGGGCTATGACGGCCTGTGGAGCGTGTCGATCGTCACCGAGAAAGGCGCCTGCGACCGCGGCTATCGTTATCCGATCCGCATTTCCAACGGCCTGCTCGCCAATGCCGGCGACGTCGCCGTCAATATCGCCGGCAAGGTCATGCCGACAGGCGCCGTTACCGTGATGGTCAGCGCCGCCGGCAAGAGCGCCAACGGCACCGGCCGGCTCTCCGGCAACCTCGGCGAAGGCTCCTGGACCGGCGGCGACTGCTCGGGCACCTGGACCGCGGAGCGCCGTTCCTAAGTGCATTTTGAAGGCGCATGATCTTTTCGGAAAACCGGTATCCACCCTCGGATCAAGTCCGAGGGCAGGCTTTTTCCGGATCATGCACTGGCGGCTGTCTAATAAAGCAGATCCCGGGCGCGGCCGCGCCCGGGATTTGTTTTTTACGGCGCAAGCACTGACTTATTTCCCTGTCATCATCCGCGCAAGCGGATGATCCAGTAATCACCGCACGTCAGTGTTTACTGGATGCTCCGCTGGAGCTTGTCATCGGGCCGGCCACTTCGGGCCGGACCCGTTGGCGGAGCATGACACATCAAGAATTATCGCGTTGATATTAGGAGGTTTAGGGAAAAAGTTAGGAGCGGGGGCCAAAGCCTTACGCATTACAGCTAGGCTTACGCAGTACTAGGCGACCCCCGTCCCTGCCCGCCCCCACATGGAGGGCGGGACTATCGGATGCAAAACGAATGCTGGCTTGGCGAACGCTGGAGCGAAACCGTGCTCAGCCTTCGGCCGCGTCGTCGTCCTCGGCGGCTTCGGCTTGCTCGCCGGCGAGAATCTTTTCGGCGATGACGCCGGAATTCTGCCGGATCGCCACTTCGATTTTTGCCGCGATGTCGGGATTGGCCTTGAGGAAGCTTTTGGCGTTCTCGCGGCCCTGGCCGATGCGCTGGCTGTCATAGGAGAACCAGGAGCCGGATTTTTCCACGACGCCGGCCTTAACGCCGAGATCGACCAATTCGCCGTTCTTGGAGACGCCTTCGCCATACATGATGTCGAACTCGACCTGCTTGAACGGCGGCGCCAGCTTATTTTTTACCACCTTCACTCGCGTTTGATTCCCGACCACCTCGTCGCGCTCCTTGATGGCGCCGATGCGGCGGATGTCGAGGCGGACCGAGGCATAGAATTTCAGCGCATGACCGCCGGTGGTGGTTTCCGGCGAGCCGTACATGACGCCGATCTTCATGCGGATCTGGTTGATGAAGATCACCATCGTATTCGAGCGGTTGATCGAGGCGGTGAGTTTGCGCAGCGCTTGGCTCATCAGTCGCGCCTGCAAGCCGGGCTGACTGTCGCCCATCTCGCCTTCGAGCTCGGCGCGCGGCACCAGCGCCGCGACCGAATCGATGACCAGCACATCGACCGCGCCGGAGCGCACCAAAGTGTCGGCGATTTCCAGCGCCTGTTCGCCGGCGTCGGGCTGCGAGATCAAAAGGTCGTCGACATTGACGCCGAGTTTTCGCGCATAGATCGGATCGAGCGCATGTTCGGCATCGATGAAGGCGCAGATGCCGCCCTTCTTCTGGGCTTCGGCCAGGCAGTGCAGCGCCAGCGTGGTCTTGCCCGATGATTCGGGCCCATAGATTTCGACGACGCGGCCGCGCGGCAGCCCGCCGATGCCGAGCGCGATATCGAGGCCGAGCGAGCCGGTGGAGACAACGTCGATGTCCATCGACTTGTCGTTTTTGCCGAGCCGCATGATCGAGCCCTTGCCAAAACTGCGCTCGATCTGGGAGAGCGCCGCATCAAGGGCCTTCGATTTGTCCATGGACGATCCTTCAACGAGACGAAGCGCTGCTGCACCTGCACTCATGTTCCGTGCTCCTTATGGCCGGGATTTGGGGGGCCAGCAACGAAGCGGCCCTGCCCCGGCAATGCTAAGACAGCACTGTACATGATCTGTTCTATGTTCGCAATATGTTCTTTTCGGGGGTGTGGGTATTGGCCTGTTTTGACCCCTAGTGGCTGGTTTTGAAAACCGCACTGGCCGGTTTTGACCAGGATAGTTCGGGGTACCTCTAAAGGAGTAGGACATCGCTCTTGTATCCTGAGTTGAGCCGAGTGAAAATGCACGCGATGAGCCATGTGGCTCGTCTCCTGATACACTGATCCTAAGCCCCGGCGACTCCAGCGCCGGGGCTTTTTCATTTGCGAATGTGGTGGGCTACCCGATAGGCCGCCTCAGTTGGCGGCCTCTTCACATGCCTTCAATCGAAGAGGCTGGGGAGTTTTGGGGGGTGGGTAGAATAGCCCCACGATGATCCAGTTTTTAGGATGCTGGTGCAGCGTACCGACGAAAAAGTGAGTGTCGTTCTTTTGAAGAGCGCCAAACCGTAATGGGCGAGCCCGAACAGATTTCCACAAGCTATGTGGAACGCCAAAATCTGACGCTGCGCATGGGGTCGAAGCGGTTTGCTCGATTGAGCAACGGCTTTAGTAAGCGGCTGGAATGTCACCTTGCCGCGGTCTCTCTACTGGCTCCTTTCCATAGGCAGTGGTCCCTTTTGAATCTGGCCACTGGCCCCTTTTGAGCCTCAGCGTTCACGTTCCCAAGTGAGGGTTCCCACCACCTTCTTGCCGGGGTAGACAGCGCTGGCCTGTTCGGCGGTTCGAATGGAGAGCTTGTCTCCTTCCAACTTGAAGAACCGGACTTGGGCAGTGCCGGTCAGAATCTCGTTCCACGATAGATCGACATTGGTCGTAAGCTTGTCTCCATCGATTGTGAATTTGCCGGTGTAGACCATCAGCGATTTGAGGAGCGCGGCCGAGTCCGCATCGTTCGCTGCAGGCTTGCGATCCGGTCTGGCGATCATGAACGCCGAGAAAGTCCGTCCGGTGCTCGCCGAGAAGTGTCCCTGCTCAACTAACGTTTCGACCTGAAAATGATTGCGCGCTCCCTTACAGCGCTCCAAAAGCTCCATCTCGGTTTCTTCTGTCATCGCTTGCGCCATCGATCACCGAATTGTCCGCAATGACCGGCCGCGTGCATGATGGAAGCACGCCTTGGAGCCTCCAGACTGTCATCCTGATAGAAAATTGTCGCCGGCGAGCCTCACAAAAATGTGGAACGCCCGACGACTGGCATCAATTCCAGGGCCTGAACAGCAATTGACCGCCAATATTGTTAGGCGGCATCCCTCTACGTATCGTCGATCTCAGGCCAAGACGGTTCCCCGCCGAAATCATCAGACGCATGAAACGCCACACCTTCCACAATGTATCGGCCGTACCCGATGCGCTGAATTTTCCTTTTTCGCGTGAGATACCCTAACGCGTTATAAATTTCCTTCGCGTCCGCCCGCACGCCTTGCGCTTGATCATCCTTGCTTTAGGTCGTCAACCGTCCACTCTCGGCGTTTGGGAAAAAGCTTCACGAATGCGCGCAGAACGTCGCCTGCCTGCGGAGTGGAAATTGGGTCTAGTTTTTTTCGAAGATCATTGAGCAAACGCTGTTGCTCACTCTCGGGAAGCTCAGCGATCAAGGTTCTAACCGCCGACGCCAGCGCCTTCGCCCGCTGTTCCGCAGCGGCGTCAGAATGCTCTCGCTCAGGCGCTGAAACTGGGTCGCTATTCGGCATGGCAAGACTATGCCATGAAGCACAGTCTTGTGTCGAATCGAAATCCACCCGCACGACACGACTACCCCGGACCGTCTAGGGATAGCAACGAGAATGTTTTAAGCCCCCAAATATGGGTGGGTACAGACCCTGAGATTTCCACAAACTCCTACTCGATAGCCGCGGCGCCCCGTCCAGTGGCCGGTTTTGGATATAGGAGTGGCCGGTTCCGGCCAGCACCGGGGGGTGTGGATACTCCGGTTTCCGAGCCTAGTGGCTGCGTTTTGAAAATCGCAGTGGCCGGTTTTGAACAGATTACTTGTCGGGGCTCACCGAGGGTGCTCGCAAGCTTCCCCATGGATCGATCTTTTTATTGGTGTTCGGCGCGTTTTTCATCATGGCTTTGTAAGCCTCGTCAGTCGCCTTCTCCTCCGCCCTCTTGCGGGCCTCTGCGGCCTTCTGGCGGTCGGACTCGGGAAACGGTTGCGCATAAGACGACTGCGTCAGGAACGCTGTGAGGACCACGGATACGGCAAATTTTCTGACCAGATTGTGCATCTCGCTGTAGCTGCCTCTCGTCTGCGTTCAGGCCGCCTCAGTTGGCGGCCTCTTTCGTTACAAGCCCAAGCCGGTATCTTCCTCGGGCGGTAATCAAACGGCAGTTCATATCGGTCGCTAAATCGCGGCCTGAAACGATCCAGCGTTGCGATAAAGTCCTTATAGTTCTCGCTCATAGACATAGGCCAGTACCGGGGTGTGGGTGCTGGCCTGTTTTGACGCCCAGTGGCTGGTTTTGAAATCCGCACTGGCCGGTTTTGATAAAAATCCTAGAGATCCTATTAAAAAAAGCGCAATTTTTCCGTGTGAAACTATGACGTGTAGGGTTTCACCTCAGGCTCGGGAGCACCGAATGAGCAAGCTTGTTTTGCGTTTCGTGAAGAACGAGTTGGGCGCCACGGCCATCGAATACGGCCTTATCGCTGCCGGCATCGCGGTCGCGATCATCGCGGTCGTGCAGGGTCTCGGAACAAACCTGAACACCACGTTCAGCACCGTTTCCACCGCGCTCAAATAACAACAGGCCATCCACACGTGCTGACTTGAAACCCCGGCATCGATGCCGGGGTTTTATTATTGGCGGTAGGCCGCCTCAGTTGGCGGCCTCGTCTTTTCCCGCAAATTCCAGTGGCAATTCCAAGGTTGCGCCAAGCGTCGGCAGCATCTTGTCTGCACCCCACATCGTTGCGGCACGACAGAGGGGCACAACCAATCATTGGGGGTTGAGTTCGAGACGCAACCGGAATTGGCCCGTCAGTCCCCGCCGTAAAATACCGCGCTGCCTTGTGAATTTGGAACTCTGTCGCTTCGGGATTGTCCGAAACCCATCTTGCACGCCCGCAAAAGTTGTCCGAAGATGGCTCGGGATCTGGGGGAATCAATCATGCGCAAGGTGCTTCTTGGCGCCGCAGCCCTGCTGCTGGCCGCGTGCGCGACGATCACAAAGGGAACGACTCAACTCGTTGTCATCGATACGCCGGGGGTGGCGGGGGCGACCTGCACGGTCACCACCAAAACCGGGCCGCAGGTGGTGACGACGCCGGGCTCGCTGACGTTGAGCAAAGGCTCCGATGCGCTGCCGGTATCGTGCACCAAAGCCTGCTATGTGACGGGATCGAGCTCCATCCCATCGAGCCCCGAAGCGATGGCTGCCGGCAATGTCGTGTTCGGCGGCATCATCGGCCTTGGCGTCGACGCCGCGAGCGGCGCCATCAACAAATATCCCGATCAAATTACGGTGGCGATGATACCCGATCGGTCGTGCCGGCAGTCTCCGAGAACCTCATCGCGGATCAAGCCGGAGGAAACTCCCGAGCAGTAGCTCGGTATTCGAATCCTGCAGCAACCGTAGCCCGGCCTGATTTTCTTCTAATTTCCTTGATGGCGCTTTGACGGAACAGCCGCCTAAATTCCGGTGTGGTCACCACCGCCGCCGGTCAAACGTGTCCAGTCGTCGGGATCTTTGTTCCGGTCCGGCTTCACCTTCTGTCCTTGGCGGAACGCGAAAGCGATGAAGGCGCCCAGCAAGGCAAATATCCCAAGCGAGATCAGCCAATGAGGAATGGCCATCATGGTCCGCCCAAATAGGCCGCCGCCAGTTGGCGGCCTCGATGCTGTTTTAAATCCGAGCTGTCTGTCCTGATTTACGGAACCTAGCATGCGCAGCGCGGATGAGCGGCGGCGAAGTCCCGGAATAAACTCCGAGATGTTGCGGGCGACGCGCTCACGGCGCGACTTGAGTGATCTTGAAGGCGCCCCCTGTTTCACCCTTCGCGGCGGCCTCCATGACGGCCCCCGGTAAACCACCGAATATGAGGGCAACCCTGCGCGAGGCATCGGCGCGCGGCGCCACCTGGAAGGCATAGGTCTTCCCGGCAACGGCGTTGAACTTCACGACGTAGTGCCCAGGCTCCCCGGTGCCGGTCGCGGTCACGCTGCTCGGACCGGGCGGCACGCCGCCGACATAGGTCTGGCCCGGTGCGAGTTCGGCGACATGAGCGTCGTTGACGTCGATTTGGGCAGCCAGGGTCTCGGCAACGTGACCGCCGTTGATGTCGTCGATGATGACCGGCGGGCCCGGCAGCGCTTCCCGCGTGATCGTAATCCGCGCTTGTCCGGGCGCCACCGCATTCACGAGCGGGGCCGCTGGCTGCGCGGCGCAGCCAGCGCACCAAACGGCGATAAGAAGCGGTCCCCAGATTCGCACCCGCATGACGGATGCAGCTTATGCGTGCAGGAAAAAATATGCAACGACCCGAACCGGGCGCGGTGTGTTTTCATGGACCTCGCGGCGGCCTAAACTGACGTCATGAAGAGCGGACTCATATTGGCGGCGGCCGGATTAGCTTTCAGCGTTTGCGCCGCCCACGCCGGCAGCTTCGGCAATGCGCCATGGTGCGCGGTGCAAAATCTCGGCGCCGGCGACGTGGTGTGGGATTGCGAATTTCGCAGCGCCGAGGCGTGCGCGCCGCACGTGATCGCCGGCAATCGCGGCTTCTGCAACATCAATCCAAGCTTTGTGCCACAGCCTTACGCGGCGCCGATCAAACACCGCAAACGCCACTCCTGAAAAACCGCGCCGGGAATCGTATCGAACCGCGCCGCAGATTGACTCCGCCATGCGGCGGTGAAACGGTTTCGTTGCAAGATGATTTTCGGGGGAATTTCCGTGCGCGCATCACTGACAATTGTCGCTCTCATCGCGGCGTTCACGCTCGCGGGCTGTTTCGACGGCCCGCAGGGGCCGCCCGGACCGAAAGGCGATGCCGGCCCGCAGGGGCCGCAGGGCGTCAAAGGCGAGACCGGGGCGATCGGGCCCGCCGGACAGCCCGGCGCGCCAGGCTCGAGCGGCCTGCACGCGCTGCGCCAGGAAGGTTGCGGCCAGAGCAGCAATTGCGATCTGACCTGCAGCCCGGAAGAGAAACTGATCGCAGTGACCTGCCCCGGCGGCACCATCGCCATCACCAGGAACGGCGGCATCGAAGCCGCCACCTGCTCGAGCGCAACCGGACCGGCCTTGGCGCTGTGCATGAAGCCGTGAGCGTCATTCCGGGGCCGCGCAACGCGCGGAACCCGGAATCCATAACCACAGGTCAGCGAATATGGATTCCGGACTTGCCGCTGGCGCGGCAATCCGGAATGACAAGAGCATGCACGACATCCTGATCCGCGGCGGAATTTTGTACGACGGCGCCGGCAATCCCGGTGTCGCCGGCGATCTTGCTATCGCGGGCGGCCGCATCGCCGCGATCGGGCCCGGCATCACCGGTTCGGCACTCAAGACCATCGACGCCCAAAACCTCGCGGTCGCGCCGGGATTTATCGACATCAAGACGCACTCGGATTTCACGCTGCCAATCAATCCGAAGGCCGAAAGCAAGGTGCGCCAGGGCGTCACCACCGAGATCATCGGCCATTGCGGTTTTTCGGTCGCGCCGGCGCTGCCCGGCAAAGTCGAGCTGCTCAAGGATTATCTGAGCCCGAGCGCGCCGTGGCTGCCGTTTCGCGAAACGACTTTCCCGGATTATCTGGAAACGTTTCCGCCGACTGCGGTGAATGCCGGCATGCTGGTCGGCCACAACACGCTGCGCCTGATGGTGATGGGCATGGCGGAGCGCGCGCCGAGCGCGGCCGAGCTTGCGCAGATGATCGCGCTCCTTGAAGACGCGCTTGCTGCCGGCGCGCTCGGCATGTCGTCAGGCCTGTTCACGCCGCCCGGTTCTTATGCTGCGCCCGCCGAGATGATCGCGTTCGGCCATGTGCTCAAGCGCCACAACGCCGGCTATTTCACCCACTTACGCGACGAGTCGAACAAAGTGATCGAAGCGGTGGCCGAAGCCATCGCGGTCGGCGAGCAATGCGGCGTCCATGTCGAGATCGTGCACTTCAAATGCTCCGGCATGGACAATTGGGGCAAGGCTGCGCAGGCGCTGGCCATGATCGCCGACGCCAAGGCGCGCGGCGTCGACGTCGATTGCGATTCCTATCCCTATGCGGCGGGCTCGAACCCGCTGAAGAACATCTTGCCGGCATGGGTGCAGGCCGGCGGTGTCGAGGCGATGATCGCGCGGCTTAAGCAAAATGAAACGCGGCAGAAAATCCGCGCCGACATCGCCCGCGACGGGCTGAACAATTGGGGCCGCATTCCGTCGTGGGACTGCGTGCAGATCTCGATCTCGCCGCACCTGCCGCAATTTTCCGGCCGCACCATCGCGTCACTCGCCGCCGAGCGCGGCGCCGATCCAATCGACACCCTGTGCGATTATCTGGTGCAAGATTTGGGCGCGACGCGCGTCCTGGTGACCTCGATTTCGGAAGCCGATATCCGCACCATCGTCGCCTCGCCGCTCGCGTTGGTCGGCTCCGACGGCAATTGCGTCGCGCCCTACGGCACCGTGGGCAAGGGCATGCCGCATCCGCGCTTCTACGGCACGTTTCCGCGCATCCTGTCGCGCTATGTGCGCGACGAGAAGGCGCTACCGCTGCCACTCGCCATCCACAAAATGACCAGCGCCACGGCACGGGCGCTGAAACTCAAGGACCGCGGCCTGTTGCGTGAAGGTTTTTGCGCCGACGTGGTGCTGTTCGATCCCGAAGATTTTATCGATCGCGCAACTTACGCTGACCCGCATCAATTTCCGTCCGGCGCGCGCACCACCGTCATCGTCAACGGCACGCTGGTGGTCGAAAATGCCACCCATACCGGCGCGCTGCCGGGACAAGTGCTCCGCCGCGACGCGGCGGGCGCCGTGGCATGAACCGGCTAGGCGCGACAGGGTTGACGGATCGCAGCGCGTTGAGCGAACTTAAAGCCGCACACGCATTCGCCTTGGGGGGACGTCATTAAAAACATTCGCGCCGAACGGTTTCGCGCGGTCGGCTGCCTGGTCGTCGCCATCGCGCTTGCAGCGGCATCGCCAAGCGCCGCGGCGAAGGACATGCGCTACCCGGAAAAGGGCCCGGTCGCGTTCGTCCTGCATCTGCCGGACGATTGGGGTGCCAAGCTCGACGATTCGGGAAACATGCTTATCAGTGCGCCCGACCATTCCGGTGGCCTGTCGCTGTCGGTGAATCACGAGAGTGCGAACTCCTTGGCAATGACCGGCGATCAATTCGCCAATAAAGCCTTCGATGTCGCCAAGGCCGAACATTTCAACAAGAAGGAGCCGGCGTCGATCAGCGGCGTCGGCGCGGTGGCCTATTACACCCGGTTAGTGAATCCGAGTGGCGTCAGTGTGCTGATCAAGATGATCCTGATCAAATCGGCGCACGATTACATCGTGTCGGAGTCGATTCTGACGATTGCGAAATTGAGCAACACGCAACAGAGCGCGCTCGATGGTGTGCTCGAAGGCATCCGCTTGACCGGTGCGCAATAGCGCCAGAGCCGCTCAATTGCCGGCGCGGCGCTCCGCTTCCCAATGGCCGGAGCAGCGCGAGGTCGCTGACTGGCCGCTCCAGGTGCCGGTGCCGTAATCGCGCGACAGCCGCCCGGTGCCGACCGCTGCCTGCGAGCCGGCCCTGACCACGACGCTGACCTGGCCACGCGCGTTCACCTGGCCGGACACGTCGAAGCTCGGATTGTCGTAGGTGATCCGGCCGCCGGCGATATGCAGCGCATAGCGATAGCCGCGATCGCATTCGCCGGCATCGGTAACGATCGAAACGCTCCAGGTGCCGTCGAACTGCGACACCCCTGGGGCGGTTGGTGCTGCCGATACGGTCCAAAACGGCACCGCGACCAATGCTGCGGCAAGCAAGATGCTGCGTCTGAGCATGGCAATTCCCTGCTTCAAGCGCCCCATGACGGAACGCATGGTGCTATCTGGGTATTCAAGGCCGCGATAACAATCTCACGCGCGGATGTTATTGACATCAAATCCTTTGCGCATTGCGCAGCCAGATATCGAAGCCTATCGCCTTTGCCCAATATCGGCGCCTTGATGACGCCACCCTGTTGATTCCGTCGGCGCAAGCGCACAAAATCCGTCCCATCGCGTTGGGGGCGTGCCATTCGATACAGTCAATCCGTTATCGACCCCGCTGGCCGTTTGGCAGCAATGCTGCTGCTGTTGGGCGCGGTTACCGCCGGTTCGGCCGGCTTCGCCGCGGCCAAAGATTTGCGTTACCCGGAGAGCGGACCGGTCGCCTTCCTGCTTCATCTGCCGGACATCTGGACCGCCAAGGCGGGCAATTCGGGAAGCATGATGGTGATCGGGCCCGACGGTTCCGCGGCAATATCGTTGACGCTGATGCGTGAGAACGAAGTGACCCTGCCGAAGACGCCGGACGAGTTGGCCAATACGCTGTTCTTCGCCACCAAGGCTGAGCCGTTCAACAAGCACGAAAAAGGCCTGATCGGCGGCGTTCCCGCAGACAGTTACTACAGCCGCTTGGTCAGTGCCACAAACGGGCCGCAGTTGATGAAGATCAACATGATCAAATCGCTACACGGTTACATTGTGTTGGAAACGATTCTGACCACCCCCACCATCGATAGCTTCCAGCAAGCGGGGCTGGCCGCTGCGCTCAAGGGCATCAGGCTGATCGGCGCCGCGTCAAGTCCAACTCCCCCTAAAGGACCAACAAACCCGTCCGGCACCGAAGTATCATCAAATCCAACTCGCGTTGAAGCTCCATCCAACGCGACGCGCATCGAGGTCCCATTAAAGTCCCTTGGCGGTACCTTTGTTGTGCCGGTATTCATAAACGGCGCTATCACGTTGAATTTCGTGGTCGATAGCGGTGCCGCCGATGTCTCGGTGCCGGCCGATGTCGTCGGCACCCTGATCCGAGCTGGCACGATCGAAAAATCGGATTTTACCGGAAAACAGACATACATGCTTGCCGACGGCTCAGTCTCGCCAACCAGGACTTTCATCATCAGGTCTTTGAAGGTCGGCGATGTCCTGATTGAAAACGTAAATGGCAGCGTTTCGCCCGCCGCCGGAGCTCTTTTGCTCGGTCAATCGTTTCTCCAGCGATTCAAATCATGGTCGATGGACAACAACAAGCATGTGCTGGTCCTCGAACAATAGGTTGCCAAAAGCTCTGCAATAGTCGCTGTATCAAAATCAGCGCGAGGCTCAGGCCTCGATCACAATCTTCGGCGCCGGGCGGCTGGCGACCTGCAAGCCGTCGCGCACGCGGGCGGCGATGTCGCGATAGGCCTGGGCATGCGGGCCGTCCGGCACCGTGGCGACCACCGGCTGCCCGGAATCCGACTTCTCCCGGATGTCCATGTGCAGCGGCACTTCGCCGAGGAACGGCACGCCGAGCCGCCCGGCCTCGGCGCGCGCGCCGCCGTGGCCGAAAATATCGGAGCGCTCACCGCAATGCGGGCAGATGAACGTCGACATGTTCTCGACGATGCCGAGCACCGGCACGTTGACCCTGCGGAACATGGCGATGCCGCGCCGCGCGTCGATCAGGGCCAGATCCTGCGGGGTGGAGACGATGACGGCGCCCTTGAGCGGCACCTGCTGCGCCATGGTGAGCTGCGCATCGCCGGTGCCCGGCGGCATGTCGACGACCATCACATCGAGGGTGCCCCACTCGACTTCGCGCAGCATCTGCGTCAGTGCCGACATCACCATCGGCCCGCGCCAGATCATCGGTGTCTCTTCCTCGATCAAAAAGCCGATCGACATCACCTGCATGCCGTGGCGCTCGATGGGTTTTAATCGGTTGCCGCCGATGGTCTGCGGCTTCTCGCGGATGGCCAAGAGCTTTGGCATCGACGGCCCGTAAATGTCGGCGTCCAAAATGCCGACCTTCAGGCCGAGGTCGCGCAGGCCGAGCGCAAGATTGACCGCGGTGGTCGATTTGCCGACGCCGCCTTTGCCCGATGCCACCGCGATGATCGAAGCGACGCCCGGAATGCCGGCCGGCGACGGTGCCGTTCCGCCCTCGCGCGGCCGCGCCGCTCCCGGCGGCTGCGGACGCCGTTGCGGCGCGGTACCGCCCACGCCGCTCGCGCGCTCCGCGGTAAGCGCGACCAGCACCGATTGAACGCCCGGCACGGCGCGGGTCGCGGCTTCGGCGCGCCCACGCACGGATTCCCATTCCTTCACCGCGCCGGCATCGACGCTGATAGAGAAAAACACCTTGCCGTCGGTGACGACGACGTCGGACAGCGTGCCGGTCTCGGTGAGCTTTTGGCCCTGCGGGCTCGCGACTTTGGCAAGCGCAGCCAGGACGTCGTCTTTCACGGTCGCCATGCAGACAATCTCCAGGCGCGCGGACAGTACGCTGCCGCTGGCAGTCTACATAGGCCGTCGATCGGCCCGGTCAACGCCCATCCCGATTGACATCGTCCCCAGGCATGCACTCACATTCCTGGCGTGACCGCACGCCCCGAGGACTGATCGATGCTCGCTTACATCTTTTGGCACCGGCCTTATCCGCAGACCGAGCAAAAATCCTACGAAGCGGCGATCTTGCGCTTTCAGCACGATCTGGCGACGCAGCCGCCGCCCGGCTTCATCGCCGCAACATCATTCCGGATCGAGCCGGTGCCGTGGCTGGACGACCACCCCGGCTATGAAGACTGGTGTCTGCTCGAAGGCTCATGGGCCATGGACCCGCTCAACGGCTTCGCGGTGACTGGCCCACGGCAGCCGGCCCACGACGCTGTCGCCACGCACATGGAGCAAGGCCAGGGCGGGCTCTACGCCCATGCCGGCGGCGAAGCTCTGCAGATGCCGCAGTCCACGGTCTACTGGTTGACGCGGCCGCGCGGCATCGTCTGGCAAGCCGCCCTCGAACCGCTTCGTACAAAATACCCCAAGATCAATATCTGGCGCCGGCAGATGGTGTTGGGGCCGGCCGCGGAATTTGCCGTCGAAGTCCCCGATGACACGCCGATCGATGTGCCGCCCGGTTGGCAGGCGCGCCGCGTCAAGCGCGTGCGGCTGCCGCGATAGCGGTTGACGCGGGCGCACTCGGCGGCGCAAAGACCGTAGCGAAAATTTCGTAGCCCGGATGGAGCGAAGCGCAATCCGGGGCCTGCATTCAAGCCGGCAAATCGTTCCCGGATTTCGCTTCGCTCCATCCGGGCTACGGGAGGACGAAAATGGCAAAGGTCGCGTTTGTCGGGCTCGGCGTCATGGGCTACCCGATGGCAGGGCATCTCAAGACCAAGGGCGGCCACGAGGTCACGGTCTATAACCGCACCGCGGCGAAGGCGGAAAAATGGGTCGCCCAGTACGGCGGCAAGAGCGCGCCGACGCCGAAAGCCGCCGCTGCCGGCCAAGACTTCGTCATGGCCTGCGTCGGCAACGACAACGATCTGCGCCAAGTGATGCTCGGCGACGACGGCATCTTTGGCGGCATGAGCAAAGGCGCGATCGTGGTCGATCACACCACCGCGTCGGCGGCGATCGCGCGCGAGCTTCACGCCGAAGCGAAAAAACGCGGCTTTGATTTCGTCGACGCGCCGGTGTCCGGCGGCCAGGCCGGCGCCGAGAACGGCGTGCTCACGGTGATGTGCGGCGGCGGCGACGGCCCGTTCGCCAAGGCCGAAAAAGTGATCGCGGCTTACGCGCGCGCCTGCAATCTGTTGGGTGCCTCAGGTTCCGGTCAATTGGCGAAAATGGTCAACCAGATCTGCATCGCGGGCCTGGTCCAAGGCCTCGCCGAAGGCTTGCACTTCGCCATGAAAGCCGGCCTCGATATCGAAAAGCTGATCGCCACCATCTCCAAGGGCGCGGCACAGTCGTGGCAGATGGAGAACCGCTACAAGACCATGGTCGCCGGCAAGTTCGATTTCGGTTTCGCCGTGGACTGGATGCGCAAGGACCTCAACATCTGTCTCGACGAAGCGCGGCGGAACGGCGCTCACCTGCCGACCTCGGCGCTGATTGACCAGTTCTATTCGCAGGTGCAGAAGATGGGCGGCAAGCGCTGGGACACGTCGAGCCTGATCGCGCTGCTCAATCGATAACGCGCGCCAACGACGTCATTGCTTGGCTCCGCGGGCGCGGATGTGTTCAGTCCACCGGCTCGATATGCGCGTCTTTAGCGAGCTGCACGGTCGCGACCAGGTCGTCTTTGACGAACTTGGCGAATGCGTCGACGCTCATCAGCTTCGGCTCGACGCCGAGCTTCGCCAGCTTTTCCTGCAGCGCCGGATTCTGCAGCGCTGTCTCCGTCGCCGCGTGCAACTTGTCGATCAGCCCGCGCGGGGTTTGCGCCGGCACCGACAGGCCGACCCAGAAGCTGAATTCGGCGCCGGGATAGCCGGCTTCGACGATGGACGGAGTGTCGGGAAGGAGCGCCACCCTCTTCGGCGAGCTCACCGCCAGCACCGAGAGCTGGCCGCTGCCGAGCGCCGACGCCGCGGCCGCCAGCGGAATGAAATAATAGTCGATGCGTCCGGCCATCACTTCGGTCAGGCCCTGGTCGCGGAACGGCACGTGGCGGACGTCGATCTTGGCGGCAAGGCGCAGCCGCTCGCCGGCCATGTGCGACGAGGAGCCGACACCCGCGGAAGCAAATGTCAGCTTGCCCGGATTGGCTTTCGCCGCGGCAACGAGATCGGCCACCGTCTTGAAGCCGCTTTGCTTCGACGCCACCAGCACGTTCGGCTGCACCCCGAACATCGCTACCGAAGCGAAATCCTTGGCCGGGTCGTACGGCAGGCTGTGATGCAGCACCATGCCGGTGCCCATCGACGTCGAGGAGACGACGACGGTGTAGCCGTCGGGATCGGCCTTGGCGACATCGGCAAAGCCGACGACGCCGCCGGCGCCGGGCTTGGTCTCGATCACCATGGGTTGGCCGATGATTTGCGACACCTGGTCGAGCACGACACGGCTGACGGTGTCGGAGGCGCTGCCGGCGGGGAACGGGCTGATCACACGGATCGGCCGCGTCGGATAGTTGTCGGCCGCAACGGCCGCCGTTACCACGAGCATCGTGGCTGCGATTGCGCCGAGCATTGCGCGAAGTGACACCTTGGGCCTCCCTGAAAGTTTCATCAGTCGCCGTGCGCACTGCTTCGCCGGCGCAAGCGTTTTATTGACGCGCCTATAGCAGCTTTACCGCCGTCATTCGCAACGCAGCGGGCATTTGTCGCAGCGCGGCTTACTGCTTTTGGTTGCGGGTATTGGGATTGCCGTCGCACACCGAGGTGACGACCTTGCAGAAGCTGCCGCGGTCGCCGGCGGTCGCCCGGCAATTCGTCATCGCCATTTTTTCCGCGACCGCCTTGTCCGCGGCGATGGCCCAGCCGGCGCCCGGAGTGCCGGGTTTCGGGTCTTCGGCCTCGGCGGCGCATTGATCGTGAAAGGTCGCGAAGATCTCGCATTTGGCGCGAGCGACGTCGCTGCCGTGTGAGCGGCAATATTTGAGCGCCGCGTCGCTGGCTTCCGCTTCGCTGGCGTTATTGATGTTGATGCCGATCGCGTAACCGTCTTTGGCGACATTGCCGGTCACGCCGAGCGCCATGGCGCCTTCCGCCGCGGCGCCGTGGGACCACGCGGCAACGAACAACGCGCAACCTAGCGCCGTCAATGACACCGATCGTTTGAACATCGCCCCCCCTCCTCCACCATCCGCTCAAGCTTAGCATGCGCGTGCAAGCACAACGAGTCCGGCGGCGATGGTTCAGGCCTTCGCGCTGGGGCGCGCCGACACCGCGTCGTGCCAGCGCCGCACATGGACGAGATCGTCCGGCACGGTGAGCTTTGACACGCGCATGAAATCGACCGCGATCATCGCCGTGATGTCGGCAACCGTATAAGCAGCGCCAGCCACATAGGCGCGGGTTTTGAGCTCGCCGTCGAGGAAATGCAGGAACTGCGTGACCCGCGGCTTGTTGGCCTCGCCCCAGGCCGCGACTTGCGGATCGACCATGATTTTCATCGCCGGATGCAGATGCTGGAACACGGTGGCGACCGGCAGGAACAGGTGCAGCTCTATTCGCCGGCTCCACATTTCGACCAGCGCGCTCTCGAGCGCGCCGCGGCCGAACAGCGGCGGGTCGGGGTGCAGCGCTTCGAAATAGCGGCAGATTGCGATCGATTCGGCGATCACGGTGCCGTCGTCGAGCACAAGCGCCGGCACGCGCTGCATCGGATTGATCGCCGTATAGGCGTCGCTGCGCTGTTGCAATTGCCCGAGCTCGACCTGTTCGGTGGGAACCGTGATGCCCTTCTCGGCCAGGAAGATGCGCACACGGCGCGGGTTCGGGGCGCGGCCGCCGTCATAAAGTTTCATCGCGATGTCCCTCTCTATCCCTTTGAGGCAACGAGATTATCCCGCCCGGCCCGGCACCGCCAGCCCGCCTTAGCGCGACCGCCGCTGCCGCCATCTGTCGACGCCTAAACGAATGCTTTTTTCGCCCCGACACTTAGCGACTTTAAGCCTGGTCTTAAGGAATTTGGGCCACTTTTGTCGCGATTCATCGCCAGCCCCGCAGCCCCGGACGGCAATGCCCAATACCATCAGCGAAGCGCACGAGCTTGCGTCCCCCGCCGCCGCGCCACAGACGCAGCGGCGGCTGGCGTCGCAGCACGTGCGCGAGGCGCGCGATCGGTTGACGTCGACCAGCGGCACGCGGCCGGTGTTCGATTACGAGTTGCTTCGTCAATTCGCCCAGAACCGAATCTCGGCGTCACCGGTGATCCTGCTCCTGGTCGTCACCATCGGGCTGTTGTCGGGCTTGTGGACCGGCGCGCTGACGTCCGGCGTGTGGACCGGAGGCGCGCTGCTCATCCATCTCATCATCATCCGCAAATGCCGGCTATTCCTCGACGAAACGCCGAGCACGGCGAACCTGCGCTCGTGGCGAATGCGCTTCATTCTGCTCGATTTGCTGTTCGGCCTGGCATGGATGTTCATCCTGATCAATCCGATCGGCCTCGACGAGCAGGCGTCCACCTTCATGCTATTCGTCATGCTGCTCGTCGTGGCGATCTCGAGCATGCTGGCGTCGAGCCTGCCGGTCGCGGTGTTCGCGCTGACGCTGCCGGTCACCATCGCGATCGCGATCGACTTTGCCGCCAAGCGAACGCTGCACGATTACATCCTCGCCGTGATGGCGCTCACCGCCGAAGGCTATTTCTCACTGCTCGCCTATCGGCTTTATTCGACGACGCTGGCGACGCTCGAAGCGCGCGCCGAGAAGGATGCGCTGATCGGCGAGCTCGAGCAGTCGAAGTCGGTCTCCGACGAAGCGCGCCGCCGCGCCGAAGCCGCCAATATCGCCAAATCGCGCTTCCTCGCCCAGATGAGCCACGAACTGCGCACCCCGCTCAATGCCATCCTGGGTTTTTCCGAGGTGATGAAGGCCGAAATCTTTGGCCCACACGGCGTGGCGGTGTACAAAGACTATGCCGGCGACATCCATAATTCCGGCGTGCATTTATTGAACCTCATCAACGAGATCCTCGATCTGTCGCGCATCGAGGCCGGGCGCTATGAGCTCAACGAGGAACCAGTCTCACTCAACCGCATCGTCGAGGATTGCCATCATCTGCTGAAGCTGCGCGCCGGCAATCGCGGCATCACCATCCACGAAATGTTCGAGCTCGATCTGCCAAAACTTTGGGGTGACGAGCGCGCGGTGCGGCAAATCTGTCTCAACCTTCTGTCCAACGCCATCAAGTTCACGCCGCAGGGCGGCGAGATCTGGCTCAAAGTGGGCTGGACCGCCTCCGGCGGCCAATACATGAGCGTCAAGGACACCGGGCCCGGCATCCCCGAGGAAGAAATTCCGATCGTGCTCGCCTCGTTCGGCCAGGGCTCGAACTCGATCAAATCCGCCGAACAGGGCGCCGGCCTTGGCCTGCCGATCGCCAAGAACCTGATCGACCTGCACGGCGGCACGTTCTCGCTCAAATCCAAGCTGCGCATCGGCACCGAAGTGATCGTCACCTTCCCGCCCGAGCGCGTGATGTCGGCACTGGCGCCGATCTCCGAAGGCGCGCCGCCGATCCAGCCGCAGGCGGACATGTCGTCGACCTTCGAAGACGGCACCAGCCGCGCCCGAAGGGCGCTCACCGCCAACGGCGGGTAGCGCTTTGCCGCAAGCCAATTGCTGTTTATGGTGCCGCGCGATTCCAGCCGAGATTTTCTTATGGCCAGCGCCGAGACCAATATCGAGACACCTTGCAATAGGGTCTGTGTGGTGCATCCGACCCTAGGCCTTTGCATCGGCTGCGGCCGCTCGCTCGACGAGATCGGGCGCTGGAGCGATTTCGCTCCGGCCGAGCGCGCGCGGGTCATGGCGCAATTGCCGGCGCGGCTGGCGGCGCTGTCCGGCCCGCGAGCCGGCGCGCAAAAAACCGCTCCTGCCACGCCGTAGAAGGTCAGTCGCCGTGCGCCATCGCCTCCCGCTGCTGCTTTTGATCGGCCTCTTGATCGCCATTCTCATCATTTTGGCGCGTAACGGCGAAGGCACGGTCGGCCCATTGTCGACCGGCGACTTCGGTTCGCTGGCCTACAAGATCCTGATCCTGGTGTTCCTCGGCGGCGCGGTGCTGACCATGTTCCGCGAGCGTTTTTCGCAAGCCATCACCGCGGCGCTGCTGTGGGTCGTGGTCGGATTAGCCCTGGTGGTCGCCTATTCGTATCGCTTCGAGCTCCACGACGTCGCCGACCGCGTGCTCGTCGTGCTGGTGCCCGGCCACGTGGTGTCGCACGGCAGGAGCGTCGAGATCGGCCGCGGCAATGCCGGCGATTTTTCCATCACCGCACAAATCAACGGCGCCCGCGTCGCCATGGTGCTCGATACCGGCGCGAGCTCGGTGGTGCTCACCCGCGAGGACGCCAAGGCCGCGGGCCTGCCGCTCGAAGTGCTCAACTACACGGTCAATATCGACACCGCCAACGGCCGCGCCCGCGCAGCTCCGGTCACGCTCGATCGCATCGCCATCGGCGGCCTGGTCGAGCGCTCGGTGGAAGCGCTGGTGGCGCAGCCGGGCCAGCTCAAGATGAGCCTCTTGGGCATGAGCTTCCTCAACCGGCTGCAAAGCTGGCAAGTCAGCGGCGACCGTTTGGTGCTGAAGGGTTATCCCTAGACCGTGATCCGATTCAATTGAATCGGATCACAGTCTAGGATTTTTGTTTGAGCATGATCTTATCCGAAAACCGGTTTCCACTTTTCGGGATCATGCTACAAATATGCTGATCAGAAAGCGTGCCGAGATCAGCAAAAGAAAAATACTGAAGGCGATTTCGAGCGTGCGCCGCGACAGGCGATGCGCCAACCGCGCGCCGTAAGGCGCGGCGAAACTCGACACCGGGGCCATGATCACGACGCCGATCAGCGAGACAAAGCCGAGCGAGAGCGGCGGCAATAGCGCACGGTCGTGCAGGCCGGCGAAAACATAGCCGAGCGTGCCGACGATGGTGATCGGCACGCCAAGCCCGGCGGAGGTCGCGACCGCCTGGTGGATCGATTTGCCGTAAAGCGTCAGCGCGATGTTGGAGAGCGAGCCGCCGCTCACCCCCATCAGCGAGCTGGTGAGCCCGATGATGAAACCGTAGAGCCGCATCGGCAGCGGGCCGGGCAGATCGGTGCCGAGATTCCAGCGGTCGCCGGCAAACAGAAATTTCGCCGCGATGAATAGGGCGATCACCACGAAGGCGATCTTGAACACCGCGGCCGGCGCGAAATACGCGATCGTCGCGCCGCACACGACGCCGATCACGGCCGGCAATGCCCACAGCCGCAGCACGCCCGGCACGACCAGCCCCTTGGCGCGATGGGTGAGATAGGACTGGATCGTGGTCGGCACAATGATCGCCAGCGAAGTGCCGACGCAAAGCTGCATGCGCACCGCGTCGGGCACATCGAGGATTCGGAACACCTCGTAGAGCACCGGCACGATGACCGCACCGCCGCCGATGCCGAACAGGCCGGCGAGCAATCCGGTGATGACGCCGCCGACGACGATGGCCAGCGCGAGCCAGAGCAGCTCGCTCAACGGAACACCGAGAATCATTTGCTTGTCATTCCGGGCCGCGCCGACGGGTCCGGCCCGAAGTCGCCGGCCCGATGACAAGCTCCGCGCGGAACCCGGAATCCATATCCACGAACATTACAAAATGACCTCCGGAGTACGTTGCAAATAGACCGGGGTTATGGATTCCCGGCTCACCGCTTCACGGTGCCCGGGAATGCCGAGCTACGCGGCGATGTGCGCCAATTCCCGGTGCCTGTCCAGGACCTCGTCCGCGACAAGCGCGAGTGCCGCGGCGAGGAATTCGGCGCCGGCTTGCGGTGAAGCCGCGGCGCCGGCGAGATGCCGGCGGTAAGCGCGCGCGCCGGGCACGGCGTGGAACAAGCCGTGCAGATGTCGCGTGATGGCGTGCAGCCGGGTGCCGCTCGCGATTTCACGTTCGATATAAGGAGCGAGCGCGGTGGCGGCCTGTTTCGCCGAACCGAATTGAGCGTCTTCACCGAACAGCAGCGGGTCGACCGCGATCAGCCGCCACGGCTCCTGATAGGCGGCGCGGCCCATCATGACGCCGTCGACGTGTTGCAGATGCGCGAGCGTCTGCTCGGCGTTGGCAACGCCGCCATTGAGCACGACGGTGAGCTGTGGATGCGCGGCCTTGAGCCGATAGACGCGCGCGTAATCGAGCGGCGGCACTTCGCGGTTCTCTTTCGGCGACAGGCCTTTCAGCCAGGCCTTGCGCGCATGCACGATCAATGCGTCGGCGCGCGCCTGTTCGATATTTTGCGCAAATGTTTCCAGTGCCTCTTCAGGGTCCTGCTCATCGATGCCGATGCGGCACTTCACCGTGACCGGAACAGACACCGCCGCTTTCATCGCCGCCACGCAGTCGCCGACCAGCCCCGGCTCCGCCATCAGGCAGGCGCCGAAGCGGCCGTCCTGCACGCGGTCGGACGGACAGCCGGCATTGAGATTGATCTCGTCGAAACCCAGCTCCGCGCCGATCCGCGCGCAAGCCGCAAGCGCGCGCGGCTCCGAACCGCCAAGCTGCAGCGCGAGGGGATGCTCGGCCGCATCGAAACGCAAAAGCCGCGCCCGATCGCCGTGCAGCACCGCGCCGGTGGTGAGCATCTCGGTATAGAGCAGCGCGCGCCGCGTCAGCAGGCGATGGAAGAACCGGCAATGCCGGTCGGTCCATTCCATCATTGGGGCGACGCAAAACCGATGGCGGCCGATTTCATCGGCTTCTCTCGATTCTAGCGTCACTTCTGCCCTATTCATCGGCCTTTCAATTGCCTCTCGTTTTCGCTCATTTCCGGCCGTTTCCGCAGCCCCAGTACAACAATGTTGTACCGCGGCGGATCATGTTGTACCGTCCCGGACGATTGGAGCGACCGATAGGACGGAATATGGGCACCCTTATTCGCGTAAGCGACTAGGTTCGCGATCTGGTAGATTGGCAGCGCCAGCGCGATCCTTAGACTCTCTTTCACACGGGGCGATGTCATCTAAACGGTTTCCTCGCGCTCAATCATCACGGCTCGCTGAATTCCCCGATGTCGTCCGGCTATGGTCTATACGCGGGGCCGGCCGAATGCTCGCCCCGCGCCTGTGTCGGAATATGCCCAAGAGCGAAAGTGACCGCTTATCACCTCAATGCAAACGAATTCAGTGGGCCGGTGATATCCGTGCCGTTCCCGCTGATGCGGTTGTCTTGAAAGCTAAAGAAGCGGGAACCCGCACTAGCTACACCTGTGCCGTTGGCTGTAATCACCGACCGGCCAAGCGTCACGGTCGGCGTAGTGCTGGCCGAATCGACGCCAACAACGCTGCCGCCCACGTTGGTGTTGTCGATTGAGACTGCAAGTGCGGATGTTCCAAGCAACTGAATGCCCTCGGAGGTGTTGTTGCTGACGATACTGTTTGATATGGCAACCGCCACCTGTCCGCTGGCAAAAACAGTCTCGATGAAAAACCCATCTTGATTATTATTGCTGACCACATGGTCGATGATCCCATTCCCGGTGGCCGTGCCACTTTGCGGGGCATAAGAGAAGCCCGACGTGGCATTGTGCGAAAGGACCGTGTTGGTGATGACGAAAGTGACCGCACCTGAGATGGGCTGTATCAGGATGCCGTTGCCCGTCGTGTTGCTGCCGCTGAAATTCCGCACCACGCTGTCGGCGACGGTCAAACTGCCGCCTGAGTTGAAGACAATGCCGTTGGTGTTTGCGATGCCAAGGCCGTCGAGCACAACGCCACTTATGGCGATCTTGTCGGTGGCGCCCGCCGCGTTGATGGTGATTGCGGCTCCGATGTTTGTCGACATCCCGGCCCACCCATGGCCTTGGATGCTGACCGGACCAATGATGGTCAGCGAGCCATAGTTGCCCGGATCGAGCACGTCGACTTGGCCATTAGCAGCTACCGCGTTATACGCGGCCTGGAGATTCCTGCAGGGCAAAGTGATGCTGCATGGATTGGAATCGCTGCCTGCCGTCGAGACGAAGGTGCGGCCCGCGGCCTGTGCCGGCACGGCCGGCAGAGTGACGGCGAGCGCAAGCGCCGCCGCAATGATGATCTGCGTGTCATTGGAAAGCCCCTGTGGGTTGCCTGTGTGCGCGTCGCCCGGGAGTTAGGTTTGTTGAGGTAACGGCGTGTTCGGCGGGAAGTAGACGACGTCGAACATCGCGCTACGGCGCGGGGCCGGCCGACTGCTCGCCCCGCGCTATTTCTCCAACCTCTATTGTAGCGGCGTAGTGCTAGTAAAGCCGGCGCCGGGCATGCCGACGATGCGGTTGTTGCCGTAGGTTAGGATGTGACCGCCTGAGGCAACCGAGGTCGCGCCGCTCGCATTGCTGTCCAGCAAGGTCATGTCGATCAGGGCGGCGCCGCTTGTGCCGGTAGCACTAACGCCGGCCGCCCCATTCTTGGCAATGACGCTGTTGTGAATGCTGAGCATCGCCGCGCCCCCGCACCGCCGCTCGCATTCAAGCCGTTGCCAGTATTGTTGCTGATGACGCTGTCGGTGACGTCTGCGGTGACCGGACCGTTCGTAGCGTCGAGCCTTATTCCGCCGCCGCCATTGTTTGTAACCGTTACATGATCGAACGTGGCGTTAATGCTCCCGCCTGCGGCCGGCTTGAGAACTACGGCAACGGTGCCTCCGTTCGATATCCGGCTGTTCTTTATGACGAGGTTGAATGGGCCGGTTGGCTCAATGTCGAGTGCTGGGCCAACCCCAGAGGCATTGAAATTCTCTAAAACACAATTCTCAAGGATCAGCGTGCCGCTGCCTATCACCTTAATGGCGGATGTTCCGCCGGGAGCACCGTTAATGGTGAGATTGCGGATTTTCATCACCTGATTGGTGCTTGTTAACAGCAAACCTGGTGTAGAACTGAAGGCCACCGAATAGACGCCAGGACAATCAATTGTCGCAGACACCGCAACAAAGGTGCCGGTTCCACCAACGGCGGCAGAATCAAGACAAGTTACTTGGCCGCCTGAATCCAGGTCCTGTGTAGCGACAAACATTGATAGGCAAGGCTGCGCGAAAGTGCACGCGCTGCCACTGCCGCCGTTTGCAATGAACGCGACCGGCTCCGCAAGCACTGGCGCGACGCGCAAGAAAGCGGTGAGAGCAACCGCGACAGCAAGAAGCTTTGCTATAATCCGGATCATGTATCGCCCCTATAATGTGACCTCGGGATAGAGACCACATCATCGGTGTGGCAGAGATGAAGGGCTGACACAACAGTCGACGAGCGCCGGCCCGCGCTTGCCCGGCGCTCAATCGTCCCGGCTGGCCGTGTTCGGTGGCCGCGGAATGTCCTTCAATATCTGCCGCGGCACGCTTGGCAGCTTGGCGATGTTCACTGCGATAAGGAATGCTTCGTCGCGCGACAGCCGCCGCCTTCGTGTCCGTTACCGGAGTCATAGCTGCCGCGCACACCGGCAACCGGCACGGCAGTTGATGACCCATCGCGACAATTCAAGCGGATCATTTGCTGTGCCGCACAACACCTTCATAAACGGACGAACCAGCGCGCGGGCGGGCGCGAACGCCAGCCCCCTCGTCACATGAGCGGCGCGGCCTCTGTCGGCGCCCTCACCTTGGTGTGAATGTTGTATTCAACGTGCCGAGTATGTCGGTAGCATTCAAATTTATTTGGTTGTTACCATAGGTGTAGAACGTGTTTGGGGTCGTGCTGTTTTCTATCCCATTATCGGTGTTGTCTGTTATTACGGATCGGCTAAGCAGCACTTTGGCAGTGTTAGATGCCCCCATGCCATTGATGTTGCCAGTAATGCCCATGTTGTCGATCGAAACCGCAAGCGAGGCAGAGCCGTTTAGAATACCAATTCCACCGCTGTTGTTGCTGGCAATACCGTTTGATATGGCGACTGTCGTCGATCCGCCGCCAATCGTAGTGTCGATCGAAATCCCTCCTTGGTTATTTGTGGCGACGACATGGTCGATCACTCCGTTCGCGGTGGCCGTGCCGCTTAGCGGCCGATAAACGATACCGCTATTTCCGTTGTTCGAGAAAATCGAATTTATAATGACAAAGCTGACCGCACCGGAGGTCGGCTGCAGAAGGATGCCGTTGCCCGTAGCAGAGCCGCCAGAACTGAAATTTCGCATCACACTGTCAGCGACCGTGAGGCTGCCGCCAGAGTTGAAGACAATGCCGTTGGTGTTTGCGATGCCAAGGCCGTCGAGCACAACGCCACTTATGGCGATCTTGTCGGTGGCGCCCGCCGCGTTGATGGTGATTGCGGCTCCGATGTTTGTCGACATCCCGGCCCACCCATGGCCTTGGATGCTGACCGGACCAATGATGGTCAGCGAGCCATAGTTGCCCGGATCGAGCACGTCGACTTGGCCATTAGCAGCTACCGCGTTATACGCGGCCTGGAGGTTCCGGCAGGGCAAAGTAATGCTGCATGGATTGGAATCGCTGCCTGCTGTCGAGACGAAGGTGCGGCCCGCGGCCTGTGCTGGCGCGGCCGGCAGCGTCGCGGCGAGCGCGAGCCCTGCCGCGATAACGATATAAATGCGTGTCATGGAGAGCCCCCTTTTGGGTTGCCTAAGCGTGCCGATTGCACGCGGCTGCAAGCTTAACTCAGGGGAGCAGGTTTGTTAGCCGGGTTATTGAGGCGTGTAGCGCCGGCACCCCGGTCCGACGGCGAAATGCCTTGCTGCTTTTGCTGCGGGTGCGTGCGGCAGAAAGTGGCCCTTAGCTGCCGCGCCGGTCGGCGACACTCGCGGCAGCTATCGGGGCCAAAGCGGACATTGACAATGGGTGCGATGAAAAAGGCCCCGGTCGTTGCCAGGGCCTTTCCGTGGTCGCACTTTGGTAGGGGGTCGGCTTTGATCAGCGATCGGAAAGCGATCCAGGCTGCAGCAACCCCGTGGCGATCCTGGCCACGTCCGTCGTCACGTTGACGCCACCGGCCGCGCGTCGTTTCAAGAATTGCTGACCTGACGTAGCAGGTCGTTCCAGAGATTTCAGCCTGGCAGTCGAGCAACGCATCTTCACGCACCTAACCGAGCATCAGCCACGCGATCGAACGTGTCATCTCGCGTCCCGGTCTCGGCTTCCCGGTAGCGCGTTCGCCCGGTCTAATTCTGAGCTACGCGTTCGTACTGTGGTCATGCTTCGATTTTCCCTGCTCGATGGCCCGTATGCGGTGATTGTCGGCGTCATTGGTAGGGAGCTCCGACCGGGATGCGTTGCGGCAATCCGTCTTCTGCGTTCACGAGTCGAGATGACGTTTCCCGTGCTCTGCCGTAACAGACTATCACAGATTCCAGCGAATTGCAAACTCGGACGTCTGAATTATGCCCATCCATAGAAGTGCCTGCGGCACAGACGACATTGCGGATTTTAACCGCACGCCGCTAATCGTTTTTCCGTCAGTTCGAAACATTATTCGCGCTGCTGTGTGTCCGCAGGATGCGGGTTCTGTCGACAGTTCGTACCGCGCCGCAGGCGCTGCCGCGGTGGACAGTGCTGCTCGCCATGCGCCAAGGTTACGTCCGGTATTCCGCAAGGCCATATGGAGCTTCGCGAAAGGGTAAGAGTGCGATGAAAACAAGTTTCATGCTGATGGCGCAATACGACGGTCTCGCCATCATCCCGGTCGAGATGGTTTGCCGCGACTATTTCCGGCACCTCACCGTGGAAAAGTTCTTGCGGAAGGTCCTTGCCGGCGAAATCAGCATTCCGATTGTCCGCATGGAAGGCAGTCAGAAGGCCGCCAAGGGCGTGCACGTCAACGATCTAGCGGTGTACCTTGACAAGCAGGCGGACGCGGCGCGAAAGGAATGCGAGCAACTAAGACGGACGGCCTAAAGCGCGCGGGTTTAACAAGCGGTGCAACATCACAATGCGGCGCTGTGAGAAAAACCAATAGCCACCAAATGATTCGCGCTAACGTTTGTCCATTCCATCATGGGGGCGACGGAGAATTTGCGGTCCAGCTTCAAGTTTCGATGTTCCGAGGATTTGCAGGCTTTTTAGCAGCACGCGGCGAAAAAGCCACCCTGCCTTGACGGCGCGCTTTCCGCCGACAAATCCCAAAGCTAGAGTGAAAGACGAATGCCTTTCGTTGCGCAAAAGGCAAGCCGGGAGAAGCACACCATGAGACACGGACTGTTCTTGAGTATCGTCGCCGCAATGCTGCTGGCTTCCGGCGTATCCTACGGCCAATCAGCGGACCCCTACCCGACGCGGCAAGTGCGCATCGTCGTTCCGTATCCGGCGGGCGGTCCGACCGACCTGATCGCGCGGCTGGTGGCGCAAAAACTCGGCGAGCGGCTCGGGCAGTCGTTCTTCGTGGAAAACGTGGCGGGCGCCAGCGGTGCCGTCGGCGCCGGCCAGGTCGCGCACGCGGCGCCGGACGGTTACACGCTCCTGGTCTCGACCAACGATTTTGCCGTCGCGTCGGTGACGAATACCAACCTGCCATACGATCCGGTGAAGAATTTCTCGCCCGTCACCATCATCGCCACCTCGCCGCAAGTGGTGGCGGTCAATCCGTCGGTGCCGGCAAAAAACATGAAAGAGCTGGTCGACCTCATCAAGGCTGCACCGGAAAAATATAACTACGCCGCGATCGGCATCGGTTTCGGCCAACTGACCTCGGAGCGCCTGTTCAAGCTGGCGCTGAAGCTCGATGGCCTGGTGCGCGTTCCGTTCAACGGCGCCGCACCTGCGGTCAATTCGACGCTGGCGGGCGATACCCAGATCATCTTCCTCGCGTTGCCGCCGATCGCGCCGTATCTGAGCGCGGAGAAATTGCGCGCGCTCGCCGTCACCAGCCCGGCGCGGACGCCGGCGTTCCCGGATATTCCGACCTTGCGCGAAGCCGGCATCCCCGATCAGGAGGCCGATCTGATCAACGGCATGGTGGCGCCGGTCGGCACGCCGCCGCAGATCATCGCGCTCCTGCAAAAACAGATCGCCGAGATCGTGCAACTGCCCGACTTCAAGGCGACGCTGGACAAATTGAGTTTCCAGCCGGTCGGCAGCACGTCGGCGGCATTTGAAAACCAGATCAAGAACGACATCGTGGTCTGGAGCAAGGTGATGAAGGACGCCAACATCCCGGTCAATTGAACGGCGTCTGATAATCGTCCCGATACGACAATAGCGCGGCCGCCACTTCAGCCTGCGGCTCAATGGCCGCCGTGCGCCGACGCGATTGCCCGCGCCGCCAATGACAGTTGCGTGCCGCAGGGCGATCAACCGAGATCGCCAAAAGGCTGGAAAACCGCATCGCCGCCGAGAAAGGGGCGAATATCTACTTCTTTTTTACGCGTAATTTACAAGATATTTATACTTATCTATACTATAGATATACTGTGTTTATCGAGCGACGCTCGATGAATTTTCATAACTGCCCTGCGCTTTGAACACGCTCCGATTTTCGATATTAATCGTTATATAACAGATAGTTAACTCATATGCCGAAAGTCCTATCCACACCCTGCTCAAGCAAAACTGTATTCATTATTGGTGAGTCCTGCTAAATATTACTTTGGGCTCGATCAATGGTCGGTTGGGGATTGGGGACAATTTATACTGCAAGATATCAAGATTAGTCGCCTTCTACCGAGGCGGGCGACCGATCCAATTCTTGTGGAATACCTTCAATCTCCATTTTGACCTGCGATAAACCGGGTGCTACAAAAGATCGTATTTTACGATCTTTTTATAGTCAGTGTCAGTCAATGCCGAGGGTGGTGCTTACGTCATCTCTGGTCCGGCGCGGGGTTTGCCCTCCCGGTGCTCGCCGCGTCGATTATTTCGAACTCCACATTCCCCGGGTTCTTCCTCGAAGTGAGAGCCACCGGCGGGAAAACGTTCTATCAGCGCTATCGCGATGAGCGCGGGCGTGAGCGCCAGTTCAAGATCGGCTCGGCTCGCGTGCTGACGGTTTCGCAAGCCCGCCGCCAAGCCAAAGCGGTACTGGCAAGAGCCATTCTCGGCAACGATCCGCAGCAGGAGCGCAAGGAGCTGCGGACGATACCGACGCTGAGCGAATTCGTTCGCGACTCCTACCTGCCCTTCGTGAAGAACGCGAAGCGGAGCTGGCGAACCGACGAGACCGTGCTGCGCATTCACATCCTGCCGAAGCTCGGCCATCTCCCGCTGGATCAGATCTCGGATGAGAACGCCGCCGATCTCTTACGCCGGCTTCGCGATGCGGGTTATGCCAGCGGGACGACGAACCGGGCCCTGATCCTCATCCGCTTTATTTACAATCTGGGCCGCAAATGGGGCGTGCCCGGCTGCGGCAAAAATCCGGCGACCGGGCTGAAAACGGTACCCGACGTTTGCCGCGAGCGCTTTCTGACAAATCAGGAAGCGCAACGGTTATTGTCCGCGCTCGAGGCGGACGAAAATCGCGTGGCGGCTTGCGCCATCAAACTGTTGTTGCTCACCGGCGGCCGGCGCAACGAGATCACGCAGGCGAAATGGGAGTATGTGAACTGGGAGCACCGCACCTTGCTGGTGCCGATCGCCAAGTCGGGCAAGGCGAGATTGATCAGGCTGAATTCCGCGGCGCTGGAATTGCTGCGATCGGTGCCGCGTCTGCAGGACAACCCTTACATATTTCCCTCGCAGGTGACGGGCCGGCCTTCGACGTCATTGCACTTCCCATGGACGCGCATTCGCAAAAGATCCGGCCTTACGGACGTCCGGCTGCACGATTTACGACACTCGTTTGCGAGCTTTCTCGTCAACAAGGGGGTGTCGCTCTATGTGGTGCAGGGACTGTTGGGGCACAGCCTGGTGCGTACGACGCAACGCTATGCCCATTTGGCCAGCGATACATTGGCCGACGCCGCCGAAATGATTCGCGGCGCTATCGCGCCGCCCGGCGAGGCGGAGATAGTTTTGGATGAGCGGGCGTTCGGCCAGCGGCCGCAAGGCGAACAAACATTGTAAAGCCGCCGGTCTGCAATCTTTTGAATTCAACGCCGGCGTCGCCGAAAGCCTTTTCGATTCGCAGCCGCGTCAATTGTCTCGGCCGGGTGGCGCCGTCTTCAATTCGATAGATCGCACGCTGGGTAACACCGGTTCTCTCGCCGAGATCGGTTTGGCTCCAGCCCAGCACCGCCCGGCCGGCGCGGATCTGGGCGGCAAAGAGCTGCCGCTCGTCGTGAACTCCGCGAGACGGCATCTCTATTTTCGCGTGTTTGTTCATGACACCTCACCAACAA
>CAVRVV010000002.1:422500-1239806 GCA_963724715.1 uncultured Alphaproteobacteria bacterium | reverse complement strand
TAGCCGACGCCGATTATGCCGGATCGGGCCGCCGCAATGTTTCGGCCATGACCGTAGCGTGAAAAATCTTGGACAATAACGCGCCGACTCCTCCGGGGTGCCGAAATTAATAAAAGAACACATCCGTTCGGCTGGCGCCGATCCGCCAAGGACCTGTGCCCGAAAACACGCGGCGGTCGCGGGCGTGGTGCTCGATCTCGGGATCGAACCAGGCATCGTCGAGCACGATAATGCCGCTCGGCCGTACGAATTGTTCGGCACGCTGGAAGCAGGCACCGCGCGATTGCACAGCGCGGCGGTCCGCTGCGTTGCATTTGCCGAGCGCCCAGCCGTCGACGACGACGACATCGAACGATCTATCGAGCGCCAGGCAATAGGGCGAATTGGCAAGCGGCGGCGCGCGACCGGCCTTCCGGACCTCAATTGCAACGTTGGTCAGTCCGCGCTTCAGCGCAGCCGCTGTCACGGACCGCGCCCACTTGCCGTTGTGCTCGACGCTTGCGACCGACCTGGCCCGCTGGGCAAAGAACAAAGTGGAGCCGCCGCAGCCATATTCGAAGACGTCATGGTACGGCTTAATCCAGGTTTCGAGGAATTCGATGGCCGAAAACGTGAACCACGGCAGGCCGCTGACGATCGGCGGCACGAACAGGTTTGCCATGTATCGTCGCGCATAACGCGGCTGGCTGGCGTGGGCCGTCACCAGCCGCAGAATTTTTGCGAATTTCGAGCCGCGCATGAAAACCAAAGATACGCGATTTTAAGCGCGCGCAAGGCGACGCACACGGAAAATTTCAGTGCCGGCACCGCGGATGCGCGTGACGGCGTCGACGATCGGTTCGACCGCAACCGCCATATGGAACGCGTTGGCGTGAAGCAAATTTATTTGATCGCGCACGATGGCGACGTGGCCTTTCCAGAAAATCAGATCCCCGCGCTCAAGCGCTGAAGGATCGGCGGACACCGCCGTTCCCAAAGCCGCTTCCTGCATGTCGCTGTCGCGTGGGCATATGACCCCGCACGAAGTCAGCGCGACCTGGACGAGACCCGAGCAGTCGAGGCCGAGCGCGGTCTTGCCGCCCCACAGGTAAGGCGCGCCGAGGAAGCGCTCGGCGACCGCGACAAAATCCATTTCATTCTGGTCGATGGGGGCAATATGCGTGGCCGGCAGGTAGGCGCCGGATGGCGTCACCGCCAGACGACCCTCGATGCGCGCGATGGCCAAGCGCGCGCCGAGCGGCAGCGCTTCGAGCGGTGGCAGTTTGATCGACGGACCGGGGAATACCAGCGTGCGCAGCGCCGTCACCTTATGGGTCGGCGCCGCGCCAGCCCGCACCAGCGCGTTGTCCGGCAGCCAGCCGACGTAACCGTCCGCGGCGAGCTGACCCCACGCCCAGCCCTCCCCGTTCGCATCGTAGATCGTGACGCGCTCGCCCTTGATCGCTTCGGTGTCGAGCGGCGCGTCGGGCCGCGGCTCGCGGCGCAGCGGTGCCTGCGGCTCAATGACTTCGTAGACGCGGCCCTCGACGTAACGCGCCGCTTGCACTTTGCCTTCGAGATGCTTCGCCGCCAGATCGGCGCGGGCCGGTGTGATGCGGGGATCGAAGGCGGCCATTTTTTGTCCGCTCAGCCGTAGCGGGCGGCGAGCAGCGCGTAGAGCGCCCGCGCCGCCTGGCAGTCACCGCCTTCCGGCCGGCCCGGCTTGGCGGTCGCCGACCAGGCGAACAAGTCGAAATGCAGCCAGGACTTGGCGGTGACGAAGCGGCGCATGAACAGAGCCGCGGTGATGGCGCCAGCCTGGCTGCCGCCGACATTGTTGATGTCGGCGACCTTGGACTCCAGCATCGCCTCGTAGGGCCGCCACAGCGGCAATCGCCACAGCGGGTCGTTTTCGGTGGCGGCGCAGCCCATCAGCGCGTTCGCCAGCGCATCGTCGTCGGTGAAGAACGCCGGCACGTCGGGGCCGAGCGCGGTGCGCGCGGCGCCGGTCAGCGTAGCAAAATCGGCGATCAGTTCGGGATTCTCCTCGTCGGCCAGCGCCAGCGCGTCGGCGAGGATGAGCCGCCCTTCCGCGTCGGTATTGCCGATCTCGACCGAAATTCCCTTGCGCGACGTGTAGATGTCGCGCGGGCGGAAGCTTGCGCCGGCGATCGAATTCTCCACCGCGGGAATGAGCACGCGCAGCCGCACCTTCAAACCGCGCGCCATGATCATGTGCGCCAGCCCCAAAGCCGTCGCCGCGCCACCCATGTCCTTCTTCATGTTGAGCATGCCGGACTCGGGCTTGATGTCGAGGCCGCCGGTATCGAAGCAGACGCCCTTGCCGACCAGGGTCACGCGCGGATGCTTGTCGTCGCCCCACACCATGTCGATCAGCCGCGGCGCCGCTGACGCTGCGGCAGCGCGGCCGACGGCGTGGATCAAGGGAAAATTTTGCGCCAACAAATCGTCGCCAATGATGGCGCGGATTTCCGCATTATGCGACGCGGCGAGCTTGCGCGCCGCCGCTTCGAGATCGGCCGGCCCCATGTCATTGGCCGGCGTGTTGATGAGGTCGCGCGCCAGCGTCACGGCTTCGGCAATGTGCGAAAGCTCATCGCGGTCGAGACTTTGCGACAATTCGAGCTTGACCTGTTGCCCTTCCGATTTGCGGTAGCGCGTGAAGCGGTAGGAGCCGAGCGCCACGGCGAGCGCCGCGAGCCGCGCATCGTGCGGATCGTTGGCGAAGCGATAGACACCGCTCGGCAACAGCTGCGGCAGACGGCCGGGAAGGAATAAATCCTTCACCTCGCCATTCGCCTCGATGCCAAACAGCACGCCGCCGAGGCCGTTCTTTCCCGGCAACAGCAAGTGGCGGCCGGCCTTGGGTTCGAAACCCGCCGCGTCGGCAAAGGCGCGCGCATCGGCCTCGAGGCGAGCGCGCACGTCCGCGTAAGTCGCCGCCGTGACGAACCAGATCGGGACCGCATCTGCCGTCCCGTTCATAACGAAGATGGAAGCCATGCGACCTGCTACCATGCCCCTCGGCAACCTGTCATGCCCAATGGCGGGCTATGCGCGCCCGGTCATGACGGCATGCCGCGCCCGGCTGTGCCGCACACCATAAAGCGCGTAGACCACCAGTCCGATCGTGAGCCACAGGCCAAAGCGCAGCCAGGTATCGAGCGGCAGCCCGAACATCAGCAGCAAGGCTGACGCCGCGCCCAGCGGCGCCACGACATAGACGGCAGGCGTCCGAAACGGCCGCGATGCGCCGGGCTCGCGGATGCGCAGCACGAGGACGCCGACGCAGACGATGGTGAACGCGAACAGAGTGCCGATGCTGACCAGCTCGCCGACCAGGCCGATCGGCAACAGCGCCGCGAGAATTGTCACGACGCTGCCGGTGATCAGCGTGGTGATGTAAGGCGTGCGAAAACGCGGGTGCACCTTGGCGGCGGCCGGCGGCAACAGGCCATCGCGCGCCATCGCATAGACGATGCGCGGCTGGCCCAAAATGCCGACCAGAATGACCGAGGTCAAACCGAAGATGATGCCGAGCTTCATGATCGGCGCGAGCCACTTTAGCCCGATGGCATTGATGCCGACGGCAATCGGATCCGGGACGTTAAGCTGGTCGTACGGGACGATGCCGGTCAGCACGATGCCGACTGCGATGTAGAGAACAGTGCACAGCGCCAACGAGCCGAGAATACCAATCGGCATGTCGCGCTTCGGATTTATCGCCTCCTGCGCGGTCGTCGAGACGGCGTCGAAGCCGATATAGGCGAAGAAGACAACGGCGGCGCCACGCACCACGCCGCTCCATCCGAAATCACCGAAGCCGGCATTGGGCGGAATGAAATGCCCCTCCGGATTGCCCGCCGTCACCCAATTCGCGGTGCTGAAATGTGACGCGGCCGCGACAATGAACAACAGGATGATCGCAAGCTTGATCGCGACGATGACGTTGTTGACTCGCGCCGACTCGTGGATGCCGACCACCACCAGCGCCGTGACGCCGACGACGACGAGCATTGCCGGCACGTTGAGGATCGTGCCGGTGATTTGCCACGCGCCATGGGCGGCGTCGAAGGTCAGCGGCGCGCCCGCATAGGCGGCAGGCACGGCAATGCCGAGATCGTTCAGGAAGCTGACCACATAGCCCGACCAGCCGATCGCGACCGTTGCGGCGCCGAGCGCATATTCGAAGATCAGGTCCCAGCCGACAACCCAGGCGACGAACTCGCCCATCGTCGCATAAGCATAGGTATAGGCGCTGCCGGCGATCGGCACGGTCGAGGCCATCTCGGCGTAACACAGCCCGGCACAGGCGCAGGCGAATCCCGCGAACACGAACGACAAGGTGATCGCGGGACCGGCATTGACCGCGGCGGCGTGTCCGGTCAGCACGAATATGCCGGCGCCGACGATGTCCCCGATGCCGAGCGACACCAGGGTGAGAGCCGAGAGACTGCGCTTGAGCGGGATGCCGTCGTGCGCGGTGAGCTGCTGGAATTCGGCCTCTTCGGCCTCCGCCTGGAGGCTGGCAACCGATTTTCGGACAAAATAATTGGTCATCGCGATGGTCTTGATGAACCGATGACAACGAATGAAAACGGCTTAGGTTTCAACACGCAATTCATAGTCGCCGGGCTCGCCCGGGCCCGACGCCATTCAAAGCACGCCCGCTCAATGGGTCAGGACGGCGGGACGCGCCTGGTCATGCCGGCTACTGCGTCGCCGTCTTCTTCACATAGGGCCCGAGTTTTTGCGACGCCTCGTGGACGTAGCTGAGATCGACCACGTCATCGACCTTCACCGAGCCGTCGATCTGCTTGGTGTCGACGAAGAACTGCCACGCCATCTGCAGCGACGGCATGTTGAGCTTGCCATCGGGATCGACCGCCTGCGAGATGATGGCGCGGTGCACCGCCGGATCCTTGATGAAGGAGTATTCGGTGAGGATCTTGATCACCTGGTCGGCATTCGGGCCGGCGATGTGTCCGTCTTTGAGCGAGTCGTTGTAGAAGCGCATGGCCTTGACCAGCGCTACCATGAATTTCTTGGCGTTGTCGGGCTGGTCTTGCGCGAATTTCGGGCTGTAGAACACCACCGCGGTCTGATAATCGGGGAACACGTCGTCGGCGCCGACCAGCTTCTTCGCCGAGCCGAGCGACAGCAGTTTTGACACCGTCGGCTCGACGGTGAGGCTGGCATCGATCGCCTTGTTGGCGAAGGCGGGGATGTGCTCGGGAAAGCCGAGGAAGACCGGATCGATGTCGCTGTAGGTCAGGCCGTTCTGCGTCAGCGCGTAACTCATGAACGCGTTCTCGCTGTTGCCGTTGGCCGACATCGCGACTTTGAGGCCCTTGAAGTCCTTCAGGCTCTTGACCTTGCCGTCGTCCATTAGATCGGTGCGCACCATGATGGCCTGAAAACCGTAGCCCTTGGCGTTGCGCGCCTTGTCGGACACGATCTTGATGCCGATGCCGCGCTTGACCGCGTTGTAAAGTCCCGCCGAGGTGGCGCCGGAGCCGACGTCGACGTCGCCCGAGCCGAGCGAAGGGATCATCTTCGCCGCCGAATCGAAGCGCACGAATTTCACCTTCAGGCCCTGCTCGGCGTAGTAGCCCATGGCATCGGCGATGAAGAGCGGCGCATCGCTCGAGGCGCCGATGGTGCCGATGGTCAGTTCCTGCGCCTGAGCACGGCCGGCGAGGCCGAGAGCCGCGGCAAGAGCGAAGCCCATAACCAGCCATCGGTGAACGTTACGCATCGCGGCCATTTGCATCTCCTCGATCACAATTCGGGATTCCATCCGGCAGGGGAAGCGTAACATACGGCCGCGCGCACAGCCTGCGACATTGCCGCACTCACAACCACGGCATCAGCGAAGCGTGGATCACATCCGGCACGCCCTCCCCGCCCACCGATTTGATGGCGCGATCGACGTCGCCCAGGCCGAAGCGGTGAGTGGTGACCAGTTCGAGCGGAAAACGCTTCGAGGCAAGCTGCGCCAGTGCCAACTCGCAGGCCTTGTAGCTGTGGCCGCGCGCGCTTTTCATGGTGATGAATTTCACCGTGAATTTCTCCAGCGGGAAGTTCGGGAATTGCGCCATTTCTCCCTGAGCCACGATGACCCCGCCCTTGCGCTTGAGCGCCTCTATCCCGAGCAGGATCGGAATAGTCCCGGCGCCGGCGGTGCAGTCGAGCGCGACGTCGACGCCCTTGCCGCCGGTGATTTGCATGATGCGTTCGAGCGGGTCTTCCTTCTGCACGTCGATGACGTAGTCGGCGCCGAGTTTTTTGGCGACCTCGATGCGCGCTTTGTCCTTGGACGTACCGGTGACGATGATCAGCGAGGCGCCGGCCTGCTTGCAGATCACGGTCTGCGACAAGCCTTGCTGGCCGGGGCCCTGGATGAGAACGGTCGAATTGTAGCCGACGCCACCGTCGAACAACGACCACTCGACGCCGTTCGCCATCGGCGTGACGAGACCGGCGAGTTCTGCCGATACGCCCTTCGGCACGTGATGCACCACGGCGTTCCACGGCAGGTACATGTATTGCGCGAAGCCGCCCCAAAGGTGCGGCGGCTTCTCGTCCGACGTATAGCCGTAGCGGATGGCGTCGGGATTGGTGCGCCAATTGGTGTTCTCGCAATGGCGATACTGCCCGGCGTGGCACCATTCGCACTTGCCGCATGACACGTAGTGTTCGACAAAGACGAGGTCTCCCTCTTTGAATCCTTTGCGAAGCGTGAATTCGCGGCCGGCCTTGGCGATATAGCCGATGTTCTCGTGGCCCATGATGGTGGGCTTGTTGTTCGGCGGATGCTTGTAGAGCTTGACGTCGGTGCCGCAGATGCCGCCGACCTCCATCTTCATCAGCGCGGCGTCCTCCGGGATGTCGGGCATCGGATATTCGCGGATTTCGGTCTTGCTCGGCCCGGTGCGCACCGCCGCCAGTACTTTTTCAGCCACAGAAAATCACTCCTTGTTGGTCTTCTTGGTCGTATAAATCCACTCTAGTGTCACGCTTCCGCGATCCGCAAGCCCTCGCGGACTAACGATATAGGTACGATGCCCGCTCCGTTCGATATGATGCGCTCGCGAAAGCTGGGCCCCGGCCATGACGCTGCGGTCGATCGGACGCGCGACTGGACGCGCGCGCGCTTTGCGCTCACCGACGATGAGACGGTCATGGTGTCGGAGGTGGCCTGCAGCGTTCCCGGCTGCCCGCCGATCGAAACCCACCTGGTATTCTGGACCGCCGCCGGGCGGCATCACTTCAAGATCTTCAAGCCGCTCGCCGAAGTAGTCGAGGACGACCTGCCGCCCGCCTTCATGAAGAACGCTCTGATTGCGCTCGAAGGCATCGACTGTGATTGCTGCTAGTGCGTTTCGGCCAAGCCTGCCGCCGCCAGCGCGTCGGCCTGGCGCTTGGCGACGCGGTCCATCGAAAAACGCTCGATCGCCTCGTTGAACAGCCGGTAAAAATTCAGCTCGGCGCGCAGGTGCAGGAACACGGCGCCGAGCCCGATCGCGGCGCGATCCATGAACACGAATTCGCGCGGCACCGTCACCGGGCCTTTCTGCTTGAGCGCCTGGTGCACGCGGTACGCTTCGCGCCGGCCGTATTCCGACGGCTTCACGCCGTCGGCGATCGAGCGCACGCGATCGTCGAGCAGCGGCGCATAGATGAAGCGCGCCCAGATATTGAGCGTATCGATGAGGTCGCGCGACAGCCGGCGAAAGCCCCAGGTCTCGTAGGCATGGACGACGAGATCGTCGTCGCCGCGCAACAGCCCGTGATAGAGATCGACGACGCCGCGGACGAATTTCGGCGGGAAAATGCGGATGCAGCCGTAGTCGAGCAGATTGATGCCGGCGGGGGCGCCGTCGCGCGCGAAGACGGTGTAATTGCCCAGATGCGGATCGCCGTGGATGACGCCGAAACGGCTGAACGGAAACCACCACGCGGTGAACATGGCGGTCGCCAGCGCATTGCGCGCGGCGAGCGGATCGTTCCTGTGGGTCAGCATCTTGCTGCCGTCGAGCCAATCGAGTGTGAGCAGCCGTCCGGTCGACAATTCGGGCCAGGCCCGCGGCACGCGCACAATATCGACGTCGGCGAGCATGGCGCGATAGAGCGCGACGTGCTTGGCCTCGCGGCGGTAATCCAACTCCTCGCGCACCCGCGCGCCGATTTCCTTGCCGATCTCGGTGGTGTCGATGGCGGCATCGAGACGCCGTCGGATCGCCAGCAGCCATTGCAGCTGCTGCAAATCGGCTTCGACCGCCGACTGCATGTCGGGATATTGCAGCTTGCAGGCCAGCATCGCACCATCGAGCGAACGGGCGCGGTGCACCTGGCCGAGCGACGCGGCCGCGGCCGGATGATGCTCGAAGCTTGCAAACCGCTTCTCCCAGTCGGCGCCGAGCTCGGCCATCATGCGGCGCTTGACGAAGGCCCAGCCCATGGGCGGCGCTTCGCTCTGCAGCTTCTGCAGTTCGGCGGCGTATTCCGGCGGCAACAGATCCGGAATGGTCGCCATCAACTGGGCGACCTTCATCAGCGGCCCCTTGAGCCGTCCCAACGCCGAAGACAGCGCGCTCGCCTCGCCGGCGCGATCGGGCTCGCCGCCGAGCAGCCGCCGGCCGGCATAGCGCGCCGCCACGCCGCCGACATTGGCGCCGACCCGCGCATAGCGCGCGGCGCGGGCGGAGAGACGGTTCTTTTCGCGGTCGGTCATGGGGCGTCGTTTAGCGCGATGAGCGGGTCATCGCGCCAAACTAAGGCGCAAATACCGCGACGGGAAGATGGCCGTCAGCCGGCTTTATGCCGCGCCCCGACCGTCAGTCGTGGGCTCGAACAGCGTTGCGGCAAAAAGCGTGCTGAGGAACCCAACCTGCGCTGGCACGTCGGGATATTCGTGAAGATCGAGATGGGCAAACCGGTCGCCGCCGGAGAACAAGCCGTAAGCGGCGTGGAAGCCGAGCGCGCGATAGGCCTCGAACTGTTCTTCGCTGAACCACTGATCGAGCGTGGTCTCGTGCGGAAAGTCGCTGTGGCGCTTCTTGTAGTCGAAGACGTAGTCGTTTTCGTCGCCGGTCAGCGAGGCCTTGATATAGACCAGCAAGCCCTTGCGCCCGCCCGGGTAGAAGATCTCGCCGATCGCGCAATGCGGTCCGTGATGCTTGGGCGTGTCGCCCTTGTCGTCGATCGCCTGGCTCGTCTTCAGGCTCTCGTCGGCGATCTTCTGCCACGGCAAATCGATCCTGACGCCGAGGTCGATCAATGCGTAACGCTCCAGCGTATTGAACGATCCGAACGCCATTTGCGGATCGGCCTCGGCATCGACGGCGATAATGACGCCGCAGCGGCGCCTGAGCAGCTCGTAGATACCGAGATTCTCGATATGGCCGCCGTCGGTGAGATAGACCGATTTGCGGTGCTCATTGAGCAAGCCGAAGACTTCGCCGAGAAAATAGTAATTCGCCAGAATATTGTTGCGCCGGCGGAATGCGGTCATGGTCGGCGCCTGGCCCGGCGCACCCGGCGGCCTGGCATTGGCCAGATGCCGCGGATTGCGCAGCCAATAGCCCAGCCGAATGTTCAGCAAAGCCAGCGTCGCCGTCAGTGGCTTGATACTCTCGGCGCCCATGTTCGAGGACACCGCCGCACCCGACACCGCCATGGCGGTGGCGAGATCGAGGCCGATGGCGACTTTCTCGACGTCGCGGGTGGCAACGTAATCGGTGGATTTGCTGCCGACGAATTTCTGGCTGAAGATGAAAAAGTCTGCGTTACGCCCGCGTTTGTTCGCGGTCTTGGATTGTTGGATATTGAGCGCCGCGTTGATCAGATGGTAAGGCCCGTTCAGTCCGCTGATCGCGCTGAGCAGCGGCCGCGCCGCCGGCAAATCTTCGTCCTCGCCGAGTTGCGACGCCGGCTTGAACAGGAAGGCCGTTCCCAGCCGATCGCGGTAAAGCGGATGCAGCGAATTGGCATTCGGCCGCATGAACAACGAGAGGATGAAACAGGCCAATGCGATCGCGATATACAGCGCAGTCGCCGAATATCCCGGCCAACCGAAAGTTGCCTGCGCAGCATTGGCGATCCACGTGGGCACCTCGCACTTATAGATGCCATTGATGCACAGGCCCCAATGGGTGACATCCAGATAGAGCACCCAGATCACGAGCGGCAGAATGAGGCCGCCCGCATAGATAGCCGCCTTGAGAGCCAGTCCCTTTATCTGCATCGACAACTTCGGCGACTGCGCGGCGCTCTTGACGTATTCACCGAGCTTGCTGGCGAGGAAGGCGATGACCGCCCCGACTGGCGCCAATACCGCGGAGAGCGTGTCGATCCAGTGCTTCGCCACGACTGAAACATCGCCAGTCTGATGGACCATCGCATCGAGGATGAACGGCTGCAGCTCACAGAACAGCACGACAAAGAACGTAATGACCAGCGCACCAACCGCCCTGGTCCATCGGCCGGGTATCTCGGCTCGCGTCTCTCCGATTTTCCTGGATTGAAAGAATCCCCAAATGACGCCGACGGCGAACAACAGCAACGCCAAGTCGAGGCTGAGAAAGAAGTGCTTCAAACCGAAGGGATTCAGTATCGCGATAGCCTTGCCGATTTGGCCGCGCAGCGAATAGTACAACAGCGTGAGCGCAGAAGCCGCCAGAAGAACCGGCGCCACCAGCACCACATTGACGATAAGCCCGCGCGCATAGATCGAGGCATTGTGCAACAAGTCGCCGGCACCGCTGGGAAACAGATAATTCGAATGGTCGCGGATATGCTGCAAGGCGGGCGTTTCGTCCTCCGCCAGCCTGCTTGTGAACGGAAAACCGGCGTCCGCATCCAATGCGGCGGTCAGCGAGCAACCGATATAGCCGCCGCCAGAGACGGTCGATAGATAGTCGACCTGCTTGAGCACCTTTGTCACGTCAAGCGCCTGGAGCACGCCGAGACAAAATGCGGACGAACGGATGCCGCCGCCCGATTGCGCAAGACCGACGACGTTTGCGTCTCGCGGCGGCCGGAGAAAACGCTCGCCGGTGGCGTCCGGCGGCACCTCGTCTTCGAGCGCGAATGTCGGGCGGCCGTCTCGCGTCCGCCGCGCGTTGATGAGTTCAACCTCTTCTTGAAAGACTTCGTAGAATTGGTAGCGCTTGCCGAATTCGCTTTCAGGCGCACTGTTCGCGTCGTTCGCCACGGCACACCCCCCGCGCAAAAGGAGCCTATGCTTAACCTACCTGCTTCGCAATCAATGATTGCACGGCGGTTTTCGCGACCGCCTACTGTTCCAGCGCTTCCAATTCTCCGATCATCCGTTCGATCACGCCCAGCCCGCCCTGCCAGAACGTCGGATCGCGCGCGTTGAGCCCGAATGGCGCGAGCAACTCGGCATAGGGTTTTGTGCCGCCGGCCGAGAGCATGGCGAGATAGCGTTCGACAAAGCCTTCATTGGCGTTCTCGTAGACGGCGTAGAGCGAATTCACCAGGCAATCGCCGAACGCATAGGCGTAGACATAGAACGGCGTGTGGATGAAATGCGGAATATAGACCCAGAACGTCTCGTAGCCGGGTTTCAGCTCGATGGCCGGACCGAGGCTCTCGCGCTGCACGTCGAGCCATAATTCGCCGATGCGCTCGGCGGTCAATTCGCCGCTCTTGCGCTCGGTGTGGACGGCACGCTCGAAGGTATAGAACGCGATCTGCCGCACCACGGTGTTGATCATATCCTCGACCTTGGCGGCGAGCATGGCCTTGCGCTCTTTGCCGTCGCGCGTGCCGGCGAGCAATTTCTTGAACGTCAGCATCTCGCCGAACACGCTCGCGGTCTCCGCCAGCGTCAGCGGCGTCGGCGCCATCAAGGCGCCGTTCGGCGCGGCCAACACCTGATGCACGCCGTGGCCGAGCTCGTGCGCCAGCGTCATCACGTCGCGCGGCTTGCCCTGGTAGTTGAGCAGCACAAAAGGATGCGCCGACGGCGTCGTCGCGTGCGAGAACGCGCCCGGCGCCTTGCCCGGCCGCACCGGCGCGTCGATCCAGCGCTCGGCAAAAAACCGCTCGGCGATGGTCGCCATTTTCGGCGAGAACGCGCCATAGGCGGTCAGCACCGTGTCCTTGGCCTCGGCCCAGCCGATGGTGCGGGTTACGGACTGCGGCAGCGGCGCGTTGCGATCCCATTGCGGCAGCCGCTTCTTACCGAACCATTTGGCCTTGAGCGCGTAATAGCGGTGCGACAACTGCGGATAGGCGGCGCGCACCGCCGTGACCAGCGCGTCGACCACCTCACGCTCGACTCGGTTCGACAGATGCCGCTCGTCAGCGATGTCGGCAAAACCGCGCCAGCGGTCGGAGATTTCCTTGTCCTTGGCGAGCGTGTTCAAGATCAGCGCGAATTGCGCCACGTTGTCCTTGAATGTGTGCGCAAGCGCCTGCGCCGCGCTTTTGCGTTTCGCGCCGTCGCGGTCCTGCAAGAAATTCAGCGTCGGCTCGATGGCCAGCGTCTTGCCCAACACCTTGAACCGCAGGTTGGCGATGGTGGCGTCGAACTGGCGATTCCACGCCGTGTACGCCGTCATCGATTTTTCGTGAAACAGCTGCTCGACGCGATCCTCGAGCTGGTACGGGCGATAGCGGCGCACATCCTCGAGCCACGGCCGGTAATGGTCGAGCGCGGGATTGGCCAGCGCCGCTTCGAGCTGCGCGTCGTCGATGTGGTTGAGCTCAAGCTCGAAGAACAACAGGTGCGTCGAGGCCGCGGTCATCCGCTCCTGCATGTCGCCATAAAACTTGGTGCGCGCCGGATCGACCGTATCGCCCTCATGGATGAGCACCGCATAGGAGCCGAGCCGGCCCATGCGATCGCTGATCGCCTCATAGCGCCGCACCGCTTCGCCGAGCGCTGCGCCGCCCTGGGGCGCTGTGGCGAGCGCCGCGAGCTTGCCCTTGTAATCTTGCTCGAAGGCCAAGCAGTCGGCATCGGTGCGATCGAGGTCGCGCTTGATGGCGGGATCGTCGAGGCCGGAATAGAGCGCGCTGAGGTCCCATTCGGGCAGCGCGCCGAGCCGCGTTGCACCCGGCTTCGATTTGGTTTTTCGCGAGATTTTTGGCATGCGCTTGAGTGGCCTCACCGGCCTTCATTTGGCGCGGCTTTCGTCCAATCGCAAGGGCCGTCTTGCCGGGCCGGTCGAAAAATCACACGCTGGCCGTACGGCACTTTGCGCCCTTTTCACCGCGTCCAATTTCGGCGCATTGAGCGGCCGCCTCGCGCCATCTAACATGACTCCCAGATTCGGCTTCCAGCCACAGGTGAGGCCCCGATGTTCGGCTGGTTTCAAGCGCTGATGCCCAGGGAAGAGCGTTTCTTCGACCTCTTCACGCGGCATGCCACGATCGTCGTCGCCGGCGCCGAAGCGTTGCGCGGCTTGCTGCAGGGCGGCGATAGCATCGAGCGCTATTGCAAGCAGATCTTCGAGCGCGAGGCCGAAGCCGACGAAATCACCCGCCAGGTCTTGATCGCGGTGCGGCGCACCTTCGTCACGCCATTCGATCGCACCGACATCCAGGACCTTATTTCCTCGATGGACGATTCCATCGATCAGATGAACAAGACCGCAAAAATCATCGACCTGTTCGAGGTCAGAACTTTTGAGCCGCAGATGCGCGAGATGAGCGACATCATCGTGCAGGCGGCCAACCTGGTGCTCGAAGCGGTGCCGCTCTTGAGCGCGATCGGCACCAATGCCGGCCGGCTCAATACGTTGACCGCAAAGATCATCGCCATCGAAGAACAGGCCGACAATGTCTGCGACCAAGGCCTCAAGGCGCTGTTCCTGGCCAATCGCCAGAGCAATCCGCAAAACAATCCGCAAGACAACGCGATGAGCTTCATCATCGGCTCGGAGCTCTACGATCATCTGGAAAAAGTCGTCGACCGATTCGAGGATGTTTCGAACGAAATCAATTCCGTCGTCGTCGATCAGCTTTGACGAGCGCATGGCGCCATGACCGCCCTCCTGAGCCTGCCCGTGCTGATCGGCCTGATCGCGGTGGCGCTGGCGTTCGATCTGCTCAACGGTCTGCACGATACCGCCAATTCGATTGCGACCATCGTCTCGACGCGCATGCTGCGGCCGCGCTACGCGGTGGTGTGGGCGGCGTTCTTCAATTTCATCGCCTTCCTGTTGTTCGGCGTGCACGTGGCGCGCACTATCGGCGTCGGCATCGTCTCCGCCGACGTGATGGATGCGCGCGTCATTTTCGGCGCGCTGATGGGCGCCATCTCCTGGAATCTCATCACCTGGTGGGGCGGTATTCCGTCATCGAGCTCGCACGCGCTGATCGGCGGGCTGGTCGGAGCCGGCATCACCAAGGCCGGCCTTGCCTCGATCGTGTGGCCGGGCCTGCTCACGACCGGCGTCTTCATCGTGCTGTCGCCGCTGCTCGGCTTTCTTCTGGCGCTGTTTTTGGTGCTGGCGGTGTCCTGGGCTTTCGTGCGCGCCAATCCGCGCGCCGTGGAGGGCACTTTCAAATGGCTGCAATTTGCCGCCGCCTCGGCAATCTCGCTCGGCCACGGCGGCAACGATGCGCAGAAGACCATGGGCATCATCGCCGTGCTGTTGTTTTCGCAAGGCAAGCTCGGCGCCGATTTCTATGTGCCGTTCTGGGTGGTGATCACCTGCCAGGCCGCCATGGGGCTGGGCACGCTGATCGGCGGCTGGCGCATCGTCAACACGGTCGGCTCGAAGATCACTCGCATGACGCCGGTGCAAGGCTGCTGCGCCTCGGCCGGCGGCGCCATCATGCTGTTTGCCGCAACCTATCTCGGCATTCCGGTCTCGACCACGCACACGGTGACCGGGTCGGTCATCGGCGTCGGTGCGGCGCGCAAGGCTTCGGCGGTGCGCTGGAACATCGCGACCAATATCGTGATCGCATGGATCGTCACCATACCGGCCTCGGCATTGATAGCGGTTTTGTTCTATATTCTGTCCGGGCTCTTCTGATGACCGTGATTTCGGCGATGCAAGGCGGCGAGCGATGACACCCGCGCTGACCTCCAAAGTCTACGACGTCGACGATTTCGCCGCCGCGCAGGAGCTTTATCACAGCAACGGCTGGACCGACGGCCTGCCCGTGGTGCCGCCGACGCAAGCCGCCGTCGAAGCCTGCCTGGAATGGGCGCTGATGCCGCCGGACATGCTCATCGGCATCGAGCCGGTGCGCGCGCAGCCGATCACGGCGGAAAAACTCGCCATCAACGCCGTCATGGCCGGCTGCCTTCCCATGCATTTCCCTATCGTCGCCACCGCCTGGCAGGCGATGATGAAAGAAGAGTTTCTGATGCACGGCGTGACGTCGAGCACCGGCGGCGCCGCTGTCCTCGTCATCATCAATGGGCCGATCCGCCGCGAAATCGGCGCCAATTCAACCTTCAACACGCTCGGCAACAGCGACCGCGCCACCGCCGTGATCGGCCGCGCGCTCCGCCTCGCGCTGATCAATCTGCTCGACGCGCGTCCCGGCGGCATCGACCGCAGCACGCTTGGACATCCTGGAAAATTCTCTTACTGCATCGCCGAGGATGAAGAGGACACCACCTGGCAACCGTTGTCGGTGGTGCGCGGCATCCCGGAAGGCGTCTCCGCCGTCACCGTGATGGGCGCCATGGCGCCGCGCCAGATCATGAACGAATGGACCAAGGACCCGCGCGAGATTTTGGAAACCTTTGCCGCCGAGATGCGCGCCAACCAGCGCCACTATTCGATCTATGGCGGCAATTACGCCATCATCATCCCGAAGCAATTGCGCGATCACATCCAGGACGCCGGCTGGAGCAAGCGCGACATCGCCGAATTCATCTACGAGCGCGCCCGCATCCGCCGCGCCGAATGGACCGACGTCGGCAAAGGCGCGGTGGTGCGCGACCGCGGCGAGACGGTGCACACCGCGCTCGCTTCGCCGGACGATCTGCTCGTCGTCGCGGCCGGCGGCCCGGCCGGCGGTTTTGGCGCCGTCATCGCGCCGTGGTTCGGCAGTAAGACTAAAGCCGTCACCGCGGCGATCGGCGCCTGTGTCGACTGCGAGCCGCCGAAAGGCTGAGAATGCAAGCGGAGCAAAGCCCATGATCCTTCGCGTATTCGATCCGACGAATGAAAGAAAAGCCACCGGCGGCAAGCCGGCGCCGCGCCCAGCTTCGCTCAAGGGCAAGACGATCGGCTTCATCTCCAACGGCAAAGAAGGCACCGCGGGCTACTTCGCCCATCTCGACCGCATGCTGCGCGAAGAATTCGGCGTCGCCGATGTAGTCTTTCGCAGGAAATCGAACTACAGCGCGCCGGCCGACGCCCACATCGTCGACGAAATCAAAAACTGGCAAGCCGTCGTCACCGGCGTCGGCGATTGAGGCAGCTGCTCATCGTGCAGTCTGCACGACTCCATCACCGCAGAACGGCAAGGCATCCCCGCTTTGGGAGTGATGACGACGCGCTTCGTCAGCGCCGCCGAGATGATGTGCCGCGTGCTCGGCATGCCGGACTACAAATTCGCCGTGATCGGCCACCCGATCAGCAATGCATCGGAGGAGCAGCTTGCGGACTATGCGCGGGCGACCGTTGAGCAGGCGCGGCGGTTGTTGTTGCGGGGATAGCCGCGCCACTTAACACCCCATTAAGCCTCCTGCCCCAAAGTGCCCCGAAACGGCACAGCGTGCCGCAACGAAGCCGCCAGGGGACGAGTAGATGGCCATCCTCATTGTCGATGACGATCCGGTGCAGTGCCGGCTGCTCGAGGCCATGCTGCAGAAGTCCGGCTACGAGGCGATCGTGCTCGACAACGGCGATGCGGCGCTGACCTTGCTCGGCGGCGCCGATGGCGCGCGGATCGATTGCGTGATCCTCGATCTGGTGATGCCGAATCTCGACGGGCTCGGCGTGCTCGCGCGCCTGCGACAAGCCTCGATCAATGTGCCGGTGATCGTGCAGACGGCGCACGGCGGCATCGACAATGTGGTTTCGGCGATGCGCGCCGGCGCTATCGATTTCGTGGTCAAGCCGGTCGGCGTCGAGCGGCTGCTGGTCAGCCTGCGCAACGCGCTCAACACCAGCGCGCTCGAAGGCGAGCTCAGCCGCATCAAGCACAGCCGCTCCGGCACGCTCGGCTTCAACGACATCGTCACCAAATCCCCCGCCATGGCGGCGGTGCTGCGCATGGCGGAGAAGGCGGCGACATCGACAATCCCGGTGCTGGTCTCGGGCGAATCCGGCGTCGGCAAGGAATTGATCGCGCGCGCCATCCACGGCTCGGGCGAGCGGCGCGCAAAACCGTTCATCGCGGTGAATTGCGGCGCCATGCCGGAAAACCTGGTCGAGTCGATTCTGTTCGGCCACGAGAAGGGCTCGTTCACCGGCGCCACCGAGCGCCATGTCGGCAAGTTCGTCGAGGCCGCGGGCGGCACCTTGTTTCTCGATGAGGTCGGCGAGTTGCCGGCCGCGGCGCAGGTCAAGCTGTTGCGCGCGATCCAGGAGGGCGAGGTCGAGCCGGTCGGCGCGCGTAAAACCATCAAGGTCGACGTCCGTATCGTCTCGGCCACCAATCGCGACCTGATCGCCGACGTCAAAGCCGGGCGTTTTCGCGAAGATCTGTTCTATCGCCTGCACGTCTTCCCGATCACGGTGCCGCCGCTGCGGGAGCGGCCCGCCGACATCCCGGCGCTGACCCGGCATTTCCTGGCGCGCTTTGCCGCCGAAGAGGGCAAGCGCATCCGCCTGATCACGCCGGAGGCGCTACGCGTGCTCGCGGCCTTCTCCTGGCCGGGCAATATCCGCCAGCTGGAAAACACTTTGTTCCGCGCCGTGGTGCTGGCCGAGGGCGACACCGTCGGGCTCGCGGAATTTCCGCAAATTTCGGCTTTGGTCACGGCCCAGGGTCCGGATCATGCTGGTACGCCGAATCACGCCGGCGAGCCGCTGGTGCCGGACTTCGATCAACCGATCGCGCTGCCGGACCCGTTCGCGGACCATCCCGGCGCGACGGCCATGGCGCCCGCCGCCGCGGCCGATGCGCTGGCGCTGTTGGACGCCTCGGGCGAGGTGCGGCCGCTCGAAGAATTGGAGGCGGAGCTCATTCGGTACGCCATTACCCATTATCGCGGCCAGATGTCGGAAGTGGCGCGGCGGCTGCAAATCGGCCGTTCCACGCTGTACCGCAAGCTCGAAGCGCTGGGCCTGAATACCGAACGGGATGAAGCCGATAGCGACGCCGTTGCAACAGAGCGACAGCCGCTGAAAATCGCATGACGCGCCCGATTATTCTCAAGCGCGCACAGGACAAGCTGGGCCGGCTCACCTAAAGTGCGGCCGCCGCGGGTGTGGTTCCTTACTAAAGCCTCGTTGGGGCCCTTAAATCATCAGGCGGCGTGAGGTTGCGTCCATCGCGCAGGCTCTTAAGGAGAATTTGCAATGCCGGGCGTCCGCATCAATCAACTTCTCGCCTCGACCGCCGTCGTCCTGCTGCTGGCTGGGGCTCCCGCCGTGACGCTCGCCGGACCGAGTGACACCGGCGCCAACGCCGCGGCTACAGCGCCGACCCCGGCCGACACCGATAAGGCCCCCGTGGCGATAGCGACGCCGCAACCGCTCGAATTCGCCGAACCTGCCGGCGACCGCGGGATCGACATCGCCCGCAACGGCGGAGCCCACCCCTGCCCCGGCGGCAGCCGCTGCGCCGGCCGCGCCTGCGGAACCCGCAACGACCGCCAGCGCGCCTGCTGCGCCCGCCGCAGCGGCGGCGCCGGCTGCACCCGCTTTGAGCACCGCCGATGCCGCGGTCGTCGATCAGTTGCGCAATCTCTCCAGCGGCAAGTTCGACCGCATCGTCGGCAACAAAAAAGACCGCACCATCGTCGACGCGTTCTATTCCGGCCGCGATTACGCGCCGCTGTGGATCACCGACGGCAAAGTGAACGAGCGCGGCAAGGCCGTGATCGCTTATCTCGGCCATGTCGGCCAGGACGGCCTCGATCCGGCCGATTACCCGGTGCCGAACTTTTCCGCGCTGAGCGATCCGGGCGACCTCGCCGAGGCCGAGCTCAAGCTCGACATGACGATCATCACCTATGCCCACCATGCCTCGGTCGGCCGGGTGCATTGGTCGCGGGTCAGCGGCGACATCTCTTACACCACGACGGCGCCGGAGCCAGCCGACGTGCTCGCCGCCATGGTCGAAGCCAAGGACATGGCAAAGGCGCTCGACGCCTACGAGCCGCACACCCCCGGCTATCTGGCGCTCAAAGCCAAGCTCGCCGAAATCCGCGTCGGCAAGGCCGACGCCGGCAAGACGCCGATCGCAAACGGCGCGGCGCCGAAGATCGGCGGCCAGGACGAACGGGTGCCGCTGCTGCGCGAACGGCTCAACGTCTCAGGCGACGGCACGACCTACGACAAGGCGCTGGCCGACGCCGTGAAGAAGTATCAGCAGGACCATCAGCTCAAGGTCACCGGCACGCTGACGCCGCAGACCATCGACGCGCTCAACGGCCGCCAGCCGGACAAGCCGGTCGACGTCATCCTCGCCAACATGGAGCGCTGGCGCTGGATGCCGCACGATCTCGGCAACACCTACGTCATCGTCAATCTCGCCGACTTCACGCTGCGCGTGATGCATGACGGCAAGCCCTACTGGACCACCCGGATCGTCGACGGCAAGCCGGAAATGCCGACGCCGATCATGCAGGCGGAGATGAAATACATCACCATCAATCCGACCTGGAACGTGCCGCCGTCGATCGTCAATCATGAATACCTGCCGGCGCTACAGCAGGACCCGACGGTGCTCGACCGCATGGGATTGAAAGTCGGCAAGAACCCCGACGGCACCGTGCACATCTGGCAGCCGCCGGGCGACCACAACGCGCTCGGCCGCATCCGTTTCAACTTCCCCAACAAATTCCTGGTCTATCAGCACGACACGCCGGACAAGTATCTATTCGCCAACGACAAGCGCGCCTACAGCCATGGCTGCATGCGGGTGCAGGATCCGCAGAAATATGCCGAGGTGCTGCTGTCGCTGGTGCGGCCGAACGACGGCTACACGCTGGAACGCATCAAGAAGATGATCGACGCCGGCGGCGAGCAGGATATCCAGCTGCCGACCTACATCCCGGTCAACCTGACCTATCAGACCGCCTTCGTCGACGACGACGGCAAGCTGCAGTTCCGCGACGACGTCTACGGCCGCGACAGGCAGCTGTTGGCAATCCTCAAGGGCGACGACCGCAGGATGGCCGACGTCGCCGTCGAACGCCGGGAAGACCCCTCGCATCGCCAGGTTCTGGCGATCCCGGATTCGACCCCGCTGTTTGGCGGCCGCAACTACGGCGGCCCGGGCGACGGCGGCAACTTCTTCTCGCGGCTGTTCGGCGGCGGCTTTGCCGCCACCCCGCCGGCACCGGTGCGCCACGCCGCTCCGCATCGCCGGGAGACCAGTTCGGGAGCCCCGGTCCAGCGCTAAGTCATTGGAAATTAGCTAAAAACAGCGCCGGTCCGTTAACCACTTCGCGCCATAGGCCGCCCCTTTTGGGCGGCCTATCCCCAAGGTCGGCAGCTCTGGCCACTTTTCGCCACACTATGCCGTTAGCCCTAATGGCGTCGGGGGATGGGGTGACGGTAAGGTTTCGTTAACCCTTCCCAATTTAACACTGCGTTAGCGTTAATCGTCACGGCGGGGAGCCGGGGCGTGCTCGTGTCGCCAACGCGTCAAATGGGATGGGCTCGTGCCGTTTTGTAAGGCGCGCCTGAAAGCTGTGCGATTCGTTGCGGCGCGCGCCGGCTATGCGTGCGGCCTGACTGCCCTTCTGCTCCTGTTCGGCTCGCGCGCCCTGCAGAACGCCGTCGCCGAAGGCGACACCCGCACCATCTCGCTGCATCACATCCATACCGACGAAGACATCACCATCACCTTCAAGCGCGACGGCCGCTACGACGATGCCGCGTTGGAAAAGCTCAACTGGTTCCTGCGCGACTGGCGCAAGGGCGAAGCGACCAAAATGGACCCGCACCTGATCGACCTGGTGTGGGAGGTGCAGCGCGAGGCCGGCAACAAGGCGCCGATCTGGGTGGTGTGCGGCTATCGTTCGCCGGCAACCAACGCCATGCTGCGCCACCGCTCTGCCGGCGTGGCGCGCTTTAGCCAGCACATGCTCGGCCGCGCCATGGACTTCTACATTCCCGGCGTGCCGCTCGACGACGTGCGCGCCATGGGATTGCGGCTCGCCCGCGGCGGCGTCGGCTTCTATCCGACGTCCGGCTCGCCGTTCGTCCATATGGATACCGGCAGCGTGCGGATGTGGCCGCGCATGAGCCGCGAACAGCTGGTCCGCGTGTTCCCCGACGGCAAGACCGTGCAGATCCCGACCGACGGCAAGCCGCTGCAAGGCTACGCGCTGGCGCTGGCCGAGATCAGACAGCGCGGCAACAATCCTTCGGACAATTCGGTCGATGCGGCGCGCAATTCCGGCGTCGACGTCGGCGCCATGGTGGCGAGCGAGGATCATCATAGCGCCAATCCGTTTGCCAAGCTCCTTGGCCTGAGGAAGGGCGAGGAAGACGACGATGCCGACTCGTACGCCCCCGCCGCGGCGCCGGCCGCCACCGCGACCACCCGCACCAAAGCCAAAGCGGTCGCCGTCGCCGCCGTCGAACGGGTGAAAGCGGCGGTGACCAACGTGGCGGCGCAGACCAAGCTGATCCACACCAATTCATTTGCCGCCGCAGCCACGACGCCGGCCGCACAGAAAGTGGCGCCGCCCCCGACCGACGACCGCCTTGCCTCGCTCTCGCCAAACCAAGTCATTTTCGCGCGCGGCTATTGGCAGAGCCCGCAGGACGCCGCCGCCGCGCAGCCGTCGCCGAAGAGCACGCGTGGCGTTGAAGTGGCAAGCGCCGATCCCAACGCCACCGGCACTGTCGGCTCATTGCCCGGCGCGTCCGCCGACCGTGTCCCGCCGCAACTCGCGCTCGCTTATGCCGAACAGCCCGACACGCCGTCCCACGCCATCGCGGTGGCGGCGCGCGCCGCCGTGGACAAAGCCGGCGCGGTCATCGGCGAGAGCGAGACGACGGTCGCGGTGAAAGGCGTCAACGATCAGCCCAAAACCTCGGTCCAGAAAGCTATTCAGGTCGCGGCAGCGGCCGTCAAAGTCAGCGAGCGTCTCGACAATCCCTGGCTGCGCGCGATCATCCTGTCGCCGAGCGTACACCGCTTCCTGTCGACGCTCGCCTTCGGCGCCCGCGACGTCACCTACCTCGCCAGCCTGATGGTCAAACCCGCAAGCTCGGTGATGATGACGTTCTCGGCCGACCCGAATCGCGGCCTGAGCCAGGATCACTTCAGCGGCAGCGCGATCGTGTTCCTGACGACGGTCACCTACCCGACCCGCACCGCGTCGCTGCAATAAGCGCCCGTCATTCCGGGGCGCCGCGCAGCGGCGAGCCCGGAATCCATATTCGCTGAAATTGCAGAATTGGCGCCGAGTGTCGGCCGAAGCGACCGTGGTTATGGATTCCGGGTGCCTCGCTTCGCTCGGCCCCGGAATGACAAGGCGTCAAATCATCCCCAGCGCGTGCAGGTAGGTCTCCAGAATGGCCTCCTGCTCCTTACGCTCGTTGATGTCCTGCTTGCGCAGCCGCACCACGACACGCAGCGACTTGACGTCGAAGCCGTTGCCCTTGGCCTCGGCATAGACGTCGCGAATGTCATCGGCGATCGCCTTCTTCTCTTCTTCGAGCCGCTCGACCCGCTCGACGATGGCCTTGAGCTGATCCTTGGCAAAACGGTGGGCGGTTTGTTCGTCTTTGGCGGCGGCGGCAGTGGCCATCGGGTACTCCTCGCATTACGGCATGATCCCGAAAAGTGGATATCGGTTTTCGGAAAAGATCATGCCCGCTTAAAAGGCTGCGAGAGGTGTCGACCGCCGGCGCGCTTTGATCAAGCCATTAGCCCGCTCATCCACACTCTGCACAGGAGGGCGGCGCAAAAGCCGCTCGTTCAGTGCTTTGGACTTGCTTTTGCAAATGCCGCCTTCTGATCGGCGGATGCTTCCTTCTGATGCTTGGCGCGCCATTCGTCATAAGGCATGCCGTAGACGATCTGGCGGCTTTCGTCCTTGGTCATCGGCAGGCCCTTGGCGTCGGCCGCGTCCTTCATCCAGTTGGACAGGCAGTTGCGGCAGAAGCCGGCCAGATTCATCAGGTCGATGTTCTGTACGTCGGTGCGGGATCGCAGATGCTCGACCAGCCGGCGGTAGACGGCGGCTTCGAGCTCGGTCTTGTCGTCGGTAGCCATGGTCTTCTCCGCGTTCTAGTTATGACAAAGATAGAGGCGGTAGCGCCGCCTTTCCATAGTCCGATCCCGGGATGATCATGGCCGAGTCATCGCGCCAATTGCTCGAATCGCTGTTCCGGACCGCGGTCGCGGCGGCGCACCCGTCGCAGTGCCTGCCGCCGAACCTGCCGGAACCACCGCCCCGGGGCCGTCTCATCGTGCTGGCCGCGGGCAAGGCGGCGGGCTCGATGACGGAGGCCGCCGAGCAGCATTATCTAGGCCGCTTCGCCCCGGACCGGCTCACCGGCATTGCCGTCACCCGCCACGGCTATGGCCGCCCGACCCGGCATATTCCTATTGTCGAGGCCGGCCATCCGGTGCCGGACGAAGCGGGACTGAAGGGAACCGAACGGGCGCTGGCGCTGGCGCAAGCCGCGGGACCGGACGATCTCGTCCTCGTGCTTCTGTCCGGCGGCGCCTCGGCCAATTGGATCGCGCCGGCTGCGGGCATCACACTTGCCGAGAAACAGGCGGTGACGCGGGCGCTGTTGCGCAGCGGCGCCGCCATCGGTGACATGAATGCGCTGCGCAAACACCTGTCGCGCATCAAGGGCGGCCGCCTCGCCCGGCTGGCTTTTCCCGCCAAGCTGGTGACGTTGGCAATTTCCGACGTGCCCGGCGACGACCCTTCCGTCATCGGTTCCGGACCGACCGTGCCTGACCCGACGACGCTCGAAGACGCCCGCGCCATCGTTGCCCGCCTCCGGCTCGATCTGCCCGCTGCCGCGGCCAAGGCGCTCGACGATCTGGCGAACGAAACGCCGAAGCCGGGCGACACGGTCTTTGCCGGTTCCGACTACCAGATCGTGGCGCGGCCGGCCGACGCGCTACGGGCGGCGCAAGCCCGCGCCATCGCCGCCGGCTACGAATACGTGGTGCTCGGCGACCGCCTGCAGGGAGAGGCGCGGGAGGTGGCGGCCGAACACGCCCATTTGGCCCGCGATTTGAGTGCCGAGGGCCGCCGGGTGGTCATCCTCTCCGGCGGCGAGCTCACGGTCACGCTACGCGGGCAGGGCCGTGGCGGCCCCAACCAGGAATACGCTCTTGCGCTCGCCATCCACCTCGACGGCGCCCCCGGCATAGCGGCGCTGGCCGCCGATTCCGACGGAACCGACGGCGGCAGCGGCCGCCCGGACGACCCGGCCGGGGCCTTCGTCGATCCGACGACGCTTGGTCGCGCCAGGGCCGCCGGCCTCGATCCCGCCGCGTTTCTCGCCGACAACGATTCAACGGGGTTTTTCAACGGCATCGGCGACCTTTTCGTCCCGGGTCCAACATTCACCAACGTAACCGACTTCCGTGCCATCGTCGTTGACAGGCCATGAGCGGAGGCCGGATTCTGCACCGGACATGAGGCACGCGACTATCTCCAGAAAAACGCTGAGCACGCTGGCGACGGGCCTGTTCGTAGCGCTCGCGCTGGCCGCTTCGGCGCGGCCCGCCGCGGCCGACTTCCGGCTCTGCAACAACACGCCGAGCCGGGTCGGCGTCGCGGTCGGCTATAAGGACGCCGACGGCTGGACCACCGAAGGCTGGTGGAACTTGCCGTCACGAACCTGCGAGACCGTGCTCAAGGGCAATCTCGTCGCGCGTTTTTATTATGTCTACGCCATCGACTACGATCGCGGCGGCGAATGGACGGGACGGGCCTATATGTGCACGCGCGACAGGGAATTCACGATCCGCGGCATCGGCGATTGCCTGGCCCACGGCTATGACCGAACCGGCTTCTTCGAAGTCGATACCGGCGAACAGCGCGCCTGGACCGTGCAGCTCACCGAATCCGCCGAGCAACCGGCGCAAAAGCCGTTGCCGCCCGGCAATCAGCTCAGCGCGCCGCCTGCCGGCGCCGGCGCGACGTCCACGCCCGCGCCGGGAAACAAGACTCCATGAGGCGGCAGCGGCGGACCAAAGTCGTGGCCACGCTGGGCCCTGCCTCGTCGGACCGCGCCGTGATCAGCCGGCTGTTCGAAGCCGGCGCCGACGTGTTCCGCATCAATATGAGCCACACCAATCACGACAAGATGCGCGAGCTGGTGACCACGATCCGCGCCGTCGAGGCGGATCACAACCGGCCGATCGGCATCCTGGTCGACCTGCAAGGACCGAAGCTGCGCCTCGGCGCCTTCACGGACGGCGCCGCCGAAATCGACAAGGGCCAGGATTTTATTTTGGATAGCGATGCCGCGCCAGGTGACGCCAAGCGCGTGCAGCTGCCGCATCCGGAGATTTTTGCCGCCATCAAACCGGGCGATGCGCTTTTGATCGACGACGGCAAGCTGCGCCTGGTCGCAACCGACGTCAGTGCGCAACGCATCACCACGCGCGTCGAAGTCGGCGGCAAAATTTCGAACCGCAAAGGCGTCAGCCTGCCCGACACCGTCGTGCCGCTCGCAGCGCTGGCGCCGAAGGACATCGCCGACCTCGAAGCAGCCCTCGAAGCCGGCGTCGACTGGATCGCGCTGTCGTTCATTCAGCGCCCGGAAGACATCGCGGAGGCGAAGAAGATCACCCGCGGCCGCGCCGCGGTCATGGCCAAGATCGAGAAACCGCAGGCCGTGACCCGGCTCGGCGACATTCTCGATCTCGCCGATGCGCTGATGGTGGCGCGCGGCGATCTCGGTGTCGAGATGCCGCTGGAGAGAGTGCCCGGCGTGCAGAAGGAAATGACGCGGGCCTGCCGCCGCGCCGGCAAGCCGGTGGTCGTCGCCACGCAAATGCTGGAATCGATGATCACAAGTCCGGTGCCGACCCGCGCCGAAGTCTCCGACGTCGCCACCGCCATCTTCGACGGCGCCGACGCCATCATGCTGTCGGCAGAATCCGCATCAGGCCAATATCCCGTCGAAGCGGTTGCGACCATGAACCGGATCGCCGAGGAAGTGGAGCGCGACGCGATGTATCTGCCGTCGCTGCACGTGCTGCATACCGAGCCGGAGGCGACGGGTGCCGATGCCATAGCCGCCGCAGCGCGACAAGTGGCGGAGACGCTCGACCTCGCCGCCATCGTGTGCTGGACCTCATCGGGCTCGACCGGGATGCGGGTGTCGCGGGAGCGGCCGAAATGCCCGATCGTCGCCATCTCGCCGATCGAGGGCGCCGGGCGAAGGCTGTCGGTGGTCTGGGGCATCCACTGCGTGATCGACGAGGATGCCCACGATCAGGACGACATGGTCGAACGCGCCTGCCGCCTCGCCTTCAAGGAAGGTTTTGCAAAGGCCGGCCAGCGCATCATCGTCGTTGCCGGCGTCCCGCTCGGCACGCCCGGCGCGACCAATTTTATGCGGATTGCGTTTGTCGGTGCGGACACCCACGGCGACGCGTGAGGCGCTCCGTCGCCGATCAGATATCCCGCCCCTCGACCTTCTCGGTCAGCGTCTTCACCACGTCGGGGATGTGCTCGAGATGCGGATCAATCACCAGCGCCTTGCGGTAGGCTTCGAGCGCGTGCTTGTCGTCGCCGATGTCTTGCAGGATGAGGCCGAGGCCCGACCACGCGCCGAAGTGGCGCGGCTCGAGCGCCAGCACCTCGCGGAGGTCGGCGAGCGCGTGGCCATAATCGTCTTTCAGGTAGTAGATGGTGGCGCGCTGGTTCCAGGCTTCGACGTATTTCGGGTTGATGGCGATGACGGCGCCTAGGAGTTTTAGCGCCAGATCGTAGTTCTTATCGTCGGTCGCGGCCTTGACCCGGCCCATGAGCAGATTGCAGGTGTCGCTGCCCGACACCACCCACACCGCCCAGATGCGTTCCTCGATTGCCTTGGCGCTGTCATCGTCGGGCGCGATCTTCAACGCATCGAATAATGTATCGAGCTTGATGGACGGCCCGCCGTGCCCGGCTTTGGGCAGGCCGCTCGGCGGATGAATCCACCCGTGCCGTTGCGGATTTTGCGCCGATGCCGGCAATGCCAGCCCGAGCAAGGCACCGAGAGCAAGAATGGGGAATCGCAATCTCATGGCCCAAGAGTTTATTCACCTGCCGCACGGCAACAAGCCCCAATAGCGTTCAAAGTTGCGCGAGCAATGCGGCGCAATTGGGCAGATCGCGGGGTTGTGCTGAGCCGGCCAACGGGCCGGAGGCCGGAACCGGCGGACTAGCCTTGGCGGGCCTTGAAGCGCCGCTGCGTCTTATTGATGACGTAGACGCGCCCTTTGCGCCGCACGATGCGGTTGTCCCGGTGCCGGGCCCGAAGCGATTTCAATGAGTTGCGGACTTTCATGGCGCTTTTCCTTTTAAAGCGGTTGATTAAGGACGCAGCCGCCCATTGTCAACTTTCGCCGCCGTCCATAGAGCATTGAAATATCGGCCGAATGCGATGCGCCCCGAGATGCGCCAAAGGACGGCAGTGTTGCACTTGATCTCCGGCGTCGGCACCAAGGGGCCGGCCTGCTTCCTGCTCGAATTGGCGGGCAAACGGCTGATGCTCGATCTCGGCGAGGGCCCGCCGCCGGGGCTGATGCCGAACGTCGACGACATCGGCCCAATCGACGCGCTGGTGCTCAGCCACGGCCACAGAGATCATGTCGGCGGGCTTTCGCTCCTGCCGAAACTCGGCAATCCGCCGGTCTATGCCACCGACATCGTTTTACGTGCCCTGCCCGACGGCATCGCCGCACGGCCGCTGCCGGTTCGCGGCCGCGGCGACGTACTCGGCATCGCGGTCGACACCGGCCGCAACGGCCACGCGCCGGGCGGCATCTGGCTGCGCTTCGCCATCGGTGACGGCTTGCTCTACACCGGCGACTTTTCGGCGGAATCGATGCTTTACGCCTACGATCCGCCGCCGCCTGCAAGCACGGCGCTGATGGACTGCTCCTACGGCAGCTACGACGCGCCGCTCGCCGCATGCTGGAACAAGCTGGCGCCGTTCGTGGAGCGCGGACCGCTGCTGCTTCCGGTTCCGGCCAACGGCCGCGGCCCGGAAATCGCGCTCGAACTGCTGCGCCACGGCCGCACCGACATTTTCGTCGACGATGCCATGCAAAAGGCACTGCCGCAGCTTTGTGATGGCTCAGGCATTTCGCTGCACGACACTGTCAGGGGCGAAATCAAACGGCTCGCCTCAACCGTCAAACCGATCGACGGCGCCCGCGGCATCATGCTGGCCGGTTCGGCCGACGGCACCTCCGGCGCCACCGCGCGCCTGTTCGGCGAATGGCAAGACAAGCCCGAGCCGGCCATCGTGTTCACCGGCTATGTCAATCCGACCACGCCCGCCGACCGCCTAGCCAAAAGCGGCCGCGCGCAATTCATGCGCTGGAACGTGCACCCGCGGCTCTCCGACACGGTGGCGCTGGTGCAGGCGACGCAAGCGAAGACCGTGATCCCGGCGTTTTGCGACCGCTCGCAGCTCGGCGCGCTCGCCGCAGCATTTGCGCCGGCGCGTGTCACAATGGACGGAGATATTCCGCTCCCGCTCTGACGTCCGTCACCGCACCTGATCGCCGCGCAGGCGCGGGTGGCCGATGCCGAGCGGCTTTGCGTCGAGCAGCACGATGGCGAGCCGCGCCGGCTCCTTGCCGCGATTGATCCAAGCATGATTGGTGCCGCGCTGGACCATGATGTCGCCGGCCCGCAGCTTTACGGTGGAATCGTCCATGTCCATCTCGATCTCGCCGGACAGCATGACGATGTAGTCTATCGTCTCGGTGCGATGCATCTCCAATTCGATGCCCGGCGCGAACTCCATGACGATGAAGCGCGAGCCGTTCGCCGGCGGCGCAGTGCCGAGAATGCGCGCGCCCATGTCCTCGACGTTGTCGCCGATGGCAATATCCGCCGGCATCATGTCGCTGCACCACATCAAGGTCGAGGCGACGCCGTCGCGCGGCCGCTTGGTGTTGGCCGCCGGGCCTTCCAGGATCACCCTGGCGACGTTCTTGCCGTCGTGACCGGTAATGACGCGACGGATCGGCTGCTCAGCCATGGCTGGTCTCCGGTTTTCTCTGTTGGGTGCTACGCTGGCGCGCCAGGCGCGCGCTTGAGATCGATGAATTCGATGACGTTACCGTCGGGATCGCGGATATAGGCGCTGCGGCCGACGAATACGCCGGCGCGGCGATCCTCTTCCTTGAAAATCTCCACGCCTTTGGCCGGCAAGCTTTGCAGCGTCTCATCGTAGACGTCCGCTGTCACCCGGAACGCGGAATGGATCTCGTGCCGGCCGGCGGCATTCTGCGTGATAGGATTTTCGGAAAAAGTCAGATTGAAGAAGTCATCGCCGGCCCGCATGAAGACGATGCGATCGCTGCGCCCGATTTTGGTGAAGCCAAGGGTCTCGACATAGAATTTTTCCGAACGATCCAGGTCTTTCACCGGGATCGTGAAATGCAGAACGCCTTCGACTTTCGGCATGGCCGTCCCATTCGCGCAAAACTTTTTAGCGCGGGCGCGCGACGACGCCCGCGTCAGGAACGACGATAATACGGATAAAGGAGCCGAACTGCCTAGGTGGCCGTTACGCGCCGGGACTCGGCCCGCATTTCCGGTTGCATCGCCGGCTCGAGGTCGCCCTCGCCTGCGGAAAAGCCGGTCATGAGATCGATGAGCTTGTTCCAGGTCCGCAGCATGACGCCGAGCGGCCGCGGCATGGCGTGGCGGCAAAAGGCGATCTTCCTGATCTCGTGGGGAATGTACCAATTGCTGCGGCTGCCGGCGGGAAAGTAGACCATGTCGCCGGGGCCGAGACGGCGGACTTCGCCCTTGTCGTCGGTGACGAAGGCCTCGCCCGAGATCACGTGCAGGGCTTCGTCGATGACGTAATTCCAGGTAAAGCGGCCGGCGCTGCACGACCAGGCCATGACCGTAGAGGTACCGTCGGCGGCGACGGCGAGCTTCGCCATGCGCGCCCGCGGCGTGCCTTCGGTGATCCAATGGGGCGCGATCGGGGCGTCGCTCAGTTCGACGTCGGCGGGAAAAGCAAAAACGACAGGTTTGGGCACGGCTCCCTCCAGCAAGGCTAGCGGGCCATTAGACGTGGTAGCGCCAAACAAAGCGTAAACGCTGCGCGCCGGACTGCACGCGGATGTTGCAGAAACGCTCTGCGGGGCCAAACCGTTGAAGATTTCCGCAAGCCCTAGCCGGACACACCGTCCACGGCCTGCCGCGCGGCGGTGGGCCAATCGCGCCAGGCGCGCCGCAGCGGCGTCGTCAGCGGGCGCTGGTCCGATTTGCGGCCGCTCAGATATTCCAGCCACTTCTCGTAGATGCCGATGGCAGTAGCGTGCCACGGGCTTTCCAAGCCGGCGTCAAGTTCGCCAAACGGAAAACCGGCGATGAGGTGCTCGCGGCGGTCGACCAAGGCGCGCTCGCGGAACGCGGCCGCGATCGCCACTGCTCCGCCGTCGAAATAATCCAGCGGCAGGCCGGGATAGTCGTCGCGCTCGCGCCGCAGGTAGCGGCCGACATCGCGGCGGTATTCGCGCAGCAAGGTTTTGGCCTCGTATTCCGGATGGCCCTGGAGGAAGAGGTGGAAGCTCTTGTCCTGCCGCGCGAACATATCGACGCCGGCGACCGCCGAGCGGGTGAGAATGCGGTAGCCGCAATCCGCCAGCGCCGGTTCCGGCAAATCGTTGTAGCGCGAGTGCGGAACGCGTAATCCGGACGTTGCGTCGCGCGTCATCGGATGGGATGCAGCCGGATCGCAATCGAATACGCCGAACAACTTTCCGGCCAACGGGCGGCGTTCGACACCGTCGACGTGGAGCACGGCGGCGTGCGCAGCGAGGCATGACCAGATGGTCGACGTGGTGTAGTCGCGCGCCCAATCCACCACTTGGCTCAGCGTCGCCCAATACGGCTCGTCTTTCAGGCTTTTCATCCGCGGCTCGGTGCCGGTCACGATCAGGCCGTCGACATGGGCGCCCCACAGTTCGGAGACGTCGCGGTAGCGCTCGGCCATGTCTTGGCGTGTCGTATCGGCGCGCGGAATTTCCGGGATCGAGAACAGCAACAGGCGCACGATGGTTTTCGATGCGGCGGCGCGGATCAGATCGATGAATTGCCGCTCGGTCGCATCGAGCGCCGGATCGGGCATGTTGTTGATCAGCCCGATGGTGACGCAGTTCGAGGCGCGGATTTCGTTGGTCGAGGCGGACTGCGAAGTGTCGAGGAGAAGCGGCATCGGCTGGGCTCGCTATTCGGCGGCAAGCAGCGGCGAATTCTTGTGCCGCCGCGCCGCGCCGAGCGCCTGGTCGAGGTCGGCGATGATGTCGTCGATATGCTCGATACCGACGCTCAAGCGAATCATCTCGGGCTTAACGCCGGCTTTGCCCTGCTCGTCAGCCGACATCTGGCGGTGCGTGGTCGAGGCCGGATGGCAGGCCAGCGACTTGGCGTCGCCCATATTGACCAGCCGCTTGAACAGTTTCAGCGCGTCGTAAAAACTCTTGGCCGTCTCCAATCCGCCGACGACACCGAAAGTCAGCAGCGAGCAGGCGCTGCCGCCGAGATATTTTTGCGCCAGCTGGTGATAAGGGTTGTCGGCGAAGCCGGTATAGTTGACCCAGGCCACGCGGCGGTCCTGACGCAAAAATTCGGCGACACGGCGGGCATTCTCGACGTGGCGCTCGACACGTAGCGCCACCGTCTCAATACCTTGCAGCAGCAGAAAAGAGGACAGCGGCGCCAGCACCGCGCCGGTGGTGCGCTGATAGACGCTGCGGCAGCGCGCGATATAGGCGCGGGCGCCGAAATGCTCGGTATAGATCAGGCCGTGATAGGACGCGTCGCGCTCGTTGAACATCGGAAAGCGCTTCGGGTGCGAAGCCCAAGGAAAGCGGCCGCTGTCGACGATGGCGCCGCCGAGCGTGGTGCCGTGGCCGCCCATGAACTTGGTCAGCGAGTGAACGACGATATCGGCGCCATATTCGATCGGGCGCAGCAGGATCGGCGTCGCCACCGTGTTGTCGACGATCAGCGGAACGCCGTGCCGCGCGCCGACCTTTGCCAGCGCCTCGATGTCACAGACGTTGCCGGCCGGGTTGCCGACGCTCTCGCAGAAGATGGCGCGGGTGTCGCCGTCGATCAGCTTTTCGATTGCCTCGGCCTGATCGGATTCGGCGAAGCGCACCTTGATCCCTTGGCTCGGCAGCAAGTGGGCGAACAGCGTGTAGGTGGTGCCGTAGAGCTGCGGCACCGAGACGATATTGCCGCCCATGCTGGAGACATTGAGCACCGCGTAGTTCAGCGCCGCCTGCCCGGAGGCCACGCACAGCGCATCGACGCCGCCTTCGAGCGCGGCGACGCGGCGTTCCAGCACCTCGGTGGTCGGATTGCTGATACGCGAATAGCGGTAGCCTTCGACCTCGAGGTCGAACAAAGCCGCGCCATGATCGGCGCTGTCGAATTCATAAGCTACGGTCTGATAGATCGGCACCGCGACGGCTTTCGTCGTCGGATCGGTGTCGTAGCCGCCGTGCACGGCCACCGTTTCTCGTTTCATGTCGTCCCACCACGCATCCCGAATGCTGGGCCATTGTATGGCGCTTCGGTTTCTTATCCATGGCTGCCGACATGAACATCGTAAGCAAGATTAATTGGAAACAATAACCTTAATTTTTTCCGGCGATGGCCGGCCGTCCGAAACGGGCGCTGATCGGCTTTGCCGATCATTAAAATTTTATCTTTCGTCGAAGCAAAAAATTCACTTTGTTCGGCCATCATCAGGCATGTCCCTCCTCGAGGCAGAACGACCAAAACCGCGGACCGGCGGCAAGGACAGTGCGCTGCGCGACTGGGTGCGCGCGCTCGAATCCACCGCGCCGATCGCCGCCAACCCGCAGCGCATCCTGCCGCGGGTGATCGAGGAACTGGCCGAGACCCGTGGCGACGCCCCTGCCCTGCTCTCGGCGCACGAGTGTTTGACCTATCGCGCGCTCGATGACCGCGCCAATCGTTATGCGCGCTGGGCGCTCGGGCAAAACCTCGGCAAGGGCGAGGCGGTGTGCTTGGTCATGCCGAACCGGCCCGAATATTTGGCGATCTGGCTCGGCATCACCAAAGTGGGTGGCGTCGTTTCGTTGATCAACACCAATCTTCGCGGTACTGCCCTCGCTCACTGCCTCGACATCGTCAAGCCGCGGCACATCATTGTCGCTTCCGAGCTGTGCGGCGAAGTCCGCGCCGCGCTTGCGCCCATGGCGAGCCCGCCAAAGGTTTGGTCGCACGGCAGTGACGATTTCGCCCGCATCGACCATGCCATCGAAAAGTTGTCCGGCGAACGCTTGACCGAAGCGGAACGCCGCGGCGTAACCATCGCCGACCGCGCGCTGCACATCTACACCTCCGGCACCACTGGCCTGCCGAAAGCCGCCCATGTCAGCCATCACCGGCTGATGCAATGGAGTTTCTGGTTCGCTGGCCTCATGAACGCCGGCCCCGACGATCGCATGTACGATTGCCTGCCGCTCTATCACAGCGTCGGCGGCGTCGTTGCCACCGGCGCGGTGCTGGTGCGCGGCGGATCCGTGGTGATCCGCGAAAAGTTTTCCGCCCGCGAATTCTGGGACGACGTGGTCAATTGGGACTGCACGCTGTTCCAATATATCGGCGAACTGTGCCGCTATCTGGCCAATGCGCCGGAACAGCCGCGCGAGACGCAACACCGGCTGCGCTTGTGCTGCGGCAACGGGCTGCGCGCCGATATTTGGCAAAAATTCCAGAACCGCTTCGCTATCCCGAAAATCCTGGAGTTTTACGCCGCGACCGAAGGCAACGTCTCGCTCTACAATGTCGAAGGCAAAGTCGGCGCCATCGGCCGCGTGCCGTCGTTCCTCGCGCATCGCTTTCCGCTGGCGCTGGTGAAATCCGATCCCGCGACGCAGGAGCCGGCCCGCGACGAGAACCGGCTTTGCATGCGTTGTGCCACCGGCGAAGTGGGCGAGGCGATCGGCAGAATCCACGATGGTGCGGCTCAAGCCGCCGCCGAATTCGAGGGCTATACCAGCGCCACGGAATCGCAGAAAAAAATCCTGCGCGACGTATTTGAGCGCGGCGACGCCTGGTACCGCACCGGCGATCTGATGCGCGCCGACGCCGGCGGCTATTTCTATTTCGTCGATCGGATCGGCGATACGTTTCGCTGGAAGGGCGAGAACGTCGCGAGCTGCGAGGTTGCCGCAGCGATCACCGCGTTCTCCGGCATTACTGAGGCGACCGTTTACGGCGTTCATGTTCCGGGCGCCGAGGGCGCAGCCGGCATGGCGGCACTTGTGGTCGACGGCACGTTGGATTTAGCGGAATTGCGCCAGCATCTCGCGCGCATGTTGCCGTCTTACGCCCGGCCGCTATTTTTGCGCGTCCAGGACCACATCGCGGTAACGGCAACCTTCAAGCACCAGAAGAACGAACTTATGCGCGAAGGGTTTGATCCGGCCGCGTCGGGCGACGCCATCTATTTCGACGATCCGTCGCAGCAGGCTTATGTGCGGCTCGGCGGTGCGCTGTTCGAGCGCATCAAAGCAGGCGCGGTGCGCCTTTAGCTGTTACGCGGTGGCGCCGGCGTCCACGGTCAGCACCGTGCCGGAAATATTGCGCGCCTTGTCGCTGAGCAGATATTCGACCGCGTTCGCCACGTCCTCGACTTCGGCGAGCCGGCGCAACGCGCTTCTTCGCACCACCTGCTGGCGCTGCTCGCCGGCAAGCCCGTGAGTCATGTCGGTATCGATGAAGCCCGGCGCCACCGCATTGACGGTGATGCCGAGCCGGCCGACCTCGCGGGCCAGCGAGCGGGTGAAGCCGAGCATCGACGCCTTGGTCGCGGCATAGACCGAAAGACCGCTATACCCGGTAAACCCGATGATCGAGGCAACATTGACGACACGGCCGGCGCTTTCCGACATCATCGAGCGCACCACGTATTTGGTCAGTATGATGGGAGACAGAGTGTTGACGCGCACCAGCTCGACGATTTCCGAATTGTGCATCATGGCGAGCGCGCCGTCGTGGCCGACCGCGGCATTGTTGACCAGGCCGAACAGCGGACCGAAATCCTTGCGCAGGCCCTTCACCAGACCGGGAATCTCGCCGACCTCACCGAGATCGAACGACACGAAATGCAGCGCGCCGTGCTTGGCCCGTTTGGCCTCGGCGATGGCGTCGGTGACGGGCTTGGTCTTTTGCCGCGCCAAGGCGATCACGTCATAACCGGCAGCGGCCAGCTGGCGGGCGATGCCAAGGCCGAGCCCGCGGCTGGCGCCGGTGACCAGAACGGTGCGTGCGGCCTTAGCCATAGCGCCGCGCCAATTTGCCGGTGGCGTCGACGTCGAGCGCCGGCACGATCGAGATGGCCGCGGGGACTTTGTGGCGCGGCAGCGCGTCGCGGCAAAGCTGCAATATGTCGTTCTTGATTTGCAGCTCGCCGCCTTCGCGCCCGCAATTGGCTTTCAGGACGACGTCGGCAATCACGATCGCGCCAGTGACCGGGCTTTGCTTCGGCCGCACCAGCGACATTCGCACCTGTGGATGCCGGTTGATGACCGCCTCGATCTCCTCGGGATGAATCTTCAACCCGCCGACATTGATGATGCCGCCACGGCGGCCGGCAAAGACGTAGCGATCGCCGCGCCGCTCCACCATGTCGCCCGTATCGACGAAGCCGTCACTATCGCGCAAGCCCGCATGTTGCGCGCCGAGATAGCGCTCCGCCGTGCGCGGCGAACGGATGCGCAGCGCACCATCGACGAGTTTCAGCTCGACGCCGTCACGGTCATGGCCCAAGACGTCGGCAGGAAATCCGGCCAGGCCATCGTTCACCTCGAAGGCAACGCCCGCTTCGGTCGAGGCATAGGCGTGACCGACGCCGGCTTGCGGAAACATGGCGCGCAAACTGTCGAGGATCGCCTGGTCGGCAATTTCGCCCGAGAGACGAACATAGCGCGGCGATATTTTTCCGACCTCGGGCGACATCAGCGCGCGGCGCCAGTGCGACGGCGTGCCCGACAGATGCGTCACGCCGCAGCGGCCGAGCCTGACGAGATGATCGGCAATCGGCTCACTGGCGTTGGAGAGCACCAGCGACGCACCGCCGATGATCGCGCGCAAAAATATCTGCAGGCCGCCGTAGCGGCGGATGTCGTAGAACGTGCCCCAGACGACGGCGCCGTCGAGACGCTGCCCGGCGCCGATCGGCGCGATCAGGCTGGCAAGGCTGTGCACCGCCATCTTCGGCACGCCCGACGTGCCGGACGTGAGCAGCACCCATTCGGTCGAGACGTGCGGCAGGGAATGTTCTTCGGTTGGAGCGATGGCTGGCGCGCAAACGACACGCACTGGAAGATCGAATGCCGCTTGGTCTGGCGTACCCTCATCGGTCACGACAGCGCCGGCCTCGGCACAGGCGATCAAAGCGCCGAGGTGATCGGTTGCGGTATCGGGCGGCAAAATCGTGATGCGGCGCGCCACGCCGTCGAGTTCGATCAGCGCCAGCGCGCTCGTGAGCTGGCTCGACGTCGCGACGACGACAGAGCGGCCCGCAAGCTCGGCGAGCCGGCCGCCGAAACTCGTTCCGCGCGCGAGCTGATTGACGCAAAGCCGCGCCGCGCGATCCCAGAGGAATCGCTCCGGGCCTGCGTCGGCGATGCGGCCCTTAAGCGACGGCGCGTTGCTGCGCACTTTCATACACTTTCACGAAGTCGCCGAGCGTCAGCGGGAACATGGCGTCCTCGGCGGCCGTGAACGGATCGATGCCGAGCGTGTCTTCGAGCCGGGCGACGAGCACGGCAAAGCCGAGCGAGTCCAAACCGGAATCGAGCAGCACCAGATCGTCGCGCAGCGGCGCCAATGTCTTGCCGTGCTCGCGCGCGATCTGCTGCATCAGGTCCACTATGGTTAATTTTATGCTCATCGTCGTATGGCCTACTGTTTCTTCATCGGCGCTCGGTATATTCGCGCAAGATTACAATCAAGTTCACGACGCTACCGTGGTCAAGGCGAATGGAAAGTTCCGTTCCGGCAATCCGCTGCCGTCAGATCGGCGAAGCCGATGTTGCCGCCGTCGCAGCGCTGCTCGGGCGCGGGTTCCCGAATCGCACGCGGCAGTTCTGGTCGGACGCGCTGGCACGGCTGGCGCAGCGTGAACCGCCGCGGGGTTTCCCGAAATATGGTTACCTTCTCGAAAGCGGCGAAGTTCCCGTCGGCGCGCTGCTGTTGATTTGCTCGACCATCCACGAGGGCGGCCAGCTCGCGACCCGATGCAATCTGTCGAGCTGGTATGTCGAGCCCGCCTACCGCGCCTACGCGACGCTTTTAGTGTCGCAAGCGCTCGGCGACAAGGACGCCACCTATACCAACGTCTCGGCGGCGCCGCACACCTGGCCGATCATCGAGGCGCAAGGTTTTTCGCGCTATTGCGATGGCGTCTTCGTCGCGGTGCCGATGCTGAAAGACCTGTTCGGCGGCAGCGGCGTGCGCGTCTTCGACGCGCGAGGGAACCCAACAACAAGCTTCGATGCCTCCGAGCAGGACATCCTCCGGCGTCACTCCGAGCACGGCTGCATCAGCTTGTGGTGCGAGACCGCCAAAGGCACCTACCCGTTCGTTTTCCGGCCCCGCCTGGTCAAGCGCGCGATCCCATGCGCGCAGTTGATCTACTGCCGTGACGTCGGCGAGTTCGTGTGCTTTGCCGGGCCGATCGGACGTTACCTTGCGCGGCGCGGCAAACCCTTCGTCATCATCGATTCGAACGGCGCCATTCCCGGATTGATCGGCACGTTCCGCCCCGGCCGCATGGCAAAATATTTCAAGGGCCCGCAACGGCCGCGGCTCGGCGACCTCGCTTATACCGAATACGCGGTGTTGGGCGTCTAGCTGTTATTTTAGAGCGTCAGCGCCTTGCGCACCGGCACCGGCCAATGCGGCAAATCGAGGCCGTGAGTCGCGAACAGCGCCAAAGCCAGGCGGTCGATGCCGAAGGCAACGCAGCCGGTATGAGCAACTTCGCCGGTCTCGGTGCGCAGATTCCACGTCGTGCCGAAATGGTCGCGGTGATAGTTGAAGCTCATGCACGCGGTCGGCTCGTCGGCGGAGCGCACCGGAATGAGCAATTCGAACTTCAACGCCTGCTCGACTTGGCTCATCGCCATCAGCTTGCCGCCGCGGCCGAAGAACGGATCGCTGGCGGTTTCGATGCGCCACGGCAGGCCCAGTTGCTTGGCAAAACCCGGAGCCCGCGCCATCCAGGCGCGGCGGAATTCATCAACCTCTTTCGGCGTACCGATGCGGACATATTCCCGCATGCGAAACGACTGCAGGCGGTCGAGATTTTGCGACGGCTCGCGGCGGAAGCAATCGCAGGCGACGTCGAAGGTCAGGCCGCCTGCCGGCACGTGGCCGCGGCTCGCGACCAGCGGATAGACCGGATAGCAAGCGGCGGGGCTCAGCACGAGATCCGCCGCCGCCAAGGCCTGGGTCCAATCCTCGCCGGCTTCGCTGCGCTCCACCGCCGATTTGATCTCCGTCTCGGCGCCGCCGAGGCAGCTGACGCAGCCGAGGAAATGCGGAAAGCTCTTGAGATATCCGGATTTCTCCACCTGCCGGCGGCTCATCACCGGCGGAAAGCGCAGCACTTCCGTGTTCGGCTCGCAGTAGCGCGTGATCAGCGCTGTGAGCCCGCCGACGACCTGCTCGAATACGGCGGTGCGCGCATAGATGCCGTCGATGCCGGTCGGCAGCAGCAGTGCCTCGGCGATCGAATCGAGCGAGCGTACCGGCTGGGCCGGTTCCTTGAATGCCAAATTCATCTTACTCACGCCTCTCGGTATTGTTGTTTTTATAGTTCCAACGAATTCAGTCGCGCAGCGATGCCGGCGTGCTGCTCAGCAACGATGCCGCTCCGATATTCGCCAAAATCCTGTCATTGCTGATCATGACCGGCGACGACAGGATGTCGCGCAGGTGCCGGCCGACGCTGAATTCACTGTCGTTGCGATAGCCCGCCAGCCCGCAGGCCTGCATCGCGCTCATGACGGCCGCGACCGCAAGCTCCGACGCATTCACTTTCAGCATGTTCATGCCGGTCTGGAAGTCGATGGATTCGAGCACCGCCGGATCTGACGACGCCGCCTCGAAGCGCTGCAGCGCCGCGGCGATCAGGCTGCGTAGCGTCCGCAGCGTGGCATTGGCGCGAGTCAGGTGCTGGGCGCCGGGCGGCATGGTGCCGCCGGCGCCGTGGGTGGCCTTGCGCACGAAAGCGCGCGCGCGATCGACCGCCGCGGCGGCAATGCCGGCCCAGGCGCCGCTCCAGGCCAGATGCGCGAACGGCATCATGGTCTGGGCGTGAATCTTGTCGTAGCTCACCGGCAAGATCTGCTCGGCAGAACCCGCGGCCGAGAGCGCAAAACCTTCGCTGCAGGTGCCGCGCATGCCGAACGCGTCCCAGCCGTTGAGCCGCTTGAGCGCGTAGTCGTCTTTGAGGAAGGCGACCAGAACCTGGTCCGAGCTGGCGGCTTCCGGAGAGCGCCGCGCGGTGGTGACGATGCCGTCGGCCGCCTCAGCATAGGAGATGACGGTTGCCTGGCGCTCCAGCGTAATGCGTGAATCGTGCCACTCGATCGGTGCCGAGCTGTTGCGAACGTCGCCGCCGGCGCGGCCTTCTGTCGTAGAAGAAGCCAGCAACAACTGTTCGGCGCAAAGCCGGCGCAACAGCCGCTGATGCCAGGCGCTGCCGCGGCCATGACGCACCAGGCAAGCGACCTTGGTCTGATGCATGGCATAGACCATCGCCGCCGATGCGCAGTTGCGGCCGAGCATGTAGCAGACGTCCACGATGTCCGCCGTGCTGGCGCCCTCGCCGCCCAATTCCGGCGGCACGGCGGCGCTCAACAGCCGCTCGGCACGCGCCGCATCGATCGCCTCTTTGGGGAACCGCGACTGGGAATCGACCGCCGCGGCATGGGTGGCGGCAACCACCGCGACTTTCTCCGCACGTGTCATCAGATCCGCAGAACCCGCGGCGTGCAAATTGCCGGCAGCGATGAGAATGCCGCGCATGGCGCTGCGCGCGACGCGGCGGTCTTCATCAGCTTCTTGGAGCGTCATGATTCTTCCGGCGTTCATGGCTGCGCTCGCAATGACGTTGGACCCTCCCGCGCCATCGAGCCTCGACAGCGCCTACCAACCCCGAGGTACCGCAAAACTTCCAAATTATGGTGTTATTCGTCGGGGATTAGCGCAGTTCTTTGCTGTAAAGGTTACCAATCGCAAACACATCCCGTGTAATCATGCCTGGTGCGGCTTCATGGGGCCATGTGTGAAATGGAACCGCTGCGCCGCGCGATATTTGGGGAATATTCACCTTGCTCGACCTTACCAACACCCATTCGACAGAACGCGTGGCGCAGCTCGTGCGCCAGCTCATGGCCAGGCGATCAATTGACCGGTCGGTCGGTTACGACGACGTTCTCAGCGAGTGCGGCCTATCGTCGCTCGACATGGTCAACCTCATGCTCGCCGTCGAAATTGAATTCGATATCAAAATTCCCGACCGCGACATGACGCCGTCGAACTTCCGCTCGATTGCGCAGATCGACAAGCTGGTCGGCGCGCTGTTGCACAGCGACCAAAAAGTCGGCTGAAATAATCGATACCGGTCCCGCAGCGAACCCGGCGAGCAGAGCCCGCCGGTATCAACGATGTGCCTTCTTGCCGGCTTCATCCGGCTAACCATCTTTTGGCGAGAAATCAGCCATCAGAGGGCAAAATCATGTCCATCCGGCCCGTGAAGCAAATCATCACGTCGAAGCCCACGGTCGAGGGCGCCGGCGTAAAGCTGCGCCGCGCCTTCGGCTTTGGCGAAACCCAAGCCACCGATCCGTTCCTGCTGCTCGACGATTTCCGCAACGACCGGCCGGAAGATTATCGCGCCGGCTTTCCCTGGCATCCGCATCGCGGCATTGAGACCATTACTTATGTTCTTGCCGGCAATGTCGAGCACGGCGACAGCCTGGGCAATCGCGGCAATCTCGGCGCGGGCGACGTGCAATGGATGACCGCCGGCCGCGGCATCATGCACCAGGAAATGCCGCAAGGCGACGCGCAGGGCCGCATGCACGGCTTTCAGCTCTGGGCCAATCTGCCGTCGTCGCTGAAAATGACGGCGCCGCGGTACCAGGACGTCAAGGCGGCGCAGATTCCGGAAGTGGTCGACGACGACGGCACCCGGGTGCGCGTGGTCTGCGGCGATTTTTGGGGCAAGCGCGGCCCGATCGAAGGCGTCGCCGCCGATCCGCGTTATCTCGACGTCTGGGTGCCGCCGGGCAAACGCAAGACGCTCGCGGTCGAGCTCGAGCGTCACGCCTTCGCCTATGTGTTCGAGGGTTTTGGAAATTTCCGCGCCGCGTCGCAACCGTTTGGCGTGCTGACCGAGAAGACCGACGGCGTCAGCGAGACCCTGGTCCGCGAGCAAACCGGCAACCGCTCGCTGGTGCTGTTCGACAGCGGCGACGAAGTCACCGTGCAGGCGGGCGATGAAGGCATCCGTTTCCTCCTGGTTTCCGGCAAGCCGATCGAGGAGCCAGTGGCCTGGTATGGCCCGATTGTGATGAACACCGAAGCCGAGCTACAACAGGCCTTCACCGAGCTGCGCAACGGCACCTTTATCGGCTAGGACGCGCGGCTCATAAAACACCCGGCCATTCGGGCGCGATCGGGGGGACATGTGAGCCGCAACGAAGCCAAGACGGTCTATTACGCCAGCATCGGACCCGAGCTCACGCTCTACGATATCGACGTCGATAATGCCGCGCTGCTCAAACGCAGCGCGGTGACGCTGCCGGCGAACATTCAATATGTCTGGCCGCATCCGTCGCGGCGCACTCTCTACGCGGTATCGAGCAATGGCGGTCCGCAGGCCACGGGCGATACGCACCGCGCCAACGCGCTGACCATCGATCGGGCGACGGGCGCATTGCAGCTGCACGGCGCGCCGGCGACGCTGCCGTCGCGGCCGATCCACTGCAGCGTCGATGCCAGCGGCAATTATCTGCTGACGGCGTACAACAATCCGAGCAACGTCACCGTGCATCGCCTCAACGCCGACGGCACCATCGGCACGCCGGTTGCGCAAAACGGCAAGCTCGATAACGGCATCTATGCCCATCAAATCCTCGCCACGCCGTCGAATGACGCGGTGCTGCTGGTGACCCGCGGCAACGACGCCAAGCCGGACAAGCCGGAAGATCCCGGCGCGATCAAGACGTTCGGTTTTGACAACGGCGCGCTGACCGGCCTTGCCTCGATCGCGCCCGGCACTGGGCTTGGTTTTGGGCCGCGCCATCTCGATTTTCATCCGACGAAGCCGTGGGTGTTCGCCTCGATCGAGCGGCAGAACAAGCTTTATGTCTATAAGCGCGACGCCGGCACCGGCCTCGCGCGCGCGCCGATATTCGTCAAGGACACGCTGGCCGATCCGAACCCGAAAGTGCGCCAGGCCGCCGGAGCGATTCACGTCCATCCCAGCGGCAAATTCGTCTATCTGACCAATCGCGCCTCGGATCTGGCGGATGCGAACGGCACGAAGGCCTTCACGGGCGGCGAGAACAACGTTGCGGTCTTTGCCATCGATCAGGCGAGCGGCGAGCCTACCTTGATCCAGAACGCCGACGGCCAGGCGGTCGAGTTGCGCACCTTCGGCATCGAGCCGAGCGGCCGCATGCTGGTCGCCGCCAGCATCAAGCCGGTGCCGGTTCGCGACGCAAACGGCATCAAAACCGTTCCAGCCAAGATCTGCGTTTTCCACGTCGGCAGCGACGGCAAGCTGGAGTTGAAACGCCAGTACGACATCGACACCGGCGCGCATCAACAGTTCTGGAGCGGCATAGTCACGCTCTGACGGCGGAACCGCGTGGGACGCGAACCGACTCGCGCGGCCGTAATTGCGCGCCGGGAACCGGCGCTATGGCTAACAAAGCCTTAATCAGCAAAGCGGTTTACTGAAACGCAAGGCGGCTCTGCTTTTATGTGCGAGCTGAGATTGCGGCGACAAGAAACGCGAGCGTCGATCCCGGCTGTTCAGCTCTCCGGTCCAGAAGGTCCGCCGCAATGCCAGTGCCGTCAGCCGACCCAAAAACGCTGTCGCATCGACTGCGCTGGCTGACCCTCGGCACCGCGCTTGCCATCGCCGCCATCGGCGGCACCAACGCGCTCATCCTGGCGCAATTGCATCACAGCACGCTGCGCGAGGTGCAGAACAATCTGCTGCGCCAGAGCCTCGATCTGTCGGAACTGGTCGAACGCAGCCTGCAAGCGACCGATCTGACGCTGACCAGCGTCGCTGAACGCGCGAGCGCCCTCGCCGCGACCGACGACGGCACGCAACAACTGGAAAGCGAGGACTTTCACATCCTGCTTAAGGAGAAAATGTCCGGCTTACCGCAGATCCATGCGCTCGGCTTTCTCGACGCCAACGGAATCCGTGCGAACCATTGGCAGTCCTGGCCGGCGCCGAAGATGGATGCTTCGTTTCTCGAATACTTCAAGGTGCTGAAAGCCAATCCGAAGCTGTCGTCGTATCTCGACGCGCCGGTGCTCGGCCCCGTCACCGGAGCATGGGTGGCGATCGAAGCGCGTCCTGTGCTGGCGAGGGATGGAAGATTTTTCGGCGTCGTCTACGCCTCGACCGACATGAAATACTTCCAGGAGCTGTTTCGCTCGACCTCGATGGGCGACGGCTATGCGATCACGCTCTTACGCAGGGACGGCACGCTGTTGACGCGGTATCCGCTGGCCGGCCGGATCGGAGCGAAAGTGTCCGCTTCGGTCTTGGGCACATTGTCGGATTCGCGCTCCGGCGTTTCGCGCTCGATCAGCCCGGTCGACGGGCAAGCCCGCATCGCCGCGGCCTACAGCCTCATGAAATATCCTCTCGTCGTCGTCGTGACGCAGGAGGAAGACGTCGCCTTCGCCGCTTGGCGCCGGGCGGCGATCACCATGGCGATCATCGCCGCCGCGATGATCGGCCTCGTCATCATCGCCGCCTGGCTGATCGCGCGCTCATGGCGGCAGCAGGAGCGCCTCAATGCCGCTCATGCGGAAATCATCGAATCCGACAAGGTCCGCGCGCTCGCCGAGGCCGAATTGATCCGCCAGCGGGATTTGGCGGAACAGAACATGCGCTTTACCGCCGCCGTCGAGAACATGACCCAGGGACTGTGCATGATCGACGGCGATGCACGGCTGGTCGTATGCAATGAGCGCTACGCCAAGATGTATCGGCTGCCCCCGGAATTGCTCAAACCCGGCACATTGCATCGCGACATCATCGCCCACCGTGTCCGCAATGGCCTTCTGAAGGGCGGTCACGGCAACGCCGAAGTACAGCAGCAATTATCCGCTTTGTCGGCGCTGCCGGCCAAAAAGCGATCGAGCCGGGTCGACGAACATGCCGACGGAACGCTGGTCCGCGTAACGCGTCAACCGCTTCCAGGCGGTGGCTGGGTTGCGACCCACGACGACATCACCGAGCAGCGCCGCGCCGAGGAGGAGCTGTACGAGACCAAGCAATTCCTGGATTCGATCATCGACAACATTCCCATTGCGGTGGTCGTGAAGGACGCCGTTACGCGCAAATTTGTTCTGGTCAACCGCACGTTCCAGGCGATGCGCGGTTTGGGACGCGACGAGCTCGTCGGCAAAAGCGTGTTCGCGTTCTACAACCATAGGACCGCGGCATTCATCGACCGCATGGACAGCGAGGTTCTGCAGGGCCACCGCGACGGCAAGAATCTCGAATACGACGTCGATACCCAGGACGGCACGCGCATTTATGCGACCAGCCGCATCGTCATCCGCGACAATGACGGCGAGGCGAAATATCTGATCGTCGTCATCAACGACGTCACCGAACGCAAGAAATCCGAGCAGCGCATCGCGTTCATGGCGCATCATGACGCGTTGACGGGTTTGGCCAACCGCGCCGCGATTACTCAGCAAATCGAAGAGGCGGCGGCACGCCAGCGCCGGCGGGGGGATACGTTCACCGTCCTGCTGCTCGATCTCGACCGCTTCAAGCACGTCAACGATACGCTCGGGCATTCTGCCGGCGACGCGCTGCTGCGGCAAGCGGCGGCCCGGCTCAAGGCGCTGCTGCGGGAAACCGACGTATTGGCAAGACTCGGCGGCGACGAATTCGCCATCATTCAGAGCGGCGAAACCAACCAACGCGAAGCCGCCGGTGCGCTGGCTGATCGCATCATCGAGATTTTCGCCAACTCGTTCGACATCGACGGCAACGAGGTCAATATCGGCACCAGCATCGGCATTGCGCTGGCGCCGGAGCACGGCACCAATCCCGACAGCCTGTTGAAGATGGCGGACATGGCGCTCTACGGCGCCAAATCGGCCGGCCGCAACGGCTATCGCTTCTTCGACCCGGATATGGGTGCGGCCGCCGACGCGCGGCTTGCGCTGGAAAACGAATTGCGCCGCGCCATCCAGCAGAACGAGTTCGAACTGCACTACCAGCCGATCATCGACACCAAGACGCGGCGGATCTGCAGCGCGGAAGCGCTGATCCGCTGGCGGCATCCGACCAAGGGCCTGATCGCACCCGACAATTTCATCCCGCTCGCCGAGGATACCGGCATGATCGCGCAGATCGGCACGTGGGTGCTGCGAACCGCGTGCACCGATGCCGCGCAATGGCCGACCGACGTCAAGGTCGCGGTTAATCTATCGCCGCTGCAATTTCGCAAGACCGACCTGGCCGACGCCGTGATGACCGCGCTTGCCGAAGCTGGATTGCCGCCGGGACGGCTGGAGGTGGAAATCACCGAGACGGCGCTGATCGAATCGGCGGCGGAATGTCTGCCGGCGCTGCATCGTTTCAAGAACGCCGGCATCGCCATTGCGCTCGACGATTTCGGCACCGGCTATTCGTCGCTCAGCCAGCTGACGATGTTTCCGTTCGACAAAATCAAGATCGACAAGTCGTTCACGCAAAACCTGACCAAGCGTGCCGAATGCGCCGCCATCATCTCGGCGGCATTGACGCTTGCGCAAAACCTCGACATCGCCACCACCGCCGAGGGCGTCGAGACCAACGACCAGTACAAACTGCTACGATTAGCCGGCGTCACGTCGCTGCAGGGTTACCTGTTCCAGCGGCCGTGTCCGGTCTCCGAAATCGATTTCGACGTGACATTCGGCGCCCCGGTGATGGCCGAGGTCGCGTAGTTTCTCTTTAAGCGCCGCGCAGCGGCGCCGGCTGCTCGTCGAGCATGGCCTTGATCGCCAGCCGCGTGGTCTCGACGTCGAGACCGTGCTGTTGCACGAGATCGCGGCAATCGGCCAGGATCGCATCGGCGTCCTGCATGATCTTGAACCGCTTGAAATGATCGTCGTAATGCAGCCCCATGCTGGCGCCGACGATCTCATAGATGTTCATGATGCGGAACGGCCAGTCGCGCTCGTGCGCGCACAGTTCGCGATGGTCGGAATGATAGACCGCGACCAGGGCACCGACACCGGCGGCTTCGGCGGCCGCAAGCTCCGCCTGCTGCAATTGGCGGCGGTAGTCCGGCAGCACGCGCAGATTATTGCTTTGCAGCCCGACCGCCGGCTGCTGCAAGTCGACGATCTCGATGCCGGGCACGGCGCGCAAAATATCCTCGGCGGCTTCGACGACACCACGGATGCCGGGATGGCGGTGCAGCGCGATCCGCATCGGTACGCGTTCGCGCAACAGCGGCCGCAGCCGGTCGAGCTTCTTGCGCAGGAACAGCGTGAACGGCGTCATCTCGAACGGCTTTGCGCCGCGCGTCTCCTCCAATGTCGGCAGCGTCGTCTCGGTGAATTGCACCTGGCATGACGGACACCACGACACCACTTGGCCGCTCTTGCTGTGCGAGAGCTTGTCGATGGTGGCCTCGCCGAACCGCCCGGAGGTGGCGACGTCGCCCATGCGCATCTGCACGATGCCGCAACAATGGGTCGGGCCGCCCATGACCTCATAGGTGACGCCGATCGAATCCATGATGTCGAGCGCCAACAGCGCGATGTGCGGCGTCTTGAGCACGTTGCAGCCGGTGTAGAACACGAAATCGGGCTTCTCGCCGGTCGCCGGCTTGTTGACGCCCTGGCCCAGCCGCGCCAACAGCGCCTCGTCGAGCTGCATCTGCGAAATATGCTTCACCTCAACCGCGACCTTGCGGAAGGCTTCGACGCCGTCGCGGCGCTGCGCCACCGTCTCCTTGGCGTGCGCCATTTCGATGCGCGCCATATAGAGAAGGAAACGCGGATTGACGCCGTAGTCGCAAGCCTTGATGCATTCGCCGGAGAGGAGGCACCCGCTCGCCCATTTGCGCGCGGCCTCGTTGCCCTGGCCGTGGCGTACGATATCGATGATGCCGTCGATGACATGCACCGGATCTTGCCGCTCTTCGACCGTCAAACCTGCGGCTGCCGTGACCGGGCAAACCTCGACGCATTTGCCGCAACGGGTGCAGGCGTCCGCCATGGCGTCGGCGCGCGCTTTCAGCGCGGCTTCGAACGTTCCGGTCTGTGGTTGCTCGGTCATGAACGGCAGCGTAGCGCCGAATCGGGCCCGATTGAAGGGCATGCCAAGTCGATGTAAGCCTTTGTCTCGATGCCCGGCCGTAAGCCGGGCATGCCTATGAATGAGGATGCAATGGGTGAATTCGCCATCGGCCAGCCGGTCCCGCGTTTCGAAGATCCACGACTGATCCAGGGCGGCGGCCGTTATGTCGCCGACATGATGTTTCCCGGCACGGCCCATGGCTACGTGCTGCGCTCGCCCCACGCCCACGCCCGTATCCGCAAGATCGACACCGCCAAGGCAAAAACCGCCCCCGGCGTGCTCGCTGTGATCACCGGTGCCGACTACAAGGCCGCAGGCTTTGGCGACCTGCCGGTGCCCGGCGGGCTCAAGCGGCGCGGCGACACGCCCGGCTATCGGCCGCGCTACCCGGCCCTGGTCGAGGACCGGGTGCGCATGATCGGCGACTACGTCGCCTTCGTCGTCGCCGAGACCTATTACCAGGCGGTCGATGCCGCCGAGCTGATCGAGATCGATTACGAGGCGCTGCCGCCCATCGTCTCGACCGGCGACGCGGTGAACCCCGGGGTGCCGCTGGTCTGGGACGATTGCCCGAACAATATCGGCTTCATCCAGGTCGAAGGAAACAAGGAAGCGACCGACTTAGCCTTCGCCAAGGCCGCGCATGTGGTCAAGCATCATTTCGTGGTCAACCGGGTGACGGCGGCGACCATGGAGCCGCGCGGCTGCATCGGCATCTTCGAGCCGACCGAGCAGCGCTACACCATCTACACCACGTTGCAGCGCACCAACGTTTTCCAGACCGAGCTGTCGCAATATGTCCTGAAAGTGCCGGACAACAAGATCCGCGTCGTCTGCGGCGATATCGGCGGAAGTTTCGGCATGAAGTCGGCGGTCTACAACGAAGTGGCGCTGGTGCTGCTTGGAGCAAAACTGACCGGCCGGCCGGTCAAATGGGTGGCGACGCGCTCGGAATCATTTCTGTGCGACGCGCAGGCGCGCGACAATGTCACCGACGCCGAACTGGCGCTCGACAAGGACGGCAACTTCCTCGGCTTCCGGGCAAAAATCATCGCCGCGATCGGCGCCTATCTGCAGGTCGGCATGCCGGCCTTCACCGGCAATCTCGGCACGCTGGCCGGCGTCTATCGCACGCCGGCGTCCCATGTCGACGTGACGGCGGTGTTCACCCACACCCAGCCGGTGCGGCCCTATCGCGGCAACGGCCGGCCGGAAGCCGCCTATATCATCGAGCGCATGGTCGATCTTGCCGCCGACCAGACCGGCATCGATCCGGCGGAATTGCGCCGGCGCAACACCATTCCGTCGAGCGCGATGCCGTACAAGACCAGCGTCACCTTCACCTACGATTGCGGCGAGTTCGAAAAGAACATGGACATGGCGCTCGACGCCGCCGACAAGCGCGGTTTTGAGGCGCGCCGCGTGCAATCGCGCAAGAATGGCAAGCTGCGCGGCTTTGGTTTCTCCAACACCATCGAGCGCTCGGCGGCTGCCGGCCTCGAAGGCGCCGAGATCAGGTTCGACCGCACCGGCTCGGTGTCGATCTTCTCCGGCAGCATCAACCAGGGCCAGGGCCACGAGACCGCGTTCAAGCAGATCGTCTGCGACCGGCTCGGCCTCGACCCCAACGAAGTCACCTATATCCAGGGCGACACCGACCAGGTGTTTTTTGCCGAAGGCACCGGCGGCTCGCGCTCGGCGGCGTTTTCCGGCTCGGCTTTCACCATGGCGGCGGAGAAAGTCGAAGCCAAGGGCAAGGCGATTGCCGCCCATATGCTCAAAGTCGACTTAGCCGATGTCAAATTTGCCGACGGCGTGTTCTCCAGCCAAAAAACCAACCAGACGCTGACCATCAAGGAAATCGCCAAGGCGTCGCTAGACCCAAAGAATTTGCCGGCTGGCCACGAGCCGGGCCTGATCGAAAAGGCAATCTATACCGGCAAGGTGGCGAGCTATCCCAACGGCGTGCATGTCTGCGAGCTCGAGATCGACGAGACCACGGGCGTCGTCGAGATCCTGAACTACAACGTGGTCGACGACGTCGGCACCGTGATCAACCCGCTGTTGCTGCACGGCCAGATCGACGGCGGCATCGCCATGGGCGTCGGGCAAATCCTGATGGAAGACATCAAGTTCGACGAGCAGGGCCAGATCCTCACCGGCTCGTTCATGGACTACGCCATGCCGCGCGCCAGTGACCTCACCGGCTTCCACGTCGACAGCAACCCGGTGCCGACCAAGACCAATCCGCTCGGCGTCAAAGGCGCCGGCGAAGCCGGATGCGTCGGCGCCATGCCGGCGGTCGCCAATGCGCTGGTCGACGCGCTCTCGGTGCTCGGCATCAAGCACGTGGAAATGCCGGCAACGCCCGAGGTGCTGTGGCGCGCGATCCATGAGGCGCGGGGGAAGAGCGCGTAGATCGGCTCTCGCCTTTCCTCCCCCTGAAAGGGGAGGACGATCCGAGCGCAGCGAGGATCGGGTGGGGGTCATACTACAAGCGGCGCGAACCCCCACCAGGCTCGCTTCGCGAGCCGTCCTCCCCCTTTCAGGGGGAGGAATTTATGCGGTGACCACTGCGATGCACTGAATCTCGATCATCATCTCCGGCAGCGCGAAGCCGGCGACGGTGATCGCGGCGCTCGCGGGAAAGTCCTTGCCGAAAATCTCCGTGCGCAGCTCCGTCATCCGCGTCGTATAGCGCGCGTCGATCAAAAATACCGTCATGGTGACGAGGTCGGCGAGTTTTGCACCTGCTTCGCCCAGCGTCTTCTCGATATTGCGGAAGGTCTGCCGGCACTGCGCGTCGAAATCGCCGGCCAGCGATTTTCCGCTGTCGTCCACGGCGCCGGTGTGGCCGGCGATCCAGATCGTCTTGCCGCCTTCGGTGATGACGGCTGGCGAATAGGCGCGTTTTGCCGTCCGCGCCGTCCCGACGAATGACTTCTTCATGGCTGTGGTCCCTCGCCTGTTGCCGCCTTGGCATAGCACAGACGGGAATGGCCGGGACAAGTCCGGCCATGCCGCATGCAAGTCCGCTTGATGCTCAGAGGGGCGTGTATTGGGCACGCTCGCGCTTGAGGAGCTTGGGCAGCGCCTCGCCGGCGATGAGCGCCTTGAAATGCGGCGTCTGCTGATGTGCGGCGAAGGCGCCGTCGTCGTCGAACACCTCATAGAAGAAGAATTCGGACGGTTCGGATTTCGACTGCTGAATCATGAAAGCCCGGACGCCCGGCTCCTTTTGCGCCTGCGGCGCGAACCGCCGCAAAATCGACGCCACCGCTTCGGTCTCCTCGGGCTTGGCTTTCCAGAACGCCGTCACCACCAAGCCATGTCGCAGCTGGGTATAGTCGAGCATGGTCCAACTCCTTTGCGCGATTGAACGGCGGCGGATCGCGTGATCCAGTCGCCTTGACTTCAGTGCAACACGGCGTAACCCGCTTCGATCCCGGCCGTCACGGCAAACTGCTTCGGACCCGACCGAACAATCGGCAACGCCTGCCCGGTTCCGCTGCACAGGTGGGACAAGCCAGGCCGTGACGGCTTAAACTGTTCCGATGGCTGACGCTCAGACCTATTCCAACGGCACCCTGCCCCTTGCCGGCATTCGCGTGCTCGAATTCTGCCACGCCATCATGGGTCCGAGCGCGGGCCTGATCCTCGCCGATCTAGGCGCCGACGTGATCAAGATCGAGCCTGTAGCGGGCGATACCACCCGGCGGCTGGTCGGCTTTGCCGCCGGCTTCTTCGGTACCTTCAACCGCAACAAGCGCAGCGTCGCCGTCGACCTCAAGGCCGATGCAGGCCGCGCGCTGTTGCATCGCCTGGCGGCGACAGCCGACGTCGTGGTCGAAAATTACGCGCCAGGCACGATGGACCGGCTCGGCTGCGGCTACGAGGATTTGGCGAAAACAAATCCGCGCCTGATCTATTGCGCGCTCAAGGGCTTTCTCAGCGGCCCCTACGAGCACCGCCCGGCGCTCGACGAAGTGGTGCAATTCATGGCCGGGCTTGCCTACATGACCGGGCCGCCCGGCCAGCCGCTGCGCGCCGGCTCTTCGGTGGTCGACATCATGGGCGGCATGTTCGCGGTCATCGGCGTGCAGGCGGCGTTGCGCGAGCGCGAGCGTACCGGCCGCGGCCAGTTGATCAAATCGGCGCTGTTCGAAACCACCGCCTTTCTGATGGCGCAACATATGGCCGGCGAGGCGGTGACCGGCCGCCCGCCGCCGCCGATGCCGGCGCGCGAAGGCGCTTGGGGCATCTACGATCCGTTCGAGACCGCCGATCGCGAGCAAATCTTTGTCGGGCTGACCAGCGATCGGCAATGGCGCCGCTTTTGCGAGCATTTTGCCCGTCACGATCTCCTGCAAAACCCGGCCTACAAGACCAACGAAGACCGCGTGCGCGAGCGTCCCGTGCTGCGGCCGGTGGTCGCCGCGATCGTCGCGCGGCACACGCTGGCCGAGCTTGTCGAACTGTTCGACCGTATCGATATTCCGTTCGCGCCGGTCGCCAAGCCCGGCGACCTGTTCGACGATCCGCAGCTCAACGCCGGTGGCCGCATGCTCGACGTTATTTTTGCCGGCGGCGTGCACGCCAAAATTCCGCGGCTGCCAGTCGAAATCGGCGACCACGATCTGGCGCTGCGCCGCCAGGCGCCGGCCATCGGCGAGCATACCGCCGAAGTTTTGGCCGAGCTCGGGCTCACGCAAAACGAGATCGACACGTTGAGTCAACGTTCGATTGTCACGGTCGGAGAACCGAAATGAGCGACCTGCCGAAACGCGTGCATATCAGCGAGGAAGGCCCGCGCGAGGGTTTTCAGTTCGAGAAGGGCGCGATCCCGACCGCGCGCAAGATCGCGCTGATCGACGCGCTGGCGCAGACCGGGGTCGACCAGATTCAGATCGTCTCCTTCGTCAATCCGAAGGCGGTGCCGGGCATGGCGGATGCCGAGGACGTCGTGCACGGCATCACACCGCAGCGTGACGTCGCCTATACGGCGCTGTGGCTCAACGACAAGGGTTTTGAGCGCGCGCTGCGCGAAGATCGGCTGACGCTGAAAGGCACGATCCAGCTCGCCGCGTCGGAAAAATTCCTGATGCGCAACCAGAACCGCACCATGGCGCAGCAACTCGCCGGCCAGCATACGATCGTCGAGATGTACAAGGCGAGCGGCGTGCCGGTCGAGCGCGGCAGCTTGATGGCGGCGTTCGGCTGCAATTTCGAGGGCGACGTGCCGGTGTCGCGCGTGGTCTCGCTGGTCGGGCAAATCCTCGACGTCGCCAAGGAGCACAGCGTCACGCTGACTTACGTCACGCTCGCCGACACCATGGCCTGGGCAACGCCGCTCGCCATCAAGCGCACCGTCGGCGCGTTGCGCGAGCGCTGGCCCGATCTCGACATCGCGCTGCATCTGCACGACACCCGCGGCATGGCGATCGCCAACGCTTACGCGGGCCTGGAAATGGGCGTGACGCGCTTCGACTCATCGGTCGCCGGCCTCGGTGGCTGTCCGTTTGCTGGGCACAAGGGCGCGGCCGGCAATGTCTGCACCGAGGATCTGGTCTTCATGTGCAACGAGATCGGCATCGAAACCGGCATCGATCTCGACGCACTGATCGAATGCGCCAAACTCGCCGAAGACGTCGTCGGCCATCCCCTGCCCGGCTCGGTGATGAAGGGCGGCGATTTGCAGAAGTATCGGGCCTAAAGCCCTCCCCCCCTTGTGGGGGAGGGTTGGGTGGGGGGTCGGGAGGTAATGTGAAGGCGCAGACGATGCGATGTGCATTCGTCGAGGCTTGCGACCGCACCTCTCGACCCCCACCCCTACCCCTCCCCACAAGGGGGAGGGGAAATTACTCCTCCAAAATCTTCCAAATCCCGTTGGCCGAGACGACGATGCGGCCTTCGACGAACATTTTCACTTCCATGAACACCACGGAGCGGGTCGCGCGCACCACTTCGGCGTGGGCCTCGACGAATTGGCCGAGCTGCGCGGAGCCGATGAATTGGGTGTTGAGTTCGATGGTGGCGTGGCGCTTGACGTTGGTCGCTTGGCGCGCGGTCATCGCCATGGACTGATCGGCGAACGTCATCAGCATGCCGCCGTGCAGATTGCCGGCGCGGTTGAGATGTTTGGGCTCGACCACAAATCCCCAGCGCAGCCGCTCCGGCGTCTCATGTTTCCAGATCGGCCCGACCAGGTCGCCGAACGGCGTGTTGTTGACGATCTCCCAGCCGTGCGCTGCCGGGTCGAAAGCTTTGGCGTCGTCCGTCGCCGGCTTGTCGTTCATGCGCGCACCTTGGCGGCGCCCGGTGTGCGCATGGAGAGACGTCGCGCCAGGTCGGGGATGAGCTTTTCGGCATTGGCGCCGGCGACCAGCGCGCGGCCATTGGCGCCGAGCCCGCGCACCGCCTCGGTATAGGCCGCGACCTCGCTGGGTTCGCGCACGGCTTGCGGATAGTCCGTCGCGAACACCAGTTGCGAGAACGCCAGTTCCTCGATGCCGAAGCGCACCCAATCCGCGCCCCACTCTGCCGCATGATCGGGACCGGCCCAGCCGGCGATGTCGTAATACAGGCGATGATCGAGATAATGGTCGAACGGTTGCGGCGGGCGGCGGCCGTGGCGGCTGATTTTCGCCGTGCCCCATTTGTCACGCTGCTGAAAGCCGCGGATGCGGCCGAGATAGCGGCCGATGCCGCCGGAAAAATGCGAGAACTGAATCTTCAATGCCGGCAATTCGTCGAGCAGGCCGGAATTGATGATGCGCACCGTCGCCGTCATCAGCGAGAATTCCCAGCCCAGCATGCGGCCGAGATCGTCGGCGCCCATATGGCCCCAGCGGATCACCCGCGGCAGCGGATGGATGAAGACGTAGAGGCCGAGATCGGCGCAAGTCTTCCAGAACGGTTTTAGTTCTTCGACATCGAGCGGCTGATCTTGAAGCTCGGAGGCGATGACGACGCCGGGAAAACCCAGTTCGACCGCGCAGCGCTTCAACTCGGCCGCCGCCTCCGCAGGTTTTAGCGCCGGCACATGCGCGAGCCCAATGAAGCGGCCGGGATGATCCTGTTCGGCCTGCCGCATGCGATCGTTGATCAGGCGGCATGTCGCAAGATCCGGCTGGTCAAAGCCGGAACCGCAGGTGAGCACGCCGGCGTCGATGCCGGCCTGATCCATGACGCGGACATGCGAAGTGAGATCGGCGAGCAGCGGATTGAGCAAATAGTTCGGGTTGCCGTCCTGGTCCACTTGGACCGAGACCGCATCGGCATTGCCCTTGAGCAGTTCTGGCGGGGTGTAGTGCTGCTGGAAGTCGACGAGCATTGAATTTCCACTTCGCGGCGAGCCATAGTCGCGAATGGCGAATAGCGAAATGGCGAATGGTGTTCAACCATTCGCTACTCGCCATTCGCCATTCGCTTAATACTACATGATCGCAAACTCAGTATTGCGGCGATCCGTCACCAGCATAGCGCCCGGGTAATGGGTGATGCAAAATTCCGGCCGCACCGCCATGATCACCGATTGCGGCGTCACCCCGCAGGCCCAGAACACCGGGATTTCATCATCGCCGATCGGCACTGCATCGCCCCAGTCGGGCTTGGCGATGTCTTTTATGCCGATCATGTCCGGCTTGCCGAGATGTACCGGCGCGCCGTGCACCGAAGGAAATCGCGTCGTGATCTGCACGGCGCGGATGGCGTTGGCGGGCGTCATCGGCCGCATCGATACCACCAGCGGCCCGCGGAACGGGCCGGCCGGCGTCGTCGCAATCGACGTGCGGTACATCGGCACGGTGCAATCGCAGGTCATGTGGCGCAGCTCGATGCCGCCGTCGAGCAGCGCCTCTTCGAAGGAAAACGAGCAGCCGATGGCGAAGGTGACGAGGTCGTCGCGCCACCAGCGCATCAGGTCGCTCGGCTCGTCGACCACCGCGCCGTCGCGCCAGACCCGGTAGCGCGGCAGGTCGGTGCGGATATCGAGGTCCTCGGCCAAGGCCGGCAGCCGCCAATCGCCTGCCGCACCGACACCGACCAGCGGACACGGTTTTGGGTTGAGCTGGCAGAAGCGCAGAAAATCCTCGGCCAGCGCGCGCGGCAGAATGGCGAGATTGGCCTGCACGAAGCCGGGCGCGAGCCCCGAGGTCGGCCCCGCATGGGCGTTGCGCCGAATGGCATGGCGCGCCGCGACCCCGGTCTGGGGCGCTTCGGCGTCATCGTCTCGCATCGTGGCCAGCGCCATGGCGCGCTCCTGTTCGATCCCGGAATGCTGATTGCCCACTTTATCACCAAGGCCGGCCGAAAACATACCGCCGCCCGCCGCCACCACCGCGACGATGTTACACGCGGGCGGCGTCGGAGTGCCGCCTCGGCCAATCCACGAAAACGGTTGAAACTAAACCCAATATCGCGTTTGCTAATGGAACAAATTCCCCGCCAAGAGCCCGCCAGGGGTCACGAGCGAGAGGGGAATGGCGACGATCGCGTTTCCGACGCCGGGGCCCGCGACTGACGCGGGGTTAGCTTTTCTTCCAACACCTGAATCCAGTGGGAGGACTTCCGATGACTGAGAAATGGCAAGACGAGAAATGGGCCGAAGACATCTGGTATCGCGGCAAGGTCACGCGCCGCACCCTGGTCGGCTGGGGCGGCGGCGCGATCGGCGCCATGATGCTGGTGCCGGCGCCGTGGCGCGCGGCCTTCGGCGCCGCCAAGCCGTTCAAGATCGGCTCCGAGCAACCGCTCTCGGGCGCCGGCGCCGCCGGCGGCAAGACCGCCGTGGTCGGCCTGCAGATGGCCGCCGACCGCATCAATGCCTCAGGCGGCATCAACGGCCGTCCGATCGAGCTGGTCATCTCCGATGACGAGAGTTCGCCGGCCGTCGCCCGCCAGAAGACCGCGAAGATGGTGCAAGAGGACAATATCGACATCCATGTCGGCGGCTTTTTGTCCAACATCTGCATCGCCTGCATGCCGGTCTGGGAGGACGCCAAGATCATCAACATGATCAGCGTCTGCCTCGACACCACGCTGACCACGTCGAAGTGCAACAAGGTCAGCTTCCGCGTCCACGATTACGCGCCGGCACAAGCCGTCGCCTTCGGCCCGATGCTGGCGAAGATGGGCAAGAAATGGCACATCGCATTCGCCGACTATTCCTGGGGCCAGTCGACGCGCGACGCATACGCCGCCGAAATCAAGAAGAACGGCGGCGAAGTGGTCGGCACCACCGGCATCCCGCTCGGCACCGCCGACATGACGCCGTTCCTATCGAAAATCTCCGGCGACTTCGACGGCCTGTTCGGCATCTTCTTCGGCAAGGACGGCGTGACCGTCGGCAACCAGGCCTACGATCTCGGGCTCACCAAGAAATACAAATGGGCCGGCGACGGCGCCATTTGCGAATCCACCAACATGCCGGCGCTCGGCAACAAGATCGACGGCTTTGTCGGCATCAATCGTTACATTCCGATCTTCGAGGGCCCGCTCAACACACCGGCGCTGCACAAGTTCTTCGATGACGCCAAGGCGCGGCTCGCCAAGGTCGATCCGTCGGGTCCGTTGCCCGACCGCTACGTGCAGTCGAACTACGAAGCCATGAACGCGGCGAAAATCGCCATGGTGGCTTGCAAGTTCGACGGCCGCGGCGATACGCCGAAGATGATCGAGGCGCTGGAAGGCCTCGAGATGAAGGAAGGCGACGACTTCCCGCAGGGCGACAAGACGCTGCGTAAGTCCGATCACCAGGCGTTCCTGCGCGAGTTCCTGTTCGAGGTGAAGAACCAGGACTACAAGCTTCTGGCGACGGTGGACAAGGACAAGACGATCGTCCCGCCGGCTTGCTCGTTCTCTGCGTAAGTGAGCACGCAGCCTTCGACTGACATACGCTCCCCGGCCAATGACCGGGGAGCGGCCTCGGCGCCTGTGCTGAAGACCGAGTTGTTGTCCGTCCGCTTCGGCGGGCTGGCAGCGCTGTCTGCCGTCAATTTCGAGGTTGCGCGCGACGAAGTGCGCGCCATCATCGGACCGAACGGCGCCGGCAAGAGCACATTCTTCAATTGCCTGACCGGGGTGCTGCGGCCGACCTCCGGCCGCATCATTTTCGACGGCAAGGACATTACCGGACTGCCCTCGAATGCGATTTCGCAACGGGGCATCGCCCGCTCCTACCAGATCACCAATATCCTGCCCAACGCCACGGTGCGGGAAAACGTTCGCATTGCCGCGCAGTCGCGCCGGCATGCCTGGAACATGATTTCGCACCACAGCGCCTTCGCCGACATCAACACCAAGGCGGAAATGGCGCTCGATTCCGTCGGCCTCTTGAGCAAGGCCGAGGAACTGGCCGCCAATCTCTCCCACGGCGAGCAGCGTAATCTGGAAATCGGCATTGCACTCGCCACCGAACCGCAGCTGCTGTGCCTGGACGAGCCGACCGCGGGCATGAGCGCGGCCGAGACCAGCGAGACCATGGAATTGGTCCGCCGCATCGCAAAGAATCTCACCATCCTTATCGTCGAGCACGACATGGAGGTGGTGATGAAGCTTTGCGACCGCATCACCGTGCTGCATTACGGCGCCATTCTCGCCGAAGGCACGCCGGAGGAAATCCAGCAGAACCCCAAAGTGCTCGAGGTCTATCTCAAGACATGAGCGCAACCGACGACAAAGCCGTGCCGCTGGTCCTGGTCGAGGACGTGCACACCTATTACGGCAAAAGCCACATCCTGCACGGCGTTTCGCTACACGTAGGTCCCGGCGAGGTGGTCGGCCTGCTGGGCCGCAACGGCGTCGGCAAAAGCACGACGCTCAAAACCATCATGGGCCTGGTTCGGCCGAGCCATGGCGCCGTGCTGCTCGACGGCAACGCGATCACCGGCTTGGCGCCGCACAAGCTCGCCCGCCTCGGCATCGGCTATGTGCCGGAAGACCGCCGCATCTTCCGTCTGCTTACGGTGATGGAGAATTTGCGCACCGGCCTCGACCGCGACGGCGTCACCGAGGACAAGCGCCGCGCGCTCTTGGACAAAGTGTTCACCTATTTTCCGGTGCTGGCGGAACGGCGCAATCAGGCCGGCGGCACACTCTCGGGCGGCGAGCAGCAAATGCTCGCCATCGCACGCGCCATGATGCTGGAGCCGAAAATCATCCTGCTCGATGAGCCGACGGAAGGGCTGATGCCGCGCATGGTGTCGCAGATCCGGCAGATCATCGACGTGCTACACAACGAGGGCGTCGCCATCCTGCTCGTCGAGCAGAACGTGCCGCTGACCTTGGAGGCCAGCCAGCGCCTCTACATCATGGAGAAAGGTACCGTGCGCCACCATTGCGCGGCGTCCGAGATCGACGTCAACCATGCCATCATCAAGCAGTATCTGGGGGTGTGAGCGATGGACGCGGTCGGCCATTTTTTCCACACCATCCCGTTCGATCTCATCGTCATCCAGACGGTGAACGGTATCGTCGCCGGCATGATCCTGGCGCTGATCGCCTCGGGCCTGACGCTGATCTTCGGCATCATGGACGTGGTCAATTTCGCCCATGGCGAATTGTTCATGCTCGGCGCCTATGTGGGCGTCATCGTCATCGCCACCACTGGCAATTTCTGGCTGGGGCTGGTCGCTTCCGCGCTCATCGTCGCCATCCTCGGCGCGGCGATCCAGATTTTGACGCTGCGGCCGCTGATCGGCCGCGACCCGCTCAACACCATCCTCGCCACGTTCGGCATTTCGCTGGTGCTGCAGAATTACGCGCTGTGGCAGTTCGGGCCGGTGTCGCGCAAGATCCCGGAGCCGATCTCGAGCCACTTCACTTTGTTCTACCTGGAATATCCCTGGTATCGGATCGTCATCGCGGCGCTCTCGGCCGCGATCATCGGCAGCTTCTGGCTGTTCCTCAAATACGGAAAATTCGGCATCTGGATCAGGGCCACCGCGCAGGACCGCATCATGGCGCAGGCGATGGGTATACCGGTTCCGTGGGTCTATACTGGCGTGTTCGCGATCGGCGCCGCCATGGCGGCCGCGAGCGGTGTGCTGTTCGCCCCGACCACCGGCGTCGACCACAGTATGGGGCTCGACTGGGTGCTCAAAGCCTTCATCGTGGTCGTGGTCGGCGGCATGGGCAATCTCGGCGGCTCGATCGCCGCCGCCATCTTCGTCAGCCTGCTTGAATCCTACGCCGCGATCTGGATGGATCCCTCGCAAGCGGTGATCGTATCCTTCGTGGTGCTGATCCTGACGCTCTTATTTCGTCCCACCGGCCTGTTCGTATCGACACCGAGATGACAACCGCACCGCTCGACAAAACGCTGCCGCTCGGCAAGACCGGACTGAGCCACAGCACCGTTTTCTGGATCGGCTTCTGCGTGGTGATTGCCGTGCTCGCCGCGGCGCCGCTGGTGCTGCCGGAATTCTGGCGCCGCTTTCTTACCGAAGTTTTGATCTGGGGTCTGTTGGCCATGTCGTCCGATCTGTTGATCGGTTATACCGGCATGATCTCATTCGGCCATTCGGCCTTCTTTGGCCTCGGTATGTACGGCGCGGGGGCCGCGCTGCTGCTGGTCAGTCCGCCCAATCTCTGGCTCGCCATCCTGTTCGGGCTTGCCGGCGCCGCCGGCGCGGCACTGTTCGTCGCCTATTTCTCCACCCGGCTGCGCGACATCTATTTCGCCATCACCACGCTGATCTTCAGCCAGATCTTCTACGTCATCATTTTCACCTGGACGGCCGTCACCGGCGGCGAGAACGGCCTGATCTTCACCCGGCCGCATCTGTCCATCCCGTTCATTTACGATGCGCGCTTTACCTCGACGACCTTGCACTGGTTCGTGCTCGCGGTCGTCACCGCGTCCTATCTGATCTTGCGGCGGGTGACACAATCGCCGTTCGGCATGGTGCTGCAATCGATCCGCGAGAACGAGCCGCGCACCCGCGCCATCGGCTATCCGGTGGCGCGCTACAAGATGATGTCGGTGATGCTGTCCGGCCTGTTCGCCGGACTGGCCGGCGTGCTCTACGCGGTGCAAAACGAATTCGCCGCGCCCAATTTCGTGTACTTTCTCACGTCCGGCGACACCGTGATCTACAACGTCATCGGCGGCATCGGCACGCTGGTCGGACCGATCGTCGGCGCCGGCTTCTTTCAGCTGGCGCGCGAACTCTTGGCACGGCTGTTCGGCGATCAGTTCCCCTACCTGATTCCCCTCGGCCTCGTCTTCATCGTCATGATTATTTTCCTGCCGCAAGGCCTGCTCGGCTTTGCGCGAAGGTGGCTCAACAGATAGCCGCTTCCTGGGACCGTCATCCTGACGGAAATCAGGAAGGGTTTTTGCTTAAAAATTCCGTAAGCGCCGTCACATCCTTCTTGCCGCCATCGAAATCCTCGGCGAGGCGCTCATAAAAATGCGCGGCGCCTTCGTATAGCTCGTGCGCCGTCGGGTCCTCGCCGACGAAGCCGGCGATCTCGTGCATCTCGGCAACCCAGCGATAGGCCTTGGGCGGCATCAACGCCAGGCCGCGCTTGAACCAGGCAAACATCTCCTTCTGGCTCGAGCTGAGCTCCGCGAACAGCGCGTCGGCGGAGCCGGCGCGGGTCGCCGCCAACATCATCGCCGCCCCAATCGCTTGCGTCCCCTTGGTGATGCCGGCATAGGACATTTTCAGCGCCGAGGCGGCGCTCAAGGCGCCATCCAGCACGCGGACGTCGAGGCCGTATTGGCGAAGCGTGGCAAAACGCGGCGCCGCCGGCCCGGAGGCGTAGAACCGGGGGCCGGCATCACCCGGCTTGGGCGGCGAGCCGATGATGCCTGAATCGACGAACGGACAATCGGTCGGCGCAATCACCGCCGCCACGCGGTCCACTGTCTTCGGATTGATGGCGTTGCAATCGATATAGACCGGCTTGGCGTTGCTGGCTTTGAGCGCCGGTTGGAAGCGCTCGGCAAGCGCTACCGCGTCGCCCGGTGGCAGGATCGACAGGATGAAATCGCACGCCGCGATCTCATCGTCGCCTGCGGCCGCCATGCCTGCGGCTTTCGCCCGCATCGCCGTCTCGGCGCTGCGGCCCGTGAGCGAGGTCAGCACCTTGAGGCCGTTATCGACCAGCCTTTTTCCAACCGCCGCACCCATCATACCCGGCGCGATCACAGCAACGACAGGAGTCATAACGTCCTCGCTTTATAAAACGAGGCCCACCATACCAGCTTGTATTCGCCAAGGGCTAGACGCCGCTGCCCTAGCAGCTCAGACGGTCTCGCGGGTGTTCGGCGTTTTGGCGCCGCTCTGCAGTCGCCGCCGCAGCGCCGAGGCGCGACCGTCGGCGCCCGGCTGATAATAGATGCTGTAGCGGCCCACGACTTCGGCGAAGACCCGCGCGTCGCCCGGCTTCTTCACCTCGAATGAATCGAAGCCGGCGCGCACCAGGAAATGGAATTGATCGCGCAAGATATCGCCGGTGGCGCGCAGCGTGCCGCGAAAGCCGAGAGTCTCGCGCAGCAGCCGCGCCTGGCTATAGGCGCGGCCGTCGCGGAATTTCGGAAAATGCAGCGCGATGAGCGCGAGACGGCCGAGCCATGGCTGCAGCTCCGCGACCCGGCGGCTATTTGGCCATGACACGCCCAGCGAGCCGTCGCGGCGGATCAGGGTGTCAGCTTCCGCCAGAAATCGCTTCGCCGACACGATGACCGGAACGCGCTCGGGGATCGGCGCGTCGTCGTCGACGCGGACGTAACGATCCTCGACGATCTGGCCGTTCTCAACGAGTGGCATAGACACGCTCCCTGAACGGCTCGACGCCGGTGCGCTTGACCGTGTCGATGAACAGCTCGTCCGGCCGCTGCCGCAGCTCGAGATAGGCCGCAGCGATATCCTCGACCACGTCGGCCACTTGCGCATAGGGAACGGCGGGCCCGATCAGCGTGCCGAGCGTGGCATTCTCGTCGGCCTTGCCGCCGAGCGTGATCTGATAAAACTCCTCGCCGTTCTTCTCGACGCCGAGAATGCCGATATGGCCGACATGGTGATGGCCGCAGGCATTGATGCAGCCGGAAATATTGATGTGCAGCCGGCCGAGGTCGCGCGCCAGATCGCCGTTGCGGAAGCGGCGCGTGATCTCCTGGGCGATCGGGATCGAACGCGCATTGGCAAGGCTGCAATAATCCAGGCCCGGGCAGGAGATGATGTCGGAAACGAGATTGACGTTCGGCGTGGCGACGCCGATGGCATCGAGCTCGTGCCAAAGCGCCGGCAGGTCGCGCTGCGCGACGTGCGGCAGCACCAGGTTCTGCTCGTGGCCGACGCGGATCTCGCCGAACGAATGGCGATCGGCCAGATCGGCGATGGCGTCCATCTGCACCGCCGTGGCGTCGCCCGGCGTGCCGCCTTCCGGCTTGAGCGACAGCGTCACGATGGCGTAGCCCGGTACTTTGTGATTGGCGACCGAGTTGCCGACCCAGGCATCGAATTGCCGGTCGGCTTTACGTGCAGCGGCAAGCTCGGGCATTGAGTCGTCAAGGCGTTGATAATCCGGATAGCGGAAGCGGCCGGCAATCTCGGCCACCACGGCCGGATGGAGCGCCAACGCGCCGTCCTTGATGCTCTGCCATTCCGCTTCGACTTCCTTGGCGAAGGCGTCGACGCCGAGTTCGTGCACCAGAATCTTGATGCGCGCCTTGTAAATATTGTCGCGCCGGCCGAACTGATTGTAGGTGCGCAGCACCGCTTCGACATAGCTGAGCACGTCGCGCTTGTGCAGGAACGGTTTTATGGTCTTGGCGAGGAACGGCGTGCGGCCGAGCCCGCCGCCGACCATGACCTCGAAGCCGATCTCGCCGGCCGCGTTGCGATGCAGCCGCAGCGCCAGGTCGTGCACGCGCAGCGCCGCGCGGTCATGCGACGACGCGCCGACGGCGATCTTGAACTTGCGCGGCATGAAGGTGAATTCGGGGTGCAAGGTGACGTGCTGCCGGATCACTTCGGCCAACACGCGCGGATCCTCGATCTCGTCGGGCGCCACGCCGGCCCACTGGTCGGTGGTGATGTTGCGCACGCAATTGCCGCTGGTCTGCATGCCGTGCATGCCGACGCTGGCGAGATCGGCCATGGCATCGGGCAATTCGGCGAGCTTGATCCAGTGGAACTGGATGTTCTGCCGCGTGGTGAAGTGGCCGTAGCCGCGATCGTAGCGGCGCGCGACGTGGGCAAGCATCCGCATCTGCTCGGACGACAGCGTGCCATAGGGAATGGCGATGCGCAGCATGTAGGCGTGAAGCTGCAAATAGACGCCGTTCATCAGGCGCAGCGGCTTGAATTCCTCCTCGGTCAGCTCGCCGGACAAGCGGCGCGCGACCTGATCGCGGAATTCCGCAACGCGCTCGGTAACGAGCGTGCGATCGAATGCGTCGTAGACGTACATGGGCGCCTCAGGGCTTCAAGCGCCTCAGATGCCGAAGGTCACCGGCAGCTCGATGGTCGGACCGCCAAGACGAATGAGCTCGCGCAGATTTCCCGGCCGCACATGGCCGCCGGGGGCAAGCTTGACCGGCGCCACATAGGGGCCGACCGCGCGCAGATCGTCGGCGGCCGCGGCGTCGATCAGGACGCGGGCGCCGGCGGTGTCGGTCGCGACCGCAGCGTCATCGAGATGGGTGCTCCAGCCGCCATCGGCGCGGCGATAGACCACGGCGCCGTCGCCGACGCGGTTGGCGGTCACCACGACCGGCCCGGTGATTTTGATTTTTTGTTCGAGCGGCGATGTCATTGGAAGCCTCACGTGCAGGGCGGGATTGAGAAAGATCGCGAGCGAAAATCCAGCCGTTTGGAATTCATTTCTATATATGGTGCGATTTAGCATCGCAAATAGCAGAATATTCTGCCAAACTGCGCCTGTGTGGGAGCAAGACCCTCCTGGACGGCGGGGCGAAGCGGGAAGAATTTAGTCGCGTTGAGCCGCGGCGGTCATTCGGGAGTCCGCTTACCATCCGCGCCATCGCCGCATAGACTTTAAGCGTCCCGACTGGGAGGTGGCGACCAATCGCCGTGAGTGGGACCATGAGCCAATTTGCACGTCGCAATTTTCTGCAGCTCGCCGCGGCAACGGCCGCGGCATCCGCCGTGCCACGGCGCGCGTCGGCGCTGGACTATCCGAACCACCCGGTGCGCCTGGTCATCGGCTTCCCGCCCGGCGGCCCGACCGACATCTACGGCCGGCTCATCGGACAATGGCTGTCGCAACGGCTCGGCCAGCCCTTCATCATCGAAAACCGTCCCGGCGCCGGCTCGACGATCGGCGTCAGCGAAGTGGTGCACTCGGCACCCGACGGCTACACGCTGATCCTGGTCTCGACCTCGGCGGCGATCAGCGCGACGTTCTACACCAATCTCGATTTCAACCTGGTGCGCGACATCGCGCCGGTCTGCGGCGTGACGCTCGTTCCCATGGTGATGGTGGTGCATCCTTCGGTACCGGCCAGCACCGTTCCCGAGTTCATCGCCTATGCCAAGGCCAATCCCGGCAAGATCAACATGGCGTCCGTCGGCAACGGCACCACGCCGCAATTGGCCGGCGAATTGTTCAAGATAATGGCCGGCATCGATATGCTCCATGTGCCCTATCGCGGCGCCGCGCCGGCGCTGACCGATCTCATCGCCGGCCGGGCGCAGGTGATGTTCGAGGCCATGGCGACGCTGGTCGAATACATCAAGTCCGGCAAGCTGAAAGCGTTGGCGGTGACGCTGCCGACGCGCTCGCCGGTGTTTCCCGACGTGCCGAGCATCGCCGAATTTTTGCCGGGCTATGATGCCGCCGTGTGGTTCGGTGTCGGCGCGCCGAAAAAGACGCCGGTCGAGATCGTGCAGCGGCTCAACACCGAGATCAATGCCGGGCTCGCCGACCCGACGCTGAGCGCGCGGATCACCGACCTCGGCGGCAATGTGCTCAAAGGCCCGCCGTCCGAGTTCGAAAAGCATTTTGTCGGCGATACCGAGAAGTGGGCCAAGGTGATCAAGGCCGCCAACATCAAGCCCGAATAGCCGATCAGTTTCCCGCCGGCTCGAAGGCGAAAGTCGTGCCCTTGCGCACCACGTAACCAAAACCCGGCGCATTGACGTGGGCGCCGGCGATGGCGAAACGCTCGCTTGCCGCCATGTCGAGGATGCGCTTGCGCGATTTAATCGCCAAATCCTTGTCGAGATCGTAAGCCAGCGCCGCGTCCGGATGCGAAATCTGGATCGCCGAGAGATGCACCACGTCGCCGAATGCCATGAAGCCGCCGCCTGAAGCGGCGAGCAGCCAGCAGGTATGACCCGGCGTATGGCCGGGCGCCAGCACCGGCGCAAAACCCAGATACTCTTCGCCGTCGCGCACGCGCCGAATACGGTCGAGATAAGGTTTCAGGTTGATCGCGGTGCGGGCGCGGTTGCCCTTGATCCGGTCGGGATCGTTGGCGCCGTGCGGGCGCATCCAGAAATCCGCCTCGGTCTGAGGCACCACGATCTCGGCATTCGGATAATGCGGATTGCCAGCATCGTCGACCAGGCCGTTGGCGTGATCGGGATGCAGATGCGTCATCACGATGTGGCTGACCGCATCCGGTTCGACGCCGGCGGCGCGCAGATTGTCCGGCAGCTTGCCGAGCGTCGGCTGCATGGTGTTGCCGGCGCCGGCGTCGATCATGATCGTGTTGCCGCCGCGGCGGATGAGAAAATTGTTCACCGGGATATAGAGCGAGCCATCCGCGGTGCCACCGACCAGCTTGTCGGCGACGGCCCGCTCCATGCCGATGACGAGGTCGAGCGAGGTTTTGAGGATACCGTCGCTGATGCCCTGCACCTCGACGTCGCCCACGCGCATGCTCGGCAACGTCATCTCAGAATCCTTCCTTGGTCAGCGCGATCATGCAGCCGGCGGAGATCACCACGGCGACAGAGAGCACCGCGAACGGCGCGACGAAGCCGCCGCCCGAATAGGCCAGAACGTAGCCGATCATCAGCGGCGACAGCGCGCCGGTCATCTGCGTGACCAGCGCCCGCACCCCTTGCGATTTCGCCATGTCGGCGGTGCCGATGACGCTGTGCATCAGCATTTCGGCGCAGGAGATCCCCACTTGCTGGGCACACAGTGCGCAAATCATCAGCGCCACGCTCCAATTGGCGTTCGGCGCCAGCGCCGCCGCCATCAGGAACACCGCGGCCGAGGCCCAACCGAGCCCGGCGAACGGCGCGCGGCGGAACACGCGATCCGACACGCGGCCGATGATCAGGATGGTCACTACGGCAAAACCGTAGATCACGAAGGTGAGATAGCCCGACGTGCTGAAGGTGAAATTGCGCGCGGTGCGCAGATAGGTCGGCAGCCAGATCGACCAGCCCCAGAAGAAGATCGCATTGCAGGAGATGGCGAGCACCATCATCCAGAAGCGGTGATTGCGCCAGACGCTGCTGACGCCTTTGAGGATCCGCCCCGGCGCATCGTCGTTGCTCTCGATGGCGCCCGAATGCGCCAGATCGATTTCGGCCTTATTGACGGCCGGATGCTGATCCGGCTTGTCGCGCACCAAAAACCACACCATCGGCAGCGGCAGAATAAGCGCCAAGATGCCCAGCGCATAGAATTGCCCGCGCCAGCCGAAGTTGACGATCAGCGCGGTGACCAGGAGCCCGGTGAGCATCGGCCCGATCATGGTGCCGATCCACCAATACGACGTCGCCTTGCCGCGCTCGCGCAACGCGAACCAGTTGGCGACCAGCGCCAATGTGACCGGATAGCAGGCGGCCTCGCCGACGCCCAAGCCGATGCGCGAGGTGAGCAACATGCCGTAGCTTTCCGACAGGCCGGACCAGAAACAGGTCGCGGCCCAGATGACGAGGCTCGCCATGATGGAATTGCGTGGGCCATAGCGGGTGACCGCCCAGCCCCAGACCGGCGCCGCGAGGCTATATGAAATGAACATGCTGGACGCGAGCCAGCCGAGCAGCTTGGGCTGTCCAGTAAGCTGCAACTCGCCCAAGAATTTCGGATCGGCGATGACAAGAGAGATGTTGCTCTTGTCGAACATCGAGATGATCCAATAGATCAAGAGCGTCGGCGCGATGTAGGTCCAACGCACACGGGTCGCAGCCGCAATGCCGGCGGCGTCGCGCGAAAGCCCCTGCGGAACCGTGATGGCCATCCGATCCTCCCCAAGCGGCGCGCGGTTTTGCTTGTTATGTGCCGGCACAAGCGTAAGCCTGTGCCGCTGAAAGTCGCGCGATCTCGCCGGCAAAATGTTGCCCGGGCACCTGAATTTGTCAACAAGACGAGCCATGCAAGAAGACGCCGACTCAGCGGCAAAAGCGGCCACGCGCAGCGGTAGCACCGCGGAAGTTTTTGCCGCGTTCCTTCGCCTCGGCCTCACCAGCTTCGGCGGCCCGATCGCCCATCTCGGCTATTTCCACGAGGAATTCGTCGTGCGCCGGAAATGGCTCGACGAAAAAACCTATGTCGACCTGGTAGCGTTGTCGCAGTTCCTGCCCGGGCCGGCGAGCAGCAAGGTCGGCATCGCGCTCGGTCTGTCGCGCGCCGGCTATGCGGGGGCGCTGGCTGCCTGGACCGGCTTCACGCTGCCGTCGGCGATCGCCCTGGTGCTGTTCGGCTATGGCGTCACCTCGCTCGGCAATGCGCTCGGCAGCGGCTGGCTGCACGGATTGAAAGTCGCGGCCGTTGCCGTGGTCGCGCAAGCGGTGCTGACCATGATGCGATCGCTGGCGCCGGATCGCGCGCGCGCGACGCTGGCGGTCGCCGCCGCCGCCTTGGTTTTGGCGGTGCCGTCGTCGTGGGGCCAAATCGGCGCCATCGTGCTTGGCGCGGCAATCGGCCTTGTGCTGTTTCGCGACGCGCCGCCGGCCGATCATGCCAGCCTGCCGCATCCGGTCAGCCGCACGGTTGCGATTGCTGCGATCGTTGTGTTTTTCGCCATCCTGATCGGACTGCCGCTGGTCGTCGCCGTTTATCCGAACCATTCGCTGCAATTGTTCGAAGCGTTCTATCGCGCCGGCTCGCTGGTGTTCGGCGGCGGCCATGTGGTGCTACCATTGCTGCAAGCCGCCTTGGTGCCACCGGGCTGGGTCAGCAACGATGCGTTCCTCGCCGGCTACGGCGCAGCGCAGGCAGTGCCCGGGCCGCTGTTCACGTTCTCCGCCTATCTCGGCACGGTGATGGGTCCCTCGCCCAACGGCTGGGCCGGCGCGACGCTCTGCCTCGTCGCCATGTTCCTGCCCGCGTTTCTCCTGGTGATCGGGCCGCTACCGTTCTGGGACGAGCTACGGCGGAAGCCTGCCGCGCAAGCGGCGCTGCGCGGCGTCAACGCCGCCGTGGTGGGACTGCTCCTGGCGGCGCTCTATAACCCGGTATGGACGTCCGGAATCGCCAGCGCCGGCGACTTCGCGCTCGGCGTAGCCGCATTCCTCTTACTCTTCATGTGGAAGACGCCACCGTGGCTGGTCGTGGTGTTCTGCGCGATTGGCGGCGCGGCGCTAACGCTCATTGCTATTTGAGCAGCGTCCGATCTTTTTGTGCAGTGCCCAATAGATTGCCCAAAGCCCTGCAGTCTTATTTTCAACATGGAATTGCACCATAGTGCTATGCAACGTAAAATAGTCTAAAATAAATCAGAGCCAGCATGGGAGGCGAGACAATGAACGCAACAGCACGCCTTGTGTCGACGCGCAGGAACCTTCTTCTCAGTAGTGGCGCGGCCGTGCTCATCGTTGCAACGCAAGGAACCAGGACGGCATTTGCCGCCGTCGAAACCAGATCCGACATCAGCTCGACGGCCGGACAGACAATGATCGACCTGTACGCCAAGGCGGTCAAAGCGATGCAAGATCCAGCGATCAATTATCCGCCTCAGCCCCAGAGTTGGACTTTTCAGGCGTACATTCATGGCGTTCCGAGCAATCCCTTCGATCCGGCCAACTCCGGCGGCCTCGCCAATGGCACGGCAGAGCTGAAACAACGGGTCGATGAAATCTACGGCAATCCCGCCGCCGGCTCTCCGCAAGCGGCCTGGAAAGATGCGGCAATGAAGTGCTGGGCCACTTGCACCCACTACAGCCCGTACTTCACCACTTGGCACCGGTGGTATCTGTATCACTTCGAACGCATCTGCCGCGAGATGTCCAAGGATAGCTCGTTCATGCTGCCGTATTGGAATTATGCCTCCAATATCGGCGCGTCACTGCAACTGCCCGACAAATTCATGGATCCGCACGCGCGGCTGATCTTCGACGACCGGGGCTTGGGCTTTGCCAATCCGCAAGGCACCGGACCGCAAAACGTCGCCATGAACAATGGCGGGTACATGCCCTACCCGCTTATCAACTACGGCCCATGCCTCACCGCAAAAGTGATGTTCCCGTCGGACACCAGCTTTGCCGCGCCAAGCCCGCCGCCAAACAACACTGCTTATTACAATATGGGTCTGACCGGGCGCCTGGAGTGCGTGCCGCACGATATGGTGCACGACAGCGTCGGTGGCTGGATGGGGAATATACCGTCGGCCGCGGGCGATCCTGTCTTCTTCGTACACCATTGTCAGATCGATCGGCTTTATGCGTCCTGGGAGGCTCTGCCCGGCGTGTCGTACAATTGGGGCAACAGCGCCACGCAACCGAGCGAAAAAACCTGGAAAGACCGCACGGCCCATTTTGTCGATGAGAAAGGCAAGTTGGTCCAGGTGAAACTCGGCGATGCGATCGATACGCAGGCGCTCGGTTACAAATACGACAACTTGACAGCCCCGCCGCCAGAATCGGTGGCGGTGGCGTCGACACCAGTGGCGGCGCGGGCCAGTGCCGTGATACTTGCGGCAATGCGGTCCAATAATGTCAGCGTAGGAAGTGGCGGCAGCACCACGACGTTGGCGCCGGAACCGGGCACCGCCGCGAATGCGGCGCCGAGCAACGCTCCCATCACCCTCATTCTTGGAGGCCTCAAGCTTATACGGCGGCCACCCGCGCCGCTCAGCGTTTTCCTCAATCTGCCGAAGGGCACTGCCCCGGAGCTGAACAGCCCTTATTACGTGGGTACGCTCAATCTCTTTAACTTCGATCTCGGCACCGGCGGCTTGATGACGCATCCGGACGATGGTGCCCACGACAACATGCCCATGCCGGGGGCGGAGGCACGGTTCGATGTCACCGACGCGCTGCAGCAGCAGCGCGCCAAGGGTCTCTGGGATGGCGGCCCCGTCACCGTCACCATAACGACGATCGGTGCCGATACGCCGGGGAATGTCACCTATATCACCGTGGCGAGCGTCTCGCTGGTCCCATAGGACAGCAGTGGCCGCATGAAAGCCCCGGCGCGAACGCACTTGATGCGGTCGTGCCGGCGATGGTGGTTTCTAGGCTCCGTCGGCCGGCCCGGCGAGCGTCAGCCCGGCGCCGACGATCAGAACCTCGCCATCTATCGCGCATTATTCCAATAAATCGCCGCTCAGGTCGGCGGCAATAGAGCGGCCAGCTCCTTGAACGGCTGGTAGGCCGCATCGGCGCATTGTCCCGGCACCGCATCGACGAACTGGTTGATGTTGGTGCCGAGATAGATCACGACCTTTTCCTTATGTTGATTGCGGCCGTTGAGCATCACGCAGACGACATAGTGCTCGCTGGCGCCGACCTGCTTGAGCACCGGCGCGCCGATCATCGAATTGCGGAAATCGGCGCGATCGGTCACGACTTGCCCCAGATAGGTCGCGACTTGATTCCTGTAGTCGGTCGGCAAGACGTTGGCATCAGCCGCCGGCTTCGGCGTGTTCGAACAGCCGGCGATGGCGAATGCCAGCGTCAGCGCGATACCAGTGCGAACGAGCGTCATGGCGATGGGGCGTTGATCTTGCAAAGGAAGGAAATTCGACACCGTCTCATTCCTCCGGTGACGGGCCACACCAGCCGGGCAGATAATTGGCGTCCATGCTCTTGGCCAGTTGCAACGCCTTCTCGAGCCCGCGCTCGAAGTCACGCTCGATCAGTTTACGTTTCACGCGCCGGCGCAGAAAATCCGCCCAGATGAATTCGCTGAACGGCGTCGTGTCCTTGGCGTAACCGCCAGTACGGCGCAATTCGCCGGCCAGCGAGCGGAACGGATCGTCGATCAGCCCGGTCACCGATTTGGGAAGGTCTTCGTAGTTGCGGCGGCGGCCCATGTCGTCGAACGGATGCGTCCAATTGCGACTGTCCATCACGAACCAGAAAGATTCGGGTTCGAGCATGCTCAGATTGGCGACCACCGTGACGGCAACATCCTTGACGCCTTCCTCATGCAACGCCAGCGCCAGGTGATGATGATCGATGACGTAATTGCGCTTCTTGGGGCCGAGGATCACCGGGATCATGTGCTTGCCGAGAAATTTGCCGCCTTTCTTCTCGGCCTTCTCGCGCCAATGCTTGCGCTTGGCCGCGACCTCGCGCATGCCGACGGTGATCTGCGTCGGACGCAGGTCGGTAATGCCGACCGTTACCAACATGGGCTCGCGAACGGTCATGTTCGGCTCCGCAAAAGTGGGTCCCCGACCTGATCATACCGCGACGAAATTGCATCTAAAAGCAAGCCGCCCGGTGCTGTGCGGCATCGGGCGACTCTATGTCTGCAATCGAGCCCGATCGCTCAACGCGCCAGCGGGTCGGGCCGGATCTGGATATGGACCGCCATGGGCGTCATGCCCTTGCCGCCTTCCTTGAGCCAAGGCGTGCGGTCGCCTTCCGACGACCACAAGCCCCTGCCCTTCCAGCCGGTGTTCGGATCGTCGATGCGGGCATCAAGTCCCTTGGCATAAAAGCCGAGCGGATACGGGATGCGCAGCGACACCATCTTGCCGTTGACCAGCGCGGCGAAGCCGTCGTTTTCGTTTGCCGTCGAGATCGGCACGTTGTTGCCGAGCCCGACCGCGTTGTGCTGATCGACCCAGGTGTAGTAGCTCGCCTCGGCGCTGTTGTCGCCGATGCCTTGGAAACCGGGGCCCGGATATTTGTAGAACGCCCAGCCCTCCGGGCAATGATCGCCGGTCGCCTTGGGTCCGTTGAGCGGGCCCTTGCACTTGGAGCGATCGAAGCTGCCGAGATGGCCGCTGGCCAGCGACACCCAGACCACGCCCTTACCGTCGATGTCGCCGCCGCGCGGGCCGAAACCCGGCATCGGGACATTATAGACTTCCGTGAGCTTGGTCTTGGGATCGAAGCGCGCTACGCCGCCTTTGCCGGCGAAAACGCCGACCGTGAACCACACGGAACCGTCGACCGGATTCGGCATCACCGCGTAAGTGCCCGAACCGCCGACCCGCATGTCCTTGTTCGGATCGGCCGGCTGGCCCGGCTCGGTGTAATCGTCGAGCTGGCCGTTGCCGTTGGTATCGAGCACGAACGGCGCCCAGCCTTGGGCTTTCTCGGCGCTGCCGGTCTGGTCGAACACTTTGGTATTGAGCCAGCCGGCGAGGTTGCCGCCGCCCGAGGTCCACAGCGTGTTGTCCTTGTCGAAGGCAAATTGCAGATGGTGCGTGCCGAAGCAGGTATCGACGAACGTAAACTTCTGCATCTTCGGATCGAACATCGCGAGCTGCCGCTCGTTCTTCTCGATTGGAAACGCCTTGGCATAAGGATTGTCCGAACCCTTGCGGCAGAATGCCGGCGTGCCGGGAGCGTGATTGGTTCCCGTCATCCAGACGCGCCCTTGGCTGTCGAGCATGTCGTTGTGATTATCGAACTTGGTGTCCCAGACTTTTTCCATGCCCCAATAGGCCGACGGCGCCACCGGCTTTTCCATCGCCGCGTGACCGGGCCCGAGCGCTTCGGGCACGTCGGCACCTTCCGGCGGCGTGATGTAGGTGACTTTCGCCGTCTTCGGATCGAGCACCGGCAGATGGTCGGTCGAATATTCCGTCGAGCCGTAGAGCAGGCCGTAGGGATTGACCGTCGGGTTGCGCTTGTCGGACGAGATCAGGTCGTGAAGATATTGTTTCTCGGTGCCCCAATCCCAGGTCGTCACGACGACATTGCGCTCGACGCCTTCCGGCCGCGGCGGCTTGGCAAACGGCAATTCACCCTTGGCGACGCGATCGGTCCAGTCGCCGAAATATTTCAGCGGCACGCTGGCGAATTTGCCGGCCATCGGGTTGATCATCAGCTCTGCCGCCTGACCCGATTGGATGCGCCGCGCCCAGGCATCCTGGCCGCTGTCGAAGTGGCCGAGCTGTGACGGAATGGTCCGCGTCGCCAGCTGGCCAAGTTGATGACAGCCGACGCAGGCCTGGTTTTTGATCGTGGTCAGCCAATCGGCTTGGGTGAGCTTGTCGGGAATGTCGCTCTTGCCGTTGAATTGATCCGCGGCCGGAATTTTCAGCATCGCGAACCAATAGATCGCCGGATAATATTGCGCGGCGGCCGCGTCATCGGGCGCCGGCATGGCGCTAAGATTCAATCGCTTGCCCGGCTCGCCATCGACCTTGGCGGAGTCGACCAGGCCATAGCCGCGCACCCACACTTTATATTTGGCTTTCGGCAGGTCCGGCAGCACGTAGCGGCCCTGGTCGTCGGTCACCACCATCTTGGCAAAACGGGTGCCGAGGTCGTTGGTTTCCGCGATCACCCAGACGCCGGCTTCGGCGCCATGCGGGCTTTTGACGACGCCGCTGATCGATTTGCCGTCGATCGGGACGTTTTGCGCGCTTAAGCGCGCTGGTGTCGCGACCAGGAACGCCGCAACCGCAATCGCCGCCACGCCGCAAAACAGTGCTCGCTTCATACAGACCTCCCTAAAAGATCGGCGTGCGGCGACAAGGCCGGCCCGATGCATGTTGTAATTTTGCGCGACTTTGCCCCAGGGGCTACCCACCCGCAAGGGGATTTCGCCGCCGCGATGCCGCCATGCGGCCAGATCATATGCGCCGCGTCATATGCGGGAGCTTCAGTTCGACGTATTGGCGGCGCTGCTCAACTTCTCGAACAGGCCGGCGAGGTCCTTGCGCACCGTCGCCAATTTCGAGAAGTGGTCGGTGACCACCGACACACGCTCCTCGAGCTCGCGTTTTGCATCGGTGAAGGTTTTTACGCGCTCGGCGAGATCGCCACCCTCGCCAGCTTCGAGGCGCGCGATGCGCAAGGCCAACTTGTCGCGAATGTCCTGCACCTGGGTGACGAGACTGAGTACGCCGCCGTCGCCGGCTTCGAGCGGCACGAGCCGCGATTGCAGTTCGCCGAGCTTGGTCTTCAACTGGCCGAACACCGCCACGCGGCCCTCGATATCCTCGAGATCTGCTTGCGTCGTCGCCACGAATGTCGAGACGTCCTTGATGCGGGCATCGATGTCGGCTTTGCCGTCGGCGTCGGGTGCGATGATGCCGAGCGCATTCTCGAGTTTTTCCATCAGCCCGTCGATGTTATCGTGCAGCGTGGCGAGCTTGGAGAATTGCGCGCTGAGTTGCGCCACGCCGTCGTCGAGCCGCGCTTTGTCGTCGGTGAAACTCTTTACCCGTTCGGCGAGCGGGCCTTGCGGCGTGCGCTGGAGCGTATCGATGTCGGCTGTCAGCACATCGCGCGCTTCGCTCAAGTCCTTGACCCGGTCGGTCACGCCGCCCTTTGCCGCGGCGAACGGCGCGAGCCGCGTGTGCAGCTCGGCATAGGCTTCCTTCAGGCTAGCGACCGTTTTCGAGGCGGCCTCGATGCCGTCGCAACGCTCATGGCACTGCCTGACAAACTCCGTCAGCTTCCTCAGGCGAAGGTCAAGCGCCGTCGCATCGTCGCCGCTGGCGATTTCGGCAAGCGCGCGCTCGACGTCGAGCTGGCTGGTATCGAGCTCCAGGAACAGCCGTTCGATCGCGCGTCTGTTTTCCAGCACCGGCGCCAGCCGCTCCTTCAACGACTGCTGCTGGCCGCGGACGGTGTCGACGCGCGACTGCAGGTCGCCGATCTCGTTGCGCTGCTGCTGCACCTGTGCGACACGTTCGGTTTCGCCGAGCCGCTGCTGCACCGCGCCGATCGCATCTTCCGGATCGGTGCGGGCGAGATGGTGCACCGCCGCCTCGGCGTCGATTTGCGATTTTGCCAGTTCCTTGGCGCCCTGGCGCACGCCGTCGAGCCGCAGCTCGAGCGCCTGTGCCGCCTTGCGCTGGCGCACCAGGGTGTCGCACAGCCACACCGCCGAGGGCAGCAAAACCAGCGGCACCAAGACGATAACCGCCCACGCCACTTTGTCGAGCAGGGACTCGGCCCGCAACGCGGCAAATAGGGCAGCCAGGTCCTGCCCAGCGGTCACGATCAAAGCACCGACCGCAAGCATGAACAGAACGACGCAGATACCGACTAATTTGACCATGCCGAACGCTTCACCCGATGCCCGTCTTGTTTGGTACGACAGCAGCGCGCCGGGCACAAGTATGCCTCACGCGTGGACAAGCGCGGCGATGCTCGTTATGGGGCCAATATCTTGATGGAACCAAGATCTTGATAGAACAATGGCCAGGCTTCGCGCTATCGACGCGGCAAGGAAGGTGCGCGACATGACGAACTCCCGGCATGCCGGAACCGTTTTGCTCGTCACGCTTTCGGCCCTGTTCGCGGCGGCCCATGCCCGTCCGGCCCGCAGCGAAGAGCAGCCGCCGTCCCCCGCCGCGCCGGCGCATTCGACCTGCCAGCCCTCGGCATTCCGCGTCGTCGTCGATGTCGGCCACACCGTCGATGTGCCGGGCGCGCTGAGTGCCCGCGGCATGACGGAATACGCCTTCAACCTGCAACTGGCGCGGCAGATCAAAGAGACGCTGCTCGGTGCCGGTTTCGACAAGACCGTTTTGCTGATCACTGGGAAGGCGCCACCGGTCGGGCTGTTCGAGCGGGCGAGCATCGCCAATCGCCTGCCGGCCGATCTGTTTATTTCGATTCATCACGATTCGGTGCCCGACAATCTCATGCGGACCTGGCAGTACGAGGGCCAGGACCTTCAGTATAATGACGACTATCCGGGCTATGCCCTCTTCATCTCCAACGACAATGCCGACCGCACCGGCAGCCTGCAGTTCGGCAAATTGTTGGGCAAAGCGCTGCAGGCGCGCGGCTTGCAGTTCACGCCGCATTACACGCTCGCCCTGATGGGTAATCGCCGGCGCCAGCTGCTCGACGCCGATGCCGGCGTCTACCGCTACGACCAATTGGTCGTGCTGCGCTACACGCGCATGCCGGCGCTGCTGCTCGAAGCCGGCTCCATCGTCAACCGGCAGGAAGAGTTGGAACTAGCGACGCCGGAGCGCCGCACGCTCACCAGCGAAGCTGTCGCCGCCGCGGTCGAGGATTTTTGCGCGGCGCGGGCGCATCCGAAAATCGAGCAGCTGGTGAAACGGCCAGTCAATCCGCGCACCGCCAGCCCTAAAGCGGCGGCGCACTGATCCATCAAGCCGGCGCGGTTTGGCTGCGACGAAACGCCAGCGCCGAGATGATCATGAAATTGATCGCACTGACGCCGACGCCGGTGGCAAAGGCCGGCGCGTAATAACCGAAGTGGTCATAGAGAATGCCGCCGACCCAACCACCCGCCGCCATGCCGGTGCCGCTGCACAACAGCAGCGTCGGAATACGCCAATAGGCTTCGCCGACCGGGAACAATTCGCGCGATGCCAACACGTTTGCCGGAACAAGGCCACTGAAGCCGAAGCCGAACAGCGCCGAAACGGTAAACAGGCCGAGTTCGTCCTGGGTGAACATGAACAACGACAGGCTCGCCGTCTGGCATGCCGAGCCGACCAGCATGGTGTAGAGGCCGCCGATGCGATCGGACAGCGCGCCCCACACTTGACGGCTCAAGAAGGCCGAGCCGAGCAGCACCGACAGCATCGCCGCGCCATGAACCGGGCTGATGCCGAGATCACTGCAAAACGCCACGAGATGCGCTTGCGGCATCGACATCGGCACGCAGCAGGTGAAGATCGCAAACATCTGCAGGGTGAAAACCAGATTGGCCGGCCAGCCCAGGACGGAATTTTGCGTGCGCGTGGTGCCGGTCACCGTGGCGTGATGCGGCGTGTCCGGCGGCTCGCCCAAGACGATGGCCGCGGCGGGCACGATGAGAACGAGCTCGATTGCCGCGTAGAACAGCATCGTATGCCGCCACCCGGCATAGGCGATGGCGCGCTCGAAGATCGACGGCCAGATGGCGCCGGCGAGGAAGCTGCCGCTGGAAATCAAGGCCAGCGCCGAACCGCGGCGGCGGTCGAACCAGCGGCTGACATAAACGTAGGACGGCGCATTGATGCCGCCGATGCCGATCAAGCCGATAAAGAAGCCGTGTCCGACATAGAGCGGCAAGGACGGGCCCAAGGTCGATAGCGCCAGCCCTACGGCGATCATCACGGCGCCGCCGAGGACGGTCCAGCGCACGCCGACCCGTTCGGCGACACGGCCCATGATGATGCCGCCCAGGCCGGCGCCGACCCAGACCAGCGCGCCCGCAAGCGCCGGGATCGAGCGCTCGCCGTTGACCTCCGCGGCGATGTTTTTCAGCGCCACCACGGTGATCCACGGCGCGCCGAAGGCGACCGCCATGATCACGAGCACCACGGTCGCGACGATCCAGGACTGGCGCGTCTCCACTGACGATAGTGACAGCGATGGTGATTGCAGCATGAACTTCGCGTTGCAGACGCGCCCGGCGGGGCAAGTGGCTGGATTTACGGGTATAGCAGCGCCCGCAACCGGCCGCCCGGAAAAAACGCCGAAAATACTTCGGTCCGGGAATAAACGTCGCCGCTAGCCGATCTCATCCCCGCAGGCCGCATAGGCTCCATGCATTTTGGCGGCAAAGGAGATGAGCAATGAGCGAATTCGACCGCGACGACGGCATGAACCGGCGCAAGGTGCTGGAATGCATGACCTGGGTTGGAACCGGCGTGCTGTGGACCATTTCCGGCGGTGTTCCGCGCTCGCTCGGCATCATGGGCGAGGCGATGGCGCAGGAGGCCAAGAGCCTCACCTTCCTGCAAATCAGCGACAGCCATATGGGCTTCGACAAGCCGGCCAATCCCAATGCGCGCGGCACGCTGGAGGAAGCGGTCGGCAAGATCATCGCGCTGCCGCAAAAGCCCGCTTTCATGATCCATACTGGCGACATCACCCATCTGTCGAAGGTGAGCGAATTCGACGACGCCGACCGCATCATCTCGCAGAGCAAGCTCGACGTGCATTACGTTCCGGGCGAGCACGATTTCCTCGACCCGGACCAGAAACTCTATCGCGACCGCTACGGCCGCGGCACCAAGGGCGCCGGCTGGTACAGCTTTGATGCCAATGGCGTGCACTTCATCGGCCTGGTCAACGTCGTCGATCTCAAGGCCGGCGGGCTCGGCAATCTCGGCAACGACCAGTTGGAATGGCTCGAAGCCGACGTGAAGGACCGCTCCGCTTCGACCCCGATCGTGGTGTTCGCCCACATTCCGCTGTGGACGGTTTATCCGGACTGGGGCTGGGGCACGCAGGACGGCGCCCAGGCGCTGACCTACCTCAAAAAGTTCGGCTCGGTGACGGTGCTCAACGGCCACATCCATCAGGTGATGCAGAAGGTGGAAGGCAACGTCACGTTCCACACTGCCCGTTCCACCGCGTTCCCGCAGCCGGCGCCGGGCGCGGCGCCCTCCCCCGGCCCGATGAAAGTCGAGGACGACAAGCTGCGCACCATGCTCGGCACTGCCAGCATCACGTTCAAGCAGAACGAGAAGCAGCTCGCCATCATCGACACGCCGCTGAAAAGCTAAAAGGAAAAAACAATGTCTCGAAGTGCAATCAGCGCGGCGCTCATCGGCGCCGCGGTCGGGTCGGTGTTGGCTGGCGGCGTACTCTTCGCCCAAGCGCAAACCCCGGCGGCTGCGGCGGCGGCCGTCGGCATCGACAATTTCACCTTCAATCCGCAGACGGTGACGGTGAAGGCCGGCACCACGGTCACCTGGACCAACAAAGACGACATCCCGCACGGGATCGCCGTCACCAACAATGCCTTTCCCCGATCGAAGGCCCTCGACACCGACGACAGCTTTGCGTTCACGTTCACCACGCCGGGCACCTACCAGTACTTCTGCTACATTCACCCGCACATGACCGGCACGATCGTGGTAGAAACGGCAACAGGCAGCAACACGACGCCCTGATGCTCGATCGCCCGCAGCACCAAGCGTCGGCGGCATCGTGGACGGCCGGACGCGTGACAATGACCGGTACAGACAAAATGACCGGCATAGACAATGTCGATGGCGACAAAGTGCGGCGGTTTCGCGACGCCGCGCTGCCGCATCTCGACGACGTCTTCACCCTGGCGCGCTACCTGATGCGCAACGCCGCCGACGCCGAGGACGCGGTGCAGGAATGCTATCTGCGGGCGCTGCGCCATTTCGACAGCTATCGCGGCCCGGCGATGAAGCCGTGGCTGCTGGCGATCCTGAAAAATGTCTGCGTCGCCGAATTCGCGCGCCGCGGCAGGCAACCGGTGGCGGCGGGTAGCGCCGAAGAAGATGCACCGCCGGAAGAAGTTCCGATGTGGCAGGAGCCGCAAGCCTCGCCGGAAGCGGAGCTGCTGCGCCGCTTCGACGACGCTACGATCCGCCGCCTGGTCGGCGCCCTGCCGCAGCCGTTCCGCGAGACCATCGTGCTGCGGGAAATCAACGACCTTTCCTATCGCGAAATCGCCGACATCGTGGGGGCGCCGGTGGGAACGGTGATGTCGCGGCTGGCGCGTGCGCGCGCCATGCTGCGCACGGCGTGGAATGCCGAGGATGGATCATGACCTGCGACGAAGCCGAAATCCTGCTGCACGCGCTCATCGACGGCGAGCTTGATGCCGGCCATGCCCGCGACGTCGAGATCCATGTGGCGGCCTGCCCCGCTTGCGCGGAGAAGCTCAAGGCGTTCCGCGCCATGCGCGAAGCGTTTGCGCAAGCGCCGCTAAAGGAAGCCGCCCCGGCGCATCTGCGCAGCCGCATCGAAGCGGCGCTGGCGGTGCCGACGGCGGCAGTCCCTGCTCCGCGCCAAACATGGTTGGCGTCCATGCGCGCGTCTTGGAGAAATTTCTTCGGCGGTTTCGCGGTCGGCACCGCGCTGTCGGCCGCCGTGGCGGCGAGCCTGGTCATTGCCGTGATCCGCAACGACCAAAATCAACAGATCACGAGCGACGTCGTGTCGGCGCACCTGCGCTCGCTGCAGGCCGGGCATCTGACCGACGTCGAAACCAGCGACCAGCATACCGTCAAGCCGTGGTTCAACGGCAAGCTCGACGTCGCGCCGCCGGTCATCGATCTGACCGCGCAAGGTTTTACCCTGATCGGCGGCCGGCTCGATTACATCAACGGCCAGCCGGTGGCGTCGATCGTCTATCGCCGGCGCAAGCACGTGATCAATCTGTTCGTCGCCCAGCAACTGGGCACGGTCCACGGCGTCAAGGACGAGATCGTGCAAGGCTTCAACATCCGCCATTGGGGCGAGTCAGGCCTCGACCTGTGGGCGGTCAGCGATATCGACGCCGGCGAACTCGATGAATTCGGCCAAAAATTCACCGCCGCGCTGCATGCACCGGGGCCGTCCTGAACGGCCGTATGGTCCAGGCATAACCAACAAACCCGGCCCATATCGGGGTTTTCCAACGTCGCGCCATTTTTTCCGCGATCGCGATTTTGTATCGTTCTGATTCCGGCTCGATGACGCTATAGTGTCCGGGGCGCGGCGACGGCTCATTGGCTGGCGGATAGCAACAATGCTTCGAAATTTTGCCACGGCCGGCTTGCTCACGCTCCTCGGTATCATGCTCGGCGCTCCGGCATCGCAGTCGGAGCCGCGCACGGTGAAGCTCGATCTGTTCATGATCGACTACAAATTCATTCCGAACCATCTGACCTTCGAGCGCGACGTGCACTACCGGCTGCACATGGAAAACCACGGCAAGGAAACCCACGAGGTCACGGCGCCGACATTTTTCGGCACCACCGATATCGATAATCCCGAGGTCCTCAATCGCGAGCACACCGAGGTCGTAATGCAGCCCGGCGACAGCAAGGACCTGCTGTTGACGGCGCACAAGCCCGGCACCTACGATCTGCGCTGCTCCGACCACGATTGGAACGGCATGGTCGGCGGCATAACCGTCGAATAAACGCCGGGCGTTATCGCGCGGCGTCGGACCAGGCGCCCGCGGCCGGCAGCCGCCATTGTGGGCAAGACGGTGAAAAGACGTGCCGTGCCGGTGGCAGCCGGTACGAGCGCTTGGTGCGGCAACGGCCGCCACGGCCAATCGACCGACGCCCAAATATGCCACCGGCACCGCGTCCGGCCGCGATTAAAGGCTTGGCAAGGCTACGCGTCGCGTTCGAGTGATGAAATTCAATTTGTCGCGGCACCAATCTTGCTTGAACGCATTATCGGAGGGGCGCTTGGGCGGGCTTCATGGAGACCCTGGAAGAAAGGAGTCGCCGATGTGTGACTTTAGCCTTCAAAGCGTTCGGTCGCGCCCTGCGCAAGTGGGCGACAAGCTGGTAACCCAAGACTTCGGCACGGGAACGCGCGGGTTCGCCGCAGCCGATGACCGCGGCCTGGCAGTGTGTGTCCGGCCGGGTACTGAACTGGCCTTCGTCGGCGAGGTGGCCTGCCTGCCGACCGGCCTGCTCGGCTGGAAGACCAAGACCATCAGCCACCAAACCGCCATCTTCCGGCAAGTCAACAAGGACAAGATGGCGGCTCACCACGATGCGCTGGAATTTCCCGATGGGCGCATCGTGCTGCTGACATTGCTGTGCGAGGGCCAGGTGGCCAGCGTGCTGCAATTGCCGGCCAAGCCGGCCACCGCGGAACAAGCGCGGAATCAGGAACGGGTCAGCTACGTCGGCTGAGACGCGCGATTTAGTCGGGATCAAAACGTAGAGAGCCAGCCGCTACGCTGGCGGCTGGCTCTTCGGGTGTTGCTTTGAAAAAATGCGGCCGTCACTGGTTGGGCGGCTTCGGGAACTCGCCGGTGCCGAGCGGATGACCGGCGTCATAGCCGGGGCCTTGCTTGCAAAAGCCGCCCTTGCCTTGAATGTCCTGCTGACACTGGGCGAGGTTGTCGGAGATGCAATCCGTTCCGATACCCGACGTCACCCATAACTTTTAGCGGTCTGCGCCGACGCCGGGCCGCTTACAGCCATCACCAGAATTGCCGCAGCAAATAACAGCCGCATCTGTCTTCTCCGTTGCCGTCGCTCCTATCGCCATAATTCGATGAGCCGATGCGCGTTCCAGGCACAGCGGTACAGCAATGCCGATAGCGATGCCGGAATCTGCTCGCCACCGGCCACGATGCGACAAGCCGGTCGCGCCCGCCCTCAATAGACCTGTTACTCAATAGACCTGTTATATGTCAGGCGTCAGGTGCAAACCCTGAGGAACGGCCAATATGGGGCCGCGTTTTGTCATATATCGGCGTCTCGGCGCGTTTGCGGCAAACGTCTGTTTTGATCGAAACGGCATTGGGAACCGCGATTTTCATGTCATGAATTGTTCGCCATGAACGACGCGACCAAGCAAAGCCCAGTCGAGCCTACCGTTGGCACGAGCGTGGCGCCGAGCCCGCAGGGCCAACCGCCGACGACGCGCTCGCTGTTCGTCAAGGTCTTCCCCTCCATCATGCTGCCGATGTTTCTTGCGGTGGCGGATCAGACCATCGTCGCCACCGCATTGCCGGCCATTGCCTCAGGGCTAGGCGAGATCGAGCGCGCGTCCTGGGTGGTGGTGTCGTATCTGATCGCCAACACGATCGCGGCGCCGGTCTACGGCCGGCTCGGCGACACATTCGGCCGGCGCGGGATGATGATCTTTGCGCTCGCGATCTTCATGCTCGGATCGGTGCTCTGCGCCCTTTCTCCCAATATCGAATTCCTCACTGCCGCCCGTGTGCTGCAGGGTTTCGGCGGCGGCGGCCTGATGACGCTGTCGCAGGCGCTGATCGGCGAGGCCATTCCGCCGCGCGAGCGCGGCAAATATCAGGGCTATCTCGCCGGCATTGCGGTGTCGTCCAGCACGTTCGGCCCGGTCGCCGGCGGCTATCTCACCCAGGCATTCGGCTGGCAATCGGTCTTCCTCATCAACGTACCGCTCGGGCTCATTGCCTTTTTTCTGGTGCTGCGGCTTGAAGCGCGCCCCGGCGACCGGCGCCGCACCACCTTCGATACGCCGGGCCTGGTGCTGTTCATCCTGTTCGTCGGCCCCGTCATCCTGGCGCTCGAGCAGGTGCAGCGCATGGATGCGCGGACCTTGCCCGTGGCGTTCGGGCTCTTGGCCTTCGGCATATTCGCGCTGGTAGCACTGTTGTGGCAGGAGCAGCGCAACACCGCGCCGCTTTTGCCGCCGCGGCTGTTCCGCAACCCGTCGGTCTGGCGCAGCGACGGGCTTGCGGCCTGCCACGGCGCCGCGCTGGTCTCCTTGATCACGTTCCTGCCGATCTATCTGCGTGCCGTCCGCGGCGCGTCGCCGGCGGAAACCGGCCTCTTGCTGCTGCCGCTGACGTTCGGCATCGGGCTCGGCTCGCTGATCACCGGCCAACTCGTCACCAGGACCAGCCGCACCGCCATATACCCGACCTATGGGCTGGCCGCGGCGACGGCAGGATTGGTGTTTCTCGCCTTCGGCCTGGCGCGCTTGAGTCTCGGCCAGATGCCGTGGGTGTTCTTCTTCATTGCGCTGTTCATGGGCAGCGTCATGGCGGTGGTGCAGATCACGGTGCAAACCGAGGCCGGACCGCGCATGCTCGGCACCGGCGCGGCCATGGTGCAGTTCTCCCGCTCCGTCGGCGCGGCATTCGGCACCGCCGCGGTGGCCGCTATTTTGTTCTCGATTCTCGCGGTGACGGATCGCGACACCGCCAGCCTGTTCGGCGCCATCATCGACCAGGGGCCCGACGCCATCGCGGCGTTGCCGGCCGCGCGGCAAGCCATCATCCAATCGGAAATCGCCGATGCGTTTCGCTCAGCCTTCCTCGCCATTGCGCTATTCACGACCGCCGGCACTTGGCTCGCCTGGTCGATGCCGCTGCGCCGCCTCTAGCAGACGCGAGGCATTGCGGCGCGCGCCGACACGCGGCAGACTCTCCATAAGAAAACAACTAAGACATGACCAGAATCCTGCTGATCCGTCACGGCAACGTCGAAGGCATCAAGCCCGAGCGATTTCGCGGCCGGGCGCCGCTCGATCTGACCGCGCTTGGCCGCACCCAAGCTCAGGCAGTCGCCCGGCGCGTCGCCGGAGCCTGGCGGCCGAGCAAGATTTATACGAGCCCGATGGGCCGCTGCATCGAGACCGGCGCCGCCATCGCCAAGGCCTGCAGCGCGCCAACGGAAGTCTGCCACGACCTTACCGACATCGATTACGGCGCCTGGCAGTTCAAAACCTTCGATGAGGCCAAAAGCGAAAATCCAACGCTGTTCGCCGCCTGGTTCGCAACGCCGCATTTCATCCGCTTTCCGAACGGCGAATCTTTGCAGGACCTCGTTGCCCGCGCCGCCAATGCGTTGCGGTTCGTGCTGGCCCGCCATCCCGACGACACCATCGTCCTGGTCGGCCATGACAGCGTGAACCGCGCGTTGCTGATGCAACTGATCGATCAGCCGCTGTCGGCCTATTGGCGCATCGCGCAATCGCCGTGCTGCCTCAATGAGATCGATGTCACTGACGGCAAGATTTGCGTTCAGCGCATCAACGAGACCGGCTACTTGGAGGCTCGACCTGAATGAACTTCGTCGGCCGTTCGGTCACGCGTCTTGAAGATCGGCCGCTCGTCACCGGCAATGGCCGCTTTGCCGCCGACGTCTCGTTCGCGCATCAACTGCACATGCGTGTCGTCCGCTCGTCGCATGCCCATGCCCGTATTCGCGCCATCGACACGGCCGCGGCACGAAACGTGCCGGGCGTCGTTGCGATCTGGACCGCAGCGGATGTCGCCGACATTCCACCGATCGATTTTCGCCTCACCCGCATCGAAGGCCTCGATCCCTATCGCCAGCCGATCCTCGCCACCGATTGCCTGCGTTATGTCGGCGAGCCGGTCGCCGTCGTCTTCGCGACCGATCCCTACACTGCCGAGGACGCCGCCGACCTCGTGACAATCGAGGCCGAGTCGCTGCCCGCGCTGACGGAGGCCGACGCGACGCCCGGCGCCTTCGATGCCGGCCATGCGACCGAGGTCGCCTTGGTCCGCAAGAGCTTTGGCGACGTGGAGATGGCATTCGCGGGCGCTCACACTGTCGTTGCGCTCGATCTGAAAATCGGCCGCCACAGCGGCGTGCCGATGGAAACGCGCGGCGCCATCGCCCGCGTCGCGCGCGGCATTCTCGAATTGCACGGCGCCGCCAAGGTGCCGCATTGGAACCGCGATGCGCTGGCCCGCATGCTCGGCCGCGATCCGTCGAGCATGCATCTATACGAAGGCCATGTCGGCGGCGGTTTTGGCGTGCGCGGCGAAATTTATCCCGAGGATGTCCTCGTCTGCGCCGCAGCGCTGCGGCTGGGCCGCCCGGTAAAATGGATCGAGGATCGCCGCGAGCACCTGATGGCCGCCAACCAGTCGCGCCAGCAGCATTTCCGCGTCCGCGCCGCGGTCGATGCCGACGGCCGCCTGCTCGCCATCGACGGCGAGTTCTTTCACGACCAGGGCGCCTATGTGCGCACCCACGCGGCCACCGTGCCCGATCTTGCCGCCGCCATGCTGCCCGGCCCCTATCGCATGGCGGCCTATCGCATGGTCGGCCGCATCCGACTGACCAACAAGACACCGTGCGGCACCTATCGCGCCCCGGGCCGCTTCGAAAGCACGTTCGTGCGCGAGCGGCTAATGGATGCGATTGCCGCAAAACTCAAAATCGAGCCGATCGAAATCCGCCGCCGCAATCTCATCGCCAAGAGCGAGATGCCTTACGTGCTGGGCTTCGACACACTCGGCACGGAAATGACCTACGATTCCGGCGATTACGCCGGCCTGCTCGACAAGGCCTTGGCGGCTGCCGGCTGGGACAAGCTGCAAGCGGATCTGCAACGCCGCCGGGCCGGCGGCGAAACGGTCGGCGCCGGATTGGCCCTCTTCGTCGAGAAAAGCGGGCTCGGGCCGTTCGACGGCGTGCGCGTGACGGTCGATACCAGTGGTGCCGTCGAAGTCGTCACCGGCGCGGCTTCGATCGGCCAAGGCGTCGAGACCGTGGTCGCGCAGATCTGCGCCGATGCGCTCGGCGTCGATTATCGCTCTATCCGCGTCGTGCACGGCCAGACCGATCGCATCGCCTATGGCATGGGCGCTTTCGCCTCGCGCGTCACGGTGATGACCGGCGAAGCCACCCGCATCGCCGCGACAAAATTGCGCGACAAAGCGCTCGCGGCCGCGGCGTCGCTGTTGCAATCGGCACCGGAAACCCTCGACATCATCGACGGCAAGGTGGTGCGCAAGGGGGTGCACAAGTCCGCAGCCCGAGGACCGTCGGTGACGCTCGGCGAAATCGCCCGCGCGCTGGCGCCCGCCGCAAAGCTCCTCGGCGATGCGCTGCCCGGCTTGTCGGCCGAAGGCTGGTTCGAGTCGCATCACATGACCTATCCTTACGGCGTGCATCTCGCCGTGGTGCGTGTCGACCGCGACAGTGGAGCTGTCATCGTCGAGCGCTATGTCGTCGCCTACGACATCGGCAGGGCGGTCAACCCGATGCTGGTCGAAGGCCAGATCGCCGGCGGCGTGGCGCAAGGCCTTGGCGGCGCGCTGTTCGAGGAGTTCCTCTATGACGCCCGCGGCGAGCCGCTGGCGGTCAACTTCGCCGATTATCTGATGCCGACGGCGCGCGAAATTCCGCCGGTCGAGGTCTTGATCACCGAGGACGCTCCGAGCCCGCTCAATCCGCTCGGCCTCAAAGGCGCCGGCGAAGGCGGCGTCAATCCCGTGGGCGCCACCATTGCGGCCGCGATCGATGCCGCGCTCGGCATGCCCGGCGCGGTGAAAGAGCTTCCGGTCACGCCGCAGCGCCTGCGCGCGCTGCTGCGGCCGCGGCAGCCAAACTGACGCTTATTTGTTCTTCGCCGTCGCCGCGAAGATAGCCTTTACGGCCGCGTTCAGATCGGGCTTCGTCGCCGACAGATCCTCGGCGATGCTGGAAATTTTGGCGAGCATCTCCTTCTGATCCGCCTCGGGAAGGTGGATGACGCTGCCGCCGGAATCCTTCCAGACCTGGCGCTGCGCGTCGAAGAACTGATCGACGAACGGCAAGATATCGACCGACGTCTTGGTTGCGTCGTCGCGGATAATCTTCTGCAGATCCGCCGGCAAGCCGTCGACCCACTTCTTGCTCAGCACGGAGATCGAGCTGACATAGGGCTGGTCGGTCTCGACGACGTATTTTGCCGCGTCGATATAATGCAGCGTCGTGTACTGGGTCATGGTCGTGAGCGAGCCGTCGATGGCGCCCTGCTGCAGCGCCGGCAACACGTCGGCCAGCGTCATCGCCACCGGCGAGCCGCCCATCCGCTTGATCAGCTCCAGTTGAAACGGCGAAGCGAGCACGCGGATCTTCAGCCCGGCATAGTCGGACAGATGCTGGATCTGTTTGCGCGTAATGATCGACGACGGCCCGATGGGGTAAATGCCGGCGCCGACCAAGCCCTTGTTGGCGCCCAATCCGAGCATCAGGCCGGTCACCGCGGGATCCTTGATAGTGCGCTCATACTGCTGCCGGCTGGTGAACAGGCCGGGCGCGCTCATTGCCTCGTAGCGTTCGTCGACGCCGACCAGGAACTCCGGCGGTCCGGTCCAGCCCTGGATCGAGGCGAACTGCACGCCCTCGATCTGCCGCGGAATGGCGCCGAGCTGGCTCGCCGGATAAATCTCGCCTTTGATCCGGCCGCCGGAATCCTTTTCCACCGCGGCGGCAAAGCGCTTGAGCCACTCGTGCTGGGTGTCGTTGAGCGTGGCGGTGGAGAGCTTCATGGTGATGGGAGCGGTGCCTTGCGCCGCGGCCGGCGGCGCCTGTAGCGCCGCAAACCCGGCCATGGCGACGGCTATGCCGATCGTCCAAACGGCCGCTTTTCGCTGTCCACCCATAGTTTCCCTCTTCCCCTTTTGTGCCGCGCGGATAGTGCCGGACCTTGGCAGCCCGATCAATGGACAGCGTGCCACAGCCGCTCGCCTGCAACGTCAGGTGTCGGTGGCGATGAAATGCGTCACCTTGGGCTCGCCTTCCAGCAAGAACCTGTGCACCGCCTCTTGCACCAGGCGATCGGCGTTGGTGACGCGCTCGTGCTGGCGCAAATGCTCCATCCAGGATTCGACCAGGAAGATTTCGAGGATACGGCCTTCCTCGGCGGCATCTTCGTATACGCCCCAGCGATAGGCGCCGTCGCGGCGCCGCTCGGGCTCGAGCTTGGCGAGCGCCTCGAGGAAGGCGTCGCGGTCCTGCGGCCGGATGCGGTATTCGACCGTCACTAGCACTGGCCCGCGATCGTGCTCGATGTCTTGGGCGGTGATCGGCGCCGGCCAGTGCATGGACGGCGTCAAGTCGGCGCCCATGGCGGTTTGCAGTTTCCAGCGCCAGGTCAGCGGTATGGCGGCGATAGCGCCGGCGGCGGCAAGAAAGTGCGCGATGGGCAATCCGACCCACGCGGCGATCTCGCCCCAGACCGCGCTGCCCAGCGTCAGGCAGCCGAAGAACACCGTGGTGTAGAGCGCCAGCCCGCGGCCGCGGACCCAGTCCGGCAACGCCACCTGCGCGGATACGCTCAATGTCGCCAGCGATGCGATCCACGTCGCGCCGGCCAGCGCGCTCGCCAAGAGCGCAACCGCGGGCTCGCGGGCAATGCCGTAAAGCACCATCGCCAGCGCCTGGCCGATCGCTCCCAGCGCCATGACCCGATCCGGCCCGAGTTTTGTCTTCAGCCACGGCAAAAGAAACGCGCCGCTCACGGCGCCGGCGCCGATGACGCCGAGGAGGATGCCGTAAAGCTCCGGTCCGCCCGCGACCTGGGAACGCGCGACCAGCGGCAGCAGCGCCCAATAGGCGCTGGCGAACAGAAAAAATCCAGCCGCGCGCATCAAGGTCGCGCGCAGATGCGGATTGTGCCGGGCGTAACGAAGACCGGTCGTCATCGCCCGGCCGAAATGCTCCGCCGGCAGCAGCGTGCGCGCCGTGCGCCTTTGCCGCCACCACAACAAGGCACCGACGATGCCCAAATTAGAAATGGCGTTGATCCAGAACGGCGCGGCAATGCCGATGGCGGCGATGGTCACGCCGCCGAGCGCCGGGCCGATGGCGCGCGAAATGTTGACGCCGACGCTGTTGGCGGCAATAGCCGGCGGCAAATCTTCCTTAGGGACAAGCTGCGGCACGACGGCCTGCCAGGCGGGAATGGTGAGCGCGCCGGCGGCGCCGATGAGAAAGGTGAACAGCAAGAGATTGCCGGGCGTGGCCAAGCCCAACCCGACCATCACCGCATAGATTGCCGACACTGCCGTGGTCAGCGTCTCGACCACGATCAAGAATTTGCGCTTGTCGAAAATATCAGCGAGCGCGCCGGCCGGCAGCGCGAACAGGCAGATCGGCAACGTGCTCGCCGCCTGCACCAGCGCCACGATCAAGGGATCGGGATTGAGCGTCGTCATCAGCCAACCCGACGCCGCGCTGTACATCCAGCCGCCGACATTGGACACCAAGGTCGCCGTCCAGATCACCGCGAACACCGGATGGCGGAACGGCGCCGCGAATGACGCCGCGCCTGAGGAACGCGCGGTGTTGCTCATGACACGCTCCGGCCACCGGAACGTCCGACATGTCTGCACGATAAGTCCATGGATCATAGGCTATCACGACGCGCAGAATTCGGGTGGGCCTGGGACCGGCAGCCCTGCTAGCCTCGAGCGGACATCGCAATCGGGAACCCGCGACATGCCAAAAATCGGCGACTACGATTGGAGCGCCATCGGCGCCGATCTCGACGCCTTCGGCTGCGCCACCTTGCAAAAATTGCTCTCGCCGCAGGAGTGCAACGACATCGCCGCGCTTTATCCGCACGAAGAGCATTTCCGCAGTCACATCCACATGGCGCGGCATGGTTTCGGCAAAGGCGAATATCGCTATTTCAAATATCCGCTGCCCGGCCTCGTCGGCGAGCTGCGCACGGCGCTCTATGCGCATGTGGTGACATTCGCCAACGCCTGGAACGAGCGGATGAGTATCGCTACGCGATACCCCAAAACGCACGCCGATTATCTAAAAATCTGCCACAAGGCCGGCCAAACCCGCCCTACACCACTCTTGCTGCAATACGCCGCCGGTGATTTCAATTGCCTGCACCAGGACCTCTACGGCGATCTCGCCTTCCCGCTGCAGGTCACTGCGCTGCTGTCGGCGCCCGGCCGGGATTTTGCCGGTGGCGAATTCGTCCTGACCGAACAGCGGCCGCGGATGCAGAGCCGGGCCGAAGTGGTGCCGCTACAGCAAGGCGACGCCGTGCTGTTCGCCGTTCATAACCGGCCAGTGCAAGGCACCAAGGGCCCGTATCGCGTCAATCTGCGCCACGGCGTCAGCCGGCTTCGCTCCGGCCGCCGCCACACGCTGGGCATCATCTTTCACGACGCGCGCTAATGCGCATTTTGGTGGAGCATGATCCACTTTTCGGGATCATGCTCTAACGAAATTCAAGCAGCTAAGCTGAGCGGCCACAGATAAGTGGCAGCAGCCAAAATCCCGAGCGCCGTGCGGATGGCGTGCTGCCGCGCCCACGTCACGATCAGCGCGCGCGATGCGGCGGCTTGGCTTTTTGTCAGCGCGTTGAGCTGATCGTTGGTCGGCTTGACGACGAGAAGCGTGTAAGGCCAGTTCGCCAGGATCAACACCGCGCCGGGCAGCCAACGCCAATCCTGCGTCTGCCACGCCGCGATCAAGCCGAAAATCCCCGACAGCAAGGCGAGACTAGCCTGCATCTTGAAGCCGCGCGCGTAGCTGAGCTTCCATTCCGCCAGAAGGCTCGCGTCGTCGAGCGCCAGCCGCGCCGGCTGTTCGGCCTCATTGACGTAAAACGCGGCGCCCGCAAAGGCAGCGGCAAAGGCGAGCGCGGTTGGACCGGTTATCATCGTTCGTCTCCTCGTTTTACGCCGGCGCCCGGTGTGCCATCCAGCGTCCGGCTTCGGCCGCGGCGAACAGTTCGGCGAGCGCCGCGTTGGTCGCGGCCGGCTCCTCGGTGGTGATGGTGTGGCTCGCGCGCGGGATCACCAGAAGGCCGGCGGTCGGCGCCGTGCGCTTGAGAAACACGCTGCCGTCGAGGCAGCTCTCGTCTTCGTCGCCGACGATAATGAGAAGTGGCACGGAAAATTTCTTCAAGTCCGCCTCCAGGTCCCACAAGGTCGGGCGCTTGCTTTGCAGCATCGACATGGTCAGCGCATGGCCGAGCGCGGAATGCTCCGACAGCATGCGGATGAATTCGGCGTAGCCGCGCGGGTCCTTGTGCTTGTGGGTCTGGCGCATCTGGCCGTCGCCGTAAATTTTTGCCGCTTCCGCCATGCCTTTCTCGATGAACATCGCCGAAGTCTCGAGCGCCACCTTGCGCATGGCGGCGCGCTGTGCCGGATCGGGCAGCGAACCCCAGCCGCAGCCGGCGGCGGCCACCGAGATGCAGCGGTCGGGATGATGCAGGCCGACATGCACCGCGGTGTAGGCGCCCATGGAATGGCCGACCACGTGCGCCTTCTTGATGCCGAGCGCGTCCATCAGCGCGATGACGTCGGAGCGCGCAACATCCTGGCCGTAACGCGTCGGATCGTCGGGCACATCGGACGGCGGATAGCCGCGCTGGCTATAGGTGACGCAGCGATGGGTGCGCGCGAAATAGCGCATCTGCGGCTCCCACTGCCGATAGTCGCCGGCGAATTCGTGCACGAAGACGATGGGCGTGCCGGTGCCGACTTCTTCGTAATACAGGTTGGTGCCGTCCGCGGTTTTGATCTTTGGCATTTTCTGCGCCCTGTTAATTCAAGAACGAACAATACCGCGCGCCGCATCGCCGAGCGCCTCGACCGGCGCATCGCCGGCGTCGAAAATCGCCAGCACGCGGCACGGGCACGCTTCGAGGCCCTCGTAGCGCCAAGGAAAGGCGCCGATGATGCAGCGTTTGCCGAGCACGGTTTCCAGATCGCCGCCGAGATTTTCGGCGTGCAGCAGGCCTTCCTGGAACGCGTAATTGTGGAACGGAAACACGTCTTGCCTGACTTTGCGCCCCGAGCGCTTGTGCACGTATTCGAATGTGCCGAAATAGTCGGCGGGCGTCTTGCCCATGACTTGCTCGAACTCGCGGGCGATGTCCGGCCGCATATGGCGGATCGAGGTGTTCATCGGATGATCGCATGAGCCGGTGTCCATGCCGAACCATTTGATCTTGCGCTTGAGCATCCATTCCAAGGTCTCGAGCGTCGGGCCCGGGTGGTAGCAGAAATAGCGCACCAGATCCTGCTGGCTCTGGCCTTCGTAATATTTGTGCCAGCCGGTGTGCAGGATCAGGATATCGCCGTCGCGGATCTCGGCGCCGGATTTTTCGATCATCTCCGGTGTGATCGCCGACCAGTCGGACACCAGCGGCGCAAGATCGACGACGACGCCGTGGCTGACCAGATAGTCGAGCGGCAACGAAGCCATGTCGCCGGTCCGGCCGTCGGTCGCATGCATGGCGCCGTCGAAATGGGTGCCCGAGTGCATCGAGGTCTCGACGCGCTGGGCGACGATGCCGACCGTCTGCAAGTTCTGCGCGTAATACATCTTGTTGCCGGCATAACCGACCCAGCCGGGGGTGTGGATGCTCATGGCATGGGAGAGATCGACGATCTTCATGGCAATTGGCTTTTCCGCTTGGCCCTATCCGCTTGGCGAGGCAGCATGGTACAAAATTTATGAGACTGGCAAACCCATGAAGCTCGATCCCCTTGTAAAACCGCGTTCGGTCGCCATCGTCGGAGCCACCGATCGCGGCGGTCCCGGCCGCGCGGTCATCGAGTCGCTGGGCGCCATCGGCTTCACCGGGCCGATCTATCCGGTGAACCCGAAATATCCGACCGTGCTGAATATCAAATGCTATCCGAGCCTCACCGAATTGCCCGAGGCGCCGGACATCGTCGTGTTCAGCATCCGCAATCCGCTGATCCCCGAGCAGATGCGGCTTGCGGTCCGGCGCGGCGCGCGCGCCGCAGTGATCTATGATTCCGGCTTTGCCGAGCTGGGCGGCGACGGAGCAAAGCTCCAGAGCGAGATTGCCGCCATGGCGCGCGAAGCCTGCATGCCGGTGTGCGGGCCGAACTGCATGGGCATCCTCAATCCTCAGGCGAAGGTCACCACCTATAAGCAGAATGTCCGCGATCCGGCGGCGATTGTCGGCAATGTCGGCATCGTGTCGCAGAGCGGATCGGTCTGCATCGCGCTGTTGTCCGATCTGCGCCGCTTCGGCGTCAGCCTCTCGGTGTCCGCCGGCAACGAGGCGGTGACGCGCACCGTCGACTACCTCGATTATCTGATCGACGACCCGCACACCAAAGTGATCGCCACGTTCACCGAAACCGTGCGCGAGCCGGAGCGCTATGTCGCGGCGCTCGACCGCGCCGCCGATGCCGGCAAGCCGGTCGTCGTCATCAAGGTCGGCCGCACCGAGCGCACGCAGCGCGCCATCACCAGCCATACCGGTGGCCTCGCCGGCTCTTCGCGCGTATTCTCGGAACTCTTGCGCGCGCACCGCGCCATCGAGGTCAACGATCTCGACGAGATGACCGAAGTGCTGGCGGTCTGCCAGGGCAAGCGCTGGCCGCGCGGCCGCGGCATTTCGGTGGTGACCGGCTCGGGCGGATTGTCGGAACTGATCCTCGACAATGCCACCGCGGCCGGCCTCGATCTGCCGCCGCTCTCCGCCGAGGAGCGCGCCGAAGCCGAGCGCGTCATCGGCCGCATCACCGGCGACGGCAATCCGTTCGATGCCTGGGGTAATGGCAATTACGCCGTCAATATTCCGCATGCCATGTCGGTCGTGGACAAAAGCGATCGGATCGATTCCATTCTCTATTGCGCCGACGCGTCCAACGATCCGATCATCGGTCAGCCCAGCCGCGTGTTCGAGAACGTCGACATGCTCACCAAGGCGGCGAGCGCGAGCGAAAAACCTTATTATCTCATGAGCACCCGCTCGGGCGTCATGAACCGCAAGCAGATCGACGGCATGCGCGACGCCGGCCTGGTCGGTGATCGGTGGCACGCGCCAGGGTCTCGGTGCGCTCGATCGCATGGGCCGCTGGAACGCGGGGTTGACGCCGGTTCGCACAAGCGCGCCGCGACATAGTCTTGCTGACGCATTGAAAATTCGGCGCACGATCAACGAATTCGACGCCAAGCGGCTGCTTTCGTCCTACGACATCCCGGTGACTCTGGAGCGGCGCGTTGCGACCGAAGCGGATGCCCTCGCAGCGGCACGCGCGCTCGGTTATCCCGTGGTGCTCAAAGTCGTGTCCGATGCCATCGCGCACAAAACCGAGCTTGGGCTCGTCGCCGTCAACCTCAAAGATGAGGCGGAGCTGGCGCGCGCCTATGCGCAGCTGCACCAGCGCCTGGAAAAACTCGAGCCGCGGCCGGCCGATGCCGCTTTCCTGGTGCAGGAATTCGTCGCCGGCGGCATCGAGGTGTTCGCCGGCGTGTCGCGCGATCCCGACTTCGGCCTGTCGCTCGCCTTCGGCACGGGCGGCATCGCCATCGAGGTGGTGCGCGATTTTGCACTGCGCATGCTGCCGCTGCGCGACGGCGATGCCGAGGCGATGATCGCCGAGACGCGCGGCGCGGCCTTGCTCGGCGCAGTTCGCGGCCGCCAGGCGAGCGACGTGAAAAGTCTTGCCACGTGTCTCTACGCGCTGGCTGACTTCGCCTGGCTTCATGCCGCCTCGATTGCCGAAATCGATCTTAATCCCATCAAGGTGCTCCCCGAAGGCCGCGGTTGCGTCGTGGTCGATGCGTTGATCGTCACGCAACCGGCAGAAAAGAAATAAGAAAAAATAAGACGCTAGGCCGCGACCGGCGCGACGTTGCAGACTTGCGTCACCGGCTCCGGCAACGCCGCGCCGGCAAAATCGTAGCCGACCACGCGCAAAATTCCCGATGCGGGACACATGGCGACGGCGAGCCGCGTGTAAGGATTGAGCACCGGCTCGCGCACCCAATCGAACCGGCCGTCCGCCAACGCGCCGTCCCAGCTTGCCAGCGCATCGCGGCGCGCCCGGCTGTAGCCCGTCGCCTCGTCGAATGAACTAACGAGGAACCGCCGCGTGCCGATGCGGCCTTCCCAGCCCGGCCGCGGCGGCACCCAATCGTTGGCGGCGCAGGTGTCGTCCTCGCGAGTGACGAAACCGGTCTCGGTGCGCTCGATCACGCAGCGCTCATTGGCGCCGCAGCCGATCAGCGTGAAGATCACCGGCCGCGCCACCGGCATCGTTTCCAGCAGACGCCGCGCCGCGGAATAATCCTCGCAAGTCTCGAAAGCTTGGCGCAGCAGCTGATCCGGCGGCATGAGATCGGTGCGCCGCCAGATCTTCAGGGCGTTCGCCGCGAAATCGAACGGCCGCAGCCAGCGATGCCGCATGCGCCGCCACATCGGCGCCTGGTTGATGCTGGCGGCAAAGCGGCCGGGCGCCATAGCGGTGAGCGCGCCGACATAGCCCGGCCAGGTCACGCTGAAGAAATCGCCGCCGGCGCCCCCGGCCCCGCGCATCCGCGCAACCGCGATGTGGCGGCCGAGACCTTTGAACGGCCAATCCAGCGTGCGTATGAGCCACGGCGCGCCGTCGTGCTCGACAGCGCGCGCGGTGCAGCCCCACTGATACGAGGCATTGAGCAGCCAGATGCCGGAGAAGTTCAGCGCGTCGGCGATCCGCGCGATCTCGGCCACATAGGGCGAACGCGAGCGGTCGAGCCAGCGGCGCGACACCCAATCGAGCGCCGGCACCAGCGGCTTCGCCACGGCTGGAAAAAACTCCAGACAGGCGTCGCGCAAGGCGCGCGCTTGTTCGGCGTTTTGCCGCGCGTGATCGAGCGGTCCACCGTCGCGGATATCGATGATCGGGATGGCCGGCAGGCTCATGATGCGAAATGCCGCTGTTTTGGACCCTTCCGGTCGATTCGACCGATAGTATAGTGGCCGCAATACGACGGCCACGAGGGAACGCCATGAACATCGCACGCCGACATTTCCTGAACCTTGCCGCAGGCGCCGTCGCGATGCCCGCCGTGTCGCGCTTGGCGCAGGCGGACACCTATCCCTCGCGGGCGGTGCATGTCATCGTGCCGCAGGCGGCCGCCAGCTCGACCGATATCCACGCCCGCCTGATCGGGCAATTTCTGCAGGACCACCTCGGCCAGGCCTTTGTCGTCGACGTCAAGCCGGGCGCCGGCGGCAATGTCGGCACCGAGTTTGTGGTGCACGCAACGCCCGACGGATACACGCTGCTCACGGTCAACTCGCAGAACGCCATCAGCCCTTCGCTCTATCCCGACCTGACGTTCAACTTCCTGCGCGACATCGTGCCGATCAGCCAGATCAGCCTGGCGCCGATGATCATGGAGGTGAATCCGTCCGTTCCCGCCAATACCGTTCCCGAGTTCATCGCTTACGCCAAAGCCAATCCCGGCAAGATCAGCATGGCGTCGGCCGGCGTCGGCGGCCCACAGCATCTGGCCGGCGAATTGTTCAAATCCATGACCGGGCTCAATCTGGTGCACGTGCCCTATCGCGGCTCGACGCCGGCGGTCACCGACATGCTCGCCGGCCAAGTGCAATTGATGTTCGACGTCACGCCGACGGCGCTGCCGCAGGTCAAGGCCGGCAAATTGCGGCCCCTCGCCGTGACCACGACATCCCGCCTCGATGCGCTGCCCGATATTCCGTCGCTGTCCGATTTCCTGCCCGGTTACGAGGCCGAAGGCTGGCTCGGCATGGGCGCGCCGACCGGCACGCCGCAGGCGATCATCGACACGCTCAACAAACAGATCAACGCGGCGCTGGCCGACGACAAGATCAAGCAGCGGCTTACCGATATCGGCGTCGTCGTGCACGGCGGCTCGGCTGCGGATTTCGGCAAGTTCATCGCCTCGGAGACCGCGAAATGGGGCAAGGTGATCAAGAACGCCGGCATCAAACCCGATTAGGATTTTGCCGCATTCCCTCCTACACTGCGCTGCGGGCGCGGGCAGGAACGGGAGGCATGAATGTGCGAGCTTTGTGCGGCGAAAGCCGGAGAGTCGCGGATCGCGCGGCGGAATTTTTTGCGACTCGCGGGCATCACAGCCGGATTGGCGATAGCGCCGCGCGCCTTTGCCAAAGAGACCAAGGCGCCGCCGAAACCGGAAAACGTGCTGTCGCCCGATGCCGCGCTCGACCGGCTGATGAAGGGTAACGTCCGTTATATCGACGGCCTCACCAAGCGCCACGATTTCAAGCATGAACGCGAAGTTTTGAGCAAAGGGCAAAATCCGTTTGCCGCCGTGCTCAGTTGCGCCAATTCGCGCATCGCGCCGGAGCTCTGCTTCGACACCGCGCGCGGCGACGTCTTCGTTTGCCGGGTGGCCGGCAATTTCGCCAACGACGACATCGTCGCCAGCCTGGAATATGCGGTGGCGGTGTTGAACACGCCGCTGATCGTGGTGCTCGGCCACGGCGCCTGCGGCGCGGTCGATGCCACCATCAAGTCGATCAAGGACGGCACCACGCTGCCCGGGCATCTGCCGGCGCTGGTCGCCGCGCTGCGCCCGGCCGTCGAGTCGGTGAAGGATAAGCCTGGCGACCTTCTTGCCAACGCCATTCGCGCCAATGTGGCGCTCACCGTCGACAAGCTCAAAAGCGCCGCGCCGATCCTGAAATCCTTCGTCGACGACAAGAAGATTCGGGTCGTCGGCGGCGTCTACGAGCTGAAAACCGGGCGCGTCGAACTGCTGAGTTGACGGCGCACGCTGGCGCGCCCGCATCACTCCGCCTTGATGCCGGCGGCCTTGATGATCGGCCACCACTTCTCGATCTCCGTGCGTTGCAGTGTGCCCAGCGCCGCCGCGCCCTGCTGGTCGGGCGATGGCACGTCGAGGCCCAAATCGGCAAAGCGCTTTTGCACCGCCGGATCCGCCATGGCGGCCACGGCCGCGCGATTGAGTTTGGCAATGATCTCGGGCGGCGTGCCCTTGGGCGCCCACAGGCCGTACCAGATATTGATGTAGAGGCCCGGCAGACCGGCCTCGTCCACGGTCGGAATGTCGGGCAGCGATTTCAGACGCGTCTTGGCGGTGACCGCAAAGGCCCGGATCTGATTGTCGCGCACCCGCTGCGTCGCTTCCGACACCTGATCGAACATCATGTCGATGCGGCCGGCGATGAGGTCGAGCAGCGCCGGATCGGTGCCGCGATAGGGCACGAATTGCAGATGGGTGCCGGTGAGATTTTGGAAATAGACGCCGGAAATGTGCGAGCCGGAGCCGACGCCCGCGGTGCCGATGGTGGCGCTCGGATTGGTTTTGATCCAGGCGACAAGCTCGGTGAGGTTTTTCGCCGATAGCGTGTTGCGGCTGACGACCAGCATCGGATTGGCCGGCAACTGCGCGATCGGTTCGAAATCGCGAATGAGATCGTAGGGCAACGCGTAGATCGCGCCGTTGACCACATGCGTGCTCCAGTGGCCGATGCCGAGCGTGTAGCCGTCGGGTGTCGCTTTCGCGACGCGGCCGACGCCGATCGAGCCGGCGGCGCCGGTGACGTCTTCGACGATGATATTCTGCCCGAGCGTGCGGCCCATATGCTCGGCCATCACGCGTCCCACGACGTCGGTCGGGCCGCCGGCGGCGAACGGCACCATCATGGTGATCGGCCGCGACGGATACTCGTCGGCGGCCGCGGCAACGGTTGCGCCGCAGCCGAGCATCAAGCCGATAACGATTGTCGACAGTGTCTTCATCGCTGTCATCTCACGCCTCAAATTGCGAAAAGTCGATCGGTGCGTGGCGATCCAGCGTGCGGCGAATTGGCGGCAGCGGATATTTCAGGCCGGTGGCGCAATTGAACAGCACCACCTGGTCGTCGCGCTTGACCCTGCCGTCGGCGAGGCTTTGCTTATAGGCCGCGTAAGTCGCAGCACCTTCCGGGCACATCAAAAAACCGTCCTCGCGCGCCACCTCGTCGAGCCCTTGCGATATCGCCTCGTCGGACACCGCGATGGCAAAACCGCCGCTCTCGCGCACCGCGCGCAGGATCAGAAAATCTCCGATCGCCTGCGGCACGCGGATGCCGGCCGCGATGGTATGCGCGTCCTCCCAGCGCGGCGCGTGCTCCTCGCCCGCCTCAAAAGCGCGCACCATCGGCGCGCAGCCCGACGCCTGCACCGCGACCATGCGCGGGCGCTTGTTGCCGATGAACCCGATCGCTTCCAATTCGGCGAACGCCTTCCACATGCCGATCAGGCCGGTGCCACCGCCGGTCGGATAGAAGATGACATCGGGCACGGTCCAGCCGAGCTGCTCGGCGAGCTCGAGCCCCATGGTCTTCTTGCCTTCGATGCGATACGGCTCCTTCAAGGTCGAAACGTCGAACCAGCCGACTTTTTGTTTGCCCTCGCCGACAATCTTTCCGCAATCGTCAATCAGGCCATTGACGCGATACACCGCCGCGCCCTGGATGCCGATCTCGCTGAGATTGATTTCCGGCGTGTCCTCGGGACAAAAGATCGTGGTCTTGATGCCGGCGTGGCTCGCGTAAGCCGCCAGCGCCGCGCCGGCATTGCCGTTGGTCGGGATCGCCATGTGCTTGATGCCGAACGCTTTCGCCATCGACACCGCCATGACCAGGCCGCGCGCTTTGAACGACCCGGTCGGCAAACGGCCTTCGTCCTTCACCAGAATTTCGCCGCCGCGCAATTTGGCGGTCATTTTCGGCAGCGGCACCAGCGGTGTCATCGTCTCGCCAAGGCTGACGATGTTTTCGGTGCGCCGCACAGGCAAGAGCTCACGATAACGCCACAGATCGGGCGGCCGGCGCGAAAGTGCGTCCTTACTCAGCACCTGTTTCACGCCGTCGAGATCGTAGCGGACGAGCAGCGGTTTATCGGTGCGGGACAGATTATGAATCTCATCGGCCGCGTAATGCTCGCCGGTCATCGCGCATTCGAGATGGGTGACGAATGTCGGCCGCTCGGTGGTCAGGTTTTCGTTGGCGTGCAAGGCGGTCTCCAGTGGCGAGGACGAGTGGATTTACGCAATCTAACGCAAATCGCAACCATCCTGCCCCGTGAAAACGGGGAAGGGAGACCACCAGAAGGTACTGGGAGAGGTGCAGGCCTCGTTGCGTTTCAAGGAGAGCTCGGCGCCAACGATGATTGCCTTGCGACGACAACCAAACGACGAGGCAAGCGCCCCCTCCACGACGGTTCGCTAGCTTGGCGAGCCTCAGTGATCCCTTCCCCCGTTATTGCGGCACCGGGATGGGCAATTGTGACAGTCAGTTTCCACTCGACCGTGGCCGAAGGGTCACAGCCATGACGGTTTCAGCGTGGTAAGTTGCACTCAATTCAGCCCCGCTCCTCCCGCGGGGACCAAATGGGCCGCTCTCACGAGCGGCCCTTTTTTGTGCTCAGGCGTGTTCGTCGACTTCCCTCTCGGCGCAGCCGAAAAGCCGATCCGGAGGCCGAATGAGCGGCGCGCGCTGCCGCTCAGGGCCTTACGATCCTTGGATGCGGTAGTGGCGGTGGTGCCTCGGCGGCGGCAGCAGGGGTGGCGGCGGCGGCGGGACGTAACGCAGCCACACCGCGCCATTGTCGAACTGGATGCGCAGCCCATCCGGAGTGAAAATGGCGCCTTCGTTATAGTAGTCTGCCCAGAAGTGACCGGGATAATCGATCCAGGCGCGGGACGGTGCGCCGACCTCATTGACGAGGTTGAGCTCGTACCCGTTCTCGGTGATGTTTGCCAAACCCGGCCCTTGGCAGTTTTGCACGCACTGATATGGACCCGTCAGCATCTCCTGGGCCGACGCGCCGGTCGCCGCCAGAACGCTGAAGGCAAACACTGCACCTAACATCTTCTTCATGTCACATACCTCTTTGACGCTTACGCGATACCATCGTCACTCTTGAACGCCGAAACTTGCTGGATTCTATGGCCCCTGTATGACAAGGCAATATTGGCCTTAGGTCCAAGGTTAACAGTTTTTGGGACCGGGGTGACGTGACAGATGGCACCCGCTCTCATGGCGGCCATGCAAGGCCGCCGCGCCACGGCGCGGCCTCTTCGCCGGGGCTACATTTCGCGGTATTCTCGCGCCCGAAACGCCCAGCCCAGGGAGAAACCCGATGGACATGAGCATTGGCGTGCTCGACCACTACAATGTGTCGACCCGCAAGCTGAAGGAGACCGTGCAGTTCTACGAGGACGTGCTCGGCTTCAAGAACGGTCCGCGCCCGCAATTCGATTTCCCCGGCGCCTGGCTCTATAGCGGCAGCCAGCCGGTGCTGCACCTCAACGACATTGCGCACACCGACCGGCAGCAGCCTTCCGATTCCGGCGTCATCGACCATGTCGCCTTCGGCAGCCGCGGTTTCGAGGCGATGAAAAAACATCTTTCCGGCAAGGGCGTGCCCTACCGCATCAACCAGGTGCCCAACAGCACGCGCTGGCAGATTTTCTTCCGCGATCCCAACAATGTCGAGATCGAGCTCAATTTCGAAACCAAGAACGAGATGGCCGTCGGGCAATAGTCGCGGCGGTCCTATTCGATCACTTCGTCGGCCCGGCCGAGCAGCGTGATCGGCAAAGTGAGGCCCAGCGCCTTGGCAGCCTTCAGGTTGACGATGAACCCGATCTGGCTCGGCTGCACGACCGGAAGATCGCCAACGTTCTCTCCCTTCAGCACACGAGCCACATAGGCGCCGGCCTGGCGGTGGATGGCATCGATGTCGCTGCCGTAGCTCATGAGCCCGCCCTCGGCGACGAAGGTGGGCCATTCGTACAGCATCGGTATCATCGCGCGCGCCGCCAGCGTGACGAGAGTTTGACGATTGTCGTAAAACACCGGGCCGGCCTCGAGCATGACACCCGCGCCCTGTTGCACGAGCGACGCGAAGGCCGGATCGAGGTCGCTGTCCTTTGCCACCCGCGCGATGACGAGCTTCAACCCCAGTGCCTGCGCGGCATTTTGCATGTCTTGGAGTTGCATGTCGTAGTCGAGGATGTTGGCGTCGGCGAGCCACCCGATGGTCGCGGCCTTCGGCATTGCTTCGTGCAGGATTTCCACGCGCTTCGCGACCAGCGCGTTATCGCTTGATGTGAACAGGCTCACCACGGTCATGTTGCCGCCCGGGTGATTGATGCTGGCGACCAGACCACGCTTGACCGGGTCGCCGGCGGCAACAGTGACGATCGGGATCTTCACGGTTGCGGCCTTGGCGGCGCGGGCCACCTTCTCGCTACCGACGGTCACGATCGCCGAGACCTGCCGACGGACCAGATCGTCGGCGAGCGATGGCAATAGATCGTAGTTGCGCCGCGCAAAGCGTTGCTCGATAACGACGTTGCGGCCCTCCACATAGCCGCCGTCGGCAAGTCCCTGTTTGAAGGCGGCGAGCCGCGGCGCAAAACCCTCGGGCGTGCCGTCGGCCAGAAAGCCGACCGACGGCATCGCCGGTTGCTGCGAATGCGCCGGCAACGGCCATGCGGCCGCGGCACCGCCGAAAAGCGCGATGAATTCCCGCCGTCTCATAGCTCGATACCTACGCCAGAACCGATCCGGGGCATAATGAGGTATACCACGAGTTAGACCGCGAGTTGTGACATACGGCACAGGCGTTGCGTCACTTGTGTCCACGTCGCGCTACCCCGCATCGGCAATGACCGGCAGCAGCACGTGCGACGGATGCTTGCGGTCGTGAAAGACCTTGTGCAGCACCGTTTTGCTCGAGCAAATATGATACGGCACGTATTCGGCGTTGGTGGCTCCGGCGACGCCGGTCGGCAGATCCAGACACGTGATATCCAGGCAGATGCGGTGGCCTTGGCGGAAGAGATTCGCGGTCGCCATCACCTCAATCTGATATTCCTCGACCGCGCCCGGCGTCACCGGCTTTTGCGCTTCGCGGGTGAGCGGATGCCACGGCCACCACGGCCTTGAGCGCTTGGGGTCGAGCGCGCGGTGCGAGGCCTTCAGCCAGCCGCGGGTGATCTCGCGCTCGTGCAGATTTTTCGGCACTTCGCGCTCGCCTTCGCGCACGCTCATCACCGAGACGTCAGGGCCGACGTCCTTCAAAATCACGATCCAGTTGGTGTCGCCCTGGTCGATCGCGGCGTGGAGCGTGACGACGATCGGGCCGGCGACCAGCACGTCATGCGGCAGCGGATCGGTCATGTAGCGCAGCCGCTGGATCGCGGTGGTCTGCGACGGCGGCATCTGTACGAAAGAATCCGGCGGCTGGGTCTCGGTCGCGCTCGACGGCTCGGGCAGATCGGGCGTCAGCCGCTCCCAGCTGGAGAGATAAAGCTTGGTCCATTTGGCTTCGGGCGGCGGCCAGTTGTTGGCAGTACGCCATTCGTTGGCGCCCATGACCCAATAGCGCACCGGCTTCTCATCCATGATGCCGGTGTTCATGCCTTTGAGCCAGAAATCGTGCCAGCGCAGCACCTCGTTGTGAAAGGTGTGATACGGCCGCTCCAGGTGCGCCGGGCCGGCGAGCAATAGTTTCTTCGGCGCCTTGATGTTGCGAAACCAGTGCTGGCAGCCGTTGAGGTGCGTCTTGTAGGTGTAGCCATACCAGCCGGAGCCGGTATAGGTCGGCACCTTGATGTCGGCGAATTCCGCCTCGCTCTTCTTTACCGCCGCTTCTGAATCGTATGGATCGACCAGCACATTGTAATACGGCGGCATGTGCTGGCCTTTTTGCACGATCAGATTGTAGACGTGGGGATACATCTTGTAGTCGGGATTGTTCATGGCCTCTTGCCACATCGCCTCGCGCTCCGGCGGCAGCCGGCCGGGTGGGCCCTTGTGCTGATGCATCGCCGAGAAATGGCCGACCAGATAACGGAAAAGGTGGATGACGCCGCCGGGATATTCGTCGCGGAAGCCGCCGAACTCGCCATAGGCGCCGCGCGAATCGAACGGAAAGATGGCGCGCAGATGCGGCGGCTGTTTCTTGGCCACCGCAAGCTGCTCGGCGCCGAAGCCGGAAATGCCGACCATGCCGACTTTGCCGTCGCACCACGGCTGCGCCGCGATCCATTCGATCAGGTCGTAGCAATCCCACTCGCGCGAGCCGCCGCCCTCGGATTTGCCGACGCCGCGCGGCGAGCCGATGACATGGACATAGCCGCGGGAGACGAAGAATTTGGTATCGCCGGCCTCCATGGGCCCGGTCCACAGCGGCGACCAAGCCGGCTGCGGTGGCAGCGCCGCGGCCATATCGGGGCCTTGAAAGTCCTTGTTGTAGATGGCGAAGGCGAGCAGCGCCGGGAATTTTTCAGGCGCGTCGGGGCGGTAGACATCGACGCAGATTTTGACGCCGTCGCGCATCGGCACCATGACGTCCATGTCGCGCGCGATCGCGCCGAACGTCGGCTCGCGGTTGTAATTCGATCCGGGATTTTCCGCCGATTGCAGCAACGGCCGCGACGTTTCACCGTTCACGATGTCCCCTCCCTGACCAGCCGCGCTGCGGTTTTTGCGCTTGGCAAACGCGGGGCATCATCGTTTAGTGCGCCAGAACTCGCCAAGCAAGCGACACGGGAGAATGATTATGGAACTGAGGTCAACCCGCCGGATCGTCACCGGTCACGACAAGGACGGCAAAGCCGTGGCGCTCTACGACGCGCCGTTGAAAGCGATCCAGCGCAGCGCCGGCGGCAACGGCATGACGCTATGCTGGGTAACCGGCGAGTTTCCCGTCGACATGGCAAGCGCGGCCGACCGCGCCCAGACCAAGGTCGGCGTGCCGCCGCCCGCCGACGGCACGATCTTCCGCATCGTCGATTTTGCGCCGACGCCGACCGGCGGCTATGGCGCCGTCGATCATCACCAGATCCTGCTCAACATGGGCATCGATCCGGCGACCCAAGGCTATGCGCGGCACGAGAACACTCACCGCACCCGCACCATCGATTACGCCATCGTGCTCGAAGGCGAGATCGACATGTTGCTCGACGATACCGAAGTGCATGTGAAGGCCGGCGACATTTTGGTGCAGCAAGGCACCAATCACGCCTGGGTCAACAATTCCGGCAAGCCCTGCCGCATCGCCTTTATTTTGATCGACGGCAAGACACCGCCGGCCTGGTCGCAGGGGTGGAAGAAATAGGACTTCTATTCCGTCGCTTCGAACTGCGCGCGTGAGCAAGTCGCGCATCGGGTTATTTTTCTCTCGCCAGGGGCTTTGTGAGGGCCCGCACGCTGTCAATGAAAAGCTCCGTGGCCCGACTGAGCGACCGATTCTTCAAAGTGATAATCGCAACTTTGAGTCGGCTATTGGGAAATTCCACCGGCAAGACCCTGAGCGATGGGTGCCTGCGCGGCAGCAGGACCCAATAGCGAGGGACCATGGTGAGATAGCGACCGGTCGCGAGCATTTCGCCGCGCAAATTGCTGGACGTGGTAGCAACCGTGATTCGTGGAGGCGCCAGACCGGCGGCGTGAAGGGCGTCCATGGCGAACGACCCGAAATTGTTCTCGCGAGGCTGTAATGTCCAAGGTTCGTCCAGCAGTTCGGCGAACTCAATCTTGCGGCGGCGAGCCAGCGCATTGTTAGGTCCCGTGACGACGACCAAGGGATCCTCAAAAAGCACTTCAACTGAATGCTCCTCGGAGGCAGGGCTGTACATTCGGCTCACCACAAAGTCGATGCGTCTTGCGTCCAATTCTTGGGACATCGTTCGTAAGTCCCCGACGACGACATGAAAAGACATCCGCGGATATTGTCTTGAGAGCCGATGAACGACCGGCGAATAGATCGCGGATATCGTATGCTCGCTGCCTCCCATGCGTATCTCTCCCACCGTCGGATCGGTAAGAGACGCGATGTCCTGAACGCCTTGCCGCAATTCATCAAAAATTGCGACGCCTCGCTTGATGAGCGCGCGGCCATACGGCGTCGGCTCAACGCCCTGCCGGCTCCGGTCGAGCAGGCGCACACCGAGGGCGTGTTCCAGGCCGGCAATCGCCTTGGAAACGGCGGGCTGCGACATGTTGAGGACACCCGCCGCCTTGCCCATGCTGCCCGTTTGAATGACGGCCAGCAGAATATCCACGTCGCGCAATTTAAGGCGGCGGCGGACGCGGTCGTTCCACTGCGGGGGTGTCATTCGAAATCGTTATGTTACCATTCCATATTAATATTATCTGGCTTTGAGCAGTGCAGCTAGGCTGGCTTTGGTTGTTTTGCATGAGTCCGACCCAACAGGGAGGAACGCCATGAAACTTCCACGTCGCCGGTTTCTGCATCTGACGGCGGGCGCTGCCGCCCTTCCGCTAGCGTCCCGGATCGCACGGGCGCAAATCTATCCGACGCGGCCGATTACGCTCGTGGTGCCGGTTGCGGCGGGCGGCGGGGTTGACGCCGCGGCACGCATTTTGTCCGAGAAGCTGCAGGAGAAATTGAAACAGCCCGTCATGGTGGAAAATCGGCCGGGTGCCGGCTCAATGGTCGGCGCCAACTTCGTCGCCAGGGCTACTCCCGATGGATACACGCTGCTGCTCATGGAGCCCGGCGCCGTTCTGGCAAAGTGGATGAACAAGACCGTACCTTACGACGTGGCCGCCGACTTCGCGCCAATTGCGCTGGTCGCGACTCAACCCCTTGTGCTGTTCGCGCAGTCGTCACTCCCCGTGAACGATGTGAAGGAATTGATCGCCTATAGTAAGGCCAATCCCGGCAAGCTCTCGGTCGGGACGGCCGGGGTCGGATCTCCGCATCACCTGGCGGCTGTGTGGTTGAACACGGCGGCGAAGATCGAGATTACGCACGTGCCCTATCGCGGCGCCGCGCCTGCGCTCAATGACCTGCTGGGCGGGCAGATTTCGCTCATCTGGGCGTTGTCGGTAGCCGTCATGCCGTTTGTTGACCAGGGCAAGGTGAAGGCGCTGGGAGTATCCACGCAGCAACGGTTCCCGATGCTGCCACAAGTACCGACCATCGCCGAAAACGCGGTACCGGGATTCGACATCGGCTTTTTTTACGGAATAACCGCACCGGCCAAAGTGCCGCCGGGCATCGTCGCGCGCGTCAGAGAAGCCATTCGCGAAATCACCGAAACGCCAGACGCTCGGGCGCGCATGTCGATGCTGGGAATGTCGGTCGATTTCCGCGACAGCGAGGAATTTCGTGACCTGGTTGCCGGAGAATATCGGAAATACGGCGTGATAATACGCGAAGCCGGCATTCAGCCAGCATGACTCTTATGTGTGAGCGATGACGCACGCTGATCCTGACGAACCTGCCAGAACTTCGGCGATCGATTTTTCGCGCCGCCTCGTTAGAGACTGGCAAGAGGTGCTCGGGACCGACCTGCTCGGCGCGTATCTCATCGGCAGCCTAGCTCATGCCGGATTCAGCCGGCGCTACAGCGATATCGACGTGGCCCTCGTCACGACGGCGGGACTATCCCCGCAGGTGCTCGATCGCCTGCGAAGCCAAGCCCTCGCGCTATCTGCCGATTGGGGTCCTAAGGTCTCGGTTTTTTGGACCGACCAGTGCTTCTCTCTCGGCCGATTTCCACCGCTTGATCGCATAGATTATCTCGATCACGCGGTAGCGCTGATGGAGCGCGAATGCGTACGGCCTGCGCGACCTACGCTGGAAGAAATTCACAATTATCTGAGCGGCGCGCCGTTTGCGAGTTGGTCAGAGCGTGCGCGGAGCTTCGCGGCAGCTGAAACCCTTGAGCCGAAGGATCGCAAAGCGTATCTGCGGACGCTGCTTTACCCTGGCCGCTTTTGCTACAGCTGGATGACCGGCCTCATAGGCTCAAATGATGATGCTATGGCGTTTTTGAGCGAAAAAGATGCGGCCGGGCTCGACGTCAGCTTGATCGAGCGCGCGCTTCAATGCCGCCAGCGCGCCGCTGACCCTGATGCACTATTCCCCGCGCGAAAAATGCTGCCGTCCCAGATCGATGCATGTGCCGCGCTACTCTCCGGGGGAAGCAATTCCTCACACTAAGGCCGCGCACAGAGCGGAAGCATTCTGTCGCGACACGGAGATCGATATTGCTGCCGGCGACGCCTTGGAGCAGCAGGGCACCAATCACGCCTGGGTCAACACAATGACGAGAATTACTCCGCCGCCACCTGGTGCCGATGCAGCAGCGGCACGACGCGGGCCCGCTCGCCCGAGGGCGCGACCAGCGCGTGGTTCTCCGGCACCGCGATCCAGTTTTCACCCTGATCGATCGGTTCGGATACGATCAGGAGGCCGGTATCGGATTCCCGATAATACAGCGTGTTGGCCTTGTCGTTCACCGCATAGCGGAACGCGTAGAGGTCTCGCCCGTTGGACAGCGCCGCGGTGACGCGCAGGCGGTCAGCCGGCTTGGTCTGGTTGACGAAGTCGGTGAGCTTTTGCAGCACGCTTTCCGTCGCCGCCACCGGGTGCTCGATGCCGGCGCCCATGATGGCGAGGAAGATCGCTTCGGTGTCGGTGGTGCCGTTGCGCTGCGGGTAAAGCTGGTCCGGAATCAGGCCCTCGACCTTGCGGCGCAGCCGGCTCCAATTGCCGACGAAGCCGTTGTGCATGAACAGCCACTGCCCGCAAGCGAACGGGTGGCAATTGACGCGGGTGATCGCAGTGCCGGTCGCGGCGCGGACATGGGCGAAGTACAGGTGAGACTGCAGGTGCCGGCACAGGTAGCGCAGGTTCTCGTCCGACCAGGCCGGCCTGATCTCGCGGTAGAGCCCCGGCTCCGGATGGGTGCCGTACCAGCCGAGCCCAAAGCCGTCGCCGTTGACGCTCGCGGTCGCTTCGAGCGCGTGGATGCTCTGGGAAATCAACGAATGATCCGGCTCGGTGACGTAATGTTCGAGCGCGGTCGTTTCTCCGCGATATGCGATCCAGCGGCACATAAGGGCCTTACCTAGCCGTCAAGCCACCAATGTGGTGTCACGAATCCACCGCGACACCTTATGGAGGGCAATATCGGCTCCTTCGCGTTCATTTTCAGTAAAAATCTTCACCTGGGCCTCGGCCGAGGTGCCCTCGGCGGCGATCTGCCGGCAGTGCTCGACCTCCCCGGCGCAGCCCAGCGCCGCGGCGTCGGCCGCTACCAGCTCCAGCACCCGGTCAAGCATCTCGCCGACCGCGATCGCGCCCGAGCGGCTGGCAAAAGTGCCGCCGACGCCATAGCGCTGGGCCCGCCATTTGTTCTCCACAGCGATGGAGCGGTCGACCACGCTGAGGCCGGCATTGTGCCCGGTATCGACGTAGAGGTGACGCGCCAGTACCCGGTAGAGCGCGGCGAGCGCGATGCCGTCGTCGAGTCGGGTGCAGCAGTCCGGCGCGCGCAGCTCCAAGGTCGGATATTTCAGCGACGGCCGGATCGCCCACCACAGATGGCTGGCATCCTTGATGGCGCCGGAGCGCATCATCGCCGCGACATACTCGTCGTAGTCGCCGTTGCCGCGGAACAGCTCGGGCAGCCCGGTGCGCGGCAATTCATCGTAGGCCGCCAGCCGATAGCCTTTCAGCCCGGTGGCGCGGCCCTGCCAGAACGGCGACGAGGTCGACAGCGCGATGAACAGCGGCAGGTAGGGCAGCATGCGCGTCATCACGTCGACCCGGCGCGCCGGGTCGGGAAACTCGACATGGACGTGCATGCCGCACAGCATGTTGCGCTGGCCGATCATCTGCAGCACGTCCATGACATGGGTGTAGCGGTCCTTCGGCGACTGTACCGCGTCCGGCCAGCGCGCCGACGGATGGGTGCCGCAGGCGAGGATGGTCAGGCCGTGCTCGGCTGCGGCCGCGGCCGCGTTCTGGCGCAGCCGCTTGAGCTCGGTGCGCGCGGCGCCGATTTCGCTATGCGGTTCGGTTGCGACCTCGATTTGGGCCTGGAGAAACTCGCGGCCGATGCGCCCCGCGTTGCCGCACTCGGCAAGCTGGAACAGCGCTTCAGGCGTCTCCTGGGGCACCTGCAGGGTGTGCGCATCGGACAAAAAATATTCCTCCTCGATGCCGAACTGAAACAGATCGTCCGGCGCGAAGATGCGGGCATGCTCCGGCGGCACCAGAGTGCGCATGCGGAAGCGATGCTCGTGAGGGTCGAATCTGAATTCCATGTTGGTCAAATCCCATTTTCGATTCGTTGGGTTTGCAGCCAGCACTCGAGAACTGCGATTTGCCAGAGTTTGGAGTGGCCCTTGGGCGTCAGTTCGCCGTCGGGATCGGCCAACAGCCGATCGACATAATCGCGGTTGAACACACCGCGCTGGCGCGCCACCGGGGCGTCGAGCACGTCGCGGACAAAATCGTAGAACGGCCCGCGCAGATATTTCAGCGCCGGCACCGGGAAATAGCCCTTCGGCCGGTCGATCACTTCGTCGGGAACGAGACCGCGCGAGGCTTCCTTGAGAATGTATTTGCCGCCGTCGCGCACTTTCAGCGCGGCCGGAATCCGCGCCGCAAGCTCCACCACCTCGTGATCGAGGAACGGCACGCGGGTTTCCAGGCCCCATGCCATCGCCATGTTGTCGACGCGCTTGACCGGATCGTCGACCATCATGATTTGGGCATCGAGCTGCAGCGTCTTGTCGATCGCGCTCGGGCTGCGGCAGGAGTTGAAGAATCTCTCGACGAATTCGCGGCTGTAATCGCCGTTCATCAGCGACGGCGCCAGAGCCTCGCCCATTTCGTCATGGTCGCGATCGAAATAGACCCGCGCATAGTCCGCGGCCGGGTCGTTCGACTGCATCAGCGTCGGATACCAGTGATAGCCGCCGAAAATCTCGTCGGCACCCTGGCCGCTCTGCGCGACTTTCACGTGCTTGGCAACTTGCTGCGACAGCAGATAGAAGCCAATCGCATCGTGGCTCATCATCGGCTCGGACATCGCCGCGATCGTCCCCGGCAGCGCGTCGATCGCACGCGACGTGTCGACGGCAATGCGCTCGTGCCGGGTGGCGAAACGCTGCGCGATCAGATCGGAATAGTGGAATTCGTCGCCCTGCAGCTCGCCGATAGTCTCGAAACCGACCGAGAAGGTTCGCAGGTCATTCTGGCCTTGCGCCGCGAGCAGAGCGACGATCAGCGAGGAGTCGAGCCCACCCGACAGCAACACCCCGACCGGCACGTCGGCGACACGCCGCCGCTCGACCGCCTTGCGGAACGTGAATCGGATCGCTTCCTGCCAATCCGCTTCGGTCACGCGGCCATCTTGCGGCCGCGGGCCGACGTCGAGCTGCCAGTAGGTTTCCTCGCGGCGGCGGCCGTCGGGCTCGATGGTACAGATCGTCGCCGCCGGCAGCTTTTTCACGCCCTTGAGGATGGTCAGCGGCGCCGGCACGACGGCGTGCAGACTCATGTAATGGTGCAGCGCCGCCGGATCGACGCTGGTATCGACATCGCCGGCAGCAAGCAGCGCCGGCAAGGTCGAGGCAAACCGGAAGCGCCCGGAGCGCTCGGTGTAGTAAAGCGGCTTGATGCCAAGCCGGTCGCGCGCCAGCACGACGCGTCCGGAATTGCGCTCCCAGATCGCGAACGCGAACATGCCGTAAAAGCGCTCGACGCAGCGCGGGCCCCATTCGGCATAGGCCTTGAGGATGACTTCGGTGTCGCCTTCCGAGAAAAAGCGATAACCCTTGGCCGCGAGCGCGCTGCGCAACTGCCGATAATTGTAGATGCAGCCATTGAACACGATGGCCAAGCCGAGCTGCGGATCGACCATCGGCTGTTGCGATGCAGCAGCGAGATCGATGATGCTCAGGCGGCGATGGCCGAAAGCGACGCGATCCTGCATGAAGGCGCCGCCCGCGTCAGGACCGCGCGCGTGCATTCGCTCCGTCATGGCTGCAATGCAACCGCCGGCGGCGCTTCCATCGAAGGTCACTTCACCGCAAATGCCGCACATTTTTTCTTCTGGTCCGGAATACATGCCCCACGCGAAACGCCTGTTCGGCGCCGCATCCATCAACGCTTACGAGGTAAGGCTGGTTCCGCTGCCGCTGCGGGTTGCGATTCGGCGCGACATGGGCGCGACATGGGCTTGAAAAGCGCAGTTAAAACCGGTTGTTGAAAGCCAGGTGACCAAATTCGCGTCAAAAGAGCTGCCAAAGGGTGCTGCAAATGGGTGCACGTGACGGCAAAAGCTATATTTCAAGGCTGAAGGCACATCCGCGCGATGTTTGGATCGCCGGACGCAAAGTCGGCGATGTCACCACCGATCCGGCGTTTCGCCGCCCGGTGGCGGCGATGGCACGGCTCTACGACTGCCAGGCCGATCCCGCGCTGCATTCGACGATGACCTATCTGCCCGACGACGGCGACGGACCGGCGGGCGTGTCATTCATCATTCCGCGAAACCACGCCGAGCTGGTGCACCGGCGCAAGGCGATGCGGATCTGGGCCGAGACCACGTTCGGCACCATGGGACGCTCGCCCGACTTCCTCAACACGGTCGTGGCATCGCTTGCCGACGCGCCGGAATACTTTACCGACGTCGGCGGCAAGTCTTTCGACAACGCGCAGCGCTACTATCGCTATTGCCGCGACAACGACCTGTTTCTCACCCACACGCTGGTCAATCCGCCGGTCGACCGCAGCAAGTCCGCTTCGCAGCAGGCCGACGCCTACGCCTATCTAGGCATCGTCGAAGAGACCAAGGACGGCCTGATCGTGCGCGGTGCCAAAATGCTGGCGACGCACGGGCCGACCGCCGACGAGATCATGGTCTATCCGCTGCCGTTCTCGGTGCGCCCGGGCGAGGAGAAATATGCGCTCGCCTTCGGCATCCCGGCCGACACCAAGGGCTTGCGCTTCATCTGCCGCGAGCCGTTCGATGCCGGCGACCAATCGGAATGGGATCATCCGCTCGGCGCGCGCTTCGAGGAGCCCGACGCCATGGCGATTTTCGACGACGTGCTGGTGCCGTGGGACCGCGTCTTTCTGCACGGCAATATCGAGCTGGCCAACACCCTATTCGCGCGCACCGGGCTGCAACGGCACACCGGGCATCAGACGGCGGTGCGCGGGCTCGTCAAATGCGAATTCATGACGGCGCTGGCGATTGCGCTGTCGCGCAGCGTCAAGACTGACGGCTACCTGCATGTGCAGGAGCAGATCGGCGAATGCATCGGCTACCTGCAATTGATCGAAGGCGCGATCCTGATGTCGGAGCAAAAAGCCGAAGCCTCCGGCCACGGCACGCTGCGGCCGGCGCTCGAGCCGTTGCAGGCGCTGCGCTACCACATCCCGCGCTTCTACGAGCGCATGGTGCGGCTCACGCAAGTGCTCGGTGCCGGCGGCATATTGGCGAACCCGACCGAAGCCGATCTACATTCCGAGGTCGGCGCCGACATCCACCGCTATTACCGCGGCGCCGATCGCGATGCCGAAGCCAAGATCCGCCTGTCGAAACTCGCCTGGGACGCCACCGGCACCCAATTCGGCCAGCGGCAATTGCAGTACGAGCGTTACTACGCCGGCGATCCGGTCCAGATGGGCGCGTCGCTTTACAAGATGTGGGATCACGCGGCGCTGTTGGCGATGGTCGATCGCGCGCTGTCGCTGCCATCCGAGCGCGCGGCGAAGACATGAGAAGGTTTGGCATAAAGACGATGTTTTGGGCCGTAGCGCTCGCCTTGATCGGCATCGGCGGGGCCGCGGCACAGACCTACCCATCACGGCCGATCACCATCATCGCGCCGTTTCCGCCCGGCGGACCGTCGGACGCGCTGGCGCGGATTCTCTCCGGCCCCTTGGAGACGGCGCTCGGCCAGCCGGTCGTCATCGAGAATGTCGGCGGCGCCGGCGGCACGGTCGGCGTCACCCGCGTCGCGCGCGCCGAGCCGGACGGCTACACCTTGCTGATCGGCCAATGGGGCACCCAGGTCGTCAACCCGGTCACCTATAATCTCGCCGTCGACGTGGTGAACGATTTTGCCCCGATCGCGCTGCTCGCCGTCACGCCGCAAATGATCATTGCGCGCAAGGATTTTCCGGCAGCGGACGTGCGCGAGTTGATCGCCTGGCTCAAAGCCAATCCCGACAAGGCGCAAGCCGCCACCGTCGGCGCGGCGGGCGGCGCGCAGGTCGCCGGCATGTATTTCGAGCAAGTCACCGGTACGCGCTTCGGCTTCGTGCCCTATCGCGGCGGCGCGCCGGCGATGCAGGATCTGATGGCCGGCCGCGTCGACATCATGTTCGACCAGGCCGCCAACGCCATCACCCAGGTGCGCGCCGGCGCCATCAAGGCCTACGCCGTCATGACCGAGCAGCGTTGGCACCTGGCGCCCGACATCCCGACCATCGACGAAGCGGGCGCCCGAGGCCTGCACGTGTCCTATTGGCACGCGCTGTGGGCGCCGAAGGGCACGCCGCCGGACATCATCGCCAAGATCAACGCCGCCGCAGTGAATGCGCTCGCCGATCCGAAAGTGCAGCAAAGCTTTGCCGCGCAGGGCCAGGACGTCTGGCCGCGCGAGCAGCAGACCCCGCAAGCGCTCGCCGCCTTCTACAAGGCCGAGATCGACAAGTGGTGGCCGATCATCAAGGCCGAAGGCTTGAAGGTGGAGTAAAGACCCGCCCCATCGTCTAAAGCCGAAAGCGCCGGCGCAGCGCGATCAGGGCCGCGAGGCTGATGAGCGCCGTCGCGATCACGTAATAGCTCGGCGCCAGCTTCGAGCCGGTGATGTCGATGAGCGACTGGGCGAAGAACGGGGCGAAACCGCCGAAGATCGTCACCGCGATGTTGTAGCTGAGCGACATGCCGGTGACGCGCGTCGAGGTCGGGAACACCTTTGCCATCAATGACGGCAGCGCGCCTGAGTAAAACGATTTGAGCAAGCCAAGCCAGCACACCATCAGCACCAGCACGAGAAGCGAAGCATTGGCGCCGAGCAGCACGAAGGCCGGATAGGCTGTCACCGCGAACAGGATCGCAGCGCCAATCATGATCGGGATCTGCCCGACTTTGTCGACCAACAGCCCGACCAACGGCACGACCAAAGTCTGCAACGCCGCGGCCAGCACCGCGGCCGTGAAACCGACCGACTGCGGCAGGTGCAGCTCCTTGATGGCGTAGGCCGGCATGAACACGATCATGTATTGCGAGCTGGTCGAGGCAACGACGGCGCCGGTGGTGAGCAGGAGCCGATCCCATTGCCCGACCAGCAATTCGCGCAGCGGCGCGCGCGCGGCGCCGGCGTCGAGAAATTCCGGCGTTTCGCTCATGCGGCTGCGCACGTAATAGCCGACCGGCCCGATCAGGAGGCCGAACGCGAAGGGAATGCGCCAGCCCCAGCTTTGCAGGTCGGTGGCCGACATGGTGCTGGTCAGGAGCACGCCGAAGCCGGTGGCGATGAAGCGCTGCCAATCCCTGGCTCGCCCATTGCCAGCTGGCGAAGAAGCCGGCGCGGTCCGGCCGGTGCTCGACCAGGAACGCCGTCGAGCTGGCGAACTCGCCGCCGACGGAAAAGCCCTGCAACAGCCGCGCCGCGATCACCAGGATCGGTGAAAAAATGCCGAGCGTGCTGTAGCTCGGCATCATCGTCATCAGCCCGGTGCCGATGGTCATCAGTAAAATCGAAAGCGTCAGCGCCGCTTTACGCCCCTTGCGGTCGCCATAGGCGCCGAGAAAGATCGCGCCCACCGGCCGCGCCAGGAATGAGGCGCCGAAGGTGCCGAAGGTGACGAGCAGCGAGACGGCCTCGTCGGCCGCCGGAAAGAACACTTTCGAGATGATGACGGCGAAATAGCCGTAGACCAGGATCTCGTAGAATTCGAGCGCGTTGCCGAGCGAGGCGGCGATGATGAGCCGGGTAGCTTCTCCCGCGTCGTGACCTTCGCCCGGTGCCGCCGTGATTGCGCTCATCGGTGATCCGGCGGGCTCGTCAGCGATCCGGCCGGATGACCAAAGCGGCGGGCGGCATGTCGCGGGTCACGAGGTGCGGACAAATCTGAATTCGCAGCTGGTGCGCACCGCGCTGTCCTGTTCCATGCGCTGCGTGCGATGCAGCGTCCAATGATCGAACAGGATCGCGTCTCCCGGCATGGCGTGCGGTACCCAGGATTCGCCGGGGACGTTGGCCTTGACCCAATCGTCCGGGCGCGCCTTCTCCTTGCCCTCCCGGCTTGGCGTGATCCGCATCGTCTTGTTCGAGCCGGGGATCAGCTCGAGCGAAGGCAGCACGTCGCCGACCGGATCGAGCGGCAGCCAGCTGTTGATGCAATAATCGGTCGAATTGAGGATGCCGGCCGCGTCCGCGTCGATGTGCCATGGCAGGTAGTGTCTGGTCGATCTGTGCCGGCGGATAAACGTGAAGTTTGGCTCAAGCCGCCAGTTCTGATCAAACAGCGTGCGAAACCGCCGCTCCGCCGCGGCAATCGCGCCGTCGAACAGAGCAAGAATATCTGGCCTCGTCTGTTCGAGATAGCCGCGCAACTCCTTGACCCATATACCGTCCCACCGCTTGTAATGATCGGCGAGATACTCGCTCAGCGTCGGCGGATCGTCGTCGGCGTGCTGGCGCAGCAAATCGTAGCTGGCGTCCACGGCGGCACGCAGTTCGCCGAGCTCCTGCGGCGAGAGAAACGCCGCCACCTTCGCCGTTCCGTTCTGCTGCCAGGCTTCACTGAAATCGGCTTGTTCGGCCGTGCAAATCTCGGGCATGGCTCACCACTGGCGCTCGGCGATCAAGGCTTACGCGGGCGACATATACACGTGGCGGTCGGCCGCGGGCAATCCCCATGGCGGCCGTCCCTGTTTGGACAATGGCGCTCGCTCGACAAGACCCCGGTTTTCGTAAAAAATCACCGGCAAACGAAAATCCGGGGGGACAAGATGGCGGCGGATATGACGGTCACGGTGGCGGCACGGCTCGATCGGCTGCCGCCGTCGCGCTACACGCGCAAACTGATAACGCTATTGTCGCTCGGCGGCTGGTTCGAGTTCTACGACCTGTTCTTCACCGCCTATATCGCCATCGGGCTGTTCAAGGCGAAAATCTTTACCCCGACGACCCAAGGCCTGTTCGACCTGAACGGCTTTGCCAGTTTCGTCGCCGCACTGTTCACCGGCCTGTTCATCGGCACCCTGGTGTTCAGCTGGCTGTCAGACCGCTTCGGCCGGCGCTCGATCTTCACTTTCGCGCTGTTGTGGTACTCGGTCGGCGCCTTCATCATGGCGTTTCAGGACACCGCGGTGGGCATCGATCTGTGGCGGCTGATCGCCAGCATCGGGCTCGGCGTCGAACTGGTGAATGTTGACGCCTATGTGTCGGAGCTGGTGCCCAAAAGCCAGCGCGGGCCGGCCTTCGCCTACAACCAGTTCATCATGTTCACCGCCGTGCCGGTGGTGGCGTTCATCGCCTGGCAATTGGTGCCGCTGACCATCCTCGGCCTCGACGGCTGGCGTTGGGTGGTCATCATCGGCTCGCTCGGCGCCGCGGTGATCTGGTGGATCCGCCGCAGCTTGCCGGAATCGCCGCGCTGGCTCGACCAGCACGGCCGCACTGCCGAAGCCGAGCGCATCGTCGAGGATATGGAGCGGCACACCCGCGCCGAGACCGGCAAGGAGCTGCCGCCGCCGGAAATCGTCGCCGGCGAGACCGAGCGCAAGACCGGCGCCTGGATGGAAATGTGGAATCCGGTCTATCGCGGCCGCACCATCATGCTGGTGGTTTACAATCTGTTCCAGACCATCGGCTATTACGGCTTTTCCAGCTGGGTGCAGACGTTCCTGGTAACTCAGGGCATCGAGGTGACGAAATCGCTCATCTATGTGTTCATCATCGCGATCGCGGCGCCGATCGGGCCATTGGTCGGCGTCGTCTTTGCCGACCGCTTCGAACGCAAATGGCAGATAGCCTGGGCCGCCATCGGCATCGCCGTGTTCGGGCTGTTGTTCGCCCAGCAGCGCGGCGCCACGGGCGTGATCGCCTTCGGCCTCCTGATCACGCTGTGCAACAATTGGATGTCGTTCTCGTTTCACGCCTATCAGGCCGAACTCTATCCGACCCGCATCCGCGCCCAGGCGGTGGGCTTCGTCTATTCGTGGAGCCGGTTTTCCGCGATCTTCTCCGGCTTCATCATCGCCTTCCTGCTCGGCAATTACGGCACCACCGGCGTGTTCACCTTCATCGCCGGCGCCATGGTGGTCGTGTTCATCGTCATCGGCGGTTTTGGACCGGCGGTGACCGGAAGGCGGCTCGAAGCCATCGCGGCCTGAACGGGGCGGCGGTGCGGCAGGCTCAAGCCATCCAAAATGGCTTGCACGATTTGAGACCCGAACTGTGCCGCGCGATGCCGATATCGTCGAGGCATCGGTCGCTGAGATTCATCAGCTCTTTGCGCGAGCGGGCGTGGCGCGACCAATTGGCAAAACCCTGCTTGACGTGGCTCAGCGTCAGCAGGCGGGACGAACGGGCGGTCTTGGTACTCTTGTTGAGGGTGGTCATGGCGACCTCCATCGAGTGACCGGGTATAGGGGGTATGTAGCGGCGCCGATCCTCGGGCGATGTGCCATGCGTCACCGCAGTCGGTGTGCTATGCGTCACACCAAACAGCGCCTGTGTCGGCATTGAATAGGGGCCAGACGCACCCGGCGAGGACGCCATGTACGAGGAATTCGACGGGCGGACGCGGACCAAGATCGTGCGTGACGCCGACGGTATTGCCCGCGTGCTGTCCCACGGCGATCGCCATATTGCCGTCAAGGCGGCGACGCCGCAGCTCGCGGCCAACGACTATCTGAAACGCTACGGCCACCTGTTCGGATTAAAGCAACAGCACCTGAAAAATCTCAGCCGCGGCGTCGTCCAGGATCCGACCGGCGCCGCCGTCGATTATCGGTTTTTGCGCGAAAAATCCCAATTCGACGTGACCACCGTCGCCTTCGATCAAACCCGTTTCGGGCTCGCGGTTTGGGAAGCGGGAATTTCGGTGACGATGAAGCACAACCCGCTGCGTGTCATCGGCGCCCGCTCGACGCTGCATGACAAGCTCGATGTCAAACGGCCGTCCGCGACGCAAGTTAAGAAAGCGAAAGAGATCGACGTCGAAACCTTGGCCAAATGCCTAGGCCTTGCCGGCGTCGTCCGCCGCGGCGTGCCGCTGACCATCAACGCTCAAAAATTCATGATCTTTCGCTACCGCGAGGCGACGCGTCGGCGCGCGATCATGCCGGCAAAACGCGGTGGCGGGCCGTCAGGCCACCCCACCCTGCCCTTGCCGCCGGTGCATGCTTCGATCCGCGACGGCAAGCACTACGTCGTCCGCGCCGTCTATTTCAGCTTCGATTTCCCGCCGGTGCGGCCGCTGCATTGGGTGGCGATCATCGAAGTCGAGACCGGGTCGGTGCTGCTGGCTTACCCGTTCATCGCCAACGTCATGGGCTGGGTGTTCAAGGCCGATCCGGCGACGCTCGGCGGTCCAACGGCGAACGCCGGCAACGCTGCGCTCAATCGCTGGCGAACGCCAGTCAAACTCGAAGGCCTCACCGCGCCCGTCAATGGCACCCAGGCCCTGAGTGGCGCCCGCGTGACGGTCGCCGACGTGTCGACGCCGAAAGTGCCGCCCCCGACCGTGCCGGTCGGCAAGGATTTCAAGTACCACGCACGCAGCAATGATTTCGCCGCCGTCAACGCCTATTACAATGTCGACCGCATCTTTCGGCTGGTGGAGGATTTAGGCTTTGCCATCACCGATTATTTTCCCGGCACGACATTTCCGAGCCGGGTCGACCATCGCGGCCATTTCGACAAGGATCGTCCGCGCGGCAACGAGATCAATGCCCATTGCGCCGGCAACACCTTCGGCACCGGCATCGACTACACGATCTTCGCGCTGGCCAACACCGACGATCAGAAAAATCCGATCGGCATCGCGGGCGACTGGCGCATCGCGCTGCATGAATTGCTCGGCCACGGCGTACTGTACAATCACATCGGCAACGCCCGGTTCAAATTTGCCCATAGCGCCGGCGACAGTTTCGCGGCGATCCTCAATGACCCGGGCAGCAAGGCCAAGGACCGCTACGACACCTTTCCGTGGCTGGTCGGCGTTGAAAAGCGCCGCCACGACCGCACCGCCGGCCACGGCTGGGGCTGGAACGGCAAGATCGGGATCAATCCATTCGACGATACGCTGGATTCGCTGGGCTACAACAATGAGCAAATCCTGTCGTCGACGATGTTTCGCTTCTATCGCGCCATCGGCGGCGATGCCTCGGCCCTTGCCGACAAGCGATTTGCCGCCCGCATGACCTGCCATCTTCTGCTGGCGGCCATCGGAGCGCTGACGGTGGCAACGAGCCCGAAAGATGCCTCGCACTTTGCCGCGGCGCTGAGCAAAGCCGACGCCGCGGATTGGCCGGCGCAGCGCTTTTCCGGCGGTGCCTACCATAAGGTGATCCGCTGGGCGTTCGAAAAGCAGGGCCTTTATCAGGATGCCGACGAGCCGCGGCCGAACAACAAGGAAGGCCTGCCGCCGCCGGTCGACGTCTATATCGAGGACGGCCGCCACGGCGAATACCGGTATCAATCGAACTACTGGAGCTGCCAGGCGATCTGGAACCGGCGCCGCAACGATCGCGACACGGCGCATGAGATGCCGCAATCAGGCGTCACCAATTACGCCTATGTGAAAATCAAGAACCGCGGCTTACAGAGGGCGACCAAGGTCGCGGTGCGGGCCTATCACGCGCCGGCGTCGGCGAAACTTAGCTTCCCCGGCAGCTGGCAGCCGATGCAGACGGCGCAACGGGCCGCGGCCGACATGCCACCGCATTCCTCCGCCGAAGTTTTGGTCGGCCCGTTTGCCTGGGTGCCGAGCGCCCGGCAGGAAGCCATGCTGATGGTCGTTTCCGCCGCGGGCGATTCGAGCAATCTCGACAATTTTACCGCAGGCGACTCGATTCCAAACTGGCGGCTTGTCCCGAACGACAACAACATCGCCCAACGCAATACGTCGGTCGCGGCGAAACCGAAAGGCCGCCGCTGAGCGCGCCGCGCCACCACGCGTGAATAAGCGAGGCGGTCGCGGCGCCGTCGCCGGCCCTTAAGCCTTCTTCATCTTTTTCAGCACTGGCGTCACTTTGGCGCGGACGAGCTTGCGGACCCCCTTATGCGTCTCCAGGTGACGCACAATGTGGCCCTTCAGCTTTTTGCGCTGCGCGGGGGTAAGTCCTGCAAGCTCTTTCTTACTGAACGTTGTGGGGCGGAAAGCTCCCATTGGATATCTCCTTGGAATTTGCACCGGTATTGGTGAACAGAAAACTCACGTCGTTACGCGCTTGGCTCTTACTTTCCGTGCGATGCGGATTGTCGAAATCCGCTGCTCCGGCTCGCTCGCCATTTGGTCGAGGATTTTCTGAAAATCCACAAGCAGGCGATCGATCCACTTTGAACCGAAAAGATGCGGTTTGTAGATGCACGATCCTAACAGACCCTGCGCGGTTTCGCGCAGGCTCAAGATAACATCGTATGTCGTCGTCGTCACCAGCGGCATCGGCATGCCGGGATCGGCCTCCTCGAAGGCCAACGCTCGCCCCGCGCTCGTCTGCGGCCGCAGTGCGGCGTTGTGTAGCAGGATCATCACTTGCGAGAGCTTGGTCGGATCGAGCCCGCGCTCGCGCGCGAGCGTTTCGGCAAGAACCTCGAAAGGCAGGTCCTGATGGGCATAGGCCTTGAGCGTCGTGGCGCGCACCCGGCGCATCACTTCGCGCGCGGTCGGATCGCCACCGAGATCGGTACGTAAAATGACGGTATTGGCGAGCGGGCCGATCAGCCCCTCGGTGCCGGCGCGATTGCGGTTGGCGACATTGGTGGCGAGACGCAAGTCGTCCTCGCCGGCGTAGCGATGCAACAAGGTCTTCAGCGCCGCGACCAGCGCCATGAACAATGTTCCGCCTTCACGGCGACTGAATTGTTTGACGGCCTCGGTCAGGCTCGCCGGCAAGGCGGCGTCCCGTTGCGCCGTGAGCTCACTGTCGGCGCGCCGCGGCCGCGCGGCGCCGAGCTTCAACACCGGCAGCGGGCCGCGAAGTTGCTCGCGCCAGTAATCGAGCTGAACGGCAACGTCCGGATGGGAGTCCCAGGCGTACTGCCAAGCGGCAAAATCGGCATATTGAATCGGCAGCGGCGGCAACGTTGACGCCTTGCCGGCTGAGAACGCTTCGTAGAGCGCGGCGAACTCTTCGGCGATCACGCCGAGCGATCCGCCGTCGGCAATCATCTGATGCATGGCGATGAGCAGGAGGTGCTCGTCCTCGGTCAACCGGACGAGGCGGGAGCGAATGAGCGGGCCGCGCGTGAGATCGAATGAATGCAACAGCTCGGCTTGGACGAGCCGGTGCGCGGCCGTTTCCCTTTTTGATGTCGGCAGTTTGCGCAGATCATCGACGGCGAGCGGCACCGTAAGCTGCGGCGCAATGACCTGGATTTGCCGGCCGCCAGCGACGCCGATCGCCGTGCGCAAAATCTCATGGCGCCGCACGATTTCGTTGAGGCTGCGTTCCAGAACCGCCGCATCGAGCGGCGACGTTATGCGCAATGCATAGAGGACGTTGAAAAACGGCAGGTCCGGCACCGCTTGCTGCAGCGTCCACAGCCGTTCCTGGGCCGGCGACGCCGGCAACGGCTCGTCGCGGGAGACGCGCGCGATCTCCGGCTGTCCTGCCCGGCCGGCCTTGATCAGCGTTTCGAGATATTCCGCCATCTCGGCGACGCTCGGTGCCTCGAACAGGCTCACGACCCCGACTTCGAGATGCATGGCGTCGTGAATGCTGGTGAGAACGTGCGCGGCCAGAAGCGAATCACCGCCGAGCGCGAAGAAATCGTCGTGAATGCCGACTTGGTCCAGGCGAAGCACGTCGGCCCAGATTCCGGCCAAAACATTTTCAAGCGGCGTGCGCGGCGCCACGAAGGTCCGCGATGCGGCGCTGCCGCCGGCGAGCCCCAGCTTCTCGGCCAATCCGATGCGTTGCACTTTTCCGGTCGAGCCTTTCGGTAATCGCTCGACGATCAGCATCTGGCGCGGCACCTTGAAATCGGCGAGCCGGCCGGCCACGAATTGGCGAATGTCTTTGGGCGTTGCGTCGGCGTTCGGCCGCAACACCACCGCCGCGGCGACGTCCTCGCCGAGCGTGGCATGGGGCACCGCGAAGGTGACGGCTTCCGCCACCGCCGGATGCTCGAGCAGCGCCTCGTCGACTTCGCGCGGCGCGATATTCTCGCCGCCGCGATTGATCATCTCGCGCGTGCGGCCGGACAGATAAAGGTAGCCTTCGTCGTCGAAGAAACCCTGGTCGCCGGTCTTGAACCAATCGCCGGCAAAAGCGGCCGCCGTCGCGGCCGCGTCGCCGTCGTAGCCGGGCATGACGCTGCCGCCGCGCACCGTGACGTGGCCGGCCTCGCCGGCGGGCAGCACGTCGCCACGGTCATTCAAGATCGCGACGTCGAGGCCGACCGGTATGCCGACCGAACCGGGCTTGCTCCGCCGCGGCGGCAACGGATTGCAGGCAATCGGCGCCGAGGCGGTTTCCGTCATGCCGTAGAATTCGATGACCGACGTGCCAAACGTCCGTTCCAGTTCGGCGAACACCCGTGGCGGCAGCGGGGCCGATGCCGAGCGCACCAGGCGCAGCCGGATGCCGGCGATTTGATCCGGATCGAGCCGCGCCTGGGCGAGAATGGCCTGATGCATGGTCGGCACCGCGGAGTACCAGGTCGGCGCAAACTCGCGCAGCCAGCCAAAGAAGCGATTGACGTCGCAGCCCGGCGTGCAAACCACGCCGCCGCCGGCCGCGAGCGACGTCATCACGGTGGCGATCAGACCGTGACCATGGAACAGCGGCAGCACGTTCAAGCACCGGTCGGCTTCGCCCAGTTGCAGTGCCGCAACGGCGCTGAAGGCCGAGGTACAGATATTGGCGTGCGTGAGCGGCACGATCTTCGGCCGCGACGTGGTGCCTGACGTGAACAAAAACAGCGCGGTGGCTCCGGGTCCGATCGGATCGGACGACGGCTCGCCCGCCACCGTGCCCGCGAGCGTAAAGAGGCCGGCGGCTTCGCCTGTCGGCGTCAGGTCGAATACCGGCACGCCGCGCCCTTGCGCCACGCGGCGCGCCGATCCATCGACGCCGGCCGGCACGATCAACGCGCGCGGCCGCAAATCGGCAAAATATCGGTCCAGTTCCTCGGCCGAATAGGCCGGGTTGATCGAGGCGCAAGCCGCATTTGCCGCCACCGCGACAATCGCAACCGCAAGCTCCGGTCCATTCGGCATCAGTACGGCGAGCCGGTCGTCGCGGCCTATACCCTTGGCGCGGAGCACGCGGCCAACGTCGTCGATATGCCGATAAAGCCGCCGGTAGCTCAGCGGCACACAAGCGGGAGCCAAGATCGCGGGCGCATCCCCAAAGCGCCGGGCATGACCTTGCAGCAGGTCATAAAGCGACGAAAACCCGACTTTTTGCTTCGCAGAAGGTTGGTCCAACACGATGCTTTGCCAACTCGGATTTTATCGCACTAGCGCAGCATATCAGTGCTGGGCCTGGGCGAGCCAGAAACGCATGTCCATGTCGCGGTACATCGCGGTCGCCGTGGCGTGGTGACGCTCCGCATCCTCGGCTTTGCCCGCGCGGCGATGGATCTTGCCGAGACCGAGATTGCAGTGAGCGACCAGCGGGCGCATGCCGTGGCGTTGCGCCAGCGCCAGCGCATCGCAGTAGTGGCCGACGCCGCGCTCGTGATCGAAACGGTCGGCATCGGTCGCGATGTCGCCGAGCAGGTGATGGGCGTGGGCGGCAAAACCGGGTTGCCGCGTCGATGTTTCGATGGCGCGTTGCGCAAGCGCGCGCGCTTTGTCGAGCTCGCCGAGCCGCAGCAAAGCGCGGCCGACGGCGTGATAGGCCCAGCTGCGATGGCCGACGATACCCTGCCCCGCCTGCCGCTCGAGCAGCGCCTCGGCCTCCTGGATGCGGCTCGGCGTATCGCGGGACTCGCCGATTTCCGCCATCGCCCAAGCCGAGGACGCGACCGCCCAGGGCAAATGGATGGAGACATTGCCGGTGCGCAGCATCGTCAGCCACTGCTCGATCAGCGACTGCGCTTTCGCCCAATCGCCCTTGAGGAGATGCGGCATGGAGGCAGCGAAATGCGCCCAGCCGATGCTGAACGCATGCTGCGTCGGCTCGGCGATGCGGATCGCCTCGGCCTCGTATTTCGCGGCTTCGTCGAAGCGGCCGAGCTCGGCGAGGCTCATCACCAGCCAGGCACGATCGAAGATCGATGCCGGCACCGCCATGCCGAAATGGGCGTTGATCGAGTCCGCGGGCAGCGCGTCGAGATTGTTGGTGGCGAGCGCCACCACGCGCTCATAGTCGCCGCGGTAGCAATGCGCCTGCTCGAGAAAGCTGGTGGCGACGATGCGTAGCGGTACGTCGTGCAGACGCTCGGCGATCTCCAACGCGCGGGAGCCGCTATCGAGCGCTTCGTCCAGATCGTCGAGCGTCGACTGCACGGTGGTCATGAAAGCGCAGACCTGGCCGCGCCGCCGATCGTCCTTCAACTGCGTGGCGATGATCTCGGCCTCGCGCAGATGTTCGAGCTGGCGCCGGCCCTCACCCAATTGGCGCAGCACCGGCCGCAGGTCGAGACGAAGCTCAAAACCGCGCCCCAGCGTCGCCGGGCTCTCCGGCAGTTCCTTCAAGACGCCGAGCGCCTCCTCGAAACAGGAGCGGGCGTCGGCCAGCGCCGAGCGCGCAGCGGCCCTGCCGCCGGCTATGTGCAGGTAGTGCACCGCCTTGTCTTTGAGCTCGCCGCGCACGGCGTGATGGGCAAGCCGCTCGGCGTGGTCGCCGAGCCGGTCGGCATAGAGCCTTTCCATGGCCTCGACGACGCCGGCGTGGGTATCACGGCGGCGCTGCTGCAACAGCTCGTTATAGGCGACGTCGTGGGTGAGCGCGTGGGTGAAAGTGTATTGCAGGTCGGGAAACAGTTGCGTGGTGTAGAGGAATTCGGCCGCCTGCAGATCGTCGAGCAAGGCGCGCAGGTCGTCTTCAGACAAGCCGCTGATCGCTTGCAGCAGCGTGAATGAGAAATCGTGGCCGATCACGGCCCCTTCCTGCAGCAGGCGCTTTTCGGTGGCCGGCAGCTTGTCGATGCGCGCGGCGAGCACCGCCTGTACCGTCGGCGGCACGTCGTTGCTCACGAACGGCCGGGCCAGGCGATATTTGCCGCGGGCGCCTTCGAGCACTGCGCCGTCGACCAGCGACCGCACGATCTCTTCGACGAAGAACGGATTGCCGGAGGCGCGCTCGATCAGGAAGCTTTTGATGGTCTCGACGCTCGGATCGGAGCCCAGCAGCGCTTGCAAGAGCTCGGCGAAGCTCTCGGTGGCGAGCGGATTGAGGCGCAATTGGCGGTAATTCGGCCGGCCCTTCCATTCGTCCTTGTATTCGGGGCGGCAACTGACGACCAGCAACAGACGCGAATCCTGGGCGCGGACGACCAGCTCGTTCAAGAGCCCGATGGAAAGCGAATCATACCAGGGCATGTCCTCGAACACCGCGAGCACCGGCTGGATCTTGCTCTCGCTCAGCAGCAGGCGGATCACCGCCTGATAGGTCTGTTGCCGGTGCTCGATCGGATCGAGCGAGCGGAACGGGTGATCGTCGTCCAGCGCATTGAGCAGATCGAGCACCGGCAGGATCACCTCCTGCAGGGACGGGTCGAGGGAGAGGATTTTTCCCGACACTTTCTCGCGGATCGACTGGGCGCTGTCATGGACATTGAGCTTGAAGTAATGCCGCAGCAGTTCGGTGACCGGCAAATACGGCGTGGCATGCCCGTAAGACGTCGAATTGGATTCCAGCACCAGCCATGCGGCAGTCGGCGGCGAATGAATGAACTCGTGCACCAGGCGCGACTTGCCGACGCCGGCCTGGCCGACGATTGTCACCACCTGGCCGTGGCCTTGTTCGGCCAGCTGCTGGGCGCGGCGCAAGTGCTGCAACTCAGCGGTGCGGCCGACGAAACGCGTCAAGCCGCGGACGGCGGCGGCTTGCAGGCGGCTGCGCGCGGCGCCGGCGCCGGTGATCTCGTAGACGTCGATCGGATAGGTGAGCCCCTTCACCGGGAGCGCGCCGAGCGGCTTCATGGCAAGATAACCTTCCGCCAGGCGAAAGGTATCCGCCGTCGTCAGCACCGAGCCCGGCTTGGCCATCTGCTCCATGCGCGCCGCCAGGTGCGCGGTCTGGCCGACCACGGTGTAGTCCATGTGCAGATCGTTGCCGATGCCGGAAATGACGATCTCGCCCGAATTGACGCCGATCCGGATCATCACCGGCACGCCGTAGCTGCGCTGGATCTCGTCGGAATAGCGCGCGATGTTTTCCTGCATGCGCAGCGCCGCATAACAGGCGCGCACCGCGTGATCCTCGTGCGCCAGCGGCGCGCCGAACAGCGCCATGAGGCCGTCGCCCATGACGGTGTTCACGGTGCCTTCATAGCGATGCACGGCTTCGATCATGCGCTCGAGCACCGCGTGGAGAAGCTTTTGCACGTCCTCCGGGTCGCGGTCGGCGATCACCTCCATCGAGCCCTTGATGTCGGCGAACAGCACCGTGATCAGCTTGCGCTCGCCTTCGAGCGCAGCGCGCGAGACGAGAATCTTATCGGCGATGTGCTGGGGCGTGTAGTTTTTGGGCGAAGCGTAGCGCGCATCCTCTTCGACCGCCCGCAGCGGATGACCGCATTGCAGGCAGAACCTGGCCGTGGCGGAGACTTGGCTGCCGCAATTGCCGCAGCTTCGGGTCAGCGGAGTGGCGCACTCCTCGCAGAATCTCGCCTTAGCGGTGTTTTCGTGCTGACACTTCGGGCATTTCATTCCAAGCCCCAAAACAAGACACACGACAAGACACAAGCCGGAAGCAATACGAGGCTACCGTCGCGCAGTACCGGCGACAAAGCAATTGTCCCGGTCCATGACCGCCGCCACGGCGCGCTTTTGGAGATCATCCACAACGTCAGTATGTGGCTTCCAACCGCACAGCCTAAGGTCGGAACAATCGGAGCGAAGGCGACGGCGGCCTCGTGCCGATGCTACCAAAACGGCGCCATGTTCGGAAGCATTCCGCAGCGCGGTTGTGTAGGTCAGAATTGCTGGGCTGCTGCGATGACCTCGACCCACCCGGGCAGGGAATGGATCAAGGCAACCGTCAGTAACGCGCCCAGCGCGCAGAACAGCGCGACCGCGACGAGATCGGGATCGGTGAATACCGCGGCCAGCCGGTCCCACTGCGTCACCTTGCGCAACAGCGGGCCGTGCGCGGGATCCACCAGGATCAGGCGCTCATCTCGCGTGAATAACTGTGACATCGGTGACCTCCACCAGTTTGCCACCGACCCATACGACTCTTGTCATATTGGCCGGCGGCGCATCCGATGCCGTGTAGTGACGTTTGCCTGCGCCAACGTCTGTGCCGCGCGTCACAGTGAATGCTCGGTAAAGAATACGCGCGACGCAATGCCCGGTGTTAAGGCGACGTCACCAGCTCGCGCAACGCCTCGGGCTTGAGGATGATGGTCCAGCGGTCCTTTAGCTCCAGGATGCCGCGGCGCTGCCAGTCGCGCAGGCAGCGATTGACGTTCTCGCGGGTACCGCCCGACATTTCCGCGAGCTCCCGCTGCGACAGCGACAGTTTCGCCGCGCCGTGGCCCTGAGCCGGGTAGCTCAATAGCGTCTTGGCGAGCCGCGCCGGCAGATCGAAGAAGGCGATGTCCGACATGCGCTCGTCGGAGCGGCGAATGCGCGCGCAGAGTAGTTCCATCAGTTTCATGCAGGCCGCGGGATTGCGCTCCAGGAACGGCAGCACGTCGCGGCGTTCCAGAACCATCAGCTCGCAATTGGTCAGCGCGGTGGCATTGGCGGAACGCGGCTTGCCGTCGAGCAGCGCGATCTCGCCGAACATTTCGCCGGCCCGCAGATCGGCGAGGATGATCTCCTTGCCCCGCACCGCCGGCAGCGAAATCCGCACCACGCCGAGCACCACCGCCATCATGCTGTCGCCGTGCTCGTCGATCCGGCAGATCGCGTCGCCTGTGGCAAAGTGGCGGGGGTGAGCATGCTCCGCCAGCTCGCGGCGCGCCTTGTCGTCGAGAGCGGCGAACAACGTACATTTTTCCAATAATTTGAGCCCGCGTTCGGCCGCCGGATTGTTCGCCATCGTTTTCGCCCCGTTGCCTCGCCCATTCCGGTGATGGAAGTCACCGCAGCGGCAAACTCGATTATTTTGATTCTGACCGGTGCGCGGCGCGGTCGCAACCGCCTTTTGGTGGTGGTGGCGGCGGTGGCAGGCCGGTTGCTGGCGCGGGACCCGGATGGTAGTTCCCGGTTGCATGGCAACGCACCCGGCGACCCCGTGAGCCGACCCGCCTTGGATATCCCCGGAAGGCGTGCGGCCGGCACGCTGGCTTCGCCCGAGTTTCTGCTTATAGCCGCCTGCTGCCGTTGGCCGCCGTCACAATCCCGTAACGCCGCCGTCATGGCTGCCACCGCGCCAATCGCCGATTGGAATACCGTCCTTTTGGCGGCGCGGCGGCAGCGCGTTGCCGCCCTGGTTCACGACGCGCTGCAGGCGGCAGGCGTGGAGCTCCCCGCAGCGCCGGCGGCGGAATTTGCCCGGCGCGCGCAAGCGATTTCGCGAAAAAACTTGCTGCTGGCGACTGAGACCTGCCGGCTGCAGAAACTGTTGGATACGGCAGAGATTCCTTCGGTCGCCTTGAAGGGCGTTGCGCTGGCGCAGCTCGCCTACGGCTCGCTCAAAGTAAAGCATACCCACGACATCGATCTTTTGGTCCCGCAGGATTGCGCCCCTGTCGCCATGGCGCTGCTCGAACGTGACGGTTATGCGCTTTCGTTTCCGTCAAACCGGCTCAGCGCGACGCAGCGCCGCGCCGTCGTGCGTTATTCCCGGGAGGTCGCATTCGTTCACCCGGACCATGGCGCGTTCTTGGAATTGCAATGGCGCGTCGCCGACAATCCCGAGCTGCTCAAGGAGGTTCACGCCGGTTCGCCGACGCAAAACGTCGTCGTTGCCGGTGGCTTGAGCATCCGCACTTTGGCGCGCGACGATCTTTTCGCCTATCTGTGCATTCACGGTGCCTATCATGCCTGGTCGCGGCTGAAATGGCTTGCCGATCTCAATTCCTTCATTGCGGCGACCGATGCCGATGTCATGCATCTGCATCGCCATGCCCAAACGAAGGGGGCCGGATTCTGTTCCGGTCAAGCCTTGTTGCTGTGCCAGCGCCTCCTTACCCTGGCGCTTCCGGACGGCCTCGCGTCCGAATTGCAAGGAACTGCGCGGGTCAGAAAACTCTACGCCGTCGCCGCCGAGACAATAGCGGACCGGGCTCGCGGCGCCGACGGCGACAGCGCGCCGGCGGTATTGCGCGGTTTTTGGATGCAATTTTTGCTCGGGCAAGGATGGGCGTTCATTGCCGCCCAGTGCCGGACCGCTTCGGTCGGCATTATCGACGTTATTTCCCTGCCGCTGCCGACCTATCTGCATTTCCTTTATCCGCTGTTGCGGCTGCCACTATGGCTGTGGCGGCGCGCCAGTGCCCCTTCCCCACCCGGGCCGAGCCGTTAGCGCCGGTTTCGTGGAACTTCCTGAAAGCGGCAGCGGCGCGGCTGGATTAACCACCCGCCGTCAGTGATTTAGCTCGCTTATTGCTGATAGCGAATCTGATGGACGCAACGTCCCGTTGACGTTATTGCATCTGGCAGAAGCGGCTGACCGCCTATTGGGGCATTCGCTGTGGCCAAGGCCAATCTTCGGTTGAAAAAGCCTTCTTCCTACGCACCTTTGGCGTCGCGGGTGGCGGTGCTGGACGTGCTGTGGGGGGGCATCAGCCCGCTTGCCGCATTTTTGCTGCGCGACGGCACCATTTACTCGCCGGCCGGCGTGACGCGCTACTGCGTCATCTCATTCCTTGTTTCGGTTCTGGTCTTTCAATGGTTTCAGACCAGCTCGCCGATTTCCCGCTTCTATTCGCTGCGCGACGCTTTTGAGCTGTTCAAAGCCTGCGTGTTGATCGCGGCGCTGACCGCCGTCGCGTCGTTTCTGTTGACGCGCCTTGAAGAGGCGCCGCGCTCGATCCCGATCCTGCATTTCCTGCTGCTGGCCGCCGGACTGTTGGGCGGACGGGTACTGTTGCGGCTGCGCCAAAGCTATCGCGACGCGCCGTTGTCGGGCGCCGCGAACGATGTCGACCACGTCCTCATCATCCAGGCCTCGCGCCTCGCCTGGTTCTTCACCAAGATGGTGGAGGAGCTGGCGCCGGACCGCTATCGGATCGTGGCGATATTGGACGACGAGCCGAGGCTCAAGCACCGCTCGCTCAACGGCTACCCGATCATCGGCGCGTCGGCCGATCTGGAAAAGATCGTCGCCGACTATGCCATGCACGGCGTGCGCATCGACAAGGTGGTGCTGGCGGCACAGCCGCAAGATCTTGCGCCCGGCTCCTGGGACGACGTCAGCCGTCTATGCCGCAAACTCGACATCGTGTTGCAAATCCTGCCCGAGCGCCTGATCTCCGAGGACGCCGCCGACCGGCCCGAAAACGTCGTCGCCCATCCGAATGCCGTCGCAATCCCTCCGCAATATGATTTTGGCAAATCGCTGGATCGCCCGTTCTGGGCGCTCAAGCGCGCGGGCGACCTGGTGCTGGCGCTGTTCTCCACCGTCGTGCTGACGCCGATCGCCGTGGTCGTCTGTGTACTGGTCCTGCTCGACGTCGGCATCCCGGTCGTGTTCTGGCAGCAGCGCGTCGGACGCAATGGCGCGCCGCTTTACCTTTATAAATTTCGCACGCTGCAAACGCTGTTCGACCGGCAAACCAAGGAACGGCGCTTGGCGCAGGCGCCGTCCGCCATCGGGCGTTTCCTGCAAACAACGCGCCTCGATGAAACGCCGCAGCTGTGGAATATCCTCTCCGGCGATATGTCTTTGGTCGGTCCGCGGCCGTTACTGCCGGCGGATCAGCCTGACGATCTCGAAGTGCGGCTTATGGTGCGGCCGGGATTGACGGGATGGGCGCAGGTTTGCGGGGGGAAGCTGATATCGGCCGATGAAAAAAATGCGCTGGATGCCTGGTACATCCGTCACGCATCGCTGCGGCTCGATCTGAAAATCATTATACGAACAATCTGGATGCTGTCGGCTACCGGCGATCGCCGCGATGAAAAGGCGATCTCGATCGCAGTGCTCGATCGTTCCTATGGCGAGGTCGTCGCGCTGCCGCATGCGGCGGGAGCGGCGGCCAGGAACGAGCCGGATGGTATCGTCAAATCGGCTTAGTCACGCATTCTTTTCCAGGTTTTTCCGCCGCCTCGGCGCCAAGCCCAGGCATGGGACACCTGCGTCGCAAGCTCGCAATGCCGCGGCCGCCAGCCGAGCTTTTCGCGCGCGCGCGCCGGGGCGGCGACGAGAGCGGGCGGATCGCCAGACCGGCGCGGGCCGAGCTGCACCGGAAAGTCGCGCCCGGTGACCTCGCGCACGGTGGCGACCAGCTCGCGCACCGACCAGCCGCGCCCGGTGCCGAGGTTGAGGGCGATACTGTCGGCGCCATCCAGCAGCGCCCGCAACGCCCGCACATGGGCATCGGCAAGATCGCTCACATGGACGTAATCGCGCACGCAGGTGCCGTCGACGGTCGGATAATCGTTGCCGAAAATCGTGAACTCCCGCCCTCCCGCGGCGGCCTCGAGCAAAAGCGGGATGGCGTGGGTTTCCGGGACATGACACTCGCCGATGTCGCCGTCGGGATCCGCGCCGGCGGCATTGAAATAACGCAGCGCGATGAAATTCAACCCAAACGCCGCGGCGCAGTCTCCAAGAATCTGCTCGCAGAACATCTTGGTGGCGCCGTAGGGATTGACCGGTGCAAGGCGTGCATCTTCGGTGATCGGAACGGTTGCCGGCACGCCGTAAACCGCGCAGCTCGAGGACAATACGATTTTATCGACGCCGCAATCGCGCATGGCGGCGACCAGCGCCGCCGTGCCGCCGACATTGTTCTGGTAATACAGCAATGGGTCGGCGTTCGATTCGCCCACATAGGCGAGTGCGGCGAAATGCACGACGGCAGCCGGCCGATAGCGTGTCAGAACCTCGCGCAAGCGGGCGCCGTCGGCGAGCGCACCGACCTCGAGCGCGCCCCACTGCACCGCCTCCGGATTGCCGCGGTCGAGGCTGTCGTAGCTGATCGGATCGAAGCCGGCCGCGCGCAACGCCTTGCAGGTGTGGCTGCCGATAAAGCCCGCGCCGCCGGTCACCAGGATTGGCGTCATTGCGCTCCGCCTTCGCTGCCGGCACTCGCAAGCAAAGACTTAAAATCATCGAGCATGCGGCGGGCGATGATCGAAGTACGGAAATTTCCGGCCATGTCACGTCCGGCAGCGGCGATCTGGTGCAGGAATTCAGCATTGCCGATCAGACGTGCAAGTTGAGCGGCCAGTGCGTCCGCGGCATCGGCGCCGCGATGATCGAACCGCAGCCCGGTCACGCCGTCTTCGATGTAATCGTCAAAGCATCGCAGGTCGGACACGATCGTAGCGCAGCCCGTGGCCATGGCTTCCAGCGGCGCCAGCCCGAGCGATTCGCCGGCTTCGGCGAGGCTTGGATAAACGAAGACGCCGCCGCGTCGGTATTCGCGGATCAACGCATCCTGATCGAAGATCGGGCCCAAAAATTCGCAAACGACGCCGAGCCGTTGCGCCAGCGCCTGCAACTGCCCGAGATATTCGACGCCGTCGCCGCCCTGGGCGACCGCATGCGGCCCGATGATGCGCAGGTGCCAGCCCTTCGGCACAGCCGCATCGCCATGCCGGTGCAGGCTCGCAAACCCCTGAATCAACGCCTCGATTCCCTTCTCTCGGGCGACACGGCCGACATAGAGCACGACCGGCTCGCGCGCGGAATCCGCGGGCTTGGAAAAATACAGATCGGGAATCGCATAGGGGATGACGACGATCTTGTGCTTGAGCCAAGGCGCCTGCCGTGCAATCGCCTGTCCCACCGCCCGCGACACCGCCTGCAGCCGGTCGGCGCGGAAATAAAGCGACATCTGCCCTTTCGGATAGCGTCCGACCTGGACGTAGATTTTGCCGGCGCGCCGATGCGGCAGAACGAGCGGCAGAAAAAACGCGTTGGTGATCGTCACGTCGGCCGCCGGCAAGGCGCAAGCGACGCGGACGGCGTAGATGAAATCCAGCAACAAATTGACCGCCAGGCTCGACGAGCGGTCGGTGGAGCGAATGCGGATATGCCGGATGCCGTCCACGACTTCGTCAGTGGCAAAATCCTTGTAGCGGCGCGAGATGATCGTGACGTCATGACCGGCGGCGCGGTAAGCGCCGGCCAACAGCAGATGCACCTTCTCGACCGCGCCGCCGAGCGCCGGCGGAATGGGATAGAACGGGCCGATAACGATGGTGATGCGCATGCGCGGGTTTTGCTACGCGGACAATTCGGTCATGGTGGCCGTCATTCCTGCGCTCCCGTTTCGCTTCCCCGCAAGCGCCGTTCGAGAATTTCAAGCGCAATCAATGTTTCGGCGCAAAGCCGCTGCAGCGCATAATACCAGCCGGGCCAGCCATCCAAAATGCAGCCTTTGATAAATAGCGTATAAAACAAAACGCCGATCGGCGCCGCCCAGCCCAGACGGCGAACGCGGTCGCTACGCGTCAGCTTCGCGGTCGGCGTTTCGATGAGATAGCGGGCTTCGACTTGCGCATAACGTTGCTGCGAATCGAACCAGCGCGCCAGCGGTTTGCGGTCGTCGTGATAGATGACACCGGTGAGCGGCAAGATTTCGCCGTCTATGGCGACGCGGTGGCCATGGCCTTCATTGCGATAGCGCGCTTTGTCCTTGCGGTAGAGCACGGTTCTGGGCGGGTAGAGCGTTCCACGCAAAACGTGGCCGTAAATGCGATAAACGAACCGCGCCTGGTAGCCGGAAGCGGCATCGGGCGCACGCAGCCCAGCGAGCTCCTCGACCAAAACATCGCCGAGCTCGTAATCGGCGTCGATTGACAGCACCCATGGTGTGCCGACCTGGGTGAGGCCGAAATTGCATTGGCTGGCGAAATCGCTGAACGGATGCTGGATCACGTCCACCTGCGGGAAACGTCGCAGCATGTCCAACGTTGCGTCGGTGCTGCCGCTGTCGATCACGACGATCCGTTTCGCCCACGACAATTTTCCGACCGTGCGCGCGATATTCGGCGCCTCGTTGTAGGTGATGATCAAGGGGGTGATTTGCTCGAGCACGCCGGTCCTACCGCGCCGCTTTCAGCTCGTCATAGAGCGCTTCCATCCGCGCGGCGACGGTTTGCCAGCCGTAGCGCTCGCTGACGTGGCGCCGGCCGGTCTCGCCCATCGCCGACGATTTAGCGGCATCTTCCGTCAGCCCGTCGATGGCCGCGCCGAGCGATTGCGCGTCGCCGCTGGCGACAAGCCCGCCGCCAGATTCCTTCACCACCTCGGCGGCCCCCACTTCCGGCGTGACGATGACCGGCAGGCCGCGCTGCATGGCTTCCAGGACAACGTTGCCAAAACTCTCCGAATAGGACGGCAAGACGAATGCGCGCGCTGCTGCAAACATGCATTCCTTTTCCGCGTCCGTGATCGTGCGCGGCACAATGCGGACGCGCTCATCGATCTTCAGCTGGCGGGCCATTTCGGACAGGTCGGTTGCCAGTCCCTCATAATCGTTGCCGACAATGGCGAGCGTGCCGCGCCGGGTGCAGGCGAAGGCGCGCAGCAACCGATCCAATCCCTTCACCTGTGCCAGCCGACCGAAAAACAGGACTAGCGGCTGCTGCCCGGCGAGCGCCGCGATGTCCGCCGCCGGCGCGTCTTGGCGAGATGGCTCTTCGACCGCATCGACGCCGTTCGGCACCACGGCGACGCGCGGCAACTGCCAGCCGAACTTTCTAATCTCCTCAGCTTCGATAGCCGACGTCGCATGGATCGCCGACGCCTGCTCCAGGTTCGATCGTTCGATCAAGGCGATCCATGCCGACTTGATCAATCGATTGCGGCTGGCGATCAGCGTCTTGACCAACATGCCTCGCGGCGAGATGACGTACGGTATGCGCCGCTTGTGCGACAGCCGAGCCGCCCGCCAGGTCGGCCACAGGAAAGCCGAATGCAAGTGGACAACGTCGGCTCCCGATATTTCGTCGTGCAACGATTGCATCAATGACGGCGCGTACGACAAGCGGCGCAGCCGGCGCGACGCAAAATAGCGAACCTTCACGCCGTCCAGCATGACCGGCCGATCGTGCGGCACCGCCGTGTCGAACGGCCCGTCGATGCTGGTGGTGAAGACTTCGACGGCATGGCCGCGGGCGGCGAGCGCCCGGCACAAGCTATGCACCGCAACAATCGGCCCGCCATACCGCGTCGCCGGCAGGTAGGTCGGCACGACGTGCAGGATTCGCATCGGTCCTGAGCTATTTCTGCTTTCGCTGTCTTGCCGGTCCGCTGCGCTAACGCGCGCCAGATCGCGGGAACGGCATGACTGGCGCCGGCCGGCGCTTAACAACGCGCGGTAGCGCCGCGAACAGCAAAATGCCTCCGTAGGTCTGCAGCATGCTGACGACCAAGGACGAAACATCGAGCTCGAGATTGCAAAGCGCAAGCGTTGACGCAATTGCGATCATCATGGCGAGCGACAATGGCGCGGCGGTGGCACTGAGCCGCATCAGCATTCCGCACAATATGCCGAACAGCACACCAACCATGATGACGGCGGGATTGCCGTAATTGGCATAGGCCTCCGCGACCATGCCCCATCCGAGCGTCGTCTTGTAGGTGTCTTCGGCGCGCTGGCGGCCGTAGCGCACGCTCAACAGATTGAGGCCGGCCTGGCTTTCGGTCTTATCCGGCTCCAAAAACCGCGGCACCAGCATGGACGGCAACAACGCGTAAGTCCCACCCTCGAGATAGGGAATGACGCCGGGCGTCGCCTCTTGCACGGCCAGAACCATGTGCAGCAGCGAAGTCCTTTCCAGGAGCGAATTGTTCTCCGGCTGCCTGCTGCCCAGTGCTTTCGATACCGTTCCGCCGATACCGGCGGCGAACCAGTTCACCATCATGCCGGGTACTTGCGATATGGAGGCATTTTTCAAGGACTGATTGTCTCGTTCCCAATATTCACTTCGTATATTCTGCTTGCCGGCGTTGAGAATGCTCAAGATTGCGAAAACCAATCCCAGCATGATCCAAGGAATTCGCTTTGCCGCCAGCACGTAGCCGAGCAAGGCTGCGCCAATATTGACCGTGCCGCTGACAAGAAACAGGCCACTCATCGAGAGCGTCGTGACCAAAAGAAAGCCGGCAAGTGCGGCGAACCATCGTTGGCCGGTCAACAAGCCCGCGCCGCGGGCAAAGCCCGTCAAATAACAGGCGAGCGACGTCAAGGTGACTGCGACCGAACGAACGACGCCGATTGACGTTCCGAGATAACCCGCGACGCCGGCGGCCAGCGCCAAGTAATACAGGATGCCAGCGGCGAGACCGATAAAGATCAGGCGATACAGCTCGTCGTTCGTGGCAAGGTTGTTCACCGACCTTGTCCTGATAAGGCGGGCCTTGCCCGGCGCCTGGATGGCTGGCATTTTTTTGCGGCCGCGCCCATCGCCCAAAAACGGCCATGCCGCCAAGGATGCCGCGGTCAGAAACAGCCCGACCGACAGCGCCGCCCAGACAAGGTCTTCAGGCCGATAGACCGCAAGCGTATTGCCCGAGAGCAAGGGCATCGCATAATACAAGTAAGACAAAGCGGATATTACCGGCAGCACCGGGATGCCGAATGCGCCGGAGTTGACCCAAAGGAAGGGCGCCACCAGCACCGGTATGGTGATGCACATATAGGCGATCGGATCGACCGCAAACGGGCTTGCCGCCAATAAGCACAGCGCGATCAGGCGCAGAAGATTTGCGGCCTGCCTTAAATCCACCGCGCGGAACGAACCGGTATACGAGGCCGGCGGCGGCATAGTCCCGAATGTGCTCATGTAACGAGAAATACCATATGCCATCACGCAACCGCCAGCGTGTTGCGCGGCGCCGCGCAAATCTCATTCACAGCTGCAAGCAACGCCACCTCCGTCGCCGCGACGTCGAAGGTCCACGCCCGCGTGGCGGCGGCACGACCCATTGCCGACAGCGTATCGCCGTTTTGTTTCAGTTCCTCGATCACCTTACCGAGCGCCGACCAGTCATCCCGAGGAAATATCCGGCCGCAAGTGACGTCCACCACATCGGCGGCGCAGCCTGCGCCATCGCTGACAACGACCGGCCGGCCGCACGCCAACGCTTCGTTGACGGCGATCCCCCAAGTCTCTGCCGCGGACGGCATTATGAAAATGTCGCCGAGCCGATAAACGATCGGCATGCGGCTTTGGTTTTGAAACGGCAGCACACGAAAACGGGCCGGATCGGAAGCGGCGATCGCGTCAATCTCAGCCTGAAGTTCCCCGGCACCGGCCAAGACCAAGACGATCTCGCCATCATGCAGCTTGGCCACCGTCCGCATCAATTGCACCGGGCGCTTATTGGCATCGAACTTTCCGGCGAACAGCAAAATTTTCTGTTCGCTGCCAATCCCAAGCTCGGATCGCCAGCGCGCAGCCTCTTCCTCCCGTTGCGCGGCCGGGTCGGCGAACCTGCTCACGTCGATCGAATGCGGACAGGGATAGAGCCGTTCCGGCGGGACACCGAAAGTTTCGAAATAGGCGCGGTTGGCCGAACCCGCAAACAGGCAAGCGGTCGGCCAGGAATAGACTCGGCGAAGAACGGCCGATTTGATCCACCAGCGCGGCCCATTGGGCTTGCCGCCGAGCAGGTGCGAGTCGCCGAAGAACAGCGTCCGCACGCCGCGACGGTGGAGCGCATGCAACAATTGCAGATGCGACAGCCAGGCCCAGCCGTTGATATGCACGACATCGGGCTGCCACGACATGACGCGGTCGAGCAGCATGGGGTTGCGCAGTCCAAGGAATTTATGTGTTCCCGGGTCGGACGCGACATTGGGCACCAACTCGAAGTCGTAGCCGTCCGTGAGCGGAATGTCCCAGGCGATGGGCCGGCCAAATCCGCGATCGTCGACCGCGTGCTGACCCGCGTGCCAGGTGAAAAAGACCTTGACCGCGACGTCATCCCGGCCGGCAAGCCTTTGATAAAGCGGCACGAGATATTGAATCGGGTGCGAAACCACAAACGCGATACGCCGGCGCGCGCGCATTCAACGATTGTCCCGGCATGCGTCGAACAATTGACCATGGCGCGCCGCCATGGCCGCGGCGGTGTGCGACGCGAGTTCCGCGTAGCGCGCAAAGGTTCGGCCGCTCCTGACCTCTTCGAGGTAGGCCGCGACCACGGCCGCGGCATCGGCAATCGGCATGTCCTGCGTTGGCGAAAACCACAAGGCATGGCCGAGCGTCGGCTGCCCGCGCAACATCGCAAACGCCGGCCCGTCGCGGTGAAGGCAGGCCAACAGTGGTTTGCCGGAATACGCATAAGTCGCGAGCTTCGAGGGCGTGTAGCCCGCATCGTCGACGCCAAGCACCAGCGCGCCGTCGCCGTGCAGCAACAGCTCGAGGCTGCGGCGATAGCTGACGCGCGCCGGGTATTCGCAAATCAGGTCGGCAAGGTCGAAATCACCGGCGATGCGCGCGAGCGGCGCGTCCATGTCCGCAGCGATCGCGCTCGAAGTGCCGTGAAGCTCGATGCGGATGTTCTCCAACAAAAGAGAATGCCGGTGGCGCAGCTCTGCCAAGGTTTGGCACAACAGCCGAAACGAGCGCGCCATGACAGCCCCGCCGGTCCCCACATAAACGATGCGCCTGGCTCCGCCCGCGTCGCGGCTTCCGGCCGATCCCGCGCCGACCTCCTCCAGATCGCGCGGCAATACAGCAAAAGGAATGGCGGCCTGCCGATCGGGCTTGAGCCATTGCGGCCGTCTGTCGGCATACCGGCTTTGCATCAGCGTCAAATAATGCGGCGATACCGCGATCAGTCCCGAAGCCGTGGCGGCGGCGCGGCGCTCGATGAAGCGCGAGACAAACCGGCTCAAGCGCCGTTTCCAGCCGCCCGGCGTGGCCGCGGCGCCGCTATCGATCGGATCATGCAGATCGACCACGTAGGGAATTTTGAACCGGCACCGCCATGGGGGCCCCAGGAGAAAAAGCGGAAATTGCGCCGTCGAAAAGTAGACAAGATCGAACCGGCGCGCGGCCAGCAGTTTGCGGCCGGCAAAATACAGCGGCACCAGCGCACGCAGGCCGATATTGCCGATGCCGAAAAAGCTGAAAAATGCGTCTGCGCGCTGCGGCACGGCGTGCACCTTGGCGGCAGGCGAAAAAAAATCCGCGCTGTCGGCATCGTTGCAGGACGGCGGCTGATAACCGATACCGGGGCACAAAATCTCGACCTCCCATCCGGCTTCGGGCAATTGCCAGGCGAGCTGTCGCGCGCGCTGCATGTCGGCGATCATGGTCGGCGCATAGGAACCGGTTACCAGGAGAACGCGCCGGGCCGGGCGGGATTTGGTATCGCTCATGAATGGCTTGCGCGGGACGCGGCGGCCGTCTCGCGCAACGCGTCCTGGATATTTTGCAACAGGATTTTCTCCTGCTGCTCCCAGCAGAACGTCTTTTCAGCAGCTTGTAACGACGCGGCCTTGGCCCGGGCCAGGCCATCGGGAGAATCAATGAGCGTCCGCAACGCCTGCGCCAGCGCCGCCGGATTGCCCGGTTCATAAAGCGCCACGGCGCCGCTTGCCTGCACGGCCACTTCCCGTTGACCCGCGGTGTCGCTTGCGACGACGACGAGGCCGCCGAGCAGGTAATGCAGGATTTTGTTGGTCACGGTGAGATCGCGGCTGCGGCAGTACGGCTGCTCGCCGGCAAAGCCGATATCGTGCTCGGCAAGGCGCGACAGCAGCTCTTCGTTCGGCACCAGCAGGTGCAGGACTACGCGCTCCCGCCAACGTGCCGGCATTTGCGATCTGATCCATTCCCCCATGCCCGGCGCGGCGCGGCCGCGTAAATGGATTTCGACGTCGCGGTCGAGCAATGGCAGCGCGGCGATAAGATCTTCCAGCCCGCGGCCCGGCCCGAGCGTTTGCGAGAACCAATAGATCGACGGCACGGCGGTGTTACGCCGATCTTTGCGAATGCCGTCGATGGCCGCCCGGTCCGCCGCGGGAAAGGCATTGTAGATGACGGCGGGCGGTTTGCCGCCGTAGGCCGCAGCCATTGCCTCGCTCATGGCGCGAGACGGACATGTTGCATAGGCGCCTTTGACCAACAATTCGCTTTCGAGCCTGCGCAGCAAGCCGAGCGGCCGCTGCGCACGGACGTCGGCGAGAAGATCCTGCGAATACCAATCCTCCATGTCGACGCCGGCGCGACGGCCGTCTTGCATGAGGCGCCAGGCGACGTAAAGCGCGGGCTCGGAATGGGCGACATAAAGGTCAGCCGCAAGGGCGCGCGCCCGCGCCAGCAGGTGCCCGATGCCGTAGCCGAGCTGATCACGGCTTTGCCATCCGGTGAACCCGTACATCGTGTTGGCGGCCTTGCGCCGCGCCCGCCGCAGCGTATGCGCCGCGGTGCAATAAAATGCCGGCAGCGTCGCATCGAACACCGGCTCGAAACTGAACCGAGCCTGCGCGAGCATGGCCCGATCGCGCGCCTTCAAGTCCGCATCGAGCCAGGCGCCGAGCACATGCACGTCGTAGCCGCAGCGCACAAGCGTCGTTGCCGCCTTCATCACCCGCGGATTGTGGCAGAGGCTGTTGCCGCTGATCAGGACGATGCGCGATTGGTCCCGGCCGCTCATCCCGGCGCTGCGGCCGCCCGCCCGCGCAATGTCCGCCATGCCAGCTGTGCGCGCTTGCCGAGCTTCCACCCCAAGGCGCGCGCCAGCATCTGAAACGCCGGGCCACCGCCGGCCCGCAAGTCGCTGCCGCCGAGCTGCGCGGCGCGTTTTTCCGCCTGCGCCACAAACTCCGCCGCTTGCGGATAAGCGTCATAGGCGAAGCGCTGATAATGCGTGGCGCAAGCTTTTTTGGCCGCCGACGTGCCGCACCGTTGCATGAGATGCCGGCAGGACAGGTCGACGGCGGAAAAAGCCGAGGCGAGCGCCTCGGCGTCGCGCCGCTTGCTGAGCGTCAGCGCGCCTGCGGACCGATAATAGCCGCGCGCACCGGCGCAAAATGCAATGCCCGACGACGCCAGCACGACGCGGCAGAAAAACTCGCCGTCGTCGTTGACGTTCAACATTTCATTCCACGGCCCGGCGCGCTCGATCACCGCGCGCGGCGTGAGCCAGGCAAAATTCGGCATCATGCCGCCGCCGAGCCACGACGCGATCAAAAACTCTTCCGGCGCAAAATCACGCCAGACCGCTTCGGGCGCGAACACGGCTTCGCCTGGATCGCGCGCGAAGCGCGCCCAGGCGCCGGACGCAACCGATGCCGCCGGTGCCGCGTTGAGGTGCTCGACTTGCCGGCCGATCTTGTCGGCGTCGAGTTGATCGTCGGCATCGAGGAACTGGATCAAATCGCCGTCGGCATGCCTGACCCCGGCATTGCGCGCGGCACTGGCCCCTGCCCGTTCGCACGTCAGCACGGTGATCGCGCGCGCTTCATAACGTCTTGCCAGTTCGCGGCTGCCGTCGGTCGAGCCGTTATCCACCACGATGATCTGCAGGTTCGGCCAGTTTTGGCCAAGACAGGACTCGATGGCCGCGCCAAGCCACGCCGCGCCGTTGCGGCACGGAATGATGATGCTGACCCGGGGCGACATCGCGATCACGGCGCCCGGTCGCGGTCGCGCGCCCAGGCGTTTTCTTCCAAGAGCGGTCCGTCGCCGGTGAAGGGCCGCCCGGTGACGTCGAGCACCTCATAACCGCGCTGCGTGAAGAACGCGGCGAATTTCTGATAGGAGCCCCAGGCGGCGGCGCCGAGCGTGCCGTCGCATTCGATCAAGATGTTTTTCGGCCGGAACGGCCCGGCGAAATCCAGACCCTCGAGCACTTCCGGCTCAAAACCTTCGACATCGATCTTGATCAGCACCGGCCGCGCCTGCGGCTGCACGAGAGCATTGAGGAGATCCTGGAGCGTCGTTGATCCGACCCAGTAGCCGCCGCTTCCCGGCGCCGGGCGGCCGGCGGCCACCGCAACCGTTCCGGAATTGCCGGGAGATCGCCTGGACATTGCCAGCAGCGCCGCTTGCGCGCCGACCGCGCCATGGAAGACCACGACAGAGCGCAATCCGTTGCGATCGATATTGGCGCGTAGCGCGGCGCAGTTTTCCGGATCCGGTTCGATGCCGATGACGTTTGTGCCGGCGATCGAGGCCACCGCGCAGGTGTACCAACCGAAATTGGCGCCGACATCGACGAACAGTCCGGGCTCGGCGGACATGATCTTCAATGCCAGGGCGAGGCTTGCGGGCTCATAGCGGCCGGTCCTGAAAACGGCCCATCCGATATAATCTGCCGGGTCGACGGCGATGACGGCGCCGCCCACATGCCTCATCTTGATGCGTCCGCCGGCCAAGGCGCGGACGAGCCATCGGACGAAGCGAATTTTGCCGGGGTGCTCGAAGGCGCGGCCGTATGCCGTCAGGACGGCATCGATGAAGTGCGCGCCTTTGGCAGGCGGCAGGGGTCCCTCTGCTTGATTCATCGGTATGCTATGCGATCATCATGCCGATGCGATCGATCATGCCGACTTTGCGCGATCGGGTCTTTGCCCACGCCGCCCGAATTCCGATCAAGAGCGGCACGTTTCGCCGCCATTTGGCGGCGTTCGACAGGACTCTCGATCCCGATTTCCTGCAAGCCGCGGGCCTCATTCGCAACGTCACCGACGCGCGCTGGAACGTGACGCTGTTTTCGGTCGAGCATAACACGACCGCACGGGAGCAGGAGCTGGACCGCCTGATGCAACGGCATAGCTACGAGCGCCGCTACCCGGGCATCTCCAAGTTCGACGCCTGGTATCGGAAAGCGGCCTGAACACGCACAGCGGCGAGCCGTCGCCGAACGTCACGAAATGAACCTGCCTCATTCACGAGCTTTCCGTGGCGCCGTGCTGCTCACGTCGCCGCAAAAATTTCCCGCCACCGCGCGACCCAGGCCGAGCGGTCCGGCAGCCGGTTGCCGATGAGAAACGGCTGCCGCAGGTGGGAAAGATACAAATCGTCATCGCGATCGAGCGCGACGACCCGCGCCACCAGCGCGTCAAATCCCGCCGCCGCCCAGATGCGCTGCTCGAATTCGCCCGCATGGCCATTGAGACGGCGGCTGAGCTTTTGCACAAACGTCGGGGCGCCGCCGTTGCCGATGGAATGCGCCGCATGGGGCAGCCGCGGCAATAGCCGGCGCGGCGCGGCCAGATAATCGTGGGCGTTGATGAAGCGCCCGGCGTTGAACGAGCGGCCGATCTCGGGATCGCCCCAGTAGATCGGCATTGAGTCAGCCTCGATCGCGTGGGTGAGCTTTTCGGTGTTGTAGCCGGGCGCCGAGCTGTTCTCGAAGGCGACGACGAATTTATAGGCGCGCAAAAACTCGACCTTCACCTTCCAGTCGATCTGTCCGGGCACCGGGTCGATGCCCGGCATGTTGTTCATCGAGCGGCCCGGCGCATCGACGGGCTTGTAGCGCGACAGCGCGCGGAAGAACGCCTCGCGATATGGACATTTGTTGGCATACAGGAAGGCGCAAAATCGTGTTTTGGCTTGCAGCACTTCTGTCCAGTTTTTGTCCTTTTGGACAAGATGGGAATCGTCGCCCCAACGCTGCAGCCGCATGTAGCGGGGATGGCGGACACTATCCTCGTGCAGGACGCCGAAGGCGAAATCGCATTCCGCCATGATCGGCCGCACGTTCTCGCAGCCGATGAAGACCTTGGTGTAAGTTCCCGGCGGCAATTCGCCTGAGTAAGGCCCGTACAACACCACCTGCGGTGACGCCGAGGGCTCGAAATCGAAGAACGGCTTGAGATCCGGCAGCACCGTATCGACAATGTCGGAAGCGGTGGCCCCGGCCCAAAAGCGCGCGACGGCTATCCTGATTTTCTGGCGTGCCGGCCCGCTGAGCGGGCGTATCCGCCCGTTCATGACAGCCGTGCCCAGACATTGTTCTCGACGCAGGCCTCTCCGGGCCGCCACGGGGCGCCGTCCACATCGAACATTTGGAAGCCGCACTCGCGCAACATGCTTTCGATGGCCCGCGTCTTATCGACATCTTCGCCGGGCAAAACTTCGAACACGATATTCTCGATTGTCCCGATCGCGTCGCCCGCGCCCTTGAGCACTTCGAGCTCAAAACCTTCCACGTCGATCTTCAATAAAGTCACCGGCCGCAGCTTGTAGGTCTCGATAAGCCACCGCAGCGTGATCTTAGGCACCACGAATGTCAGCGCGCCATCGTTGACGCCGGGGCCGGCCAACGTGAGCCTTGCTTTGTCCTGGCGCGACTGATTTTTCAGCGATACGAAGCCGTCGGCCTCGTCAACGGCGGCGGCGGCGGCAACGACAGTGATGTTGGCAAAGCCGTTGAGTTCGGCGTTGGTGAGGATTTTGGCGCAATTGTAAGGCTGCGGGTCGACGGAAAATATTCGCCCGCTTTCGCCGACCAAACGCGCGGCGACAAGCGAATGGTAGCCGACATGGGCGCCGACGTCGACGTAACTATCGCCGCGCCGCAGAATGCGCTCGAACAGCGCGGTCGTTCTCGGCTCCGGATGGCCCATGGCGCGCAGGTCGATTTGCAGCCATTCCTCGGGATCGAGCTCCATGCGGATGTCATGATGGACCGTCGAAACTTGCGGCTTCAAGAGCGCGCGGAACATGGCTTCGATCTTCGCCTTCCCCTTGAAGCCGGGAAGCCTGAGAATGAAGTCGTAACTTTGATTCAGCACCAAAGCATCCAAGTCATCGCCGCCTCGACATGGCCGGACATCGACGTCAGCCGTCCGCTACGCTTTGTACCTGGTGCAAATAATTTTGCGCGCATTGCTCCAACGTCAGGTTCTCGAGGATATAGGCCCGCGGATCGTAGCGGCCCAATTGAAACTCGTCCCAAAATTGCCGCCAGGCGTCGTCGAATTCTTCGATTGCCGCAAAAGTCCGGCCGCAACGCTCGTCCCAGTACGGCACCGAAGTGACCGGCTGAAATTTGACTTTGTCGGGGAAATAGGCCGGATCCTGCCAATAGCCGCCGCGGTCCCACGCCAGGATGGGCACGCCGGCGGCCAGCGCCTGCTGATAGGCGATGCCTTGGGTTTCGTGCTCGCACAGAAAGATCATGGCGCGGCATTGGGCGAGCGCCGCCTCAAATTCCGTTTCGCGATACGCGCCGTAGCGGATTTCGCGAAACGACCTGCCGGCTTGCCGTAACCTGCCGCGGATCGGTTCGATCAGGCTCGATTCATAGCGCTCGTGGTCCCACCGCACCTTGTCGTAAAGCAGCACATCGAGCGGCTTTTCGGCCGGCTCGTGCGGCTGCCAGCGATCGGTGTCGATGCCGACCGGCCAGACCGCGACCGGCTCGTTCCAATAGGGCCGCCACATCTCCTTCATCCACGCGCCCGGCAGCAGAATTTTTCTGACCGGCAGCCTATCGAACAAGTGCGGATCGTCGAGCGGATGCGAGAGCACCGCGGCGCCGAAAAGAATCGGATTTTTCCATTCGACCTTGTCGAGAACCTGCGCCTTGCCGATGATACAGACGAGCTCATGCGGATTCCGCCGGGCATAGTCGTAGTCGTTAAAGCGATAACGGACGCCGAGACGATCAAGGCCCGCGCACAAATTAAGCGAAATTCTCTTGTGCCCGCCGATTTCTGGCTCGCCGCGCAAAGCACGGCGAACGATCCGGCGCGGATAGCGGTCCAAAGGCAGCCAGCGGTCGCCATCCGGCTCCTCATAAAATAAATTCAACACGAGACGGGTTTCTGTGCGGCGAGATCATCCGGCCGGGTGAGAAACCAAATCTGGCCCGGCAATCGCGTGGGCGGAAGAAATCCGAACTGCCGGGCCAAGCGCCCCAATTCCGTTTCGGCAAAATGGTGATGATATTCCACGCACAGCGCATCGACGTCGGCAAGCCATTCGCAGGCTTGCGACAGCAGCACGTTTTCGTGCCCCTCGATGTCGATCTTCACAAGGCCGATACGATCCCATCCGAGCCGGCGCTGGATGGAGGGCACGCTGACGCTCGCAACTTCGAGCGAAACCGCCGATGCCGCCGCCGCTGCAATCCGGTGTCCGTAGTCGGCCGCGCCGCGCTCGATCGCAACCACGTCGTCTTTCACATCGATCGCCGCCGCGATGACATCCGCCTCGACCGCGTTTTTCTTCAGATTGCGGATCAGAAGCCTTACGTTCTCTGGCATTGGCTCGACACAGGCGATGCGGCTCTCCGGATAACAACGCGCGAAGTAAATCGCGCTGAGCCCGATATTGGCACCGAGGTCGAGAATAGTCGCCGGCGCGAACCGCAGCGGCAGCCGATAGTATTGGTGTTCAAACACCTCGGAATGAACGAACGCATCGGCGCCGTTATTGGACCGCAGATGCAGACGCAGGCGGCCGATCGGGGCCGGATAGCGAAAGCCGATCGTCCATTCCTGCGGCTTGAGCGTTTTCGGCAATTTGTCGGAATAGAGCCAAGCCAGCTGCCGGACAAAATCGGCCGTGCTCGCCCGCCTACCCCATGCAACCGCGGTGTTGTCCCTTAACCTTCGTAAATCCATCCGCCCGGCCGCTACCAGACCTCGATGCCTTGGAGAAACTGCGGCACCCATTGTCGCGCCGTCGGGGTTTGAGCGAGATAGGAATCCAAGAACTCGGCGAGCATGATGGCGCGGCCGGCGTGGAGGTCGCGCACGATCGGCAGGCTGCCGCAAAGCCCGGCCATGACATAGTCCGGTTGCAGTTGCGGCAACAGGAACTCCAGGTTCAACGGGTGGCATATGTCGTGGACTTGCGCCGGAACGTTCTTGGTCAGCCATTCGACGAGGAGCCGCTCCTGCTCCCCGCTTGCCGCCGGGTGCGATTTCACCACCAACGAACCGCCCCGTAATTCGGCGGCATGCTCGGAAAAAATTCGCAGCATCGTTTTTTGATACAGCGTCCGCGACGTGTCGTCGCTGCCGAGGCCGAACAGCAGCAGCAACATCAACGGTTTGGCGCCGGCCCGAATCGGCTCGACGATGGCCTCGACTTCGGCGCGCATGGCCGGCGGCAAGCCGCGGTAGGTGTCGGCAAAGGCATCGATCGATATCAGCTTCGATACGTCCACGCTGTTTGCGCTCCACGGACTCGGCATGGCAAAGGTGTAGGCGCGTTCGTAGGCGATACGGTCAACGCGCATATTGACCTGCGCGGAAAGGCGCAGCCACGAATAGTAGACATGCTTTTTGGCCCAAGGCGCCCTTTGCCACTGCGCTTTGACGTTGCTCACGAGATGCGGCGTCATCGCGTCTTCAAAATTGAAACAGTGCGGAATTTTCACCTGCACCGAGCGAGGTAGCGCGCCGCGCGACAGAATGACGTTGAGATGCGTGGGCTCGTCGGCCCACAGTTCGGCGGTCGCTTCATCGATGCCGTTCGCCGCCATCCAGGCGTGAAGCGTGCCGGCGTCGCTGCGCAGCCGGCGCGCCGATTCGAACCACCAGGCCAGCGCGCCTTGGGTTCGCGGCCGCAGCGATTCGATATCGCGAATATCGAGAACCCCGTCGAAACCGGCTTCCGCGACGATCGCGCGCATGAAGCGGTCGACCGTCGGATTGTTATCAAGCGGGTGCCAGATCAGGAACTCGCGCCCCGGCGGCCGCTGCAGGTGCCGGCGCAGATGCGCAATCACCAAAAGCTGGGTGCCGTGGCAGGCGGTGAAGATACGATCCATACGGTCAGGCCAGGCGAGTGCTCGCCGGAGCGCCCGGTGGGCCGTTCAATTCAGCAACGACTCCGTACGACATGCCGCAAGCGGTGGGGTCGCGGCGCTCCACAACCATCATCATCGCCGCAACCGCACAGCGGACCGGATAGCGCAGCGAGTACGGCGCGCCGGGCCAAGTCGTTGCGCCGTCCAGCGTGACGTATTCGGCGATCTTAAATCCCCGATCGGTCAGCATGCGCTCTAGAATGTGCGGCCAGACCGGGAAAACATGTCCATTCGAATCAAGGTCGCCCTGGGTGAAGCAGGCCGGATAGCCACTCTGCAACGCCCAAAGCCGGCTGCGGCTCCACCGCGGATTTGGCGTCGTTACCAGCAATGTCGCGCCGGTCGCCATCGTTGCCGCAATGTGGTCCAGCGCGATGCCCGGATTGGCAAGGTGCTCGATCACGTCGAGCCAAAGGACGAGGTCGGCGGCTTTGTCTTGAACAGGACAAGGATTGCCGAGATCCCACCGGCCGATGCCGTCGCGCGCCGCAATGTCAAAACCAAGCCACGTGAACCCTGCGGCTTCGAGCGGGCGCCTCATGATGCCGTCGCCGGCGCCGACGTCGAAAATCGTCTTCGCATTGGCAGCGCTGAACCTGCGCCTCGCCATGTCCTCGGCGTAGGCATAACGCGACAGATTCAGATTGCCGGATAGCTTCATGACGGGAAAGCCGATGTCGATAACGGCGCCCGGCACGTATGCGGCAATACATTCATGATTTCTCGATCACGACATTCATCGTCGAGCCGAAAAACGGCACGCGGTCGGCGAGCGCCTGCGGATTCTCGGTCATCGCCAAAACCTTGCCGAGATCGTTACTGTAATCCTCATACGGCGTGCCGAGATAGGGAAGGTCATAAGCCACGAGACGAAAGCCATCGCCGAACAGCCGCAGCAGATGGCGGCGAGTGAACCAGTATCGATGCTCCACCTTGTTGGCGAGGACCCACTGTTCGCGTTGCATCAGCGCGAGGATCGATTCCGCGTTCGGCGTGGCAAGAATGAACAGATGCCCGCCCGGGCGAAGCCGGTCCGAACACCAGGCCGCCACGCCATGCAAATCGGGCATGTACTGCAGCGTGCCGCGGAAGATTATGGCATCGAATGCGATATTCTGCGGTATCGCTGCCAGGTCTGCATAGAGCCGCAAGGTGGGATGGAGCCGGGCGCAGGCAGCGCGCGCGGCGGCATCGACTTCGACGCCGTGCTGCTCGAACTCGCCCAAAAACTGCGCGAAAAAATCGCCGGTGCCCGAACCGACGTCCAGCATCCGCGCGTCGCTTGGGCGGAGATAACGGCGCGCAAACGCGCCGTCGATTGCGTACATTTGGAGCCTTTGGGCGCGCAATTGCGCGCTTTCGACATCGCGCGCGGCGTTGTAGGCCTCATAGACGCGTGCTACGTCGCCGGCCGGCACCACGGCGCTGGTATAAATGAAGCCGCATTGGTCGCAGCGCATCAGGTGGATTTGCTCGGGCGGGCTCGCCGCGCGTTCGAACAGTGTGCGCTCGGCAGCCTTGCACAAGGGACACCGCTCGACGGGCTCGAGCGCAACGGCGGACATTCTCAAGCGGTCATTCATCGATCGGCGCGATAAGCTTGTGCTCAATGAGTTCATCGACGAAAGGAGCAAGCTCGGCCGCGGGGACCCTGAGGATTTCCGCGATGTCGGCCAGCACATGGCTGCCGTCGCAGTAGGCCAAAATATTCATGCGCATGCGCACGGCGGCGTCGACGCCGCGCCCACCAAACGCCGCATAAAGGCCGCGCTTGCCCATCTGCGGCTCGCCGAGAACGGTGGCGCGATAGCGGGGTTCGGTCTCAAGCGCGGTAAAGCAATCGCGCAAGACTTCAAAGCTGCCCTGCAGGCCGGCCGGCGTAATCAAAGTGAGGTCGTCCTTCGACGTGTGATACTCTGGATATTCCCCGTATTTGGAGCGCATGACGGAGACGACGGGCAGATCGATCCCCGGCGCGCAGTACTGGCGCTCGTCGCTGCCGCGGGCGAGGAAATCGGTGCGCTTGTAGTCCGGCGCGCGCTGCCGCAGCACGCGTCGCGCGACCCGATCGGCCAGGGTGTCGCCTTGGCGCGACGGCAGGTACGAATAGGTTCGCTCGTCGCCGACGCAGGTGACATTGAAGCCCGCGATCACATGCGCCTTGAGGTGTTCGAGATGGCGGCTGAGATAGAGCACCGAGCCAATGGTCTCAGGGATAAAGACGAAACGATAGGTGTAGCTCCTGTCCGGTCGCGCGGCCGCCCATGTGGCAAGCGCCGTGGCGACCACCGGCCCTGACAGCTCGTTGTTGGCCAGCGACGGATGACAGATGTAAGTCGAGACGAAAATCTCTTTCTTGCTGCGGCCGGGGAGAACGAGATCGGCATAGGTGAGGTGTCCGGGCGCCAACGTGCTGTCGATGACGGCGCGGTAGCGGCCTTCGGGCAACGCCAAGCGCTCCCGCTCACTCAGGCAAAACCCCCAGGTCCGGTTGTAGTAGCTGGTGACATAGGGAATGGCGTCCGGCATGGCGGGAAGTGAGTGCAGATGGTTTTGCAATTCGGCGAGCGCGACGGTTCGATCGACCGGTTCCGAATAGCCCACCACGTGCAGATTATTGTCGGCGAAATTCGCGATTTTGCCGCCGTCGGGGCGGACGATATAGGCGTCGCGGATGTTCCATTCGTCGGGAACGATCCAGTCGAAGCAGCGCGTACCGCTCGGCACCTCGTGAACGACGAGGCCAGGCAAACGCTCGCGAATGATGGCGAGCGTCTGACGCACCCCGTTACCCGTCAGGCTGCGGCAGATCGGGAATAGCCGCGCCGCCAGATCGTACATGCCCTGCCCGGCATGCGCCGGAGCGTCCATCGCGGCCGAAACGCGCGGCTTTGTCATGTCATTGAACAAGCAACAAACGCCACGCCGCGCGCAAGATTTTCAGATTGGCCCGCAAGCGGCGCGCGTAAAAGCGCGAGACGTCGGCGCGGCGATGCAGCGCGATCGGCACGAGCGCAAGGCGAAAATTCCTGTGCAGTCCCCTGATCATCAATTCGGTGCCGATGGATTGCACGGTATCGAACTGGCCCACGGCATCGTAGACACTGCGGCGATAGGCTTTCAGCCCGCACAGCGGATCGGCGATGCCGTAGCGCAGCCGCGTATAGACGGCGAATATCTTTTCCGCGGGTCCGGCTAGGCGCGGGCGCTGGCCGGCGACGATATCGGCGCGATCCTCGGCAATGGGCGCGATGAGCCGCGGCACATCCGCCGGGTCATGTTCGCCGTCGGCGTCGAAGGTGAGCACGACGCCGGCGCCGCGGCGCGCCGCTTCGGCAAAGCCGGCATTGAGCGAGCCGTCGTAACCGAGATTGGCGGCATTGCGGACCACGATGGCGCCGGCGCGCTTGGCCGCCTCGCCCGTTGCGTCCGCGGAGTGATCGTCCACCACGACGACATCGTCGACGTGCGCGCGCACGCCGGCAACGACGGCGGCTATCGTGTTGGCTTCGTTGAGGGCCGGGATGACCGCGACGACCCGGCTAGCGGAAGACATCGTGATGCCGCACCGGACGTCCAGCCTTGATCGCGCGCCGCGCCTTGGCGCCGATGACTTTGCCGATCAGCGGCGGACGCAAGCCGACCGCCGGCCGCAGGTAGACGATCGCGCTGCGGCGGATGGTCTCGCCCTTGGCGATATCCTTGGCGGCGTACATGCCGCGGCGCTGAATGACCACGGTCTGTTTTTCCGACGGCATGACGCGCTTGTTGCCGTCGCCGAGCGCCGCCTCCATGGCGCGAACGCCGCGGACCATGGCGGCGAACTCCGCCATCGTCATGGCGAACGGATGATCGGGGCCATCGCGCGAGCGGTCGTCGGTGACATGTTTTTCGATGACGCAGGCGCCGAGCGCCACCGCGCCCAGAGGAACCGTCAGCCCGCCGAGCGGATCGTCGGCGCCACCTTCCTGGCCGATGGTGTGGTCGGAATAGCCGACCGGCACTTTGAATTCGTCACCGATCGCCACCATGGCCCTGAGATTGGCATCGGCCACCGGCGACGGATAGTTGGTGACGCATTGCAGTAGGATCAGCTTGTCGTTGCCGCACCTGCGCATGACGGCGACCGCGTCCCGTATCTCTTCGAGGGTCGCGGCACCCGCGCTGATGATCACCGGCTTGCCGGTTTTGGCCACATAGGCGATGAATTCGAGGTTATCGATCTCGCCGGCGCCGAGCTTGTGGGCCGGCACGCCGATCCGCTCGAGCAGATCGACCGCTTCGGTGTCGTAGGGCGACGAGAAGAAATCGATGCCGATCTTGCGGCAGTAATCCGATATGCCTTTGAGCCAGGCGCGGGGAAATTCGGCGGCGCGGTACACCTCGACCACCGGCTTGTTCCATTTGGCCTGGAACGCCACCTGCAGATTCTTGAAGCCGACGTCCGAGACGATTTTCGGCGCGGTGAAATTCTGGATCTTGAACGCATCCGCGCCGGCCGCCTTGCACAGCCGCGCCAGCCGTTTTGCGCGGGCGAGCGAATGATCGAAGTTGGAGCCGATTTCGGCGATAATGTATGCGGGATGCCCGGCGCCGACCGGCCGCTTGCCGATGCGCATCGCGCGCTTGAACGGCGCCTTTGTCATTTGCCTTCTAGCCAAGGGTCGCCGGCAAGCGCGAGCGCGCAAAAATCGTATCGAGCTCCTGCGCGACGGTCGGCATCGGGCCAAGGAGCGCGGCCGCTTTGTCGGTGTTGAGCCACATCTGTTTCGGCCGGTATACGCCGTCGGCGATGGCGTCGACGCTGCCCGGTTGCATGGCGCCGCGATAGCCGGAAAAACGCGGGCGGACCAGTTCACCGATCGCGGCCTTGGACTTCACGTCGCGGCTGCCGATATGGAGAATTTTGCCCAAGCGGTCGCGCGCCAGGATTTTCGCTATCAGCGCGGCGATCGTCCAGTTGGACAGCGGATTGATGCAGGCGTCTGCAAACATGGTCATGTCTTTGTCGGCGCGGATGCCATCCAGCAGCCATTCGAAAAAATTCTTGCCGCGGGAACCATCCGGATGGATGCCGATCAGGTTGAGCCGCAGCACGGTGCCTCGCTCATAATCGAGCGTGTGCCGTTCGCCCTCGCGTTTGGATCGGTTGTAGGCATTGGTCGGCTCCGGCGTATCCTCCTCGCGGTAGTCGCCATGATCGCCCTTGAACACCGAGGCCGTCGAAATATACAGAACAGGCGCGCCCGCGGCGCGCGCCGCGGCGACGACATTTTTCGTGCCCGCGCCGTTGACCGCGAAGGCTTCCTGCGGCTGGCGCTCGCATGCTTCGACGTATGTCATCGCCGCCGCATGCACGACATGGGCCGGCGCAGCTTGCGCGATCTGCCGCGTGACGGCCGCGGCGTCGCGGATGTCGCCGGTAAGAGGAACGACGGCGCGAAATCTGGCCTCGGGCAGCACCCGCATCAGCGTCGCGCCCAGGAGGCCCCGCGATCCGGTGACGACGACACTTGACATCACGATTTTTCCGACGCCGCCGCCATCAGCGCGCCATACATCAGCTCGGCTTGTTGCCAATCCTCGTCCGTATCGATGTCCTGCACCCGGTAACGCGGCAGGATCACCGGAACCGCGTTGCCGGCATACAGCGAAAGTTCTTCGCGGAAGCCCCCGGCGCGGCCCCAATAGAACTGGCCGGCATCGTGATGCGCTTCCTCGAGGTCCTGCGAGCGCCACTCGATCCATTGCGGATGCATCGCGGCGACGACCCCGTCCGGCGCGATGCGAAGCGCGCGCTGGATCGGAAATGGAAAGGACGTCACCGAGAAAGCGAAAGTCTTGCCGCTTGCGATCAGCACGTCGTGGCCGCGGCGCAGGTCGTCGGCGGTCAAAAACGGCGCTGTCGCATAGATGCAGCACGCGAGCGCGGCATCGCAGCCATGATCGGCAAGCCAGGTCAGCGCATGCCCGGTGACGGCGACCGTGCCGGTATGCTCGTCCGACAATTCGAGTGGCCGCGCGAACGGCGTTTCCGCGCCATAGCCGCGCGCGACCGCGGCGATTTCCGCGTCGTCGGTCGACACCACGATGCGGTCGAACAGGCCGCAGTTTTGCGCGGCTGCGATCGAATAGGCGATGATCGGCTTGCCGGCAAAGGGGCGGATGTTCTTGCGCGGAATGCGCTTTGAGCCGCCGCGCGCCGGAATCACTGCGACGATCACGATCAGAATTGGCCCAGCTTGGCGCGGTTGTTCTCGACCCAGGCGCGCAGCGTCTCGACCGTCATCCATTCGCCGTTGGTGTCGGAGCGGTAGACGAAGCCCGGCGCCACCTGTTGCCCGGTCTTGACGCGGGTCTCGTTGCCCCAGGTGTTGATCGCCGGCATGATTTTGTAGTGGCCGCCGTAATCGAAGGTGTAAGGCGCATCCTCGGCGCTGATCATCTGCTCGTGCAGCTTTTCGCCGGGGCGGATGCCGACGATCCGCGGCGCGGATTTCGGATCGACCGCGCGGGCGATGTCGACGATCTTCATGGACGGCGCTTTCCGCACATAGATTTCGCCGCCCTCCATGTCGTCGATGGCATGCCACACCAGTTCGACGCCCTGTTCCAATGTCACCATGAAGCGCGTCATGTCCGGATCGGTAATCGGCAACGGCCCCTGTCCGGCAAGCGACATGAACAGCGGAATGACCGAGCCGCGCGAGCCCATGACGTTGCCGTAGCGCACCACGGCAAACCGCGTATCGTGGCCGCCCGCATAGGCGTTGCCGGCGACGAACAGCTTGTCGGAGACCAGCTTGGTCGCGCCATAGAGGTTCACTGGAGCGCTCGCCTTGTCGGTCGACAGCGCCACCACCCGTTTGACGCCGCGATTGATACAGACGTCGATCAGGTTCATCGCGCCGATGATGTTGGTCTTGACGCATTCGAACGGATTGTATTCCGCGGTCGGAACGATCTTCAGCGCGGCGGCGTGGACCACGTAATCGATGCCGTCGAGCGCCCGCGTCAGCCGGTCGGCGTCGCGCACGTCGCCGATGAAGAAGCGCACGCGCTTGTCGTCGACGAAGTGCCGCGCCATCTCCCACTGCTTCATCTCGTCGCGCGAATAGATCACCAGGCGCCGGGGATTGAATTTCGCAAGCGTCATCGCCGCGAACGTCCGCCCGAACGAGCCAGTACCGCCGGTGAGCAAAATGCTGCTGTTGGCAAGCCAGCTCATTGCCGTTGCTCCACCATCCGCCAAGGCAGCTTCAGCGACAGGAAACCGTTACGGCGATTGCCGCGCCGGGTGCTGGTGTCGTCGAGCCTGAACTCGCCGACCACGCCGGGAATATCGACTTCCGGTCCCGCGGGGTCGAAGCCCGAGGCAAAACTGAGAAAAATCTGATAGGCGCCGGCGCCCAGGATTCGCTCCGGGACGGTCATGCAGGCCGTGCCGGAGCCTGCCGGCAGCCGGTCGAACGGATTGACTCCAGTGTCATTGCTGTCGCCCTCATAAACAACGGTGCCGTCCAGCCGCTGCAGCCGCATGTAGCCGTAGAGGCCCACGACCGGCCGTGTCGCCGTGTATTCGACGCAGATCGCGATCGGGTGATCGCAATCGAATTGGCTGGCTGGATCGCCACCGGGCGCGGTGCTGGTCGTCACCCGATTGACGAAGAACGGCCGATCCGCCGGGCGCGGCGTCTTGCGCAGATAAATGCCGCCCGAAATTCCTTCGGCCGCCTGCTTGAGATAGCTGTCGATGGCCGTCTCGACGGCGGCATCCACCATGACTTTGCCGTGGTCCAACAGGATGCAGCGGCGGGTCAGGCGCCGGATCGATCCCATATTGTGGCTGACGAACAGCACCGTGCGGCCGCCTTCCGCGACCTGCGACATCTTTCCCAGGCACCGTTTCTGGAATTCGGCGTCGCCGACCGCGAGCACCTCGTCGACGATCAAAATTTCGGTTTCCAGATGCGCCGCGACCGCGAAAGCCAGCCGCACATACATGCCGGAGGAGAACCGTTTGACCGGCGTATCGAGAAAAGTTTCCACCTCGGCAAAGGCGACGATCTCATCGAACCGCCGTTTGATCTCGGCGCGCCGCATGCCGAGAATGGCGCCGTTAAGGTAGATGTTTTCGCGGCCGGTCAATTCGGGATGAAACCCGGTTCCGACCTCGAGCATGCTGGCGACCCGGCCGGTGAGCTCGATGCGGCCCTCGTTGGGCTCGGTGATGCGGCTGATCACCTTGAGCAGCGTCGATTTACCGGCGCCGTTGCGGCCGATGATGCCGACAACTTCGCCGCGCTTGACCTCGAAGGAAACGTCTTTGAGCGCCCAGAAATCCTCGGCGGCCGGCGCCGCGCCGCCCGCCTTGCCGCGAAGCACGTTGCGAAAACCGTCCGCGATGACATCGCGCAAGGCGACATAGCGCTCGCGGCGCTGATGGCGGATTCGGTATTTCTTACCGAGGTCGTTCACTCTGACGGCAACGTCGGACATGCGGAAATTCAAAATTTGAGCCGGTAGTAGAGGTATTTGATGACTTCATTCTGAAAGCCGATGACGCCACGCTCGTTGTGCCACCAATTGTCCCGCTGATAGTCCGGCGGGTTTACCGCCGGAACAAGAGTTACCGCGTCATTGCCGAAGACGCGGTGCAGCGTCCAACGCAGGCGGCGGGTCGCGAAGATATCCGTCGGCACCATGATGCGATGGGCGCCATTGCGGACCGCCCATTCGTGCAGCGCAGTAGCCTCGGTGAAGGTATCGGACAGGTGATCGCCGAACGGCTCGATGGCGGCCGCCGGCACGCCGAGCTTCTGCAGCACCTCGCTGTTGGCTCGTACGTGCGACTGCAACACGCCGAGTTGCTCCGCCGGCGCCGCACCAATGTTCGAGATCAGGATTTTCGGCGCCAAGCCGCGGCGATAGTAGTCGGCCGCGGCAAACGGCCGATATTCGAGACCGCCGCCGAGAACCGCGATGGCGTCGGCAGGCGCGGGCTCGTCCGAGACGATCCACAGATCGGCGGCGCCGCGCAGCAAGGTCTCCGGCTTACGCCACGCCCATAGTGTCAGGACGACAATACAGACGACGAGCGCCAGCAATACGCGGCGCGTCATGCTGCGCGGGCGCGGCCGCAACACGGCAGGTTCGCCGGTCTCCAAGCGCACCGTCATATGACGTCGGCGAAGCTGTGTTCCATGCGGCGAAAATACCAGATACCGAGAACGATCACCGCGGCGGTCACGACCGCCGATATCCAGACCGTCTGCGGATCGAGCGCCGCATGCCCACCCAGCAAGGACCAGCGAAAGCCGTCGATGATGCCGACCAGGGGATTGAGCGCATAGAGCGGCCGCCACCGCTCCGGCACGTCGCCGGTGGAGAACGCGATCGGCGAGACGAACAGCCCGAACTGCACGATGAACGGCACGATATAGCGGAAGTCGCGATACTCGACATTGAGGGCGGCAAAAAACAGGCCGGAGCCGAACGCCAAGCCGAATGCGAGCAGGATGAAAAACGGCAACGCCACGATCTGCCAGGACGGCAGGAAACCGTACCACAGCATCAGAACGAGCAGCAGCGCGAAGGTGATGGCAAAATCGATCAGGGTCGTAGCGACCGCGGCCAGGGGAATGAGCAGGCGCGGAAAATAGATCTTCGATATCAGATTGGCGTTGCCGATCAGGCTCGACGATGATTCCGACAGCGCGCTGGAAAAGAACTGCCAAGGCAGCACGGCGGCAAACACCAGGATCGGATCCGGCACCTTGCCTGGCGGGAATCCCACGAGGCGGCGGAAGCCGACGAAGACCAGCATGGTCAGCGCCGGACGGATCAAGGCCCAGGCGACGCCGATCACGGTCTGTTTGTAGCGGACCACGGTGTCGCGCCACGCCAGGAAATAGATCAGCTCGCGATAATGCCAGAGGTCGCGCCAGTAGTTCTTGGCCGTCATGCCCGGCTCGATGACGAGCTTGGCGGTGCTGACGTCGGATATAGTCGGTTCGGCTTTGCGAAAACGGCCGATCAGCACTTTGACACCGGCGGGCTCGCTCATTGCACTACGGCGGCCGCGCCGCGCAGCAGTTGGCCATTCACCAGGTCCCGCACGTGGCCGGAAAAGTTCTCGAAGCGGAAGCGGCCGACGCCGGACGGGTCGGGACCGCCACCGTTAAGACCGCTCATGATGGCGCGCACCAGCGCTTCTGCAGTCATTCGGATCGATGGCGGTGCCGATGGCGCCGTCGGCAAGCGCGTCGATGCTGCCGTCGGCATTGCCGCCGATCGCGCGCAGGCCCGATGCCGCCGCTTCCAGGAACACGATGCCAAATCCTTCTTGGGCGCTGGGCATGACGAACAGATCGGCCAGCCGGTACAATTGCGGCAGTTCGTCGGGCGCAACGCTGCCGGCAAAGACGACGTTGTTGGCGACGCCGAGACTTTGCGCCAGCGCCTCCAGCCGCGTCCGATCCGCTCCGTGCCCGGCGATGAGATAAACGACATTTGACGTTGCGGCCACGATCGCCGGCAAAGCCGCGATGACCCGGTCATGTCCCTTGCGGCGCTCGTTCGGATCCAGCCGGCTGACCGTGAGCAGCACGCGTTTGCCGCGCAGGCAAAAGCGATCGAGCAAGGCATTCGATTTGGCTCCGGGGCAAAAACCGTCGTCGACCGTATTGGGCAACACCCGCACGCACGATGGGTCTACGCCCGCAAGCGACAAGAATCGGCGCCGCGTATAGCGGCTCACCGACGTTATCAGCCGCGCCCGCTCCGCCGACCAGCGTTCGGCGCGCTTCATTTCGTCCCACGCTTCGTAGCCGTGCAGTTGCAGCCAGAGCGGCACGCCGAGACCTGAGGCCAACAATGCGGCCAGCGGCGCGAGGTGCACATGCCCGCAAAACACGAAATCGAACGGCCCGAGCATGGCCGCCGCGCGAAGCGCTGCAAATGAGTACGACAGCCGGTTGCCTTGCGCCTTGAGTTGCCGCACGCCAGGCGGCAGAGCCGCGCCGTTGCCGTCGCCAAGCCGCGGCAACACGATGATCCGGTTGGCACCGGGAATTGCCGCCAAGGCCGCGATGAGATCGCGATTATATTGGGCGATACCGCCCGAGCTGCCGAATGCATCGGTGACCAGCGCCAGCGCATTCATCGCTTCGATGCAACTCTTAAGGCCGCGCCACCTGATAAGCCCAGCGCCGCGCCCATGGGCAATTCTGCGGCCGTAGCCGCGGCACCTGCTGCCAGCCCCGGATGCGCTCGTCGTCCTTCAGCCAGCGCTCGATCGGCGTGGAAAACCCGGTCTTGGCGCGCGTGACGATCTGGTCCGGCACCGCAGCGCTCGGCGCGGCCGCGAGCAGACGCTTGCCGGCTGCCGGCGGCAGCGCCGCAAAATCCGTCGCCACCGCTTGCAGGAGGGTCGCATCGACGAACGGAACGCGCACTTCGAGCGAATGCGCCATGCTGGCCCAATCGGTATCGCGCAAAAGCTGGTTGCGCAGATAAAGGCTGCCCTCGAGTGCCGCTACTTTGCCCCATGCGCTGCGCGGCTCCGGCTTGAGGATCGACGCAATGTGCCTGACCGGGTCGAGCCGCCGCAAACCTTCGCGGATGAATTTTCGGTCCATCAGGTCGGGCAGTTCCCACGGCATGAACACGCCGCGCCGCAACAGGTAGGCGCCGGCATAAGAGCGGGCATATTGCAGAAATCCGGCGACCTTCGGGTGCGCCAACGGCACCAGATCGTTGACCGCGGAAAACGCCCGGCGAAACGCCTCGCCGGCGAACGGCACGCACGCGCTCCAGCGCATCCAACGCACCCAGCGCGGAATATCGTTGAACGACGGATAGCCGCCGACCAGCTCGTCGCCACCGAGGCCGGAGATCGTGGCCTTGAGGCCCAGTTCGCGCGCCGCCTTGGCGACGAACCAGGTGTTGATGCCGTCGATGGTCGGCTGGTCCATGGCGGTGAAGATTTTCGGCAGATCGGCGCGGAATTCTTCGTGCGTCACGGTGCAGATGGTGTGCCTGGCGCCATACTGCCGAGCAACCATGCCGGCCAACGGCGCTTCGTCGTCGTGCCGGTCGCGAAACTCCTCGTAGCGTAGCGTGATGGCATGAACGTCATCATGGCCCGCATCGCGCATCAAGCCGAGCAGCGCCCCGGAATCGACTCCCGAGGAAAGAAATATGCCGACCGGAACATCGGCGACCAGATGATGGCGCACGCTGTCGATGAGCGCCGCGCGGATACGCGATTGGGCGTCGCCCGGCGGCGTTGCCGCCGGACGCTCCGCATCGGCAAAGATTTGGGGAAGCGAAAAATAGCGCTCGGCCTCATGGGGACCGCGGCGATCGATCCATAACGTCGAGCCGGCGGGCACCGCGCGGATATCGCGATAGATGGTGTAAGGCTCGGGCACGTTGCCGAACAGGAAGAAGCCGGCCCAGCCGGCCGGATCTGGATCGAGGCCGACGCGACGCCCTGCGACCAACGCCTTGACCTGGGAAGCGAACCGCAAGGTCCAGCCATCATCGGCGTAATACAGCGGCTTGATCCCATAAGGATCGCGGGCCAGCAGCAAGCCTTGCTTGTCGCCATCCCATAGGCCGAAGGCGAACATGCCGCGCAAATCGCGCACCATCGCCGCACCCTTGTGCGCATAGAGATGCAGCAGGACCTCGGTGTCCGATTGGGTGCGGAAAACGTATCCCCTCGATTCCAAGTCCGAACGTAGCGACCGGTAATTGTAAATCTCGCCGTTGAAGACGATGACGGCCTTGCCGTCGGCGCTCGCCATCGGTTGCGCGGCGCGGTCCGACAAGTCGATGATGGCGAGACGGCGGTGGCCGAAGCCGACACAGCCGTCCGCGGACAACCATTCGCCCTCGCCGTCGGGGCCGCGCGCCGCCATGTGGTCGCGGATCAAGCGCAGCTCGGCCAAGTCGACGGGATTGGCGGCGTAGTGATACGCATAAAGGCCGGCAAGGCCGCACATTTTGATTGATCGGCTGCCTTAGATTGTGTCGGGGCGCCGCTGCTGCGGCCCCGGTTTGCCCATGGTCGCAACGAGGAGCGAGCCCATGCGCAATCGTTGAGTCAGGAAACGGGCGACAGAGTCCGGCAGAAGGCGAACGAAGAACTGTTTCAATCGGCCGTACGGCAGCAGCACGATGTCGCTTTTGAGGCCGTAGATGTCGATCGATTCGACGTCGAACAAACCGCCGGCTTCATGACGCCATTCGGCCGGCTTGTAATAGCGCGCGATGGCGCCGTCGGTGCCGTACTGGCTCGCCTGATGCAGGCTGTGGCGTTGGCGCCAGTGACCTAAAAACATCCACCGCACAAAACCCGAGACGTAATAGTTCCACCATGACCGGTAATAGACCATCACGGTACAATGTCCGCCTGGCCGCACGATGCGATGCATTTCCTCGAGCACGCGGCGCGTATCCGCGGAGATATGAATGACGCCCCAGCTCCAGATGTAATCGAAACTGTCGTCGCGGAACGCCATGCGCTCGGCGTCCATCTGCAGCACCGATCCCGGAAGTCCGCAAAGCTTCAGTCGCTTCGCCGTCATCGTCGTGGCGACGGTCGTCAAATCGATACCGACGAATGCGCGGCAGTGCGACGCCAGCAACTGGGCGTGTGTTCCATGCCCAACGCCGATCTCGAGCACAGCCTTGTCGGTAAGCTCTTCGAACGGAATAAACCGCTCGAACGGAATTTTCCGCCAAGGCGAAAATTCCCGGGCCGCGGCCAAAAAGCGATCGTCGATCTCTTTGAAATAGGCCGCGTCGCCCGGCGTATGGCCCAGGCCTTTGCGCCAGTCGTAGCGCATGGGCGAAGATTCCCACCACGCCCTGTTGGCGGCCTGCCAACGCTTGCGCTCGGCCTCGTCACGCGGCGGCTGGATGGGCCCGTCAAATCCGGCAGCTTTCGCTTCGGATGGCTTGTTCGAAGGATGGTTCATTCTCCCGCAGAACTTGCAGATATCGGCTGAGCCACCCGTCAAAAGCTACCGCACCGCGGGTGAAAACCCACGCGATTGCCGTGCCGGCGACCAGCAGCCATTGTGCCTTTATGGCGGGCCTCAAGCAAGGGTCGCCCAGGGCCGACTTCTCAATAAAATCCGAGGGTTAAGCCGCAATTCGCCGATCGGACCGAGACCAAGGAACGGCTATTCCTCATCGGGGTCCGGCGGCGTCGAGGGCGCCTGAGCCGGAGTTTTCTTGAGCCCCGTGTCCTGTCCGGCACCACCCTTGCGCCAGGCCTCCGGCCACTCGACGCCGTCGCCCCACCGGGCGGGCCGCTGACGCGGCGGATGATACGAGGGCGCCGCTTCCTGGTCTGCGGCAGTTGCCGGAGGCCAGGCAACGGAAACCGCCGGCACTCTTGGCGCTGCATCTTGCACTGTCGTGTCAAACGAAGTGCGAACGCGCCGTTCCTTCGCTCGGGTGTCGACGCCCAATGTCTCGACCATCAGGCCGCAGGCGAAGGCAAGGATTGCCGTCATCGCCGCAGTTCGCAACGGATAGTCGAGGAAAGAATGCGTCACGATCAGCGCTACCGCGATGGTCGCCGCGCGGGCCAGCGCGCGGTCGAATTCGTTCGCCCCGACGGAGGCATGCCGCCAGATTTTTACCGTACGTGAAACAAACCAGGCGGCGAACCCACCCATCAAAGCAATGCCGAAAATTCCGGTTTCGAGCCAGAGCTCGAGGACGTCGTCGTGGGCGTGATTGACGTAGGCGTGGGCGAACAGGTCTTGCGGCTTCTCGAACATGCCATAGACCGGGACGAAGGTTCCCATTCCGGCACCGAACGGCATGTAAGCCCAAGCCGCCTCGATCGTGGTGCGGGCAAACTGCAGCCGCAGGTCGTCCAGCGGATCGGTATTGAACCGCGCCAAAACCCGGTAGAGCGCGAATTGCACGACCAGTATGAAGGCCGTTCCCGCCGCCGCGAACAGGAAATTCAAAGGTGTCGCGCTCAATGTACGCCGCCGCCGGTCCGTCAGCACCAGGCCATAGACGCCGACGAGGCTGACCATGGTCAGCATCATGCCGGCGCGCGAGCGCGCCATGGCCTCGGCTGCGAGCAGGATGACGATGGCCAAAAAACTTGCCGTGATGGTGACGATGGAACGGGCTTCGAAAATCCTGCGATCGCGCCAGGGGCCGACGGCAGAGCCGATATCGATCGCCCAGACCGCCGCAAACAGCAATACGACATACAGAAACGCGGCAAAATGATTTCGATTGGCGAAAAACCCGACCGCCTCCGTCAAATTGGTCGCGGAAAAAAACCGCAGCCGGCTGGCCGGACCTTGCGCGATCTGCAGAAGGCCGAGAAACGAACTGGCGATGCCGAATGCGACCACCCCGAGACTGAGCAGGCGCCGTTCGCGATAGCCGAGCAAAATCGTGCCGAAGAAGACGGCAAACGTCGGCAGCAATGCCACGACGCTGAGCCATGTCGCATTCGGCGAAACGCTGATCGGCAGCCACGGCAAGCCATCCCCCGACACGCCATTTCCCGACAAGCCATGCCCCAAGCCATCAAACGAGGCGATCAGCGGCGCCCGATGCGGCAGCAGCGTCCAAAGCGCGGGCGGCAGCGGCACGAGCTGAAAGAGCGGCACCAGCACGACCGCAAGACAAAAGGCGATTTCCCAACGCACCTGCCGCAACTTGGCGCGGTGGCGCCAAAACAGATCGCCAAGCCGCGACACCGACAGCAACAGCAATGGAATTGCCAGCAACTGCAGCAGCGCATCCGACAGAAAGCCGCCGCGCGTGCCGCCGCCCAACAGCAACGCTGCCACAAGCGTGAACGCGGTGAGCCAAAACTGGCCGCTCAACGCCATGTCCTTGAACTGCTCGGAGGCGAGTTCGCCCAGCCTGGTGCGCGGCAACCGCAGCGAAATCTCGCGCACCGACATCCCGATCGCTCGTCTTCCGGTCCGCATCATGACGAGCCGCCCGACCTCACGCTACTGACTCGGCGCACTTGCAAGACGTGAAATTTGCAGATCGTCGAACCACACGGCGCCGTTGACGAACGATTCGGAGGCCATGCGCGCGTCGAGATCGAGAGATAAATATTGCGCACGGCAGTTTTGCGCCGGCACCGTGAAATCGAAGCCGGTATCGCTCCAGCTCGGCACACGCCCGTTGATCATCGGCCCTTCGGCAAGGCGGTTGCCACGCGTCTCGGCGCAAGCGATCCGCCATTTCAGGCCGCGCGGCCCCACCAGCTCGCCCTTGAACCGGCCGGTGAAATGATAGCGGCCGGGCGCCAGCATGATCAATTGTGCGACGCTGGCATAATCCACGCGGCCATATTGAAAATTCAGCAACAGCGCATGCCCGCTGTCAGCGTCCGGTCTGGTTTCGATATCGACGGTGACGCCGGAGCCCTGCGGCATGATCCAGTCGAACGGCGACCCGGTCGGCGCGATCTCGAAGCCGCCGTTATACAACAAGCCGGCGTTGCGCATCTCTTCGGCCGGCAAAAACTGCAGCCACGTATAATAGGCAAGCTCGTACATTTTGTGCTGGACCAGGAAATTGAGATAGCGATTGATGTCTTCGGGCGGCGGCGGCGTCGCGCTGGTGCGCAGCGCCAGCAGCAGATCGAGCGGCGTACGCGCGTCGGTGATGCTGGTCGGCAGCATTTGGAAAAACTGATCGCGCCACGGCGGGTCGCCGGCAAGCGCCGTCTTGACCAGGCCGGCGGAGCCTTTGTCCTCGGCGATGCGCGCCAGGATCGGCACTACGTATTGGCTCAATTCCGGCGTCGTCCGTAACAGGATATCGGCATAGTAGACGGTCACCGGGTAATCCTTTGCCGCGAAGCTTTTCAGCATCAGCCAGGAATTGGCAAGGTTGTCGTGCAGTGACAATTTGGCGGCTGCCTGCATGAAGTTCGCGGCGTCGGCGTCGTTCTTGGCGGCGTCCGACACTTGACCGAGTAGCCGCAGCGCCCGCGCATTCAGCGGCTCATTGCGCAGCCCGGCCTCGGCCGCGGCGCGGACCGCGGGAAGATCGATGCTCTGTTTCTGGCTGATCAGGTCAAAGGCCGCAAAAGCGCGATTGCCAAGCGCTGAATTCGAACCCGCGTTGTCGGCGCCGCCGCTCGAGTCGGTGCCGGCGTCTTTTTGCGGGGTTTGATCTGCTGCGTCCACGCGACCGTTTGCGCCGGCGGAGTCGTTGAACATCCGATCGGCGAGATTGGTCAAAGCCTCGGGCTGCCCGGCATTGAGCCGCAATGCCGCCTGCGGCGCGACCTCGGCAAGATAGGCGGCAAGACTTCGCGACATCACCAGCCACGCCAACAGCAACGCGCAAGCCCCAAGGACGGCCGTTCGAAGCTTGAGATGCGGGCGCAACTTGACTTTCATGGCTCCGGCACGAAGGACTGAGCAAAACTAAAGCGGCGGCGCAAATGTCGCGAAAGTTGTGGCGAAAGATGGGTCGACGATCAATCGAAGGTCGAAACCGTCGCGCATGGCGGAAACTCTTGAGGACACACCGCCGGAATCTATTACACCGGCCGTTGCAGCAGCATCGCCAGCGCGCGACGGAAAAAACCGACTTTTTCCACGCCATACATCGATGGCGCGTCGGAGCCGCGCCCTTGTCGCCGGCGCAGCGCCGCGATGAGTTTTTTTCTGTTGCCGCGCCGCGCCGCCTTGTTGCGGGATTTCCTTTCGCTCGAGGAGCGGCGGAGCTCGTCATAGGCGGCGCGCCGTTCCGGCGTCTTGAGATTGTTCCAGGCCTCCGTCACCCGGCTGACGAAGATAGAGCGCTCGCCCTGAGGATCGCGGTCGGGGTGCAGCCATTTCAGAAGCAGCGCCGCGTTACCGCGCAGCTCCACCGCGCTTGCCTGCGGCGCTGAGCCAAGAACGCGATAACTGTCGGTGTCCGGCGCGAAAAGTATCTGTTCGATGAAAAACGCCGCCGCGCGCCGCACCACGTCGCGGGGACGAACCGTTTGATCGGCCGCCTCACGCTCCGCCGTGTCGTCGCCCGCCGCAATACGCAGCAGCACCGGCACGCCCCGCGGCAATGGCTCGGATCGCACCAGCCGCACCTGCGAGGGAACGTGCAAAAGATCGATGGCAACCCGCAATGCCATCTTGTCGGGCATCATCCCTCCACCCGGGCATTTGTCAGCTTCGGTTGCCGCGCCTCATCCAACGCCGTCACCGCCTTTTCAGCGTGGCTGTCCTCCTGCCCGTAATGGCCATAACCATAACCGTAGCCGTATCCATAGCCATAGGTGTGGCGGACATCGAACCTGGTGATGACGGTGCCGATCAACGAGGCGCGCGAGAATTGCAGGCGTTTGACGGCTGCGCGAATAAGCTTGGTCCGCACCTGGCCGGCACCGACGATGAAGATCGTGGCCGCCACCGCGCTCGACAACAGCGGCGCGTCGGCGAGCCCCATGACCGGCGGACTGTCGACGACGATCAGATCGAACACTTCCGAGCCGACCGAGAGCAACGACAACAACCGTGAGGTACCGAGCAGATCGGCGGCGTTGGGCGGCAGCGGGCCCGACGCCATGAACGCCAGATTGGGCGTATCGGTCTGCTGCAGCAATTCCGGCGGCTCGCAGGCGCCGGTCAGGTAATTGCTCAGTCCGTTGGAATTTTCGAGATTCATTTTCGCGTGCAGCGTCGGTTTGCGCATATCGGCGTCGATCAGTAGAACCTTCATGCCGACCCTGGCGAAGTGCCGCGCCACCGTCAGCGCGGTCGTCGACTTGCCCTCGCCCGGACCGGCGCTGGAGACTAGCAAGGTTTTCGGCAAGCCGCTTTCGGTCGACAGCTGCAACGCCGTGCACAGTGAGCGGTAGGCTTCCGAGGTATGCGACCGCGGATCCTGCAATTCGGCTTCCGTGGTCTTGCCCGACGCGATCTTCGGAATGATACCGAGCGTGACCAGTCCCGAAATCCGCTCGACATCCTCGGGCGAGCGCACGGTGTCGTCCAGATGTTCGAGGAAAAAAGCCAGCGCCAATGCGGCGGCCAATCCGAACAGCACGTACATGATCAGCGCGCGGGACAGGTTCGGCGACGACGGCGAGCCCGGCAACGTCGCCTTGTCGACGATGAAGACGTTGTTGGCGCCGACGCCGCCGGCGATGTCCACTTCCTTGAAGCGCTGCAGCAAGCCGTCATACAGCGACCGGTTGGTGTCGACTTCGCGCTTGAGAATATTGTACTCGATGCTGCGCTTTTGCAGATCGAGCATGTCCGCCTTGAGCGTTTCGACTCGCCGCTTCATCTCGTTTTCTTGGCTCAACGACGACTCGTAGGCCGCCTTGTAGGAGGCTTTCAGCGTTTTCAGCTCGGTCGCCAGCTGCCGGTCGATCTCGGCAATCTGGTTGCTGAGCTGCATCATCTCCGGATAGCTCGGCTTGAACGTCTCCAGCTTGTCCTGATATTCGGTCGACAGCGTATTGCGCTTGGTGCGCAGCGACTCGATCACCGGATTGGTCAAGAGCTGCGGCAGATTGATCGCGGTCGCCTGATCCAGCTGCTTCCACAATTGCTCGTTCTTGATTCGATCGGAGATCAGCACGCCGAGAGCGGCATTGGCGTTGGCCAAATTGGTTTCCGCAATCGACGCTTTGTCGTTGGTCGCGACGATCTCTTCCTTTTGGCCGAACGCGATCAGCGCCTTTTCCGAATCCTCGAGCCGCAGTTTCAGGGTCTTGAGCTGGTCTTCGAGAAAGACCTTGGCATAGGAATTGGCCTGAAACCGCTTGTCGAGATTGGAGGCGACGAAGGCGTCGGCAAAGGCCGACGCGATGCGTTGCGCGCGCGAGGGGTTAGGATCCGAATAGTCGATGTCGACCAATCGCGAGCCCATGACCGGCCGCACCGCCCTGTTGCCGAGCACGATGCCTGCCGCGGCGCCTTCGCGGTCGGACTTGTTGGCGGTTCCGCCGCCGGAACCGCCGAGCCCGATGATCTTGAAGATCGCACCCGTGATCGAGAAATTGCGCGGCCGGAAGAAATCCTGATCCTCGCCGAGCTTGAGCGCCGAAGCGACACGCTCGGCCATGGTGCGGCCGTTGAGCAGCTCGAACTGGGTTCGCATGAAGTCGGCATTGGCGCCTTCGGTGGGCGTGACGTCGCCGGACTGCACGATCTTCGCCGTGTTCGGGTCGATCTGCATCCGCACCGTGGAGGTGTAGAGCGGCGTCTTCATCAGCGTGGTCAAGGTTCCGATGACGACCGCCACGCCGAGAATGCTCAGAATCAGCCATTTGCGCTTGATCAGGATGCGCAGATATTCGTGCAGGCTGAGCCCGAAGACCGGCGTCGCGTCGGCCGTGGTGTCGACGCCGTAGGGAACCGCGATGCTGTACGGATCGCGCCCGAGCAGTGCGTGCTGCGAGACCGGCACTAGCCCGCCCGGCGCCGCCTCGCCGCCGTCACCCGCATTGCCTCGGGAATAATTCATGCGCGTTGGCCTGTCGGGAGCGCGTTCATCACATCAGCGGCACGAAAATGGCGGCCGAGGTGGCCAGCGGCAGCACGCGCAAGACGTTCTGCAGCGCGACTTTCGTCGCCGACGTATCGACCACGACGACGTCGCCCGGCAGCACTTCAGGATCGTCGATTTTGCCGACCTTGATCGAGTCGGCGTCGAATCTGGCCGCGGAACGCTGGCCGTCGATGGTCCGAAACACGACGATGTCGCCGGAGGCGGTGGTGGCGTCGACGTCGCCGGCCATGGCGAGCACCTGCATGAGCGTGGTTCTGCCCTTGATGGCGTAGACGCCCGACGTCTTCACCGAGCCTGAAATCGTGACGCGCTGGCTGTTATACTCCTTGACCAGAACGGTGATCTGCGGCGAGCGCAGATATTTCTCCCCGAGTTTCTGTTTCAGATCGACCTCAAGATCGTGCGCCGTCCTGCCGGCCGCGGTGACCTGACCGATCAGCGGGTAGGTGATGGTGCCGTCTTCGCCGACCTGAACGGTCTTGGAAAGGTCGGGGACTTTGAAGACCGACACGTCGAGCACGTCCAGCGGACCGATCTTGTAGGCATTGCTGCCGGGGGTGGCCGCCGATGTGAGCTTGGCGGCGGCTTCCGCTGCCGGGGCCGAACGGGCAGCAGCGGCGGTGGGGGCGAAAGCGGCCGGCGCGCCTGCCGCCGATTCGCTGCTGTAGCTCGGCGCGGCGTTGTCGCCGAGGCCGCCCGCGACCGGAACGGCGCTATTTGAAGAACCGGCGCAGCCGGCCACCCAGGCCGCGCAGACCACTGGCAGCACCGCCTTCCACAGGAGGCGCTCCGCCACGCCTGCGCGCTTGGCCGGCTTCATCTGGGTAAGACCCAGTCTCGGCATCCGCCACCCCTGATGGCCCCGGCAAGCTCGAAGGATCGTCATCCCTCAGTATTCCCAGCGGCCGCGTCAACACCAAACGCTCTGCTTCCGCGGCGCCAACACGCTTTGCGGCCAGTTCGCGCCCCGCCGCCAAATCCGGGCGCCGGCGCTCGGCGTCATGAGCATCGGTCGCGATGAGATGGACGCGGCCCTCGTCCAGCATCCGCTCCGCCCAATATAACGGATTGCGGCCGAACGCGCCAGCGAAAGAGCCCGCCGTGATCTGCATCCAAACACCAGATTGGACTAGTTTTTTGATGGTTTGGTAACGGGACGGAACCCAGGACAGCCGCTCCGGATGGGTCAGGATCGGCACATAACCGGCGGCCACCAAATTGAAGAAAAACTCCTCGATATGGGGCGGCGCCGTGTGATGCGGCGGCTCGACCAGCACGTAGCGGGAATCAGCGATCGAGAGCAGTTGGCCGGAGCGCAGCCCGGCGACGAAATCGGGGGCCATATGAACGTCGGCGCCGGTGGTCAGCTGCAGAGGGATGCCGTTTTCGTCCAATGCATCCTGAAGCTGTTTGATGGCCTGCCGAATCGCCGGTCCCGAATTGTGATAAAGGCCAGGCAGGATATGCGGCGTGCAGGCGACCACCGTGATACCCTGCTCGACCGCCGCCCGCGCCATCCGCAACGACACGTCAAGATTGCCGGCACCGTCGTCGATGCCCGGGAGCATATGACAATGCAGGTCAATCAACGGCCGATTCCCGTAAAGTTCTGCGATCGTAGAAGCTTAGCATTTGCCAGGCGGTAGATCATAAGCTGTGGACGTTAATGCGGTAAAACTTAGCCTTGGCGGCTGTTGCCGAAAAGCTACACCGGGACATTAATCGGCGTGCCCGCTTAATATGCCTGGCACCGTGCTATACTCCCCTACGTTGCGATGTGGGGTGGATGCGATGGCCCGACGTTCCTGCTTATGCGTCTCACTGATTGGCGGCTCTCTACTCTTTGTCAGCACCTCCTGGGCCGCGACAATTGAGCCGGTTCAAGGCAACCTGTCGCTCAATCGGGGGCAAGGGTTCCAACCCGTCAATAGCCGCGTCGACGCCAATGTGGGCGACACCGTCGTGGTGGGCCCCGGCAGCGCCGCGGCCGTCACCTATTCCGACGGCTGCAAAGTCTCGGTTCAGCCCGGTGCGGTGACGACAATCGCGCCGCTGTCGCCCTGCGCATCGGGATCGCTCGCGGACGACAATAACAATAATTCAAATGGCCTGTATTTCTTAGGCGTTGCGGCAGGCTTCGGGCTCGCAGGTTTCGGCATCTACGAAATCATCCATCACAACAACAACAACAATGAAGAAAACAACAATCATCCGATCAGTCCTTGAACGCTGAATGCCGTTTTACGATCGGCTATCGACATCCCCGTGCGCAAGCCGGGGATGTTTTTACTTGCGGCGGCCGTTGGCGGCGCTAGTCCCCCTCGCATTGATCGCGCAGGTGACGATGTCGGGTCCGGCAACCGCAACGGTGCGGATCGCGGACGACCGCGGCGGCAATATCGGCGAATACTGGTCCCGCTTCACCGCGTTGCGCGACGCGAAAGAGCAAGTCGTCATCGACGGAATTTGCTCGTCGGCCTGCACGATGGTGCTCGGCATCGTGCCCCGCGACCGGATTTGCGTGACCGACAACGCGACGCTCGGCTTTCACGCCGCCTACCGGCCGGGCTTTCTCGGCATGAGAATAGTCAATGAGCCGGCGACGCGAACGCTCATGGGCATCTATCCCGATGCTATTCGGCAATGGCTTGCACGCAATGGCGGCCTGGGCAGCGAAACGATCTATCTCTCCGGACCCGAGCTATTCGCGCTCTATCGAAAATGCCGTTAAGATTCACTGCTGCCTGAGGACGGCGCCGGATTGATAATACTCGGGATCAACGCCTACCACGCCGACGCGGCCGCCTGCATCGTTCGCGACGGCGTGCTGTTGGCCGCGGCCGAAGAGGAGCGGTTTCGCCGGATCAAGCACTGGGCGGGTGTTCCGTCTCGCGCCATCGCCTATTGCTTGGCGGAAGCCAAAGTCGATCTCGGCGACGTTGCCACTGTCGCCGTCAATCGCAGCGGCCGGGCCAATTTCTTCCGCAAGCTCGCTTATGTCGCCACGCACCGGCCAAGTCCGCGCTTGATTCTGAGCCGGCTACAGAACCGCAAACAAGTGACGGGCATCGCCGAGGAGCTTGGCGCGTTGCCGGGGCGGCCCTTTGCCGGCGCCATCGAATACGTTGAACATCACTTCGCCCATCTCGCCTCGGCATTTTATCCGTCGCCGTTCGACGAAGCCGCCGTGGTGTCGGTCGACGGCTTTGGCGATTTTGCTAGCGCGGCATGGGGCGCCGGCCGCGGCACCGCGCTGTCGCTCGACGGCCGCGTGCTGTTTCCGCATTCGCTCGGCGTTTTCTACCAGGCCATGACCCAATATCTCGGGTTCCCGCATTACGGCGACGAATATAAATTGATGGGGCTTGCGGCCTACGGCGATGCGTCCCGCCGGCACGAGGTGGCAAAGCTCCTGTCCTTGCGCGACGACGGCGGCTTCGCGCTTGACCTAAATTACTTCCGTCATCACCGCTACGACATCGCCTACGAGTGGCACGGTGGCGAACCCACTTGCGGTCTATTGTTCTCGCAATCGCTTGTCGAGGAGCTTGGGCCGCCGCGCGACCCCGATGCGCCGCTGGAGGCGCGGCATCGCAATTTGGCTTTCGCGACACAGGCCGTTTACGAGGACGCCTTTTTCCATCTGCTCACCGCGCTGCAGAGCCGCTACCGCCATGGCGCGATCGCACTGGCCGGCGGCTGTGCCTATAATTCCGTCGCCAACGGCAAGATCAAGGACCGCACCGCGTTTCGGCAATGCTATCTGCAATCGGCCGCAGGCGATGCCGGCGGCGCCATCGGCGCGGCCTTGGCAGTGTGGCATCGCAGCGGCGGGCGGACGGCGCCAATGACCCACGCCTTTTGGGGGCCGTCGTTCACCGATGCCGAGCACACAGCGCTGCTCGAGGAGCGCCGCGCGGCCATCGAGGCCGAAGGCTGTACCGTCCATCGGATCGACGATGAAAAGGACCTGGTCGAGGCGGCGGCGGCGGCCATCGCCTCAGGCCTCGTCGTCGGCTGGTTTCAAGGCCGCATGGAATGGGGCCCGCGCGCGCTCGGCAATCGCTCGATCCTCGGCGATCCGCGGCGCGCCGACATGAAGGATATCCTCAACCTCAAGATCAAACGCCGCGAATCCTTCCGCCCCTTCGCACCTTCGGTGCTGCGCGAAAAAGTCACCGACTGGTTCGTACGCGACGACGACGTGCCTTTCATGCTTCAAGTCATTGCCATCCGCCCCGAGCGCCGCGGGCAGATTCCGGCCGTCACCCATGTGGATGGCAGTGGACGGTTGCAGACCGTCGATCAGGCCGGCAATTCCCGCTATCATGCCCTCATCGAAGCGTTTTTCCGGCTGACCGGGGTGCCCATGGTGCTCAATACGTCGTTCAATGAAAATGAGCCGGTGGTGTGCCGGCCGGAAGAAGCCTTGGACTGCTTCCTGCGCACCAAGATGGACCTGTTGATTTTGGGCAATCACGTGGTTTCGCGCAGCGTTCCGTCCGCGTCGTGAAACCTTGGCATGCCGGTCCCCGATGCGCCGATTGATCTTCATCAATCGTTTTTTTTCACCAGACCATTCGGCGACAAGCCAGATCCTTTCCGATCTCGCCTTCGATCTCGCCGGCGCCGGACGCGAGGTGCACCTCGTCACCAGCCGGCAGATCTATGACGATCCCAAGGCGGCGTTGCCGGAGCGCGAAACCATCAACGGCGTCGATGTGCACCGCGTCGCATCGACCGGGTTCGGACGCGCGGCGCTTCTCGGCCGCTCGCTCGACTACGTCTCGTTCTACCGCTCGGTCAGCCGCTGCCTCAACGGCCTGGTGCGGCCCGGCGATATCGTGATTGCCAAAACCGACCCGCCGCTGATTGCCATCGTCGCCAGGCCGGTCGCGCGGCGCAACGGTGCGCGGCTGGTGAACTGGCTGCAGGACATCTATCCAGAAACCGCCGTCGAACTGGGCGTCCCGTTCATGCGTGGGCCTGTAGCCGCGAGCCTCGGTGCGCTGCGCAACGCCACCTTGCGCGAGGCGGCGGCGACCGTCGTGGTCGGCGAACTGATGGGCCGCAAAGTCAAAACTTTGGGCGCGCCGGCCGAGCGCATCCATGTCATTCCCAATTGGTGCAACGACGAGGACATCCGTCTCGTCGCGCCGGCGGACAATCCGCTGCGGCACGAGTGGAATTTGGACGACAAATTCGTCCTCGGCTACTCGGGCAATCTGGGCAGGGCGCACGAGTTCGCAACCGTGCTGGCCGCCGCCGAGCGCCTTCGCGACGAGCCGCGCGTGGTGTTCCTGATGATCGGCGGCGGCAAGCGATTCGAGGAACTGTCTTCGGCGGTGGAGGCGCGCGGCCTTGCCGGCGCGTTCCGCTTCCTGCCCTATCAATCCCGAACGCTGCTGTCGTATTCCCTCAGTGCCGCCGACGCCCATTGGGTGTCGCTCGATCCGCGGCTCGAGGGCCTGATGGTGCCGAGCAAGTTTTACGGCATCGCCGCCGCCGGCAAGCCCATCATCGTCATCGGCGATCCGAACGGCGAGCTGGCGCAGCTGGTAAAACTCAACGAATGCGGTTTTGCCATCGCGCCCGGCGATAGCGAGGCGCTGACCGCCGCAATACGGCGGCTATCTGAAATGCCGCAAACTGTTTCAGAAATGAGCATGCGGGCACGGCACATGCTCGACGCGCACTTCACCCGCAGGCAAGGCTTGGCGCGATGGCGGCGATTGCTCGATCAGCTCGATGCCGGGTGACGTCCTTGTTATGACGGCATGCCGGTGATAATCTGATAAATCAGGGCAGTGGCCGAAACACATCGCACAATATCTGTCGGAATAATGTCCGTTAGTTCAGTTTATGCCAAAGAGTGCGACAACGCCCATGACGGCGAACGCTGGTACGCCGTCCAGACGCGGCAATATGCCGAGAAGCGGGCGCAGGCTCAGCTCGAACAACAAAAATTCCGCACCTTCCTGCCGAAGCGCCGCAAGACCATTCGCCATGCGCGCAAACTCTCTACCGTGACGGCGGCGTTCTTTCCCGGCTATCTGTTCGTCCTCCTCGACCTGAACCGGGATCGCTGGCGCAGCGTCAACGGCACGTTCGGAATTTCCACCCTGGTCATGGCCGGTGACCTGCCGTGCCCGGTGCCGGCGGGCATCATCGAAACCATGCTTGCGCTCGCCGATGCCGAGGGCTTGCTGCAGTTGAGTTCGAACCTGAAAGTCGGCGCGCCGGTGCGCTTTGCCGCGGGGCCATTCGCCGAACAGCTTGGCGTCATCGACCGCCTGGACAATGCCGGACGCATCCGGGTGCTGTTGAATATTCTCGGCCGGCAAGTGCCGGTGCGCTTGAATCGGAATTACGCGCTGCCCGCCGCGTAAGGCTCTTAACGCCCTTCGCCGCGCGCGATGAAATCCGCATAGCTTCGTTCCAGCCCGGCGCGCAACGGCGTACGCGATGTCCAGCCCAGTGCGTTGAGCTTCGCAACATCGAGCAGCTTTCGCGGCGTGCCGTCCGGACGCGACGCATCGAACACCAGCTTGCCGCCGTAGCCCACGACGTCGGCGATCAGGCCAGCGAGCGCGGCCGTGGTGATCTCCTCGCCGCTGCCGATATTGAGGTGCGCTTCGGCCGAATAGTTTTCCATGACGAAAATGCAGGCGTCGGCGAGATCGTCGGCGAAAATGAACTCGCGCTGCGGTGTCCCAGTGCCCCAGACCGCGACCGTGGGCGACCCCGATTGCTTGGCCTCGTGCAGGCGCCGCATAAGACCGGCGATCACGTGGCTGTCTTGCGGGTGATAATTGTCGCCCAATCCGTAGACGTTGGTCGGCATCACCGAGATGAAATCGGCGCCGTACTGGCGCCGATACGCCGCGCAGAGTTTTACGCCGGCGATCTTGGCGATCGCATAAAACTCGTTGGTCGGTTCGAGCGGCCCGCTCAACAGCTCTTCCTCGGCCATCGGCTGGCGCGCCAGCCGCGGATAAATGCAGGACGAGCCGAGGAACAATAGCTTGGCGACGCCTGAGCGATATGCCGCATCGATGACGTTCGTCGCAATCATCAGATTCTGGTAGATGAAGTCGGCCGGAAGCGCGCTGTTGGCGGCAATGCCGCCGACCTTGGCCGCGGCCACGATCACCGCGTCCGGCTTTGCTGCACGAAGATAAGCGGCGGTGTCGTCCTGGCGCAGCAAATCCAGGCGGTCGCGACCGACGCTCAAAACCTCGCAATCCACGTCCGCCAGCCGCCGCACGATGGCGGAGCCGACCATGCCGCCGTGGCCGGCGACAAAGACGCGGCGTCCGCGCAGATCGAACAGCGGAACTTTCGCCGCCTTGGCGATGGCGCCCGGATCAGTCGCTGCGGCCATGGCGCTGCTGCTCGAACCTGACGGCATCGAGGTCGGCCTTCACCATGTCTTGCACGAGCTCGTCGAACGACACGCGATGCCGCCAGCCGAGCTTGTTGTGCGCCTTGCGCGGGTCGCCGATCAGCGCCTCGACTTCGGTCGGACGGAAATAGCGCGGATCAACCTCGATGAGCACATGGCCGGATTTTTGATCCAATCCCTTCTCGTCGGCGCCGGCGCCTTTCCAAGCGATGCTGCGGCCGACGCAGGCGAACGCCTTTTCGACGAACTCGCGCACCGAATGTGCCTCGCCGGTGGCGAGCACAAAATCGTCGGGCTCGTCCTGCTGGACGATCCGCCACATGCCTTCGACATAGTCGCGGGCGTGGCCCCAATCGCGCATAGCATTGAGATTGCCGAGAAACAGCGTCGCTTGCAGGCCGAGCTCGATGGCCGCCACGGCGCGGGTGATCTTGCGCGTCACGAAGGTCTCGCCGCGGATTGGGCTTTCGTGGTTGAACAGAATGCCGTTCGAAGCGTGCATGCCGTAGGCTTCGCGATAATTCACGGTGATCCAGTACGCGTAGAGTTTTGCGGCGGCATAGGGCGAGCGCGGATAAAACGGCGTCGTTTCCTTCTGTGGCGTCTCTTGCGCCTTGCCGTAGAGCTCGGACGTCGACGCCTGATAGAAACGGGTCAGCTTTTCGCGGCCCAGAATCCGGATGGCTTCCAACAGCCGCAGCGTCCCGAGCGCGTCGGCGTTGGCGGTGTATTCCGGCGTCTCGAACGAGACCTGGACGTGGGATTGCGCCGCCAGATTATAGATCTCGTCGGGCTGGGTTTCCTGGACGATGCGAATGAGATTGGTCGCGTCGGTGACGTCGCCGTAGTGCAGATGGAAGCGAACGCCTTCTTCGTGGGGATCGCGATAGAGATGATCGACGCGCGCCGTGTTGAAGGACGACGACCGCCGCTTGATGCCGTGCACGACATAGCCCTTGCCGAGCAGCAATTCGGCAAGATGGGCGCCGTCCTGCCCGGTCGCGCCGGTGATCAGCGCCGATTTGGCACGCCCGTTTTCCATCCGCAATGGCGTCGCGTCGGTCGTCATCAAATTTCGATCGCGTCAAAGTCTTCGCCGGCAAGCTCGACCGGCATGACATCGAAGGCAATGCAAATGCGCTCCTCATCGATACCCATGGGATGGGTGCCATGGAAAAAATATGCGGGCATCAGCACCAGACGGCCGGGCTCGGGCTCGATCGTCCGCGCCGCCCAACCATGTGCCGTAGACACGCCATAGCGTTCCTCGGGCGGTCCGACCTCGAGCCAACCGCGCTGGCTGTGCGGATCGTGCGACACCGGCGGACGGACAACGTAGAACACGCCGCTCAGCCACGCCCGCGAGTGGAAGTGCGAAACGTGATGGCTTGCGCCGTTCGAGACCACGGCCCAGGCACCCAAGACGTAGTCGGCCGGACGCGACGCCGGAAATGGGTGATCGGGCATTTGCGGCAGAGCGGCGATGTAGCGATCGATCTCGCGCCGGATCCTCTGGACCCAGGCCCGGCTCGCCGGCAACGCGGATCCGTTCATGTCGTGACGCCAAGCCCGCCGGATCGCCCGTTTCGACGGGACGTCATAGAATTGCAAGTCGGATTTGATCTCGCTCGCCAAGGCGCGACTGAAACTGTCTTGGTCGTAGCCGTCCGGCGGGTCCATGATGGAGCTGCGCAATAGCCGGTCGTAGTCCACCAGATGCCGCACGGCGGCGCTATTGCCCAGACGCGCTTCCGCGACGACAAGCGCGGCGATGACCGCAGAATAAGCGACGCCGTTATCGATCAATGCGCGGCTGTAAGCGCGCAGCTTCCCGGCGTCGTCTGATCCGATGCGCGCCAGCGCGTTGGTGCAAGTATCGGGCTGCTGCAGATAGGCCCGACGGAACGCATTGGCTGCTTCGCGCGCCTCTCCGGCTTCTGCGAGCGTCTCGGAAAGTGCACAGAGCAGCGCGGGCGATTGCAACTGCATCCGCTCGGCTTGGCGCAGTAGCGCAGTCCTGGCGCTGGCGGAAAAAGCGATTGTGGTCATCTTGGCATGGTTCACGCGGGATCGCCGACGCCCCTGAATTGCTGCAAGGACGATGCTGCAAGGACACGGTACCGCAAATGCCGCGAATCGCCCAGGCCGCGGTCAAAATCCGGCCATGGCGTCAGGGCCGACATAGCGGCCATATTCCCTTGTTCCGGCGGATTATTTTGCACGAGTGTGACTTTGCCGCCCTTGGCGCGCAACTAGACTGTATGGTATCATTGCTTCACAACACGGGGTAATTGTATAGTTGCGTTGCGGCGACGGAAAGCGCGGTGAGGCGCGATCGGGGTCTCGGCGGTTTTCGATGCGAATCAGTCAGGAAATCAAGGTCGGGCGGCGATGAACGAGACACCTGGACCGGCAACGGGCGGCCAACCGGAAGCACCGGCCCGCAAGCCCTGGCACACACCGCGTTTCATCGTGACCGAGCTCGCCTCAACCGATGCGTCGACCAATGCCAACACTGACGGTGGCCCCCCGGGAACCAATCTAAGTTAGGCGGCACTTATCGACGCCAAGTCCCATCGCAACAAGTCCCATCGGCAATGAGCGCGTTTGCAGGGATTGTTGCCCTCAACGGCGCGGCTATCGATCCCGACATGGAGGCTTCGGTCTCTCTGGTCATGACCACCTCGCACGCTGGGCGGACGATCATGCGTCGGAGCGCCGGTGCGGCATTCGTCCAACGGGACCCTTCGGCGGGCGCACAATTGCGCGGCGAAACCCATCCGTTGATGGTCGGCGATGGACCCGCGCTGTTTGTGGCGCTCGCCCGCCTCGACAACCGGCAGGAGGTGGGCGCCAGCCTGGGCCTCGGCGGCGCGGAACTCGCCCGGCGGTCCGACGCGCACCTCCTCCTCTCCATGCACGAACGCTGGGGCGATGACGGCGTCGCGCGGTGCGTCGGCGCCTTCGCTTTCGCGCTGTGGGACGCCGAGGCGCGCCGGCTGACGCTGGGCCGCGACTGTCTCGGTAACCGGCCGTTATTCTATCATCGTGGGCCGCATTTCGTCGCCTTTGCGACCTCGCTCCGCAGCCTGCTGGCGCTGCCCGGCGTGCCACGCGCGCTCGACGAGCTGGCGCTTGCACAATTCATCGCCGTCAATCACCGCGAACAAGAGCGCACGCTCTACCGCGGCATCGAGCGGGTGCCGAGCCGGACCATGGTCAGCATCGATCGCAATGGCATGCGATCGCGCAAATATTGGACTCCGGACTTCGATGCGGCACCGCTTTACCGCCGCGAAGAAGATTACATCGAACGCGCACGCGAACTCCTGGACCTGGCGGTCGCGTCGGCGATGCGTGACACGCCGCACATTGCCATCGCGACCAGCGGCGGCCTCGATTCTTCGGCGATCGCCGCCACCGCGGCGCGGCTCGGCACGGCGCAGAGCATCACCTGCTTTTCCAGGGTGCCGCCGACCGGCACGCAAATCGACGTCGGGCCGTTCCGCTATCTCGACGAACGCGACAAGGTCGAGGCGCTGGCGCGCATGCATCCGAGCCTGTCCGTGCGCTTCATCACTCCCGAACGCGATGACCCTTTGGCTGAAGACGACACACGCTATTTTGCGCGCGCGAACTTGCCGGCGCTCGGGCCGATGGGAATGGGGATCGGGCGCCAATTTACCGACGCCATACAGGCGGCTGGACATCGGGTGGTGCTGGTCGGAAGTTACGGCGATTTTGGATTATCCTGGCGGGGACCGCTTTCTCTGGTCGCGCTGCTTCGCGGCGGCCGATTAGGCACCTTCGCCCATGAATTGCGTGCGGTCGCGCGCGAAAGCGATCGCAGCCTCGCCCGCACGTTTGCCGGCGACGTGATCATGCCGACGGCGCCGTTATGGATGCGTCGGGTGATTTATAAGCTGCGCGGCCGCGATCCCGACAGCGTCGCCCAGCACAGTGCGTTGAACACCGCCTTCATTGCCGAATCCGGTCTGGCGCGGCGTTGGCGCGAGCAGGGCTTCGATCCCTGGTTCGGTCCGCGCGATTGGAACGCGGCGCGTTGGCGCGCCGCTCGGGTATTCGATCACAATCAGTATGCCAGTGACATACGGGCGATGGCGGGCGAAATCGTCGGCTGCGAGGCTCGCGATCCCCACGCGGACCGGCGGCTGCTGGAATTCGCGCTTGCGGTGCCGGAGCCGATGTACCGTCGTAATGGGGTACCGCGCTCCTTCGCGCGCCGGGTTTTGGCCGACCGGCTACCGCGCCAAATCATCGACGAGCGCCGGCGCGGCACCAACAATCCGACCTGGTTCCGTTCGCTCAACTCAAGACGCGCCGAGATCGCGCGCGATATCGAGGGCCTCGAAACCTCGCCGCTGGCGCGCCGGCTGCTCGATGTGCCACGCCTGAAGCGCCTGATGGCGCAATGGCCCAAGGACGAGCAATCAGCCGAGAGCCGCCGTGGCGAATACCAGCTTGCGCTGGCGCGCGGCGTTCATGTCGGCCGTTTCGTGCGTTGGGTCGAGGGTGGCAACGCATAGCGCGAAAGGCTCGATTCTTTCCGACCTCGACTCCATCGCCACGCAGAAATAAACTGCGCTTTCCCCAATTTGAGGCAAACGCCATGCAATCAGGAGGCCCTCCCGACAGCACGGATGCAGCGGTTCGCATCGCCGATACGACGATCATCTCGCGCAGCCCCGCGGTCCTCACCGCCGAGGTCGACGGCGAGGTGGTGATGATGAGTATCGAGCAAGGCCAGTATTTCGGCCTCGACGACATCGGCAGCGACATCTGGAAACGGCTCGATCCGCCCTGTGCATTCGCCGATCTGGTCGATCGCCTCGCCGCCGACTATGACGCCGACCGCGCCAGCATCGCCGCGGACGTCCGGGCGTTGCTCGAAACCATGGCGGAGCGAGACGTCGTGAGGCTGGCTTGACGCAGGCGCCCGCCGGGGGCGGCATGCTCGCCGGGATTCGATCTTATCGCCTCGGTGGACTCAAGCTCGATTCGGATTTCGATTTACCAGCCCTGCCGGAATGGGATGGTCCGCCCGATGCGCCCGCTGACGTGAATTGTCGCCTTGGCGAGGTTCCAGCACGGCTCGACCGGCCTGTCCACATCGCACCGATCTTCCAGACCAGCGACGCCGGTGAATATTTGCTGGTATTGCCGGGTACCGGCCGCGTTCTGGTCCGCAATGGCAACGCGATCACGGTCCAGCCGGACGCCGACGCGTCAGGCAATTTGAACGCCATTCTCACCGGGCCGATCCTGGCCGTGTTGTGGCATCAGCGCGATCTATTGCCGTTGCACGCCAGCGTCGTCGCCATCAACGGCCGCGCCGTTGCGCTGTGCGGGCCCGCGGCGGCCGGCAAGTCGACGCTGGCGGCGGTTTTAGCTGAGCGACGCTACCACGTGATCGCCGACGACATCGGCGTCGTCGATGTGCGGAACAATCAAGAGGTATTGATGCCGCCGGGTTGCGCGCGCCTGCAATTGTGGGGCGATGCTCTCGCCGAACTCGGTGTCGCGGTTGGTGGGCTGGAACGCGCCGTGCCGCACAAGGAAAGATATTTTATCGATTGCGGCAATGGCGTTGCAGCGCAGCCGCATCGGCTCGCCGCCGTCGTGCAAGTTATTCGCAATGCACTTCCACCGATTGCGCTCGAGCGGCTGCGCGGCTCGCAAACCGCGGAGGTGCTGTACAACTGCGTTCACACGCCGCAGCCGGCCAAGGCGCTCGGACGCGCGCAGCCGATTTTTGCTGCGCTCATGCGGATGGCGTCGGCCGGGGTCGGCGTCTGGCGCCTCAGCGTGCCCGAAGGCTTGGCCGGTCTTCGCGAAGCCGCGGCGAAATTGCCCGCGGTGCTGGAGGGCTGACGCCGTGGCGGGTATCTGGTGGTTGGCCTCCTATCCGAAGTCGGGCAACACTTGGCTGCGCGTCGCGCTCGCCACGCTGCTGTCCGGGCGGCCCGCGGATATCAATGCGATGCCTTTTGTCAGGGTGATTGCCAACAATCGCGCGCGCTTCGACACGGCGTTGGGCATCGAGAGCGCCGACCTCACCGTCGAGCAGGAGACCAATCTGCGGCCGCGCGCCTATGAACTCTGGGCGGCGGACGCGGCGCAGCCGCTCTATTGCAAAACCCACGACACCTATCGTCGAACGCCTGCCGGCGAGCCGCTGTTTCCAACTGCGGCGACGCTCGGTGCGGTCTATGTGGTGCGCGATCCCCGCGCCGTGGCGGTCTCGCTCGCCAATCATCTTGCGGAGCCGATCGACATGGCGATCGCGCGCATGGAGGATCCGGCGGCCGGCTTGTGGATATCCAGCCCGCGATTGTCTACACAACTGTCCCACCGGTATGGCTGCTGGCGCGATCATATCGACTCTTGGCTTGGCGCGCCGTTCCCGGTGCATCTCCTGCGCTATGAAGACATGCACGGCGATCCGCATGCCGCCTTCGCCGCCGTCGCCTCCTTCCTGGGTTTGTCTTCCGATCGCGAACGCGTCGCGACCGCGGTCGACGCAGCGAGCTTTTCCCGCTTGCAGGCGCAGGAGCGGGCTGCGGGCTTCGTCGAAAAGCCGATCCAGGCGGCGGCGTTCTTCCGCGAGGGCCGTGTCGACGGCTGGCGGCAGGTCCTCACCGTCGAGCAAAACGCACGTATCGTCGACGCCAACGAACCGGTCATGCGGCGCCTTGGTTATGACACCGCCTTGGCACCGCTCACGGCAGAGCGCGGAGCCGCCTAAAGCAGGATCATAGTCTAGTCGATCACCGCGTTTCAGAGTCTGCGGGGACCACGTCGAAGGCGATGCTGATCCGCGCGCCTTCGACCCCGCTTGGTTGCGTGGCATGCGGCACAAAGGACGGAAACAGCACGAGCCTGCCGGGCACGGGCTCGATCTCGCGTGTACCCCAGGGCGGGTCGACGCCATGCTCCTTTGGATCGAGCTCACCCAGGATCAAAGGTCCGCCATAGCTATTCGCACCATCGGGCCGGGACGCTGCGACGTAATAGACGCCGCTCAGCCAGCCGCCGGCATGTCGATGCGCTTTTTGCCGGCCGTCTTTGCCGTAGACGACTGCCCATATTTTGAGACGCGCCACCTTTGGCCGTCCCTGCGCGAATCCGGCATCGGACGCAGCCAATTGTCGCTCATAATCTTGCACGGCGCGTTTGATCTGCTTGATGAGCGCTTCGATCGCAACGGCATCGGGTTGTCGTAAATGCCTGGTCTGCCGGCCGTCGCGCGTCGCCTTGCCGCGCGGATCGGGCTCGAGCGTCGGATTGCGGCAAATTTCCGCCGCCAGCGCCTGACGAAACTTTTCCCCGTCGCCGTATTCCGCCGGCGGCGGCAGATCGCAAATAGCGACGTGCCTGTCGAGCGACATGACGGCGCGTGCTTCCTCGCCGCGGCCGAGTTTCGCAAGCGCAAGCGCCTTGAAGAATTTTGCATCCGTCCAAGCCGGATTCTCCGCAAGCCGCGCCTCGCAGAAGGCCAACAGGCTTGCCGGATCAAGCCGCTGTGCCTGCGTTATGATTGCTCCCATAGCAGGAAGAGACTCCGACATGGCGTCGAGGCTTTTTCCGGCATCATCCCAGGATCGCGTGCGCGCCAACAACTCGAAATGCGACATCCGGATTTCGGGATCGTCGGGCGCCAGCGCGAGCGCCGCGTCGCTCCGCGCCCGGGCTTCCTCAAACTTGTCCTGCCGCATCAATGCCCAGGCCAGGGCACACTGAAGTTTTGCCGAATCAGGCAGGCGCTCGACGGCTTCGCGCAAACAAACCGTCGCTTCTTCGAATTCGCCCGTTTTCGTCAAGATACCCGCCAGACCGAGCCAGCTTGCCGGCAGGTCCGGCGCATCGGCGACGCGCCGGCGCGCCAGTTCGGCGGCGGCGCGAATCTTTTTCGGTCCGAAGTCGTATACCCATTCCATCAGGGATAGCGCTGGTGTGACGCAAAACGCGTCAGGCAGGATAACAGCCGATACGGTGAAATACCAACGAACGGGCCGGCCGAGCGGCAACTTATGGTGTGTGGTCGACGTCGCTCGGTGAGCCTCCCGCGCGCAAAACTTCGAGCCGGCGGTAAAGATCGCCCAACCATCGGTCCGCAGCTGCGCGGGCGGTTGGCGTCGCGCTCCGCTGCTTGGCCCCGCTGTCGGGCTCAAATTCGAAACCCGGGGCTTTGGCATCGTACTGCGCGGCCTCGGTCATCGCCGCGCGATCCGCCTCCCCGCACTGCACGCCGAAATGCGGCAGGATTGCCGTAAACAGCGCATCCGGAAGCTGCCGATAATTGACCAGCAGGCCGCCGCCCGATGCGTAGTGGGCCACGGCCGGCTCGGTAACTTTCGCCAGAACCTGCGCGTAATAGTCCTCCGCGGTGCCCGGCCCGTAAGACCGTTCGAGCCCGTAGAGATTGGGCCCGACGCTTCCCGGAATCATCTGCGTGCCCGGTATGCGCAGCTGCGACACCAGCACCTCGACCGGGTCGCGATACAGAAAGACCCATGGCACCGCCGGGAAGGCGCGGCGGAACAGCGGCAATGCCAAAGTGTGCCAACAATCCAGCTTGATGAAATAGCGTTGTTCACTGCCGGAACGTTGTTGACCAAGTGCGCCGATGATGGAGTGAAGCCAAAGGGCATGTCGCTCCGCGCTCAGATCGGGCCGCCAGCGGTCGGCCTGGACCACGGTGTCGATCGGACTTGCCTCCGAGACGACGATGTTGGACGGCAGCGCGGCCAGCATTTGCGACACCAAGGTCGAGCCGCAGCGCGACATATGAAAAATGAATCCGCCCGGCTCGAGGTGCAGGCGCGTCTTGAGCCACGCGGCGAGCGTCTCGATCGGGGTGATGTAACGAAACAAACGGTTGAACGGCGCGTACAGGCCTTTGCGGACGTCGCCCTCGAAGAACGGATCGCGCAGCGGCCGGTCGCCGAAATAGGCCCAATGGACGTAAAGCTCAGCCCCTTGCCAGGAGGCGCGGATCGGCAGCCAGCCGTCGGGCGGCAGCGGCGTCGCCTTGACTTCGCTCCCGACCAGATTGTCGATGCCGAGCGAGCGTTCTTGCATCGCCGCGAGCACGTCTTGCACGGCGAACTGGAAGCCGCGCTGGCGCGCCGCGTCGAGAAGCGCGGCCATAAATTCATCGACGCCGACGGGCCGTCGCAGCGCCTGTTGCAGCGCGGGGTCTTCGAGCACGAGCGCGCAGAAGGCCTCGAGCTGCGTCGAGCCGGCAGGCGGGCAAGCGCCGGCATGGTGTTTGGTATCCATGTACGTCCTTAACAGACCGCGTGACCGCGGTACAAAGGCCGCGCCAAGCAGGTGCGCCCGCAATAGCGGCTCTTTACGATCCGAAAGCATGGATGTAGAGGTTGGCGGACGAACACTGCAGTGTCCCCTCAGCGACAAAAAACTCCGGACCGATGACGACCGAGCCACTAACGCGCGAACTGTTCAGCGACAAGATCGGCCAGGTCTGGGTCATCGATGAAGCCGAGGCGCCGCCGATCGAGTTGACGCTGACCGAAGTGGAGCCGTTGAAAAACTTCGCCAAGCTCAAGCGCGAGCCGTTCTCGCTGTATTTCACCGCAACCGGCGACTTCGTGCTGCCGCAGCGGCTCTATGGGCTTCGCCACGGCATGCTCGGCGCGATGACGATCTTCCTGGTGCCGATCGGCCGGCAGGGCGACACCACCACCTACCAAGCCGTATTCAACTGATCCCGCCACGCGCGTCCGGCTCCGGCGACCAGTGCATGAACCAATAGACGTCGTCTTCGGCGTATTCGCGAAAGCCGAGCCGCCGGTAAAGCCGCTGCGCCGGGTTGAACTTCTCGACCGAGATGGTGACGCCTTTGCCGGCGAGCCGCGCCTCGGCAAACATGGCTTCGATCAGCGCGGTGCCGATGCCGCGGCCGCACCATGGCGGCAACAGCGCGATGTCGACGACGAGCAGCGTGTCGGCCTGGCGATCGAGATAGAGCCGGCCCGCCGGCACGCCGCGCTCTTCCAGGACGTCGAAGGCCGCGCCGGCATAGTGGCTCAGGTAATAGCTGCGCTGCGCGGCAAACTGACTTTCCAGGAACGCGATCTTCTGGGCATCCGGCCAGTCGGTGACCGACAGCTCCTCCCAGCGGGTCGCGATGTAGAGCCGAAGCAGGAACGGCACGTCGGCCTCGGTTTCGGGCCGCAACGCAAAACCCCGCTCGCTCAGAGCGGGAGGCATCGCCAAGCTGCCGGCCGCGCTCGATTCCGCGGCCGTCATCTTTGCTGTCCGCTTGCCGTCAAGGGAAACCTGGATCGCCTCAATTGCGCGACGGGAAGATCCCGAACAGGCAGATGCAGAAATTGATCGCCAGATAGGGCTGCATGTTGTCGTGCGGCAACGAGCCGCCGACCGATGAGAGGACGTTCCCCGCAAGCTGCGAGTTGAACGACGGGCTGGTATTGGACCAGACGCCGCTGGGCGTGGAATTGGAGACGTAACTGGTTGACGCACGGGGAACCTGAGTCCTTTCCACCGTCCCTCCCGCCGGTAAAAACGCGGAGGAGAGGACGTGCGTGTGCGACGGCGTTTGCGCCTGCGTCAGCGTCACCTGGGTCGTGCCCTGGACCTGCCCGATGCTGGTATTGAAGCCGGCGAGGCTCCCCCAATGCATCGGCACCTGCCCCTGCAGATTGGGCGCATTGAAGGTGTTGACGCCGTCGCCGCCGTAGGTCGTGCCGATGACGGCGTACAGCGTATCCAATTGCGAGATCGACAGCGGCTGGCCGTTGCAGAACGCCCAATTCACCGGCGCGAAATTAAAGCCGAAAGCGCGGATTTCGCCAACGTAGGGCTGTGACATTGTGCTCTCCTCAGTTCCGGCTCGGGAACGCGCCCGCAATGGCGATCGCAAACGTAATGCAAAGCGACGGCATCAGATTGGTATGGGACTGGTTGCTGCCTATGACGGAGCACGACGCCGCCCCCATGGCCGTCGGTTGAATAGGCGGGTTCCCCGGAGGCGTCGCATAAAAACGTCCATTCGAGGCTGGCGGTGAGCCGGGAATATTACCCGCGACCGACGGGCTGGTCGTGGCCGCGGTGGTGTTCGCTGCGATAAAGCTATGGGTGTGCGTCGGCACCGTGCTTTGGTTCAACGTGACCGAAGGCGTCCCGCCGACCTGACCGAGATTGTAGAACGACAAGCCCAGCCCCTGGCCCCAACCCACCGGGATACTCGATTGCAAGTTCGGCAGCGCGAAATTCTGGACGCCGTTGCCGCCATAGGTCGTCCCGAGCAACGCAAACAGCGCGGCGTTCTGCTGGATGCTCAAAAGCTGCCCATTGCACAGGGCGTAATTCTTCGGCGCAAAGTTGCCGCCGAACATAAGGATCTGACTGAGATACGGCGATGACATTGCGAAGCCCTCCTGATTGTGTGCGGCAGCCGGCTCAGTTACGCGCCGGGAAGATGCCTTGCGAGGCAATGCACCAATTGATCGCCAGATAGGGCTGTATATTGGTGTGGGGCTGATTACCGCCCGCGTAGGTCGACACGGTCCCGGGATTGAGCGGCACTACCGACGGGGTGTTGCCCGGAGCATAGAAAGCATTGCTTTTGTCATTCGTCGCGAGCGCGTTTCCGACAGCCGGATTGGCAAAGTTGCCGGTAGAGGCGGTGTCGCCAAACACGTTATGAGTATGGATCGGCATCTGTTGCGACGAAATTGTGATCGTCTCCTCGCCGGCCTCCTGTCCGATGACGTATTGATTGCCCACCGGGTCACTGCCGTACTTCATCGGCACACGGCTGCGCAGATCGGGAAGCTGGAAGTTGGTGGTGCCGTTGCCGCCGTAGAAAGTGCCGATCAGCGCGAACATGGCGGTGAACTGCTGGATCGGTAGTATCTGCCCCTGGCACATGATCCAGCCGCGCGGCGCAAAGTTACAGGCCCAGGGACGAATTTCGCAAAGAAACGGTGAGCTCATGCCTAACCTCCCATGGGACGTCTACAGAGCGACCTTAATCGAGCATTCAACGTCTGGCAACGGGTCATCAAACGACGACTTCCAGTTGCCTCGACGATCCCGGCTGGCGTTGTTTGCTTGTGCGATAAGCTTCCATGGCGCTATGTCACGCCGATGACGCCTCGCGCGGCGGTTGCGGTTTTCAGAATATTTGCAACCCAATCGTTGACCCCGGCATCGATGACCATGTGCACGCGGTCGGTCGTGCCGCGGTTGACGACGCTGTGGGGATCGGAAAGGCGGAGATACCAGGCACTTCCGGCATCGAGCACCACGCGGCTGCGGTTGAGATGGAATTCGACGCCGGCATTGGTCACGACCGGCACGTGGATGCGCACCGTGCCTTCCTCGAAGCTCAGGTCCATGTCGTTGTGCTCCTTGATGACCGAGCCCGGCGTGAGCCGCATCAGGCGCACCGCGCCCAGCGGAGCCTGGAACGTGTCGAGGACCTGGCGGAAGTACGGACAGGCCGCAAGCATCGGCGTGTCCGCGAAATCCGTACACGTCGGATCGGAGTAGATCATCATCACCGGATGCTTGGCACCGGCTTTGCCGCGCAGCGGGATGACGCTCCAGTCGCCGTCGTAGTTCTGTCGCACGAAATGCTGGGTCCAGCCTACCGCGCTCAGCCCGTCCAAATCGCGGGCCAACAGATCCGCATCGAAGGTGAAAGGCAATCGCAGCCGATCGGGCAATTGCATCGCTGGTCATCCGCGTCGATCACTAGGGCCTCTACGGCTTTGCCGGCCCGATGTCGAGGCCCGCGCGACTTGTTTGCGCGCGACTTGTTTGAATGTGATGGGGTTTTTCGTATGATGCGGGCCGCGCCTGGAGCCGCGCCGTTGCTCCACGAGCCGCAGTCAGACCGAGCAGAAAGCGTGCACTTTTACCGCATTTCAGGGCTGTCGGTGAGCAGCGAGATCGTGCTGCCCGGACTGAGCGCGGCGGCCGCCGGCCGACGCCGCCCGGACGTCGCGATCCGGCGCGGCACGGTGCCGGCGATGCTCGACGGCGCCGAAAAGCTGGGGCCCACCTGGCAGATGGCCGGCAAACAGTTTCTGCTGCGCGTGCCCAAGGTGGCGCGCTTCCTGCTCCGTGACGGACGCGAGATCACATTCGAAGCCGAGCCGGGCGCCGATGCCGGCGATATTCCGCTTTATCTGCTCGGCACGGCCTATGGAATTTTGCTGCACCAGCGCCGGCGGATCGTGCTGCACTCAAGCGCAGTGCACGTCAACGGCAAGGCCATCCTGTTCTGCGGGCCGTCGGGCGCCGGCAAATCGACGCTCGCCGCGGCCTTGGCGCAGCGCGGCTACCCGTTCATCACCGATGATTTTTGCGCGGTCACGGTGACGGAAGACGGCACGCCGATGGTGCATCCCGACGGACGGCAGCTCAAACTTTGGGCGCAGGCCATCGAAAAGCTCGATCTCAAGGGCAAGAGCGGCGCGCGCGTGCGCAGCCGTCTGGAGAAATTCTACGTCGATCCCGGCGAGGCGCACGGCGAAGCGCTGCCGCTTGGCACGCTTTACGCGCTGCGCGAGGCGCAGCCTCCGCTGACGCCGGGTATCGCGCCGGCCAATGCCGTCGATGCCGCGGTGATTTTGCGGCGGGTGGCCTATCGGCCGCGGCTCGTCAACCGCATGGGCCAGCGGGCGGATTACTTTCATGCGGCGACGACCATCGCCAACAAGGCCGGAATTTTTTATCTGACCAGAGCGCTCGACTTTGCGGCCATGCCGGACGTCGTCGCCGAGCTGGAACGGCACTGGCGCAGTATCGGCCTGACGGAGCAAGCGGCGTGAGCGGACCGGCGCAATTCCCGGCGAGACGGCGCAACACGGCTCAGCGTTCGCTGCGCCGACGGCTGCTCAGGTTTGCCCAGGTCGGTCACCGCCGCCGCGCCGTGCTGATCGAAGCGGTGGCGTGGCTCTTGGTGGCGCGATTGAGCCTGATTTTTGTTTCGTTTCCGCGCCTGGCGCGCCGCCTGGGAACGCTGGTCACGCCGGCCGACGCGCGCGCGCTACGCGCTACATCGGACGATAAGCAGGATCAGGCGCGTGTTGCCGAGGAGGTCGGCTGGGCGGTGACGCGGGCGGCGCGCCACGTTCCGTTCAACGCGGTGTGCCTGCCCCAGGCCATGGCCGCGCGCATCATGCTCAAGCGGCGCGGCGTCGACAGCGTGCTGCATTTCGGCGCCAGAATCGGACAGGACAAGATCGGACCGGACAAGCCGATCGACGCCCATGCCTGGCTCGATGCCGCCGGCGTCGAAGTGACGGGCTATCCGATGGCCAGTACTTATGCGGAAATCGCCTGCTTCGTGTGAAGGAATTCAGAGCGATCCGGACAGATCACGCTCCATTAGAATGGCAGAGCGAAAATCGCTCCGATCAGAAGCGATTTTCGCTCGAGATTCTCGATGATAGTGTCCCGGCGATGTAGCGGCTGACGCCGAGCTTTCGCCAGGGCCAGCCGCCGATCCGACAGACGTCGAAAGGATCAAAGCCGCCGCCGGAATTCCTCGGCAGACTTCGTCATCAGCGCATGTGTTACCGAACTCTCTGGCGGAACGCCGGAGAGTTCGGTAGTCGGGCCAAAATCAAGAGGCCAGAATTCAGTCTATCAAGCCGGCGCGGAGGGGCAGCTCGACAGGCCGGAACACATAGCAATCGTGTAGCCCGCCCGATTCTCCAGACCTCCGGCCCTCTCCAGTGCTTCGTCGGAGAGTTCGACGTTGAGGAGCTGTTCCTCAGCCAAGTCGAGTCCAAAACTGTTGACGTTCATGGCATTGATCTCTTTCGTTCGCCCGCGGCGCCGGCACTCAGCAGGCAGAGGTGTTGTTTGTCTAAACCCGCGCCAGAGGCCATTGTGGTCCAAGGATTGATCAGCGTCAAATCCGGCGGAACCCAATCACGTCCGCGTGATGGTATCGGAGGCTGGCCAGCGCCGATAAATGACGCCCCCGGGGCATTGGAATTCCATCCTACCGATGACGGTCGGCCACGGCCGGACGCGGTTACGGCCGCCAGTATGGAAAGCATTGACCGTATGGACCGAGGTAGTAGCCGTTTGGGCACGCCAGTGGCGCAAAGCAGCGGCCGTCCGGACCAAGGTAGAAGTCGTAGGGGCACCCGAGCGGCGCAACCACCTGGAGCGGCGGCGGTGCCGGCGGATAAATATAAAATGCGTCGTTGCGCACGCAGTAACGGTCGGGACCACGGTGGAAGTTGAGGCCACAAAAGTCGCCCACCAGTGTCACGCTGGGCGTTGCCGCCTGCTCCGGCACGGTCGAAACCGGGAAGGCCTGGACGTTGAATGCCAATAGCGACCCCAATAGGCCGCAAGCCGATATGATGGCTGACTTGTTTGACATGGGCGTCTTTAACATGGGCGTCGTTTCCTTATCCCCGCGCGACTGTCGATCGTCAAAAGAGCTGCCGCAGCCTAGCCGATGCCAAGCGAGCCGGCAGCATGGCTCTGCCATAAAGCCTAACAGCCTCATATTCGTTAACGCCACTGATCATGAATTTTCGGCGACCACGATATGCGGCGGGCGGCACGAGATTCGCTAACGCAAATCAATTCACTTTGAAGAAAAAACTTGCGGTGGCGTCGGGCCAATTCGGTCGACCGTGATCCCGATAACGAAATTACGGCTTCGCCACCGCCAGCGCATCCGCGACTAAAGGCAACTCATTCTTGCTGCAGGCAATTTCGATACTGCGACTTTTCGGCAACGAAGACCGGTATTCGCAGCGTTCGCCAAGATTGCGTATGGCCAAGGTGTTCGCGGTGTAAAATAATTGCAGTCAGGCGCTCGCGATCGTTGCCAGAGCTATTGCATATGCCGAGCGACCGTAACGGGGGCGGAAATGAAGCCAACCGCGGCAACTTCAAATTCACGTCTTGAGCAACCTGCAGCTCTCATTCGCGCCATTCGATCGGGCTTGGTCTGCAGCGCAATCACGCTTGCAACGGTTATCGCGGTTCCGAAGATTTCGCTCGCCGATGAAGGCGGCGTGAGCTTCTGGATTCCCGGTTTCTTCGGCAGCCTCGCGGCCGCCCCGCAGCAACCGGGATGGTCGATCGCGAACATTGATTATTACACCAACGTATCCGCGGGCGGCGGCGTAGCCCTCGCCAAAGAGTTCCAGATCAAAAATCTTCCCTTTAACATTCAGGCACAAGTCAACGCCAACGTGCATGCCACGGGGACGATTGCCTTTGTCGTTCCGAGCTATGTGTTCGCAACGCCGGTGCTGGGCGGTCAGCTGTCGCTCAGCGCGCTGGAAGGCTATGGCCGGGCAACCACGTCCTTGTCGGGGACGGTATCGGGCACGGTCACGGGTCCGCTCGGCAACGCGCTCCCGTTCGGTCCGCGGTTCGACGCCATCAACAGTTCGGTGGTGGGTTTCACGGATTTTATCCCAATCGCGCAACTGAAGTGGAACAGCGGCGTCAACAACTACATGATCTACGTCGCCGGCGATGTGCCGATCGGCGCCTATAATTCCTCCCGGCTGGCGAATTTGGGCATCGGCCACGGCGCGTTCGACGCCGGCGCCGGCTACACCTATTTCAATCCGCAGACCGGGCACGAGTTGTCCGGTGTGCTCGGCTTCACCGCCAATACCATCAATCCGGCGACGCAGTATCAGAACGGCGTCGACATGCATTTCGATTGGGGCGCGTCGCAATTTTTGACCAAGCAGGTACAGGTCGGCCTGGTCGGCTATGCCTACAAGGACATCGGCTGCGACAGCGGCACCGGCGATCGCGTCGGCTGCTTCCAGTCGCAGGTTTTGGGCGTCGGCCCGCAGTTCGGTTACATATTTCCGATCGGCGGCATGCAGGGCTATCTCAATCTGAAGGCTTACGGGGAATTCGCCGGGTCGGATCGGCCGACCGGCTGGAATGCGTGGCTCACGCTTTCGATCTCGCCGCCTGCGCCTACCCCGCCCGCATCGGCGCGACCCATTATCACCAAGTAACGGTCGGCTTCGATCATCGCCCCCGAGTCGCCGTTAGGACGGCGCGACCTCGTTTCCGCGCGGCACGGATGTCTTTGGAAACACGAAACTATTTCGAACAGCTTGAAAACGTATTTTTTGCATTATAAAGCTCTATATCGACACTAATAACATCATAATTGATGTTTAAAGCATGATAACTGCCGCTCAGCTGCGGGCCGCGCGGGCGCTGCTTGGCATCGACCAGCGCAAGCTCGCCGAATTGTCCGGCCTGTCGCTGCCGACCATCCAGCGCATGGAGGCAAGCGACGGGGTGATCCGCGGCAATGTCGATTCATTGATGAAGCTGGTCGCGGCGCTTGATGCCGGCGGCATCGAGCTCATTTCCGATCATGCCACAAGCTCAGGCGGCGGCCGCGGCGTACGACTCAAGATGCCGCCGCCATGACGCTGATCCTCGCCTTGTCGTGTGCCGCGGCGCTTCTCGCGGTTGCAATTTTCAGCGTGTCGATCGGGCGCGCGGCGGTGGCGAATGCGTTGATCTACGGCCTTTGCGCGACGGCCGCACTGATCTCGCTGTTTGCCGCTTTGAGGCATCTCTTGGGAGCCGCACCGGCCGAGAGCATGGTCCTGCCGCTCGGCATTCCCTGGGTCGGCTCGCATTTCCGCCTCGATGCGCTGTCGGCGTTCTTTCTCGCCGTCGTCGATCTCGGCGCCGTCACCGCAAGCGTGTTCGCGATCGGCTATGGCCGCCATGAGGACGCGCCACTGCGCGTTCTGCCGTTCTATCCGGCATTCCTCGCGGGCATGATGCTGGTGGTGATGGCGGACGACGCTTTCACATTTCTCTTTTCCTGGGAATTCATGTCGCTCACGTCCTGGGCGCTGGTCATGGCGCACCACCGCGTGCGTGAAAATGTCTACGCCGGCTATGTCTATCTGGTCATGGCGAGCTTCGGCACGCTTGCTCTATTGCTTGCGTTCGGTCTGCTCTCGGGCCCCGACGGCCTCTACACCTTCGCCCAGATCCGCGCGACGCATCCGACGGCGGGGCTGGCGGCACTCGCGCTGATCCTTGTTTTGATCGGCGCCGGATCCAAAGCCGGCCTGGTGCCGCTTCACGTCTGGCTGCCGCTCGCCCATCCGGCGGCGCCGAGCCATGTGTCCGCATTGATGAGCGGCGTGATGACCAAGGTCGCGGTCTACGGTTTTGTCCGCATCGTGTTCGATCTCATGGGCGAGCCGGCGTGGTGGTGGAGCATGGTCGTGCTCGCGCTCGGCGGCCTCACGGCCGTGATGGGCGTGCTTTATGCGCTGATGCAGCATGACCTCAAAAGGCTGCTGGCCTATCACACCGTGGAGAATATCGGCATCATCTTCATCGGGCTCGGGCTGGCGCTGGCGTTCAAGGCGCACGGCATGACGTTTGCCGCCGCGCTGGCGCTGACCGCGGGCCTGTTGCATGTGTTCAATCATTCCGTCTTCAAGAGCCTGCTGTTTTTCGGCTCCGGCGCCGTGCTGACCGCAACCGGCGAGCGCGACATGGAGCATCTGGGCGGCCTCATCCATCGCATGCCGCAAACCGCATTCGTGTTCCTCATCGGCTGCGTCGCCATCTCGGCGCTGCCGCCGCTCAACGGTTTTGTCTCGGAATGGCTGACGTTCCAGGCGATCCTGCTCAGCCCGCAATTGCCGTCGTGGGGCCTCAAGCTTTTGGTGCCGGCGGTCGGTGCGTTGCTGGCGCTGTCCGCGGCACTCGCCGCGGCCTGCTTCGTCAAGGCGTTCGGCATCACCTTCCTCGGCCGTCCGCGCACGCCCGCAGCCGAGCGCGCGACCGAGACCGACCAGTGGTCGCTCGGTGCAATGTATTTTCTCGCTGCCCTCTGCCTGGTCGCCGGCGTGCTGCCCGGCCTGTTCATCGATGCGCTAGCGCCGCTCACCGACGCTCTCGTCGGCGGGCGCATGCCGGTGCAGGCCGGCGAGCAGTGGCTGTCGATCGTGCCGATCGCCTCGAGCCGCAGCTCTTATGACGGCCTGCTGGTGTTTTTGTTCATGGTCATATCCGGCACGCTTGCGGCCGTCGCCATCCACCGCCTCGCCTCGGATCGGCTGCGCCGCGCGCCGGCGTGGGACTGCGGCTATCCGGACCCAAGCCCCGTCACGCAATACACCGCGTCGAGCTTTGCCCAGCCGATCCGCCGCGTCTTCGGCACCCTCGTGTTCGGCGCGCGCGAGCATGTCGAGATGCCGCCGCCCGGCGACATGCGGCCGGCGCGCTTGGTCGTCGATCTGCGCGACCTGATCTGGGACGCGCTTTACGCGCCGATCGCCGGCGCCGTCGGCATTGTCGCGGACCGCCTCAACCATCTGCAGTTCCTGACCATCCGCCAGTTCCTCAGCCTCGTCTTCGCAGCCCTCGTCATCCTTTTGCTGGTGCTCGCCATATGGCCCTGATTTACGACCTCGCCGGCCAGGCTGGAGAGATGCTGCTGGTGCTGCTGCTGGCGCCGCTGCTGACCGGCTTCGTGCGCAAGGTGAAAGCGCGCTTCCTTTGGCGGCAGGGGCCGCCGCTGTTGCAGCCCTACCTCGATCTTGCCCGGCTCATGCGCAAGGAGGTGGTGCTGGCGGACAATGCGTCGTGGCTGTTCCGCGTCATCCCTTATCTGATCTTCGCCGCCACGTGGGTTGCGGCGTCGCTGGTGCCGACATTCCGCACCGGACTGTTGTTCTCGTGGGCGGCCGATCTCATCGTCATCATCGCACTCCTCGGCAATGCGCGCTTCTTCCAGGCGCTCGCCGGTCTCGACGTCGGCACGAGTTTTGGCGGCATCGGCTCGAGCCGCGAAGTCATGATCGCCTCGCTGGCCGAGCCGGCCATGATCATGATCGTGTTCACGTTGGCACTGATCTCCGGCTCGACCCAGCTCTCCACCATCGCCGAATTCATGAGTTCGCCGGCGGTGGGGCTGCGGGTGTCGCTGGCGCTGGCGCTGTTTGCGCTCATCATGGTGGCGATCGCCGAGAACGGACGCATCCCTGTCGACAATCCGGCGACGCACCTGGAGCTGACCATGGTGCACGAGGCCATGGTGCTGGAATATTCCGGCCGGCACCTGGCGCTGATCGAGCTGTCGGCGTCGCTCAAGCTCATTCTCTATGTCTCGCTGATCGGCTGCCTGTTCGTACCCTGGGGGCTGCAGCCGGCCGGCGCCGGAGCCGGGCAGATCGCGATCGGCGTCGCCGCCTATATCGGCAAGCTCGCCGCGGGCGGCTTCCTGCTCGCGCTGTTCGAGACGTCGATCGCCAAGATGCGCGTTTTCCGCGTCCCCGAATTTCTCGGTGCAGCGCTGATGCTCGGCCTGCTGGCGACGCTGCTGCGATTCGTTTCGGGGAGCTTTTGATGCGCGGGCTCGATTTTGACATCGCCCATCTGCTGGCCGGCTTGCTGGTTCTGATCAGCTTCCTGCAGCTCTATCAGGACCGGCTCTACGCGCTCTTGAACATATTCGCGCTGCACGCGCTGGTGCTGGCGCTGTCGGTGGCCTGGCAGGCGTTCATCCAGGACGCCCCGCACCTCTACGTCACGGCCGTGCTCGCGCTGGTCTTCAAGGCGATCGTCATCCCGGTCGTGCTGCATCGGATCATCGTACGGCTCGGCATTCATCGCGAGATCGAGCAGGTGGTCGGCGTCGGCCCCGTAATGCTCGCCGGCATCGGGCTCGTCGCGCTGTCGATGGTCGTCATGCTGCGCGTCACCCAGGACGCCGATCCGCTGGCGCGCGAGGATTTGGCCTTCGCGCTGGCCGTGGTGTTGCTCGGCTTGCTGATGATGGTGACGCGGCGCAACGCAGTGAGCCAGGTCGTCGGCTTCATGTCGCTTGAAAACGGCCTCGTCCTCGCCGCGACCGGCGCCAAGGGCATGCCGCTGGTGGTGGAGATCAGCATCGCGTTCTCGATCCTGATCGCCTTCATCGTCATCGGCATTTTTCTGTTCCGCATCCGCGAGCGCTTCGACACGGTCGACTTGCAGGCGCTCGACCGCTTCCGCGGAGAACGGCGATGAGGTTCGATGCGCTGGCCGCCGTGCTGCTGATCCCGGTGTTCGCGGCGGCGCTGCTGGCGCTGTTGCCGGGATACCGGATCACGGCCCGCCTCAACGTTCTGGCGACGCTTGCCACCTTCGTATCGGCGGTATCGCTGTTTGCCGCGCGGCCGCCGCCGGGACCCTATCTCCTGGTCGACGATCTCAACAGCACCTTCATCGTGCTCACGACTTTCGTCGGCTTCACCACCAGCGTATTCAGCGCAAGCTACATCGGTCACGAGCTCGAGAACGGCAAGCTCACCCCGAGCTTCGTGCGCTTCTATCACGCGATGTACCAGGTGCTGATGTTCGCGATGAACCTCGCGCTGGTTGCCAACAATATCGGCGTGATGTGGGTCGCCATCGAGCTGGCGACGCTGACCACCGTGATGATGGTCGGCATCTACCGCACCCATGAAGCGCTCGAAGCGGCGTGGAAATATTTCATCCTCGGCAGCGTCGGCATCGCGCTGGCGCTGTTCGGCACCATTTTGATCTATATGGCGGCGCGGCCGGCGGTCGGCGAAGGCCTCGACGCCATGGTGTGGACCACGCTGATCAAGCGTGCCGGCGCCTTCGACCCGGCGCTGCTCAATGTCGCCTTCGTGTTCCTGTTGCTCGGCTATGGCACCAAGGTTGGCCTCGCGCCGTTGCACGCCTGGCTGCCCGACGCCCATGCCGAGGGCCCGACGCCGATCTCGGCGGTGCTGTCGGGATTGCTGCTCAACGTCGCGCTCTACGCGCTGTTGCGCTTCAAGATGCTGCTGGCGGTCAATCCGGCGGCGCTGGCGCCCGGGCCGCTGATGGTGACGCTCGGGCTCGTCTCGCTCGTGTTCGCCGCGTTCATGCTTTACCGGCGCCGCGACATCAAGCGCATGTTCGCCTACTCGTCGATCGAGCATATGGGCATCATCACCTTTGCGTTCGGCATGGGCGGTCCGCTCGCCAATTTCGCCGGCTTGCTGCACATGACCATGCACTCGCTGACCAAATCGGCGATCTTCTTCGCGGTCGGCCACGTCGCCCAGATCAAGGGCACGCAACGCATCGCCGACATGGGCGGGCTCACTGAAACCAATCCGGTGCTCGGCTGGGGACTGATCCTCGGCGTCATTGCCATCGCCGGGATGCCGCCGCTGGGCATCTTCATGAGCGAATTCCTGGTGGTGAGCTCGACCTTCGCGCGCTCGCCGGCGCTGGCGCTGATCCTCGTCTTCGGCCTCCTGGTCGGCATCGGCGGATTGTTCCTCCACCTCAACACCATTGCGTTCGGCGAGCCGCGCGGCCCCGTTGCCAAATCCAATGCATCGTACCTGCCGCTGTTCTCGCATCTCGCCCTGGTGCTCATGGCCGGCATCTATATGCCGCCGGCGCTGGTCGCCTGGTTCGAGAGCGTTGCGAAACTGCTCGGATAGCACCCATGGCCGCACTCGCCGATATCGTCGCCCAGGCGCGCCACGTCGACGGCCACCGGCCAGTGCCGCGCGCGGTCGTCACGCCGGAAGCCTGGCGCGCGGTGGCGGGCGAGCTTGCGGCCGGCCATCTCACGCTGCTCGGCCTGTGGGGCGACACCGGCACGGTGCATATGGCGGTGATGAACGAGACCGCGCACGACATTCATGTCGTCAGTGTCGAATGCCCGGATGGAGGATTTCTATCGGTAGGCGCAGTGCATCCGCCCGCCATCCGGCTCGAGCGTGCGATCCAAAGCCTCTTTGGCCTCGAGCCGGTCGGCGCGGCGGATACGCGGCCGTGGCTCGATCTCGGCTTCTGGGATGTGCGACATCCACTAAGCGCACACCCGCAACAGCCGGGCGAACAATCCGCTTACGCGTTCCTGCCGGTGCAAGGCGAAGGCCTGCACCGCATTCCGGTCGGCCCAGTTCACGCCGGCATCATCGAGCCCGGACACTTCCGCTTCACCGCCAATGGCGAGACGGTCGTGCGGCTCGAACAGCGCCTGGGCTACGTCCATAAGGGTATTGAATCACTCATGGCGGACGCGACCGTCGAGAGAGCGGCGCAACTGGCCGGCCGTACCTCGGGCGACAGCACTGTTGCCTACGCGCTCGCCTTCGCCCACGCCGTGGAAGCGGCGCTGAACATCGCCGTTCCGCCCCGCGCGCGGTATCTCCGGGCGCTGATGGCGGAGCTCGAACGGCTGGCCAATCACTTCGGCGATATCGGCGCCATCTGCAACGACGCCTCGTTCACTCTCATGCATGCGCATTGCGGCATCCTGCGCGAACGCATCTTGCGCGCCGCCGACGCCTGTTTCGGCCATCGGCTGATGATGGACCGGATCATCCCGGGCGGCGTCGCCCGCGACATCGCCGCCGATGGCGGCAACCGCGTGAAAGACGCCCTTGCGGAAATCAGGTGGCGCTTTCCTCGCCTCATCGAGCTCTACGACAACACCGCTTCGCTGCAGGATCGCACCGTCAAGACCGGCGTGGTGTCGGCCGAGTTGGTGCGCCAGTTCGGCGCCGGCGGTTATGTCGGCCGCGCCAGCGGCCGTGCCTTTGACGCGCGCAAGGCGCACGCCTATCCGCCTTATGATCGGCTTGAATTCGAGGTGCCGGTGCTGACCGCGGGCGATGTCAATGCCCGCGTCTGGGTGCGCATCCGCGAGGTCGAGCAGAGTCTCGCTCTGGTCGACCAGATATTAGCGCGCCTGCCCGACGGCGCCATCGCGGTCCCGGTCACGGCGCCGGACGGAGCGTCGGAAGGGCTCGGACTCGCCGAAGGGTTCCGCGGCGACGTGCTTGCCTGGCTGCGGCTCGACGGCTTGCGCGTCGTACGCTGCCATCTGCGCGACCCGTCGTGGTTTCAATGGCCACTGTTGGAAGCCGCGATCGAGAACAACATCGTCGCCGACTTTCCGCTCTGCAACAAATCCTTCAACTGTTCGTATTCGGGACACGACCTCTGAGGCGACGACATGCGCAGGACATTGTTCGAAGGTTTGACGCGCAGCCCTCTGACCGAGCCGCCGCCGTCCGCCGACGACACGGCGCTTGCCGAACTGGCAGCGAAGGTCGATAGCGCCGCGCGCAGGCGGCTGGGCCGCAGTCTATCGATCCGCGAGGTCGATGCCGGCTCCTGCAACGGCTGCGAACTGGAAATCCATGCGCTTAACAACGCCTTTTACGACCTCGAACGGTTCGGCCTGCGCTTTGTCGCTTCGCCGCGCCACGCCGACGTGCTCATGGTGACCGGCCCCGTGACCAAGAACATGCGCGAGGCCTTGCAGCGCACCTACAATGCCACGCCGGACCCGAAATGGGTCGTCGCGGTCGGCGATTGCGCGCTGGACGGCGGGATGTTCGCCGAAAGCTATGCGGTCGTCGGCAGCGTGAGCAGCGTCGTGCCGGTCGATCTGCACATCCGCGGCTGTCCGCCACGGCCGCTGGACTTGCTGAAAGGTCTATTGGCCCTGCTGGAGTGGCAAACCCCACGCTAGGTTGTGAGCACAACGCTCGCTGAAGCCTCAAGCGCGTGGCGCGCCCGGGCGGACTAGAACCTCCAACCAAGCGGTTATGAGCGCGCTACCTCAGCCGAAAAGGTCAGCGATTATTGGCGTTTGCGTGCTGTTCGTTGAAGAACGTTCGCGCCTGGCCGCGGCGTATCATTGGTCATCTATTGGGTGGGTGGGGTTCCTGGCAGTTCGAGCCGATGAACTGGCGAACGTCTTCGGGTTGCAGTCCGGACGCAAATTTTCTTGCTGCCAATCTCTTGTGCATGCCGCAACTGCGGGGAGTATGTTGCTTCCCCGGCGCGTGGTAGATTTTTGTGCGAATCGGTTTGTGCTGCGTTTTCGATCTTCCAACAAAGGAGCTACACCATGGCTAAGAAAGCAAAGAAAAAGAAAGCGAAGAAGAAGAAGTAATTTTGCGCTTCGGCGTCAGTGGGCGTCGCAACTTCGATCGCGACGCATGAGTTCGGCGGCTGGACACTTCCAGCCGCCTTTTGCTTGCGCGCAGCCGCCTTTTGCTTGCGCGCAGCCGCCTTTTGCTTGCGCGCAGCCGCCTTTTGCTGCGGCCATTCCGACGAAGCGATCCTACTGCGAACCTCAATTGATCCCGGTGCTCAGCGTGGCCCAAATACCGACCCCGGACTTCCCGGCGAAACGGGGGTCTCGGGCGATTGCGGCACGGTGTATGGAATCGACGGATTGAAGGTCGGTGCCGGCATTGACGAGGCGCCGTCCATGAGTGGCGACGGTCCGGAGAAGCCACGATTTGCGCCCGGCACATGGCCACCTGCGCCCCGCGCCTGGGCCGGTCCGACTGTCGCGAACGCGCCGAACAAGGCCACGCATGCGGCCAGGGAGACCCCTGCCAGCGCCATCCGCCCGATTTTTCTCTTACGCATTTGTCATCTCCGTTGAGTTTATCGGCCACCCTTGGAGATAAGCAGGCAACCGGCCGGTGCCAGTAAATTGTCGTTCACAAAACTGAATTCGATTTATCAATGAGGTGGAACGCATTCAGCCGAGTAGCCGGGGCGCTGTCTCGGGGCGTCTCACCGACGGGCACAAGCGAGGAAAAACAGGGCGGTCTAAAGCCGCCCTGTTTTCTTCGTCATCTCAGTAGGAGCGGTTCATTTCATTGTAACCGGTGCTGCCGCCGCCCGTGAGTGATGGATCGTCCGAGTTGGAAGCCGCCGGCGCACGCGGAACCATGGCGAAGGCGTGGAGGCCGTTCTGACGCGCTGCCCTTTTGTGCTGGCCGCTCGGAGGAGCAGCAGTTTGGTAGTCTTGGGGGGCATGCTGGGCTAAAGCCGGCGTTGCGACGGCAGTCAGCACAGCCAATGCGGTCAGAAACTTCTTCATGTTACTTCTCCTGTGATTGAAACTTAAAACCTTTCGGGGACCATTCGGCGCCCACTTGCGGCGGCGAACCGGATGGCCGTAGCGGTCACACACGGGAGGAGACTGCAAAACGCCTGGATTATTCCGGGCGGTCGACGGCCAAAGCTACATTCCGGATAACGTTTTTATGAGCAAGGATTGAGAAGGCCGCTTGGGAATAAATCTCGTGCGACTCCGATCACGGCTGTTCGCGTCGAGCATGTGCGCTCGCTCCGCGAGGCGATTGCCTCATGATCGGCCGTCGTCTCGTGTCCGGCCCGCGCCGATCACCGGCAGCTGGGATACATCGCGGTCAATTCCGGCCCGCTCAGATAAATAATCCGCGTGTGCAATCCGCCGTGCTGGATGATCCACTTGCGCACAGCGGCGGGATAGTTCGACCAAAGATAATAATTGCCGGCACTGCTGATCTGTTCGCCTTCGGACGTCGGCGTCCAAGCGGAGTGAAAGGCAAGCACGGCGCGCGGGGTGACACAGATCCGGCTCCGCGGAATGACGCCCAACAGCATGGTGCACGCCGACGCGCAGGTACCGTCGATTTCAATCCGGTCGCCGTTTTCCCGCAGCGCATGGTACTTGGTCAGGTACTCGCCGATCTGCCCACCGCGATCGTCGGTGATCCTGACAGCGGCGGATGCCGACGAGACGCCCAGCGCCAGCAGCGCCACGGGGACAGCCACGGCGGCTAAACATGCCTTCATAAGCGAGGTCTCCTGCTGCGCGCACCCGATTATATATGATCGATTTCTGTCTTTTTCCGGTCCAACTGTCCCAACTCGCGCTCCTGGGCGACGAATCAGGTCAACGGCGTTCCCTGGGAAGCCGCCATGATGCCGGCATCGACGACCACGCCACAATCGAAATAGCGGTCGTCTGCGCGAAGCGTGGTGGGCCCGGGAGGACTCGAACCTCCAACCAAGCGGTTATGAGCCGCTAGCTCTGACCATTGAGCTACGGGCCCGTGCCGGCCACGCTCGGCGTGGCTGACGACGGTGACATTATATATTAGCAAAAGCGCCCTACCCCCGCCGGCTGAGCAAAAACACCGCCTGTTCGCCGAACAGATTCCAGAACCACCACGGCATTTTCAGCCGCATCCGCCGGCCCCAGGCATTGAGCGCCACCGCTTGTTCCATCTTGGCGCCGGCAACGTGGCAGAGCGCGCGGAAATCCTTGATGCTGCAGAAGTGGATGTTCGGCGTTTCCCACCACGCATAGGGCAGATTGTCGGTCTGCGGCATGTGGCCGCCGAGCGCGACCTGCAGCCGTATCTTCCAGTGGCCGAAATTCGGGAACGACACGATGCCGTGGCGGCCGATGCGCAGCATGTGCTCGAGCACGACGCGCGGCTGGCGGGTGGCTTGCAGCGTCTGCGACAGGATGACGAAGTCGAAGGCGTCGTCGGGATAATTGGCGAGGTCGGTGTCGGCGTCGCCCTGCACCACGGCGAGGCCCTTGGCGACGCATTCGTTGACGCCCTCGCGCGACAATTCGATGCCGCGGCCGTCGACACCGCGGGTTTCCAGCAAACGCAGCAGTTCGCCATCGCCACAGCCGACGTCGAGCACGCGCGCGCCGCGCTCCACCATGTCGGCGACCGCGAGCAAGTCGACGCGCGAGCCGCCCGGCCCGCGCGCCGCTTCCGCCATAGTCAGATCGTGGTTGAGGCGCGACAGCATCGTTACTCCGTACTCAAGCCGCGCGCCTTGGCGGCGCCTTTGAGGAAGCCGCGCACGATGGCGAACAATTCGGGCTCGTCGAGCAGGAAGGCGTCGTGGCCCTTGTCGGTCGTGATCTCGGCGAACGAAACGCGGGCGCCCGCGGCATTGAGCGCGTGCACGATGGCGCGCGATTCCGAGGTCGGGAACAGCCAGTCGCTGGTGAACGAGATGACGCAAAACCGCGTCGGCGCGCCGCGAAACGCATTGGCAACGACGCCGTCGTAGTCGGCGGCGAGATCGAAATAGTCCATGGCGCGGGTCAGATAGAGATAGGAATTGGCGTCGAAGCGCTCGACGAAAGTAATGCCCTGGTGCCGCAGATAAGATTCCACCTGAAAGTCGGCATCGAACGAGAACGTCGGATTGTCGCGATCCTGGAAGCGGCGGCCGAATTTGCGGTGCAGCGCTGCGTCCGAGAGATAAGTGATGTGTGCGCCCATGCGCGCCACCGCGAGCCCGCGCCGCGGATTGATGCCTTCGGCGAAATAGCGGCCGCCGCGCCAAGCCGGATCGGCCATCACCGCCTGGCGGCCGACCTCGTGGAAGGCGATGTTCTGCGCCGAATGCCGGGTCGCCGCCGCAATCGGCAGCGCCGCGAACACGCGATGCGGATAGCTCGCCGCCCATTGCAGCACCTGCATGCCGCCCATCGAACCGCCCGCGACCGCGAACAATGAATCGATGCCGAGATGATCGAGCAGCATCGCTTGCGCCCGCACCATGTCGCGCACGGTGATGACGGGAAAGTCGAGGCCCCACGGCATGCCGGTCGCCGGATTGGTCGAGGCCGGGCCGGACGAGCCCATGCAGCCGCCGACCACGTTCGGGCAGATGACGAAATAGCGCTCGGTGTCGATCGGTAGCCCCGGGCCGACCATGGTCTCCCACCAGCCGGTCTTGCCGGTCACCGGATGGGTGTTGAGCACGTGCTGATCCCCGGTGAGCGCGTGGCAGACCAGCACCGCGTTGGTGCGCGCGGCATTGAGCGTGCCGTAGGTCTGGTAGGCGATCTGCAGCGGGCCGAAATCGACGCCGGCATCAAGCCGCAACGGATTGTTCGGCGCGAACCGCACCACCGGCGAATGCGGCGTGTCCGCTTCGCGCGTGCGGTCGGCAAGATCGAGCGTGGCGCTGGCCTCGGCCATGAGCGTTTCCCGAAAAGCGACGCCTGCCGGCGCCCGTCGCCCGTTGGCGGGCGGTCAAAGGGGCGTAAATAGGCCGCTTCCGCTCGGAGTCAATGTTTTCTTTGCTTTCGGGCTTAACGGCACTATCAATCGGGCCGATTGCCGGGTCAAACCATGCCGAAGCCGCCACGCCAAAAGACGCCAGCGCTCGCCGATCTGCGGCGCGAGATCGATCGCATCGACGAGGCGATGCACGAGCTCCTGCTCGAGCGCGGCGAGATCATCGACACCTTGATCGCGGTGAAGAACACCCAAGAAGTCGGCTCGGCGTTCCGCCCCGCCCGCGAAGCCGACATGATGCGCCGCCTGGTCAAGCGCCATCGCGGCAACCTGCCGCTCGACACCGCCGAGAGCATCTGGCGCGTCATCATCTCGACCTTCACCTATGTCCAGGCGCCGTTCGCGGTGCACGCCGATCTGTCCGCCGGCGATGCGATGATGCGCGATTCCGCGCGCTTTCATTTCGGCTTCACCGTGCCGTTCGTGCCGCACGCCGGCGCATCAAGCGTGGTCGCGGCGGTCTCGGAATCCAAGGGCGATCTCGGCCTGGTGCCGGCGTTTGCCACCGCCGGCGCAGGGCCATGGTGGGCGGCGCTCGAATTCGACGCCGCGCCGAAAATCATCGCCCGGCTGCCGTTCGTCGAGCGGCCCAATCATCCGGCGGCCATGCCGGTGTTCGTGGTGTCCCGCGTCGCCGCCGACGCCATGGTGACCGAGACCGAGGTCTGGAGCGTGCGGGTGTCGGGCTGGAAGGCGTCCTCGGTCGGCACCATTGCCGAACTGGCCGACGTCATCGCCGTGCCCGACCGCGCCTTCGATGGCGCCGCCCTTCTGGTCTCGGTCGAGCGCGGCGGCATCAAGGCCGTCTCCGACGCCCTGGTCGGGATCGGCGCCTCGATCCGGTCCACGGCCCTCGTCGGCAGTCACGCGACCCGCTATACGGTGCCGTAATTTCATAGACCTCCCCCTGAAAGGGGAGGAGGCGACCGAAGGTCGCCAGGTGGGGGTCCGCGGCCGCAACGCTCGCGCAAGCTTCTCGGCCGCGGCCCCCCACCCTGCCCTCCCCCTTTCAGGGGGAGGAAAAGAAGAGTGAAGACTCGGAGCTATTAGATAATGATTGCCACGTGTCCAAAACCCCGGCCCGGCGTGCTCGATATTGCGGCCTATGTGCCCGGCAAGAGCAGCGCACCGGGCGTGGCCAAGATATTCAAGCTGTCGTCGAACGAGACGCCGCTCGGGCCGAGCCCGCGCGCGATCGCGGCCTACAAGGCCGCCGCCGATCATCTCGAGGATTATCCGGACGGCTCAGCGAGCGAGCTGCGCGAGGCGATCGGGCATGCGTTCGGGCTCGATCCCGAGCGCATCGTCTGCGGCGCCGGCTCCGACGATCTGTTGCATCTTTTGGCCCAGGCTTATCTCGCCGACGGCGACGAGGCGATCCACACCGTGCACGGCTTCCTGATCTATCCGATCGCGACGCTCGGCACCGGCGCGCGGCCGGTTGCGGTGGCGGAAACCGATTACACCGCCGATGTCGATGCCATCCTCGCTGCGGTGACGAAGAAGACAAAAATCGTCTTCCTCGCCAACCCGAACAATCCGACCGGCACCTGCCTGTCGTTCGACGAGGTGAAGCGGCTGCACCGCGGCCTGCCGCCGCATGTGCTGCTGGTGCTCGACGCGGCTTATGCGGAATACGTCCGGCGCAACGATTACGAAGCCGGCATCGAGCTGGTGGCGACGTCGGAGAACGTCGTCATGTGCCGCACGTTCTCGAAAATCCATGGGCTGGCCGCGTTGCGGCTTGGCTGGATGTTCGGCCCCGCCCACGTGGTCGACGCCGTCAACCGCATCCGCGGTCCGTTCAACGTCAGTATTGCGGCCAGCGACGCCGGTATTGCCGCCATCAAGGACACCGAGCACCAGGAGCGCTCGCGCGAGCACAATACGCGTTGGCTTGCGTGGCTGACGGAGGAGATCGGCAAGCTCGGCCTGAAGGTGACGCCGAGCGTCGCCAATTTCGTGCTGATCCATTTTCCGGATACGAAGGGTCGCACCGCCAAAGACGCCGACGCGTTCCTCACCGCGCGCGGGCTAATCCTGCGCTACGTCGCCGCCTACAAATTGCCGAACGCGTTGCGGTTGAGCGTCGGCACCGAGGAGGCCAACCGGCTCGTGGTCGCGGCGCTGAAGGAATTTTTGGGGTGATGGCTTCGCCAGTCCTCTATGACCGCCTGGCGCTGATCGGCGTCGGCCTGATCGGCGGCTCGATCGCGCGCGCGGCCCGCGCGCTCGGCCTCGTGCGCGAAATCGTGGCGACGTCGCGCTCCGAGCCGACGCGGCAGCGCATCCGCGAACTGGGTTTGGCCGACGCGGTGGTGGAGACCAGCGCCGCCGCGGTCGCCGACGCCGACCTGGTGATCGTCTCCGTTCCGATCGGCGCCTGCGGCGCGGTGGCGAAAGACATCGGCCCACACCTGAAGCCAGGCGCGACCGTCTCCGACGTCGGCTCGGTCAAGGCCGCGGTGGTGCGCGACATGGCGCCCCACATTCCCGCCGGCGTGAATTTTATCCCAGGCCATCCCGTCGCCGGCACGGAAGATTCCGGGCCGGACTCCGGCTTCGCCGAGCTGTTCATCAACCGCTGGTGCATCCTCACGCCGCCGAAGGACGCCGACCAGGCCGCGGTCGAGCGGCTGGTGCAATTCTGGAAGGCCTTTGGCTCAAGCGTCGAGATCATGTCGCCGGAGCATCACGATCTGGTGCTCGCGGTCACCAGCCACGTGCCGCATCTGATCGCCTACAATATCGTCGGCACGGCGTTCGACCTGCGACACGTTACCGAGTCGGAGATCCTCAAATATTCCGCCGGCGGCTTTCGCGATTTCACCCGCATTGCCGCGTCGGACCCGACCATGTGGCGCGACATTTTCATGAACAACAAGGAGGCGGTGCTGGAAGTGCTCGGCCGCTTCAACGAGGATCTCTCGACGCTGACGCGCGCGGTGCGCAACGGCGACGCCGAGACATTATACAATGTCTTCGCCGAGCGCCGCGCCATCCGCCGCGGCATGATCCAGTTCAACCTGGACTCGCCGGCGCCGGATTTTCAAAAAGGCGACGGCACGCCCAAACCCGACCCGATGCCGCGGCCCTACGCGGCGGACGATTAGTCAACGTAGCGTGGAAATCGCGGCGTTTGGATGCGCTCGGGGACTCCCTCCCCCGGAGGGGAGAAGGGACGCAGCGTCTCCGCACAGCCTACCGGCGGCTTCAGCCGCGCGTCTTGACCGTGAGCGCTTCGTTCACCGCGGCGCGCAGCACGGCCAGCGTGAACGGCTTGGTGATCACGTCATGGATCAGCGCGTCGAGGCCCTGCGCACGCTCGCGCTGATCGGCATAGCCGGTCATCAAGAGGATCGTCATGTTCGGAAAATCGCGCGCTACGTTGAGCGCAAGCGCGATGCCGTCCATGATCGGCATGCGCACGTCGGTGAGCAACAGGTCGAAACGTCCCTCTTCCCGGGTCAGCATGTCGAGCGCTTCGCTGCCGTCGGCCGCGGTCTTGACCTCATGGCCGTCCATCGTGAGCGCGCGAGCGCACATGGCGCATAAGGCCTCTTCGTCTTCGGCGATCAGGATGCGCGGCATGGCAATTACCGTGTTCCGGCGATGATGTCGTGACGGGTGACGAAACGCACCAGCACGTCGCGCCCGTCGGTTGGCGGCGAGGCGAGACGGCTGCGGAACGACACCGCTTCGCCGGGCGGCAAGGTTGCGCGCGGCGGCACGGCGGTCCAGGAATAGACTTCCTCGTTGGCTGAGTTGCGGACCACGAATTTCAACCGCGGCACGTCGACGATCTTGCGGGAATTGTTGAGGACGCTGCCCTCGACCACCAGGATCGGCACGCCTTCGTGCTGCTCGGTGGTCGTGGTGACGCTGTCGAGCGCCAGCCCGCGCAAGTTCACCGACAGACCCAGCGTCGAATAGAACGACGCGGTCTGCGGCAGAATGCGCACGACGTCGTTGCGCCAGCCGACCAGGATGGCGTCGACGATGATCAAGGCGAGAATGCCGCTCTGCAGGGTCGACAGCGGCCAATGCAACGATGGCCGGCCGAAGCGACGCTTGTTGTGCCGCGCCGCATAGGTCTCGATATCCTCGAGCGGTTCGGCGTCCGGCTCCGCGGCATGATCGGCCTCGACCTCGATCGGCGGCTGCCCATCGTCGAGATCGACCGGCGCGATGGACGGAGCTTCGACCTCGACCGCAGCGTCCGTGTCGCCGGCATCCATCTCGGCTGCCGCCGGCGCGACGGCCGGCATTTCATCCGGTGCCGCCCACGTGCCGCCGTCGGCGACCTGCTCATCGGCGGGCTGCAACGCCGGTTCCTCGGCAAAAGCGCCGGCTGGGGCTTCCGCCACTTGCGGCTCAGGCCCGATCGCCTCGGCCGCGGCCAAAAGCTTGTCGGCATGGCTCGGCGCGGCACGCCAGATCGTGCGACAGCGCACGCAGCGCACCTGGCGCCCATCCGGCTGCAGGCTTGCCAGCTCGACATCGTAGGATGTAGCGCAGGTCGGGCAGACGATCAGCATTGGCGAATCAGGACGGTCGGCAGTGTTCGGCCGACCGTAACACCCGATTTGTTAACGGATTGGAAACCAAGCCAGCCGGGCCGCCCCGCCCAACATGGTGCTAAATAGGCGGGACGGGCGAATCAGGTGGCGACCCGCCCCGGCATTGCGGAGGACGGCGTGATCCGCTTCGAAAATGTCGGCTTGCGCTATGGGCGAGGCCCGGAGGTGCTGCGCGACCTGACCTTCCGCATCGACCCAAAGTCGTTCCAGTTCCTCACCGGGCCCTCGGGCGCCGGCAAGACCTCGCTGTTGCGCATGCTGTTCCTGTCGCTGCGGCCGACCCGCGGCCTGGTCACCATGTTCGACCAGGATGCGGCGACGCTGTCCAAGGACGGCCGCGCCACGCTGCGCCGCCGCATCGGCCTGGTGTTCCAGGATTTTCGGCTGCTCGACCATATGACCACCTACGAGAACGTGGCGCTGCCGCTGCGCGTCATCGGCAAGGACGAGTCCGAATACCGGGCGGAGGTGGTCGAGCTGTTGCAATGGGTCGGGCTCGGCGATCGCATGGGGGCGCTGCCGCCGATCTTGTCCGGCGGCGAAAAGCAGCGCGCGGCGATTGCGCGCGCAGTGATCGCGCGGCCGCAGCTTCTGCTCGCCGACGAGCCCACCGGAAACGTCGATCCCAATCTCGGTCAGCGCTTGCTGCGGCTGTTCATCGAGCTCAACAAATCAGGCACGTCCGTCGTTATCGCGACCCACGATATTGCCTTGATGGACGAGTTCGATGCGCGCCGCCTGGTGCTGCATGAAGGACGGCTGCATGTCTACGACTAATCCGATCGAGACCATGATCGAGCCATGGGACGACATCGATCCCACGGCCGCGCTCGATCGCGCGCCGCGCGGCTCAGCTTCGATCGTGCCGTCGAGCTCGATCGCCGGCCGCTCGCTCACCGCCGTCGTCGCCATCATGACCTTCTTGGCCGCGCTGACCACCGGCGCCGCGATGCTGGTGGTGAGCACGGCGAACGATTGGCAGGCCGACGTCGGGCGCGAAGTCACCGTCCAGGTCCGTCCCGCCGCCGGGCGCGACATCGAGGCCGACGTGAGCAAAGCCGTCGCCGCCGCGCGCGCCGCCCCGGGCATCGCCGACGTCCGCGCCTACTCAAAGGAAGAATCCGAAAAGCTGGTCGAGCCGTGGCTCGGCGCCGGCCTGCATCTCGACGATCTGCCGATCCCGCGCCTGATCGTCATCAAGCTCGCTCCCGGCGTGACGCCGAATTTTGCCGCGCTGCGCCAGGCGCTGGCGAACCAGGTGCCGACCGCAAGCCTCGACGATCATCGCGGCTGGATGGATCGGATGCGCACCATGGCCGGCACGGCGGTGGTGTGCGGGCTCGCAGTGCTCGGTCTCGTCATCGCCGTGACCATGCTTTCGGTCACCTTCGCCACGCGCGGCGCCATGGCGACCAACCGTCCCATCGTCGAAGTACTGCACTATGTGGGCGCCACCGACAGCTTTGTCGCCAGCCAGTTCCAGCACCATTTTCTCCTGCTCGGGCTCAAGGGCGGCGCCATCGGCGGTGGCGCGGCGATCATCCTGTTCGGGTGCGCGGAAGCGGCGCGCGCCTGGCTCGCCGGCACGCCCTCGGGCGACGAGGCCGCGGCGCTGTTCGGCAGTCTGTCCATCGGCGTCAAAGGCTATGTGGCCATCGTCATCCAGATCGTCGTCATGGCCGTGGTTACGGCTTTGGTATCCCGCTACATCGTCAACCGGACCCTGGAGACCATCGATTGATTGCGGCTATGATCGGCATCGCTCGAACGCCGACGCGGCCCGCCGCGGCGACATTCGGCGCGAGGGAGAGCAATGCCGAACCTTAAGGCCGCCGTCAGGCGCCGGCGCATCACGGCGGTGAGCGTCAAGCTCGCCGTTCTCGGCGCCGTCGCGCTCGGGCTGGGGTTTGCCGGTTTCGCCTGGCTGTTGCCGAGCCAGGAAGTCGCGCTCGATCGCAACGCCGACGGCATCGTGGTGCTGACCGGCGGCACCTCGCGCATTACCGACGCGCTCGAATTGCTCGCCGCCGGCCGCGGCAAGCGCTTGCTTATCACCGGCGTCAATCCCGGCACCACGACCGGCGACATCGCCCACCAAACCGTCGACTATGGCCGCTTGCTGAACTGCTGCGTCGATCTCGACTATTCCGCGCTCAATACGCTGGGCAATGCGGTCCAGGCGCGGCGCTGGGCGATCGACCACGGTTTCAAGTCGCTCATCGTCGTGACCTCGGCCTACCACATGCCGCGCGCGCTGGCCGAGCTCGCCCACCAGCTTCCCGACGCCGCCCTCATCCCGTTCCCGGTGGTGTCCGACCGCCTGCGCATCGAGCCGTGGTGGTCGAACAGCGAAACGACGAAGCTGGTGCTTTCGGAATATCTCAAATACCTTTTCGCCAAGGTGCGCATGCGGTTCGACACCGTGGCTGAAGGCGACGGTCACCACCGGATGGCCGAGGCGCGCGGTATATAACAGCGCCCGCGTCCGCTTTTCCGCTCTCCGATAGGTCCGCCTTGGCCCGATCAACGTTCCTTCTGATACGCTCGCTGCTCTTCAACACGCTGTTCTACGCGAACCTCACCATTCACATGGTGGTGGCGCTGCCGGCTTTTCTCCTGCCGCATCGGGTCCTGCTCGCCTTCATCCGCTCCTATGCCAGAACCAGCCTTTGGCTGTTGCGCATCGTCTGCGGCATCAAGGTCGAGTGGCGCGGCATCGAGAAGATTCCGCGCGGCGCCTGCATCATCGCCTGCAAGCACCAATCAGCCTGGGAGACGTTCGCGCTTTATGCTGTGCTGGGCGATCCGGCCTACATCCTCAAGCGCGAATTGATGTGGATTCCGCTGTTCGGCTGGTACACCTGGAAGGCGGGGCTCATTCCGGTCAATCGCGAAGCCGGATTGGCGGCGCTGTCGCGCATGACCGCACGCGCGCGGCAAGAACTCGCGCGCGCGCGCCAGATCGTGATTTTTCCGGAGGGCACCCGGCGCCCGCCCGGCGCAGAGCCGGTCTACAAACCCGGCATCGCTTATCTCTACAGCAAGGCCGATGTCGCTTGCGTGCCGCTGGCGCTCAATTCCGGACTGTTCTGGCCGCGCCGGTCATTGCGCCGCGTTCCCGGCACCATTGTTGTCGAAGCGCTTGAACCAATCGCGGCCGGACTCGACAGGAAGATTTTTGCCGCGCAGTTGCAGAGCGTGCTTGAGGAAGCAACCGCGCGCCTGGTCGCCGAAGCAGGGATCAGGGATCAGTAATCGGGGATCAAGAATCAGGGATCAAGAATCAGGAATCAGTGACAGGCTCATCTTGATGCCTGATACCTGATTCCTGATTCCCGAGCTGTTCAGCGATTCGATGCAAATCGCTCTCCCGGTAGCCGAGCGCTTCAAGTGCGCGCACCGTCTCGATGACGTAATCGCGATTGTTGCCGGAGCGGCCATGGCCCTGCCGCACATAGTGCACGCTTTGCTCGACCGAGAGCCGGCCGGCATATTGGACGTGGCCGCGGTCGACGATGTAGGTCAGCGCCCGCACCTGACTGCGCGCCTCGTCCTCGAGCTCGATCCGCCGCAAGGTTTCGAGATAGACGCTGGTGACCTGCTCGCGGCCGCGCAGATAGGCGATGGTTTTTTCGCGCTTGGCGGCGGCGACGCGGAAGGCGATGCCGCGGCACATGCCGCCGCGGTCGAGGCCCAGAACCAGCCCGGGCTTCTCCGGGGTGCCGCGATGGACGAAGGAAAAGACGCAGAGCGCCCGGTGCAGCCCAATGAGCCGCGCCGGCACCCGCTCCAGCACGTCAAAACCCGGCCGCCACATCAGCGAGCCGTAGCCGAACACCCACAGGTCCCCCGTTTCATTCTCGTTGATTGCGTCCATCTTGCGCGCTAACTCCCGAACCGGTTTCGCTCGCCTAACAGGACGATGCGGGCGGCACAATGGCGCCAATCTTGGGCGCCAATCTTGGGCGCCAATCTAGTATGTTGGATTTGATAGTCTTGAAAACGCCGCACCCGGCGGACGAATAGGAACCATGCCAGGCGAATCTCCACTCAGCATGATGCAGCCGCGGCGCCAGCGTCCGCGCCGGTATCCCGGCGCCGCCGCCCCGCCGCGCCGCCGGTTATGGCCGGTCGTGCTGCCGATCTGCGTCGTCATCGTGCTCGGGGCGGTCTGGTGTGGGCTTTGGTACTACGCCGCCGGCATTGCCGACCGCACCATGTCCGGCTGGATCGCGCGCGAAGCCACCGCCGGCCGGGTCTATACCTGCGGCAGCCAAACCATCAGCGGATTCCCGTTCCGCATCGAAGCGGATTGCACGACAGCCGGCGCCGCGATCAACAGCACCCAGCCGCCCTTTGCCGTCAGCGCCAAAGACGTCAGCGTTGCGGCGCAGGTCTATCGTCCGACCACCCTGGTCGGCGAAATCTCAAGCCCCGTCACCGTCGCCGAGCCCGGCCAGCCGCCGAGCTTTGTCGCCAATTGGTCGCGCGCGCGAGGAAGCGTAAGCGGGTTGCCGCCCGAGCCCGACAGCGTTTCCGTCACCTTGGATCAGCCGCACGTCGATCGCATCATCGCCGCCAACAGCACCACGCTGTTCACGGCCGACCGCGCCGAATTCCACGGCCGCATCGTCGGCGGCTCGGCCACCAACAATCCAGTGATCGATGCGCTCCTGACGTTCGCCGCGGCGACGACGCCGACGCTGCATCCGCTGCTCGCCGATCCGGCACAGGGCGAAGTCGAAGCCGTGTTCCGCGGCTTCAAGGATCTCACGCCAAAACCGTGGCCGCAGCGCTTCCGCGAGATGCAGGCGTCGGGCGGCAATATCGAGATCACGCGCCTGCGCCTGGAACGCGCCGACGCCATCATCGTCGGCGCCGGCACGCTCACCGTGAACGCGAACGGCAAGCTCAACGGCCTCATCCGCGTCGGCATCGCCGGGCTGGAGAACATCGTGCCGAAACTCGGCATCGACCGCCTGATCGGGCGCGGCCTCGACAAGCTCAACGGCGGCTCCGGCCAGGCCCAGCAAGGCCTCAACGCGCTCGACCGCCTGATGCCGGGTCTAGGCGGCGTGGTGCGCGACAATGCCGCCGCAAGCGTCATCGACAGCCTCAACAAAATGGGCCAGCCGACCGAGATCGACAAAAAGCCGGCCATCGTGCTGCCGCTGAATTTTTCCGACGGTTTTGTCTCGCTCGGCATGGTGCCGCTCGGCGAGGTGCCGGCGCTGTTTTGAACACCCAGCGGTCAGTCAGTCGAGCCCCACGGCGCATGCTTAGAGTGACGCGCTGCGTCCCTTCTCCACATCAGCGCGTTTACGCGCGTCTTTGACGCGCTATTTGGGGGAGAAGGGCAGGATGAGGGGGTTCGGAAGTTTGAGTTCTGATCTGAAACTTCCGAACCCCCTCACCCCGCCCTCTCCCCTGCGGGGAGAGGGAGTCCCGCTGAGTCAGCGCTTACGCGCCGCATCGTTTAAGCCTTCAGGAAGGCCAGCAGGTCGGCGTTGATGGTATCGGCTTGCGTCGTCGGCATGCCGTGCGGAAAATCCTTGTAGGTCTTCAGCGTCCCGTTCTTCAGGAGCTTGGCCGACAACGGCCCGGCGGCGACGTAGGGGACGATCTGATCGTCTTCGCTGTGCATCACCAGCACCGGCACGGTGATCTTTTTCAAATCCTCGGTGAAATCGGTCTGTGAGAAGGCGACGATGCCGTCGTAATGCGCCTTGGCGCCGCCCATCATGCCCTGGCGCCACCAGTTGGCGATGACGGCTTCCGATGGCTTGGCGCCCGGCCGGTTGTAGCCATAGAAGGGGCCTTCAGGAAGGTCGCGATAAAATTTGGAGCGACTGGCCGCGAGCTGCGCCTGCAAGTCGTCAAAGACGGCCTTGGGAAGACCGTTTGGGTTGGCCGGCGTCTTCACCATCAGCGGCGGCACCGCGCTGATTAGCGCCGCCTTCGCCACCCGGCTCTCGCCGTGCCGTCCCAGATAATGCGTCACCTCGCCGCCGCCGGTGGAATGGCCGACGTGAATGGCGTTTTTCAGATCGAGATGCGCCGTCAACGCCGCAAGATCGTCGGCATAGTGATCCATGTCATGGCCGTCGCCGGTCTGCGTGGAGCGGCCGTGGCCGCGGCGGTCATGAGCGATGACGCGATAGCCGTGATTGACGAAGAACAGCATCTGATTGTCCCAGTCATCGGCCGACAGCGGCCAGCCATGGCTGAACACGATGGGCTGGCCCTTGCCCCAGTCCTTGTAGAAGATCTCAATGCCGTCCTTGGTCTTCACGATGCCCATGGGATGCCCGCCTTTGCCGCGGTTATCGTCGCTCGCGGAAATCGAAATCAAAGTAGGCCGTCCGCGGGCTGGCCGCATCGGGCCGCCCCGTTGGCTCGCGATGACGTGATCAGAGCATGATCCGGAAAAAGCCTGTCACCGGACTTGATCCGGTGATGGACGCCGGTTTTCCGAAAAGATCATGCTCCACCAAAATGCTAGAGCGAGATCGCTGAAGCGATTTCGCTCTAGCGCTTGCGCGAAGCGTGCCAGCCGACCGAGGCGTCGGGCGCGGAATCGGTCGAGGCGAAATAGGGTTTGAGATCGAGAGCGGCGTGCCGTCCATGCAATCGAGGCCGACGACAAAAAGCTTGTTGCCCTCGATGCGCTTAAGCCGCGTTACCGCAGCCGCAATCGGGTTGGGCCGCACCGGCGAGCGCAACGCAAACGTGCCGCGTTGCTCGGCATAGTGCCGTGGCGATTGCAGCACCAGATCGCGCCGTGCCTTGTCCATCCAATACAGCACCAGCACGTGGCTCACCGTCTCCAGCCCTTGCAAGCCCGCGGTCCAGCGCGGGTCGAGCTCGATGGTGCAGACCTCCTCGGTCTCGCCGCCGTTCTTCGGACACTCGGCGCGGGTCTTCCATGGCGTGCGGATACGGCCGATGAAATAGAGCGAGGCGTCGAATTGGGCCGGTAGCTCGACCGCGACCTCGCCCTCGCGCAGGCCCGAGCGGTCGTCGCGGGATGGCCCGGTGTTTTTGGCTGGTTTGGTCATAATCTTAAGCATGCCACGGGGATCGCCGGGTCGGCTAGAGCGCGTCCGTTGCCAGCTTTTCTTCGGCCGGGGCACCGTCCGCATTGAATGCTAGCAGATCGCCCGGCTGGCAGCCGAGCTGCCGGCAGATCGCGTCGAGGGTGGAGAACCGGATCGCCTTCGCCTTGCCGGTCTTGAGGATCGACAGGTTGGCCAGCGTGATGCCGACGCGATCGGCGAGTTCCGTCAATGTCATGCGGCGTGCGTAGAGCAGCTCATCGAGGTTCACGACGATCGCCATGCTAGATCGTCCCGGCGAGTTCGGCGCGCATGTCACTGCCGCGCCTGAAGATCTGCGCAAGCACGAAGATCAGGAGCACGGCGAACAGGCCGGTCACCGAGATATGGACCACGTCGTGGACCTTGGCGCGCACGGCATCGGGTGCGAGCAGGTAAACCGTCGGCTTGAGCAGCGCGTCGATCACTTCGACGCCGAGGAGGAGCCAGGCGACGCGGACGAGTTCCACGGCATTCGCCTCGACGAATGGATCGCCGACGCTGGCGCTGGCGACCACGCGCCGCAAACCGCGGAGGATGAAGTGGACGAGCGCAAGCGCCGCGATGGCGCCCGCGAACGCCGCCAGCGCCATGCGACCGATCTCATCCGCTGTCATGGTGACGCCGGTCCAGCGCGCGATCTTGTCGAGCGGCAGGCGCGAGGTAGCGAGCCCCAAGATCATGGCGGCCACGCCCAGAACGTACATGCCGATCAGCAGCATGGTCACCATGATGCCGGCGCGCAGCACCCACTGCGTGACGGCAAAGAGCTTTCTGTTATCGGGCATTTCTTACTCCCTCGGATATATCGATAATCGATATATCAATTATCGCGAGTCGTCAATATTCTTATCGATCATCGATAATTCTGAGCCATGGAGATGGCGCCAGAGGCGATCCCAACGGCTCAATCCCATCGATCTTGGGATTTGTCCCAACGGGCCCCTTGCCAGCGGGAGCTTAATCGCATAAAGATATCTTTATATCTAATCGAAACGGCCTTGCCATGGACACCGAGCCCCTCGCCTTTCCGGCCCTGACCACCATGCTCAAGGCAGCGGGGGAAGCCACGCGCTTGCGCATTTTGGCGCTGATCGCCGAGGCCGAGCTGACAGTGTCCGACCTCACCGAGATTTTACGCCAGTCGCAACCGCGGCTTTCGCGCCATCTGCGCCTCCTCGCCGAGGCCGGGCTGGTGGAGCGCTTCCGCGAAGGCTCGTGGGCGTTCTTCCGCTTGCGCGAGCGCGGCAGTGCCGCCGATATCGCGCGCGCGATGATCACGCGGCTCGATGCCGACGATCCGGTCATCGCCCGCGACCGCGAGCGGCTCGCCGCGGTGCGCACCACGCGCGCCACCGCGGCACAGAATTATTTCCGGCGCCACGCCGCCGAATGGGATCGCATCCGCAAACTTCATGTCGCCGATACCGCCGTCGAAGACGCGATCCGCGGCGCGCTCGCCGACAAGCCGATCCGGTCGCTGCTCGATCTCGGCACCGGCACCGGCCGCATGCTGGAACTGTTCGCCGATGACATCGAGCGCGGCCTCGGCCTCGATCTGTCGCTCGACATGCTGGCGCTGGCGCGCGCCCGGCTCGATCGCGCCGGCCTGAAGAATTGCAGCGTGCGGCAAGGCGACATCTACGACCTGGCGCTGCCGCGGGATTCGTTCGACGTCGTCATTATTCACCAGGTGCTGCACTTCCTCGACGACAGCGCGCGCGCCATCCGCGAGGCGGTGCACGTGCTGCGGCCGGGCGGACGGCTTCTTGTTGTGGACTTTGCGCCGCACGATCTCGAATTCTTGCGCGAAGAGCACGCCCATCGCCGGCTCGGCTTTGCGCCCGAGGCGGTGACGCAATGGCTCGAAGCCGCCGGCCTCGACATCGTCCGCCAGCAAACCCTTCCGCCAGGTCCGCACGGCAAGATCGCGGTCTCGCTCTGGCTCGCCCGCGATCCGCGCATCGTGCTGGCGGCACCGAAGACGCGCGAGGTCGCTTGATGAGCGCCGCGCGTGCGAGTCGATTTATCAATGCCGGCAAGCCGCGCGGCATTCGCGTGTCTTTCGAATTCTTTCCGCCGAAAACTGCGGAGATGGAACAAACGCTGTGGGAGGCCGTCACCCGACTGGCACCGCTGCAGCCGAATTTCGTCTCGGTCACCTACGGCGCCGGCGGCTCGACCCGCGAGCGCACCCACGCAACCGTCAAGCGCATTCTCGCCGAGACCATGCTGACGCCGGCGGCGCACCTGACTTGCGTCGCCGCGACCTGCGCCGAGATCGACGCCGTGATCGGCGCTTATGCGCAAGCCGGCGTGCGCCATATCGTGGCGTTGCGCGGCGATCCGTCCGGCGGTGCCGGCGAGAAATATGCGCCGCATCCCGGCGGCTATCGCAATGCCGCCGATCTGGTCGCCGGCATCAAGCGCATGACCGATCTCGAAGTGTCGGTGTCGGCCTATCCGGAAAAACATCCGGACAGCCCTTCGGTCGAAGCCGACATCGACATGCTCAAAGCCAAAGTCGACGCCGGCGCCACGCGCGCGATGACCCAGTTCTTCTTCGAGAACGATCTTTATTTCCGCTATCTCGACCGCGTTCGCGCGGCGGGCATCGACATTCCAATCGTGCCGGGGATTCTGCCGGTGCAGAACTTCAAGACCACGAAAACTTTTGCCGCGCGCTGCGGTGCCTCGGTGCCAGCCTGGCTCGCCGATCGCTTCGACGGCCTCGACGACGATGCCGCGACCCGCAAGCTGATCGCCGCCGCGGTTGCCGCCGAGCAGGTGCTCGACCTGGTGGATCATGGCGTCACCGATTTTCACTTCTACACCATGAACCGCGCCGATCTCGTCTACGCGATCTGCCATTTGCTCGGGCTGCGGCCCGAAAAGGACCGAGGGCCAAACTCGGCAGAGAAGGATCGCGGCGCACTCCCTCTCCCCGGAGGGGAGAGGGTTGGGGTGAGGGGGTTCGGACGATGAAGGCCAGCCCCAAAACAGCGAGGCACCTGCGTCGCAACCAAACTCATGCGGAGCGGACGCTATGGTTTCGACTGCGTGACTGCCGGCTTGCAGGCTGGAAATTCAAAAGACAATTCCCAATCGACCGCTTTGTTGTCGACTTCTTTTGTGCGGATGCACATTTGATCATCGAGCTCGACGGTGGGCAGCATGCCGTTCGATCAGTAGCTGACGCACAGCGAACAAAGACTTTGGAAGCGATGGGCTACTTGGTGTTGCGTTATTGGAACAATGACGTGATGCAGAACGTCGATGGTGTGCTTGAAGATATTCATGCAGCGCTAGAACGACATAGGCCCGAGCCCCCTCACCCCCACCCTCTCCCCTCTGGGGAGAGGGAGCTGTCTTAGCGAGCTGCAATGTCCGTACTTCACTCGCCAACGGAGATGACGCTGCGCCGGCTTGCCGCCGAGCGCATTCTGGTGCTCGACGGCGCCATGGGCACCATGATCCAGGCGCTCAGCCTCGACGAGGAAGGCTTTCGCGGCGCGCGCTTCGATGCCTGGAACCGCGAGGTGCGCGGCAACAACGACCTGCTCAATCTCAGCCGGCCGGACGCGGTGCGCGCCATCCACCTCGCCTATTTCCGCGCCGGCGCCGACATCGTCTCGACCAACACCTTCTCCTCGACCCGCATCGCGCAAGCCGATTATGCGATGGCGGAGATCGCCTACGAATTGAACCTGGAAGGTGCCCGCCTCGCCCGCGACGCCGCGCGCATCGCGCAAGACGAAGACGGCAAGCAACGCTTCGTCGCCGGCGCCATCGGCCCGACCAACCGTACCGCCTCGATCTCGCCCGACGTTTCGAATCCGAGCTTTCGCTCGGTCACGTTCGACGAATTGCGCGTCGCTTATACCGAACAAGTGCGCGGACTGCTCGACGGCGGCGTCGATGCGCTGTTGATCGAGACCATCTTCGACACGCTCAACGCCAAGGCCGCGATCTTTGCCATTGCCGAAGAGCTTTTCGCGCGCGGCATCGATCTGCCGGTGATGATCTCGGGCACTATCACCGACCGCTCCGGCCGCCTCCTGTCGGGCCAGACGCCGGAAGCGTTCTGGAATGCGATCGCGCACGCGGCCCCGCTGTCGGTGGGCTTCAATTGCGCGCTCGGCGCCAAGCAGATGCGCGCGCATCTCGCCGAGCTCGGCCACGTCGCCGACACGCTGATCTGCGCCTATCCCAATGCCGGCCTGCCCAACGAATTCGGCCATTACGACGAAGGCCCCGACGCCATGGCGGCGCTGATCGGCGAATTCGCCGACGCGGGCCTCATCAATATCGTCGGCGGCTGTTGCGGCACCACGCCCGATCACATCCGCACCATCGCCCGCGCCGTCGCCGGCAAGGCGCCGCGCGCGATCCCCGAAATCGCGCCGCGGCTGCGGCTGTCCGGCCTCGAAGCCTTCACGCTGACCGCGGAAATTCCGTTCGTCAATGTCGGCGAGCGCACCAACGTCACCGGCTCGGCGCGTTTTCGCAAGCTGATCACCGCCGGCGATTACACGGCGGCGCTCGCGGTGGCGCGCGACCAGGTCGAGAACGGCGCGCAAATCATCGACGTCAACATGGACGAGGGGTTGCTTGATTCCGAGGGTGCCATGGTCACCTTCCTCAACCTGGTCGCGGCCGAGCCCGACATCGCCCGCGTGCCGGTGATGATCGATTCCTCGAAATTCTCGGTGATCGAGGCCGGCTTGAAATGCGTGCAAGGCAAGGCCGTGGTCAATTCGATCTCGATGAAGGAGGGAGAGGACGCCTTCATTGCACATGCCCGCCTGGTGCGCCGTCACGGCGCCGCCGTTGTGGTCATGGCATTCGACGAATCGGGCCAAGCCGACACGCTCGAGCGCAAGACAAAAATTTGCGCCCGCGCCTACGACATTTTGGTCAATCGCGTCGGCTTTCCGCCGCAGGACATTATTTTCGATCCCAACATCTTTGCCGTCGCCACCGGCATGGAGGAGCATAACGGCTATGGCGTCGCCTATATCGAGGCGGCGCGCTGGATCCGGCAGAACCTGCCCCACGCCCATGTCTCGGGCGGCGTCTCGAATTTTTCGTTCTCGTTCCGCGGCAACGAGGCGGTGCGCGAGGCGATGCATTCGGTGTTCCTCTATCACGCCATCGCGGCCGGCATGGATATGGGCATCGTCAATGCCGGCCAGATGGCGGTCTATGACGATCTCGATGCCGAATTGCGCGAAGCCTGCGAGGACGTGGTGCTCAACCGCCGCGCCGACGCCGCCGAGCGCTTGCTGGCGCTGGCCGAACGCCACCGCGGCCACGGCAAGGAAAAAAAGGAAGCCGATCTCGCCTGGCGCGAATGGCCGGTAGGCAAACGGCTGACGCACGCGCTGGTCCACGGCATCACCGACTTCATCGAGATCGATACCGAGGAGGCACGGCGCGCCGCGCCGCGGCCGCTTGCCGTGATCGAAGGCCCGCTGATGGACGGCATGAACGTGGTCGGCGATCTGTTCGGCACCGGCCGGATGTTTCTGCCGCAGGTGGTCAAATCGGCGCGCGTCATGAAACAGGCCGTCGCCTATCTGATGCCTTACATGGAAGCCGACAAGGACGGCCGCGAGCACAAGTCGTCGAACGGCAAGATCGTGCTGGCCACCGTCAAGGGCGACGTCCACGACATCGGCAAGAACATCGTCGGCGTCGTGCTCCAGTGCAACAATTACGACGTGGTCGATCTCGGCGTGATGACGCCGGCGGACAAGATATTGGATGCCGCGATCGCCGAGCAGGCCGACATCATCGGGCTGTCCGGCCTGATCACGCCTTCGCTCGACGAAATGTGCCACGTCGCCGCCGAGATGGAGCGCAAAGGTTTCGACGTGCCGCTCCTGATCGGCGGCGCCACCACCAGCCGCGTTCACACCGCGGTGAAAATCCATCCCAACTACCGGCGCGGGCAAACGATCTACGTCAATGACGCGAGCCGAGCAGTGGGCGTCGTCTCCTCGCTGTTGTCGCGCGAGTCACGCGAGCGATACGTGAACGACGTGCGCGCCGAGTACGTCCGCATCGCCGCCGCGCACGCCCGCGGCGAGGAGAACAAGCAGCGCCTGCCGCTCAATGACGCGCGCACCAATGCGCTGAAGCTCAACTGGTCCGGCAATTACCGGCCGCCGGTGCCAAAACTTCTCGGCACGCAAAACCTTGCCGATCTGCCGATTGCCGAACTCGTCGACCTCATCGACTGGTCGCCGTTCTTCGCCACCTGGGAGCTCAACGGCAAATATCCCGCGATCCTCGACGACAAGGCGGTCGGCGAAGCGGCGCGCAGCCTGTTTGGCGACGCGCAAGCCATGCTGCGCCGGATCGTCGCCGAACGCTGGTTCCGCGCCAATGCGGTGATCGGGCTGTGGCCGGCAAACAGCGAGGGCGACGATATCCTCGTTTTCGACGATGAAGCGCGCAGCAGGCCGATCGCCACGCTGCACACGCTCCGACAACAACTCTCGCGCCGCGAAGGCCGCGCCAACGTGGCGCTCGCCGACTTCGTCGCGCCCCGCGCCAGCGGGCTTGCCGATTATATCGGCGCATTCGCGGTGACCGCAGGAATCGGCGAGGAAACCATTGTCGAGCGCTTCAAGCATGCCAACGACGACTATTCCGCGATCATGGCCAAGGCGCTGGCCGACCGCCTCGCCGAAGCCGCCGCCGAGCGGATGCACCAGCGCGTGCGTAAGGATTTTTGGGCCTATGCGGCCGACGAGACGCTCGCGAGTAGCGAACTGATCGCCGAGAAATATCGCGGCATCCGCCCGGCGCCCGGCTATCCGGCGCAGCCCGACCACACCGAGAAAGCGACCTTGTTCAAGCTGCTCGACGGCGAGCGCACCATCGGCGTGCGCCTGACCGAGAGCTTTGCCATGTGGCCGGGCGCCTCGGTCTGCGGCCTCTATTTCAGCCACCCGGAGAGCTATTATTTCGGCGTCGGCAAGATCGAGCGCGACCAGGTCGAGGACTATGCCAGGCGCAAAGGCTTGACGCAGGAGCAAACCGAAAAATGGCTGGCGCCGATTCTTAATTACGATCCGCTGGCGCGGGTGCGTAGCGCCGCGGAGTAATTACCAGTCATTCCGGGGCGCCGCGCAGCGGCGAACCCGGAATCCATATTCGCTGACCTGTGGATATGGATTCCGGATTTGCCGCTTTGCGGCAATCCGGAATGACGCAAAATTACCCGCTTACTTGCGCGCAATCGCCCGCTCCACAAACAGCGCCGCCTCCAGCGCCGCGCGATCGCGGCCGAAGCGGCCGACGATTTGGATGCCGAGCGGTAAATCGCCCTCGCTCAGTCCCGGCACGTTGACGCAAGGCGTTCCCATAAGGGTCCACAACCGGTTGAACATCGGATTGCCGGTCGAGCCCAAGCCGTGCGGCGCGGCGCCGGGCGCCGATGGCGTGAGGATCACGTCGTGCTCGGCCATGGTGTCGGCCAGCACTTGGCGCGCGCGCTTGGCGGTGCGGCGCGCCGCGTCGTAGGCGTCGGTGGTGATGGCGGTCGCGGCATCGAGCGCCTCGCGCAACAGCTTGCCGAGTTGGTCGCGATGGCGGTCGTATTCAAAAGTGCGGGAGAGCAGCGTTTCGTATTCTTGAATGACGATCTGCGCGGCGTAGGCTTCCTCAAAAATCGGCGGCAGCGTGACATCCACGACCTTGGCGCCGGCCGCTGCCGCGCTCCGCGCCGCGCTTTCAAGCGCGTTTTGCATCGCCGCGCTCGCCTGCGGCCACAGATGGCTGCGCACCAGCGCGATGCGCGGCGGCGCCGGCGTCGTGCGATCGACGCGCAAATCGCGGCCGGTGATGGCCGCCGTGACGAAAGCGACGTCGGCTACGCCGGCGCCGAACACGCCTGCGGTGTCGAGATGCCAAGCGACGTCCTTGACGCCGGCCGTCGGTATCAGCCGATACGAAGGCTTGAAGCCGGCGATGCCGCAGAACGCCGCCGGCCGGATCACCGAGCCCGCGGTCTGGCTGCCGAACGCGATCGGCAGCATGCCGGCGGCTATCGCCGCGCAGGAACCGGACGACGAGCCGCCGGGCGTGTGCGCGAGATTATGCGGATTGCGCGTCACCGCCGGCACCATGGTGGCGAATTCCGTGGTCACGGTCTTGCCGATGACGATGCCGCCGGCGCGGCGCGTCAGCGCCACCGCAGCGGCATCGGCGCGTGGTTGGAAACCGGCATAGATCGGCGAGCCGTATTGGGTCGGGAAATCGGCGGTATCGAAAATGTCCTTGAACCCGACCGGCAGCCCGCGCAGCGGCGTCGACGGCAGTTTTGGATTGTCCGCCGCCTGCCGCGCCGCGACCAGGTCGAGCACGACAAAGGCGCCCACCTCCTTCTCGCGCGCCGCAATCGCTTCGGCGCACATGTCGACGATCGCGCGCGGCGTGAGTTCGCCGGCTTCGATACGGCGGGCAAGATCGAGGGCTGACAGCATGGGGGTTCCAGGCATCAGAGATCAGGTATCAGGGATCAAGATGGGGCGGAAGCCGGTTCCCGATCCCGATCCTTGATGCCTGATTACCTGATGCCTGATCCCTGTCATGGTTAACGCCCTCCTTACGCGCGCGCCCGGCGCAACATCATTGAGCAGTCCTTAACAGAATTGCTCGCATTCTAGCGCGCATGACGCGTGGAGTTCGTTGGTATCTCGTCGGCTCCTCTATCCTCGTCGCGCTGATCGCTCTTGCCGGCTGCAGCCATTATATGCTGGCCGAGCGCGAGCCATGGCGGCACGACGCTGAGATCGCGTGCCTGAATTCCGGCGCGGTGAAGGAATCGCCGACGCGCGTGCGCATCTCCTCCATCAGCGGGCCGGGCGCGTGCGGGGCGGATTATCCGCTGCGCGTCTCGGCGTTGGGCGAAAGCGGCCCGCTCGGCTATACCGACGAAGCGCCGGTGCCGCCCGGCACAATTCCCAATGGTTCGATGCCGCAGCGTTGGCCGGTGCGAGAGCAGAGTGCGTCGCCGTCAGCGCCCGTCAGTTCGCAACAGCTGCCGCCGCTACAAGCCGGCGCGCCGCAATCGTATCCGTCGCAGCCCTACCCGCAGCAGCCATATCCGCAGCAATCATATCCGCCGCGGTCATACCCGCCGCCATCGGCGACACCGGTCGGGCAACCGCTGTCGCTCAACCCGCCCGGCCTGCCGCCGCCCGAAGACGACGAGGATTTGGGCGTGCCCGGCGGCCCGCCGCATCCCTATTACGGCGGTCCCGCCGCGCCCTACACGCCGGCGCCGCCGAGCGCCGCTCAACCTTTGCCGCCGCTCGGGCCGCCGCGCGCGCCATCGGTCACCGGCTCGGCCGGACCGGTCGAAGTGAAACCGGCGGCGACGCTCGCCTGCCCGATCATCTCGATGCTCGATCAGTGGATCACCGCCGCGGTGCAGCCGGCGGCGCTGAAATGGTTTCGCCAGCCGGTGGCCGAGATCAAGCAAATCTCCGCTTATTCGTGCCGCGGCATGAACGGCAATCCGAACGCGCATATTTCCGAGCACGCCTTCGGCAACGCGCTCGATATTGCCGAGTTCACCTTGGCCGACGGCCACAAAGTCTCGGTGCAATACGGCTGGCACGGCACGCCGGAGGAACAGGGTTTTCTGCACGACGTGCAGGCCGCCGCGTGCGAAGACTTCACCACCGTGCTGGCGCCCGGCGCCAACGTCTATCACTACAATCACATCCACGTCGATCTGATGCGGCACTATAACGGCCGCCACATCTGCGAGCCGTCCGCCATTCCGGGCGAGGTCGTCGCCGAGCGCGCGCGAGCGCGATACGCCGCCCAACACGGCGAGCCCGCCGTCACCGGCTCGATCGAAACCAAGCCGCGCTACAAGCGCGCGCTCGGTTATTCGAAAGAAGATGACGACGGCCGGCCGGAAGCGGTTCCCGGCGACGATTAATGCCAAGTCCCTGTCATCATCCGCCATCGGGCCGGACCCGTTGGCGGAGCATGACAAATCAGAGCGGCATCCGCAGCACCGGCTTGATGGCGATGCCGGCGGAAGATTCCTGCGCCGCCAAATTGATATCGGCGAAATCGTAGAACTTGATCATCCGTTCGATAGGAAATTGCTTGGCCATGATCAGGTCGACGAAGTTTCGGGATGAATTCCTGCGGAACGCTGTCGCCCTGAACCACGCCGCGGACGGTGCGGCCTTGCTGCAGGAACGGCATTTCGAACGAAACTTCGCTGCCCTTGCGGGCGCTGCCGAGCAGCACGCAGGTGCCCGCCGGCATCAGGCATTCGATAGCTTCGCGAAACACCGCCGGCACGGCCGACGTTTCCAGCGCATAACGCACGCCGCCGCTGATCTTGCGGATCTCGCCGACCACGTCGCCACAAGTCTTGTGGTTGATCGTGTGCGTAGCGCCGAGCTCGCGGGCGAGCGCAAGCCGCCAGTCATAAACGTCCACGGCAACGATCGGATCGCAGCCGGCGATTTTTGCCGCCATAAGCCCGGATAATCCCACCGCGCCGACGCCAAATATGGCGATGCTCTCGCCTGCCACAGGCTTCATGACGTTCAGCACGGCGCCAGCGCCGGTCTGGCCGCTGCAGGCGAGCGGGCCGAGCAACTCCAGCGGCGCGTCGTTGCGCACTTTGACGGTGTAGCGCTCCTGGCTCAGCGCGAATGTGCCGAACGAGGATTGCTGAAAGAACGCGCTGTAAACCGGCGCGCCGTTCTTCGCCAGCAAGGTCGAGCCGTCGGCGCGCGTGCCGCCGGACTTCAGGCTGCGGCCGTGCACGCAATAGTTCTGCCGCGCTTGCCGGCAATTGGCGCAGCCGCCGCACCACGGATACGACATGACGACGTGATCGCCGGGCGCAAGTCCGCGCACCGCACTGCCGACGGCATGCACCACGCCGGCACCTTCGTGGCCGTAAACGGCGGGATACGGGCTGTCGAAATAGCCGTCGCGGCCATGCAGGTCGGTCTGGCACATGCCGCTGGCGACGACGCGGACGATCACCTCGTCCGGGCGCGGTTCGCACAGGTCCAATGTCTCGATGGCGAAAGGCCCCGATCGTTCGCGCACCACGGCGGCTTTGATCTGCATGGTGGGTTACCTTTTGCCTTCGCATTTCGTAGCCCGGATGGAGCGCAGCGTAATCCGGGGGCGGCGGTGCCGCTACGATGCCGTTCCCGGATTGCGCTGCGCTCCATCCGGGCTACAAAAACTAATTCCCACCCTTCTCCATATGCGCCAGCACCGCCGCGGTCGGCCAGCAATCCACCTTCAGCCCGTTGCGCTTCTGATAGGCGCCGAGCGCCGAGCGGGTCAGCATGCCGGCCTTGCCGTCGATCTTGTCGTGGTAATAGCCGCGGTCGGTGAGGATGTGCTGCATGCGGTCGAGATCGGCGGTCGGCAGTTGCGCCACCTTGCTCCACGGCGTCTCGAACGGCCGCGGGTCGGTGATGCGGTCGGCCAGATGGCCGACGAACAGCACGTAGAGGTCGGAGAAGTTATATTCCTTGATGACGAAATAGTTTTTGGTGGCAAGGAACGATGGGCCGTAGAGCCCGGCCGGTTGCAGCAGCGAGGCGGTCTCGGCGCGCTCGGCCGCCGACAGCGTGCGGCCATAGGCCGGCACATAACCGCGCTTGAGCCATTCGCCGATAGTCAGGGTGTTGTCCGGCACGCCGATGGTACAGTCGACGTTGGCCGGCGGATGCACCTCGTAGGCCCAGCGCAGACCGCGCTGCCAGCCCTTGCCCTCCAGTTGCTTGGCGGCGGACGCGAGCGCGTCCGGCACCGAGGTCCAAATATTGGGATGGCCGTCGCCGTCGAAATCGACGGCATATTTGACGTAGTCCGACGGCATGAACTGGGTCAGTCCCATGGCGCCGGCCCAGGAACTGGTCATGTCGGCGAGCTTGACCTGGCCCTCGTCCAGGATTTTCAGCGCCTGCAGGAACTCGTCGAGGAATTTCTCCTTGCGCTTGCCCAGATAGGCCTGCGTCGCCAGCACCCGGATGGCGTTCTTCTTGTCGCGGGCGCTGCCGTAATCGGTTTCGCGGCCGAAGATGGCGAGCACGATGGCCGGCGGCACGCCGAATTGCTTTTCGATTGTCCCGAGCGTGTCGCGATACTGGTCGAACAGCTTACGGCCTCGCCCGGCGAGATTGTCGAAGGTCGATTCTTTCAGATAGTCCGCCGGCGTCAGCACGAATTCCGGCTGGGCCCCCGACGGCCGCTCCGGCCGGCCTGGCAAAACGAGCTCGGGCAGCGACAGATCAGGCTCGAGCCCGCGCGTCGCCAGATCGAAGGTCGCGCGCGACACGCCAAGCGCTTGCGCCTGCGGCCACAGCGATTGCAGCCAAGTCTGGAACGCTGCGTCGGCAAATGCGAGCGTCGAACACGCGAATAGCAAAAAGATTGCGGCAGTAAAAAGTAAGCGGAATGGCGATGCGAACTCCCTCTCCCCGGGGGGGAGAGGGTTGGGGTGAGGGGGTTCCGACGGTGAGGCCCGAGCCCCCTCACCATAGCCGATCCTTCGGATCGGCGTTCTAATAGGAAAGGACGGCGGCCAGAGGCCGCCTACGCCCTCTCCCCTCTGGGGAGAGGGAGAAGTCATCTGACCGCCAGGATGAACAGGCGCGGGAAGCGCAGCAGCACCTTGCCGTCGTAGCGCGGCTGATAGGCGCCGATGATTTTCTTGGTATAGGCGGCGAGAAATTTTTCGCGGTCGGCGGCATTCAGCGGCGACAGGAACGGCTGCAGCGACGAGCCCTTGAACCATTCGGTGATCGCTTCCGGCGACGCCATGACGTGATTGTAGACGCTGTGCCAGATGTCGATGTGGGAGGCGACCGGCTTGAGCAGGTCGTAAAAAGCTTCCGGCGACGGCAGGTCGTCGCGCGCGGCGGCCTTGATCTCCGGATGATCGCGCCACGGGCCTTCCTCGCCGACCTCGCGCTGGAACAACAGCGCCGGCTCACGCGTATTGTCGGGCATCTGGATCGCCAGCACGCCGCCTTGCGGCATGCCTTCGAGCAGCCGCCGCATGATCGCCGGATGGTCCGGCAGCCATTGCATCACCGCATTGCCGAAGATGAGATCGGTGCGCGGATCGGGCTGCCAGGTGGCGATGTCGGCCTCGACGAAGCTGCATTGCGGCAGCCGCTGGCGCGCCTTCTTGAGCATGTCGGGCGAGGAATCCAGCCCAACGATTTCCGATTGCGGAAAGCGCTCGACCAGAAGCTCGGTCGAGTTGCCCGGCCCGCAGCCGAGATCGACGATGAGCCGCGGCCGCTGCAGCGGCACCTGCGCCACCAGGTCGCGCGGCGGCCGGGTGCGGTCATCCTCGAATTTCAGATATTGCGTTGCGCTCCAGTCTTCCATTGCCTGCGCTGCCTCGGGTTTGATTCGAACGGCAATCTACATCAAGTCGAGGCGTGAGCGCTCGGTCCGATTTCGGCTTCGGCGGCAACGCGCAAGTGATGATCTGCCGCGAGCAACAGATACACCGCCGGCACCACGAACAGCGTGAACAAGGTGCCGATCGAGAGCCCTGAGGCGATGACGACGCCCATCTGGAAGCGCGACACCGCGCCGGCGCCGGTCGCGGTGACCAGCGGGATGACGCCGAGCACCATGGCGGCGGTCGTCATCAGGATCGGGCGCAACCGGATGCCGGCGGCTTCCTCAATCGCGTCGCGCTTTGAGCGTCCCAGTTCCTGCAGGTGATTGGCGAACTGCACGATCAAAATGCCGTGCTTGCTGATCAATCCCATCAAAGTCACTAGGCCGACCTCGGTATAGATATTGAGCGACATGCCGCCGAAGCCGAGCGAGACGAAGATCAGCGCGCCGGCGATCGACATCGGCACCGAAACCAGAATGATCACCGGATCGCGGAAGCTTTCGAACAAGGCGGCGAGCGCCAGGAAGATGATGATCAGCGCGAAGCCGAACGTGGCGATGAAGCCGGACGTTTCCTGAACGTATTGCCGGCTCAAGCCGCCGTAATCGACCGTATAGCCCGCGGGCAGCGTGCGCGCCGCGAGGTCCTGCAAGAACTTGAGCGCATCGCCCTGGGCCACGCCGGGCATGGCGACGCCGACGATCTGGGCGCTGTTGAGCTGCTGAAAGTGATTGAGCGATTCCGGCACCGTCTTGGTGATGACGGTGGCGATGGTGGACAGCGGCACCAAGGTGCCGTCTGCCGTGCGGATGTAATAATCGAGCAATTGCTGCGGATTGAGCCGGTAGCGCTGCTGCACCTGCGGGATCACCTTGTAGGAGCGCCCGCTCATGCTGAAATAATTGACGAAGCCGCCGCCGAGCAGCGCCGAGAGCGAGCTGCCGACGTCGCTCATCCGAAGCCCGAGCTGCGCGGTCTTGTCGCGATCGATGATCACGTTGGATTGCGGATTGTCGATCTTCAGATCGCAGTCGAGGAAGATGAACATGCCGCTCGCCAGCGACTGCTGCAAGAATTGCTGCGCCACGGTGTTGAGGCGCTCGAACGGCTCCGTGGTGACGAGGACGAACTGGATCGGCAAGCCGAAACTGCCCGGCAGCGCCGGCGGCTGGAACGCGGCGATCCGCACGCCCGCGACCTTGCCGACCTCCTGCTGGATGATGGGCTGCAGCGTGTTGGTGGTTAGCGCGCGCTGATCCCAGGGTTTTGTCACCAGGCCGGCGATCGATTGGCCGGGAACGTCGAGCTGAAAGACGTGCTCGGTCTCCGGGTGCCCGGCGAAGATCTTGTTGACCTGGCGCGAGTACATTTGGCGCTGCTGCAAGGTGGCATTGGGGGCGGCGACCGACTGCGTGATGACGACGCCCTGGTCCTCGGTCGGCGCCAGCTCGGTCTTGGCGCTGGCGAACAGGAAATAAATACTGGCCAGCACGATGGCGGCGAACACCAGCGTCACCGGCAGCGTATTCAAGCTGCCGTGCAGCCATCGTTCGTAACCCCCGCGCAGCCGGTGAAACTGCCGATCGATGAACAGCGTGAGCCGCGCTTCCCAGCCGCCGCGCTCCGGATCGGGGGCTTTGAGGAGCCGCGAGCACAGCATTGGCGACAAGGTCAGCGCGACGATGCCCGATATGGTGACGGCGCCGATCAACGCGAAGGCGAACTCCGCAAACAGCGCGCCGGTCAGCCCGCTCTGGAAGCCGATCGGCACGTACACGGCGGCCAGCACCACGGTCATGGCGATGATCGGGCCGCCGAGCTCGCGCGCCGCCTGGGTGGCGGCGTTCATCGGCGTCATGCCCTCTTCGAGATGGCGGCTTACGTTCTCGACGACGATGATGGCGTCGTCGACCACGAGCCCGATGGCCAGCACCAGCGCCAACAGCGTCAACAGGTTGATCGAATAGCCGAGCGCCAGAAGAATAATGAGCGTACCGACCAGCGACAGCGGAATGGCCACCGTCGGGATGATCGATGCGCGCATCGAGCCCAGGAAGATGAACACCACCAAGGTCACGATGATCAGCGCCTCGGCCAGGCTGCGGATCACCTCGTTGATCGCGCTGTGCACGAATTCGGTGGAATCGTAGATGATCTCGCCGTTGAGCCCGTGCGGCAGCAGCGCCTGGATTTCGGGGAACACCTTGTGGATACCGGCGATCACCTCGAGCAGATTGGCTGTCGGCGCCACCAGGATGCCGATATAGACCGCCTGCTTGCCGTCGAACCCGACCTCGGACTCGTAATCCTCGGCGCCGAGCGTGACATTGGCGACGTCCTTCAGCCGCACGATGGCGCCGCCGCTCTGCTTGATCACGAGATTGCGGAATTCTTCCGCCGAATGCAGGCTGGTGGAGGCGGACAGATTGACCTGCACCATCTGGCCTTTGGTATTGCCGATGCCGGATATGTAATCGTTGGCGGTGAGCGCCTGGCTGATGTCGGTCGCGGTAAGCCCGAACGCCGCGAGCTTTTGCGGATCGAGCCAGGCGCGCAGCGCAAAGACCTTCTGGCCGAGCAATTCCGCGGTCTGCACGCCCGGCACCGCTTGCAGTTTTGGCTGCACCACGCGCGTCAAATAGTCGGTGATCTGGTTCGGCGCCAAGGTGTCGCTGTTGAAGCCGATATACATGGCGTCGATGGTCTGGCCGATCTTCACCGTCAAGGTCGGCTGCAGCGTGCCGGGCGGCAGCTGGTTGAGCACGGAAGCGACCTTGGTGTTGATCTCGGTCAGCGCCTTGTCGGCGTCGTAGTTGAGCCGCAGCGTCACCGTGATGGTGCTGACGCTGCTCTGGCTGACCGAATTCATGTAGTCGATGCCGTTGGCTTGCGCGATGGCGTTTTCCAACGGCGTGGTGATGAAGCCCGCGACTACGTCGGGATCGGCGCCGTAATAGATCGTGGTGACGGTGACGAGCGCGTTTTCGGTGCGCGGAAATTGCAGGATCGGCAGCACCGCATAGGCCCGCAAGCCGAGCACCAATATCAAAAGGCTGACGACCGAAGCCAGCACCGGCCGGCGGATGAAAATGTCGGTAAACTGCATCGTGTCGCCTACCGATCAAGCGGCACGTTGGGCGCCGCGTCCGCCGTCGGCATCACCGCATTGTCGATCAGCACGGTCGAGCCGTTGTGCAGCTTGAGCTGGCCGGAGGTGACGATCATGTCGCCTTCGCCGACGCCTTTGAGGATGGCGACCTGATCGCCGCGCGTGGAGCCGGTGGTGACGAAACTTTGCCGCGCCACCAGTTGCGGCTTGCCGTCGGCGCCGCCGGCTTTGCTGTCGACGATGTAGACGGTGTCGCCGTAGGGGCTGAACGTGATCGCGGTCTGCGGCAGCGTGATCAGGTTTTGCGGCGCGCCGGTCGGGATATCGACCGTGGCATACATGCCGGGAATGAGCTTGTGGTCGGCATTTTTCAGCGTGGCGCGGACCTGGACGTTGCGGCTGTTGGCGTCGACCTTGGGATTGATCGCCGAAATCTCGCCGGTAAATGTTTGATCCTGATAAGCGTCGACCTTCACCCCGATCGATTGGCCGAGCCGCACCTGATCGACCGCCTGCTGCGGCACGAAGAAGTCGAGGAAGATCGGATCGAGCGCCTGCAAGGTGACGATGACGGTGCCGGCGCCGAGATATTGGCCGAGATCGACCTGACGCAGGCCGAGATGGCCGGCAAACGGCGCGCGCAGGGTTTTCTTATCGAGGATCGCCTGCTGCTGCGCCACCTGCGCCTTGGCGTTCTTCAGATTTGCCGCATCGGTATCAAGCGTGGCCTGGCTGACCGCCTGGAGCTTGAACTGTTTCTGGTCGCGGTCATAGGTGATCGCGTTGAGCTCGGCGGTGGCCTGCAACGATTCGAGCTTGGCCACATCGTCCTCGCTGCGCAGCTTCAGCAGCATCTTCCCCTGCTCGACGTCGTCACCGGAGTTGAATGCGAGCGTATCGACGACGCCGGAGACTTCCAGCGACAGGTCGGCGCCGTTCACCGCGCGCAAGCCGCCGACCGCGGCGATCTTCGGCTGCCATTCGCTCACATTCGCCTTGCCGGCGGTGACGGTCTGCGGCGGCTGCGCCATCGTGCTCATGAACTTCTTGATCATCGCCGCCTTGAACGCCTGGAATCCGAAGACCCCGCCGAACACGAGGGCGACCGCCGCGAGCATGATCACCATGCGCTTTGTCATTGCACGGCTTCCTTCGCTGCCGGCGTGCCCGGAACGGTGTTCGGCGCGGCAACCGTCGCCGGATCGGGATCGGGCGTGTACGGGTTTGGCGCAACGTCGGCGCGGTTCCACCAGCCGCCGCCGAGCGCCTGGAACAGGGCTGCGGTATCGGCATAGCGCGCGGCTTGCGCTTGTACCACGGCGAGCCGCGCCTGCTGATAACTGTGCTGCGCATTGAGCAGGATCAGATAGGTAATGGCGCCGAGGCGATACTGGCCGCGCGCCAGGTCGAGCGTTTCGGAGGCGGCGCGCAACGCGGCGCGCTGTGCCTTCAGCGTGGCGGCGTCGAGCTGCAGCGCCCGCAACGCGTCGGCGACGTTCTGGAACGCGGCGAGCACGGTGCTGTGGTATTGCGCCTGGGCTTGTTCATACGCGGCCTCGGCGGCGCGCTGTTGGTGCAGCAGCGTGAAGCCGTGGAAAATCGGCTGCGTGCCGCTCGCCAGCGCGCTCCAGACGATCGCGTTCGGCGTGAACAAAGCCGCGGTGGTGACGGCGGCGCTGCCATAACTGCCGGTGAGGGTGAACTGCGGCAGCCGGTTGGCAATGGCGACGCCGATCTGGGCGCTGGCCTGGTGCAACTGCGCCTGCGAGGCGCGCACGTCGGGGCGCTGCTCGACGAGTTGCGACGGCAAGCTCAGCGGCAGATCTGTCGGCAGCCGCAGCGACGCCAGCATGAGATGATCGTTGCGCGCATCGTTCGGGAAGCGGCCGATCAGCGCCAACATCACGTGACGCTGCTGCTCGAGCTGTTTCTGCAGCGGCGGCAAGGTCGCCTGGGCATTCGCCACTTCCGATTGCTGGGTGAGAACGTCGGTCTTCGCCGCGGCGCCGGCGTCGAATTGATTTTTCACGACTTCGAGCTGATCGATCTCCGACTTGATGATGTCGCGCGTGGCGTCGATCTGGCCGCGCAGCGAGGCTTCCTGCACCGCCGCCGTCACCACGTTCGAGGTCAAGGTCAGATAAGTCGCCTCGAGCTGGAAGCGTTGATAGTCGGATTGTGCCGACTGCGCCTCGATCAGCCGGCGCTGGCCGCCGAACACGTCGGGCGCATAGGAGACGTTCACCGTGGACTGAAACAGATTGAAGATGAATGGCGGACCGACGCCGCCGAATTCGGACGGCGAGAATTGCTGACGTTCGGCCGACGCATTGGCGTCGAGCTGCGGCATCAGCTTGCCCTCCGCGGCGTAGACATTTTCCTTGGCCTGCCACAGCGCCGCCTGCGCCGACTGAAGGCTCGGATTGGCTTGCAAGGCTTCGGCGATCAAACCGTCGAGCTCCTTGGAATGAAAAACCTTCCACCATTCGCCGGGGATATCGCGCCCGCTGGCGAACCTTTGCGCCGCGCCGCTGGCGATATCGACCGACACCGTGGCCGCGGGCTGGCCTTCGGGCGTGTAGCCGGAGACCAGCGGCGCCGGCGGCACCGCGAAATCCGGCCCGACCGCACAGGCCGACAACGCCAAAAGCGACAACGCTGCGCCGGCGGCCTTCGACGCGAAAACGCCGAAACCACGCCCGCCACAGGCGTTTTGCACGAGCGCCGACGGGCGCTTGGGTCGTTGCAACGGACGGAACAAGACCACTTCCTCTACCCCGAACAGGACAACCTAGTTATTTACTATCCGGTTAGTCAATAACTTGACATTTACCATATTCGGCGCCTAGCTGGCGCAATGACAGAAGTCTTGGAAGCGCGGACGGAAACCCGGCGGCGGCGCAAAGCCGAGCGTCCGCAGGAGATTCTGGAAGCCGCCTTCGTCGAATTCTCGCGCAACGGCTACGCCATGACCACCCTCGACCAGATCGCCGAGGGCGCCGGCGTCACCAAGGGCACGATCTACGTCTATTTCGAGAACAAGGAACATCTGTTCATCTCCATGGTGCGCGAGGTCACCAAGGCCACGCTCGACACTGTGCACGAGATGCTCGAGACCCACGAAGGCACGACCGCCGATCTGTTGCGCGCGCAATTCAGCTTCATCTACCAGCACATCGTCGAGGACCGCCGCCGCCGCGAAGTTTTACGCATGCTGATCGCGGAAGCGCCACGATTCCCTGAGCTAGCCGACCGTTATCACCAGGAAATCCTGCGCCCTTGTCTCGACATGCTCAGACAAGCGATCCAGCGCGGCATGGACCGCGGCGAGTTCCGCCATTCCGCGATCATCGACTTGCCGCAGATCGTCATCGCGCCGATCGCGCTGGTCGATCTGTGGATGATGATGTTCGACGACCGCCAGCCGCTGGACATGAAGGCCTATTTCAACGCCCATCTCGATCTGGTGCTCAACGGACTGCTGATGAAGTGAAACAGTCATGACACATCGATTTACAATCGTGACTCTTGCGGCCACGGCTGTGCTGATGACGCTGACCCCGCCCGCTGACGCCGCGGCGAAGCAAGCAAGTCCTGCGCGCCCCGTCGAGACGACGGCGCCGCGCGATGCCGGTGCGCCGATCATGGCGATCGTGTCGATCAAGAGCCAGCACGTGACCATCTACGACGCCGACGGCTGGATCCTGCGTGCGCCGGTTTCGACCGGCATCAAGGGACGTGAGACGCCGGCGGGCGTCTTCAGCGTCCTGGAGAAGGATAAGGATCACCACTCCAACCTCTATGACGATGCCTGGATGCCGAACATGGAGCGCATCACCTGGTCGGGCATCGCGCTGCACGGCGGGCCCCTGCCCGGCTATGCGGCCTCGCACGGCTGCATCCGCATGCCCTATGGCTTTGCCGAGAACTTGTTCGGTAGGACGCAGATCGGCATGCGCGTGATCATCGCGCCGAACGATGCGGAGCCGGTCGAGTTTTCCGATCCAAAATTGTTCGTGCCGAACGCGCAGGCGCTTGCCGCCGCGCCGGCACGCGCCGAAACGCTCGCGCGCGAGGCAGCGGACGCCGCCAAGGCGGCCGACGAGGCCAAGACCGCCGCAGCCGCGGCGGCGCGCGAGGCGGCAGCGGCGTCAGCGGCCGTGCGCAAGCTGGAATTTCTCAAGGCTCGCGCCGACGCCGAGCTCGCCTTCGCCGAGAAGGTGCTCGCCGCCGCCAAGACCGACCAGGACAAGGCGCGCGCCGACGATTTACAGCAGAAGGCCGCCGCCAAGGCCGCGGACCTCGGCACGCAGCTCGATGCCGCCAAGGCCGACGCGCAATCGAAGCGCGACGCGGCCGCGGCGGCGCAGACCGCCGCCAAGGCGGCCGAGGCCAAGCGAACCGAAACCGCCGCGGCGGCGCGCGACGCAAAACTCGCGCTCGACCCGGTCTCGGTCTTCATCAGCCGCAAGACCAAGAAGCTCTATGTGCGGCGCGGCTTTGCCTCAACCATCGAAGTCCCGATCACGATCCGCGATCCCGACAAGCCGATCGGCACGCATATCTTCACCGCGGTGGCGCGCACCGACAGCGGCCTGCGCTGGACCGCGGTCACCATCGACGACGGCGACGACGCCAAGGACGCGCTCGACCGCATCAGCATTCCTCAAGACGTGCTTGATCGCATTGCGCCGACCGCAGCGCCGCGAACCTCGCTCATCATCTCGGACGAGCCGCCGAACCGCGAGCAAAACTATCGCACCGAGTTCGTCGTCGTGCTCAACAACCAGCCCCAGGGCGGGCTGGCCATCCGCAAGCCCGCGAGCGATATGGTCGCGCGCGACGGCTACGGTTATTATGGTTACGGTTATGGGCGCCAGTATGGTGGCACCTCCTACTATTATCCGCGGTGGTGATAACGCGGCGCGTCGCGTGACGCTGTTCGGGGCACGGCAAAGTCCGTAACCCGGATGGAGCGCAGCGTAATCCGGGACGGACCACGCGGCCGGATATTTCGTTCCCGGATTTCGCTACGCTCCATCCGGGTTACGGCTCGCTGGGCCCAAGATTGGCGATGGCTTCGTTTATCTCACGTAACTGCCGTTGCAGGTCGGCAATGAGTCCGCGATTGTCAGGAGAGTCCAAACCGCCTTTGCCGGTCACGGTTGCGGGAGATTGCAAAATCTCCAACTGCCGGCCGAGATCACTTCTCGCCGCAATCAATTGTTCGCGTAACGCGTCTCGCATCGTTGCAGAGCTTGCTGATCGCTAAGCCAGAGAGATACGCGAACATTTGCGCGTTCTCCCGTCTAGGCCATGATAAAGATTCTAGGACTATCTGCCTAGCGCATAGGTGGGCAAACGTGGGGTAGGCAAAGGCGCCAACCGGCCGCGCTTTGCGCGACCCGATGGCGCCTTCGACCACCCAACGCCTGCAGCGCGTATTACGGCGTGTCGCCGTACATGGCCTTCAGCTGGCCATGGGCAAAGGCGAGAGCCGGCGGCATATCCATCTTGCCGCCCATGATTTCGATATAGGCGCCGGATTTGCTGGCGCGGGCCGACTTCATCGCATCATCGAGTTCGCCGAGCGTGGTCACGCGAGCCGTGAACCAGTCGGCGCAACCGAGCGCCTTGGGCAATTCGGCGTAGTTCCAAGGTGCGAGGTCGTTGTAGGTCCAGTTCGGATTTTCCTCCAGAGCGCGCTCGATAAGATAACCACTGTTGTTCAGCACGAAGACAACAACGTTCGCCCCGAACCGTCCCATGGCGCCGATGTCGTTCGCAGTCAGTTGATGCGAGCCTTCGCCCGTGATCAGAACTGTGCGCCGGCTCGTGTCGGCAAGCGCGACACCGAAGGCGGCCGGGGTCGCCCAACCGATCGACCCCCACAGAACTTGCGCTTCCACCCGCACACCGTCCGGAAGGATCGTTGGCGTCACGCCGAGGCTTGAGCTCCCGGTCTCGAGAACCACCGTGTCGCCTGAGCGCAGGAATGCCGCGTAGCGCGGATAAAGCGCCGCCATCGTGATCTTGTCGGATGGCTTGCCGTTTACCGGCGCAAGCGCTTGCGGTTTTCCCCGGTATGGCGCCGATGATAGCTTGAGCTTGGCCAGCTCGGACAGAATGTCCGCAAGCCGGACATTGGCGATCACTTCGTCTCCGATCCTGACGTCGTCGAGGCCGACGGTGATAAACCGGGACAGATCGAGGCGGCCCGAATAGGCGGCCGTGGTGATGTCGTTCAAATTGACACCGCCGAGATCGAGGACGATGTCGGCGCTTTCGACGATTTGCCGCGTTTTCGGCTCCGACACCGCACCGGCATACATGCCGGCAAACTGCGGATGACCCTCGTCGATCATGCATTTTTCCATGAGCGTCGTGACGAAAGGACAGCCCAACGCTTCGATCGCCTTCTGTGCCTGCTTTTGCAAGCCAAGCCGCGAAACCGTGAAGGCCGGAAACGCGACGACGGATTTTGCCTTGGTGATACGCTCGGCGATCATCGCCATCGCCTTTTGCAACGCCGCTTCGTTCGATCGCGGCACGATCGGCTTCACGTCAGCCGGCGCGACCGGGGATAGCGCGTAGTCCGACGGCACGGCGATATAGGCCGGCTGATTGTTGCGGCGCGCCTCCGCGATGACGCGCTCCATTTCGACGACGCAGTTCTCCGGATTGATGACCGCGTGACAGCACGCTGCGCGGGCAGACAGCGCAACGAAATTGCCGAATACGCCGTCGCCGAGGGTGTGATGGGCGATTTTGTTTACGCGCTGATTCTGATAGGATGGCATCCCGACAAGGTGGAAAACCAGCGATCGTTCCGCCTTTGCGCCCATGACGCCGTTTATGGCCGAGAGCTCGCCGACGCCATAGGTCGTCGCCAACATCGCTGCGCCGCGCATGCGCGCATAGCCGTCGGCGGCGTAGGACGCGTTCAACTCGTTGGAACAACCGATCCACTTCACCTTCGCGCTACCGTCGACCGCATTGCAGATTGGAAAGACATAATCGCCGGCAACACCAAAGCAGTGGTCGATCCCTTCTGCGGCAAGGCGCTCGACGATGTAATCGGCGACGCTGACCGCCTTTACGGTTCCTGACGATGCGTCGGACTGTCGAACTGGCTTATTCATGGCGTTTTCCTTTTCGTTTTGCTGACTTCGTCGATTGGGCGAAGCCCCGGCCCCGGCGTCCTGCGGATGAGTATCGCCGGCGCGCACGCGCGCGTCTTGAAGGAAAAAGGCAATTTCTTGAAAGAAACGGTGCGGCCGCGCCCTAGGCCATGATCCAATTCAATGGAATCGGATCATGGTCTGGAATCTTTGTTTGAGCATGATCTTGTCCGAAAACCGGTGTCCACCCTCGGATCAAGTCCGAGGGCAGGCTTTTTCGGGATCATGCTCTAAGAGCGCAGCGCCGCCGGCGTAATGTGCAAGTGCGTCTGAAATACGCGGGTCATATGGGCCTGATCGGCAAAGCCGCAAGCCGATGCGATTTCCTTGATCGGCAAAGAGCACTGCGCCAGCAGGCGCCGGGCCCGGTCGATGCGCCGCTCGACGATGTAAGCGTGCGGGGTTCGGCCAAAAGATTCACGGAAGTGGCGGGTAAAGGTCCACACGCCCACTCCCGCCACCGCCGCCAGCGTTTCAAGATTGAGCTGTTCGCGCAGCCTGCCGTCAATGTATTCCGTCAGCCGGCGGACTTGCGCCGGCGACAGCCTGCCTTTGCCGCTCGGTTCGCGGAACGTCACCGATGCGTAATTGCGCAAAAGGTGCACTGCGAGCTGCGTCGCCACGGCTTCCACATATAAGGCGCTACCCAACGCCTGCTCTCGGGCCTCGTGCGTGATCGCAGCCACTGCCGCCGTCACGATCGGATCGTGCGCCTTCAATACGTCATGCAATCCAACATCGGCGATGCATCGGTCCGTTGCGTCGGCACAAACCCCGGACAGCAACTTTTCGGTCAGGTAGACATGGCTGACATCGATTTCACCGGTCCAGTGCCAATGCGAACGCCGCGACCTGGTCAACAGCGAAACATCGCCCGGCGCGCAATGCGTTTTGGTCCATGCGCCTTCGTACCGCCGCTCCATGAACGTCGACCCTCGGCGGTACGATATGATGGTGAAGTCCGTCACCGGCGGCACGATGACGTCCAGGCCGCTATAGCGATAGCCGCGTAACCAAACCCCGTTCCAGCCGAGATCGTCGCTCGCCGCCGTTACTGCGCCAGGCACATATTTCGGCACTTCACTGGGTTTGATATTCACCGCATAGCCTCGTCTCCCGACCTTCTTGGGATGGCGCCGCCAGCGCCAGAGATGTCGCCTTAGCCGGAATTCCTCGGATGGACCTCGAGCTTGGGACGGATCGTAGCGATTTTCCAGGCTTGCCGTAAGGCGCGGCCACTCGGTGGCGGAATATCAGCGCTTCCCAAAACGCTTTGGTGGGCACGGCGCGGAGCGTGTCGTCGGGTCACGGTCGCTGAGCGGGCTTGCGGGCGCCCACGCATGCTCGTGAGCCGCCTAAAGCACGTCCGCCTTCACTAAAATGACGCCGCGCTCGGTCATCCCGAGCACTTTCGCTGCGCTTGTCGACAGGTCGAGGACGCGGCCGCGGCCGAATGGGCCACGATCGTTGATGATGACGATGACGCTTCGGCCGCTCGCAGGGTCGGTAATGCGAAGGCGGGTCCCGAACGGCAATGTCCTATGGGCCGCCGTAAGGCCGCTGCCACGCCCCGAGTAATAGGCACAGAGGCCGGAGAAGCTCCGCGGCCCCGTTTGCGCGACCGCATATGTGGAAAAAAATGCAGCGCCCAGCAGGACCGCTGAGACAGCAAGTGCCAAGCGTGACCGCATTTGAGATCCCCGATGCACCATCCGGCTCATCTAACTCGGCCGCAGCCATTTTGTTCCATAGCCGGTATTGGGCGGGTTCGCTACGCATCGCCAAGGCTGGTCGTCGAGGCGCCGCCGCGCCAAGTGACGCTTTGGGCCATGACCGACATCGCGCCGGAGACCATTCGCCGCTTGAGAATGCCGAGCCGCTATTTCCCCAATTATCCGATGTGGTTTTTGCCGGCGTTGTTGCCCACAAGTAATTGAAAAGCGGGCGCGGATTTTCTGGCAATTCAAAAAAGTTGTGGCACCATTCGATGGGACAGTGCAGTCGGGGGTGGTGCCGTGAAAAGTAGAGTGTTGCTTGCAGTGATCGTGTTCGCGTGCGCTTACACCGGTGAAGCAAACGCCGGCCGAAGTTCTGAAAACTCGTCGATCCTGAGACGGCCCACACACATCAGTTGTGAAATGGTGCGTGCCTACGTCGGGCAAGTTGGCGTCATGCAAGCCCGCGCCATGGCGTTGGCGGCGGGGATGACTCCGGCACAGGAGCGCAGAGCCGCTCACTGCCTGCAAGAGAAAATCTGATTTCGACTATGCGTCTCGTCCGCAGCGCCGGTTGGTGAGAGGCGAACTTCTTGTGAGAGGCGCCCCGCGCGAGATCAGGCGTCCACGCGCTCGTAAAGCAGCCATTCGCCGGCTTCCGCCGGCGGAAATTCCTGATCGCAGTTCTCGCACGCCGGGATCATGCCCGGCGGGGTTTGGCGGCGAATGACGGCATATTTCACGTGGCAGCGCGGGCAACCGAAGCTCTCACCTGCCGGCGCCCAGTTGGTGCGCCGTTGCAGAATGCGTTGCAGAACCGCCCTGCTCTGGGTGGTCATGTGCCGCCGCGCTCCATGACTAGATCGAGGGATAGCGGCGGCGAATCTCGGCAATACAGTCCCGGTATTGGCGATTATAATTATCGATCGCCTGCACATTGAAGAGCATGAGCTTTTGCCGGGTGTCGGGATCGGGTGCCCCCGCTTCCGCATCCAGCTCGAACTGCTTTTCGATAAGGACCGACATTGCGTCGGTATTATCGGCGATAACGCGCCACAAGTCGTCGTCAGTCAGCTGTGAACTACGCACGGCTACCCTCACACTTTACTTCACCCGCAGGCCATTCTGCGGTGGTAAGGCTAAAAACTGCTTAATGGCATTTCTTGGAGGACCCGCCACGTTTGGGTCCGCACTCGGATCCAAAAATGCCTTCATCGCCGCCCGAGGTTGCCGCCGTGGGGGCAATCATGGCGGAGCCGTCAGCCGAACCGATCCCGCCCGATTTTGCGGAAGCCTTTGCCTATGCGGTGTTGGTCTATGAGATTTGGACGCCCGAGGAACCGGGGCGCTTGATCCAGCTCGGGGCGCGCTATTACTCGATCATCGAGGTATGCAGGTTTGTGGATCAATTCACCGATCGGCTGCCCGAGCGGGTCTATCTCAAACTGCGCTCGTACATGCACGATTATCCGGACGGCAAACTCAAAGCCGACCTTGCAGCCGATCCTTCATATGCAACGGCGGTTCGCTGTCTCCGCGGAATGATGGACCGTCGCACCGAGGACTATAAGCGGCAAGGTGGCCCGAAAGGGTAAGCCGCCTGGCATCTTCATGGCGTGTTGCGATGCACACTCCACGTCCCCGGGTCACAGGCGACCGATTTTCGATGATCGCGAGATGTCCGCGTTGCCCCGGTTAGCGACCAAATCGGCATAGAACGCGATCATGAAGGCTTTGGCGGGAAGCGCCATGCCGTGCCGTGCCAAGCCCGGGCCCAGAGACGCAATAATTTTTGCCAGCGGCTTGCGCCGGGCTGCGCTCATATTATACTTTACGTTCGTAAAATAAAATACCAAAGCTCCAGCCAAGGGCCGTCGGTTTGGAATTTTCCGCCGCGAGGACATGCGGAACGATGATCGAAGAGCGCGACATTCCTGTGGTGATGCGCGATGGAACGCGCCTTGTGCTGGACGTGTATCGCCCGGACGTGACGGGCAGATATCCGGTGCTCTATGCGTGTTCGCTGCACAACAAGGACATTCAGGGTCCCGATATCGCCGACGTGCTGCCGCCGCAGCCGGCGCATGCGCCGCTGTGGTTCGGTCCGATCGAGGCGGGCAACACCTGGCACTTTATTGCCAACGGATATGTGCATGTCGTCGCACAGCCGCGCGGTTCGGCGAAATCCGAGGGTGTGTACGGTCACGAGGAAACAGATCACTACGATCTGATCGAATGGATCACGCGCCAGTCCTGGTGTGACGGCAATGTCGGAATGGTCGGCATCTCAGGATACGCCGGCGAGCAATGGCGCGCCGCTGCTCAGGGCCATCCGGCTTTGAAGGCAATCTTTCCCTACGACGCCTGCAGCGCTTATGGCGGGATGTTCGGCTTTCGCGATTTCGCTCCCGGGGGCGTGCTGCATACCTTTCCTTATCTGCTGGATGTCTTCAGCGCCGTTCACGAGTCGCGAGACCGGCCTAAAGAGCTTCCGCCCGAGCAGGAGGACCGTTGGCGCGAGGCGATGCACAACGCGGACTTCAAGCAGTACATCAATCTCTACAACATCCTGACTCAGAAGGGGCAGCGCACCTTTCTGATGTATCACTTGCTGACAAGTCCGTGGGAAGCCGACGGAACGGTCGAGCAATCGGAAGAAGCATTCAAGAAGATCAAAATTCCGTTTTATACGGGTTCGGGCGCATATGCCTACACCTACAAACTTCATTGGCTCGGCGCGCAGCATTATTTTCAAAATGTCGAACAGCCGAAAAAACTGATCTTCACCGGGCCGGCGCATCTGGAGCGTCCTTTTCATCAGTATCACGACGAGATCATCCGTTGGTACGACTATTGGCTCAAAGGCAAGGACACCGGCATCATGGACGAGCCGCCGGTGCGCTATTGGCTCATGGGTGCCAACGCGTGGCGTACTGCCAGCGACTGGCCGCTGCCGGAGACCGAATGGACGAAATTCTATCTGTCGCAATGGGAGGGGCTGACAACGGATGCGCCGCCCGGATCGGAGGCCGGGGCCTCGGTGCGGGAGCCTGACGTCTTCACCCAAATGCCGCTCACGCGAACGGTGAAGGTCGAGCGGTTACGCTACATGACCGACCCGCTGCCGCAGGATGTCGATGTTGTCGGACCCATTGCACTGACGCTGTACGCGGCGATCGATCAGAACGACACCAATTGGATTGTCGTGCTCAAGGACGTGGGGCCGGATGTCTCGGTGCGAACGGCGCGAGAAGGCGAGCGTGCCGTGCCGCAAAACCTGCCGGAGCGGGAACTGACACGCGGCTGGCTCAAGGCATCCTATCGCGCGGTGGACGAGAAACGGTCCAAGCCGTGGGAACCGTTTCACAAGCTCACGCGCACGGCCGTCGCTCCGGTCGTCCCCGGAGAAATCGCCGAGTACCGAATTCAAATTCTGGGTACGGCCAATCGGTTCAAAGCCGGCCACCGAATTTGCCTCGACATCACGTCAATGGATGTGCCGACCGGTACGGGTGCGATGACTGACGTCGAATACATTCCCTATCATGTGTGCAGCAGCCGGACAGTGACCCACCGGATCTATCGGGACGCGGAAAGGCCATCCCATCTGCTGTTGCCCATCATTCCTGATTGAGGCTGAGCGATTGCAGCTGCGCGATGGCGTTTACAGCAGACGGAAGCGCGAGAGAGGAGGACTTACATGGAAACGATCAGGTTTGAACAAAAAGGCGCGATTGGCAGCATCGTCCTCGCTAATCCCCCGTTCAATCGGCTCGATCTTCGCTTTTCAACGGCGCTGCGAGAAGCGGTACACAGCGCCAGCGAAAGCACTATTCGGGTCCTGGTCGTTCGTGCCGAGGGACCGAACTTTAGTTTCGGGGGCGAAGTCAGGGAATGGCCGGGCAAGGACGTCAATTGGTTTCGCACCTTCGTCGCGGAGGTGAACGCGTCCTATCGCGCGATCGAAGCCTTGCGTGTTCCGACCATGGCCGTCGTGCAGGGTGTGGCCTTCGGCGGCGGATTTGAGCTCGCGTTGGCATGCGATTTCTTGGTGGCGGCAAAGTCCACGGTCTTCCGCTGCGTCGAAGTCACGACGGCGATGCTGCCGATTGCGGGAGCATTGCAGCGGCTGGCCGAACGCGTCGGCCGTGGCCGTGCGTCCCGCTTTGCGATGCTGGGAGAGCCGATTTCGGGGGTCGAGGCAGGCGCTCTGGGGATAGCGACCCACGTGGTCGATGACAACAAGCTCGAGCAAACCGCCGACGCGCTTGCCAGCCAGCTCGGCAGCGGTCCCACGCGCTCTTACGCGGCAACGCGCACACTCCTCAAAGCGTGGTCAAGCGGCGGTGTCGCCGCGGCCGACCTCGTCATGCTCGATGTGACGATGGAGCTATACAATGGCGCCGATGCGCAGCGCGGCTTCGCCAACACGGCCAAGGCTTTCGACGCCGATATCGAACCACCGGCAATGACGTTCGAAGGCAAATGACCTGAACTCTGGGCGAGATACCATGCGCTGTGATAACCAAAGCGGATGGTGCGAGGATCCAGGAAAAGTCGCGTAGTTGTGGGCGCTTCCCGCACCAGAAAGCGGGCCGAGCAGAGACGTTCCCGCGCCACGCGCCTGTCGATTTTGAAGGCCGCGCTATCCGAATTCGCAGATAAGGGTTTTGAGGCCGCAAGCATCCGCTCTATCGCGGAACGAACGGGGCTTCAGCACCCCCTCATCACCTACCACTATCCCACCAAGGATGCGTTATGGCGCGCAACAGCCGAATACGCCTTCGGGGAAATACGGGAGAAGTGGGACAAATCCGGACCTGAGCTCTCAGACGCCGCGCCGATCGATCATCTGCGAGAAGAATACCGGGCGGTCTTTTACTACACCGTTGCGTTTCCGGAGTTTCACCGCTTCATGCGCCAGGAGGCAATGTACGACAACCCGCGACTAAGATGGGTCGCCGAAACCGTACTGGCACCCCTGATCGATCGCCTGCTGCCCCAAATCAGAGCGGCGCAGAGGGACGGCGATCTCCCCGCAATCGAGCCAATCGTGTTTCACTATATGATGATCAGTCTCACAGCCACGCTGGCGGGGTTTGGTCCCGAGATGCGCGTTACCGGCCGGGTCAGGCCACAAGCCCGCACTATCGTCGATTCCTATTGGAGTTCTCGTTGAAAGCACGGTGTTCGGTGCGCGTGCGAACCCCAGCGGTTCTCGCAATCGCAAAACGGCTCAAAAGCTCGGCTCGTTCCGCAAGTGAGTTGGCTGGCAAGGAGTCGAAGTTGAAATCCTCTTCAATTCGGCGGAGCAGTTTCCGCTCGGATTGTTGCATTGAGATGCGCCCAGCGACGCGTCGCCTCGTTCAATCCTGAACATTTCAGCGCATCCGCTCGACCCATTGAGCGCGCGAGGCCCCCGGCTCGAAGGGATCGCCGAAGTACTGGGTCTCGCGGGCAACCTTCTCGTCTTTGAACTCCATGATACTCACCGTGTAAGACGGCACGCCGTCGTAGGTCAGGATGAATTCACTGACCCAAAGGTCGCCGGCACCGAGGACGCGCCGCACCGAAAAGCGCTTCTTGTTCGGCTGTGCAGTGCGAGACGCTTGAATATTGCGCCGGCCGCGGATCCGCTCCCCGGACTGCGGATACTCGAGCACGGCATCGTCGTGATAAATCTCATGCTCTGTCTCGAAATCACTCGCGTCCGAGGCGGCCCAGTGGCGATCCAAAACCGCGCGAATGTCCTGGTCTTCATTCATTGTCTTCTCTCACATCGCCGTGCAGGAAAATCCAAAACGGGCATTCGTGGGCACTCGAAGCGCGCCGCGGCGCCATGCCGACGCTCTGAGCCTCCCGTCGCTCAATCCTCGATCGCCCCAAAACCAAGTCGCGCAAGTCGCTCGATATTGTCCTTCATGGTTTTGAGTTGTTCGGGGGAGTGCCCCTGCCAATCCGTGATCTCGCCCGTGACTTCAAGGGGTTCCCGGGAGCGATATGACTTCGTCATATTGCCTGGGTACTTTTTGTCGGTCAGATTGGGATCATCCTCAATCGGGCCGGTCGGTTTCACCGTGTAGATTCTACCGCGTCCTTCACCCAGCGCCAGTTCGGCTCCCCAAGTGGCCGCATCCAAGGTGGCGGTCAGATAGACGTAGGCCGCCTTCTTCCTCTTGCCGTAGTTGGAGTTATAGCCGGGCGCGATCAGGTCGCCCCGCTTCAGGTCGGCCTTCGTGCCATGGTAAAACCGCTGCGAATTCAGGTCGTCGACGACTGCCATCGGCCCGCTCTTGTGACGCCAAGGTCTGACCGCGTGGCTTGCGGCCGAACCAAAGAGCCGCCCCCTATTCGTGAAGCAGCGTTTGCCAGTTTGAAGGCACCCGTTCGGCTGGTGCGGGCACCGGTTGATCCGACGGATGCGAGTGGGGAGCGGGGAGCTTCGGGCCGGCGAAGAATTCCTCTGTACGATAGTCGTAAAACCAATGCTCGCCCGGCTCGAAACTCGTGATAACCGAGTGGCCCGTTGCGGCGTAATGCTTCGATGCGTGCTGGCTAGGTGAACTATCACAGCAGCCGATGTGACCGCATTGCGCGCATCTGCGCAGATGCAACCACCATCCGCCCGCGCCTGAGCATTCGACGCAAACTGTCCCGCTCGGCTTGACCGCCGGATTGATACCATCCCTTTCGGACTTCATAGGTTCCTCTCTGACTTCCGTTTGCTTGAGTGGCTGCTCATCGACGGGCGGGCCAAACGGGCGCTCACGTCGCCGGAGTTTGCGCGTTCACGACAGATGCTTTCGTGCGTCGTGCCGTTCAGCCGTAAGTGACGCCCGGGTTGCTTTGCCCAACTTCTATAATGTAACCATCGGGATCGCGAATGTAGCAGCGCGTCTCGCCGTATTTGGGCTTTGGCTCGGTGATGAACTTGGCTCCGCGGCTTCGCCATAGTTCATAGCACGCATGAATGTCTGCAACCCGGATATTCATGAAGCTGTTGACCTTATCGGGGTCGGGAGGAACGCTGAGCGTCACCGTTGGCTTGTCGGGTGTCGGGCCGCCCCCGACGTTGACAATGAGCCACGTGTTCGCGATCTGGATGTAACCCGGCGCGCCCTTGCTATCGCCTCTGCTCAGAACGCGACTACCGAAGACCGTTTCGTAAAATCGAAGCGATCGCTCGATGTCGGCGACGGTGATGAAGTGTGCGACGGTAAACCCGTCCTGAGGCGGCATCTGATAGTTTTTCTGCTCGACTTGGACTTGAGCCATGGACGACTCCAATTCGGATTTGGTTATTTCTCCCTTCGCCAGAATACGTCGGGCAGTGTGGCGAATTTGCGGGGCCTGGTTCTCTTCGGACCAGAAAGACTCATGCATTACATCAAACATGCTTTATTCAGATCGATCATAGGAAATCGCGAGGAATAGAGCGATCCCAGTCGCGACGACACACTTCGTTGGCGCCATCGAAGGCACGCATGCTTCCCTGCAGCAGGAAGGCATTGGCCGTGGCTGACATCCGCAGCTGCGTCTCGACCCGGATTTGCCATTCGTTTCGCGACAGCGTCTGGGTATTGCTCAGTTCGGCAACGGCACTGAGCGGATCGTTGTCCTCGACGTGATACTGCGATTTCCACTGTGTGCCCAATTCCAGACCAAGGCGGTCGATGCGTTCGATCCGCACACCGTCGCGATGCAAGATGGTTGGCTTCTCGGGCGGCGCCGTCTCCGGTTCAGGAAAGGGCGAGAGTTTTGCGTCTGCGACGTTGGGCGCGCGTTGCGGCAGATCGAGCGTGCCGGCAAAGATCTGCACAGTCGCCGTCTGCGGACTGGGCCAGATCATCGGCCAGTAAGCCGTCGATATCGCAAGCCTCACCTTGTGGCCGCCTGGAAATACCGAGCCCGCATCATTGAGCTTTATGCGCACGCGGTAGCGCTCGACCTGGCGCCAGCAGAGCGGGCTGTTCGTGGCTCTCGCGATGCGTGAGATTGAGCACGCCATAGCTGACACGCAGCGATTCGCCGGACGGGTGCACGTCGCATAGCCGAACGACCAGGGTAGCAATCGGCCGGTCGGACGCGACATCCAGCGTGACGATCGGCGCGCCGAGGATCTCGATCGGCGCATCGAGGGGCGCCGTCTCGAAAACCAGGGAGCGCGTGTCGTCTTCTTGCTGGTCGCGGGCCTGATCGCGCCCACGACCGAACGGAACCCAGTCGCCCGAACACGTGCCAACCGTCTGCGGCGAGCATACGGCGCGCGCCGTCAAAGGTGCCGCGGCGTCCCGCAGCCCCGCATCGGTCAAGAACAGCCGCAGCGGCGTTATTCCCGGCGGCGGCCACGAAGGTTCTGCAATCCACCGGCCCGGCAGCGTGTCGTGGTGGGCCGCCGGCTTCACACTTTCCGTCATCCACGCGCGCAGCATCGGTTCATCCATGACGCCCGTATCGATGCCCTTGAGCCAATGATCCCACCAACGCAGGATGTCTTGGAGGAATCCGATCTGGGGTCCGGGAAGCGCAAAGTGCGGATAGGCGTGTGCCCAGGGCCCGATGAGACCCTTGCGGGGCACCTTCAGTCGCTCGAGAAGGCGCGGGATTGCATTCTTATAACCATCGGTCCAACCACCGACGGCATAGACCGGGCATTGGATCGCCGCGTAGTCCTCGCATACCGAGCCGTGCTTCCAATAGGCATCGCGCCGCTGGTGCGCCAGCCAATTGTCCTGGAACAGCGGTATGTTCGCCAGCCGCTCCAACCACATCGCTCGCCAGCTATCGCCGACCAGCGCCGGATCGGGCGGCAGGCACATCAAGCCGAAAAAGAAAAAGGCCCACTCGAGTCCAGCGGTGGTCAGAAACGTGCCGCCCATGTAGTGCGCGTCGTCGGCGTACCGATCGTCGGTCGAACAAATGGTGACGATGGCTTTGAGTGCCGGCGGACGGCGCGCCGCGATCTGAAGTCCATTGAACCCACCCCAAGAGATTCCCATCATGCCAACGGCGCCATTGCACCAAGGTTGTGCCGCCAGCCAAGCGATGAGCTCCACGCCATCGTCTTGTTCCTGCTGGGCGTATTCGTCGAACAGCAAGCCCGTCGATTCACCGCTACCGCGAATGTCGACGCGGACGCCGGCGTAGCCGTGACCTGCAAGATAGGGATGCGTCAGCGCGTCGCGTTCGTAAGTCCCGTCGCGCTTGCGATACGGGAGATACTCCAGGATTGCCGGAACTGGATTCTGCTCGGCATCCTCCGGCAGCCAGATGCGCGCCGCCAGCATCGTGCCGTCTTTCAACGGTATCAAAGTATGCTCGATGACCCGCACCGCTCTGGGGAAGGTCGTGACAATTTTCGCCATTGCGAACTCACGCGCCGTGTTTGTCGATCAGGCCCAAGATCAAGGCATCGAGGCTGTAGGGTCCGGCGCCGGCCGAGACGACCATGATCAGCATGAAGGCATAGAGGATCTCGGGCAGATAGAGCCAATCGTCGATCCGGTCTGCTTCATCGATCGGCTTGTAGGCTTTGATTCGCTGCGACCCCGATGTGGCGATGGCGACGAGGGTGATCACAAGCAGGCCAAGCGCGGCCAGCGGTGCGAGGAACCCGATGACGACAGCGCTGCCGGCGGTGAACTCGACTGTGGGCACCCACCATTGGTTAAAGCCCACGGCATGAACGCCTAGTTCCTTGAGTTCGTCGGCAAACACGCGATGGCGCTCTGGGTTGAATAGCTTGTGGTAGCCTGAGAACATAAAGAACATCCCGACCGCGATGCGGTTGAGGGTGAGCGCGATGTCGGTCCATCCGACACCATTGAACAGTATATCCATCATCGTTGCTGTTCTTTCCGGCGCCGCTCTGTTGCGCGCCGCGGGCGATCTCAAATGTAGGTAATGTAGAGCTTCATTGCGGGGCCCTTCTTGAACATTCTGCTGTGGCGCCCTGAGACCTGCAACCCTCGAAACTCAGTCCGCTCATGGGATGGTCATCGGGCCGGACCCCGTATCTGCGGCCGGAGCGCTTCGTATCCTTAGCGCCTGCGAGGAAAGGCCATCCGGTTCCTTAGAACGCGTTGCCTGAGGTCCAGCGGACTTCCGGATAATTCGGTCGCTTCACCGCCACGGCCGGCGAGCGCAGACGTAAAGAAAAACGCTCCACCTTCGATCTTGAGCCGCCGATAGCGGAACAATGCGAAGAACCAAATTAATCGGCAACATTCGTAAGGAACTCATGCTGCTTGCTCATCAGGCGCAGAGTTCCAAATCCCCCGCAGATGCCCCCGCTGGGTTCCGTAATTCGCTCCAACGTTGCGGCTAATAAAAATCTCTTAATGTACGGAACCGTACCGGTTGCAAGACCGTTGCGATTCGATAGGCGCCTTCCCTTCGGCAAAGCAGAGCGCCTTTAAGAGTAAGAGAGCGAAATCGTCCTTCGGCCGCCAAGCCTCGTCGCTTGGCAATGAAGGTTGCGCTCGTATCAACGTCAATCGATACGCACGCGGTAATCGTTCTCGGATTTGACCGGATAGCTGACGCCGACCGCAGACAGCCAAGTGCGATTGCGGGCGAACGATAGGATTTGCAAACAACTCAAGGGAGGATCACGTAATGAGCCCGATGACCGAGCACGATCAGAGCAAGAAGTTCGCCGATAGGAGCGCTGCGACTGCCAATAAGGCTTTTGCAACAGTCGAACAATCAGCCCGAGCAGTTGAACAGAGCTGTTCCGTCTCGCTGGAAAACATCCGTGCCTTTAACCTCAAGATGATCGACATGGCTCGGGCTAACGTCGACGCGGCGCTCGATCTCTCGCGACAAATCGCGACAGCCAAGGCGCCATCGGATATCGTCGAACTCTGGACGACGCATGCGCATAAGCAATTCGAGATGCTGAGCGAACAGAGCAAGGAGCTGACGGCGCTTGCTCACAAGATGGCCGGAGAAAGCGCCGAAACGATAACGCGCAGCGTAAATCAGGTCTTCCAAAAAGCCTCTTGATCTCAGGAGCTCAAAAAAAATGGGAGGACGTCCATGGAAACGCGGCACGGTCAACTAAAGCCCTCTGGGGGCCGCCAGCTTCTGGAATTCATCGGGCGGGACATCAAGACCCATATCGACCTTGCGGAGCCGATCCCGGAACGGCTCAATGAACTGATCGAACAGCTTGTGCGGCGGATCAATGAGCGCGAGAAAGAACCCGAAGAAGTCTAATCGCGCCGCCCCTTCGAGCACCCGCTATCCGCCTTGTACGAAAGGATTTCATGATGCCTTTCGACCGATTTAACGACGACACCTGCCCGAAGTGTCGCAAGCCAATCAGTCGGACGGCCGTGGAGCGACATCCAACGCGCCGCGATCTTGCAATTCATAACTTCCAGTGCGCGAACTGCGGTATTGTAAAAACCAAAGTCCTTTTCCGGAGACCGGCCAAGCCCTCGCTAAAACTGGTGGTCTAGGTCGCCAGTGATCCAGCGCGAACATTAGCGGCTCGATTTTCTGTAACGCACAATACACCCCATCAGTGCCGGCAGTGTGGTAGGGTATGGTCGTCGATCTTGGGGGGTTCCAATGGCGCTGCGGAAGGACTTTCGACGGATAGGTTTGCTGGTTCCATCCTCAAGCTCGGTACAGGAGCGGGATATCGGCAGAGCGCTGCCGGACGACATCACGCTGCACGTCGCGCGGATGCGGTTGAGCAACGTGGATGCAGAGTCGACCTTGCGGATTGTCCAGGAAATCGAGGCCGAGAGTCAAAAGCTGGCCGACGTCGACGTCGACGTGATTATTTTTCCAGCGACTGCCCCCTCGTCGCGCAACGGCATCGGCTACGACCAGGAACTCATCAAGCGAATAAGCGCGGCAAGCGGCAAGCCGGCCACCACCGCCTCAACCGCACTGCTCGAAGCGTTGCATGTGCTTTCTGTCAAACGAATCGCACTCGGCGCGCCTTGGAGCGCTTCGGTGAACCAGACCGTCGCAGCATTCATCGAAGCAAATGGAGTCAAAGTCCTCGCTCAAGAGGCGCTGGGGTTGATCAGCAATCTCGAGATCGGACTCCTCGATGCGCAAACCGCCTACGATGTCGGGCGCCGCGTGAACAGGCCGGAAGCCGACGCGGTCATATTGGCGTGTGGCAACTGGAGTACGTTTCGCATCATCGACCGATTGGAGCATGATCTGGGAAAACCCGTGCTGACGACGAACCAAGTCAGTTTATGGCATGCGCTGAAGATGATGGGCATGAGGCCGCTGAGCGGGCTTGGTGTGTTGCTGCGCGAGCATCTGGGCGACGAAAGAGCGCGACATACTATTCGTGCAGGCACTTGATGACCGGCAAGCGTAGGGGTGAGCAAAGGCGCCAACCCTACGCTCGCTAGTAGCGGGTCGCGCGCATCATATGGAGCGCGAACATGCCGAGCGGGACGAGATCCATCAGCATCGCCACGGCGAGCAGCGCGCGCGTGACGCGCCCACGGACCAGGAGGAAGGCCACTCCCTCGATCACCAGCAGGACCGGGCCAAAGACCATGCGTGGAATGGCAACGAAAGCGATGAACGGGCCGAGCAGCGCTCCGACGGCCTCAGGCAGTTTCGGGGGGATCGGGCCGGCGGCCATGTGCTTCACCGCGAGCCAGCTCGCCGGCCCCAGCACGGCGACCAGGAGCACGAGGACCAGGAGCGCGCGCGGCGCCTTCTCGATAAACAGCTTCAGCAAGAACCAGGTCGGCACAAGACCGACGAATCCCGCGACCAGCACGAACAGGATCATGTCGCCGAAGGCGACCATGCCGGGCGAGCCCTGCGCCACGTCGGCCGGCATGCGCAGCTCGTTGACGGTGACGGCGGCGAAGCCGGCAACGACGCAGAGAACGTAGCCGGCAGCGATCAAAGCCAGCCTTTTCGCCATGTTCATGCGCCGCCCCAGCCTCCGAGCAAGCTTTCGATTCGCTCTCGATCGCCGATGTAGAGGATCACCCAGTCTGCCTCAACTTGTCGCGCAATTGGCGCGAATGCCCGCTTGTTCGTGAGCTCGCGGACCGGCGGCTCGGCACGTCTTAGACGCCCCCTTCGGCTAGTGCGTTCAATTCCATGCAATATTTGTAATGTCCTCGCTACCGCCAAACGTGGACATGCATTGCATCGCAGCAAAATCCGCGATGGCGCATAAGTGTGCTTTATCGACGAGTGTGTCGCGCCGGTAACATGAATCTCGGCCCTCCTCGGCTAGAATAAAGCCGGTTCATGCATGATAAGGGGCGCGTCATGACAAGAGCACTTTTGGCTGCGACACTGTTTCTCTTCGCGGGCAGCGCATATGCGGCGGATATGCCGCTGAAGGCACCGCCGGCGCCGCCGCCGGCTCCGACTTGGACCGGCTGGTATATCGGCATCAACGGCGGTGGCGGATGGGGCAGAGTCAGCCCGAACGCTTCAGACGTTGGGCCTGATTCTTTTTTCGCTGGTGCAAACGTCCCGGCCGTGGTCGCGGGCGCGTCCCGGGGCTTCCATGAGTCGGGCGGATTGGCAGGCGGCCAAGTCGGCTACCTGTACCAGGCGGCTCCGGGTCAGGCCATCGTCGGCTTGGATGTCGCCTTCGATTGGTCCGGTCTCAAGGGATCCGCCAACAGCGGCTTCACCCCTTACCCGGTCACGGCACCCACCGGATTCAGCTGGAATCTGGCCGCCAAATCGCAGTCACTCCTCACTGCGGTCGTGCGTATCGGCCCCGACATGGGAATGTGGTTTCCCTACGTCTCGGCAGGCGCGGCTTACTCCCATCTGACCTACACCGCGAACTACATCGATACCTTCTATCCATCCGTTTCAAACAACTCGTTCAGCAGGGACGCGGGCGGTTGGGTTGTGGGCGCCGGCGCCGAGTTCCGCTTTGCCGAGCATTGGTTGGTGCGTGGTGAATACCTCCATACGGAGTTCGCCAGCATCACCGGTTTCGGCCCGATCGCGTGCACCCCCGGCGTCGGGAATTGCGTTGGGGCCGGCTTCCGCACGACATTCCAATTCTCCAGCAGGTTCACTCAAGACGTCGGGCGCGTTGCGCTCAGCTACAAGTTCTGATCTGCGATCTCATCACTTCGGCTGAAGCCCGAGGATAAAACCTCGGGCTTTCGCCATGCTGCGCCTTACTGGCCGCGCCACTTGGCGGCATAGGGCAGCACGAACATGTACAGGCCGCTGAACAGAAGCAGGAACAGCGGGGGCAGCGGCGCATAGACCACCCAGGAGGGAGGCTGCCCGAACGCCATGGTGACGAAATTGGCGATGACGGTCGCCGTAAAGATGATGGACAGCCAGCGGTGGGTCTGCCGAATCCACGTATTCCAATTCAATTGCGACCTCCTTTGCAGACGAGTGGAAGCGGATGGGGCGGCCGGCCGGCGCAGTGGCGTTCAGTCCGTCCGCGCCAAAACCTGCTCCAGCTTCGCAAAGAACTGTTGCCACCCGTACTTGGCGCCCTGGTAGTTCTGCGGCTGATCCGGCCGGAAGCCAGTCTGCTCCATGCGCAGGTGGGTCCCCGTGAGCGTTGGAGTGAGCGTGAAAGTCACGACAGTTTCGAGACCGAGGGCGCCCCACGCGTAGGACAGCGTTTTGTCCGGCTCGACGACGAGCACCTGACAATCAATGACGCCGTTCCAGTTCGGTTGCGGATCCATTCGCAGACTAAAATGGTGGCCAACGACCGGCGCGAAGTCGTTCTTCATCAGCCATTCCGCGATCAGATGCGGCTGCGTCAGCGCGCGCCAGATCTTTTCCGGCGGATAAGACATGTCGCGTTCGACGACGACGGCAAGCTTTTCGGTGGCGGAGTTACTCACTGGTCCATCCTTTTCAACAATGTTTCGAGACGATCGAAGCGGTCGCGCCAAAACGCGCCGTAGAGGCTCATCCAGTCGATCAGCGGCGCCAGCGCCTTGGGCTGTGCGCGGTAATGGGTCTCGCGGCCTGCGCGGCGGTCGCGCACCAGGCCGGCGCTCTTGAGCACGCCGAGATGTTTCGACACCGCCGGCTGCGACACGCCGGCCTCTTCGGTCAGCATCCACACCGTCTGCTCGCCGTCACGGCACAGCCGCTCGAAGATCGCCCGGCGGGTCGGATCGCCAAGCGTGGTGAACAGTTCGCTCGATGTCGCCAGCATGAAAAATTCATAACTCACGAGTTATGAATTAGTCAAGCATCCAAATTGCACGGCGGTTCGGGCAATCGTCGCAACGTACACGTTGCCTCTCTCCCCGGAGGGGGAAAGGGCGGCGAGCGCAAGCGTGTAGAAAAACGCTCCGCCTTCGATCTTGAGCCGCCGATTGCGGGCGGATATATTCAAATGCCGGAAGGTCAGTACGGCGACACCCATGCCCGGACGGAAATCTACATCCCGGGCGCAGGCTGGCACGGTTTCGATCCGACCAACAATAAGCTCGCCGGCAACGAGCATGTTTCCGTCGCTGTGGCCCGCGAGCACGAAAAAGCTTGTCGGTTTGCGGGGCATGGAAAGGTCCCGCAAACGCATTCAGCAATGGAAGTATCGGTGCAGGTCGTTTCACTTTGAGCTCAAGCCGCCGCTTGGAACAAGCCCAGTTGTCTGCTTCTCCGAGCAAGGGAGTATAATTCATGACAGTAGCCGGGCAAAAATTGCTGGTGGATGGCGCAGGCCTAAAGTTCGGAGCGACCAGGGACCTGAATCTCGCGATGGAGCTCGGCCGGACAGGCGCACGGATATTAGGACTAGTGCTGGGCCCGACACTCCTGTTGGCGTCGGCATTCGTGGTCGGGTCTTGCCAGGTCAGCTTGGCGCAGGGCGATGCCGATTTGGAAGCGCCGGGTTTGGCACCGTTCGCCACCCCGGCCAGTCCCCAGCCGACGCTTTTTCAAAACGTCCGCATTTTCGATGGCAGAAGCGCCGCGCTCTCTGCTCCCTCCAATGTCCTCGTCCGCGGCAACACCATTGCGCGCATTTCCTCAAGCCCGATCACTGTGGAAGCGGGCGCCAATGTCCGGGTCATCGCAGCGAACGGGCGCGTGCTCATGCCGGGCCTCATCGACGCCCATTGGCATGCGTTCATGGCGGCGGTGCCTCAGATGCTGCTGATGACCGCCGACACCAATTATCTCCAGCTGTTGGCAGCGCGACAGGCCCAGGCGACTTTGATGCGAGGCTTCACGACGATACGCGACCTCGGCGGTCCCGTGTTCGGTCTCAAGCGCGCGATCGACGAAGGTGTCACGACCGGTCCGCGCATCTATCCCTCCGGCGCTTTCATCTCGCAAACCTCGGGTCATGGCGACTTCCGGTTCTCCTTCGAGCTTCCGCGCGTGACCGGCGGTCCGTTGAGCCATTCCGAGATGGTAGGCGTCGCCGCCATTGCCGACAGTCCCGATGAAGTGCGTCTGCGCGCCAGAGAGCAGCTGCGACAAGGTGCAAGTCAGATCAAGCTGATGGCCGGCGGCGGCATCGCCTCGCCGTACAATCCGATCGAATTGACCCAGTACACCGAACCGGAGATTCGCGCCGCGGTCGAAGCGGCCGATAATTGGGGCACGTATGTAACGGTACACGCCTATACCCCGCGCGCGATCCAGCAAGCCATCGCTGCCGGCGTCAAATGCATCGAACACGGCCAGCTTATCGACGAGCCCACCGCAAAGCTGCTGGCGGATAACGGCATCTGGTGGAGCCTGCAGCCGTTCATGGATGACGAAAATGCGTCGCCGCTGGTGAATCCGGTGTCGCAAAAAAAGGCGCTGGAGGTCTTCGCCGGAACGGAGAACGCCTACCGGCTGGCGAAGAAATACAAGATCAAGACCGCGTTCGGCACCGACATCCTGTTCGATGCCAGGGTTGCCAGCCGGCAGGGAGCCATACTCACCAGGATGATGCGTTGGTATACGCCTGCGGAAGCGCTCAAGATGGCCACTGCGGACAACGGCGAGTTGATGGCGCTATCGGGATTCATCAATCCCTATCCGGGCAAGCTCGGCGTTGTCGAAGAGGGCGCCCTTGCCGACTTGCTGCTGGTCGACGGCAACCCGCTGGAAAACATCAAGCTCGTCGAAGACCCTGACAAGAATTTCCTGGTGATCATGAAGGACGGCACGGTCTACAAGGACACCGTGCCAAAGTAATCCTCGATATCTCAGAACGATCCGAACACCGAGCCCAGCGCGATCACCGCCGCCAATGCGATGATGGCGCCGGCGATCGCCACCATGACGATGTCGAGATAGCTTTCGCGGTGCGTCGATCCGCACACGGCGAGCAGCGTCACGACCGCGCCATTGTGCGGCAGGCTGTCGAGCGTGCCGGCGCCGATGACCGCAACGCGGTGCATGATCGCGGGGTCGATGCCGTTTTCCGCGGCGAGGCGCATATAGGTAGCGCCAAGCGCATCGAGCGCGATCGTCAGCCCGCCCGAAGCTGAACCGGTCAGAGCAGCGAGCACGTTCGTCGATACCGCAAGCGAGACCAGCGGGCCGCCCTCGATCGACAAAACCCATTCGCGCACAATGGCGAAAGCCGGCAATGCCGCAACCACCGCACCGAAGCCGACCAGACTTGCAACGCTAACGACCGGCAGCACGGAAGCGTTTGCGCCCGCGCCCAGGCTTTCGCGCAGGGTGGACAGGCGTCGAAAGTTGACGGCAATGAGCATCACGATCGCGGCGGCAAGCGCGACCACGACCGACCACACCCCGCCCACGGCGGCGAGCGAGGTGGGGCCCCAACGTTCCTCGGCCAGATAGGAAACGTCGAGACGCGGCAGCACGAATATCGACATCACCAGATTGACGCCCACCACCACGATCAGCGGCAACGCGGCGAGCGCGATGGGAGGAGCCGTTTGACTGATGTGTCCGTGGCCGATTTCGGCGGGATCGAATTCCCGGGCTGCCGTGGCGCGCTCGCGAATGAGCTCGTCTTGCGCTGCGTTTTGTGCCGCGTTTTGTGCCGCATCGATGTTGCCGCCGCCGTCCCCGCCATAGCCCTCGCCGGCGCGGCGGGCGGCGGCTTCGGCACGACGGAGCCACCACAGTCCGAATCCCAGCATGATCGCCGAAGCGATCACGCCAAGGCCCGGCGCCGCGAACGGCGTGGTGCCGAAAAACGGCATCGGGATTGCGTTCTGGATTGCCGGCGTTCCGGGCAGCGCCGACATGGTGAAAGTCGAGGTGCCGAGCGCGAGCGCCGCCGGCATCAGGCGTTTTGGAATAGCCGCGGCCTGAAACAATGCGTGCGCCATCGGCGCCAGCACGAAAAAAGCGACGAACAGGCTCACGCCGCCATAGGTGACGAAAGCGCCCGCCAGCACGACCGCAAGAACCGCCCGGCGCGGGCCGAGTTTCTCTGTCATGAAATCGGCGATGGCCGAAACCGAGCCGCTGTCCTCCATGAGCTTTCCGAACACGGCGCCGAGAAGAAAAATCGGAAAAAATTGCGCGACGAATTGCGCCGCGCTGCCCATGAAAGTCTGCGTCCAATTCGCCAGCAGCGGCTGGCGTGACACGGCGGCGGCGACAAGCGCCGCAGCCGGCGCCAACAGCAATACGCTGCCGCCGCGATAGGCCAGCCATATCAGCAGAACGAGCGCGATGAAGATGCCGACGAGTCCCATCGGTCAGATGCTTTCGAGGAGGACGTCGAGATCGAGCGTGGAGCGGCGTCCGAGATTGTCCACGTGTTGCTCGAGGAAGCTTTGCGCCGAAGCCCGCCCTTTGTCGCGCAGCAAGCAGAGAAAATCCCACTCGGCGATCATTTTCGACGACGCGCTCAGTTCTTTCATGATTTCATTGGCGACGGAGTGGACCCGCATTTTGGCCCATTTCGCGCCCTCGTCGTGGCCGGGATCGGCAACCCGCCGCAGCAACGCGATCATGCGCAATTCTTTCAGCAGCACGGCGTTGAATGCCACCTCGTTGAGCCGGTTGAGGATATCGTTCGCCGCGCGCGGTACGCCTTGGCGTTCGATCGGATTGATCGGGACAATGATGGTGTCTTCCGACGCGCATTCGCGCACCAGCGGCGTGATGGTGGGATTGCCGGAATAGCCGCCGTCCCAATAGGCATGGCCGTCGATCTCGATGGCGCGGAACATTGTCGGCAGGCAGGCCGATGCGAGCAGGACCTCGGGCGTGAGCTCGTGGTTGCGAAATACGCGGGCACGGCCGGTCGCGACATTGGTCGCGGTGATGAAGAGCTTGATCGGCGATTCGGAGACCCGCGTGAAATCGACTCCCTCGGTGAGGATTTCGCGTAGTGGATTCCACCCAGTCAGATTGAGGTCGTAGGGCGAAAACAGGCGCGACATCATGTCGATCGCGATGTAGGCCGGCGAACTGTCGAGCGACCAGCGGCCGAGCAGCATATCCAGCGGTCCACGCCGCAGCGGGCTCATTTCTCCGACCTTGGCCACACGGAGCCAAAAGCCCTCCAGCGCCGCGCGGGCACCGGCATTGCCGCCGCCGGTAAATCCAAACGCCAGCGCCGCCGCGTTCATGGCGCCGGCCGACGTGCCCGAAATCCCGTCAATCCGCAGCCAGGGCTCTTCCAAGAGACGATCGAGCACGCCCCAGGTGAACGCGCCGTGCGAACCGCCGCCTTGTAATGCCAGATCGACCAGAATGGGTTCGCGATCGAACGTCATCGCTCGGTCCTCGCTATTGGCTTACATGGCACTTCGCAGATGTTCATGACTTTTATTTGAAGCGGTGGCGACGCGTTTCGTGCCGTATGTGCTCGCCGCCGCGATTGTCGTCGCATCGATGCTCCGTAACGCGCAAAAAATTCGGCTTTGCGAATTTGTCGAGCACTGCCTCACGGTTCGTCCGACGTCGACTCCGAGGGGCGGGGCGCAAAGCCCAAGATGGAAAAGATGATATCACCGACGCTCGGGCGCGGGACCTCATTGTCCGTCTCGTCGCCGGGTGGCGGCAAGGAATGCGCATCCGCTTTCTTGGCTGTCGGGTTGCGGTCTTCGACGCCCTCGTCGACCCGCTCGATCATGTAGGGGAAGAACGGATTGGACGAGGCGCGAAGCAAAGAATCCAGGCTCGCGATCAAGACGTTGCGCTCACCGCGCGGCGCCAGCGAACCGAGGTGAATCCCGAAATCTTCCGCCGAATCCGGTGTCAGCCCGTACAGTGAATCGCTCATCGGAAAAGGCAACGCGACGTGAGAGAGTGAAAAAAGGCCGTCCGGATAGGCAACGCCCAGTGGGCGATCGACTTCGGCCACGCCGCCGGCCGCAATGCTGCGCTCGACTTCCTCGCCGCTGGGGACATCGGCATTGGTAATGATCGTGGTTCGGTAGTTCCGCGCTTTGCTGGGCAGAAGCCTGGCCAATGCAGTATCCGCGGCCGGACGTAGCAGCGCACCGAGGTTCACGGTTCGGTTCACGTCGAAAAGCACAAGCTCACTGCCGTTGGCCGGAAGGTGAGAGTACAGCGCCGTGATGATGGCCGACGTGCTGACCGTGAAGTCCATGACGGATTGGAAGGTGATGATCGGCGGCAGCTCGGCCAGTTGGCCGCTGCGGCTGTAGGCCGCGATCTGCCGCTGCAGGACTTGCGTCAGCCGATACGATTGAACGGCACCGTTGACCGGAAATGAGTTGTACTTGAATGGATTGAATTCCGGCACCACGCCGAGCCAGGCGGCTTTGGCGAATGCCGGCAATAGCGCCGGCAGACTAGCTAGCCCGGCGAACCGCGCAAAGCGCGTGATGCCGATCATCGGCGAAATCAAGACGACGCGGTCGGCGCGCGTGAGCTGCGGGTCCGCAATCGAGTCCAGTGCGTATTTGACCGCAAGCGCCCCGCCGTTCGAGAATCCAACCAGATGCAGCGGCGCCGACGGTCCGATGCGTCGGCGCGCTTCCCGCACGGCGAGCCGCGTCGCTGCCGTCCAGTCTTCCCATTTGGCATCGATCAGTCCTGCCGGAACGGTGCCGTGACCGGGCAGCCTGATGACAATCGCGACGAAGCCATGGTCGCGATAAAACCGGGCGATGTGGCGCTGGCTATAGGGCGAGTCGGTCAGGCCGTGCAGCAGCACCACGGCGCCGACGGGAGTGCCGCTCGGCTCCAGCACGTATGAGCGATTGAAGTCCTGGGCAAAGTGCCCTGGATAGATCGGACTGCCGTCGAAATACCGGTTCATCGGGACGCGCTCGTCCGGCGTGAGCTTTTCCGTCACCTCGGTGCGGACGTCGTCAAAAATCCTGGTTTCCCGGGCGAGATAGTGGTCCCAGTCGGTGGCATCGAGCTCCCTGGCCTTCAAGTCATGCGGCACATAGGTGTGCCAGCGCGCCAGCGGCGGGCCGCGTTGAGCGGCGTACACGCGAATTGCAAAGAAAGTAATCGCGGCGACCGCGAGCAGGATCGAAGCCCACTTTATTGCCTTGCTGATCTTTGCCCGCATTCTCCGATCCGTGGTACTGCCATTCGCAGCAATTCTCTAGAATATCGAATTGTCCTCGGCAGCCATAGCAGCGTCCCGCTGCGAGACATCATCGTGCGCCTTCCAGACTCCAATGGAGGCTTTTGATATCCTTACTGAATGATGCTCAGTTACGCAAAGACAAATCGCCGTGTCGTTGTCTTCGTTGGTCTGATGGCGGCGTCACTCCTTGCATTGCCGCTGCTGCCGCCGATTCCGCAAGATCAGGGTTATCATGACTTTGCCGATCAACGCACCTTGCTCGGCGTGCCGAATTTCTGGAACGTTGTCTCGAATATTCCTTTCATTTTCATCGGTGCGTTAGGATTGCGGCAATCTCGTCGCGATCCGGCAATGATTTTGCTCTTTCTCGGCATTCTGCTGACCGGTTTCGGCTCGTCTTACTATCATCTCGATCCGAGCGATCGAACCTTGTTTTGGGACCGGCTGCCGATGGCGATCGGCTTCATGGCGATCCTTGCCATCACGGTCGAGGAACGCGTGAACGCAAGGGCGGGTGCCGTTTTGCTGTTGCCGTTGATTGCAATCGGCGTGCTCAGTCTCTTGCTATGGCGCTGGACCGGAGATCTGCGGCTGTACGTTTGGGTGCAATTCTTCCCGTGCCTGGCGTTGCCGCTGATCTTTCTGGCATTTCCGCCAAGATACAGCGGCACATCTTACTGGCTGATCGCCGCGGCGCTTTATGCGCTGGCGAAATTGTTCGAGTTCTATGACCGCACAATCTATTCCGCCGGCGCCATTCTGAGCGGACATACGCTCAAGCATCTCGCCGCCGCTGCCGCATGCGTCGCGATCTTGAGATATTTCCAGAAGCGCCAGCCGATCGCGGCCCCGGATGCCGCGTCCCGATACTTCGCCGGCGCAAAATCGACGGAAAGCCCAGGCTCTTCGTGAGTCTCCGCTTTGGACAGCGGTTGGAGGTTTGAAAGGTCATAACTTCCGGCGTATCTTTTTCAGAGGCGCCTACTCAACGCGCTTGCAGGAGGTTTTCGAAAGGGCTATGCCCTAAACACTGGTCAATCGGGCTCACACGCAGCCGCCCGGTCCTTAAGGACATCCGTCTCAAGTGCTGCTCCACCCACAAGGGGAGGAGCACCTATGAGCGGTCAAAAGTTATCTTTCAACACTCCAGGCCTGTATAGTTCAGGTCTGTATAGGGGGGCGGCATTCCTCATCGCCGTCCTGGCGTTCGGCTGCGCCACACAAGCCATGGGCGACGATGCGTGTGCGCCAACGCTTGCCATCAGCGACGTTCATTTTACCGAGATGCAGCCGCCGGCGCTGTCCCGGACATGGAGCGCCGTTGTGGCGGCCGATGCAGCGCATTGTGCGGCAAAAGCGACAGGCACATTCGAGATCGTGTTCGTGCGGGAAAAGGAAACCGGGCCCGATCTTGAATTCCGCGAGCGGTTTGTGTGGCGCGCGCCTTCCGTAAAAGTGCAGGTCGATTTTGCCGCTGACGAGGCGGTCCAAAGCTACAGGATCGACAATGTAACGGCATGCGACTGCGGCGGCTGACATGACTTGTCCGGCTTGCGCCGGCCCACTCGGCTCCATATAGTTGACCTCGGGGATACGCAGGCTCCCCTTCAGACGGTTCCCGTCCAAGCTCTGCGCAACTCTCGACTCGTCGAGGAGATTGCGCTTGGACGAAAGATCAACGGCACATCGCCAGGACTCTGAACGCCGTTCGCGCATTGTAATGCCTGCGGCATTGACGATGCTGTTGTACTTGTCAGCCTCCGCGTTCGCGCAATCGACCGAGAATTCTGCCCCACTCCAACTCGAAGCCAAGATTTCGCTCGGCGCGGTGCGGGGCCGCATCGATCACATGGCGATCGACGTCGCGCGAAGGCGTCTGCTCGTGGCCGAGCTCGGCAACGATAGTGTCGGCGTGGTCGACCTCAGCGAAGGCAAAACCGCCCTCACGATCGCTGGCCAGGCCGAGCCGCAAGGCGTCGGCTATGCGCCGTCGACCGACACGGTCTATGTCGCCAATGCCCGCGACGGCTCAGTGCGGCTCTTCCGCGGCGCCGATTACGCGCCAGCCGGACGGATAGACTTGGGCAGCGACGCCGACAATGTGCGCCTCGATGCCGAGACCGGCCGCATCCTGGTCGGCTACGGCGGCGGTGCCATCGCGGCCATCGACGTCGCGCAGCGCATAAAGTTTGGTGACGTCGCGCTGCCAGCGCATCCGGAGAGCTTTCAGATCGCGTCGGCGTTGAACAAGGTCTTCGTCAACGTGCCGGGCGCGCGCGCAATCGCCGTTCTCGATGGGTTCACCGGAAGCAAGACGGAGCTCTGGCAGGTGCGCGAAGGCGGCAACTTTCCGATGGCTCTCGACAAAGCAAACAACCGAGTCCTGATCGTGTCACGCAGTCCGCCGAAGCTCAGCGTGCGCGTCGCCGCCGACGGCGCGCTGCTCGCAACGGCGGACACTTGCGGCGATTCCGATGACCTCTTCGTCGACAGCAAGCGCGATCGGGTTTACGTCAGCTGCGGCGCTGGCTTTATTGACGTATTCGAAGCGGGAGGTGCCCACTACAACCGGACGGGCCACATCCCGACCATGGCCGGTGCACGGACCTCTTTGTTCGTGCCGGAATTGGATCGGCTCTATTTGGCGGTCCGCACCAACAGCGCGACGGAGGCCGCCATCTGGGTATTTCGTCCGGTACCTTAGCGAGAGCGGGAACACTCCGACATGCAGCCGACCGCCAAAGCCAATATTGGATTGAAGACGGCGGCTGCGTTGGTCGGGCTCTGCGCCGCGATTTGGCCGGGACCGGCCGCGGCCTATCGCCCTTTCAACGGCACCGACGCCGCGGTGGCCGATCCGAACGAGATGGAAATCGAATTCCAACCTGTTGGGACGCTGACGCAAGGTTCCGACAAAAGCCTGGTCGGGCCGTGGGCGGTTGTGAATTACGGATTCAAAGACCGTTGGGAGGCAGTATTTGAAGGCAAGGGAATTGTTCCCGTCTCGCCTTCTGGTCCGTTTGAGGTGACCGAACCCGCATTCTCGCTCAAGCACGTACTGCGTCCCGGCACTTTACAGGATCAGGCCGGGCCGAGCATAGCAACCGAATTCGGCGTCCTGCTCCCGGAGGCCAATGGCGACCGCGGTGTCGGCGCGAGCTTGGCGGGCATCGTCTCGCAGCGATGGGATTGGGGCACGGTTCACTTCAATATCGCCACCTCGCTGACCCGCGAGCATAACGGCGACGTTTTTACCGGGGTGATCATCGAAGGGCCGTCCAAGTGGACCGTGCGCCCGGTCGCCGAAGTCTTCTACGAAGACGAGGCAAATCAAGCGCATACAATATCGGGCCTGCTCGGTTTGATCTGGCAGGCCCGCGATAACCTGTCCTTCGACGTCGCCGTTCGCCATGCCCTTACCAATGGCCGTCCGGTCAATGAAATCCGCCTGGGCTCGACGTTTGGATTTGTCCTCGGGCCAATGATTGCAGGCCGCCACTAAGAGAAAGCGCGACGCGCTCCCGTCCATACGACTGAGCCGGAACTTCAGATCGTCGTCGGTCCTTCGTCGCCCCAAACATACTCCGGAATTGTGTGCGAGGAGTCCGGGATGAAGCGGAGCGTGCGATGCCGATGGCCCGTTGAGGTGGATGCCCCCGCCGTCAGTTCAGGTCCGGGCGCCGGGCACGACGCGGATTGCGGTCCGTCGATGGTCGAGGGGTCAGTTTTGTTAGCGCAAAGCATTTCTCATCTCCCTTGGGAAGGAGACAACGCTTGGCTGCGCGCGACAGCTCACCGGGCGGCTGTCGAAAGCCCGGAGTCCAACGCCGCCGATCGAAAATCTTATGGAGATCAGACATTTCCCCACGTCCTCGCCCGGCGAGCCGGCTGGAAATGCAGTGCTTGGGCGAAATGCCTTAAGGAAAGCCGGGCGACTGCGATGCGGCCCGACAAGCCATTCATTTGGGGAGGGGCTTTCGGAAGTCAAGGGCCGTTCACAAATTCGCTAAATCCTAAAAGCGGCTTGCCTATTCGCCGCGATCGACTTACCCTTCGTTTTCCGGGGACATGCAGACTCCCCGTCAGACAACTTCGGTCCAAGCTCTGCGCAACACTCGCTTCGCGAGGAGATTGCGCATGGACGGACCATCGATTTCCCCACAGAATCTTTACGCGCGTCAGGGCACGGCTGCGGCGCCGATCATCATCGACGTTCGCCGTGCGGAAGCGTTCGACGCCGATGACACGATGATTATCGGTGCCGTCCGCCGGACACTCGAAGACGCGGCGACCTGGCGCGCCAGCCTGCCGAAAGGCCGCGACGTCGCGGCCTATTGCGTCCACGGCAAAGAGGTCAGCCAGGGCGTTGCCGACGCGCTGCGCAAAGCGGGTGTCGGTGCCGTCTTTGTCGAAGGCGGCATCGCCGCATGGAAAGCGGCGGGCTTGCCGACGCGCCGCAAGCGCGATGCGTCCGAGAACAAGTGGGTGACGCGCGAACATCCGAAGATCGACCGCATCGCCTGCCCGTGGCTGATCAGCCGCTTCGTCAAGCCCGACGCCGAATTCATCTACGTGCCGCAGAACGATGTCGCCAAGGTGGCCGCCGACGTCGGCGGCACGCCTTACGACATCAATGACGTCGAATTCGGTCACGTCGGCGAACGATGCTCGTTCGATGCCATCGTGCGCGCCTACGATATCCACGACACGGCGCTCGACCGCCTCGCCACCATCGTGCGCGGCGCCGACACATCGCGGCCCGATCTGACGCCGCAATGCGAAGGCCTGCTCGCCATCTCATACGGGCTGTCGGCGAATTTCCCCGACGACCACGAAATGCTCAAGCACGGCATGGTGATGTACGACGCGCTCTACACCTGGTGCCGGCAGCAGAGCGCAAAGGGAGCGAAGTGATCATGGTGTTGCGAGCAACCGGCCTCATCGCCATACCCGACAGCAGCGAATTCGATCATGGTGCCTTCGATCCGGCGACTCGGCGAGTTTTCGTTGCTCATACCGGGCGCGACTGCGTCGAAGTGATCGATCACGACGCCGGCCGTCACATCGCGACGCTGTCCGGCTTTCCAGAGGCCGCCGGTGTTGTCGCCGACGACGGCCAGGTGCTGGTCACCAATCGCGGCGCGGCGAGCCTCGCCTGGCTGGATGCGCGAAGCCTCGAGACCCAGGCCATCTTCCAGACCGGAGCGCGCCCGAACGGCGTCGCCATCGTCGCCCGCCAGGGCTTGGCGATCGCCGCCTCGATCGGCGACGACGGCGGCGGCGCCAAGCTCGAAGTGTTTGGCCGTGACGGGTTGCATCATGCGGTCGAGCTGCCCGGACGGCCGCGCTGGTGCGTGACCAATGCCGCGGCCGATCGCCTATATCTCGCGATCCGCGACCCTTCCATGGTTTTCGTCGCGCGCCTCCCCGACTTGAGCGGGGTCGAACACTGGCTCCTGCCCGCGCGCGGCGCCCATGGCCTCGACATCGATCACCGCCGCGGCCGCCTCTACGTCGCTTGTGATGACGCAACGCTGGTGGAAGTCGAGACCGGCTCCGGCGCGGTCGGCAACCAATGGGCCATTGCAGGGGCGCCGGATGTGACGTTCTTCAATCCGTCGACCGGCCGCGTTCACGTCGCCATTGGCGAGCCGGGTGTGGTGCAAACCATCGATCCGCGCAGCGGCATGAGTGAGCAGACGACGACCGGCGCCGGCGCTCACACGACAGCGCTCGCGACGCCCGACCAGCTCTACGTGTTCTCCCCGGCGCATCGCGGCGCGCTCGCTCTGATGGATTCCTGACATGCCCTATGCGATGAAGCCGCTATCGTGCGATCCCGCCCGCGTCAAAGGCATGTCGGAGCGGCTGATCGTCAGCCATTACGAGAACAATTACGGCGGCGCGGTAAAGCGCCTCAACCTCATCGACGAAAAGCTCGCCGAGCTCGATGTCGCCAGTGCCGCGGGCTTCCTGATCAACGGGATCAAGCGCGAGCAATTGATCGCGATGAACTCGATGATCCTCCACGAAGTGTTCTTCGACGGACTGGGTGACGAGAGCGAACCGGAGCCGGGTCTGCATGATGCGCTTGCCCGCGACTTCGGCTCGTTCGAGCGTTGGCGGGCCGAATTCGTCGCCATGGGGAAGGCGCTCGGCGGCGGCTCCGGCTGGGTGCTGCTGTCGTGGTTACCACGCGACCGCAAGTTCATTAATCAGTGGGCATCTGACCATTGCCACACCTTGGCGGGCGGCACGCCGATCCTGGCCCTCGATATGTACGAGCACTCCTATCACATGGATTTCGGCGCCAAGGCTGCAAGCTACGTCGACACCTTCATGCAGGCGATCCGCTGGCAAAACGCCGATCGGCGTTTCAGCGAGATCGCCAATCGCTAGAGCATAACCGCCGGAGAAAATCACATGCGTATCTTCGTCCTGCCTGCAGCAATACTTATTGCCATTGCCGCCACACCGGGCACCGGATGGGCGCAGGGGAGCTGCAAGGAATGCAGCGACCAGCAGCGACGGTGCATGTCGAATTACGCCGGGCCGACCTGCAAGGTCGAATACGACCGCTGCACGAAGAACTGCAAGAAATGATTGAGCGCGATCCGAAATTTCAGGTTCACACATCCAAAGGTATCCCATGCTGAAAACATTCGTCGTTGCCACGGCACTCATGGTCACTTCCGGTGCGTCGTTCGCTCAGGACATCGCCGCGGGAGAAAATTCGTTCAAGAAGTGCGCCATTTGTCATTCGATCGGCGAGGGCGCGACGAACAAGATTGGGCCGGAGCTCAACGGGCTCGACGGGCGAAAGGCGGGCACGGCAGAGAATTTCAGCTATTCCGACGCCGACAAGAATTCCGGGATCATTTGGAATGAGGCGAGCTTCAAAGAATACATCAAGGACCCGAGTGCAAAGGTGCCGGGAACAAAGATGATTTTTGCCGGCATCAAGAACGACAAGGAAATCGACGATCTCTGGGCTTATCTCATGCAGTTCGATGCCCAGGGACACATCAAGAAATGACGTGGTTGAGGGGCGCTCACAGGGCATAAGCCCTCAGGACAGGAGGATATGATGCGTGTCGTTGCAACTTTGTTGATTGGCGCAATTGCAGTGGCGGCAACAGCCGCTCGCGCCCAGGACGTCGACTGGCAGAAGGTCGACGACGCCATCGGCCGCAAGCCGGCCGTGGTGGCAGGGGATGTTCATCGTTATGGCTTCCCGCGCACCGATCTCACCGTGACGCTGGACGGCGTCACCATCAAACCCGCTTTGGCGCTCGGCGGCTGGGTCGCATTCAAGCCCATGGGTGGCGAAGTCATGGTGATGGGAGATCTGGTGTTGCTGGAAACCGAGATCAAACCCGTCATGACCAAGATGATCGAGAACGGCCTCGACATCACCGCAGTTCACAACCACCTGCTGCGCGCCAGTCCGGCCACCTTCTACATGCATGTCGGCGGGCACGGCGATCCAGTCAAATTGGCGACTGCCATCCGCACCGCACTTGCCGAAAGCAAGACGCCGCTCACCCCACCGACGGCAGCGGCTCCCCCACCGGCGATTGAGCTTGATACCGCGCAACTCGACCAGATCATCGGCGTCAAAGGCCAAGCCAACGGCGGCGTCTATCAGTTCGGCGTCCCGCGCCGCGATCCGGTAACGATGGATGGTATGGCGGTTGCGCCCGCCGGTCCCCTCGGCGTTGCAACCGGCATAGGCTTTCAGCCGACGGGGAACGGCAACGCTGCGATCACCGGCGACTTTGTGATGGTGTCGAGCGAGGTCAATCCTGTCATCAAGGCGCTTCGCGCCGGCGGGATCGAGGTCACGGCGCTGCACAGCCACATGCTCGACGAACAGCCGCGCCTGTTCTTCATGCATTTCTGGGCCAACGACGACGCGATCAAACTCGCCAAGACGCTGCGCACCGCCTTGGATGCAATGGCAAATGTCAAAAACTCGCTTTGAAGGCATCGCACCAATGTCGGGCCGCCCTTCGGTGCGGCCTGACACCTCTCATAGGAGGCTTTCGTGACGGACGGGGCGACGAAGACACCACATGGGCCGTTGACGGAGCTGTTGCTCTACTTCCTGCGTCTGGGATCGATCGGTTTTGGCGGCCCGGTCGCTCTCGTCGGACAGATGGAACGCGAGCTGGTCGGCGAACGCGGCTGGCTCACGAAGGAGCAGATGCGTGAAGCTATCGCGATCTGCCAATCACTGCCGGGGCCGCTTGCGATTCAAGTCGGCATTTACGTCGGCTATTTGCGCGGTGGTTTCTGGGGCGCCTGGATCGGCGGCTGGGCCTTTATCTTTCCGAATTTCGTGATGGTTGCCGCGCTCGGGGCGCTCTACGTCTATCTGGGCGATCTCAAACCCGTCACCGCGATCTTTTACGGCGTGAGCCCGGCCGTGATCGCGCTGATCCTTCACTCCTGTTACCGCCTTGCAAAGCTGGGAATGGAGGATTGGGTCCAATGGGGGATCGCGCTCGCCTGTCTCGCCGTAACGGTCATTCTTCAGGCCGAAGTAGCCTTGTTGTTCATCGGCGCGGGGATCGTCGGCATTCTCTATTACGGCAATCTCTTTCGCAAACCGCCAGACGCCAAACTGCAGATCGCAGCGGTGCCGCTGCTGGTCGCCCCCGCCGCAGCAACCAACGCGACACTCGGCAAGTTGCTGCTGTTCTTTCTTAAGGCCGGGTCGCTCACGTTCGGCAGCGGCCTCGTGATTGTGCCGTTTCTCCAGCAAGGGCTCGTCGAGCAATACGGCTGGCTCGACGAACGGCAGTTTCTGATTGCGGTCGCGGTCGGGATGATAAGTCCCGGTCCTGTCGTCATCACCGCGACCTTCGTCGGCTATCTCGTCGCCGGTTTCTGGGGCTCGCTGGTCTCGACCGTCGGCATCTTCTTTCCGTCATTTATTTTCATTCTGGTCGCGGCGCCTTTGCTCGCGCGCCACGGTAAAAATCCAAACGTACAAGGCTTTGTGCGCGGCGCCTATGGCGCGGCCATCGGCACGATCCTCGGCGCCTGCATCCTGCTTGGCCGGATTGCCATTGGCGACTGGCTGACGGCGCTGATTGGCGTGGTCTCGCTCGCCGTTCTATTCCGCTGGAAAGTAAGCAATCCCTTGTTGATCGCGGCAACCGCGATCGTCGGGCTGATTGCGTATCCGATCCTGCAACCGGCATGGGTGATGATCAAATAACCGTCCGATCACAGCTTCACGGGGCTTCCGCGGTCGCCCCACCAGGCCACCAAGGCCCAAGCACCGTCTTCTTCGTCGTGGAGGAGCTCGATGTTTGCTGAACGCCTGACTGAACTCTGACAATTGCAAAGCAGGGGTACATCGCGGTCTCCCCTCAAGATGGAACGCCATCCAAACGCCGCTCACTTCCTGTGGGGAGAGAGACGCCATGGATGGCATCGTTCTTGTACTTTTTCTGGCTGCCGCCTTTGTCGGCGGATTCGCATCCGGCCTTGCCGGTTTCGCTATGGGCTTCGTGGTTTCGGGTGTTTGGCTTCACATCCTTACGCCCGTGCAGACGACAACGCTAATTGCTGGATATGGCCTGCTGACGCAAGGCTATGGGGTCTGGAAGCTTCGGCATTCTTTGATGTGGAGGAGGTTTGCCCCATTCGTCATCGGAGGCTTCTTCGGTGTCCCGCTCGGAACAATACTGCTCACCTACGTCAATCCCGCTTACTTGCGCAGCGGTGGCGGCGTGCTCCTGATCGTTTTCGGCATCTACGGTCTGGTGCAGCCGAAATTCACGCCGGTGTCGAGCAACATGCCGGCGGACACTGGTATTGGATTCGTCAACGGAATTGTCGCTGGTCTGACCGGTCTGCCAGGCTTCCTCATCCTCATCTGGTGTCAGATGCGCGGTTGGCCGAAGGACGTCCAGCGCGGGGTCTTCCAGCCTGTCTTGCTCGCCGCCATTGTCGCCAACGTCATATCGCTGGGTGCTGCCGGTGCCATCACGGCCGACGTGCTGCGCCTTTACGCGCTCGGTCTTCCAGCAATGCTCGCGGGCTTGTGGACGGGTTTCAAGCTCTACGGAAAGCTCGATGACGCGGCGTTCCGCAAACTTATTCTGGTGTTGCTGATTTTGGCCGGGCTGGGTCTGGTCATTCCGTCGGGAGTTTGAACATGTCCAACGTACAAAATGGCCGGGTGGCAATCCTCTGGCGCGGTGACCGCGCCACGCGCAAGGCGGCAACGCCGCAGAACAACCGGTATCGCCGTATCTTCGAGGAGCTTCAGGCGCTTGGCATTCATGCCGAACCTGCCGTCTATGCCGACGAGATGCGCGATGAAGTCCGGCAACAGCTCATGGCAGTCGATGGCGTCCTGGTTTGGGTGAACCCGCTCGATGACGGCCTGACCCGCGCGAAGCTCGATCCGATGCTGCGCGAGGTGGCGTCAATTGGGCCGTGGGTCAGCGCTCATCCCGACGTGATCCTCAAGATGGGCGTCAAGGAAGTCCTGCATCGCACCAAGCATCTCGGCTGGGGCACCGACACCCGCCTTTACCGCACGCCGGCCGAGTTTCGCGCCGACTTTCCGGCCACGCTCGCTTCAGGCGGTCCACGCGTGCTGAAGCAAAACCGCGGCAACGCCGGTCAAGGCGTCTGGAAAGTGGAGCAGACAAACTCGGCGCGCGTCATCGTCCTTGAAGCACGGCGGGGCAGCGTGCCGGAAGAATTGACGCTCGAAAACTTCATGGCGCGGTGCGAAGCCTATTTTACCGAAGACGGGTGCATCGTGGATCAGCCGTTTGCGCCGCGCCTGCCGGACGGAATGATCCGTTGTTACATGGGCGGCGATAAGGTCGTGGGCTTCGGCCACCAGCGCATCAAGGCATTGATACCGCCGCCGCCCGAAGGACCAGATTCGCCAGCCGCTCAATCCGGCCCACGCATGATGCAAGGGCCGGACGCGCCGGCGTTTGCGGCGCTGCGTTCGAAAATGGAAAGCGAGTGGACGCCGCAGATGGTGCAGACGCTCCGCATAGACGCCGCCTCGCTGCCGATCATCTGGGACGCCGATTTTCTCTACGGGCCGCGCACAACAACAGGCGAGGACACCTACGTTTTGTGTGAAATCAATGTGAGCTGCGTATTCGCCATCCCCGAGGAAGCTCCCGCCGCCATCGCTCGTCTTGTACTGGAGCAGGTTCGGCGCGGCGGGCTGCCGCAGTCGGCGAGCGCAAGCGTGTAGATAAACGCTCCACCTTCGATCTTGAGCCGCCAATGGCGGGGCATCAGAGCTGCACGAAACGCTTTGGTGGGCACGGCGCGGAGCTTGTCATCGGGCCGCGCTTTGCGCGGACCCGTTGGCGCCTTTGCCCACCCTCCGTGGTGGCGATGAAGCTAAGCGCCGTGCCCACGCGTTCACTCACCGAAGCGTCCGGACAATTCGGCTGCGTCTCCTGCCCAATCGCCGGGCAGTATGCCTTGCGCCACATAGCGGTGGAAACTACTGAACGGCCAGTCGGCGACGCGAGCCACCAGCCCGTGTTTCACCGGATTGTAATGGATGTAATTGACGTGCCGTTCGAGATCCTGCTCGTTACAGATGGTGTGCTCCCAGTAACGACGCTGCCACAGCGCATATTCGCCGCGTTGGTTTTTCGACCCGCCGCTACGCTTCGCGACAAGGCGACTGAACAGACTTTTGCAGCGCTTCCAACGCCCCGGATAATCGGCGTCGTCGGTGGGCAAGGTCGTAATGATGTGTAAATGATCGGGAAGCACGACGACGGCGTTGATCGAAAACGGGCGCTCTTGGCGGATCACGCGACACGCATGTCGCAATAGTTCGATATTTTCAGTCAGCGCCTCGGTTCGGCGATCGGCAAGGGCCGCCGTGAAGAAGAAAGTGCCGCCGGGCATAAAATTTCGCCGATAAAGGACCATGCGGCCATCGTAGCCCGGATGGAGCGCAGCGTAATCCGGGGCGGCCGTGCAGCCTAACCATCGTCCCCGGATTGCGCTGCGCTCCATCCGGGCTACGATCGTCACATTTATATTGACACAAGTCTCCATTGCAGTTACACCGCAATCCTCGCTCCGGTGAAGGACATGGCGCGGAGGCACACCGCGTCATGGGAGCGAGGGCGGTGCCCGCGGGCGGGTTTGCAGCCTGCTCCCGGGCGGCTTGGGTATCAGCCTCCCGGCATTATGACCGGGGTGGGAGGTGCTTCCCTGGACTGGGACAGGCGAAGGCGGGTAACGCCCGTGCAGACCACGTCCCAGGAAGCCTGGCCTGAAGCTGAGCCTTTGGGATGGAATAATTCCCTCAGGTGAGAGCCGTGGTGGAACGCCGTCAAGCGTGCGCGCTCCAAAAGGGCGCGCGCCGCATCGCAAGATGCGGCGGTTGGTGACCCTGCGTTTGCCGGCGTTCCGCTTCCTTCATTTATTACTTGAAGTTTTGATCGGCGAAGCTCGCGTAACGGACGAACGAAAAGCAGGCCCACCCCTGCCCTTTCCTTGGTCCGGACCGGTTTCGCGCTAGACGTGAACACATTTTTGCAAGCGCGCGAAATCATTCGCGCTTCGCGCGCCGAAAAAACTCGGGCGCCATAGCGCGTCGAAGACGCGCGTGAACGCGCTTATGACGCGCCACGAGACGAGGATGCATGACATGGAAGTCCGTAGAAGCTGGTGCAAGAAACTCCTCCCTCTATTTTTCTCGCTAGTTTTTCTCGCCGCACAGCTATCAGAGTTCAACGTTGCGAAGCTGCACGCATCGTTGCGTCGAGCCACGGCGGTTTTGAGACCGTTGTTGCGCGGCCTGCCGCGCCCTTGCCGATCGTTGTGGTTAATCCGCGCAGGTGCGAGCCTTTGCTCAGGCGCTCGGCAGAATCCAAGACCGATCCGATCACGCGCCGTGATCGCGCATTTTGTCGAAGCCACAAGCAGTGCCGCGACCGCTGCCGACGAGACACGCGATTGCTCGCTGACCTGATCGCGCGCGGCGTCAGATCGTCGAGATGATGGCGCCGAGGCCAGCGAGCGGCGCCTGAAAGCGCTAAGAAGAGTATCGTCTGCGCAACGCTGAGAAGAGTCTGCTTCTCCCCAGAGGGGAGAGGGAGGGGGTGAGGGGGTTCGGACTTCAGAGCAAAAACTCGGACTTCCGAACCCCCTCATCCTGCCCTTCTCCCCCATCAGCGCGTTTACGCGCGTCTTCGACGCGCTATGGGGGAGAAGGGACGCAGCGTGCCGGCCGCGACCTGATCCAGACAGCAAGATTTCTGCCTGGTCGGCCGCATCTGTCTCATATGCACCGAACGCAGGGCCGGCCGTTGCATGGCCCTGCCGCGGGGTGCATCATTACACAAATTCAACGGCCCAGGCGCGGTTCACCGGCGCCACCAGGGAGCGACCCCATGCACGACATCGTCATTCGCGGCGGCACCATCGTTGACGGCACCGGCAAGGCGCCTTTCTCGGGCGACGTGGCGATCGCCGGCGGCCGCATTGCCGCGGTCGGCGGCAAGCTTGGCCCCGCCAAGCGCGAGATCGACGCCGCGGGCCTGATGGTCACGCCCGGCTGGGTCGACGTGCACACCCATTACGACGGCCAGGCGATGTGGGATCCCCTGCTGGCGCCGTCGTGCTGGCACGGCGTCACCACGGTGATGTTCGGCAATTGCGGCGTCGGCTTCGCGCCGGTGAAGAAGGAGCACCGCGGCGCGCTGATGGATCTGATGGAAGGCGTCGAGGAGATTCCCAATCCGGTGCTGGCCGCGGGCCTGAACTGGGAATGGGAAACGTTCCCGCAATTCATGGACGAGCTCGAGCGCCGTGAGCGCGCCATCGACATCTGCGCCCAGGCCGCGCATCTGCCGACCCGCGTCTATGTGATGGGCGACCGCGCGCTGCGCCGCGAGCCGGCGACGCCGGACGATATTGCGGAAATGCGTAAGCTCACCGTCGAGGCGCTGCGCGCCGGCGCCTTCGGCTTCACCACCTCGCGCACCGATTCGCACAAGACGCCGGACGGCGAATTGGTGCCGTCGCGCGACGCCGACGATTACGAGCTCCTCGGCATCGGCCAGGCGCTCGGCATCACCGGCACCGGCGCGTTCGGCATGAATTCCGACTTCGATGACGAGGAATTCGAGCTGCGCTGGATCCGCAAGCAGGCGCGCGAGACCGGCCGGCCGGTCTGGTTCCTGCTGACCGACCGTTATTCCGACCCGCAGCGCTGGCGCCGCCTGATCACGGCGGTGCACGGCATGCGCGCCGAAGGCCTGCCGGTGACGGCGCAGATGGCCGGCCGGCCGATCGGCGTGATGATGGGCATCGGCACCGCGCTCAATCCGTTCACCGTGCGGCCGAGCTACAAGAAGCTGGAAAGCTTGCCGATCGAGGAGCAGCGCAAGCGGCTGCGCGATCCGGAAGTGCGGCGGCAAATTCTCGCCGAGACGCCGTCGGCGGCCGAGATCGCCAAGCTCGCCCAGTTCCGTCAGGTGGTCGCCAAGGATTTCGACAAGTTCTTCACCATGGGCAATCCGCCGGACTACGAGCCGGGACCGGAGAAGAGCGTGGCGGCGATCGCCAAGCGCGAAGGCAGGAGCTGCGAGGAAGTCGCCTACGACTACATGCTCGGCGAGGCGCAGTACCTTTACTTCCCGGTGGTGAACTATGTCACCGGCGACCACTCGCCGATCCTCGAAATGCTCAACGACCCGGCGTGCCTGCTCGGCTTGAGCGACGGCGGCGCCCATTGCACCTCGATCGTCGATTCCGGCGTGCCGACCTTCATGCTGACCCATTGGAGCCGCGATCGCGTCCGCGGCCCGAAGCTGCCGGTGGAAATGCTGATCAAGCGCCAGACCAGCGAGACCGCCGATTTCTTCGGATTGTCGGATCGCGGCCGGCTGGCGCCGGGCCTGCGCGCCGACGTCAATCTGATCGACTACGACCGCTTGCAGGTGCAAAAGCCCGAACTGGTGCACGACATGCCGGCCAAAGGCCGCCGCTTCGTGCAGAAGGTCGACGGCTACCAGGCGACCTTCGTCGCCGGCACGCAAATCTTCGAGCGCGGCGAGCACACCGGCGCCCTGCCCGGGCGTTTGGTGCGCGACGGCCGCGTCGGCGAAGCGCTGCACGCCGCGGAGTGACACGCCCACCGCCGATGCAGCGCAGTGTTGCGAAAATACTGACGACGCATGTCGGCAGTCTGCCATTCCTGTCGCTCGACAGCGGGATCGCAGCCGGCGACGAGACGCATCTGCGCGACGACGTCGCGGCGGTCGTCGCGCGGCAACGCGAAACCGGCATCGATATCGTCAATGAAGGCGAATACGCCAAGGGCGGCGATTGGCTGCGCTATATGCTGAATCGCTTCGGCGGCTTCACCGACATCGACGCCCCGCAAGGCAAGCCGCTGATCGAGCAAGGCAAGGACCGCGAAGAATTCGCCGACTTTTACAAATATGCCAACGAGCGCGGTACATTGTTCTATACGCCGGGCGCGCAGATCGCCAAGAAGCGCCCGATGCAGGCTTGCACCGGTCCCGTAAATTATGTCGGCCAGGCCGAGCTCAAGAAGGAAATCGACGTCACCGTCGCCACGGCCGGCACCGAGAACGTGTTCCTTACCTCGACCGCGCCGGCGAGCCTCGAAGTCTATAGGCCCAATCGCCACTACAAGACCGACGAAGAGTATGTGTACGCGCTGGCGGAGGCGATGCGCGTCGAATATGAAGCGATCGTCGCGGCGGGACTGATCCTCCAGGTCGACGACGCCTGGCTGCCGGCGCTGTGGGACCGCATCGGCATGGACATGGGGCTCGCCGCCTTCCGCGCCCGCAGCCAGATGCGGATCGAGGCGCTCAATCATGCGCTGCGCAATATCCCGGAAGACAGGGTGCGCTATCACCTGTGCTGGGGCAGCTGGCACGGCCCGCACGCCTACGATCTCGAGCTCGAGCACATCGTCGATCTGGTGCTGCAGGTGAAGGCGCAGGCCTACCTGATCGAGGGCGCCAATGCGCGCCACGAGCACGAAGTCGCAGTGTGGGACAAGGTCAAGCTGCCGGCGGGAAAAATTCTCATCCCCGGCGTCGTCACCCATTCGACCGACGTGGTGGAGCATCCGGAACTGGTGTCGCAACGCCTGCAATGCTACGCGCGTCGCGTCGGCAAGGAGAACGTCATCGCCGGCACCGATTGCGGTTTTGGCGGCCGTTCGCATCCGCAGATCGCGTGGGCGAAATTGCGCGCGCTGGCCGAAGGCGCGGCGCTGGCCAGCAAAGTTTTGGGATTCCACTGAAGCGGGGGAAAGCGTCATGGCAGCCGACAAAATGTCAGCCAGCAAAGTCGACGTCATCGATCTGATCGATCGGCATCCGGTCACCGGTTTTCAGATCGGTGTTCTCGTCTTGTGCATGCTGGTGGCGGCGCTCGACGGCTTCGACACCCAGGCGATCGGCTATACCGCGCCGGTGATCGCCGCGGTGATCCACCTGCCGATGCCGCAGTTCGGCCAGGTCGCCTCGGCCGGCCTGGTCGGCGCCGCGCTCGGCGCGCTGTCGTTCGGGCCGCTCGCCGACCTGTTCGGCCGCAAGTGGTTCATGATCATCGCCATGATCGTATTCGCGGTCTTCAGTTACCTGACCGCGCAATCGACCTCGCTCAATGAACTGCTGGCGTATCGCTTCTTTGCCGGTCTGGGGCTGGGCGGCGTAACGCCGGCCTTCCTGGCGATGGGCGCGGAACTCGCGCCGAAGCGGCTGCGCGACGTGTTCGTGACCGTGCTGTTCGCGTCCTTTCCGGGCGGCGGACTGATCGGCTCGCTCACCAGCGCCTGGGTCATTCCGGCATTCGGCTGGCGGACCGTGTTCTATATCGGCGCGGTGGCGCCGATCGTCATCGCCATCATCCTGGCGATCTGGCTTCCGGAATCGATCCGCTTTTTGCTTGCCCGCGGCATTCGCCAACACGAGGTGCGGCGCACGCTCGAGCGCATCATGCCCGGCGAAGTCCCAGCCGGCGCCGAGCTAGTGGCGCCGCCGGACCCGGCCCGGCAGGGCGTTCCCGTCAAGCATCTGTTCAGCGAAGGCCGCGCCGTCCCGACCGTGCTGCTGTGGGTGCCGTTCTTCATGGTGTTCATGGTGCTGGTGACGGTGACATTCTGGACGCCGGCGGTGCTCAATTCGGTCGGCTTTTCGCTCTCCGCCGCGGCCTTGATCATCGGCCTGAACAATCTCGGCAGCGTCATCGCCAGCGCCACGTCGGGCTGGGCCGTGCACCATTGCGGCGCGTTCCGCGTGCTCATCCCGGGCTTCATTCTCGGCGCCGTTTGCCTAGCGTGGTTCGGTCAAGCGACGACGTCGATCGCAACGCTCAGCGTCGCCTCGTTCCTCGCCGGCTTTTTCGTCGGCGGCACCGGAACCGGCCTCATCGCCGTGGCCGCGGGCATGTATCCAACCGCGATCCGCTCGACCGGCATCGGCTGGGCCATGGGCATGGGCCGTGTCGGCCAGGTGTTCGGCCCGATCCTGACCGGCGTTTTGGTCGGGCTCGGCTATAAGGTCGGAGGTATTTTCTACGCCGCCGCGGTGCCGTGCCTGATCGGGGCGCTGTTCCTGATCTTCCTGCATGTCGCGCGTCCGGTCATGGAGGCCGACGCCGAAGGAGCCGTGGCGCCGGCGGAATAGAAACGTCGCGGTCGGGTGCGCGACGTCTAAAGCGTTGCCGCCAAGCCTCTGCGACGAAAAACATACGCCAGCGACCCCGAAATAGCGGGGATGGCGCCAGTGCGGTCATTGAACTTGCCAGATGGCCGGCCGATTGTGGTTGGGCCAACGCTGGGGGATCGAATGTCTGTGCCACCGCTTGATTATTTCGACGCCGGGTTCCCTGGCGCCAGCCAAACCGTGCGGATCACTTCACTCCATGACGCCAAGGTGTTTGCGCGCCGCTGGGTGATCAGAGACAAGGATCCAGCCTTGAAGGCGCTGCTGCGGCACATGGAAAAGGCCAACAGTTCCGCCACGGCCGACATTGCCATCCGTCAATTGAAGCAGGCGCTGGCGTGCCGGGGCATGCTGGTGGCCGAAATTCCGTTACGCAGCGACCTTTGACGCAGGCTCGCTCGCCGCGTCGATCTATGCGGCGGCGTAGCCCGGCAGCGTCCGCAGTTCGCGAAAGCTGATCAGCCGGAGCGCCGCCTCGTCCCACAGCACCAGGCGCACGCATAAAATACTCTGAACCAGCGTGAGCCGGCCGATTTTCGCCATTTCCGGATGCCGGCGCAGTGCCAGCGGCAATCGATAGAACGGAATCCTGCTGCACAGATGATGGACGTGATGCACGCCGATATTCGCCGTGAACCAGCGCAGCACCACCGGCAGATCGTAGTGCGAACTGCCGTGTAGCGCCGCCGCCTGGAGGTTCCAGGTCTTGTCGCCCGCCCAAGACGTATCCTCGAACTGGTGCTGAACGTAGAACAGCCAGACTCCGAGCGAAGCGCTGATCAGCATGACCGGCACTTGCACGAGCAGGAATGGGCCGAAACCGATAGCCCAAATCGTGACGGCCGCGACCAGGACAATGGAGAGGTTGGTCGCCATGGCGCTCAGCCAGGGCTGCCAACCCGCGCGCATCAGCCCGACCGGCAAGCGATGCTGCAGGAAAAAGAGATAGGCCGGGCCGAGACCGAACATCACCAGCGGATGCCGGTAGACCCGGTATCGCAGCCGGCCCCAGCGCGACAGCGACAGATATTCGCCGACCGTAAGCGTATCGATGTCGCCCATGCCGCGCCGGTCGAGATTGCCCGACGTGGCGTGGTGGACGGCGTGGGTTCGCCGCCAGAAATCGTACGGCGTCAATGTCAGTACGCCGATGACGCGCCCGACCCAGTCATTGGCGAGGCGATGCCGGAAGAACGCGCCGTGGCCGCAATCGTGCTGGATCATGAACAGGCGGACCAGAAAACCGGCGGCGGGAACGGCCAGCAACAAATAAAGCCCGTATCCAAGCTTGAGCGAGAACCACATCGACAGCCACAACATAACGAACGGCACGATCGTGATCAGAATTTCGACAACGCTGCGTCCGTGATGCGGCTCGCGGTAGCCGGCGAGATCCTGGGTCAGGGCCCGCATGTCGATGCCGTCCGAGTCACCGGCCGCTTTCAGTCTGTCCTGCAATTCTCTCTCCGAAGCTTCGCTGGGTTCGTTGTCGGTCGAAAACGGCGAATGCGAGCGCATCGGCCGGCATCGTCGTTGCAGTGCATATGCCGGCAAAGCTTGATGGAGATCACCCGCGGTGACTTTCCCCGACAGATTACCGGATTTCTTCGGCCGCAAGGGACGCGCCCTTTGCCGTACCGCGCGTCAATCAAAACAGCGTCAACCAACGCAGATGGGAGCAGGCGTCAGCCTGCAAAGCAGAATCGCTCCCGTCGACCATGTCGCCACTTTACAATGTACGAAACCGTACGTCCATGACACAAAGCCGCTCGATTGTCGCGTTTTCGAAATAATTGCCGCGGCCGGATTGGTAATGTCGCGTTTTGTGCTTATATATGGGGCAAGAGCTCATTCGACGCCTATTGAGGCAAAATTTAATCTCGATTTTGGAAACCTGTGCGATGGCCGACTTCGATTACAATGCCGCGGCTGAACTGTATTCCACGCGCCGGCGGATGCCGAGACGTCAGCCGCTCGGTTACCGGCGTTTTGCCCAGGCCGCGGACGCCATCCGCTTCGCGATCGAAGATCTTGAGCCGGAGCTTCTGCTCGGCGCCTACCTCGAAGTCGGCGAGGAGAGATTCGACAGCGGCGGCATCCGGCAATTGTACGACAGCGCCGAATATCCCTTGGCGCGCCGCGTCGTCCATTCATGACCGACAAGCCCATCGATCTCGATCAGCATCGCGGCATGTCGGCCCAGAAGGCCACCGGCCTGCGCCGCTTGTTGGCCGAAGTGGAAGCCAATGAAAGGACTTTGCGGCTGCGGCAGGATGAATTGGAAACGCAGTTGCTCTCGGCACCGGCGGCGAATTGGCATGATGCCGCCGAGAAGGCGCGCTACCTGCTCAATCTGTTTGCTGCGACGCTGGGGGCTCAAGACCCGCGCCGGCAGAAGCTTATCGCGGCCGTCCTGGCCGATTTCAAGCGGCTTTCCGGCGAAAGCTAGCAGACTCCGCGAATAAATCGATCTCCTGACGGCGTCTCCTAACAGAAAGGTTACCAATAGCGTGGCACTGTGCCTGCCGGCGGCAGGCTGCATTCCATTGTGCGTGCGGCGCAGTACGCTCGGCACATGCAACCGATATTTCAGCTCGGCGGCACAAGGAATGGCATTATGAGAAAGACTCTTCCGGAAATGATGTTCAGCGATCCCGAAAAAAGCCGCCTCACCATGTTGCGGACGTGGGTGCTCGACAATGCCGTCACCGAGATCGAAATGAACGAACGGCAATTCTGGAATTTTGCGCAGCTTCAACCGGTCGCGGAGAAGCCCTGGGTGACATTCATGGGCCGCGTCATCTGCGTTTCCGACATGCCGATTGCCGCGCAAAAGCAGCTCGGAATTTTCGATACGCGCAATCCCGCCGCCATATGAACTAGCCGAAGCGCGCGTGAAGCGGCGTCAGAAATCCGCCGCCGCAAGCTCATAGGACCCTTTACGGCTGCGCTTATACGCCTTCTTTGCCGCCGTATGGATCGCGGACCGACAGGTATCGAAGGCCGAAAGCAAAGCCGCCTCGTCGCGCGTCATCGCCGGCTGCAGCAGCTTGAGCGCATCCTCGGAGATATAGAACGACCATTCCATCGCGCCGTCGTGGCCCCAGAACCGCACGGCACGCCGCGTCGGATCGAACACTCGGCTTTGATTGGGAAAATCGAGCATGATTCCTCGAGCCCCCTTTATTCTGCGCTGGAAATCCAGCATTTGCGCAACCCTTCGGCATCGCGCACCCACCAATAATCGCCCTCCGGATTGTGCCCGGACACATTGAATGTTTTCAGGTGCTTCTTCACCGCGGCGAGCGCCTCCTCGCGCGTGGGATAGCCGTGACCGACTTCGCTCGCCGGCGCCGACACTGCGTTCTTGAGCTCGAGGATCTTGAACATCGTCGGCCTCCTGGCCGGAGCTATCGAGGCATGGAGCAATCAAGGCATGGAGCAATCAAAGCATGGAGCAATCCGGGTCCATCGAGTCGCGCCGGCCTTGCCGATGTCCCACGCGCTTGCCTTCAGTCATCGAAATTCGGCGACGCCGAAGACATTAGGTCGCTTTCCGAAACCACGCGCTCGTGTGACTCGCTTTTGCTCTTGACGCGATATTGCGGGTCGCCGCCGCCGTCGGTCGGCCGCAGGCTGATGATTTGATAGCGCCCCGAGGCCGCGGACCGCGCCGTCGACGTGATGAGATCGACGGTTTGGCCGATCTTGAACTTGTGCATGGAGTCTGTCATCGCGAATACTCCGTCAGCACTAGACCTTGATCCAATTCAATTGAATCGGATCATAGTCTAGATTTTCCATATTGAGCACGATCTTTTCCGAAAACCGGTTTCCATCACCGGATCAAGTCCGGCGACAGGCTTTTTCGGAATCATGCTCCAACGTTTTTTGTTACCGGCGTAAACGCCTGTGCGAAATCCTCAGGCCTTTTTGCTCAGGCGAAAGAGCTGAAAGCCTTTGCCGTTGATCGCCGTTTCGATCACGTCGCGCGAAAGATTATATGGCGGAGCCTGGTCCGGAGCGACGGCGCCAACCACGTGCCAGGGCTTGAACTGGCTCGGCAATTGCGTGCCGGCCAGATCGCCGCCGAATGCGCGCAGCTCGGCGTTGCTGTCGGACTTGAAGATGAAGATTCGCATCGACCGGCCTCCATTTGCCGAACCGTCATTGCCGCTATCGAAGCTGCTGATGGCCATGTGTCACCGCCGGCGGAATTGGTTGCGCTGCGGCGGACGGTTCACCGATCCGGCGCGTTCGTCCTTGTGACGAAAGATCAATCGGCCCTTTTCCAGGTCATAGGGCGAGACTTCGACCGTCACGCGATCGCCGGCCAAGGTCTTGATGCGGTTCTTTTTCATCCGTCCGGCCGTGTAGGCGACGAGCTGATGGCCGTTATCGAGCTGAATGCGAAAACGCGCGTCGGGCAGGATTTCGGTGACGAGGCCCTCGAATTCCAAAAGTTCTTCTTTCGGCACGTTATGATCCTTTCGACTGGCCGGTCCAACGCGCTGCCCGCTGCTCGCGGTCGCGGCGCGGCGGGCCGTTGCGCTTGAGGAAGGCGACGGCTTCGATGCCGCCCGCACCGGCGGCCTCGCTCGGTTGATGACGGCGGCCCTGCTTGTGGGAATTGTTTTTGTGCCAGTGCCGGTCCTTGCCATGGGACGGCGGCCGGCCAGCGGCATGTTTTGCCGACGCAGGCTCCGCATGCCGCGGATCGGCGCGTCGGTCGCTCAACGGGATGGACATGCGGATGAGTTTCTCGATGTCGCGCAGGAACGCCATCTCCTCGCCGTCGCACAGCGAGATCGCGATGCCTGCAGCGCCGGCGCGCGCGGTGCGGCCGATGCGGTGCACATAGGTCTCCGGCACGTTCGGCAGGTCGTAATTGACGACATGGCTGATGCCGTCGACGTCGATGCCGCGCGCCGCGATGTCGGTGGCGACCAGCGTTCTAACGTCGCCCTTGCGAAACGCCGCCAGCACGCGCTCGCGCTGGCCTTGCGATTTGTTGCCGTGGATCGCCTCGGCGGCGATGCCGGCGCGGACCAGGCTACGCACGACCTTGTCGGCGCCGTGCTTGGTCCTGGTGAAGACCAGCGCGCGGTCGATCGTCTCCTGGCGCAACACGTCGATCAGGATCGCCGATTTGGCGGCGCGGTCGACGCGAATGATGCGCTGCTCGACCTTTTCGACCGTGGTGGCGACCGGCACGACCGCAACCTTGGCCGGGTCGCGCAACATCTGCGCGGCGAGGTCGGCGATGGCGCGCGGCATGGTCGCGGAAAACATCAGCGTCTGCCGTTCTCCCGGCAGCTTGGCGACGATTTTGCGAATGTCCTGGATGAAGCCCATGTCGAGCATGCGGTCGGCTTCGTCGAGCACGAAAAACTCGACCTCGTTGAGGCGGAGCGCATTGCTTTGCACGAGATCGAGCAGCCGGCCCGGCGTGGCGACCATGATGTCGACGCCGTTGAGCAGCGAACGGACCTGCGCACCCATCGACACGCCGCCGATGGCGAGCGCCGACCGCAGATGCAGGTGGCGCCCATAGGCGCGGAAGCTGTCGAGGATCTGGCCGGACAATTCGCGCGTCGGGCTGAGCACCAAGACGCGGCAGCTCTTGCGCACCGGCGGGCGTGGCTTGGCGGCGAGCTGATGCAGGATCGGCAGCGCGAAGGCCGCGGTCTTGCCGGTACCGGTCTGGGCGATGCCGATGACGTCGCGGCCCGACATCACGGTCGGGATGGTCTGAGCCTGGATCGGGGTTGGCGTGAGGTACTTTTCCTCGGCGAGGGCACGTGTGATTGAGTCGTTGAGATTGAAGTCAGGAAAGGAGGTCAATGAAGAAGCTTTCTTGTATGCGCGCTTGCACGGCCGCTACGCTATAGCGCCGCGGCCGCTTTTGCGGGTGGAAACAAGACACCCCGCGCGATCTGGGTTGTCAGTGAACTAATGAAGAGCGAGCTAGAAGCCGTTTTTAACACAAAGCGCTTTTAACACGAAGCGTCTAACGGGGTCCCGTACACGCGGCTCGCCGCCGGCTTATAAGGCCGCGCATATCATATGCACTATAGATGTGTTCGTTTCAAGGCCCGCAGTAACGGGTCACCGTCGCCGGTTAACCATTGCGCCCCTTCTCGGCCGCCTCTTTGGCCAGGCGAAGCGCCTTCAATTGCGCCATTCTTTCGCGAATCACTTTGCCGCTGGCCTGATATTCCGTCATGGCCTTGGCGCCTTCCTTGGCGCGCTCTTCTTTCTTGAAACTTGCCTCGGCGCGGGCGCGAGCCTCGCTGGACCGGGCATCACTGGCTTTGGTGGCCAATATCCTCTCCTGGGTTGCGAATCGGCGCGATGATTATCCTTGAGCGCCGCCAATCAATGCAAACTGAATCAACACCCATATAGGCATTGATCTTGGGAAATGAAGCCCATCGCGAAGTCCTTGGCGGATAGGTCTCTACGCATCGCATGTAAGTTGCTGCATTGACGGCCGGCGCCGACGGTATTACCTTTTTGAAAATGGTAATACCGAGGCAGCCATGATCACCACCGTCACCTCCAAGGGACAAGTCACGATTCCCAAAAACGTGCGCAAGGCCACTGGAATCAAACCCGGCGACAAAGTTGTCGTGCGCGCCACGGCATCGGGCGGCGTCTATGTTGGCCATCCGGACAAGGCTTCCGAATATGAGGAAAGACTACGCGCACTGGCCAAGCGCCGGATCATTCGCGGTGGCATGACCACTGACGAATTCATGGAATTCAGCCGCGGCGAATCGACGACGTTTCGCCGCCGCAAAAAATGACTTCTCGTCGATACCAACGTCCTCCTTGACGTCCTGTCCGACGATCCGCGCTGGTCGGCGTGGTCGGTTCGGCAGCTGGCCGAGCGCTCCGCGCTGGGGCCGGTCATCATCAACGACGCGATCTATGCCGAACTGTCCGCGCGCATGGACAACCAAGCGCAGCTCGAGCAAGCACTCGGCGATTTGGACGTGAGCTTTGACCGGGTGCCAATGCGTGCGCTCTTCCTTGCCGGTCAAAGCTATCGCCGCTATCGGTCGTCCGGCGGTATTCGCACGGGCGTGCTGCCCGACTTATTCATAGGCGCGCATGCGTATGTCGTCGGATGCCCCATCCTCACCCGTGATGTGCGGCGATATCGGACTTACTTTCCTGGCGTGGAATTGATCACGCCGGAACTGTAATAAAATCCGAAAGCGATCGGGTCACCGCGTGAATTTCTTGTATTTGATCCGCTGCGGGATGATCGAATCCGTGCCCAGCCGGCGCATCTTGTCCTTCTCGTAGTCCTGGAAATTGCCTTCGAACCATTCGACGTGGCTGTCGCCCTCGAACGCCAGAATGTGGGTGGCGATGCGGTCGAGGAACCAGCGGTCGTGGCTGATGATGACGGCGCAGCCGGCGAAATCCTCCAGCGCTTCTTCGAGCGCGCGCAATGTGTCGACGTCGAGATCGTTGGTCGGCTCGTCGAGCAACAGCACGTTGGCGCCGGATTTGAGCATCTTTGCCAGATGCACGCGGTTGCGCTCGCCGCCGGACAGCGAGCCGACTTTCTTCTGCTGGTCGGCGCCCTTGAAGTTGAAGGCCGAGCAATAGCCGCGCGAATTGACCTCGCGCTTGCCGAGCATGAGCTGATCGAGACCGCCGGAAATTTCCTCCCACACGTTCTTCTTGCCGTCGAGCGAATCGCGCGATTGGTCGACATAGCCCAGATGCACGGACTCGCCGATCTTGATGGTGCCGTTGTCGGCCTTCTCCTGGCCCGTGATCATGCGGAACAAAGTGGTCTTGCCGGCGCCGTTCGGTCCGATGATGCCGACAATGCCGCCTGGCGGCAGCTTGAAGGTGAGATCGTCGATCAAGAGGTTGTCGCCGAACGCCTTATTGAGATGCTCGAAATCGACGACGTTCTGCCCGAGCCGCTCGGCGACCGGAATGACGATTTGGGCGGTCTGGGTCTGCTTCTCGCCGGCCTTGCGCAACAGCTCTTCGTAGCGCTCGTAGCGCGCCTTGGATTTGGCCTGCCGGGCGCGCGGCGACGATGCAATCCATTCCTGCTCGCGCGCCAGCGTGCGCTGATGCGCCTCCTCTTCGCGGCCTTCTTGCGCCAGCCGCTTCTGCTTCTGCACCAGCCATGAGGAGTAGTTGCCCTCGTAGGGAATTCCGCGGCCGCGATCGAGCTCAAGGATCCAGCCGGTGACATTGTCGAGGAAGTAGCGGTCGTGGGTGACGATGAGGATGGCGCCTGGATAGTTACGCAAATGGCCTTCAAGCCACAGCACCGACTCGGCGTCGAGATGATTTGTAGGCTCGTCGAGCAGCAGCAGTTCGGGCTGTTCCAAGAGCAGCCGGCACAGCGCCACGCGGCGCCGCTCGCCGCCGGAGAGTTTTGCCACCTCGGCGTCGTCAGGCGGGCAGCGCAACGCATCCATCGCCTGATCGACCTTGGAATCGAGATCCCACAGCCCCTTGGCCTCGATCTCGTCCTGCAGCTTGGTCATCTCGTCGGCGGTTTCGTCGGAATAGTTGGTCGCCAGTTCGTTGTAGCGGTCGACGATCGCCTTCTGCGGCGCGACGCCTTCCATGACGTTCTCGCGCACCGACTTGCCGGCATCGAGCAGCGGCTCCTGGGGCAGGTAGCCGACGCGGGCACCCTCGGCGACCCAGCCCTCGCCGGTATATTCGGTGTCGAGGCCGGCCATGATGCGCAGCAAGGTCGACTTGCCGGAGCCGTTGACGCCGAGCACGCCGATCTTGGCGTCGGGATAGAATGACAGGTTGATGTTCTCCAGGACCTTCCGGTGGCCCGGGTAGGTCTTGGACAAACCCTCCATGTGATAGACGAATTGACGGGCCATAAGCGCCCTGCCCTCTTGCTCGGCGCCGCCGCAAAGGCGCTCATTTCGGGGAAATCTGGCGCTGATGTAGCGACCTGACGCGCCGACGGCAAGGACCGGCTCTGCGACAGCGCCTATCGCAGCGAGCCTCATTGGCGGCGGCCAGCGCGCCCGGCTTCCGCGCTCACATTAAAGCTTTGTAAGCCCTGGGTCACAAAAGGAACTTCGCATTGTCGAAATCACGACAAATTTTAATGATTTTTGCCGGACAATGTATATGTCAAACGCTCGTTTGAAATTGGAACCAGCGTTTAACTATAAGGGTTAACCATAAGGTTCCGGCGAGCGCGATCGATCGGTGGCGACTTCGGACAGAACAGCCATCGCAAGGCAATGGGAGCGGTTCATGTGGCGTGATTTGTCGAAGGTTCTCAGCGAGCTGTGGCACGCGTCGGGCGAACCTTGCAGCGCCTACCGGCCAGACCTGCACTATATGCGCGGCCCCGGCCCGAAATGGCACGCCAAGTATGACGGCCTCCTGACCCACACCTCGCCGCCCACCGCACCGGCTTTGCACGAGACGGCCGACAATCACGCTTAACCCGTCATTCCGGGGCGCGCGAAGCGCGAACCCGGAATCCATAGCCACTGTCGAGCAGGACTTGCGCCGACTGTAAGTATGGATTCCGGGTTCCTCGCTGCGCTCGGCCCCGGAATGACGGGGAAGCTTCTTTTCGCGGCTCGCATGCTCTAGAACCACCTCCGGGTTCTTAGAACGGGGTGGAAGCGTCATGGCGGTTCGCTGCGCAATTCTCGACGATTATCAGAACGTGGTGCTCAAGGTCGCCGACTGGTCGAAGGTCAAGGGCGACGTCGACATCAAGGTCTTCAATGATCACCTCGGCGGGCCCGACAAGGTCATCGCCGCGCTCAAGGGATTCCAAATCGTCGTCGCCATGCGCGAGCGCACCGGCTTTCCGCGCCAGGTGATCGAGGCGCTGCCGGACTTAAAGCTCCTCATCACCACCGGCATGCGCAACGCCTCGATCGACACCGAGGCGGCCAAGGAACGCGGCGTGACGGTCTGCGGTACCGGATCGTTCGGCAGCCCGACTTCCGGTATCGCCATCGGTCTGATGCTCGAGCTCACCCGCCATATCGGCTACGAAAACGCGCGCATGCATGCCGGCGCCACTTGGCAAAGCACCATCGGCCCCGATCTCGAAGGCCAGACGCTCGGCATCCTCGGCCTCGGCAAGCTCGGCACCCGCACCGCCAATATCGCCAAGGCGTTCGGCATGAAGGTCATCGCCTGGAGCCAGAATTTGGCGGCGGAAAAGGCGCAGGAGGCCGGCGTGACCTATGTCGGCAAGGACGACCTGTTCCGCCAGTCCGACTTCATCACCATCCACGTGGTGCTGTCGCAGCGCACCCGCGGCATCATCGGCGCCCACGAACTCGGCCTGATGAAGCCGACGGCGTTTCTCATCAACACCTCGCGCGGCCCGATCGTCGACGAGGCGGCGCTGCTTGCGGCGCTGCGCGACAAGAAGATCGCCGGCGCCGGCCTCGACACCTTCGACGTCGAGCCTTTGCCGGTCGATCATCCGTTGCGCAAGATGGACAACGTCGTGCTCACGCCGCATCTCGGCTACGTCTCCGAGCAGAATTACAAGCACTACTTCGCCGGCGTGGTCGAAGACATCCGCGGCTTCCTCGACGGCAAGCCAGTGCGGGTGATGACGTAATCTCCTCCCTCTCCCCGCTTGCGGGGAGAGGGATGGGGTGAGGGGGCCTCTCCGCTGGGCTGAGCGTCGCGGGATCATCTGAAACGTCGTCGCAGAAACCGCTCCGCTCAGAATCGCGGAGAGGCCCCCTCACCCTCGCTCGCTACGCTCGCTCGACCTCTCCCCGCACGCGGGGAGAGGTGAATAGGAGAGACCCTATGGCCTCCGACACGCTCATCGACCTTTATTGCCACATCTATCCGGATCGTTTCTCGCAGGAGATGAACAAGGTCGCGCCGAAGCTCGGCAATATCGCGGCGCGGCTGCGCGGCGTGCGCAAGATCCACGATCTCGATGCGCGGTTCAAGGAAATGGATGAGTTCGGCGATTACCGCCAGGTGATTTCGCTGCCGAATCCGCCAATCGAGGATTTCGCCACGCCGGGCCAAGGCCTGGCGCTGGCGCGCGTCGCCAACGATGCCATGGCGGAGCTTTGCCAAAAGCATCCGGACCGCTTTGCCGGCTTCGTCGCTGCGCTGTCGCTCACCGACGTCATGGGTTCCGTCGACGAGGCCAAGCGCGCCATCAACGACCTCGGCGCCGCCGGCGTGCAGATATTTTCGCCGCTCGCCGGCCGGCCGCTCGATGAACCCGTGTTCGAGCCGCTCTACGCCGCCATGGCGCAACTCGACCGGCCGATCTGGCTGCATCCCGCGCGCACCGCGGCAATGCCCGATTACGCCGCCGAGCAGAAATCGCGCTTCGAAATGTGGTGGTGCTTTGGCTGGCCCTATGACACCTCGGTCGCCATGGTGCGGCTGGCGTTCTGCGGCCTGTTCGACCGCTATCCGAACTTGAAGATCATCACCCACCATCTCGGCGGCATGATCCCGTTTTACGACGGCCGCATTGGCCCCGGCCTCGACGTGCTCGGCGCGCGCACCTTGGACGAGGATTATTCGCGCATCCTGCCGTCGCTGAAGCGGCCACACCTCGACTATATGCATGACTTCTACGCCGACACCGCGATGTTCGGCGGCGGCGTCCATGCGCTGCGCTGCGGGCTCGATTTCTTCGGCGCCGATAAGGTGGTGTTCGCCACCGACACGCCGCTCGGCCCGATCAAGCCGGCAATCGACGCGCTGAACGCGCTCGGCATGTCGGAAACGGACAAACGCAAGGTTTTCTCCGGCAATGCCGAGAAACTTCTCAAAAAGAAGTTGAGCTGAGCGGCATCGCTACCTTGCCGCGACCCTGACGCTGTGACAAGGATGTCTGGTCGTGCATCGACCATTCATCTGGGGGTTGTCGATTTAGTCCTTACTTATCCAGTTTTATCGAGTGTTTCTATGAACATGGATATTGGAGCGACGAAAAAGTCGCTCCCCATCGCGTCCGTCGATCGGCAGTCGGATCGCTCTAACTCCGACAGCCAGCGCGACCCGAACAAAGTATTGACGGCACCGAACGTTCTGATGGTGTTTCCGAAGTTCAATTCTCATTCATTCTGGAACCTTCAGGAGGTCTGCGACATCGCTGGCGTGCGCTGTCCCGCGCCGCCACTTGGCCTGATCACCGTGGCGGCACTGCTGCCGCCGGCTTGGAATATCCGGCTGATCAATCGCAACGCCGAGGAGCTGAGCGAGACCGATCTCGACTGGGCCGACATGGTCATGACTGGCGGAATGTTTCCACAACAGGCGGACACGTTTGTTTTGATCAAGCTTTGCCATTCCCGCGGCAAGCCGGTGGTCGTCGGCGGTCCCGCCCCTACGTCCAGCCCGCAGATCTATGGTGACGCGGATTTTCTTGTCCTTGGCGAAGCCGAAGGAGTCATCGATCAGTTCATCGCGGCGTGGTCCAGCGGTTGCAAAAAAGGCGTGTTCGAAGCGGAAAAGTTTCAAGTCGATGTCAGCAAGAGCCCAATCCCGCGTTTCGACCTGCTCAAGCGCGAGCATTACATTTATATCGGCGTTCAGTTTTCCCGCGGCTGTCCGTTCAACTGCGAATTTTGCGACATTATCGAGCTTTATGGGCGGGTACCGCGGGCAAAGACGAACGAACAGATGCTCGCCGAACTCGACACGCTGTATCGAATGGGTCACCGCGGTCATGTCGACTTCGTCGACGACAACCTGATCGGAAACAAGAAAGCGCTCAAGCAATTCCTGCCCGAATTGCACCGCTGGCAAAAAGAGCGAAATTATCCGTTCAAGTTCTCGACCGAAGCTTCGATGAATCTGTCGGATGACACCCAGCTCTTGAAAATGATGCGGGACGCGAATTTCTTCGCGCTGTTCGTCGGTATCGAAAGTCCCAATACGGAAACCCTCATTGCCACCCAGAAGAAGCAAAATACCAGGCGCAGCCTTGCCGATAGCGTGCACAAAATCTACCGAGCCGGCATGTTCGTTACTGCGGGCTTCATTGTCGGTTTTGATACCGAAAAGGATAGCGTCGCCAAGGATATGATCGAATGCATCGAGGCGACGGGCATCCCGGTTTGCATGGTGGTATTGATGACCGCGTTGCCAAACACGCAGCTGACGCGCCGCCTGGAGAAGGAGGGCCGCTTGACGCCGACGCTATTGGATACCACGGGTGATCCGCTCAATGGCGGCTTGAATTTTGTCACCTTGCGGCCACGTCGCGACATACTGCGAGATTACAAGGCCGTGTTGCAAAACATCTACCAGCCAGAAGCCTTTTTTGAGCGCGTTAAAACCGTCGGCCGCACTCTCGATTGTCCCAAGCACTTGATCATGTCTTCATTCAAGGGACGTCTGCAGGACTGGACGATATTTTGCCGTGTGATGTGGCGCATGACGGTTAAGCGGCCGGAACTTAGGCGTCATTTCTGGCGCACTCTCTTTGACTGTGTGCGTCACAATCCCGGCGCGTTCAAATCGGTGATTACGCTCATGACCTTTTACTTGCATCTTACCGGTTTCATGAATTCCCGGGCAAAGGCTTGGGCCGTCATATCGGGTTGATCGGCAGCTAGATTTCGCGCAACCGAGCGCGCTCTTACTCTGTCGGCGTGAGCATGGTGTTCTCGGGCGATGCCGAGAAACTGCTGAAGAAAACAATCGACTGACCTTATGCGCTCGCCGCCACCTCCGGCGGCGTGAACGCGCGCACCGGCGGTAAAGCTTCGGTCCACAGTTCGATCTCGACCATATTGGTGCCAGTCGACGGCCCCTGGCTGAGCTTCGACGTGCCGCGGTCGTGGGTGAGCACATTGGCGTTGCCGTGGGCGCAGAGCGCGCCGTCCTCGGCGCCGGCCGGATCGTACCAGGCGCCGCACGACAGCTTGGCGACGCCGGGCGACACCGTGTCGGTCAACTGCGCGCCGGCAAGGCAGGCGCCACGTCCGTTGTGAACGCGCACGATATCACCGTCCTTGATGCCGCGCCGGCTGGCATCGGCGGGATGGATGGCGACCACCTCGCGGCCGTTGATCTTGCCGCACGCGCTGATCGCTTCCGAATCCATCTGACTGTGCAGCTTGTAGCGCGGCTGGCTGGAGACGAGATGCAGCGGATATTTTTCCGCTTCACGCGAGCCGTGCCATTCCGAAGGCTCGATCCAGGTCGCGTGCGGCGGGCAATTGTCGTAGGCGAAGCCCGCGATCCTCTCCGAATAGAGCTCGATCCGGCCGGACGGCGTCGTCAGCTTGTTGGCCAACGGATCGGCTCGAAACTTCTCGAACATGACGTATTCGTCAGCGCCCTTCGGGATCTCGAAATAGCCGTCCGTCCAGAACCGGTCGAAGTCCGGAATGGCGGCCTGGTTGGTGCGCACGCTGTCGCGCCAGCTGTCGTATAGATGCCGCAGCCATGCCATTTCATCGCGGCCTTGGGTAAATGCGTCGGCGCAGCCAAGCCGCTCTGCCAGCGCGGCAAAGATCGAATAATCGTTGCGCGCTTCGCCCACCGGCTCGATTGCCTTTTGCATGGCGATGACGAACGGATCGCGCTGCGCCGAGCCGATGTCGTTTCTCTCTAACGTGGTCGTCGCCGGCAGCACGATGTCGGCGTGACGCGCGGTCGCCGTCCACCATGGATCGTGCACGACGACGGTCTGCGGCCGGCGGAACGCGGCGCGCAGCTGGTTGGTGTCCTGGTGATGATGGAACGGATTGCCGCCCGCCCAGTACACCAGCTTGATGTCGGGATAAGCGCTGGCGCGGCCATTGAAGTCGTAACGCTCGCCGGGATGCAGCAGGCACTGCGCGATCCGCGCCGCCGGAATGGCGCGATTGAGTGGATTGGGCGCGCTCTCCATCCCCGGCGCGCGGAACGCCGGCGGCGGCTCGGCGATGCCGGAAGCCGAGCCGTAACCGAAGCCGAAGCCGCCGCCCGGCAAGCCGATCTGGCCGAGACAAGCGGCGAGCAACAGCACGGCACAATAGGGCTGCTCGCCGTGATCGGCGCGCTGGATTGACCACGACGCGCTGATCATGGTGCGGTTCGCCGCCATGCGCCGCGCCAGCACGCGGATGGTGTCGGCGGGAATTCCGGTGATCGGCGCCGCCCAGTCGGCGTCTTTCGCACTCCCATCGCTTTCGCCCATCACATAGGCGCGCACGCGCTCGAAGCCGGTGCAGTAGCGCGCGAGAAAGTCTACATCATGCAGCCGGTTCGCGATCAACGTATGGGTCAAAGCCAAGAGCATCGCGGTATCGGTGCCGGGCCTGATCGCAATCCATTCCGGCGCCACCGCGGCCGGGCCGTCCTCGCGGATCGGGCTGACATTGACGACCGCGACGCCGGCGCCGGCGAGCTCCGCAAGCGACTGGTCGATGGCGTGCGCGCCCATGCCGCCTTTGGTCACCTGCATGTTCTTCGGATTGGCGCCGCCGAACATCACCATCAGCTTGGTGTGACGCGCGATCGACGACCACGACGTGAGCGGCCCGGTGCAGGCCTGCGCGTTGCCTAAGACGTGAGGCAGAAAGACCAGCGCGGTGCCGAAGCTGTAGTTGGAGACCTGGTCGACGAAGCCGCCAAAGATTCCCATGAAGCGGCGGACCTGGTCGCGCGCGGCGTGGAAAATTCCCGCCGAGCCCCAGCCTTGCGAGCCGGCCATGATCGCGCCGTGGCCGTAATCGCGTTTGACGCGCAAAAGCTCGCCGGCAACGAGATCGAGCGCACGCTCCCATGACACCGGCACGAACGGCTCGCGGCCGCGGCCCTCGCCGTGGCCGGGACCGGCTTTGAGCCAGCCCTCACGCACAAACGGCTGCGCGACGCGCGTTTTCGAATGTACCGCCGCGGGAATTGCCTCGATCAAGGGCGATGGATCGGGATCACGCTCGAACGGCCGCACGCCGACCACGCGACCATCCTCGACCTCGGCAAGAAAGGCGCCCCAATGGGAATGATTACGGACGAGCTTGGTCATGGTGCGATTCCGATCCGATGTTGTCGGATGTTATCATACTGTAGGGCGAGATTAGACCGAGAGGCCCGAGCCCCCTCACCCCATCCCTCTCCCCTCTGGGGAGAGGGAGGAGTTCACCGCCTCGCCCTGTCCTCACCGTTCCGCGGAGTTCGGCCGGGCTTAAGAACAGTCTGTGCGAGACAAGCTGCGTCCCCTCTCCCCAGAGGGGAGAGGGGCAGGGTGAGGGGGTTCGGACGGTTCCGATTTAAATCGAAGCGATGCAGCTGCGTCTCAAATGATGTAAACTAGGCGCCATGACCACCCGCGAGCAGAACGATTTCCTGACGCTCACCGGCCCCGGCACGCCGATGGGCGCGCTGATGCGGCGCTATTGGATTCCGGCGTTGCTGGCGTCGGAAATCCCCGAGGCCGACTGTCCGCCGGTCCGCGTAAAGCTGCTCGGCGAGCGGCTGATCGCGTTTCGCGACAGCCAAGGCCGTGTCGGCGTGATGGACGAATTCTGCGCCCACCGCGGCGTCTCGCTGTGGTTCGGCCGCAATGAGGAGAACGGGCTGCGCTGCCCCTATCACGGCTGGAAATACGACGTTACCGGCCAATGCATCGACGTGCCGTCCGAGCCGGCCGAAAGCGGCTTCTGCAACAAGATCAAGCTCACATCTTATGCCTGCGCCGAGAAGGGCGACGTGATCTGGATCTATATGGGTCCGCCGGCGCTCAGGCCGCCGTTGCCGAATTTCGAATGGGCCACCGTGCCGGGCTCACACCGCTTCGTCTCCAAGCGCACCCAAGAATGCAACTGGCTGCAGGCGCTCGAAGGCGGCATCGATTCGGTGCACGTGTCGTTCCTCCATCGCCATGACCTGCGCAGCGATCCGCTCCATGTCGGCCAGGGCGCCGAATTCACCCGCGAGACCGACGCGCGTTTCGAAGTGATCGAGAGCAAGGGCGGCATGGTGATCGGCGTGCGCCGGCCGGCGACGCCGGGCAATCTCTACTGGCGCGTCACCCAATGGGTGATGCCGTTCCACACCATGATCCCGCCCTACGGCGACAACGCGCTCAACGGCCACGCCTTCGTGCCGATCGACGATGAGAACTGCATGTCATGGTGCTTTACGCACCATCCGGCGCGGCCGCTGTCGGCGCACGAGCTCGAGGTGATGCGCAACGGCGGCGGCATCCACGTCAATCTCATTCCCGGCTCGTTCCGCCCGGTGGTCAACAAAGACAACGACTACATGATCGACCGTTTGGCGCAGAAACACCACAAGTCCTATTCCGGCGTCAAAGGCATCGCGATGCAAGATGCCGCGATCCAGGAAAGCACCGGGCCGATCCAAGACCGTGCCAAGGAAAACCTGGTCTCGACCGACAACGGCGTGATCATGGCGCGGCAGCGCCTGACCAAGGCGGCGCGCGCCGTCGCCGACGGCACGGAACCGGATGGCATCGATCCGGCAACCCATGCCGTGCGCTCGGCCTCCATCGTGCTGCCGGAAGGCGCGAGCTTTTACGAAGCCGCCGGCGATGCGCTCAAGGCCAAGCACGGCGTAGCGCACGCGTCGGTGTAATACTTGTCATCGTCCGCGAAGGCGGACGATCCAGTAATCGCCAACGCGACAGTGTTTACTGGATTCCCCGCCTTCGCGGGGAATGACAATCAGATACGGCGTAGTCGCATCACGGCACCCGCGAAACATCCCTGCCCGCGGCAGCTACCCGCGCCGCGATTTCGTCTCGCGACCAGCCGGTCAGATTGGCCACATTGTCCGTTTCGGTCTTGAAGCGTCGCGGCAGCGACGCGCGATAGGCGTCGGCGGCCGCGCAGGCCGTCGTCGAGGTCGAGGTGTGGTGCAGGATGTAGCGGCCTTGGAAATTCTCGCGGTCGCTGGTCTCCACGAAATTGAGATCCTCGGGAAAGCTTTTGGCGTCATAACGCACGTGTAGCCGCGTCACGAATGGATCGTTGCCGTTGCGCGGCACGGACGAAAAACGGTTGGCGGTGGTGCCATCGCCGCCATCCCACAGTGCGCCAAGCTCCGTGAGTTCGGCCTTGCTCATCGGCGCGGCGGCACAAGGATCGCACCAGCCCATGTCCCAGGCGTATTCGACGAAGACGCCGTGCATGTTCTCGCGTGCCACCGCGTGCTCGAAGGTTGCCTTGTAGAAATTGGCGAAGTCGTTCTTGACGAATAGCGGCACATCGACGTCCGACGGTACCTTGACGGTGCGATAATTGCTGGCCTCGATGCGCCCGTGCGGCGTCAGCGCGTAGATGACCAGGTCCTGCGGCCCGTCGGCATTGACGGTGCCCAGCCGTAGCGGCAGCATGAATTTCGCCGTCTCGTAGCGCACCTGCAGCGGCCGCAGATAAGCGCGCCCGCTGTCCTGCATGCGCTTGAGGTTCACCTTGGCGACGAAGAAATGCATTTTCTGCTTGATGTAGCTGCCGATCACCGGCTCGGCGCCGCGCGGGATCTTGTAGCCGTTGTCGGTCAACCAGCGGATCAAGCCGTCGCTGTCCTCGGCCGACAGGATCGAGACGTCGTATTCGGCGACGTCGTAGCGCGCCTCGACCTTGACGCCGCGATATTCCGGCGCCGGCGCCGGCATCGCCGCCGTCGGCAAAGGGATTCGCATAAAGCTTAGCGCCATGACGCGAGCCTCTTCGCAGGGATCGGGATCGAAATACTCGACCAGCCGCGGCGCCGTATAGGCGTCGAGATGATCGATGGTCTTGGTGTCGACGACGCTGATCTGGTCTTTCTTGATGAAGGACGGCACCGGAATGACCAGGGCGAACTCACTGGGTTCGCCCTCATAGTCGCTCGCCATGGTGATCGCGGTCTGCTGACCGTTGCGGGTGAGAACGACCTTGGAGGATTTGTTGAACAGCTTGGCGTCGGCCTGGGCGACGTAGAAGCCGCAGAACGCGCTCGCCGGTCCCGCCGCGACGGCGAGCTGCGCGACGATCGCGGTGAGCGCGACACCCGCCTTCAACCGGGACAGCAATGGGCTCTTCATCGTGAAGCTCCTTGTGGGGTCTATGCGAAACGTCTTGCCGGAATGATCCGGTCGAGCAGAAGCGTGAGCGGGGAGAGCGCAATCAGCGCCACATAGAGCGCCGGCCGCATTTGCATGAAGAACGCGAGATAGTGTCCCAGCGCCGCCACGCCCAGGGCAAACAGCAAGCGGCCGAAGCGCGAATCCGGCGCCGTTCGCGGATCGGAGATCATGAAGAACGCGAAGATCAAGAGCGACCCGCTCTGCAATTGATGCAGCGGAATGGTCAGCGGATCGCCGAGCCAGGCGGCGCGGGCAAGGAGCAGCGCGGCGTGACTGCCGAGGAAGAACAGCGCGATGTCGGAGCGTTGCGCGGCTTGCAGCACCAGGATCGCGAAAAACCCCAACAGCGCCGCAAGCCAGACGCTGGTGCCCCATTGGCCGGGCGATATCCAGACGTCGTGCTGCGTGAACAGCAAGACGACGATGGCGAAGCCCGCCGGATTCCAGATGTGCTTGCCGTCGATTCGAAAAATAAATTTGGACGCGACGGCGATGACGCCGGCCAGCGCGGGCAGCCACGCTGCATCGGCGCGCAGCAAAAGACTCAACGACAATCCGGTGATCAGCGGCGAGCGCAGGTCGATGTTGGGCAAGCCCACAAGCCGCGAGCAAACGGCCTGCGTCGCCAACGCGGACAGGATCGCAAGCACGCTGTAGAGCGGTTTTGCGCCGAAATCGATCCAGGTAAAATTGACCAGCAACAAAGACGAGAGCGCCACGATCTGAAAGTGGCGCGCATCGGACCACCAGCGTCGCATGGGCGTTTCCTCAAAACCCAAGCCGAGACCCAAGCCGAGGTTTGCTGATGCTGTGGAACCGCGACTCTGCCATGACCGATCGATGGCCGGATTTAGGCAACACTATTACTTCTTTGTCAGCTGCCGCGCCTAACATTACATTATTGTTAGGTGCCATTGTTAGGTGGCAGTACAGCGCGTGGTGGCGAATTTATCCTTTCCAGAGCTCACGGAATTGCGTCGCCACCACTTGGTCGTAAGCGACCGGCGCGGCGGTGAGACCGCTGGCCATGGCGAACTTGCTCAGGCCCTCGACCGCCTCGGGCGAAATGGCGGCGTCGTAAAACGGCGCATCGCGCGCGATCAGGCCGGCGATCAACGGCACTTCCGCGGACGGAAACAGGCGTTCGGCGATTCCGGTGGAGAGCGAAGGATCAGCTTTCAGCGCCTTTTGCGCCTTCACGATGGCGCGCACCGCGGCGGCGGCGGCTTGCGGCTCTTCCTCGACCAACCGCTCGGTCGTGGTCAGCGCGGCAAAATTATACCACCGTGCGCCCGGCGGGCCGTCACCCCGGCGCAGATCGAGGTGGACTTTGGCGACGCCGGCCTTTTCGCCAAGCGCGACCCGCATGCCGTTGCCCCAATAGCCGTCGGCAAGGTTTTGCCTGATGGCCTCGACGCCGGCATGACCCATGAAGCGGCCCGCCTGGGTCGGCGGCGCCGGCACGATCTGCGTATCGCCCTGCTCCACGTTCAGTCCCGATTCGGCCAACAGGTGGCGCAGGCCAAGCACCGGCGATTCCATGGACGAGGAAATGCGCAAGCCTTTGAGCGCGCCGACATCGCCGCGCTTGACGTCGAGGTCGGCACGAACAGCCAGAAACCAGTAGGAATACTGCGACAGCGCGCACAGCAGCTTGGCGCCTTTCCAGCCCGGAAACGCGCGGGTCGCCGCATAGGCCGGGCCGCCGAAGAAATGCAACGTGCCGTCGCGCAACCGCTCCGGCCCGGTTCGCGCGCCGAACTCGCGCATCAGCTCGACGTCGATGCCCTCCTGCTTGAAAAATCCCAAATCGGCCGCGGCGACGGCGACGAAATACGAAGGCGAATCCAGATCGGCGACTGAAAGCCGGAACATCGAAGCACTCCTGTGGACCTGAGCGAGACTACTTGTTCCGCGCGGCCGACTCAAAGACCAGCTTGACCGCCTTGTTCAGGTCCGGCTTGTCCTTCGACAGGTCATCGCCGATGCCGGCAATCCTGGCAAGCATCGCATCTTGCTCCGCGTCCGGAAGGCTGATCAGCTCGCCGCCGGTGTCGGTCCATGCCTTGCGTTGCGCGGCAAAGAAGCCGGCCACGACGGGAACGATCTGCGTCGAGACCGCCGCGGCATCGTTGCGCACGATCTTCTGCAGGTCGCCCGGCAGGCCGTCGACCCATTTCTTGCTCAGCACGGTGATGACGTTGATCCACGGCTGCCCGGTCTCCGTGACGTATTTTGCGGCGTCCTGATAATACATCGTCGTGTCGACCGTAATCACGGCGACCGCGCCATCGATCGCGCCCTGCTGGAGCGCCGGCAGAACGTCGGACAGCGTCATCGCCACCGGCGAGCCGTCCATCCGCTTGATCATCTCGAGCTGGAACGGCAAGGCCAGCACGCGGATCTTCGTTCCCTTGAACTCAGCGAGATGACGGACCGGCTTGCGCATGATGATCGAGGACGGCCCGACGGAATAAATCCCGACTCCGATCAAGCCCTTGTTCGCGCCCAGGCCCAGCATCTGGTCGTGGACCGCAGGATCGCTGATCGTGCGCGCCGCTTGTTCGCGGCTCGTGAACAGGCCGGGCGCGCTCAGCGCCTCGTAGCGCTCGTCGACACCGACCAGGAATTCCGGCGGTCCGATCCAGCCTTGGATTGCGCCGAACTGCGTGCCTTCGATTTGCCGGGGAATGGCGCCGAGCTGACTCGACGGGTAGATTTCGGCCTTGATCCGGCCGCCGGAATCTTTCTCCACCGCCGCCGCAAAGCGCTTCAGCCATTCGTGCTGGTGATCGTTCACCGTGGCGGTCGAGAGCTTCATCACGATGGCGTCTTCGGCACGCGATACCGACGGCAACGCCAGCGTTGCAAGTATCGCGAAAGCGGCGGCGGCTCGTGAGTTCGCGCTTTTCCAGCCTTGCATGGCCGTTCTCCTCGATCGGGTGGTGACAGGCATCGATGGCGCGCGCTTGGTGAGCGCTCGATTGCAATCTGAAGCTGTTCTCCTATAGGAGAACTGCGTATTTTCCTTTAGGCTTATAGGGCTACGCCTATGGTCAGCAAAATCGATTGGGAAGACCGCATCGGCCGCCGCCTCAAGCTGCGCGACCTGCACGTCTATTTCGCGGTCGTGCAGTGCGGCAGCATGGCGAAAGCCGCCGTCCAGCTCGGCGTGTCGCAGCCGACCGTGTCGGAGATCATTGCCGACCTCGAGCATACGTTCGGCGTGCGGCTGCTCGACCGCATAGCGCGCGGTGTCGAGCCGACAATATACGGCAACGCGCTGCTCAAACGCGGTATCGCTGCGTTCGACGAATTGAAACAAAGCACCAGGGACATCGCGTTTCTGGCCGATCCGACGGTCGGCGAACTGAAGATCGGATGCGCCGAGTTCGATTGCGGCCGCCGTGCTGCCGACGATCATCGAACGTTTTGCTCAGCAATATCCGCGCGTGGTCATACGCGTCGACGATGTGCCGTCGACCGAGCTGACGATGTTGCGCGAGCGACAGCACGATCTCATCGTGGCGCGCATGACAAGACCGGTCGGCGATGACGATCTCAACGTGGAAACCCTGTTCGACGACCAATTGGTCGTGGCCACTGACAACCGCAACCCATGGGCCCGCCGTCGCAAGGTCACGCTCGCCGCGCTGATCGACGAACCTTGGATCCTGTCGCCGCCCGGTACCTGGGCTTACTTGCGTCTGGCCGAGGCATTCCAGTCCCTGGGGCTCGCCATGCCGAAGGCAAGAACTTCGTGATCTTATCGGTGCACCTTCGCAACCATTTGCTCGCCAGTGGGCGGTTCATCTCGGCGTTTCCCAAATCCATCGCCGATCGCTATGCACAGAAAGTGCTGCCGGTCGATTTGCCGGTTCAGCCATGGCCGGTCGTCATGGTCACGCCGAAGAACAGAACGCTGAGCCCCATCGTCGAGCGCTTCCTTGCGTGCGCCCGAGACGTCGTCAAATCGGCTTACCCCGGCGCGAAAGCTACATCGCATTCAACATCGCGCCGATCTTGGCGCGGATCTCAGGCGACAACGCCAATGTCTCGCGCGTGATGGCATCCATTTCCTCGCCGCTGCCGGCATCGACCATGAAGTGGCGCTGGTCGCAGGCCGCGAGAAAATCGGCGTCTCTGAGCATGTCGGCGAACGCGGCGCGCAACGCCGCGAGCCGGTCCGCCGGCACGTCCGGCCCGGCGATGACGGAGCGGCCGATTTCGGCGGTGCCGGCGATGGCGCGCAGGATCGCCCTGCCCGCGTCGGACGCCGCCAGCTCCGGCAGTGTCGGCACGTTGGGCAACAACCGATGCCGCTTCAGCGCGGCCTGATAGATGATCGTCGCTTCACCCTGATCGATCCAGCCGGGATGGCTGACCAGCAGCCCCGGCAGGCCGTAGGCGCCGGTGATGTCGACCTCGCCACGTTCCATGGCGAGGAGGATATCGGTGGTGCCTTTGTAGCCGCGCACGATCTTGAATTTGGCATCGGCATAGGCGTTGAGCGCCACGGGATAAAGCACCGTGGTCGAGCCGCCGCCCGATGCGCCGATGGAATATTCCTTCTTGCGCACGTCCTCGAACGATTTGATGCCGGACGCCGGCAACGCCACGCCGGTATCGATATTGGTGGTGACGCGGCCGATGTAATGAAAATTCGCGGCGTTCACCTTGGCCGGACCGCCGACCGCGCTGTCGAGCGCCAAGGTCTGCGCCAGGCTGCCGAGCACGGTGCCGTCCTTCGGCGCCACCTCCGCCATGTATTTCGCCGCGACGAAACTGCCGGCGCCCGGCATGTTTTCCGGCAGGATCGTCGGATTGCCCGGCAGATGGCGCGGCAGGAATTCGGCGACCAGCCGCGCGTAGAGGTCATAGCCGCCGCCCGGTCCATAGCCGATGAGCATGCGGATGGTCTTGCCACGATAGAAGTCGGCGATCGGATCGGCGTTCGCGCCGCCGGCGGACGACGCGAACAATGCCAGAGCGGCAACGAGCGCTGCGATCCGCTTCATCGCGCGCTACTCACCGCTTCGCCAGCGCCGTCTTGCGCCACAGCGCCCACGGCCGCGCCGAGGCGCGCAGCATGGCGTCGTTCGAGGTGATCGCTTCCGCCCGCGTCATGAAATTGATCGGGCCGCCGATGGTGATGGCGGCGAGCTGCTGGCGTGCGTTGATCTCGGTGTAATAGGCGCGGAACACGGCGTTGGGCAGCGACGGCCCGACCACGGAATCGCCGTGGCCGCGCATCAGCACCACCGCGGCGTCTTTGCCGAGCTTTTTGGCGAGGTCTTTGCCGAGGTTAGGCGTCAGGATCATCAGGTCGGTGCCGTCGCCGACGCTTTTGCGAATCTCGAACAACGGCACGCCGAGGCCGAGGAAGCCGGCATTGTGCAACAGCGGCCGCAGCTTTGCCCGCGTCACGGTGAACGGCACCACGGTCGGCGAGTGGCTGTGCACTACCGCGTTGACGTCGGGGCGCGCCTTGTAGATTTCGCCGTGGATGAAACGCTCGCGGTAGAGCAGCTTGCCGTCGTCCTTGGCATCGACGGTCTGGCTGTCGAGGTCGAGCACCAGAATATCGGCGCCCACCACCGATTCCGGCGCGATCGAGCGCGACATCAGATAGCGGTGCGGATTGCGCGGGTCGCGCACGCTGACATGGCCGAAGGCGTCGAGCACGCCCAATCGCGCCAGTGTGCGATTGGCGGCGATGAGGTCGTCGATGAAAGCCTTGTCGAGCGGCCGTTCGGTTGCGCGCCGCGTTGCATTCGCTTTTGTCTTCATCGATTGTCCCGCCAAGCCCTTGAGCGCGCGGACCGTAACAACTTTATCGGCGGCTCGGAAGTGTGCCATAACGCTCGGCTTATGCAGCCAGGCCGCGTCGTCCCATGAACAATGCCGACCTGATCGTCGCCACGTTGAAGTCGGCCGGCATTGCGCGCGGCTTCGGCATTCCGAGCGGCAACGTGCTGCCGCTGATGGAGGCGATGCGCCGGGGCGGCGTCGATTTCGTGCTCACCGCGCACGAAGGCTCCGCCGGCTTTGCTGCCGACGTCACCGGGCGCATGACCGGCGCGCCGGGACTTTGCATCGCCACGCTGGGGCCGGGCGCGACCAATCTCGCAACCGGCATCGGCTGCGCATACCTGGACCGCTCGCCGCTGATCGCCATCACCTGCAATCTCAACACCGATCAGCTCGGCCGCCGCATCCAGATGTGGATCGACCATCATGCATTGTTCAAGCCGATTACCAAGGCGACCCTGCAGCTGCGCAAGGGTGAGATCGGCGCGACGCTCGCCGCGGCCATCGCGCTGGCTTTGAGCGAGCCGCAAGGCCCGGTGCATCTCGACCTGCCCGAAGACGTTGCGCTGGCGCCGACCAACGAGCCGGTGCCCGCGCTTGCCGCGCCTGCCGGGCTCGCACCCGCCGCCGATGCGGCGATCGAGCGCGCAGCCGAATTGATCGGCGCCGCGCAGCGGCCGATTGCCGTGCTCGGCGCGTCCGCCATGCGGCTTGCCGATGCGGCGCTTCTGCTTGCCGTGATCGAGCATTTCAACGTGCCGTTCGCCACCACGACCATGGCGAAGGGCCTGATCGACGAGGATCACCCACTGTCGCTCGGCTGCATCGAACGCGCCTGCCGCCAGGTGCAGCGCCGGCTGCTTCGTTCCGCCGATCTCATCGTCGGCCTCGGCTACGACACCATCGAAGTCGAATACGAAGCCTGGATCGGCGACGTGCCGCTCCTGCAAATCGATATCGAGCCGGCCGATGTCGCGCCATCGGTCAAGCTCGCCCACCAGGTGGTCGGCGATCTGTCATCGTCGCTGACGCGCCTCGCCGCGCGCGCGGCGACAACCAATACCTGGCTGCCGGACGAGATCGCCGCCCATCGCCGCGCCTTTCAAGCGGCGCTGCGGCCGGCGAACACGGCGTTCACCGCGTACGCCGCGATCGACGCGGTGCGCCGCGCGCTGCCGCGCGACGGCGTGCTGGCCTTCGACGTCGGCGCCCATACCCATCAGATCGCCAGCCAATGGCCGGCGCACGCGCCAAAATCCTTCCTCATCACCAACGGCTGGTCGTCCATGGGTTTTGGCCTGCCCGGCGCGATTGCGGCCAAGCTGGCGCGGCCCGATCTGCCGGTGGTTTGTTTGATCGGCGACGGCTGTTTTCAGATGACCTGCGGCGAGGTCGCCACCGCCAAGCGGCTCGGCATCACGCTGCCCATCGTTGTACTCGACGACAAGTGGCTGGCGCTGATCAAGGTCAAGCAGATCCGCCGCCAGTTCCCGCTCTACGGCACCGAGCTGCAGGCCGAGGATTATCGCGAACCGCCGGCGCATTATTTCGGCGTACCGGCGCACGGCGGGCGCAGCGCCGATGCCTTGGAAAAGGCGGTGAAGGCCGCGCTCGCCGCCGACGGGCCGACCGTGATCGAAGCGGTCGTCGATTCCGAACATTACCTCGATACGGTTTACGATTGATTTGTTCAGCCGTGGCGGATTTTTAGCACCAGGATGATGAACGTCATCGCGAACGTCACGATGCTCGAGCCGATCAGTGGCGCATCGACGATCGCCAGCCCGTAGATAAGCCACAGCAACACGCCGATAACGCACAGCGTCGTGCCCGACAGCGAAATCGCCCGCGTGTCGCGCTCGCGAATGATTTTGGCCGCCTGCGGCACCCAGCACAACGTGGTGAGCACGGCGCCGGCCGCGCCAATTGCTTGAACAAGCCCCGATGGCATCGCGGCAAAAGTCATGCAGATCGCCGTTTCGAATCGATCTTTAGTTTTTGCCGCCGCGGTGTGACAGAAATGAAACCACAAAACCGCGAAGCGCTTTTTTTCGCTGGGCTCGGAACTCTGTTTGATCTTTCTGCGCTCGCAATGTCATCGCATCGTCACGCATGAAACGTAGAATCATCAAGGCGTTAAACGCGCTTTGTGCCGCCGGCTGGATGGCGTGAGCGCGGCGGCAGGCGCCGCAAAACAAGCGCCAACGGCTGTGATCAGATCATGAATGTGTCCGACCACACCCAGCGCGTCTTCGACAGCGACCTGAGCAAGCTCACGCAGATGGTCGCCGAAATGGGCGGCCTGGCGCAGAAGCAGGTCACCGATTCGATCGACGCACTGGCGCGCCACGATGTCGGCCTGGCGCGTCGCGTCATCGCGCTCGATGGAACCGTGGACGGCATGCTGCGGCAGATCGAGGAAAAGGCCGTGGCGACGATCGCGCTGCGCCAGCCGATGGCGTTCGATCTGCGGGCGCTCGTCGCCATGCTGCGCATCGCCAGCGATCTCGAGCGCATCGGTGACCTCGCCAAAAACGTCGGCAAACGCGTCATCGCGGTGAGCGGCGAGAACTCGCAGCGTACCTTGATGCGCGGCTTGCGCCACATGGCGACGCTGGTGGTCTCGCAATTGGCCGTGGTGCTCGACAGCTTCGTCGACCGCAATCCGCGCAATGCGTTGCGCGTCTGGCAAGGCGACAAGGAGGTCGACGCGCTTTATGTGTCGCTGTTCCGGGAGCTGCTCACCTATACGATGGAGGATCCCGGCACCATCTCGCTGTGCATCCACTATCTGTTCTGCGCCAAGAACATCGAGCGCATCGGCGACCACGCCACCAATATCGCCGAAGCCGTGCACTACATGGTCGAAGGTCACGCCATCGCCGGCGAACGGCCGAAGGGCGATACGTCGAGCTACGATCTGAGCGAGACCATGGTCACGGCGTAATGCAGCAGCGCCCGACGCGGGCAAAAAGCCCGAGAATGCCGGCATTCCGCGGCGTTAACCGCTCGTTAGGGTTAACGGTCTATTGCTGACCGACCATGCGGCAATGGCGCGTACCCGCCGTTGCAGTCGTCAAAACGGCTCTCACCGCAGCAAACACGATGCGTCCGACCCGGTTCAACCGCCTTCTGGCTTCCGCCTCGCTGCTTGCGGTCATCGCGACCGCGGCCGCGGGATGTCAAACGATCTCACCGTCGGCGGAAACCACCGGCACGCTGCCACTCGCCACGGCGTCGGCCGCCGCCAGTCCGTCGGATGCGGCCTGGCGGCGCGATCTCGATGTCTACGGTGCGCAGTACCACGCCGATCCGACCAAGGTCGATGCCGCGCTGCACTATGCCCAGGCGCTGCGCGCCACCGGCCAGCGCGCGCAAGCCGTCGCCGTGCTCGAACGCCTGTCGATGCAAAATCCCCACGACAAAAACGTGCTCGGCGAATACGGCCGCGCGCTGGCGGAGGCCGGCGACTACGAACAGGCGCTCGACGTGCTCGGCCGCGCCCACTCCCCCGATCAGCCCGATTGGCACGTGCTCTCCGCGCAGGGCGCGGTGCTCGACCAGCTCGGCCGCCACGCCGAAGCGCAGCGCTACTACCAGACGGCGCTGAAGATCGTTCCCGACGAGCCGACCGTATTGTCCAATCTCGGCCTGTCCTATGCGCTGTCGAAGGATCTGCCGAACGCCGAAGCGACATTGCGCCGCGCCGCCGAGCACCGCTCGGTCGATCCACGCGTGCGGCAAAATCTGGCGCTGGTCGTCGGCTTGCAAGGCCGCTTTGCCGAAGCCGAGCAGATTGCCAGCGCCGATCTGCCGCCCGATCAGGCGGCCGCCAATATTGCCTATTTGCGCAAAATGCTGGCGCACAATAACGACGCACAGAAACCGAAGCCGGTGGCGCGCGCCGCCGGCGGCACGAGCTGATTATCCGTCGTTTGAGTCTTACTGCAGCGCCATCACGCGGATCGCCGCCGGGCCGAGAATCACGACGAACAGCACCGGCAGGAAGAACACGATCATCGGCACCGTGAGCTTCGGCGGCAGGCCGGCGGCCTTCTTCTCGGCTTCCGACATGCGCATGTCGCGATTTTCCTGGGCCAGCACCCGAAGCGTGGTGCCGAGCGGCGTGCCGTAGCGTTCCGCCTGCTGCAAAGCCAGACAGACCGCTTTGACGCCTTCGAGGCCGGTGCGCTGCGCCAAGTTCTCATAAGCCTGGCGGCGATCCGGCAGGTAGGACAATTCCGCCGTGGTCAGCGTGAGTTCCTCGGCCAGCGCCACCGATTGGCTGCCGACCTCCACGCTGACCTTGCGAAACGCCGCTTCGATCGACATGCCGGACTCCACGCAGATCAGCAGCAAGTCGAGCGCATCGGGAAACGCGCGCTTAAGCGACAGCTGCCGCCGCTGGATCTTGTTCTTCAGGAACAGGTTCGGGCTCTGCATGCCCATATAAGCGCAGCCGATCGACATCGCGAACTTGATCATCGGCGGGTAATCAAGCTCGAGCACGACGAAAATATAGAACAGCGATACCAGCAGCATGGCGATCGGCATCGTCATGCGGAAAAACAGGTACGTGATATACGGCGCCTGCCCGCGATAGCCTGCCTGGACGAGCTTGGCGCGCGCTTCTTCCTGGCCGACCCACTTCGACAGATTGAAGTTGTCGACCACCTTCTTCATGTACTGCTTGGGCGATTGGCGCAGCACCGCCTTGCTGCCTTGCGCCATCCGCTCGCGCTCGCGCTGGCGAATTTTTTCGCGCTCCAGCGCCACCGCCCGCATCCGCTTGTCGAGCGTGTCGGTGACCAGATACGGCATGGCCAGCGTCAGCACCGTCGCGATCGCGGCGACGCCGGCGAAGAACATCGTCATGACGGCCGGATCGAGCGCTTGCGAGATCAAGGAACCCATGTCTCGCCCCTAGAAGTCGAAATTGATCATCTTGCGCATCACCATGATGCCGATGAACATCCACGTCCCGCAGCAAGCCAGCATGATGCGGCCGAGCGGCTCGAGCCAAAGCAGCTCGATGTAGGCCGGGCTCGAGAAATAGACGAGCGCCATCACCACGATCGGCAGCGAGCCGATGATCGAGGCGGAGGCTTTCGCCTCCATCGACATGGCCTGGATCTTCGCCTTCATCTTCTTGCGGTCGCGCAGCACCCGCGACAGGTTGCCCAACGTTTCTGAAAGATTTCCGCCGGCGCGCTGCTGGATGGAAACGACGATGCCGAAGAAGTTCGCTTCGGCGACCGGCATGCGCTCGTAGAGCTTGGCGCAGGCATCGCCGAGCGGGATGCCGACGGTCTGGGTTTCGATGATGCCGCGGAATTCGCTCTTGATCGGCTCGTCGGCTTCGCTGGCGATCATCTTGATGCTGTCGAGCAACGGCAGGCCGGCCTTGATGCCGCGCACGATGACGTCGACGGCGTCGGGGAAATTATTGAGGAATTTCGCCTCGCGCCGCTTCTTGAGGAACTTCAACAGCCACAGCGGCATACCAAACCCTGCCGCGAAACCGAAGCCAAGCGCAGCCACAAGCCCTGCGCCCAACAGCATCGCAACCAGGAAAGCGCCGACACCGAGCGTGCTCGCGGTGACCATGAAACGGCGCTTCGACCAGTCGAGCCCTGCTTGCGTGAGCTTGATCGACAGCGGCACCCGCTTGGCCTTTTTCTGCCGCTCTTCGAGCTCCTTGAGCGAGCCTTCGACCTGATCGCGCCGCGATTTCTGGGTAACACGGGTCGGCCGTGCCGCGACCGGCTCCGAGCGTGCCACGTTCGCCATCCGCCGCTCGGCATGCCGCTCGCCGGACAGAAAGGGATAGATGAAGACCCACGCGACACCGCCGATCGCGATCGCCACCAGAAAGAAAAGGCCGTAAGTCTGCATGACCTAGCCTCGCACCGCTTCGCGCGCGGGGTCGGACGCGTCGAGCGCGGCGGCGAGCCGCCCCTCCTCGCCGTAATAGCGCGCGCGTTCCCAGAATTTCGGCCGGCCGATGCCGGTCGATTTGTGCGCTCCCATCAGGTTGCCACTGGCATCTTCGCCGAGGATTTCGTAGGTGAAAATGTCCTGGGTGATGATGACGTCGCCTTCCATGCCCATCACTTCGGTGATGTGGGTGATCCGGCGCGAACCGTCGCGCAAGCGCGCCGCCTGGACCACGACGTCGACGGAAGCGCAGATCATCTCGCGGATCGTTCGCGACGGCAGTGCATAGCCGCCCATGGTGATCATGGATTCCAGGCGCGAGAGCGCCTCGCGCGGCATGTTGGCGTGCAGCGTGCCCATCGAGCCGTCGTGGCCGGTGTTCATGGCCTGCAACAGGTCGAAGGCTTCCTGGCCGCGCACCTCGCCGACGATGATGCGTTCCGGCCGCATACGCAGACAGTTGCGCACCAGATCGCGCATGGTGATTTGCCCTTCGCCTTCGAGATTCGGCGGCCGCGTTTCCAGGCGCACCACGTGCGGCTGCTGCAATTGCAATTCGGCGGCGTCCTCGCAGGTGACGATGCGCTCGTCGTCGTCGATGTAACGGGTCAGGCAATTGAGCAGCGTCGTCTTGCCCGAGCCGGTGCCGCCGGAGATCAAGGTATTGACCCGGCAGCGGCCGATGACTTTGAGGATTTCCGCGCCTTCCGGCGAGATCGAGCCGTATCTGACCAGCTGCTCGAGCGTCAGCTTGTCCTTCTTGAATTTGCGGATGGTAAGCGCCGGCCCGTCGATGGCCAGCGGCGGCACGATGGCGTTGACGCGCGAGCCGTCCGGCAGGCGCGCGTCGCAGATCGGCGACGATTCATCGACGCGGCGGCCGACCTGGCTGACGATGCGTTGGCAGATATTGAGGAGCTGCTGGTTGTCGCGGAAGCGGATGCCGGTCTTCTGGATCTTGCCGGCGACTTCGATGTAGACCGTGCCCGAGCCGTTGACCATGATGTCGGCGATTTCGTCGCGCGCCAACAGCGGCTCGAGCGGACCGTAGCCGAGCACGTCGTTGCAGATGTCGTCGAGCAAGTCCTCCTGCTCGGAGATCGACATCACGATGTTCTTGATCGCGATAATCTCGTTGACGATGTCGCGGATTTCTTCGCGCGCGGAATCGGCGTCGAGCTTGGCCAGTTGCGCCAGATCGATCGCCTCGATCAGCGCGCCGAAGATCGTGCCCTTGACCTCGTAATAAGACTCCGAGCGGCGGGAATCGACCGCGGAGGGAACCTGAGCCGGCGGCGTTTTCGGCCCGGCGTTGACACTTTTACCCGGCGTCGGTGCGCCGATCAGCGGCGCGCCGAGACCCGCGGAGGGAAACGGGGTGCGGCCGACTTCGCCGGCGGGCGCCGTAGGCGGCGGTGCAGCGGCCGGCGCGGGCGATAACGCGCGCGACGCCGCAACGGCGTGCTCTTCGACGCTGGTTGGACTACCGGTGGGACGCTTGCCAAACACGAACGCAACTCCAACGCTTTTTAAGTTTGCCGTCGCAATAGCTTGTCCATCAGCGGCGACAGCAAGCCCGAACGCTGCTTCTTGGTCTCGACGCGCCCGGTAAGAAGCTGCGCCAATTGCCGGAACGTTTCGGCGGTGCGATGGCCCGCGGAAATCTCCGCGATCATCTGCCCGTTATTGGCGGCGGCGCCGAACAATTGCGGCTCGAACGGTATGGTCGCCACCGGCTCGTCTTCCAGCGCCTTGGCGAAATCGGCGGCCTTGATCTCCGGCCGCTTCGGCACGCCGACCTGATTGAGACAGTAGCGCGGCAGATGATCGTTCGGCCGCGCCGCCTTGAGCAGGTCGTAGATGTTCTTGGTGTTGCGCAGATTGGCGAGGTCGGGCGCTGCGACGATGAGGATTTCGTCGGCGCCGATCAAGGTCTGCTTGCTCCAGCCGGTCCATTGATGCGGCACGTCGAGCACAACGCAGGGCACCGTCGCGCGCAGCGAATCGAAAATCGAATCGAACGCGTCGGCGCCGAAATCGTAAACGCGGTCGAGCGTCGCCGGTGCGGCGAGCAGGCTCAAATGATCGGTGCACTTGGCCAACAGGCGGTCGACGAAGGCGGTGTCGATGCGGTCCGGCGAAAACACCGCTTCGGCGATGCCTTGCGGCGGATCCTGGTTGAAGTCGAGGCCGGCGGTGCCGAACGCGAGATCGAGATCGGTCACCACCGAATCGAGCATCAGGTCGCGTGCCAGCGAGAACGCGATATTGTGGGCCACGGTCGAAGCCCCGACGCCACCCTTGGCGCCGACCACGGCGACGATGCGGCCGACCGGCTTGGCATCGGGCGCCGAGAACAGTCCGCACACCGCGCGCACGACCTGCAAGGTGCCGATCGGCGCAATCAAATAGTCGCTGACACCCCGGCGCACCAGCTCGCGATAGAGCGTGACGTCGTTCATGCGGCCGACGATGATAACGCGGGTGCCGGCGTCGCAATAATTGGCGAGCTGATCGAGTCCGGCGATGATTTCCTCGCCGCGCTCGTCGGATTCAAGGATAATGACGTTCGGCGTCGGCGCGCTTTGATAGGCTTCGATGGCCGCGGTCAGGCCGCCCATCTGAATGCGCATATGCGCCTTGGCCATGCGCCGGTCTTCGCTGGCGCCCTGGATGGCGGCCGCGGTCTCCACCGTCTCGCAAAAGGCCTGCACGGAAACGCGCGGCGCCGGCGCGATGTGCTCATCGCGGCCGACGCTGTCCGTGACTGCGCTGTCGTCGCGCGCGGCTTGACTAGCTTGTGCCATCAGGTACCGACATCATTGGCCAAAGTCGCTGATCTTCGCTGCATTCTGGTTCGGATATTGCGTCGCGGTGCTCTCACCGTCGCGATATTTCTCCATCACCTTGGTGCGGCGCATGGCGTAGGGCGGCGTCTCGTGCTGCGGCTGCACCAGGTCTGACGGATTTTCGACCATGGCGGCGAGATTGCGCTGGCTCGCGCAACCGAAGTTCCAGTGCGGCTGGTTTTCGAAATAATTGCGGTTGTAGCTCGGCCCGATATCTTCGGGCCACATGCCGCAGGGGCCGGCTTGCGCGGTGATTTTCGGATAGGTGATGCGAATGGTCGCCAGCGTGCGGGCGTTGGCCGGATAGTTGCGCACCATCATGCTTTTCGGCGGCACGCCGGTCGCCGCCAATATCGATTGAATTTCTCGTAGCGCCGCCGCCGCGGCGCCTTCAGTGACAGTGCCGGTCGGCAGATCGATCAGCACGCCGCCGGTGGCTTCCTGCTTCCAGGTTTGCGCGAATGCCAGCACGTCGGCGCGTTGCTCCGCAGTGAGCTCACCACGATTGGAGCCGATGAAGATTTGCAGCGTGCGTTCGGCCTCCGTGATCGTGATCGGATGGCGCAAACGGTAATCGTACGGCACGTCGGGCGCGGCCGTGATTTTCTGGTCGGTCTGGCAGGCGCAAACCAAAAAACCGAAACCGGTGACGATGGCGGCACGCAACGCAACCGCAGCGCTGCCGCGGCGGCCGGTAGTCATTGTGCGGACGGTGTGCATCGATCGTCTCCTGACACCGGCTTCAATCGAGGATGAACCCATAGCGGCCGTGATAGTTGTCCGGCCGGTCGGCTCCGCCGACGCCGTAGATGCGATTGAAGTGGCCGAGCAGGACCTGTGCCGGATCGCTCGGATCGGCGAAGCCGTCGTCGGGCCGCGACAGATCCTTCTGCGCCACCGCGCGCACGATGTAGGGCGTCACCAGCACCACCAGTTCGGTGCGCTGATTGATGTAGTCGTTGCTGCGGAACAGCGGTCCGAGAACCGGCAGCTCGGCAAGGCCCGGCAGGCCGTTGATGTTGTGCTTGGTATCGTCCTGGATCATGCCGGCCATGGCCAGCGTGCCGCCAGACGGAATCTCCACCGTGGTATCGGCGCGCCGTGTGCGGATCGATGGAATGGTCGCCGATGCGTTGGTGCCGGGCTCGACGACGGTTATCGAATTCTGGGTCGACAGGTCCGACACCTCGGTCATCACCTTGAGGCTGATGCGACCCTCGCTGAGCACGACCGGGGTGAAATTCAGACCGACGCCGAATTTCTTGAAAGTGATCGCCGGCTGGCATGTCGTCGCCGCGCCCGGCGTGTTCGACACCGGGGAGCAGGAGTAGCCGTTTAGGACGGGAAATTCGCCGCCGGCCATGAAGGTCGCGGTTTCGCCGGAGATCGCGGTCAGGTTCGGTTCGGCCAGCGTGTGAATGACGCTGGCCTGCTCCATGGCCTGCAACGTGGCGGTGACCGATTTGAAGGTGCCGTTGATCGCGGAGCCACTGAGCGACTGGCCGTAGGCTGAGAACGGATTGGTATTGTTGAAATTGACCACCGCGGTGCCGTAACCCAGCGACCCTGACAGGTTGATGCCGAGCTGCTTGACGACGTCGCGCTCGACCTCGGCGACGGTCACCTTGAGCATGACCTGGTCGCCGCCGCGAACAACAAGAGCGTTGACGACCCGTTGCGCCGAGCCGGCGGCGATGGTTCCAAAGGCCGTCAGCGCCTCGACGAGGCGCGACGCCATGTCGTAGGCCTGCTGCGACTCCAATTGGCTCGCCACGGTGCCGGACAGAACGACGGCATCGCCGATGCCCTCGACCGTGATGTCGTCGTTCGGCAGCACGTGCTTGAGCGCCGCGCGGATGCCGTTGAGATTGCGCATCACGGCGAGGTCGAGGCCGGCGATCTGCTTGCCCTCGGCGTCAAAGAAAAAGACGCTGGTCTGACCTTGCTTGATGCCGATGATGTAGGCGCGGCGCGAGGAGCGTACGACCACATTGGCGATCGTGGGATCAGCGACCAGAACATCTCTGATGTCACGCGGAAAATCGACGACGAGGGACTTGCTGACGCCGAGCGCCACGGAGTGCAGTCCGGCGTCGCTCGCCGCAATCTGGAGGGTCTGGATCGGCGGCTGGCTCACCGGCGCGTCGCCTGCGACACTGGATTGCCAAGGCACAAGCCATGACACGGCGATCAGGCCGGCGTGAGCCGCCGCGCGGATCGATGTCCTTGTTGTCATGGTGAGGTCCCTTTGTCCGGTCAGTGGGATAGCGACAGGGTGCTCACGCCGTAACGCACTGTATTCATGGGGCCGCGCCGGTCGTCGTCGTCGCCGCCCTCGACGGTCGATGATTGCGAGTCGAGGAGGCTGCGCAATGCCAGCGACAGCGTGCCGAGCTGACGCGACATCGCCAGAGTCTCGGCCTGGTCGGGGTTCAATTCGAGCGTTGCGGTCTTGCCGACCACGACCTTCTGGCCGGCTTTTTCCTCGACCGCCTGATCGATCGCCAGCACGCGCACATTGCGCAGGATCGCTTCGCTGACGATCTTCTCGACGCCGATAAGCTTTTCCGCCGCCTTGTCGCGCCGCGTCAGGATGACATCGACATGATCGTCGGGCAGGATGAAGCCGCCAGCGCCGTTTTCGGCGGAAACCTCCATCGACACCGCGCGCATGCCCTTGGTCAAGACCGCGGCGAGGAAGCCCGAGCCTTTTGCGAACACCACCGCCGGATCGCGGATCGGCTCGCCGGCGGCGACCGGTATGCGCACGATGGCGCCGACGAATTGCTGCATCGCATCGGGCCGCTCGGTCTTTTTCACGAAACTCTGATTAGCCGACGCCTGCGGCCAGAGCTGCCAGCCGATGTCGCCTTCGCCGATCAACTGACCGCGACCGAGGTCGTTCTTGGCGACCAGGACGTCGACGGTCGCGAGCGGCGGTGCCGGCGGCGCAGCCGGTGGCGGCGCCTCGTGGTGGCTGCTCGCCAAATAGGCCGCAATCCCGCCAGCGGCGAGAGCGACACCGAGGACAACGAGACGCGCGGCTTTCATTACGCTTCACTTCCCACGTGACGGCGGGAAGCGCCGTCATCGCCGGATTTGACCAGCTAAACGTCAAGGCATGGTTAATGAGGCGTATCCAAATCGCGTTAATCTTGCGTTGCTTCGGCCCGCGCGGGGCGCGCGCCGAGCTTACAGGCCGAGTGCCGTCATCCACTCGGTCTGCGGATAGACCACAAGCGCCGCCACCGCCAACGCAATGCCGTAGGGCACGCCGCAATCCGGGCGGTGCAGCCGCTCGGCCCATTCCCGGCCGAGCAGGAATTGGGGCATCGGCAAGGCGCGATACTGGATCAAGAGCAGCGTCAGCGCGCCGCCGAGCAGCGAGGCGTAGATCAGATAGTCGGCGAGATGGCCGACGCCGAGCCACAGTACCGTGGTGGCGGCAAGCTTGGCATCGCCGCCGCCGATCCAGCCGCGGGTGAAGCACAGGAAGGCGACCACCAGCACCGCCGCGGCGACGCCGGCATGGATCAGCATGTCGTGAGCGCTCATCCCGATGAGCAAAGCGAGCAGCACGAAGCCGCCGAGGAGGATCAGCGACACCCGGTTGGCGATGGTCATGGTGAAAAGATCGCTGGATGCGGCAAAGGCCATCATGGCCGGGAACAGCGTCAATCTGATTACTTCGGTCAACATGGCGTCCCAATACCCGTTCACGGGTTTAAGGCCGGTTAGCCCCCTCCCTTCCCTCCCCCGCTTGCGGGGAGGGAAGGGAGGGGAAATGCGAAAAGGCTCCGGTACGCGACCGGAGCCCTCTCGTAACGGAGTTAAAGACGACGCTTACTTGAGGGCGGTCGAAACGCTTTGGAAAGTGGTCTTCAGGTTGGTGCCGAGGCCCTGGACGACGGCGATGATCGCAACCGAGATACCGGCGGCGATGAGACCGTATTCAATGGCCGTGGCGCCCGACTCGTCCTTCACGAAACGCGCAAAAAGGGTCTTCATGAGTTGGCTCCTTAAGGTCCACACGTGGCTGTCTGAGCGTGACCCAGCGGCCGTTTTTTCCGGCCGTTAGGATCGATGGCGACGCTAACAACGAGAAATTTCATTGGGGTTAAATCGTTCGAAGAAACCGGCGGTATATCGCCTGTTCCGCATTGTAGTTAACAACGTATTGCGATCGGGCGAATTGCGACGCCGCTGCGCAGCGAACCATCAAACGCCTACTTCGACGCAGCAGGGCGCGATAGGTTCCGGTCGCCATCGTCGCGTGAAAATGGATAGCGGATAACAGTTTCGATCAGGTAAGCCCGCGACGCAAAATTTGCATCAAATCGCCGCTTGCCATCGCCGCCATGCGCAGGACGCCGCTCCGGTATCTTTCACGCCGTATTAATGGCCGCACCGATATCACTGGAGCGCCGCCGCCGCCACGCGAACCTCATGCAGGGATCGACACATGTTTCTGCCGCCAGACGGCTCATCAGGCGCCGACAGCGTGGGCCTCGAGTTGCTGACGTTCTTCAACAGCGTTGGCGAAACGTTGACCAAGAACATCTGGATCTCGCTGGCGCTGGCCGCCGTCTTTACGGTCCTGACCTCGTTCTGGGCCTGTAATCCCGGCCGGCCGTGGTGGCGGAAGCCCGATATCGTCACCGATCTTTGCTATTGGTTCTTCATCCCGGTGATCGCGCGTTACTTGCGCATCGGCCTCCTCATCGTCGGCGCCGCGCTGTTATTCGGCATTACTACTGCCGACGGCCTGGTCGCGTTCTACGACAACGGCCACGGGCCGCTCGCCGCGTTGCCGCTCACCGTGCAGATGGTGCTGTTCCTGGTCGGCGAAGATTTCATCCTGTATTGGACGCACCGCGGTTTCCACGGCGAGAGAATGTGGAAGTACCACGCCGTGCACCACTCCTCCGAAGAGCTGGAATGGATTTCGGCGGCGCGTTTCCACCCGGTCAATCTGTTCCTCGGCAGCGTGTTCGCCGATGTCGCCTTGCTGCTTGCCGGCATCTCGCCGAACGTCTTCCTGGTGCTCGGGCCTTTGACCATCGCCCATTCCGCCTTCGTGCACGCCAATCTCGACTGGACGCTGGGGCCGTTCAAATACGTCATCGCCGGCCCGGTGTTCCACCGCTGGCACCACACCGCGGCGGAGCGCGGTGGCGAGCGGAATTTTGCCGCAACCTTCCCGGTGCTCGATCTGTTGTTCGGCACCTTCTACATGCCGGCCAGCGAGCTGCCGGGTCATTACGGCATCGCCGAGCGCGAGTTTCCCAAGACGTTTCCGGCCCAGCTCGCCCATCCGTTCACGCAGTGAAGCGGCGGCAGCCTAATTCCGGATTTCGCGGCCATCGTTAAGCCGGCGTCACTACGCCGTCACAGCTGTCCGGGCCGCTCGATTTGCACTTCATTCACTATTTTGCAGTCAAGTGGATGGGTCACACTACGGGTTCTTTAGTCGTCGAATCCGCGTAGCGTTTCGGAGAGTATCGATGACGGCGTTGTGCTTGCGCGGCCTCGCGGCGCTCAGACCGCTTTGCTGGCTGGCGATGGCTTTGTTCCTGACCGGGTCTGCGGTCCGCGCCGACGACACGGTCATCGTCCATCTCGACGAGGCCAGGGTCATCAAGCTGCCCGACCGGGCGGCCACCGTGGTGGTCGGCAACCCGCTGATCGCCGACCTCTCGGTCCAGCCTGGCGGGCTTGCTGTCCTCACCGGCAAATCCTACGGCGCCACCAACTTCCTCATCATGGACAAGAGCGGCGCGGTGCTCGTCGAGCACAATGTCGAAGTCCAGGGCCCGACCGACAAGATCGTCGTGGTCTATCGCGGCATCAACCGCGCGACCTATAGCTGCACGCCGGAATGCGCGCCGCGAGTCACGCTCGCCGACCAAACGGAATTCTTCTCCGATACGCTCGCCCGCATGTCGGCCCGCAACGCCCAGTCCTTGGCCGCCGGAGCCGGCCACTGACCGCGCCGGCCTAGACCATGATCCGATCGAATTGAATCGGATCATGGTCTGGTTTTTCGTTGGAGCATGATCTTTTCGGAAAACCGGCGTCCACTCTTCCGGATCATGCTCTAAGGTTGACGAGGTCTTAAAGCCGATTGCCGCTTAGCCGCGTTCGCTGCAACCTATCGCCAATAGCTGCCGGGTAATGCTTCACCGTGGGTTCGCGCCGTTGCGCGGGCCGCGCTGGGTGAGGGTGATATGTTCGAGCAGCTGAAACCAAAAATTTCAGCGCGGGCAGTCCGGCTGTTGAGTTCGCCGCTGCCGCGCCGTTTCATTTCGCAACGCAAGGCATCGACCACCGTCGAGTTCGGTCTTCTCGCGGCGCCGTTCGTCGCCTTGATCTTCGCGATCCTGCAAACCGCGATCCTGTTCTTCGCCGGGCAGTCGCTCGAGACCGCGGCGGCCACGGCGGCGCGGCTGGTCCTGACCGGCCAGGCGCAGACCCAAGGCTGGACCGCGGCGCAATTCAAGTCGCAGGTCTGTAACGTCATCACCGGCCTGTTCAATTGCCAGAGCGGCGTCTACATCGACGTCGAGACCTATTCGTCGTTTGCCGCGGTCGGCCTCGGCATGCCGATCAGCAACGGCGCCTTCCAAAGCTCGAGCCTCGGCTACAATCCTGGCGGGCCGGGCGACATCGTGGTGGTGCGGCTTTATTACAAATATCCGGTCTATGTCGATCTGTTCGGCTTCAGCTTGAGCAGCTTGAACGGCGGCTACAATCTGTTGGCCGCCACCGCCGTCTTCAAAAACGAACCCTACGCAGCATCCTGAGGAGACGGGCCATGATCGCTCTCGCTCGCACTATGTCCCGCAGCGCCGCGCGCTTTGCCACGGCGCGCAGCGGGCTTGCCGCCGTCGAGTTCGCCATGCTGCTGCCGATCATGATGACGCTCTATCTCGGTTGCGTCGAGATCACGACGGCTGTTGCCACCCAGCGCAAAGTCACCTTGACCGCGCATGCGCTAGCTGACCTGCCGAGCCAGTACACCGCCGTCACCAATGCCGACATGACCAATATCCTCAACGCCGCGGCCGACATCATCGCGCCTTACGTCTCGGCCCAGCTCAAATCCGTGGTGTCGGAGCTTGCCATCGACGCCAACGGCCAGGCGACCGTGGTCTGGAGCGATACGCTCAACGGCACCGCGCGCACGGTCGGTACCGTCGTCAACATCCCGGCGAATCTGGCGGTGGCGAATACTTATCTGCTGCTCGGCGAGGCGCAGTACAGCTACAACCCGTCCTACGGCTATGTCGTCACCGGCACGCTGACGCTCAGCGACCAGATCTACATGCGGCCGCGCCAGTCGAATTCGGTGTCGCGCAAGGCGTCGTGAGTGGCAGGGATCAGGAAATCAGGTATCAGGTATCAGGTATCAAGGTGAGATGATTGTCTCGTCCTATTCTTGATACCTGATCCCTGATCACCTGATCTCTGGAATCGGCAACGCCGTCGTCGACTTGATCTTTTCCATGGCGAAGCGCGAGGTGACGTTCTTCAGCGGCACCGCGGCGATCAGCTTCTTGTAGAACGTGTCGTAACCGGCAATGTCCGGCACCACGACGCGCAGCATGTAATCGACGTCGCCGGCCATGCGGTAGAATTCCATGACCTCGGGCATGGCGCCGACCACGTGGGCGAAGCGATCGAGCCAATCCTGCGAATGGTCGCCGGTCTCGATGGAGACGAAGATGGTGACGCCGAGCCCGATGCGGTCCTGATCGACCAGCGCGACGCGCTTTTGGATGACGCCTTCGGCCTCCAGCCGCTGGATGCGCTTCCAGCACGGCGTCGACGACAGGCCGACCCGGGAGCCGATCTCGGCAACCGACAGCGCGGCGTTCTCCTGCAGAACCGCAAGGATTTTCCGGTCAATGGCGTCCATAATGACGAATAATCTTCCAAATTTTCGAGACTGAACCTCTATATATAGAAGATTATTCTAAATCAAGTGGCGAAGCCATCCCCTCAGCGCCCCGCCAAAAACGTGTCGACTTCCGCCCGGGTCGGTGCGCCAGCCGAACCGCCGATCCGGCTGCATTTGATGCCGGCGACCGCGGCGCCGAAGCGCATGGCCTCGACCTCGTTGCGCCCTTCCGCCAGCGCCAGCGCGAAGCCGCCGTGGAAGGCGTCGCCGGCGCCGAGCGTATCGACGGCGTCGATGGCGAACACCGGCAATTGGCAGAGCTTGCCGCCTTCGCGAAACAAAATATCGTTGGGCCCATTGCTCACCGCGAGAAAGGCGTCGGTCTTGCGCGCGATGCGCTCGAGACCGGCGGCGAGATCGGCGGCGCCGGTGGTGGCGCGCAAGCATTCCGAGGAAAAGATCACGTGGGTGGCGATGCGAAACAGCGGATCGTCCTCGTCGGTCGGCCGGTCGCCGTCGAGAACCACCGGCAGATTGCGCCGCCGCGCCGCCGCGCAGATCGGTTCCACGAATGCCGGATAGCGATTGTCCGCCAACACCGCATCCGCGGACGCAACGATCCGGTCCGGATCGGCCGGCGCCGTCGTGGCGATGCGTTCATCGCGATAAGTCACGATGGTGCGGTCGCCGCGCGCATCCATGAAGATCGCCGACAGCGCCGTCGCCAATCCGTCGACGCGCTGACAGAACGTGCAGTCGATCTTTTCGCGCGCGAACGCAGTCAGCACGCGATCGCCATTGGCGTCCTCGCCCGCGGGTCCGCCCATCGGGCCGGCAAGCGAAGCGCGGCCGCCGAGGCGGGCGATCGCCACCGCCGCATTGGCCGCGCAGCCGCCGTTGACGACGAAAAAACCCGTCGCCTGCACTTTGCCGTCGGGCTGCGGGAATTGCTCGACGCGGAACACTTCGTCGAGCACGATGATGCCGGTGCAGAGAATGCGCGGCGCGCGGTTCAATGACATATCAATCAAGGACATTGTCGATCAAGAACTTGGCAGCCGTCCTCGACGAAGCTGCGAATGAGGTGATGGGCGATGGCGACCGGCGGCGGTGTGGTCAAGCCGCCGGGATGGCGCTGGCCGAGCATCAGCGCCAATTCGTCGCGCGAAAACCAGCGCGCGTCCTCGATCTCGCTGCGGTCGATGACGATTGTGTCAGACAGCGCCTGCGCATGACAGCCGATCATCAGCGAGCTCGGGAACGGCCACGGCTGCGACATGGCATATGTGACCTTGCCGCAGCGGATGCCGGCTTCTTCCAGCACCTCGCGCCGCACCGCTTCCTCGATAGTTTCGCCCGGCTCGGCGAAGCCGGCCAGCGCCGACCACATGGTCGGCGCAAAGCGCGGCGAACGGCCGAGCACGCAACGCTCGCCCGAGATCGCCAGCATGATGACGACCGGATCGGTGCGCGGGAAATGCTCGGCCTTGCACGATGGGCAATCGCGCCGCCAGCCGCCCTGCACCACGCGCGTCGGCGTTCCGCAATTCGGACAGAAGCGGTGGCGGGCATGCCAGCCGATCAGCGCCTTGGCCTCGGCGAGCGGCGGCAGATGCGCAGCATCCACCAAACCTTGCACCGCGATCGTGCGCAGATCGGTGATTTTCAGATCGTTGCGCGCCTTGAGCGGCTCGATGGCGTCCGGATCGAGGCCGAAGCCGAAGCGCGGCGCTTCTCCCAAGAGGCCGAGGAAGATGGTTTCGCGCGCGCTGCCGAACGCAGTTGCTTCGGCAGGCGAGAACAGCGGGTCGATGGCTTCGCCGCGCTGTTTCATCACCACGAGCTCGCCACCGATGACGTAGCCGCCGGCGCGATCGTCTTGCAGAAATTTCGCCAGCACCGCGTCGTCGCAGCGGCGGTCGGCGGCGCGATCGATCGCGCTCGCCGTATAGCCGAGGTGCGGTCGCGGGCCGAGTTCGAGGCGTTCGGGCACGATGCGGGGATCGGTCACTCAGCCGCTTCGCGCAACGGCCGCGGATAGATCGCGTCGTAAAGTTCCGGCCGCTGCCATTGCGGGCCGAGCACGCCTTGCTTGGCGCCGCAGCCGGCCGACGAGCCCACCGCGTCGCGGTTGGCGCGCAGCTGGCGCACGCGTTCGAGGCTGACATCGACCAGGCTCATGCCGGCGACCGTGCTCTCGAACACGATCTCCTCGGGTGTCGCCACCATGGCAAGGCCGCGCTGGCCATGATCGAACAGATTTTGCGTCGTCACCACGATGGACAGATTCTCGATGGCACGCGCCCAGATCAGCGTCCGCCATGTCGCCCACAACCGGTTCTTGTCGGTGCCCGCCGGCATGAAGATCAATTCGGCGCCGCGCAAGGCGAGCGCCCGCGTCACTTCCGGCATGTAGACTTCGCTGCACATGGCGAGGCCGACCTTGCCGTGGGCGGTGTCGAACACCGGGAAATCGTTGCCCGGCGTGTACTGGAATTCCCAATCCTTGCCGCCGGTATAGATCCACGGTCCGTTCGGATGGGTGCGGCGGTAGCGTGCCGGCGCGCGGCCGTCGGGATAGGCCATGACGATCAGATTGTAAGCGGTCGCCGCCTTGCGATCGATCGGCTCGATGGTGCCGAACACCACGTGCAAGCCATGGGTCGCCGCCGCCTCCGCCATGGCCCCGATCGGATCGAAGGTTGCCGGCATGCGCCACGGGCCGGGATAGGTTTCCGGGAAACAGACGAAATCGGCGCCCTCGTGGGCGGCGTGCTCGATAGCACTTACGGCGTCGGCGACGTTGCGCTCATCCTCGCCGGGACGGTGCGAAATCGGCTGCACAATGGCGATGCGGAAGGTCATGGATAGGCTCCTGATCGCGCTTTTCCCCGTAGATTCCGGGGCTTCCTCTTGGTGGCGGATTGAAGCCGCGGCGTTCAATAAGGTCAAGTCGCGCCTGACCGTGGCAAAGCTTGACCCGGACAGGGGTCCCGGACCAACGTCGGCTAAACGAAAGGAAAGCCCCATGCCGCGCACGCCTCGCATCGCCATCATCGGCGGCGGCATCGGCGGACTGGCTGCGGCGCTGGCGCTGGAGCGGCGCGGTGCCGAGGTGGTGGTGCACGAGCAATCGGGCGCGCTGAGTGAGATCGGCGCCGGCCTCAATCTCACGCCCAACGCGGTCAAGGCGTTGCGCGCGCTTGGCCTCGAACGGGACGTGCAAGCGATCGCGGCGGAAACCGATTTTCTCAATATCCGCAGCTGGCGAAGCGGCCGCTACATTTCGCGCACCAAACGCGGCGATTTCCGCCAAAAGTTCGGCGCGCCGAATCTTTCCGTGCACCGTGCCGACCTGCTCGAAGTTTTGGGCGCTGCGCTCAAGACAACGCAGCTCCACTTCGGCGCTCGCTGCGTCGGCGTCGAAGGCGGCGAGCGCGCCGCCAACGCTCGCTTTGCCGACGGCAGCACCGTCGAGGCCGATGTCGTGGTCGGCGCCGACGGCATTCATTCGGCGGTGCGCGAAAGCCTATTCGGCGCCGACAAGCCGCGCTTCACCGGCTGCATCTGCTGGCGCGGCATGGTGCCGGTCGAGGCCGTGCCGGCCGATATCGACACCAAAAACGGCGCGATGTGGATGGGCCCGCACGGCCATGTGGTGCATTACCCGGTGCGCCGCGGCGAGCTTCTCAACATCGTCGCCCACGTCGACAGCGACGCCTGGACGGAAGAATCCTGGACGCGGCAATGCGACGTGGCTGAAGTGATGACGACTTACGCGGCATGGAATCCGGCGCTGACCAAACTCTATCCATGCAGCGAGCGATGGTACAAATGGGCGCTGTACGATCGCGATCCGCTGGAGCAATGGAGCGTCGGCCGCGCCACGCTGCTCGGCGATTCCGCCCACGCCATGCTGCCCTATCTCGGCACCGGCGCCGGCATGGCGATCGAAGACGCCTGTGTGCTCGCCGCATCGATCGCGCGGGAGGGCGAAGATCTCAGCGCGGCGCTTTTGCACTACGAGCGGCTGCGCGTGCCGCGCACCAAGGCCGCCGTGCTCGGCGCGCGAGCCCGCGCCAAGGAAAACCACCTCGCCTCGCCCTGGGCGCGGCTCAAGCGCGACCTGACCTTCAAGCTGCGCGAACGCTTCGGCGGCGAGGACAACACCGCGTTCAAGGTTGGCTGGCTCTACGAATACGACGTCGGGCGCGAGCTACAATGACGAGGGAAGCCGACCTCGGATCGCGGCGACGAAGCGCCCCATAGCATCCGCCTCGTATTCGCGCCGCGGAATCGCGCCCCACACTGGCTTCGGCCACGCGGCGTCATCCTTGCGCCGCGCCACGATGTGGATGTGCAACTGCGGCACCACGTTGCCGATCGCGGCGACGTTGAGCTTGTCGCAGCGCGTCTCGTCCTTGAGCGCCCGCGATACCAGCGCCAACTCATCCATCAATAGCGTTTGCTCGGCACCGAGATCGATGATCTCGCTCACGCCGGCGCGACGCGGCACCAGAATGAGCCACGGGAAATTGGCATCATCCATCGCCAAGAGCCGCGACAGAACGAGGTCGCAAACCGGCACCGTATCGGCGGCAAGTTGAGGGTGCAGCGACCAGCCGATTTCCGACATTTTTGCCTCTCGTATCGGACCGTCAGAGCTATCATGAAGGCTGCCGCTTTGGCTTGCTTTCTCCCCCTCCCCGGCCAATATAGTCCCCGGGAGGTTGGCGGTGGACGAGCCACTCGCCAACCGGGTCAGGTCCGGAAGGAAGCAGCCCTAACGAGCGCGGTTCGGGTCGCTCGTCAGCCTCCCACCCCTTATTTTCGCATTGCGCGAATCTTGAACCGGCACCATTCGCGGCCTCGCAGGCGGCGGCGGAGTTTTGAAGAACGATGAGCGACGCCGCCAACGAAAAACCCGGTTCCTACCGCGTGCTGGCGCGCAAATACCGGCCCTCGACCTTCGACGACCTGATCGGCCAGGACGCCATGGTGCGCACGGTATCCAACGCGTTTGAGGCCGGCCGCATCCCGCAGGCCTGGATCCTCACCGGCGTGCGCGGCGTCGGCAAGACCACGACGGCGCGCATCTTGGCGCGCGCGCTCAATTACGAATTGCCCGACGGCTCGATCACCGGCCCGACCATCAAGATGCCGGTGCTCGGCGTGCACTGCCAGGCGATCATGGACTCGCGCCATCTCGACGTCATCGAGATGGACGCTGCTTCCCACAACGGCGTTGACGACGTGCGCGCGATCAACGACGCGGTGCGCTACGCGCCGGTCTCGGCGCGCTACAAGGTCTATATCCTCGACGAAGTGCACATGCTCTCCGGCGCCGCCTTCAACGCGCTGCTCAAGACGCTGGAAGAGCCGCCGGCCCACGCCAAGTTCATCTTCGCCACCACCGAGATCCGCAAGGTTCCAATCACCGTGCTGTCGCGCTGCCAGCGTTTTGACCTGCGCCGGGTCGACGCGGCGCTGCTGGTGGCGCATCTGCAAGGCATCGCGGCCAAGGAAAGCATCACGGCGGAGCCCGAGGCGCTGGCGCTGATAGCACGTGCCGCCGAAGGCTCGGTGCGCGACTCGCTCTCGCTGTTCGATCAGGCCATCGCGCATGCCGCGGGCCCGGTGCGCGCCGAAGACGTGCGGCAGATGCTCGGGCTTGCCGATCGCACCAGAGTCATCGACCTGTTCGAGGCGCTGATGCGCGCCGATATTGCGCGTGCTTTGCAGGAGCTACGCGACCAGTACGATACCGGCGCCGATCCCGCCATGGTGCTCGGCGATCTCGCCGAATTCACCCATTTCGTCACACGGGTGAAAGTGGTGCCGGCGGTGGCCGACGATGTGTCGCTCACCGAAGCCGAGCGCACGCGCGGCCGCGCCTTTGCGGCGAAATTGTCCATGCGCGTGCTGGCGCGCACCTGGCAGATGCTGCTCAAGGGCATCGCCGAGGTCGAGGCTGCCGGCCGGCCGATTGCCGCCGCCGAGATGGTTTTGGTCCGTATCGCCTATGCCGCCGATCTGCCGACGCCCGACGAGGTGATCCGCTCGCTCGGCGACAACGCACGCGGCAATGGCGCGGGCACGGCACCCTCAACACCAACGTCGCGCGCGGACATGCCGGCGCGTTCGGAGATACCGCGCGGCGGTGGCGGCACGCGTAGCCAGCTCGCCTCGGCCGCGCCGTTGCAGGAACCCGTCGCCCGCGGCGCCGAGGAGAATGCACCGGCGCGCTCGCTTAACCGCTTCGAGGATCTGATCGCGCTCGCCGCCGAGAAACGCGATGTCTTGCTGAAGAGCGCGCTGGAACGCGACGTACGGCTCGTGCGTTTCGAGGATGGCCAGCTCGAAATCGCGCTCGAACCGAGCGCGGCGAAAATGCTGGTCGGCGAACTGTCGAAGAAGCTCCATGATTGGACCGGCCGGCGCTGGATGGTGGTCGTGTCCGCCGAGCCGGGCGCACCGTCGCTGCGCAGCCAGGCCGAAGAGCGCAAGACGCAGCTCAAGAGCGATGCGCGCAGCGACCCGCTGGTGCAAGCGGTGCTGACGCGCTTCCCCGGCGCCGAGATCGTCGAAGTGCGCCCGCCCGCTGGCCCGCCCACCGCCGCTGCCGATGATATGCCTGACACGCCAGATAACGAGAGCGACCTCGATGCCTGATTTTCTCGGCCTGATGAAACAGGCCGCCGAACTGAAATCGAAAATGGAAACCATGCAGGCCGAGCTCGACCGCATGGAGGTCGAGGGCACGGCCGGCGGCGGCATGGTGACGATGAATATTTCCGGCAAGGGCGACCTGCGCGGCGTCCGGGTCGACGAGTCGCTGCTCAAGCCGGACCAGAAGGAAATCGTCGAAGACTTGATTGTCGCCGCACACGCCGACGCCCGCCGCAAGCTCGAAATTTTGCTGCAGGACAAGATGCAGGCGATGACCGGCGGCCTACCGCTGCCGCCCGGCTTGAAGCTGTTTTGAGAATGACCGGATCGCTCATGCGCGCTCCCTCTCCCCAGCGGGGAGAGAGTTGGGGTGAGGGGGCTCTGACCGAGAGGCCGTACCCCCTCACCCCGCCCTCTCCCCTTTGGGGAGAGGGAGAAGATTAGGAATCTGGCGATGCCCACCATCGCCGCCGGTCCCGAGATCGAACGCCTGATCCAGCTGTTGGCGCGGCTGCCGGGACTTGGGCCGCGCTCGGCGCGACGCGCCGCATTGTTTCTCATCAAGAAACGCGAGCTGTTGATGGCGCCGCTCGCCACGGCTTTGCAGGCGGCGATGGAGAAGATCGAGATCTGCCGGGTGTGCGGCAATATCGATACGCAAAATCCGTGCGCGGTGTGCACCGATGCGCGGCGCGAGCCGTCCATGATCGTGGTGGTGGCCGACGTCGCCGACCTTTGGGCGCTCGAACGCGCCCGCGCCATCAATGCGCGCTACCACGTGCTCGGCGGCACGCTGTCGCCGCTCGACGGCGTTGGGCCGGACGATCTCACCATCGATGCGTTGGTCAAGCGGGCGCACGCGCCTGAGGTCAAGGAGATCATCTTGGCGCTCAACGCCACCGTGGACGGTCAGAGCACCGCCCATTACATCACCGACCTGCTGCACGACGCCGAGGTCAAGGTGACGCGGCTCGCCCACGGCGTGCCGGTCGGCGGCGAACTCGATTACCTCGACGAGGGCACGCTGGCCGCGGCGATCCGCAGCCGGACGCCGTTTTAGGCCCGACGCTGCCTGCAAAATAGCCACCGCCCGCCTGCGGTGCGACCAGGGCAAGCCCCGGAACGGTGAATCGAAACCAAATCCGCGCAATTCCGCCGCGTCCGGAACTTGGCCCGACTTGGCCCGCGGTTTGCATAACACTAGGCTGCGATCTCGGTCTCACTCGTCGTGTTGAATGAGGTTGCAGGAGCCCCCGGAGATCCCGGCACCGGGGGCTCCATTATTTTGTGGGCCCACTCGTCATTCCGGGGCGCGGGCGAAGCCCGCGAACCCGAAATCCATAAAATCACGAAAAGTGAGGTTTCTGAACTCCAGCGCCATTCCTGGGGCGGTAGGGGTTATGGATTCCGGGTGCGCCACTTCGTGGCGCCCCGGAATGACGGGCAGTTGCGCGCCTCACCCGCGCCGTGCACATCATTGCCGCCCGTTCGAGCAAGGTGCGCGCATGGCCGACGACGTCCCGTTCGACAAGTCTTTCGATCTCGAGCCCGACCGGGTGAAAGAGGTGGCGCCGCTGGTGCGCGCGGTGGCCGCCAACAATCCGAGTCCGTTCACCTTCAAGGGCACGGTCAGCTACATCATCGGCCGCGGTAAGGTGGCGATCCTCGATCCCGGCCCGGACGACGATGCCCATGTCGCGGCGTTGCTCGACGCCGTGCACGGCGAGACGGTGACGCACATCTTCGTCACCCACACCCATCGCGACCATTCGCCGGCGGTGCCCAAGGTCAAAGCGGCGACCGGCGCCAAGGTTTTCGCCGAAGGCCCGCACCGGCTCGCCCGGCCGCTGCATATCGGCGAGACGCGCCGCCTCGATGCCTCCGCCGACATGGATTTTCGTCCCGATGTGGCGCTGGCCGATGGCGAGACCGTGAGCGGCGACGGCTGGACTGTTGAAGCGCTGACCACGCCGGGACACACCGCCAACCACATGGCGTTCGCGTTCAAAGAATCCGATCTGATTTTCTCCGGCGATCACGTCATGGGCTGGTCGACCACCATCGTGGCACCGCCCGACGGCGCCATGAGCGATTACATGGCCTCGCTGCACAAGCTCGCCAAACGCAGCGAGCCGCTCTATCTGCCCGGCCACGGCAACCCGGTCCGCAATGCGCCCCGTTACGTCCAGCATTTGATCCAGCACCGGCTCGGCCGCGAAGCCTCGATCCTGCACCGGCTCGGCAAGGGCGCAGCCGACATTCCGACCATCGTCAAAGCAGTCTATATCGGCCTCGATCCGCGCTTGGTCGGCGCCGCCGGGCTCTCGGTGCTGGCACACATGGAGGAACTGGTGGCGCGCGGCGCCGTCTCGACCGACGGGCCGGCGTCGATCACCGGCACCTATCGCTTGGCTGGCGCGCCCTTGGCCGGTGCTTGAGGTTTTGCCGGCGCGGGCGCCGGCTTCTGCGGCAAGGCCAGCACGTCATCGATATCGCTGATCAGGTTGCGCACCCGCGCCGCATTGGTGCCGAGATCGTGGCGGCCGTAACGCGACGCCGAGCGCACGTCGATGCGCGTGCCGTCGCTGGTCGGCCGCACCCGCACCACCACGTCGTCGCGGAAGCCGAGGATCGGCGTGCGCGCGATCGCCTCGATAAAACCATCGCGCGGCGTCGGTCCCGGCGGAGCGCGCGCGTCAACCGGACGCAACGCGCTGCCCTGCGGCGGCCGCGCATCGACGATGCGCCATTTGCGCTTGATGATGACCTTCATCGCCGCGTCGTAGGCCTCTTGCGGCGTCGAGTCGGTAAGGTCGGGCTCGATATCGGAATAGGCGGCGTGCTGCAGCTCGGCGGCGTAGAGGCCCTCATAGGTGATCGGATTGGCGTCGCGCGGCCGCAACCGCGCGATGGCATCGAACCGCGGCGGATCGATTGGATCGGTGGTGATGTCGTAGATCGCCGGCAGCCGGTAGCCCTTGATGCCGAGAAAAAGCGGATAGGCGATCAGCGCCAGGCCGATGAACAAGGCGGTGGCCGCTTCCTTGGCGCCGCCGACGCCTTCGAACCAGATGACGATCGCGGCGCCGATGGCGAGCAGGATGGCGAGCACGGCGAGCACCAGCGCGCCGGCCAGCGTCGACAGCGCCGGCACGATCTCGAGCGCGCCCGAACGCACGATGATGACGGCGATCAAGGTCGCCGCCAAGGAGAACAGCGCCACGCGGCGCGCCCAGATGGCGAGCCGTGACGGCGGCTCCTCAATGCTTCGGCGTCGCACCATTACTCTTTAGCTTTCATTTTTGCCCGCCACCCGCAGCGGTCCCGCCGGCCGGTGCTGCTCCGCTGGCCGGCGCGGTTCCGCTGGCCGGTGCGGCTGCGCTTGCCGGCAGCGGCGCGCAAATCTGCTTCAGCGCCGCCCAATCCGCGGCGCCGAACAGCGGCGTCGTGGCGCCCGCGGGCGCCACCGCGTTGATGGCGACGATGCGATCCCTGGTATCCGGATGGTCGGCCAGGATTTTTATGCCTTCATCCTTGTCGGCCATGACGCGCGCAAGGATGGCGGCGAGCGCGCGCGGATCGCCGCCGACCTTGCGCATCAGGACGACGCTATAGGTGTCGGCCGACGCCTCGGCCTGGCGCGAATAGGACGAGCGCAGCACGGTCTTGGCGGCGATCACCACCGCGCCGCCGCCGACGAAATCGCCGAGCATCATGCCGAACAGGAACGACAGCCCCGCGGCCTGCAACACAGTGCGCGTGCCGTCGCGGTGCGCGACATGGCCGATCTCGTGCGCCAAGACGCCGGCGAGCTCGTCGGGCGATTGCGCGCGGTCGATCAGTCCCTGGAACACGTAGATATGGCCGCCGGGCAATGCGAACGCGTTGAAATCCGCGCGCCGCACCACGTCCACCCGCAACGGATATGGCAGTGTCGCCGCCGTCTTGAGCCGCCCGACCAGCTTGTCGAGCGCGGCCTGTCCGGCGGCGCCGTTTGCGCCGCCGCCGCAAACAAAGCCCGCGCCGAGATGCTTGGTGTCGAGCGTGGCACGGATTTGGCTGTCGACCGCGCTGCCGAGCTTTTGCTCGACCGTGATCGGAATCAGCGGCGTCAGGCGGGTGGCGAGCACCGGCACGCCGATGATCGCGGTGACGATCAGCGAGACCACGGCGGCGAGGCTCAAGATCACCACCTTGCGCCGCAGCTTGCGTTCGGCAACACCGCCGCGGTCGAGCGTGACCGCGCGATCCTCGATTGCCAAAGCGAGCGCTGCATCGTGGACTTCGAGGCGCGCCAGCAAGGTCTCGCCGTGGCGACCGAGCCGCAACACGCCGTCGGGCGCCGCCTGCCGCCGCAGCTCGGCGTAAAGCCATTCGTCGAGCAGGTGCCGGCCGGCCGAAAAAATCTGCAAACCCGCCGCGCCGGCTTCGACCAACACATCGTTGCGCGCGCTGCAGGTGCCGTCGAAATAGATGGCGGGGCCGCTTGGCGGCGCGGTCTCGGCTGCGGACGGATCGGCGGTGAGCGTCATTGCTAGATGCTTCCGACGCCGAGCGCATCGGCGAGGCCTTCGCCGAGCGCCGAGCTTGCCGAGCCGGTGGCGCGCACGCCGTCGAGCGCCTGTCCGCCGGTCAACGCGGCCGTGTCCACGACGAGCCGCCACAACCCCGCCGCCACGATCACCTGATAGATGGTCGAAGAGCCGATCATGACGACGACATAAAGCACAAGCGAGACCACGCCGGTGACCACTTGCGTGAGCGTCGCATTATGCGCCAGGCGGACGATGCCGACGACGGAAAAGACGGTCATCCCGCCCATGATCGATGCCAGCAAGCTGAGCAGGAAAAGATAAAGCATGAGACGCAAATAGACCCGGTACACCTGCCCGACGCGCAGCCGCGAGGTGACGGTGACCTCGCCGAAGCGCAGTCCGGAGATCCACCAGCGCAGTTTCACCGCCTGGAACACCGGATAGAGCAGCGGCAGCGCGATGAAGCTCGTGGTGATGGCGGCAATCGCCACGCCGATGCCGGGCGCGAGCATTTTGCCGATCATCTTGCCGGTCTCGGGATCGTCGGGTTTTGCCATCAGGCGGCTGAGCGCATCCCAATCGACTTGCGCGCTGAGCACGCCGAGCGCGGCCACGATCGGCCCGACGATGAGAAACCACATCGGCAGGCCGCGCAGGAACAACGACAGCCCCGAGCCTTCGAACCGGCCGTGCAGATCGCCATAGCTGGTATTGCGCATCTTGAAGCGTTCGAGAAACGCCTGCGTCCACGGATAAGCAAGCCCGAGCGTGACGATGACGATGCCCCAGCACAGCAGCGCGTAGAAAGCGTAGAGCCAGGGCGAGCCGTGCTGGTCGAAGCGCAAGCCGCGGAACACCGTGCGCGTCAGCCGATAACGCCGCGCCCGATAGAGCGCATATTCGCCGAGCAGCGCCAACAGCGCAAAGCCGATCAGCGCCGGCTTGAACGCCACCATATCCAGTTCCAGCATCGCCAGCGCGAAGACCATGTAGAGCGGGACCAGGATGGCGATGGCGAACAGAAAACCGACCAACAGCTCGGTGGCCAGCCCGTTATATTCCAGCGTGTCGCCCGAGATCTCGGTGTTCGACCACAAAAAGCGGCGCGCATCGGTGGCCAGCCAGAACCGGTAAATGCCGAGCGTCACCACCACCAGCGCGGCGCCTTTGATGCGCAGGCGCCAATAAACGTCCTCGTCGCCGAGGAACCGCACCGGTGCCGCGGGGACAATCGGACTCAAAATTTTGATGGTCGCCATGACGCCCCGGCAAACATCCGCAAAACCCTACTCTATCGCTCAAGTCCGTTGCATGTCGCCGTGACCTTTTTGCGACGGATGGGACCCGTTTAATGGCTCCAGGCGGGGCAGGCAATGGCGCCGCCCGCGACGCAGGTCGCTGCTCAACGTCCTGCCGGCAGCCGCTGCTTATAATTCTGCCATGGCCGGTCGGCGTCGAAATTCTCGGCGGCATTGGTCGCCAATTCGGCATCGTTCAAAGCCGTGATGTTGGGACTGAGCGCCAGCGCCGCGCTCTGCGCTTGCGCGTCGATGTGGGTGTAGAGGGTCCGCACCGTCGCTTCGCGTACCGAACGTCCGACGACGGTTTCGCCATGGCCGCGCATCAGGACGACGGGGCCGCTGCCGAGCTTTTTGGCCAGTGCATCGCCCAGAGTGGCGTTGAGCACCAGCATGCCGCGCTTGTTCTCCGGCTCCGACGCATTGGCCTCGCGCACTTCGAACAGCGGCACCTGCGGCGGCAGGAAGCCGGCTTGGGCGAGCACGGGCTTGAGTGCAATTCCGGTCAGGCCGAACGGAATGACGGCGAGATCATGGGTATGGATGACGGATTGAACGTCGCCGCGCGCCTTATACACCTGACAATGGATATAGCGCTCGCCGTTCAGCCGCAGCGCATTGGGATCGACCGGCTTGCAATCAAGTCCGACTTCGACGATGTCGGCGCGCGACACCAGCGCCGGCGGCATGGCGCGCGGCATGAAGAAGTGATCGGGATTTTTCGCCGAGCGCGCGCTGACGTGGCCGAAACTGTCCAATATTCCTTCGTTGGTCAGGATGTGGCTGGCGGTAATGACATCTTCGACGCGGGCCTCGTCCGGGTCGCTGGACGGAGCGCTCTGCGCCCAGCACAGCTGGGTGAAGATCGTCACTCCGGCCAGCACGGCGCAGGTCACAACGGCGTCCCGCATGCTTTTGCTCCTGTGATATTGGTCCGTAGGATGGGTGGAGCTCTTGCGAAACCCATCAAATTACCGCTCCGCCCCATGATGGGTTTCGCAAGAGCTCCACCCATCCTACAAGCTCTAAGATATCGGTGCGAGCCAGCTCAAGGTTTCGGGCTGGGTATCATAACGTGTTGCGCCTTCGGGGATGACAACCCACTCTTGCGCGCTACGCGTCCAGAAATGAATGGTCGGCACCATCCACGACCGATCATCCAGCGTACCCGGCTTGATGTTGCGATTAGGATAGGCCGCGCCGCCCGGAACGTGATAAAGCCGCGTGCCGCAGTCGGGGCAGAACCAGCATTCCATCGTCTTTGTCGGGCCGGTCTTGCGGGCAAACATTTTCGCGCTGCCCTTGGTGATGCGGAAATGCTGCTGCGGGATCACCGCGCCCATGGCGAAGGCGGAGCCGGATTGCCTCTGACATTCCGTGCAATGGCAGGCATAGACCACCGCCGGCGGCCCGCTGATCTCATAGCGAACCGCGCCGCACTGGCAGCCACCAGACTGGGGAAAGCTCATCGTCCGTCGTTCTGCAATTCGAACTTCATCGCGAACGGTGTTGCACCGCGCGGCGGACGGATCAAGCCCATTGCCCGCAGGATGGGTAGAGCCCTAATGTCGCCTGCCCGACCGGCAATGTCCCCAACGCAAGAAGCATCTCATGCCCATCAGCGAAAAGCTCAAAGCCCTCATCAGGTCTGCCTGGGATGACGGCGCGCCGTGCCTGGTCGCGACGCAAGGCCCGAATGGCCCCAACATCTCGCCCAAGGGCAGCATGGTGGTTTTCGACGATGGCCATCTCGCCTATTGGGAGCGCTCGAAGAAGCAAGCGCTGGACAATCTCGGCCACGACAAGCGCGTTTGCGTGATCTACGCCAACTTCAAGGCGCAGCGCGACGGCGTGCTCGACTTCGGGCTTTTTGCGATTCTACGGAACCGCCGAACTCCACGAGAGCGGGCCGGTCCGTGACGCCATCTTCAATCTGCTCTTGCCGCGCGAACAAACCCATGTCGGCGCCGACACCGGCATCGGCGTGCTGGTCAAGATCGAGCGCGCCGCCGATGTTCGGGGCAAGCCACTGCCGTGATTACGGTTAGTACGACCGCGTGGGCACGCTTCGCTTTGCCCACCCTGCGCACTCACAACCCCAGCAGCTTTTTCGCGTTGCCGCCCGCGAGCGCCGCGATGGTCGTGGCGTCGAAGCCCGGCACTCCAGCGATATGGCCGACCGGATCGAAATCGGCCATGTCGTACGGATAATCGGTGCCCATGACGACGTGGTCGGCGCCGAACACCCGCACCAGTTCGGCGAGCTGATGCGGCGTGAACACCACGGTGTCGACATAGACGCGCATGAGATAAGTGGTCGGCGATTGCGGCAGGTCGCCGTGGGCGTCCGACCGCGCGCCCCAGGCATGGTCGATGCGGCCGGAATAGCCGCCGAGATAGCCGCCGCCGTGCACGGCGAGGATCTTCAGTTTCGGATGCCGCTCCAGCACGCCGTCGAAGATCAGGTAATGCAGCGCGATCGTGGTCTCCAGCGGATTCCCGATGACGTTGTTGAAATAAAACCGCGTCAAACGCGCGGCGTCGGTGAAGCCGTTGGGGTGGATCATCACCAGCGCGCCGAGCTCTTCGGCTTTCTTCCAGAACGGCGCGAAGGTCGGATCGGACAATTCCTTGCCGGCGACGTTGGTGATGACCTGCACGCCCTTGAAGCCGAGCTGTTTGGTGCAGCGCTCGAGCTCCTTCGCCGCCTCATGGCCGTCCGGCATCGGCACCGTGCCAAATCCCTTGAAGCGGTCTGCGCGCTTGGCGCAGAAGCCGGCGATGCCGTCGTTGACCAGCTGCGCCGCCTTGACCGCGATATCGAGCGGCACCGTGTAGTAGCATTGCGGCGGCGGCGGCGCGATCATCTGCACGTCGACGCCCATGGCATCGAGATCGGCGAGTCGGCGATCGGCGCTCGCCGTCGCGCGGATGTCGGCTTCCTGCTTCTGGTTCAGCGCCTTGGTCTCGGCATTGGCGAAATGCGCCAGCGGAATGGTCGCCCAATCGAGATACGGCTCGACGAATTTCGCCGCTTCGGGCACGCCGACATGGGCGTGAACGTCGATGGTCGTGCTCTGCGGCCGCACCTCGCGCCCCGGCTTGCCGTGAGTGCGCGCGGCGGTCTTGTCGTACTTGTTCCATTGCTCGGGCATTGGGTTTCCTTGAATCGTTTTCTCAGGTCGTCAATTGCTGCTTTATCGGGCGATGGAATAGTCCCCGCTTGGCGCCGGACCAGTCGAGAATTTCCGGAGCGTCGGACGTATCGATCGCTTTATCCTGGCGCGCTGCGAGCGACTTCAGTTCGGCAAGCCCTGCCCGCGTCAATTGCTTAGAACTCGCCTTCTTCATAGGCTTTCCTGTTTCATAGGCTTTCCTGTGCACCACCAGGAACGGTTGCAGATGTTCGCAGATGCTCGATCGAGGGAAATTTCGGTCGTCACTTATATTGGTGGTAGACATAGATGCCAACGAAGACGGCAATGGCGGCCGCAACGCCGATCACCCAGGTCTTGAAGATCTGATTCCAATGCCGCGCCGGCAGCTTGCGGCACCAGAAGCGCGCACGGGTGCCATGTTCCTCAGAGGTCTTGTAGCGATATGACGCCAGCGGCACGACCGGCAACGAGACCAGGGTCCACCACAAGGTGCGGATCACCGACGCACATTCCGGGCATGGCGAGGCGCTGCCGTAAAATTGCCGCCCGATGCCGTTGAGCGTCGAAATATCGCCGGGCGTCTCGTCGGTGGTCTCGGCGACGCAGTACTCGCAGAAAATGCCGCGCGAGGCGACTGACCGCGGCGGCTGGGCCGGCGCCTGTTGTTTTCTTGGCGGCTCAGGCTGGATTTTTTGCGGCGGCTCGAGCTGCCGAATGGCGCCTTCGAGCTGTTGCAGCTCTTTGGCGATCGCGGCATCCGGCAACCTGGGCTGCATCGCTCCAAGTTGATTGCGCAACGCCTACCGCGCCCGATCGTAAATCTCGGACCGCGCTTCGGGCGTATTGCTCTCGAGCTTGGCGATGGCCCGGTTCAGCAGAGAAAAATAATCAGACTGCTCCATCGCCCCTCGCCCCCGGCAACGGCCAACCTACCGACGCCCGCATAGCCGCGCAAGGTTCGCTTAAGCCGGCCGCGCCCGGCGCGCCATCACGAACGGCAGCACGCCGGCGACAAGGCCGCACAGCACGGTGATCGCGGTGGTCTCGGTCAGCGGCACCACCGTGCCGTCGGCGATGAAGCCGTAGAGTTGGGCGAAGGCGGCGCCGCAGAAATTCTGCACGAAGACGCCGAGGCCGGCCGCGGTGCCGGCGAGCTTTGCATTGGTCTCCATGGCACCGGACTGCGCATAGGACAGCGACAGGCCCTGCGCCATGGTGATGAAAAAGCCCGGCGCGAACAGCGTCAGCGGCGTCACTAGGCCGGCGAGCAGCAGGCTCGATTGCGTCGTCACCGCGGCGAGCGACAACAGCGAGCCGGCCAGCACCATGGTCTCGTTGGCGACGCGATTGCCGATACGGCTGGTGATGAAATTGCCGGCGAGGAAACCGAATGGCAACAGCAGGAAGTAAAAGCCGAACTCGGTCGACGGCCGGTGCAGCATATCCTTGAGCAGGCTCGATGCCGCCGTCGCGGTGGTCAGGAAGGTCGCGGTCATGAAGCCCGACTGCAGCACGAAGGCGGTGAAGCGTACGTGGCGGAACAGATCGGCATAATCGCGGAAGACATTGCCGCGGACGCGGTTTTGCGGCGACGGCGGCCGGGTTTCGAACACCGCGATATAGGCGCCGAACGCGATGACGGCACCAAGGACGAGCGCGAAGCCGAACACGCTGCGCCAGCCGAACATGTCGATCAAAATGCCGCCGACGATCGGCGAGATCATCGGGCCGATGGTGTAGAACATCGTCAGATACGCCAGCGCCTTGACCAACCGGTCGCGGCCATAGACGTCTTGCGCGATGGCGCGGCCGAGCGTGACGCCACAGCCGGCGCCGATGGCCTGCAGGAGCCGGCCGAGCACGAGCGGGACGATCGAACCGGCCGCCGCCGAGAGCGCGCTGCCGATCAGAAACAGCGCCAGCCCCGAAAGCAGCACCGGCCGCCGGCCGTAACGATCCGACAGCGAGCCGTAGAACAGCGTGGCAAACGCCATGCCGAACAGCGCGATGCTGAACGTCAATTGCGCCAGCGCGTCCGACAGCCCTAGCGCCGCCTTCACCGCCGGGATCACCGGCATGAACAGGTGCACCGCCAGCGGCCCGATCAGCGAGATCGAGGCCAGCGCGAGGGCGAACAGCGGACCCGGCGTTGCTGTCATATGTGCTGCATTGAGCTTAAGTCTGCAAAAGTTCCTGTATGGCGCGATAGGCTTGATCGATGGCCGAGTTGGTATAGGCGGCGGCACCGGAATCGGAGTTGGCGATGGCGATGCGGCCGAAACGGGCCCGCCCGATCACATGCGGCTGTTGCGCTTCCGGCCATTCCGGATCGAACAGCTGGTTATATTCGTAAGCATAGCCGTGCGGCCAGCGATTGATGGTGATGCCCGTCACACCCCTTTCCGCATCGAACCCGCCCGGACCGAGGATACGCGCCAGCTGGCCGCGGATGTTGCGCTCGAAGGTCTCGAATGTGGTGTTGAAGATATCGTGCTGCCCTGCCCTGTTCTGATCGCGCTCCGGCAGCCCCGGCTGGCACGGTGTACGCACCATGCGGACCAGCATCGGCTCGTCGGGCGAGCGCGGGCTTTTGTAGTCGCCGATATCGACGACTTGATTGAGCGAGAGCATCGAGAAATAGGAGCCCGGCGCATAAACCGACGCGATGCCGAGCGCCTTGAACGCCTTCCAATCGCGCAACGCCACGCTGGCATAAATCAGTGGCGTTTTGACCGGATAGCGCAGCGCCTCTTTCTGCTTCGCGGGCAATTCCGGACACAGATACGGGATCATCATGTTCCAGCACGCGAGCACGCAGGCGCGACCGCGGACTGTGTACACGTCGCCGCCACGAAAATACGCGATCTCGACTCCGGTGGACGAAACCGGATCGCCGACATTGCGCGCGCGCACCACCGTGCTGCGGAGCCGGATGCGTACCGGCGACTTAGGCCTATCGAGCTGCGCGTAATCGGCGCGCGCCGTGACGACGTCCTCGGCGCTGTTGCCCGGCACGCTGTCGGGGATCAGGTCGCGCACCAGAAGCCGCGCGATCGAGGCGTTGCCGTCGGGAAAATGAAACGTGTACGAGCCGCCGTTGTCGGCATAGCCGTTGGCGGTGTAGCCGGTGTGCGGCGCCGAGCCGCGCTTGAGGCCGAGACCGGTGAATCCAGGAAATTCGAACGCCCACACGTCGAGCGCGGAGACGGCGTCGATGCCGACGCCCCACTCGCCGTGGGTTCTTGTTTGGTAAAACGGGATGACTCCGGGATCCGCCTTGACCACGTTCAGCAGGTAGTCGCGGTAGCTCATGGCGGCGAGGCGCGTCTTCTTCTCCGCGGACGTCAGCCCCGGCATATAATCGATCGCGGCTTCCTGGATGCGCACGATGTCGCTTCGCACCTTTGGCGACAACGGCGCGTCGGCGAGCAATCGCGCCCATGAAGCGCCTTGCGGCACGGCGATCAGCTTGTCGGCACCAAACGTTTCCTTGTCGAGAAAGATGCTGCGATGCAGCCCGAGCGAGGGATAGAAATCGGCGTGCGAGCACTTTTGCGTCAGCGCCACGGGATCGATGCCCAGCGTTTTCAACAAGCCGTCGGCCACGGCGCTGTACGGCCGCGGACTGTCGATCAAGAGCGTGCCGCCGTTGATCAGCTCGATCCGCCCATTGAGCGAAAACTCGTTGCGCTTGGCGTGGCCGCCGAAATCGTCGTGATTGTCGAGAATGAGGATGCGGGCGTCCCGGTGCTGCGCCCGATAGAAATGCGCCGCCGCGAGTCCACTGATGCCGCCGCCGACCACGATGAGGTCGTAGTCTTCGTTTGTTTGTTTGAGATCGCCCGCCTGCGACCAGAAATCGCCGTCGCGCAGGCGGTGCGCGGCTTCATAAGCGCCTGGGTTACTGCCGCGCAGCCCGGTCAGCGCCGGCGGATAATAGCCGGGCGCGTCCTGCGGCGCCGGCTCGGCGGCAAAGGCCGCCGCGATAGTGTCGGGTGACAATCCGGCAGCAACGGCACCGCCCACCGCAATCGGAATGCCATTGAGAAAGTCGCGTCGCGTGATCGCCGGGTTATCGGCCATCAGTCACTTTACTTGTTTACTTGTCTTTGGCGGCGAGCGCCTCGCGCATCCGCTCGGCATCGACGGCGATGTCGACGCCGGCGCGTTCCTGGGACAGCTTCATCACCACGCGCGAATCGCGGCCGCCCCAGCCGCGCCCCATCGCCTCCGTCATCTCGGCAAGGGTGAGATTGCACAGCCGCATCGGCACGCCGAGCTCGCGGCCGAGCGCGTTGGCGAGCGACACGTCCTTGTGCGCAAGCTTGAGCGAGAACGCCGGCGGATCGTAGGTGCCGGGCAGGAACTGGTCGATCAGCGCGTCGAAGGTGAAGCGCCGCCCCGCCGCGCCCTGGCGCACCGCCTGCCACAGCGCCAGCGGCTCGACCCCGGCCTTCACGCCCATGGCGAACGTCTCGGCGAGCGCGCAGACCACCGCATAGCCCGACATGTTGTGCACGAGCTTGGCCACCGTGGCGCTGCCGATCGCCCCGATATAGGCGGCCTTGTCGCCCATGGCGTCGAGCACGGTTTTGTGCGCCTTGAACGCGCCTTCGTCGCCGCCGACCCAGATCGCGAGCTTGCCCGAGGCGGCGCCGGCCGGGCCACCGCTCACCGGCGCGTCCAGCATATGCGCACCCTTCTCGGCGAAGGCGGCGTGGAGCTTCTTCACCACGCTCGGCGCATTGGTCGACAGATCGAAATAGGCCGCGCCCGGCTTGATGCCGGCAACGAGCCCGTCCGGCCCGAGCGCCACCGCCTCGACATCGGCCGGCTCCGGCAGCGAGGAGAAGATCACATCGGCTTGGCTCGCCAGCGCCCGCGGCGTCTCGGCCCAGGTCGCGCCGGCATTAAGATGATGGCTCGCGGCTTGGCGATGCAGATCGTGCACCACGAGCTTGAAGCCGGCTTTTTGCAAATTCGTCGCCATGCGGCCGCCCATGGTGCCGAGCCCGACGAAACCGACGACGATGTTATTGTTGGCCATCACACTCACCTTGTTTTCAAAACACGCCCAAATGCTGGCGCAGATCGACGCCGTCGGCTTTCAGCACCGCGGCGGTCGATATCACGGCGACGCGTCCGGAGTTGAGAATGACGATGTCGTCGGCGATGTCGAAGGCGAGTTTCGGGCTCTGTTCCACCAGCACGATGGAGAGGCCGCTTTCTTTCAGTTTGCGGATGGTCGACATCACTTCGGCGACGATTTGCGGCGCCAGGCCTTCCGACGGCTCGTCCATCAACAGCACGCGCGGATTGGCCATCAGCGCGCGGCCGATGGCGAGCATTTGCTGCTCGCCGCCGGAGAGGTGACCGGCGAGCTGACCGCGGCGCTCGGCGAGGCGCGGGAACATGGCGAATACCGTCAGCTCGGTCCACGGCGCGTGGCGGCGGCCGGCGTGTTCGGTGCGCGCGGCGACCATCAGGTTCTCGCGCACGGTGAGGCTTCTGAAGACGCGGCGGCCCTGCGGCACCAGCGCGACGCCGCGCGCCGCGATCAGTTCCGGCGGCAGCCGCGTCACCGCCGCGCCGAACACCTCCACGGCGCCGCCGCGCGGCGGCAACAGCCCGACGCTGACATTCATGCAGGTCGATTTGCCGGCGCCGTTGCGCCCGAGCAGCCCGAGCAGACGGCCTTCGCCCAATTCAAAGGACACCTGCTGCAACACGTGGCTGTCGCCGTAATAGGCGTCGATGTCGTGCAGCTTGAGCGCGCTATTCGCCAAGATAGACCTCCCGGGTGCGCGGGTCGGCCACCACTTCGGCGCGGGTGCCCTCGACGATCACCTCGCCAAAATGCAACAGCGTGATGCGGTCGGCGAGCTCGAGCGCGGTGTCCATGTCGTGCTCGATCATGACGATGGTGACGTCGCGCGGGATCGAGGTCAGCAGTTGCCGCACGTCGCGGCGCTCGTCGATCGAGAGCCCGGCGAATGGCTCGTCGAGCAGCAGCACCTTTGGATTTTGCGCCAGCGCCATGGCGATTTCGACCCTGCGCTTCTCGCCGTACGAGGTTTCGGCCAAAGGCCGGTCGGCGATGTGGTCGAGGCCGACGCGCTTGAGTGCGGCGCGCGCTTCGTCCACCAGATGCTGCTGGCGATGCAGCGCCGCGTAAGGATTCCAGCGCAGCGGCGACAGCCCGAGCAGCGCCAGCGTCGCATTGCGCAGAATCGTATCGCCGGTAAACAGCGTGATGATCTGATAGGTGCGCGCCATGCCGAGATGGGCGCGCTTGCGGCTTGCCACCTTGGTGATGTCGCGATCGAACAATTGGATCGAGCCGGAATCGGGTTGCAGCTCGCCGGTGATCAAGTTGAACAAGGTGGTCTTGCCGGCACCGTTCGGGCCGATGATCAGGCGGCGCTCGCCCGGCTCGACTTTCAGATTGACGTTGGCGGTGACGCGCAGGCCGCCGAACGATTTGCTCAAGCTTTTGACGGCGAGCGCGGTCATGGCTTTCGCTCCACGAGCGGCAATGACTTTTTCGCGCCACCCATCGCCCGCCACGCCGCACGCGACAGCCGCGCCATGCCGGGCACCAGGCCTTCCGGCATAAATACGACGATGGCGACGAAGATGGCGCCGAGCATGAAATTCCAGCGCACCACATAGGCGCTGACCACGTTCTTGATGATGACGACGAGGGCGGCGCCGACAATCGGGCCGAGCAGCGTGCCAGCGCCGCCCGAGATCACCATCAGCAGCGCCTCCGCCGAAGCCGGCAGCGCCAGCGTCTGCGGACTGATGAACCTGTTGTAGTAGACATACAGAATACCGGCGACCGCCGTGAGCAATCCGGAGAACATGAAGGCGCCGAACCGGATCATCCAGACATGAAAGCCGAGCGCGTTCATGCGCCGCGGCTGGTCGCGGGTGCCGGCGAGTGCGGCGCCGAACGGCGAGCGCACGAAGATCGCAGTCGCAGCGACCGCGAGAAGAAAGACGATCAGCGTCATGTCGTAGAACGCGGGTGCCGAGGAGAGCGCGATGCCGAACGGCATCGGCCGCGTCGAGACATTGACGCCGTTGTCGCCGTTGGTCAGGCTGATCCAACGATACGCCAATCCCCACAAGATCTCGCCCAGCGCCAGCGTGATCATGATGAAGCTGATGCCGGTCGCGCGCAGCGAGAGCGCGGCAAAACCCGCGGTGAAAACCAATCCGACCACGAGCGCGGCCAGAATCGCGACGGTGTGGCCGTAGCCGGCAACCAGGAGCGAAGCGACCGCATAGCTCGCCACCCCGAACAGCCCGGCATGACCGAGCGAAACCAGGCCGGCGTAGCCGACCAGGATGTTCAGCCCCAGCGCGAAGATCGCGTAGAGCAAAATCTGGCTGGCGATATTGACGTAATAGGCCTCGGTGATCGCGTACGGCACAGCAATCAGCGCCAGGATCGCAACGGCGATGGCGATGCGGCGGGCGATCACAGGACCTGTCCTCCGAACAGGCCCTGCGGCCGCAACACCAGCACCAGCACCATCGGCAGGAACAGAATGAAATAAGCCAGCTCCGGCACCAGCGCCTGGCCGAAATTATAGATGAAGCCGACGATGATGCTGCCGACGAACGAGCCGAGCAGGCTGCCGGTGCCGCCGAGAATCACCACCACCAGCGCCAACGGCAGCATGTCCTGGTCGAGGCCCGGATAGACCGACAGGATCGGCGCGCCGATCACGCCGGCAAAACCGGCGAGCCCCGCACCCAAGCCGAACACGATGGTGAACAGCTGCGACACCCGGATGCCGACCACGCGCGCCATCTGCGGATCGTCGACGCCGGCGCGGATCATGGCGCCGAGCCGGGTACGCTCGAGCATCAGCCAGAGCGCGATGGCGAACACCACGGCGATGCCGATGATGGCGAGGCGATAAAGCGGCGCCGCCGCGGTGCCGACGCGGATGAAGCCGCCCAGTCCCGGCGGCGTCGCCACCGAGATCGGATCGCCGCCCCAGGCCATCAGGCAGAGATCGGCGACCATGAAGGAGACGCCGAGCGTCACCAGCACCTGCGCCAATTGCTGGCCGGCGAGCCGGCGCAGCAACAGCCGCTCCATCAGCGCGCCCAGCACCGCCACTTCGAGCGCCGTAATGACGGCGCCGACCCAGAAATTCAAGGTGAAGCCGAGCGCGCCGGAAAAGAACGTGGTGCCCAGATAGGCGCCGACCATGAACATCGAGCCGTGCGTCAGATTGGGAATGCGCATCAGCCCGAAGATCAGCGAAAAGCCGGCCGAGAGCAGAAACAACAGGCCACCGAACGTCACGCTGTTGACGGTGAGCAGCAGCCAGAACGTCATTTCCGCCTTCCGCGTCCAGGCTTAATGATTCTTGTAGCCCGGATGGAGCGAAGCGCAATCCGGGGTTACCTCGAAGGCTGCTCCCGGATTTCGCTTCGCTCCATCCGGGCTACGGGCTACGGGTGTTTCAGCACTTCGTCAGCGGCGGATAGTCGCGCGAATAGACCGGATGCGCCAGATATTCCTGCTCCGGCCAATCCCAGAACTGACTGACGTTCTCGTAGGTCTTGATGGTCTTGTTCCAGACCTTGAGCCCGTATTTGGCGCCCTCGGTGCCGATCTTGCGGATGTAGAAGTTGCCGACGATGTTGCCGAAATGGTCGAACTTCAGTGGCCCGCGCGGCGTGTCGGTGAGACTGACCGCTCGCAGCGCCGCCATGAACTTCTCTTTATCCTTGGCGTCGGCGCCCGCCTTCAGCGCCGCCTCGACCACCTGGCAGTTGACATAGAGCAGTCCGGCATATTGGCCCGGTATGGTGTCGTAGTTCTTCAACATGCCGTCGACGAAGCGCTGGTTGGCGTCGATCGGCAGGTCGAGCGTATAGGGACAGCAACTGACCAGCCCGATCGCCTCCTCGCCATAGCTCTTGAGCAAGGCATCGTCGCCGCCGGTTTCGCCGGTCACCACCGGATATTTGAGGCCGGCGGACGCATATTGCTTCATAAAGCGCAGCGGGTTCGATCCGGCAAAGCCCTGGCAGACCACGTCGCAATCGGCGATCTGGGCGATGTAGGGCGTGTAGTCCGGCGTCACCAGCGGCGGCCACAATTTGTTGACGACGCAGCCGCCGTCTTTGGCAAACGCCGCCTGGAAGCCGCCCATCTGCTCGTAGCCGAAGGCGAAATCCTCGGTGATGCAGAAGGCGCGCTTGTACTTCAGCTCGGTCGCCGTGTAGTGCCCCATCGGATGACAGGCTTGCGAGGAGGTGGCCGAGGCACGCAGCAGGAACGGATTGGGCGTGCGCTGGGTGAGGTTATCGGCCGCCGCGAGGCTGAGCGTCGGCATTTTCTGCTCTTTGATGTAATCGCTGATCGCATAGAGCTCGAAGGCGGCAAGCGGCCCGAGGATGACATCGACCTTGTCGCGCTCGACCAGCTCCTGCGCTTTGGTCTTGGTGCCGGCCGGATTGCCGCCGGTGTCGGCGGAGATGAAATCGACCTTGCGGCCGGCCATGGTGTAATTTTTTTCCTTCAGGAACGTCAGCACGCCCTGTTCCATCTGGATGCCGCCTTGCGCCAGCGGCCCGGTCTTCACCGTGAGCAGGCCGAGCTTGAACGGCTCGTTTTGCGCAATGGCGGGCGCCGGAAACCGGGTCAGCGCGGCGGCCGCGCCTGCCGCGGTGCCGGCCAAGACCGCGCGGCGGCTGACCTTGCGTGACGTGGATTTGCGAGACATTCGTATCCTCCCTGTGGCCCCGTTTGTCCGGGGTGCATAGCTGGCCGTCGCGCCCCCACGCAACGGCATTTTCAAGCCATCATTGGCCAAGCCATTCCGCCCTGTAAAGTGCCGCAAACGTCGCGGTTTGGGATTATTTTTTCTTTTTCGTTGGCGGAATAATAGGCAGCAGCAAATAGGGCCGCGCCGTGCCGCCGAAATGCAGCGAAGTCGCGCCGCCGAATATCTCCGCCGGCCGGTCGCGCGGATCGTCGTGCAGGAACGGCCCGCAGCCGGTCAGCTCGTTCTTGAAATTGGACAGCTTGCCGCCGCTCGGACCGGGATAAACATAATCCTTGCCGCGGATGGTGAGCCCGACGCGATGGCCCGCCGGCACGACGATCGAGGTCGGCCAGATTTCGACGTCGAGCGCGACCACCTCGCCCGGCTTGAGCGGCTGCCTTTTCGTGTGTGTGTGATACGGCCGGTACGGCTTCGACAATTTCTTGTCGAGTTGGCGATGCGATGCGCGCAGCCAGCCCTGGCCGACCGGGGTGTGCGGATCGATGGCGCCCTGGAACACCACTTCCGTAAGGTCGCCGGTGAAGACCCGCAGCACGGCGAAGATGTCGGCATCCGCCGTCGAGGACGAGACGAACAGTTTTAGCGCCGAAGGCCCGGTGATTTCCGTTTCCTGCTTGAGCGGCGGCGTGAGGAAAGTGACGCCGTCGCCCATGGCGTCGAAACGTATGACCGACTTTTTCTTGGCCGGCTTGTCGGCGAGCACGGCGTCGGACGGATCGAGATAAAATCGCGTCCATTTGGTGCGCTTGAGCGGCCATTCGCTCTCCGCACGCTCGACGAAGCGATCGACGTGGCGCACCTGCAACTGCACCGGCGCCTGCTTGTCCCAGCCGTTGTTTTTGCCGTGCAGGAAATGATCGAAGAAGCGCAATTGCAGATGCCGGCCGTAGTCGGTGTAGAAATGCGTCCAATGCTCGATGCCGTGCGCTTCGAGCCATTTGTTCTTCGAGGCGGCGCGGACAAAACCTTCGAAATTGCCGCGCGGGTGCAGCGGCTGGCCGCCCCAATTCGCCGTCGACAAGAACGGCACCTTGACCTTCGACCACACCGGCGAGCGGGCGCGGTGATAGGCGTCGTCGAGCGGATGGGCGCAAATCTCGCCGCCAAAGTCGCTGCGGTTTTTCGCCAGCTCCGCTTCCGATAGCGTGTCCGGCCCGCACACCAGTTCGCCGTGCACGCGGCTCCTCTTACCGCGCTCGCCGGCGCCGTATTGCACGGTCTTGACCTGCATGTCGTACCAGTTCTCCCAAAATGTGCAGAGGATGCCGCCGTGATGCGTCATGTCGCGATACCAGTCGGCGGCGCCTTCCCAGATGCACATGGCGGCGAGATGCGGCGGCTCGAGCGACGCCACGTGCCATTGGTTGATGCCGTAGTACGAAATGCCGTTAAGCCCGACCTTGCCGTTCGACCACGGCTGCACGCCGACCCATTCGATGCACTGGTAGAAATCTCTTGTTTCGCGCGGCGAGAAATGATCGATCACGCCGGGCGAGCAGCCGGCGCCGCGGGAATCGACGCGCACGCAGGCATAATCATGTGGCACCCATTTCTCCGGATCGACCACTTCCCAGCTCTGGTAGAGATTGCTCGAGCCCGCGGTGACGTCGGGATGCTTGTCCGCCATGCGCTGCCACGCGCTCGGATAGCCGTCCTGGAAGGCGAGGCCCTTGGCGTAGGGGCCGTAGCTGAGGATCACCGGATAGCGGCCGTCCTTGATCGGCCGAAATACATCGGCGCGCAGCACCAAGCCGTCGTCCATCGCGATCGGCACATCCCAATCGATGCGCATACCGTCGCGGGTCTCGCTGCGCTGCTGGTGGGTTTTGTGCTGCGCCGCGCCCATCCGCGCTTCGCCTTCGAGCGATGACATGATGTCCTTCCCGGTATGCTTTCCGACCATTCCAGTTTAGTGGCCCAAGCTCGCAATTCAACCGGCTCGCTGCTGTAAGGCAATTATTGACAAGTGTATGTCACTGCCTTACACTGCCCTCGTGATCCGGTCTTATCGTAGCAAGGCTTTGCGGCGTTTCGCCGAGCGTGGCGACGCTTCCAAGCTCAGCGTTCAAAATCCGGATCGTATCCGGCGCATATTGCTTGCGCTTGATGTCGCAAAGTTGCCAGGCCAGATGAATGTGCCGGGACTACGCTTTCACCCATTGAAAGGCCGCGGTAAAGGCCGATATGCGGTCGATGCAAGCGGAAACTGGCGCGTCACCTTCGCATGGGACGGCGAGGACGCCGTCGATGTCGACTTGGAGGATTATCACTGATGGCTAAAAACCGTCTTGTCCGCGGCTTAAAGCCGATGCATCCGGGTGAGATGCTGCGCGAGGACGTCATGCCGGCGCTTGGCAAGCCGAAGGCCGAGATCGCGCGATTGCTCGGCATTTCCCGGCAGACGCTTTACGATATTCTCGACGAGAAGCAGCCGGTGACCCCGGGAATGGCTTTGCGGCTCGGCAAGTTGCTCGGCAACGGCCCCGATCTCTGGATCAATCTGCAGCGCGCCTATGATCTCGCCACCGCCGAGCGCGAGCTTGCCGGCGAGATCAAGCGAATACCGACGCTGACCGCGGCGTAGCGATCGCGTTCAGCGCTTTTTCTGCCTCGCCTTGCCGCGCTTCACGCCCGCCATCTTTTCCAGCACCGCGCAAACCGCCGCAGTGTCCTGATCGTCGTAGCCGCTCTTGCGCGCTTTGGTGTAGATCGCGCTTGAGGCGTCGAACATCGGCGTCGGCACGCCGATCTTGCGGGCATAGCCGCCGATGACGTCCATGTCCTTCTGCCAGACCGCGATCTTCATCGTCGGCGAGCCGTAATCGTTTTTCACCATCATCGGCGCGCGCAGCTCGAAAATGCGCGAATTGCCGGCGCCGGTCTTGATCAGGTCGAAGATCAGTTGCGGCGGCAGCCCAGCCTTGATGCCCAGAACCATCGCCTCGGCGCTGGCCACGTTGTGGATCGCGACCAAAAGGTTGGCGACGTATTTCATCCGGCTGCCGTTGCCGAAGGCGCCGACATCGTGCACGGCGCGGGTGAAGTCCGCGAACATGGCTTTGAGCTTCTTGAGCTCGGCGGTGTCGCCCGAGGCATAGACCACGAGATCCTTGACCTTGGCCTGGGCGCCGGTGCCGCTCATCGGGCAATCGAGCATCACATGGCCGGCCTTGCGCAGCTTGGCTTCGGCGGCGATCTTGTCCTCCAGCGTGAAGGTGGAGGCTTCGACGATGACGCGGCGTGGCACTTTGGCCTTCACGATCGTCTCGACCGTCGCGGCCAGTGCCTTCGAGCTCGGCAGGCTGGTGATGATGGTTTTGGCCTTGCGCGCCACGTCGCCGGCATCGGCAGCGATCTCAACGCCCGCGCGCGCCATCGCGCGGCGCCGCTGCGGCGCGATGTCAAAACCGATCACGCGCCAGCCGGCGGCCACGAGATTTTGCGCGAATGAACCGCCCATGATGCCGAGGCCGACGATACCGACGGCACCTTTCTTTCCCGAAGCCATTCCATTCCTCATTGTCGCTTTGCGTGGCGAGGCGATATGGCATCCGCCCTCCCCGCGCAAGCGGCTTTCTCCCTTTCGTCATTCCGGGGCGCGCGCAAGCGCGAGCCCGGAATCCATAAACACAGATCTTGCAGAATTCTCACCGGAGTGATGGTCTCGCGCACCGGGAGTATGGATTCCGGATTCGCGGGCGGAGCCTGTCATCGGGCCAGCCACTTCGGGCCGGACCCGTTGGCCCGCGCCCCGGAATGACGGTCAGGAGAGTGCGCATGCAAATCGGAGTCGCCGGGTTGGGTGCCATGGGCGGCGCTATTGCGGCCCGTCTCATGGAAGCCGGGCACCAGGTGACGGTTTGGAATCGCACCGCCGCGAAAGTAAAGCCGCTTGCGGAAGCCGGGGCCAAAGTCGCTGACAGTCCCGCGGCGGTTGCCGCAGCAAGCGAGGCCGTCATCACCATCCTGACCGACGGCGCGGCGATCGAGGCGGTTTATCACGGGCCGTCGGGGCTGTTGTCGGGCGACGTGACAGGCAAGCTGTTCATCGAGATGAGCACCGTGCCGCCGGGCGTCGAGACCACGCTGGCGCCGAAGGTGCGGGCCAAGGGCGCGGTCTTCGTCGAGTGTCCGGTCGGCGGCTCGACCGCGCCGGCGCGGCAAGGCAAGCTGCTCGGACTGATGGGTGCCGAGCCCGCCGACGCGGCGCGCGCCAGGCCGATCCTCGACCAGCTTTGCCGCAAGGTCGAGCATTGCGGTGCAGTCGGCGCCGGCTCCTCGATGAAGCTCGCCATCAACTTGCCGCTGATGGTCGGCTGGCAGGCTTACGCCGAGGCCTTTACTCTTGCTCGGGACGTCGGCTGGGAGCCGAAGCGGCTCCTCGATCTCTTTGTCGAGAGCAACGGTGCTAATAACGGCCTGAAAATGCGCGCCGACATGATCGTCGCCATGATGGAAAACCGCGACCCCGGCCCGACCACGTTCAGCGTCGCCAATGCGGTGAAGGACCTCAAGACCATGATCGCAACCGGCGCCGCCAAGGGCGCCGACATGCCCGCGGCGAAAGCAGCCCTCGCGGCGCTCGAAGAATCCAACGACAAGGGATTCGGCCCGCGCGACGCCTCGCGCCAAACGGTCTATTGGCCGAGCCGGGGTAAACAATAATGTTTGGCGAGGCGTACTCTTCTCCCTCTCCCCAGAGGGGAGAGGGCATAGGCGGCCGATGGCCGCCGTTGTTTAACGAAGAACGCCGATCCAAAGGATCGGCTATGGTGAGGGGGCTCGGACCTCACCGTCGGAACCCCCTCACCCCTACCCTCTCCCCTCTGGGGAGAGGGAGTTCGCCTGCGCATAAACTAATTCAGAGTCCAACACTGGAGCGAACATGTCAGTCACTCTCGCGCAAGCTTCCACCATCGTCGACGTCGCTCTGAAAAAAGCGCGCGACGGCAATCTCGCGCCGCTCACGGTCGCCGTGCTCGACGCCGGCGGCCATCTCGTCGCGTTCAAGCGCGAGGACAAATCCGGAATTTTGCGGTTCGACATCGCGTTCGGCAAAGCCTGGGGCGCGCTCGGCATGGGTTTCGGCTCGCGCACCTTGGCGAGCCGCGCGGCCAAGACGCCGCAGTTCTTCACCATGCTGGCGGCGGCAAGCGGCGGCCGCATGGTCACCAATCCGGGCGGCGTGCTGATCAAGGATGCTTCGGGTACCATCGTCGGCGCCTGCGGCATTTCCGGCGACATCTCGGACAAGGACGAAATGTGCGCCGTCGCCGGCATCGAGGCGGCGGGATTGAAGGCCGATCCGGGAACCGACTAATTGTCCTCCCCCGCTTTGCGGGGGGGGGGAGGCCGTAGGCGGCCTTCGGCCGCCGTTCTTTGGTGAACAACGCCGATGCGAAGCATCGGCTGTGCGAAGCGATGCCAGAGGGGGTAAGTATCGACACCTGCGCAAGCGTCACGGCCGCAGGCCCCCTCCCTGCCCTCCCCCGCAAGCGGGGGGAGGGTTTAGATGAGCAAGGAGATTTGCAATGAAGCTGTTTTCATTCTGGCGCTCGCTCGCGACCTATCGCGTGCGCATCGCGCTCAATCTCAAAGGCATCACGCCGGACGAGGTGGTCGACGTGAACCTGATGAAGGGCGCGCAACGCGAGGCGGCTTATCGCGCGGTCAATCCGATGATGGCGCTGCCGGCTTTGGTCGACGGCGACGGACCGGCTATGTTCGAGTCGCTGGCGATCATCGAATATCTCGACGAGACCCATCCGAACCCGCCGCTCTTGCCGCGGGACCCCAAGGGCCGCGCCCGGGTGCGCGGGCTGGCGCAGATCGTCGCCTGCGATTCCCATCCGCTGATCGTGCCGCGGGTGCGCGAATATCTCGAGCACGAGTTCAAGCTCGACGAGCCGAGCCGCATCAAATGGTGCCAGCATTGGCACCTGATGGCGCTAAGCGCGCTCGAAACCAATCTCGCCGACAAGTCGACCGGCCGCTATTGCCACGGCGACACCATCACGCTCGCCGATATCTGCCTGGCGAGCCAAGCCGCCGGCGCAAAATTCTTCGCGGTCGATGCCACGCCGTTTGCGAATTTTTCCCGGATCGCCAACGCGCTGTCACAGATCGACGCCTTCGCCCGCGCCCATCCGCTCAAGCAGCCCGGCGCGCCGGCAAGTTGAATGCATCGGGCGGATGAAGGGCCCTACTGTCCCTTCGTCAGCACGGCGATCGACGACAACGGCGTCGCGGTGCTCTTGCTGATGATGCCTTTGGTGGCTGCCTGATACGCGGTGTAATGGTCGCTCGCCTGAAGCGCGGCGAGCGCCGCGGCGTCGTCGAAGACTGACAACAGCAGCACGTGACTGCTCTTGGTCTGCGACATCGCGATGTCGAACTCGCGGCAGCCGGGATCCTGCACCGAAGCCGCCGCATGGGACTTGGCCGCATCGATGAATTTGGCGACCTGCCCGTCGGCGACGTCGACTTCGTCGATATTGATGAGCAGTGGCGGGGAGTCGGCCTGGGGCTGTGGCGCAGTGCTCTTGTTCAGGACCACCGCGGCGAACGGCCTGATGTCGTAAGACTTGATCATCATCATGGTGAGGCCGATGAACTTCGCGTAGGCCGCCGTCTTCTGATGTGCGTCCCAGGCGGCGGAATTGTTGAAGACCTCGAAGATGAAGACTTGGTTTTTCTGACTTTGCCCGACCGAACTTATGAATTCCTGGGTGGTGGGCTCCTTGATCGTTGCCGCGCCGTCGTCCTTCAGCGCCGCAAGGAATTTCGGCATCGAGGCAGGGCTGATATCAAGCGAGACCACGTTGACGAAGGGCGACGCCGTTTGCGCGACCGCCTGCTGGCCGTTCAGCGGCAGCAGCAAGGCCGCGGCGGCGAGCATGGTCCCCGGCAGCACGACTGACTTCAGCATTGCAGTTCTTCTCCTGGCAAGAAGCGTTCGCGAAAACGTAGCGGCTCGCCGCCGCGCCCGGTAGTCCCGCAGCGCGATTTACCACCATTTGTGAAAATGATGCACCGGGCCGTTGCCGGCACCGACCTTGACCCGGTCCGCAGCCGCGATGGCGGCGCTGACATAGGCCTTGGCCTCGCGCACCGCCGCGTTCAAGGACAGCCCCTTGGCGAGGCCGGCGGCGACCGCCGCTGCCAAGGTACAGCCGGTGCCATGAGTATTCTTGGTTGCAATGCGCGGCGCCGTAAACCGCGCACAGCCGTCGGCCTCGACCAGGAGGTCGACGCTGTCCGGACCGCCGCCGTGGCCGCCTTTGATCAGCACCGCGCCGGCGCCGAACGCGAGCAGCTTTTGCGCCTGCGCCAGCATCGCGTCTTCGTCGCGCGCCAGCGGCGCGTCGAGCAAGGTCGCGGCTTCGAATAGGTTAGGCGTGACCACGTCGGCGCGCGACATCAGCGACCGCAGCCCATCCATGGCGTCGGCGCGCAACAGATCGGCGCCGGTCGAGGCGACCATGACCGGATCGAGCACCACGTGGCGCGGGCGATGCCGGTCGAGACCGGCGGCGACGGCGCCCGCGGCGGCGGCATTGCCCAGCATGCCGATCTTCACCGCGCCGACGTCGAGATCGGCGAATACCGCGTCGATCTGCGCGGCGATGAAATCCGCCGGCACGTCGTGAATGGCGGCGACGCCTGTGGTGTTCTGCGCCGTCAGCGCGGTGATCGCCGAGGCGCCGTAGACGCCGAGCGCGGCGAAGGTTTTCAGATCCGCCTGAATGCCGGCGCCGCCGCTCGAGTCCGAGCCGGCAATGGTGAGCGCGACCGGAACGGTCATCACGCGCCCCGCTTCGCCAGCGTCGCGTCGACAATTGCGCGCAAGGCGCGCGCGGCAGCGGCCGGATCGGGCGCAAGCGACAGCGCCGAGATCACGGCGATGCCGTCGGCACCTGCGGCGATCACGGCTCCGGCATTGCTGGCATCGATGCCGGCGATGCCGCAGACCGGCAGCTTCGGGGCGCGAGCATGCAACGCGGCGATGACGCGTGCCAGGCCTTCAGGGCCGATCGGCGCGTTCTTCTGTTGCTTCGAGCCCGTGACGTAGACGCCGCCCGAGCCGACATAATCGATCAGCGCGACCGGCGCGGCTTGCGCTTCCGCCACGGTCTTGATCGACAGCCCGATGATGGCGTCGCGGCCGAGGAGTTTTCGCGCATCCTCGACCGCCATGTCGTCCTGGCCGACATGTACGCCCTCGGCGCCGGCGGCGAGCGCCACGTCGACGCGGTCGTTGATGACCAGCGGCACGTTGAATGGCGCGAGCGCCGTCTTGATCGCGCGGGCGCGCGTGACCATGGCGCCGGTTTCGCTGAGCTTGTCGCGCAATTGAATGAGCGTCGCGCCGCCTTGCGCGCATAGTCGTGCGAGATCAGCAAGATCGTGGCCGCCCGAGCGTTCCGGATCGACGATGGCATTGAGGCGAAGATCGACCTGCATTACGACCCCTTGCATGCTGACACCCTGGTGCGCGCGCGCAACGTTGAGCTGTCGAGGCCATGAAGCGCGTCGATGATCCAACTGGCAAAGCGCCCCGGCCCGCTGGTGTTCTCCGCCGCCACCTCGCCGGCGACGCCGAGCGCGACCAGCGCGGCGATGGTGGCCCGCCAACGGTCGCGCTCCACCACCAAAGCGGCGGCGACCAGCGCCGAGCCGGCGCAGCCCATGGCGGTGACCAGCCCCATCAGCGGATCGCCGTTGGCGACTTTTGCCGAACGCTCGCCGTCGGTCACTACGTCGGTGGTGCCGGTGAGGGCGACAACCGTGTCGTTGAGTTTGGCAAAGCGCGCCGGCGCGTCGCCCGCGGCATCGCCGCCGCCAAGGGCTGCAAATTCGTGATGGTTGAGTCGCACCGCGGCGGGCTTGCGGCGCACCAGGCTTTGCGCGAATTGCGCCCGCGCCGGCGAGCGCTCGATGAAGACCGGGTCGAGCACCCAGGGTTTCCCCGGACCTTTGTCGCCCTGCCCCAGCGCGCCCAGCGCCAGGTCGATCGCCGCACGCCGCTCGGCATCGAAGGTGCCAAGATTGACCAGAAGCGCATCGGCGCTGGCGACGAAGGCCGCGATTTCGTCGGGCGCAATCGTCATCGACGGCACGGCGCCTGCCGCCAGCAGCATGTTCGCCGTATAGGCCTGCGCCACCGAATTGGTGATGCAATGCACCCGCGGCGCGCGGCTCCTGATCCGCGCCAGCACGTCGGCTGTGATGTCGGCAAATTCGGCCGGTGCGTGCATGCCTGAGGTCTTCCCTCCTCGTCCTGCCCCGCGATAGCGGGGAAGGATATATATGCTATTCTGGCGGTCCGGAGGCGCGCATGATCCCCTTTTTCGTGCAGATCAAATGTCAGCTCGGCAAGTCCTACCAGGTCGCCAATAAGCTCGCGGACGCCGAGATCGCCTCGGAAATCTACTCGACCGCCGGCGACTTCGATCTGTTGGTGAAATTCTACGTCGATCCCTCGACCGATATTGGCCATTTCATCGCCGAAAAGGTGCAGACCGTCGCCGGCGTCGCCGACACCCGCACCATCATCACCTTCAAGGCGTTTGGAGGCTCGTAGTCGTTCCCTCCACCGCCCGCCGCCGCGCCAAGGCGAGCTGACGCTCGCGCCAGATCACGAACAGGCCGGCGGCGGCGATGATCGCGGAGCCGACCACGATCATGACCGTCGGCAATTCGCCGAAGAACGCATAGCCGAGCACCAGCGCCCAGATCATCGAGGTGTAGTCGAACGGCGCCAGCATCGAGGCGGAGGCATAACGATAGCTCTCAGTCAGCAGAATATGTCCGGTGCCGCCGAGAAAGCCGATGCACATCAGGGCGACCAATTCGTGGCTCGTCGGCGTGATCCAGCCGAACGGCCAGGTGACGAGGCCGGCGACCGCGCAAATCAGCGAGAAGTAGAACACGATCGACGATGTCGTCTCGCTCTTGGTCAGATGCCGCGTTTGGATCATGGTGCCGGCATTGGTGACGGAGCCGGCGACCGCGTAGATCACGCCGGCGACGCTGGTCGCGCTCGCCATGACGATGGTCAATTCGTCGCCGGAAAAATGCGGCGCCAGCACCACCAGGACGCCGATGAAGCCGATCGTGACCGCCGACCAGCGGTAGATGCGCACGCGTTCCTTGAGGATGAGCGCGGCGAGCGCCACGCTGACCAGCGGCGAGGTGAACGAAATTGCGTTGGCCTCGATCAGCGGCAGCCGCGCCAACGCGCCGAAATTGCAGAACATGCCGACGACGCTGAGCACGCCGCGGTTGGCGTGGCCGAGCGGCCGCTCGGTGCGCACCGCGGCCATCAGCTCGCCGCGCCAAGCATAAACCAGCACCACCGGCACGATGGCGAAGGCCGAGCGGTAGAACACCACCTGGCCGATCGGATAACGCGCGCCGAGATAGCGGATCAGCGCCGACATCACGGCGAACAGCACCGCCGAGATCAATTTGAGAACGATGCCTTTGCCGGAGTTCATCGCTTTCCTCCCCCTGAAAGGGGGAGGATGGCGAGCGAAGCGAGCCCGGTGGGGGTCCGTCGCCACGCACTGACCCCCACCAGATCGCCTTCGGCGATCGTCCTCCCCCTTTCAGGGGGAGGCAAGTAACCCGGCCTCGCCTTCATCCGCGTTACGTTATCACTCTTTCTTCGGCGGCGGCGGCGGGCCTTTAACGGGCGGCAGCGAGGCGATGTAGGTCGCGATCGCGGCGCGGTCGGCGGCGCTGAGCTGCGACGTGTTCGAAACCACATCGGCCATCCCGCCGCCGGCGAAATCGCCGGCCGGATTCATGCCGTCTTCGAGGAAATGCGCGATGTCCTTTTCCGACCACGCGACCTTGTCGTCGCCCCAATGGCCGAGGCCGGCCGGCGTGATGTTGGGCACCCAGCCTTTGCCGTCCGGCGCCGGGCCGCCGGCAAAGCGTTGGCTGTCGATGATGCCGCCGAGAAAGTTGCGCGGCGAGTGGCATTCGGCGCAGTGCCCCGGTCCGTTGACCAGATAAGCGCCGCGATTCCATTGCGCCGATTGCGACGGGTCCGGCACGTAAGGCCCGCCCTTGAGAAACAGCAGCTTCCAGCCGCCGACCAGGCGGCGGATGTTGAATGGAAAAGCCAGGTCGTGGTCGCGCGCCTTGCCCGTGACCGGCGGCAGCGTTTTCAGATAAGCGAACAGGTCGCGCACGTCGTTGAGCTGCATGTGCCGATAGGAACCGTAGGGAAATGCCGGAAACAGATGCGATCCGTCCGGCGCCGTGCCGTCCCACATCGCGGTGACGAAATCGGCCTCGCTCCAGGCGCCGATGCCGTCCTTGGCATCGGGCGAAATGTTCGGCGCGTAGAAGGTGCCGAACGGCGAACCGAGCGCCAAGCCGCCGCCGAGCCGCGTGTGATCGACTTTTTGCGGATCCTTGTCGGGGACGGCGTGGCACGACGCGCAGCCGCCGATATTGAACATCGTCTTGCCGTTGTCGACGTTCGGCGTGTGCGGTGGCAACGCGGAAGCGGACAGGGTCGCCGGGATCGTCACGATCCAGAACACGGCGAAGCCGAGCACCGCGCCGAGCACGACGATGATCGCGAGATTGCGCAGCGTGAGATGTCTTTTCATATGCGCGCCACTCCGCCGTCATTCCGGGGCGCCGACCGATCTCGGTTTATCCGAGATCGGCATTTGGATGACCAAGTCGGCAACAGCCGACTTGGTTGGCGCGAGCCCGGAATCCATAACCACGATCAGCGCAGAAGTAGCACCGGAAAACTTGCCGCAACACTGGGCTTATGGATTCCGGGCTCGGCCTTGCGGCCGCCCCGGAATGACGAAAGGCGGGCCGTCCGCGCGGACGCCCGCCCTCATTATGCTCAGACGTTCGTTCAGCCCTTCTTGAGGCGATACTCCTGATGGCAGGCGCCGCAGTCGTTCTTGCCGATATTGCCGAGCGCCGCCTTGAGGCTGTCGACGTCCTTGATGCTGGCGGTCGCGGCTTTGGCGTCCTCGCCGAATTTGACGAACCGCGCCTTGAAGTCCGCCATGTTTTCCCAAACTTTTGGGCTGGCGTTGAACTGGTCGCTGGGATCGCCGTCTTTGGTGTTATCGGGATAAAGGCCCGGCATCTTCGCCGCCGCGTTCTGGAATTGCGCAAGCGCCTTACCCACCGCCGCCTGATCGTACGGCTTGTCGCCCTTGGACATGTCGGCGAGGATCTTGGCCTGATCGCCGTTGGCCTTCATCAGCGTCTTGCGCGCCTTGATCGGGTCTTCCTGGGCCACGGCAACGCAGACGCTAAGCGCAATGGCGGCCGTGGTGGCGACGGCGAGCACGGTACGAATCATGTGGTGGTCTCCCTGTGAGGTAGCGTTCGTTGGATAAGCCGAATCGTCAGATGGGCCAGAAGGTTACAGGCGAAAGCAGCCCCTCGCTGCCGCGCCTCCGATGGCAGTATTACCCCGCCACCAACACCGGCATTATGACATTATTCCAGGGCCGGGTGGGCCGTGCGGCGGCGCGATGGTTACTCGGCGGCCTGGGCGCCGGCCTGACCGCGCATTCGGCGCCACAGCCCGAGTTCCGCAATCCACCGCGCGATCACGTAAAACATCGGCGTAAACACCAGGCCGAACGCGGTCACACCGATCATGCCGGCGAACACCGCGGTGCCGAGCGTCTGGCGCAATTCGGCGCCGGCGCCGATCGCCCAGACCAGCGGCGTGACGCCGAGGATGAAAGCAAACGATGTCATCAGGATCGGGCGCAGCCGCAGCCGCGTCGCCTCGACGGCTGCGTCCCAGCGCGTGCGGCCCTGGTCTTCGAGTTGACGGGCGAACTCGACGATCAAGATGGCGTTCTTCGCCGCCAAGCCGATCAGCACCACGAAGCCGACCTGGGTAAGGATGTTATTGTCCTGGCCGCGCAGGATGACGCCGGTGATGGCGGCAACGAGGCACATCGGCACGATCATGATCACCGCAAGCGGCAGCGTGAGGCTCTCGTATTGCGCAGCGAGCACCAGGAACACGAAGACCACCGCCAGCACGAAGGCGAACATCGCGGTGTTGCCGGCCCTGATCTGCTGGTAGGCGAGCGTGGTCCATTCGGTGGCGAAACCATCGGGCAACGCATCGGCGGCGAGCTTGTCCATGATGGCGATGGCTTGGCCCTGCGAATAGCCGGGCGCCGCGGCGCCATCGATCTCGGCGGCGGGAAAAAGATTATAGCGCGGCACCCGATATGGGCCGGCGATGTCGGTCACCGTCGTGAAAGAGCCGAGCGGCACCGTATCGCCGTTGGCATTACGCACCCGGATTTTGAGCACGTCGGCGATGTTCTGGCGGTCCTCCTCGCGCGCCTGCGCGGTGACGCGGAAGGTACGGCCGAACAAATTGAAGTCGTTGACATAGGAACTGCCGATGAAAATCTGCAGCGCGTTGAACACGTCTTGCACGTTGATGCCGAGGAGCTGCGCCTTGGTGCGGTCGATGTTGAGATAGACTTGCGGCGTCGAGGTCTCGAACAGAGTGAACACCTGCGACAGGCCGATCGTGCCATTGGCGCGCGCCATCACGGCCGAGGCCGCTTCGCGCAGTGCTGCCGCGCCGCGGCCGCCGCGATCCTCGACCATCATGCGGAAACCGCCGGCGGTGCCGATGCCCATCACCGGCGGCGGCAGCACGGCGACGATGAAAGCGTCCTGGATGGCGGACAGCCGCTTGTTCAACTCGGCCTGGATCGCCGGCGCCGACTGGTGCGGATCCCTGGCGCGCTTCTGGAAGGAATCCAGCACCAGGAACAGCGCGCCGGAATTGGGCGCATTGGTGAAAGTCGCGCCGGAAAAGCCGACGATGTTCATGGCGTGGGCGATGCCGGGCACACCGAACGCAATATCCAGCGCGCGCTGCTGCACGGCGTCGGTGCGCGCCAACGACGCGCCCGGCGGCAATTGCACCACGACGATGATATAGCCGCGGTCGACGGCGGGGATGAAGCCTGTCGGCGTCTTGCGGAACGCGGAAAAGCCCAAGCCCAGCACGACCAGATAGATCATGACCATCATCGCGGCGCGCCGCACGGTGCGCGTGGCGAGCCAGGAAATGCCCGACCCGACGCGGTCGAACGCGGCATTGAAATAGCCGAAAAAGCCGTGGATCGGCCGCTCCCACCAGGTGTCGCGATGGCTTCTGTCGTGCGGCCTGAGCAACAGCGCGCACATCGCCGGCGATAGCGTCAGCGATACGATCAGCGAAATGACCGTGGCGCCGGCAATGGTCAGGGCGAACTGGCGATAAAACTGTCCGGAAATGCCGGTGATGAACACCGACGGCACGAACACCGCACACAGCACCAGCGCAATCGCGATCAGCGCCGAGCCGACCTCGTCCATGCTTTTGCGCGCCGCCTCGCGCGGTGCCAGCCCCGCAGCGATGTTGCGTTCGACGTTCTCGACCACCACGATGGCATCGTCGACCACGATGCCGATGGCGAGAACGAGGCCGAACAAAGAAAGATTGTTCAGCGTGAAACCGAACGTCGCCATGAAAAAGAAAGTGCCGATTAACGATACCGGGATCGCCACCAGCGGAATGATCGCGGCCCGCCAGGTTTGCAGGAACAGGATGACCACCAGCACGACCAGAACGATGGCCTCGAAGATCGTGTCGATCACCGCGTCGACCGATTGCCGGATGAACTGGGTCGGATTGTAGACGATGTCGTATTTGAGGCCGGGCGGGAAACGCTTCGACAGCCGCGCCATCAGTTCGTTGACGCCGTCGGCGGTCGAGAGCGCGTTCGAGCCGGGGCGCTGGAACACGGCGAGCGCAACGGCGAAATCGTGATCGAGATAGGAATTCGACGAATAGTCGAGCGCCTGCAGCTTGACGTCCGCGACGTCTTTGAGCCGCACCACCGCGCCCGACGTCTGTTTGACGACGATGGAGCCAAAATCCTCCGGATTGGCGAGCCGGCCGAGCGTCTGCACCGCGATCTGGAAAGCGCCTTGATGCGCCACCGGTGGCTGATCGAGCACGCCTGAGGCGACCTGGATGTTCTGGCCGGCCAATGCAGCGGTGACGTCGCTTGCAGTCAGCCCGAGCGATTGCAAGCGGTCCGGATCGAGCCAGATGCGCATCGAATAATCGCGGCTGCCGAACACCGTGACTGAGCCGACGCCGTCGACCCGGGTGAGCGGGTCGGTGACTTCGAGGGTGGCGTAATTGGTCATGAACAGCGCGTCGCGCGACTTGTCGGGCGAATACAGGTGCACGACCATCATCAGGTCGGGCGAGCTTTTGGTGACGGTGACGCCGATATTGCGCACGTCGGCGGGCAGCCGCGGCTGCGCGATGGCGACGCGGTTTTGCACCTGCACCTGGGCGATATCGAGATTGGTGCCGAGATCGAACGACACCGCGATGGAGAATTTGCCGTCGGCCGTCGAGTTCGACGACATGTAGAGCATGTTCTCGACGCCGTTGATCTGCTGCTCGATGGGCGTCACCACGGTGGCGGCGACGACCTCGGCGCTGGCGCCGGGATATTGGCCGGAGACGTTGATGATCGGCGGCGCGATCTCGGGATATTGCGCCACCGGCAGCCGCGAGAACGACACGCCGCCGAGGATCACGAACACGATCGAGACCACGGCGGCGAAGATCGGCCGGTCGATGAAGAAATGCGAGATGCGCATTCAGGAAACTTCCCTAGAGGTCAATCTCGCGCGAGCGGCAAACTCTGCCGAACCCCCTCCCCCTTGTGGGGAGGGAGGGGTGGGGGTCGGGAGGTAACGCGCAAGCGTCGACGCACGTGTAAAACCTCGCGACCACCCCTACCCCTCCCCACAAGGGGGAGGGGAAATTTCTATTACCCCGCCTTGGCTTCGTTCGGCCCTTTGGGTTTTGTTGGCGTGCCTTCTTGCTGCGGCGTCACCTTTTGGCCCGGGCGCGCGCGCATCAGGCCGTTGACGATGACGCGGTCGGTGGCGGCGAGCCCGTCCTTGACCACGCGCAGGCCGTCGTCGATCTGGCCAAGCGTGACGTACTTCTGCCGAACCATGTTGCCGTCGTCGACGACGAGGACGAATTTGCGCACCTGCTCGGTACCGATCGCGGCGTCGGGAACGAGCAGCGCCGTATAGGGCGGCGAGCCGGGCACGCGGATGCGGCCGAACATGCCGGGGGTGAAAATGCCGTCGGCATTGTCGAACACGGCGCGGCCGCGGATGGTGCCCGAGGAGCGGTCGATGACATTGTCGATGAAATCGATCTTGCCCTGGTGCGGGAAATCCTTCTCGTCGATCAGCTTGAGCGTGACCGGAACATTGCCGTGCAGGCTGGCGACGTCCTGGCTCGACGTGGCGAAGCGCACGTAACGCAGATACGACGCCTCGTCGAATGAGAATTCGAAACGGATTGGATCGACCGAAACGATGGTGGCGAGCAGCGTGGTGGCGCCGCCGGCGCCGCCGGTGATCAGGTTGCCGACGGCGACCCTGCGGTCGCCGATGCGGCCATCGATCGGCGAACGCAATTCGCTGTATTGTTCGAGATCGAGCTCGGCCGAATGCACCATCGCCTCTTGCGCCGCGACGGCGGCTTCGGCGACGCGCTTGGCTTGGGTGCGCTGGTCGTAGGCCTGCTCGGTGATGGTCTTGTTGCCGAGGAGCTGCTGGCCGCGCTGCAGATCGGCATCGGTGAAAGCGAGATTGGCGCGCGCTTGCGCCAGATTGGCCCGCATCTGCTCGAGCACGATCTGGAACGGCCGGCGGTCGATGGTGAACAGCAGATCGCCCTGCTTCACCATCTGGCCGTCGATGAAATGGATTTTCGAGAGATAACCGGACAGCCGCGAGCGGATCTCGACCGATTCCACCGCCGCGAAGCGGCCGACATATTCGTCCTGGTCGACCACGGTGCGCTGCACCGGGTTGGCCACGGTCACGGCCGGCGGCGCGGCGGCGCTTTGCTGCTGACCCTGGCCGCAGCCGGTCAACGCAAAGGCGGCCACGAGAACGGCAAAGCGCGCCGCACGGTGAATAGTCATGAATCTTTCCTTCAAGGTGGACCGGGGCACCATATGCCGCCGCCGCTGTCAACCGCGGTCCGTCCGCCCTTCCCTCGCCGCCGCCTGGTTCCCATATATCTACTCGACCGGCGGATTCGCCGGCCCCAAGCGGATGCTTGGCTAACCCTCTGACAGCTCATGAAAATCATACCCTTGCACGATGCCGCCTGGGGCGGCAGCGGCGGCGCCGCCGCCGAGGAGCCCAAAATTCCGGTCGAGGATCAGGCGCTCCTCGATGCCTATTCGCGTGCCGTCATCGACGTGGTCGACCGGGTCGGCCCAGCGGTGGTCGGCCTCACTATCCACGCCGGTGAAGCCAACGGCCGTCCGCGCGGCGGCACCGGCTCGGGCGTCGTGGTGGCACCCGACGGGCTGATCTTGACCAACAGCCACGTCGCCGGCGCGGGTAGCGCCGCCAGTTCCTCGGCGCGCATCGAGGTGACGACGCCGGAAGGCCAGCACCTCACCGCGCGGCTCGTCGGCGACGATCCCGACACCGATCTGGCGCTGATCCGCATCGTCGAGCCGGTGACCTTGCCGGCAGCGCCGCTCGGCGATTCCAAGAAATTGAAGCGCGGGCAACTGGTGATCGCCATCGGCAATCCGCTCGGTTTCGAATCGACGGTGACCACCGGCGTCGTCTCGGCGCTCGGCCGCAGCCTGCGTTCGCGCACCGGCCGGCTGATCGACGACGTGATCCAGACCGATGCGGCATTGAACCCCGGCAATTCCGGCGGTCCGCTGGTGTCGTCCCACGGCGAAGTCGTCGGCGTGAACACCGCGGTGATCATGGGCGCGCAGGGCATCTGCTTTGCGGTCGCCGCCAATACCGCAAGCTTCGTGCTCGGCGAACTGGTGCGGCACGGCCGGGTGCGCCGCGCCTTCATCGGCGTCGCCGCCCAGCACACCCCGATCCCGCGGCGGCTGCGCCACGCCGCCGGCATCACGCAAGAACGCGCGGTGATGATCGCCTCCATCGAGCCGGACTCCGCGGCAGCCCTTGCCGGCCTGAAGGTCGGCGACATCCTGCTCGGCCTCGACGGCACCATCATCGCCGGCGCCGACGATCTGGTGCGCACGCTCACCGGCGAAACCATCGGCCGCGAGGTCAAGCTCGACGTGCTGCGCGGAACGGAACGGCTGACGCTGGCGATGGTGCCGCGGGAGCGGAAACTTGAAGCCAACCCGGGCCGCGGACAAAATCCGCGCGCCCGGACTCCCTGATCGATATCGCACCATTTCAAAGCTGGCCATCGGTAACGGTCCGCATTAAGAAGCGGCTCCGTTCGCTCCACGACCATCCCCCCGGCGCCCCCGAAAAATGCTGCAAATCGACAATCTCGTTTTCGACGCCTGGGGCCGCCGCTTCTTCGATAAGGCGAGCGTCACGATTCCGGACGGCACCAAGGTCGGCCTGGTGGGGCGCAACGGGGTCGGCAAATCGACCTTATTCAAGCTGATCGTCGGCGAGCTTGCCGCGCAGGAAGGCGATATCCTGTTGCCGAAGGCGGCAAAAATCGGGTCGGTCGATCAGGAGCACCCGGCCACGCCGGTCACTTTGCTGGACACGATCCTCGCCGCCGATACCAGGCGCGAGGCGTTGAATGCCCAGTTGGAGACCGCCGAGCCCGAACACCTTGCCGAGATCTACCAGCACCTCAACGCCATCGACGCCGACCGCGCGCCGGCGCGCGCCGCCGAAATCCTGAGCGGACTTGGATTTTCAAACGACGATCTCGAGCGGCCGATGGCGGAATTCTCCGGCGGCTGGCGCATGCGCGTGGCGCTGGCCGCGGCGCTGTTCGCCGAGCCCGATCTGCTCCTGCTCGACGAGCCGACCAATTACCTCGATCTTGAAGGCGCGCTGTGGCTCGAAGCGCGGTTGAAGAAATATCCCAAAACCGCGCTCATCGTCAGCCACGATCGAGAGCTACTCAACAATTCGGTCGACGCGATCTTGCATCTGAGCGAAGGCAAGCTCGATCTTTATACCGGCGGCTACGACGATTTCGAGCATCGCCGCGCTGAGAAGACGCGGCTGCAAGCGGCGACGCGCGCCAAGCAGGACGCCGAGCGCGCGCATTTGCAAAAATTCATCGATCGCTTCCGTGCCAAGGCCAGCAAGGCAACCCAGGCGCAATCGCGCATCAAGCGGCTCGCCAAATTGGAGCCGATCGCCGAGACGGTCGAGGAGCGCGTGGCGCCGTTCACGCTGCCGTCGCCGGCGCGGCCGCTGGCGCCGCCGCTCATCCAGCTCGAAAATGCCGCGGTCGGCTACGACAAGACCACAATATTGCGCAATCTCAACCTGCGGCTCGACGTCGACGACCGCATCGGGCTTTTGGGCGTCAACGGCGCCGGCAAATCGACATTCGCCAAGATGATCGCCGGCGCGCTGCCGCTGCAGGCCGGTCAGATGAACCGGGAGAACCGGATCAAAGTCGGCTGGTTTCATCAGCACCAGATCGAGGCGCTCGACCCGGACGACACGCCGTTGGATATCATCCGGCGCGAGCTTCCCGACGACAGCGAGTTGTCGCGCCGCTCGCGGCTGGCGCAGTTCGGGCTGTCGTTCGACAAGCAGGAAACCACGATCGCCAATCTGTCCGGCGGCGAGCGAGCGCGGCTGTTGCTCAATCTCATCGCCATGGCGGCGCCGCACCTCTTGATCCTCGACGAGCCGACCAATCACCTCGACATCGACAGCCGCCGGGCCCTCCTCGATGCGTTGAACGACTACAACGGCGCCGTCATTCTCATCACCCACGACCGCTCGCTGATCGATCTGGTGGCAGACCGGCTGTGGCTTACCGCCGACGGCAGCATCAAGCCGTTCAAGGGCGACATGGACGATTATGCGCGCTTCGTCCTCGACAGAAGTCAGAGCGGACACCGTGGCGCCCGGGCAAAAGACCGTCAGCGACGCCGTCTTGAGCGCGCAGCAAGCGGCCGCCAACGAGGCGCGCTATGCCGCCAAGAAGGCGGCCAAGAAGCGGCGCCGGCGCGGCTACTGATTTCCGTCACGCAAGGTCGAAGATGCCCTGCATCACGGGCACGCAGCTGCCGCCGATATAGGTCGCCGTGACGTTGCCTTGCCGCTTCTCGGCGCTCGCTTCGAGAAGGCTCGGCCGGCCCATATCGACGCCTTGCGCGATCTTCTTCTCCAGACGCAAATCCGGCTCGGGCGCGAGCGCGGCGAGTAGCCCGATCAGCGCCACATTGGCGCTGCCCGTTGCCGGATCCTCGGCAATGCCGTGCGCAGGCGCAAACATGCGCGCCTGGATATCGACGCCGTCGCGGCCGGCGTGGACGTAGAGATGAAGACCGTTGACGCGATCGCGCGGCAGATGTTTGGCAAAAACTTCGACGCGCGGCTGCGCGGCGGCAAGCGCCTCGCGGCTTTTGAGCTCCGCCATGACGAAGGGCGCGCCGCAACTGGCAATGCACGGCTGATGATGGCGCGTCTCGATATCGCTCGCCGCGAGCGCGCAGGCTTCGGCGACGATGTCGCACGATATCGTATCGCCGATGACGAGCGGCTGCGGGGCGGCCACGCGCGCGCCGACGATGGTCGAGCCCTGTTTCGACAGCGTGATACGGACGAGGCCGGCGATCTCCTCGAACGCAAGCGTTTCGCCGCCGATCGGCCGGCCGTGGCATTCGCCCAACCGCGCCAAGACGAACGCGGTGCCGACATTCGGGTGGCCGGCAAACGGCATTTCGGCGCGCGGCGTGAAGATGCGGACCTTGGCGGTGTGCTCGGGCTTTTGCGGCGGCAGCACGAAGGTGGTTTCGGCCAAGTTGAACTCGGCCGCGATCGCCTGCATCTGCTCAGCCGACAGGTTTTTGGCATCGGGAAAAACGGCAAGCGGGTTGCCGCCGAACTGCCGGTCGGTGAACACATCGACGGTGAAGAATTGCAGTTTCACGGCGTTACAAACCTACTGCATCGACAGCGACGACACCGCCACGTTCACCGCGCCGGTCGCGTTGGCGATCACGCGCAGGGTCTTGTCGTCATAGGCGATGCCGGTGAGGCGCAGATCGTTGACCGCGAGGTTGGCGGAGACACCGTTGCCTTGCGCGACGAAGCCGGCGACGGCCGCGGCGATGCGCTGCTTGGCGTCGGCGGCGAACGGTTTCAGGTCGATCACCGCCTTTTCGGCCAGAATTTTTTGCAAATAAGGCGTAGCCGCCTGCGCCGCGGCGCCGAGCAGGCCGAAGGCGGCTTGCGATTGCACGTCGAGCGTCACGTCGGAAAAGCGCAGGATCTGCCGGTCCTGGTCGAGCACCGGCCGGCCATAGACGTGCACCGTCGCCTCGGCGCCGAAAAAACTAAGCAGGCCGCGCTTCTTGACGTTGACCAGAAGCGAGATCAACAGCCGGTCGCCCGAGGCAGCGATGGCGGCGTGCTTCATGGTCACCGTGAACGAGCCGCTGCCGTCCTCGGGAAAGGTCTTGCCGCCAATCTGCGCTTCGAGGAGACGGCTGACTTCGGTGAACGGAATATCGATCGGCACCGCGATATTGACGCTGCCGTCGCTGGTCTGCGGCACCAGATCGAGCGCTTGCGGGAACGGGCAGTTCGGCTTGGTCTCGGTCGGCACGATGCGCGTATCGGCCTGCACGCCGAGCAACAGCGTCACCGCGCTGCCGTCAATCTTCGGCTGCGCGGCGATGGCGCGGGTCGGGCGCACTTCGAGCCAGAGATTCGGCATGCCCTGCCCCGCCGTGCCGAGCGGGATGGCGCGGCACAGCTTGACCCATTCGCCGCGCGCCGCGTTCTCGATGAACGGATCGTTGCGCAGCCGCGTTTCCAAGGCGCTAGTCTGGCTGCGCACGGCGTTGTCGAGGAACGGCTTCACCTGGTTGGCGACGCTGAGTTTTAGGCCGGCGATCGGCAGGATGACGTCGACGACATTGACCTGCGCCGAAAGATTGGGCGCGAGCCGCCAGTTCGGCGAAATGGTCGGCTTCGACGTCGTCGTCACCGTGCCCTGGATGTCGGCGTGCTGATCGAACGCCTTGCCGGCAAAATTCTGCACCGCCTGGCCGACGCTGCCGCCGACCAGATTGCCGATGGTATTGCCGACCGAGTTGGCGCCGCTGGCGATCGTGCCGGTGGCCTTGAACTGGCCGGTCAATGGCGTCACCACGATCAGCGCGTCGGGCCGGCCGGACACGGTGAACGGCCCGCGCGCAATGTCGAAGTTGAGGTCGGCATTGGTGAGAAGCTGCGACACCGGGTTCTGCGGCTTGCCGGACAGATTGCGCGGCGCCTGCGCGTCGAGCGCGTCGCGGATGGCGCCGAGCGCGATGGCCGCCGGCGCCAGCACCGTCGATGTCCCGGTCAGCGGCTGCAGCGGCGGCACCGCGACGAGCGTCGGCCGCCCTTCTTGCAGCGGCGCTGCCGCCGGCCATAGCAGGTTCAGCAACGCGTTTGCGCCGATGAAGGCGATGACGACAACGAAGGCGCCGACGAGGATGGTGCGAATGGTCACGCCGGCACTTCGCCCTTGAGCATGAGACGGTACAGGAAGCGGCGCTCGCTCATGTCGTAGTCGGGATTGGCCTGGTGCATGACGCTGCGGTTATCCCACATCACCCAGTCGCCGTAACGCCATTGGTGGCGGTATTCGAATTTCTTCTGGGTCGCGTGCGCCATCAATTCTTCGATCAGCTTGAGCGCGTCGGCATCTTCCATGCCGATGATCGATTCCATGCGCACCGGATTGAGGAACAGCGCCTTGCGGCCGTTCTCGGGATGGGTGCGCACCAGCGGGTGCACGCCGGGCGGCGGCAGGTTGCGGCGGCTGTCCTCGCTGAGATGGCCGAGCGGGCGCGGGCTGTATTTGCTCAAGTAAGCGTGCACCGCCTTGAGCCCGTCGATTTTTTGTTTGGTGCGCTCGGGCAGATCGTCATAGGCGTCATGCACGTTGACGTATTGGGTGTCGCCGCCCCGCGACGGCAGTTCGACCGCGAACAACGTCGTCGCCTTGGGCGGCCGCGGATGATTGGAGTGGTCGGTATGGAACGTCTCGCCGGGAATGATGCGCCGGCCGTTCACGAACTCGTCGTTGGAAACGTAGGACACGTCGGGGTGGCCGGGAACGTGGTGCTCTTTCTTGTCGTGCGGCTGCAACTCGCCGAACAGCTGCACCGCATCCTTGAACTGTTCCGGCGCAAAATGCTGATCGCGCATGACCAGCACATGATGTTCGGCGAAGGCGCGATTGAGCGTGGCGCCGGTGTCGGCATCGATTGGCTGTGTGAAGTCGAGACCCGTAATTTCGGCGCCGGTGTGATCCGTCAGCGGCGTGATGGTGAAGGACGTCATGGCTAATCCTCCCACGCGGTGTTTGTTAGGAGAACGCTATCGCCGGCCACCGGGAGGGTCAAGGCGCCGCAAGGTCGCGCGGCCGGTTTCGCGCCGGCAAAGGAAGCGGTTATTGTCCGGATCGGCGGCCGTTCCATCGGCCTGACAATCAAGATCGACGCATGCGGCGCTGGCTCAAGCATTGGCGGGATCGATTGACTTCGCGACGCGCGGGCACCGTCGAGGTGCAAAGCATCTTCGGTCCGCTGACGGCGTTCGCCGGAGATTTTGCCACCCGGCGGATCGAGCAATTCGGCGCGCATACGCGCAACGAAGTCGCGCTGCTGCGAAGCCAACAACAAAGCACTGCCGTTCCGCATTCACTGGCTCACTTATGGTGAGGTTTGCCGGGATCCCGGCGCCATCTTGCGCAACATCGCTGACGTGCTTGGTGCCGACAACAAGACGATGGCCACATTTGCCAATGCGCATTCGCTCCATGAGGAGCGCATGCACTTCGTCGATGGCCATGACGATGCGTGGCGGCGAGAAATCGGCTCTGCAAGCCGCGACCTGCTGTGGCAGGCCTGCACGGCGGAGATGAAGGCGATGCTGGATCTGCGCTGGTAGCGGCAAGCCGGGTTCGCTTTGGCGGGGTCCCGACGCCGCCTAATCATTGTATTGTGAAGCTCGTGTTGCGGCGTCCACCGGGAGGCGCGGGTGACTTCTTATGTCTTGAGCATCGACCAGGGCACGACATCGACCCGGGCCAGCCTGTTCCGGGCCGACACCTCGGTCGCGGCTTTTGCGCAACAGGAATTCCCGCAGCATTTCCCTGCCGACGGCGAGGTCGAGCACGAGCCGGAGGATCTTTGGACGACGACGGTAGCGTGTTGCCGCGGCGCCCTGCAAAAGGCCGGCGCCACCGCGCGCGATATTGTCGCCATCGGCATCACCAATCAGCGCGAGACCACGCTGCTGTGGGAACGTGCCACGGGGCGCGCCGTGCATCGCGCCATCGTCTGGCAGGACCGGCGCACGGCGGATTTTTGTGTGCGCCTCAAGGCCGCGGGCCATGAAGCCGAGTTCGCCGCCAAGACCGGGCTTCTGCTCGATCCGTATTTCTCCGGCACAAAACTCGCCTGGCTGTTGGACTACGCGCCGAATGTTCGCGAGCTGGCCGCACGCGGCGAGCTGGCGTTCGGCACCGTCGATACGTATCTGCTGTGGCGGCTTACCGGCGGCAAAGTGCATGCCACCGACGCGACCAATGCCTCGCGCACGCTGCTGTTCGACATTCATCAAGGGCGCTGGGACGATCGGCTGCTGGCGCTGCTCGGCGTGCCCAAAACCATTTTGCCGGCGGTGCTGGATTGCTCGGCCGCGTTCGGCGTGACCGATCCGAAACTGTTTGGCGCCCCTATTCCGATCTACGGCATCGCCGGCGATCAGCAGGCGGCGCTCATCGGCCAAGCCTGCTTTGCGCCGGGCATGGTCAAGGCCACTTACGGCACCGGCTGTTTCGCCTTGCTCAATACCGGCACGACGCCTGTCGCCTCCAAAAACAAGCTTCTCACCACCATCGCCTATCAACTCGGCGGCGTGCGCTCATACGCGCTGGAAGGCTCGATCTTCATCGCCGGCGCGGCGGTGCAATGGCTGCGCGATAATCTGCACGTCGTGCAAAGCGCCGAGGAAACCGGCGCGCTCGCCGAACAAGCCGACCCGACCCAGGAGGTCGTCCTGGTGCCGGCCTTCGTCGGACTGGGCGCGCCCTATTGGCGGCCCGAGGCGCGCGGCGCGCTGTTCGGGCTGACGCGGGCCACCGGGCCACGCGAATTGGCACTGGCGGCGCTGGAAAGTGTTTGCTTTCAGACCGTCGATCTTCTGCGAGCGATGCAGGCGGATTGGCGCGGCGGCGCGCTCACCACCTTGCGCGTCGACGGCGGCATGGCGAATTCCGATTTCACCATGCAGCGCCTCGCCGATCTGGTCGGCTGCATCGTCGACCGGCCGCAGATCAGGGAAACCACGGCGCTCGGCGCCGCCTATCTCGCCGGCCTGCACGCCGGTTTCTTTCCCGAGCCGGATCGTTTCGCCGACCACTGGCAATTGCAGCGTCGGTTTACACCGCAGATGGATACCGCCTTGCGCGAACGCAAACTCGCCGCATGGAAAGCCGCAATCGCACGGCTGCTCTGAAACTGGCGGCGCCCGCATCAACCTTAATTTCGTCTCGGCGCGCCGCGCCGCGGACGTGTTGATTAACAACAGCCAACGCCATCTTCAGCTTCTCGACATGGTCGCTGTGGGAATCTTCATCCCGGCGAGCGATCGCACAGGATGAGCAAAGGAGATTTGCCATGCGTCATCTGAAAATCGCTGCACTAGCTGTCACCACCGTGTTGAGCGTGAGCGCGCTCGGCGGCAGCGCTTCCGCCATGCCGCTTAGCGGACTGGCGTCGGTCGCAACGCAGCGGGCCGATACCGTCGAGCATGTGCGCTTGGTGTGCGGCCCGTATCGTTGCTGGGGGCGTCCCGGCCCGTATTGGCGGCCACACTATGGCTATTGGGGCTGGCACCGCTGGGGCGGGCGCGGCTGGGGCTGGCACCGCCATTGGGGCTAGCCGCAGCTCGCTACCGCGCGCGTGACGCCGCTCGGACCGCCTGATCGATCTGCTGCGGCGTCACCGGCGTGCGATTGAACTCGGACTTGAACGGGCGCAGCGCGTCGGAGACGGCGTTGGCGATCACGACCGGCGGCGCGATCGGGCCGCCTTCGCCGACGCCTTTGACGCCGAACGGGTTGAGCGGCGACGGCGAATGCTGGTGGATGATTGTTATCGGCGGCAGATCGCACGCCGTCGGCAGCATGTAATCGGCAAGCGTCGTGGTCAGCGGCTGGCCTTCGGCGTCGTATTTGATCTCTTCGAGCAGCGCGCCGCCCAACCCCTGCACGGCGCCGCCGACGATCTGGCCTTCGACCAGCATCGGATTGACCACGACGCCGCAGTCGTGCGCGATGGCATAGTTCTCAATCTTGACGCGGCCGAGTTCGATATCGATCTCGACCACGGCCGCATGGGCGGCATAGGACCAGGTCACCGTCGGCGGCTCGAAGTAATAAGTCTCCTCGAGCCCGGCATCGACGCCGGTGGGGCGGCCATTGTCCCAACCCGGGCGCGCGGCCAACGCCACTTTGGCCAACGAGACTTCGGCGCCCGGCACGCCGACGATGCCGACATGGCCGCGGCGCAATTCGAGATCGGTCGCCGAACATTCCAGCATGTTGGCGGCGATCGAGAACACTTTTTCGCGCAGTTTTTCCGTGGCGCCGTGGATCGCGGCCGACAAGGTCACCGTGCTGCGGCTGGCAATGGTGCCGAAGCCGATGGCGATCGCCGCGGTATCGGCGAGCGAGATCACCACGTCGTCGGGCGTGACCTGCCAGGCATCGGCCACGATTTGCGAGAAAATGGTCTCCATGCCCTGGCCCTGCGGACAGGCGCCCGAAGTGACGAAAATCTTGCCAGACGGATCGATGCGAAGGAGCGCGCTCTCGAACGGGCCGACGCCGGTGCCCTCGACGTAACAGCCGATGCCGAGACCGAGATAGCGCCCCGCCTGCAGCGCCGCGCGCTGGCGCGCGCGAAACGCGTCGACGCCGCCGAGCGCGGCCAGCACCTTTTGCAGCGCGCCCGGATAATCGCCGCCGTCGAGCACGATCGGCTGTCCGTCGCGATACGGCATGCCGACCGCGTAGGGCATTTCGGCGGCGGGGATCATGTTGCGCAGCCGCACCTCGGCCGGCTCTAGGCCGAGCTCGGCGGCGACGAGGTCGATGCTGCGCTCCATGGCGAAAGCGGCTTCGGGGCGGCCGGCGCCGCGATACGGCGCGTTCGCCACTTTGTTGGTCGCGGCGATGCGGCCCGATATCGCGATGGCGCCGATCTTGTACGGCCCCGGCACGTGGACCGCGGTGTTATAGGCGATGCCGGCGCCGATCGGATTCCAGGCGCCGCAATCGACGACAAAATCATCGCGCAGCGCCAGGATGTGCCCGTCGTCGTCAAAACCAATCTCGACGTCGTGGATCTGGTCGCGCGAATGACAGGAGCACAGCATGTGCTCGTGGCGGTCCTCAATCCATTTCACCGGCCGGCCGAGCCGGCGCGCCAGATAAGGGATCAACAAATCTTCCGGATAGACGTGGCCCTTGACGCCGAAACCGCCGCCGACGTCGAGCGCGATGCAGCGGATTTTTGCCTCGGGCAGCCGCAGCACGCCGGCCGCCTCGCGCTTGAGCCAATGCACGACCTGGGTGGCGGACCAGATCGTCACCGTATCGGTTCGCGGATCGTGCAAGCCGACAACGCCGCGGCATTCCATCGGCAGCGCCACGTAGCGGTGATGGTAGAACCGCCGTTGCAGCCGGCGCGGCGCGCGTTTGAGAACGGCATCGGCGTCGCCTTTGCCGACGGTGAAGGCGCCGACCAGATTGGTTGAGAATTTGTCGTGGACGATGGTCGCGCCATCGCGCAACGCCGCTTCCGGATCGAGCACCGGCGGCAGCGGCTCGAGATCGAGCTCGACCAATTGCGCCGCGTCCTCGGCGGCATAGCGGTTCTCCGCCACGATGACCGCAACCGCCTCGCCGACATGGCGGACCTTGTCGTGGGCCAGCAGCGGCTGCTGCGGATTGATGAATTTGTGCTGCACCAGCGCCGTCCATTTGCTCGGCAGCACCACTTGCGTATCTGACACCGGCGGCAGCACGCGCGCGAGCTCGGGGCCGGTCAACACAAAGGCAACGCCCGGTGCGGCCGCGGCGCGCGACATATCGATCGCCTTGATGCGCGCATGCGCCTGCGGGCTGCGCACGAACACCGCATGCAGCATGTGCGGCAGAGCGAGATCGGCAATGTATTGGCCGCGGCCGGTCAGGAGCCGGCGGTCCTCGCGCCGCGTCATGGAGCGGCCGATGAAGGGGGTTTGGTCGTTCATGCTAAGCGAGAGTGTGGAACGAGGGTCGCGAACAATCAATCCACCCCGGCGCGACCGACAGCGACATATTTGAATTTCGCCCGCCTCATCTCGTCGGCGCGATAGATGTTGCGCAGGTCGACGATCACCGGCTGCGCCATCACGGTCTTGAGGCGATCGAGATCCAGGGCGCGGAACTGCTCCCATTCGGTGGCGATGACGATGGCGTGGGCGCCTTCGGCGGCCACATAGGCGCCGCTGCAATACTGCACGCCCTTAAGCTGCGGCTTGGCCTGCTCCATGCCGGCCGGATCGTAGGCGCGCACCGTGGCGCCGAGGTCCTGCAGCGCGGTGATCAGCGGGATCGCCGGCGAATCGCGGGTGTCGTCGGTGTTCGGCTTGAAAGTGAGACCCAGCACGGCGACGGTCTTGCCGCGCACCGAGCCGTCGAGCGCCGCGACCACCTTGCGCGCCATGGCACGCTTGCGCTGGTCGTTCACCGATGCGACCGCCTCGACGATACGCAATGCCACGCCGTGGTCTTGCGCGGTCTTGAGCAGCGCCGTGGTATCTTTCGGAAAGCACGAGCCGCCGAAGCCGGGCCCGGCGTGCAAAAATTTGCCGCCGATACGGTTGTCCAGCCCCATGCCGCGCGCCACTTCGTTGACGTCGGCGCCGACCTGCTCGCACAGATCAGCGACCTCGTTGATGAAGGTGATCTTGGTGGCGAGGAAGGCGTTGGCGGCGTATTTGATCAACTCGGCGGTGCGCCGGTTGACATAGAAGATCGGCGACGCGTTCAGATAAAGCGGCCGATAGAGCTCCGCGACCACGGCGCGCGCCCGCATGTCGTCGGTGCCCACCACGATGCGGTCGGGATGCTTGAAATCCTGGATCGCGGCGCCCTCGCGCAAAAATTCCGGATTCGACACCACCTGGATGTCGGCGTCGGGGCGTGCGTCGCGCAGGATGCGCTCGATCTCGTCGCCGGTTCCGACGGGGACGGTCGATTTGGTGATCACCACCACGCTGGCGGAGAGCAGCGGCGCGATCTCGCGCACCGCGTCATAGACAAAACTCAAATCGGCATGGCCGTCGCCGCGGCGCGACGGCGTGCCGACCGCGATGAACACCGCCTCGGCGCTGCCGACGGAGGCGGTGTCGACCGCAAAGCGCAAGCGTTCCTGGCGGACATTGGCCTCGACCAGATCGGCGAGGCCGGGCTCGAAAATCGGAATCTCGCCGCGATTAAGCGCCGCGACCTTCTGCGCATCCTTGTCGATGCAGGTCACATGGTGGCCGAAATCGGCAAAGCAGGCGCCGGACACCAGCCCCACATAGCCTGCGCCGATCATGGTCACGCGCATCGCTTTTTTGCCCCAGCTAAATTTCGTCCGGCCCGGCGGCCGGCGCCGACGTGCCTTCGAATGCGCCCAGCGGCGCTGACGGCGCAGTCTGCGCCTGTCCGCGCATCAGTGTCAGCCAACGCCGGCCGAACATCACGACGACGAGCCCGCCGTAAAAGGCGCCGCCGAGCACCGCCAGGACCAGCAATTCCGACTCATGACGGAACCTGGACATCGACGATAACAGAGATGTGACGACGGGCGACGCGATCAAAAGGAAGACGGCGAAAGAAACGCCGGCCGCCGCGAGCTTCGCAAGCGACGATTTGAGCGTCGCATCGGCAGCGATCAGGCCGGCGCGGCCGGCGAACCACAACACCAGAATGAAATTGATCCAGGCTCCGATCGAGGTGGCCAGCGCCAGCCCGACCTGAGAGAGCGAGCCCATCAGCGCGATCTTGAAAGCGATATTGACCGCGGTGCCGGTCAGCGCCGCCTTGACCGGGGTCAGCGTATCGCCGCGCGCCAAAAACGGCGCGACGACACTGCGGATGAGCACGAACGGAATGAGACCGACGGTATAGGCCGCGAGCGTCATGGCGGCTGCGTGCGCATCCTCGGCATTGAACGCGCCGCGCATGAACAGGCCGCGCATGATGGTGCCGGGAATGACCAGGAAGGCAACGACGCAAGGCAGCGCCAACAGCAGCGCAAATTCGATGGCACGGTTTTGCGCCGAGCGGGCGCCTTCGTGGTCGCCGGCGGCGACCCGGTGCGTCATCTCCGGCACCAGCACGGTGCCCACCGCAATGCCGATGACGCCGATCGGCAATTGATCGATGCGGTCGGCGTAATAGAGCGCCGACAGCGCGCCGGTGGTGAGGAAGCTCGCGATGATGGTGTCGGCGAACAGCGCCAGCTGCGTGCCGGCCGAGCCGACCGTCGCCGGCACGAGCGCCTTGAAGAAGCGGCGCACGTCGTCGTCCCAGGTGAGCGCGTGGAACGACGTCATGACGCCGGCCCGCCAGGCATCGCCGCCGACGAGCGCGGCTTGCAATACACCCGAAATCAGCACGCCCCAGGCGGCGGCGTGGCCGGCGCTGGGAAACAACCAGGCGACCGCTAGCGTCGCCATCATCGACACGTTGAGCAGCGTCGATGCCGCCGCCGCCGCGGCAAAGCGGTTGAGCGCGTTGAGGATGCCGCCCCACAGCGTCACCAGCGTGATCAGCAACAGATAAGGAAACGTGATTCGCGTCAGGCCGACCGCGAGCGCGAATTGCTGCGGGTCGCGGGAAAAGCCGGGCGCCAACAGGTCGATCGCCTGCGGCGTGAACAAGAGCGCCAGCGCCAGCAGCACGATCTGCGACGCCAGCAGCAAGGTGAAGATGCGGTCGCCGAACAGTTTTGCCGCGGTCTCGCCGCCTTGGGTGCGGATGCGCGCATAGGCCGGAATGAACGCGGCGTTGAAGGCGCCCTCGGCGAAAATAGCGCGGAAATGGTTCGGCAGCCGGAACGCGACGAAAAACGCGTCGGCGGCAGGGCCGGCACCAAGGATCGCCGCGAGCATGATGTCGCGCATGAAGCCGGTCAGGCGCGAGAGCAGCGTATAGCCGCCGACGGTGAGAATCCGATCGAGCATTCGCCGCCTTTGTTCCCCTCCCCCTTGTGGGGAGGGGTAGGGGTGGGGGTCGGGAGGTTTTACACCAGTGTCAAAACTTGCGCGTGCCTCTCGCCTCAGCCCGCGAGCGCCCGCCGTACCGCTTCAATAATGCGATCCTGGACGGCCGGCTCGAGATAAGCGTGCATCGGCAGGCTGATCACTTCTTCAGCCAGCCGATCGCTGACCGGTACGCCGCCCTCGGCCACCGGATAGGCGCGATAGGCCGCCTGGTGGTGCAACGGCTTGGCGTAATAGATCGCGGTCGGAATGCCTTGTGCCTTGAGCGCCGTGCCGAGCGCGTCGCGCCGCCCGGGCTCGAGGCGAATGGTGTATTGCGCCCAAACCGACGTCGATTCGTTGCCGGTGCGCGGCGTCGTCGCGACGCCGGCGAGGCCTTCGGCATAGCGCGCCGCCGCGGCTTGGCGCGCGACGATCTCGTCCGGGAAGATTTTCAGCTTCTCGATCAGCACCGCCGCCTGGATCGAATCGAGCCTGCCGGTGATGCCGATATGCAGGGCATCGTATTTGTCGCCGGCGTTCTCGCCGTGCACGCGCAGGCTTTTGACCCGCGCCGCCAGCGCGTCGTCGTCGGTGAACACGGCCCCGCCGTCGCCATAACAGCCGAGCGGTTTTGCCGGAAAAAAGCTCGTCGCCGTCGCGTCAGCCAGAGCGCCGAGCTTGCGGCCGCGATAGGTGGCGCCGAACGCCTGCGCCGCGTCGTCGAGCACTTTTATGCCGTGCGCGGCGGCGATCGCCGCGATGGCATCGTGATCGGCCGGCAGGCCGAACAGATCGACCGGGATCACGGCTTTCGGCTTCAGGCCGCGCTGCTTCGCTGTCGCTATCGCGCGCTCAAAACTTGCCGGGTCGAGATTGAAAGTGTCGGCCTCAACGTCGGCCATCACCGGCGTCGCGCCGATGAGCGCCACCACTTCGGCGGTGGCGCAAAACGTAAACGCCGGGCAGATCACCGCGTCGCCCGGCCCGACCTGCCACGCCATCAGCACCAAAAGCAGCGCGTCGGTACCGCTCGAACAGCCGATCACGTGCTTGGCGCCGCAGAACGCCGCGAGATCGGCCTCGAGCGCGCGCACTTCCGGCCCCTGGATGAACTGGCAATGGTTGAGCACGCGGCCGACCGCCTCGTCGATGGCGCTGCCGAGGCGGCGGCGCTGGGCGGCGACGTCGATGAACGGGATCGGGCTGCCGTCGAGGCGCGTATGCTGATTCATTGTTCATTGCACGCGCGCTCAGCCGACAACGCGGCGCGGTCCCTTGCGCGGCGCGCTCGACTGCGCCGTGCGCGCGCTCAGGCAGCGGATCGCGATTTCGAGGCTGGCGACGGCTTCCTCGCCGGTCACCGCCGGCGGCTCGCCGCTGCGGATGGCGCTGATGAAGGCCAGCAGCTCGGAGCGCAACGGCTCGGCATAGCCGACCGACAGATGCCGCATCGAATAAGCGCCGTCGGGCTGGAAACCGAAGCATTCGGTGACCTGCAACGTCAGCAGATCGGCCATCAGATATTTGTCGCGGGTGGCGATGTGGATGGTGCGCGCCTTGAACGGCGTCAGCCAGTTGGTGTTGATGTGGGCGAGCACACCGGAGGCGGTGCGGAATTGCAACAGCGCGATATCCTCGCGCTCGGCGACCGCGCTCGAGGTCTGCGGCTGGATTTCGACGATCTCGGAATCGGTGAACCAGCGGATCAGGTCGATATCGTGCACGGCGAGATCGATGACGACGCCGACATTCGACATCCGCGGCGGGAACGGGCCGACCCGGGTGATGGCGATGGAAAGAATATTCTGGCCCTTGATCGCCCGCTTGATGGCCTCGACCGCCGGATTGAAGCGCTCGACATGGCCGGTCATCAGCGTGACGCCGGCACGCCGCGCCGCGGCGACGATCTCCCGGCCTTCCTCGATGGTGGAGGCGATCGGCTTCTCGACCAGAATATGGATGCCGCGCCCGGCGCAGTCGACCGCGATGTCGCGATGCAGGTGGGTTGGCGCCGCGATGGTGACGGCGTCGACGCCGCGCTCGATCAGGCTGTCGAGATCGGCGAAGGCGTCGCATTTGAGATTGCGAGCGACGTGCTCGCGCGTCTTGCGGTCGGGATCGACGACGCCGACCAGCTTGACGCCAGGCAATTCCGACAGCACTCGCGCATGGTTCGACCCCATCACGCCGACGCCGACCACGCCGATCCGCAATGCGCCGTCCGCGCCTGCTTTTGCCGCCTCACTCATGACTCGAAAGGTCCCCAAACAGCCCCGATACCCCACCTTCCCCTAGCACGGCCCGGGCCAACTGGCGACCCGAGCCGGCGCGGAACCTGAACACGTTTGGATTCAATTCGTTGCAGCGCCGGCGCCATGCATGGACCGTGAGGTAACCACCGGCCGTTTGTCAAGTATTTGATTTATTGAGTTAATTTTTGGAAAAGCGCGTCTTTTGGGCTCACATCTCGTCGGGCTGGTAGATGACGATTTTGCTGCCGTCGGTGTCGAAACCGACATTGACATGGATCAACTTGCGCAGCCGCTCGCACATGACGAACGGGCCTATCACTTTTGAGAGTAGTACAATCCTCTTCCCAATAATGGGTCGCGACCCCATCGGATACAGTCGGTTGTCGTAGTCCGTCCGACCTGCATCGCGTTTCACCCAAACCTGGGAACTCGGTCGCAAGGTCGGCGATGAGTTCACCGTGCCCTTGTGCCGAGGTCACCATCGCGAGGTACATCGCTTTGGGGACGAAGCTGCATGGTGGCAGAAAGTCGGGCTTGATCCGACCATTGCTGCCTGCGCGCCGTGGCTCAAGACTCATCCGATGCCAACAAGCTCGGGGAGTTGTCTGTTATCACTGCAGATGCTCTCGCGACCCTCCCTTATCTCTTATAGTAGCATGCTAGCCAATATACTATTTGAGGTTAAGAAATTTGCCTTACTAATCAATGGAAATATAGGCCCCATAACGAGAATTAATCGTGCGCCATTACCCTGCGTTGCGGAAAAAAAGGCGGCGGATTAGACTCCAAGCATGGACGCTGTGCTTGACCGGGTTATGGAGATCGAAGGAAGCACTTCCGCGGAAGTGATCGAACACCTTTTTGAGCTCGCACAGCGCGTTCGTGATGGATGCATTGTTGAAGTCGGGTCGTGGCGCGGACGAAGCACGGCGGCGTTGGCACTAGGTTCACAGCGCGCCTACAAAATACCAGTTTACGCCATAGAGCCGCACGAACAATTTCTGGGCATCTATCGCGGCAATTTTGGCAGCGACGATCGCGTCAAGTTCTTCGACAATATGCTGCAGCTCGGCGTTCTCGACACGGTCAGGCTCGTCAATCTCTGCAGCCCTTACGTTACGCACACATGGCCAATGCCGGTCGGCCTATTATGGGTCGACGGGGACCACCGCTATCAGGCTGTCAAATCTGACATTCTGTGCTGGCTGCCGCATCTGCGTCCGGATGCGACAATTGTGTTTGATGACGCCGCTGACCCGCGAACAGGCCCTTATCATGTCGTCGAGGAATTGGTGCGCGGCGGCCGTTGGAGCAGAGGGCCAGAAATTGGCAATACCAAAACCCTCGCGCGCATTTCTGACGAAAAACTGGATGCAATTCTTTGGTCTGATCCAGCGCTGACCGCTCCCTCAACTTGAGCATCTGTGGGATTAGGCCGACCTCGTCCTCGGAGCGGGTGGATTGCAGCGCCAGTCGCCTGCCTAAGGTGTGCCGTCACCTCAACGAGCTTTATCGGTACCATCTCCTTTTGGGAGATAAGTTTATATCAATGAACGTAGTCGTTTCGTTCACTTGTAGATCTTGGCGATCATTTCAACGGGAGCGATGAATGTTCGCCTTCAGGGGTAAAGCGACTCTTCTCGCGTCGGCGTGATGATAGCTGCGTCGTTCAGACTTCGTTCGGCTGGTAAATAACAATCTTGCTGCCGTCAGTGTCGAAACCGACATTGACATGGATCAGCTTGCGCAGCCGCTCGCGAACCTGGGCGCGCTTATCCGGATCGACCAGGAGAACCATGAAGCCGCCGCCGCCGGCACCCAAGAGCTTGCCGCCGACGGCGCCGGCGTCGCGCCCGGCCTCGTAGATGTCGTCGATCTGCGAATTGGAGACGCTAGCGGCGAGCTCGCGCTTGATCTGCCACGACTGGTGCATCAGCTCGCCGAGCTCGCGCAGCGGCGTCTTCGGGTCGAGCAGGATGTCGGCGGCGCTGTCGACCAGGCTACGGATCATGCGCAGCTGGTTCTTGCGGCTGTTCATATTCTTGATCTGGTCCTGGGCGAAATCGGAGGCGAAGCGCGAAAAGCCGGTAAAGAACAGCATCAGCGATTGCGCCAGCTCGGTGCGCCGCGCCGGCGGCAGAATGAACGGCATCACCGAGAAAGTGCCGTCCTGGTGAAAGTCGATGCGGTTGAAGCCGCCATAGGCCGCCCAGATCTGGTCCTGGCAGCCGACGTCTTCCTTGAGCACCTCCTGCTCGATGCGGATCGCTTCGCGGCCGAGGTCGCGCTTGGTGACCATCCGGCTGTTGAGCGCGTAGAGCGCGTTCAGCAATCCAACCGTGAATGAGCTGCTCGAGCCCAATCCGGAGCGCGCCGGCAGATCGGCGTCGTGATGGATCTCGAGCCCGTCGGTCACGCCCATATCGGTCAGGATGCCGCGCACCGCCGGATGCTCGATCTCGGCTAACTCCTTGACCAGCTCGACCTTGGAATAAACGATCTTCGACTTGTGCTCGAAAAACGGCGGCAGCCGGCGCACGCTGATGTAGCAATATTTGTCGATCGCGGTGCCGATCACCGCGCCGCCGTGCTCGCGAAACCACGTCGGATAATCGGTGCCGCCGCCGAACAGCGAGATGCGAAACGGGGTGCGGCTGATGATCATGCGGGCCGGTGTTCGAATTTGGCGGCGAAGACGCGTTCCGCAAGCTTAAGCGATTCGGGCGTGCCGATGTCGATGAAGGCAAACGGCCCGGCAAAGGCAGCGAGCGAGCCGGAAGCCGCCCGGCCGAACACGTCGCGTTCGAGCGAGGCGGCGCTGCCGGCAGCGATCTCGTCGAGCAGCGCGGCCGAGAACAGGTAGACGCCGGCGCTCACCGCACTCCTGCCATGGAAGTCCGGATCCTTCTCGATGAAGCCGCGAATGCGCCCCTTCCCGTCGAGCTCGACCCTGCCGTAACGGCCGGCGTCGTCGACTTCGGCGCAAAGCAGCGTGGCCGTTGCCCGGGCGCCTCGGTGGTGGGCGACGAAGGCGCAGAGATCGGCATCGGCAAAACTATCGCCATTCATCACCAGCACCGGATCGGTGCGCAAATTCGGCCGGGCGAAGCGGATGGCGCCCGCGGTGCCGAGCGGCTGCGGTTCCGTCACCGTCACCACCGTCATATCCTCATAAGAGGATTTGTTGCGGTCGAGAAAATCGATCACCGCCTGTGCCCGGTGTCCCAATCCGAGCACGATGCGCTTGGCGCCGAAGCGCCGCAGCCAATCCAGCAGATAGGCCAAATAGGGCCGGTCGCCGATCGGCGCCAGCAGTTTTGGCGTGTCGCCCAAGGCCGACTGGATGCGGGTGCCAAGCCCGCCGGCGATCACCAGAACATCCAGCGTCGCGAGGCACTGCGCCGGCTGCAAGGCGGGATGAGTCACGCGACCGTCAGAGCACACCGCCCCCTCCGCTGGCACGACTTGTCGACGCGACAATAAAGACCCGCGGCCAATGCAAGGTCAACGTTCCCGCGCCATGGCGCTGTGCATCCGCTACGAAGGGTCTGGGGGAATGATGACGATCTCGTAGCGCTCGGGCGGTGAAGCGATGCCGAAAAAGCGGCGCGACACCACGGCGTCCTCGTCGGCGATGATGGGAAAGTGCGCGGCGTAACCGCGCATCGCGCGCATGCAAAAAGCCTCGGTCTCGGGACAGACGATCGCCGCACCCTCGCGCCGGATGCGATCGTCGCTGGTCCACGGCGTCAGCTTCGGATTGTCGATACTGAAGGTCGACGGTTGATCCGTGAAGTAGAACACGATGCCGTTGACGAACGTGGTGCTGCCGACGATGCGCAGCGGCTTGTCGGTGTGCGCGCGCCAGACGCGCTCGACCGCCTGGGCGACAGCACGGTAGTCGCTGCCGTAATCCGGCACGCCGTTCAAATGAATGCCAAGCGCGGCCAGCGGCGAGACGGCGAGCGCCACCAAGGGAAAAATCACCGCGAGCGCCAACAGGCGCACGGCGGCAAGGCGGGACATCGCCACCAACGGCGACGACAACAGCACGATCGGCAACAGCGTCATCGCCGGCGTGACCCAGATCGACTCGATGGCAACGGTCAGCAGCACCGCGATCAGCACGGCAAACAAAAATGGCGCGGCAAAAGCGACGACGAGTGTGCGGCGCGCCGGTTCTGACGGCCACAGCGTGTCGCGGATCGCGGCCCAGCGCGGCCGCGTCGCCAACACGCAAAGCACGATCGCCGCTACCGCATAAGCCAACACGTCGCCGGTGAAGACGAGCGCCGAATACAGCGCCAATGCCGAGGTCCCCGAATGCGCTTCCATCGCATAGGAAAACGGCATGAAAGCATGCGTCGTCAGCCAGTAGACATTTGGCGTCAGCAGCACCGTGCCGACCGCGAGCGTCACATAGGGCGCCGGCGAACTGAAATAGGCAGTGCGGCGCGGATCCGTCAGCACCGCGAGGCCAAGCCCGGCAAGAAGCGTGAGCGACCAATATTTGGCCAGCATGGCGGCGGCGGCGGCGATGCCGGCGAGGACCGCCCAGCCGACCTTGCGCGTTTCGAACGAGCGCAGGTACCACCACGTCGCCAACGCCCAGAACGGCGTCAACACGGTGTTGGCATTGAACTTGATGGCGTGAAAATTATAGAACGGCACGAACGTCAGCAGCACGATGCCGGCGACGCGTTTGTCCGGCGGCAGATAACGCGCCGCAAGCCGCCACGTGATCCACAAAGCCACGGTCGGCAGCAGAATGGCGAAACAATAATAGGCCCAGTCCTCGCGCGGGAACACGGCGAACCAGGCCCGCAGCAGCCAGGCGCCGAGCGGCGGATGTTTCGGCGTGCCGAGGCCGGCCTCGCGCGACCACGCCACGAACTCGCCCATGTCGGTATGGATGTCCTGGCTGCTCTTGGCGATGGTGGCGTAGAGCGACCAAACGGCGAAATAGCAGGCGAGCACGACGAGCATGGTGCGCTCGCGGCGCGCCGGATCGACCAGCGCGTCGAACAGACGCTCGAAGCGATTGCGTGCCGAGAGAACGAGCGCGGTCATCGCCGTGACATTACTGTCGCGACGACAAAGCTGCTAGGCGGTGAAACAAGATCAGCGCGATCCCGGCGCGGCGCTCAGGCTGCGGATTTTTGTGGCGGAAATCGCCTCCGTCTCCTCGTCGAGCATGATGCGCTCGACCGCATAGCCGACGTCGCGGCCGTAGAAGACATTGGTGATATTGGGCAGCGGCACCACCACGAAGCGTCCGGTATAGGCCGACAGCGCGGTTTCGATGCGCTGCTTGACCGCGAAGAACGGCAGCGGATTCTTGGCATCGGTGCCGTGGGTGTCGCGCACCGCCACGCAAACCTGTCCGACCCGGCACAGCCCCTCTTCGATCAGGCGCTGATGGCCGCCATGGAACGGCTGGTAGCGGCCGATGAACAGCGCCGTCGGCTGTTGCGGATCGAAGGCCGGGCGCAACAGCGCCAGCGCCTGCTCGGCCCAATATTGCGCCGAGCCGTCCGGGCCGACGCGCAGATCGAATTTTTCAGGCGCAATGAACATCCGGTTGGTGTCGGCGAAGCGCCCGGCATCGATGCGGTCGAGCCAGATGGTAAACGCATCGCCGAACACCGAACGGGTCTGCTCGGTCGGGCAGATGAAATCGGCGATCACGGTGCCGCCGGCTTCGATCACGCGATCGCACATCCAGCCCATGCGGCGGGCATGCTCGACGCGGTCTTCGTGGGTGAAGCCCAGGTCGCGCGACAGGTTGGCGCGCACCGCATCGGCATTGAAGACGACCGCGTTGATGAGCGGGGCGAGCGCGTTGGCCAGCGTGGTCTTGCCGGCGCCGGGCAGCCCCATGATCAGAATTCTGCGTTTCACATCGACTCCGTCGGTTCGGCCCAGGCTGGCGTTCATGGCGTTATTTTGAAACGGTTGGTAGCCGCATTGGCGCGCCGGCGCAACGCTGAAGGCACCCGATCGCGCCATAGCGGTACCTGGCCTCCCCGCGCTACCACCGACGACGAGCTAGAGATTCTCAAACGAGACACCTCTGAAATTGCTTTGAAAAATATAAAAGAATCTTGGGTTAATCCGGATTGGTCGAAGTGGGTCGAACTGTTCAGGCCAACTTGGCCTCAACGAGATAGCGCGAGGGGGCGGTTATGGCGTGCGCGTCGTCCAACCTTGGGCGTCGGAACTATTGGCGGGCTCCAGATACACCACCGCGGTCAGCACGCGCTGGAAAGTCGAATGGTTGGCTCATCCATCCCTGAATGTCGGAATAATTGGTAGGCTCCGGATTCGCCGCCGCGGACAGGCCAGCGTTCGCCGAAGGACGTGCACGCGCCAGGAGCTCGGATGGTTGGCCCGTCCATCCCTCGACGTCGGAACTGTTGGCAAACTCCGGATTCGCCGCCGCGTTCAGGCTAGTGTTGGTTGAAGGGCGTGCGCGCGCCGGAAGCTCGGATGGTTGGTCCGTCCATCCCTGCACATCGGGACTATTGGCAGGCTCCGGATTCGCCGCCGCGGTCAGGTTAGTGGCCGCTGTAGGGTTTGCACGCGCCGGAAGCTCGGATGGTTGGCCTGTCCATCCCTCAACATCTGACGTGTTTCGCGTGCCGGCGCGGCCGCCATCAGCGCCGCCCAGAACGATGGTGATTTGGTCGCGATCGGAAAACATGACATAGTCCGCGCCCCTCAACAGACGCGTCAGCACCTGCCGCGCTGAGCCGGAATAGATCCCACTGAAATGCTGTTTGGTCAAACCCTTTAACGTGATCTTGCAATTTAAAACTGACTGCATACCGTAGACAATCTCCGACATGGTCGCGTTCTTCGCTACCAAGACAGAATGATCGATATTGCCGGTAATACGCACCTCTGCGGCTGCCAGAGCCGGAGCTGCGCACGCTAGGATGAGTGTCGCCGCCACCCTCCGCAACATGTCCTTCAACCGCATGGGAATGTTTCCATCTGACTGGATCGGCCGCGCAGCCTATTCAGCACTGAGCCGCTTTGCACTGCGTAGACGCGCTTTCGGACGTGCCACACGCCTGTCCAGCAGATAGCGGAGGGGTGTCACAGGCTGACGGGAGATAGTTTAAGTACTCTCCCGTCAGCCCGCGAACGTGATGCTTATTGCAACGACGGCGGATTCGTCGTCAGCGACCCGCCAGTGATGTTGGTGCCATTGAAGAAGATCTCATTGTTCCCCAACGAATACACCGCACCGCCGATAATATTGATGCCGGTATTTGTTTGCGTGATCACATTCTCGTAAAGAATTGCCGCCGCACTTGCCCCATCTACCACTATTCCCGTGACTCCGGCCTGGGAAATGGTGCTGCGCGACAAGGACACCTGAGAGGTGGCCGAGCCAGTGGCGACAACAACGACAGCGTTGGTGTTGAACGAAAAGAACTCAGTATTGTCGATTACCGAGTGGACCGTTCCGCTCGACAAACCGGTCGCATCCGCCCTGTAGCCGAATCTGGCATGGTGGAGTTCGCCACCGCTGAAATTGACCGATGTCGACACAGACGGCGCAACCCATACATCGCCGCCGTTACTGCTGAAGGCGACGTCACAATTATGGAGGTAGAGCTGGTGCGGTGATCCGGACGTCGGCACGTTCGACTGATCATACACCATGGCGGCCAAAGAAGAATTGTTGCTGCTGCGAAACACCATGCCGCTCAGCGCCACGGAAAAGGCGGATGTGATGTGCAGGCTAGACGTTCCGCTACCACCGCTATTGACGAGGAAACCCTTGAGCTTGAAGTTGTCGGTAGCACCGCCGGCAATTTCGATTGCAGGTCCACTCGCATTTGCAGCAGCGCAGGTTCCGGGCGCGGCGCCGATGCAGCCGGGGGCGTTGCCGTTGTTGACGATCACCATCGAACTGTCGTCAGGCCCGGAGATGGAGATTTGCCCCGAGAGGAAGATCGGCCCCCAGGTGTTGCCGTGGGTGACGGTGATGACGTCGCCAGCGGCCGCCTTCTGCAGCGCTTGGTTCAGCGTCTGGCAAGGCGGATTAGCTGACCCAATTGCGGCGCCGCCACAGGTGCCGCCATTATCATTGCCATTTGCTGCGTCGACAAACAAGGTCGCCGCCCATGACGGCGCGACTCCGCCGCCCAGCGTTAGAGCGAGACAGGCTGCAACGAATCCCAACTTACGCATCGTCAAATCCCCCCTCGGGTTTGTGGTAAGAATGCGGCAACATATCACTTGACCGCCGGAAATGTCGAGGGTTTGCCGTAATTTCTTCACAACCGGCGCAATCGTGCGCCAGAGGCGGCTTGCCTCGAACATACGCTGCCTTTCGACACCAGCGGCCTCTCAATTGCCCAAGGGAAGTCGACATTTCGACTGCCCCGACTGGGTCGGATTGGCCCGCGCGATGCCAGCATATTACCGAGTAATTCCCAGACTTGATTTGTGCAAATGAATGTTCCGGCCCCACGGCCTGAGCTTTCGGTCTCTGTTATTGGCACACCGCGAGGCGCCCGCGGACGCTCTTTGCGCTTTCGGCGGCCTACCCGGCAAACTTTCGCTTGTTCCGTCTCGATCCGGCACCCTTGCCGGGTGGCCTTGCCGAGGCACGCGCCGAAATCTTCGGCGTCATGATCGACGGCGCCCGCATGGCAGCCGCATTCGGGCATCGCAACTCATCACGCATCAGGGCACCGCAAGACTGGCGCGATCATTGGGTGTGGTCTTTTCCCGCGCGACCGCGAACTAGTTCATAGAGCGCGTCGATTTCCCGTAGTCGCTCATTCATGATCCGGCCGGCCCGTTCGAGATCGGCGGCGATCTCCGGCGCCGACGCCGCGACCGTTCCGCCGAGCTGCGGCGCGTCGGTGATCTGGTAACCGGTCCAGGCGACGAATTTGTCGAGGAAATAATTGAGCGCATAGACGTCGTCTTTGGCGAGCTCTTCCATGTTCAGCCGGCCCATCAGCCAGTTCATCTTGACCTGATGCTGCTTGGGAAAGGACGAGATATCGATGACGGAGGCGTTGAGATGGGTCCGCGGCGGCGGCGCGGCCGCGCCGCCATCGACGAAATCCGCGATGGCGCGCCGGGTCGCCTCGTCGTTGAGGCTTTCGGTCGCGATCTCGATATGGCGGTCGAACAGGGCCAGATGCTGCCGCGCCAGCGCGTGGGTCTTGTCGTAATACCAGGCGAATTTTTCCCGCAACGGCAAGCGGTCCCATGCGACGCGCGACATCTCACCGAAGTGGAACGCCGCCATGCGTTTGACCTCGGCCTCGGGGCTCGACGAATAATAGCGGTAGGCGGTCGGAAACAATTCGCAGTTCGTGATCAGGCTTTCGATGCAGGCGTCGCGGTCGCGATAAAGATGCACGACCTTCAAGCCGCGGCCGTAATGTTCGGCGAACAGCGGCAGGATCGCGGCATAGCCGTTGCCGACGATGCTGTCGTAGGGGCAATCCGCGACCATGCGCTTGAGTAGGTCGGCATGGCGGCCGTCGCCGGTCTCGGTGAAATCGCAAAACGCCTGGTAGATTTCCCGGCAGCAATATTCGTGCACGGACAGCCGGTCGCCGGTTTCGCCGAAGACGCGTTGGATCATGTGATTGAGCGATTGCGTGCCGTCACGGCCGGTGCCGACGCAGAGAATTTTCAACTTCGATGGCGCTGACGAGCCGGCAACGTGCGCCGGCATCGGCGGCAACGACGGCGACGCGAACGCGGTGTCATCGGCGCGTAGGACCAATGAAGACGGGTCGACCGCGCTATAATCCGCACGCATGAAAAGGTGGCCGCCGCGAACGTCGAGCTTGCCCGGCTCGACGCGGGAGCGCACCAGATGAGGACGCGTCGCGCGCTTGATCCGGGCGAGGTTTTGCCGATAGCGCTGCCACTCGGCAGCCGAGCGCAAATGGCCGTGGGTCGGCGTTTCATCCGTGGTCGAGGCCGCGCCTTTTTCGGCGAACACGATGACGGCGGTTTCGTGCGGCGACAGAAAGGCCCTGATCTCGCGTGCCGGATCCAGCAGGCAATCGATATCAAGACAGAACGCCCGGGCCGGCTGGCCGGGCGGATAATCGAGAACATAGGCCTTGCAGTCGGCGAACGCGTTGATCACGCAATAATCGAGATACCATGACGCGGTCGGGATCGAATAAGGATCGAAATGGGCGCTCAGATTGTTGATCGCGATCAGCCGCCCACCGGACCGCAGCGCACGCGCATAATTGCGCAACACCGAGGCCGGAGAAAACAGGTCGGTGAGCGCGCCGCCGTCGATGACGAAATCCATGCTCGCCTCGAGCCGACCCGGCAGCGGCTCGCTGAAATAGCTGTTCTCGCCCGCGGCGCCGGTATCGTGCATGCGCAGCCGGCCGATGCCGAGCAGCGCAAAGAACGCAGCCGCGCTCATGCCGCCGGTGCCGTCGCTGGCGACATTTTGCATATCGTCTGCCGCAGCGACGACGTCATGCTCGCGCATCAACTCCAAAACTTCGTCGCGGCTGAGCGTGATGGCTTGCTGTCCGATCATAAGCACATCGCCCGTGATCGGCCGATAGGCGTGCTCGCGGATAATGGCGTCGACGACATCGCGGCCGAGTGCCATTGTCTTCTCCAAATTGCGCCGAACGGCCGGTGGGGCGGCCAAACCGACCGGCTTTTGGCCACCAGCCCTACACAATCGGCTTTCCGAGCGTCAACCACCGGATACCGCCACAGTCTTGCACCGCGCCAAGTACAGCGTAGTTTTGGCCTAGACGAGAGCATTAAGTCCCGCCGGAATATGATGGCGGATGAGCCGGAGACACATTACGTGGGCATCCCCAACCAAATCGCGCGCCTCTTGTTGCGGGAGCATCGGTTTCGGCCGATTACCGGCAAGCTTCTGTCGATTGGACGTCAGAGCGTAAATTTGACGCCGCGTCAGGCGATATCGGTCGTGGAGGCCGAGCTCGAAACGCGGCTCGACGTGGATCCCCTCAGTCTGGAAATCGACACGGCGACGCGAGGAGCGCGAGAGCGCGGCTTCATCAGCGACCGCGCGTTCTACTCACTGTTCACCGATGCCGAATATCATTGTCTGGATCAGAGCGATTACGAGAACGCGGACATTGTCTTTAATCTCTGCGACCCCTCTTTGCCGCTGGAATTGGAGAACGGCTTTGACTTCGTCATCGATGGCGGCACCCTCGACAACGTGTTCGATCCGGCCGCCGGGCTGAGAAATCTGGCGCGGATCACGGCCCCGCGCGGCCGCATTCATCACCATGATCGGGCGTCACGCATTCATAACGTGTACGTGGCGTTCGCGCTGTCCTGGTTTCACGACTATTACAGCGTCAATGAGTTCGAAGACTGCCAAGTCTACCTCGCCCAATGGGACGATAACCGGCTCCGGTCGCGGTGCGACTTTTATCGCTACAATCCGTTGCGGGAGCGCGATGGCGTGACCGGATATTTCGGGCAGGACACCTGGTATCACCCTTGGCGGCACGCCCTTGTCGTGGTCATGGCCGAGAAGGGCTCGCAATCGACCTGGAACAAAAATCCAATTCAGTTTGAATATCGGCCGAACGTCGTATTCGCCAGCGTTGGCGGAAAGCCCGAACTTCGCGCGCAAGATCCGTCAGAGGGCGACGCCGACCCGTATGTCAGGGCGGCGATTCGCTTCAACGGCAGCCGAAGGCCGCTGCTGCTTAGACCCGACGAGAAAGCCGATTTGCCGCGCGATATCACGGAGTATGCGCCGGAAATCGTCTATTGCGGATCGATCGATACATCCGCCGACTAACTGCACGAGGGATGGTATAGTCGGCGTTGCTTGCCATAACGCGGCGCGGCAGAGCGCCGCATCATTGTCCCGCGACTGGGTCAAAAGACGGTTTTATAGCGTCATGTGGGTGGTACGTTCACGTTGATGGTATGCTGATGCCACACACATGAAATCAACCCAAAATACAGTCTCCAGAATCTTCTAGTAAAGGTCGACTGTTATTAGGTATAAAAGTTGCGTACAAAGGGCATATCTTCTCAATTTGCTTCAAGCAGGGGGTGAGTCATGACAGGTCGCTTCACTCGCATATGTCTTCTCGGTCTCCTCGGCTTGTTCATAGCCGCTGGATTCAACGTCGCGCCGGCTCAGGCGCAAGCAACCCGAACCTGGGTGTCGGGCGTCGGCGACGACGCCAATCCGTGCAGCCGCACGGCGCCTTGCAAGACCTTCGCCGGCTCGATCTCCAAGACCGCGGCCGGCGGCGAAATCAACTGCCTCGATCCCGGCGGCTTCGGCGCCCTGACCATCACCAAAGCGATCTCCATTATCTGCGAGTCCGGTGAGGCGGGCGTGCTGGTGTCGGGCACCAACGGCATCAACATCAGCGCCGGCGCCAACGACGTGGTGTTCCTCAAGGGGTTGGACTTCGAAGGCATCGGTACCGGCCTCGTCGGCATCCAGTTCAACACCGGTCTGGCCCTCCACGTTGACGATTGCATCATACACGGCTTCCAGGCGGGCACCGCGGTGGGAATCAACTTCACCCCGTCAGGCGCCAACAGCAGGCTGTTCGTTCGCAACAGTTACGTCAGCGAGAACGGCACCGGAGCCACGACCGGCGGTGGAATCTTCATCAAACCCACCGGAACCGGCTCGGCTTTGGCAGTCATCGAGGGGACCACGGTCGCCAACAATGTCACCGGCATTCGCGCCGACGGCACCGGTAATGCCGGCGTGAAATTGTCGGTCAACCGCAGCACTGCATCGGGCAATGCCGCCGGCGGCATCGTATCGTTCACGCCGGCCGGTGGACCGCTCGTGTTCGTGATGGTGGACAACAGCACCGTGTCGAACAACCTGGGCAATGGCCTCAATGCCAACGGCGGCACCCTGAACGTGTCGCGGTCGATCGTCAGCGGCAACGCGACGTCGGTCGCGTCGTCGAACGGCGGTACACTGCAGTCGTACACGGACAACGACATTCTCGGCAACACGAACAACACGCTGCCGACGACGATGGGTCACCAATAAAGGGCACATTCGTCGCACCAGTCCATGTCATGCGCAGGCCCGGCCGAAATCTCGGTCGGGCCTGTTTCTTTTTTGCCAATGCGGCGATCAACCGGCTAACATTCCAGCGATCCGCTAGGGGATTGGACCGGAGTCCGCCGGCGACGGCATCACCTTCCATTGCGGGCGAGCAGGTCTAGGCGACAATAACCTTACGACCGCGCGCCGGGAAGGAGCCTCGACAAGGTAATACGAGACGCTGGCCACCGCGATCGTGAGCCCGAAGGCGAGCAGCAGGAAAATCCCTGGCATCGCAGACGCCGGGAACAGCCGGGCCAGCAGATCGATGACCGGCAGGTGCAGCAGGTAGACCGAATATGAGATCTTGCCGGAATAGACCATGAAGCGGTTTCCCAGCACTCTGGTGGCCAGCGGCGACGCAAGTGCCATGTACAAGCAGGCCGACGCCGCCGCCAGATAAATCGGGTCATGCCACATTTGGCGCAGCTGTACGTCGATCAGCCATCGCTGTTGGCCGAAAACCGCAAGATAGACGTTGGGGAAGAGCAACAGCGTAAACGCCAGACATCCAGCAAAACCCAAAGACCAAAGCGGGCCGGCCGAAGCCGGCTCGTCCAGACGGCGCAACCGGCTGATCAGAACGCCGCTGAGGAAGAACGCGGCGAAAAACACCAGCGTCCTGGAATATGCACCGGCATCGAGCTGAAACAAATACTCGGCGGCAATCGCGCCCGCGAGCAGCGCGATCAGTGCGGCGCGGGAAAACGCAAAGACCAGCCAAAGAAATACGAACACTAGGTAAAAGTGCATTTCCACCGGGATCGTCCAAAAAACGCTCACCCCGTCGAGCAACGCGTAGTGACGAAAGGCGTTGTCAGGCGCGATCTCATACAATGCCAGATCGACGCCATGGCGCGCACCGACGAGATTGGCTACGAGCGCCAGAGTCACAACGACGTAGAACAGTGGCACCACGCGGGCAATTCGGCGCACCGCATAGGCCCAGACTTCACCGGCCCGGAAGGGACGATCGAGATACAGCGCTCCCATCAGGTAGCCGCTCAAGACAAAAAAAAGCATGACCCCGATCTGTCCGCCGCCCCTGCCAAGCAGACCGTTCCACAGGTTCGAACTCGTTGCTGATATGAGAAACGACGACCACATAGGCGGCGAGACCGCGCAGGCCATCAAGTTCCGGCCGGTGGGCACGCGTGTCCAGCATGGGCGTCTCAGCAGGCATGGGAAATCGGGGGCCCCACGTGATGAAACGATGATGCTTTACGCATGAAGCAGGCCCGGCAGATCGATCTCATCTTCGCGTACGGCTTCACTCTCACCTGCGACTTCACTCTCGCGCGCATAAGGGCCGCATTCGACGGCGTCATCCCACTTCGGTCGTTTTCTGTAGCACGAGTTACCGTCCCGAGACCAGCAGCGGCGCTGGGCGAAGAGAGCCACGGCCGCTCACCGGTTCGGCATGCGTGAGCATGTCATCCGGGTGCGGCGCATTGCGTCGCCGTGGCCTGACGATACCAGCGCTGCAACTGATCGGAACGCGGATAGCGGCCGTTCAACAGCGCCGTAAATACCGCCTGCTCCGGCGCCTCATCGGCCCGCGGCCCGTCATCGAGGAAAAACTCTGCCGCCAATTGCCGCCAGGTTTCATCGGCGGAGATGCCGAAAAAACGGGCCAGCGCCGTCGCACCCTGCTCACCCAATTCGGCCTCGGTATAAGCAAAAAACTGCTCGGGCCGTTGCGCCCGCCACGCCAGGAACTCTTCGTGCGCCGCCAATATGTATTTGGCGACGCTCTCCGTCGTGAGATCGGGCAGCGACGGCCGAACGTAATCCGGCGGTTGCGGCGCGTAGTATCTCTGCAGGCTGCGCAGATGCGCGACCGGCCGGCGTAGCGGCGAAAGAAAACGCAGGCGCGGAAGCCGCTCGGCGAGACCGACCGCCGCAATATCATTGGCCCGCAAATACTCGAGCAACCGGGCGCCATCCTTCCAGACCAGGCAACGGATGTCCGGCTTGACCGGCGCGTCCGCATAGTGTCGCGCATAGGCGGCGCGGAGCGCCGGCCGCTTGTAGGCGTGGCTCAGCAAGATATTGCCGCCGTAATCGCCTTGCCGGCCATATCCCGAAAAGCCGATCGCGCCGCGCAGAAATGCCTCCAGATCGTCGTCGCTGCCGGATTGCAAAAAGCGCAACAGCCCGGCGGCCTCCAATCGCTCAAAACCGTGATTGAGGACCTGCACGTGCGGATGAAGCGACAGGACGGCTGCCGTCAGCGTCGTCAGGTTGCGGTTGGGACACAGCATCAAGCCGACCGAGACAACATCAAGCCGGTCCGGTACGGGCGCGATGGTTTGATCGTCGACCTCGCTGGCAAAAGGCTCCATCATGTGTCCAGCAAACAAATATTACCGGGCGAGAGGATTAGCACGCCTGCCTCGCTTCGCCCGCGACGGAAACGAAGCGGCGTGCGCGCAAGCTGCTTTGTCGCTCGATTTGCTTTACGCCTCGGCCCCTCGGAATGGACGAAATGCTTCAGGAATTTATCATTCGTCGACAATGTTGTCCATGATACGGCGAAGCCAACTTCGTCACGTTCGCACGAACAAAAGAGAAATTTTCGCCGTCGCGCGTGCAGCCTGTTTCCATTCAAAACGAGATTGGATACGCCGCTTTGTCCCACATTTGACGGCGATTGCTTCGTAACGGCGCTGCGCCAGCGCAAGGATAAGTTGACACCTCACTCGACCCTGGGCAGGTTTGCCCGGCGAAGGGGCACCATGGGGCTCGGCAAGCCATTTCTCGAGGATCTGATCGCCCTGAAACGAAGTGGCGCGCTCGACAATTGCCGCCGGGTCATCGAGATCGGCGCTCAACAAATCGCCGATAGCCTGATTCTGGCCCCCGAACTGGCCGACGCCATAAAGCTATTCAACGGCCACGATCTTCACCTGGAGCCGGTCGGCGAGCAAAATTTCAACGAACATGCGCCGCCGGGACGACAGCTATGGCAGGCGATCGGCATGCACTCGCGGTCCTTGGACCTTGTGGGCGGCGACTTGCAGATCGATCTTAATCGCGGCCGCGTGCCATTTCGCTATCGCCGGCATTTCGATCTCGCCGTCAATGCAGGGACGACGGAGCACCTCGTCAATCAAGGGAATGCCTTCGCGGTTATTCATGGCCTTATTCGCAAAGGCGGGATGATGTATCACATCGTGCCGTCGGCCGGGCATGTCGATCACGGCTTCTTTGGCTACCAGCCGAAGTTCTTTCACCGGCTCGCGGCCGCCAACGATTATGAGACGGTGCACTTTGCCATGGTCGATAAGGGCCTTGAGCAAATTCCGAGTTACATCCATGACGACAACGCGAGAGTCGGCCTGCGGATGAGCCATCAGGTCGCCAGGGCCAATCTGCGAATCGCGCTGCGAAAACGCCACGATCGACCGTTCAAATTTCCGATGGACGGTTAGACCGGTTATTTGCCGCGCCCTTCTTTGCCTTCTCGTCTTGTGATCTGGCTTTTTTATTGCGCGACGACTGAACGAACCGTATCATCCGATAATGACTGGGACATCGCCCACGTTGGCATCGCCGAATTCATTTGAAACCGCGATGGCGGCCGGCAAAAAACTCCTTTTTGGCGCCAAACAAAGAATCTCCATGATCACGGAAGCCGAACGCTGCTTTCGTCGCGCGCTTGAATTCATGCCGCAAAGCGCGGACGCAATGGCGCATATCGCCCGCTCGCTTGACGATCAAGGACGCTGGTCGGAATCAAAGGAATGGTACGAGCGATCATTGGCCATCGATCCTGCCAACGCACTGGCGCGCGAACGACACCCTTTGGCGCTGCGAGCGCTTGGCATGCACCTCGGTCAAGACCGATCCCGTTTTACGCGATTTCCGGAATTGGTCGACGAAATCTCCGATCTCGACACTGCTGTCCGGCGCTACTGCCTCAGCCACGTGGACCGAGGGCGGCTCACCATTACGCCGGCAACCCGGGTCGTCACTTTAGGCTCGTGCTTCGCCGCCAATTTAGCGCACGCGCTGCAAGCCGAGGGCATAGAGGCACGCAACCTGACTGTCGGCGAATTCTTCAACAGCAGCTACGCCAATCTGGATCTCGTGGAGTGGCTTTTTGGCAGGACCTCATCTGTTGCGTACGACCATCGCCACCATTTTGGCGACGGTAGAGAGGAGATAGCCGCAGCCTTGCGACAGGCGGAATTGATCATCTACGCGCTCGGTGTCGCACCCTGCTTTTTCGAAGCCGCCACCGGCAAATTTGCAATGCCGGAACGAAGCGAAGCCGTGCTGGGCGCCGTCCGCGGCAAATATATCTTCAGGAACACTTCTGTCGATGAGAACTATCAGAATCTTCGTAAAATAATCCTTGTCGTTCGCGAAGAGAATCCGAACTGCAAGTTCGTTTTTTCACTATCCCCGGTTCCACTTGCAGCAACGCTGGAAAGCCGTTCGCCGATGGAGGCGGATTGTCTCTCCAAGGCGACATTGCGTGTCGCCGTCGAACAACTGTTGCAGAACGTCGATGGCTGCATCTACTGGCCGTCCTTCGAGATCGTCAGGTGGCTTGGGACATACATACCAGGCATGTATGGCGACGAGGACGGCTCGACGCGTCACGTATCGGAGCGCGTCGTACGTACGATCATCCGAAGTTTTCTACAAATTTATGGGGAGGGAACATTATTTCAGGCGGCGGATGCAACAGCGTGAAGGCTGCTGGATATTATATTTTAGTAGAGCGCAATAAATAAATTTCGGTCATCAAACGCCGTGCTCACGCGAGATGCATCGTATCAGGCCGGCAAGGGCATCGCGCTCAGTCGCTGGCATAAGCGCTCGAACGGCTACCGTGCAAGTCGAATCATTGCACAGATTTGACGCCGAGCGATACACCAGGCTTCGATCTAAGACTGACGAGTCCCCGGATCGAAAGCACCACCACGTAAGGAATCACGATCGCGCTCACGCCGAGGTAGGAAAACAACGTGCCGATCGACAGCGGGCTGGGCTCGATCAGCAGCGGCGTGATCGAAGCGAACAGCAAAAGCACTGCGCCGAAGAGAGCGGCGCTTCCCAGCGCCGCGAGATTGACGGTGAACCCCCCCGCCACCGCGCAAATAAATGCTCCCAGGGCGACGACAACCACGGGAGTCCGCAAATTTGCCCAGGCCATGCTATTTCTGACTGGGTTATCGAACCAACGGATCTGATCCTCGATTTTGGTCGGCAGCGTTTCAAGGATGGCAATAGGATGATGAAGGATTATCCGTATGATCAGCGACCTGGCTAGTTTTTCGTATTCGTTCCAGCCGGACATCAGATCGATTGTCGGATCTCCGTTCGGAAGTCTGCGGACCGTCGGGGAGCTGAAATCGTTGCGGGCCTTGAGATCGCGGTTGATCGCCAAGTAAACTTCTCTATCGCTGTAGTAGGGATTTTCTCCACCGCTATAGGTGAGTGTCTCGCTGCCGAGATATTCGCGACGCAACTGCGGACTGGTACTGAGAAGGCCCAACAGGATTTCGTGCCAAAAAATGTGCCCGTTCGGCTCGCTCGCATAGCGGCTATCGGCGCGCAAGGAGATAACGGCCGAATATGCCGACACTACGATCAAGAAAGTGAGAGCAGGCCATAATGGCCCGAGCCGGCTCACCAGATCGGCACGCTTGCGGCCTCGCAATGGCAGCGCGAGCAGTGCGGCGGAGCCACAAGCAACCCCCACAACCATAGCAACCTGCCACATGACCTCCGTCCGACAAGACAACAGAAATCCGAAGATCACGCTTTGCGCAATCACGCCCGCGAAGGTGAACGCGCGGAGCGGCTGGCGTTGCCAGCGCAAAAATAGAATGTGCACCACAGGCACCAAAGACAGACCTGAAAACAATCGGCCGTTCGCGACTGTTTGCAGCAGCACGTCATAACTGTGCGCATAATTCTCCAAGAAATAAAGCTCGCCAAGAAAAATGACGAGCAAGAACAGCAGGAACGGACTATCGCGGAATTGCACGATGTAGACCAGGCAAGTTATCGCTACGATCAAGTAATAGAAATAATATAGCGACGAGACTTTGTCGCCGAACAGCCGAAAGCTGAAATAAATATAGTCCGCATAACCGAGCTCGTTGCCTCGGATGATTTCCGGCGCCAAGCTGGTGTCGATGGGAACGTCCACTGCTTGCCGGATGATCCGATCGAGACGCGGCCCATCCGTCAGCAACGCTGCCCATCCGGGCTTATCCAAATGCAGCCCAGGCTCGCTATCGTAAATCGCAAAGCCCTTCTCGTTGAAGACGTTGACCACGGACTTATAGGCAAGATACCGACCTGGGCTCGGGTCGCGCATGCGGGAAATGGCGACCGCCAGCGACTGCCGCAGCCGATAGATGGGCTGAAAAGCAGTCTGATGCTGGCCGAGCTCTATTCCATGAAAGACGTCGAGATAAAACACGCTGCCGATCAGCAAGAGAAGACCAACACACCCAATCCTACGCAGCTTGTCGGTCATGACAACCAAATTGCTATCTCCAGGTAATATAGCAGTTCTCAAACGCCGTGCTCGCGCAAGATGTCCTCGAGCGACGCGGTGGACCAGAATCGCAACTCGATATTTTCCCTGGTCTTGGGCATCTCCGGCGTCGAATGCGTGAGATGCAGCGTCCAATTGGACATCATCATGGCATCGCCCGGCTTGAACGTCGGCGTTGCGATTCGATCGGAAAAATGTTCGCGCATTTCGGCAATGATCTTTGGATCATGCTCGCGGTGCAGTGCCTTCATGGCCGGCCGGAAGCACATGTAACTGCCGATGGGCGCCGGGTCGTCCCATACCTGGGCGCCGTTCTGGTAACCGGCAAACGACCGCACGTCGGCAAACGGCGCTTGGACGACGCCGAGCCCCGGCGCGTCAACGCCGCATTCCTGAAACGGGACCCAGAAATTGATCGTGAACCGGTGCGGATGCACGAACGCGTCCAGATGCGGCCCGAGCGGCGGCAGCCAATGCGGCGGCTTGCGAACGTGACCCACCCGCCGCGCGCTGGTTTCGGAGCTGATTTCATACTCGCGTTCGCCGAACACTTCGCTCAGCAAATCGAAATGACGCCGGCCGAACAGCACGTCCGAGTACATCGGCATCCCAAACTGGCGCAAATGATGCGGGTGGACGTGATAGCCGTCGATGCGCTCGTAGGCCTTCAAGGTCATGTCGTAAGCGCGATCGAGCGCCGCGGCATCGACGAAATTGCGCAGCAAAACGCAACTCTGATTCAGAAATGTCGAGATGATGTCCTTGGTCTCGGCAGTCGGAAAATCAAATTGCTCCATTGTCTTTCACACGATGACGCGGCGTCCAAGGGCGGACCTAATCTGATTAGCAGGAAAATTTCAAGTTCGCCAACAAGCCGCGGACTGTGGCCTCAGCACCCGATGGGCTCCGGCATGCAACCGGGCGACGGCGGCGCAGCCGGCGGTGTCGGCGCGCTCGCGCTCGATTGCGGCGGCGGTGGCGGTGGCGGCGGCGGCAATGTGCTGACGATCGGAGCCGGCGCCTGCGTGGCCGTGGGCTTCGGCATCGCCAACGTTTCGGTCTGGTCGCCCTTTTGCAGTGTCGCCGCGCGCCGTTCGACCGATTGTAAAATCCAGCCGCTATGGCCCTCGCCGGTGCGCAGCCGCACCGTATCCCGCGTCGTCGTGTCGATGAACACGGCCACGCCCTCGTTCTCGCTCGCCACCGTGCCGACCAGGGTCAAGTTCGGATGCTGCGGCACCGCCGGCGGTGGCGGTGGCGGCGGCCGCGGCGCCGCGACCGGAACGCTGGCAACAACCGGCGCCGGCGCCCGCCGCGATGGCGTGAACAGCGGCCGCGTGCGCGTCGCCGTGAGCGCGCTCAGCGGGATCGCCCACAGTGGGTTGGCGACCACCGTCGGCGCTTCGGCCGGTTTCGCCGTCACGTCCGGCGGCGGCATGGCGTGGCGCGTGACATCGAGCCCCGGATTGTCGGCGCCGGGATTGGCCGCATCGTCGACGCCGGATGCCGTGTAGGCGAACGCCGGCGCGCTCAAAGAGAGCGCGATCAGCAAGACATGACTGAAGCGTTCGCGTCTCATCGCGCCGCTCCCTGCCATTCGCCGGACAGCGCGAGCTGGACGTGCATGCGGCCGATGCCGTCATTGGCGCCGACCGCCTGCGGCATTTCCGCCGTCAGCTCGTCGACGAACAAAAACGGCATGCCGGCTTCCAGGTCGTACAAGAGGCGCTGCAAGTCCGCTTGCGCGATCTCGCAACTGATCTGCAGCTTCACCATGCCGCCCTGCGAGCCGACCACGTCGACCTGCGACGATTGGATGGTGCCGTTGGCCTTGGTGATCGCGCCGGCAACGCGCTGCAGCAAGGCGGCTCCGGCGACTGTCACGCTCGGTCCTTCGAGGAACGGCGAGCCGGTCATGGTGCCGCCGTCCGCCAAAGGCGCGGCCTTGCGGCCTTGCAGGCGCTCGAGCAGGCTCGAGGTTTCGGCCAGCGCGCTCTCGCCGGAATAGATGCCGGCGAGCGCCAGCCAGGTCGTGACGAGCAGCGCGAACACGACGGCGCCGTAGATCGTCGCCGCCACCAGCGGCGAATAGTTCAGCACACGATCGATCACGCCGCGGGTGTTCATTGGCTCACCGTGTTGACCGGTTCGAGCCTGGCTTCGATGTGGAAGCGATCGCCGGGATCCGACGGCCCGCGCGTGGTCGGCGCGAAGAACGTGGCGCGGGTGAAGTGCGGCGACTGCTCGATCAGCCGGATCAGCAACGGCGCGTCGTGGGTGATGCCGGCGATCTGCAACGTGTTGCCGTCGATGTGCAGTTCGGTGACGTAGGTGTGGTCGGGCAGGATGCGGGACAGCTCGTCGATCACGATCACGCTGGCTTGGGTTTCGTGCTTGCGGCGCGCCAGCACGGCAAACGGCGAGCTGTCGGCGCCTTGACGGTCGAGGCGCAGCGCAATGCGGCGCGCGGTCAGCTCGGCCGTGAGCTCGGCCTGGCGGCTGTCGAGATAATTTTGCATGACCGCGCCGCCCGCGGTCGACAGCACCGCCGCCGCCGTGACGCCGGCCAGCACGAGGCGCAACAGCCGGCTCAGCCGCGGCCGGTCGAGCAGTCCGCGCGCTTGTTGCTCGAACACCTTGATCAGTTCGCGCGTCTCCTCGCCGGCCCGCGTGAAGATCGACAGCGAGGCGGGATGCAGCGCCGCAAGGCCTTTAATGTAGGGTTCGGTGTTGGCGCGCGTTGTTGCCGCGATCGTGGTCACGATCTTGCCGGAGCCGGCGGTGACCGGCGTGCCGCAGCCGAACACCGCCTCGGCCGCGGTCCATGGCGTCAAGCGGTCGATCTGCACCCGCACGATGCCTTCGATGAATTCGTTGGCGCGCGCCGGCAATTCGAGCGGCCGCACCAAAAACCGGCTCGGCCGCAACACCAGCTCGATCCGGCTGCCCTTCACGGCGCCTGCCAGGTCGGCACCGCTGAACCGGCCATTGGCGAAGGTGACCCGTTGCGCGTCGCTAGCCTTGCCACTCCCCTCGAGCGCAAAAGTGTCCGGCTTGTCGTCCTCGATCAGGCGCACCAGGCGCGGCGAGAAGAAGCGGCTGGCGAGAGCGATCACACCGGTTGCGACCGTGTCGGTCCAGTGCGCCAAAACCTCGCCGATGGTCCGCCACAAGGTCATCGCCGGCCGAAATCCAAGGGTTGGTCCGTCGTCCCATCAAAAGCGTTACGCCAGGACAGTACACGATACGGAACGGGGCCGTCATCGGGCAGCACAATCACGGCTTCAGCAGCGCTGCGCCGCCCATTGTCGAATGCGACGCGGACCCCGACCCGGAACGACTTGCCGACATCGGTCGCGGTGGCACCCTGCCCCACCCCGCCCAGGAGACCCGGCAGCGACTTGCGGTCGAGGAGGCCGGCATCGCGCGCGGCAACGATCGCGTTGACGATTTCGGGCGTCATACCCGGCAAGGCGGCGATGACCTGCGGCGCTGCATCGATGACGTCGACCTGGGCCTTGCCGCTGAACACGGTCACAAACGGCAACATCCGCTCGATCAGCACCGGCGGAATGCCTTGGACGAGCCATAGCTCGCTGACATGGGTGAACGGCGCGTGACGCGGCGTGTAGTTTAAACCGGCGCTGCGATAGAGCGCATTCTCCGGGTCGGTATCGATATTCTGCGCCGCGGTTTGGGTGCGCCAGGCGATGATGCGGTCGGCATAGTCGCCGGCATCGAGCGGCGAAGCGCCGAAGCCGAGCAGGAGCCCGGTCAACAGCTCCTTCGGCGCCTGGTTGAGATCAATCCGCGCTGCCTCGGTCTGAAAGACGATGGTCAACTGCGCCGTACCGATGCGGGCGGTGAACTGGCCGATGGCGGGGCGCTTTTCGTCAGTCTGTCCGAGCAATTGATAGGCGGCGAGCTCGACGCCGGCCGAGATCAGCGGATCGGCGATGGCGGCGTCGCCGCTCGCCGCCACCGCGATCGCCGAATTGGTCACATAGATCGCGTAGATCGAAACCAGCGTGGCGAGCGCGGCCAAGATCCACAACACCGCGACGATGATGAAACCGTCGCTGCCCGACTTTGCCCGTTGCGCTGGCGTTGCGTTGCTCATGAGCGGGTCCGGATCAGCGCGGCGCGGTCCCGGCGGCCGGCGTTGGATTGCCGGCTGCCGCCGTGCCTTGCGCGATCTGCGTCAGGCACTGGTTGACGTTCTTCTCGCGCGCGCACGCGGCGGGCGTGTCGATATGCACCAGCGCCGCCGTCGACACCGCGAGCCTTTGCTGGGTGACGCCGTCGCGCACGGTGATGCGGACGCGCTTCGGCAATTCCGTGGCATTGCGCCAGGTCGGCTGCCAGGTGTCGTCGGAGCCGGCATAGGCGAACATGACGCGATAGGGCGAACGGATCAGGACCACCGGATCGACGAGCCGCACCTGCGCGGTGGCATCCATCGGCACGAAGGCTGCGCGCGAGCGCACCAAAGCCGGACCGCCGGCGTCGGCGACCTCTTGAAAGCGGACGATTTCGAGACCTGGCCGCGAGCTCGGCCCGATCGCGGTGCGCACGAAGCTGACACTCAACTCGCTGCCGTCGAAATACGGCGTCTTCACCGCGGTGTTGGCGGGAACGAATTCCGCCACCGCCAAGTCGCCGACGATGCGGTTGAGCCCGAAGGCAAAGCGCTCGTCGCGCTCCATGCGTGCCATGCCGTGGTTCCAGTTCGGCAGCCATTGCGCCGTAACGGTGGCGAGCGCTGTAAGGACGAACACCATCATCATGACGGCGATTAGCATTTCGATGAGCGTGAAGCCCGCTTCGCCGCGTCTCGGATCGGGTAAAGTCCGCGGCGCGCTCATCCGGGCGGCCTCGTCGGTATCAGGCGCACGGTGTCGAGCCGCATCGGCGGGCCTTCGCTGCCCTGCACCCGCACGGTGATCGCAAGCGGCACCCAACTGACTTTCGGCGGGGCAGCCGTCGCGGCGGTCGACAGTGCGGCGGCCGCATTATCCGGCACATTACGGTCGAGCAGAACCGCGTCGATGCGCCAGCGGAAATCACCCGACGTGCCGGATTGGGTCCCCGGCTGCAAGGCGTCGCGCGTCGGCAGCGACGCGATCAGGCTCTGCGCGGTCTCGAGCAGCGGCAGGCGCCGGTCGACGGAGCGGATGGCTCTGACGGTGTTGCCGACCACGGCGCCGATGGCGCCGAGTACCACCGCCAGCACCGCGATCGCGACCAAAACCTCGATCAGCGTGAAGCCCGGGCTGCCTCGCGGCGGCCGGATGTCAGAGCGGGCGATGCGGCACCACATCGACACCTCCCGTCAGCCAGTTGACGCGGACTTCGTAGCCGACGCCGAGATGCGTCAGCGCGATGACGCCGCCGCAGGACATTCCCGACGGAAAGAAATCGATCGTCATGCCGGTGAGGCGATCATAACAACGCGTCGCCACCATGGCGTCGAGCCGCACGTCGGCCGGCAGTTGCACGACGCGGCCGCCCGAACCGGAGCGGATGGTGCGCGCTTCGGCGTTGACGACGGTCTCGACACGCACGCGCTGGCGCAGCGCGGCGACGCGATCGGCCTTGAGTACGGCAGCGGTGGCCACCGCATAGCCTTCGAGCCGGGCACGGCTGGTCGCCCGCGGAATGGCGGGGAGAATGATGGCGGCGAGCAGGCCGATGATCGCCAGCACGCAGACGATTTCGAGCAGGATGTAGCCGTCCTGCCGCGAGCTTTCGTCAATGCAACGCGTTGGCCTGCGCACTCGCCTGATTGCTTGAAATGTCGGCAGCGGTTCCAGTGCCGCCCTCCTGACCATCCGAACCGAACGAGACGATCTCGTAGGGCGCTCGCTCGACCGGGGATCGATAGACATAACCGTGTCCCCATGGATCGTTCGGCACGACGCCGCCCTTCAGATACGGGCCGTTCCACTCTTGCGCGTTTCCGGGCCGTTGCACCAGCGCGACCAGGCCGTCGCTTGAGCCCGGATAGCGGCCCATATCGAGGTAATAAAGGTCGAGGGCGCTTGAGAAACTCTCGATCTGGATCTTCGCCGCCTTGACCTTGGACTCGCCGAGATAATTCAGGACCCGCGGGCCGACGATCGCCATGATCAGGCCAATGATAGTGATGACCACGAGTATTTCCACGAGCGTGAAGCCGGCATCGCCCCTGCGGAGCGCCGCCGCGGCTTTACGCCCTTGCCAGGCGTATCTCATGTGCATCTTCCTTTCCCCCCTCGAGCGTTCACCCGACGAGCTGGCTCACCGAAACCAGCGCCGTCATCACCGAGACGATCAAGCCGCCAACCACAATACTAATGGCGATAATAGCAGCCGGACCGGCAATGCCAACCAACCGATCCAGCGCCCGCTGCAGCTTGGCCTCGTAGAATTCCGCCACCCGGCCGGCCAAGACCGGCAATTGCCCGGTTTCGTCGCCGAGCCGCAGCATTCGCACCGCCATCGGCGGCAATGCGTCGGATTCGCCGAGCGCTTCGGACAGTTTCGCCCCATGGCGCACCCGGTCGACCATCTCTTTCCAGATATCGGCCGGACCGGTGGTCGCCATGATATCGACGAGTATCCGCAGCGCCGTCGTCAGATGCACGCCGCTACCTAGAAGCACGCCGAGATTCCGGCAGAATAAGGGCGCCCTGTAATACGGTACTATGCGGCGCACCAATGGCAGGCGTGTGAATGCCGCCAGCACGGCGGCGCGAACCGTGGGCCGCCGCAGCAACAGCCAGATGACGATCAGCAGCACCACCAGGCCGATGGCGATGGTATTGAAATTGGCGCGTAAAAACGCCGACAGCGCCAGGAACATCGCCAGCGTCGGATCGATCTTGGCGCCGAGATCGTGCAGCACGGAGGCGAATTGCGGCAGCACGAATGTGAGAAAGAATGTCAGCACGCAGGCGGCGGCGACCAAAATGAACGCCGGATAGCGGATCGCCTCGGACAGCTTGCGCCGCATCGCTTCGGCCCGCATTCGCTCGCCGGCCAGCACTTCGAGCACCTGGTCGAGCGAACCGGAGGCCTCGCCGACGCGGATCAGCGCCACATACATTGGCGTGAACAATTTCGGATAGCGTCCCAGGGCGTCGGCAAAAGTCTCGCCAGCGAGAACGTGGGAGCGCACCTCGGCCACGACCGGACGCAAACGGCCGACGTCGCGATCGGATGCCAAAAGTTCCAGGCCGTCATTGACGCGGGCGCCGGCACGCAACAATAGGCCGAGGTCGCGGGTGAACACGGTGACGTCTTCGGCGCGCGGCTGGTTGAACAGGCCGAAACTGCGCCGCGGCGCGGCGTCTTCCACCGTCAGCGTCTCGACCAGGACCAGGCCCAAGGTCTCGATGCGTCGCGACACTTCGCTGGCGGATTGGCCGGCCATGGCGCCCGACACCAATTCGCCGCTGAGATTCATCGCGCGGTAGCGGTAGTTCGGCATCGGCTCACCGCACCGTGGTTACGCGTAATGTCTCCGGCACGGTCGTGATGCCGGCCCGGCATTTGGCGATCGCATCGTCCAGCATGGTCGTCATGCCGGCCTTGATCGCGGCCTGGTCGAGCAGGTTGGCGTCGGTATGTGAGCCGATCAAATTGCGCACCTCCCCGGCGATCTCCAGCACCTCGAACACGCCGCCGCGGCCGCGGAAACCCGAGGCGCCGCAACGCTCGCAGCCGCAAGCCTCGTGCACCACGTCGCCTGAGGCGAATCCGACCATGCCATAACGCGGATCGCGGGCGAGGTCATCGGCCGCAAGCTTGCGCTGCGTCTTGCAGCGGTCGCACAGCAGGCGCACCAGCCGCTGGGCGATCACGGCGCGCAACGTCGATTTGAGAAGGAAACCCTCGACGCCAAGGTCGAGCAGGCGCGGCACAGCGGCTGCCGCGGTCTCCGTGTGCAGCGTGGTCAGCACCAAGTGTCCGGTCAGCGCCGCGTGGATCGCGATATTCGCGGTCTCGGCATCGCGAATTTCGCCGACCATGATGACGTCCGGGTCTTGCCGGACGAAGGCGCGTAACGCGGTAGCAAAAGTCAAACCGATCGACGGTTTGACCTGCGATTGATTGATGCCGGGAATCTCGTACTCGACCGGATCCTCGATGGTGAGGATCTTGCGCGAGGTCTCGTTGAGGATCGACAGCATGGTGGCGAGCGTCGTGGTCTTGCCGCTACCGGTCGGACCGGTGATGACGATCATGCCGTGCGGCAAGGCAAGGAGCTTCTTCAACACGCTTTCGTCGCGGCTCGCCAAGCCAAGCTTGCTTAATTCGAGCAGGCCCCGGTCGCGCGGCAGAAGCCGTACCGCGGCGCTCTCGCCATGCTGCGTCGGCATGGTGGCGACGCGCACGTCGATTTCGGATCGGCCGACCCGCAGCCGCGCGGCGCCATCCTGCGGCAAGCGCCGCTCGGCGATGTTGAGCCCGGCGAGGATTTTTATGCGCGACACCAGCGCCTGCGGCATGACGCCGGGCGGCGCCGGCATGGCGCGCAACATGCCGTCGACCCGCATGCGCACGGTGAGCCCGCTGCGGAACGGCTCGATGTGAATGTCGCTGGCGCGCAATTCGACCGCGCGCTCGATCAGGTCGTTGAACGCGCGCACCACCGGCGCGCCGCTGGCAAGGTCGCGCAGGCTGTCGATGTCGTCGTCGCTGTGGGGGCGCTCGTCGGCCTCGGCCTCGGTCGAACCGCCGCCGTCGAGACGCTCGAGGATGGTTGTGATGTCCTCGAACGAGGCGATCACCAGTTCTATCGCTTCGCCGAACACGATCTCGGTGGCGCGGATCGCCGCCGTATCCATGGGGTCGGCCACCGCCAGTTTGACGGCGCCGCCGGCGGACCGGAACGGGAACACCATGGATTCCCGCAAGAAGCGGCGGGAAAAGCCCTCGACCTGGGCCTCGGTTGCCAGCAGTTCGAGCAGGCCTATGCGTTGCAGCTTGAAGAACCGGGCCACCTCATCGGCGAATTCGGCGGCCGGCAGGTCGGTGGATTCCCACAATTCCCGCAAAGCCTTGACGGCGGGCGCACCGGACTGGCCGGCGCCAGCCGCGCGGCCGGCGGGCAGGGAATATTTCTGCAGAAGGTAAGCGCCAAATTTCTCCGATGATACGCCTTGCATGGGTGTTCACGCAGCACTGCGATGGCCGGGAAATCGGGGAACGACAACCTATGTAACTTGACTTTCTCCCATAAATAACAAACGGTTGTGGGACTGTCAAAAACGCCGTGCTAGAACCATGGAGGTACCGCTGCAGCCATGTGGTCCTGACGGGTTCGGCGTCGATGCGGCGAGTGTGTAGGGGTGGGCGGAGTGCTGCGTAGGGTGTGTCCAGGGGCTATCCGTTGGCTCGTGCTCGCGGCGGTAGGCGTCGTGCTTGCAGCCTGCCTGCTGCACGACCCGTCGGAGGAGGCCAAGCCCAACGACGTCCGCGCCCAATCGGTCACCGATCAACTTCGCGCTATCGACCTATCCCCGAAAGCGCCGTTACCGGCCAACGACGGCGGCATCGGCAACCCGCATCCGTCAGCCGCGGCGATCTATCTGGGCGATACCACCGCGCCGGTCAAAGCTGCGACCGACATCGGAGCCGATGCCTCGGGCGACGGCTATGACCTGAATTTCGAGAACGCGCCGGTCACCACCGTCGCCAAGGTGATCCTCGGCGACATTCTCGGCGTCGGCTACATCATCGACCCACGGGTTCAGGGCACGATTACGCTGGCGTCGGGCCGCGCGGTGTCCAAGGCCGACGTGCTGTTCGTGCTGGAAAACGCCTTGCGCATGTCCAACGTGGCGATGGTGCGCGACCGCAACGGATACCGGCTGATCCCGGCGGCCGACGCGACCGGCAGCGGCTTTGTCGACACCGACGAAGCCACCCGGGCCGGCTACGGCGTGAGCGTGGTGCCGCTGCGCTATGTCTCGGCGCAAGCGATGTTGAAGCTGCTCGACGGCTTCGGCATCAAGCCCAATGCGGTGCGTGTCGATAACGCGCGTAACCTCGTGATCATCCAGGGCACCGGTCCGGAGCGCCGGTCCGCGGTCGACACCATGCTCAGCTTCGACGGCGATTGGATGCGCGGCCAGTCGGTCGGCGTATTTCCAATTCGCAACTCGACGCCGGAACCGATCATCACCGAGATCGAGAAGATCATGGACACCGGCGAGGGCGGGCTGAGCCAGAACATGATCAAATTCCAACCGGTATCGCGGCTCAACGCGATCCTGGTGGTCAGCCGCAAACCCGAATACCTCAAGACCGTCGCCACCTGGATCAAGCGCCTCGACGAATCCGATACGTCAGGCGTCAATCTGAAGGTCTATCGTCTGCACTATGGCAGCGCCAAGCAGGTCGCGGGCCTGCTCAATGAAATCCTGGTCGGCCGCGGCTCAGGCGGCCTGGACAGTGCGCAAAGTCAGGTCGCGCCGGGAGCCGGCCTGTCGGTTGCGTCGTCGGGCGGTCCGCTGGCCGCCTTGAGCGCGCAGCCGCCTACGGCGACGGGGCAAGCCGGCGGTCTCGGCGGTGGCACCGGCGGCGCGGTGGCGGCCCCGCGCCCGGCAAGCGGTGGCGGAGCAGCTGGGACGGCGGCCAACGATCTGTCGGGGGCCGGAGCGGGCGGCACCCTCGGCGGCCGCGGCAACGGCGAGGCTGCGCAAGCCAACATCCGCATCACGCCCGACCTCGTCAATAATTCGATCCTTGTCTATGCCAGCCAGGAGACCCAGCGCATCGTCGAACAGACGCTGCGCCAGATCGACCGGCCGCTGATGCAGGTCGCCATCGACGCCACGGTAGCGGAGGTGACCCTCAACGATACTCTGACCTATGGCGTGCAATATTATCTGGCCGGCACCCAATTGGGCGGCACCAACACAGGTACGTCCACAACTGCGTCCACAACCACCGGCACAACGACCACGACGACGACCGGCAACACCGGTTCTCTGTTCAGTACGCTCGGTACGGCGGCGCTGACCGCCGTGGTGCCGGGCATGAATCTGGTCCTCGGACCGGCCAACATGCCGAACGTGATTCTCAACGCGCTTCACAACGTAACCAACGTGAAAGTGTTGTCGAACCCCTCGCTCGTCGTGCTCGACAATCAAACCGCGACATTGCAGGTCGGCGACCAGGTGCCGATCTCGACCGGCAGCGCGACCGTGCTCACGGCGAACAATACGGTGGTCAGCACCATCGACTATCGCAACACCGGCGTCATCCTGCGCGTGGTGCCGCGCATCAGCGCCAACGGCAATGTCATCATCGACATCGAACAGGAAAGCTCGAGCGTCACGCCGGGCTCGGCGTCGAGCCTGACGCCGACGATCTCCGACCGCCGTGTCAAGAGCTCGGTTTCGGTCGCCAGCGGCCAGACCGTGCTGCTCGCCGGCTTGATCAGCGACGAGATCGATCGGACGCGGCAAGGCATCCCGGTGCTCGACAAGATTCCCGGCATTGGCGACCTGTTCTCGCAGCAGAGCGGCACGAAGGTGCGCACCGAACTGATCATCTTCATCCGCCCGACCATCATCCGCGATGCCGTCGACGCCCACATGGTGGCCGAAGAGTTGCGCTCCAAGCTGAGGGGCGACCTGGTCGGAGGAAACTTCCCCGGCCTGCATGATGGACCCCTCCTGCGTCCGTGACGCGGGCACGCCGGTGCGCGGCAATGTGCTGCTCATAGTTCCGATCGGCGCGCTTGCGGTTGGCTTGAGCTTCGCGGCAAGCCCCGATTGGCGCGGGGCGTTCGGCGCGGCTCTAGCGTTGTTGATGCTGGCGATCGCAGTCAGCGACATTCGCCATTTCATCGTTCCCGATGTGCTGTCAGCAAGCGCATTCGTGCTCGGCCTGATTTTCGCCGGGCTGTTCGACGAGGCACCGCTCGCTGAGGCGATCTTGACCTGCCTGTTGCGCGCCGCGGCGGCGGCGCTGCCGTTGCTGGCGCTGATGCTGCTCTATGAATGGTGGCGCGGCCGGCCCGGCCTCGGCCTGGGCGACGTCAAGCTCGCGGCGGTCGCCGGCGCCTGGCTCGATTGGTTCACCATCGTCGGGGTGGTCGAGGTCGCGGCGCTATCGGCACTCGCCGCTTACGCGCTGTGGCGCTATGTGCTACGGTGGCCGATTGTGGCGACGACGCCATTGCCGTTCGGGCTGTTCCTGGCGCCGGCGATTTGGGCCGGCTGGCTCGCCGAGACGGCGTTGGCGCGTTACCCGTTCTTCTGATGAGAAACGGCTCGTAACTATTGCTCGCGGCGCGGCTGCCACGCCAAGGCTTCCATGCGCGCCTGAGCAAGTTCGCCGAGCGTCATTTTGGTCCGCACCGCGTCGCGCATGCGGGCGCGATCGTCGGCTGCCGCCTTGGGCGCGGCCGCCGTGGCAAGGATCAGCCACTTTTCGGCCTGGATGACGTTCACCGGCACCCCCTGCCCCTTGTCATACAGCAAACCCAATTCGTACTGCGCCCCGGAATGCCCCTGCTCGGCGGCGCGCCGGTACCAGATCGCGGCTTGGGTGTAGTCCTGCGGCACGCCGCGGCCCATTGCGTAGAGATACCCGAGATAGGTTTGCGCGGCCGGATCGCCGTTCTGCGCCAGCGGACTGAGGATGGCGACGGCTGCGGCGTAATCCTGGTGCGCCATGGCGGCGACGCCCTGGCGCAGCGCCGGCGCGGCGTCGGCGGCGCCGAGCGCCGCGACGGTCAGCAGCGCGCCAAGCCATAAAATCGAAAGCGTCCGCATGGGCCCCACTATCGCTGAGAAACGTACTGTCTTTCAAGCATAGCTGCGCGGCTGCGCTCTGCCGAGTCAGTGCTTGCCAAATCGATGGGGCACCCGCACATTTCGGTCTTTCCTCTCGCGCTCACAACTCCCTCGACGATCGACCCCGCCGCCCCTCCAAACCTATCGCGCTGGCAGTGAAAATCCGTGAATAGGCGTAGGAGTAAGCTGATTGAGCGTCTCGGCATGGCCGGCGTCATGCTGGCGATTGCGGCGGCGAGCTTTGCATTGCCACCATCGGCTAACGCACAGACGCCGCCGGTCGCTGCGGCAGCCGCGCCAGCGCAGCCGATGATCACCGCCGCCGTCAATGACGCCGTCCGGGCAACGCTCGCCGGCAATACGCGGCCGGAGGCAACAGCCGCCAACGACCGCGGCCGTGTCGACGACGCGATGCTGCTCGAGCACATGCAGTTGCAACTGCGGCGGCCGGCGGCGCGGGAAGAGGCGGTCAAAGCGCTGATCGAGCAGTTGCACGACCCGAAGTCGCCCAACTTCCACCATTGGCTCACTGCGGCGGAGTTCGGCGGACAGTTCAGTCCGGCAGCATCCGACATTGCCGCCATCACCGGCTGGCTTCAGCAGCAGGGCTTTACCGTCAACTTCGTCTATCCGAGCGGCATGTCGATCGACTACTCCGGCACCGCGGGCCAGGTGCGCACCGCCTTCCACACCGAGCTGCATCATCTGCTGGTAAACGGCGTCGCCCATTTCGCCAATATGAGCGATCCGGAAATCCCGGCGGCGCTGGCCCCGGCCGTGATCGGCGTCGTGTCACTGCACGATTTCAAGGCGCGGTCGCACCGTGTGCCAAAATCGGACCACCCCAATGCCAGCTTGGGAAGCGGAAACTTCTCGGTCACGCCGAGCGATCTCGCGACGATCTATAATTTCAATCCGCTTTTCAACGCCGGCTATAGCGGCCAGGGGCAAACCATCGCCGTGGTCGAACCGACGAATTTGGCTTCCGCGGACGATTGGACCACGTTCCGCCAAGCCTTCGGACTGTCGGGCTATACTGCGGCTTCCTTGACCACGATCAATCCGGCGCCGCCATCGGGCAAAACCAACTGCACCAATCCGCCGGTCATCAATGAAGATACCGGCGAAGCGGCGCTGGACGTGGAATATGCCAGTGCCGGTGCGCCCAGCGCGGCCATTATCGTCGCGGCCTGCAAGGGCACAGACACGATCGATCCTGAATTGGTTGCGATCCAAAACCTGACCAATAGCCCCGACCACCCAAACATCATCAGCGACAGCTACGGATTTTGCGAAGCCGAGAATGGCGCCGCCGACACCGCGGCCTTTGGCGCGATCTTTCAGCAAGGCGTCGCCGAAGGGATTTCATACTTCGTCGCCGGCGGCGACCAAAACGCATCGTCATGCGATGGCGACGGCGGCGGCACGCCTTACACGACCATCCATGGCATCGGCGTCGACGCCCAGGCCTCCACGCCCTATGCGGTCGCCACGGGCGGGACCGATTTCGCCGATACGTACTTCCAGACCAGTCAGACTTATTGGAGTCCGACCAACAGCCCGTCCTATGGCTCGGCGCTCTCCTATATTCCGGAAATCCCGTGGAACGACACCTGCGCCAGCGAACTCACCGCGATATGGTTCTTCGGCTCTAACAAAACATACGGAGCCGATGGCTCCTGCAACAAGCTCGGCCACTTCTATTTGAGCAATACCGGAGGAAGCGGCGGACCGAGCGCCTGCGCGACCGGAAAGCCTGCGGTTTTCGGCGTGGTCGGCGGCACCTGCCAGGGTTGGCCAAAGCCGTCCTGGCAAAGCGGCTTTCTCGGCAATCCCGCCGACGGCGTGCGCGACATACCGGACGTGTCGCTGTTTGCATCCGACTACGCGTGGAATCACATCTACATCTACTGCAACTCGGGCTATGCGCCGTGTGGCAGCGATGTTTCGCAATGGAGCACGTCCGGCGGCACATCATTCACAGCGCCGATCTTGGCCGGCGTCCAGGCCCTGGTGAATCAATATACCGGCTCGGCCCAGGGCCTGCCCAATTACGTCTATTACAAGATCGCGGCCGCCGAATACGGCGCCAGCGGCAACAGCAATTGCTATTCCACCAAGGGCAACGCGATCGATCCCGGCTGCATTTTCTATGACGTCACACTCGGCGACAACAACTCGCCGTGCCTGCCCGATAACGGCGTCTTCTACAATTGCTATGATCCCTCCGGCGCGGTCGGCGTGATGTCCACCGACAACAACGCCTATCGGCCGGCTTACAAGACCCATATCGGCTGGGATTTTGCGACCGGCCTCGGCACCGTGAACGTCTACAACCTGGTGACCAACTGGGTGGTGGCGGGCGGCGGCAGCGCCGGGCTTACCATCAGCGTGACCGGCAGCGGCACGGTGACGAGCAATCCCGCCGGCATCAATTGCCCCTCGACATGCAGCCAAACCTTCGCCGGCGGACCGCAGGTGACTTTGACCGCGACGCCCTCGGGCGGCAGCAATTGGGTGTTCAGCGGCTGGAGTGGCGCCTGCAGCGGCGCCGGCCCCTGCACCGTGGCGATGGCGGCGGCACAATCCGTCACCGCAATATTCGTGCAAGGTTACACGCTGTCGGTGAACGTATCGGGCAGCGGCACGGTGACCAGTTCGCCCGCCGGCATGAATTGCCCCTCGACCTGCAGTGACGGCTATGCCTCAAACACGTCGGTGACGCTCACCGCGACACCGGCGAGCGGCTGGAGCTTCAGCGGCTGGAGCTTCGGGACCGCAACCGGTGGACTTGGCACGCCCTGTAGCGGCGCCGGCGCGGGCCCCTGCACGGTGACTATGAATACGGCGACATCGGTCACCGCGATATTCACGCAAATCACCTACCCGCTCGCGGTCAGTGTATTCGGCAACGGCACCGTGACCAGTTCGCCGTCGGGCATCAATTGCGGCGCGACATGCAGCTCAAGCTTTGGCAGCGGCACGCCGGTGACCCTGAGCGCGACGCCGGCCCAAGGCGCAGTCTTCAACGGCTGGGGCGGCGTATGCAGCGGTATCGTCAATTGCGTCGTGACGATGAATGCCGCGGCGAACGTGTCGGCTGCTTTCAGCGGCAACGGCACGCTGCAAACTATTCAGACGTGGGTTTCGGCGGCCTGGGGAAGCGACTCCAATCCATGCACGCGCACGGTGCCCTGCTTGACCTTTGCCGCGGCGCTCGCCCAGACCGCGCCCGGCGGCGAGATCGTTGTCCTCGATCCGGGCGACTTCGGCGCCGTGACCATCACCAAAGCGGTCAGCATTACTAACGACGCAGGTGCAGCCGGCACGATACCCGCCTCCGGCACCAGCGGCATCGTCGTCAGCGCCGGGGCCGGCGACGCGATTTACCTGCGCGGCCTGGTCTTCGACGGCGTCAATGCGTCCGGCACTTCGGGCATCGTGTTCACAAGCGGCGCGCGGCTACTCATCGAGAATTGCGCGGTCCTGGGCTTCACCACGTCCGGCATAACATTCTCTCCCGGCGCCGGCAGCGCCACCACGACACAATTGGTCGTTCAGGACACCACCATCCTCAACAACGCGACCGGCTTGTTGATCCGGCCGACTGACGGCATCGCGGCGAACGCTGCGCTACGTCGGCTTCACGTCGACAACAATACCGGCGAAGGACTGCAGGTTGACGGTACCGGCGGCTCCGGCGCCATCAATGCCGCTCTCGTCGACGGCACGGCGAGCCTCAACGCCGGCAACGGCATCGACGCGGTCAGCGGCCCGGGCAACGTGACCGTGAGCATCACGCGCGCCGTCGCATCCGCCAACGGCGTTGCCGGCGTCGCGGCTAATCAAACGAGCGGCGGCATCGCGAGCGTGACCGTGGGCAGCTCGGGGCTGTACGGCAATACTATCGCCGCGCAGGCTACGGGCGGCGCCGGCTTGCTCAGCTATTCCAATAACCAGGTGACCGGCAATGCCGCGAACGGCAGCTTTACCGGGACCGCCAGTTTGCACTGAAGATACCGACTGGACGCGGCAGCCCGAAGCCGCCGTCCGGAAACGGCTGGACTTGGAACCGCTCCGTGTCTTCAATCGTTGGCGAATGAGTCGGGGTTGGAGCGTACCGCACTACCGCTGCGGTATCGCGCGTTACCACCAAAGTGTTGCGTGCCAATGATATTTCTCGGCGGTGCGGCACGGCGGCCGGTTCCGTCTGCTGCAGGCAAAGCATCGTGTGGTAGCATGGGCATTGCTTCCTTAGGCCTGCGTATCAAGCGCCAGTACAAGCATCATCAATCCCTCTAACCGTCCCGGGCGGCGACCGATGATCATGCAGCGCTTTCAGCGATGGAAAGCCGCGAATTTGGGCAAGTGGCGGATGCTGCGACGCCTCGGCATTGCCGGCTGCGCGTTGGCGGCCGTGGCGCTGGGTTTCGCATCGTGGCCAACGGACATGGTGCAGACAGCCTTGGTGCAAACAGCCTTGGTGCAAACAGCCTTGGCGCAGACGGCCGGCGGACGGGCGCAGGTCCTGATCACGCAGGCGGTCAATGACGGCAACCTGTTCAGGCTAGCGGGCAACATCCCCCTGGCAGCGCGAAATGCCGCCAACGATCGCGGCAGCGCGCCCGAAGCCATGCCAATGCCGAATATGCTGCTGCAATTGCGGCGCCCGGCGGCGCAGGAGCAGGCGCTCGCGACGCAGATCGAGCAACTCCACGATCCGAATTCGCCGAACTACCATCAGTGGCTCAGCGCCGAGCAATTGGGTGCGCAGTTCGGTCCGGCAGCCTCGGATATCCAAACCATCACCAACTGGCTTTCGCAGCACGGCTTCACCGTCAATGCAGTGCTCGCCAACAGGATGGCGATCGACTTTTCCGGCACCGCCGGTCAGGTTCGCACGGCGCTTCACACCGATATCCATTATCTCGACGTCAACGGCGTCAGCCGCTTCGCCAATGTGAGCGATCCGCAAATCCCGGCCGCCTTGGCGGCGGCCGTCGTCGGCGTCACGGGGCTGCACAATATCCCGCCCAAGCCGATGATGCGGCGGACGCAGACGCAATATTCGCCGTCCGGCTTCATTTGCGGCCCCGGCTTCGCCTTTCCTTGCGAGCTGGTGACGCCCGCCGATCTGGCGACGATCTACAATTTCAATCCGCTATTCACCGCCGGCACCACCGGCCAAGGCCAGACTATCTATCTGATCGAGGACACCGATCTCTATACCAACAACGACTGGACCACGTTCCGTTCGACGTTTGGCATCCCGGCTTCGAGCTACCCTGGCGCCTCGTTGACCACGGTCAATCCCGGCAATTGCGCCCACAACGTCAACGGCGACGACGGCGAAGCGATCCTCGACGCCGAATACGCCAGTGCCGGCGCGCCGGGCGCCGCGATCGTCATCGCCAGCTGCGCGGATCTCCTGCTCGCCATACAGCGAGTGGTCAATGGCACGAACCCGCCAGCCATCATGAGCATCAGCTATGGCAACTGCGAGTCCGACAACGGCGCGGCCTTCAATCAAGCTCTGTACACCGCCTATCAGACCGGCGTTGCCGCGGGGATGTCGATCTTCGTATCCTCGGGGGACGGCGGTGCCGACTCCTGCGACAACCACGACACCGCGACCTCCTCGACGTCCGGCATCTCCGCCAGCGGCTTTGCCTCGACTCCCTATAACGTCGCGGTCGGCGGCACCGATTTCAGCGACGCTTACAGCAACGTCATCGCCACCTATTGGAATTCGAACAATACGGCGACCTTCGGTTCGGCACGATCTTATATCCCGGAAATTCCCTGGAATAATTCCTGCGGCAGCGAGCTTTATGCGTCGCATTACGGCTTCGCCACCACTTACGGCCCCGGTGGCCTGTGCAACAGCAGCACTGCGTCGTCCAACAGTTTGCTGACTATCGGCGCCGGTAGCGGCGCCCCAAGCAGCTGTGCGACGGGCAGCGGCGCGAGCTGTCAGGGCTGGCCGAAACCATCCTGGCAGAGCGGGCTGCTCGGCAATCCGGCCGACGGGGTGCGCGATGTCCCTGACGTGTCGCTGTTTGCCGCCGCCGGCGCCTGGGGACATTTTTACATCTTTTGCTATTCCGATCCCAATAATGGCGGCAGCCCGTGCACCGGCTCGCCGATCAACTGGAGTGGCGCGGGCGGCACGTCCTTCGCGTCACCGATTTGGGCCGGCATCCAAGCGCTGGTGAACCAATACACCGGGGCGCGGCAGGGCAATCCCAATCCCGCGCTCTACAAAATTGCCGACACCGAATATGGTGCCGGCGGCAGCAGCACTTGCAATGCGAGCAACGGCAACACCATCGGCAGCTCTTGCATCTTTTACGACGTGACGCTTGGCGACATGATTGTCGACTGCACCAGCGGTACCCCCAATTGCTATGCGCCGGGCGGCACCTACGGGGTGCTTTCGACCTCCACCAGTGCGTATGCGCCCGCTTTCAAGACCAACACCGGCTGGGACTTCGCCACCGGCATCGGCACGGTGAACGTCTATAACCTCGTGACCAACTGGATCTCGACGGGCGGCGGCAACACCAATCTGACCGTCAGCGTGACCGGCAGCGGTACCGTGTCGAGCAATCCTGCCGGCATCAGTTGCCCGTCCACATGCAGCCACGCCTTCAGCGGCGGATCGCAGGTGACCTTGACGCCGACGCCCGCCAGCGGCTGGGCCTTCAGCAGCTGGGGCGGCGCCTGCAGCGGCAGCGGCGCCTGCACCGTGACGATCGCCGCAGGCGCATCCGTGACGGCGACGTTCGTGCAAGATGTGGCGTTGTCGGTGAGCGTCACCGGCAGCGGCTCGGTGACGAGCTCGCCTGCGGGAATCAGCTGCCCGTCGACATGCAGCGCGAGCTTTGCCGGAGGAACGCAGGTGACGCTCACCGCCACGCCGGCGGACGGCTCGGGCTTCGAGGGCTGGGGCGGCGCTTGCAGCGGTTTCGACAATTGCGTGGTGACGATGAGCGCGGCGCAAAGCGTCACCGCGACGTTCGCGCAAACCCAATACACGCTCAATGTCAGCGTCGCCGGCAGCGGCACCGTGACCAGTGCGCCTACCGGGATCAATTGCCCGTCGCTGTGCACGATGAACTACTCAAGCGGCACGCCGGTGATGCTGACCGCCACGCCGGCGGGCGGCGCCACCTTCAGCAACTGGGGCGGCGCCTGCAGCGGCAACGGCAGTTGCCTGGTGACCATGAACTCGCTGGAAAGCGTCACCGCGATGTTCTCGGCATCCGGCGGCGGCGGCGGGCCGGCGTCGCAAACTTTTGTGTCGGCGACCTTGGGCAGCGATTCCAATCCATGCACGCGATCGTCGCCTTGCCTGACCTTCGCCGCGGCGCTGGCGCAGACCACTGCCGGCGGCGAGATTGCTGTCCTCGATCCGGGCGATTTCGGCCCGGTGACGATCACCAAGGCGGTCACCATCTACAGTAACGCGGTCAGCGTCGCCGGCACGATGCCCTCCCCCGGCACCAGCGGCATCGTTGTCAGCGCCGGGGCCAGCGACATGGTCTATCTGCGCGGCCTGACCTTCGACGGCGTCAATGCCTCCGGCACCTCCGGTGTCGTGTTCACAAGCGGCGCACGGCTGCAAATCGAAAATTGCTTGGTCCAAGACTTCACCACGTCCGGCATAACGCTGTCTCCCGGTGCCAGCAGCGCCACCACGCCACTCCTGGTCGTTCGCAACACGACGATCCTCAACACCGCGACCGGCATCTTGATCCGGCCGACCGGCGGCATTGCGGTAAACGCCGTGCTGCGCTGGCTTCACATCGACAATAATACCGGCGAGGGACTGCGGGTCGACGGCACCGGAGGCTCCGGCGCGATCAATGTCATCATCATCGACAGCACGGCGAGCCTCAACGGCAGCAACGGCATCGATGCGGTCAGCGGCCCGGGCAACGTCACCGTGACCGTCCGGCGTGTCACCGCGGTCTTGAATGGCTCGACCGGCATCCAGTCGAATCAAGCCAGCGGTGGCACCGCCAACGTCATCGTGAGCGGCTCGACGCTGTATGCCAACGCCATCGGCATCCAGGCCACCGGCGGCGCCAGCCTGCTCACCGATGCCAATAACCAGGTGACGGGCAATGCATCGAACGGTAGCTTCACCGGGACCTCAAGCTTGCACTAGAGAGCTTTAAGCGCGCATGCCGTTATCCTTAGCGCTCAAAGCAGCGCCGAAACCGGTGCTCGTCGTCTTCGCTATTGTCGTCGCCGTCAAGCTCGGCGTGCTTTTGGCATTCGGCCCGGCGCTGCAGAACGACACGCTCGGATACGATACCTATGCCGATGCGATCCTGACCGGCGCATTCCGGCACGTCGATCTCGCCACCGATCCGATGCCGGTCACGCTGACGCGAATGATCGGCTATCCGGCGGTCATCGCAGCGGCAAAGATCCTGGCCGGGCGCGATTGGACCTGAGCCGTCGTGTTGTTCCAGTTCGCGGTTTCGCTGTGGGCGACCGTGATGGTCTATCGGCTGGCGCGGGCGTTTCGGCTTGGCGTTTGGCTCAGCCTCGCCGTCGTCGCGGCGCAAGCGACCTCGATGCAGTTCATGGTCGACCAGGCGGTGCTGACCGACAGCCTGACTGGCAGTACCGTGACGATTGCGACCTGCATCCTGGGTCTGATCGTGTTGCGCCGCGCGGCGGCGCCGTTGCCGGTCTACCTCGGCGCCGGCGCGCTCATTGCGGTTGCGTTCCTGATGCGCGATGTGATCGCGTATCTGGCGGTCGGCCTCGTCCCCCTCGCCATCGCGGCGGCGCTGGTGCAGCGCTCGCAGCTTCGCCAATTGGCTGCGTGCGCGCTCGTTTTGCTGCCGCTGGTCGCGACGCATGTCGCCTATACCGAATGGAACCGTGCCCGCGTCGGCTCAGCCGTCGCCGCCTCCATTTCCCAGGCCGCGCTGTTCGGCGCGTTGATCGAAGCGGCACACTTCGATCATTCGATATTCTCCGGCTCGACCCCGATCGACGAAGTCGGCCGGCCTCTGCTCGCGGCCATGGAAGCGGGCCAGCACGGCTATGAAGCCGAAGCAAACGTTGCTTTGCACCGCGACTATGGCTGGGATGCGGTTCGCATAAACCGCGAAGTCACGGCCGCGTATTTGCGCGCCTGGCTCGGCCATCCCCGCGCGATGATCTTTCATATCTTTCATCACATCTCGGAAACGCAGCTGCGCCAGGCGGTGCGGCCGATCGAGACCGTGCGCGACGTGCTGCTGTGGAATACCGGCAGCTCGCACGATTTCGGCGCCGAGCGCGCCGTGAAGGCCGGCAATTGGTGGATGATCCCCGCCGTCATCGCCAACTGGCTCGCCATGACGGCCTCGGTTTTCGTGTTTGGCGCGTTTCTCGTCGTCACGCCGATCCGGCTGGTGCGCGAAGGCTGGAACGCCGAAACCAGCGTGTCGGCCGGCATCTGGTGCTTTTATCTGACGGTCGGCGGCCTCTACGCCACGGTGCATCTCGAGCCGCGCTACCTGACGCCGGTGGTCGCCGGATCGATCGTCGTCGGCGTGGTGAACATCGTCCGCGTTATCGAATTCTACCGGCCGCCGGTCGCCTTGAAGCCGGCGAACGAACAGATCGCCTAAAAAGCAGAACGACTATGCGGCGAGCGACCGCTCGGTGCGGGCGATAGCGTCGGTGAGGGCGCGCATGGCGCCGGTCAGCGCCACCGGGCCGTGGCCCGAGGCGAGGCGCTGCACATTGCTCGCGGCTTCTTCGATGTCCCGGGCACCGGCCTCATGCGCTGAAACCGTCAATGTATTGGCAAGCTCCGCCACCACGCCGAGCGTTTCTTTCCCCATCAGTTCGAGCAGCGCATCGGCATCGCGCAGAATGTCGTTGATACCGATGGGCGCCAACGGCGGCGCGACGTGCTGCGTCCCGGTGAATTTGCTCCCTGAATTGGACATCTGCTGCGTCCCAAGCTTTACCGTGCAACATCTACTACGGCCGACATACCTAACCGTTTGTAAACGCCGCTCGCTATCATGTCGTCCGATTATGCCCGGAACGCGTCAATAATTCGTTGGACCGCGGTCATTATTGCCGCGTTGCCGTTCAAGGCCGGCATTCGTCGCGCCGGAGGACGGTCAGCCGCGCAAGATGCGGCCTGCGACCGCATCGAGCTTCTTCAACAGCTCCGGATCGCGCGCTTCCGGCGCCGTTATCAGCGCGTTGTCGAGCGCGCGATCGGAGCCGATCGGGCACGGCTCGTGCTCGCGCGGAAAATCGCGGGCCAGCCGCGCCACCAGCCGCGTGCCCTTCTCGGCGTTGGCGACGAGCACCTTGATGATGTCCTGCACCGTCACCGCGTCGTGGTCGGGATGCCAGCAATCGAAATCCGTCACCATGGCCACGGTGGCGTAGCAAATCTCCGCCTCGCGGGCGAGCTTGGCCTCGGGCATGTTGGTCATGCCGATCACCGCATAGCCGAGATTCTTGTAGGTGAGGCTTTCGGCCAGCGTCGAGAATTGCGGGCCCTCGATGCACACATAGGTGCCGTCGCGCACGATTCCGATGTCCTCGGCCCGCGCCGCCTCGGCAATATGAATACGCAGCCGCGGCGACACCGGGTGCGCCATCGAGACGTGCGCCACGCAGCCTTTGCCGAAGAACGAGCTTTCGCGCTTGTGGGTGCGGTCGACGAACTGATCGACCAGGACGAAGGTACCGGGCGCCAGATTTTCCTTGAACGAGCCGCACGCCGACAGCGAGACCAGATCGGTGACGCCTGCGCGTTTGAGCACGTCGATATTGGCGCGGTAATTGATGTCGGAGGGCGAAAGCCGATGTCCCTTGTCGTGGCGCGACAGGAACACGATCGGCAGGCCGTCGATCTCGCCGGTCAACAGCGGCCCCGACGGGTCGCCCCAGGGGCTTGAGATGACTTTTGTTTGCGTCTTCTCAAGGCCCGGCAAATCGTAAATGCCCGAGCCGCCGATCACTCCCAAAACCGCTTTCGTCATGGTCCGCCGCTTCGCCTCGTTGGAACATCAGCCATGCCCGCTGCATGACGCACTGTCAAACGCCGGCGCGGCACATGATGCAAGCATGATAGGTGACGACGGCTGCCGTTTCACGTGTTGCCGCGATAGTCGCGATACCAGGTCACGAACGCGCGCAAGCCGGCTTCGATCGGCGTGCGCGGCGCAAAGCCCGTGGCGCGCTGCAGCTCCGAACTGTCGGCAAAAGTTTCCAGCACATCGACCGGACGCATCGGCAGCAATTCGCGCCGGGCGGGCTTGCCGATGACCTTTTCCAGAAGATCGAGCAAGGCTGTGACCTCGACCGGCTGCGCGTTGCCGACATTGTAGAGGCGGTGCGGTGGCTGCGGCGGCTGCGGCGACGCCGATGTTGGCGCGGCGGTTGCCGCCGGCGGCGCCTCGATCAAACGCACCACGGCTTCGATGACGTCGTCCACATAGGTGAAATCGCGACGCATGTGGCCGCGATTGTAGAGCCGCACCGGCCGATCCTCGAGGATCGCTTGGGTGAACAGCCACACCGCCATATCCGGGCGGCCCCAGGGCCCATAGACCGTGAAAAAGCGCAAGCCCGTCGCCGGCAGGCCGAACAGATGCGCGTAAGCATAGGCCATCAGCTCATTGGCCCGCTTGGTCGCGCCGTAGAGGCTCAGCGGCTCGTCGACCCGGTCGGAGACACGCAGCGGCATGCGCTGGTTGGCGCCGTACACCGAGGACGACGACGCGTAGACGAGATGCCGGCACGCGCCGTGGCGGCAGCCTTCAAGGATATTGGCAAAGCCGACCAGGTTGGCATCGACATAGGCCGCGGGATCGACGGCCGAATGGGCGACGCCGGCCTGCGCCGCCAGATGCGCCACATAGGTGAAGCGTTGCTTGGCGAACAACGCCGCCACGGCAGAGCGATCGGCGAGATCGCATTTTTCGAAATGGAAATTCGCGTTTATGCGCAGCTCGCCGAGGCGGGCCTGTTTCAGGCGCGGATCGTAATAGTCGTTGAGATTGTCGACGCCGTGGACGGTCCAGCCGTCGGCAAGGAGCCGGCGCGCCAGATGAAAGCCGATGAAGCCGGCAGCGCCGGTAACCAGAATAGGCTCACGCATCGCCCACTCCTACCGCAAATCAGGAACGGCCGCGATCCTCGAACTGCCGGCGGTCCAATAGCGCGGCGACCGCCGCGGCAAGATCGGACGCGGCATCGACAATAAACCGGGCCGACGCGAGCCTGGTTGCCGCCTGCCGCTCCCGCGCGTCGGCCGCCAGCAACGTGCCGCCAGCGAGCTCCACCGCCGCGCCTGCGGCAAGATCTTGGGCGCGGTCGCCGACGATCCACGAGCGCCGTAGATCGAGCTGCATGCGGCGCGCGGCCTCGATGATCATGCCCGGATTGGGTTTGCGCCAGGGGTGATTGTCGACCCGCAACGGCCCGCGGCCATCGGCATGATAGGCGCAGGCCACGACGCCATCGAGATGGGCGCCATCGGCCGCCAGCACCGCCTTAAGCGCACCTTGCACGGCATGAAAGCCATCCCAGTCGTAATAGCCACGCCCAATGCCGGCTTGATTGGTCACCACCACGACCGGAATTTGCAGCGCGTTGCAGCGCGCGATGGCAGCCGCTACGCCCGCGATCATGCGCATATCTTCGACGCGGCAGAGGTAGTGTGTATCGGTGACAATGACGCCGTCGCGGTCGAGGAACAGCGCGGCGCGGCCGGGCGGCACCGCGACGTCGACTTCGCACCAGAGGCCCGGATCCACGTCGGTCAAGGCTTCGTTCGTTTTGGCGATGGCACCAGCGAGCGGTAAAGCTCGCGGACGGTTTGCCGGACGGCTGCGGCAGTGAAACGCTCGTTGAACCGCGCGTTTGCCGCGGCACCGAGCCGCTGCCGCAACGCTTGATCGGTCGCCAGCGTGGTCAGCGCCCGTGCCGCCGCGTCGCTGCCGCCAAGTGGCACCAAAATGCCCTCCTTGCCATCGCGCGCCACCTCCCGGCATCCCGGAACGTCGGTGGCGACGATCGGCCGGCCGGCGGCGGCGGCTTCGACCAGCGAGCGCGGCAGGCCCTCGCGGTAAGATAGCAGCATCGCGACGTGATGCTCGCGCCACACCCGCGCCACGTCGGTCTCGTGGCCGCGCCAGGTGATCCCCGGCTCATTCGACCATTGCGCCAATGTGGCTTGCGGTATGGAGCGTGGATTGTCTGGATCGGGATCGCCGAACAGATGCAGCTCGACCGGCGCGCCGGCGGCGCGGGCGCGTTGCACCGCGTCGACGGATTCGACGATACCCTTAGGCCGGATCATGCGGGCGACCACCGCGACCTTCAGCGGGGGTGCCGGCGGCGCTTCGCTGCGTGGAAATTTTTCCGGATCGACGCCGGCGCCGCCGACGATGGTGATTTCGGCGCCATCGGGATCGAGGCCGAACTCGCGCGGGTCATCGCGATTCTCGAACAGATAATGCGTCCGCGGCCCGCGCAGCCAAGATCCGACGATGACGCGCACGAGCGCGCGGGCAACCCGCACGCCCATGCCGTCCTCAATCCAAAGATGCCCCAGCCCGGTCGGCGCCACCACCAGCGCTCCGGTGCCGGCGAACCTTGCCGCCATGCCGCCGATCACCACCGGCCGCAGCGCGATGCAGTGCACGATATCGGCCCGCTCGGCGCGCACGATCTTCAACGCTTGAAAAAAATCGCGCAGGCTGCGCAACGGACTGAAACTGCCGCGCCGGCTCTCGATTGCAATCACGGAAAATCCTTCGGCCTTGAGCCGCTCACCGTCAGCGCGCACGCGGGTCGCCACCACGACCTGCAAGCCACAATCCCGCGCCGCCTGCGCCATCGGCAAGAAATGCGAGACGAAAAACCAGTCTTCGGTGACGAGGTAAAGGATTTTGGGCATGATCGGCGACGGCACGATCCTAGCTTGTTCCGCCGCCCGCTGGCACCCCCCAGTCGCGGCCGTCTGTTCTAACATGTGCTATACGCCTCGCCGCAGAACAAGCTGGGCCAAGCAGGCGTCGGGCAGTCGGATCGCGGATGGCGGCAAGCTCTAAAATCGGCCTACACCATGTCGGCGGGCGCTGGGGCAATCATCCCTTCCCGCGGAACCCCGCTTTCGCCGGCGATTTCGTCGAGGTGCTTTACGAGGCCGATACCGACGCCATTGCCGCGATCCGGGAGGCGGGCAAGGACCGCCCGAGCGAGCTGATCGTCATTCCGGCCTGCCTTGCCGACAGCGACGGCGACGGCTTGCTGCATATCTACGTCAATCCGGGCCTCACCTCACTGCGTGAGCTCAGTCGTATCCTCGACCACTGCTATCAGAACACATTCGGCGTCGACTTCGATTTCGGTAGCGACGGCGCCAGGCTGTTGCAGAAGCGCAAGATTGCGACGCGCCGCCTCGACGGCCTCATTACGGCGCAGCCAGCGCCTTGCCCGCCGCCCGATTTCTTGTCGCTCGACGTGCAATCCGGCGAATATGAGGTGCTGCTCGGGGCGCGCGACGCGCTCGACCGCAACGTCTGCGGTTTGATCGTCGAGGTCGAGTTCGGCGAAATGTATGTCGCGGCGCTTTCAGGACGTCTACGATCTGCTTGACGGCGCCGGCTTCGACTTCGTTCGTTTCCTTTCGATCGGCGAGACTTCGGTCCGGGCGCCGCTCGGGTTTCGCGGCGACGGCTACCAGGATTTCGCCGATGCGCTGTTTTTGCGCCGCTGCGACCACGTCCCGGGTGAGGCCGCGGGTCGCAGCGCGATGCTGACCAAGCTGTGCTTCTTTGCCCTCACCTTCGGCGTCGTCGAATTGGCTATCCGGTGCCTCACGGCGCTGCACGGCGCGACGCTGCCGCAAACCAGGGCTTACGAACGCTTTGTGGCGGCCTGCCGGGACGTTTACGAACGCGACGCCAAGCTGTTGCCGCCGTTGTTCTCCGCCATCCTGCCGCCGCACCGCATTGCCGACTATTCCGCGGCCGCGAGTTTCCAACAATGGCCCGGAATATTCGAAGGCCTGCGCGGCTTCGATGCTGCTTATTTGCGCCAGCTCAAACGCTACGAGCGGCGGGCCGACAGCGAATTCGAGGCCCTCTTGCACCGGCATGGTCTCGCCGACGTCGCGTCGACGGTGAAGCGAAAGCGCCGCAGCCAAGCTCGCAATATCAGATGGGCGATCCTTGAGTCTCAGGGCCGCGCGCCGCGCTGGCGTGCGCTGGCGAAGCGGAGTGCGAACGCGTTTCTGCAATTCATCCCAGGCAAATAACGACCTTAAGCGGTTGCCGGCCCGATTGTCCAGAAGCCTCTGCCGTCAACAACCAAAGAATCCCCGCACCCTATCGATGATGAGGTCTGCCTCATCATCGCGCAATCCGGCATAAAGCGGCAGCCGCACGATGCGATCGGCACAATATTCGGTGACCGGGAGCATGCCCGCGCGATAACCCATCGATTCGCCGACTGGCGAGGTATGCAGCGGCACATAATGAAATACCGCGTGAACGCCGTGGCGCTTCAGGTGCTTGATGAGCCGCGTCCTCGTCGGCAGGTCTTCGACGAGAACGTAGAACATATGGAAATTGCTGGCGCAGTGCTGCGGGATCGACTGAACCCCGATTGTTCCGGCGCGGACCAAAGGCGCCAAACCGGTGGCATAGCGGTCGTAGACGCGGCGGCGTAGCGCGGTGATTTCCTCCATCGCCTCGAGCTGCGCAAGGAGCACTGCGGCCAGCAGATCGGAGGCGATGTAGGACGAGCCGATATCCATCCAGGTATATTTATCGACTTCGCCGCGAAAGAATTGGCTGCGGTTAGTTCCTTTCTCGCGAACGATTTCGGCGCGGCGCGCCAGAACCGGTTTGTTCGTCAAGAAGGCGCCCGCCTCCCCGGCAACGAAATTCTTGGATTCGTGAAAGCTGTAGCAGCCCATATCGCCAATGGTGCCGAGAAAGCGCCCCTGGTAAGTGGCGTTTACGCTTTGCGCTGCATCCTCGACCACGACGAGGCCGTGTTTCGAGGCCAGCCCCATGATCGCGTCCATCTCGCAGCCGACACCAGCGTAATGGACCGGAACGATCGCACGGGTCCGCGCTCCGATGGCGGCCTCGATTTGCGTCTCGTCGATGTTGAGGGTATCGCGCCGGACGTCGACGAATTTCACCTTTGCTTGGCGCAACCAGAACGCATTTGCGGTCGATACGAAGGTGTAAGACGGCATGATGATCTCGTCGCCGGGGGCGAGATCGCACAACAACGCCGCGATTTCGAGCGCGGACGTGCATGAGGTGGTGAGCTGGGCGCTCGCCGTTCCGAAGCGCAGCTGCATGAGCGCCTGGCAACGACGCGCAAATGGCCCATCGCCCGCGAATTGGCGCGATTGGAGCGCTTCTTCAAGGTATTCGCGCTCGCGGCCGGTCAGATACGGACGATTGAAGGGAATACGGGCGCTTTCGGCAACGGTTTCTCTCGCTTGCATCGTTCAGCGGCCTTTCTTGCGCGCGACAGCAAGGAGTGAACCGCCGACGGGCAGAGACAAGCCCATGCCGATCAATGCCTCATCGACCCGCATGGCGGCAGAACACATCGTGTTTGCCACCCGAGATATATCCAATTCATAGCTGTCCATCGCGGAATCCGCCGTCGAACGGCGCCGCTTCGCACGCCGCGACGCGTATAGGACCGGCAAGAGCATGGTCACGAACGAACTGCAACGCAGGATGTCAAAGCCGGCGGCGAGAAGCTCCGCCGACAATTGCCGCCGCGTGTAACGCCGCTTGTGCAGGGCCTGCTCATCGGTGGCGCTCCAAAGCCACATATGCTGCGGCACCGTCACGATGAAAATGCCGTCCGGCTTTAGCGCGCGGCGGACGCTTGCCAGCACGGCATCGTCTTCGACAATATGCTCGATCACATCGAACGCCCCCACCGCGTCAAACGCCGACTCATAGGGAAGATTGCGCGCGTCCGCCTGGACGAACTCGACCGAAGGTAAGCGGAGGCGGGCATGACGCAGGCCGGCGATATGCGCTTCCAGACCCGTAAGCTCGTAGTGATTTTCCGCCGCTAGCCCTTGCAACACATATCCTGTCCCGCATCCGATTTCCAGCACGCGCGGACGAGCTTGCCGCGCGACGTGCCGGCGGAAGACGCGCAAAATGATGCAATTCCTGGCCTGGAACCAAAAGTGCTTTGCCTCCAGACGGCACAATCGATCGTAAAGATCGACTGGATAATCCTCGCTGCCCAGCGCAAGTGCCGGAGCGTAACATCGAAACCCATCGATCGTGACTGCTTCGTCGGACATGATTCGTAGGGTGCTCAAGCCAATCTAGCCCGCAGCGAAGTGAACTTCACCGGGTTGCCGTCCGTTTCCCTGGCAGCCAGAATCCGCAACATGCCCGACCCGCAAACAACTTCAGCGACACCGCCAGCAAGCGACCAGATTTTCCCGGGGCATCGATTGGCAAACACCAAGTCGCAAGAGACTTCAACGCGATCGATCCTGATTTCGCGCCCTTGAACGGTGCTCTTGGCGCCCAAATAGGGCCAACCGACGGCGTCGACAAACCGGCGGATCTGTTCGGCGTTCATGGCCCAATTTATCCGATAATCGTCCTCGTCACGCCACAACGAATAAGTCGCGTCGGCGGCCTCCTGATCCGCGAATGTCGGCGGTCCCGAAGCCGCGGCATCGAGCAGGCGATCGGCGAGGCGGCAATAGGCCAATCCCAGCTGCTCGTATACCGCTCGGATCGTCGCCGGATATTGAATCGGTATCTTCTCGTGGCCGAATATCGGTCCGGAATCGGCGACCGATGCATCGCCGCCGGCGGGAGAAAACGCCGTGACCCCGATCTCTGTCTCGCCGGCGATCAACGCCGTCACGGTCGGATTGAATCCGCGCAGCTTGGGCAGCAGCGAGTCGTGGAAGACCACAAAGCGCCGATCGACCTCCTTGGACATCCATTGCCAACCCGCCAAGAGAACCAGATCGACGGCTGCATAGTCCTGCGCATGTACGTTTTCGCGTCCTAATAGCCGGTAGCCCTTTGCCCGGCAGATGCTCTGAATGTCCACATGGGCATCGACCTGCAGCCCCTTGCTGGCGTACGAGACGACGAAGTCGACACTCGCATTGCCACGAAAATTTCGTAAAAAGTTGGCACCCTTGGGACCCGCGGCAAGCAATGCGATTTTCATCAGCGGCCCTCAACAGCTTGCGATATCGTTCGTTCCTTCGCGGCCTCGCTGAGGGCTGCTTCAACGGCCTCTTCCGTCATTTCCTTCATCACATAAGCCGGCCGATCCATGGTGCGGCCAAAAATTCGCGCCAGATATTCACCAAAGATGCCGAGGGTGAAAAGCTGCACGCCGGAGAACAACGTGACTATGGTTGCCAGAAATACGAAGCCCGGCACCGGCGACCCGTAAAGCAGATAGACGCCGAGCACGCGGACGAGGACAGCGAATCCGAACAGCGTGAAGGCGAATCCGACGATACTCACGAGCCGCAGCGGCGCGGCACTGAAACCCGTCAGCAAATTGAAGGCGTGGTTGATCAGTTTGCCGACGGTATAATTCGAGACACCGGCGCGGCGCCGTTCGTGCCGCACTTTGACCGCGCCGAAGGCTCCAGTAGCCCAGGACAACAGTACGTCGACGGATACGAACGGGTTTTGGAAATCCTTGAACGCTTCGCGTAACTCGGTGCGAAAGGCCCGAAACGCACTCACGTTGCGCGCATTCTCGGCGCCCATGGCGCTCTGCAGCGCGAGTTTCGTGAACCGTGACGCAAAGTTGCGCAGCAATCCATGTTGTTCGATAAGCGCCACGCCGTAGACGACGTCATGGCCATCGCGCAAGCCGTCAACGAGCAATCCGATTTGGTCCGGGGGGTGTTGCAAGTCGTCGTCCATCGTGATCGTAACGCCGTGTCGTGCTTTGCGGATGCCGCAAAGTATCGCGTTGTGCTGGCCATAATTGCGGCTCAACCTGAAGCCACGCACACGAGCGTCGCGGGATGCGAGCTCCTTAATCGTCTTCCAGGACCCGTCACCGCCGCTATCTTCGACAAATATGATCTCATAGGAACCGCCGAGCTTCTGCAGCGCGTCCGTCAATCGCGCATGAAGCTCCGGCAAAATCGCTGCCGAACGATAGACCGGAATGACGATTGAGAGAGATTCCGTCATCAGCTCACCGTTCGCCATACTGGCGTTCATAGTATTGCGTATAAGCGCCGGTCCTAACCGCATCGGTCCAATCTCTGTGCTGCAAATACCAGCGTACCAGCGACGGCAGAGCCGCTTCGAATTCCTCTATGGGACGCCAGCCGAGACTTGTACGCAGGTATGACGAGTCGAGAGCATAGCGTCGATCGTGGCCCGGCCTGTCTCTAACATGCCGGATGAGCTTTTCCGACGTACCGGGCACACGCGCGAGTTCGGCGTCGACGGCTTGGCAAATGCGCCGCACCACATCGAGATTGAGCCGCGGATTCTCGCCTCCTACGAGGTAGGTTCGGCCAATCTCGCCGTTTTCGATCACCGACCTGATGGCGCGGCAGTGATCGGACACATGTAGCCAATCACGCACCTGTTGGCCGTCACCGTAGACCGGAAGTGGACGGCCCTCTATCGCGTTGAGAATCATCAACGGGATAAGCTTCTCGGGAAATTGCCACGGCCCGTAGTTGTTGCCGGAATTGATGACGATCGCCGGCAAGCCATAGGTTCGCTGCCAGGCCCGCACCAAATGGTCGGCCGCGGCCTTGGAAGCGGCATACGGGCTGGATGGACGATACGGCGTCTTTTCGGTGAACGGCGGATCGTCCGCTGCCAGGTCGCCGAAAACTTCGTCGGTCGAGACGTGTATGAAGCGTCGGCGGGCGTCGCCTTGCCATGCTCGGCGCGCGGCCTCGATCAGCACGTAAGTCCCTTCGATGTTGGTGCGCAGGAACGGCTGCGGACCAAGTATGGACCGGTCGACATGACTCTCGGCGGCAAAATGCACGACACAGTCGAAGCGATAGGTCTCGAATAACCGCTCGACGGTTGCGGCGTCGCAGATATCGCCCTTGTGGAATTGCACCCGGCGCACGTTGATCAGATCGGCGATATTGGCCAGGTTGCCAGCATAAGTGAGTGCGTCAAAAACGACAATCGTCTCGACTTGGCCGTCGGCCGCCATGCGCACAAAGTTCGCGCCGATGAAGCCGGCGCCGCCGGTAAGCAGCCAGGCCGTCATATCCGGATCCGGTTGTTCAACTCGAGCAGCAACTGGCCCGCCTCGATAAGCGATTCAAAAGTCCCGGCGTCGGTCCAGCGACCTTTCACGAAACCGTATTCCAGCTGTTTGTCCTCGATATAAACATTGTTGACCGACGTAATTTCATATTCGCCGCGTGCCGATTTTTGGGCGCGGCTGATGATATCGAATAGGCGTTCATCGTACATGTAACAGCCGACGACGGCATAATTCGTGCGCGGCTTGGTCGGCTTTTCCTCGATCGAAAGAATTGCTTTCTCGTCGAGCGCGGCGACGCCGAACCGCTCCGGATTTCCGACTTCCTTCAATAACACCCGCGCGCCGCGCTTTTGCCGCCGGAAGTCGTCGACATGTGGGCCGATCGAATATTCAAAAACATTATCGCCGAGCAGAACGACGATCCGCCCGCCGGCAGAGAAAGCTTTCGCCAGCGCCAGCGCATGGGCGATGCCCTGCGCTTCTTCCTGCACCCGGTAGGTGAATTCGCAGCCAAAGCGCTTGCCCGATCCCAGCGACTGGACCACCGAGCCCATGTGATGAGTCGAGGTGACAACCAGAATTTCGTTGATCCCCGAACTCACCAGCTGACGCACCGGATGCCAGAGCATTGGCTCCTTGCCGACCGGCAGCAGGTGCTTGTTGGTGATCTCCGTCAGCGGCGTCAGCCGTGAACCGACACCTCCCGCGAGAATGACGCCCTTCACGATTTCACCACTGATTAGCCCGTTCAGATTATTTGCATTGCCGCCTAGGACACGCCGCAGCGGCCAACCTAACATCATCGGCGACCCGGCGTAACCGCCCGTAATGATGCGGTTAATGGCCGACGCCAGACCCGCGGAGCAGCACTTTCATATCGCGATAGTCCGCCCAGCGGCAGGTCGGATTGTGCAGCGGGCCGATCCGGAAGGACAGCACAGCATCGATGTGATGCGAGAATACGATACCGGTGAGCAATCCGTCGATGCGAAGGACAGTAGCACCGCCTCCCTGTCCCGCATGCGTCTCAAACAATTCAAGGCAATGGCTGAATTCGATCGGCACGATGATCAGCGAGCGGCCATCGCTGTCCGCAACCACGCGAAGGTCCTTTCCTGCCATCGACAGCGTCACCGAGCGAACTGGCGTCAAAGGACTAGGAAGCTGTTCGTGTGCCACCGCTTGTTTACTCAAATCGATGCTGTCGTCGACAACGAAGTCGAGCATGGACGAAAGATCGCGTCGCGTTTCGATCGAAGTCGGTGAATAAGTCGCGAGGTTCGGTTTCGACAGCTCGATCAATCCCCACGGCTCACCGGCGCGATCCTCTGCGGCGCGCAGGTCACCGAGCGAGCCGTCCGGATGCGGCGTCAGAACGTAGCGCACACCAAGCAGTTTCAAGACGCCGGCGTCGGGATAGGTCAAGATCGTGATATTGCGCTCATGGACAATCGGCGGCCGCTGCAACGCTCGTTTGATCAGGGCGTGGAATGCCGGGGACAGGAATTGATTGTATTCAAATAATGTGGGCACGCGAAAATACCACAGCCCAACCGACATCTCATCATTACCCGCGGTCTGCGCCCATTCGTACGCTGCATGGAATTGCTGACCCCAGGCATCTACGCCATCGGCCTTAACCGGCATGACGGTCAAGATGCGTCCGTTGAACTTGGAGAGAGAATCGAGCGCGATCTTATCTCGCAGGATCGCTACAACAGGGGAGATTCGCGGCGGAAAGGGATAACCAACGACGGTTGGTGATTTCCTCATGACCAGGACGGCTGCGAGCACCAAAATGGCGGCCGGAACAATGAGCTCTGCACGGATGCGGTACTCCGTTGAGAGCTCGAGACGCGCAAATCGTTCTGCAACGAAGCCCACAATCCGGTGCAGCGCGATTGCCGCGAATACTCCATAAAGCGGCCACACCGCGATTTCGAGATAAATCGGCGGTGGCAATATCCAGTGCGGCATCAAGGCAAGTGCAATTCCCGCACTGAAGAATGTTGCGATCAGAGCCAGTAACATCCACGCCGAGGCGCGAAGTTCCAAGTCGACAGATCGCAGAGACAGGATTGCGCCTACGGCAGATGACGCCACAAGAAGCGGCCCCGCCCAACCAATCAACTCGCCATGAAACAAAATCGAAGCATAAGCCGCGTCGTGATAAACAGCCGTATAGTCATTGGGGAAAAAATTCGGGGCTGTATTTAAGAATAAGCCCAGCGCATACCAGGGCCATCGCAATAGAGTTGCAACGGCCAGCACCGCCACCAATATGGCAAGCTTGCGTAATAGCTCCGATCGGCGGCGCGCGAGAAACAGCGCCAAAACGACATAGATCGCCGTTCCTAATGCAACGATCGGCAGCAGCAGCGCGACCGACGCCAATGCATAGAATGCCAATGCAACCAGTCCTATCACGGTCGCGGCGTCCGCAAGCAGGCTTGACGAGCGGCCCGCCCGGCGCATTAGGAAAAAGGCGACAACCGGCGTAACGGCGATCACGACGAAAGGCGGAGCGACGGACAGAATTTCGTAAAAGAACGGCCTCGGTACGAAAGGTACGCTCACAAAACCCAAGATCCATCCCGCAGTCAGCGCAACCGTTCGAGATTGCGATAAAAACCGCGCGAGCCCATAGGCAGTCAGAAAGATGATCGCAGCCAAAATCAGGTAGCTTGCGATTTTTGCGGCCTGAAGGTTGGAAAACCAACCGATCGGCCACAAAAAAGGCAGCAACCGGGCATTTTGCGGTAGTTGGATGTTGCCGATCGATTGCAGAAAATTGTTCGTGTAGTCGAACAACGGCCGGCCGAAGTTTAGTTGATCGCGGGCGTCGACCAGCAGGTACGAGCCGTCATAGTGGTAGAACAGCGCGTTGATGTTCCGCGCAACCGCCAGGCATGCGCAAGCACTGAAGGCGGCGAGATTGGCGATGACCGTCAGTGGACCCGCGACGCGCGATTTCATCGTCGTCGATAGACCCAATTGGCGAGGCGCCGAAAGATCAGATCGACCAACGTATGGGCCACCGAGAGCCCGTTCTTGAAGGTCAAGGCATTCGAGCCTTGGACACGGCGCTCGATGGATATGACCGGCACTTCCTTGTAGCTGAATCCCTGGTCGAGCAGCATGCAGATGATGTCGGCTTGAAAGCCAAAACCCCGCGTATTGGGGTGCCAGCGCATCACGTTGTAGCGCAGATGCACGGCGAGCCCGTTGTAGTAATGCAGGCGAAAGCCGCTGATGAGATTGACGATGCCGGCATAGACGTTCGACAGCGAACGGCGGTACAGGCTCTTGCCTTCGTTCGACACGTAATACGGGATGATCATGTCGGCCTGGCCGATGGCACGGAACACGGCGAGCATGGTCTCTTTCGGCTCGGCGTCATCGCCGCAGATCAACCGGTAATATTTGCCTTTGCCGACAAAGGCGACGTCGAGATAGTTTTGCGCCAGGCCGCGATTGACCTTGTTGGTGCGCAGCACGATGCGCTCGTCGGGATGGGCTGCGATATAGCTTTTGACGATTTCGCTCGAAGCGTCCTTCGAGCAATCGTCGACGACGATCATCTCGTAGCTGATTGTGCCAATTTCATTGAGCGCGTCGCGCACGGTTTCAATGGTCTTAACGATGAATTCCTGCTCGTTGTAGCAGGAGATGAAAACCGTCAGATCGAGCGGCGCTTGCTGACCGGGCGCGACCACGTCCTCGGCGGTATGCAGCTGCCGCGCAGCCGGCGTCATCGTCACGTCAACGGGAAACAACACGGTCGGCACGGCTATTCCCCGCTTCCGATCGAACTCGATGCGCACCGCGACCTGCTGGCGGGCAAAAGCCAGATACGTGTATTTGACGTGGCGCGCGCTGACGAATTCCTGGAACGCCTTGAATTCGTGCCGCTCCCAGTTCGGATAATTGAAATATTCATCGAACAGGATCACGGTGCCTTTCGCCAGCCTCGGCGCAAGGAGCTCCAGAATGGTCTTGGTCGAGCTGTAGAGATCGCAATCGATGTGGATGAACGCAACCGGCCCAGGATTGTCGGCCAGCCATGGCGGCAAGCTTGCATCGAAGTAGCCCCGATGCAGCCGCACGTTAGCCGGCACGCGCGGCAGGCGGCCTTTGACGTCGAACGACTTGCCGCCGAGGCCGAAGCCCGACCAAGCCTCGGGCAAACCCTCGAAGCTGTCGAAGCCGTGGATGGTGCGCGCACCGATTTTGCGCGCCATGTAGCGGATCGTGCCGCCGGTAAAGACGCCGAATTCGAGATAACGACCGTCGATGGCGACGGCCTGCAACGAATAGTCGATCAAATCGCGCTGGTTTTCGAGACCGAGCGCGTCCGGCATCGCGCTTTCGACATAGTCGACGCTGCGTTGCAGGGCGCGCAAGGCGCGCTCGCGAACCGGATGGATCCGTCCGGTGTCGACAAGCTGATAGGCGCCGCAAACGATCTTGTAGAGCAGGTATTTCAGCCGGAAATTGGTGATCAGCATGGCAACCGCAAATCATTCCTGTCCGCACGCAAGGCGTCTCGCCCAGCGAGGCCTCTTTTAGCCGAGTTTAGCGGGGGATTAATAGCGTGTTCGCCTCGCCCCGTTGCGTCGACGACTGCCGACCTTCACGGGTAGCAACAGTACGCTGCTGCGGCAACAGCTTAGGTGCTCAAGACTTCGCGGGCGCGAAAGCGGCCATGAATCGGGCATTATTCATTGACGCGCGATGATTGGCATTCCATGCTTTGACATCACGCCGCACCGGGGATGGCTCGAGCATGGGACTTGGACTGCACGCGGTTGACGCCATCGGACGTGAGCATGCGTATCGGCCCATCAAGGGCGACGTTCTCTTCATTGGCCGGCAAGCGACTTATTTCACCCCGAGCGGCCTCGCGGCACAATTGCGCTCGCACGGGCATGTGGTCGACGCCAGCGCCATCGATGTCGACCGGAGCACCATCCACCGTCTGCCCGGCCACGGCGAAATCGTGACCGACCGTTCCATCTTCCGCGCACTCGGCATCGACAGCGTGAAGGCGCTCGATGCCAGTGCCTACGAAGGCGCCGAAATCGTCCACGACCTCAATCGTCCACTCCCGGACAATCTCAAGGGCACGGCCGACTTCATCGTCGATGGCAGCACCCTCGACAACGTCTTCGATCCGGCCACGACGCTGCGCAATTTCGCACAGTTGCTTCGGCCTGGCGGCCGCCTGCTGGCTATCAACACGCTCAACACCCGCGACTGTGCGTTTACAATCTGCTCGCCCGATTGGTTCCTGGATTATTTCGTCGAAAACGGATTTTCCGATTGCAAGGTGTATGTCTGCGCCGGAGTTGCCGGCTCCTACAACAGCTATTGGCTCGACACCGAGTACATGGCGAGCCAAAGGCCGCGCAGATTGGTGTTTCCCGCCATGTGGTTGAGCTATTACACCTTGGTCTTTGCCGAAAAGGGTCCCGCATCCACCACGGAACGCGCTCCCACGCAACATCCCTACCGTTCGGCCGAAGAGTGGACGCGCTATGAAGCGCAGCTTTCCGCAATCAATCGCTCCCCACGACCACATTTGACGCGTTCAATGGGAATGCTGTTGCCGCGCTTGTCGCGGCGCGGATTCAAGTGGATGGACAAGACATTCAAGCCGCGGACGCTAAGGCCGTCCCTGCCGCGTCAGATCCTGCGCGTCTGGATGCACTGGCGTTACCGGGCAAATCGCTGACGCGGCAGCGCCGGTAGAAGGACTACCGCCAGCACCAAAACGGCGCGGCCTTCGCGCCAATCGACATCACGCGCAACAGTTCCACCGAGGAATCACGACCCCGTCATCGCTCTATGCGTATGCACTAATTGACACGTCGGGAAGGAGCGGCATTCGTCGAAGCGAGGCCAGCGCAGCGATCCTGTACGAAGGGCAGAAGCCAGTCACTCAAATATGTCGTTACAAGCTTGTGGCCGTCGTTCGACAAATGAACTCCATCGACCAGCGACCCTGGGAAATAATCGTGTTCCTCCTAAACGCGCTGCAAGTTCAAGAACTTGATATCTGCATAATGATCCTCATCGTTGACTTTCCTTGGAATGACGGTCGTCATGCGCGTATATTCTTCCTGCGGGTGGCCGTGCCAGAATGGTTGAAATACGGCGAAGATTGCCGTCCCGGGAAAGTCGCGGCTGATCGACTCCAGTGAATTCTCGTAGAGCGGGATCGACACGCTGTCGACGATCTCGTCTGTCGTAAGCGCCTTGAGCGCGGCTTGGTAGCGCCTCTGCAGCTCCTTCCGGGGCATCGGAGCATAGGTCGGATCGATCCTGCTCAGAAGATAATTGGCATCCCAATCGTCAGTGTAATCGCTCAGGTACATTAGTCGGATCAGCGATCCGAGGACGGTCCGCCTTACGATTTCGGGGTAGTATTCCGCCAGCTTTTTCAGCCATTGCGGGCTTGCAGAATAGCGCAATACACGGAACAAACCGCCGGCTTGAACCGACGCGAGGTCGGCGTCACCCTTGGTCGCCAATGGCACTGCGATCTCGTTATGCCCGGAAAACGAAATAATCGCATCGGGCTGCAGCGGATGCGCCCATTTATTCAAGGCGATGAAATTCTGATAAATTTGACTGGAACCCATAGCTAAATTGACAACCGCCACCTTGCAATTCTGGCCGTGCTCTTGCAGTTCTTGATTTAGCCTGGTCGGCAACAGCTGATAGAACATGTCCGCATTGGTGCGGCCGCCCCAACCCTGCGCGGTACTGCCTCCGGTCAACACAATTCGTATCTCGTTGTCCCGCTTCGGCGGCGGTGCTTCGAGGCGAAAGTCGATGAAAAACCCGTATTCTCCGCTCGCCACGTCGAAATCATCGTAGAAATTCGACCAAGGAAGCCGGCCGCGCTCGCGCTGGTAGGCCTGCGTTTGGCCGCCGGTAAATGGATAATATTCCAGCGTCCGCATGGTGGGCTCGTCGGCATCTTCGTCCACGACGCCCGGATGTCGGTGAGACACCAGATAGACATCGAACATTTTCAAGCACAAAAGCAACGCCGCAATTGTCAAAATGGTCGATAAAAAGAAAGCCAAAACGCGGAATACGACGGTCTTACCAAATTTCATAATCTACATTCCAGAAGTTGGAGACATCCATGTGTCAGCCATGGTCGGGATGCTTGCGCCGTCTGATCCGAGCCTACCGCCACGTGAAAAGCGTATTGAGGTTGCCCCAATGCGTCGCCTCCCGCATGCGCGGCGCAATAGCGACGATCTGCGGGGCCAATTCGTCGAACTTGAACCATTGCAAGACGTCCGGTGCGGCGCGCCGGCGCTTGTAGGCCTCGAGGAAGTCGGGCCCGATCGGCGTCGTGTCGGGGCCGATCCAGGTCAATAAGTAGGTCGAGCCGTCGCTCCATTTGATGCCGAGATAGCGGCCGATCGTGTCCGGCGCGAACAAGCGGCTAAACGGCAGCAGATCGATGATGCGGAGATCATTCATGAAGAGAAAATAATTGAGCCCGGCTTCCTGCAACCGTTGCTTCGCCAGTTCCGGATCGCCGCCAAGAATTTCATCCAACCGCCCGGACATCTTGAAGGAAATGGCGCTTTCGATCAGGCAGCCCGGTACCATGCAATAGGAATCGACATTGGTACTCCAGATCGGCGTACCGTAGGGCAATTGTCGCGCGGCCTTCAGCGCTTCGGGATTGATCCCACCAAAGTCGTAGCCGCCAACGTGCGCGTAAGCGTCGGCCAGGCTGAAGCGGCCGGAGAAAAACCGCAGCGCATTGGCCGTTTCCGAGGGCAATCGCCTCGACCAATGATCCTTGCCCTGCCACGCGCCGAGCACCGCGACAAGCAATACCGCGGGCAGCACCGTCCACGTCCACGGATCGCCGCGGGCTTGCAGCTTCGCATTGAACAGCCATGCGCTGCAGGCGATTGCGAACAGCACCAGCAAGGGAACAAAAAAGGTGCTGAGTCTTTCAAACGATATGCTTTGGGCGCGCCCCATCAAGAGCGCGATGACGACGAAGAAGAGCAAAAGCGCGGCTAGTCTCGCCGCTGTTGCTTCAGCAAACGAAGCTTCCGTTTGATCGCTGAGCCGCAGGCGCTTCCGGGGCGCAAATCTGTCCAACGCGTAGATGATAATTGCCGCGATGAATGGACCGATCAGAAACGGCCATAGGCCTCTCAGCCGCATGAATTGGAAAAGCTCTTTGAAAACCTCCCAACCGAACGGCGGAACCAGGGCCAGGTAGTTATCCCAAATCCAGGCGACCGCAATCACCTGGGGGATCACGCCCGATCGATCGAGCCGCCCGACATCGGCGAAGCGGAGCATCAGATCGAGCGCCTGATCGCTCGCCAAGCCGGTTTGCACGTAGCTCAAAACGAACACCGCTAGTACGGCACCGGCGATCGCCGCGGTGGCGACGCCATAGGCCCACATCTCGCGCCAGCGCCGCTGCACAATGGACCAGGCGCCGAGCAGCCCGACAAAGATACTGAGCAGCACCCCGACCGCCTGCGTCACGATGGCCGCCGCAATCGCGCTCGACGCAGCCATGACCCGAAACGGCAGCGGCGGAGCGCAGCGTTCCATGCACAACGCCCACGCCGCGAGCACCACGAGCGCCGCGACCTCCTCGTGGTCTTTCTGAAATTCGCCCGCCCCGTTGCTGTTGAAGCTGAGCAGATAGTACAAGAGGTAAATCAAGGCGCCCGCGGCCGGCCACAGCGAGCCAGGCGCCATGCGTGCCGCCAACGTGACGATCGCGACCGCGGCAAAGATCACGCAGGGAAAAGTCGTGAGCGCGGGCGCTTCCGGATCGGTCAGCAACATGCCGAGAAAGGTCAGGCCGCAGCCTTTCGAATAGTAGTAATGATACCAGACGTCGTTCGGCTCGATGCCGTGGTTTTTCAGGACTTCAAGATAATAATAAAAATAGTGCGTATAATAATCGCCGCTGCCGCCGGGAAAAAGTCCGCGCCGCAGCAACAGCCACGCGGCGACGACGACGATCAAAATCACGCCGATCTCCCGCGGCGATGCGCGGCGTTGCCGCAACGCCGTGAAAAGGTCGGCGAATGCGCGGCAGCCGGCGACGGCGACATGGGCAAAATGCCGGCTGGATGCGATGAGAACCACCAGGCACAGCCCGGCCAGCACGGAGCGGTAGTACAAGTCGAGGACGCCGAGGATCAGCATCGCGACGTGCCAGATGCCGACACCGATGCCGAAGCCGAGCACAGCGCGCTCCGCGGGCGACAGTGCGGCGCGCTCGCCCGGCGACGTGACCAGAGCCACGACCGCCGCGCCGGGAGCGTAGATCAGCCATGAAAAAATTCCGACAAAGGCGATGCGCACCATATTGTCGGCGAAGACAATCGCGCCGGTGTCGAAGAAGTGCTTGTGGTAAAAATCGACCCGATCGAACCACAGCACGACACTGATGAAGCCGCCGAGCAGCGCGGCAATGGCGAGCATGTCCGCCCTGGTGAACCTCGCAACGAGTGCCGGTTGACCGAGTTCGCTCATCGCGCAAGCGTCAGGCCGTACATATCGACGGTGCAAAGCGCGTTCCAGATATGGCTGTCTTCGATCCGCGTTTCGAGCGGCCTCAGCCACCGGTAGATGGAGCCCGGCGTGAAATTGGGGAACATGTTCAGCCGCCGCCAGATTTCGGTGCGCCAACCGGCGGCCGCGAAAATCGCCATCAAATCCTTGCTGCGGAAACTGTCCTCGCCGGCGGCGCGATAGGACGGCGCATATTCCATCGCCTTGCGCAGCAGATGACTGCCGTTCGGTTCGAGCACGATCATCTTATCGGTGCGTCGCGCCATGGCGCGGACGATGTCGGGCGTCGCTTGCTTGACGTGATGCAATATGCCGATCAGGAACGCGGCGTCGTAGCGCGGTAGCGAGTCGTAATCGAACGTCACCAAATCGACCGCCCGATAGGTCGCGAGATTTCGCAATTCGGCGTTGGCGCGCTTGATGGCCGCTTCGGACTTGTCGATGCCGTCGACCACCCGATAGCGGCCGGCCAGCATCTGATTGGCAAAGGCGCCGTCGCCACAGCCCAGGTCGAGCACGCTACCGTCGGTCGGAACGCCCAGCAAACCTGCGATATCGATGGCGGTTTGCCAAACCCGGCCGCGGACATGCGCTTCGACGTCGGAACTACGATACATGGCCTGGCCGTAGCCCTGCTCGCCCGCCCGATCCCAGTAACCATCGGGTTTACTGTGGGTTTGATCGCCGGTCATGGTCTGCCTCTCCCAAACCGCTGCCGCCACAACCCTACCGTGACCTTGGGCCGCGCCGGCATTGCCTGCCAGGAAATCCTGGGCATGCCAACTGCCGCGTTATTTCGCCGGTGAGGCGGCATCACGATGGTCGCGCAGCGTCAGCCACACCACGCCCCCCGGCAGGCTCAGCAAGGTGGTGATCAGGCCCAGTTCCACCGACAGCGCCAGCGCTGCCTCGCGGTCGACGCCGAGCAGGCCGAGCAACGCCACCAGCGATAGTTCGCGCACGCCCCATCCGGCGACCGAGATGGGCAAGGCGACGACCAACGTCATGATCGAGATGACGGCGATCATCGGAACCGGTCCGACGCCGATGCCGAGACTGCGCGCGATGCAATAGGCGCCGAACGCGGAACAGGCGCCCGACGCCAGCGCGAAGCAAAGCGCCACTAGGCCCGCGCGCGTCCTCACCTGGCGCAGCTCCTCCGCCATGCGCAGGACATGATGAATGAGTCGCTGCTTTCGCCATCGCCCGAGCAGGCGTTCGATGACGCCGAGCAGCAGGATGCCGAGCGCACCGGCGACAAGAATTGCGGCGCCACCGAACCATGCGGTGACGGCAAGCGGACTGGAAATCGTCGGCAAGGTGGCCAGCGCAAGCATGATCAAGGCGGCAACCGTCAACACGCGATCGACGAGGATCGACAGCACGATCTGACTCAGAGACAGCGCAAACCGTCGTGCCAGCCAGATGCGGGCGACGTCGCCGCCGACGGTGCCGAGCGGCAGGCAGTTAAAGAAAATGCTGGCGTAGAACACCGCCTGCACGCTGGCCACCGACGGCGGCGGGCCGCGCATCAAAGCGCAGACGATCGAGCGCCAACGCTCGCCGCCGAGAAAGATTTGGGCGAAAAGGACAACCGCCGCGACGGCGAGCCAGCCGCGGTCCTGCGTGGCCAATAGACGAGCAAAAGCCTGGCGGTCGATGCCCCGGAATACGAAAAACAGCGTGACGGCGGTGAATGCGAAGGAAAAACCCAGCGCCAGCCAATGGCGGTGCGTCTGCGGGCGCGATGTCGAATCCTGAAATGACAAGGAAATGTGCCTTGGTCCGATGAATGCCGCTGTGCCGAGAGGCGGCACTTTTGGCAGCTTTGCCGGCAGGCCTCAAGGGCTCCGGGCATCGATAGCCGTGTTTCGGCGCTTGAGCGCCTGCGCGGCATCGCGGCCATGCCGGTGGCGGGTGGGCACGACATGGCGTTCGCGGGCGGTACGCCGCTGTCCGTGATGGCCCCGACGCTGGCCGGGTTGGGCATGACCTTGTCCGCCAATGCTGACGAGCGACCCAGCCGGCAACGTCAGCGCAGCGGGATGAGATGCTTGAGCGATCGCGATCGCCGCAGATAACGCTTCACCATATAGGCCCGCGGCAGGTCGAGCGGCGTGCAAAAGTCCTGATCGTAATTTTTCCGCAACGCCGCCGTGATCGAGATTTCCGGAAGCGCTTCTACCGTGAGCTTGGCGCCGCGGCCCCATTTCCGGTTCATGGCATGGACAAAGCGCGGAACCGGGCTATGCCGCGGGCCAGACCCGGCGCGCTCGAATTGCGTTCGCAGCAAGACCGGCTCGTAGTCGTTTTCCCGCATCAACTGCAGAAAGAACTTCGGGCTGTAATTGAACAGGCCATGGCCGAAAAGGCACGCCGGAACCTCATGGTGCATGATACCGCCCTTGCGCAAGAGATCGTGCATCACGCGAAAGCAATTGTTCTGGTTGGCGATGTGTTCCGACGTCCCGATATTGACGACAAGATCGAAGGCGCCGCGCAGGTTGGGCGGCGTTTCGCCGACATTGAGGTCAAGCGCGACGCTGTCGCGATGGCCATCATAGTCGATCGCGGTGAACTCGAATCCGAGCGAGGTCCAAAACGGTCGCGACGGCGGCGCCTTGCTGGTGAAGTTCGCCTCACCGCACGGGCGGCCGAGGTCGACGCGGCGCGCCCCAAACAGCGTGTAAAGCTCGTCGAGCAGCTTATCGCTGGTCAGAAACGAATCGGCGAGCTGCTGGGACCCGATTTCGACGACCCGGTGCAAACCATCGAGCGCACCGATACGCTTCAACTCGATCAAATCGTCGAGAAAACCGCTACTCAAACCCATTTGCCGATCCTAGCGAAGCATGTTTTGTTTGCAATGCGAAAGATAAAGCGACGACGCAAACTCTCGTCGCCGCGCGCAGCAAGCTATTTCGAATGGAGCAGATTCCTTGCCCTTGCTGCAAGAAGGCCACCCGCGGCAACGGCGTTATTAGTCTTGAAGCGCAACCACCCGCTCAAGCCGTGCAGTGTCGGGGCCGAACGCCGGACAAAACGAAACTCGCAGGCCATTCGCAGCGCGTCCTCCGCGCCCACGTTCTGCGTACGATGCAGGACGAATTGGTCGAAGACCAGCACGTCGCCCAACTCGAGCTGCGGGATCGACGACGGTCCGAGCGCACCGACAAACGCATCGTCCCGGGATCGATTGTTGCCGGTGAGCATGGGGACGCCGCGCAAGACGGCATGCGACCGCGGCAGGATTTCGAGCGACGGCAGGTCGGTGCCGACCGCATCGAGCGGCACCCAGACATTGATGACCGAAGCGGCGATGCGAAAGATCGTGGCGCCGTCGGCATCGGCGTGCCACCCCACCCTTTTGCCCATGCCGCGATGCCGCCGGAAGTAGGAGCGCTTGGGAAAATATCGCCACGCGGGCCCCAAGACGCGCTTGACCTGCAATTCGACGAGGCGAAGCGACTGCTCATAACGCTCGGCGAGATCCGGACGCGTCGTGCGCAAGAATGCCGGCAAGGCTTTAAGCCATACGCCGTCCCAAACGCGGAAATTATTCCCCAATAGCCTGTTCGGGAAACGCTCACACGAATCCATGACGGCGTAAATCGCGTCGACGGTGCGGCGCAAATTCGCCGCGTCGTCGGGAGCGAGAAATCCGCGAACGACGGTGGCGCCGTCCGTCGCCAGATTGTCCGCCGGCTGTGTCATCTTCGTTCGTTCCCCTGGTCCGTTCGCTTGGTTCGTTCCCTTGGGCCTCCCGCACACAAGCATAACAGCGCAGGTTGAAGCTTTCCACACTCGGCGATGTGCGCAAGACTGGCGCGCTCACCCTCTTTCTTCCGACGGCGGCAGCCTTTAGGGTACTTTAATCACCATGAGCAACCCGCACGATCTCGGCGACGGCAGGGCCGTGACGCATGACCCCTACGTCCCGGCGCTCGACGGCCTGCGCGGCGTGGCGGCGCTCCTGGTCGCGGGCGCGCACTACATGACGATGGAGGGCGGCGCTCCGCTGTCGGAGATCGTGCAGACGTTGACGGGTCTCGGAATGACCTTGTTCTTCGTACTCAGCGGCTTCGTCATCCATTACAATTATAATGCGACGGTCACCCAGCCAGGTGGCTTGCGCCGCTTTTTCGTGGCGCGCTTCGCGCGGCTTTATCCGCTCTATATTCTCCTGATCCTGTTCGACTTCGCCTATACCGGACTGACGGCGCGCGGTGCGTGCGGACAAATCGGCGCGCCCGGCGAGCACTGGTCGGGCCTCGGCTTCTATCTCACGTTGACGCAAACCTGGCTCTACGCCGTGATCTGCCGCGCGTCGCTCGAATATCAATACGGACCGGTCGCCGCGGTCTCATGGTCGATCAGCGTCGAAGTGTTCTTTTATCTGGTTTATGTCGCGCTGGCGGCCGTGATCGTGCGGCGCCGGTGGACCGCGCGCAACGTGATCGGCCTTGCGGCCGCGGTCTACATTCTCATCGTCATTTATTTTTCGCTGTGCAGTTATTATGAGCAGGGCATCAACGGCATCGGGCTCGACCTGTTTGGTCCGGCCGCGTCAACCGACAACGGCTATGAGAATTCGCTTTTGCGCTGGCTACTTTACTTCAATCCTGCCGCAAGGCTCGGTGAGTTTATTGCCGGATTGGCGGCCGCGCATGTCTATCTCGTCACGCGGCAACGCTCCGCGACGCTGGGACCGGCAGCCGCCTCAGCCATGACGCTCGCCGCCATCGCGCTGACCGTCGGGCTGCATCTGTGGCTCTATGGCGTCATTGCTCCCGGCAATTCTTTCGTCGGCCGTACCGCGTCACAGATGTCCGCTCCTCTCGTCGCGGTCGTCGTTTACCTGATCGCACGTTACGAAACGCCGCCGTCAAGAATTCTATCGCTGCCTCTGGCTGTGCGTCTGGGCGCAGCGAGCTACTCGATCTATATGCTGCATGAAATCGTGCCGTCCGCCTTCAAGCGGCTCGGCTTGCAGAGCCCGGACATTGCGATCGGCTGGGTCACCTGGCTCGGCGCTCTCATTCTTCTCGTGCTGGTCAGCGGCGCCTCATATGCGCTGATCGAGCACCCGGCGCGCACGTGGCTTCGTGCGCTATTGGCGCCGCGGCGCACCCCGGTGCTTGGAGCATGATCCCGAAAAAGCCTGTCCCCGGACTTGATCCGAGGGTGGAGCCCGGTTTTCGGGTAAGATCATGCGCAAACTAAAATTCTAGATATGATCCGATTCAATTGAAACGGACCACAGTCTAGGGCGGCGGACAGCTGAGCAGAGCCGATCGGCCGTTCGCTTCCGGCGTCAGATAAAACTGATGGACCGTCTGGTCGCCGCCGCAGCGCCAATTGGCGACAAAGTCCTTGCTGCAGCCGTTGGCCGGGTCGCCGATCTGCACCGCGTCGACGGCAAACGAGCAGGTCGTCTTGGCCTTGTCGCAGGCGCTTGTCAGCGCCGCCGTGACATTTCCGAGCTTTACCAGATTGGGCCGCCCGGTCGGCGACACGAAGTCCTTGCAGGCCAGGCCATAAGTCGCGTCCACGACGTGGATCACACTGGCGTTCGGATCCGGCGGACTCAGCCAGTAGTCGATAATTCGCATGGTGGCAAAAAACGATATCGCCACGACCGCAAAGCCCCCGATCACCATGAGCAGGCTTCGACCGATCGACGACCCCATGGCCGATTTTTCTCCCTAAAGATCGCTGCGATCGACGCCGCGCGGACGATTCTACACGTGCGCTTGTTAAACTGCCAAGGGCTGGTTACGACGCCGCGCGATCGGCCCACATTGCCGGGTTTCGGCATCGCTCGCCGGCCCAGCACCGGCAGACATCTCAGTAAGGACGTGAGCGCCCACGCTTGGCAAACTGCCGCGACGTCACCGGCTTGCGCGACGATCAAGATGCTGGTCTCTTGACCTGCACTGTCTCAATTCGCACGCGGTGAAAACCGCTGCCGACTTACAACGAACGAACGTCTCGATGGCATCGCCGCAATCCGATCCCTTGATGCCAGAGACCGCCACGGCCCCATACCGCGGTCCAGCCGCGACGCTCCCGCTTCTCGCGCTCGCGCCGATTACGCTGTTGGTGCCAAGTGGCTCTGCGCGGACAGACCGTGCAAAATTGGCACTCCTCAGCGCGCTGACGGCCACGTTCTTTCTGTTTACCACGAAGACCTGGTTTCCCGGCGGCGCAAGTCAGTTCATTCGATACGCCGATGCAATCGTTCAAGGCGCGACATTGCCGCCGGACGTGGCGGCGCGCGATGCAGGATATCCGCTGCTCATCATTCTCAGCGGATACTTGTCGTCGCACAGTTTTATTCCGCTATTGTTGATCCAAGCCGGATTCGCAATCCTGCTTCCAATAGCGGTCTATGAAAGCTTACGTCGCCTTTCGCCGATGACGGCATATTATGTCGGCTTGGCGAGCATCGTGACGCTCAGCCCGTTTTATTTCATGAAATTGATTCATCACGATCAAACCTACATCTTTTTCGCCGAGGTGATGCTGTGCCTGCTTTTGGTTTTCGCGCAGAAAAAGCAACCGCGTTTCCTCTATTTCTTCACCGTCGCGGCAATCTGCGCATCCGTTGCCAGACCAGCGGGCAATGCGCTGTTCCCGCTGTTTCTGGTCGTCGGCTATCTCGCCGCGCGCGGCAGCATTCTGCACTATCTGGCATGTTCCACGGTCTTTGCCGCTTTCGTCGCCGGCTATGCGTGGCACCGCGAGGTGATTTTCGATATGCAACATTCTTCGGCAACGCCGAGCTACCTGGGACAGCAGACTTTTTACAATCCGTATCTCAACACGCTGGACTATGGAATCCGGTTGTCGCCGCATGACGTCGGACCGAATTTCACTCGCGCTCTTGACGAACTGCGAAATCGCCTACGGCCGAGTCCGCGGGACTCCGAATTCGTAGAAACGCAATATGGCAGGACGGGCTCCAAGGCGGAATTTGCCAGCGCCTACATCGACCCGCTCACGACCGATGAACTGATGGATCAGGTGTTGGCAAGACCGAACTGGGAATACTATACGCTGTTATGTATCGCCAACGACGATCGTCTCTTGCTGGCGGCAGCGCTGGAGATTGCGCGGGCCCATCCGAGCGTTATCCTGCGCTATTCCGTTCGCAACTTTCTTCATTTTATCTTCAACCCCGGCTACAAGCACTCCCGGTATAATTTGAACCCGTTCCGTCCTGAGGCTCTGCTGTTCTATCCTGCGGAAGCCGCTGTGGATGAAGATACTACGGGGTTTCCAGTGCGGGCAGTACGTGAATTGAGATTTGATCCCGTCCCGCACGAGCCGTTCGTCGTGCACCGTCTCTTCAGCGTGATGCAGACGGCGTGGCTGAAAAGTTACAGGACTGAAGTTGCCATCATGGCGTGGCTGATGTGCGTGGCTTGGGTAACCGCCGCTGTGCGCCTCGTCCAGGCCGTGCGGCCGCGGGCGAAGTCCGCTTCCATGGCGGAGCCGAATTCAGGCGGCCTTCGCAAATCCGACAACGCGCTGGTCGCCAGCATCGTCATCGCCTCGCTGGTCTTCGGCTACAATGCGGCGGTGACCGCGATCTTCGCCGAACCGGACTTCCGCTACCGTCAGGCAAGCGACCTGCAGGCCATTCTGATAGCGGGACTGGGTTTGATCGCGATGCAGCCGTGGATCTGGACGGCTCTCCGCCATCGCGTGCCGGCGGATGTCGCCGAGCGATGGAATCGCACCGTGCGCTGGATTCACGCCGGCGACGTCTGGCCGCGGCTTACCACGATGCAGCTTGCGGCGATCGTGATTGGCACCGCGTGTGCCGGTTTGGCCGGATGGACGCTCTTCATTCTCGCAAACACGCAAGTTTGACATATCGTCCGGTTGGTGCCGCGCCGGCCACTGCAAAAAACAGCGGCAGCTCAGCGATCTTTCTCGGCGCAACCCTCTCCCACGCCTGCGCTTGTCAAACCGCCGAGGGCTGGTTAAAACGCCGCGCGGTCAACCGCAGTCGCCGATCGGCGACCTTCGATCGCTCAACATTGCCGGGCTTTGCTTGTCGGCCGTCGCGCCGACAGGCATCCAAGTGAGGATGTGAGGAATGGGCCGCCTGCTCGAAATCGTCACCCCGCTGCACAAGGCGACGAAGCGCGATTACCTCGCGCGCATGAACGACGACAAAGTGCATTGCATGGTGAAGGCCAAGGAATACGAGTTCGACTACTGGGACGGCGACCGTCGCTACGGCTATGGCGGCTACAAGTTCATCGAAGGCCGCTGGAAACCGGTGGCGCAGGCCTTGATCGACATCTACGGGCTCAAGGACGGATCCAGCGTGCTCGACGTCGGCTGCGGCAAGGCGTTCCTGCTCTATGAAATGAAGAAAATTCTGCCTGGGCTCAAGATCGCCGGCTTCGACATCTCGAAACACGGCCTCGCCGAGGCCCGCGACGAGATCAAGCCGTATTTGTTTCGCTATCGCGCCCAGGATCGCTATCCTTACGGCGACGGCGCATTCGATCTGGTGATCTCGCTCGGCTGCCTGCACAATCTGCGCCTGTTCGAGCTCGAGACCGCGGTGCAGGAGATCAACCGGGTCGGCAAGAACAAATACATCATGCTCGAGGGCTATCGGAACGAGCTCGAGCAGTTCAATCTCGAATGCTGGGCGCTGACCGCGGAATCGCTTCTGCATACGTCGGAATGGATCTGGCTCTATAATCATTTCGGCTATACCGGCGACTACGAATTCATCTATTTCGAATAGGCCGTAGCGATGCAGGTCAAGACAGCGAAGGCGGCGATCCTGGCGCAGTCGCGCGAGCCGCTTGTCGTCGACGAGATCGCGCTGCCGGAGACGCTCGGCGTCGGCCAGGTCCTGGTCAAGGTGCTCTATTCGACGATCTGCGGCGCCCAGCTCAACGAGATCGCCGCCGCAAAAGGCCCCGACAAGTTCCTGCCGCATCTGCTCGGCCACGAAGCCTCGGCGCAGGTGATCGAGATCGGCCTCGGTGTCACGACGGTAAAACCCGGCGACACCGTGGTGTTGCACTGGCGGCCGAGCCAAGGCATTCAATGCCAGCCGCCCGCCTATCAGTGGCGCGGCAAAAAACTCAACGCCGGCTGGGTGACGACGTTCAGCGACTATGCGGTGGTGTCCGAGAACCGCATGACGGTGATCCCGCCCGACTATAACCTGCGCGACGCGCCGCTGTTGGGCTGTGCCGTGACCACCGCCGCCGGCGTGATCAACAACGACGCCAACGTCAAGATCGGCGAATCCGTGGTGATCTTCGGCGTCGGCGGCGTAGGGCTGAACGTCGTGCAGTTCGCCGAGCTTGCCGGCGCCAATCCGATCGTTGCCGTCGATCTCGTCGACGCGAAACTCGACATGGCAAAGAGCCGCGGCGCCACGCACTGCCTCAATGGCAATGCGGTATCTGATATGGACGCGGAGATCCGCAAGATCGTCGGCGCCAAAGGTCCCGACAAGGTGATCGAGACCACCGGCGCGAAATCGGTGATCGAGCTTGCCTACAATCTCACCCATGCCGACGGCACCTGCGTGCTGGTCGGGGTGCCCAGCGAGAAGGTTTCGATCTACACGCTGCCGATCCATTTCAACAAAGTGCTGACCGGATCGCATGGTGGCGACGCGGTGCCGCACGTCGACATCCCGCGGCTGATCAGGCTGATCGAGGCCGGCCGGCTGTCGTTCGAAGGCCTGATCACCCACGAATTCCCGCTCGACGATATCAACGCCGCGCTCGACGTGGTGCGCGGCGGCACCGCCGGCCGCGTCTTGTTGCGGATCGGCGGGGCCTGAGCGGTGCGGCGAATCGTTCGCAGCGGCGATCGCACGAGGCGTTGAGAATGAGCTCCGACAATCCTGTGCGGTCGAACGGCGTCATCGGCAAGGCGCGACGGTTTGCTGCGCGTGGGATTCGCGTGGCGCAGCTGGGCGCCGCGCGCGGCGGCGCCATGGCCGCCGATGCGCTGCGACGCAAGGCAAGGGAACTCGAAATTCGCCTGGACGGCCTGCATAAGGGGCTCGACGTCAAGCCGATCTCGGACATCGCTTTTCCGCGGCTCGATCTGGCCGCCAGCAAGAATCCAGTCAAAACGATCATGACAGCGCCGGAGTTCGAGGCGACCAAGGCCTATTTCTTCGACAATCCGGCAGGCCCCCGCTCGCTGGTATCGTCCCAATCACAGGCCTTGCTGTACAGCCTCATCCGCAATCTTCGTCCCGACCACGTGTTCGAAATCGGCACCTATAAGGCGGGCACCACCGAGGCGATCTGCCGCGCGCTTTACGCCAACGGCAAAGGCATCGCTCACGCGGTCGATCCGTTTCGCGGCGAGTATATTGCCGCGGTGCTCAAGCTCTGGCCGCCGGAACTATTTCGTCACGTCCAACTCCACGCCAAGGATTCGATGACGTTCTTCGGTGATATGGAACGCCATAATATTCACCCCGCGCTGGTGTTCGTCGACGGCAACCACGACTACGAATTCGCCGCTTTCGATATCGCCTGCGGCGCCCGCGCCATCACGCCGGGCGGCTTTATTGTCGCCGACAATGTCGCCCAGCCCGGGCCGTTCTTTGCGGCGCGCGACTTCCTTGCGGCCAATCCGGATTGGTGTGAGCTTGGCACCGCGGCGACCGACTACGACCGGGCCAAGGCCTTCGACCGCCGCCGCTCTACGATTGTTGATACCGATTTCATGGTGCTGCGCGCACCTGTCGTGCACGGCGTCGGCGAACGGCCGTTCACGTCCGGGCGCATCCGGTGGAATTCCCACAAAGTCATGGGGCTACGCCTCAAGCTCGTGCCGCCGCCGCAACCAGGACGGCTCACGGCGCAGGTCGTCTTGCGCGGCTTCGGCGCGATGCCGGCCGAGACCACCGGCGAAGCGAGCGTCCAGGTCGAGGCGGGTTCGAAGGAATTGTCGGTTACGCTGACGCAGCCGGCGCAGGTCGACGGTCAGTTCGCCTATTGCACGGTCGAGCCGTGGCTGATTTGGCACGGCGCCCAACCGCTGCAGCTGCTCGCGGCGCCGGAGCCGTTCTAAAGACCGCTAGAGCGGAGCGTGATCTTTTCGGAAAACCGGCTTTCACCCTCGGATCAAGTCCGAGGGCAGGCTTTTTCCGGATCATGCTCTATCGCTTGATCATCAAACCCTGGCCGGTCGGCAGTTCCATGATGACCTGGCCGCGTTCCGCCATGAAACGATCGATGGCCTCTTTGTGATTTTGAAAGTGCTTCCAGCCGTAATCGTCGAAAATGATGATGCCGCCGGGCGCGACGCGGTCGAGCAGGAATGCGAGCGCTGCGGTCTCGGCGCGGGGTGAGTTCAGGTCCAAGTGCAGAAATGCGATCCGCTCCGGCGCAATGTCATGCAAAACGTCCGGCACCACGCCCTTGGTGACAATGACGTAGTCCTTGTTGCGGAAGCGATTACGCACGTAGCTTTCGATATCCGAAGCCCGATAGTCCTTGTCGATGTGCTCGAGATATTGCGGCGCGCCGGGGAAGTCGGCCGCGGACGAATATTGCGGCGCGAAGCCGGTGAACGTGTCGTAGATGTAGAACTTCTTGTTAGCGCGGCGCAGGTCGACCATTTCGGTCATCATCCACGTCATATCGCCGCGATACACGCCGCACTCCATGAAATCGCCCGGCACCGCCAGGCAGGTGCGCGCCGCCCAGATCAGCGTGTTGTAGCGCCAGGCGATGCCCTGCGGCGACCGGTATTGATTTTCGCCGGTGGAGCTGTCGGCCTGCGCCAGCGCCGCCGCAAAGCCCGGCTCGGCGAGAAACCCGGCGGTCTTGTCCAAGGTCAGCAGCCGATCGCCCCAGAACACGTTCTGATGATAGGGCCGCACCACGCCGTACAGAACCGCATCGAAAATCCGGGCCGCGAACTTCTTGGTTCTTATCTTGAAGCGAATCGCGTTGCGCAGCTTGCGTGAGAGCGATGTCGGCTCGGCGGTCTCAGGCATGAGTGGGGCTCGCCACCTTGTCTCTTGTGTTCGTTGCCACCCGCTCGACGATGTCCCACACGTCCGGCACTTCGAGCCCGTAATGCACGCGCAACAGGCTTGAATCAAGCGTGGTATGCAGCGGCGTGGCGCCCTCCGGCAGCCCGGCGTCGCGCGCGCTTGTTTGATTGACGAGTTTTGAATCGGCGTCGAGATAGGCGGCGAGGAAGCCGCCGATATCGGCATAGGTGACGTCGCGCGGTCCGGTGAGCTGAAAGATGCCGCGAGCGCGCTCTTGCAGCAAGGCTGCGATCACCGTGCAGACCAGATCGGTCGGCGTCGGCGCCAGCGCCAGATCGTTGAAGACGCGGATCGGCTTGGCCGCGGTGAGGTCTTTGATCCAGCCGCCGATTAGCGGCATGGTGTCGGACACCACCTTGGCGAGACGCAGGATGGCAACCGGCGCGCCGTTTTCCAGTTGACGCAGCAGCGCCGCTTCGGCGCGCGCCTTCTGGCGGCCGTATTCGCTGACCGGCGAATGCGGCGCCTCGGCCCGCTCATGGGGCGTGCGGCCGTCGAACACCTGATTGGTGGAGAGGAGCAGCACCGCGATGCCGCGCGCCAGGAGCTTGTCTGCGAGCGCGAGGGTCTGCACCACGTTGATATGCGCGGAGCCTTCCGGATCGTCGGCGCAAGCGGCAAGGCGCGCGATGGCGGCGCACAGACACACGGCTTGCGTCCCCGGCGGCGGCGCCCAGTCGTCGAGCGGCGCCGACAAATCGAGAAACGGCCGGTCGGGCGCGACATGCTCGCGGCGGCGCGTCGTCGCCACGACCGCTGCGCCTTGCGCCTGCATCGCGCGACAGACCGCCGCGCCGATTTCGGAATCACCGCCGACGATGAGGAACATCCATCAGCTCTTCGTCTTGGCCTTAAGTTTCGCCTGCGCCCCCGGCGGCGAGGCAGCCGCCGCTCAGGCAACTTTATCCTTTACCTTCAATGACTTGGACACCCGCGCGGCGATCTGGGCAGGAGCCAAGCCATAGACTTCGAACAGCTCTTCCTGCAGGCCGTATTTGTGCGGGAAGGCGTCCGGCAGGCCGATGCGAACCAGCGCCGGCGGGCTGGCACCGAGTTTTTCGACCAGAACGTCGGTCACCGCGCTGCCGAAGCCGCCGATCATAGTGCCTTCCTCGACGGTGGCGACAAGCTCGGCATCACGAGCGAATTCCAGCACGGCCTCTTCGTCGAGCGGCTTGATGGTGTGGAAATGCACGACAGAGACATCGTGGCCGTCTTTCGCCAGCAGATCGGCCGCGGCGAGGCAATTGGTGGTCATCACGCCGGTCGCCAGCAGCACGATCGACCGCCGCGAGCGCGCCCGCCGCATCGGGATCGCTTTGCCGATGGCAAAACCGTTTTCGTCGCGGCTGACCACCGGATCGCCGCCCTTGGCGAGGCGGATATAGATCGGGTGCGGCCACTCCAGCGTGGCATTCATCAGCCGCACCATCTCCTTGGCGTCGCACACCGCCGTCACCATCATGTTCGGCAGCGCGCGCATGATGGCGATGTCTTCGATCGCCAAATGCGTCGGACCGAGCGGCGCGTAAACCAGGCCGCCGCCGTTGCCGATGAGCCGCACCGGCAGTTCGTGCAGGCACAGATCGACCGCCACCTGCTCGTAGCAGCGCCGCGTGATGAAGGTGGCGATGGTGTTGACGTAAGGGATGTAGCCTTCCATGGCAAAACCCGCCGCCATGCCGATGACATTGGCTTCGGTGATGCCCTCCATGTACCAGCGCTCGGGCATCTCTTTCTTCATGTCGCCGAGCAACCCGGGACTGAGATCGGAGCCGATGAACAGCACGCGCTTGTCGCGCTTGGCGAGATCGTAGACCATGTTGAGGCAGGTCTGGCGCATGCGTTACTCCAGGGCGGCGTAGAGTTTGGCCACCACGTCGTTGGCGATCTTCGACTTGTGGTGCCAATTGGCATCGTTCTCGGCGAACGCGATGCCCTTGCCCTTGACGGTATGGCAGATGATGGCGCTCGGCCGGTCGGTGGCGAGCGGCAGGCGATCAAAAACCTTGCGCAAGGCCTCGACGTCGTGACCGTCGACGTCGACGGCAGCGAAGTTGAAGGCGCGCCACTTGTCGAGCAGCGGCTCGAGATCCTGGATTTCCCGGGTCGGGCCGGCCGACTGGATCTTGTTGTAATCGATGACGGCGGTGAGATTGTTGAGCTTGTGCTTGCCGGCGCACAGCGCCGCTTCCCAGACCGAGCCTTCGTTGATCTCGCCGTCGCCCATGACCACGATGACGCGGGTGTCGCGCTTCTCGATGCGCGCCGCCAGCGCCATGCCGACGCCGTAGGAAAGACCGTGGCCGAGCGCGCCGGTCGACGCCTCGACGCCGGGAATTTTCGCCGCCTCCGGATGGCCGCCGAGAATGGAATCGCGGCGGCAAAAGGTGTCGAGCGTCTCGTAGGGAATGAAACCCTTCTCGGCGAGCATGACATATTGCGCGATGCAGCCGTGACCCTTGCTCAGGATCATGCGGTCGCGTCCCGGCCACTTCGGCTCGCTGGCGCGGTAGCGCAACACGTCGTCGTAGAGCACGCGCATGATCTCGATGAGCGACATCGAGGAACCGACATGGCCGCGCTCGCCGCCGTGCAGCGTGCGCACCGCAAGCCGGCGCAGATGTTTTGAGCGCTCGTCGAGCGGTGGTGTCGCGAGATTGAGCGCCGGCGCGGCCTGAGCTGCCATCGCTTACGCCTCCATCTTCTCTGCAAGGGCAGCGAGAAATTCGCGCGCGTGCGCAAGCTGTCGGGCCTTGACATCGCTCCAGCCGCCGGTCTCGCCGGCCAGCACACGCCGCTGCCAGCGCTCGGGGATGAACTCGTTGAGCAGGATGAGCACCCAGCGCAAGCCGAACAGTGGCAGATAAGCGGACAGCCGGTTGGAGAAGGCCGGATCGCCGCCGTAGAGCCGTGTCGCCGCTTGGCGGAAGCGCTGCCGTTCGGTTGGCTCGAGCGGCCGGCCCGGATGCAGCAGAATATCGGCGGTCAGCTTCACAGGATCGTCCCAGCCAAAATACTCGAAATCGAGGAACGCCAACGACCCGTCCGGCCGTCGCAAGCTGTTGTGAAAGCCGAAATCGGACGGAACGAGGCTGCGCCATTCCTGCGGGAGTTCGGCGTCAAAAGCAAGGCCGGGTGCGGTCACCGCGTGACGCGCCTTTGCGCTCTCGACAGCAAGCCGAGGCGCGAAGGAATTATCAATAAAATCAAACAGTTCACGCTCGTCACGAGCGGTGTCGCGCAGGCGCGCCAGGCGGCCTTGAATCTGCCGTTCGATCTCGCTGCCGGCGAGACAGGCCTCGGCTGCCGGCGGCTGCTCGGCGGCCCAGGGCGCCGCGCGCAGGCCGTGGACAGCGGTGAGGAAAACGATCGCCGCGTCGATATCGGCATCGCTCACTTCGGCAACGTCACGGCCTTCGATCCAGCTCAAAAGCGCATAGCCGTGCTCACCGTCGACGCCGAGCACGCGCGGCACCGTGTCGATGCCATGGCGCTCCATCAGCCGCAGCGCACCGACTTCGGTGGCGAGCCGATCGCGCGGGTCGTCGCGGCGTGACGGATATTGCTTGAGCGCAAACGCGCGGTCGCCGCTCGCCACGCGCCAGATGCAGCTGTTGCGGCCGCCGGTAACAAGGCGGCTCACCGCGACGGGACCGCCGGCCAGCGCCTGCGCGATTTCGGTCGCTTCGGCGAGCGCGCCGTCCGTCGTGCTCAAGGACCTGCTCCGCCAAAAACCTCGCGCTCAATGTCGCGCCACGTCGAACAGCGGATGTATGACGGCGACGCCAGCTGAGCGCCATCGGCGAACAGAATGCGTTCGACATCAGCCGGAAAATCGGGGTCGGTCAGCACTTCCTCGAGATCGTCGATGAAATGCGTCAACGACAGCGCCGCGATCCGCGCAAGTTTTTCGGCCCGCGTGCTTTCGAAATGAATGTCCGCCAAGGCGATGACGTGATCGCCGCCAAGAAGCCCCTGCCCGGCCATCCAGTCCAGCGCCGCTTTGCGCAGGTTCACGCGGTCGGGATCGAAGTGGCCGTATTCGGTCTTGTGGCTCACCACCATGACCGCGCAGCCTTCGGTCCGGCAGCGGCGCAGAAACGTCGCGACGCCCGCCACCATAGCCGCGCCGCCGATGCCCTTGCCGTAGACCTGGCCCTGCAGGCGCTGCCAGGCGAGCTCGCCATCGGGCAACAGCCGGATGGCATCGCGCACGGCCTGCTTATTTCCGGAGAAACCCGGCGCGATCAGCCCGCCCGCCTCGGCGGCGGCGCGGAACACATCGTCGTAGGTGATGATGGTGTTGTCGAAATCGATGCCGATCCGCAGACGTGATGCCATGGCGGAGCGCGCCAGTTTCCGCGCCGGCGTTAAAAGAATGACGGACGGTCGGATTTGGACCAATCCAGCGCCTGGATGCCGATCCAGCGCGCCGCGTCGGCGACGGTGGCAAAGCCCTCGATCCTTTGCGGCTCGGTGTTGGGATGGGTCACACGCACATAGTATCCGGTACCGTCGCGGACTTCGCAGATCGCAAATTCCCGCGTATCGCCGCTCGAGCGCCGCTTGAAATCGCTGCCTTCCCATTTCGGCGCCGAGCACAACGCGAATAGATAATGCGCCATGGAAGAGAAGCCGGTGTGCACGACTTCGTCATTCATGGAAAACACGAACACATGCTCGAAATACTTCTCAAGGAGCGCCTTGAGCTCGGTGCTGGTCTTGCAATTGATATGGCCGGCCTTGCTCGGCGGCGAGGCATAGGTCTGCGATTCGAGCGACGGCGTGCCGATCATCAGCAGGCCGTTTTCGGTGAGCGACTCGCACAGATTGGCCAGATAGGCGTGCTCGTTCATGGGCGCGATGTGCTCGATGACGTCGAGGCTGAACAGCGCTTCGTGCTTGCGCGGCAAGGGAGCCGCGACGATGTCGTGGACTTCGGCTTTGAGCGGCCACCGCTCGTCGCGGCGCGCGCGGACGTCCTGGATGAACAGCGGGTCGAAATCGTAGACGGTGACGTCGGGCACCTCTTGGAGCACGACGCGCGTGCCGAAGGCGTCGCCGCAGCCGACCTCGCCCACATTGCGGCGGCCGGACAGCATCTTGGCGACGAATTTATAGCGCGCCAAGAGGAACGTCAGCCGTCGCGGGTCGTCGTACCAGACCTGATTGGTCATCAGGCCGAGCGAGGTCAGCCCGATCGTATCGCGCAATTCGAGGCAGCGATTGTATTGCGGCTCGCGCGTCTCCTTGGTGACGGCTGGCAGCAGGCCGCTTGCCGTTTTCGCCAAAACCTCGCGCTTCTCGCGGGCGACCTCGGAACGCCAATAGGCCTGCGCCATGGCGATTTTTGGCGCATCGACGGTGAGCCGCATGACGAAGCTCGACGTGTGGCCGCGTCCGGCGACGCGTCGCGTTGCCCGCCATGCATCGAGATTGCCGATGTATGAGCACAACAGCAGGAAGCCGGCGCAAACGGCGGTCGCCGGCGCGGTCAGCCACAGCATCCTGTTCATCATCCGCCGGAGCTTGGAAAGGCCGCGGCGACCCCACTGCCGCGCGAAGTTCGACGGCACGAAATGGATTTCAGTCGGCACTGCGCTGGAACGGACGAAGCGGGAAGCCTGGAACGTGACGCTTTGGCCGAACTCGCCGTCATTGTCGACGACGCGGCGATTGAGGACGAAAAGAATGATGCGGCCGCCGTTCTTCAACAGCGGCACGATCCGGTCGGTCAGCTCGCCGCCGTCTTCCATGTCGGTTTCGGTGAGCTCGAGCAGACAGAGATCGAACTTGCCGTGCAGCCGCTCGTAGCGCTCGGGCGGATTCTTCAGGAACGGGCGGCAGCGCAGCCGGTGCGTGCGCTCGCCGTTGTCGGCTAGCGCCACGCTGAACGCGGTCGGCTCGTTCGACAACAGCAGCATGCGCTGACTGGGATCGGTGAAGAACGAATCGATCTCGCGGATCACGGTCTGGAAATCCGGCCAGGCCGGATGCCAGGGCAGCACGTGCGGCGGCTTGCCCATCAGGGCGAACTTCGAATGCCAGAGCAACCAATTGGTCAGCTTATTCGGGGTCTCCGGCAAGCCGAGCGCGTAAATCCATTCCTCATTGTTGAGCTTGCGGCCGCCGACCTCGTGAAACGCCGCCATGGCGCCGTGCCAATAGGGGTGGCCGCGATAGGGCTGCGGCTTGCGGCTGAGATTCTTTGCAATGTCGGCGATAAAGCCGTCCGCTTCCTCGACGCAGCGATTGATCTCGGGCGGCAGCTCTTCGGCATGAAAGACCAACGAGTGGTTGGCGTTCTTGCGATGAACAACGGTGGTCCATTCGCTCAAGCTCTTGGCCAGCGGCGCGACCTGGATCGGGCCGGGACGCAGGAATTTCGCCTCGTGCATGCGCGCCTGCATCTCGATGACGAGGTATTCGTCGGAATCGGTAATCGCGTCGACATTGCCGGACGGGCACATTTCGGGAATGAACGAATAATCGCACGACGAGCCGATGATAAAATTGGTGATCTCGGGGCGCACGCAAAGCATATGCATCAAGTAGAAGCGCCCGATCATGGTGTTGCCGTCGACGCGCCAGAACAGCCGGTTGCTGTCGGTGTTGTGGCTGAACGGCAGATTAACAATGTTGGCGAGCACCAGCGGATGCAGGTTGTTGAGCGCCCATTGCATCAGTTCGCGCGGCTGCAGCGCCAGCCCGAGCTCGTTGCCGGCCAGCCGTTCCTGCAGCCATGGCAGTGCCGATTCGCGGGCGACCTGCATATTGCCGACGACGACCGCGCTGGTGCCCTGCTGCATGCGCTTGAGCGCATTGGCGAACGAGCCGTCGGCGACGATGTAATCCGACACCAGAAAGAAGAAGCAGGTGTCGACCATGTCTTCGCCGACCTCGCGCACCGCCTCGGCAAAAGAGAGCGTAATGGTGGTCGAATAATTGCCGTCGGTGATCAGATGATCGATCGGATGGATCGTCGTCTTGCAGACGGAATCGAGTTGCTTGAATGCCGGGTGCTCGACGATGAAGGATTCGTCGTCGGCGCTGGTCAGGATGATGAACTCGGTCGGCAGCGCCGCGGCCAGCGCCGGAACGTTGCCGGGAGCCAACAGCGTCGGCAGGCCGCATTCGAGGAACTGGCGGACGTAGCTGTAACCCCAGACGCAAAGCAAAAGCTTCGCCGCTTTCGGCGGCGCGCGCAATTCATGCGACACCACCGGGCGGCGGCCGCTATCGACGTCGGGCGGCAGGAATTCGACTTTGTTCATTTCAGCTTCAGCGCCTGCATCCGCTTGATGTTGTAGTAGCGGTCGTCCGACATGGAATTCGGCACCTTGCCGGCGAGGAACGCCGTCTTCAGATCGACGATGGCGTCCTTGACCGTGCGGCCCGCGACGAAGCCGAGATCGCGCCGGATCTTCTCCGAGGAGACGTGATAGGAGCGATGGTCGTCGCTCGGCGTGACGACGATATCGACCTTTTGTCCGACCTCTTCACGCACCATGTCGGCGATGGTGCGGACTTTGAGGTTGTGATAGCCGGCGTTCCAGGTTTTGCCGTTGATCGCCTCGTCCGGCTGTTCGAGCAGCATCAGGTAGAGGTCGGTCATGTCCTCGACGTGCAGGTTGGGGCGCAACTGCTCGCCGCCGAACACGGTGATGCGGCCGTTATTGATGGCGTGGTTGGTGAGGATGTTGACCGTCAGATCGAGCCGCAGCCGCGGCGCGTAACCGCACACTGTGGCGGGCCGCAGCGTGACCGCGACGAAACCGGGCTCGCGCTCCTCCTCCAAAACCTCCTCGCACATGGCTTTGTACTTGGAATAGTCGGTGAGCGGCTTGAGCGGCAGGTCTTCGGTGACGTTGGGCTCGTCCTTGATGCCGTAGACCGAGGACGAGGAGGCATAGACGAAGCGCTTGACGCCGGCGTCCTTGCTCGCCTGCACCAGCGGCCGGAAACAATCGAAATTGATCGACCTGCCGAGATCGGGGTTAAGGTCGAAGGACGGATCGTTGGAAATACAGGCGAGATGGATCACGGCGTCGCAGCCGGCAACCGCTTTACGCACGTCCGCCGCATTGCGCAGGTCGCCTTTGACCTGGCTGAGCTTCGCACCGTCGTTGAGACCGGCAAAAACCTCGCCGTAGATAAAGAGATCGAGGACGGCGACCTCATAGCCGGCGCTGAGCAGTTTGGGTACGAGGTTCGAACCGACGTAACCAGCCCCGCCGGTTACGAGGACACGCTTGAACCGATTAGCCATCACGCTTTCCAATGTCCCTTGGTAATTACGCGGCCGGCGCCTTGGCGGTCTTTGCCAAGCCGGTGCCCCAGCTCGTTCCCCAACCCATGTCGATGTCGAGCACGGCATGGCACAGCGCCAGATGCGCGACCTCGACGAAGCCGTATTCCTTGTCCTGGCCGCGGACATAAAAATTCACGTCGCCGGTGCGCCGCAGCGCGTTGCTTTCGCCGAACCCCGAATAGGTCACGACCTTGCAGCCGCGTGCGCGCGCTTCCTTCACCGCGCCGAGGATGTTCGGCGACATGCCTGAGCTCGAAATCGCGATCAGGAGGTCGCCTGGCCGGGCATGGAATTCGAGCTGCTTGGCAAACACGTTTTCGTAGCCGAGGTCGTTGCCGAGGCAGGTGAGCGCGGAGGGGTCGTTGAAGGCGAGCGCCCGAAGCCCGCCGTTCTTGGAAAAATCGATAGCCAAGTGGCTGGCGATGCCGGCGCTGCCGCCGTTGCCGATGAAAATGATCTTGTTGCCGGCATTGTGCGCCTCGTGCGCGGCCTTGCGCACCCACTCGCAGCCCGATTCCAGCGTCAGCTTTTTCGACGCCTGATCGGTCACCTCCGCGGCGCGCATGGCGTTAGCCAAAGAGCCGATCCAACGATCCAGCAATTCTCGCATGTCTTCAGGCTCCGATTTTATTTGAGTAGGCCCGTGATGCCCTTGATCAAGGCCGCCTTCTCGATCGAGCGCCGATGGCCGACGATCTCGACCTTCAGCGCGCCGACGACATTGCCGATGAAGCCGACGCGGTTCATCGGCGCGCCTGCCGCAACCAGCGGCGCCGTCACCGCAAGGAATGCATCGCCGGCGCCGACCGTGTCCACCACGTTTTTGGCGAAAGCAGGGATGGTATGGGTGATGCCGCCGGCTTCGAAGGTGACGCAACCGTGCTTGCCCTGGGTGACGATGATCTTCGAGCAGTCGATGTGATTCTCGGCGAGCCGCCGCGCGATGTCGCCGACATTGGCGACGCGGTCGCTGACCGCAAGGCGGGCCTCCGGCGCATCGATGCAGACGTAGTCGGCGCGGCCATATTTGGTGATCAGGTTATAGCCGAGATTGGCGCTGTTGCTTTGGGTGTTGACGGCCAGGAAGCGCGCTTTCGAAGTCAGCGCTTCGATCGACGACGGCGCGATCAAGCCGTGGCCGAAATCGGCGACGATGACGACGTCGTAGTCCGCCGCCCGGTCGACGATGGCGCGATCGACGTCGCTCTGCACGTCCGGCGTCAGCGGCTCGTCGTTCATGAAGTAGACTTCGAACAGCTTGCGCATATACGAGGGATCGACGAAACGGCGTTTCAGCGTGGTCGGCGCGCCGACCCGCGTAAAAGCCCGTAAGCCGACATTCGGCTTGAGACTCTGCCGGATCAGGTCGCCATGGGTTTCGGAATCGCCGATGCAGGTGATGATGTCCACTTGCCTGCAGAACGACGCCACATGGTTGGCGGCGGCAAACACGCCGCCGGCGAACAGTTCGCGATCCTGATAGCGGGTCGCGATCATGTTCTCCTTGGGCGTCTTGTGCATCGGCAGGACGTATTGGTACTCGTCGATAATGGCATCGCCGACGATGAGGACGCGGTAATCGGCGACGCGCTCGATCAGCTCGCAGAGCTGGTCGAGGCCGCCGTCCTGGCGCAGCGTGTCGAGATGCTCGCGGATATGCGGCTCGAAGACGTTGAGGTGGCGGTTGATCAACTCGCTCGACTAGAACGTCACCTCGTCGGTGAAATGGATGCGTCCGCCATAGGTCTCGACCGCATCGCGCTCGAGCGAAATCTTGCCGGTGATGTCGCCCTGCGGGTTCTGATAGTCCTGGCCCTTGATGTAGATCGCGGCCGGATGCGCTCGATGGCGCTCACCGCGTCGGCGGCGTCGTTGATGGCGACCCAATCGACATATTCGAGCGTGGCCAGCATCTCGGCGCGCAATTCGGCGTTGAACACCGGGCGGCCGGGACCCTTGTTGACGAAACGATCGGCGGTGACGGTGACGATCAGCACGTCGCCGAGCTTGCGGGCGGCTTCGAGATGGCGCACGTGGCCGAGATGCAAAAGATCGAACGTGCCGTGGGCCTGGATCACGGTCTGGCCGGCGCGCCGGGCCTGCTCGCAGGCGGCCGCGACCTCAGCCAAGGTCCGCACCTTGTGGCGCGGACTTGGCGCGCGGCCGGCCGGCGGCTGGGGGATCAGTTTTGCGACGCTTGAGTCCATTCCCGTCCTCTTACGTCACTGGCTCGGCGTCGAGAAAGCGAAACCAGTCGCTGGTCGCTTCCGCAATGCGCGACGCCGTCCAGACCGGCGCGTCGCGCCAATAGTCGATGTTTTGCAGCATCACCTTCACGCCGTCGGCAAAGCCGACCTTGGGTTGCCATCCGAGGTCGCGCTGAATCTTGGCAATGTCGGCCCAGGTGCAATCCGGTTCTCCGGGGCGTTTGGGAATGCGCACGGTCGGCGGCGACCCCAAAAGCCTGACCAGCTCGTTGACGCTGACAGGCCGCCCGCTCCCAACATTGTAGATTTCGCCGATTTTGTCACTCTCGGCGACCGTGATCAACGCATCGACCACGTCGGCCACGAAGGTAAAATCCCGGGTCTGCTCGCCGTCGCCGACCACGGTCAGCGGCTGGCCGGCCAGGAGCTGAGCCAGGAAAACACCGAACACCGCGCCATAAGTCCCGCTGGTGCGCGCCCGCGGCCCGTAAACGTTGAAGAAACGCACCGACACCGCCGGCAGCCGGTAGACCTGGGCCCAATGCATGACGAGTTGCTCGCCCAGATATTTGGTTAAGGCGTAGGGATAGCGCGGATCGGCCGCGGCGGTTTCGGCGGTCGGATAGTGCGCCGGGATGCCGTAGCAGGACGAGGAGGCGACATAGACCAGCCGCTTGACGGCGTGGCGGCGGGCCGCCTCCAGCACGCAAAAGGTTCCGTCCACGTTGGAGCGGAAATAGGCTTCCGGCTCCTGGATCGAGGGTACGATGTCGGCGCGGGCCGCGAGATGGAACACCCGCTCGACGCCGGCGGTGGCCGCGGCCATTGCGGCGGCGTCGGCGACATCGCCTTCGATGATCGCCAGATTAGAATTCCCGTTATGATGCTTGAGGTTAGCGCGCCGGCCGACAACAAAAGAGTCGAACGCCCGCACCGCGCGGCCTTGCGCCAGCAAGCGGTCGACGAGGTGGCTGCCGATAAAACCGGCGCCGCCCGTCACCAAGTCGATTCCCGTCGGCGGTGCCACCATCCCTCCTCTGTCGGGCGCGAGCTTATGCGGTCAAAAGCCGCCAATTTCAAGCACAGATGGTCGGCGGTTAAGAGTTGGGTTCCGCAAGGGTTTTGCGGCGTGTTTTCCGAGTCATGCCGCCACGCAAATGGGCCGGGAGGTCGGCGCCGTGGCCGGCGCTGCTAATTGGCGTTCGCCACCGGATCCGACGCCACCGGTTGGACGACGCGCCCTGCGGTGGCCTGCGGCCGCCAAATCAGCGGCTCCAATCCGGCCATGAGCCGCACGGTGACGAACCGCAGCGGCAATTCGACCAGCACATGGGCGATCAACGCGACCAGCGAACAGGCGATCGCCAATAGCACAAACAGCACCACACCCGTCGTGGATGGCGAGCTGAAGGACTTGGCAAAATTAACGAATGCCATGCCGGGTGCACCAACGAGCCCCCATAGGCCAAAGAGCGCCGATATCGTCATGTCGTGCGTGAGGTAGAGCGGATAGGTCAGATCGCCGAGCCAGTTCGAAATGCGGTTGTTCTTGGTCGCCTCGAAAACGCCCGGCAGCGCCAGAGCGAACAGAACGGCAGCCGCATAGTCGTTGAACCGAAACCAATCGCTGCCAGGACCCCAACCGTTCCGGGAGACAAACCACACCGCAGCGATGAAAATCGCAAACGCCGGCCACCGGCCGGCCGTCGCCGCATAGGGAACGCGTCTGGCCAAATGGCCGAGCATGAAAAACATGAATGTCGAAGGCAGAAAAAAATAGCTCCAGATAATGTACGTAGCGAATGTCGGCGCATGAGGGCTGACGGGGCCGACCACAAAGAACACGACGATTCTGACCGCCAGCGAGCCGGCCAGTGCGGCGAAAGCCAAGCGATCGGATCGCAGCAGCCATGGCGCCAGCAGATAGAACGTCATCTCCGCGCCGAGCGTCCACCCGATCTCCGTTCTGAACGGGAAGAAACCAAAATATTGTTCGGGGTAATGCGCGAACGTAACGAGCCAATCCGATCCGAACAGAAAGATCGCACTGAAGATGCCCAGCGGCGAGCGGTGCAGCCACCCTGCGGACACCGTCACGGTGGAAAATACCAGCATGGCCCACCACAACGGATAAATGCGCAGGAACCGCGATTTATAGAACTGATACGTTCCCGCTGTTGTCCGTGGATACTTGGAATCCAGGACATAGCTCATCAGGAAACCGCTGACGATGTAGAAGAATACGACGGAGCGGCCGCCGATGAACGTTCAACGTCCAGCCGGCGTTGCAGGTTATCTGGACATTTCTTGCAGCGTCGCATTCATGACCGAGCAGAACGCCATAGGCGAGGAACAGACGAATTGCCCCCATGCTCAGGCCCCTGCAATGCCGCGCTGACTGCTTCGCGCGAACCTGACCGGCGAAGCGGAATCGTGTCAATGGCGCGGCGATGTGACCCCGCACGGTCACGCATGCGCGCAGAGGCTCGACGCCGGCCATTGACGCAAGTCGTTGCTTGACATGACTTGACCGAGCATCGCGTAATGCCGATTGCCTATCGTCGATAGGAGATTTCAAGAATGCAGCATGAGATTGCACGGCCGACAATTCCATTCCCCACCATTGATCTTTCATCCGACAATCCCATTCCACAAATCCTGGACGCTCCGCGATTCGCCGAGACCACGAATGTCGTAACGAAAACCGAAGCGTCAAAGCGCTCGCTGATCTCTGCCACTTCGACGGCTTTGATTTACACTCTCGTTCGCAATGCCAAGCCGCGGCACGTCGTGGAAATCGGCACTTACGACGGCGGCACATCGGAGTTGATCTGCCAGGCTCTGCACGAGAACGGCTCGGGCACTCTTCATACAGCGGGCCCGTTCGACGCCGAACGCGTCTTTCCCATCTTCGATTCATGGCCGCAATATCTGCGGCGGCACTTGGAATTCTATCCGATGACGTCGATGGACCTTTACTACCGGCTGAATGCGCAAGGCATCAGACCAGAGATCGCGTTCGTCGACGGCGACCATTCCTATCAGGCGGCGCTGTTCGACATCCAGTCGCTGGCGGGATCCCTGGCGCGACGCGGCTTCCTGTTGATCGACAACATATCGCAATCGGGGCCGTATTACGCGGCGATGGATTTCCTGCAACGCAATCCGGATTGGACGCGATGCAAGGTCCGCGACCCGGAATGGGCCGATCCGAACAAGGCATTCGATTCCGAACGCAGAAGCATCCCGGGATCCGACTTCGAGATTATACGGGCGCCGCGCGGCTATAGCATCGGATCGAGACCGGTGACATTTGGCGAAATGCCGTCCACAACCGAGGTCAAGGGATTACGCATCCATGCCGAATTGGCCGGCGGCACTTTGCACGCCCAGTGCGTGCTGCGCGGCTTCGGTTCGGCGGGCGCCGAAGAAGTCATGATGGCGGCAATCGACATAGGGACGCCCGGTACCGTCGACCTTTTATTTTCTCGACCGCTCGCGGTCACCGGATCGTTTTCACGTTGCTCGGCCGAGCCATGGCTGGTTTGGACCGGCGCAACGCCGCTTACATTATCGCAAATGCCGACGATCATCTCCTGACCGATCCGAACCGTCGCTACTCGCGCTCATCGATTTCTATTCCCCCGAACACGACACTCTGGCCGGCACCCTGGAAGTTCATCAGGCCGTTGCTGCCTTCTAGGAGGTTCGCGGTGACGTAGATCCGGCCGTCCTTGGTCACAAGATCGAATGCCGTCTTGACCCATCCGTCCTTCGCGGCAGCCACGCTCAGCTTCACCAGATCGCCGGACGATTTGGTCGTCACGGCTTTCTGCAAGTCGAACGAAACCACACCGTAATGCACGGGACTGCCCGTTTTCGGATCGTTGCTGTCTCGCCCTTCGACCATGACCCAGGCATTGGGCGCGGATTTGAGCCACACCGTCAGGTGATAGGTGCCACCGGGCCTGAGATTGTCAAAACGGACGCCGAGGCCATGGCGCGAGGCGGTGGGTGTCGCGGTCAGCCGCCGCGGCTGGAAACCGGCGACAACGGGCGCCTCGGCCGTCTCGTCCTTGACGGTCAAGCCCACCAGATAATCCCATTCATGCCCTTCCGTGCTTGCCGGAGCGGCGGACGCAGAAGCGGCAGCGGCGACTGGGGTGACAGGTGTGAAAGGAGCAACAGGTGCGGCGGCAGGAGCCGCAGCCGGCCGTTCATGATCGGCCGCCAATATCTTCTCGGCATAGAATTTGCCGATCACGTCCATGCCCTTGTCGGACAGATGCACCGGGTCGATGAAATACGGCATGTGTTCTTCCCGCGTGCCGGTAAACAGCGTCCCGATATTGTAATACTCGACCAACCGGCCGTGCGCGGCTTCGTCATCGACCAACCGCTCGAGCTGGAGCGCGCCGTTGTCGAGAATATAAGTGTTGGCCGGATGCGCGGTGCCTTGGCTGCACATCTCGTTCTCATGTTGCGTGAGATAGGTTTCGAGGTCTGCGATCCGCTTCTCAATCGCTGTCTTCCGCTCCGGCGAACCGACGGGATGGTCATAGATATCGTTGAAGTCGCCGGCAACCGGATTGACCAGCGGCTGCGTCGATAAAATGTAGCGCGCCTGCGGAAAGAGCTTGAGCATGCCCCGCTCCGAAGCGAGATAGAAGGCCAGCATTTGCCGCGCCTCCCCCACTTTCGTCGGGATGATTTGCCGTCGGATCAGCTCGTGTTCGGGGCTCGACTGATCGAATATCCGATCGTCGGGAACGTATTGCTTGCCGGTGATGATCCGGTAGGCCTTGCTGTGTTGGATCAGCTTGTTTTCAAACCAGCCGCGATAGAAGACCGGGCGATGCGTTGCCATCAGATAGCCGTCGATGTACGACCGCAACGTAGCGAAAAACAAAGGATTGCCCGGACCCTGCGAATAGTTGCAGCCGACGCCGGCGTCGTTGAAACCATCCATGGAGACGACCCAGTCCGGATCGAACTGGGAGCCCCATTGCTGCAGCCCGATGAACTGCTGGAACGCGATCCAGCTTCCCATCGCCAAATTGATGACCGTGTAGCGCTCGCCGCTCTGCAGGGTATTGAGATAGTACTGCATGCGTCTCGCTACCGTGCGGTCGGTCGCGGTGGCGCCGACCCCCCATGCCGCCGAGCCGCCGGTGAACAGCACGACCTTTTCGTTGGCCGCCTTTTTATAGGTCTGCCCCACAATGAATTCATGCGGATCGTTGTAGCCGAGCGAATTGGTTCGCACGGTGGAACGATAGATCTCATTCGTGAAGGTATTGAAATTTTCCCGGTATTCCCCCGGCGCGGCCGTGGTCATCACGTAGGGCTGGAAAGTCTGCCACAGCCCGTTCAGCAAGCCGTCCGGCTGTTCGTGTCCCCAGTGCCGGAAATAAAACTCGATGCCGCCCAGCAAAACGACAAGGACGATCAGGTTGCCCGCGACGACCCTGATTGCGTTTGCATATTTCTTCATTGGCCGAATCGAAATCCACCTGGACGAACCGCCCCCGGTCAGAACAGCGTGTAGATAAGCGGCGCGACCACGCTGCCCTTGGAGAACACCAATAGCCCGCCGACGGCCACCATGATGAGGAGGACGGGCACCAGCCAGTACTTCTTGCGCGCGGCGATGAACCTGACGAATTCACGGAGAAATGCCATGAATCTTGTCCCTTGCTGCACCGTCAATCGGGATCGAACGCGTTGCGATAATCGAGAATGAGAGCCGGATTCTGGCGGTCCTTATACAGAATGCAATTCCCGACCACCAGCATCTCGATCTCGGTTCCCATGAGGCAGCGGAAGGCATCCTCTGGCGAGCAGGCAATCGGCTCGCCGCGCACGTTGAAGCTCGTATTGACGAGTACCGGGCAGCCGGTTTTCGCCTTGAACGCGCTGAGCAAAGCGTGGAACCGGGGATTGGTTTCGCGATGCACGGTCTGCACGCGCGCCGAATAGTCGACGTGCGTCACCGCGGGGATCTCGGAGCGGATGATTTTGAGCTTATCCAAGCCGTCGAGATGGTCCGCGCCATTGTGTTCCACGCGGCGGCGTTGTCCGACATCGGCGACCAGCAGCATGTAGGGCGACGGCCGGTCGAGCTCAAACCAGTCGGAGACATCCTCCGCCAATACGGCAGGCGCGAAGGGACGGAAGCTTTCCCGATATTTGACCTTCAGATTGAGCACTCGCTGCATTTCGCGGTTGCGCGGGTCGGCGAGAATGGAGCGGTTGCCGAGCGAGCGCGGTCCGTATTCCATGCGGCCTTGGAACCAGCCGACGGCGCGGCCATCGGCAAGCGCCTGCGCCGTCCGATCGAGCAGCACGGATTCATCGTCCACGACCTCAAATCGGGCGCCCTCGGCGGTGAGGCGCTGGCGGGCGTCCTCCTCGCCATACGACGGCCCGAGATACGCTCCCGACATCCCGTCGCCGGCCTTGGGCTCGCGCGCGGCGTTGGTTTGATAGTGATACGCCACAAGCGCAGCGCCGAGCGCGCCGCCGGCATCGCCCGCGGCCGGTTGCACCCAGATCTGATCGAATTTGCCGTCGCGTAGGATTTTGCCGTTGGCGACGCAATTGAGCGCCACGCCGCCGGCCAGGCAGAGATTGCGCTGCGGATATTCCGCCGCCAGGCCCCGAGTGAGCAGCAACATCGCCTCCTCGAGAACGACCTGCGCCGAGGTGGCGATGTCCATGTGAATCTGCGTCAGCGGCTCGCGCTCATCGCGCGGCGGCATCCCGAACAGCCGGTCGAATTTGGCGTTGGTCATGGTCAGACCGGTGCAATAGTTGAAATACGACATGTCCAGCCGAAACGATCCGTCGGGTTTCAGATCGATGAGATTGTCGCGAATGACGTCACGGAAGCGCGGCTCGCCGTAGGGCGCCAGCCCCATCAGCTTGTACTCGCCGGAATTGACGCGAAAGCCGATGTAAGAGGTGAACGCCGAATAAAACAGGCCGAGGCTGTGCGGGAAATGGATCTCCTTGAGGATATCGACCCGGTTGCCGCGGCCGAGCCCGGCGGTGGTGGTGGACCATTCGCCGACGCCGTCGACGGTGAGTACCAGCGCTTCTTCAAACGGCGAGGGAAAGAAGGCGCTGGCCGCGTGAGCATGGTGATGCTCGGTGAACATCAGGCGCGCGGCATCGAAGTCGGGATCGATCTTGCGCAATTCCCCGAGCAGCATGCTCTTCTGAAACAGCTTTTCGCTGAGCCAGAGCGGCATGGCTTTCACGAAGGACGCAAATCCGCGCGGCGTGAAAGCAAGATAGGTTTCCAACAGCCGCTCGAACTTGAGGAACGGCTTGTCGTAGAACACCACGTTGTCGATGTCGCGCAACCTGGCGCCGGCCGTTTCCAGGCAATAGCGAATCGCCTGATGCGGGAAGCTTTCGTCGAACTTCTTGCGCGAGAAGCGTTCCTCATGGGCCGCGGCGACGACGTCGCCGTCACTGACCAGAGCGGCGGCGCTGTCGTGGTAATATGCGGAGATGCCAAGGACGCGCATTATCTCGGTCGGACTCGTTTACGGCCGATCATAATGTAAGGTCCGCCGTCGATGCCACTCCTCGCCCTGCTCCGAATTCCGTCAGAACTGGTCTGCGAGCGATTTGAGCTCGGGGCCGGGCGGGTTTCGTTTGATCCAATATGACGCCGCTTCGGGCTTGAGCTTGAGCGAAAGCAGGTCCTTGCCGAACAGGCGGATCAGAACGCCGGTGACGACGATCGCAAGCACATACATCAGAGCGAGAATAATCGGGCTGACGACGATACTCATCAGGTGTCCGAGCTTCAGCCACAGCCGCCGCAACGGCGCCAACGTACGCGGCACAAGCAATGCAACTGCGACAAAAACCACACCGACGACGAGCCAAACGAAAAAATCGGGGCGGTCCTTCCAATAGTGCAGGCCCGCGACCAAAAGCAGGACGCCGCCGATGAGCAGCCCAAACGATCTGTTGCTGTCGCGCATGGGACACCCGCCGGTCCGTGTTCGTCCTAACACAGGGCGGCGGCATGTCAATTCCGCGCCTACGGCAAGCCCCGCGCCGCCGAAAACTCGATGTCACAATCGCTCGGGCACGTCATTGTCCGTTCTGATACACGATGCTAATTAATCCGATGAAGGACTCGTTGGCTCCTACGCTACGCCCTCCAGTGGAGAGTGACATGACCAAACGCCGGCGCGCCGGCTGCCTTGTTGCGGGCATGCTCGCCGTGAGCTTTGCCCCGGCCATGGCGCAGACGCCGATCCGGGTGCCACGCACCTACGAATGCGCCGCCAACGCGCAGTGCTCCGTTTCCTGCCAAATCGACGGCGACAAACAAATGCAGACCGGCGCCCCGAAGACGTTCACCATCACGCCGATTGCACCGAACAACTATATCGCGGAGCTTGTCGAGCAGAACGGCCACCCTCAAACACTTTATCTGGCCGGCGGGAAAATCGTGTGCAATCTCGACGGAATGACAAGAAAGGGCGCCGAATAGCAAGGCCCCGAGAGAAGGTGCGCGCGGCGCCATCATCAGACGACGCGACGCGGACGGCCGATTGGCGATCATGAACCCGAGCGCAGAACCCGCGATCAGACACCGCAGCAGCGCCGATCTCCTGTTCTACCTGCTGGCGGCCATCAGCCTATTGCTCGTCCTGCTGATCGCGGCGGACGGCGTGCGCAAGGGACTCGATACGATCGTGCCCAACTATTATCGGCACACCGCGTCGCTGGCGATCGCAATCTCCGAAGCGGCGCACGGCACGTCCGGCCTGGTCGGCTTGGTCGAAGTCGAGACTGCGCTCGACAAATTCGGCTACGGCATCATCCCGAACCGCAAGCTGATGGCCGTCCTCAATACCCATCCGGAAGAGGCCGATGCCGCTTTGCGCGCCGCGGCCGATCTTGCGATTGCGGACCGCGGCAAGACGTTCGGTCTCGCTCTCAACGAAACCGGGATGATCGATTACTACTATGTCGCATTCAAGCTGTTCGGCTATCACGTCCGATCGATCTATGCGCTTTATATCGGCATTCTCGCCGTCATGGCGTTCTGCTTCATCGGCTCGTTTCGCCATCGTGCGGTATTCATCGTACCATCCATCCTGTATCTCTTGCTGCTGCTGATCGATCAGGATGCGCTGCGTTCCAACGCCTTCGACTTCGGTCCGCTGACCAACAGCCGCATGCTGCCATTCCTGTCGCTTTATCCGGTGCTGTATGGCCTGACCCTGGTCGGATCCGGCCGCGGTTTTCGTTTGATCGACGCCATGGGGGCGGCGATCGCCGGTTTGGTTTTTGCCTTCGTGGTCGACGCGCGGACCTATGCCTATTGGCAGGCCGGCCCGCTGCTCGCACTCGTTATCCTGATCGTGGCGGCGCGCCTATTGCCCTGGCGCTTGCCGCTGCGCGCACGCGTGGCCCGCCTGTCCGTTTATCCCGTGCTGGTGTTCACGCTGAGCGCCGCAATCCTGATCCAAAACCATCATTGGCGGCGCGACGCCGTGGTCTACGACACGGCGACGTTTTCCGGCCACGGTTATTGGCTGGCTTATCTTGTCAGCACCATGCCGTCGTTCCGGTGGCGCATTCCGGAGCTCGAACGGGAGTCCGGCGTCGCCATTGGCGAGTCGGATGCCTATGCGGGCGCGTGGCTGCGGGTCAAGATCAAGGAACGCGGCGAGCGCTTGGACGATTATTTGGCCGGCGACTATTGGAACGAAAGCAAGCGCGATCCTTTGGCGAGGCAGATCGTGTTCGATCTGTGGCGCCAATATCCCGGCATCATGATCGAACATTCTCTGCGGGCGTTGGCGCCGGTCGGCATCAGCCTGTTGCAAGACCTCGGCCTGATCGCGCTCGCCGTCGTTGCGGTCGGCATCGGTCCGCACACGCCTTTAGTCTGGCTGTTGCGGGCCGCCGTGCTGATTGCGATCGGCAGGATTTCCGGCGCCCTGGCGCTCGCGGCGGTAGGCCTACCCTATGTGATGCCGGCAGCGCGACGATTGTCCACCTTGGCCATCCCCCTTGTATTGCTGGCGCTCTGCGTGATCCCGACCGTCATCGTCATGCCGTTCACCGATACGCGGCCGGTGGAATCGGTCAGCACGTTCACCGACCCGCGCATGGCGGACGTGAACGACGCGGTCTGGCTTTGCCTGTTGATCTGCGCCTGCGGCGCGCGGCTCCAGTTGCCGACGGCCTTTCGTTTCTGGCAAAACGCGGCAAGCAAGAAGCGCGCTTTGCCGCGCGAAAACCTAAACCTTTATCGTCCCGTCGAATGAGCGCAAGGCGAGCCCCCGCTCGCGCACCACGCCAGCAACGTCCGAATCGGCCAGCACATCATGCTCGTTCTGTCGCGCCGCAGCGCTGATGAACGCGTTATAGCCCGGCCGCGGATAGTCCCGCACGCCTGCCGGCGCGGGAAAGCCGGGATGAATGCAAATCTCCAGCGAGCGCCCGGCCGCCGCCGTGCGCAGCAAAGCAAGCATGGCCCGCGTCGTCACCGCGCCGGAATAGAGCACACCGAAAAAATCGTCAGTGGTGGCGAGCGCCGGCTTGAGCCCCGCGGCGCGCCAGCGCAGCAACGCCCATTTGGCGAGATTGTTGCGCCGCATGACCTCGGCGAGATCGGGACCGAGCACGAAAGTGTGAAACGCCTCGCGTGAACAGCGCAGCCGTTTGATACCGAACCGCGGCAACAGCGCCTCGAGCAGGCGAAAAATCGCCGGGTTCATATGCACGTGCTGATGGGAATCGGCGTGCGTCGGGCGCAAGCCGTGGTCGCGCGCGAGGGCGAGCTGGGCCTCGAATTCACGTCCGACCTGCCGCAGCAAGGCGCCGCCGCGCGCGCCTTTGAACGAGGACAGGATGAGCCGGTCCGCGGTGAGCTTGAGATTGCCGTCGGCGTCGACCAGATCGGGAACCCCGCCGCGCGGCGCCACGGCCTTGCCCAGCGTCAGTGACAGATGAACTCCGATTGGCATCACCTGCGGCCGCACATAGTCGCGGATCGTCTCATCGAAATAGGCGGTCGTCATCAGCATCGTGCACGATGTGAGGATGCCGCGGCGGTAGGCCGAAACAATGCCGGCATTGATGCTCGGATGGATGCCGAGATCGTCGGCATTGACGACCAGTCCGGGCAGCACAGGACTTGCCAAGCTCAGCTCCCCTGCCGGCCGCGCAGCGTCGCCGGCGTGATCTCGTCGCGCGCGAAAAACCGTCCGCGGAAAATTCCCGCCGCAGTCCAGACCGCAAGCAATCCCCAGCAGGAATAGAGATACGTCGTGGCGAGATGAAGGTTCTCGGCCGGTCCCGATACCTTTGTCAGCGTCATCGCGGCGGCAAATACCGCGAGTGCAAGGAACGGCAGATGCGGCAGCCAGTAGCGGCCGTGCGCGACATCGGCCGTGACCAGGGTCCGTATGACCGACAACGGCACTGCTGCCGCGGCCAATACAAGCATCAGCGGCGACGTGCAAAACCGGATGCCGTGCGGCGCACCGCATGCCAGGTCCGAGCCGGCCCACAACACGACGAACGCCGCAGCGCCGAGCGCGAAGGCGGCGAAGATCGCCTTCATCACCGCCTGCGAGGTGTCCTCGCCTTCGCCTTGAATGCTGATGACGACCGGCAGGATGATCTGAACGACCGGCTGCGTCGCGGTCACGATCGCTTTCGGCAGCACGCTCGACGCCGTATAGATGCCCAAATCCGCGGGGCTCAAAATCATATAGGCCAGGAAAATATCGGCGTTGTTGAACAGCACGAAGCCGACGAAGGCGCTGCAGAACGCCAGCGCCCGCCGCAGCGAGTATGGCGCGAGCTTCGGACTGTCTGCCGTTACGTCCGGCCCCGCCGTGCTGCCGCCGGCGACCGCCCAGCACAGGCCGCCGAGCGTGAGCAGGTTTGCCACCAGCATGCCGGCAAAACATCCCCACGGCGAACGGGTCAACAACAGTCCAGCCGCGCCGACGGCGCATTGGGCGACGCACCACAAAAACCAGCTTGCGCCGTAAGCCACAAACCGCAACGTGCCCTGCAGCGAGGCGCGGACGATCTCCACGCCCAGAAACGACACCGCGGTCAGCGGTAGCACGAGGATCAGCGCCAGCGAATCGACGCCGATCAGCCGGCCGCCGATATAGAACAGCACTTCCAGCACAAGCACCGTCGCCGCGGTCCATGGCAAGGCCATCGCCGCGATGCGGGCGAGCATCCGGAAAACGAAGGCCGGCCCTTTGCTGGCGTTGGCTTGCGCGAAATAGCTGGAGAGCAGCAGCGCTATGATGGAAATTGGCGCGACCAGGACGTTCAAGACCGCCCAGCCGGTATAGAGGCGGCCGAACCCCGTCGGATCCAGCATCGCATTCGCGATCAGGAGCAACAAATAATAGAAACCGTGCCCGGATATATAGAACGTGGTCAGAATCAGCGATCGGCGGATTATCGAATGGCGCATCGCATCAGGCCGGTAGAGACGTTGTGCCTGGCATCTAATTCAGGCGCTCGGACGGCGGAACGAATCATCGCATGGATTCATCGCTCGAGGATACACCCTCGGCGCTCGATTTGCGCGCAAGATAGGAGGAACGAAGCTGACTGACCGCGACGTTGGAGGCGAGCCGTTCGCCGACAAAACCGTTATCGTCGAGCAGACCCAGCATCTGCATTTCCGTGTAACAAGCATAACCGGCGTCGCGGCGCAGCTTGCGATATGGCGACACGAAGTTGCGCGCGAGCCCGATGAGCGCCGCGATGAAGAAGCCGTTCTGCCACGCGAAACGCAGGAACGTGGTGACGTGGCCGACGAGCGGCGTATCCGGCGCAATGATGTCGCCAAGCAAGAGCGCGCCATCGCTCTTCAACAGCCGGTGAAAGAGGCGCAACGCATCGGTCAATTGAAGCCGGTCGAGATATTGCACGACGGAGTTGACGATGATCAGGTCGAGTGAAGCCGGCGCAACAGCGCCGAGTTCTGCGTCGTCCAGCACGCGGATTTTCGAACTACCGGCGAAATTCGCGAGCAGCCGGCGGCGCGTGCTGTCGGCGCGGTCGTAGAGCAACAGCGTCCGGCAGGTTTGCGCCAGGTCGTTGGCGGCGAACGCGTCGCCGCAGCCCCAGTCCAGAACGACCGCCGCACCGCCGGTCGGCATGAAACGGCGGATGCCGCTCAAAACCTTGGCGTAGTGCGCCTGCTGATGGCGCCGGCTGACATAGATCGCGTTCGGCGCATTCCAGAAATCCAGCCAAGATTTCATAACCAAGACTTCATCACCAAGACTTCATCACATGATCCGCTTCTGGGTGCCGGCGACGCAGGCGCGACCGGCGCGTTGCGGATGTCCTCGATCAGTCGATGCGAACGGTTTCCTGAAAAACACGCCTGATTTCCAGCGGACGGACACGTCACAACAAAAGCCGATGTTGCACGGGCGCAACGATCAACCTGACAAAATTTTGTCTTAACGCTGCGTTAACCATAATTAACCTAGAAACGGCCGACCGGGGTAGCCAACGCGTAGTCCCATCGGGGCATGAGACTATCATGCTATCAAGGCCAGCTTATGCGATCGTTGCGAGCGCCGTCATCGCGGCGTCGTTTTCCGGCACCTTGTTTGCGCTGAACTGGTGGTCCGGCAATTTGAGTTACGACCCGCAGTTCACCGCCTCGATCCCATCACTCCCAACCGCACGACCGCAAGAGCCTGCCCCATCCGCTCGGACTGCGCCCGCGGCAACGACCGTCGCTACGCAAGAGACGCCGGCCGATGCGCCGCCGAAAGTGCAGACGCGGGGATTCCAGTGGGCCGCCATGGCGCATTTGCTGGTGCGGCCGGAAACTGAGCCGACCGTGGTGGCAGGCCAGCCGGTGCTGCGGCTCGTCGCATCGCCGCAAGACGGTTTCCACACCTTGGGTGGTCAATTCAGCGGGCTGAACAAGAACCAGGTCTACCGGGTCACCGCCTGGGTCAAGGCGGCGGGCGGAGGCAACATCCAGCTCGAACTTGGCGACCAACCGCCCGGACAGCCGCCACATCATATCGCCGCCATTTTCAGTCTCAGCAACCACACGGTTCGCGACGGAGACATCGTGATCAAGGACGGCGGCATCGACCAAGGCCCCGACGGCTGGCAAAAGATCTGGCTCAATCTGGTGACGGCTGACGGCAACCTCGACGTCACGCTGCGGCCGGCGAACGGCGACGTCCTGACCTACAAAGGCGACGGCAGCCTCGGTATGATCCTGGGCGGCGTCGAGGCAAATCCGCACGGCTAGCGCGTTTCTTCAGACAGCGCTTATGAAATCGCGGCCACCGGCCTAGACCGGCGCAGGACATAAAACAGCAAAGCCAGCGGCAGATATATGGCGCCGAGCATGACTAGGATCAGCCAGGTCACCAGCACTTCGGCGATCAGGGCGGTCGGATAGAAGAAGCTTGTAAACGTCGAAGCGGCGAACACGACCGCGGCCACCGCCACACCCGTGAGCGCCGTCCGTGCCGTCGGCAGCGGAGCACCGAGCGCAAGCGCCAGCACGGTCGCGGCGAGAGCCAACAGGAACGGAGCGACATAGCTGCGCCAGTTCCACAGTTCGGGCGTAACGATGAAAAAATCGATTTGGGCCCGCGGCTTTCCGATCACGAACGAGCGAAGAACCCACCACGGATGCTCGCGCACAACGCGGAAATAAAGCCGGCGCATTTCCTGATCATAGACGCCGTTGCTCTTGAAGATATCAATGTCGAGGACGCCGTCGACAACCTCGGCAATGCGCGAGGACCCGTCGTTACGTCCGCGCAGGTCATGGGTGGCGGCGATATAACTCATATCGTCGGAGAAAGGCGGCGCGTTGTAGCCGTAGGTCGCATAGAGCGTGGGCTCGGCACTGACGGTGCTGCCATAGAGATCGTGCCAGAACAAATGCGCTTTTGATTCTCGCGAATAGAAGGCCTCGTCCGGAGCGAGGCTGCCATAGCCGAACAGCACGACGGTTCCCACGACGGCGAGCGCCGCCGGCCAGGTTTGGTAAAGCGATTTGCCGATGGCCGCGGGCCACCGGCTGGCACGAAATGCCGCTTGCCGCAGCGGTTGCAATCCGGTGACGGCGGCCGCAAGCAAGATCGCAAGGACTTCCCAATAGGTCTGGGTCCGGCAAAACACCATAAACATCAGGATGAAGGTCTGAACGGCGGCCATTGTCACCAAGGCAAGCGTCGGGCGGGCCCGTGTCACGACGAGAAGCAGCAGATGCAACGCCGGCAGCAAGGCCACGACCGGGAAAAATCGGCTGTTCTGGATGGCGATGATGGCGCGGGTTTGCGCGTAATCGAGCGCGAAATAATGCGCCGCCAAATACAGCATCAGGAGCAGCAGGCAGAACCGCGATCGGCGGAACGTGACGAAGAACAAGGCAACCGAGACGAACAGCAAAGTGAAATAGAACAGAACGAGCGCGTTGATGCTGATGCCGTAAAGCTTGAACGCCCAGTATGTGTAATCGACCAGCCCGAGCTCGTTGCCCTGCAATATGACAGGCGGCAGCGTCGGATCGATGGCGACCTCGCTGGCTTCTTTCATCAACCGGTTCATGCGCGCGCCGTCGGCGACCAGAGCCGTACGTTGCGCCGGCGTCGGCAGCGGATAGGCCTCGCCGCCCATGAGCGCGAGCCCGTGCTGGGTAAAATAGGACAGAATCGACCCGTAGCCGACATAGCCGTGCAACGGCTGCGGCTGCATGCGCGACAATGCGATCACCAGGCTCTCGCGCCAGCGATAGATCGGCGAGTCGTACATCTTCGATTGGAAGCCGAGCTGATAGGCATGCAGCACATTGATCGCGAACAGCAACGCCACCGCGAGCGCGAAAATCGCGATCACCGCGCGAGGCTCCTGGGCTCGTACCGATGCAAAAAAATTTCGGGCCGGGACCGGCACCGTCAGCGATCCGGTATCGGGGCGTTCAGTCACTGTCACCCTCGACCATCGCTCGCGCCGGCGCTTGTGCCATGCCGTTTGGCGGTTGGGTATTGCACTATTTGCCGATCGGGGTAAATCCCTCGGCAATGGCAAGCATCTTATTCCGCGCGCTCATGACGGCCGGTGCGGCAGCGATCCTTTTAGCTGGAATGTTCGACAACGGGCCGCTCAATGCGGCTTCGGTGACCGCCGACAACTGGGTCACCCGGCCCAATACGGTGGTGCGTGTCCTGCTGATGAAGGCCAATCAGCCGGCCGACGCCGTCCTGCTGCTGCCCGGCGGCCACGGCAACATCAATCTCGACAGCCAGGGACATATCGGCTGGGGCGAAGATGATTTCGTCATCCGAACCCGCTGGCACTATTTCGATCACGGCATCGCCACGATCATTCCGGACGTCGCGCTCGACCACAAGCCACCGGTATCGCTCGCCGGCTTTCGGACGTCGGAGCTGCACGCTGACGATCTGCGCGCGCTTTCCGAACAACTGCACGGCATGGCGCCGAAAGTCTGGCTCATCGCCTACGACACCGGCGCCACATCGGCCCTCAATGCGATTACCCGCGGCAAAGTCGATTCGATTGCCGGCCTGGTTCTGATCTCGCCCATCCTCGAACATCCGGACCCGGACAGCACGTTGCTCATCGACGGCGTCAAGCGCGCGCTCGGCAGCATGCCCGTTCTTGTCATCGGCCACGAATCCGATCCGTGTTCTTTGCCCGTCGTTGACCGGATCAAAAATGCGGCTGCGGTCCTCCGCGCGCCACACTTTCAATCGATCGTCTTGAGAGGCGGTCAAACGCAATTCATGCTTCACGATGCGTTCGCCTATCCCGAGGGCAGTTGCAACACGCAGCCCACCCACGCTCTCACCGGCCTCGAAGAGGCCGTGACCGGCAAGATCATCGACTGGCTCTCCCATGAAGGCGCGGTCGCATTGGACGCGAGGCCGGACGCGCCGTCGCCTCCCGACATCGCCAGCCTCGACCTGCCGCCGGTTTCAGAGGCCACGGCATTATCCGCCTTGCCGGAACCGGCCATGCCGGGATTCCGCTGGGAGGTGGTGCGTGGCTTGAACGTGCAGGCCGTCAACGTCGACGCGATGGTAAGCGGCCAGCCGGTCTTGCGTCTCACTGCAATCGCCAAAGACAACCGCCATACGCTCGCCTTTCGATTGACCGGGCTCAACAAAAATCGGACCTATCGGGTATCGGCATGGGTCAAGTCGGTAGCAGGCGGCAATGTCGAGCTCGCCGCGTTCGATCGCCCCGATACCGACAAGCCGGTCAACAACGGCGACGCCGTATTCGACCTGACCAATCATCAAATCCTGGACGCGTCGGGCGTACAGGGCAGTGATATCGAGCAGCATCCCAACTACTGGCAGAAGGTGTGGATCAATGTGGCGACATCGGACGGTCAGTTGCTGGTCGCTGTCCGCCCCATCAACGGCAGAAGGCTTGTGTACCAAGGCGACGGCAAGCTCGGATTGATTTTTGGCGGGATCGAGGCGGAACCGCTCGATTAAACGACATCGGCCAACGGGCTTTGCGCTGGAATTTATCGTCTTCAGCGGCGCTGTAAGAACCACTTCACCGTGCGGTCGAGCCCATCCTCCATTCCGACGCGGGCGTTCCAGCCGAGGTGGCGATGCGCCTTGCTGGTGTCGGAATAATTGCGTTTGACGTCGCCGACGCGCGACGCGGCGTGGCGGATGCCGTGGGTACGGACGCCGTTCTTCTCGAGCACCGCACGCAGCGCCTCGGCAAGCTCCAGCACCGTGGTCTCGGCATTGGTCGCGACCTGGAAGATTTCGCCGCCGATATCGGGCGCTGCGGCGCCGCGGAAGATCGCCTCGGCGATGTCCTCGACATAGATGAAATCGCGGGTCTGCAGGCCATCGCCGTAAATTTCCCAAGCTTGTCCGGCCATTGCCTCGCGGATGAATTTAGCGACGACGCTGCCCTTGTGGGTCGACAGCGGCCCATAACAATTGCCGAAGCGGAGCGCGACGGTATCGATGCCGAAGCTGCGCTTATAGGCCGAGCAATAAGCTTCGCCGGCGAGCTTGCTGGCGCCGTAGGGCGACACCGGATGGGTGGGAAGCTCTTCGTGAATCGGCGGCTCGCACTCGCCGATCGGCGCGCCGCTGGAGGCAAAAACAAAACGGCGCACGCCGTTGTGCCGGCAGGCTTCGAGATAGTTCAGCGTGCCGAGCACGTTGATGGTGCAGTCGCTCATCGGCTCGGCGACCGACGGCCCGACCCCGGTGTTGGCGGCGAGATGGATGACCGCGTCGGCTCCGGCGACGACGCGGCGCGCCAGCGCCGCATCGCGGACGTCGCCGGCCACGATCTCGATGCGGCAAGCCGCGCCGCCGGCCTCGGCAGGCTTGAGCGTCTGCGGATCGAGCGCCGCGACCGGGCTGATCATTTCGAGATCTGCGCGCGTGCCTGCCGAAAGATCGTCGACGACGCGGATCGTGTCGTTGCTGCGCGTCAGCAACAGTCGGATGAAATTCCGGCCGATAAAACCGCAGCCGCCGGTGACGAGCCAGCGCATCGCTAGCGCCACCGCACGCGCGGCAGGATGCGATCGGGCACGATGCGATCGCGATATGCGAGCACCTGTTCGAGCATCGCCGCGACGACGTCGTCGGTCATCAAGTGCGGCTTGAGCCCGAGCTCGGCCAGGCCGTGATGCGCCGGATTGTAATAATGCTCCTCCATCTCCTTGCGCGGATTGTCCAGATGCTGGATGTCGACCTTGAGATTGAGCGACCGCCCGACGCGCTGCACGCGCTCGGTAAGCTCGTTGACGGAGAATGTCTCGGTGAACTGATTGAGGATGCGCAGCTCGCCCTTCCCCGGCGGATGCGCCGCAGCCAGTGCAATGCATTGCAGCGTGTCGCGCAGATTCAAGTAGCCGCGCTTCTGGCCGCCGCGGCCGTAGACCGTCAGCGGAATGTTCGCCACCGCCTGCACCAGGAAACGGTTCACCACGGTGCCGAAAATATCGTCGTAGTGAAAATTGGGTTTTAGCCGCGCATCGAGATCGGCTTCGTCGCTGGACAAGCCATAGACCGGGCCCTGCATCAGGTCGGTGACGCGCAAGCCATGGATGCGCACGTAGAACCACAACAGATCGGTGTCGAGCACCTTGGTGGTGTGATAGAGGCTACCGGCCTGGCGCGGAAACAAAAACTTGTCGCTGCGGCCTTTGTGCTGGATGTCGATCCAGCCTTCCTCGATATCGATATTGGGCGTGCCGTATTCGCCCATGGTGCCGAGCTTGATGATGTGACAGGCGGGCGCGTGACGCATCACCGCCCAGATCGTGTTGAAGGTGGCGACCAGATTGTTCGACAGCGTGGTGCGCGCCTCGTCGTAGCCCATCATCGAATAGGGCGCGGATGGCTGTTCGGCATAATGCACTAGCACGTCCGGCGCGAATGTCTCGACGAGGCGCGACAGGAATTCGAAATCGCAGCAATCGCCGATCGCCACCCCGATCTTCTCGCCGGTGACGCTTTCGAACAGCGCGGCGCGCTCCGGCAACAGCGGATTGGCCATCAGCGCGTCGGAATTGGTGTCGCGCGCGATCTTGCGGCGCAGATAATTGTCCACCGCGCAAACGTCGTGGCCGGCGCGGCGAAACGCCATCGCCGTCGGCCAGCCGAGATAGCCGTCGCCGCCGAGGATCATGACGCGCATGGCCGCCTCGCGCTATTCGGGACTGCCGCTGACGAGGTCGTGCCGGCGCAGAAAGTCGGTGAGCTCGGCCTGCGACAACGTCGTTACGTTCGCCGAATTGTACGGCTGCTCGACCGCCGTTTCGTGCAGCTCCGCGTAATGCGGCTTGGTCTTTTCCGGCATGGCGAAAGCCGGGCGCACGACGAAATAGCGCTCGAGCTCGAGCGCCCGGCGCGTCTCCTCGTCGTTCATCAGTTCCTCGTAGTGCTTCTCGCCCGGCTTCGGCCCGACCACCTTGATCTCGACGTCCTCCGCGCGACGGCCGCAAAGCGGAGCAAATTCGCGCACCATGACGGTCGCCAGGTCGGCGATGCGAATGGCCGGCATTTTGGTGATCAGCACGTCGCCCGGATGGCCGAGCACCATGGATTCGATGACGAGCCGCACCGCGTCGTGCAGCGACATGATGAAGCGTGTCATCTGCGGGTCGGTCAAGGTCACCGGGCCGCCGCCCCGGATCTGATCGCGAAAGATCGGAATGACCGAGCCGCGCGAGCCGAGCACGTTGCCAAAGCGCGTCGACAAGAATGTGGTGCCGGACAGGTTCGGATCGAGCGCCGCCGCGGTGATGAGCCGCTCGCCCATCAGCTTCGACGTTCCCATCACGTTGGTCGGATTGACCGCCTTGTCGGAGCTGGTGAAGACCAGCCGCTCGACGCCGTTCTCCACCGCCGCGCGCGCGATATTGTGCACGCCGATGACATTGGTCTGGATCGCCTCGAACGGCGAGCGCTCGCACAGGAACACGTGCTTGTAGGCGGCGGCGTGGAACAGCACCTCGATATTTCTGGTCTCGCGCGTGATCGCGGCAAGATCGCGGATATCGGCGAGCAGGAAGTGAGTGTCGTAGCGCGCGCTGTAACGCTCCTCGAGGAACGCGAGCTCGCTCTCGTTGTTGTCTATGCCCGTGAGCGATTCGATTTCAAAATTTTCCAGGAGCTGGCGCGCCAGCTGCTTGCCGACCGTGCCGCACACGCCGGTGACCATGACGCGTTTGCCGCGCAAATAGGCCCGTGCGTGGTCCTGCGCAGACGATTGGGCATTCATGCGGTCAACGATCGGCGTTCGGCGCGGCTTCTTTAGCTCAATGAATTGCCTATAGCGGCTACGTCGTGCCGGTGCAACTGAAGGAGTCCTTCCGGCGGCTTCCACGGTGCGGTGTTTGAGTGTGATTCGGCGTTGGCCCGACTCGCTGCGGCGTGCTACATGTCGGCTACGGTCTCGGGACGCTGACTATTCCATCAGCAGGAACGCGGCAGGGGAACTTCATGAGCAGCGACGGCCCGGGCGTGCTTAATCCGCCGCACCTGTCGATCGTCGTGCCGGTCTACAACGAGGCCGCCATGTTGCTCGCCATGGCCGAGCAACTGGCGCCGCATTTCGACGATTTCGCCGGCCGCGGCCGCTGGCAATTCGTGCTGGTGGACAACGGCAGTACCGACGGTTCGGCCGCGATCTGCGCCGAGATCGTGCGGCGCTGGCCCGGCTCCGCGCTGGTCGAGCTCGACCGGCCCAATTACGGCGAGGCGCTCTGCCAGGGACTGGCGCAGGCCGCCGGCCCTTGGGCCTTCATCATCAATGTCGATTTCTGGGACGTGCCGTTCATGCGCTGGTGCTTCCGCACCCGCGGCGTCTACGACCTCGTGGTCGGGTCGAAACGGGCGGACTTTTCGCTCAACCGGCAGCAAGGCTACCGCAAGCTCCTCAGCTGGGGCCTCAACACCATCCTGCAGGCGGTATTCGGCTTCGTCGGCTCCGACACCCACGGCCAGAAATTCGTCTATCTGCCGGTGATGCGGCCGATCTTCCGGCAATGCCTCATGCGGCGCGGCCAGTTCGACACCGAATTCACCTTGCGCGCCGCGCGCGCACAGCTGTGGATCGCCGAAGTACCCGTGCCCATCGTCGAGCTGCGCAAGGCGCGCAATCTGATGCTGCACAAGATCGTGCGCAACTTCGTCGACATCCGCCGCCTGCACCGGGTGATGCGCGAGGTGCCGATCAAGGCGGCAACGCGCTATCACCGCTGGTCGCGCGAGGATGTGGAAAACCTCGACGGCGCGCAGACCGCGCTGCTCATCGAGATGGGCCGCCTGCATCGCGGCTCGACCATCCCGATCGATTCGGCGCTCAACGAGCCACGCGACACTTCGAGCTATGATCGAAAGCGGGGCGCCGGTACCGCAGCCCGTTCTTGACGTCAAGCCGCGCGCGGCTTTGCCATCACCATGATCAGGCAGTCAGCGAACAAGGCGTTATACAAGCTCGCCTTGTGCGACAGGTGCCAGAAATGCTTGCCGGTACGGAACCGGGTTTCGCGGGTGAAGCCGAGTTTTGGCAGCACGCTGTCGAGCGGTTCCGGCAGCGCCGGGACGATCAGATACATGTTGCGCCCGGTCAATTGCAGCGGCCGGAAGCCGGCGCTTTGCAGAAGTTTGAGCAGGCTGCGGCGCGAGAAGAATTGAAAGTGTTTTGGGTGCTGCAATTCGCTGACGGTAAAGCCGATCATGCCGAGCGCGCGATAGAGCCAGAAGGCGGAATTCGGCGTCGACAGCACCAGCCGGCCGCCGGGCTTGATGACGCGGAACATCTCGCCGGCGAGAATTTCGGGCGAGGTCATATGCTCGATGACCTCGGAGCAGAACGCCAGATCGAACGTGCCGTCCGGATAATCGATGCCGCTTTCGAGATCGACGACATGACCGTCGAAACCGTGGCTGCGATAGCGCGCGATCCCCTCCTCGGAAATGTCGACGCCGCGGACCTTGTGACCCTTGGCGGCAAGCGCCAGCGAGTTGCTGCCGGAGCCGCAGCCGACGTCGAGGATATCCAGCGGCGTGTCGTCGGGGACGCAATCGATCGTATAGATCTTGCTGGTCCGCGGGATTTCCGACCCTTGGGTATATTTCCGATTGTAAAACGCCTGAATGCTTTGGTGCATGGCGCCGCTGTTGCCGTGCCGGAAATGGGGCTCGATGCGAGCCGTTATAGATAGGCCGGCCGCATCGTGCAACCGCGCTCAGTCGCGGATGGACGCCGCGGCCGGCCGCCGCCTGGCGCCACCCGCAAATCGGATAGCGGCAACCGCCGCAATCACGAGCGACAGCACCAAAAAAACGACGATCCAGACGAAATTATCGATCATGACCATCGGATTGAGGATCACCAGCCAATTCGGCAGCCAGGCAATGACGATAAAGAGTGGAAGCACGCCGGCCGTCGCCAGCAATGTCGCCTGCGCGTCCGCATTCCACGCCACCAAAAAAATCAGGAATAGAACCGCCGCGGCCGGCACGAGCGCGTTCCAGATCGGCAAGCCGCTAAAAAGCCCGCCAAAAAACTGCCGTTCCGAGAGCCAAGCTCGCGTCGGCTTGTCGACGAAAAACGTATGCGCCACGAATTTTGGATCGTTGCGCAGAATATCGAAGAATGCGATTCGGCTAAATTTCTCGAGCGCAGTCCGCTTGGTCGCGCCGTCGCCGTTGAGATATTGCTGTTGCTCCTCGGGGGGCAATTTCATGATAGCGATGCGGGCCACCTGCGCTGGCATCGCATCGTCGGTGGCGCCATTCACCGACGCGCCGTATTTCTTGTCCCATTCGGGCTCGAGCTGCAGAGACGACAGCAAGCCCTGCCAGAACATGTGCCGCGGCACATCGCCCTGCGCACCGTAGACCGGATGCAATGTTGCAGCGGCCAACAGCTGCGCCGAAAAGAGAACAGCGAGAACGATGATCGGCATCGGCGCCGAGCGCGATTGCCGCCAATCCCAGAGCGACCGCAGCGACCAACCGCGGCACAATGCCAGCGCGCCGGCTGTCAACCAGGAGGCCGATAACGCCAGCACAGCCCAAACGACCGGTGAGCGGATTTGCAGCGCAAAAGCGAAAATCGCCGCCTGCAGGGCGACGACCGCATAATCGAGCGGACCGACCCGGTAAAGTGGCCGCGTCCACATGACGATCACATGCAGCAATGGAATGGCGGCGATGGTGCCGAGGAATCGCGGATCCTTCGCATCAATGCCGGCACTGCTGTAAAAGGCGCTGGAACCGAGGAAATTCACGAAATCGGCACAGACGACCGCATAGAGCGCAAGAGGCACCGCCACAACGGCGGCCATGGCACCGACGCTGCGCCAATGACCAATCCCATAAAGCACCAGCGATGCTGTCACGATGACGAAATAAAGGTAGGTCAGTGCCGGGACATTCACCCCAAAAACCCTGAAGGCCAGGTAATTGTAGGTACCAAGCCCGGTATCCTCTCCGGAAAAGCCGATGAGATCGATGTATTCGCCCTTGGTATTGGCGGCCCGCGGCGGCAGCAGATCGATGGTTTGCGCCTGTACCAATGCGGACTGCAGCAACTTCGCATCGCGAAGATTGTCGGGATACCGCACGCCCGACGCCGGATCCGGTTCGTCCGTGAGGCCGCTCCTCACGAGCGTAGCGAGGAGCCGCTGGTCGACGACAGCGCCGCCGATGCCGAACCGCAGTTTTGTCAGTGCGGCGCTGATGCCGTAAAGTTGGCGGCTCCATCCTTGCTGCGTCATGGTGCTGACGAGGTTCTTTTCAAACAAGGTCCAAAGCATCGCCCCGAGTAGCAAAAACGCGACGGCAAATGCGGAACAGGACGCGAGCCAAGCTTTGCCGTCGCGGCCGGACGCCGCTGGCGAATTTTCGCCTGCTGCCGATGGGGAGGTCACGGGTTTCCGGGATGATGAAGATAGCCGGAGCATCGAATAGCGGCGGCTGCCGCAATCGCGAGCGACAGCACCAAAAAAACGACGATCCAGATGAAATTGTCGATCATGACCATCGGATTGAGGATCACCAGCCAATTCGGCAGCCAGGCGACGACGATAAATAACGGAATCACGGCGGCCGTCGCCAGCAATGTCGCCTGCGCGTCCGCATTCCACGCCACCAAAAAAACCACGAATAGGACCGCCGCGGCCGGCACCAGCGCGTTCCAGATCGGCAAGCCGCTAAAAAGCCCGCCAAAGAACTGCCGTTCCGATCGCCAAGCTCGCGCCGGCTTGTCGATGAAAAACGTATGCGCCACAAACTTTGGATCGTTGCGCAGAAAATCGAAAAATGCGAGCCGGGTAAATTTCTCGAGCGCGGTGCGCCTCGGCCAACCGTCGCCGCGCAGATATTGCTGGCGCTCCTCGGGCGGCAATTTCATGATGGCGACGCGGGCCGTCTCCTCGGGCATCATGTCGCCCGTGTAGTTATCCACCGAAGCGAGGTACTTGGCCTCCCACTCGGGATTGAGCTGCAGAGAGGTCAGCATGCCCTGCCAGAACATGTGCCGCGGCACATCGCCCTGCGCGCGGTAGAGCGGATGCAAGGTTGCAGCGGCCAAGAGCTGCGCCGAGAAAAGAACGGCGAGAACGGCGATCGGGATGAGCACCGAGCGCGATTGCCGCCAATCCCAGAGCGACCGCAGCGACTGGCCGCGGCGCAATGCCAGCGCTCCGGCCGTCAACCAGAAAACCGATAACGCCACCACGCCCCAAACGACCGGAGAGCGGATTTGTAGCGCAAAAGCGAAAATCGCCGCCTGCAGGGCGATGACAACATAGTCGAGTGGACCGAGCCGGTAACGCGGCCGCGTCCAAACCACGATCACGTGCAGCAACGGAATGGCGGCCATGGTGCCGAGGAATCGCGGATCCTTCACGTCGATGCCGGGACCGTTGAAAAGCCTGCTGGAACCGAGGAAATCGACGAAGTCGGCGCAAACGACCACATAAAGCGCCAGCGTCACCGCGACGACGGCGACCATGGCGCCGACGCTGCGCCAGTGACCAATGCCGTAAAGCACCAACGATGCCGTCACGATGACGAAGTAAAGATAGGTTAGCGCCGGCACATTCACCCCAAAAGCCCGGAACGCCAGGTAGGTATAGCTGCCGAGCCCGGTGTCTTCTCCGGCAAACCCCATGAGATCGCTATAGTCGCCGTTGGCGTCGGCCGGCGCCGGCGGCGGCAAATCGATTGTTTGCGCCCGGACCAATGCGGACTGCAGCAACTGCGCGTCGCGAAGATTATCGGGAAACCGCACGTTCAGCTCGGGGGGCGGATCCCGCGCAAGGCCTGCCCCCTCGAGGGCGGCAAAGATTCGCCGGTCAATGGCAGAGCCGCCGATGCCAAACCGCATTTTCGTCAAGGCGGCGCTTATGCCATATAGTTCGCGAGTCCATCCCTGCTGCGTCAGGGTGCTGACGAGGTTCTTTTCAAATAAGGTCCAAAGCATCGCCCCGAGCAGCAGGAGCGCGACGGCAAATGCGGAACAGGACGCGAGCCAAACCTTCCCGTCACAAGCCTTCCCGTCACAAGCCTTGCCGTCACAAGCCTTGCCGTCGCGACCGAACGCCGCTGCAAAATCTTCGCTTGCTGCCGATGGGGAGGTCACGGGATTCCGGAATGTTGAAAATAGCGGTGGCCCAGACACTTGATCTTTTTGCAATCGCGACGCAAGAGCCGTACGACCGGTACGAGACCATGCGCCCGAGACGACCCATGAGCCACTGCCATGAGCAACTGCCCATGAGCAACTGCCCATGAGCAACTGCCCATGAACCGCGCTGTTATCCTCGCCGGCGGACGGGGAACCCGCCTGCATCCGTTCACCATCGCGCTGCCGAAGCCGTTGGTGCCGATCGGCGACCAGCCCATCCTCGAAATCGTCATCCGACAGCTGATCGCCTGCGGCTTTTCGCACGTCACGCTCGCCGTCAATCACCAAGCCGAAATCATCCGCGCCTATTTCGGCGACGGCGGCAGGTGGAACATCAAAATCGACTATTCGGTGGAGAAGAAACCGCTCAGCACCATGGCGCCACTGCGCTTGATCCCGGATCTGCCCGACGATTTTCTGGTCATGAACGGCGATGTCCTAACCGATTTGGCGTTCGATCGTTTCCTCGACGAGCACAGCCGCGGCAGGCAGCTTTTCACGATATCGGCCGCGGCGCGCGAACAGACGATAGACTATGGCGTGCTGCAAACGGGTGCGGACGGTTATCTCGCCGGCTTCGAGGAGAAGCCCAAGATTCCGTATTGCGTGAGCATGGGCGTGTATTGCGTCAACAAAAAAGTTCTCGATTTGATTCCGGAAGGCGAGTCATTCGGTTTCGACCAGCTGATGTTGAAAATGATCGCCGATCGCCAGCGCGTCCGTATCGTGGTGCACGACGGATATTGGCTGGATATCGGGCGGCCGGACGACTATCAGAAGGCCCTTGAGGATTGGCCGATTCTGCGTACAAAGCTCAAGGAATGACGCAATCGCACCCTGTACCAGACCGGCTCGGTCGGCTATCGGACGGCGCAGGCACATTCATCGTTACCGGCGCAAGCGGGTTCGTCGGACGCCATCTGGTAAAGAAACTCACGTCGCTCGGGCATCGCGTCCATGCGCTGTCGCTGTCGAACGGTTTTGACGTCAGGACGGACGAGCTTCCGGACGGCCCGATCGATCATGTGTTTCATCTCGCTGCGCGGACCGGCGTGGCCGAGGCTTGGCAGGATCCGTCCAGCTTTTTTGAGATCAATGCGCTCGGCACCTTTCGCGTGCTCGAGCAGTGTCGGCGTCGCGGCTACCCGGTATGCTATTTAAGCTCCTATCTCTACGGCAGCGATGCCCGCGCCGGCGCCAAAGAGACGGACGCGATCAAGCCGGATAATCCTTACGCTTTCTCGAAATATATCGGCGAGCAGATTTGCGGTTTCTTCGGCTCGCATTTTTCGTCAAAGACCGTGACGCTGCGGCCGGCAAACATTTGCGGCCCCGGTCAAGGTTCGAACTTTTTGATCCCGCACATCATTGCTCAGCTCATCGATGAGCAAGCAAGCGAAATTCCGGTGCAAGACCTTGCGCCGCGCCGCGATTACATTCATGTTGATGACGTGGTGGATGGAATGCTGCTATCCATGGAAGCCCCTGCAGGTTCGATTTTCAACTTAGGGTCCGACTCGGCATATTCCGTCGAAGACATCAGCCGTTGCGCTTGCACAGTTGCCGGCTTGCAAAAACCCTACCACGCGATTGGCCAGCCCAGACCGCACGAGATCGCCAATTCGCGCATGGATGCGACGGCAGCGCGCGGGATTCCGGGCTGGGAGCCGAAGGTGTCGCTTGAACGCGGGCTACAGTCGGTCATCGAGAGCATGCGGTGATGCGAAGCCTCGACATAATATGTCCGGTCTATCGCGAGGAAGAGATGATCGAGCTCTTCCATCGTCAACTGTCGGCCGCGCTTGAACCGCTCGATCGGCGATACCGAATTAGGATCATCTACGTTCTGGATCCTTCACCGGATAGAACGGAAGCGATGCTGTGTTCGATCACCGCCGCCGATCCGCGCGTGGAAGTGCTCGTCATGTCGCGGCGGTTCGGGCATCAGGCGGCGCTGATCGCGGGCATCGATTGCAGCCGCGGCGACGCCGTGGTGATGCTCGACAGCGATATGCAGCATCCGCCGGAGCTCATTGCGCAACTTGTGGATCAATGGGAACACGGCGCCGACGTCGTGCAGATGATCCGCAAGGACGGTTCCGAGACGCGGCTGGTCAAACGGCTGACGTCGCGCTGGTTCTATCATTTGCTGCAGAAAGTGGGCGCGGTGGATTTGCCCGCAGGCGCGTCCGACTACCGGTTGCTGTCGCAACGCGTCGCCGCGGTCGTGCGCGCGCAGATCACCGAAAGAAATCCGTTTTTGCGCGGCCTGGTGTCCTGGGTTGGATTCAACATCGTTCACTTGCCGTTCAAGCCCAGTCCGCGCCAGGGCGGGCGCTCCCACTATCGCTCTTCGACGCTGATCAATTTTGCCTTGAACGGCATCTGCTCCTTTTCCAAGCTGCCGCTGCGGTTCTGCGTCGGATTGGGGATCGCCATCGCCTGTTTAAGCTTTCTGGCCGGCTTCCTCGAGATCATCTTCTATATGCTGGGAGCGATCGAGGTGCCGGGCTGGTCGTCGTTGATTGCCGCCGTGTGTTTCCTCAGCGGCGTGCAGCTGTTCTTTCTCGGCGTCATCGGTGAATATATCGGGCTCATTTTCGACGAAGTGAAGGGCCGGCCCAGATACATCGCGGACCGCCGATACCTCAACGGCAGGCCTGCGCGATGCGAGGGACCCGAACGGACTTCGGCTGTGCACATGGCGCAGGCCGACACCGTTGCGAATGAAAGAGTAGAGCCGTTATGAACACGGCAGACCGCGCGAACAAGGCGCGCCCGTTCGTTGCCGGAACGGAAACTGCAGAACTGACCTCGATTGTCACGGGCCGCGCCGATTCACTTTTTGCAGGCGATCTTGAGGCCAGCAGCGACCGGATCTTTGCCAAAGTGCGCGATCGCCGAATTCTGGTCATCGGCGGCGGCGGTTCCATCGGCGCGGCCACGGTTCGAATAATCCTCGATTATCACCCGTCCGCCCTGCACGTCGTCGACCACAACGAGAACTATCTTGCCGAGCTTGTCCGCGAATTGCGCGGACGGCCTGCCGGTATTCCCGATATCGACTTTCGTGCCCTGCCGCTCGATTATGGCGGCCCCGTCATGGAACGTCTTTTGTCGGATTCGCCGCCATACGACATCGTATTGAATTTCGCGGCGCTCAAACACGTGCGGTCGGAAAAGGACATCTACTCCGTCCTGCAGATGTTCGACACAAACCTCGTCAGGCATATTCGCTTCAAACGCTGGCTTGCCGATCATCGACACGGCTCGACCTATTTCGCGGTGTCGACCGACAAGGCGGCCAACCCTGTCAGCTTGATGGGAGCAAGCAAGCGCTTGATGGAGGACCTGATCTTCGACATCGCTGCCGCAAGCTATCAATCGACGACCTCGGCGCGATTTGCCAATGTCGCCTTCTCCAACGGCAGCCTGCTGCAAGGCTTTGGCTATCGACTGGCCAAACGGCAACCGCTCGCCGTGCCGCGCGATACGCGGCGCTATTTCATTTCCCATCAGGAGGCCGGCGAGCTTTGCATGCTGGCAACGTGCCGGATCCCGGGCGGTCACATTGCGGTGCCGCGCGTGGACGCCACACTGCAGCTGCAATTGCTGGAAGATATCGCCTGCGCCTGTCTTGACTATTGGGGCTTGCGCGCGGAGCGGTACCTCGATGAAGCGCGGGCGCGCAACGACGTCGAACGGCTGGCACGGGAAGGCCGCTGGCCGTTGCTGCTCACGCCATTGGATACCGGCGGCGAGAAACCTTTCGAGGAATTTGTCGGCGCCGGCGAGACCATAACCGACTGCGGCTTGTCCAATGTATCGGCACTGCGTCACATTCCTTGCGTGACCGCCGAGCAAAAATTGTTCGATCAGATCGCGCGCTGGGTAGAAGAGCCCGGGCTTGCTATCGCTAAAGCCAAGTTTGTCAGTGCGATCTCCGATGCCTTGCCGAACTTCCGTCATTCGCAGTCCGAACGAAATCTGGATCAGCGATTGTGACAGAGAACGGTACCCGCTCTGCGTCGATATCGGCCGTCACGGAAACTCCGGCTGTTGCCATCGCGAATTGTCTCGTCTGTGGCGGCCGCATGCAGCCGAGCAGCCTGCAAGGCCTGGTCAAGTGCGACGCCTGCGGTTTCGTTTCCGCCAATATGACTCTCACCGATGCGGAAATGGCCGAACTCTACGATCGGGGCTATTTTCACGGCGACGAGTATTTGGACTATGTTGCCGAAGAAGAAAGTCTGCGGCTGAATTTCGATGGCCGGCTGCGGACCTTGCAGCAGGTCGTCCCGGATCTTCGCGAACGCGACATTTTCGAGATTGGCTGCGCTTACGGCTTTTTCCTCGACGAAGCGCGGCATTTTTCGAAGTCGGTCGCGGGCATCGACATTTCGCAGGATGCAATCGACTATGGCCGCAGCCGGTTTGGATTGGATGTCCAGCAGGGCGATTATCTCAACCGCGCGCTAGGCAGCAAATACGGCGTTATCGCCATGTGGGACACCGTGGAGCATCTGCAGCGCCCGGATCTTTTCATTGCCAAAGCCAAAGACGATCTGCAGCCGGGAGGCGTCCTCGCGCTGACCACCGGTGACATCGGCAGCATCAATGCCCGGTTACGCGGACACAAGTGGCGAATGATACATCCACCGACCCATCTGCATTATTTTTCCGCCGGCACCATGACAATGTTGCTCGACCGGCACGGCTTCGACGTCGTTCATCTCAGCCATCCCGGAATCTCGCGAAAGCTCCGTTCGATTCTCTATTACGTTCTGGTGTGGCGAACGCGAAAGACCCGGCTTTACGATGCATTGAGCCGTTGGCGCGTGTTCGATCTGCCGGTCAATGTCAACATGTTCGATATCATGTACGTCATCGCGCGACGCCGATGAGAACGCGCGCCACCCCCGATCGATGCGGTTTCATCACGGCAAGAGTCCTCGGCCGATCGCCGCAACTTTGAAACCCGCTTTCCGCAAGGATTGCAGTTGCTGCCGGCTCAGCACGCCGTTGGCATCGAGAACGACCGGCCGCTCCGCGCCGCTCCATGCCGCAAGGTCGATGGCGCGATACTGCTTATGCCCGACGGCGAGGATCACCGCGTCGAAGCTGTGTGCAGCCGGCAAATCGCGATGCAACGGCACGTCCAGCGGCGCATCGACGAGAGGATCCGCGAATGCGACGGTTGCCCCTTTGTCGGCAAGCATGCGGGCCAGCGTGAGCGATGGCGAATAACGGGTATCGCCGACATCCTCGCGATAACTTGCGCCGAGAACGAGGACATGCTTGCCGGCAAGACTTTCCGCAACCGTCTCCTCGAGCAGGGCGACGGTCGCGCCAGGCATTCGGTCGTTGACCGTCACGGCGGCGGTCGAGAGCGGAAACTCGAAATCCGCCAAACCGAATATGTCCCGCGCCGATGTCGAACCGAACATCGGATCCTTGCTGAGGCAATTGCCGCCGACGCCCAGGCCCGGATAACGAATATTTTGATGCGTCGGCCGAACCCTGATGGCCTTGAGCACCTCGAACAAATCGACGTCGATGCGCCGCGCGAATTTCTCCCATTCGTCGATCAGCGCGATGTTCACGGCCCGATAAGTGTTTTCCAGGACTTTGGCCGTTTCTACGGCGCGGATGCTGTCAAGCCGCGTCAGCGGCCGCTTTCCGGTATCGATAAAACTCGACAGGAAGGCTTCCGCCGCGTCGGCTGCTTCAGCCGTCAAGCCGGCATAGACCCGCCACATGTCGACGATGGAAGCGAGGTAGCCGTCTCCCGGCATCACGCGTTCATAGCAATAGGCGAGCTTTGGAGCTTGCGTCGGCAGCGAACGCGCCGCCAAACGCTCGCGCAACAGCGGAGCAACGATGCGCTCCGTGGTTCCAGGCGGCACGGTACTTTCCAAAAGGATCAGCGCATCGGGCTTCATGCGATCGCCGACCGTGCCGATGGCGGCGCGAAACGGCGGCAGATCGACCTTGGGATTGGCGGTCTTTTCTTCGATATCGAGCCCGATCTCGACGACGATGATATCGGCCTCCCCGAAAACGCTCGCGTCGGTGACGGCGACGAGATTGCCGGCGACCCGCGCCGACTGGGCGGAAGCGACGAGCGCAGCATCGGTCGTCGGGAAGGGAAACGCGCCTCGATTGAGGGCCGCCGCCCGCTCGCGGCCGCTCGCGGTCGGCAGATCGACCCCGACGACGTTGTACAACGGCTCGCCTGCGCCATCGCGCGCCGAGGCGATCGCGATGGCATTGGCGGCACCGACAAAGCCGAGACCTTGCACGCAGACGATCTTGCGGCCGCGTTTGTCACCCAAGAGATTGCTTAAAATCGCAGCCGTCCCGTCCAAAATCACGCTCCAGTTCTACGATTCGCTGTTGAGCGACACGCTCACCGGCGGGGCCCCGACTTCGATGCCTTCGCCGATGCTTTCGTCGTGGCGTTCGGCGCGAGGGCGGATCGAGAAAAACCGGCGTACGACGCGGATCAAAGGACGCTCGTAGACCAGATACGAGATCCGGGCGACGACGACAGCGACGAGCATCAGGATCACGAACAGCACGATCCGGGTGACGAGCGACCGATTGTCGGCAAGCCGGTGGCCGAGATTATGCATGACCCAATAGTGCAGCAGATAAAGCGAGTAGCTGGCCTCGCCGCCAAAGACCATCCATCGATTGGACAGGACGCGTGAAAATACCTGACCCTTGACGGCCGATGCGCCCATCAGGACTCCGAATGCGCCCGCCATGCATGTGGTAATGGCGCCGCTCAGCGGCAGCAGCATGGCATTGCAGTAGACGTAGGCGACCACGATAACGGCTAGCGCCGCGCTACCCGCGACCATGGCGCGCGCCGGCTCCACTCTTGTGGTCATGGCGAATTGCGCGGTGACGGCGCCGATCAGAAACTCAAAAATACGGACCCACGGCGAATTGTAGATGAGCCAATGGGAGAAATGAGGGGCGGCGCGGGGATTGCCGGTATAGAGCGCCGCCCAATTGTTCAAATAGCCGCGATATTCGGTGAGTTCGTAGGCGAGACCCGCACCGATCACGGCAACGATACAGCCGATGACGACGAGCCGCGTCCCTTCGAGCCGGCGCAGCAGCGGCGCCAGCAGCGGATAGCACAGGTAAAAGAACGCCTCGGTCGACAGCGACCACATCAGACCGGTGGCGTTGCTATAGGCTTCGCTCGCGGCCCGCTCGCCGAAGACCCAGAACCACCACGACTGCGTGAACGTCAAATAGAGCGGGACCGGACCGAGAAGATCGACTTGGCCATCGGCGCTCCTGAACGCTTCGACGGTGGAGATGACGAACACCAGCAAAAACAGCGGATACAAGCGCGCAAACCGCGCCACGAAGAAGGCGCGAACGCCGCCCGGAAGCGTTACCGAGAACCCGTAATTGTAATGGATCACAAATCCGCTCAGCACGAAGAACAACGTCATGCCGATATTGGCGAGCGCGACGAACGGCGCATTGTAGGCGGTGATAGCGGAATTATCCTGAAACAAGAGAATATAAAAGTAGCCGTGCGAAAACAGCACGGTGCCGGCGGCGATGAAACGCAGCCCGTCGAGCGAAGCGATGTGCGGGTGTATGGGATCGATGGTCGTGTTGCGGCGGGTCTCTACCGTGTTCATGAGCTCTCCGCCGCCAGTCGTCGATCGCGTCAGCGCATTTTTATGAGGGTGCCAGCCGCCGCGGACTATAGCGGCGCGATAGTCGGTCCACAACCATCGCGCGGCGTCGCGTCCTCGCGCTCATCGAACATAGGGCGTGAAATACGGCACGATCAGGAACTGGTAGGCCAATAGCGCGCCGATCATGGCAACGAATAGCGCGCCGATAATGGTCTCGCGGTCCGAGGAATTTTTTTGATCTGCCGGAAGCAAATTGGCTTCGCGCGGGCCGAAGCGGCGTAACAGGCGCCGCGCCACTCCTTTGCGCACCCAGGCACGAGCCGGAACCTCGATCAAACGAAACGTCGCGGTCGACAGGATCAACGTCAAAGCGACGCCCAAGACAATCCGCAACGCGGCCTCCAACTCCACGCCGTAACGGAAATCCATCGCCGGCCGCTCGAAGATCCGCAAGGTCCAGGTATGAACGGCGTAGATCGAAAAACTCAAGTCGCCGAGTTGGACCATGAGCGGGGTCGACAACATCAAGGCGACGGTGGAAGACCGATAGCGGCTGACGCAGAAGATCAGCGTGGCAAGTCCGACGGCGCAGCCGAAATTCTGCTTGAGAAGCAACACGTATACCGCAACGTTCGCGCCGAATGGCCTGAACATTTCGACGTAAGCGAAACCGAAGAGAAATACCAGCGAAGCGTAGAGTAAAATCCGCCCCCGGCGCTCCTCGCGCGGCGACACCGGGCGGTCGGCCAGCACCGCGTAGATTTGCGCCGTCAGGCAGCCCAGGACGAATTCGAACACCCGCCCGTACGGTGAATAATAGAAGAACCACCTGTAGACCGAATGTTCCCCCCTATCGATCTGATTCATGTTTTGCACGGCAAATGCGTCGATGGCGTTGCGATGTCCGGCGGCGTAGCCGTACGCGGTCAAGACCAGGACCGACATCGCGCCCGCGATGACGAGCAGACCGGCGATGCTTCGCATGCGAGCGACGAGCAGCACCAGGACGATATACGTCACATAAAAGAAAAACTCCGTCGACAACGACCAGCTCAAACCGAATGGACCATCGATCAGGAGCCTGTCGCCAAAAAGCACGATATAAACCCACGACTGCGTCAATGTCAGATAGTGCATCATGACGAGAAGTAGATTCAGCTTATGATCATAATACCATTGCAGCACTCCATCGACGGCGAGACCCACCAGAAAAAAACAGATGAACAGCGGATAGAGACGGGCGAAACGCGCGCCTAGAAACTCGAGAATTGCCCAGCGCAGCCGCATGGTCGAGAACAGCCGGCTGTAATTGTAGTGGATGACGAAGCCGCTGAGCACGAAAAACAGCGGCATGCCGTATACGGTGAAAAACTCGCCGTAACTGAAAATCGTCCGCGTATCCTTGAAATTCGCGAGCCAGCTACAGGCGTGCGAAATCAGGATGCAAAACGCCGCCAGGAAACGCAGGCCGTGCAGCGCCCGCAATTCGTGCGAACTCTCGCCGACCTGGCTGATGCCGGTCTTTTTTGCAAGGTCTGCTGCACGCGCAGCCGGCGGCGAATCGGCCGCCGCGACGCTCGTGCCGCCCGGCACGGGTTTTGCCGTAATGTCATCCATCGTGCCCGCACCTTTCGCGTCGGACCGGCGGGATAGTATCGGAGGAGGCACGACGGCTCAATTGGGATGCACCGAACCGAGCGAATCGATTTCGTTTCCAGCAAAAATGCGCGTAGCGACAACTTCGGTCTTTATCGGCCGCATTAGCGTGTGCAGCTATCCGCACAGCCTTGCTTGAGAAAACCCGGCTCTCTATGATGGGTTATACGCGTCAAGCCGGTGGAATCGACAAAGGGGAAACGGGCCATTTGTCCGAAGGCCGCTAACGATGAGCGATAATTTGGAAACAGCGGCATCGAACAAGCGCGCAGTAAAACAAATAACGCTCCTGATGCCGGTTTGGGGCTACCAATTCATCGGCCGGTTCCTCGAATTTTGCCTGCCGACGCTGCTTGCACCGAATAACATACCGGCTGTGGCGCGAGAGCTGCCTTGCCGCTTCGTTTTGCTGTCGAGCGTGGCCGACGAACCGATCATCCGGTCGCATCCGGCATGGCAAAAGCTCGAGCGGCACTGCGCCTGCGAAATTCGCTCGATCGACGATCTCATCACCCAAGGCAATCACACGGCGACGATCACGCTCGCCTTCGAACGCGCGCTACGCCAGTCCGGCGATGCGATGCGCGACACCTGCTTCATTTTTCTGATGTCGGATTATCTCGTTGCCGACGGATCGCTCAAGACCGTGCTGCGCAAGATCGAGGCCGGCGCCGGCGCCATCCTGGCCGGTAATTTCCAGATCATCGCCGAGGATGCCGCTCCGCTGTTGCGGCAACGCCTCGATCTTGAATCGCACGAGATCGTCCTGCCGCCGCGAGACCTCGTGCGATGGTCGCTCACCCATCTGCATCCGGCGACGGTAGCCAACATCGTCAATTTCGGCCTGACCCACAACGCCCATAGCAACCGGCTGTTCTGGCGCGTCGACGAGAATTGCTTGATCGGGCGCTTCTATCTGATGCACCCGATCGCGATCCATCCGGAAACCAGCGATTTCGTCGTCGGTTCGTCATGGGATTATTCGTTCGTGCCCGAGCTGTGCCCAACCGGAAACATCGCGGCACTGACGGATTCCGACGACTACCTCGTGGTCGAGTTGCAGCGGCGGGACTACGAGTGGGAGAATTTGCGGCCCGGCCCCGTCGTTGCCGCAGAACTCGCGAAGAGCCTGGCGGAATGGACCACCGACTATCACCGGCGCAACGTCGCGCAGACGGTGGTGTTCCATGCCGCCGACCGTCCGGCGGATCTGGCGCAATTCATCGCCCGGTCGGACGCGTTTGTCGAAAACGTGCGCCAATCGCTTGTAGCGCCGGCGCTCAGCCATCGACGGCATCCCTACTGGGTCGGATCGATTGCCGTTAACCGGCGCCGCAGTCATCGGCCGCTCGGCAAGGAGGACTGGTCCTTTCTGTTGAGCGAGAAGCCAAGCCAATCGAATTCTTCGCTGCGGCACCTGCAGGCGAAATTGTTCGGTTCGCCGCCCGCGGTCACCAGGCTGCATCCGTTGTGGCCGGACTACAGACTCCCTCTCAACGCACTTAATGACATCTTGTCGTCGCATGGACGGGTGCTGTTGGTGGCGCACGATGCGGTGCCGTTCGCGCAATGGATCGTGGGCGCGGCCGGCGACGTCGTCACCTTGAACTCCGATCACCTGCTGCAATTGACCCACGTTCAATATAGCGAGATCGCCGGAACCTTCGACGCCTGTGTGTTGCTCTCCGGCGACGCGATGCTCGATCAATCCGATGCGCTCATCGAGCATATCGGTCCTTTGCTCAAGCCCAAGGGCCGGCTCATTCTCATAGCGACCAATAGCCTTTCGGCTTTGGACGCCACCGAGTTCAGCCGGAATTTTGCCGCCCAGGCCGGCCGGCTCCTGAACCGGTCGGTTTGGATTGAAGATATCCAATATGTCGAGCTGAGCCCGCGCCGTTCGGCCATGCGTGACGCGATGCTGCGGCTGGCGGCAAGGAGCGGCGGCAAGCCGTTACTTGCCTTGGCTGCGTTGCCGGTTGCGGTCGCCAATTATTTTACCAACGGGGCCGCACGCTGCACCAGCACTCCGCCGCTGGGCGCCTGGTCGAGCGTATGCGTGACGCTGCGGGCATCGGAGCAAGCCGCCCCCTACCCGGTGCGGTTCGCGCGCGAAGTAGCGCTCGCTCGCGTCGGCCTGGCGGCGGTGCAGCGCACGCTGGCGCCTAGCGAAGTCCCGCAAATGCCGGTCGGCTTGCCCACGCAAAGCCCGCAGATAAGCCGCCTATGGCAGGATGACGAAGCCCGATTGGCCTCGCATCTGGCGCATTATCGGTTCATTGCCGCGGTGATAGGCGACCGGCACGACGTCGCCGAATACGGTTGCGCCAGCCCGACCGGGACGCGGCTGATCCTGCAGCAGTCGCGAAAGATGACATTGTTCGACCCTCGACCGCTGGTCGTCGGCGACTTGCAATGGCGTTTTCAGGATGACTGGAGATTCGAAGCGCGGCTGCACGACATCACCTCGAAGCCCTTGTCGCGACAGGCCGATTCGGCCTACTGCGTCGACTTCCTGCAATATATTTCCCGTGACGAGGAGGATATTTTTGTCCGCAACTTGCGCGACGCGCTGTCGCGCGACTTCGATTTTCTGCTCATCGGCAGTCCGTCGTATGGCGACCGCGCCGACAATCCACCGGACGCGCAGCGCGCCCCCGGTGCCCACACGCCCGTTGCCATCGCGGCTCCATTGAACCACCGGGACCTTTCGTGCCGGTCAACGCAGCGCCAACCAGCGCTTTCGGACGAGCCACCACTGCCCGATGGTCTCGCCGCCGCCAATCCGCGATCCGCCCGCGGTCAAGCCAGGGTCTATCGGCGCACCGGCGCAGAACTGAAAGCCCTGATGGAGCGCTTTTTCCAAAATGTATTCGTGTTCTCGATGGTCGACGACGTCGCCCAGCCGGGCATTCAACCAAACGCCCAGCACGTCTTCGCGCTGAGTTGCGGTAAAAAAGATTGAAGTCCCAAGCGTACGTGGCTAATCGCGGAACGGGGCCCGTGCCACCAGAAGCATGACGGTCATGACGCCGATGAACGACCATAGGGCGAAGCGGCCATAGCCGAAAAATATGTCGCTCGACATCTTTTGCATCTCGACGGCCAGCAGGACCGTGAACAATGCAATGCCGAAGAGAACGTATTTGCCAATCCTATTGAGTTTACGTTCCATCCGATCCAAACGATCGTGATCCGGTATTCGAGCGGTTTGCATTAAACCCGATACCCCTATTGTTTAATAGCTTAGCCTCACGGCACAGACGTTGCCGGAAGTATTCGTTCCGACCCAACGACACACCCATAATGGACACTGGCATAACGGAAACTGGCGCGCAGAATCACTTTGCGAGCATTATATGCACAACGCAATTCGGCCTCCGCTTACAGATTCTGTCAATAGTCGCCGGTAGTGTCGCGCGAGTTTTCTGTTTAAAATTATGCCCTGATCTGACGGCGACTCTATCATGATGCCGGATTTCGCGGCATAGGGAGCCCTTCGCCTGTGGCCGAGCGATTGCCCTCGTATCCGTCCGACCCAGGTGAGACCGGGGCGAGACATAGCCTCGCCGTGTCTCCCACCCTTTCCGTGGTCTTGCCGAATTACAATCACGCGAAATTCATCGGCCGCGCCTTGGCGGCGCTGCTCGGCCAGGAGCGCGCCGCGGACGAGATCATCGTCATCGACGACGGCTCGACCGACGACAGCGTTGCCGTCATCGAGCGGATTGCCGCCACGGCGCCGGCGATCCGCCTGCTGCGCAATCCGAAGAACGTAGGCGTGATCCCGACCCTGCAGCGTGGCCTGGAAGCGGCGCGCGGCAAATATGTCTACTTCGCAGCCTCGGACGATTGGGTTTTTCCCGGCTTTTTCGCGCTGGCGCTGCGCCGGCTCGAGGCCGATCCAGACGCGGGCTTGTTCTGCGGCGAAGCGCTATTGATCGATGGCGGCAGCAACCGGCCGTTCGCCGTGCGGCCCGCGGTGCGGCCGCGGATGCGCGCCGGGCGGATCGAAGCCACCGGCGTGGAAGACTTGCTGCGCTCGACCGACAATTGGATACTGACCGGGAGCACCATCTTCCGCCGCGATTGCGTCATCTGGGCCGGCGGCTTCGATGCGCGGCTTGGCTCATTCGCCGACGGCTTTATCGCGCGCAAGGTGGCGTTGAAGTATGGCTTCCTGTTCAAGCCGGAAATCGTCGCCAGCTGGGTGGTGTTCCCCGGCAGCGTCTCGCGACAGACGGCGCTCGACCTGCAACGCACGAAATACATTCTCGACGTTGTTCCCACCCTGATCGCAGCCGATCCCGGCTTCCCCTCCTGGTACGCCGACGCGTTCCGCGACCGTTGGCGGTTCGCCGCGTGCCGCTTGGCGCTTCAGGCCGATCCGATCGCGCGGCCGGTCGTCCTCGAACTGGGCGCGCGTTCCGCCGCCGAGAAGGCCGAATTGGAGTCGATTTTGGCCTGGCCGCAGCGGAACTTGGCGCGCTTGGTGATTCTGGCCCGGCTATGGTATCGGCTGCGGCCGACGTCGCTGTTCGCGGTGCTGCGCACGATGCTGGCGATGCGCCGCCTGCGCCTCGCTTTGCGCTTTCGGTCCGGACAAATACCCGGTATGACGGCGGCGCCGGCGCCGGGCGACGCCTGACCGGAGCTTTACCCTCTGAAGGTCATCGTTTCCGAGATGCTGACGCAAGTTAAAGACGCGCCCTCGATGACAGCAACGGCCGCTTCCCCCGTCGATTTCGTATCGCTGTCGAATTTGACTCTCAAAGCCAGGATCGCACGCACGATCTCCGAGGAGATCGTGGCCGGATTCCGCGTCTGGCCGGTCTGGGTCATCATGGGCTGGGACGACATCCGCCAGCGCTATCGCCGCTCGGTGCTCGGCCCATTCTGGATCACGCTGAGCATGGGCGCATTCATCCTGCTGCTCGGCGTCATCTACAGCCGCCTGTTCCACATGGAACTCGAGCATTACATGCCGTACCTCTCGGTCGGCTATATCGTCTGGGGCTTCATGTCGGCGGCGATCAACGACAGCTGCATCGCGTTCACCGATACCAGCCGCATCATCAAGCAGATCAAGCTGCCCTATTCGGTTTATGTGCTGCGCGTGGTGTGGCGGAATTTCATCATTTTTCTGCACACCATCGTCATCTACATACCCATCGCGATCGTCTTCAAGGTCGAACCGAACTGGGCAATGCTTTTGGCCATACCCGGCCTCATCCTGGTCTGCGTGAACCTGATCTGGATGACGACGGTCATCGCCATATTGAGCACGCGATATCGCGACATCCAGCCGATCGTCGGCACGGCCGTCCAGCTCGGCATGTTCGCCACGCCGATCATGTGGCCGATCAGTTCGCTCGGCGACGCCAGAATCGTCGCCGAGGTCAATCCGGCCTATCACCTCATCGAGATCACGCGCGCGCCGTTGCTCGGCGAGTTCGCCGGACTTCATTCGTGGCTCGCCGCGATCGGCCTGGCGATTGTCGGATCGGCGCTCGCGGCTGCGCTGATGGTGCGGGCGTCCCGGCGTATCGTCTTTTGGCTCTGATTCTTACGAGAACGACGTGGCCAGCATATTCCTCAAAAACGTTGGCGTTGATATTCCGATCTTCGACGTCAAGACGGCGTCGCTGAAAAAGGCGTTGCTCGGGCGCACCGTCGGCGGGCCCTTTGCCCAATCGGGCGCCCACCTCATGGTGAGCGCGCTGAAGAATTTCGACTTCGAAGCCCATGACGGCGACCGTATCGCGCTGGTCGGCGACAACGGCGCCGGCAAGAGTACGCTGCTGCGGGTGGTCTCCCACGTCTATCCGCCGACCAGCGGCATGGTGCATGTCGTCGGCAAGGTGTCGCCGATGTTCGATACCACGCTGGGCATGAGCATGGATGCCACGGGCATGGAAAATATCCAGATCGCCGGCACCATCTGGGGCATGACGCGCGCGCAAATCAGGAATAGCACCGACGACATCGTCGAATTCACCGAGCTTGGCGATTTCCTGAAAGTGCCGGTGCGCACCTATTCCAACGGCATGCTGCTGCGTTTGGCGTTTGCCATCGCCACCATCCGCGATCCGGAAATCCTGCTGATCGACGAAGCCATCGGCGTCGGCGATTCCGGCTTCTTCAAGAAAGCCTTCGCGCGCCTGCTGCAGCTCGTCGAGCGGTCGCGCATTCTGATTGTCGCATCGCATCAGGACGAGACGCTGCGCCGCTTGTGCAACAAGGCCGCCTGGCTCAGTCACGGCAACCTCATGGCTTTTGGCGAATTCGAGAGCGTGCTGAGCGCCTATCGCAATCCGAATGCGCCGGCGCAGCAGCCGGCCACCGCCTGAACTGCAAGTTGCGCTCACAGCGCCGCCGCCTGGCCAATCCCGGCGCCAGGTCGGCGACGATCTCGGCGAAGACGACATCGAGCGCCTTACCGACCAGTACGGCCGCGACTGACGACCCGTCATTCCGGGTCTGCCAGCGAAGCTGGCAGACCCGGAATCCATAATCACGAAAAGTGAGGTTTACGAAAGTCGACGCGATCTTCTCGCACGCGGTGGTTATGGATTCCGGGTTCGGCCCTTCGGGCCGCCCCGGAATGACGGTCTGGAGTCACTGCGCCGCGGTCGGCTGCCGCTTGCGCTGATCGAAGCGGCGGTCGAACACCTGCTCGGCGATGCGGTTTTTCAAAATCTCCACCGAGCCGCCGGCGATCATCCAGCCGCGGGTGCGGCGCATGCAATATTCCACCAGCGTCTCGCGAGAAAAGCCCATGGCGCCCATGATCTGCACCGCCTCGCTCGCCACTTCGAAGCCGGCCTGGTTGCACGCCACTTTGGCGATGGCCGTTTCGTAGGCCGACGGCAGGCCGTTATCGGCGTGGGTCGCGGCGCGATAGAGCAGGAGCTGCGCGCTCTCCAGCTTGAGCGCCATGTCGGCGAACTTCCATTGCAGGCCCTGAAACTCGCACAGCGGGCGATCGAACTGCTCGCGCGTCGCCGCATAGTCGCGCGCCGCCGTAAAAGCGTAGCGGCCGCAGGCCAGCGCGCGTGCCGTATTGCCGAGCCGCTCGACGTTGAAGCCGGCCATCTGCTTCTTGAACCCGCCGGGGCCGAGCAGCACGTTCTCGGCCGGAATACGGCAATCGGCGAAATGCAATTCGCACCATTCCTCGCCGCTCATGAATTCCGACGGTGCCGCAATGGTGAAGCCGGGCGCGCCGCGCTCGACCAGCACGGAGCCGATGCCGCCGAGGCCGGGGCCGTAACGCACATAGATGAGAAAAATCTGCGCGTCCGGGCTGAAGGTGGAAAACACCTTGGTGCCGTTGATGATGTAGTGCGACCCATCCGGCCGCGCGCTGGTTTTCAGATCGGTCACCGCCGAGCCGGCATCGGGCTCGGTCATGCCGAGACTCATGACCATGCGGCCAGCCAGGAGCTCGCCGAGCCAGCGCTTCTTCTGCGCCTCGCTACCGTATTCGGCGAAGACGCGGATCGGACCGAAATTGCCGAACTGCACCACGTCGGCGCTGCGCGGGCACACCGCCGCGACCTGCTCGATGGCGATCACCGCGTCCATCAGCGTGCCGCCCTGGCCGCCGTCGCTCTCCGGCAGCGCGATACCCATAAGCCCCTGCTTGGCCATGAGCTGCGCCACGTCGTAGGGGAAACGCGGATCGTGCGCGCGCTTGAGCGCGCCGGCGGCGAGATGGTCCAGTGCGAAGCGCCGCACCTGGTCAGCAAATAGTTTTTGCTCGTCTGTTAGGTCGAAATTCATCGCTCTTCCCAGAAACGTTACCCATATCGGTCGTATTCTAGCGCGCCTAGAACCGAGCACACAGCATAATAACAATACGCCGGCGGCTTTCCCGTAGATTGCCAAACCGGACGAAGCCACTTTGAGTGCGGGTCAAGAAATGACCCGCAGCGAATGGACGCGCGAGAAATCGCGATCGTGCGTGACGATGGCTGCGGCGTTGATCGCCAGTGCGCTAGCCGCTTGAATCGCATCGGGTAGTTTGAGCCGGAGCGAGGCACGCAGCCTCGCTGCGCTTTCCGCGATGTCCACATTGAGTTCAACGACTTGCCATCCTTCGAGAGTCGCACGGTAGCGTCTCGCTACCGCCTCATCGCCTGCCCGCAGGGGGCCGGTGAGCACTTCGGCAATCGTGATCGTCGTCACCGCGAACCTCAGGCGCCCTGTTCCATGAGCCGCAAATAGGGGCTCAAAGTGTGGTGCGAGCTTCGGATGATTCTCTAGAAAATAGATGATCGGCGCAGAATTCACGAGAAGCAGCGCCTGCTCGGGCAGGTCTTCGAATGCTAGCGGCTCCATTCGTCACGCATCTTGCGAATTGTCTCGGTGCTGTTCCCGCTCCAGAGCCCCCGACCGGATCCCTTAAGTGGCAGGAGCGGCGGCTGGCGAACGGCGGCGCCGTACGCACCGATCGGCACCAATGCTGCCACGGGGCGGCCGTGACGCGTGATAATCGTCGCCCGGCCCTTCTCGGCGGCGGCCAAAAGATCCGGAAGCTCATTGCGAGCCTCTTCAACACCTTTGCGCTGCATCGCCTCGAATCTCCACTCTGCAACTTGGCGAGAACTGTACAGAGCTGTACAGAAATAATCAACCGGCAAATCCAATCCCATGGAATGACGTTACGATTCCGACCCCGGCCCCGCCGGCGCCAATGGCATCCAGCAATTTTGAGATCGGTTCTGGTCATTTCGGATGCGTGCCAAGCCACAGGACGCGGGCGATAACTCTCGGATTGATCTTAGTCTTAGCCCACCATACGGCTTCATCGCCGCAGCGGTGAACCTCGCGATGGTGCCCCCGACATAGAGGCACCGTGAACTCGTCACTGACCTTGCGGCCGAGAGCAGGAGGTTGTGCGAAACGCAAATGGTGAGCGTCTGAGGGGTTTCTCCCACAGACGAGACAGCACTGCTGGGCGACGTACCTGACGTGATCGCGGTCCCGAACGCGGCGCGGTTCCGGCAAGCTCAACCTGCTCTTATCGATTCTTTTTTCTCTTGCCCCAAGCAGCCGCGTTGGACTCGATGCTGGTGGCGTGGGCATCTGCTCAAGTTCCCCCATCATTCCAGGCTGGTCTACAGCGGGCACCGCAAATGTCATGATTTTTGCCTGGAAGGCATCCTCAACGCGCTGGGCATCGGCTGACGTCAATCTATTCTTCTCAGGTAGAGAGCGATGCGCCCAGGCCGCCGCGTCATCACCATTGCTGAGACCTCCGAGTTCGGTAACAAGCCGGTCGCGCAGTGCCGCCGAGGCCTCAGGATCAAGAGTCCGCTCGGCGGAACGCGAATGGGCCGTATTGATCTGCTGGGCACCGACGCGTTGCGGGCTATGTTGCCGTCCGCCGTTCAGCCGCCTGTTGTCACCTCGAGTGGGCTCGTCTCGCTTTGACGACGATTGTTGCGGCGGCAGCAGATCAGGCGCGTCGACATCATCTTCTCCGGCAATACCGACCAGAGTGAACAGCGCATAACGCCGCGCGTATGTAAGGGCCGCCCCCATGCGATGCGGCGTGGCAGTATCCGCAATGGCGCAAACCGGCCAGTCCGAGGAGATCCATTCCCCCGACGAGTGCGCCAGGACGGTGGTCAGGTTGACCAGGCCCGCGGCCTGGTCGATGGCGGTCGTCTGCACCGTTGCGATCTCGTGCTGGCCAAGGGTCTTGCGCACGATATCAAGCCCGCTCGACAGCGGCGCATAGCGGAAGCTCTGTTCAGGGCCGCCACGGTGTCCCGAACTAATCGTCGCCGTGAGCGACTTCTCCGGATTGACCAGCTCGGCCTGCGCCTTGGCCAATGCCGCTGCCAGGCTGGCGATGGATGGGCTGGACCTATGCACGGCCGCCCTCGATGCCGAGGAGGTCGAAGCTCACGGCGCCCGATTTCGAACGCTTGGCCCGGATGCCATGCCCAGTCGCCTCCTTGGCATCCTCCGGCATCAAACCCTTCAGTTCTGCCTTGGCCTGTTCATGTTCGAGGTGCGCCGAACGGGTCCGCGATAACACCGCAGCGAACTCCGCCCATGCATTGGATGCGCTCATGTCGACAATGCGGATCGCCTCGATTCGCGGCTTTGGCGGCTCGACGCCGAACAGCCGAGGTGACTCGCCGCTTTCGACACAGCGCCAGAATTTTCGCTCCGCGGTGACGATGAGGTGCTGATACAGCGGGTCGGCGTGGGCGGTGATTTCCACCCATTTGCCGCCCCCAGTGATCACCGAGAGCACCGCCGACTTGGCCGCTACCACCCACATATTGTGTTGCAGCTGCGGCATGTATTTCTCGGCGGCCGCTTCCTCCGAGAATGACCACGGCAGCATGAACTTAGATTCGAACACCGCCCCGCTGGCCTCGACCCGACCGTCCAGCGTCGCCGCCATCCAGCGCATCGCCGGATGGCGGATCCGGCGCTGGATGTCGACGATGACCTGCCCGGAATTGAGCTCATACCACCGCCGATTAAGCTCCTCGGTGACCGCCCCAAGCTGGACAACGAGGTTCCCGGACAGGTCCTCCGGCTCGGCCTCGCCGCGTTTCTGCCGCCACAGCCGCACCAGAGCGACCTCATCGTTGCCCATGATGATCCGGGCATCCGACCCGCCGATGAAAGAGCGGCGGGTCGGGTCAATTTGCGCGTTCGGCATCGGGATCACCCTTGTGTCGTTAAACGATATAACTGATTGTAATAGATGTAATTTGTTTGTCAATCGTTTTTCGACAGAATTGATGGAATCAGACGACTCGGCTACAGGTTCCCTATGGTTACAGCCGCACAATGCCGGGCAGCGCGAGGTCTCCTTGATTGGAACCAACAAGATCTCGCGGATCAGGCAGGCGTTGGGATAGTCACGGTGAGGCAATTGGAAGGGGGCGGCACCCAGCCCCGTCGCGCGACGCTTGAAGTCATTCGGAGGGCGTTAGAATTGGCCGGCGTTGACTTCATCGACGAGAACGGCGGTGGCCCAGGGGTCCGGTTGCGAAAGCGGCAGCCGAAGTAAGACTCAGAGCCCGGTTAGCAACGCGAAGGGTCCTCTTGCCCGTGAGGCCTGTGCAGGCTATCTTACTTGCGTCTTACTTTTACGATGCGAGCACAAGATTATGGCGTCTGCCGAAAAACTGACGATAACGCTTTCGACCAAAGGACAGGTGATTCTGCCAAAGTCGATCCGGCAGCGGCGGCGTTGGGACGTCGGCACACGCCTTACCGTCGAGGATACGCCGGAAGGCGTCTTGCTCAGGGCCGCGCCGATTTTCAAACTGACTCGGTCGGAGGATGTATTTGGATCGCTCAAGGTCCCCGGACCGCCGAAGACGCTCGAAGAGATGGACGCGGGTGTCGCCGCCGAGGCGAGGCGTCGAAATGCTCGCGATTGATACCAATCTGATCGTGCGTTATCTGACGGCTGACCATCCCAAACAATCGCCAAAGGCCAGAGCGCTGATCGACTCGGAGGACGTTTTCGTCTGTACGACGGTCCTACTCGAGACCGAGTGGGTATTGCGTAGCGTGTACGGCTTGACGTCGGTCGAGGTCGCCAGGGCGTTGGGTACTTTCGCGGGTCTAGCGAGCGTGACTTTGGAGGATGCGGCGCTGATCGCTAAGGCCCTGGACTGGACGGTTGGGGGCATGGATTTCGCCGATGCTCTTCACTTGGCGAAGGCGGAAGGGTGTGACGCGATGGTAAGCTTCGACCGGCGGTTTGCGAAAGCCGCGACAAAGCTGAGCAACATTGAAGTCCGAACGCTCTGACCTGGAGAGGTAGATCGGCGCCGCCGGTGAGCATCTCGCCCAGCGCTGGGGACTGAAGGTGCCGAACTGGACCCAACGAGAGTTTCATTTCGCCTTGCAGGAACCGGCTTTCCTTCCCCCTGAAGTTGCGCTTCGGGGGATCGTTATCGTCGAAAGTCCGTCGGCATTCAGATCACGACTGATATTCACCCGCGCTGAGCCATTGGCGAGAGCGAGATTCCGCAAGGTGCTCTGCGCGCCAAGGTTCCGCTTGAATGGCCGCCAGCGGAAGTAGACCCCGAAGGTGTTGGCCACGCCTAATCTTGCCCACCACACGCCAATTATGGTTTGTCGCTCGCCGCGACGTATCTTCGCTTAATAGTCAGCGACGGGGTCAATTCTTGTCCAAACTTTAGAGCTGGACTAACTCCATCTCCATAGAGGCATGGTTGTTATTCTACTTTAAATTGTAATTGTACCATGACTGGACCATGACTTTATGGAGCAGTTGATCTCGCGCAAAGCAGTACAACCTAATCGAGCTCCATGGTCGCCTCATTGTGCGGTCACGCCGGTCTGTTTGATGATGGCGCCCCATTTGGCTTCCTCGTTGGCGATATCGGCGGCGTAGGCTTCCGGCGTGCCCGGCAGCACCTCGGTGCCGTCGGCGGCGAGCCGTTGCCGGATGTTGCCGTCGGCCAGCGCATTATTGAGCGCGGCGTTGAGTTTGGCGATGACCTCGGGCGGCGTCCCGGCCGGCGCCACCAGACCATAGTGCAGCTCCGCCGCGTAGCCGGGCAGTCCGGCCTCGGCGACAGTCGGCACGTCCGGAAACAGCGGCGAGCGCCCGGCGCCGGTCACCGCGATCGCCCGCAAATTGCCGCCGCGCACTTGGCCGACCACGCTCGCCATCGGGCAGAACATCAGCGCCACTTGCCCGCCCAGAAGATCGGTGATGGCCGGCGCGACGCCCTTGTAAGGAACTGCGGTAAATTTGACATCGGCCATCATGGCAAACAGCAGGGCGGCGAGATGGGTGCTGGTGCCGGTTCCGGTCGAGGCGAAATCGAGCCTGCCCGGATCTTTCTTGGCGAGCGTGATCAGTTCCGCGACCGAATGCGCCGGCACGGCCGGATTCACCAGCACGAAATTCGGGCTGGTCGCGATCAAACCGATCGGCGCAAAATCTTTTTTCGGATCGTAAGCGGCATCAGGATACAGCGATGGATTGATCGCCAATGAGCTCGTGGCGATCAAGAGCGTGTAACCGTCGGGCGCGCTGCGGGCGGCGTCGCGGGTGCCGATGGTGCTGCCGGCGCCGCCGCGGTTCTCGATGACGATCGGCTGGCCGAGACTTGCGCTCATCTTGGCGGCGACGAGGCGCGCGATCACGTCGTTGCCGCCGCCGGCCGGATAGGGAACGATCAAGGTGATCGGCCGCGCCGGGTAATCGGCGGCATTGGCGGCCGCCAAACCCGCCATGGTAAACGCAGCGATGGCAAACGCAGCGATGCTTGCCGCGACCGCAACGATCGGCGTTGGTTTCATGGCGCGCCGGATGCCGTTACAGCTTCTTGATGCCGGCCTGATCGATGACCTCTTTGAACAGGGTAATCTCCTTGGTCACGCGCGCCCAAGCTTCGTCGGCGCCTTTGGCGCGCACGAAGAAGCCGGCCTGGAAGAACTTGTCTTTCATTTCCGGCGTGACCAGAACCTTCAGCGTTTCCGCCTCCAGCCATTTGACATTGGCCGGCGGCGTCTTGGCCGGCGCCAGCAGGACGGCGTCGACCGCAAAGACGAAATCCTTGTAGCCGGCCTCAGCCATGGTGGGCACGTCCGGCAGATCGGGCCAGCGCTGCTCGGTGCAGATCGCGAGCCCGCGCAACGCGCCGGATTTGATGTGCGGCTGCGACGGCGCCAGCGAGCCCGAGCACATCTGCACGGTGCCGGCGAGCAGCGCTTCGATGGCGTCGCCGCCGCCCTTGAACACCACAGATTCCAGCTTCGGCAGATTTTCGCGGCTTTTCAGGACCTCCAATTGCAGTTGCGGCGTGGTGCCGATCGGCGACGTCGAAGCATTGAATTTTTCCGGATTGGCGCGGGCGAGCGCGATGAATTCCTTCATGGTCTTCGCCGGCAGGTCGGATTTCACCACGAAAATATTCGGCGAGCCGCCCAATTCGCAGACCGGCACGAAATCCTTGAACGGATCGTAGGGAATCGCGTTGTACAGGCCGTAATTGATCGAATAGGCGTTGGTCGCGAGCAGGATCGTGTAGCCGTCCGGCTCGGAGCGCGCCGCATATTCCATGCCGATATTGCCGCCGGCGCCGCCGTGGTTCTCGATGATGAAGGTCTTGCCGGTCGACTGTTGGAGCCCGGCAGCGACCAGACGGCCGACAATGTCGGACGGACCGCCCGGCGTATTGGCGACCACGATCTTTACGGTGCGGTCCGGATACGCGGCATAGGCCGGGCGCACACGCAACAAGGCCGGCGCGGCGATGCCGGCGGCCAGCGCGCTGGCGGCTTTGACAATCCCGCGGCGCGACGGGCCGAATGCCTTGATGAGTTTTGTCATGCAATCTCCTGATTTGCGGCCGGCTGCGGCTTTGCTGCTTTTGCGGTTCACTCGCCGAGCGTGATCCCGGCGCCGTGGATGACCGTCGACCATTTGGTCTCTTCGCGGTCGATGATCGCGGCGTGTTCTTCGGGCGTCGTCGATTTCGGGCTCGCCGCCTTCGAAGATGATGCGCTTGCGCACTTCTTCCATGGCGAGCGCGGCGCGTAGCTCCTTGTTCAGCCGCTCGATGATCGGCCGCGGCGTGCCGGCCGGTGCCAACAGGCCGTAGCTCAATGTCGCGTCGAAACCGGACAGTCCGGATTCGGCGAGCGTCGGCAGTTGCGGCATCAGGGTGGAGTGTCTGGCCGAAGTGACCGCGAGCGCGCGGATATAACCGCCGTCGAGCGCGGCGCGCGACACCGGAATGGGATTGAAGCCGACCTTGACGAAGCCGCCCATCAAATCGGTGTTCAGCGGGTTCGAGCCCTTCTCCGGAATCTGCTCGACCTTGACGCCGGCCTGCTGCGCGAACAGCACCGAGGCCAGGTAATTGACCGTGCCGATGCCCGGCGTGCCGACCTGGTAGGGCTCCCTGGCGCTCTTCATCAAGGCGATCAGTTCGCCGACACTGTGAACCGGCAGGTCCTTGTGCACCAGCAAAAGCGCCGGCGCCGACGCGATCAGGCCGATCGGCGCAAAATCCTTGCGCGGATCGTAGCCGACATTCTTGTAGAGGTTCGGGCCGGTCGCCAAGGTCGAGGTATAGCCGAGGATAATGGTGTAGCCGTCGGGCGTGGCGTGGGCGACCTGGCGCGTGCCGACGGTGCCACTGCCGCCGGCATTGCGGTTCTCGATGACGATCTGCTGGCCGAGCGCGGCGCTCATCTTGTCGGCGACCGAGCGCGCCATGATGTCGTTGGTGCCGCCGGGTGGCAGCGGAATGACCAGGATGATCGGGCGGCTCGGGTAATCGTCGGCCGCGACCGGGCCGCACGCACCAAATGCGACAATCGCCGCGACAGTCGCCGCTACTGCCGTCAGCCGCGCCAAAACATCCTCCCGGTTCAAACCGCCCTCCACTTTTTTGTTGCAGCATCCGCCGGTGCCGGCCGATATATGTAGCCTACCCTTTGGCGCGCACGGTTGTCATGGGCCGTATCCTGGGCCGTGTCACGCTGCCGCATCAACGCCGGTATGATTGCAATGACTTGGTCCGGCACCTTTCTCGGCAATCGCAAAAATCGGGATTGATGAGTGTCCGAGGTGACATCATTGTTTGCCGAAGCCTTCGCGCTGCAACAAGCCGGCCGGCTGGCGGAGGCGGAGCAGGCTTACAATCGAATTCTGGCAACGCAGCCCGACCATTTCGACAGCCTGCACTTGCTAGGCATCGTTTATCATCGGCGTGGCGATCACGCGCAGGCGCTCCGCCACATCGACCTCGCGCTCAAGATAAATCCCAATAATATTCCCGCCCTGAACAATCGTGGCATCGCGCTCCGGGAGCTCAAGCATTTCGAGGAAGCGGTGGCGAATTACGACCGCGCGCTTGAGCTGTGGCCGGACTATGCCGAGGCGCTGTTGGGCCGGGCCAACGCGCTGAGAGAGCTGCAGCGGTTCGAGGAGGCGCTCGCAAGCTACGACCGGACGCTTAGGCTGCGGCCGGATTGGGTCGACGCGCACGCCAATCGCGGCAATGTGCTGCACGCGCTCGGGCGCTTCAAAGAGGCGATGGCAAGCCATGACCACGCGCTCGCGCTGCAGCCGGACTTGGCCGAGGCGCACACCAATCGCGGCAGCACCTTGCATGAGCTGAAGTGGTTCGATGAGGCGCTGGCAAGCCACGATCGCGCGCTTGAGCTGCGGCCGGACTATGCCGAGGCGCGCTACAATCGCGGCAACGCTTTGCATGCGCTCAAGCGTTTCGAGGAGGCGCTGGCGGACTTCGAGCACGCGCTCACGCTCCGGCCGGACTACGTCGAAGCGCTCGACAATCAGGGCGTCGCTCTGCACGACCTGAGGCGGTACGAGGAGGCTCTGGCGAGCTTCGACCGCGCGCTTGCCGTGCAGCCGGACTATGCCAAGGCGTTCGTCGATCGCGGCTGCACCTTGCGTGAGCAGAGACGGTTCGAGGAGGCGCTGGCTTGCTACGATCGCGCGCTCGCACTGCGGCCGGACCATGTCGAAGCTCACTATAACGAAGGCATGTGCCGCATGCTGATCGGCGACCTTCATCGCGGCTGGCAAAAGATCGAATGGGGATGGATTGCCGCGCGGCAAAGAAACGCAAAGCGCAGTTTCTCGCAACCGCAGGTGTTCGGATCCAACGAGCTCGAAGGCAAGACCGTCCTGCTCCATGCCGAGCAGGGGTTTGGCGATATGATTCAATTCTGCCGCTACGTTCCGCCCGTCGCGGAGCGAGGCGCGCGCGTGATCTTTGAAATCTACGAGCCGTTGCGCGAACTGATGGGCACGCTGCCCGGTGTGGCGCAATTCGTAACGACCGGCGAACCGCTGCCCGATTTCGACATGCATTGCCCATTGCTGAGCCTGCCGCTGGCGCTCGGAGCGGGGTCCGCCACCATACTGTCGCAAACGCCCTATCTGCGGGCATCGCCGCAGGCGGTGATGGATTGGAACGACCGCTTGGGGCCGCGGCATCGACCCAGAATCGGCCTCGCCTGGTCCGGCCGGCCGTCGCACGATAACGATCACAATCGATCCATGAGGCTCGGAACATTCTTGCCACGGTTGGCGGATTTCAACGCGACCTATGTCAGCCTGCTGCAAGACGTGCGCGCAGACGACGCGCCCGCGCTGCAAGGCAGCGACGTTCTGGACTTCGGCAAGGAGCTGAAGACCTACGCCGACACGGCGGCGCTGATCGCGAATCTGGACCTTGTCATCTCCGTCGACACCAGCGTGGCCCACCTCACCGGCGCGCTGGCAAAACCGCTCTGGCTATTGTTGCCGTTCACGCCCGACTGGCGCTGGCAGCTCGATCGCGACGACAGCCCGTGGTACCCGACGGCCCGCCTGTTTCGTCAGGATGAGACACGCGGATGGGACAGCGTCATGGCGCGCGTTCAGGCGGCGTTGGATGCTTACTTACGCAGCTTGTAAAATCGCCTGCCGATCGGTCAACGCGCGTTGACATTCCGGCCCGATCTCCAAATACTGCGAGCTTCATTACAATAAAACCGGCGACAGAACCGGAAGCCAGGGAGGAACACGCCATGGCGACCTCACGCAGATCGCTGCTGAAGAATTCCGCTGCAACTGCCGCCACATTGAGCCTCGGCGGACGTCTCGCCAGAGCCGAGGCCGAGGACGGTCCGGATCGGCGTCATCTACGACCTGTCCGGCCCGTTCGCCGCCGGCGGCTCGGTCGCCTGCTCGATCGGCTGCGCAGATCGCCATCGACCTCGTCAACGAGCGCGGCGGCATCGCCGGCAAGTACAAGGTGGTGCCGATCAACGCCGACTCGCCAAAGCAAGGCCGACGTCGCGATCAACGAGGTCGAGCGCCTGATCGGCCAGGAGAAGGTCGAGATCGTCAACGGCGTCTATTCCAGCGCGCATGCGGTGCCGCTCGCCGCCAAGGTCGAGGCGCAGAAGAAGATCCTCTGGATCACGACGGCGGTCGCGACGGCGGTGTTCAAGGACAAGAACCTGCAATACGTCTTCCGCGCCCAAATTCATTCCGATCAGTACGGCGAGGCGTTCGCCACCTTCCTCGCCGAAAACGCCAAGGCGAAGCTCGGCATGGAGCCGAAGGACGTCAAGGTCGCGATCATCCACGAGGACGGTCCCTATGGCGTCGGCGTCGCCGAGGCCAGCGAGCGGTTCGCCAAGGAGCTCGGGCTGCAGGTCGTGCTGCGCGAAGGCTACTCGGCGACCGCGCCCGATCTCTCCTCGCTGGTCACCAAGCTCAAGCGCGCCGGCGCCGATGTCATCTCCCATGCCGGCTACAATCCCGACATCACGCTGTTCCTGCGGCAGGCGCGCGAGAGCGGGCTTGCGCTTCAAGATGCTGGTCGGCAACGGCGCCGGCTACAGCCAGCTCGACAAGCTGCGCGCGACCTTCGGCACGGACATCGACAATTTCTGCAACATCGATCCGGTGCCGGCGCAGTTGCTCAATCCGGCCTCGCTCGCGCCCGGCCTGGGCGATCTGATCAAGACCATGGTCGAGCGCTACAAGGCCAAGACCGACGCGACCGACGTGCCGCCGCATTGCTCGATGGGCTTCAACCAGACCTGGGTGCTGCTCAACAACGTGCTGCCGGTCGCCAAGGAGAAATACGGCGGCTTCGACGCCGAGGCGGTGCGCAAGGCGGCGCTCGACGTCGACATCCCGCCCGGCGGCACCATCCAGGGCTACGGCGTGAAGTTCTATCGCGCCCGGAACGCAGCTCTCCGGTCAGAACGAGCGCTCGACGCCGGTCGTCATGCAGAATGCCGGCGAGCACATCTCGGTGGTCTGGCCGAGCAACATCAAGACCCAGGAGCCGGTGCTGCCGCTGCCGGCGTCGTCCGATCTACGCCATGCGCTGAAAATGCTTGCGGTCGACGGCCTGACCAAGCGCTTCGGCGGATTTCTGGCGGTCAACCAGGTTTCCTTCGAAGCGCGCGAAGGCGAAATTCTCGGTCTCATCGGCCCGAACGGCTCGGGCAAGAGCACGACGTTCAACCTGATCGCCGGCACCCTGCGCCCGAGCGCCGGGCTCGATCCGCTTCGAGGGCGCCGAGATCGCCGGCCTGCCGCGCACGCGATCTGCCGGCAGGGCATCGCGCGCACGTTCCAGATCCCGCGGCCGTTCCGCAAGCTCTCGCTGCATCGAGAATGTGACGCTCGCCGCCTATTACGGCGAGGCCGGCGGCATCTCGCGCGCGCGAGGCGCAAGCACCGCGCCGAGGAGGCGCTCGGCCTGGTCGGGCTGCCGACCGATCCGGCGGCGACCACCGACGGGCTCGGCGCCGCCGCGCTGAAGAAGCTCGAGCTCGCCCGCGCGCTCGCCACCAGGCCGCGGCTGCTGCTCGCCGACGAAAGCCTCGGCGGGCTCGACTCGACCGAGATGGAGCGCGCCGCCGATCTGCTCGAACGCATCCGCAGCCGCATGGGCATCACCATCATCTGGGTCGAGCACATCATGGGCGTGCTGATGCGCGTCGTCGATCGCGTCATCGTGCTCGATCACGGCGAGAAGATTTTCGAGGGCGCGCCGGCGCAGGCCGCGGTCGATCCGCGCGTGACCGAGGTCTATCTCGGCAAGGGGCGACCTTGAGCGCCATGCTGTCGCTTGCCGCGGTCTCCGCCGGCTACGGCTCGTTCCGCGCGCTGTTCGACGTGTCGCTCGAGGTGCCGCAGGGCGAGGCGGTCGGCGTCATCGGGCCCGAACGGCGCCGGCAAGACCACGTTGATGCGCGTCATCTCGGGCTGCTGCCGCTGCGCGGCGGCGCGATGACGCTTCGAAGGCCGTTCCGTCGGCGGCCTTCCGGCGCACCGCATGGTCGAGCAGGGCATCGCCCACGTGCCGGAGAACCGGCGGCTGTTTCCGCGCCTGACCGTCGAGGACAATCTGCGCATCGGCGCCTTCATCCCGCAGGCGCGCCGGCGCTTTGCCGAGCAGCTCGAGTGGGTCTACGCGCTGTTTCCCCGCCTCAAGGACCGGCGCGACCAGCTCGCCGGCACGCTGTCGGGCGGCGAGCAGCAGATGTGCGCGATCGGCCGCGCGCTGATGTCGCGGCCGAAGCTGCTGCTTGATGGACGAGCCGTCCGCCGGCCTCGCGCCGCTGGTCGTGCAGCAGGTCTTCGAGCTCGTCCAGCGCATCCGCGCCGAAGGGCTGACCGTGCTGATCGTCGAGCAGAACGTGCAGCAGGTGCTCGACGTCGTCGACCGCGCCTATCTGCTCGAAGTCGGCACGCATCAAGCTTGCGGGCACCGCGGCCGAGCTCAAGGGCAACGACTTCATCCGCAAAAGCTATATGGGGCTGTAGCGGCGATGGACATCTATCTCCTCGAAGCGATCATCAACGGCATCCTGCTCGGCGGCGTGCTGGCGCTGCTGGCGCTCGGCCTCAACCTGATCTTCGGCGTGATCGACGTGGTGTGGATCGCCTATGCCGACATCGTGATGTGCGGCATGTACGTCATCTACTGGCTCTATGTCGGGCTGCGGCTGGCCGCTGCCGCTCGCCTGCGCCGCCGCCATCGTCGGCGTGGCGGCGCTCGGCGTGCTCGTGCATCTGCTCATCATCGCGCCGATCCTCGGCTCGGCGCCGATCAACCAGCTGCTCGCCACCGGCGGCCTGCTGTTCTTCCTGCAGAGCTTCGCGACGCTGCTGTTCGGCACCGATTTCCGCAACATCGGCGTGCGCCTGCCGATCATCGAGCTCGGCGACATCTATATCAGCTACGCGCGCCTGCTCGCCTTCGCCATCGCGCTGATCGGCGCGGTCGCGCTCTATTTCTTCCTCAAGCGCACCTTCATCGGCACCGCGATCCGCGCCATCGCGCAGGACCGCGACATCATCGGCCTGATGGGCGTCGATCAGCGGCGCATCTATCTCATCACCTCGGCGATCGGCGGCGCGCTCGCCGGGCTCGCCGCCTGCCTGCTGGCGCTGCAATACGACGTGCATCCCTTCATCGGCAACACGTTCGGGCCGCTCATCTTCATGATCTGCGTGCTCGGCGGGCTCGGCGACATGATCGGCGGCTTCATCGCCGCCTTCATCATCAGCCAGATCATCGCGATCGGCGGCTATTACGCCAACACCGAGCTGTCCTACGTGCTCGCCTTCACGTTCTTCATCGTGCTGATGTTCGTCCGGCCGCGGGGGATCCTGGCGCGATGACCGCGCGACACGCCCTGCTCGCTGGCGGCCTCGGCATCCTCATGGTGCTGCCGTTTTTTGCGCCGCCCTATTTCATGCATCTGCTGATCCAGATCCTGCTGTGGGGCTTCGTCTACACGGCGTGGTCGATGATGGGCCGCTTCGGCTTCGTCTCGCTCGGCCATGGCGCCTTCATGGGCGTCGGCGCCTATGTGCCGGCGCTGCTGTGGAACTACTACGGCGTGACGCCGTGGCTCGGCATTCCGCTCGGCGTGGCGCTGGCGGTGCTGCTCGGCGCTCGTCATCGGCTATCCGTGCTTTCGCCTCAAGGTGGTCGGGCATTACTTCGCGCTGGTCACGCTGGCGCTCAGCCAGGTCGTGCTGCTCTCGATCGTCGCGGCGCGCGACATCACCGGCGGCTCGCTCGGCTTGACGCCGAAGGCGGTCGGCCTTTCCTGGTATGCGCTGCAATTTCCCGACAAGCGCTACTTCTACGTCATCGCGCTTGCGCTGTGGCTCGGCGGGCTCGCGGTCTGGCGCTCGATCGACCGCGGCATCGGCCGCGAGGCGCTCGACGCGATCTCGGAGGACGAGGAAGCCGCCGCCGCGATCGGCATCGACGTCATGCGCGAGAAGCTGCGCGTCACCGTGATCAGCGCCGCGCTCACCGCGCTCGGCGGCGCGATCTTCGGGCAATATCTGATGTACCTCAACCCCGAGACCGTCTCCGGCATCGCGGTGTCGCTGCAGATCGTCTTCGCCGCCATCGTCGGCGGCATGTATGCGATGCTCGGCCCGACCGTCGGCGCGCTGCTGACGATCTCGCTCAACGAAGGCCTGCGCGTCGCCTTCGGCACCAACTTCATCGGCGCCGCCAACACCATCTACGGCATCCTGCTCATTCTGTGCATCATCTTCATGCCGCGCGGCATCGTCGGCGTCCTCGAGCGCGTCGGGGTGCGCCGTGTGCGATCCGAAGCGGTGGCGGCGGAATGACCATGCGGGAGGACCTGTCCATGACCAAACCGATGCTGGCGCTTGCCATAGCCTTCTGCCTCCTCGCCGGCGCGCGGTCTGCACCGGGGCAGGATCGGCCGGCGCGGGACTGGCCGGCGCAGCCGATCCATATCATCGTGTCGTTCGGCGCCGGCGGCGGTGCCGACATCATCGGCCGCATCCTCGCCGACGCCATGCAGGAACGCCTCGGCAGGCCGGTCATCGTCGAGAACAAGCCGGGCGCCGGCGGCATCCTCGGCAACGAACTGGTCGCCCACGCCACGCCCGACGGCTACACGCTCGGCATCATGACCGCGGGCCAGATCATCGCCGCGGTGACGCGCAAGGACATGCCCTACGACACCGCCGCGCTGACACCGGTGGCGCAGGTGGCGAGCGCGAGCCTGTTGATCGTGACGCGGCCGGATTTTCCCGCCAACACCGTGGCAGAGCTGGTCGAGGCCGCCAAGGCCGATCCGGGCAAGATCGTGTTCGCGAGCCCCGGCTTTGCCGCCACCCAGCATTTTGCCGGCGAGTTGTTCAAGCAAATCGCTGGCGTGAACTTGCTGCATGTGCCGTTCCGCAGCTCGCCCGAAGCCATCAATGCGGTGCTCGGCAAACACGCCGACGTGCTGTTCGATACGGTCTCGGCGCTGCTCGGCCAGGTGCAGTCCGGCGCGCTCAAAGCGCTGGCCGTGACCGGCAAGGACCGCTTTCCCGCCGTGCCGAACATCCCCGCGGCGAGCGAATCCGGCGTGCTGCCGGGCTACGATGTCACGACGTGGTACGGCGTGTTCGGTCCGCCGGGCGTTCCGGCAACCGTCGTCGCCAAGCTGAACAAGACGCTCAACGACATCATCGCCGACGACAAAGTGCGCGAGCGCCTGGTCACGGTCGGGGTCGTGGTCAAAGGCTCGACGGCGGCGGAGTTCGGCGCGTTCATGGCGAGCGAGTACAAGCGCTGGAACACCGTGCGCGAAGCTGCGGGTATTGCGCAGCAGTAACAGCTTACGTTTCCCGGATGCAGTGCAGCGCGAAGCGGTGCACTGCTGATCCGGGATCGTCGCAGACTCGGAGCTTGTGACGATCCCGGGTCTGCAGCGCATCACTCCGCTTCGCCGTAGCGCGTCGAAGACGCGCGTAACCGCGCTTATGGTGCTGCGCTGCGCCCGGGAAACGAGAAGTCTTAGCTTCTCCGCACATTGACCGGCCCGCCGTCCGCCATCGAACGAATAATCGCCTCGAAGGCGCCGACGACGTCGAGCATGTCGGTCGTCGTGACCGGAAACGGCTTTCCGGTCTCGACGCTCTCGGCGAACGCATCGAGCAGCACGGCGAGCGAATCGACTTGCGGAAATGTCAGCGTCTCGGGCTTTTCGCCGATGCGCGCGAGCGTGAGCGTCGTCTCGTCGCGCGCCTCCACCGAGCCCTTGGTGCCGAACACGTGCACGCGCCAGAACATCGGCGCGGCGCGCACGGTAGCGAGAAGCCCGGTCGCGCCGCTCTCGAACTGCAGCAAAACCGCGGCGACGTCGCGCGGATCCGGCGGCGGTTGGCGCGAGAAAATCTTCGCGTCCACCGTGGCGATCGGGCCGGCGAGATTGACGAAGGCGTCGATGAGATGCAGCCCGGCGCCGGTCATGCCGCCGCCCGGAGATTCGCGCGGATCGTCGCGCCAGCCGCCTTTGACGCGGGTGGAATGCTCATTGCTGAAGTGACCTTCGACGTGCAGCACCTCGCCGATCGTGCCACTGGCGACGATGCGCTTGAGTTCGCGCATGGAGGCAAAGCAGCGCTTGTTGTTGCCGAGGCCGAACACGACCTTGGCGTTGGTCACGGCGGCGATGGCGCGGGCGGCCTCCGCGCGCGTCAACGCCAGCGGCTTCTCGCACCACACCGGCTTGCCCGCCGCCGCCACCGCGCCGATCTGTTCGACGTGCAGCGAATGCGGCGTCGCCAGGAACACCGCCTGCACGCGCGGATCGGCGACGGCATCGGAAAATTCCGTGCCCAGTTCGAAACCGTGGGTCTTGGCGAAATCGGCAACAAGCTCGGGCTCTTTGCTCACGCCGCGAATAAACCGCAGGCGCCTGCTCTTGCCCTGTACCGCTTCGACGATGGATTTGCCCCAGCGTCCGAGACCAATGACGGCGGCGTCGATCATGGCTGGCCACTTGAGGGTGCGAAGTCGAACATGGTGTAGTGTAGCCGCTTCCGCGGTCGATGACGAAGCGCCGGCAATGAGTCCGCAGCTCACGGTCTGGTACAATACCAAATGTCCGGTCTGTAACGCCGGCATCGACTGGCAGCGCAGCCGGCTGGTGCGCGCGGCCCGCACCGGCGTGATCGAATTCCGCGACATTAATCTCGAGCCCGATGCGCTGGGCCGCTTCGGCGCCACGCTGGCGGATGTGCGCCGCCGGCTGCACGGCGTCGATGCCGACGGCCGTCTCCATGTCGGCATCGACTGCGCGATCGCCATTTGGCGCGCCACGCCGGGCGACGGCTGGCTCGCTAGGCTCGCCGGCTTGCCGGGCATTCATCAAATCTCCGCTTTCGGCTATGACCGGTTCGCCGATCTGCTCTACGCCTGGAATCGCCGGAAAGGACACTGGTAGGGTCATGCGCATGCTCGCCATCGCCATCGCGATGCTCGCCGCGGCCGGGACCGCCAAAGCCGCCGGGATCGACGCGTTCGTTTCCACCGCGCTCAAGACGGTCACGGACGAAGTGTTTCCACCGTTCGAGCGCGCCGGCGGCCACACCGTTCGCGCGCTCTACGCGCCGCCCGGCGCTTTGCTCAAGCATTTCGCAGCCGGCGAGCCCGCGGACATTTTCCTTACCGGCCGCGAGGCGATCGACCAGTTGATCGGCGAAGGCAAGATCGTGTCGGGCCGCGTCGATCTCGCCACCACCGGCATCGGCATCTGCGTGCGCAAGGGCGCGCCGAAGCCGGACGTGTCGACGGCGGACGCATTCAAGCGCGCCATGCTCGCGGCGAAAACCGTGGGCTACGCCTCGCCCGCCGGCGGCAGCATCGTCGGCCCGCATATTCAGAAAATATTCGCGCAGCTCGGCATCGCCGAGCAGATGGCGCCGAAGTCAAAGCTATCCGCCGGCGGCCTGAACGGCCGGGTCAGCGTGCTGGTGGCGAGCGGCGAAGCCGAGATCGGCCTGCAGCAGGTGACCGAGCTATTGTCGAACCCCGACGTCGAGGTGATCGGCATGCTGCCGGCGGACCTGCAGCAGATCACGATGTATTCCGCCGGCATCACGGCGAGCGCCAAACAACCCGACGCGGCGCGGGCCTTGATCCAGGCGCTGACCGCGCCGTCGGCAAAGCCGATCTTCAAGGCCAAGGGGCTCGATCCGCTATGACGCCAAGACCATTCATGCGCACGCTTGCGCTTATCGCGACGTTGATTGTCGCCACCAATCCGGCGCAGGCGGCGGAGATCCATGCGCTGATCACAACCGCCATGAAAGCGGCCATCGACGAACTCGTGCCGGAGATTGAACGCGAAACCGGAAACACCGTCGGCGTGAGCTACGGCCCGTCCGGCGGCATTGCCCGCCGTTTCATCGGCGGCGAGCCGGCCGACGTGATCGTCATCGACAGCGGCGCGCTCGACGACCTCATCCGGCAAGGCAAAGTCCTGCCCGGCCCGACCGCTGTCGCGAGCACCGGCATCGGCATCTGCGTGCGCAAGGGCGCGCCCAGGCCGGATGTCTCGACGCCCGAAGCGCTCAAACGCGCCTTGCTGGCCGCCAAATCCATTGCTCACACCGCGCCTGCGGGCGGCGGCATAACGGCCGCCCACATCATGAAGCTGTTCGAGCGGCTCGGCATCGCCGCGGAGGTCACACCCAAAGTGAAGCTCGCCGCCGGCGGACCCAACGGCCGCGTCAGCGTCCTGGTGTCGAGCGGCGAAGCCGAGATCGGTTTGCAACAAGTGTCCGAGCTGATGTCGAATCCCGACGTGGACGTGATCGGCATGCTGCCCGCGGAGCTGCAACAGATCACGACCTATTCGGCCGGCGTCACGGCGAGCGCGAAGGAGCCGGACGCGGCCAGGGCGCTGATCAAGATGCTGAAGGGACCGGCGGCAGCGCTGGTGTTCAAGGCCAAGGGCCTCGACCCGCCGTAGGGCGGATTGGCCAACGGCTCCGGCCCGAAGTGGCCGGCCCGATGACAGGCTCCGCCTCATTCGCCATCGCGGCTCTTTCTGTTCGGCATGTTTCATGGCCAAGCGCTCTCGCCCTCGCGGCGCGCCATAAGCGCGTTCACGCGCGTCCTCGACGCGTTATCGGCGCCCGACTTTTGTGGTCGGCGCGAACGCTCGCGTGAAGTGAGAAGAGTTACGCGACCGCGACGCTGCGTCCCTTCTCCCCCATAGCGCGTCGAAGACGCGCGTAAACGCGCTGATGGGGGAGAAGGACAGGATGAGGGGGTTCGGAAATCCGAGTATTTGCTCCGAAGTCCGAACCCCCTCACCCCAACCCTCTCCCCTCTGGGGAGAGGGAGTTCGTTGTGCCAGCTGCTGCGGACTTTCATGGCAAGCGCCCTCGCCTCGCGGCGCTCCTTTGCACCCGAGTCTTCGTCATGCGCGAAACGCAAATTGATCGCGCGCCAGCAAAATACGATCACGTCAAACGCGAAACCGGCTTTGGATAAAAGAAAGCCAGGGGTGGGGCCTGTCTTTCTTTCTTCCGTTCCTGGTTTCGTAGCCCGGATGGAGCGAAGCGCAATCCGGGAACGATATCGCCGCTTGCACCGCCGCTCCCGGATTACGCTGCGCTCCATCCGGGCTACGAAGAATTTGAAGGAAGCGGAACGCCGGCAAACGCAGGGTCACCAACCGCCGCATCTTGCGATGCGGCGCGCGCCCTTTTGGAGCGCGCACGCTTGTCGGCGTTCCACCGCGGCTCTCACCTAAGGGAATTATTCCATCCCAAAGGCTCAGCTTCAGGCCAGGCTTCCTGGGACGCGGTCTGAACGGGCGTTACCCGCCGTCGCCTATCCCAGTCCAGGGAAGCACCTCCCACCCCGGTCATAATGCCGGGAGACATGATGCCCAAGCCGCCCGGGAGCAGGCTGCAAACCCGCCCGCGGGCACCGCCCTCGCTCCCATGACGCGATGTGCCTCCGCGCCACGTCCTTCACCGGAGCGAGGATTGTGATGTAACCGATGCAGAGACATATGTCAATAAAAAAGTGACGGAGTATTTAGCTTCCCCCTGGAGGGGAGACGACGGCTCCATGCAACCGGCCGCGGTGGGGCTGATCGCCTATCCCGTTGGCGTCTTTGCGCGCGCTGCGCTTGCGACAAAATGCCCTGAGCAAATAGATTAATTTGTTAGTTTGTTGTCAGGAAAAACCTGACCTGATCAAACTTCGATAACGTTTGCAGCATATGATCCACAGCCACGCGGTGTTGTTTGATGCCTTGGCCGTCTGGAATTCTTGGTCATGCGTGCTCGATCGCGGGAAAATCGGAAAAACGTGCGACGCCGGATGCGTCGCGACGCGCAAATCGTATTTGAGGGGCACGAGCAGCCCCTGGACTGTATCGTCCATGATATTTCAGATGACGGCGCGCGCCTGAGCTTCACCGCTCGACCGGCTGCCTTACCCCGTACCTTTATCCTGGTGCTGCTCAAGGACAGTGTTCAGCGCCATTGCGAAGCGGTTTGGAATGATCGTGGTGTCGTAGGTGTCAAATTCGTTTCCCGTTGCCTCGATGCCAAACATCCGAACGCGTGTCTGCCTTCAAAAACCGTAGGCGCAAGGGGGCCGCATGAGCCAAAGTCCATCGCCTAAGCCCCAATCTGCGCCGGGTGCAAAGCCGGCGCATATGCGCAAAGCAGGCGCCGGCCAAAAGCGCAGGCGACTTGCGACGATGTCGCTGGGTGTTTTTGCCGTAGGCGCCTCGATAACCGTCGTGGCTGTGCTCGCAATAGGCTTCGGCGCGGCGCCTTCTCCGGTGGTAGAAAATGCGACATCTCATGCCGACTCGAACAGCGTCGCAACCATCGTCCTGCGCTCAAATACAACCGGCTGTCAGCAGAAGTCATTCAACAATCAGACGGGTCAAATTTCCGACCAAGCATCGTCATGTCACAACGACGTAGTCCTCGACGCCAAGGGGATGCCAATGCCGACAGGAACAATTCACACTCTGAATTCGATCAGCAAATCGTTCAAATGACGACGATGTATGCTCGATCAAAGTCTTCACCTCCTAAAAGCACTCCGCGGACGGCGACAACGCTCACAAAGCTCTCGGCATCCTCGCTGAGAATCGGGAGGTTTCGTTGACGCGGTTGATGTTCAAATGTCCAAATACGAAAAGACTGATCCCGACGCACGTGGTTATCGATCTTGCGGAGATCGATAGGCTGCCCGATAGAGTCACATTTTCCCGATGCCTTTATTGCAGCACTGTGCACGGTTGGACACCAAAGGAGACTTTTGTCTCCGAAGAATTGCCGATAGGGCGTTCGAGGCAATGAGTTGGCCCTGCAATTGAGCTGCATCGCGACACGGACGAAGCGGGCTGCGTTGTACACGGAAGCGAAGCGCGCCGACGCGCGGTCGTAGTTCAGCAGCCAGCAAGTGTAGAGTGAGCAAAGGCGCCAACGGGTCCGGCCCGAAGTGGCCGGCCCGATGACAAGCTCCGCGCCGTGTCCACCAAAACGGCTCGGGAAGCTCTAACGTCCCGCGATCGGCGGCTCAAGATCAAAGGCGGAGCATTTTTCTTCACGCTCGCGCTCGCCGACCGCGGCAGCGACCTACTGGCCCGCTTCGGTCAATGACCGCGCCGGCACGGCGCACAAGCGGACCTCAAAGATCGAACCCGTCCGGCAAAACCATTATCGGCCTTGGCTCCAAACCTTCCGCCACAGGTCGAGCCTGGCCTTGAGCGGGTCCGGTGCGACGACGACACCGGTGTTGGTGAAATCGATCAGTTTATCGACGGCCGGATCATGACGCGGCCATTGCGGCCGGTTGCCGCCGTTCGGATCGCCGGTCTTGGCGAACGATACCAAATAGGCACTGGCCAATTCGCCCATCTTCCTGTCGTCGCCGGTCACTTTATCGCCGAAAACTTCCGCCGGGATATCGAAGACGAAGGGAAGCTCAGAACTGTGCAGCGCGCCCTTCACTTTGCCGCGCTCCGACTCAGCCACGTAGGAAAAACGGTAGAGATAGGCGGGACGGCCGGCGCGAGCGACCGTGTCGGCAAGATAACGCGCCGGTTCGATGTGTATCTTGTCGCAAAATACCTGCTGCTTCAATTCGTCGAGCGTCTGATCGCCTTGCGGGTCGTAGAGCTTTCGCGCCTGCACCGCATTGGCGCCGAAGATGGCAAACAGTTCGTCCTTGTCAGCCGCCGAACCCTGAGCGTGGTCGCGGTCGGTCGCACCGATCATGACCGGCACCTTCGCCTCGCGGCCGGCGGCGAGAACCATTTCTGGCGCCTCAACGATAAACTTGCCGTCGAGCATCGGTCCAGCCACGCCGATGAGAGGCTTGCCCGCCGCAAGCGCAGCTTCTTCGGCCTCGTGGTCTGTGCCCTCAACCAGCTTCTCCGCCGGCAGCGCGCGCAGCGCCGCCAAGGCTGCCGGGCCTTCTGCCGTGATCCCGAGTGAGCGCGCATAATCGACCGCCGTGGTCTCGGCATCGGAAAGTTCGGTGAGCGGGCCCGCCTTGGCCCGCGGGGCCGGAAACCCGGGCGATAGCATGATCGCGCGCTGGAATAGGCCACGTGACAGTGGCGAAGTGAGGTGGGCCACGACGGAGCCGCCGCCGGACGACTGGCCGAAAATCGTTACCGCCTTCGGGTTGCCGCCGAAGGCCGCGATGTTGCGCGCAACCCATTGCAGGGCGCTGCGCTGATCCATGTAGCCGTAATTGCCGTGAACCTCATCGGGCGTCTCGGCGAGCAACGCCGGATGGGCAAAGAAGCCGAGCCGGCCCACCCGAAAGTTCATGCTGACGAAGACGACGCCAAGCTTTGCCAGTGCGTCGCCCTGGGGGTAAAGCGAAGTTTGTCCGCGCACATTCGCGCCGCCGAAAATCCAGACCATGACGGGCAGCGCCTTGGCCGAGGTGGCGGGCCGCAAGACGTTGAGCGTGAGGCAAGCTTCGGATTTCGGCACTTCCTCCGTCGTCTGCATGCATTCCGGGCCGAATTTCGTCGCGTCGCGGACGCCGGCCCAATGTTGCGCCGGCTGCGGCTCTCGCCAGCGCAGCCTGCCGACCGGCGGCGCCGCATAAGGAATACCTCTGAAGCTGATGACGCCGTCCGCCGCCACGCCGCGAACCTGTCCGCTGTCGATGCGGACGACAGGGGACTTGGCAGGGGTCGCAAATGCCTTGGTAGGCGAATGTGCAGACGCCGCGCCATCGATCGCGGCGGCGGCCAGTAGAACGGCAAGAAAGTACCTCAAAATCCTATGCACGCGTGGGTCCTCTCTATAGGTAGGTCGTATTACCCCGCCGGCACCTGCCCCGCATACCAATCGTAAATCTGCTGCCCGGTCCAATGCACCACGTCGTGGCGGTTGATGTAGTCGTACAGCTCTTCGAAATATTTGATGCGGTGCGCGGCGCCGGTGACGTAGGGATGCACGCCGATTGCCATGACGCGGGCCGAGTCCGCGCTTTCGGCGTAAAGCCGGTCGAAGGCGTCGATGGTTCGCTTGAGCAGCACATCGGATTCGTGGTGGTGCGAGATCATCAGCGTGATGTCGTTGATCTCGGCGCTGTAGGGCACGGCGAGGATCGGGCCGTGCTTGGTTTTGACCCAGAGCGGCTGGTCGTCGAGGATCCAATCGCCGAACCAGGTCAGGCCGCATTCGGTGACGTAGTCCAGGGTTTCGAAGGTCTGGCCGCGGCCCGGGCCGAGCCAGCCGGTCGGCCGCTTGCCGGTGAATTTTTCGATCACGTCGCACGATTGTTTGATGACGGCGCGCTGGTCCTCGATCTGCTGGATCGGCATCTGCACGAAGGCGTGCGCCATGAATTCCCAACCGGCATCGCGCGCCGCGGCGGCGACCTCCGGATAGGTCTCGCAGACCTTGGCGTTGATCGACATGGTCGGCGTGACGCCGGCGTTTTGCAGCGCGCGCTTGAGCCGCCAGAAGCCGACGCGCATGCCATACTCGTACCATGTCCAGTTCGGCATATCGGGGATCGGCGTCTGCCCCATGGGCGGCTGCGACAATTGCCGCGCCATCGGCCGCGTGATCTCCCATTCCTCGATATTGACCACCGACCAGACGATCATGCGCGCCTTGCCCGGCAGCTTGAGCGGCGGCCGGGTGAACGGCGAGGAATAGGACAGGCGCTCGCGCGGTAGCATCATGGCATAATCATTGTAGGCATCTGGCGGTGCAATGGGCAATCGCGCCTCTATTGCCGAAGGAGGGCAACCGATGGACGACAGAGATCTTTATGACCGCGGGCTGAAGCTGCGCACGGAAATATTCGGCCGCGAGGCGGTGGAAAAACGCATGAACGCGTTCGGCGAATTCGGCCATCCGCTGCAGCACATCATCAACGCCTATGCCTATGGCGACGTCTGGCAGCGCACCGCGTTGCCGCCGGCGACAAAATCGCTGGTCATGATCGCCATGATGGCGGCGGCGAAGCAGCCCAACGAGCTCGCCGTCCACATGCGCGGCGCGCTGAAGAACGGCTGCACCGCGGAGCAAATTCAAGAGGTGCTGCTCTTGCTCACGCTCTATTGCGGCATTCCGGCCGGCATCGACGCGCACCGCATCGCCGCCGACGTGCTGCGCGAGCACTCGGGCGCTTCGTGAAGGCCCGACGGCCTGCGTCAAAAAAACTTCGGAGAGTGACCATGCATCGCCATCTCGCGGTTTCCCCCAAGGTGCGCAAGGTCTAATATCGCGAGTTATGGACCGGTCGTCGAAACTGCGCTTGTGCACCGGCGCACTTGCCGCCGCCGGAACCGCTGCGCTCCTCGCCATCGCGAGCCCGCCGGCTTTGGCCGCCGATCAGGTCCACGACGAGATCCAGGTCTACAACGCCGAGATCGCCGAAGTCGGGCAATGGACCTACCAGCAGCATTTGAATTATGCCGCGGTCGGACAAACGCAGCCGGAAGTCCCCGGCGGATTTTCGTCGAACCGCAGCCTGCAGGGCACGCCGGAATTTGCTTACGGCATCACCGACTGGTGGGAGGCCGGCTTTTATCTGCCGTTTGCCGTCACCGGCTCGGGCCAATTGCTGTCGGACGGCGCAAAAATCCGCAACCTGTTCGTGGTCCCGGACGCCGCCAAGCGCAATTTCTTCTACGGCGTCAATTTCGAGCTCGGCTACGAGATGCCGCGGTTCGCATCGAACCCATGGGGGCTGGAAATAAGGCCGATCGTCGGCGTTCGTAACGCCCAGTGGGAATTCATCGTCAACCCGATCGTGGATGTAAGCTTCGGCTCGGGCGGCGAGGCGGATTTTGCGCCGGCGCTGCGGCTCGCCCGCAATCTCGGCAACGATTGGTATGTCGGTCTCGAATATTACGGCGATTTCGGCAAGATCGGCGATTTCCTGCCGCTGCAGCAACAAAGCCAGCAATTGTTCGCGGTCACCGATTTCAAAGCGGGCGTCGTCGACGTCGAGCTTGGCGTCGGCTACGGCTTCACGCCTGGATCGGATCGGGTCGTAGCCAAGGCGATCATCGGTTACGCATTTCCGGTGCCCGGCAAAGGCAACGACGGCAACACGGCGCCGAAGCTCAGCATGGGGACGGCGGCGCGATCGACGCAGGACGCCTGGAACACGAAATAGCAACCACTACGACGCGGTGTCGCGGGAGGCGAGATAAACGAGACCAGCGGCGCCCAGCACCGCGCCGACGATGATGCCGATCGGCATGAAGGTGAAGAACACCAGCATGCCCGAATAGCCTTCGAAGTCGCTGGTGTGAAACACCGTGGTCCACAGGAAGCCGGCGCCAACGCCGATCACGCCGCCGGCGATCGCGCCCAAAAACAAGCCGACAAACGCGAGCATGAAGATTTTCATGACCACCTCCGCGTCTTAGTCGGCGTAGCGGCGAGCCGCGTTCAAAGGCCGCGCGGCGAAGTCGTGACCTGCACGCTGCGTCCCTTCTCCCCCATTAGCGCGTTTACGCGCGTCTTCGACGCGCTATGGGGGAGAAGGACAGGATGAGGGGGTTCGGGCGATTGAGTTTGATTCCGAATCGTCCGAACCCCCTCACCCCAACCCTCTCCCCTCTGGGGAGAGGGAGTTAGCTGCGAAAATGCTTATCCAGCCCCTGCCAGCCTTCAAAATAATCGTGCTGCAATTCCGACAACTCGATGGCGTAGCGGGTGAGCCGCATGGCGTAGCGGCTCTCGAACATGAAGGCCATGGTGTCTTCGATCTTGTGCGGCTTGAGCTCGGCGCTGCTCGCGCGCTCCCAGGTGTCGGCGTCGGGGCCGTGGGCGGTCATGCAATTGTGCAGGCTGGCGCCGCCGGGCAAAAAGCCCTCGGCCTTGGCGTCGTAGACGCCGTGCAGCAATCCCATGAACTCGGTCATGACGTTGCGGTGATACCACGGCGGCCGGAACGTGTTCTCGCCGACCAGCCAGCGCGGCGGGAAGATGACGAAATCGATCGTGGCGGTGCCCGGCACGTCGGACGGCGCGGTGAGCACGCTGTAGATCGACGGATCGGGATGATCGAAGCTCACGGTGCCGATCACCATGAAGCGGGCGAGATCGTATTTGTACGGTGCGAAATTGCCGTGCCAGGCGACGACGTTGAGCGGCGAGTGATCCATCTGCGCCGCCCACAGATTGCCCTGGAATTTGGCAACCATCGTGCACGGCGCTTTGGTGTCCTCGTAAGCGGCGACGGGCGCCAAAAAATCGCGCACATTGGCGAGGCCGTTGGAGCCGAGCGGGCCGAGCTCCGGCAGCCGCAGCGCGACGCCGTAATTCTCGCAGATATAGCCGCGCGACGGCCCGTCCGGCAGCTCGACGCGAAAGCGCAGGCCGCGCGGAATGACGACGATCTCGCCGGGGGCCGCCTCGACGATGCCAAGCTCGGTGACGAAGCGCGCGCGGCCGAGCTGCGGCACGATCAGCATTTCGCCGTCGGCATTGTAGAAATAGCGGTCGGTCATCGAGCGGTTGGCGGCATAGATGTGCACGCACATGCCGACCTGGGTGGCGACGTCGCCGTTGCCGCCGATGGTCACCATGCCCTCGATGAAGTCGGTCGGCTTTTTCGGAATCGGAATCGGGCTCCAGCGTAATTGCGTCGGCGTCGCGTCGACGTCGTTGAACGGCGCGCTGCGAATGAGGCCGTTGTCGATGCGCGCATAGGGCCGGTGCACGACCGAGGGCTGGATGCGATAAGTCCAGGTGCGCCGGTTCTCGCCGCGCGGGGTGGTGAACGAGGTGCCCGAGATCAATTCGGCGTAAAGCCCGTGCGGCGGCCGCTGCGGCGAATTGCGGCCGACCGGCAGCGCGCCGGCGATCGCCTCCGAGACAAAATGATTGCCGAAGCCGGGCTGATATTGCAGCGGCGCGGCCACGCTCGGCGCCTTCACGTCCGCTTTGCGGGTTTTGGTATCCATGCGACCTCGGGATGGCGCGTCCAGCACACGCCGGGCAATTGGTCTCGGTCGCAACTAATATCCGCTTTCCCCGGCCGGGGCGCAAGCACCTTGGAACGGTTCCAAGTAGCAGCATGCTCGCTGCGATATCGAGACGTTTGCGGAGTGGGGATTACACCACGGCAAATGCTGGCTATTGCCAGTTGCCGAGCGACAGCGCAGTCGCCATCGCCGCTTCGCGCAGCTCGTTGGCGAGCTGGTGATTGTCGATGGACCGCGCCAAAACCATGCCGCCCACGCAAAGCGCGGCAATGGAGAGGACTCGATTGCGGTCTGGTTCGGTCCTCGTTCTCACGTCCTGTTCGATGACCTCGATCATCAGCCGCAGCGCGGATTCGAATGCCTGGCGGACGGATTGGCTGGTGCGCGAAATATCGCTCGGCAGGCCGATCATGGGACAACCTCCGTCGATATCTTCCAGATGATGCACCGACAGGTAGTCGCGGACGATTTGTTCGGCGTTTATTTGACCGCCGCCGGCGGCGGAGTCGCGCTTCTCGCAGACGACGCTCGACACCGCCTGGGCATAGAGTTCCGTCTTGGAGTCGAAATAGCTGTAGAAGCTGCCGCGCGTCAGCCCCGCCTCCGACATGACGTCGTCGATCGACACGGCGTTGAAGCCGTGGCGGTTAAAGAGTTCGGCGCGCGCTTTGCAGAATTTTCTCCCGGACTTTTTCGTGTCTCTTGCGTGGAACTCGCATTGGGCTGTTTCAACCTTTGCTGACGCTGCAGATTCGCATTGACACCCCGCAGCCGCAACACCCCACCCGCAACTCTATTCCTATGTTGATCAACATAATTTTCATCAGGCCGCGGCGGGGCGACCGGATTCCCGTTACCGCGATGTCGCACACCGGCGGCCGCCGAAAATTTACAGCAGCAATCATGGTTCGCGGCATTGCTCACGTGATGCAATGACCACCGACATACGTTTTCGACTTTGAGAACTCACGCGTCTCTTGCGCACCGCAGCGGCCTTCGAGACACATTGTTAGGCGCGAACTTTCTGCCGGTGCGTTGCATATCGATCGCTTCGACGGGTTGGAATGAGTTGCGGCTGATTGGGGAGAGTGCACGTGAGCAAAATTGCATCTTGGTTACGCGAATCGACGAGGCATTGCGCGGATCGATCCGGGAAACCCGCCTTATTTTTCCCGCGGCGGTTCGAGTTGGCCGCGATCGTGCTTGCGCTATCGCTGGCATGGCAAACGGACCAAGCGCAGGCGGCGAACCAATGTCTTCCGGCAGCAGTCGGCGCGACGCCAACGGGCATGACGGTCAACTGCAATGGGACCGTCACCAATCAAAACTCGCCGGACGGCTACGGTACCGGCCTCCAGGACAATGACACGGTCAACGTGCAGACCGGATCGGTCACCGGCACGAATAACGGGCTTAATCTCGACACCGGCAATACCATCAATCTGTCAACCGGCACGTCGGTCACGGGCGGGATCAATGGCATTACGACCAATAGCGGGACAACAACGATCAACAATACCGGCGGCACGATCTCCGGAAATGGCGCCAATGCTGTCGTCAACGCCATCGTCTCGCCCGGCTCGGTGACGGTAACGAATACCGGAAACATAACGGCCACCACTACGGCTGCGGGAGGATCGGCGCTCGCGATCAATGTTTCAACGTCGGTGAACGTGACCAACACCGGCGGCACCATCACCGCCACCGGCAACGGGGGCGAGGCCGTCGGCGTTCAAAGTAACGCGGTGACATTGAACAATTCCGGCACCATCACCGTCCAAGGCGGAGCGGCATCGGGCTCGCTCGGCGTGTTCGGGCTCGTTTCGACGAATGTCATGAACACCGGCACCATCTCGGTCGACGATACCGGCGGTGCCGTCGAAGCCCTCGGCATCGCTTCGCTGGGCACTCTGATGCTCAGCAATGGCGCCGGCGCTACCATTCAGGCGACCGGGACCACAGGCGTTGCCGTTGCCGGCACCGGCTCGTCCAACACGATCAACAATGCCGGAACGCTTACCGGAAGCTTCGATGGTATTTTCCTGACCGGGCCCGGAACGATCACCAATACCGGCACCATCACCGGGCCCAACGCCGCGATAGACGTCAAGGGCGCAACGGGCGTCGTGACCATCAACCAGAATGCGGGCACGATCAGCGGTGCCATCAAGCTGTCGGCGTTTGCCGATATGCTCAACGTCGCCGGCGGCGCCATCAACGGCAATATCATCGGCAAGGGAACCAGCGACACGATCAATTTTATGCTCGGCTCCGGCACCTTCACCTATGGCGCGAGTTTCGGCTTTTCCGGCATCAACCAGGTCAACGTCAATTCCGGGACCGTGATCCTCAACGGCACGAACAGCGCGACAAACCTCGACGTCAACGGCGGAACGCTCGCCGGTACCGGCACCATCAATTCTCCCGTGACGGTCCATTCCGGCGGCACGCTCGCCCCCGGCGCGCCGGGAACACCCGGTACGTCGATGACGATCGGCGGCAATCTCGCGTTCCAGTCTGGCGCGCTTTATTTGGCACAGCTCAACCCGGCAACCTCGACATTCGCCAACGTCACCGGAACCGCGTCGCTCGCCGGCACGGTGATGGCCGACTTCGCGCCGGGCAGCTACGTCATGAAGCAATATACGATCCTGCAATCGGCCGGGCTCGGCGGCACCACGTTCTCCGGATTGAGCACGATGAATCTGCCGGTCGGCTTTACCGCCAGTCTCGAGTACACCGGCGGCAACGTGTTGTTGGATCTCAATGCAGCTCTGCTGACGAGTGGGAGCCTCGGTGGAAACCTCAATCAAAACCAACAAAACGTCGCCAACGCGATCGACAATTTCTTCAACAACGGCGGCGCGCTGCCGCCGAATTTCCTGACGCTTTTCGGACTCACCGGCAACAACTTGGGGAACGCGCTCACGCAATTGGATGGCGAGGTCGCGACCGATGCGCAGCTTGCCGCGTTCCAGTTGATGGACGAGTTTCTGGGCGTCATGCTCGATCCATTCGTGTATGGCCGCGACAGCGGGAGCGGCGGACAAGCCTTGCCCTTTGCGCCGGAGCGCGAGGCGAGCTTCCCGCCCGACATCGCGCTCGCCTACGCTTCTGTCCTCAAAGCGCCGCCGAAGCCGACTTTCGAGCAGCGCTGGACCGCTTGGGGCTCGGCCTATGGCGGCAGCAACACCACCGACGGCAATGCGGTCGTCGGCTCGAACAATGTCAATGTGCGCACCGCGGGCTTTGCCGGCGGCATGGATTATCGCATCACGCCCGATGCAGTCGTTGGCTTTGCGCTCGCCGGCGGTGACACCCATTGGAACCTGGCCCAGGGGTTGGGCAGCGGCCGCAGCGATGCGTTCCAGGCCGGCGTCTATGGCCGGACGTATTTCGGCCCGGCCTATGTAGCGGCGGCGCTCGCCTTCGCCAATCACGACATGTCGACCAACCGCACCGCGCTGGGCGATCAGTTGACCGCAAGCTTCAATGGGCAAAGCTACGGCGCGCGGCTCGAGGCCGGCTACCGCTACGCCTTGCCGGTCGTCGCCGTGATACCCTACGGCGCGCTGCAGGCGCAGCGCTTTCACACGCCGACCTACAGCGAGGCCGATGTCACCGGCGGCGGCTTTGGGCTTACCTTCAATGCCATGAACGCGACCGACACGCGCAGCGAGCTCGGCACCCGGTTCGACAGCCTGCAGTCGCTTGGCGGCATGCCGCTCTTGCTGCGCGCCCGCGCCGCCTGGGCGCACGATTGGATCAAAGACCCGGCGCTCGGCGCAGTGTTCCAGGCGCTGCCAGGCGCGAACTTCGTCGTCAACGGCGCCGCGCCGCCGCCGAATTCGGCGCTGACGACGGTCGGCGCGGAACTGCACGTCACGCGCGCCCTGGCGCTTTTGGCCAAGTTCGACGGCGAGTTCGGCAAAGGCTCGCAGACTTACGCCGGCTCCGGCACTGTGCGCTACACTTGGTGACGGGCGGCGGCGCGAGGACTTGCACGTCGCGTTGACAGTTCAGCTTTTTTCGGCCCGCGCCACGGTCCCCGCCGCGCGCTGCATGCCCAGCGTCAAGATCCGGTGCAGCAAATCCCGGTATTTGATGCCGTCGTGCTTGGCGGCGGCAGCGAATTCCTGGCTTTCGGCAATTTCGGGGTTCGGGTTGGCCTCGAGGAAATACGGCACACCGTCGGCTGAGAGCCGGAAATCGATGCGGGCATAACCGTCGAGCTCCAGCGTCCGGTAGATGCGCTTGGCGATCGCTTGAATGCGCGCGGCAAGCTCGGGCGCCAGATTCTTCGCCGGCCCGTGCAAAATCTGGCGGCGCTCCTGATAGTCGGTGTCGTGCTTGACCTTTTCGGTGGCGATCGGCCAGTCGCCCTCGGCCATGTTGCCGAACGTCAATTCCCACACCGGCAGCACGCGCAGCCGGTCGTTGCCGAGCACGCCGACATAGATCTCGCGGCCCTCGATATATTGCTCGGCGATCGCCGGCGTGCCGACGCGCTCGTGGATGAAACTCACCCGCTCGGCAAGCTTCTCGTCGGTATCGACGACGGAGGCCTGCGAGATGCCGTAGGAGCCGTCCTCGTTCAGGCTCTTGACGATCAGCGGCAAGGCCAGCCGCGCCGGGCGCCGTACCTTGCGCCGCATCGGAAACACCGCGAAGGCCGGCACCGGAATGCGGTGGTAATGCACCAGCGTCTTCGACAAATCCTTGCCGCGCGCCAGCATCAGGCCGCGCGGATTGCAGCCGGTATAGGGCACGCGCATCAATTCGAGGAAGCTCGCGACGTTCTGATCATAGATCGCTTCGCCGTGAAATTCTTCGAGCAGCGTGAGCACGACGTCCGGCTTCCAGGTCTCGATCTCGTCGCGGATCGGTTTCAATTCGTCCTGCACGCCAAGCGGCTTCACCTCGTGCCCGGCGCGGCGCAACGTCGTCACCACGTCGTATTCGGTTTTCCACTCGCTGATTTGTTGCTCGCTAAACCCCTTGGACGAGTCCGGGGGCAGCAAGTCCGGGTGAACCAGCACCAGGACGCGAAGCCGTTTCATAGCGCGATCCACCTTCGCCGCGACGGACCAAACAATGCATGCATGGTTTTCGCGGTCAACAGGATCGTGAACTCGGCGACGAGCCGGCGCTCCGAGCCGGCTGCGCGCAGTTTCAGCTTCCGGCACCGCGCGATCATGTCGTCGAGCACGGCATCGACGGTGAGCTGATATTCGCCGGTCCATTTGGCGACCAGCTCGCGCACCCGGGTGCGGTTGCGCCGGATGAAGGACGCCGCCGTCTCGGCGTAGCGATGCTTTGGATCCGCCGAGAACAGCCGCAGCAGGTCGCGGTCATAGGTCCGCGGCGGATCGACCAGATAAAGCTCGCGCTTGTTCTTGTAGTACTCGCCGAGTGTCTCTTTGAACCTGCTGAGCGGATCGACCTTTTCCCGGTTGGTGAGGAACGGCCGCTTGCCGGCGATGTCCCGCATCAGCTCGTCGACATATCTGAGCTTTTTCAACGCCGGCCAGCCGATATAGCGCGTGCGCCAGTTCGAGCGCGGCCGCAGCCAAACCGCGAAAGTCTCGGCGAAATCCTCGTCGGGATGGCTCTGCGCGTACCACAGCCGCAGATGCTGGACGTAATTGCGGCTGGCGGGGTTCGGCTGATAATAGCGCGGGTAGCGCTTTGAGGTCGGGCCGAACAGCTGCTGCCAGCGGCGCCGGCGATGAAGCTTATAGGCGTGCTGCACCACATGGCCGGCTTCGTGGCGCAGGATGTTCATGCACGAATTCCAGGTGCCGCCCTCGACGTCGATGATCAGTTTCTTTTCCAGCCGCATCAGGCGCGGATGGGCGAGAAAGAACGGCATGGCGATGCCCGGCGAGTCTTCCGGGCTGAACCATTCGTTGGAAATCCAGGCGTGCGGCCGCACCGTGAGGCCGTGCTCGGCCAGCTCGTCGTGCAAGGTCAAGAGGCAGTCCTCGAGCCAGGTGCCCTCAACCCTCACGTGAAGGTTCTTGAGGCGGACCTTCAGAAGCTGCTCGTCGGGCAGCGCTGCCCAGGCGAATTTTCTGCTCATGCTTGTGCGAACCTGCAAACCGAGGCGCCGATGGTGTCACGGCGGGCGGGCGGCGACAACCGCCGGTCCGCCTTGGCGGCACCAGGCCGCGCCACTTTTCCTTGCGAAGGGCCGCTTGCTATGGTGGCCCTTGCCGGCAGGCGGCAAGGCCGGCGCGCAAACGGACTGGCACAATGACCGACACGATCAAGGACCCCGAACAGGGCGGCGAAGACCTCCTCGCCTGCGAGATCGCCGACGAAGCGCTGGAAGCCGCCGCAGGAAAATCAAAACCAGCTTTCACCTTGATTGGGTCGCCGACCGTCAGCGTGCTGGTGGCGTGCTGCGGCTGATCACGGCACTGCCGCGCCGGGCCGCATCCGAGCGTGTTTACAAGTCGATGCCTCTAACCCGTCATGGCCGGGCTTGTCCCGGCCATCCACGTCTTCTTGAATAGCCTCATGCGAGGCGCGCGCCGAGATGCGCCGCGAGAACGAAGGCGCTTGCCATGAAAGTCCGCGGAAGCTGGCTCAGAAGACTCCCTCTCCCCAGAGGGGAGAGGGTCGGGGTGAGGGGGTTCGGAAGATTCAGAATAAAACTCCACCGTCCGAACCCCCTCATCCTGTCCTTCTCCCCTCTGGGGAGAAGGGACGCAGTGGGCCGGCCGCGACACTCCTCTGTCGGCGAGGCGACTATCCCGCCCGCGCCACAACACGCCGCAAGGCGAGGAGCTTGCCGTGTAAAGAGATCAAGCAGCCATTGCATCCCTGATGGAGCGATGCGCATGCTTCACTTTTTCGGCCGGCCGCTGCATATGATCGCAGCGTATCGGGTCGCAACACGTGAAGAATGACATCGTACCGGTTCTCGTGGTCGGCGGCGGGCCGGTCGGTCTCGCACTCGCCGGCGATCTCGGCTGGCGCGGCATTGCCTGCACGCTCGTCGAGCAGAGCGACGGCTCGATCTATCAGCCGCGCATGGATCTGGTCGGCATCCGCACCATGGAATTCTGCCGGCGCTGGGGCATTGTGCCGGCGGTCGAAGGCTCGCCCTACCCGCACGACTACGCCCAGGACAATATCTATCTGACCAGCCTCACGGGTTACGAGCTGGGACGCGAGCGCTTTCCCGGTATCGGCCAGGCGCCGCCGCCGAAGGAAAGCCCGCAGCGGCGCGAGCGCTGCCCGCAAAACATGTTCGATCCGATTTTGCGCGCCTTTGCGGCTTCACAGAAAAACGTCGCGCTGCGCTACCGCACGCGGCTCGTCTCGTTCACGCAAGACGCCGATCTGGTCACGGCGGTGGTCGAAAATGCCGAGACCGGCGCGCGCGAAGAAATCCTGGCGCGTTACATCGTCGGCTGCGACGGCGCGCGCAGCCTGGTGCGCGAGACGCTCGGCATTGCGATGCAGGGCAATCCGGTTCTGACCTACACCACCAACGTGATCTTCCGCTGCCCGCACCTGTTGTCGCTGCACGACAAGGGCAAGGCCTATCGCCACATCTTCATCGGGCCGGAAGGCACCTGGTCGACCATCGTCGCCATCAACGGCCGCGACGAATGGCGCTTTTCCATCATCGGCGGCTCCGAGCAGCGCAACCACACCACCGACGACATCAAGGCGGCGATCCGCCGTGCCGTCGGCCGCGATTTTGAGTTCGAGATTTTGAGCGTGCTGCCGTGGGTGCGCCGCGAATTGGTCGCCGAGCGCTACCGGGGCGGCCGCGGTTTTATCGCCGGCGATGCCGCCCACGTCATGTCGCCGACCGGCGGTTTTGGCATGAATACCGGCATCCAGGACGTCGTCGATCTGTCGTGGAAGCTTGCCGCCACGATCGAAGGCTGGGGCGGCGATCGCCTGCTCGATTCCTACAGCATCGAACGCCAGCCGGTTGGAACGCGCAACGTCACCGAGGCGAGCGGCAATCTGCGCCGCATGTTGTCGGTGCCCCCTCACCCCGATCTCCTCGACGACACGCCGCAGGGCGCGGCGACGCGGGAAAAAGTGGGGCGCGAATTTTCCGAGACCATGCGCCGCGAATGGTTCACGCTCGGCGCGCACCTCGGCTACCGCTACGAGGGCTCGCCGATCCTCTGGCCCGACGGCTCCGTGGCACCGCCCGACGATCCGCGAGCCTATGTGCCGACCGCGCGGCCCGGCCACCGCGCGCCCCATGCCGTCCTCGCCGACGGCCGCTCGACGCTCGATCTGTTCGGGCGCGGGTTTGCGCTCATCGGTTTCGGTGCGGACGCGGCGCAGGCGGCACCGCTCCTGGAGGCAGCCAAAAAACGCAATCTTCCGCTGACCTTTACCGACATCGCCGAGCCGCATATTGCCGCCCTTTACGCGCGCAAATTCGTGTTGGTACGTCCCGACGGCCATGTCGCCTGGCGGGGCGACCACATGCCGGAAGCCGCGCTATGCGTTATCGACGTGGTGCGCGGCGCTGCCGATCCCGGTAAGATGGTTTGAGCCATCCCACAGCCGAGGCATCCGATGAAGGTCCCCTCCCGCGAAGAACTCGCCCAATCCGGCACACTCGAAGATCTCTACGGCAAGCTCGGCCAGATCGGCATCGCGCCGGGCTGGGCCAAAAAGGTCGCCTCATTGTGGCCGGCGCCGAAGAAGAACTTTGCGCCGGCGCACTGGAAATACGAGCAGGCGCGTGGCGCGCTCGATGCGGCCGGCCGGCTGATCAACACCGAGCTCGCCGAGCGGCGCAATCTCATCCTCTATAATCCGGTGTCGGACGCGAGCTACGGCACCGTGCGCACCATGGTCGCGGCCTATCAGATGATCATGCCCGGCGAATGGGCGCGCTCGCATCGCCATACGCCGAACGCACTGCGGCTCATTCTGGATTCCGATCCCGGCACCTATACGGAGGTCGACGGCGTCAAGATCGCCATGGAGCCAGGCGACGTGCTGCTCACCCCGAACTGGTCGAGCCACGGCCACGGCAACGACAGCCGCGCTTGCGCCTATTGGCTCGATTTCCTCGACGTGCCGCTGGTGCAACTGCTCGAGCCGATGTTCTTCGAGCCGGCCGAGGAGGACTCTACCCACGAAGCGTTCGAGAAGGCGCCGCCGACCAAGGATTCGCCGTTCGTGTTTCCATTGAGCGAAACATTGAAGCGCCTCGACGCCGCGACGCCGACGCCGGCGGGCCGGTTCGGCACCCAGGTCGAGCTCGGCAATCCGGCCATGGACACGATCGGGCTGCACATGATGCGGCTCGCCCCGAAGGTCAAAACCGCGCCGTACCGCACCACCGCGAACAATATGTATGCGGCGGTCAAAGGCACCGGCGCCACCACGGTCGACGGCGAGCGCTTCGAATGGCGCCGCGGCGACGTCATCGCCGCGCCGGCCTGGCGGCCGCATTTCCACGAGGCCGCCGAGGACGCGCTCATCCTGCGTGTCACCGACGAGCCGGTGATGCAGCGGCTCGGCTTCCATCGCGTGGAAGGCGAAACGCAGGCCGCGCATTAGCATCGCATCATGAACGCAGGCATCGGACAAACGGTACGCCGCAAGGAAGACGCACGCCTCGTCACCGGCCGCGGCAATTACAGCGACGACGTCAATCTGCCGGGACAGGCCTACGGCGCCGCGGTGCGCTCGCCGCATGCCCACGCGCTGATCCGTTCGATCGACGTCGCCGCGGCGCGCGCCATGCCTGGCGTGCTCGCGGTGCTGACCGGCCAGGACGCGCTCGCCGACGGGCTCACGCGCATCCCGCACCTCGCCGCCGCCGGCACGCCGCCCGACATCGTGCTGCATAATCGCGACGGCTCGCCGGTGCCGGTGGCGCCGCATCACGTGCTGGCGACCGATCGCGTCCGTCACGTCGGCGCCGCCGTTGCCTTCGTCATCGCCGAGACGATCGCCAAGGCCAAGGACGCCGCCGAAATGGTCGTCGTCGAATACGAGTCGCTGCCGGCCGTGATCGATGCGACCGCCGCCGTCGCCAAGGATGCGCCGCGACTCTATGACGACTTGCCCAACATCATGATCGACGCCGAGGTCGGCGACGCCAAAGCGACCGATGCGGCGTTTGCGCGCGCCGCCCACGTCACCCGGCTCGACACCTGGGTCAATCGCGTCACCGGCGTGCCGATGGAGCCGCGCGCCGCCGTCGGTGTCTACGATCCGGCAACCGAGCGCTACACGCTCTATGCCGGCTCCGGCGGCATCGTGCGCCAGAAGAAAGAGATCGCGGCGATCTTGGACGTGCCGTTCGAATCCGTGCGCGTCGTCGCTCACGAGATCGGCGGCAATTTTGGCACGCGTAACAGTTTCTTTCCCGAATTCGCGCTGGTGGTCTGGGGCTCGCGCAAGGTCGGGCGGCCGGTGAAATGGACCGCCGATCGCACCGAAGCCTTCGTCAGCGACTATATGGGCCGCGATCTCACGGTATCCGCCGAGCTCGCGCTCGACGCCGACGGCCGCTTTCTGGCGCTGCGCACCAACAATCTCAGCAATGTCGGCGCCCACAGCGGATCGTACGTGCCGCTGGTCAAGGGCGTCGGACTGGCGACGTCGGGCTATCGCATTCCCGTCTCGCACATTTCCGCGCGCGCGGTGCTCTCGACCACCATGTGTACGACACCGTATCGCAGCGCCGGCCGGCCGGAAGTCATCTATGTCATCGAGCGGCTGATCGACAAAGCAGCGCTTGAGCACGGCTTCGATCGCGTTGCGCTGCGCAAGCGCAATCTCATTCCGCCGTCGGCTTTCCCCTACAAGAACCCGCAAGGCATCACCTACGATAACGGCACCTATCGCGTGGTGATGGATCGCGCCATGGAGCTCGGCGACTGGGCGGGTTTCAAGCGCCGCCGCGCCGAGTCGCGCAAGAGGAAGCGCCTGCGCGGTATCGGGCTGTGCTGTTACCTCGAAACCACCGGCGGCTATCCGCGCGAGCGCGCCGACATCACCGTGCATCCGCAAGGCCGCGTCGACGTCGTGGTCGGCACGCTGTCCAGCGGGCAAAGCCACGAGACCACCTTTGCGCAATGCGTGGCCGAATGGCTCGGCGTGCCGTTCGACGACGTCTATGTCGACGAGAGCGACACCGACATCGTCAAGGAGGGCGGTGGCTCGCATTCGGCGCGCTCGATGCGGCTCGCCGGCATCGTCATGGGCAACGCCTCCGACCTGGTCATCGAGAAGGGCAAGAAGATCGCCGCCCACATGCTGGAAACCGCCGAGGACGACATCGCCTTTGCGGGCGGCCGCTTCACCGTCAAAGGCACCGACCGCTCGGTCGGAATTTTCGACGTCGCGGCCGCGGCGGCGGACAGCAAAGACTTGCCGGAGGATTTGCGCGGGCCGCTGGCGGCGACCGCTGACGAGACCATCAAGCAGCTCGGCTTTCCTTATGGCGCGCACGTCTGCGAGGTCGAGATCGATCCGCAAACCGGCGGACTCGACCTGGTGCGCTATACCGCGGTCGACGACGTCGGCCGCGCCATCAACCCGATGGTGGTCGACGGCCAGACCCACGGCGGCGCCGCGCAGGGCATCGGCCAGGCGCTGTGGGAATGCTGCAGCTACGACGCGCATGGGCAACTGCTGTCGGCGTCGTTCATGGACTACGCCATGCCGCGCGCCGATCTGCTGCCGTCGTTCACCACCGATATCAGCGAAGTGCTGACGCCGACCAACCGGCTCGGCGTGCGCGGCGCCGGCGAAGGCGGCACCACCGGCGCGCTCGGCGCCGTGGTCAATGCCGTGGTCGACGCGCTCGCCGAATTCGGCGTGACCCATATCGAAATGCCGGTGACGCCGGAGCGCGTCTGGCGCGCCATAAATTCCGCGAAACAATGAAGCAGAGAGAACTCATGCCTGACATTCTGACTCAGCAAGACGGAGCGATCCTGCGCATCACCTTGAACCAGCCGGGGCGCGGCAATGCCGTGTCCGACGAGATGGTCGCGGAACTGACCGGCATCATCGAAGGCGCCGAGAAGACATCGAGCATCGTCGTGCTGCGCGGCGCCGGTGCGGATTTCTGCGTCGGCCGCGCCGTGATGGGCTCGACGCCGAAGCAGGATCCCGACGCGCTCGAGCGCCGCACTTTCAGCGACGTGGTGTTCAACTGCTATGGCGCCATGCGCAATGCCAAAATCCCGATCGTCGCCGCGGTGCACGGCCGCGCGCTCGGCTTCGGCTGCGCCATCGCCGCCGCTTGCGACATCACGCTGGCGAGCGACAAGGCGGTGTTCCAGGTCCCGGAAATGGCGCACAACATTTTGCCCACCATGGTGATGTCGTCGTTCGTCGACCGGGTGCCGCGCAAGGCGATGAGCTATCTGGTCTATTCGCAGGCCGAGATCACGCCGGAGCGCGCGCTCAGCTTCGGCATCGTCAGCGACGTGGTGCCGGCGGCGAAACTCGACGACGCGGTGGCGACGCTGTGCGCCGCGATCCTCAAAGCGCCGCGGCCGGCGATCCTCGGCGTCAAGGAATACGTCAAGACCGCACCCGACATGGCGGTGTTCGGCGCTGTCGAATTCGCCCGCAACCTGCACGCCACCGTCAATTCATCGCACGAGATGCGCAAGAAACATTAGCAGGAAGCATGAGTTGTGTTCCTTGGTAAAATGAATAGTGTGCCGCGCCGTGACGGGACTTCTCTCAACGTGTGCAGGCGTGTTTAAGCCGCACCACCTCGGGACGCGGCGATGATCACTGTTGCCATCGACATCGGCGGCACGTTTACCGACCTTGTCGGCTTCGACGACAAGGCGGGAAAATTTGTCGAGGCCAAAAGCCTGACGACGCCCCATGAACTGACCCAGGGCATTCTCGACTGCATCCGCCAGAGTGGGCTCGCGGCCTCCGCGGTCGACGAACTGATCCACGGCTCGACCATCGCCATCAACACGCTGATCGAGCGCAAGGGCGCCAAGACCGGATTGATCGTCACCCGCGGCACCCGCGACGTCTACATCATCGGCCGCGGCAACCGCCCGGAAGCGTATAATCTGTTTTTTCATCGCCACCGGCCGCTGGTGCCGCGCCACCTGACCCGCGAGATCGACGAGCGCGTCATGGGCTCGGGCGACGTACACCATCCGCTCAACAAAGCCAGCGTCACCGAAGCCTGCCGCGCGCTCGCCGCCGAAGGCGTCGAAGCGGTCGCGGTGTGCCTGCTGCACGCTTATGCCAATCCCGAGCACGAACGCATTGCCGGCGCGATGGTGCGCGAAGCGCTGCCCGGCACGTATCTGTCGCTGTCGCACGACATCATGCGCGAATATCGCGAGTTCGAGCGCATGTCGACGACGGTGGTCAACGCTTACATCGGGCCGAAGGTCGGCGGCTATGTGAAAAGCTTGAGCCATAACCTCGGCAGTGTCGGCTTTGATGGCAATCTCTCGATCATGCGCTCCAATGGCGGCGTGATGACGCCGGAAGTTGCCACGGAACGTCCGGTGGCGATGATGGAATCGGGCCCGGTCGGCGGCATCATCGCCTCGGCGCGGGTCGGCCAGGCGCTCGGCTTCGCCAATGTGATTTCCTTCGACATGGGCGGCACCACGGCGAAGACGAGCCTGGTGCGCGACGGCGAACCGACCTTGGCGCCCGGCTATTATGTCGGCGGCTATGCCAGCGGCGATCCCGTGATGCTGCCGATGATCGACGTGGTCGAAGTCGGCGCCGGCGGCGGCAGCATCGCCTGGACCGACGACGTCGGCGCGCTCAAAGTCGGCCCGCGAAGCGCCGGCGCCTATCCCGGCCCGATCTGCTATCGCGGCGGCGGCACCGAGCCGACCATCACCGACGCCAATGTGGTGCTCGGCCGGCTTGATCCGCACAATTTCCTCGGCGGCCAGATGGTGCTCGATGCCGACGGCGCGCGCGCCGGCATCGAGCAGAAAGTCGCCAAACCTCTCAAGATGGACACGATCGAAGCGGCGCAGGCCATCGTCGAGATCGCCATCTCGAAAATGTCGCTGGCGGTGCGCGAAGTCTCAGTCGAAAAGGGCTACGACCCACGCGATTTCGCGCTGGTCGCGTCTGGTGGCGCGGGGCCGCTGCACGTCTGCGCCATCGCCCGCGAACTGCACATCCCGAAAGTGATCGTGCCGCTGTTTCCCTCACACTTCTCCGCGCTCGGCATGCTGCTCGCCGACGAGCGCCACGATTTCACCCGCACGTTCTATTGCGATCTCGCCAGCCTCGATTTTACTGCGCTCGCCGCCGTGCATGACGAGATGGCCGGCGAGGCGAAGAAGAGCCTGCGCCACGCGGCGAAAGCGGAATTCCAGACCGAACTTGACCTGCGCTATGTCGGCCAGGAATTCACGCTGTCGGTGCCGGTGTCGCGCGACGCCATCAAGCGCGGCGACCGGCAAAAGATCCGCGCCGCGTTCGATGCGCTTTACGAGCACCGCTATTCGCACCACTCGCCCGACGAGCCGGTCGAGATGGTCAATATCCGGCTTGCTGCCATCAGCAAGCGGACGAAGCTGAAATTTCCGAAACTTTCCGCAAAAGGCACGGCCAAGGCGAAACGCCGCGACGTCTATCTCGGCGATCCGCGCAAACCGGTGTCCTGCCCGATCTACCAGCGTCCCGATCTCGGCGCCGGTGCGCGCATTGCCGGCCCGGCGCTGATCGAGGAGCACGGCACCACCACGGCGCTGTTCAAAGGCGATACCTGCCGGGTGGCGCGCTCCGGCGAGCTGATCATCGACGTCGGAGGCGTGTGATGGCGATCCAATCTCTTTTACCTCCCCCTGAAAGGGGGAGGATGGTTCGCGAAGCGAACCTGGTGGGGGTCCGTGCGTCGGCATCGCTGACGGACCCCTCCCCGGATCGCCTACGGCGATCCGGCCCTCCCCTTTCAGGGGAAGGATAAGAGGAGACACGTATGATGGCCAAACACAAGAAAACCAAACACAAGAAAACCCGACTCGACGCGGTCACCCTCGAAGTCATCCGCAACGCGCTACCAGCGATCGCCAACGAGATGGCGGCCGATCTGCAGCGCACCTCCTACAATATGATGATCTATGAAGTGCGCGATTTCTGCACCTCGCTGGTGAACACCAAGGGCGAACTGATCTCGCAGAACGTCGGCGGCGTGTCGCACTTCGTCGCCGACCTCGGCGTCATCATCACCGACGCCATGGCGCGCTTCGGCGCCAAGGGATTCGCCCCGGGCGACGTCGTCATCACCAATCACCAGGCGGTCGCCGGCCAGCACCTCAACAACATCGTCATCTACACGCCGTATTTCTACAAAGGCGAGCTGTTGATGTTCGCCATGGTGCGCGCCCATTGGATCGATATCGGCGGCATGTCGACCGGTTTTGGCGCCGGTCCGACTGTCGCCGATCCATGGCAGGAAGGGCTGCAGCTCGATCAATTGAAGATCTACGAGCGCGGCAAGCTCAACGAGACGCTCTACCGGGTGCTCAAGGATAACATTCGTTTTCCGGAATCCTCGCTCGGCGACATGAAATCGCAAATGGCGGCCTGTCACTTGGCGGTGCGCCGCATGACCGAACTGTTCGACAAATACGGCAAGGACACCATCCTCGATGCCATCGCGCAGATTTTCGACGAAACCGAGCGCAAGTGCCGCAATGTCGTGGAAAAGCTCGCCGACGGCGTCTACGAGGCCGGCTCCTTCATCGATGATGATGGTGTCAAGCGCGGCGAGCGGGTGCCGATCCACGCCAAGGTCACGGTCGATCATGGCAGCATGACCATCGACCTCTCCGCCACCTCGGGCGAGCGCAAGGCGGCGATCAATTCGCGCACCTATGCCGGCGCCCGCGTCGCCTACAAGGCGCTGACCGGCCCGCTCGAGCCGGTCAACGAAGGCTCGTTCCGCGCGCTCAAGGTGATCATCCCCGAAGGCAACATCATGATGGCAAAATATCCGGCGCCGATGGCGGGCTGGAGCATCATCGTGCCGACGGTGGTCGACACCATCATCAGGGCGCTCGCCAAGGCCATGCCGGACCGGGTGCCGGCCGGCCATCACGGCCTGCTCGGCGGCTCCATCGTGTTCTTCGGCGTGCATCCGAAGACGCAACGCCGCTTCGTCGTGCAGAGCATCGAGGGCGGCGGCTGGGGCGGGCGGCCGTCCGAGGACGGCGTGTCGGGCACGGTTTCGGTCTGCCAGGGCGACGTGCGCAACGCCTCGATCGAAGGCATCGAGCTCAAATGCCCGGTGCTGGTGGAAGGGCGCGCGCTGCGCACGGATTCCGCCGGTGCCGGCAAGCACCGCGGCGGGCTGGGCATCGACACCAGCGTGCGCAACCTGATCGAGGGCCGCTGGAATTTCGATCATCCCAAGCGCGCGGAATGTCCCCCTTGGGGGCTGTGGGGCGGCACGGCCGGCACGACCGCCGATTTCCTGCTGCGCAAGCCGGGCGAGAACGATTTTCGCTCCATGGATGCGATCCATTATCCGGTACCGGTCGATTCCGAGGTGATCGTGCGCACCGGTGGCGGCGGCGGCTGGGGCAATCCGCTGGAGCGCGATGCGGCCGCCGTGCGCTCGGACGTGATCGAGGAATTCGTCTCCCGCCGCTTCGCCGAAGAGACCTACGGCGTCGTGCTTAGGGACGATTTGACGCTCGATGAGGCCGGGACCGAGCGGCGGCGAAATGCGCTAAGATCGGCGGCAAAGACGTAAGGGGAGGAAGGCGATGGCGGTGACCGCCAGAAGCGCTGAGCGGTCGCGCCCGGCTTTCTTCTCCCTCTCCCCAGGGGGGAGAGGGAGGGGTGAGGGGGTACGGCCTCTCGGTCAGAGCCCCCTCACCCCTACCCTCTCCCCCCTGGGGAGAGGGAGTTCGCATGCGCAAGCCCGACCGCAGTGCACTTGCCTTGTGAAGATATTTGTCGGTGTGATGGCGGTGAGCTCTTTGTTGCTCGCGAGCGCTCACGCCGCCGAGCTCATCCGTGTCGGCAATGCCGGGCGCGAGTCGTTCTCGTTCACGCCGGCGAATATCGGCAAGGAAGTCGGCATCTTCGCCAAGCACGGTCTCGATCTCGACATCGCCGGCTTCGGCGGCGACGCCAAATTGCAGCAGGCCATGGCCGCCAATGCGGTCGATATCGGGCTTGGCTCCGGACCCGGCCTCGCCTTCATCGCCAAAGGCTCGCCGGTCAAAGGCATCGCCGCCATGGCGGGGCCGCCGCTGATCTTTGCCATGGTGGTGCGCGCCGACGGCGCGGTGAAAACCGTCGACGATCTCAAGGGCCGCAAGGTCGCGATTTCCACCATCGGCTCGGCGACCAATTGGCTGATGAACGTGGTGTCGCGCCAGCACGGCTGGGGCTTTGACGGCTTCACTCAAGTGCCGATCGGCGAAAACTCCGCGCGCATTGCCGCGCTGAAAGCCGGCGCGGTCGACGCCTGCGTGGTCGATATCGGCTCGGCGCTCAATTTCGTCGCCCGCGGCGACGGCCGCATCCTGATGCGGTTCGGCGACGTGGTGCAGCACTTCATCATGCACGTGATTTTCGCCACCGACACCGCCATCGCGCAAAAGCCCGCGACGCTGACTGCGTTCCTGCAAGGCTGGTTCGAGACCATCGCGTTCATGCGGGCGAACAAGGCGAAATCGGTCGCCATCGCCATGACGGTGATGGGCACCGACGAGGCGACCACCAGCGGCATCTACGATGAGCTGATGCCGATGTTCACCAATGACGGCCATTTCGATCCGGCGGCGCTGAAGGTGCTGAGCCGCTCCTTCGTCGAGATGAAGACGCTTCCCGACGAGCCCGACATGAGCAAGTTTTACACCGAAGCGTTTCTGCCGAAGAGCTGACGTAAGAAATGTCGAACCGCTCAGCCACGCTGCTTGCCGCCGCACTTGCGGGCGCACTCATCGCCGCGCCGGCGCTGGCCGCGGAAACTTTGCGCGTCGGCAAGGCGGTGCCCGAAGCGTTCTCGTTCACGCCGCTCGACATCGGCATCCGCAAGGGCTTCTTCAAGGAAAACGGCCTCGACGTCGAAGGCTCGGCCTTTGCGGGCGACGCCAAGCTGCAGCAGGCCATGGCCTCGGACTCCATCGATATCGCGCTCGGCTCCGGGCCGGCCTTGGCCTTCATCGTCAAGGGCTCGCCGATCAAGGGCGTCGCCGCCATGGCGGGACCGCCGCTGCTCCTTGCCATCGTGGTGCGGCCGGACGGCGCCAAGAGCGTCGCCGAGCTCAAGGGCAAGAAGATCAGCGTCTCGACCGCGGGCGGCCTCACCTATTGGCTGGTCAGCGAGACCTCGCGCCGCCAGGGCTGGGGCCCGCACGGCATCGACATTCAGCCGATGGGCGCCATGGCGCCGCAACTCGCAGCGCTCAAGCGCGGCGACATCGACGGCATCGTCATGGATATGAGCAATGCGTTTGCTCTTGAAAGGATCGGCGAAGGACGCATCCTGGTCCGCTTCAACGATTTGACGGATTTCATCGTCCACGTCATCTATGCCACCGACAAGCTGATCGCGAGCCGGCCCGAGGCCATCTGCGGCTTCCTCAAGGGCTGGTTCACGACGATCGCCTTCATGCGCACGAACAAGGCCGAGACTATTGCCATTGCCAAGGACGTGATCGACAAGGACGCGGACATCGTCGGCCGCACGTACGACGAAGTGATGCCGATGTATTCCGACGACGGCCGCTTCAAGCCGAGCGCGCTCAAAGTGCTGGCGAAATCCTTCGTCGAGCTCAACACGCTGCCGGCCGAGCCCGATATGAGCAAGCTTTACACCGAGGCGTTTCTGCCAGCGAAGTGATGGTACGTGGAGTGGCGTTGATGTTGATGCAGCGATCGATATGGGCGGCCGGCGCATGCGCTACCGCGCTGATTTTTGCCAGCGGCGCGGCGTCCGCGCAAACGACGCTGCGGCTCGGTAAAGCGCAGGCCAATCAGTTTGCCTTCGTGCCGGCCGACGTCGGCGTCGATACCGGCATTTTCAAGAAACACGGCGTCGATCTCGAGATCAGCTCGTTTAGCGGCGACGCCAAGGAAATGCAGGCGCTGACCGCGGGCTCGCTCGACATCGCGCTCGGCGGCGGGCCGGCGCTGGCGACCATCGTTAAAGGCGTACCGATGAAGGCCGTTGCGGCCGAGGCTAATGCGCCGAACACCATTCTGTTGGTTGTGCTCAAGGACGGCCCGATCAAGAGCGTCGACGATCTCAAAGGCAAGACCGTCAGTGTCTCGACCGTGGGCTCGTTGACCTATTGGCTGACGCAGCAATTGTCGCGCGCGCAGGGCTGGGGCGACGACGGCATCAAGATCACGCCGCTCGGCGCCGCCGAGGCGCAGATCGCGGCCCTGAAAACCCATCAGGTCGACGGCGTCACCACCGACGGCGTCACCGTTTATAAATTCATGGAAACCGGCGACGGCCGCATCCTGGTGAGATACGGCGACCGTATCAAGGATTTCCACGTCCACGTCATCTATGCGAGCGACGCTGTGATCGCGAGCAATCCCGCGGCGCTAAAAGCGTTCCTCGCCGGCTGGTTCGAAACCATCGCCTATATGCGCGACCACCGGCAGGAGACCATCGACATCGCCGTCAAGCACACGGGCGTATCGCCTGCCGTCGCGGCCTTGAGCTATGACGACACCATGCCGATCCTGAGCCTCGACGGCCGGTTCAGCGCCAAGGCGCTGGACGTGCTGGCAACCTCGTTCCTCGACACCAAGGCGCTGCCGTCGAAACCCGATATGACGACGCTCTATACTGAAGCATTCTTGCCGGCCAAGTGATGGGGAGGATGTCGATGTTTACGGTGCCTTGGATTTTGCGGCTTGCCGGCGCATGCGCCGCCGTGGCGCTCATCGGCTTGATTTTGACGAATGCGGCTGGCGCCCAGACGACGCTGCGCCTCGGCAAGGCGCAGGCCAATCAGTTCGCCTTCATCCCGGCCGACGTCGGCGTCGAAACCGGCATCTTCAAGAAGCACGGCATCGATCTCGACATCAGTTCTTTTGCCGGCGATGCCAAGATGGTGCAGGCGCTGACCGCGAATTCACTCGACATCGCGCTCGGCGGCAGTCCCTCCTTTGCGGCGATCGTCAAAGGCGCGCCAATGAAGGCGGTGGCGGTGTTCTCGGGCGCGCCGAATATCATCATGCTGACCGTGCTCAAGGACGGGCCGTTCAAGACCGTCGACGATCTCAAGGGCCACACCGTCAGCGTCTCCGGCACCGGCTCATTGACCTTCTGGCTGACGCAGCAATTGTCGCGCCGCCTGGGCTGGGGCGACGACGGCATCAAGATCACCCCGCTCGGCGCCTCCGAGGCGCAGATCGCGGCGCTCTTGACCCATCAGATCGACGGCACCACGACCGACAGCGTCACGGTGGAGAAATTCGTCGAGTCCGGCAACGGCCGCATCTTGGTGAAATTCGGCGATTATTTTCCGGATTTCACCACGAGCTGCATCTATGCGAGCAACGCCCTGATCGAGAGCAATCCCGCCGCGCTCAAAGCCTTCCTCGCCGGCTGGTTCGAAACCATCGCCTCTATGCGCGATCACCGGCAAACCATCATCGACACCACCATAAAGCTGATCGGCATGTCGCCCGGCGTCGCCAGCGCCATCTATGACGACACCATGCCGACCATGAGTCTGGACGGGCGTTTCAACCCGAAGGCGCTCGACCTCTTGGCGACGTCGTTCGTCGACACAAAACTTTTGCCGTCGAAGCCCGACATGGCGGCGCTGCTTACCGAAGCGTATCTGCCGAAATGACGACGCGCGACGCCGCAGTCCGAATCAAGGACGTCTCGCACCAGTTCGGCGAGGCGGGCGAGACGCAATATGTCCGCGCGCTAGCCGACACGTCGCTCGACATCGCCCGCGGCGAGCTGCTCTGCCTGATCGGGCCGAGCGGCTGCGGCAAGTCCACGCTGCTCAATGTCATCGGCGGCCTGATGACGCCGACCAGCGGTGCCGTCGAAGTCGCTGGCAAGCCAGTGCGCGGGCCAATGCCGCAGGACATCGCCTTCGTGTTCCAGGAGAACGCGCTGTTTCCCTGGAACACCGTGCTCGAAAATGTCCGCCTCGGCATGCTGTTCCAGGGCGTGCCGAAGTCCGAGCACGAGACACGCGCCAAGCTTTCGCTTGAAGCGGTCGGCCTCGCCGAGTTCGCCCACCATTATCCCAGCCAGCTCTCCGGCGGCATGCGGCAGCGCGCGGCCCTGGCGCGGGCGCTGTCGCTGAAGACCGATATCCTGTTGATGGACGAGCCGTTCGGCGCGCTCGACGAGCAGACCCGCATGATCCTCGGCGAGGACCTTTCCGTGCTGCTGTCGCAAACCGACAAGACCATCGTCTTCGTCACCCACAGCCTCGGCGAGGCGGTGTTCCTTGCCGACAGGGTCGCGGTGTTTTCGGCGCGGCCCGGCACCATCAAGAAGATCATTCGCGTCGACGAGCCGCATCCGCGCAAACCGGAATTCGTCACCTCGGAAAAATTCGCCGCGCTGCGCAACGAGCTTTATGCGCTGCTGCACGACGAAATCCGCAAGACGGTCGCCGAATCGGCGCGTGCTCCGGAGGGCTCCTGATGGCGCGGCGCAACGAGCGCGCCGCTCGGATCGGCAGTCGCGCCGTGCAGATCGGTTTTCTGCTCGGCATCCTCGCTCTCTGGTATCTCGCGACCAATCGCTGGGGCATCAATCGGTTGCTGCTGCCTAATCCGATCGCGGTATGGCAACAGCTTCTCGATGTCCTGAAATCCGGCGAATATCTGCCCGACCTGCGCATCACTTTGACCGAGCTTGCCGCGGCGTTCGCGCTGTCGATGACCTTTGGCACCATCGTCGGCTATTTCGTCAGCCGCACCGGCTATACCATCCGCGTGTTCGAGCCGCTGTTCGCCGGCATCTATTCGATCCCGATCATTCTGTTCCTGCCGCTCTATATACTGTTCTTCGGCCTCGGCCCGGCGTCGAAGATCGCGCTCGGCGCCACCATCAGCTTCTTCCCCATCGTGCTCTCGACCATCGCCGGCTTCGGCAATGTCGACCGCACGCTCGTCACCGCGGCCAAATCGATGGGCGCGTCGGATTATCAGCTGTTCCGTTACGTGCTCGTGCCCGCTGCGCTGCCGGTGATTCTCTCCGGCCTGCGCATGGGATTCACCATCGCGCTTCTCGCCATCATCGGCAGCGAAGTCATCGCCTCGCTGGCCGGCCTCGGCCACCACATCGTTCAGCTCGCCGAGGGCATGGATATGGCGCGCATGTTCGCCTACATCGCCTTCGTCGTGATGATCGCGGCGCTGCTCAATAGCGCCGTTTCTTTCCTCGAAGCCCGTGGCAGGCGCAGGATATGAGCCCCGCGCCTGGCCAATTCCTGCTGCGGCATGCGGGCGTGGTCCGGCTCGGCGTCGTTGCGCTGCTCCTGATCGCCTGGGAAATCGCCGCGCGCTGGTTCATCGATCCGCTGTTCATCAGCCCGCCGTCGCGCGTGCTGCTTTCGCTCGGCACGGTGTGGCACACCAACGGCGTGCCGGCGGCGCTGCGGCTGACCCTGTTCGAGCTGGCCGTCGCCTTCGCCATCGCGGTGGTGATCGGCCTCACCGTTGGCCTAGCGGTAGGTCTGCGACCGTTCGCGCGCCGCAGCCTGATGCCGATCATCCTTTTGCTCTACGGCCTGCCGCAGATCACCATCCTGCCGCTGTTCATCCTCTATTTCGGCATCGGCCCGGCCTCGAAGATCGCCTTCGGCGTCACCCACGGCATGTTCCCGATCATGATCGCCATTGTGGCCGGCGTGCAGAACATGAAACCCATTTTGCTGGTGAGCGCGCGCTCCATGGGCGCCAGTCGCTGGCAAATTTTGCGCTGGGTGATCTTCCCGCACATGATCCCGAGCTTCTTCGCCGGCATGCGGCTCGGCATGAGCGGCGCGCTGCTCGGCGTGCTGCTCGCCGAGCTTTACGTCTCCACCGCGGGCATCGGCCACTTCACCACCATGTTCACCGAGAATTTCGACCCGACCAAACTGTTCGGCCTGGTCGCCATGCTTGCCGCGATGGCGATCGCGCTCAACGAGATCGTGCGCCGCGCCGAGACCAGATTCAGCCGCTGGCGCTAGAAGGAATATTGTAATGGCGAAATTGAAACTCACCGTCGCCTGCGGCGACTACGAGATCGTCCGCGCGCTCAGCGACGGCACCGTGCAGGCCGACGGCATCGAACTGGTCATGCTCACCGGCATGGGCTCGCGCGAGCGGCACTGGCGCATGGCGCGCAAGACCGAGTTCGACGTCTGCGAGATCAATATCGGCGGCTATTATATGGCGCGCGACCGCGGCGAGGCGCTGGCCGCGATCCCGGTATTTTTGCACCGGCGCTTCCGCCACGGCTTTGTCTTCGTCAACGCCAAGTCCGGCATCCGCGAGCCGAAAGACCTGATCGGCAAAAAGATCGGCGGCACCAATTTCCAGCCCGCCTCCAACATCTGGATGCGCGGCATTTTGGAAGAATATTACGGCGTGCCGCACCGGCAGTGCACCTGGGTGGTCGAGCGCAGCGAGGATTTCGAGTTCACGCCGCCAAAAGACCTGCGCATCGAAATGGCGCCGCCGGAAAAACGGCTCGACGTCATGCTGGCGGAGGGCGAAATCCCCGCCATGCTGTCGCCCGATCTGCCACCCCTGTTTCGCGAAGGCGACAAGCGCATCGTGCGGCTGTTTCCGAATTACAAGGACATCGAGATCGAATTCTTCCGCGACACCGGACTCTTTCCGATCATGCACGTCAATGTCGTGCGCCAAGAGATCATCGACAAATATCCGTGGGTCGCGACCAATCTGGTCAAGGCGTTCGACGAGGCCAAGGCGCTGGCTTATCGCCATGTCGCCAACCCGCGCAGCATTCCGCTGGCCTGGGTCAGGACCGCATGGGAAGAGCAGCTCGAGGTCTTAGGCCCCGATCCCTGGGCCTACGGCCTCGGCGACGCCAATCGCAAAAATGTCCAAACGGCGCTGCGGTATTGCCATCAACAAGGCTTGATCGGCCGCATGATGCCGCTTGGGGAGTTATTCGCCGATACTGACCTGGGTGACGCCGGCGGCGGGGCAGAAAATATCTGATTTCAGAATTTGTGGGGTGTGGCGCGGATCGGCTCGGCCCGATCCGCCGCCACGCTTGGCTCCCCTGTGACTACACAGCAGACGGTTGCGTACCGTGTGAGGGGTAAGCCATGCTAAACGAGGAACCTAGTCCCGCCATTGAAAACACCGACGAGCCCGCCGTGGTCAAGAAAGACGATCCCGCCTTCCTCTACTTCCCGACCAATTATCGCTGGTCGATGGGGCTATTGATCTGCCTCTCCGGCGCGCCATGGACCGGCGTCGAGATCGACGAGGTCAACCGGGTCGGCCGCGCGCTCACCGACAAGGTCGGCGACGACGACGCCTGGTTCGAGGAATGGGCCCGCATGGGTGACAAGATCACGGCACGCGGCCGCGACGCCATGCGCGCCGGCCACAAGCTTACCGCGGCGGCGTGCTTCATGCGCGCCTGCCGCTATTACCAGACCGGCGAGCGCTTCATTCATCCGCGCTCGCAGCGCAGCATGGACGTCTATGCGCAGTCGGTGGCGCTATTCAAGGAAGCCGCCGCCATCATCCGCCGCCCGCGCATCGAGCCGGTCGAGGTGCCGTACGAGAACACGAGCCTGCCGGCGCTGCTCGTGCATCCGGACCCTGAAGCGACGCGCGGGCGCCCTGCCCCGGCCATGGTGTTCTTCGACGGCTTCGACGTCACCAAGGAGCTGCAATACGGCTACGGCGTGCCCGATCTCGCCGCGCGCGGCGTCGGCTGCCTGATCGTCGATGGGCCGGGCAACGGCGAGAGCGTGCGTTTCCGCAATCTGCCGCTGATCGCCGAGACCGAGCGCTACGCCACGCCGGTTTACGAGTATCTCGCCGGCCGCAAGGAATTCGACCCAAAGCGCATCGGCGTGATGGCGCTCAGTCTTGGCGGCTATTACGCGCCGCGCGCGGCGTCGCTGGAGCAACGCTTCGCCTGCTGCGTCGCCTGGGGCGCGCAATGGGACTATCACGAGATCTGGGCGCGGCGGCTCGATCTGCTCGATTCCGGCAGGGTGCTGTCGCTGTCGGTGCCGCCGGAGCATTTGCAATGGGTGCTCGGCGTCAACGACCGCGCCTCGGCGCTCAAAAAGCTGGAAGATTTCAAGCTCGACGGCATCGTGCAGAAGATGACCTGCCCGTTCCTGCTGCTGCATGGCGCCGGCGACGAGCAAATTCCGATCGAGATCGCGGAGAAGCTATACGAGGCGGTCGGCTCCAAGCAGAAGGCGTTGAAGGTCTTCACCCGCGAGGAAGGCGGCTTCCATCATTGCCAGGTCGACGACGCCACCATCGGCGTTCATTATATGTGGGATTGGATTTCCGACATTCTCCACGGCGGCGAATGAGAGACGAGATCAAAGAGTTGCGCCAATGACGACACATCGGCTGGATGCCGCGCCCGACACGGTGCATTGGGGTTATTTCGATGCAAAGCTCAAAGCTCTGATCACGGTCGATCCGGGCGACACCGTCGTCATTTCGACGGTGTCGGGCGGGCTCGGCCAACTGCCCGGCGCGGCTTCGGGGTTTAACGTACCGCCGGCGCTGCAGGAGATTCACGCAAAGGTGCAGCCGAAGCTCGGCGGACCTCACATCCTCACCGGGCCGGTCGCCGTGCGCGGCGCCAAGGCTGGTCAGGTGCTCGAGGTGCGGATCAAGGCAATCGATCTGCATTACGACTGGGGTTACAACATGATCCGGCCGCTCGCGGGCGCGCTGCCGGACGATTTCAAAGAGATGCGCCTCATTCACATTCCGCTCGACCGCGCGCGGATGGTCGGGCGGCTGCCGTGGGGCCTTGAGCTGCCATTGAAGCCGTTCTTCGGCATCATGGCGGTGGCGCCGCCCGCCGCCTGGGGCCCGGTTGCCTCACCGCCGCCGCGGCGCAACGGCGGCAACATGGACAACAAGGAATTGGTCGCCGGCACCACGCTCTATCTGCCGATCCATGTCGACGGCGCGCTGTTCTCGGCCGGCGACGGTCACGGCGTGCAGGGCGACGGCGAAGTCTGCATCACCGCCATCGAGACCGGCCTGATCGGCACCTTCGAGCTGCACGTGCGCGACGACATGGCGCTGGAATGGCCGCTCGCCGAGACGCCGACCCATATCATGACCATGGCGTTCGATCCCGATCTCGATGACGCGGTGGTGATCGCGCTGCGCGACATGATCAAGCTGATCTGCGCGCGCACCGGCATTTCGCGCGAGGACGCCTACACGCTATGCAGCCTGGCCGCCGACCTGCGCGTGACACAGGTGGTCAACGGCTCAAAGGGCATCCACGTGATGCTGGAGAAAGCGCTTTTGCGGCGCTGATACCGACAAAACCGGCTTGTCGTCAAAGAACGAACCGGGCCTCATAATTGGTTTTGAGGAACTCGCGCATTTCCTGATAAACCAGCCGCTCGACCTCGGTCATGAGGCGCACGCGCTCGGGCACGCTCAAGGCCTCGTCAAAATGATAGAGCAGGCGTCCGAGCCGCGCGCGGTACGCCGTGTAGCGTTCGACCTCGCGCGTCGGCTGCAGACCCTCTTCGAACGTGCGCGCCGCCAGCGCAACGATGACGGTCCAGATGATAAGGACGTGTACCGACGTGCCGCGCATGAAGGCCAGCCCGTTCGCGATGGCATCGGACGGCAGCAATCTGGACACCGAGGAGATCGAAACGGCAAAATGCGCAAAAAACACCAGCAGGATGCAAATGAGGCTCACGCCGCTCAACAGCGAGACCTGCTTGCGCGGGAAATTGAGACTGTCGCCGCCCAGCTTGAAATTGGCGTAGAGGATCTGATGCCGGATTCGCAACAGCCGGTAAGCGGAAAACAGCTCTGTTAAAAGCGGATCGCTCGCCGGGACGCCGTCCAGGGCGTCGCCGTCGTGCAATTGGAATTGCTCCTCGGAATCGTCGTCCAACACCTCCTTCAGCTTGGCGGGCAGGTGGTCGGCATGCTCCATCTTGAACATTGAAAACCAGCGCTCGCGCGCCTTGCCGAACTGCGCGTCGAAGTCCGGCGACGCGGCGCAGCGAAGAATGGTCGGAACGCGGAACACCAGCGTCTGGAACTGAAATTGCCGCAGGCGCTCGGTCATCAGCCGGGCTTCCAGCCATCGGTTTTTGGAAGCCGAATGAAGGACGCCGAAGGTGCTGATGATGATGCTCAACAGTCCGGCGAGCGCGGACACGACGACGATCGTGTTGGAAAAAAGCGGCGACAGTTTTTCGTAGAGCGGTTCGGTCGAAGCGCCAAGCAGCGCGATCACACCGAGCGCGATCGTCGCCAATCCGGCCCTGCGCAGAGTCTTCTTCCAGCGGTTGGCCAACACATCGTAACCGTCGAAAACCTGCCGCAACTCGGGAAAGTCCAGCACGTGCGTGAAGGTGGGAAAGCTGCGCGCAATCTCCTTGCGGTCCACATCCGACAGCAGCAAGTCATCGTTGAATGTTGGCTGTGGCGACGCCGGCATCGCGCTTCGGTCCTGCATCCGGGTATGTCGGCGAGAAGGCCTGGAATGGTCAGAATATACGTTCACGCGGCCGGGACAATGCGACGCCGTGCATCAGGTCATTGCACCGCGCATCGCGGCGGCGAACGCCGAGCCTATCGATGATTGGTGTGGCGCGCGGCGGCGATGCCGTAACCGCCCTGGCCGCCCTGGCCGCCCGGGCTCAGGCCGCGAGCAGCTTTTGCACTTCGTTGACCAGTTCGCGAAGATGGATCGGCTTCGACAGCACCTTGGCGTGCTTGGGGGCGCTCGAATCGGAATTCAGCGCCACGGCCGCGAACCCGGTAATGAACATGATCTTGATGTCGGGGTCGAGCTCGGCGGCGCGGCGGGCAAGCTCGATGCCGTCCATCTCCGGCATGACGATGTCGGTGAGCAAGAGCTCGAACGGTTCTTCCCGCAGCCGCTGGTAGGCGGATAGGCCGTTATCGTAGGACACGACGTCGAAGCCGGCATTCTGCAGCGCCTTGACCAGGAACCGGCGCATGTCGACGTCGTCTTCGGCAAGCAAAATTTTGGACATGGCAACCCGAACCCGGCTTTGCGCCGGCCCCCTGCCGCTCCATAAGCCGGATGGCCGGTAAAGATGAGGTGAAAGCCAGGCAATGTAACAGCCCTTAAACCGCTCTTGGCAAGCGGCGACTCCTGTGGACAATGGCCGTTGGCGCACGCTAGGGAACGGGTGCCGGGTCGCTATTCCCCAAAAAGCCCCGTCAGGCGCCATGTTGGAAATTCAGGACGAATTTGATCCCCCGTTCGAGGCCGTCGAGCCGGCGCATTGCCGTGGCCCGGTCCTGTTCAACTCGCCGCATAGCGGGCGGATCTATCCGCGCGCCTTCCTGCTGACGTCGCGGCTCGATCTGGCGACACTGCGCCGCTCCGAGGACAGTTTTGTCGACGACCTGATCGCCGGCATCGCCGCACGCGGCCATCCGATCATGAAGGCGCATTTCCCGCGCTGCTATGTCGACGTCAACCGCGAGCCCTACGAGCTCGACCCGCGCATGTTCGACGGCCGCCTGCCCTCGTTCGCCAATACTCGCTCGATGCGGGTCGCCGGCGGCCTCGGCACCGTGGCGCGCGTGGTCGGCGACGCCCAGGAAATCTACGATCAGCGTATTGCGGTCGGCGAAGCGCTGCGCCGCATCGACAGTCTCTATAAGCCCTATCATCGCGCCTTGCGGCGCCTGTTCATGCGCCTGCATCGCGATTTCGGCGCCGCCATGCTGATCGATTGCCACTCCATGCCGTCGGCCACCGGAGCGAGGGACGAGCGCCCGCGCGCCGATCTCGTGCTCGGCGACCGCTACGGCACCAGCTGCGTTCCGATCGTCGCCGAGATCATCGAAGAGACCATGCGCGGCTTCGGCTATGCGGTCAGCCGCAACAAGCCCTATGCCGGCGGCTTCATCACCGAGCACTACGGCAATCCGACAACCGGCCTGCACGCGATCCAGCTTGAGATCAACCGGGCGCTGTATATGGACGAGCGCCGCTACGAGCGGTCGGCCTCGTTCGCGCGCTTGGCGGGCGAGTTCGAGCTGCTTTCGGATCGCCTTGCCGCGATCCCGTTGGAGGAATTGCGACCCTACCGGGCGGCAGCCGAATAGGTGCCGGCGACGAACCGCCGGCGTGCAGGGAACTCAAGACAAAAGATAAGATCAAAAAGAAAGGGGCCGCTCACCTTGCGGGAGCGGCCCAAGTCTAGGGAGGAAACGCCCAAGGAGGGCGACGGCAGCGCGAGGAAACCTCCCGCTACCGCACTGCAATAAGATACACCGCGTCGCACAAAACGCAAGTCCTGTTGACCTATTTGACTGGAACTTTCCCCATCGAATCTGCAGGGCAGCGTCTCGGGCGCGTTGTAGCTATTGTGACGCTTGAAATAGATGATTGATTTCAGAGGCTTAGTGCGAGACAAAGTCCTGCCCAAAAACACGCCAGGCGAGACCGGCTGCCACTGTTTCCGGCTCCGTCAAGCATTTCGCGACCGGGCGTTGCGGATCGGCAACACGCCGATTGCCGTTGCCGGAACTCTCCGCTACCTCGGAGCACGAGGCCCTTCATGACCGCAATCGACTTTGCAGCCTTCGTGGACGAGCTTGCCGCCGTCTCCGGCGAGACCATCCGGCCGTTCTTCCGCAGCGCGCTCGGCGTCGAGAACAAGAGCCACACCGGCGGCTTCGATCCGGTGACGCAGGCCGACCGCGCCGCCGAAGCCGCCATGCGCGCGCTGATCAACCGGACCTTCCCGGAGCACGGCATCGTCGGCGAAGAGCTCGGCGCCGACCGTCCCGACGCCGAATATGTCTGGGTGCTCGACCCGATCGACGGCACCAAATCCTTCATCTGCGGCCTGCCGGCCTGGGGCACATTGATCGCGCTGACCCGAGGCGGCGTACCGATCTACGGCATGATGCACCAGCCGTTCACCCGGGAGCATTTTTCCGGCGACGGCCGCGGCGCGTGCTATCGCGGGCCGGCCGGCGACCGCGCGCTGCAGGTACGCCCCTGCGCTTCGCTCAGCGACGCCATCATGCTCACCACCAGCCCGCTGTTGATGAACGAGGCCGACCGGCAAGCGTTTCGCCGCGTCGAGAAGGAGGTGCGGCTGTCGCGCTACGGCGGCGATTGTTACGCCTATTGCGTGCTCGCCGCCGGCCACGTCGATCTGTTGATCGAGACCGAGCTCAAGCCGCACGACGTGCTGGCGCTGATCCCGATCATCGAGGGCGCCGGCGGCATCATGACCACCTGGGACAACGGCCGGCCGCACAATGGCGGCCGCATCATCGCCGCCGGCGACAAGCGCGTGCACGAGCATGCGATGGCGCTGTTGAATGACTGAAGCCGCGGGCGCGTTCCTCGCCTTTGACTGGTTTTCGTTGGAGCATGATCTTTTCGGAAAACCGGCATCCACTTTTCCGGATCATGCTCTAATCAAAGGGAAAAATGCGCTTCCAGTCGCTCTTCATGCTGATCACGGTCCAGCCGTTCTTCTTCGCCTCGGCGTCGAGCGCTTGACTGAAAGCCCCCACCTTGGTGTCGGGTAATCCGCGCGCCGGGCCGTAGGCATATTCGCGCTGCGCGTCGTCGTGCAGCACCAGCATCATCAGCCGCGCGCCGTCGCCGGCGCCGGTATATTCCAACATCTCGCGGTCGCCGTCAGAGTTGCCGAACGCCGCGTGCGGGCGCCGGCCGATCATCAGATGAATGCCCTCGGGCTTGCCGGCCTTGTCGTCGTTGAGAAGAAGCTTTGGCTCCTTGGTCAGGAACGGCTTGCCGTTTTTGTCGTAACTGAATTCCGTTCCCCCTGCGGTGCCGACCACCTGCTCGGGCGGGATGCCATAGACCTGCCGCGAATAGACGCGGACGAAATCCTGGCCGCCGCCGGTGACGATGTAGGTCTTGTAGCCGTTGTCGCGCAGATATTGCTGCACTTCGAGCATCGGCTGATAAACGAGGTCGATATAAAGCCTGTTCCAGCGCGGATGCCTGGCCGCCGCCAGCCATTGGGCGGCCTCGGCTTCGAACGTATCCACGGACATGCCGGTCAGTGTCGCCGCCAGTATCGTTTCCAGGTCGTGCAGCGACAGCTTGGCGATCGCTTCGCGGTTGCCGGACAGCACGGTCTTGAACGGCTCGATTTTCCTGAGTTCCGGCTTCTGCTCCACCACCCTCGGAACGCGATCCAGGCAATAGACGACCTGGCTGTAGATGGGATGCTCGACCCACAGCGTGCCGTCCTGATCGAACGCGGCGATGCGGTCTTCGGGCGGCACGAATTTCGGGCTGCCCTGATCGGTGGTGGCGCGCACGAAATCGATAATCGCTTGTTTCGCCGGACCGTCGTTCCACGACCCAAGCGGAGCGCCCGGCGTCACCTGCGCCTGCGCCGCGGTGGCAAGCAGCGCTCCGGATGCCGCCGGCAACAAAACCAGCCCCGAAATCAGCGTGCGGCGATCGATGCCGGATGAAACGTCGCTGGATTTCATTTTGACATCTCACTGGCGTTCGTTCGCAAAACAAGCTTCAGCGGGCGCGCCGGCGCGGCGCGCCCGCCATGGTCGTAAGGTTTACTGCCCTTCGTGCGACTTCATCATCGCCTCGATCTTCTCTTTGACCTGGGCGAGGTTGAAGGACGCGGCCTGCTGCATCGGCGGGTAGTCGATGAACGACTGCGCCGCCGCTGCCACGGTCTGCTGCACCTGCGACGAAGCGCCAGAACTCGCGCGCCATGAAGTCATTATGTAGCCGACCGCACCATTATTCGTTGAGCGTCTCGCCGCGGATCGACGGCGTGCGCTCGAACGGATCCTGGCGCAGGTTGACGATGGTCGGCATGTCCGTCGTCACCTTCTCGCCCGGCCAGCCGAACGGCTGCTGGTAGAACTGGAACTTGAAGTCGTCGATGCGGATGGCGCCGAGCTGCGACTCGCCGAAGTAGAAGATCTCGTGCCGCGCCGACGGTCCTTTGCCGGTGATCAGATCCGTCTGGTTATAGCCGTCCAGGTGGTTCTTGTAGGTCTGGCCGTTGATCTGCACGCCTTGCAGCAGTTGCTGCCACGATGTTCGGATTGCCCGCCGCCGCGACCAGCGTCGGCAGCCAATCCAATCCGGAGAAGATGCCGTTCTCCACCGTGCCCGGCTTGATCTTGCCGGGCCAGCGCGCGATGCACGGCACGCGGAAGCCGCCCTCGTACACCGTACCCTTGGTGGCGCGGAACGGCGTCATGCCGCCGTCCGGCCAGGTGAAGACTTCGGCGCCGTTGTCGGTGGTGAAGATCACGATGGTGTTGTCGGTGACGCCCATGTCGTCGATGTGCTTGAGCAGATCGCCGATGTCGTCGTCCATCTGCGCCATGCCGGCTTCTTCCAGGCCGTAATTGGTCTCGTAGTTCATCTTCGCCTGGTACTTCTGTTGCAGATAGGTGAAGACGTGCATGCGCGTGGTGTTGTGCCAGATGAAGAACGGCTTGTTGGCCTGCTTGGCGCGATCCATGAAGCCCTTGGTCTGCTCGACCAGCACTTCGTCGAAGGTCTCCATGTCGTATTTGGCGTCGCGGCCCTTCTGCCACATCTGGTGATCCTGGGTCATATCCTTGAAGGGCTTGAGCGGGCCTTCGTCGACGATGCGCTGCTTGCCGACCTTGCCCCAACGCGGCATCACCGTCTGATCGTCGGTATCGGTCGCGTAGGAATGCACCAGGTTGCGCGGGCCGTATTTGTCGATCCAGTCCTGCGGGTAGTCGAACCAGTACGGATCGGACATCGCATCGAGGTGATACAGATAACCGAAGAATTCGTCGAAGCCGTGCAGCGTCGGCAGATATTTGTTCAAGTCGCCGAGATGGTTCTTGCCGAACTGGCCGGTGGCGTAGCCCATCGACTTCAACAGAAGCGCCGTCGTCACCGACTGGTCCGGCATGCCGACGTCGGCGCCGGCCTGGCCGACCGTGGTCAGCCCGGTGCGCAGCGGAATTTGCCCGGTGATGAAGTTGGCGCGGCCGGCGGTGCAGCTCGCTTCGGCGTAGTAGTCGGTGAAGCGCATGCCGTCGGCGGCGAGCTTGTCGAGGTTCGGCGTCTTTCCGGACATGATGCCCTGGTGATAGGCGCCGATATTGAACCAGCCGACATCGTCGCCCATGATGACGAGAATGTTCGGCTTCTGGCCTGCGGGCGCGGCCTGCTGCGCTTGCGCGACAGCTTTCTGAACGCTTGCAGCCGTGCCCAGCGCCGACGCGGCAGCGAGCGTCGTGCCGGCGAGCAGCATATTGCGGCGGCTCAATGCGGCTTTGTTGTCGCCTTCGTCCTTGTCGCTCATGTTGTTCTCCTGTTTCGAATGATACAGCGGAAGCCAACGTGACTGGTCGAGGTATCGACCGGCTGCGCATGACGCGCCGCCGGCGGGTTGTGCCGTCAATTATCCGACGGCGGATTGCGAAGTTTCTCCATGGCCTGTTCAACCGAAAAACTGCCGGGCCTTTGGCGCGGCGGGAATTGCTGGAAGCTTGCCAGATATTGTCCCACGATCGCCTGGGCCGGCACGACGACGAAGGCGTGTTCTATGAACCACCGCACATAATCGCCGGACTCGTGCTGCGCCCGCTCGAACGGATCCGAGCGCAAGTTGAACAGCATGGGCAGGCGGAGTTGCACCATCGGCTGTTGCCAGACGTCAAAACCTTCCGCCTTCTGTTCCATGAACACGGCCTTCCACTGGTCGTAACGAAGACCGGCAAGGTTGCCGTCGTCGGTCCAGTAGAAGAATTCGCGGCGCTTGTCGGGACCTTTGCGGGCCAGAAGGTCGCGCTGGTCGTAGCCGTCGAGATGCACCTTGAAGGTCTTGCCGGCGGCGTCGTAGCCCGCCAGGAGCTTGTTCTTGACGTCCGGCTCGCCGGCCGCGGCGACCAGCGTCGTCGCCCAGTCCTCGGCAGAGAACAGATCGTTGATCTCGGTTCGCGGCGGCACCATTCCGGGCCAACGGATCATCGCCGGAACGCGATAGCCGCCCTCCCAGTTGGTGTTTTTCTCGCCGCGGAACGGCGTAGTGCCGCCATCGGGCCACGAGAAAGTCTCGGCACCGTTATCGGTTGTGTAGATGACGATGGTATTGTTCGTGATGCCGAGATCGTCGAGTTTTTTCAGGAGCTGGCCGACCTGTCCGTCATGCTCCACCATGCCGTCGGGATAAATGCCGAGCCCGGTCACGCCCTGCGACTTCAGGCTTGAGCCGGGTCCAGATGTGCATGCGGCTCGGATTGAACCATACGAAGAACGGTTTCTTGTCCCGGTTGGCACGGTCGATGAAGTCCACCGACGCTTTCAGGAACTCCTCGTCGATCGTCTCCATGCGTTTCTTGGTCAGCGGCCCGGTGTCCTCGCATTTCTGTTTGCCCCAAGGGCCGAAGCGGGAATCATCGCCCGGTGTGTCGGTCGTGGTCGCAACACACTTCATGACTCCGCGCGGGCCGAACTGCGCCATGAAGGCGGGGTTCTTGGGATAGTCCGGGTGTTCCGGCTCATCCTCCGCATTCAAATGGTAGAGATTGCCGAAAAATTCGTCGAAGCCGTGGACCGTCGGCAGGAATTCGTTGCGGTCGCCTAGGTGGTTCTTGCCGAATTGGCCGGTCGCGTAGCCTTGCGGCTTGAGTAGTTCGGCGATGGTCGGGTCTTTGTCAGACAACCCTTCTTTTGCCGCCGGCAGCCCTACTTTCAGAAGACCTGTCCGCAACGGGCTCTGGCCGGTGATGAACGCGGCGCGGCCCGCGGTGCACGATTGCTGGCCGTAATAATCGGTGAATATCGCGCCTTCGTTGGCGATGCGGTCGATGTTGGGCGTGTGGTAGCCCATCATGCCGCGATTGTAGGCGCTGATGTTCCAGTAGCCGATGTCGTCGGCCATGATGACGAGGATGTTGGGTTTTTGCGGTTGCTGCGCGGAAGCTGACGTCGTCGCTGCTGTTGCAGCCGCAACCAAAGTGACCAGACCGAGCCACTTGTTCCTGCCAATGCCCATCCTTCGATCCTCCATGTTGATCGCGAAATTTGTCGGCAGCGTCGCGCGATGGCGTGGTGCGGGCGCCGGATCGCGGGCGCCCACTCAGTCGTCAATATTTTCAAGCGCTCGGCCTAGTCGCCGGCGTGACTGACCGCCCGCTGCTCTTTGATTTGCTGGATGACCTGGGTCAGGTTGTAGGTCGCCGGGTCCTGCATAGGCGGATACTGCTCGTAGGTTTCAAGTTCCTTCAGCCACAGTGCCTGGCCGACGGGAATAATGTTCCAGTCGTAGATATAAGCGGTGACGGGTCCGGCGAGTGCGCCGGCTTGGCCCATGAGGGTTGACGGTTCTGCGCCGACAGACCCCTCGAACGGATCACGCTTGATATTGTCGACCATTGGCCATTTGTAGGTTTGGACCCCGGTAAGCCCGCAGTTCGCGCAGGCGCCCATCATCGAGAAGTAGATTTTCCAGTTCTTGTAGCGCACCGCCGAAGGTGTCGCGCCGGTGTAATAAAAGAACGTATCGCGTGCCGAGTTCCGACTTGCCTTCGAGGTAGTCGCGCTGGTCGACACCGTCGAGCGTCGTCTTGACAATGCCAGGATATTGGCCGGCCTCGATCTGCTTCTTCAGCCCGTCGCCCTTGGGGCCGCCGGCGATATCGACAAGCGTCGGCAACCAGTCGAGAGACGCGAAGATCTGGTCTTTGACCGTGCCTGGCTTGATGTGGCCCGGCCAGCGCACGACCAGTGGAGCGCGCATGCCACCCTCCCAGGTGGTCAACTTCCCGCCTTTGAAGGGCGTGTTGCCGCCGTCGGGGTAAGTGATCACCTCGGCGCCGTTGTCGGTGGTGAACATGATGATCGTGTTGTCGAGCTGGCCCATATCTTCCAGCTTCTTGATGACGTAGCCGATATTGTCGTCCATCTGCTTCATGCCGGCTTCGTTGACGCCCCAGTCTTTGCCCCCGGGCTCGCCGACCATGGCCATGTATTTGTCCGACAACACGGTCGTGACGTGCATGCGTGCAGGGTTGTACCAGACGAAGAACGGCTTGTTGGTTTTCTTCGGATCGTTGCGGTCGAGAAAGTCGACCACATGGGAAGAGATTTCCTCGTCCACAGTCTTCGAGCGCTCAAGCGTCAGCGGACCCTCATCCTTGCAGGTCTGGTTCGCTTCCGTGCCGTCCGAGGAGGTGCATGCGATCACCGGGCGTGGTGGCATCATGCAGAGCGTGGTCTTTTGATCTACTGCGCCGGGGGGATCAGAAAGACCGCGAACCGGCGTGTTCTTGCATGGCGGAACGATACTTTGAACAGTTGGGCTCTTGTTGATGTCGGGGAAGCTGACCCCCTGCATCGCATCGAGATGGTACAGGTAGCCCCAGAATTCCTGGAATCCGTGCGCCGTCGGCAGCGCCTGCGTGTGGTCGCCCAGGTGATTCTTACCGAACTCGCCGGTGTTGTAGCCGAGATCTCTCAAGAACCATGCGAGCGCCGGCGTACCGGGCCGCAGGTAGGACGGGCTGCCGGGGAGTTGCGGTGGAATCATGCCGGTGCGCAGCGGATGCATTCCCGTGAAGAAGGCGTTGCGTCCGGCGGTGCAGCTCTGCTCGGCGTAATAGGTCATGAAGATTGCACCTTCGTTGCCGATGCGATCGATATTGGGCGTTTCCCCGACCATCAGGCCGCGGTGATAAATGTGCGGCTGCATCCAGCCGATGTCGTCGCCCATGATGACGACGATGTTGGGTTTCTGCTGCTGCGCGAAGGCTGGCGCAGCGGCCGCCACCAAGACGGCAGAGGCAGCCAACAAACCGAGCCGGATTCTTTTGGCCGTACTCATTGTCTATTTTCTCCCTGTTCGTAGCGACTGCCTCAAACGGGCCGGCAGCCGGTGCCCGGTCAAAGTCACGCCGTATTCTCTCTCTGCTGATTTCTGCGAATGCAGCGAAAGCCGACGTGGCTCGTCGAAGTGTCGACCGGCTCGGCATGGCGCGCTGCCGGACGATAGCGGCGGCAGTAGTTCGGGGCGCAGAGGTGCGAGCCGCCCTTGAGCACCTTGCGCGGAATTTTGGTATTTGGATCGCGAGGATCGTAGCTCGCAGCCTGCGGTCCGCCGCGCGGATTTTGCGGAATGCAGCACGCCTTCGGCGCGTCGGCTTCGTGCTTCGCCGAATACCAATCGCTGGTCCACTCCCAGACATTGCCGATCATGTCGTGCAGCCCGTAGCCGTTCGGCGGAAACGCCGTCACCGGCGAGGTGCGCGCAAAACCGTCGCTGCAAAGGTTCTCGTGCGGGAAATTGCCCTGCCAGGTATTGGCCATGTGCTTGCCGCCGGGCGTGAACTCGTCGCCCCAGGCAAACTCGGCGGCGTCGAGGCCGCCGCGCGCGGCGAACTCCCATTCGGCCTCGGTCGGCAGGTCTTTGCCGGCCCACTTGGCGTAGGCCAGCGCGTCGGCGCACGCCACGTGCACGACCGGATGATTGTCCAGATTATTGATGTTGCTCTTGGGGCCGTAGGGATGGCGCCAGTCGGCACCCTTGAGGAAAGTCCACCACTGACTCCAGTCGCGCAGATCGACCGGGCGCGACGGCGGCGAGAACACCAGCGAGCCGGTATAGAGCAAGTGCGGCAGCGCGCCCGGGTAGTCCTTCGGGTCGGGCGGAATTTCGGCGAATGTGACGTGACCGGTCGCTTTGACGAATTCCTTGAATTGCCGGTTCGTCACCGGTGTGCGGTCGATCCAGAACTCGTCCACAGTGACGCGATGGGCCGGCGCCTCTTCCGGATAATGCCGGTCCGAGCCCATGCGAAAGGTGCCGCCGGGGACGAAAATCATCGTGGTCGAGCTTTTGCGATCCACCGGCCGCCTCCGCCATGCCCACGCTGCGCCACACGACGCTCTCTTGCAAAGCACGCTTTCGTGGGCGCGCCGCCGCCTGGATCGCGTGCGATTGCAATTGCGGAGAGTTTTTATCGAGAAAAGCGAGCGCGCCTATTGGACCGTGGTCCAATATCAATCGGCAATGCGCGCAACGCTCACCGCTGCAGCTTTGCAATCGACTAGATTAAAGTTTTCAAGACGATGGCCGCCAAGGCACGCCGCCGCAGCGGCATTGGCTCGGTTCACGCCTGACACTAGAATGGCCGATGCGTTGGCTTTGTGGCACGGGAAAATGAGCTGATGCGTGAGTCGAGGCATTTCGTCGCTGCGAAGCGCGCAACCCTGATCTGCGCAGCGTTTCTGCTGTTGGCGACGATCCAGGCGTCTGCAGCGGACGCGCGGCGCGTGCTTTTGCTGCACGCGTTCGGTCATCCCTATTCGCCGTGGAGCGATATGGCCGGAAGCTTTCGCGCCGAGCTCGTCAAGAAATCTCCGCAGCCGATCGATCTCTTCGAGGTCTCGCTCGACACCGCGCGCGTTCAAGGTCCGCAGGATGAAGGGCCGTTCGTCGAATATATCCGCGCGCTTCTTGCCGGGAGGAAGCTCGACTTGATCGTGCCGGTCGGCGCTCCCGCAGCATTCTTTATGCAGCGCCATCGCGGCGAATTGTTTCCCGCAGCGCCCATGATGATCGTCGGCGCCGACTTGCGGCGCATTCCGGGCGCAAAGCTGACCGACAATGACACCGGCGTCCTCTTGGATCTCGACCTTCCCGCCTATCTCAAGAACATCCTGCAACTTTTGCCCGAGACCACCGACGTGGCCGTCGTCGTCGGCAATTCTCCCGTCGAGCGGTATTGGACCTCGGAGCTGCGCCGCGATTTCCAGCCGTTTGCCGATCGCGTGAGGATCGAATGGTTCAACGACTTGACCTACAACGATATGCTGCTGCGCGCCGCCAGCATGCCGCAGCATTCGGCCATTTTCTGGTTCCTGCTGTCCGAGGACGCGGCGGGCGTGACCTATGCGCAGGATCGCGCGCTCGAGCAGTTGCGGGAAGTCTCTGCCGTGCCTGTTTTCGCCATGGGCGACTACGAATTCGGCCGGGGCATTATCGGCGGTCCTTTGATGCAGACCCAGGCGCTGGGCCAGGAAGCGGCCGCGGTCGCGCTGCGCATTCTCAAGGGCGAGACGCCGCGCACCATCGATCCGCCGCCTGTCGTGTACGGCGCCCCGATGTACGACTGGCGGGAGCTGCGGCGGTGGAACATCAGCGAGAGCCGGCTGCCGCCCGATGCCATCGTGCAATTTCGCGAGCCGAGTGCGTGGGAGCAATACCGCTGGCAGATCGCGCTCATTGCCGGCGTTCTCGCCGCCCAGACATTCCTGATCGTCTACGTCCTCATCCAAAGCCGCCGCAGGCGCGCCGCCGAAGCCGAAGCTGCGGAGCAACGCCATGAAGTCGCGCATCTGATGCGCGTTTCCGTTCTCGGCGAGCTGTCCGGTACGATCGCCCACGAGATCAACCAGCCGCTCACCGCGATCCTGTCGAACGCGCAAGCGGCGCTGCATTTGCTGGCGCAGAAATCGCCCGACCTCGAAGAGGTGCGCGATGCCATCAACGACATCGTTCATGAGGACAACCGGGCCGGCGACGTCATTGCCAGGGTGCGCAATCTGCTCAGGAAAGGCGAGAAAAAGTCCGAGTCGGTCGACCTCAACGACCTGGTCACGTCGACCGTCGCGCTGCTCAACAGCGAGCTGATCGGCCGCCGTATCGAGGTGGAGACAGATCTGGCGGGCGGCCTGCCGGCGACTTTCGGCGATCCGGTCCAGTTGCAGCAGGTGCTGCTCAATCTGTTGATGAACGCCATGGACGCGATGGGGTCGACGGCGCAGCCGCAGCGGCGCATCAAGGTCTCCACGCGCGCGATCGACGCCGATGCCGTCGAGGTGCGGATCAGGGATCGCGGCCCCGGCATCGCGCCGCAATCGCAGGCCCAATTGTTCAAGCCGTTCTACACGTCCAAGAACTCACGGCCTCGGATTGGGGCTGACGATCTGTTCGACCATCGCGCAAGCCCATGGTGGCAAGCTCGGCCTGGTCAATCATCCGGATCGCGGCGCGGTCGCGGTCTTGTCGCTGCCGGTGCAGGAGTTTTTGGCGGCGGCCAAATGACGGACGGTATGTTCACGGTCTTCCTGGTCGACGACGACGCGGGCGTGTTGAAGGCGCTGTCGCGGCTGTTGCGCGCCAAGGGTTATGAGGTCCGGCCGTTCGCCTCGGCGGAGGAATTTCTCCAGCGCCACGACGCGGCTGTTGCCGGCTGCGCCGTCTTCGATGTCGCGATGCCCGGCCTCGACGGCCTGGCGCTGCAGCAAATCTTCACCGCCAGCGGCAATCAGCGGCCGGTCATTTTCCTCACCGGCAAGGGAGATATTCCAAAGAGCGTGCGCGCCATAAAAGCCGGCGCGATCGACTTTCTCACCAAACCAGTGAGCGACAAGAATTTGCTGGATGCTATTGCGCGAGCCGCGGAAGTCGATGCAAGAACGCGCCAAACCAGCGCCGACCTGGCGGCGATCCAGGCCAAGATCGCGACCTTGACGCCCCGGGAACACGAAGTGCTGACCCACGTTATCGCCGGCCGGCTCAACAAACAGATCGCCGGCGATCTGGGAACGGTGGAAAAAACCATCAAGGTGCACCGCGGGCGGATGATGAAGAAGCTCGGCGTGCACACGGTCGTGGATCTGGTGCGGCTTGCCGAAAAAGCCGGCATCCCGGCGCACGGCAAATGACGGCTGCGGCGCGGCTATTGGACCATGGCCCAACTCGACGCAAGCCACGACAAGCTCAATATAGCCGCCATGGCGAAAAATCCCCGGTCGATCGCCATTGTGGACGATGACCCATCAGTGCTGAAAGCCTTGGCCCGCCTCTTGGGCGCGCATTCGTTTGCGACCAGGACTTACCTCTCCGCGCCACTGTTCCTCGCCTCGCTTCCGGAAGGGCTGCCGGATTGCCTGATCGCCGATCTGCAGATGCCGGAGATGACCGGCCTGGAGCTTCAGCTCAATCTCGCGCGCCGCGGCGTGCAAATCCCGACCATCATCATCACGGCGCATGACGAGGCCGGCATGCGCGAGCGCTGCAAGTCGGCCGGCGCAATCGCTTATCTGGCGAAGCCGGTCAGCGACACCTCGCTGTTCGCGGCCATCGATTCCGCGGTCAAATTATCCTAGGCCAACCGCCTTCAATACAGCGCCGTTCCGGGAACGAACGCATCGAACGCCGCCCAGAACTGGGCGCGGTAGCGGTCCTGCTCCATCAACAGCTCGTGCTGGGCGCCGACCACGACGAGATGCGAGCCGGCGCGCAAATGCGTGGCAAAATCCTCGATCGCCGCATTCGACACCACCGCGTCACTGCCGGCGGCGATGATCATGATCGGCTGGCGGATATGCGCCGGATAGCTGCGCTCGCGCATCGTCCGCATGGTGCGGAACGCGGCATCGGTCCAGGCCACGGTGGGCGCGCCGAGCGCCAGCTCGGGAGCGGCTTCGAGGACCGCCTGGTTACGCGCATAGCGCACCGGATCCGACGTCAGAATATTGCCGACGAAAGGCTTTGACTCCATGACGCCGACTTCGCCCCTCGGCACATACATGCTGCCGAAGCCGGCGATGCGCAGCGCGCGCACCAGGATCTTCGCCGTCGGCGTCGCGGCAAAACCTTGCAGGTCGATCAGTGGCGCTGCCAGCACCATGCGATCGAACCAGCGGCGGCCGCGATAGGCGGCGCGAATGAGCACGGTGGCGCCGGTGGAATGGCCGAGCGCGAACAAAGGCGGCGGACAATCCGGCAGCACGATCTCGCGCATGAAGGTCTCGAGATCGCTGTCGTATTCGGCGAAGTCGCGCACATAGCCTTTATGACGGTCGTTGAGCATGCGCTCCGACAGACCCTGGCCGCGCCAATCGAGCGCCGAGACGGCAAAGCCGCGCGAGCGCAGATCGCGCACCGTCTCGAAATATTTTTCGATCCATTCGCCGCGGCCCTGCAAAACGACCACGGTGCCCTTGCGTCCGGCCGGCGGCAGCCAGCGGGCAAAGCGCAAGCTCACGCCGTCGGGCGTTTTCAATTCGCCGGCGACGAAATTGTCCGGCACTGGATTGGCGGGGATGGAGACGAGTTTCATGGAGACTGTGAGAGCCCAGCGGGTTGACGCTTATAACAGGCCATCGAAGCGGCTCAACCTGTGTCCGGGGAGCAATACTCACCGATCGAGGGTGCTTTCTGGGCCATTAGAAATCATTTCTGATCTTTGGCGATAATTAAAAATAGCTAAGTGTTTCAATATTTTGCGACCCCTTGCGCGATTTAGGGCATCCACCCATATCAAATCTGCGCAGGCCGCTTGGCGGATGCGCATTTCTGAGGCCTGGTCCATCCGGACGGGCCAACCGCATGTCGCTCAAGGAGGATATGCCATGCGAACTTACGACCTAGCTCCCCTTTATCGTTCCACCGTCGGCTTCGACCGGCTGTTCTCGTTGCTCGATCAGGGCCTCGAGGGCGCCGCTCCCGGTTATCCGCCCTACAATATCGAGCGGACCGGCGAGAATGCGTACCGCGTATCGGTCGCGGTCGCGGGCTTCAATGAGCCGGAGCTGTCCATCGTAGCCAAAGAGAACACGCTGACCATCCGCGGCGAGAAAAACGCCAAGGAGGACGGCAACAGCGGCGAGGTGCTCTATCAGGGCATCGCGGCGCGCACCTTCGAGCGCGTGTTCCAGCTCGCCGATTTCGTCCAGGTGAAAGGCGCGAGCCTCGAGAACGGTCTCCTGCACGTCGACCTGGTGCGCGAGATCCCCGAGGCCAAGAAGCCGCGCCAGATCCCGATCGGCAACGGCAAGATCGTCGAAGCCCAGAAGCAGGCTGCGTAAGTAACCAGCCTCTTGGAACGCAAAGGGAGCGCCCCGGTTTTCCGGGGCGCTTTCGATTCGTGTCAGCTTCGCACTCCCTCTCCCCGCGTGCGGGGAGAGGGTGGGGTGAGGGGGCCTCTCCGCTGGGCGCAGAATTGCGGCAATATCTGCGACGCGGCGCTTTATCCGCAACGCTTAGAATTGCGGAGAGGCCCCCTCACCCTCGTTCGCTTCGCTCACATAGCCGATCCTTCGGATCGGCGTTCTTTACGTCAAGAACGGCGTCCGAAGGACGCCTACGCTCTCCCCGCACGCGGGGAGAGGTGAAAAAAAGCGAGCGTAGCCCGGATTGAGCAACGCGAAATCCGGGATTGACGGTGAGGCTTGCCCCGGATTTCGTTTCCACCTACGCGCTACGCGCTTCGGTGGACTCAAACCCTCCGAAGCTCGCCGCGCGAGCGTAGGAGTAGGGTCACTCAATCCGGGCTACGCTGCCTGAATGTGGATGGCGGGCGCGTGCGGTCTTAAGTGCGCCGACATCGCGAACGGGCGTCTTTATTTTCCGATCCACAATGTCAAACAGCGACGCACTATCTCGTCACCACTGGAAGCCCGGCAATGACGACGCGGAACGGCATTGCCGCGATGCGTTTCGCATCCGGGTCTTCTTTCACGCTTTCCAAGAAAGCTTGCCTCGAACGGACAGGAGGCGATGTCTTTGCTCCCCAAAGAGGGAGGCGGAGCGCCGAACGGCGCACCAATCCAGTTGCCGCGCCGCAATGTGCGGGCGCAGCCGCGGCCCGATAAGCGGGACCGCTCGCCTTTCGGCGCTCCTCCGCGGTCATGCGCCGGGAACCCGACTCGGCCTGGGCCGCGCTTCCTGGAATCACCGGATGCAAACGGGAGGACCCTCTCCGGCACCAGTGCAGCGAGCACCTCGCAGTCCGGCACGCGCCGGACGGGCTGATGCCCAAACCGCCTGAAGGCTAAGAGCGACGAACTCCGCCCGCAGGAACCGCACCCGCTCCGTCAGTCGGCGTCACCGGTTGACGTCCCTTACGATGAACGGGATGGACGCCGTTATTCAAATCCGCAACGGCGCTGTCAAAGGCTTTTCGATTTATGCAGACAAATCGCGGGGTTGCGCGGCGCGATTGCCGCCCCGCGTCAGCCCGGACGCGTTTCACTCCACGCTAAAGATTCGCAAAAGAGAAGTTGTGCCTGTCAATCAAGGCCTTCTATGCGGTGCGAATCTTTGCGCGGCTGCACGGCGGCGTCCGCATTGCACGGCAGCCGGTAGATTTCCACTCGTCCCTGCGAACGCGGGGACCCACTCTGGATTCCCGCGTGCGCGGGAAATGAGCGAGCGTAGCCCGGATTGCGCAGCGCGAAATCCGGGATTGACGGCGAGGCTTGCCCCGGATTTCGTTTCACTCAATCCGGGCTACGCTTGCTAGGCCGTGTCCAGTTTTAAGATTTTCTTTTCGTCTCCATGCAATCCCGCAAGCAATTGCTTCTTAGCGTCGCTCGAAAAAGAGTCCCACAATTGACGACCCGCCGTGCAAAGAAAGAAACGGTGAACGATATCGACGCCTTCAACAAAAGTTTGAATTGCTAGGTCTTGAGTAGCCTTTATGGGTTTAATATCGGCCACCGATTTATGCTCAATCCATGCTCCCGGCATATGCCCATGAATGAGCGATGACACTCGTCCATACCATCCTTCCATGCGCGCGATTACACCAAGCTTTTGCTGGAGTGCGAGAAAATCCAACGTGTGCTCCTTGTGGAATTCAAGCGCTTCCTTTTTCTCTAGATAATATCCAACACCTCTAGCTAACGTCTCTAGCTCCGCTGGATGCGAGCGGAAATAGCTATAATAGAGACCAGCTTCGAGAACAGAACGAATAGAACCCGCCGCGGGTTTATATAATGACAGCCCTATTAATACTGCTACATGTTGACCGCTAATCTGCATTTCTCGAACAAAACAGAGTGCCGGATTGCCACTATCAGCGTCCTCGAATTGGCGAGACCAAATTGCCAAACGGAGATTGGCAGCCTCTAATGTGCCAGCCGCCTTTGCATCAGCTAAAAGTGCCGCAATATTATTTTTCCAATCAACGGGCCCTAGAGCAGCACCCAGTTGGGATATTGGCATCACTTGGCTCGATCTCGACGCGAAATTCCCCTCAGATATGCATCGGCAGGCTCACCTTGCAAAATATTCAGAAATTTGCTCGCCTCTGCCGAGGAAGCGGCAAGCAGGTATTTTTCAATGATTTCTTTCGTCGTGGCGCTACTCGGCAACTGCTTCGGCTTAACCCAAGGCGATGCAAGCGACATGATTTCCATCACCATTTTCTTTGGCAATCGACGGCGTGAAATTGTGTCCATTGCAACGTTGATGAAGGAAGTTGTTGTATCAGACTCTTCATAACGACGGTCCAACTCAGTACGCCGTCCAACGTCACTAATGTGAATCCATTCTCGTAGAAGGTCTCCGAGTTCTTTAGAAAAAGTTCCGAACGACAGCTCCTCCGCCAATTCATGCATTTCGTGTTCACTGAGGTCGGCTTGAAGTAACGAGGCTAAAAAGCTTCGCATAGCGCGCTGGCGTGTTTTAGGATTCATTGCGCTTACTCTCCGGCACGTGTGAATAGCTCGCTAGCGACTTGAATCAAGTTGACAACGGCTTCTCTGCTATAGGCCTTTCCGCTGGCCCACGCGAACCCGATACCGCCTTCGGGCTCTGAGAAGACTTTATATTTTTTCATGGTATTAGTCATGCAGCTCGGAGCGTAATCGGTATTTGCTCTGATCTCGGTCTCTTGCGTTGTGATTCCTGTTCTAGGTGCTGCATTGAACAGGATGTGGGGTTTGGGACTCGTATCACCAACAGCCTTGGCCTTGATGAAGTTCATCATTAGCCCAATTCCTCGTTGAGCGTATCGTTGAGGCACGACAGGAATTAACACGTGGTCAGAATTACGTAGTGATGTCTTTGTAAAAAGCGAACCTGCTGGATGACAGTCAATAAATACCGCATCATATTGAGATCGGCACTGAGTGATAAATTTTTGAAAACGCTCTTCTATCGGTTTTGTTTGCGCCGTCGCATGGCCTAATGCCACGTACATAAGATCTAGCGTCGATGGAATCAAATCCAGGTGAGCGTTTGAATAGCTGTAAATTCTGGTCGCGAGTTTTGTTACATCTGGTGGCGTGTGATTCCCAGGGACCTGGAGTTTGTAAGGGTCAAGATTGGTAGCATCGTCCAGCAAGATCGATAAAGTGGTTTTTCGCTCTTTCTCCAACCCGAAGTATAGCTTTGCAGGCAAGAGTGCTTGCGACATGTTGAACTGTGGGTCGTAGTCGATGGCAAGCACCTTGCGGGGCTTCTTGTTGATCGCGTAGCGGGTCGAGATACCTGCCAGATGCATAGCTACAGTGGTCTTCCCGACACCACCTTTCATGTTCATTACAGTGATGACAATGCCCATAGAGGCCTCCCGTGGCGGCCAAGATAACTCTACTTTTGCGAGTAAAGCTAGATCGTCTTCCCTCGTTCGTGTCACGCAAGAAGAACAAAAAGCCAGCTCTCGCCGGCCTTTCGACTTTCAGATGGATGCCCGGGTCAAGCCCGGGCATGACGAATGGGGAGGATGACTCCCTTCTCCCGCCGCGTATCTACGCCACCTCTCTCCGACAAATCCGTCAGGTCCTTCCGCGTCACTTCCGGCGCGAACCGGATGAGCAGCTCGGGTACGGCGGGTTGGGCGAAGCCGTAACCCGCTGCCTCCCTGTGCGAAGCAAAAAGATGGCGGATTACGCCTCCGGCTAATCCGCCCTATGGCCTGCCGCGCTCGTCACCAGGTGTCGTGCCCTGGCTTGCACGGAGGACCGGACGGCAGACAAGCGGTGCTGCAAGATGGGCCACCGGACGGCGGGCAATAGCCGGTGGTGATGGTGCCACCCGTATTACCAGTGGCGATGGGGCCCCCCGTATTATAGGTCGCCGGATTGGCATAGCTGGCGCGCCGATGCACGGTCGCGGCCGATGCCGTGACGGCGGTGCCGAGAACGATGGCGGCGGCGAGCGCGATTGTTGTCCTGCTCGACATTTTCGTATCTCCGGGTTGAGCTGTCGTGGCTTGATGCCTAAAGGGCTGGCGGCCGCGGCCCTGTCACGCCCAACAAATGGGGATGGGGGCCGATGACGCCAAGAGACAAAGGTCGGACGCGACCAACCGAGACGGTCGCGCCCGCGCCCTTGATGGACAACCCGATCGTTGCCGTTGTGACTCGATGCCGAAACGCTCCGGTGTCTCAGTGCACGCCGTGATGAGGCGAGCGTTTGCCCGCATACATATAGAGCGACCGCGAGGGTTGCGCCGCCTGCTTGTTGGCGGCTCCGGCTTCCCCTTCCGCCGACCACGCTCCCGTTCTTTGCCCACCCGTAGCGTCATAGTAGAACGGCATCATGCTGCCGGTGTGATCGCGGGATTGGGCGGACGCCGGCAGCGCGCCGGCGGCAACGATCGCGGCGAGAGCAAACGCGGCTGAAAGGTATTTGTTGGCACTGGCAAAATTCTTCATCGCACATCTCCCTTTGATGGTTATCGGGCTCGCGTTTGCGAGCGGGCGGACCGCAGCTTCCGGCTGTCCCGCCGTTGTTTTTGGGATGTGGCCGCCAATGCCGTTCGATTAGGGAGCGGATTGGAAACAGCTTATGCCGGAGCAGTGAACAATCGGCGCTCATCTCCTCCGGGACGTTCGAGCGTTTCGTCTTCGTGAACAGTCCATTCAAGAATTTCCCGATTAAAGATTCCGGACACTGAACCTATCTGCGCGGAATAACGGGCGACGCGGGCATCGTGCCCCCGATCGCCCGGTAAGCGGGAGAAAGACCATGATTGGCAGGTCAAAACTCGCACGCGTTGCGGCAGCCGGCACAGTGAGCGCGGCATCGCGGGCGGGCGTTGCGTACGTTCGCAACGTCGACTCGCTCCTGTTCATGTTCGTGGAGCGTTTGTACGACGCCCACACCCGGAGGGTTCAGATGCGCTTGGCGCCGACAAAGTGGCTGGATTGATCTGGCCTTCGCCGGGTCGACCCAAGCTACGCGTGCTCACCTTCGTTTCCCGGATGCGGTGCAGCGCGAAGCGGTGCGCCGCTGATCCGGGATCGCTCCGGACTCGGCGTCTGTTGCGATCCCGGGTCTGCGGCGCACCACTCCGCTTCGCTGCGTGCTGCGCCGCGCCCGGGAAACGCGAGCCTAAGCCACTTTCTCCCCGACAAAATCCGTCAGCTCCTTACGCGTCATGTCCGGCGCGAACCAGATGAAGAGCGGCGCCAGCATCAGGAAGGACAGCGCCAGCAAGGGCAGTCCGGCGGCGATCGAATAGGCGGTCGCGATCCAGCCCATGATCATCGGCGCCAGCGACGCGGCCGCCAGCCCGAAGGTGAACGAGGCGCCGACGGCGGTGCCGCGGATTTGGGTCGGGAAGAGTTCCGCGGTGTAGCCCAGGCCGGTGCCGAAGCTGCCGGTGATCAAAAAGTTCGTGGCGAGGCCGACCCAGAACAGGCTCGAAGGATCGTCGAGGTGGCCCATAGTCACCAGCAGCACGGCGGCCGGGACCGCGAAGGCCGGGATCACCCAGCGCCGGCCGTAGAGATCGCACAAATAGCCGCAGATCCAGTAGGCGAAGATGGCGCAGAACATCCAGGCCGAGAGGTATTTGCTCATGGTCGGGAAGCCGAGATGTTTTTCGTTGGCGAGATAGAACGGCATCCAGGCCGACCAGCCGAGCCAAGTGAACAGATAGAAGAAGTAGACCAGCGAGGCGATCAGCATTTCGCGCGGGTATTTTCTGACCGGAGCGAAGATGTCGAGCTGCTTCTTCAAGCCCTCTTTGAGCATCGCCGCGGTGACGCGCTCGTAGCGCGGGCTTTCCTTGATGCCGATGCGGATCCACAGCACCAATAGCGCCGGCAAAATGCCGAGGAAGTAGAGCGAGCGCCAGCCCCACAGCGGCACCACGACGAGGGCCGCGAGCGAGCACAGCATGTAGCCGAGCGGATAGCCGCCGACGAGGCCGCCGAGCGCAGTGGCGCGCCATTTGGTCGGCGCGGTTTCGGTCACCATCAGCATGCCGACCGGGTTCTCGCCGGCTAGCCCGATGCGGGTGATCGAGCTCCAGATCAGCAGCGTGACCCAGCCGGTGGAGAAGCCGGTGAGGCCGGTGAACACCGCATAGACCAGGATCGACCAGATCAGCGCCGGGCGGCGGCCATAGAGATCGGCGAGCACGGGAAAGATGAAGGTGCCGATCAGCCCGATCCAGCGCGAGAGCGTGGTCACCATGCCCATGGTCGCCGGCGTGATGCCCCATTCCTTGATGAGGATCGGCGTGACCAGTTGCATGATGGTGGCTTCGTAGATGTCGAACGCCCAGCCCAGGATGCAGATCGCCAGAACGAGGGCGCTGTAGCTGGTCCATCGCTCGCTCGACGTGAGGGGCGGCCCAACAGCGGCCGACGCAATCGTAGCCATGTCCTGTCTCCCTTCCCTAGAATTCCGCTCTACGGCGGATGCTTAAAGCTGCGCTCGCGGCTGGCATTCGGTCAAGGCATTCCCGCCACGGAATATGTTTCCCGGGCGCAGCGCAGCATGCAGCGAAGCGGAATGATGCGCTGCAGACCCGGGATCGTTACACAAGCCGAGTCTGCGACGATCCCGGATCAGCGGTACACCACTTCGCTCCGCTTCGTGCTGCACCGCATCCGGGACACAAATTCAGCCGGCGAGGAACCCCGACAGCGCCTTAAGCACCGCGTCCGGCTGCTCGAGCTGCGGCAAGTGGCCGGCGCGCGCGATCATCTTCACCCGCGCGCCCGGAATCTTTTTCGCAAACTCCCGCGCATAGACCGGCGCAATAATACGATCGGCGTCGCCCCAGACGATCAAGGTCGGCGCTGCGATGCGATGGCTGCGCTGGCCAAAACCGCGGTCGGCGATCGGCCAGACGAACTTGCCGGTGCAGGCCTGCGACCAGATGAATTGCGCTTTCGTCTCGACGCGCTCCGCTTCATCGCTTGGCGGATCGAAGAACCGTTTTGCCGCTTCGCCGTCGGGATCGGCGAACAGCAACGGACCGCGTGCTTTGCTTGAAAGGATCATCCAGTTCTGCACCGGATGATCGTTGAGCCATAGGCCGACCGGATCGATCAGCGCCAGGCGGCTGACCGACTTCGGGCCGGCGCCGGCGATTTCGGCCGCCAGCAAGCCACCAAAGGAGTGGCCGACCACGGCGGGCGCCGCGAGCTTGAGCGCCTCGAACAGCTCGCCGTAATAGACGACCAGGTCGAGCCAGCTGTCGAGCGCGTGCGCCGCTTCGGTATCGCCGCGGCTGGTGCCCGGAAATTTCGGCGCATAGACCGTGTTACTGGCGGCGAGCCGCGCGACGAAGGCGCGGTCGGGTGCCAAGCCCCACGGGCCGTGCAGATAAACCAGCGGCGGCCCGTTGCCGGCGATCTCGACCTCGGTCTCGATCCGGCCCTGCCAGAGTTTCAGCCTGCGTGTTTCCGCGCTCGCCATCGCGTCGCTCCCGCGCGTTTTCTCGTTTTTAGGACGCGGCTGCCATGGCAGGGGCGGCTGCGCGCTTTTTCTTCAGGCGCTCGGGCCACCAGTGGTCCTCATATTTGTCGTCCCACTGATCGGCGAGATACGGCAGCACCTCGCGGGCGAACAGGTCGATGTTGCGCTTGCACAATGCGGTCGACATCGAGCCGAAATGCAGCAGCGCCAGCAAATGCCCCATGCGCAATTCTTTGATGCCGTCGAGTAATTGCTCGCGCACGGTTTTGGGCGAGCCGACCACCACATAGCCGCGCTCGTAGAAATCCTTGGCCTTGAGCTCGAGCGGATTGACCGCGGCGCGCGGATTGCTCTGCAGCGACTGCACCAGCCCGCCGTATTCGAGGCAGCCCGGGATCGCCAGATAGTGCTGCGGCGAATAGAGCAGCTTGTGGAAGAAATACTCGGCGTGCTCGGCATAAAGATCTTCGGCCTCGGCGTCAGTCTCGGCGACGCCGATGAGCTGCAAAAAGCTCAAGCGATACGGATTGTCGTCGCGGCCGTTGCGCATCGCGTGGTCCCAATAACGGTCGGTCACCGCCTTGGCGTTCTTGGCGCCGAAATAGCTCAAATGACAGAAGCAGTGGTCGTGCTCGACGACATATTGGGCGGTGGAGGAAAAGCCGGAGCCGGGAATCCACACCGGCGGATGCGGCTGCTGGATCGGCCGCGGCCACAGGTTCACCATGCCGAGCTGATAATGCTTGCCGTTCCAGGCGAAAATCTCGCGCGCCGACCACGCCTTGAGCACCAGCGCCAGCGCCTCGCGGAAGCGCTCGCGCTGCTCGATCGGCACGATGCCGTTACTGATCACCGCGTCCGACGGCAGGCCGGTCGGAAATCCGGCCACCAGCCGGCCGCCGCTGATGCAGTCGAGCATGGCGTATTCCTCGGCGATGCGCGTCGGCGGCGTCGTCGACGGCAGGGTCGAGCCGAGCTGGACGATGGCGATGTTTTGGCCGTTGGTCTCTTTCGCCAGCACCGCGCCCATGAGGCTTGGATTGGCCATGAAGCCGTAGACGTTCTGGTGATGCTGATTGGTGCAGACGCCGTGAAAGCCGGCCTTCGCCGCATATAGCAACTCGTCGAGGGTGGCGTTGTAGTACTCGCCGACTTTTTCGGAATCGGCGACGTCGAACCACAGCGGATCGATGAAGGCCGAATTGTAACGCTGCACGAAATCGGAAGGCAAATCCCGATACGGCATCAGGTGGAACATGCACACTTTCACGGCGGCGCCTCCCGAAGGAATTTCTTGGTATGCTAGGTCGCAATGCGGGGGATGACCAGCGGCGCGGCGCGCCCCAGCCATGCGGGCGCGTTCGACTTCCGGCTATTGCCGCCGGCTCGGCGGCGCGTCACTATGCGAACGTAATCGCAAGAACCATTTCGTGAGCGGCGGTGCCATGGGCGTACTCATCGACGGCAAATGGAACGACGGCGAACTGCCGCAGGAAACGAGCCAAACCGGCCAGTTCAAACGCGCCGACAGCGTCTTTCGCGATCGCATCACCGCCGACGGCTCGTCGGGCTTCAAGGCCGAGCCTGGCCGCTATCATCTCTATGTCGCGCACGGCTGCCCGTGGGCACATCGCACGCTGATCTATCGCGCGGTCAAGAAGCTCGAGGGCCTCGTTTCTGTCGCCTACTCGATCCCCGGCCTGAAGCAGAACGGCTGGACGTTCGAGCGCGACCCGCGTTATCCGGATTGCATCCCCGACGAGGTCAACGGCTTCCACTACCTGTACGAAGCCTATGTGGCGAGCAATCCAACCTATACCGGCAAGGTCACGGTGCCGACCTTGTGGGACAAGAAGACGAAGCGAATCGTCAACAACGAGTTGTCCGAGATCATCCGGATGTTCAACACCGAGTTCAACGCCATCACCGGCGACCGCACGGATCTTTATCCGCAGGCCTTGCGCACCGAGATCGACGCCGTCAACGAGCGCGTCTATCACAACGTCAATAACGGCGTGTACCGCTCAGGCTTCGCGAAAACCCAAGCCGCTTACGACGAAGCCTACGACGGCTTGTTCGCAACGCTCGACTGGCTGGAGGCGCGGCTGTCGCGTCAACGCTACTTGGTCGGCGGCCAGATCACCGAGGCCGATTGGCGGCTGTTTCCCACTTTGGTGCGCTTCGACGTCGCCTATTTCTCGCTCTTCAAATGCAACAGGCAGCGCATCGCCGACTTATCCGAACCTGTCGAATTACATGCGCGACCTTTACCAGATGCCAGGCATCGCCGGCACGGTCACGGCGCGCTATTACGTCATCAATTATTATTCAATTGCCAAAGTGAACCCGACCATGATCATTCCCAAAGGAACCCCGGTCGATTTCGGCCAGCCGCACAATCGCGCAAGATTGGCCGCCTGACTTAGCCGGCTGCGTTGAAAAAATTCGAGGAGAAAGACGTGCTGGAGCTCTATCACAACATCAATTCGGTCTGCGCCCAGAAAGTGCGCATCGCGCTCAAGGAAAAGCGCCAGGAGGTCAAGGAGCATCTGCTCACGCTGCAGGGCGACCAGAACGACCCGGCCTATATGAAGCTCAATCCGAACGGCGTGGTGCCGACCTTGGTGCACGACGGCCATGTCATCATCGAATCGTCGCTGATCCTCTATTACATCGACGAGGCGTTCCCCGATCCGCCGCTGATGCCGAAGACGCCGGCCGCGCGGCATCGCGTCCGTCTCTACAACAAGCTGATCGACGAATACATGCACAATGCCTGCACCATCATGACCTTCGCCACGGCATTCCGTCCGCGATTTCTCAAGATGACGCGCGAGCAATGGCTCGCCGAGATCAACAAGGCGCCGCTCAAGCGCCGCGCCGAGTACAAGCGCAGCGTCATCGAGCACGGCCTCGATTCGGAGTTCGTGATCGACGCGCTCGGCCAGCACCGGAAAATGATTTCGTGGATGGCCGACGACCTCAAGCGCGGCCCTTATCTCGCCGGCGACACTTTCACCAACGCCGATTGCGCGGTGATCCCATATATCCTGCGCCTCGAGCTGCTCAAGCTTGGTGCGATGTGGCAGCAGGAACCGGCGATCGTCGACTGGTGGGGCCGCGTGCGGGCGCGGGATTCGGTCAAGTTCGCGATCTTTGATCGCATGCAGGAGGCCGACTGGGCGCCGTTCAAGAACCTGGCGCCTGATCCTTGGCCGAAGGTGCAGACGCTATTGCAAGCGGCGTGAGATTGGCGACCTCACGACTCCCGCAGCGACAAGAGCGCTAAGACGGATTGCGCGCAGCGGCACTCTCGCCATCCCGCTCGACGAAAATCCAGATGCCGTTGTTGCTCGACGAGATGACGCGCAGCCGCAGGTCGCGCGTCGGATCGGCGAAATCGCCGGCCCAGCCGAATTCGAGATCGACCGGGCCCTCGTCCATGGCGCGCTTGATGCGGCCCTGGAAATCGTTGCTCGCCATGCACGGCGATATCTCGAACATGTTGCGCCCGATCGGAATCTCGCCGTAGCCGGATTTCTGCGCTTCGGTCTGGCTGTAGAAGACGATGGTGCCGTCGCGGTCGATGAGGATGACGCCGAAGGATAATGTATCGAGCTCGTATTGGCTCAAATTTTCGATTTGTCGCGCCAGGTCGGCTGCATCGAATCGAACCGCGTCCGGCGGCATGGCGCCTCCTTTGAGATTTTTTTATTCGGTGGAATTTTTTGCGCGCGCGGATAGTGCTACGCGCCGGCGCGATTCGACAAGCAACTGCCGTTTCAATCAATCGTTCAGCGGCTCAACTATGGCGGGAGATTTTTTCGGCGCGCCGGGTGTGGTCGGCGCGGCCGACGCCGGCGGCGCCGCGGTGATCACCTCGGAACTGATCTGCGGCCTGGCAGCAGCAGGAGCGGCCGGCGTCACGCTCTTCGGCTCGGCGATCGGCTGCGCTTTGGGATTGGCGTCGTCGAATGGCTTGCGCGACGCCAAAGCCGCCGGCCGCGGTCGCGGCAGCGGCGGAATTTCCGGCATGGCGGAGCGCGTTGCACCGTGCGGGCCCATCGGCCGCACCAGCGCCGGCTCCATCTCGGCGGCGCTCGGCACGATGGCCGGCGCATCGAGGTCCGCCGGATCGTAGAGCGACGGCGTGCCATAGAACTGGCCGTAGCGCCCCGGGCCGGGCACGATGCGATTGGCGTCGCGGATGGCGCCGGTATGGGCGTCGATCACCACGCGCATGAGAATGCCGCGGTAATCGGTGGCGCGCAGCACATAGATGGTGCCTTCGCGCAACGGCGGCGCCAACGGATCGAAGCCGGCCGAGCGCGCGATCCTGGTGATTTCGTAGGACGACACGAAGCCGGTCACCGGCTGGGTCACGGGCGGCGCGGCGGGCGGCGGGGCTGAAACTTGGGCCAGTACTTGGGCCAGTACTTGGGCGCGGCCGGGCGTGGCCGCGAGCAGGCACGCTACGAACACGACGCCGAACGCTCTGCCCACGCAACGCCTCCCCTGCCCTGCATTCTGCCCGTTCGCCAGCGAAACGTGAATGGGAATTAGGGCGGCGCTTTGGCGCAACTCAAAACTTTTTGCATAAGTTCACGAAGCGTTCGATTTCCGCCTCCTGGGTGGCAAACGATGTCACCAGGCGGACCAAAACCTGGTCGGCGCCAAGATCGAGGTTTTGGCTCGGACGCACGTAATAGTCGGCACCGGCGGCCTTGAGCTTTAAATCGAGCGCACGCGGCAGGACGACGAAAATGAGATTGGCCTCGACCGGCCAGACCGGCGCCAAGCCGACCGACTTGAGCCCCTGCGCCAGCCGGTCGGCCATGGCATTGGCGTGGCGCGCCAGCTCGAGCCAGCAGTCGCCGGCGAGGTAGGCCGCCATTTGCGCGGCGATGAAGCGGTGCTTTGAGACGAGATGCCCGGCGCGCTTGCGCCGTTCGCCGAAAAACGCGGCGCGGTCAGGATCGAACACCATCACCGCCTCCGCCGCCAGCGCGCCGCCCTTGGTGGCGCCGAACGACAGCACGTCGATGCCGGACTGCCAGGTCATCTGCGCCGGCGTGGTGTTGAGCCGGACCAGGGCATTGGCGAAACGCGCGCCATCCATGTGCACGGAGAGCGAACGCGCGTGCGCGATTTCGCTCAGACGCGCGATCTCGTCGGTGCGATAGATGGTGCCGGCCTCGCTCGCCTGGGTGAGCGACAGCGCCGCAGCGACCATCTGGTGCGGGCGATGATCGCCATAGCCGGCCAGCGCCGCCGCCAATGTTTCCGGCGCGATCTTGCCGTCGCCGCCGGGAAGGCCGGCAAGCTTCAACCCGCCGCCGAAAAACTCCGGCGCGCCGCATTCGTCGGTCGCGATATGGGAGTCGGCGTGGCAGAACACCACGCCCCAAGGCGGCGCGACGTGCGCCAGCGCCAGCGCATTGGCCGCCGTCCCGGTCGGCACCAGGAACACCGCCACCTCGCGCTCGAAAACCTCCGCCAGCCGCCGCTCGACGCCGGCGGTCCAATCGTCATTGCCGTAGCCGCGCGCAAAGCCCTCATTGGCCTTGATGATGGCGTCGAGAATGGCAGGCGCCACCGGCGCCGTATTGTCGCTGGCGAAATTCATGTCGCAGAACCTAACCGGGTTTGCACGCCGCGCAATCCGCGCTTAGCTTCCTGGTATTGCGGTGACGCCGCCACCTCAACCATTGCGCTTGCTGCCTTGCCATGATCCACTTCGAAGGCGGAATGTGGCCAAGAATTCGCGCCGGATCGGTGAGTTGAGAGCCTTTTCGTCGCGCGCGCGAAGGCTCTGCCCTTGTGTTGTCGCCGGGAATTTGCCATGTTCAGCATAGGACAGCATTGCTGTCCCAATTGGTGACCCGCATTGCGCGCGGCCATTCCTCCCTTCTCTCCCCTTTCGGGCGGGGAAAGCAGGAGGGGGAGCGCGGGGGTCAGCCGCCGGTAAGGCAAGGGCGCGTCGAACGGCGGCGAAAAAGCAGCCATAGGCCTTTGAGCGGCACGAAGGTTGCCTCCAAAATGAGTTGATCGCCCGTGCGTGCAGGGGAATGCGAACCTGCGCAGGGTGGATGGCGCCGGCGCCGCTGCACAGCATGCGGGGTCCCGGCGGGGAGTGCGAGGACATGAGCGCGTCAGGTTTCGGCCTGTTTGATCCGGCGCTGGAAAAGGATTCCTGCGGGGTCGGATTTATTGCCGATATCAAAGGCCGCAAATCGCACAAGATCGTCGAAGACGCGCTGACCATCTTGGTCAATCTCGAGCATCGCGGCGCGGTCGGCGCCGATCCGCGCGCCGGCGACGGCGCCGGCATTCTGGTGCAGACGCCGCACAAATTTTTCGCCAAGAAGGCGGCCGAGCTCGGTTTCAAGTTGCCGGCACCAGGGCACTACGCGGTCGGCGCACTGTTCTTGCCGCACGACGCGGCGTGGCGGCAGGAGATCATGGAGACCTATGCGGCCATTGCTGCGCAGGACGGCATGACCATCCTCGGCTGGCGCGACGTGCCGACCGATAATTCGACCTTGGGCGTCTCGGTGAAGCCGACCGAGCCGTTCCACAAGCAGGTGTTCCTCGCCCGCAATCCGAAAGTGACGTCCGAGGACGAGTTCGAGCGCCGGCTCTATATCCTGCGCAAAACCATTTCCAGCACGCTCTACGGCCGGCGCGAGCGCAGCACCTCGCACTATTATCCGGTGTCGATCTCGTGCCGCACCTTGATCTACAAGGGCATGTTCCTGGCCGATCAGCTCGGCACCTATTATCCCGACCTGCACGATCCGGATTTCGAAAGCGCGCTGGCGCTCATTCACCAGCGCTTCTCCACCAACACGTTCCCGACCTGGTCGCTGGCGCACCCGTACCGCATGATCGCCCATAACGGCGAGATCAACACGCTGCGCGGCAACAACAACTGGATGGCGGCCCGGCAGGCTTCCGTATCCTCGCCGAAATTCGGCGCCGATATCTCGAAGCTGTGGCCGATCTCCTACGAAGGCCAGTCCGACACCGCCTGCTTCGACAATGCGCTCGAATTTTTGACCATGGGCGGCTACTCGCTGGCGCACGCGATGATGATGATGATTCCGGAGGCCTGGGCCGGCAATCAGCTGATGAACGAGGAGCGCCGCTCGTTCTACGAATACAACGCCGCGCTGATGGAGCCGTGGGACGGCCCGGCCGCCATCGCCTTCACCAATGGCCGCCAGATCGGCGCCACGCTCGACCGCAACGGCTTGCGGCCGGCGCGTTACGTCGTCACCCGCGACGACCGCATCATCATGGCGTCGGAAGTCGGCGTGCTGCCGATCCCCGAAGAAGACATCGTCACCAAGTGGCGCTTGCAGCCCGGCAAGATGCTGCTGGTCGATCTCGAAGCCGGCCGGCTCATTCCCGACGAGGAGCTCAAAGCCACGCTGGCGAAGAGCCATCCCTATCGCGAGTGGCTCGATCGCACCCAGATCGTGCTGGAGGATTTGCCTTCCGCCTCGGAAGCGGCGCCGATCTCGAACCTGGCGCTGCTCGATCGCCAGCAGGCGTTCGGCTACACCCAGGAAGATCTGAAAATCCTGATGACGCCGATGGCGACCACCGGCGAGGAAGCGGTCGGCTCCATGGGCAACGACACGCCGATCTCGGCGCTGTCGGAGCGGCCGAAGCAGCTCTTCACCTATTTCAAGCAGAACTTTGCCCAGGTCACCAACCCGCCGATCGATCCGATCCGCGAAGAGCTGGTGATGAGTCTGGTATCGATCATCGGGCCGCGGCCGAACCTGTTCGATCTCGAGGGCATGTCGAACACCAAGCGGCTCGAAGTGCATCAGCCGATCCTGACCAACGCTAATCTGGAGAAAATCCGCTCGATCTCCGAAGTCGCAGAATCGCATTTCAAATCGCTGACGCTCGACACCACTTGGCCGGCGGAAGCCGGCTCAGCCGGCATGGAAGCCGCCATCGACGCGCTGAGCCGCGAGGCCGACGCCGCGGTGAAGGACGGCATCAACATCATTATCCTGTCCGACCGCCGCGCCGGCGCCGACCGCATCCAGATTCCGTCGCTGCTCGCCTGCGCCGCCGTGCATCACCACCTGATCCGCGAGGGCTTGCGCACCTCGGTCGGCATCGTGGTGGAATCGGGCGAGCCGCGCGAGGTGCATCACTTCGCCTGCCTCGCCGGCTACGGCGCCGAAGCCATCAACCCCTATCTCGCCTTCGAGACGCTGGTGGCGATGAAGGGCGAATTGCCGCAAAAGCTCGACGACAAGGAAATCATCAAGCGCTACATCAAGTCGATCGACAAAGGACTGCTCAAGGTGATGTCGAAGATGGGCATCTCCACCTACCAGTCCTATTGCGGCGCGCAGATCTTCGACGCGATCGGGTTGAAGTCCGAGTTCGTCGCCAAATATTTCACCGGCACCGCGACCCGCATCGAGGGCATCGGGCTATCCGAGATCGCCGAGGAAGCGGTGCGGCGGCATCGCGACGCGTTTTCCGATTCTCCGGTCTACCGCACCATGCTCGACGTCGGCGGCGAATATGCCTTCCGCGTCCGCGGCGAACAGCACGTCTGGAATGCGGCGACGGTGTCGGCGCTGCAGCACGCGGTGCGCGGCAATTCCTACGAAAAATACCGGCAATTCGCCCGCGTCATCAACGATCAGTCGGCGCACCTCTACACCATCCGCGGCCTGTTCCGCATCAAGTCGGCGGACGAGGATGCGCGCAAACCGGTGCCGATCGAGGAGGTCGAGCCGGCCAAAAACATCGTGCGGCGGTTCGCCACCGGCGCCATGTCGTTCGGCTCGATCTCGCGCGAGGCGCATACCACGCTCGCCATCGCCATGAACCGCATCGGCGGCAAGTCGAATACCGGCGAAGGCGGCGAGGAAGCCGACCGCTTCAAGCCGCTGCCGAACGGCGATTCGATGCGGTCTGCGATCAAGCAGGTGGCGTCGGGGCGCTTCGGCGTCACCGCCGAGTACCTGGTCAATTCCGACGTGATGCAGATCAAGATCGCCCAGGGCGCGAAACCCGGCGAAGGCGGCCAACTGCCCGGCTACAAGGTCGACAAGACCATCGCAAAAGTGCGCCATTCGACGCCGGGCGTGGGCCTGATTTCGCCGCCGCCGCATCACGACATCTATTCGATCGAGGATTTGGCGCAGCTGATCTTCGATTTGAAGAACGTCAATCCGGACGGCGACGTCTCCGTCAAGCTCGTCTCCGAAGTCGGCGTCGGCACGGTCGCCGCCGGCGTGTCCAAGGCGCGCTCCGATCACGTCACCATCGCCGGCTACGAAGGCGGCACCGGCGCCTCGCCGCTGACCTCGATCAAGCATGCCGGCTCGCCGTGGGAGATCGGCCTCGCCGAGACCCATCAAACGCTGGTCGCCAACCGCCTGCGCGGCCGCATTGCCGTTCAAGTTGACGGCGGCATCCGCACCGGCCGCGACGTGGTGGTCGGCGCGCTTTTGGGCGCCGACGAATTCGGCTTTGCCACCGCGCCCTTGATCGCCGCCGGCTGCATCATGATGCGCAAGTGCCACCTCAACACCTGCCCGGTCGGCGTCGCTACCCAGGACCCTGTGCTGCGCAAGCGCTTCACCGGCCAGGCCGAGCACGTCATCAATTATTTCTTCTTCGTCGCCGAAGAGGTGCGCGAGCTGATGGCCGAAATGGGCTACCGCACCTTCGACGAGATGATCGGCCAGATGCAGATGCTCGACCGGGTCAACGTGCTGGCGCACGCCAAGGCCAACGGGCTCGATTTCTCAAAGCTGTTCACCAAGCCGCCGGTGCCGGCGGAGGTGGCGCTGTTCAATCGCGAGCGGCAGGATCACAAGATCCACGACATCATCGACCGCAAGCTGATCGCGCAGTCGAAACCCGCGCTCGAGGGCGGCACGCCGGTGCGCATCGAACTGCCGATCCGCAACACCGACCGCACCACCGGCGCCATGCTGTCGGGCGCGATCGCCAAGCGCTACGGCCACGACGGCTTGCCGCCCGACACCATCGTGGCGAAGTTCAAGGGCACCGCGGGACAAAGCTTTGGCGCATTCCTCGCCCGCGGCGTCGCGTTCGAGCTCGAAGGCGACGCCAACGACTATGTCGGCAAGGGCCTCTCGGGCGGCCGCATCGTGGTGCGACCGCCGGCGCAGTCTGGGATCGTGCCGGAAGAATTGATCATCATCGGCAACACCGTGCTGTACGGCGCCATCGAAGGCGAGTGCTATTTCCGCGGCGTCGCCGGCGAGCGCTTCGCGGTGCGCAATTCCGGCGCCGTGGCGGTGATCGAAGGCGCCGGCGACCATTGCTGCGAATACATGACCGGCGGCGTCGTGGTGGTGCTCGGCCGCACCGGCCGCAACTTTGCCGCCGGCATGTCGGGCGGCATCGCCTATGTGCTCGACGACGACGGCACCTTCGAATCGCGCTGCAACATGGCCATGGTCGAGCTCGAGCCGATGCCGGACGAGGAAGACATCAACGCCAAAATCTTCCACCATGCCCGCGATCTCGAAACCCACGGCATGGTCGATGTCATGGCGGACATGAGCCGGTTCGACGTGTACCGGCTGCACCACCTGATCGCGCGCCATGCCCGGTTCACCGGCTCGCTCATCGCCGCAAAAATCCTGAGCGACTGGAAAACCTGGTGTCCGAAATTCCGCAAAGTGATGCCGGTCGAGTATCGCCGCGCGCTCAACGAGATGAAAGCGGCGCAGATCGCCGCGGAATGAAGCACCAAAGCATGATCCCGAAAAGTGGAAACCGGTTTTCGGAAAAGATCATGCTCAACAAAAAAAATCTAGACTATGATCCGATTCAATTGAATTGGATCATAGTCTAGAGTGCCAAAGTAGAGCGCGAAGTGGGCAAGATCACCGGCTTTCTCGATTACGAACGCGAGGACCGCGACTACGAACCGGTCGCGGAGCGCGTGCGCCATTGGCGCGAATTCGTGCTGCCGCTGCCGGAGGCGGATTACACCCATCAGGCCGCGCGCTGCATGAATTGCGGCGTGCCCTATTGCATGGGCACCGGATCCGTCGCGGCCGGCGCGCCGGGCTGCCCGGTCAACAACCAGATCCCCGACTGGAACGACCTCGTCTATCTGGGCAATTGGGACGAGGCCGCCCGCAACCTGCATTCGACCAACAATTTTCCCGAAGTCACCGGCCGCATCTGCCCGGCGCCGTGCGAGGCGTCGTGCACGCTCAACATCGACGAGAACCCGGTCACCATCAAATCGATCGAATGCGCCATCGCCGACCGCGCCATCGCGCAAGGCTTGAAGCCGGAGCTGCCGGCGGCGCGCACCGGCAAGAAAGTCGCGGTCGTCGGCTCGGGGCCTGCGGGCATGGCCTGCGCCCAGCAACTCGCACGCGCCGGGCATGAGGTTCATGTCTACGAGCGCTGGGCCAAGGCCGGCGGGCTTTTGCGCTACGGCATTCCCGACTTCAAGATGGAAAAAATCCACGTCGACCGCCGCGTCGTGCAGATGGAGGCGGAAGGCGTCGTGTTCCATTACGGCGCCCATGTCGGCGTCGACGTGCCGACCGACAAACTGCTCAAGGACTACGATGCCGTGGTGCTGACCGGCGGCGCCGAAGCGCCGCGCGATTTGCCGGTGCCCGGCCGCGACCTCAAGGGCATCCATTTCGCCATGGATTTTTTGCCGCAGCAGAACCGGCGCGTCAGCGGCGAGAAGGCCGACGATGGCGAGCCGATCCTGGCCAAGGGCAAGCACGTCGTCGTCATCGGCGGCGGCGATACCGGTTCCGACTGCATCGGCACCTCGTTCCGGCAAGGAGCGGCGTCGGTGACCAATTTCGAAATCATGCCGCAGCCGCCGCTGCACGAGAACAAGGCGCTGACCTGGCCGAACTGGCCGCTGAAGCTGCGCACCTCGTCAAGCCACGAAGAAGGCGCCGAGCGCGATTTCGCCGTGACCACCACGCATTTTTCCGGCGCCGACGGCGTCGTGCAAAAGCTGCACTGCATGCGGGTCGACGACAAGATCAAGCCGATCCCCGGCAGCGAATTCGAAATTCCCGCCGATCTGGTTTTGCTGGCGATGGGCTTCGTGCATCCGGTGCAAGACGGCATGGTCAAAAACCTCGGGCTGAAGCTCGACCAGCGCGGCAACGTCGCCGCCTCGACCGACGATTACCGCACCTCGCTCGACAAGGTCTTTACCGCCGGCGACATGCGTCGCGGCCAATCGCTCGTCGTCTGGGCCATCCGCGAAGGCCGCCAGGCCGCGCACGCGGTCGATAAGTTTTTGATGGGCTCGACGCTCTTGCCGCGCTAATTCTGTGGGGTGGGCAAAGGCGCAAAGCGCTGTGCCCACGCGGCTCAGAACTAGGCCATTTCGGCAAGGTGCCATTATGACGAGGAAAAATCCGCATATCGGTTCGACGTTCGCGAGTTGGCTTGATGAAGCCGGCATCCATGACGAGGTCACCGCCGCCGCTATCAAATCGGTGATCGCGCGGCAAATCGCCGGCGAGATGAAAAAGCAGCGCATCACCAAGGCGCGCATGGCCGAGTTGATGCGGACGAGCCGCGCCCAAATTGATCGCCTCCTCGATCCCGAGAACGGCAGCGCCACCCTTGAAACTCTCATACGGGCGGCGCGCATTGTCGGCCGCGAACTGCGGATGGAGCTTGTGTGAATTGAAAGCCAATCCGCGAAGGCGGCCAAGCTGCGCACACCGTCAATAAATATTTTATGCGCTCGACGCTGCTGCCGCGCTGAATTAGAACCTGCCGACCGGGGCCGGTGGCCGCGGCGGGCCGCCGTCGAGCGACGCGCTCGGCCGGCGCGCGGGTGCGGCAGGCGCAGTGGGTGCGGCGGGCGCGACCTTGGCCTTGGTGTCGGGCTTGGCGTCGTCGCTCTTTTTCGGATTTGCCGGCGCGCCTTTTGGCGGCGGCGCCGATGGCGTGACGGCCGCGGGCTCCGGCGCTGCCTCGGCGTTGGCATTGCCGCCGGGGCGCGGCCAGGAGAAATCGTCGGCACGGCCGGACGGCGCCGGGATCGGATCGCCGTGGGTGAGCACGCGCACCGCCATCGGGTCGGCGTTCGCCGGTGTGGTGCGGCCGCCATCGCCGAGAAGATTGGTGCCGTCGACGCTGGTATCGGCGGTCAGCGGCAGCACCGGACCGACGGCAGGCCGCGGCCCGGCGCCCGGCTTGACCGGCGCGCCTTCCTGAGCCGGCAATGCCACCGGCACGACATGGCTCGACATCACGCGTCGCAAATCCTGCGCGACGTATTGGGCGAGCTTCACCGCACCGAATTTGGTGAAATGCACGCCGTCGCCGGTGCGCAGCCGCCGGATCTGGCCTTCGAAATCGGGGCCCTGGGTGACGTAGCGGCCGCTTTCGTCGACGAAGCCGTCCCAGATATCGACGTAGACGATCCCGGCCCGCTCGGCGCGGGCGCGGAAAATCTCGTCGAAATAGCTCATGTCGCTGGTCGACTTTGTGCCGTAGACCGCCGGCAGGCCGACCCACAGCACCGGCACGCCTTTGCTCTTCAGCGCCGCGATCATGTCGTCGACGCGCTTGGCGTAGAGCTCGGCCCATTTGTCGGTGTGAAAGTCGTATGAGCCGGGCGGCCCTTGGCGCGGCGGCTCGACCGCAGCGACCGATGGCTGCTCGCCGTCCGGCTTGGCGGCGTCGGGTGGCGCGGTTTTGTCTTGGTTCTGCGATTGGGCTTGCGGCTGCGCCGCTGGCGCGGCCTGCGGCGACGATTTCGGCGGCACCTTGTCGCGAAACGGCAGCCGGTCGTTGAGACCGAGCATGATCACGATGGCGCTCGGCTTCTCGTTGACGAGCGCGTCCTTGACGACGCCCGACCATTCGAGCGAATCGTTCTTGGCGTCGTAGCGCACCAGGCCCGAGGTCGGCCGGATGTTGCGCACCACGCCGACGTCCGGCGTATCGGACAGCACTTCCTCGAGCCCATAAGCGAGCCAATCGGCCATGGCATCGCCGATCACCATGACGGTGGTGGCCGGCGGCGTATCGAGCTTGCGCGGCGGCGGCGCCTTGAAGGATTCGACCGGCGGCGGCGCCGGCCGGTAGAAAGGATTGTATTGGTCGCCGCCGCCGGGATTGCCGAAAAGCGGGAACGAGAAGAAGCCGCGCGATGGCGGCGGGCGGCTCGGGCGCTGCCCGTAACTGTTGTTCGAGCCGAAGAACTGCGCGCCGGCCGGAAACGGCAACGCGACAACGGCGATTGCGAGCACGATCGCAAGCCGCCCAAGCATCTGCCGATCCCGCTTTGCCATAATCCGCTCGTTCAACCGGTCGCGCCCGGGACCGCCGTTAACCAGGCGGTCCTGCGCTCGCTCCCCTTCATTCTAGCGGAAAAATGTCGGTTTGAAGATGGCCCGATTTTCAGCGTGGTTACGGCTGCCGCAGCCGGTCGAGTACGCTGGAGGAGGCAAAACCGTCCGGAACAAGGCCAACCGAGGCCTGAAAATTGCGGATGGCGATGCGGGTGCGCGGGCCGAGCAGGCCGTCGGGGGTGCCGATATCGAAACCGTGACGGGCGAGCTGCTGTTGCAGCTCATAGCGCTCGTCCATCGTCAGCACGCGCTCGTCGCGCGGCCAATCCTGCACGAACGGCGCGCCGCCGCGCAGCCGGTCGGCGAGATAGCCGATGGCGAGCGCGTAAGCTTCGGCCGGATTGTATTTCATGATGACGCGGAAATTCGGCAGCATCAGGAACGCCGGCCCGCGGGCGCCGGCGGGAATGAGCAGGAAGGCGCGGTCGTCGCCATGGGGAAACGGCTTGTTGCCGGCGCGCCGCACGCCGAGATTTTGCCATTCACGCACCGTCATCTGCTTTGACCGGTCGGCCAGCAGATAATCGAAATTCTGCGGTAGGGTGACTTCGTAGCCCCAGGTCTGGCCGGTGACCCAGCCGTCGGTCTTCAGATTGTTGGCGGTGGACGCGATCACGTCCGGCACCGAGTCGATGACGTCGCGCCGGCCGTCGCCGTCGAAATCGACGGCGTAGCGCTTGAACGTCGTCGGCATGAATTGCGTCGGGCCGAAAGCGCCGGCCCAGGAGCCGACCAGGCGCTCGGGCGCGATATCGCCACGTTGCAAAATGTCGAGCGCGGACAAAAACTCCTCGCGGAAATAGTCGCGGCGGCGGCCGACGCAGGCCAACGTCGCCGTCGAGCGCAGCACCGGGCGGTCGCCGCCCAAGGTGCCGTAATTCGATTCGACGCCCCAGATCGCCGCGATGATGGTGCGGTCGACGCCGTAGGCGCGCTCTTCCGCGGCGAAGGTCGAGGCGTATTGCGTCAACAGCTCGCGGCCGCGCGCGATGCGCTCCTCGCTCACCAGCAAGTCGAGATAGTCCCAGGTCGACTTGGTGAATTCCGGCTGGGCGTCAAGCAGATCCATAATGTGCAGGTCGGGCGTCAGGCCCGCGGTAAAGCGCTGGAAATTTTCGCGGCTGACGCCGCGGCGCGCGGCATCGGGCCACAGGTTTTCAAGGCAACTGCCGAAATCGGCGGCCGCGGCGCGAATGGCATCCACCGTCATGCGCGGATCGCCCGAGGCGCCCGCTTGCCCGCTCCATTCGCCCGTTCCAGTGCCGCCCGGCGCTGGAACCGAGCCGCTTGCCGGCGGTTGAAACAGGCGCATCAGAAAGTTGTCCGGTTTGTCCTGCGCGCGGGCCAAAACGGCGAAACCGATCGTGAACAGCGCAGCCGCTGCGAGGCGCCGGGTTGGGGAAATGACCATGGCGAAAATTCTCGATTGCGGGCCACGGCAATGGGCCCTCGTTAAGTTACCGAAACTTTAACGCCGCCCTCGCCCCGATGCCGGCGGCCCGCATTCATAGAGCAGCAACGAGATTTGGCTAAACTTTACCGAGGATTGTGCTCAAAACCGATGCGTCGTCTTTATTTGAACAAGCATTTTGGCAAGAAAGCGGATTGCATGCCGACCTCGTCTTCCCAGATAGCTTCCCTGATAGCAAACGGCCCCGCATGAAGCCCGTACGCAAGGCGGTTTTTCCCGTGGCCGGCCTCGGCACCCGGTTCCTGCCGGCGACCAAGGCCATGCCGAAAGAGATGCTGCCGGTGGTCGACCGGCCGCTGATCCAGCACGTGGTCGACGAGGCCCGCGAGGCCGGCATCGAGCATTTCATCTTCGTCACCGGCCGCAACAAGGGCGTCATCGAGGACCATTTCGACCGCCAGTTCGAGCTGGAAATGACGCTGCTCGAGCGCCAGAAGCACGACGCGCTGAAATTTCTCACCGAGGAACTGCCGATCCCGGGCTCGACGAGTTTTACCCGCCAGCAGGAACCGCTCGGCCTTGGCCATGCGGTGTGGTGCGCGCGCGAACTGGTCGGCCGCGAGCCCTTCGCACTGTTGCTGCCCGACGTTCTGGTCCAGCACCAGCGCGGCTGCCTGGCGCAGATGATGGACGCGGCGCGCGGCCTCACGTCGGCTGCGAATATCGTCGCCGTCGAGGAAGTGCCGAACGAGCGCGTCGATCAGTATGGCGTCGTCGGTGTCGGCGAGCGCATCGGCAAGATGTTCGCCATCACCAACATGGTCGAGAAGCCGCCGCGCGACCGCGCGCCGTCGAACCTCATCCTCACCGGCCGCTATATTTTGCAGCCGGAAATCCTCGATCTGCTCGGCACCCAGGAGCGCGGCACCGGCGGCGAGATCCAGCTCACCGACGCCATGATCCAGCTGGCGCGGGCGCAACCGTTCTACGGCCTGGAATTCGAAGGCCGCAGTTTCGACTGCGGCTCGAAGATCGGCTTTCTCGCCGCCAACGTGTCCTATGCGCTGGCACGGCCGGACATCGCGCCGGGCTTTCGCGCCGAGATCAAGAAAATCCTCGGCGAGCTCAACGGCGGCTAGGCTCCTTGCCTCTCGCAATCTCTGACTCGCGTTTCCCGGATGCGATGCAGCGCGAAGCGGTGCACCGCTGATCCGGGATCGCCGCAGAACTCGGCGTGTGTAACGATCCCGGGTCTGCAGCGCATCACTTCGCTTCGCTGCGTGCTGCGCTGCGCCCGGGAAACGTGATCTGTAGGCGCGAAGAACCGCTCAGTGCTGCAGGCGCACGCCGGCGAGCACCGATGTGGACTGGTAGGAGGCGCCGCTGAAGTTCGAGCTCAGCCAGTTTTGCCGCACTTCGGTTTTGAGCCAAATATCGCGGTTGAGCTTGTAGATCATCCCGACCGACGCGAAATAGCGATTGTCGAGGCGCCCTTCGCCGACATAGTTGTCCTGGCCGTAGCCGACTTGCAGCGTGCCGATGAGCCAGCGGCGAAAGGCGTGATCGACCTCGACGGCGACATCGCGGCTGAGCTCGCCGGAAACGCCGGGCACGGTCGATTCGCTCACCAGCGACGCGGCCGTCAATTTCGCGGAGGTCAGCGATGTCGCCTGCCAGATCAACGCGCCGTCGGCGATCAGCCCAGAGAGCTTCGGCAAGGTCGGGTCCTGATAGGTGCGATCGAGATAGCCGACCGCCATGGCGCCGCTCAACGAGCCGAACAGGTCGACCGTGGCGCCGGCTTTCACGCTGGTGCCCAGCGAGCTGCGTTGCTGGCCGCCGCTGTCGAATTGCTGGTCGTAGACGCGGGCATCCTGCTGCACTTCGACGAACGGCCTGACGCCGGAATCGAGATCGAAGCCGACACGCGCGATGCCGGCATATTGGTTGAGATCACGATCGGCATTGCTCGCGGTCTCGCCGTCGGTCAGCACGGAATTCTGGTACTGCACGCGGTCGAAGGTGCCCCTGAGCGACACGATCAGGCGGTTGAAAGCCTGAACGACGCCGAGCGTGCCGCCGAGCGTGGTATCGACCGGCAATTTGGCAAGACCGGCCGGAAGGTTGGGACTGCCGGGATTGTCCGTCGACACCAGCACGCGGTTTTCCAGAACGATCTGGGTGTCGTGGGTGACGTCGATGCGGCCGTCGATTTTCGAATTCAGGTACGGGCGGTTGAGCGACGGCACGAAGCTGCCGTTGGTGTAATCGGTATAGGAGCTGACGATGCTGGCGGTGAGCGCGTGCCGCGACCAGTCGGATTGCACGAGCAATTCCGGCGCCACCACGAAATACGGCGAACCGGCGCCGTGCGGCACGGCGCTCGGATTGCTGGCATAGGCTGCCGACAATTCGACCGCCGGGAAGAATATGAACGAGCCGCCGCGGATGCCGAGCGGCGAATAGGCATCGCCGTCGCCGAGCGGCAACAGCCGCTGCGCGCGGGTGCCGAGCGGCAAGGTGCTGATCGGCTGGGTTCCGGGCGGCGGTGTCGAGACCGAGGCATCGGCATCGATCGGCGGCGGCACCGGCACGGTGCCGCCGGCCCGATGCGCCGCCGTCAGCGGATAGACTTCGGGCGGCACGTTGCCGATCGGTACCGGCAGCGGCGGTGGCGGCAGCACGGCCCCGGTCCGGCCTGCGGCCTTGGCCGGATAGACCTGAGGAGCAACCGGCTGCGCGGGCGCGGTCCCGGCCAACGGCTGCATCGTCGTCGGCTTGGCGGGCGCGCTGAACTGCGTCGTCGATAGCGGATCGAAGGTGGCCTGCGGCACGTTCACGCCCGGCCCAGGCGCAGGCGGCGCTTTGGCCTTCAGCGTCTTCTTTTTGTTTTTCGGCGTGTTGCTGGAATCAAAGCCGGTGTCGCCGGCGCCGAACCCCGCCGGACTGCCGTAGACCGGTGTCGCGCCAATGCGCGACGGCGCCGTGAACTGGCCCGTCGTCGGCGCTTGATCCTGCGCCGCGTCGCCCGGGCGGCGAAACCGCAGCGGCTTCGCCGGATTGCCTAAGAGCGACGGCTGCAGCAGCGCGGCATTGGGATCGGGAATTGCGGCCGCCAGCATGCCGGTCGTTGGCGTCAGCACGCCGGCATTGGGAGTTTGCTGCTGCTGCGGCGGCGCCTGCGCCCTGCTCGCGGCCGGCGCCAAGGCTGCGGCCGCGACGGCGACAGCGATCAGGGACCGGCGCAACATCTGCGACCTCCCCGCGCCGAAGCGTGCGCCCGCTCGTTTCGTCCGCCGTACCTCGGAAGCTGCCAAACCAACCTACCTCCGGCGCCAGCGCGCCAAACGGCAGCCGCCCGGCCGCCGGGTGGCGGCCGAGGGTTAACGGAGTAAAAACGGATATGGTTAACGGGAGGTTGAGCCGGCGGTCATTCCGGGGCGCGCCGAAGGCGCGAACCCAGAATCCATAATCACAATCTTTCGAATTAAGACTGGGAGCGCGAGATTATGAACGCAGGGGTTATGGATTCCGGGTTCCTCGCTTCGCTCGGCCCCGGAATGACGCGATTACACCCAGCCCTTGAGCTCGCGCATGGCGAGCTGCCAGATCATCAGCATGCCGGCCTCGCTGTCGTTGAGGCAGGGGATGGCGGTGAAATTTTCGCCGCCGTAGCGCTTGAACACATGCGCGTTCTCGATCGCAATCTCTTCGAGCGTCTCGATGCAATCGGCGGAGAAACCCGGCGTCAGCACGACGAGGTTTTTCACGCCCTTCTTGGCCAGCGCCTTCACGGTCTTGATCGTATAAGGCTCGAGCCAGCGCGCGCGGCCGAAGCGCGACTGGAACGTCATCATCAGCTTGTCTTCGTCGAGGCCGAGCTGCGCGCGCAACAGCTCGGTGGTCCGCACGCATTGCGCCTCGTAGGGATCGCCCTTGAGCACGCAGTCCTTCGGCATGCCGTGATAGGACAGCAGAATCACGTCGGGCTTGAACGATAGCGCCTTGAGCTCGGCCTTGAGCGACGACGACAGCACCTCGATGTAATAGGGATCGTCGTAATAGGCCGGCAGGATGCGCAGCGCCGGCTGGCGGCGCAATGTCATCAGATAACGGAACACCTCGTCGGCGACCGTCGCGGTGGTCGCCGCCGCGTATTGCGGATAGAGCGGCATCACCACGATGCGGTCGCAGCCGCGCGCGATCAGCGCCTCGAGCCGCGAGGCAATCGACGGATTGGCGTAGCGCATCGCCCAGTCGACGATGACGTGCTTGCCGAGCGGTTCCAGGATGCCGGCGAGCTTTTCGGCCTGCGAGCGCGTGATGGTCTTGAACGGCGATTCGTTTTTGTCGTTGTTCCAAATGCGCTTGTAGTCGCGCGCCTTGCGCCGCGACCGTATCGGCAGGATGATGCCGTTGAGGATGAGCTTCCAGAACAGCCCGTGTTTTTCGATCACGCGTGGATCGGTGAGGAATTGTTTGAGATAGCGGCGCACCGCCTTCGCATCGGGCGCGTCCGGCGTGCCGAGATTGACCAAGAGCACGCCGATACCGTGCTCCACCTTTTCGGGCGCGGCAGCGGGTTCAGGCGCTGCAGCGGTATTGGCTGCCGGCGCGGAACTTTCGGCGACAGGCGGCGTTGCGGCAGGAGATTCTGCACGCGCGGTCGCGGCCGGTTCCTCAGGCAATAGTTCCGGCGGCGAAGGTTTCGCCGTCGTTTCGGTTTCCGGAATGGTCTGCATCTCGCTCATAGCACCAGAATACTCCATCGCGGGCCGGCTGGCGAACTCGCAGACGAGTTCTCACTTTGGCCCCATTCCGCTGACGGTAGATAGGGCGCTGTCATTAGCTTTGCCGCCCAAGGAGGAAAAAATCATGGTCCGTAGCGTGTCGCTTCTCCTTGCCGTTTTGCTCATGTCCGGCGCGGCATTGGCGCAAACTTATCCTCACCAAGACACACCCGAAGATCGCGCCTGCCGTGGCGACGCGCGGCGCTTTTGCAAGAACGATATTCCGGACCAATTTAAAGTCGGCTCGTGCTTGCAGGCGCATAAGAACAGGCTCACGCGCGCCTGCAGGGCCGTGCTGGACAGTCGCGGCATGTGAGGCTCGCGCGCTTAATCTCTTGCTAATGCCAGATCGCCGGCGCCGTTGAGCCGATCGAACATCATCAGATTCTCGAAGGCGCGGGCTTTTGTCCCATCGGGGAATTGCGCGCCGAGGCAATCGGCAAACTTGGCCCACAATTCGTCGCGCGACAGCGGCCGCTCGTGGCTGCCCTTGGCGAATTCGACCGGCCCGCTTTTGTGCGTCGCGCCGTCGATCGTCGTGATCTCGACGGCGTCGGCGGGCGCGAAGTTGGAACCCGCCTTGGTCGCCGTGGTACCCTCGAGCGAAACCCGCGGAAAGATCGCTTGCACCTCGGGCCGGCGCACAAAATCGTCGGTCAGTTCGCGCAAACCCACATTGCGGGCGCACAGCGCTGCGGCAATCGCAAACTGCATGGAGAATTTCGCTTCGAGCCCAGTCTGCGGCCGGCTGTTGCGCAGCATCAGCATCTGCGTCTTGCCGGTCGAGACATGAATGCGCTCGACCTTGTCGGGCGTGAGATCGAAGCGCGCCACCAGATCGAGCGCGGCATCGATCGAGCGGTGGGTCGCGTAGCAGATCGGATAGCGCTTGATGCTCAAGCCATGGCCGACGATGTGCCACTCTTTTTGCGCGGCGACGAAGGGCCGATCGAGCTCGGCTTTGCCGTCCACCGACAGCGCCATGAGCAAGCCCGCCGGGTGCTCCAGCGCATCGAGCGATGCCGTCAGTCCGGCTTGCGCCAGGCGCGCGGCAATGACGCCGGATTGCGCGGCGCGGCCGACCTGGAAGGATTTTGTCATGGTGCCGAAATTGGCCACCAGGCCCGACGACATCGACGCCGCGATCGCCATGGCGGTCGCCGCTTGCGTGGCATCGAGCCCGCGCAATTTTGCGCAGGCTGCCGCCGCGGCGACCGGTCCAAACACGGCCGACGGATGCCAGCCCTTGCGATGCAGCGGCGTCGGCTCGCGGGTCAACAATTCGGCCCACACTTCGTAGCCCGCCACATAGGCCGTCAACATTTCGGCGCCACTCGATCCGCTCGCCTCGCCTTGGGCGAGGATCGCCGGCACCAGCACCGCGCTCGGATGACCGTCGAGCGATACGTCGTCGTAGTCCAGCACATGCGCGGCAACGCCGTTGACCAATGCCGCGGTCTCGGGGCTGCGCCGCGCTCCCGAAGGAATGAGCGACGCGAGCGCCGCGCCGCTATTATGACCCAGCTCGCGATCGACCAGCGCGATCTCCGGATCGCGGCTGCCGGCAATCAAGACGCCGAAGCAGTCGGCAATGCCGGTGCGGGCGATGGCACAGCCTTCCGCTGGAATCTGGGGCAGGGTCAATTCGGCGACGAAGCGGCCGAGGTCCAGAGTAAGTGAACTCATGTGCGTCCCCCGTTACGCGATCGAGCAGCCTGACTGCGGCGTACTATTATTCCGCCGCCTTGAGCAGCGCCGGCGCGCCGGCGCGGAATTGCTCGAACAGCGCTGCTTCGTCGGCCTTGGCGGCGGTGAGATGCTGCTGTTTGACGTGACCGAAACCGCGGATCTTTTCCGGGATCGCGGCCAGCGCGACCGCGATGGGATGGTTGTCCGGCGTCAGTTTCACCAACACCTCGTCGAGCATCGCCTCGTAGTTGCCGATCAGCTTGCGCTCGGTGCGCCGTTCCAAGGAACGTCCGAACGGGTCGAACGGCGTCCCGCGCAAGCTTTTGAATTTCGCCAATAGCCGGAACGCCGGCAGCATCCAGGGGCCAAAACTCATCTTGCGCGGCAGGCCCGTGGTCTTGTCGCGGCGCGCCAACAGCGGCGGCGCCAGATGAAATTCGAACCGCAGATTGTCGCCGTCGAATTCGGTCTCGACCTGTTTGAGGAACGCGCCGTCGGTATAAAGCCGCGCTACCTCGTATTCGTCCTTGTAGGCCATCAGCTTGAACAGATAGCGCGCCACCGTCTCGGTCAGCTCGCATTGGCCCGGCGTGTGCGCGGCTTCGACCGCCTTGACCTTGCCGACCAGGTCCCGATAGCGCGCCGCGTAAGACGCGTTCTGATAAGCGGTCAGAAATTTCACCCGCCGCTCGACCGTCTCCTCGAAGGATTGGGACAGCCGCCGCGCGTCGCTGGCGATGGCGGTCGCGGGCTTGGCCAGGTTTTCGACCGTGGCGCGGTCGACCACGGCGCGGCGGCCCCAGTGGAACGCGGCGCGGTTCATGGCGACCGCTTCGCCGTTGAGCGCGATCGCCTTTTCGATCGCCGCGGCCGACAGCGGGATGGCGCCGAGCTGATAGGCGTAGCCGACCATGAACATGTTGGCGCTGATCGATTGGCCGAACAGCGCGGCGGCGATGCCGCTGGCGTTGATGAAATGGGTGTGGTCGGCGCCGGCATCGGCCACGATGGTGCGCTTGAGCCGCTCGCTCGGCAGCGAGAAATCGGCGTTGCGGGTGAATTCGCCGGGCATGAATTCGGCGGTGTTGACAACCATCTGCGTCGCGCCGTGCTTCACCGCGGCCAAGATCTTGCGCGTGCCGGCGACCACGATGTCGCCGCCGAGAACGAGATCGGCGCGGCCGGCGGCGACGCGGATGGCGTGGATGGCGTCCGGATTTTCAGCGATGCGCATGTAGCTGAACACTGCACCGCCCTTCTGCGCCAGGCCCGCCATGTCGAGCACACCGACGCCGCGGCCCTCCAGATGCGCCGCCATGCCCAATATGCCGCCGATGGTGACGACGCCAGTGCCGCCGACGCCGGTGACGATGATGTTGTAGGTCTGGCCGATCGCCGGCAGTTTTGGATCGGGCAGCTCGGGCAGGTCGTGATCGGCGGCGACGCCGACGCCCTTCTTCAGCTTGGCGCCGTGTACCGTGACGAATGACGGGCAAAAGCCTTTGACGCAGGAGAAATCCTTGTTGCAGCTCGACTGGTCGATCAGGCGCTTGCGGCCCCACTCGGTCTCCAGCGGCTGCACCGAGACGCAGTTCGATTGCACGCCGCAATCGCCGCAGCCTTCGCAGACCAGCTCGTTGATGACGACGCGCTTGTCGGGATCGGGGAAGGTGTGGCGCTTGCGGCGGCGGCGTTTCTCGGCGGCGCAAGTCTGATCGTAGATCAGCACCGTGACGCCGGAGACTTCGGCAAGCTCCTTCTGCACCGCGATCAGATCGTCGCGGTGATGGATAGTGAGGCCCTTCGGCCATTCGGTGCCGGACGCATATTTGTCCGGCTCGTCGGTGACGACCACGACCCTCTTGGCGCCTTCGGCGGCGACCTGGCGCGCCACCTGCGGCACGGTGAGCCCGCCGTCGTTGGCCTGACCGCCGGTCATCGCCACCGCGTCGTTGAACAGGATCTTGTAGGTGATGTTGGTGTTGGAAGCGATGGCGGCGCGGATCGCCATGTAGCCGGAATGGTTGTAGGTGCCGTCGCCGAGGTTCTGGAAAACGTGGTTGCGGTTGGAGAACGGCGCCTCGCCGACCCAGTTGGCGCCCTCGCCGCCCATGTGCGTGTAGCCGAGCGTCGAGCGGTCCATCCACTGCGCCATGTAATGGCAGCCGATGCCCGCATAGGCGCGCATGCCTTCCGGTACCACGGTCGACGAATTGTGCGGGCAGCCGGAGCAGAAATACGGAATACGTTGCGCAACGTCCCGGGTCTCGGCGGCGATGCGCTGAAATTCCTTGAGCCGCGCCACGCGGGCCATGATCTCGTCGTTGCGATGATATTTCAGCAGCCGCTCGCCGATGCAGATCGCGACCTCGTTGGGATCGAGCGCGCCCTTGACCGGGAACAGCCAGTTGCCGGCTTCATCGCGCTTGCCGATGCAGAGCGGCTGGTTCGGGGTGCCGTAAAGCTCCTCGCGGACCTGCACTTCGAGCAGCGAACGCTTCTCCTCGACGACGATGATGAGATCGAGACCTTGCGCAAATTCTTTCAGCTCGCGCTGGCTCAGCGGCCAAGCGCAGCCGGCCTTGAACAGACGGATGCCGAGCGCGTTGCACCTGACCTCGTCGATGCCCAGTTCGTCGAACGCCTGGCGCACGTCGAGATAGCTCTTGCCGGTGGTGATGATGCCGATCTTCGGATCGCGTCCGCCCGAGGTGACGATGCGGTTGAGCTTGTTGGCGCGTATGAAGGCGAGCATGGCGTCGCGCTTGTAATCGTGCAGGCGCGCTTCCTGGGCCAGGATCGGATCGTTGAGGCGGATGTTGAGGCCGCCGGGCGGCATCGGGAAATCGGTCGGCGTCACGATGCTGAAGCGATCCAGGCTGCCGTCGATCGCCGCCGTGGATTCTATCGTCTCGTGCATGGTCTTGAGCGCGACCCAGGTGCCGGTGAAGCGCGACATCGCCCAGCCGTAGAGGCCGTAGTCGAGCACTTCCTGCACCCCCGCCGGATTGAGGATCGGAACCATCACGTCGATGAAATGATATTCGGACTGGTGCGCGGTGGTGGAGGATTCGGCGGTGTGGTCGTCGCCCATCAGCGCCAATACGCCACCATGTTTGGCGGAGCCGGCGAGGTTGGCGTGGCGGAACACGTCGCCGGTGCGGTCGACGCCGGGGCCCTTGCCGTACCACATGCCGAAGACGCCGTCGTATTTGCCCTCGCCGCGCAGTTCGGCCTGCTGCGAGCCCCATACCGCGGTGGCGGCAAGATCCTCGTTGATGCCGCCCTGGAAGCGGATGTCGCTTGTTTCGAGGAACGATTTGGCGCGGAGGAATTGGCTGTCGAGCCCGCCCAGCGGGGAGCCGCGATAGCCGGTGACGAAGCCCGCGGTATTGAGGCCGTTACGGCGGTCGAGCTCCTTTTGCATCAGGCAGAGGCGGACCAGGGCCTGGAAGCCGGTCACGAACACGCGGCGCTGGCCGAGGTCGTATTTATCGTCGAGCTTGACGTCGCGCAGCGCCATTCCGATCTCCAAAGGCGCAGTTTGCCCTCGCGGGGCCGATATTGCCAGAGGGCACGAGATTACAATGGCATATAGGGCCCGGCAGCCGCGCGGCAATGCTAGTGGGCTGATGCGTCACAGCATTTTCGGGATGCGGGCAGGCCTGAGGAAGCGCGACGGGGCGAGGCCTGCTTACGCGGCGCGGATGCGCGGCCGCAGCTCGCGCAGCATGGCCGGGATTTCCTTGAGCGGCTTCGGCCGGCTGAACAGATAGCCCTGCACTTGGACGCAGCCTTCGGCGCGCAGGATCTCGAGTTGCTGCTCGGTCTCGACGCCCTCGGCCGTGGTGGTCATGCCGAGACTCGAGCCGAGCCGCGTCACCGCGCGGATGATGGCGACGCAATCGTTTTCCTTGCCGAGCTCGCTGACGAAGGAGCGGTCGATCTTGATCTTGTCGAACGGGAAGCTGCGCAGATAGCTCAGCGAGGAATAGCCGGTGCCGAAATCGTCCATGCAGATGCGCACGCCGAGATCGCGGATTTGATGCAATGTGTCGAGCACCGCGCGGTCGTCCTGCAACAGCACGGTCTCGGTGATCTCCAGTTCGAGCCGCGACGCCGACAGACCCGACTGGCCGAGCGCGGACACCACCGACAGCGCCAGCATCGGATTGCGGAATTGCGCGGCGGACAGATTGACCGCGACCGACAGCTTGCTCGGCCAGGCGGCTGCGTCCATGCAGGCTTTGCGCAGCACCCACTCGCCCAGCGGCACGATCAGGCCGATTTCTTCGGCGACCGGAATGAACGCACCGGGCATGACCAGGCCGCGTTCCGGATGATTCCAACGGATCAACGCCTCGAAGCCGCCGACCTCGCCGCTCGCGATCTGGACGATCGGCTGGTAATACAGCTCGAATTCGTTGGCGATGAGCGCCTTGCGCAGGTCGAGCTCGAGGCGCCGGCGCTCCTGCATCTGGGCGTCCATTTCCGGCTGGAAGAAGTGATAGGTGCCGCGGCCTTCCGCCTTGGCGCGATAAAGCGCCATGTCGGCGTTGCGCAACAGCTGGTCGGGCTCGTTGCCGTCGGCCGGCGCCATGGCGATGCCGATGCTGGTGCCGATGATCACCTGGTGGCCGTGGACTTCGAACGGCTCGGAAAAAGTCTCGATCAGTTCGGCGGCAAGCTCGCTGGCGTCGGTCGGCCGCGCGCTGCTTTGCACGATGGCGAATTCATCGCCGCCGAGGCGAGCCACCGTGTCGATGCCGCGCACCACGCGCTGCAGGCGCTCGGTCACCGCGCACAGCAGCGCATCGCCGACCGGATGGCCGAGCGAATCGTTGACGCCCTTGAAGCGGTCGAGATCGAGGAACATGACCGCGAGCTTTTCGCCGCGGCCGAGCGCCTGCTCCATCTTGTCGCGGAACAGCACGCGGTTCGGCAGATTGGTGAGCGCGTCGTGGCGCGCCATGTGCATGATCTTGGCCTCGGCCTGCCGCCGCTCGGTGACGTCTTCATAGGTCACGACCATGCGGCCGTCCGACGTCGGACTGGAGAGGCATGACACGACGCGGCCGTCGCCGAACTCGATCATGAGCGGTCCGACGCTGTTCTCGTTGAAAATCGGTGCGCGCTCCACCAACAGCTGATCGACGGTCTTGTTCGGATGATTGTTGCAGGCGACGGCGATCTCCAGCACCTCCCTGAAAGTGATGCCGGGTTTGATGCGGTCGGGCGGCAGCCCGAAGATTTCCAGATAGCGCCGGTTGAAGACTTCGAGCCGGTTCTGCGCGTCGTAGAGGCACAGTCCCTGCGTCATATTCTCGAGCGCCGCGTCGAGCAGCAGGTTGGTCTCGCGCAGCGACGATTCTTGCGCCTTCAGGCGGCTGATGTCGCTGCACAGCACGATGAAGCCCTGGTCGCGGGTCGGGCTGCGGCTGATGCGCAACCAGCGCCCGTCCGGCATCGAGACTTCGGTGGTGGCGCTGAGATTGCCGTGGCGCGCCATCAAGACGCGGCCGGCGTCGCCGGTCGCCTGCAAGGCCGGTTGCAGGCGCGCGAGCGGCGTGCCGGGCTTGAGCAGGCTCGGCGATACGCCGAGGAAATCCGCGGCCTGGGCGTTGGCGAGCACGATGCCGTCGTTGGCATCCACCACCACGACGCCTTCCTGGGAGTTTTCCAGCGCGTCGGCAAGCCGCGCCTGCGCGGAACGGCGTTGCGCGACCTCGCGGTCCATCATCGCCTTGATGTTGTCGCGCATCACGCCCATGGCGGTGAGCAGCGCGCCGAGCTCGTCGCCGTTGCCCTTGGGTATGGCGACGTCGAGCTTGCCGGCGGCGATGCGCTCGGCGACGTTGGAGGCGACCGCGACCGGACCGACGATGCGCCGCGCCAAGGCCCAGGCGACCAGCGCGGAGAGCAACAGCGCCAGCGCGATGCCGGCAATGTTGAGCTGGATGTCGTGGGCGACCGCGGCGCGCGCGCTTTGCCGGTACAGGAAGCCGTCGCCGGCGGTGTAGTTCACCAACAGATCGATCTGGTCGTCGACCTTGACCGTGTATTGATCGAGCGTCGCCCAGTTGACGTCGAGCTTGGTACCGTCGAGGAGCCGCTCGCAGATGCCCTTCCAGGCGTCCACCGCGCGCTTGACGCTCTCGGCGGCGCGGGTGGCGCGCACCGATTGCGAGCGTTGCGCGGCGATCGCGAGATCTTCCGACAGCGAGGTGCCGAGCTTGTCGAATTCGTCGTCCAGCGCCGCGCGCATGTCGGAATCGGTGGCGATCCAGCGGCGCGCGAAGGCGGCGCGCATGGCGGCGAAATCGGTCGCCGCGGCGCGCGCGTAATTGATCGACATCAGCGATTCGTCGAACGTCTTGTCGACCAAGAGGCCGGCATTGCGAACGCCCATGGTGGCGTAGGCGCCGAGCGCCGCGGTGATCACGCTCATGACCAGGAAAGCGACCAGGATGCGGCCGCGGATGGTCATGCAAAGCGCAGCGGCTCGCGACAGGCTTTGACGCCAAGGCGATCCCAAACGGTCGATCAGACGAGCGATCCGGCCACGCATCATGAGGGTACGATTACTGACTTCGGGCCCTACAGACCTATACCGGTGGCCGTTAAGGGCGATGGAGCGCCCGCTCCAATCTTCGCGGCTTCCTTAACGGCGTCTTAACTGCCAGCCGTCACGCTGTCGGAAGGCGGCCATATGCGAGGATTGTGCCGCCGCTGGACGTTGAACCAGGCCACGAGGCAACCATGAGTTTAGGAAACGCTCTACGGCACGCGCGCCGCCCGATCGCGGTCACGGTCGCGGCCCTGATGCTGACCGCGATCGGCACGCTGGTGGGAGCGGCGCCGCAATATTCGATTTCGCAGAAGGGGCGCGAATTCCACCCCGGCGACGTCACCATCAAGCGCGGCGAATCCATCCAGATCGTCAACGACGACGCCGACCTGTTGCACCACGCCTATGTGGATTCCGAGAAATTCTCATTCGACTCCGGCGATCAGAAGCCCGGCAGCGTCACGCCGATCACGTTCACGGTGGCCGGCGATTTCGACGTATTGTGCGCCATCCATCCGAAGATGCGGCTCGTGGTGCACGTGCAATAGCGCGCTTGCGATAGCAGCGCGCGCTCGTTCAGAGGATCGCGGTGCCGAACAGCTCGGCGTGCCCGACGTAATAGACCGCCAGGAACAGCGCCAGCGCCGCGGCATAGCTGACCGGCAGCAGCCAGGAATCGCGCAAGCGCGCCTGCTTGCCGCCGTCGTCGGCCAGGATGCCGAACAGCGCCACCACGATCAGCGTGTGGCCGATCAGATCGATCTTGCCGAATTCGAACACCGCGCTGACGAACATCGCCGCCAGCATCGCAGCCCCGACGCGCCGCACCAGCGGCGTCCAGATCAACGCGAACGCCAAGGCGAATTCGACCGCGCCGGCCGCCCGCATGAAGAAGTCCGGCGTGAAGCCCATCGACATTTCGGGCTTGGCGATGAACAGCGGATACGACCATTCCGGATAGGCCCATTTTTCGATCGACGCCCACATCAGGGTGATGCCGGCGGCCCAGCGCAACACGTCAATCGGACGGGCGCCGAAGAAATCTTTCTGCAGGCCGGTCAGAGCCAGATAGGCGGCGACGCCGAGGAACACCGGATAATCGGCGAGATGGAACACGCCGTAATTCCAAGTGGCGACGGCGTACAGCGCGAAAATGCCCAATGCCGATAGAGGCATGGTGCGGCGCGACACCATGCCGGCAGCAATGCCGAGCTGAATGGCGCCGATCAAAGTCGAACTGGTCTTGAGCTCGGGCGTCAGCAGCACGCCGCCAAGGCCCCAGATGGCGATGAAGAAGAACGCGACGCTACAGCGGAAAATGGTCTCGAGATTGTTGCGGATGAGAGCCGTCGCGCGGTCGAGCGCATGCAGTATCGCCATGCCGACCGGCGTGCCCTCCAAGAGCGAGCCCGACATCAAGGCGAGAACCGACAGACCGGTAAGAAATTCGAAGTCGAGACAGAGGACGTTTTCGAGTCCGTCCGGTTGGCCGGCCACGTTATAGGCGCAGAACCACTTTACGTGCGCATCTGCCGTCCCACACAACGCAGCATACACGGCACACGAAACCGGTATCGCGGTTGCTATTCGCAACCGTCTCGCCAGCCCACGCATTAGCACCCTCACCCGCCACGAATTCACATGCCAGTTTCACCGCCGCCCGCAGTTCTCTGGCATGACTGAGCTTTTAACACATTCTTAAGACGTTATAAAGGCCCGGTTGCAGAAATTAAGTTGCCGTTAACCTTAAGGTTGCGGCCGGTCTCGATGCTTAAAATTGATTCGTTTCGCCTAGCCCACCCGTAGGCATTGGCCGCTAGGGATAGCCGATCCGGACCCTCATGGGTCTACGGGAGGGTGCCGTGATCGGGATTCTGAGCTTGCTGAGCGTCATGTCGGGCACCACGATTGCCTGTCTGGCCAAGCGTTTCCCGGCTCACATTGAGCTTCTGGAGACCGGCGCCGGAGCATTGCTGCTCGGCGGCCTCGCCCTCGCAAGCTGCGGGCTGCCCGTCATTCTCTAAATAAACCAGCGACTTATAGGGACTTCAGCGCGGCAGCGCCGGAAAGGACACCGGCTCGGGCGTGCCGTTGAGGGTCGCCAGGAAGGCGATGAGGTCTGACTTCTCGGCCGCGGTCAGTCCGAGCCGATGGATTTCCTCGGCCCGGCTCGGCCGGTCGATGCCGCCGCGGTCATAGAGGTCGAGGACGGCATCCAAGGTCGGCACCGAACCGTCGTGCATGTAGGGACCCCGGCGGGCCACGTCGCGCAACGTCGGCGTCTTGAAGGCGTAGCGCAGCGCCACCGACGTCGGGAACAGCCGGCCGCGGCCCCAATCGTCGCCGCGGGCGCTGCCGATGTCGTGGAACGAGGCGTCGGTGAAGGCCCAGCCGCTGTGACAGGCGGCGCAATTGGCTTTGGCGTTGAACAGGTCGAAACCGCGCTTGGCCGGCTCGCTGATCGCGGTCTCGGCGCCGTCGATCCAGCGGTCGAAAGGTGAATCCTTCGATACGATCGTGCGCTCGAAGGTCGCGAGCGCGAATTCGACCTTGCGTCCCGTGACCTCGCCTTCGCCGAAGGCCGCGTCGAACGCGTCGACATAGCCCGGGATCGCCGCAAGGCGTTCGACCAGAGCCTTCTCCGACAGGTTCATGTTTCCGGTCGCGGTGATCGGACCCATCGCCACCTCTTCGAGGTTGCGGAAGTGCCCGTCCCAGCCGAGCTTCGGAATCCAGGCGACATTGAGCAGCGTCGGCGAGCGCAACGGCAGTGGCAATTGTTTTTCGCCGATCGCGCGCGCCTGGCCGTCGGCCCATGACAGACCGGGATTGTGACAGGTGGCGCAGGAACGGACCTCGGATCCGGACAGGATCGGATCGAAGAACAGCGCCCGGCCAAGCTTGAACTTGGCATCCGAGTAGGGATTGCTCTTCGGGAACGGAATTTCCGCCGGCCGACGGTATTGCTGCTGCCAGGCGCGCCGGGCGTCCATCGACGTGCTGGAGCGCGACGCGCTGGCGCCAAGCGCCAGCACCAGCGCCGCCATGAGGCCCGCAGCCTTGCAAATTGTCATAAACGGACGGGTCGCTCCCATAACAGCAGAGTCGCCGCCAGCCGTTGAGGATAAGTTAATAATGGCCGCAACTTGTGCTTGTCTTGACGCCACAGGAGGGGGCTGCGCGGAGGCGGCACGGGATGCTAGATTGCCGCTCCCACGCGGAGCTCAAGCCATGAACACCCACGTCAAGATCGCGCCCGTCACCCAAGCAGACATCGCGCCGGCGGAGTGGCAGGCCCGCGTCGACCTCGCCGCCGCCTACCGGCTGATCGCGCACTACGGCTGGGGCGACGTCATCTACAATCACTCGTCCATGCGCGTGCCCGGCGAGGAGCGCAAATTCCTCATCAAGCAGCACGAGCTGCTCTACACCGAGGTGACGGCGTCGAACCTGGTCAAGGTCTCGATGGACGACGATCTCGACGAATCCTCAGGCGTCAACCGGCCGGGTTTTACCTTGCATGGCGGCGTGCTCGCGGCGCGGCCGGACGTCAATTGCGCCGTCCACGTCCACACCGAGACCGGCATGGCGCTGGCCGGATTGAAGCACGGCCTGCGCATGGTGTCGCAGCCGGCGGTGCGCTTCCACAATCGCATCGGCTATCACGACTACGAAGGCATCACCGAGGATTTTGGCGAGCGCGCCCGCATCAACAAGGCGCTCGGCAAGAACCGCGCGCTGATCCTGCACAATCACGGCCTGCTCACGGTCGGCAAGACGGTGCGCGAAGCCTTCGTGCTGATGAAGTCGCTGCTCGAGGCGGCCGACATCCAGCTCAAGATGGAAGCCACCGGCGGCGAGCTGGTTGAAATCCCGGCAGAGATTTGCGAGAAGACCGCGCATCAATACGAGCATCACGATTCCGGCCGCGGCTCGGCCGATTGGCCGGCCTATTTGCGCATCCTCGACGGTATCGACCGCAGCTATCGGGATTGAGAATTCATTTGCATCGGCCGATCTGGCACGGCGATTGCTTCGCCGGCGCCATGACCGATGACAGATATCTCACGCTGCTCTTATGGACGATCTGCGTGCTGATGTTCGCCTGCAGTATCGTGGCTCTGACCGAGCATCCGGAGTGGTTCGGGGCCTGACGGCCTAGGGCGGAAGTCGTCATAATTCGGCGCCCGCGGGTTTTGCCCTCTCCCCTTGCGGGAGAGGGCTACTCGGTGTTTCGACGACAAGAACGGGTGAGGGGTCGGTGCCGCGACCCCTCACCCTTCCGAGTTTGTTGAAAGTCCTGCGCTGCCCTCTCCCGCAAGGGGAGAGGGCACACACCTGCGTCTGGCAACGCGTGGCGGTTATGCTGCGCTTATCTGCCCTACTTCGCCGGCGCGTATTTGCCGCCGGTCTGTTTGGTGTGCACACCTTCCGCGCCGCTCTGCTTGTGTTGCAGGCGGGTGATCCGCGCCCACGTGCGCTTTTGATCGTCGCGCACCGTGATGTGCAGCGTGCCGCAGCCCTCGCAGGTGAGCTCGATCTTGTCGCCGTGCATGAACGGATTGAGCCCGCGATGGTTGGTGCCGGTGGCCAGAATGTCGCCGGGCAGCAAGCGTGTGGATCGACGTCACCCATTCGATGCAGCGCGGAATCTTGTGCGCCATGTCGTCGGTGTTGAAGTTCTGATACACCGTGCCGTTATTGGTGAGCTTGATCGGCACCTTGTGCGGATCCTTGATCTCGTCGGCGGTGACGATATAGGGGCCGATCGGCGCAAAAGTGTCGCGCGACTTCATCTGATAGAACACGTTGGTCGGCGGCACCACGCCGCGCGCCGAGCCGTCGATGAAGTTGGTATAGCCGAACACGTATTTCATCGCGTCGGCCGCCTTGACGTGGGAGGCGCGCTTGCCGATGACGACCGCGATCTCGGCCTCGCCCTCGAACACGCTCGCCGCCATGTCGGGCAGCACCATGGTGTCGCCGTCGCCGATCACCGCGCTCGGCGACTTCATGAAGGCGTTGATCGGGGCGGGCTCCGGCAGGGTGCCGTCTTCCATGTAGTTCACCGCCATGCAGATGATGTTCTCCGGCTTGGGCAGCGGCGGCCGCAGCTTGACCTTGGCGAGCGGCTTGCCCTTGCCCTTCTTGGCGGCGGCGGCGAGCTTGCCCTTGTAGGTGCTCCACTTCTCGATCACGCCGCGGATCACATCCTGCGGGCCGAGCGCCTTGATGCCCTTGGTCACGGCCGAGACGTCAACGATCTTATCGCCGACCACCACGCCGAGCTTATAATTGTCGAAAAACGCGAGTTTCATGGCTGCTCCTTGGAGGCCTTTGCCGAATTAATAAGGACGAATTCCCGCCGGCCTGGAGTGAGGTTAGCGCGACTGGAATTCATACGGAAGGACACAGTGGCATAGCCCGCCGCCACGAAGCCGTCGAGCGTGGCGGCGCTGGCCGGCCCGCAGCGTGACTGCCGGAGCAGCAAATCGCCCAAAGCGCTGCGAAACTCGTCCGGGAGGCGGGCCGATCGCGACGAAAGATTCTATCCGCACCGCTTGACTTATTGGTTAGCTTTGACTTACCGTAAGCTATGGCTTACGAAAATGCGCTAACCGCGCTGGCAGATCCTTCGCGCCGCGAAGTGTTTCAGCGGTTGAAATCCGGACCGCTGGCGGTCGCCGCAATCGCCAAGGGCATGCCGGTCAGCCGGCCGGCGGTGTCGCAGCATTTGAAAGTTTTGAAGCAGGCTGGGCTCGTCGCGGATCGCTCGGAAGGGACGCGGCGTATCTACTACATCAATCCACAGGGCTTGGCGGCTTTACGCCAATGGCTCGATCAGTTTTGGGACGAAGCACTGGCGAATTTTCAGGTCGAAGTCGAACGACAAGCGGCAACCCGGGGGAAGCCCAGGAAATGACGCTCAATGCCAAAATAGCTCCGGTACGAAAATCGGTTCGCGTGAAAGCGCCGATCGCGCTCGCGTTCGAGGTCTTCACCGCCGGCCTCACCGACTGGTGGCCGGCCAAGAACGTCATCGGCAAGAAACCGAGGCGCAAGGTTTTCATGGAGTCACGTCTTGGCGGGCGCTGGCTCGAAATCTCCGAAGACCGGACGGAATCCACCGTCGCCACGATCATCGTGTGGGAGCCGCCGCATCATCTCGTCATGCTCTGGCAGGTCAACGCTCAACTGCAGCCGGATGCCGCGATGAGATCGGAAGTGGACGTTCGCTTCACTGCCGACGGGCCAGACGCCACGCTCGTCGAGCTCGTGCATCACAAATTCGAAACGATGGGCGAGGAGGCCGGTACCGCGCTGCGCAACAGGGTCAATGACGGCTGGCCCGGTCTCGTCGAGCGCTATGCCGAAGAAGCCGAGCGCAGAAGGACCAATCGCGACGAGTAAGTACGCCTTACCTGAAGGACCGCAAATGCGCACGCAAAGCGTCGCGCCTGGAACAGTGGCGACGTGTCGAAGCGGATCGCGATGCGCCTGAAGTACTTCAGCCCAGAAACCAAGGAGAAATCACGATGATTAAGCACCTTTTCTGGCGGAAATCGTCGCGACGGGAGTGGCTCCGAAACGTGGGACTTGGGGTTGGCATCGCGGTTCTGCCAGCCGCGACCATCTCTGAAGGCACTGCATTCGCAAAGGATGACACCATGCACGACATCATGCACTTGATCAAAATTCACGCGTCCTCGGAACGAGTCTATCAGGCGATCACGACGGCCGACGGGATTCGTCAATGGTGGACGCGCGACGCTGCCATCGAAGCGAAAGTCGGCGGCGCTGGAGAGTTCGGGTTCAATGGCAAGCGGTTTGTGGCCAAGGTAACGATCGAGGAGCTTAACCCGACGACCCGCGTGCGCTGGAAAGTCGTAAACGCAGCGTGGGATGGCAAGGACATTGAGTTCGCCTTGAAGGCGGACAGAAACGACACGACCCTTGTCTTTGCCCATCGTGGATTTTCGCGTGCCGATGAGGGATATGCGAGCGCGACGACGCGTTGGAGCGTATATCTCCTCAGCCTCAAGCGATACCTGCAGACCGGGAAGGGAACGCCGAACCCGGACGATAGCGAAGCATTGGGTTAAGACGCGCGGCAAGACCAAGCGTTGGGGGAGTCCCTTTATGAGTACAGAACCTAGCCGGCCAAGGAATCTCGCGACAGCGACTAACCGGCAGAGGAGATGTATGCGATGAGTGAGTTCGTTCTTTATGGCGTGCCCGCAAGCCCCTATGTACGCGGCGCGGCCGTGGGCCTTGAGGAGAAGGGCGTCAGCTTCCGGACCAGCGCGCTCGCACCGGGCGATTCCAAGTCGCCTTCCTACCTCAAGCGGCACCCGTTCGGCCGCGTGCCGGCTTTCGCTCATGGCGAATTCGCGCTGTATGAAACACAGGCGATTTTGCGCTACCTGGACCGCATCATCCCCGAACCAGCCCTTACGCCCAAGGACCCGCGCGCCGAAGCGCGCATGAACCAGCTTTGCGGCATAACGGACTGGTATGTCATGCCGCATATCAGCATGGGCATCACCTTTGCCCGATTGGTCGCGCCGAAACTCGGGCTTCCCGTCGACGAAAGCAAAATCGAGGCGTCAATTCCACACGCCAAGATTTGTGTTGCCGAGATTGAGCGGCTCCTTGGCGATCAGCCATATTTGGCCGGTGAGGCGATTTCGATAGCGGACGTGTTGCTCGCGCCCCATCTCTCGTTCTTCGCCAAAACGCGGGAAAGCACAGCGATTCTGGACCCGCACCCGATGTTGAAGGCGTGGATCGACAGAATGAACGCCCGCCCGAGTCTTCAGAACACTACCGTAGAGAAGCTCGCCACAAATGTGCAGGCAGCGTAAAATTCGGAACGGTCCACCATCAAATCACCGGGACGTCTGGCTGCGCAGCGCCGCCACGTCCTTGTCGGTGATGCCGGATCGCGCGCTGCCGAACCGCGCCGTCACATAGTTGCTGACGGCGGCTATTTCGGTGTCGGAGTGCGTGCTGCCGAAGGCCGGCATCGACACCACGCCTGGAGGCGTCTGCCGCTCCGTTCCGGAAATCACGATCTGGGCGACATTGGTGGCGGTGCGATCGTTGACCGCGCGGGCGCCGGCCACTGTCGCGTAGGGGGTGATCGCGCTCACCCCGGTCCAGTCGTGGCAGCTCGCGCAGGATTCTGCGAAGATCTTTTTGCCGAGCGCATCCGACGTTACGCCGTCCTTCGGCGAAGCCGGCGCCGGCGGTGCCAGCGTCGCCGGCAGGTCGGGCGAGGCGATGGGCGGAACGCTGCGCACATAGCTGACCAGCGCGCGAATATCGGATGGCGCCATCTGGCTGAAACTTTGGTCGACGGCTTCGCCCATGGGACCCGCCGCCGTGCCGCGGCCCTGCGCGTGTCCGGTTGCCAGATAGGCCAACACCTCGTCGTCGCTCCAGCCGCCGATGCCGGAGCCCTTGTCGGAGGTGATGTTGAAGGCGTGCCAGCCCGCCGTCACCGCGCCGGCGAACTTTTTGCCGTTGTCGAGCGCCAAGGCGAGATTCCTCGGCGTGTGGCACTCGCCGCAATGGGCGAGCGCTTCGGCGATGTAGGCGCCTCTGTTCCATTCCGCGCTGCGATCGGTGTTGGGCGCAAAGCGCGCATCGGCGTTGAACAGCGCCGACCAGAACACCATTGCCCAACGCTGGTTGAACGGGAATGCAAGCGTGTTGTCAGGCACCGTCGCATGCACGGCAGGCAGACTGAACAGGTAGGCTTTGATCGCCAGGCCGTCGGCATCGGTCATGTAGGTATAAGATGTGAACGGCATCGCGGGATAAAGATGCGCGCCGTCGCTGCGCTTGCCGCGGCGCAAGGCGTCGAGAAAATCCTGGTCGCTGTAACTGCCGATGCCGGTGCCCTTGTCGGGCGTGATGTTGGTCGAATAGAGCGTCCCGAACGGCAGCGGAAACGCCAGGCCGCCCGCATAGTCCGCGCCGCCCGGCGCGGTATGGCAGACCAGGCAATCGGCCGCGCGGGCGAGATATTCGCCGCGCTTGACCGGATCGGCCTTGGCGAGATCTTGGGGAACGCCGGTCGGATCGGCGCCGTGATAATCCGCGAGCGCCACCGTGTGGCCGCCGGCGAAAGCCAGCGGTCCCTTGGTGAAGGTCTCCACGACGAACACGGCCGCGGCAACCAGGACGACGGCTCCAACGATGACGGTGCGGGCGCGCATGGCACTCACGCCTTGACCGCAAGCGCGCGGCGGTCGATCGGCAGCCGGCGCAGCGCGACGCCGGTCGCCGCGTAGATCGCATTGCGCAACGCCGGCGGGCCGGCCGTGCAGCCGGTCTCGCCGATGCCGCCCGGATCCTCGCCGCTCTTGATGACGTGCACTTCGATGTTCGGCACCTGATCGATGCGCAACATGCGGTAGTCGTTGAAATTGGACTGTTGGACCCGTCCCTTATCGATGGTGACCTCGCCGTAAAGCGCCGCCGTGAGCCCGAAGATCAATCCGCCTTGCAGCTGCGCCATGATCGTATCGGGATTCACCGCGATGCCGGTGTCGACCGCCGAGGTCACGCGGCGCAGATAGACCTCGCCCTTCTCGTCGACCTCCGCCTCGACCACCGTGGCGATGAAGCTGCCGAACGACGGCTGGACGCAGACGCCGCGGCCGGTGCGCACCGGCAGCGGCTGGCCCCAACCGGATTTCTCCGCGACGATATCGAGGGCGGCTTTCAGGCGCGGATTTTTGCCGAGCATGCCGCGGCGGAAATCGACCGGGTCCTTGCCCGCCTTGCGCGCCAGCTCATCGATGAAGCATTCGACGGCGAATACGTTGTTGTTCGGCCCGACACCGCGCCAAAAGCCGGTGGGCACGGCCGGCGGTTCGGCGCGCACGTATTGCACCTGCAGGTTCGGAATATCGTAGGGCATATCGACTGCGCTATCGACGGCGTCGATATCGATGCCGTTCTGGAACGCCGGCGGCAGCCAGCGCGCGAGCACGGACGAGCCGGTGATGCGATATTTCCAGGCGACGATGCTGCCGTTCGACAGCGCCGCTGAAATCGTGTCGCGATAGACCGGACGATAGATGTCGTGCTGGATATCCTCTTCGCGGCTCCAGACGACCTTCACCGGCCCGTCGACCTGTTTACCGATGCGCACCGAGGTCTCCACCATGTCGGCTTCGAGCCGGCGGCCAAAGCCGCCGCCGAGCAGATGGTTATGCACGGTCACTTTGTCGATCGGCAGACCCGCCGCTTGCGCCGCGTAGGACTGGCAGCGAGTGATGACCTGGGTACCGGTCCAAACTTCGCAGGCATCCGCGGTGACATGCACCGTGCAGTTCAACGGCTCCATCGGTGCGTGCGCCAGGAACGGCAGTTCGTATTCGCCGTCGACACGCTCGCCCTGCGTCAGGCCCTTGGCCACGTCGCCAACCGATTTGGCAACGACACCGTCTTTTTTGCTGGCGTCGCGCAAGTCCTGCCAGATATCGGCCGAACTGATCTTGGCGTTCGGCCCTTCGTCCCAGGTGATGACGAGAGCATCGAGGCCCTTCTTGGCCGCCCAGGTGTGGTCGCCGACCACCGCGACCAGATCGTCGAGCACGACGATCTGTCGAACGCCGGGAACGGCCTTCGCGGCGCTGTCGTCGACATGGGCGACCTTGCCGCCGAACACCGGACACTGCGCCAGCATCGCAAATTTCATTCCGGGCAACAGGGCGTCGATGCCATAGACGACCCTGCCGTCGGTCTTGTTCGGGGTATCGAGCCGCTTGAGCGGCTTGCCGATCAGCGCGAAGTTTTTTGGATCTTTAAGCGGCGGATTCTGCGGCACCGGAATGCTGCCCGCCGCATCGACCAGATCGCCGTACGCCGCGACGCGCCCGCTGGCGCTGTGGGTGACCTTGCCGTTCGACGCCGAGCAACTCGCCGGATCGACCTGCCATCGGCCGGCAGCCGCCGCCACCAGCATCGCCCGCGCCGCGGCGCCGGCCACGCGCAACGGTTTCCAGAACGCGCGAATGGAATTGGAATTACCGGTGACCTGAACGCCGAAGGTGGGATTGCCGTAAAGTTTGTCGTTGGGCGGCGCATGCTCCAGCGTCACCGCGGCGAAATCGGCATCGAGCTCGTCGGCGAGGATCATGGCGACGGCGGTATAGACGCCCTGGCCCATTTCCACCTGCGGCATGACCAGCGTGGTCTTGCTGGCATGATCGATGCGGATGAAGGCGTTCGGCGCAAACTTGCCGGTGGTATCGTCGGGCGGCTGCTCCGGCTCGTTGGCGGCCTTGAGCGGCAGGCGGAATGCGAGCACGAAGCCGCCGGCCAAGGCGCCCGTCACCAGCGCTCGGCGCGAAGGCAGCGGGTTGAAATTCGAAAGCGCATCGTGCATGGCGGCCTCCTATGCCTGCCCGCCGGCGGCGCGCTTGATCGCCGCGCGGATGCGCACATAGGTGCCGCAGCGGCAGATGTTGCCCGCCATCGCCGCGTCGATATCGGCATCGTCGGGGCGCGGCGTCGCTTCCAGCAGCGCCGCCGCCGACATGATTTGACCGGACTGGCAATAGCCGCACTGGATCACTTCCAGATCGAGCCACGCCTTTTGCACCTTGGCCCCGGCCGGCGTTGAGCCGACGCCCTCGATCGTGGTGATGGCGCGGTTGCCGATCGCGCCGACCGGCAACAGGCAGGAGCGGACGGCTTTGCCGTCGAGGTGCACCGTGCAGACGCCGCATTGCGCGATGCCGCAGCCGAATTTCGTGCCGGTCATGCCCAACAGGTCGCGCAGCACCCAAAGCAGCGGCATGTCGGCCGGCGCATCGACCGTCTTGCTCTCGCCATTGATCGTCAGCGCAATCATTGTCGGCGCAACCATGGGGCCTCCTACTTTCCTAGCTCCCATCGGAGCTTGTAGTGCGGCTCGTGTATTGTGGCATGGTCCGGGACGGTTCGGTTTTCACGGTTGCGCGATCCTATCCATGAAGCTCACGTCACCGATGTCGATTGAAACCGCCAGATGCCTCGAATTGGCCGGCGATTCAGGCAGAAGTGCATGCCATGTCCGATCTTGATGCCATCGTCATCGGCGCCGGCCACAATGGGCTGACTTGCGCGGCCTATCTCGGCATGGCGGGCTTGCGCGTGCGCGTCGTGGAGCGGCGCGGTGTCGTCGGCGGCGCTGCGGTGACCGAGGAGTTTTGGCCCGGCTTTCGCAACTCGACCGCGGCCTATGCGGTGAGCCTGCTGCAGCCAAAGATCATCGGCGATCTCAAGCTGCACGAGCACGGCCTGCGCATCGTCGAGCGCCGCGCGCAGAATTTCTTGCCGCTGCCCGATGGCCGCTACCTCCTCACCGGCGAAGGCCGCAGCGAAAACGAGATCGCCAAATTCAGCACCAAAGACGCCGCCCGCTATGGCGCCTATCAGGCCGAGATCGGCCGTGTCGCCGGTGTGCTGCGCAGCCTCGTGCTCGAGGCGCCGCCCAATCTGGCGCTGCGCAATTTCGGCGATAGCGCGCGCCAACTCGGCAAGCTCGCGGCCATTGGCAAGCGGCTGTGGCGGGATGATGCGGTCACGGCGGCGCTGCGCCTCCTGCGCAAATCGGCCGGCGAGGTGCTCGACGGCTGGTTCGATTCCGATCCGATCAAGGCCGTGCTCGGCTTCGATGCGGTGGTCGGCAATCTGGCGAGCCCTTATACGCCGGGCTCGGCCTATGTGCTGCTGCATCACGTCTTCGGCGAAGTGAACGGCAAGCAAGGCATCTGGGGCCACGCCATCGGCGGCATGGGCGCCATCACGCAGGCGATGGCGAGCGCCGCCGGCACCCATGGCGTGCGCATCGACGTGGGCGCGGCAGTGCGCGAAGTCATCGTCGAGCGCGATCGCGCCACCGGCGTCGCGCTCGATGACGGCACGGCGATCCGCGCCCGCGCGGTCATCGCCAACGTCAATCCGCAACACCTGTTCCAAACCTTGGTGCCGCATGACGCGGTGCCCGGCGCGATGGCGGCGCGCATGAAAACATGGAAGACCGGCTCCGGCACTTTCCGCATGAATGTGGCGCTGTCGAAATTGCCGGATTTTTCATCGCTCCCCGGCGCAGGCGACCATCACACCGCGGGCATCATCATGGCGCCGAGCCTGTCCTACATGGACCAGGCCTATCGCGATTGTGTCCGTTACGGCTGGAGCCGGGCGCCGATCATCGAGATGCTGATCCCGTCGAGCCTCGACGACACGCTGGCGCCGCCAGGCGCCCATGTGGCGAGCCTGTTCTGCCAGCACGTCGCGCCGCAATTCGCCGACGGCGCGTCATGGGACCAGCATCGCGAAACCGTCGCCGACTTGATGATCGACACCGTCGAGACCTATGCGCCCGGCTTCAAGTCGAGCGTGATCGGGCGGCAAAGCCTGTCGCCGCTCGACCTGGAGCAGATCTTCGGCCTGCCGAACGGCGACATTTTCCATGGCGCGCTGACGCTGGATCAGCTGTTTTCGCTGCGCCCGATGCGCGGCTATGCGGATTACCGCATGCCGTTGCCCGGACTCTATCTGTGCGGCTCGGGTGCCCATCCGGGCGGCGGCGTCACCGGTGCGCCCGGACACAATGCGGCGCAGGCGGTGATCGCGGATCTGTTGCGGCAATGATCGCTCGTCCGCCGTTCGAGTTTTTGTGAATATCCGGCGAACGCGCATGACATTTTGAAATTTTGCGGCTAAGCGCAGGCGATGTCATCACGTTCCTTTCGCGTCGGCCGCGCCTTGACGGGACTCGGCCTGTTCGCGACCAAGCCGATCAAGCGCAGGGCCACTATCGCAACCTATCGCGGCCGGCGGATGACGCCCGAGGAAGCCGATCGCCTCGAAGCGCGCGGCTCACGCTACATGTTCCAGGTGAACAAACGCGTGACCATCGACGGTTCGCCGCGATGGAACGTGGCACGTTACATCAATCATTCCTGCCGGCCGAACGCGGAACCTATGGGCCGCAAAGGCGGCATCGTCATCGTCGCGCTGCGCCGCATCGAGCCGGGCGAGGAAATCACCTACGATTACGGCAAGGAATATTTGGAATATTTTTTGGAGGAAGGCGGCTGCCGCTGCGATCACTGCCGCCGCAAGCGGGCCGCGAGGCGCAGGAAGCAGCGGCGGGCGGCGCGGAAACGAAAGTAGGGCGTGCGACGCGGGACGGGCAGCCATGATAGCTTGCCTGGCATCGACTGCCAGGTAAGACGGTAGCCGTGTCGCCCCTTAGGATCGCAAGTCCGCTTCGCACCCATGGGCGGACATCAAGCAAGTCATTGCATGGGTCATTATCGTGTAAACTCTCCGGCATGAAACGCGAACAGCGGCAGTTTTGCCGGCCGTGGCACAAAGCGGCGCAATTTTTGCGCCCTGCGGCGCTACTGCTTGTGACATCACTGTCGCCCGCGGCCGCACAGGACATTCGCGGGATGGAAGTTTGCACGGCCGAAAAGCAGATGGAGCGGCGTACCGCATGCCTGCAGGCGAATGTCGAGTTTCTTCAGCAAGCGCTGAACAAACTGGCCCACGACACTCAGGAGAAGAGCGCCGCCGCCGATCGCGATCTTGCCGCTGCCCGAGCCGAGATCGCCGCGCTCAAATCGACGGTGGAGAAGCTGAATAGCGAATTGAAACAAATGAAAGCGAAAGCCGAACCCGAAACCAAGAAGTAGACGGCAAAGCGCACAGGAGGAGCCATGGCCCAACGCCCATCGTTGTTCTCTCTCCAAATCGCTGTCGCCCTGTCCGGGATTGTTTGTTGCGGATCAGGCGTCGAGGCAAAAATGATCATGCCTTGTTACCGTCCTACAGTGGCAACGGCAGCGACCGGCCAGACATTCAATGGCAAGCTATGCACGGGCAAATGGGGATGCGCTTGCGCGGTCGTGTTTTGTCCGGTTTGTAATTCCCCGGGGTCGTGGGCCGCGTCTTGTTCATTGACGACTTGCAAGGCCCTTCCGCCGCCGAAGAAGTAGTGTCCTTGGAATAGCCGCGCGCGCCGTTGAGCCGGATGGCGACGTCGGCCGAATGGCAAGCCGGTTGGCCGCAACGGCGGCATCGTCATCGCGGCGCTGCGGCGGATCTAGCCGGGCGAGAAAATCACCGACGACTACGGCGAGGATACCTGGAATATTTCCTGGAAGAAAGCGGTTGCCGCTGCGACGCCTGCCGCAGCAAGAGGGCGGCCGGGCGCCGAAAGCAGCGGCGAGCGGCGCGGAAACGAAACTAGTCGTGTACCTATAAACCGCTCGCGAGGCCCGAGGTGACATTCGAAATTGAACCAAGCAATCTGGGCGCGTCGCCGCATACATCGCGGGCATAGGGAATGGAGATCGGACGATGAGCTGGCACAAGAACTGCGTTCGGTGCGAGACCGCCTTTCCAAACCGACGTGCGTTCATCGCGACGTTAGCCGCGGCGGCCGTACTGCCGGCGACTTCTCCGTTGTTCGCCGCGGCGGCCGTTCCATCTTCTGCCGATGACGAGCGGTTCATGCGCATGGCGCTCGCCGAGGCCAGGCGGGGCGACTTTCCGTTCGGGGCGGTGCTCGTCCGCGATGGCCGCGTGCTGGCGCGCGGACGTAATTTGGGACGCACCAACGACGATCCGACTGCACATGGCGAAATGACCGCGATCCGTCGCTGCCTCGCCGCTCACGGCAGGAAGTCGCTTATGGGCAGCACGCTGTACACTTCCGGCGAGCCGTGCGCGATGTGCATGGGCGCAATTCTCTGGTGCCGCATCGGCCGACTCGTCTACGCCGCGTCCGTGCAGCAACTCGCCAGCAAAATCGATCAGATCATGATTTCGAGCGCCGATGTCGCGGCAAAGGCGCCGTTCGCGCCGATTTCCATCACTGGCGGCGTGCTGGCGGACGAAGCGATGCAACTTTTTGCAAAGTAAGACTGCGGCATTGTGTGTCAATTCTGCCGCCAGTCCCGTGATTTTTGCGCCCCCAAGGTTGCCTAAATGGCTTTTTAAGGTGTTTTGAACATGCTGCACCGGCCGAACGAGGAGCGATTCTCATGCGCTGGCTTGCCGCAACATTTACACCACTCGTCATGCTTGCGCCGGTTCAGGTCATGGCAGCCGACCTGCCTGTTCCTGGCCCCGCCTTATATGGGCCAGCGCCTGTTCCGGCTGCCGCCGGCTGGAGTGGATTCTATATCGGGGCAAATGCCGGGGGCGGCATGTCCCGCGCGCACAGCGACTTCAGCGTAGCGGGGGCAACGTTTGCGACAGCGGACACGGATTTGTGGGGCCCAGCCGGTGGTGCTCAGGCCGGCTATAATTGGCAGTCCGGCGCCCTCCTTGTTGGCGTGGAGACCGATTTTCAGTGGAGCAATCTCAAGGGCAGCATCAGTGCCCAGTGTGCGGTCTGCGCACCGGCGACGAACGCTACGATAGGGCACGATATCGAGTGGTTTGGCACAGCGCGGGGCCGATTGGGTTATGCGGCCGGCGGCTGGTTAGCCTATGTCACCGGCGGCTATGCTTATGGGCGCGTTGGTCTCAATGCGACTGCGACCGGCGGCGGCATTACGGCGGCGCTGAGCCAAGGTGCGGTGCAGAGCGGCTGGACGCTCGGCGGGGGCACGGAGATCGCGCTCGCTCCACGCTGGAGCGCGAAACTCGAATATCTCTATGTAGATCTGGGCACCCTCACCAGCACCATCGCGGTCGCTGGTTTGCCCCCCGTGAGCGATCGCACCCGTCTCCAGATGAACGTGACGCGCGTGGGCTTGAACTATCGTTTCTAGGCCGGGATTTTGCCGGTTAGGCGCGGTGAGTGGCATATTTTTACGAGCTTGTTTCTAGACATGTTTATAGACTTGCGGCGTTCGGGACCGGTGATTGAGGTCAATAATCGAAGGGCATGCCGTTAGTATCAATCACACGACTTCGCGTGCGGTCGTTACGCTATTTGCCGGCCTTTTTGATTAACGCGCTCCGCTCGGCCCAGCAGGCCAAAGCCGCGTCGGGAAATCTTGCGGTGTCCATGCTGAGCGACGCACGTTTTACCTTCTGGACCCGCACAGTGTGGAACGATGAGCAATCGGTGCGCGCTTTCATGATTACCGGCGCGCACCGCAGCGTGATGCCGCGGCTTCCGCAATGGTGCGACGAGGCTTCAGTCGCCCATTGGCTGCAGGATTCGCTCGAACCCCCGTCATGGCAGGAAGCCCATCGGCGTCTCCAAAATGAAGGCCGGCGTTCGAAGGTCGATAATCCATCCGACGCGCAATTGCGCTTTGAAATTTCGCCACCAAAAACGACGCGCGAATTGAAATTTAAGTGATGGCGGTCAAATTTGACGGGCGCGCCACATCAAGCAACAATTGACCGCCTACACCCTATTCCCCGCGCTCCACATCCAGAAATCGCGGCCCTCTTCGCGCATGAATTTCGCCAGCACCATCTTGTGCACTTCGTCGGCGCCGTCGACCAGGCGGGCGGCGCGGGCGGCGCGGTAGACCCATTCGGCGATGGTGTCCTTGGAATAGCCGCGGGCGCCGTTGAGCTGGATGGCGACGTCGGCCGACTGGTGCAGCGTGTTGGCGCAATGCAATTTCGCCATCGACACTTCCTTGCGGGCGAAATCGCCCTGGTCGAGCTTCCAGGCCGCATGCATGGTCAAGAGCCGCCCGATATGGATGTTGTGACCGACCTCGCCGAGCTTCATCTGCACGCTCTCGCGGTCGGCGAGCTTGACGCCAAAGCCCTCGCGGCGGTTGACGTACTCCTGCGCGATCTCCACGCAGCGCTTCGACCAGCCGAGCCAGCGCATGCAGTGGGTGAGCCGCGCCGGGCCGAGCCGCACCTGCACCACCCTCAGGCCGTTGCCGATGCCGCCGAACACGTCGTCGTCGTGCACTTCGAGGCCGTCGAACTCGATCTCGCAATGGCCGCCGTGCTCCTCGGGGCCCATGATCTCGATGCGGCGCAGGATGCGCCAGCCGGGCTGGTCCTTATGAAACAGGAACGTGGTGATGCCCTTCCTCTTGTCGTCGGAGGTGCGCGCCGCCAGGATGAAATGCGCGGCGCCGTCGGCGCCGGTGATGAACCACTTGCGGCCGTAGATTTTCCACGTGCTGCCGTGCTTCTCGGCGTAAGTCTTCATCATGCTCGGGTCGGAGCCGCCGCCGGGCGCCGGCTCGGTCATGGCGAAGGACGAGCGCACCTTGCCCTCGACGATCGGTTTGAGCCATTTTTCCTTCTGCGCCGGCGTGCCGAGCTTTTTCAGCACATTCATGTTGCCGTCGTCGGGCGCCATGCAATTGAGCGCCAGCGGCCCGAATAGCGAGCGCGCCGCTTCCTCGTACATCACCGCCCAGGCGACCATCGGCAGGTCCATGCCGCCGTATTCCTTCGGCGATTGCGGCGCCCACAGGCCGGCCTTTTTCGCCTTGTCGCGAACCGGCTCGAGCCGATCGTGCGGGATATTTTCGTGGTCGGAGAAATTGTGCTGATCGGCCTCGAGCGGCAGCACATGCTCGTCGACGAAGGCGCGGGTGCGCACGCGCAAATCCTCGATCTCGGGCGAAAGGGTAAAATCCATGTCGCGTTCCTCCCCTTCCGCCAACAAAGGTGATCTACATCGACAACGCAAGGTGCACGGATCGCCGCGGCATCCCCCCGGACGACCTCAGCGGCTATAAACTCATGATAGCATCATACGTTGTATTCAACTATGATTTTAGCCTGAGCTGTAAACCGCGTTTGAACGGTAAGAGCAGAGAGCTGCTTGGGGGAACCCCATGCGAATTCGGAATGATCTCTGGTTCGATTTGCAACCGATCAACACAATGGTCGATGCCGGATTGACCGTGAGCGCCGCCTATAGCCTCATGCGCGAATTCACGAGCACGTCGGTCTCCAAAAGACGGAGCATGCTTCAAAACGCGGTTGAGGCGGCAGCAACGATCTCAAGCACAGTCATCAAGACCGGAAAACGCAGGAGGATTAGTCTCGACTCCGATGCCGCGGTCGCCTTTTGTCGGGTGGCGAGTTACTACCGTGATCCCGACGTTCGCAGCCAGCTCGCTACTTTGGTGGGCAAGCAAAAATGGACTGGCGGTATCTCCGTCCTCGGCTATCTGATGGCCGACGAGGACGACGGCGTCAGGGTTTCCGCGACATCGAGCATGGACGAACTCGATCACTCGCTAGCATATCTCCTTACGCGTTTTCAGGGCTTCGACGAGATTGGCATCGCAACGGCTCCCGCCATTGCCGGCAACGCCGAGGCGGCAGGCGTCGATAGCGGCCAGCCTAACGAAGGACTGACGGTCGAGGAGATCGGGCCATCGGGCGAGAAATCAGTTGAAACAGGAGCGGCGGCCGAACGTCCGGCAAAGACGCTTCGACGTCATACCGAAATCGACTATTCGGCCACAGCCAACAAACCAAACCAGGGAGAGATTGCCCTCTCGTTCAAGGCGAACCGCGAGGATCGCTCCATCGCCGACGTCGATATTAGGGTCCGCGAGGGCAGGGACGCCGCCACACTGATCGTGCATGCGAGCTCAGACGAATTCAAGGTCACTCCGGAAACACAGCACATCACTGTGTGGCGAAACAAGGACAGCGAGGTCGCGCGGATTGCCGTCGAATCGATCCGTGCGACATTCGGCTGCGTGATGTTGACGGTCTTCGACGAAACACGCTTGGTCGGCAGTTTCCGCATCAGCATGAACGCAATTGTGGAGAACAACGCACTGGTTCTTCGCAAGCTTCAGGTTGAGATTTTTCGTGACGCCGCCTCAAGCGCACATTGTCCGGGATTCGGAATAGTCATCCAGGCGTCGCTTGCCCAAGGGGCAGACGGACACATCAATTTTCACGCATTGGTCGTGGACGATTCCGGCCGGCCGGAGCTCGTTCCGCTGGATTCATCACCGCAGGGTCTGCTGATCGGCGGATTACAGGCCGCATTGGCGACATTCCGGGATGATGTCCAAACAATCACCGACAATCTTACCACCCCAAAGAAGATCGGCGCCTCGAGCTACGAAGATGCCCTCAAGGCACTAGAACAGAAGTTCGGCGGCATTGGCGCGATGATCAACCAGAACCTGCTCTCCGCGAAGGTGCAGGCGATCTTGAACAACCGCGCACCTGAAACGGTCGTGCATTGGGTGATAAAGGACGACGTACTCGACGCCATTCCCTGGGAATTCGCTTTCCAAAAATTTGACAAATCGCCTGTCAGCTCTCCGCCGCTGCTAATTCGTGTTCCGGTCTGGACCAAGACGAACCGACAGGAATCGCCGGCAAAGGCCCCGAACAGTACGGGATTACAAACGGTCGCCTATGTGCTGGGCGACGGCGTCGTAAACCTGAAAAGTTGGAGCAGCGCTTGGGTAGCGAAATTAATGAGTGTCCTCAGCCGGGCAAGCACAGCCAAATTTGCGTTGAAACCGAATTTCACCGACAAAGGCCTGTCGCCCGTTTCGACCACCACGCTGTGCGAATTCATTGCCGACGCCGGTATTGTTCATCTGCTCTGCCACGGCCTTGGCAACGAAAAGGATCTCTATCTGCGACTCGACACGACGACGCTCGGCAAGGTGAGACCCAACGACGTCCTCACGTGGCAACTTGCCGGCCAACCGGTGGTATTTGTCAATGCCTGCTCGTCAGGGGTGGCGGGCTTTAGCGCTGTCGGGTTCACATCATTTGGCAAGAGTTTCCTGCAGGCTGGCGCTTCCGTGTACATCGGCACGCTGGCGCCGGTAGCGACCGAAGCAGCTTTGAAATTCGCGACCGACTTTTTCAATGCCTGGCTTGGTGACGGGCTCACCGTCGCGAACGCTATGAACCGCGTGTGCAAGTCGATGGCGGAATATCCGGATCCGAGCTGGCGCCTTTATTCGATATACGGGGATGTGCAAGCTAACCAATCTTGATCTCTTGGGAGGAGAAAATGGAGAACTTCAAGTCATGGATCGTCGTCATACTCACGTTTGTCTTCATCGCTTGCTATCTCGACGGGCTATTCGGATCGCAGGTGACTCCAAACAAGGACATCGTCAACGCATTGGGGCCAATCGTTGCCGTCATTATCGGTTATTATTTCGGACGAATGCCTTCCGAAAAAGTCGAGAACTCGCTCAAGGAGCAAGCAAACCAGAAGACTACGGAAGCCCGGCAGGCGCAGGAGGAACGCGCCACGGCATTAGAGCAAAAAAGCAAGCTCAGCCAAAAGGTCCAGGACGCGATAAGTGCATTAAGTAGCGGCGCACCCGCGGCCCCAGTGAACGAGCTTGCGCTGACGCTGAGCGTCAAAGGCGCCGATTCTCCCGACGATGCCGTGCGCACTGCTAGCGTAAGCGCGCTGAAAATTCTTCAGTCTTAACCACTCGTCGGGGCAAAAATCTTCAGCGGCGATCCATCCCGATCACGGCGACGGCGTCGGCCAAGCTCTCCGCTCGGCTCTACTTCATCTCGCCGAAATCTGCTCTACTCATCTAAGGTGAAGCGACATGTACGTCGCGACCCACTTGCGATATTCTCCGGGAAGAGCCATGGCCAACTTCACACCTGTTTCCGCGGCCATCGGCGGCGCGCTGATCGGGCTTGCCGCGGTGCTGCTGATGCTGTTCACCGGCCGCATCGCCGGCATTAGCGGTATTGCCGGCGGCCTATTCAATCCGCGCACCGACGACCGAGTCTGGCGGCTCGCCTTCATCGCCGGCTTGATTTTAGCGCCGCTGGCCGCCGTGCTGATCGGCCACGCGGTGCCGATGCCGCAGATGCCGGGCAGCATGATCACCATCGCGGTCGCCGGCCTCCTGGTCGGCTTCGGCACCCGGCTCGGCAATGGCTGCACCTCCGGCCACGGCATCTGCGGCATCGCGCGGCTGTCGCCGCGCTCGATTGCGGCGACGCTGGTCTTCATGGTCGCCGCGATCATCGTCGTCGCGCTGACGCATCACGTTATTGGAGGCTAAAGCCATGCCGGCACTCGCCAGCCTCCTCTGCGGCTTCATCTTCGGTTCGGGCCTCGTGATCTCCGGCATGGTGCAGACCACGAAGGTCTTGGGCTTCCTCGACGTGTTCGGCATTCCGGGCGGCAGCTGGGATCCGAGCCTGATCGTGGTGATGGCGGCGGGCCTCGTCGTCACCGGCATCGGCTTTGCGCTGATCCGGCCGCGCACGCCGATCTTTGCGCCGCGCGGCCTGTGGCCGACCGCAACCGACATCGACCGGCCGCTCATCATCGGCGCGGCGCTGTTCGGCATCGGCTGGGGCCTGGTGGGCTTGTGTCCCGGGCCGGCGATCGCGAACCTGGCGACGCTGTCGCCCGGCGTGTTCGTCTTTGTCATCGCCATGGCAATCGGCATGGCGGCGCACGATCTGTGGCAAGCGCGCGGCGCGCGGCAAGTCGAGCACAAGCTCGCGACCGCTATCGACGGCTGATTGATGCTTGATCCCTCGCCACGCACGTCACCGCAATTCTCGCTCGACGAGGATCAGATCGCCGTGCGCGACATGGCGCGCAGCTTTGCCGACGAAGTGTTCGCGCCGAACGCGGTGACCTGGGACGAAGCGCGGCATTTTCCCGTCGCCGAAATGCGCAAGGCCGCAGCGCTCGGCATGGGCGGCGTCTATATCGCCGAAGATGTCGGCGGCTCCGGGCTGTCGCGGCTCACTGCGACCTTGATCTTCGAGGCGCTGGCGACCGGCTGCCCGACGGTCGCCGCCTACATATCGATCCACAATCTCGTCGCCTGGATGATCGATGCCCATGGCTCCGACGCGCAGCGTAAGCTTTGGCTGCCAAAACTGTGCACCATGGAACTTTTGGGCAGCTATTGCCTGACCGAGCCGGGCGTCGGCTCGGACGCGGCGGCGCTGGCGACGCGCGCGGTGTGCGACGGCGACCATTATGTGATCAACGGCCAGAAACAGTTCATCTCCGGCGCCGGCGCCGGCGACCTCTATGCGGTGATGGCGCGCACCGGCGGCGACGGCGCGTCCGGCATTTCGACCTTGATCGTTCCCGGCGACACGCCGGGCATTTCGTTCGGTGCCAGCGAGCGCAAGATGGGCTGGAATGCCCAGCCGACGCGCGCGGTGGTTTTCGAGAATGTTCGCGTGCAGGTCGCCAACCGGCTCGGTGAAGAAGGCATCGGATTCAAGATCGCCATGGCCGGGCTCGACGGCGGCCGGCTCAATATCGCCGCCTGCTCGCTCGGCGGCGCGCAGAAGGCGATGGAAATGGCGCTCGCCTACATGAAGGAGCGCAAGGCCTTCGGCAAACGGCTCGACGAATTCCAGGCGCTGCAATTCCGCCTCGCCGACATGGCGACCGCGCTCGAAGCCTCGCGCGCGTTGCTGTGGCAGGCCGCCGCGGCGTTCGATCGCAACGACGCCAATGCCACCGCGCTCATCGCCATGGCCAAGCGCTTCGTCACCGACAGCTGTTTCGACGTCGCCAACCAGGCGCTTCAACTGCACGGCGGCTACGGCTATCTGGCCGAATTCGGCGTCGAGAAGATCGTGCGCGATCTGCGCGTGCACCAGATCCTCGAAGGCACCAACGAGATCATGCGCCTGATCGTGGCGCGCAGCCTCGTCGGCCGATGAGCGAGGAGGTTCTTCAGGACGGCGACGTCGTCGTCCGCGCCCACGGCGCGCTGCGCCGCATCACGCTCAACCGGCCGCAAGCGCTGAACGCGATCACGCTGGATATGGTTGCCACCATGACGGCGCTGCTGCGCGCCTGGGCGGACGATCCTGCCGTCGGCGCCATCCTGCTCGACGGCGCCGGCGGGCGGGCTTTCGCCGCCGGCGGCGATATCCGCGCGCTCTACGACGCGGCGAAGTCGGGCGACAAAAAACTGCCGGAGAAATTCTGGGCCACCGAATACAATCTGGATGTTTTGATCGCGCGCTATCCAAAACCGGTGATCGCGCTCATGGACGGCGTCGTCATGGGCGGCGGGGTCGGGCTGTCGGCCCATGCCTCGCACCGCATCGTCACCGAGCGCTCGTCGGTCGCCATGCCGGAAGTCGCCATCGGATATTTTCCCGACGTCGGCGCCTGCTTCGTGCTGGCGCGCGCGCCGGACTTTACCGGAACCTACCTCGCATTGACCGGCACGCGGGTGGCTGCGGCGGACGCCATCTATTGCGGCCTCGCCGACCTGCACATTCCGGCGGCGCGGCAGGACGAGCTTCCGGCGGCGCTGGCCACTGCCCGCGGCATGCACGACGTCAAGGCGCGGCTCGACAAATTCTCGGTGCCGCCCGCCGCCGGCCGCCTCGCCGCGGCGCGATTTTGGATCGACCGTTGCTTTGGCGCGGACAGCGTCGAGGAGATTTTCGAGCGGCTGGCGCATTCCGACCAAGACGAGGCACGCGCGGCGCTCGAAACCATGCGCAAAATGTCGCCGACCTCGCTCAAGATCACATTGCGAAACATCAGGTCGGCGCTATCATTCGAAGAGGTCGAGCAGAGTTTTGCGCAGGACTATCGCGTCTCGCTCGCCTGCGCCGCCGAACATGATTTCATCGAAGGCATCCGCGCCGCCATCGTCGACAAGGACCGCAATCCGGCGTGGCGTCCCGATACGCTCGAAGGCGTCACGCCGGACATCGTCGAGCGTCACTTCCGTTCCGTCGGCGCGCTGGAATTGAGATTCGAAAAATAGGGCGTGGGCTCATTAACGCGCAAAGGGACCATCGCGGCAGGTCGACAGCCCGATGACTTCGCGCGAATATTGAGGGCGCGTCGCCATTCTCAAACCCCTATTGAGAGGACCCACGCGTGCAAATGATTTTTAGGTACTTTTTTGCCGTCCTGCTGGCAGTCGCCGCAATCGATGGCGCGGCGTCCGCGCATTCGACTCCTACCAAGGCACCTGTTGTCCGGATCGAAAGCGGACAGGTTCGAGGCTTGGAGGCGGACGGCGTCGTCAGCTTCAAAGGCATTCCTTATGCCGCACCGCCGGTCGGCAAGCTGCGCTGGCGACCGCCGCAGACGGCGACACATTGGGACGGCGTGCGCGACGCGACGAAATTTGGCCCGGAATGCATGCAGACGACGGACGAAATGCCGAAATCGGAAGCTTGCCTCACGCTCAACGTCTTGCGGCCCGCCACCTCGGCCAGGCAGCTGCCCGTCATGCTCTGGATTTACGGTGGCGCGAATGTGCACGGACAAACCTCGCTCTACCCCCGGGCCGACGCGCTGGTAAAGCAAGGCATCGTCTTCGTCAGCATGAATTATCGGATGGGCCGACTCGGTTTCTTTGCCCATCCGGCATTGCTCGCCGAGACGCCCGATGAGCTTCACGGCGACTATGGCCATATGGATCAGCGTAGTGCATTGCAATGGGTTCAGCGCAACATCGCTGCTTTCGGCGGCAACCCGAACGCGGTAACGATTTTCGGCCAGTCCTCCGGCGGCGGCTCGGTCATGGTCCACCTCACATCGCCACTGTCACGCGGCTTGTTCCAGCGCGCGATCATGCAATCGCCTGGAAGCCCGACCGCGCGGGCCAAGGTGTTCAGGCTCACCGAACTTTCCGATGCGGAAAAAATGGCGGTCGATTATGCGCGCTCACTGGGGATCACGGCAGAAGGCCCGACGGCCTTGGCAGCGCTGCGCGCGCTGCCGGCGGAGAAGCTGGTTGAGGGCACGGATCACGAGGCCGCACTTGCAGCGATTGCGACGGGCAAGCATATCATCGGCGTGGCCGGATCGATACGCGACGGCAAGCTTGTCGTCGAGGCACCGGAAGTGGCGCTCGCGGCCGGCCGCGAGGCGAAGGTGCCGGTCATTATCGGTACCACCGACCGCGACCTTGCTCTCGGTTCGGCGGCTAGCAAGGACGAACTGTTTGCGATCATCGGCGCCAACGCGGCCGAGGCGCGAAAGCTCTACGACCCGCAAGGCGATCAGACGCTCGACGAATTGAAGCAGCAGGTATTCTCCGACGAGTTCGGAGACCGAACCGGCGCGTCATCTCGCCGACGAGGTCGTTCGCGCCGGCCATCCTGTCTATTTCTACCGTTTTTCCTATGTGGCTGAATCGACGCGCGGCAAAATGAAGGGTGCGCTGCACAGTTCTGAAATTCCCTACGTCTTCAATATTCCGGCGGAAGTTGTCGACGATAAAGTGACCGGCGACGACAAGAAGATGGGCGAATTGGCGAGCGCCTATTGGGTATCGTTCGCCAAGACCGGCGATCCGAACGGCGGCAACCGGCCGCAATGGCCGCGTCACGATCCGGCCGTCGATAAAGTGATCGATTTTACCAACAACGGTGTCGTCGTCGGACCGGACCCGCTCAAGGAGAGGCTCGACCTGTGGCGGAAGGTGTGGAGCCAAGACCAATAACGGCTTTGCCGGACGCATCGCGACACGCGGCCCGAGACGCCTGTTGGTCGCTTTCGGGGCAATACGGACTCTCGTAAGCTATCCGCCCAGCGCATTTATGAGTTCACGCCCTGAGAAGGAAACGCACATGGCGACCATCGGATTTATCGGCTTGGGCAATATGGGCGGGCCGATGGCGGCCAATCTGGTGAAGTCGGGCCATCATATTTCCGGCTTCGACGTCGTCCCGGCATCGCGCGAAACCTCGGCAAAAGACGGCGTGCAGATCGTCGCCAATGCCAGGAGCACCGTTGAGAGCGCCGACATCGTCGTCACCATGCTGCCGGCGGGCGAGCACGTCCTGTCGGTGTGGAACGACATCGCGCCGCACGCCCGGCAGGGTACGCTGTTCATCGATTGCTCGACCATCGACGTCGCGAGCGCGCGCAAGGCGCATGCGCTCGCCGCCGCGCGCGGCATCGCCACCCTCGACGCGCCGGTCTCGGGCGGCGTCGGCGGCGCCAAGGCGGCGACGTTGACCTTCATGGTCGGCGGCTCGACGCATGCCTTCGAGCGCGGCAAGCCGGTGCTCGAGCATATGGGCAAGCGCATCGTGCATTGCGGCGAGGCCGGCAACGGCCAGGTGGCGAAAATCTGCAACAACATGATTCTCGGCGCCTCGATGATCGCGGTCAGCGAGGCCTTCGTGCTCGGCGAAAAACTCGGCCTGTCGCATCAGGCGATGTTCGACGTGGTCTCGGCCTCGTCGGGCCAATGCTGGTCGCTGACCAGCTATTGCCCGGTGCCCGGACCGGTGCCGGCGAGCCCGGCCAATAACGGCTACAAAGCGGGCTTCACTGCGGCCTTGATGCTCAAGGATCTCAAGCTCGCCAAGGCGGCGGCCGATTCGGTCAAGGCCGAGACCGCGCTTGGCGCCCACGCCGCAAGGATTTACGAGCAACTGGCGCAAGAAGGACACAGCGCCGAAGATTTTTCGGCGATCATCAATCTCGTGCGCAAGCAATCGCATGGCTGAGATTTGCGGTTAATCGCTGCAAATCCGGCGCAAATGCCGATTCCGGGAAACCGCGAACCGTCTTATTTTGAACCAGCGGTTTTGGGCCACCACCGTCACAAATCTCGACTCGACCGGCCGGCAGCGTTAAGTTGCCATTGGCTCCGCGAAAGCGGGCGGACGATAATACCGGCAACGCGAAACAGCCGAATCCGGCAGGCGAAATCGTCGAGCAGGTAGCAACTTGAAAGACGGCACTTGGCGCGCATCGTGGAATAGAGTTGCGGGTGCATTGGCGCCGGCGCTGTTGCTCGTTGTTTCAAGCCTGCCGGCAAAATCGCAAACCACGTCCGATCTTTTGAATCCGCTGTTCCAGGGCATCCTGGCGCAGCCTTCGAATTTCAGCAACGCATTGCAATACGCCACGCTGGCGCCGGCGAGCGATATCGAATCCGCCATCAGCACCTACGAGCAGCTCTTGTTCTACAATCCAAATCTCGCCAGCGTGCGCTTCGAGCTCGGCGTTCTCTATTACCGGCTCGGCTCCTACGAAATGGCGCGCGGCTATTTCGATTCGGCGCTGAAGATGAACGACATCACGCCGGCGCTGCGGCAACGGGCCGAAGACATCATCGCCGCCATCGACAAGAAACTGCAGCCCGACCAGTTCAGCGGCTACGTCCAATCCGGCTTCCGCTACCAGACCAACGCCGCCTTGGGCCCGGCCGCGGGAACGGCGCTGGCCTCGGGCCGGGTGTTCAACAACAGCTTTGCCGCGCGGCCCGATTGGAACTGGTTCGGCGCGTTCGGCCTGAACTACGTCCACGATTTCGAGAACCAGCGCGGCGATACGTTCGAAGCCTCGGCGCTCGGCTACGACGCGCAGCAATTCAAGCTGCATCAATTCGATGTCGGCGTGATGGAGCTACGCGCCGGGCCGCGCTTCGGCATCGTCTCCGACACCGCGACCGGCTTGTCGATCAAGCCGTATTTTATCGCCACCGGCGCGACGCTGGCGGACGCGGCGTATTACGGCGGCCTCGGCGGCGGCCTCACCGCGCGCATCAAGCTCGGCGATGTTTCGCTCGATCCTTACGCCGAAGTCGTGCAGCAGAGCTTTCGCAACCAAACGCTCTATCCGCTGGCCAGCGGCATGAGCGGCACGTTGTCGACCGTCGGGCTGCAGGCGTCCGGGCCGGTCTATGCGAGCTTAGGATTCCAGTCGCGCGTCACCTACGCGCACGCCGACGCCAACTTCAACCCGTTCGGCTACAACGCCTATGCCGGCGATATCTGGCTGCCGTGGAATTTCTCGCCGCTCAACGACGGCCGGACCTGGACATTGACGCCGACGGCCGGCGTGAGCTGGTGGCAATATAACGCGCCCGATCCGACCATCGACCCGAACACCACGCCGAACATCCTCGAATGGCGCGTCGGGCTCGGCCTCGAAGTGCCGATCTGGAAACTGCTCAATCTCGGGCTATTGGCGCAATACCGCACCGATGTGTCCAACGTCCCGGCGTTCTCGATGCATGACTTCAGCATCACCGCGGGCCCGACCATGCGATTCTAAAGGTCAGCAATGCGATCATCGCACCGTTTCACAGTTGCGCTCGCCGTTGCATCCTTGAGCGCACTCTTCGCCGCGGCAGCAGCGTCCGCGCAACAGGTCGGCACCGCAACCGCGGTCAATCCGCTGTCGGAATCGACGCCGCCCGGCGGCTCGACCGCACCGCTCATGGTCGGCGCCCACATCGTGCACAAGGAGCGGGTCCACACCACGCCGGCGGGCACGGTGCAGCTGTTGTTCACCGACAAGTCGTCGATGAGCATCGCGCCGAACACCGACATCGTCATCGACGAATACGTGTACGATCCGAACGCCAACAACGGCCACATGCTGGTGTCGCTGACCAAGGGCGCGCTGCGCTTCGTCGGCGGCCAATTGAGCCACCAGGGCGAGGCGACGATCACGACGTCGGCGGCCAATATCGGCATCCGCGGCGGCACCGTGACCGTCATACAGGGCCAGAACGGCACCAAGGTCATCAACGTCTCTGGCATCATCAAGATCACCAACGGCGCCGGCACATTCCTGCTCACGCGGTCCGACTTCGGGGCGTTGATCGCGAACTGGAACACGCTGATACAGGACCTTGGGCGCATCCCCCCCGGCGAGGTCGCCTTCTATCAGGCCTATGCGATGAGCAAGCAGAACGAGAACGGCGGCGTGCCGGGCTTCACGGGGGCGAATATCGGCCATTGCGGCATCGGCTCGGTGCAAGGCACGAATTGCCCGCAGGTGCCGTGGATGCCGTCCGACGGCGGCCAGCTCGACGCTTCGCAGATTCTCGGCAATGCGACGAATTTCGGGACGGGCCAAAACAACCCGCCGCCACCCCCGCCGCCCCCGCCACCGCCGCGCGGCCCGCCGTGTGGCGCCCGTTGCTGACAAAAATCGCGACCGTCACCAGCTCGTCCACAGCAGCGCGACGCCCGAGACCAGCAGCAGCACCATGACCACGCGCTGATAGCCGCGGTCGGCGAGCCGCCGATAGGCGAACCCGCCGGTCCACGCGCCGGCGATCGTCGCCGGCAAGACGATCGCCGCCTCGAGGGCCACCTGCCGCGTCAACAGGCCCGAGGCCGCGTGCGAGACCAGGGCGACGGACAGAATCGCCAAATTGAAAAACTGCAGCACGCTGCGGCGCTGCTCCTTGCTCCAGCCGCGCACGTCGGTCCAGACCACCGGCAGCACGCCGGACAGGCCGGTCAGCCCGCCGAGCACGCCGCCGCCGAAACCGACGACGCCGTCGGCGATAGTCCCGCCCCACGGGCTTGCGATCGGGCGCTTCCGCGCCAGCACATAAGCCGGATAGGCGATCAGGACGAAGCCGAGGCCGAGCTTGAAAAGGCGCGGATCGATGTGCGGCAACAGCAAAGTCCCGATCGGAACGCCGAGCACGCCCGGAATGACAAAAACCAAAACGCGCCGCCACTGGATGGCGCGCCAGATCAGGTGCAGCGTCTGCAATTGCGACACCACCGAACAGATGATCGCGAGCGAAGCGGCCGCCGTCGGCGGTATCGCATAGAGCCAGATGCCGAGCGCGGTGATGGCGGTGCCGAAGCCGGTGAGCCCGTTGACGATGCCGCCCGCCAATGCGCCGGCAAGAAGTATGGCAACCTGCTCCGACCCCATGACGGCAAACTAGCAGGGCGGCGCGCCCGATCTCAATGACTGGCAATGCAGAAAGGCGGCTGATTAGGCCGTGACCTCATAAATCAAGCTCAACGTCGGCTTCGTTCCGAAAGCGACCGAGATGCTGCATTGCCGCGAAATGACGCGATGGGCCACAAAGCGACATCCCGCCGGGCCAATTCATCAATCATCTCGTCGGTACGACCGTTCTAATGATGCCCGTGCTCCTGCCCACCGGAGCCACCGGAGTCATTTTTGCGGAGCAGGATCACGGGTCCGCTATTGCCGGTGGTCGGTTTGTTTGGATTGCTGACACCGACCGGCTTGACCGGCTTCACAGGCGCGACCGGACGACGAGGCGGAGGGTTTGGATCGCTTACGGTCGTCGGCGGATTGTGGACCGGCAACGAGCACCGTACCCCTGTACAGGGCGGGGGCGGCGTTTGCTGCTTATTTAGGCCGGCTCGGAGGCACTGTACGCTGCTGTAATCGCAGTCATCAATACACCGGTCCGTTTGACAGCCTTGCCGGCAAGCGCGCCAGATAGCTCTACAAGCGATACTGTTCAGATTAGCGAAACTAACTGTAGGCGCTAGCACCCCGAAAGTGCAGATCACGAGCAAGACAAGTCGGCTCACCCTCGTGCGACGTTTAATCATTGTGTCAGCTCCCGTTGTCGCTACCAAGTTCAAAACTCGGCACAAATTGCCAAGACCGCGAATGAAGCGCTGCTTCCTGTGCGCGCGCTTTGCCGGCCATGATGCGCATCGCTCCTGACATGGCGGATCGCAATACGCGCCGCTCGGTCGGATGCCGCCTGGTATTCCGCGGACCTTCTAGTGTCCGTGCCCCTGGCCGCCGGAGTCATTTTTCCGGAGCAGGATCACGGGTCCGCTATTGCCCGTGGTCGGTTTGTTTGGATTGCTGATGCCGACGGGCTTGGCCGGCTTCACAGGCGCGACCGGACGACGAGGTGGAGGGTTTGGATCGCTCACGGTTGTCGGCGGATTGTGGACCGGCAACGAGCACCGTACTCCTGTACAGGGCGGGGGCGGCGTTTGCTGTTTGGTTGCGGGGCGGGTCCTGCAATCAAGGTAAGCCGTATCACAAGCTTCAAAACACGCGTCTGTGCTACAACCGGCATTGCAACCGCGGTGGATCGCTCTGCAAGCGATGCTGTTCAAGTCAGCAAAACTAGCCGTGGGCAACAGCACGGCAAAAGAGCAGATCGCGAGCAAAGCAAGTCCTTTCATCTGCATGAGAGATTTCGTCATTGTGCCCCCTGTTGTCGTTGCCGACATTTGAAACTCAGTACCGTTTTCAAGAAGAAAGATCGGACGACAGCGTCCGCGTCACGCTCCGCGCGATTTTCGCCGGCTCAGTCACACTGAACCATCACCCCGTTCGGACCCATATGTCCGCCGCGGCAGGTCGGCTGCGTGTGGCCCGGCCGAGGAGGCGGTGGGCACGCGTGGCCGCAGCCGCCGCCAGCTCCTCCGCCATGGCGTTTTGATGTGTCGCCAGCACCTGAGCCGGAAGGCGCGGCGGATGTGCCGGATGTCTTCACCTGGCTCGGACCGCCGCTAACCTTCGCGAAGACCGGGCCACTGCTTGCCCACAACGCCACCGCAATCGCGGTGAGCGACACGGCTTTCGTCATGACCTTCATGGCTTTTTCCTATCTTCGAGGAGGCTGCGCTCAGGATTGCAGCAACGGATCCCGAGAGCTGGACAACACGAGTGCGATTGATGGCGGCCCAGGAGTCACGGCAGCTTGGGGATACTCGTCACTGCGTCGTCAGCTTACCGTTGCTTCCAGGCGCGCCGCGTCCCCCGATCGGTGGACCCCCGTGTGGATCGGAATGCGTCTGCGGGCATTGGTCGACGCCGGATCAGGACAGCAGCGGGCTTGCGTAGCCGGCAAAAAGCTTGACCAGATCCGCCTGCCGGCGCGCGCCGGTCTTCTCGTAGACGCGACCGAGATGGGTCTTGACCGTGCTCTCGCCGATGCCGAGCATCTCGGCAACCTGCGGCACGCCGCCGACCTCGACGATGGCCAGCAGGACGCGCACCTCCATCGGCGTCAGACGATATGTCTTGGCGATCACCTCAGGCGGGGAGTGCGTGGCCAAAGCGGCCTTCTGAACGAACAGGGCAGCCGCAGCCGCATAGTTCACGCCGGCGCGGCGACGGGCACCCGACGAGAGCGGCAGGACATGAGCGACGTAGCGCTCGCCGTCGCGCGCGACCAACGGCACGGCCACACCCTTGACGCCAATCGCCGCATCGCCCGTCGCGGCGGCGAGAAAAATGTCTCGCAACACACGGTTGACATCGGAATCGCTGGCGAGAAGCCGGCCGAGGGACGCGCACAAGACCCCGCCGTCCGCGATCATGGCGCGGCCCTCGGCGTTGGCGTGAGTAATGCGGCCGGTCGAATCCACGAAAAATATGCCTGCGCTCAGCCCGTCGAGCGAGTTGGCGAACGTGGCGGCTTCGGCAGTTTTGAAGTGGATAAGCTTTCCGATCAGCACGGCGCGCCGAAGATGCGGAAACAGCAGCCGCATCCGCTCGCGCGCCGGCTCGTCGGCGAGACCTTCGCGCTCGCTGCGAAACAAAGCGAACCCTGCGTGGCCTTCGGACGCTCTGTCGAGATAGACACAGATGTTGTCGATCCAACCTCGCGGCCGGATCAACTCCTTGTAGAAGCGTGTTTGCAGAAATTCAGCATGCGACATGACCGTTGAGGTGCTAAAGACTTCACCGACGTCGAGCACGAAATAAGTGCCCGCCATAGGGTCAAGCGTCATGTATTTCTCGACATACAGCTGACGATATTCGGCGTCGGTGGCGAACTCGTAGGCTATGCTCATGCTCCTTCGCGCGGAGTCATGCACGAACAGGCCGCCCGCCGATCCGCCTACAAAAGCCCCGATCCTGGGCAGAACGGCGTTCCACGCATCAGGATTGAGCGTGCAGTCGTAAATGCCGCCGATCAGCTGCAGCAGGGTTTCGTCTCGGTCCATGCGCAGACGCACCCCAGGCATCCGGCCGAAGTCGAACGCCCTTAGCACAATGCCATCGGCGCGGTCGGGCTGCTAAGCTTGAGAAACTAGCGCTGTAGAGCAGCCCTGTAAAATCACCCTCTTGGCAGCATGCTGACTTTCAGAAAGCTGCATTGAATAGAAACCACAACTCGAAGATAGGCTTTTCGGATTCCGCGAACAATGAGTTCACACCCTAATCCCGGCGCACCACGGCCCCGATCAAAACACCGACGCCGATGGCGACCGCCAGCGTGAACAGCGGACGGCGCCGGGCTTGATCGGCGATCTGGCCGAGCGCATCGCTGCCCATCTGGGCGCCGCGCTTGACCGCTTCGTTGCCGAAACTCGCCGCCTCGTCGACCGCCACGCGCTGGCCGCGGAGGAGGGAATCGCCGATCTCGTTGAGGATCGGCCAGACCGTCTCGAGGATCTGATTGCCCGCTGCCGAAGCGCTCGACGACGCACGCCGGCCGGCGCTTTTGCTCAGCACGCCCAATTCCTTCTCGATGGCGCGCAGGTGACCGGCAATGGCGGCGACGCGCGGATCAAACTGCGATGCACGATGCTGAAACATCAATTCTCTCCCGTGGTGGGGCTGCTCTTTTCCGGCCGATCAATGCCCGGCGGGATTTCCGGCAGGCTGCGCTGCGGTTCGGTTATCGGCGGCGGAATTTCGGGCTGCTGTCGCTTCGGTTCGTCCATGTCACGGCCCTCGGTCGCCGAAATTGGCTATCGGACCAACCCCGCGACACCATAAACGTTCCGGTTACCGAACCTTTGCGCGGCTGCGGCGTTGTTCCGCGACACTTTCCGAGGGAGCACCCCATGCCCGAGACCCGTACCCAGAATTCCGATTTCAACCGCGCTTTTGGCGACGCCAAGAAGCAGGCCGCCAATGTTGCCGGCGAAGTGCAGGACGCCGCCGAGGACATTTATGGCCAAGCCCGCGACAGCGCCTCCAGCGTCGCCGACGCCACCAAAACCGCGGCACGCAAGACCGCCGGCTCGTTCGAGAAGGCGTTGCGCAACACCGTAGAGACGCAGCCCTACACGGCCGTGATTATTGCGCTTGGCCTTGGCTGGCTGTTCGGCCGCATGCACCGGCCGCTGTAACAGGGATCAGGAAACAGGGATCAGGGATCAAGAAGCTTCCGCTTACCCTGATTTTTGATACCTGATTTTTGATACCTGATTTCTGTTGCCTGATTCCTGTCACCCCCTCAGCGCCACCATCTGGCCGCCGTCGGCGACGATGGTCGTGCCGGTGACGAAGCGGCCGGCGTCGGAGACGAGGAGCAGCAGCGGGCCGTCGAGATCGCGTTCTTCGCCGAAGCGGCCGATCGGGATCTCGCGTTTGAGCAAGGCCCCCTTTTCGCTCATCAGATAATCGCGATTGAGCTCGGTGACGATCCAGCCGGGCGCAATGGCGTTGACGCGGATGCCTTTGAAGGCGAGCTCGAGCGCCAGCGCTTTGGTCATCTGGATCACGCCGGCCTTGGCGGTCGCATAGGCGATGACGCCCTTGGCGACGCCGAAGCCGAGCACGGAAGCGATATTGACGATGGCGCCGCCGCTGCCGGCCGCAAGCATCCGCCGCGCCGCCTCCTGGGCGCAATAGAACACCGCGTCGAGATTGGTCGAGAGGATGCGCCGCCATTCCTCTTCCGGCATGTCGACGGCGCGGCCGGCATGCGCCACCCCGGCATTGTTGACCAGGATAGTGACGGTGCCGAAATTTTTCTCCGCGGCATCGAAAGCCGCCGCCATCGCCGCGCGGTCGCGCACGTCGGCCTCGACGGCAAGCGCGCGTCCGCCGGATTTTTCAATGCGCGCCTTCAAGGCACCGAGCCGGTCGGCGCGGCGCGCCACCAGCACCACCGCGGCGCCGTTCTCGGCAACACATTCGGCAAAGCGCAGGCCCAGCCCGCTGGAGGCGCCGGTCACCAATGCGACCTTGCCGTGCAGATCGAAGATTTTGGTCATGGTCGCTCCCGGCGTCCGGCTCGTGACTGGCCCATTGCCAGGTTTGAGAATTGCGGGAATTAATGCGGTTATCAAGCTTGGCGATGTGCCGCAGCGGCGAATGCGAAAGTGAGTACGGAATGGGCTTTTTGGATATGCGGCAATGGATGGCGCAGCTCGAACAGCATGGCGAGTTGCGGCGGATCAAGGCCGAGGTCGATTGGGACCGCGAGATCGGGGCGGTGACGCGCCGCGTACTCGAGAAAAAAGGCCCGGCGGTGCTGTTCGAGAACATCAAAGGTTATAGCAATGCCCGCTGCACAAAGCTGTTCGCCAGCGGACTCGGCGCCAGATCGCGCCTGGCGCTGGCGCTCGGCTTCCCGCACGACGCCACCAATCGCGACCTCGTGCAATACGTGATGAAGAAGAACCGCGAGACCATTGCGCCGGTGATCGTCGACAGCGGGCCGGTGAAAGAAGTCATCGTCCGCGGCAAGGATATCGACCAGACCGAATTTCCGGTGCCGAAATGGCACTACCTCGAAGGCGGCCGCTACATCCACACCTTCTCCTCGATCGTGACCAAGGATCCCGACACCGGCGTGACGAATGTCGGCATGTATCGCGGCATGATCGGGCAGAAGGACACCGCGCCGTTCCTTCTGGTCAAAGGCGGCCAGCATTGGGGCGCGCATTTCGTCAAATGGGCGGCGCGCGGCAAGCCGATGCCGGTCGCCTGCGTGATCGGCTGGGACCCGATCATGTCTTTTCTCTCGGGCTCGCCGCTGCCGTCGGGCGTGTGCGAATACGACGTGATGGGCGGCTATCGCGGCGAGCCGGCGCAACTGGTGCGCTGCGAGACCGTCGATCTCGAAGTGCCGGCCAGCGCCGAGATCGTCATCGAAGGCACCATCAGCGATGACCCATCGAGCTATGAGATGGAAGGGCCGTTCGGCGAATATACCGGCTACGTCTCCGACCTGCCGACGCCGCGGCCGACCATGAAGGTGACTTGTATCACGCATCGGCGCGACCCGATCTTCTGCGGCTCGCTGGAAGGCACCCTCCCCGGCTCCTACAGCGAGAACAGCGTCATGTCCTCGGTGCAGCGCGCCGCCATCGCCTGGAACATTTTGAACGGCGCCGGCATTCCCGGCATCCTCGACGTCTACGCGCCGCCGATCACCAACGGCGTCAACATTCGTATCCAGATCAAGAAGCACTATCAGGGCCAGCCCAAGCAGATCGCGGCGGCGCTGTGGGGCAATGCCGCCGCGCAATATCGCTATAAGCACGTCATCGTGGTGGAGGAGGATATCGATCCGGCCGCCGACGAGCAGGTCGAATGGGCCTATGCGCACAGGGTCAATGCCGGCGAAGGCGGCGTCGTGATATTCCCAGGAATTTTCGGCTCGCCGATCGACCCGTCGACACCGTTGGAAGATCGCAACGTCGAACAGCTCGGCACCGGATTGTGGAACCGCATGCTGATCGACGCCACGCGCTCATGGAAACACCCGCGACAGGCGCGCTGGAACAACGAACGCTTTCCGCCGACGGTCAAGCCGCATGCCGACGACGCGGCGCGGGTCGATGCGCGCTGGGCGGATTACGGGCTCGACGATCTGTAAGATCACGAGCCGTACAGTTTGTGCGGCAACCAGGTCGCCAGCGCCGGCAAAAACCACAGCGCCACCAGCATCGCCAGCTGGATCAGCACATAGGGAATAATGCCCAAATAGATGTGCCGGGTGGTGACCTCCGGCGGCGCAACGCCGCGCAGGTAGAACAGGGTCGGGCCGAGCGGCGGATGCATGTAGGAGGTCTGCAGGTTCACCGCCATCATGATGCCGAGCCAGACCGGATCGATGCCGGGCATTTTGAGCAGCACCGGCGCCACGATCGGCACCACCACGAAGATGATCTCGAAGGCGTCCATGACGAAGCCGAGCAGGAACAGCGCCGCCATCACCGCGAGCGTCGCGCCGGCGACGCCGCCCGGCAGGTTGGTGAGTGCGCGTTCCACCATGGTGTCGCCGCCGAGGCCGCGGAACACCAGGCTGAACAAGGTCGCGCCGATCAGGATCACAAAGATCATGCTGGTGATCTGGGTGGTGCGCACCATCACCGGCATGAGCAGGCCGGTGGCGCCTGACCTTAGTGCAGCCAGCAGAATGGCGCCGACGGCGCCGACCGACGCCGCTTCGGTCGGCGTCGCCACGCCGCCGAGGATGGAGCCGAGCACGGCGAGGATCAGCGCGATCGGCGCAATGAGAACTGCGATGAGCCGGCGCGCCAGCGCAAAACCCCGCGGCGCGTCGGGGTCCGGCACGATCGCCGGCGATTTTTGCGGAAAGAAGATCGCGATGCCGATCAGATAGAACAGATACAGCAGCACCAGCACCAGGCCGGGAATGATCGCGCCGGCGAACAGATCGGCGACCGACACCGTCTGCGGCGCGAAATTGCCCTGCGCCAATTGCGCGGCCTGATAAGAGTTGCTGAGCTGATCGCCGAGCAGCACCAGCACGGTCGCCGGCGGAAAAATCTGCGCCAAGGTCGCGGTTGCCGCCACGGTACCCGCTGCGAGCGCCTTGTCGTAGCCATGGCGCAACATGGTCGGCAGCACGATCAGGCCCATGGTCACGGTGGTGGCGCCGACGACGCCCTTGGCGGCGGCGAGCAGCACGCCGACGACGATCACCGAGAAACCCAAGCCCCCCGGCAGCGCGCCGAATAGCCGGCCCATGGTTTCCAGCAAATCCTCGGCGATGCGCGAGCGCTCCAGCATCACGCCCATGAAGATGAACAGCGGAATGGCGAGCAACACGTCGTTGCTCATGACGCCAAAAATGCGCGCCGGCAGCGCGCCGAGCAGCGCGAGGTTCATCACGTGCAACGCCGCACCCAGAATGGCGAAGCCGAGCGATACGCCGGCAAGCGTCAGCGCCACGGGATAGCCGACCAGCAGCAGCGCACAGACCGCCACCACCATCGCGATGGCGAGAAATTCGCTCATACTCAAACTCTATCCTCCCCCCGCTTGCGGGGGAGGGATGGGAGGGCGCTCGGCCAGCACCAACGCGGCGCGGATCGCTTGCGCGATGCCCTGCAAGCCGATCAGGAGCGCAAACAGCGGAATGAGCGTCTTGAGCAGGTAGACGAACGGCAGGCCGCTGGTCTCGCGCGAGCCTTCAAGGGTGGCCCAGGACCTTTCGACGTATGGCAGCGACAGCGCCGCAACCGCGATCGCGAACGGAAACAGAAAGATGACGGCGCCGACGAGGTCGATGACGGCCCGCCGCCGCGGGCTCGCCTGCGCATAGAAGACGTCAACACGCACGTGGCCGTCGACCTGGAGCGTCCAGGCCGCGGCCAGCATGAATAGCGCGGCGTGGGCATAGAGCACCGATTCCTGCAGGCGGATCGAGCCCATGCCGAGCGCATAGCGCATCACCACCACGGCGAACTCGGCCAGAACGATGTAAAGACAGCACCAGGTCGCGGCGCGGCCGATGGCCGCAATGACGCGATCGATGCTCCCGGCAATGCGTTCGGCCGTATTTCTCATGGCTCCCCGGCATACTATAATGGCCGCCACAAAGCGCAGGGAAGGAAAGCACGCTATGGCGCAAGATCATGACCACGATCATGACGACCACCACGAGCACGGCTCGGAGCTGTCCGAGATGCAGCTGCGCGTGCGCGCGCTCGAGACCGTGCTGGCCGAGAAAGGCTATATCGACCCGGCCGCGCTCGACGCCATCATCGAGGCCTACGAGACCAAGGTCGGTCCGCACAACGGCGCCAGGGTTGTCGCCAAGGCCTGGAGCGATCCGGCGTTCAAGCGCGCCCTGCTCGAAGACGGCAGCAAGGCGGTGGCTTCGCTCGGCCTGCTCAACCGCGTCGGCGACCATCTCATCGCGGTCGAGAACACGCCGAAGCAGCACAACATGATCGTCTGCACGCTGTGCTCCTGCTATCCGTGGGAAGTGCTCGGCCTGCCGCCGGTCTGGTACAAATCGGCGCCCTATCGCTCGCGCGCGGTCAACGATCCGCGCGGCGTGCTCGCCGATTTCGGCGTGACGTTACCGGCCGGCACCGATCTGCGCGTCTGGGACTCGACCGCCGAGACGCGCTTCATCGTGCTGCCGATGCGGCCGCCCGGCACCGAAGGCTGGAGCGAGGAAAAACTCGCCGCGCTGGTGACGCGCGATTGCATGATCGGCACCGGCCTGCCGAAAAACCCCAAAGAGGTTTCATAATGGACGGCATCCACGACATGGGCGGCATGCACGGTTTCGGCAAAGTCGAGCCGGAGCCGAACGAGCCGGTGTTTCACGCGCCGTGGGAAGGCCGCACGCTCGCGCTCAACCGCGCCATGGGCTACACCGGCATCTGGACCATCGACCAGACCCGCTTCGGCATCGAGAAGCTGCCGCCGGACGTTTATCTGACCAGCTCCTATTACCGGAAATGGGCGGTGCGGCTGGAAAACCTCGTCGTCGAGCTTGGCCTCGCTGGCGCCGATGAGATCAAAGCCGGCCATGCACTGCGCCCGGGCAAGACGCTCAAGCGCAAGCTCATCGCCGCCGACGTGCCGAACACATTGTCGCGCGGCTCGTTCAGCCGTCCGGCCATAACCCCGGCCCGCTTCAAGGCCGGCGACCGCGTGCGCACCAAGAACATCCATCCGAAAACCCACACCCGGCTGCCGCGCTACGCGCGTGAAAAGATCGGCGTCGTCGAGGCGATCCGCGGCTGCCATGTCTTTCCCGACACCGCCGCGCTCGGCAAAGGCGACGATCCGCAGTGGCTCTACACCGTGCTGTTCGACGGCCGCGAATTGTGGGGCGAGAATTCCGATCCCACGCTGAAGGTCTCGATCGACGCGTTCGAACCGTATCTGGAACCGGCATGACGACTATCCTCCCCCTGAAAGGGGGAGGAGGCGAGCGAAGCGAAGCCGGTGGGGGTCCGCGGCGGCAACGCTTGCGCAAGCGGTGAGGCCGCGGACCCCCACCCTCCCCTTCCCTTTCAGGGGGGGACTTGGACAGTGCAACTGGCGGAGCGATAGCCAGGTGAGCAAGGAAGGTTTGATGACCACCGATTCCGCCACGCTGCTCGCGACGCAATCGGTCGCCAGCATCCCGCACAACGACGCCGGACCGGTATTCCGCGAGCCGTGGGAAGCGGAAGCGTTCGCGCTGGCGCTGTCGCTCAACGAGCGCGGCCTGTTCACCTGGAAGGAATGGGCGGCGACGCTCGGCGACGAGATCAAGAAGGCGCAAGCCGCCGGCGATCCCGACACCGGCGAGACCTATTATCACCATTGGCTCGCCACGCTGGAGCGCATCGTCGCCGAAAAAGGCGTCACCGACGCGCAGCAGCTGCAACGCACGCGCCACGCCTGGGAGCACGCCTGCGGGCGTACCCCACACGGCACGCCGATCGAACTCAAGCCAACCGATTTTCACGATTAGGGAGGAACCCATGTCAGGTCAAACCGTAAAAATCCACTCCAGCGAAGGCGGCGAATTCGATTGCTATCTGGTCGCGCCGAAGGCCGATGCGCCCAAATCTGACGGAAAGATGCCGGCTATCGTGCTGGCGTCCGCGGTTCACGGCGTCGACACCGACATCCGCGCCATCGCCGACGAATTTGCCGCGAACGGCGTCATCGCCGCGGCGCCCGACCTGTTCTGGCGCACGCTGCCGGGGCCGCTGTCCCACGACGACACCCGCACCCAGCAGCGCTCGCAGCCGCGGCTCGATAAGATCAAGACCGGCGAACGCGATCTCGTCGACATGCTCGCCTATCTGCGCACGCTGGCGCAGTTCAACGGCCAGGCCGCGGTGATGGGGTTCTGCTACGGCGGCCCCTACGCCATCCTCGGGCCGAAGCGGCTCGGCTACGCCGCCGGCATTTCCTGCCACGGCACCCAGTTCCTCGATTACGTGCAGGGGCTCGACGGCGTGCGCGAGCCGGTCTGCATCATCTGGGGCGATCGCGACAGCCGGGCGCCGGCCGAGGTGCTGGACGCCTATCGCGATATTCCCGCGCGCATGAAGAACGTCGAGGTGCACATCTTTCCGGGCGTGCTGCACGGCTACATGATGCGCGCCGCCGGACCGGCGTTCGACGGCAAGACGCGCGAATTCTCCATGGCGCGCGCCAACGCCATCCTCGACGGGCTGCGCAGCGGCACATCGTCAAAGCTGCGCCAGGCGTCGTAAGGCGGCTTCGAAAAGCTACTTCTTGTCGTCGTCGTCGTCGCGCGTGGTGATCTCCGCCGCGTGCGAATTGTCCGCGTGCGGTATGGCGTACTCGGCCTCAAAAGCTTCCGCCTTCTCGACCAATTCGACGCTGATGATCACCAGTTCCTTGCTGATCACCGGGTCGTTGCAATCGCGCGACATGCGGCTGCAGCGCGTCGCCAGGTGACGAAGATATTCAGCGAGGGCAAGGGGCATAAAACCTCGTCCAATCCCGATAAAGCCAATTTGGCGCTGTGAATTAAGCCGGAACGGGCATCGATGTTCCGGCGACAAGCCAGCGGCCTTACGGGTGCGGCCCCCGGTGCGGAAGCAACTTGCTGTTAAACGGGCCGCGACCTGAAAAAATAACGTTTTAAATCAAATAGTTATGGAGGGATTGGGTTTGACGCCGGCGCGCCGCACGGCGTTCAAGACCGCCCGGAAAGACCCGCCGCCGCCAGATCGCTGGCCAGCCGGTCGACGATCGCCGGCGCATAGAAGAACCGCGTCAGCGTGCCGCGGGTGTCGTCGCGCCAAGCCGGGTTGAGCGTCACCAGCCGGGAGAGCGCGCGCGTGGCGGCCTCGCCGTCACCCTTGGCCGCGGCGGCGAGCGCGCGCGCGATCAGGCCGAGCTGGAAGGAATCGTTGGTAATCTGGTCGGCGTGGAAAATGGCGCTGGAGATGTCGCCGCGCAGATATTCACCGAGGAACAGGAAAAACTCCTCGAACGGCGGCCGCACGGTGCCCTCGTTACCGGCCTGGCGCAACGTGGCCAAGCCCTTGTCGATGTCGCCGCTCGAGATCAGGCGCGCGCCGTAGGAGCCCAACAGGCGCATGTCGTAGCGGTTGAGCGAGATCGCCTTGTTGGCGGCGTCGAAGGCCGCGGCCAAGTCGCGGCGGGCGAATTGGATGACGAACACCATCTCATAGGCGCGCGAGGATTCCGGATTCAATTCGACGCCGCGCCGCGCCGCGGTGAGCCCACGCTCGAGCGGCGGCGCGGCGCCGGGGCGTGTGCCGAAATCGTAAAGGTATTCCCGCAAATAGATCGCCGCGAGATAACTGAAGCCGAGCGCAAAACCCGGATCGCGTGTCGTGAGTTGTTCGAGGCAATCGCGCCCGCGCTCCTGCTGGGCCGGGTCGAACGACCTGAACGAATCAATGACCTCGACCAGGCAGCGGTAGCGCGGATCGGTCAGCGTGCCGCCCAGAACCTTGCCGCGTTGATAGGCATAGATCACGCCGAACGGCTGCAGCAATATGCCGGCAAGCTCGCGCACGATCTTCTCTTCGGCAGCGGCCTTGTCGTCGCCGCCGAGCACGCGATCGAACACCCGCGACCACACGATGCTGCCGCCCGCGACGTCGATCAGCCTGAACGACAGACGCGCCGCGCCGTCGTCGGCATATTCGATCGAGCCGGAAAATCGATAGTCGGCCTTGGTCTCGCGCGCCGGCACGGCCTCAGTGCCGGCCGCGGCCTGGTGGTCCTTGGATTCCAGCTGAACGTTGACCAGATCGAAGTGGGTGAAGGCATTGCTGAGCGTTTCCTGCAGCGAGCGGGCGGCAATGCTGCGCGGCCCCGGCGTGCCGCTGACCTCGAACGGCGGCATCATCAGGATCGGCAGCCCGTTGCCGGGCGGCAACGCGGCGGCCGCGGGCGGCGACGTGCCCGATGGAGCCGTCGCGACGTTTGGCGCCGGCACACGCCGCTGCGACAACGCGACGACAGCGGCGATCACGATCAGCGCCACGGCCGCCACCAGCAGCAAACGGATCGACCAGAACCGATCCAGCGTCGACGAATACGCCGTCACGCCCGGCAATGCGGGGCGCCGGCTGAACATCGGGATATAGCTGCCGCGCGGCAGGTCGATGCGGATCGCGTCGTCGGCGCCGAGCCCCGCGTAATAGCGATCGATGGTCCGCCGCAGCCGTGTCGCCTCGACGCGAACGATCGGATCGAGCTGCGGATCGAATTTGGCGTCGCGGCGCAGCACGTCGATGCCGATCGTATAGGCCTTGATGCGGTCGCTCTTGCCTTGCAGCACCGACTCGACGACGAAGCGCAGGAACGCGCCGAGCTGTGGCGAGCGATTGAAATCGTCGCTCGCCGTCATGCGTGCGAGCTGGGCCCGGACCTCGTGCGGGGCCGGCAGATTGCTGGTCGCTTCGTCCATCATTCTGGGCATCCCCAGACGAGCCCCGTTCGGGGTCATTGATTGGACAATCGTACCGCGGTCGTCATTTTGGCCAGGGTCGTGGCTGCCTGGTTGGCCAGGGTCGCGGCTGCCTGGTGCCCGCACAATAACACGTCCAAATCCCGTGGTATGCGGCGAATATGGTGCCGCGGGACCAAACGTCAACTGGTATCGATACCACTTGCGCGCCGCTTGCGCGCCGCCGGCCGCGCCTTGCCGGCACATGGGAAAATTGCCACGCTGCCCGCCGCGACGGTCGCCCATACAGGCGATCGCGCAGTAACGAAAAAAGAGGGGAGCCATGCATTTGAGGACATTGAGCTTGATCGCCGTTCTGGCATCGGTCGCGACGGCCAGCCAAGCCAGCGATATTCATCGCGTCGTCACCACGCTCGACGCCAACAACAAATCCACCACGCTGGCCGACAGTCAGGTGCCGCTCAAGGTCAGCCCGTCGGGCAATGCATCGGTCAATCTGTGGCTGACGACTTCGTCGCCATCGGGTTTTTCGTTCAATGAAGATATCGCCAAGCCGACCGGGCTCAATCCGCCCGACAATGGCACCGTCATCCGCGTCGTCGAAATTCCGCCGCTCAAGCCCGGCGACGAGGCGAAAATGGCGCCCGACCTGATGATGAAGATCGCGGGCGATCACGCGCCGGCCCGCGGCGTGCCGGTGAGCCATCCGCTGATGCACCGCACCCGCACCGTCGACTACGCCATCATCATGTCGGGCGAGATCGACATGATGCTCGACGACAAGGTCGTCCACGTCAAAGCCGGCGACGTCGTCGTTCAGCAGGCCACCAACCATGCCTGGCTCAATCACGGCACCGAACCCTGCCGCATCATCTTCGTGCTGATGGATTCCAAACAGCCGTAAACCTCGTCATTCCGGATCGCCGCGAAGCGGCGACTCCGGAATCCATAATCCCAGTGCAGCGGTTATGGATTCCGGGTTCCTCGCTTTGCTCGGCCCCGGAATGACGGGTTCACAACATCCCCAACACATGCGGCAGCCATAGCGAGATTGCCGGGATGTAGGTCACCATGACCAGGAAGATCAGCATGGTGAGGAGCCACGGCAGCACCGCGATCGTCAGCTCGGTGATACCCATCTTGGTTATGCCCGAGGCGACATAAAGGTTCAGCCCGACCGGCGGGTGGCACAGGCCGACTTCCATGTTGACCGCCATCAGGATGCCGAGGTGCACCGGGTGCACGCCGAGCCGCGCCGCCATGGGAAACAGGATCGGCGCCATGATCAGCGTGATCGCCGCCGGATCCATGAAGTTGCCGGCGGCGAGCAGCACGATGTTGGTCACCAGGAGGAAGGCGACGATGCCGAATCCCTGCGCGGTCATCCATTCGGCCATGGATTGTGGAATCTGTTCCGAGGTGAGCAGCCAGGAGAACACCGCCGCATTGGTGATGATGTAGAGGATCATCGCGCTCATGGCGGCGGCCTTGAGCAGCACCGCCGGCACTTCGGAAAACTTCAGGCCCTTGTAGACGAACACCGCGATGACGAAGGAATAGACCGCGGCGCAGGCGGCGGCTTCGGTCGGCGTGAACAGGCCGGAATAGATGCCGCCGAGCACGAGGAGGATCAGCATCAGGCCCCAGACACTTTCGCGAAATGCGTGCCAGCATTCGCGCCAGTTCGAGCGCGGCATACGCGGATAGTCGTAGCGCCAGGCGCGGTACCAGGTGGTCGCGCCGAGCATAAAGGCGAGGATCAGCCCGGGCACCAGCGCGGCGATGAACAGCTGGCCGATCGAGGCGGAATCGACCACCGCGCCGGTCGGCCCGTGTGGCTGCATGCCGCTGGTCGCCACCGCATAGATGACGAGATTGATCGACGGCGGAAACAGGATGCCGAGCGCGCCCGAGGTGGCGATGACGCCTGCGGAAAAGCGCGGCGGATAGCCCTGCTCCATCAAGGCCGGCAGGATGATCGAGCCGATGCCGACCACGGTCGCCACCGACGAGCCGGAAATCGCCGCGAACAAGGCGCAGGCGACGACGCCGGCGAGCCCCAAGCCGCCATACCAGTGCCCGATCATCGAGGTGGCGAAATCGATCATGCGCCGCGCCACGCCGCCGGCGGTGAGGAAATTGCCGGCCAGGATGAAGAACGGGATCGCCATGATCTCGAAGCGGTCGATGCTGGTGAAGAGTTTCAGCCCCACCATCTTCGGATCGACGTCGGAGAGAATGAACAGATAGGTCAGCACCGAGAGCCCGAGCGCGATCGAGATCGGCATGCCGCACGCCATCAAGGCGAGCAGCAGCGCGAACAAAAGCTCGGCGCGCACCGTGTGCGACAGCTCGATGATGTGCAGCCGCGCCGCGAAGCAGATCAGCGCCAGCGCGATCGGGATGATGACGATCAGCGCCGCCGTGATGGCGTCGCCATACGAGCGCGGCGCGGCCGGTTTTCCGATTTGCGACACCGCGGTCATCGCGCTGCCTCGGCGGCAGGTACTGTCTCGCCGAGCGGAGCTGTCTCACCGAGCGGCGCCGTGTCGTGCGGCTCCTCGTATTCGATGCCGTGGCCCTGATGCGGCACATAACCGGTGCGCAGGAAACGCCACATCACTTGCAGGAAGCGGAAACACATCAGGTAGGAACCGAGCGGAATGCACAGATAGACGATCCAGCTCGGCAATTCGAGCTCAGGCGAGGTCTGATCCGGATCGAGCTCGTAGACATAGACGGCGCCGAGCGTGCCGATGACGCCGGTGAACAACGCGCCGCACAACAGCGCAAACACGATCACCGGTTTGCGCGCGGCCGGCGACAGTCGCTTGACGAAAACATCGACGCCGACATGGATGCCGGTGCGCACGCCGAGCGCTGCGCCGAATTTCGCCATCCACACGAACATGTAGGTGGACAGCTCGTTGGCCCAGGACAGATGGACGGCGATGAGCCCGGTATAGACCCAGTTCGCCGTATATTTGAGAAACGGGAGGTTGTGCACGGCGGCCCAGCGGGCCAGATTCGCGGAATTGCTGGCGCCGTAGCGGTGGACGACGGCGACGAAGGTGATCGCCGTCGCCATGGCGATCAGCGAGACGATGATCACCTCTTCGAGCCGGTTGAGGATACGGTCGAGCACCGGATGTCCCCCAAGTGTCCCCTAAGAGCGAAAATCCCTTCCCGGTGAAGGGAAGGGATCAAGCAGCTTTAGGACTGGGGCGGGACGAAGCCCGAGGATTTATAGACCCGGTCGATGAAATCCTTGCCGAAGCGGCTCTGCATTTCCTTGTGCACCGGCATCAGCTTAGCGATCCAGGCGGTCTTTTCGGCGGCGGTCTGCTCATGGATTTGCATCTTGCCGGAGGCCTTGATCACGTCCATGGCGGTGACGTTGTCCTTGGCGGCGGTGTCGTCGAAGAATTGCGTCGATTCCTTCACCGCGCGGTCGAGGCCTGAGCGCACGTCAGGCGGCAACCCGTCCCAGAACTTCTTGTTGGTGATCAGCGAATAGGTCAGGCGGCCGTGGTGCGACACGGTGAGATATTTCTGCACGTCGTAGAGCTTTTGCGTCGAGATGTTGGACGGCACGTTGTCCTCGCCGTCGGCGACGCCGGTCTGCAGCGCCTGATAGAGCTCGCCGAAGGCGATGATTTGGGGGATTGCGCCGAGCTCGCGCGCCACGGCGTCAAGCACCTTCGAGCCCTGGATGCGCATTTTCAAACCCTTGAAATCGTCGGGCATGATCAGCGGCACGTTGGAGGTATAGACGTGGGCGCCGTTGTCCCAATAGGCCAGCGGCTCGACGCCCTTGTCCTCGAGCTTCTTGTTGAGCTCGCCCATCATCGGGCTCGCCATCATTTGGCGGGCGTGCGTGTCATCGGTCATCAGGAACGGCAGGTCGAAGACGTCGAATTCCTTGACGCCAAGCGGTCCGAATTTGGAGATCGACGGCGCCAACAGTTGCACCGAGCCCAGCTGCAGGGCTTCGAGCTCTTCCTTGTCCTTATAGAGCGAGGAGTTCGGGTAGACTTCGACGGTCACTTTGCCGTCGGTGTATTTCTCGGCGAGTTGCTTGAACAGCAAAGCCGCCTTGCCCTTGGGCGCGTCCGGCGTCACCACGTGACTGAATTTGATGATGATCGGATCGGCAGCCGCGGGGCCCGCCAGCGCCAGAACAAACGTAGCGGCGAGCGCAAAAGCAAAGCGTTTCATCGAGTTCCTCCCAGATACGGCCGTTGGCCGCCAATAATGTTGCCCATTCCTAGCGCGAATGCAGCGCCCGGCCAATGCCACGCGCTATTTGCCGCGACGCCGGTTACTGGCGGCAAAGTGCAGCAATTCCGCGACCCTTCCTGGCCGCGCTGGCGGCGAAAGGTTGGGGCTGGCCACCGTGGAATGCAATGTTATATTGTTACAATATGACGCACCATCACCATGCCGGCGCGGCCCATCCTTCGCCGGCCCTTTCGCCTTCATTACTGCGGCTTTCGGCATCGAAGCGGCTGGCGCTTGCCGGCGCGCTGACCGCGCTGATCTGGGCCGTGGTGCTGTGGGCCACCCATTGAATTCGCCATCATGACGTCCGACACCGCGCCAGCATTGCAGTTCCGCGACCTCACGCTGGGCTATGACCGGCATCCTGCCGTGCATCATCTCAACGGCGTGGTGGAGACGGGCTCCCTCACTGCCATTGTCGGCCCGAACGGCGCCGGCAAGTCGACGCTGTTCAAGGGCGTCGTCGGGACGCTGAAGCCGCTGGCCGGCAGCATCGAGCGCGACGGCTTTGACCCTCGTGCGATCGCTTATCTGCCCCAGGCGGCTGAGATCGACCGGACCTTTCCGATCAATGTCTACGACATGGTGGCGATGGGGCTGTGGCGCCGCAAAGGCCTGTTCGGCGGCATCGACCGCAAAGATCACGCCGCGATCGAGGCCGGCCTCGCCGCGGTCGGCCTGACCGGCTTCGAGCAGCGCAGCATCGGCACGCTGTCGGGCGGCCAGATGCAGCGCATGTTGTTCGCCCGTTTGCTGGTTCAAGACTCGCGCGTCATCGTGCTCGACGAGCCGTTCAGCGCCATCGACAGCAAGACGGTCGCCGACCTGATGCATCTGGTGCGGCAGTGGCATTGGGAGCGCCGCACCGTGCTCGCGGCCACTCACGACATCGAATTGGTGCGCGCGTACTTTCCGCAAGTTCTGTTGCTCGCCCGCGAGCCGGTGGCCTGGGGCGCAACGCGCGAGGTGCTCACCGCCGAGAATCTCGAGAAAGCGCGCCGCATGTGCGAGGCGTTCGACGAGACCGCCGAAGCCTGCGCCAGCGAGGCCGCGTGAATCTAATTAGCCCTCCCCCTGAAAGGGGGGGGTTGGGTGGGGGTCCGCGGCCTGCACGCTTGCGTAGCGTCGCGGCCGCGGACCCCCACCTGCTCGCGGAGCCTGTCATCGGGCCGGCCACTTCGGGCCGGACCCGTTGGCTCGCCTCCTCCCCCTTTCAGGGGGAGGAAAGAAAGAGAATAGGAATCGCCACGCCATGCTCTACGACACCCTGATCGCGCCGTTTGCCGAGCACGACTTCATGCGCCGGGCGCTGGCCGCGACCTTTGCGCTGTCGTTCAGCGCGGCGCCGATCGGCGTGTTTTTGATGCTGCGCCGCATGAGCCTGATCGGCGACGCGCTGTCGCACGCGATTTTGCCGGGCGTTGCCATCGGTTTCCTGCTCGCCGGCATGAGCGTCCTGGCCATGGCGGGCGGCGGCCTCATCGCCGGATTTCTCATCACCATCGGCGCCGGCCTGATCGCACGGGCGACAACGTTGAAGGAGGACGCCTCGCTCGCCGCGTTCTTTCTGATTTCGCTGGCGCTCGGTGTCACCATCGTCTCGCTCAAGGGCAGCAACGAAGATTTGGTGCATTTTTTGTTCGGCTCGGTGCTGACGATCCAGAACACGTCGCTGCTGTTGATCGCAGCCATCGCCTCGGTGTCGCTCATTGCGCTAGCGCTGATCTGGCGGCCGCTGGTGCTCGAATGTGTCGATCCCGGATTTTTGCGCTCGGTCAGCCGCTCCGGCAGCGCCGCCCATGTCGCTTTTCTGGCGCTCACCGTGCTCAATCTGGTCGGCGGCTTCCTGGTGCTCGGCACGCTGCTCGCCGTCGGCATCATGATGCTGCCGGCTTTCGTTGCCCGCTTCTGGGCGCGCGACGTCACCGGGATGATCACTGTTGCAATCGGCAGCGCCGCCGTCTCAGGCTATGCGGGGCTTGTGCTGTCCTACCGAGCTAACCTGCCCGCGGGCCCCGCCATCATCCTGATCGCGGGCGCGCTTTACATGTTCTCCGTCGTGGTTGGACCCGTTGGTGGCTTGGTCTGGCTAATACTGCCGCGACGCCATCTTGAGGCTTAAGCTTGATATCCGCCCATTCGTCATTCCGGGGCCGAGCGCAGCGAGGAACCCGGAATGACGCGCCCTCATTGCGGCTTGAGCAATGCCACGAGCGGCGTTTTCTCGGCGACATCGGTCGCAAGATTGCGGGCAAAACCCGCGGCGTCGGCGAAATAATCTGCCGGCTGGAACGTGTTCTTGACCACGCGCTGGGCGGCGTCGCTTTTCATGATGGCGATGCAGGCGGCTTCGAGCTTGCGCGTAACGTCCGCCGGCATTCCGGCCGGGCCGAACAGGCCGCCAAAACTCAGCGGCGCGACATCATAACCCTGCTCCTTGAATGTCGGGACGTCAGGCAGCGACGGATTGCGCGTCGCCGCGAACAGTCCGGGCATCGCCAGCCCGCTGCCGGCGGCGGCGGTGAGCGGCACGGCGGAGAAATCGAGCTGGCCAGAGCGGGTGTTCTGGATTTCCTCGGCTGGCCCCTTGAACGGCACGTCGTTGAACTCGACCTTGGCCTGCTCTGCCAATTGGATCATGGCGAGGTGCGGGATGGTGGCGATGCCGGGGATGCCGACATTGAGCGCGCCCGGTTTCTGCTTCGCCGCCTCGACGATGTCCTTCGCGGTTTTGAGCCGCGAATCCGGCGGCACCACGATGACCTGGTCGTTCTTGAACGTCTGGCAGATCGGGGTGAAAGATTTGACGGTGTAGTGGACGTCCTTGTCGGTGAGCGGCTGCACGGTGACCGAATAGGTGGCGCCGTGCATCAGCATGTAGCCGTCGGCATTGGCGCGGGCGACGTCGGCTGAGCCGAGCACGCCATTGGCGCCCGGCTTGTTGACGACGATGACCGGCTTGCCGAACTGCGCCGACATGCCGTCGGCCAGCACGCGGCCCAAAATATCCGCACTCGATCCGGGCGTCGCCGGCACGACGATCTGGACCACGCGCTCGGGGTAGTTTTGCGCCGCAGCGCCGGTCGCGGTCGCCAGGCCCAAAGCCATGGCGGCGATAATCGCGCCTTGTCGCATCTTATCCTCCCTGTCGCGTTGGCGAAAACGATAGCCCATGGCAGGCCTGGATCAAGGCGCCCGGCGAGGGTCAATCGTCGCGGGACCCAGGGTTTTCGCGTTGATGCAACCAGCCACGGATACCTATATAGAACAGGCCAACGGAGGGCTTAATGACCGACAAGATTCCCGTGACCGTGCTCACCGGCTATCTCGGCGCCGGCAAGACCACCTTGCTCAACCGCATCCTGTCCGAGCCGCACGGCAAGAAATACGCCGTCATCGTCAACGAATTCGGCGAGATCGGCATCGACAACGACCTCGTGGTCGGCGCCGACGAGGAAGTGTTCGAGATGAACAACGGCTGCATCTGCTGCACCGTGCGCGGCGACTTGGTGCGCATCCTCGACGGGCTGATGAAACGCAAGGGCAAGTTCGACGCCATCATCGTCGAGACCACCGGGCTGGCCGACCCGGCGCCGGTGGCGCAGACCTTCTTCATCGACGAGAACGTCGGCCGCCGCACCAAGCTCGATGCGGTGGTGACGGTCGCCGACGCCAAGTGGCTCAATGATCGGCTCAAGGACGCGCCCGAGGCGAAGAACCAGATCGCCTTCGCCGACGTCATCCTGATCAACAAGACCGATCTGGTGACGCCCGACGAGCTGAGCGAAGTCGAGGCCCGCATCCGCGGCATCAACCCTTACGCCCGGGTGCACAAGACCGAGCGCGCCAAGATTGCGCTGAGCGAAGTCCTGGAGCGCAACGCCTTCGATCTCGACCGCATCCTCGACATCGAGCCGGAATTCCTCGAAGGCGACGGCCACGATCACGACCATCATCATGATCACGGCCACGATCATCATCATGACCACGACCACAAGCACGCGCACTCCCATGGCGGGCTCAAGCACTATCACGACGAGGACATGCAATCGATTTCGTTGAAGAGCGACAAGCCGCTCAATGCCGACAAGTTCTTTCCGTGGGTGCAGGACCTGGTGCAAAAGGAAGGTCCGAACATTTTGCGCTGCAAAGGCATCCTCGCCTTCAAGGACGACGACCAGCGCTTCGTGCTCCAGGGCGTGCACATGATCCTCGACGGCGACCACCAGCGGCCGTGGAAAGATGGCGAGAAGCGCGACAGCCGCATGGTCTTCATCGGCCGCAATCTGCCGGGCAAGATGATCGCCGAAGGATTCGAGAGCTGTATCGCGTAATCTTCTCCAATCTTCTCCCTCCCCCTTGTGGGGAGGGGTTTTGCAACGTCCGCCGCGCACCATGACCGACACCCGCAACGACACCGCCTCCGTCGTCGAACGCATCCATTCGGTTGCGGCGAATGGCCCCGTCATCGCCGCGCATTTTCTCGGCCGCATGGCGGTATTCGTGCTCGGCGAGGAAGCCATGGTGTTGGCGCCGCCGCGCGGCGAGCCCAAAAGCGTCACGGTCCATGGCGGCGCCATATTGGCGACGGCCGTGGGCGAGTCGGTCGTCGTCTCGGGCGGCGACGACGGCAAAATCGTGGAGACCGATGTCAGCGGCGCAAGCCGCACCATTGTCACCGACCCAAAGCATCGCTGGATCGATCATGTCGCGATCGGCCCCGACGGCGTGGTGGCCTGGTCGGCCGGCAAAACTGCCTTTGTGCAGGCGAAGGAGCTGCGCAGTTTTGAAGCGCCGTCCACCGTTGGTGGGCTCGCCTTCCTGCCCAAAGGCTTCCGCCTCGCCATCGCTCACTACAACGGCGCCACGCTGTGGTTCCCCAATGCGCCGAAGGCCGATCCGGAAAAACTGGAATGGAAGGGCTCGCATCTTGGCGTGACGGTGCACCCCGACGGCCGCTTCCTCGTCACCACCATGCAGGAGCCGATGCTGCACGGCTGGCGGCTCGTTGATCGCCAGCACATGCGGATGTCCGGCTACGCTGCGCGCGTCACCTCGCTCGATTGGACGGTCGGCGGACGCTGGCTCGCCACATCCGGCTCGACCCAAATCATCCTGTGGCCGTTCCAGACCAAGGACGGCCCGATGGGCAAGCAGCCGAAATTGCTAGCGCCGTCTGAGCATCGCATCGCCGTGGTCGCCTGCCATCCCAAACAGGACATCGTCGCCGCCGGCTATGCCGACGGCATGGTGCTGTTGGTGCGGGTCGACGACGGCGCCGAGATTTTGGCGAAACGGCCGGGCGATGCGCCGATCACGGCGCTGGCGTGGAGCGCCGACGGCACGCTGCTCGCCTTCGGTACCGAGAGCGGCGAGGCCGGCATTCTCGACCTCGCCTGACTAGACTTGGCCTGAGCCGGGTTCCAGTCGGAGGAACCGCGCCTTCCGCCAATCGTTATCTCTGCAGAACGTCACGATTTGCAGGGAGTGAGAACATGAGCATGATCGCGAAAGGGTCATGGAGTGCGTTGGTCGTTGCGCTCGCCATGACGTTGCCCGTGGTCGCCCAGGCCCAAGCCCCCGACCCGAAAGGCTGCACGCCGCAAGAGCGTTCCAACCAGGCCTTGAATCAAGGTGCCGACAAGAACGCCGGCGTGATTTGTCCCCCGGACGTCGATCCGGCGATGAAGGCGCCGACGCCCAGCAGCGGCGACAATGCGGTAATTCCGCCGCCGGGCGGTCCAGGTGGCAATCCGAACGTGCAGCCGAAGTAGCGCACGGCACGACACAAACAAAAACCCCGGGCCTCGGCCCGGGGTTTATCATTCGTGCGTGACGGCGCCGGCGTCAGATCACGTATTGCCGCAGCGGCGGGTAGCCGTTGAAGCCGACCGACGAGTAGGTCGTGGTGTAGGCGCCGGCGGCCTCGATCAAAACCTTGTCGCCAATCGCGAGCGACACCGGCAGCGGATACGGCGTCTTCTCGTACAGCACGTCGACCGAGTCGCAGGTCGGGCCGGCGATGATGCACGGCGCCGTCTCGTCGCGATCCTTGGAGGTGCGGATCGGGTAGCGGATCGACTCGCCGATGGTCTCGGCCAGGCCGTGGAATTTGCCGATGTCGAGATAGACCCAGCGCACCTCGTCCTCGGGGCTGCGCTTGGCGATCAGCACCACTTCGGCCTCGATGATGCCGGCGTTGCCGACGAGACCGCGGCCCGGCTCGACGATGGTGTTCGGCAGGTTGTTGCCGAAATGCTTGCGCAGCGACTTGAAGATCGCCTTGCCGTAGCTCTCGAGCTTTGGCGTCTTGCGGATGTACTTTGCGGGAAAGCCGCCGCCGAGATTGACCATGGCCAGCGTGATGCCGCGCTCGGCGCAAGAGCGGAAGATCGCCGCGGTCGACGCCAGCGCCCGGTCCCAGGCCTCGACATTGTGCTGCTGCGAGCCGACATGGAACGAGATGCCATGCGGCACCAGCCCGCGCTTGTGCGCCAGCTCCAAAATATCGGCGGCATAGTCGGGCTCGCAGCCGAACTTGCGCGACAGCGGCCACTCGGAGCCCGACCCGTCGCAATGGATGCGGCAGATCACCCGGCTACCCGGCGCGGCGCGCGCCACCTTCTCGACCTCGGCCTCGCAGTCGACGGCGAACAGCGAGACGCCGAGCTTGAAGGCTGCCGCGATCTCGGTCTCCTTCTTGATGGTATTGCCATAGGAGATGCGGTCCGGCGTGGCGCCGGCCGCCAGCGCATCGTGGGTCTCGCTGACCGAGGCGACGTCGAAGCAGCAGCCGAGCCCGGCCAGCAGCTTGAGGATCTCCGGCGCCGGATTGGCCTTGATGGCGTAGAACACTTTGCTGTCCGGCAGCGCCTTGGCAAAGTTCAGATAGTTCTCGCGCACGACATCGAGGTCGAGGACGAGGCAGGGGCCGTTTTCAGTGCGATGCTTGAGAAATTCGCGGATGCGTGTGGTCATTTCGAACCAGCTCCCTAATCCGGCCGACGGCGTAGCCGCCGAGGTGAACCTCCTGCGACGCGCGGCGTTCCGCTAGCTTGCGGAAGCATTGCGTCACTGTGATTGCTGCCTTGGTCCGGATGAGGGAGACCCCGTTCCGCACTGCTGGCAAAGATGGACAAGCCCTTTCGGTGTCCCCGGCATTGGCGCCGGTAGTCAGCCAAAAAAGCCCTTCCGTCGTTGCTTTAAGCCGCGTCGCCAGTGGAGAGCTGGCATCGCCGGTTCGCCTCCGGCTGCCGGTCGCGGGAGCAAGGAAGTAGTAGCGTCTTCCTTAGGCGGCTGTCCGGCCTCTTGTCCGGATGCCCACCGACCGACACACGGCCACAGGCACGTGCGAAATTGGGCAAGAGCGAAATAATGCATTCGCGCCGGTGGCGCAACCCTTTTTGTTTTAACGAGACGTAAAAAATTGGGAGTGGCGGTGGAGAAGCCGGCGCGTCGAGCGCGTCACTCGGCGCTGAACGGCTCGACGCGTCGCGCGGCGAGGACGAACTGCACCATGACCGCGATGCCGCACACAACGAAGATGCCGTCGAGCACGCGCGCGCCGAGCGAGCCGAGCGAGAACAGGCTGGCGATCGCCCAGCTGCCGGCAAAGGCGGCGCCGAACACTTCGGCGCTGATCAGGATCGCCGCGCTGACCACGGTCAGCACGTTGAGCCAGAGGATGCGCCGGGGGCGCTGGATCGGATTGGAGCTATCCATGGGCGGCCACTTACTCCGAAAGCGAAGGCGAATTCAAGCCGTCATTCCGGCCGAGCGAGCATCGCGAGCGAGAGCCGGAATCCATAGCCACTCACCGCGCAGGACGGTCGCTGCGTATTGTCATGCACGACTGTGGCTATGGATTCCGGGTTCGCGCCTTTGGCGCGCCCCGGAATGACGCTCAGGCCGCGTCGCGCGCGGCCTTTTGTGACAGCAGGCCAGCCTCAACCAAAGCGGCGCGGATGCGGTCGATCTCGGCGCGGCCGAGTTTGACCAGCGGCGGCCGCACCACGGCGCGCGGCAGCCGGCCGAGCAGCACCAGGGCCTCTTTCATGCGGTTGTGCATGTCGACCCAGGGGTCGGCATAGAAGACCCGGGCAAGCGGATAGATGCGGTCGTTGATGCGCCGCGCCTCGGCGAGGTCGTTGTTCTGGATCGCTTTGAACAGCGCCGCCTGCAGGTCGGGGATGACGCTGCCCGAGCCGGACAGCAAGCCGTTGCAGCCGAGCACCAGCGAGCTGAGCAGCCAGGCGCTGTGAGTGGTGAGCACGTTGACCGGCCGCGGCAGGCTTTGCAGTTCGCGGATATGCATCTCGTGCTGCGGCACATTGCCGGCCCAGTCTTTGATGGCGCGCAGCGTCGGCACCGCCTCGACCATCTTCATCAGCGTGTCGCGCGGATAGCCCTGGCCGGTTGCCAGCGGATACTGGAAGGCGATGATCGGCAGGCTCGAGGCGTCGGCGATGCGCTTGAAGTGCTCGACCGCCATGGCCGGCGACTGCTGCAGGGTGAACGGCGCCGGCGGGAAGACCAGGAGCGCCGAGGCGCCACCCTCCTCCGCCATGCGGGCGATGCGCGCGGCCTCGAGGCTGCCGTCGGCCCAGATGCCGTTGACGATCGGCAGCCGGTCGCCGATCTCGTCCTGGGTGATGGCCAGCACGCGGCGCTGCTCCTCGAAGCTGCACGACGCCACCTCGGTCGAATGGGCATTGATGGTGATCGCCGAAATGCCGTCGGTCGCCGCGACGTCGCGCAAATGCTTGCGAAAGCCCTTCTCGTCGATGGCGAGGTCGTCGGTGAACGGCAGCAGCACCGCCGGAATGACGCCATGGGGCAGGTAATGGGCGTGACGGGGCATTTTGGGCGCTCCTTGACGGCTTTGGTCCTCTCGCTTCGATGACATATATCATGCCCGCCTAGCCAATGAATAAGGGTACCCGATGACCAGCCCTGCTGCCCAAGCCGCCAGCCCTGCCGCCCCCGACGCGCCCGGCAATCCGCTGCTGGCGGATTGGACCACCCCCGACGAGGCGCCGCCGTTCGACCGTATCAAGCCCGAGCATTTCCGGGCGGCCTATGCCCGCGCGCTCGCCGACCACGAGGCCGAGATCGCGGCCATTACGGCCGATCCGGCGCCGCCGAGTTTTGACAACACCATCGCGGCGCTGGAGCTTGCCGGGCGGTCGCTGGCGCGGGTCGGTGACGTATTCCATCTCCTGACCGGCGCCCATTCCAACGACGCGCTGCTCGAGATCGAGCGCGAGATTTCGCCGCAGATGGCGCGGCACTGGAACAAGATCAACACCAACGCGGCGCTATTCGCCCGCGTCGATACGCTGATGCGCGGCATCGACAAGCTCAGCCTCGATGCCGAGCAAAAGCGCGTGCTGGAGCGCTACCACACCGGCTTTCGCCGCGCCGGCGCCGGCCTCGATGAACCTGCGAAGAAGCGGCTTGCTGAAATCACCGAGCGCCTCGCCACTTTGGGCACCACGTTCAGCCAGAATGTGCTCGCCGACGAGCAGGCCTTCACGCTCTCCGTCGCGGGCGAAGCCGAGCTTGCCGGCCTGCCCGACTTCATGCGCGAGGCCATGAAATCCGAAGCGCAGGAGCGCAAGCTCGATGGCCACGTGGTCACGCTGTCGCGCTCCAGCGTCGAGCCTTTCCTGCAATTCGCAAAGCGCCGCGACCTGCGCGAAAAGATCTTCCGCGCCTTCGCCATGCGCGGCGACAATGGCGGCGCGACCGACAACAAGGCGAACATCGCCGAGATGGTGCGGCTGCGGGCCGAGCGCGCCCGGCTGCTCGGATTTACCGATTTCGCCCATTACCGGCTCGACGACGCTATGGCGAAGACGCCGGCCGCGGTGCGCGAGCTGCTCGACACGGTGTGGGCGCGGGCGCGGCAAAAAGCGCTCGCCGACCGTAACGCCATGCAGGAATTGGTGCGGGAGGACGGCGGCAACTTCAAGCTCGCCGCCTGGGACTGGCGCTATTACGCCGAAAAGCTCCGCCAGCGACTGTGCGATTTCGACGAGATGACCATCAAGCCGTATCTCAATCTCGATCGCATGATCGAGGCGGCGTTCTATACGGCGCAGCGGCTATTCGGATTAAGCTTCACACCGCGCGTGGACGTGCCGGTCTGGCATCCCGACGTGCGAGTGTGGGAGGTGCGCGACCGAGATGACAACGAGGTCGGGCTGTTCTTCGGCGACTATTTCGCGCGGCCATCGAAGCGCAGCGGCGCCTGGATGACCTCGCTGCGCGATCAGGAAAAGCTTGCCGGCGACATCCGACCGCACATCATCAATGTCTGCAATTTCGTCAAAGCGCCGGACGGCGAGCCGACGCTGCTGAGCTTCGACGACGCGCGGACGCTATTCCACGAATTCGGCCATGCGCTGCACGGCCTGCTTTCCGACGTCACCTATCCGCGGATTTCCGGCACCGGCGTCGCCACCGATTTCGTCGAGCTGCCGTCGCAGCTCTACGAGCACTGGCTGGAGCAACCCGAGGTGCTGCGGCGCTTCGCGCTGCACTACGAGACCGGCGAACCGATGCCGGAAGAATTGCTGCAGCGGCTGCTCGCGGCGCGCAATTTCAACATGGGCTTTGCCACGGTCGAGTATGTCGCCTCCGCCCTGGTCGATCTCGATTTCCATTCGCTGCCGGCGGCCGAGGCGATCGAGGCTAACTCGTTCGAGAAAAAATCGCTGGCGCGCATCGGCATGCCCGACGAGATCGTGATGCGCCACCGCCCACCGCACTTCGGCCACGTGTTCTCCGGCGGCGGCTATGCGGCGGCGTATTACAGCTACATGTGGTCGGAAGTGCTCGACGCCGATGCCTTCGCGGCCTTCGAGGAGACCGGCGATATTTTCCATGCCGACACCGCCAAACGGCTGCACGAAGCGATTTATGCGGCAGGCGGCAGGCAAGACCCCGCGGAAGCCTACAAGGCGTTTCGCGGCCGGCTGCCGAGCGCCGACGCACTGCTGAAAAAGCGCGGGTTCACCGAACCTGCCCCCTCCTTCTCCTCCCCCGCAAGCGGGGGAGGGTAGGAAGGGGGCATGGCCGACCTGCACAGCGCCGGCCATCGCCGCGGCGTCGTCTGCGCGCCGCACGCGGCCGCCGTCGAAGCCGGCCGCGCCATCCTCGCCGAGGGCGGCAACGCGCTCGAAGCCATGGTGGCCATGGCGGCGACCATCGCGGCCGTTTATCCGCACATGAACCATCTCGGCGGCGACGGCTTTTGGCTGATCCGCGAGCCGTCCGGCCGCGTGCGCGCCATCATGGCGCCCGGCCCAGCGGGCCGTAACGCGCGGCCGGAGCTTTATCGCGACAACGAAACCATCCCGACCCGCGGCCCGCTGGCCGCGCTCACCGTGCCGGGCGCCATCGGCGGCTGGATGCTGGCGCTGCAGGCGGCGAAGGCCAACCGCGGCAAGCTGCCGCTCGATGTCCTGATGAGCAACGCCTGCGGCCACGCCCGCGACGGCTATCAGGTCACGCGCAGCCAAAAGCAGCTCACGGAAAATCATCTGGCCGAGCTCAAGGACGTTCCGGGCTTTGCCGCGACGTTCCTGGTCGACGGCAAGGCGCCGGCGGTCGGCACCACGCTGAAGCAGCAGGCGCTCGCCGCGACGCTCGAACAGCTCGCCCACGCCGGCCTCGACGATTTTTATCGCGGCGATATCGGGCGCGAGATCGCCGCCGACCTCGACCGCATCGGCAGTCCGGTGACGCGCGAGGATTTGAACCGCTACGAGGCCAAGATCGCCGAGCCGCTGCGCGCCGAGCTCTCCTGCGGCACGATCTACAACACCGGCGCGCCGACCCAGGGTATTGCCTCGCTGATGATCCTCGCGCTGTTCGACCGCTTGGGCGTGACCGAGGGAGAAAGTTTTGATCACATCCACGGCCTGGTCGAGGCGACCAAGCGCGCGATCCGCACCCGCGATCGCGCCGTCACCGATCCAGCCTTCCTCGCGCACCCGCTCGGCCGCTATCTCGAGCCGGGCTTCATCGCCGGCGAAGCGATGAAGATCGACCGCCGCAAGGCGGCACGGTGGCCGCTTGCCGCGGGCGAAGGCGACACGATCTGGATGGGCTCGGCCGATGCGTCGGGCCTCGTCGTGTCCTACATCCAGTCGCTCTATTGGGAATTCGGCTCTGGCTGCGTGCTGCCGGCGACCGGCGTGCTGATGCAAAACCGCGGCGCGAGTTTTTCCCTGCAAAGCGGCGCGCTCAATCCGCTGATGCCCGGCCGGCTGCCGATCCACACCCTCAATCCGGCGCTGGCGGGGCTCAAAGACGGCCGCCTCATGGCCTATGGCTGCATGGGCGGCGACGGCCAGCCGCAGACGCAAAGCGCATTGTTCACGCGCTACGTGACGTTCCGCGAACCGCTCGCCGACGCCATCGACCGCCCGCGCTGGGTGCTCGGCCGCACCTGGGGCGCAGCGCGCACCGCGCTACGCCTCGAACCGCGGTTTGACGGCCATCTCATCGACGCGCTGGCCAACGCCGGCCACGAGGTCGAAGTTTTGGACGACGCTTATTCCGACGTTATGGGCCACGCCGGCGCCGTGGTGCTGCACAAGGACGGGAGTCTGGAAGGTGCCCACGATCCGCGTGCGGATGGCGGAGCGGCGGGGGTATAGTTGTAGCAACCATTAAGTGGCTACGCGCTTTAATTTCCGTAGTTCTGTTCGAAACTTCTTGCGCAACTCCGCAGTTGATTTGTCACCTCCCAATAAATCCTTTCGTATGTCGAAATATTCCGTATGCCCGTGCCGAATGAGACAAATGCCAAACGAACGGATTTTCAGAGTGTCATCGTAGTCGAGTAGCCAATAACCTATTAGCTGCCGTAAATATGTGATCGTAATGCCAGGCTTTCTTGTGGCCTTAATGTCAATCAGGCACCGGTCAACGAGTAGATCGAAATCGGCACCCCCCACGTCAGCGCTACCTGCCAAAGTACCGCCAATAGAAACCTTGCGGAAGCTTGCTATCAATTCGGCATGCCGCTCGTTGAAAAGTCTCGAAAGACGGACCACGTCGGCAACAATCTTAGGATCAATAAAGTCCAACATTTCATTAATGTTCGGCGTCGCGAAGCACACCATGATTTCTAGAGCAGAATTTGTACCAGGAGAGCGTGCAATCCAGTCGATATACGCAAACAAAATACAATAACGACACAGTCGTTCTTCTAATCGCGCCTTCAATCGTCGTCTTTCGGGCCGAACGTCAGCAGCAAATTTCCGAAACGAGGCGATAAATTTAGCCGCAATCTTTTCTTTTCGCTTGCGATACCAAACGTTTTCCGTCGTCTCGATCTGCTCCAGACCGGGGCCAAGCATCGTGACCTTCCGATACTCAGGAAGGGCCTCTAGAACGAAGAGCCCTTTTGCGACCACGTCAGACCGGTGCAAATTACATTGAAAATAGGCTCGGATTCGATAGTCAATTGCTGTTCCGACCAGCTTCGGATCGACGTCGCGCTTGTTAATCTGCTCTGGCTCTACGAAACCTTGTTCCCGCAATCGACGATTACAGCCGCGGACAATATCCTTCAAGTCGGGGAAGTAACTGTCGATGTACCGCTTTACAAAGCTGTCGTTTGATACCTGCGCAGTCAGAGGACCCGGAATCAAACCTGGGCAAGGAGTTAGCACTTTTGGAGCTTTACCGGCGTTCCTCCTGTCCCGTTGTCGCTTGTTTATCTCGGCGCGAGTCATTGCCCGGACGCCGTTCAAAGGGGGCCGTCCTCGTCGAACTTCGAGGTATCCCGGTGAGATAACCGCCTTGCCCATGGGCCAAATCTGTTTCATGGACTTCGACCCCTACAGGCTCTCGCAGTAATTCGCGAAACGTTGCCCGATCACGCGGCCCGAACAGCCTTGATACGCCTAGCATCTTCCGGTTTAAGGTTCCGCCGCGCCAGCTTCAGATCGTAATGGGTCTGAAGATTCATCCAAAACTCCGGGCTGTTGCCAAAGTACAGGCTCAGCCGAAGCGCCGTGTCAGCCGTGATCCGACGCCGATTGTTGACGATCTCGGCAATCCGGTTCGGCGAAATGCCGATGGCCTTGGCGAGCTGGTTCTGTGAAAGACCATACTCTGCGAGGAATTCTTCCTTCAACATTTCGCCCGGCGTGACCGGTGCAAATTCATTCTGTGCCATCGCTACGGCTCCATCGGGCTTAAGCCCAACCGTTCCATCAACTCCCGATCGCAATCCCGCTCGGGATTCGGCGTGGTCAAAAGCTTCGGCCCATAAAAAATCGAATTAGCCCCGGCGAGGAAACACAACGCCTGCGTCTCCTCGCTCATGTCCTCGCGGCCGGCGGAGAGGCGCACCATGGAGCGCGGCATGGTGATGCGGGCGGCGGCGACGGTGCGGACGAATTCGAGTGGCTCGAGCGCCGGCTCGCTGGCGAGCGGCGTGCCGGCGACGCGAACCAGCATGTTGATCGGCACCGATTCCGGATGCGCCGGCAGGCTCGCCAAGGTCGCGATCATGCCGACGCGGTCTTCGCGGGTCTCGCCCATGCCGACGATGCCGCCGCAGCACACGTGGATGCCGGCGTCGCGCACATGATCGAGCGTTTCCAGGCGGTCCTGATAGGTCCGCGTGGTGATGATTTTTTCGTAGAACTCCGGCGAGGTGTCGAGGTTGTGATTGTAGAAATCGAGGCCCGACGCTTTCAGCCGTCGCGCCTGGCCGGCGGTGAGCATGCCGAGCGTGGCGCAGGTCTCGAGCCCGAGCGCCTTGACGCCTTCGACCATGGCGCAGACCGCATCGAGATCGCGATCCTTCGGTTCGCGCCATGCCGCGCCCATGCAGAAGCGGCTGGCGCCGCCGGCCTTCGCCGCGCGCGCTTCGTCGAGCACCGCGTCGAGCGCCATCAGCTTCTCGGCGCGCACGCCGGTGTCGTAGCTCGCGCTCTGCGGACAATAGGCGCAGTCCTCGGGGCAGCCGCCGGTCTTGATCGACAGCAGCGTCGAAATCTGCACCTCGTCCGGCTCAAAATTGGCGCGGTGCACGCTTTGCGCGCGGAACATCAAGTCCGGGAACGGCAGGTCGAACAGTGCGCGGACTTCGGCGCGGGTCCAGTCGTGGCGGGGCGGGTCGCTGTTCCCCACGGCCCGAGCCCCCTCACCCCAACCCTCTCCCCTCTGGGGAGAGGGAGTTCGCCGCGAATGCTCCGCTTCTTTCACAGCCGCACTTCTCCGTGTTCGTCGTGCAACTGTAGCCTGGATCGGCTCAAATCAAAATCCGGCACCGGACCGGGCTGGAATACGGCGCTCATTCATATGAGAATGACGGCCGGACGTTGCGAGGAACACAATGATTTCGAGACGCACCTTTGCTGTTGCCGTTGCATGCGTGTTCAGCCTTGACGGCACTTTCGGCCCGGCCGCCGCGCAAGACTGGCCGACGCGGCCGGTGACCATGGTGGTACCGTTTCCGCCCGGCGGCGGTACCGACGTGCTGGGGCGGATCATCGGCCATCGCCTGTCCGAAATTCTTGGCCAGCAGGTGATCATCGACAATGTCGGCGGCGCCGGCGGCATGATCGGCTCCAACAAGGTCGCCAGGGCGACACCCGACGGCTATGAGTTCGTGCTCGGTAGCCGCGCCGACGCCATCAATCAGACGCTCTACAAGCATCCGCTTTATGATCTGAAGGAAGACCTCGTGCCGGTCATCCTGGTGGCCGACCAGCCGATGGCGATGATTGCGCGTCACGATCTGCCGGTCGACGGGCTGGCCGACTTCATCGCTTACGTCAAAAAGAACCAGGCGACCATGCGCACCGGCTCGGCCGGCATCGGCTCCACCGGCTATGTCGATTGCGCGCTATTCAATCAGGCGATCGGCGTAAAGGTCCAGGACATCCCTTATCGCGGCGGCGGCCCGGCTTTGCAGGATCTGATCGGCGGCCAGTACGATTATTTCATGACCTTGAGCCCGACCGCCGTGCCGCCGATCCAGAGCAATTTGGTCAAGGGCATCGCCGTGTTCCGCCGCGAGCGGCTGCCGTCACTGCCGAGCCTGCCGACCGCCTACGAGCAGGGCATGAAGGATTTCGAGGCCTCGACTTGGTTCGCGTTCTTCTTCCCCAAAGGCACACCCGACGCGATCATCAGGAAGCTGCGCGACGCCACCGCCGCGGCGATGGATACGCCGTCGGTGCAGGATGCGCTGGTCGCCACCGGCTCGTTCGTCGTGCCGCCCGAGCATCGCTCGACCGCCTATCTGCAAAGCATCATCGTGCCCGAGATCGAGAAAAACGGCGCGCCGCTCCGCGCCGCCGGCATGTCGATCGAGTGATTATTTGATTGAGTTTCGGTCAAGCTCGGCAAGGACGCCGATATCGAGCCGACCGATTGAGCGTCGCTACTGCAGGCCTGCGAATACCATGACCGTGGCGATGAACAGGAGGACGAATATCCCCGGGAAGGCCAATGCCAGCGCCAGCGCCGATCGCGGCGCGCGCCGGAGGTAGGCCATGATGAGTGCGGGCAAGCCGGTGACGAGGAACAATCCCGTGACGATCACGCCCGCGGCATAGTCGAAACCGATCGTTGCCGGATCCGAACCTGAAGTATAGGAACCCACGGCAACGATAGCGCAACCCGCCGTATCCAGAAGGCCGATGACGATCGTCGCGACTCGGATATTCACGTGCAGCGCGCCCCCTTGCAAAACCGTGATAGCATAATGCCATGACCGACACCCTGCCCGACCGCCTTTCGACCAACCCGAGCAGCCCTTACTACAACGCCGAGATCCTTGAGCGCGACATCGGCGTGCGCTTTAAGGGCGTCGAGAAAACCAACGTCGCCGAATATTGCGTCAGCGAAGGCTGGATCCGCGTCGAAGCCGGCAAGGGCAAGGACCGCCACGGCAATCCGCTGACCATCAAGCTCAACGGCACGGTCGAGCCGTATTTCAGAGACGAGAATAAATAACGCCGCGCGAATGCGCGGCGCGATCTTCACCCGCATGCCAACGCGTAGATGTGCTGCACGCCCGCCGGCAGCGGCGTTTCGCGCCAGCTCTCGCCACCGTCCGCCGTGCCGAACACTTCGCCATAGCGCGCGGCGATGTAGACCTGCTTGGCGTCGGAATGATGCAGGCTCACCGACATCAAAGTGCCGTGCGGCTGCACCTTGTCGAAGCGCTGCCAGGTGCGGCCGATGTCCCGGCTACGATAGAGCGCGCCGTCCTTGGATGACGCCGCGACGCTGAGACAGGCATAAAGCGTGTTCGGGTCCTGCGGCGACACTTTGATGTCGCGGCCATAGGTGAACGGCGAAAAGCGATCGACCCGCAAATCCTCCCAGGTCTTGCCCTGGTCTTGGCTGCGGAACAGACCCATGCGCACGGCGAGCACGACGGCGTCGGGATCGGCTGAGCTCATGCAGATGGCGTGACCGTCGAGCATGCCTTCGGCCTCGGTGTCGCTGACGATCTTGCTGCGCAGCCGCGGCTCCTCGACCGACAAGCGGATCAGGTGCTCGCTGCAATCGCTCCAGCTTTCGCCGCCGTCGGTCGAACGCATCACGCCGCCGACTTCGAGCGCGGCATAAATTTCGTCCGGCCGGCTCGGGTGGCGGGCAAAGCGCATCACCCGGACGGCGAACGGCGCCTTGCCGCGGTCCGGCAATTTCGGATCGGCTTGCCGCGTCCAGCTCTCGCCCGCGTCGGTGCTGCGATAGATCGAAGCCGGCGAGCCACCGGCAAGCAGCCGCTTCGGATCGGCCGGATCCGGCAGGAACGACCAGACCTGCACGCCGCTATCGGGAAAATTGGCGCGCTTGAACGACGCGCCGCGATCGGTCGAGCGATAGATGCCGTCCTTGGTGCCGGCGAGAACGAGATTCGGATCGCGCGGATGCACGAACACCGTATAGGCCTCGGGCTCGGTGAGAACATGCTGCCAATCGGCGCCCGCGGCGTCGCGGCGGAACACACCGGCGAGGTTGCCTTGATTGCCGCCGTAATACCCGCCGACGCCGGCGAACACATGCGATGAGGCCATCGATGAGACCATGGCGCTTTCCTCCAAAGGCTATTGTGATCCGTCATGGCCGGGCTTGTCCCGGCCATCCACGCCTTCCCTTATTATGCAAAGACGTGGATGCCCGGCAACATAGGCGAGCGAAGCGACGCCGTTCTTCGAACGGCCATGGCCGGGCATGACGAGTTAGAGATCAACATCGATCAATGCAACGTAGGCCGCTCCGCGACCACGCGCAGATCGATCAGCCCGATCAACGCCTTGCGGTTCGCCTCGGCCGCCGCCAACTCGCTCTTGGCTTCGTTGGCGGTTGAGCGGTTCGATCCCCACGCGACGATGCCGCCGAGCAACGCAGCCATGGCGAGCATCATCAGCTGCAGATCGAACCGGATCGCGCCGAGCAAAAGCGCGACCAGCAAGACGCCGCCAACGGCCGCGGCGATCCGCCCCGCCAGAATGAACTTGCGGCAGTTCTCAATCCTGGCAGCGAGTTCTTCGATCTGCGCCTCAAGGCGCACGATCTCCTTGTGCGGGTCGATGTCAGACATCAGGGATCAGGGATTAGGGATCAGGGATCAGGGATTAGGGATTAGGGATTAGGGATCAAGTATCAGGACAACGTTTCACCTTAAAGCGATTACTGACCACCGATTGCTGATCCCTGATTGCTGATGCCTGATCTCTGATTGCTGATCCCTGATCACTCCGCCGCCACCCGCGTCGCCGGATCGACCGCCTCGACCTTCGCCGCGCAGAACTTGAATTCGGGAATTTTTCCGAACGGATCGAGCTTTGGATTGGTGAGCAGGTTCGCCGCCGCCTCCACATAGGCGAACGGAATGAACACCACGCCTTCGGGGATGCCGTCGTCCTGGCGCGAATTGAGCTCGACCGTGCCACGCCGAGTGGTGACGCGGATCATGTCACCCGGCGCGATGCCAAGCTTGGCAAGCGTGCCGCGCGACACCGAAGCCACTGCCGACGGCTCGAGCGCATCGAGCGTGGTGGCACGGCGCGTCATGGCACCGGTGTGCCAATGTTCGAGCTGGCGGCCGGTGGTGAGGATGAACGGATAGGTCTCGTCCGGCACTTCGTCCGGCGGCTGCAGTTTTGCCGCGACGAGCTTGCCGAAGCCGCCCGGGCGCGGGAAACCCTGGTCGAACACCACGTCGCGGCCCGGCACGTCGGGGCCATCGACGGGATAAGTGACGGCGTGTTCGCGGTCGACACGATCCCAAGTGATGTTGGCGAGCGCCGGCATCATCGACGCCATCTCGGTGAAGACCTCGCTGACATGCTTGTAGGTCCAGCCGCAGCCCATGCGGTTGGCGATCTCCTGGATGATCCAGAGGTCGTGACGCGTGTCGCCCGGCAGCGGCAGCGCCTGGCGGCCCATCTGCACCTGCCGATTGGTGTTGGTGACCGTGCCGTCCTTCTCCGGCCAGCCGGAGGCCGGCAGCACCACGTCGGCATACATCGCGGTCTCGGTGAGAAACAGATCCTGCACCACCAGGTGCTCGAGATGCGCCAGCGCCTGGCGCGCATGATTGAGATCGGGATCCGACATCGCCGGATTCTCGCCCTCGATATACATGCCCTTGATCTCGTCGGCGTGGACCGCATCCATGATCTCGACCACGGTCTTGCCCTTCTTCGGATCGAGCTTGACGCCCCAGGCCTTCTCGTATTCCGCCCGGATGTCCGGGTTCTCCACCGACCTGTAATCGGGAAAGAACATCGGAATGAGGCCGGCGTCGGAAGCGCCTTGCACGTTATTCTGGCCGCGCAGCGGATGCAGGCCGGTGCCGGGCCGGCCGATCTGGCCGGTGATCAGCGACAACGCGATCAAACAACGTGCATTGTCGGTGCCGTGGGTGTGCTGCGACACGCCCATGCCCCAGAAGATGATGGCGCTTTCGGCGCGCGCATAGGTGCGCGCCACCTCGCGCAGCGTGTCGGCGGGAATGCCGCAGATCGGCGCCATTTCCTCCGGGGTGAAATCCTTGACGTTTTCCTTCCAGGCATCGAAACCCTCGACATAGCTCTGGATATATTGCTGGTCGTAAAGTTTTTCGGCGACGATGACGTTGAGCATGGCGTTGAGCATGGCCACGTCGGCGCCGTTCTTGAACTGCATCATGCGCCAGGCGTGGCGTTTGAGCGCCTGCCCGCGCGGGTCCATGACGATGAGTTTTGCGCCGCGCTTGGCCGCCTGTTTGAAGAAGGTGGCGGCAACGGGGTGGTTCTCCGTCGGGTTGGCGCCGATGACGATGATGACGTCGGAATTCTTGCACTCGTTGAAGGTCGCGGTCACCGCCGCCGAGCCGACGCCTTCGAGCAGCGCCGCCACCGAGGAGGCATGGCACAGCCGGGTGCAGTGATCGACATTGTTGGTGCCGAAACCGGTGCGCACCAGTTTCTGGAACAGATAGGCTTCCTCGTTGGAGCCTTTGGCCGAGCCGAAGCCGGCCAGCGCCTGCGGCCCGTCGCGGTCGCGGATTTTCTTCAGGCCCGAAGCGGCACGATCGAGCGCCTCGTCCCAGGTCGCCTCGCGGAAATGCGTCCACGGATTTGACGGATCGATTTCCTCGTGCGGCACTTTCGCCACGCCGTCCTTGCGGATCATTGGCTTGAGCAGGCGCTGCGGATTGTGCACGTAATCGAAGCCGAAGCGGCCTTTGACGCAGAGCCGGTTCTGGTTGGCCGGGCCGTCCTTGCCGGCCACCGCGACGATCTTGTCGTCCTTGATCTGATAAGTGAGCTGACAGCCGACGCCGCAATAGGGGCAGACGCTGTCGACGGTGCGGTCGGGCTTGCCCTTATAGACGTTGTTGTCGTCGACCATGGTCGCCGGCATCAGCGCGCCGGTCGGGCAGGCCTGCACGCATTCGCCGCAGGCCACGCAAGTCGAGTTGCCCATCGGATCGTCGAAGTCGAACACGATCTTCTCGCCAAAACCGCGGCCGGCCATGCCGATGACGTCGTTGACCTGCACCTCGCGGCAGGCGCGGACGCACAGATTGCACTGGATGCAGGCGTCGAGATTGACCGCCATGGCGATGTGGCTGCGGTCCGGCGCTGGCGCTGAGCGGCGCGGAAAACGGCCCGTCTTGAGCTCCATGCGGGTCGCGACTTTCCAGAACTCGGAATCCGGATCGTGGGCGACTTCGCGGGCCGGCTGATCGGTCAAAAGCAGCTCCGCCACCATCTTGCGCGCGGTCTTGGCGCGGTCGGTCGAGGTCTTGACCTTCATGCCGGGTGCGGGGTTGCGAATGCAGCTTGCCGCCAGCACGCGCTCGCCCTCGATCTCGACCATGCAGACCCGGCAATTGCCGTCGGGCCGGTAGCCGGGCTTCGGCGAATAGCACAGATGCGGCAGCGCGATGCCGAGCCGGCCGGCGGCGTTGAAAATGGTCTCACCGGGGCGGATATCGACTTCGCGGTCGTCGATCAGAAAGGTATTGGGCTTTTGTCCGGTCGCGTCGTTCATCAAGAAAGCCTTTCAGTCACCAACGTCCCAGCGGCTTGGTCAGTTCTTCGGGAAAGTATTTTAGCACAGAAAGCAATGGATTCGGCGCGGCTTGGCCGAGCCCGCAGATCGAGGCGTCGCGCATCAGGGCGGCGAGTTCGTCCAGAAGGGCCGGATCCCACGGCCCATTGGCCATCAGGTGGGCGGCCTTCTCGGTGCCGACGCGGCACGGCGTGCATTGGCCGCAGCTCTCGTCCTCGAAGAATTTGATGAGGTTGAGCGCGACCGCTTTCATGTCGTCCTTGTCGGACAGGATGACAACCGCATGTGACCCGACGAAGCAGCCGTATTTCTCCAAGGTGCCGAAGTCGAGCGGGATGTCGGCCATGGACGCCGGCAGGATGCCGCCCGAGGCGCCGCCGGGCAGATAGCCCTTGAAGGTGTGGCCCTCGGCCATGCCGCCGCAAAATTCGTCGATCAGTTCGCGCGCGGTAACGCCCGCGGGCGCCAGCTTGACGCCCGGATTTTTGACGCGGCCCGACACCGAGAAACTGCGAAAGCCCTTGCGCTCATGGCGGCCTTGCGAGGTGAACCAGGTCGCGCCCTTCTCGACGATGTCGCGTACCCAAAACAGCGTCTCGACGTTTTGCTCGAGCGTCGGCCGGCCGAACAGGCCGACTTGGGCGACATAGGGCGGCCGATGGCGCGGCAGGCCGCGCTTGCCCTCGATCGATTCGATCATCGCCGATTCTTCGCCGCAGATATAAGCGCCGGCGCCGCGGCGCAGATGGATCTTGGTGTGGCTTGCAAGACCGGCGGCCTCGACCTTGGCGATCTCTTCGAGAAGAAGAAGGATCACTTCGGGATATTCATCGCGAACATAGAGATACGTGTCGGCGGCCTCGACGATCCAGGCGGCGATCAACATGCCTTCGATGAAGCGATGCGGATCGCGTTCGAGATAATAACGGTCCTTGAACGTGCCGGGCTCACCCTCGTCGCAATTGACTGCGAATAGCCGCGGCGCCGGCTCGGCGCGCACCAATGACCATTTGCGCCCGGTCGGGAATCCGGCGCCGCCGAGACCGCGCAGCCCGGCGTCGCTGACAATCTTGATGAGGTCGTCGCGCGTGCGCTTGCCGCTGATGCAGGATTGCAAAAGCTCATAGCCGCCGCTTTTCACATAGACGTCGAACGGCGCCGGCGTCGGATAGGCATGGGCGTGCGCCGGCTTCGCCGCGGCGGCGACGACCTTTGCCGTATCGGCATCGAGCACCTGGACATGGCCGACCGCACAGGCCGGCGCGCGATCACACGCGCCCATGCATGGCGCGCGCACGACGCGCACACTGGCGCCGAGCTTGCGTGGCAATTCGTCAAGAAGCCGCTCGGCACCGACGAGCGCACACGACAATGAATTGCACACCCGCACGGTGACCGGCGGCGGCGGCGTCTGCCCTTCCTTCACCACGTCGAAGTGGGCGTAGAAGGTCGCGACCTCATAGACTTCGGTGAGCGCGAGCTGCATCTCCTGCGCCAGGGCGGCCAGATGCGCGGCGGACAGATGGCCGTAATGGTCCTGGATGAGATGCAAATGCTCGATCAAGAGATCGCGGCGCCGCGGCCGGTCGGTCAGTAGCGCCTCGATGTCGGCAGCCGCCTGCGGATCGACCTGCCGGCCCTTCGGCGTGCGCGGCGGCCGGCGCCGGCCGGCTCCCCCGCGTTGGGCGGGCGGCGAGGTCGGCGGCTGCTCGGTGACGGTCATATTTCCTCGCGAAAAGCAAAAAGCGCTAATGACTGCAAAACAAGCGCGATTTGCGGATTATTCAATAGAGACATTCTATTGATATATTGACTATCCTCGGAAATTTCTATCATCTGCCTGGGCGTCCACATAGGCATTTAGGCCGGATATTGCCAAATTTCGCAAATCGCGCACGGCGCGTCACGGCGTCCTGGGAGGAGCGATAGGGTGTGATCGACAAGCTCGAATTCCTGCTGGCACTGGCGCGCGAACAACATTTCGGCCGGGCGGCCGAGGCCTGCGGCGTGACACAACCTACCCTCTCCGCCGGCGTCAAGCAGCTCGAGGATAGTTTCGGCGTGCTTTTGGTCAACCGCGGCTCGCGGTTCCAGGATTTCACGCTCGAAGGCGAGCGGGTGCTCGACTGGGCGCGCCGCATCGTCGGCGACAGCCGCGCCATGCGCGAGGAGGTCCACGCGCTCAAGCACGGGCTGACCGGTCGGCTGCGCATCGCCGCGGTCCCGATGGCGCATGCCGTGATCGAACCGCTGACCGCGCTCTATCACGATCGCCATCCCGACGTTCAATTCAGCATTCTGTCGCACAACGCGCAGCAGATTCTCAGCCTTCTGGAGAATCTCGAGATCGATGGCGGCGTGACCTATCTCGACCACGAACCGAACGGCCGTATCACCGGCATTCCGCTCTATCGCGAGCGCTATTGTCTTTTAACGTCCGCCGACGCGCCGCTTGGCGATCGCGACAAGGTGACGTGGGCGGAAGTCGCGCAGGTTCCGCTCTGCCTGCTGACGCCCGACACCAAGATACGCCGGATCATCGAAGATCTGATGCACGACGCCGGCGGTGAGCTGAAGCCGACGCTCGAATCCAATGCGCTGATTTTGCTCTACACCCATGTCCGCACCGGACGCTGGGCGACCGTGATGCCGGCGCGGCTCGCTGCGACACTCGGCCTCACCGACAAGTTGCGTGCAATTCCGATCGTAAAACCGGAAGCCAGTCACAGCATCGGCCTGGTGGTCCTGGCCCGTAAACCCATGAAACCCTTGACCGCAGCGCTGGTTGCCGAGGCCCGGCGGCTGGCGCCGTCGCTCGCCGATTGATGCAACCGGAGCGACAGGCCCGCCTCGAAAGGCCGGATATAGCCCTTGGCTATGGCACTATTTGATTTTCCTATCTGGCGATAGGAAATCGCTTATTGATTAAAAAATTGCGGTTGTCACTGTCCAAACAACAAACTTGGGGGCGCAACCGCGTCTTTGCGGTGTAGAAATCCCAATTTGTAAAAAAGACTTTGGAGGGGACTGACCCATGAGCTTTCTCGACCGCAGTCATACGATTGCCAAGCCCGGCTTCAGCCGGTGGATGGTGCCGCCAGCGGCGCTCTGCATCCATCTGTGCATCGGCCAGGCTTATGCGTTCAGCGTGTTCAACCTGCCGATGACCAAGCTCATCGGCATCTCCCAATCGGCGCCCGACGACTGGAAACTGACCGAGTTGGGCTGGATTTTCTCGATCGCGATATTCTTTCTCGGCGCCTCGGCGGCGACATTCGGCCGCTGGGTCGAGGAAGGCGGTCCGCGCAAGGCGATGTTTACCGCGGGTCTGTGCTGGGCCATCGGCTTCTTCATCTCCGCATTCGGCGTCTACATCCACAATCTATGGATCGTCTATCTGGGCTACGGCATGTTTGGCGGCCTTGGGCTGGGCATCGGTTACATCTCGCCAGTCTCGACGCTGATCAAATGGTTCCCGGACCGGCCCGGCATGGCGACCGGCATGGCCATCATGGGCTTCGGCGGCGCCGCCTTCATCGCCTCGCCGCTCTCGGTCTGGCTGATGGCGAAATTCACCACCCCGAGCCATATCGGCGTCGCCGAGACCTTCATCTGCCTCGGCGTCATCTATCTCGTCTTCATGTGGGTTGGCGCCGCCATCGTGCGCATCCCGGCGCCGGGCTGGAAGCCCGAAGGCTACACGCCTCCGGTCGTTGCGCAGAAACTCATCACCAAGAACGACGTCTACGTCTACGACGCGTTGAAGACGCCGCAGTTCTGGCTGATCTGGTGGGTACTCTGTCTCAATGTCACTGCCGGCATCGGGGTGCTAGGCCAAGCCTCCGCCATGAGTCAGGAAATGTTCCCGGGCAAGGTCTCGGTCGTCGCCGCGGCCGGCTTCGTCGGGGTGCTCAGCTTGTTCAATATGCTCGGACGTTTCTTCTGGGCCTCCACGTCGGACTACATCGGGCGCAAGAACACCTATTTCTGCTTCTTCGCGCTGGGCACGCTGCTCTACTGCCTGGTGCCGTGGACCGGCTCGATCGGCAGCGTGGCGCTGTTCGTGCTGTGCTTCGTCATCATCATGAGCATGTATGGTGGCGGCTTCGCCACCGTGCCGGCTTATCTCAAGGATATGTTCGGCACGCGTTATGTCGGCGCCATTCATGGCTGGCTGCTGACCGCCTGGTCGGCGGCCGGCATTTTGGGCCCGGTGCTGGTGAACTACATCCGCCAGTATCAGATCGACCACGGCGTGCCGAAAGCGCAGGCCTACAACACCACGATGTACGTCATGGCGGCACTTCTGGTGATCGGCTTCATCTGCAATTTCCTGATCAAGGCGGTGCACCAGCGCTTCCATATGAAGTCCGACCATGAGGCCGTCAGGGGACAATTCGACGTTGACGCCGCCGCCAGGCCGGCCGGCGCATAGGGAGATCAATCATGGCAAGCGAAAAACAGACCGGCACATCGACGCTGCAGCTCATCCTCGCTTGGGGTTGGGTCGGCATCCCGCTGACGTGGGGCGTGATCCAAACTCTCCAAAACGCGATGAAGCTGTTCCAGTAACGGCTTTGACATCCCAAATGCGAACGGCGCGGCCGTAAAGCCGCGCCGTTTTTGTTTTGACTCAGTACCATCATCCTGAGGTGCGAGCGTAGCGAGCCTCGAAGGATCCACGGCCAATTGATTTCGGGCTTAGCCCGAAATCAGAATCGTTTGAGTGTCCAGGTCGGCAACGGCCGACCTGGTTGCCGTCGCCCTTCGCGGGCCGCTTCGCGGCCACCTCAGGGTGACGGATCGAAAGTTACGCGACCTTTTGCGCCAGATGCGGGAACATGGCGTGGAGCGCTTCCTGGTCCATTTCGGTCTTGAACTTGTGGCGGTCCTTGAGCGCGGTCGCTTTCTGCGCCGCCGGCCGGGCGCTGATCTCGTCCGTCAGACGCTTGAGATTCTTGAACTTGTCCCAGGCGCCCTCGCCCAGCACGTTCGGAATAAGGCGCGACCAGCCCCATACATTCATGTCGACGATCGTGTAGGTGTCGCCGAGCATATATTTGTGTTTGGCGAGCCGCGCGTCGATGATGCCGAAATGCCGCTGCCCTTCGAAAGCGTAGCGGTTGATGGCATAGGGTATTTTCTCCGGCGCGTAGTTGCGGAAGTGCACCGACTGGCCCGCATAGGGGCCGACGCCGGACGATACGAAGAACATCCACGACAACAGCTCGCCGCGCGCCTTGTCGGTCTTGGTCGGCAGGAATTTGCCGGTCTTTTCGGCGAGATAGAGTAGGATGGCGCTACTATCGAACACGGTGGCATCGCCGTCGACGATGGCGGGGAGCTTGGCGTTCGGATTGATCGCCAAAAATTCCGGCTTGTGCTGCTCGCCCTTGCGGGTATCGACCGGAATGGCGTCGTAGGGCAGGCCGGTCTCTTCCAGGAACAGCGCCACCTTGGTCGGGTTCGGCGCGCCGCTATAGTAGAACTTCAACATTGAAAACCTCATTGCTGGTGATGCCTTGCGGCAGGCTCGTTTAGCCGGTTATTTCTCGATTTGCCAGCACTTGCCGGCCGCCTTCGAAAGATGGCCTTCGACCAAGGTTCCGGTTCGCCGGCACCTCCGATGTGCGGGTCCGACCAAATTCGGGCTGACGCTCAGCCGTGCCGAAATATGGCCAATCCGAGAATTGGTCTTTGATCGAGGAGCGCAGCGCGGGATGTTCTGGCGTTGAATGATCCGCCCAGGACCGGCTGTGGGGAATTGGGCGTTCACCTGCGGCGCTTCCGTCAGGCGATAAAATCGAATCTCTTGTGTGCGCGGCGGCAGGTATGTTGAGTGCCCATAACACAATTGCAGTCTGGGCAGTACGCTTCTAAACACAAACCACATGTTTTCTAGTTTCAAATATGAAAAATCATGTTTCTTATGAAACGCGACGTCACGAAAATATTCGCCACCGTTCCTTGTCGCGCATATAATGATGAGTTGCAAACCCGCCGACACGCCGTAAACGTTCGACGTCATTGGTTGGCGGCGCAACGCCTTAATATCGAATGGGGCGGTGAAAATGTCCAAGGAGAGAGCCAGCGATCTGGCGCGCCATTGCACCGAGCTGGTACGCAAGGGAAATGATTTTACGACCGTTTGGTCGGCCCTGCTCATTTGGTCCACCCTGCTCATTTGGTCGATCCTGGTCAAGGGTCATATCCTTGTCGAGGGCATTCCGCGGCAAAAGCTTGAACGCAACCGCAATCTCTTGCGCATTCCCCTGATCACCGGCGAACTGCTCGTGTTTGATCCGGATGTCAAAGAATTTCGTGTCCAATAAAACCGGCACCGCGCATTGCGAAGGCGCGCGATGTTCAATCGTCAAAGTCAGGGAGAACGTCCATGGCAATGCCGCACAACCTACAAAAGCCGCCCGACGGCCTGGGAGAGCGGCGAACCGCCAACGAGCTCGTCAAGCTGATCCGCAAATTGCGCTGGATGGGCTTGGAGAGGGAGGCCGAAAAGGCGGAGAACCAGTTGATCCTGCGCAAGGTTCAAGCCGCCGACAGCGTCATCGCGGCATCGCGCGAGACCGACTGACGCCTGCGAATCCACGTGTCGTCGCGGCAGGACGAGCGTGAGGCGCGGCGCATGATGGCGCGGCGCATGATGAAGTGAACTCGGTCAATTCGAGGAAATGGAGCCGAAAAGGAGGATGACATGTCGGGAACTCTCATCGATCTCATCATTCAGATCGTCGCCGGTGTCATTGGCGGCCACGCCGCCGGAGCGACGCTCAAGAACTACACGCTCGGCGCGGTTGGCAACACAATCGCGGGAGCTATCGGCGGAGTCGTCAGCATGCAGCTTCTTGCGCAAGCGATGCCTGCGCTCGCGAGCACGACCGGCAACGTCGATGTCGGCGCGCTCGTCGGTCAGATCATCGGCGGCGGTGTCGGCGGCGCCATCTTCGCCGTCCTTGCCGGTTTGACGAAATGGATGGTGGTGCCTCCGAGGTCGACCTGACCTTCGCATCGACCATCGCAACAACGGCAACGCGATGGGGCATCGGCCGGCCGCCAGCGGGGACGGGCTGGTCGCGAGGCGGCGCCGCACATGCGTGCAGGCAAACGCGGTCTAGAACAGACCGACGATTTTTCCGTCCGCCGCGACGTCGATCGAGTCAGCCGCCGGCACTCTGGGCAGGCCGGGCATGGTCATGATCTCGCCGCAGATCGCTACCACGAATTCGGCGCCCGCGGACAGCCGTACCTCGCGCACGTTGATAATGTGATCGGTAGGCGCACCCTTGGCGTCGGGATTGGTCGAGAAGCTGTATTGCGTCTTGGCGACGCAGATCGGGAATTTGCCGTAGCCCATCGCTTCGAAATTCGCCAACTGATCGCGCACCGACTTGTCGACGGAAATATCCTTGGCGCGGTAGATCTCCTTGGCGATGGTGCGGATTTTTTCCAGAAGCGGCATCTCGTCGGGATATAGAAACTTCAGCTTGCTCTTGCCGCTGTCGCAGATCTTGACCACGGCCTTGGCGACATTGGCCGCGCCCTCGCCGCCCATCGCCCAGTGATCGGCCATCAGGGCCTCGACGCCGAGCGCCTTGCACTTCTCCTCGACCAGCTTGATCTCGGCCTCGGTGTCGGCCGAGAACCGGTTGATCGAGATCACCGGCTCGATGCCGAATTTGCGCACATTCTCGACATGGCGCTGCAGGTTCGACATGCCGGCTTCGAGCGCTTTCAAGTTCTCCTGCTTGAGGTCTTCCTTCTTGACGCCGCCGTGCATTTTCAGCGCGCGGATCGTCGCCACCAGCACCGCACAGTCGGGTGCGATGCCGGCCTTGCGGCATTTGATATCAAGGAATTTCTCGCCGCCGAGGTCGGCACCGAAGCCGGCTTCGGTCACCACATAGTCGGCAAGTTTCAGCGCCGTCGTGGTCGCCAGCACCGAATTGCAGCCGTGGGCGATGTTGGCGAACGGGCCGCCGTGGATGAAGGCCGGCGTGCCTTCGAGCGTCTGCACCAGGTTCGGCGCCAGCGCTTCCTTGAGCAGCACGGTCATGGCGCCGTTGGCCTTGAGGTCGCTGGCGCGCACCGGTTTGCGGTCGCGCGTATAGGCGACGACGATGTTGCCGAGGCGCTTTTTCAGGTCGTCGAGATCGCGGGCGAGACAGAAGATCGCCATGACTTCGGAGGCGACCGTGATGTCAAAACCATCTTCGCGAGGGAACCCGTTGGCGACGCCGCCGAGCGAGCCGACGATGCTGCGCAGCGCGCGGTCGTTCATGTCGAGCACGCGGCGCCAGGCGATGCGGCGCTCGTCGATGCCCAGCCCATTGCCCCAATAGATGTGATTGTCGAGCATCGCCGCGAGCAGATTGTTCGCCGACGTAATGGCGTGGAAGTCGCCGGTGAAGTGCAGATTGATGTCCTCCATCGGCACCACCTGGGCATAACCGCCGCCGGCGGCGCCGCCCTTCATGCCGAACGACGGGCCGAGCGACGGTTCGCGCAGGCACAGCATCGCCTTCTTGCCGATGTAGTTGAGCGCGTCGGTCAGGCCGACCGTCGTCGTGGTCTTGCCTTCGCCGGCCGGCGTCGGCGTGATCGCGGAGACCAAGATCAACTTGCCGTTGGGTTTGCTTTGCAGCGACTTGACGTAGTCCATCGACACCTTGGCCTTGTAGTGGCCGTAGGGCTCGAGATTTTCCGGGCCGATGCCGAGTCTTTCTTTCGCTACGTCGAGGATCAGCCGCTTTTTAGCGGCCTGGGAAATTTCGATATCGGACTTCGGCGATTGATGCTGAGAGGCAGGCATGTTTTGATGATCCATCGATTGGGAGGAAACCCGGCGGGGCTGTGATGTTTTTAGTTCGTCATGCCCGCGAAGGCGGGCACCCAGTAAACACCGATCGTTCCATGAGTACTGGGTCCCCGCTTTCGCGGGGACGACAGGAGGGGCTCACGCAAACCTCGCTTTGACGGCGAGATTGACCGACTTCGCCCACTCGCCGGCTTCGGTCTTCTTGCCGTCGGCGGGCTGCACGCGCGTGACTTTGAAGCGCCCATCGGCGCAGACCACGGTGAAGCCGTCGGCTTCGACCACGGCGATTTCGCCGACCTTGCCGGCGATCCCCTTCGGGTCTTTTGCCGGCAGCGGCTTGGCGTCGAAGATTTTCAGCTGCTTGCCGTCGAGCGTGCACCAAGCGCCGGGCGCCGGATTGCAGCCGCGGATGAGGCGATCGATCTGCTCCCACGGCTTGCCCCAATCGATCCTAGCGTTGTCGGGACCGCAGCGGCCTTCGTAGGTGGCCTTGGCTTCGTCCTGCTTGAGGCGCGGCGCCTTGCCGGCCTTCACGAGGTCGACCGATTCCAGCATCGCCTCGACGCCCATCGGGAACAGGCGGTCGAAATACACCGTGCCGAGCGTGTCGTTCGGACCGATCGGCGTTTTTTTCTGCAGCAGCACGGCGCCGGTATCGAGGCCGTTGTCGGGCCAGAAGATCGACAGGCCGGTTTCCGCCTCGCCCTTGATGATCGGCCAGTTGATGGCGCTGGCGCCGCGATAGGCCGGCAACAGCGATGGATGATACTGGATCGAGCCGTGGGTCGGGATGTTGAGGAATTCTTCCGGCACGAACAACGTGACGAAGGCCATGACCTGCAGGTCGGGCTTGAGCGCTTTGAATTCTTCCCACACTTCCGGCTTCTTGTAGGAGTCCGGCTGGTAGACCGGGAGATTGGCGGCCACCGCCGCTTCCTTCAACGGATCCGCCTTGGCGCCCGGCTTTTCCGGCGCGACATAAACGGCGACGACATCCTCGCCGCGCTTGATCAGCGCTTCGAGCACCGCCTTGCCGAACGCCTGTTGGCCGTGAACGACGATTCGCATACGTAATTCTCCAATTCCCTTACTTCTTTCCTCCCCCTGAAAGGGGGAGGGTGGTCGCCGTTAGGCGACCAGGTGGGGGGGCAGTGCGTGCACGGCGACGGACCCCCACCGGGCTCGCTCCACTCGCCATCCTCCCCCTTTCAGGGGGAGGTGCAGACAGTTACGCCGCTTCCGCCTTCGCCGGCTTCTCGGGCGGCGTGATGGCGCCGGAGACCTTGATGTCGGCGACTTCCTTGTCGGAATATTTCAGCACCTTGCGCAAAATTTCGTCGGTGTGCTCGCCCAAGAGCGGCGAGCGCCGCACGTCGGCGGGCGAGTCCGACAATTTGATCGGGTTGCCCACGGTCAGATACTTGCCGCGGCCCGGATGATCGACTTCGACCACGGTGCCGGTCGTGCGCAGCGATTGCTCCTCGGCGATCTCCTTCATCGACAGGATCGGCCCGACCGGAATGTCGTGCTTGTTGCACAGTTCCATGACTTCGAACTTGGTCATGGTCATGGTCCACTGCTCGATGGTGTCGAAGATGTGCCGCAGCCGCGGCAGCCGCGCCAGCGGCGTGGCGTAATCGGCGTCCGTCTTCCATTCCGGCTTGCCGATCAGATCGCAGATTGCGCCCCACACCGGCGCCTGGGTGATGAAGTAGATGTAGGCGTCGGGATCGCTCTCCCAGCCTTTGCATTTCAAGATCCAGCCCGGCTGGCCGCCGCCGGAATTGTTGCCGGCGCGCGGCGTCGCTTTGCCGAACGGAATGCCCTCGCCGTGCTGGCTGTATTCGGTGAGCGGGCCGTGGGCGAGGCGCTGCTGGTCGCGCAATTTCACGCGCGCGAGATTGAGCACGCCGTCCTGCATGGCGCAGAGCACCTTTTGGCCGCGGCCGGTGCGGATGCGCTGATAGAGCGCGCTGACGATGCCGAGCGCGAGATGCAAGCCGGTGCCGCTATCGCCGATCTGCGCGCCGGTGACCAGCGGCGGTCCGTCGCGGAAGCCGGTGGTCGAGGCCGAGCCGCCGGCGCATTGCGCCACGTTCTCGTAGACCTTGCAGTCCTCGTACGGGCCCGGGCCAAAGCCCTTCACCGAGGCGACGATCATGCGCGGATTGAGCTTGTGGATATGCTCCCAGGTCAGGCCCATGCGGTCGAGCGCGCCCGGAGCAAAGTTCTCCACCAGCACGTCGCATTCCTTGACCAGCCGGTCGAGGATTTCCTTGCCCTTGGGATGCTTGGAGTTGATCGTAATCGAACGCTTCGAGCCGTTGAGCATGGTGAAATAGAGGCTGTCCTGCCCTTTCACGTCGCGCAATTGGCCGCGCGTGATGTCGCCGACGCCGGGCCGCTCCACCTTGATGCAATCCGCGCCCATATAGGCGAGCAGCTGGGTGCAGGTCGGACCCGACTGCACATGGGTGAAGTCGAGGATTTTCACGCCTTCGAGCGCCCTGCCCGCTGCGCCCCACGGCTTTGGCGACGGCCGCGGCAGGCCGTTGCCGGATTGCGCTTGCGCTTTCGCCGCCGCCTTCTTCGGCTTGAGCTTCACGACTTTCCTGGCAGATTTTTTCGCCGCCGCTTTGACCCGCGACTTCACCTTCTTGCTCCTGGCCATGTGTCGCTCCCTTACTCGTCGATTGTTTGGTTGTTGGTGCCCGGCACTGTCGTATTCCCTATTTCTTTTTTAGCGCGCTTTGCGGATTGAGATTGCCGATGCGGCCGCTTTCGCTGCCGGCGCCCGGATCGATCACCGCGTTGATCAGCGTCGGCTTGCCGGAATCCATGGCGGCGTTCACCGCCCGCTTGAGCTCGTCCGGCGAGGTCGCGTTGACGCCGGTGCCGCCGAACGCCTCGATCATCTTGTCGTAGCGCGAGCCCTTGACGAAGACTGTCGTGGCAGGGTCGGCGCCGGCGCTGTTGACGTCGGTGCCGCGATAGATGCCGTCGTTGTTGAAGATGACGACGCAGACCGGCAGCTGGTAGCGGCAGATCGTCTCGATCTCCATGCCGGAGAAGCCGAACGCCGAGTCGCCTTCGACCGCGAGCACCGGCTTGCCGGTCTCGATCGCGGCGCCGATGGCGTAGCCCATGCCGATGCCCATGACGCCCCACGTGCCGACGTCGATGCGCTTGCGCGGTTGATAGACGTCGATGATGCCGCGGGCGAGATCGAGCGTGTTGGCGCCTTCGTTGACCAGGATGGCGTCCGGCCGCTCCTTGACGATGGTGCGCAGCACGCCAAGCGCGCCGTGATAGTCCATCGGCGAATTGTTGTTCATCAGCCGCGGCGCCATCTTGGCGACGTTCTCGTCGCGTTTCGTGGTGACGGTCTTGGTCCAGTCGGCCGGCGGCGCCGGCCAGCTGCTGCCCATGGCGTTGAGCAGCGCCGAGACGCAGGAGCCGATGTCGCCGACCACGGGGGCGGCGATCTCGACGTTCGAAGTCCATCTCTTTCGGCTCGATGTCGATCTGGATGAACTTCTTCGGCGCATCGCCCCAGGCCTTGCCCTTGCCGTGCGACAGGAGCCAATTCAGCCGCGCGCCGATCATCATCACGACGTCGGAGTCCTTGAGCACCGTCGAGCGCGCTGCGCCGGCGCATTGCGGATGCGTGTCGGGCAGAAGCCCCTTGGCCATGCTCATCGGCAAGAACGGCACGCCGCTCTTCTCGACGAAGTTTTTGATCGCGTCGTCGGCCTGGGCGTAGGCCGCACCCTTGCCGAGGATGATCAGCGGCCGCTTGGCGCTTTTGAGCACGTCGAGCGCGCGCTTGACCGCGTCGGCCGCGGGAATCTGTGCCGGCGCCGGGTCGATGACTTTGACCAGCGACTTCTGGCCGGCGGCCGCGTCCATCACTTGGCCGAACAGTTTTGCGGGCAGATCGAGATAAACGCCGCCCGGCCGCCCCGACACGGCGGCGCGGATCGCGCGCGCGAGCCCGATGCCGATGTCTTGCGCGTGCAGCACGCGGAATGCCGCCTTGCACAGCGGTTTGGCGATGGCGAGTTGGTCCATCTCCTCGTAGTCACCCTGCTGCAAGTCGACGACCTCGCGCTCCGACGATCCCGACATCAAAATCATCGGGAAGCAGTTGGTGGTGGCGTGGGCAAGCGCAGTGAGGCCGTTGAGAAAGCCCGGCGCCGACACGGTGAGGCAAACACCCGGCTTCTTGGTCAGGAAGCCCGCGATCGCAGCCGCATAGCCGGCATTCTGCTCGTGGCGGAACGACAGCACGCGAATTCCCGAGGCCTGCGCCATGCGGCCGAAATCCGTGATCGGGATGCCGGGCACGCCGTAGATGGTGGTGAGACCGTTGAGCTTGAGCGCGTCGATGAGGAGATGAAAGCCGTCGGTCAGCTCGCGTTCGGCTGCATCGGCGGGTTTCTCTTTGACCGCTGCATCTGCCATGGGATTCCTCCGTCGCCTGCGTTGTTCTTGGCTCAGTCCAGATAATCAGCGTATTTCGCCACGTGCTCGGCGAGGCCGAGCGCGTGATCGCGCACCAGCGTCTCCGCGCGCAGCGTGTCGCGCGCTTCCAATGCTTCGATGATGTGCATGTGGTCGCGGATCGAGCGGTCGGCGCGATCCTTCTCGCCGATGGTCTTGCGCCGAATCATGCGCATATGGGTGAACAGGTTTTCCGCCAGATTGATCAGCATGCTGTTGCCGCTCATGCGGATGATGGTCTGGTGGAAGCCGATATTGATTTCGGAATATTCGTCGAGGTGCGCGCGCACGGCGCCGTTCTCGAAGGTGGCGAACATGCTCCGCAAGGAAGCGATGTCTTCGTCGGTCGCGCTCTCGGTGATCAACCGCGCCGCCATGCTTTCCAGCGCCGCCCAGGCGGTGATCAGCTCGATCACCTCGCGCTTGGTCTTGCGCACCACATAGACGCCGCGCCGCGGCACCGAGCGCACGAAACCCTCGCGCTCGAGCTGCGCCATGGCCTCACGCACCGGCGTCCGGCTGATGCCGAACTCGTGGGCCAGGCGGCGCTCGTCGAGCCTGATCTCGGCGCGGCTGCGATAAACGTCCATCGAGGCGATGGCGTTCTTCAGCGCGGCATAGGCCTGCCGCTTGAAACTGGCCGGGCTCGCGAGCGGATCGACGGCAAGCCGCGGCGCCGGCAGCTCCGCCGCACTCGGGGTAACCTCAACACGCCGCAAAATGGGGAAACTCGAACTCATCGGTGGCATACAATATTCCAGCTAGGCCTACGTCGTCAAAGGTCTCCGGGTCCGGTCCGGTCGGCGGCAGCGATACCTTATAAGTGGCGCTCCAACGGGTGGGCCGATTGGGCCAACGCCCCTGGCAATCCAACCGGGCGATTCCGCCCGGCTCATTTAAAGTCCGGCGCGGCTTTCAGCCTTTGGCCATCGCCCGCCGCCGCAGCGGCTTGAGCACGAAGAGCGCCAGGCCCACGACCGCAAAGTTCATGATCGCGGTCACCGCGAACACCATGTGCCAAGAGCCGGTCGATGCCTTGATCATGTTGGCGACCGGCACCAAGAAGGCCGAGGTGCCCTTCGCCGTATAAAGCAAGCTCAAGTTCACGGTGGCGAATTTCGGCCCGAACGTATCGGTGCAGGTCGACGGGAACAGACTGAAGATTTCGCCCCAGGTCAGGAAGATCAGAGCTGCGAACAGCACGAAGGCCCAAGGCGCGGTGCCAAGCGTTCCCAAGAGCCAATAGGAAATACCGCCAAGCCCGAAGGCGATCGCCATGGTGTTTTCACGCCCGATATTGTCCGAAATCCATCCGAACAGCGGGCGCGCCGCGCCGTTGGCGAGATTGTCGATGATCAGCGCCGCGGTCAGCGTGGTGGCGCCCCAGAACACGATCTGGTCGCCGACCTTGAAGTCGCCCGCGATCGGCGCGATCTGCGCCGTGGCCATCAGGCCTGACGCCGACACCATGACGAACATGATGTAGAGCAGCCAAAACACCGGCGACACCAGAACATCCTTCGGCGAGGAACTCTTCGCCGCCTGCGCCACTTTCGGTGCCGGCGCATTGGCCATCTCACCCGGCTCCGGCCCGCGCAACAGCAAAGCGAGCACGAACACGACGGCGCCCTGCACGATGCCGAACCAGAGGAAGGCGGTGTTGTAACCGTAGTTGTCGATCACGTAACGGATCGGGATCACGGTGAGCGCCGCGCCGGCGCCATAGCCGGCTGCGGTCAGACCGACCGCAAGTCCGCGCCGGTCCGGGAACCATTTCACCGCCATGCCGACGCAGGTCGCATAGACGGCACCGCCGCCCATGCCGGAGACGATCGCGCCGAGATAGAGCATCGTCAGCGAACCGGCATAAGCATTGATGACCCAGCCGATGCCGACCATGATGCCGCCGAAGCCGATCATGATCTTGGGGCCGCGGTTCGGGCCGAGCACGTCGACGATCCAGCCTTGGATCGGCGTCAGCCAGGTCTCGAGCGCGATGAAGATAGCGAACGCAAACTGGATCGAAGCGATCGACCAGCCGGTGGCTTTGTTGATCGGATTGACGAACAGCGTCCAGCCGTATTGGAGGTTGGCAATCATCACCATGCAGATGATGCAGATCGCCAGATAACCCCAGCGCGCGTTTACGGACGCGACAGCTGGCGCACTCGTGGTTGTGGTGGTCACTTCGTCCTCCCAATGTGTCCTGCCGCCCCAGCGAGAGGACAGTCTTTGTGTTACTTGAGCGGCGGGTCGTGCCCACCGTGTTTTGATCCATTCTAATCGCCGGGCGGGGCAACGCAACCTGAGCACGCGGACCGGATTGCGACTTTTCGACCGGGAGCAAACCGACCTGGAACAAACCGTTTGGCACTGTGCGCCGCAGCATTTGACGGCGGCGGCCGGTATCCTGCCCGGGCAAAACGCTGCATATTTGCTACGGCACAAAGATTTCAGAGAAAGTTGATGCCCGAAGCGGCTTCGCGCACCGGCCACGCCGCGCCCGGCGCTCCCGATCGCCAATGCGGGCCCTGCACCGCGTGCTGCGCCGGTTGGCTCAAAATCGAGGTGTACGGGCACCGGGTCGACCGCGGCCAGCCATGCCCGTTCAGCACCGGGCATAGCTGCACGATCTATGAGCGAAGGCCCAAAGACCCTTGCCGCGACTTCATTTGCGGCTGGCTCGCGCGCGCGAGCCCGCTGCCCGAATGGATGCGGCCCGACAAGGCCGGCATGATCGTCTTGCCGGCGAATTTCCGCTGGCAGGACCACCCGGTGGACGTCGCGGTCGCGGTCGGCGAGCGGCCGAAGACCAAGGCGCTGGACTGGCTGAAATCATTCTGCGCTGAGCGCAAGCGGCTGTTGATCTATCAGATCGGCGAAGACTGGTACGCGTTCGGGCCGCCCGCGTTCCAGCAGGAGATGCATGACCGGATCGGACGCGGCGAACGTCCGTGGGTGTAATCTCCGTTACAGCGTGATCGATGCCGCCGGCCGGCCGGAGCGCCAGATTTCGGCCATGCGCACGTAGAGTGCCTCGAGGTCGCGGGTGCGCTTGGCCATGTCGAACAGCGGCAGGTTTTCGCGGCCGGCGCCGAGGCGGGAGCGAATGGCGGCGAGCCGCGCCGGATCGCGCGCCAGAGCCAGCGCGAGGGCCTCGTAGTCGCGCGACGAGCTCGCGACCAGTTCGGACAGTCCGGCGGCGCGCACGATACTGCCGGCAACGCGGCCCGCGAAGGTCTCGCCAACGCAAGTGAGAACCGGCAGGCCGGCCCATAGCGCATCGCTCGCCGTGGTGTGCGCATTGCAAGGCAAGGTGTCGAGAAAGAGATCGGCATGGCGGTGGCGCGCCAGATGGTCGCGATGCGGCAGGATCGGCGCGAACACCAAGCGGTCCGGATCGACGCCCGCCGCTACCGCGGCCGCACTGAGATTGCGGCGCACCAACGCATTGGATTCCAGAAGCCACAGCACGCCGCCCGGCACCTGTTGCAGCAGCCGCATCCAGATGGCGAAGAACGCGGGCGTGATCTTGAAACTATTATTGAAGCCGCAGAACACAAAACCTTGCGCCGGCAGGCTGCAATCGGCACGGCTCGGCGCGGCGACAATCTCGCGCCGCGTGTCGTTGGGCTGATAGCAGTCGGGCAGATAAGCGAGCTTCTCCGTGAACAATAGCTGCCGCTCCCGCGGCACGATGAAATCGTCCGCGACGATGTAATCGATGAACGGCGCGCCCATGGTGCCCGGATAGCCGAGATAGTTGACCTGCACCGGCGCCGGGCGAAACGCCAGGATTTTCGGCCGCGCCCGATGGGTGTGGCCTTTCAGATCGACCAGGATGTCGATGTCGTCGGCCCGGATGCGCGCCGCGGCGTCGCGGTGCGCCAGCGCGTCGATATCGGTGAAGCAGTCGAAAGCCGAAACCAGCCGCGCGCGCATGTCGCCGCCTTGATCGGCGCCGTAAGAGTAGCCGTGGATCTCGAAGCGGTCGCGGTCGTGGCGCTCGATCAATTCGGCCATCAGATAAGCGGTCGCGTGGTCATAAAAATCCGACGACAGATAGCCGATGCGCAAGCGTCCGGTCTGCGGCGCGGCGTGATGGCGAAAGACTTGCTGCTCGGTAACGGCGAAATGCTCGACCCATTTGCGCGCGCAGAGCAATTGATCGGCGCCGGTCGCGGCCGTCGGTATCAGCATGAACGGCGGGATGCGCGCCGCGTTCTGCCGCACGGCCGATAATAATGTCGCTTCGGCCGCTTCCGCGTCGGTCCAATCGCAAGCGCGGGCGCGGTGATAGATCAGCTGGGCGAGCGCCTCGGCATAAGTCGGACGTAATTCGATGGCGCGCCGGTAGGCCTCGATTGCCTCGGCCAGACTGCCCAGCTCGCGCAGCGCATTGCCCATGTTCAGATAGGCTTCGGGGTAATCGGGCTTGAGCTTCACAGCCGCCCGCAAGGCATCGAGCGCTTCCTGCGGGCGGCTCTGGTCGAGGAGGAGCGCGCCGAGATTGTTGTGGCCTTCGGCGTAATCGGGCCAGAGCCCGACGGCCTGCCGTTGCAAGGCTTCGGCGGCACGAAGCTCGCCCGCCTCGCTCAAGATCAGCGCCAGATTGTTGCGCGCCGCCGCATGACTCGCGTCGATCTCGATGACGCGCCGATAAGCGGCGGCGGCTTCATCGACACGGTTTTGCAGGCGCAGCACGGCGCCGAGATTGAAATAGGCATCGACGTGTTTCGGGTCGCCGGCGACGGCCTGCCGGAATGCGGCAATGGCGTCATCGAGCTTGCCCTGATGCTGCAGCGCGACGCCGAGATTGGTGTGGGCCTGCGGCATGTCGGGACGTAGCGCCAGCGCGCGCCGATAGACTTCGATCGCGGCGTCGAGCTTGCCTCGTTCCTGAAGGATAAAGCCGAGATTGTAATGCGCCTCTGCGGCATCGGGCTTGAGTTCGGCAGCGCGCCGGAACATTGCTTCGGCCTCGTCGAGATCGCCGGCCGCTATCGCGAGGACCGCCAGATTGGTGCAGGCGACGTTATTCGTCGGCGCGATTTCCAGGACGCGGCGATAGAGCGGCGCGGCTTCCGCGACGGCGCCGCGGCGATGCGCGGCCAGCGCCTGTTGCAAAAGCTGATCCGCCGGCGCCGGCATGGCTCGGACTGGCGTTACGGTTCGCGCCAGCTGAGATACTCGACCTCGTAGCTGGTCGCGCCATTCTTCAGGCGGACATACGCGGTCGGCCCGTTGAGGCGGATTTCGCCGGCCGTCTTCGGCCCCTTGAAAATGACCGGCGCGTCTTCGGAACCCGGCACGTAGATCTCCACTGTGCCGGTCGGCGGCACCACCGTCACGATAATGGTCGCATACAGCGCGGTGGGCGGAAGATAGCGGCCGACGTCGAGCGGCGTCACTTCGATCCGCTCGGGCTGGCTGTCGCCCGGCGGCGGCGGTTGGCTCTGGTCCGGCGCGGGCGGCGCGGACGACGCGGGTGGCGCGGCCTGAGGCTGCGGCGGCTGGCTCGGCACCAGCTGCAACGGCTGGCCCGCGCCAGGCGTCGGTTTCTGCGCGGTCCGAATGTAGGCGGGCGGTGGATGCATATCGATCATGCGCAGGCTCCGGCCACTGTCCTAAAAAAACGCCCCGCACATTCCACGCCGCGGCAATTGGCCTGTCAACTCGGCGCCAGACCGCGCGCCTGCGCCACCAAAAAATCTTCCAGCGCGGCAATGCAGGCGCCGTCGCGATACAGCCGATGTTTGTTGCGCGCGATCGTGCTGCGCAACGCGGATCGCCAATCGGCATCGCGCGCGATCCGCACCGCCGCCGCCACGTAGCCGTCGATGCTCGATGTAACAGTGTCCTGCACATCCATCATTGTCAGGATCGCGGTGGCGTGACGGCCGCGCATCAGCGGCCCGGTCAGGGTGACGATGGGCAGGTCATGGACGAGGCTCTCGAGCACCGAGTTGCAGCCCGACCAACCGATGCTGTCGAGAACGACATCGCAGGCGCCGATCGCGGCGACGAACTTTTGCGGCTCAAGCCGCGGCAGAAAAACGCAATGATCGGCGGCATTCAGGCCGAGCGCCGCGAAGGCGCGTTCGAGGCGCTGGCGAAACTGCGCGGTGATTTGCGCGCCGCCGGGAAACTGGATGAAGGTGAATTGGCAATCGCCGGCGTCCCGCGCGATGCGCGGAAAAACCTGATCGTATTGCGGCAGATATTTGGGCAGCGACTGGGCGCACCAGAACACGGTCGCGCCTGGACGCAAACCAAGCGCCGCGCGATCGGTAGCGGCCGGCGCCGCATCGGGCGGCTCGTAATAAATCGACAGATTGGGCAGCCGCACCAGCCGCTCGGTGTAGTGCTGCGCGCCGTCGGGCGGTTCCATCAGGTCGCTCGAGAGATAATAGTCGAGCGTCGGCAAGCCGCTGGTGTCGGGATGGCCCCAGGCATTGCACTGCACCGGGGCGAGACGCCGCGCCGCCAATTGCGCCGACACCCGATCCATGCCCACTTCGGGATAAATGATCACGTGCGGCGCATCGGCGAGGATCGCCTGCCGCCAGGCGTCGAGCGCCAGCGGGCCACGGACGAAACGCTCGCACAGCGCCGCGGCAGCTTCGGTCTCGGCGTCACCGTCGTCCGCGGTGTAATAGCCGAACAGCCGAAACCGGCGGCGGTCGAGCCGGCTGAGCCAGCCCTTGATCGGAATCTTCCAGTTCGAATGTTGCCGGAAAAAACCGCTGACGAACGCAACACGCACGGGCTCGCCGGGTGCCGGCGCTGCCGGCAGTTTCGCCGGCCCATAGCGCGCCGCCATCACGCGGCAGACCATGGCGCCGTAGATTGCCTGAAGATCGCGATCGTTGACGCCCTGATAGGCCAGATAGAACGGCTGGTGCGCACCGACCGCATCGGCGAGGTCGCCGGGCGTCGCGCTGCGCTCGACCTCGTCGTGCAACGCGTGCAGGCAGGCCGCGTAGTCGGCGCGCCGCGCCGCGATCTCAGGCTCATCCCTATAAAGAATCGGCAAGCGCGCGACACAGGCGGCGAGCTTGGCTTGCAGGAAATCCGGCTTGATCGCAGCGACCCGCTCGAAGCTTGCGGCCGCGTCGGCAAACCGGCTCTGGCCGCGCAGCGCGATGCCGCGATTGTAATGGGCCGGCGCGAAATCCGGCGCCAGTGCGAGCGCCCGGTCGAAATGCGCAATCGCCGCGCCGGTCTGGCCGAGCTCCATCAGCGCATTGGCGAGATTGTTGTGGGCGCCCGCCGAGTTCGGCATCAGCGCCGCGGCGTGCCGATAATGCACCACGGCATCCTCGCGCCGCGCTTGCGCCCGCAGCGCATTGCCAAGATGGACGTGCGCCAAGGCCGATTGCGGATTGAGCGCGAGCACACGCTGGAAACATTTGGCCGCATCGCCGAACCGGCCGAGATTGCCGAGCGCCAGGCCGCGATTGTAATGCGCGTCGGCGAAATCCGGCTTGAGCACCGCGGCGCGCTCGAAAGCGGCCGCGGCCTGCACGAATTTGCCCTGGGCGCCGAGCACGTTGCCGAGATCGTTATGCATCTCGGGGGCATCCGGCTTGAGCGCCACCGCGCGTTTGAGGAGTTCAATGGCGTCCGGCCGGCCGAGCTGATGGGCGACGACACCGAGCCGGTGGAAACTGCCGGCATGGTTTTGATCGGCGGCGCAGACTTGGCGGTAGAACCGCTCCGCCTCGGCCAGCCGCCCCGCCTTGTGATGATCGAGGGCTGCGGCGAATTGCCGGTCGATCTCTTGCCGTTGGTCCGCTCTCACGGGTCCTTGCCGCCGACAGACTTTGCTGCTGTTTTGGCCGCTGTTTTGGCCGTTGTTCTGCCCGATATCGACAAAGTGAAATCTCGCCTCGTATCGAGGATTGCCGCGACCGGCCACCAGACTAATATCACGGCAAACGCAACCGGTGGAGACCGGCTATGAGGCTCGCTTCATTGTTGCTCGCGAGTTTGCTGACGCTGTCAGGCAGCGAGCGCAGCTACGCCTTCTACTGCGAGGGCGGCCAGCAACCGGTGCCGCCCGCCGTCGCCGCGCAAATGGCGTTGCCGGCATGCGGCTTCGCCGCCACCGCACGCTGGGGTCCGAACGGTTGCCAGTTGTGCGATTCCCGGAACATGCATCCCAATCCGTTTACCGGCGACGGCGCTCCAGCCGCCGCCAGACCCGCGCACCGCAAGCTTTGGCGGGAGCCGCCATCCGGCGCGTGGCAGTAATGCGAAAGTAAAAAATCCCCGCCGCCGTGGCCAAAGCCGCGGCGGAAGGGATTTTTGCCGTCGCCGTCCCCTGACGATCAGAAGTCCAGTGTCAGGCCGGTCGAGACTGCCTTGAGCGCCGCGCCACCGATCGTGTCGTTGAACTGATCGCGGCTGCAAACCTGATAGCCGTGACCGCTCGGGCCGAGGCAGTAGTGTGCGCCCATGCCCTGCTGGAGGTAGGTGCCGACGACGTACACGCTCGCCCAGTTGGTGAACCAGTAGCGAATGCCGGCGGAATACTGATTGGCCGCCTCGCTGAATGCATTTTGCTGGTATTGGCCGAGCTGAACGATCGGGCCCGGCGACGCGCAAGCAACGGGTGCGTTCACGTTGTTGAGGCTCAGGCAGGCCGGAGCGCCCGGCGTATTGCCGCCGTGCGTGTAGGCTGCGCTGATCTGCCAATGCTCGCCGATGCGTTGGGTCGCGCTGGCATAGAAGTCGTCCTTGGAGCGCTCATTGAAGGGCTGGAACCCCGCCGGGACGTCACGCCGGATCCACTCGTACATAGCGTAAAGCTGCAACGGGCCGAGCGCATCCTTGATCTGATAACCGCCGCCCACCTTAGCCGCCCATTCGTTGGCGACCCCGGTCATGACTTGGCTGCCGTCCGGCAAGAAAATCGGAGCAACAAGTCCGGGCTCAAGCCCGTCATCGCCGTGGCGGTTGACACCTTCATGAAGCTCGGCCGCGGCGATCAAGGTCAACGGGCCATTCTTGTATGTGGCCGCCGCGCTGTAAGCGTTGCCGAAGGAACCGTCGGTACAGCCATTGCCGCCGATATTGCCGGGGATCGCGCCGCTGGAATTCGGGAAGTTGCTGCCGCTGCCGCGGGCGCCGGCGCCGTTGCAGTTGAACAGGTCGCCATAGGAGTAATCGCTGTTGTCCGGCGCGTAGTTCTGCCCGGGCGAGACCATGGCGCTGAATTGGAAACCCTTCCAGATCGGCGATTCGTACCAGACCGCATGGTTCATGCGCCAATCGAACTCGGCGCGGTTGTCGCCGCCGGTATTGCCGACGATCGAATTGTAGTCGGCGATGGTGTTGGCGAACGGGTCGAACGACGCCGTCGCCTTCTTGTAGGGCGTGTCGGCCTTGCCGGCCTTGATCGTGCCATACGGCCCTTCGATGCCGACGAAGCTGTCGCGGGTTCCGAATGCGGCCTTCTCGGTCGGGGCCGATGCGACATCGACTTGCGATTCGAACTGCGCCAGGAACGCATAGCCGTCGTAGCCGTAAGGGGCGAGATTGTGCCGGGCGCGGATACCGAAATAGGAGCCGTTGCTGGCGATGCCGAACTTGGTGCCCTGGTCGAATACCGACGGATTGAAGAGGTCCCCGGAGACGTCGACGTGGCCGTAAAGGGTCACGGTGGTGTTGTCGACCCACCAGCCGCCGGGCGCCTTGGTGATGATCGGCTGGCCGCCGACCGAGAGGAAGGGTTTCGGTGCCGGCGTCGCCGCCACGGCACCGTGATAGACCGGGTTGCCCTTGAAATCCTGGGGCGTGGCAGCCGGAGCTGGCGCTGGCACGACCGCTACTGGCGTAGCCGCAGGCGCTTTCTTGGTGCGCAGCTGGTTGACTTCCTGCTTCAGCTGCGAGTTTTCCTTCTCGAGCTTGTCGAGTTGCTGCATCACGTCGTCGAGCGTCGCCGCAGAAGCCGCATGGGAACACAACGCCAAGGCAAGCGTGGCAGTAGCGGTCCCGGCCATCAATTTGGATTTCATGACTTACCCCCCCAAGCTCGACGAGCTGCCATTCGCGGCTTATCTCGTTACCCCGCTCGTAGGATGACTTACTTTTGACCGATTTCAATCAATCGTTAACCAATGTGGCACGAATCCCACTGCGTGTGACAAACCCGCCACAGAGAAGGCTTTTCCAAGAAACCGGATCTCCAGAGGGCCCATTTTGGCGGGTCAAATCAGCGCACGCCTATGACGTGCGCCGAGCGTTTTTTTTTCGTCCGCTCGACCAACGGCGCCGCCTGGCCTGTGGATATCCGGATCAAGACGCTGACCATGCCGGCTTGGCGTCCCTTGGTTGCAACATAGGCAACGGACCCAATTCGCTGGTCATGCGTTGGCTCACCGAGGAGCTATACGCATGCACAACATCCTCAAATTTTCGGCGGCGAGCCTGCTCGGGTTGTTTTTCGGCATGGCCCCCGCGCTCGCACAGTCAGCAGGGCCCGACGAGGCGATCCAACCCGATGGAACCTTGAGACAAAACCTGGCGCTCACCGCCGGGCAGCGTAGCGCAATCTACAACATCGTCATCCGGCAGCGGGCAAAACCCCACGCCGACCAGATCATCGTCACGGTCGGGGCGCCGGTGCCGCCGACGATCACGCTTGTCGACCTGCCGGAGCAGGCAACGGCGGACAATCCGTCAGCCGCCCTCCTCAAATACGCCATGGTGCATGGCGATGTAGTGGTGGTCGATCCGGTGGCGATGCGCGTCGTCGATGTCATCCGCAACGGCGCGAAACCGTAAAGGCAGCGTAGCGGTACACGAAATCTGATCTCCGCGTGCCGCCGTCAGTGCGTTGCATTCGACCCCCCGATCTGAAACCTTGTCATTGCGTCGGCGTCGATCGGACCGAGAAGATTTAATCAGCTTTAGCGAGACGCGATGTCGCCCAAAACCGCCGCACATTTATTTGCCGTGGAGGAACCGGCGGAAACGCCGTTCTACATCGCCGCCACCCAGCAGGCGGCGACCCGGCCGCCGCGCGCACTCAAATACGGCGACACCTTCATCGTGCTCGACAGCCGCGGCGACATTTCGGCGACCTCCGGCGGCTCGGCCGGCCTGTTCCATCTCGACACCCGCTATCTGTCGCGGCTCGAATTGCTGGTCAACGCCGCGCATCCGCTGCTGCTCGGCTCCAACCTGCGCGACGACAACTCGGCGTTTTCCGTCGACCTGAGCAATCCCGATCTGATGGCCGACCAGCGCGTCGTGCTGGAGAAGGACACCGTGCACATATTGCGCACGATGTTCCTGTGGCGCGGCACCGCCTATCAGCGGCTCGGCGTGCGCAATTACGGCGAGCATGCGGTCGACTTGCAGATCTCGATCCTGTTCGAGAACGACTTTGCCGACCTGTTCGAAGTACGCGGTGCGCACCGCGAACACCGCGGCACGGCGGCGGCCAATCTGCGCGGCGCCGACCAGGCGCTGCTGAACTATCGCGGCCTCGACAACAAGGTGCGGCGCACCGTGCTGACCTTCGATCCGCCGCCGAACCGGCTGACCACCAGCGCCGCAGTCTACGAGCTGCATCTGGAACCCGACGAAATGCGGCCGTTGTTCCTGGCGGTAAGCTGCGATGCCGCCGACACGCGCCCGCCGCCGTTCCTGCCCGCCTTCATTGCCGCCCGTCGCGAATTGCGCGAGGCCACTCGGCAGCAGACCTCGGTCGTGACCTCCAATGAGCGTTTCAACGAGATGCTGTGCCGCTCGGCCGCCGATCTCGCCATGCTGATGACCGACACGCCGCAGGGCCGCTACCCTTACGCCGGCATCCCCTGGTTCTCGACCACGTTCGGCCGCGACGGCCTGGTCACCGCGCTGCAGATGCTGTGGTGGAGCCCGGACGTAGCGCGCGGCGTGCTGCGCCGGCTCGCGGCCTATCAGGCCACGACCACCGATCCGCTCGCCGATTCCGAGTCCGGAAAAATCCTGCACGAGATGCGCGGCGGCGAAATGGCGGCGCTGCGCGAAGTGCCGTTCGGGCTTTATTACGGCAGCGTCGATGCGACGCCGCTGTTCGTCCTGCTCGCCGGACTTTATGCGGAGCGCACCGGCGATCTGCAAACCGTTGCCGAGCTGTGGCCGGCGATCGAGGCGGCGCTCGGTTGGATCGACGGCCCCGGCGATCCGGACGGCGACGGTTTTGTCGAATACGCCCGCGCCAACGAGCAAGGCCTCGTCAATCAGGGCTGGAAGGATTCCCACGACGCGGTGTTCCATGCCGACGGCCGGTTGGCGGAAGGCCCGATCGCGCTCGCCGAGGTGCAAGGCTATGTCTACGCCGCCAAGCGCATGGCGGCGCAGTGCGCGCGGCGGCTGGGCAACTACGCCATCGCCCGCCGGCTCGACGCCGAAGCGACCCGCCTTGCCGCGCGTTTCGAAAGCGCGTTCTGGTGCCCGGAGATCGAGACCTATGCCTTGGCGCTCGACGGCGGGAAAAATCCGTGCCGGGTGCGCACCTCAAATGCCGGGCAAGTTTTGTTCACCGGCATCGCCGCCGCCGACCGCGCCGCGCATGTCGCCAAGGGTCTGCTGCAAAAGAGTTTCTTTTCCGGTTGGGGCATCCGCACCGTGGCGCGCGGCGAAGTTCGCTATAATCCGATGTCGTATCACAACGGCTCGATCTGGCCGCACGACAACGCGCTGATCGCTTTGGGGCTGGCGCGCTACGAACACAAGCAAGCGGTGCAGACGCTGTTCGAAGGACTGTTCGGCGCCGCGAACTATATGGACCACCGCCGGCTGCCGGAACTGTTCTGCGGCTTCCGGCGCCCCCACGGCCAAGGGCCGACGCTCTATCCTGTCGCCTGCTCGCCGCAAGCCTGGGCCAGCGCCACGCCGTTCACGCTGTTGGAAGCATCCCTCGGCCTGCAATTCGATCCGTTCAAGGGCGAGATCCGGCTGTGCAATCCGCGCCTGCCGGCGTTTTTGGACGAAGTGATCCTGCGCGATTTGCGGCTCGGTTCCGCGAGCGTCGATCTGCGCGTGCGACGGCATAAAGAGACGGTATCGCTCGATACGCCCCGCATCAGCGGCGACATCCGGGTTTCGATCGTGTTTTCCGGCTGATTCGCCGGGAACTTTTGCCGCCACCCTGCCGGCCCGCCGAACCGTGGAACCAGCCGCACCGCTTAGGCTTAGTGGAGTGGGTTCCCAGACACTTCGGAGGCGGCATGCGCGGCGAACATCCGATCGTCTTGGCGGTAGCCGCAGTGTTGGCGCTGACCGCCGTTGTCAGCGTGGCATCGTCTGAAAGCGGACCAGCTCCTTCGGCCCCGGCCAAGACCGAGCAGTCTGCACCGCCCGCGGTCACCATCCTGCCCAAACACGAGGTCGAAGGCATCCTCGGCCGCGAAGTGCGCAGCTCAGCCGACGAGAATATGGGCCGGATCGTCGACGTGCTGGTGGTCCGCGGCGGCCAGGTGCGCGCCGCGATCATCGACTTCGGCGGTTTCCTCGGTGTCGGCAGCCGCAAGATCGCGGTCGATTGGACCGCATTGCATTTTCCCACCCCGGCCAAGCCCGAGGCGCCGATCAAGCTGGAACTGAACCGCGACCAGGTGAATGCCGCGCCCGCCTATGAAGAGGGCAAGCCCGTCGTGGTCTTAAGCGCGCTCGGCAAGCTCGAGCCGCTGCCGCTCGAATAATTCATCAACATTTGCGGGAGACGTATTCTGCCGGCGAAGTCATCACGCGCCATTCGCGACCGGGAGGATCGGCATGACGCGCGCGACGGCGAAGCTTTGCCGCCCGATGATTTGTCGCCCAACCCCTTGCCGCCGCCACCGTCATCCGAAGGCAGCGAGCCGCCGTTGCATCCGTCGCCGCGCAGCCTGCGCGGGCTCGATTGGTTCGTCTTTTTCGTTGCCGACGTGCAGACCGGTTTCGGTCCGTTCGTGTCGGTCTATCTCACCGGGCAACGCTGGACCCAGTTCGACATCGGCCTCGTGCAATCGGCGGCGGGCATCGTCTCGCTCATCGGCCAGATGCCCGGCGGCGCCATCGTCGATGCCGCCCGCTCCGAGCGTTTCGTCGCCGGCATCGCCGTCGTCACCATCTGCGTCGCCGCCTTGACCTATGCGGCGCTGCCGATCTTCCCGGTCGTGCTGATGGGATCGATCTTGCACGCGCTGGCAAGCTGCGTGCTCGGCCCGGCCATGGCCGCGATTAGCCTCGGCCTGGTCGGCCATGCCATGATCGGCGCGCGGCTTGGCCGCAACGCGCGCTTCGCCTCGGTCGGCAACGGCCTGGCGGCGGCGGTGATGGGCGCCTGCGGCTACCTCTTGTCGGCGCGCGCGGTGTTCATCGTCACCGTGCTGTTGCTCATCCCGGCGCTCTTGGCGCTGCGCACCATTACGCCGAGCGAGATCAGTCCGGAATACGCCCACGGCGCGGTGCCGCGCCGGCGCACCGACAAGCCGCGCACCAAGGTGACCGAATTGCTGCGCAATCGGCCACTGATCATCTTTGCCGGTTGCCTGCTGCTGTTCCATCTGGCCAACGGCGCCATGCTGCCGTTGATGGGCAGCGTCGTGACCATGCGCTCGAGCCAATGGGCGACGGTGCTGATCGCGGCCTGTATCGTCGTGCCGCAGCTGGTGGTCGCGCTGCTGTCGCCATCGGTCGGAATCCGCGCGGAGCTTTGGGGCCGGCGGCCGTTATTGCTGATCGGATTTGCCGCGCTGCCGATCCGCGGCCTGCTATTTGCCTCGGTGAGCAATCCGTGGTTGCTCGTCGTCGTGCAACTGCTCGACGGCGTCACCGCGTCGGTGCTCGCCGTCATGGTGCCGCTGGTGATCGCCGACCTCACCCGCGGCACCGGCCACTTCAATCTCGGCCAAGGCATCGTCGGCACTGCGACCGGCGTTGGCGCGGCGCTCAGCGCCACTTTCGCCGGCTACATGACCGACCACCTCGGCTTCGGCTCGGCCTTCGCCGGCCTGGCCGCGATCGCGCTGGTCGGCCTGACGGTGCTGTGGTCGCTGATGCCGGAGACGCGGCCGGAGGAAGCGGAAGAGGATTCGTAGGGGCAAAGGCGCAAAGCGCCGTACCCACGCGACTGGACCGCGTGGGCTTCGCTCCGCTCAGCCCACCCTACAAAATTACAATGCCGGCGCGTCGTCGGTGACCAGGCGCAGATGCGGCGCCAGGCGGTCGGCCAGGCCGCGATAGACGCCGAGATAATCCTGCGCCATGCGCCGCGCGGTGAAGTGTTGCTCGAAGTGCGTGCGAATCTTCGCGCGCGACAAATGGCTCAATCGATCGACGGCGCCGATGGCGCCATTGATATCCTCGACGATGTAGCCGGTGAGGCCGTCGTCGATCACTTCCGGCACCGAGCCGCGGTTGAACGCGATGACCGGCGTGCCGCAGGCCATGGCTTCGATCATCACCAGGCCGAACGGCTCCGGCCAGTCGATCGGCACCAACAGCACGATGGCGCCGCTCAAAAAATCCGATTTGTCCTTGTCGGTGATCTCACCGATATAGTCGACGTTGCTGCTCGACGTGATCATCGGCTTGATCTGTTCGTCGTAATAATCCTGGTCGGCACGGTCGACCTTGGCTGCGATCTTGAGCGGCATGCCGCAATGCTGGGCGATGCGGATGGCGCGATCGATGCCTTTTTCCGGCGCGATGCGGCCGAGGAAGGCGAAATAACTGGGCTTGACCGGCTTCGGCGTCAGCAGCCGCTGCGGCAGGCCGTGATGCACCGTGCGCACCCAATGCGCCTGCGGCAGCGGCCGGCGCTGCGCATTGGAGATCGACACCACCGGCACCGTGTTGAAGGTATCGAACACCGGCTGGTGCTCGGGCAGATCGAGCCGGCCGTGCAGCGTGGTCACGAACGGCGTCGCCTGGCGAGCGAACAGCGAGAACGGATAATAGTCGAGATGAAAATGCAGGACGTCGAAATGGCTCGCGCGCTGATAGACGCGCTCCAGCATCATCATGTGCAGCGCGTTGGGATCGCGCACCGCGCCGTCGAGCCGCAGCGCCCGCGGCCACGCCGCCTCGAGCTTGGCCGAGGTCTGCGAATTGCCGGAGGCAAACAGCGTGACCTCGTGGCCGAGCACGATCAATTCCTCGGTGAGCCAGGACACGACGCGTTCGGTTCCACCGTAAAGCTTGGGCGGGATCGCCTCGGTTAACGGGGCGATTTGCGCGATATGCATCGATTTTAACCTTTCATGGTCCCGGTATGGATTTCCCCGTCGCCCCGCGATCTCCCGACGCAAAGACAACAACGAACGAAGGCGGAAATATTTCAATTCCGGCGTGGAACTTATTTTTCGCAAATCGTGGAACTTTTTCGCGTCCTCGTTCCCAATGCACGAAATCGGCGGTTGATCGTCACTGGCGCGACGAGGTGTCGACACAGAACGGACGCAAGCTCGACACGGTTCGTCCACGCGGCGTGTCACAAAAATTTTTTGTGCGGCCGGGCGGTACGTTTGCGAGTTCCCGGCGTTGTGACCCTGTGCGGGCGCTGGAGTGGGGGGCGGCAGCATTCGCGACCGGAGTTTCGACACGCATGGCCGATCTTTGCGATTATGCCACCCGTCCCCTCGCCTTCGTCTTTCATTATGTGCGGCGGCGGCCGGTGTCGCACGCGGTCATCCTCGCCGCGGTGCTCGCCGCGGTGGCATGCTCGGTCGGCACCCAATACGGCGTGAAATTCCTCGTCGACGTGCTGTCCAATCACAATGCCGCAGGCGTATGGACGGCGTTCCTCGTGCTCGGCGCGCTGATCGCTGCCGATAATCTGCTTTGGCGGGTGGCGAGCTGGATTGCGAATTTCGCCTTCACCGGCGTTACCAGCGACCTGCGGCGCGACCTGTTCCGCCACCTGACCGGCCACTCGCCGGCCTATTTCGCCGACCGCCTGCCCGGCACGCTCACCAGCCGCGTCACCGCCACGTCGAATGCGATCTTCACCGCCGAGAACATGTTCATGTGGAACGTGCTGCCGCCATGCGCGGCGACGGTCGCGGCGATCGCGCTGGTGCGCACCATCAGCCCGCCGATGGCGCTCACCCTTGCGGTGATCGCTGGCATCATGGTCTACCTGATGTTCCGCCTCGCCGCCGCCGGGCGGCCGCTGCATCACGACTTTGCCGACAAGGCCGCCGCCGTCGATGGCGAGATGGTCGACGTCGTCGGCAATATGCCGCTGGTGCGGGCGTTCTGCGGCTTCGTCCGCGAGCATCGGCGCTTCGATGCCACCGTCGACCGCGAAATGGATGCGCGGCGCAAAAGCCTGCTCTATCTGGAAAAACTCCGCATTTTTCACGCCGTCGTCACGATCGTGCTGACACTGTGCATGGTCGCGTGGGCGATCGCGTTGTGGCAGCAAGGCGCGGCAACGACCGGCGATGTCGTGCTGACATGCACATTGGCTCTATCGGTGCTGAGTGCGACCCGCGACCTCGCGGTGGCGCTGGTCGACATTACGCAACACATCGCGCGGTTGTCGGAGGCGCTCGCCACGCTGCTGGTGCCGCACGAGTTGCGCGACCATCCGACCGCCGAGCCGCTGGTCAGTCGCGGCGCCAGCGTAAAATTCGAGCAGGTCGATTTCCGCTACAGCGACAGTCAGCGGATTTTCACCGATCTCAGCCTGCACTTCCGGCCGGGCGAGCGCGTCGGCCTGGTCGGCCATTCCGGCGGCGGCAAATCGACCATGTTCGCGCTGCTGCAACGCTTCTACGATCCACAAGGCGGCCGCATCCTGCTCGACGGTCAGGATATCGCGCGGGTGACGCAAGCGAGCCTGCGCGAAGCCATCGGCGTAGTGCCGCAGGACATCTCGCTGTTCCACCGCTCGGTCATGGACAATATCCGCTATGGCAAGCCGGACGCCTCCGACGACGAGGTGATGGAAGCGGCGATCACGGCGCGCTGCGATTTCATCGAGGACCTGCCGTTCGGCATGCGCACCATCGTCGGCGACCGCGGCGTCAAACTGTCCGGCGGCCAGCGCCAGCGCATCGCCATTGCGCGCGCCTTCCTCAAAGACGCGCCGCTATTGCTGCTCGACGAAGCCACCTCCGCGCTCGACAGCGAATCCGAGGAAATCATCCGCGAGGCCCTCGCCCGCCTGATGCGCGGCCGCACCGTCGTCGCCATTGCGCACCGGCTCTCCACCGTGCGCAATTTCGACCGCATCGTTGTGCTGCAGGCCGGCGAGATCGTCCAGGACGGCGCACCTGACCTCTTGATGCGCCGGGAAGGGCTTTATCGCCAGCTGGTGCAGCGCGAGATGGATCGTCTCACCAGACACGCGGCGTAAAGATCGTCCGATGCACGGCGCCGGTTGCCGCGCTCAGCCCTTGGCGATGCCGACTTCGACGCGGCCGATGCCGGAGAACTCGGCCATGGCGGCGTCGCCTGGATGTAGCGGGAACTGGCGCACGAACGATCCGGTCATGACGATGTCGCCGGGGCGCAAACTGCGCCCGTATTCGCCGAGTTTTTGGGCGAGCCATTGGATCGAGTTCAGCGGATTGCCGAGCACCGCGGAGCCCAAGCCGGTTGCCACGTCCTGGCCGTTGAGCCGAACGCGCGCGGTGACCTGGGCCAGGTCGACATTTGGCGCAAGCCGCACTGGGGCGCCGACGACGACGGAGCGTTGCTGCCCGTTGTCGGCCACAACCAGCGCCATCTGGTTCACAGGATCACCACGCGTTTCGATGATCTCAAATGACGGGTGGACAACATCGACCGCGGCGCGGACTTGTTCCGCGGTGACCTTGCCTTCGAGGCCACGGCCAAGGCGCATGCACAGCTCGGTCTCGAAGCCGGGATGGATCAATTCGGTCGCGCCGAACACATGACCGGTCGGCCGGGTTTCCAGGATGCAGGCGAATAACGGCTCGTGAAAACTGAACTGCTCCTGAATAGCCTTCGCGGTCAGGCCGACCTTCCAGCCGATATGGCGCTCGCCTGAGGCCACCCGGCGGTCGATCAGCGCAAGCTGGATGCGGTAGGCTTCGTCCATCGTCAGCTGGTCGAAATAGGTTAAAGGGAAAAACTCGCCTCGCATGCGGGCGATCCAGAAGTCGTCGATCGCGGCTGCGAGGTTGATCGTCACGCCGCGATCACCTGCGGCAGGATCGGCGAGTTGGCGTCGAAGCGCTTGCCGGCGCGCAGGCAAAATGCCGGGCGCAACAGCCGCTCGGCGACGACTTTGGTGTCCTCATTGTCGCGCAGAATGAAGCGGCCGCGGTCATCCCACAACACCGAGACATCAGCGGCGTAGCCGGGTGTCAGCGCGCCGAGGCGATCGCTCATGCCGAGCATCTGCGCCGGATGCGTGGTCACCATCGGCACCACGTCTTCGAGCGCAATGCCGAGCGCCAGCATCGAGCTCATCGCCTGCGTCAGGCTGAACTTCGCCTGGCCGCGGAACGGGTGGTTCTCATCGTCGTCGTGCTGGGCCGGCGTGCCGGGCGGCGGCGGCACTTCGGTATTGTAACCGTGCATGTCGGCGCCCAGCGTGTGCGGCACGATGCCGGCGGCGAGCGCGTGCCGCGCGATGCGGTAGGAGAAATGACTGCCGTGGCCGACGTCGACCTTCAGGCCGGCGTCGATCGCGGCACGAATGACGCTGTGCACTTCGCCCTGCCGGTTGACGAAGCCGCCGGGGTGGCGCGTGAACGGATGGGCCAAAATATCGCCGGGCCGCAATTTCGGAATTACCCGTTCCAAAATCGTATCGGCGTCCTCGCCGTTGGCGCCACTCTCCGGCAAGCCCCACAGCGTGCCGAAATGCACGTAAAGCGGCAGCTCGGTGCGGCGGCCGATCTCGGCCGACATTTCCAAAACTTTTATGCCCCAGCGCGCGAAGCCGCCGATCTCGGCGTGACCCTTGATGCCGCGCACGATGTCCTTGTTGGCGTTGGCCGCGGTGACGGTCGCATCGATATCGACGCCGGCCGGGCTGTAGAGATTGGGGTAGTAGTGGCCCTCCAGCCCGCCGACCAGATAGGCCGACAGGAAGGCATAAACTTGCGTCGCTGAGGGCTCGACGATGAAGTGGCGGAAGCCCGGCAAGGTCATGCACGACGGACCGCCCTGGTCGATCACAGTGGTGACGCCCGAGCGCACGCCGACCATGTCCGGATTCAAGCCGAAGCGGCCGGTGACGTATTGATAGACGTGGGCATGGGTGTCGATCAGGCCCGGCAGCACCAGCTTGCCTGAAACGTCGATCACCTCGGTCGCGCTTGGCGGCAGGATGGTCTTCTCGACCGCGGCAATGCGGCCGCCGCGCACGGCGACATCATGGATGCCGTCGATCCCCGATGCCGGGCAAATGACACGTCCGCCGCGCAGCAGAAGATCATATTTCGGGTTCTCGGCCATTTTGCGTTCTCGTTGTTCGGTGTCGCCGCGTTTTTATAGTGGAATATTCTAATCAAAAAACAGGACGCCAGCAATCGAGCCGCCGTCATTCCGGGGCTGAGCGCAGCGAGGAACCCGGAATCCATAACCCCAGCACAGGGAGTATGGATTCCGGACTCGCCGCTGCGCGGCGATCCGGAATGACGGGTTAAAACGTTCTTTCCTCGCCCTGCCCGGCATGAAGCGAATTTATTCGCCGAAAACTTATCCGCTCGACCAAGACTCTCTTATTTTTGTTCGCTGCATTGACTATTCACCGCGCTGTGGCGAAATCAATCATCCGGTCTTGTTTGATCGGATCGCGGGTTTTGATGGAGCAGCTTGCGCCGCGAAAAAACGCTAAAGCGCCACGAATCGTCTTCGTGGGCTCCTCAACCATGGAGATGGACCGATGACGGTGAAGATACCGCGTCGCGAGTGAAGGCGGCCGACGCCGCTGCCGATCACAGTCGTCCATTGAAAATCTCTGCAAGGAACGCCGGCGCGGGAGCCGGCGATGAGGATCAACATGTCCAACGCCTACGTCACCGACTTTCGCGTCCCGAGCACGACCGAGTCGACCGCCCTTCTCAACGAGGATTGGCTCGCCGTCATCCTCGGTCTTTTCATTTTCGTCTTAGGCCTCGCCGCGCTGGTTCATGTCGACCTGATCGGCTGGGTGGTGTCGACGTCGGTGTGGAGCAATTTCAGCCAGGCGCTCGGGCCGGCGTCGAAAGGCTACGCCGCGCTCGGCGGCATCGGTGCGCTGCTCGCGACCTATGCGGCGCTCACTTTGGTGCTCACCGCCGGCGCCGCGGCGCTCAAAAGCGACGTGAAGCGCTTTGCGCTGGCGTTTACCGCGGTGTTCTGGATCGCCTATGCGAGCTGGATCGTCGGCAATTACGCGCATTTCGCCGCGGTGACGCCGGCCGAGCAGCAGAAATTCGGCATCTCCTGGTCGCTCAAGCTGACCAATGAGGGCGCCTATATCTTTGCGCTGATCTCCGGCCTGATCATCGCCAATTTCCTGCCGCGCTTTGCTGCCGCGATCAAGGACGCGGTGCGGCCGGAGCTTTACATCAAGGTCGCCATCGTCATTCTCGGCGGCTTCTTCGCCGTGACGGCAGCCGGCAAGCTCAATCTTGCTAGCACGCTGATCCTGCGCGGGGTCGCGGCCATCATCGAGGCCTATCTGATCTACTGGGCGGTGGTGTATTTCATCGCCCGCAAGTGGTTCGGCTTCTCGCGCGAATGGGCGGCGCCGCTGGCCTCGGGCATCTCGATCTGCGGCGTCTCGGCGGCGATCGCCACCGGCGGCGCTATCAGGTCGCGGCCCGTCGTGCCGGTGCTGGTATCCTCGCTGGTCGTGGTGTTCGCCGTCACCGAAGTGCTGATCCTGCCGTTCGTGGCGCAGACCTGGCTCTCCCATGAGCCGCTGGTCGCCGGTGCCTGGATGGGGCTGGCGGTGAAGACCGACGGCGCCGCGGTCGCGGCCGGCGGCATCACCGAGTCTTTGATCCTCGCCAAGAATGCCGCCGAAGGCATCCACTATCAGCCCGGCTGGATCCTCGGCACGGCTGCCACCATCAAGGTGTTCATCGACATCTTCATCGGCATCTGGGCCTTTGTGCTCGGCTACATCTGGACCAACCATATCAACGTCACGCTGGATTCCAACAAAGCCAAGGCGCGGGAGATCTGGCAGCGCTTTCCCAAATTCATCATCGGCTTCGTGGTGACGTTCATCGTCGGGCTTTATCTCGCGCTCGGCACGCCGGCCGACATCGCCAAGAACGTCCCCGCCGCGATCGGTGAAGCCAACACGTTCCGCGTCATCTTCTTCATCCTGACCTTCTTCTCGATCGGCGTACTCTCGAACTTCCGCGCGCTGTGGCGGGAAGGCTTCGGCAAGCTCGCCGCGGTCTATGTGGTCAGCCTGTTCGGCTTCGTGGTCTGGGTCGGCCTGTTGATCTCGTGGATCTTCTTCCACGGCATCACGCCGCCGCTCGCCAGCTGAAAATCACCCAATCAAAAATGTACGATTATCAGGAGCTCATCATGTCGCAATACAGCCAATCCGACCTGCGCGAGGAATTGCGCACCGCCCCCGTCGAGCCGCTGTTACCGGTCGAGAAGAAGCTGATCGTCTGGAGCCTGAGCCTGGGGCTTACGCTCCTCGTCGTGCTGGCGGCGATCAACCATTTCTTTCCGGTGACGTTGTAGGCGCTGAATCAATTGTCTCGCGTCAGCGCATCTGACAGATGATTCCGGCCTCGCTGCTCACGCCGCCGGTCACGGTCAAAAGCGCGACTCGCGGCGGCGGGCCCGGGTTGTAGCGTCCTTGATAGGCGCTCTGCGGCGGCCCGCCGTGGAACAGCACGTTGCCGGTGCCGGGATGGACCGACATGGTGCCGCGAAACCCTTTCGTCGTGGTGTAAACGTTGCCGGGGCCGGCGGTGAAATCCAAGTCGGCCACCGCGCCGCCCGCGCCGGTGCACTGATAGCGGCCCGGCGCCGGAATGCTCTGCGCCACGGCAGCGACGTCGCCGGCAACGAGCCACAATGACGCGGCGAGAGCGGTGGCAACTCCGATAACGGCTGGCTTCGTTCGCAGCATAACTGTCCTCTATTCGCTTCGCTTTTTCCGAAAATACACCAGCCCGCGGCGCTTTCGAGCGGCAAAATCGAACGCCGCCGCGATGGCTCTGGCGTAAATCGCCTGGTCGCGATTTACAGTTAAATCTTTCCGAGCGATCTATACTCTCCACCGTGATCGGCCAAAGACGGTTGGCCGAGCCGTCGCGATATTCCTAAAGGGGCTTGGGAGCGCGACCGATGCGTGTGTACGAGGCGATCGTCAAGGCGTTGGAAAGCGTAGGCGTCGATGCCGCCTTTGGCGGCGCCGGCGAAAACGCCGCCGGCGCCATGATTGCGCTCAAGCACTCCACCAAGATCAGGCCGGTGATCGTGCGCCATGAGCAGGCCGCCGCGTTCATGGCCTGCGGCTACGCCATTTATTCCAACCGCTTGGGCGTGTGCTTCGCGACCGCCGGGCCCGGTGGGTTCAACCTGTTCTCCGGGCTGGCGGTGGCGATGTCGGATTCCTATCCGGTTTTGGCGATCACCGGCTTTTCCCGCGTCGTTTGGAAAGGCAAAGGCGCGCTGAACGAGACGTCCGGAGTAAGCCGCACGCCGGACTCGCAAGCCATGTTCGCCGCCACCACCAAACGCTCCTTTTTCCTCGACGACATTTCGAAGACCTGCGACGTCGTCGAGGCAGCGGTCAATCTCGCCTTCGAAGGCCGCCCCGGACCGGTCCACATCCACGTGCCCGAGGATTTGACGCTCGAAGGCCAGTCGGTCGACAATTATCGCGACATCAAGCTTGTCGTGAAGCCGCTGCTGCCGGACCCGGCGCAAATCGCCGCCGCCGCCGGCACCATCGCGCAGGCGCTGACATCAAAAGAAATCGGTCATTGCCCTGATCGGCTTCGGCGCGGTGCGAAGCCGCGCCGGGCCCGAATTGCAGGCGCTTCGTCGAGCGCTTCCAGATTCCGTTCGCCACCACGCTCGACGGCAAGGGCATCATCGATGAGGATCATCCGCTCGCTCTCGGCGTGTTCTGCGACAGCGGCCATGCCGCGGCCGGCAAGGCCTTTGTCGCGGCCGATCTCGTGATCGCGATCGGCAATTGCTTCGCCCAGCACGCGACCTTCAATTTCCGCGACGATCTGCTGACCGGAAAGACGCTGATCCACATCAACATCTCGGCCCAGGAGATCAACAAGGTCTATCGCGCCGACCATGGTGTCGCCGCCGACGCCAAGCCCGCGGTTGCGGCGCTGACCGCCGCGCTGTCGCCGCTCGTCACCTCGGTCACGCCGGCGACCGTCACCAAGGACCGGCACATCGCGGCGCCGCTCATCAATCTCGAGCCGAACCACGTTCACCCGGGCCAGCTCACGCAATCGCTGTCGAAGATGCTGCCCGACGACGCCATCGTGCTGGCCGATGCCGGCGCCCATCTCGCCTGGCTCGGCTATTTCCTGCAGCTCAAGCAGGGCCAGCATTACCGCAAGCCGGGCAGTTTCGGGCCGATGGCCTGGGCGGTGAACGGCGCGCTCGGCACCAAGATGGCGTTTCCCGACCGGCCGGTCATCGTCGGCTGCGGCGACGGCTGTTATCTGTTATCCGGTTTCGAGCTGATGACCGCGGTCCGATACAATCTTCCCGTCATCTGGATCATCTTCCATGACGGCGAGTACAAGCTCATCAAGCTTTATCAGATCGAGGCGTTCCACGAGACCGGCCTGGTCGACTTCGACAATCCGGACTACGTCGCCTACGCCAAGGCCTGCGGCGCGCAAGGTTTCAGGGTCAACAGCCTGAGCGAATTCGAAGCGGCGTTCCGCGCCGCGCTGGCGTCGGGCAAGCCGACGCTGATCGACGCCTCCATCACCCGGCTTGCCATTCCGCATTACAGCACGAATCCCGCCGGACTCCTGGCGGCGATCGAAGAAGCCGTCGAGAAAAAGCTGGAGGGTGGTTGAGGCCTCGCACGGATGTCCGCCCGCGCCGCTCGCGCGCGCGGCGGCAACGATGAACCAGGCCGATGTCGTTGCGTGTCAGAGCAAAGGGAGTAGCCATGTCCGAAGACTTCGCCGGCTTCGACGCGATGAGCAAATACCCGCTGTTCGAGGCGCTGCACAAACGCCGCTCGCGCCGCATCGGCTTGGGCCTCAAATCGGTGCCGGCAGGCAGCAATACTTATACGTCGAACGCCGCGCCACAGCCGCTGAGCGAGCTGGAAGAAGCCATTCTGATCTCCGCGACCGGCCTGACCGGCATCACTTTGCCCGACCGGCCGTTCGAAATCTCCCACCGGCGAGAAAATCCTCGGTACGCCGAACTTGAACTTTCCCGGCCGCGCCGCCGGCAGCACCGATAATTGCCAGGCCACGTCGTTTTTTCTCTTCAACGACACCGGCACTTATTTCCTCAAGCGGCTCGACGGCGTCGATCCCACCGTGCCGGTCACGCCAGATCTCCTGGTGGAGCGCGCCAAGCAATCAAAAGTCCAGCTTTTCAACAAGCGTCTCGATTTTCCGCGCGAGTTTCCCTACTACCTCGATTCCAATCGCTTCCTGTCCAACGTGCCCGGCTCCACGGTGCTGTTTCCGGTCGTGGACATGACGCGGCAATACATCAACGCGCTGATGTATCTGCTGACCGAGCCGGACGGCCATCGGCCGCTCTTCCGCGACGACCGCAATTTCTATCTGCCGGCCGGCGTCGGCAAATGGAAGCGCAACGGTTTTTTGAACAAGGACATTCCGGTCACGCTCGGCGTGCTCAGCACCATGCGGACCCAGATCGAAGCTGAACTGCTGCTGCAGAACCTGATCCTGATGCTCCAAGCCATGGGGCTCGGCGGCTGGATCCATGCGTCCGTCACCCCCACCAAACTGTTGCCTGCGCTCGGCTTCACCTATGTCACGCCGCGTTACCGCGGGCTCGATTTCTTTCGTTGGGGAACGTTTCAAACCAAGGACGTGCGCGACAACCCGATCGGACTGCCACCCTATATCGAATGCATGTGCCCGCCCTACTACCCGTCCATGGCGGCTGCGGTGCAGGAAGTGATCGACGACAAATATCGCGCCGGCGGGCCTTACGGCGACGATGCCTATTTCCGCCGGATCTTTCAGGGCGACCGCGGCGACAAATATCTCAAGGAAGTGCCGCATTATAGCGACGACGTCATCGCCTGCACCAAGGACATCTGCACCTACATCTACGAGCGGCACGGCCGTTTCCCCGCCCATTGCGACGCAATCTACGCGCCGGGCGTCTGGCTGCAGGCGCACCATCTCGACCTGCACTACTACGATACGCTGTTCAACAACGGCTACACCGAGACGCAGCGCGACCATCAACGGCTTTGGCACGCTTCGTAAAGCGCCGGCCAGCACAGGGAAGGATCGACCATGATACGTACATTCGTGGAAACGCCGACCGTGCGTCGGGCGCGATACATTTTCGTCGCCGCGCTATTTCTCGTGCTGATGGTGCTGGTCCATGGCGGCGCCGAATTGCGCGCCTGGCTCGATACTCACGGGCCGGCGGCCGCGGCCCATACCGCCGCCTATTATCGCGTGATCTTCTCGATCTGGGCGACGATCTTTTTGCTCACGCCGGCGCTGTGCTTCCATATCTTCTCGCGCTCGACCGCTGCCAACACCTATTGGCGTGCGTTGTGGACCGCCGCATATCTGGCGTTCCTGGTCCATATCTATTGGGCAGTGTGGGGCGTCTGCGGCGGCGATTTGCACGTCGTCCTCAACAGCAAGGTGGCGACGCCGGCCTTCCCGGAATGTTTGATCGAGCACCCCAAGCCCGACTTCTTCCTGGCGGCGTGGTGGGGGATTGACGTCGTGCTGGCGTGGCTCGTCACCGACAACATCAAATGGCTGCGCGGCGAACGCGGCGCGGTGCACATGCTGGCATTCACCATGTTCTTCGGCGCCTTCGTGCTGGCGGCGAAGGCCGGCATCGTCGCGCACCTGCTCGGCATCCTGATGGCGATCCTGGTGCTCGGCTCTCTGGTGGTCCGCCTGATCGTGCAGGAGAACGATCCGAAATCGCTGATCGCAATCCTCTATGTCGGCGCCTTCCAGGTCCTCAATCTGTTCGTGCCCTGGCACAAGCTGCCGACGCTGATCGCGGTCACCAATCTCGGCGCGCTGCGCGAGGTGCTGCGCTCAAAGAACCTGCACAACACCTCCGACATCGCGGTGACCGAGAATAAAGGCCTGCGCGACACCGTGCCGTACGATCCGCGTTATCTGTGCGAGCGTGACGAGGACGGCCAATACAACGACCTGTCCAAGCCGACCATGGGCAATGCCAGCCTGAACCCGAACGATCCGCTCAACAATACGGAATTCACGCTGAGCAATCCGGGCGCCCGCTTCGGCCGCAACATTCCGCTAAGCGAAGTCGACCCGACCCGCGATGGCGATATTCTCGACCCGAGCCCGCGGCTGGTGAGCAACCGGCTGTTGGCGCGGCAGAGGAAAAGCGACGGCAGCGACGATTTCAAGCCGGCGGCCATCCTCAATCTGTTGGCGGCGGCCTGGATTCAATTCCAGACCCATGACTGGTTCAATCACGGCAATCCGCGTCCGATCAATGACGATCCTCTCGACGTGCCGGTCCCGCCCGGCGATACCTGGCCGGACGGCAAGATGGCGGTGCGCCGCACGCGATCCGATCCAACCCGCAAGCCCAACGACGATGCCGGGCCGACGACCTACGCCAATGCCGAGACCCATTGGTGGGACGCTTCGCAAATCTACGGCAACAATCCGATCGCCGGCGCCAAATACCGCACCGGGAAGGACGGCAAGCTCGCCGTCGATGCCAATACCAGAATGATTCCAGTCGATGCGGCCGGCGTCGAAATCACCGGACTGACACAGAACTGGTGGCTGGGATTGAGCGTGCTGCACAACCTGTTCACGCTCGAGCACAACGCCATCTGCGACCACCTCATCAAGGCGTTCCCGGAATGGCGCGACGATCCGCAGAAAACGCCGCAGGAAAAGGATGCGCAGATTTTTCGCGTCGCGCGCATGATCAACAATTCGCTGATGGCCAAGATCCACACCGTGGATTGGACGCCGGCGATCCTGCCCAACCCGGCGCTGCAGATCGGCATGAACGCCAATTGGTGGGGACTCGCCGGCGAATCGGTCAAAAAATATCTCGGCCGCATCAGCACCTCCGAAGCGATCAGCGGCATTACCGGCTCGGCGACCAATCAGACCGGCGCCGATTATTGCCTGACCGAGGAGTTCACCGCGGTCTATCGGCTGCATCCTCTGTTGCCGAACGACATCCCGGTTCGCCATTTCCAGGGCGACCGGCCCGGCCGCACGCTGAAGTTCGAGGCCGACACACTCGACGATCCCGATCTCATCGTCGGCCCCAACGCCATGAAAAATGCGCTACGCGATGCGTCGTTTCTCGACATCGTCTACACCTTCGGCGTGCAAAATCCCGGCGCCGTGACGTTGCAGAACTTCCCGAACTGGATGCGGCGGATGCGCCGGCGCAACGGCGCCAATCTCGAGGAGCTGATCGACCTTGCGGCCATCGACATCCTGCGCGACCGCGAGCGCGGCGTGCCGCGCTACAACCGCTTCCGGAAGCTGTTCCACAAGCCGCCAGTGCGCTCGTTCGAGCAGATGACCAGCGACCCGGAATTGGCGAAGACGCTGCGCGAGGTCTACGGCCATCCCGACAAGGTGGATCTGATGGTCGGCATGTATGCCGAGGAGCCGCCCGAACTGTTCGGCTTCAGCGACACCGCCTTCCGCGTCTTCATCCTGATGGCGTCGCGCCGGCTCAAGAGCGACCGCTTCTACACCGACGACTATACGCCCGCGGTCTATACTCGGGCCGGCATCGACTGGATCGACAACAACAACATGACCACCGTGCTGCTACGGCACTTTCCCGAGCTGACGCCGATCCTGCAGCGCACGGCCAATGCATTCGCGCCGTGGGTGGTGTCGTGACGGCCGCGCGCGGAGCTTCGGCTAGAGTGTCCGGCGCACCTCTCCGAGGAACCGCGCGCTACCGGAAATCTGAAAACGGTCTGACACGCCGGCAGTGACTTAGGCTTCAAGTCCTTGGAGGCAGACGATGTCGAGCAAATTGCCCGCCACTCCCCTGACCTTGCGTCAAAGACTGTCCTGGTTTTGCGGCTGCGGCGCGGCTACCGCGCTGGGCTGTTTCTGGACCAAGGTTCTCGAGTTTTTGCTGTTTCTGTGGGTGGCGCGCGCGCCCTTCGGCATCGTGGTCGTCGGCTTTCTGTTGCTTGGCGCTACGCCGCAGGCACAGGACCTGCTGATCCCGCTGGTCGACAGCGCATGGTATTGGGTGCTGTTGTTTTTCGTTTTGCATTTCCTGTTCTGGGCCATGCCGGTGCACTATGCGGCGCGCATCGTGCTGGCCGACGATGCCCGGCTTTACGACTACGGCGGCAAATATCCGTCGCCGTATTTCGACTGGCTCGAACAATGGATTCCGCGGCTGCTTGGCGCCTCGACGTTCCTGGCGCTGCTCATGAGCGCCTATCGCGCCAACAGCAACCTGCCGAACCTGCCCAACATCAGGGATCACGGCGTCACCAACTCGCTCAGCCACAGCCTGCATTATTTCATGCTCTGGTGTGCGATCGGCTTGATTGTGTTCCTGTTCTACGCCGTCTACCGGACCAAGTTTTCGCGATGGGCCGGCGGCCGCTGGGTGGAGAAGCTGACGGCGTTCGGCCGCCCGCTGCTCGATCTGCTCGATGTCAGCAAAGAGTATTCGGCGAAGCAGCTCGGACTGGGCGGCTCGACCGGCAATCAATTCGGCCAGTTGATGTTGATCGCCATATTCGTGGCCTTCGTCGTCGTTCTCTTGGCCCAGCCCAACCAGGTGGCGCGGCTGTTTCCGCGGGCGTTTTCGGTAAGCCTGATGTTGGGCGGCTGGCTGCCGATCCTCACCTATCTGTCGGCGATCGGCCGGCGGCTGCGGGCGCCGTTGATCGTCGCGGCCTTTGCCGCGGTGGCGATCATCACCGGCATCGTCGGCGACAATCACGACGTGCGCCTGATCGAGAACAGTGCCGCACCAGAACCGCTGCCGCTCGACAAAGCCGTGGCGATATGGATGGCGGCCAATCACTGCACCGCCGATCATGCGCAAGCCTGCCCGCGGCCGGTCATCGTCGCTGCCTCCGGGGGTGCCAGCCGCGCCGGATTTTTCACCGCGAGCATGCTCGGCAATTTGCTGGACGACGCCGGCGACCACGGGCTCGACCGTACCGGGCTGCGCAATCGGCTGTTCGCCCTATCCAGCGTTTCCGGCAGCTCCGTCGGTGCGGTCATGACCGTCGCCGCGCTGGCTGCCGGCGGCGGCGACACGCATCCGCCCTGCCGGAAGCAGAAATTCTCCGATTGGTACGGCGACGAGATCACGAATTGGCGCGGCTGCCTGGAAAGCCTGATGTCCGGCGACTTCCTCACGCCGACATTCATCGGGCTGACCTTCCACGACATGATTCCGTTCGGGCCATGGCCCGACCGGGCGACCATCCTCGAGCAATCGTGGGAACAGTTGTTCGCCGAAGGCATGGACGAGACCGCGCACCAGGGAAAAAGACTGCCGTGTGCGCAGGAGCCTTATCAGCTTGACTGCCCGTTCCTGGGGTTGCGGCCGACGCAAGATCTCTGGCTGCCGCTTTTGATCCTCAACGGCGTTTCGGTCGCCACCGGGCAGCGTATCGTCACGACGCCACTCGCTTCGAAATACACCGCCGGTAGCGATTGCCCGACCGGCGGCAAGCCCGCCGACTGCACGCTGTTCGCCGAGACATGGTTCTTCCACGAGTTCCTCCATAACACGACGCCAACGGATGATTGGCTGCAGCGATGGCAACGCCGGATGACGAGCGACTATTGGCATGACCGCAAGAACAACGACATCCGGCTCAGCACCGCGGCGCACAATTCGGCGCGCTTCCCGATCGTTTCGCCTCCCGGCGCCATCCGCAACGCGGAGCATTTCATCGTCGATCGCGTCGTTGACGGCGGCTACATGGAGAATTTCGGCGTGTTGACGGCGTTCGAGCTGGCCCAAGCGATTCACGCCGTGCGGCCGGAGCTCAAACCCTTCGTGCTGGTGATCTCCAACGATCCCGACGAACCGGTCGACCAGCAGGAATCGCCCGACAAGGTGACCGCGACCGGCTATTTGACCGACATTACCAGCCTGTTTGCCGCAATCAGCAATACGCGCGACGCGCGCGGCAGCCTCGCCGTGGCACAGCTCAACGACCTGTCGCGCAGCCTCGCGACGTCGGCCTGCAAGGTGTCCTTCGCGCATATTCGCGTATGGCCGGAGCGCATCAATCCGCAGAGCGACCAATGCCTCGGCAATTTCACCAAAAAGCCGCGGGCAATTTCCATGAGCTGGTGGCTTTCGACGCCGATCCAATATCGCCTGTTCGACGAAATCGACGGCGCGCAAACCTGCAACCTGCCGGGCCTGGACGACCTCTGGAAGGCGCTGCCGATGAAGTCGGATTGCGCGGCGCAGTGACGCCTGGTGCGAGATGCGAGATGCGAAAAAGCCCGGCAGACAAGGCGTAACCGCCTGATCCACCGGGCTTATTTTGGTTGCGGGGGACCGCAGCAGCCACCCCCATAGACTCCTTCCGCCCTTGATTCTAAAGCTGAAATTGTGAGGCTACCTTCTGCGCTTGGTCGACCGGCGCACCTTCTTGGACATCGGCTGCTCGGCGATCGCTTTTTCGTAATCCGCCAGCGCGGCTGTCCGGGCGAGAGCTTTCACAATGATTGTAAGTGGGTCGTTCGGATCGCGCTTCGGGGCGACGTGCCGTGGAGGACGTAGTTTGGGCATAACGGTCTCCTCTGTTGGAAGACCGGAAGCTGCCCGTTTCGACGCCGAGGGCTTAATCTCGGCAATCTGTGGCTCGATTGTACAAAAATCCCCACACACACGCCGGTGTGGATGGTCGGGCGGCAGGACTTGAACCTGCATCCTCCGCGCTCCTAATCTCCGAATTGATAAGACCCGAAGCTTCGGTGAGCCGAGCAAGGTCGGCCAGCGCGGCGCTCTATCCATTGGAGCTACGCCCGTGCGATCATTACGCACGGGCGCTTCCTGCTTCGCAACGCACCGCTAGAACTGTCCCGGACTTTTCCCTGCCTTTCACCGTTTCACCCTGCCGGCTCACGAGGACCTCCGATTAGGGGGCCTCTTCTTTTGTGGCTTCGACACTACACTGGCACGGCTCACGTCTAACCCTCTGTAAGGGTTTGGATTGACGTGGGCTCGAAGTGATTGCACAACCTGCGGTGCGGGTATCGTTATTGAGCTTTGCACCCTGAGCGCCGGATTACGCAATGACCGACGATGCAGAAACACCGGAGAACGCCACAAACTCTGCGGAGCAAGGAAAAAAGGACGAGCCAATCAGCTTTTCTAAGTTTCTTGAAACGGTTGCTCCGTCGGCGTGGCGAACAATTCCCGGAGAATTATGGGAACGCGTGCGGTCGACCGGAGGCGGCCCCTACGCGAGGATGATGACACCGGACATCGTCCTACATTGCACAAACGAGGCATGTCAGGGACTCCGTACATTTCGTGCGACGAAGGACGAGCACGTATTTTTCAGAGACGCTAATGAGCATGATTTCTTTATCGATTATCTCTGTTCAAATTGTCGCAAGAGCCAAAAACACTTTTCCGTCAGAGTAAATCGAACGGCTAATGGCGCAGGGTCCATTTACAAGTATGGAGAAGAGCCGGCATTTGGTCCACCAACGCCACCGCGCCTGATCAGGCTTTTCCAGGGAGATGAAATTCTATTCTTTAAGGGAAGGCGCTGTGAGTCGCAGGGATTAGGGATCGGTGCTTTCGTTTACTATCGCCGGGTCGTGGAGAATCATAAAAAGCAAATTTTTGATCAGATCATTAAAGTTGCAGAACAGGTCGGAGTCCCAAAGGAACAGGTGGATACGCTAAAAGCGGCGAATGAAGAAATACAATTCAGTAAAGCCGTTGAGGCGGTGAAAGATGCCTTTCCAGCTACGCTCCTTGTCAAAGGGCAAAACCCACTCACCCTGTTGCATGGTGCATTAAGTTCACATCTGCACGAAAAATCTGATGAAGAGTGCTTGGCCCTCGCACAAGATGTTAGGATCGTTCTTGTCGAATTGGCAGAGAGGCTTGGTGCCGCGCTGAAAGACGAAGCCGAGCTTAATGAAGCCGTCAAACGATTGATGAAAGCGCGTTCTTGATCCCAAGCCACGCCCGTTACCCCGCTCAACGACGTTTCGCCGTTGCAGCGCGAAGCATCCGAATGGCGAACCGAAAACTCGAAGGCGGGCCACAATTATGGTGGCCTCGGCGGCCCCGAATTTTGGTTGCGTGCCGCGGAGGTATTAGAGGACCGAAATAGCCAAAGTATAAGTAAAATCAATTACTTAGTTGAGATTGGTTGCGGGGGTAGGATTTGAACCTACGACCTTCAGGTTATGAGGGTGACCTGGATGGGGTCTAACCCACTGGATTATCGTAAGTTACCTCGCTTCATGTGCCACCTGTGTGCCGGGCGCACCGTCGTCGGGTCAGCACCGATCTCTAATCGCACCAAACACCTTTGGCTATCTGATCCATGGTCTTGTTGTGATCTTCGTCGGCGAACAAGTGCCCATAGCGATCCATCGTGACCTGTAGCGATGCATGACCGGCGAACGTCTGGACAGTCTTCGGCGGGAGCCCCGCCTCGATCCAGCATGACACAGCGAAATGCCGCAGGGCGTGCCAGTTGAACCGGCGGGGTGAGGTCGGGGAATTGAGCGGGTCGTGCTTTTGTGCCGCTTCCAACTTCTCGAACAGGGGGAGGAAGCGGCGCTTGACCACATTATCATGGTTTGAGTGATTGCCCGCTGCGTTCGGAAACAGCAGGTCATCTGGTCGCTTATACAGGGATTTCACCTTCCAGACCTTCAACCTTGCGACAAGCTGGTTCGAGAGCGGAACCATCCGCACGCCGGCTGCTGTCTTCGGCGGACCTTCGTGACCATATGCATCGACACGGCGTGCGACATGAAGCCTACCGTGCTCTAAATCCACGTCTCCCCAGCGGGCCGCCCATTGCTCGCCTGCTCGCAATCCGGTGGACGACGCGAACAAGAGCACGATGCGAAGGTCTTCGTCCGCAGTGCGAAGGACCGCGCGCAGGTCTTCTTTGCTCGGGGGAGTGATTTTCTTCGATCCCTCGTCCCGGGCTCCAATGACCCTGATCCCATGCGCTGCGTTGATTGCAACCCAGTCTTGGGTCACGGCATAGGCCAAGGCGCTATGGAGCGTGGCCAGTATCTTTCGAGTGGTGGGAACTGTCACGCTAGTGGCCCGCAGTCGGTCCCGAAAATCCCCCAGGGATCGAGCCGTCAACTGTGAGAGTTTCCGGCTTCCGAGATCATGGTCGGGATGCAGGATGTGATTAGATACGTGGCCTTTGTAAACGGTGAGCATCTTGCGGGTCATGCGCTCGTCGCGTTCGTTGCGACCCGCACAATGTTCCAAGAAGCTCTCGCAGACCTCCTTGACTGTCACCTTGTCGGCATCGGGTCGGTAGGTGCCCGCTTGCATCTGGCCTTCGACCTGGATGCGGAACGCATCGGCCGCTTTCTTGTGGGAGAAGTGCTTTCGCTGTCGATCCCCGCGGCTATTGCTGTAGTCCACAACCCATGCAGCCTTGGCTTCGCCGCTCCGGGTCTTCCATGCGCGCCGACGTACTGAGGCCATAACTAATCACTCCATACATTATGCATTGGCCATGGTGCCGCCGCTAACAGCATCACGTCTTTCGTGGGTCGCTATCGTCGCCGCGTCGCGTTCTCAAAATGAGCCGCGCGTGCGTTTGTCCAACAACTTCGGGTGGAGCATCATCGGGATAGCCGGTGAACGATGTATCGGGAAGGTTGTTACCCTCGGCATCGTACTCTCCCAGGAATACCGCGATGCCCGCTTTCATGGCCCTCCGCCCAAACTCGTGTTTGTACCAGGGCACCCCAACGTCGCGGGCGTAGCTGACAGCTAGGTCCTTGATGCACTCGACTAGGTTCCTCGTCGGAGGATCAGGGCCCTCTCGGTCAAAGGACGTTTGTAGGCGCTGACGGATTTCGGCGCTCAGGCCTTGGGCCGACGCCGCGGCATCCCGTTTCAAGTGTTCAATCAAGTCCTGCGGCAGCACAACTGCGGTGTGCACCATCGGATTTTCTGAGGGTGGACGCCCCCTTTTTCGTTGATTTGTCAAAGTCTTAGCTCCCAGGACTGCCTAGTATTATTTTCTTGAACTGTAGCATATATAGTCATATACAATGATTTATAAAGCAAGAGCAATTACCGTGGTGGTAAATGGAAATTAGGTGACCCCATGACAAGCGATAAAAATCCCATGGCGATACAAGACGTTAGTCCTTTCGAACGGCAGACCTACACCATCGAAGAAGCCGCCAAAATCTTGGGCATCTGCCGGGCAGTCGCCTACCGGAAGGGAGTGCTACCCACCGTCAGAATTGCCGGTAGGCGGCTGGTCCCAAAACGGGCGCTTGAGCGGATGCTCACCGAGACCGGGTGACCGCGCGGGCGTTTACCGCCGCGGTAACGCTACCGGCGAATAAACCTGAATAGTAGGGGAACCGATCCCTTTTTCGGCGCGCGAGTACAGACAACTGGGCAAACCCGATGGAAATCAAGGCCAAAATCCCTAGCGCGGTCGCCAAGGTCGGCGATGTTGCTGAGCCGAGCCCCGCTGCCGACGGGAGTGTCCGCCTGCGCGGCGTAATGGTAGCTCTCGACACCGACGTGGGCGAAGCATTCGTAACCGACTGCGCCCGCCACCTTGAGAATTTGTTGTCCGACGCTGAGATCAAGGACAAGTGGGGGCTGAGCGACGAAGATTGGGCAGGGCTTGCAACGAACGCGCCGCTGCTTTCGGCCATTCGCGTCGAGCATGAGCGCCGCATTTTCAATGGCGAATGTGCGCGGCAAGCGGCGCAGCGCCATTTCGCCAAGGCGCCAAATATCCTCAATCGCATCTTGACCGACGAACAGATCGCACCGCGTCACCGTATCGAAGCTGCGCGTGAACTGCGGCAAGCGGCCGGCAACGACCCCGATAGCGCGCCAGGGCCGAAGGAAAAATTTATCATTACAATCGATTTAGGTGGGGACGAAAAACTCGTTTTCGAGAAAGAAATCGATCCGCGCGGGCCATCGCTGCCTGACGATGAGGAACTGCCGTGACAAGCCCGTTTCAGTCCATCACTGAGCCCGGCGAACGGAAATCATTCGAGGATGCACTCGAAGTGTTCCCAGTCCCAGGGCGAAATCCAATCGGTGTAGGTGCGGAGGACGCACTGTTCGGCCACACTGGCCTGGATGGCCTCGTTGAAACGGGTCTTGCTAATGTGGGCCCTCTGTTAGGTACCGCCGCGACGTGCGCTACGGCACCAACTGGCACGGCCGGCGGGGTCAAGCCGGGAGCAGGCTATCCGATTGCACCGACGGGAGCTAAAGCAGCACCAAAACGGAAACCACTGTGCGGCGGCGTCTACACCCCAGTGGACGCTTTAACGCTTCTAAACTCGCATTTTTTCATCGGCAAAAATAATCAAGAAACTGGCATCTTCCGCCTCCACGATGACGGGTCGATCACGTTTGTCCCGCCTGAGCAATTCAAACTGGAAATTCAAAACATTTTCATCAAACCTCCTGGCGGCTCATCGAAACCGATCCCTGTCGAGAAATTTTGGAAAGAAAGCCCACAACGGCTCGAACTCGAACTAGTGTTTAAGCCAACAGGCACGATTGGCCCACACGAGTTTAATCTTTGGCGCGGGTTCGGCGTCGAGGCGCGCAAGGGTTGGCAGAAACAGCGGCGACTGCTCCGACACATCCGTGAGGTGATCTGCCGGCGCGAGCAAAAGAAGTTTAAATTCGTAATTCGCTTTCTCGCGTGGACCGTACAGAACCCAGACAAGCACTCCGGCATCATCATCGTGCTGAAAAGCCGCAAGCAAGGCACCGGCAAAAGCACGCTCGGTGTCGTGATGCTGATTATTTTTGGTCTGCACGGCGCACTGATCGACGACAAGGACCGTCTATTGGGCCGCTTCACCGACTGGCTAGAAAACGTGTGTTTTGTACTGGCGGAGGAAATCCTATGGGCAGGGGACCACAGGGCGGCCGATAAACTCAAATCGCTAATTACGGCCGACACGATCCAGATTGAACGCAAGTTTGGAAGTCTCCGGCAAATCCCAAATCGGCTGAAGACTATCGCGACCACAAACCACGACCACGCAGTTGCGGCAGGTGTCCGAGATCGCCGCAACGTTGTTTTCGACGTGAGCGACGAGCGTGCGGGCGATAAGGAGTGGTTTGATCGTTTATACCAAGATTTAGATGCAGGCGGCACGAGCGAGTTCCTAGACTTTCTCCTGCGCATTACGCTCGGCGACTGGCATCCCCGAGAAATCCTCAAGACCACCGAGACTATCGAGCAGCAGCGCATGAGCGGCGACAGCGTTTCGCAATGGTCGCAGGCGTGCATTGAAGCGGACGCGATTATCGGTGACACCAGCCATGGCGCACGCCAGCCTGACTTAGGGGGGCGTATAGCCTCAAAGGAACTTCGGGAGGCATACGCAGGGTTTTGCAAGCAGCATAGCCTGCGGCCTGCCAATCAGGAGGTTTTCGGTAAGGCTTGCGTCGAAATGTTCGGACCACGCAAGCGCGTCTCCACAGTGCCCATGAGGGCGGCGACGCTGACCGTCGAAGACACTGGGGCGCCGGACGAGGCCGACGCAATGCTTGACCTTAAGACCGCCGCGCTCCCTGAGGCGCGCCAGCCAGTAGAGCCGGCCACCGCAACAGCGCGCGGGAAAAGCCGCCCTTGGGGTTATGACGTGCCCGACGGTGACACTTGGCAGGGGAAAATCGATGACCGGCTCGGGATCAAACAGTAAATCGGTGGCACACACGTGTCCCACGGTGTCTCACGTGCTGGGAGCAGGTGGGACAGCGAAAGTGCGCGCAGATTGGGCGTTTGTCTCAGGTGTCTCACCTGTCTCACCTTATTTGAGATTATTAGAAGACTACAGAAAAGAACACCAGGAACGGCAGTGGAGAGCATTAATCGCCCCCACGCCCCGTTTGCTGGGACAGGTGGGACAAACGCAACAGCCACGCGGTTTCAAGGTGAGACACTAGGGGCGAGACACACGTGAGACAGGTGAGACTTTGCGACCTTCCAGATGTGGCCAAGGTGAAAAGGTCAAAACCTCAAGCTAAGGAGAAGTTAACATGCGCTACCGAATGGAAATGTACGACGACTACAATCTCTTGGTCCGCAACGTTGAAATGGACCTTGAATTGGGGCTCGTCAAACCCCGTTGTGCTCCTAACCCACCTGATCCAGATCATTTGACCATTACGGGGTGCATCGTCCAGAACAAACATGCGGAGGAAATCGCCTGGGCTCCCGCCTGGCCCAACTTTTTGAGAACTGGGCCTGCCGCCGTCGCCTCCTACGAGGAGGCCAACGGCTATCCCGATTTTGAGCCTCTTGATGGGGAGCCACAGCCGAAACGAGTTGAGTATCTTCTGGGAACCCTACTGGCCGACGCTGCAGCCGAGATCGCGCGTGCAGTGTTCGAGTACAAGGGCGGCGGGTTGACCGCTGAAACAAAAGAGAAATTTGGGGAGTTGATCGTTGAGCTTTACCGCATCTGGTTCCCCAGTCGCTTTGGTAGCTGGGATGCAGAGCGCGGCGTCTACGATGCCTATTTCGCTCACCCCTATCCGAAACAGCCACGCCTGTCTTTTGGGACTGCTGCTCAGGAGTACGGCATGCGTGAATTGCAGACGCGGTTTCCAGAAGCAAGCGAAGCCGCGCTGAAAGAGATACTGTTGTTGCCGCTAGAAATGCTGGAACGCACGCTCAATCGTCTCAGGCCGCTCAATGCGTGAGGCATGGTAGGCTTCATTACGAGGCGTTGACGCGTTAACTATATTGGGCAGTTGACGAGCGTACCGACGCTGCCTATGTCCCGCGTGTCGAGCCAAGGCATGTGGTCCTTTCCCCGCCCGATGAGGCGGCTCAAAAGAACCAAGCTTGCGTGCGGTAGAGACGAGCTGCTTGGTGAGGTAAGCCGCTCGGGTCGCCATCGAGCAAATAACGGCAGTGTGCCTTATGTGCTCTGCCCAATCAACTATCAAACATCGCATCGTTCTGTCGCGTGATACCGGTGTCCTAACCGCCTGCACAACCGTGGTACTGGCTGCCCAAGCTTTAGCGACGGATCGCGCCGCGAAACGACGCAAAGTGCGGGATCGACCAGCGAAAAAACTGAGGGCTGCCTCGGCAAAAGCGGCGGCTCGGCTCGCGAAAAAACATGCCCGACGTTTGGCGACGGCGCGTCCCGCGAAGAGACGGAAAGTGCGGGCTCGACCAGCAAAAACATCGAAGGTCGCATCAGCGGCTCGGCTCGCGAAAAAGCCGCAGATTAGGTTGCAGCAGATAGGTCGGGCCCAAGAGAATTATCACAGCGCCAACAGCGAATGGCCCAACTGGTCGGACCCACTGGACTTTCAAGTGGTGCCGGAGGCTGAGGCAATCGCTCGTGTGAACGCGGCCGGATATTTCATGCATACTGGCAACGGCGGCATCTACAAAATCGATCCACGCGGCGGTGTGACAGCGCAGCGGCCGAGCGGGTTTAATAACGTCTTTACTTGCCGACAGGCGCGATGTGATGACGGTAAGCTGATATCGGCAAGTGCAGCGTGGCGGCGTTCAGCTAACCGCCGCGAGTACGTCCAGATAGGCTATTGGCCCGATGACCACGCTCGCCCAGCCAAATCGTATAACCTTTGGCGAGGGTAGGGCATCACGCCGAAGCAGGGCGTCTGGTCCATTATCTACGACCATATTCTGGATGTGATCGCGGGCGGTGACCAAGAGAAGGCCAACTACATCCTCGATTGGTGCGCGCACATGATCCAGCGACCTTCGGAAAAACCCGGCGTCGCTCTGGTACTGAAAGGTCAGAAGGGTACAGGCAAGAGCCTCTTCGCTCTCATCCTTGCTCGCGTTGTCGGTCGACAAAACACGCTCATCACCGCGGACGGGTAAAGCCTATTTGGGTATAACTGGCACCTCGCCGACAAGTTGCTCATTTGCGCCGAGGAGGCGTTCTTTAGCGGCAATCTGGCTTTGAGCGACAAACTGAAGCACCTGCTGACTGGAGACGAAATAGAACTCGAGCGAAAGTACGGTCGGCGCATGAGCGTGAAATCAATGCACAGGATGATAATGACCTCGAACCACCCCAACGTAGTCCAAATAACGGAGGACGAGCGACGTTTTTTCGTGTGCGACGTATCGAACAAAAGGCAAGGCGATCATGACTACTTTGCGCTCCTGCGGCGCGCGGCGAATGGTGAAGACGCTACACTTGCCGCGTTCATGCATGATCTAAAGACACGTGACATCACGAACTGGAGACCAGAGGACGGGGCTCGCAACGTTGCAGCACTTCATTCTAGTAGACAGAAACTGGTGTCGGTGTCGCTACTGCGGCGGCGCGCCAGCGGCGAAATCTAGTGCTCGCTTTAGTACGCAGACGCTGTTGTTCACAGTCGTGTCGCCGCAGGACATGGGAGCATTTCGGCACAGATGAGTCGGCAACTGCAACCAAGGTGGCAAGGTAAGACAGTTCGCACGGTGAGGGCGTGCCCAACGCTTCGTCGCGTACGGTCGCGCCAAACTCGAAGATCGTCGGCAGGCGATTCGCGTCGGCAAATTGAATTTCGGAGTATATATCTTCAAGTATATTGTCGTTATATCTTACAGATGGCGACGCTATGCGTTGTCTGCCCGGGGGTGCGGACATGATCAACTCCATCCATCCTCCCAAGCCGCGCTTTGCGCTCGCTATCGGCGTCATCGGCCACAGACCGGACCGGTTGCCGGATCCGTCTGGCTACGCGGGACAAAAGATCGTAACCGACGTCAGCCGTGTACTCGATGAAGTTGCGCGCGAAGCGGTTTCGGCGCATGGCAAATACAAAGCGCTCTTCGCGTCGGATCCTTCGCTCCTGTCGCTAGTGAGCACGCTCGCGGAGGGAACAGATCACATCGTCGCCGAGGCCGCATTGTCGCGCGGCTTCGTGCTCGACGCGCCGTTGCCATTTGCTGTGGAGACCTATTCGAGCGACTTCAAGTCGGAAATGGCCAAACAGGCGTTTGATACGCTACGCGCTCGCGCTCGCGCGGTGCTGCCATTGCCGGGGCAGCGCGGTTCCGCGGACGATGATCCACAGCAAGCACAGCAGAAAGAAGGCCGATCTTACGAAGCCGCGGGCCTCACCGTGCTCAGCCAGTCAGATCTCGTGCTTGCCGTCTGGGACGGAGGCGAGTCGCACGGGCGCGGCGGCTCGATCGATATGCTCAATGCCGCGGCACGACTGCGGCTTCCGATTATTCATATCGATGCCAACGGCAAGGATGAGCCGCGCATCCTTGGCGGCAGCAGTGATGGTGCGGGACTTACGGTGGATTCCGTCGAAGATCTGACGCCTGTCAAACTTGGGAAGGGATTGTCGAAGCTGATCGACGATCTGGTACGGCCCCCCATATCCAAGCCTGACCAACACAAACACCTCGGGTTATTCGAGTGGTGTATGCTGATGCTACACTTGCGGCCTCTGAACACTGAGACCGATGCACTCAAGAATTTCCTTGTTGAAGACGTTCGTGCGCGAAATTTTCGCGTTGAATTTCCCCTATTGACCGCGATGGTAGGCGCCCGAGCCGTCGTGTCGACCGATTACCGGCCAAAGTCGCCGCAGCAACTGGCGGGCTACCTTACGAAACTCGCACCACCTGCATCCACCGGGGCGCCTTCAACTGAGAATCTTATCGAAGCCTTCGGCTGGGCGGACGCCACTGGCATCTTTTTTGCTCAAGTCTTTCGCAGCGCCGTCGTCGCTAATTTCGCGCTTGCGTCTCTTGCGGTGGTGTTAGCGGCTATTTCAGTGCTTCGTGAGGAATGGAAACCTTATTTGGCTGGCCTCGAGGTAATGTGTATCGGGCTCATCTTGTTCAACACCGGGGCCACTTGGAGGAAGGGTTGGCATCGGCGCTGGTTCGAGGCACGGGAATTGGCGGAGCGGCTGCGCGCTGCGCTGCCGTTGTGGGCGTTGGGAGTGCGTCCGACGACATTCTTCGGGCAGGAGCCGACCTGGACCGGATGGTACGCGCGCGCCATCGTGCGCGGCCAGGGGCTTCGCCACGTCGCACCATCCCAAGATTGGGTCGCGGAGGCTCAGTCGACTTTGGAGGGAGTGCTGGAAGATCAGTGCGCCTACCATGGAAGAAGTGCCGAAGCGATGGGGAAGCTCGAACGGCGGCTCGAGGATTGCGGATTTGTCCTGTTCCTCGCATCTTTCGTATCTTCGCTGGCAGCGTTGATAGGAGTTGTCCTTCTTGGCTGGATGACACACGAGCCTGTTCTCGTGGCGACGACGGCACTCTCTACTGGCCTGCCTGCAGTGGCGTCTGCAATTTTTGCCATTCGTGTAATCGGTGACTACGGCGGCATCGCCCGACGCTCCGAACGCACCCGTGCGGCATTGACGCAACTTCTTAGCGCCATGAAGGAAGATATGTACGATCAGCGGGCACTACGCCTTTGCGCGCTCGCCGCTGCCGAAGCCATGCTTGGAGACGTAGCCAGTTGGCGCCTGGCCACCGAGAGCCGGTCTCTCGATATTCCCTAGCCTTGGTGCAAATTGGACGCTTCGCCTAAGCTGGAACAAGACTTAATGGTTATCTGGACTTGGCGTAGGGCCTTGTTTGCTTTCAGATGGACCCGGTGTCAGGCTGTGCACCTTATCGATCAGTTGGCTCGCGGCTTGATCACAGTTTTGCAAGCTTTCGCTTTGCCGGTATCTTTTGTCGATGTGGGCATTGCCTCGACTAAACTGGAACCGTGCGCCAGCTCTCCTGCGCATCGTTGAGCCGATATCGCCCCATCGCACCGCATTCCAGAGGATGCTCATCGATCAGCCGCTTATGCAGAACGTGCTCACCGATCTCGCGCTGGCCGCCGTAGTAACCGCTGCCAACCCGGATGCCGCGCCTTGTTGATTGATACATGATCATCTTCCCTTTGGTTCTCATCAAACGAATGGCGGCGGCCCGGAAGCCGCCGCCTTAGTTTTCGTAGTGGATACGGCTGTTACCGAATGGAACTCTCGCCCGCGTTCTCCTTGATCGTATCGGCGTTCCAGCTTTGCAAGAAGCGATTCTTGAGTAGATCATTGGTTTCGTGAACGACGCCACTCACGTAGTCGCCATGGTTCTTATAGAGCGACTTCAGCTCAGCCGTCGTAAACGGCACGGTATAGCCATAGAGCGTACAGAAGAGAGCGCCCAGTGGCCCGGTGGAAGTCACGGTGGTGTCGTTCACCACCCATTGCCTGTCCGGGTAGTCAACAAACGGCGTGCGCAGACCGCCCGTCTCGTTGCCGTTGCCATCGAGAATGTAGGTGACTGGCGTCAGCGCCGGAAGCACCGGGGTATGGAGCGCGATGGGAGGCGCCGTGGGCGGTGGGGTGTTTGTGTCAACCCAATCATATAAAGCGCCGAGTGCCGCTTGCTTGAAATATTCCTTGGGAAACCGGCTCACTTGCGATTGATGCGTGCAAGTGAAAGTCGAGTACACGAACGGCGTCCCGTCGAGGTCACGATGCGAGTTGTCGTCGTCAGTAACGAACGGCGTGAGATGTGGCGAACCGGGCAACTCCCAGGAACGGAACCGGTCACCGGCGGCGTCGCTGTCCGCGCGCCGGACACACCATGCTTGCGACGTAAGCAGGTCCGGCTGGGTCTCGAGGTTCATGATCGGAACATCCGAGTGCAGGACCAGACGCGGGCTGCAGGTTGGCCAAGCCGCCACCCCTGATGCAAGCGACGCTCCCGTGCCGAACCGCTCATCCGGCATGAACCCATCGAAGATTGGGCCGCCGCCAGGCATGCGCCAGAACGGATGGATGTCATTGATGTAGAGCACGAGGGTTTGCGCCGCGCCGGACTCGGCCATCGCATAAACGCGTTTGACGTCGTAGCCGTCCAGCACATGCGTTGTCGCATTGCTTTTTAACAGCGCGGCGGTCTGGCTGATGAGATCCCAGACAAAAGCGGCATTGGTGAAGTTGAGCGGGTCGTAGCGACCCGGCGCGTGTGCGGGGGCGTAGTCGTTCTTCAGCACGTTGACGGGCCCGGTGCCATTAGACAGCCCGACCCAGGCGTCGCCATGCCGTTGCAACAGACCTTTGACCTGGCTCCACTCTACGTCCGCATCATAGCCCGGTGTACCGTTGTAGATCTCCATCACGACGTTGCCGCTGAAATTCGCCGGATCGGCCGGCAGGCGGACGAGAATGCGCGACGTGTATGGGTGATTCGCCGTGTTGACGATGGCGTTGCCTGTGACCGCGTCTTTTTTATAGATGTTGGCGTTGCCGGAGACGAAGAACTCCATCTCCGTGTAACCGGAGCCGTCCGCTGCGAACTCCGCGAGGCGGGTGTTGAACGGCACCGATGTGCTCGTGTAAGGCACCGGAACAAAGGACGCAATCGGCGTTGTGTCGGCCGATGCTGGCGCTCCAGTCGCGAGCACGGCCGAAATCATCACACCACCAAGGACAACCGGACGGAAACAATAATTATGCTTGCACGTTTTCACAGCTACCTCCCTTTCCCCTTTTTTGGCGCAGCCTCTCATGCCGACGGCATCGAATGGTCGTGAACGTTGAGAACATCTGAACAAAATCGACCGATGGCGCCGTTAGTCTCATTGCGATCGAAACGCCGGTCGTCGCGGTCGAAGCTCACGATAATCATCATCCAAGCTAATATGTCTGTAAACCACAAAATCCGTCTTGCGCGTTTTGCCCACGCAAGGTGGGCTGCAGCGCATTCCTTAAGCATCTCAAGAAACGCAGCTTGCGGGGCATCCAGGACCATCTCGGACGCCTATTAGGACTATACGAGAACGCCGCTGAGTTTTTCCCCGACACCGCCTGGCACGCTCGCGGTTTTGGATAGATTTCCGGTGGGCAACTAGCCCTGGTAGTTTGGGTTTCCTACGTCTTCTGTAGAGGATCTTGTCGGCGCGGTTGCAGAATTATTGCCGACGGCTGAGCCATCTTTGATGCTCGCGGCTGGAGCGGATTCCCCACCGGCACCCAGCCTTGGTAGCTTGCGTTTCCCTCGTCATCACTGGCCGCCTCAGGGTCCGGCGGTATGTCGCGGCAGTTCCAGCTTTTCGCTCTGACTGCCTTTTTGCAGCGTCGCTGTCCTGCGATCGACCGATTGCAATATCCAACCCTGATGACCTTCGCCAGTACGTAACCGCACCGCGTTATGGGTCATTGGATCAACTAACACGGCAAGAGCTTCGCTCCCTGCTGCCACGGTTCCTACCAGTACGAGATTCGGATGCTCCGGCGCGGGAGGCGGCGGTGGCGGCGGCGCTCGCGGCGTCAAGACGGCTGCATTCGCCACTATCGGCGTCGGCGGACGCCGGGACGGTGAGAACAACGGTCGTTTGAGCGTCGCTGCGAGTGCGCTCAGTGGAATTGCCCACAACGGATTGGCGCTGACAGTTGTCGACTCTGCGGGCGTGGTTACGTCCGGAGGCATGGCGTGACGGGTGACATCAAGCCCCGGATTGTCGATACCCGAATTGGTCGCATCGCCGATGCCCGGCGCCGCGGCAGCGAACGCCGGAGCCGCGAGGCAGAGCGCAACAAGCAAACCGTGGCCAAGCGGGCGAGACGAGCATCTCATTTCGCCGCTCCCTGCCATTCGCCGGACAGCGAGAGCTGAACGTGCGCGGGGCCAATGCCGGAATTGGCGCCGACTGCTGGCGGCATCTTCACCGTCAGCTCGTCGACAAACAAAAGCGGCATGCCGGCCTCCAGATTGTACAACAAGCGCTGCAACTCCGATTACGGCTCACTGCGCCTTTACGCCCGCCGACTTGATGACGGCGCCCCATTTGGCCTCTTCGCTGGCGATATCGGCGGCGTACGCTTCAGGCGTGCCCGGCAGCGTTTCGGTGCCGTCGGCGCCGAGCCGCTGCCGGATGTTGCCGTCGGCCAGCGCATTATTGAGCGCGGCGTTGAGTTTGGCGATGACTTCCGGAGGCGTGCCGGCCGGCGCCACGAGGCCGTAGTGCAGTTCCGCCGCATAGCCGGGAAGCCCCGCCTCCGCCACGGTTGGCACGTCCGGAAACCATCGCGAGCGCTTCGCGCCGGTCACCGCAAGCGCCCGCAAATTGCCGCCGCGCACCTGGCCAATCACGCTCGCCATCGGGCAGAACATCAGCGCAACCTGACCGCCCAGCAGATCGGTAACGGCCGGCGCGACGCCCTTGTAAGGAACCGCGGTGAACTTCACGTCAGCCATCATGGCGAACAGCGCGGCGGCGAGATGCGTGCTGGTGCCGGTTCCGGTCGAGGCGAAGTCAAGCCTACCTGGATCCCTCTTGGCGAGCGCGATCAGTTCCGCGACCGAATGAACCGGAATTGCGGGATTCACCAACACGAAATTCGGGCTGGTCGCGATCAAGCCGATCGGAGCAAAATCCTTTTTCGGATCGTAGCCGGCACCTGGATAAAGCGATGGATTGATTGTCAATGAGCTCGTCGCGAACAACAGCGTATAGCCATCGGGCGCGCTTCGGGCGGCGTCGCGGGCGCCGATGGTGCTGCCGGCACCGCCACGGTTTTCGATGACGATCGGCTGGCCGAGGCTTGCGCTCATCTTGTCGGCGACCGCGCGCGCCATGATGTCGTTTGCGCCGCTCGGCGGCAGCGGAATGACCAGCGTGATCGGCCGGTTTGGATAATCGTCCGCTGCGAGCGGCCGGGACGCTCCGAGAGAGACAATCGTGGCGACCGTGGCCAGGACCGCCATCAACCGCACTCGCGCACCCTCCCTGCCCAAAGCGTCCTCCATTGCAGCACCCGCCGGTCCCGACCGACACATGTAGCCTACCCATGGCGCGCACGGTTGTCATGAGCCGTGTCAGCTGCCGCATTAACGCCGGTCACCGCCGACAATTATTTCCTGTCGGTCAGCGCCACGCGCGAGGACGAGGCGATCGGCACTGTGATCGGCCAGTGCGCCAAGCTACTGGACGCCGCGTCATACAAGGAATATGCCATTCGGGTTTCTCCTTCGGGTGAGATTTTATGGGAGAGACCACGGGGGAAGCCCGGTCCTCCTGCCAACAGGTCCTTCATTGTTTGATCAGCAAATACCGCATTCCGAAGGGTTAAATTCTCTCTTCGGAGTCCGTGCTTAGCGTTTCCGGGGCTCTCAAAGCTTCTGCGGAAAAAGAACCTGTGACACCGTTTTGTGAATCAACGAAAGGGTTTCTCTCGCCAGCGGTGTGATAGGCCGCTGCACAGACGTAACCAACGACAGCGGGATACAGAGCTTGGGCCTTACGATGGGCCTCGTGGTAAAGCTCCGTTCAAAGGCGTGACCACGCATGGAAATGAGGGGCAGGACAGCGTGCCCGTAGCCCTCGTGGACTAGGTCGAGTACTGACGCGATCCCGTCGATCTCGAATTCGATCTGGGGCTTCAGCCCAAGCTGCGCTAACTGGGCCTCGATAAACATCCGGTTGGCGTTCATGCGGCTCGTGAGGATCAATGGATAGCGCGGTAATTCGCGCAGCTGCACCGATTTGCTCGACCGACGTTTTCCGGTTGCCTTGGACGAGATCAAGAGCAGTTGCTGTTCATGCAGCGGTCGAAACTCGAGGGACGGTAGCGGCGCCGGATTGAAGACCAGCCCGATGTCCACACGCCCTTCCGTGATCCGCTCCATAACAGATGCGGACAATGCTTCGACCACACTGACGGTTCCCTTCGGAAAGGAATTGCGGAAGGATTTAACGAACGGGACCGTGAGATGCTTCGCGATGCTGGGAGGCAGACCAAGGATGACATGGCCCACCATCGTGTCCCTCATCTCGGTGAGTTCGTCGCGCGCGCGGCGCACCTGCATGAGTATCCCTCGCGCATGAGCGAGGAGACGCCTGCCTGCGTCCGTAGGCGTGACGCCGCGGCCGTTGCGATGCAGCAGAGTCTGCTTGAGTTCTAACTCGAGGTGACGCACCTGATGGCTCAGCGCGGACTGGGCAACGGAGAGCTGCGTCGCAGCCTTGGTGAAACTGCCCAGATCGGCAACGTGCACAAAGTAATCGAGCTTTTTGAGGTCCATCGGTAGCTATGGCCGTAACGGTGTACGTCTGCGTTATCTTTTTTTTAGATTTCTGATAGTCCAAATATCATTATTCCACATCTGTGCGAAGTGTCCAATAATCTCCAAGCTGACGCTGTGTGGGTTTGGCGGTCGGATGGATCGCCATGACGGTCACGGCGGACCGGCGCAATTAACAATAATCACGGCGGGAGGAGTCTAGTCATGGTTGTCGTCACCAAAACGCGAGGACTGAGCGCGGCTGTCATGGTGTCGGTAGGGACGTTGTGGCCCTTCCTCTCACAGGCAGATCAACCTGGTAAAGGCTATACGATAACTAGCCCCGACAGTCCCGCGGTCGGGTATGTCACGACGAGTTCGGTGTCGATTAATGTTACTGGCCCTTCGAACGAAGCAATTCGTCATCTCAAGCTGACGCTAAACGGACTCGACGAGCCTAATGTGCTGTCGCAAGACGGCACCGGCGTGGTGTCCGGCCTGACAGTCGGATCAAATACCATTCTGTTGTTTGAGTCGAAGACCTCCAAGGAGCCGGTCGCCCGGCTCCTGATCGAAAGAGCAACGGGACCTGCAGTCACGTGCGCATCGCTTGCCACCCTCGCCGGTTTCCCGATCAAGCCTACCGCGATCACGCCTACCGAGTCTGCGGCTGGAACTACGATCACTCTCGCTCAGCTGAATCCAGCGACTGCAACCTTGCCCGAGCACTGCCAAATACAGGGGCTGCTGCGGGCGCGCACGGGAATCGCCGGGCCCGCCGCCACTCCCCAAGCATACGGGACGAAGTTCGAGGTGCGCCTGCCAACCGTCTGGAACGGACGATTCATGTTTCAGGGCGGCGGTGGCACCGAGGGTAGCCTTCCCGCAGCGACCGGGGCACAGACTGGCACGGCTTCTTTCCCCGAGTTGAGCAATGGATGGGCCGTGGTCTCGCAAGACGGCGGCCACGAAACGTCCCAATTGCCGCCTACGACACCTAAGACTGCGACCTCCCCGAGCATTCTTCAGGTGAACATGTTTTATCCCGACGCACAGGCGGTTAAGGATTGGGCCTACAACTCAATCGACATAACCACTCAGACCGCCAAGTATCTGATCGATGCCTATTACGGGCGCCCGGCAGACCACTCTTATTTCGTCGGCTGCTCGACGAGCGGCCGGCAGGCTATGGCGATGACCCAGTCGTTCCCGAACTACTACGAGGGCGTCATCGCCGGCGATCCCTTCTATCTCCCGCCGGATATTTCGCTGAGCGAGACGTGGGGGCTGGAGCAGATCATTTCCGTGTCTCCCAAGGACTCGAGCGGGAACCCCATCTATACGCAGGGATTCTCAGTCAGCGATCAAAATCTGTTCACCAATGCAATCCTAGCCGCATGCGACGCGCTCGACGGGTTGGTGGACGGCGTCATCGACAACAAGGCGGCATGCCATTTCGACCCGGCAACCTTCGTCTTCCCATCGTCGGGGCCTTACGGCTCTATAGCGCCCGGTCAGCCCTTGCAGTGCCCCGGCGCAAAGGGAGCGACGTGTCTGAGCCCCGCACAAGTGGCGGCAGTGAAGAAAATCGCCCAAGGTCCAAGAACCTCGCAAGGTGAGCAGATCGTTACGCCGGATGGGACGCTGTTGTCTGGATATCCGTTCGACGGCGGGTTCATGCAGCCTTCGGGCATCCCGACACGCGACATCGGTACGCCGACTTCTCCCCCGGGCAACATCGGCCTGGGATCGGGTCAATTACCGTTGTTTTGGTTTACCGTTCCAAACCCGACGTACAACCCGCTCACGGTCAATTATGATACGGACATTAGTCTGGTTACCGCCCACTCGCCGGCGGTCAACAACTCGACCGATATCTCGGCCTTCATCAGCGGCGGTGGCAAGCTGATCTTCTACCACGGCCTGAGCGACTCGGGTCCGCCGTGGCCGTACACTGTCGAATACTTCCACAAAGTGGCGGAGCGCCAGGGTCACGGCCACTCCGATAACATACTTCGTCAGGCAGAAGACTTCATGAAGCTTTACCTAGTTCCCAACATGGGGCACTGCGGCGGCAACGCTTCGACAGACCGCTTCGACATGCTCACGCCGATGGTAAACTGGATCGAAAACGGCATCGCGCCCAATACTGTCGTAGCAACCGGCGTCAATTTCAGCCCCGTGTTGGGCACTCTCTCGAATCTTCCGACCACGCGAAGCCGCCCGCTTTGCCCCTATCCGCAGACGCTTCGGTACACGGGCCCCAAAGGGGGTGACATCAGCGTTGCCGCGAACTATTCGTGCGTCGAAGGGGACTTTCACAAGTTCGAGTCCGACGATCATCGCTAGTTGGACTTCTCCGTATTGGCGGTCGGATCGGGACTGGGAACCGATCCGACCATCGACAAGCGTTCCTTCTTTGTGAATCTTAAACCGCGGGAGAGAATGATGAGGGCTCAGTATTTCTGTCAATCTGCGAAGCGGGGCCTCACGAACGTGCTCCTTGCGGTGGGCGTGGTCGCCGTCCTGACCCTGGGAACGCAGGCCGAGGAGGCGCCGAAGGTGACGATCAGCCCGGGCGAACTCGTCGGTCAATATCTCGGCCACAACGACGATGTCGCGGTTTTCTTCGGCGTGCCCTATGCAAAACCACCTCTCGGCGGCCTTCGCTTCCGACCGCCACAGCCGCTGACCTCGTTCCCGACTCGACCGTTTCTTGCCACCAACAACAGCATTGCCTGCGAGCAGGCGACACCCTCCGTCGCCTACACTCCGACTCCGGTGCTGACCGAAGATTGCCTCATCCTCAATATCTGGGCGCCGCGCGAGACACCGCCGAAACGGCACCCGGTAATGGTGTGGATTCACGGCGGGGGCGGCACCAGCGGCAATTCCAATCCTTATAAGGGGATCGAAGCCGTCGAGCAGTCCGGCATCGTACTCATCACCGTCAATTATCGGCTCAATTCGTTCGGATACCTAGCGCTTCCCGGGTTGGACGCCCTGAACCCTAACGGCTCATCGGGGAATCAGTCAGTCCAGGATCTCATCCTGGCGCTGCGCTGGATTCAGGACAACATCGAGGCCTTTGGTGGCGATCCGCGCAACGTCACTATGTTCGGCGTGTCCCAGGGGTCCAACCAGAACGCCGCCCTTCTCGGGGCACCCGAGGCAGCGGGCCTGTTCCATAAAGTCATCCTGGAGAGCTTGGTCGGGGCGGGCGTCAACAATACGACGAGAGCCCAGGCCGAGACGAATGCGATGAACAGCATTCACATACTCGACACCAACGCGACGAATCCGTTGGGTTGCCTCGCGCAGGAGGGCGATCCGGCGAACCTCCTCGCCTGTCTGCAGGCACTTCCGGCCTCGCAGGCATTGCGTATTGCGTCGCCTGGTCTCATCATCGACGGGTCGACGGTCCCGCTTTTCAGCACTACCGCCTTCACGAACGGCCAGTTTAATCAAGTGCCGATGATCGTCGGCAGCAATCAGACGGAAGGTACATTCTTCTCGAACACCACCCGAACCGAAGCGCAATACGCGAGTCTGCTGTCGAGCATATTCCCCGCTAGCAAATATGGCGCTGCGACCGCGGCAGCATTGGTCGCCTATGTCGAGAATACGCTCTATCCCTCCGCCGCTTTCCCCACGCCGGACTTCCCCTCGGGCTCGCCGAGCTTGGCGGCGGCGATCGTCACTGGCGATAACGGCGTCGTCTGCAATGCGGAACACATGCGCAGCATCGTTTCGCAATTTGTCCCGGTTCGCGGCTATGAATTTGCGCAGCCCAATCCGGTCGAACAGGTTCGGGAGAATCCGGCGGCGGGTATCGTTTTCAATGACGGACATACCACCGAGATCGCCTACGACTTCTTCATGGACTCAACGGGCGCACCGCTCACCGGGCAGGGCACCACCGGCCTTCCGGCGGGTGATCCGGCGCAATGGGGCAATGGCACGCTCGATGATGCAGCGCTGTCGCGCAGCATGATCGCGTATTGGACCGCGTTCGCCAGCCAGCCGGCGCTCAATTCCCGGTCGTTGCCGGACCTCGGCGCCCTCGACCCCGAAATTCGCCTTCCCCATTGGCCGGAATACACCGCGGCGAAGCCTATGGTCCAACTCCTCATCAACCACTCCGCCAATAGCCAGCCGCATGCGCTAGGCCCTGAGAGCAACTTTGTTCAGCGGCACAATTGCGACTTCTGGGCCAATCCGACGGTCGGCGGCGGAAATCCCGGCAATCACCTGTTCGCTCCATCTGGCCCGAACTGAGCGGTTCGCCGCGGATTTAGTGAGGGTGTGCCAATTGGAACATCCTCATTGTTTGCCATCCTAGGCGGCAGACGATCAACGGCAAGCGGCAGGTGCGAGTGCCTGCGCGCCGCCGCGGCCTATCTCTTGCTCGTGGCCGCCGACGGTGGGCGAAAAATCCAGATTGGCGAAAGGTCCAAACTCCGAAAGAGCAAGCAATTTGGCGCATCATCGGTTGTAATGCGAGATTTCTGCGGGCCGAAGCCGTGCGGGCAAGGTGAGGTTGATCGAAACGGCTGACAGTTTTCTGCCGACCGAAATGTTGCTATTGGCCCGTCACTGCCCCGATAGCGAACGGTCGGCGCGGCAGCTTTGCGGTAAAGCAGCCGCGCATTCCGTGAGATGGCGCGCAGAAATTGACCCGTTGCGTCATTTTCTCTGGATCAATTGCTATGCCGCACAATGAGATGTCCGATGTGCTTCGCTATGGCTTAGGGCTGCCTCGCTCTGGGAGGCGGTGGATTTTATCTCCTGGACGGGCTGTCGTTGGTGCTAGTCCGTCCCGTCGCACACCCTGGTCAACAACCCAGTCATCCTCTTGCTTACCGCACTCCGCGCACACCGCGAACGCGCGGGCCGTAATGTCTGTGGGATTACGCTCGACGGGGAGCAGGATAATAAACGCTTGCGGTATGTCGCCTGACGCGAAGAGGGCGTCACAGCATCCACACCTAGAGGGCTCATCAGCCATCATTCGGTAATATTTGCCGACAGCCCATACACATGCTTGGGCGTTCTCGTCACCCTTCGCCGCTAATGCTTGCCATTGTGCACTATCTCGCTTGCGCAGAATGAATATTCGACACTCTTCGGCCTTCTCGTCCACCATCCAAACATTCCGCGTGATTTTAACTGGTAGGATTAAGGAGGTTCGTCGCCTTATTCGACGGCGATGTCGCCTAGTTCACCGTAACCGTCACACGCAGGAAAGTCGCGGGGATCGAAGTGGCATCCTTGCGCGGGTTGGTATTGTGGCTTTCGAATAATGTGTTCAATTCATTCCTAAGATTGTCGGCGCGGCCGCTCTTCTCCGCCGCTTCGAAGGCGTTCATGGTGGGGCCGTAGTAGCGTTGGAATTCATCCACGAGCGCCGTTGGTGCGCTGGGAAAGTTGAATCGGTATGTGTCCTGGGTGAACGACACGCTGTCCCGAGATACACCGGCGTTCGCAAAACGCTCGATTACGTTAGCCTCAATCCCCCACGTCATCGGGCTGATGAAGCCCTCCGGCGGTGGTGGCGTGTAAGCAGCACTGATCTTCAGGATCTGTGCGACTAAGGTCGGATCATTGGGTATCCAGTTCCCCATGACAATCCGCCCACCGGGGCGGGTCACTCGCACCATCTCCTTGGCCACATCGAACGGCTTCGGAGCGAACATGGCGCCGAAGATGCTGACGACGAGATCGAACGTCTTATTCTGCAGTCCGGCCAAATCCGCGGCATCGCCTTCCTGGAACCGGAGATTCGTGAGGCCTTGCTCTTGCGCGCGACGGTTTCCGGCCTCGACAAGGTTTTGCGCGATGTCTACTCCCAGAACATCTGCGCCAAGCTTCGCCGCAGGCAATGCTGTCGTGCCATCGCCGCATCCGAGGTCCAGGACCTTGAGCCCCGCCTTGATTCCAAGTGTGCCGACAAGCGCCTCGCCACTCTCGCGCATGCTTGCCGCAATACGTGTGAAGTCGCCTTTTTCCCAAAGTGCCTTGTTCGGATTCATTGAGTTGCCCCCAACCTATTTCACTGCACGGCCAGCCGCGCGAAGGATCAGTATTGGAAGGAAAGGTATCGCTAATCAAGCGATTTCACCGCGACTTCGAGGCGGACGGCTTCAACCCTCGACAACAATATGCCCCATCAAATCTTATCGATTTTGTTGCGGTGCATGAGTCCGCTGTTGGCCCTGGCTGTGTAAAAACGCGGTGCCTGTGATTCACTCTGCAGTATGATTGTGCTGCTGCGGAGGGTCGGATGAAGCGCTTCGTTGAGGGGATTGATCGCGGGCAGGCGACGCTGTTTCCGGAATGCCTCGCGGACTGGATCGACGAGAACAATCCAGTTCAAGCGATCGACGTCTTTGTCGATGAACTCGATCTGGCGGCGCTGGGATTTGACGGGGTCGCACCGGAGGCGACCGGACGGCCTTCGTATCATCCGTTGGTGCTGCTGAAGCTCTACATTTACGGCTATCTCAACCGGGTTCAGTCGAGCCGGCGGCTTGAGCGCGAGGCTTTGCGCAATGTCGAGGTGATGTGGCTGACCGGCCGGCTTATGCCCGATCACAAGACGATTGCCGACTTCCGCAAGGACAATGGCGGGGCCATTCGCAAGGTGTGCGCCCGGTTTATCATGCTGTGTCGGCGTCTGGATCTGTTCGCCGAAGTCAGCGTCGCCATTGATGGCAGCAAGTTCAAGGCGGTGAACAATCGGGACAAGAACTTTACCCGGGCGAAGATGGAGCGGCGGCTAGCGCAGATCGAGGTGAGCGTTGCCCGCTATCTGAGCCAGCTCGACAGCGCCGATCGGCAGGAGCCGTCCGAGGCGCGTTCCACCAAAACAACCCGGCTCAAGGAGAAGATCGCCAAGCTGAAGGAGGAGGAGCAACGCCTGCATGGGCTCAAGACGCGGATGCTGGCGGCGCCGGATCAGCAGATATCGCTGACCGATCCTGATTCCCGCTCGATGGCGACGAGCGGCCGAGGGTCAGGCGTCGTGGGCTACAACGTCCAAGTCGCGGTCGATACTGAACATCATCTGATCATCACGCATGAGGTGACCAACGTCGGAAGCGACCGGGCACAGCTCGCCCATATGGCCAAGCAGACCAAGACAACCTTGGAAGCGGCGAGTCTCGATGTCGTCGCCGACCGCGGCTACTTCAGCGGCGAGGAGATCCTGGAGTGCGACAAAGCTGGCATCACGGTGACGCTGCCAAAGCCGATGACCTCGAATGCAAAGGCAGAAGGGCGTTTTGGCAAGCAGGACTTCCGCTATGTGACTGAAGAGGACGTTTACGTTTGTCCCGCCGGAGAGAGGCTCGCCTATCACTACACCACCGAAGAGAATGGATTGGTTCTACGCCGATACTGGACCAATGCCTGTCAAAGCTGCGCCATCAAGCATCGCTGTACCACCGGCAAGGAGCGACGGATCACGCGGTGGGAGCACGAGCACATTCTCGAAGCCGTACAGCGCCGGCTCGACGAGCATCCGGAGAAGATGCGCCAGCGGCGTGAGACCGTCGAACATCCCTTCGGCACCCTGAAGATGAGGATGGGGGCGACGCACTTCTTGATGAAGACGCTGCCGCGGGTCGCCTCCGAGATGGCGCTTCACGTATTGGCCTACAACCTCACCCGCGTCATGAACATCATCGGCATTCAGCCGCTCATGGCGGCGATGAGGGCATAATCAGGCTCGTCCAATAACCGGGCTTCACCGCCCAACCCGCCTTCTGACACCCTCAGCCAAAACGTTTTTGCACAACCAAGACCCATTGCGGACATCAGTCGAGCCGCTCCCGAACGTCTGAACTATAATTAGTCACCGGTTGGTAGCGCTGCTTTCGGCCCAATGAGCCCATCGATAAAAGAGCGAAATTCCGGATTTAGGCGGTTTTTCATTTCGCTCCAGCAGACCTGTGCTCCCGGCGGCGCCATAATGGCCGTGATGCTTTCTCGGATACCGGACCAGTGCTGGCTGTGAAGCATGCGAATCTCGGTTTGAAAAAACACGTTCTCTGACCGCCGCAGAAAGCTTAGCAGCATGAGACTGTATTGAGCACGTTCGACTTCATCAAGCGCAAGGAAGTCCCGTCCCGCGCGCAGGTACAGATCGACAAGACTTTTATCCTTCGCAATGTCGAAGGAGATCGCGGCGAAAGAATTGACAACCTGCTGAAACGCCGACGCGCGCACCGCGCGGGTATTGTTGCTAATTTGGATAGATACATAAATGACACTAGCTATAACTCCGACGCCGCTCATGGCAGCACCGAGTTCGGCAAATTCCTGTAGCGACATTGACGCTCCCATCAATGCAAGAAGCTTAGGCCGCGATACCCACAATACGCTGCGCGCTTCAGTGGGAATATACGATTACGCAACTTGTGCGCGGCGTTGCGTCGCACGTCTGCAAGGGATGGGCGGAATCTGACCTATTCGCCATTAACGGACATCGGAACAGAGTGACCTAGACGCCACCAAGTCCTCAAAATGTTTTAGGTATCGGATCCATTCCTATGGGTGGGGTACTGGCTCCGTTGGACCCATTGCGGATCGAACTGGTCCCTTTTGAATTTGCGGGTGGCCCTTTTGAGATTCGCTATCTGACCAAATAGCGCGCACGGTCATTCAGAGGGCAACCGAAAGCGGCAAATGGTACGTTCTCACCCAGCCGGTGAAATCGCTACTGACCTGTCCAAAATGCAAGCTTGCACTGCGTCTGCTCGGTATTGAGACCGAATCCACGTGTAATTAGACTGTTTTTTCCTCTGAATTTTTCGAATTAATTGACCCGGCAGTAATCATTGTGGCGTGTCATTAGCGTGGTGGCGCGCACAAGCTCCCTCCCATCCCGCCTGATCTGTTTTTTACGGTAGACGGGAGTTTGAGTAACAATGATTTTGTACTTTGTCAGAAGCCTCAAAATAAAGAAGCTAGTTCGTGAGCTTAGAAAAGCTATCGCGGTAGAAGCCATAAAATTTTCTGATGATATCAAGGATCAATACCACGACAAGCTCAATCGAGCGACTTTGACGCTAGGCGCGCTAAGCTTCTATATACATGTTCTTGATCGCGTTTCAGTTCGTCGAAACAGCGACGCATTGAGAGAGGCTGCTTGCGTGCCCATCGCATACCCGCTTGTGCGGCTCTTTGCAAAGATGAGCAGCGAGCTTGACGCAGATTCAGGCAAAACAACAATAGACGATGCGTTGAATTACATGAACCTCCGCTGTTCAGAGTACAGGGGGGCAACTAGCGTGTTAGGAAGTGGGGCTGAGGATACAACAAGCGCCTTGTGGCTTGCGGCGAGCGCGATTGCAGCAGATGTCGGCCATCCAAGGCAGGCCATGCTAATGTTGTTCATTCAAGAGCGGCTATTACAGGGGATTATGGTATTGAAGCTTGCACAGCGGGTGGAGGCCATAGAAACGCTTCTCGGATCACCCCTACGACGGGGCCTGACGAGAGCCTACCGCTAGATCATCAGGCGGCCTCATACGACGATGGCCGAGTCATCGTGGTCGGTAGTTAAGTGCCGCCCAACCAATGCCGCTTGTGTCCAGGTCCCCGCAAGATCAAGTAGGCCGCGCCTCTCATCTTCGGTTTCCGCGCGGGTAGCCGAAATGATCGCCTCTTTGGCGTATAGCCAGAACTGATCCGTTTTCGACATGGCACCTCACGGTGCCCCGACATGTCCCGATCTCAGGTTGCTCCCCTCCGGGTCCCGTGTCGAGAGGCGGGTACGCGGAATCGTACTACAACTTTCTGTGTAATTTCGCCGCGATTGTGGGGCAGTCTAAAAGGTCAAATTAAATGCCGCGCACATCAGGATGCCGCAGATCGCCACGGTGATGATTGTGGTGGGGATCACGCGTCCATCAGACATCGAATATACTCACGATGAAAACGATCCTGGCCCGCTCGAACAGAGGTCAGGGCCGTTGGTTCGTATACGACTTGCGGGCCAGAAGCCTCCCGACGTTTCATCCTACCGAATTATGGTTAGCAATCAGCGAAAACTGGCTTGTTGCCGCTCAGTCGTCCCGGTTGGCCATGTTCGGCGGCCGGGGAATGTCTTTCAATATCTGCCGCGGCACAGACGGGGACCATTTTGTGCTGTGATGCACCGCACAGCCTTCACTGTCATATGCGGCTACTTATTGGCTGCCGTGTTTCTCAACGATATGGTGCGACCAGCCTTCTTGGAGAGATTGCCGTGAAGCCCTTTGCCTGTGGTGCGATTGCTCTATGTCTGATGCCCGCTTGCCTGATGCCTTTGACCCCGGCCCGCGCGCAAAATCAGGCCGTCGACGACCTCAAGGGCAAGATTTTCGATGCTCGCATGGCGAAGCAGACCTTCGCCGCCGGGTTGAAATTCTGCGCCGAGTTCGACGGCAAGCATTTTCATTTCCAGGCGCGCGATCGCGTCCTCGATCTGGAGGAGTATCATCGCTCGCTGAAAAATCTCGCCAAGGAGGGTGTCTTTAATCCCGAGAAGCACCGGCCGTGGACCGAGCAGGACGCCGCCGAACGCTGGGACCTGGTGCAAAAAGAAGCGGCCAGTGACCAAGCCGATTGCCAACTCGTGGCCAGCCTTCCCGCGCTCGAAAAGCGGCTCGATGAGCTGGAAAAAAAGTCGCCGACGCCCGCGACGAAAAACTGACCAGCCTACTGCCAGCCAAATTTGGGGGCCTCGGAATGTCCTTCAAGATCTACCGTGGCACGCTCGGCAGCTTGGCGATGTTTACCGCGATCAGGAATGCCTCGTTGCGGGTGAGCATGCTGTTGCCGAGAACCTTGGGTTCCGTGGGCCTCAGAAGAACTCACAAAGACCAAAAAGCAGCCACTTCTCTTTAGGGCATCGTTAAGCGGCGGGTGATGGTCTGTTCACGCGGTCGGGTGGGCCTCATCGGTTCAATTGCGCTCTCCTCCCAGAAATCGGCGATTGGGACAGACCTCGCCTGCGATTTATTGAGAGGCGAGAAAAATACCAACTGATGGACCGCCGCATGAAAGGGGAACACGATGAACGCTCTAACAATTGAGGCAACCGCGGAAAATGCGACTACTGTGCGGTCCGATGAGGTTTTGGACACTAGCAACGCCGTCGAACAACAAACGCTGCCGCTCAGGCCGAACGGACAACCAAACAGAGGATGGAGCTTGACGCCGAAAGAATTAGATCGTCTATCGCTCGGCTAAGTTCAAGTTCAATCGAAGAGCTTGAAGGATTGGCTTCTGAACTCCATAAGCTGGACGAGTTCTTGAAATCTGAGACTGGCCGCGTTCAGCGAGAAATCGAAAGTGCATTAGCCGGCATCAAAATTATTATCGAAGCTATTGTTCCGTGGAAACGACCCGCCCATGCCTCATCGCGTGTGAGCAGCTTCTCCGCCGATCGCCGCCCGGGCTCACCTTCGAAATAGACATTCGCCAGTGCCTGCTTGTCATGGTCGCGCACGATGAAGCAGACGGCGCCTTCCTCGATCGACCAGGGCGGCGGAAAGCGGCGGGGCATCGCCTAAGATAGCACGTTGCGTCCGCCGCTGCGGCTCACTTCAAAGACTTAAGGAGTGCAATTGCATTTTGGCGAATTGGCTTTTGTTTGATCGCCATAAATGCCCGCACAAGAGCGGCGCCTTCGCGGGTTCCTAGAAATGAGACGATTGTGTCTTCTGATATCTCGCCTTCTCTCGGCGCGGTCTGCTGCTTTCCGACCGTTGGTAGGCCGTCAAAAAAGTAAGATGGTGGCACGCCAAGCGCCTCACTGAATTGTTGCAAGCGGGACGCCCCGACGCGATTAACGCCCTTTTCGTATTTCTGTATTTGCTGGAACGTAATACCGGCGGCATCGGCGAGTTCAGTTTGGCTCAGTCCCAACAAATTTCGGCGGGTGCGTATCTTTTGTCCGATATGGACATCCACCGGAGTTGCGCCCCTGCTGTTGTGTTTTGACCCCTTCGCCATGGTCAGAAATCCTTCTTTCATTCAGACGATGCCCTAAAGTTGCACAAGCCGTTCGCCGCGTCAAAATTGCTCACGGCGCCGGTACCATTCGCGGCGCGGATCAGGATGGCAACTTCGCCGCCATCGCCAAGCGCTTCCGCTCCGACAAGCCGCTGCCAGACGCGATTCGAAAAGCCCACTGGTCTTGCTCAACGATCACCGGCACGCGTGTGGGACCTATAGACCCCTGCCGCTCGAGGGATTCGTCATTACAAACTTGTCACCACCGCCAGGCGCTTGATCTTGTGATCCAGGTAGGCCTGCAGGAACGCATCATAGTTTTTGAAAGATACACAGCCATTCGAATCGCCATTCGGCCCAAGCATGAAGCTGTGAGCCAGTAGACCGGCCCGGCCAAAGACTTTTTGCGAGTCTTCAGGATTTAGCCGCAGCGCACGCACCCCATGGAACAGCTCTTCCCTTAGCTCAAGATCGTAGATATTCGGCGGAGTAACGCCGCGCATTTTTTCATCGGCATGGTTCGGATCATCGAGCCAACTGCCGAGACCTGAATGGGCTTCGAGCTGGGTGCCGTCCGGCATGTAAACGGTACGTGCGGATATATCATAAACAGCTGTCCATTGGTCGTAACGGCCTGCTGCGATCTGACCGACGCCCAGATCACTATCGTCAGTAGTAGCGTAAGCAAGTCTGATCTGCGCGGGCTTGCCGAAAAGCTTCTCGAAAACTGCGACAAAAATCGATGGTTTAGCAGGGGGCGTATCCGAAGCGGTCTGGTTTCCATGCTCGCTATCGGCCAGCGAGGCTTTCCGGGTCGGCGCCGATGTTGGCCTCGGCGCGGGCAAGATCACGTTCTGTGCGACTAGTTGACGCGACGGCGTTGGCAGAATGTCCGGCATGTTTCGAGCGGTGGTTAGCGAAGATCGCAATGGCGGCGGCGGATTGCCTTCGCGTTGAAGCAGCGCGCTGCTTGCAAAGCTTCCGGGCCAAGAGCCCAAAGAGAAGCGAGCATCAAAGAGGGAGGCATAGACGCTCGAAGCAGGAGGACTCGCTATAAGTTTATTACCGCGGGGGGCGACTAGATCGAGCTTATCGCCGCGGGTGGTGGCAAGACCGATTTGATCGATACTGGTGTCGGTAAAATTGCTGCAAAGGATCCAGGCGCACAGCGCTGCGCCGGATACGAGCATCGCGCCGCCCAATGTCCTTTGTCGCTGTGCATCCGGTGGCAACAGCCGATGATCGTGTCCGGTTGACCATTTAAATGGCTCGGTCCCGAACGTCATTTCCCCCAACTCCCCCAACTTCCATGTAACGATCGCTTCTCCGACATGCTTTAGGATGCGGGCGTTCCATATCCCAATTAGTCCACCCGGATCATTTTGCAGATTTTTCGCAGATTTGCGGATTCATTAAGGCACCGACCATCAGCGATTCTTACCAAACATGCGTTGCATTCGTTCCTTATCGCCCGAATGCGTCTTCCGGCCCTAAAAGTGGTAGGCGCGAGGCTCCTGACCGTTCGCAGGCGTGGCATTCTTGCAACACCCGCAGATTTTTTACGAGGCGCCCAATTAAAGCGCGGAACCGCTTCGAGAATGGCGAGACGCCGCCGACCTCCGAGACGGGCGGCCGTGTTGGAGCTTCGGCAATGCGTGCGCTTACATTCGCAATTATCAGCCTGATGCTCGGTGGTTGCATGCAGGAGACGCTGGCGCCCGCGACTGAGGCCAGTTGGACTGCCCGCGACAGACAAATGATGGCCCATTTGCCTTACGCGCAGGCGACGATTTCGGAGGAGTACCGACGGCACATCGTCAACTACACTCGCAAGGAAGCCCCCGGCACCATTGTCGTCGAATCCAGCAACAAGTTTCTTTACTTCGTACTGCCTAAGGGCCAAGCGATCCGTTACGGCGTCACCGTCGGCGAAGAGGCGCAAGCCTGGAGCGGCATTGCCACGGTCGGCCGTAAGGAAGAATGGCCGTCGTGGACACCGACAGCCGGCGAACACGCGAGGCTTGGGCCACTGCCGACCTTCGTGACTGGCGGGCCGCAAAATCCGATGGGTGCGCGTGGGCTTTATCTGTATTCTAGCGGCAAAGACACGCAGTATCGTATCCACGGCACCAACCAGCCCGAATATATCGGCCAAGCCATCTCATCGGGCTGCATCCGCATGACCAATGAGGACGCGATTGATCTCTACAATCGGGTCAAGGTCGGCACAATTGTCGTTGTCCTCGCGCCAACTCACTGGTCATTCGAAGCCCCACGGCCGGATCGCCCTAACACCTAAATCGTCATTAGAAGTGTCGGCATCGGCAGCCGCAGACGACTGGCGCCTTTCGCGTCGCTCACCCGTTTGGTCGTTATCGGGGGTGATAACCGACATCGGCCAGAATGACGATCGCTATCTGCGCGGCCTTTTCGTTGCCGGCGCACTCGCCGTCATCTGTTATGCCAAGATCCATGGCACCAAGCACCGCCCCCTGGCTCTCAGCATTGCTGGCGAGGCGCCCGACCAAGTCGCCGCGGGCAACTCAGTGCATCGATCCGAACTCAATTAGAACGTCCGTCAACTCGGGAACATGCGGCAAGAGCTGCGGCGGATCGGCATCGTTCCAGCTTGCCACGTTTACCAACTTGCCTATCCGGGGTTTTTCCTCCATGGGTTCAACGATGTTGAGCCCGCTGTTATCGAGGAAAAAGGTGTGATCGCCGAACAGACCCCTGAGTTTGGGAAATACAGGATCATCCTCCGGAATCGCATCCGCGTCTATTTGATCTAGTGTCCGTTCAACCAGTTCCGAGTTCAGTTTCATGACATCACTCCAATTTTGCGCCTTTATTCGTCTTTAATGGGGCGTCCGCGCGACGGGACGTAGGGAAGCATACCCCAGTGTCAAGGTGGCAAAAGTGACGCGATCCGAGATCGGGGTCTTTCTCGCAACGCCTAACAGCGCCGCCAAAAAACTGAGGCTGAATCGCGGCCGAAAGTGTTTTGCATTGCGACGATTAGCCAAATCCAATTCGCGCGCAGGTCAACGGTTTGCGATAGCGGCACTTGGCGGTCGTCAAGTCGAGCGTCTGTGTAATGGTTGCGATCCTTCTGCCTTAAGGCCGGGGCGAACGCGGAACCTTTCATGACGCAGCGTGGTTTCGCTGTATGTATCAGTAGCTGGCGGGCGTCCAAGAAGGAGTTGCCCGATGTGCGACTATAGCCTCCACAATGTAGCATCAAGACCAGCCAAAGTTGGCGACCGACTGACCACGCGCGACTTCGGTACAGGGACGCGGGGATTTGCTGCCTCGGAAGATGCTCGTGCTGCCGTTTGTGTTCTCCCAGGGACCGAGCTGGCGTTTGCCAACCCAGTTGAGCAAGGACCGTCTGGCCTTTTGGGGTGGGTTCGGAAGACGCTAGATTACCGGACCGCGATTTTCCGGCAGATCAACAAGGAACGTCCGGCGGCGCATCACGACGCTGTGGAATTCCCAGACGGACGGGTTGCCCTCCTGACCAGCCTTAAAGAGGGCCAGGAAGCGGTGGTGCTTCAGTTGCCTACGCAGCTCACGAATGCGTCGGAGGTGCAGACCGAGCGACGCGTCGCCTACGTGATGTAAGGCGACGTCGTGGAAAGGCTACCGTCAGGAATCCACTCCGGGCGATAGCCGCGCCACGGGACTGGAAGATAAAGAGGAACTTTAGACTTTCCCGGGATCGTTCTCGCGCTAGCCGATTCGTTGCTCAAGTTGTTTGAGCAGTTCGGCGAGACCGTTCGGGGGCGGGCTGTACCCGCGATACCGATACCGCTCACCCGCGAATTTCTTGCGCTGATGCTGGCCGTGAGACGGGCCGGTGTCACTGAAGCGCTCCGGCAGAAATCACATCGTTGTGCTCAACCGAAAGGGTATCGAGCGCACGGCAGGAGGCGCCTACGGCGCGCCCGAAAAGGAATATCGGCAACTCATCGGCTGAGGCGTTGGTTCGTACGTTTCCGTACGACTCCATGGTCGATGATAGTGATTAAATACGTCATTACCGACCGGCTTCAACAGCGCCAGTGGCTTTGAAGCCGGTCGTGCTCTTACCCGGATGGAGAGCAATCATGTCCGTCATTCCGGTCCTTGCAGACCAGCCGTTTGGTCCCGAAAGGATCGAAATTCTAGCCTCTGCGTTCGACGACATCTGGGAAACGATCAAGCGATCCGGCAGCAAGTTCGCATCACCCGGATACGCTGGCGGCGCGCGTGACATTGTCGCCAAACACATCATTGAACTTGCGAAGCAGGGAATATTGGACCGGAACTATCTTTCCGCGGATGCGGTGGCGGTTGTTGATCCTCGCCGCAAGGCGGCTCTTTTCTGGTGGGATTAGACTTAAGCGGATTTAATTGTCTGCGCGACCGGTGTCGCCGAACAAAGCAGCAGCCGTCTCCGCTCGATGATCTACTGGAGGCCACTATGTACGCACCTACCGGTTCCTCCATCGCCGTCGTGACGTTGTGCATTAGCACATTCGTTACAAACAACCTATCCGCGCGCGATGACGGCCGTTATGCCAATTCTCCGCTCAAGCAATGGTTTGACCAACTTGCGAGTGGAAAGGGCCTCTGCTGTTCGTTTGCAGACGGTGTCAGCGTTGAGGACGTCGACTGGGACAGTCAAGACGGCCGCTATCGTGTGCGAGTCCAGGGACAATGGATTGTCGTACCGGATGCCGCGCTTGTTACTGAGCCGAACCGCTTCGGCCCTGCCGTGGTCTGGCCCTTCCTGGACGGCAATGGTGTGATGCAGATTCGTTGCTTCTTACCGGGCGCTGGTACTTAGAGCGAGATACCGACAGCACCAGTTGCCAAGGTCATGCGATTGCGGCGGTAGAATTTCCTACTACACCGCCTGCGGGATACGGAGCACGAGTGCGAAGGCTACCGATCCGAGGCATAGAACGCGAGCGCCGCACCTCGGACCGGCGCGTGCGCAATCATGCCAGGTCAATCGCGAAACGTTTGAGATCGGCGAGCGAACAGTAAGCCAGAGCCGCCTCATGAGTAGCGCGCAAAACCACGCGGGGCGGTTGGTTTGCCTCGAATGCTTCCTGCCAGCGGGGTGCACATAAGCACCAACGGTCACCTGGCTTCAGGCCTGGAAAGCCGAGTTCCGGCACCGGTGTCGAAAGATCGTTGCCGCGGGATTTCGAAAAATCCAAAAACTCCGAAGTCATTACTGCGCAGACAGTATGGCTGCCAATGTCCTCACTCCCTGTGTCGCAGCAGCCGTCCCGATAAAACCCTGACCTCGGTTTGATCGAGCAGATTTCCAGCGGCGCACCGAGCACGTTGCGGGGTGCAAGCCGCCGACCGCCATTATCCCTGTCGTCTCTCAGCATTGCCACGTCCCTGTAGTTGGCAGTGCAGACAGGTTCATGACTTCAATCGCGGGCACGCGATTTTCGATGCCTCAGCCCAGCGGTCCCATTCATCGTCGACGGCCCCGACCGCGGGTTCAAGTTGCAAAAACCGCGATTGCCGGCCAGCACATTTGGAACGCACTCTTCAACCGAGTGGTATTCGCAGTCCCAATGCACGTCGCCATCGCCGCGTTCCGTTACAGCGCACCACGGAGCGTCCCCAAAAGCCTGACTGGATGGAATGTCGAAGCACGTCGTCGCTGCTAAAGCGACAGTCGCACTCACCAGTTTCATAATGGTTTTCACCGGTATGGCTCCTCTATTACGGCGCCCTGGATCATCCACTGAATATCACAGATCGCTAGTGCGACGCAGACCTAGCTCATTAGAGACAATTCCGGTTTGTCGCGGAGACCGGAGCGCTCGTCCAGCGCCCCATGAGCGCATCGATGCTGTAAGGGCCGGCGCCGAACGCGACGACGTAGAGCATTCCACCCATCATCGAAAGATGTCCGAAGAAGAATGCGGCCTCAGTTCGGGCCGTCGCTTCGGGCGCCGCCCAATAGGCGTGGAAAATGAGCGCAAGCGCCATCGTATAAAAGAACAGCGCCAGTGCGGCCCAGCGCGTGTAAACGCCCGCCATCAGCATCAGCCCGCCGCCGAGTTCGACGAGAGCGGCACCCCAAACGAGAATATCCGGGTAGGGGATCCCATGGCTCCTCATTGTCGCCGAGGTGGCGGCAATAGTGCCGAGTTTGTTGATCCCGGCGCGAACGAATATGAGAGCTATAAGAATGCGGCCTACCGCCGAGACAAGCGCGACTGCGGCATCCATGGCTTTTCTCCGAGAGGTACGCCCGGCACCCTGCGTCGCATAACACCAGGCGCCCTACGGTATTCCGCCGCCAACCCCGACCGGTGAGATTTTGTCTTCCCGGTCGGGTCCAGGTTGCGCTGGCATCCTGGAATAACGGCCAGAGCCGAACGTCTGTTCCCCTACTCTGAGGTGATAAAGTAGACGGTTACGGGTTCGTCGGCGTGTTTGCGTGCTACCTTGTCACCCGGCACTTATCGAGCGTACTGGCTATTCGTGACGGACTGTAGGTATATGGGCTTTAACCCAATAGCCGACTCCAAGATACGAGAAATGATGTTCCGAAGAGCTGGTGTGTTTGTTCTTGCTTTGACTCTTCCGCTGAGCGAAGTCAGCACCGCAGACGCACAGTCGCAGCGCTTCACGCTGTCTTCCCCAGCCTTTGATGACAACGCCGTGCTGCCACTCAAATACGCCGGCGGCGTTTTATGCGGCAGCGATAGCCAGGGCGGCAATATCTCGCCGCCCTTAGCATGGACGAGCCCGCCTGCGGGAACCAAGAGTTTCACCGTCTTGATGATCGATCCGGATGGACGACGTGGCGTTGGTTCGGTGCACTGGGTAGCCTACGGCATACCGACTGAGCGCAGGGAGTTGAAGGAAGGCGAGGGCGGAATGTCGACGGCTGATGTCGTTAACGGCAAGAACTCGCGCGGAACAATGGGCTATACCGGCCCGTGCGGCCCTCCTCTCGACGCGCCTCATCATTATGTCATTGATGTCATTGCGCTGGACCTTGCGCCGGATGCCTTGCCGCCCGGTCTCGACCGCGAGCAGCTATTAAAGTCGATCGCTGGCCACAGCCTTGGTCCAGCGAGCTTAGTAGTGCGCTATCGTCGCGAACCGTGAGCAGCCTACTATGGGACAAGTGTATTCAGTTACGTTCCTGCGGGCGCTGGCGGACAAGGCTCCATGATGGTTTGTCTGCCTTTGTTTCGTCATACCGAGATGGCGTCGTCAGGGAGGGCACAGAGTAAATGGGCTCTGGGCTCCTAGGCGGTAGTTAGTTGCGTATAAGGGAGAGCTGCCAATGGAAGGGCAATCTCAAAGCGTACAACATGATCCAAACGAGAATATCCTCGATGACTTCAGGGAATGGCTAGATTTCCAAGAAACTCGATGGCGGCACGGCAGGAATTTGAAAGAACTTCACTGGTCCCCCGGGATCGCTCCAGGGGAGCCTTTGCTCGATCCGAAACTTCGCCAAGCCAGATCTAAGCCCCGGCCAATCGCGATGCGGCTGCTTCGCACGGCCGCTTTTGGCTTGGCCGCGGCCGTAATTGCGAGCGCTGCCGTCGCTTGGCATTTTAGCGATGATCAAACCAAAGAGATGCTCAGAGGCTGGGGGCTGAGCCAGTCAATTTCCATCATTCGTACGGTTTCGCCTGATGTTTCAGTTAAGTCGGCTTCCGATACCTCAATTCAGGAACCGACAGGAGATACAGCACATTCTCAAACGGCATCTAGCAATCAGTCGGCACTAGTCGGAAGCGGACTTTCTGCCCAGCTGCTTCGCCAGCTTGAAACGATGGGGAACGATATCGCCACCCTGCAGCGCAACGTCGAGAGGCTTGCTGTCAGACAAGATCAAATGGCCCAGGAAATTGCTTCACTTGAATCGACAGAACGGAGTCTTGTTCAAAAGCTGACACCGCCGCCATCTCAAGCCTCTCCGGCGCCTGTCTTAGCGCCCAAAAATGCGCCGAAGACCGGGCGCCCGGATCCATCATCTTCACTGACTGGGTCGTCCCATCCGATCCACGCACCACTGCCGCTACACTGACAACGTCCCCAGTCGAGGCCATCTTGTTTCAAAGGGTGACAATCGGAAAATCAACCGCAACTGAGTTGCAACGCAGTAATTAATATTATTCCGCGCTGTCTTCGGGGTCCGTTTACGCCGCCGAACCAAAATGGCAGGCGCGATTTTTCTGCGAAACGATTACACGCTTGCGTTCGTACTGCACAATTTAGCAATCGCCCTTCTTTGCATGTCCTGGAGGACAGAACCCTTTCCGTTCCCATTTGCTCGGTGGCCCAAGACGCGATCCGTATCCGTATCTCGCTGATGAACTCCAACAGCGTCCGAACTCGTCGCAAGTGAGCTGAATAGTTTGAAAGGACCTATCGGTGCTTGTGGAAGACTGGCTGGTCGGCGGCATTGCAAATCCGTCCGAACTTGCAAAGAGGGCCATTGCGGTCACACAAAACAACGCTCCCAATTTGGGCATCGCACACTCCTGAGCAATCTATGGTCTGGACAGTACAAAGATAATCGTTTCTGGAGCCAAGGGTTCCTAGCAAGATGACAAGTTGCCGCCCTGACGGGTCGCGGGATTTGCGCTCACTTAAGCGTGGCTTATCCTTGCTAGCATGATCCTAACCATTGGGTTCTTTGCCGAGCCATCGGCGCCAGGCGCGCAGCCCGCAAATCTCACGGTCGCGAATGGCGGCTTCGTCACGCATGGCGAAGCACTTATCACAGCCCGGCATACCGCCGATCAGATACAAGCACATTCGTTTGTAATCGATTTTCCCGACGGGACTACTGGGCGGCATGTTCGGGACAGCGACGGATAGAGACGGGACGATATCTAGTGGCCCAAAGGCGAATGCGTCTCGCCTAGATGATCCGCCATGGGAAAGCCTAGGCGCCCGGGGGCCTCAAATTCTTTGGAACTAGTCGGCCGCTAATGCGTTTGACCCCGGTGTCAGAGTGCGTCCGGGGGAAGGCAATTGAGATCGTCATCAAATTTCAGCGCTGAGGATTACCAGCAACGAGCGCACCTATGCGTGCGTTTGGCGCAGGAAATGGCCGAACCAACCAGCAAGGTGCTGTTGCTGGAGATGGCCCATTTCTGGATCAAGCTCGCTCGCGCCTACGAACCTCCCATAGAGGCACCCCTGTAACAAAATTGATATTCGCGCACGGTGCGCGCGTTTCACCTGGATTGGCGCCGCCGTCATTGGGCGACATTCGCCTAACGGGTGTTACGGAATATCGGCCGGGTGTCTCGGCTCAGTCCGGCCTGATGTTCGCGAACTTGATCACCTTGCCCCACTTCTCCGTTTCTTCCGCGATGAGTTTGCCGTAATCGGCGGGCGAGCCCACAAGCACCGAGGCACCGATGTCGGCAAGCCTGGCCCTCAGCTCGGGATCGGCGAGCCCCGCATTTATCTCCTTGTTGAGTTTGTCGACGATCTCGGTGGGCGTGGCTGTCGGGGCTCCTATCCCGTTGACGGCGCTCGCTTCGTAGCCCGGCACGAAGTCGGCCACGGTCGGGATATCCGACAAAACCTCCTGACGAATCGCGGTGGTCACCGCAAGGGCGCGCAGCTTGCCCGTTCGAATGTAGTCGATCGACGAAACTATTGGGCTAAACGCTACCTGCACACTTCCGCCTAGCAGATCGGGATAAAAACTGCCGCGATACGGGACGTGAACCAGGTCAACGCCGGTCATCATTTTGAACAGCTCGCCGAAGACATGCGGCGCGGTGCCGTTACCGCTCGAGGCCATGTTGAGCTTGCCCGGATTGGCCTTGGCGTAGGCGATGAACTCGGGAATCGTCCTGGTCGGAATCGATGGATTGACCACGATGACAAAAGGAGTGTCGGCGATACTCGCGACTGGTGCGATGTCGCGGAGAAAATTGAAGCTGAGTTTGTCGTAGAGCGTCGCATTGACCGCATAGGCCGAAAGGACCAAGAGCAGCGTGTAGCCATCCGGCGGCGCCCTCACGGCGACTTCGGTGCCGAGATTGCCACCGGCGCCCGGTCGGTTTTCAATGACGAATTGCTGACCGAGCCGTTCCGATAGCGATTGACCGACAAGGCGCGCAAGGATGTCGGGCGTGGAACCGGCCGGGAGGCCGACGATCAAGTGCACCGGCCGCGCCGGATAGGTTTGCGCCCTCGCGATCCGCGACACGGCCGGCAGCGCGGCAGCGCCTGCGGCCAGATGCAGAAATTTGCGGCGGGGAAGTTTCATGATGAATGCTCCGGTGTTGGAAATCAGTGCCGCGACTTCTGAGATCATTCCGGTTTGATATTCGCCGATCTGATCACCTTGCCCCACTTCTCGGTCTCGTCGGCGATGAGCTTGCCGAAGTCGGCCGGCGAACCCGCAATCGTAACGCCGCCCAAATCGGCGAGCCGCGCCTTCATCGTCGGGTCGGCGAGGCCCGCGTTGACCTCCTTGTTGATCTTGTCGATGACCTCGGCAGGCGTACCCGCCCGTGCGGACAGGCCGTACCAGCTGCTTACCTCATAGCCCGGTACGAACTCGCCCACTGTCGGCACATCGGGCAGCGCCGCCGAGCGCGCAGCTGTCGTTACCGCCAGCGCGCGCAGCTTCCCGGCCTTGATGAACTCTATTGACGAGGGCATCGTTGCGAACGAGACTTGTACCTGTCCTCCTAGCAGATCGGTGAGCGAAGGCGCTGAGCCCTTGTAGGCAACGTGAACCATGTCGACGCCGGTCATTATCTTGAACAGCTCGGCGGACAAATGGACCGATGTGCCGACGCCGGGCGACGATGCATTGATCTTGCCCGGATTGGCTTTGGCGTAAGCAATGAACTCCGGGACCGTTTTGGCCGGAAGAGATGGATTGACCACCATGACGTCGGGAATGCGCATGATAGCCGCGATCGGCACGAGGTCGCGGATGAAATTGAAATTAAGTTTTTCATAGAGTGTCGCGTTGATCGCGCCCGTGGGCGAGACAAAGAGAATCGTGTAGCCGTCGGGCGCCGCATTGACAACGGCCTCGGTGGCGAGGTTGGTGGCCGCACCCGGCCGGTTTTCGATAACGAACGGTTGTCCAAGGTGATCGGACAGCCATTGGCCCATCAAGCGCGCGGTGATGTCGTTGCCGCCGCCGGGAGCAAACCCGACGATCAACCGTACCGGCCGGGTCGGATAGCCCTCTGCGTGTGCGGCTAGCGATACCGCCGACAGCGCGGCGGCGCCCGCTGCCAGATGCAGAAATTGTCTACGGGGAAGTTTCATTAGACCACCTCTGGCGATGTTGATCGCCATTTGACCTCACCACCGGGGCATCACTCCGGCTTAATATTCGCAGTCTTAATAACCTTGCCCCATTTCACGGTCTCATCAGCGATGAGCTTTTCGAGATCGGCAGGCGAACCGCCGGCCACGATGCCGCCCTGCTGCGCAAATCGCGCCTGCAAATCGAGTGTTGCCAGAGCTGCCTTGACCTCCTTGTTGAGCCTGTCGACGATGTCCCCGGGGGTTTTCCTGGGCGCCCCAAGACCAATCCAATAGCTCGTATTGTAGCCCGGCACAAAATCGGCGGCGGCCGGGACATCCGGAAGTTCCTGGAAACGCGTCGTACTGGTCACCGCCAGCGCTCGCACCTTGTCAGCTTTGATATATTGCATGACGGTGGACACCGGCGCGAAGAACGCGTCCACTTGGCCGCCGAGCAGATTGGTCACCGCGGGCCCACCGCCGCGATAAGGGATATGCGTCAACGCGATACCGGCCATCACGTCGAACAGCTCAGCCGCCAAATGGGAGCCGCTCCCAGTGCCGCCCGATGCGACATTGAGCTTGCCTGGATGTGCCTTGGCATATGCGATGAACTCGGGAAGCGTCTTGGCTGGGACGGATGGGTTGACCACGATGACAAACGGTGTGCGCATAATCAGAACGACGGGAGCGATGTCGCGAGCGAAATTAAAATTAAGCTTATCAAAGAGCGTCGCGTTGATCGCAGACGACGGATCAAACAGAAGAAGCGTATAGCCATCCGGGGCTGCGTGCGCGACCGCTTCGGTCCCGATATTGGTTGCCGCCCCGGGCCGGCTCTCGATGACGAAGGTTTGGCCGAGATGCTCCGACAACCATGGGCTGATTAATCGCGCCGTGATGTCGGTCGTGCCGCCCGGTGCGTACGGCACGACCAAACGCACCGGCCGCGACGGATAAGTATCCGCCCTTGCGAAGCGCGGGAGGGCCGGCAGCGCGGCAGCGCCTGCTGCCAGATGCAAAACTTTTCGGCGGGGAAGTTTCATAGCATTGCCCCGTTAGCTTGATCGCCTCTGCCGGATGCAGGGCGCCCGCGAACAGATGTCGATTTGCTTTCTAATTTCTCGCCTGCCGCAGGCACAATCGCCGCCTATGATTGCTCGAAATGTCGGCACGTTTCGCTGGCGGCTTGAGGAGGAAGCTACAACTATTTCCTGCCCGTGGGGAGTGCCGTGATGTGGCTTGGTGCATAGAGAGGGGACAGGAAACTACGTTCACACGTAGCCTTATGCCTGCCGGCAAAATGAAACGCTTACGCGCGCTCCACACAGTGCGACGCAACATCGGAGCGTCTGAATTTTTTACGAACGGCATCTTAGAGCGGGTGTGTTCATTCTACTTTCGCCTTCCACTGGCAAGTGCTAGGCTTTACACAGTACCAGGCGTGGTCCTGGGGGCACATGCAGCGACGCGAGTTCATCAGCCTTCTCAGCGGCTCGGCAGTCGCGTGGCCGCTCGGCGCACGCGCGCAACAGCCGGAGCGCACGCGTCGCATTGGCGTGCTTATGTTCCTCGCGGCAGACGATCCAGAAGCAAAGACCTACATTGCTGCATTCCTGCAGCAACTGCAGGAATTGGGGTGGACCGTCGGTCGCAATGTGCAGATCGACTACCGATCGACCGCAGGCGAGGCCGACCTCATTCGCAAGTACGCTGCAGAATTAATTGCCCTCGGCCCGGACGTCATCTTGACCGTAGGCGGTTCGCACGTGGGGCCGTTGCAACAGGCTACCCGCACAGTGCCAATCGTGTTCGTCCAGGTCGCAGATGCGGTCGGTGGCGGTTTCGTAAATAGCCTGGCCCGACCGGGCGGAAACGCCACCGGGTTCACGAATTTCGAATACGACTTCAGCGGAAAATGGCTGGAACTGCTCAAGCAAATCGCGCCGTTCGTGACACGAACAGCGGTGCTTCGCGATCCGGCCAATCCTAGTGGGGCTGGTCAGTTTGGTGCCATCCAGGCTGTGGCGCAGTCCTCCGGGGTGGAGGCCAGCCCTATCAACATGCGCGACGCCAGCGAAATCGAGCGCGATGTCAGCGATTTTGCACAAAAGCCAAACGGCGGTTTGATCGTGACGCCGAGTTCGTTGGCGCTTGTTCATCGTAATCTCATTGTCACGCTGTCGGCTCGACTTCGACTGCCCACAATCTACCCGTTCCGCTTCTTCGTCAGCAGCGGTGGATTGATCTCCTACGGGCCTGATGTGGTCGATCAATATCGCCATGCAGCCGGATACGTCGATCGCATTCTCAAGGGCGCATATCCAGCAGACCTGCCAGTACAACAGTCCACGAAAGTTGCGCTGGTGATTAATCGTAAGACCGCCAATACGCTCGGCATCACTGTGCCGCCTACGCTGCTCGCCCGCGCCGACGAGGTGATGGAATGAGGCGGCGCGAGTTTATCACTATTCTCGGTAGCGCGGCTGCATCATGGCCGATGGTGGCACGTGCACAGCAAATGATGCCTGTGGTCGGATATCTCAATGCCGGAGCGCCAGAGACCAACCCTACGTACTTGCCGGCATTTCGGCAAGGTCTCGCCGAGACCGGTTATGTGGAAGGTCAGAACGTCAAGATCGAATTACACTGGGCGGATAACCATTTCGATCGCCTTCCGACGCTAGCCGCCGATCTAGTTCAGCGGCATGTGACCGTCATCGCTGCAAATGGAGGCCCGCCTGCGGCCTTCGCGGCAAAAGCGGCGACCACGACTATTCCGATCGTGTTCCTCAGCGGCGTCGATCCGGTTGGTGCGGGTCTCGTTGCCAGCCTCAGCCGGCCCGGAGGGAACCTCACGGGAATGAGCCTGTTCTACGCCGCGCTTGGGGAGAAGCGGCTCCAGATATTGCGGGACCTTATGCCCAAAAGCGACGTAATTGCGTTTCTGGTCAACCCGAAATTTGCAGAAGGCCAAGTCCAACTAAAGGACGTACCCGCGGCGGCGGGCCGGATCGGGCAACAACTCAATGTCCTGAAGGCCGCGAGTTTAGATGAAGTCGAAGTCGCCTTCGCAGCGCTTGGTCGGAACATGCCAGACGGATTGCTCGTTGCTTCCGATCCGTTCTTCTCCAGCGTACGAGAACCGATCATCCGGTTCGCAGCAGATCATACACTTCCGGCAATGTATTATGACCGCGCGTTCGTCGATCTTGGCGGCCTGATGAGTTACGGCACCGACGTCAAAGAAATGTATCGCCAAGCCGGCATCTATACGGCCCGTATTCTTAAAGGTGAAAAGCCAGCCGATCTTCCAGTGATCCAGCCGAGCAAGTTTGAGTTTGCCATCAATCTTAAGACAGCCAAGGCGCAGGGCATCGAAGTGCCCGCCCATGTTCAGCAGATCGCCGACGTCATTGTCGAATAAAGTGTCCTACGGGTGGCGCATGCAGCGACGCGCGTTCATCACACTTCTCGGCGGCACGGTAGCCGCGTGGCCGCTTGCGGCGCGTGCGCAGCAACCGGCGCTACCGGTGGTCGGGTTCATCAACGGAGGGTCAGCCGATGCCGCACGCCTGGCCGCATTCCGCAAAGGTCTCAGCGAAACCGGCTACGTCGAAAGCCAGAACGTTACAGTCGAGTACCACTGGCTAGAGGGCCAATTCGATCGCCTGCCGGCGCTGGTGTCCGATCTGGTCCGCCGACAAATGGCCGTGATCATCACACCTGGCTACACATCGGTTGCACTCGCGGCCAAAGCTGCAACAGCGACAATCCCAATCGTCTTCGGCGTCCCCGGAGACCCGGTCAAGCTTAGTCTTGTCGCCAGCCTCGCCAGGCCCGGCGGCAATGCGACCGGCATCAATTTTTTCGGCAGTGAGGTCACGGCCAAGCGGCTGCGGCTCTTACATGACCTGCTCCCCAAGGCAGTTCGCGTCGGCGTGCTCGTCAATCCGGCTAATGCCCCGACTGCCGAGCCCACACTGCGGGAACTGCAGGAAGCCGCCCCCGCGATCGGACTGCAAATCCAAATCCTCAATGCAACGACGATCGGCGAGATTGATACGGTCTTTGACACCTTTGCACGCGAGCGGCCCGATGCTCTCTTCGTCAGCGGCGATACATTCTTCACCAGCCGCCGCGGGCAGCTTGTCACATTGACGGCGCGCTACCGGATACCGACGGCATATGCGCAGAGTGATTATGTCACCGCTGGCGGGCTCATGAGCTACGGAACCGACACAGCGGAGATGTATCGTCAAGTCGGCGTCTATACCGGCAGCATCCTCAAGGGCGCGAAGCCTGCCGACTTGCCGGTGGTGCAGTCGACCAAATTCGAGTTCGCCATCAACCTGCAAACGGCGCGAGCGCTCGGCATCGAGGTGCCGCCAGCGATGCTCTCCATCGCCGACGAGGTGATCGAATGAAACGCCGCGAGTTCATCGCGCTTGTCGGCGGCACGGCAGCCACGTGGCCGCTCACGGCGTGGGCGCAGCAGCCGGACCGGATGCGGCACATCGCTGTGCTTATGAACCGGAAGGCAGACGATCCAACGGGCGGGGTCCAACTCGCGGCGTTCCGGAAAGGCCTCCAAGAATTGGGTTTGAGCGATGGCGGAAATGTACGGATCGATGTCCGGTGGGGCGCCAATGTCGTTGACCTGGAGCGCAAATACGCGGCGGAATTGGTTGCGCTCGCGCCTGACGTAATCTTGGCGGCCGGAACCCAGAGCGTGGCGGCGTTACAGCAGATTACCAACACCTTACCGATAGTGTTCGTTGGTGTGTCTGATCCGGTCGGCGCCGGCTTCGTGGATAATCTAGCTAGACCGGGTGGCAACGTTACCGGCTTCATGCTGTTCGAATACAGCTTGAGCGGCAAATGGCTGGAACTCCTTAAGCAGATCATGCCCGGCGTCACGCAAGCGGCCGTGATCCGGGATGCCGCCAATCCTGCCGGGATCGCTCAGTTCGGCGCCATCCGAGCCTCAGCGACGGCCCTCGGGATTGATGTAAGCCCTATCAACGTGAGCGACGCTGGCGAGATCGAACGCGCCATAGCGGCCTTTGCAGGCTCTGCCAAAGGCGGCCTAATCGTGACCCCAAGCGCTTCGGAGCGGCGTCGTGATCTGATCATTGCGCTTGCGGCGAAGTACAAACTCCCTGCGGTCTACGGACTTCGATACAACACCACCAGCGGTGGCTTGATCTCCTACGGCCCCGACTTGGATGACCAGTTCCGACGCGTGGCGGGGTACGTGGATCGCATCCTCAAGGGCGAAAAGGCAAGAGAGCTTCCGGTACAGGCACCGAACAAGTTCGAACTAACGATCAATCTAAAGACCGCCAAGGCGCTCGGCTTGACCATTCCGCAGTCGTTGCAGGCCAGTGCCGACGAGGTGATCGAATGAAGCGGCGCGAGTTCGTCACGCTTGTCTTCGGCACGGCCGTCACGTGGCCGCTTGCGGCGCGGGCACAGCAGGCGGGCAAGCTGCCGACCATCGGTTTCCTGGGCGCGGACGCTTCGGCCTTTATTCCATGGACGCCCGCTTTTGTTCAGCGGCTGGGTGAACTCGGCTGGATCGACGGTCACACCGTTGCGATCGAGTATCGGTGGTCAGAGGGGCGCCCCGAGCGTGCGGCGGAAATCGCGGCCGAGTTTGTCCGCCTCAAAGTCGATGTCATTGTCACATACGGAACCGCCGTCCCCATCGTAAAACAGGCGACAACGGTCATCCCCATCGTATTTACAATTGCGAACGACCCGGTCGGCGGCGGCCTAGTCGCAAGCCTGGCTCGACCGGGCGGCAACATCACTGGACTATCGATGCAGTCGACCGATCTTGCCGGCAAGCGGTTGGCACTCTTGCGTGAGGTTGTCCCTAGTCTCCGCCGGTTGGCAATCATGGTTCATGTTGGCTCGCCCCAAGCCGTGCTGGAGATGAGCGAGGTCCAGGCCGCGGCGCGCGCGCTCGGTCTCGAAGTCGCGCCATTCGAAATCCAGCGAGCTGAGGATATTGCTGCCGCCTCAGCGGCGCTCACGGCGAAAGCAGACGCGCTTTACGTCGTGGCCGACGCCCTCTTTGCCGCTAACCGCACACGCATTATCACCCTTGCGCTCGGCGCGCGGCTGCCGACGACTCTCCCTACCCGCGATTATGTCCAAGCCGGGGGCCTCATGTCCTACGGAGCGAACTATCCGGCCCTGTTCCGTCGCGACGCCGAAATCGTCGACAAAGTTCTGCGCGGGACGAAGCCCGCCGATATTCCGATCGAGCAACCGACCAAATTCGATCTTGTCATCAATCTCAAGACCGCCAAGGCACTCGGCCTCAGGGTCCCAGAGACGCTGCTCGCGACCGCCGACGAAGTGATCGAATAACCTCGACAAGGTCAGATCGTTTGTTCGCTCGCGCGTGCCACCTGCCACAGACACGAATTGAGGAGTGATAAGATTTATTGCGCCATACATCGTATCTAATTGCTCGGCGCTTCATCTTTTCTCTAGCTTTTTGTACCGCCTGCGCTTGCTCGTAGCAACATAATATGGGTTTTCGCCGACAGTAATCGAAACTCCGCCATCCACGATTTCCCGACGGGTTTCGAAGAGGGGATTATGAAACGGATCGCGGAGGGTGGTTGATCCGTCGATAATATCCTTTGCTGTTAAGTGCCGCGACAGCAGCCGCTGCAAGAGCGCAATAATTCGAGCGTCCGGTAAAAATGCCTCCGACAAGGATTGTTGGAAGAAACAAGTTGATCCATCAAAACCCTCGATGACCCACGTCCGATTTCTCTTGTTTCTCTTCGGCGGATTTGCAGCCATGAGAATATAATAGATTGCCGATGCCTAACCGCCTAGCCAGTTTGTTCATCCGCTGGCGCAATGTCCAAGCAAAAGAAAAGGCCCCGGAACTGCCGGGGCCCTGATCACTGACGTAAGGCTTCGTCCATCAGTATCTTGCCGCCACGGGGCCGCCGCCCCAGTTGAAGAGATAATTGACACCGACCGTGAGCATCTGGACGTCACGATTTCTGGTGGAGAAAGTGTCAGCGCCGACGCCGGGGACCACAACAGTGTAGCTCGCGTTGTTCAGCCCGAGGAAATCGTACTCCAATTTCGCCGTCCAGTTTTGCGTGAACGCATATTCGATACCTGCGCCCAATAACCAGCCACTGTTGGTGTTGCTGTTGGAAAGGGCAACCGAGGCGCCCGTCCCAACGTTAGTAACGGCGAAATTGCCAGCGCCGACCCAGCCGCCGCCGGCTTTGCCGTAAAAGAGCGCATGATCAACCGCGACACCGAAGCGGGCAGCTAGAGTGGTTATCCATCTATCGTTGGCGCTCACCCGTAAAGTAGTGGGTACTCCTCCGAACAATACGGTAGTTCCGTTGCCCGAATTATTGTTGTTTGCGAACCAGTCGAAGTCCGCCTCAGCACCGATGACGAAACTGTTGATCTGGTAGTTTACCCCGACTTGGCCACCTCCGAGGAACGCGGCGTTGCTATGATTGCTGAAATTCACTCCGAACACACTGTCGGTCACATTGCCTTGGTTCCAGCCTCCCCCAAGATTGCCGCCGATATAGAACCCAGTCCAACTAAACTGCGGAGGCGCGTACACAGGCGGCGCTTTATAGACTGGCTGCGCAGGCGGTAGGTCGGCAGCGTTTGCAGCTAGAGAGGTACCCAGCAGCAGCAGCGACGTTATTGCAGTCGCGCGAAGAACCTTATTCATGGTCCAACCCCTTTTTTCCAAGGGTACTGTCTACATCCCAAATGTGTTCAAGACAGCTCTTATAGGAGGGGTCGACAAATATTCCCGAACTGTTGCAGAACCGCCACTAAGGAATAAGTCATTGAAAACCAATCCGAACTGTGCCCCGTTCGCTTGTTAACGGAAGATCAGAGAAGTTCTCCTCTGCCCCGGTTTCCGATCCCTACCCCAAGCGCTGTTGCTTGGCGGCCTTTGTTGGCACCCAAGCAGCCTGACCTAAATGCCACCAAGTCAACTATGCCTAGGATCCCTTCCCCCGCATCCCAACGGGCGAGCGCATGCGGGCGAAACCGCGCAAGCCACACCGGCGTCGCCGCAGGCATCGGTACTGGTGTGGTTCGCCCATTGGGTTTGATGACATCGCCCGACTTTCTGCTGCTGCATATCGCTAAGTTGGCCTGCACCCGGTTCGGTTGACACCCGCTTAAGCGAATCCCGCCTTCATCTCGAACTCCACAGGACTTAGATATCCAAGCGTCGAGTGCCGACGCTTCGGATTATAGAAGCATTCGATGTAGTCGAACACATCAGCCTTGGCCTGGTCGCGCGTCCGATACGTCTTGCGTGCTGTGCGCTCGGTCTTCAGCGAGGAGAAGAAGCTCTCCATCGCCGCATTGTCCCAGACATTGCCTGAACGGCTCATCGAGCAGATGACGCCATGATCGGCCATGAGCTTTTGGAACTGCTCGCTGGTGTACTGGCTACCGCGATCGGAGTGATGCAGTAGCGCATCGGGCTTGCCTCGCCGCCAGATCGCCATCACCAGGGCATCGGTGACGAACTGGGCCGTCATCTCAGCACTCATCGACCAGCCAACCGCGCGTCGGGAGAACAGGTCAATGACTGCCGCCACATAGAGCCAACCTTCCGCTGTCCACACATAGGTGAAGTCGGCGATCCATTTGCGGTTGGGAGCGGGCGCTTCGAAGCTGCGGTTGAGCACGTTGGCAGCGACGGCGGCGACCTGCCGCTCACCCAGATCGGGCGGCAGTCGCCGCCGTCGCGGACGGGCTTTGAGGGCCTGTAATCGCATCAATCGCTCGATCCGATGCAGACCGCACGACACACCCTCCGCCAGCATGTCGTGCCACACCCGCCTGGCGCCGTAGGTTCGATCGCTGGCGAGGAAGCTCGCTCGAACCTTGGCACCGAGCTCTTCATCGCTCCGGCTGCGTGGACTGCGCGGTCGCCTCAGCCAGGCATAGAACCCACCCCGCGAGACACCGAGCGCCTCGCACAACCATCCCGCCGGCCAGATCCCCCGGTGCTTCGCAATGAATCCGAACTTCACGTCGATTCCTTCGCGAAGTAGGCCGCGGCTTTTTTTAGGATGTCTCGTTCGGCCTTCAGCCTGACCAACTCGCGCTTGAGCTGCGCGATCTCCAACTGTTCGGGCTTCATCTGACCTTGGCCGGGAAACGCATGCTGCGGATCATCCGCAAGCGCTTTCACCCAACCGCGTAGCTGTGACTGATGCACACTGAGATCGTGCGAGGCCTGGGCATACGAGACGCCACGCTCTTTGATCAGCCGCACAGCTTCAAGCTTGAACTCGCGTGTAAACTTCCGTCTCTCCATGACTTACCTCCGGTTCCATCAAAACACCTAACTCGGTGTCTGCGGAACCGGGTGCAGGCCAAGTACCTACTTCTTTGGCCGACCATTCAGAGTGATACTCTACACGATATGACGCGTCCGACCTTGCTTGACTTGCTGCGCCCTGGGCTTCGATTCGTAGTCTGCGGTACTGCCGCTGGCCGCGCCTCTGTTCTGAGGTACGCGGAGCGCGGAAATAGGTTCTGGCGCGTGCTGCACGAGATCGGTCTCACCCCGACTGAATTGCAGCCCGGCGACTACATGGTGCTGCACGAAAACGGGATAGGGCTGATTGACTTGGCTGAGTACTCCGCCGGCATGGATGCCGCGCTGCGCGGCAATGCGTTGTACGGCGCAAGGCTGCGCGATGTGGTAGAAGCCATTCAACCGCGCGCGCTCGCTTTCAACGGGAAGACCACGGCTAGCTTGTTCTATCGTGGAGGGACGCATCGGCTCAGCTATGGGCGCCAGTCAGAGCGCATCGGTGAGGCCGTCGCTTACGTGCTGCCTTCCACTGCGGCAACGAGCGCCTTCTGGTCTATCGAGCCTTGGCGGGAGCTAGCAAAAGAACTTCGGCGAGAGACACACCGCGTGAGAATGTAGCCAAGCGACCCGACCTAGCTTCCGTCGCGTTCTGCATCTAGTCTACGCCTTACCCATGACGGGGTGTATTCCCCCGCATCCGCATGGTGGCAACGGGCGAGCGTTCAAAGGCGCTACGAGGCGTGGTTCCGGTCTCTGTCATGGGTTTGAGACATCTCGGTGAAACCACGCAAGCCACCGACTAACTAAGCCCCTTCTGGCGTGCCCCGCGCGCCGCAGGGATCGGTCTTGTGCGGTTGGTTTCGGAGCCGCCGTGGCACGAACGATTTGTTGCCGCTGACAATGTGAAGTTCTTACATCGCTCTCACGCGCCACTCCGTGCCACCTTGTCATTGGTCCGCGCCGCTCGGTAGAGTGCACATTCATCGTGCGTCCCGACGGACAATGCGCGCGCCGCATTGCTGCGGTTCGCCGCCAATGACTGAGGGCAAAGGGCGTGAGCGCCAGCGACAATTTAAAATCGATGCATAAACGCGAAGAGGAGCTTCGGAGTAAAAGCCTCGACGAAATCAGGGCGAACGGTGACTTGACCGACCATTGGGAGCTGGTTGCTGAGGCGATGAATGTCATTTACGCGTTTACCCATGATCACGCGCACCACAGCGACAATGAGCTGACACTTCAATACCTCGGCGTCCGGCTATTCAACGCCTGCGGGGCTTCGATCAAGCTGGCGCTCTCCGGTTACTACCAGAAGGCATTTGACCAGCTTCGCGACATCATAGAGACATATTTTTTAGTTGATTATCTTTCCACCACTCCGTTAGAAATTGCAGTGTGGAAAGCCGCAGATAAGAAAATGAGAATTGCGCATTTCGGACCCGGCGCTATCCGCAACGCGCTCGACAAGCGGGACGGTTACACTACGGGCGGACGCAAGCAAATATACGATTTAATTTCAGAGTATGCCTCGCACGCGTCCTACCCCGGCATAGCGCTTACTACGTCCGGTCCAGCCAAGATGGCTCAAGTCGGCCCGTTTTACGATCAGCAAAAGCTCGCGATGTGGCTGTACGAAATGGCGATGCGAGTGAGCCACGCCGCCGTGGTCCTAGTTTCAAGTCCTGAGGGCGATGACAGGACGTTGCTCATCACTCGCCAACACTATCTCTCAGTGGTCAATCCTTGGTGGCAGAAGCACCGCCACATGTCACCGCAAGCGGCACCCTAACTGCTAGGGCCGCTCGGGGTCGCGGAAAGTAAAAAGGTGAACTCCTGAGACGGTTGTTTCGCTCGGCACTCTCGCAGCTCACGCCGCGGGCAAAACAGTTAGGTGCGCTCACACGCCGTTGGGTAATGTTTCGGACGTGTACCAAATCTGAGTGGACCATGAGCACGGTGGGAAGCGAAGCAAAATGTGGGGCAATAGAACCGGCCCTCAGCAATTCGTTGGCTCCGGCGAAAGTTTATTTGAGGGCGACCCACTCGAAATGCGCCACGGGCAACTGTATCGAGATTAGAAGGTCTCCATATTGAATCATATGATTTTTTGAAATGCTTGGTCAATCCTCCGGTTGTCCTCGCGCGGGAGCTACTTTGGAGCCTCCTTAGGGGCGATCCATACGAGCGGGGCCGCCGTCGGCTCCTTGCCGGCCACGTCGATCAGGTAGCCCGCGCCAGCGACTTCTGGTAGACCGCACCGGGCGCCATTGTGGCTGGTCACCGCCTGGTCACCACCATTACCGATGAGGCGATCACTGCTAGGCCGTCGATGGGCGAGGAAAAACGTAAGCGACGGGCACCTTGCAGATGCGGCTCAGGCAAGCCCGCCGCAACATGCTGCCTAACAGATAACGGATGGCGCAAGGCGCCTGTCATCGTTGCATTGAAAAATACTGGAAATACGGGCAAGCACGATCGCTGCTACTTGCATGAGACAAACGCATGCTCGACAAAGATCAGCGCGGAGCATCCAATTTCCGAAGGGGTATTGAAGGTTCTCGCAGAAAAGGAAGTTCAAGTTGAAGGTCTGCCCTGGCTAAACGGTGAAAAGAGGGTTCTACGCTTCGGCAACTGACGACGAATTGTCTGTGCAAAGCGCATAACAGCGCCCTCTCGCCCCTCGACTATGTCGGCGGAAAGTTTTTTGCGGCTATTCAAAAGAGTGGAACCTCTGATGAAGGCCCAAATCAACAGTTTTTGTTTTCGGGACACGACGTCGAGCGGTGGCTACTGAAAGCAATGACGGGCCTTGTGGTCTCGAAGAATTTTGCCGTTGAGGGCGCACCACTCAACTCCAACGCTATGAGCAAAGTGGATTTTGTGAACTTGTTAGAAGACACGAAGCGCTGGAGCGCGCCGCTCGGCATGTATGCGATGCAGCCACTGGGAACGCAATTTACCCGACAAGATGCGTTCTCATTGGCGCCACTTCTTATTCCGGATACGAATGAAATCGCCGGACTGGTGGTGGATGTGCAAGGGCTTCAATTTGGAATGCTCGCAGCAGACACACCAATTAAGGGAACAAGGTTCGAGAACGCGATCTATCGCCCGGGCGCATTAAGCTTCAAGCTTAGACACCTCTCGCACAACGTTAAAATGTCCTGGGATGACACCAATGAGCACGGCGAGATGGTGCTTACACTGCGCAAGTAGGGAAGTCAGGTAGTCGGCGAACCGGTAGTGTCTGTGTTTATCAGTCTACTAAGCGAAGGCTCCCTTTGGCCGGGGGCCCATCAACGACAGGCGATGCAATCCCAAATAGCAGGTTCGAAAGTTCCTTTTCTGGGACGCAAAGCTCCTTGGCTATGTGTCCCAGTGCGGTCCCCTCTCGCCACAGAGCCTTCATAATTTTCGCCCAAACCAGCGATGTTTCGGCCCCGATGCCATTTGGCTCTGCCGTCCGGTCGATTTTGTTTAGCTCGATATAGAAGCCGCGGTAACGCCAGTCCGAGACTAGTCCGATACTGTGAAGGGCATAGTTGAGCGCCGCCACAGACACGCGCCAACGACGTTTCTTATCAATTAGGTGGTTGAGGTCTTTCACAAACGGAACGTGCGCGATTAGGTCCTCAGGTGGCATTAGAAATGCCGAAGCGAAGGTGTGTGCCTCATCCTCGGCACTCTTATGGGTGGAGCCTCCATGTTGATGCATAACCAGGTGGCCGAGCTCGTGTGCTGCGTCGAAGCGGCTATGCTCCGGGGTTTTGACGGTGTTTAGAAACATGTAAGGCCGCTCATTTCGCCAAAGTGAATAGCCGTCCAAATGGCGTGTTTCCTCCACAAGCGAGAACACTCTCACGCCATGTGCTTCCAGCAAGTTCACCATATTGGAAATTGGTCGAACGCCAATTCCCCAGTAGGCACGGAGCACCGCTGCTACATCCTCCGGAGCTTTTCCGATGATCGCTGGGAGTTGGTGCTCAGGAAACTCGAAACGCGCCGCAATCCAATCATCGAACTCGAAGGCCAAAGCTGACGCGGCTAGTGCCCGGTCGCGGGTGCCCGATGTAAGCGACCGCAGCGAACGAAAACTGACGCCCTCAGGGTTCGGGTATTCGAGCGCGCCCTTCTCGAAAAAGCCTACAGGGTAGCCCGAAATCTGACACAGACGGTCCATGGTGGTGGCGCTCAATTCGCCGCCACTCTCGAAACGTTAAATCGTCTTGCGGTCCACGCCAAGGGCCTTGGCGAATCCAACTTTAGTTAGTCCAAGCCTTAACCGGACTAACTCGACCCTTTCCGGGTTTTGCATTGCCTATTTGCGCTTGATCGCAATATCCACAATGCCGACAGAATCATTACCGCCGCCGTCGCAGTTATCGACTGGCTTCCGCACTGCCGAACCGCCGCTGCCGTCGCCGCCCCACAAGAGAATGATCCGCCGACCAAATTTCTTGAATTGTTTTCCGTCGAACTCAATCGGGCACGATAGCTCTGCTCCGAGAGGCCGAATATCGTCGAAATACATTCCAAGAAGCCAAGTCTGATATCCGTCATTCAATTCTGGATCGATCACGGGAAGTTCAAAACCGGGAAGCCAAGTACTCAAATTGCATTCTGATTTCTTGCGACTGATCTCACCCTTTGGAGCCTTGTTCGTTGGTGTTTGGAAGCGGTCGCCGGCAAACTCATTGAAGTTACAAGGCACCACTCTGATCATCTTCTTTGGGTGTTTGATGGCTACTTGATTATAGCTGTTGTCGCGCAGCCATCCCCCTTTGGGCAGATACCATTCGCGAAGCGCGCGACCTGATTTTGCATATGCCACGTAACTGGCGAAGCCGATGGGATCGTTGATGGTCACAAACGAACGCTCATGCTCGGCGTAGAGTGCGGCTTGTACTAAGCCGGCCCTATCCAGTGCCATATCCAGCAATAGGGCATCAGCTTCGACCGGTTCCCAGACGATGGCTTTCTCAGGCATGATTCGATGTCCCATTATCCTACATCATTTGATGCACCGATTTGGGACATGCCGTCAACCCCCTGTCGCTACTTACCCCACCTCTTTTGTGCTGCCTTCTTGGCGATCTCTTTCCGCTTCTTGGCCGACATTCCCGCTGCCCGCGCCATCCCGCCCATGCGACCCAGCTCCTGGGCGGCTTTGTTCTTGCCGTCGTCCGGCACGTCGTCCGCAGCCTCGCCCGTCGCGATCTTGGTGGTCAGGACGGCATTGCGGTTCACGTCGGCGTGCCGGCGCTCGCCTTTGGGGACTGGGGGCATTTTATTCGCGATCCTTGCATTGCTTGCCGGTAAGCATATATGAATACTGCCACTGATTCTAGCGGGTTGTGCAGGCATTAACCTTATCTACAGGGGAGTGCCTCATTCTGCGCTATAGTCGCAGTACCCTTGCAGTGCTCCGCCGGCAATGCCATTCTTACCAGAACAAAACGATAACTGAGGCGTTGTGGTAGCGGTTCCTGGGAGACAGCCATGCTTGTCACCATGCAAAACCCCGAATTGATTCGTAAGCTCGTTGAACTTGCAGGTGGCGATATTGATTTGGTCCAGACTGCTATCCGAATCAAAGCGCAGCCTGGTGGCGGGGCCGACCTCGAAGAGGTCGTAAATTACATCGTCGGCCGGCGCCGCTCATCCGCGGCCGCTGCAGAACAGGTCGCGCGCGCCTCATAATTCCTGTTATAGTTGTAGTCCATGGAAGTCGCATGGACCACAATTTTGATAATTGCACTCCTTTTCCCGGGGGTGTTTTTCTTTATTGGGTACGCCACAAGTCATCGTTACACGCGCGAGGTCGTTAAAAGCAGCGCCATCGGTGAGGTCGGCGGGGCGGTATTCGTTGCGATTATCATTCATCTACTCGGTTGGGGCGTCCTCACATTTTTTGGCTTCAATCTCGCATCTACTCTCAAGAAGGCCACTGATTACGGGGATGGTGTCTCTCGCGGAGAGTATCTAGATCAAGCTGTCAATTTAATATTGCCTGCCAGTCTCTATGTCCTCGCAACTGCTGTGGTCGGATGGGCTGCTGGATGTGCGCTATCTTTAGCGGTTAGTCGCGGGCACTTGCCTTTCTTGGTAACTCATAAATGGATCAATCAAGTACGACGTTCAATGAAGACTGGATTGGTCACCGCATACGTTATGACCAATGCCGTAGAGAACAACAGGGTGCTGATGTACAAAGGGATACTTGCCGAATTTTACCAGCAGAGAGAGGGAAAATTTGAGTATATCGTTTTGAAGAGTTGTTCGCGTTACTTTATGTCGTTTGATCAGGCATCGCCAAAAACTGGAGAGCAGCTACAACTTTTTGCTTCACAAATTGGACGCCCCGAGGGGGTATGGGATTTCCTGCAAATAGAGGGCACTAACATAGCGAACATATTGTTCGATCCGAGTCCGCAAATCGTTGAAACGAAAAAAGGTAACGCCGCACTCGATGCCGCCCTAGCAGATGTCAATAAATTCCTCGAAGATTATATGAGGGCTCCTGAGACAGGGGCCAGTACAGCTAGTCGACTGCTATAGGTAGCCCGCCACAATCAAACTGAAACACTAATAGACATAACCATTCGCAGGAATTGCGGTGATGAACGCCGTCGAAATTGAAGAAGCCATATCGGAGCTGGCGGCGGCACCCTTTGATGCGGCTGAATTTCCATTCGCGTTCCTGTCGGCATTTGGCAACAAGGAAACGACGGTCAAGCGGCTGCGCGCGGGCGCGTCGAACAAGTCTGACCTGGGCGGTGTACTTCAGACCAACAATGTCCATATCGCCGTCGCCGCACCCGGCGAGGTCACGAGGTCCCTCGCGGCGCTCAAGGCCAGCCAGGCGACGATCAGGGCAAAGGCGAAATTCGTCCTGGCGACGGATGGTGACTCGTTCGAGGCCGAGGACCTGGCGTCAGGCGGGACGGTCGCCTGCACCTATGCCGACTTCCCGAACCATTTTGGCTTCTTCCTACCGCTTGCTGGCATCACGACCGTCAGGCAGATCAGCGAGAACGCCTTCGACATCAGGGCGACCAGCCGCCTAAACCGGCTCTATGTCGAACTGTTGAAAGACAACCCCGAATGGGGAACCGCCGAGCGCCGTCATGACATGAACCATTTCATGGCGCGGCTGATATTCTGTTTCTTCGCCCAGAGAACAGACATCTTCATCGGAGACGATCTGTTCACGGCCACGATCGAGCAGATAAGCACAAGGGACTCGTCCAACACCCATACGGTGATCGGCGAACTATTCCGCGCGATGAACACCCAAATCGAGAATCGGGCGAGTGCCAAGATAGCCCGTTGGGCCGACGCGTTTCCCTACGTGAATGGCGAATTGTTCTCGGGCAGTATTGAGGTTCCGCACTTCAGCCGGATCGCGCGCTCCTACCTCCTCCATATTGGTGGCCTGGATTGGACGAAGATCAACCCTGATATCTTCGGTTCGATGATCCAGGCGGTCGCCGAAGACGAAGAACGCGGCGCGCTCGGCATGCATTACACCAGCGTGCCGAACATCCTGAAGGTGCTCAATCCGTTGTTTCTCGACGACCTTCGGCGGCAACTTGAGGAAGCGGGCGACAATTCCCGCATGCTCCTCAACCTGCGCAAGCGCATGTCTCGGATTAGGGTCTTCGATCCAGCCTGCGGATCGGGCAACTTCCTGGTCATCGCTTACAAAGAAATGCGGGCGATCGAGGCCGAGATCAACCGGCGGCGCGATGAGCCGGATCGGCGCAGCGAAATCCCGCTCACCAATCTTCGAGGAATCGAACTGCGCGACTTCTCGGCTGAGATCGCGCGGCTGGCCCTTATTATCGCGGAGTTTCAGTGCGATGTCCTTTACCGAGGTCAGAAGGAAGCGCTCGCAGAGTTTCTACCGCTCGATGCGGAAAACTGGATTAGCTGCGGCAATGCCCTGAGATTGGACTGGCACAGCGTCTGCCCGCCCGCAGGAACAGTCGTGATCCTCGCCAAGACCATGAGTGAAGACAGCCTGAAACAGGTGGCCGCGGCGATTGCCGCCAAGCGTACGTCCCTGACGCCGGAGGAAGCAAAGGAACTTGCTGTCCGGGCCGTCAAGTTCAAGAAGGAACGGGGACGGCTCCCTTCAATTAGCTCCTCGTTCCGCGTTTCGTGATTGATGAAGCCGTAGAAAAAATCAGGGACGGTACGATTTTGAAATTTAGATATGACCCGAAGTCAGCCTCTTTAGTTGAGACTTCCAGATCATAAACATGGCAACGGACCAGTGCATAACGTTCGGCCGTCTTACCGTGTCGGCGTGCTTAGGCAGCGGGCCCTTCGGGATTTTTAGGTCCTAGATATTTTCGAGGGGGGTTTGCTTCGCGCGAGACCCCCCGGCCTGTCCGGGCTACCCCGGGGGATCGCGCTCTGTCCCGCTGAGACGCCACAAGGCTTAGAAGCCGCCGCGACGCGGCTATAGCATGCGGTCGTTCGGAAAACACGGCCGCGCTATAGCAGCGAGGCCGTGTTGTGAAGCGTGATCTCTACGCAGAGGTATCGACGCGCATTATTGAGGAGTTGGAGCGAGGCGCAGCACCATGGGTAAAGCCGTGGTCTGCAACGGCTGGGCAGAACGTTCCGCAGAATGCCGTGACAAACCGGCCTTACTCGGGCTGCAATGTGATCCTGTTATGGCTCGCCCGCAATCGTGGCTGGGCAACGCCGCGGTTCGTCACGTTCAAGCAAGCAATCGAGGTCGGCGGAAACGTGCGCAAGGGCGAGCACGGCACCAAGGTCTATTTCGTCAAAAAGTTGCAGATCAAGGACCGCGACGGCGAAGAAGCCGACACTCGCCTAGTCCCGATGCTGCGCGAATACACTGTGTTCAATGTCGCCCAATGCGAGAACCTGCCCGATAGCGTCAAGACCGGAAGGCCGATGCGCGTTCGAAATCCGGATGCGCGCGATGCACTGGCCGACGAGTTCTTACGTTCCACTTGTGCGGACATTCGTGAGGGCGGCGAAGCCTACTACGTGCCGAGCCATGACTTCATTTCCATGCCGGCCTTTGAGGCATTCAAGGGCGCGGATCACTTTTACAACGTGGCGTTCCATGAATTAACCCATTGGACAGGCCACAAGTCGCGCCTCGACCGTGACCTAAAGCACCGCTTCGGCGAGCGCGCCTATGCAGCCGAAGAACTTGTAGCGGAACTGGGCGCCGCATTCCTCGCCGCCGAGTTCTCCTTTAACGGCGACGTGCGCAACGCCGGCTACATCACCACTTGGATTGACTTGTTGAAGGCTGACAAGCGGGCATTCTTTACTGCCTGCAATCGGGCTTCCAAGGCCACGGACTATCTCCGGGGCTTGGCGCTTGCCGAGCCCGCAGAAATCGCAGCGTGAGGGCCAATCATGGCACGTGCAGTGATTTCCAATCCAAGGCGGCGCGCGGCCTTTGAGCCGATCTATGATGCCCACCCACACACAGGGGTTAGCATCGAAGTGTTCTTCGCCGACCACTGGCTCGCCAAGTCCTTCGGCACTAACCCGGGTTGGTTCTGGTGGACCTGTGAGTGCGGCTGCCTGCCCGAGGGGGCGCCGACTGGTCCATTTGGCACCAGCTACGCCGCCTATCGCAATGCCGTGGATGGCGGAGAAACACTGTTCGTAAAAGAGGCATTGTACGAACAGTCATCAGCGGACAGAGGGCTAAACACATGGCGAAGTCGCACCTCAAGCTGGTCACGCCAGCCACCGTAAAACGAACAGTCACACCCAAGCGGCTCCGCAACGCAGACCTGCGCAGCCGAGAGCACCTGACTGAGGCTGAAGTCGAGCGGCTGATGAGCGCCGCTAGGAAGAACCGTTGGGGGCATCGGGACGCCGCCATCATCCTGACGGCCTACCGTCATGGCTTTCGCTCTGCCGAGCTTGTTGACCTCCGCTGGGACCAGATCGAGTTTGCCTCCGGGGCGTTGCATGTGCGCAGGGTCAAACGCGGCACGCCCAGCACCCACCCGATCCTCGGGGACGAACTGCGAGCCCTGCGGCGGCTCCAGCGCGAGCAGGAGCCCAAGTCGCCCTTCGTGTTCACCTCGGAACGGGGCGCGCCGTTCAGTACTGCTGGGTTTGCCCGGATGGTCGAACGGGCAGGCGCCGAGGCAAGGCTCGGCTTCAAAGCCCATCCGCACATGCTCAGACACGCCTGCGGCTATGCCCTGGCTAATAAGGGCCACGACACTCGTGCTTTGCAAGCCTACCTCGGGCATCGCAATATCCAGCATACCGTGCGGTACACCGAGCTATCGCCGACGCGGTTCAAGGATTTCTGGCGCGTCTAATGGCACACGTCGCCTGGCTAGCATCCGTCGATCCATTAGGGACGTGGGGGATAGGTAGACACTACCGAGGATCAGACTGGTTTGCTAGGGTTCATTGACGTGTCTGCCGCCATATCTCACGCTACTAGGTCGCAGTTCGCGGCTCGCGGCTTGGAGATCAATATGAAGATCAAAAGGTTTCGCGCTGAAGGCGTCCATGGCTATCTGCAGTTGGACGTTTCGTTTTTTGATGACCTGACTTTTCTTACCGGAATAAACGGCAGCGGTAAGACGACGGTCGTGTATTCGATTGTCGCTCTCATTAGCCCAAACCCCTACATCCTTGCCAACATAGAATTCCAGAATATGAGGCTGGAAGTTGAACAGGGCGGACGGAGCGTAGAGATACGAGCACAGCGTCAGCAAACCAACATTTCGCTGTCGGTCTCGGACATGAAAGACCCGTTCACTTTCCCTCAATTCGTTCCTGACCCAGACGAGCCTGCATACCGACAATCGGACCGGGAAGTAGAGTTCTATCGAGAATTGACTATCACCCACGCTGATAATCCCGCACTTAAATATATCAATGCACTTCCAACTCCGATGTTTTTGGACTTAGACAGACGTGCACGTGTCCCGGGCGATGTGATGCGTAGGGGCGGGTACGCTCGACCGACGAGGCGTTCCCGAAACTTGTTCAATGTATCGTTGGTGCAGAGCCTACAAGATGCGTCGCAACTTGCAGAAAGCAACTACAGTCAGCTACAAGCACGCCTGAGGCAAATAACAGACCAGTCACGCCGAGAGCTAATTCTTAGCCTTTTAACGCTTGAGCCAACCACAAACCTCGGAGGGGCATTGGAGGCGCCAAAAGGTAAAGACATCCAGATTTTGGACACGATTAGAAAATCGGCGGCAACAAGATTGCCACAGCTTTTGCAACTCCCCATCGAGGATATCACTAGGAGGCTCAATCCTTTTCTTGATCAGATGGAGAAATATTTTAAAGCCATTCCTCAAAACAGGCCTGTTGGCGCGATTTTGCAGTCTGCAAGGGAGAAACCAGAGGAGTTCAATGCTGTCGTCGGATGGAGCTCAAATAGGCCGCAGCTGAACAAGATTTCGAAAATGATGGATTACGTAACTACGTTTAATGCGGAAAGCGAGGTCGCATCGAGCCCGATCACAAATTATCTAAATCTTGTCAACCGTTTCTTGTATGACAGCGGGAAAAGGCTGTTTTTCGATGAACTTGGTACTCTGCTATTCCACATCGAAGGATTAAACGGCGCGCGATCCGTAAGTGCACTTTCGTCGGGAGAGGCCCAGATTTTTGTTATCCTTACACACCTCGCTTTTAATCCGGCTGCACGAGAGGCAAATGTGTTCATTGTTGATGAGCCAGAACTATCGTTGCATGTGCAGTGGCAAGAGCTATTTGTTGAGAGCGTTCAAGCGGCAAATCCTGATGTGCAATACATTATGGCAACCCATGCGCCATCAGTTATTTTGAGCAGGATCGATAATTGCATCAATATGAACGCTCATAAGGTTCAAGATGGTTCAGTATCCAATTCGCGCAATTAGAGCGCTCGGGTATCTGAAGGCAGCGTTCAACGACGCCGAGATATATGTTGAGGACACGACCTGTCGCAACATGCATTTTTTCATTTGCCGACGCCTTGTGAGCGCGAACGTCAGATTAAGGAGCATCAATCAAGTTGGTGATAGGAGCCGAGTTGTAGCCGCATGTATGGCGGATCAAGCCGATGATGGTCGTAAAAAATTGTACCTAATCGACGGTGATTTTGACGGACTTCTTGGGCGCCGCGCGCCTCGGCTCAAGTTTCTTTACCGGCTGCGAACCTACGATGTTGAAAACCTACTTTTCTACGAGACTGCGATACTGACCCTCGGTATGTCGACACGACCAAACGACGACGAAGCAGTAATTGCTCGTGAATTGGACTATGCGAATTGGTATAAAGCGGTGGTCCGTGCGTTTTTACCGCTCTTTGAAGCCTATGCTGCCGTCTACCGCATCGAGCCAGCCCTACAAACGGTTGGATACTCGGCACGTGATCTTTGTGACTTAATACAAAGCGAGTTCGTGCCGTCCGTATCGAAAATCAGATCGCGCCTAAAGGACTTGCTCGGTGAAATTCGACGACGGGGCCATTGGGCAGCCTATCTCAAGACGCGTAGATCAATCCGCAAGCGCGTTAGGCGGGCTCGGCATAAAGATAGGTTCATTTCCGGCAAGCGATACCTTTTTCCCCTGTTGGCGCATAGAATGCGGCGCGTTCTGAAGGCCAAAGGAGGCGACGACCACCTAAAGGTTCAACTTGCCATGCATTATTCCCCAGCCTCCGAAAAGGGACTTGCTGAGGCGCTGCGCTCGCTGTGACCGAGCGTCGTCTGCGCTTGTGACAATCTCGCTTTTACAGCGCAGCAAAATGCCTTTAGCACTCGTGATCTCGCTTAGAGTTTTTTGACAATCCAAGTTCTTGAATTTTTGCGTCGTGGCACAACTCCCGGGCCCGCCATCTTTCGGAGTGCCCGCAGGGAATACGATGCCCCGAAGCAATGCCGTGTCATTCCCAGGATGGCTTTGGGAGCAACGTCGGACAGTTTCGATCCAGCACCGTTCACGAACCGGACGCGCAAACTCGCCCTCGCTGGACACGGTTTTGTCGCGGAACGCTTGGCGAACAGTCATCGCTCATCATGTGCCAAGCGTGTGACATGGACACGCGGGTACCCGATGACATCGGATAGCAAGGCCTTGATTTTAATAGCACTTCGCGGACGACCCATCTCCGAGCAAATTTGGGCAAATCTGCGCGCGAAAAAACCCGCTAACGCATTGGCGTTGCGGGCTTTTAGGTTGGTTGCGGGGGTAGGATTTGAACCTACGACCTTCAGGTTATGAGCCTGACGAGCTACCGGGCTGCTCCACCCCGCGTCAAGAACGCGAATTTGTGACGGTGATGTAGCAAGCGCACCCCGATAAGGGAAGTGCGCCGGGCCCGATATTTCGCCATACTAGGGCCGAAAGCCCCTGAAACCGTCATGCATGCCCCCATAGACGCCGATATGGCCGACAAACCTGCTTTGCAGCCCCGTGCGGCGATTGGACCCGCGGTGCGCGCCATCGCCGGCCATATCCTGTTGGGGGCCCGTTCCGTGTTGCTCGATCCGGAGCGATCGAGCCAGGACGCGGTGCACGATTTCCGCCGCGCCATGAAGGAATGGCGCGCCTTGATGCGGCTCCTGGAGCCGTTCATCGCCGATGCACCGCGCTGGCGCCACGATGCGCGCGACCATGCCCGCTCGCTGGCCCATGCGCGCGACAGCCAGGCGGCGCTCAATGCCTTCGACGACCTCCTCGGCAAGGGCGTGGTGCTGTCGGAGCGCACCGCCTCAACCATCCGCGGCCGCATCGAGGCGCTACGCGGCAGCGAGGAAGAGGCCGGGCTGACGCCGGCGCTGCGTGACGCCATCGTCGCCTGGCTCGATGCCGCGGCGGCGGCGATCGAGCAGTGGCCGCTCGATCCGTTCGACTTCTCCTCGATTGCCGGACAATTGACCATCAGCTACCGCAGCGCGCGCAAGCGCATTCCCGGCGACTGGTCGCTGGCGAGCGCCGAGGATCTGCACGAATTGCGCCAGCGCGTCGTCGACCTGCGCTACCAGATGGAATTGATCGAGCCGCTGTGGCCGCGCTTCGGCCGGATGTGGACCGACGAAGCCGAGCGGCTGCGCGACCGGCTCGGCCGCTGCCAGGATCTCGAAGTACTCAAACGGCTCACCGGACCGCACCAGCCGCTGGCCCATTGGCGCTCGCGCCTGACGCCTGCCTGCACCGAGCGCACCACCGAGCTCGCGCAGCGTGCCGCCCGCATCGCCGTGCGGCTGTTCGCAGAGAAACCGAAGGCGTTCCGGCACCGGATGGAAATGCTGTGGGAGCACGCGCGCTGAAAGCCGCGTCAAAGAAAATCAATCGGAAGACTGCCGCCGGACCGAAACGGTGATCGGTCCGGGACTCTCGACTTCGCCGCCCTTGCCGACGATCGTCACTTCGAGCCGCGAACCATCCTGCTTTGTCGCATAATCGTAGCCGTTCAACAGGCGGGCCACGACATGGCCGAGCGATCCCGCATAGCTGCCATCGAGCATCTCATCGAGCCCGATCGAGGAACGGTATCGAACATTAAGGCCCGCGAGCGCAGACAGCACGTCAGCAATCGTCGTTTGCTGCACCACAACATGAAGCGCTGCTGCATCGCCGTCTATGTGTAGCGAGCGGCCGCCATGGTCGGTCGTTAATTGCAGCGCTGCCGTACGATCGGGATCGTCTTGTGCGCACCCACCTTGCATCCCGAACATCCCCACACCGAGGACTGCAAGACAAACGACTGTCGGTTTGAGAAACTGGTTCATCCCGCGCCCGCTTAGACATTTGCAATGCCGGGTGACAAGGATAGTTCCACCGGATCGAGCGAGGAAGCGGAACCCCGCAACGGCGATTATGGCGCATAAGGTACGTCATCGTGCGTTGGCGCGAGGCAAGCCATCCGAATTTCGCAATCGAGATATGTGCCAAATCGATGGCAGAACTATAATTCTATTTTTTCGTGCGAATGATTGGTTTCGTTCTAGGGACCGCAGCACTCACGAAATTTTTCAAAAGTGCGCTGTCATCTCGGCCTCAAACACGGCGTAAAAGCGCCAGATCCTTGCCGATAAATTTCCATGCGTCAGTCTTGCTGACTTAATTTATCTGGCGCACGGTCTCGGGAACGGCGGAACCAATTCGTTCGAACGGATTTGTTCCGCTGAAACCATCCAAGGGGGGTGTGTCACAACAGCGCTGCGAATAATCGTCAAGCTGCGATCCGTGGATTCGTCCACGGCTCACATGCCGCCTGACGATTGATACCACGCTCGGAACTCGGGTGTCCGCGGGTGACGCTTTGCGTCATCCGGGTGCGGAGCTTTGGCGTGGAACGGGAGCGGCTTGGCCTCGCAAGGGGCCAAGCATCAAGTTCAGCAAAATAGGCAAAATAGGGAGGTGTCGTTATGCGCGTTGCTCGTCAGAGAACCGTACGAAGGTTAAGCTATGCCGCCTGTTTGACTGTCGCGGGCGGCTTATTCGGCCTGCCCGGACCGTTCGCAGCCGGCCAAGCGATGGCAGGTCCTTGCACCGGCCCCGGGGCCCCAACCACCACCGAGACCAAATGCGTCACGGGCATTTTCATACCGGGCAATCCGCTGCGATCGTTCGACATCAGCTGGGTCAATCCGGATCGCGGCGAGTATTACCTGGGCGATCGCTCGAACGCTGGAATTGATGTCGTCGACACCCGTAAGCTCAAGTGGAAGCGGACCCTGGGCGGGTTCGTCGGCATCGTGCTCAACGGATCGGGAGCCGTCGACAACAACCATTCGGGACCCGATGGCGTGGTATCCCATGGCCGCTGGGTCTACGGCGGCGATGGCGACAGCACCCTGAAAGTCTTCGATCTCGATGCGCCCCCGATGGCTGCGTTACAGCAGTCGATTTCCACCGGCGGCACGACGCGGGTCGACGAGATGGCTCTGACGACGGAGGGCGACCTGCTGCTCGCCGCCAACAACGCCGAGGATCCGCCTTTTGGAACGTTGTTTGCTGCGAACGAGGATAATAACGGCGATGACGAGGATGGTGATCACTCCGGGCATCATGCGAAGTCTCACGTCAAGATCATCACCAAAGTTACGGTCGATCCTGCGATCATCCCGGCGGGCTTCGGGCTGTCGTTTGAGCAGCCGGCATGGGATCCCAAGACCAAGCGCTTCCTCGTGTCGGTCCCAATCATCGCCAACAATCCTGCGGGTTGCAATTACGGGCAGTTGGCTGGCCCGATCACCTGCGATGGTGGCGTGATTGTGATCAACCCGCTGACGCTCAGCAAACCCAGTGCCGTCATCGGCGCATTCAATGCGGCCACCAATACCGGGGTCGTATCCCTACACGCCTGCGGCCCCAACGGAGCCAGCGTCGGGCCGGATGACAATGTCATTCTGGGCTGCACGCCGCAAAACAATCCGAGCGACGTGATCACGCTCGTCATCAATGCCACGACCAAAGCCCAGACCCCGATCACCGGCATCACCGGGTCCGACGAGGTGTGGTTCAACAGCGGCGACGGCCGCTACTACACGGGTTCGAGCCGAGACTGCAAGGTCGCGGGATCTCCCTGCCCCGCGGCAAGCCAGCAGGCAGCCGTGCTCGGCGTGATCGACGCGGAAGCCAACTCGCTGGTCGAAAAAGTTCCGCAATCGTCGGGCTCGCATTCGGTGGCGGCGGATTCCGAGCTCAATCGTATCTTCGTCCCCCAAGTGGCTCCTGTTGCGATCGTTGGTACTGGCGGCGATACCACCACTGTGGGCGCGGGAATCTGCGGCACCAACAATGGATGCATCGCGGTCTATCATCACGGCGACGGCGATCACGATCACGACGCCGACGCAAGCCACTGACCTACGCGGTTAGATACGGCGATCTTTCCGAAAACGAAATGGAGGCCGCGTCGCGGCCTCCATGCTATTTCGGGTGGCTCATTGCGCTGGCGCGGTGCGCCAGCGACGTCTTATCCGGCTGCGGCGGGCGTGCTGATGCCGAGATAAATCTCCCGCACCTGCTCGTTCTTCTCCAGCTCCGCCGCCGGGCCTTCCAGCGCGATGCGCCCGGTCTGCAGCACATAGGCATAGTCGGCGATGCCCAGCGCCAGCGGGATCGACTGCTCGGCCAGTAATAAAGTGAGGCCCTGCCGGTGCAACTCGGCCAAGGTGTCGTACAGCGCCTCGACCACCGTCGGCGCGAGACCGAGGCTCGGCTCGTCGAGCATGAGGAGGCGCGGCTCGCTCATCAGCGCGCGGCCGAGCGCGAGCATTTGCCTTTCGCCGCCGGACAGCGTGCCGGCGAGTTGCTTGCGCCGCTCGGCGAGCCGCGGGAATAGCGCATAGACGCGCTCGAACAGCGCCGCGGTGCGCGAACGGTCGGCAAGCGCAGTGGCGCCGAGCCGTAAATTCTGTTCCACCGTCTGCGCCACGAACAACCGCCAGCCTTCCGGCGACAGCGCCAAGCCTTTGCTGACGATGGCGTAGGCCGGCTCTCCCGAAATCGTCTCGCCGCGCCATTCGACTTTGCCGCGCGCCGGCTGCACCACGCCGGCGATGGCGTTGAGCGTCGTGGTCTTGCCGGCGCCGTTGGAGCCGAGCAGCGCCACCACCTTGCCGGCCGGCACTTTGAGCGAGATATCGGCGACGCCGACCAGATCGCCGTAGCGCACTTCGAGATGCTCGACGTTGAGGTCGGCTGGCTCAGTCACTTTTTTGGTCCCGCTGCCGCCGATGCGCGCGTCCCAGATAGGCTTCGATCACTGCGTCCTGCCTGACGACCGATTCCGGCGTGCCGCTGGCGATGACGTGGCCCTGGTTGAACACCAACACGCGCTTGGTCAAAGTCATTATGACTTCCATGATGTGCTCGACGATGACGATGGTGATGCCCATGTCGTGGATGCGCCGCACCAGCGCGATCGCCGCCTGCAATTCGGTCGGCGTCAAGCCGGCGAGCGATTCGTCGAGCAGCAGCAGGCGCGGATCGGTGGCGAGCACGCGGGCGATCTCGAGGCGTTTTCGACCCGGCGTGCCGAGCGAACGCGCCCGCTGCTCGGGCTGCAATCCGGTGAGCTCGACAATCTGCCGGGCATGATCGCGGGCGTCGTTGCGATGCGGATGCCGCAAGAACGCGCCGACCATCACATTCTCGAGCACCGACATGTCTTCAAACGTGATCGGCACTTGAAACGTACGTCCGATGCCGGCGCGGGCATGAACGGCCGGCCCGGCACGGGTCACGTCCTCGCCGTTGAAGACGATGCGGCCGGTGGTCGGCAAAGTCTCGCCGGCGAGGCAATTGAAGAAGGTCGACTTGCCGGCGCCGTTCGGCCCGATCAGGCCGATGATCTCGTGCTCGTCCACGGCGAGATCGGCGCCCGACACCGCGAGGAAGCTGCCGAAGGCCTTCGACACTTTCTGGGCGTCAAGCAGCATAGGCGCGCCTCCAGCGCTCCGGCACGACGCGATACCACAATTCGAACAGGCCGCCGGGCTCGAAGCGCGCGATCACGACGATGATGCCGCCATAAAGAATGTAGGTCAGTCCGGAGCCGCCGCCGCCGAACCAGGTATTGGTCGCGATCTGCAGCGGGATCAGGATCAGCGCGCCGACCAGCGGGCCGAACAGCACGCCGGCACCGCCGAGCGCCGCGACGATCACCATCTGCACCGAGACCAAAATGCCGAAACCGGAATCCGGATCGATGAAGCCGGTCTTGGCGGCATAGAGCGAGCCCGCGACCGAGGTAAAGGCGGCGCTGAGCGCCAAGGCCTGCATCTTGGTCTTCCGCACCGGCACGCCGAGCGAGCGCGCGGCGCGTTCGCTCGACTTGATGGCGCGCAGGTAAAAGCCGAAGCGGCGGCGCTCGATGAAGGCCGTGGTGGCGAGCACGATGCCGAGCACGGCGAGGAAGATATAGTAGTACGGCAATTCGCTGCGGAACGTCAGGTCCCACCAGCCGCGCGCCGTCGCCGGGCCCTGCAGGCCGACCGCGGCGCCGACGAAATCCCAGGTGCTGACGAAAATCCGGATCAGTTCGGCCACCGCAATGGTCGCCATGCTGAAATAATGGCCGGAGAGACGAAAGGTCGGCATGCCGATGAGAACGGCGAGCCCGATCGAGAGCACGATGCCGACCGGAATGCCGGCGATCGGCGACCAGCCGAACAGCGTGTAGAACAATAGCGGCATATAGGCGCCGATCCCGAAAAACATGCTGTGGCCGACCGACACCTGGCCGGCATAGCCGCCGACGATATTCCACGCCGACGCCGAGATCGCCGCGAGCAGAAACGCAACGCCGATATCGCGCGCGAAGGCGCCTGAGAAAACGATCGGGAACAACAGGAGCCCCGCTATCAGCAAAGCGATACGCACACGTGAGGAAAGAATATTTTTCACACTTTCCCCATGAGACCTTGCGGCCGCAGCCATAAGAGCGCGACGAACAGGCCGTAGACGACGATGTCCTTATAGATGGCGCCGAGCCAGAACGCGGACGCCGCCTGGATCAAGCCAATGATCAGGCCTGCATAGAGCGAGCCGAGCACGCTGCCAAAACCGCCGAGCGCAACCACGACGAAAGCGATGAGACCAAATGTTTCGCCGACCGACGGCGACCACGGATAGGAGGTCGCCATCAAGGCGCCGGCGATGCCGGCGGCGCCCGCTGACAGGCCCCAGGCCAGCGCCTGCATGCGGTCGGGCCGTATTCCCATCAGCATGGCCGCGGTGCGGTCTTCGGCGACCGCGAGCAGCTTGCTGCCGACCGTGGTGCGGGTGAGCAGAAGATGCAGCGCCACGGTCAGGGTGATGGCGACGACGCCGGCGACCAGTTGCGCAATCGGCAAATAGATGCCGGCGAGATTGACGGTGCCAGACAAAGCGTTCTGCGGCAGCGATACGAAATTCGCCGAAAAAATCCAGAACGCGGTATAGCGCAGCAGGAGCGCCAGCCCGAAGGTGGAGAGGATCTGCGCCAGCATCGGGCCGCGGGTGACGTGGCGGATGAGCGAGAAGTAGATCGCGACGCCAAGCGCGGCGAGCGCCACCGCGGCCGCAATGGCGAAGATCGCCGGCCCGCCGCCGATCCAGACCACGACCATGAGCGCCGCATACATGCCGAGCATGACGAATTCGCCATGGGCGAAATTGATGAAATTCATCATCCCCCAGATCAGGGTCAGCCCTGAGGAGAACAACGCATAAATGGCCCCCAACAGGAGGCCACCCACGATCACTTGCACCGCAACCATTGGCTAATTCGCCCGCCCTGCCACCCACGAGTGCCGCAGTCTGGCATTGGCCACGGTTTCCGGCCAGATCAATTCGTGCCCAATTCGCGCCAATGCGGGTAAAATGCCGGCGCGGCAAATACGGGAGGCAAACTTGGCTGAAGCCTACGACATCACCATCGTCACGGTGCGGCCCGGAACCCATCCGCAGGCGCTCGCCGTGCTCGGCAAAAGCCTGGCCGACGATCGAAACCTATTGGCGTGCTGGTATTCCGACATCGGCGCCGTCAATCAGATCCTGATCATCCGCAAGGCAGGCGATGCCGCCGCGACGCTCGACGCCCGCTACGCCGCGCTCAGCGCGCCCGATCCTTTGGGCATCAGCGAATTCACGGTCGCCATGGCGATGGACACATACGTTTCCTTCGACTTCATCCCACCGCTGCGGCCCGGCGAATTCGGTCCCTGCTACGAAGTGCGCAGTTATGTGCTCAAGCCGACCGGCTTGGCGCCGACCATCGAAGCGTGGCGCAAATCGGTGCCCGGCCGCATAAAAATCTCGCCGGTGCTCGCCGCCATGACGTCGGTGACCGGCGCGGTGCCGCGCTTTCTCCACGTCTGGCCCTACAAGAGCTTCGACGAGCGCGCCCGGCTGCGCGCCAAGGCGGCCGCCGACGGCGTGTGGCCGCCGCCCGGCGGGCCGGGCCATCTGGTGTCGCAGCAGGTCGATATTTATTTGCCGGCGTCGTTCTCGCCGACGACGTAGATAGCCTACCGCCCGCGCGGAAACAGCCGATCCGAAGCGAGCCGCGCGCCGTCGCGCAGACTTGAAAGCTTGGCCCAGACCACGTCCTCGGCAACGCGGCCCCAGCCGGCCGAGGTGTCGAATCCGCAATCGGTCCCGGCCAGCACCTGCGACGGATCGCCGACCACTGCGGCAACGCGCTCAATGCGATCGGCCACCAGCTGCGGGTGCTCGACGAAATTCGTCAGGCTGTCGATGACGCCCGCCACCAGGACTTGATCGTCCTTGAGAGGATGTTTGGCAAAGCAGCGAAATTCGTGGGCGTGCCGCGGATTGGCGAAGGGCAAGACAAAGCCGCCGACATTGGCCTCAAGCAGCGCCGGCAGGATGTCTTCGAGCGGCACGTCGCAATCATGCGGCGATTCGGAGTTGCCCCAGCACACGTGCAGGCGGACGCGGTCGCGTGGAACGTTGCGCAGCGCATGATTGATGGTGGCGACGACTTGCTCGACGAACGCGATGAAGGCTGCAACCGGCTTGTCTTTATAGGTGATGTGGCGTTCGAGCGCGAGATCGGGCGCATCGATCTGCAACAGCAAGCCATTCTTGACGATTGCTTCGTACTCGACCTGCAGCGCGCAGCCGAGCGCCGCGAGATAGTTGGCAAGCGTATCGTAATGCTCGTTGCGCACCGCCGTGGCGAGGATGCCGGGCGATGGCGCGCTCATGAACGGTTCGACGAAGACGCCCGGATTGTCCGCCAGGACCGCATTGAAATAACGGCATTCGTCGTCGATCGCGCGATCGTCGAGATAGCGCACCTCGCCGATCGCCTTCGGCAAGCCGCCGAGCGAAGAGACTTGGGTCTTGCTGGCGTGCTGTTCGATCCACATGCGCTTGAAGTCCGGATAGCGGTCGACATCGGCGCGCGACGGCCGTTCCCAGCTGCCGCCGAGTCCCGATAGCCGCGTCTTGAGATAGAGAAAGAACGAATCGCGCTGCTGCTCGCCGTTATTGCCGACGTCGATGCCGGCGTCGTGCTGCTTGCGTACGATCGCCCGCACCGCTTCGCGCCCGGCGCGATCGATTCCGGCCGCGTCGACCGCGTCGCCGCGCGCGCGCAAGGCATAGAGCCGCGTCAATTCGCGCGGCCGCGGCAGGCTGCCGGTATGGGTCGTCAGGATTCTCGACGTGCTGCGCTGCATCCGGGTGTTCCAGTCATCTCGACACATGATAAGGCAACCAAAGGGCGAGATCGGGCCACACTATCACCAGCGCCAGCACCACGAACATCGTCAGATGGAACGGAATGGTGCCGAGGATCACTTCGCTCAGTTTACCGTCCCAGATGCTTTGTATGACGAACAGATTGATGCCGATCGGCGGCGAGATTTGCCCAAGCTCGACGAAAAGGACGAGTACGACGCCGAACAGCAACGGGTCGATGCCGTAACTCGGCAGGATCGGAAAGATCAGCGGCACGGTAATCACGATCATGCCCAGGCTTTCGATCAGGCAGCCGAGCACGGTGTAGAGTATGAACAGCGCCAGAAAAAATTCCAGCCGCGTGAGATGCAGGCCGACGACGAACGCCGTCACCTTTTCGCCGACGCCGGCGAAGCTGATCGCATAGGAGAACACATAGGCCGAAAAGATGATGAACAGAATATTTCCGGAGAATTTGATCGTACTGTACATCGCGTCGATCAATCCGCGCGGCGTGAGATTGCCGAACACGGCGCCGAGAAGGATCGCCAGGCTGCAGCCGATGGTCGCGCCCTCGGTCGTGGTGACGAGGCCGGCATAGATGCCACCGAGCGTGCCGCCGATCAGAATGGCGAACGGCAGGACATCGGCCAGCGCGACAAACAGCTCGTGCAGCGAGCGCGGTCCGGCTTCGCGCGGCGCCACGGCGGGCACGATCGAGGCGTGGGCGCCGATATAGGCCATGAAGGCCGCGGTCATGATCAGGCCGGGCACAAGGCCGGCCATGAACAATTTCGGCACCGAGGTTTCCGTGAACGTGCCGTAGACGATCATGCCGAAACTCGGCGGCAGCAGAATGCCGAGCGTGCCGCCGGCCGCCAGCGATCCCGCCGCCAATCGCCGGTCGTAATTGCGGCTGGATGAGTTGCGGCAGCGCCACGCCGCCGATCGAAGCCGCCGTCGCGATGCTCGATCCGCTCACCGAGGCGAAGATCGCGCAGCCCGCGATATTGGTCTGCAGCAATCCGCCGGGAAGTTTTGCCACGAGCTTGGCGAGGCCGCTATAGATGCGGCTGCTCAAGCCGCTGACGCGAAGAATTTCCGCCATCAGCATGAACAGCGGCACGCAGGTCAGCACGAAGCTGTTCATGCTGCCCCAGCTCACGAGCCCCAGACTGTTGAGACTCGGCAGGCCGCCCTGCAACAGCAGATAAAACATCGCGGGAACCGCGATCGCGAAAGGAACCGCCATTCCGCACGCGAGCAGAACCAGAAAAAACGCGAAGGTGACGACGATCTGAATGTCAGGGCTCACCGGAGCCCTCCGCCGTCTTGCCGAGCGCGCGCATGCGGGCAACGTCGGCCGCGAGCGTGCGCGCAACCGAGAAGCACAGCGCCGCCGCGCCGAGCATCATCGCGATTTGCGGTATCCACAGCGGCGTCGCCAGATAGGTCGGGGCACGATCGCCGAAACGGAACGAGGACAGCTCGAATCGCGTCAATTGCCACAACAGCAGCACGCAGAAGGCGAGCGAAAGAACATCGAATATGACATGGGACACTGCGCGGCCGAACGGCGACAGGCGCGACTGCACCAGCTCGACGTGGTGAAAGCTGCCGCTGATCTGGCACACCGGCAGGCTGACGAAGCTGATCACCACCAGCATGTAGCCGCCGAGCTCGTCGGAAATCTCGAAGGAAAAATTGAAGAGCGACCGCGTCAATATATCGACGCCGATCACGACCAGCATCACGATCAATGCCGCGACGCAAGCGAGCTTGCAGGTCCGTTCGACAATGCTTTCCTTGAGCCTTGGCGCAGCCGGACTGCCATGCGCGCCGCGCTCCTCGATCTGTACCATTATGATGGCTGGGATTTATCGCCCGAGCGCGCTCCGCACCTTTGCCAGCGCCTCGATGACGTCGGGTCCGCGCGATTTCGCCCATTCGTCCCAGTATGGTGTCATCGCCTCGATCGCGCGCGCATTCTCCTCCGCCGTCGCCTTGGTGAAGGTGTATCCGGCGGCGGTGAGGACTTGCACCGATTCCGCCTCTTCCTTCTGCATCGTCTCCTGGTCCCAGCGCGCCGTGTCTTGCGCAACCTTGCGCAGCTTGCCCTGCAGGTCGGGCGAGAGCTTGTTGTAGGCCTCGGTATTGGCGATGAAATAGGAGTTGTTGACGTTGACGATCAGGACGTAGCCGTATTTGAGCAGGTCCTTCCACAGCACCGCGCCGACGCCGGCGGTGAAAATACCGTCGACCACGCCGCGATCGAGCGCCGAGGGCACTTCCGGCGCGCTCATCGTGATCGAGGTGCCGCCAAAACTGCGCACGAACTCGCCCTGCTCCGGCTGCGCAACGCGAAGTTTCAGGCCTTTGATATCGTCGAGCGATTCGAGCTTCTTGCGCCCCCAGATGAACTGCAACGGATAGGTATAGGAGGCGAGCAGGGTCGAGCCCTTCTCAAGGTAGGCCTTTTCGAGGTACGGCTTGAGCACCGCGTCTGCTTTGGCAAAATCGGCGTAGGATTGAATGAGCATCGGCAGTCGCGGAATGCCGGCGACCGGGATATTTCCCGAATTGAACAGGTCGTCGCCGACCTGCACGACGTTGCCGCCGACGGCCTGGGTGATATTGCTGGCATTGATCTGCAGCGTGCCCGCCAAATGCAGCCGAACCTTGAGCTCGCCGTTGGTCGCCTTCTCGATCTCCTCGGTAAACAATTTGGCGCCGCGCGATGTCGCGAAATTCGGCGCCGATTGATGCATGTAAAAATTCCAGTCCTCCGCGGCGGGCGCCTGCCCACCGGAAATGAGCAAAAGACCCAGCGCCAGGCAAAGTGCGGCTGACCTGACCGCGGTCTTGCGGTTATGCGCGAACATGGCGACCCTCCCTTCGACATCGCCGCTACGCCGGCGATTGTCGAGATCCTGTTTCGTTGTTTTTGCAGCAACGTTTTTTCGTCGAACGAGCCTATGGACACCGCATTTGGCTGTCAACGCACTGGCCTTTAAGGATGTGCTCAATGGACGTGGTGGCCGATGATCGGAAGCGCTAACATCAGGGCAGACTGATCCGGACCCTGGGCGATGGCCGAAACAAATGTCCAGCACGACGTGATCGTGATCGGGGCCGGTATCGCCGGCCTCGTCGCCGCCAACCGCTCAGCGCAGCTCGGCAAGCGCGTCATCGTCCTAGAGAAGAGCAAGGAAGACAAATACCTCTGCAATTCGCGCTACACATACGGCACGTTCCACATCAATTTCACCGATGTAGCGGCGGACGAGGATGTGCTGTTCGGCAGGATCGAAGCCTGCACGGAAGGCCTTGCGCGCAAGGATCTGGCGCGCGCCATCGCCAAGGACGGCCGCCGGCTGATGCAGTGGCTCAAGAGCGAGGGCATCGATCTCGTCGATCTCGGCGGCTACCAGACCAACGTGCTGGCGCCGCCATGGCGAAAAGGGTTTGGCCTGACCTGGCGGGGATATGCCGGCGACGTTGCGCTGGCGCGTCTCGAAGAAAACTTAGCGCAGCGGCAGGGTCGGATTCTGCGCGGGATGCGCGCGCGTGCGCTAAGATTTGCTTCGGGCGGCATCGAGGTCGAGACCGACGCGGCCGAAGGCGCCGCCAAATTCAATGCATCATCCGTCGTCATCGCCGACGGCGGCTTTCAGGCCAGCTGTCGACATGATCCGCGCGCACATATCGCCCGGCGCCCGAAAAACTTCTGGCGCGCAACGGCGGCACCGCGACCGGCGATGGCCTGCGCATGGCGCAGGCGGTCGGCGCCGCGAGCACCGGCCTCGCCACGTTCTACGGCCATCTGCACAGCCGCGACGCGATGAATTCCGACCGGCTGTGGCCGCGGCCCTATGCCGACGAGATCGCGGCCGCGGGCATCGTGATCGACGCCGACGGCCGCCGCTTCGCCGACGAGGGGCTCGGCGGCATCTATTTGTCCAATGTCGTGGCCCGCCTGCCCGATCCGCTCGGCGCCACCATCGTATTCGACCAGGCGATCTGGGACGGACCGCCCGGCCGCGGCCATGCGCAGCCGCCCAATCCGCTGCTGCCCGAGGCGGGCGGCACGCTGCATCGCGCCGGCACGATTGCGGAGCTGGCCGGACTGATCGGCATCGCGCCGCGGCGGTTGGAGGACCTTGTCGCGCGAATACAACGCCGCCGTCGACGCCGGCACGCTGCACCTGCTGTCGCCGCCGCGCCGCAGCGACCGCTACAAAACCTGGCCGATCAGGACCGCGCCGTTCTATGCGCTGCCGATCTGCGCGGCGATCACCAACACCATGGGCGGCATCGTGGTCGACGGCAATGGCGCCGTCCTCGACCGACAGCGACACGCCGATGCCGGGCCTGTTCGCGGCGGGCTCCACCATCGGGGGGCTGGACGGCGGACCGAACGCCGGTTACGTCGGCGGACTGATCAAGGCGACGATCGCGTTGCGTGCCGCGGAAGCGATTGCGGCATCCTAGTGCCGCGGCGACGCTCATGTTTGCTCGGCAGATTGACCTAAGGGGAGTTACCATGTCGTTCTACGAAAAAGGCGCGGTTCGCATCTACTACGAGGAGGCCGGCTCCGGCATGCCGTTGCTGGTCCTCCCCGGCGGCGGATTGAACTCGACAATCGCCGGCCTCAACGGCCCGCTGTCGCCGTTCAACCCGATGGAGGCGTTCAAGGGCGAATACCGCTGCATCGCGGCGGATCTGCGCAACGCCAATGGCGGCCAGTCCTCAGGCCCGCTCGAGTTCGACCGGCCATGGGATTCCTACGCCGACGACCAGCTCGGACTGATGGATCACCTCGGCATCGACAAGTTCCTGGTGTTCGGCTTCTGCATCGGCGGCCCCTTCATCTGGAACCTGTTGCAGCGGGCACCCGATCGCATTGTCGCCGCCGTGCTGGCGCAGCCCAGCGGCTCGCGTCCGGAAATGCGCGACCATTTCTACGACACCAATATGACACGCTGGGGTCCGCCACTGACCGCCAAGCGGCCCGAGATCACCATGGCGATGGTCGATAAATTCCTGACCAAGATGTACCGCACCGATGCCGACTTCGTCTTCACCGTGACGCGCGATTTCGTGCGCAACTGCCAGACGCCGGTCCTCATCCTTCCCGATGATGTCCCGTCGCATCCGTACGCCGTTGCCATGGAGACCGCGATGCTCGCGCCTCAGGCCGAAGTGAGCATGTTTCCGTGGAAAGAGCCCGTGGAGCGGATTCCCTTGGCGGTTCGCCAAATCCGTTCCTTCCTCCGGGCGCATCAGTCGGCTTTGGCTTAGACGGCGATGATATATCTTCCCTTATAAGGGCGAGTTCGTTCGCTTAAGGAGGCTTGAAGCCGGAGGATTTGAAAATGCGCATCCTCATAGCGTCAGTCGCAATTGCGTTGATGATGGTTCCTGCTCACGCCCAAGGCGCTTACGCACAAGACATGGGAAAAGCAAGAAAGCATGAACGCCCGCAGAAGACGGAAAATACTGCAAAGACGAAGGCCGATGAGCAGGCATACAAAGAGGCGCTCAAGCGCATTCCCAACTCCACCAAGAAGGTCGATCCGTGGCAAAATGTGCGATAGGCCGCCTTCAAGGAGAGACTAAAAATTGCGATCGCTGCGATACAAAACTCGCTTAGCCCAGAGGAGCTTCCCCGATGACGATCATCGATTCCCAGGTCCACGCCTATGAGGCGAACACGCCGAAGCGGCCCTGGCACACTGTGCCGAACTGGCCCCCTCATGTGACCGGCGACGAGATGGTGGAGGCGATGAAAAAGGTCGGCGTCGACGGCGCGATCTTCATCTCCGCCTTTTCCATGTACCGCTACGACGCCAGTTATGCGGTGGAGGTGCAACGCGCCCATCCCGGCCGGTTCGGCATCGTCAAGCCGGTCGACCCAGACGATGCGGCGGTGGCCGACGTCATTTCCGACTGGAAGAAGACGCCGGGCGCGGTCGGCATCCGCATCATGCTGACCAAGGAGGCGAAGCGCGATCCAAACGACCCCGGCCTCGACCGCATCCTCCGTGCCGCCGTTCGCTACGACATTCCGGTCAACATCCTGTGCTGGGGCAACCTGGACGACGGCACGGCGCTGATCGATCGCCACCCCGACGCGCGATTCATCATCGACCATCTCGGCATCCTGCAGCCGCGCACGCCGCCCGCGCCGCCGCAGCCCTGGGCCGACCTGCCGAAGGTGCTGGAGCTCGCCAAGCGCCCAAACGCCGTGATCAAGGTCAGTGGCGCCTGCACGCTGTCCCGCGAGCCGTATCCCTTCCCGGACATCTGGGACCCCCTCGCCCGCGTGTTCGAGGCCTGGGGTTTCGATCGCTGCCTGTGGGGCACGGACTGGACTCGCGCGTTCGCGGTCGTCAACTACGAGCAGGGCGTCGTGCCATTCCTGAAGGCCGACCGCCTGAGCGACAGTGAGCGGGCAACGTTGATGGGCGGCGCGTGCGCCAAGGCCTACGGCTGGTCGCCGAAGAAAAATTAGGTTCACCACCCCGCGCTTGACGGCTATCCGGACTTGCCGGCAGAACTCAATTGCCTGGGCTGGGCCATTGTGATTCAATCCGGCAAAATCCTCGCAACCGGGAGGCAACGACCATGACCATCACCGTCTGTCCGGTCACGCCAAGCTTTGCCGCCGAGATCGGCGACGTCGATTTGTCGGCGCCGCTCGCGCCGTCGGACGTGCAAGCGATCAAAAACGCGTTCGCCAAATACGCGGTGCTGATCTTCCCCGACCAGCAGCTGTCGCAGGACCAGCATCTCGACTTCGCCCGGCATTTCGGGCCGCTCGAGACCACGATCGCGCTGCATCGCAAGGACGCCAAGCTGCGCGTGCGCAAGGAATTCGCCGACGTTTCCAACCTCGATCCGGAAAACGAAGTATGGGGCAAGAACTCACGGCAGCGCATGTTCCAAATGGGCAACCGGCTGTGGCACACCAACTCTTCGTTCAAGCGGCTGCCGGCGCTGGCGTCGCTGCTCTATGCGCGCTCGATTCCGACGGTCGGCGGCCACACGGAATTCGCCGACGAGCGGGCGGCCTATGACGCGCTGCCCGAAGAAACAACGCGCCGTCTCGACAGCCTTGTTGCGGAACATTCGATCTTCAATTCGCGCGCGAAGCTCGGCTTCACCAATTTCAGCGACGAGGAGCGCCAGGGCCTGCCGCCGGTGCCGCAAGTGCTGGTGCGCACGTTACCGGAATCCGGCCGCAAGTCGCTCTATCTGGCGTCGCACGCCGGGCGGATTTTTGGCATGCCCGAAGCGGACGGCCGCACATTGATCGAAGAGCTCCTCGCGCACGCCACGCAACGGCAATTCGTCTATACCCACCGCTGGCGCGTCCACGACCTCGTCATCTGGGACAACCGCTGCACCATGCACCGCGGCACCGAGTTCGACGACCTGCGCTGGAAACGCGACATGCAGCGCGCCACGGTCTGCGACGTCGCCAATTCCTGCGAGCAGGCCGGCATCAAGGTCGAGGCGGCGTAGCGGCTTACGATTGCACGAAGCGCTTGAGCTCGTCGCCGACGCGCGCGATCACGCCGTCCCAATCGCCGAGCGAGGTCTGCCGGAACAAGCGCGCCGTCGGATACCAGGGGCTGGTTTCGCCATCCAGCGTCCAGCGCCAATCGGGCGCGAACGGCAGCAGCATCCACAACGGCCGGCCCATGGCGCCGGCGAGGTGCGCCACTGCGGTGTCGACCGAGATCACCAGATCGCACAGCGCGATCACGGCCGCGGTATCGGCGAAATTCTCCAGCTCGGCGCCGACATTGGTCACGCGGTTCTCGCCGGCGAGCGCAGTCAATTCCTCGCTGCGAATGTCGCGCTGAATGCTGACGAATTGTGCTGGAATGGACAACAGCGCCGCAAGCTTGGCGAACGCAATCGAGCGGTTGCGATCGTTGAGGTGGCTCGGGTTACCGGCCCAGGCGAGCGCAATCCGCGGCCGTTCCAGCGCGCCGATCCGCGCCGACCACTTCGCCAGGTGTTCGTCGTCGGCCGAGAGGTAAGGGATATCCGCCGGCACCGTCGCCGGCTCGGTCTTGAACGCGAGCGGCAAACTGCCCAGCGGACAATGCACGTCGAACGGCGGCGGCGCTGCGCCGCGCGCGATGACGGTTGCGGCACCTTCGAGCCGCGCCATCAGTGCCGTCAATTCCGGCTGCACTTCGAGCACCACCTTGGCGCCGTTCGCGGCCAAGAGCGGCACATAGCGCGCGAACTGGATGGTGTCGCCAAAACCCTGTTCGGCATGCAACAGCACGGTCTTGCGCGCCAGCGGATAATCGCCGAGCCACAACGGCCGTCCGCGGCTCTTCTGCTCGGGCATGTCGCTGCGACGCCAGCGCCATTCGTACTTCTCAAAGCCGCGGCGATAGTCGCCGAGCGTCAGCAGCGCCAGGGATTCCATGAAATGGACGTCGGCATCATCCTTGCGCAGCGCGTGCGCCTTGCCGTAGCTGGCGATCGCATCGTCGAAGCGGTTGAGCGCGGCCAGCGCGCGGCCGCGATTGAGCAGCGCGCCGGTATGATCGGGTGCCGCCTTGAGCGCGCTGTCGTGCGCATCGACCGCATCGGCGTAGCGGCCGAGGTCGTACAGCGCGACGCCGCGATTGAAGTGCGCGGCGGGATGGCCCGGCACCAATGTCAGAGCATGATCGAATTCCGCGACCGCTTCGTCGAGCGCACCGAGCGCCGCATGCGCGATGCCGCTGTTGAGCCGCGCCTCCGGGTGCTGCGGCACCCGCGCCAAAATTTCGCGGAACGCTGCCAGCGCTTCCTCGGTGCGGCCCAGGCTCAACAGCGCGTTGGCGCGATTGGTGAGGACGCCGATGTCGTCGGGCGCGAGCGCCAGCGCCTTGTCGAAGCAGCCCAGCGCGTCCTGGTCCTGCTTGAGCGCATGCAGCACCTGGCCGAGATTGGCCCAGGCCTGCGGGGCGCGCGGGTTGAGCCTGACCGCGGCGCTGAGCAGGCGATGCGCCTCGCCGATCCGGCCGAGCTGCGCCTTGATGGTGCCGAGCAGATTGAGCGCGTCGAAATGATCCGGCGCGGCTTTGAGCACGCGGGTGTAAATCTTCTCGGCGTCGCGCAGCCGGCCCTGCCGGTGCAACGCCAAGGCCTCGTTCATGGACTGATTGAGGTCGAAGGGGCCAGGTCTTTGGCTCACAGGCTTTGGCTCACAGGCTTTGGCTCACAGGCGATTGATCCGGGCGATGCGCCGGGTCACGTCCGGCGGCGTCTCGTTGTCGGCTTTGGTTTTTAGCTCAAGCGCCGCCCGCGCCGCCGGCCGATCGAGGCAGCGCATCAGCCAGGTCTTCAGGTGCGGCACAGCCGACAAATCCATCTCGACGGCGCGGCTGATGACGGCAGCGACATTGAGATCGGCTACGGTGAAATCGTCACCGAGCAGATACGGCGTCTTGGCCAAAGCTGCATCGAGCACCTTGAACGGCGCGGCGATGACTTTTAGCGCCTCCTCGCGCAAGGCGGCGTCGCGCTCCGCCGGCGGCAAGCGCACGGCGTGCAGCGACCAGATATTGACGCCGCGGTCGACCTCGGCGATCGCCCAAAAACTCCACTGCCAGGCTTTGGCCTCGCCTTCCAGCGTGGCGGGATAGAGTTTTCCGGCCGAATGCTTCTTGGCGAGATAGAGCGTGATCGCCAGCGACTCGAACAGCACGAAACCGTCGTCGACGATGACCGGCAGCCGGCCGTTGGGATTGATCGCCAAAAATTCAGGCGCGCGCGCGCCGGCATCGCCGATCTCGATCGGCAGGTGCTCGTAGTCGAGCCCCAACTCCATCGCCATCCACAACGCCCGGTAGGCGCGGGTGCGGGCGATGCCGTAGATGCGCAAATCCGGCATCGCTCTACCTACGCCGCAGGCCGGACGACTTCAACGCGGATGGAAAGCCCGGCCCGCGCCGCCAGGTTTATCAGCGCGTCGAGACTGAATTTGTTGATGCGGCCGCGCACCAGGTCATTCATTCTCGGTTGCGTCAGGCCGAGGCGTTTGGCGGCAGCGGCCTGCGTCGTTCCCCACAACGCTACCGTGTCGCGAATCGCCAACATCATCTCACTGCGCGCCTTCATATTGGCGGCTTGCGCCGGCGAGGATTCGATGGCGTCCCACACGCTACGGAAGCGTTGCCGTTTCATCTCCGGATTATATCAGTTCTGATATCGACACGTCTATCCTCGACCGGCAGACACGCCCAACCGCCCAAGCGTTGTCAAGCCGCGCCCGGGATCGTAAGTTGCCGCCGGTCATTGAGGATTGGAAATGGAATTCGGAATTTTCTCCAACGGCTTTCGTCCCCACACCACCGCATCCCAGACCTACGAAGAAGACCTCGCCGAGATCGTGCTGGCCGACCAGCTCGGCTATCGCGACGCCTATATCAGCGAGCACCACGGCGAGCCGGTCTATATCGGCAAGGTCGACACCTTGCCGGTGCCGGAGCTTCTGATGTGCAAGGCGGCGGCACGGACCTTGCGCATCCGCATGGGGGCTGCGGTAAAGCTCATCCATCTCGCCCATCCGGTCGATACCGCGATCCAGGCGGCGGTGACCGATCACGTGGTCGGCGGCAACCGTTTCATCTTCGGCTTCGGCTCGGGCTTCCCCAACCCGCTGTTCGCCGGCGAGCGCGGGCTCAGCCATGACGACCGCCACGGCCGCCTGCGCGAGTCGCTCGACCTCATCCTCAAATGCTGGACGGCGCAGGAGCCGTTCGATTGGGACGGCCAATATTGGAGGGGCAAGAGCATCGTCGCTACGCCGCAGCCGCTCAATCCGCCGCACATGCCGATGGCGACGGCGACCGACACCGAGGCGATGATCGATATCGCCGGCGCCCGCGGCTATGCGCTGTTGCGCGCACAGCTCGAGCCGGCCGGCTCAATCCGGGACAAAGCCAATCGCTATGCCCGCGCCGCCAAGGCGGCGGGACGCAAGACGCCGCTCAACGAGGTCACCGTGGCGCGCTACGTCTATCTCGCCGATTCGCGCCGCGAGGCGATGGACGACCTGCGCGCCGACATCAATTACGAGCTCGGTTTTCAGATGAAGCGCGGGCTGATCCGGCTGATCAAGTCGAACTACGACATCGGGCTCAAGGGCGACGAGGTCACGTTCGACCAGCTCGCCGACGCCGGCGTCTATTACTTGGGTGATCCGGACAGCGTGGCGAAACAGCTGCGCGACTTCTACGAGGCCGCCGGCGGCTTCGGCACGCTGTTGATCGTGACCGGCAAGAAATGGGCGACCCGCGAAAAAGTGTTCCGCTCGTTGCGGCTGTTCATGGATCACGTCGCGCCAAAGCTGCGCGATCTGGTGCCCGATGCCAGGGATCAGGAATCAGGGGTCAGGAATCAAGCTTTTGTTTCCTGATGCCTGATTCTTTTTCCTTGATCCCTGCTGCCTGATCGCTGGCTACGCCAGCGCTGCCGCTACCGCCTTGCCGCACGCGACCGTATCGGCTGCGCCGCCGAGATCGCGGGTGCGCAGTTTTGGCTCGGCCAGCACTTTCTCGATCGCCTTGACGATGGCGGCAGCGGCTTCGGCCTCGCCGAGATGCTCGAGCATCATGGCGCCCGACCAGATCTGGCCGATCGGATTGGCAATGCCCTGCCCCGCGATGTCCGGCGCCGAGCCGTGCACCGGCTCGAACACCGAAGGGAATTTGCGCTCGGGATTGATATTGCCGGACGGCGCAATGCCGATGGTGCCGGTGCAGGCCGGACCGAGGTCGGAGAGAATGTCGCCGAACAGGTTCGACGCCACCACCACGTTGAACTTGTCGGGTTTGAGCACGAACAGCGCCGAGAGAATATCGATGTGGTACTTGTCCCATTTGATGTCGGGATAGTTCTTCGCCATCGCTTCGACGCGCTCGTCCCAGTACGGCATGGTGATGGCGATGCCGTTCGACTTGGTCGCCGAGGTGAGATGCTTCTTCGGCGTCTTGCGGGCGAGCTCAAAAGAAAATTTCAGCACGCGATCGACGCCGATGCGGGTGAACACCGTCTCCTGCATCACCACTTCGCGCTCGGTGCCGGGAAAGATGCGGCCGCCGATCGAGGAATATTCGCCCTCAGTGTTCTCGCGCACCACCCAGAAATCGATGTCGCCGGGCTTGCGGTTGGCCAGCGGCGACGGCACCCCGGG
>CAVRVV010000002.1:0-412500 GCA_963724715.1 uncultured Alphaproteobacteria bacterium | reverse complement strand
CCAAGAAGTATTATCACTTTCAGACCACCGACGACGGCACCTTCGACTATTACGATGAGACCGGAAAGAGCGCGAAGAAATTTTTGGTGCGCAAGCCGGTCGCCGTCGGCCTGGTGACCTCGGGCTTCGGCTGGCGCACGCATCCGATGCTCCACGTCAGCGAATTGCATTCCGGCGTCGATTGGGCCGCCCCCATGGGCACGCCGATCTTCGCCGCCGGCAACGGCACCATCGAGGAGATCGGACTCAAAGGCGGTTACGGCAAATACGTCAAAATGCGCCACGCCAACGGCTACGAGACCGCCTACGGCCACATGACCGCGTTCGCCCGCGGCCTCGACGTCGGCACCAAGGTGCGCCAAGGCCAGATTATCGGCTTCGTCGGCTCGACGGGAATGTCGACCGGCTCGCACGTGCATTTCGAAATCCTCATCAACGACCGCTTCGTCGATCCGATGAAGGTGAAGCTGCCGCGCGGCCGCGTGCTCGACGGCGCGACGCTCGCCCAATTCGACAAGGATCGCGACCTGCTCGACGCCGTCATGGCGCGGGCGCCGGCCCGCGTCGCGCAATCGCGGTAGACTTTTCCCAACTCTTACTTCCTTCTCCCTCCCCCTTGTGGGGAGGGCGGGGTGGGGTGGTGAACCGATGTGCAGCCGTCGACGTTAGTCCATCGCCGCACGACCCCACCCCTACCCCTCCCCACAAGGGGAGGGAAAATAATCGCGACCCGGAGATTTCCTTGACCGAAACCAGCGACGCGAACGAGCGCCTCGAAGTGCGATCGAGCCGGCTTTGGGCGCTGTTTCATTTCAACCTGACGCGCTTGCTGTTCCCGCTGCATATGGCGGCGGACCGGCTCGGCGTGTCGACCAGCGACGTCAAATTCTGGCTCACGCCGTGGCAGCGCACCGACGAGCATTTGCCGCTGTCGCATATCGCCGAGGTCACGCACACGCGCGGCTTTTTCTGGGATGCGGTCAGCGTCGAGAGTTCGGGCGGCGCCAATCCGTTATGGATTATCGGCGTATCGAAATCCGCGGCGCGCTATTTCGTCGATCACGTGCGGGCGCGGTTGAATGAGTCCATTCCGACGACGACGCAACAGCGCCGCTAGATACTGGATGCGTTTCCCGGGCGCAGCGCAGCACGAAGTGGTGCGCTGCAGACCCGGGATCGTTACGAACTCAGAGTCTGGAGCGATCCCGGATCAGCGGTGCACCGCTTCGCTTCGCTGCGCGCTGCACCGCATCCGGGAAACGAGCTGAGGTTACGCCGCCGCCGCGACTGCCGCGCCGTTGAACACCAGGCCCTGCTTGCCGGCGGAGATCACGACCTTCTCGCCGTCTTTGATCTTGCCGGAGAGAATGAGCTCGGCCAGCGGATCCTGCACCGATTTTTGGATCACGCGCTTGAGCGGGCGCGCGCCGTAAGCCGGGTCGTAGCCCTTGTCGGCGAGCCATTCGCGGCCCTTGGGCTCGAGCGTGAGCGTGATCTTGCGATCCTCAAGGAGCTTCTGCAGCCGCTGCATCTGGATGTCGACGATGCGGCCCATGTGCTCGCGCTTCAACCGGTGGAACAAAATGATCTCGTCGACGCGATTGAGGAACTCGGGGCGGAAGTGCGCGCGCACCTCGGCCATCACCAGGTCGCGCACCTTGTCGGTGTCCTCATTCTCGCCCAGCTGCACCAGATATTCGGCGCCGAGATTCGAGGTCATGACGATCAAGGTGTTGCGGAAATCGACGGTGCGGCCTTGGCCGTCGGTCAGGCGGCCGTCGTCGAGCACCTGCAGGAGCACGTTGAACACGTCCGGATGCGCCTTCTCGATCTCGTCGAACAGCACCACCTGGTAAGGCCGCCGCCGCACCGCTTCGGTGAGCGCACCGCCTTCTTCGTAGCCGACATAGCCGGGCGGAGCGCCGATGAGCCGCGCCACCGAATGCTTCTCCATGTATTCCGACATGTCGATGCGGATCAGCGCATGCTCGTCGTCGAACATGAATTCCGCCAAGGCTTTTGTCAGCTCGGTCTTGCCGACGCCCGTGGGCCCGAGGAACATGAAAGAACCAATGGGCCGGTTCGGATCCTGCAAGCCGGCCCGCGCCCGGCGCACCGCCGTCGAAACCGAATGCACGGCGTCGGCCTGGCCGACCACGCGCTGGCCGATCTTGTCTTCCATCTTCAGCAATTTATCGCGCTCGCCTTCGAGCATGCGATCGACCGGAATGCCGGTCCAGCGCGACACCACCGCCGCCACGTTATCCGCGGTGACGGCCTCGGACGCGACAACGCTCGACGCCGTCGCGCTTTCGGTCGCCTTCAGCTTTTTTTCCAGCTCGGGCACGGTGCCGTACTGCAGCTCGCCCGCCTTCTGATAATCGCCGCGGCGAACGGCGTCGGCGAGGTCGTTCTTGGCCTTGTCGAGCTTTTTCTGCAATTCGGCCGCCGAATTGAGCTTGTCCTTCTCGGACTTCCACTTCGCCGTCAGCGCGTCGGCCTTTTCCTCGAGCTGCGCCAGATCCTTCTCCAGCCGCTTCAACCGGTCCTTGGACGCGGCGTCGCGCTCCTTCTTCAGCGCCTCCTGCTCGATCTTGAGCCGCACGATCTCGCGGTCGAGATTGTCGAGCTCTTCGGGTTTTGAATCGATCTGCATGCGCAACCGCGCCGCCGCTTCGTCGACCAGGTCGATGGCCTTGTCGGGCAGGAAGCGGTCGGCGATGTAGCGGTGCGACAAGGTCGCGGCTGCAACGAGCGCCCCGTCGGTGATCTTCACCTTGTGGTGCGACTCGTATCTGTCCTTTAAGCCGCGCAGGATCGAGATCGTATCCTCGACGCTCGGCTCGTCGACATAGACCGGCTGGAAGCGCCGCGCCAAAGCGGCGTCCTTCTCGACGTGCTTGCGATATTCGTCGAGCGTGGTGGCGCCGATGCAATGCAGGTCGCCGCGCGCCAGCGCCGGCTTGAGCAGGTTCGACGCATCCATGGCGCCGTCGGCCTTGCCGGCGCCGACGATGGTGTGCATCTCATCGATGAAGAGAACGTAGAGCCCGGCCGCGCCGGTGACTTCCGCCATCACCGCCTTGAGCCGCTCCTCGAACTCGCCGCGATATTTGGCGCCGGCAATGAGCGCGCCGAGATCGAGCGCGAGCAGCTTCTTGTCCTGCAGGCTCTCCGGCACGTCGCCGTTGATGATGCGCAGCGCCAGGCCTTCGACGATCGCGGTCTTGCCGACGCCGGGCTCGCCGATCAGCACCGGATTGTTCTTGGTGCGGCGCGACAGCACCTGGATGGTGCGGCGGATTTCCTCGTCACGTCCGATGACAGGATCGAGCTTGCCATCTCGTGCGGCTTGGGTGAGGTCCCGGGCATATTTCTTCAGCGCGTCGTAAGCGTTCTCCGCCGACGCGCTGTCGGCGGTGCGGCCCTTGCGTAAGGCCTCGATGGCGGCGTTGAGCGTTTGCGGCGTGACGCCGGCATTGGCCAAAATCTTTCCCGCCTCGGTGCCTTTTTCCAAAGCGAGCGCGAGCAAAAGCCGTTCGACGGTGACAAAGCTGTCGCCGGCCTTCTCGCCCGCCTTCTCGGCGGCATCGAACACGCGCCCGAGCGCCGGATCGAGATAGACTTGCCCGGCGCCGCCCCCCGAAATCTTCGGCCGCTTGGCGAGCGCCGCCTCGGTCGCGGCCAACGCCGCGCGCGAATTGCCACCGGCCCGGTCGATCAGGCCCGCGGCCAAGCCTTCCGGGTCGTCGAGCAAAACCTTGAGCAGGTGTTCGGGCGCAAATTGCTGGTGGCCCTCGCGCTGCGCGAGCGACTGGGCCGACTGCACGAAACCGCGGCTGCGGTCGGTATACTTTTCGAAATTCATGTCCGTTTTCCCTCGGCCTATCCCGGAAGCCCCGAAGGCACCACCGGAACATCGTCACTGGGTGATTTTGGCATCAGGATTTGGGCGATTGCGGGGGCCGAGAACCGACCCAAGCCTCAACCATCCCCTGACAATGTCCTATATGGGGGCGGGTTTGGGCTGGGAAAAGGGGCGGCAGCGTTGAGGTTACTGCCAAATGCGCCACGCAAGCGGCCCGCGACCCCCACCTCGATCCTCCCCCTTTCAGGGGGAGGAAGCAGCAAGCCCCCCGGCGCCCGCGCCTGAACGATAGCTCCACACAAGCCGCTCGCGCTTCCTCCCCCTGAAAGGGGGAGGATAGGTGGGGGTCTGCTGACTCAAGGAACGCCAAAAGCAGCCGTATGGCACGTGACGCTACTCATCATGGTCGGTCTTTGGCGGAATGAGCGGTCGCAACATGCCGATGAGGTTGGGCAATGTTTCCTTCGTCACGCGCCAGATGATGTCGAGCCGCACGTCGCCGTAGTCGTGAATGAGCCGATGGCGCAGCCCGGTCATTTGCTTCCAAGGAATTTCCGGGTGCGCGGCGCAAAATGCCGTCGAGACTTTTCCCGCAGCCTCGCCCATCACTTCGAATTTGCGGATGACGGCACTCTGATGCAGGTCGCTGGCGAGAAACGCCCGCTCATCGAGATCGACGACGAAGGACAGGGCATCCTCGGCGGCAAGCATGATGTCGAGAAGAAGCGCCGCATCGCGCCAGCCCTCGTTCGAACGGTCAGGCGGCATAAACAGGCTCCGCGCCCGTTAGGATATGCCGTTTACGAATATAGTTGCGGCTAGCCTCGATCGCTTTGCGGTCGACAAGATCGACGCGCCGCGCGAGCAAGGCTTCCAGCGCCTCCTTGAACTCCAGAAGGCGCGCAAAATCGCCGTCCTGCGCCGCGAAATCCACCAGAAAATCAACATCTGATCGCCGCGGATCGAAATCCGCGCCACGCGCCGCCGAGCCGAACACGGCGAGCCGCCGTACCCCAAAGCGGCGGCACAGCGCGGCGATCTCGGCACGGTGTTCGGCAATCATCGGCAGCATGGCAAACTCCGGATTATCCGTAATATAGCCGTTATTAAGAACCAGCGAAATCCGGGTGTTGCCATCGCCGCTTGCGTATGGGGCCCAAGAGGCGATCGCCCACGGCGCCGCGGCCGCATTCGAGCGCTACAGCACGGCCGCAAACAGCGCGATCCTTGCGGCATAAGACTGGGATGACATTTTCCCAGTCCTCCCGCTATAGTTGCCACGGGGCGGTCGCAGGGGTGGGCAATGTTCGAACAAGCCTTCAAAAACATCGACGATGTTCTTTGGAAAGAAGCTGGCTGCGCCACGGAACTGGACTACACCGAGCAGACCTCTTGGATTCTGTTCCTCAAGTACCTGGACGATTTGGAAAAGGCCAACGAGCAGAAGGCCGAACTCCAGGGCAAGAAATATCAGTACATCATTGACAAGCCGCATCGCTGGTCGGCCTGGGCAGCACCGAAGCGCGACGGTTCTTTCGATCACGACAATGCGCTGACTGGCGACGACCTCATCAAATATGTCGACGACAAGCTGTTCCCCTATCTGAAGGGATTCCGCACCCGCGCCGAGGGCGCCAACACCATCGAATACAAGATCGGCGAAATCTTCAGCGAGATCGAAAACAAGTTCCGCAGCGGCTATTCGCTACGCGACGCTCTCGAGTTGGTCGATGGCCTGAGCTTTCGTTCGCAGGAACAAAAGCACGAATTGTCGCATCTCTACGAGGCCAAGCTCCACAATATGGGCAACGCCGGACGAAACGGCGGCGAGTATTACACGCCCCGTCCGCTCATCCGTGCCATTATCAAGGTGATCAAGCCGAAGATCGGCGAGCGTATCTACGACGGCGCCTGCGGCTCGGCCGGCTTCCTCTGTGAATCCTTCGAGTTTCTGACATGCGATCGCGACGCGCTCTCGACCAAGGACATGAAGATTCTTCAGGAGCGCACGTTCTACGCAAAGGAGAAGAAAAGCCTCGCCTACGTCATCGGCATTATGAACATGATCCTGCACGGCATCGAGGCGCCGAACATCGTCCATACCAATACGCTGAATGAGAACATTAGTGACATCCAGGAGAAGGATCGCTTCGACGTGATCCTGGCAAACCCTCCGTTCGGTGGCAAGGAGCGGCCAGAAATCCAACAGAATTTCACCATCAGCACTGGCGAGACGGCGTTCCTGTTCCTGCAGCATTTTATCAAATCGCTGAAGGCCGGGGGTCGCGCCGGCATCGTCATCAAGAATACGTTCCTGTCGGGCGGGGACAATGCATCGGTGGCACTGCGCAAGGAGCTTCTAGAGAACTGCAACCTGCACACCGTGCTGGACATGCCTAGTGGTACCTTCCAGGGCGCCGGCGTAAAGACCGTAGTATTGTTCTTCGAGAAGGGCGCGCCAACCCGGAAAATCTGGTTCTACAAACTCGAGCCCGGCCGCAATCTCGGCAAAACTAATCCGCTCAATGACGAAGATCTAAAGGATTGGCCTGCACCCGGTTCCGCAGACACCGAGTTAGGTGTTTTGATGGAACCGGAGGTGAGTCATGGAGAGACGGAAGTTTACACGCGAGTTCAAGCTTGAAGCTGTGCGGCTGATCAAAGAGCGTGGCGTCTCGTATGCCCAGGCCTCGCACGATCTCAGTGTGCATCAGTCACAGCTACGCGGTTGGGTGAAAGCGCTTGCGGATGATCCGCAGCATGCGTTTCCCGGCCAAGGTCAGATGAAGCCCGAACAGTTGGAGATCGCGCAGCTCAAGCGCGAGTTGGTCAGGCTGAAGGCCGAACGAGACATCCTAAAAAAAGCCGCGGCCTACTTCGCGAAGGAATCGACGTGAAGTTCGGATTCATTGCGAAGCACCGGGGGATCTGGCCGGCGGGATGGTTGTGCGAGGCGCTCGGTGTCTCGCGGGGTGGGTTCTATGCCTGGCTGAGGCGACCGCGCAGTCCACGCAGCCGGAGCGATGAAGAGCTCGGTGCCAAGGTTCGAGCGAGCTTCCTCGCCAGCGATCGAACCTACGGCGCCAGGCGGGTGTGGCACGACATGCTGGCGGAGGGTGTGTCGTGCGGTCTGCATCGGATCGAGCGATTGATGCGATTACAGGCCCTCAAAGCCCGTCCGCGACGGCGGCGACTGCCGCCCGATCTGGGTGAGCGGCAGGTCGCCGCCGTCGCTGCCAACGTGCTCAACCGCAGCTTCGAAGCGCCCGCTCCCAACCGCAAATGGATCGCCGACTTCACCTATGTGTGGACAGCGGAAGGTTGGCTCTATGTGGCGGCAGTCATTGACCTGTTCTCCCGACGCGCGGTTGGCTGGTCGATGAGTGCTGAGATGACGGCCCAGTTCGTCACCGATGCCCTGGTGATGGCGATCTGGCGGCGAGGCAAGCCCGATGCGCTACTGCATCACTCCGATCGCGGTAGCCAGTACACCAGCGAGCAGTTCCAAAAGCTCATGGCCGATCATGGCGTCATCTGCTCGATGAGCCGTTCAGGCAATGTCTGGGACAATGCGGCGATGGAGAGCTTCTTCTCCTCGCTGAAGACCGAGCGCACAGCACGCAAGACGTATCGGACGCGCGACCAGGCCAAGGCTGATGTGTTCGACTACATCGAATGCTTCTATAATCCGAAGCGTCGGCACTCGACGCTTGGATATCTAAGTCCTGTGGAGTTCGAGATGAAGGCGGGATTCGCTTAAGCGGGTGTCAACCGAACCGGGTGCAGGCCATATTGTATCCTTTCCGACCTCGATTGGCGAACAACAACGCATCGTCACCATTTTGGACGAGGCCTTTGTGGGGTTGACGATCGCGACAGACAACGCCGAGAAAAATATCAGAAACGCACGCGAACTTTTCGAAAGCTATCGCAATTCCGTTTTCGCGCAGAGGGGGGCGGAATGGGAAGAAACGACGCTAGATCTCCTAGTCGAGATTAAGCACGGATTTGCATTCAAAAGTGAATACTTCACCTCTGAGGGGAAATATGTCCTTTTGACTCCAGGAAATTTTTTTGAAGAAGGTGGGTATCGGGATCGGGGCAATAAACAGAAATATTACATTGGAGATATCCCAGATGGTTTTATACTGAAAAAAGGTGATTTTCTGATAGCGATGACGGAGCAAGCCGCTGGCTTACTGGGTAGTTCGATTATCGTGCCCGAGGACAACAGGTTCTTGCACAACCAGCGACTTGGATTGGTTCGATTAAAATCCAGTACTCAATGGTCAAACGAATTCTTCTTTCACGCTTTCAACACTGAAGAGTTTCGCAAAGCGGCCCATGATAGCGCGTCGGGAGTCAAGGTTCGCCATACTTCGCCAAAGAAGCTCGGAAATATCAGAGTTAGTTATCCAAAGTCGCGTATTGAGCAAAATCGGGTTGCGAAAAAGCTCAATGACGTTCTCCGGGAGTCTGAACGCTTGGTGGCAAACTACCGAGCGCGGATTTCACAGATTGTCGACCTCAAAGAAGCCATTTTGAAAAAGGCATTTTTCGGCGAATTAACCTCGCCGCCGTCGCAAGTTATCAAAGAGGCGGCCGAGTGAACGAGGCCGAGACTCGGGCAGAACTGATCGACCCCGCGCTGCAGGCGGCAGGATGGGGAAAAGTCGCCGACAGCCGAGTCCGCCGCGAAACGATATGTCCTGGCCGCATCGAAGGCGCGGGACGGCACGGAAAGCCAGAAATTGCCGACTACGTGCTCACCTTCCGCAATCACAAGCTGGCGGTGATCGAGGCCAAGGCGCGCGACAAGGGCGATACGGAAGGTGTCGCGCAGGCCAAGGCCTATGCCGCAAAACTCCAGGCTCGCTTTGCCTTTTCGACCAACGGCCGGTGCATCTACCAGATCGACATGGAGACCGGCGCGGAAGGCTATGTCGAGCGCTATCCGACACCGGACGAGCTCTGGCAGCGCGTGTTCGCCAAGCCGAACGCCTGGCGCGACCGCTTTGCCGCCGTGCCGTTCGAGGAGCGCGGCGGCACGTGGCAGACGCGCTATTACCAGCACAACGCCATCGAGAATGCGCTTGAGGCAATCGCCGCCGGCAAACAGCGCATCCTGCTGACGCTCGCCACCGGCACCGGAAAGACCGCGATCGCATTCCAGATCGCCTGGGCGCTGTTCCAGAGCCGCTGGAACCTGTCGCGCGAACCGACGCGGCGGCCGCGCGTCCTGTTCCTCGCCGACCGCAACATCCTGGCCAACCAGGCCTACAACGCCTTCTCGGCGTTTCCCGACGATGCCCTGGCGCGCATAAAGCCCGATGAAATCCGCAAGCAGGGCCGCGTGCCGAAGAACGCCAGCGTGTTTTTCACGATCTTCCAGACCTTCATGAGCGGGACCGATGCCGACGGCAATCCGGCACCTTACTTCGGCGATTACCCACCCGACTTTTTCGACTTCATCGTCATCGACGAATGCCATCGCGGCGGCGCCAACGATGAAAGCAACTGGCGCGACATTCTCGACTATTTTTCGCCGGCAGTTCAGCTCGGCATGACCGCGACCCCCCGGCGTACCGAAAACGTCGACACCTACCGCTACTTTGGCGATCCCGTTTACGTCTATTCGCTGAAGGAAGGCATCAATGATGGCTTCCTGACGCCATTCAAGGTGAAGCAGTTCGCCACCACGCTCGACGAATATGTCTATACGCCGGACGACAAAGTCGTCGAAGGCGAGATCGAGGAAGGCAGGCGCTACGGCGAGCCGCAGTTCAACCGCACTATCGAGATCGAGGCGCGCGAGCGCTACCGCATTAAGCTGTTCATGGAGCAGATCGATCAGCGTGAAAAAACGCTGGTATTCTGCGCCACGCAGGATCACGCGCGCGTGGTCCGCGACTATATCAATCAGATCAAGACCAGCAGCGATCCGAATTACTGCGTGCGAGTCACGGCTGAGGATGGCGCACGAGGCGATCAATGGCTGCGGACGTTTCAAGACAATGAAAAGACTATCCCGACGATTCTGACCACGTCGCAGAAGCTCTCGACCGGCGTCGACGCGCGCAACGTCCGTAACATCGTGCTGATGCGGCCAATCAATTCAATGATCGAGTTCAAGCAGATCATCGGCCGCGGCACGCGGTTGTTCGAAGGCAAAGACTATTTCACGATCTACGATTTCGTGAAGGCCTATGAGCATTTCAACGACCCAGAATGGGACGGCGAGCCACTGGAGCCGGTCGTCGCGACGCAGCGTGCCAAGGGCGACAGGAAGGAAGGCGTGGAGGACGATGGAAACCCCGACTATAAGCCACCGCCGGAGCGACCGAAGAAAATCAAGATCAAGCTCGCCGACGGCAAAGAGCGCAGCATCCAGAGCATGATGGCGACGACATTCTGGAGCCCGGACGGCAAGCCGATCTCGGCGGCGCAATTCGTCGAGCGGCTGTTCGGCGAATTGCCGCGTTTCTTCAAGGACGAGGACGAATTGCGCCGACTTTGGAGCAAGCCGAATACCCGCAAGGCTCTGCTGGATGGGCTAGCGGACAAGGGATTTGGCGCAGCAGAGCTTGGGGAAATCAGCCGGCTGATCGACGCGGAAAAAAGTGACGTCTTCGACGTGCTTGCTTACATCGCTTTTGCGCTAGCGCCGATTACGCGATCCGAACGGGCGGAGACGCACAAAACAAAAATCTTCTCTCGCTACGACGGCAAACTTCAGGCTTTCTTGGATTTTGTTCTCGCGCAGTATGTTCGCCAAGGTGTGGAGGAACTCGACGAAGAGAAGCTCGCGAGTCTCGTGCAACTCAAATATCACACGATCGCCAAAGCGGCGGATGAATTGGGAGGCGTTCCCGTCATCCGCGACACTTTCATCGAGTTTCAGCAATATTTGTACGACTGACCTGCGGCCGTTTCCCACCGCACTCACAACAAAGATTCGTTCTCCGCAAAAAGACCCCGCCATTCAACGACTTCTCGCATTTGCCCAATGCGCCTTGGCACGCGATTTGACCGCTGGTCCATGCTGCGGCTCAAACTCACCGGGTCAGCCGCGCGCTCGCGCGCTGCGAAAACCCGCATGAATGCTGCGTTTTCACGATGGGTCGAAACGCACCGCCACGTTTCTATTGACGCGCGTCCGCTTTTTATGAGAGGCGAGCAAATCTCGCTCGCGCAAGGGACGTCACCGGTGACGGCCGAATGACGGAGCGAGAGCGGTGCCCGCGGGCGGGGCTCGTGACCTCGCTCCCGGGCGGTCCGGGCATCGACCCCGCCGGCATTATGACCGGCGCGCGAGGTGCTTCGCTTAAGCGCGACGCCAAGGCGAAGGTAACGCCTTCGCGCTGCATCGCGCGAAGCGCGGCCTGGATTGAGCTTCGGCAAATGGCCGAGGCGAGCGCCGCGGTGGAGCGCCGAAAGGCGAGCGCGCTGCGCTCAGCGCGCGGCCGTGCTCCGCAGAGCACGGATGATTGGTGCGCCTTTTCGGCGCTCCGCCTCCCCTTATTTTTTTTGGAGGCAAAAGATTGGTGGCTTTGGTCGGCAAAACCCGGACGCGGACGGCGTCGCGGGAAGGAAATGCTTCACCCTCCCCTGCAGGGGGAGGGTCGCGCACCGCAGGTGCGCGGGGTGGGGTGCGCGGCGGCGCAGGGAGTTGCAGCGCGCTTGCGCGCGCTTTCACCCCATCCCGCCGCCCTTTGGGCGGCGACCTTCCCCCTCCAGGGGAAGGTGCAGATTTTGCCGCGTCACATCTTCAGCAAGCGCTTGGCGTTGCCGCTCAGGATCTTGGCCTTGTCTTCGTCGGACAGCGGCACGGTTTGCATCCACTCCAGCGCCGGCGGGTTCATGACGAACGGCCAGTCCACGGCGAAAAGAATATGATCGACGCCCATCTCCATCACGCAGCACAACAGCGCCGGATTGGAGAAATTGCCGCTGGTGGTGATGTAATAGTTGCCGCAGAAGATGTCGCGGAAGCTCAGCGATTTCTGGCCCGGCCGCTTGAGCGCCTGGTCGATGCGCCAGACCAGGAACGGCAGCGTCTCGCCGAGATGGCCGAGGATGATTTTCAGCTTCGGATGCCGCTCGAACACGCCCGACAGCACGAGCCGGATGGCGGTGGTCGCGGTCTCCACCGTGTAGCCCCAGGCCGGCCGCGCCACGGTCGGGAAATCCTTGACGTAGTCGTCGTAGTAGACGCGCGACACCTCGGCCTGCGGCAGGGCGGGATGCAGATAGATCGGCACGTCGAGCTTTTCGGCGCGCGCAAAAATCGGCCAGAATTTCTTGTCGTCGAGGAAGGTGCCGTTGGCGAGGCCGTGCATCATGGCGCCCTTGAAGCCGAGTTCTTTCACGCAGCGATCGAGCTCGTCGGCAGCCGCCTCGGGCACCGCGGTCGGCAGGCCGGCGAAGGCGGCGAAGCGCTGCGGATTCTTGGCGACCTGCGCGTGCAGGCGATCGTTGACCCGGCGGGTGAGCGCGGCCGCGGTTTCGGCCGGCAGCTTTTGCGTCGACGGCGCGCCCAGCGAGATCACCTGGATGTCGATGCCGACGTCGTCCATCTCCTTGAGGCGCAACGGGCCGAAATCGTACAGCCGCTTTTGCTGCTCGCCCGGCCGGCCGGCTTCGCCGCCGACGTAAGTCTTCGCCAGCTCCTCGTCCCAGTAATGCTCTTCGATGGCGATGACCGGGCAATGCGGTTTGGTGAACATTTTGACTCCTTGCGTCGTGTCGGGCGAATGGCGAGTGGCGAGTGGCGAATGGAGGCTGCTCGCACTCCCCTATTCGCTATTCGCTATTCGCTATTCGCCATTCGCCATTCGCCATTCGCCACTCGCGATAGCACGCTCAGGCGCGGACCGAGTTCTTTTTGTAATAGGCGGCGTCCTCGGCGCTTTGCGTCCAGCCGGAGTGGCCGCGCCATGTGACGTGACGCGAGACCATGTCGGAACCGTAGCGCACGCGGAACAGCAGCGTGCGCTGCGGGCCGTTCTCGTATTCATGCACTTCGCCCGGCGGATGCACCACGAAGGCGCCGGGCACCACGGCGATGGTTTCTTCCGGCGTGCGCATGGTGCCGCCGCCCTCGAAGCAGAAATAGATCTCGGTGGCGTGCGGGTGGCAGTGATTGGGGCTGATCTGGCCGGGCTCCCAGCAGGCTACCATGACGTCGCCGTCCTCGATGGTGCCGAGGATTTTTTCGACGTGCTGTTTCGGATTGAACTCGGCCTCGCCGGTGACGCTGAAAACATGCATTACCGCTCTCCTCGATAGCCCGCCGTTTGTTGTTCAGGACCGTGCTTTTAGCAAAAACCGGTTGCACGTGCGACGGATTGTTTATGCCGCGTTTATAGGCACCAGCCACGCGGTGCTTGCAAAGCTGCCCTGTCGCGAGGCACGATGCAAAAGCTTTGAGTCGGTCGTTTAATGGAGCGAAGGGAGCGGGGCGACAAGCGGGGGCAACCGCGAACGATTGGTTGCTCAGGATGGCTACGATGGCCCACTTCGTCGATAAGATCCATTGTGTCGGCCATGGCGTCGACAAGCACACGCTGGCTCGTGTGAACACGGTCCTCATGCTCGGACTGATCGGTACCGGCTTGGCGGCCTGCGTGTTCGGCGCCGTCATTTATGACGTCGGCCGCCTGTTTTCCGCCTGGTAGCGGCGCGGCCGTTTTCTTCTTTCCAGTTGCGCCCAAGGTCACTGCGCACCGCGTTCCGAGCTCGAAGACGAAATCGCCGCTCTGCGCCAGATGCTCAAGCGCCTGAAGGGCGAGCAGCAGCCCGTCAACGACGAGGCGGCCGCTTAGCTTTCCTCCGCGCCGGCCGCGATCGAACGCGCCTTCCAACCGCATTGCGCCGTAACGCCGGGCGTGCCAACTAACGGCACGAGCGGGCTTGCAAGCACGTGCTTTAAGACAACGAAACATAGGGAGACGACAAATGGCGAAGGCCTATTGGGTATCGACGTATTTTTCCGTGTCCAATCCGGAGGCGATGGCTGAATATGCCAAGCTCGCCGGCCCGGCGCTGGCGGCGGCTGGCGCCAAATTCCTCGCCCGCGGCACGGCGGTGAAAGCCTACGAGAAGGGTTTGACCGAGCGCTGCGTCATCATCGAATTCGACAGCGTCGCGCAGGCGGTCGCCGCCCATGACGGACCCGGCTACCAGGCCGCGCTGAAAGCGCTCGGCAACGCCGCGCAGCGCGACATCCGCATCGTCGAAGGCCTCTAGCGCTCCTCGAAAATCCGGTCGCCCTGCAGGTCGACGATCTGCCGCGCCTTGCTCAGCGTGAAATTCACCGCGTCGTCGTAGGACGCGTACGCATCGGCGCGGATGAAGCGGTGCTCCTTGCGCACGCCGCCGATCTCGCGCGCGATGCTGCCGGCGGTCTGGTATTGCCCGTTGTTCTTGTACGGCGCGGCGCGGATGACATAGCCCTTGTACGCGACCGGATCGGAAACTTTTTCGGTCGCGGCCCGGCCGCGGAACAGCGCGCTCCAAAACGACATCGCGGGCCTCCCCTTTTTCGCCGCTGCTGCGGATGTTACTCCTAACCAATACGGCGCGCATCCCTGCATGGAGTTTGACAATGCCGAAGGGCTATTGGGTCACCGTCTATCGCTCGATTTCCGATCCGCAAAAGCTCGCCGCCTATGCCCAGCTGGCGCCGCCGGCGATCGCACCGTTCGGCGGCCGCTATCTGGCGCGCGGCACGGCGGCCGAGGCCTTCGAGGCCGGCCAGAAGGAGCGCATCGTGATGTCGGAGTTCCCGAGCGTCGAAAAGGCTATCGCCGCCTACCAGAGCCCGGCCTACCAGAATGCGCTCAAAGCGCTCGACAACGGCGCGGTGCGCGACATCCGCATCGTCGAAGGGCTTGATTAACGTTTCATGACACGGCTGCGAATACGGCAACCAGGGCGATTGCAAAACGCCCGAAGCGTGGCTATATACGCGCCATTCGTGATTTAGCCTGACTTGCATGCGCCACTGAAAACGGCCTTTCCCAAGACAACGCAAAATCCGGATTTGGACCGCGTGAATGGTTCACGCAGCCACAAAAACGCATTCTGCGTTTGCCAAAGGAGCGCCATCATGGCTCAAGGTACTGTCAAGTTCTTCAACGCCCAAAAGGGCTACGGCTTCATCGTGCAGGATGCGGGCGGCCCCGACATCTTCGTGCACATCTCCGCGGTCGAGCGCGCCGGTATGCGCTCGCTCGTCGAGGGCCAGAAGCTGTCGTTCGACATCGAGGCCGACCGCCGCAGCGGCAAGTCCGCCGCGACCAACCTGCAGGCGTCCTGAACTACGGCATAAATGCAGCGCCGGCGTCATAAAGACGCCGGCGTTTTGTTTTCTGTCATGCCCGAAGAATAAGAATCAAGGAACAAGAATAAGGAGAACAATCATGCCGAGAAAACCGGGACTGAATTCCGAATTCGTCATGTTCGACGTCGTCTATGAGGACGGCACGCAACGCTCCAACCGCAAGGTGCCGCGCGCGCTGCTCGGCGGCATCGACGGCGACAAGCCGGCGCACGGTTTCCTGATTGAGCAGGACCGCGAGATCGCCGAAAAATCCGGCAGGCCGCTGGCGGCGATCCAGAGCATCTCGCGCTCGGGCGAGAAGAAGAAGGTGAAGGACTACGCCTAGCGCGCGGGCCGATTGCCCTGTCGTCCCCGCGAAAGCGGGGACCCATAACCCCGGATTGCGAGTTCGACCACCCAACGCCGGGATTATGGATTCCCGCTTTCCGCCTTCGCGCTGCGCGCTTCGGCGGACTCAAACCCGCCGTAGCTCGCCGCGCGAGCGTAGGCGGGTCGCGGGAATGACGACGAAGAAGTCCCCTGCTCCGCCTAGACAAATCCCATCCGCGCGAAATGCGCGCGCAACAGCGCGACATTGCGGCGGTTGGCGCGGAACAGGATGTCGAAGGCATCGCCGGCAAACGGCACCGCGCCGACCGCGCCCTCAAGCACGACATTGACCGCCATGCGCGCCAAAAGCAGCCGCGGCACGCCGAGCCGCGATGCTTCGTACAATAAGTAAAAAGACAACGCCGACGCCGCCAGGTCGCCGACGCCGGGAATGAGGCGCAACAGCGATTCCACGCCGAAGCGGACATTCGTACCGGGCAGGATGAACGCCGTGTCGAAGGCGGTCGCCAGAATATCGAGGCGGTCGAGCGCCGCGCGCCGCGACCTCGCGTCGTAGGGGCCGGAAGCGGAACCGTATTGAAACCCGGCAAATCCGGTGCGTGCGAAGGCCATGGTCGTCGTCCGTGGCTGATGTCCTCGCGACAGATGGTGTGACGCGCGCCGCGCGCAAGTCCCTTGTCGTCGCCGCGAAAGCGGGGACCCAGTAATACCAATTCTCGTTGATCAGAACCCGTGCGCCCATTGGCGCAAACCGATGGACATGATGCGCCAGGGTTGCTCGACGAGCTTGTTCCATGCCTCGCAGCAGTGATCGACGAGATCGTCGTAGGATTTGAAGACACGGTTCGAGAGCCAGTTATCGCGCATGAACTGCCAGACGTTCTCGACCGGATTGAGCTCGGGGCATTTCGGCGGCAGGGCGATAATGGTGATGTTGGATGGCACGACGAGGCGCATCGATAGGTGCCAGCCAGCCTGATCGACCAAGAGGACGGCGTGGGCGCCTGGTTCGACGATCTTGGCGATCTCGGCGAGGTGCAGGCTCATCGCCTCGCTATTGCAGGCCGGCAGGATCAGGGCCGCCCCCTTGCCATCCTTTGGGCAGACGGCGCCGAAGATATAGGTTGATGCGGTACGCTGATCTCGAGGAGCGCTGGGACGGCTGCCACGCTTGGCCCACCGACGGGTGATCTTGTTCTTCTGGCCAATACGAGCCTCGTCCGCGAACCAGATTTCTATCTTGTCGCTGTCGATCGCCTTCTGGCGCGCGATTGCGTCCAGACGCGTGGGAAAGTTTTTTTAAAATCCTCAATCGCGCCCTCGGCCTGGGCATGGTGGCGTGGCCGAGCCGAGAGTTTGCGATAGCCCATAGCCCGTAGTTCGCGGCTCAAAGTCGGCTTGGCGATGGTGATGCGGAACTCTTCGAATATCCATTGCGCCAGGTCGATCAGCCGCCAGCGCACCACGCCGTGAACCGCCGCGATCGGGCCGCTCTCGACCATCCGCGCGATCACCTGGCGCTGGCCATCATTGAGCTTGCAGGGTTGGCCTGGCGGCTTTCTATCCAACAGGCCCTCAGGGCCCTGCGCGTTGAACCGTAACACCCAGTCCCGGATGATCTGTAGACCGACGCCGCCGATCTTCGCCGCCTCGGAGCGGGTCGCGCCGTCGTAGATCGCTGCAAGTGTCAAAAGCCGACGAGCTTGCGGACCATCTTTGGTCTTCTTTGCCAATCCGCGCAGCCGAGCCGCACTAAAATCCCGCCGCAATGGTATCGGAACCGACATGGCGAACCTCCTTGGTTCGCCACCTTGAATCAGACCCGCCCCGATTTGTGAATCCCCAACGAGTTCATGCCCTCAGAGATTTGGTATAAGCGCGGAATTCCAGCGCGATCTTCGGTGTTCCGTGGGTACTGGATTCCCGCTTTCGCGGGAATGACGCGCGGGCTACCGTTGCGTCTTTTCACGCAGCCGCGGAGCTTCCCATGCCCGATATCAAGATCCTCAACCCCGACAGCCTCGGCAAGCCGCTCGGGCAATATTCGCAAATCACGCGTGTAAAGGCGTCGGAGTTTTTGTTCATCGCCGGCCAGGTCGGCGCCGACAAGGGCGGCAAGACGCCGGCCGATTTCGACGGCCAGTGCGCGCAGATGTTTGCCAATATCGGCGCCGCGCTTGCCTCGCAGGGCGCGAGCTTCGCCAATCTCGTGGAGTTCACGACCTACCTCGTGCACTCCCAGGACATTCCGAAATTCATGGCCTACCGCACCCGCGAATTCCCAAAGCTGTTTGCCGGCGGCGCCTATCCGCCCAACACGCTGCTCATGATCGACCGCCTGGTGCAGGAGCAGTTTCTGATCGAAGTGAGCGCGGTCGCGGCGTTGTAGCCGCCGCGACCGTGCGTCCGTCACACGGCGTGATGGCGATGATGCCGCAGGCGATAGATCGGCGCACCGTTGACGTTCTCGGCCATCTGGAACGCACCGGGCGAATAAGCGCCAAAGCTTGACGACGCCTCGGCCGCATACGGCGAAAAGCCCTGCGCCTTGGCCTGGTAATAATAGCCGCTCGCATAGAGCGCGACGGCACGGTTTTCGTTGCCGCCCGCGGCGCGATAGGCGCCGGCGAGATAGCGCACCGCGTAGGTCATGTTGACTTGCGGATCGAGCAGCTCCGCCGCCGAGCCGGTGAATCCCATGGCGCGCGCCGTGCCGAGGCGGATCTGCATCAAGCCGTAATTGCCGCGGCTCACCGCGCGCGGATTGCCGCCACTCTCGCGCTTGATCACGCGCTCGACCAGCGACACCGGCACGCCGTTGGCGCTCGCCTGCGAGGCCGCCATGCCGTCGAGCGGCGCGGATTGATTGAAGCTGTTTTGGCTCCAGTTGCTTTGGCCGAAGCCGCTTTGGCCGAAGCTGTTTTGACTCCAGTTGCTTTGGCCGAAGTTGCTTTGACTCCAATTGTTCTGGCGCCGACTGTTCTTTCGCAAATTGGTTTCGCGCGTCTCGAATACCGGTGCGTAGGTATCCGGTGCGTAGGCATAAAGGCCGGGTGCGAAATTTTCCGCCCGCACCGGCGGCACGTGCTGCCGCGCAAAGCGATAGTGATGATGAGAGGACTGCGCGTGCCGCGCCAAAGCCGGCCCGGACACCGCTGGCACCACCAACACGACAAGCAAGATCGCGAGAAGCGAACGACGCATCACATGGCTCCATGAAGGAGCCCCTCACCTGCCTTGCCTTGTCACCAGCAAATCCGGCCATGCTTCGGCCATACGGTGCAGCGCGCGTGGTCATGTCGTGGCGAGGGAACCGCACGGCAAATGCACTAAAAGTTGCTAATGAACTAAAAGTTGATTCAACAAAAAAAGCGCGCGTCGCGCTCATGATTTCGCTTTCCTAAGGGGCCAGGTCACGGTGCAAGAGTCGCTCATCCACGCGTGGCGCTCCGGTGCGCCGGCATCCTTCGGGATGCGCGCCCGCACGTGTGCCCTTGCCGCGTCGAAACGGTGGGCCTCGCCGCTGCGGCGGGCTATGATGCAATCGATTGGATCGCCGCGGCAGCCGCGGGCGCGCCGGCACGGCCGAAAACGGCAAGCGCGCCAGAAGCCGAAAAAGTCGCAATAGGCCCGCACGACCAGCTCCTGGGCGGCGAAGTACCGATCGCGATATTTTTGCGATTTGGGATCGGGCTCGCTGCGTTTGCGCACGGCGGGTTCCTTTCTTTTTGATCCTGCCAAGCGACGGAAGCGGACGAAGGAATAATGAGCGAGACGCTGCGCTCGCCACCTTCCCCTGGAGGGGGAAGGTCGACGCGCGAAGCGCGGCGGGTTGGGGTGAAAGCGCGCGCAGCGCGCTGCGAATCCCTGCATCGCCGCGCACCCCACCCCGCGCACCTGCGGTGCGCGACCCTCCCCCTCCAGGGGAGGGTGAAGGAGATCGTTCTCGCGGCGCGAGGCGCGCGAGCGTTCTTGCGACAACGAAAGCCACGACAGGTTCGCCTCCAAATAAATGAGGGGAGGCGGAGCGCCGGAAGGCGCAAACTGAAAAATTGACCGCGCCACGCCAACGGCTGTTGCCACCCGTTCGCGCTTCGGGCGCGGCGCGCGCCACGGACCGTCCGTTTGCACGGACCATCCGCTTCGGGCGCGCTCGCCTCTCGGCGCTCCGCCGCGGCTCTGGCCGAAGTTTCTAGGCCTCGGCTTTTCGACTTCAGGCCAGGTTTCCTGGGACGCGGCCCGCGGCGGCGTTACCCGCCTCGCGCCTGTCCCAGTCCAGCGGAAGCACCCCGCGCACCGGCCGTAATACCGGCGGACATGATGCCCGAAGCCGCCCGGGCGCGGCTTGCGAGGCCGCACGCAGGCACCGCCCCCACCCCGCAATCAGGATCGCATCCGGAATGCGCCCCTCGTGGGTGAGGTAACGATGCCAGATAAGGATTTTAAAGGAGGAGTCAAGGAAAATAATCCGCGGAAAGAAGGAATTGAGAAGGCTTTGAAATCAAGTCGTTATCGCAAACCCCGGGCATATCTCAACGGTAACCGGCATCCAACCCTCCGAGCTAAGCAAAAAGATTCGAGTGGGTTGGCTGATTCAGAGCGCCGCGATGTTTCGCGCGAGAACCGTCCAGTCAAGCTTGTGCCAGCAACGACACGGTCTTTCGCGTATCCAGCGAGGCGCCGTAGGCCGCACGACCCTATTTCTCAACCCTCTTTAAGTTTGCTGATAAGCCTGTCCTTTTTGTACTTCTGTGACTGCGCTCCGATGAACGCCTGCCTATCGACGCCGTGGAGGCCCATGATATCAGCCCGCAGCTCGCCCATCTCCCGACGGTATTCGCCGTCCTCTACTCCCTCTCGCAACGGGAAACGAACATAACTATCTAGTAACTTTACAAACAGCGCTTCTGAGAAAAACTGTCGCCCCTCCAAAGCTCTCCGTAAGACGTCCAGTCTTCGGAGAAATTCCGGCAAGCGCAAATCCAGGTACAGGCCCTCGTTCAAAAAACGAATTGTAGCCGACTCGTTTCCCCCTGGGTCATTTGCGGCCATCATGAGCCGAAGCTTCTCAGTCGCCAAGAAATCTCTCAAAAATCCGGATATCATACCCGGGGTGCCCACAAGAAAGTATCGAAGCATCGTCGATTTTGATTTGCCAAAGATTTTTCCAAGACTAATCGTTGCGCCTCCAACATTTATTTCCTTCTCAAACGAGATGCTCAAAATAAGGATTACATATCCTATGACTCTCCCCCAGGCGCTCAATATCTTTCGCAGGTGATAGCTCTTCTTATCCGCGCCGATTTCTTCAAGATTCTTTAAAGCCACAGTATATGCTCGCAGCGTGGCGAGCCATTCTAATGCTACAGACGTCACCTCGGGACGGGAAGGCAGATTTGGCGTAGTTGCTGTGGATGGCGGTTCTCCAGGATCTAACAGGTCATCCCGCTCTGAGTCCGTCAATCTGTTCTCAACTAATTGCTGAGCGACCGATGCGTACATTGCCTCGATTGACTTATCTTTCGGCAACTCAAAACTATCGACCATATGCAGGTCAGGCAATCCAGGAAATTCCTTAGCTAATCGGGCATCTACGTCGTCAAATTTGGACTCCAAAACATCTATAACATGTTCGTCAAACCTCCTTAAGCCACAATATATGTCTATTTCCTGTAGGAAGCGGTAGCCGACGCCGATGATCTTATCCGCAAACGGTCCGTTTTGGCCTGCACCCGGTTCGGTTGACACCCGCTTAAGCGAATCCCGCCTTCATCTCGAACTCCACAGGACTTAGATATCCAAGCGTCGAGTGCCGACGCTTCGGATTATAGAAGCATTCGATGTAGTCGAACACATCAGCCTTGGCCTGGTCGCGCGTCCGATACGTCTTGCGTGCTGTGCGCTCGGTCTTCAGCGAGGAGAAGAAGCTCTCCATCGCCGCATTGTCCCAGACATTGCCTGAACGGCTCATCGAGCAGATGACGCCATGATCGGCCATGAGCTTTTGGAACTGCTCGCTGGTGTACTGGCTACCGCGATCGGAGTGATGCAGTAGCGCATCGGGCTTGCCTCGCCGCCAGATCGCCATCACCAGGGCATCGGTGACGAACTGGGCCGTCATCTCAGCACTCATCGACCAGCCAACCGCGCGTCGGGAGAACAGGTCAATGACTGCCGCCACATAGAGCCAACCTTCCGCTGTCCACACATAGGTGAAGTCGGCGATCCATTTGCGGTTGGGAGCGGGCGCTTCGAAGCTGCGGTTGAGCACGTTGGCAGCGACGGCGGCGACCTGCCGCTCACCCAGATCGGGCGGCAGTCGCCGCCGTCGCGGACGGGCTTTGAGGGCCTGTAATCGCATCAATCGCTCGATCCGATGCAGACCGCACGACACACCCTCCGCCAGCATGTCGTGCCACACCCGCCTGGCGCCGTAGGTTCGATCGCTGGCGAGGAAGCTCGCTCGAACCTTGGCACCGAGCTCTTCATCGCTCCGGCTGCGTGGACTGCGCGGTCGCCTCAGCCAGGCATAGAACCCACCCCGCGAGACACCGAGCGCCTCGCACAACCATCCCGCCGGCCAGATCCCCCGGTGCTTCGCAATGAATCCGAACTTCACGTCGATTCCTTCGCGAAGTAGGCCGCGGCTTTTTTTAGGATGTCTCGTTCGGCCTTCAGCCTGACCAACTCGCGCTTGAGCTGCGCGATCTCCAACTGTTCGGGCTTCATCTGACCTTGGCCGGGAAACGCATGCTGCGGATCATCCGCAAGCGCTTTCACCCAACCGCGTAGCTGTGACTGATGCACACTGAGATCGTGCGAGGCCTGGGCATACGAGACGCCACGCTCTTTGATCAGCCGCACAGCTTCAAGCTTGAACTCGCGTGTAAACTTCCGTCTCTCCATGACTCACCTCCGGTTCCATCAAAACACCTAACTCGGTGTCTGCGGAACCGGGTGCAGGCCAAGAAGCCCAACTCTATTTTGGTAGTCAAAAACCTCTCGTCTCGCATCTAGTTTGGATTTTCCGAGTACCTTCTCCACAAAATTTTCTACCAACGAAGCTGTATTCGTAGGTTGAAATGAAGCGTCTTGTTCAAAAATGCTGAACAGAAGGCCGAGGTAAACTGGCGTCAGCGGAAGACCCAACTGACGAAAGCGAGCGATAATTTGGTCGAGCGCGACATCCTCGCCGCTACGCAGCGGCGGCTTCGATTTACGAATAAATTCTCTGACAAGAGAGCGGGTATAGGGCTGAATGTGAAGAGTATCCACCACCCCGGGAAACTTAAGTTCTAAAAGAGCGTCGATTTTTCCGTTGAAAGTACTTTTTATTAAAATCACGAATTGGCTGCGGGAAAAATTTTCCATCGTCTTCCGAATGAAATCGTTTTGCTCTTTGTTAGTTGGACTAACATTTTCGAATATGATTAGGGCGAGCCCTTCACCTAGAATGACCTCCAAGCTTTTACCGAGCGAGATCAGGTCGGGTGCCTGGGCTTTCAACAAGCCGATCAGAGAAGCCACATAATTTCGAAGATTTGCGCAATCAACAATTAACGGCAGTCGAGGGGTTTCCGCCGTTGCAGAGCGGAGAAAATAATTTAACGCGATCTGCTTTGCAAAACTTGTCTGCCCATGCTCCAATGGACAAAATACCAACGTATTACCTGTAGACTCCACAACACGGTCGAATTGGACGCGCGTATGGGAAAACGGCTCGGTTGATGCGGCTTGGTTCTCTTTCGTCGCCGGCTCTATCCGTGACAACGGCGGGCACACGAATACTTCTGATAATTTCTTTCCCGTGGTCGTCTCGTTTAAGTACTCAAGCTTTTCAACTAAGGCGAACTCGGTAAGCCAGCGGCGATACTTCTTTAGATTTATTCGCAGCGGCTGATTAGTCCAGTACACTTTCGATTCGGGATTTGCGTAGAAAATACCGTCAGGAGCAACATTTTCGCCCGGACGAAATGAGCGTTGGTTATCAAAATATGTCTTGAATGTTAGTGCCATCTTATCACGATCGGGCGCGAGCGAAATTATGCAATATCCATTCGGGTAGTTCCTGCTTGAAAAGAGGGAGGGCGCCTGAACAAAAACAGTGCTACCAAGCGGTGACGTCACCGTAACAGGAATCGCGTTGTGCAGGTGACCAAAAAGATGAAGCTTCGACTTGTGATTTATCGTCTTATGCAATTCTGTCGCGGAATCGTCCTGAAACCACGACAATGGATGATGAAGTACAGATATTACATGCCTGTCTTTAGGAACCTGGGCGAAAGCTTTATTTGCTGCAAGATCGGGAAAAGTCAACCTTCCCTGCTCACTCCCGCCTAGAGACGCAATTGATAAAGCCGAGCTATTTAGCGATACAAACGTCAAGTTAGATGCAACAAAATCCCAAACGTTAAAGAAGGGGTCAATTTTAGCACCTTGTGCCGCCGAAACGGACTTCAAGAATTGGCTGTATGCGCTAACTTTCTGATTGATCAATTCGGAAATTTTGCCGCTAGAAAATAAGTCATTAAAGTACTTGTGATCACCAAACTTATTCGCAATCATGTCCGTTTCGAGCTGCCTATCTTTGCAGATTGCGCGGCTAACGTCATGATTTCCGGAACTGAAGATAAAGTTATCTAAATCAACGGAAGTGACGTCAAAAACTGGGACAAGAAACGCCTCCATAAAATAATCATATGCATTGTCCTCGTCGGGATCATCCACGAGGTCGCCAGAGAAAACAACATAATGTGGCGCCAGATCAGAGTCGCAGACGCGCTTTAGGTCCTCGGTAAGTGCATCCAAAACGATTTGTTGATCCGTTGCGCGAAGCCGCGTTATGTGGGCATCACTTAAATAGAGTATGTTTGTTCTCTCCACGTGAAAAGCTCCTAAAGCTCAGCAATCAACGGGCATTGCTAGTTGATTTTAATGCTCACTGTCCCTTACGTCCTAACAATTATAGAGACTCGGACGGCCCCAGAGGCAACATTTCTGACCCCTTCTGCACCAGCAACGAAGCGTCCCAGCCAGCGCGCTCTTCGCCACGCCACGCACGGTTTCGGCCCGCCAAACGGCTTACTCCGCAGCTTCCCGACGAAGTTCGCCGGCCGCTTCCATTTTCCGCCGCAACCATTCCGGCGCAATGTCGAATCCGTTCGGCCAAGTCGGAGCGCCGAATTCAAGAAATACGCGGGCGAAATAGGCCTCATCGCGCAGCGGCTCCAGCATCAGGCCGGGCTCATTCACTAATTTAGCGAAATCGTACACACCCGCGCTGCCGTCGCTGAAGCGGGCGCGCAGGCGGAAACCGCCAAGCTTTTCCAGACTTGTGACTTTAGTCAGCATCGAGGCCTGCTATCCTTTCGAGGGACAGTTTAGCACATGATCGTCGTCATGGCCGGGCTTGTTTCGGCCATCCACGTCTGACGCGTGGTGCCGAAACCCAAAGACGTGGATGCCCGGCACGAGGCCGGGCATGACGCGGAAGATGGATGCCCGGGTCAAGCCCGGGCATGACGGTTTGGGCTAGTTGTCGAGGAACGAGCGCACCCCCGGATCAAGTCCGGGGGCTAAAGATTAGTTGTCCAAGAAGCTTCTCAGCTTCCGCGACCGCGACGGATGCTTGAGCTTCCGCAGCGCCTTGGCCTCGATCTGCCTTATCCGCTCGCGCGTCACCGAAAACTGCTGCCCGACCTCTTCCAGCGTGTGATCGGTATTCATCCCGATGCCAAACCGCATGCGCAGCACGCGCTCTTCGCGGGGCGTGAGCGAGGCCAGCACCCGGGTCGTGGTTTCGCGCAGGTTGGATTGGATGGCGGCGTCGATCGGCAGGATGGCGTTCTTGTCCTCGATGAAATCGCCGAGGTGGGAATCCTCTTCGTCGCCGATCGGAGTCTCCAGCGACAGCGGCTCCTTGGCGATCTTGAGAACCTTGCGCACCTTCTCCAGCGGCATGCCGAGCTTTTCGGCCAATTCCTCCGGCGTCGGCTCGCGGCCGATCTCGTTGAGCATCTGCCGCGAGGTGCGCACGATCTTGTTGATGGTTTCGATCATGTGCACCGGGATGCGGATGGTGCGCGCCTGGTCGGCGATCGAGCGCGTGATCGCCTGGCGGATCCACCACGTCGCATAGGTCGAGAACTTGTAGCCGCGGCGGTATTCGAACTTATCGACCGCCTTCATCAACCCGATGTTGCCTTCCTGGATCAGATCGAGGAATTGCAGGCCGCGGTTGGTGTATTTCTTGGCGATCGAGATGACGAGGCGCAGGTTGGCTTCGACCATTTCCTTCTTGGCCTGGCGCGCCTCGCGCTCGCCCTTCTGCACCATGTGCACGATCTTGCGGAACTCGCCGATCTCGAGCCCGGTCTCGGACGCCAGCGTGTGGATGTGGGTGCGCAGCTCCTTGATGCGGTCCTTGTCGCGGGCGACGAAATTCTTCCAGCCTTTTGCCGAAAGTTTCGAGACGCGGTTGAGCCAGCGCGGGTCGAGCTCGGAGCCCTGGTAGTTGCGCAGAAAATCCTCGCGCACCACGCTGTGGCTTTCGGCAAGCCGCATCAGGCGGCCTTCGTGGCCGACCAGCCGCTTGTTGATGTCGTAGAGCTGCTCGACGAGCGTATCGATGCGCGCCTGGTTCAGCCGCAGCGATTTGACCTCTTGAATAATCTCTTCCTTGAGCTTCTTCGACTTTCTCTCTTGGGCCGGCGACAGCGTCTCGTTGTGCAGCTTGCCCTGGATGTCGAGCTCCTGCAGGCGGCGCAGCCGCTTGAACGAGTCGGCGATGTTGTCGAAGGTCTCCAACACCTTTGGCTTGAGCTCGGCCTCGATCGCGGCCAGCGACATCGAATTCTCGAGATCGTCCTCGTCGAGATCGGCATCGGCCAGCGCCGCTTCCTCGCCGCTGACCTCGCCATCGGCCGCGGCCGCGCCATTGGCGCCGGCCGGCTTGAACGGGGTGGCGGCGGGCGGCGCCGACGGCGGCGCCACCGCTTGCGGCGGCTGCGGCACGAAGCCGGGCGCACCGGGACCTGAGCCGGGCGCAAGCGGCAGGCCATCGGGCCCGACGGCCGGCGCCACCTGCTTGGCGTCGGGGCCCGCATAGGTCGCTTCGAGATCGATGATGTCGCGCAGGAAGACTTTGCCTTCGTTCAATTCGTCGCGCCAGATGATGACGGCCTGGAAGGTCAGCGGGCTTTCGCACAGCCCCGCGATCATCGCCTCGCGGCCGGCCTCGATGCGCTTGGCGATGGCGATTTCGCCCTCGCGCGACAGTAGCTCCACCGAGCCCATTTCGCGCAGATACATGCGGACTGGATCGTCGGTGCGCTCGGTCGGCTCCTTGGTTTCGGATTTTGCCACCGGCTTCGGCGCAACTTCGACGAGCTCGCCGGACTCGCTCTCTTCCTCCTCCGGCTCGTCCTTCTCCTCCTCCTCGGCCTCGGCTTCCTCGGTCTCGACGACGTTGATGCCCATCTCGTTCATGATGGCGAGCACGTCCTCGATCTTCTCGGAGGTGACCTCCTCGGACGGCATCACGGCATTGAGCTGCTCATAGGTGACGTAGCCGCGCTTCTTGGCCTGCTTGATCATCTTCTTGACGGCGGCGTCGGACAGATCGAGCAGCGGCAGCGGGCCGTCCTTCTCCGCGGTCTCGGCGCCGTCCTTCTCGGGAGTTTCGGCGTCTTTCGGCAGGGCCGCTTTGGCCTTGGTCGGGACGGTCTTGGTGGCCACGCTGCTCTTGCTTGCCATGCTCTGTCTCTCCACGGGACGTTCCGGGTCCCCTACCCTATGGTGAAGGAATCACCTGGGGCGGTAGACCAACGCCGGAACTTGGACCGAAGCCTCTTGGGCCGAAGCCTCAAATCCCTTGTTGTTGGGCCGCCGGCTTCTGCCAACGGCCAAAAAGGGCGGATGCCGGAGGGGTTTACCCTTGGACACCGCCCGAATCGAGGCCAAATGTGTCGGAACTCCGTTAAGCTCCGACTAACCACAACCGCGAGGGTGACCTCATATTTCCCTCGCCGGTCCGTCCTCACCCTCGAGCCTTTGGCCCTCTGCCCTCTTTTAGCCCTCCCCCTGAAAGGGGGAGGGTGGGGTGGGGGTCCGCGGCCGTCACGCTTGCGCAAGCGGCACCGCCGCGGACCCCCACCTGGCGGCCTTCAGCCGCCTCCTCCCCCTTTCAGGGGGAGGTCAGGAACTCGCCTCCCATTCAGGGGGAGGAATAAAGTCTACATCGGCCGGGCTGGCCGGCCCGAGGAGGCGCCGAAACCCTCGATCAGGGCCTCGGTGCCGTCGAGCGACGATAGTCGCGCCTTGACGTCGAGCAACCGCGTGTAATTCGTCTCGCTGTTGTCCTGGCCGAGCGCTAATTCTGCGTCCTTAAGCTCCCTAGTTAGGGAATGCCATTGCCGATGCAAGGCAACAAGCTGTTTCCACGTCAGTAAAACGTCGTCCCGCGCCGCTTGCGGCTGCGCGCCCCAGACCGACAGCGTGGTGATCGCGCGCTCGATGCGCCCGAGCAGGGAGCCGAAGCCGAGGCGGTCGAGCTCGGCGACAAGCTCGACCCGGTCGGTTTCGCTGGCATTTCCGGAGTCCTCGCGGAATTCGCCCGCGGAATGATGGGCGAAGACGTCGATCAGCGCGCTTTTGAGCTTTTGCGTATCGGCATGGCGGAACTCGGCCTCGGCCAGTTCCTCCATGTGGTCGTGCAAGAGCCACGGGTGATTGAGGGCGGCTTGCAATATCAGCGCCTCGCGGAGCGGGATCGCGGCGCGATGGCCGCGGTGCAGCGGGCTTGCCGTCAGTTGCGCGCTGGCCGCGACGTAAGTCTCGTCGCCGAAGGCCGCCTTGGGTGAAAGTGCCCGGGGCGGCGCGCCGCCGCGGCGGCCCTTGTCGTCGAAGCGATTCGCGACGAAATTTTGCCGGCGCGGCGAACCATCGTTACGCGTAAAATTTTGCGGCGCGAACATTTGCCGAAGCCGCGCCGAAAAATCCTGCCGGTAGTAGCGCCGCACCGTTTCGTCGGCGATGGCATTGGTGACCTCGCCGATGCGCGCTTCGAGGGCGGCGCGGCGCTCCGGCGTATCGAACGCGCCTTGCTCGCTCTCGCGCGCCCACAGCACATGCGCCAGCGGCCGCGCCGCGCCGAGCACGTCTTCGATGGCGTCGCGGCCGCCGGAGCGGGCGAGGTCGTCAGGGTCCTGGCCGTCGGGCAGCGTCGCGAGTTTGAGGCTTTTGCCGGGTTTGAGCAGCGGCAGCGCGATATCGAGGGCGCGATAGGCGGCGCGGCGCCCGGCATCGTCGCCGTCGAAGCACAGGATCGGCTCGTCGTTGAGCCGCCACATCAGCGCCAATTGCTCGGCGGTGAGCGCAGTGCCGAGCGGCGCCACGGTGCCTTCGTATCCGGCCATCACCATGGCGATGACGTCGACATAGCCTTCCACCGCGATGACGCGCGCGCCGTCGTGCGCGGCCTTGCGGGCTGCGGCGATGTTGTAGAGCGTCGCGCCCTTGTGGAAGAGCGGCGTCTCCGGCGAGTTGAGATATTTCGCCGAGACTTCTTTCTCCAGCGCGCGGCCGCCGAAGGCGATGACCCGGCCGCGCCAATCGCTGATCGGAAACATGACGCGGTCGCGAAACCGATCGTACGGCACCGGGATATCTTCGCCGCCGACGATCAGGCCGGCCTCGACCATGTCCTCGACCGGGATTTTCGCCGCGCCCAGATGCTCCTTGAGCGCGTATTGCTCCGCCGGCGCATAGCCGAGGCGGAATTTCAGCTGCGTCGCCGAGGCAAGGCCGCGGTCGGCCAGATAGCCGCGGCCGCGGGCGCCATTTCTTGACGCAAGCGTCGATTGGAAGAACCCCGCAGCGAGTTCGACGATGTCGTGCAACGTCTTGCGGCGCTCTTCGCGCGCTTCCGCTTCGGGCGAATAAGCCGGCAGCGGGACGCCGGCCCGGCCGGCGAGCCGCTCAACCGCTTCCGGGAAGCTGACACCCTCGGTGAGCATGAGAAAGTCGAAAATGTTGCCGTTCTTGCCCGAGGAGAAGTCGAACCACATCGCCTTCTGATCATTGACGCAGAACGACGGCGTCTTCTCCTTGTTGAACGGCGACAGCCCTTTCCATTCGCGCCCGGCCTTGCGCAATTTCACGCGCCGCCCGACGACTTCCGAAACCGGAAGCCGCGCGCGCAGCTCGTCGAGAAATTGCGGCGTAAAGCGCATGGTGATTCGCCAAGGTAGCGTGGGTGTGGCGCGAAGATAGGGCGGCCGGGGAAAGCGGCAAGGGTGAAGGGGCTTGTCCTAGTTTTCCACAGCGGGTCATCGGCGTGCCGCGACACCATCTTCTCCCTCTCCCCGTGGGGGAGAGGGAGGGGTGAGGGGGTACGGCCTCTCGGTCAGAGCCCCCTCACCCCCACCCTCTCCCCGCCGGGGAGAGGGAGTCCGCAGGCGCAAGCCCGATGGCGGCGCTCTACTCCGGCTCCATGCCGGCCGCCTTCACCACGCCCTCGGCGACCTTGCGGTCCTCAACGATCAGCTTGGCGAATTCATCCGGCGTGTCGGTGGCGCCGACCAGGCTGCGGCCCTTGAGCTGTTTCTCGGCGAAGTCCGGATCGGCGACGATCGCGGCGATTTCCTTGGCGAGGCGATCGACGATCGGCCGCGGCGTTTCCTTCGGCGCGAACAGGCCGTACCAGCCGCGCGACGGCGCGCCGTTATAGCCGGTGTCTTTCAAGAGCGGCACGTCGGGGAAATTCGGCGAACGGACATTGTTCATCATCACCAGCGGCGTCATGGTGCCGGCCTTGATCTGGCCGACGACGTTGCCTTCGCCGAACAGCCCGATCGGCGTCGAGCCGGAGAGGATGGCGTTGACCGCCTCGCCGCCGCCCTTGAACGGCACCCGCACCCAGTCGGCGCCGCGCTCCTTCTTCAGCGTCTCCATGTAGAGCACCATCGGCGCGCCAGGCGTGAGGTAAGAGAGCGTGCCGGGTTTTGCTTTCGACAGCGCGATCAACTCGTCGACGTTTTTGACTTTCAGATCCGAATTCACCACCAGCATGTGGATGAGATCGAACAGGTCGGTGATCGGCTGCAAGCCGTTCACCGGATCGAACGGCAGGCTTTTGAACAGGAACTGGTTGTAGATCATCGCATCGGCATTGATGATGCAGATGGTGTAGCCGTCCGGCGCGGAATCCTGGCAGGCCCGGGCGCCGACCATCTGGGCGCCGCCGGGCCGGTTCTCGACCACGATCGGCTGGCCGAGGCGCTCACGCAGCTTTTCGCCGAGCGCGCGCATGAAGACGTCGCTGATGCCGCCGGCACTGGTGGTGGTCAGCGCGCGGATCGGGCGCGTCGGCCAGTCTTCCGCCGCCGCGCCGAAAGCGGGCAGCATGAGCGCGACGACGGTGGCGAAAGCGAAACGCATTGAGCAGCGCACGGATAATTTCTCCCTCAAGATTTGCTCGGTGTCATGTGACGCGATCGCCGTCGGCGGTGAAGCCGAACAGCCGCTGCACCCGGTAATAGCGCGCCGAGCGCGGCGCGGTGATGCCCCATTGCTCGGAGCGGCCGGGCTTGAATTTCCAGAAATCCGAGCTCCGCGGCGCATAGCCGTCGTCGATCTGCAGCACCTCGGCGGCATATTCCAGCGGCACTTCGTCGGGCCCGCAGAAATAGGCGAACACATTATTCCCCGGCCCGTGGCGGCCCGGGCCCCATTCGATCGGATAGCCGTTGTCCTTCATCCGTCCCATGCCGCGCATCACCGAGTTGAAGTCGGGCACGTCGAAGGCGATGTGGTTGAGGGTGGGCAGATCGGTCTTGGCCAGCACGATCGAGCAGTGGTCGGTATTGGCGCAATGCAGGAACGTCAGCGGCGCATTGTCGTCGACGACGCGGAACCCGAGCGTGTTGGCGAAGAACGCAAGACTTGCGTCATGGTCGCGCGCGTTGAGATTGGCATGCACGATCTTGCGCGGCCGGTCCGGCTGGTCCTGCGTGTCCGCATGATCGGCGCTGTCGCAAACGAAGACGAGGTTGCGGCCGTCGGGATCCTTGCAGCCAAAACCATGACCGCCGCCGGGAAGCGCCACCGGCCCGGGCGCGGTGGCGCTACAGCCCGCAACCGTCACCGCCTTGTGCAGCGTGTCGACCGCTTGCCGGCCGGCGACCTCGAACACGATGCGCACCACCGCGGGCTGCGCGCCGCGATGCAGGCCGAGGATGTGGTGATAACCGCCGGTGCCGCGAAAATATTGCGCGTCGTTGCGCTGCTCCACCGGCGTCAAACCCCACACCGTCTCATAGAAGCGCGCCGCTTCATCGAGATTGGTGGCGACCAGTTCGATGCTGCGCAGGCCGCGGATGAGGCATTGCGGCATTTTCGTCCATTCCTCGTTATCCGTTGGCTCAAGTTTGCCACGATCACGCGCGGCGCCAAAGTCTTTCGTGATAAACGCTCCCGCCGATGTGCCTCAAGTCGCGGCAGGGAGCGCCGCGTCGCGCGCCGCAACGGCGGTGGCGAATGTGCGCCGCAAGCGCGCCGGATCGGGCGCGACGCCGGTGAGTTGCGCAAACACCTCGACCGCCTGATGCACGCACATGCCGCTGCCGTTGAGCGTGCGAGCGCCTTTGCTGGCTGCAGCTTTGAGGAATTCGGTTTGCAGCGGCGTATAAATGACGTCGGCGGCCCAATGGGCGGCTTTGAGCGCTGCGACCGGAACCGGGTTGCCGGGGAATCCGCGCATGCCGACCTGGGTGGCATTGACGACGCCGGCAGCCGCCGCGATGTCGCGTTCCAAATCCTGCGCGAGCCTGCAGCGCGACGCTCCATAATGCCGCGCAAGATCGGCCTTGAGCGCATTGGCGCGCGCGGTATCGAGATCATGAAGGACGAGATCGGCAACACCAAGGTCCATCAAGGCAAACGCGACAGCGCGCCCGGCGCCGCCGGCGCCGATCTGCACCACCGTTGCGTCCTTGGCGCCGCCAGCGCCGATGCTCTCATTGAAACTGTTGCGCCACCCCGCGCGATCGAAATTGTAGCCGGTGCTGCGGCCATCGGGTGCGAACATGACGGTGTTCACCGCGCCGACCTGGGCGGCGCCTGGGTCCACGGCATCAAGCAGCGGAATGATCTCCTGCTTGAACGGAAAAGTGACGTTGGCGCCGATGAAGCCCGCGGTCTTGATCGCATCGAAGAGTTGCGGCAGCCGCCCCGGCAATCGATCCGCATCCAGCAAATGATAATAGCCGTCGATCCCGGCCGCCGCGAAAGCATCGGCGAACAGCGCCGGCGACATCGATCCCTGGATGTTCGCGCCAAGAAGCCCGACCAACATCCTGCGCCGCGTCATCGGCGTCACCCGCCGCCGAGCAGCTTCTTCACCTGCGCGCTGGCCTTGGCAATATCTATCCGTCCGGCGAATTGCTCCTTGAGCGCCGCCATGGTGCGGCCCATGTCTTTGAGCGTGGCGGCTTCGAGCTCCTTGATCAGCGAGGAAATCGCCGAGGCGGCCTCCATATCGGACATGCGCTTGGGCAGGTAGGCGGAGATGATTTCGATCTCCTCGCGCTCCTGGGCGGCGAGCTCGGCGCGGCCGGCCTTCTCGTAGATGTCGAGCGATTCCTGGCGCTGCTTGATCATCTTGCCCATGACGTCGAGGATCTCGGGGTCGCTGAGCTTGAGCCGCTCGGCGCCGGAGGTCTCGCGCTGCAGGACCGCGGCATTGACCATGCGGAGCGTCGTGACGCGGCGCGCCTGGCCGGCCTTCATCGCCTCTTTCATCGCGTTGTTGATATCGTCGCGCAACACGGCTATGGCCTCTCGCAAATGCGCTCGCCAGGGGCAGGCGGCTGCGCGGAACATTTAGGCCGTTGCCGATGCCGACACAACCGCAGACTGGCGCGCCAGAGACCGCCCAGGAATGGGACGAGCCTGCGCCAACCGCATTGCTCGTGCTTGCCGACGGCACCGTGCTCGAAGGTATCGGCTTCGGCGCCACCGGGCAGGCGGCCGGCGAAGTCTGCTTCAACACCGCAATGACCGGCTACGAGGAGATCCTCACCGATCCGTCCTATGCGGGCCAGATCATCACCTTTACGTTCCCCCATATCGGCAATGTCGGCACCAACGACGACGATATCGAGACCGTCAACCTGGCGGCGACGCCGGGAGCGCGTGGCATCGTATTGCATTCCGCCATCACGCAGCCGTCGAACTATCGCGCCACAAAACATCTCGATGCCTGGCTGAAGAACCGCGGCGTCATCGGGCTTGCCGGCATCGACACCCGCGCGCTCACAGCCCTCATTCGCGAAAAAGGCATGCCGAACGCGGTCATTGCCCACGAGCCGTCTAGCCGCTTCGATGTCGAAGCGCTCAAGCGCGAGGCCAAAGCGTGGCCCGGTCTCCTCGGCATGGATTTGGTGCCGATGGTGACCACCGGCCAGCGCTTCACCTGGAACGAAACGCCCTGGGTTTGGGGCGAAGGCTACGGCCAGCGCGATGGCGCGAAATATCACGTCGTCGCCATCGACTACGGCATCAAGCGCAACATTTTGCGCCAGCTCGCCGGCCATGGCTGCAACGTCACGGTGGTGCCGGCAACGACCTCGGCGGACGATATCCTGGCGCTCAAGCCCGACGGCATTTTTCTCTCCAACGGGCCGGGCGACCCGGCCGCCACCGGCCAATATGCCGTGCCGGTGATCCGTGCGCTGATCGAGCAGAAGCCGGTGTTCGGCATCTGCCTCGGCCACCAGATGCTCGGCCTCGCCGTCGGCGCCAAGACCATGAAGATGCATCAGGGCCATCACGGCGCCAATCATCCGGTCAAGGACCTGTTCACCGGCAAGGTCGAGATCACCTCGATGAACCACGGTTTTGCCGTCGACCGCGCGACCCTGCCGGCCAATGCGGTGGAAACCCACGTGTCTTTATTCGATGGCTCAAATTGCGGGATTGCGCTTAAGGATCGGCCAGTCTTCTCGGTGCAATACCACCCGGAGGCGTCGCCCGGGCCGCGCGACAGTCATTATCTCTTCGGCCAATTCGTCGAGCTGATGCGCGATTTCAAGCGATCTTAAGACGGCATTGACACCCATAGGGTTACAGCCTACCGTGCCGAATGATCCGCAGTTTCCGTCACCGCGGACTGAAACGCTTTTACGAGCGTGATGACGCTTCGCAGATTCACGCCGCCTATCGGAAGAAAGTTGCGCGTATTCTCGCCGATCTCGACAGCGCGCGGGTGCCGCAAGACATGGACTTCCCGGGGTTGCGTCTGCATCCCTTACGGGTGACCTGAAAGGATTCTGGAGCGTAACCGTTTCCGCGAACTGGCGGATTATCTTTCGTTTCGATGACGCCGACGTCGTGGACGTCGATCTGGTCGACTACCATTGAGGACGTGACATGCCCATGCTCAACCCGCCGCATCCCGGAGAAAACCTGCGCGAGGACGTGCTGGCGCCGCTCGGGCTCTCGGTCACCGAGACCGCAAAGGCGCTTGGCATCAGTCGCAAGACGCTGTCGGAAATCGTCAACGGCAAGTCACCAATCACGCCGGACATCGCGGTGCGGCTGGAACGCGCTTTTTCGGCGCCCCCCGCTGAAATGTGGCTCAGGCTGCAGGCGGCCTATGACCTGCGCCGCGCTGCCCGTCGGCTTAAGAACACAACCGTACGCCGATTGAGGTCCCAGACCGGCAAGAAACGCGCCGCGTAAGCCCATTCGCCGGCCTCATGCATGGTCAACGGGAAGTAAGCAGGAACGCTGCCGTTCGGTCGAGCGTTAGACAATTTCAACGGAATCTCCGGTAGAACGTCGCTGCCGCCCGGCGGCGGGATCGAAATCATGCTGACCAAGCGCATCACCCCGATCACTCACCTGTTTGCCGACGACGGCCGGATTCCCAACAATCCGAAGCTGCCGCTCATCCTTTATCGCGGCGGCATCGAGCTCGCCGGCTCGCCCGACCCGGAACTGCTGATCGAAAAGACTTTTGGCGCGAACGGCTGGGGCGATATGTGGCGCAACGGCATTTACCCTTACGCGCACTATCATTCCATGATCCACGAGGCGATGGGCATCGCCCGCGGCCGCGCCAAGGTGCGCTTCGGCGGCGAGAACGGCGAAGAGATCGAGATCACCGCTGGCGACGTCGTCATCCTGCCGGCAGGCACCGGGCATCAATGCCTCAAGCACAGCCGCGACCTCGTCGTCATCGGCGCCTATCCGCCGGGCGGCAAATACAACCTCTGCCGCACCAAGGCCGAGCACGCCAAGGCGGTCGCCGCCATCCGCAAGGTGCCGCTGCCGGCCACCGATCCGGCGTTCGGGCCGGAAGGACCGCTGCTGGCGCTGTGGCGGGCATGAACTCCGGCTGGCTGAAGTTCTGGGACGGCTCGCATTCGATCTACGTCAATGCGCGCCACCGCGACGTTCATTACCGTCTCATCGCGCAGCATGTCGCGGCGCTGGTTCCGTCGCCGCGGGCACGCGTGCTCGATTACGGCTGCGGCGAAGCACTGCACGCCGATCGCGTCGCCGCGGCCGCGGGCGAGTTGTTGCTGTGCGAAGGCGCGCCGCGGGTCCGCGCCGGTATCGCCGCGCGCTTCGCCGGCAATGCGAAAATCCGCGCCGTCGCGCCGGAGGACGTCGAGCGTGTGGCCGATCATTCGCTCGATCTCATCGTGCTGCATTCGGTGGCGCAATATCTGACGCCGGAAGAATTGGCGAAGCTCTTCGCGCTGTTTCATCGGCTATTGAATGCCGGCGGATGCCTGGTAGTGAGCGACGTCATCCCGTCCGACGTCGCGGCCTCGACCGATGCGCTGGCGTTGCTGCGGTTCGGCGCCGCAAACGGATTTTTCAACGCCGCCGTCACCGGCCTCGTCCGCACCGTGCTGTCGGATTATTGGCGCCTGCGCACGCGCTACGGCCTGACCCGCTACGGCGAAGCGGCGATGACGGAAAAACTCGCCGCGGCTGGATTTGCCGCGCAACGCGCGCCGCACAATATCGGCCACAATCGGGCGCGCATGGCGTTCATGGCGCGGCCGCGCTGAGGCCACGTTGCTCGATAGACACCACGTGCGCTGGACCATAAACTCTTCAACCGAAGAGGGGCGCGACGGATATGGCCGAACACCGTGTGGAGCGGCGGCTTGCGGCCATTCTCGCTGCCGATGTTGCGGGATACAGCAGGCTCATGGGTGCCGACGAGGAAGGCACGCTCGCCCGGCTCAACGCCCACCGCCGTGAATTCCTGGAACCAACCATCGCGGAGCACCGCGGTCGTGTCGTCAAACGCACCGGCGATGGCATACTCGTCGAATTCGTCAGCGCCGTGGACGCCACGCGCTGCGCGATCCAGGTGCAGCACGGGATGGCGCAACGCAATATCGGCGTTACCGATGAACAGCGCATCGAAATCCGTATCGGGATTCACGTCGGCGACGTCATCATCGAGGAGAGCGATATCTTCGGCGATGGGGTCAACATTGCAGCGCGGCTCGAAAGCATCGCGCAGCCCGGCGGGATTTGCATCTCCGAGGACGCCTATCGGCAGGTACGCGACAAGCTCGACACCGATTTTCTCGATTCCGGCGAACGGCAGCTCAAGAACATTGCGCGCCCCGTTCGGATCTATGAATTTCACCCCGATGCTTCACCTACCGGCAAGACATCTGCGATCGAACTAGCGCAGCCCGACAAACCTTCCATCGCCGTATTGCCGTTCCAGAACATCAGCGGCGATGCCGAGCAGGAATATTTTGCGGATGGCATGGTCGAGGATATCATCACCGGGCTTTCGCGATTTAAATGGCTTTTTGTCATCGCGCGAAATTCGACCTTCGCCTACAAGGGCCGATCCGTGGACATCAAGCAAATTGGCCATGAGCTCGGCGTGCGCTACGTGCTCGAAGGCAGCGTGCGTAAAGCGGCTGGTCGGGTACGGATCACAACCCAATTGATCGACGCGGAGACCGGCGCGCATGTCTGGGCCGAGCGCTACGACCGTCCGATGGACGACATATTTGCATTACAGGACGAGATAACCTTGAGCACGGTCGCGGCAATCGAACCCAGCGTGCGGCGCGCCGAAATCGAACGGGCTAAACGCAAACGTCCCGAAAATCTCGATGCCTACGACCTCGTGCTGCGCGCGACACCGTTGGCGGACACCGGAATGCCAGATGGCGCGTCGGCGGCGCTGCCGTTCTTGGAGCGAGCGATTTCGCTGGACCCCAACTACGCGCTCGCGCACGGCCAGGCGGCGTTCTGCAATGAAATATTATACATCCGCGCCGGAAGGCGAGAGGACATTCGCAACGCAGCCATACAGCACGCGCATTCCGCTATCGCGCTGGGTCCGGACGACGCCTCAGCCCTGGTTTATGGGGGGATTGCGATCGGCATGGTCGAACATGATCGCGCTTTGGCTCAGGAGGTATTCGAGTTGGCGCTGGCGATCTCTCCCTCGGCGGCCTGGGCATACCTTTGGGGAGCGCTGATCTTGGGTTGGGGCGGAGAAGCCGAACGCGCCATCGAATGGGGTGAGCGAGGTATCCGTCTCAGTCCGTTCGATCCATGGATTACGGCAGCTTTGCATGGCATTTGCCTGGGCCATTTCCTGAACGGCCGATACGACGACGCAGCGAAGGCGGCGCGGCGCGCTATTCGCAGCAAACCCGGTTTCAGCATCTCCCATATGTTCTTGGCCGCAGCGCTCGCCAAACTCGGACGCATGGACGAGGCGAAAGCCGCGGCCGAGCGCGTCCTCCAACTTCAGCCTAATTTCAACAGCAGAGGTCAATGCACCGCGGTCGATTGCGTGCCGATCCTCGCCGTGCCTCTCATTGAAGCGTTGCGTATGGCGGGTTTGCCGGACTAGGCTCCGACGGCTCGCTGAGCCGCCGCCCGCACAACGAAGTTTCCCGCTATGCCGATTCTCAATGCCATGTCGGCGGCGTTGGCCTGGCTTGGCCGCCAAGGCTCACGTGCGATTGCCGCGGTGGTGTTCATCGCCATCGTGGTGCCGCCGCTCGACGCGCTGTTCAAGCCGTTCGTCACCGAGGCGATCTTTGCCCTGCTGTGTCTCGCGTTTCTTCGCGTCGACACGGAGGCGCTACGCGGCCACATCCGCCAGCCTGGCCTGGTGCTCGCCGCGACGGCGTGGACGTCCTTGGTGGTGCCGGCTTTGATTGGCGCGGCTTGCCTGTTGACGCATCTCGATAAGCGCTCGCCCGCGTTGTTTCTGGCGCTGATGCTGCAAGCCGTGGCCTCACCGATGATGGCGGCGCCGGCCTTCGCCGCCGTCATGGGGCTCGACGCCACGCTGGTGCTCACCACGCTTGTCACCGCAACGGCGCTGACGCCGCTGTCGGCGCCGCTGTTCGCTTACGCCTTCATCGGCCCGGCGCTGACGCTCTCCCCGCTCGCGCTCGGGCTGAAACTGTTCGCCATCCTCTCGGGCTCGCTGGTCGTCGCCGTGATCATCCGCCGCTTCGCCGGCCTTGCCGCGATCCGGCGCTACAACGACCAGATCGACGGCATGAACATTCTCCTGGTGTTCTTTTTCGTCGCCGCGGTGATGGAAAATGTCGCCAGCCGTTTTTGGGCCGATCCGTTGGCGATGATCGAGCTGACCGCGCTGGCTTTTGCGGTGACCTTTGCCGTGCTGGCGCTCACCGCGCTGGTCTTTGCCGCAACCGGCCGCGAGCGCGCCTTCGTGCTCGGCCTGATGGCCTCGCAGCGCAATATGGGCTTGATGCTGGCGGCGACCGGCGGCGCGCTGCCCGACTTCACCTGGCTCTATTTCGCGCTGGCGCAGTTTCCGGTCTACCTGTCGCCGCTGCTGCTCACGCCGCTGGCGCGGCGGCTGAAAGCCGGCGCCGGCAAGACGCCCGTGCGGCGACGATGATGATCGACCACGATGACGGAACGGCCCATCGCTAGGTTCCGGCCGACCAATGCGATTGTGTCAGTCGGCTTTGGCCGGGAACGGCCGATTCACGGTGTCTGCGCGATGTCCGCCTCTCGCCCGGCAGCGGCCAATTTGCTGCGTCACGGCAAGCGCCGCTTCGGGCCAATATGCGACTTGCCGATACCGCAATTGGGCGGCGTTTCCGAACCGGACAGGCGAGGCTCAATGATAATTATACTGAGCGTTCGGCGCGCCGTTGAATCCGGTGAACGGCCCGTACCGGCGCTCAGCGAATGAGGATTCAGCGGCGTAGCGGAGCGCGGTCGCATAGCGGCCTCCTACCGGATCATCACGCCGACCTGCGAGGAGCTTCTTGGGCTTGTGAGGGTACGAACGCCTTTCGCCCTTGCTTTTGTCGGCGTCCGCCTTTGCGGCCAAGAGGACCTGAGACTGCTCTACGCTCTTCGTTGACGGCGCTTCCTTTGTTGCAACAGCACGCGATGCCTTCCGGTTTGCTTCCTTTTTCAATTGGCGCCTGTGTGCCTCATTGCTCGCTGTGACGGTTCCCACAATTACGTGGCGTGGATAATAGCGTACCCTTTCTATGGCGTTGGAGCCGTTGAACAGGCCAATCAATAACATCATGATGGCTGTAAAAGCCGTGCCTATATAGAAAAAGTACCCAAGCAACGAAACTGCCACAACGGCTACTCTCAGCCCGCCTCGTCCTCTTCCTCCTCAGACTGCAAACGACGCTGTTCGACGCCGTTGCCCATTTCACGAAGTACAAAGATCATAAGGAAGGCCGTCCGCCGCTTCTGATCGGTATCGAGAGTTCTGATAGAGCGGCTGCCACGCGTCAGCGAGTTTCTTAAGATCGGCTGCTCGTTGAGCCAAGGTATCGGCGTGCCGATGCAAGAATTCGACTGGATCGCGGTCGCGCAAGGCTTCGAAATTACCAGCACGGAGTTCCCGCACTCGTTCTGCCGCTGCTGCGGTGCGGGCTTGCCGGTCCTTCGCCCTGGCGCGAATGGCATCTTCTACAGCTGGCCAGTACTTTTCCTGGTCGGCGGTCATTTGCAGCGCGGCTTTTACGACATTGATCCGCGCATCGGTTAAAGTCTCCCAATTCAATGCGCTCGGCCGTGCAATTGCCGGACGCGACGGAGTTTGCGCAAGGGAAAGTGTAGATACAGCGACGAACAGAGCGGTCGCCCCCGCAGTTACTATTTTACGCATTGTGACCTCCCAAGTCATGCCACCCAGGAGCCCTCGCGAAACTAATAGTCCAGGCCACCGCAACACGGGTTGATTTAAATCAAAGCGCGGGAAGAAAAACTTGCGCGATCGAGTTCCGCGACTGGGTTCCAAAATCTCTCGTCCTGCAACTTGATCTGAATCAATCTAGCGTCGCGAAGGAAGCGTACCGTCTTAATGGGTCTCCTGGGTGGCCGATTGTTAGCGTAGGAGAGCGACAATGCGAAAATTAGTCTTGATTGGTGCGACCGTTATCGGCGCGACCGTCCTTTCGGCCTCGCCATTTTCAGTCAGGTGGTCGGCAGAAAAGCTATCACCCCAACATAAGTTGTCAGTTTCACTTGACACCGCCAACGCTGTGATCGGGCGCCCGCTTACGCCCGGGAGTGTTGCAGGCGTCAACCGAAGAGTTGACCGAAGGACAATGCGCCGCGGCTATTATGGCGCCGGCGCTGCCGCTGCCGTAGGCGCCGGAGCGATAGGCGCCGGAGCGTACTACGGTGGGTATGGGGATGGCTCCCAGCAATACTACAATTACTACCAGGGCCAGGGCCAAGGCGATTACTACCAGGGCCAGGGCCAAGCCGATTACTACCAGGGCCAGGCATCGGCCGCCGATAGCTCGAACGGGTGCGCGGCCCGCTTTCGGTCCTACAATCCAGCGACCGGGACGTACCTCGGCTACGACGGGATCAATCACCCCTGTCCGTGACGCAATTGCTCGGACGCTGGCGCCGTGCTTGACATCGCCAGCGTCCGGCAAAGGGTTTGGGCGACTACATTGGCTGCGTGCCAATGAGTCGACGCTCTAGTCAGTCAAGCTCGAAACGGCCTTGGCCAGCCACTTCTGATCGGACGACAGCGAGCGCAGCTCCTGCAGCGCTTCGCTCTTGGTCTGGGTGACCAGCGGCACGATCAGGGGCTCGCCTTCGCCGTTGCCCGGCTGGCAGGAAAATTCGAGCCGGATGTCGTTCGGATCCATGACATAGATCGAGAAAATTCCCGGCAGGATTTCCAGCGGGCCGTCATAGGCGATCTTGGCGGCATCGAGCCGCGCGCGAATGCGCGCCTGGCTCTGCGGCGACACCGCGAACGACACGTGCTGCATATTGCCGAGCGCGTCGCGGTCGCCCTTTTCCTTGGCGCCCTTGGGCATTTCGAAAAAAGCCAACAGCGCGTCGCGGCCCATGTCGAAGAAATAGTGCCTGATCTCCTCGAACGGCGGATTGCCCCGATTGCCCGGACCGGTGCCGATGCCGGGCGGCACCTTCATGGCGTGAACCAGCCGCATGCCGAGCACGCCGGCATAGAAGTCGACGGTCATCTTCATGTCGTCGGTGTTCAGGGCCAGGTGATGGACGCCGTAATAGCTGATCTTGGACTGAGTCGAATCCTGGCTGGAATCCTGCACCGCCGGCGCGGCGACATCGAGTGTGGTCATTGTCTCCTCCCGTCCGGCGACCGTCTCACGCCGCCGGCGCTTTCCATGACGCAAAGCCGGCGCCGACCAGCGTTGCCGGACTGGGAAAATAGTCGATCAGCTCGAAGCCGGTGCTGCCGGCGGCGGCGTGCGCAATGACCCAGTCGCGGATTTCGTGCGCGCCGTTGCCGGTGCGCTCAAGCTGTTCGCTGAGAAAGGCATCGAGCTGGCGCTCCTCGCCGCGGGCGAAGGCATCGATGCAGGCATGATCGAAACTCTCGTCGATCCATCCCATGGTGGTCTCGCCGATCGAATGGCTCAAGCCGCCGGTGCCGAGCACCGCGACCCGCAGCGGTTCCGGATAGCTCTCGATGGCGCGGCGGACGAGCCGGCCCCAGGCGAAGCAGCGCCTGATGCTCGGCATCGGCGCTTCGAGATCGTTGACCAGGATCGGCACCAGCGGCAGTTCCGGATCGACGCCGATGCGCCACAGCGGGATGCAGGTGCCGTGATCGAGCGTCAGCCGATGCGACAGCGTCGGGTCGAAATCGTTGTCGAGCGCGGTTTGCAACAGATGCCGCCCGAACGCGGCGTGACCCTTGAGCACGGTATGCGGATAGACCTTCTTCATGAACGGCTCGGGCGGGCCGTCGTGCTCGTCGCCGATGCCGATGCAGATCGCCGGTAGATTGTTGATGAAGAAATTGACCCAGTGATCCGGCGACACCACGACCAGCAGGTCGGGGCGGCAGGCGCGCAGCCGGCGCCCGATCTCGTCGAAGGCCGCCGTCAATTTGGCGCGATGGTCGCGCGGCATCGTCTCCCAATCGCGGGCGATGATCGGTCCGTGGCTGGCCGCGAAGATACCGACGAGCTTAGCCATGGCCGGCCTTTATCGTCTCAGATGCATCGGGCGCGTTCATCGCGTGCAGCCGCGCCATGAACTCGTCCTGCGGCATGCCGCGGACCTGAAAATAGAAGCGCAGCAGATAGGCATTGACCAGCGGCGACAGTGCGGCGACGTCGTCGTCCATCAGCGCGCGACGAACGTCCGGCTTGATCCGGTAGCGCTCGATCACCGCCGCCATGTCGGCGCGATAGTCCGCGACCAGTTGCGCGTCATGCTGCAAGTCGAAGAACAGCTTGCTCAGCCAATAGTCCGTCATTGCAACGCCTCATTCCCTATCGGACACTAGAATGATCTTTTGCCTCTTGCTTGCCAAGGGCTGCCCAGCGAACCGGAAAGACCGCGGCGATGAAGTTCGGGCTGTTCTATCTCCCCACCTACTTGCCGGATGTGCGCGATGCGCAGACCCACTATCGCGGCATCATCGAGCAGATCGAATTCGCCGACCAGATCGGCATCGACTATGCCTGGATCGTCGAGCACCATTTCGTCCGCCACGGCGGGCTGTTCCCCGCGAACTACGCGTTCCTGTCCTATCTCGCCGGGCGCACCAAGCGCATCCGGCTCGGCACCGGCGCCACCGTGCTGCCGCTCAACGATCCGGTGCGGGTGGCCGAACAGGCGGCAACGCTCGATCAATTGTCGCAAGGCCGTTTCGATTTCGGCGTCGGTCGCGGTTTCATCCGCGACGAGTTCGATATTTTCGGCGTCGACATGAAGGACAGCCGCGAGAGGGTCGAGGAAGGTGTCGACTTGGTCAGGCAGGCCTGGGCCGGCCCGACCATGGAATTCAAAAGCAAATTCCGCCCGCCGCTTTCCGGCCTGCCGCTATTGCCGCCGATCTACCAAAAACCGCATCCGCCGATCTGGGTTGCCTGCCTGATGTCGCCGGAGAGTTTCGAATGGACGGCGGAGCAAGGCTACAACCTGCTCTACGTCGCCTACCACGTCGATCATCCGGTGGCGACCGAGCGCATCGGCTGGTATCGCAGCGCCTTGCAGAAATATGGTCGCAAGCTTGCGGATCACGAAGTCTGCTGCGTCTATCACGCCCATTTCCTCGACAGCGACGACGACACGAAGCTGCAGCAAATCGTGCACAAGCCGATGAGCGAGTATGCAGCCGCCGGACTTGAAGCCGCGCGCAAGCCGCCCGATCCGACCGCCTACAAAGGCTACGAGCGCCGCGAGGCCGGCCAGCGCGATTTCGGCTTCAACGCCTATTTTCCCGGCCGCGTCGTCATGGGCGGGCCGAGCCAGGTGATCGAGCGCATCCATGTGCTGCGCGACATCGGCATCACCCAGATCGGACTATTGGTGGACTTCGGCTCATTGCCGCAGGCCGAGATCATGGGGTCGCTGCGCATCTTCGCCGATCGCATCCTGCCGCACGTCCGCGACATCTAGCGCGTGCTGAAGCGAATGCCCGGGCGGCCGATTTCCACATCATTCATACTGCGTTCTTACAGCCGTAACAAAACCCCCGCACGCTGGCATGAGCGGGCTTCTGCGCAGACTGCGCTGAACGCCGCAGACGTAGACGGGGAACCCAATGCAATACAGAAAAACTTGCGCTTTTTTCGGCGTGCGCGCGGCCAAGTCGAGCTTGGTCGCCGCTCTTGCGGTGTCTTGCTTTGCCGGCAATCAGGTCGCCCGCGGCGACGAGGACGACGGCCATCTTTTCCCCGGCAATCTGCTGGTCAGCCGGTCCGTCTACGACAACAAGGCGAGCAACGTCGTGGCCGGAACCACCTTGCTGCCGCCCAATTGCGCAGGCTCGGCATGCGCGGCGGCAACCGCCGACGGAACTTATCCGACCGTCTTCAACAACGACCTCGTCGACCCGAGCTTCGGCATTACTTCGAAGATATTCCTGGACCAATTGAGTTCGTCGGGCTGGCCGATCAATTCGATCGAAGTGCCGAACAGCGCCGGGCGCGGCGTCGGGCCGAACGCCGACCAGATGGTCACGAGCTTTTCATCCAAGTCCGAGCTCGTCCTCAATCTGTCCACCGACCGCCAGACCGTGACATTCATGGGTTACCTGGCGCCGGTCGATGCGATTGACGTGTCGAACTCCAACACGCCGGGCGTCGTCGATCCGACCAATCCGGTCACAGGGCAGGATTACCGCGTCGTCGCCGAACTCGACCGCTCCGGCCATTTCCGCTTCACCAAGACCAACGCGTATAGCGGCAACAACGGCCGCGCCGCGATCATGAACGCCGAGAACGGCGCGCGGCTGCTCTATACGGCGGGCAATGCCGGCAACGGCGGCAATCCGCAGCCCAACGGCATCATCATCGGCGCCGGCGCGCAAATCATGACGGCGGCCATCACGCCGCTGGTCCACCAGACCCCCGGCGATCCGACACCGGTCGGCAGCTTCAGCATCACCCAGCTCGGCCTGAAAGCGGACAAGGTCGGCAAGGACACCAACTTTCGCGGCCTCACCATCTTCAACAACGTCGTCTATATGACCAAGGGCATCGGCAGCAACGGCATCAACACCGTCTATTTCATCGACACGACGGGCTTCAATGCCGCCGGCGCGCCGCTCGCCTGCCCGAACGGCGTAGGCGTTCCGGGGCCGCTGGCGACGCTGCCTACCGCGCCGATCTCCTACAACGCCGCCGTGCTGCAGACCAAGGGCGTGTTCCCCTACAACATGTGCATCCTGAAAGGCCTGCCGACAGCGACCAAAAGCACCACGTCGTTTCCGTTCGGCGTCTGGTTCGCCAATGCCAAGACGCTTTACGTCGCCGACGAAGGCGATGGCGCCGCCACCTTCGACGCGGCGACGAACACATTCACCGACGCCGCGGCGCAGACCACGGCGGGATTGCAGAAATGGGTCTTCAACAACGGCACCTGGACCATGGCTTACGTCCTGCAGGCCGGATTGGAGCTGGGCGTGCCATACACGGTTGATCGCTATCCTACCGGCAACAACCCGGCGACCGGGCAGCCATGGTCGCCGGCCGCCGATGGCCTGCGCAACCTTACCGGCCGCGTCAATGAGGACGGCACCGCCGCGATCTGGGCCATCACGTCGACGGTCAGCGGCAGCGGCGACCAGGGCGCCGATCCGAACAAGCTCGTCGCCATCACCGACAATCTCGCGGCGACGAGCCTTCCCGCGGGCGAGCGATTCAAGACGGTAAAAACCGCGCGCTTCGCCGAGGTTTTGCGCGGCGTCTCGTTCACGCCTGGCACCGACGCCCATTGTGGCGAAGATCGCGACCACGACCGCGGCGATCACGACGACCACGGTTGCGAGCATCACTGAGAAAATTCCGCAGTGCGGCCCGGATCGGAATCAAACCCGATCCGGGCCGTTCTCATGTCCGGCTGCTCAGAAGCTGGTGAGGAGCGAGTGACCACTGCAAATCGGTCGCTGGTGACCCGAACCGCCCAATCGCCTCGCATTTTCCATCCTTTGAACATTCGCTCCGCGCAATTCGGCCCCGAACTCAACGCTTGCATGGCGGTCCGGGCGGTTATGAGCGGCCGCGAAAAGGCAGCTCTGGCCGTCGGAAACCAAGAGGACACATGCAATCTTCGCAAGGCCGACCGAACAGTCAGTATCGTGAGCGCGATATCGTGGCGCGCGATTTGGATGCAGAACGCGTTTCACCCGGTCCGCGCATCGGCGCAGGTCAGGAGGAGCCTGAATATTATGCCGAAATCTCCGCCAATGGCGCCGCCAGGCTATGCGCGTAACTCGGGTTTTGAAAACCGGCAACTTGCCCTAAGCAGGCCATCGATTGGCAAACGAATATTCCGCGCCACTGCGCGATTTCTCTTCGCTGTTCTGCTTGGTGTTGGTGCCACGCTTGGCTGGCAGTCTTACGGTGACAAAGCAAGTGTGGTGATCAGGGCGTGGGATCCATCGCTGAGTTGGCTGCTACCCGTCTCAACGACAGGTTCGCCGGTGCCGGCGACAACTCTCCCTGAGTTAATGGAACAGCTTAAACCCATGTCGCTTGACCTTGCCATCGTACGGCGCAGCTTGGAACAACTCGCTGCCAATCAAAATCAATTCGCTGCCAAGCAGGAAGAAATGGCACGGAACGTCGCGACGCTGCAGGAGGCTGAGCAGGACATTAAACAGGCAGTTTACGCCCCGCCGCGCAAACTCCCATCTTCCTCCGGTCAACCATCGCGCTAGTTGCGTGCTCATCAAAGATAACCGCGGCTGCGCCAAAAACGCTCCGCGGCCGGATGCAGCGGCACGCATTGCGGCGTGTCGAGCGCTTCGCGCGCCATGCGCTCGACCGGCAGATCGCCGGGCTCCTCCCACGGAATGCGCGCCTTGCGCGCATCGAGGCCGACGCAAATCTGCGTCACCAACGTCATCGTCGGCCTCGGCATGGACGAACACCGTCCAGCCGGAAAAATCCAGCGACAGCACATCATGCGGCAGTTTCGGATAGGCCGACCTCGGCAGCACGGCGCGGCGATAGCCGGTTGCTTCGAGCTTTGCGACGGTGGCTTCGGCAAGCGGCAGGATGGTGATGCCGGCATCGAGCGCCTGCGGCACCCAGGAATGCGCGGCCTCGTCGAAGATCGCGTCGACCTCGCCGCGGATCAGCGCCTTGAATGTGTCGGTATACGGCCACGGCACGGAGCCGGTCTTGCGCACCTCGCCGCCCCAGCGCGCGATGTCGTGGCGGGAAAAGCCCGCCGCCGCGGCGACGTCGTCGAACATATGATGCAGGCTGTGGTCCGGCGTGGCACGCATCAGAATGCGCAGCTTCGGTTTGCGGGCCGCGATGTCTTCAAAGCGAGCAAGCCCGGTCTCGGGCCGCACCGCGAACACGAAAGCGTCCCAGGATGGAATGACGGCGATGGCGCGGACCGGCATCGGTTTCTTGAAGATGCCCTGACCGCGCAGCGCGACCGAAAGCATGGCGGCGGGGTTGATCATGGCGAGGTCGATCTCGCGCGCCGCCACCGCGAAAATGCCTTCGGCCGAGCTTACGGCGGAAAACCTCGCTGGCTCGCCGCCGCGCGAATGCTGCAGCACCACCTTGGGCAAAATATAGTCAGGCACCGCGTCGGCGGCGGTGCCGCCCGCCATTTCCGAGGCGATTTCCAGAACCAGACGCGAGCGCGTGACGTTGGGATTGGTGATGGGCGTGGTTGCAGTCGTCATCGTTTGATTGATTCCTGTTACGGCACGACCGGCACGAATTGCGTGGTGAACAGCACGTCGTCCGCCGGCTTATCGTGCAGCGTTCCCATATCGATGAAGGACTGTTTCAGCGCCGCCACCGCCTGCGCATCGAAACGGCCGTCGTCGATGAACATCCCGGCCTCGAAATCATAATCCTTGCCCACCACCGCCGCGCTCTGATGCAGCACGCGCTCGGCCAGCGCCGAGGTTTCGTCGCGATGGGTTTTCATGAACGCGATCGCGGCAAAGAAGCCTTTGAGGAAGCGCCGGACCGTCTCGGGCTTGTTGGCGACCAGGGATTTCTGCGCGAACACCACATGCGTGATGAAATGCGGCGCGTAGCGATCCATCGACGCCAGCATGCGGCCTTGCTTGCGCTCTTCGAGCCCGAAACCGGCTTCGGTCGACAGCACCACGGCGTCGACCTGCTTTGCCTTGAGCGCCGCGATGCTGATCTCGACCGCGCCCAACGGCACGGCGCGGATGCCGTCCTGGCCCCAGCCTTCTTGAATAGCCATCTGCTTGGCCAGCCAGTCGCTGAGCGAGCCCACCGACGACACCGCGATCAGCTTGCCTTTCAGGTCGGCGATGGTCTTGATCGGCGAGTCTTCGAGCACGATGGCCGAGATGTTGCGCGGCGGGCCGGCGAAAGCGGCGACGCCGATCGCCGGCGAACCCTTGGCGACGAACGCCAGCCCCGGTCCGCTGCCCAGCCCGATATCGATGCTGTTGGCGGCGAGCGCCTGCTGCACCTTGGCGTCGCCGCCGAGATCGGCGCTGTCGATATCGAGGCCCTGCTTGGCGAAGAAGCCTTGCGCGATGCCGATATCGACCGGCAGAAACGTCCAGGCGGTGCCTTGCGCCTTGCCGACATGGATTTGCTCGTTGGCGCGCGCGGTGTGCGCGCCAATGAGCGTGACAGCGGCAACCAGGAACATGCCGCCATAGCGCGATATGCGTTGCGATACGCTCATGGACATTCTCTGCGATTTAATCCGGCGTGATGCCGGCGTCGCGGATGACTTTGCCATAGCGGGCGTGGTCGGATGCGATCTTCTCGGCAAGCTGCCGGCTGTCGAGAAACTTAAGATCGTAGCCGAGCGGCGCGGTCTTCGCCTTCACCTCCGGCAGCTTGTCGATCGCGGCGATTTCACCGCTGACGCGGGCGATGATGTCGCGCGGCGTCTTTGCCGGCGCGGCGATGCCGAACCAGACGCTGACGTCGAAGCCCGGCACGCCGCTCTCGTTGAGCGTCGGCACGTTCGGCAACAGCGCGATGCGCTCGAGCGAGCCGACGGCCAGCGGCTTTATCTTGCCGGCCTCGACATATTGCATCACGACATTGGGGGTCGCCCAGATCAATGGAATCTGTCCGCCGAGCAGATCGTTGAGCGCCGGCGCGGTGCCCTTGTACGGCACATGCGTAATGTCGATCCCGGCCGCGGCATTGAGCATGGCGACGGCGAGATGATGCGGCGAGCCGATGCCGGGCGTGCCGACGACAAGCTTGCCGGGATTGGCCTTGGCGTAGGCGATCAGCTCCGTGACATTCGACACCGGCAGCGAGGCGTTGGCGAACAACAACAGCGGTGTCGTCGCCATTTGCGCCACCGGCGCAAAATCGGCGACGACGTCGAACGGCACATTCTTGTGCAGCCACTTCTGCAGCACCGCCGAGGTCTCGATCACCACCATGGTATGGCCGTCGGACGCGGCCTTGGCGACCGAGTCGAGGCCGACGACACCGCCGGCGCCCGGCCGGTTCTCCACCACCCAAGGCTGCTTGAGCCGCTCCGCCAGCTGGGCGGCGAAGATGCGGCCGATGGTGTCGACCCCGCCGCCGGCCGCGATCGGCACGACCAGGGTAACCGGGCGCGTGTCTCCCGCGGGTGTCTGTGCGGAGGCCCCGATCGTGGCCGCGACGGCAAACCCGAGGCCCAAGATCGATAGCTTATGAGCCACCCGCATTGATCCCTCTCGCCGAGATCATATTTGTTGCCGGGAGCGTAGCTTGCAGTTCCACACAGGACAAACGGCCAGCGTTGCCGGCCCTTCGAATCTGGTCTAAGACCCCCTCGCGCGGGGCCGAGCCCCGGCGCCGGGCGGCGTGCGTTCAGCAAAAGTGGTCTCCGGTTTTGCGTCCGAACGCACGCCCACTTTAAATAAGCGCTTTCCGGGCGGCTGACCGGTTCCCACTCAGCCTGAAAGCGCGGGACGCGCGATAGGCGCGCCCTTTTTTTGTGCCCCGAAAGGCCTTTATGCCCAAGCGGACCGACATCTCGACGATCCTGATCATCGGCGCCGGCCCGATCGTGATCGGCCAGGCCTGCGAGTTCGATTATTCCGGGACGCAGGCCTGCAAGGCGCTCAAGGCCGAGGGCTATCGCGTCGTGCTGGTTAATTCCAATCCGGCCACCATCATGACCGATCCGGACCTGGCCGACGCCACCTATATCGAGCCGATCACGCCGGAGATCGTCACCAGCATCATCGAGAAGGAACGCTACGCCATCCCCGGCGGCTTCGCGCTGTTGCCGACCATGGGCGGGCAGACCGCGCTCAACACCGCGCTGTCGCTGCGCAAGATGGGCACCTTGGAAAAATTCGACGTCACCATGATCGGCGCCACCGCCGACGCCATCGACAAGGCCGAGGATAGAAAACTGTTCCGCGATGCGATGACGAAGATCGGCCTGGAGACGCCGCGCTCGCATCAGGTCAAGACGTTGATCCAGGCGCTCGAAGCGCTCGAGGATATCGGCCTGCCCGCAATCATCCGGCCGTCGTTCACGCTCGGCGGCACCGGCGGCGGCATCGCCTACAACAAGGCCGAGTTCATCGAGATCGTCGAACGCGGCATCGACGCCTCGCCGACCTCCGAAGTGCTGATCGAAGAATCGGTGCTCGGCTGGAAAGAGTTCGAGATGGAGGTGGTGCGCGACAAGAAAGACAATTGCATCATCATCTGCTCGATCGAAAACGTCGATCCGATGGGCGTGCATACCGGCGACTCGATCACCATCGCGCCGGCGCTGACGCTCACCGACAAGGAATATCAAATCATGCGCGACGCCTCGATCGCGGTGTTGCGCGAGATCGGGGTGGAGACCGGCGGCTCCAACGTGCAGTTCGCCGTCAATCCGGCCGACGGCCGCCTGGTCATCATCGAGATGAATCCGCGGGTGTCGCGCTCTTCCGCGCTGGCCTCGAAGGCGACCGGATTCCCGATCGCCAAGGTCGCCGCCAAGCTCGCGGTCGGCTACACCTTGGACGAGATCGCCAACGACATCACCGGCGGCGCCACGCCGGCATCGTTCGAGCCGACCATCGATTACATCGTCACCAAGATCCCGCGCTTTGCCTTCGAGAAATTTCCCGGCGCCGAGCAGATTCTGACCACGTCGATGAAATCGGTCGGCGAAGCGATGGCGATCGGGCGGACGTTCCAGGAGAGCTTGCAGAAGGCGCTGCGCTCGCTGGAAACCGGTCTCACCGGCCTCGACGAGATCACCATCCCCGGCCTCGGCCAGGGCGACGACAAGAGCGCGATCCGCGCCGCGCTCGGCACGCCGACGCCCGACCGTCTCCTGGCGGTGGCGCAAGCGATGCGGCTCGGCATGAGCGACACTGAGATTCACACCGCCTGCCGAATCGATCCGTGGTTTTTGGCGCAAATTCGCGGCATCGTCGAAACCGAAGCCGAAATCCGCGCCAAGCGGCTGCCGACCGGCGCCGGCGCGCTGCGCCGGCTCAAGGCGATGGGCTTTTCCGATGCCCGGCTCGCCAAGCTCACCGGCGCGACCCCCGATGCGGTGACGCAAGCGCGCCACAAGCTCGGCGTGCGGCCGGTGTTCAAGCGCATCGACACCTGCGCCGCCGAATTCGCTTCGCCCACGGCCTATATGTATTCGACCTACGACGTGCCGTTCGCCGGCCGCGCCGTCGATGAGGCGGCGCCGTCCGACAAGAAGAAAGTCATCATCCTCGGCGGCGGCCCGAACCGCATCGGCCAGGGCATCGAGTTCGATTATTGCTGCTGCCACGCCGCCTTTGCGCTCAAAGACGTCGGCTACGAAACCATCATGATCAATTGCAATCCGGAAACGGTGTCGACGGATTACGACACCGCGAACCGGCTCTATTTCGAGCCGCTCACCGACGAGGACGTGCTCGAAATCATTCACACCGAGCGCTCGAACGGCACGCTGCACGGCGTCATCGTGCAATTCGGCGGCCAGACGCCGCTGAAGCTCGCCGAGCCCTTGGAACAAGCCAACGTGCCGATTCTGGGCACCTCGCCCGACGCCATCGATCTCGCCGAGGACCGCGACCGTTTCAAACAGCTGCTCGATCGCCTAAAACTGCGGCAACCGAAGAGCGGCATTGCCACCAGCCCCGCGACGGCGCGCGCCATTGCCGAGGAGATCGGCTACCCGATCGTGATCCGGCCGTCTTATGTGCTCGGCGGCCGCGGCATGGAGATCGTGCACGACTCGGCTCAGATCGATCGCTATCTGGTGCGGCTGACAGCCGATCTCGACCGTCCGTCCGAGCTTGCCGTCTCCGACCGCCGCCCGCTGTTGATCGACCGCTATCTCACCGACGCCATCGAAGTCGACGTCGATTGCCTGGCCGACGGCAAGGACACTTACATCGCCGGCATCATGGAGCACATCGAGGAAGCCGGCATCCATTCCGGCGACTCGGCCTGCTCGCTGCCGCCGCACAATCTGTCCGCCGCCGTCATCGCCGAGCTCGACCGCCAGACCCGCGCGCTGGCGCTGGCGTTGAAAGTCGGCGGCCTGATGAACGTGCAATATGCCATCAAGGACGGCGACATTTATGTGCTCGAAGTCAATCCGCGCGCCTCGCGCACGGTGCCGTTCGTCGCCAAGGTGATAGGCCTCCCGGTCGCCAAGATCGCGGCGCGCATCATGGCGGGCGAGACGCTGAAAAGCTTCAAGCTCAAGCCGCAGCGTTTCGAGCCCGGCGCCGCGCGGCATGTCGGCGTCAAGGAGGCGGTGTTCCCGTTCGCGCGGTTTGGGCCGGCGGTCGATACCGTGCTCGGCCCGGAGATGAAATCGACCGGCGAAGTCATGGGCATCGACCGCGACTACAACGTTGCCTTCGTCAAAAGCCAGCTCGGCGGCGGCTCGCGGCTGCCGAAAACCGGCACCGTCTTCGTCTCGGTCAAAGACGCCGACAAGGCGCGCATCCTGGAGGCGACCCGGCTCCTTGCCGGGCTGGGATTCAAGATCTTGGCGACGTCGGGCACCCAGCGCTACCTCGCCGAACAGGGCGTCGCCGCGGTCAAGATCAACAAAGTGGCGGAAGGCCGCCCCCATATCGTCGATGCCATTAAAAACGGCGAAGTTCAGCTGGTTTTCAACACCACCGAGGGGGCTACGGCGCTGGCGGATAGCCGTTCGCTGCGGCGCGCAGCCCTCTTGCATAAAGTGCCGTACTACACCACTCTCTCAGGGGCCGTCGCCGCGGCGCAGGGCATCAAAGCCTATCTTGGGGGCGACCTCGAGGTGTATGCGCTGCAGAGCTATTTTGGGGCCGAAGCCGAAACTGATCAGGAATTGGGGCGGCCGCAGCGGCGGTACGTGTAGAGCCAAGTTTGGGGTCGCGTGGCCGGACAAAAGCTTTCGGCCCGCGACCTGAATTTTGTCTCTTAGAGCATGATCCGGAAAAGTGGATACCGGTTTTCCGAAAAGATCATGCTCCACGAAGGCGCTTGGAGGTTGTACGACGATGGATAAAATTCCCATGACCGCGGCGGGCTATTCGGCGCTCGAGGCCGAGCTCAAGCATTGCCAGCAGGTGGAGCGCCCGCGCATCATCCAGCAGATTACGGATGCGCGCACGCACGGCGATCTTTCGGAAAACGCCGAATATCATGCCGCGAAAGAATTGCAATCGCTCAACGAGGGCCGCATCGCCGAGCTCGAGGACAAGCTGGCGCGCGCCGAGGTCATCGACGTGTCAAAACTGTCCGGCGACACCATCACCTTCGGCGCCACCGTCACCTTGATCGACGAGGACACCGACAAGAAGGCGGTCTGGCAGATCGTCGGCGAGCCGGAGGCCGATGCCAAGAAGGGCAGGATCTCCATCACCTCGCCGCTCGCCCGCGCGCTCGTCGGCAAGAAGAAAGGCGCGCAGGTCGAGGTCGTCACCCCCGGCGGCGCCAAGGCCTACGAGATCGTCAAGCTGGAGTGGAAATAGCCCGTAGCGCCTCTTTGTCTAGTCGGCGTAGACAATTGCGAATAGCGAGTGGCGAATAGCGAATGGGGAGGAAGAATATTCCTATCTTGCCATTCGCTATTCGCCATTCGCCCTTTCCGGACCCGCACCGTGAAAGGCTGGGGAGGCAATCATGAAATTCGGCGTATTCGACCACATGGACGATGCGGGCATCCCGCATGGCGCGTTGTTTGCCGGCCGGCTGCGGCTTGCCGAGGCTTACGACCGCTCGGGCTTTTACGGCTATCACCTTGCCGAGCATCACGGCACGCCGATCGGTTGCGCGGCTTCGCCGGGCATTTTCCTCGCCGCGCTGGCGCAGCGCACCAAGAAGCTGCGCTTCGGCCCACTGGTTTATCTGTTGCCGTTCTATCATCCGCTGCGGCTGATCGAGGAAATCTGCATGCTCGATCAGATGAGCGGCGGCCGTTTCGAGCTCGGCATCGGCCGCGGCGTGTCGCCATTCGAGACCGCAAACTACGCGCTCGACTTTTCACAAACCGGCGCGATGTACCATGAGGCGTTTCAGGTGCTGCTCAAGGGCCTCGCCGCCGACGAGCTGAGCTTCGACGGCAAATTCTATCGCTTCGACAAAGTGCCGATGGTGCTCAAGCCGGTGCAGCGCCCGCATCCGCCACTGTGGTACGGCGTCAGCATTCCCGACAACGCCGATTGGCCGGCGCAAAACGACGTCAACATCGTCTCGCTGGCGCCGCGGCCTGCCGTGCGCCCGATCTTCGAACGCTATCTCGCCACCCGCCGCAAGCTCGGCAAGGAGAGCGCGACGCTCTACGGCGTCGGCCGCCATGTGGTGGTGGGCGATACCGATGCGTAGGCGCTGGCCATCGCGCGGCGCGCTTATCCGCGCTGGCGCGCCAACTTTATCTGGCTGTTCGAGCGCCACAGCTCGGCGCCCCGCGTCGCCGCCCATTATCCCGTAGCCTTCGATGACTTGGCGGCCCTGAACATGGCGGTGGCCGGCTCGCCGCAGACCGTGCGCGATTTTATCGCAGCCGAAATCGAGGCCACCGGGCCGAACTACTTCGTGCCGTGGCTCGCCTTCGGCGACATGACAGTGGAAGAAGCCCTGCATTCGGTCGATTTGTTCGCCCGCGAGGTCATGCCGGCGTTCGGGTAACAGGGATCGGGGGTCAGGGATCGGGAAACAGGGCCACATCTTGATCCCTGATCCCTGATCCCCTGATTTCTGCCCCGCGTCCCTTGCATAGCTCGCCAAAATCCCTAAATTCTCAAAACGATGGCTGCGCGCCTGCCGAACCCGCCTAACCCGCGAATTCGGCTTTATCTTCAAAGACCGCATCCGGATTCAGGGGCTTTCGGCGGGTCGATTCGTGCCTCAAAACCTGCTGCAACGGACGAGTTAAGGCGGTGAGCAAAACCATCCACGCCAAGGTCGTGATCATCGGCTCGGGGCCTGCCGGCTACACGGCGGCGATCTATGCGGCGCGCGCCATGCTTGACCCGATCATGATCCAGGGCGTGCAGGCCGGCGGCCAGCTCACCACCACCACCGACGTCGAGAACTATCCGGGCTTCGCCGACGTGATCCAGGGGCCTTGGCTCATGGAGCAGATGGAGAAGCAGGCCGCCCATGTCGGCACCAAGCTGGTCCCCGACCATGTCAACAAGGTCGATCTGGCGCGGCGGCCGTTCCGCATCGAATGCGATTCCGGTGAGGTCTATGTCGCCGAGACGCTCATTCTCGCCACCGGCGCGCAGGCGCGCTGGCTCGACCTGCCCTCGGAACAGAAGTTCCGCGGTTATGGCGTGTCCGCCTGCGCCACCTGCGACGGCTTCTTCTATCGCGGCAAAGAGGTGCTGGTGATCGGCGGCGGCAATACCGCGGTCGAGGAAGCCCTGTTCCTGACCAATTTCGCCGCCAAGGTAACGCTGGTGCACCGGCGCGACAGCCTGCGCGCCGAGAAGATCTTGCAGGACCGGCTGTTCAAGCACCCCAAGATCGAGGTGGTCTGGGATACGGCGCTCGACGACGTCCACGGCGCCGAGAACCCGCTCAAGGTCACCCACGCGCGGCTGAAAAACCTGAAAACCGGTGTCGTCAGCGAGCGCACCGTCGACGGCATCTTTATCGCCATCGGCCACGCGCCGGCGACCGAATTGGTCGCAGGCCAAGTCGAGATGAAGCCGACCGGCTACATTAAGACCGCGCCGCACTCCACCGCAACCTCGGTGCCTGGCCTGTTCGCCGCCGGCGACGTCGCCGACGAGGTTTATCGCCAGGCCGTCACCGCCGCAGGCCTCGGCTGCATGGCGGCGCTCGAAGCCGAACGTTTCCTCGCTGCGCACGCGGAACACCGCGCCGCGGCCGAATGAGTAGGTCTCTCCCGCACAAGCGGAGGGAAAGAAAGTACACAATGGATTGGGACAAACTGAAGGTTTTCCACGCCGCCGCCGAGGCCGGCAGCTTCACCCACGCCGGTGAGCAGCTCGGACTGTCGCAATCGGCGGTATCGCGGCAAGTGAGCGCGCTCGAACAGGAGCTTTCAGTCTCGCTGTTTCACCGCCACGCCCGCGGCCTGATCCTGACCGAGCAGGGCGAATTGCTCTATCGCACCGCCCACGACGTGTTCATGAAGCTCGAAGCGGCGCGTGCCAAATTGACCGACAGTCGCGAGCGGCCGAACGGCGACCTGCGCGTGACCACGACGCCGGGCATCGGCATCCACTGGCTGACGCCACGGCTCGGCGAATTCATCGAGCTCTATCCGGAAATCCACATCACGCTTTTGACCACCGACGAGGAGCTCGACCTCGCCATGCGCGAGGCCGACGTGGCGATCAGGCTGCGCCAGCCGACCCAGCCGGACCTGATCCAGCGCAAGCTGTTCTCGGTGCACTTCCACGTCTACGCCTCGCCGGAATATCTCAAGCGCTTCGGCACGCCGCGGGCGTTCGACGATCTCGATAATCATCGCGTGCTGGTACTCGGCGGCAACGTACCGCCCTACCTGCAACGCTCGCGCTGGCTGGTCGAAGTGGCGCGCGACGGCAAGGGTCCACGCACGCCGCACCTCGTCATCAACAACATTCTCGGCATCCTGCGCGCCTGCCAGCGCGGCATCGGCATCGCCATGCTGCCGGATTATCTGGTCGAGGAAAACGGTGGGCTGGTGCAGCTGTTCGGCGAGGCCGAGGCGGTCGCGCTCGACGCCTATTTCGTCTATCCCGAGGAGCTCAAGACCGTGGCGCGCGTGCAGGCGTTTCGCGATTTTCTCGTCGCCAACGCGCAGCGCTGGAATTTTTAAAGCCCGCCGTCATTGCCGACGACGCGTAACATCACCCGCATCGCGACATCGTGACGCGCGAATTGCGCAAGCGGATTGTGCACGCATCGCCTGCATTTACGCGGCGATTATGCGCGCACTTATGCACCTTGCGACGACCGCATGGCTGGCATGTCACCCCCTGCGTTGTGTGCTCGCATCGCGGCTCGCATACTCATCAGGTTACTGCTGGCAAGCGGTCGCCTCATCCTCCCAGATTGGCGATCGCAATGTTGGCAGATGTTCCCCTCTGGAAGGTGAATCGTCGACGCCCCCACGTCGACGAACTAAACCGGGCCCGCAAGGGCCCGGTTTTCTTTTGGGGATAAGCGGCGAATGGTGAGTAGCGAATGGCGAATAAGGGATTCCGGGATTACTATTCGCTATTCGCTACTCACCATTCGCCATCCTCCCCATGAAAATTTCCATCCTCGACGATTACCACAATACCGTGCGCACGCTACCCTGCTTCGAAAAGCTCAAAGGCTGCGACGTCACTATCTGGAACGATCACGTCCAGGACACCGACGCGCTCGCCGAACGCCTGCGCGACACCGAGGTGCTGGTGCTGATCCGCGAACGGACGAAAATTCGGAAGCCTCTGCTCGAACGCCTGCCCAAGCTCAAATTGATCAGTCAGCGCAGCGTCTATCCGCATATCGACGTTGACGCCTGCACCCGGCTCGGCATCATCCTGTCGTCGAGCCAGCATCCGGGCGCGCCGTCGCACGCCACCGCGGAAATGACCTGGGCGCTGATCCTTGCCGCCATGCGGCAGATTCCGCAGCAGATGGCGTCGCTGAAAGCCGGCCGATGGCAGATGGGCGTCGGCTCGACGCTGCGCGGCAAGACGCTGGGCATCTACGGCTATGGCCGCATCGGCGGAGTCGTCGCCGGCTATGGCCGCGCCTTCGGCATGAACGTGCAAGTGTGGGCGCGTCCGGCGACCTTGGCCAAAGCGAAGGCCGACGGCTATGCGACCGCGGCCAGCAAGGAGGCGTTCTTCGCCGACTGCGACGTCATCTCGCTGCACATGCGGCTTGTCGACGCGACCCGCCATATCGTCACCGCCGCCGATCTTAAGCGGATGAAGCCGACCGCTTTTTTGGTCAATACCAGCCGCGCGCCGCTGATCGCGCCTGGCGCGCTGGTTGAGGCGTTGCGCACGGGCCGCCCAGGCATGGCCGCCGTCGATGTCTATGAGGATGAGCCCGTGGTCGATAAGGCTCATCCATTGCTGAACATGCCGAATGTGATCTGCACGCCGCACCTCGGCTACGTGACGCGCGAGGAATACGAGACGCAATTCATCGATATTTTCAACCAGATCCTCGCTTACGCCGCGGGCAAGCCGATCAACGTGATAAATCCCGAAGCGTTGAAAGCCCGCGCGCGATGAAGCTTATGCCGGTTCAAGGCCCTTGGCCTTGAGGACGTGCTTCGCGTCCGGCGTGATGAGGAAATCTATCACCGCCCGGCCCGCTTCGGCGTGGCTCGCATTTGCGGGAATGCCGGCGACGAACGGCGTGACCATTTGGATTTCCGCCGGCAGCGGGCCGACGACGTCGATGCCGTCAACGGCCATCAGCTCCGCCATCTGCTGAATGCCGATATCGGCTTCGCCGCGTAGCACGACGAGGCCGGCAAGCCCCGCGGCGCCACCGGCGCCGTATTTCGCTTTCGCATGCATCGCCGCGGCGATGCCGAGTTGCTCGAAGACTTTTGCGAGATGAACGCCGCTCTGGCCGCCGCCGACCGGTTTTGAGCAGGCGATCGATTTCGCCGCCAGCATGGCACGCTTGAAACCTTCGACGGATGAGATGTCCGGCTTCGGCGCGCCTTTTTGCACCGCGACGCCGATCGACGATGTGGCGATATCGACGATGCTGCCGGCGACCATCCTGCCGCTACCGACCAAATCGCGGGCGCCGGAAGCGGACACGATCGCCATATCCGCCGCCTCGCCTTCGCCGAGCTGCTTTTCGAGGCGGAGCGACGGTCCGAGCGTCACGCTGAGGCGATTGCCGGTGGCGCGTTCGAAGGCCGGCGCCAATTCTTCGAACACCGTCTTCATCGCGGTAGTGCTTAAGATTTTGATGTCGATCGGCGGCATCAACAAACTCCTGGCGCGGCGAAGTTACGAATCGCGGCCTTGCGTGATGACGTTGAGCAGCGCCGGCGTGCCGGAGCGCACCGCCTCGAAGGCGCGCTTGAGCGCCGCCGGCAGATCGCCCGGCTCAACGACCTTTTCGCCGACGCCGCCACAGGTGGTGATCACCTTCTCGTAGTCCGGCGCCGGCTTCAGCTCCGTCAACGGCATGATGTTGGCCTTGGCGGCATAACCGCCGGGAAACACATCGAGCGTCGAGGCCCGCACCGCGTGCCAGCTTTGATTGTTGGCGATGATGGTCAGGGTCGCCAGGTTTTCGGCGCGGCCGACATAATGGAACGGCAGCGGATTGCCGAACATGTAGGAGCCGTCGCCGACGATGGAGATCACTTCGCGCCCGGGCGCGGCGAGCTTTGCGCCGAGCGCGGCGCCAAGCCCGAAGCCGAGCCCGCCGGCCAAGAGGCTGCCCATATAGCTGCCCTGTTTGGTGAGCTGCAGCTGGCTGATCGGCACCCCGAGCTCATTGATAATGATGGCATCCTCGGTTTTCAGCTCATTGAGGCAGGCGGCGATGTGCGACGTCGAGATCGGCGTGCGCGCCCGCGCGGCGTCGAGCGCGCGGCGCCGCGTGGCGACCAGCTCTTCGCGCAACGCGGCGATCGCCTTGCGCCGCGTCTCGATGTCGTCGCGCTTCATCCGCTTGCGCAGGCTTTCGCGCAAGAGCGGCAGCGCGCCGCGCGTCGTGCCGGCGATCAGCAGATCGGCCTCGAAGTCGCGGAACGGATATTGCGTCTGCAGCGGATCGGGCGAGAGGTGGATGATTTTTGCATCGCGGCCCGGCGATACCGCTTTGGGCACCCAGGGCACCGGCGCATCGAGCACTAGCACGACATCGGCGCGCGGCAACAACGCCTTGACGTCAAAACCGAGATTCATCGGGTGATTGGACGGCAGGTTGAGATCGTTCGGCTCGCCCTGCGCCACCGGCAGCGCGAACTCTTCGGTCAACGCCGCGAACGCGGCGAAGGCTTCAGGCGAGCGCCCGAGCGCAGAGGTCAGGATCAACGGAAACTGCGCGCCGGCGAGCAGATCCGCCGCCTCATCGATCGCTTCCTGCGACGGTACCGCCGCCATGGCGCCGAGCGGGCGGTCTTCACCGCGGCGCGACGAGGTGGCCGCATCCGACAGCACTTCGCGCGGCAGCGTGAGATAGACCGGGCCGCGCGGCTCGCTCATGGCGATGTCCAGCGCGCGGTCGACGATCGCCGCGACCGGCTGGCCGGAGCGCAATTCATAATCCCATTTGGTGAATTCGCGCACCATGCCGCCCTGGTCGAAGGATTCCTGGCCCCAATGGATCGGCCGGTTGCGCGAGGCATGATGTCCGGTCTCGGTGATTGGGGTGCGGCCGGCGGCGAGGAGAATCGGAATGTTATCGCGCGCGGCGTTCATCAGGCCGTTGACGGTATTGCCGGTGCCCACCGTGACATGGACCATGACGGCGGCCGGCTTGCCGGCGATCTTGTAGTAGCCGTGCGCCATGGCCATGGCGACGTTCTCATGGGGCACGGTGATGACCTTGGGAAATTTGCGCCTTCCATTGGCGTTCATGGCGAGCGATTCGATGACGGGTGCGAAATCCGTCCCGGCATTGGCGAACACATAATCGATGCCGCGCTCGGCAAGCCGAGTCAGATAAGCCTGCGCGGAAATGTCTGGGGAATCGGGATTTCGCATCGCTTCGTGTCCGTCCTATGGGCGTTTCCAGGTACCAGAAGGCTGATTGGGGCCGCACCATAAAGGCCAATGCCGCGCTCCGATAGCCCGTCCGGGGTCGTTGCGAAACGCCGCCGCAAGCCTTGCAGCGGCGGCCATCAACTCTGTGTGAAATCGACGTTTGGCCGGATCAAATTACGCTCGGCCCGTAACTGCCGGCATGAAAGTGCGCTACAACATCGCCATATCACTTGCGGAATCCGGCGCTGCGCCGGACGCGATCGGGAGGGACCCATGTTCACACGCCGACAAGCCTTGTACGCCGGAGGCGCCGGCCTAGCCGCGCTCGCCATCGGCCGCCTGGCGCGCCCGCATGACGTCAGGGCCGCGACCACCTACGAAGTCACCCACACTGACGCGGAATGGCACAAGCTCTTGACGCCGGCGCAATACGACGTGCTGCGCCAGGAAGGCACCGAGCGGCCGTTCACCAGCGAACTGCTCAAGGAACATCGCGACGGCACGTTCGCCTGCGCCGGCTGCGACCTGCCGTTGTTCTCGTCGAAGACAAAATTCGAGAGCGGCACCGGCTGGCCGAGCTTTTGGGCGCCGCTCGACAAGGCCGTCGACGAGACCACCGACCGCTCGTTCGGCATGACGCGCACGGCGGTGTCGTGCCATCGCTGCGGCGGCCATCTTGGCCACGTCTTCAACGACGGGCCGAAGCCCACGGGCTTGCGCTATTGCATGAACGGCGTGGCGCTCAAATTCGCCCCGGCCGCGCCCGGAGCGAGCTGAAATTTAGATGTAGCCCGGATGGAGCCAACGGGTCCGGCCCGAAGTGGCCGGCCCGATGACAGGCTCCGCGTAATCCGGGAGCAGCATTGCAACCGTTCGATCGTTCCCGGATTTCGCTACATGAGGGAGCCGGCCATGCGAGTTTTGCTTTTCACGCTGGGAATTCTCGTTGCCATCACAGCGATTGGAACGCGCGCGCAGGCGCAGAATTATCCGTGGTGCGCGATCTACGGCGGCGGCAGCGCCGGCGGCGGGCGCAATTGCGGTTTCAACACCTTCGAGCAGTGCATGGCGACCATCAGCGGCATCGGTGGCACCTGCCAGCAGAACACCACCTACCAGGGCCCCGGCTCGGCCAGTTCCAGCAGCACCAATTATCAGCAGCGCAAGAACTGGCAACAGAAGTGGTAAGCCCGCGCCGCGGCCAGAGCATGATCCCGAAAAGTGGAAACCGGTTTTCGGATAAGATCATGCTCAACAAAGATTCTAGCTCATGATCCGAATCGGATCATGAGCTAAGTCCCGACCTTGAGCTCCGCGACCAAGCCGCGGAGCGCCGCCACCGTGCTCAGCGCGACGATGCGGCCGGTGCGCGGATTTTCCGACGGCACGTTCTCGATCGACATGGCGAAGCGCGCGGTGTCGGCGTCGACTTCGATGCGATGGGTGTTGCGGTCGAGCGCCGGATCGGCCCAGATTTCGAGCCGCGTTTTCTCCGGCCCGATGCCGGCGAGGCAAAGCGCGGCGGCGACATTGACGTTCTGCGGGAAGCCGCGCGCGCCCTCGCCCGCCGTGCCGTCGAACACTTTGCGCGCGGTATTCAGGCCTTTGAGCGAAATGCCGCGCTCGACCAGGTAAGGCGCGCCGTCGAGGCCGTTCGGCGGCTTGCGCGTGATCATGGTGACCGAGTGGATCGTTCCTTCGGCGGCGGCACGCACCGCGTCGAGCCCGATCAGCCCGCCGGTCGGCACCAGGATGCGCGCGCCGGTCTCTTTCGCCCGCGCCACCAGATCCCAGTTGTCCAGAAGCTGGCCGACGCTGAGCGGCATGAACAGCTTGCCGCGTTCGATGACCGACAACGCCACCGTGCGGAACATCGCCGGCGGCAGGCATTCGACGACAAGATCGCAGGTTTCCGCGAGCGCCTCGGCGGCAACGACGGGAATACGGCCGCCCACTTGCGGCAGATTGCGCCGCGCCTTGTCCTGATCGCGCACCGAGACGGCCGTCAGAACCAAGCCCGGAATGCCGGCCTCGATCCGCCGCGCCACGTCGAGGCCGACGGCGCCGAGTCCGCCTAATCCGACCTTGAGAGCCTCTCGCGCCACGCTTACTCCCCCACCCTGGCAGCCGGGCGTTTAGCCCGATACATTCTGTCTCTATGCGCCGGCCGGGCGCCGCGCAACCGGCCATCCCCTGGGCGGTCCGATGGCCAAGAGAGAATTCATGACCAACATCAATCCCAACACCTTCACCACGCGGCCGGAGATCGAAGGCACTTTCGGCGTGGTGACCACGACCCATTGGATCGCCACGGCCGTCGGCATGGGGATTCTGGAACGCGGCGGCAATGCCTTCGACGCCGGCGTCGCCGCCGCTTTCACGCTGCAAGTGGTCGAGCCGCACCTCAACGGGCCGGGCGGCGATGTGCCGGTCATCGTCCATGACGTCAAGCGCGGCAAGACGGAAGTGATCTGCGGCCAGGGCGTCGCGCCCGCCAGTGCCACCATCGCGTATTATCGCAGCCAAGGGCTCGACCTCGTGCCCGGCACCGGCCTGCTCGCGGCCTGCGTGCCCGGCACCTTCGAGACCTGGATGATGCTGTTGCGCGACTACGGCACCCTGTCGGTCGCCGACGTGTTGGCGCCGGCGATCGGCTACGCACAAAACGGCCATCCGCTGCTCGAGCGCACCAATTCCACGATCTCGACCGTCGCCGACCTGTTCCGCCAATATTGGCCAACCTCGGCCGCGGTGTATCTGCCCGACAACAAAGTGCCGGCGACCGGGTCGCTGTTCACCAACAAGACGCTCGCCGCCACCTATGCCCGTATCGTCAAGGAAGCCGAGAGCGCCGGCGGCGACCGCGTCGCGCAAATCGAGCGTGCGCGCAAAACCTGGTCGAAAGGTTTTGTCGCCGAAGCGATCGACCGCTTCTGCCGCACCCAGGAGATCATGGATACCAGCGGCCACAAGCATCGCGGCGTTTTGACCGCCGACGACATGGCGCGCTGGACGCCGCATATCGAAGCGCCGCTCACCTACGATTATCGCGACTATACGGTGTGCAAGACCGGACCATGGGGACAAGGGCCGGTGACGTTGCAACAACTCGCATTGCTCAAAGGTTTCGATCTCGACGGGCTCGATCCGACCGGGCCTGATTTCATCCATCTCATCGTCGAATGCTCGAAGCTCGCTTACGCCGACCGCGAAGTGTTCTACGGCGATCCCGATTTCGTCGACGTGCCGATGGCGACGCTGTTGTCCGACGCCTACAACGCCGAGCGCCGCAAGCTCGTCACCGACAAGGCCTCGTTCGAACAGCGCCCGGGCTCGATCGAGGGTTTCGGCGCGGTGGTGAAGCTGCGCCGCGATACGGTGCCCCACGCGGCCGGCGCCGGCGAGCCGACCGTGGGCCGGCTCGGCTCAGGCGAACCGACCGTCGGCCGGATGGGCAACACGCGTGGCGACACCGTGCATTTTGATATTATCGACACCGCCGGCAACATGATTTCGTCGACGCCGTCGGGCGGCTGGCTGCATTCCTCGCCGGTGATTCCCGAGCTCGGCTTCTGCCTCGGCACCCGCGCGCAGATGTTCTACCTCGAGGAGGATCATCCCGCCGCGCTCGGCCCCGGCCGGCGGCCGCGCACCACGCTGTCGCCCACCATGGCGCTGCGCGACGGCGAGCCGTATCTCGCCTGGGGCTCGCCCGGCGGCGACGGGCAGGATCAGTGGATCGCGCAATTCTTTTTGCGTCATGTTCACGCCGGCATGAATATGCAGGAGTCGATCGACGCGCCGGCGTGGCATTCCGAGCATTTCCCGAGCTCGTTCTGGCCGCGCACGGCGCATCCCGGCCTGCTGGTGGTCGAAGGCCGCGTGCCGAAAAAGACCGTCGACGAGCTCAAGCGGCGCGGCCACAAGGTCGAGGTCGGCCCGGACTGGTCGGAAGGCCGCCTCACCGCGGCATCCCGCGTCGGCCCGCGCCGCCGCGCCGCCGCCAATGCGCGCGGCATGCAAGGCTACGCCGCGGGGCGGTGACATTCCGTCATTCCCGCGAAAGCGGGAATCCATAATCACAGTCCTTTCAATTATGACTGGGGTTATGGGTCCCCGCTTTCGCGGGGACGACGGACGTCCGCGTCGCCGCCAATCACGCCCAGCAGGCGCAACCGGCTTTGGTCGGCAGGCTTGGCGTGACCTGTTCGGCGATCCGCAGCAGCATCGATTCGAGCTCCCGCCGATCGACACGATCCGCGGCCATCAAGGTGCGAATGAGCGGATCGGACAACGCGCTCTGCAGCGTCAATTCTTGATTTTTCGGTCTCATGAAATGTCCCTTCATCTTGTTGCGGCGATGCATCGCGCTCACGCCAGCGCCGGATAATCGATGAAGCCCTTGTCATCTCCGGCATAGAACGTCGCCTGGTCGGGCGTGTTGAGCGGCGCCTTGATCCGATACCGCTCCGGCAGATCCGGATTGGCGAGAAACGGCGTGCCGAACGCGACGAGATCGGCTGTGCCGTAGCGGATCGCCGCATTGCCGCTGTCGAGATCGAAGCCGCCATTGACGATGAGGCTGCGATCGAATTTCCGGCGCAGCAGCGGCGACAGGCGCTTTGAGCCGTCGGCAATCGGATCGACGACGTGAAGATAGACGATGCCGAGCTTGTTGAGCTCTTCCGCCAGATACGAGAACGTCCGCAGCGGATTGGAATCAGACATCGAGTTGAAAGCGCCATTCGGGGATATGCGATAACCCACGCGATCGGCGCCCCAGACCTCGATGACGGCTTTGGTGACTTCGAGCGGCAACCGCGCGCGGTTTTCTATCCTGCCGCCATAGGCATCGGTGCGCTGGTTGCTGCCGTCGCGCAGGAACTGATCGAGCAGATAACCGTTCGCGCCATGCAGCTCGACGCCGTCGAAGCCGGCCGCCTTGGCATTTTCCGCACCCTTGCGGAATTGTTCGACGATGCCCGGCAGCTCGGCGAGCGCCAGCGCCCGCGGCGTCACCATCTCTTTCGGGCCCTTGGCCGTGAACACCTGGCCCTGCGCGGCGATTGCCGAGGGCGCGACCGGAAGCTCGCCGCCATGGAAATCCGGATGCGAGATGCGTCCGACATGCCACAGTTGAAGAAAGATTTTGCCGCCGGCGCGATGCACCGCTTCGGTAATTCTCGTCCAAGCGGCAACCTGTTCGGCGGAATGAATGCCCGGTGTGCGGATGTAGCCGACGCCCTGCGGGCTGACTTGCGTCGCTTCGGTGACGATCAAGCCGGCGGAAGCGCGCTGGGCATAGTAGGTTGCAGCGATGGGGTTTGGGACGTTGTGCTCGACCGCGCGGCTGCGCGTCATCGGCGCCATCACCAGGCGATTGTTGAGTTCGATGTTGCCCAGTCGATAGGGCAAAAACAGCGTCTTAAACGGCTGCTCGGCCTGCGGCGGGCGGTTGGCAACAGCGGCGTTCACTGACATGGCGGTGCTCCTGATGATGTTGAGACCCTTGAAAGGGAGCGTGACTTGCAGCTCCCCTTGTGGTACTGACCGGTAACACTACATGCTAGTTACTGACCGGTAACACCCGTGTCAAGAGGAAACCTCAAATGATCGGCCAAGCCGCCGTAACCCCCGATAATGACAGCCGGATTCCGCCTCGCGCGCGCATCCTTGCGGCTGCTGGCGAGCTCTTTTATCGGCACGGAATCAGGGCAGTCGGCGTCGATGCGATCGCTGAAGCGGCTGGCACCAATAAGATGACGCTCTACCGGCACTTTGCCTCGAAGGACGAATTGGTCGCGGAGTATCTGCGCCAAACGGCCCATGCAGCGGACGCGTGCTGGGAGCGGTTCGCGCGAGCGCATCCGGGCGATCCGCTGGCGCAACTGCACGCCTGGCTCGCGGAGATGGCTGGCCATCTTGTCGCGCCGGACGAGCGCGGCTGTGCACTCGCCAACGCGGCGATCGAATTGCCCGACAAGGATCATCCCGCCCGGCGGGTCATCGAGGAATTCAAGAGGGCACACCGTATGCGCCTCGTGCGATTGAGCCAGGATGCAGACTTGAGCGAGCCTGAATTACTGGCTGACGAACTGCACCTGCTTCTGGAGGGAGCCCGCGTTACTGCACAAAGCGTCGGCACCGAGGGGCTTGCAGCGCGGCTCCTGCGCATGGGCGAAGCGATGATTGCCGCCCACACACCTCGCGGCTGATCCGGCCGCTGCGCTGCCGCAAATGCGCGCGGCATGCAGGGTTACGTCGCGGTGCGGTGACATTCCGTCATTCCCGCGAAAGCGGGAATCCATAATCACCGCACCGGCATCTAACACTGGGGCTATGGGTCCCCGCATCCGCGGGGACGACGGCGACTTATGTCGTCCCTAAAAATTCCATCAGCGTGGCAGTAAACGCCGCGGGTTGCTCGATCGGCGACATGTGCCCGGAATCTTTGATGATCTTCAGCGTGGCGCCGGGAATGGCCTGCGCCATCAATCGCGACGCCTTGCTGCACACGTAGTCAAGCTCGCCGACCATGACGAGCGTCGGCGCCTGTACGGATTTCAGCACGCCGCTCAGCCGGAACAATGATTTCCGCTTGGCCAAAACCTCGGACAACGTGAAGCGCAAGCCGTCGACCGGGGTGGCACGGATCAGGGCGGCCATGTGCTCGCGGCGGCGGGGGCTGCGTCTGGCGTAGATCTTGAACAGCTCGCTGCGCAGCATATCGCAGACCAATTCGTCGATCTCGCCTTGCCCGATCAGCGCGCCCCAGCGCCGCGCCATGCCCTCGATCTTCACCGGATCGTCGGCGCCGGCGCCGACGTCGGCGAGCACCAGACGCGACACCCGTTCCGGTTTGCTGGCGGCCAGCGCCAAGGCTGGACCGCCGCCCAGCGAGAAGCCGACGATCGCCGCTTGCGATATGTCGAGCGCGTCGAGCACGCCGACGAGATCGCGCGCCAGATGCGCGGCGGAATAATCCGTGGCGAGCCGCGGCGCATCGGTTTGGCCGTGACCGCGCAAATCGTAAGCGATGACGCGGAAGCGCCGCCGCAGCGCCCTGATCTGGTGGAACCACATGCGCTTGCCGCAGGCGAGACCGTGCAGCAGCACCACCGGCGGCCCGGCGCCGGCATCGGTTACGGCGACCGCGAGGTTGCCGACCTGGATTTTGTCCATAGAGCAAATCTTATTGTCATTCCCGCGAAAGCGGGAATCCATAATCACTGCCGCCGAAATTCGATTTGAAGTGCCGGGGCTATGGGTCCCCGCTTTCGCGGGGACGACGCTTACGCCGCCACGGTGCCCAGAAATTCCTCGAACTCGCTGCGCAGCTTGGCGGTCGCGGTTTCGACCTCTTCGGTGGCCGCGAGCATGGTTTCGGCGGAGCTGCGGGTCTGGGTGACGCCGCCGGCGACTTCGTCGAGCGCCGCCGCGATCGCCTTGGCGCTGGCCGCGGCGCTGGCGACGTTGTGCGAAATCTCGCCGGTCGCCGATTCCTGCTGCTCGACCGAGCCGGCGACCGCGGAGGTGTATTGATTGATGTCCCGCATCCGCTGCGTGATGTCGCGGATCGCCGCCACCGCGCTGGTCGTCGAACTCTGCACCGAGAGGATCTCGCGGGTGATCTCCTCGGTCGCTTTAGCGGTCTGCACCGCGAGCGATTTCACTTCGGAGGCAACCACCGCAAAGCCGCGCCCGGCGTCGCCGGCACGCGCCGCCTCGATGGTGGCGTTGAGCGCCAACAGATTGGTCTGCCCGGCGATGTCCTGGATGAGCTTGACCACGTCGCCGATTTTTTGCGCGACTCGTGCAAGGGCGGCGATGTCGTCATTGGTGGCGCCGGCGTCGGCCACGGCGGAGCGCACCACGTCGTTGGCCTGCATCAGCTGCCGGCTGATCTCCTTGATCGATACCGATAGCTCCGTGGCGGCAGCGGCAGCGGTCTCGACATTGGCCGACGCCTCGTTGGAGCCGTGCACGGCGCCCTCGGTGCGGGTGAGCGTATGATCCGACGTGCTCAGCAGCGTCTTCGCCGCCGCTTTCATCGCCGTCGAGCTTTGGCCGACGGTTTTCAGCACGCTCTCGACCCGGGCGCGGAACGAAACAATCGCCGCATCGACGACGCGGCGCCGGTCTTCCGCTGCCGCAACAGATCGCGCTCGGTCTCCGCCGACAGTTGTTCGGTGACGTCGCTATGGGTGGCGACCCAGCCGCCGCCCGGCATCGGCCGGCTGACCAGCATGACGACGCGGCTGTTGATGTGGTTGGTCTTGGTCTCGGTGCGGCCCTCGGCGACCTGACGCAGGCAATCGGCGACGTAGCGGTCCGCATCGCCAGAGAACGTGCCGGCGGCGGTTCGGCAATCGAGCAGCTCGCGCAGCGGCGTGCCGGCGCGGCCGAGCTCGGGCGGCAGGGCGTACATTTCGAGATAGCGGTCGTTGCACAAAACCAGCCGCGCCGTGCTGTCGAACATGCACAGCCCTTGCGTCATGTTGTTGAGCGCCGCGCGCAGCAACCGGCTTTGCGCCCGCCGCCGGCCGGTCGCGGACAGGCCGGCCAGCGCCGCCGCGCCGAGCGCGAACGGCAGCGCTACGACGGTGCCGGCGACGGCGGCGGAATCATCCGCCAGCAAGCGCACGATCCAGCCCGGTCCGTAGATGAGGAAGGCCAAGAAACCGGCGACAAAGCCGATCACACCCGCCAAAACCACGAGTGGCCAACTGCGGCTTGCCTTGGAAAGGGTTTGAGCGACAACCATTCGCTGTAAGCCAGCCTCTAAGCGAGTGACGGTATGCGCGAACCCGTTGTTTTGAGGTTAAGGAGTGGTAGAGGAATCGTTAACAAAGGCTGAGCGCGGCTGCGCCGGGACGTGGACCGGCACGCTCGAGGGAGGAAGAACGATGAGATTTGCACCGAAGCTTGCATCTTGCGCCCTACTCGTCATTGCGATTGCGGGCGCGAGCGCAAGCCGCGCGCAGGATTACCCGACCCACCCGGTGCGAATCATCATCGGCTTCGGCGCCGGCGCGTCGGCCGATACGCCGGCGCGGCTGTTGGCGCAAAAATTCTCCGATGCGCTCGGCCAGCAGTTCATCGTCGAGAACAAGCCGGGCGCCGGCAGCAACGTCGCCGCCGAATATGTCGCCCGCGCGCCGAACGACGGCTACACGATTTTCATGGCGACGGCGGCGCAGACCAACTACGCCGGCATGACGATCAAGCCGACCTACGATGTGGTGAAGGATTTTGCCCCGATCGTCCGCGTCGCCGCGGTGCCGACCATTCTGGTCGCCAATCCGTCGCTTGGCGTCAGCAATCTGAAAGAGCTGATCGCGCTCGCCAAGGAAAAGCCGGGCCAGATTTTCTATGCCTCGTCGGGCGTCGGCACCACGACCCACGTCGCCGTCGAGTTGATCAACATGACGGCGGGCATCAAGCTCGTCCACGTGCCCTATCCGGGCAGCGCGCAGGCGTTGACCGACGTCGTCACCGGCCGCGTGCAATTGTGGATCGCACCGGCGTCGGCGGTGATTCAGCAGGTCGCCGAAGGCAAGCTCAAGGCCATCGCCGTGACCACGGCGCAACGCGCCACCATCGCGCCCGAGGTGCCGACCATGGCGGAGGCGGGCCTGCCGGGCTACGACCTCGGGCTGTGGTTCGGCTTGATGGCGCCGGCCGGCACGCCACGACCGATCGTCGACAAGCTCAACAAGATCGCCAATGACGCGCTCAAATCCCCCGACGTCGTCGAGCCGCTGCACAAGATCGGCATGGAGATCATTGGCGGCACGCCGCAGGAGTTCGCGGGCTATATCGCTAGCGAGGTGAAGAAGGCGACCGACGTCGCCACGGCCGCAAATATTCGGCAGTGAGGCGGATCAACTCGCCGCAGGGATGACCGGCAGCAACAAATAAGACGCCATATCGCCGCCGGCGTAGACCGTGTTGGTGGCGCCGGAATTGTAATCGGCGTGGTAGTGCATGTAGTGGCTACTGCCCAAACCGTCGCGCGGCTGGACGTCGAGGCGGATGCGGTGGCCTTTCTTGAACACCATTGAGGTCGGCCAGATTTCGACCTCGACCTTCACAATCTCGCCGGCTTTCAGATAAAGCCGCCGCTGGTGGCGGTGATACGGCCGGTAAGGTAACGATTTATCGGGATCGAGCTCGCGATGCGACACCCGCAGCCAGCCCTTCGCCACCGGCACCGGCAGACCCTGTTGGCCGGTCTCCATGATGTCCTTGCCGTCGGGATCGATGTTGCGCAGCGTGAGGAACATATCCATGTCCTCGCTCGAGCTCGACACCCACAACACCGCGGCGATGGGCCCGGTGATCTCGGTGTCGACCGAGAGCTTTGCCGTTTCCAGCGCAATGCCCATGCCCGGCCTGATGCCGCCGCCCATGACCTGCGATGCGGCGGCCGAGGTCGAGCCCATCGAGCCGAGGCTCGATGCGGCATAGCTGCGCGAGCCGACCGCCAGCGGATTCTTCACCTCGAGCGCGCCGGAAATCTCCGATTTCTCCGCGGCCGGCTGCGACAGGTCGAGATAGAGCTTGGTCCAGCGCGTGCGGGCGAGCGGCCATTCGTTCTCGTTCCGCCAATCGAAGGCGTCGCCGCCCTTGCGGATGGCGAGCTTTACCGGCGGCTCATCCATCACGCCGTTGTCGATGTCCTTGAGCCAGTAATCGAAGAAGCGGATCTGATCGCGCCTTCCGTCCTCGGTGTAGAACGGATGCACGTGGGAGCCGAGATGCATGCGCAATTTCTTGTGCGGCGTCGCCGCGTGCATGAACGCTTCGGTGTTGCCGCGCAGATGCAGCCCCATGCCGGACCAGTTGCCGACGCTGAACATCGGAATATTGATCTTGTCCCACTGCGCCTGCGCGCCGCGGAACGCGCCGCTGTCGAGATTATTGTGCAGCCAGAACGACAGCGTGTTGATCTGCCAGCCGTCCGGCAGGTCTTGCGAGGCGCGGCCGAGCTTATGATGCAACAGATGCGCGGTGTACCAGTTGGTCATAAACAGGCTCAAAAGCCCGCCGTGGTAGAGCGCGTCGCGGTAAATATCGGCAAAGCCCTCCCAGGGAATAATCGCCTTGAGCGACGGCGGCTGCAGATTGGCGGCGAACCACTGATTGATCGCGAAGTATGAAATGCCCAGAAGCCCGACCTTGCCATTGCACCACGGCTGCGCCGCCGCCCATTCGATGGCATCGTAGAGATCGACCGCTTCGGCGAGCGACCACGGGTCGTACTGCCCCGGCGATTTGCCGGTGCCGCGGCCGTCGACGCGCATGGCGGCATAGCCGCGGGGCACCCACCATTGCGGATTGACGGTCTCCCAGTTCATCCATTCGTTCGGCGCTTCAGCCAGATTGTCCGGCACGATCCAGAGCTTGTCCTTCTGGTACGGCCCGAGATTGAGGATGGCGGGAAACTTGCCGTCGTCGTAAGGGCGGAACACATCGGCCTTGAGCCGCGCGCCGTCGCGCGTGGTTACGTCGACGTCTTTGTCGACGACGACGGGATAGACCGGATTCGTAATTTGCTCAGTCTTCATAAGGAACGCACCTTTCGTCATTCCGGGGCCGAGCGCAGCGAGAAACCCGGAATCCATAACCACGATTTTTGCGGGAGTGCACTACCGTGCTCCTTCTGGAAGTGCAGCGAATATGGATTCCGGGCTCGCCCCTTCGGGGCGCCCGGAATGACGGCGTCACTCGGTCTCGATCTTCACTTCGCTGGTGATCTTGCGCCAGACGTCCATCTGGCCCGCGAGCCAGGCTTTGGCATCGGCGAGCGATGTGTTGGGCACGGTGTTGAAGGTCTGCTTCTTGAACGCCTCGACCACCGCGGGCTCCTTCATGGCGGCGACCGTGGCGTCGAAAATCGCCTGCAGCACCGGCTGTGGCGTGCCGGCCGGCGCGAACAGGCCCTGCCAGGCGATGGTGCCGATGCCGGGGAAGCCGAGCTCCTGCATCGTCGCCACGTCGGGGAAATCCGGCAGCCGCGCATGATTGACCAGCGCGAGCGCACGCAGGCTGCCGGCTTTCACCTGCGGCCCGCTGCTCGCCACGTTGAGGAAGGTGACCTGGGTCGAGCCGTTGAGCATGTCGTTGATGACGCCGGTGGCGCCGGCCTTGTTCGGTATCGCGATCATGTCGAGATCGCCGGCGCGCTTGGCGAAATAGGCCATGTCGTAGTGCGGATAGCTGCCGGGGCCGACCGTGCCGTAGCGCACCTGGCCGGGTTTCTTCTTGGCGTAAGCGATCAGCTCGGGCACGCTTTTGGCGTCAAAGTTTTTCGTCGTCGCCACCAGGAAGGCCGGAATATCGACCACGTTGGTGATCGGCACCACGTCTTTCGCATAATCGATCTTGAATTTCTGCGGATAGATGATCGGCGAAATCGCATTGGTCGAGACATTGCCGATCATCAAGGTGTAGCCGTCGGCGCCCGCCTTCACCATGTCCTCGATGGCGATGATGCCGAAGGCGCCGGGCTTGTTCTCGACGATCACCGACTGGCCCAGACTCTTGCCCATCTGGTCGGCAAGGATGCGGGCGACGATGTCGGTTGCGCCGCCGGGCACATAAGGCACGATGATCTTGATCGGTTTGGAAGGATACTTGTCCTGCGCCTGGGCAAAGCCCGCACCCACGGCCAGGCACAACAGCGACAGCGCAAAGATTCCCAGCCGCCTCATTGGCTCCTCCCGATTTTGTGAACGCGATGGTAGTAGAGCGCTTGCGGCGATGCTAGAGCCGGTGTGGCTCAAGGTCTTTCATGCTTCCGACACTTTTTTGACGGCAATGTCGCGGCGGATGCGGGGGAATTCTCGGATGCTACGGGGAGCTACGGCGGTGCTGCTCGGCGGTGCCCTCATCGGCATTGCGGCGCTCGGCGGCTGCGCCGATACCGGCCCGCCACCGGGCCAGCCGAGCTTTTATATCGACCTGGCGACCACCGACGCCGCGCTCGACGCCAACGGTGCGCAGTCGATGATCTCGGGGTATCGCAGCAATAACGGGCTTACCGTCGTCACCCTAGATCCCGAGCTGATGCGGCTCGCCGGCGAGCAGGCGCGCGTCATGGCGGCGCACGACAAGCTCGATCACGACGTCGGCCGGCCGTTCCAGGATCGCATCCGCAAATCCGGCTTCGACGCTGCCGTGGCGGTGGAGAACATTTCCGCCGGCTATCACACCATGGCGGAAGCGTTTTCCGGCTGGCGCGATTCGCCGCCGCACCGCGCCAACATGCTCAACAGCAACGTGACCAAGATGGGCATCGCCGCGGTCTACGCGCCGAAGTCGAAATACAAGGTGTTCTGGTCGCTGATCCTGGCCAAGCCGGACGACCAGCATCGCGGCTAAATCATATCCAACATCTTTTGCCCGTAAATGTCGCGCGCCTCCGCGAGCAGCGGCGCCACAGCGGCGCGGAATTGCGCGTGTTGGTCGGCGGTCAGTTCGGTGATCTCGCAGCCTTCGGCGAGGATCGCCGCGCGCGCCGCGCGGTCTTCCTCGATGGCGAGCTCGCGCTGGAAAGCGACGGCGCGCTCGATGGCGGCGCGCATGGCGCGCTGCAAGTCCTGCGGCCAGCCGTCGAATGCCGGGCGATGCAAAAAAATCGGCCGTGAAATGTAGAAGTGGTTGGTCACGGTGTGGAAGCGGTGAAACTTGTGCACGCCGTAGGTCACGGTGTTGGCGAACGGGTTTTCCTGGGCATCGATGGTGCCGGCCTTGATCCGATCAATCGCCTCGGTCAGATCCATGCGCATCGGGACGCAGCCCAGAAGCGCGAACGTGCGGGCCTGGACCTCGCTCGGCAACACGCGGATACGCATGTCCTTGAGGTCCGGCGGCGTGTGCACGGTGCGCAGGCGGTTCGAGATCTGCCGGAAGCCGTTCTCGAACCAGCCGAGGATGCGATAGTTCACGCGCTGTTCGATCTTGTCGCCGAGAAAGCGGCCCAGCGCACCGTCCATGGCGGCGCGCGCCTGGTCGCGCTTTTCGAACAGGAACGGCAGATCGACGAAACCAAGCTCCGGCACGCGGTCGGTCAAATAGCTCGATGACTGGTAGCCGAGCGTGAGCACGCCGTCTTCGACCAGCCAGAGGATGTCTTCGGCGCGATAGCCGAAATCCATGATGTTCCAGACATACTTCACGTCGAGCCGGTCGCCGAACTCGGACGTCAACGTATCGCCGATCAGTTTGAGCGCGCGCGAAAAGCCGGTCGTGGGCGGCCCGTAGCCGCCCATGCGGATCTTGATCGGATCGGTCATGGATTGGATTCCCGTCGGCGCCTGCCAGGTTCGCGGCGGCGCCGGTCTCATGACGGAAAAAGCCCGCCAAGGGAAGAGCCTGCGCCAGCCTGCCGCCGTCAGCGGTGCATCTGGTTGCGGACGGCTTTGGCGGCGGCGAGCGCGGCGTTGCGCAACATTTCGAGGCGACGGACGGACGCGAACGAAGCTAGCGGCCGCACCGCAATCAAGCGGTCGCACAACGTCAAGCGCTCGCGCCAAATGTGGTCGATCATCGGGTGATTGGCGGCGGCGCAGGAATCGGTGCGGATAAGCGTGGTATCCTCGACGAGGTCTTCGGTTACCGCAAAGGTGAGCACGACGCCGGGCGAATGCTGGGCGAATTTCTCGTCATAGACGATCTTCCAGAACCACGCGGTGTCGGCGCTGCGCAGCGTGATGGTGACCGCGATGGCCCGGCCATCGATGAAGATGCGATTGATTGCGACTTTGCCTTCCGTCGCCAGGCCGTTAACGGCCGCCGTGATGAAGTTGCGGATATCATCGTGAGAGGCCGCGGCAGTGCCGGCTTTGCCTTTCCAGCCGCGCGTCTCGAGCTTGAAGAAATCCTCGATCGCTCCAGCAACGGTTTCCGGCTCGGTCGCAGTGGTGAACAACAGCGCGCCGATGTCGCCTAAGCGCCGCACATAGCGGCGCAGCTCCTTATGCCTGTGCTGGCCGAGCGTGCGCTCGACATAGAACAGCCGGTTGTCGTCCGGCACCAGCTGCGCCCGTTGGTGGGTATTGAAATCGGCAACCGGCATCTGCGCGCGCCTGACGATGGCATCGAGCGCGGTCGCGAACGGGCCGTCCGTGGGCAAAAACGGCAACAGCACCAATCCCGGCAGCTCCGGATCGTCGGCGAGATGCGCCAGCCAGGCGGCGATAACCGGCTCCGCCGCTTCGCGTTCGACCAGCGGCGTGCCGAGCGGCGCATAAGGATGAGTCCAGCCGACCAGCACCGGCAGCTTGAGCCCGTAACGCCGCGGCTCGACGCGGCCCGGGAAGAAGCCGAGCAGCTTGCGCGGACTGGTCCCCGACCACACCAAGAGCGCACCGGCGTCCCCGCCGAAGATCTTGGCCGCCTCCAGCGCGAAGGCCGGTTCGTAGAAGGCATTGGGTTCGAGCACGCGGGCGGCCAACTCCCGCCATTCATTCACGATCGGTTCGAGATCGGACAGGTTGCGCCATTCGACCGCGAGCGCATTGGCCGCATAGCGGTCGGCGACAGCGGCGCGGCGCGCGCTGGCAATCGCCGAGACTGTTGAGGTCTTTGTTGAATTCTTGGCCGTCATCACCGCGCCTCAGGAACCTTTAGGGCGGCCGAAAACCAGGCAATGAAAGCCCAAGTGAAATTTGGCGATCAGGAACAGCCACGCCGATTCGAAGACCAGCGCGATGGCGCTGGCGATCGCCGCGCCCATGGCGCCGAAATGCGGGATCAGCACGAAACACAGCGCGACATTGAGCAGGAACGCGCCGGCATAGGCATGGGCGCAACTGCGCCGCTCGCCGAGCATATTGAGAAGCCGCTCGGCCGGCCCGACCGCGGCGCGCGCCAACAAGCCTATGGCGATGACAAACATCAGCGGATAACCGGCGACGAAATCCTTGCCGAACATGCGCAACAGCGGCTCGCCGAGCAGCAACAGAACCGCGATCAAGGCAAGCGACGGCCAGAACGTCATGCGGATGGTCTGCGCCAGGAAATCGACGAGGCGCTTGTGGTTGCCGGTGACGTGGTATTCGGAGAATTTGTGCGCGACCGTTTGCGCCACGGCGAAATAGATGAAAGCGACCAGCGCCATGATCTTGGCCGCGGCGTAATAGACCGCGACCTCCTGCGGCGGGCGGAACTGGGTGAGGATGATCACGTCGGAATAAGTGAGGAGGACGTAAAAACCCTCCACCAGCGAGATCGGCGCCGAGGTGGTGAGCCAGACGCGCGGCGCATAGGCTTTTGGCCCCGGCTCGACCACCGTGGTCAGCCGCCGGTTGAGGAAAACCGACTGGCCCAGCGTGCAGCCCCACACCGTGATGAGGCAGACCAGCATCGTGGTGACGGCATCCATCGGCAGGCCGGCCACATAGGCCAGGCCCATCAGCGCGATCAACGCGATCTGGCGCAGCACATAGGTCGGCGCCAGCGCCAAGCGGATCCAATTGTAGGACCGCGCAATTCCGCTCTGCACCGTTGCGATGGCGAAGGCCGGCAGCGCGGCGCAGGCGAGACAGAGCGGCAGAGCTGTCATGCGATCGAGCAGCGGCGACAGCGCGACAAAGCCGATTGCCGCGGCGGCGATCGCCGTCGAGATGAGAATTGCGAGCCCGCGGCCGCCAACGAGAAAACCGCGCAGCAAAGCGAGCTGCTTATGCTCGGTGTATTCCGGGATGAAGCGCTGCGCCGCCGAGCCCAGGCCAACGTCGCTGACGCCGCCGATCAGGAGCAGCCAGGTCCAGGCGTAAACGTAAATGCCGAATTCGAAGCCGCCGAGCCAGCGCGCCAGCACGATCTGGGCTACGAAGGCCAGGAACGCGGCGACGATGCGGATGATGAAGGCGGTACCGGCGAGACGCCGCATCAGCGAAGAGTCGCCACCGCCGGCAAACAGCCCGCGCCCGCGTGCAATCGCGCCGTAAAACTCCGCTTGCCAAGAGGTCAGCCAATGCGAACGCGGCGCTTGCTCGGAACCGATCGATGCCACAACGACCTCTGCGCCACCGGCGGCGCAACTCTAGGGAAACGGCATCTTTAGCAACGATCCGTTAAGAATTGGTTGGGGGAAATTAACAATTGCTTCCTACCCCGAACCGCTATTCAGGCCGGCGTTATTTCCGCGATTTTTTCCAATGCCTCAGCGACGACGCGGCGTTCTTCGGCGCCGAGCGCGGGCTGCGGCGGAACCGGATCGCCGACGTCGTAGCCTTGCAACTGCAACGCCGCCTTGATGCAGGCGGCGAGGTTGAAGCGGGCGAACACTTCGTTGATGCGCCATAGCTGGCGCTGCAAATTCATCGCCTCGGCCCAATGCCCGGCACGGCATAAATCGTAGAGCCGCACGCTTTGCCGCGGCACGATGCAGGCCGGGCCGGCCATCCAACCGACGCCGCCGATCAGCATGACGCAGGCGGGAATATGCGCCGACGCGGAAAATACCTTGAGCCCTTCGCAGCGATTCATGATCGAGAGCAGGCGCCCGGTATTGGTCGAGGCGTCCTTGATGTAGCGGATGCGCGGATGGGTCGCGAGCCGCGCGATCACGTCAAGCGACAGATCGGTGCGCTGGAATTGCGGATTGGTATAGAGCACGACCGGCACGTCGACGGCGTCGGCGATGGCGCGGAAATAATCCTCGACCTGCGCGTCCTTGAGCGGGAAATAGGATTCCAGGATGGCGAGAATGCCGTCGGCGCCAAGCTTGTTGTAAAGCCGCGCCTGCGCTACGGCGTCTGCCGTCGCCGTCGCCGCAACGCCGGCAACCACCGGAACGCGGCCGGCCGCGGCCTCGATCGAGGTGCGCACGATCGCGGCGCGCTGCTCGTTATTGAGATAGGCGAATTCGCCGGTCGAGCCGAGCGGCGTCACGCCTTGCACGCCGGCTGCGATGAGATCGTCGATCAGCCGGGCGAGCACAGCGGTGCGGACCTTGCCGTCGGCATCGATCGGCGAGACGAGATAGGGAAAAACGCCATGGAAGTCGGGCATCAGCGCTCCTTGCGGCGCGCCATGGCGTCCGCCCACACGTTCGCGCGATCGTCGTCGAACACCAGCGCCGGATCCTGCGGCACATTGTACCAATCGCCGCGCGCGATCTCATCGTCGAGCTGCGACGGCCCCCAGCCGGCATAGCCGAACGCGACCAGGTATTTGGCCGGGCCCTTGCCGTGACCGATGTCGCGCAGCACGTTGGGCGCCGCGGTGAGCGCAACCTTGCCGTCGATATCGATGGTATTGGCGAGGTGATAGTCGACGCTGTGGATGACAAAGCCGATCTCGGGACTGACCGGCCCGCCGAGATAGACGCGCACGCTGTCATTTACTCCGGTCGCATCGAAGCCGAAGGTTTGCAACAGGCCCGCGATCGGCCGTTCGTCGAGCGGGCGATTGATGACAATGCCCAACGCGCCCTCGCGACTATGTTGCGCCATCAAGATGACGGTGCGTTCGAACGGCGAGCCCTGCAAGGCCGGCGCCGCAATGAGGAGCTGGCCGGCGAACGACGTGCGGCCTGAGGTGTCGGAATCGGTCGGCAGTGCCGCATGGAGCACACCCGCCGACAGCACGATGGCCGCGGCGGCCAAAATCCAATGCTTGAAGTGCCGACGTCTATGGTCGCGCTGAAACACGGTTCACTCGCCGCCCGGCACGCCCCGAGCATCATAATCTGGATTTTCGTGTTGAGCATGATCTTTTCCGAAAACCGGTTTCCATCCGCGGATCGAGTCCGAGGACAGGCATTTTCGGGATCATGCTCTAAGGCGAGACATCTTCAAGGACGCGGCCCTTGGTTTCAACCGCGAACAAACCGGTCACTACCGCGCCGACGACCGCCACGGCGGCGAACATCAGGAACACCGTACCGAGGCCAGAGCCGACGGCGAATCCGACAAGGCTCGGCCCAAGGATCGAAGCAAACCGCAACCAGGCCGTCGCCGTGCCGACCGCAACGGCGCGTACGCGCGTCGGATAAAGCTCCGGCGTATAGACATAGACGCCGATCGAAAGCACCGACACGAAGAAGTAGCCGCTGCTGACGAAGGCAAGCACGCGCTGCGGCGAATCCGGGCCGAGCACGAACAGCGCGCCGAGCGCGATGGCATTCATGGCGAAGGCGAACGCAAACCACGGCCGCCGCCCGACCCGGTCGATGGTCAGCGCGCAGGTCAAGGCGCCGCAGAATCCGACCGCTTGCGTGATCAGGCCATATTGCAGTGCTTGCTGCAGCGGCAACTTGAACACCGTGGAGTAGATGGTCGGCAGCCAGACCACGAGACCATAGTTGAAGAAATAGGCGGCGAACCAGATCACCCAAACGACAAGCGTGCGCCGCAGATAGAGTGGGCCGAACAGATCGGACCATGACGCCGGCTTGCCTTCGCTGTGAACGATGGGTCGCGGCTGCGGCAGCGTCTGGCCGGTGGATTTTTCCGTCTCGCGCTCGATCCAGGCGAGTGCGGCTTGGGCCTCTTTCTGGCGTCCCTGCGTCGCCAGCCAGCGCGGCGATTCCGGCAACAGCCGCTGCAGGAACAGCGCGACGAAGGCCGGCAGCGCGCCGATGATGAACATCCACTGCCAGCCGTACCGCGGCACGACAAAGGAGCCGACCAGGCCGGTCGAGACCAGACCGACCGGGAAAATCAATTCGTACAACAGGACGAAACGGCCGCGGCCCTTGGCGCGGGAGAGCTCGCTGATATAGGTCGCGGCGACCGGGACCTCGCCGCCCAGGCCAAAACCCTGGATGGTCCGCGCCGCGATCAGTGACTGGTAATCCCACGCGAAAGCGCAGGCGAGAACTCATGACCGCGAAAATCAGGATCGACCAGACCACCGCCGTGAGCCGGCCGTAACGCTCGGCGATCCAGCCGAAGAACAGTGCGCCGCCGAGTTGCCCGAGATAGCCGGCGGCGATGAGGAAGCCGATCTGCGGGCCGTTGAGCTTCCACATCGGCACCAGCACCGGCAGCACGAAGGCGATGGCCAACGCATCGAACGCATCGAAGAAGGTGGCGACGCCGATGATGATCCGCGTGCGCACATGCCACCACGAGATCGGCATCCGCTCGATCCGCGCCACGACGTCGTCGATGGTGCCGCCGCCAGGCGCAGTGCTGTCGCTCGCGCTCATTATTATTCCCTCCCCCATTTTTCTTTCTTCCCCTCCCCCTTGTGGGGAGGGGTAGGGGTGGGGGTCGTGAGGTAATGCGCCGTCGTCAACGCCCTCACACTACCTCCCGACCCCCCACCCTCCCCTCCCCCACAAGGGGGAGGGTTAGATCAAACAAACTGCAGCGCGATGCCGCCGAGCTGGCCGAAGTCGGCGTGCAGCGTATCGCCTTTGCGCGCATGGACCACGCGGGTGAACGAGCCGGCGAGCACGATGTGGCCGGCCTCGAGCGCGACGCCGTGCTGGCCGAGCTTGTTGGCGAGCCAGGCGACGCCGAGCGCCGGATGACCCAGCACGCCGGCGGCGACGCCGGTCTCTTCGATCTCGGCGTTGCGATACATGATGCCGCCGACCCAGCGCAGGTCGATGTCCATCGGACCGACCGGGCGGCCGCCGACGACGATGCCGGCGGCGGCGCCGTTGTCCGACACGGTGTCGAATATTTTGCGCGGATCCTGCAGCCGCGCATCGACGATTTCGAGCGCCGGCACGACATATTCGGTGGCGCGCAGCACGTCGGTCAGGCCGACGCCGGGACCTTTGAGCGGTCTTGCCCATGATGAAGGCGAGCTCGACCTCGACGCGGGGCAGGCAGAAATTCTCATGCTTCACGCTGGCGCCGTCGGCGATCATCATATGGTCGAGCAGATAGCCGTAATCCGGCTCGTCGATCTGCGAGGAACGCTGCATCGCCTTCGAGGTCAGCCCGACCTTGTGGCCGATCAGCTTGGCGCCGGCGGCGATCTTGCGGTTGTTGACCACGGTAGAGATCGCATAGGCGTCCTCCATGGTGATGCCGGGCCAGGTTTTCGACAGTTGAACGGCTTGCTTGCGTTCCTTCTCCGCGGCGATGAGGATATCGGCGGCCTTGTTGCGATCGGCTTCGGACAGCATGCGTGGCTCCCCCTGCGCTCAGAGCGCATTTTAGTGGAGCATGATCTTTTCCGAAAACCGGTATCCACTTTTCGGGATCATGCTCTAAGGGCGCCGAACTTAGAGCATGATCCGGAAAAGTGGAAACTGCGCCGCGCTGCTGCCGCGTCACCGGCACGCGGCGCGCAGGATGACGGTGACGTCCTTGCACTCGCCTTCGACCGGAGGCCGGCCCGAAAGCACGACCCTGGCCGGACATTCCTGCGAGGTGGAGATGTCGAGCGGCTGGCCGCTGTCAAAGCCCTTGGTGCGGCAGGCATTGGTCGCCGTCGTCTGACAATCGGGCGCGCCGTTGCCTGCCACCTGACAGCGGTCGTGGAACTCGAACACGCGTGTGATCGGCAGCTTTACCACCGCGGTCGCGGCATCCTTGGTGACTTGCGCCGCGTCTTTCAACGCCTGCGCGGTCGCCTCCGAGGTCTCCTTGGCCGCCTTGTCCTGCTGCTTGTTGTAGTCGTCGAGCTTGTCCTTGGCGCTCTTCATCTTGGCGTTGAAGTCGCCAAAGCTGTCGTTCCACCAGACCTCGAGTTGATGCAGGAAGCCGGGTTTGTTGGCCTGCGGCGGCTGTGCCGGAAATGCACCGGGCGCCGAGGCCGGCGCTTGCTGCACTGCACCGGCACCGGCCGGTGCTTGGCCGTCATCGGCGCGGGCAGAGCCGACCGTGACGGCCGATAGCGCGAACGCGATCGGCACCGCAATGGCCGTCGCCCAAAACAACTGCGATTTGCCTGACCCCGTCATGGTGCCGAATTTTGACCCGAAATAAGGTCAAAATACGCGCAAGGCAGCGCCTAAGCCAATCCCGATGGCGGTCAGGCCGGACGCTTAGGATCGGCGTCTCTCGCGCCAGCGCGACCAGACGAACCAGGCAAAGCCGGCCACCAGCACGGCGGCGATGACGGCATCGAAGTCGTGGAACAGCTTGCGGAAGGTCGGGTCGCTGTTCCAGCGCGCGCCCAGCACATAGCCGATATAAGCGAGCGCGAAACACCACGGCCACGAGCCGAGGAACGTATACACCTGGAATTTCAGCATCGGCATGCGCGCGAGGCCGGCGGGAAACGCGATGAAAGTCCGCACCACCGGCAGGAGCCGGCCGAAAAACACCGTGGCCGAGCCATAGCGGAGGAAGAACGCGTCAGCGCGGTTGAGTTCGGCAGGGCTGATCAGAATGTATTCGCCCCAGCGCTCCAGCACCGGCCTGCCGCCATAGGCGGCGACATAATAAGCGATGGTCGAGCCGATATTGCAGCCGATCGCGCCCGCGGTGGCGGCGCCGATCAGGCTGAATTGCCCGGTCGACACCAGATAACCGGCGAACGGCATGATCACTTCCGACGGCAGCGGAATGCACGCCGACTCGATCGCCATCAGAATGACGATGCCGAAATAGCCAGTGGCCGAGATCACTTCGACGATCCAGGACGCGACCGCCGAAATGATCTGGTCAATCATCGCTCGAGTCTTGGCTGAGGGGTGTTGGATTGGAGAGATCAGCGCCGCTTGCGCGCGCGGCGGCCTTCGAGGATGACGACCTTGCGGCGCGAGGTGTCTTCGACGAGCTTCTTCGGCACCTTCTCGGCGATGCCGAGGAGCCGCTCGCGGCGGTCCATTTCCTTCCAGACGTCGTCCGGGCGGATGCCGGATGAGATCCACAGCACGACGAGGTTGTAGATCAGGTCGGCGCTTTCTTTGACGACGGCGTCGCGGTCGCCGTTCATGGCGTCGATGACGACCTCGACCGCTTCCTCGGCCAGCTTCTTCGCCATCTTGCTGCGGCCCGAACGCAACAGCCGCGCGGTCCGCGACGTCGACGGATCGTCGTGCCGGCAGGCGAGCGCGGCCTGATAGAGGCGTGAAATCGAATCAGTCATGGCCCATCAGAATAGCGCGATCTTGTCGCTATTGTGTTAATTCTGCCCGACAGACCCCAGGGCTAGCGGCATGGCTAGCGGCATGGCTAGGGTCATTCGCCCTGCGCCAGCAGGCTGGCATTGCCGCCGGCGGCGGCGGTGTTGACCGTGATGGTCTGCTCGGCGGCGAAGCGGCGGAGATAGTTCGGGCCGCCGGCCTTCGGCCCGGTGCCCGACAGGTGGGTGCCGCCGAACGGCTGGGTGCCGACCACGGCGCCGATCATGCTGCGATTGACGTAGACGTTGCCGTTGGCAAGCCGCGTGGCGATGCGGTCGGCAGTGCCATCAATCCGGGACTGAACGCCGAGCGTGAGCGCGGTGCCGTTGCCGGCGATGTCGTCGAGCAGCGCGTCGAGCGCATCGGCGCGCCAGCGCACCACATGCAGCACCGGGCCGAATACCTCTTCCTTCAAGTCGCGGGCGCGGTCGAGCTCGATCACCGCCGGGCCGACATAGGTACCGGCTGCGGGAAGCGTGGCATCGCCGTCGGAGCGGAAGCGCAACGCGCCGGCGCGCTCCTTCTCGGCGATCCAGCGGTCGAGTTTTTGTTTGGCCTCGGCATCGATCACCGGCCCCACATGGGTCGATATTTTACGCGGGTCGCCGATTTTCAGTTCGCGCGCGGCGCCGATCAGCATGTCGAGCATGCGCTCGGCGACGTCGTCCTGCAGGCACAACAGCCGCAGCGCCGAGCAGCGCTGGCCGGCGGAGCGGAACGCCGACGTGACGACGTCGTCGGCCACCTGTTCGGGCAGCGCCGTGGCGTCGACGATCATGGCGTTGATGCCGCCGGTCTCGGCAATCAGCGGCGCGATCGCGCCGCTTTTTCCGGCCAGCGCGCGGTTGATGGCGCGGCCAGTATCAGTCGATCCGGTGAAGGCGACACCGGCGACGCGCGGATCGGCAACCAGGCTAGCGCCGACCGCACCATCGCCTGGAATAAGGTGGAGCGCGCTGGGCGGCACGCCGGCGTCGTGCAACAGCGTAACGGCGAGGGCTGCGATCAGCGGCGTCTGCTCGGCCGGCTTGGCGACGACCACGTTGCCGGCGACAAGCGCGGCAGTCACTTGGCCGAGGAATATCGCCAGCGGAAAATTCCACGGGCTGATGCAGACAAAGACGCCGCGGCCGCGATGGCGCAGCTCGTTGCTCTCGCCGGTCGGGCCCGGCATCGGCTGCGGCGCAAGCGCGATCCGCGCCTGCGCGGCATAGTAGCGGCAGTAATCGACCGCCTCGCGCAGCTCGGCGAGCGCATCGTCCAGCGTCTTGCCACCCTCGCTTTGCAACAGCGCGAGCAGCCGGCCGCGGTTGACCTCGAGCCGGTCGGCGGCGCGTTCGAGCATGGCGGCGCGCTCATCGACCGGCGTCGCGGCCCAGGCCGGGAAGCCGGCTGCGGCCGCCGCCATCGCCGAAATGACGATGGCGTCATCGGCCTCGCGGACGACACCGACTGTCTGTCCGTCGATCGGTGAAATCAAGGGACGCTCGCGGCCGGGCAGCGCGATGCCGTCGATCAGCGGCGCGGCAATATCCGGCGGACGGACACCAGCGCGAACCTCGTCGCGCAACGCGTCGAGGCCCGCGCGATCGCCGAACTCGACGCCCGCCGCGCCGCGCCGTTCCGGCAGATAAATGTCGCGCGGCAACGGGATCCTGCCGTTACGCGCCGCCTGCGGGCCGGCGATCCGGCTTTGCGGCCGGCGCAGGATCTCCGCGATCGGCACGCTTGGATCGGCGGCGACCGACACGAACGACGAGTTGGCGCCGTTCTCCAGGAGCCGCCGCACCAAATAGGCGAGCAGATCGCGATGGCCGCCGACCGGCGCATAGACGCGACAGGTCGCTTCCGGCAATTCGGCGAGCAGCGCCTCGTAGAGCGCCTCGCCCATGCCGTAGAGCCGCTGGAATTCAAACCCTTCGACGCCGCCGGCGTTCTCGATGACGCTGGCGACAGTCAGCGCGTTGTGGGTGGCGAACTGCGGGAAGAGCCGGTCGCGCGCCGCGAGCAGCTTTTTCACGCAAGCCATGTAGCAAAGATCGGTCATCGCCTTGCGGGTGAACACCGGATAGTCGGCAAGCCCGCGCTCCTGGGCGCGCTTGATCTCGGTGTCCCAGTACGCGCCCTTGACCAGGCGGACCGTCAGCCGGTGCCGCGATGCAGCGGCAACCTCCTCGACCCAATCGATGACGGCGAGCGCCCGCTTCTGATAGGCCTGCACCGCGAGGCCGAATCCATCCCAGCCGCGTAGCGTCGCGTCGCCCAGCACTGCCGCGATGATTTCGAGCGAGAGCTCGAGCCGGTCGGCCTCCTCTGCGTCGACGGTGAATTGCAGGTCGCGGTCACGCGCCAGCTGCGCGAGTCCAATGAGGCGCGGCACCAGCTCTTTGAGCACGCGCTCGCGCGACATCGCCTCGTAGCGCGGATGCAGCGCCGAGAGTTTGACCGAGATGCCGGGCCGCTGCGGCAGTGCGGCATTGCCGGCCTGCGCGCCGATCGCCGCGATCGCACCCGCATAGGCGTCGAAATATTTGTCGGCGTCGGCGGCAGTGCGCGCGCCCTCGCCGAGCATGTCGAACGAATAGCGGAACTCGGCGTGGCCGCGGGCGCGATGCAGCGCCTCATCGATGGTCTGCCCGAGCACGAAATGCGAGCCGAGCAGCCGCATCGCCTGCCGCGTCGCCGCGCGCACCGTGGGCAAACCCAAGCGCCGCACGATGCTGTCGAGGATCGTCTCCGGCGTCTCGCCGGGATGAATGACGCGGGCGGCGACGCCGAGCGTCCAGGCCGAGGCCGAGACGAGGAGCGCGGTCGATTTCACGTCGCCGTCGCGCCAGCGGCCGGCGGCAAGCTTGTCCTCGATCAGCCGGTCGGCGGTCGCGGCGTCGGGCACGCGCAACAGCGCCTCGGCCAGCACCATCAGCGCCAACCCCTCTTTGGTCGAGAACGAATAGGCGTGCAGAAATTCCTCGACGCCGCCGAGCCCGCCGGCCTTGGCACGGATGGCTTCGACCAGTCCTTTGGCGCGGGCGTCGATGCGGGCTTCGGCGGCGCCGTCGCGCGCGGCATCGGCGAGGAGAGCTGTCGCCAGCGTTTCGTCAGGCGGAGCGAAGGGCGCATCGAACGACGGCAGCATGGCAGCAGGCGCGTTCATCGCGCCAATTTATCCCTCTGCGCTCCGCTTCGCTATCGTTCGATCTTACGTTTAGAGCATGATCCCGAAAATGCCTGTCCTCGGACTTGATCCGTGGATGGATACCGGTTTTCGGAAAAAGATCATGCTCCACCAAAATATAGAGCGCAAATCGCTTCAATCTGAAGCGATTTCGCTCTAGCCGGCCCGCGCCCGCCTGAGCGTTTCCATATCGAATTTTTTCATCGCCATGATGGCGGTCATCATGCGGTCGAGGCTTGCGCCTTCGGCGCCGGTCAGCATCTGCGGCAGCTCGGACGGTACGACTTGCCAGGATAGGCCGAACTTGTCCTTCAGCCAGCCGCACTGGCCTTCGTGGCCGCCGGCGGACAGCTTGCTCCAGAAATAGTCGATCTCGTCCTGCGACTCGCACATCACCTGGAACGACACCGCCTCGTTGAATTTGAAATGTGGGCCGCCGTTGAGCGCCGTGAACGTCAGCCCATCGATCTCGAACGCGACGACCATGACCGATCCGGGCTCTTTGCCATGCACATCCTGGCCGGCTTTGCCGTAGCGGCTGATCTGCTTGATCGCAGAATTCTTGAACATCGACGTGTAGAATTTCGCCGCATCCTCGGCCTGCGTGTCGAACCACAGGCAGGGACTGATCTTTTGTTTGAGCGTCGCCATGATGGATTTCTCCATTTCGTAGCCCGTGTTCCGCGAAGCGGAACACGGGAACGGTGCTCCCGGATTTCGCGGAGCCTGTCATCGGGCCGGCCACTTCGGGCCGGACCCGTTTGCTCAATCCAGGCTACGACTGAGCCAGATACGCCGTGAGCCGTTCGAACGTGCCGCCCCAGCCGCCACGCATGCCGTCGTGCGCGGCATCGAAGGTTTTTTGCTCCTCGGCCGTGGCATCGAGCGGCGACCAGCGCAGCGTCAGCCCGGTCTGGCCTTTGAGCGGCTCGTCGAACGTGACGGTGGTGAGCAGCTTGAGCGGCCAGGTCGGACTGAGCGGATGCCGCGTGAGGCCGCCTAACTCGTCGGAAAACGAGTGCTCCCACACCAGCCGCTCCGGGGCGACGATTTCGCGATAGACGAACTTCGCCCACATGACGTTGCCGGCGGGATCGCGCATGGCGCCGTGATAGGTGCCACCGACGCGGAAATCCATTTTCGAGGCGACAATGACGGAGCCCGTCGGGCCAAACCATTGTTTCATGTGTTCGGGGTCGGTGAAGGCTCGCCACACCAATTCGCGCGGTGCATCGAACACCCGCGAGATGACGAAGTCGGCGCTTTTCGTTGCTGTAGATGTCATGACACTCACCTATCTCGTCTGTTCGCCGCGCTTATTTCTTTTCGACCAGGATCATCCAGCCGACGCCGAACTTGTCGGCGACCATGCCGAAGCGGGACGCGAAGAACGTTTCCGCAAGCGGCATCTGCACCTGGCCGCCCTCGGCCAGCGCGTTGAACCGGCGCTCGCCTTCGGCGGCATCGGGCGCCGTGATGGTCAGCGCAAAACCCTGGAATTCCGGCTTGCCGAGACAGCGGCCGTCGGACACCAGCACCTGGGTATCGCCGACCCGCACGGCCGCGTGCATGACCTTGTCGTGACTGCCCGGCGAGATCATCGACTGGTCCGGAGCATCCTTGAAACGCATCAGCATCTCGACCTTGGCGTCGATCGCCTTCTTGTAGAACTCCAGCGCCTCTTCGCAGCGGCCGTCGAAGAACAGATACGGTTGAACTTGCATGGCTCTCTCCTGAGGTTACGAACTCGAGTCCGGTCGTTTGCTACGTTTGGCTCAAGGACGAATGGCGGAACGATGTTCCGACATCAGCCGCAAAAATTTTTCGGCGCGTTTTCTTCGGCGTCATGCCGGCTGGCTCTCCTTGATGAGCCGGTCGAGGTGCAGGCGGATATGAGCGGCCTCAGCCGGCGTGTGGGCGAGCGCGATGGCCTGGTCGAAAGCGACCCGGGCCTCGTTGGCGCGGCCGAGCTGCATCAAAAGCCCGCCCTTTACGCCGAAAAAATGGAAATAGCCGTCGAGCGGTTCCGCAAGCGGCTCGATCATTGCCAAGGCCGCAGCCGGCCCCTGCACTTTGCTTAACGCAACAGCGCGGTTGAGCGTCACCACCGGCGACGGCTGCAGCCGCTCCAAGGTGGCATAGAGCTGATCGATTTCCGACCAGTCGGTGTCTTCGGACTTCGCCGCATGAGCATGCACGCCGGCGATCGCAGCCTGGATCTGATACGGCCCGGGACGGCGATGCCGGACCGCCTTCTCGATCAGCGCCAAGCCTTCGGCGATCAGGTCGCGATCCCACAGCCGGCGGTCCTGGTCATCCAAGAGAACGATGGCGCCGTCGGCGTCGAGCCGCGCCGGCGCACGTGCATGTTGAAGCAAAAGCAGCGCGGTCAGGCCTAAGATTTCCGGTTCACCGGGAAACAGCGTGAGCAACAGCCGCGCCAGCCGGATCGCTTCCTCGCACAGTGGGGCGCGCACATGCACCGAGCCGCCGCTCGCCGAATAGCCCTCGTTGAAGACGAGATAGATCATGGCGGCGACGGCGCCGAGCCGCTCCGCGCGGTCGACCGCGTCCGGCGTTTCGAACGGGACCTCGGCGCGCGCCACGCGGCTTTTTGCCCGCGTGATGCGCTGCTCCATCGCGGCCTCGCTGACCAGGAACGCGCGCGCGATCTCCTTAATCGACAAACCCGATACGACGCGCAACGCGAGCGCGATCTGCTGCACGGCCGGCAAATCGGGATGGCAGCAGATGAACAGCAGCCGCAACACGTCGTCGCGGTAATGGGAACTGTCGAGCCGCTCGGCGATGTCGGTCTCGGCGTCGCCGAGATCGGAGATCGCCTCGTCGGCTGGCAGCGGCGCGCTCTTGCTGCGGCGGCGCACGTCGTCGAGCGCGACATTGCGGCCGACCAGGATGAGCCAGGCGACCGGGTCGCGTGGCGGACCGTTCACCGGCCAGTTCTTCAGCGCCCGCAAACATGCTTCCTGAAATGCCTCTTCGGCCTGATCGAGATCGCGGAAGTAACGCAGCAACGCGCCGATCGCCTGCGGGCGCGCCGAACGCAGCACCGGATCGATCCAGCCGAAAGTGGTCACGATGCGATGCCCTTGGGCGCGAACAATTTGACCGGGCGGATTTCGAACACGACTTTTTCGTCGCGGCCGATCTCTTTCGCGGTCTCGATGGCCTCGTCGAGCGAGTCGCAATCGATCAGATAGAAGCCGAGCAGCGCTTCCTTGGTTTCGGCAAACGGGCCGTCGAGGACGACCGGCTCGCCGCCCATCCGCACCGTCGTCGCCGCGGTGGTCGGCATCAGCCGCACCGCGGGGCCGAGCTTGCCCTTCTCCGCCAACTTTTCCGTCACCTTGTGACGCTTGGCGAGCACCGCGGCGTCCTCCTCCTTGGTCCAGGAGTTGGCCACGGCCTCGTCGTGGCAGCACAGGAATGCATAGAGCATGGTCAAATCCTTCTTCGCGCTCTAAGGACGAACGACTATGCCTCATCCCGACAGCCCTTTTGAGAATTTTGCGCGGTCCCGCGCTATGCGACTATGCCATTGAGTCGACATAGGTTTCGAGGCGCGCCAAGCTCTGCAGCCAGGCTTCGCGCGGCGGGCACGCGACCGGCGTGTGCCGCGTCCCTTGCGCCAAGGTTCCATGTGCCATCGCCCTTTGCGCCATGGCCCTCAGAGACGCGGCCCATAGCGCGCGGACCTGTGCCGCGATCGTTCGGACGAAATCCGCAACGATAAGAAAGTATCCGTGTCTGATGTCCGCCATGACGTGGCACATAATTTGGCAGTAGAGCAGCGCGTCGAACATTGTCCTTCTCCCCTTACTGTTGCTCCAAGGACGAATGACCACGCACCGCTCCGACAGGTCCGCTGACAAAAAACTGCGTGAAGTTCCCTAACCCTGCGCCGCGACATAGTCGGCGAGGCGCGCCATGGTCTGCACCAAGCCCTCGCCGGCGCCGTACTCCTTGACGACCCGGTCGCGCTCGGCCGCCGATGGGAAATCGCCGCGCCAGGTGATGCGGGTGCGGCGGCCGCCCAGATCCTCGAACATGACAGTCTGGCGGAACTGCACCGGCTCGACGTCCTCGCCGCCGCCGTGGCGGTAGACGATGCGCTCGGGCGGCACGATCTCCTCGAAGGTGACGCGGTTCTGATAATCGCGGCCGTCGGGACCGTGCATGACGAAGCGCCAGACGCCGCCCGGCCGGAATTCGAAGTGCGACGTGGTGGTGAAACCGTTCGGCCCCCACCACTGCGCCAGATGTTTTGCATCGGTCCACGCCGCAAAGACCAGTTCGCGCGGCGCATCGAACTCGCGAATGCCGATGATCGAGCGCGGATCGCTTTGCAGATCGAGGTTACTTTTTACGGCCATGTTTTTTACTCTTGCCTTTCGGCGGCTTGGCTTGCAGCACTTTTAGATAGGCGTCGAGGCGATCGAGACTTTCCTCGAAGAACCGGCGATAGTTTTCGAGCCAGTCGTCAATGTCTTTGAGTGCCTTCGGCTCGATGCGGCAGGGGCGGAATTGCGCTTCGCGGCCGCGGGTGATCAGGCCGGCACGCTCCAGCACTTTGAGATGCTTGGAGACGGCCGGCAGGCTCATGGCGAACGGCTTTGCCAGTTCCATGACCGAGGTCTCGCCGAGCGCCAGGCGGGCCAGAATGGCGCGGCGGGTCGGGTCGGCGAGCGCAGAGAAGGAGGCGTCGAGGTTCATGAACCATCCGGTTAAATAACCGATTGGTTTAATACAGAACGCGGCCTCTCGCGTCAAGACGTTTCAGCGATGCGCTTGCTTCAAGCCGAGCGCCGCGCGCCCTGGGTTGCGGGAACCCGCGGCGTCGCGAACACCGCAGCGTCGGGCGCGGCGGCGGCCGGGCGCAGCGTTTCCGCAAAGCGGTCCGCGAGCTGATCGAGCGTGTCGTTCGCCGCGTTGTCGCGCACGAAGACGCCGCCATACACCGCGGGCGGCGGCGGCAGCGGCCCGTCGTCCCAGGCTTCGAGCCCGGCCGGGATGCGGCTCCTCGGCACCAGCATGACGCCGACGCCGGCGCTGACGGCGCTGCGCAGCGACTCGGCATTGGTGCCGCGGAATACCAGCTCGCCGGACATATCGGCCTTGGCCAGCGTCGCGACGGCGACGCGATGGCACATGCAGCGATCCTTGTAGCCGATCAGCGGGATCGGCGCTGAGAGATCGAGCGTCGTGGTCTTGCCGCGCACCCAGGCGAGCTCTTCGGGCCAATAATGGCGCGCTACACCCTCCGGCTCCTCGGGAACCAGCGCCACCACGATATCGAGCTCGTCCTGCTTGAGATATTGCAGCAAGCGCCGCTGGCCGGCGCCCTGCACCGCAAAGCGCAGGTTCGGCCAGCGCGCGCGGGTCGAGGCCAGCATCGCGGTGAGCTCTTCGCCCATGCAATCCTTGCGCACGCCGATGCGAACGAGTTGCGCCGCCGCATTGGGGCTGGCGATCTGCATGATGTGATCGTTGACCGACAGCATGCGGCGGGCGGAATCGATGACATGCTGGCCCATCGGCGTGAGCGCAACGCCGGGCGCGCTCTTGTCGAACAGATCGACGCCGAGCAGCGATTGCAGGCGCCTGATCTGCGCGCTGATCGCCGGCTGGGTCATGCCCTGGGCCTTGGCGGCGCGGGTAAAACTGCGCTGCTCGACGACCAGAACAAACGTGCGCAAGAGATCGGTCGGAATATTCGTCATGCGCTTTCGCTTCTCAAATCCGATGCCGCCCCCGGCCTGCGGACGGTCTCCGGCAAGCCACCGGAGTCGCCCGCAGGTTGATAGTCTCATCTTTTCGGCCGCTGTGCGACCCGGAATCCAGACAATCGCTTGCGGCATTTTATTTGTCATAATTGGCGCGCGGCGGCGCTAGATTGCGGTGGTTTCAGGCTGGAATCCCACCATGTCGTTCGCCCGCGTCTATCTTCGCGTGCTTGGCCTGCTCAGTGCCGACGTTCGCCTCGTGGTGACGCTGGCGCTGGCCAATATTGCGCTCGCCGCGGCGCAATTCGTCGAGCCGGTGCTGTTCGGCCGCATCGTCGATGCGCTCTCGGGCGCGCTGCCGGCCGGCATCCGGGCTGCGGCCCTGGCATTGGCGCCACTGCTTGGCGCCTGGGTCGCGTTCGGGCTGTTCATCATCATAGCCGGCACGGTGATCGCGTGGTTCGCCGATCGGCTGGCGCATCGGCGCCGCAACCTGGTGCTGGCGGATTATTTCGAGCACGTGCTGCAGCTGCCGCTCGCCTACCACACCGGCGAGCATTCCGGCCGGCAGATGAAGATCATGCTGTCGGGCACCGACACGCTGTGGTGGCTGTGGGTGTCGTTCTTCCGCGAGCATTTCGCCGCCTTCGTCTTTATCGCTTTGCTGCTGCCGGCGACGCTCTTCCTCAACTGGCGGCTGGCGCTGCCGCTCATCGCGTTGTGCGTCGGTTTCACCGTATTGACCGTGCTGGTCATGCAACGGGCCTACGCGATGCAGCGCACGGTCGAGCAGCACTATTCGGATCTTGCCGAAACTGCCGCCGACGCGCTCGGCAATGTCGCACTGGTGCAGAGTTTTGCCCGGATCGAGCTCGAAGTGTCGCTGCTGCGTAACCTGGTGGATTCGCTGTTGCGTGCGCAGATGCCGGTGCTGTCGTGGTGGGCCGTGGCCAATGTACTCACGCGCGCCGGCACCACGCTCACGTTGCTGGTGATCCTGCTGGTCGGGACTTATCTCAAGCTGGTCGGTCTTGCCTCGGTCGGCCAAATCGTCAGCTTCATGAGCATCGCGGCGCTCTTGATCGCGCGGCTCGAGCAGGCGGTCAGCTTCGCCAATCGCCTGTTCCTCGACGCGCCAAAATTGTCCGACTTCTTCGGCGTGCTCGATACCGTGCCGTCAGTGCGTGACCGCGCGAGCGCGGTCAATCCCGGCCGCGTGCGCGGCCATGTCGAATTCGAGGATGTGTCGTTTTCCTATGACGGCAAACGTCCCACCGTCGTCGATTTGACCTTCAAGGCGCTGCCTGGCGACAGGATCGCGCTGGTCGGACCGACCGGCAGCGGCAAGTCGACGGCACTGGCGCTGCTCTATCGCGCGTTCGATCCGCAATCGGGCGCCATCGCCATCGACGGCACCGATATCCGCGACCTCAAGCTGATCGGGCTGCGCCGCAATATCGGCGTCGTGTTCCAGGAAACGCTGCTGTTCAACCGCTCGATCGCGGAGAACTTGCGCGTCGGCAAGCCGGACGCGACCGACGCCGAAATCCGCGACGCCGCGGCCCGCGCCCAGGCGCTCGAATTCATCGACCGCCACGACGGCGGCCTGCAAGCGCCGATCGGTGAGCGCGGGCGGCTGCTCTCCGGCGGCGAGCGGCAGCGGCTCGCCATCGCGCGCGCTCTCCTCAAGGACCCGCCGATCCTGATCCTCGATGAAGCCACCAGCGCACTCGACCCGCTGACCGAGCAGCACGTCAATCTCGCACTCGACGAAGTGATGAAAGGCCGCACTACTTTCGTCATCGCGCATCGGCTGGCAACGGTGCGCCATGCGACGCGCATTCTGGTGTTTCAGAACGGACGGATCATCGAGACCGGCACGTTCGAGGAGCTGGTCGAGCGCGGCGGATTTTTCGCTGAATTGGTGAAGGCACAGTTTGCGCCGTCTTCACCTCTCCCCGCCGCGCGGGGAGAGGTCGAGTGAGCGAAGCGACCGAGGGTGAGGGGCCTCTCAGCGAGTCTGAGCTTCGCGGGTCTGGTCGGGGCGTTACGGACATCGCCTCGAATCTCCGCCCAGCGGAGAGGCCCCCTCACCCCAACCCTCTCCCCGCGCAGCGGGGAGAGGGAGGAGTCACGTCGCGTAGTCCGGCTCATTGCGGTCGAGGATGCGCTTGAGCGCGTTGAAGTGCCGTTGCGCCGGCGTCGGGCCCTCATAGAAGCGGTTGCCGCCGATGTCGCGCTGGGTTTTTTCGACCACCGCCTGGGGCAGCTGTTTGAGCCTTTGTCCGGTCCACATGGCGTAGATCTGAACCTGCGCCGCGCGCTCGATGTAGTAGAGCCGGTTATAGGCATCGGCCACCGTGTCGCCGAGCGTGGTCACGCCGTGATTGGCCATGAACAGCAGCGTATGCTCGCCGATCACCCTGGCGAGACGCTCGCCCTCCTCGGGCTCGAGCGCCGGGCCGGTATATTCGTCGTCATAGGCGATCTGCCCCGTGAGCCCGACCTCGGTTTGGCCGATCTCCTTGATGCGCGGATCCTCGAGACGCGTGAGCGCGCTGACGAAGGGCATGTGAGTGTGAAACACGGCCTTGGCTTGCGGCAGCGCTTTGTGAATGGGCGCGTGAATGCAGTAGCCGGATCGCTCGACGTCGCCTGAGCCGCGTTTGACCTCGCCGTCGTCGATGCCGACTTCCATGAAGGACGAGGCCGTAACCTCCGACCAATGCGTCCCGAACGGGATTTGGTAATAACGGTCGCTGCGGCCCGGCACGACCAAGGTCAGGTGATTGAAAATCCCTTCGCTGAAACCGTGCATGTAGGCGAGGCGATGCGCGGCCGCCAAATCGACCCGTGCCTGACGTTCCTCGGCACTCCAATCGTTGAGCCTTTCCGGCGCGACCCTGATTTGCATGGCACTCCCTCCTGTTGATTCCGATTTGGTCCGCGTCAGTAGCCCGGATTGAGCGCAGCGAAATCCGGGAATGCCGCTCCCGGGTTTCGCTCCGCTCAACCCAGGCTACATCATTAGCGCAGCCGCTCCAAAATACTCACGTAATTTGCCACCGCCGTACCGCCCATATTGAAGATGCCGCCGAGCCGCGCGTTCTTGACCTGCATGTCGCCGGCGGTGCCGGTGAGCTGCATGGCGGCGAGCGCGTGCATCGAGACGCCGGTGGCGCCAATCGGATGGCCTTTGGATTTGAGGCCCCCGGAAGGATTGATCGGCAGCTTGCCGTCTTTTGCCGTTATGCCGTCGGCGATGACGCGGGCGCCCTGCCCTTCCGGAGCCAGTCCCATGGCTTCGTATTCGATCAGCTCGGCGATGGTGAAGCAGTCGTGCACTTCGGCAAACGACAGGTCGGTGAGGCCGAGGCCGGCTTGCGCCAGCGCGCGCTTCCAGGCCACCGCGCAGCCTTCGAACTTCAGAATGTCACGCCGCGACATCGGCAGAAAATCCTGCACGTGCTCGGCGGCGCGGAACACGATGGCTTTTTTCATCTTCAGCGCGGTCTCGATGTCGGTGAGCACGATGGCCGCAGCGCCGTCGGAGACCAGCGAGCAGTCGGTGCGCTTGAGCGGACCGGCGACGCGCGGGTTCTTGTCGCTCTCGGTGCGGCAGAAGTCGTAACCGAGATCTTTTCGGATCTGCGCGTACGGATTGCCGACGCCGTTCTTGTGATTCTTGGCGGCGATGCGCGCCAGCGCGTCGGACTGGTCGCCCCAACGCTGGAAATAAAGTCCGGCGATCTTGCCGAAAATACCGGCGAAGCCGCCGTCGATGTCGGCCTCCTCGCGCACGTAAGAGGCTTTCAGCAGGTTTTGGCCGACCTCGGGGCCGGCCGTGGTCGTCATCTGCTCGGCGCCGACGACGAGAACGATACGGGAAGCGCCGGCCGCGATCGACTTCAAGCCCTGATGCACGGCGGCCGAACCGGTGGCGCAAGCATTCTCGACGCGGGTGGCGCGCTTGAAGCGCAGATCCGGCGAGGCCTGGAGCACCAGCGAAGCGGTAAAATCCTGCGCCGAGAAGCCGGCATTGAAGTGGCCGAGCACGATCTCGTCGACGTCGCCCGCGGCAATACCGGCATCGGCCAGTGCCTCGTTCGCCACGCGCACGATCAGGCTCTCGACGGTCTCGCCGGAAAGCTTGCCGAAGGGGGTATGGGCCCAGCCGACGATGCAAGCAGTCATGATCGCTCCCTACCCCGTGATTGCCGAATCTACGTCGCTTTTCCTTGGCTTAGACTTGCGGCCATCCAAACGGACGTTACAAGGATAGCCGGATTCGCCTTTGCCTTCGACCCGCCATACCGGCTAGATAGGTACGCGCCCACGCTTCGTGAACCTACCCTTCGCTCAACCGAATGGACCGCGACACGTGCATGGAATGACATCTCTCCGGGCGCAGATGCTCGGCATCGCTTTCGGCTTTGGCGCAGCGGCGGTCCTGGCGGCGACGCCGGCCTGGTCGGGGTCCTCGATCCTCATCGACGCCGACAGCGGCAAGGTGCTGCGCGCCGATAACGCGACGTATCCGTGGTATCCGGCGTCGACCACCAAGCTGATGACGCTCTACATGGCCCTGAGCGCAGTCAGGGACAATCGCATCACTTTCGACACGCTGTTCACCGTCTCGCGCAACGCCAATCTGCAGGCGCCGACCAAGATGGGCCTGCCGGTCGGCAGCCAGGTCACCGTCGACAACGCGCTCAAGATGATGATGGTGAAATCGGCCAACGACATGGCCGTGCTGCTGGCCGAAGGCATCGGCGGCTCGGTCGACGATTTCGCGCAACAGATGACCGACACCGCGCACAAGCTCGGCATGTCGGAATCGAATTTCGTCAATCCGAACGGGCTGCCGGCGGACGGCCAGATCACCTCGGCGCGCGATCTCGCCATTCTCGCCCGCGCGCTGATCCGCGAATTTCCCGATTACAGTTTTTATTGGCACGTTCCGGCGATCAAGTTCGGCAAACGCATCGTGCGCAACTATAACCCGCTGCTCGGCCGCTATCCCGGTGCCGACGGCATGAAAACGGGCTTCATCTGCGCCTCCGGCTTCAATCTCGTCGCCACGGCGACGCGCAACAACAAGCGGCTGATCGCCGTCGTGCTCGGCGCGCCGTCCGGCGCGGTGCGCGCCATCAAGGCCGCCGAAATGCTCGAAAGCGGCTTTTCGCAAAATCCGCTGTCCTGGCTGACGCCGTCGCTGGGCATGGTCGACGCGCTGGCGCCGATGGACGTCGCGCCGCCCAATCTTCAAGAACAGACCTGCGGCAAGCATCGCAAGCGGCCCGCGGCGGAAGACGAAGACATGGATGCCGACAGCGACAATACCCAGGCGGCCGCTGCCGCCAGCGAGACCCGCTCGCTGCTGTTGTCGGCGCTCCGCGCGCCGACCAATCCGGTCCTGCTGTCCGATCTCGGTCCGGTGATGCCGGTCGTGGTCTATACCGGGCCGACGCGCAGCCCGTCACAGTTGTCGACCCTCTCCTCCGACGTCGCCGCCGAGCCCGACACCACTAAAAAGAAAACCAAGCACAAAGCGACGGCGGCACGCTCCAACGACGATGCGGCGGCACCCGAGAAGCCGGCAAATAAGAAGTCCATCGTCGCCAAACCGACCGAAGCTAAACCGATCGTCGCCAAGCCGATCGAAGCTAAACCGATCGCCGCCAAGCCCACCGACGCCAAGCCGGCCGCAAAGCCAAGCGACACCAAGACCGCTGCTCAAGCTAGCGCCCCAGCCGCGGCGCCGAAGAAGCAAACCAAGCCCAAGCCGCAGGGGGCGGCGCCTCCCGCGCAATAAAGCCACGTCGTCTTTCCGGGGCCGAGCGTAAGCGAGGAACCCGGAATCCATAACCCCTGCGATTCAGTTGCAGTTCGGTCCTTTAAAAACCTCCCTTATCGTGATTATGGATTCCGGGCTCGCGCGGAGCCTGTCATCGGGCCGGCCACTTCGGGCTGAACCCGTTGGCGCGCCCCGGAATGACCAGTCCGTGCTAGAACAGCACCCGCACGGGAAACGAACGGAAACATGCCTGACAAGATGACCATTGCCGCGCTTCAGCAGATGAAGCGCGACGGCAAAAAGAGCATCGGCGTCGTCGCCTGGGATTATCAGATCGCGCGCATCGCCGACCGCGCCGGCGTCGACTTCGTCTCGGTCGGCAATTCGGTCGGCGTCAATCTGTGGGGCCGCGACGAAGTGCTCGAAGTCACGCTCGACGAGATGCTGATCTGCTGCCAGGCGGTGCGGCGCGGCACAGCGCGCGCACTGGTCAGTTGCGACATGCCGTTCGGCCCGGTGCAAGAGGGTATCGACAGCGCACTCGCCGCCGCGTCGCGCCTGATGAACGACGGCGGCGCCGACGTGATCAAGGTCGATGCGGCGGCGGATTTTCCCGACGTGGTGCGCGCGCTGGTGCGGGCCGGCGTGCCGGTCTTCGCCCAATTCGGGCTGACGCCGCAAACCGCGGGCAAATACGGCATTCCCTACAGCGCGCAGAATTCGCCGCAAGCGCAGGCCACCGCCGAAGCGGCTAACAAACTCGTTGCCGAAGCAAAACTTCTGGAAGACGCTGGCGCGGCGCTGCTCGACTTCACCAATTCCGGTCCGATCGCCGGCGCCGCTGTCGTCAAGGCGGTAAAAATCCCGGTGATCGGCGGTTTTGGCGGCGGACCGTGGCTCGACGGCCGGGTGCGGCTCGCGCACACCGCTATCGGCTACGCCGAGAAGTGGATCGACGCCAAGACCGATACTTACGTGAACACTGCCAAGGCCGCGCTGGACGCGTTCACCGCTTTGATCGCCGACGCCCGCGCCGGCCGGCAGATCAAGGGCTGATGAGAACTAAGGGAAACGCAATGACCGTCATGCAACCGCGGCGCACTCCCTCTCCCCAGAGGGGAGAGGGTTGGGGTGAGGGGGTTCGGATGCTGGGGATTTTCTCGACGATCCGAACCCCCTCATCCTGTCCTTCTCCCCTCTGGGGAGAATGGACGCAGCGTCAATGCGTCCTTCTCCCCTCTGGGGAGAATGGACGCAGCGTCAATGCCGCGAACTCGTTCTTCCTTTAGCCGCAGCCGAGAGGTAACGGAGAGCGACTCCCGTGCCCACTACTACTATCGACGGCATCACCACACGCTACGAAGTGATTGGCTCGGGGCCGCCGCTGTTGATGTACGCGCCCGGCGGTTTCAACGCCGTGGTCGAGGCGTGGTCGACGCTCGGCAGCTACGCCAGGATCAAGTTGCTCGATCAGTTGCCAAAGCGCTTTACCTGCATCCTGTTCGACCGCCGCGAATGCGGCCAATCCGGCGGGCGGGTCGAGCGCGTGACCTGGCAGCATTTCGTCGCCCAGGGTAAGGGGCTGCTCGATCATCTCGGCATCAAGCGCGCGCATCTCATGGGCGGCTGCATGGGCTGTCCGCCGGTTACGGCCTTCGCCGTCGCGCATCCCGACATGGTTTCGAGCATGGTCCTGTACTGGCCGGTCGGCGGTGCCAAATACCGCATATCGAGCCACCAGCGTTTTGCCGAGCATCTTGCCTTCGTCGCAAGCGACGGCCTCGACGGCGTCGTGACGCTGGTCAGGAAGGACGGCAAGCCGTTCGGCGCCGATCCGCGCGGCGGGCCATGGGCGTCCGTCATCAAGCGCGACAGCACCTTTGCCGCCGCCTATGCCCGGCAGGATCGCGAGCACTATAAGTCGCTCTGCGAGGGCATGTGCCGCGCGCTGTTCGACCGCGACACTGCGCCCGGCGCCGAGCCGGAGGCTCTCATGCGTTTGGATATTCCAGCGCTCGTCGTTCCGGGCCATGATGCGTCGCATGCGACGTCGGCGGCGCGCTATCTTGAGGAATGCCTGCCGCGGTCGGACTATTGGGATGTGCCGGTCGAGCGGCAGGACGAGGACGCGACCAATGCCCGCGTCTTGGAGTTTTTAGCTAAGATCGGCGCATAAACGTGCCGGGGGGCCATGGTTGATTATTATCCGATCCTAGCGCGCGCCATGAGCGCGCCGGAAGCGAAGGACCCGCAATGGCGCCGCGGTGTCTATGAGCGCGCGCGGCAAATGCTGGTGACGCAGTTATTGGCACGGCGCCCGGCGACGCCCCCGGCCGCGATCGCCGCCGAGCAATCCGGGTTGGACTCAGCGATCCGCAGGATCGAGGCCGAAATGTCGCGTCCCGCTCGCGCGCCGAAGCCGCGCGACGCACCGCGTGACGAAGCGGACGGCGATATCGGCGATCTTTCGACGATGGTGCCCGAGCGCGGGCCGCTGCCGACGCCGTTCCGGCTCAGCGGCATTTCTTTGCTCGCGGTCGCGATCGTCGCTGCCGCGATCGGCGCCGGCGGCTACATGTTCTGGGTGCAGCACGCCCACAAAGCGTCGCCGGCGCCGGCCAAGAACGTTGCCTCTGCCGCCGCCCCGCAGACGCCAGCCCCGGTCAAGGCCGCGACACCGAAGCCGGCAACGGCCAAAGACGGCGATCTCGCGGCCGGCATCGACGGCGGCGCTGCCGGCAACGACCTGCCGTATGTCTTTCGCCGCCAGCCGACGTTCTATCGCACGCTGCAGCCCGTCGGCACCGTCATCATCGATAAGCTGCAGCATTTTCTCTATTTGATTCAGCCCAACAACGTGGCGCTGCGCTATGGCATCGGGCTCGGCGAGCAATGCACCGAACTCGCCGGGCTGCGCCACGTCGCCGGCAAGGCGGAATGGCCGCCCTGGCAGGCGACGCCGGACATGATCGAGCGCAAGCTCGCCAAGGCGGGGACATTGGCGGGCGGCCCCGGCAACCCGCTCGGCGCGCGAGTCATGGAGCTCGACGACGGCAAGTCGCGCATCAACGGCACCAATGCGCCGGCGACCGTCGGCACCAATGTGATCTTCGGCTGCGTGCGGCTCGGCAACGACGACGTCGTGGATCTGTACGGCCGCGTGCATAGCGGCACGGCAGTGGTCGTGAACTAGGCCGAGTGCTCGTCAATCGATATCGAGCCGAGGCATGCGAGGGTTCCGCGTGAAAAAGGGGCCGCGTTCGCCGGCGGCCCGTTCATTCCCCTTCATTGACCTAGGGATCACACGCTATCAGCGTCTGTCATTCATCCGATCGCCGGGCGAGAACTCAGACGCGCCGCCCGGTTTTTTCATCTCATGCCCGGGCGAGAATTGCGATGCGCCGCCCTTACCCTTGAGACCCTTGTCTTGCATCGTGTCACCCGGCGTATATTCGGATGCTCCGGGCCCACTCTTAGGGGCCGCATAGGCTGCCACGGCCGTACCGAATAAAGCGATGGCCGCAAAGGTCGTGATCTTCTTCATGGGTTTCCTCCTTGGCGTCGGGCCCGATGTCGGGCGTCGACTTTGATAACGTTCACCGCCTGAAATGGTTCGAGGCCGACTGCGGTCAGGCGCGATCAATCGCCCTTGTTGGCCGCGCGCACGAAGGCGGCGAGCTCGCTGTTGAAGCGCGGCGCGTCTTCGTAGAACGGCGAATGGCCGGTACCGTCGTAGATCGACAGCTTGGCGCCCGGAATCACTGAGGCGGTGTATTTCGCCGTTTCGACCTTGGCGTTCTTGTCCTCGGCGCCGTGGCTCACCAGCACCGGGATGGTGAGCTTCGCCATGATTTCGGTGGCGTCGAGCGGCCGGCCGCCGAGCCCGGCGCGCACCTTGGGCGGCACCATCATGTTGAACGCCAGCATGGTCTCGAAATCGTCGACGCTGGGCTGTTTGGAGAAGCAGCCGTGCAGGAAGACGCGCGTGGCGTTGATGTTGGTGAGCATGTCCTCCGACGCCATCAGCGGCAGGTTCTTGAGATTGTCGCCGACATATTCGGGAATGAACTTGATCGAGGCGTCGACAAAATCGATGCCGGAAATTCCGCCGGCGCCGTGGGTTGCGACATAATCTGACATCACGCGGCCGGCATAGGACCAACCGACCAGCACCGGGCGCTTGAGGCCCGCGGCGTCGATCACCGCTTGCACCTCGTCACCCCAGGCCTTCGAGTCGCGATAGCGGGCGGCCTCGAGCGGCTTGTCGGAATTGCCGTGGCCGCGCAAATCGTAGGTGACGATGTGGAATTCCTTGGTGAGGTCGCTGTTGGTCTGCCGCATCCACGACAGATTGCTCTGCGAGAAACCATGGATGAACACAATGCCGGGGCCGTTCGGATTGCCGTATTCCTGCGCCGAGATGGTGAGCCCATCGGGCGTGGTGACGTTGAGCGCCTTGCCTTTCATGTCTTCACTGAATCCCGGCTGAATTGTCGCGACCAATAAAGCGGCGGCGCTCAACGCGAAACGATGACGCGCGATCATGGCATCCTCCCAATATGTTATTTGCTGACAGGGAGGATAATGCTGCCGCGTTGGCTGCGGAATATGAAATCTGCTGGCCCACTTTTTGTTAGACGCGCGGAGTGGGCAAAAAGCGTAGCCCGGATGGAGCGAAGCGCAATCCGGGAGCAGAGTTGCGCCAGCGCCGTCCCCGGATTTCGCTTCGCTCCATCCGGGCTTCTGTAACGGGCCTTGAAAGGTCAATCCCTCTTTGCGTTGTCCAGTCGCCGGTTCTCGCTTCTGTACGGGGTCGGCGCGAGGCCGCCACCTGATGGGGTCTGAGAGGATAAGCCGACCAATCTACGAACGCGTGGTCGCAGTGCCGACTGGATGGGCTGCGGTCTGACCTGATCCATCGTCCCGGCGAGGGGACTTCGCTTCGAGAAGGCCTGGTGTCGTGGCCCGCTCGAAAACTGTTGTGCTTGTCTCCTGTTAGGCCGCTGCCATAGCGGCGTTGAACGGCATTGCGTTGGCGAGCATCCGATGCAGGATCACGGCGAGCTTGCGCGCCAGCGCCACCTTGGCCTTCTTCATGCCGCTGCGCCTGGCGATCCGCATCGCCCAGCTCTTGAGCGGCGCGCAGCCCTTGATCGGCTTGATCAGCATGATGTGGGCGGCCTCATAAAGTGCCGTGCGTACCGTGGCGTCGCCGATCTTGCTGATACGGCCGGTGTAATCGGTCTCGCCCGATTGGTACTTCTTGGGCGTCAGCCCGAAGTGCGCGCCCACCCGTCTTGACGATGTGAACCGTCCCGGATCGTCGATCGCGCTCGCATAGGTGAGCGCCACGATCGGCCCAACCGCCGGCGCCGACATCAACAGCTTGGCTTTGACGTCGACGCGCGCCATCGATCGAACGTGCTTGTCAAAAGCCTTCAGTTCGCGCAACAGCACCGCATGCACAGACAGCAGCGCCGCGGCGATCATGTGAAGGCTCGCATGGTTGACCACCAGGTCCTCGACCCGTCCGGCGAAGCTCCGGTTCGTGGTCTTGCCGACTTTGAGCCCAAAGCCGCGCAAAATCCCGCGCACACTGTTCTCAACATCCAAAAGCTTCGACTGCACCAGCTTGCGGGCCGTCAGCACCGCCCGCGTCTCCTGCGCACCAATCGACTTGCAATGAACCGGCCGGAACCAGCCCAGCCGTATCAGCTGGGCGATACCGCGCGCATCGTTGCGATCACTCTTCACCGGCATCGTCTCCAGCGCCGTCCGCACGTGCCGGGTCTCCAATAACTCGACCGCCAAACCCGCTTCCTTCATCGCCGCGTAAAGCCACTGCGACAACGGTCCCGCCTCCAGTCCGATCCGCACAACAGAAAGACCCAGCGAGCCAAAATAACCGATCAGCGCCTCAGGCTCGCTCGCAACCTTGCCCTCGCGCGCGATCTTGCCGCTCGCATCCACAACGCAAACGCTCGAGCATTCCAATGACACGTCGATTCCTGCATAATAGTCCATGGTCGTCCCTCCTTGATGCTTGGAGCAGGTTCGCGCCTGACTCCGCTACACCATCAGTGTGAGGGACGACCGCCTGTCCGGCTACTCCGCGCCGCCGGCCCGTTACCCCATCTACATTTTGCGCAGCGGCGCGTCGGTGACCTTCTGCAAGTCTTCGAGCGTCATGCCGGGCACCATCTCGCGCACTGCAAAACCGTCGTCGGTGACATCGAGCACCGCAAGATTGGTATAGACGCGCTTGACGACGCCGACCGCGGTCAGCGGATAGGTGCAGCGGCGAACCAGCCGGCTCTCGCCGGTCTTGGTGGTGTGATCCATCAGCACCCAGAGCTGCCGCGCGCCGGCGGCCAAATCCATGGCGCCGCCGACCGCGGGTGCGCTCTCGTTGTCCGAGGTCGACCAGTTGGCGATGTCGCCGTTCTCGGCGACCTGGAAGGCGCCGAGCACGCACAGATCGAGGTGGCCGCCGCGGATCAATGCAAAACTGTCCGCGTGGTGCATGTAGGAGCCGCCGGTACGCAAGGTGATGTATTGCTTGCCGGCATTGATCAGCCAGCGATTGATCTTGTCCGGCTCAGGCGCCGGGCCCATGCCGAGAATGCCGTTCTCGGATTGGAACACGACCTCGCGCTCTTCCGGCACATAGTCGGCCACCTGCAGCGGCGCGCCGATGCCGAGATTGACGTACCAGCCTTCCGGCACGTCGTCGGCCAGGCGCTTGGCCATTTCCAGGCGCGTCATCGGCTTCACGGCCGTTTTGACGTTCATGGCTTCCTCCTCAACTCTTCTCACGTCACCGTCGGTTCGCCATAGGGCACGTGCAACACGCGGTCGACGAAAATTGCCGGCGTCGCGATTTTTTCCGGATCGAGCGCGCCAAGCTCGACGATGTGCTGGCTCTGCACGATGGTCAGTTTCGCCGCCGTCGCCATCACCGGATTGAAATTCCGCGCCGAAGACTTGTAGGTGAGGTTGCCCCAGCGATCCGCTTCCCAGGCCTCGACCAGCGCGACGTCGCCATGGAGCGCTTCCTCGAGAATATATTTGCGGCCGTGAATCTCGCGCTCCTCCTTGCCGGCGGCGAGCTTGGTGCCGACCGCGGTCGCCGTATAGAACGCCGGGATGCCGGCGCCGGCGGCGCGCATGCGCTCCGCCATGGTGCCTTGCGGCACGCATTCGAGCTCGATCTTGCCTTCGCGCCACAGCCGCTCGAACACCACCGGATCGGCGGTGCGCGGAAACGAGCAGACGATCTTGCGCACCCGGCCGGTATCCAACAGCTTGGCGAGACCGAGATACCCGACGCCGGAATTGTTGGCGACCACGGTGAGATCCTTGGCGCCCTGCTCGATCAAGCCTTCGATCAGCGCGTTCGGCTGGCCGATGCTGCCGAAGCCGCCGACCAGAACGACAGCCCCGTCGCGGATGCCGGCCATGGCCTCGGCCATGGTTTGCACGATCTTGTTGATCATTGTGATGTTCTTACGCGTCGATTCACTGTGACTGCTCCCTCCCCCTTGTGGGGAGGGAGGGGTGGGGGTCGGGAGGGAAGTCGCAATCGTCGACGCTTGCACATGACCTCTCGACCCCCACCCCTGCCCCTCCCCAACAAGCTTGCACTCGGGCGCGCGCAAGCGCGGCCCGGGTGGGGGAGGGGAAAACAAACTACCCGACGCTGCGCATCTTTGAGCCGTCGGCGAAGTGCGGCATCACCTCGCGGGCGAAGCGGCGCAGGCTGTCGCTGGCGTGACCGATCAGGCCGCCGCCATTGAGCAATACATATTCGACGCCGAGCCTGCGCAGATTGTCCAGCTTCGCCGCGATCTCATCGGGATTGCCATAGAGCGCGCTCTCTTCGCTCGCCTCGCGGGTGTCGGAATAGGTCATGATGCTGGCGGTGTTCTTCACGCCCGGCGCGCTCGAAATCGCCTCGAGGCGGCGCTGCGCCTCCATGCGCCGCTGCAATGCAGCTTCCTTGTCGGCGGCATCCTTGGCCACATAGAAGGCGCGGGCAACGCCGACATTCTTCGGGTCGAACACGCGGCCGTGCTGTTCCAACGCCGCCTTGTAGATGGCGATGCGCTCGGCGACGGTGTCGAACGAGGCGAACTGATCGAGCAGCAGGTTATAGCCGCGCGCCGCAACTTGCTTGATCGAATCCGGACTGCCGGCGCCCATCCAGATCGGCGGATGCGGTTTTTGCGCCGTCGGCGGCTCGACGATGATGTCCTCGAACTTCCAGTATGTGCCCTGATGCGAGAAGCGCTGCTTCGACGTCCAGGACTTTACGATCACATCGAGCGACTCGTTGAAGCGCGCGTCGGCCTCGTCGATCGGCACGCAGAAACCGGCGAATTCGTTGTGGCGATAGCCCTTGCCGGCGCCGAAATCGAGACGGCCGCCGGAGAGCAGATCGATAGTGGCGGCCTGCTCGGCGAGCAGCACCGGATTGTGCCACGGCAGCACCAGCACCGCGGTGCCGAGCCGCAATGTCCTGGTCTGCGCGGCCACCCAGGTCAGTAATGACAGGCTGGCGGAAACCTGGCCGAAGCCGGTGAAATGATGCTCGACCAGGAAGATCGAGTGATAGCCAAGCGCCTCTGCCTCGACATTATACTCGACGAATTGCTTGTAGCCCTGCCCGGAATCGACATCCGGCCCGCCATGGCGGGCCGTAGCGCTGCCGAAAAGTCCGAATCGCATTGCCGTGTCCCTTGTGTGTGCAGCAGTCTAGCTAGAACGTGCAGGCATTAAAACCACCGTCATTCCGGGGCGCCAATCGATTTCGGCTTGCCGAAATCGGCATTTGAAATTCCAAGTCGGCAAAAGCCGACTTGGCTGGCGGCGAACCCGGAATCCATAGCCACCGTCGTTTCAGAAACCGCGCGGCAATGCCAGTCCCGCAATGTCTGGGGTTATGGATTCCGGGCTCGCGGGCTTGCGCCCGCGCCCCGGAATGACGCTCAGGCCGGCTTGAACATCGGCACCGGCGGGCCGTTTTCGGTGTCCTTGAACACGACGGCAACCGGCTGGCCGACGCGCAGCGCGTCGAAATCACAGTCCACGATATTGCTCATCATGGTCGGGCCTTCGGCCAGCGTCACGTAAGCAATCGCATAAGGCTCCTTGGCGCGGCGCATGACGCTGTAGGTATAGATCGTGCCCTTGCCGCTAGCGGCCCGCCATTCGATCTTGTCGCTTGCGCAGAACGGACAGATGGCGCGCGGATACCAATGCGCTTTGCCGCAGGCAGCGCAGGTCGGAACGGTGAAGCGGCCTTGCTTCGCCGCGCTCCAAAACGCCTCGTTTTCGACGCTGACGATGGGGGAGGGAATTTTTCGTGCCTCGGCCATGACTCACTCCCGTTCCATGATCAGCGTGGCGCTGCAATGGCGCGTGCCGAGCTGCATGCCGGTGCCTTGCGCCAGCGCCAGATCGCAGTTCTTCACCTGCACCTTGGGATGCGCCTCGCCGCGCAATTGCCGCACCGCCTCGATCACCTTGGTCATGCCGCCGCGATTGGCCGGATGATTGTTGCACAAGCCGCCGCCGTCGGTGTTGAACGGCAATTTGCCGACGCCGGAAATCAGGTTGCCGTCGGCGACGAATTTGCCGCCGGCGCCTTTGGCACAAAAACCCAAATCCTCGATCTGCATCAGCACCGTGATGGTGAAGCTGTCGTAGATCGAGACATATTTGATGTCGGCGGGCGTGATGCCGGCCTCGGCGAAGGCGATCGGCCCGGTGCGCGCCGCGCCCGAGGTGGTGAGATCGAAAGTACCGCCGGAGAGATGCTTCACCGTCTCGCCGGCGCCGATGATTTTCACCAGCGGGCGTTTTAGTTTTTTGGCGATCTCCGGCTTGACGATAACCAGCGCGCCGCCGCCGTCGCTGATGACGCAGCAGTCGAGCCGGTGCAGCGGATCGGCGATCACCGGCGAGTTGACCACGTCCTCGACGGTGATGACGTCGGGCAGCATGGCGTTCGGATTGTGGCTCGCGTGGTGCGAGGCCGCGACCTTGATCCAGGCGAGCTGCTCGCTGGTGGTGCCGTATTGGTGCATGTGGCGCATGGCGCACATGGCGTAGCCATTGGCCGTGGTCAGCCCATAGGGAAATTCCCACGGCGCCTCCGGCTGGTTCGGATCGCGCAGCCGCGGCGTGGTGCCGGTCGCCTGGCCTTCGCTACGCGGCCGGCCGGCGAGCGTGACCAGCGCCACATCGCATTTGCCGAGCGTGATGGCTTCGGCGGCATGCGCCGCCAGCGCCACATAGGAGGTGCCGCCGAGTTCGGTGGAATCGACGTGGCGGAGTTTCAAGTTCATGTACTCGGCCATGGTGGCCGGCCCCGGGCCCGGCGCATCGCCGGCGCAGAAGTAGCCGTCGACGTCGTCGCGGCTCAATCCCGCGTCCTTCAACGCCCCGAGCGCCACCTCGGCGTGCAGCTGCGCCACCGTCTTGTCCGGTGCATGCCGGGTCGGATGCTCATAGGCGCCGACGATATAGGCCTTACCTTTGATGGTCATTCGCGGAACGTCCCCTGCCCGCCGCAACCGTAACCCGGATTGAGCGGGAGCGAAATCCGGCTACAACAGTCGGCCAACAGGGAGGATTGCGATGGACCTAGGCTTAAAAGGCAAGATCGCGCTGGTGACCGGATCGAGCCGCGGCATCGGCCGCGGCGTCGCGCTGGCGCTGGCGGCCGAAGGCTGCGACGTGATGCTGACCGGCCGCGACCAAAAGGCGCTCGACGAGGTCGCGGCAGCGATCCGCAAGCAGGGCCGCCGCGCCGCCGTCGCCGTCATCGATCTGCGCGGCACGGACGCGCCGGCAAAACTGATCGAGCAGGTCAAGCGCGAGCTCGGCGGGCTCGATATTCTTGTCAACAATGCCGGCGCCACCAAGCGCGGCGATTTCCTCGATCTCACCGACGCCGACTGGGAAGACGGCTATGCGCTGAAATTCTTCGCCCATGTGCGGCTCACCCGCGCCGCCTGGCCGCTGCTCAAGGAGCGGCGCGGCTCGATCGTCTCGATCGGCGGCACCGGCGGCCGCAAACCGACCGAAGAGTTCACTATCGGCAGTTCGGTCAATGCGGCGGTTGCCGCCTTTTCCAAATGCATGGCCGACCGCGGCAAGCACGACGGCGTGCAGGTCAACTGCATCCATCCGAGCATGGTCGAGACCGACCGGCTGTGGCGGCGCATCAAGGCCGAGATGGAGCGCACCAGCTGGCCGGAGCAGAAAGCCCGCGAAGAAATGTGCAAAGGTTTTGGCATCACCCGCTTCGGCAAGGTCGAGGATGTCGCCGATATGATCACCTTCCTGGTATCGTCGCGCGCCACCTGGATGCACGGCGCGACCGTCGATCTCGACGGCGGCGAGATTCCCACGTTGTAGGCCCGTCATTCCGGGGCGCGCGCAGCGCGAACCCGGAATCCATAATCACGAAAGGCGAGGTTCCTTGCAGGTGAACGAATTAACTGTTGCGACCGTGATTATGGATTCCGGGTTCCTCGCTGCGCTCGGCCCCGGAATGACGACACCATGAACATCCTCCTCACCGCCGCCCGCATCGGGCCGGTCGAAATCAAAAACCGCATCGTAATGCCGCCGATGACCACGCGCACGGCGGATGCCGAGGGTTTCGTCACCGACGATTCGGTTGCCTACTACATGGCGCGCGTCAGCGGCGGCGTGGGCCTCATCACCGTCGAGATGGCGTCGCCGGAAAAGTGCGGCCGGCATCGCCGCCACGAAGTCGGAATCTATGATGACCGTTTCATTCCCGGCCTGACGCGGCTCGTCGGCGAGATTCATCGCGGCGGCGCCAAGGCGTCGATCCAGCTCGGCCATGGCGGCGGGCATACGCGCGTGGATATTTGCGGCGAGACGCCGATCGCGCCGTCGGCCATTCCGCATCCGGTCTATGAGACCACGTTCGAGACCATCATCCCGGAAGCGATGACCAAGGCGCGCATTGCGCAGACCATCGCCGCCCATGTCGCCGCGGCGCAGCGCGCGCAACAAGCCGGCTTCGATTGCGTCGAAGTCCATGCCGCGCACGGCTATCTGATTTCGCAATTCCACGCGCCGTTCGAGAATCGGCGCAACGACGAATACGGCGGCAGCCTGGAGAACCGCGCCCGCTTCGGTCTGGAAGTTCTGCGCGCGGTGAAAGCCGCGGTGCCGGGCCTGGGCGTCATCTACCGGCTTTCGGTCGAAGACTTCTTTCCCGGCGGCTTGCCGTTCGCCGAAGGCCGGCAGATCGCGCTGTGGGCGGCGCAGGCCGGCGCCGATGCGCTGCATGTCACCGCGGGACATTATCGCTCGCTGCCGTCGGCCCAAGTCGTGCTGCCGCCGATGACCATGCCCGACGGCCCGTTTCTCGACTTCGCCGCCGCGGTGAAGAAACAGATCAACGTGCCGGTGATCGCCGTCGGCCGGCTCGGCGACCCGGCGCTGGCGGAAGCCGCCGTCGCCGGCGGCAAGACCGATTTCATCGCGCTCGGCCGCACCTTGGTCGCCGATCCGCAATGGGTCGACAAGGTCGCGCGCGGCGAGCCGATCCGCCGCTGTCTCGCCTGCAACACCTGCATCAACGAGATGCGCGGCGGCGCGCGCATCGGCTGCGTAGTCAACGGCGCCGCCGGCCGCGAAACTTTATTCGCCGATGCAAAACCGCCGCACGGCGAACGCATCGCCGTGATCGGCGCCGGACCTGCCGGCCTTACCTATGCGTCGCTGGTCGCCGACGGCAACAAGGTGACCGTGTTCGAAAAGGCCAACCGCGCCGGTGGCAGCTTCCGCTATGCCGGCAAGGCGCCGCTGTTCCAGGAGGTCGAGGCGAGCGACGCAAGTTTTGCGCGCTACATCGACGACATGACCGCCGCCTGCAAGATGAAGGGCGTCGCATTTCGTTTCGGCACCGATGTGACTGCCGATCCGAGCGTGCTGACGCCGTTCGACCATATCGTGATCGCGAGCGGCGCCGCCTATCGCTTCGGCTTAGGCCCATTCGCCGCCTGGGCGCTCGACAGCGGCGCCGCGCGCTGGCCCGGCTTCGTGCAGCTTCTGTCGAACGCGAAATTACGCGACTGGTTCTATTACCGCGGGCGGCGCGCCACCGCCGGTCGGTTCAAGGCATTGGCCCACGATAGGCAAACCATCACCGTGATCGGCGACGCCGCCCAGGCTGGCAAAAGCAAGCAGGCCATCGCCAGCGCCTTCGACGCGGCGTTGCTGCGGGGCTAAGGGTGAGGGTGACACTCCGAACGGCCCGAACCCCCTCACCCCATCCCTCTCCCCTCTGGGGAGAGGGAGTCGCGAGCCGCTCGCGCGTTGCCATTCTGCTTCGCGAGTTCGAGCGGCTAACGTGACTCGCAAGCCGGCAACTCCTCCCTCTCCCCAGCGGGGAGAGGGATGGGGTGAGGGGGTTCCGGCGATTCAATCATTCTCTCTAAGCGGCACTGCTATCCGCTGGCACGGTTATTGCTGTATCATCGCCGTGGACAGGGAAGCGTGATGTCAGTGAAGCTTCGCCTCGACCAGGTCGGCATGACCTTTCCGACGCCGAACGGCGCCTTTACGGCGTTGGCGCCGGTTACGCTGTCGATTTCGCCCGGCCGTTTCGTCAGCCTGATCGGCCCTTCGGGCTGCGGCAAGAGCACGATCTTCAACATCGTCGCCGGCCTTCTGGAACCGAGCTGCGGTCGCGTGCTGATCGACGGCGCCGACGCCACCGGCACCATCGGCAGGGTCGGCTACATGCTGCAGAAGGACCTGCTGTTGCCGTGGCGCACCGTGCTCGACAACGTCATCCTCGGCATGGAGATCCAAGGCGTGCCGTTGCGCCAAGCGCGTGAGCGCGCATTGCCGCTGCTGCAGCGCTATGGGCTTTCCGGCTTCGAATACCTCTATCCGAACGCGCTGTCCGGCGGCATGCGCCAGCGCGCCGCGCTGTTGCGCACGCTGCTGTTCGACACCGACGTCATCCTGCTCGACGAGCCGTTCGGCGCGCTCGATGCGCAGACCAAATTGCAGATGCAGGAATGGCTGCTCGGGCTTTGGGCCGATTTCGGCAAGACGGTGGTGTTCGTCACCCACGATATCGAGGAGGCGATCTATCTCTCCGACGAGGTTCACGTCATGGCGACGCGGCCGGGCCGCATCGTCGAGTCCATGCCGGTGCCGATCGCGCGGCCGCGCGACCGCAGCGCGACGCTCGCGCCCGAATTCATGGCGATCAAGGAGCGCTGCCTGGCGCTGCTGATGGCCAGCCACGATTCATCCCTGGACGAGGCAGCCTGACATGGCGGTCCAGGACACCGGCATCGATGACGGTCTGGTGCGCGCGCCGCCGGCACCGAGCGCACGGCCGCTGCGATCGGTCCGCCGCCTGCCGGTGCAGAAGGACTGGCCGATGCTGGCCATCGTCGCGGCGCAAGTCGGGATCCTCATGGGCCTGATCGCGCTGTGGCAGATGGCGGCCGACCGCGGCTGGATCGATGGCTTCTTCTGGTCGAAGCCGAGCGCCATCTTTGCCACCTTGATGAAATTCTTCACCGCGGGCGAGGCCTGGACCGATATCGGCTTCACCTTCCGCTCGACGATTTTCGGATTTTTGATCGGCACGACTTGCGGCTCGCTGCTCGGCCTGTCGTTCTGGTGGTCGCGCAACTATGCCGCCATCGTGCAGCCTTACATCATCTGCTTCGAGGCGCTGCCGAAGCTCGCTTTGGCGCCGCTGGTGATCCTGGTGTTCGGCCTCGGGCTTGCCTCCAAGGTCGCGATCGCCACCGCGCTCACGCTGATCGTGTCGACGCTGACGACTTATGCGGGGGTCAAGGCGGTCGATCCGGATCAGGAAAAGCTGTTCTATTCGCTCGGCGCCAGCCGCTTCCAGGTGTTCCGCAAGCTGGTGGTGCCGTTCTGCCTGCCCTGGATCATCTCGGTGCTGCGGGTGAATATCGGGCTCGCGCTGACCGGCGCCATCGTCGGCGAATTCATCGCCTCGCAGCACGGTCTCGGCCGGCAAATTCTTTACGCCGGCAATACCTACGATATCGCGCTGGTCTGGGTCGCCGTGCTGGTGCTCTCGACATTGGCCGTGATCATGTATGCCGCGGTCTCCTGGCTCGAGCGCATCCTGCGCAAAGGCATCAGGCAATAGAGCAAAATCACAACAACCGGGCCAACACATGAGGTCGTCATGACACCACGCAGCATCAGCCGACGAAAACTTCTGGCCACCACGGCGGCGGCCAGCACGGCCCTCATGGCGCGTCCGATGATCGGGCGCGCCGACACCAAGGAGGTGCTGATCGCCGAGCCGGTCCACGGCACCGGTTACCTGCCGCTCTATATCGGCATGGCGAAAAATCTGTTCGAGGACGTTGCCGTCAAGATCGTCACAATCGAGACCGGCGCCGGCCATACCAATGCGGTGCTATCCGGCGCGGCCTTCGCTTTCATCGGCGGGCCGGAGCACTGCGCCTTCGCGAAGATAAAGGGCGCCGAGCTGCGCGCCGTGGTCAACTGCGTCGATCGCGGAAATGTCTACTATTGCGCGGCGAAGGGACAAGAACCGAAGGGAACCGACTGGCCGAGTTATTTCAAAGGCAAGACCATCGCGACCAGCGGGTTTGGCGGCACGCCGAATTCGATCACACGCTACCTCCTGAAGAAATGGAATCTCGACGCCACCAGCGACGTCACCTTGGTGGAAACCGCCAACTCGGCGATCCTGCCGGCGGTCAGAGGCAAACAGGCGGTGATCGGCTGTTCGACGGAGCCGTTCATCACCCAGGGCGTGCGCACCGGCGTGTGGAGCGAGCCGTTCATCAATATCCCGAAGGACATGGGCCCCTATGGTTACTCGACCTTCAATGTGCGCCTCGACACCATCCAGAAAGATCCAGAGCTGGTCCGCGGCTTCGTCCGTGGCATGATGAAGTCGTTGAAATTCGTCCACGACAACCACGACGAGGCGGCCGAGCTCGCCAAGACGCAATTCCCGACCATGGCGCTCGACGATCTCAAAGCGACGCTCGCCCGCTCCTTCGCCGACGACATGTGGAGCCAGGACGGCACCATCAGCCCCGCCGCCTGGGACACCGCCAAGGCCGTGGTCATGGGCGCCGGCATCCTCAAGGTTGACGTCAAATACGACGAGATCATCGACATGAGCTTCGTCAATGGGCTCAAGGCCACGCTGTGAGTGGAGAGATACAGCCGAGAGGCCCGAGCCCCCTCACCCCATCCCTCTCCCCTCTGGGGCGAGGGAGGAGCAAGCGGCCCGCGAGTCCCTCCGCCGACGGCGGGCAACACGCGAACGGCTAGCGACTCCCTCTCCCCGGAGGGGAGAGGGCGGGGTGAGGGGGTTCGGACGATTCAGTATTTTTCCCGCACGCAAAACTGCTAAGCTGAACGTTAAATTCACAGGAGCATCGCGAATGTCCGAACCGACCTGGAACAAGTTTCTCACCGAGCGCGACAAGGCGGTGTTCGGCACGTCGGGCTACGGCGCGCGCGGCGGCTTCGGCAAGCGGCCGGCGCTCATCGTCATCGACGTCAATTGGGCGTTCTGCGGCGACCGGCCGGAGCCGATCCTGGAATCGATCAAGCGCTGGCGCAATTCCTGCGGCGAGGATGCCTGGGTCGCGCTGCCCTATATCCGCGCACTGATCGACAAGTGCCATGAGAAAGGCATTCCGGTCATCTACACTACCGGCGTGCGGCGCGACGACAATTGGGATTCCGGCTCCTGGCTGTGGAAGAATTCGCGCGGCGACGAGGACCGGCATACCATCGTCAGCAATCTCGACGGCAACGAGATCGTCACCCCGATCGCGCCCGGACCGCAGGACATCGTTGTGCTCAAGCAGAAGCCGTCCGGCTTTTTCGGCTCCAACATGGCGAGCTATCTGACGCTGCTCGGCTGCGACAGCCTGATCGTCACCGGCACCACCACGTCCGGCTGCGTGCGCGCCACCGTGCTCGACGGCTTCAGCTTGAATTACCGCATCGCGCTGGCCGAGGAAGGCTGCTTCGACCGCTCGCAGGCGAGCCACGCCATCAATCTGTGCGACATGAACGCCAAATACGCCGACGTGGTGAAGACCGACGAGGTGCTGGCCTTCTTCGACACGCTGCCGAGCGGGATGTACGAACTGCCCTCGGGCAAAACTCCGGCGCAGAACGAAGCCAAGCGCGCCGCGAATTTCTGACGCGGCCCCCCAAGGCCGATGCGGCGCCGCCAGATCACGATGGCACGACAACGCGCAATCTGCGGCTGGGCGGGCGTCGCGCACCCGCCCCGTTCATTGTTCAAGCTGAAGCGTCCGGGAATGGCTTGGTGAGTTCGACCACCGCCGATTTTTTTTCGGCTCAGGGCGTCTTGCTGTACATCCATTTGTAATTCGGACCCCGGCAGACCAGCATCCGGGATTGTGGATCGCATTGTTTCGTTGTTTTCATCACAATCAGAGCAAAACCGGCGGTGGCTCAATATCAGTCGGGCTCTTTCGCGCCGTAGGCGGCGCGCAGGAACCACGGCGTGGTTAGGCCCTGCACCACGATGGTGAACACCACGACCGCGTAAGTCACCACCAGCAAATCGGCGCGCCACGGCGAGGCGGGCAGCGTCAAGGCGAGCGCGATAGAGATGCCGCCGCGCAGGCCCGCCCACGTGAGCACCGCCACGTTGCGCGCCTTGTCGTGGAGACCATCGCGGCTGAACAGTATCGGCACCGCGACGCTGACCAGGCGCGAGAATACTGCGAGCGGTATAGCAAACACGATCGGAATCAATTCGGCCGGCTGGATGACCAGGCCGAGGATCTGCAAGCCGACCAGCAGGAACAGCATGGTGTTCATGAGCTGGTCGAGCAGCGTCCAGAAGCTGAGCAGCACCGCGCGCGTGCGCGGCGCGATGCCGAAACGCGGCGACGGCGACGCCAGGCAGAGCCCGGCGCTGACCACGGCGATCGGGCCGGACAATTCGAACACATTGGCGATGCGATAGCTGCCCAGCACCAGCGTGAGCGAGATCAACAGCAGCAAGCCTTCGTCGTGAATGCGCCGCATCAATAGCGCCGCCAGCCAGCCGCCGGCGCAGCCGAGCGCGGCGCCGCCGCCAATCTCGCGCAACAGCGCCAGCGCCACCTGGCCGTGGCCGAGCTCGATGGTGTCGCCCTGGGTGACGCCGAGCGTGAGCAGGAACAGCACGACGCCGGCGCCGTCATTGAACAGGCTTTCGCCGACGATCGCCGCGCGCAGCCCCGGCGGCAGCGCCACGCGCTGCAGCAGGGTTTCGACCACGACTGCATCGGTCGGCGCCAGGATGGCGCCGAGCACGAAGCACCAGATCAGCGGCACCGCCATGCCGATCAAGCCGAACATCACCCACATGCCGGCGCCGAAAATCAGCGTGGCGATCATGACGCTCGCGGTTGCGAGCACCAGGATCACGCCGCGCCGCCGGTTCAACTCCGCCACGTCGACATGCAGGCTGCCGGCGAACAGCAGCAGCGCCAGCACGGCGTTGAGGAACACCTGCGGCAGATGCGCCGAGTCGAGCGTGCCGCGGAACCATGACATCACGTGCAAATGGAACACGTGATCGCTGGAGACGACGAGCAACGACACCACCAGCGAGCCGAGCAGCATGCCGATCGCCGGCGGCAGCTTGACCCACAGGCTGTTGATGCAGCCGATCAGCACCGCGAGCGCGAGCACGATGGCGAGGAGATCTACCGGCTGGAACGTGTCGGTCATGGCTGCGTGGATTTCACCGGCGCGGGTCGAATCGAGTCAAGGAGGGAACTATGCCCGCGCCGTTCGCTATTCGCTACTCAGGCGCGGCGGCATTGCCTCATCGAGGAAATCGCTCGCTTCATCGAGGACAAGCACGGGTTGGGCGCGTCATAAAAGACCCTCCCCCGCAAACGGGGGAGGAGATAGACTGCGCGAAACATCCGAACCGGGAGGATGCGTCATGGCCAGAGAACTGCACCGCGTGAAGATCGCGCCGAAGGGCATGGGACTGAACGATTTCGTCGCCATGCAGGAGGGCTTCTTCGCCGCCGAAGGCCTCGATGTCGAGCTCGACTGGAAGACCTTTCGCGGCACGCAATCGAGCTGGAAGGATCTGCAATATTTCCAGCGGCCGCAGGACCGGCCCTATACGCAAGACAAGGCCGAGGTGATCCAGGGCGCCTGCGTCTGGGGCTCGATTTGCAATGCCAGTGCCGGCATGGGGCGCTTCGTGGCCGAGGCCTATGGTGTGTCGCCGTGGGCGATCTTCGTGCGGCCGGATTCGCACATTCATCAGCCGCGCGATCTCAAGGACGTTCCGATCGCGGTCGGCATGCGCGCCGGCAGCCATTTCAACGTGCCCTATCGGCTGGAGAAGTTTCTGCCGCTCGAAAACATCAAGACCGTCAACACCGGTGGTTTTGGCGCGCGATTGAAAGCCTTGCTGGACGGCGAGGTCGAGGCCGCAAGTCTCCTGCCGCCGCAGATCGCCATGGCCGAGCAACTGGGCTTGCGCAAGATCATCGAGGATACGTTCCATACGCTGTGGTGGGTGCCGGACGGCGCGCCGCCCGAAGTCGTGACCGGCTATCTGCGCGCGCTCGATCGCGCCGAGAAAGCGATGGATGCAGACCTCGCCAAATATCTGCCGCTGTGGAAGCTCGCGGTGCCGGCGGAATTCGAGACCGCCCACACTTGGGACTTCACCCGCTTCGGCCGCGGCGAGCGCTTCGTCTATGAGACCATCCCGCGCTCGGAGTTCGACGAGGTGATGGATCAGGTCAAGCGCTGGGGGCTCGACGACTATCTCAAGGACAAGAGTTTTGAGAATTTGGCCGCCGAGGTGGCGCGGTAACACCTCGTCATTCCCGGGCGCGGGCCGTAGGCCCGCGAACCGGGAATCCATAACCACTGTTGGTGCATGTTCTGCGCGGACCGTGGCTATGGATTCCGGGTTCGCCGCCATCCAAGTCGGCTGTTGCCGACTTGGCATTCAAGTGCCGATCTCGGGTAAACCCGAGATCGGTGGCGCCCCGGAATGACGGAGGGTTAACCCCGCCCCGTCGCCTTCTGCGTCGCCGTCAGGTGGCCGTAGCTCTGCACCGGCGCGCACATCAGGAAGCGATAGCCTTCCTTGACGATGCGCTCGACATTGCCCTGCTCGACGTGCGGATGACCGACGACGACATTGTGTTTCTTGCAAGTGTCGACGACGCGCTTCATCCATTCCAACACGACCTTGTGCTCGTACTGGCGCGGATAGCCGAGCTCTTGCGACAGATCGCCTTCGCCGATCAGGATGCAGCCGATGCCCGGGACGTTCTTGAGCATGTCGTCGAGATTTTCGACGCCGCGGGTGTCTTCGATCTGCAGGATGCAAAATATTTCGCCCTGCGGATTGAGCGGCCACACATCGGCCTTCTGATAATACTCCTGCTGGCCCAAGCCCCAATAGCGCGCCGCCGTGGTCGGGCCGTCGCCGCGGATGCCGGGGGGCTCGTAGAGGCTTGCGCCTTTGAGCCGCGGATAGCGGCAGGCGCCGACCGCATTGGCGGCTTCCTCGACGGTCGAAATATGGGGAAACACGATGCCGTAGCAGCCCATGTCGAGGGATTGCTTGGCTTGCCATTGCGCCATTTCGACGCCGTTCACCGGGATGCGGACCATCGGCGTGACTCCCGGCACCACGGACGCGGCTTTGGCGATCTGCGCGCGATTGAGCATGTATTGCAGGCAATCCCGCAACAGCCGGCCATCCCACGGATTGTGCTCCATCTCGAACACACAACCGTCGAACTTGGACGTGCTCATCGCCACGGCGCTGTTGATCTCGGCCGGCGCAAAGCAGGTCAAGGCATGTTGGCCCGCTTCAAGCGCACGGATGACGCCGTTGAGACGCGGTAGATCGGCCATTCCTCAGTCTCCCTGTTTTCGGCCGGCATCCTAGACGATCATATCAATAGCGTCATGCCCGGCCATGACGGAATGGGGCTGGTTTGACAATCGCGCCACGCCCCGTAGCATCCCGCGATCCCAGTACCCCTCGCAGCGATGGTGCCATGATTATCGATTGCCACGGCCACTACACCACCGAGCCCAAGGATTTGCACCGCTTCCGCAAGGAGCAGACCGCGGCGGCCACGTCCGCGGAAAAGACCGCGATGCCGACGCGAGCGTCGCTGAAAATGTCCGACGACGAAATCCGCGAGAGCATCGAGGGCAATCAGCTCCGGCTGCAGCGCGAGCGCGGCACCGATGTCACCATCTTCTCGCCGCGAGCTTCCGGCATGGGCCATCATATCGGCGACGAGAGCGTCAGCCTGGAATGGTCGCAGATCTGCAACGACCTGATCGCGCGCGTGGTCTCGCTCTATCCGCAGAATTTTATCGGCGTGTGCCAACTGCCGCAGTCACCGGGCGCCGACCCGAAGAACTCGGCCGCCGAGCTCGAGCGCTGCGTGAAAATGGGCTTCGTCGGCTGCAACCTCAATCCGGATCCGTCCGGCGGTTACTTCAATTCGCCGCCGATGACCGACAAGTCGTGGTTTCCGCTCTACGAGAAGATGATCGATCTCGACGTGCCGTGCATGATCCACGTCTCCGGGTGCTGCAATCCGGCGATGCACACCACCGGCTCATATTATCTCAACGCCGACACCATGGTGTTCATGCAGGTCCTCTTGTCCGACCTGTTCAAGACCTTTCCCAAGCTGAAATTCATCATCCCGCACGGCGGCGGCGCGGTGCCGTTCCATTGGGGCCGATTCCGCGGCATCGCGCTCAACAACGGCAAGCCGGAGCTCGCCGAGATCATGGGCAACAACATCTATTTCGACACCTGCGTCTATCATCAGCCGGGTATCGATCTGCTCACCAAAGTGGTGCCGATCGACAACATTTTGTTTGCTTCGGAAATGGTCGGCGCGGTGAAGGGCAACGATCCGCGGACCGGCTTCGGCTTCGACGACACCAAGCGCTATGTCGACAAGGCGCCGATCAGCGACGCCGACCGCAAGAAGATCTTCGAGGACAATGCGCGCCGCGTCTTTCCGAGGATCAAGGCCCACGCGGCAGTGAAGGCGACGGCGTAAGGCGCCGGCGCCGGAGGCTCAAGGCTTTGGCAAAGAGAGGCTCGGCAAAGTCGGGCGATGCGCCGAAACAGCGCCGAGCGCAGATCGTGCGCATCGGCACCCGCGAGATGGAATCGCACGGCGCGCCGGGCGGTTTCTGGAGCGATCTCTATCACCGCTCGATGACCGTGCAATGGCCGGCGTTCTTCGGCAGCGCGGCGCTGATCTTCATCGTGCTCAACACTGTGTTCGGCTTCCTGTTTTGGCTGGGCAAGGACCCGATCGCTAATGTTTCGCCCGACCTGCCGCTGCCGCTGAGCCTATTCTATTTCTCGATCGAGACGCTGGCGACGGTCGGCTACGGCGACATGCACCCGCAGACCAATTACGGCCATCTCATCGCCACTGTCGAAATCTTCACCGGCATGAGCTTCCTCGCGGTGATGACGGGTCTGATCTTCGCCCGCTTCTCGCGGCCGCGCGCCCGCTTCGTCTTCGCCGATTATCCGGTGGTCACCATGCATCAGGGCCAGCCGACCCTGATGATGCGGGTCGCCAATGCGCGCAACAACACGATGTCGCAGGCGACCGCGCGGCTATGGCTGGTTCGCCTGGAATATACCGCGGAGGGTCATCAGCTGCGGCAATTCCACGAATTGAAGCTCGAGCGCCAGGAGCATCCGATGTTCGCGCTGAGCTGGACGCTCATGCACAAGATCGACGAGAACAGCGCGCTGTTCGGCGTGACCGCCGACGAGCTCGACAAAACCGATGCCGCCCTGGTGCTCAATCTCAGCGGCGTCGACGACAGCTCGTCACAGCATCTCCACTCGCGCAGGCTTTATTACCACACCGATATCCGGTGGCGGCACCGCTACCAGGACATCACCAGCACTTCGCCGCAGGGCCGGCTGTTGATCGACTACGGCAAGTTTCACGACGTGCTGGCCGAGGACGCGTGATCAACCCGCCCTGCGCACTGCCGGATGCGTGGCGCGACCGACCCAATGGCTCAGCGCCTTGACGACGTTGGGCCGTGTCTTTTCGTTATCGAACGCGATCACGTGCTCGACAGGGGCGATGAGCGCGCCTCGGTCCCGTCGCTTGCCGGCACTGCCGGCCGAACGCCGCGGCTTCGCGCGCCGGGATTTCTTGACCGCCCGCAGCGCGATCCGCCCGACATGGGTGAGGAAGACTTTTTCGTGCGGGCGGGTCAGCGTGTCGATGGCTTGCCGCAGCGGCAGCCATTTCACCGCCTTGACGTCGTCGTTGAGCTCGTGAACCGGCGCGCCGGTGGCGCGCATCAACCAGAATTGCACGATCTTGAGCTTGCCCTCGACCACATACGACACCGAGCCGAGAAAATCGTGCACGGATACATCGTGCCCGGTCTCCTCCAGCACCTCGCGCTTGGCGGCGTCGCGCGGATGTTCGCGCGGGTAGAGCTTGCCCTTCGGCAGCACCCAGGCCTTCTCGCGGCGCAGACGCACGACGGCGAAGCGCGGTCGGACCTTGCCGCGCAGCACGATGCCGCCGGCGGCCAGGATGGGTGCGCGGCGTTTCGCCGAATCGGTCATGGCAAATTAATGCCGGACGGCGGGAAGCGGAGCAAGCCGGGCTTGGTGATAACGTCGGCGGACTGTCACAATCGGCCGGCGGTTATCCGTCGCCGGGCTGCTGCAAGATCACATCCATGGCGGTGACGAAGCCATAGCCCAGGGTGAAGAAATTCACGATCAAGGCGGTGATGTAGGCGGCGGCCGGGTGTTGGCAGCCGGCCAGAACACTGACCAGCATCGCAACGATGACGGCGGAGCCGAGCAGGACAAAGATCGTCAACACCATCGGCGGCGGGCCTTTGCCGACGGCCTTGCGGCGGCGATGCGGAAAGCTGAGCAGGAGCGCCAGCATCGCCGCGGCAAAGCACACCGCGGCGATCTTCCAGATCGTGGCTTCCGCAATACCGTAAAGCGCCAACAGCGGCGGTAGCAGCGCAGCAGCCGTCAGCACCAGCGAATTGGTCAGCACGGTCTTGGCCAAGTAGCGGTCGAGCACCGACAAACGGCTGCCGGCGGCTTGCCGGATGACCAAGAGCAGCGTCGAGAAGCCGGCGAAGGTGACCAAGAGCCCAGCCAGCGTGTAGAGCAAAACCGCGCCTGACACGTCCACGTCGGCCGCCTCACGCCACCGTAATCACGATCTTGCCGAAGTGCTGGTTGGCGGTCATGACCGACAGCGCCTCGACGATGTCGGCAAGCTTGAAGGTCTTGTAGATCGGCAGCGTGAGCTTGCCGGCCTCCACCGCCGGCCACAGGTCGGCGCGCATGGCCTTGACGATCTCGCGCACCTCCTCGGGCGTGCGGGTGCGGAAGGTGACGCCGATATAGTCGATGCGCTTCAACGCATGCATGTCGAAATTGAACTCGCCCTTGGTGCCGCCGAGCCGGCCGACATTGACGATGCGGCCGAGCAGGTCGCAGGCTTCGAGGTTGCCGTTGGCGACCGGCGCCGACACCATGTCGACGATCAGGTTGACGCCCTTGCCGCCGGTGGCTTTCTTAACGTCCTCCGGCCAATCCGGCTTGCTAGTGTCGATGGCGACGTCGCAGCCGTAGTCCTTCAAGCCCTCGCGGCGCTCGGCATTGGTCGAGGTGCCTAAGACCAGCGACGCGCCCATCAGCTTGCCGATCTGCATGCCCATCAGGCCGACGCCGGAGCTGGCGCCCTGGATGAGCAGCGTCTCACCGCGTTTCAATCGCCCGGCCGTGACGACGGCGTTGTGCATGGTCTGCAGCGCGACCGGAAAGCACGCCGCCTGTTCGTAGGTCATGTTGTTGCCGGGAATGCGGTTCACCCGCCCGGCGTCGGTGACGGCATATTCGGCAAAGCCTCCCGGCGCCGAGCCCATGACCCGGTCGCCGGCCTTGAAATCTTTGACCTCACTGCCGACCGCCTCGACCTCTCCGGAGCACTCCAGCCCGATCCGCGCGCCGACGCCGCCGACGGGACCGTGCTGGATGCCGGCGGCAACCAATGTATCGGCGCGGTTGAGGCTCGATGCGCGGACCTTGATCAGCACCTCGTTGGGTTTTGGCTCGGGCTTCGGCAGGTCGCGAACCTCGATACCCTTTTCGCCGAGAACTGCTGCTTTCACGATCATTCCTCCCGTTGGCCGCGATGTGCTATCGTTCGACAGAGATTACTACAAGGCACGACGGATTATGAACCAGCTCGTCCGGCCAAAAATCGGCGCTTCGGCCTGCCCGCACGACTGTCCGTCGACCTGCGCGCTCGAGGTCGAGATTCTCGACGGGCGCACCATCGGCCGGGTCCGCGGCGCCGACGAGAATGCCTACACGGCCGGCGTGATCTGCGCCAAGGTCGCGCGCTACGCCGAGCGTGTGCATCACCCCGATCGCCTCAAGCATCCGCTGCGCCGCGTCGGGCCGAAGGGCTCGGGCCAGTTTGCGCCGATCTCGTGGGACGACGCGCTCGATCTCGTCGCCGAGCAATTCGTCCGCGCCGAACAAAAGCACGGCTCCGAAGCGGTATGGCCGTACTATTACGCCGGCACCATGGGCTTCGTGCAGCGCGACGGCATCAACCGACTGCGCCACGCCAAGAAATACTCCGGCTTCTTCTCCACCATCTGCGTCAATCCGGCGTGGACCGGCTTCATCGCCGGTACCGGCAAGCTCGCCGGCGCCGATCCGCGCGAGATGGCGAAATCCGACCTGGTGACGATCTGGGGCACCAATGCGGTGAACACCCAGGTCAATGTGATGACGCACGCGACGCGTGCCCGCAAGGAACGCGGCGCCAAGATCGTCGTCGTCGACATCTACATGAACTCGACCATGCAGCAGGCCGACTTGGCGGTGCTGATCCGGCCCGGCACCGACGGCGCGCTGGCCTGCGCGGTGATGCATTGCCTGTTTCGCGACAACAAGGCGGACTGGGATTATCTCGAACGCTACACCGATGCGCCGCGCGAGCTTGAAGAGCACGTGCGCACGCGCGATCCGGACTGGGCGTCACAGATCACCGGCTGCCCGGTAGAAACGATCGAGGAATTCGCCCGCCTGATCGGCGAGAGGAAGCGCGCCTATTTCCGCCTCGGCTACGGCTTCTCGCGCTCGCGCAACGGCGCGACCAACATGCATGCGGCGAGCTGCATCCCCGCAGTCACCGGCGCCTGGCAACTCGAAGGCGGCGGCGCCTTCCACAACAACGGCGATATTTTTCACTTCGACAAGAGCCTGATCGAAGGCTCTGACGTGCGCGATCCGTCGATCCGCATGCTCGATCAGTCGCGCATCGGCGCCATCCTCACCAGCGACAGCGAAGCGCTGCAGGGCCGCACCCCGGTGACGGCGATGCTGATCCAGAACACCAACCCGGTTTCGGTCGCACCCGACCAGGAAGTGGTCAAGCGCGGCTTCGCACGTGACGATCTTTTCGTCTGCGTGCACGAGCAGTTCATGACCGACACGGCGAAACTGGCCGACGTGGTGCTGCCCGCCACCATGTTCGTCGAGCACGACGACATGTACCAGGCCGGCGGCAGCCAATACATTCTGCTCGGGCCGAAGCTGATCGACCCGCCCGGCGAATGCCGCTCCAACCACGAGGTGAATGGTGCGCTGGCGCAAAGACTGGGCGCCAAGCATCCGGGTTTCACCATGACGCCGCGCCAGCTGATCGACGGCACCTTGCAAAAATCCGGCTGGGGCACGCTCGCCGAGCTCGAAGCCAATCGCTGGATCGATTGCCAGCCGGATTTCGCCACCGCGCATTATCTCAACGGTTTTGCCTATCCGGACGGCAAATTCCGCTTCAAGCCGGACTGGCCAAAGGTGCCGTTCGGGCGCTGGCACAGGAACGTACCGTCGCGCCCCATTCCATCGCTGCCCGACCATTGGGACGTGATCGAGGAAGCCGACGCCGAGCATCCGTTCCGCCTCGCGACGTCGCCGGCGCGCGGCTTCCTCAACTCGACCTTTACCGAGACGCCGACCTCGCTCAACCGCGAGCAGCGGCCGACGGTGATGATCAATCCCGACGATGCCGCCGCGCTTGGCGTCGCCGACGGCGAAAAGGTCACGCTCGGCAACCGCCGCGGCCAGGTGCAACTGCACGCAAAACTGTTCGACGGCGTGTGCCGCGGCGTGCTGATCGCGGAATCGCTGTGGCCCAATTCGGCTTATGCCGACGGCCGCGGCATCAACACGCTCACCGGCGCCAACTCGATCGCGCCGTATGGCGGCGCGGCGTTCCACGACAACAAAGTGTGGCTGCGTCGCACGTAGGGTGGGCCAGAACGACTGGTCAGAAAATTCGACGCCTGCCAATCGTGCCCTCTCCCCTTGCGGGAGAGGGCGGCGCAGGACGTTCAACAAACACAATTGGGTGAGGGGTCGCCGCCCCAACCCCTCACCCATTCTTGCCGTTGCAACGCCGAGTAGCCCTCTCCCGCAAGGGGAGAGGGCACAACATCGATCGCCGCGTTATTGCTTATGCGTCACCGTCGTCGGGATGTGATTGAGCTCCTCGCAGCCGGTCGCGGTCACGATCACGGTGCCGCCGATATTGACCCGGTGCGTGCCGATGCAGGCGTTCGGCTCGAAGGCGAACACCATCCCGGGCTGCAATATCGCCTGGCGCGCCCGCGCCGCGTTGGCGCCGGCGTAACGGACGTCGAGCTTGACCTGATCCTGATTGACCAAGGTGCGGCCGGCCAGAAAATGCGGCCCGACCGAATGCACCAACGGCGTATAGCCCCAGCATCCGGCCGACTTCAGCGGCTCCTCCATCGCCGCCAGCAGATCGGCGAAGGCTATGCCGGGCTTTAGGGCCTTGATGCCGGCGGCGTAGGACTGAAGCGCGACGCGTTCGCATTGCTTGTTAGTGTCGTCCAGCGGATCGAGCGCCACCGTCATCTGCACCTGGACTTCCTGGTTGCCGCACAGCGGCATCAGCTCGGCCTGCATCAGGTCGCCGCGTTGCAGGATGCGCGGCGCCTCACCGCTGGTGGTCCAGCGCGGCGGGCCCCACGATAAAGTATGCGGACCGGAATTCATGACGATGACCGGATAGCGCACGCCGATGCCGTGACGCAGCATCTCGGCCGTGCCTTCGGCGAACACCACTTCCTCGCCGACACCCGGCGCCGCCACCTCGGCGATGACCTTGCAGGCGGCTTCGGCGGCGCGCGCGGCGTAGCGCACCTGCGCCAATTCCTCGTCGCTCTTGACCAGCATCAGGTGGCTGAACTCTTCGGAAATATCCTGCCAGCGCGCCTTGGGCAGCGCCGCGGTGAGCTCCATCCAGAAATTGGCCGGGATGGCGCCGTAGATCTCGGTCGGCGCCTGCGAGCTCAAGCCGACGACGCCGAGGCTTGCTTCGGCGAGATGCTTTTCGCGAAACACTTCGGCGACGCCGGTGCCGCTGGTCGCCACGCGATAGTCATCGACCCACAAAATCGTGCCGCGCTCCTGCGACCAGCGCGCCCGCATCACCCGCAGATAGGCCCAGGTGATGACGACCGGATCGCCCTCGAGCGGAAAGATCACGCAGCCTTCGTTGTAATCGTCGCTGATATAGGTCTCGTACATCTCACGCGACCTGAATCCGGCGACCAGAAGGCCGTCAAAACCGCGCTCGCGCATGAGCTCGCGGACGTTGGCCCAGCGGCGGTCGCGCTCGGCAAGCGAGAGGGTCGGTGGTTGCATCGGGGGATTTGCCATGGCGCTACACTATCATCGCGCATCCGGTCGACAAGGCGGCCGCATGCCGGATAGTGTTTTGCCGTTCGACGATGCGCGGCCAACGCGGTGGAGCTTGATGATGATACGCAATTGGCGGTTGCTCCTTGCCGCGGCGTTGCTGACGTGTTGCGCCGCGGCCGGACAGGCACGCGCGCAATCCTTCCCCTCCCGCCCGATCACCATCGTGGTGCCGTATCCCGCCGGCGGCGTCACCGACAACTTGGTGCGTCTGCTGGCCGAGCGGATGAAGACTTCGCTCGGCCAATCGATCGTGATCGAGAACATCGGCGGTGGCGGCGGCACCATCGGCGTCGACCGCGTGTCGCGCGCCGCGCCCGACGGCTACACGCTGGTGCTGGGCAACAGCGAAAGCATGGTGTTTGCGCCGGTCACCATGGCGATCTCCTATAACGCCCTGACCGATTTCGAACCGGTGGCGCTGCTGCCGAGCTATCCGTTCCTCTTGGTGACGACCAACGACGTGCCGGCGAAAAACCTCGAAGGCTTGATCGCGTGGTTCAAGGCAAGCCCGGACAAGGTGTTGCAAGGCACCGTCGGCGCCGGAACCATGCAGCACCTCTGCGGCCTCTACCTGCAAAAAATCATCGGCGTGAAATGGCAGTTGGTGCCCTATCGCGGCGGCCCGCCGGCGATGCAGGATTTGCTCGCCGGACAGATCAACTTCATGTGCACCACGACCGGCGGCTTCCTGCCGCTGGTGCATGACGGCCGGATCAGGGGTTACGCCGTCACGGCGAGGAAGCGCATCGACGCCGCGCCGGAAATTCCCACGGCAAATGAGTCCGGGCTACCGGGCTTCTACACCTCGGTCTGGAATGCGCTGTGGGTGCCGAAGGGCACGCCGAAGGACGCCATCGCCAAGCTCAACGCCGCCGTGACGGTTGGCTTGGCCGATCCCGAGCTGCAAAAGCGCATGACCGAAATGGGCCTGGACAATGTGGATAGCGACCAGCACACGCCCGAGGCGCTCGGCGCGCTCCGCCAGGCGGAGATCGACAAATGGTGGCCGATCATCAAGGCCGCGGGCCTCAAAGCCGAATAGCGGCGTGCTATATTAGCCGCCATGGCAAGCCGCACCTGCAAACCTGACGCGGACTTCAAACGGCTGTGGCGGCTGCTCATGCCGAATACGCCGTTCCCGGCCTGCGGCACGCCGGAAGCTGGCGAGCCGGCTCCCGGCACGGACCGGCCGGAGGCGAACACGGACAGCGGACGGCCCGTCCATGACGAGACGCGCCGCGGCTAGATGCCGGCGGAACGTGCAGTGGATACGACCATGGACGCCATCAATCATCAGATCATCGCGCTCGTTCAGGTGATCATGATCGACATCACGCTTGCGGCGGACAACGCCGTTGTCGTCGGCCTGGCGGCGGCGCGGGTCGCGCCGGAGAATAAGGCCAAGGTCATTTTCTGGGGCATTACCGGCGCAGTGGTGCTCCGCATCCTTCTTGCTATGGTCACGCTGCAACTCATGGCCATTGTCGGCCTGACATTGGCCGGCGGCATTTTGCTGCTCTGGGTGTGCTGGAAAATCGCACGAGAGCTGTGGCCGGGCCGCAAAGCGACGACGAACGCCGCGGCCGAGGCGCGCGCCGCGCAGCCGATGTCATTCCGCGCCGCCATCCTGCAGATCGTCGTTGCCGACGTGTCGATGTCGCTCGACAACGTTCTGGCGGTTGCCGGCGCGGCCAAGGGCCATCTCGTTGTTCTCGTTGTGGGGCTCGTCTTCTCCATCGCCTTGATGGCCGTTGCCGCCACGTTCGTCGCAAGGCTGCTGGCGCGCCACGGCTGGATCGCCTGGCTGGGCTTCGCCATCATCCTCTATGTCGCCATCGACATGATCTGGCGCGGCTCGCTCGAGCTTGGATTGCGGAAAATGCTCTGGGCGGAGCGGGCCGGCGTTTTTTTGACCGCTTGAGCAATGACGGAAATCGTACAGACTACGATTGCGTTCATCCAGCAGCATGAAACGCTGGGCGGGGTGGTCGTGTTTCTGCTGGCGTTCTGCGAGTCGTTCGCGTTTGTCTCGCTGCTGGTGCCCGCCACCGCAATCCTGTTCGGCTTGGGCGGCCTCATTCCGGTCGTCGGCATCAAGTTCTGGCCGATCTGGACGGCCGCAGTGCTGGGCGCCACTGCCGGCGATTGGCTGGCCTACGAATTGGCATTTCGCGCCAGAGATTATGTCTTGACCGCTCGGCCGTTGGCCAACAACCCTCACATCGTATCGCGCGCCAATGACTTGATCGTCCGCTGGGGCATGCTCGCGGTCTTTATCGGCCGCTTCTTCGGGCCGCTCCGCGCCGTCGTGCCGATCGCGGCCGGCATCTGTGAAATGCCGTGGTGGAAATTCCAGGTCGCCAATGTCGCATCGGCGCTGCTGTGGGCAAGCGCCATTCTGACGCCGGGCTTCCTGGGTGTGAGCTGGCTGGTCGGCTGAGCCGGCCGCTGTTATGCACTGCCCACACCTCGCACGGAGTAGCGGCGTGCTACCGGCGGTCAGCTCAAATGGCGGGCAAAAAATTCAATCAGCTGCTCGTTGTGCTGATTTTCCACGTCGCTGGTAAGCCTGTGGCCTTCTCCCTCGTAGAGATGGACCTCGGGGTTCCGGCCATGCCGCTTCAAGCGATCCCATAGGCGGTGAGTCATGTCGACAGACCAGGTCGCGTCTTTCGTGCCATGACTGAGGAAAAGCGGACCTGCGAAACGTTCGATTTCGATCGTCGTTGTCGGCAGAAGCTCGTCCGACGACCCGCGCCATGTCCATGCCCGTTTTGCCGGATCCCAAGGTTGCCATCCGGGATCGCCGGAATCACGCCAGATCTTGGCATCGAATGCGCCGCAGATGACGTCCGCAGCGCTATGCACGGCGACGGCGTCCGGGAGTCCCGCAATGCCGTCCCTGGCCATCAGCGACGCCAGCAACAACGCATGTTCGGCACCGCGCGAAGTTCCGTACAGTCCGATTTTGTTGCCCGACAATTCGTGTGCGCGCAAAAGAGCCAGCGCCTCCGCGGTTCGATCGAGCGGCACGTCAATGATGTTACCTGCATTCCAGCCGTTTCCTCCGTTCGAATAGCCAAAAGGAATTGCCAGAAAACCATGCGCCGCAAGAATGACGGCGGTCCGATAGATCCATCCTGACCATTTGCCTTCCGAGCCGTGCAAAAGCAGAATCGCCGGGAACGGACCGTCACCGGGCGGACCGTAACCCGAACCGCAGCTCGGCACAGAGCGACGTATGATTTTGAGCGACATGAAATCCCGGTGCAACATTGAACGACAGAGGCGTTGCGGAATCAGGATGCTGCGCCCCGCGCGCCTTCGCGCGCGATATCCTATTACGTACATCAAAAAACCGACAGGCCCGGGTAGAAAAACCAAGTTGACCCAGCGCCCGCAATCAGAGAACGATGCTCCCGGGAGCAAAACCCATGACGCTGATCGAACGCCGCCCGCCGTCGCGCCTGCAGAGTGCAAATTCCGAATCCGCCGACATCGACATCGCCACCACGCGTCCCGGCACGCCCGGCGGTATTTTCATGCGGCAATTCTGGCACGCGCTCTATCGCAGCCAGGATTTGCCCGCAGGCCACGCCAAGCCGATCCGCATCATGAGCGAGGATTTTGCGCTTTATCGCGGACATTCCGGGATTGCGCAGGTTGTCGATTACCATTGCCCGCATCGCGGCGCGCCGCTGCATCTGGGATGGATCGAAGAGGACAGCATCCGCTGCGTCTATCACGGCTGGAAGTTCGACTGCTCCGGGCAATGCGTCGATCAGCCGGCCGAGGAAGCGGGATTTGCCCGCAAGGTGCAGTTGCGCACTTATCCGACCCGCGAATATCTGGGCCTCATCTTCGGCTATTTCGGCCCCGGCGAGCCGCCGCCGTTCCCGCATTTTCCGCACCGCTCCACCGAAGGCCTGATCCAGGTCTGGAACGTCGAGCAGGTGCCCTGCAATTATCTGCAGAGCTTTGAGAACAGCATGGACGAGGTGCACGTCGCCTTCGCCCACCAGCCGGGCGGGTCGCATGCCAAACTGTCCGCCGACCTGCCGATCATCACCGCGGAAGAGACCGATTGGGGCATGCGGCGCTTCGGCACCCGCAAGTCTGGCGAGGTGCGGCACACGCTGCATTACGCGCCGAACCTGACGCGGGTAATCGTGCCGCCGCTCGCCGGCATGGACGGCGTCGGCGGCTGGACCGAAATCTATTTCAGCTTCACCCCGGTCGATGACGAAAATCATTTGTGGCTGATCACCAGCCATGTCGCAGTCACCGGCAAGGACGCAGACGCCTATCGGGCAAAGCGCGCCGAATACGACCGCAGCGTCGCAGCGGCGCCGCCGGTGATGGACGTGGTGCGCGACATCTGGTCGGGCAAGCAGCGCTTTGCCGACGTCGTCCACCCCGACCTCGCCATCGTCCAGGACATCGCCGTGCAGGCGGGCCAAGGCCGCATCGAGGATCGTGACGCCGAGCGGCTGGGCCGCTCCGACGCCGGCATCATCTTGTGGCGGAAAATTCTGACGCGCGAATTCCGCGCCATCGCCGAAGGCCGCCCGACCAAGCGCTGGACGACACCGCCGGCGGACGTGGTGCCGACGCTCGGTTTCTAGTTGGGGTGCGCCCAACGGCAAAATGGGGACAAAAAAATGAATGATCCAACGACATTTCTCAGCTGGTTCGTGTTTTCCATTTTCGTCTTCCTGGTGCTGTCCGTGGTGCTCGGAAGCTTTTTTACGGTCAACACCGCGCAGGTCGCAGTCATCACGCGATTTGGCAGATTTCTTCGTGTCGCCAATCCGGGTTTGAACTGGAAGTGGCCGTTCATCGACACCGTGGCCGGCAGGATCAGCCTGCGCGTCAATCAGATTACTTTGACGATGGAGACCAAGACCAAAGACAACGTCTTCGTCACCATTCCCATTTCCGTGCAAAATCGCGTTCGTCCGGAAAAGGCCTTTGATGCTTTCTACAAGCTGTCCAATCCGGCCGAGCAGATTCAGGCTTATGTCGAGCAGGTCATCCTCGGGCATGTTCCCGGCATGACATTGGACGAGGTGTTTGCCAGCCAGTCAGGGATCGCAGCCGCCGTGAAACAGGAGCTCGATGCCGATATGGCCGGGTTCGGCTATGAAATCGTCAATGTCCTGGTCACCGACATCGTTCCCGACGCCAAGGTCAAGTCGGCCATGAACGACATCAATGCCGCTCAACGCGAACAGGTCGCGGCCAACGCCAGGGGCGAGGCCGAGAAAATCCTCGTGGTCAAGCGGGCCGAAGCGGAGGCGGAAAGCAAGGCTCTGCAAGGGCAAGGCATCGCCAATCAGAGGAAAGCCATTATCGAGGGGCTGCAGGGCTCGATCGAGCAATTTCAGAAAGTCGTCGGCGGCGTATCCACTTCGGAAGTCATGCAGCTCGTGCTGGTGACGCAATATTTCGATACCATCAAATCCATCGGCGAAAGCGATAAGACCAATACGCTGTTCCTGACGCACTCCCCCGGAGCCGTGAAGGATATTTCGGACGAAATCATGCGGTCGATGATCGTCGCGGATAGAGCCAAGGCCTAGATCGCCGGGATGGCATCGTTACGCCGTCCCCCACACTTCGCGCGCCGTTTCGACGACAAGCCTGAGCTTCGCGATCTCGTCCTCGACCGTCATGGCATTGCCGCCGATGCCAGAGGAGAAGCCGCATTGCGGCGATAGCGCCAATTGCTCGAGCGGCGCGTAGCGGCTCGCTTCGTCGATGCGGCGCTTGAGCTCGTCCTTGGTCTCCATGTGCGGGCTCTTGGTGGTGACCAGGCCGAGCACCGCGATCTTGCCCTTGGGCAGGAAACGCAGCGGTTCGAAACCGCCGGCGCGCGCCGAGTTGTATTCCAGGAAATAGCCGTCGACGCCGATGGCGTTGAACAACAGCTCGGCGATCGGCTCATAGCCGCCGTCGGCGATCCAGGCGCCGGCAAAATTGCCGCGGCACAGATGCATGCACACGGTCATGTCGGCCGGCTTGCCGGCGATCGCGGCGTTGAGCAGCTTGGCGTAGGTTTTCGGCAGCGTCGCCGGGTCCTCGCCGATATTCGCGACTTGGCGGCGCAATTCCGGATCGCACAAATAAGCGAGATTGACCTCGTCGATCTGCAGATAGCGGCAGCCGGCTGCCGCGAGATCGCGGATTTCGGCGCGATAGACGTCCGCCAGATCGTCGTAGAACACATCCATGTCCGGATAGGCCTCGACATCGATCGCTTCGCGGCCACCGCGGAAATGTACGATGGTCGGCGACGGAATGGTGATCTTCGGCGTCGCTTTGGCGACAGTTTTCAGGAACTTGAAATCATCGACGAAAATGCCCTTGGGGCGCGACAGCTTGCCGGCGACTTGCAGCGACGGTGGCGAGTGGTCGCGGGTGCCGGCGGCGGAATGAAACCGCACCGTGAGTTTTGACGCCATCGGCTCGACATTGCCGATCTTGAGCAAGAAGTCGCGCTGCCAGGAAAAGCGGTTGTATTCGCCGTCGGTGGCGAGCTTGAGCCCGATCTCCTCCTGCAGCCGCACCACGCCGCGGATCGCGTCGTGCTGGACGCGGGTCAGCTCGGCCGGTGGAATCTCGCCCTTCTCCGCAGCCTCTCTCGCCTTGATTAGCGCATCGGGCCGGATCAGGCTGCCGACATGGTCGGCGCGGAACGGCGGTTTGGTACGCTCGGACATGGCTCATTATCTCATCGTCGTTCCCGCGAAAGCGGGAACCCATAGCCACCGTCCGAGACAATTCTGCCCGATCCGTGATTATGGGTCCCCGCTTTCGCGGGGACGACAGTTCCACCCGTCATGCCATCGGTGTAAAAGGATGGCAATGTTTGCATGAGGTTTGCCAATGGAAGCTTCGGCTCCGCAGGCTTTGGGCTATGTCGGCGTGCGCGCCAAGGATTTGGCCGACTGGGCGAGCTACGGCTCGGGCCTCCTCGGCCTGCAGCGCATCGACAAGTCGCGCTCGACACTGGCCTTCCGCATGGATGACCGCAAGCAGCGCATCATCGTCGCCGCCGACGGCGGCGAGGGCATCGGCTTTTTCGGCTGGGAGGTCGCCGACGCCGCAGCGCTCGACGCCATCGCGGCGCACCTGGAGAAGAGCGAGATCAAGGTGGCGCGCGGCGCCCGCGCGCTCGCCGACGAGCGGCACGTGCGCGACCTCATCGTGTTCAACGATCCGCTCGGCAACCGACTGGAGCTGTTCCACGGCGCCGAAACCACGACCGAGCCATTCCGGCCCGGACGCTCGATCTCGGGCTTTCGTACCGGACCGCTCGGCTTGGGCCATGTCGTGCTCAATGTCGATACAGCGGAAACCATCGACCGGCTGATGGCATTTTATCGCGGCGCGCTCGGCTTCCGGCTGACCGATTATTACGACCATCCGTTCGTCGCGCGCTTCCTCCACCTCAATCCACGCCATCACAGCCTCGCCTTCATCCAGACCGGCAAGAACGCCGTGCATCACATCATGATGGAGCTGTTCAGCTTCGACGACGTCGGCCAGGGCTACGATCTGGCACTCGGCGAAGAGGGCCGCGTCGGCGTGACGCTCGGCCGCCACACCAGCGATTTCATCACCTCGTTCTACTCGTGGACGCCGTCCGCCTTCATGGTCGAATACGGCTGGGGCGCGCGCTCGATCGACGTCGCCACCTGGCAGGCGTCCGAACGCAAGGAAGGCCCCAGCATGTGGGGCCACGATCGCGTCTGGCTGTCGAAGGAAGACAACGCCAAGGCCCGCGCGCTACGCCTCAAGAACGCCGCCGACGGCTTTCGGCGCCCGGTGCAGGTGATGGACGGCAATTACCAGGTGATGTCCGGCATCTGTCCGTGGTGGGACAGCGTCAAAGCAAAAACCGCCGCACAATGATCGGCGACGGCGGTCTTGCCCTCTCCCCTTGCGGGAGAGGGCTCCTCGGCAATTCAAACACTCGGAAGGGTGAGGGGTCGGCAGCGCCGCAACCCCTCACCCAATCGAGTTTGTTGAACGTCTCGCGCTGCCCTCTCCCGCAAGGGGAGAGGGCACAGGTAGGAACGCCGCGTTGCGGCCAAGCTGAACAATGAGTGCACACGCCGCTTCCGCTAACCCTCACACCCGGGCGATCGCCAAGTTCGTCTCCGGCCTGACCTACGAGCAAATTCCCGCCGAGGTCCGCGAGCGGATCAAGCTTCTCATTCTCGATTCGCTCGGCTGCGCCATTTACGGCGCCAACCTCGAATGGTGCCGCATTCTGCGCCGCACGCTCGAAGCGCTCGATGCAACGCGAACCACTTCGATCTGGGGCACCGACCGAAAGCTGTCCTCGCCGCATGCGGCGCTGCTCAACGGCACCCAGGTGCAAGGGTTCGAGCTCGACGACGTGCACCGCAAAGCCGTGCTGCACGTCGGCGCGGTGACGCTGCCGGCGCTGATCGCCATCGCCGAGAGCCACGCGCAACTGTCCGGCCGCAATCTCCTCACCGCAGCCGTCGCCGGCTACGAGATCGGGCCGCGCGTCGGCTTGTGCATGGGCCAGGAGCATATCGGCCAGGGCTGGCATTCCGGCGCTACGGTCGGGATTTTCTCGGCCGCTGCCGGCGCGGCGCGGGGACTCGGGCTCGATGCCGAGAAAACGGTGCACGCGCTCGGCATCGCCGGCACCCAATCGTCCGGCCTGATGGCGGCGCAATACGGCGCCATGGTCAAGCGCATGCATGCCGGGCGCGCCGCGCAGAGCGGGCTTTATGGCGCGCTGCTGGCGAAGGAGGGTTTTACCGGCATCGTCGATGTGTTCGAGGCGCCCTATGGCGGCTTCTGCACCACGTTTTCTCGCTCGGACGACCGCTTCAATCTCGAAGAGCTGAGCTCAGGCCTCGGCGAGCGCTTCGAGACGCTGCGCATTTCGCTCAAATTCTATTCCTGCGTCGGCAGTAACCACACCACGCTCGACGCCATCCGCGACATCCGCAAGCGCCGGCCGTTCAGTCTCGACGACATCGACGAGATCGTCGTGCACGGCTCGCAGGTCACCGTCGATCACGTCGGCTGGCCGTACCGGCCGGAAGGCCTGACCTCGGCCCAGCTCAACCTGCCGTTCTGCGTCGCCACGCTCTTGATCGAGGGCGATGTGTTCGTCGACGAGTTCACCGCCGACTGCGTCGACGATGCGGCGCGCATAAAACTGTCGCGCAAGGTGAAGGTGGCGCACGACCCCGCCATCACCGCGCTCGGCGCCGGCTCCCGGCACAAGGTGTGCGTCGACATCCGTTTCCGCGACGGCTCGGTCGAAAGCGAGACCCGCGAGGCGCCGCGCGGCAGCGAGCAATCGTTCGCCAGCGCCGACGACATTATCGGCAAATTCCGCAAGCTCACGCGCGGTGTCATGGCGGACAAGCAGCAGGACGCGTTAGTCGATGCGGTGCTCGGCCTGGACAAGTTGCCGGACAGTTTTGCGCTGATCGAGCGTCTGCACGTTGACAACAAGGAATAGGCAATGGAATTCGGCGTCTTCGATCATCTCGATCGCACCGGGCAAGCACTGCCGGATTTCTACGAGGACCGTCTCAAGATCACCGAAGCGTACGACCGCGCCGGATTCTACGCCTATCATATTGCCGAGCACCATTCGACGCCGCTCGGCATGGCGCCGTCGCCGAATGTCTTTCTGGCCGCTGTGGCGCAGCGCACGCGGCGGCTGCGCTTCGGGCCACTGGTGTTCGTGCTGCCGCTGTATCATCCGCTGCGGCTGATTGCGGAAATCTGCATGCTCGACCAGATGAGCGGCGGCCGGCTGGAGCTGAGCTTCGGCCGCGGCGCCTCACCCATCGAAGCCGAATACTTCGGCGTCGATGCCGAGGAGCGGCAGGATATTTATGCCGAGGCCTTGGACGTGATCGTGCGCGGGCTGACACACAAGACGCTCGATTTCCACGGCAAGTATTTCTCCTTCGACAACGTGCCGATGGAGCTTGAACCGCTGCAAAAGCCGCACCCGCCGCTGTGGTACGGCGTGCATGCGCCCGACAGCGCCGAGCGCGCGGCAAAGCGCAATCTCAACGTCGTCAGTCTCGATTCGCCCGCCGATACGCGGCTGTCGATCGAGCGCTATCGCGCGACGTGGCGGCCGCCGCATCCGGGCGCGACGATGCCAATGCTCGGCCTGGGCCGCTTCATCGTGGTGGCGTAGACCGACGCCGAGGCGCTACGCCTTGCCCGCCGCGCCTATCTGCCCTGGCATCGCAGCTTCACCCATTTGCCAAGGTTGCGCGGCCGCGCCCAGACCCATCCGCGGCCGCCGCAATGGGACGCGCTGGTTCAGGTCGGCCAGGGCATCGCCGGGTCGCCGAAAACGGTAACGGAGTTCCTGCAATCGCAGCTCGCTGAAACGCAATGCAATTACGTCGTCGGGCAATTCGCGTTCGGCGATCTGACGCGCGACGAGTGTTTGCGATCGATCGAGTTGTTCGTCGACGAAGTGATGCCGGCGGTGCGCGTGACGAATGGCGCTGACCTTCCCCTCCCCCTTGTGGGGAGGGGTTAGGGGTGGGGGTCGGGAGGTGGCGCTTGGACGTAGACGTCTGTTCAAGCGTCTTCGCTGAGCATCACCTCCCGACCCCCCACCCTACCCTCCCCCACAAGGGGGGAGGGTTTTGCTAAGTATCCCGCATCGCCTTCAGATGCCGCATCACCCGGGCGCGCAACGCGGCCTGTTGCTCCGGGCTCCATTTCTGGAAACCTTCGCCGGATTTGAAGCCGAGCTTTCCGTTCGCCACCAGGTCTTGCAAATACGGCGACGGTCCCGGCCGGTTCTCGATCGCCGGCAGCACCACGTCGTGAATCGCCAGCGTGAGATCGGTGCCGACCTGGTCGGCGTTTTCGATCGGCCCGAGCACGGCGAGGCGGCGGCCGAACGAGGCTTTGACCACGTCGTCGACGGTCTTGGCGTCGCAGATGCCGTGCTCGACCAGCGAGATCGCCTCGCGCCACAGCGCGTGCTGCAGCCGGTTGCCGATGAAGCCCGGCACGTCTTTCTTGACATGCGCCGGCTTTTTGCCCGCTGCCGCATGCAACTCCATGGTCCATTCGATCACACGCGGCGCGGTCCATTGCGTCCCGATCACCTCGACCAGCGGCACCAAAAACGGCGGATTCCACCAATGGGTGCCGACCGCGCGTTCGCGGCGGCTCAAATCCTGCATGATCGCGGTGATCGGGATCACCGACGTGTTGCTGGCGAGGATCGTATCCGGGCGGGTGCGGCGCTCGAGCTCGGCAAAAATTTTCTTCTTCAGCTCGAGATTTTCCGACACCGCCTCGACCACGTAGTCGGCGTCGTGCACCGCGTCGGTGAGATCGACGGACGGCTGCACGCGCTCAACGGCGCGTTCATCTTCGCCAAGATCGCGCAGGTTGGCGGCAATGCGCGCCGCCACGGTGTCGAGATTCTTCACCACCGTGTCGGTGATCTTCACCTCGTGGCCGGCCAGCGCGAAAACCTGCGCGATGCCATGGCCCATCAGGCCGGCGCCGACGACGGCGATTTTTGCTTTTGTCATGAGTTCATCTCGCAACCGCTGCGCGCCAAAGCCCCCACCCCACCCTCCCCCGCAAGCGGGGGAGGGAAAAGTGAGAGGTCAGCCCGCCGTATAGCCGCCGTCGGCATAGAGGATGTGGCCGGTGTAAAAATCCGACGCCTTGGAGGCAAGGAAGAGCAGCGGCCCGGCGAGATCGGACGGCTCACCGAGGCGGCCCTTTGGCACGCGGGCAATGAATCCCTTGCGCACCGTGGTCGAGCGCTCGTTGTCTTCGTACATCCAGGCGGTCAGCGGCGAGCGGAACACCGTCGGCCCGATAGCATTCACCGTGATGCCGGTGTCGCCCCATTCGCAGCCGAGCGCCTTGGTGATGCCGTCGATCGCCGATTTCGACGCGCAATAGGCGGTGTAGCCGGCTGGATGGCCGAGCAGACCGCGTGCCGACGACATCAGAATGACCTTGCCGCCGCGGTTTTGGGCCAGCATCTGCTTGCCGGCGGCACGCGCCATCAGCCACGACTGGGTGACGTTGACGTCCATGACTTCGGCAAAGGCTTCCGGCGCCTGATCGACAATTTTCTGCACCTTGTTGATGCCGGCGGCCAAGACCACGATATCGACGCCGCCGAAGCGCTTCACCGCCGCTTCCACGATCTTGTCGCAGAGCGCCGCCGAGCTCGGCCGCATATTGACCGCCTCGACCTTGGCGCCGAGCTTTTCGCACTCGGCCGCGACCTTTTTCAGCGCCTCGGCGCCGCCCGCCGCCAGCACGACATTGCAGCCGGCGCCGGCCAGCACCTGGGCGGCGAGCGCACCGAACGCGCCGGTGGCGCCGGTGATGAGTGCGGTCTTGCCTTTGACGTCGAATAGGGAGAGCGGGTTTTTCAGGAAGTCTTCGGACATGGTTTCTCCTCAACTCTGTCATGCCCCGCCAACGGGTCCGGCCCGAAGTGGCCGGCCCGATGACAGGCTCCGGCGGGGCACCCAGTAATCGCTGGCGCTGCAACGAATTCTATAACGCCAGCGATTACTGGGTCGTCCGCCTTCGCGGACGATGACATCAGTGTTATTTCACCGGCGCCACGGCGACCGCAATCGTGCAGACGTCGTTGCTGCGGTTGATGATCTCGCGGCTTTCGTTCGGGCCGATGTAGACGCTATCGCCGGCCTTGGCGACCGTCTCCTTGCCGCCGACGATCACCGTGAGCTCGCCCGCCAGCACGTAATAGATCTTCTCCGGCGGCGAGGCGTCCGGCCCGGCGCCGCCGCCCGGCAAAAAGTGAGAGATGCCGAACACCAGCGACTGCGAGCCGCCCATCTCGGCGCCGTAGACGCGGAACGATTTGTAGCCGCGGTGGTTCGGCGCTTCGTACGGCCGGGCTTCCGAAAATTTTCGCACGATCATCAGACCTTCTCCCCCTTCTCGATCCGGTAGCTGCCCTTCGGATCGATCATCGCCACCAGGCGGATGATGCAGCCGTCGCCGCGATCCCAGTTCCACGGAAAGAACGCGAACGTGCAGCGCCGGCCGGTGACCTTATCGATGTCGCCGCCGACATTCTCGATGCCCAAAATGCCGTTCTTGAACAGGATGCGGTGCACCGGCTCCCATTCCGGAAAATCCTCTTTCCAGTCGCGGCCGCCGGACCATTTCTTGTATTCGTCGGCGAGATGCGGATGCAGCGGGCCGTTGCGCTGCGGCCCGATCGCAGTGGCGAGCGGATGGTCGTTGGCCTGGGTGTCGTGACCGACCACCTTGACCTTCTTCTCGACGAACCATTCGCCGGCCGACGGCACAAAACCGGGCGCGCGGCAGAAATAGTCCTCGCTGTCCTCGTAGAGCTTGTGCCAGCCGGTATTGACGATCACCACGTCGCGCGGGCGCACGATCTTGCCGGCGGCCTTCTCCAGGTCGTCGTAGGTGATCTGCTCCCACTTCTTCTTCGGGATCGACACCACGATGCCGGAGCCGAAGAAATGCGGCAGCGGCACCTCGTCGATGAACGGCGTGCCTTGCACCACGTGCGCCGGCGCGTCGATATGGGTGGTGTTGTGCATCGAGGTCGTGATGCGCTGCGACAGCACGCCCGATTTCGCCATGTAGTGGATGCGCTCGATCTTGACGTCTTCGAAATACGGCCAGTTCGGCGACTGGTACCCGAAGCGATGGGACAGATTGTAGAACTCGAGCCCCATCGTGTTGTCGAGGTTTTCCTCCAACGCCACGCCGCGTATCTTCTTGACCACGCAACACCTCCCTAAGCACGCCCACGCATTGCCACGCTTATAGCATTGGGAAGTGTACCATTGCACCGGATATCGGCTATAGACCCCCGCTAGTGCCCTGTGTCCCGGGCGCGGTGCATCACGTAGCGCAGCGAAGTGGTGCGCCGCAGACCCGGGACCGTTACGGGCTCCGAGTCTGCGACGATCCCGGATGCGGTGCACCACTTCGTGCTGCACCGCATCCGGGAAACACCGCAGAGTGGATAGGAAACGATCGAGGAACGCATGGTGCAAAAGATTGCGCTGGAGGAGCATTTTCTGGCTCCCGGGCACGAGACCTATTGGCGGACCACCGTCGGCAATGTCGATCCGAAGCACGTCGCCAATCTGTTGGCGCGCCTGACCGATTTTGGCGAGCAACGCCTGCAGTCGATGGACCAGGCCGGCATTGCGCGCTCGGTGCTGTCCATCGCCGGCCCCAGCGTCCAGATCGAGCGCGACGTCGCCACCGCAACGCGCGTCGCCCGCGAGGCCAACGATTTTCTCGCCCGCGAAGTCCAAAAACGCCCGGACCGCTATTCCAGCTTCGCACACCTGGCGATGCAGGACCCGCGCGGCGCCGCCAACGAGCTCGAGCGCTGCATGCGCGAGCTGAAATTCTGCGGCGCCATGATCAACGGCCATACCCACGGACAGTATCTCGATCATCCGTCGCTCTATCCGTTCTGGGAGCGCGCGGAAGCGCTCGGCGCGCCGATCTACATCCATCCGACCGATCCGATCACCCCCTCCCCGGCGCTGGAAGGCGTCGCCGGCCTGCGCCGCGCCACCTGGGAATGGGGATTCGAGACCGGCTCGCATGCCTTGCGGCTGGTGTTCAGCGGACTGTTCGACCGCTTTCCGCGCGCCAAGCTGATGCTGGGCCATCTCGGCGAGACGCTGCCGTTCCTGCTCTGGCGTTTCGACAGCCGGGCGAAGCTCTATGGCGTCAAGCTCGCCAAGCCGCCGTCCGAATACATCAAGCAGAATATCGTGGTGACCACGTCGGGCATGTGCTCGGCGGAGCCGCTGAACTGCACGCTGGCCGCGCTCGGCAAAGACCGCGTGATGTTCGCGGCCGATTATCCTTTCGAGTCGGCACAGGAGGCTGGCGAGTTTCTCGATCATGTGTCGCTGGCGGAGTCGCTGCGGCAGGACATCGCCTTCGGCAATGCGGCGAAATACCTGGGCCTGCCGCAGGCATGACCAAAGTTCTCATCGTTGACGTTCATGCCGAAATGTATCGCGATGCGCTGCGCGAAAAATTTCCCGCATTGCAATTTCAGCTCTTCCACAACAAAAGCGAAGTCACAGGCGATCTGAGCGATATCGACGTCATGATGATGTTCGGCATCGAGGCGCAGGATTTCATGCTCGCAGGCGCGCCGCGGCTGCAATGGATCCAGTCGCTGGCGACCGGCGTAGATCATTTTCTGCGCTGCCCGTCGCTCAAGCCAAACGTGCTGATCACCTCTGGCCGCGGCATCCACGGCCCGCCGATGCGCGAGCAGGTCGCCTATATGATGATGGCGGTGAGCCGCGACGCGGTGCGGGCGGTCGACGACCAGAAGGCGCATTTCTGGGAGCGGCGGCTGTGGAGCACGCTGCACGGCAAGACCGCAGCGATCGCCGGCACCGGCGTCGTCGGCTCGGCCATCGGCGAGTTGCTCAAGGCGCTGGGCATGCACGTCATCGGCGTCACGCGCACGCCGCGCCAGGAAGCGGGCTTCGACGAGATGATCGCGACCGACCGGCTCCTCGACGCAGTGCGCCGCGCCGACTATCTCATCAACATGCTGCCGGCGAGCGACGACAATATCGCGCTGCTCGACGCCAAAATCTTCGGCGCGATGAAGCCAACCGCCTATTACATCAGCGCCGGCCGCGGCCAGACCGTCGACGAAGCGGCGCTGCTCGCGGTGCTGCGCGAGCGCCGCATCGCCGGCGCCGCCCTCGAAGTGTTCCAGACCGAGCCGTTGCCGGCCGACAGCCCGTTCTGGGACCTGCCCAACGTCTTCATCACGCCGCACATCGGCGGCTACGTGAATGAATACGAGGATTTCATCATGCCGCTGATCGTCGACAATATGCGGCTGTTTTTGGCCGGCCGGCCGGGCGAAATGCGCAATATCGTCGTGCGGTAGTCCAGAAGTACGGATCAGCGCCGCACGCGCATGCGGCCCCCTCGCCCCGCAGGGGAGAGGGTGGGGGTTCGGGACTCGCCGATGGGTCCGAACCCCCTCACCCCATCCCTCTCCCCTCTGGGGAGAGGGAGGAGATGGCGACCGCGCCTTGCCTATCCCGCGCCTGCACGGCTGCGATGAATTGCCGGGAGGCAGAACAGGTTTCAATCACGACGGATTTATTGCAAAATCGCCCGCTTCGAGCCGGCCGCGCCCCTTAAGGGACATGCCCTGCGCGGAACGGGCCGACGCGCGCTGGCGCGAAATGAGGAGGACAACATGGCATTTGCCACGATGAAGCTGCCGATCATTCTGTTCGGCGCGGCGCAGCTCCTCAAACATGCGGCACGGCGCCACCCGAAATTCAAGGCGCGGGTAAAGGAGCACAATCTCGTGGCGCAGATCATGACGCGCGACGAGGAGATCGGCCGCTGGTACGCCTTCAGCGACGGCGTGATCACGACCGGCTCAGGCCTGCACGCAAAGCCCGACATCAAGCTGATGTTCAAGAACGCCAAGATCGGCGCCGCGCTCTTGATGCCGCCGATCAACTGGCTCGACCAGATCAATGCCCAGAAAGATTTCAATCTCACCGTCGACGGCCCGGAATATTTGACCAACTGGTTCGCGCAGACCTTGATGATGAGCCAGTCGGCTGGCCTCAAATACGGCACAAAACTGCGCCGCGGCGTCATGCGCTATTGCAACATGACGAACGGTGGGCCGGTGTTCGTCGACGTCAAGGACGGCAAGATCATACGTTTGACGCCGATCGACTTGATCGACGAAGACGGCGCGTCATGGACCATCGAGGCCAAGGGCGTGAAGCTGACGCCGCCGCGCAAGACTACGCTGGCGCCGCACGGCCAGAATGCGAAATCCATCGTCTATTCGCCGGACCGCCTGCTCTATCCGATGAAGCGCGTCGACTACGATCCGAACGGCGAACGCAATCCGCAGAACCGCGGCAAGTCGGGCTATGTGCGCATCTCCTGGGACGAGGCGATCAAGCTCGTCACCGACGAGATCAAGCGGCAGAAGCGCGAATACGGCCCCGGCGCTATCACCTTCTCGCACGGCTCGCATCACACCTGGGGCAATATCGGCTATTACCTCTCGGCGCTGTTCCGCTTCGCCAATGCGGTCGGCATGACGCGCATCCATCACAATCCCGACTCGTGGGAAGGCTGGTACTGGGGCGCGGTGCATCACTGGGGCCACACGCTGCGCGTCGGCCAGTCGGAAACCTACGGCACCGTCGAGGACTGCTTGCAGAACTGCGACATGATCGTGTCGTGGGCGGCGGATCCGGAATCGACCTCAGGCTCCTACGGTGCCCAGGAAGGCACCACGCGCCGGCAGTGGCTCAAAGATCCGAAACTCGCCATCAAAGTCGTCCACGTCGATCCATATTTCAACGCCACCGCGCAGTTCCTGCCCGGCAAATGGTTCGCGCCGAAGCCGACCACCTCGGTCGCCATGGCGATGGCCATCGCTTACGTCTGGATCAAGGAAGACCTTTACGACAAATCGTATGTCGAGACCCACACCGTCGGATTCGACAAGTGGAAAGCGTATCTGCTCGGCGACGACGACGGCACGCCGAAGACGCCGGAGTGGCAGGAGAAGGAAACCGGCGTTCCGGCCAAGGACGTGCGCGCGCTCGCCCGCGAATGGGGCAAGAAGCGCGTCTATCTGGCGCCGGGCGGCTGGGGCAACGGCCACGGCGGCGCCTGCCGCAACCAGACCGGCATTCCCTGGGCGCGCGTCATGGTCTGCCTCACCGCCATGCAGGGGCTGGGCAAGCCCGGCATCAATATGGGCAACCTGCAATGGGGCACGCCAATCGATTTCAATTTCTATTTCCCCGGCTACGCCGACGGCGGCATGTCGGGCGATCTGGAAAACACCGCGATGCCGGTCGAGCTCTATCAGCGCATGCCGCAACTGCCGACCATGAACTCCAACGGCCAGCGCATCCCGCGCATTTTTGTGCCGGAGGCGATCACGGAAGGCAAAGCCGAAGGCTATCCGTGGGTCGGCAAATCGATCGAGCACCAATTCGCACGCTTCCTCTATCCGGCGCCCGGCCATTCGCCGGTGCACATGCTCTACAAATACGGCGGCTCGATTCTTTCGACGATGAACAACACCAATCGCTGGGTGAAGATGTATCAGTCGCCGAATCTCGAATTCGTCGTCAACCAGTCGATCTGGTTCGAGGGCGAAGCAAAATTCGCCGATGTGATTCTGCCGGCGTGCACCAATTTCGAGCGCACCGACATCAGCGAATGGGCGGGGCTGGGCGGCTACGGCCATCACGGCCAGCAGCAACTCAATCACCGGGTCATCGTGTTCCAGGCGCCGGCGATAGCACCGCAAGGCGAATCGAAATCAGATTTCTGGATCTTCAACGAGCTGTGCAAGCCGCTCGGCTTGGCTAATTATTTCTCCGAAGGCTGCAACGAGATCGATTGGGTCAAGCGGGTCTACCTCGCGTCCGACATGCCGAAAATGATGTCGTGGAAGAAATTCCTCAAGCGCGGTTATTTCGTCGTGCCGGCCGAGAAGGAAAAATTGCGCGCGCCGGTGTCGTTCCGCTGGTTCTTCGAAAACCGCAAGAAAGACGTGCCGGAGGCGCAGCCGCTGCCGTCCGACTACACGGAAGAATATCTGCGGGGGCTGCAGACCCAATCCGGCAAGCTCGAATTCGAATGCAATTCGCTACTGCGCTTCAACGATCCGGAGCGGCCGCCGATCGTCAAATACGAGCCGTCATGGGAAGGCGCGCATTCCGGCGAGCTGTTCGAGCGCTATCCGCTGCAACTGCTCACGCCGCACTCCAAATATTCGTTCCACACCCAGGGCGACGGCAAGGACTCGTTCCTGCTCAATATCGAGGACCATCGCGTCAAGGTCGACGGCTATTACTACTGGATCATGCGCATGAACGCGGAAGATGCCAAGGAACGCGGCATCAACAAGCATGAGCTGGTCAAGGTGTTCAACGACCGCGGCGCGGTGATTTGTGCGGCGCTGCCGACGCAGCGCCTGCCGCGCGGCGTGGCGCATGGCTACGAGTCGTCCGCGATCTACGATCCGATGGGGGAGCCTGGAAAATCCGTCGATCGCGGCGGCTGCCTTAACCTGCTCACGCCGGAGCGCACCCAGACCAAGTCCACTCACTCGCTCGCCGGCGCCAATTCGCTGGTGCAGATCGAGCTGTGGGACGGCTCTACCCAGCACATGTCGGCGGTGTTCGCCGCGATGGAGAAGGACAAGGAAATCAAGCGCACGCTCAAGGAAGCGAATCTGGTGCCGGCGAAATAAGAATAACCTCTCCCCGCGTGCGGGGAGAGGTCGAGCGAAGCGAGGGTGAGGGGGCCTCTCAGCGAGTCTGAGCGCCGCAATTCTGAACCCAGCGGAGAAGCCCCCTCACCCCACCCTCTCCCCGCGCGCGGGGAGAGGGAGACGCAGTCGGAGTGAAACAAAAATGAAAAAATGGAACATGATCATCGACGTGGCGGAGTGCACCAATTGCAATCTGTGCACGCTGTCCGCCATGGACGAATATGTCGGCAATGATTGGCCCGGCTATTCGGCGCCGATGCCCAAGCACGGCCACAAGTGGATCAACATCCTGCAGAAGGAGCGCGGGCAGATCCCGATGATCGACATCGCCTACGTTCCGACCATGTGCAATCACTGCGACGACGCGCCCTGCATCAAGGCGGCGCCGCAGGGCGCCATCAGGAAGCGCAAGGACGGCATCGTCATCATCGATCCGGTCAAGGCCAAAGGCCAGAAGCAGATCGTCGACGCCTGCCCTTACGGCCACATCTGGTGGAACGAGGAACAGCAGCTGCCGCAGGCCTGGACGTTCGACGCCCATCTGATCGACCAGGGCTGGGAGCAAACCCGCGGCCAGCAATCCTGCCCGACCGGCGCCATGCGCGCCGTCAAGGTCGAGGACGAGGAGATGGCCCGCATGGCGCGCGAGGAACACCTCGAAGTGATGAAGCCGGAGCTGAATGCGAAGCCGCGCGTCTATTACCGCAATCTGTGGCGCTATTCCAAATGCTTCATCGGCGGCTCGGTCGCCGAGACCAAGAACGGCGTCGTCGATTGCGTCGAGGGCGCGAGCGTCCAACTGGTCAAGGACGGCGTTTCGGTCGCGGTGACGACCACCGACAATTACGGCGACTTCAAATTCGACCGTCTCGACGAGAATTCCGGCCGCTACACCGTGCAGATTTTTGCCGGTGGCCGGTCGAAGACAGTGGAAGCCAACCTCGGCGCCAGCATCAATCTCGGCGAGATCATGGTGTAATTGCTGTCATCATCCGCGAAGGCGGATGATCCAGTAATCACCGCCCGAGCAGAACGGCTCATGCGTCGCCTACTGGATTCCCCGCATTCGCGGGGAATGACAGCTTGCGCGCGACGCTGCGGTCGCGCGCCTCGCTGGCGCATTTCGCCACGTGAGCGTCGCGGTTGATCACCTGCAGGTTCGGCAAGCCCCAAAAAGCGAGCAGCGCCGGCCACGGCGTATCGCGATGCTCGCTCCACACCTGGAACAACGGCACCCTGTGGTCGATCTCAGCGGTCTTCCATAAGCGCCCGCCGCCTTCGGCGCAGCGGCGCGCCTGCAGGCGGCGCAGCAGCGGCGCTTCGCCGCTTGGCGCGTTCCAGAATTGCCAGGCGATCACGCAGGCGCAGTGCCAGGTCGCGTTTTTGTTCGGGCCGCTGCCCCACAGATCGACATGCCAGCCGAAACGGAAAACCGGTTGACCGCAGACGCAGCAAAAGCCGGGACCGCGCGCATATTCGGTTTCGCGATAAGGCGCCGGCGGTGTCCGGAACGTCGCCGGCAAGCCGTTCTTGCGGCTGCCGGCCAAGCGCCATGTCCAACCGTCAGGCGCACCGCTCTTTGCCGCCAGCGCCCGCGCCAAGCGTTCGGCGCGCAACGGATGCGCACGCCAATAGGAATCGATCGCCAACCGCGGCGTCGGCGGCACGAACGGACGGTCGAGCGCGCGCCGCAACACGAGCGGCGGAAAAATCTGCGGCAAGGCCTTGGTGAGGCGCGCGACCGATTGGCGATTTCGCTCCGTTTTCAGGTCTTGCCACGTCGACATTCATTCCCCCAAAACATTCCCCAAAGTCATGCGACATGGTGCCCGCAAAGCCCTAAACCTTCGTCACCGCCGCTGTGTTATGGTGTGGCGCCATATTGAAAGGGAAGCGGACGTGAAAAAGTGGATTGGCATATTGTGGCTGCCGTTCCTGTGCGGCGCGAGCTTCGCCCAAACAACGTCCTTTCCGGACCGGCCCATTACGCTGATCGTGACCGCGGCGGCCGGCGGCGTAACCGACGTGGCGGCCCGCGCGGTTGGGCAGGAGCTCAGCAAGGCCTGGGGCCAGCCGGTCATCGTCGAGAACCGCGGCGGCGCCGCCCATATTCTGGGCGCGCAAAGTGTCGCCAAGGCCGAGCCGGACGGCTACACGCTCATGGTCGGCGAGGCCGGCACCTTCACCATCAACCCGACCGTCTATCCGCCCGGCAAGCTGCCCTACGACACCGATAAGGATTTTATCCCGATCAGCGGCCTCGTCCGCATCAACCAGGCGCTGATCGGCGACAACAACCTGCCGGCCGCCAATGCGGCGGAGCTGATCGCGCTGGCCAAGCAAAAGCCCGGACAGCTCACCTACGGCACCGCCGGCATCGGCTCGGCGCCGCACATGAACATGGCGCTGTTCGAGAGCATGGCGGGCGTCAAGCTGCAGGCGGTGCACTATCGCGGCGCCGCGCCCGCGCTCAACGATCTCGCCGGCGGCAGCATCAATCTGATGTCGGTGAGCGTCAGCCTGGCGCTGCCGGCGTTCCGCGGCGGCCGGGTCAAGATGCTCGGCATCGGCAGCGACAAGCGCCTTGCGCTTGCGACCGATATCCCGACGGTGGCGGAAAGCGGCCTGCCCGGTTATCAGGCGGTCACCTGGTTCGGCTTGTTCGGCCCCGCCAAGCTGCCGCCCGACATCGTCGGCAAGCTCAACACGCAAGTCGCAAAGATTTTCGCCGATCCGGATTTTCGCACGCATTTCCTCGAGCCGCAGATGTTCGAGGCGATGCCGGGCTCTCCTGAGGAGTTCGCCGCATACATCCAATCCGAGCGAGCCAAATGGGCAAAAGTCATTCACGAAGCTAATATCACGCTGGAATAAAGCGCGGGGGCGCGGGGTCGGGGGAGAAAGAATGCGCAATTTGCTGTGGGTGCCGCTGATCGGGCTTGTGGCGATCGCGGTGCCGATTTTGGCCGGTGCCGCCGAACGGCCCGACTGGGCCTTCCCGGTGACCGACAAGGTGCAGCCCCCGCTGCCGCCCGACGACCAGCCGCACACCGTGCCGGGCAGCGACAAGTCCTATACGCGCAAGCAGATCGACGATCTGTTCAATCCGCCCGATTGGTATCCCGACATGCATCCGCCGATGCCGCAGATCGTCGCCCATGGCGAAGGCACCACGGTGCGCGCCTGCGGCTCCTGTCACCTGCCGACCGGCACCGGCCACGACGAGTTGGCCTATATCGCGGCGCTGCCCGCGGGTTATTTCGTCCGCGAGATGGTCGACTACAAGAACGGCGCCCGCAAAGGTTCCGGCTCGATGACGACCATCGCCAAAGCGATCAGCGAAGAGGACGTGCACGCCGCCGCCGACTATTTCGCGTCGCTCAAGCCGCGGCCTTGGATCCGCGTGGTCGAGACCGACACTGTTCCTAAAACTTATGTGGGCCCCGGCAACAAGCGGCTGCGGCTGCCCGGCGGCGCGACCGAGCCGATCGGCAAGCGCATCATCGAAATTCCGGAGGACGAAGAGGTCGTGCTCAACCGCGATCCGCGCTCCGGCTTCGTCGCCTTCGTGCCCAATGGCAGCATCGCCAAAGGCCAGGCGCTGGTCACGACCGACACCGACAAAACCGTGCGCTGCGCCATCTGCCACGGCCAGACCTTGCGTGGGCTCGGCGACGTGCCGCCGATCGCCGGCCGGCAGGCCAACTACGTGGTGCGCCAGCTGTTCAGCATCCAGGACGGCTCGCGCGGCGGCATCTCATCGGCGCTGATGCAGCAGGTGGTGGAGCGGCTCACCGTCGACGACATGCTCGCCATCGCGGCCTACACGGCGTCGCGGCAACCGTAGCGCACTCTGCTGTTTCCCGGGCGCAGCGCAGCACGAAGTGGTGCGCTGCAGACCCGGGATCGTCGCGAACGCCGAACCCAGAGCGATCCCGGATCAGCGGTGCACCGCTACGCTTCGCTGCGCGCTGCACCGCATCCGGGAAACAAGGCTTCTACTCCGGCGGCGTGCCGTTGGCGGCTAAAACTTCGCCGGCGAGATAGAGCGAGCCGGTGATGAGAACGCGCGGCGCCGGGTGCAGATCGAGCTTGCCCGCGACCGTCAGCGCACTCTCCACATTATCTCTGGCAATCGCCGGAATGCCGATAGCTTGCGCAATGCCGGCCAGCGCCTCGGCCGGCACCGCCTTGTCCTGATGGACCGGCACGGCGATGACGCGGCGCGCCAGGCCGGAGAAATTGCGCAAGAAACCCTCCGGGTCCTTGGTCGACAGCATGCCGACCACCAGCACCAGCGGCCGCGACACCCGCTCCTCGAGATCGGCCAGCGCACCGGCGACGGCGCGGCCGCCGTCGGCATTGTGGCCGCCGTCGAGCCACAGTTCGCTTTCCGGCGGCAGCAACGAATGCAGCCGGCCGTGCGCCAGACGCTGCATCCGCGCCGGCCATTCGACGCGCGTCATGCCGGCCTCGAATGCCGCCACCGGCAGCTTCAAGCCGGCCATGCGCAAAGCCGAGATCGCCGCGCCGGCGTTCTCGAACTGATGGCGGCCGTAAAGTTTTGGCGCCGGCAGATCGAGCAAGCCGTCGTTATCCTGATAAACCAGACGGCCGCGCTCCTCGGTTGCGGTCCAGTTCTCGCCGGCGATACTCAGCGGCGCCTTCATGCGGCCAGCCTGCCGCTCGATCACCGCGAGCACCTCGCGCGCCTGGCTGGCGATCACCGCCGGCACGCCGCGTTTGAGGATGCCGGCTTTTTCGGCGGCGATCTGCTCGATGGTATCGCCGAGGAAATCGCGGTGATCGACCGATACCGGCGTGATGACGCTCGCCAGCGGGCGCTCGACCACATTGGTGGCGTCGAGCCGGCCGCCGAGCCCGACTTCGAGAAGCAGAATGTCGGCGGGATTGCGCGAGAACAACAGAAACGCCGCGGCAGTTTCGATCTCGAACACCGTGATCGGTGCGTCGCCGTTCCTGGCTTCGCATTCGGCCAGCGCCTCGGCCAGCACGGCATCGTCGACGAACTTGCCGCCACCTTCTCGCCCGATGCGGAAGCGCTCGTTGAGATGGACCAGATTGGGCGAGGTGTAGACGTGCACGCGCTTGCCGGCCGCTTCCAGGATCGCGCGCATGAAGGCGATGGTCGAGCCTTTGCCGTTGGTGCCGGCGACATGGATCAGCGGCGGCAGTATTTGTTCCGGATGATCGAGCGCCGCAAGCAGGCGCTCGACTCTATCGAGCGACAGGTCGATGCGCTTGGGATGCAGTGCCAAGAGCCGCGCCAGGATGGCGTCGACCGCCCCCGCGCCGGAACGCGCGCTCACGCCGGCGCCGGCAGGCTCGCGAGCGATTGCGGCACACTCGCGGGCGCCTTGGTCAACAGCCGGCACAGTTTGGCGATCGTTCCTCGCATTTCATGGCGATGCAACACCATGTCGACCATGCCGTGGTCGCGCAGATATTCGGCCTTCTGGAATCCGTCGGGAAGCTTCTCGCGGATGGTCTGTTCGATGACGCGCGGACCGGCAAAGCCGATCAGCGCACCGGGCTCGGCGATATGCACGTCGCCGAGCATCGCATAGGATGCGGTGACACCGCCGGTGGTCGGATTGGTCAGCACGACGATGTAGGGCCGGCGCGCCTCGCGCAGCCGCTGCACCGCGATGGTGGTGCGCGGCAATTGCATCAGCGCCAGGATGCCCTCCTGCATGCGCGCGCCGCCCGAGGCCGCGAACAGCACGAACGGACAGTCCTTCTCCACCGCGGTATCGAGCCCCTTGATCACCGCTTCGCCCGCCGCCATACCGAGCGAGCCGCCCATGAAATCGAAATCCTGCACGCCGATCACCGCGGCCAGGCCGTCGAGTCGGCCGAAGCCGAGCTTCACCGCATCGTTGAGGCCGGTCTTGCTGCGGGCGTCCTTCAGCCGATCGACATAGCGGCGCTCGTCGCGGAATTTCAGCGGATCGACCGGCACCTCGGGCACGGCGATGTCGAACCAGGTCTGGTTGTCGAACATCGTCTTGAGTCGCGCCGCGGCGCTCATGCGCATGTGATAGTTGGAGCCGGGAATGACGAACTGGTTGGCCTCGACGTCCTTGTAGAACACCAGCTGGCCGGTCTCCGGACACTTGATCCACAGATTGCCCGGCGCTTCGCGGCGCAGGATGCTGCGGATTTTCGGCCGCACGACGTTGGAGATCCAATTCATCGCGTGTACTCACCCGGTCATCGTCACAAGAATATAGGCACGCCGCCTACTTGCGCAATTCGTCGAGCGCCCCTTTGAGCGAATAAGACGACAATAGATTGTCGACCATGCCGGTGGCGGCGTCCCAGTTGAAGGTGCGGAAACTGTGGCCCGAGGTGACGAAGCGGGCGCCTGCATAGAACATCTCGTATTGCGTGTGGCGCGAGCCGAATTCGGAGCCGATCGCGTCCCATGCGGCTTTCAGCACCTTGACCTTCTGCTCCGGCTCCATGGTGGCCGAGCGCTGGGTCTTGCGGATGATGGCGTCGAGTTCGGCATTGCCGAAATCGGCCGCCGACGACGGCAGCATGATCAGCGCGCCGCCGGCGAGATCGCGCACGCTCTGCACGAAGCGCGGATAGAGGTCCTGGGTGATGACCTGCGCCGCGTACATGTAGTGCTTATTCGGCACGTACCATTCGCCGACCTGCACGCCCGACGCCTCCATGCCCGACAGCATGGAATTGACCATGCCGACTTGCGCCGCCAGCGTGCCGAGCTGCTCGGTGACGGACGGAATGCGCGTGGTGCCGATGGCTTCGGTGACGCGCCGGGCGAGCCCGGCCAGGAAAGTCAGCTTCACGGTGAGCCGGATCTGCGCCTGATAATTCTGATAGACGTGCGACGGCGTGTCGTGAAACTGCGCCCGGCACATGTCGGTGTCGCGATGCACGAAGACGCGGTCCCAGGGCACCTTGACGTCGTCGAAATACATCAGCGCGTCGTTCTCGTCGAACCGCGACGACAGCGGATTGTCGAACACCGACACCGCGTGCGCCTCGTAGGATTTGCGCGACAAGACGCGCAAGCCCTTGGCGTTCATCGGCAGCGCGCAGGAAAACGCGATATCCTCCTCGCCGGGCTTGAGCGGCTGCATGTTGGCGACCAACAGCTCGTTGGCCATGACCGCGCCGGTGCCGAGCATCTTGGCGCCGCGGATGGTGATGCCGGTGGAATCCTCGTCGACGATGCGGGCGACCAGGTCCTCGGCCTGCTGGCCCCAATCCTTGCCGCGCTCGGCCTGCGGATTGATGATGACGTAGCTGACGTAAAGATCGTTGTGGCGGGCATAGTCGAAAAAATCTTCGACCGCCTTGGCGCGCGCGGCACCGTGCTTGCGGAACACCTCGATGCCCATGCGCTGGCCGACCAGCGACGACGACAGATGGTCCGGCGAGCGGCCGCAGAAGCCGCAACTCAGCGCCGCCCAGGCCTGCAAGGCCTTGCGCCGCTGCACCAGCCCCTCGTAGTTGCGCGGCATCTGCCAGCCGCGATTGACCCGGCGGTTCGAGCCGTCGGGCTGAAACGTCATCAGCTCGACGTTCTCCGGCTGTGCCTGGAAGTCGTAAAGCTCGGCGGCGGCAAGCACCGCGTTACGGAATGCCGGATGCTCGGTGACGTCGGTGACCAGTTCGCCGTCGATATAGACAGTGCGGCCGTCCTTGAGCGACTTGATGTGCTCGGCGCCGGTCCTCATGTTCGTCATCGCCCCCTCCCCTGCCCGCGACCGCCTCAGCGCGTCACCAGCGCGACGCCGATCGCGACGATGACCGCCGCAACGCCTTTTTGCACCAATTCGCGGCCCGACAAATTCTCGCGCCCGAAGCTCGGAAAGAAAACGCTTAGCACGATGCCGAAGGCGAAGACAAACAACGTGGTCGTCGAGCCGATCGCCTGCACGATGCTCAGCGGCGCGAATAAGAGCGCATAGCGACTGCCCAGACCGCCGCCGAGATTGATCAGCTCGTTGGAGGCGTTGATCGAAAGCAACGCCGCCGTATTGGTGCGAAGCAGCGCGAAGAACTGCCGCCGATACGACGGGATCATCAACAAAGCGACACCGAAAATGCCTTCGCCAACGAACATCCAAAACGTCGTGGTCCAGAATTCCACCTTCAGGGCGAAGACTTTGAAGATCAGGCTCGCGAGCGCCATGATGAAGCCGCAGGCCACCATCAAGACCGCCAGTCTTGTCTTGAACACTTTCATGCTCTGGCCGATGCGGATGGAGACGAACAGAGCGCCGGTGATAATCAAAGCGCCGCCGAGCAACTGCCGCGGCGACAAGGTCTCGCCAAGTACGAGGTAAGCCAGCACATAGCCGAACAGCGGCCCGGTCTGGAAAAATGGCGCCACCACCGACGCCTCTTCATTCTGCAAGGCACGCAGGTAGAACAGCATCCCGGTCATGTAGAGAATACCGGCGAGGACGATCAGCGCGATGCTGCCGAGGCTCGGATTAAGGACCGTCGGCTCGAAATACCAGATGATCGGCAGCGCCAGCACGACGACCAGCGCCGTGAACAGCACCATGATGGCGACGTTTGAGTCCTTGAAGAAGCGTTCGACCAGATACTTGTCCAAATGCACCGAGATGGCCCACAGCACCGGGCCGCAGAAGGCGAAGAAGAGCCAAGAAGGGGCCAGAGACAGCGCTCACTCTCCCGTGGCGCGGTGGCCGAGCGCGTGGCTGGCCTGGCGCTCGGACGGCGGATCGACGTGCAGGTCGATGACGCAGACGCCGCCTTTTTTCAGCACGTCGACGCCGCGCGCGATCGCGGCATCGACGTCGGATGCCTTGGTCACCGGCCCGATGCCGACTGCGCCTTGCGCCTCGGCGAGCTTGGCGATGTCGGGCATCGGATCCTCCAGCCGCAGGCCGATCCAGCGGTTCTTCACCTCGCGGCCGCGGGTGCGCGCCACGTTTTCCTGGTGCAGCTCGTCGTTGAAATAGGAGCGGTTGTTATTGACCAGCACGAGCAGCGGAATGCGATGATGCGCCGCGCTCCAGATCGCGGTGGCGCCCATGCAGAAATCGCCGTCGCCGAGCATCGAAATCGCGTGGCGGCCCTGGTCGTGGAGCGCCAGCGCCGCGCCGACCGATAATCCGGGGCCCGAACCCAAGCCGCCGCCGCCGTCTTTGCCGAGATAGGCCATGCCGTTCTGCAGCGGCCAGATGTCGAACGGCCAACCGCGGCCGAGCGTGCAGAAGGTGACGTTCTCCGGATCGTTGAACTGATCGCGCAGCGCGGCCGCGACCTGCTCCATGCTGATGGCGGCGCCGTTCGCCGCCTTAGGCTTAGCCGGCACTTTCATCTTCCACGGATTCTTGCGGCCGGCGCCGAGCGCATCGTTGAGCTCGGCCACCACGACGTCGGCGGTCGATGCCATCGCCACATCGACGGGCGGCAGCGCCTGATATTCCATATTGGCGCCGGTATGCAGATTCTGGTCGAGCGAGCAGGCAATGATTTTTGCCTTCACCTCGCCGACATTCTTGGCTTGGCGCAGCGCGCCGCCGAGATCGACCCAATCGAGCGCGACGATGACGTCGGCTTCGCACAACAACTCGCGCGCATCCTTGCCGAGCACGTTGAACGGCGGACAGTAATGCGCCGGATGATCGGTCGGGAACACGGCGCCCTGCTTGAGATCGGTCACCACGCAAGCGCCGAGCCGCTCGGCGAGCTTTATGCGCGGCGCCCAGTATTCGGCGTTGCGCGAGCCGCGGCCAATCATAATGACCGGCCGTTGCGCACCTTGCAGCAGCGCGAGCGCCTCATCGGCCGCTTGCTTCGACGGCCGCGGCGGCGCCGGCGGTTTGAAGCGCGTCACGTCGGGCCATTCCGGCTCTTTGTCGAGCTTTTGCTCTTGGAAGCCAGCGTCGAGACAAATGTAGACAGGCGCGGTCGGCGCCGAGCGCGTCAGCATATTGGCGCGCATCATCGACTCGACCAGCGCGTCGGGCGAGGTCGGCTGATCGTCCCACTTGATGATGGAGCGGATGTAGGCGCCCTGGTCGCGCGAGGTATGGATCCAGTCGATCCACGGCCGGCGTTTTTCCGCCGCCACCGGCCCGGTGGCGCCGAGCACGAACAGCGGCGCGCGATCGCACCAGGCGTTGAACAGGCTCATCATGCCATGCAGTAGCCCGACATTGGAGTGCAGCACGCAGGCCATCGGCTCGCCGGTCGCCTTGGAGTAGCCGTGGGCGATTGAGACCGAATGGTCCTCGTGCAGGCACAGGATGATGCCGGGATTCTCGTTACCGAGATGATTGACCAGACTGTCGTGAAACCCGCGATAGCTCGCGCCGGGGTTGAGGCTGATATACTTGATGCCGAAACGCCGCAGCATCTGCGCCGCGATATCGCTGCCCCAGGCCACGCGGGCGTCGGGGTTTCCTTCCAGTCTGTCGAGACGCATTTTTCGAGCCACTCCCTAACTGACGGCGGCGACACTAGCACTATCGCGGCAAGAAAGTTGAGCGGGTGCGAGCGTCGCGGGCCCGCCCTCTCCCCTTGCGGGAGAGGGCCGCTCAGCGTTTCAACTGCAAGAATGGGTGAGGGTCGGCGGCGCCGCGCCCCCTCACCCATTAGAGTATGTTGCGCCGCCGTCGCCAGCCCTCTCCCGCAAGCGGAGAGGGCATGCTTTCAGCGCCGTAGTCATCCCCGTGGCAAGCGACTATAGGAGCACGCAAAGCGTCGGTGCGGATGGGGAGCGAGCGTGGCGGGCAGTGACAGCGTGTTGCGGTCGCCGGCCAGCATGTTGCGGGCTGCGTCCGTGGCGATCGTCGGCGCCTCGGAGCGGGCGCGCTGGGCCAGCCAGATATTCGGCAATCTGCGCCAGAACGGCTACGGCGGCAAAATCCATCTGGTCAATCCGCGGCAGCAGACGGTTTACGGCGAACGCTGTTTCCCATCGCTGCGCGACATCGGCGCGCCGGTCGATCATGCCATGGTGATCGTGCCGGCAGCGAATGTCGCCGACGTACTGACCGATGCGGAGGCCGCCGCCGTCAAATCGGCGACGATCTACGCGTCCGCGGTCGGCGACGGCGAGAGCGAGCCGTCGCGGGCGCGCGGCGCCTGGCTCAAGAATTTTCTCGCTACCGCCAAATTGCACGTCAGCGGCCCGAACTGCATGGGCTCCTACAGCTACCGCGAAAAACTGTTCGCCTATCCCAACACCGAATTGTGCAAGGTGCCGCCTGGTCCCGTCGCCGGGATTTTCCAGTCCGGCGGCACCATGCAGTTCTGGCTGAAAAGCGCCTCAGACCGCGGCTTGCGTTTCTCCTACGCCGTTTCATCGGGCAATGAGGCCGATCTCGATCTCGCCGACTTTCTGAACTTCATGGTCGACGATCCGGATACCAAACAGATCGTGCTGTTCATCGAAGGCATCCGGCGGCCGCAAGCTTTCATGATGGCCGCGGCACGCGCGCTCGAAGCCGGCAAGCCGGTGCTGGCGATCAAGACCGGCGCCACGCAAAAATCGCGCACGGCGGCGCGGTCGCACACCGGCGCCATCGGCGGCGACTACGCGGCGTATCTGGCGATGTGCGAGCGCTACGGCATCGTCAATTGCCGCTCTCTCGACGATCTTGTGGAATGCACGCTGGCGTTCCAGGGCGGCCGGCTGCCGAAAGGTCCGCGCATCGGTTTCGTCACCACCTCGGGCGGCACGGTCGATCTGCTCTACGACTATGCCGAGACCGAAGGCGCCGTGGTGCCCGAGTTCAGCGCCGCCACCAACGCAGCCCTGATGCCGCACATGCAGGAAGGCATTGCGCCGAAAAACCCGCTCGATGTCGGCATCCCATCGACGCTCAAGGTGGCCGCCGATCAGTGCGCAATCGTGGCGCGCGATCCCGGTATCGATATCGTCGCCTGGGCCTCGTCGCTGCCGGGCAAGGGCGGCGTCTGGGACGACGTGGCGCAACTGCGCCGGCTGTTGAGCGAGACCGATAAACCGGTGCTGGCGTTCGGCCGCATGATGCATCAGGTGACGCAGGAAGGGCTCGACATCCAGGAAAAGGCCGGCTTTCCGTTCCTGCAAGGTCTTGAGTCGACGCTGCGCGCCATCAACGCGCTGTGGTTCTTCGCCCAACGCAGCGGCCGCGCGCCGGCCATTCCTGAGCCGGCGCCGCCGAGCGACCTGACGCCCGCCACGCTCGACGCAACGCTCGCGCGCTACGGCATTACCCAGCCGAAAAGCCGCGCAGTCGCCACCGCGCAAGAGGCGGCCGACGCCGCGGCAGCGATCGGATTTCCGGTGGCGCTAAAGATCCGCTCCGCCGGCATCGTGCACAAGACCGAAGCTGGCGGCGTTGCGCTCAATCTCGCCAGCCGGCAGGAGGTGCTGGCCGCCGCCGACGCCCTCGTGGCCTCGGCCAAGACATCGCACCCGGACGCCAAGATCGACGGTTTCCTGGTTCAGGAAATGGTGTCGGGCGTCGAGGCGATCGTCGGCGCGCAGTCCGATCCGCTGTACGGCCCGCTGCTGCTGATCGGCTCGGGCGGCATCATGGTCGAGCTCATGCGCGACGCGGCGCTGCGGTTGCTTCCGGCCGGCGAACGCGACGTCACTGCGATGATCGATGGCCTCAAGCTCAACCAACTGCTCGCCGGCTATCGCGGCAAGCCGCCGGCCGACCGCAAGGCGCTCGAAGCCACAGCGCTGGCGCTCGGACGCTTCTATCACGATCATCGCGGCCGGATCGATGAGATCGAGATCAATCCGCTGATCGTGCGCCCGCAAGGCGCAATCGCGGTCGACGTGCGCGTCGCCTGGCGCAAGGAGAATGTGTAATGGACTTCGAGCTTCCCGAAGAGCTGCGCATCTTCAAGGACTCGTTGCGGCGCTTCGTCGACAACGAGATGATTCCGGTCGAACGCGAAGCCTCGACCGACACCGAAAAACTAAAACCCGAATATTACGAGCGCTTCTGCCAGCGCGCCAAGGATCTTGGCTTCTGGAAGATGGACATCCCCGAGGAATACGGCGGCGCCGGCTTTTCGGTGCTGGCACGCTCGATCGTCGAGACCGAGCTGTCGCGCTCGGTGGCGCTGCCGGCGCGCGGCATGGGCGGCATCACCGGGCCGAGCGTGCGCGCCATCCTCTATTCGCTCACCGGCGAGATGAAGGAGAAGTATCTGTTACCGTCGGTGCGCGGCGAGAAGAAAGCCTGCTTCGCCCAGACCGAACCAGATGCCGGCTCGGACCCGGGCGGCATGCGCACGGTCGCCGTGCGTGACGGCGACCATTACGTCATCAACGGCGTCAAGCGCTTCATCACCGGCGCCGGCGAAGCCGATTTCATGCAGTTGATGGCGGCGACCGACCGCGCCAAGGGCTCGCATGGCGGCATTTCCTGCTTCATCGTCGACATGGACACGCCCGGCGTGAAACTCACCACGCAATACAAGACCATGATGGGCGACCAGCCCTGGGAGATTGTGTTGGAGAACGTGCGCGTGCCGGCGAGCCACCGGGTCGGCGAAGAAGGCGACGGTTTCCGCCACGCCCAGCAATGGCTCGGCGCCGGCCGGGTGCGCCACGGCGCCCGCGCGCTGGGCGTTACCGAGCGCTGCCTGGAGCTCGGGGCCTCCTATGCCAAGCAGCGCTCGACGTTTGGCCGGCCGCTGGCCGACCGCCAGTCAATCCAGTGGATGCTCGCCGACATGTATGTCGAGCTCGAAGCGGCGCGCATGCTTGTCTACAAGGCCGCCACCCGCCTCGACAAAGGCGAGGACGCCCGCAACGACGCCTATGTCTGCAAATATTTCGCCGACGAGATGGCGTTCAAGGCCGCCGACATGTGCATGCAAATCCACGGCGGCATCGCGCTCACCACCGACCTGCCGATCGAAAAATTCTGGCGCCAGCAGCGCAGCTTCCGCATCACCGAAGGCGCCACCGAGGTGATGAAGATGGTCATCGCCCGGCATGTGTTGAAGACGTTTGGGTGAAGACGTTTATTTATTGCAGTAATAGTCGATCACGCGCCACAGCGGCTTCGGCTGGCAATTCGCGTCGAACGGCAGCGGCCGGTTCGGCTGCCCGTCGCCGCGCTTGTTCCAGATCGGCACCCAGGTGTGACGATCGGTAATGCCCCAGGTGGCGATGCATTCGGGCCGTGCGGCGGCGCAGATTGGCTCGAGGAAGTCGTTGGCACGGGCCGCAACGACGGCGTCGCGAACGGCGGTCGGCCCGGGCAGCTCCTTGTCGATCACGTCCAGCTCGGTGACGCGTACCGCAAGACCAAGCGCGTGGAGCTCTGCGACGAAGTCGTAGAGGCCGTCGCGGTCGATCTGATATTGACCGCGGATGTGGCCTTGCAAGCCGACGCCGTACAACGGCACGTCGCGGTCGAGCAGGCGGTGAACGAGCCGGCGCAATACCTCGCGCTTTTTCGGCGAAGCACCGTCCAGGCTCTCCAGATCGTACTCGGTGAGAAAGAGTTTTGCGGCCGGATCGACGCGGTGCGCGATGCGGAACGCCATGTCGATGTATTTTTCGCCGAGGTTCGCCAGCCACATGCTCGGCCGCAGCCCGGGCACGCTGCCATTGGCTTCGTCGATCGGCTCGTTGACGACGTGCCAGGCGTCGATCTTGCCGCGGTAGCGGCCAACGACGCGCTCGATGTGCTCGGTCATCGCCCGCTCGGCGTCGGCGGCGCCTTCGATGTCTTTGGTCCAAGCCGGCATCGCGCCGTACCACACCAGTGTATGCCCGACCATGGTCATGTTGTTCGCCTCGGCAAAGGCGAGCAAGGTGTCGGCGAAATCGAAGCGGAACTGCGCCGCCGTCGGCCGGATCTCCGCCCAGATCAGGGCGCCTTCGGGCGTGACCTGCTGACAATAGGTTTGCAGCGCGTTGCGGTAGTCGAGCTCGTTCTGCAACGGGATGGGGCGCACGCAGGCGCCGTAGGGGATGCGGTTGGGCGACAGGAACGCGCTCACCAGGCTCGCCGACGCCGGACGCGGCGCCATGGCGCCGCCCGCCAATCCGGCGACGGCGTTGGCGGCGGCTGCGAGCGTTTGTCGACGCGACAACATCATTGCGGGCCAAATCCGGTTCACCGGCGGCGGACGCCACCGTCACTGCAGCAAATGTACAGGGCGCACCCGCGGGCTGCCACAACCGCTGCCGCGAAATGCGCGTTAACCTGAATCGCGGCGACAAATTCGGCGATAACCTTTACGAACAAAACAGCGGCGCCGCGGCTGGAATCGCTGGACTTGCGGTGCGCCGCCATCTTAGCTGGCCACGGATTTTCATCTCAGATACGTGGCATGAAATATCGTTCGGACATCGACGGATTGCGGGCAGTCGCGATTCTGCCGGTCGTGGCCTATCACGCCGGCCTCGCGTTCGTGCCCGGCGGCTTTGTCGGCGTCGATGTCTTCTTCGTCATCTCGGGCTATTTGATCTGCCGGCTGATCAACGACGAGATCAAGGACGGCAGCTTCACCGTCGCCGCATTCTACAAGCGACGCGTCATGCGGCTGTTTCCGGCGCTGTTCGCCATGCTGCTGGCGACCAGCGCCTTGGCCTATTTTTACTTGCTGCCGATCGAGCTGAAGGAGTTCTCCGACAGCATGATCGCCGCCGTAACCTACGTCTCGAATATATTTTTTGCATTGACGACGGGTTACTTCGACGCGCCGGCGGAAACCAAGCCGCTGTTGCACACCTGGTCGCTCTCGGTCGAGGAGCAGTTCTATATCGTTTGCCCGTTATTCATGCTGGCCTGCTACCGGTTTTGCCCGCGTCGCCTGAACGCCCTGATCGCGATCGGCGCGCTGCTGTCCTTCGCCGCCGCCGTAGTGGCCTACACCCGAAACCCGACATTTGCGTTTTTCCTGACCCCATTCCGCGCCTGGGAGCTGCTCCTTGGCGCCTTGCTCGGCATCAGATTTTTCCCCGCCCCGGCATCGGCCGACTTGAAAAGCGTCATCGGCGGCGCCGGCCTGGCGCTCGTGCTCTTTGCCGTATTCGGGTTTTCGCGCGATACCCCGCTGCCATTGGCAACGGCGACAGCCTGTGTCGGCACCGCGCTGATCATTCATTCGAGCGAAAACGGCGTCTCGATCGTGGGCCGCCTGCTGTCGTGGCGACCCGCGGTCTTCATCGGTCTTATTTCCTATTCGCTGTACCTCTGGCACTGGCCGATCATGGTATTTCATCGCTCCGACGGTTTCCTCTTCGCGCAGGCATCGGTGACCGCCAAGCTCGGATTGATCGCGGTCTCGATCGGCGTCGCCTACCTGTCGTGGAAATTTGTCGAGCTGCCGTTCCGGATCAGGAACAAGACGATATCGGTGCGGCTTGCGCTTGGCGGCGCACTGGCCAGCATGGCGGTCGTGGGCGCGCTCGGCGCAACCGCGCTCGCGCTCAACGGCGCACCGTACCGGTTTCCGCAAACGGTCGTCAGCATCGGCTCCTATCTCGGCTACAATCCGGCGGCGGCGTTCCGCGAAGGCCAGTGCTATCTGGGCGCCAACCGGCAGACCTTCGATACCAAGACCTGCCTGACCAAGGATCCGACGCGGCCGAATTACCTGCTGATCGGCGACAGCCACGCGGCGCAATTGTGGCTTGGGCTGTCATCGGTGCTGAATTCGGTCAATCTGATGCAGGCGACGGTGACCATGTGCCGCCCCGTCCGCGTCGAGGTCGCTGCCCTCAACTCGCGTAAGTGCCCGCAGCTGATGCATTTTGTTTTTGACGACTATCTGCTGAACGAGAAAGTCGACAAGGTGCTGCTGGCGGCATCCTGGAAGCAGGAAGATATGCCGAAGCTCGCCGCCACCCTGGATTATCTCAAGGAACACGGCATCGCCGCCGCCGTATTCGGCCCGATCGTCGAATACGATTACGCGCTGCCGCGGCTGTTGGCGGATTCCATTCGCTATCACGATCCGCAGCTCGCCGATCGCGAACGCACGGCCGCGGTTCCCGTGCTCGATCGGCGCATGCGCATGCTGGTCACCGGAAAAGGCGTGACCTACATCTCGACATACGACGCGATGTGCAACAGCGGCACCTGCGCCAAGTTCGTGGTCGGCAATATCCCGTTTCAGTTCGATGCCGGGCATTTGACGGCGGAAGGCTCGATCGCGCTTGCGGAAAAATTGCGCGACAGCGACGCGTTGCCGTGAGCGCGGCGTCGTGCCGCCTCACAGGCGGCCTGAGGGCACAACACGGTTCCATCGCCCGGAACCCGCCGTGGTCCAGTCCGGGGCCATCAAGAGGCCTCCCGGCCGGCTCAATTTAGCCTTTGTCGCCAATAGAGTACGCGGCCACGGCGGGGCGACACAGGCTTATCCGACGCGGTAAGCCGAACGTAACTATATCGTGTGTAGTGTCGAAAGAGCGAACGGCAGCCGCGAAGGCGCCGACGCCAGTGAGGCTGGATCAATGATCAAGACAATCGCCGCCGGATGCTTTGCCGTTGCTGCCCTGGTCGTGGCGCAAAGCGCCACAGCCGCCGACTTGTCCGTCGCTCCACTCTACAAGGCACCGCCGCCCGCGATGGCGCCGGCCTATAACTGGAGCGGCTTCTATCTCGGCATCAACGGCGGCGGCGGCTGGGGCCATTCCAATTGGAACACGAGCTCGGATCGCATCGGGCTGTCCGGCGGGCTCGTCGGCGGCACCGCCGGCTACAATTGGCAGATCGGCAGCGCCGTCCTCGGCGTCGAAGGCGATATCGATTGGGCCAACCTCAAAGGCACCAATTCCTCGACGCTCTGCCCGGCGGGCTGCAGCACCAGCGACACCTGGCTCTCGACCGTGCGCGGCCGCGCCGGCTATGCGTTCGGCGGCGTGCTGCCTTATGTCACCGGCGGCCTCGCCCTGGGCGACATCCGCGCCGCGACGCCAGGCTTTGCCGGCGCCAGCAACACCAACGCCGGCTGGACTGCGGGCGGCGGCGTCGAGTTCGCGTTGCCCGGCAATTGGAGCGCGAAAGCGGAATATCTCTATGTCGATCTCGGCCGCTTCAATTGCGGCGTAAGTTGCAACGGCCTTCCGACCGACAATGTATCGATGCACGACAATGTGGTTCGTGCAGGCGTGAACTATCGCTTCGGCTTGGGCCGGTAGACTTGGGCCGGTAGCCTTCGCACGTCGACAGGCGGGAGCGCCGTTCTCCCGCAATTGACTCCCCTACTCCGCCTGGTGTCAGTTCTCCCGTAAAGCCTCGCGGGCGGCTTCGCTCCGAGGCATCGCGATGACCGTTCGGGAGCACGCCGCAGCAATGACCCACGCAGCCGCCGTCGATTTCGACAAATACCGCCTGCGCAGCTTCGTCGAGCGCCTGATCGAACTCGGCGAGGTGGAAATCCACGACAAGCCAGTGCCGCTCACCGGCCTGAGCCCTATTATCGAGCGCACCGACAAGGCGGTGCTGTTCAAGAAGGCGGGACCGGAACAGGTCGAATTGGTCGCCAAGACCGCCGGCAACCGCAAGCGCCTCGCCGCCGCCTTCGAGACCAGCGAGGACAAGCTCTACGACGAATATTTCCGCAGGCTCTCAAGCCCCCAACCGCTGGTCGAAGTGCCGTCCGGCGACGCGCCGGTGCACGACATCAAGATCACCGGCAAGGACGTCGATCTCACCAAGCTGCCGTTCCATCCGCAGCACGCCTACGACGGCAGTTGCTATTGCTCGTCGGCCATCGACTACACCATCGATCCGGCGACCGGCCGCCGCAATGTCGGTTGCCGCCGCTTGAGCCTGCGCAACCGCTACGAAGCCGGCACCAATGTCACCGCGCCGTCCGACTTAAAGCGCATCTACACGGCTGCCGTGGCGCGCGGCGAGAAGCTGCCGGTAACCTTCACCGTCGGCGCCCATCCGCTCGATTTCTTCGCCGCGACCACGCGGCTGCCGGGCGATGAGCTGGCGCTGGTCGCCGGCTTCCGCGCCCAGCCGGCGCCGGTGGTGAAAAGCCTCACCAACAATATTTTGGTTCCCGCCGATGCCGAGATGACGCTCGAGGGCTATCTCGACGAGCGCGGCTATGTCGAGCCGGAAGGGCCGTTCGGCGAATATATGGGCTATTACGGCGCCATCCATATGGACCCGGTGTTCCACTGCACCGCCATCACCATGCGCCGCGACGTGCTGCATCACACCTTGCTGCACGGCTCGGCCTTCATGCTCGACCAGACCGACAGCGCCAACATTTCGGCGATGCGCACCGAAGCCGAAGCCATGCGCACCCTGAAAACCGCCGTGCGTGAGCCGGTCGCGGTCTATCTGCGCAGCGTTTCGGGCGGCGCCAACACGCTGCGGGTGTCGATCAAGCAAAGGAGTTTTGGTGAGGCGCGCTCCGCCATCCACGCCCTGTTCGGCGGCATCATGCGATTGAAGCACGTCTATGTGTTCGACGAGGACATCGACATCCACGACGACCGGCAAGTGGACTGGGCGCTCGGTACCCGGTTCCAGGCCGACCAGGACCTCGTCGTCCTGCAAGGCATGCTGGGCATGACCATGGACCCGTCGCTCAACGGCCGGCGCACCGGCGCCAAATCCGGCTTCGTTTGCACAAAACCGTTCGGCCGCGACGGCCAGATCCCGCTGACCCGCGCCGCGGCCAAAATCTTCAAGGGACCGGCGCGCTACCAGACCGTCGAGCAGGCGCTCGGCGCAGCGCCGATGTTCTATGCCGATATCGTCGAGTCGCTCGGCTCCGAGGACGGCCGCGAAGTCGCCTGCGCGCTCGACGAGTTGCGCCAGAACGGCCGCCTCGGCCGCGACCGCGACGGCCGCTATCACTTGCAGCAGACAAAGCCTGGACTGACCGGCATTGTCGGCGAGCTTTATCACGATCCCAACGAGGGTGCCTGAGCGGCGCACCGCGATGACCTCCGACGCCGGCCCAACTCCGCGGCAGCCGGTATCGGCGCCGCCTCATGAATCGATCCGCGCATTGCTGCGCGCCGGCAAGAACGACGAAGCGATCGTGCGGCTCGCCGCCATCGTCGTCACCCAACCCGACGATCTCGACGCCAAGGAACTGTTGTTCGACGCATTTTTCCAGAAGCGCGATTGGCTGCCGGCGCTGTCGCTTGCCGAAGAGCTGATGCGCCGCCGGCCGAAATTGCCCGTAAGTGACTGCGCGACAACGCGTACTCTATGGCGACGGCAGAGGTAAGTTTATCCCGAATCAAGGCTTAAATGCGTAGCGCTCCATTGCAATGGGACGCGGACTTGGGCACATTTTCACACAATCGAAGCCCGCTAACTGTGCCGTACGATACCGTGCCGCCAGCCGCGAGGTATTCGTGTAGGGAAGAAACATCAGGAGCGTGTGATGACGAGGAAGCGCAGCCTCTACTTGAGCGTCGCGGCGATCTGTCTCGCCGGCTGTTTTATCTGGTCGCAGCCGCGGGCCGAGACCACGGTCCCGATCAAAAAGACCGACATCGGCGGCGTGGTGACGAGCCCGAACGGCCCGGAAGCCGGCGTCTGGGTGATCGCCGAGACTCACGACCTGCCGACCCGCTTCGCCAAGATGGTCGTCACCGACGATCAGGGCCGCTACGTCGTGCCCGATCTGCCGAAGGCCAAATATACCGTCTGGGTCCGCGGCTATGGCCTCGCCGATTCGGCAAAGGTCGAAGCCGAGCCCGGCAAGCAGCTCAATCTCAAAGCCGTGCCGGCGGCGAATGCCGCGGAAGCGGCAAAGGTCTATCCGGCGATCTACTGGTATTCGATGCTGAAAATTCCCGGCGCCGATCAGTTCGGCGGCCATAGCGACATCCCCGACAAGGTCAAGCAGAGCGACTGGCTCAACGCCATGAAGAACAATGGCTGCATCGGCTGCCATCAGCTCGGAGGGCTCGCCACGCGCACGCTGCCGAAGGGACTTGGCGAATTCAAAACCTCGGAAGAGGCCTGGGCGCGCCGCGTGCAATCCGGCCAGGCCGGCCCGCTGATGGTCAATCTCATTGCCGGCGATCTCGCCTCGACGCCGATCAAATATTTCGCCGAGTGGACCGACCGCATCGCCGAAGGCGAGTTGCCCAAAAACAAGCCGCAGCGGCCGCAAGGGATCGAGCGTAACGTCGTCATCACCACGTGGGACTGGGCCGACGACAAACATTATCTGCACGACGAGATTTCGACCGACAAGCGCAACCCGACGGTCAACGGCTACGGCCCGCTGTTCGGCTCACCGGAATACGCCACCGACATCATTCCGATCCTCGATCCGGTGAAGAACAGCGTCACCAAGTTCCACGCGCCGGTGCGCGATGCCGACATGCCGTTCTCGCTCGGACCGGGCCACGCCGCGGCGCTAAAGCCGCTGGCGCCGTCGCCGTATTGGGGCAACGAGCAGATCTGGGACACCCACATCAACAATCACAATTCGATGATGGATGAGAAAGGCCGGCTGTGGCTTGCCGCCGCCGTGCGCGGCGTCAAGGACCCGGATTTCTGCGGCAAAGGATCGGACCTGATCTCCGCCAAACTATTCCCGCTGGAGGCGAGCCAGCGGCAATTGGCGATGCTCGATCCGAAGACGATGAAATACACCTTCGTCGACACCTGCTTCACCACCCATCACCTGCAATTCGGCTTCGACAAGAATGACACGCTGTGGACATCGAGCGGCGGCGGCGGCGGTGTGGTCGGCTGGCTCAACACCAAGAAATTCCTGGAGACCGGCGACGCGGCGAAATCGCAAGGCTGGACCGCGCTGATCGTCGATACGTCCGGCGACGGTCAGCGCGGCGACTACACCGAGCCCGGCAAGCCGCTCGAGCCGGGCAAGGACATGCGCATCGGCCAGGTGTTCTATGCGGTGATGCCGAGCCCGGTGGACGGCACGGTGTGGGGCACGATCCGCGCCAATCCCGGCGCCATCGTTCGCCTCAATCCCGGCACCAATCCGCCGGAGACGGCGCTTTCCGAAATCTACAATGTCGCGGCGCCCGGCTTCGGCCCGCGCGGCGGCGACATCGACTCCAAGGGCGTCGTCTGGGTATCGCTGGCCAGCGGCCATCTCGGCAGCTTCGACCGCCGCAAATGCAAAGGCCCGCTCAACGGCCCGAACGCCATCGGCAATCAATGTCCGGAAGGCTGGTCGTTCTACAAATATCCGGGCCCGGGCTTTGAAGGCATCGGCGATAACTCGGCCGAGTCGAGCTATTACACCTGGGTCGACCAGCACAACACGCTGGGGCTCGGCAACGACGTTCCGGTCTCGACCGGCAATCTCAACGACGGCCTGATCGCTTTTGCCGACGGCAAGATGGTCACCATGAAAGTGCCCTACCCGACCGGCTTCTATGCCAAGGGCCTCGACGGCCGCATCGACGATCCAAAAGCCGGCTGGAAAGGCCGCGGCCTTTGGACCTCGAGCGGCGACCGCACGCCCTGGCACCAGGAAGGCGGCCTCGGCATGACACCGATGGCAGTGCACTTTCAGATCAGGCCGAGCCCGCTGGCGGATTGAGCCAGCGGCGCTCGCGCCAACTTGCAACAACGTCATGGCCGGGCTTGTCCCGGCCATCTACGTCTTGCTTGAATCAGCAGATGGCGGGTGGCTGGGTCTATTTCATGACCAATCGGCGTGACGGCATTTTGTACGTCGGCGTCACGGGCAATTTGCCGCGACGATCATTCGAGCATCGGGAGGGACTAATTAATGGATTCACAAAACGTTGGGACTGGCTTGGCAAACCTCGGTCGCTAAGGCGTCGCGAGAAGGAAATTATCTTTACCTCTCCCCAGAGGGGAGAGCACAGGCGTCCTACGGACGCCGTTCTTGGTGTTAAGAACGCCGATGCCATGCATCGGCTATGCGAAGCGAGGGTGAGGGGGTTCGGATGCTGGAGTTTTTCTCGAACGTCCGAACCCCCTCACCCCACCCTCTCCCCTCTGGGGAGAGGGAGTCGCGAGTGTCGCAGTCTGTTAATCTGCTTAGTCGCTTGCAGCTGCGAGTATCGTATCGATGAACCCCGCGAACAGCCCGCTCCTCACCGATCTCTACCAGCTCAACATGGCCCAGGCCTATCTGGACCATGGCGACACGGACACGGCGGTGTTCGAATTTTTCGCCCGCACCTTGCCGGCGCGGCGCGGTTTTTTGCTGGCGGCGGGGCTGGAGCAGGCGCTCGATTTTCTGGAGAACCTCCGCTTCTCGGCCGACGAGATCGCGTGGCTGAAGGGCACCGGGCGGTTCAAGCCAAACCTGCTCGATTATCTGCGCGACTTCCGTTTCAGCGGCGACGTCCACGCCATGCCCGAAGGCACGGTGTTCTTCGCCAACGAGCCGATCCTGCGCGTCACCGCGCCGTTGCCGCAGGCGCAATTCGTCGAATCGCGGCTGATCAACATTTTGCACTTTCAATCGCTGGTCGCCGCCAAGGCGGCGCGCATGCGGCTTGCCGCGCCCGACAAAGTGCTGGTCGATTTCGGCCTGCGCCGGGCCCATGGCGCCGAGGCCGGGCTGATGGCGGCGCGGGCGAGCTACCTCACCGGTTTCGCCGGCACCGCCACGGTAGAGGCCGGCGAAATGTTCGGCATCCCGCTCTATGGCACCATGGCGCATTCCTTCATCGAGGCGTTCGACGACGAGATGACGGCGTTCGAGACGTTTGCCCGTGCGCGGCCCGACAATCTCGTCTTGCTGCTCGACACTTACGACACCGAAGCCGCCGCGCGAAAAGTCGTGGCGCTGGCGCCGCGCTTGCAATCGGCCGGCATCACGATCCGCGCCGTGCGTCTCGACAGCGGCGATCTCATCGCGCTGTCGAAGAGCGTGCGCGGCATTCTCGATTCCGGCGGCTTGCGTGACGTGACGATCTTTGCCAGCGGCGGCCTCGACGAGGATTCGCTTGCCGCGTTCGCACGCGCCGGCGCGCCGATCGACGGCATCGGCATTGGCACCGCCATGACCACGTCGTCGGACGTGCCGGCGATCGATTGCGTTTACAAATTGCAGGACTATGCCGGCATCGCCCGCCGCAAACGCTCGGAGAACAAGGCCACCTGGCCGGGCCGCAAGCAGGTGTGGCGGCGCTACGGCGCCGACGGCCGCATGGCCGGCGATATTTTGGCGCTGGAAGGTCACGCAAAAGCCGGAGAGCCGTTGCTACAACGCGTCATGCAAGACGGCCGACGATTGCAGCCGGCGGAAACCCTCGATGCGATCAGGGCGCGCGTGAAGCGCGAGCTCGAGCGCCTGCCGGAGCCGTTGCGCAAACTGGAAGCCGGCACGACCTATCCGGTCGCAGTCGCCGAGGAACTTAAGACGCTCGCTGCGGAAGTGGACCGCCGCATGCAATCAAAACCATGAACGCGACCGCGACGTTCGGCGACAACGACGTCCTCATCGTCGTGGACGTGCAGAACGATTTTTGCCCCGGCGGCGCGCTGGCGGTGCCGCGCGGCGACGAAGTGGTGCCGATCGTCAACCGGATGGCGGCACGCTTCCGCAATGTGGTGCTGACCCAGGACTGGCACCCGCGCGGCCATTCGTCGTTTGCCTCCTCGCATCCAGGCAGGAAACCGTTCGAGACCATTGCGGTGGCTTACGGTCCGCAAGTGCTGTGGCCCGACCATTGCGTGCAGGCGACGGCTGGCGCCGCGTTTCACTCAGGCCTGGAAGTTCCCCATGCCGGCTTGATCATCCGCAAAGGCATGGACCGCGGCATCGATTCCTATTCGGCGTTCTACGAGAACGACCGCACCACGCCGACCGGCCTGGTCGGATATCTGCGCGAGCGCGGTTTTAGCCGCGTATTTCTTGCCGGATTGGCGTTGGATTTTTGCGTGCGCTACTCCGCCGAGGACGCCCGGCGCGAAGGCTTCGCCGTGTTCGTGGTCGAAGACGGCTGCCGCGGCATCGATATGGGCGGTTCCGTCGCGGCGGCGCGGGGCAGCTTCGCCGCGCTTGGTATTCCTTGCCTCCAGATGCGGGAATTCGCTGCCGGCTGAGCCGCCTATGCGGCACTGCCGCGCAAATAGGCGGAACCTTCCCGCAACGTGGTTGTTACCGATTCACGATGATTTTGAATGGCTTATCCCGGATAAGCCGGCCGCACTGCACCGCGTCTGTGTGCAATGCACAAATTTTCTTGACTCTTGTTCAAAACCGGCAGGTAATTCACAAAAGGGTCACTTTTGCCTAAAGCCATGCACCATCATGCGGCTTCGCCCGCGTCGAGCTTGCCCTCGCTGATGATGCCTTGCCCGGTTTGTGCAGGGCGCATGGTTTATCACGGGCGGCGCCCGATCTCCGCCGACGTCGAGGACACGATTTACGCCTGCAAGCGCTGCGGCGCCGAGTTGATCCGCACGTCGGTGTGCAAGACGATGGAACCCGGCACGCTGCGGCCTGCGGCCGCCTGACTAAGCCTGCATCAATCCCATCTGCGTCAGCACCGCGCGACCGAGCAGCCCGTACGGGTTGGCCAGGGTCTCCAGCATCTCGAAATGATTGTAGCCTTCGCCGACCAGTAGCTCGACCGGCTTGCCGGCGGCTTTCACCGCGGCGGCGAAGTCGCGCGACTGGCGCTGGAATTCCGGCGTCTCGTAGGTGCCGTAAGTCAGAATGAGCGGCGTGTTGAGCTTGTCGAGATGGCGCATGGCGCTGAGTTTTTGCTCCATCTCGTCGGTGAACGCTACGTATTTGGAGCGCTTCGACAGCCGTACCGGCTTGAGATCGTACATGCCGCTCGACAAGGCCGCGCCTTTGAAGATGTCGAGCGGGAGCGCGTCCTTCGCCCAATCATGCGTCACCGTGCAGCCGGCGAGATGCGAGCCTGACGAATGCGAAATCAGATGCAGCCGGTTGCGGTCGCCGCCGAATTCTTCGGCGTTGCGATACACCCAGCCGACCGCGCGCCGCACCTGTTCGACCATCGGAAACAAGCTGCCTTTGGCGTCGTCGACATTGGTGAAGTCGAGCACGACAAAATGCGCGCCGGCATGGACGAACGGCTCTGCCAAGGAGGTGAATTCGGCCGCCGTGCCGTTCCGCCACGCGCCGCCGTGCACAAAGATCGCGATCGGCGCATTCGGCTTAGGCGAGCGATAAACATCGAGCCCTTCGATTGGCGTCGGCCCGTAAGCAAAGCGCAACGGCTTGCCGATCCGCGCCAGCGCCGCCGCGCCGTTGGCGAGCCGCCGCTTGCCGACCTGGTCGCGGTTCGGTGCGTAGACGATCTGGTCGTACGCGTCATCGAGCTCCTGCTGGTCCATATCGAGCCAGACGATCGGTCCTTTGGCTTTGGTCGCTGCGGCAGTCGCGGTCATCGTGTTCATTACTTTTCCCTCAGTCATTCCGGGGCGCCGCGTAGGGCGAACCCGGAATCCATAATCACGAAACATGAGGTTGTCCAAGGTCGATGCCTTCATTGAAACGGTGGTGGTTATGGATTCCGGGTTCCTCGCGGAGCTTGTCATCGGGCCGGCCACTTCGGGCCGGACCCGTTGGCTCGGACCCGGAATGACGTCAACGCGCACCAGAAGGATAAACCAGTTCGGCGGCGCGTTCGACCACGCCTTTCGGCGCCGCATAAGCCTTTGCCAGCATTTTGGCAATCTCCTCCCCGCTCATCGGCTCGATCTCCAGTTGCGTCTTCGCCGCCTCGGCGATGAACTCGGGATCCGCCAGCGTATCCGCAAACGCCTGCCGCAACGCCGCGACGCGGTCGGTCGGCGTGTCCGGCGGCGCGGCGAACGGCCGGCCCGCTTCCTGGCGGATCAGGATCAGTTCCATGACCTGTTTGTTTTGCGGGTCTTCGATCAGGTCGAGCGCGCTCGGCACGTCGGGCAGATCGCGCAGTTTCGAAAGCCCCATCTGCACGATGACATTGAGCAGATTGTCGGCGATCCAGTGCGGCCGCGACGCCTTCATGGTCGACCACGACAGCCCGCAAATGCCTTCGGCCTCGCCACGCTCGACCGCCATGGTGAGGCCGGAACCGGTGTCATAGCCGGACACCACCTTGAAGCGCGCGCCGATCAAGGCATTGAGCAATTTGGGCACGATCGCGGAATTCGACGTAGCGCCGGCCGCCGCCACGATCACTTCGCGAGCACGTGCATCGGCAATGGTCTTGACCGGGCTGGTGTGCCACGTCGCGCAGACGTTCTCGAGCTTGCCGATGCTGCCCAGCCAATTGAACCGCAACGCGTCGTAATGCGCGCCCGGATTGCCGAACAGCGGATCCATCGCCGCGCCATTGGTGAAGGCGCCGATCACCGAGCCGTCATGCTCAGCGCCGTTATAAAGCGTGCTCGCCGCCGCAAGGCCTGCCGCTGCCGGCAGGTTCTTGGCGATGATATTCGGATGGCCCGGAATGTGATCGGTCCAATGCCGCGCAAAGGCGCGCGCATAGACGTCGTAGCCGCCGCCGGCGCCGCTGCCGACCAGCATGGTGATGGGATGCGATTTATAGAACTCTTCGACGGTCTGCGCGTGCGCCGACGGTGCCAGCCACGGCATTGCAGCAACCAGAATCGTTCGCGCGAGAAATCTCATCACGCACCCGTCTGCATCGCGCCGGCTTCATCGTGCAAGCCGAAGGCGGTCTGCTGCTCGGCAAATCCGGAGACGGCAAACCTGCCGATCGGCGCGAAGGCGTCGCCGCAATGGTTCGAAAAGTCTTGCGACGCCACGATGGTGCGGCCCAATTGGCCGGCGAGTTTCTCGAGCCGCGCCGCCAGATTCACCGCCGGTCCGATGGTGGTGAAATCGAGCCGGTTGCCGCTGCCGATATTGCCGTAGAGAACGTCGCCGACATGCAGCGCCAGGCCGAAGCGCACGCCCGTCTCCTCGTCGGCGCCCTGCAGCGCAGCGACATTCTCCCGTGCTACAAGCGCGGCCGCCAGCGCTTGTGCGCAAACCGGCGCCGTCCCTTCGCCGATCGGGAAGATCGCCAATAGTCCGTCGCCCATGAATTTGAGGACTTCGCCGCCGTGATCGAGGATCGGCGGCACCTGGCAATCGAAATAGCGATTGAGCAGATCGACCAAAGCCTGCGGCGGCAAACGGTCGGCAAGTTTTGTGAAGCCGCGCATGTCGGACAGCCAGATCGCCGCGTGAATCTCCTCGGTATGGCCGCGTCGGATTTGCCCGGCCAGCACGCGCTCGCCGGCATTTTGGCCGACGTAGGTCGACAGTAGAATGTTCGCCACTCGGTGCAAGGCGCGAATCTCCGCGACCCGAGTCAGCGGGACGATAATGGCGTCGAGGGCCGCGATCTCCGTGTCGCTAAATCCGCCCGGCTGCAATGTCGCCCACGAGGCGAAATGAATCTCGCCGTTGGTGAAACGCAGCGGCGAGACCACGTAATCGGTGATGCCCTCGGCGCGCAGGTCGTGCAGGATCGGATAATCCAGCGGACAATCGGCATCGGCGAGCCGGCGCCGAAACGCCTCGCCGGTTTCGGTAACACGCGTCATCGGGCTGTTGCGAAAAACGTCGCGATCCAAAAGATCGAAACTGCCGTCGGTGACGACCGTCCCGGTATCCGGCCGCCAGACGAAACGGCGGCCGACGATCTGCGGATGCAAGGTGCGCACGAACACGACGACCCGCCACAGCGGCAGGCCGCAGGCCGTCAAGCGTTGACAGATTTCGCTCAAGACCTCCTGCGCCAGCGGCGTCGACCGTGCGCCGTCCATCAGCCAGTCGACCACCGCTTGCGTGCCGGAGGGGTCCATCGCGCTGTCACGTCATGGGTTTTGCAGGCCGTATTTCTTTGCCATCGCCGCGAAGAAGCCGTCGTTCTTCAAGCCATCGAGCAGGCTGCCGTCGATATAATCGCCGACCTTCTGGCTGACATTGGGGAACAGTTTTAGGATGTTCTGCGCACCCTCGACCGACGGTTCGAGGTTCTGCGGCGATTGCTGCTTGAAATCGTTGTAAGTGATGTCGAGGATTTTCGGGCTGGTGATCTTGAGCTCCTTCGCTAGAACCTCCTTGGCGCGCTTCGCGTCGGTGAGCGCGATGTAATTGCCTTCGATGCTGGCTTTAAGAAAGCGCGTCAGCAGATCGCGGCGTGCGGCGATGTCGTCCTTGCGCACCACGACGCCGCTGAACAGCCACGGAATCTGGTCGGGCACCAGGTCGACCAGCACGTTGACGCCCTGCTCACGCGCCAGCGACGCGATCGGCTCGTTGATCGCGGTGGCCTTGATCTCGCCCGACTTCACCGCCTCAAGCCGCTTCGTGCCGCCGCCATATTCCTTGACGACGACATCATCGCGGGTCAGCCCGAGCTTCCGCAAGGCGAGCGTCACCGTGGAATCGCTTTCCGAGCCGAACGTGCTGACGCCGACGATGCCGCCTTTGAGATCGGCCGCGGTCTTGACGCCGGGTGCCGAGAAAAACGTGAAGCGGATGACGTTGGAGAGCGAGCCGATGACGCGCAGATTGCCGCCGGCCTGGTTGACCTTGACGACCGACGACAGGCCGACATGCATCACGTCGATGCGCGCCGCCTGCAATTCCTCGGCGCCGCGGCTGCCGCCGTTCATGTTGAGGATTTCGACGTTCAGCCCTTGCGCACTGTAGAGACCGGCGGCGCGCGCCATGTACCAGGCCAGCACGGTGTTTACCGGATCGGAAATGCCGGCCTTGATCTGCAGCGGCTGCGGCGGCGGCCCCATCGCCGGCGGCTGTTGTGCCGTTGCGGACGTCAACATGCCGACGACCAAGAAGGCGGTTAGCGCTGCGGCAACGATGTTTTTCTTTTGCATTGTCGTCTCCCCCTAGAACTCCCGGAACAATCTCCCGAAACCTTTGATACGGTCCTTGATACCGCAGCGGCGCAGCGCATCCCAGACGATCGCCTGGTGCGCCGCCATGCAATTGACGCCGAACTCGCGCTCCAAAACGTCGAGCGCGCCCGCCGTCGGCCAATGCGGCGACGGGAAGAATATCGAATCGGCGTCGGGATGCTGCCGCATCAGCGCGCGGCCCATGTCGATCGCGGCATGGCGCGGAATGCGGCCGATCTGGTTGAAAGGCGAGCCCCAGCCGGTCGCGCCCAACACCTCGCAGCCGAAATGCTTGGCGTAGCTGGCGATGCGGTCGGTCTCGGTTTTCTCGTAGGGCTGGCAAACCACGACCTTCTTGCAGCCGAGGGCTTTCGCCGCCGCAGCCTGCGCAGAGGTGCTGGTCGAGACCTTGACCTTCAGCTCGGCTTCGAGATCGCGGATGATCTGCCCGGCATTGGCGGCGCCGCGCGACAGATTGATCGGCACGCCGCCGAGCACGACGATGTCGCAGCCTGCCGCCGCCATCTCGCGCGCGGCGCGCATGCTGATGTCGTAGGACTGGTCGACCTCGTCCTTGCTGCGCACTACGATGGCAAGCGAAGTGACCACGAGCGTCACGCCGGCCGGCACGATCTGGTAGAATTCGTAAGGGAAGACTTCGGTGGTGAGCGGCGGCGAAGTGTAGCCGATGCGGGCGCGGCTGCCGTAGATGTCGCTGCGGGGCTGTTCCGTCATTGCGGGACCGTTCTTGTCGATTTTGGGCGGCGAAGGCTATCGGCCGCTGCCGGGCTTGTCCATCAGTGCTAGAATACACTGTCTTGATCTGGGAGAGAGCGATGCAGCGCGTGACCATCACCATCGACGACGAGCTTGACGCCGAGCTCGACCGCTTCATGAAGGCGCGCGGCTATGCCAACCGCTCCGAGGCGATCCGGGATCTCGCCCGCTCCGGCCTGCAGCAGGCGGCGACCGAGGTCGGCGGCACGCGGCCCTGCGTGGCGGCGCTCGTCTACCTTTACGACCACGAGGCGCGCGAATTGCCCAAGCGCCTGACGCGCGATTTCCACGACCGCCACGACCTGGCGCAGGCGACACTGCACGTGCATCTCGACCATGAAAGCTGCATGGAGGTCACAGTGCTCAAGGGCCTCGGCGCCGACGTGCAGCAATTCGCCGACCACATCATTTCCGAACGCGGCGTGCGCCATGGCCACGTGGTCTATCTGCCGGCCGACGGCGCGCATACCCACGGCCGCGGCGCGAGCCACAGCCACAGCCACGAGCATGGGCACGGGCATGGACACAGTCACAGTCCCCGCCGCCGCAAAGCCGGGTGACCGCGCCTCCCCAACGCAACTGCAAGAAGCAGACCGTCAGAATTTCATCAAATCCTTGGCGAGCGTGATCGGCCCAGAATAATATTTCTTCGCCTCATCGACGTAGCGTTGATACTCTTCGTCGGGATTTGTTGATGGCCCGAGATGGGTCATAACCACGGCTTTGACGCCGGCCTTCGCCGCCATCTTGCCGATGTCCTCGGGCGTCACGTGCTCTTCGTGCATATGGCGCAGGAAGCCTTCCTGCTCGCTCGGGGTCTTGGCCTGCCAGATGCCGCTTTTCTTGAACAGCTCCACCACACCCTCCGGTGACGTCGTTTCCGTCACGTAGAGATCGGCGCCTTTTGCCAATTCGACCGCGGCGTCGGAAGGTCCGGTGTCGCCGGTGAAAAACACGACGCGGTCCGGCGTCTCGAAGCGATAGGAATAAGACTTGTACTTGCCGTAGGGCGGCGTGCCCGGCTGAAAATGGAAATGCGTGTTCTCGACCGCAGTGACCTTTACGTTCACATCCTGGTAGACGACACCGGGCGCGACGTCGTGAGCGCGGAAGGTTTCCGTCATCGGCCGCTTCTTGCCTTCGGCCCAGCGGATCTCGGCGTTCGGCGTCAGATAATCGATCGCACCTTTGACCAGCGCCTCGACGCCGCTGCCGTAGACATCGACCGGCTCGGCTTGCTGCTCCCATTCCGACACCAGCAAGGTCGCAAGTCCGGCGGTGTGGTCGCTGTGCGCATGCGTGATGAAAATCTTGCCGACTTTGCGGAAGTTGTTGCCGGACTGCACGACCCGGCCGGTGACGCCGCCGCCCGCGTCGATGAGATAGAGCGTGCCGTTGACGATCAGCAGATTGGAGGATTGCGCCCGGTCCGGACGCGGCACCGGGCCGCCGGCGGTTCCGAGCGTGATGAGTGTCGTGCCGGAGGTGGCCGGCCCGTTCTGCGCCATGGTCCGGTCGCTCGCCGCCGTCATTGCCAGTGCAGCGACAATCGCGAGTCCAGGGATCGCTTTTATGGTCATTCCTCAGGCCTTTCCATGTTTCGTATTCAGGGTTTCTGCAGCCACAGCCACACACCGCCGGCGATGAAGGCGAGGCCGGCGACGCGCGCGATAACATGCCCGAATGGCGCGGCCTTTTCGATGAGGACCAAGATCGCGAGCGCGGCAATCCAAAGGAGATTCATGACGCCGCCGACGAACAACAGCGCCATCACTGCCCAGCAACAGCCGATGCAATAGATGCCATGCCGAAGGCCGAGCACCAATGCGCCAAGCGGCTCGCGCCGGAATCCGCCATGCTGCTGGATGAAAAGCAGCGGCGACCGGCAATGGGACAGGCACGCTTCCTTGAGCGGCGCCCATTGATAGACACCGGCCAGGATCAGCACGGCCGCGCCGAGCCGGTTGCTGGCGCTCTCCATCATCGGCGTGAGCAGCGCCGCGCGCTCGAGCGCCCACTGCGCCGAAGTCGCCACTAGCGAGAAGGCGGTCCAGGCCAGAAGATAGCCGCCGGCGAACCTAGCGCTTGAGGCAAATGGCTTGCCCTCCCTCGCGGCCTGGCGCCCGACGCGCGCGTAGATCAGAATCATCGGCGCGGCCGACGGCATCATCATGCCGATCATCATCGCCAGCCACATGACGAACACATAGCCGAACTCGATCGGCTGCCATGGCGCGTCCGCCGGCATCATCAGGCCGCGGCCGGCCGGGATCATGCGATAGCCGGTCATGTCCATGCCGCTCATCGCCATATCGTCGGCGAGCCAGATCAGATCGGCCCAGGCCAACGCGGTGATGACGGCGAGCGCAACGATGACGACGGCGCGATCGCGCCGCAACACGGACTCAAGCGCAGTATCGCTCATGTCGCTATTTATTTGACCATGCCGCTCTGGCAGAGATTGACATGGGCAAATTGCGCGTAGGAGTTGGCAAGCTTGATCGCCATCGGCTTCGTTACGGTGGTCCAGCCGCGCCCCATCTCGGCCAGCGCATATTCGAATCCATCCGGGATATCGATGCGGACGCGATACTCGGCTCCCGTGATCGGATTCTTGATCGGCTCGCCGCGGCCCTCGGTGACGCCGCGCACGACCAACCGGCCCTTGCGGGCGTCGATGTCGACGTCGAGATCGATGGCGGCGAAAATCGGCGGGTGCATTTTCTCCAAGGTGGTGGAGAACACCTGGAAAATGGTGGCGCCGGGCTCGGTATCCTGGCCGCTGAGGATACGTAGGAGCGCGCTGCGCTGTGCCTCGCTCGCCCGTTCGTCGATGACGACCGCCGCTTCGCCCTTGCCCTCGTGAATGGCGCCCGGCCAGCGGAAGATGCCGACGAACCGGATGCCGTCGAGCTTGGTGTCGCCGTGATAGCCCTGGTCGATCTGCATGCCGGCCACGGCCTGGCAATTGCCGTAGGTCGGCAACGCGTTGAACTGACAGGGGCAGCCATAGGCGCAGTTGCAGTTGACGAATTCGCGCGCCTTGATCATCCATTTCACGTCGGTCATCGTCGCCTCCCGAATCGTGGTGTGGAGTCTTCCCAGGCCTTCGGCCTGGCACGCGAGACTAGCACAACAACGATGGCGGCTTGAGCCTGTTTCGCGGCGTTTGGCGGGGCGAAATGGCGGTCTTTCAGCTTGCCACGTAGCCCTGCAGCCAGGACAGGATTTGCGGCCAACCCTGATGCCGGGTGCGCGAGCCTTCGGAGGCGAAACCCGAATGGGTGAGGCGTACGGTGGTGACGCCGCCTTGCTCGCTGAGATCGAAGCGCACCAAGGTCTCGGTCGCGTCCTCGTCCCAACTCGGCAGCCAGGTGAAAGCGAGCACACGCGGCGGCTCGACGATGCGATAAGTGCCGACCACGCTGAACGGCTTGCCGCCCATGCCGTTGCCGCGCATGGCCCAGCGGCCGCCAACACGCAGGTCAGAGTCGACCTCGGTGGTTTCGAAGCGGCCTTTGACGCCCCACCATTTCACACGTTGTGCCGGATCGGTCAGCGCCTCGAAGATGCGCTCGGCCGAAGCCTTGATGGCGATCTCCGCGCGGATCGTGTCATCGATGACTGAACTCATCACTCCTCCTCGACAAAACGCTTCAGGCTGCGCAAGCTCTCGCCCCACAACAGCTCATAGTCCCGCAGCCAATTGCCGACTGCGCGCAACGGCTCGGCATTGAGTTGACAGATACGCGCAGTGCCTTCTCGCCGGGTCACTACGAGGCCCACCGCGCGCAGCTGCCGCAGATGCTTCGATATCGCCGGGCGGCTGGTGCGAAAATTTCTCGCAATCTCGTTGACCGAGCAACGGCGGCGGCGCAGCAGGCCGAGAATATCGCGGCGCGTCGGATCGGCGATCGCACGGAATATCGCAGCACGGCGCTTATGTTCTTGCGTAACCATTTGGTTACTCAATATGTAACTGAACGGTTACGCTGAGTCAAGCGTGGCGGGGCATTTCGAACCGGGGTCAAGCGAGAGCCATCTGCCGCAGCATAGCGCGGCCAGTGAGGCCGTAAGGGTTCGCCAGGGTCTCCAGCAGTTCGAAGTGATTGTACGCCTCGCCGACGATCAATTCGGTGGTTTTTCCCAAACCCTGCACTGCCCCGAAAAAATCTTGCGTCTGGCGCTGGAATTCGGGCGTCTCGGAGGTGCCGTAGGCAAGAACGAGCGGCGTATGCAGGCCGTCGAGATGGCGCTGTGAGCTGAGCTTCTCCACCATCGCGTCGGTGAACGTGACGTAGGACGAGCGTTTCGAGCGCCGTACCGGCTCGAGCTCATACATGCCGCTGAGCAACAGCGCGCCTTTGCAGAAATTTTTCGGCAAATCCTCCTCGCGCCAGCCGTCGGTCAGAAAGCAAGCCGCAAGATGCGAGCCGGACGAATGCGCCGAAATGTAAAACCGCTCGCGGTCGCCGCCAAAACTTTCGGCGTTGCGCCACGTCCAGGCCAGCGCGCGGCGCACCTGTTCGTACATCGGGAAAAGATCGCCGCCCGCCTGCTCGACATTGATGAAATCGATGATGACGGTATGTGCGCCGGCATGCAGCAAAGGCTCGGCCTGCAAGGCGTAATCGGCCGCCTTGTTGCGGCGCCAAGCGCCGCCATGGACGAACACGTTGATTGGCGCACCCCCTCCCTTCCCTCCCCCGCTTGCGGGGGAGGGAAGGGAGGGGGTGGCGCGGAATATATCGAGACCTTCGTATTCGCTCGGCCCGTAAGCGACGCGCTGCGGCGGCCCCAGGATCGCCCGCGTCCGTTCGCTCGCGGCGATGCGGCGCGCGACGATCAAAGGCCGGTTCGGCGCATAGACGTCCTGGTCGTAGGCGTCGTCGAGCGTCTTTTGGTCCATGTCGCGCCAGACCGGCGGGCCTTGAGCGGTAATCGGTTGCGGCATTTGAGGTCTCGTTATTCCATCGGTATTTTTGATGAAAGTTCAAACGAATAGCTTAAAGCAGCCACAACCCGCGGTACGTACAAAGACCTGGTCAGCACGGAGGATAGCCAAATGACGACGCTTATTATGCGTTTTTTCGCGGACGACGCAGGCGCCACTGCTATTGAATACGGCCTCATCGCGGCCGGCATTGCGGTTGCGATCATCGCTACCGTCCAGGCTCTCGGCACTAACTTGAACTCCACCTTCTCGTCGGTTTCGACTGCAATGAAGTAGTTGTGTTGCCGTTTCGCGACCAAAGCCCCCGGTTCTCGGCCGGGGGCTTTTTGCGTCACTGCTCCGTCACACTTTTATTCGCGCGCAAAAACGCTTCGTTCACCCCAGATTCAATTCCTTGAAGAAGTCGTTTGCCTTGTCGTCGATGACGATGAAGGCGGGGAAATCCACCACCTCGGTAAGCCACATCGCCGCCATGCCGAGCATGGGTCATCCGACGCACTCTACTTTCTCAATATAATGCTTGGGAAGCTTGACGTCGCGCCGGATCATCGTGGAGCCACAAGACCAGCGCCAGCAGAAAGCCGGCAGCCCGAAGATTTATGTTGCAACTTGTAGTGTTAATAGTATCATAAGTTGCAAATTTTTTCATTACATTGGGGGTGAGTTATGCCAGCACTAGTTCGTCAAGTCGCGCTCGTATCGGAATCCAGCCTTGTTCAAATGAATGATCTGATGCGGGTCTCGGCGGCCCTGCAAAAGCAGGCGAGCCGCGATCTCGCACCAATCTGGGATATCTCCGCGACCGTCGATGCGTTCGACAAACTCGAAGATGTGCCGGACGGCTATTGGCCCTTGATCATCAAGGACGATATCGGACAGTCCGGCGCCGCCGGCGTGCACATGGACAAGGACGGACAACCATTTGCACTCATCACGTCGTCGCAGAGCCTCGACGAGTGGTCGCTCACCGCGAGCCATGAAATGTGCGAGATGCTTGTCGATCCGTCCGGCGACCGACAAGTAACCAGCGACTCGCCGAAGCCGGGCCAAGGCCGGGTGAGCTTCCTGGTCGAAGTCTCCGATCCGTCAGAGGCCGCCGACTTCGCCTATAGCGTCAATAGCATCCAGGTGTCGGACTTCTATACGCCGCATTATTTCGATCCGGTCACGTCATCGGGGGTGCGATATTCGTTCACCGGCGCAATTACCCACCCGCGACAGGTTCTCCGCGGCGGCTATCTGTCCTGGAAGGATTCGGTGTCGGGGCACTGGTGGCAGGAAATTTGGTTCGATGGCGGCCAGCCGTCGTTTCGCGACATCGGGCCGGCCGACGCCAAAGCTGGCAGCATCCGCGCCTTCGTCGATCGTAAAACCTCAAAGGACACGTTGAAAGCAATGGGCCGCGGCAGAGTGGCCGCCGTCCTCTCCGGTCGTACATTGGCGCAGGTACAGCCGTCGCTGAATGCCACCGCGGCGATGTGGCGCGAACAGATCGACGGGATCCTGGGCCGACGGTCGACCCGACGCAGTGCCGCGAAGAAGACGCGACGCCTCGCCAAGCGCCGCAAATAGGCCGCAAGCAAGCCTGAACGGCGGCTGTCCGGCGGCGCCAGTCGCGCGCCGCTTTTCGTGAATTGATTCCGGCGCGGGAATGGCCGAACCTTCACGCCCGCCTCACCGCAGCGCGAGAGAACGACCATGGACAAAAAGCCCAAGCCAAGCCCGGACAGCAAAGCGCGCGCCGCAGCCATTCATGCCGAGATCGATCAGCTGACAAGCGGCAAGGCGAACGAAAAAACCGCGGACGAGAAAAAGGCGCCGCTCTCGCCGCGCGACTACATTCAGCAATATATGGCTGAACACGACAAGAAGCCCGATAAGTAGTCGGATCGCCGCCTCGGTTGCCGTCGTCAACGCCAGCCGACGGGCGCGAGGAGCACGGTCGCGCCGCGCTTACCCCAAGTTCAATTCCTTGAAAAAGTCGTTTCCCTTGTCGTCGATGACGATGAAGGCGGGGAAATCGACCACTTCGATGCGCCAGATCGCTTCCATGCCGAGCTCGGGATATTCCAAGGTTTCCACTTTCTTGATGCAATGCTCAGCGAGGTTTGCCGCCGCGCCGCCGATCGAGGCGAGATAGAAGCCGCCGTGTTTCTTGCAGGCGTCGCGCACGACGGCGGCGCGATTGCCCTTGGCCAGCATCACCATGGAGCCGCCGGCGGACTGGAAATCCTCGACGAAAGAATCCATGCGGCCGGCCGTGGTCGGCCCGAACGCGCCCGAGGCGTAGCCTTCCGGGGTTTTTGCCGGGCCCGCGTAATAGACCGGGTGGTTCTTGAAATAATCCGGCAGGCCCTCGCCTTTCTCCAAGCGCTCGCGCAGCTTGGCGTGGGCGAGATCGCGCGCCACGATCATCGGGCCGGAGAGCGATAGCCGGGTCTTGATCGGATGTTTGCTGAGCTGCGCCAAAATCTCCTTCATCGGCTTGTTGAGGTCGATCTGCACAACGTCGCCGCCGAGTTTTGAGGTGTCGACCTCTGGCAGATATTTCGCCGGATTGTGCTCGAGCTCTTCCAGGAACACGCCGTCCTTGGTGATCTTGCCGAGCGCTTGGCGGTCGGCCGAGCATGACACGCCAAGCCCGATCGGCAGCGAGGCGCCGTGGCGCGGCAGCCGGATCACGCGCACGTCGTGACAGAAATATTTGCCGCCGAACTGGGCGCCGACGCCGAGCGCCTGCGTCATTTTCTGGATTTCCTGCTCCATCTCTTTGTCGCGAAATGCGTGGCCGTCTTCGGAGCCGTGATCGGGCAGCGCATCGTAATATTTGCAGGAGGCGAGCTTGACCGTTTTCATGGTCAGCTCGGCCGAGGTGCCGCCGATGACGATGGCGAGATGGTACGGCGGACACGCCGCGGTGCCGAGCGTGAGCACTTTTTCTTTCAGGAACGCGAGCAAGCGCTCGCGGGTCAGGATCGACGGCGTCGCCTGGAACAAAAACGCCTTGTTGGCCGAGCCGCCGCCCTTGGCGATGAACAAAAACTTGTACGCCGCGTCGGCGTCGCCCGCGCTCTCGGCATAAAGCTCGACCTGCGCCGGCATGTTCGAGCGCGTGTTCTTCTCCTCGAACATGGAAATCGGCGCCAGCTGCGAATAGCGCAGATTGCGCTTGAGATACGCATCGCGCGCGCCCTCGGCCAGCGCCGCCTCGTCGGAGCCGTCAGTCCAGATCAGCCGGCCCTTCTTGCCCATGATGATCGCGGTGCCGGTATCCTGGCACATCGGCAACACGCCGCCGGCGGCGATATTGGCGTTCTTGAGGAAGTCGTAGGCGACGAATTTGTCGTTATCCGATGCCTCGGGGTCTTCGACGATGTGCTTGAGGGAAGCGAGATGCGCGGGGCGGAGGAGATGGTTGATGTCGGTGAAGGCGGCCTCCGCCAGCGCGCGGAGCGCCTCGCGCGGGACGACCAGAACCTCCTCGCCCATGACGCGCTCGACTTTCACGCCATCGGCGATTTTGCGGTACGGCGATGAGTCTTTTCCCAGCGGGAAAAGCGGGGTGTGTTTATAGGGCGGGACGGGGTGGGATGTGAGGGGAGCGTTCATGATGACATGCTTTCCAAAAGCTGTGCCGATATCTAACCTATAAACGGTGTCGCAGATTTGGTCACGAGCAAGCCTTTAGGCAGCAGGGTACACGCTAATTCGAAGTTTTTTTCCTGGTTCCTGGATGGACCGACGATGACACGCTTGATAGGTAACTCTGTGGTGAGTTCTTCGAACAGCGAAATATAGCTCCGCTTGCCACTTTTATCATTGATGATACTGACATTCTTACAAGGCCTAGAGTCCGTCTCACCCGATTCTACGTTTACCCGATCCTGCAGTTCTTGCGAGCCGGGCATCGCCACGACGCGCACTTCTCTTTCTTCGCGGAAGCCTTGGTGCTTATAGAGCGTTGCACCCCCCACAAATGGCAAGAAAGCATCAGTAGCAGCCGGCTCCATGTTTCCACTAAGTACCTCGGTCAATATTGTTTCGCAGCAGTTGACTAACTCGGAAAAGAGGTTGCTGGGCGGCTCCCCGTCTATAGCATAGTGCACGCCGTCAATATTAATTCTGACGTAATGCCACCTATCAAACTCCTCAGCTAGCATTGATATAAGCTTTGCAGTATCAAAGACGATACAAAACCCCCCGCCTGTTCCATATCCGCGCCACTGACTTAGCAGTCCGTTTTCAAACTCATAAGACTGATCTGTATGCGCGCAGCAAGAAGCAATATAGGTGTCGCAAAATTTGAATGAAGCACCGCCTTCAAACGTCACCTGATAGAGACGGCTTGCCAATCCCTTAGCAAGACCTGTGGAAACAGCTTTTATGCCTCCGGCCTTGAAAATCTGAAAAACCACACGGCGATCCTGCTTTTGCCTTGCTCGGATCAAGACTTCGAAGCGTTTTTCAAGTTCAGCCGTAAGAGGTTCTCGAAACAATATTACTTCCGTAGAGTCGTTGAGATTGGTGAAATGCGTGGCCCGTAGCGTATTGCTTTGATATATCCCTGCGAGGCCCTCGAACGAAGTGTAATGGTGAAGCTCTGGATGCGCAGTTGCGAAACCGGCTACTGCGATTGTGACTTCAATTGCCTCGATAGATTTTTCGTTCATCACGAGCTTCTTGCGGCTTTCGCTCCGCTCAACCCGCCCTACAAACTATCGAATCTTCCCTTCGACCTGCCGTTCCGCATACGTATCCACCAGCGCCCGGATCATACGCTGATAGGGCACGCGGCGCTTCTTGGCTTCGCGCTTGAAGAAATCGAGGCTACGGCGCGACAGCGAGAGCGTAACTTTCACGTTCTCCTCGCGAGGCACGAGGTCGGCGAGCGCTGGGAGAAAATCCTCGATCACCCGGACGCCGCCGATTTCTCCCGCCGTGTATCTAACGGTTCTGTTGCTCATAGATTCGCTTTCCTTTCCGCCAATAGCCGGCGCCGAAGATGCGAATTCGGCCGCCGCGCCAAGTGAAACGCACGGTCATCACGCCGCCCGCGACCACGCCGAAGCAGAAGTAGCGCGGCTTGGCGCCGCTATGGTCCAAATCCTCGGCGATGACGCGGCGCGGATCGAAGAAGGCCGCCTGTGCTTGCGCAAACGAGATGCCATGTTTCAGGCGATTGGCACGATCCTTGGCATCATTCCATTCGAAGCTTGGCTCGCGGGCCATAGGTATGTAAAATATGCCATATTAATGTATGGCGCAATGGGTCCGATCACCAATTTGACCCCGTCCACGTCGTTGTTTTACCCGACGTGAAAAGACGTGGATGGCCGGAACAAGTCCGGCCATGACGCGCGAGGAAATTCAGCTCCGTTCAAGGCTGTCTGTAATAACCAGCCGGATAGCATCCTCGGCCATCGCCAGCGCCTCGCGCTCATCCTTGCCGTAGGTAACGATCTCGGGAAACGCCGGAACGCGCACGGTGAACCCGCCCTCTTCCTCGGGTTCGAGCACTACCGCGAAAGTTCGCTTTCCATCCATGACGCGGTCTTTCAGGAGCCAAACTCCTATATAGCATCAGCTACGCAAAATGCGTAGCCGTAACAACCGTAGCAATCCGGGATGCTGCAGCCCCGCCTCGCGGTCTACCCCCGATTTCGCTGCGCTCCATCCGGGCTACAGCCCGAACAACTTCTCCGCGTTGCCGTGCGCAATGCGCTCCTTGTCCGCGGCGCTGACCGGGATTTGCTCCAGGAAGGCGCGGGCTTGCGCCATCGAGCCATAGGGGTGATCGACCGAGAACATAATGCGCTCGGCACCGACTTCGAGCAGGAGGCCCAAGAAGGTCGCCGGGAAATTGAAGCCGCCGAAGGTGTAGTGCACGTTCTGCCGCAGGTATTCGCCGAGCGTGCGCGGCAGCTTGGTCAGCGGCGGCTGCAGGTTGCGGTCGAGCCGCGGCAGCATGAAGGACAGGCCTTCGCTCAAGTGGCCGACCACGATCTGCAGTTTCGGATAGCGATCGAACACGCCGCCCAGGATCAGGCGGATGACATGAATGGCGGTCTCGATGTGCCAGCCCCAGCCCGAGGTCGCGAACACCCAGCTCACTTCCGGCGAGAAGCCGGAATATTGCGCCTCGACCACCGCCTGCGGCGGCCGCGTCGGGTGCATGTAGATCGGTACGTTGAGCGCCTCGGCGCGCTCAAAAATCGGCCAGAAGAATTTGTCGTCCATATAGCGGCCGCGGACGTGGCCGTTGATCAGCGCGCCGCGAAAGCCGAGCTCGCGCACGCAGCGCTCCAGCTCGGCGGCGGCCTTGTCGGGCACCATGGTCGGCAGCGCGGCAAGACCGGCGAAGCGCTTGGGATGCTTCTTCACCGCGGCGCCGAGAAACTCATTGGCGTCGCGCGCCAGAGGCACCGCTTCCGCCGCGTCCAATTGCTCGGTGCCCGGCGCGTTGATCGACAGCACCTGCATGTCGATGCCGGCGGCATCCATGTCCGCGATCCGCTTGGCGTCGATCTCGACAAGCTGCTCGAGGATTTTTGCGCCGCGGGGGCCGGTCTTGGCGATATTGTCTCGCAACTGCCGCCCGGCGCCGTCGAGAAATCCGGGCGGTGCGAAATGTTCTTCAAGGGTAATGGTGCGCATGTTCGGTCTTTCCGTCGTTTGCGGCACCCATCATGGATTGCCGGATCAAGTCCGGCAATGACGGCGGAGCGGCGCAAAACCCGTCCTACACAGCGCCCTCTACCACAGGTACAATCGCCCGGCCGGTGAACCCCTGCGCGTGTCCTGACCCGACACGAGAAAGGAGCCGCCCATGCCCACCTTCAAGCTGCCGCTGTCCGGCGACGTCGTGCAGTCGATCAATCCGTTCACGGCGTTCATGACCGGCGGCCAGTTCGGCCTGATCAACATCAATCTCGGCCAGTCGAGCGAGCCCAAGGTCGAGGAAGAGGTGCTGTCCGACGTCGGCACCTACGGCAAGCAGCTCGGCCGCATCGGCGACGCGTTGATCGTGCTGCTCGATCACTTCCATCCGCGCAAGCCGCTGACCGCCGACGAGAAGGATGCGATCGACGCGCTCAAGACGATGCTGGAGAAGATCGCGGACGTGAAGGAGAAATACAAAAGGCCGGCGATCCGTCCCGGCGGCGTGCAATCGTCGTAGAGGCGGCACGAGAAGGCGACCTCCTCAAATAACCCGCGTCGTAGGTCACTTGGAAAACTTTTTGGCGGCGACGATGGCGCGCAGTTTTTGCGGCGCGCGCCGTCATCTGTTCGCGCAAGCAGGCAAAGACGTCGGCATAGATCGGCGGATTGCCGTGGATGAGATCGCCGCAATCGTCGCGGGTCTTCAGCCAGGCGCGCTGATCGGCGCGCAACGCGTCGGCGTCGGCAGCGTTGAGCACCGCGAGCGCTTGCGTGAACGATGCCGCGATATCGCGGTCGAGACCTTCGAGCTCCGGCAGGCCGCAAATCTCCTTCTCGGCGATGCTGGTAGCGCGCTTGCAATCAAAACTCGGCGCCGCATGGACGCGGGGCGGCTCGCCGGCCAGGACGGCGGCGGCGACAACGATGAGCAATGCACGTTGGAACAAAGTCATGAGGTCTCCAGAGCGTCGGCGAGCGTCGTTCGAACGTTTGGCGGGCCGGGCCGGGCCGGCCAACGGGAGTTGCCGACGTTATGCTGTTCAGTATGACGACCCAATCGATAGGTTCGATGCACCCGCGGATGTGGAACCGGCCGCGGTAGCAAAATCTTCAGCATTTTCGCTTTCATTGCATTTTTAGGATTAATCCTGAGCCCGCCAGCCAGCATCGGGGACATCATCATGCGCAACTCCGTCGTTCTCCGCAGCGCCCTGATTTGCGGCGTCCTCGCCCTTGCCGGCTACATGTATGTGCTGGCGCGAAGCAGCCTGGCGCTCGACAAAGAAGGCAGCGCTTTCGCCCAGAATACGGTCATCGCCATCGGTGCCCATTGGGACGCCGCCGAATTGTGGCAGCGCGCCACGCCGCATTTCCGCGAACAGACCTCTCAAGACGAGCTGCGCGCGCAATTCGACGCCGCAAACGGCAGGCTCGGCCCGATGACCGAATCGCTGGCCATCGCCGGCAAGACCTCGTTCCCGATCGTTCCGACCGGCGCGCCGCTCTTCGCGGACTACATCGTGCGCGCGGCGTTCGCCAAAGGCGAAGCCGACATCGTCGTCCGCGCCGTCAGGACTGGGACGGGCTGGTCCATCGACAGCTTCAGCATCGGCGCCTCACCTGAGATGCGAAAGCTGCTCGGCCTGCAAGGCTGACGGGCCGCACGCCTCAGTGATGCATCTCGTCGCCCGGCATGATGCCCCAGAGGTTCGAGGCTGACGGATCCTTGGCCCACACCTTCGGGCGCTGCGGATTATCGCGGTGCCACGGCCGCGGCTCGAAATAGCCGAGCTCCTCGTTCATGCGGTCGAGCTCGGCAAACAATTCGGTGATCAGGCCGGCCGGGCTGCGATGATAGGTGAAGAGATTATGGCCGATGCCGTGGCGGCCGGGTCCCCACAACAGCTTGTAGCCGTTGACGGACAGGAAATCGCACGCCGTCTGCATGTGACCCCAATCGCGCAGTTCGAACGCGGTGTGAAAATGCCGGTTCGAGCCGGTCTGCATCAGGTTGATGGTGTGGTGGTCGGGCCCGCAGCGCAGGAACGAGAAGAAGTCGCCCATCCAGTCGGATTCGCGAAAGCCGAGCACGTCGCAATAGAACTTGGTGACGTGCTTGACGTCGGTGACGTGGAAGGCGACGTGGCCGAGCTTGTGCGGCACGATGCCCTTGGCCTGGAATTTCTGGTGCGAGAAATCGGCGCGCTTGAACACCTCCATCACCGTGCCCTTCGGGTCTTCGAAGGTAAGCAGATCGGCGATCGACGGCTCCGGGTCCTTCCTGCGCTGGGTCTTGATGCCGTGGCCTTGGACCTGCTTTTCGAACGCGTCGAGGTCGTCGTGCTCGCCGAGCTGGAACGCGACGCGCGCGCAGCCCGCCTGTGCGCCCTTGCGCAACACGACCGAGTGATGATCGACGGTGTTGGCGAGAAAAACCGCGTCCTTCTCCTTGGCCGCGACCGTCATGCCGAGAATGTTGCTGTAATAGTCGGCTTGCTGCTCGACGTCTGGCACGTCGTAGCTGGCGTGGGCGATTTTTTTGACTCGGATCATACGGTGTCTCCTTTTGTTATCTTTCCCCTCCCCCTTGTGGGGAGGGGTAGGGGTGGGGGTCGAAAGGTAACGCGCCAACATCGACGCCTGCGTCCAACCTCACGACCCCCACCCTACCCTCCCCCACAAGGGGGGAGGGTTAACTCTTCTCGCGCGGCATGGCGCCGATGACGTCGACCATTCTGGCAACGTCGTCGCCGCCGAAACCCATCGCCATGAAGCGCTCGTAGAGCGGGATCACGCTGTCGAGTATCGGCGTCGCCACGCCCACATTGTCGGCGAAATCTCCGATCAGATCGAAGTAGTGCTGCAACGCCGGCACCGGACCCTGCACCGGCTGAAAGCGGCGCTCCGCCATCCACGGCGCGCGGATGCCGAACTGCGTTGAGCCGCCGGAGCCGGTGGCGATCGCTTTGATCATCAGCGGCAAGTCGACGCCGGCCTTCAGCCCGAGCGCCATGGCTTCCGCGGTCGCCGCGATATTGATCGCGACCAACAGATTATTGACCAGCTTGACCCGGCTCGCGGCGCCGAATTCACCGAAATAGAGGCAGGAATTGGCAAAGCCGGCGACGACCCGCTCCGCCTGCTTGCAGGCCTGCGCATCGCCGGCAAGATAGATGACGCCTTTGCGCCCCGCGACCATGCCGGGCGTGCCGGAGACTTCGCCGTCGATGAATTTCGCGCCCTTCTGTTGCAATGGCGCGATTTGGCGCTTCTTGTCCGGCACCGGATGCGAGCCGAGCTCGATGACGATCTGCCCGGGCTTTGCCGTTTGCACGAGCCCTGTCGGGCCCTGCATGGCGTCGTCGAGCGCCTCGGTCGAGGGCAGGCACGAGAACACGATATCCGCCTGGGCGCCGACATCGGCCGCCGATCGCGCCGGCACGCCGCCGATCTTCTCGAAGTCGGCGAGCGAAGAGCGGCGAAACCCGACCACGCGATAGCCGCTTTTGATGAGATTTTCCGAGATCGGCAGGCCGATCTTGCCGACGCCTACAAAGCCGATGGTCTCCATTGCACGTTCCCTCTAAGCATTCTTTTGTTATGTCACTTCGACCGTTTGATCGGAGAGATTAACCCGCACGCCAAGCGTGCCCTCCATGACGGTCCATTCCTTGAGCTCGAAGCTGCGCAGGCCGTTGACGAAGAACGGATCGGCCTCGGCGAGCGCGCGCGCTTCGTCGGCATCCTTGGCGCGCAACACGGTCAGGCCCTGGCCGGTCGGCGGGCCTTCGCCGTCGGCCAGCGGCCCGGACGCGAACACCAGGCCGCGCTTTTCCAGGCCGATCATGTATTCGAGATGCGCCGAGAGGAACGGCTGCAATTTGTCCGGCGTCACCGCCGGCTTCGACAGCACGACGTAAAACTTCTTGCGCAGCATTTTGCGCGTCAGATCGGCAACACGCTCTTCAAAAAACATGACTTACGCCTCAGGTTTATAGAATCTTAGTTTGCGCATGATCTCATCCGAAAACCGGTATCCACTTTTCGGGATCATGCTAGACCAACCGCGAGCCGTGCGGCAGGCCGAGAAAGTGCCGGCCGATCGCCTCGTAGATGGAGAATTGCGACTGCGCCTGCTGCGACACTGCATGCATGTCGCGGAAGCGGCGCTCGAACGGATTTTTCTCGAAGATCGCCGTGGCGCCGGCGGCTAGGTATGTCTGCTCGACGACGTGCACCGCGGTTTGGCTGGCGTTGATCGACGCCATGCGCAGCCGGATGCGCTGCTCCATCGACGGCGTGCCGGTTTGCGCGCCTTGCCAGATCTCCCGCCAGGCTTCGAGGAAAAACGCGCGCGCCGCGGCAAGCTGCGACTGCATGACGCCGACCTGCGACTGCACCACGGCGCTGTCGCGCAACACCGAGGTCTGACCCTGGGGCATCTTGCCCTGCGCCAGCGCGCAGAAATCGTCCAGCATGGTGCGTGCAATGCCGAGCGCGATCGCGGGAAAGCTCGAACCGAACAGCTGATAGATGGTGAATTTGTAGAGCGGGCCGTGCTCGCGACGCTGCGCCGGATCGAGCGCGTGGTAATCGACGGCGTAATCCTCCGGCACGAAGACGTCGGCCAACGTATAAGTGTTGCTGCCGGTGCCCTTGAGCCCCATCACATGCCATACGTCTTGGAAGGTTGCGCGCTCGCGCGGCACGACGAACGTCTTCTGTACCGGCTTGCCGCCCGCGTCGCGGCGCTGCTGGCCGTCGGCCTCGTAAATGAAACAGTGCGCGGCAAGCCAGGTGGCGTGTTTGCTGCCGCTGGCGAACGGCCACACCCCGTTGACGCGATAGCCGCCCTTGTCCGCGATCGCCTTGGCGTTGTTGGTGGGCCCCCAGGCCAGCACGCCGCGGGGATTTTTCTTGAACATTTCCTCGGCGATGTCCGGCTTCATGTTCCGGGTAATGGTGCCGCAGACCGAGGTCTGGCCGATGCACCACGCGGTCGAAGCATCGGCCTTGGCGATCTCCTCGATGGCCTGCACGTAATCGACCGGCGAGACCTCGTCGCCGCCGTAAGATCGCGGCAGCAACATGCGCCAAAGGCGGGCTTCGTGCAGGGCGTCGACCAGGTCGGTGGGCAGCTCGCGGTTGGCCTCGATGCGCGGCGTCGCGGCGGCAATGACCGGCGCCAGCGCCCGCGCATTGGCGACGCAATCGACTTTTGCCCGGTCATCCATGTGCGTTTCCCAACATCCGGCGGCTTGTCGCCGGCCGCTGGCCGTATCTTACCTGTCGCAACGCTGCGGTCCATCGGCGTTCGCGGCGCCGCAACCGGTTCGGGCGCGGTCGAAGCGCCCCGAAGCGGCCATGAACGTGCGGCATTGCAGCGGCGACTAAGCGTCAACCGCAACTGCTGCGTGAGTACGGAATGCTTTCCATACGCGCGCGCTGACACCCGCTGGTCGTTATATCTCGTACAAAGCTTAAGGAGAACACCATGGAACGACGCTCGTTGCTGCAGCTCGCCTGCGCGATCATGCCCATTTCGGTTTTGACCACGCGCGCCGAGGCCTCCACGCCGGATCAATCCAAGGTCGCCTATCACCTGTCCGATCTCGACAAGGTCGATTTCGTGCTGGGCAACATCCGCAACCACTACAACGGCATGGGCGGCCCGGACAAAGTGACGATCGCGCTGGTCGTGCACGGGCCGGCGCTCAAGGCGTTTCACGCGGCGGGCGCCACGCCCGACATGACCAAACGCACCGACGAGATGAAAAAATCCGGCCTGCAGCTCAACGCCTGCATCAACACCATGCGGGCGCAGGAAGTGACGCTCAAAGACCTGCTGCCGGGCTTCATCATCGCCGACAAAGGCGGCGTCGTGCGGCTCGCCGAATTGCAATCGCAGGGCTACGTCTATCTGCGGCCGTAACGTCGAAGCCGGGCTTGAGCCGCGGCGGTTACGATACTTTCAGCAGCAGGTTCGCCAGCCACTGCGGCTGATCGATCATCACGTCATGGCCGGTGTCGTCGTTGATGAAGGTTTGCCACGTCGTGTCGGCCTTGCACTCGGCCAGCGCCTTGTCGAAAGCTGATTGCGGATATTTCGGCGCGCGAATGTAGGTCTTCTTCGCGATCGTCTCGCGCTTGCCGGTGAGCACGATCGGCTGGGTAGCGACCCCGTTCGGCTGCAGTGTCAGCTTCGAGTCGATCCAGGCATAATCCTTCTCGCTGAGCGAGAACGTCTTCGCCGGCGGCCCCTTGCGGCCGGGCTCGCCCTTGGCCACGGCCTCCTCCAGCGCCTTGCGGCTGAAGTCCGACGCAAAGTCGGTGCCCTTCTGGCCGTTCTCCGGCTTGAACGCGTCAAGCCAGACAATCGCGGCGACGCGATCATGGATCTGCTCGAGCGCACCCGAGGCCGGCCAACCGCCATAGGAATGGGCGACGAGGCAGATGCCGTTGAGGTCTTCCCATTTCACCAGATTGACGATGTCAGCGATGTGAGTGTCGAGGATCACGTCCTTGCTGAGAAGATGCGAGCGATCGCCGTTGCCGGTGAGCGACGGCGCATAGACCTTGTGGCCGTGCCGTTCGAGGATGTCGGCAACGCGCCGCCAGCACCAGCCGCCATGCCAGGCGCCATGAACGAGCACGAATGTCTTGCGCGCATCCGTTTGCGCCATCGCTCGCGTCGCGTCGAGCACCGCGACGCCGGCCGCCGCCGCGCCCAGCGCCACACGGCGCGTGATCGGATGGTCTGACATTGCATCCTCCAGATTTATCGCGCCGTCATCAATTCGGCGGGCCGAGCTTGGCCAATAGCGGCGCCAGCCGCGCCATGTCGCTTCGGATATGGGCGTCGAAGTCGCGAAGCCCGATGCTGGCCGGCGTGATCCCCTGCAGGCGGATCTTGGCCTGGATGTCCGGATCCTTGCCGACATCGGCGATGGCGTCGTGCAGCACTTGCAGGACGTCGCGTGGCGTTCTGGCCGGCGCCAAAAAACCGTACCAGGTCGCATTGATGTAATCGACGCCGGCGGAGCGCGCGGTCGGAATTTGGATCGGCTCGCGCACCGGCTCGTCATCCGCCACCGCAAGACCCAATAGGCGGCCGTCTTGCAGCATCGGCAAGATGAACGCTTCCGGCGCAAAGGTCGCCTGGATATTGCCGCTCAGCATGTCGGTGAGGATTGTCTGGCTCACCGTATAAGGAACGTGGACCAGTTCGGTGCCGGTCTTATAGGCGAAATAGGCACCGGCGATATGAGTCGCAGTTCCGATGCCGGCGGAGCCGTAATTGATCGTCCCGGGCTTGGCTTTGGCGAGCGCGACGAATTCCTGCAAATTGTGCACGCCGAGCGACGGCGCGACGGTGACCACCGTCGGCGCCAGTCCCACCATGCAAATGCCGGCAAAGTCGGCGACCGGATCGAACGGCAAATTCTTGTTCATCGCGCCGAGGATGGCGTGGGCCGAATTGGTCAGCAGGATGGTGTAGCCATCGGGCGAGACATTGGCGACCGTCTCGGCACCGATCAGGGTGCCGGCGCCGGGGCGATTGACGACGATGGTTTGGTAGCCGAACCGCTTCGACAAGCCGTCGGCGAACAGCCGCGCTTGAATATCCATCGCCGTTCCGGGCGTCAGCGGCACGACGATGGTGACCAAGCGCGATGGGTAATGATCGTCCGCACGCGCCAAACCGCATGCCGACGCGACGATTGCGAACGCGAGCGCGCATAACCTCCCGAACGCGATCACAGCAGCACCACGGCGCGCACCGGCGAGGCTTCGGCGCCGACGATGTTGAGCGGCAGCGCGATCAGCGTGAAACGCTCGCTGCTGATTTTGTCCAGGTTTTTCAGGTACGGCATGGTGATGATGCCGTGCTCGCTCAAGGTCCGCGAATTGTGAAACACCCGCGGCGAGCCCGGCTCGTCGTTGCCATGATAGAAATCGTAGCCGACGATGACGACGCCCTTTTCGATCAGCCATTCGGTGGCGCCGATGGTGAGATACGGCGACGTCTTCATCCAGGCGTCCGAGCCGCCGTCGTAAGTGTTGTTGTGATCGGTGCGCAGCAACACGCGGTCGCCGTTTTTGACCCGCGCGCCGATGGTCTTGTCGAGATCGCGCTCGCTGATCGCCTTGGCGGGCATCTTGTCGCGCAGATCGGCGACGATCGCCTCGCCGATGAAAAGCTCGAGCGGCAGCTGATGGATCTGCGTGCCGCCGCGCACATTGTGCTCGGGCGCATCGACGTGGCTGCCGGCATGCAGGCGCATATGGACGCCGCGCACGATCTGGCCGGCGCCGCCCGGCGCGTCGTGCTCCTTGAGCACCTCCATGGCGAACTGCAGGTCCTTGGTGAATCCGGCGGGCGTGCGCATGCCGAAATTTTTCGGATCGAGCTCGAGACTGATGTCGACGATCTTGCCGCCGGCTATTGGCATGCTGCTCCCTTTCCAGGGCTCGAGGAACCCTGAACCGTGTTCGGAAAAGGCCCGATTAGGTTCAAGCATTCGCCGGCGACACGATTCGGCGATTACCGCCGACGTCCGCCGCCGCCGCCACCACGCGCGGCACCGCCGCCACCGCCGGCATGGGCACGGGCGGCACCACCGCCGCCACCACCGCCGCCGCCGCCGCGGGCCTGAAAGCCGGCACCGCCGCCACCGCCGGCATGGGCACGGGCGGCACCACCGCCGCCACCGCCGCCGCGATTGAGGTTTGCGCCGCCTCCGCCACCAGCATTGCCGCGGCTGCGCGTGTTCTGGCCGCCTGTCTGCCTGGTGTTGGCGCCGGCATTGCCGAGCGACTTATTGCCCGTGGGCCCGTTGCCGATCGTGCGATTGCCGCCGGCGCCCGCGCCGCCGCCCAGATTCGAGCGGTTGCCGCCGCCGCCCGGCTGCAGCACCTGCTGGCCGCCGGAGCCGCGGCCGTTCAGTTGGGTGCCGCCGCGGACATTAGTGCCGCCGAATTTGGCCGCAACGCCCGGGTTGTTGTAACCGACGTTGCCGCGGTGCGCCGGATTGTGCGTCCAGTTGTTGCCGTTGAAATTGTTGACGCTGGCCGAGCGGTTGACGTTGATGTTTCTGCCGCCCCAATTGAAGCCGCCGCCCCAGCGATTGCCGCCCGAGGCCCAGCGCCCGAGCGCGTAGCCGGTGCCGAATGCCAGCCCGGTCGCGATCAAGCCGGCGCCGATATAGGCCGGCGGCGGCCAGTAATATGCCGGATAGTCCGGATACGGCCAGTCACCATAGACCACGGACGGATCGTAATACGGCACGTAGATCTCGTCCGGATCGGTCGGCGCGATGTAGATGTACTGCCGGCCGCCCGTGCTTTGCGTGGTCACGGTCTGCTGGCTGGTCGATTGCAGCTTGTTGTTGGCTTGCGCCTTTACGCGCAGGCGCTGGATAGCGTCCATGACGTCGGGCTGCTGCGCCAGCACCGCGTCGCCAAGCTGCTGCGTCCAGTCGAGCTTGTTGCTCATCAAGTCGAGCACGTCGGGAGTGGCCGCGAGCGATTTTATGCTGTCGTCCCAGTTCTGCTTGTCGAGCGCGGCCTTGAGCGCATCGCCCTGGAGATTCTTGTTGGCATTGGCCCAGCGGTCGGCCTCGACGACTTCGAGCGGATAAGTCGAGGCCATGAGGACTTCCGAGAGCAGCGCGTCGGGATAGAGCGCGATCGGAGCGACCAGCGCATCAAGTTGCCCGGCGGTCAGCAACTGCTGTGACGGCGCCGGTGCCGGCTGCGACGGCGGCGGCGTCTGCGCCGATGCCGCTTGCGGCACTGCAAGCAACAGCGCGACTGCCAAAAGCTTCATTGTCAGCTTGATCAAGATCGCCTCCCGGTACTCGCCACATCTGCGCGAGCGATTTTCAAGTTTGTATTCTTTCATACTCTATCCGCTTTCGCACCGGCCTGCACAGTCCCGCAATGCGATTTCCGCGCCGCCGGCGACATAAAAATTGTGTCACCTTCACGGCACCGGCTGCGGCTGCGGGAATGTCCATTTGCCGCTCGCGATCTCCGGCCGCGGCCGATAGAGGCGCACCGTATAGTTCCAGCCCGCCACGATCGGCAGGCAGTTCGGAATTTTGCCGTCGCAACCGCCGAACTGAATCGCGATCGCGCCGCCGTCGCTTTTCTTCGCCGTGATATTGTTGAGCGAATAGGCGTTGTACGGATTCTTCTCGTAATAGCCGGCGGCGTTGTAGACGCTGACCGACCAGAAACCGTCGACCGGCACGTCCTTGACGGTGAGCCGATAGATCGTCTTGCCGTCGTTGTTCGGCGGCGTGACGTTGAGATAGATCGCCGCCTTGTCGGGGTTGCCGCCCCAGGCCGCGGCGGCTGCGATCAGATGGCGGATCGGATCGACCTCGTTCTTGGCGCCGAACGCACGCTTGAAGTCGGACATCGTCGAGCCGAGGACGAGGAGCGCGTCGCGTACCTTCTTCTGGCTGACCGGATCCCAGTTCGGGATTTCGAACTTGCCGGCGCCTTGCTGACTGACCTTGATCGCGTCCTGCAAGGCGTGGACCTCAAGGACATCGTTCGGGTCCACCGGGTCGATCAGGGTGCGCACGGCCACCGCGACATAACGCGTGCCGATCCCTTGCCGCGTCAGAGTATGGCTGCCCGCGCCGTAGAAGACCCCGTGCGTATATTCGTCCTCATCGAAGACCTGCATCGACATGAAACGTTTGCCGGCATCGGGCAGTGTGATCGTCACCGGTCCGGCGTCGAGGTCGAAGACCGCGCCGGAATACAACGTGTCGCGGTTCAACCGTATGACGTTTTGCTTGTCGATCGGCGCCGGCGCACGATTGTGAAAGAATTTGCCGAAGCCGCCCTCCTTGACGGCGATGGAGCGAAAATACAGGTCGGACTCCGCGCGCGTGAAATTGTCGACAGTGACCGGCACGGTATTGGCCGCCGGCGCCGGTGCGGCGGGTTGCGCGCGAGCGCCCCATACCGCGGCGAGCATCAGAGCCAAAGCGCAGAAGGTGAGTTTCATTTTGACAACTCCTCACGTAGTCAATTCGTTTTCTGCAATGGCGGCGCCGTCCATTTGCCGTTGAGCGCGTCAGGCTTGGGCCAGTAGAGCCGCAGCACCGCGAAGAACGGCCCGCCGGGCGCGGGCAGCCAGTTGGACTCCTTGTCGGCGCCCGGCGACACGTTCTGGATATAGAGCGTCAGCCCGCCGTCGGCGTCGCGCTTGAGGTTCGGCAGCATCGGCGAATTGATCAGGTAGCGGTTGAGCGCATTGGCATAAAGCAGGCTCGCCGGCAGCTGATACATGGTGAGCGACCAGAACGCATTGACCGGCGGCAATTGGCCCGGCGCGAAATGCATCGCGTAGCGGTGCGTGCCGTCGAGCTTCTGCTTGTCGGCATCGATGAAATAAACCGGATAGATCGCCTCGTCCTTCGAGTTGCCGTAGATGCCGAGCGCGGCTCCGGCCATGCGATCCATGTAATGATCCTTCAGGAATGCCCGCGTGCCGAAACCGTCGGCGCTGGAGGACAATCCGGTATCGAGCCGCGTCGTCTTGTAGTCGGCGAAGGCCCTCCAGGCCTCGGCCATGCCGTCCTGGTAGGCCTGACGCATCCCGGGCGTGAGCGCGCCGGGATCGAATTTTTTGCCGGCGTTGATGCCGATCTTGGCGAAACGCGCCCGCAGCGCGGCCTCGGTCGGATTGGTCGGACAGAACTGCAGCACGAAATTCAGCTCGTTGAAGAAATCGAGCGAGGTGCGTTCGTCATCCGCAGAGACTGGCTTTAGAAAATTGATGGCGGGCGCAGGCGCCGGCGCCGGCTTGCCGAGGAACTGCGACAGGGTCTGGACCTTGTAGCCCGCCTGGATCTTCTTCACGTTGTCGATGTCGCCGGGATTGAACAACTGCGTCCGAATGATCATGAACGCGAACTCGGTCTCGGAGTGGATCACCGCCTTTACGTTCGCCGGCTTCGTGCCGTTCCAGTCCGGACCGGCGAGCAGGAAACTGCCGGTGCCGTTACCGGTGGCGCGGCTGCCCACATAGGCGAAGTTGAACGTGTACATGTCGATGAACTGGATCGAATAATAGCGGCCCTTGTCGATCGCCGGCACCGTGATCACCAGCGGCTCGGCGCGCAGGTCGGCGCCGACGAACGAATAGGGCGTGTCGGAATTGGGCGTCTGGATCGCCTTGTCGTCGGGCGTATAGACGCGCGCGTTGTTGACCAGCGTGTTCCAGGGCGCCTTGTATTCGGCGCCGCCGCGATCGACGAAATACGAATATTGGACACGGTAGCTGTCGACCAGCGGAAAACCCCAGATGACCGCGTCCTTGGCGATGGCGCGCACTTCCGCCGGCGGCACGGCTTGCGCATGCGCGGGCGCGGCAAGAAGCGTGGCGGCAACTGCGATTGCTGCTTTCACGGCGATGGTCCGCATGGATTTCTCTCCGTGTGCGCTGCTGCGAGTGCCCGTCTCTAGCCTAATCACCAGACGTTGTTATGAAAATGGCATGCGTCGCCGCATCCCGCGCAGCGCGAGACACGTTTGATTTGCGTCGCGAACCCGGCTCGGCTTTGAGAAAGTCAGGGGTGGGGCCTGGCTTTCTGTCTTTGCCTACGCGGGTTTCGTCGTTTCGTAGCCTGGATTGAGCGCAGCGAAATCCGGGAACGAAGGTCCGGCTCCATCGCCGCTCCCGGGTTTCGCTCTGCTCAACCCGGGCTACGAAAAAAATGAAGGAAGCGGAACGCCGGCAAACGCAGGGTCGCAACCGCCGCATCTTGCGATGCGGCGCGCGCCCTTTTGGAGCGCGCACGCTTGACGGCGTTCCACCACGGCTCTCATCTCGGAGAGTATTCCATCCCCAAGGTCAGCTTCAGGCCAGGCTTCCTGGGACTTGGTCTGAACGGGCGTTACCCGCCTTCGCCTGTCCCAGTCCAGGGATGCACCTCCCACCCCGGTCGTAATGCCGGGAGACATGATGCCCAAGCCGCCCGGGAGCAGGCTGCAAACCCACCCGCGGGCACCGCCCTCGCTCCCATGACGCGGTGTGCCTCCGCGCCATGTCCTTCACGTGGGCGAGGATTGTGATGTAACTGTAATGGGGACGACTGTCAAGAGGACGTCTCGTAAAAAGTGACAAACACCCGTTGGTTGATGTCCCCATTACCCCCGAAAGCGTCCAAACCACTGCGTCGCAATAAGTGACGCTATGGGCCATGAGCAGACGTGCTTTGCCGTTGGACAGGGTTCAGACTTTATTAGGCATGTGCGCGCCTAATATTTTGACCCAACTTCACGGAAGGGCGTTTTCCTAAGCGCCAGGGGGCTCAAAACATGCGACACGTTTTTGCCGCCGCGACTACGGTTCTGATTGCCGGTAGCGTCTTCACTCTCTCGGCTTTCGCGGCCGATTTGCCCACCGGACCAATGAACCCGCCAGCGCCCGACTCGCTTGTGCCGCAGTCGGCCTTTTTCGCAGGTGTGGGAGGGGGCTGGGACTCGGTCAATTTCGGTAATCAGAACGTCTATGGCAAGGGAACATCCTTTACCCCGCCGACCGGCGGTCACATTACGCCGCAGATCGGATCGGCCGCCGGATCAACCGGCCTTGACTTGGATACTCAAACGGCGCTCGCGCCCACAGTTCAAGCCGGATATTTTCAGCATTTTTCCGGCACCCCGTGGATGTGGGGCGGTAAATTTTCTTACAGCTACTTGGGTATAGGTTCTGCCAGGAGTGGCCTTCTCATTCCACAGTCGGGCGGATTTACGCAGGACGGACAGTTTACTCCGTTTGTCGGAAATTATCTTGTCCAGTCCTATCGACAGACCATTGTTCAGCAAATATCGTTCGTTCCCTTCCTCGGCCGATCGTTTGAAAGAAGCTATTTATATCTGGGAGCCGGTCCGACCGCTGCGCAAACCAAGACGTCAATTGAAAGTATCACCGGATTTGAGGCTGTCGTTCCCTTTCCCACAAGCCCGACCGGGATAGGCCAGGGATCCAATTATTCAACGTCCCAATGGCTGTGGGGCGGCATCGCGATGGTGGGCGCCACCTACTTTTTCGATCGCACCTGGTTCCTGGATGTGAACTACAGCTATGCGATGACAGGAACCAAATCGAGCAACTGGGGCGGCCCGTGGAGCGACATGACGCTGACCGGCGCCACGCGCACGGGAACGAACATGGGGATTAGTTCCGGAAGTGTGAGTACTCAGGCAACCACAGTGTCGATCAACGCGGCATTCTGAAGCCTCCTGCAGGATCGATTCGCGCTAACCGTTTGGTCAGGTCAGGCAATCTCGGCAGAAGACCATACGGAACTCGCGGCAGCTTTACTTCACAAAGCTGCCGCGCCCCTCAATGGGCCAAGAACGGCCTCCCGGGCCTGTTAGCATGAATTAATAGCTACCCGTAGGACGGGTCGAAGTTCCGATAATTTCAATGAGGGAAGTCATGAACAAGAGAGCACGTACCGGCGCGGTAATCATTTGCAGCCTGACGCTTTGTGTACTTGGCGCATTTCCGGCCCCGGCAGCCGATCTGGTTCCAAACATGAAAGGCAAATGGGCGGGAAAGACTCACACGATCATTGCAGGTGTCGGCCTCCACTGGCCGTCAAATAAGGGAACGTTCGAGAAACCTGGACTGCTTGAGAAAGATCTTGTGATCGAGTTCGTCGGCCAGGAAGGAAATCGATTCTGGGGCAACCAAACTATTATGGGCAATGGCGAGAGAACCGAAGAACCAATGATAGGAGAATTGACCGGCGAAAATAACAAGACAGTCGTCATCGTCGACACAGATGGTTATATCAATGGCCAACTCATCGGCAACGATACGCTTTCATTCTGCTACATGCAGGCCGGCGGGAAAACCGAGTCCAGCGTTGTCAGTTGCACCCAGGTCAAACGAGTGCACTGAGCAGCCGTCCTATTGCTGCGTTGCAGCGAAGTCTCGTAACAAACGGTCGTTCAGGGTCATTTTCTGCCGCGCCATCTCAGAGAACGCGCGGCCGCTTTACCCCACAAAGCTGCCGCGCCGATCGTCGGCGATCCGCAGCGCGTCGCCGCGGCTCCGTGTACTATCGCTCGCTTTGTTGGCGCTCATGACGCTCTCCTGTCTCGAATGACGCATCTAAAGCCGAGGTGGCTCGTGGACGTATCCACCGCTTCCGCGTGGCGCGCCGCCGGCCGGTAACGGCGGCAATAATTCGGCGCGCACAGATGCGAGCCGCCCTTGATGACCTTGCGCGGAATCTTGATCTGCGGCTGGCAGGGATCGTAGCTGTCCGCCGCGCCGCCGCCGCGCGGATTTTCCGGAACGCAGCACGCTTTCGGCGCGTCGGCCTGGTGCTTTTGCGAAAACCAGTCGGTCGTCCATTCCCAGACATTGCCGATCATGTCGTGCACGCCATAGCCGTTGGGCGGGAACGCCGTCACGGCGAGACGTGCGGTCGAAGCCGTCCTCGCAACGGTTCTCGTGCGGGAAATTGCCCTGCCAGGTATTGGCCATGTGCTTGCCGCCGGGCGTGAGCTCGTCACCCCAGGCGAACTCGGCGCCGTCGAGGCCGCCGCGCGCGGCGAATTCCCATTCGGCTTCGGTCGGCAATTCCTTGCCGGCCCATGCGGCGTAGGCCAGCGCGTCGGCATAAGCGACGTGCACGACGGGATGGTTGTCGAGCGCGTTGATGTTGCTCTTGCGGCCATAAGGACGGCGCCAGTTCGCACCTTTAAGAAACCTCCACCACTCGCCCCAGTTTTTCAGATCGACCGGACGGCCCGGCGGCGTGAACACCAGCGAGCCGGCATAGAGCATGTGCGGCAGCGCGCCGGGATAGTTTTTCGGATCGGGCGGGATTTCGGCGAAGGTGACGTGACCGGTGGCTTTGACGAAGTCCTTGAACTGCCGGTTGGTCACCGGCGTGCGGTCGATCCAGAAGCCGTCGACGGCGACGCGGTGCGCCGGCGCCTCTTCCGGATAATGCTTGTCCGATCCCATGCGGAACGTGCCGCCGGGAATGAAGACCATGTTCGCACGGGCCGATTGCTCCGGCCGTTGCGCGGTTGCAATGTCGTCCATGTGTCGTTCGCCTCGAACGCAATTTCGCAGTCACGGCTGTCGCGCCAAGCGCCATCTGAGAATGAAGCGAAGCCTATTGCTATAATATAATGTATCCGTCTATTCGTCGCCGATCAGCTCGCGGCGCCGGCGCTCCAGCGCCGCCGCATAGCGGCGCAGCACATAGGCTTCGGTGAGCAGCCCGATGACGTGGCGGTCGCGAAACGAATCGACCACGGCCAGCGCTTCGGCCTCGGCGCGGTCGAAGGCGAGCACCGCCTCCTTGACCGCCATGCCGGGCAACAGCAGGTCCTCGCGGTAGTGCAAGAGCTCCTTGACCGGCTTGTCGGGCGAGACTTCGGCGGAATGCGCATCCGCCATCAGCACCAGCCCGACATAGCGGTCGTTCTCGTCGACGGCGACCACATAGGGCATGGCGCCGAGCGGATATTCCTCGCGGAACGCCCCGATCGTGGTCGAGGCGTGCACGGTCTGCACGTCTTCACGCATCATGCTGCCGACGGTGAGGTCGCGCATCCAGCCGACGTCGGCGGCGCTGCGAATGGTCTCGCCGCGCAGATGGAAACGCCAGGTGGCGAACGAGTAGCCGAAACCTTCGCGCGTGACCTGCGCGGCGATGATCACGGCGATCAGCACCGCGGTCGTCAGCCACAGGTCGCCGGTGGTCTCCAGCGCGATGAAGATCATGGTCAGCGGGCCGCCGATGACGGAAGCCGCCAGCGCGCTCATGCCGATCACCGCATAGGCGTTGGGATCGAAATAGGCCGTCGGCCAGAACATGGTCAGCGCGATCGCCAAGAGATGACCGCCAAGCGCGCCGATCAGCAACGATGAGAAAAACAGCCCGCCGCGAAATCCCGAGCCGAGCGAAGCAATCGAGGCGACGATCTTGAGCACGAAGAGGAGCGCCACCGCGCGAAACGAAAGGTCGAGCATGCCGGCGACGCGCAACGCGCCATGGCCCGACGACATCACCTGCGGCGACAGGATCGCGATCAACCCGACCACCAGGCCGCCGGCCGCCGTGCGCAAGGTCGGCCGTAGCCGCGAGCGGGTGAACATCGCCTCACAGATCGCGACCCCGCGCATGAGAATGATGCCGAGCATCGCCGCCATGAGGCCCAGCGTCGCGGCCAGCACCAGGTCATGGGCCGCGATCGACGTCTTGTCGGGCGCGACGACGCCGAGCTCGGCCGGAGAAAAATGCTGCGCCACCAGAAATCCGATCAGCGACGCGATGCCGACCGGCGCCAGGCTGGTGGGCGAATAGCTGCCGATGATCAGCTCGAAGCCGTAGAACGCGCCGGCCAGCGGCGCGCCGAACGCGCCGGCAATGCCGGCGGCGGCGCCGCAACCGACCAGGATGCGCAGGTCGCCACGGCGCAGGCGAAAGGCGTGACCGATGCGCGAGGCGATGCCGCTGGCGATCTGGGTGTAGCCGGCTTCCAATCCGACCGAGGCGCCGACGCCGCTCGACCACATGGTCTGCGCCGCGACGATGATGCTGCCGATCAGCGACATGCGGCCGCCGTGCAGCGCGTTGGCTTCGATCGGATCGACCTCGCGCTCCGGCCGCCACCGGGCGATCACTTCGCTGGCGATACCGAATAGGATGCCGCCGGAGAGCGGCACCAGAACCGCCAGCCACGGATCGAGCGAAAGCCGCCCCGACAATCGCTCGCCCGGCGACAACTGGAAGAACACCTCATGGAGAAGGTCGACGCCGATGCCCATGCCGGCCACGACCGCTCCCCCAAGCACGCCGACCAAGGCCGCCAGCAAGATCAGGCTCGATTCTCGCGCCCGCACGATGGCGCGCAGGCGCCGCGGAATCTCCAGTCGGGTTGCGACTTCAGCAATCAAGGCGCGTCACCCGCGGAACCGTACCGACCTCGGCTTGTTCATCCCTCGAACCTCGCCAGGAGCACGCCATGCGGCACTCCGTTCGTGACATTCTGGCGGCGTCAGCCGCAGTGGTTGTTGCCTTCGTCGCCATCCCGCTATTTGCCCAGACGGGCGCGGATCTGCTCGAAGGCACGGCCGCATTCGGCGACTGGCATGGCGATCACCCGGGTGTGCGCCGGATCATCAGGCCGCAAGACTTGCCAGCGCCGAACACGGCCGAATCGGCGCGGAATTTCGTCAGAGACGTGCGCCGCACCGATCAAAAGCCAATCGTCCCAAACGGCTTCGAAGTCAACCTATTTGCCTCAGGCCTCGCCGAGCCCCGCATCATTCGCGTGGCGCCCAATGGCGACGTGTTCGTCGCCGAAAGCAGCGCGGGCCGTATCCGCGTGTTGCGGCCGGGCGGCAATGGCGCAGCGGCGCCGAGCACATTTGCGTCGGGCCTGCGCTACCCGTTCGGCATCGCGTTCTATCCAGCCGGCGCGGATCCGCAATGGGTCTATGTCGGCAACACCGATGCGGTGGTCCGCTTTCCCTATCGCAATGGCGACCTCACCGCGCGCGGCTCGGCCGAGGTCGTAGTGCCGCATCTGCCGGTCGGCGGTCACAGCACCCGCGACGTGGTGTTCTCGCCGGACGGCAAGACAATGTATGTGTCGGTCGGCTCCGAATCGAACGCCGGTGACGGCATGGAGAAGCTGAACGCGGCGGCGCTGCAGGCGTGGCAGTCCAATCATCCGCTCGGCGCGGCATGGGGCCACGAGGCTGAGCGCGCCGACGTGCTCGCCTTCGATCCGGACGGCAAGAACCGCCGTATCTTCGCCACCGGCATCCGCAATTGCGTCGGCATGGCGGTCGCAGCCTCAAGCGGCACGCTGTGGTGCTCGACCAACGAGCGCGACGGCCTCGGCGACAATGTGCCGCCCGATTACATCACCCGCGTGCGCGAGGGCGCGTATTACGGCTGGCCTTGGTATTATATCGGCGCGCACGAGGATCCGCGTCACCGCGGCGAGCGACCGGACCTCAACGACAAGGTCACCGTCCCGGACGTGCTGATCCAAGCCCATTCGGCGTCGCTCGGCATGACGTTCTATGACGCGGCGCAATTCCCGGCCGTGTATCGCGGCAATATTTTCGCTGCCGAGCACGGCTCATGGAATTGCTCCAAGCGCACCGGCTATAAGATCATCCGCGTATCGGTGCAGAACGGCGCGCCGACAGGCGAATACGAAGATTTCGCCACCGGCTTCGTGATCAACGATTCGGAAGTCTGGGGCCGCCCGGTCGGCGTCACGGTCGACAAGGACGGGGCATTGCTGGTTTCGGAAGATGCCAGTGGTACCATATGGCGGATTACCTACTCCGGTAAGGCCGAGCAGGCGCGCTGAGCCCCGCAGACGGAACGCATGGACCACAGGAACACATGGACCACAGGAACACATGGACCACAGGAACACATGGACCACAGGAACACATGGACCACAGGAACCCTTGGACCGCACCAGGCGTTAGCGGCTGGGACCCCGGGCCTGGCGGCATTCAGACATGACACTTTTCGCAGGCAAGTTATTGCCGCATCGAGACTTTAGTCATTGCGCCACCCCGCCCCCTGTGCGCCGGAACCCGGCGCATGACGCCGCCAATAGCCCGCCGAACGCCATCGTCACCACCGATATCCCGGCGCGCCTGGACGCCCTGCCGTTCGGGCGATTTCACCTCTTGGTGATCATCGCACTCGGCATCACCTGGATCCTCGACGGCCTCGAAGTGACGCTGGCCGGCGCGCTGGCCGGCGAGCTCAAGCAGAGCTCGGCTTTGGGGTTGAGCAATGCGCAGATCGGCCTGGCCGGAAGCTGTTATCTCGCCGGTGCCGTGCTCGGCGCAATCTTCTTCGGCTGGCTGACCGATCGGCTCGGACGCAAGAAGCTGTTCACAATCACGCTCGTCATTTATCTCGCGGCGACCGCGGCCACGGGCCTGTCGTGGGATGCGTGGAGCTTCGTCGTGTTCCGCTTTCTCACCGGCGCCGGCATCGGCGGCGAATACACTGCCATCAATTCGACAATCCAGGAGCTTATTCCGGCACGGTTCCGCGGCTGGACCGACCTCCTCATCAACGGCAGCTTCTGGCTTGGCGCGGCAATGGGCGCGGGTGGTTCGCTCGTCCTGCTCGATCCGGCATTCATCGATCCGGCGATCGGCTGGCGGCTGGCGTTCCTGATCGGCGCTGCAATAGGACTCGTTATTTTGCTCATGCGACTGTGGATTCCGGAAAGCCCCCGCTGGCTGGTAACGCACGGCTTCCCGCAAGCCGCGAACGCGGTCGTCCGCGGCATCGAAGCGCAATTTTTTACGCACGGCGCCGATGCGCAGCTACACGAGCGGGTGCGGCTGCGCATGCGCGACCACACGCCGTTGCGCGAGGTCGCCCGCACGCTGTTCATAACCTATCGCCAGCGCACCCTGGTCGGCCTCACATTGATGGCCGCGCAGGCGTTCTTCTACAACGCCATCTTCTTCACCTATGCGCTGATCCTCACCGACTTCTACGCCATACCGGCAAATGCGGTCGGCTGGTACATCCTGCCGTTCGCCGCGGGCAACGTGCTCGGCCCGATCCTGCTCGGCCGTCTGTTCGATACCGTCGGCCGCAAGATCATGATCGCATCGACCTATGCGCTGTCCGGCATCATGCTCGCCGTCACCGCTTACCTGTTCAGCCAGGATCTCCTGACCGCGACGACGCTGACCGTCGCCTGGATGATCGTGTTCTTCTTCGCCTCCGCGGCGGCGAGCTCGGCCTATCTGACGGTGAGCGAGATTTTTCCACTGGAGATTCGCGCGCTCGCCATTGCCTTCTTCTATGCCATCGGCACCGGCATCGGCGGCATCGCCGGCCCGCTGCTGTTAGGTTTGCTGATTTCGACCGGCTCGCGCGGCAGCGTCGCCATGGGTTACGTGATTGGCGCGATCCTGATGGCCGCCGCCGCCGTCGTCCAAGCCCGCTGGGGCGTCGCCGCCGAGCGCAAATCGCTCGAAGCGGTGAGCCGGCCGCTTGCATTTATTGAATGAATCACGGATGTCGGACGTGAACATGAGCCTGGACATATCGGATCTCGACATGGAGCTTGCGGAAATCTCGCTGGTCCCCGACTTGCGGAAATGCGCGATCCTGCTCGACATCGACGGCACCATCCTCGATCTGGCGCCGTCGCCGCAGCAGGTTTGGGTGCCGCCGGGGCTGCGCCGCACGCTGGCGCGGCTCGACGACTTGACCGGTGGCGCGGTGGCGCTGGTCTCGGGCCGCTCGCTCGCCGACATCGATTTGATCTTTTCGCCGTTGCAATTGGCGGCAATCGGCGGCCACGGCGCGGAGTTGCGCGTGGCCGCGGGCGCCGAACCGTTGCTGCGCGCGGGGCCGCTGAGCGCGGCCTTGAAGCGCAAGCTCGCCAGCGTCACCGAGATCGGCCCCGGCATCCTCGCCGAGAACAAGGGCTATTCGCTGGCGATTCACTATCGCCTGGCGCCGGACAAGGAAGATGAGGTGCGCACCGCGGTCGAGGTGATTTGCGCCAGCGCGCCGCCGGGCTCGGTCGATATCCTGCCCGGCAAATTGGTCGTCGAGATCAAGCCGGCCGGCATCAACAAGGCCGACGCGGTGTGCGAACTGATGAGCTTCTCGCCGTTCGCCGACCGCAACCCGATCTTCATCGGCGACGACATCACCGACGAACCCGTGTTCGGCATCATTTCGCAGATTCGGCGGCCTGGGCTTTTCCGTCGGCCGCGTCTTTGCCGACGCCAACGGCCATTTCGACAAGCCGGAAACGGTGCGCACGTGGCTGGCGCGCATCGCTGCCGAAGGCACGGCGGCATGACAGATCACGGGCTTGATCTCGCCGTCATCGGCAACGGCCGCACGGCCGCATTGGTCGATCCGCACTCGCGCATCGTCTGGTGGTGCTATCCGCGATTCGACGGCGATCCGATCTTCAGCCGGCTGGTGTCGGGAAAAGAAGAGAAGGGATTTTCCGACGTCGTGCTCGACGACATCGCGGAGTTCCAGTCCGAATACGTCCGCAACACCGCGATCGTTTCGACCGTGTTGACCGACCGGAACGGCGGCAAAGTGAAGATCACCGACTTCGCCCCGCGCTTTCGCCAATTCGGCCGGGTGTTCCGGCCGCCGCAATTGTTCCGCATCGTCGAGCCGATCGCCGGCCTGCCGCGCATCACCATCCGGATGCGGCCGACCTGCGACTACGGCAAGCCGCTGCCCAATCGTTCGCTCGGCAGCAATCACATCCGCTATTCCACCAACTCGACCGTGATCCGCCTGACGACGGACGCGCCGCTGTCGCTGATCGAAAGCGAATCTCCGTTCGTGCTGACCCGGCCGCTGCATTTGGTGTTCGGCCCCGATGAGCCGTATTCCGGCGACCTGCAGCAGACCTGCCGCGAATTTGCCGAGCGCACCCACGATTATTGGATGGAATGGGTGCGACGCTTGTCGATCTCATACGATTGGCAGGAAGCGATCATCCGCGCCGCGATCACGTTGAAACTTTCCAATTTCGACGAGACCGGCGGCATCATCGCCGCGCACACCACGTCGATCCCCGAGGCGCCGTCGTCGGGCCGCACCTGGGATTACCGCTACTGCTGGCTGCGCGACGCTTATTTCGTCGTCCAGGCGCTCAACCGCATCGGCGCCACGCGCACCATGGAAGAGTTCATTTCGTTCACGCTGTCGATCGCATCGAAGTCGGACCATGAGTTGCGTCCGGTCTACAGCGTCGTGCAGACGAGCAGTATCGACGAACGCACCGCGCCCGATCTCGAAGGCTATCGCGGCGACGGCCCGGTGCGCGTCGGCAATGCCGCGGTCGATCAGGTCCAGCACGACACCTATGGCAGCGTCATTCTTGCCGCCATGCCGATGTTCTTCGACCGCCGCCTGCCGCGGCCGGGCGACGAAGGGCTGTTTCATCTGCTGGAAACCCTCGGCGATCGTGCTGCCCAGAAGGCGCTCGAGCCCGACGCCGGCATCTGGGAATATCGCGGCCGCTCGCGCATCCACACCCATTCGGCGGCGATGTGCTGGGCCGGCTGTCAGCGGCTGGCGGCGATCGCCCACCGCATCGGGCTAAACGATCGCGCCAAATATTGGAATTCGATCGCCGAGCCGATCCATGCCGCGCTGATCGACGGCGCCTGGAACGAGAAACGCGGCGCGTTCACGGCCGCGTTCGGCTCCGACGATCTCGATGCCAGCGTGCTGCTCTTGGCCGATCTCGGCGTCGTCGAAGTCGACGATCCGCGCTTTTCCTCGACCGTCGCCGCCATGGAGCGCGAATTGATGCGCGAGAAGCACGTCTTGCGCTACGCCAATGCCGACGATTTCGGCGTGCCGGTCACCGCGTTCCTGATCTGCCGGTTCTGGCTGATCGACGCGCTGTGGTCGCTCGGCCGGCGCGAGGCGGCGAAAGACCTGTTCGACGACGCGCTCAATCACCGCAACCGCTACGGACTATTGTCCGAGGACGTCGACCCGCAGACCGGCGCGCTGTGGGGCAATTTCCCGCAGACCTATTCGATGGCGGGGTTGATCCTCTCGGCGATGCGGCTGTCGCGCAGCTGGGAAGACCGTTATTGGCGCGGGTGAGTGACGCGTATTGCGAACGTCACCGCTTCGGCGTCTGAAAGCCCGAGCCGGAGCGAAGTGATTTCGCCATCCGCGCCACGATCGGGTCGTAGGTCCGCTTGAGCGCGGCCGGATAGGACATCACAAATCCCTCGACAAAACCCTCGGCCATCTCCTTGCCGTGCGACAGCATATACCGCTCGTAGAAGATGCCGTCGCCCTTGGTGCCGGAGATGACGAACCAATCGTCACCGTGGGCTTGATAGATGACGGCGTTGCCGGGACCGAGTTTCTCCAAGATGTATTTCTGATATCCGGCGAGGTCGAAATCGAGCGCACCGTAGGAAGCAAAGACCGCGAATTCCGCGCCGTCGGCGCTCTTGAAGCGGCGGCCGTCATCGTTGTCCGGCGGCGGTTCGGCTTTGAAAAGACCGGGATAGTCGATCATCGTGCCGTAGCGGTCGTTCTGATAGATGCGCCAATTCGGCGTGCCGGACGTTTGCGCCGCAGCCGGCGTGGCTGCGGCGAAACAAAGGACGAGCGTTACGAGCCCGTTACGAGCCAGGCGATACGCGTCGTCATCCCGTAGGCGGCGCGATCTCGTCGAGGCTCTTCTGCCGCGCTTCGGGGCCGAGTTGCGTCACTGCAGCCGCGGCGATCAACAGCATAATGGCCAAGCAGACGAACACCGTGGTCAGACCCCAGCCGTTCTGCACCCACAGAATGGTCGGCATGATGAAGGCGGTCGCAAGCCGGCCGACGCCCGAGGCCAGACCGAAGCCCGAGGCGCGTGCGTTGGTGGGAAACACCTCGGACGTGAAGATCTGCATTGAGTTGCCGGCGACCTGGACGAAGAAGACCATGATGAAGCCGGCGATCATCAGCTCCATCGGCGTGCCGGCATTGGCGAACACGACCGCCATCAAGCCGGCGGCGACGAAGGCGCAGACCGACGTGATCTTGCGGCCGTATTTGTCGAGCGCGTACATCATGAAGATGCTGGCGCAGGGCACGGCAAAATTCATCACCAGCGTGTATTGCAGCGACTTGGTGATTGAGAAGCCCTTGGCATTCATCATGTTCGGCAGCCAGGCGCCCAGCCCGATGGCGACACCGAAGAACGCCGTGAAGCAGATCATGCCGGCAATGACGCGAACCGGGAACATGCGGAAGACGATGCCGATCGGGTCGCTCTTGGTATTGCTGGCGGCGTCGGAGGACAGCGGCTCGGTCGGCCCCTTGATGCCGAGACGTTCGAGAACCTTGAGCGCCTCGTCGCCTCTGCCGTGGGTCGCCAGAAAGCGCGGCGATTCCGGCAAGGTGAAACGGAACACCCAGACGATCAGCGCACCGACGCCGATGAGCAGCCAGACGCCGCGCCAGACATACTCGGGCGTGGTGGCGAAGTTGCCGAACAAGAGCACCAGTGCCGTGCCGATCGGCCACACGCAGGCGCCGCCGATGAAATGGACGATGGCAAGGATTCGTCCGCGGATACGTTTGGGCGAATACTCTCCGGCATAGGCGAAGGCCAGCGGCTGCTCGGCGCCGAGGCCGAGCCCGGCGATGAAGCGGCAAACAATCAGCAACGTCACGCTCGGGGCGAAGGCGCCGAGAATGGTGAATGCGCCGAACAACAGCAGGTTGAATTGATAAATGAAGCGGCGGCCGAACCGGTCGGTAAATTCGCCCTGGCCGGCGGTGCCCAAGAACATTCCGAAAATGGTGGCGCTGCCAATGGCCGCGACCTCAGCTCCGGTTGCGAATTTGGACTGCAGGAGGAACGGCACCAGCGCGCCGAAGATCGTGAAATCGATGACGTCGAAGAAATAGCCCGCCGCGATCAGACCGACAATCCGGCGATGCAACGGCGAGATCTTCGCCTCATCCAAAGCGTTGCCGACAAAGGCTTCGATTGTCTGTGCCATACCCGTCCCTCCCCTAAGGCCGCTTGAGCGGCTCTGAGCGGGTACTTTGGTGGGGCGGGCTTCCACTGTCAATGTGGTGCCTGGCGCCCGCGCGTTCACGCGCCCTCGAACTGCAGAATGTACAAGCCGGCGTTGGAATTGGTGACATACATCCGCGCCTCCGCATCGACGAAGCAATCGCAGGACTGGATTACCTGCGGCCGGTTCGGCCGGGGATCGAACATGCGCTCCGGCGGCGGCGGCACGAAATAGCCGGCTTCGCGCGGCTGGAACGGATTGGCGATGTCGTAGGCGCGCACGCCGGCATTGTGCAGGGTCGCGAAGATGAAGCGCGAGCTCTGGAACGCGCCGGGCCGGTTCTCCCACAGGTTATGCGGGCCGAAATGTCCGCCCTTCTTGCAATAGTCGAACTCGTCCGGGACCGGCATGGTGGCGATGCTCACCGGATTGGACGGCACCCGGACATCGAACATCCAGATATAGCGCAGGCCGAGGCTGCAATTGGCGAAGTTCGCCTCGTCGGCGACGACCAGCAGATTGCGGTCCGGCAGCGGCAGCGGCGAATGGGTGCCGCCACCGAATGGCGGGTCCCAATTGCGGTGGCAGACGAGTTTCGGTTTTGCCGGATCGCCGACGTCGACGATGGCCAGGCCGCCGTCGCGCCACGCCGTATAGGCGAGATTGCCGGCGACCAACCCGTGATGCAGCGCGTAACGCCGGCCTTTCGGCCATGTCGGCGTCTCGCCGCCGCCGGTCCACATGCCCGGCAACCAGAATTTGCCGACCACTTCCGGCTTCGTCGGCTCCTTCATATCGACGATGACCAGGATATGGTCGGAGAATTCCGGCAGGTGCACCGAGACATAGGCGTAACGCTCGCCCACATACCAGATGCGATGCGGACCCAAGCCGCCCAGCGGCAGGAAGGCGATCTCGCGCGGCGCTTCCGGCTTCGACAGATCGTAGACGCGCAGTCCGCTGGTGAACTGCTGCCCTTTGAGCGCGTCACCCGACGTGCCGGCGAAATAGGCCTCCTGGCTCACCTGCATGGTCCACACACTCGGGCCGTTGACCGCCAGCAAAAGGTCGCCGTGGGTCTGGATATGGTGCGCGCGGGTGTTCGGCGGACAGGCCAAAAAATTGACCGTCTTCGGATTCTTCGCGTCCCGCACGTCGATGACGGTGATGCCGTTGGAAAAGCCGTGGCCGATATAGGCGAAGCCGCGATTGACCATCACCTGGACGCCGTCGCCGCGGCCGCCCTGGTCGCTGTGGCTGAGGAATTTGATGTTGCGGCTGGTAACGGCGTTCATAATTTCTCTCCCGATACAATCGTCATCAGCGTAGCCGTCATGGCCGGGCTTGTCCCGGCCATCAACGTCTTTGTCTTCGCCACCAAGACGTGGATGCCCGCGACAAGCGCGGGCATGACGCGGTAAGATAAGTGACGCAAGCGAGGGACGAAACGATGGCCGCCGCAGACAACGGAATGATCGCAGTGGACAAGATGGGCGGCAAGGTGCTGTTCCTCAATCCCGCGACCTACGAGACCGAGGTGGTGATCGACGGCTTTCCGCGCACGGTGCACGAGCTGCTCGTGGTGCCGGAGACCGGCATGGCTTATGTGCCGATCTTCGGCGACGGCATCCATGGCCGCAATCCCAACCCGCAGCATCTGCTCTGCGTGTTCGACCTGCACCAGCGCGCTCATGTCGCCACCATCGACCTGCGGCCCTATATCGCCCCGCACACGCTAAAACTCGGGCCCGACGGGTTGATCTACATCACCTGCGAAAACAGCGCGGTGGTGGCAGTGATCGACCGCAAGACCAACAAGGTCGTCGAGGCCATCAATTCCGGCTCGACCAACGGCCACCGCCTGATCATCGCGCCGGACGGGCAGCGCCTCTACACCGAGAACGAGGAGGACGGCGCGGTTTCGGTGATCGACCTGCCGAAGCGAAAGCTCCTCGGCAAGATCAAGACGCCGCGGCCGCTCGCCGGCATCGCCATCTCGGCCGACGGCCGCACCGTCGTCGCCGTCGACGACGCGCAGCCGACATTATTCCTGATCGACACCGAAGCCGGTCGGGTGCGCGAGGAGATCGTGCTCAAGGATGTGCCGAAGGCGGCGCAGATCGCGCGTTACGCGCCGGACAACAGCCTGATCGGCGTCACCAGCCTGAACAGCGACACGGTGAGCCTGATCGATCCGACATTCCGCGAGCAGACCGCGATCAAGGTCGGCTCGCAGCCGATGGACATGGCGTTCCGCGGCGACGAATTGTTCGTCGCCTGCCAGGGCGACGGCTCCATGCACGTCATCGATATTCCGGGCCGGCGCGCCAAGGGCAGCTTCAAGGCCGGCACCGGCTGCGAATCCGTCGGCTTTTTTTAGCCGCAGCCCCATGGCAAACTGAATGGGGTACGAGGAGAGGGTGAATGTGGCACGGCCTGATTGACGCGACAGCTCGCTCGCGTGCGCTCACACTTCTTATGCGATTGTCCGTGCCGGCCATGGTTCTGGCCTGGGCGGCGGGACCTTGGACGGACACGATCGCCGTCAACGGCGCCGCGGCGAATTCGCAGTCGATCGCACAAATCTCGCAGTCCCGGATGTTTCGCTGGCGGGACGCCAAGGGCATGCTGCTCTCGGGGCCGAACAACGAAACTTTGTCGAACAATTGGTCGGGCTACGGCATAAATGGCGGCGGCACTTACACCGTCGTGCAAGGCAGCTGGACCGTTCCCGCGGTGTCGTACCAATCCTATTCAGGCTCACCCGACATCGAAGCTTCCTCGACCTGGATCGGGGTCGGCGGTCAGGACGGCGACGAGACGCTCATTCAAATCGGCACCATGCAGGCGGCCGCGCCTAACGGCGGCACCGAATATTTTGCCTGGTACGAAGTCCTCCCGGAGACCGAGGTTCCTATCAGTCGCAAACAATATCCGGTCAAGCCAGGCGACACGATCACCGCCACGATTCGATGCACGGCGGCATGCGTGTCTTACGGGCTGTCGACTTGGGTCCTGACGTTGACCAATCCGGGCAGCTGGCCGCAGCCGTACACGATAACATTGCAATACGCCTCGAGCCTGACCTCCGTCGAATGGATCATGGAGGGCCCTTGCATCAAAGATTGCGGATCCTCGTCGCCCGGCTTCGCCTATATGCCCAATTTCGGCTCGACCACGTTCAGCGCGATCAGCGTCAATAACACCACGCCAAAGCTTCAGCGCTCGCCGAACGGCATCATCATGAAGGACCCGAACGGCAATGCGATGTCGATGCCGTCCGACCCGAACGGCAATTCGTTCACGGTGAATTTCACCATCTGATTGCCGTCGCCAATCCCTCTTGTTATCGGCGCGGGCGAGTGCCACGACGCCGATAATCGCTATCGCTCGGGGCTGTCTTCGTGAGATTATCCGCGCCCGGGATGGCCTGATTTGCCCATTTGGTTCCGTTGGGTTTGCTGGCCAGTCAACCGCGGCGGCCGACCGACACATGCCGGATAGAACGGGGCTTTCCAACATTTTTGCGGCCGCCGTGCACGGCCGGTCATCGACCGGGCCGGATCAGTTCCGCATGCCGGCGATCGGCGACGGGGCTGTCAACGCCGAAACGCCTTCCAACGTGGAACCGGCGGATCTCTCGCTCGCCGGACACCTGTTGCTGCCGGTCGCGACTTTCGCGGTCACGCTGCTGACCCTCGATTTTCTGCTCGGTGCGAATTTTGCCGCAACGATCTGGCCTGCGAACGCCATCGTCCTGGTGGCGCTGCTTCGTCACACCCGCAATCTGCGCAATTACGGCTCGATCATCATCGGCAGCATCTGCGCCATTGCGCTCGCCAACGTCGCCGTAGGCAACAGCGCGGCGTCTTCCGCGATCTTTGGCGTGGCCAATATTTTCGAAGTCGTGGTAACGCTGGCTTTCCTCTCGGCCTTGCACATCAACGCCGCCAATCTCACGAGCTTCAAGAATCTGCTCATTTTCATGGCCATCGCCGGCTTCGTGGCGCCGGCCGGCAGCAACGCCGTCAACGCGATGGTGATCGGCGCCGGGCACGGAATTCCGTGGCGCACGATCTGGCTCCAAGCCTATCCGGCCCATGCCTTGGGCATGGTTGTCGTGGCGCCGTTCCTCATCAGCGTCACGTCGCGGGAGTGGCACGAGCTGCGGGTGCGGCAGCGACCCGCCGAAGCTGTGGCGATTTTTGCATTCTTCATGGCCATTGGAATTTGCGGCGCGTATTTCCGTCCCTTGGTCTTCCTCATGGTCCCGGCGATTTTGTTTTCGACGCTGCGCTTCGGCATGATCGGCGCCGCGACGGCTAACCTCCTCACCGCGCTTTTCACCTCGAGCTTCGTCCTCTGGAACATCGGCGAGCCCATTCTGTCGCGGTCGGATTCCTCGGAGCGGGTCTTGGCAATGCAGGTGCTGCTGGCCTTCACCTCGCTGTGGTGCCTGCCGATCGCCGCTTTGCTGACAGAGCGCGACCGCCTGCTGGGCGATCTGTCGCTCGCCAACGCGCAATTGAAGACCGAAAGCGAGACAAAATCCCATCTGGTGATCGGCTTGCGCCGGCATTTGTCGATCGCCGAGGAAAGGGAGCGCCTGCGGCTGTCCTACGAGCTGCACGACCAAGCCGGCCAAGACCTGATCGCGGCGATCCTGGAGCTCAACGAAATCGATTCGCTGGTCCACGGCCCGGCGCGCGAGCGCCTGCATCTGGTGCGCAAGAAGATGGAAGAGCTCGGCAAGACGCTGCACCGCATCGCCTGGGAATTGCGGCCGCCGGCGATCGACGAGCTGGGTTTGCGAAAGGCACTGGCGAGTTACATCGCCGATTGGGGCGAACGGTGCGGCACCGAAGTCGATTTTCACTGCGATGATCCAAACCTCGACGAGGTGCCGAATGAGATCGGCACCACCGTCTATCGCATCGTGCAGGAAGGCCTGACCAATATCCTCAAGCACGCCCGCGGGCCGTCCGACGTCAGCGTCGTCATCCGGCGCGTCGGCGCGACCTTGCAGGTGATCATCGAGGATAACGGCTGCGGTTTCGACGTCAGCGCCATGGCGGCGAAACCCGGCGGCTATGGCGGCTTGGGACTCGACGGCATGCGCGGGCGCTTGATATTGATCGGCGGAACACTTGAAGTCGAATCCGCGGTCGGCGCCGGCACCACGATTTTCGCCCGTATCGCGCTCGACGGCCAAAGGTCAGCCGCGTGACCGAGAAAATCCGCATCGTTTTGGCCGACGACCATCCCATCGTGCTCGATGGCTTGCGCAATCTCATCCGGGCGGAACCGGATTTCGCGCTGGTCGGCGAGGCCGCGAGCGGGCTCAGCGCGCTGAAGATCGTTCGCGAGCAGCGGCCGGACGTCGCCGTGCTCGACATATCGATGCCCGAGCTCAACGGCATCGTGCTCAGCCGCCGCCTGGCCGGCGAAATGCCGGCGCTAAAACTTCTCGTGCTCACCCTGCACGAGGACCGCGCCTACCTGAACCAGGCGTTGGAAGCCGGCGTGCGCGGCTACGTGCTCAAGCGCTCGGCCGTGGAAAATCTGGTCCAGGCCATCCGCGCCGTGATGGTCGGCGGGCTCTACATCGATCCGGCGATCGTCGGCCGGGTGTTCGAGAGCAAACAGGTCAACAAGCGGCTTTTGGCGCGCAAAGGCGTCGCGCCGGCACTGACCGACCGCGAGGCCGACGTCCTGAAGATGGCCGCATTGGGATTCACCAACAAGGAAATCGCGTCGCGGCTCGACGTCGGCGTAAAATCGATCGAGACCTACAAGGCGCGCGGCCTGGAAAAGCTCGGGCTGAAGACACGCGCCGAATTGGTCCGCTACGCATCCGGCCAAGGCTGGCTGGATTTCTGATCTCCCGAACCTCGGTACGGTAACGGCTTAGTTAAGACGTCAGGCAATCACTGACAGGTGGAAGCCGCATTCTTAAGCCTGCCGCGGTGCAAATTGCGGTATTGCTCCATTGCGGGAGACAATGGGCGGCACGCAACGCAGTGCCGGGGGACAGTGCATGGCGCGAACGGCGAAGAAAAGCGAGCTTGGCCGCGAGCCGTTCCGCAGACTTTCCGACAGCGAGATTTTGCTGTTCGTGACGCGCACGCTGCAGCCGCAATTGGACGACGCCGATGCGCCGAACGTTTTTGCCAAATTGCGGAGCCTGAAGGACGTTCTGCGGCAACAGGAAATGACGCTGCCGGACTGGCCGGATTGCGCCGGCAAAGACCGCATGCGCGACGCTCTGGTTGCGGCCGCGGACCTGATCGCACAAATCATCGACGATTTGGCCGGCGCAGCCAGGCGGGACGCCCTCGTCGGCGAAGCGAAATCCGCATGACCCGGCGGTGCTGACGTGGCGGCTGCGCTTACCACACGTCCATCCGCCGGCGGGTCTTCGTTCCCGCTGGATTTTGCGTCGATCAGCTTCCTGATCGTCGACGACCAGCCGTTTACGCGCCGCCTGGTGCGAACGATGCTGCACGGCTTCGGCAGCCGCGAGGTTTACGAAGCCGCGAACGGCGCCGAGGCGCTCGAGCTTGCGCGCGGCACGATGCCGAACATCATCATCACCGATTTGATCATGCCCGATTTGAACGGGCTTAAATTCATCAAGATGTTGAAAGCGCCCAGCGCGACGACCAGCCGGATTCCGATCATCGTGCTGTCCGGTTTTTTGACCAAGACGGCGGCGCTGGGGGTGAACGAGGCCGGGGTGGACGAGCTGTTGGTCAAGCCGGTTTCGCCGAAGGCGCTTTACGAGCACGTCTCGCGCATCGTGCTACGCAAGAACCAGGAGAACCCGCCGACGGCGTTCGTACAGAACCAACGCCGGCGCGCCGAGCTGGATAAGAAGAAGACCGGCGATTTGGCCATGGTTTAACACCCGCGCCGCGGTCGCCGCTATCCGTCCGCAGCCGCGATCTCTTTTGGCGGCACTATCACGTCCTGGGTGCGCTGCTGCACCGGCTTTCGCTCGCGCGTCAAATTATAGGCACTGTTGATCAGCGCCAGATGCGAGAAGGCCTGCGGGAAATTGCCGGCGAGGCGCTTGGCGCGCGGATCGTATTCTTCGCTCAACAGGCCGACGTCGTTGCACAGGCCGACGAGCCGGCGAAACAGCCGCTCGGCGTCGTCGTAGCGTTCCTGCAGCATATAGACGTCGACCAGCCAGAAGCTGCAGGCGAGGAACACGCCTTCGCCGGGCGGCAAGGCATCGTCGACCTCGTCGGTGCTGTAGCGCATGACGAAGCCGTCGCGCACGAGGTGCCGTTCGATCGCCGCGATGGTGTTGGCGATGCGCCGGTCGGTGACCGGCAAAAACCCGATGCAGGGCAACAGCAACAGATTGGCGTCGAGCTGGTTCGAGCCATAGGCCTGCACGAACGTTCCCAGTTTCTTGTCGAAGCCGCGCTCGCAGACGTCCGCGCAAATCTCGTCGCGCAGCTTGCGCCAGCCGTCGAGCGGCCCCTCGAGCCCGAACGTCTCGATGCTCTTGATGCCGCGATCGAACGCCACCCAGGCCATGGCCTTCGAATAAGTGAAATGCTGCGCCGGCCCGCGCATTTCCCAAATGCCCTGATCCGGTTGGCGCCAGATCTCGGTGAGATGTTCGAGAAATTTCAACTGGATGTCCCAGTCCGATTCTTGGGTCGAAAGCCCGCAGCGCCGCGCCTGGTAAGCCACGTCCATGGTCTCGCCGAACACGTCGAGCTGGCGCTGGGTGTGTGCGGCGTTGCCGATGCGCACCGGCACCGATCGTTCATAGCCGGGCAGCCAATCCGCGACCCATTCGATCAGCCGCCGTTCGCCGCCGATGCCGTACATGATCTGAAGCTGCTCCGGGCTGCCGGCCACGGCGCGCAGCAGCCATTCGCGCCAGGACTGCGCCTCCTCGTAATAGCCGGCATGCATGACGGTGAGCAGCGTCAGCGTGGCGTCGCGCAGCCAGCAGTAGCGGTAATCCCAATTGCGTTCGCCGCCGATCTGCTCCGGCAGCGAGGTCGTGGGCGCCGCGACGATACCGCCGGTCGGCCCATAGGTCAGCGCTTTCAGCGTGATCACCGAGCGGCGCACCTCGTCCGACCACGCACCGGCCGGCCGGCACTTTGCCGACCACTCGGTCCAGAACTTTTCGGTGTCGTGGAGCGCCATGGTCGGGTCGTGCGTTTCCGGCAAGGTCTTGTGCGAACGCGAATAGGTCAAGACGAACGGAATGGCCTCGCCGTCGGCGATGACGAACTCGCCGACCGTGGTCATGTCCTTGCCCGTGACGCGCACCGGCGTGCGCAACACCGCCATGTCGGGACCGGCGATTGCCCGCAGCGCGCCGTTATCGAGCCGGCTCACCCACGGCACCACGGCGCCGTAGGCGAAACGCAGGATGAGCTCGGTATGCATTTTCAGCTTGCCGCGCGTGCCGACGACGAGGCGCACGATCTCGGAATGCTCAGCTCGGAACGGCATGAAATCGATCAAGGTGGCGGCGCCGTCCGCAGTCTCGAAATGGGTTTCGAGAATGAGCGTATTCGGCCGGTAGCGCCGCGTGACGCTGGCCTGTTCCAGCGGCGCCACCAACCAGCGGCCGTGATCGCGCGTGCCGAGCAGCGCGGCAAAGCACGCTTCCGAATCGAAACGCGGCCAGCACAGCCAGTCGATCGATCCGTTGCGCGCGACCAGCGCCGCGCTCTTGCAATCGCCGATCAGGGCATAGTCTTCGATCCGGGTCGACATGATCAGGAAAAATCCACGACGACCTTGATATCGTCCGGTTGGGGTTCAAGCGATTGCGTCCACTGCTCGACCGGCACGTGCCGCGTGATCAGGCGGGCGAGCCACGTCGGGTCGGCCCGCTCGAGCGCCGCGACGGCGTCTTCGTAATGTCTGCGGTTGGCATTGACACTGCCGAACACGGCGTCGTTGTCGAGCACCATGGTGCGATTGAGGCTGCCGACGTCGATATCGAGATCGTGTCCGGGCGACGACACGCCGAGCAGGCAGACGATGCCGCCCGGCGCGGTGCGGCCAAGCGTATCGCGCACCACGCTTGGCGCGCCGCTGCATTCCATCACAATGTCGGGCTTGAGCGAGCCAAGGTCCGTGAATTTTCCCAAATGAAACGTTCCGCCGAGTGCATGCACGACCGCTCGCTTCGCCGCCCTGTCATGATGGTCGAGTACATGGACGTCGAGGCCGCGCTGCGCGCCGATCAAAGCGGCGAGCAGACCGATCGGCCCGGCGCCGGTGACCAAGAGCGTCTGCGGCTGCCAGGCCCGCGAGCGCTGGCCGATGCGCTCGGTGTGATCCCAGGCCTTGGCGACGACGCTGGTGGGCTCGACCAGCACGCCGACGTCGCCGAGCGCGCGATCGACCTTGACCAGAAAGTCGGGCTCGACGCGGAAAAAATCCGCGCCGTAGCCGTTGCGTTCCTTGATGCCGCGCTCGGTATAGCGGCCGTTGCGGCACATATCCCACTCGCCGGCGGCACAGGCGGGACACGGCACCGGATCGGGCCGGCGCACGATGCCGACGACGCGGTCGCCCGCGCGAAATCCGCTGTCGGCGGGCGCCTCGCACACTTCGCCCAGCGACTCGTGGCCGATCACCAACCGCTTCTCGCCCGGCGGTGCCCAGCCATAAGACCCCGACACGATTTCACGGTCGGTGCCGCAGACGCCCAGCGCCAGGGTGCGCACCAACACGGCGCCGTCGGACCGCGGCGGCTCGGGGACCTCTTCGACGCGCGCTGAATTGGCAATACCGGGCGCGACAGTCAGAGCGCGCATCACCTTGTTCCACAATTGAAATGTTCAAGGCTGCCGCCCTGCGCAGCCATCGAAGCAACGTCAATTTGCCAACGCGCGTTGGCAAAAAAAGTTCCCAAATTGGAACCAATCGCGTTTATCGCTGTTAGCTCATTTCGGCCCTGCGCCGAAGCGGCGCAGCACCTCCCCGGAACGGCATCCCCGGAACGGCATCCCCGGAACGGCAATGGAATTCATCGGACGCAAGCGTTGGGCCATTGCCGAAGGATACATTCCTTCGCAAAGCTCGTTTACCGAGCCGGCCCTGATCTCGCACGAGACTGCGTGCATCCTGAACGCCACCGACCAGGTGGCGCATATTCTCATCACCATCTTTTTCGCCGATCGCGAACCGGTCGGACCCTATCGGGTCAGCGTTGCCGCGCGGCGCACGCTGCATTTGCGCTTCAACGATCTCGACGACCCGGCGCCGGTGCCGCGCGACACCGATTATGCGTCGGTGTTCGAGTCCGACGTGCCGATCGTCGTGCAGCACACGCGGCTCGATTCCAGGCGCGCCGAGGTAAGCCTCATGTCGACCATCGCCTACGGCGAGGCTTGAGCTATCACGCCTGCTGCACTGCAACATCGCGGACCCGGACCTCCCCACCGCGATATGCGGAAGTCCATAAAATCGCGATAAAGGCTTCCCTTTTGGAATCACAGGCTTTTTCGCTGCATCGCACCGTTAATGGAACAAAACCCGCCCAAATCGGTTGTCGGAACAGTCGAAAAAGGTGGTGTCATCGTGAAAGTCGTCGTCGTGTCCAACCGCGTCGCGCGGGCGCAACCGGATGAGCCGATTGCCGGGGGACTGGCGGCAGCCCTGATCCCGATGGTCAAGGAGTCCGGCGCCATCTGGGTCGGCTCCAGCGGCCATGTCGGCGACCCAACGCAAACCAAGAATTCCTTCGCCAAGATCGAGGCGCTCGGCACCGGTGCGCTGGCCACCATCGACATGCCGGCGAAGCATTATCTCAGCTATTACGAGGGCTTCGCCAATTCGGGCCTGTGGCCGGCGCTGCATTCGCGCCCAGACCTGATCCAGATTTCACACGAGAACTACACGTCCTATCGCGAGATCAACGCGTTCATGGCGCGTGCGCTGCTGCGGTTCAATTCGCCCGAAGCAGTGTTCTGGGTGCAGGATTATCACTTTCTCACTTTGGGCGTGGAACTGCGTCAGCTCGACGTCGATCGCCCGATCGGCTTCTTCCTGCACACGCCATGGGCCGAGCGGCGCACCATGACGGCGGTGCCGCATCTCAACGAGATCGTTCGCGACATGCTCGCCTACGATCTGATCGGATTCCAGACCGTCGAGGACCGGCAGAATTTCGAAGATTACCTGCAGCACGAGCTTGGCATCACTCCGGTCGATGGCACGATCGTGTCGCAATGGGGCTGGACCCAGCTCGCCACCTTCCCGATCGGCATCGACGTCGACGAATTCGCCAAGCGCGCCAACAAAGCGGTGGCGCGTCCGGAAATCTCGCGCCTGCGCGCGAGCCTGCAAGGCACCAAGCTCGTGCTTGGCGTCGACCGGCTGGACTATTCGAAAGGTCTCGCCAATCGCGTGCGCGCCTTCGATCGCTTGCTGGAGATCGAGCCGTCGTTCAAGCGCGAAGTGGCGTTGCTGCAAGTCGCGGTACCCTCGCGCGGCAACATCCGCGCCTATCGCGAGCTCAAGGCCGAGCTCGCCGCCTTGGTCAGCGAGGTCAACGGCCACCACGGCGAGGTGGACTGGACGCCGATCCGCTATCTCAACAAGGGCTTCTCGCAGCTCACGCTGGCCGGCTTCTATCGCACCGCCCATGTCGGGCTGGTCACGCCGCTGCATGACGGCATGAACCTCGTCGCCAAGGAATATGTCGCCGCACAGAACCCGTTCGATCCCGGCGTGCTGGTGCTGTCGTCGTTCGCCGGCGCCGCCAAGGAGCTCGACGCGGCGCTCCTGGTCAATCCGCACGACATCGACGGCATGGCGCGGGCGATCGCGGTCGCGCTCGCCATGAGCGTCGAGGAGCGGCGCGAGCGTTGGCAGAGCATGGTGACAAAGCTCAGACGGGCATCGGTGCAGAATTGGTTCACCGATTTCCTGCACACGCTGGCCGAGGTGCGCCGCGCCCCGGCGATTCCGGCCAATCTGCCACAAGTGCTCGATCTCGCACAACGACGCGCGGCGCAGCAGCGCTAGGGCACGCATCAGCGCTAGGGCATAAGTTCAGGTCAATGAGCCGTGGTCTCGCAATGTCCGCTTTGCTCGCGAGATCGGACATGAGGCGGAAACTGCGCGACGTCCGCTAAGCGCCAAAACTGACATCCATCTAAGGCGGGGGACGGCCCGGTTTGATTCAATCGATTTTGATATCGAGCGCCCTCACGATGGGCGTCCATTTGATGATTTCATCCTCGATAAGCCGCCGAAACTTCGCAGGCGAGGAATCCAAATCCGGAACAAACCCGGTTTCAATCAGCATTTTCTGATAATCCGGCTCCGCGAGCGCATTGTGGTTCGCGAGCGCAATCTGCTCGATTATTGCGGTCGGCGTCCGCGCAGGCGCAAACAAGCCAATGCTTTGTTGAGAGGTCATGCCCGGGAGAGTCTCGACCGCAGTGGGTAAGTCGGGCGCCGCAGCAAGGCGCGCTGGACTGGTCACAGCCAAGATCCGCAGCTTACCGGTACGATGATAAGCAATGAGTTGTCCGGTCACTGCGGGCGTGACCATTGCCACGTGGCCAGCGATGGTGTCTGCAGTCGCCGGTCCGGAGCCGCGATAGGGAACCTGAACAAGGTCGGGCAGTCCAGCTAACGACTTGAACAATTCTCCCGTTAGATGGTTGAGCGAGCCAACACCAGCGTGACCATAAGAAAGCTTGCCGCGATTCGCTTTGTCGTAATCGATGAACTCTTGCAACGTATTGGCCGGGATCGACGGATTTACAGCGATCGCGAAGGCAGACACCGCAATGTTAGAAATTGGCTCAAAGTCTCTTATCGGATCGTAAAGCGGCCTGGTTTTGAGGATTGCTTCGGTGATGTGAGTGCTCGACCCACCCAACAGGATGGTGTAGCCGTCCGGTTGCGAATGGGCGACAGTGGCAGCTCCAAGTGAACTGCCCCCACCGCCCTCATTCTCAACAACGACAGTTCCAAGCAGCGGCTGAATTTTCTCCGCCCAGGGGCGGCCTATTGCGTCAAATCCACCGCCCGGCGGAAACGGAATGATCAGTCGGATGGGCCGGGTTGGATAGGCCCCCTGCGCGAACGAAAATCGCGGCGCAAACCCTCTACTTACGGCGGCCACCAGCCCGATCGTCACCAAGTCACGTCGCCTCATCGCGTTCTCCTAAGAAGCACACCAGACATTCCAAGGGGTGCATGCGTTAATCAGGATTAGCGCACGTCCGGCCGCGACAGGCCGAAATGCGAGCGGAGCGTGTCTCCTTCGTAGGCCGTTCGGAATAGGCCGCGTTTTTGCAGGATCGGAACGACATGCTCGATGAAGCGGTCGAGCATCTCCGGCAGAACCGGGGGCATCAAGTTGAAGCCGTCGGCAACGCCTTCCTCGATCCAGTCCTGGATAAGGTCGGCGACCTGCTCGGGCGTGCCTTCGAAGACGAAGTGGCCGCGCGCTCCTGCGAGCTTGGCGAGCAACTGGCGCAGCGTCGGGTGCTGCTCGCGGACATAACCAACGATGACCTCGGTGCGGCTGCGCGACGCCTCATTCTCCTTCGGATCGGGGAAGTCGGCGACCGTGAGCGGACGGTCAAGCGGCAAATGTGAGAAGTCATGTCCACCGAAACGCAGCGACATGCGATTGCGGCCGACCTCCGGATCAGACAACTCGTTAAGTTCGTCCGAGAAGCGCCGCGCCTCGGCTTCAGTCGAGCCGATGATCGGGCTAAAGCCCGGCAGCACAATGACGTCGGCAGGATTGCGCCCAACCTCGGCGACCAGCGCTTTCAGCTCGATGTAGAACGCTTTTGCCGTTGCTTTCTCCAGATGCGCGGTGAACACCGCCTCGGCGTGCCGCGCGGCAAATCGCTTTCCGGTGTCGGACGAACCGGCTTGCACAAACACCGGTCGACCCTGCGGCGAGCGCGGCAGGTTGAGCGGGCCTTTCACCTTATAATGTGCGCCCGAATGATTGATCGCCCGAACGCCGTTGGGATTGGCGTAGCGCCCGCTGGCCCGGTCGTCGAGCACGGCATCATCGGCCCAAGAATCCCAAAGACCTTTCACCACGCTCATGTACTCCTCGGCGCGCTCGTAACGGTCGGCGTGGCTGACCTCGCCAATCCCGCCGAAGTTACCGCCCGCCTGCGCCGACCATGTCGTGACGATGTTCCAGCCGATTCGGCCGTGGCTGATGTGGTCGAGCGACGAGAAGTAGCGCGCGAGGTTGAAAGGTTCCGTGTAAGTGGTCGAAGCTGTGGCGATCAGACCGATGCGCTTGGTAACCATCGAGAGTGCAGCGAGCGTAGTAATCGGCTCCAACCAATTGAAGGGCGTGGTCTGTACGTCGTTCCAGAGGCCGAGCACGTCTGCGAGAAAGATTGAATCGAATAGGCCCGCCTCGGCCTTCTTGGTCATCTCCACCGTGTAGTCGATGTCGGTGAGCGCCAGCTTCGACGACTTCGGATGCCTCCAGGCGGCCTCGTGATGACCGCGGCTCTGTATGAAGAGGTTGAGATGAATGAGACGTCTCATAGGTCGAGAATAGCAATGACCGAGACGTGCGTATAGGAAAGGCGGCTGAACATGCACCAAGTGTGGGCGCGCACCCACCCCGCCTTAACGGCCGCCTCGGAAGGGTGTCAAACCAGAGGCGCGTGATGACTGCTCTGAGTCATAAGCAGGCACTTCGCCAAGTTGCGATGATGGCCGCTTTACTCCCAACAACAGACATTAGTCCGCGCGAGAACACGCCCTGATCTCTCAGGTCGATGGCCGGCGCAAAGTCCTGCGCGTCTTGGCCCGCACCGAGCGAATGGTGCCGCGGCCGGCATTCTTGGCCGCCTCCTGCAAGGCGTGGCGGATTTCGTCGCGTTTTTCGTGGATCGAGGCGATCACCGGACCGGCGGCAACGCCCAATCCCACCAAGGCGGCCTCGGAAAGCTGCAAGCTCGCTTCGATGGTCTCGGGCACGGCATCGGTGGCGCCGAGCGCATAAAGATGGCGGGCATGATCGGCGTCGCGGGCGCGCGAGACGATGAGGATATCCGGCCGCAGCGCCCGCACATGCTCGACGACCACGTCGATGAGGTCGTGGGTGTGGATGGTGATGATGACGCCGGCCGCAGTCGCCAGGCCGCAAGCCTCGAGGAATTTCGTATCGGCGGCATCGCCATAATAGACGTCGTGGCCGTCGCGGCGGTCGCGCGTCACGGTGGGCGCGTCGAGGTCGGCTGCGATATAGCGGATGCCGTGTTCCTTCAGCAGCGCGCACACGACTTTTCCGACCCGGCCGTAGCCGACGACGACGGCATGGCGCTCCCCGCCGCTTGGGCGCGCGGTCAGCTCGGTGTCCACCGGCCGGTTCGACCGCAGCCGCGAAGCGAAGCTCCGGCCGGCGAAAGACAAGAGCGGGGTGAGCGCCATCGTCACCGAGGTGACGGCGAGCGTGAAGCTTGAAAGTCGCGGCTCGATCAGCGCAGCGGCGGACGCCATGCCGATGCCGACGAAGGCGAACTCGCCGCCCGGACCGAGCAGCAATCCGGTCTCGACAGCGACCGGCCACGATAGATGGAAGATCTTGGCGAGGCAGATCAGCAGCACGGCCTTGATGAGGATCAGGCTTAGGACGCCGCCGGCGAGCAACAGCGGATCGCGCAACAGCTCGCGCACGTCGATATCCATACCGACGGTGAAGAAGAAAATGCCCAGCAGCAGCCCTTTGACCGGCTCGACGGTGGCTTCGATCGCCTTGCGGTATTCGGTCTCGGCCAGCAGCAGGCCGGCGATGAAGGCGCCAAGCGCCATGGACAGGCCGGCCTCATAGGCAACGACCCCGGCCGCGATGATGACAAACAGAATGACGGCGATGAACAGCTCGTTGGAACGTGCATTGGCCACCAATCGAAACAGCGGCCGCAACAGCACACGACCGAAGAAAACGATGACGGCGACGGCAATTACGGCCTGCAGCAATGCCGTGCCGAGACTCTTGAGAACCGAACCGCCGGAACCCGCAGCCAGGATCGAAATGAACATCAGGATCGGAATCACGGCGATATCCTGGGCGAACAGCACGGAGAAGCTGGCGCGGCCGACGGTCGTGGTGAGACGTTCCTGGTTCGACAACAGTTCGAGCACGATCGCCGTCGACGACAATGACAGGCACGCGCCGAGGATCACCGCTTCCGAGCCCGGCCGGCCGAGCAGCAAAGCGATGCCGGCAAGCAGCGCGGTGGTCAGCAGCACCTGCAATCCGCCAAGGCCGAAGACCAGCCGCCGCATCGCCAACAGGCGATGCAGCGACAGTTCGAGACCGATCAGGAACAGGAGAAAGACGATGCCGAGCTCGGCAATGCCGTCGACATTCCTGGCATCGCTGATGGTGAACCAGAACAGCGCCGGATATTCGTGGTTGAAAGTGCCGAGCCCAAGCGGCCCAAGCAGCGCGCCGGCGCCGAGATAGCCGAGCACCGGACTGAGGCCAAAGCGGCGCACCATCGGCACCACGACGCCCGCCGTGCCGAGCACGATCAGCGCATCGCTGTAATTGGCGATATTGATGGTCGTCGAGGCCAAGAGTTGCTCCCGCTTGTGCCGATCGCAACGTGTCGCTCGGCCCTACCGAGCGCGACAAGACAGTGTAATCGCGCCGACGGCCCTCGCCTATTCGCCGATCACCGCTATCGCGTTCATTTCGATCAAATAGTCCGGCGACGTCATCTTGGTGACCTCGACCATGGTCGAAGCGGGCGCCGGCGCCTTGAAATAGTCGCGCCGCACTTTGTGAATGAGATCGAAGTGCTCCATGTTGCGCACGTAGACGTCGACCCGGCAGATGTCGTCCATGGTGCCGCCGGCCTCTTCGACCGCGGCCTTGACGTTGTCACAGACCTGCCGCGTCTGCGCCTCGATATCCCCGATGCCGGCGATGGTGCCATCGGCGCGGCGCGCGGTCATGCCGGAAATGAAGACGAGGCGGCCGCGCGCGGCGACCATGGTGGCGTGGGAAAAATGACCGCTCGGCTGGCGGAGTTTTGGCGAGATGACTTGGGTCTTCGGCATGGGCACCCCGGGTTCGTGGCAAATCTGCTTGTGCAGTAGAACCGCTGCGTGCGAGGCGCACAAGATGACCCGCATTCGGTGCGGTTGACGCCGCGCGGCGATTTCCGCAGCATCCGCCGCAAAAGGGAGGGAAATGCGCCCATGAGCGACATGACCATCACAGCCATCCGCACCACGGTGCTGCGCGTGCCGTGGCCGCAGACGCCCTGGCTCAAGGGCCACGCCTTCGGCGACGCCCGCAACTTTCTGGTGGTCGATGTCGAGACAAAAGGCGGCATCACCGGCATGGGCTATCTGTTCCTGTTCCGGCCGGGTATCCGATCCATCATCGCCTGCCTCGACGAAGTGATCATCCCGCGCGTCATCGGCAAGGATGCCAGCGCGGTAGAGGCGATCTGGCAGGATTTGTGGAAGACCACCATCACGTTCGGCCGCGGCGGCATCGCCACCATGGCGATGTCGGCGCTCGACATCGCGCTGTGGGACGCGCTCGGCAAAGCGGCCAAGCTGCCGCTGCACCGGCTGTGGGGCCACTATCGCGCGCAGATGCCCGCTTACGGCAGCGGCTGCTTCCGCGGCTCCGGCGGCGATGGCATGATCGCCAAGGCGTTGCACTACAAGGAGCGCGGCTATAAGGCGATCAAGATGCAGGTCGCCCACACCGCCGATCTGCGCACCGATCTCGACAACGTCAAGCGCATGCGCGAAGCGGTCGGCCCCGACATCGACATCATGATCGACGTCAATATGGGCTGGACCGCCGACGTCGCCATCCAGATGGGCCGCAAATTCCAGGACTACGACGTGTACTGGCTGGAGGAGCCTGTGGTGCCCGACGACTTCGCCGGCTATCTGCGCATCGCGCAAGCGCTCGACCTGCGCATCGTCGGCGGCGAGACCCATTTCACCCGCTTCGATCTCAAACCGTTCTTCGAAAATCCGCGGCTGCCGATCCTGCAGCCCGATCCGATGCGCGGCGGCATGACCGAGCTGCGCAAGATCGCGACCGTTGCCGATACCTGGGGCATGACGATGGCGCCGCACCTGTTTCCCGAGCTGAACGTGCAGCTCCTGGCCTCGATCCCGAATGGAATTTGGATCGAAGACATGGGGCTTGCAGAGGATTTGTTTGTCGATCCCGTGCCGGTGGTAAAGGGCATGATCACCGCGCCGGAACGGCCGGGACATGGGCTGGCGTTCAAGCCGGAAATCTTGCGCGACTGCGCCGTCAAAGGTTGAGCACCGCTACCTTGTTGCACGCACTGTCGGATATAACCCATCATTCGTCATGGCCGGGCTTGTCCCGGCCATCCACGTCTTTCATCCGATACGGATTTTAGACGTGGATGCCCGCGACAAGCGCGGGCATGACGAGACTGGAAGGAGCCGCCGTGAAAGTCTGCATGTTCCATCTGATGCCGTATCGCGATCTGCCGGCGGATTTCGACAAGCATTACAAGTCCGCCTACATCGATCCGGTCTGGTTCGACGTCGCCGACCCGAAGAAGGTGGGCCAGTACTACAACTGGACGCTCGACGAGTTCATCCACGCGGCGCGCTCGGGCATGAACGGGGTGTGCACCAACCAGCACCACCAGAACGTCTATGGCTTCATGGCCAATCCGAGCCTGATGGGCTCGGTGCTGGCGCGCGCTACCGACGGCATGAACGTGGCGATCGTGCAGCTCGGCTCGACCTTGCCCTCGACCAGCCCGCCGACGCGGATCGCCGAGGAATACGCCATGATCGACTGCATCAGCGGCGGCCGTCTGGTCGCGGGCTTCCCGGCCGGACTGCCGACCGACGCGACGATCTCCAACGGCGTCGTGCCGGTCGAACAGCGCGAGCGTTACCGCGAGGCGCTGGCGCTCGTGCAAAAAGCCTGGTCCGCCAAAGAAGTCTTCGCCTGGAACGGCAAGCACTATCAGCTGCCGATGGTGAACTTGTGGCCGCGTCCGCTGCAGCAGCCGCACCCGCCGATCTGGATTCCCGGCTCCGGCAGCGCCACCACGGTCGATTTCGTCGTCGACCGCGACGACAGCTTTTGTCACCTGAGCTATTACGGCGCGCAGAATGCCCACAGTCTCGGCGATTTTTACTGGGACCGGGTCACCAAGCGTGGCCGCGATCCGAACCCGCATCGGCTCGGCTTTCTGCAATTGATCGGCGTGTCCGAGAGCGACGAAGCGGCGGAGGAATATGCGCCGCACGCCGAGTATTTCTTCCATAAGCTGTTGCGCACGGCGCCGCAGTATCGCGACATTCCCGGCTATCAGGATCATGCCAGCCTGGTGCACGCCATGAAGTCGCCGCTGCGCGAGCGCTTCGACGTGCGCGATCTCAAATACAAGGATTTCGTCGACCGCGGCTTCGTCATCACCGGCAGCGCCGCGACGGTACGCGACCGGCTGCTCGACGGCATCAAGCGGCTGCGCATCGGCCACCTGCTGACGCTGCTGCATTTCGGCTCGATGCCGCACGAATTGTGCATGAAGAACATCACGCTGTTCAGCCGCGACGTGCTGCCGCATCTGCAGGATCTGTGGGACGACGAATGGGACGATCGCTGGTGGCCGGAAACTTTGCGGCAAAAGCGTCCCGTGGCTGTGGCAGCGGCCGCCGCATCCTGAAAGCCAAAACAAGGAAAGCTCACAATGGCGGCGATGCCGATGCGCAAGCTGCGACTATGGCAGGACAAGATCGAGACCGAGGTCGCGATCTTCGGCTCCGGGCCGCCGCTCGTCTTCCTGCACGGCTCATGGGGCCTGCGCAACGACCAGGACTTTCTCGAACTGTTGGCGCGCACGCACACGGTCTATGCGCCAAAGCATCCCGGCACCAGCGAAGGCGATTCGGAAGCCGTGCACCAGATCGACGACTGGTGGGACTTGATCGTCTACCACGGCGAACTCTTCGACCGGCTCGAGCTCAAAAGCCCGGTGCTCGTCGGCCATTCGTTCGGCGGGCTGGTCGCCTGCGAAATCGCCGCCGCCATGCCCGAACGTGTGAGCAAGCTCATTCTGATCGACCCGGTCGGCCTGTGGCGCGAAGACATGCCGGTCAAGAACTGGATGCTATTGTCGCCCGCCGACCTGCGCGCCGCCTTGTTCGCCGACCCCAAAGGCGAGCACGCGGAAAAATTCTTCCAAATGCCGAGCGACACCGCGGAACGCATCGACGCCCAAGTCGGCTTCATCTGGTCGCAAGCCTGCACCGGCAAATTCGTCTGGCCCATCCCCGACAAAGGCCTGAAAAAACACATCCACCGCATCGCGGCGCCGACTTTGATCGTCTGGGGCAAAGCCGACGGCGTCATCGCGCCGGCCTACGCGGATGAATTCGCGAAGCGTATCGTGCATGCGCGCGTCGCGATGTTAGATGGTGCCGGGCATATGCCGCATTTCGAGCAGGCGCAGAGCGTTGCAAGTCTGGCCGGAGAATTTCTCAGGAGTTGAGAAGGCGCCTTTCGCTGCGCACTAAGCGACTGCCAAATCGAAGGCCGCTAAGCAGCCGATTGCGCTGAACCTACGAGCGGCCGATGGCGGATCGTCAGGTAGCTGGTCACGGGAATTATCAGAGCCGCGACTAGGCCATACGCGGCCATAAAACCGAAGTTCAAAGCGTAATAGGCATTTGCGGAAAGCGCGTAGTCAAAAATCCCGTCGTATTCACTCATTTCCAGGCTCCTCAAGTCGAATCTTGTTCGCAGGCTACAGTCTTTATGTTGCAATGCAACATAATTATGGCAGTGCAGCAAAATGACGTAACTAACGTAGAATGCGGGGTAAAATCAGGCCGAAGCGGCGCATAGATGGGACCGCATAGGAGGCAGCAATGTCGGTCACATACTACGTCGCCCTGCCGTTTGTGAGGACGGAAGACGGTGTTGCGCCAGGCGCGGCGCAAGAGATGCCGAACGCAGCGGCTGCGATCCGGCGGGCCGAGGCCATGTCACGGGATGCTGCGAATGCCGGCGCGCTCGCGTTCAAACGGAGCGGCGATCCGAACATGGGGAATTTTACCGAGGCCACGATTTTAAAATCGTTCGGCGAAGTGCCGAAGAATTTGGATGAGTTATGACGGCTTGATTCCAGTGCCGCCGCACCTCTGGCATCGCACGACTTTATCTCCCTTCTTGAGAGTGCCTTTTCCTTCGCAATTTTTGCACGGTTTCTTCTTTTCTTCGCTGCTTCTGCGCACGATTCCCTCTCGATCAATCTAAGAGCCAATGTAGCTACGTGCTTGATTTGTTGGTAGCGGAGGACGGATTTGAACCGCCGACACGCGGATTATGATTCCGCTGCTCTAACCAACTGAGCTACTCCGCCATCACCAAGACGTTCGGCCCCTGAAACCCGCTCATGGAACCGGCCGAACATCACGCCGGCTACGGGCAAACCCGCCGCCGGCCGGGCGAGATTTAGGGTAGTTCACCGCCCTTTCCAAGGGGCTAATTTCGCCCGCACGCTCACCGCAACCGCACCATTATATAGGCTCACTCCGCCGCGCCCGCCGGCGCGAATTCGCCGCCGAGCCGGCCGAAGCGAATGAGCGAGAAATGCCCGAGCGGCGGCATCGGGCGGCGCTCGATGACCTGGCACGCCGCCGTGGCGCGCGGCCCATTGCGCCAGGCGCTCCCAGCGGAATTCCGGCCGCCAGCCGAGCCGGCGCGCCAGCGGCGCGAAGCTTCGCTCGAAAACCTCGCGCGGGCCGGCCTCGGCGCCGAGGTGATTGACCAGAATGATCTCGCCGCCGGGCTTGAGCACGCGGGCGAACTCGTCGAGCGTCGCCTCCGGGTCCGGCACCACGGTGATGACGTATTGCGCCACGACGACGTCGAAGGCGCCGTCCTGGAAACCGAGATGTTGCGCGTCCATGACGGCGAGCCCGTCGACATTGGTGAGCCGGTGCTCGGCGACGCGGTCCTTGGCCTTGCGCAGCATCGGCGCCGAAAAATCGACGCCGATGAGCCGGTTGGTCCAGGCATATTCGGGCAGCGACAGCCCGGTGCCGACGCCGACTTCGAGGATGCGGCCGCCGATGCGCTCGGCTGCCGCGATCGAGGCCTTGCGGCCGCGATCGAACACCGAGCCGAACACCAGATCGTAGACCGGCGCCCAGCGCGCATAGGCTTTGGCGATCGTGGCCTGGTCGAGCTCAGCCGCCATTAACGCGCGGCGGCCATGGCGACGGCGGCGCTTTGGATCTTCGCAGCCGCGACCGTGCTGGCGATCATGCCGCCGCCGAGCACGCGGGCCTGGCCCTCGGCCGTGTCGTAGAACGCGCAAGCCTGGCCGGGCGACACGCCGTCTTCGCTGCCGATCAGCTCGACCTCGATGCCGCCGCCCGGGCCGGCGCGCAGCCAGGCCGGCTGCGGCGGCCGCGTCGAGCGCACTTTGACGAACACCGGGCGTTCCAGCGCCTGTTCGATGCTGCCGTCGCCGAGCCAATTGATGTCGCGCAGCCCGATGCGGCTGGTGCGCAGCGCCTCGCGCGGGCCGACCACGACGCGGCGCGAGCCGGCGTCGAGCCGCACCACGTAAAGCGGCGAGCCCGCGGCGACGCCAAGACCGCGGCGCTGGCCGACGGTGAAATGGATGATGCCGTCGTGATGGCCGAGCACGCGGCCGTCGAGATCGACGATGTCGCCGGGGCCGGCGGCGCCCGGCCGCAGGCGCTCGATCACTTCGGCGTAGTGGCCGGTCGGCACGAAGCAGATGTCCTGGCTGTCCTGCTTGTCGGCAACCGACAAATCGAAACGCCGCGCCAATTCGCGCGTCTCCGCCTTGGTGCGGTCGCCGAGCGGAAAGCGCAACAGATCGAGCTGCGTCCGCGTCGTGGCGAACAGGAAATAGCTCTGGTCGCGCTCGGCTTCGCGGGCGCGATAAAGCGCGCGGCCGCCGCCGGGCAGCGCGCGCGAGGCGACGTAATGGCCGGTCGCCAGCACCTTGGCGCCGAGCTCGCGCGCGGTCTCGAGCAGGTCGCGGAATTTGATCGACTGGTTGCACTCCACGCACGGCACCGGCGTCTCGCCGGCCACGTAGCTCTCGGCAAAGCGGTCGATCACCGCTTCCTTGAAGCGGCTTTCGTAGTCGAGCACGTAATGCGGAATGCCCAGCCGCGCGGCGACGGCGCGGGCGTCGTGGATGTCGCGGCCGGCGCAGCAGGCGCCCTTGCGGTGGGTCGCCGCGCCATGATCGTAGAGCTGGAGCGTGATGCCGACCACGTCATAGCCGGCTTCCGCCAACAGCGCCGCCGTGACCGAGGAATCGACGCCGCCCGACATGGCGACGACAACGCGCGTGTCGGCCGGCCGCCCCTCGATATCGAGACTGTTGTGCATGGCGATCGGGCCGCGCTCCTTATCCAGCCATTACTATAAGCGCCGGGCTGCGGCTCCGCCATGGCACGGGGGTTTTGGCGGGCGGCGGCTGCGAACAACGGGGGAAGCGGCAAAATTTGCCGAGTGGGCGCAAGGGCTGCCGTGCTTGGCGACCGCCCAATATCCTTAAGCCTTTGAATTTGCGCGTATTTCTATATACAGCGGGCTGGCCCGCGGGTTGCAAGCAGGTCACTGCGCTTAAGATCGCAGAGGTCCCGCAGTGTCGAGTACAGCGTCGAACGTCAGTGCCACGCCCGCAGTCGCGTCTTCGCCATGGCCGCAGACGCCGGCGGCGACCCAAAACAACTCTCAAGACAACGGTGGCGGCCCCTTTGCGGCCCTGCTCGATGCCGCCGCAGCCGCCCCGGACACCGCGCATACGCAGCCGACGCCGCAACCGGCCGGCCCACGTACGTCCGCGGCGGCCGATCAGCCGGCAGCGAAATTCTCCAGCCGCCGCACCAATGGCGCGAACGGCGCAGCGCAGAGCGCGACACCAACCGCGCAGGCGCCTGCCGCGACGAACAATGCCAGTTCGGCAGCGACTCCCGTCGCAAGTTCAAACCCAGCAGTAAATCCAAGCGCGACCCAGAACGCGACGGCCAATCAGGCCGGCGCGGCCACAGCGACCGACGCCACCGGCGGCACGGCAGTCGACGCTTTCGCCGGCGCAGCGGCGGCTATCGTCACCGGCACGGCGGCGAGTGCGACGACGCCGGATGCCGCGACAAAAACCTCATCGGACGATCAGGACGACAGCGGCAGTGCTGCCGACGCCGGCGCTACCGTCGCCGCCGCGGCGACCGACGTTCAGGCACAGCCCGTTGCAGCGGCCATCGTCGCCAATGCGGTCATCAATACGGCGCCGGCAGCGGCGGCGCCGGACACGGTGATCGGCGGTTCGGCCAAAGCCAGCGCAAAACCGTCGTTGCCGCTTGTCGATGCCGAGAACGGCGCGTCGAGCCAGGATGCCAGCGACCCTTCGGTGGCACCGGACGCCAACAACGTGCCGGCGCAAGACGTCAAGAATTCCGCTACCGGTCAAGACACCAAAACGACGGCACGCGACCCCAAGATTGCTGTCGCGGCGCAAGACGCCAACGTCGCCATACCGGCGCAAACCGCCAAGATCGCCACGCCGGCACAACCCGCCAAGCCGAGCGCGGCAGGCAAGCAAACTTCGCCGGCCGACAGCAACGATCCGATCGCGAAGATCGATAATACCGATGCAGCATCGCCGGCCGATGCGACGGACGGCCAAGCCTGGAACGGCAGCGCAGCGCCGCAGGGACAGACACGCGCCGACAGCGACACCATCATCATGTCACAGAGCGGCGGCAGCGCCGCGACGCACGTCGACGCGCTTGCCGCAACGCCGGCATCCGACGCCGGCGGATCGCCGTCCGCGCAGAACGGATGGACCGCGGCAAAGGCGGCCACCGAGGGCCTGCCGAATTTCGGCATTGTCGCAAACCAGGCCGCGCCCGCCGCGGCCGCGGCAGCAGCCGGCACCGCCGCGGCGGCGACCGTCCCCATTGCCGGCCTTGCCGTCGCCATCGCTTCGCGCGCGCAGGCCGGCTCCAGCCAATTCGACATCCGGCTCGACCCGGCCGAGCTCGGCCGCATCGATGTCCGCCTCGACGTCGACCGCGACGGCCAGGTGAGGTCCCATGTCACGGTGGACCGCGCCGATACGCTGCAACTGCTGCAGAGCCAGCAGCCGCAGCTCGAACGCGCGCTGGAGCAGGCCGGGCTGAAAACCGCCGATAACGGCCTGCAGTTCACGCTGCGCGATCAATCCTTCGCCGGCCAGAACGGCGGCAGCGGCGGCAGCGCGCAGCCGAGTGCGGCGCAGCTCGTCATTCCCGACGCCGACCAGCCGGTCATCCAGGCAAAACAGATCTATTCCCGCGCCGGCCTCGGCAGCGGCGTCGATATCCGCGTGTGAACAGCAACGGTGCGAGGACGGACCATGACAACGACCACAGCAACAACGCCGACGACAACGACGTCGAACGCCAGCACCGCGCAGGCTGCCGGCGACGTCGGATCGCAACAGCTCGCCGGCAACTTCAATACCTTCCTGACGCTCCTGACCACGCAGTTGCAGAACCAGGACCCGCTCAGTCCGCTCGATACCAATCAGTTCACCCAGCAGCTCGTCGAGTTCGCCTCGGTCGAGCAGCAGGTCAACATGAATTCGAACCTGCAAACCCTGATCTCGATGCAGCAGACTTCGGCGTCCTTGCAGGCGCTGCAACTGGTCGGCGCCAATGTCACCATCAATAGCAACACCGCGACGCTGTCCAAGGCGACCGGCAGCCCGGCGACATGGGGCTTCTCCTCGCCGTCGCCAGCCACCGGCGCCGTCACCATCACCAGCTCGACCGGACAGGTCGCCTACACCGGGACCACGTCGCTCACCGCCGGCGGCCAGACCTATACCTGGAACGGCCAGGGCAATAACGGCGTCACTTGGCCGGACGGCAACTACACTTTGTCGATCAACGCCGTCGGCGCCACCGGCCAGCCGGTCACCGTCACCACCCAGGTGCAAGGCACCATCAGCTCGGTCAATGTCAGCCAGAACCCGCTGCAGGTTACGGTCGGCGGACAGAACTATCCGATCAGCGCGATCCAATCGATCAACAGCGGCAGCAATAGTCTGGCCCAGTTGATGCACTGACGATCCGTCGACCGCTCCTGCCAGGACGCGGATCGGTGCACCGTCTTAACAACATCTTTATGCGCCGGCACGGCGATCGCCGGCAATTTGCGGCCAATTGCGCGGGCCGCTTAGGTAAATTTTAAGTCGCCATGCGTAGTGTCACAGCCTGTGTAGTCGAGTACGTGAGAGTTGCTATGACCGAACCTCATCGCCCGAGGGTCAAGTATGTCATCGGGCCGGACGGTTCCCCCCTGACGATCGCGGATCTGCCCGCGCCGGGAACCAAGCGCTGGGTTATTCGCCGCAAGGCGGAGGTGGTTGCAGCCGTACGCGGCGGACTGCTTTCGCTCGAAGAGGCGTGCAGCCGTTATACGCTCACGGTCGAGGAATTCCTGTCCTGGCAATATTCGATCGACCAGCACGGCCTCGCCGGCCTGCGCACCACGCGCATCCAGCAGTACCGACAGTAACGCGCGCTTAAGACACGTTGCCAAATTGTCAACGCCGGCCGCCGAAGCCGGCGTTTTCGTTTTTGAGACTCGCTCAGCCCTCTTTCCGTCATCCTAAGGTGGCCGCGAAGCGACCCTCGAAGGATGCGGCCGCGGCGCCCGGGCCGTCGCCCTTCGAGGCGCGCCTTTGGCGCGCACCTCAGGGTGACGGTTCAGGCTTTTGTGCATTGGGATCACTCAAATTAACCGGGTGCTAACCATCCACCGGGCAAATCTTGCCCAGTGCGGCGCGTGGCGTCGCTGGGGCCAAGGGGTGAAGCTCGGTGCAAGGTCTGGTCGAGTTCGTCAAAACGCTCGGCGCGTCGCGCATCGCGGCCATGGGCGCCGTCACCATCGCGCTGATCGGCTTCTTCGTCTTCCTCATCATGCGGGTGACGACGCCGCAGATGACGCCGCTGTTCACCGATCTCGCCTACGAGGATTCTGCCGCGATCGTGAAGGAGCTCGACCGTCAGGCCGTGCCCTACGAGCTGCGCGACGACGGCAACATCGTGCTGGTGCCGAAAGACCGCGTCGCCCGGCTGCGCATGACGTTCGCCGAAGGCGGCCTGCCCAAGGGCGGCGGCGTCGGCTACGAGATTTTCGACAAGTCGGAGGTGCTCGGCACCACGAGCTTCGTGCAGAACATCAATAATGTGCGGGCGCTCGAAGGCGAGCTCGCCCGCACCATCCGCTCGCTCGACCGCGTCCAGGACGCGCGCGTGCACCTGGTGATGCCCGATCGTCCGCTGTTCTCGCGCGACAAGGTCGATGCCACCGCGTCCATCGTGCTCAAGGTCCGCGGCTCGCTGGAGCCGCATCAGGTCCGCGCCATCCGCCACCTCGTCGCCGGCGCCGTCAACGGGCTGCGGCCGGAGCGGGTATCGGTCGTCGACGAGCGCGGCCAGCTCTTGGCCGATGGCGCCAGCAACGATGCAAACGGCAGCGACGTCAGCACCGACGAGCGGCAGGCCGGGTTCGAGAAGCGCTTGCGCGGCCAGGTCGAAGCGATCGTCTCGTCGGTCGTCGGCCCGAACCATGCCCGCGTCCAGGTCGCCGCCGATTTCGATTTCAACCGGGTCACCCAGACCTCCGACAAATACGACCCCGAGGGCCGCGTGGTCCGCTCGAGCCAGACGCGGGAGGAAACCTCGGCGACCAACGACGGCAAGGAGAATCAAGTCACGGTCGGCAACGAGATTCCGGGCGGCCAACGCCAGGCCGCGCCCGGCGCCCCCGACAGTGCCTCAGCGCGCGACGAAAGCCGCAAATCGGAGGAAATCGTCAACTACGAGATTTCCAAGACCACCAAGACCGAGGTGATCGAAGGCGGCCGGCTCAATCGCGTCTCGGTCGCGGTCCTGGTCGACGGCACCTACGGCAAGAACGACAAGGGCGAAAGCACCTATCAGCCGCGCAGCAAGGAAGAGCTCGACCAGATCGCGACGCTGGTGCGCTCGGCGATCGGCTTCAACCAGAAACGCGGCGACCAGGTCGAGATCGTCAATCTGCGCTTCGCCGAGACGGCGGCCGCGCCGATCACCGAGCCGAGCGGCTGGCTGTCGGCGTTCCAGTTCACCAAGGACGACATCATGCGCGCCATCGAAATGGTGGTGATGGGGCTGCTTGGCTTCGTCGTGGTCTTCATGGTGGTGCGGCCGCTGGTGCGCCGCATCATCACGCCGGACGAGCGCGCCGTGCCGGCGCTGCCGCCGGGCGGCGCATTCGGTGACGGTCTGCCGATCGATCCGGGCCTGCCTCCGATCCCGGCCATCGCCAGCGGCGAGTCGCTGAAGGCCGACCTCAATCAAACATCGAAGATGATCGACCTCGCCCAGGTCCAGGGCCAGGTCCACGCCCAGTCGGTGCAAAAGGTCGGTGAGATTGCCGACAAGAATCCGGGCGAAACAATTTCAATCATCCGCCAATGGCTGCATGAGAGCGCCGCCACCTGATCGAACGCACCATGGCCGCAACCCATAACGAAAAACCCGGCGACGCTGCGCAACGCGAAATCGCCAGCGCCTTGGCAAGCTTGTCGAGCCGCCCTGCGGCGACGCAGCAGTCCGGCAAGCGCCAGCTCAAGGGACCCGAGCGGGCCGCAGTGCTGATGCTGGCGCTCGGCGAGCAGCACGGCGCCAAGATCTGGGGCATGCTCGACGACGACGAGCTGCGGCAGATTTCGGTGGTGATGTCGACCATCGGCACCATCGAGGCGGAACTGGTCGAGAACCTGCTGCTCGAATTCGTCTCGCGCATGTCGGCGTCGGGCGCGATCATGGGCAATTACGACGCCACCGAGCGCCTGCTGCAGCAATACCTGCCGCCCGAACGGGTCGGCAACATCATGGAAGAAATCCGCGGCCCCGCCGGCCGCAACATGTGGGAGAAGCTCTCCAACGTCCAGGAGGAGATGCTCGCCAATTATCTCAAGAACGAATATCCGCAGACCGTCGCCGTGGTGCTGTCGAAAATCGGCCCGGACCACGCCGCGCGCGTGCTCTCCATCCTGCCCGAGGATCTGGCGCTCGACGTCGTCAACCGCATGCTGCGCATGGAGGCGGTGCAGAAGGAAGTTCTGGAGCGGGTCGAGCAGACTTTGCGCACCGAATTCATGTCCAACCTTTCGCAGACACGCCGCCGCGACGCTCACGAGGTGATGGCCGAAATCTTCAACAATTTCGACCGCCAGACCGAAACCCGTTTCATCACCGCGCTCGAAGAGGACAACCGCGAGAGCGCCGAACGCATCAAGACCCTGATGTTCACGTTCGACGATCTGACCAAGCTCGACACCGCCTCGGCCCAGACGCTGATGCGCCACGTCGAGAAGGACAAGCTCGCCGTCGCGCTCAAGGGCGCCACCGAGCCGGTGCGCCAGTTCTTCCTGTCCAACATGTCGACGCGCGCCGCCAAGATGCTGATGGACGACATGCAGGCCATGGGCCCGGTGCGGCTGCGCGAGGTCGACGAGGCGCAAACGCTCTTGGTCAATCTGGCCAAGGACCTCGCCGCCAAGGGCGAAATCATCATCTCCAAGAGCCGTGGCGAAGAAGAGCTGGTGTATTAAGACATGAGCGCACGCGAGCCGCATGGCGCGCGGCAAAATTCCTGTTCGACGTCGACTTCGCCTCGGGCACCAACCGCAAGCCGGGCGGCGCGACGATCACGCTCGCCGAGCACGCGATAAAGCTTGCCGAAGCGGAAGCGTCCGCGCGCCGCCAGGGCTATGCCGACGCCCAAACCGACAGCCAAGGTCGAGGCCGACCGCCGCATGGCCGATGCGCTCGAGCGCATCGCCGTCAATCTCGGCAAGGCCAACGAAGCGCTGCAGGCGATCGAAACCAGGCTCGAATGCGAAGCCGTCGAGGTCGCGGTGGCGGTGGCGCGCAAGCTCGTGCCGACGCTGATCGCGCGCGAGCCGTTTGCCGAAATCGCGGCGCTGGCCAGCGATTGCTTCCGGGAGCTGGTGTCCTCGCCGCACATCGCCGTGCGCGTCAACGACGCGCTTTACGCCCCGGCGCGCGAAAAGCTCGACGACATCGTGCGCGCCAAGAGTTTTCAAGGCCGCCTCGTCGTGCTCGCCGAGCCCGATATCGCCGTCGGCGATTGCCGCATCGAATGGGCGGACGGCGGCATCAGCCGCGACGTCGCCGCAGCCGACGCGGCGATCAGCGCCGCGGTCGCAAACTATGTCAGCGCTCGGCGCAGCGTCGCCGACGCACACGAAATACCTGAGGAGATCCGAGCATGAGTGAGGATGGCAAGGTTCAATTGCCCAATCTCGAGGACGGCGGCGGACAAGCCGATATCCCGATGGTGCCTGAGCCGGAGGGGCCGACGACACGCATCGCCGCCGACCTCGAAGCGGTGTTCGACGTGCCGGTCCAGGTTTCGGCCGTGCTCGGCCGCGCGCGCATGGAGATCGGCGACCTGCTCAAGCTCGGCCCCGGCACCGTGCTCGAGCTCGACCGCAAGGTCGGCGAGGCGATCGACATCTATGTCAACAACCGCCTGGTGGCCCGCGGCGAAGTCGTGCTGGTCGAAGAAAAGCTCGGCGTGACGATGACGGAAATCATCAAGGCGGAGCGGTCGTGATGCTCGGTGAAGCGCGAATAGCGAGTGGCGAATGGGGAACGGTCAATTGAATGACCACCATTCGCTATTCGCCACTCGCCATTCGCCCACAATAAGCGGAAAAGGAATTTCACCATGCGGCTCCTAATCGTTGGCACGCTCAATGGCCAGCTCACCACCGCGACCAAGATCGCGATGGACAAGGGCGCAACCGTCACCCATGCCGCGGATAACGCGCAGGCCGTCGCCGTGCTGCGTTCGGGCCGCGGCGCCGACCTTTTGATGGTCGATGTCGCAATCGACATCCGCGACCTGGTGCGGCGGCTGGAGGCCGAGCACATTCACGCCCCGATCGTCGCCTGCGGCATCGCCACCGACGCCCGCGCCGCGGTCGCCGCCATTCACGCCGGCGCCAAGGAATACATCCCGCTGCCGCCCGACGCGGAATTGATCGCCGCCGTGCTCGCCGCCGTCGCCGACGACACGCGCGAACTGATCTATCGCGACGACAGCATGGCGCGAGTCGTCAAGCTGGCGCAGCAGATCGCCGGCAGCGACGCCTCGGTGCTGATCACCGGCGAATCCGGCACCGGCAAGGAGGTGCTGGCGCGCTACGTCCATGCCCGTTCGAACCGCGCCAAGAAGCCGTTCATCTGCGTCAATTGCGCGGCGATCCCGGAGACGCTTCTGGAATCCGAATTGTTCGGCCACGAGAAGGGCGCCTTTACCGGTGCGGTGGCGCGCCGCGTCGGCAAGTTCGAGGAAGCCAATGGCGGCACGCTCTTGCTCGACGAGATTTCCGAGATGGAGGTGCGGCTTCAAGCGAAGCTCCTGCGCGCCATCCAGGAGCGGATGATCGACCGGGTCGGCGGCACCCGGCCGGTGCCGATCGATATCCGCATCATCGCCACCTCGAACCGCAATCTGGCCGAGGCGGTGCGCGAGAACACGTTCCGCGAGGATTTGCTGTTCCGGCTCAATGTCGTGAACCTGAAGCTGCCGCCGTTGCGCGAACGCCCGGCCGACGTGATCGAGTTGGCCGAATATTTCATCAAGAAATACTCCATCGCGAACGGCGTGCCGGCGCGGCCGCTGGCGCAGGAGGCGCGCCGCACGCTGACCATCAACTACTGGCCGGGCAATGTGCGGGAACTCGAAAACACCATGCATCGCGCGGTGCTGATGGCAAGCGGCGACGCGATCGGCCCCGAGGCGATCCTCGCGCCCGACGGCGCGCGGCTCGATCAGCAGCGCAGCGCGCCGAGCGTGGCACACGCGGCGCTCGCCGCCGAACAGGTCTCGCGCGCGCTCGTCGGCCGCACCGTGGCCGAGGTCGAGCGCGACCTGATCCTGGAAACGCTCAAGCATTGCCTGGGCAACCGCACGCATGCGGCCAACGTGCTCGGCATCTCGATCCGCACCTTGCGCAACAAGCTCAACGAATACTCCGCCGACGGCGTGCCGGTACCGCCGCCCGGCGGCGGCGAGCCGCGGGTTGCGGCATAACGCCCCCGCGCTGAGCGCTTCTTCCTCTTCATTGCGGCGCGCTGTAATTTGCCGCGATGAAAAAACATACCCGTCGTCACATCCTGAGTTTCACCGCCGGAGCGCTCGCCGTCCCGGCCGTTTTGCGCCGCGCCCGCGCCGACACCTATCCGTCGCGGCCGATCCACCTGATGGTCGGCTTTCCGCCGGGCGGCACCGCCGACATCATTGCCAGGCTCACCGGCCAGGCGCTGTCGGAACGGCTCGGCCAGACCTTCGTCGTCGAGAACCGCGGGTCCGCGGGCCAGCAGGTCGCCGCGGATTCGGTCGTGAAGGCAGCGCCGGACGGCTACATCTTGCTGATGGTGGCCAATCCCAACGTCATCAACGCGATGATCAATCCGGACATCAGCTTCTCGTTCACCCGCGATCTGGCGCCGATCGGCGGCATTGCTTCGGATCCGGCTATCCTCGTCGTCAACCCATCGGTGCCGGTCAAGACCGTGCCGGAGCTGATCGACTACCTCAAAGCACATCCGGGTCAGATCAACATGGCGTCCGGCGGCGTCGGTTCGACGCCGCATCTCGCCGGCGAACTGTTCAAGATGCTGACCGGCGTCAACATGCTGCACGTGCCTTATCGCGGCGACGCACCGGCGGTCACCGACATGCTGGCAGGACAAGACCAGGTCATGTTCGACATGGTCATCCTGTCGCAGGAGCACGTGCGCAGCGGACAATTGCGCGGTCTCGCCGTGACCAGCGCGAAGCGGATCGAGCTGTTTCCGGACCTGCAGCCGATCGCCGATTTCGTGCCGGGTTACGAAGCCTTCGCCTGGCAAGGCCTGATGGCGCCGAAAGACACGCCGCCCGAAATCATCGCCAAGCTCAACACCGAACTTAATGCCGCGCTTTCCGAAGGCAAGATCAAGAAGCGTATCGAAGATCTTGGCGGCATCCCCATGCCGATGGCGCCCGCCGAATTCGGCAAGCTCATCGTCAACGAGATGGACAAGTGGGGCAAGGTGATCCAGTTCGCCGGGATCAAGCCGCAATAACCGGGCTAGGTCGGCCGCCTCATTTCGTCGCGTCGCCGCCTTCGACCATGATGGTCTCGACTTCGCCGGCGCCATTGGCGCGGCGGAAGGCGGCGGCCTTGTTGTATTCGTCCGAGGTGAAGCAGGCGACGCCTTGCTCGAAGGTGGGGAATTCGATCACCACGAAGCGCTGAAATTTCTGCGGCCCTTCCATGATCTGGAACTTGCCGCCGCGGGCCAAAACCTTGCCGCCGTGTTTGGCGATGATCGCCGGCACCAGGTCGGTGTACTTCTTGTACGCGATCGGATCGTTGATCTTCGAGCGCGCGACCCAATAGGCTGGCATTGGCGGTTCTCCGCGTTTTCCCTCCCCCCTTGTGGGGGAGGGGGAAGAATAAGAGATTTTACGTATCGGCCAATGCGCCGCGCGTCAGGGCCGTCGTCACCGCCACACACTGTTTTGTCGGCCGCTTCGGCGGTCCGACCAGGCGGCGGCTCAACGCGGCAACGAATTCGGCTTTCGGCATCGGCTTGGCGAACAGATAACCCTGCCCGATATCGCAGCCGATCGCTTTGAGCTTGTCGCTTTCGGCGCTCTTTTCGATGCCTTCGGCCACGGTCATCAGCTCGAAACGTTTGGCGAGCTTGACAATGGTGTCGCACAACCCGCCATTGACCTTGTCGTCGTGGCAATTGCTGACATAGCTGCGGTCGATCTTGAGCTCGCTGAACGGCAATTGCCGCAGCCGCGCCAGCGACGAGTAGCCGGCGCCAAAATCGTCCAGCGCCAGCGTGCAGCGCAGGCTGCGCAGTTCCTCGGCGACGTGATTGGCAAGCTTGAGGTCGTGCAAAATTTCGTCCTCGGTGACTTCGAGGATGAGACCCGGCCAATTCGGCGTCGGCGGCCGATGCTCGCGCAGCATTCGCGCGAGCGGCAATTTGGTCAGGGCGGAGACCGGCACGTTGACCGAAAGCTTCACGGAGGCACCCTGGACCGCGCAGTCCTCGAAGTCGCGCAATGCCGTGAGGATGACGCGCTCGGTGAGCGCCAGCATCTCCTCTTCCTTGGCGCCGGGCAGGAAGTCACCGGGAGGGACGATGCTGCCGTCCGGCCGCCGCGCTCGCAGCAAACCCTCGGCGCCGACCAGACGCTTGGTGCGCAGCTCGATCTTCGGCTGATACCAGAGCTCGTCCCAGCCGCGCAGCAGAATGTCGCGTAGCGTCAGCTTGCCGCCGCCCGCTTGCGGCGCGGCGGTCTCGGGTTCGAACAGTTTGCGCAGGGTCCGCAGCATCGCATTCACAAAATCGCCGGCGGTGGTGCGCCGGCTGTTACGGGCAGGTTATGCCGGATGACGTCGGACGATCGCGTTAACACGGCGTTTGCAGTCCGCAATATGCTTTGCCGGGAGTAAATTGCGGCGTGCGAATTTTCGACGGTAATTCAGTTGAGCAGTCTTTATTTCATTCCGCCGCGCGCCGCGCCGCGATGATCTGATCGGCGGTGCGGCCGGTCAATTCCGCCATGTGATCGAACTTGAAGGTGAAGGTGCCGGCGCCGGCGGTCGCCGAGCGGATCTCGACGATGAGATCGCCGATTTCCGTTTCCGGCATTTTCGCGCGCACCAAATCCCAGCCGTCCCAGCCTTCGCGGGTATCGAAACCGAGGATCTGGCCGCGGCGGCCGGACATCAGCGCATTGATCTTCGCCGTCGCCTCGCTGGGACAGGCGATCTCGACCAGATGAATCGGCTCGAGCAGTACCGGCTGGCACTGCGGCAATGCCTCGACGACGCCGAGGCGGCCAGCGAGACGGAACGCCATGTCGGAGGAATCCACCGTGTGATACGAGCCATCGATCAGCGCCACCGCGAGATCGACCACCGGAAAACCGAGCGGTCCGTGGGCCAGCGCATCGACGATGCCTTCCTCGACGGCGGGAATATAGTTGCGCGGCACGACGCCGCCGGTGATCTTCTCCTCGAAGCTGAAGCCTGAGCCGCGCGGCAGCGGCTTGATGTCGAGCATGACGTCGCCGTACTGGCCGTGACCGCCCGACTGCTTCTTGTGGCGGCCGCGCTGGACGATGCCTTTGCGGATGGTCTCGCGGTAGCCGACGCTCGGCTGACGCCGCTCGATGGCGACGCCGTAACGGTCGCTCAGCCGCTCGGTGGCGACGCGCAGATGCATTTCGCCCTGGCCCCACAGCACCACTTCGTGGGTCTCCGCATTGTGCTCGATGGTGATCGAGGGATCTTCCTCGGCGAGCTTGTGCAGCGCCTGGCCGAGCTTGACGTCGTCCTTGCGCTCCTTTGCCGAGATGGCGATGGCGAGCACTGGCGGATAGGGCTCGACCTTAGCGAGCGGTGGATGGGCCTGTTTGCCGGCGGAAAGCGTGTCGCCGGTCTTGGCCTTATCGAGTTTGGCAAAGCCGACCGTTTCGCCGACCGCGGCCGGGCCGCGCTTCTCGGTGGTCTGGCCGACGAGCTTGAACACGCCGGCGACGCGGCCGGCTTCGTCGTCGCCTGCGAGCAATGTCGTGCCGTCGCCGGCCTGGCCGGAAATGACCCGAGCGATCGACATTTTGCCGCCGTGGGTCGTGTTCAGCGTTTTCAGCACATAGGCGACGGCGTCGCTGCCGGCTTTCACGCCGAGCCGCTTGGCGGTTTCCGCAATGCCCGGCGATTCGTGGCGCAGCGCCTTCATCAGCCGCAAAACGCCGTTGGCGCGCGCCGCAGTCCCCATCAGCACCGGGCATACCAGGCCTTCGCGCAGTTCGCGGGTGAGATCGTCGAACACCTTGTCGCGCGGCGGCTGGATGTCTTCGAGCAATTGCTCCATCAGCTCGTCGTCGTGATCGGCCAGCGTCTCCAGCATGGAGAAGCGCGCAGTCTTTTCCAGATCGGCGGCGTCGCCCTCGAGCGGCACGACTTCGGAAGGCGCGTGCTCTTTGTAGACGAAGGCGCGTTCCAGCGCGAGATCGACGAAGCCCGAGATGAGGTCGCCGGAGAAGGTCGGGATCTGGCGCAAGATCAGCTTGGTGCGCGACGCCGGCTGCAACAGCTTGAGCACGTCATGGACGCCGGAATCGCCCTTATCGATTTTGTTGACGAACAGGATGCGCGGGATTTTCTTGTCTTCCAGCTCGCGCAAGATGAGCTGGAGCTGCGGCACTTTTTTCTCGTCCATCTCGCAGACGACGATGGCGGCGTCGATCGCCGGCAATACGGCGCGCATGTCGTGGACGAATTCGACCGAGCCCGGGCAGTCGAGGAAGGTATAATTGTCGCCCATGAAATGCGTGGTGGCGGCAGTGAGCTCGACGCTCATGCGGTGATGGCGCGCTTCCTTGCTGGCGTCGCCGACCGTATTGCCGGCTTCGACGCTGCCTTGGCGCGGAATCGCGCCGGTGCGGGCAAGGATCGCTTCCAAGAGCGTGGTCTTGCCGCTCTGGAACGGGCCCACCAGCGCGACGCAGCGTGGACCGGTCGCTCTAGCGCCATTGCCGCCGTTCGTTGCCATGGTCACCTCCCACGGCTGCCGCTTGTTCCAGCGCGGCCGCCGGAAACCCATCGTTTCAGGCGTCGGCGGGGCTGGTCAAGAGGCGCGACATTGCGCGCGGGGTCACGCGCCGCCGCATGGCAATTTATTGGGCGAGATGCAGCTCCAGCTGGCTGACGCCAGCCGCGATATTGAGCCCGGTCTGGCCCTGCACCGAGAGCGGCTGCAGCGCCACCGAACGGTTCGAGCCGCCGACCAGCACGTTGGCGCCAAGACCCGCGGCAATGGAGGCTTCCGCCGATGCGCCCACATAGGTCCCGGAGAGCATGCCGGCATAGAGATTGGTGCTGGTGAACACGCCCCAGATGATCGCACCGCCGCCGGTCACGCCGATGTCGAGACCCACGCGGGTCAGTGTTCCGACATAGGCCTCGGGCGGTCCGCCCCTGGGCTTGAAATTGCAAGCCACATTGCGTGACGACGTGACGATCATGCCGATGCTGGACGACAGCGAGCATTCGAGCGTGCCACCCTGCGTACGGTCTTGCTGCGCGCCGGCAGGCATGGCCAGCACCGTCGCCAGTGCTGCAGTGCCCAGGACTGCTCCAATGGCAGTACGAAACATATGGAATCTCCCCTCACCCAACCCGCTTGGCGGGCCATTCGGCATGATTGTAGGCGAGAAAAATGCCGCCGTCTGCCGTTCAAACGGCCGACGAATGCTGCTCCGCTTACGGCTGACGCCCGCCGCGCGACGCGATGACACAGCAAGGAGTGTCTCGTTTACGGGTTGAGACCTCACGAGTTGTTCTAACGTCGGCCTTTCGGCGGTGAGAATATTTTTCTATTTAATAGCCGTTATTTCATCATATATGGAAGATAATTCTCGCTTATCAGGAAATCGCGGTGATTGGCTCTGCTCTGCGCAATGGATGACCGGCGCCGCGGATGGCGGAACGAACCATGCGCGCGATGCACGGAGAAACGGAGACCGCAATGCGACGGCCACTGACGACACTTGCCTTGTCGGTACTTTTCGCGCCCGCCGCACTCGCCGCGGACGTCACGCTGCTCAATGTGTCCTACGATCCGACGCGCGAGCTCTACAGCCATCTCAGCCAGGCCTTCGCGCCCAAATTCAAATCCGATACCGGCAAGACGATCGAGGTGAAGACATCGAATGGCGGATCGGGAGCCCAAGCTCGTGCGGTGATCGATGGGTTGGAGGCGGATGTCGTCACGCTGGCGCTGGCCTACGACATCGACGCCATCGCCGATCGCGGACTGACGGCAGCGAATTGGCAGTCGCGCCTGCCGAACAACTCTTCGCCTTACACGTCGACCATCGTCTTTCTGCTGCGCAAGGGCAATCCGAAAGGCATCCACGATTGGGATGACCTGGCGAAACCCGGCGTGCAGGTCGTCACACCCAATCCAAAGACCTCGGGCGGCGCGCGCTGGAACTATCTCGCGGCGTGGGGATTTGCGCTGAAAAAATACGGCAACGAAGACAAGGCGCGGGAATTCGTCAAAGCCATTTATGCCAACGTGCCGGTGCTCGACACCGGCGCCCGCGGCTCGACCATAACCTTTGTCGAACGCGGCATCGGCGACGTTCTGGTGGCGTGGGAAAACGAAGCGCAGCTGGCGACAAACCGGCTCGGCGTCGACAAATTCGACATCGTCGCGCCGAGCATCTCGATCCTAGCCGAGCCGCCGGTTGCCGTCATCGACAAGGTCGCCGAGCGCAAAGGCAACCGTGACGCCGCGGAGGCTTTCCTTGATTTCATTTATTCGCAGCAAGGCCAGACGATCGCGGCGCAGAATTATTATCGGCCGCGCGATCCGGTGGTCGCCAAGCAATACGAAGCGAGCTTCCCGAAGGTCGACCTGTTGACGATCGAGGATTTCGGCGGCTGGCGAAAGGCGCAGGCGACGCACTTCGACGATCATGGCGTGTTCGATTCGATCTATACGCAATAATGCGAGGTCGAAGTGAGCAGGGCGGCGAGTCTTGTACGGCATCGAAAAGGCGTGATTCCCGGCTTCGGAATCACCATGGGAACGACGCTGCTTTGGTTGTCGCTGATCGTTCTGATTCCGCTTAGCACACTCTTCTTTCGGACCGCAGCCCTCACCTTCGATCAGTTCATCGCCATCATCAGCAGCCGCCGCGCGCTTCACGCCTTCGAGCTTTCGTTCGGCTTGTCGTTCGCGGCGGCACTTGCCAATCTTGTCTTCGGCTCCATCGTGGTCTGGGCGCTGGTGCGCTACCGCTTCCCGGGCCGGCGCCTGCTCGATGCCATCGTCGACATCCCATTTGCGTTGCCGACCGCGGTCGCCGGCATCGTGCTGACGACGCTCTACGCCGAATCGGGCTGGATCGGCGGACTGCTGGCGCCGCTCGGCATCCGCGTCGCGTTCACGCCGCTCGGTATCTTCGTCGCGCTGGTCTTCATCGGTCTGCCGTTCGTCGTCCGCACGGTGCAGCCGGTGCTTGAAGATCTGGACGAGGAATTGGAGGAGGCAGCCGCTTCACTCGGCGCCGGCCGCTGGATGACGGTCCGCCGCGTCGTGCTGCCGAGTATCGTTCCGGCGTTGTTGACCGGCTTCACGCTGGCGTTGGCGCGCGCGGTCGGCGAATACGGCTCCGTCATCTTTATCGCCGGCAATCTGCCGAATTACTCGGAAATCGCGCCGCTGCTGATCGTCATCAGGCTGCAGGAATTTCGCTACGCCGATGCGACGGCGATCGCTCTCGTCATGCTGGTGATTTCGCTTCTGTTCCTGTTCCTGATCAATGCGTTGCAGCGGTGGACGGAACTGCACACGGGAAAAGGCCAGTGAGTGCTCTGCCCGCCGCCGAACTCATGCAGGAATCGGCACTGCCCGACGCGCTCAGCGAGTCCGTCGCCGCGCGCGCCGCGATCCACGCGCAAGACCTGCGCCGACAAGACCTCCTGCGCCGACAAGACCTGCGCCGACAAGACCTGCGCCGACAAGTCCTGCGCCAGCAAGTCCTGCGCCGGACGGATGCGCGGTCCGATCCGCCGTGGGTAAAGTGGCTGGTGATCGCGCTGGCGGCGGGATTTCTCGGGCTGTTCATCGTGCTGCCGCTGATTTGCGTGTTCACCCAAGCCTTCGCCAAAGGCGCCGCCGCTTATATCGCCGCGCTCAGCGATCCCGACACGCTTTCGGCCATTCGCCTGACGCTGATCGTTGCCGCGATCTCGGTGATCGCGAACAGCGTGTTCGGCATCATCGGCGCATGGGCGATCGCGAAGTTCGAGTTTCGCGGCAAGCATCTCTTGATCGCGCTGATCGAGTTGCCGTTCTCGGTTTCGCCGGTGATCGCCGGCCTGGTCTTCGTTCTCTTGTTCGGGCTGCAAGGCTATCTCGGACCGTGGCTGGTGGCGCATGGCATCAAGGTGATCTTTGCGCTGCCGGGGCTGGCGCTTGTCACGATTTTCGTCACCTTTCCTTTCGTCGTACGCGAGCTCATTCCGCTGATGCGGCAACAAGGCACCGAGGAAGAGGAAGCCGCGCTCTCGCTCGGCGCCTCGGGCTTCAACACTTTTTTCCGCGTCACGTTGCCGAATGTGAAGTGGGCTCTGCTGTACGGCATCTTGCTGTGCAACGCGCGCGCCATGGGCGAGTTCGGCGCGGTCTCGGTCGTGTCCGGCCATGTGCGCGGCGAGACCAACACTATGCCGCTGCACGTCGAGGCGCTCTACGACGGCTACCAGTTCGCCGCCGCATTCGCCGTGGCCTCATTGCTGGCGCTGCTCGCGCTGGTGACGCTGATCTTCAAGGTCGTGCTCGAAGGCCGGCTTGAGCGGGAGTGACTTCATGAAAATCTCGGTTATCGACGCCACCAAGCGCTTCGGCGATTTTGCCGCGCTCAACCAGGTCAATCTCGAAGTCCGCTCCGGCGAGCTGCTGGCGCTGCTTGGGCCGTCCGGATCGGGCAAGACGACGCTGTTACGCATTGTCGCCGGACTGGACTGGCCGGATGAAGGCCAAGTGCAGTTCGACGGCGAGGACGCGTTGTCACGAACCACGGGCCAGCGTCACGTCGGTTTCGTGTTCCAGCACCACGCGCTGTTCCGGCACATGACCGTATTCGAGAACGTCGCCTTTGGTTTGCGCGCAAAGCCGCGGTCCGAACGGTCGAGCGAGCCGGAGATTCGCCGCCGCGTCGAAAAGCTGCTCGATCTGGTCCAGCTCGGCTGGCTGGCCCAGCGCTACCCGAACCACCTCTCCGGCGGGCAACGGCAACGCATCGCGCTCGCCCGCGCGCTCGCCATCGAGCCGCGTGTCCTCCTGCTCGACGAGCCGTTCGGCTCGCTCGACGCCAAGGTGCGCAAGGAACTGCGGCGCTGGTTACGCAATCTGCACAATGAGATTCACGTCACGTCGATCTTTGTCACGCACGACCAGGAAGAGGCGCTCGAAGTCGCCGATCGCGTCGTGGTCTTGGACAAGGGCTGCATCGAGCAGACCGGCACGCCGCAACAAGTCTATGACCAGCCGCGAACGCCCTTCGTGCACGAATTCATCGGTGAATCGATCGCGCTGCCCGTCGTCGTACTGAATAACCAGGTGCAATTTGCCGGACGCGCGATTGGCGTCGTTCCGCAGGGAATGCGCGACGGTGCGGCGACTTTGTACGCGCGGCCGTTCGACGTGACGGTTCTGCCGGCGTCGCCCGAAGACAATTTGCAGGGCGTGATCAAGCGCATCCATGGCATCGGTCCGGCGCGACGCCTCGAGATCGCGCTCGGCGGCGAGCCGGCACAAACGATCGTCGAGGTCGATGCGTCGCGGACCCAGCACTGGGAGATCGGCCAAGCGGTCAGCTTGCGCCCGGAACAATATCGCCTGTTTCCGGACCGTCTCTAAAGCATGATCCCGAAAAGTGGATACCGGTTTTCGGATAAGATCATGCTCAAACAAAAGTTCTGGCCTATGATCTGATTCAATTGAATTGGATCATAGGCCAGAGTGACTTCGGCCCGAGCCGCCTACTGCAAATTCCCGCAAAACCGCTGGATGCGCGTGCAGGCTTCCTCCAGCGCGCTGGTGTCGGTGGCGTAGGAGATGCGGAACGCAGGCCCCACGCCGAACGGCGTGCCCTGCACCACCGCGACGCCTTCGGCTTCCAACAGCTCGGTGACGAAGTCCTCGTCGGTTGCGAGCTTTTTGCCGGTCGGCGCGGTTTTGCCCATGGTGCCGGCGCAGGACGGATAGACGTAGAACGCGCCTTCCGGCTTCGGGCATTGCAGGCCGCGGGCCTGGTTCAGCATGGAGACGCACAAATCGCGGCGCTCCTTGAAGATCTTGTTGTGCTTGGCGATGAAATCCTGCGGCCCGTTGAGCGCCTCGACCGCGGCCCATTGCGCCACGGCAGTAGGATTCGACGTCGACTGCGACTGGATCATCGCCATGGTCTTGATCAGCAGTTCGGGGCCGCCCGCATAGCCGATGCGCCAGCCGGTCATGCAATAGGCTTTCGAGCAGCCGTTCACCGTCAGCGTGCGCTCGTAGAGCCGCGGCTCGAGCTGTGCCGGCGAGTAGAACTGAAAGTCGTCGTAGACCAGGTGCTCGTACATGTCGTCGGCCATGACGTGGACGTGCGGATGACGCACCAGCACGTCGGTCACGGCTTTGAGCTCGGCGCGCGTATAGGCGGCGCCGGTCGGGTTCGACGGCGAGTTGAAGATGATCCACTTGGTCTTCGGCGTGATCGCCCGCTCCAGGTCTTCCGGCTTCATCTTGTAGCCGGACGCCATAGTGGTGACGACCTCGACCGGGGTGCCGCCGGCGAGCAGCACCATGTCGGGATAGCTCACCCAATAGGGCGCCGGGATGATCACCTCATCGCCCGGATTGAGCGTCGCGACCAAAGCGTTGTACAGCACCTGCTTGCCGCCGGTGCCGATGATGATTTGCGACGGCTTGTAGTCGAGCTGGTTCTCGCGCTTGAACTTGCTCGACACCGCGGCCTTCAGTTCCGCGATGCCGTCCACCGCCGTGTATTTCGACGACTTGCCGTCGCGGATCGCCTTGATCGCCGCCTCTTTGATGTTGTCGGGCGTGTCGAAATCGGGCTCGCCGGCGCCCAGGCCGATGACATCGCGGCCGGCCAGTTTCAGCGCACGCGCTTTATCCGTGACGGCGATGGTCGCCGACGGCTTGATGCGCATGATCTGGTCCGCGATGAAGGCCATTGTCCGATTCCTCCTGCTTTCGAGGCGCGTGCTTCCTAAAGCGCCCATTAAGCACAGGCAAGCGCCAAATCCCCGGATTTCCTCAAATCTGCGGCATCCTGACAAAGGCCCCTGCCCGCGCAACGCTCCATTAAGGCCCGATAGGCCAAATGCCCGGCAGGACAAGCGAAAAGCGGACATGCGGCCATGGACCGGGTGCGTCAGGCGTTGCGGAGCGGCGAGTGGCTCACCCGCGAACGCATCCGGATGGTCGCGGTCGCGGTCCTGATCGCCTCGGCAGCGGGCTTCCTCTATCTGGTGGTGACCGCCACAGCCGGCGTCGACCTGCAAGGCCGGCCGATCGGAACCGATTTCTCCAACGTCTATGCGGCGGGCACTTATGTGCTGGAAGGCAACTTCCAGGCGCCGTTCTATTCGGTGCAGCAATACGCTCGCGAGCAAGCCATCTTCGGCGAGGCGACGCAATTCTACGGCTGGCACTATCCGCCGTATTTTCTCTTCGTCGCCGCCGCTTTGGCGTGGATGCCGTATGGGCTTGCGCTGTTCGTCTGGCAGGCGGTCACGCTCGGCCTTTATCTGCTGGCGATAAGGGCGATTGTTTCTTCACTCGCGCCTTCCCCTGAAAGGGGAGGGTCGGCGCGTGAAACGCGCCGGGGAGGGGTCAGTAATCCTGCGCAGGCACGGACCCCCACTCGACAGCCCTTGGCTGTCGGTCTCCCCGTTTCAGGGGGAGATAAGGAAGGCGCGGATCCGCTTTGGCTCCTCCTCGCGCTCGCCTTCCCGGCGGTGCTGATCAATGTCGGACACGGCCATAACGGCTTCCTCACCGCGGCGCTGTTGGGCGGCGGGCTGGTCAGTCTCGATCGGCGTCCACTGATCGCCGGCATTCTGTTCGGGCTGATGGCTTACAAGCCGCAATTCGGGCTGATGATTCCCATTGCGCTGGCAGCGGGCGGCTATTGGCGCACCTTCGCCGCCGCCGCGGTCACCGCCGTGTTGCTGACGCTGGTGACCACGTTGGTCTTCGGTGTGCAGGTCTGGCACGCGTTTTTTGTCGGCGCCGAGTACACCCGCACCGTGGTGCTCGAACAGGGCGATACCGGCTGGCACAAGATTCAGAGCATCTTCTCCTGGGCGCGCATGTGGGGTGCGCCGGTGCCGCTGGCCTATGCGATCCAGGGCACAGCGACGCTCGTGTTCGCCATGGCGACAGCCTGGCTGTGGCACGGCAAGGCGCCCTACCCGCTCAAGGCCGCGGGGCTTTGCCTCGCCGCCATCCTCGCCACGCCTTACACCCTGGACTACGACATGATGGTGCTGGTGCCCGCCATCGCCTTCCTCGCCGCCGACGGCATGGAGCGCGGTTTCGGCCCATGGGAAAAAACCGCGCTGGCCGCGCTCTGGCTGGTGCCGCTGGTCGCCCGCACTGTCCCGCAAGTGACCCTGATCCCGCTCGGCGTACCGGCCATGCTGGCGATGTTTGTTTTGCTATTGCGGCGCGCGGGATTGCCTCTTGCCCTGCCGATGGCTTTCTCCGCCGCCTCCGTCAAACAATTTAACCGCGAGTAAATAGTAATATTCGCGTAATTTTGGTTTACCTCATCTTCATATCGGCGTGCACAATGGTGCGTTTGCCATTCGAGAATTAGCGAATTTGGCGTGTGGAATAGGGCGGCGCTCGCGATTGAGTGCTGATGTCCAAGAAAGGACATCATGGAAGCTGGCCAGTCACTGATTTCCGAGCTTGAAGACGCGATCCAAAGCGGCTCCAAGGACAAACGCGTCGATTCGCTGCGCCGGATCACCGACCTGTTTGTTGCCGACGCGAACCGGCTCAACGATCAGCAAATCGAGGTATTCGACGACGTCCTGTGCCACCTCATCAAGCGGATAGAGGGAAAAGCGCTCGAGGAGCTTAGCCGGCGCCTTGCCCCGATCGATCAAGCGCCGAGCGACGTCGTTCGGCGGCTCGCCGGAAACGACGATATCGCGGTGGCGGCGCCGATCCTGACGCAGTCCACGCGCCTGACCGACAGCGATCTCATCGAAATCGCCAGCACCAAGCCTCAGCCCCATCTCTTGGCGATTTCCGGCCGCGCGCAAATCGGCGCGACGGTGACCGACGTCCTGCTGCATCGCGGCGACCGTGACGTGTTCCACAAACTCGCCGGCAATTCCGGCGCAAGCTTTTCCGAAAACGGCTTCGCAACCCTGGTGAAGCACTCGGAACGCGATGAACAACTGGCCGAGAAGGTCGGGCTTCGGCTCGATGTGCCGTTACGGTTGTTTCGGGAACTGTTGCTGCGCGCTACCGAGGCGGTGCGTTCGCGCCTGATGGCGCTGGCCGGACCGGAGAGTCGCGAACAAATCCAACGCGTCCTCGCCGCCATCGCGGAAGACACGCAGCACGAAGCGGGATTCCAGAATCAACACGATTACAAAGAGGCGCAGGCACACGCGCTGGCGATGCGGGCCGCGGGAGAGCTCAACGAAGCGGCGATTTTTGAATTCGCCAAAGCGGGCCGCTACGCGGAGTTTGTAGCGGCCCTCGCGCTGCTCTGCGGGTCGCCATTGCCGTTGATCGAGAGCCTGTTGCAGAACGGGAGTCGCGAGGCCATTCTCGTGCCCTGCAAAGCCGCCGGGCTGCAATGGCCGACCGTTCGCGTGATCATGGCTTGCCGGTCGGTCGGCAGCGCGGCCTCCGAGCATGACCTCGATTCGGCGCGGACCGATTATTTCAAGCTGTCGCAAACCAACGCTCAGCGGGTTCTTCGATTCTGGCAGGTCCGGCAGACGGCTACGGATAGCGCGGCCACGCCGATCGTCGCCTCGCCCAGTCTATCGCCCGGCTTGAAGGGGAGACCTTGAGCCTGGAAATCTTTACGTCGGAACACGTCCAGGCCGACGGACCTTACCTTGCCCTGCCCATTATCTTGTCGTGCCCAACCTTATCTTGTCGCGCCCAACCTTATCTTGTCGCGCCAATGACTTTTCCGCCCGGTTTATCTACAATGCCGCCAGGCTCCGGCGGAGCTTCGCGTAGCCAAGATCTCATGCGGCCATGATTTCATGTGGCCATGGTTTCATGGTGGCCATGACATCGCCGCGTTGAAGTCGTAAGCCCGCAATACTCGCGCGATACTGCCGCACGGGACGTTGGGAAGCGGCGATGTTTACCCTCTATTCGATGCAGCGTTCGGGGAACAGCTACAAGGCGCGGCTCGCCTTGGCGCAGTTGCGCGTGCCCTACCGGCTGGTCGAGATCGATATCCTCAAGGGCGACAGCCACACGCCGGAATTTCTGGCCAAGAATCCGAACGGCCAGGTGCCGCTGCTCGAAGTCGCGCCGGGCCGTTATCTCGCCGAGTCCAACGCCATCCTCTGGTACATCGCCGGCGGTTCGGCGCTGGCGCCGGAGGACCGCATCGACCGCGCCGAGGCGATGCAGTGGATGTTCTTCGAGCAGCACAGTCTCGAGCCGAATATCGGCGCGGCCTATTTCTGGCTGACTTTGATCAAGGGTGGCCGCGACCTGCAGCAGCACGCTTTCGAGGACTGGATGGAAGAAGGCCATCGCGCGCTCGGCGTGATGGAGAAGCATCTTGCCACCCACGACTACTTCGCCGCCGATCGTTACACCATCGCCGACATCGCGCTCTACGCCTATACCCACGTCGCGCATCTGTGCGACTACGATCTGCAAGCGTTTCCGGCGATCCGCGCCTGGCTCGATCGCGTCGCTGCCGAGCCCGATCATGTGTCCATGGAGCACAATCCAGCCGCCGCCATGCCGGCGCTGTGAGTGGCGGCAAAGCCACAACGGTAGATTATTGCCTCCGCGGCCCGCGGCGTTAACACTCCATTAACCAAGAAGGCCGAATCGCCTTTATTTCTCAATAGCTTCGACAAAGTCCCGGGCCACTTTACGGGCAACGCAACGAACTGATTCGCGAAGGATCAAGATCATGACTGAGCTGACCGGGAAGGTCGGTTTTGCGTCCCCCGTTTCCGAAAGAAGATTATTGCGGCGCCGCTTTCTCGGCGTCGAACTGATTGCCGCCGTGGCGCTTACCGTTTGCCTGATCATCGCCGTCACCGCGGTGTCGATCGGCGTGGCGCGCGCGCAGGCTCTCGCCACTATCGACCGACACGACCACACACCGTTCGCGGTCGCGCTGTTCTTCGGCGCGTTGATGGTCGGCATGGGCGGCTTGACCGCGATCGCCGCCGGCGAACGCCAGACGCCGGACGATTAGCCAACTACCCGTTCCGATCAAAGCGAGCACTCGAACTTTTTTCCGTCGCCCTGAGGTGGCCGTGCGCAGCGCGGCCCATCCAAGTCGGCTATAGCCGACTTGGACACTCAATATCCGAAATCGGATTTATCCGATTTCGGGTGGGGCGACGGCCCCGGCCTCTGAGCAGCATCCTTCGAGGCTCGCGCTTCGCGCGAGCACCTCAGGATGACGAGTCATAGTTCAGTCGCCGGCTTTGATGCCGGCCGACTTGATGATCGGCCACCACTTGTCGAGCTCGGCCTTGTGATAGGCGGCGAGCGCTTGCGGGTTCTGCTGATCGGCCGGGAATATGACCTGGCCGAGCGCTTCGATCTTCGCCCGCACGGCGGGATTGGCCAGCGCCGCCATGACCGCGGCATCGAGGCGATCGACGACGGCTTTGGGCGTGGCCTTGGTGGTCCACAGGCCATGCCAGAATGAGATGCTCAATCCCGGCACGCCGGATTCGATCATGGTCGGCGTCGACGGCGATTTCGGCCAGCGCTGTTCGCCCATCACCGCATAGGCCTTGAATCGCCCCGCTTCCACGTTGGCCAGGGTCTGCGAGGCTTCGAGGCAGGACAGGTCGATCTGGCCGCCGATCAAATCCTGCATTGCCGGCGCGCCGCCGCGATAGGGCACATATTGAAACCGTACGCCGGTCTTCTGTGCAAAGAACAGACCGCACAGATGCGCGGCACTGCCGGAGCCGATGGTGCCGAACGTGGTCGGGTCCGGTCTCGCCCTCAACCAGGTGATCAGCTCGGGCGCCGACTTCGGCGGCAGATCGTTCTTGCCGACGATCCACAGCGGCGAGGCGGCGAGCAGCGAGACCGGCTGCAAATCCGTGAAGATGTCGTAGTTGAGCGGGTAGATCGCCGGCGAGCCGACATGGCTCGTCCAATTGCCGATGCCGATCGTATAGCCGTCCGGGCTTGAGTGGACGACGCGCCCGGTCGCAATCGTGCCGCTGGCGCCGCTGGCGGTTTCGACCACCACGCTCTGTCCGAGCGAAGGCTGCATCGCATCGGCCACGATGCGCGCCAGCGTGTCGGTCGGGCCGCCGGGCGGAAAGCCGACCAACATGGTAATCGGGCGCGTCGGATAGGTCTGCGCCTGCGCTGCCGCTGTGAATGCCACCAGCGCGACCAGCGCGCCGACCAAACGTTTCATGGCGATGCCCTTGGTGTTTTTCCCCACCATGACGATGACACGGACGCCGGCTGCCTTAAAGGTGCGAAAATGCCGTCGTGACGAAGCGCCGCGCGATGCCCGCCTCTAAATCCTCCTTCCTCCGTTTGGGGGGAGGTTTTGGCGGGGGTGGCACATCGATTGACGCTTCCCACATAAGCCCTGTAACCATCCGCAAATGTTTGCATTTTTCGAACGATTCCTGACGCCGACGGCGGTGCCCGAGAACCCGGAGCCGCCGGGCGGCCTCATTGCGTTCCTGTGGCACTTTGCCCGCCAGGCGAAGTGGCTGTTTGCGGCGCTGTTCGTGATCGAGCTGTTCGTCGCGCTTACCGACAGCGCCGTGCCGTGGTTCATGGGCCGCGTCGTCACCATGGTGACCAAGACGCCGCCCGATCAGTTTCTGGCCAAAAGCTGGCCGTGGCTGCTCGGCATGGCGGTCGTAGTGCTGATCGTGCGCCCGATGGTGACGTTGACGCGCTACCTCATCACCAACCAGGCGATCGCCGCGCCGTTCACCGGCATGATCCGCTGGCAATCGCACTGGCACGTGGTGCGGCAGAGCTGGGCGTTCTTTCAGAACGATTTCGCCGGCCGCATCTCCAACCGCGTCATGCAGACCGGGCCGTCGGTACGCTCGACCCTGACCGCGACCATCACCACGGTCTGGTACATTCTGGTCTATGGTTCTTCGGCCATCGCGCTGACGGCTGCCGCCGATCGCTGGCTCGCGGTGCCGATCCTGTTGTGGTTCGCCGGCTATGCGGCGCTGCTCGTCTATTTCGTGCCGCGCATGCGCGAGCGCTCGAAGGTCAGTTCCATCGCGCGCTCGACCTTGATGGGCCGCGTCGTCGACAGCTACACCAATATCCTCACCGTAAAGCTGTTCGCCCGCGCCCGCGAGGAAGACCAATATGTGCGCAACGCGGTCGATCAGCACATCGACCTGTTCACCAAATCGCAGCGCCTGCTCACGGCCTTCGCCGCGCTACTCGACGTGCTCAATGCACTGTTGATCGCGGGCTCCGGCGCGATCGCGCTGATGCTGTGGCGCTACGGCGCCGTCGAAGTCGGCGCCATCGCCATGGTGTTGCCGCTGACCTTGCAGCTCACCAACATGTCGCGGCAGATCGCCATGCGCATCACCGAGATTTTCGAGGACATCGGCGTGGTGCAGGATGGCATGCTGACCATCGCGCAGCCGCTGCAACTGGCCGATCCCGCCGGAGCGCTGCCGCTCACCGTGAGCGAAGGCCGCATCGATTTCCAGAACGTCAACTTCGGCTACGGCCGCGAGACCGGCGTGCTGCAGAATTTCAATCTCGCGATAAAACCCGGCGAGAAGATCGGCCTGGTCGGCAGCTCCGGCGCCGGCAAATCCACCGTGGTCAATCTCTTGCTGCGCTTCTTCGATCTGGAAGACGGCGCCATCCGTATCGACGGCGTCGACATATCGAGCCTCACTCAGGAATCGCTGCGCGCGCAGATCTCAGTGGTGACCCAGGATACGTCGCTCTTGCACCGCTCGATCCGCGCCAATATCCGCTACGGCCGGCCCGAGGCCAGCGAGGACGACGTGGTGCGCGCGGCAAAACTCGCTCACGCCCACGACTTTATTCTGGACCTCGAAGACTGGAATGACCGGCGCGGCTACGATGCCCATGTCGGCGAGCGCGGCGTGAAGTTGTCCGGCGGCCAGCGCCAGCGCGTCGCCATCGCCCGCGTCATTCTCAAGGACGCGCCGATCCTGGTGTTCGACGAAGCGACCTCGGCGCTCGACAGCGAAGTCGAGGCCGCGATCCAGTCGAGCCTCGGCACATTGATGCAAGGCAAGACCGTGATCGCTATCGCCCATCGTCTTTCCACCATCGCCCAGATGGACCGCCTGGTCGTGCTCGAGCACGGCCGCATCGTCGAGCAAGGCTCGCACCGCGAGCTGATCGCCCGCGACGGCCGCTACGCCGCCATGTGGCGCCACCAAGCCGGCGGCTTCATCGACGACGCCGACGAGATGCAGGCGGCGGAGTAGGCTGAAGCCCGAACGCCATTCCCGGATTTCGCTTACGCTCAATCCGGGCTACGCTCGCCGCCGACAAGCCGACGGCGGAGCAACCCCAATCGACTTTGCGCTCACAGACCTGCAGCAATCGGTGCGCGCGGCGATCGAGAAGATTTGCGCGCGCTTCGGCGATGATTATTGGCTCGCGCGCGACCGCGACGGTGAATTTCCGCACGAATTCCATCGCGCGCTGGCGGGTGATGGCTGGCTCGGCGTCTGCATTCCGGAAGTCTATGGCGGCTCGGGCCTTGGCATCACCGAGGCTGCGGTGATGATGGAAACCATCGCGGCGTCGGGCGCCGGATTTTCCGGCGCGTCGGCCGTGCACATGAATATCTTCGGGCTCAATCCCGTCGTCGTGTACGGCAACGACGAACAAAAACGCCGCATGTTGCCGCCGATCGTGGCCGGCGAGGAGAAAGCCTGCTTCGCGGTGACGGAGCCGAATGCCGGGCTGGAAACGGCGAAGCTGCAGACCCGCGCCGAGCGCCGCGGCGACCGTTATGTCATCACCGGCGCAAAGATCTGGACCACCACGGCGCAGCTCGCCGACCGGATGCTGATCCTCACGCGCAGCGCGCCGATCGAGAACGGGCGGCGGCCGACCGACGGCCTGACGTTGTTCTTCACCGCGCTCGACCGCCGCTTCGTCGAGGTGCGCGAGATCGAGAAGATGGGAAGGAAGGCGGTCGATTCCAACCAGATGTTCATCGACGGCCTGGAAGTCCCGGTCGAGGACCGCATCGGCGAGGAAGGCCGCGGTTTTGAATACATCCTCGACGGCTTCAACCCGGAGCGCATCCTGGTCGGCGCCGAAGCGGTCGGCCTCGGCCGCGCCGCGCTCAAGCGCGCGGCGGCCTATGCGAAGGAGCGCACCGTGTTCGGCCGGCCGATCGGCCAGAACCAGGCGATCCAGCATCCGCTCGCCGAATGCTGGATGGAGCTCGAAGCCGCCGAACTGATGGCATTCAAGGCGGCGTGGCAATACGACATCGGCGTGCCGTGCGGCCCGGCCGCGAACGCCGCAAAATATCTCGGCGCCGAGGCCGGCTTCAAAGCCTGCCAGACCGCGATCATGACTCACGGCGGCTACGGCTATGCCAAGGAATATCACGTCGAGCGCTATTTCCGCGAAAGCATGATCCCGCGCATCGCGCCGGTGACGCCGCACCTCATCCTCTGCTTCATCGCCGAGAAGGTCTTGGGACTGCCCAAGTCTTACTAGAAGAAGTCTTATTAGAAGAGGTCCTACTAGAAGATGTCGTACTAGAAAATGTACTCATCGATCGAGGCCGATGGCCGCCGATCGGTCAATGTCCGCCAGGTCGCCCTTTGGTTTTGGAGGAAGCAATGCGCCGAAGACTCAGTGCAGTTGCGTTGCTGGTGAGTCTTGCACTCGCCGCAACAGCTCAGATTTGCGAAGGCGCGCCGCTGCCGGCGGCGCAAAGCGCGAACCAAAGCGCTCTCGTGGCCAAGGCTCAGGCGGCGCTCGACGCCAAGCAATGGCCGGACGCGGAAGCGGCGTTAAAGCAACTGTCAGCATCCGAGCCGCGCTGGGAATATTTTGATGCGCTCGGCGTCGCGCAATTCAACCAAGGGCACTACGCGGATTCGATCGAATCCTATCAACGGGCCATCGAGCTCGCGGGAAGGAACGCCAGTCCGGCGGCCGTGGGACAGACGTATGTGACGATCGGCAACGCCAACTTGAAGCTGAAGAAAAACGACGCGGCGATCGCGGCATACAACAAGGCGGCGGCGCTCGACCCCAACCCGGCCGTTGCTTACTTCAATCTCTGCGCGGTCATGTTCAACATGGGCCAGCCGGCGGCGACGACCGTTGCCTATTGCGACAAGGCGATCGCCGCCGACCCAAAAAAGGCCGACGCCTATTTCATCAAAGGCTCGTCGCTGTACGGCGAGGGGGCGATCGACAAAAGCAACAAATTCGTCCCGCCGCCCGGTAGCGTGGAAGCGCTGAAACAATATCTCGTTCTCGCTCCCGGCGGACCGCACGTACAGGACGTCAAGGTCATGCTCGATGCCCTGAAATGACGCGCACGGTGAGCGCGATCACGTCCTGGATCGTTTTCAGCTGTCCCACCGAACAAGCGTTTCTGCCGTAGCGGTTCGCCGGCACCGCCGGCCATATCTGACGAAAGCAGGCCCCGGCACTGCAGCGGTGAAAATCCGCTAAGCTGCGGCGGGCTGCCGCACCACGGTCGCATTTCGCCGCTAAGCCGCCGCCATTGCATTTTGCGCCGATGCCGCACCGGGAGCCTCTGCAATGCGACGTTATTCTTTTGCCCCGACTTTGATCCTTGCCGTTCTGGCCACAGCCGCCCTCGCGGCCGCGCCCGTTTTGGCGCAAGGCCAGCAGACGCCGCAGATCCTGCCGCTCAAGCCACCACCGCCGCCGCCGATCAAGCCGTATACGCCGGTCGCGGCCAAGCCGCCGGCGCCGTACGACGATGCCGCTTTCGTTGCCTTCCGTAAGCAACTGGCCGACGTCACGGCAAAAAAGGATCGCGCCGCGCTCGCCAAGCTGGTGGTGGCGCAAGGCTTCTTCTGGATCCAGGACAAGGATATGGCCGATCCGAAAAAGTCCGGCATCGACAATCTCGACAAGGCGGTCGGTCTTGCCGCCAAGGACGGCTCCGGCTGGGCCGTGCTCGGCGGCTATGGCAACGAGCCGACCGCGGCCGAATTGCCCGATCATAAGGGCGTGTTCTGCGCGCCGGCCGATCCGACCATCGATCCAGCGGCCTTCGAAGCGCTCGGCAAAGAGACGCAGACCGATCCATCCGAATGGGGCTATCCGCTCAAGGACGGCGTCGAAGTCCATGCCGCCGCCCAGCCGAATTCTCCGGTCGTCGAAAAGCTCGGGCTCAACCTGGTCCGCGTGATGCCCGATGACGCGGCGCCGAGCGGACCGACCCCGCCGGCCTTCCTGCATGTGGCGACGCCGTCCGGCAAATCCGGCTTCGTTGCCATGGATGCCATCGCGCCGCTCGGCGGCGACCAGATGTGCTACATCAAGGATGCCAGTGGCTGGAAAATTACCGGCTTTTTAGGCGGCGCGAGCCAGTAGACGAGGGTTGCAGCGCGCCAGGAAACTTACAAAGCACCGTACAAGGCACCATAATACTACTCCCGCATGCCGCTTGAGCCGCGATCACGCATTCGGGTATTGAAACGTCGCGGCGTCGGGAACAGAGTGCGATCATGACTGGGTTGGGATCGAAGCGAGGGCGGCATAGCTTGGTGGCGCTGATCGGCGTGGCGATGTTGTGCGCCGTGTCGGTGAGCGTGCCGGCGCAGCCGGTATTCCAGTATCCGGAGACGATGAAAGACGTCGATCCGGGCATCGACCACGGCAACACCGACGCCGCCCTGCCGGATGAATACAAAAAGCAGCGGGTGTTCTACCGCTCGCAGCAGCCGCCCGGCACCATCATCATCGATACGTCGGAGCGCCATCTCTATCTGATCCAGAACGAGACCTATGCCATCCGCTACGGCATCGGCGTCGGCCGCGATGGCTTCACCTGGCAGGGCCTGTTGCAGATCTCGCGCAAGGCGGAATGGCCGGATTGGCATCCGCCGCCGGAGATGATCGCTCGCCAGCCTTACCTGCCGCGCTTCATGGCCGGCGGCCCCGGCAATCCGCTTGGCGCCCGCGCCATGTATCTCGGCAACACCGTCTACCGCATCCACGGCACCAACGCGCCGGAGACCATCGGGCAGGCGGTGTCATCGGGCTGCTTCCGCCTGGTCAACGACGACGTGGCCGATCTCTACGATCGGGTGAATGTCGGCACCCACGTCATCGTGCGGCAGAACTGAAACAGCGCTTATTCCGTTCCGGCAATTCCGGCCTGCTGCACGATCTTGCCCCAGCGCACGATCTCGGTTTTGACGAAGCTTTGCATGTCGGCGACCGAGGGTGTCGGCAGCGGCACCAAGCTGAGCTTGTCGATGCGCTCCTTGACGTCGGGTGACGCCATCACGTTGAGCAATTCGTCGTGCAGCTTGTCGACGATGGCGCGCGGCGTCTTCGCCGGCGCGACGATCATGAACCAGCCGGCGACGTCGAAGCCCGGCACGCCGGCCTCCGCGACCGTCGGCACATCGGGATAAGCGGCTATGCGTTCGCGGGTCGAGACGCCGAGCGCGCGCACCTTGCCGGCCGCGACCATTCCGGCCGCCGGTGGGATATCGCAAAACATCAGCTGGATGTGGCCGCCGACAACGTCGTCGAGCGCCGGCAGGCTGCCCTTATAGGGCACGTGCGCCATCTGGGTGCCGGTCATGCTCTTGAACAATTCCATATAGAGATGATGCGGCGCACCGACGCCGCCCGAGCCGTAAGACAATTTTCCTGGATTGGCTTTGGCATAGGCGATGAGCTCCTTTACCGTATTCACCGGCAAGTCGGGATTGACGACAAGGAAGAACGGCGCGCTGGCGACCATGCCGAGTGGCACGAAGTCGGCCGCCGGATCGTAGGGCAGGCTCTTGTGCACCGTGACGTTGATGGCCATCGGCGTTGGCGTCGCCATCAACAGCGTGTAGCCGTCAGGCGCCGACTGCGCGACCGCGGTCGAGCCGATCACGGTGCCAGCGCCCGGCTTGTTCTCGACGATGACCGGCTTGCCGAGCCGTTGCTCGAGTTTTTGGCCGATGATACGCGCTAGAATCTCGGTGCTGCCGCCGGGCGTGTACGGCACGATCAGCGTCACCGGCCGCGTCGGATAATCGTCCGCGCGCGCTGGCAACGCCACGGCCATCGCCAGCAAGAACGCGACGACGGCTGCAAGACATGCAGGCAGGCATTTCATCGCGTCCCTCCCATTGTTGCCGAGAGGACCGGTTGACCCGGCCGCGTTCTTGGTTCCCACACGCTAGAGCGGGATGCATTTAGGTTAAGGCATATCCAGCGTTTCGGAAATAGTTGAGGCATTCGTCGGAGGTGAATGCTGCGAGGCTCTGGCCGATCACCGTGCAGATTGCGTCGACGGTGCGGGCGGCGGCGTTGCGTAACAGGTGCTTGAGTTTGGCGAAGACCTGTTCGATGGGATTTAGGTCGGGTGAGTATTTGGGCAAGAAGATCAGCTTGGCGCCGGCCGCGCGGATGAGCCGGCGCACGACTTTGCCTTTGTGGCTGCCGAGATTGTCCATGATGACGATGTCGCCGGGACGAAGCGTCGGGACGAGGACGTTCTCGACGTAGATTTGAAAGCTGTCGCCGTCGATCGGACCCTCGAGAAGCCACGGCGCGTCGATCCGATCATGGCGCAGCGCAGCCAGGAAGGTGGTCGTGTTCCAGTGGCCGTGCGGGACCTTGGCCGGAAGCCTCATGCCGAGCGGCGCCCATCCGCGCAACGGCGCCATGTTGGTCTTGGTCCAGGTCTCGTCGATGAAGACCAGACGATGAGGATCAATGCGCCCCTGATACTTGATCCACTGCGCCCGCCGCCGCGCCACGTCGGGACGGTCGCGTTCGCCAGCCACCACGGTTTTTTTTGAAGCTCAGCTTCTCGGCGTGGACGAAGCTCCAGACCGTCCGGTAATCGACCTTGAGACCGCGCTCGGCGAGTTCGGCCACAAGCCCGCGCAAGGTGAAGTCTTTATCCCGCGTCCGCTCCAACAACCAAGCACGGTGCTCGCCCGAAATCGACTTCGGCCTGTGTCCGCCCATCTTGCCCGGCGCAACGCTGCCGGTCTCACGCAAGCGCTGTACCCAGTTGATGGCCACGCTGATGCTCACACCAAAGTGCGCCGCCGCCCGGTGGCACGACATGCCGCCGGTCTCAACCGCCGCAACTACCCGTTCGCGAAGATCAACAGAATAAGGTTTGCCCATCCATGCTGGCCTCCGTGCCCAGCCAGCATGTTGAATCAGAACACGACTGATTTGGGAATCCCTAATCGATTCAGGCTAAACTCATCCCGCTCTAGAGCGAAATCGCTTCAGATTGAAGCGATTTGCGCTCTAGCATTTTGGTGGAGCATGATCTTTTCCGAAAACCGGTATCCACTTTTCGGGATCATGCTCTGGAGCAAAATCATGCTCCAGCGCATAAGACGTAGCGTCGCGACGTCGTGAATTACTGCGCGCGCTGAGCGGCTGTGTTGACCGACTGCGCGGTCTGGCCGAACAAGATCGCGCGTTCTTCCGCGGTGCGGATGCCGCCTTGGCCGGGATTGATCTTCGGCGTCCACTCGTAGGCTTTGACCACCGCGGGCCGCGCCTTGATGGCTTCGAACCAGCGCTGCAGATTTGGGAAGTCGGAAAGTTTCTGGCCCTGGCGTTCCCACGGCACGATCCACGGATAGCTCGCCATGTCGGCGATCGAGTAATCGCCGGCAAGATAAGGCCGGTCGGCGAGCCGTTTGTTCATCACGCCGTAGAGCCGGTTCACTTCGTTGCGATAGCGATCCATCGCATATTGCAATTTCTCCGCCGCGTAATTGCTGAAGTGATTGTTCTGCCCGGCCATCGGACCAAGGCCGCCCATCTGCCAGAACAACCATTGGACCGCTTCGGTGCGGCTGCGCAGGTCATTGCCGGCGAACTTGCCGGTCTTGTCGGCGAGATAGAGCAAGATGGCGCCGGACTCGAACACCGCTATCGGCTTGCCGCCGCCGGCCGGATCGTGATCGACGATGGCCGGGATGCGGTTGTTCGGCGACACCGCCAGAAACTCCGCCTTGAACTGCTCGCCCTTGCCGATATTGACCGGGATGAGCTTGTACGGCAGTCCGGTTTCCTCGAGGAAAATCGTGATTTTATGGCCGTTCGGCGTGGTCCAGTAATGTACGTCGATCATGACAAGCCTTTACGTGATGATGGTGGTGAACCACTCAGTTTAGCGATCACCTAAAGAATATTTAACCCCTGCTGGCGCATTTGTGTCCCTCGTGTCCAGCACCCCTGCCTACGCACCGCCCGGCGCACTGACCGCCCCCGCAACGACAAATTTTTTCGTCGCTGCGATCATCCTCGGCCTGTTCGTTCTCTCGGCAGGGCTGAGCGCGGAACGCAAGGGCATCACCGCCGGTTTTGACGAGGTGGCCCACGCCTCCTACGTCGCGCACATTCAGCACAGCGGCGACGCCTGGCCGGACCTGAACTCGATGCGGCTTCTCGACTCGCAAAACTTCCAATTCACCGGCGAAGCCAATTATCTCAATCACCCGCCGCTGTTCTATGGGCTGCTCGCGGCGTTGGGGCCGCGGCTCGAGGGCCGGCCACCGGCATTGCTGGCCCATCGCTTGATCGACGTCGCCATCGCGGCCGTCGGCTTTGCCGCGCTGCTCGGCCTCGGGCTCGCCGCGCGTTTTCCGCGTCATGAATTCTACGCCTTCGCCGTGCCGCTGGCGTGCATTCCGGTGCTGGTGCCGATCGCCGGCGCGGTCAACAACGACAATCTGGCGTTTCTCGGCGGCGCCGTGGCGACGCTCGGCGCTTGGCAACTCGTTTCGACCGGCCGCGCAGGCTGGCTTGCCGTTGCGCTGCTCGGTTTGATCGTAGCGAGCTGGGCCAAGCTGACCGGTCTCCTGCTCACTGGCACGATGCTCGGCGCCGTCGTCGCTTATCTGATGTGGCGGCAGCGATTGCGGTGGAGTTTGCTGGTGCCGATCGCGCTCGCGTTTGCGCTCGCTGCCGCGCCATACATTATTTTCGTCGTACAATATGGCAGCCCGACGCCGCAGACGCCGGCACAGATCGCGCTCCTTGCAGACAACGCCCGCGCCGCCGGCTGGACCGACCTGCCGCGGAATTCTTTTCCGGGCTACTGCGTTTATTTCATCATCGCCTTCATCGCCGACTGGATGCCGGCGCTCGGCGACCGCAACGCGTTGCAATATTCCATGCTGGCTCTCCCGGTGGCGGCGCTCGGCTGCGCGCTCGCCGGCATCGCGCTGTCGCTGCGCCGGCTGTGGCGCCGGCAGGACACCGCGCTCGACGTCGTCGTGATCGCCGGAACAATCGCGCTCGTCGCGACTTTCGCGATCCACATTCCCTACAGCTACGGCCGGTATCTTGCGACCGGTTGGCTGATGGACGCCTATCCGCGCTATTACCTGCCGCTCGCCGCCATCGTGCCGCTGGCCGGGCTGTCGCTGCTCGCCACCGTCGAAGCACAGCGCTGGCGCGCCGCGCTGCTGGCGTTTTTGATCGCCGGGCCGGCGATCTTTCGCGTTTTCGGCGCACCGCTTGGATAGCAATCGTAGCCCGGGTTGAGTGAAACGAAATCCGGGAAAAGCCTCGTGGTCCGCCCCGGATTTCGCTGGCGCTCCATCCGGGCTACGCTTGCCAGGCTGATGCCGCCGCAACGGCGCAGCATGTCGCGAGGAGCGAGCCAGACATGGGCGAGCCGGACATGGCCCCCGTCAAACGCCAGATGCACCTCGGCGTGTTCTGGCTCGGCGCCGGCAATCATTCCGCCGGATGGCGCTACGAGGGCGCCTGGAGCAGCAATTCGAGCTGGCCGCTGGTCGCCGCCGGCGCGCAAATCGCCGAACGCGGCAAATTCGACCTGTTCTTCATTTCCGATTCGCTGGTCATGGACCCCGGCGATCATCCCGCCTTCGTGTCGCGCTTCGAGCCGACCACGTTGATCGCCGCGCTCGCGGCGGTGACGCGTCACGTCGGGCTCGGCGCCACGGTGTCGACCAGCTTCAGCGAGCCGTTCGACGTGGCGCGCACGTTCATGACGCTGCACAACATCTCCGGCGGCCGCGCCGCGTGGAACATCGTCACCAGCTCCCACAACGCCGCGGCGGCGAACTTCAGCAAGGCGCGCTTGCCGGAGCACGACCTGCGCTACGAGATCGCCGGCGAATTCGTCGACGTGGTGCAGGGCCTCTGGGACACCTGGGACGACGGCGCCATCGTCGCCGACCGGTCGACCGGCGTCTTCCTCGACAAATCCAAGGTGCACGCACTCGATCACCAGGGACGATTTTTCTCGGTCAAAGGGCCGCTCAACATCGCGCCCGAGCCCTGCGGCCATCCGCTCCTCATCCAGGCCGGCGGCTCGGCGCCCGGACAAGAGCTGTCGGCGCGCACCGCCGATCTGGTGTTCTCGGTGGTCAGCGGCGACAAAGCCGCGGCGAAGACCGCCTATGACGACTTGAAGCGGCGCGTCGTCAAACACGGGCGCGCGCCGGGCAGCCTGCCGATCCTGCCCGGCGTCATGCCGATCATCGGCGACACCGACGCGCAGGCCAAGGACCAGCTCGACACGCTGCAAGGCTGGCTGTCCTCGACCAATGCGCTGAGCCTGGTGTCGCAGCGGCTCGGCCACGACATTTCCGGCTATCCGCTCGACGGCCCGATCCCCGACCTGCCGGCAACCACCGAACGCGGCCAGGCGTTCTCCAAGACGCTGCTCGACATGGCGCGCCGCGAAAACATGACACTGCGCGACCTCTACAACATCACCGCCGCGGCGCGCGGGCACTGGGTGATTTGCGGCACCGCGCAACGCATCGCCGACATTTTCGAGGAGTGGTTCTGCAGCGGACTGGCCGACGGCTTCATCATCATGCCGGCCTACTTCCCGGGCGCCTTCGACGATTTCGTCGACAAGGTCGTGCCGGAACTGCAACGCCGCGGCCTCTACCGCAAGGACTATGCGGGGTCCACGCTGCGCGACCATCTCGGCCAGAGCGCTGCGGCGGCGGCGGCGCGCGGGCGCGCCGCCTCGGCTTCGTAATCGCACAAACGCAAATCGTCAGGAGCCAAAAACATGATCACCGAAATCGCCCAGATCGACGTCAAGCCCGGCATGGAAGCCGAATTCGAGACCGGCGTGAAAAACGCCGCGCCGGTGTTCCAGCGCGCCAAGGGTTGCCACGGCCTGGAATTGCAGCGCTCGATCGAAAAGCCGGGCCGCTACCGGCTGTTCGTCAAATGGCAAACGGTCGAGAACCACACGGTCGATTTCCGTGGCTCGGCCGATTTCCAGGAATGGCGCAAGCACGTCGCGCACTGTTTTGCTTCACCGCCCGAGGTGGAGCATGTGACGCAGGTGCTGAAGGCTTTTTGATCCGCGCGTCATTCCCGCGAAAGCGGGAATCCATACTCACGGTCGGAGCAACTCTTGCGCAGGCGGGGGGTTATGGGTCCCCGCTTTCGCGGGGACGACGTCACGCCCGCACCCGCTCCACATTGGCAATCCGGTTCGGCACGCCGAATTCGCGGCGGCAGACTTCGGCCAACGCGGCGACACCGGCGCGGATGGCTTCGTGGGACGGATTGGCGAAGCACAGCCGGGTGCGGCTTTTGCCGTAGGTTTTGTCGGTGGTCCATTCCGGCCCGGGATTGATGGCGACGCCGGCGGCGAGCGCCGGCTGATAAAGCTTCAGCGTATCGACTTCGTCCGGCAGCTTGACCCAGAGGAAAATGCCGCCCTTCGGATCGGCGAATTCGGCGGCGGTGCCGAACTGCTCGTTGAGCGCGTCCATCAATGTTTCGAGTTTCTTGCGTAGGCCGCGCGTCAGTTCCGGCACGTGCTGGTCGAAATGCGCCGGGCAGAATTCGCCCAAAACCATCTGCTCCAGCGCGCCGGAGCCGGCATCGGTTTTGATCGCCAGCATGCGCGAGATGAGAACTCCAGTCGGCGACGATGTAGCCGACGCGCAGCGCCGGCGCGATCGATTTCGAGAACGAGCCGATATGGATGACGCCGCCATGCTTGCTCAGCGCGTGCAGCGCCGGCGGCCGCTGGCCGTCCCAGATCAGGTCGGAATAGCAATCGTCTTCGAAGATCGGCACACCGTGTTGTTCGGCGAGCTGCAGCATGTCCAGCCGGCGCGCTTCGCTCAAAATGGTGCCGGTTGGATTTTGTACGGTCGGAACGGTGTAGATGTATTTCGGCCGGATGCCGCGGCGCTTGAGATCGTCGAGCGCCGTAGCCAGCGCGTCCATGCGCATGCCCTCGCCGTCGAGCGGAATGCCGACGGCGTTGACGCCGAGCCGGGTCCAGCGATTGAGCGCGCCCTGATAGGTCTCGGCCTCGGTGATGATCGTATCGCCCCGCGCCAGCAGGATGCCGTTGACCAGATCGAGCGCTTGCAGCGAGCCGGAGGTGATCAGGATTTCGTCGGCGTTACAGGTGATGCCCGCGGTGCGCTTGAGCTTTTGCGCCAAAAATTCGCGTAAGCGCCGGTAGCCCTGCGGTCCGCTTTCCAAACCGTAGGTCGCCAGCGTCCGGCCCTCGCGCGTCAGCACATCGTTGGCCGCCTTGACGATGGAATCGAGCGGGATCTGCTCGCCGTCATTATGGCCGCCGGTAAAATTGTATTTCGGGAAGCCGTTGAATTTGACCGCCGGCGGCGGCAGTCCGGGCGCCAGCAGCGGCGCGAAGTCGAGCGCGGTCATGGACGTACTCTCCCTAGGCGGCCTTGCCGCTCTCTTGGGCAAGCTTGTCGCACTTGCTATTGTGATTGCAATCGCTTTGTCGCCGACCGGGGAATTCGCCATATGCGCCGCCTGCAACTCGCCGTTCTCCTGTTCGTATGCACCTTCGCGAGCGGCGCCGCAGCCGAATATCCCGAACGGCCGATCCATCTCATCGTGCCGCAGGCCGCCGGCAGCGCCACCGATACGGTCGCGCGCATCCTCGGCGCCGCGCTGGCCGACCAGATCGGCCAACAAATTATCGTCGACGACCGGCCGGGCGGCGCGCTCACCGTCGGCCTCGACCTCACCGCGAAGGCGGCGCCGGACGGCTACACGCTGTGCATGGGCCCGATCGGCGCGCTGGCGATCACGCGCCACCTGGTGGCCAACCTGCCCTATGTCATCGAGCGCGATTTCCAGCCGATCGTCGTCGTCGCCAAGGGCCACTTGCTGCTCGCGGTATCGCCGACGACACCGTTCCAGACCGTCACCGAGCTTGTCGCCTACGCCAAGCAGAATCCCGGAAAGCTCTCGAATGCGTCGTCGAGCAACGGCTCGCCCGGCCATGTCGGCGGCGAGCTGTTCAAGTTTATGACCGGCACCGAGATCGTGCATGTGCCCTACAAGGGCGGCGCGCCGGCGATCAACGACCTGATCGCCGGGCGCGTGCAGCTGATGTTCGAGAGCCTCAACTCGATCGCGCCATTCGCGCGCTCGGGCGCGGTGCGCGCCTTGGCGGTGAGCGGCGATCGCAGGTCGCCGGCTTTCCCCGATCTGCCGACCATCGCCGAGGCCGGCGTGCCGGGCTATTCGGCGCCGACCTGGAGCGGCGTCATCGCGCCCGCGGGCATGCCGCGGCCGATCGTCGACAAGCTCAACGCGGCAATCAACAAGGCGATCCAGTCAGCGGCCTTCAAGGAACACTTCACCGCGATCGGCGACGAGCCCGCCGGCGGCACGCCCGAGGAGTTCGCCGCTTTGATCGCCTCGGATTCGGCCAAATGGGGCGAAGTGATCAAGCGCGCCGGCATCAAGTTCGAATGACACGGCCGCACTTTCCTCGCTGCCGGACTCGACCCATATTGGGGCCATGGCGAAACGCCCCGACCGCGACCCGGCCAAGCACTCGAAAAAGGACCCGGCCAAGCCGACCCGCGCCAAGGCGGCGCGGCCGGATTCTTCGCCGCTCGACCCGGCGCTGGCGGACATTCTGAATCCCGCCATCGGTCACGGTCGCGCCGGTGTCGGGTCGCAGACTGGCTCTCCCTCCCCCCACCCGGGCCGCGCTGGCGCGCACCCGAGTGCAAGCTTGTCGGGGGAGGGTGGGGTGGGGGGTCGGGAGGGGAAGTCGCGAGCGTCGACGACTGTGCATCACCTCCCGACCCCCACCCCTATCCCCTCCCCACAAGGGGGAGGGGAAGAGCGAGCGTCGGGCTTACAGCAGCCGCCGGACAATTCGTTTGATCGCCGCGCCGATTTCTCCGCTGCACATCGAGCGCGGAAATCGACACAAGGAAAATCAGCCGAAGGGTTAGGCGAGCGGCCGCAATCCGGCTACGTCGCCAAGGGCCCGGCCGGAATCGATCCCGAGTTGGCCGACGCGCTCGGCTATGGCGACAGCGATCCGACCAGGCCGCTGACCGGCGAGCCGCCGGAAGGTCGCGACGAGCTTGCCGACATTTTCCAGTCGCAGCGCGAGAAGCGGCACCGGCCGACGCCGCAGCCGATGACGCTCGGCGTCACCGCCTCGATGCAGGCGCTGGAGAATTTGCTGCGCGAGGGCCGCGAGGAATTCCGCCAGCAGGGCGGCGACACCAAAATCTGGACGCCGCACCGGCCGCCGCGGCCGGACAAGTCCGAAGGCGGGCGGCGCTTCGTCATCAAGTCGGATTTCGATCCCAAGGGCGACCAGCCGACGGCGATCGCCGATCTGGTCGAAGGCGTGCGGCGCAACGACCGCACCCAGGTGCTGCTCGGCGTCACCGGCTCCGGCAAAACCTTCACCGTCGCCAAGGTGATCGAAGCGACGCAGCGCCCGGCGCTGATCCTGGCGCCGAACAAGACACTGGCGGCGCAGCTCTACGGCGAGTTCAGGTCGTTCTTTCCCGACAATGCCGTCGAATATTTCGTGTCGTATTACGACTACTACCAGCCGGAAGCCTATATCCCGCGCACCGACACCTATATCGAGAAGGATTCCTCGATCAACGAGCAGATCGACCGCATGCGGCACTCGGCGACCCGCGCGCTGCTCGAGCGCGACGACGTCATCATCGTGGCTTCCGTGTCCTGCATCTACGGCATCGGTTCGGTCGAGACCTATTCGGCGATGACGTTCTCGATCAAGCGCGGCGCGCAGCTCAACCAGCGCCAATTGCTCGCCGACCTGGTGGCGCTGCAATACAAGCGCACCGCCGCCGATTTCCATCGCGGCTCGTTCCGTGTGCGCGGCGACGCCGTCGAGATTTTCCCGGCGCACTATGAGGATCGTGCCTGGCGGGTGTCGCTGTTCGGCGACGAGGTCGAGGCGATCCACGAATTCGACCCGCTCACCGGGCAAAAGACCGACGAGCTGGAATTCGTCAAGATCTACGCCAACTCGCATTATGTGACGCCGCGGCCGACGCTGTTGCAGGCGCTGTCCGGCATAAAGCTCGAATTGCGCGAGCGGCTCAACCAGCTCCATGCCGCGGGTCGGCTCCTTGAAGCGCAGCGGCTGGAGCAGCGCACGCTGTACGATCTGGAAATGATGGAGGCGACCGGCGCCTGCGCCGGCATCGAGAATTATTCGCGCTATCTCACCGGCCGAAAACCCGGCGAGCCGCCGCCGACTTTGTTCGAATATGTGCCCGACAATGCGCTGGTCTTCGTCGACGAGAGCCACGTCACCGTGCCGCAGCTCGGCGGCATGTATCGCGGCGACTTCCGCCGCAAGGCGACGCTCGCCGAATACGGCTTCCGCCTGCCGTCGTGCATGGACAACCGGCCGCTGCGTTTCGAAGAATGGGACGCGATGCGGCCGCAGACCACCGCCGTGTCGGCGACGCCGGGGCCGTGGGAGCTCAACGAATCCGGCGGCGTGTTCGCCGAGCAGGTGATCCGCCCGACCGGCCTGATCGATCCGCCGGTCGACGTGCGGCCGGCGCGGATGCAGGTCGACGATCTGGTCGGCGAGGTGCGCGCGGTGGCGCAGCAGGGCTATCGCGCGCTGGTCACCGTGCTGACCAAGCGCATGGCGGAGGATTTGACCGAATATCTGCACGAGCAGGGCATTCGGGTGCGCTACATGCATTCCGACATCGATACCATCGAGCGTATCGAAATCATTCGCGACCTCCGCCTTGGCGCCTTCGACGCGCTGGTCGGCATCAACCTGCTGCGCGAGGGCCTCGATATTCCGGAATGCGCGCTGGTCGCCATCCTCGACGCCGACAAGGAAGGATTTTTGCGCAGCGAGACGAGCCTCGTGCAGACCATCGGCCGCGCCGCGCGCAACATCGACGGCCGCGTCATCCTCTACGCCGACACCATCACCGGCTCGATGGAGCGCGCCATGGCCGAGACGTCGCGCCGGCGCGAGAAGCAGACCGCCTACAACACCGCAAACGGCATCACGCCGGAAAGCGTGCGCAAGGGCATCGGCGACATCCTCAACAGCGTCTACGAGCGCGACCACGTGCTGATCGGCACCGGCTCCGGCGCCGAAGGCGAGTTCGAAGACGCCGCCACCATCGGCCACAACTTCCAGGCCGTGATCGGCGACCTCGAAACCCGCATGCGCACCGCCGCCGCCGACCTCGACTTCGAAGAAGCCGCGCGGCTACGCGACGAGATCAAACGCTTGCGCGCCACGGAGTTGGCAGTAACGGACGACCCGACGGCAAAATTCCTTCCGCCCTCCCCTGCAGGAGGAGGGTCGGCGCGCAACACGCGCCGGGGTGGGGCCGCGCGCCCGCACAAGCCGGCGCTCGACGAAATGGGCATCGCACTCCACCACGAAGTCGCCCCGCACCGCGCCGGCACCGGACGCAACACGCCACGCAAGCCGAACCTCGACGAAATGGGCCCGGGCGTAGAATCCATTCCCGGAAAACGCGACCCTTCCGGCCCACGCTCAACGCTCGGCAAACCCGGCATGCACGGCGGCTTCAAACCGAGACGGCGCTGATCTTCCGATCTTCTCCCTCCCCCTTGTGGGGAGGGAGGGGTGGGGGTCGGGAGGGGAAGTCGCAAGTGTCGACACCTGAGCAAAACCTCCCGACCCCCACCCCCTACCCCTCCCCACAAGGGGGAGGGGAATAGCAAAGCGAATGCGCTACATTGCGCCATCCACTTTCGAATCACGCCAACCCGGAGGACGCCATGGCGAAAGGCCAGATGCGAAGCAACAAGGAAAAGAAGAAGCCGAAGCAGGACAAGAACAAGGACAAGGGTGCCCCGGCCCCCTCGCCGTTCGCCGGCATGCACAGCCAGACGAACCCAAAGCCGTACGGCAAGAAATAACCGGCGCGGCGCGGCAAACACCCTCCCCTGCAGGGGGAGGGTCGACGCGCGAAGCGCGTCGGGGTGGGGCCGTGCGCCGAGACCCGCTCAAGCCCGCGCTCGACGATGCGCCGTAGTGTGCCGGGCGTCGTCGCCGGGCGCGGCGGTCTATGCGTTCGCGGCGTCCTATCCATTCAGGATATGATATATTTCCGACATGAAACTTGGCTTTGAGGAGTCCCAAACTCCTTATACGAGCGGCTCGCAGAGCGCGCGGGCTTGGACAGAGCAATGGGTGCGCATGTGGGCGTATTGCCCGAACTGCGGCGCCGCAAAAATAAATCCCTTTCCGAATAACAGTCCTGTCGCGGACTTTCATTGCGTCGCATGCAAGGAAGAATATGAGCTAAAAAGCCAGAAGAGCGGGTTCGGCACCAAGGTGCTGGATGGCGCATTCAAGGCGAAGTGCGAGCGCTTGGCAGCAGACAATAATCCAAACTTATTTCTCATGAATTACAGTCTGCAAGAATTGAGCGTCGTTAATCTTTTTGTCGTTCCAAAACATTTTTTTGTTCGCGAAATTATTGCCGAGCGGAAGCCGCTAGCAGCCACGGCCAGACGTGCGGGCTGGATTGGTTCCCATATCTTGCTGAACCAAATCCCGCAATCCGGAAAAATCTTCATTGTACGCGACGGCAAAGTCGAACCGAAAGAATTCTGTGCTCGCGAAGTGGAACAGAACTCTGTTTCTGCGTGACGAGGGACAAGAAGCGAGAGGTTGGCTTATAGAAGTGATGAAGTGCGTGGAAGCCATCGGTAAACATGAATTTCAGATCGACGACGTCTACGCATTTGAGGACCGCCTGAGTCAACTCTACCCGGACAACCGAAACGTAAAGCCAAAAATTCGCCAACAGCTACAATTTCTCAGAGATCGCGGTTATCTGGATTTCGTATCGCGCGGCTACTATCGTTTGCGATCCGACAGTTGAAGTGATTTGATATTTTCACTGCGATTCGCAGTCGTGATGCCCGCACAGGGAGGCTGATCTTGGCTTGGTATCGCAACTACTACAGATGCGATCGCTGCGGTTCCGAATGGCCCGATGAATGGTCGTGCATGTGCGACGACGATTGTCCCGATTGCGGCGCGCGGCATATGTCGCCGTACGAAAGCGATGACCTGACGGAAGTGATCGAGTCGGACGGCGCCGAGTTTGTCGTGCTGTGGTCGCCTGAGACGGCAGAACATTGCGCCGACTATTGTGAACTTGGGCGGTTTCCCAGTCGCGCCAAGGCGGAAGCCTTTCTCGCAAGCGGATAGGTACTCCCCTCACCCGCCCGCGCTTCGCGCGGGCACCCTCTCCCGCAAGGGGAGAGGGAAAGGCCCCCTCACCTCCCCCGCTTCAACTTCGCCGTAAACGACATCCCACCCGCCCCGCAACACGGGCAACTCATGGCGATGAGGATGCTTTGCTTTTGCTCGTCGTCGAGGTCGGCGCGGTCGAGCATGGCGCCGGTCTGGCGCTGGAAGAGTTCGTGGAGCGTCAGGTTGCTGGCGATGACGCGGTCGTCGGGGGCGAGCGCGGAGGTGTCCTCGGCCGGCGGGGCGGCGGGTTTTTGTGGTGGCTTTTTTTGTTTCGCTGGTTTCGACATTACGCGGTTCGCAAATGATCCGTGCGAGGTCTTTCTTCTCCCTCTCCCCAGTGGGGAGAGGGAGGGGTGAGGGGCGCGGGCCTCTCGGTCGGAGCCCCCTCAGCCCAACCCTCTCCCCGCTGGGGAGAGGGAGTTCGCATGCGCAAGCCCGGGCGCGGAATTAAAATCACTTCGCCACCTTCTTCATATAGCCGGTGATGAAGCTGCGCATCTCGGGCGCGATCGTCAGGCGGTCGCGCACCGTCTGGTCGAGATTGGCGCTGACTTCGTAGTGCGGCACGAACTGGATCGCGGTCATGGCGTCGGCGGCGTAGTCGGCGTCGTCGTTGAGCGCGGCGAGCGCCTGGCGCAACGCCGCGACCGCGGCCGGCGGCGAGTCCGGCGGCATGGCGACCAGGCGGAGCATCTGGGCGTCGACGGCGAGATTGGTCTTGTAGGCGTCCCACAGCTCGCCCGACGGCGTGCCGCCTTTGACCGCTTTATAGAACTCGGGGAACGTCATGATGCCCTTCCCCGCCATCGCCTTAAGCGGCGCAAATCCCTTGCCGTTGTAGGTGGCGTCGTACCACAGCGGCATCACCGTGCCGGTCTTCACCAGGCTCGGCTCGACGACGCTGAAATAGCCCGGCGTCGATTCCGAATGCACGTTGATCTCGCCGTTCTGCAAAGCGAGCCGCGCGGTGTTGCTCGAGCGATAGCCGGTGACGTAGCGGTATTGCAGGCCGAGCATGTCGAAGGTCAGGCGCTCCAAAAGATCCTTCGAGGAATCGGCGCCGAGGCCGCCGACCACGAGACCTTCCGCCTTCATCAGGTCGGCCGGCGTCTTGATGCCGGGTGGCGTGTCGGCGCGCATGTAATAGACCGCGTTGCCGGGCTGCGCGCCGATGAAGGCGTAGGATGCGAACGGCACGCGGAACGCGGCCGGATCGATCACCGAGTTCCATGCCGTGCCGGTGAGATAGCCGAACATGGTGCCGTCCTTCGGCCCGATCTCGCCCAGATAGGTGGCGCCGACCATGCCGCTGGCGCCGTCCTTGTTCTGCACCACGATGAGCGGATTGCCAGCGATATGCTTGGCGATGTGCTTGGCCAACAGCCGGCCTTCGACGTCGGTCGGCCCGCCGGGCGCGAAGTTGATCAGCAGCGTCAGCCGCTTGCCCTGGTAGAACGGCTCCTCGGCGCGCGCCGCGGTGGCGGCGAGGGTGACGAAGAAAGCGACAACGAAAAAGAAAGTACGCGGCATGCCGGTTTTCCTACCTCTCCCCGCGTGCGGGGAGAGGTCGAGCGAAGCGAGGGTGAGGGGGCCTCTCCGCGATTCTGAGCGCCGCAATTCTGCGCCCAGCGGAGAGGCCCCCTCACCCCACCCTCTCCCCGCAAGCGGGGAGAGGGAGTCATCTTCCGCAGACCGCGTTATCATCGGCCTTCGCCGATGACGAAGCAATCGACCATGTTTGCGCTGCTCGCCTGCTGGTTGGCATGGCTTGGCCTGTCGCCGGCGGCGGCCGATTCGATCGGCGATTTCTACGGCGGCCGCACGGTGACGCTGATCGTCTCCACCAGCGCGGCCGGCGGCTACGACATTTTGGCCCGCGCGATCGCCCGCCATATCGGCACGCACATTGCCGGCCATCCGACCGTCATCGTGCGCAACATGCCGGGCGCCGGTGGGCTCACCGCGACCAATTATCTCTATGCCGTCGCAGAGCGCGACGGCTCGGTGCTGGGCCTGGTGCAGAACAATCCGCCGTTCGAGCCGCTGTTCGGCACGCCGGAGGCGCGGTTCGATCCGCGGCAGTTCAACTGGCTCGGCACGCCAAGCGTCGAGACCGCGATGGTGCTGGTCGGGAAAACGGTGCCGGTGTTTTCGCTCGACGATCTGCGCACGCGAGAGACCGTGATGGGGGCGTCCGGCGCCAATTCGACGCCGGCGTTTTTCGCGCGCCTGTTCAACGCCACGCTCGGCACGAAAATGAAAGTCATTCCCGGCTATCCGGGGCAGAACGATGCGCTGGTCGCCATGGAGCGCGGCGAGCTCGACGGCTATCCGAGCGTGTTCTACAGCGCGCTGTCGTCGACGCGGCCGACCTGGCTCGCCGACGGCACCGCGCGCGCGATCGTGCAATACGGTCCGGCCAAGTTGCCGCAACTCGGTGGCGTGCCGTTCGTGCCCGATCTGGTGAGCGGCGCCGACAAGCTTCTGTTGGAAGCGGCGTTCGCGCCGCTGTCGATCGGGCGGCCGCTGCTGATGCCGCCGGGTGTGCCGGCCGCGCGCGTCGCGGCGCTGCGCCAGGCCCTGGCCGAAACTTTCGTCGATCCGGAATTTCTGGCCGAGGGCGAAAAGATCGGCCTGTCGCTCAACGATCCGCGCAGCGGCGAGGAACTGCTGCGCGTCATCGAACGCGCTTACGCCATGCCGCCGGAGATCGTCGCGCGGTTGCGAAAGCTTAACAGGGATCAGTAGTCAGGGATCAGGTTATCAGGGATCAGTAATCAGGCATCAGGGATCAGGTTATCTTGATCCCTGATACCTGATCCCTGTCACCTGTTAAGCGCCTCGGCGCCCGCCTTGGCGACTTGGGCGTCCTGCGACGACAGCGCGCCGGACACGCCGATGGCGCCGACGATCTTGCCGTCGACGATGACCGGCAGGCCGCCTTCGAGCGGCGTGATGTCCTTGAGCGCCAACAGCCGCATGCCGGCGCCGCCAGCGGCGATGGCGTCGTCGAGCGCCTTGCTCGGGCGCTTGAATTCGAGCGCGGTGCGCGCCTTGCCCTCGGACACGGTGGTCGCCGACAGCTGGGCGTTGTCGACACGGTGGAACATGATCATGTTGCCGCCGCTGTCGAGGATGGTGATGGCGACCTGCCAGGAATTCTTGGCCGCCTCCAGCTCCGCCGCCGCCATGGCGCGCTTGGCCTGGTCGAGCGTGATTGCCGGCCCGTAAGGCGGCATCGCCGGCGAGGTGGGCGCTTGGGCCAAAGCCGACCCGGCCGAAAGGGCGAACGCGCAGGCCAGCGCGAGCATTCGAAACATCTGGAAAGCCTCCTTAAACGGCGCCGCCGCCGCGACGCGCGAGCGGCACAATAAAGTGCAAAACCTGAAGGTGGAAGGTCCAGGGATCGGGGATCAGGGGGCAGGTATCAGGGATCAGACCCTGGCCACCTATTCTTGATACCTGATCCCTGATGCCTGAAAACGTGATGGCGCTCCCGGGTGCATCGCCAGCATACAACGCTTATATTTGCGTCCTGATCAGGAGGCGCCGCATGTTTTCACTTCGCAAGAAGCTCGAAATTCCGTCTGCCGATGAAGCTTTGCCGGGCCGCGCGACTGCCATCCCCACGGCGCGGACGCATTTCGTCAACGGCCATATGCTTAAGGGGCCCTATCCGGATGGGCTCGCCATGGCGATGTTCGGGCTCGGCTGTTTTTGGGGCGCCGAGCGCAAGTTCTGGGAGCTCGGCGACGCGGTCTACGTCACCGCGGCCGGCTATGCCGGCGGCCTGACGCCGAACCCGACCTACGAGGAAGTCTGCAGCGGCCGCACCGGGCACAACGAAGTCGTGCTCGTGGTCTATGACCCGAAGAAGATTTCCTACGAGCAACTGCTCAAGACGTTCTGGGAAAGTCACGATCCGACCCAAGGCATGCGCCAGGGCGGTGACGTCGGCACCCAATACCGCTCCGGCATCTATACGTTCACGCCGGAGCAGCGCGCCGCCGCCGAAGCCTCGAAGGCGGCTTACGCCAAGGCGCTCGGCGCCGAACGGATGGGGCCGATCACCACCGAAATCCGCGACGCCCCGCCGTTCTATTTCGCCGAGGATTATCACCAGCAATATCTGGCGAAGAACCCCCACGGCTATTGCGGCCTCGGCGGCACCGGCGTGAGCTGCCCGATCGGCACGGGAGTGGCTGCGTAGCTGGCGAAGCCGGATCGCGAATGGCGAGTGGCGAATAGCGAGTGGGGAAGGACACATTCGCTATTCGCCATTTCGCCATTCGCTGCTTATGCTAGCGAATTGCGCAGCAGCGGGGGGAATCCATGCGCTGGCCGGACGGACGCTACATCCAGGCGTCGATTTTTTTCAGCCGCTGGCTGGTGGCGCCGTTCCTGCTCGGCCTGCTGCTGTGCCTGGTGTTGTTGCTCTACCGCTTTTTCGCCGATCTGTTCGTGCTGACCCTCCAGCTTGCGCAGATGAACTGGCACGATCTCGTCACCAACGTGCTCAATCTGGTCGATCTGGCGCTGACCGCTAATCTCATCCTCATCGTCATTTTCTCCTCTTACGAAAACTTCATCCGCCGCATCGATCCGGCCGATCATCCGGACTGGCCCGAAGGCCTCACCCAGGTCGATTTCAGCGAGCTCAAGCAGAAACTGCTCGGCTCGATTGTCGGCATCGCCGCGGTCGACGCGCTGGCCTGGTATTTCGATCTGGAAAAAGAGCCCGATACGACGAAGCTCGTCTGGGTGCTGGCGTTTCCGCTGACCTTCGCCGCCTGCATGCTGATCCTCGCCATTTCCGACCGGCTCGGGCGCCGCAGCGACAGGGGCTCAGGCTGAGCGGCACTGTCGCATTTGCGACCCGCACCGCGACATTTTCTCAAGTCTTTCCATCCGGTTAGGGATTATTAACCTTAACCGGCGTTAATCGGCCCCAACGTTCGCTCGAACGGGGTCGGAATTACGCGTATGCGGGTCATCCGCTCTTCCCTGCTGTTATTGGCCGTGGCGCTCGCCGCGGCGGGCTGCGCATCGCAGCCGGTCGCCTATGTGCAGATGCCGCCGCCGGGCCAGATGCAGCCCACCATCGACACGATGACCTACGGCGCGCCCGCGCCCGCCTATCAACCCGGCTACGGTTATCAGCCAGGCTATGGCGCGCCGGGCGCGACGCCTTACGCGTATCCCGCCAGTGCGGCGTGCAGCGGCCTGTTGAGTTGCGTTTTCCCGCAAGCGTCCAACGCCTATCCGGGCGGCTACGCGTATCAAGGCGGCGCCGTGGCTTATCAAGCCGCCCCCCGCTACGCTTATCCCGCCCCGGCCCCCGCCGCTGCCAGCCCCGCGCCGATCTACAACTCCACGGCGGCGCCTGTGCCGGCGCCCGCGATGACCGCGCGACAGCCCTACACGCTCGATTCGGGCGACCGCTTGCGCATCGTGGTATTCGGCCAGGACGGCCTGACCAATTCCTATCTGGTCGATGCCAGCGGCCACATCGCCATGCCGCTGATCGGCTCGGTGATGGCGAAAGGCGCGACCACCGACCAGTTGTCGGCGCGGCTGGCCGAGAAGCTGCGCGACGGTTTCATCCGCGAGCCGCATGTGGCGGTCGAGGTCGAAGCCTACCGGCCGTTCTTCATCCTCGGCGAGGTCACCGCACCGGGCCAATATCCCTACATCGCCAACATGACGGCGGAGACCGCGGTGGCGATCGCCGGCGGCTTCGCGCCGCGCGCCGTGCGCCAATCGGTGGTCCTAATTCGCACCTATAACGGCCAGCAGATGCGCATGACCGTTCCGCTCGGCTATCAGCTGCAGCCCGGCGATACCATCAACGTGCAAGAGCGATGGTTTTAACAGGTATCAGGTAGCAGGTATCAGGAATCAGGAATCAGATTAGGTCCCTAATTGCTGATTGCTGATCCCTGACTACTGACCACCGAAATACCGCTCCCGATACGTGCGCTCCTCGACACCGCCGGCGAGCGCCCAGTTCGCCAATTCCTCGTGGCGCGCGAACCAAACGTCCGGCGACTTGGCGATGTACTGCAAAATGTCCTGCAGCACCGCGGTCATCAGCGGCCGGCCGCCGAACTGGCAGTGGATGACCAGCACCAGAAGCGACATCGGCTCGTTCGCGGCGAGATAATCGAACGTGCCCTTGTGGGCGTCGTAGAGATCGCGCGGATTCGAGCGCATGACGCGGTTGTCGGAAAAATCGGTGGTCGGCACGCCGGCGATAGCACCGTGCGGGGTTTTGATCAGGATCGGCAGGTCCGCATAGGTGACGTCGCAGGTCCATTTCAGGCCGGCTTGCGCCAGAAAGCCCGCGGTCTCCGGCGTGAACGCCACCACCGGGCTGCCCCAGCCGGTGACCTTCTTGCCGCCGCAGGTTTCCAGCGCGTCGATGCTGCGCCGGATGGTTTTCTGCTGGTCCTCGAGCGGCATGTAGGCAAGCAACTGATCCTGCGTATAGGCGTGGGCGGCGAGGTCGTGGCCGGACTTCACGATCTGCTTGACGGCGTCGGGGTAATCCTCGGTGCAGCGGCCGTTGGTGAAAAAGGTGCCGGGGATCTGCAAACGGTCGAGCATGCGGATCAGCCGCCAGACGCCGACCCTGCCGCCATAGGTCGACCACGCCTTGCTGGCATGATCGACGGTGCCGGATTTCAGATGCGTGGTCTGCACCGAATAATTCGGCGCCGCGCCTTCCGACCAGGTCTCGAACATCACCGTCACCGAGACCGCGATCTTCTTCCCGTTCGGCCAAGTCTTGTTCGACAATGCCTTTTTTGTTGTCATAACGTCGCTCCTTTACTCGATCGGTGGGATGCCCATCGCCGGAATCAATTGCCGCCATTTCGCCAAATCGTCGGCGATGAAGGCTGCGAATGCGGCGTGCGGCAGGTAGGCCGGCGCGCAGCCGATCTTGGCCAGATTGTCGCGGAAGCTTTGCTGCTGCTCGACCTCGGCGGTGGCGCGATCCAGCCGCTCGACGATTGTTGCCGGCATATTTGGCGGCGCGATCAGGCCGAACCAAGTGTCCATGCGGACCTCGGGCAAGCCGTATTCGGCCGTGGTCGGTACGTCGGGAAACAGCGGATGCCGGCTCGGCCCGGTCTGCGCCAGGATCAAAAGCTTGCCGCCCTCGGCGACGCGCGCGCTGGAAAGCCCCAGCGACACCATATCGATCTGCCCCGCCATGGCGTCGGTCGCGGCCTGGCCGCCACCGCGATAGGGCACGTGGACGAGATCGATCCCGGCCTTGAGCTTGAGTTCCTCGACGGCGATGTGCAGCGCGCCGCCGACGCCGCCCGAGCCGTAGCGCAATTTTCCGGGATTGGCTTTGGCGTAAGCGATAAATTCCGGCAGCGTCTTCACCGGCAAGCCCGGATAGATCGCGAACACCGTCCACGACGAGGTCACCAGCGCCACCGGCGTGTAATCCTTGTTCGGCTCGTAGCGATAGTCCTTCTTGAGGAACGGCAGCATGGTCAGCTCGGACGGGCCGATCATCAGCGTGTAACCGTCCGGATCTGCATGGCTGAGCACATCGGTGCCGAGCATCGTCATGCCGCCGGAGCGGTTGTCGACTACGATCGGCTGGCCGAGCCGCGCGCTCATCGCCTCGGCGTACAAGCGGCCGAGCACGTCGACCAGCGATCCGGCCGGCGTGGTGATGATCAGATGAATTGGCCGCGACGGATAGTCGTCGGCGGCTATCGGGCGCAGCGAACCGAGTAGCACGAAGCCGACGATGCAGAGACTAGCGATCGACCAACGTCGCCGCATGCTGTTCTCCGAACTGCATCCAGAATATGCCAGCGTCGGAGCTGGCTCATGCGGGCTCCCTCGCCCCGGAGGGGAGAGGGTGGGGGTGAGGGGGTTCGGAGTTGCCGGGGAGAATCTCCGATAGGCCCGAGCCCCCTCACCCCGGCCCTCTCCCCTCTGGGGAGAGGGAGAAGAACGCGGCCGCGGCTACTCTCCGCGATACCGCGTCTCCTGCTTGCTCACTACTTCACGTTCTTCGCCAGGAACGCCATCGAGCGCTGCCAGGCGAGGTCGGCGGCGGCTTTCTGGTAGCTGCCGCGCTCGTCGCAATGGAAGCCGTGCTGGGCGTCCGGATAGACGTAGATCTCGCAATCGCCACCGCGCTTTTGCTTGATCAGATCGACGTCGCTCATCGGGATCGAGGCGTCCTTCTCGCCGAAATGCATCTGCACCGGCACTTTCGGCTTCTCATCGACGTTCTTGGCAATCTGGCCGCCGTAATAGCAGACCGCGGCCTTCAGCCCGCTGAGCTTGCAGGCGGACAGGAACGAGATCGTGCCGCCCATGCAGAAGCCCATGATGGCGACCGGGCCGCCCTTCTTGAGCTCATCGATGGAAGCCTGCACGTCGCGCAGCATCGCGTCCCAATCGGGATTGGCGACGAACTTGCGCGCATTGGCGATCTCGTCGGGCGTGTAGCCGCATTCGAAGTTCGGCTGCTGGCGGTCGAACACCGCCGGCGCCAGCGCGGCATAACCCTCGCCGGCCAAGCGGTCGCACACCGCGCGGATGTGGTGATTGACGCCGAAAATCTCCTGAATGAGGACGATGCCGCCCTTTGCCGGCCCGGTCGGGTCGGCCCGATAGGCGCCGAGCTTGAAGCTGTCCGAAGAAACCAGCGAAAATTGCTTACCCAAGACGATCCTCCATTGACTGATAACGTGTGAATTCGGTTCCGAGCGGCCGGCTAGAATTTTCGTTTCAGCATGATCTTATCCGAAAACCGGTTCCCATCACCGGATCAAGTCCGGCGACAGGCTTTTTCGGGATCATGCTCTAGCGGTCGCCGGCCGAACATACACCGTCGGCAATGGCGGTTGAATGGCAGGCCGGCAGCGCCGGCGGCAGGGCAGGTCAGCGCGTGACGACGATGAAGTCGGTGCCTTCGCCGGTCTCCTCGCCAAGACCCTGGTCGGAGACGACGAGGGAGGAACCCGGCACCATCAATGCGGAAATCCGGTCGATGGCGTCCTGGGGAATTTCAATGCGGGCGAGCGCTTCCGCCGGCGTTTGCGGTGGCGGCAACTCGCCGAGCGGCCGTGCGACGGGCTCCTCGCGGCGGCCGTGCCGCGTCGTGCGCCGGTCGTTGTCGGCGGCGCGCCTTGCCTTCGGCGGCTCGCCGGGCAGCGACACCACGTTCCAGCGGAAAGTCGAGCCGTCGTCCAGATACGCCATCGCCGTGAAGACGTGGGTGCCGAACGCCTGCTCCGGATGGTCGATGGTCACCGGCTCATAGAACAGCGGGGCAAAATTCTGCCGCACATAGATCTTCTTTTCCTTGCGGCTGACGAAGATCGAAATCGGTCCTTGGGTCGCGGCGTGTCCGCTTTCAACAAGCGTGGTCGGCTTGGCCGCCGGTGCCGGCGCGGCATCCGCCGGATGGTCGAGCGCCACCGCCGGCGTAGCCACAGTGCCGCGCAGCATGTCGGTCTCGGCGGGTGCGGACGGGGGCGGCGCTGCTTTGGCTTCTCCGGTCGGTAAAGCTTCGGGTTTCGGCGGCTCGGCCGCTTCCGTCGTTTTGGCGGAGTCACCGGCCTGCGCCGTCTGGGTCGATTCCGGCGGTGCCGAAGCGGAAGCGGCGGGATCCGGCGTTTGCGGCTTGGCCGCCTCGGCGGCCTCCGTGGTTTTGGTGCCGTCGCTGGGAGGCGCAGCCTTGGCCGGCTCCGGCGTTACCGCAGCGGCTGCGGCCGGTGCTTCAGATTTCGGCAGGGCGACGGCATCGGTCTTTTTATTGTCGTCGGTGGCTTGCGCGGTCCTGGTGGCTTCCGGCGCAGCGGGAGCCGCCGCGGCCGGAGCGGGCGCCGGCATCGCCTTGTGCACGAACAGATGCGCATCCGCGAACGGAACGGGCTTTATTTCATTGCGCGCGATGATGACGCGAACGCCGACCTTGGTGACACTGAACAGCTTCATGGCAAATTCGCGCGGCATGCGGATGCAGCCGTGCGACGCCGGATGGCCGATATTCTCGCCCTCGTGCAGCGCGACGCCGGACCAGGTGATGCGCTGCATGAACGGCATCGGCGCACCGCTGTAGATATTGGAGCGGTGGAAGCGCTCCTTGCCGATGACGCTGAAAATGCCGGTCGGCGTCGGCAGCGCGGGCACGCCGGTGGCGACCAGCGTATCGGCGACTTCCTTGCCGTCGCTGTAGAGGTGGAGCTTCTGCTGATTGATGGAAATGACGATCTGCATCGGACCTTTCGGGAGAGTGCCGAAAGGCTCCTTGCTGACGTGTTCGGTTTCCTTGGGCTCGGGCCTATGCCGGACCTTGGCCGACGCCGGCGAGGCCAGCGCCGCCGCCACGACGAAACCGAACGCGTAAATGCTGCCGGTCAAGGCAAGCCGGCGAAGACGCAAAGCGTCGTGCTTGTATTCAGTGCGCAATGTCAGCCCCCGGCCAAAGGAACCCAGATTCGAACAGCAAAATCTTACAGAACACTGAAGCCCCGCACCATCATGCCGCACCCGTTGCCGTTGAAATTAATCCATTATGGTTCATAGAAGACACAGCCGTGACGCCGTCCGAAGTTCACGATTGCGGCACCAGCGCGAAGGCCTTGGCCAACAGCTCATAGGAGTGCTTGCGCGCCGCATGGTCGTAAACCATCGTGGTAATCATTAACTCGTCGGCGCGGGTCGCTTCGATCAGCGCCTGCAACCGGGCCATAACTTTCTCGACACCGCCGACGACGAGCCGGGCGCGCTGGCGCGCCATGCGCTCGCGGTCGGCCGGCGTGTAGGCATAGGCGGCGGCTTCTTCGGGCGAGGCGAGCGGCAGATATTCGCCTTTGGCGCGGCGCACATAATGCAGGTCGGCGCTCAACGCGATGCGCTCGGCTTCGGCGTCGCTGTCGGCCGCGATCACCGCGGTGCCGAGGATGGCGTAGGGCTCCTTGAGCGTCGCCGACGGCTTGAAATGGTTGCGATAGCTGAGCATCGCGCTCGCCGCGTCGTAATCGGCGAAGTGATAGGCGAAAGAAAAACCCATGCCGACGGCGGCGGCGAGCTCGGCGCTGTAGCCGCTCGAACCCAGAAGCCAGATCGGCGGCAGTGCGACGTCGGCCGGCACCGCGCGCACGTTGCGGAACGGATGTCCTTCCGGGAAGCCGCCGCGCTCGAGCAGCAGCAGTTCCTGGAACCGTTCGAGGAAATCGTCGCCTTGGCGCGGGTCTTGCCGGGCGCGCAGCGCATAGGAGGTGACCTGATCGGTGCCCGGCGCGCGGCCGAGCCCGAGATCGATGCGTCCGGGAAACAGCGCCTCCAGCACCTTGAAACGCTCGGCGACCATCAGCGGCGCGTGGTTCGGCAGCATCACGCCGCCCGAGCCGACGCGCATGTGCGACGTTATCGCCGCGATCTGCCCGATCATGATGTCGGGCGCGGAGCTGGCGATGTTCGCCAGATTGTGGTGCTCGGCGACCCAATAGCGCTTGTAGCCGAGCCGGTCGGCGAGCCGCGCCAGATCGAGCGAATTGCGCAGCGCCACCGATCCGGGCGTGGCCGTGGTGACGGGCGACAGATCGAGGACGGAAAGCGGGACCACGCGGAAATGTTCTGTTTTGTGATGATGCCGGGAGCGCGAGCTTATGCGGTCTTTGCCCGCGCTGCCATCAATCCCACGCCGAAATTCAGCCGGCGCTCAATGGGTCGTCGGTGGCACGTAAGGACCGCCGACGCCCGAGGGCTGGCTGACCGGTTGAACGGGCGCACGGGCTTGGCGGGCGCGTTGCGGCTTGGCGGCAAGACGGCTCGGTGGCGGCACGAACGGGCCGCCGATTCCGGGTGGCGGGCTGACGGTTTGGGCGATCGCGCGCGGCCGGCGCGCATGTTGCGCCTTGGCGGCAAGGCGGTGCCGGTGGGCGGCCTTTGGATGGGCCTCCGGAGCTGGCGACTCGGCCGTGGTCGTCGTCGCGGTTTCGGATTTGTTGTCAGTATCGGATTCTTGGCTGGCTTGTTCCGTGGGCGCGGCTGCCTCGGCGGGCGCAGCTGGCTCAGCCGGCGGCGCGGTCGCCGCAGTCTCCGTCGCAGCCGGCGGCGCTTCACTTGGGATAGCAGGCGGCGATTCACTCGGAGCGGCGGCAACGTCGTCCGGTTTCGCGTCCGGCTCGGCTGCGGGAGCTTGCGCGACCGTCGGGGGCTGCTCCGGTGCGGCGGCGGCGGCGGTTTCAGGAGCGGTGGTGCTGGCGACGGCGCTCGGCGGTTCGACACTGTCGTCGTGTTCGGGTTGGGGCGCCGGTGCCTCTGCAGGAGCGCCGGCGATGGCAGCCTGATTCAACGGAAAACGGTCACCGAATGATTCCGGCGACGCAGGCATTGCGATGGACGGTATCGGATTTCCGGCCGCGAGTTGCAGCGGTGCGGCGCCGGTCGCGAGCCGGCTCAACGGCTCGTGGTTGACGCGGAAAGTGGCGAACATGGCGAAGCCGAAACTCAGCGTGACGATCGAAGCGACCACAGCCGCGATCAAAAGACGGACATTGGGAAACATTCAACCTCGCATTACGGCCGCGCGATCTCCGGCGAAGCACGCGACACTAGGATGCAGATCATCGCGAGGGCAGATGGCGCCGCCATTAGCGCGGTTACGCGCGTCTTCGACGCACTATGGCCAGCCTACAGGCCAGCGTCCAACGGGCGCGACACTAACTGAGTTGGCAGAAATTCAATGCAAAAAAAGCAAAGAAAAATCCGGCCGGCGCTGTTCCGCCGGCCGGACAATACAAATCGGATTGGCTAACGCGTGACGGTGTTTTGCGCCGAGGCCGAAGCCGGCGCCGAGCCCGGCAACACGACGACGCGGGTGCCGACGGTGACCCGGCTGAACAGATCCTCGACATCGTCGTTGGTCAGCCTGATGCAACCCGACGACACGAAGGTGCCGATGGTCGACGGCTGATTGGTGCCGTGGATGCGATAGACCGTATTGCCGAGATACATCGCGCGCGCGCCGAGCGGATTGGTGTCGCCGCCGGCCATGAAGCGCGGCAGGTAGGGCTGGCGCTCGATCATCTCTTTCGGCGGGAACCAGTCCGGCCATTCCTTCATGCGGGTGACGCGCTCGGCGCCCGCCCAGGTGAAGCCTTCGCGGCCGACGCCGACGCCGTAGCGTATCGCCTTGTTGTTGCCGAGCACGAAGTAAAGGTAGGTGTTCGGCGTATCGATGACGATCGTGCCGGCCGGCTCCCGGCTGACGTAATCAACCAGCTGGCGGCGGAACTGCGGCGGCAATTCCTTGCGCGGCCCGGTCTCGGGCCGCTCTTCCGGCGGCAGCGCGGCGATGACCGCGTCGCGGCTTGGCGCGGCCGGCGGCGCATAGGTCGGCGCGCGCACCGTGCCGGTGACGTCCTCCGATCCGGGAACGCCGGCTGGCGGCCGCTGAAAGCCTTCGATGGCCGGCGCCGGCTGCGGCGGCAATTCGCTGTACGAACCGGGATAGAAGCGGCCTGCCGGAGGCGGCGGGTATGGCACGTAAGGGCCGCCGACCGGAGCATCGTTTGCATCGTCGCGCGGATCGTAAATCGCGCCCGGCGGCGGCAACGGTGCGGCCGAATAGCCGCGCTGCGGATAGGGCGGCGGGTAACCTTGGGGCGGCGGCGGATAATACTGCGCCGCGGCGGTGCCGATGGAACCGGCCAGCGCAAACGCTACGACGACAACGCTGAGGCTTGAACGCAAGGCAAATCCCCCCAAGGCAAGTTCCCCGATGACACCCGCTTGTCTTTAGCGGCGACCTTGGAAGAAGATGGGGCAGGAAAAAGGCAACAAAGCAGCAAACGATGCGGCGGGCCGCGACCAGGCCGCGTAACGGCGATTTCAACGCCGATAGCGTGAATCAAACCCTAACGATTTGGGGCTCACGGCAAGCCTGCTACCATGCGCAAGCCTGCTACCATGCTAATGAAGGCCGGGGATCAAGGGCGCGACCAGAGTTCCAGGAGACATTGACGTGAAGCGCTTTGCCTGCGGCGCGATGGCTCTATGCCTGATGCCCGCTTGCCTGATCCTTACTTGCCTTGCTCCTTTGACACCGGCGCGCGCGCAGAATCAGGCCCAAAATCAGGCCGTGGACGACCTCAAGGGCAAGATTTTCGATGCCCGCATGGCGAAGCAGACCTTCGCCGGCGGGTTGAAATTCTGCAACGAACTCGACGGCAAGCATTTTTATTTCCAGGCGCGCGATCGCGTCCTCGATCTGGAGGAGTATCACCGCTCCCTGGAAAATCTCGCCAAGCAACAGGTCTTCAATCCCGAGAAGCACCGGCCGTGGACCGAGCAGGACGCCGCCGAACGCTGGGACCAGGTGCAAAAGCAAGCAGTCAGCGATCAGGCCAATTGCCAGTTGGTGACGAGCCTTCCCGCGCTCGAGAAGCAGCTCGACGACCTGGAAAAGAACCCGCCGTCGCCCGAGAAGAAAAACTGAAAGCAAGTCGCCTTAGCCGACCACGTCACATGAGCGGTGGTTTTTTGCCAAAGCCGGCCTGACCGGAAGCCGGCTTCAAAAGCGCTTGATCGGCGCGCTACACTTCGACCCTGGATGTTGCGGCCGTGCTTTCTCGGCTACAAGGAAGCCAACGATCTCGTGCCGCTGGCAAGGGAATACCAGATGCCATCTTTAAGCGACTGGAAGGTGCCGGCCTCAGCGCAGCCGAAGCCGGAAGATTACGGCTACGACCTCGAACGGGCTTTCAACGCCGTGGTCGGGTTGCGCGCCGTCATTCCGGGCGACGCCTACACGGCGGAAACGCTCGGCACCGAACGCGCCGGCAACGGCGTGCTCATTCGCGGCAACGGTTTGGTGCTGACCATCGGCTACCTGATTACGGAAGCCGAGACGATCTGGCTCAGTCTCAACGACGGCCGCTCCGTGCCCGGCCATGTGTTGGGTTACGATCAGGAGACCGGCTTCGGCCTCGTCCAGGCGCTCGCCAAGCTCGACATGCCGGCGCTGGAAATTGGCCAGTCGGCCGCGGCCGCGATCGGCGAGCGAGTCGTGGTCGCCGGCGCCGGCGGCCGGCAACGCTCGGTCGCCGCCCGCATCGTCGCCAAGCAGGAATTCGCCGGCTATTGGGAATACGTGCTCGACGAAGCGATCTTCACCGCGCCCGCGCATCCGAACTGGGGCGGCACCGCGCTGATCGGACCGGCCGGCGATCTCCTCGGCATCGGCTCGTTGCAGCTGCAGCACGCCGTCGAGAAGGGCCAGGCGCAGAACATCAACATGATCGTGCCGATCGATCTGTTGAATCCCGTCCTCGACGACCTCATGAAGTTCGGCCGGCGCAATGCGCCGCCGCGGCCGTGGCTCGGGCTCTACGCCACCGAAGTCGAGAACCGCCTGGTCATCGTCGGCCTGGCCGACAAGGGACCGGCCAAGAAAGCCGACCTGCGCACCGGCGACATCGTGCTCTCCGTCGCCGGCAAGGAAGTGCGCGACCTGGCGAGCTTCTTCCGCCGCGTCTGGGCGCAGGGCGAAGCCGGCGTCGACGTGCCGGTCTCGATCTACCGCGACGGCGACACCATGGACGTGCGCGTCAAATCGAGCGAGCGCAATCGGTTCCTCAAGGGGCCGAGTTTGCATTAAACGCGCCTGTTTCCCGGGCGCACTGCAGCACCATAAGCGCGTTCACGCGCGTCTTTGACGCGCTATGGCGAAGCGAAGTGATGCAGTGCAGACCCGGGATCGCAACAAACTCCGAGTCTGCGACGATCCCGGATCAGTGGTGCACCACTTCGTGCTGCACCGCATCCGGGAAACGCAGACCGCGCTTACCGCGCTTCGAACAACGCCCGTAAACCCTCGCGATAAGTCGGATAGCGCAAGCTGACGCCGAGGTCGCGTTTGAGCTTGTCGTTCTTCACCCTCCGGCATTCCTGCCAAAAACTCAGCGCCAATGGCGACATCGTTGGCGCCGCTTGCTCGAACGGAATTTCCGGCGGCACGGCGGCGCCCATGAGTTGCGCGGCGAAGACGATCGGATCGGCCGGCGGTGTCGGCGCGTCGTCGGCGACGTTGAAAATTCCCGAGGCCTGGCGCGCGAAGGCGGCGTCGATCGCTTGGGCGATGTCGCCGACATGGATGCGGTTGAACACCTGGCCCGGTTTGACGATGCGGCGGGCGCTGCCGCGCGCGATTTGCACCAGCGCGTTTTGCCCGGGCCCATAAATGCCGGCGAGGCGTAGGATCGCGACCGCGATGCCGCGGCGCGTACCAAAATCCAGCCAGGCTTGCTCGGCGGCGAGCCGTTCGCGGCTGCGCGCCGCGCCCGGCTGCGGCGGCGTTGCCTCATCGACCCAGGCGCCGCCGCGGTCGCCATAAACGCCGAGGGTCGAGAGATAGACGATCCCGCGCAGCCGTTGCGCGTGCGCCAAATCATCGCCGCAAGCGCGCAGCACCGGGTCGCCATTGTCGTCCGGCGGAACTGAAACCAGCGCTGCATCGGCCTCGGCAATGGCGTTGCGCAAGTCCGGCGTCGCCGCGGTGCCGTCGAAGATGAGCGCCTTCAGCCGTCCCGACGGATGCGCGTTCAACGCGGCGGCGCGCTCGGCGTTGCGCACGGTGCCGACGATGCGGTCGAACTTTTGGCCGAAATCCTCGACGAAATGTTGCGCCGAATAGCCGAGACCGAAACAGATCAGCATGGTGTCACTCGCACGCCGCCGCCCATTCGGCGACGACCTCGGGATCGGATTCGGTGGCGCGAAATTTCGCCGCGCAGCGTCCAAGCCGCGCACGATCGAGCCGGCCGAGCGCCCACACCGCGGCGCCGCGAACCAGCGGCGAAGCATCGCCGAGCAATCGCTCGGCTGCGCCGGCAAGACTTGCGTCCATTGAGTTGCCGATCGCAATCAGCACATTGCGCAAAAAACGATTGCGGCCGATGCGCTTGACCGCGCTTTTGCTGAACAACGCGCGAAAGCCGGCATCGTCGAGCCGCGCCAGATCGGCAAGTCGTGGCGCGCGCAGCGCCTCGCGCGCGTCCAGCTTCATCTCGCGGCCGGCCTGGGCGAATTTGTTCCATGGACAGACCGCCAGGCAATCGTCGCAGCCGTAGATTCGATTGCCCATCAGCGCACGCAGTTCGCGCGGGATGGCGCCCTTGTGCTCGATGGTGAGATACGAGATGCAGCGCCGCGCATCGAGCCGGTACGGCGCCGGGAAAGCGCCGGTCGGGCAGACGTCGAGGCAGGCGTGGCAGGTGCCGCAATGATCGCGCGTCGGCGCGTCGGGCTCTAGCTCGAGCGTGGTGAAGATCGCGCCGAGGAACAGCCAGGAGCCGAACTCGAGCGACACCAGATTGGTGTGCTTGCCCTGCCAGCCCAGCCCCGCGGCTTCGGCGAGCGGCTTCTCCATCACGGCGGCGGTATCGACGAACACCTTGATGTCGCCGCCGGCTTGTCCGATCAGCCAACGGCCGAGGTTTTTCAGCCGCGGCTTGATCACCTCGTGGTAATCGTCGCCCTGGGCATAGACCGAGATGGCGCCGCGGCTGCGTTGTTTCAGGATCGCGAGCGGATCGTTGCGCGGGCCGTAATTGACGCCGAGCAGCACGATCGCGCGCACCTCCGGCCACATCGTGCGCGGATCGCCGCGGCGGTCGGCCTTGGCCGCCATCCAATCCATGTCGCCGTGGGCGCCTTCGGCGAGGAATGCGCGCAAGCGCTCGGCGGCCACAGGGATCGCATCCGGCCGCGCCACGCCGATCACGTCGAAGCCCTGCGCGCGGGCGGCGTCGGCAAGCGCGGCCTTCAGCTCAGCCGGTGTCAGAAGTCGAGATCGGCGTAGCTTGGCGCCGGCTGCAGCCCGGCCAGCGTCTCGGTGAGCAGCGCGCGGAACGCCGGCCGCGATTTTATTCGCGCGTACCAGGCCCTCGCGGTCTTGTCTTCGTCCCACGGCACTTCGCCCAGATAATCGGCGACGGACAAATGCGCCGCCGCGGCCAGATCGGCAAAAGTCAGGCTTTCGCCGGCGAGCCAGTCGCGGGTGCGCACCAGCCAGCCGATATAGGCCAGATGGTAGCGAATATTGACGCGCGCAGCACGCAGCGTGTCGGTATCGGGCGGGCCGCCGCCCTGGGCCGCCGGAATGTAGCGCTTGTAGATGCGCTCCATCACCAGCGCGCCGGAGACTTCCTCGAAGAACTTGTCGTTGAACCAATGGGTCAGGCGGCGGATTTCGACGCGGGCGCCGGTCTCGGGCGGCAAGAGCCCGAGTTCCGCAAGCTTGCCGCCGCGCGTCTCGCCGAGATATTCGGCAATGACAGCTGCGCCCGGAACCGGCGGCGCGCCCTCTTCCACCAGCACCGGCGTGGTGCCGGCGGGATTGAGCACCAGGAAATCCTGGCGCCGCTCCCAGGTCCGCTCCTCGACGAGACGCGGGGTTTGCCCGAGCTCTTCGAGAGCGAGCCGGACAAAACGCGAGTGCGGACAGAATGGATGGTGAAACAGCGTCGGCATGTCCGGATCAGGCATCGGGTGTCGGGTATCAGGCATCAGGAACCTGCTTTGCCGCTGAGACTCGACATTTGACGGCTGATACATTCCCCCTTGATTCTTGATCCCTGATCGCTGATGCCTGATCCCCGACCTAGCGATCATCCCTTTATAGGCGACGACACCGCGCAGGCAACCTCGCCGGTGAAGCGCCCTTCCCCGCCGCGGAGCTACCTATGACGTTGGACGTAATCAAGGCGATCTTCCTCGGTATCGTCGAGGGCCTGACCGAGTTCCTGCCGGTGTCCTCGACGGGGCATTTGTTGCTGGTCGGGCATTTCCTCGGCTTCGACGACGAGGATTTCGGTAAATCGTTCGATGTCCTGATCCAGCTCGGCGCCATCCTGGCGCTGCTGTCGATCTATTTCGGGCGGCTGTGGAAGCTGTTCCTCGGCATGTTCAACGACCCCGAGGCACAGCGTTTCATCATCGGCGTGCTGATCGCGTTTTTTCCGGCCATGGTGCTCGGCGCGCTGCTGTACGGCTTCATCAAGGGCGTGCTGTTCAATGTCTGGATCGTCTGCATCATGCTGGTGATCGGCGGTTTCGTGCTGCTGTGGATCGACCGGCTCGACCTCAAGCCGCGCTATCACGACGCCACCAAATTCCCGCTGCCGATGTATCTCGGCATCGGCGTGATCCAGTGCCTGTCCATGGTGCCGGGCGTGTCGCGTGCCGGCGCCACCATCGTCGGCGCCATGCTGTTCGGCGCCGACAAGCGCGCAGCGACGGAATTCTCGTTCTGGCTGGCAATGCCGACCATGGTCGGCGCCTTCGCGTTCGAAGCCTTCAAGAACCGCCACGAATTCGCCGCCGGCAGCAACACGCTGATCATCGCCATCGGCTTCGCGGTGTCCTTCGTCTGCGGCTGGTTCGTGGTCAAGACGCTGCTCGGCTACGTCTCGCGGCACGGCTTTGCGCTGTTCGCCTGGTGGCGCATCGTCGTCGGTGCGCTCGGCCTGATCGCGCTGGCATTGGGGATGTGAAAGCGGCCTGGTTCTGAGATAAGATGACGTTGCGCGGCGCCATTTATCGCGCGCGCGTTTCATCCTCGAAAGGACCGCTTCCATGGCGAAGAAACAAACGGACAGCGTTTACCGGATTGTCGACGTCGTCGGCGTCAGCGAGAAATCATGGGAGGACGCCGGCCGCCGCGCCGTGGAAACCGCCGCCGGCTCGCTGCGCGATCTGCGCGTGGCCGAAGTCACCAAGATGGACATGCGGGTGGAGGACGGCAAGGTTTTGGCGTTTCGCACCCGCGTCGCGCTGTCGTTCAAGTACGAGGCTTGATAGCGTTTTGCGTCATTGCCGCGAACGCAGGAATCCATAATCACCGTGGGTGCAGGACTATATAACCTGTGATTATGGGTCCCCGCGTTCGCGGGGACGACGCGCTCACACGGCGCGCGCGTCGAACTGGCCGGACTTGCGGAACCGCCACAGATAAGTCGGTACGATCGCAGCCATCGATTCCGGCACGATGCCGAGCGCTTCCAGCGAGCGGCCGTCGCGCTTGGCGTCTTCCGAGACGATGTTGTCGCGCTTGAGCAGTTCGACCTGATCGGGCGTGAGCGGCGGCTTCGGCAGGAACTGCAGCAACGCCGCCTGCAATTTCAGCAGCGCGAACGGCGCCGGTACCAAGAGCCTGCGGCGCCGGATGGTGGCAAGTGTGAATTCCATCAGCGCCTTGAACGTGCGCACGTCCGGCCCGCCCAATTCGTAGATCGCGCCCGGCTTGGTGTCGCCGTCGACCGCCTTGGCGATGGCCGCGGCGACGTCGCCGACGAATACCGGCTGAAACCGCGTCTGGCCGCCACCGGGCAGCGGCAGCGCCGGCGCCATGCGGGCGAGCGCGGCGAAGCGGTTGAAGAAGTCGTCCTCGGGGCCGAACACGATCGACGGCCGCATGATCGTGGCCTCGGGCAGCGCGGCAAGAACCCGCCGCTCGCCTTCGGCCTTCGACTGCGCGTATTCCGACGGTGAATTCGCATCGGCGCCGATCGCCGAGACGTGAACGAGCGGCGCGCCGGCGGCCTTGGCGGCGAGCGCCACTGCCTCGGCGCCTTCGGTCTGCACCGCGTCGAAACGCTGCCGGCCACGCTCGAACAGGATGCCGACCAGGTTGATGACGATGTCGGCATCGCGGACCGCAGCCTCAACCGACTGCGGGTAGCGCAAATTGGCCTGCACCGCGTGGATCTGCCCGACCCGGCCCATCGGCCGCAGAAAGCCGGCAAGCTCCGGCCGGCGCACCGCGACGCGGATGCGGTACTGCCGCCGCGCCAGCGCCCGCACCACATGGCGGCCGAGGAAGCCTGAGCCACCGAACACGGTGACGAGGGTTTCGAGCTTGCTTTTTGCGGTCATCAGCGGCGGAAATACAGGATCATTCAACCCCTGTACAGATGTGCAAGCCGTTCGATTGACAAGCTTAAGACCGCTCCGTACCTATCCCGGCGAGCCCAGGTGGCGGAATTGGTAGACGCACTAGTTTCAGGTACTAGCGCTCACAAGGCGTGGAGGTTCGAGTCCTCTCCTGGGCACCAAGGCAATATCTCTTGGTTGTGCGCCACTACGCATGGCGAACTGTATTCAATGGTTTACGCGAAAAGCGCGCGCCCCGGTTCCCATAGCAATCTGTGACATTGTCGCGACACTCAGCGTTGCGGCACTCCGCGCGTCACCTCAGCCCAGCAATCGTCATTCTCATAGACCCGGACGCACTCGCAGTCGGGGATTTGATTGAAGAACCACGCGGCGATGATTTCAGCCGTCGGATTTTCCAGGCCCTTTACTTCGTTGAGCAGACGGTGATCCACCTGACGCAGAAGCGGGTCCATCAGAACATCAATCTCTTCGAAGTCGCGCACGAAGCCGCGCGCATCGAGGGCGCCACGCACCGTGATCGTGACACGGTAATTATGCCCGTGCAGATTGCGGCATCTGTGGCCTTCCGGAACAAGAGGAAGACGATGAGCCGCTTCAAACCGATAAGTTCGACCGATCCTTGTTTGTTGCGTTGCGTCAGGGAGAACGCGCCGTTCACCGGGTGCGGCATCCGCGGCAAACGTTCCTGCGGAAACAGGTCTGTTCATGGAATTCCCATCAGTTTGTGTGTCTGAAGGCTGATACGCCATTTTGGATGAGCGAGACAGTATTGAATTGCCAACTTCGTATTGCGCGCAACCTCCGGACCATCCATCGGCTGCAAAAAGAAGTTCTGAAAGTCGAGCCTTTCAAATTGCTCCGGCGACACGCCTGCTTGAGGAAACACCAACTTGAGTTCCTGACCGGCCGTCTGCCGGAGGTCCGTACCGGCTTTAGGGCTGACACAAATCCAGTCAAGCGCAGCCGGCGCTTCAAGGGTGCCGTTGGTCTCGATGGCCGTGAAAAAGCCCCGACAACGCACGGCGTCGATTAATTCTCTATCAAGTTGGAGCAGTGGTTCGCCGCCGGTGAACACAACGAAACGGCCGTCGCAGTCCTTGCCCCAAGCCTGTGCGATTGCGTCGGCAAGCGATACTGCCGTCGGAAAGCGGCCGCCGCCCGGTCCGTCGCTGCCCACGAAATCCGTATCACAAAACCGGCAGACGGCAGTCGAGCGGTCCTCTTCGCGGCCGCTCTACAAGTTGCATCCTGCAAAGCGACAGAACACAGCCGCGCGGCCCGCCTGAGCGCCCTCGCCTTGAAGTGTTTTGAATATTTCTTTGACGACGAAACCCAACGGTGAACCCTATATCTTATCGAGATGTTCGAGTGCCGGTCAGGACGCTCTCCTGGCACCAACCTATAGGCTCTTCAAGACAAGTTCAGTGACCAACTTCGACCGTCACCCCGCCGCCGATCTTGATGCAGGCGTCGGTGCCGGGGATATTTCTGAAGCCGGCGCCGTAGGCGTCGCAGGGTTTCACGTGGCCGGTCGGTCGCGACTTCGTGGTGACCGCGGACGGCAGCGTCTTCGTCTGCGGGCTGGGCTGCGTCAGCGTCTGGGCGGCGCCCGGCGAAACCGCAATGGCCAGCACGGCTGCTGTTGCGAGGACGATCCGTGGATTCATCGGGCTTGATTCCCTTGCACGTCGCGCTCGCCCGTTTTGCCCGATCGCCACCGGGCAACTTGATCCTAGCACCGCCGCCAACGAGCGTCTGCTTTTTGACGCGCCGCGGCGACTGCGATATTCAGGGCGCCGCATGACCATCCGCCTGCACCGCGGCGATTTGCCGGACCCGTCCCGCTATACGGGCGCGATCGCCATCGATACCGAGACCATGGGGCTCGATCTTGCCCGCGACCGGCTGTGCGTGGTGCAGCTGTCGCCTGGCGACGGCTCGGCCGACGTGGTGCAGATCGCGCCGCGCGCGGCTGACGCGCCGAATCTCAAGCGCCTGTTTGCCGACACGCGGCTTTTGAAAATCTTTCACTTCGCCCGCTTCGATCTCGGCATGATCTACAAGACCTTCGGGGTGATGCCGGAGCCGGTCTATTGCACCAAGATCGCGTCGCGGCTCACCCGCACCTATACGGATAGGCACGGCTTGAAGGACCTGGTGCGCGAAGTGCTCGGCCACGAAATCTCCAAGCAGCAGCAATCGTCCGATTGGGGCTCGACCGAACTGACCGAGGCGCAGACCTCATACGCCGCCGCCGACGTGCTCTATTTGCACGCGCTCAAGGCGCGGCTGGACGCCATGCTGGTGCGCGAGGGCCGCACCGAGCTGGCCGCGGCCTGCTTCCGCTTCCTGCCCGACCGGGTGCGGCTCGATCTCGCCGGCTTTGCCAGCGAGGACATTTTTGCCCATTCCTGAGCCCCGGCGGCCGAGGCGAGGACCGGCCCGGCGCCGGCAATGACCCGCAAAGCCAATGTCTTATAAAGCTTGAGAGTTCGCCGGCCCCGCCCGGGCCACATTCGCAGGCGACTTTGCCGGGGCAGAACCGCTAAAATGAGGCTCTGCCGGCCGAATCGGGGGCCCGCGCGGCGACGGCCAGAGGGACGATGACGTGAGCACTGCCTACCCTGCCGACGCTGCACGGGACGGGGCCTTCGCGGCCACGTCGCACGGCGAAGCCGACGGCGCCTATCGGGCGGCGCAACGGCACAGCCGGTATGTGCGCGCCTTGCGCGTGATCGTGCTGGCAGGGATCGCCATGGTTCTGCTCGGCGTGATGGCGGCCAATTACATGCCTGCGGTCGGCCCGATCCGCCTGCCCGGCGAGCTCGGCAAGCTGGTGATCAAGGGCACCAAGATCACCATGCAGGCGCCCAAGCTCACCGGTTACACCAGCGATTCCCGCCCTTATGAGTTCACCGCGGACACCGCGGCGCAGGACATCAACAAACCCGATCTGGTGGAGCTCCAGCATCTGCACGCCCGGCTGCAGATGGAAGACAAGAGCACGGTGGAAATGACCGCGCCGACGGGCCTCTACGACATGAAGGCCGACAAGCTGGTGCTCGACGAGGACATCGCGCTGGCCTCCTCCACCGGCTATGCGGCACGGCTCAACGAAGCCATCATCGACATGCACTCCGGCAATGTGGTGTCGAACAAGCCGGTCTGGGTGAAGCTGCTCAACGGCTTCCTCAACGCCAAGCGGATGGAAATCTCCGAAAACGGCAACGTGATCCATTTCGACGGCGGGGTATCGATGGTGCTGCATCCGGACCAGGATGCCGACAAAGCAAAAACCCAATGATGCGCCGGCTACACTTTAGTGCCATGACGCTCGCGTTGTTGGCGCCGGTATTGGCCGCGGCGCAGGGACCGCGGCCGGCTGCGGGGCCGCCGGTGCAGAGCCTGCTCCAGGGCGGCCAGGACAAGGATCAGCCGGTCCAGATCGAAGCGGCGTCGCTGGAAGTGCGCGACAAGGACAAGAAGGCGACCTTCTCCGGCGACGTTCAGGTGGTGCAGGGCGATACCACGATGAAATGCCAGAAGCTGGTCGTGTTCTACGGCCAGGAGGTCGGCATCGCGCAGGCCGGCGCTCCGCCGCCCGACACCAAACCGGCCGCGGCGCCGGTGGGGCCGAAAGGCGCGCAGAATATCCGGCGCATCGAAGCGCGCGGCGGCGTCACCGTCATCACCAAGGATCAGAACGCCAGCGGCGATCTCGGCGTCTATGACCTCATCGCCAAGACCATCACGCTGACCGGCAATGTCGTGGTCAGCCAAGGCCAGAACGTCATCCACGGCGAGCGCGTCGTGGTCGACACCGTGACCGGAAACGCCCGCGTCGAATCCAACAACCAAGGTGGCGGCGCCACGCCGAGCCGCGTCCGCGCGCTGATCCAGCCGAACCAGGGCCAAAATGGCGGCGGCAATGTCATGACGATCGGCCCGGGTGCGCCGGGCGGGCCGGCCAAGCCGAACTGATGAACCTCCCCTCGCCTTTTAGGCGGCAAAATCGGTTAGAATTGCCGGTCTAAGTCAAAATCATCGACGATTCGCATCGCCGATTCGACGGTGAGCCTCACGAGATTGGTGCGTTGGATATTCTTTCCTATTTTCGCCGCTCAAAACCTCCGGCGCCGCGCGCGCCGGAAGTCGACGATTTTGGCCAAGACTTGTCCCATCAAGATTTGGGCGACGTCGCCATCGATCTCGAGACCATCGGCGGCGAGATCAACGGCACCTATCTCGACATTGCAAGCTCGCCCTCGCCGGAAAAAAAGACCCGCAGCAAAGCGCCGGAGCGGCCGCCGCGCGAGCGTGCGCCTGAACGCCAGCCGGAGCGACCGCCCGAGCGCCAATTCGACCGTCAACCGGAGCGCCAACCCGAGCGGCAAGCCGAGCGCCAACCGGCGCCGCAGCGCGAGCAGCGTCCGCCGCGGCCGCGCCGCCGCAGCGACGGCAACGGCGCGTTCCCGGGCGGCGAGCGCCGGGGCGTGCTTGCTGTCCACGGCGTCGAGAAGAGCTTCGTCGGCCGCATGGTGGTCAAAGGCGTCAGCCTCTATGTGCGCAAGGGCGAAGCCGTCGGCCTCCTTGGCCCGAACGGCGCCGGCAAGACCACCGTGTTCTACATGGCGACCGGCCTGATCAAGGCCGACAAGGGCCGCATCGAGCTCGACGGCCGCGACGTCACCAAGCTGCCGATGTATCAGCGTGCCCGGCTCGGCATCGGCTATCTGCCGCAGGAAGCCTCGATCTTCCGCGGCCTCAATGTCGAAGAGAACATCCGCTCCGTGCTCGAAGTGGTCGAGCCCAACGCCAAGCGGCGCGAGCACGATCTCGACTCGCTGCTGGAAGAGTTCAACATCGGCCGCCTGCGCAAGACGCCGTCGATCGCGCTGTCGGGCGGCGAGCGCCGCAGGGTCGAGATTGCGCGTGCGCTGGCGTCGCGGCCGAACTACATGCTGCTCGACGAGCCGTTCGCCGGCATCGATCCGATCGCCGTCGGCGACATCCAGACCCTGGTGCGGCACCTGACCAATCGCGGCATCGGCGTTTTGATCACCGACCACAATGTGCGCGAGACCTTGGGCCTGACCGACCGCGCCTACATCATCTATTCCGGCGAAGTGCTGATGGAAGGCCGCGCCGACGACATCGTCAACAATCCCGACGTGCGCCGGCTCTATCTCGGCGAGGAATTCCGGCTCTAGGCGGAGCTTTAAGCTTGCCGAAAATCGGCTAGCGACAGCACAAAAAGATTGCTGTACAAGGGATAGACAAGCAAGAATCGGACCAAATTACCCCTCATCCATGGCGCTGACCCAAAGACTCCAGATCCGGCAAAGCCAAGCGCTGGTGATGACGCCGCAGCTGATGCAAGCCATCAAGCTGCTGCAGCTCTCCAATCTCGACCTGGTCGCCTATGTGGACGCCGAGCTCGAGCGCAATCCCTTGCTCGAGCCCGGCAATCCCGACGGCGAGGCGCCGCCTGGCGCCAACGGCGCGCAATCAGCCGACAAGCCGGCCGAGGCCGGCGAGACCTGGAACGGCGGCGACAGCGAGCCGAGCGGCGAGGCCAAAGCGGAGCGCGCCGAGGACCACATCGACGACACCTCGGTTCCCGATGACGCCGAGCCGGGCCGCCAGCGCACCGCCGACGCGCCGGGCGGCTATTCGGAATGGGCCAGCGTCGGCTCCGGCGGCCGCGACGACGGCGACTACAACCCCGAAGCTTTTGTGTCGGCGGAAACGACGCTGGCGGATTGGCTGCGCGAGCAGCTGACTCTGGAGATCGTCGATCCGGTGCGGCGCATGATCGGGCAGTACCTGATCGATCTTGTCGACGAGGCCGGCTATCTGAGCAGCGACCTGGCGACGGTCGCGGAAAAGCTCGGCACCGGCGTCACCGAGATCGAGGCCGTGCTCGGCATCCTGCAAAGCTTCGACCCGCCCGGCGTCTGCGCGCGCGATCTCGCCGAGTGCCTGGCGATCCAGCTCAAGGAGCAGAACCGCTACGACCCGGCGATGGCGGCCTTGATCACGCGGCTCGACCTGTTGGCGCGGCGCGATTTTTCCGCGCTGAAGAAAATCTGCGGCGTCGGCGACGAGGACCTCGCCGACATGATCGCGGAAATCCGCCGCCTCAATCCAAAACCCGGCTTGGCGTTCGGTTCGGCACTGGTGCAGCCGATCGTGCCCGACGTTTTCGTGCGGCCGGGCCCCGACGGCGGCTGGATTGTCGAGCTCAATTCCGACACGCTGCCGAAAGTCCTGGTCAACCAGAGCTATTATGCCGAGGTCTCGGCGACGACGCGGCGCGACACCGAAAAATCCTACCTCGCCGAATGTCTGCAGAGCGCCACTTGGCTGGTTCGCGCGCTCGACCAGCGCGCCCGCACCATCCTGAAAGTCTCCAACGAAATCGTGCGCCAGCAGGATGCGTTCTTCGCCCGCGGCGTCGAGCACCTGCGCCCTCTCAATCTCAAGACCGTCGCCGAGGCCATCGGTATGCACGAGTCGACGGTGTCGCGCGTCACCGCCAGCAAATACATGGCGACCAGCCGCGGCATTTTCGAGCTCAAATATTTCTTCACCTCGGCGATCGCCGCCTCGCACGGCGGCGAGGCGCATTCGGCGGAAGCGGTGCGCCATCGCATCAAGCAGCTGATCGACGCCGAGCCGGTAAGCGACGTTTTGTCCGACGACACCATCGTCGACAAGCTGCGCGAGGCCGGCATCGACATCGCCCGGCGCACGGTCGCCAAATACCGAGAGGCGATGCGCATTCCATCGTCAGTACAGCGCCGCAGAGAAAAGCAGGGCGCGGCCGCCACCTAAATTCCACAGCACGCAACTGATGCGCGACTTTTCGCGCTGCAGCAGCGCGTTGACTCCGCCTCGTTCGATGCCTACGTCAAAAAAGAGCGGGGATGATGCTGTAGCGGAGGCTGGCATGTCATTTCGCATTTCCGGACAAAACCTCGACGTCGGCTCAGCCTTGCGCGACCGCATCACCGACCGCGTCGCCGAGGCCATGGCCAAGTATTTCGACGGCGGCTATTCCGGACACCTGACCTTGGCGCGGGACGGTTTCGGTTTCCGCGCCGAATGCGCCATCCATCTCGATTCCAAGATCACGCTGCACGCCGAGGGCATGGCGCCCGACGCCTATGCCAGCGCCGACCAGGCGGCGTTGCGCATCGAGAAGCGGCTGCGCCGCTATCATCGCCGGCTCAAGGATCATCGCGCCGAGCGTGTCGACGAGCGGCTCGCGATCGACGCCGCAAGCTACATCATCGCCGCGCCAGAGCCGGAGAGCGACACCGAGATCGACGGTTTCACGCCGGTCATCATCGCCGAATCCACCACCCGGCTGAAGCAGCTCTCGGTCAGCGACGCGGTGACGGAACTCGACATGACCGGCGCCGCGGTCCTGGTGTTCCGCCACGCCGCCCATGGCGGCATCAATATCGTCTACCGCCGCGCCGACGGGCATTTCGGCTGGATCGATCCGCCGGCCGCCGCGGCCGCGGAATCCCATTGACGCAGGCGTAGCCGCTCCCTATGGTCCGCCGCCCTTACGACGCATGAACCGAAAAACCGGCGACGATTTTCGGGAAACGATCATGCCCAATGACAGTTAGGGTACAGGTCCATCTGCATCGATAACGCACGAGCCTTTGAGGGCTCCGGTTACGCTTTCCAGGTCACTTTCGCTTTCAGGTCACTTTCATGCCGCTCAACGATCTCGTTGCACCGAACGCGATCCTGCCTGCGCTCAAGGTCAACAATAAGAAGCAGGCGCTGCACGAGCTTGCGGCGCGCGCCGCCGTGCTCTCCGGCCAGAGCGAGAAGGCCATTTTCGAGATCCTGATGCAGCGTGAAAAACTCGGCTCCACGGCCATCGGCAACGGCATCGCCATTCCACACGGCAAGATGGCGAACCTCACGCGCCTGTTCGGATTGTTCGCGCGGCTCGACCGGCCGATCGATTTCGAGGCGCTCGACGGCCAGCCGGTCGATCTGATCTTCCTCCTGCTCGCGCCCGAAGGCGCCGGCGCCGATCACCTCAAAGCGCTGGCCCGCGTCGCGCGGCTATTGCGCGAGCCGGCGGTCGTCCACAAATTGCGCGCCTCGCACGATGCGGAATCGTTGTACGCGGTGCTGGCGATGCCGTCCGCTTCCGCCGCGTAGCGGTGGCAGGGATCAGGTATCAGTAATCAGGAATCAAGAAGGCAAGCGACGGTGCCCGTCGCTTGCCTCGGCATCTTGATACCTGATCCCTGATGACTGATTCCTGGTCAGTGCACGCTCACCGTCTCGAGCTCCTGGCTCCAGGCATTGGCGACCGCGGCTTCGCGGCTGTCGGTGAGCATGATCGGCGTGCCGTCGGCGGCGTGCAGCGCGAACAGTTTCACGCCCGGCGCCAGCTCCGGCACCTGCATCTGCGGGAACAGCGCCGCGACATCCTCGGAGCGGATCGCCTTGACGTAAGCGATGCGGCCGTCGCCGAGATGGGCGAGCGCTTCGGGAGTGATATCGTTTTCTGTACGGTTCATCTCAACTGACATGGCCCTCGACTCCTTTGTTGTCGAGTCCTACCGGGTTCAATCGTCGCACCCATTGATTGCGATCGATTTAACGATGCGCTCGAGCTGCGGGCGCACCAGATCGATCGACAGCAATCCGTTCTTCAAATCCGCCCCCAATACCTCCATGCCGTCCGCCAGCACGAAGGTGCGCTGGAATTGGCGCGCGGCGATGCCGCGGTGGATGTATTGCCGGCTTTTGTCGTCCTGTTGCCGGCCGCGGATGACGAGTTGGCTCTCCTCTATGCTGACATCGAGTTGGTCGCGGGTGAAACCCGCCACCGCTAACGTAATGCGCAGCCGTTCCGGACTGTTCCCGTCTCGGGCAATGCGTTCGATGTTGTAAGGAGGATAGCCCTCCGCGGCTTTGCCGACGCGGTCGAGCACGCGCTCGATCTCGTCGAAGCCAAGCAGGAAGGGACTTGATAGCGACGAAACCCTGGACATGGTTTCAAAGCCCTTTTGAAGCGACTTTGCGGGGCCCTTACGGCACCCCAATGTGCCGCCCGGAACGATTCCAGGCGGCTTTGGTAATATGGCGTTGTGGAACAAGGGGTTCAAGAAGCCTCAAAGGCCTGATTCTTCGCGCTTTTGCGGCGTTTTGCCCGACTGGGCGCATGGGATATGGAACTCTTTGCGGCGGCGCCGATTTCCCTGGGCAGCCGAGCATGGCGTGGCCGCGTGGGGGATTGCAGATGCAGGACATCAAATACAGGCTGGTCAATCCGGGCCTGCGGCCGCGCAAGACCAAGCTGGAAATGCCGGGCTGGGCCGGCAAGCCGGCGCCGCGAACCGACGGCTCGCACGAATATGCCTGGCATTGCGCGCCGTTCACCGAAGGGGCGCAATACGGCATCGAGGTCTTTTACCCCTATGAGAACGAGCTGCGCGTTTCACGGAAAAACGGCGTGCTGCATTTCGACGGCGATTTTGGCGAGGCGCCCGATGACGACCTTGAGTGGCCGCCGTTCCGCAAATTCGGCAGCGACTATTATACGCATCAGCTGCTGCTCGATCTGAAAGTCGGCGAGAACTGGGCGGTGCGCACCGAGCCGCATCCGCGGTTCTATACCGACACCACCGGCACGGTGCCGATCGCGGTGCCGGCGCTGTTGCGCACCGAGTGGTGGCCGATGATCTCGTTCATCGTATTCAAATCGCCGCGCGAGGGCGAAGTCCACATCTTCCGGCCCGGCGAACCGATGTTGCAAATCCTGGTGCTGCCGGTGACGTGCGACATCAACCTCGTGCCGATGGACGAGGAAGAAGCCGCCGAGCGTGAAGTGCGCGGCCGCCGGATTCATGCCACGAGGGATACGCTCGCCGCCGACTCTACCTGGACATCGGACACCGATACCGTGTTTGACGGCACCTACCGCTACCTGCTGCGCGCAGCAAAAGGCCGGGCCAACGAGTGACCCGGCCTAGCTGTAACCACGTTCAGCGGCCGTAGCTGCTGTGGTGGTGATGATGGCGGACGTGATGATGGTGGTGATGGCCCACACGGATCCGTACACCATGATGATGGTGATGGTGGTGATGATGGCCGAACTGCACCGAGACCTGGGCCGTCTTCACATTGCGCGCCTCGGCTTCGCGCCGCGCATCGTCGGCTTTGAGCGCCGTCACGGCGTCAGGCACCGGATTCAGGAGTTCTCGATAGCTCGTCGCCGGATTTTGCGGGTTTCCCTGTGTCTCCATCGCAGCATTGGCGCTGCCTACCGTGGCCAAGGCGGCCGCAGCTCCCAGCAATCCAGCAATCTTTTTGTCCATTGTTCCTCTCCAAAAGGGCGTCCACGCACATGTTGCGCGCCCGACAGACAATCGCTTTGGATAATAATTGTTCCGGGTTTGCCCAGGATTTAGCCGGCGAGCGCTTGGCGCATCGCGTCACGCAGACGTTCGGTCGCCGCGATGTCGACGGCGAAGGTTTCGGGGTCGAGCACGACGCCATAAAAATCCCGCACCGCAGCAACCGAGATGTAGCCTTGCTTGGCATCGGCGGCGACGTCGGCGGCCGGCCTTTGCAACGGCGAGCCATAGCCGCCTCCGCCGCCCGAGCGCAGCCGGAACGCATCGCCGGTCTTGAGCATCGCCACCAAGACCTTGGCGTTGGGGAAGTCGGTCTTCCATTTGCCGTCGAGCCGCAGCGCAACCTCGTTGCCGGTGGCGTCGCCGCCGCCGTCGAGGCCCCACGGCTTGCAATGGGCGCGCTCGACCTGGGTGTTGAACGTCATCGGCACACGCGCCCGCACCACGCGCTCGACGCCGAGACCGCCGCGATGGCGACCGGCGCCGCCGGAATCCGGCACCAGCGCATAGCGCTCGACCACGATGGGAAATTTCACCTCGGACTGCTCGCTCGGCGAGTTGTGGGTGTCGCCGTCATTGATGCACACCGTCGCCGAGACGCCGTCCTCGCTGCGCTTGGCGCCCCAGCCGCCGCCGAGCGGGCCGAAATTGGCGAGGAAAAATTCCGACGTTTTGGTGTTGATGCCATGCAGCGCCGCAATCAGAAGATCCGCGTGGTGGCCGGCGATGGCGCGATCGGGAACGACCGGCGCCAGCGCCTTGAACACGGTGTCGACGATGGTCATCGGATAGGTCATCCACCAGCGCATCGGCGCCGGCCGCACCGCGCTGATGATGCGCCCCGGCGGCACGATGGCTTTGAGGCTGCGGAACGAGCCGTCGTTGATCGGATAGTCGGTCGGCGAGGTCAGGCATTTGTATGCCACCTGCGAGCAGGCAAAGCCCGTGGTGATGCCGGAATTGTAGAAGCCGCGTACCTGGCGCGAGACGTCGGTGAGATCGACCGTCATCTCGTCGCCCTTGACGATGACGCGCACCTTGATCGGCACCTTCTTGCCGACGTCGATGCCGTCGTCGTCCATGTAGGACTCCGCCTCATAGATGCCGTCCGGGATCGAGCGGGTGCGGGCGCGCGCCATCGCCTCGGAATGATCCATGATCGCCTTGATGGCGCCCAGCACCGCGTCGCGGCCGTAGCGTTCGACCAATTCGAGGAAACGGCGCTCGCCGGTTTTCACCGCGGTGATTTGCGCCCGCAGATCGCCCATGGCGCGGCTCGGCAGCCGCATGTTCTGCTTAATCACCTCGATCAGCGTATCGTTGACCCTGCCGCGGTCGTGCAGCTTCAGGATCGGAATCTGCAGGCCCTCGGAATAGATATCGGTGGTCATGCCGCCGAGCGTGCCGCCAATGTCGAGCCAGTGCGCCATGCAGCAGGAGAAGCCGACCAGCACGCCCTTGTGAAAAATCGGCAACGTCAGCGTGACGTGATTGAGATGGCTGCCGGTGAGATAGGAATCGTTGGTGACATAGATGTCGCCCGGCCGGATGTTCTTGCGGCCGAAATGCTTGATCTTGGCCTTCACCGTCTCCGCCATGCCGCGGATGAACATCGGCAGCCCGATGCCGATCGACACCGTCTCGCCGTCGGCGGTGAACAGCCCGGTGGTGAAATCCAGCGCCTCATAGATGATGATGTTGTAGGCGGTGCGCATGAGGTTGGTCTTCATTTCCTCAGTCACCGCAATGACGCCGTTGCGCACGATCTCGGTGACGACCGGGTCGATGCGTCGGGGCGTTCGTTTCATTTTGCGCTTGCGGGCCATCGATCGTTCGCCTCATCCGTAATCTTCGGCCGCATTGTCGATAAACCGACGCCTGTGTCGAGGGCCAACGCCGGCGAGCATCGGCCTATTGCGGTTACCCAAATTGGGTATTATAATGCCCAAAATGGGCATAAAGCAGCGTCCCGCAAACGGGCTGGCAGGCGCCTTGTTTTCCAAGGTGCAATTGAGCGTGCTCGGCCTGTTGATCGGCCAGCCGGATCGTTCGTTCCGCATATCTGAAATCATCCGGTTAGTCGGTTCGGGCTCGGGAGCAGTGCAACGAGAGCTCGAAACTCTGACTGCGGCTGGAATTTTCACGGTGAATTCTTCTGGAAACCAGAAACTCTATAGAGCAAATCGACAGTCGCCTATTTTTGAAGAATTGTACGGACTTGTTCTAAAAACGGTTGGCTTGCTCGAACCTCTCAAGAAAGCACTCAAACCATACCAATCGAAAATAGAATTCGCATTTGTGTACGGTTCTATCGCTAAAGGCACTGACATCGCAAAGAGCGATATCGATCTCATGATCATTGGCGAACAGATTGCGTACGGAGATATTTTCATGGCACTACAAAATGCGGAAAAAACTCTCCAAAGACCCATCAATCCAAATCTGATGACGCCCGATGAGTGGAGGCAAAGACGAAGCAACAAAAGTGCGTTTGTAACTAAAATACTCGAGCAGCCAAAAATGTTTGTATTGGGAACAGACAATGAGCTCCAAGGAATTGGATAACCTAGTCCAGGCCGGCTTGCTGAAAAAGGAACCCGGCGACCAATCCGAATTTAACGGATTGCTCGAATTAGCAAACGTACGATTTAACGATGCAAAGTTTCCGGACTTATCACCTGCAAGTCGTTTTAGCCTCGCCTATGATGCCGCTCATGCTTTCTCGCTGGCGGCACTACGCTGGCATGGATATCGGCCGGAAAATAAACGCTATATCGTTTTCCAATGTCTCGGACATTCGCTTGGGCTGAAGCACGAAGACTGGAGGATATTGGACAAATGCCACAACCTACGCAATGTCGCTGAATACGCAGGACACTTCAACGTTGACAGTCAATTGCTGACGGATCTGTTGCGCGTGACGGAGATTGTCGGCCGGTCGGTCGAAAAACTCGGGCCGGTATCGGCGGAACGCAAATAACGGACTGCTTCTAAAGCCGATCACTCCGGCTTGATGTTCGCGAACTTGATCACCTTGGCCCATTTCTCGGTCTCATCGGCAATGAGCTTGCCGAAATCGGCCGGCGAGCCGGGAAATGGTACGGAGCCGAGATCGGCAAGCCGTTTCTTCAGCGAGGCATCGGCGAGGCCGGCATTGATCGCCTTGTTGAGCTTGTCGACGATGTCGGCCGGCGTGTTCTTGGGCGCGCCGATGCCGTAGAAGGCGCTCGAATCATAGCCCGGCACGAAATCGGCCATGATCGGAACATCCGGCAAAGCATCCGTGCGCATTGCCGTGGTCACCGCCAGCGCACGAAGCTTGCCGGCTCGGATAAATTCGATCGCGGCGGCAATCGGCGCGAAATAGACTTGCACCTGTCCGCCGAGCAGGTCGGTCAACACCGGCGCCGAGCCCCGATAGGCGACATGCGCCATGTCGGTACCGGTCATGAACTTGAACAATTCGCCGGCCATGTGCGGCGACGTGCCGACGCCGGGCGACGCCATATTGATCTTGCCCGGATTGGCCTTGGCATAAGCGATGAATTCCGGGACCGTTTTGGCCGGAAACGACGGCACCACCACCATGACGTTGGGATCGCGGCTGATGCCGGCGACCGGCGCGATGTCGCGGACGAAATTGTAATTCAGCTTGTCGTAGAGCGTCGCATTGACCGCGTTGGCTAGCGACGCCAGCAGCAGCGTCTGCCCGTCGGCAGGCGCCTGGACCACCGCCTCTGTGGCGATACCGCTGCTGCCGCCGACCCTGTTCTCGACGACGAATGGCTGGCCGAGCCGATCGGACAGCCATTGCGCCATCAGGCGCGCCAAGATGTCGGGCGCGCCGCCGGCGCCAAAGCCGACCAGCAGGCGCACCGGCCGCGACGGATAGGCTTGCGCGCAAGCGAACCGCGTCGCGAACGGAAGCCCAACGGCGCCCGCTGCGAGATGCAGAAATTCTCGACGCAGCAATTTCATAATGACCCTTCCAATCCCCGACTGAAGTCTGCCCGGCGTAAGACCTACCCTGCCTTGATGCCGGCGTCGCTAATGACTTTGCCCCACTTTGCCGTTTCGTCGGCGATCAGCTTGCCGAACTCGGCTGCCGAGCCGGTCAGCACCAGGCAGCCCATGTCGGCGAGCCGCGCCTTGATCGCGGAATCGGCGAGGCCGGCATTGGTCTCGCGGTTGAGGATTTCGATAATGTCGGCAGGGGTTCCGGCCGGCGCGGCTATACCGAACCACGAGCTCGTCTCATAGCCCGGCACGAATTCGCTGATGCTGGGCAGATTCGGCAGCACGTCCGAGCGTTTGAGCGTGGTCACCGCCAAGGGGCGCAGCTGGCCGGCGCGGATATGCTCGATCGATGCGATCGTGGTCGCGAACGCGACCGGAACCTGTCCGGCGATCAGATCGGCCATCGCCGGCCCGTCGCCGCGATAAGGCACATGCTGCAGATTGACGCCGGTCATGACGTTGAACAATTGGCCGGCCAAATGGCTCGGCGTCCCGATGCCGGCCGACGCGTAGCTGAGCTTGTTGGCTTTGGCGTGGGCGATCAATTCCGGAATGGTGTTCACCGGCAGCGACGGATGAACTTCGGCGACGTTGGGGACGCGCACCACGCCGGCGACCGCCGACGTATCGCGAAGAAAATCGAAATTGAGATGCTCGTAGAGCGCGGCATTGGCCGCCACGGCGGGAGGCACCATGAGCAGCGTGTAGCCATCGGGCGCCGCCTTCACCACGGTTTCGGCGCCGATATTGCCGCCCGCGCCCGGCCGGTTCTCGATGACGAATTGCTGGCCGAGCCTTTGCGACAGCCACTGGCCCATCAGGCGCGCAAGGATGTCGGTCGTGCTGCCGGCGGCAAACCCGACGACGAGGCGCACCGGATGTGACGGGTAAGTATCGGCGCGCGCAATGCACGAAATACCGGGCATCGCGGCGGCGCCGGCGGCGAGATGCAGAAATTTTCGGCGGTGAAATGGCATGGCTTATTCCGACTTGATGCCGGCATCGCGGATGACTTTGCCCCACTTCTCGGTTTCGTCGGTGATCAGCTTGCCGAAGTCCGCCGGCGAGCCGGTGAGCGCCATGCCGCCCATGTCGTCGAGCCGCGCCTTGATGGTCGGATCGGCGAGGCCGGCATTGGTCTCGCGGTTGAGGGTTTCGACGATGTCGGCGGGCGTGCCCTTCGGCGCCGCGATGCCGAACCATGAGCTTGCTTCGAAGCCCGGAACGGTCTCCGCCACGGTCGGAACGCCCGGCAGCGCATCCGAACGCTTGAGCGTGGTCACCGCGAGCGCGCGCAACTGGCCGGAGCGGATATGTCCGATCGACGCCGTCATGGTCGCGAACCCGACCTGGATTTGGCCGGCGATGAGATCGACCATGGCGGGCCCGTCGCCGCGATAGGGCACGTGCTGCAAGTTGGCGCCGGTCATGGCGTTGAACAATTGACCGGCCAGATGGCTCGCAGTGCCGATGCCGGCCGACTCGAAGCTGAGCTTGCCCGGATTGGCCTTGGCGTAGGCGATCAGTTCAGGGATCGTTTTGACCGGTAGAGAGGGATTGACCTCGGCGACGTTGGGCACGCGCACCACGCCGGCGACCGCCGTCGCGTCGCGGATGAAGTCGAAATTCAGATGCGGATAAAGCGCGGCGTTGGCCGCGACCGCCGGCGGCACCATGTAGAGCGTGTAGCCGTCGGGCGTCGACTTGATCATCTCCTCGGCGGCGACATTGCCGCCGGCGCCGGGCCTGTTCTCGATGACGAATTGCTGGCCGAGCCGTTGCGACAGCCATTGCCCGATCAAGCGGCCGAGAATGTCGGTCGTGCTGCCGGCGGCAAAGCCGACCAGGATGCGCACCGGGTGCGACGGATAAGTGTCGGCCCACGCCACGTGCGACAGAGCCGGTAGCGCCACGGCGCTCGCGGTCAGATGCAGAAATTTGCGACGGGGCAATGTCATGGCGTGACCCTCCCGAGCCAAAGCTTCTTGCCGAACTTCCAAAGCTTGAACTTCAACGTCCTCCGACCGCAATCACCAGGTTTCCCAAGGCATCGACTTCCATCGCATCGCCCGGCATCAGCACCGTGGTCGAGGCGTATTCTTCGATCAAGGCCGGCCCTTTGATCTTATTCCCGGCGACGAGCGCGTCGCGCCGAAAAGTCGGCGTCAAATGGAAGCGCCCGCCGTAATAGACATTCCGTTTGCCACTGGACGCGGCTTTCGACGGCGCCTTTTGGCCGCGCGCGATCTTGCGCTGTGGCGGCTTGCGCATCAGCCCGGACACGATCGAGCGCAGGCTGACGATCTCGGCGCGCTCCTGCGGCGCCGAGGTGCCGTAGCGCTGCGCATGCATCGCGTCGAAGTAACGCTTGATCGCGTTGCGGTCCTTGCGTGCGAACACCGCCATCGGCAGGTCAACGGTGACGGCGTGCTCCTGGCCGACATAGCGCATGTCGGCTGCGCGCTTGACCGCGATCTGCTGCGGCTTGACCGAGGTGCCGGCGATGGCGTCGCGGCCTTGCTTCTCCAGCGCGCGATAGACTTTTTCGATTGCCTCGAACTTGGCGTCTTCCAGCGGCGTGAACCAGGTGCGCACGAAGTCGTAGCGCAGGTCGGAGAACAGCATGCCGAAGGCGGAAAAAACGCCGGGCGCGAACGGCACGATGACTTTGCGCATGCCGATCTCGCGCGCCACCTCGACGGCGTGCAGGGGGCCGGCGCCGCCATAGGCGAACAGCACGAAATCGCCGGCATCAAAACCGCGCTCGGTGGTGACGCCCTTCACCGCGTAGGACATCGCCGTTGCGGCGATGCGCAAGATTCCGTCCGCCGCTTCGACTGCGCTCATGCCGAGCGGATTACCGATCTTTTCTTTCAACGCGCGCTCGGCGGCGGCAACGTCGAGCTTCATCTCGCCGCCTAGAAAGCGCTCGGCGCCGAGCCGGCCGAGCATCAGATTGGCGTCGGTCACCGTCGGCTCGGTGCCGCCGAGCCCGTAACAGGCCGGCCCCGGCGAGGCGCCCGCGCTTTGCGGGCCGAGGCGCAGTGCACCGTCGTCGACGCGGGCGATCGAGCCGCCGCCGGCAGAGACCTCGAAAATATCCATCATGGCGATCTGCACCGGCAGCGCCTTCTCGTAGCCGCCGATCAGCGCCGCGCCGGTGGTCAAAGCCTCGCCGTGATAGATGACGCCGGCTTTGGCCGTGGTGCCGCCCATGTCGAAGGCGATGGCATTGTCGATCTTCAACGCGCGGCATAGCGCTTGGGTGCCGATGACGCCGGCGGCCGGCCCGGATTCCAGCATGCGCACGCACTGGTCCTGGGCTTGCTCGGCCTCGTAAAGCCCGCCGGTCGATTGCACCACCAGGAACGAGCCGGCGAACCCGGCCTTGCGCATATTCGCGTCGATCTCGCCGATATAGCGCCGCACCTTTGGGCCGATATAGGCGTTGGCGGCCACCGTCGCGCAGCGCTCGAACTCGCGATATTCCTGCGACAATTCGTGCGAAGCCGAGACGAACAGCGACGGGTGATTTTTTTCCAGGATCGCCTTTGCCCGCCGCTCGTGATCGGCATTGGCATAGCAATTGAGGAACAGGATGGCGGCGGCTTCGACGCCGAGCCGTTCGAGTTCCTTGCCGAGCGCCGCGATCTCATTGTCGTCGAGCGGCTTGTCGATCTCGCCGTCGGCCAGCATGCGCTCGTGCACTTCGAAGCGCAGCGCCCGCTCGATCAGCGGCACGTGTTTCTGGAAGAACAGATTATAGGCGTCCGGCCGGTTGATGCGGCCGATCTCGTAGATGTCGCGAAAGCCTTCGGTGATCAAGAGCGCGGTCTTGGCGCCGGTGCGCTCCAGCATCGTATTGATGGCGATGGTCGAGCCGTGCAGGAAGAGTCCGGCGGAACGGTAATCGCTGCCGGCCTTGGCGACGCCGGTGCTGATCCCTTCGACCAGATGCGCCGGCGTCGACAGCGCCTTGCCGAAGGTGAGCTTGCCGGATTTTTCGTCGAACACCGCGATGTCGGTAAAGGTGCCACCGATATCCGCCGCCAGCCGCAATCGCCCCATTCCCATTTGCCTCATGCGTCCAACACGACGTATTCGTCTTCGACGCTGACGGCAAAGGTCTCGGCCACGTAGGGGCCCTCGACCAATGCCGCGCCGGGCGCCACCGAGACCGAAAATTGCCGCGCCCGGATGCGCGACGGATCGCACCAGGATTTGCCGGTGCGCACGTCGAACTCCCAGCCGTGCCATGGGCAACGGATGATCTCGCCCTGCCGCGAATAGCGGTATTCGCCGGGCTCTTTGGCCTCGACCAGGCCGGTCAAGCGGCCTTCGCACAGGCTGCCGCCCTGATGCGGGCAGCGATTGGCGAGCGCGAAAAACTCGCCCTTGATGTTGAACACCGCGATCTGGCGGCCCTTGATGTCGATGAGCTTGCGGGTGCCGGCCGGAAACTCGCGCAATGCAGCGATCACATGTTTGGCCATGGCTTTACGCGGCCTGCTCGGCGAGACGGCTGTAGGTCGCAAGCGCATTGTCGCGCCGGATCTTGCCGTGCAGCTTTTTTGGAATGCCAGCCGGCATGATGTCGTCGTCGTCGAATTGCCAATGCGGAAAATCAGAAGCGAACAACAGCATGTCGTCGGACTGCATGTGCTCGATCAATTTTGCCACCGCGTCCGGATCGTCCGGGCCGTCGAACGGTTGGATAGTGAGACGGACGTGATCGCGCACAATTTCAGCAGGAGAACGATCGATCCACGGCACTTCGAGGCGCACGCCGCGCCAGAATTTCGACAGCCGCCACAAAAACGCCGGCAGCCAGGTGACGCCGGATTCCAGCAGCACCACTTTGAGCTTCGGATATTTCACGAACACGCCTTCGCAAACCAGGCTCGCCAGCTGCGACTGAAAACCTTGCGACTGTGCCGCGTAATCCTCGACGTACCACGACGGCCAGCCGAGCGAGGTCAGCGGATGCCGGTAGCTCGAGCCGGCATGGATGCCGAGCGGTAGGCCGTGGCGCTCGGCCGCTGCGTAGACCGGCCAATATTGCCGGCGGCCGAGCGGCATCTCGCCCATGGCGAGCACCAGCACTTGCACGAAGCGATTGTCGGCGGCGCAGCGTTCGATCTCGGCGACGGCAAACTCGGTGTTCTGCATCGGCACCACGATCGAGGCGCGCAGCCGTGGATCGCGGTCGAGCCATTCCTTGGCGACCCAGTCGTTGACCGCCTTGGCGAACGCCGCCGCCATGTCCTCGCTGTACAGAAGCTGCACGCCGTAGAGGCAATGGCAGATGGCGACGTCGATGTTCCACCGGTCGAGCGCATGCGTGCGCAATGCGTCGAGCGTATTGGCCGGCGCGCCGCCCTTGCCGCGCCAGTCCGCCCGCGCGGTGAGCGGCGCATTCGGCGGATAGCTGATCGAATCCAGCGAGTTCATGCCGCGGTCGACCACGCTGTCGCGCCAATATTCGTCGAGATACGGCAACAGCGCCTGCATGCTCGGCACATTGACGTGCACGTCGCAATCGATTGTCGACCATGACGCGGTCACGGCGTCTCCTCGGGCATTTCGCGTATTATCGGCACCGGCGGGGCGGGTGCGTCAAGGCGACTGCAGCGGACCCGGCAAGGCGCGCTCGGCTTCCGCCTCGAGCTGCGCCTCATGGCCGCGCACGAAATAGGCGGCGATGACCAGGACGACGATGGTGGCAATGACGAGGACGATCACGCCCCAGCCGGCCAAGCGCTCGACTTCCCGGCCCAGCGAATAGGCAGCGATGCCGAAGAACATCGCCCAGACGAACGCGCCGAAGATATTGGCCAGCAGGAATTGCGGCCCCGGCATGCGATTGGCGCCCGCCATGATGCCGGCGATCGTGCGCAGGACCGGGACGAACTGGGCAATGATGACGATCTTGCCGCCGTGGCGCAGGAACAGATATTGGCCGAGTTTTATCCGCGCTTCGTTGACCCAGATATAGCTGCCATAGCGCAACAGCAGCCAATAGCCGAAATAGCGGCCGATCAGATAGCCGACGCTGCGGCCGACGATCGAGGCGACTGCCGCGGTGAGGATCACCGCGACGATGCTGAGCTCGTGCTTGGTGCCGGAAATGACCGAGGCGACGATCAGCGCGGTCTCGCCGGGCACCGGAAAACCGATGCCTTCCAGGCCGATGGTGCCGGCGACCACGAGCAGGCCGTAGGCGTGAATAAGATGGGCTATGGATGGCATGAAGACTGTGTTTTTACCCCGGGCAGCGCTCACTTATACTCATTCGGCCGATAAAGAGAACTCCTTGACTTGCCATCTTAGTCTCGCGCAGGCGTGGCTGGGTTTGCGACAAATCGTGGGTGCGACGACATGTATAAGGACTTGCGCGAATTCATCGGTGCCGTCGACAAGCTCGGCGCCTTGCGGCGCATCGACGGCGCCGACCTGCGCTTCGAAATCGGCGGTATTACTGAGGTCGCGGCCGGCCTGCCCGACTGTCCGGCACTGCTGTTTGACGCCATCAAAGGCTTCCCGCCCGGCTTTCGCGTCTTCACCAATGCCACCACCAACGTGCAGCGCGCCGCGCTGGCGCTCAGGCTCGATCCCGGGCTACGACCTCTCGATGCGCTCAAAGCCTGGATGGAAAAGCGCAAGAATTTGCGTTCGCAGCCGCCGGTTACCGTCAAAAGTGCCGCGTTCCTTGAGAATACGGTCGCCGGGCGCGACGTCGATATCGCGCGCTTTCCGGCACCGATCTGGCATCGCCACGACGGCGGTCCGTTCATCGGCTCGGGCTCGCTCGTGATCATGCGCGATCCCGACTCTGGCTGGATCAACGCCTCGATCTATCGCGTCCAGGTGCACGGGCCGAACCGGGTCACTGTGCAGTTCGATCACGGCGGCCGCCACGGCGCCATCATCGCCAAAAAATATTGGGACCGTGGCGAGAGCTGTCCGGTGGCAATCGTGCACGGCGAGGATCCGGCACTGTTCATCGCCGGCTTCGAATATCTGCCCGACGGTCGCTCGGAATATGAGTTCGCCGGCTCGATCAAGGGTACACCGATCGAAGTGCTTGCCGGCCCGCAGACCGGCCTGCCGCTTCCCGCCTTGGCAGAAATCATATTCGAAGGCCGCTTGCTGCCGATGAGCGAAGCGACGCTGCCCGAAGGACCGTTCGGCGAATTCACCGGCTATTACGCCGCCGCGGCGCGCCCCGGCCCGGTGATGGAGGTCACCGCCATCCATCATCGCAACGATCCGATCCTGCTCGGCTCGCCGCCGATGAAGCCGCCGCGCTTTCATTTCGGCTTGCCGTTCCGCGCCGCGACCATCTGGAGCAATCTCGAAGCCTCAGGCGTCACCGACGTGGTCGGCGCCTGGCAGCATGTCTCGCAGCTGATGACGGTGGTGGCGCTGCGCCAGCGCTACGACGGCCACGCCAAGCGCGCGGCGCTCGTCGCCGCTGCGCACAGCTACATGGCGCGCATCGTCGTCGTGGTCGACGACGACATCGATCCGTCCAACCTCGCCGACGTGATGTGGGCCGTCGCCACCCGCTGCGAGCCGGCCGAAGGCATCGACATCGTGCGCAACGCCTGGAGCTCGGCGCTCGATCCGCGCATTTCGCCGGACGACAAGGAACGCGGCGTCACTTCGCATTCCAAGGCGATCATCGACGCCTGCCGGCCGTTCACGTGGCGCGACAAATTTCCGCCGGCTTCGGCGCTATCGCCCGATGAGGCGCGGGAGATCGAGGCGAAGTGGGGGAAGTTTTTGTAGTCGCGTCCCACGCAAAGCCCGCCGCCCGATAGAGTGCGAATCTTTTCGGACGAATCCGTCGCTGATGCGAAATGTGCGCTCAACAAACCGTAATACAACAGAAGACGGCCCAGCGAGCCGCATGATTTCAACAGCAATTACAATGGCTTGCGTGGCATGCTGCCCAGTAGCATTCGCGGCGTCACTTTTCTGTTGACAAGGCTTACTGAATATAATCCTACATAGATGATGACCCGCCACGCCGCTTGGCACATGTGGCGTCTCAGCGAAGCCGGCGAAGATAACCTCGGCCTCGCCTGCAGCGACGATGGCCTGCTCATTGGACGAACGCCCCTGATCGAAAAGCGCGACGGACACTTCGTCGTGCGCGAGCAGCGCGACATCGAGCAATTGCTCAGCCGCGCCTATCGCTCCGAGGTCACCGCCGACCGGATTATGTCCGGGCTTGCCACCGTGGCACGCGCATTAAATGCCAACGATCAATGCCTCGCTCGCATTGCCGCGGTGCATCTGCGTGTTCCCGACATTCCCGACCGAAATGCGCGCCACGCAATGGAGGCGACGGATGTCCTCATCAAATACGCGCGTGATGAAAGCGCAAGCGACGGCCGCAACTGGAACCCGGCACTGCATCCACGCACAGGCACGCCGCCTAACCCCGGCTGGTTCGCGCCGACCAGCGGCATCGGCGAATCATTGCCAGTCCGAAGCGCACAAAATGTCGATGCGAAGCAACAGTCCGACGCCTCAGAATCTGTTGCCTTGGACCGGCTTATACTGCCTCCCGCTTACCGCAACGATGAATTCGTCGATCTGCTGACATGGATCCGCAATGCGGAGCCGAAAGATGCACCAGCGATAGAGGCCGAGATCAAGCGCCAATTCTATGACAGGGGCGACACAAGCGCCGGGAATGCGCTTAATGCTGAGCTGCATGGTGTCTTAGGAATTGAGCATAAAGATCAGCAGAGAATCCAGGATGCCATAGGGCCATATTCGCAATCCGAGCAAGACGACGAGGAAACCGAATCTTGGATAAGCTTTGGTATCCTCCTGTTGTCCCTAATTCCGCCTCTCGCAGAGGCTGAAGCGGCCGCAGTTATATGGCGGCTCAAGCCATTCATCAGAGGTTGGTATTTCGATGCGCTATTTCGCGACAATTCGTTGCATCGACTTTCCAGAACCATTGACAACTTTAGCTCAGAAGGCGTTGCGACCAGCATCAAATCACTTGATCTCAAAGCGGGAACTTACCAAGACTTCGGGCGCTTGACGTCGCGACTAAACAAATATCTTGACGATTTGGATAATTATCGCGGCACCGATTGGGGCGGCGACACCATCGACAATTCCGATATTACCACGCGGAAACTTCTGATCGTGGTCCCCGGAAATAGCAGGGGAAGCAACTCAGCGCGCGCTGCCATAGAAGACCTTCGAGCAAGAGCAAAGAAACTAGGGATCGATCTCGCAATCTTCGAACACTAGGAGCCCTATGCGCCTGCATCTGTACCTCAGAAACGGCAAGGTCATCATACCTACATTGGGGGCCGTGCACCAGCGACTCCATCGCGACATCGAACCAGTAGCGGTTGCGGACGTCTTCGATGCGGAAGGCATTCGCCAAGCCATCCATGCCACAATCGCTCGTGGCAACCCGCCAACGTCTTACTACAAACCAGGCATTCATCCGCAACCGGTTGTGATGAAATATGCTGGCGTAAGATCCTGGTCGGCATTTGCACGCGGGACGTCGACCTGGGACATCAAGCAAAGGGACGCAAATTATCGGATCGTTGGGCGCTCCCTTGGGCGTGACGGATGGGTAGAAGACCCAAACAAGACAATCGATTTTCCGCCTGGAACCTCGGTCGACATCGTGATCGACCGGATGATTGCAATTTTGCAAGATGCGACTCGTCGACCGCAGGGTGACTGAGCGCAGCGAAACACATCGACCGACCATCGCAAATGATCAGAAATCAAACCTTGTTCTATGCGACAACGCAGGACCTGAGTGGGGTTCTCTCTTTGCTGGAAGCGCAAAAGGACCTTCAATATACCCTGGCGGGGTTATTTAAATCGAAAGAGCTCCAAACCTATTTGTCGTATCGCGACATCCCCGACCTTGGAATAGCGTTCCACCGCAGCGCCGTAGCGAACCGGCAGTATCTTGTCTCGCTCAAAGGCACAGTATTGCGCATCCGGGACGTGCCTCAGTATTCGGGCGGAGTTCGTTTCGCTATTGATCTAATACTAAATGAAGACAGCATCGTTTTCTCTCCCGGCGGTCGGTACAGAGATGACGTTCTGTTATACGGAATGATCGGGACTTTGTCGCCGCCCAGCGTGGCGTCAAAAAACTTGTACACCTTCGTTGCAAAAGCCTTTCGCAAAGATTTCAAAAAGGTGAGGGAATATTTTGTAGGGCCTGAGGCGCTCGATCTGATGGCTAGTGGTGTTAGGCTCACGCTGGACGCAACGACGCCTCCGGAGTTTGACCTTAATCGCCGGCGGCTCCCTTCCGCCTAAAGGCGCACTCACTCCACCGCATTCGCCGAATTCAAGCTGTCGATCAGCGACGAGCGATACAGAAATTTCTTGTGCAGCGTCACATCCTCCGACGTGCGGCGCAACTCGTCGAGGTGCTGCCAGCGCACCTTCGGGTCTTTCTCTTCCAAGGCCTTCTTGTTGGCGATGGTTTGCGCCTGGACGTAATCGATCTGGGCCTTGCGGCGCTGTCGCGTATAGCGGTCGAGCACGCTGGCCTCGGCGCGCCCAAACCACACGTCGGACAATTTCTCGGCGAGATTGATGGCATCGTGGATGCCGCCGTTCATGCCCATGCCGCCGATCGGATTGTTGACGTGGGCGCAGTCGCCGGCGAGCAGCACGCGGCCTTTGTTGAAGGTTGCGGCGACGCGCTGGTGCACGGCGTAGAGCGCGTAGTAGGGAATTTCGTATTCGCCGCTCTTTTCATGGATGCCTTGCAGGCGGCGCTGGATGCCGGCCATGCTCAGCGCCGCCTCGTCGGTCTCCTGTTCCGGCACCGGGAACACGCCACGCCAGATGCCAGGCGGGCCTTTGCCTTTGACCTTGAACAGATTGATCCACTCGTCGGGATCGGAGAAATAATTCCGCGTGCAATAGCCCTGGCCAGTGGTGCCGAAATCAAAGCTGGTGCCGATCTTGATGAAGCGCTCGGGCCAGGTGAAGCCCTCGAAGGCGATGTCGGCGAGACGCCGCACCGTGCTGGAGCCGCCGTCGGCGCCGATCAGATATTTGCCGCGCAGCGTTTCGATTTCGCCCGCCGCGTTGGTGACCGTGGCTTCGACGTGATCGGCGGTCTGCGCCAGCCCGGTGAGCTTGGTCGAGAACCGCACCTCGCCGAGCCCGCTCGCCTTGATATAGGGCAGCGCGGCGTGCACCAGCTTGTACTGCTCCCATTGCAGCACATACGGATACGGCACTTCGCCTTTGAGCAGGCTGACGTCGAACACCGCGATCAATTTGCCGGTGGCGCGGTCGCGGAAATGGAACAGCGGCGCTTCCATGCCGCCGGTCGGTTCGGTGGAGAACATCTCCTTTTCGAGCCCGAGCTTGACCAGCATGTCGACGGTCGGCGGATGGATGGTGGCGGCGCGCTGATCCTCGGCGGCGTCCGGCAGTTGCTCGATCAGCGTGACCGGGATGCCCTGTTTGACCAGCGCCAAGGTCATCACGGCGCCGACCGGCCCGCAGCCGGAAATGATGACGCGATCGTCGTTTGCCGCCATGCTCATACTTTCGAAATATCGAATGTCGCCGGATGAAACAATTCCTCGACCTTCACCTTGCGATCGGTCAGGCCCTGCTCGTAGACGTACTGCGACAGTGCCTCGATCTCCGGCATGTTCTCGGCAACGCCGTATTTCCAGAAATCCTCGCCCATGATCGCGGCCGTCTCCTTGGTCTCGGCTTCGAGCCACGGCAGCGTCACCATCAGCGCGTTGACGTCGCGCAGGTCGATCATGGCCAGCGCCTTGGCCTCGCAGAACGCCTTGTAGACGCTGGTCGGCAGCCACGGATAGCGCTCGACCAGCGATTTGCGGATGCCGATGAGGTGCATGATCGGAAACAAGCCGGTCTCCTTATAATAGGCCTGCTCGGCGGCGCGCGTGTTGGGAAACAGCCGCGTGATATGCGCTTCGCCGGCGAGGAACGACGACGGCGCCCGCGCCGTGAACAGCGCATCGAGCTCGCCATCGCGCAGCATGCCGACCAGCGTCTTGTCATGCGGGATCGCCTGCAGATCGAGGCCCGGGATCGGCTTCAATGGCGTGCGCTCTTCGCGGCCGGCTTGCTCCTGGCCGCCGCTGCGCCAATGGATCTCCGACGGCGGCACGCAGTATTGGTGCTGCATCATGCCGCGCATCCAGACCACCGCGGTGATCTGATATTCCGGTACGCCGATGCGCTTGCCGCGCAAATCCTCAGGCTTCGTGATGCCGGCGCCTTTGCGGATATAGATGCCGGAGTGACGAAAAATCCGCGACACGAAAGCCGGCACCGCCGTATATTCCGAGGTCCCCGCCGACACCGTGCGCAGGTAGCTCGAGAACGACATTTCCGAAATGTCGAATTCCTGGAATTTGAAGACGCGGTGGAAAATCTCCTCCGGATACAGCGGCAGGTAGGTCACCGCGCAGCCTTCAACTTTCACCCTGCCGTCCCTGATCGCTTGCGTGCGGTCATAGTTGCCGCAGGCGATCGTCACCGGAACTTCGACCATTCGCTTCCCTCACCAACCGTTCTCTTATGCCGGCGCGAAGCTATCGGCTTCTGGCCGACCTGTGAAGCAACTGTGCGCGCATGGCGGCCTTGATCGCATGGATGCCAGTTGTTCGCGTTGATGATCTTGTCAAGGACGGCGCCATTAGCGCGGTTACGCGCGTCTTCGACGCGCTACGGCGCCGCCGCCTCCGGCGGTCTACGATCCTTGACAAGATCATCAACGCGAACAGAGTGCTGTCCATACGATCAAGGCCGCTTTCTAGGCCTCAGACATGTACGGCAATAAACACAGCTTCATCAGCAGTGCTTGTTGTCCCGCCCCCCGCGCGATAGCCTTGCGGCCAAGGAGAAACACCATGATGTCGACCGTGATCGGCGGCGCCATGCTGCCCCATGCGCCGCAGTTCTTCACCATGCCGGACACCGAGGACAAGGCGCTGGTTGCCCATGTGCGCGAGGTCGCAGCCGACGTCGGCAAAAGGCTGCGCGCGCTCGAGCCCGACCTGTGGATCATCTTTTCCAACGACCACGCCGAGCAGTTCTTCCACACCACCGCGCCGCCGTTCACCGTCCATGTCGGCGGCGAGGCGACCGGCGAATTCGCTGGCCGGAAATTCCGTTGGCAGATTCCAAGCGAGATCGGTTTCGAACTGGTGCGCCAGCTCTATCGGCAGAATTTCGATCCGGCCTTCACCTCGACGGCCAAGATCGACTACGCCATCGGCATCCCCCTCACCCATCTCGACCACACCGGCCCGGTGCTGCCGATCTATGTCAACGCCTATCTGCCGCCGCAGCCGACCATGGAGCGCTGCTACCAGTTCGGCCAGGCGGTGGCCCGCACCGTCACGGCGCTCGGGCTCAAAACCGTGATCCTGTCGAGTGGCGGCATGTCGCATTTTCCCGGTACCGACCGCTATTCCAATCCGGAGCTGGCCTGGGACCGGCGCGTGCTGGAGAAACTCGCGGCGGGAAATCTGAAATCGCTGATCGGTTATGACGAAGCCGAGCTCGACGACACCGGCAATATCGAATTGCGCTGCTGGGCCTGCGCCGCCGGCGCGCTCGGCGAGCGCAAGCCCGACGTGGTGTCGATGGATCCGAGCTGGCATCACAATTACGCCTCGCTGGCTTGGATCGGCGGCAACGGCGAGCAAAACCAGGCGGCGCATTATCCTTCGATCAAGCCGGAGCTGGTCGAGCTGACGACGGCGCTGCATGGCTTGGCACATGACGCCGGCATGCGCGCGCAATACATGGCCGACGCCGGCGCGTTTGCCGACAAATTCCAGCTGCCGCCCGACCAGCGCGAGGCCTTGATCAAGCTCGACATGCCCTCGATCGTCAAAATGGGCGCACACCCGCTGGTGCCGTTCCTGGCGCAGCTGCAAATGCAGCGATTGCGGCCGCAAAAGTAAGCGCTGCCGCGCTGCGGCCATGCGCAAGCGGCATGCAGCTGTCGTTGATTCGCCCTGCCCGCAGGCCTAAAGTTCGCCACCCGATTTGCCGCCAAACGCCGCCCGGAGCCGCCGATGAAAAAACTCGTATTGGAAACAACCGCGCCGTTCCAAGGTCTTCCCGAACTCGTCGCCTATGACGAAGGCCTGTTCGCCAAGGAGGGCATCGAGATCGAATGGGCCGATCGCGAAGCCGGCGTCGAGAAGAAGGTCGAGGCGCACGTCACCAATCCGAAAGGCGTCAACCCGTTCGCCAGCCACGGCAAGCTCTTGGAACAGGGCAAGGCCGACATGTACAACGCCTGCGAATGGGGCAATTACTGCCGCGTCCAGGATACCGGCCAAGGCAGCCGGCAACTCGGCCGCCGCGCCATCGTGGCTTATTCGGCGGTCGTGGTGCCGCCCGACTCCCCGGTGTATACGCCGCAGCAACTCGCCAACAAGACCATCGGCGTGCCGTTCTATTTCGGCACCCATTACATCGCGCTGCATCTGCTCGAAGGGTTTCTGCCGCGCGAGATGATCAAACTGTGCCGCGCACCGAATGGCTCGCGCTATCGCCTCGACGCCATGATGAAGGGCGAGATCGACGCCACCACGCTGACCGAGCCGCACATCACGCTCGCCGAGAAGAAGGGCTGCCGCGTCGTCTGCTCGTCGCTGTTCCACGGCACCGAAGTCGCCTCCGACCGCGTCGATGCCGCGACCTATGCGGCCTTCAATCGCGCGGTGCGCGAAGCGGTGCGCCGCATCAACGCGAACAAGAAGGCGTACATGCACTACTTCATCGACTATTACGCCAAGAAGGATCCGGAGATCGCGGCGCTCAAGATCGAGGATTTGCGCGAGAGCCGCCTCGTGGTCTGCGATCCGGCGCCGATCCCAGCCGACGAGATGCAGCGCACCTACGACTGGCTCAAGAGCTGGGGCATGCTGGAAGAAACCGCGTCGCCGCTGCAGCTCATCAACACGCAGGTGCAGGACCGCGCGCACGAGGCGGCGGAGTAGATCTTCTCCCTCTCCCCAGAGGGGAGAGGGCCGGGGTGAGGGGGCTCGGGCCTCTCGGTCGGAACCCCCTCACCCCCACCCTCTCCCCTCTGGGGAGAGGGAGCGCGCATCAGCAAGTCATCAGCAGAGAATATGCCCCATGCGCAACGGCCACGCCGACGAGATCGGAAAGCTCATCGAGCCCGGCCGCGTGCATCGGCGCGTCTATACCGATCCGGACCTGTTCGACCTGGAAATGGAACGCATCTTCGGCCGCGCCTGGCTGTTCGTCGGCCACACGAGCCAAGTGCCGAACCCGGGCGATTTCATCACCACCGATCTTGGCCGCCAGCCGGTCATCATGGTGCGGCATCGTGATGGCTCGGTGCAGGTGCTGCTCAATCGCTGCACTCATCGCGGCGCCAAGGTGGTCAACGAGCGCCGCGGCCACGCGCTGCGCCTGACCTGCTGCTATCACGGCTGGACGTTCGACACCGACGGCCGCCTGGTGACGGTGCCGGTGCCGGAAGGCTGCGCCGAAAATTTCGACAAGGAGGCGCTCGGTTTGGCGCGCGCGCCGCGCGTCGGCGAATACCGCGGTTTTGTGTTCGCGAGCCTGGCGCCGAAGGGCCAAAACTTCGAGGACCATATCGGCCCGGTAAAGGGCAATATCGACGACCTGGTCGATCGCGCGCCCGACGGCGCGCTGGCGCTCGACGCCGGCATGCATCGCTATGTCTACAACGGCAATTGGAAGCTTCAGGTCGAGAACGTGCTCGACTCCTACCACGTGCCGTTCGGCCATGCCTCGACCGTCAACAAGGACGGCGTGCAGTTCGCCCGCCGCGAGGGCGATCAAAAAGGCGCGATGGTGGTCGAGACCGAGAAGAAACAAACCGCCGCGTCATGGAAGGACCGCAAGAGCTTTATTGCCGGCAACGGCCACGGCTGGACCAGCAACACCACGCTCGACGACGGCAAGCGCTCGAGCCCGGCGTTCGATGAATACAAAAAAGTTCTGGCGGAGAAAGTCGGCGCCGCCCGCGCGAACGACATTCTTACCCCGCGGCTGCACAATTCACTGATCTACCCGAACATGTCGATCATGGGCTTGAACATCCATGTCCGCGTCATCAAGCCGATTGCGGTCGACCGCACCGAGGTGACGATCTATCCGATCCGCCTCGTCGGCGCGCCGGAGGCGATGAATTTCGGCAATATCCGCCTGCTCAACGTCACCCATTCTGCCGCGTCGTTCGTGCAGACCGACGATCTGGAATCGTTCGTGCGCGCGCAAAAGGGCCTGCAAAGCACCATGACCGACTGGGTCGACATCTCGCGCGGGCTGGGCGCCGAGGAGCCCGACCGCGAGCGCAATGCCACGCGCGAGCTTGCCACCCATGAGATGGTGGTGCGCGCGCAATACAAGGCCTGGCTCGGCTATATGCACGAGGCGGCGTAATGGCGGCTGACGAGTTGGGCCGCGCCGCGCTCGAGGACTTCATCATCCACGAAGCGCGCTTGCTCGATACGCGGCGCTTTCGCGACTGGATGGCGCTGTTCGCCGACGACGGCACCTATTGGGTGCCGGCGGTGCCCGGCCAGAACAGCCCGTTCGACCAGGCTTCGCTGTTCTACGACGACCGCGAACTGATGAAGACCAGGGTCGAGCGGCTCGAACATCCGCGCATCCACGTGCAGACGCCGCCATCACGCACCGCGCATCTCATCGGCAATGTCGTCGTCGAGGAAGCCGATAACGCAAAGGGCGAATACGTCGTCGGCTCGACTTTGATCATGGCCGAATACCGCGACGACACCCAGCGCGTCTTCGCCGGCCGCCAGCGGCATCACTTGAGGCGTCACGGCGACACGTTCCGCATCGTGCAAAAACGCGTCGACCTGATCAATTGCGACGCCGCCTTCGAGGCGATGGCGGTGCCGATCTAGTCGTCCGACATGCCAGTGGCGCCGGTCGCGATTTGCCATTAAACCGATGCGGGGCGTCGCATATGAGGACTGAGCGGGCATCGCATGAACGGCGGCGGATGCCGACGGCATGTCGGTTTGATCATCACAGCGCTGGCGCTGAGCGCCTGCGCCGGAGGTCACCATAGGACCGACGAGGCCGGCGGCGACGAAGGCATCAACGCCTATCCGACGAACTACAAGACCGACATCCTCGCCGCCATGCGGGTCTATGTCAGCGATCCGACGGCCATTCGCGACGCCAGCATCTCGGAGCCGGTGTTGAAGCCGGCGACCCTGACCATGCCGTCGCGCTACATGCTCTGCCTGCGCTTCAATCCGAAGAGGACCGCTACCGTCTATGAGGGCATGCGCGAGGTCGCCGCCGTTTTCGTCGCCGGCCGTTTCGACCAATTCATCGAGACGCCGAAAGATCTCTGCGCCGGCGTCACCTATGCGCCGTTCCCCGAGTTGGAAAAGCTCGCGCGCTGAATAACAAAATCCCGCCGCGAAGCGGGTTGAAAACCGGCACCGTCGCGATTTTAATCAGCGGCGAATATTGGTTTTGAACCCAGGAGGTTGGCGATGACTTTCGGGAAGATCGCGGCGTCCGCCGCTATGCTGTTGGCGTTGTCGGCGGCAAGCGCCGTAGCGGCGCCCGCGCTCGCCACCAACAACGTGAATTTACGGCAGGGTCCGGGCACGACCTACATGGTCATCCTGACCATTCCGGGCGGCAGCAATGTCGACGTCGGCGGCTGCAGCGGCCAATGGTGCCAGGTGACGTTCCAGGGCCAGAATGGCTACGCCATCGCCACCAGCTTCGATCAGGGCGGTGGCGCACCGCCGCCCGGCGCCGCCGGGCCGCCACCCGCAGGCTATGCAGAACCGCCGGCGGGGCCGCCGCCAGCGGGCTATGCGGCTACGCCGCCACCGGGCTACGCCGGCCCGCCGCCCGGCGTTGATCCCGACGCGCCGATTCCTGTCTCGCCCATAGGGCCGCCGCCAATTGGACCGCCCATCTATGTCGGACCGCCGCCGCCGGCCTATTACTTCTATGGCAATGGCTACGGTCCCTATTACGGACCCTATGGGGGCGGTTATTACTATCGGCGCCGGTAGAGCGTGCCGGCCGTCGGTCGTCGCCTTCGCTTCGGGAGGAAAACATGGTGCGGGCGCGCGCGTTCTCGCTCGCGGTTCTGCTGTCATTGTCGCCGAGCGGCCTCGCCTGCGCGCAGACCGCACCCACTCTCGCCGTCGTTGGCGGCACGCTGATCGACGGCACCGGACGGCCGCCGATCGAGAATTCCGTCATCCTCATCGAGAACGGCCGCTTCACCGCCGCCGGCCGCAACGGCGAGGTGACCGTTCCGCAAGGCGCGCAAATCGTCGATGCCAGCGGCAAGACCGTGCTGCCGGGTTTTCTCGACGGCCACTGCCATTGGGAAGATTTCTTCGGCGAGCTTTATCTGCATCTCGGCATCACCACCTGCGCGACCATCGAGATTTATCAGGATGGTCCGTGGACGCTGGCGCAGCGCGACGGCACCAATGCGGGAAAAATTCGCGGACCGCGCATCTGGACGTCCGGACGCGCCATCGGTGGCGGACGCACGGAGACCGATGCGCCGGACTCCCGCGAGTTCCGCGGCAACATCGTGGTGACGACGCCCGAGGCGACGCGCGCCGCGATCGACCGCAAGAAAGCGCTCGGCTACGACCTCATCAAGCTCAACGAATTCCTGCCGATGGATCTGGTCAAGGTCGCGGTCGACGAGGCGCATCGTCTCGGCCTTGGGGTGACCACGCACAGCTGGGACGCCATCGGCTCGGCCAAGGCGAACGTCGACGGCATCGAGCACATCTGGTCGGTGGGCTATAGCTCGATCCTCGACGTCGAGACGCGGCGCAAGCTTGCGGAAGACCGGCTCGCCGGCAAGATCGACGCTGAAGTCGCCGGGGCGCAATACCAGACAGAGAATTTCGATGCCGTCATCTCCGCCATGGTGGCGCACCATGTCGCCTGGACGCCGACCATCGCCAAATGGCTGCGGCCGTTGTCGCCGAGCATGGCGCGCTTCCGGCAAAAGGAGAACGAGATCCTCAACGATCCGAATGCCGATTTTCCGCCGGTGCTGCGCGCGGTGACCGACAGCGCCTACGACAAGCTGCTCAAGCGCTACACACCGGAGCAACTCGAAGCCACGCGCATCGGCTATCAGAAAGCCAACGAATTCATCCGCCGCTTCGTCGCCGCCGGCGGCCTCCTCAAGGAGGGCTCCGACCCGCCGCGCGGCATGGCCGGCATGCTGATGCACGAGGCGCTGGTCATGGATGTCGAGGCGGGCGTGCCGCCGATGACAGCGATCCAGGCCGCAACCCTGAACGTCGCCAAAACGTTCCACAAGGACAAGGATTACGGCAGCGTCGAGCCGGGCAAGGTCGCCGACCTCTCCATCATCGAGGGCGATCCGCTCAAGGACATCTGGATGACGCAGAACGTCAAGATGCTGATCATGGACGGCAAGATCGTCGATATCGGATTCCACAAATACAAGAATCCGATTCCGGCGTTCTATTCCTACCAGACGCTGCCGCGCGAGATCGACATATCGCCGCTGTTGGCGACGCAAGGCACCGAAGTGACGCTCACGGTGCGCGGCCGCGGCGTGCTGCCTAGTCACCGCGTCATGCTCAACGGCAAGGAGGTGCCGACGCGTTACGTCAAGCGCGGCCAACTCGAAGCCGTCGTTCCGCCCGACGCCATCGCCGCGGCCGGCACCTATATTGTCACGGTGAAAAGCGTTGGCGAAGCGTTGCCGGAATCATATCCGGCCCATCTGGTGGTCGGCTTCAAGAATTAGCGCGCGACCCAATCATGTTTCCTGCTGGCTGAAATGCACCGCAGCACCTGACGCCGCCAGACTCAGCGCGATGATGACGAAAATGCCGCCGACGCCGGCCGCGGCGGCGATCAAGCTGGCGATGAACGGCACAGCCACCTGGCCGATGCGATTGCCGGTGATGCGCAGCGACATCACCGTGCCCATGGCGGCGGCGGAGGCGAGGTCGACCACGTTGGTCAGGCTCAGCGTCGTGGCGATGCCGAGCGAAAATCCCATCAGCACCATCGCCGCGAACATCGCCGACAGCGGGATCGGCAGAGCGAGACAGGCGAAGCTGATCCCGGCCCCTATCATGCTGGCGAGCGTCAACGGCCCGCGGCCGACCAGGCGGATCACCCGCACATAGCCCATGCGCGATACCAGCGAGAACGCCGAGCGCACGGTGAGCAAGGTGCCGACGTCGCGGGCCGTGATGTTGTTGGCGGCGCCCAAGAGCGGCAGGTAGATCACCAGCAGATCTTGGGCGGTGATGGTGATGACGCTGGCGATCAGCACCGCCATCAAGCCGCGCTGGCGCATCAGCGTGCGCACTGGCACCACCGCCGCGCTGTGCTCGTGCGCTTTCGTCTTCGGCGCCGGCCGCATGGCGGCGGCGGTCACCAGCGACGCCAACGAGATCAAAAAACCGATCGCGTACAGCCGGTCGGTCGGCGGCAACCGCGCCGAACCGCTTGACCAGGCGATGATGTAAGGGCCGAGCCCCTGCCCGATGGCGCTGGCGACCAGGTAATTGCCGAACACCGCATCGCGGCCGCGCGGCCCGGCGCAGCGGATGCACAGCATCTGCTGGCTCGCCATCATGAACAGGTGCGAGATGCCGAGCAGCGCCATCAGCGGCAAGAGCGTCGTCACCGATCCGGCCCCGTAGCGAAAGCCGGCGCAGGCGACGACCATCAGCGCGGCGCCGATCCAGCAGGCCTGCGCGTCATTGCCGCGATCCATGAAGCGGCCGACCCAGACCGCGAGGAAGATCGGCAGGATCGCAAAGGTCGCCGAGATCACGCCGATCCAGATCACCGGCAGGTCGAGCTCGATGGCGCGGTATGACGTCGTCACCCGCATGATGGCGTAGACTGCCTGGATGATCGCCGAATTAAGCACCAGCGGCACCAGCAGGCGATAATCGACGTCGCTCGTGCGGCTAGCCGCCTCGTCGCCCGCGGCCGGTTGCAATTTTTCCCTAAAACTCGACACCGCGCCGCGACACCCAAAGTGATTTGCCGGCAAGGTGTATCACCCCTGCCCGCGCCGCGGCAGTCCGTCAGTCAGGCTGCGGCAGCATGGCTGCGGCGTCGCCTTGTCCGGGCGCGGCGCGCGGGTCTAAGCTTGCTGGCCTCGGGAGATCATCCATGCAAATGCCTTCCATTCGCGCCGGCTCGGCAATGGCGCTCGCCTGCGCGTTATTCGCGCTGCCGGTGCTGCAAGCCATCGGCGCCGAAGACTATCCCAGCCGCCCGGTGACCATCGTCGTGCCGTTCCCGCCGGGCGCGTCGAACGACTTGCTCGGCCGCTATGAAGCGGACGTGCTGGGCCGCGCGCTGCACGGCACCTTCGTGGTCGAGAACAAACCGGGTGCCGGCGGCGAGATCGGCATCTCCTATGTCGCCAAGTCCAATCCCGACGGCTACACGCTGCTGCACGCGCCATCGGTCATCACGCTGCTGCCGTTCGTGATGAAGTCCGTGTCGTACGACCTCGCCAAGGATTTCACCCCGGTCACCCTGGTCGGCCTGACCAAATTCTGCCTGGTGGTGTCGCCGTCGCTGCCGGTCAATTCGGTGGCCGACCTGATCGCGCTCGCCAAAAAGCAGCCCGATGCATTGACCTTCGGCTCCCCGGGCCACGGCACGCCGCATCAGATCTTCGCCGAAGAATTCAAGATCATGACCGGCACCACCGCGCGCCACATCACCTATAAGGGAACGCTGCCGGGACTGACCGATGTGGCGAGCGGCAACATCTCGATGGAATTCTCCGACCTCACCCCGGCGCTGCCGCTGATCCAGGCCGGCAAGCTGAAGCTTATCGCCGTGCTCTCGCCCAAGCGCGATCCCGACATGCCCGACGTGCCGGCGTTGGCCGAGACCGTGCCAGGGCTACGAGGGACAGAGCTGGCAGGGCTTCTTCGCCCGCGCCGGCACGCCGAAGCCGATCGTCGACGCGCTCAACGCGGCGCTGGTCGCCGACTTGAAGAAGCCGGAGACCGCGACGCGCTTCAATAACCTGGGCATCGTCGCGCAATGGGACACGCCCGAGGAGTTCAAAGCCTTCATCGCGGCGCAAACCGAGAAATGGGGCAAGATCATCAAGGCCGCGGGGATTGAGCCGCAGTGAGGCGCGAATGGCGAGTAGCGAATAGGGACAAGTAACTATTCGCCACTCGCTATTCGCCCTGCACACCGTTTTGATCTAGTATCCCCCAGAACGAACCCGCCCAGGAAACGACAATGCCTCAACCACAATACGACCGCGCCGCTCAGGACATCGGCAACATCGTCGGCATCGGCCACGTCAATGTCTGCATCGACGATCAACACCTCGCCACGCATTTTTACATCACTGGGCTCGGCTATACGCGCGATCCCTATCTCAACACCGGCGCCGGCAATATGTGGATCAATGTCGGCATGAGCCAGTTCCATCTGCCGATGGGCAAGCCCGACGTGCTGCGCGGCGTCACCGGCCTGGTCATGCCGGACCGTGAAGCGCTCCTGAACCGGCTCAAGCGCGTGAAGAAGCCGCTCGACGGCACCAAATTCGAATTCCGCGAGAGCAACGACGGCGTCGAGACCGTGTGCCCGTGGGGCAACCGCATCACCGTGCATACGCCCGACGTCGAGCGCTTCGGCAGGGTCCAGCTCGGCATGCCCTATGTCCGCTTCGACGTCCGCCCCGGCACCGCGGAACGCATCGCGCGCTTCTATCGCGAGGTGATGGACGCGCCGGCCGAGGTGAAAAAGAACGGCGCCGGCCCCGAGGCCCGCGTCCAGGTCGGCGAGAAACAATATTTTTATTTCCGCGAGACCGACGCGCCGGAAGCGCACTATGACCGGCATCACGTGCAGATCTATCTCAATAATTTTTCAAAACCGTATCGCAAATTGCTCGACCTCGGCCTGATCACGGTTGAGACCAACGACTACGAATACCGCTTCAAGGACGTGATCGACCTCGACACCCGCGACGTGCTGTTCACGGTCGAGCACGAGACGCGTAGCGCGACCAATCCGATGTACGGCCGCCCGCTGATCAACCGCAATCCGGCGGCGACCAACATGGATTACAAGCCCGGGCATGACAGCATGTCCTGGGCGCTGCCGTGATCCTCGTCATTCCGGGGCCGAGCGAAGCGAGGAACCCGGAATCCATAATCACCGCCGTTCGAACGATGTTTCGTATCGTCGAGAACCTCACTTTTCGTGATTATGGATTCCGGGTTCGCGTCTGCGGCGCGCCCCGGAATGACGCATGACGCGCCGCGCGCTCATCATCGGCGGCTCGCTCGGCGGGTTGATCGTGGCGCATTTGCTGCGCGCGACCGGCTGGGACGCGACCGTGTTCGAGCGCAATGACGAAGAGCTGGCGAGCCGCGGCGTAGGCCTTGGCACCCACCCGCAGCTCATCGCCATCCTCAAGCGCGCCGGCATCGACTTCGACGAGACGATGGGGATCAAGCCGACGCGGGCGGTCTGCCTCGACTGTAAGCGGCAAGATTTTGATCGAGCAGCCGACGGCGCGCACGCTCAGCGGCTGGTCGCGGCTCTACCGCGCTTTGCTCGATGCGCTGCCGGCGCAAACCTATCGGCTCGGCAAAAAACTCGTTCGCGTCGAGCAGGACGCGCACGGCGTCACCGCGATCTTTGCCGACGGCACGCGCGAACGCGGCGATCTGTTGGTCGGCGCCGACGGCGTCCGCTCCACAGTGCGCGCGCAATTTTTGCCGCAAGTCGAGCCGGCTTACGCCGGCTATGTGGCCTGGCGCGCGTCGATCGACGAAGCCGACGTGCCGCCAAACCTTTGGCGCGAGATGGTCGAGCTCTATGCGTTCTGCCTGCCCGAGGGCGAGCAGTTGATCAGCTATGCGGTGCCGGGGCGCGACAACGACACCGCGGTCGGCCGCCGCGCCTACAATATCGTCTGGTACCGGCCGGTGGATCGCGGCACGTTGGCCGATATCTGCACCGACGCCGCGGGGCGCCACCACGCCGCCGGCATTCCGCCGCCGCTGATCCGCCCCGACGTCATCGCCAAAATCAAAGCCGACGCCAAGGCCGTCATCGCGCCGCAGATCGCCGAGATATTTGCGCGCACGACGCCGTTCTTTCAGCCGATCTACGATCTGATCTCGCCGCAAATCGTGTTCGGCCGAGTCGTGCTGGCCGGCGACGCGGCCTTCGTCGCCCGCCCCCATGCCGGCGCCGGCACCACCAAGGCGGCGCTCGATGCGGCTTGTCTTGCCGACGGCATCCGCGATGCTGGCGGCGACCTCAATGCCGGACTGCTGCATTACCAGCGCATGCAGATGCCGTTCGGCCGTGCTCTGGTCGAGGTCAACCGCGCGGAAGGCGCCTATCTCAGCGCCCAGACCAAGCCCAAAGCGGAGCGCAGCGCCGCCGAGTTGCACCGCGACATCGGCGCGGTGGTGCGCGCCCATATCGACCGCAGCGAGCAGGTCGGCGATATCGTCGCCGCGCATGGCCTCACCGGGTATGCCGGAGCAGTTCGGGAATCGACGCTCGCTGATGCGCGCTCCCTCTCCCCAGCGGGGAGAGGGTTGGGGTGAGGGGCCTACGGCCTCTCGGTCAGAACCCCCTCACCCCACCCTCTCCCCTCTGGGGAGAGGGAGTACGCATGCGCAAGCCGCAATACCGTTACCTGTCGCGCTGCTGTATGGTTGCGTAAACGAAGCAATTTTGCCGGAGGGCCCCATGAGCGCCGCCAAGAAGACACTGGTCATCCGCAACGGCACGCTGATCGACGGCTCCGGCAAACCTTCGGCGCGCAACGACGCCATCGTGGTCGAGGGCAGCCGCATCAAGAGCGTCGGCGCGCTGCCGGGAGACCTGCATCTCGAGGACCGCAAAACCGTCGACGTGGTCGATGCCGCCGGGAAGTGGATCATGCCCGGCCTGATCGACGCCCATTGCCACATGTCCTACGGCTATCCGCTGATCAAGGGCGAGGGCAAAGGCAAGGGCACGACGCGGCCGGAATTCTCGACGCTGAAATCCGCCCGCAGCGCACAGAAAGTTCTGCGCTCGGGCGTCACCAGCATTTCGGTGCCGGGCGGCACCTGGTTCACCGATGTCGGCGTACGCGACGCCATCCGGCTCGGCCTGATGGAAGGCCCGCGCATGTTCGTCGCCGGCCGCATGATCGTCACCTATGGCTGCATCGAGGACGACGAGCCGTCATGGGAAGGCACGCCCGATCATTCCATCGGCAAGCTGTGCAACACCGCCGACGAGATGGTCACCGAGGTGCGCCGGCAAGGCAAGCACGGCGTCAACTTCATCAAGATGGCCGACAGCCGTTCCGGCGAATCGCAGATGCTCGCGAAGGACGAGATCGCCGCCGTGGTCGGCGAGGCGCACCGGCGCAACCTGAAAGTCGCCATCCATTCGCGCGGCGCCGGTTCGACCCGCGCCGCCGCCGAGGCCGGCGTCGATTGGATCGTGCACGCCGATCTCGCTACCGACCGCGATCTCGACGCGGTCGCCAAAGCCGGCGTGCCGATCCTGCCGACGGCGACGTTCCTCGCCGTCGTGGTCGAGCTCGGCAAGCAGCAAAAAGTCGGCGCCGAGCAGGTGCAGCTCGATTTCAACCGTATGCAGCGGCATTACGATCTGCTCGGCGAACTGATGCACAAGGCGCGCAAGCTTGGCATAAAACTTCTGGTCGGCACCGATACCGGCAACAATTCGTTCACCCGCCATGGCGAGCTGCATGCCAAGGAGCTGGAGATTTTCGTCAAGCATGGCGGCTACACGCCGATGGAGGCGATCGTGGCGGCGACCCGCGACAATGCCCTTGCGGTGGGTCTCGACGGCCAGGTCGGCCAGGTGACGACGGGGCAGCTCGCCGATATTACCGTGTGGGACAAAGACCCGATCGCCGATATCGCCATGCTCCAGGACTCAAAGAACCTCGCCTGGGTGATCAAGGACGGCAAGATCGTCGATCTCGACGGGCGCCACGAGATGCTGACCTTCCAGCAGGCGGCGGAATGACGGTTTGCCGTCCCCGGACATGAGCGAAATCGCACGGTTGAGTGTCGAGATCGACGACGTGACGCCGCGTGTGCTGCGCGTCGTCGAGGTGCCGGCCGACATCCGCCTCGACGACCTGCATTTCGTGCTGCAAATCGCCATCGGCTGGCAGAACGGCCATCCGTTCGAATTTCGTATCGGCGACAAGCTTTGGGGACAGCCCGACCGCGATGCCGGCATCGATCGGACACCGGCGGAGCAATCGACGCTGCGCGATATCTTGGCGGCGGGCGACGCCTTCAAGTACGACTATGTGCTCGGCGAAGATTGGGAGCACACGGTGACGCTGCTGTCGCGCGCCGCCGCGCAGCCGGACATGCGCTATCCCAACCTCATCAGCGCCGAGGGCCGCTGCCCGCCGGCGGATATCGGCGGCCCGGTCGGCAACGAGACCTATCTGCGCAGCATCGCCGATCCGAACAGCGTCGATCACGAGGACATGCTCGACTTCGACGCGCCGGATTTCGATCCGCACGTGGTCGATGCCGCGACGCTGCGGCAGAACTTGGCCGACCTCACGCGCTATATCGGCCGCAAGCCGCGTTCTCATGAGGCGGCCGGGAGCTAAATCGCATGCGGTTCGGCGTTCAGTTCTTTCCCAATTTCCGGCCGAGCGACAAAAGCGCTGCCGCGTATTTCGCGGAAAGCCTTGCCGTCGCCGAAGAGGCCGAGACGCTCGGCTACACCCATGCGCGCTCGGTCGAGCACTATTTCGAGCGCTATGGCGGCTATAGCCCCAATCCGATCCTGTTTTTGTCGGCGGTGGCAGCGCGCACAAAGAAGATACGCCTCGTCACCGGCGCGGTCGTGCCGGCGTTCAACAATCCGCTGAAACTTGCCGGCGAGATCGCCATGCTCGATGCGATTTCCGGCGGGCGCTTCGACGTCGGCTTTGCGCGTGCCTTCCTGCCGCACGAATTCCGGCGCTTCGCCATTTCGCCCGACACGTCCGTCGCCCGCTTCCGTGAAGGCCTCGAGCAGATCGAGCTCCTGCTGACGCAAGAGAACGTCACCCACCGCGGCGAGTTTCATGCGTTCGAGAACGTCACCTCGCTGCCGCGGCCGACGCAAAAGCCGCGGCCGAAATTTTACATCGCCTCGACACGCACGGCGGAGTCGTTCGAATTCGCCGGACGCGCCGGCCACGCGCTGATGTCGATCCCGGTCGGCCCGCTCAAAGAGCTGTTGCCGATATACCGCAAGGCCTGGCGCGACGCCGGCCATCCCGGCGACGGCGAAGTGATGATCGCGTTCCATATGTTCTGCCACGAGGACGCAAAGCTCGCCCGCGAAATTCCGCGCCGCCAGTTCGAGGATTATTTTATCGCGCTCTATGAGTCCGCCGGCGAATGGACCCAAGGCACGTCGTCCAAGGACTACAAAGGCTACGACGTTTCGATCAGCCGCATGAAGAATGCATCGCTAGAGAGCCAGATCGAGTCCGGCGGCGCCTGGGTCGGCACGCCCGACGAGATCAAGGGCATCATCCAGCCGCTTCGAAGACACCATGGGCAAATTCGAGCACGCCTCGCTGCAGATCAATTTTGGCACGCTCGATTTCGCCGAGGCGCAAAAATCGATGCGGCTGTTCGCCAAGGAAGTGATACCGGCGTTTTCTTAAAAGCCTCCCCTGCCACGGGGAGGCCGTTGGCGCAGCGCAGCCTACAAGCTACCATCGCCCAATGGCAGGACCTCTCGCCGGCATTCGCATTCTCGATCTCACCTCAGTTGTCGCAGGGCCCCTGGCGACGCAGATGCTCGGCGACATGGGCGCCGACGTCATCAAGATCGAGGCGCCCGAGGGCGATGCGCCGCGCCACACCGGCCCGGCGCGCTCGCCGAACATGGCGGCACTGTTCATGGGGCTCAACCGCAGCAAACGCTCGCTGGTGCTCGATCTCAAGAAGCCCACCGCCGCCGAGGCGCTGTGGCGGCTGATCGAAGGCGCCGACGTTTTCGTCCACTCGATGCGGCCGCAGAAGATCGACAAGCTCGGCTTCGGCCACCAGGCGGTGCTCGCGCGCAATCCGCGCCTGGTTTATGCGGCGCTGCACGGCTATCGCGACGGCGGGCCGTATAGCGGCCAGCCGGCCTATGACGACGTCATCCAGGGCCAGTCCGGCATCGCCGCCTTGATGTCGGTCGCCGGCGAGCCGCGTTACGCGCCGACCATTTTGGCCGACAAGATCTGCGCGCTGTCGATTTCCAACGCCATTTCGGTCGCTCTGCTCGCGCGCGAAAAGACCGGCCGCGGCCAGTTCGTCGAAATCCCGATGTTCGAGCAGCTCGTCTCGTTCGTGCTCGCCGAGCATCTGTTCGGCCACAATTTCGTGCCGCCGATGGGAGCGCTCGGCTATACGCGCGTCACCGGCGCCTGGCGTCGGCCGTACAAGACCAAGGACGGCTATCTGTGCATGATGGCCTATACCGAACGGCACTGGCGCAAATTCTGGCCGGCGGTCGGCAAGCCGGAAATCTGCGACGATCCGCGCTTCAACAGCATCGCCACGCGCAGCCATAACGTCGTCGCGCTCTACGAGCTTGCCGGCGCGTGTCTCATCGCCAAGACCACGGACGAGTGGATCGCGCTCTTGCGCGAGCTTGAAATCCCCTGCGCGCGCATGGCGAGCCTCGACGATCTGCTCACCGATCCGCAGCTCGCCGCCACCGGCTTTTTCAAGCACGCCAGCCATCCGAGCGAAGGCGAGATCATGTTCACCGCGCCGCCGGTGCGCTTCAGCGAAACTCCGACCTCGACCGAGCGGCTGCAGCCGCGACTCGGCGAGCACAGCTTTGAGGTGTTGCGCGAGGCCGGGTTCAGCGACAACGAGATCAAAGCGCTGGCCGCTTCGGGCGCGACGTTGGATGGCGGCCTGAAAGCGCAGGCGGCGGAGTAATCTCCCTCCTCTCCCCTTGCGGGAGAGGACTGATCGCGCAGAGCGCGATCAGGTGAGGGCCCGTGGCTCGCGCGGCGAAGACGACCCTCACCCCGGCGCGCCGCTTCGCGGACACGCTCGAGCCCTCCCGCGAGGGGAGAGAACGTTACGATTCGAGTGCATTCGGCGCGTAGAGCTCATCGATCCCGATCAGCCGCGGGGTGAGCCCCTGCTCCAGCGAATATTGCGCGATGGTTTCCATCACCTTGCGATTGGCTTTGACGCCGTGATGGAGCAACGCAGTTTTCGCATCGCCGCTTAGCAGCCCCGTGGCGAGGTGATACTCGACGTGCTCGATGCGCTGGGCATTGGCGATGTCGTTTGCCTTGTTGAAGGCCTTGAGCAGGTTCAACGCCACCCACGGCTCCTTCTCGTAGATGTCGCGCCGCACCACGGCCTGGTGATTGATCGGAAAAATTCCGGTCTTGCGGTAGTAGCGGATGCCCTCCGCGGCCGGGTCGGGGAACAAATATTTGAAATCGGGATGGTGCGCGAGATCGGCGCGGCTGCGATCGACGAGATTGCGACCGGATAGATAATGCACCGTGGCATCGAGCTCGCCGGCGAGCATCATCGCGCCGAGACTGGAGTCGGCCGGCACCTGATACACGACGACGCCGGGCGGCGGCTTGAAACCGGTGGCGCCGCCGTGGCTTTTTTCCGGCGTGCGCTCCATCCAGAATTCCATGTCCTTCGGATGCACGCCGAATTCGTGCTGCAGCACGCCGCGCGTCCATAAAGCCGCGGTCTGCTGATATTCCGGCACGCCGACGCGCTTGCCCTTGAGATCCGCGGGCGTCTCGATGCCGGATTTGCGGCTGACCAAAATCGTGGTGTGGAAAAACCGCCGCGTGGTGAAGATCGGCAGCCCGACGAAGCGCGTATCGCCCTGCCCGGTCACGATCATGAACGAGGAGCACGACATTTCCGACACGGCGAATTCGGCAAAATGCAATTGCCGCCAGAACAGCTCCGACGGATGCAGGACGGTCGGGATCAGATCGATGCCTTCCGGCTTCACCGTGCCGTCGAGGATCGGCCAGGTGCGCGGATTATTGGTGATGCCGATGCTCAACTGCAGGTTCATGGGGGTCTCGTCGATGGCGTGGGATGGCGGGATCAGGATCATAACATGGCGGTTTGCCGGACAATGCATGGCTAACATGCCGCACGCGCCGGTCGGTACCATTCGTCCGTGCCTCGTGCGATGATCGCGCCTGCAGTGAGGGGGCTGGGATGAAGGCTGCAACGGGCGCTTGCGCCATTGCGATGCTTGCTTTCATCGGCACCGCGCGACTTGCCGGCGCGGCGGACATTCACGTCTACTCAGCACCGGCGCGCCGGCCATGGCGGCCAAGGCGGTCGCCGAGGATTTTGCCAAAACCACCGGCCATCATCTGATCTTCACCGTCGCGCAGCCGGCGACCATCGAAAGCGATCTCGATGCCGGCGCCCAGGCCGACGTCGTCATCCTGCCGTCGCCGGTCGTGACGATGCTGGGCGGCACCGGCGCCTTGCGTGCCGGCAGCGCCGTCGATCTCGCCCGCGTCGGCATCGGCGTCGTCGTTCGCATCGGCGCGCGGCCGCCGGATATTTCCAATGCGGCGGCGATTCGCACGCTGTTGCTCGAGGCGCGCTCGGTCGTCTATCCCGATCCGACCTCGGGCGGCGGCTCGGCGGGGCGCGCCATCGCGCGCATGATCGAAGAGATGGGCTTGACCGAAACCATCCGGCCGAAGCTGACGCGCGCGTCGGCCATCGGCGGCGGCGTCGCGCTGGTCGCCGGCGGCAATGTCGAGGTCGGCCTGTTCAACATCAGCGAGATCCTGCCGATCCAGGGCGTGCAGTTGGTCGGCCCGCTGCCGGTTGAATTGCAGAACTATATCGTGTTCAGCGCCGCGATCCCGGCTCGCAATACGGCGCCGGAGCCGGCTTTAGCCTTCATCCAGGCACTCGCCGCGCCAGCAGCGCACGACGCCTGGCGCGACGCCGGCATGGAGCCGATTGCCGGAGCGCGTTAGTCGCCGACTTACCAATTTGGTGGGCGCTTCTCCAGGAAGGCCCGAATGCCCTCCTGCGCCGCGTCCGTCGTCACCACGTCGCAGAAATCCTCGACCGCATCCGCAATCCGGCGCCGATCGTCGTTCTGGCGCATAAAGGCCGAGCGGGCTGCACGCATGACGGTCGGCGATTTCGCGGCGAAGTCCGCCGCCAGCGCATTGGCGGTTGCGTCGAGTTCGGCATCGGCAACGACCTTGCTGACGAGCCCGAGCTCGTACGCCTCCGGCGCGGCAAAAGTCCGCCCGCTGAACAACAGCTCGAAAGCGCGGTGCCGGCCGGCGATGCGCGGCAGATGGGCAAAGTGAATGGCGGGCAGCACGCCGATATTGATTTCCGGATAGCCGAATGTGGCGTGAAGTCGCTGCGACAATGACATCGCAGGAAATCGCCATGGTCATGCCGCCGCCGCGCGCCGAGCCGCCGACGGCGGCGGTCGACGGCTTGCCGAGATTGCATTGGCACTCATCCAGCTCGACATAGAGCGCATGCAACGAATTCGAGAACCTGGTCGCGGGATTTGCCGAGCAGCACGGCGAGGTCGAGACCGGCGCAGAAATGCCGGGCGACGGCACTTGAGAGCACGACGGCGCGCGCCTCGTCATCGGCCGCGGCTCGCCGCAACGCGGCGATGACGGCGCGGATCATGTCGAGGCTCAACGCATTGACCGGCGGACGATCGAGAACGATGTGGGCTACGCGTTCGGCAACCGCATAGCGCACCGCGTCCGGCATGACCGATCATATCTCAATAGCGATATGGCGCGATCTCGAGATGCGGGAAGGCTGAGAACACGCCCGGCACATTGGCGGGCGCTGCCACATGCAGCATCGACGAATCGAGCTTGGCATAGCTCGTGGCACCAAGCAGGCCCATCGAGCGGATCACCTCGTCCTCGAGCAGCTCGAGCATGCGCACGATGCCGGCCTGGCCGCCGGCGGCGAGGCCGTAGCATTGCATGCGGCCGAGCCCGATGAGGTCGGCGCCTATGGCTTTCGCCTTGACGATATCGCTGCCGCGATAGAAGCCGCCGTCAACGATGACCTTGGCACGGCCGGCAACCGCCTCGACGACTTCCGGCAGCACATCGGTCGAGCCGCGGCCATGATCGAGCTGACGGCCGCCGTGATTGGAGACGAAGACGAAGTCCACGCCATGATCGAGGCAAAGCTTGGCGTCCTCGGCGGTGGCGATGCCTTTGATGGCGAGCGGGATCTTGAACTTCGACTTGATGCGCTCGACGGTCTTCCAATCGAGCGCCTCCTGGTATTCGCGGCCCGATGCGCGGCGCCGGCCGCCGGTGATGTGGCGCTTGGCGATATCGCGCTCGCGCCGGCTGTAATGGGCGGTGTCGACGGTGAGACAGAAGACGCTGTACTTGTTGGCGATGGCGCGGGCGACGTGATCGTCGACCCAGGCCGCGTCGCCCCGCACATAGAGCTGGAACATCCGAAACGCGTCGGGCGCTGCCTGAGCGACGCCTTCGAGGCCGGGGTCGCAGACCGAGCTCAGCATATGGGCGATGCCGAATTCGCCGGCAGCCTTGACCACTGGCGCGGCGCCCTCGGGATGGAAGCTTTCCAGGGTGCCGACCGGGCACAGCACGATCGGCAGCCGCAGCTTGCGGCCGAGGAGTTCGGTCGAGGCATCGACCTTGCTGACGTCGCGCAGCACCCGCGGCCGGAACGCCACCGTGTCGAGCGCCATGCGGTTTCGCCGCAGCGTGGTCTCGGTCTCGACGCCGCCGACGATGTAGTCCCAGGCGTTCTGATTGAGGTTCTGCCGCGCCTTGGCGACGATCTCATGCAGGTTGAGGAATTCGTTGCGCTCATACGCCGCTTTGAGGCGGGCGGATTCGTCGATTTTCGTGGTCATTGTGGGGGTTACGCGTTGCTGGTTGCGGGACAGGGAGACGGACTTTAGCCCGTGGCGATGGACGCGCCAATGTCCCGCGAGGCAACAGGCCCCGGGGCCGATCCGCGACCTGCGCGCGATGGAAAACGAGCGAACGCTTAGCGGAAGCGGTAGTTCAGCCCGAGCGTGATGGTCTGCACGTCCGGGGTATGGGTGATGCCGCAAAACGTCGGAGGCGGGAGGCCGGGAAACAAGTCCACGCCGCAATTGGTGACGTTCCTGGCGACGCCCAGCACCAGATACTCCGCCTTTACGCTCCAATGCATGTCGATGCCGTATTCGATACCGCCGCCCGCCGCCCAGCCGGTCAGCGTCTTGGTGACGGTCGTATTGAGCGTGCCGCCGACGGGATTGGTGTCGACGACACCGGTAGAGTATCTGACGGCCGCCCCGCCGCCCTTCATATAGAACATCGCATGACCGTCGACCGCGCCGACCCGCACGGTGAAGGCGTCATACCAGTTGCCGAGCTTCGTGCTGGCGATCGTATCGCCGTTGAAGATCGGCGGCGGATCCTGGGAGATCGAACCTTTGAGGTGCAGATAGCCGAAATTGTTTTCCAGGCCGAGCAGAGTGTAAGCGGTCGGCTGCCAATTGATACCGACGGTGCCGCCGCCGACGAAACTCGGGCCCATGTCATAGGAGGTCGCCGCAACGCTGTTGTAGGTCCCGACGCCTGTTGCCGTGCAAACGGCGAAGAGGCCGACAAGACATGGGTCCGTGGTGGTCGCCTGGTCCATCCAGGCGGCGCCGGCATAAGCGCCGACATAGAAGCCGTTCCAATCGAACGCTGGTGCCGGCGCGGCCTTCGGCGCCTTGATCGGCATGTCGGCCGCGCTGGCGACGCCGAGAGGCGTGGCGAGCAGAAGAACGGAAACAGCAAGCCTCCCGAACACCGTGCGCGTCATGGATCAGCCTCAAGGACAAGTCGATTGGCGATTGCTCCGATTAAAACCCATAGTTCCATAATGGCGAGTCGGAATTTATTTCCGCATCCGCTTTCTTATTCCCTGTTGCAAAGCAGACACGGCGATTGAGCGCTCGAAAAGCACCAGGCCCCGGAACCATCCGGGGCCTGCTGTATCGATGCTGCAATGACGCGGTTCGAACGTTCCGTTTTTAGTGGAAGCGATAGTTTAATCCGACGGTGATTGTCTGCACGTCGGGGGTATGGGTAACGGCGCAGAAGGAGCCGGGGATGGCAGCAACACCGCCGAGAAAGGCTGTGCCGCAGTTGGTGTCGTTTCTGGCGACCCCTAACACTAGATATTCAGCCTTCACACTCCAATGCATATCGATGCCGTACTCGATGCCACCGCCAGCAGCCCAGCCTGTGAGTGTCTTGGTGGTGGTGGTATTGATGGTCGCTCCGGCAGGATTTGGATCGACAACTCCGGTAGTTTCCTTCACGACCACGCCGCCACCCTTGACATAGAACATCGCATGACCGTCGACCGCACCGATACGTGCGGTAAAGGCGTCGTACCAATCGCCCAATTTTGTGGTTGCAGTCGTATCGCCGGGAGTGAGGGGCGTTGGATTCATGTTAGCCGAACCCTTGAGGTGCAGATAGCCGAAATCGTTCTCAAGTCCGATCAGCGTGTACGGGGTCGGCTGCCAGTTATAGCCGATAGTGCCGCCGCCAATGAAACTGGGACCCATGTCGTAGGCTATGGCAGGAACAACGTTATAGTTGCCGGTCACGCCCACGATACACCCAGCCAAAAACGAGGGATTGCACGGGTCTGACGTGTTGGCCTGGTCCATCCACGCCGCACCCGCATACACGCCGACATAGAAGCCGTTCCAATTGAACGCCGGCGGCGGCGGCGCAGGCGGTGCCTTGACCGCCATGTCGGCGGCGCTGGCGACGCCAAGCGGCGCGGCGATCAGGAGAGCGGTAACAGCGATCCGGCCGAACGTTGCGAATTTCATGACAACCCCCATCGATTCCAAGTCCCGAACTGTCATGATTTAGAACTCAGCGAATTCACATTGGCGAGTGGGCGATAGGCTTTTACATTCGCTTTTCCGCCCCCTGTTGCAACAGAGACACGGTGTCACCTTCGCGAATTACTCAGCAGCATCAGCACCTTATTGCTCATTGCACAAGGCGCAGGCGGAGACTGCATAAACTTCCCGCAGGGTTTCGCTGAAATTCGCCCAGAAAAAGCGAAACGAAAGGCGAAATAACGACCGCAGTGCCGAGACAATCCCGCGAGGCGCGAAACAGGCGTCACGAGATTTTCAAAGTCGTTCATCGTCGCGCTGTCTTTGACGCCAACGGACGAAGGGCCGCTGTATTGGTTGCGGCCGTAGCCGGTGACCCGGAGCGGACGTTTGGTCCGGACCAGGGACGTTTGATCCAGATCAAAATGCGCGGATCGTTTTAATGGTAATTATTTGGAGGGCGTATTTGGAGGGCGTATTTGGAGGGCGTAAAAGGAGACTAAAATGAAGCTCTCGATCGCCATAGCTGCGCTGCTGATAACTGGGTTCCTAACCGCAAGCACCGAGAAGGCCAGTGCCGTGGTGTATTGCCAATACGTGGACTATCCCGCCGGTTGTGTCGCCAGGAGCGGCGTCGTGCTGCGGGCGCGCCCCCTTGCGCGCGAAGCAATACGGCCTGGAACGCCGATGAATCGTGGCGGTCCGGTCGATCGCGCTGGCAGGCGCTGAGCTAGACTTGCCGTGCCGACGACGTGATCGAAGGCGGCCAATGTCGCTATTGGCCCATCTCCGCCGCGCCGGTCGCGTGACGGCGCGTCTGCTATCGGAGGTGCTGCGACCATGCTCCTGGCGCGTGTCGGCGGGTAAGGGCGCGACGCTGCAATATCCGGGATGGGTTGATACTGTCGTCGGGTTTCAGCCCGTTCCAACTGTCGTCAATGACTGTCGCCAAATAGTGCGCTAAGTTGTTGATTTTGTTGGTGGGCGGTCCCGAGAGGACTCGAACCTCTGACCTTCGGTTTAGGAAACCGCTGCTCTATCCGGCTGAGCTACGGGACCATAATCGACGCCGATATAGCATAAGCGGCCGGCATCCAGACACGCCGTAGTACCGCCGTATTCCGGCCGTTGGTTTGACGGCGATGGTGGGACGGCGTCGTGGGATCTTTTTGGCCGCTGCGCTGGCGGTCAAGCTTGCAACTCTTTGCGGATGTTTCGGCGCGATGGCGCAGGAGCAGCCGAAGCCTGCGCCTATTTGCGGCGGCGACGTGATTGCGCACGGCGTCGCCAAACACGTCATCGACGGCCGTACCTTCACGCTTGATGACGGCCGCGAAGTTCGCTTGGCGGCGATCGAAGTGCCGCCGCTTGACACTGGCGCAGCGCCGGGTGCCGCCGCCAGGGCAGCGCTCGATGCGCTCGTCGGCGGCGACGAGATCGTACTGCGGCGCGCCGACATCGCCACCGACCGTTATGGCCGGCTCGTCGCCTACGCCTATGCGGTGCGCGACGGCGAGGAGCTGTTCGCGCAAGGCGAGCTGATCGCCTCCGGCTTTGCCCGGGTCGGCGATCATGTCGGCAGCCGGCCGTGCGCCGCGGAGCTGCTCAAAAGCGAAAACGGCGCGCGGGCGGCCAAGCTTGGCCTATGGGCCGATTCGCACTATGACGTGCTCGACGCCGAGACCGCTGCGGACGTGCTGGCGCGGAAAGGCCGATTTGCGCTGGTCGAGGGCAAGGTGGTCTCCGTGCGTGAAAGCGGGGCCACGATCTACGTGAATTTCGGGCGGCGCTGGTCTGAGGAATTCACCGTTACGGTCCTGAAACGAAATGAGCGCAATTTCACGGCCGCGGGCCTCGATTTGAAGGGACTCGCGGGCCGGCGCATTCGAGTCCGCGGCTTTATCGAGGCGCGCGGCGGGACGGGGCTCAGTCCTTGGATCGAAGCGGACTATCCGGAGCAGATCGAGACTGCCGACGCGAGGTGAATGTTGGTGACGTGACGGTGCAACGGGGACGTTCGGGGATCGCAGGTTTACGGCATGCCAGCGCAGCCATCGCGGCGCTGCTGCTGGCGGCGTGCACCTCATCGCCGCCGCCGGTGGCGCCGCAGGCCGCCGCGGTGGCGCCGGTCAAGCCGGCGGTGACCGAGCTGCCGGCCGCGGTGGCGCGCGAGCATCAGCGCATCCTTGCCGCTTATGGCGGTGTCTACAACGATCCCCGCCTGCAGGCCGTGATCGAGCAGACCGTGGAGCGCCTGGTCGCGGCTTCGGAAAAGCCCGACCAGCACTACAAGGTCACGATGCTCAACTCGCAGTCGGTCAATGCCTTCGCCCTGCCGACCGGCCAGATCTATGTGACCCGCGGCCTGATCGCGCTCGCCAACGACGAATCCGAGCTTGCCTCCGTGCTCGCCCACGAGATGGGCCACGTCATCGCGCGACACGCCGAGCAGCGCGAGGAAGAAGCGCGCAATGCCGATCTCGCCAGCCGCACCATCACCGACGTGGTCTCCGACCCTGAAGTCGGCGCGCTGGCGCTGGCGAAATCGAAACTCAAGCTGGTGAACTTTTCGCGGTCGCAGGAATTCGAAGCCGACGCGCTCGGTATCGGCCTCGCGGCGCGCGCCGGCTACGATCCTTACGGCGCGGTGCGCTTCCTCACCTCGATGGAGCACAATTCCGATCTGAAGGCGCAGCAGAGCGGCGCCATCAATCCGGCCGCGCCCGACTTTCTGTCGTCGCATCCGGCGACACCGGAGCGCATCACCAATGCGCTTTCCAATGCCCGCCAATATCGCGCGCCGGCCGCCGATACGCCGGCGGAGCTGGCCAAGGCCAAAGCCACCTATTTCGGCAATATCGACGGCATCGTGTTCGGCGAGGACCCGAGCGAAGGTTTCGTGCGCGGCCGGCGCTTCCTGCATCCGAAGCTCGGCTTCACCTTCACCGCGCCGGACGGGTTTGCGCTCGACAACACCGCGCCGGCCGTGCTCGGCGTCAAGCACGGCGGCGGCCAGGCGCTACGCCTCGACGTCGTGCGCGTTCCGGCGGAGCAGACGCTCGCCGCCTATCTCACCTCCGGCTGGATCGAGAATATCGATCCCGCAACCGTCGACGACATCGTCATCAACGGCTTTCCCGGCGCCACCGCGGCGGCGAAAGGCGACCAGTGGGATTTCCGCCTCTACGCCATCCGCTACGGCAGCGACGTCTATCGCTTCATCTTCGCCGCCAAGCACCGCACGCCCGAGATCGACCGCGTGTTTCGCGAATCGATCGGCACGTTCCGCCGCATGAGTCTCGCGGAGATCGAACAGGCTAAGCCTCTGCATCTTGTAGTGGCAAAGGTTGCGCCGGGTGACACGGTGGAGAAGCTGGCCAGCCGCATGGCGGTAACCGACCGCGCCGTCGAGCGATTCCGTGTGCTCAATGGGCTCGAACCCGGCGAAAAATTGCGGCCGGGCAGCGAAGTTAAGATCGTCGTCGAGTAATTCCCCGCTTCCGCCTGTTCCATTGGCCGCGCGTCTGCTATTGTTCCCGCCAACAACGGGCCGAACGGCTCGGGGGAAATGCACATGTCGGTTTTGAAGGGGGCAATGTCCGTCACCGTGACGCTTGCGGTCGTGTCCGCAGTGACGGCAGTGCTTTGGTACTTCAAACTCGCCACCGTCGGCCCGGAGCACCCGGTTTTTTTCTATCTCCTGCCGATCGGCGTGGTGATGCTGCTCTACGGCAGCCTGCCGGCGCTGCTTGCTGTTTTTACCGCCGCCGCCTGCGCCGATTTTTTCCTTTACGATCCGATCTACTCGTTCGACATTTCCAGTCGGGTGGAATTCGGCGATCTGACGTGTTTTTCGCTGCTGGCCCTGATGACCGTCAAATGCGCCAGCGAACTGTTCCGGCCCGCGGAAAAACTCCCCGCAGTGAAATCGCGCTACCGCCGGCCATAATCCGCCGCGTCATTCCGGGGCGCGAGCCAACGGGTCCGGCCCGAAGTGGCCGGCCCGATGACAGGCTCCGCTCGCGAGCCCGGAATCCATAACCACTATCGATTCAATTGGGCACCGCCGCACGATTTCTGCCGCGTCTGTGATTATGGATTCCAGGTTCGCCGCTTTGCGGCGCCCCGGAATGACGGCAAAATCAGAACTGCGTGGCGAGCTGATCCAAACCCATGACGTGGGCGAGATTGCGCACCTCGTCTTTTTGCTCGGAATTGAAGCTCATGATCAGCGGGATGGCCGCGGATTTGAGATCGCGCACATCGACGCCGTCGGCGTCGGCCGAGGCAACTTGCGTGTTCGCCGGCGCGCTGCGCCGGTGCGCTTCGCGCGAACGCGTATAGGCGATATTGCGCAGCGCGGCTTCGACCGCGGGCCACATCTGCTCCTGATCCGGCGTCAGATGCAGCCGGGTTTTGATGCTGGCGATTTGCGCGTCATTGAGCATGAAGCCGGCGGCCCGGTCGTTGCGGTTATGCACGGCGACGGCGGCCGCGGCCGCTTTGACGTCGCTCAGTTTCTTCGCGGCCGACGCCGGTTGCGGCAACGCGGCGGCGGTCTGTTCCGCGGATGCCATCTGCACCGTCGCTTGCGGCACGGGCAGTTGTGGGGCGGACGCCTGTTGCGCCGCTGCGCGCGGAGCCGATGCCTGTGGCACAAAGGGCTGCGGACTGAACAACGCAAGCTGCGTATTGCCTATCGCCGCGGCGTTGGCAGACCTTGCGAATGCGACCGTTACCGGCGACGCATCACCCAAATCTTGCGGAAAGCGCAGCGCCACGGATTGGGCGGCCGAAATCTCGGGGCTGCGCGGGACCGACCCGTTCCAGCCGCCGATCACGTAACCGGCGAAAATTGCGACAATGATTGAAAGGACCCGACCGCGCTTAAACGCTTGCTTCCGCCGCATACTCGGCGCCCCCCTTCTCCCCACGCGTAACCGCCTCTTATCTCCTTTCAAATGAAGATTAATTTATGGCTAAGGCGGGGCATGTCTGGGAAAGCCCTGGGAACAAAAGTCGAATCCACAGAACATAACGAAAAAGCCCGGCATTTCTGCCGGGCTTTCACGTAATTTCGCAACCTGAACGGGTTAGGCCGCCTCTTCCTCAACCACGGCCTCTTCGTCGGCTTCCGGCTTCGGACCGCGCCGCGGGCCCTTGGCCAGCGCCGCCTCGATCTCCTTGATCGCCTCGGTCTCGGTGATGCGCTGCACCGCCGACACTTCGCGCGACAGCCGGTCGAGCGCCGCCTCGTAGAGCTGGCGCTCCGAATAGGACTGCTCCGGCTGCGTATCCGACCGGAACAGGTCGCGCACGACCTCGGCGATGGCGACGATGTCACCGGAATTGATCTTGGCCTCGTATTCTTGTGCCCGGCGCGACCACATGGTCCGCTTGATGCGCGCACGGCCCTTGAGCGTCTCGAGCGCCCGCTTGACCATCGGCGTCTCGGCAAGCTTGCGCATGCCGACCGAGGTGACCTTCGACGTCGGCACCCGCAGCGTCATCTTGTCCTTGACGAAGTTGATGACGAACAGCTCCAGCCGCGCGCCGGCGACCTCCTGCTCCTCGATGGAGACGATCTGGCCTACGCCGTGAGCCGGATAGACGATGAATTCGTTGGTCTTGAAGCCTTGTCGTTGAGTAGTCTTCTTCGCATTCATTCCCAAAGCTGCTCCTTCCGCCTCCGGCTTTTGCCGGTGAGGGGGCTTGGCCACGCGAACCCGGTTCCGGGGGACACTCCGCGTGGACTGTGATGCCCTCCGACTGACGCGGGAGGACGTTTTTCTGGCCTTCCGGCTCATGCCGGCCGCACTCTTCTTCGACCGATGACGAGTTTTCTCTGCCACAGCTCTCGCGTGGATCTCACGCCTCTATTGACGGTTCCTCGGAAACGCCCCTCGGAAAAATAAGCTCCCGGCGGACCGAGAGCGGCATATCGGGGGTGTTCTTCATTATGGAATGCCCTTATATCACATTTTCAGCCAAAATCAAAGCCTTATGGCGCTGCGAAAGTGTCGCGCGCCGAAAATCTTAATGGTGGTTAACGATACCGATTCGGCGCTGTTTTCAGTCGCCGGAACCCGGATTCGACGAAAAATGCTCGTCGAATTTGTTGGCCACACCCTCCCACTCCTTGGCGTCGGGCGGGGGCTCCTTTTTGGCCGTGATGTTCGGCCATGATTTGGCGTATTCCGCGTTGACAGTCAGCCACTTCTCGACGCCGGGCTCGGTATCGGGCTTGATCGCGTCGACCGGGCATTCCGGTTCGCAGACCCCGCAATCGATGCATTCATCGGGGTGGATGACCAGCATGTTTTCGCCCTCGTAGAAGCAATCCACGGGGCAGACTTCAACGCAGTCCATGTATTTGCATTTGATACAATTGTCGTTGACGATGTAGGTCATATCCACACTCTGAACGGGCTTTTTGCGAGCCTTGCTCCTATCGCATGGGTTATGCGCGCGCAAGTTTCGCAGGCGGCGGCCGGGCTCTCAAGTCAAATCCTCATATAGCGATTGCGCGGTGCCGGCGGGACCCCTGCGCTCGACAAAACCCCTCACTTTGAGCACGCGGACGCTGCGGTCCAGCGCCACCGTGATGACGTCGCCGGTGCGGACCTGACGGCTCGGAGCGGCGATCCGGGCGCCATTGACGCGAACATAGCCGGCATCGGCCAGTGCCGCCGCGGCGCCGCGGGTGCGCACCAGCCGGGCGTGCCAGAGCCACCGGTCGATGCGCTGGCGGTCTTCGGCGCCCCCGCCCACTCAGCGGCGCTCCTTGGCGTCGGCCTCGAGCTGCGCCTTCAAGGCGGCGAGCTTGGCAAAGGGCGAATTCGGATCGGGTGCCTTGTCGCGCTCGCGACGCTCGAACCGCGGCGGACGGGCCGGCCGCTCCCGATCACGTTCGCGTGGCGGCCGGTCGAACCGCTGCTCGGGTTTGTGCCGGCGATGGTGGCGCTGATGACGTTTCGCGTGGGGCTGCTCGGTCGCGGCGCTTTCCGTGCCTGGGGGCGAAGCTTCGGTCGGCGCTGCGGCAACGGCGGGAGCCGCCTCATCCGGCCGCCGCGACGCGCCCTGGTCCGCAACTTTCTGCCGGCCCGCTTCGCGACGTTTGAAGCGCGGACGGCGTGCGCCCTCGGGCCGCCCTGCCCGGCCCGGCCGCCAGACTTCGATCATCACGGGTTCTTCGGCGGGCTTTTCCGGCGCAACGTCAGCGCCCGCCTCGGCCGCCGGTGGCGCTGGCGCAGTTTCCGTTTGCACTTCTGGGCTCGCGGTGACGAACTCCGCCGCCGGTTGCAGCGCTGCTTCCACAGGCTCCTGGACGGCTTCGTGGCTGACTTCGGGAACACTCTCGCGCGCCGCCGCTTCGCCTTCGAGTGCGGGCGACGTTTGAACGTCCGCATCGCTGTCCGCCGGGGCCGCGGTTTCGAACGCCGCGGCGGCTAGTTCGACGGGCGCAGCGGCTGGCGCCGGCTCCGCGGGTTTTGGCCGCCGCTCCATGCGGTAGCCGAGCGACCGCAGGATCGACGCAAAATCTTCGCCCGAGGCCCCGGTCAGCGACGTCATGCCGTTGACGACCGTAAAGCCGCCGCCGGCAATCGCGCCCGGCGGCTTCATTCCAGGCGCGCCTTCGCGCCACGACAGCGCGGGTCGGATCAGATCGGCCAGCCGCTCCAGAATATCGACGCGCACCGCGCGCTCGCCGCTGACCCGATAACCGGCGGTGCCGTAGAGCGCCGCGTCGATCTCGCGATTGACCGGGATCGAGGTGCGGCCGGAACCGGCGAGATGCAACAGATCGTCGAGGCCTTTGGTCTGCGGCCCGTCATGCGCCAGCGCCCACAGCTGCGCGGCGAGCGCCCGCGGGCCAGGCTTGAGCAGCGCCGGGATGTAGATGTGATAGGCGCCGAAGCGCACGCCGTATTTGCGCAAAGAAGCGCGCGCCGGCTGCTCCAATCCTTTGACATCTTCGGCGACTTTTTGCCGTTCGAGCACGCCGAGCGCTTCGGCCAATTGGAAGGCGACGCCACGCGCGATGCCGGTCACATCCTCGGCCGCCGACAGCACGAACAACGGCCCGAGCAATTTTTCCAGATGCGATTTGACGAAAGCATCGAGCCGCGCTTCCACCGCATCGCGCGGCGCGCCGGTGAGATGCTCATCGGCGATGACGCGAACCCGCGGTTTCAAAACCTGCTCGCCGGCGATGAGCTTGCCGACCGCGGCGCCGGTCCAGCGGATCGCACCGTCGGCGGCGAGCGCGAATTGCTCATCGGGCGCTTCGGCTAGTCGCATGGCGCGCGCGCCGATCTCGCCGGAGAGCGCTTTCTGCGCGGCGTTCTGCAACGCCTTGGCTTCGGATCCGCCCGACGACGCGTCGGCGACGAACATGAAACCGTCGAGCCGGCCGATGACGTGACCTTCGACGACGACGTCGCCGGTCTTGTTGATCTCGGGCTCCAGCGTCGCGTTTTCGCGCAGCCGCCGCATCAACACGCTGGTGCGGCGATCGACGAAACGCTCGGTCAGCCGCTCGTGCAGCGCGTCGGAAAGCTTGTCTTCGATGCCGCGGGTGACACCCTGCCAATGTTCGGGATCGGCGAGCCAATCCGGCCGGTTCGCCACGAATGTCCAAGTGCGGATGTGGGCGATACGCGCCGACAGCGTGTCGATATCGCCATCGGTCCGGTCCGATTCCGTGATTTGGCGGGCGAACCAATCGACCGCGATCTTGCCCTCGCGTTGCAAATAACCGTACAGCGTGACCACGAGCTCGGCATGGTTCGCCGGCGCGATCTTGCGATAGTCGGGAACCTGGCAGACTTCCCATAACCGCTCGACGTCGGCCGGCTTCGCCGTCCAGGCGCGCACGTCGTCCTCGCGCGAAGCATGGTCGAGCACCAGAATATCTTCCGCGGTCGGCGCGCGCGCCAGCGCGGTCTCGGTCGGCGCCACCGCGAGTGTCGCCTGCAAGGCGCCGATAGAGGAAAAGTCGAGATCGGTGTTGCGCCACTGCACCATTTTCACCGGCTCGAACGTGTGCGACTCCAGTGCCTGCACCAGCTCATTCTCGAACGGCGGGCAGCGGCCGGTGGTGCCGAAGGTGCCGTCGCGCTGCGCGCGGCCGGCGCGGCCGGCGATCTGCGCCAGTTCCGACGGGCTCAATTTGCGGAATTGGTAGCCGTCGAACTTGCGATCGGAGGCGAACGCGATGTGATCGACGTCGAGATTGAGACCCATGCCGATGGCGTCGGTCGCCACCAGGTAGTCGACTTCGCCGGCCTGATAGAGATCGACTTGTGCGTTACGGGTCCGTGGCGACAGCGAGCCGAGCACGATCGCGGCACCACCGCGCTGGCGGCGGATCAATTCGCCGATGGCGTAAACTTCATCGGCCGAGAACGCGACGATGGCCGAGCGGCGCGGCAGCCGCGTCAGTTTTTTCTCGCCGGCGAAAGTCAGTTGCGACAACCGCGGCCGGCTGACGATGCTGGCGCCGGGCAACAGCCGCTCGACGATCGGCCGCATGGTGGCGGCGCCGAGCACCAGCGTCTCTTCGCGGCCGCGGCGGTTGAGCATGCGGTCGGTGAAGACGTGACCGCGCTCGAAATCGGCGGCGAGCTGGATTTCGTCGACGGCGAGAAAGGCGACGTCGAGATCGCGCGGCATCGCCTCGACGGTGGCGACCCAAAACCGCGGATTGGGCGGCTTGATCTTTTCCTCGCCGGTGACGAGCGCGACCGCGTCGGCGCCGACGCGCTCGACGGCGCGGTTGTAGACCTCGCGGGCCAAGAGCCGCAGCGGCAAGCCGATCAGGCCGGACGAATGCGCCAGCATCCGCTCGATCCCCAAATGGGTCTTTCCGGTATTGGTCGGCCCCAACACGGCGGTGACGCCGGCGCCACGGGCGCGCAGGTCACGATCGGCAGGCGGCGAGAAGGAAATCGGCATCAACAGTCCGGCATGGCGCCCCTTTCGTGCCTCCCCCGCTGCCGCGAAAGAGGATGGGGCATTGCTTCTGTATCACAACGCGACGCTGGAAAGGCCTGTGCTTAACATGTGGAACGAGTCTGGAACAAATCGCGGCCGAATCGGCGACTCGCGCGCTGTTCGAGTTCGTTCACCGCGATATATGGCGCCGCAACCACCGTTGAACACCAGATCGGGTGTAACGGGCGATTCCACTGCGTCGTTTTGGCACCCAAAACATTAACGCGGCGGCGGATCACGATTCCACGGCGAGTCAAGGGATAGCCTCCTGTGGATTACGGGGAAGCCGACGGACATGCCCAACATGGGTAGGCGGCGTGCCGTCGTCGAGATTGTGCAACACCTGTATGGCGCCGGCGCGACGGCCGCGATTATTGCGTCTTCGCGCTGACGCTGGGATGGCCCGCTTGCGCCGCCGAGACGAATTGAATCGCCTGCAACACGCCCATGCCGAGCGGTGTCGGCATCGAGAAGCGAAACGGCACCAGCACGCGCGTGCCGGCAATCGGCGCCAGCCAGACTTCGGCGTCGCGTAGCGCGACCAGATATTTGATCACCGCACGGTCCGGCACGTAGCCGGAGATCGGCTCGAAATATACCGCGCACACCACAGCCGGTCCCTGGTAGCCGCGTTCGGCCTTGACCATCTCGATGCGCTTGAACTCGCTGCGCAGGTCGTAGCGCACGCGGCCGTCGAACACCGCCACCTTGCGGCCGCAGGCCTGCGGCGACACCGGATCGCCGTTGCCGCCGACGCGATTGATGGTCGAGCTCATCGGATCGACGACGCCGCGGCGGTCGGCGTCGCTCACCGGAATGCGATCGGGATGTGGGTACAGCGGCGGATCGGCCAACAATTCCTTAACATTGCCGCCGGCCAAGGCCATGCGCACGTCATCGATTTTGCCGCGCTCGTAATCGATCGTCGCGACATAGCTCGTCGGCATCGTCTGGTCGCCACTGAAGCTGCCGCGCGTAGCGCCGGTGCCGCGTGCGCCGGTAAAAATCCGCAGCAGTCCCGAGGTCGCGCCGCTGGCCGCCGCGGTATATTGGTCCTCGGCAATCTCGATGGCCCAGGTGCCGCGACCGATCGGAAGGCCGGCCAGCGTGGCGGTGTACTCGGCTTCCAAATGCGCTTGGGCCGCGGCGACATGGCCGGCATCGGCGGCAAAAGCCGCTACGACGCAAATCGCCGCGGCGAAGGCGGCGGGGGCGGCAGCAAAAGGAAACCGTTGCGGCAGCACGGACACTGACAGTGTTTTCCTCAAATGCCGCTGGGTCGGCGGGTCACTGGCGCGGTTTCGAACCTATGGGGGCCTTTGCCGGCCGGACACGGCCCTGGCTTGAAACCCCCAAGCCCTGTCTCGTTCGGGAATGCGTCGTTTGTGTGGTTTGGCGCGGCCGTAAAGGCCTTCCCCGACATATGCTTGACGCTGCGCGGACCCCTGATTATAGCTCCGCGCATATCCCACATCGTCGTCAGGCGGCGCTGGACGCGCGGGAGCTTTGAGGAACGACAGCCATGTCATGGCGTTGCGAACTGACCGGAAAGATTCGCCAGATCGGCAACCGGGTGAGCCATTCGAACCGCAAGACCAAGCGGCGGTTTCGGCCCAACCTGCTCAATGTCACGCTGCTGTCGGATGCGCTCAACCGCTCCTTCCGACTGCGGATCTCCGCCAATGCGCTCAAGACCGTCGATCATCGCGGCGGCTTCGATGCCTTCCTGCTCAAAGCCAAGGACGCCGAGCTGTCGCCGCGAGTGCTGGAGCTCAAGCGCGAAGTGGTGAAGAAGCGCAAGGCGACGGCGTAATCGCCTTACCAATTCCGTTCGATCATCGAGGCCCGCCGCGTGCGGGCCTTGGCATTTGTGGCTCGCCGCATACGCCCTGGCGGCGCTCCAGCTGGCGCCATATGCTTGCGGCAACCGACGCTTTGGACCGAAGGAGACAGCCATGTCCGCGCCAGTCCGCAAGATCGTGCATTCCGACATCAAGCCCGACAATCCGCCCGAGCGCGCCGCGCACTATGTCGATGCGCCGAACCTGCCGTGGGAGAAGACCAAATTTCCCGGCATCCAGATCAAGGTGCTCTATACCGACGGCGACGGCGTCACCACGGCGCTATTCAAGCTCGAGCCCGGCGCCGTGGTGCCGCTGCACGAGCACACTGCGCTGGAACAGACTTACGTGATCGAAGGCTCGCTCGAAGATCACGAAGGCAAATGCGGGCCGGGCCAGTTCGTCTGGCGGCCGGCCGGCAATCAGCACGAGGCGGTGGCGCCCAACGGTGCCGTGCTGCTCGGCTTCTTCCTCAAGCCGAACCGTTTTGCCTATGGCGAAAAATTCTTCACCGAGGCGGGCGAGCGGTAAGCGCAAAGCATGCCACTGGCCGATCCGCGGATCGCCGCGCTTGCGGCGGCCGGCGCTATTCGTCTCGCGCTGTTCCTGCCGCAATATGCCGAGGATGCCGCGGGCGTTCGCGGCATTGGCACTGGATTTATCGCAATTGAGATCGTGGGGACGCTTGCCGCACGGCTCGGCATTGTGGCGCGGGTTATCAAATATCCGTCGCCCAAGGATGCGGTTGCCGGTTTGCAAGATGGCGCTTGCGACGTGGTATTTCTCGGCATCGAACCATCGCGCGTCGCCGTCGTGGATTTTTCGCCGGCGCTCTTCCAGTTCGACTATTCGCTGCTGGTGCCGGCCGGCTCCACGATCGGGAGCCTCGAAGACATCGATCAGACGGGGCGGCGCATCGGGCTCGTCGACGGCCACGCCTCGGCGCTGGCGCTACGCCGCATCGTCAAGCATGCCGCGCTGTTTGGCGTCGAGCTGCCCGAGAGCGCGTTCGATCTGCTCAGCGATCAGAAAGTCGACGCGCTGGCGTTTCCGCGCGATCAGCTCATTGCGTTTACCGGGCGATTGCCCGGGGCTCGCGTGCTGGCGAAAGGTTACGGCGTCAATCGAGTGGGCATGGCCGTCGCGAAGGGCAGCGCCGGATTGCTGTCTTATCTGTCCGACTTTGCCGCAGAGGCAAAAACGACGGGCCTCGTGCAACGCGCCATCGCGCGCGGAAACTTGGACGGCTTCGACGTTGCAACGGCGTAAACGCGCGATTGCTTTATTGCGTCGAGATCGTCTGCAGCACCGGCAGCCAGGTTTCCTGCTGCTTGGCGACAAAGGCTCCAGTCTCGTCAGGAGTCATGGCGTGCGTATAGCTGCCGGTGGCCGCCAGTCTCTTTTTCACGTCCGGATCGGCGACGACCTTGGCAATGTCCGCGCTGACCTTGGCGATAATCGGCGCCGGCGTGCCGACCGGCGCCGCGACGATGAGCCAACCCGCAGCGGCGAAACCGGGAATGGTTTCCGACACCGTCGGCAGATCGGGAAATTCCGCCAGCCGCTGCGGCGAAGCCACTGCGATCAGCTTGACCTGTCCTGCATTCGCCGCGCCGATGATGCCCGGATAGCCTTCGATGATCATGGTGACGCGGCCGCCGGCCACATCGGCCAGCGCCGCCGAAGGACCGCCGGTATACGGCACCGGAATGAGTTTGATGCCGGCCTTCCGCTGCAACAATAGGCCTGTCAGATGCGTCATGCGGCCGACGCCGGAGACAGCGATCGACAGCGTACCTGGCGCTTTTTTGGCGCGATCAATGAGCTCGGGCAGCGTGGTGATGCCGCTTTTAGGATCGACCGAAAGAAACATCGGCTGCTCGGCGATGAAGCCGATCGGCGAAAAATCGCGCGGCAGCTTGACCGGCAAGTTGGGCGCCACCGTCGGCAGCGCCACGAAGGTCGACAGCGCGGGCGAATAGAGCGTGTAGCCGTCGGGTGACGCCTCGCTCGCCGCACGCGCGGCGATGCTGCCGTTGGCGCCGGGATGATTGACCACGACCGCCTGCTGTCCCCAAAGTTTGCTCAAGCCGTCGGCAACGATGCGCGTGGCAACATCCGGACTGGCGCCTGCGCCGGCATCGGAGATGATCATCACCGCCTTTTCCGGATATTTCGTGGCCTGCGCGAATGCCGACGCGGCCGCCGGCAGCGCCAGCAGGCACAGTGCGGCAATGCGCGACAAATACCCGCAAGTATTCATGGGTCACTCCCTTACAGATGTTCTTTTTCTATTTACGAATGCAGCCGCCGCGGCCGCGCCGGGCGCACGCGTTCCTCGCCCCGATGTTCCTCGAACAGCTCGGCGAGCTTTTCGGTCATGACGCCGCCGAGCTCCTCGGCGTCGACGATGGTGACGGCGCGGCGATAGTAGCGCGTCACGTCGTGGCCGATGCCGACGGCAATCAGTTCGACCGGCGAGCGCGTCTCGATGTCCTCGATCACCCAGCGCAAGTGGCGCTCCAGGTAATTTCCCGGATTGACCGACAGGGTCGAGTCGTCGACCGGCGCGCCGTCGGAGATCATCATCAGGATTTTTCGCGATTCCGAGCGGGCGAGCAGTCGCTTATGCGCCCAGTCGAGCGCCTCGCCGTCGATGTTTTCCTTGAGCAATCCCTCGCGCATCATCAGCCCGAGATTTTTGCGCGCCCGACGCCATGGCGCGTCGGCCGACTTGTAGATGATGTGGCGCAGGTCGTTGAGCCGGCCGGGGTTGGGCGGCTTGCCGTTGGCGAGCCAGGATTCCCGCGACTGCCCGCCCTTCCAGGCCCGCGTGGTAAAGCCCAAAATCTCGACCTTGACGCCGCAGCGCTCCAGCGTGCGCGCCAGAATGTCGGCGCAGGTGGCGGCAACCGTGATCGGACGGCCGCGCATCGAACCGGAATTGTCCAACAGCAGCGTCACCACCGTGTCGCGGAAATCGGTGTCCTTCTCGCGCTTGAACGACAATGGATGCATCGGATCGACGATGACGCGGGGCAGCCGCGACGGATCGAGCAGGCCTTCCTCGAGATCGAACTCCCAGGCGCGATTCTGCTGCGCGAGCAGAAGCCGCTGCAAGCGATTGGCGAGCCGCGCGACGACGCCTTGCAGATGCGAGAGCTGCTTGTCGAGATAGCCGCGCAATCGCTCCAGCTCTTCCGGCTCGCACAAATCTTCGGCGCCGATGGTCTCATCGAACTTGCTGGTATAGGGCTTGTAGTCGGGGCCGCGCGGCTCGTTGCGCTGATTGCGCGGCCGCCACGGCTCGGCGGCGGTCTCGGAATCGCCCATCTCGGCGTCGTCGGCCATCTCGGCGGCCGGCGCATCGACCGCTTCCGAACTGCTGTCGGGCAATTCGTCAGCGGACGCTTCCGCCTCCGCGCTCATGCGCTCGCTGTCGGCCGAATCGGACGCTTCGCCGCTGTCGCCCTGCTCGTCCTTCTGGTTTTCCTGGTCGCCCTCTTCGCCTTCCTCCTCGTCGGACTCGCTACTGCGGTCCTCGCCCATGTCGAGGCAATCGAGCAGGTCGTGGACGACGTCGCCGAACCGGCGCTGGTCGGTCAGCACGCGCTCGAGCCGGTCGAGATCGCGGCCGGCGCGCTCCTCGATCAGCGGCCGCCACAGATCGACGAGCTTGCGTGCGGCAGCGGGCGGCGCCTCGCCGGTAAGCCGCTCGCGCACCAGCATGGCCAACGCATCCTCGATCGGCGCATCGGCGCGGTCGGAGATCTCGTCGAACTTGCCGCGGTGGAAACGGTCGTCGAGCATGGCGGTGAGATTCTTGGCGACGCCGCCCATGCGGCGCGAGCCGATGGCCTCGACGCGGGCTTGCTCGACAGCGTCGAACACCGCGCGCGCCTGCTGGCCGCCGGGCACGAGCTTGCGGTGCACCGCCGGGTCGTGACAGGCGAGCCGCAGCGCGATCGAATCGGCGTGGCCGCGCACGATGGCCGCCTCGCGTTCGTTGAGCCGGCGCGGCGGCTCCGGCAACCGCGCCTTGCCGCCGACGAGCCCCGGCCGCTCGGCCGCGAACGACACTTCGAGGTCGCCCTTGCCGGCGATGGCCTTCAGGCAAACGCCGACCGCGCGCTTGAACGGTTCGGTCGGCGCTTCCTTCGCTGGCGTCTTCGATTTGATGTTGGAGGACATGATTTCAGCCGTCATTCCGGGGCGCCACCGATCTCGGGTTTACCCGAGATCGGCACTTACAAATCCAAGTCGGCAACAGCCGACTTGGCTGGCGGCGAACCCGGAATCCATATTCACAATCCTCGCGCATCATCCCATGACTGGGGTTATGGGTCCCCGGTTTCGCGGGGACGACGTTACGAGAGCGCGACATTGACCGCAGATTCGGGAAGCTCCTGTCCGAAGCAGCGCTGATAGAACTCGGCGACCAGCGGCCGTTCCAGCTCGTCGCACTTGTTGACGAAGGTCAGCCGGAAGGCGAAGCCGATATCGTTGAAAATGTCGGCGTTCTCCGCCCAGGTGATCACCGTGCGCGGGCTCATGACGGTGGAGATGTCGCCGTTCATGAAGGCGTTGCGGGTGAGATCGGCGACGCGCACCATCTTGCCGACGATGTCGCGGCCTTCCGTGGTGCGATAGTGCCGCGCCTTGGCGAGCACGATCTCGACCTCGTTGTCGTGCGGCAGATAATTCAGCGTGGTGACGATCGACCAGCGGTCCATCTGGCCCTGGTTGATCTGCTGGGTGCCGTGATAGAGGCCCGACGTGTCGCCCAATCCAACCGTGTTGGCGGTGGCGAACAGACGGAACGACGGATGCGGCTTGATCACCTTGTTCTGGTCGAGCAGCGTCAGCCGGCCGGATGATTCCAAGACGCGCTGGATCACGAACATCACGTCGGGACGGCCGGCGTCGTATTCGTCGAAGCACAGCGCGACGTTGTTCTGCAGCGCCCACGGCAAGATGCCGTCGCGGAATTCGGTGACCTGCATGCCCTCGCGGATCACGATGGCATCCTTGCCGATCAGATCGACGCGGCTGATATGGCTGTCGAGATTGACGCGCACGCACGGCCAATTGAGCCGCGCCGCGACCTGCTCGATATGGGTCGACTTGCCGGTGCCGTGATAGCCGGTGACGATGACCCTGCGGTTACGGGCGAAGCCGGCGAGGATGGCGAGCGTGGTCGGCTTGTCGAAGCGGTAGTCGGCGTCGATTTCCGGCACGTGCTCATCCGGCTCGGAATAGGCCGGCACTTCCAAATCGCTGTCGATGCCGAACAATTGGCGGATCGACACCTTCATGTCCGGCAAGCCGGATTCGGTATTTGCTGCGAGAGTCATTGCTCCTCCGTGGCCTCGGCAAATCCGAGGCGCGGCCCCCTCCCTACCCTCCCCGTTTACGGGGAAGGTAGGGAGGGGGAACGGTCGGATATCGCGGTACATCTAGCAGAAACGCCTAAGGCCGCGAAAGCCACCGCGGCGGCCATCCCCAGGGTCAGCAGAAGCCTGCGGACTTGAGGTAATTATAGGCCTGGATGATCTCCCGAAGCGTGTCCTCGGACCCGCGGTCGCCGCCGTTGGCATCGGGATGATGGCGCTTTACCAGCACCTTGAACCGGGCCTTGATGTCGGTCCGCTTGGCGTCGGCTTCAAGGCCGAGCACGTCGAAGGCGCGGCGCTGGGCATTGAGAATCTTGCGACCCTCCGACGCCGGCCGCGCATGGCCGGGCTGCGCGCCGGTCTCACCGAGCATGGAGAACGGGTCGGCGGCTTCCCACTCGGCGGCGCGAAAGCCGCCGCGGGCGCGCCGGGGGGACGCGCGCTTGCCGCCGATCGAACCCATTTTCCAGGTCGGACGGTGGCCGGTGACGGCTTCCTTTTGATATAGCGCGACGGCATCGTCGCTCATGCCGGCGAAAAAATTGTAGGAATTGTTGTATTCGCGCACGTGCTCGAGGCAGAACCGCCAATACTCGTTGGCTTGCAGCCGGCCCTTGGGCGCCCGATGGGTCGCGGGTGCCTCGCAGCGCGGCCATTGGCAGGGCGGCAACTCGGTGCGCAGCCTGCGGTCCTGGTCGGGCTTGACCCTGATGCGATCAAACAGCGGCGAATTCGGTTTCATTGTTTTCGATTATGCGGTTGCCGCGACGGAACCTGCAAGACTTGACAGCGCGCAAATGCGCGCGGCGCCTTTGTTGACCGCAGCACCCTCACGATAGTGTTCTTACTTTGCGCATGATCTTATCCGAAAATCGGTTTCCGCATTTCGGGATCATGCGCTAAGCCATACGCCATGACTATGCACGATATTATTACAACGAAGTTGACCGCGGCATTCGCGCCGCAAAGTCTGCGTGTCGAGGATGAATCCCATCACCATCAAGGCCATGCCGGACACCGGCCGGGCGGCGAAACCCATTTCCGACTCTATATCGTGTCGGAGGCTTTCCGCGGGAAGAGCCGGATCGAGCGCCACCGCATGATCAACGCGGCGCTGGCGAGCGAACTCGAGGCCGGCGTCCATGCGCTGGCGATTCACGCGCAGGCGCCGGGCGAGACCGTTTAACCGGTCACTTCGTCAGCGCCGCGACCTGGCCGGCAAACCACGCCTGTTCCTGCTTCCAGCCGTCGTTGTCCGGCCGCAGCGCGATCAGCTTGTCCATGATCGCCTGGCCCTTCTGAAATACCGCGAGTGCATTGTCGTGGTCGTTAGTCCGGCCATAGAGCAACCCGAGCTTGCCATAGTTGCCGGCAAGATCGAGTTGCCAGCCGACATTGCCGGGACTCGATGTGGCCAGACGCTCTCTGATGGCGAGACTGTCGCGATAGGATGTCAGCGCGTCCGCAAGCTCGCCCTGCGCCATCTGCACGTCAGCAACCTTGATGATGGCGACGGCGAGATCGCGCTGCGAAGCGGCGTTGTTGGAGTTGGCATTGGCCAACTGCTCGGAAATCGCCAAGCTATCGCGATATGAGGCGAGCGCACCCGGCAGATCCTTCTGCTCTTCCTGAATTTGGCCGATCCGCCCGTAGACGGCCGGCAGATCGCTCCGGGCGACGGCACTGTTGGCGTCGGCGCCGGCCAGCCGCTGAGCGATAGGCAGGGCAGCATTGAAGGCGGCGAGCGCTTCCGGCAGATGGCCGACAGCGTCCCAAAAGTCGCCGATCTTCAGGCCGGAAACGATCAGATCGCGTTGCCAGGTGGCGTTGCTGGGGTCGGCCTTGGCGAGCCGGTCGTCGATGGCGAACGCGGCTTGATACGATTCCAGCGCGGCCTGAGCATCGCGCTGCGCAACCGCGACATCGCCCAACGTGGTGTAAGCAGCAGAGAGGTTGCTCTGCCAGCCGGCATTGTCCGGATTTTTCTTGACCAGAGCCAGCATGATGTCGCGACTGGCCTGAAGCGAGGCGAGCGCACCTTTCACGTCGCTCTGCGCCAGTTGAACCAAGCCGACTTTCTGGTACGCCAGCGAAAGGTCGCTCTGCCACGTCGTATTGTCGGGATCGACCTTGGTGATCGCCTCGATGGCGGCAACGCTGGCGCCGTCGGATGCGAGCGCGGCTTTCATGTCGCCAAGCGCTGATTGCACGTCGCCTACTTTGGCGTAGACGATCGAGAGAGCGTGCTGCCACGCCGCGTTGTCGGGGGCGGCCGTGACCAGAGCCCGCGTGATGGCGAGCGCCGCGCCAAAGGACGCCAGCGCGTCTTTCAGATTGCCCCCCAGGAGTTGCACGTCGCCGATCTTGGTGTCCGTGCTCGACAGGCTGTACTCCCAGTCGGCATTGCCGGCATCGGACTTGGCCAGCTTCTCCATGATGGCAAAACTGTCGCGGTAGGATGCAAGCGCGTCCTGCAAATTGCCCTGCGTGACCTGCGTGTCGCCGATCTTGGCGTAGGCAATCGACAGCGCGTGCTGCCAGTCGGTGTTACTCGGGTCGGACCTGACAAGCCGTTGCCGGATTGTCAGACCGTCGCGGTAGGAGGCGAGCGCGTCTTGCAGATTGCCCTGCGCCAGCTGCGCGTCGCCGATCCGCTCGTAAGAGACCGAGAGATTGCGCTGCACCTCGCCATTGTCGGGCGCGGATTTGGCTTCGCTCTCCCTGACCGCAAACGCGGCGCGAAATGACGCGAGTGCATCCGCCAGATTGCCCTGCGCGAGCTGTACCCGGCCCACCTCGTCGTAAGCCAGCGACAGATTGGTTTGCCTTTGGATATTGTCGGGGTTGGCCTCGGCCAGGCGCTGTCTGATGGCGAGACTGTCCTGGTACGATGTGAGTGCGGCTTTGAGATCGTTTTGTGCCTGCGCGACTTTGCCCAGGTTCTCTTCGGAAATGGCGATGGCGCGTTGCCAAGCGGCATTGTCCGGATCGGACTTGGCCAGGTTTTGCCTGATGGCAAGGCTGGAGCGATATGAGGCAAGCGCGTCCGCAAGGTAATTTTGCGCGATCCGCACGTCGCCGACCCTGTCGTAAGAGACCGCGAAGTCGCGCTGCCAGTCGTTGTTATTGGGACTGGCGGCAACCAGAGCCGCCAGGATTTGCCGCGCTTGCTCCGCGGCCGAAAGCGCACCGGCGGTGTCGCCGATCACCTGAAGCGATACCGACATCTCATTGAGCGCCGAGGATTCGCTGTATTTGAGGTCCGGCGTGACCTGATTTGATTTCGTCAGCTGCTCTTGCAAGCCGCGGGCGCGGTCGAGAATGTCTTTGACGACGGTCGCGGGAATTCCAATCGTATCGCGGAAGCGCTGCGCCATGTCGAACACGAGAGAATTGGCGGTCTTGGTCGCGGCCGCCAGCGTGTCTTCGGCGCGCTGGCGCTGCGCATCGGCGATTTGCCGTTCTTGCACGGCGATGCCGCGCTGCCAGTAGGCGAGGCCGGCTAACACCAGAGCGATCAAAAGGCCCGCGGCAAGGCTGCCGGTAAGGATGTTGCGCCGGCGCGTGGCGCCACTGCGGCTTTCGCCGATGAAGACTTGCGTCTCCTCGGTCGGCGCCGGCGCGTTGGCCGGCCGCGAGGCGATCCAGCGCTCGGCCTCTTCCAGCGCCGGCGAGCGCAGCAGCAATCCGCCGGGGCGGCCGGTTGTCGACCATTGCCGCGCCGCTTCGCCATAGGCGGTGTGCTGTCTGATCCAGCCAATGTCGGTTTGCAGCGCGTCGATGAGCCGGTCGAGGCTTGAGTCGAATTTGGCCGAGTCGTCGAAGAAGATGAAATTCAACCGGCGCAACGCATCGGGGATGGCGTTGTCATCGGCGCGGCGGCAGACGATCGGCGCGAAGCGCTTATTGAGGGCTGCGGCATGCGCGACTTCCTTGGCGCAAATCTCGGACGCGATGGCGTCGGGCGACAGCACGAACACGACGGTGTCGGCGCGGCCGATCAGCGCCTCGATGCGCTTCCACCAGTCCTCGAAGGCATAGATCTCGGCGCGATCGATCAGCGGCTCGAAACCGCGCGCCTTCAGCGCCGGCTCGAGCCGATCGACGAAGGCCATGTCCTTGCGCGAATAGGAAATGAAGATTTTGGCCTTCGGCTCGGGCCCACCCGCTTGCTCGGCATCCACAGCCATCGGCCCGTCCCCAATCCGTGGGAGACGTTAGCAAATCCATCCCTGGCACGAAAAGACGCCGCGCCAGCGCGGCCTGTTCAAGAGTTGCGCGACGGTTCGAACGATCGAGCCGGCGGGTGAACATGGCGAGCTTGCCGTCGGCGGTGAACGGCCAGGCGTCCTTCGGCCGGTCCCTAGGTGCGGGAATACGGCCCGTAGCCGGGGCGATAACTCTTGTCATCGAGGAACTGGCTCATGCCCTTGGCGCGGCCGCCCTCTTTGTCCTGGAAGCGCATCTCCTGGCTCTTGGCCTGCAGATAATCGGCCGCCTGCTCATGGGGCACGGCGCGCACGTTCTTGATGGCGAGTTTTGTCGCCTTGAGCACTTCGGGATTGAGCTTCATCAGGCGGCGCGCCAGCGCGATCGTCTCTTCGCGCAATTTGTCGCGCGGTACTGCCTTGTGTATGAGCCGTATTTTCTCCGCCATCTTGCCGTCGAAGGTCTCCCCCGTCATTGCCAGCCAGACCGCGTCGCGCAGGCCGAGTGCGTCGGTCAACGCCTTGCTGACGAAGCCGCCTGGAAGGATGCCCCAATTGACCTCGGACAGGCCGAATTTTGCGTCCTCCGCCGCGATGGCAAAATCGCAAGCGATCAGTTGGGTGAAGCCGCCGCCGAAACAAAAACCATTGACCATGGCGATGGTCGGCTTCGGATAGGTGAACAGTTTCTGCCAGCGCCAGTAATGGCTGGCCCACGATGCGCGCGCCCGTTCCGCCGGCTTGTTGTCGAGCTCGCGAAAATAAAGTTTCAGATCCTGCCCGGCGCACCACGCCTCGCCGGCGCCGGTGAGCACGATCAGTCTGGTCTGCGCATCGCTTTCCAGCTCGTCGAGCACATTGGCCATGTCGAAGTGCAGTTGCGGACTCATGGCATTGCGCTTTTCCGGCCGGTTGAGGATGACCCATGTGAGGCCTGCATTCTCGCCGGTATCGCGCTCGATCTTGACCGTCTCGTAGGTGCCGTTCGCCATGGTTCGCGTCTCCCCGTTAGCCTGTTTGATCAAAAGGGCCAGTGTGTTGGTCCTTGGACGCTAGCTTGCCTTTGCGGTGACCTTGCGCACCAGCGGCGTGACGCGCAAGGCAGTGATGCGGTTTCTGGTCTTGCGCAGCACGTGAAAGCGGAAGCCGTGAAAAGTAAAGCTCTGGCCCGGCTCCGGGATCGAGCGTGACTCGTGAATGACCACGCCGGCAATGGTCGTCGCCTCGTCGTCGGGAATGTTCCAATCCATCGCCCGGTTGAGGTCGCGCACCGGCACGGCGCCGTCGACATTGACCGAACCGTCCGGCAGCGGCCGCACGCCCGGCACGGCGATGTCGTGCTCGTCGGAGATGTCGCCGACAATCTCCGCGACGATGTCTTGCAGCGTCACCAGGCCTTCCAACTCGCCGTATTCGTCGACCACCAGCGCGAACGGCGTCTTGCGGTGGCGGAACGCCTTGAGCTGCTCGGCAAGCGGCATGGTGTCGGGCACGTACCACGGCGGCCTCGCCAGCGCCGCGATGTCGAGCTTGGCAACGTCGCCGTGGGCTGCATGCAAGGCGCGCCACACCTCCTTGGCATGCAACACGCCGACGACGTTGTCGGGCGAGCCGCGCCATAGCGGCAGCCGCGTCACGCCGGCGGCCAGCACGGCATCGATGATGTCGCGCGGCGGCTCGTCGGCATCGAGCATGACCATCTTGGTGCGATGGACCATCACGTCGGATACCGTCAGTTCGCGCAGATCGAGCAGCCCGCCCATCATGTCGCGGTCGAGCTTTTCCACCACGCCGGCGCGATGCATCAGATCGACGGCGCCGCGCAATTCCTCGTCCGGAGACAGGATCGACTGGATCTTGCCGACCTGCATGCCCAGCCCGCGCAGGATGATCCGCACCAGCCACTCGACGGCGCGCAGGACCGGCGCGAACAGGCGCACCGTGCTTTCAACCGGCTTCGCTACCGCCAGCGCCATGCGGTCCGGCATGTTGAATGCGGCGGTCTTCGGCAGCACCTCGGCGACGACAAAGATCAGCACCGTCATCACCACCGTGGCGTAGATGATGCCGGTCTTGCCGAAGATTTCGAGCAGCACGCCGGTCGCCAATGTCGAGGCGGCGATATTGGTCAGGTTGTTGCCGAACAGGATGGCGCCGAGGAGCCGCTCCCGCGTCGCCATCAGCCGGTTGACGATGCCGGCGTCACGGTTGCCCTGTTTCTCCAACCGCAGCATGGCGGCGCGCGATGACGCCGTCAGCGCGGTCTCGCTGGCGGAGTAGAACGCCGACACCAACAAGCAAATCAGGATCGCCGCAACGGTCAACCAATCGAGCGCAGTCATCGTTCCGCAAGCTTCTCGCTGAGAAATACACGCACCTCGCGGGCATCGACACCGGCCTCGATGAAGGCCGCGCCGATGCCGCGTACCAGGATGAATGTAAGCATTCCGCGCTTCACTTTCTTGTCCTGCGCGATCAAATCCATCAATTGGTCAACGGAGGGTAGCGGACCCGGAATGTCCTGCAACCGCGTCGGCAGGCCGACTTCGGTCAAATGGCGGATGGCGCGTTGGGCTTCCGCCATCGGCAGCAAGCCCTGCCGCCGCGCCGAGAATTCGAAGGCCAGCGCCATGCCGGCTGAGATCGCCTCGCCATGCAGGAGCCGATCCGAGAAGCCGCAAGCCGCTTCCAGCGCGTGGCCAAAAGTGTGGCCGAGATTGAGCAAAGCCCGGTCGCCGGTCTCGCGCTCGTCGCGCGCCACGATCGCCGCCTTGGCGCGGCAGCTCTCCGCGATGGCGTGGTCGCGCGCAGAACTTCCCGAAGAATTGCCGCCGGCGAAAACATCGCGCCAGTTCTTTTCCAGCCACGAGAAGAATTCGGCATCGCCGAGCAGGCCGTATTTGACGAGCTCGGCGTAGCCGGCGCGGAATTCGCGCTCCGGCAATGTGTCGAGCAGCGCGGTGTCGGCCAGCACCAGGATCGGCTGATGGAAGGCGCCGATCAGATTCTTGCCATGGGCGGAATTGATCGCGGTCTTGCCGCCGACCGACGAATCCACGTCGGCGAGCAACGTGGTCGGGACCTGCACATAATCGAGCCCGCGCCGCACCACCGCCGCGACGAAACCGGTGAGATCGCCGATGACGCCGCCGCCGAGCGCAATCGCCAGATCGCCGCGCTCGATGCGCGAGGCGATGACCGCCTCGCAGACTTGCTCGAAGACGCCATAGCTCTTCGAGGCTTCGCCGGGCGGAACGACGACCCGGCTCGCCGCCACGCCGGCATGACGCAGCGCCGCTTCGGCGGGATCGAGATGATAGCGCGCGACATTGTCGTCGGTGACGATGACGGCCTTGGCGCCGGGCCGCAGCGCCGCGATGCGGGCGCCGAGCGAGGCCAACATGTCGCGGCCGATGACGATGTCGTAGCTGCGCGCTCCGAGCGCGACATTGACAATCGTCGGTTCATTGCGAACAAGCGCGGTCATGCGCCGTCCCCGTGCTGCGGCGCTTCCGGTGCATTGAGGAACGCGGCGAGCGCCGTCATGATTTCGGACACGATCGCATCGTGCGGCACTTCGCGCGACTGCACCGTGAGATCGGCCTGGGCATAGGCCGGTTCGCGCGCGACCAACAATTCGCGCAGCGTCGCCGCCGGGTCGGCGGTTTGCAGCATCGGCCGGTCGTTCTTGCGTTTGTTGATCCGCCGCATCAGCACGTCGAGTTCGGCGCTGAGCCAGATCGACACGCCTTTGGCCTTGATCGCTACGCGCGTATCCGCGTTCATGACCGCGCCGCCGCCGGTCGCCAGCACCTGCGGGCCGCCGTCGAGCAGGCGGGCGATGACGCGGGCCTCGCCGCTGCGGAAATCGGCCTCGCCGTGGCGGGCAAAAATATCGGCGATGCTCATGCCGGCGGCCTTTTCGATCTCGGTATCGGCATCGACGAACGGCACGCCGAGGCGTGCCGCGAGCCGGCGTCCGATCGACGATTTGCCGACGCCCATCATGCCGACCAGCACGATCGAGCGGCTGCCCAAGAGGCCTAAAATCGCGGCCGCCGAGGCGCGGTCAGGCGAGCCATTTTGTTGAGCAGCATCAGTCATTTACATCCAAGTCCGCGATCGGCCATCCGGCCCGTCTCCGTCACTCCTAAAGCCATCCTGGAGGCGCGCCAAGTGACCTGCAAAGTGACTTGCCAAGTGACCTGCCAAGTGACTTGCCAGCCTGGGACGAACATGATCGTACTCGGTCCCGTTCACCGGCACCAATAGGATGAGCACGAGCGACTGACGATGCCGAGCCTGCTCCGGTTGCTCACTGTTATCGCGGTCCTCGGCGCCGCCATCTATGGCGGCCTCTATGCGCTGTCGCATTTCGTGCAGCCGAAGTCGCGCGAGATCACGGTATCGATCCCGCCCGACAAGTTCTTCAAGAACCGCTGAGGGCGCCGCCATGCCTTCCAGAACGATGGCCCCCAGAACGATGGCCCCCAGAACGATGACCCGCGGAACGGTTCGTGGCACGGCGCGCGCGGGACGCAATTCCAGCGAGCGGCTCGCCGCACTTTATCTCGACATGCTGGCGGCGGAGCGCGGCGCCGGCAAAAACACGCTCGCGGCTTACGGCCGCGATCTTGCCGATTTCACCGAACACCTCGCCGGCGCCGGCCGTTCCATCGCCACCGCTTCGACCGAGGACTTGCGCGCCTACCTCGGTGAGCTGGCGCGGCGCGGCATGACGGCCGCGACCGTGGCGCGGCGCCTCTCGGCGATCCGGCAGCTCTATCGCTTCCTCTACGCCGAAGGTCAGCGCAAGGACGATCCCGCTGCCGTGCTCGAAGGTCCCAAGCGCGTGCGCGCATTGCCCAAGACGCTCACGCTCGGCGAAGTCGATCGCCTGCTGCGCGTAGCGACGATCTGCGATCCGGCAGCGCCATTGGCCGTGCGGCTGCGCGCGGCGCGGCTCGCCTGTCTGGTCGAGATGCTTTACGCGACAGGCTTGCGTGTCTCCGAGCTCGTCGCCTTGCCGGCATCCGCCGCGCGCCACGACGCCCGCGTCATCGTCGTGCGCGGCAAGGGCAACAAGGAGCGCCTCGTGCCGCTCAACGACGCCGCAAAACGCGCGACGGCGGCTTATCTCGATCTGCTCGCGCAATCAGGTCGCGAAGCAAAGTCGAAATGGCTGTTTCCCTCATTCGGCGAAAGCGGCCACCTCACGCGCCAGCATCTCGCCCGTGACCTGAAAACACTCGCCGCTGCCGCTGGGCTACGCGCCTCACAAGTGAGCCCGCACGTGCTGCGCCACGCTTTCGCCAGCCACCTCCTGCACAACGGCGCCGACCTGCGCGTGGTGCAGACGCTGCTCGGCCACGCCGACATTTCGACCACGCAAATCTACACCCATGTGCTGGAAGAACGCCTGAAAAGCCTGGTGCGCGACTTGCACCCGCTGGCGCATGAATGAACGGGAACAAAATTGCCGCTGGCCTTTCCTTGACTTGGCCGCGTTACGCGGGCGAGTTTGTGACGTGGGCAACAGCCGCCTTCATCAGGTCGGTGCAAGTTGGTTGCGTGATGCGTAGCTATCTCGACTTCGAAAAACCGGTGGCCGAGCTCGAGGCCAAGATCGAGGAATTGCGCGCGCTCAACAGCGACGGCGACGCGATCGCCGACGAGATCGGCCGCATCGAAGGCAAGGCGGCGCAGGCGCTCAAGGAACTCTATGCCGGACTGACGCCGTGGCAGAAGACGCAAGTGGCGCGGCATCCGCAGCGGCCGCATTGCCTCGATTACGTGGCGACATTGATCGAGGACTTCGTGCCGCTCGCCGGCGACCGCAAGCACGGCGAGGACGCGGCCATCGTCGGCGGCTTCGGCCGCTTCCGCGGCGACAGCGTCTGCATCATCGGCCACGAAAAAGGCTCCGACACCGACAGCCGGCTCAAGCACAATTTCGGCATGGCGCGGCCGGAAGGCTATCGCAAGGCGGTGCGGCTGATGGGCATGGCGGATCACTTCGACGTGCCGGTGATCGCGCTGATCGATACCGCGGGCGCCTATCCGGGCATCGGCGCCGAAGAGCGCGGCCAGGCCGAGGCGATCGCGCGCTCGACCGAAACGTGCCTGGACATCGGCGTCCCCAACGTGGCGGCGATCATCGGCGAAGGCGGTTCCGGCGGCGCCATCGCCATCGCTACCGCTAACCGCGTGATCATGCTGGAGCATGCCATCTACAGCGTGATCTCGCCCGAAGGCGCAGCGTCGATTCTTTGGCGCGATACCGCCAAAGCCCAGGACGCCGCTTCGAGCATGAAGATCACCGCACACGACATGGTGCGGTTCGGCATCGTCGATACCGTCGTGCCTGAGCCGACCGGCGGCGCCCATCGCGATCCGGCCGCGACGATTGCGGCGACCGGCGACGCCATCGCCCGGGCGCTCGGCGAATTGCGCGGCCTCGATCGGCCGACCATCACGCGACTGCGGCGCGAGAAATTCTTAAGCATCGGGCGGACGATCGGCTGACCGGACGGCGGTATCCACAATCGCCGTCGCCACAACCGCCTTTGCCATAATCTTGCCGCGATTGCTGCAGGACCCCCGCCCGGCGCGATCCGCCAGCGGTATCAAGGTGGTTGGTTCGTCGAGTTAATGCCGCAAATTCAGGGCAAATTTACCATTCTTTATCGCGGCGGTGAGCAATCTGCGCGCCGGCCTTGGGCTGCCTTGCGAAAGCCACCTCTTAAGGATAACGATTATCCAGTGATGGCATGGGGTTGACCATCGGTTCGGGGAGCTCTGCATTGTTCCGCGCCAGCCTTGTCCGCGCGCTTACGGCGTCGGCGGTTCTCGCCGGTGCGTTGTCGCTTGCCGGCTGCTACGGCGACGACGGCTATCAGCTTCCCACCCGCGCGATGAAAGAATTGTCGCCGGAAATGCTGACGCTGCTCGACCAGAAAAGCATGCCGAAGGAATCGCCGATCCTGGTCCGCATCTTCAAGGAAGAGTCCGAGCTCGAAGTCTGGAAGCAGGACTCCACCGCCCGCTACGAATTGCTGAAAGTCTATCCGATCTGCCGCTGGTCGGGCGGCCTCGGTCCAAAGGTCAAGGAAGGCGATCGTCAGGCGCCTGAGGGCTTCTATCCGATCTCACCCGGCCTGATGAATCCGAATTCCCAATACTATCTTGCCATCAATACCGGTTTCCCCAACGCCTTCGACAAGGCAAACGGCTTTTCCGGCGCCTTCCTGATGATCCACGGCGATTGCTCGTCGCGCGGCTGCTACGCCATGACCGACGAGCAGATCGGCGAGATTTATTCGCTGGCGCGGGAAGCGTTTCTCGGCGGACAAAAGGCTTTTCAGGTCCAGGCCTATCCGTTCCGCATGACGGCGGCGAATCTGGCGCGCCACCGCGACAATCCGAACATGGCGTTCTGGAAGATGATCAAGGTCGGCAACGACCATTTCGAAGTGTCGCATCAGGAGCCGAAGGTCGACGTCTGCGAAAAGCATTATGTGTTCGATGCGGTGTCGCCGGCCGGCTCGACCAAGCCGCTCGCGTTCTCGCCGGCCGGCCGCTGCCCGGTCTATGAGACCGATCCGAACGTCGCCGAGCAGGCGATGGCGAAGCAAAAGAACGACGACTACCAGTTCGCGCAAATGCAGAACGTGGCGACGGTGCCGATCGAAACCGGCACCGACGGCGGCATGAACCGCGTATTCATGAGCAAGCTGGAAAATCCGACCTACAGTTACGACAACGAAGGCCACTTGCACGTGCCGCCGTTGCAGCCGGGCCGGCTGCCGCCGCAGATTTCGACCAAGGACTCATCCTACGCGGCCAACAATCCGTCGAACACGGGCGGCGGCACGGTCTCGAGCTTCTTCGGCGGCCTGTTCAACAAGAACAGCGCGTCGACCCGCGTCGCCTCGACCGACACGAGTGCCACAGGATCTACGAGCGCCGCGAGCTCGCAGACGACGCATACCGGCTTCTTCTCGAGCCTGTTCTCGTCGAGCAACGCGCAGCAGGCCAATGCGCCCGCCGATACCGAGCAGACCGCAACCACCACGGCACCGCCGATGAAGCCCAACAAACCCGCGGCGCGGCCGCGCAACAACACCGACTCGCAAAAGAGCGAACCGCAGGTCGCCGACACGACGAAGCCCAAAAACGCTGCGACGCCCGCGCCCACACCCGCGCCTCAGAAAGAGGCCAACGGCGCGCCGCCGCCGAGCACCAATGGCATGCTCAACGGCGCGCAACCCGTGGTGCCGGCTGGCTCGTTCAATAATCGCTGGGGCGGATTCCAGTAATCAGGCATCAGGTATCAGGGATCAGCTGGCTGAGCCTTCCTGATCCCTGATCCCTGATACCTGATCCCTGATACCTGATACGCGTTACGCGTATCTTCCGTGACAGTGCTTGAATTTTTTGCCTGAGCCGCAGGGACACGTCTCGTTGCGGCCGACTTTGCCCCAACTGGTCGGGTCCTTCGGGTTGCGCGCCGGCGTCTGCGGCGCGCGCGCCGCCACCGGGCCGGCGCCCGGGCCGATACCGTGGCGGGCCAGGGTCTCCGCGCCGGCGGTCGCCAACGCCATTTCGTCCTCGCCGCTGGTCGGATCGAGCTTATGCGCCGCCATCATCGGCAGCGGCGCCGGTTGCTGCTCCGGCGGCGGCGCCGCCTGGATCTCGACCCGCATCAGTTGCGCGGTGACCGCCTCGCGCAGGCTCTGACCCATCGCCTCGAACAGGTTGAAGGCTTCCGCCTTGTATTCGTTGAGCGGATCGCGCTGACCGTAGCCGCGCAGCCCGATCACCTGGCGCAGATGATCGAGCATCACCAGATGCTCGCGCCACAGATGGTCGAGCGACTGCAGCAGCACCGACTTCTCGACATAGCGGATGACGTCGGTGCCCCACTGCGCCACCTTCGATGCCATGTGCTCGTCGGCGCGGCGCTCGACGCGGGCGAAAATCTCCTCGTCGGCGATGCCTTCTTCCTTGGCCCATTCGTCGACCGGCAGATCGAGATTGAGAACGCGCTTGAGCTCTTCCTTCAGTCCCGGCGTATCCCACTGCTCCGGATAGGCGTTCTCCGGCACGTGCTTGGCCACCAGGTCGTCGATCACGGTGTGGCGCATGTCGCTGACCACTTCGGCCACCGCCTGCTCCTCCATCCATTCGACGCGCTGATCGAAGATCACCTTGCGCTGATCGTTCATCACGTTGTCGAATTTCAGGATGTTCTTGCGGATGTCGAAGTTGCGCGCCTCGACCTTCTGCTGCGCCTTCTCCAGCGCTTTGTTGATCCAGGGATGGATGATCGCCTCGTCCTCTTTGAGGCCGAGCTTGGTCAGCATGCCGTCGAGCTTGTCGGTGCCGAAGATGCGCATCAAATCGTCTTCGAGCGACAGGAAGAATTTCGAGTGACCGGGATCGCCTTGGCGGCCGGAACGGCCACGCAACTGATTGTCGATGCGGCGGCTCTCATGGCGCTCGGTGCCGAGCACGTAAAGGCCGCCGGCGGCGAGCGCCTTGTCTTTGAGGCGCGCGATCTGGGCGCGGATCTCGTCGGCACGCGGACCTTTCTCGCGCTCGCGGGGATCCTCGATGTCTGACAGTTCCTGGCGGATGCGCATGTCGGCATTGCCGCCGAGCTGAATGTCGGTGCCGCGGCCGGCCATGTTGGTCGCGATCGTGATCGCGCCAGGGACGCCGGCCTGCGAGACGATATAGGCCTCCTGCTCGTGATAACGGGCATTGAGGATGGCAAACACTTTGACCTTGGTGGCGCCCTCGTCGCCGGAATAGAGCGCGGCAAACGCGTTCGGATCCGAAAAATCGTGCTGCTCCCAGCCTTGCTTGCGCAACAGTTCGGCGAGCTGCTCGGATTTCTCGATCGAGGTGGTGCCGACCAACACCGGCTGGCCGCGCTTTTTGCAATCCTCGATCAGGGTGATGATGGCGCGGTATTTCTCCGCCGCCGTGCGATAGACCTCGTCATCGTCGTCGATGCGGACCATCGGCATGTTGGTCGGAATTTCTAGCACTTCGAGGTTATAGATGTCCTGGAATTCGTCGGCCTCGGTCGACGCCGTTCCGGTCATGCCGGCGAGCTTCTCGTACATGCGGAAATAGTTCTGGAACGTGATCGAGGCCAGCGTCTGGTTTTCCGGCTGGATCGGCTGACGCTCCTTGGCCTCGAGCGACTGGTGCAGGCCTTCCGAATAGCGCCGGCCCGGCATCATGCGGCCGGTGAACTCGTCGATGATGACGACCTCGCCGTTGCGCACGATGTAGTCCTTGTCGCGCTGGAACAGCTTGTGCGCCCGCAGTGCCTGGTTGACGTGGTGCACGACCGAGACGTTCTCGACGTCGTAGAGCGAATCCGATTTGAGCAGGCCGGCCTGACGTAGCGCTTGCTCCATCTTCTCCATGCCGACTTCGGTGAGAGTGACGGTGCGCTGCTTTTCGTCGAGCTCGTAGTCGGCCTTGTCGAGGTTGGGGATATAGGTGTCGATCGTATTGTAGAAATCCGAACGATCGTCCAGCGGGCCGGAAATAATGAGCGGCGTGCGCGCCTCGTCGATCAGGATCGAGTCGACCTCGTCGACGATGGCGTAGGTGTGCCCGCGCTGCACCATGTCCTCGAGCCGGTACTTCATATTGTCGCGCAAATAGTCGAAGCCGAGCTCGTTGTTGGTGCCGTAGGTGACGTCGCAGTCGTAGGCCTTCTTGCGCTGCTCGTCGTCGAGGCCGTGGACGATGACGCCGACGGTCAGGCCGAGGAAGGTGTAGATCTGTCCCATCCAGTCGGCGTCGCGCTTGGCGAGATAGTCGTTGACGGTCACGACGTGGACGCCGCGGCCGGCGAGCGCGTTGAGATAGACCGGCAGCGTCGCCACCAGCGTCTTGCCTTCGCCGGTCTTCATTTCGGCGATGCGGCCTTCGTGCAGCACCATGCCGCCGATCAGCTGCACGTCGAAATGGCGCTGGCCGAGCGTGCGCTTGCCGGCCTCGCGCACCGTAGCGAAGGCCGGCACCAGGATGTCATCGAGCGAAGCGCCCTCGGCGAGCTGCTTTTTGAAGTCGTCGGTGCGGGCGCGCAGCGCCTCGTCGGAGAGCTCTTGCAGCTCCATTTCCAGCGCGTTAATCGCGTCGACGCGCGGCCGGAAGGCGCGGATACGCCGGTCGTTGGAGGAACCGAACAGCTTGCGGGCGACCGCGCCGATCATCACTTCATCCTTCCACGGCCCCGCCGCGCCATAAGCCAGTTTGATCGAGCATGACCGATTCATGCGCGCCAGTTCGGCACCCGGCACCGCCCGTAAATGCACCCAAGCAGCGGAAAATGCTGCGTTATTTCGGCTAGTGCAAGGCGGCATGGAGGCCCAGATTCTGTCGAGAGATAGGAGGGGGTGGTTTTGTTGTCAATGCAAAGGCGATCTTCACGCGCTCGTTAGGCGGCCTAGCGATTCTGCCATTGCCAAGGACAGGCGTTTTGCGCGAGTGTCCGCGCCGAAATTCGCGCCCTAACGAGAGGCTTGACCGACTTAAAACAACGAGCCCGGACCGATTTGCGCCTAAGTCCGAGCGCTTAAGATAACCGGCGATTTGCCCCCTTTGCCAAAGGATCGCATTTCATGGCCTCCACTCGTCTCATCGTCTCCTGTGCGCTCACCATAGCGGCGCTGTTATGCGCAGCCGCGGCCCCGCTGCGGGCGGAGGATTCCAGTCCGGTGGTGGCCCGCGCCAACGGCATCGATATTCACGAGAGCGATCTCGCCTTCGCCGAGGAGGAGATCGGCGGCAACATGCCGCAAATGGGGCCGACGCAGAAGCGCGACTACCTGATCACCTATCTGGCCGACGTCATCGTGATGTCGCAAGCGGCCGAGCAGAAGAAAGTCGGCGACAATCCCGACGTCCAGCGCCGGCTCTCCTTCGATCGCAACAGGGTGCTGATGGAAGCGCTGCTGCAGCAAGCCGGCAAAGCCGCCATCACCGACGCGGCGATGCACCAGGTCTACGACGACGCCGTCAAGCAGATGCCGGCCGAGCAGGAAGTGCACGCCCGCCACATCCTGGTGCCGACCGAGGAAGAAGCCAAGGCAATCGAAGTTGAGCTCAAGAAGGGCGCCGATTTCGCTACGCTCGCCAAGGAGAAATCGAAAGATCCGGGCGCGGCCGACGGCGGCGATCTCGGCTATTTCACCAAGGATCAGATGGTGCCGGAATTTGCCGAGGCCGCGTTCAAGCTCGACAAGGGTCAGATTTCCGATCCCATTCACACCCAGTTCGGCTGGCACATCATCAAGGTCGAGGACAAGCGCACCAAGCCGACGCCGACCTTCGATCAGGTCAAGGTCCAACTGGAGAATTACGTCGCCCATCGCGCCCAGGCCGAGCTGGTCGACAATCTACGCAAGTCCGCCCAGATCGAGCGCCTCGACAAACCGGCGCCCGCGCCGGACCCCTCGGCGCTCAACCCGGCGGCACCGGCGAAGAAGTGACGCGTCTTTGACGCGTCATGCCCGGCCTTGTGCCGGGCATCCACGTCTTTACAACATAGCGGCTCAAAGACGTGGATGGCCGGGCATAGGCGAGCGAAGCGACGCCGTTCTTCGAACGGCTATGCCCGGCCATGACGAAACGACGAGTGTCCGCGTGGCTACTACCATCTCCCCCCTCGCCCCGAAAACGACGCCGTCCATGCCGGCGATCGCCGGCGTGCGGCTGGCGACGGCCGCGGCCGGCATCCGCTATCAGGGCCGCACCGACGTGATGCTCGCGGTGTTCGATGAAGGCGCCAGCGTCGCCGGCGTGTTCACGCGCTCGAAATGTCCTTCGGCGCCGGTCGAGTGGTGCCGCGCCCGGATCAAGGGCGGGCGCGCCCGCGCGCTGGTGGTCAATTCAGGCAATGCCAACGCATTCACCGGCAAGAACGGCCGCGAGGCTTGCGCGTTCACCGCCAAGCTCGCGGCCGGCGCCGTCGGCTGCAAGATGACGGAAGTATTTCTCGCCTCGACCGGCGTCATCGGCGAGCCGCTGCCGGCGCAAGCTTTTGACGGCGTCATGGCGCGTCTCGCCGCGGATGCGACCGACGAAGGCTACGTCGACGCCGCCGGCGCCATCATGACCACCGACACATTCCCAAAACTCGCCACCGCGAGCGCGCGGCTTGGCGGCACCACCGTGACCATCAACGGCTTCGCCAAGGGCGCCGGCATGATCGCCCCCGACATGGCGACCATGCTGGCCTTCGTGTTCACCGATGCGCCGATCGCGGCGCCGGCCCTGCAAGCGTTGCTGCGCGAGGGCGTCGTCGACACGTTCAATGCAGTCACCATCGACGGCGATACCTCGACCTCCGATACCTTGCTGGCCTTTGCCACCGGTGCGGCGCGCGGCGCACCGCGCATCGCCCGCGCCAACGATCCGCGTCTCGTGCCGTTTCGCAAAGCCTTCAACGCCGTGCTCGCCGATCTTGCCGAGCAAGTGGCGCGCGACGGCGAAGGCGCGCGCAAACTGGTCGAGATCGTGGTCGAGGGCGCGGTGTCGAAACTCTCGGCGCGCCGCGTTGCGCTGTCGATCGCCAACTCGCCGCTGGTCAAGACCGCGATCGCCGGCGAGGACGCCAATTGGGGCAGAGTCGTCATGGCGGTCGGCAAAGCCGGCGAGCCGGCCGACCGCGACCGGCTGTCGATCTGGTTCGGCGGCATCCGCGTGGCGCACAAGGGCGCGCGCGATCCGGATTACGACGAATCCGCCGTTTCCGCGGCAATGAAGAAGCCGGAGATCGCGCTGAAAGTCGCGCTCGGCCTCGGCAAAGGCCGCGACCGCGTGCTGACCTGCGACCTCACCAAGGAGTACGTGGCGATCAACGGGGATTACAGGTCCTAGGCGGCGGGATAAAAGGTATCGCGCCACGTCCCTCGGCCATTATGCTGTAGCTCTGCGACTGCCTGGGAAGGAACGCCATGAGACTTCCCCGCCGGCAATTTCTGCATCTGGCAGCGGGCGCTGCTGCCTTTCCTGTCGCGACGCGGATCGCGACTGCCCAGAGCTATCCGTCGCGGCCGGTGCACATTATCGTCGGCTTTCCGCCCGGCGGCGCAAACGACGTCAACGCGCGCTTGATCGGTCAATGGCTATCGGAGCGGCTCGGTCAACCATTCATCATCGAGAACCGGCCGGGTGCCGGCAGCAATATCGGCACCGAGCTGGCCGCGCATTCCGCCCCGGACGGCTATACGGTCCTTTTTGTCGGCCCGACAGCCGCGATCAATGCGACGCTCTATGAAAAACTCAACTTCAATTTCGTCCGCGACATTGCGCCGGTTGCGAGCATCGTCCGCGAACCCCTCATCATGGTGGTCAATCCGTCCGTGCCGGCCAAAACCGTTCCTGAGTTCATCGCCTACGCCAAGGCCAATCCAGGCAAAATCAACATGGCGTCGGCCGGGAATGGAACGGTGGTCCACGTTGGCGGCGAGCTGTTCAAGATGCTGACCGGCGTCGAAATGGTTCACGTGCCATATAAAGGCGCAGGACCTGCGATAAGCGATTTGCTCGGCGGACAAGTGCAGGTGATGTTCGCGACCGCGCCCTCGTCGATCGAATTCGTCAAAGCCGGCAAGTTGCGCGCGCTGGCAGTGACGACGGCGGCGCGTTTGGCGGTGTTGCCGGGCATTGCGACCGTGGGCGATTTCGTGCCGGGCTACGAGGCGAGCGGATTTTATGGCTTGGGCGTGCCGAAGAACACGCCGCTCGAAGTGATCGACAAGCTCAACAAGGAGACCAACATCGGCCTCGCCGATCCCAAGTTGAGGGCGCAGCTTGCCGATACGGGCGGCACGGTGCTTGCGGGCTCTGCCGCCGACTTCGGCAAGCTCATCGCGGAAGAAACCGACAAGTGGGGCAAGGTGATCCGCGCGGCCAACATCAAACCCGATTAAGACCCATCGTCACGCGCTGTATTCCATAGTCCCGTCACGCGAATAACCTCGAACACTGCAAGCATGACTGCTGCACACAAACACATTCGTACCGCCGCGCTCGACGTCGCCTATGAAGAGAGCGGCAATCCGGGCGGCACGCCGGTGCTGCTGCTGCACGGCTGGCCGTACGATCCGCGCTGCTATGACGAGGTGGCGCCGCCGCTCGCAGCCGCCGGTTGCCGCGTGATCGTGCCTTATCTGCGCGGTTTTGGTGCGACGCGTTTTCTCTCCGTCGAGACATTGCGCTCGGGCCAACAGGCCGCGCTCGGCAACGATTTGCGCGAGTTGTTGGATGCGCTCGGCATCGCGCGCGCGACGCTCGCCGGCTATGACTGGGGCGGCCGTGCCGCCTGTGTCGTCGCGGCGTTGTGGCCAGAGCGCGTGTGCGGCCTGGTCACCGGCAACGGCTACAACATCCAGAACATTGCAGCGTCGGTAAAACCGGTGGCGCCCGAGCAGGAGCATCGCTTCTGGTATCAATATTATTTTCATACCGAGCGCGGCCGCGCCGGGCTCGAGCAGAACCGCCGCGCGCTGTGCCGCTATATCTGGCAAATCTGGTCGCCGGATTGGACGTTCGACGACGCCACCTACGAGAAGAGCGCCGCCTCGTTCGACAACCCCGATTTCGTCGCGGTGACCATCCAGTCCTATCGCCACCGCTTCGGCTATGCGGCCGGCGACCCGGCGCTGGAGCGGATCGAGCAGCGCCTCGCCGCCCAGCCCGCGATCGCGGTGCCGACCGTCGTGCTGCACGGCGCATCAAGCGGCATCCAGCCGCCGGCAGGCTCGGAAGCCCATGCACGGCTTTTCACCGGACCGTACCAGCGGCGCGTGCTGCCGAAGATCGGGCACAATCTGCCGCAGGAAGCGCCGATTGCGGTGGCGGATGCGGTTCTGGAATTGGCCGGCGCCAAATAACACACGCCACACGGGGATTTCGCGCGTTAAACCTGCTTTAACCGTTGCGGCGATTGCTGCACTCTGCGCAAACGCATTGAAAGTGCCTTTACCTTACGTCGCATAGATTGGGGCCGGGCCGTGAGCGTCAAACTTGTCCTGGTTGCCGCCTGCGCCCTCATCGATGCCGATGGCCGCGTGCTCATCGCACAACGGCCGGAGGGAAAGTCGATGGCAGGGCTGTGGGAGTTTCCCGGCGGCAAGGTCGAATCCGGCGAACGGCCGGAACAGAGCTTGATCCGAGAACTGAAGGAGGAACTGGGCATCGTCGTCAAGGAGGACTGCCTCGCGCCGCTGACCTTTGCGAGCCACCTCTATCCCGACTTCCATCTTCTCATGCCGCTCTACGTCTGCCGGCGCTGGGAAGGTTTCGTGGAGGCGCAGGAGGGACAGAGACTCAAATGGGTGCGACCGACCGAGCTCCGCGACTACCCGATGCCGCCCGCCGACGAACCGCTGATCTCTCACCTTACGACGCTCATATGATCCGAACGGCAGAAGGCCCGAGACAATGTTGCAGAACCTGAGCTCCCCGATCATCGCGTCCGTTGTGCGCTTCATGCGCGACGAGCGCGGCGCTACCGCGATCGAATATGCATTGGTCGCATCGGGCATCGCGGTTGCAATCGCGTCCACGGTCGTGACGCTGGGTTCGGCGGTCAAGAACAATCTCTATGGAAACGTCGCCGCGGCACTGAAATAAATCGCGCGTAGCCCGGATGGAGCGTCAGCAAAATCCGGAACCACCCTCGCGGCCCTACCCCGGATTGCGCTTCGCTCCATCCGGGCTACTCTCCAGCCTTCTCGCCCGTTGAAATCTCCCGCGTGCCGAGTGCGTCGGCGAGCCGCGCCTTGGCCGAACCGGGCTTGAGCGGCTGCTGCTGATCCGGATGCGGCGCCCAGCCTGACAGCCAGACAATCTCGAATGTGGCGCGCAGGCGGCCGTCATCGTCGGCAAAGCGCCGGGCGTAGATTTCGGCCATGCGCATGAGCGTCGCGCGCTTGAGCGGCGTGCGGCGGCGGGCGATCAGCGCATTGGTGGCGCCCATGCGCCGCAAATCGTGCATCAGGCCGAATACCGAATCGTAACGCACGGTGACGCGATCGACGTCGGTGACCGGCAGCGCAAATCCGGCACGCTGCAACAAGGCGCCGAGATCGCGCAGATCGGCGAACGGCGCGACGCGCGGCGAGACGCCGCCCTCAATATCGCTTTCGGCTTCGGCAAAGCTCTGCCGCAGCTCGGTCAGCGTCTCGCCGCCAATGAGAGCAGCAAGAAACAAACCGTCGGGCTTCAAGGCACGGCGGATTTGCACCAGCACGCCCGGCAAGTCGTTGACGAATTGCAACGCCAGCGCCGAGACGACGAGATCGAGCGTGGCGTCGCCGAACGGCAGCGCTTCCTCATCGGCGGCAACGAATATTTCGCCGCGCGCCGCATCCGGCATGACGTCGGCCGCGATAATCCTGCCGACCGATTCCAGGCGCACCAGCGCGTTGCGCACCGCTTCCCCCGGCGTGCCGAGATCGACCGCGAGATCGAAGCGGCGCAGCACCGTCGCGAGCCGCTCGGCGAAATCGTCGGCCACGCGGTCGAGCAGGAACGTCGCCGGCCCCAAAGCGGCCGCGCGCCGGCGGCGGTGCCGCAGCAAGTCGCGATCGAAAATCATGGGATTCTCGGCCATGATCCAGGCGTCTCACCTTTGCGGCGATGACAAGGACATCGCGGAACGGTAGCGTTGCAACATGTCGGACTTGGCCACCTTCACACTGCCCTCGCGGTTGCGGCGTGCCGCCGCGGCTGCCCGCACGGTACTGCGCACGGCGCTCGATCTCGCTTTGCCGCCGCTGTGCGCCGCCTGCCGCGAGCCGGTCGACGGCAAGGGCCTGTGTCCGGCGTGCTGGTCAAAGCTCTCGTTCATCACCCGGCCCTATTGCGAGCGGCTCGGCATTCCCTTCGTCTATGACCCGGGTCCGGGCATCCTGTCCATGGAAGCTATCGCCGCCCCGCCGGCCTATAACCGCGCCCGCGCCGCGGTGCGCTTCGACGAGGTTTCACGCGCCCTGGTCCATGCGCTCAAATATGGCGACCGGCTCGATCTGGCGCCGATGATGGGACGCTGGATCGGCCAGGCCGGCCGGGAGCTTTTGGCCGAGGCCGATGCGCTGGTGCCGGTGCCGCTGCATTGGCGCCGGCTCTGGGCGCGGCGCTTCAACCAATCGGCCGTGCTGGCGGCCGCCATTTCCGCGGACAGCGGCGTCCCGGTTGCCGCGGCCGCCCTCAAGAGGGTCAAGCCGACGGCACAGCAGGTCGGGCTGTCGCGGCCCGAGCGCGCCGCCAACGTCCAGGGCGCGTTTCGCGTGTCGGACGAGGGCAAAGCCGTCGTCGCCGGCCGCCGCCTCGTCCTCATCGACGACGTGCTGACCTCCGGCGCCACGGTCGAGGGCTGCGCCCGGGCGCTCCTACGGGCCGGCGCCGCCAATGTCGACGTGCTGATTTTCGCCAGGGTTGCCGATCCGGGGCGAACGTCCATATAACCAATCAACAAGACCTTTCGCATCATCATGGCCGCGGTCGACATCTACACCATTCGCTACTGCCCTTACTGCCAGGATGCGAAGGACCTGCTCTCGCGAAAGGGTGTAAGCTTCCACGAGATCGACGCCAGTGGAAACCGGGACCTACGCAAACAGATGATCGAGCGCGCCGGCGGGCGGAGCACCTATCCGCAGATCTTCATCGGCGCGACCCATGTCGGCGGCTGCGACGATCTTTATGCGATGGACGAAGCCGGCAAGCTCGACCCGCTGCTCGCCGCGGCCAAGGACTAAGCGCAAGGAATAGCGGATGAGCATGGCAAGCGCTTCGAAGTTCAAAGTCGCCCTGATCCAGATGCGCTCGGGCCTGGACCCGCAGGCCAATCTCGCCGCTCTACTCGCCGGCGTCGACGAAGCCAAACGCGGCGGCGCCGATTACGTGCAGACGCCGGAAATGACCAATGTGCTCGAGAACAAGCGCGAGCGGCTGTTTACGAAAATCTTCGGCGAGGAGCACGATCCGACCTTGGCGACGTTGCGCGAGGTCGCGCGCAAGCTTTCGATCTACATCCATCTCGGCTCGCTTGCGGTCAAGGCTTCTCCTGAGAAGGCGGCAAACCGCGCGTTCCTGATCGACCGCAAGGGCGATATCGCCGCGCGCTACGACAAGATCCACATGTTCGATGTCGATCTCGCGGGTGGCGAGAGCTATCGCGAATCCAACAGCTACCGTCCCGGCGAGCTTGCCGTCGTCGCCGACCTGCCATGGGGCAGACTCGGCCTGAGCGTTTGCTACGATCTGCGCTTCCCGGCACTCTATCGCGCGCTGGCCGAGGCCGGCGCCTCGTTCCTGGCGATTCCTTCCGCCTTCACCAAACAAACCGGCGAGGCCCATTGGCACGTGCTGATGCGCGCGCGCGCCATCGAGAACGGCTGCTTCGTGTTCGCCGCGGCCCAAGGCGGCAAGCACGAGCACGGCCGCGAGACCTTTGGCCATTCGCTGGTGGTCGATCCCTGGGGCAAGATCATCGCCGAGGGCGGCACCGAACCGGGCGTGATCTTCGCCGAGGTCGATCCGGCGGAGGTCGTGGCCGCGCGTGGCCGCGTGCCGTCGCTGAGCCACGGCCGGCGCTTCGAGCTGGTCGAGCCGTTGGCGGAGCCGACCTACCTGCACGCGGTGCGGGGCGCGCAATGATCCGTTACACGCTCGCATGCGAGCGCCAGCATAGTTTTGAAAGCTGGTTTCAAAACTCCGCCGCTTACGACAAGCAGGCGAAGCGCGGGCTGGTGACTTGCCCGATCTGCGGCTCGGCCAAAGTCGAGAAGGGGATCATGGCGCCGCGCCTGGCGCGCGCCGATGTGCCCGAGCCGCCGCCGCCAGTGCCGGCGCCGCCGGCCGCAACACCGCCGGCGACTCAGGCGAAAACGCCGGTCGCCATCATGTCGTCGCAGGAGCGCGAGCTGCGCCACAAGCTCAAGGAGCTGCGCGACCACGTCACCAAGAACGCCAACTACGTCGGGTCAAAATTCCCCGAAGAGGCGCGCAAGATCCATTACGGCGAGACCGAGCACCGCTCGATCTACGGCGAAGCTTCGCCCGACGAAGCCAAGGCACTGCACGAGGAGGGGATCGAGTTTCATCCCCTGCCGATTCTGCCGGACGATCAGAACTAGCTTTCCTCCCCCGCAAGCGGGGGAGGGGAAAATGTCACTCCGCGAAAATCAGCAGTCCCACGCCGGCGACCACCAGCGCCATGCCGATGGCCTCGCGCACCGTCGTGCGCTGGCCGAACATGACGCGCGCGACGATTTGCGCGAACAACACCTCGATCAGGGCGAGGGTGCGCACGCTGGCAGCGGTGGCGATGGCGAAGGCGAGGAACCAGAACTGCGAGGCCAGCGCGCCCATCAGGCCGGCGAACAGCGACGGCTTCCAGGCGCGCAGGATGGCGATCATCGCCGACGGCTGCCGCAGCCACAGATACAGCGACAGCACGACCGCCTGCATCACCAGGCCGACCACCAGCGTGAAGGTCGCCGCCATGACGAAGTTCGGTAGCCCGAGACTTAAAATCGCACCGCGATAGCCGATCGCCGACAACGCGAACATGCCGCCGGACGCAAGCCCGATCAGCGTCGGCTTGACGCCACCCACCATGCCGCCGGGCTTGAACGACATGATCAGCACACCCGCTGTCGCCACCAAAATCGCCGTCATCATCGGCAGCGTCACGGCGTCGCCGAGAAAGATCAGCCCGAAGATCGCGACCTGAATCGGTTCCGTCTTGATATAGGCGATGGTGACGACGAAGGAGCGCTGCCCCATGGCCATGAGCATCAGCGCGGTGGCGGCGATTTGCGCACCCGCGCCGTCGATCACCCACGGCCAGAAGTTTAAACCGGGGCACGGCAGCGGCACGCCGGTCACCAGCAAAACCCCGATCAAGGACAGCAATGCGAACGGAAACCCGAACAGGAACCGCACATGAGTGGCGCCCACGGTGCCAAGGCTCGTCGTCAGCTCGCGCTGCATGGCATTGCGCAAGGTCTGGAAGAACGCGGCAGTGACGGTGAAGACGATCCAAAGCCAAGAAGAGATCATTCCGTTCCCACCGTTTCGTCGCGACCGGACTTGTCCTCATGGCCTTCCGGCCAAACGACAATAAGGCGGCAAGAGCATAGCTCCTTCACCCTCTCCCCAGAGGGGAGAGGGAGTTCGCATGCGCGAGCCGGACAGCATCAGGCCGCCTTTTCCGCGGCGACCATGTAATTGACGTCCATGTCGGTGGTGAGCTGCCAGCGGTCGGCCAGCAGATTGTACATCACGCCGGTCTCATCGGTGATCTGCAGCCCGCTTTGCTCGATGGCGATTTCGAGCTCGTTGGGCGTGACGAACTTGTCCCACTGATGGGTACCGCGCGGCAGCCAGCGCAGAATGTACTCGGCGCCGACGATGGCGAGCGCAAAGCTTTTCATGGTGCGATTGAGCGTGGCAACGAACAGCAGGCCGCCGGGTTTCACTATGGCGCCGGCGAGATCGACGAACAGGCCGACATCGGCGACGTGCTCGACCACTTCCATGGCCAGCACGACGTCAAAACTTTCGCCCGCTTCCGCCAGCGCCTCCGCGGTCGTGCCGCGGTAGTCGATCGCGAGCCCCGCCTGCGCCGCGTGGTGCTGTGCCACCGCGATATTGCTCGCCGACGGATCGGCGCCGACCACCGACGCGCCAAGCCGCGCCAACGGCTCGGAGAGAATGCCGCCGCCGCAGCCGATATCGAGGATGCGCAAGCCTTTCAGGCTATCGAGCCGCTTGGCATCGCGGTCGAAATGCTCCGCCGCGCGATCGCGGATATAGGCGAGCCGCACTGGGTTGAACTTGTGCAACTGCGCCATCGGCCCGCGCGCGTCCCACCATTGGCTGGACATGCGCGAAAACCGCGCAACCTCTTCCTCGTCGATGGTGCCGCGGGTTTCGATCATCGCTTACGCGCTCGCGCGCTTGCGCTTGAAGTGGCCGTAGCCGGGGCGGTAGCTCTTCTCGTCGAGGAATTGCTTCATGCCTTCCTCGCGGCTGTTTTCTTTATCGTTATAACGCAGTGCGTCGCTCTTGGCGGCGAGATAATCCTGCGCCTGCGGCTCGTTCATGAAGCGCACGGCGCGGATCGCCTCCTTGGTGTAGCGCAAGGTCGCCGGGCTCTTCTCCATCAGCTTCTTGGCGAGCTTGATGGTCTCCTCGCGCAGCTTCTCTTTGGGATAGGAGAAATTGACGAAGCCCATCTGCTTGGCCTGCTTGCCGTCGAACGAATCGCCGGTCATGGCGTAATAGAGCGCGTCGCGATAGTTCATGGTCTGCGCCACATTCCACGACACGATGCCGCCGGGCAGGATGCCCCAATTGACCTCCGACAGGCCGAACATCGCATCGTCGGCGGCGAGCGCAATATCGCAGGCGGTCACCTGGGTGAAGGCGCCGCCGAAGCAATAGCCGTTGACCATGGCGATGGTCGGCTTCGGGAATGTCGACAGCTTCTGCCAGCGCCAATTGTTCGAGGCGCGGCGCAACTTGTGGCGGGCCGCGGCGTCACCGGCATTGGCGCGGAAATAAAGCTTTATGTCCTGCCCGGCGCTGAACGCATTGCCGGCGCCGGTCAGCACCAGCACCTCGGTCGCCGGATCGACGGCGAGTTCGTCGAGGGTCTCGTCCATTTCGAGATGGACCTGCGGGCTCATGGCATTGCGCTTGTCCGGGCGGTTGATCATCAGCCAGGTGATACCGCCTTCGTTCTCGACGTGGATCGCTTCATATTTTTTGGCCGCAGGCATGTTTCTCTCCCGAGATGCAGTGGATGGCCCATTCAACAGGGCTTAGCTGGACGAAACAAGGTTGGTGTCACACCGCCTGCCCTGCGCGTTCCGCGTAGGTCGCAATGGCGCGCACCGCGCGCAGCGTCTTGTCGACCTCCTGCATGAAGCCGATGTTCGGTAATTGCTCGCGTAGCGCGCGGCTGTAATCGTTCAGGCCGTGGGAGATCATGGTGACGTGGACGATCGGTTTCTTGCTGCGCGAGGCGAGCGCGTTGACGGCATGGAGGTTGGCCTCCTTGCGTTCCGAGCCGCCGCCGCGCGGCAGTTCCTCCTGCAGCAGCAGGATATCGATCGCAGGATCGTCGAGTAGCGCCGAGACGCACTCGATATAGACCTCCTTGCTGCCGAGCCCGGCAAAACCGGAATCGAGCGGATTGCCGATGAACGTGCCGACGCCGAGCACGGCTTCGAGACGCTTGAGCGTTGCCGGCGCGAGCGCGGGGAAGGTCAGGTCGTTCGCCGCCGCGGCGTCGAGCAATAATCCGCGCAGCGCGCCGGAGAATGTGATGCCGCCGAGATTGGCGCCGGCCGGCAGCGGCACGTGGGTGAAATATTCCACCGCCTCGACGATGTCGTCGAGCGTGCGCACACGCAAGATTCCGGCGGACGCGGCGAGCGCATCGAACTCTTCCATCGGGCCTGCGACCGCGCCGGTATGGGCCAGCGCCGCCGCACGGCCTTCCGCCGACGCGCCGAGCTTTACCGCGATCACCGGCTTGCCGGCGTTTCGCGCCATCATGCAGGCGGCGCGCAAATGCGCGGCATCCTTCACCGCGTCGAGATAGCAAACGATGACGCGGACGAAAGGCAGCGTCGCGTAATAGGCGATGTAATCGGCGGTGGCGAGACCCGCTTCGTTGCCGGAGGTCACCAGCGAGGCGGTGGCGATGCCGCGCTCTTCGAGCGTGCGCTTGATCGCCATGGCGAGCCCGCCGGACTGGGCGACGATCGCGACCGGGCCTTCGGCAATACGGTGCGGACGATCGTCGGTCAGCGTCATCAGCCGCGACGGCGCATGGATGTTGCCCATGCAGTTCGGCCCGGACACCGCGAGCCCGGTCTCGGCGATCGTTTTGTGCAACGTCTCGGCGAGCGCTTTTGCCGCGGGATTTTGGGCTTCGCCAAAGCCCGACGACATGACGGTGGCGCTGCGTGCTCCGGCCGCCGCCGCCGCGCGCAAGGTTTCCGGCACCTGGGTTGCCGGGATCACCACCACCACGTGGTCCGGCGGCTCGGGCAGTTCGGCGAAGCTGCCATAGCAGCGCATGTTCCAGACCTGGTCGCGGCGCGGGTTGACCGCGTAGACCGAGCCGGGAAACTCATAGCGGCGCAGATTCTGGAACGCACGCAGCGCCCAGCTTCCCGGCGCATCGCTGGCGCCGACGATGACCACGTTGCGCGGGTTGAGTAGCGCCGCGACCTTGGCTTGCGCGAGCTGCAATGCCGATGCCGGCTCGGAAACGTTCACTCCCTCAACCTCCCCGTTTCGGCGGGCAACGGCCCACCGCCGTGCCGTGACAATAAACGCGCATTGCACTTGCGGGCGACCTGAACGAGGATACGACCCGAAACGCGTTTAAGCATTACGGAAATTGGGAGGGAGCGATGCAAAAGTTCTTTATTGGCGTTGCCGGCCTGGCGCTGGCTTTGCTCGGCGGCGCGGCGAGCGCCGAGGACACCGTCAAGGTCGGCGTCATCATCTCGTATTCCGGGCAATTCGCCGATACCGGCGCGCAGATGGACAACGGCATCAAGCTCTACATGAAGCAGCACGGCGACACCGTCGCCGGCAAGAAGATCGTACTCATTCGCAAGGACAACGGCGGCATCGCGCCCGACGTCGCCAAGCGGCTGGCGCAGGAGGCGATCGTTCGCGACGGCGCCGACATCCTCGCCGGCTTCGAGCTGACGCCGAATGCACTCGCGGTCGGCGACGTCTCCGCCGAAGCGAAGAAATTCATGGTGGTCATGAACGCCGCGACGTCGATCATCACCACGAAGTCGCCCTACATCGCCCGCACCTCGGCGACGACGCCGCAATTGAACTACACGCTCGGCACCTGGGCGGCAAAGAGCGGGCTGAAGAAGATCTACACCATGGTCTCCGACTACGGTCCGGGCATCGATGCCGAGACCTGGTTCCAGACCGGCTTCAAGGAGGCCGGCGGCGAAATCGTCGGCTCGGTCCGCTTCCCGGTGGCGAACCCGGATTTCTCCGCCTTCATCCAGGCCGCCAAGGACAAGAGCCCGGACGCCATCTACATCTGGATCCCCGGCGGCGCGCAGCCGGCCGCCGTCGGCAAGGCGCTCGCCGAACGCGGCGTCGACATTTCCAAGACCAAAGTGCTGGGCCAGGACGCGCTGGCCTTCGAGACCGCGCTGCAAGGCATGGGCGATGCCGGCATCGGCATCATCACGGTGTCGAACTACGACTACAATCACCAGTCGGCGATGAATCGCGACTTCGTCAAAGCCTATAACGACGAGTACCATCGCAACCCCGACATCTTCTCCATCGGCGGCTACGACGGCATGCACCTGATCTACGCGGCGCTGGAGAAGACCGGCGGCAAGACCGATGCCGACGCGCTGATCGCCGCCGCCAAGGGCATGAGCTGGGAGAGCCCGCGCGGCCCGATGATGATCGATCCGGAAACCCGCGACATCGTCCAGACCGTCTACATCCGCCGCGTCGAGAAGGTCGGCGACGGCCTACGCAACGTCGAATTCGACAACGTGCCGAACGTGAAGGATCCGGCCAAGGCGCGCATGAAGAATTGACGCGGCTTCCCTCGGCCCCGGGCTGCCGCCCATGCCCCCTGTCTTCGGCGTGCTGTTCGACGGCTTCGCCTACGGGATGTTGTTGTTCCTGATGTCGGTCGGGCTGTCGGTGACGCTCGGCATGATGAACTTCGTCAACCTGGCACATTGCAGCTTCGCCATGCTCGGCGGCTATGTCGCCATCACGCTGATGAACGCATTCGGCTGGCCGTTTTTGGCGACGCTGCCGGTTGCGTTCGTCGCCGCCGCCGCCGCGAGCGTGGTGCTGGAACGGATCTTCTTCCGGCGCTTTTACAATTCGAGCGACCTCGACCAGTGCCTGCTCACCATCGGTATCGTGTTCGTCTCGATCGCCACGGCGGCCTACATCTACGGCACCGACCAGCAGCCGATGCAATTGCCGCCCTATTTGCGCGGCTCGATCGCCTTCATGGGGCTCGATCTACCAGTCTACCGGCTGTTCCTCATCGGCACGGCGTTGCTGATCACGGTCGCGCTTGTGGCCATGGTCGAGACCACGCGCTTCGGCGCGCAGGTGCGCGCCGCCGTGAACAATCAGCGCATGGCGCGCGGGCTCGGCATCAATGTCGACGGCCTGTTCGCCGCCACCTTCGCGCTCGGCAGCGGGCTTGCCGGCTTGGGCGGCGCGCTGGCGATCGCCATGCTCGGGCTCGATCCGCAGTTCGCGCTGACCTATCTCATCTACGTCTTGATCGTGGTGTCGGTCGGCGGTCTCGGTTCGATTTCAGGATCGTTCGCCGCCGCCATGCTGCTCGGCTTCAGCGACATAGCCGGCAAGTACTACGTGCCGTCCATCGGCGCCTTTCTCATCTATCTGGTGATGATCGTGCTGTTGATGTGGCGGCCGTCCGGCCTGTTCGGGAGGCGTTAGGCGTGACGAGCGAGGCGGCCGCCGTTCGTCCGGTGCAATATTTGCAGGCGCAGATGCGCTGGCGGTGGAGCGAGGCCGTGTTCTGGCTCGCCACCTTGCTGCCGTTCGTGCTGGCGCCGAATTATCTCGTGCTGGCGAGCCAGATCGCGATCACAGCTTTGTTCGTGCTGTCACTCGATCTTATCCTCGGCTACGCCGGCATCGTCTCGCTCGGCCACGCGGCCTATTTCGGCGTCGGCGCCTATACCGCCGGCTTGCTGTCGAAATGGGGCTGGGGCGAGCCGCTGACCGGCCTCCTGGCCGCGGCGATCATGGCTGGACTGTTCGGTTATCTGACGAGCTTCATCATCGTGCGGTTCCGTCACTTGGCGCTGATCATGATCACGCTCGGCATCGGCCTGGTGCTGCAGGAAGCCGCCAACAGCGCCAGCTGGCTCACTGGCGGCTTCGACGGCCTGCAAGGGATTCATACCTGGCCGATCTTCGGCAAATTCCGCTTCGATTTTTACGGCTACACCGCCTACGGCTATTCGCTTGCCGGGCTGTTTGTCATTTTCCTGATCGCGCGGCGGATCATTCATTCGCCGTTCGGACTGGCGCTGCGCGGCATCCGCGAGAACGGCATGCGTATGCCGGCGATCGGCGCGCCGGTCCACGCCCATATCCGGACGATCTACACCATCGCCGCCATCATCGCCGGTATCGCCGGCGCGCTGCTTGCGCAGACCACCGAGACCGTCTCGCTCGAAGCCTTGGGCTTCCAGCGCTCCGCCGACGTGCTGGTGATGCTGATCCTCGGCGGCACCGGGCGCCTCTACGGCGGCCTGATCGGCGCCGCGGTCTATATGGTGGCGCGCGACCAGTTTTCCGGCATCAATCCGCAATATTGGTATTTCTGGATCGGCCTCCTCCTGATCGGCGTCGTCATGTTGTTGCCCAACGGCATTCTCGGCGGGCTGACGCTCCTGGCGCGCCGGATGAAGGTTGTGTCGTGACCGCGAACGCGCTGGCCACGCGCGGCCTGAACAAAAGTTTTGGCTCGCTGGTCGTCGCCTCCGACATCGAGCTTAACCTGCCGCAAGGCGTGCGCTACGCGCTGATCGGTCCCAACGGCGCCGGCAAGACCACATTGATCAACCTGATGACCGGGATGCTGCAGCCGGACGGTGGCCGCATCTTTCTCGGCGATGACGATATCACGGCGCTGCCGCCCGAGCAGCGGGTGCGGCTCGGCTTGGTGCGCACCTTTCAGATCAATCAGCTGTTTCCGCATCTCACGGCGCTCGAATCGGTAACGCTCGCGGTGTGCGAACGGCGCAAGGTGGCGCGTACCTGGTGGCGGCGGCTCACGGCCTATCGCGACGAAATCGACGAGGCCTACGACATTCTCGCCACGCTGGGCTTGGCGCCGGTCTGCCATCGCCTGACCCGCGAGCTTGCTTACGGTCAGCAGCGGCTGGTCGAGATCGCGCTGGCGCTCGCCACCAAGCCGAAGGTGCTGCTGCTCGATGAGCCGGCAGCCGGCGTGCCGCGCGAGGAAAGCCGCGAACTGTTGGCCGCCATTGCCGGTCTGTCGCGCGACATTACGGTTTTGTTTATCGAGCACGACATGGATCTGGTGTTCCGCTTCGCCTCGCGCGTCATCGTCATGGTCGGCGGCCGCGTCCTGGTCGAAGGCACGCCGGCCGAAATCGCCGCCGATCCACGGGTGCGCGCGGTCTATCTCGGCAAGGCGCGCCACGAGGCCGTATCATGAGCGGGCCCCTGCTTGCGCTCAGCGACATCCGCGCCGGCTATGGCTCGTCGATCGTGCTCGACGGCATTTCGTTCGAATTACCGGAGCGTGGCGGGCTCGCCGTGCTCGGCAGGAACGGCGTCGGCAAGTCGACGCTGCTTCTCACCATCATGGGCTACACCCAGGTCGGCCGCGGCCGCGTGTCATGGCGCGGCGAGGACATCACGGCGCGCCCGCCGCATCGCCGCGCCCAAGCCGGCATCGGCTGGGTGGCGCAGGAGCGGGAAATCTTTTCGACGCTGACGGTGGAGGAAAATCTCACCGTGGCGGCGCGCGACGGTCGCTGGGACCTGCCCGCCGTGTACGACCTCTTCCCGCGCATCGCCGAGCGCCGGCGCAATTTCGGCAACCAGCTGTCCGGCGGCGAGCAGCAGATGCTGGCGATCGCCCGCGCGCTGATGACCAATCCGGCGCTGCTGTTGCTCGACGAGCCGCTCGAGGGGCTAGCCCCCATCGTCGTCGAAGAGCTCGCCGCAGCGATCGGCCGCATGACCAGCGAAGGCTCCAACGCCTTCATCCTGGTCGAGCAGCATACCGATATCGCGCTGTCCTTAACGCAATCGGCGCTGGTGCTGGAACGCGGCTGCATCGTGCATTCGGGGCCGTCGGCGCGACTGCTCGAAGACCACGCGACCCTCGACCGCTATATCGGGCTGCGGCTGGCGGAGGCGTGACGCTTTTTGCTAGTCTTGCAGAGGTCAATCACCGCCGCATTCAATCATCGTAAGGGAGTCATCACATGGCTGCGCCAATCTCCGGCACGCAAGCGCCCGGCTATTACCGCATCAAGGTCGGCGACTACGAGGTGACGGTGCTGAGCGACGGCAGCCTCACGCTCGACCACACGCTGTTCGCCGGCGACGAAGCGGGTGCCGAAAAACTTCTCAAGGACGCCCACCTGCCCAAGATGGGCATCCCGACGCCGCTGAACACCTGGCTCATCAATACCGGCAAGAAACTCATTCTGGTCGACGCCGGCGGCGGCACGCATTTCGCACCGAGCGTGGGACGGTTGCCGCAAAACCTCGCCGCGGCCGGAGTCTCACCGAGCGCAATTGATGCCGTGGTCATCACCCATCCGCATCCCGATCACATCCCCGGCGTCATCGCCAGCGACGGCAGCATGCTGTTTCCGAACGCCACGCTCCATGTCCAAGAGAGCGATCACGGTTTTTGGACATCGTCCGAGATCCGCGGCAAGGCGCCGGAAGAGTTCCGCGGCTTCTTCGATCTCGCCGTCAACGCCATCAAGCCTTATGCGGCGGCCGGCAAGCTCAGCCTTTACAAGGACGGCACCGAGTTCGCGCCCGGCATACGGGCGGTGGCGTGCCACGGCCACACCGTCGGCCACAGCATGGTGCGGGTGTCGCCGTCAGGCAGCGACTTCCTGATCTTCGGCGATATCGTGCATTGCGCGGCGCTGCAATTTCCCGACCCGAATCGCGGGGTCGCGTTCGACACCGATCCGGCGGCGGCGCTGGCCAACCGCAAAAAAGTTTTCGACATGGTGGCAACCGACAAGCTCTTGTTCTCCGGCGGCCACCTGCCGTTTCCGGGATTGGGCCACGCAACAAAGGCCGGCAACGGTTACGCCTTTGTGCCGGCGCTTCACAGCGAGCTGTGAACGGTCCTTATCCGCCCCCGCTGCGCTACGCGGTGGCGGAAAGAGGCAACTTGACCGAAAATTTCTTGCCGATCCCTTCCAGCTCGTCCCAGAGCTTTGCCGGAATGGGAATGCCGTTCTTGCGACGCTTCGCTTCGGTGCGTTGCGAACGCTCGCCGGGCATGGTGATTTCGTCGAAGCCGGCCTGCCGCGGCAACGATTTGAGGATCACCGCCAACGCGTCGGCATCCTGGGCAAAACCGGCGAGCGGGCGGAACGTTTCGATGTCGATGGCGAGCATCGCGGTATTGCCGGTGTGACGGTCGCGTTTTTCCGGCCCGAGGGCGCGGGCCTGGATCGGCGCAGAAGCCAGCACGCTCGCCAGCATTTCGAACATCAGGCCGAGCCCCGATCCTTTCGGCCCGCCGAGCGGCAGCAGGATTTCCGCCTGCTTCGGATCGGTGGTCGGCTCGCCGTCGGCGGTGAGCACCGTGTCTTTGGGCAACGCCTCGCCGGTGTTGCGCGCCTGCAAGATCTTGCCGTTGGCAATGGCACTCGACGCCATGTCGAGCAGGATCGGTCCGTTGCCGCTCGGCACCGCGATGGCAATAGGACTGGTCGAGAGGCTCGCGACCCGCGTGCCGTGATAGGCCATCAAGGTCGGCCCGGCACCCATCAAGATCGCGGCGCAGCCCTGCTGGGCGATCCATTGCGCATAGCGCCCGATGGCGCCGGTATGCGTGGTCTCGCGCACCAAACCGAAGCAGACGCCGGCTTTTTTGGCCCGCTCGACCGCGAGCGCCGCCGCCTGCATCACCGCCACCGGGCCGAAGCCGTGGTGGCAATCGAGCACGAAAGTTGCTGAACGATCATGCGACAGCGTCGGCTCCGCCTTGGTGTCGATCTCGCCGTGCGCAATGATGTTGAGGTAGCGCGGCAACCGCGACACACCGTGACCATCGCCGCCGCGCAGATTGGCCCACACCAAACCTTCGGCGACGATGGCGGCGTCCTTGGCGCGCGCGCCGTTGGCGATGAGCACTTCGCGAATGAAGCGGCCGAGCTCGTCGTGGCCGACGGCAATGCTGTTGCTTTTCACTATTCGTCTCCGCTCACCGCAACTCTCATGTCATTCCCCGCGAAGGCGGGGAACCCAGTAATCGCTGCGATAACGTCCTGACACGGCGCGCTACCGACTATTTGGTGATTACTGGATCATCCGCCTTCGCGGATGATGACAGCTATGGTTTAACTGCAGGAAAATAATTATCGAGCCAACCGCGCATCATGGTCCACACCCGCGTCGATTTCTCAGCGAACAGGAAGTGATCGAGGCCGCTGAACAGATGCAGCTCGCTGGGCTGGCCGGCGCGCTTGAACATTTCCACCGACTGTTCGGTCGGCGTCACCGAATCCTTGGCGGCGTGGATCAGCAACAGCGGCCGCGGCGCGATGTTGCCGACCACCTCCTCGGCGCGGAAATCGAACATGCTCTGCGCGGTCTCGGCCGGGAACATCTCGACCGAATTCGGCGCCAGCATGCCGACCTTCTGCTTGTCGAGGTTGTCCTTCACATGGCCCGGGATCGGCACGATGTCGTAGCGCGGCACCATCAGCGATTTGCCGGTGCGGGCGCGATGTTCGCGGCCCTCCTCGAGCATCTTGGTAAACTTCGCCCAACCCTCCGGCGTCGGATGCTGACCGCGGAATTTGCGTTCGCCGTGGCCCCAGCCGCCGTTGGAGACCACCGCGGCGATGCGCGGATTGGTACCGCCGGCATAGACGCCGACCGCGCCGCCAAAGCTCGAGCCGATGACCCCTATGCGATCCGGATCGACGGCCGGATGCTTGGCGAGGAAGTCGAGCGCGTTGCCGGTGTCTTCGACCTGCTCGAGGCAGATGACCCGGCCGAACTCGCCTTCGCTCTTGCCGCAGCCGCGCATGTCGAAGCGCAAAGTGGCGAAACCGAATTCGTTGAGCACCCGCGCCGGCGTGATGCAGGTCGGGCTTTCGCTGTTGGAGCCAAAGCCGTGCAGCACCAGGAACGCCGCGCGCCGCTCACCCGGACGCACGCCGTCGGGCACGCTGAGCACGCCATGCAGGCGCAAGCCCGCCGATTGAAAGCTGACGACGTCTTGACTCATGGCGGCTCATTCTCCCTGCCCGGCTTTAGCGGCCGGCACTCTAACGATTTACGCGATGGAGGGAAGGGGACGGCGGAGCCACTGGATCAATCAGCTTTACAGTGATCGGGTGGCGGCCTTGATCGCTTTCTCAAGCGTTGGAAATCATCCCCTCGAAGCAGCGTAGTTTTTATCACGCCCTCTCCTGCCCCCGATACGCATCGATAATCTCCGACCCCGTCGCGAACCACACCTTGCCGTGACCGGCGATGTATTTCAGTGCCCGGTCGAGGGTCCGGATGCGGTGCGGCACGCCGATCAGGAACGGATGCAGCGCGATTGCCATTACCCGGCCGTTGCGCTCGCCCTCTTCGTACAACACGTCGAAGGTCTCGCAGATGCGGCGGTAGAAATCGTCGATGCTGATGCTCGGCATGTTGAACAGCGGCATGTCGTTGAGCTCGATCGAATAGGGAATCGAATAAAGCCCGTTGTTCATGCGGTAGGGCAGATCGTCGTTGACCCAGTCGCAGACATAGTCGACGCCGTGTTGGCGCAAGAGATCGAGCGTGTGCCAGGTCTCGCCCAAGCCCGGCCCGAGCCAGCCGCGCATCTTCTGGCCCCATTGCTCGATCACTTCGCGCGCCTCGGCGATCACGCCGGCTTCCTTCTCGGTGCTCAAGCCGGTGAGCATCACCGAATTGGTCAGGCCATGGCCCATCAATTCCCATTTGAGCTTCGCCGCCTCTTCCATGATGCGCGGATAAAAGCGGCCGACCTCGGCATTGAGCGCGACCGTACCGCGCACGTTGTGCTTTGCGAGCACCTCCATGATGCGCCAGACGCCGACCCGGTTGCCGTAGTCTCTGCGCGAGTGATTGCGGATGTCGGGCGCCGCATTGCCGATCTCGATATGGAAATGCTCGATGTTGGGGATCACCCACACCGCGACCCGCGCATCGTTCGGCCAGGCAACGCGCGGCCGGTCGACGATGGCTTGGTAGGGAAACAGCCGGAATGGTTCGTAATCCTGCGACACGTCCGTCTCCTCTGCGGCTGATCGGCGAAGCGTTGCGGGCCGCTATCTATTCGGTCCGTTGCCATTATGATGCGCGCGGTAGAATTTAGCCATGACGAGCGTGCAACGCAGATGACCCTGATCCTGTCCAACGACGATGCCGAAAAACTGATCACCATGCCGGAATGCATCGACGTGCTCGAAGAGGCCTATGCCGAGCTGGCAGAAGGCCGCGGCGTGTCGCGCACGCGTTCCGATTGTTTTGCGCCGACCTCGCGCGAGGACGCGCTGTACAGCCTGAAATCCATGGACGGCGTCATTCCGAAATTCGGCGTCGGTGCGGTCCGCATCAATTCCGACATCGTCACTTGGCCGAAGCGCGGCAACAATATCCGCCGCGAAAAAATACCGGCGGCGCCGGGCAACCGCTATGTCGGGCTGGTGCTCTTGTTCTCGACCGAAACTGGCGAGCCGCTGGCGATCTTTCCCGACGGCGTCATGCAGCGCATGCGGGTCGGCGCCGCCAATGGGCTGGGCGTCAAATATCTCGCGCGTAGCGACGCCACCACGGTCGCAATCCTCGGCTCCGGCTGGCAGGCCGGCGCGCAGCTCATGGCGGTCTGCGCGGTGCGCGATATCGCGACCATCCGCTGCTTCAGCCCCAATGCGGAAAACCGCGACGCGTTCGCGCGGCAGATGGGAGAAGCGCTCGGCGTCGACGTCGTTGCTGTTGCGCAGCCCGAGGAGGCGATCACAGGCGCCGATATCGTGATGTGCGCGACCAATAGCGTCGACCATATCTTCTTCGAGCGCTGGATCGAGCCGGGCGTGCACTTGAGCTCGATCAAGATCCCGGAGATCGAGCCGAATGCCGTCAAGCGCGCCGACCGCGTCGCCGTCCATGTCCACGACACCAAGCCGATCCATGCGGCGACCAAGGGCATCGTGCCGGCCGAGACCGGCAGCGGCCGCGGCCGCGGCTGGGCGACCGCCGATGCGATCGATTTTTCCAAGCTGCCGACCTTGCCCGAGCTGATCGTCGGCCGCGCCGAGGGCCGTCAGTCCGATGCCGAGGTCACGTGCTTTCTCAACAATATCGGGCTCGGCTATCAATTCGCCGCCGCCGGCGCGCTGCTCTACCGCAAGGCCAAGGAAAGCGGCGCCGGGCACGATCTGCCGACCGATTGGTTCACGGAAGACGTGCATCCTTAGACGGCGAAGCAACGCCTTCCGTCTGCTCGTCCGCAGGTGCGGCGGGGCTCGGCCAGCGCTCGTGGGTGAGCGGCACCACCATGTGCACCGACAAGCCGTTGCGCGTGAACGAGCGATGCACTTCGCCGTTCAGCTGCCGCTCAATGACCATGCCGACCAGCCGCGAGCCAAAACCGAGACGCCGCGGCCGCCGCGCCGGCGGGCCGTTCTTCTCGACCCAGTCGAGGATCAACGTCATGCCGCGCTCGGTGCGGCTCACCGACCAGCTCAGATCGAGCTGCCCCTTGGGCCGCGACAAGCTGCCGTGCTTGATGGCGTTGGCGGCCAATTCGTGCAGCGCCGCGCTGAGATTGAAGATGGGATCGGGCTCGAGATCGATGTTCGGGCCGCTGAACGAGACCCGATCGAGATAAGGCCCCAACAGCACGTAGAGCAGATCCAAGATCGGAAGCGATTTCCAGCCCCCCTCAGTGATCAGCCGGTGGGCGTTGGCCATGGCGAGCACGCGCGACTGATATTTGCTGGCAAGATCGGCGATGCTTTTGGCGTTCTTGGCGGTCTGCGAGAACAGCGCCAGCAGCTGGGAAAACAGATTTCCCGAGCGGTGGCGCATGTCGCGGATCATCAGTTCGTGGCGCTGCTCGAGCTGGCGGCGCTGAATGGCGCCGGCCAGGATATTGGCGGCGGCGGCGAGGAACGACGTGTCCTGCGCACCGAAAGGGCGCGCTTTGCCGGTGCAGACGCCGAGGATGCCGTAGGCGCGGCCGTCACGGCCGGCAATGGTCACGGTGACGCCGCTGACGCAGTGATGATCTTTCAGATAGGGCGCGATGGCGAACCTGGTCTCGGCCGCATAATCGGCGGTGACGACCGGGGCGGCGGAATTCAACGCGTAGTGCGCATAGCCGCCGGCATCCGTCGAGGTCAGGACCGAGCCGACCAGATTCGTCTTCCAGCCGAAGCCGGCGCGCAGCAGGAGTTCAGTGCCGCCGGGCAGCAGTTCGAGGATCTTGACGAAGTCGACCGACAGCGTGAGCGCGACCGTGCTGACAGCGTCGTTGAGCAGCCGCTCCAGATCCGGTTCGACCAAAGCGCGCTCGCCAAGCTGTGCCAGGGCTTCCTGCTGCTTGGCGCGGCTGCGCAGCTCGTCTTCGAGGGTGCGACGTTCGCTGCTGTCGTCGCGGCGATCATTCGCAGCGGCCGCCGGCCGATCGTCCGGTCGAGTTGTCTCGATCTTTTTGCTGCTCGACGCGTCCATACTCTCACACTTCCAAGTTTCCTCTCCTCAATATCGTCATTCGTTTCGACAAATAAAATAGGCCGAAGCTCGTTCTCGCGTGCTTCGGCCATCGCAATGGAACTTGAAAAATTCGGCCGGCCCAAAGGCCGGCCGTTACGTCAATATCGTATTGTCAGTTGGCGCCGGAGAAGTTGACGCCCAAGATGCTAACGCGCATCGGAGCTGTACCGGACACCGGGGGCAACGGCCGCTCGGCCGCCGGCCTGACTTGGATTTGCGCCGTCATCGGTGCGCCGAGCGACGCGCGGCGGCCGCCTTCGACCGCGGCGTTGCGATCGTCGTTCGGCAGCACGATGACCTTGGTGCCGACATTGATGCGGCTATAGAGATCGATCACGTCGTCGTTCGCCAAGCGGATGCAACCGCTCGAAACATGCTTGCCGATGGTCGTCGGATCGTTGGTGCCGTGAATGCGGAAATCGGTGTTGCCGAGATACATGGCGCGGGCGCCGAGCGGATTGCCGGGGCCACCGCCGACCCAGCGCGGCAGATACGGCTGGCGGGCGATCATGGCTGCCGGCGGGATCCAATCCGGCCATTCGGCCTTGCGCGTGATCGTCTGCGTGCCCGACCAAGTGAACCCTTCGCGGCCGACGCCGATGCCGTAGCGCATCGCCTTGCCACCGCCGAGGATCAGATAAAGGTAGGTGTGCCCGGTGTCGACGATGACGGTGCCGGCCGCCTCGTTGCCCTGATACGAAACCACCTGACGGCGCAGTGCCGCCGGCATTTGGTCGGTGCTCTGCGTCGCATCGCTCGGCTGCTGCGCCTGCGGCGCGTATTGCGGGAAGGCCAATCCACGATCGGCCGGCTGATACGACAATGTTTGCGCAAAAGCCGGCGCGGCGGGAATCGTCATAAGACCCGCAAAAAGAGCGATGCTTCGGAGATGTCGGAATCGAGCGCTCGCTGCCATGATACTCTCCACCCTGCTGAAGTGCCGATTTTCAGTTCTGTTAAGCCGTGACATCGTTGGAAGGTTCCGCAGCGCTCCGCGTAGCTGATCGAAGACCGATGAGAGTGCTGCAGCGTCCCCTTTCGCCGGTGTCCTTCATTAGTCGCCTCCCGGCTGGGAATGGTTCTCTGCGGGCGGGCGCAAAAAGGGGACTGCCCCGGCGCTACGGAGAAGGGTCGGCTTGAACATGATCCTGAAAAAGCCTGTCCCGAACCTGGTTCGGGACAGATAGCGGCTTCCTGTAAAGATCCCGCCCCACCAAAACGCTCGCAATCGCCTCAAATTTGAAGCGATCGGCGCTCTCGGCCTTAGGCCATGCAGCGGCGGTAGACGTTTGCTGAGACGGGAGCCGAATTGGGCGAACGGATGAGGCTAAAGGCGGGGTCGCAGGCGAACGGCGTCTGCGCGCGGGTCTGCTGGGTGCCCGGCTGCTGGGCAAATCGCGCCGGCCCCTCGGGGACGTCGAGGATGGCCGAATTGGCTGTCGGGAGCCGGTCACCCTTGAGGGTGCGATTGACCGAAACGGCGGGTGTCTGGCTGCTCAAGGTGGCGCCGACGCTGAGGAACGGGTCGATACCCACGAACAGCGCGGCAAGCGCAACAAGACCGAACGCACTCACTATACGAAGATATAACTGCCTGGCCATCGGACCGCCTCCAGCGCGCCGGAACCACGTCCCGGACATGCGAATGGCCCCCGAGCCCATTCAACGCTGCTGCAACATTTGTCTGGGTGAGCCGTTCCGAGGTTTCCTCGAATTCACAGAGTCGTGATCCAGATCAGCAAAAATTTTGCTGGTGTGTTGCCGGGCCGCCGGCCAAGCGGAACAAATAAGGCGGTCGCGCTTTGATAAGGCGGCCGGCCATCCTTTCCCCCCTCCCCCCGTGCTTGGCCGGTCACGTTGGGCGCAGCCGATATGCCGATCGGCTGCGCCCTAA
>CAVRVV010000001.1:0-224591 GCA_963724715.1 uncultured Alphaproteobacteria bacterium | reverse complement strand
ACTTTTTTGTCATTGTCATTCCGGGGGCGCGCCCAACGGGTCCGGCCCGAAGTGGCCGGCCCGATGGCAGGCTCCGGCGCGAACCCGGAATCCATAACCACGATAGCTCGAAGTCCTGGCGTCAGCGCCAGTTCTTGGAGATCAGGGGATATGGATTCCGGGTTCGCGGGCAAACGCCCGCGCCCCGGAATGACGGAAGGACTACGCCGTCGGCTGGCGCTCGACCGGCTGCCGCTCGCGATGGCGGGCTTTGCGGCCGAAGAACAGGGCCTGACTCACCACCGCCGAGACCACGGCAAGCTGGAACGGTTTTGCGATCAGGAACGCCGGCTCCGGCCGTTGCCCAGTGAGGAAACGCTCGGGGTAGGCGGTGATGAAGATCACCGGCACTTCGAACGTATCGAGGAGCTCGTTGACGGCATCGAGACCCGAACTGCCGTCGGCCAGCTGAATGTCGGCCAGGATCAGGCCCGGCCGCTTCTTCTTGGCCAATGCCACGGCCTCATTATGGGTCCGGGCGATGCCGATGACGTTGTGGCCGAGGCTTTCCACCAGCGCCTCGATATCCATGGCGATGAAGGTCTCATCCTCGATGATCAGGACATCGGTGGCGATTTCCGCCGCGAGCTCGCGGCCGGATTCCTCGACCAGATTGCGCAGTGTCGTAAGGTCGCAGTCGAGGATTTGGGCGGCGTCCTCTTCGGAAAAGCCCTCGAGCGCCACCAGCAGGAAGGCCTGCCGGGGGCGCGGCGTAATCTGGGTAATGTGCTGCTCGGGGGGCAGAACGCCCTCGCCCGCTTCGGGCTTGCCGTTCACCGCCAACGAGCCCCAGATCTTGGTGAAGAGCCGATAGAGCCCGACCCTCGAATTGGCGGTTTGGGTCAGCATATCTGGGCTGGCGATCAGCGATTCCAGGGTCGCCGCCACATAGGCGTCGCCGGAGGCCTGACTGCCGGTCAGGGCGCGGGCATAACGGCGCAAAAACGGTAGATGTTGGAGTACTGCTTGCGAATTAGGCACTACGCCCTCCCCTTCAGGGTTTGCCGAGGCTAACCGACAAAAACGTTGCCGGGCGAAAAAAGTTCCGAAAAAGTTCCCAAAGCCTGGAACCATGGGCAAAACCGGGCGTTGGCCTGACTCGGTGGGGCTTGTGCGTACCAAGGGTGGGTTTGACATGGGCGAACGGGGGAAAAATGGCGAAATGAAACACCGTAGGACCAATCTCGAAGCGGTAGAGCCGGAATCGGACAAGCCAGCTTCGGACAAGCCAGAAACCCGAGATTCCATGGGCGCGTCGATCAATTCCCCGAAACCCGAGGCAAGGCTGGGCCGTGAGGTCCAGGCCAAGATCGGCCAGCAGCTGCGCTCGATGTACGACGATGTCGTCAATCAGGGCGTGCCGCAGCATATCGCCGATCTGGTCCGCCGCTTGAGCAATCAAGACTGAAAGCCAGAGGCTCGTCGCAATGAAGCTTGACCCTGCGATACGCGACCAAGTGCTTTCCACCGTGCCGAGCTTGCGCGCGTTCGCCATCTCGTTGTGCGGCAATATCGACCGCGCCGACGATCTGGTGCAGGAGACGCTGCTGCGCGCGCTCTCGCACATCGATTCCTTCGAGCCCGGCACCAACATGCCGGCATGGCTGTTCACAATTTTGCGCAACCTGTTCCGCTCGGAATATCGCAAGCGCCGCCGCGAGGTCGAAGACGCCGACGGCCGCTATGCCGAGACGCTGAAATCGCATCCGGAGCAGACCGGCCGCGTCGAATTCGAGGAATTCCGCACTGCGCTGGCCAAGCTGCCATCGGACCAGCGCGAAGCCTTGATCCTGGTCGGCGCCTCGGGCTTCTCCTACGAGGACGCCGCGGGAATTTGCGGCTGCGCCGTCGGCACCATCAAGAGCCGCGTCAATCGCGCCCGCACCCGGCTTGCCGACTTGCTCGCCATCGACAGCGTCGACGATTTCGGGCCGGACCGGCCGACGCGCGCCGTGCTTGCCGGCGGCGGACGCAACTAAGCATCCTTCGCGACGAAGCTCCCCGCGTTCCGTTTCGCCGGACTAATTCACACGCAGCGGTGTTATTTTTGCGACCCGGTCGGCCGGGTGACGCAGAGGGAGACCGCTATGCACCAGCATATCCGCGCGTCGACAAACGCCTTGAAGCTTCCGGTCGGTGTTCTTGTCGGTTTTCTTGGCGTCTCCGTCATACTCGCGGCGAACGCCGCGGCGGCGGCGAAGAAACAAAAGCCCGCTGCGCCGCCAATCGCCAGTAGTGCGGCGCTCTGCCGCGGTGCCAACTTGTTTCACTGCGGCCCGATCTACAATTCGACCGACTATCTCGGCACCGATCCCGATCCGTTCATCCGCGCGATGATCCAGCGCGACCTCGGCCCGAAATACGGCGGCCCTGAGTGACACAGTGCCGCCCCGCTACGGCATGCCGCCGCTGTTGGCGATGCCGCCGTCGATCGTGACGATGGTGCCGCTGGTGTAGGACGACAGATCGGACGCGAGAAACACCACCGTCGCCGCGATCTCGTCGGTCGATGCCGGCCGGCCGTAAGGCATTTTGGCAAAGCTCTCGCGCCAGCGGTTCTCGTCGCCGTACTGCGTCGCGGCGCGCTTGCGGCCCAGCACTTCGACGCGATCGGTCAAGACCGGACCCGGATTGACGCCGACGACACGGACGCCGGACGCGGTGCTCCTGCCGCCGATGGCGCGGGTGAACGCCATCAGGCCGGCATTGCCCATGGCGCCGGCGATATAGGTGGCGTCCAGCCGCTCGCCGCCGAGCCCGATAATGTTGATGATGACGCCGCGCTTGCGCTCGCGCATCATGCGCAGATAAAGCCGCGTCAGCCCGACATAGCCATAGACTTTGAGGTCCCACCCGGCGCGCCAAGCCGCCTCGTCGACATCGTCGAGCGAGCCGCCAGGAATGGCGCCGGCATTGTTGACCAGGATGTCGACGTCCGGAAACGCCTGGAACACGTGCTCGCGCGCCGTGGCATCGGCGAGGTCCGCGGCCAGCGTGCGCACCTTAACGCCGGTCTCCTTGGCGATCACGGCGCCTTCCTTCTCCAGGCGGTCGCCCGAGCGCGCCACCAGGCAGACATTGACGCCTTCGCGGGCGAACCAGTGCGCGACCGAAAGCCCAATGCCCTTCGAACTGCCGGTGACCAGCGCGGTGCGGCCGGTAAGCTTCAAATCCATCGTTTCCCCCTCGCCTTTTGCGGCCTTGCCATGCCGAGTTTTGCGGGTCTTGTCCATCGCCCGCCGGGGTGGTTTAAAAATCCCCTTGCTCCCTCACCCAAAGGATCTCGAGCGATGACCTCAAGCGCAACCGCCACCTCGCTGCCTGGCGGCAACACCGTCCTTGTCGAGATCGTCGACCGCGTCGCCTGGGTGACGATGAACCGGCCGGAGAAGCGCAACGCCATCAACCCCGCGCTGTCGTTCGAAATGCTCGATGTGTTCGAGGCGCTGGACAGCGATGAGCGCTGCGGCGCGCTGGTGCTCACCGGCGCCGGCGAAGCCTATTCGTCCGGCATGGATTTGCGCGAATATTTCCGCGCCACCGACAAGCTCAGCTATGACGAGCGGCTCAAGGTGATGCGCAAGAGCGCCTTGGCGCAGTGGAAGCGGCTGCAGTTCTACGGCAAGCCGACCATCGCCATGGTCAACGGCTGGTGCTTTGGCGGCGCTTTCAACTCGATGATCGCCTGCGATCTCGCCGTCGCCGCCGAAGACGCGACGTTCGGATTGTCGGAAATCAACTGGGGCATCATTCCCGCCGGCACCGTGACCAAGGCGGTGGCCTCCGTCATGGGCCAGCGCGACACCATGTATTACATCATGACCGGCGAAACCTTCGACGGCCGCAAGGCGGCGTCGATGGGTCTGGTCAACGAGGCCGTGCCGCGCGCCGAGTTGCGCGCGCGGGTGCAAAAACTCGCCGCGACCCTGATCGAGAAAAATCCCATGGCGCTGCGCATCGCCAAGCACGCGGCGCGCCGCGTGCGCGACATGTCGTGGGAGGACGCCGAGGATTATCTGTTCGCAAAGCTCGACCAGTTGCGCTTTCTCGATCCCGAAAAAGGCCGCGAGAAGGGCATGACGCAGTTCCTCGACGACAAATCGTATCGGCCCGGCCTGACCGCTTATCGCCGCGACAGTTGAGCGCGCGAGTGACGGCAGAGCGACAGGCGATCGCGCTGCGGCCGCTGTTGCGGCCGCGCTCGGTCGCCATTGTTGGCGTTTCGCCCGAGCCGGGCTCTTTGGGCGGCAACGTACTCACTAACCTCACCCGTATCGGCTTTACCGGCGACGTCCATCTGGTGAGCCGCAGCAATCGCGAGATCGGCGGCCGCGCCTGCGTCGGGTCGATCGACGAATTGCCCGACGGCGTCGACGTCGCCGTGCTGGCGGTGCCGCGTCAGGCTTCGGTCGACGCGGTGCAGGCCTGCGTGCGCCGCAAGATCGGCGCCGCGCTGGTGTTCGCCTCGGGCTTTGCCGAGATGGACGAAGCCGGGCGCGCCGAGCAGGAAGAGATAGCGCGGATCGCCAACGAGGCGGAGCTGGCGCTGTGCGGGCCGAATTGCATCGGCTTGGTCAATCTCACCGACCGTGTCGCCCTGACCTTCGAGCCGCTGTCATTGCCGGCGCAAGTTCAAGGGCGCGGCATCGGCGTCGTCACCCAGAGTGGCGCCATGTGCTCGACCTTGCGGCTGGCTTTGCTGGCGAAGGGGCTCAAGCTCTCCATCGTCGTCTCCACCGGCAATGAAGCGCAGCTTACGACGGAGCATTTTCTCGATTTCCTCATCGACGACGACGCCACCGAAGTTATCGTGCTGTTCATGGAGCAGGTGCGCGACCCGGCGCTGTTTCTCGAGCTCGCGGCGCGGGCGCGGGAGTGCAAGAAGCCAATCGTGCTGATGCACCCCGGCCGCAGCGCCCGCGCGCAAGAATCCGCGCGCACCCATACCGGCGCCATGGTCGGCAATCACGCGGTGATGACGGCGCTGGTCGCGCACGAAGCGGTCGTGCTGGTGGAGACGCTCGAGGAGCTGCTCGACACTGCTGAAATCCTGGCGCGCTTTGCCGCACCGCCGGTCAAAGGCGCGGCGATGATGACCAATTCCGGCGCGTTCAAAGGCTACGCCCTCGATTTTGCCGAAACCTTAGGCCTCGATTTGCCAGCGCTGTCGGCGGCGAACGCCGAAGCCATCAAGAAAATTCTGCCGCCGTTCGCGGCCATCGAAAATCCGGTCGATACCACCGCACAGACCGTGCGCGATCCGTCGATCCTGGGCAGCACCGCGGCGCAACTTCTCGCCGATCCGGCAATGGGCAGCCTCGTCATCTCGATCGTCGCCGGCGCGCCGCGCTTTGCCATGGACAAAGCCAACGCGATCCTGTCCGGCATCGCCAACCTCGAAAAGCCGATCGCGGTCGCCACCATGGGCGACGAGACCGAACTGCCGGCGGAATTTTCCGCAAGCTTGCGCGACAAGGGCCTCGCCTTTTTCCGCTCGCCCGATCGCGCGTTGCGCGCCATGGCGCGCGCGACCTGGTACGGCAACGCCGTGAGGTCGACACGTCCGCGCGCCGCGCCGCCGGAGCTTCCGCCCTACCGGATCACGGCGACCGGAGCGCTGATCGAGTATCAAGGCAAGGCCTTGCTGGCGATGCTCGGCATCGCCGTCCCGGAAGGCGCGCTGGCGCGCGACCCTGACGAGGCGAGCGAGATCGCAGAGCGGGTCGGTTATCCCGTCGTGTTGAAGGCGCAAGCCGCCGCGCTGGCACACAAGAGCGACGCCGGCGGTGTCGCCCTCGCCATCGCCGATGACGCCGCGCTGCTGCGGGCCTGGGACGCTATCGTGGCCAATGTCAGCAAGTCGCAACCTGATCTTCGTCTCGATGGCATGCTGGTCGAAGCCATGGCTGCGCCGGGGCTCGAGCTCGTGGTCGGCGCACGCCGCGAAAAGAGTTGGGGGCCGATCCTCACGGTTGGCCTCGGCGGTATCTGGATCGAGGCGCTGCACGACATCCGCATCCTGCCCGCCGATATCGACCGCGACGGCGTCATCGACGAATTGCGCAAGCTCAAGGGCGCGGCGCTGTTGCGCGGCAGCCGCGGCATGCCGGCCGCCGACCTCGACGCCGTCGCCGACTGTGTGTTGCGGCTCGGCGCGCTGATCCGCGGCGATGCGCGGATAACGGAAATCGAAATCAATCCGTTGCGCGTTTACCCCAAGGGCGCGCTGGCGCTCGATGTGCTGATGCAGGTCGAGCAAGTTTAGCCGCCGCCACTTCGCGGTTACAGACCGTCCGATCCGGGCGTTAGATCGTCACAACACAAAATTGCGGGAGGAAGCCATGTTCAGCCGTCGCGCGTTCTCCGCCATGCTGGCCAGCAGCGTCGCCGCAATGCGTGGCTCCTTGGCCCAGGCAGCGGCGCAGCGGATGGCGTTCTATTCCGGTGTCGGTAGCGAGCTCACCCGCTACGACGTTGACGTCGACGCCGACGCGCTGACCAAGCGCGGCTCGGTCAAGATGCCCGGCGGCATCCAATATGCTTGGCCGAGCCCGTCGCGAACGTTTCTCTATGTAACCTCAAGCACCGGCGGTCCGGGCTTTTCCGGCAACGAACATTATCTGGCAGCCTTCCGGGTCGGCGGCGACGGCGAGCTCACGCAACAGGGCGACATGGTCAAGCTGCGCTGGCGACCGATCAACAATAGCGTCGATAGAAGCGGCAAATACGTCCTCGTCGCCTACAATTTTCCGTCCGGTATCAGCGTGCATCGGATCAAGGCCGACGGCAGCGTCGGCGACGAGGTGCCCCAGCCGGACAATCTGGAGAAGGGTATCTACTTCCACCAGGTCCGGGCGACACCGGGCAACAAGACCGTGCTCGTCGTCGCGCGCGGCAATAATCCCGAAGGCGGCAAGCCGGAAGATCCCGGTTCGCTGCATGTTTACGGTTTCAACGACGGCGTGCTGTCGAACCTGAGAAAGATCCAGCCGAACGGCGGCTATGAATTCGAACCGCGGCACCTCGACTTCCATCCGACCAAGCCGTGGGTCTATCTGTCGGTCGAACGGCAGAGCAAGCTCATCGTCTACAAGCTCGAGCCGAACGGCGATCTCGATCCCGAGCCGCTGTTCACCAAGGAAACCTTAGGCGACCCGGACCATCGTATCCCGGTTCAGGGCGCCGGACCGATTCACGTTCATCCCAACGGCAAGGTCGTCTATCTCGGCAACCGCTCGGGCGTCGCGCCGGCGGTGGGACCCGGCATCGAGGACGTCGACGGCGTGAAAGTGTTCAGCGCCGGCGAAAGCAATATCGCGGCATTCGCCATCAACCCGCAGACCGGCGAGCCGACCGCATTCCAGCATGCCGATATCCGCGCCGCACATCCCCGCACGTTCGGCCTGGATTCCTCCGGCAGGATGATGGCGGTGGGAGCGCTGGCGCCGACGGCCATCCGCCGCGACGGCAAAGTCGTCGTCATCCCGGCCGGTATCACCGTCTTCAAGGTGAGCGCCGATGGCAAGCTCGATTTCGTCCGCAAATACGATCTCGACGTCGGCAAGCTGACGCAGTGGTGGAGCGGGATGATCCCGCTGGCGTGAGCGCCCTGCGCCGGGCCGGGCGCCAAGACACAGCGCTGATGCGAGCCTGGGACGGTGTCTCTGCCGATGTCCGCAAGGCGCAGTCGGACCTCGTCCTCGACGGCATGTTGGTCGAGGCGATGGCCGCGCCCGGGCTCGAACTCGTGGTCGGCGCGCGCCGTGAGCCAAGGTGCGGACCGATCCTCATGGTCGGCGTCGCGGCATCTGGATCGAGACGTTGCACGACATCCGGATCCTGCCCGCCGATATCGACCGCGACCGCATCAGTCCGTTGTGCGTTTACCCCAAGGGCGCGCTCGCACTCGCTCGATGCGCTGATGCACCTCAAGGAGAGGGGCTAAAGCTCTTCGAATTGAGTGCTGGATTGTCTCCGGGACGTCCGCGCTTGAATATCTTACTGAGCGGGAAGAAAAGCCCGTAGATCGATGCTGCCAGTCAACGATCTTACCGACCGGTAAGATATTCCTTGCGGACCAACCTAAACACATATAACTTACCGATCGGTAAGATTGAGCTGGAGCCCTTTCAAATGGAGCCCACACAAGCTTTGACGATCAAAAGCGCAGAGGACTTCGGAAATGCCGTCAAACAAGCACGAAGACGCGAACGTTTGACGCAACGCCAACTCGCGCTGTCAGTAGGCACCGGCGAACGGTTCATCGTCGATCTCGAAAATGGAAAGAACACAGCACATCTTGGAAAGGCGTTAGAAGTTGCATCAGCCCTGGGCTTAAAAATTACGGCAACGTACGAAGATTAGAATGCTGCCTATCTATTACGAAAATCAATTCGTGGGCCAAATTACCGAGACAACTGCGGGTATTTCATTCGACTACGACCCGACATGGAAGCTCGCACCTGTCAATTTCGGCATTTCCCTCACAATGCCGTTTCGCGAGACGAAATATGGCTCGGAAATCGCTGCTCCCTGGTTTGCCAATCTGCTGCCAGAAGACCGCATATTAGAGCAAGTTGGACGTCTTCTCGGTCGAAGTCAGGGCGACGTTTACGGCCTCCTCGAAGAAATTGGCCGGGAGACCGCCGGCGCATTGTCTATCGGCGGTCCTGAGCCAATCGATAAAGCTGACTATCGAAATCTGAGCGACAAAGAGCTCAAGGACGTAATTGAGAGACTGCCATCAAGGCCGTTACTTGCTGGTGAAGACGAAGTCACCATGTCCCTGGCAGGGGCACAAACCAAGCTTGCTATCGCAATATTTGACGAAAAAATTACTCTCCCACTGCATGGCGCGGCTTCAACTCATATTCTCAAACCCAAAAGTGACCGCCTGTACGCGACGGTTGAAAATGAACTTCTTTGCATGCGCTTGGCATCGAAGCTGGGGTTGGACATTCCAGCCACGAGCATGAGGGTTGCTGATGGTCACCCATTCCTTCTCGTGCAACGTTACGATCGCAAAATCGTTTCGCCGGGCCGCGTAGAGCGAATGCACCAAGAAGACTTTTGTCAGGCCCTTGGAATATATCCGACACAAAAATATGAAGCACGCAGGGGGCCGAGCTTAGTTGACCTATACCGTATTATAGACACGCACGCGCAGCGAAGAGCTCGTGACCGACTAGCGCTTCTTGACCTTATCATATTCGCCTGCTGTATCGGCGACACCGACAGGCACGGGAAAAATTATTCTCTCATTCTGTCTCACGGCGGCGCGCGGCTCGCCCCTGGCTACGACCTTATAAGCGCCCTGTCGTATGACGGCATAACGAGAAATCTCGCGATGAAAATCGCAGGAAAAAATAGAGCCGAACACCTAGAGCGGCGGCACTGGGAGCGATTTGCTGAGGAGGTCCGTCTCTCTCCCGCAGCGACAGTTCGCCGAGTTGAGGAGCTGGCATCGGCGGCGACAGAACGGCTTATCGAGGTGAAGAAGGCGCTGATTGACGAATACCCGGTTAATCGTGACGCCTTGGAATTATTTGCAGCCAAGATCCAGGAACGCGCTCGACGTATCGGCAAAAACAGCCTTAAAAACTCCAATAACCAGCCCGGCTAAAACAAAGATTAACGGTCTTCCGGGCACCTTTACATATGCGACGGCAGCCAAAGCGCCAGGATCGGAAACGCGATCAGGATCACCAGCCGGATCAAATCGGTGACGATGAACGGCAGCACGCCTTTGAATATCGTGGAAAAGCTCACGTCCTGCACCACGCTCTTGATGACGAAGACGTTCATGCCGACCGGCGGATGGATGAGCCCGAGCTCGACCGTCATCACGATGATCACGCCGAACCAGATCGGATCGAAGCCGAGCTGCATGATCACCGGGAAGATGATCGGGATCGTCAGGATGATCATGGCGAGCGAATCCATGAGGCAGCCGAGCACGATGTACATCAGCATGATCAGCGCCAAGACGCCGTAGCGGCCGAGGCCTAAGCCCGTCATGAAGGCGGTGACCTTCTGCGGCGTCTGCGTCACGGTGAGGAAATAGCCGAACAACAGCGCGCCGATCAGCACGGTGAGCACGGCGGCGGCGGTGCGCACCGCTTGCAGGAGCGAGCGGCGGATTTCCGGCCGCGTCAGTTTTCCGCGCGCCACTCCGATCAGCAGCGCGCCCGAGGCGCCGACGCCGCCGGCTTCGGTCGGCGTGAACAGCCCGCCATAGAGCCCGCCGATGACGAAAAGGAACAGCAGCAGCGTCGCCCAGATATCGATCAGCCCTTTGCGCCGCTCCGCCCAGCTATGGCGCGGCGTGGCAGGCAAAAAATTCGGCCGCACCTTGCCGATGATCACGACGGTGAGCATGTCCATCGAGGCGGCGAGAATGCCGGGGATGATGCCGGCGATGAACAGCTTGCCGATATCCTGCTCGGTGATGATGCCGTAGACCGCGAGCACGGTGGAAGGCGGCAGCATGGCGCCGAGCGTGCCGCCGGCGGCGATCACGCCCGTCGCAAACGATTGCGGATAGTTGTAGCGCCGCATTTCCGGATAGGCGACGGTGGCGAAGGTGGCGGCGGTAGCGACCGAGGAGCCCGAGATCGCGGCAAAGCCCGCGCAGGCCGCGATGGTGGCGATGCCGAGCCCGCCCTTGAAATGGCCGAGGAAGGAATTGGCGGCGCGGAACAGTTCGCGGCTCATGCCGGAGTTCGACACGAAGGCGCCCATCAGCAGGAACATCGGGATGACGCCGAAGGTGTAATCGGTCACCGTGCGCATCGAGGTGAGGCCGACGCTTTTCAGCGCCGCGGTGCCGCCGACGATGTAGGCAAAGCCCGAGACGCCGACGAGGCCCATCGCCATGCCGACCGGCACGCGCAGCAGCATCAGCGCGAACAGCGCGACGAAGCCGAGGATCGCCACCGCGTCGGTGCTCACCTGTGCCTCATTGGATTTTCGTCATTCCCGCGAAAGCGGGGATGACGTGAAGTGGAAGCTCGTGCTCACGGTCTTTCTCATTCCACCGGCTTGATCTGGTACTGGCCACCGAGCAGCTCCGGATGGAAGATCAGCCGGTAGGTGCGCACGGCGATCAGCAGCACAGCAGAGACGTCGCCGAGCCAGGCCACCAGGAAAAAAGGCCACACCGGCAGCCGCAGGTCGAAGGTAAGCACGTTGTCGTGAAAGGTGCCGCGTACCTTGTCGAACAGCGTGTAGGTCTGCACCGTCACCACGAACAACAGCACCGAAGTTGCGAACACGTCGATGACCCTTTTGGCGCGGTCGCCCACGTTGGCATAGAGCAGATCGACGGTGATGTGATTGCCGCGATAGGACGTCGCCGCGATGCCCCAAAAGATGAGAATGCCGAGCAAAAGCCGGCCGAAATCGTAGCTGTCGGGGATCTGCATGCTGAAAAACTTGCGCAGCATCACCGAGACGAAGATGTCGAGCGCGACGATGCCGACGAAGAAGGCGGCGATCAGCTCGATGCCGTCGATGAACATGTCCATCGCGTTGCGCGGCGGCGCATCTTGCGGCTCAGGAATTCCGGAAACGGGAGTTTCGGCTTCCGACATGAGGCGAGGTCCAAGTTGCTAACCCTCCCCTGCTGGGGGAGGGTGCCGCGAAGCGGCGTGTGGGGAAGTGCAAGAGCTAGCCGCCGTACTTCCCCACCTGCCGCGCTTCGCGCGGGGGCCTCCCCCTGGCAGGGGAGGCTAAGTATCAGAAGCCCGCGCTGTATTGCGTCAATGACGCTTGCAGCTCTTTCCAGATCGCGTCGGGATCGCCGCCGGCCTTCTTGACGTCGGCCGCCCATTTCAGCCGGAGCGGCTCAGCCGACTTCTTCCACGCGTCGAGCTGGGCGTCGGAGATCTTATAGACCTCGTGATCGGGCTCGGCCTTGAGCTTCTCGAGGCCGCCATGCTCGAAATCCACCCACGGATCGGCAAATCTGCCAGCCCATTCGGTGGTGCAATGATCGTCGATCACCTTCTTTTGCGCCGGCGACATGGCGGCGTAAACTGCGGGATTCATCAGCCACTGGAACGTCACCGAGCCGAGCGGCTCGTCCATGTCGTATTTGGTCACCTTGTCGATACCGAACAGCAGCATCGAGCCCCACGGGAAGGTGATGGCGTCGGCTACGCCCTTGGCCAGGATGTCCCGTGCCTCGGGCGCGCTCGACTGCACATTGGTGCCGCCGAGTTGCGTCACCCAGGCGGCGATGGTGCCTTGGGCCGGCCTGATCTTCATGCCCTTGATGTCGTCCGGCACCACGATCTTCTTGGAGACCGAATGCCACGCCACCGGATCGAGCACGAAGGAGAAGCAATAATGCACATCCTTCATCTCGGCGGCGGCGTATTTGCGATACCAGGCGTCGATGGCGCGATTGCCGCCCTTGGCCTGGCCGACCAGGAACGGCAGCTCGCCGGCTGAGATGATTGGGAAGCGGCCCGGCTGATAGCCCGGATTGACGTAGACGAAGTCGGCGATGCCGTCGCGCGCCATGTCGTAATGGTCGAACGCCTTGCCGAGCTGCTGCGAGGGATAGACCTTGTAGGTGATGGTGCCGTTCGAGGCCTTCTGGATGTCGTCGCCCCATTGCTCGATCGCCTTCTGCAACGGATGCGACGGCGGCACCCAATGCGACAGTTTCAGCTCGAAGATCTTGTCCTGAGCGGAGGCCGTGCCAAAACTGAGCACCAGACCGAGCGCAAGCCCGAGCGCGGCGAGCCCGCAGAGTTTCAAGTGGCGCGTGCCGTCCATCGGAGTCTCCCCATGCGATTTAGTTGCAAACCGAACTTTCCCATTTAATCGGAGAAAGAAGCGGCTGTACATGTTCAACGCCCTCCCCTGCAGGGGAAGGGCTGGCCGCGCAAGCGGCCGGCGTGGGGAAGTATTGCCGCGATACGGTGATACGTCGCACTGCCCCACCTGCCGGCCTTTGGCCGGCGGCCTCCCCCTGCAGGGGAGGCTCTGGATCAATACCCCGAATTGTACTTCACGAGATCGGCCCTGAATTCCTTCATGATCGCGTCGGGATCGTTGCCGGTTTTCTTGACCGCGTCGGACCAGGTCTTCACCGTGGGCACGGCCGCGGCTTTCCACAGATCGAGCTGCGCGTCCGAGATCGGGTAGACCTCCTGGCCCGGCTCGGCCTTGAGCTTGGCGATGCCGTCATGCTCGAAGTCGGCCCACGGGGCAGCGATCTTCTCCGCCCATTCCCTGTTGCAATGGTTGTCGATCACGTTGCGCTGCGACGGCGACATCGCCGCATAGGTGTCCTTGTTCATCACCCAGACGAAGCCTGTGGTGTAGAGCGCGGCCTCCATGTGGTACTTCGTCACCTTGTCGATGCCGAACAACAGGATCGAGCCCCACGGGAAGGTGACCGCGTCGGCGACGCCCTTTTCTAGAATGTCGCGCACTTCCGGCGCCGAGGCCTGCACATTGGTGCCGCCGAGCGACGTCACCAGCGCCGCCATGCTGGCGTGCGCCGGGCGAATCTTCATGTCCTTGATGTCGGCCGGCACCATGATCTTCTTGGTGCGGGAATGAAAACTGCCGGGATCGTGGGTGAAGGCGAAGCAGAATTTTACGTCCTTCATCTCGGTCGCGGCATATTTGCGATACCAATCGTCGAGCGCTTCGGTGCCGCCTTTCGCATTGGCCAGCATGAACGGCAGGTTGGCGGCGTCGAAGATCGGGAAGCGGCCGGGCTGGTAACCGGGGCTGACATAGGTGACGTCGGCAATGCCGTCGCGCGCCATGTCGTAATGGTCGAACGCCTTGCCGAGCTGCTGCGCCGGATAGACCTTGTATTTGATGGTGCCACCGGAATCTTTTTCGATCGAGGCGCCCCACTCCTCCATCGATTTTTGCAACGGATGCGACGGCGGCACCCAGTGCGAGAGTTTCAGCTCGAAGGTCTTGTCTTGCGCCGATGCGGTGCCAAGACTAAGCGCAAGACCGAGCGCGGCGAGGCTGCCAAGTATTATTTGGCGCGTTCGATACATGAGTCCCTCCCTGCGGGCATTTTGTTATGAACCTGATTTTCCGCATTTAACCGCAGAAAACTCCGGGCGTACAGCGACCGCTTTACTTCGACTCGGCCTCGTAAACGCCGTCCCAATCGGACGGCGGCGGCTCAGCGCGGTAAGTCGCGATGCGCTCGACATACATGTCGTAGAGGCCTGAGACATCGATGCCGTTGGCCGACTTGCGGCAACGCTCGATCAGCGCAAGCGCGGCGTCCCATTGCTGCTTGCGGTAGGTGGCCAGCATCTGGGCGTTGAGCTCGCGCAGTTCGCGGCAGTGCGGATCCTGCTCCAGCTCGCCGCGGCCGAGCACGGTGAATACCGCCTCGGGTTGTTTCTTGCCTTTCACCTGGATCAGATCGATCTCCATGGTGGTGAACTTGTCCTTGGCGCGCTCGGCGGTGCGCGAGCCGATCACCAGCGGCAGCCGATAGTCCTTGGTCCGCGCCTCGAGCCGCGACGCGACGTTCACCGTGTCGCCCAGCACCGAATAGTTGAAGCGGAAATCGGAACCCATATTGCCGACCACGCAGGGCCCGGTATTGAGCCCGATGCCGATGCGCAGCGGCATGAACACGCCGCCACTGGCAGCGGCCTCCTGCTTGAGCTCGGCGTTGAGCGCCCCGGCCCGCTCCTGCATCGCCAGCGCCGCATCGCAGGCATTGACCTCCTGCTCGTCGTCGTCGACCGGCGCGTTCCAGAACGCCATGATGGCATCGCCGATATATTTGTCGATGGTGCCCTTGCGCTCGATGATGGCGTTGGTCAGCGGCGTGAGGAAGCGGTTCATCAAATGGGTGAGGCCCTGCGGATCGTCCTTGTAATGCTCGGAGATGGCGGTGAAGCCACGCACGTCGGAAAACAGGATCGTCATGCGGCGCTCTTCGCCGCCGAGCACCAGCTTTTCCGGCGAGCGGGCGAGCTGCTCGACCATATGCGGCGACAGATAGAAGCCGAACGCCGAGCGGATTTGCTGGCGCTGCTTCTGCTCGCGGAAATAATTCACGAACGTGAACACCAGGTAGATCAGCCAGCTCGAGATCAGCGGATAGGTGAAATCGATCAGCATGCTGTGGACGGTGAACAAATACCACGACAGGCCGATCAGGCCGGCGATCAGACAGGCGCCGAGCACCACGACGATCGTGGCCGAGAGCATCGGCGCGGCGACGATGATGGCAAGCCCGAGCAGCACCGCGATGATGAGTTCGGCGCCGATCGCATAGGCCGGGTTGACCAGAAGCGATTTGGTCAAAACACTTTCGAGGATCTGGGCATGCACTTCGACGCCCGGCATGACCGCTTCGACCGGCGTGGTCTTGAGGTCGAGAAGGCCGATCGCCGAAGTGCCGATGAGCACGAGCTTGCCGCGAAGCCGGTCCCTGGACAGCTTGCCTTGCAGGACATCCTTGGCGGACACGTAACGCGCCGGATCGCTTTTGTTGAAATGGACAAAGATTTGGCCACGCTCGTCGGTCGGCACGTCGAGGCCGCGTATGGCCACCGACTGCACGCCGTCGCCGGCCGGGTCGACATGCACGATGATGGCGCCGCTCTGGCTCACGACCCGCAGCATTTCCAGGCTCAGCGAGGGCACCAGCGCGCCTTGAGCATCCATCACCAGTGGCACGCGGCGAACGATGCCGTCGCGCTCGGGATTGATCGAGAACAGGCCGCGGCCGGCGGCCGCCTGCTCGATCGGCAGCACGTTGCGCAACAGCCCGGGAAACTTCACCAGGAACGGCGTCGGATCGGGTCCTTTGAAGGCGAAGCCGGTTTGCAGCGCCATTTCCGCGTCCGAGCGCGGCTGCGGCGTCGCCGCGCCAGCCTGGCCGACGACGACGCGCGCGTGCTTGATGGCTTCGGCCAGCACATCGTCGTTGCTGGGCAGGCTGCCCAGTTTGGCGCGGGTCTCGTCGTCGAGGCCGCGAAAGCCTTCCGCCGCGACGGCGGGCGACATGCGGTCGGGCTCGGCAAAGATGATGTCGAAGCCGACCAGCAGCGCGCCTTGCTCCTTGAGCCGCGTGATCAGATCGGCCACCACGGTCCGCGGCCACGGCCATTGCCCGATCTCCTTGAGGCTTGCCTCGTCGATATCGACGATGGCGACCGGGCGGATCGTCTGCTCGCGCGGGCGCAGCACCTGGAAAAGATCGTAGGTGCGCAGCCGCAGCTCCTGCAGCGGCGGCGGGTCGAGCACGCGCAGCGGCACCAGCGCGAACAACAGCACCGTGCACACCGCCCGCGCCAGACCGAACTGTCGCGCCCAGCGCGCTAGCGTCTTCATGGTCGATCGGCCCCGGAGTGACGGCGTGATCTTATATTATTTTTCGCGGAACGACCGCATCAGCTGGTCGCGCAGCGGCTTGACCAGATAGGCCACCAGCGTGCGGTCGCCGGTCTGGATGAAGGCTTCGACCGGCATGCCCGGCGTCAGCTTGACGTTGCCGAGGCGCCCGACCTCGTCGGCGTCGATGGAAATGCGCACCAGGTAGTAGCTCTGGCCGGTGCGCTGGTCGATATTGGTATCGGCCGCGACACGCGAGATGGTGCCGTTGAGCTCCGGCGTCGTGCGCTGGTTGAAGGCGGAGAAGCGCAAGACCACCGGCTGGTTGAACGCCACCAGATCGATGTCCTTGGGCTCGACCTTGACCTCGACCGACAGCGTATCGGATTCCGGCACGATCAGCATGATCTGGTCGCCGGCGGAGATGACGCCGCCGACCGTATTCGCCGTCGTCTGGAACACGGTGCCGTCCTGCGGCGCGCGGATGTCGATGCGGCGGAGCTGATCTTCCGCCGTCACCTTGCGCTCGACGGCTTCGCCGATCTTGCTGTCGGTCTCGCGCAGTTCCTTGGCGACGTCGCTGGTGAATTGCTGATCGATCTGGAGAATTTGCAGCTGGATCTCGGCCATCCTGCCCTTGGCCTCCGCGGCATTGGCGATGAGCGCGCCGCGTTCGCCCTGGATCTTGGCTTCGTCGCGCTCGAGCGAGGTTAGCCGATTGAGCTGGACCAGGTTCTTCTGCCAAAGGTCGCGCACACCGGCGAGCTCCTGGTCGATGAAACCGAGCTCTTTGGCCTTGGCGTCCTGCTGCGCGACAAGCCCGGTAATCTGCTCCTGCAATTGCTTGATGCGCTCCTGCAGCTGATTTTTCTGCCCGAGCCGGGCGGTGCGCCGCAATTCGAACAGCTTGCGCTCGGAGTCCATCGCGTCTTTGACGTCCGGATTGTCGATACTGCCGGCGAGCTCGCGCGGCACCGCCATGGTGTCGGCACCGTCGCGTTCGGCGCCGAGGCGGGCCTTGCGCGCATAGAGCTCGTTGAGACCCTTGGTGACGATGGCGAGATTGGCTCGTGTCACGGTCTCGTCGAGCCGGATCAAAATATCGCCGGCCTTGACCCGGTCGCCGTCGTGCACGCGCACCTCGCCGACGACGCCGCCGGTCGGATGCTGCACCTTCTTGATGTTGGAATCGACGACGATGGTGCCCTGCGCGACCAGGGCGCCGGAGATTTCCGCGGTCGAAGCCCAGCCGCCCAGCCCGAGCGCCAGCACCGCCACCAGCACGCTGCCGATGACGATATGCTTGCGGATCGAAACCTCGGAACTCGAAGACGGATCGCCGAGTTTGAGAGGACCGATTTTCAGATTGGGGAATTTTAGGTTGCGGATCTTGTCGATCATGCCGGCCCACCCTTTTCCGGCACCACCTTCAACGCCCGCGGCGCCGGCGTCGGTTGGATCACGCGGTTGAGGATCTCTTCCTTCGGCCCGAACTGCTGCTGGCGGCCCTTGGCCATGACCAAGATGTAGTCGACCCCGGCAATGGCGCTAGGCCGGTGCGCCACCACCACGGCGACGGCGCCGCGGGCACGGATGCCGAGAATGGCGCGGGTCAGCGCCTCGTCGCCTTCGGCATCGAGATTGGAGTTCGGCTCGTCGAGCACGACCAGGAACGGGTCGCGGTAGAGCGCGCGCGCCAGCGCAACGCGCTGCGCCTGGCCGGCCGAGAGCGCCTTGCCGTTGTCGCCGACACTGGTCTCGTAACCTTGCGGCAGATTGACGATGAGGTCGTGGACGCCGGCCGCTTGCGCCGCGGCAAGCACGGCTTCCGCATCGGGCGGATCCTCGAAGCGGGCGATGTTCTGCGCCACGTTGCCGGGAAACAATTCGACATCCTGCGGCAGATAGCCGATGTGGCGGCCAAGCGCTTCCGGCGCCCATTGGTCGATGGTGGCGCCGTCGAGCCGGATGCTGCCGCGCACCGGCGTCCATACCCCGACCAGCATGCGCGCCAGTGACGATTTGCCCGATGCCGTCGGTCCGATCACGCCGAGCGCCTTGCCGCCGGTCAGCGAGAAATTGACGTCCTGGCAGACGATGGTCGGCCCGCCCGGCACCGCGACAGCCGCACCCTGTACGACAAGCGTACGCGCCGGCGGCTGCAACGGCATCGGTGCTTTCTGCACCGGAAGGTGCGCCAGCAAATTTGCCAGCCGGGCCCAGCTTTGCCGCGCGGCGACAAAGCCGCGCCAATTGGCAATCGCAAGATCGACCGGCGCCAGCGCGCGGCCGCCCAGGATCGAGCCGGCGATGATGATGCCCGGCGTCGATAGCTGATTGATCACCAGCCAGGCGCCGACCGCGAGAATGGCGGACTGCAGCAAGAGGCGCAGCACTTTCGACATCGCGCCGAGACCGCCGGCGACGTCGCTGGCGCTCTGGCTCGATGCCACATATTTGCGATTGAGGTCACCCCAGCGCTGCGCGATGCGCCCGACCATGCCCATGGCGGTGATCGCTTCGGCGTTGCGCCGGCTCGCCTCCATCAGCGCGTTGCGCGCCGCCGCGAATTGGGTGGCGGTGCGGGTCGGCCGCCGCGTCTTCAATTCGGTGAGCACCGTGAGCGTGACCAGAATGATCGCGCCGGCGAGCGCGGTCAGTCCGATATAGGTGTGGAACACGAAACAGACGATCAGGTAGACCGGCATCCACGGCAGATCGAACAATGCCACCGGGCCGGCGCCGGACAAAAAGCCGCGCACCGTGTCGAGATCGCGGATCGGCTGCGCGCCTTCGGCCCTGCTGCCGGATTTCAGCGGCAGCCGCACGACGGCGTCATAGACGCGCATGCTCATCGCCTCGTCGAGGCTGTTGCCGACGCGCACCAGGATGCGGCTGCGGATCGTTTCGATGGCGCCTTGCGCCGCATAGAGGCCGATGACCAGGATCATCAGCGCGATCAGCGTCGGCACGCTGCGGCTCGGCAGCACGCGATCGTAGACTTCCAGCATGAACAGTGCGCCGGAGAGCATCAGCAGGTTGCTCACGCCGCTGAACACGCCGATGGCGATGAAAGCTTGCCGGCACGCAATGAGCGCCGCGGCAAGTTCGGAACCTGCCGGCGCCTGGCGAAGCGGACCGAGGGATGAAGCCATCAGGGCTGCGTACCACCGTTATAAGGGGCCTAAAACCACTTCCGCGCCTGCAAAAGACGGGCCGCGGACGCACAAAGCGCTACAAAACGGCAGACCCCGACCAAGAGTGCCGGGATCATCATACCCTTAGTTAACGGAGCGGTGGGGCCGGTTCACCGCCATTAGTTAACGGCGGCCTCGGCGGCGGGCAGCCTGAACCGGCGCGGGATCGCGCACTAGGCTTCCAGAGATATTCCGCTGCCGGAAATATTCCTATGACGCCGGCGGTAGCCGGCGCTCGGCTGCCATCGCGCAACGCTGGCAACGCCGATCCGCGCAACTCATCGCTGCAAAAGAAGTATCACGGCACCGTCGAGGCCTGAAAGACCTCGGCGGTGCCGCAACTACGAAGCTTGAATTGCTGTTGTTAGATCAGGAACGGGAATCGAGAGAGAGCCCGATGCTGAATGCCTTCTGCCGCGTCGCGCCTTCGGACCGGCGCAGCTTCTTGGCAATTCTGCCCGCTGGCGTCTTCTTGCGCGCCATGGTTTTCAGATCACGGAGCTCGCCTGCAGTCCACGCGCGCCGCTTTTTTGGTCTCTTGGCCATAAAACCTCCCTTTCAACAAAGACAGTTTGTATCCCTTACGGGAGTGGATGAAAAGTGAGCAGATAGGATGCGATCATGATGGATAGTCATCACGATGATTGTTGTCGAGTAACTTGCCGACAGGGCGCACCTAAGGCAAGTCCGTTAAGAAACCGTTTGTTAGATTGCTCTTAGCGCGCCGCAGGCGCGGACGCAATTGCTACTTTCGCGACTGTCCCGACCATTCTTGACATATCGCCATCACTTGCGCAGCCGGATCCGCGATCGTGACAAACAAAAAGACTTGGGCTGCCAAAAAGACTTGGGCTGCCGCGGCAAATAGCGGAGCAAATCTCGGCTCCTGACGTTGTTCCTGACATTATTTGGACCCATTGATCGGCAGGATGCACGTGGAACAAGCTTGAGGTCGGCCGAGCGTCAATTGGCGGCGGATCGGGACATTGACAAGGCCTTGGACGAGACCTTGGCGGACATCCGGGAGAGCGGAATGACAAAATTTGCGCGGGCGGCAGCCTTGTGGCTGCTGGTCATCCTGGCATCGATGTTGGGTCAGCATGCGAGCCAGGCGGCGGAGCAGCGCTTCGCGCTGGTGATCGGCAACGACGAATACAGAGCCGGGAAACTTGCCACGTCCGCCAACGACGCCGGTCTCGTTGCCGACGCGCTGCAGTCCGCCGGATTCACGGTCACCGGCGCGCGCAATCTCGATCAAGCGACGCTGCGGGAATCCTTCCGTGAATTCATCGGCCAGGTGTCCGCCGCCGGACCGGATGCGGTGGCGCTGGTCTATCTCGCCGGCATCGGTCTGCAGTTCAACGGCGAGAATTATTTTGTTCCGGTCGACGCCGATATCCAGCGCGACGTCGACGTTCCGCTGCAAGCGATACGGATTTCGGATTTCACCCAACCGCTGGCGTCGCTGCCGGGCCGCGTCAAGATCGTCATCCTCGACGCCGCGCGGCAGAATCCGTTTGGCGGCGGCAATCAGCCGCTGGCCGGTGGCTTGGCGCTGGTCGAGCCGATGCCCAGCATGGCGATCGCGTTCAACGCGGCGCCGGGCACAGTCGCGCCGGACGAGCAAGGTCCTTACGGCGCCTACGCGACCTCGCTGACGGAAATGATCGCCGCCGGCGGGCTCGGCCTCGACGATCTGTTCGCGCGGCTTCGCCTGCGCGTCAGCGATCTCACCCAGGGCGCCGAAATTCCGTGGTACGCGTCGCAGATCGACGGCCCGTTCTTCATGACCGAGCTTGCCGCCGGCGCGCCGCCGCCGCCCAACGTCATGCCGATCGCCGAGGTGCGTGCCAAACCGATCCGCGATTTCCCGAACGTGGATGACGCCTACGCGGCTGCGCTGGATCGCGACACCATCGAGGGCTACCAGCAATTCCTCGCCGTCTATCCGAACAGCCCGTACTCCGAGCGCATCGCCGGCATGCTGGCGGTGCGCCGTGAGGCGATCATCTGGCGCCGCGCCGTGATGGCCGACACGCCGCCGGCCTATTGGTCGTATCTGCGCCGCTATCCGAACGGACCCCATGTCTGGGATGCGCGAAGGCGTCTGGCGATGCTTGCCGCAGCCTACGATCCGCCATCCGATTTCGCCTATTACGATTTCGGCGTGCCGCCGCCGCCGCCGGACGAACTCGGCTTTGTCGATCAGCCGGTCATCATATTTGCCGGACCGCGCTACGCGCCGCCACCGCGGCCGCCGCTGTTCTTCCTGCCGCCGCGGCCGCGCGAATTCGCAGGTTTGCCGCCGCCACCGCCGCCGCGCGAACGTTTCTTCCTGCCGATTCCCGCCGGTCCCGCCGTCTCCGCGTTCGTGCGGCCGCCGCGCGGCGTCGAATTCCGCGGGCCGCCGCCGGGCGCGCCCGGCGCAGGACCTGAAGGACGGCAACAGCGCGTCTCGCTGCCGACCGCGGTGACGCACGCGCCGCCGCCTGGCCAACCGCCTGGAGCAGGATTCCACCCGGCACCGGGCGGTCCCTCGACCTTGGCGCCGCTTCCGGCACCGCCGCGTGCCGGACCGGGCGGGCCTCCGCCGCCGCCACCACCGCCCTCGAATGCCTTCGTGAAACCGGGGTCGCCGCCGCCACCGCCACCGCCACATAACGGTCAGGGGCCGGCATCGGTGAAACCTGGACCGCTGCCGCCTCCCAGCGGTCAGCCGCAGCCGAGCACGGTGAAACCGTCGCCACCCCCTCCGCCGCCGCCGAAGAACTCGTTCGCACCGGCGCCGACCACGGTGCATCCGGCACCACCGCCACCGCCGGCGGCGCCGGCCCCCGTGACGGTGCACCCGGCGCCACCCCCGCCTCCGCCACCACCGCCACCACCGCCGAAAAACTCGTTCGCACCGGCGCCGGCGCCAACCACGGTGCATCCCGCGCCACCGCCGCCGCCCCCGCCACCGCCGCCTCCAGTGACGGTGCGCCCGGCTCCACCACCGCCGCCGCCGCCGCAGAACCTGCAACGAGCGGCGCCACCACCGGCCGCCGGCAGGCCGGCGCCATGCCCGCCTGGCAAACGGCCGACACCTGAGGGCTGCAAATAGCCCGCAGATAACAATGACCACGGTTGCGGGCCGGCTGACGTCCTCGGCGTCGCCGGCGCGCAGCATTTCCAGCACTCCGCGCGCACCCGGCCATGCGCTACAGCGCCAAAGTCCTAACGATTGCGAAAGGTCCTCGGGCTATTTTGCAATCCGATCCCGGAGGGATTGAAGTTGATGCAAACCATTATCCTGAGCTGTTTGTTCGGCGCCGTGTGCACGATGGTCCTTTGGGTCGTCGGCTCGGCCGCCGCAAAACGCGACATGATGATCCGGCGCGGCGGCAGCCTGCTTCCGCCCGAGGAGTTTTAATTAAGCCCGGCGAGTTGTTGCTTCGATGCGCATCGCCTGCCTTGCAGCCCTCGGCTTCACCCTCCTCACTGCGACCGCAATCGGCGCCGGCGCGCAAACCGCGACGCCGTCGTGCCACGGCACGCAGCAGCCCAAGATGGTCGCCGAGCTGATGTTCGGCCGCGATATCGGAGACGGCGGCGGCGTCTCTGAATCCGAATGGCAGCTTTTCGTCGCGCGCGAACTGGTGTCGCGCTTTCCCGACGGCTTGACCATCATCGACGCCGTCGGACAGTGGCGCGACCGCGACAGCGGCAGGATCGTGCATGAGTCTTCGAAGCACGTCGAGATCGTGCTGCCCGGCAATAAGGACGACGATGCGCGCCTCGACGCCGTGGTCGATGCCTATAAGCGCGCATTCCGCCAGCACTCGGTGGGCGTCATCGTGCGGCCGGCCTGCGTGGCGTTTTAGCGAGCCCGCAAGCGCCGCGCCTGAAATATGGCCGAAGGGGCTTGCGGCCTGCAGAGTACCTTCCTAACTTTCAACTACAGCAACGCCGAAGGTAAGGAAGCGAGCCGCGCATGAGCGTCTGCCCCGAAGAACTCAAGCTCGTCGCGCTGGACCGCGACGACATCGAGGTGGTCTCGGCTCATGTTCAGGACGCGCTGGTGCGGGTCGGCGACATGCTCTGGCTGCCGCGCGAACACCGCTTCGTCATGGCGCTCAACCGTTTCGACTGGATGGCGGTGGTCGACGCCAAGCATGCCGCGGAATACCGGCGCTGCCGCACCGCGCTGCGGTTCGATCGCGTGCTCGGCTGCAAGTGCCGCGGTCTCGATCAGTCGGACAAGGAGGCGCGGCTCAATCTGCTCGCCGTCGAATTCGCCGAGCAAGATGCGCCCGCCGGCGTCATATCGCTGATTTTCTCCGGCGGCGGCGTGATGCGTCTCGACGTCGAATGCCTGGAGGCCGAGCTCGCCGATCTCGGCGAAGTCACCACGGCGGCCATCTGCCCCGACCACTTTGCCGGCGGATCGGTGAAACGGCTTGAGCCGTCATTCCGCCGCATCCGCGGCGGCGACGTGCGGCCGGTGCGCTGTCGGCGAGGCAACCAGCTTCATCAGCACCACGATCACGGCCAGCGTCGCCGCATAGACGATGAGCTGCATGGCGGTTGGCTGATCGACATAGCCGATCAGCGTGTGCAGCGCGCGGCCGAGATAGCTTGAATCGCTCAACAGCCACGACGTGTCCCACACCGTCTCGTCGAGCGCGGTGAGGATATTGGCCTGTTCGAGGAAAGCGATGGCCTGCGCCGCCATGCCTGCGGCCAAAAGCGCGATCAGGGCGCTGGTGACGCCGAACAAATAGCGCGTCGGAATGGTGACGAGACCGAGATAGGTCGCCAGACAAACCAGCGAGCCGAGCACGAGCCCGATGAAGCCGCCGAACACCATGGCGAGGCTGGCGCCGCCTTGCGCCGCCGCCACGCCGTAGAGGAACAGCACCACTTCGGAGCCCTCGCGCAGCACCGCGATTGCCACCACGACGCCGAGCGCGGCCAGCGATTTTGAGCCCTCCACCACCGCCTCGCCCGCCGCGCGCAATTCGGCCGCCATCTCGCGGCCGTGCCGCGCCATCCAGACATTGTGCCAGGTCAGCATCAGCACGGCGAAGCCGAGGATCGAGGCGTTGAAGATTTCCTGGCCGTTGCCGCCGAACAATTCCGACAAGCCACTGGTGAACAGCGCCACCACGCAAGCGCCGAGCACGCCGGCGGCGACACCACCAAAAATCCACAGCCCGCGGCCCGGCACGCCCGCGGTCACGGCCATGACGATGCCGACGATCAGGCCGGCCTCAAAAACCTCGCGGAAGACGATCAGTAGCGCGGCGAGCACGGGCACCTCATGTCACGATTCATGGCACGATCAGAAAACCTTGCGTCTCATGATGGAAGTCGTCGAAGAAATTGTAACGGCCGGGCTGCTGCGGCCGGACGTGGACGACGGCCTCGCTGCCGTTGGGCACGATCTTTTCGAAATGCAGGTCGCTGCTTTCGAACTCGGAGACGATGCCGTTGAGGTTCTTGACATGAAATTCGATCGGCACGCCGGCCGGCGCATGCACTTCGGCGGGATCGAACTTGTGATCCTTCAGGGTTAACGACAGCGTGACCGTATCGTCCGCTTGCGCGGCGCGCGGAGCGAGAACCGCCGCCGCCGCGAGCGACGTCAGAGCGAACAAGCCGATGCTGCGGCCGAACTTCACGCGTTTTCCTCCGGTCATGCCATCGCGCGGGCGTCCGCCGATTATTCCATGGAGTTGGGCAACAGGGGAGTTTTTGTCAATCGAAAAGCCCCATATTAGAATTGTTATAAGAACCGAGTGCTGATAGGCGTCATCGCACCCGACAGGTCAAAGCAATGGCGATCCGCCTCGACACACGTTCAGCCGATTTTGCGCAGAAGTTCCGCGCTTTTCTCGACGGCAAACGGGAGACGTCCGCCGACGTCGAAGCGGTGGTGCGCGCCATCGTCGCCGACGTCATCGCGCGGGGCGATCGGGCGTTGCAGGAATACACGCAGAAATTCGATCGGCTCGATCTCGACCGGGCCGGGCTCAAGGTGACACCGGAAGAGATCGCCGCCGCACTGGGTGAGTGTGCGCCAGCCGCGCTCGACGCGCTCAAACTCGCCCGCGACCGCATCGAGGTTTTTCATCGCCGGCAGATACCGCAGGACGATCGCTTCACCGATCCGCTCGGCGTCGAGCTCGGCTCGCGCTGGACGGCAATCGACGCCGTCGGCCTTTATGTGCCCGGCGGCACCGCCGCCTATCCGTCCTCGGTGTTGATGAATGCGGTGCCGGCCAAAGTCGCCGGCGTGCCGCGGATCGTGATGGTGGTGCCGGCGCCCGGCGGCGTGCTCAACCCGCTGGTGCTGGCCGCGGCAAAACTCGCCGGTGTCGACGAGATTTATCGCATCGGCGGCGCACAGGCGGTCGCGGCGCTGGCCTACGGCACCGCGTCGATTGCGCCGGTCGCCAAGATCGTCGGGCCCGGCAACGCCTATGTGGCCGCCGCCAAGCGCCTGGTGTTCGGCAAGGTCGGCATCGACATGATCGCCGGCCCCTCCGAGGTGCTGATCATCGCCGACAGCACCGGCAACGCGGACTGGATCGCCGCCGATCTTTTGGCCCAGGCCGAGCACGACGCCAGTGCGCAAGCGATCCTGATGACCGACGACGAAAAGCTTGCCGGCGCGGTTGAACGCGCCGTGGAGATCCAACTGGCCCGATTGCCGCGTGAAAAAGTCGCCGCCGCGTCGTGGCGCGATTTCGGCGCGACCATCATGGTGCGCAATCTCGACGACGCGATGCCGCTGGTCGACGCCATCGCGCCCGAGCATCTGGAAATCGTCGCCGCCAATGCCGACGAACTCGTCAAGCGCATCCGCAATGCCGGCGCCATTTTCATCGGCGCGCACACGCCCGAAGCGATCGGCGATTATGTCGCCGGCTCGAACCACGTGCTGCCGACGGCGCGCTCGGCGCGGTTCTCCTCCGGCCTCGGCGTGCTCGATTTCATGAAGCGCACCTCGATTCTCAAATGCGGACCAGAGCAATTGCGCGCGCTCGGTGAAGCCGCGATCACGCTCGGCACGGCCGAAGGGCTCGACGCCCACGCCCGCTCCATCGCCATCCGGCTCAATCGCTGATGGCGCGCGCGCCCCGCAAAGAACAAGCCGGTCGCCTCGCGGCAATCACGCTCGATGAGGCATCGCTCGGCAGCTCGACCGACGACATCGAGCATGAGCGCAGGGTGGCGATCTACGACCTGATCGAAGAGAACAGTTTCCGTCCCGTGGACCACGACGGCGGGCCCTATGCGCTGCATCTGGGCATGCGCGGCGATCGGCTGGTGTTCGATATCCGCTTGACGGACGGCACGCCGGTGATCGCGCACATGCTGTCGCTGGCGCCGTTCCGCCGCATCGTCAAGGACTACTTCACGGTCTGCGACAGCTATTATTCGGCGATTCGCACCGCGACGCCGGATCGCATCGAAGCGCTCGACATGGGCCGCCGAGGGCTGCACGACGAGGGCTCACGCATCGTGATGGAGCGGCTCAAGCGCAAGGTCGAAGTCGATTTCGGCACCGCGCGGCGGCTGTTCACATTGATCACGGTGCTGCACTGGAAGGGCTGAGCGGTTCGATGGCGGTGGCGCGACCGCTCGCGGTGTTGTTCGCCTGCGGGCTCAATTCCGTACGCTCGCCGATCGCGGCGGGTTTGTTCGGGCAGATGTTCGGCCGCTCGACCTATGTCGGCTCCGCCGGCGTGCGCAAAGGCGAGCTCGATCCATTTGCCGTCGCCGCCATGGCGGAAATCGGCATCGACATTTCGCGACATAAGCCGGTCACCTTCGAGGAGCTCGACGAGTGGGAAGGCCTCAACTTCGACCTCATCGTCACCTTGGCGCCGGAGGCGCATCACCGGGCGCTGGAATTGACCCGCACCAGCGGCGTCGAAGTCGAATATTGGCCGACCGCGGACCCGTCCGCCGTCGAAGGCAGCCGCACGCAACGGCTCGATGCCTATCGCGAAGTGCGCGATCAGCTGTTGGCGCGGATCCGCGAGCGTTTCGCCGGACCGCGCACGGGCAATGAATAAAACTCGGCCGCGTTTCGGCAGTTGTGGAAAGGCCTGTCATCCGCTAGGTTCCGCGCCGATTTTGGCCGGGATTTCGGTTATGATCGAGGTCAAATGCCAGCAATCTCGGTCCGCGAATGGCGAAAGAAGAACTGTTGGAATTTCCCGGTGTGGTGTCGGAACTGCTGCCGAATGCGACCTTCCGCGTCAAGCTCGAGAACGAGCACGAGATCATCGCCCACACGGCGGGCCGCATGCGCAAGAACCGCATCCGCGTGCTCGCCGGTGACAAAGTGCTGGTGGAAATGACGCCCTACGACCTGACCAAAGGTCGCATCACCTATCGCTTTAAATGATATCGTCGCCAGACCTTCCCAACGAAGAGAGCGTGCAGCCGTGATCGGCCGTCCGAAATTCGTGCTCGCTTCCGGCTCGCCGCGCCGGCTGACGCTGATCAACCAGGCCGGCATCGAGCCGGATGCGTTGCGCCCGGCCGATATCGACGAGACGCCGAAGCGCGGCGAGCTGCCGCGCGCCTGCGCCACGCGGCTCGCCCGCAACAAGGCGGAAGCGGCGTTGAACATGGTACGCATCGACGAGGAGCTCAAAGGCTCCTACATCCTCGCCGCCGACACCGTGGTCGCCGTCGGCCGGCGCATCCTGCCGAAGGCGGAGCTGCTCGACGAAGCGGCGCAATGCTTGCGGCTGCTCTCCGGCCGCAATCACCGCGTCCATACCTCGGTGTGTCTGGTGACGCCGAAGGAGACGTTCCGGCAGCGCCACGTCGAGACGCGGGTGCGCTTCAAGCGCCTTTCGGACCAGGACATCGAATCCTATCTTGCTTCCGGAGAATGGCGCGGCAAAGCCGGCGGCTACGCGGCCCAGGGCATCGCCGGAACCTTTCTGGTCAAGATCGTCGGCTCCTATTCCAACATCGTCGGCCTGCCGCTCTACGAAACCATGACGCTGCTCGGCGGCGAGGGTTTTCCGATCCATTTCGGCTGGTTGAACGCGGTATGATCTTGGCGGGGCCGCGGGCACGGCCCATATTCATGTCATGGTTCCTGTCATGGCCGACGCCAAAACCCGCAAAGCCTGCCCGATCTGCGGCAAACCCACCGATGAACGGGTCAAGCCGTTTTGCTCGAAACGGTGCGCCGATGTCGATCTGCACCGCTGGCTGTCGGGCAGCTATGCGATCCCGGTGTTGGAGGACGAGGAAGAAGACGAGCGGCGCGACGACAGCGGCGACGCGCCGAATTGATCCAAGCGTTGAATTGATCCAGGCCTTGAATTGACCCAAGACCTAATTCTGGACAGCCGAAATTCGAGCCTCTATAAGACGGCGCTCTCGCGTAGAACGCCTAGAGTATGCCCAGGTAGCTCAGTTGGTAGAGCACTGCACTGAAAATGCAGGTGTCGGTGGTTCAATTCCGCCCCTGGGCACCATCTTGGTTTCTCTTAGCTCCACACTCTTTCACATAAAGAACAATTTTTGTTGCACATTCAATTGCTTATGCGAATTGTGCCTCACACTGCGGATCATGGCGACCTGTGACAAATCTGGGTAGCGAGGGGTAGAATCTGGGGTAGTGCTCTTTCACAAAAAGGTCCTACCCATGCTCACCGTGTTCGCCATTGAGAAGGCTCGGCCGCAAGCCAAGCCGTACAAGCTCACCGATGGAAGTGGATTGCACCTGCTCGTCGAACCGAACGGGAGCAAGTTGTGGCGCTTCCGGTATCACTTCGATCGCAAAGAAAAGATGCTGTCGCTTGGCCGATATCCCGAGGTCTCTCTAGCCGCCGCTCGCGCCAAGAGAGACCATGCTCGCAAGCTTGTCGCAGCCGGCACCGATCCTTCGCAGCAAAGATTGCTCGACAGGATCGCCACCGCGGCGAGCGCGCGAAACTCGTTCGGCGCGATCGTAGAGGAGTACCTCGAAGAATTGGCGGAGAAGAGCGTCGCCAAATCGACGATGAGTAAGAACCGCTGGCTCTTGCAAGAATTGGCGGCACCACTCTCGAAGAGACCGATCACCGAAATCAAGCCCGCAGAAATTCTCCCCATCCTCAAACGCGTCGAGAAATCCGGCCGCAGAGAGACGGCGCGACGATTGCGGGGCGCCATTGGGACGGTGTTCCGCTACGCCATCGCCAACCTTAAAGCCGAAAACGATCCGACATTCGCTTTGCGGGGGTCGCTGCTCGCCCCGAAAGTTCAGCATCGACCGGCAATCACCGACGAGCGCCAGCTAGGCGCCCTGATGGTGTCGATCGACGAATACGACGGCTGGCCGACCGTGCGGGCTGCCTTGCAGCTCATCGCGCTCACCATGACGAGGCCCGTCGAAATTCGACTCATGCGCCGTTCGGAAATCAACTGGCCGAAGGCCACCTGGCAGATACCGGCCGAACGCATGAAGATGAGACGCCCTCACGACGTGCCTCTCTCGAAACAGGCACTCGCAGTGCTTCGAGACATCTGGGACTTGTCCCATGATGACGGGCTCGTGCTGCCCTCGGTTCGATCCGCCGTGAAGCCCCTCTCCGAAAACGCGATGAACTCCGCGCTCAGGAGAATGGGCTACACCAAGGATCAGATGTGTCCGCACGGCTTCCGCTCTTCCGCGAGCACTATCCTCAACGAGCGCGGACACGACAACGACGTGATCGAAACGGCCCTCGCTCACCAGGACGAGGACGAGGTCCGCCGCGCGTACAACCGGGCCAAGTATTGGCCCCAGCGCGTCAAACTGTTGCAGGACTGGGCCGACCTTTTGGACGAGTTCAGGAAACTGTCGGCCGCGGCGAACGCCGCATGACCAATCGCTGGCCCGCCTATCTCCGGGCCAGTTCTTCCGCCCACTCGACCCTCGTTGGTGTTCTGCCATGCTCAGCTATGTTCCGGTTGCAAGGCCCTGTATTTCAATCTATGTTTTACCTCGCCTGCTAGTTGGCCCTGTGCGCATCAGCGCGCAGGTCCCTGCGGCGCCGGCGTCGCTCTTCAACGGAGCACGTCGATGCAACAGGTCAGAAAACTGGTATCGAAGAAGGAGCTGAAGACCGTCCACGGCATCCCCTATTCCTTCGCGCACATCGCGCGCCTGGAGAAAGCCGGCCAATTCCCTAAGCGGATACAGCTGGGCGCCTGCAGGGTCGCATGGTGGGAGGACGAGGTCGAAGACTGGAAGTCTTCACGCCCCCGAGCAGCATAAGCGATCGCTCTCACTGGAGAGCCAGCCCCCGGCGGTCCAACGCCGGGGGCTCATTCGCCTCGGATCAGAAGTTTTGAAACTACGCTCTTCCCACGAAGGTTTTGCTCCTGAGGCAACGCATGACCGACATCCTTAGCACGCGTGAGCGCGGCATCCTCATGTCTCGTGTTCGTTCGCACAACACGACGCCGGAGCGTATTGTTCGAAGCTGTTTGCACAAAATGGGTTTGCGATTCCGCTTGCAAAAAAAGGGACTGCCAGGAACTCCGGATATCGTATTGCCGAAATACTCCACGGCAATTTTCGTCCATGGCTGCTTTTGGCATCGGCACCCTCGCTGTAAAAAAACAACGACGCCAAAGACCCGCATGGATTTTTGGATCGCAAAATTTCGCGCCAACATAAGTCGTGATCGTAAAGCGCGCCGCGAACTGATCGCGATGGGCTGGCGAGTCATAACGATCTGGGAATGCCAAACAAAGGACCCTTCTCAACTATGCGATTTGTTAAGGTGCCATTTACCGGTTAGGGCCCGGAACCCTTTTAAGGCCCGTTAACACACTGATGCTAAATGATAATCTGGCGCATCCGCGCGCTATAGAAGCTCAAGTCCGGGAATGCAACGATGAGGCCGCGCAAGCGTCAGGGAGCGAACATTGACGCCGTCGATCTTTTCTGCGGTGCTGGCGGACTTTCGTACGGGCTGTCCAAAGAAGGCATTTCAGTTCGGGCAGGCTTCGATTTGGATCCGGCCTGCGAATGGCCATTTCAAAAAAACATCAGAGCAAGTTTTTACCGTGAGGATGTCGCAAGGCTGTCCGGCAATCAGCTGCGGCGTCATTTCTCAAAGACTGCCATAAAGTTACTGGCCGGGTGCGCTCCATGCCAGAAATTTTCGAACTACACTCAAAAGCAGGCGTGGTCTAATCGTCAGCGCTGGCGCCTCTTGGATTCCTTCACCCGGATTGCAATTGAGCTAGGTCCGGAAGTTATTACGATGGAAAACGTGCCCGGCCTCGCTAGACATCGCCGGTTCCAGCAGTTTCTTTGCGCACTCACGAGTGCCGGCTATTCCACGTGGCATGACGTAGTAGAGTGCGCGGACTACGGTATGCCCCAACGGCGCAAGCGCGTCGTCGTATTGGCTTCCAAACTTGGGCCGTTGCGGCTCCTTACGCCCGAGGAATTCGGCGGACGGAGCACTACTGTAAAACAAGCGATCGGAAAAATGCCCAAAGTTCGTGCCGGACGCACACACAAATCGGACCCGCTGCACCGGGCTGCCGCGCTGTCTAAAAAGAACATGATGAGAATGTTGGCGTCGCGACAATCGGGTACGTGGCGAGATTGGCCCAAGCAATTGATCCTGCCATGCCATCTTAAAGCAAGCGGCAGCGGATATCCCAGCATCTATGGACGAATGGCGTGGAACGAACAAGCGCCGACCATCACGACTAACGCTTACAACTACGGTAGCGGACGTTTCGGCCATCCTACGCAAAATCGCGCCATCACGTTAAGAGAGGCTTCCCTTCTCCAAACCTTCCCTCGAAGTTACGCATTTATCCGACCGACGCAAAACGTCAATGTCCGGGTCCTCGGGACGCTCATAGGTAATGCGGTTCCTGTAACTCTTGCGCGAGTAATCGGTCGCTCGATCGTTCTTGGTCTGGAAATCAAGCATGACTCAGCTCAGAGAAGTTCTTCCGCAAGGAGAAAACTCGGCCACACCAAAGAATGAACGCTCCCGAACAAATTCCATTTGATGTTGACGCGGCACTACTCCGCGAGCTTGGAGAGCGTCTTGTCGGCCGGGCCGATATTGCCGTGGCCGAACTGGTAAAAAATGCTTACGATGCTGACGCCTCCTTAGTTCATATCCAAATTGCAAAGAATCGGATTGTGGTCGAAGACAACGGCCACGGAATGAGTGACACCGAATTTCGTCATTTCTGGATGCGGATTGGCTCGCCGCACAAGCTTGAGCAGCGGTCTTCAAGAAAATTGCATCGCCCACTTACCGGCTCCAAGGGCGTTGGACGACTTGCGGTCCAGTTCCTTGGCTCAAGCGTTGAAGTGGCGACAACCAGCAGTGAGAAAAAATCCGTTGAACTGGTCGCAACTGTGGACTGGACTCAGGCCGAGAAAAAGAAAGACCTAACCAAGGTAGTTGCGTTTCTCCAAACTTCAGCCAAAGGCGGCACATACGCTGATGGCTCTAACCACGGGACGCGCATTACCATAACAAGACTCGCGCACGATTGGAGTGAGCCAGAGCGAGCCGAAAACCTTGCCTCGGAAATATGGCAGTTGCGATCTCCGGAACCTACCTCAGCGCGCCGCTCGGACGATGAGTTCGAAATCTCGCTCTCTTCCGAAATGCAAAACATACAGGAAAAATTTCGCGAGCGACTTCTCGCGCCCTTGGATATCTGGCACGCATTTATCCACGGGGAGCTTGTTCCGCCGAAACTCCACGGTGGCGACGCGGAGTTGCGCGTCAGCCTGAGATTTCGCGATCATCGCGACGCCGAACAACAGACCTTCGTGATTCCGAATTGTCATTTGGACAAGTTGAGCTTTCAGCTACGCGTCTACTCCTTATTTGGGAAGCAGCCGGCGGGCATCGCGGTCGATCAAGCGCGGGATTATGTCCAGGAGCATGGCGGCGTCAAAATATACGACAGCGGGTTCCGACTTCCGTACTACGGACTCGAGCACGACTGGCTAGACATTGAGGTAGATCACTCGCATCGGCTCGGTGAATCCAAGCTTCTTCCCAAGCAATTCCATGTTACCGGCGGCCTATCAAATCTTCCCACGCAGACTCGTCTGTTGGGTTTTGTCTTCGTGAATACAGGCCACGAGGCGGAGGTCGCCAAAGACCCTAAGGACCATCTGCAAATCCAAGTAACACGCGACCGCCTTGTAGATAACCGCGCCTACCGAGATTTGCGATTATGTCTTCGGCTGGCTCTCGATTGGTACGCCATGAGGGAAACCTTCAGGCGACTCCATGAGCTAGAGCGGGAAATTGTATCGCTTCCCCGTCGTGACGAACAGGTTAGATCGGTAGCTCAAATCCTCGCGCGCCACGCACCTGCATTACCGAAGCAAAAGGCCGAGCGGATAAGGCGAGAACTCGAGGAGGTCATAGATCATTCTGCGGTCTCACAAGAGTTGCTGGGCCAAAATCTAAACTTGCTAGGCGCCCTTGCGACTGCCGGCATGTTTGCTTTGGCATTCGAACACGAGATCGCGCGCCAACTAACCGTACTGGAAACGCTTTCCGCACGCCTTCGATCTTCAGGAAAGGTATCGAAGGAATTATCCGACGAACTCGACAAATGGATTCGGCGTGCCCGACAAACACGTACCATCTTTACATCTCTTTCGGACGAAGACAGCCGGCGCAAGCGACAACGATTCAAAGCGAGATCAGCCATCGAACAGTTTGTAGCCCAAGCCCAGCCCTTCCTTGGGGGAATCGAAATCTCTCTAGACCAGATAGATGACGAGTTGCTACTGCCAGCGGGAACCTTTGCCGAGTGGTCCGCGCTTTTTCAGAACGCCTTCGCGAACGCCGCAAATGCGATGATCGACAAAAAGGTTCGAAGGATCTCCGTGTCGTCTCGCGTTTCAGGCAACCACGGCCTAATCTTGGTTCAAGATACGGGGTCGGGCGTCGATCTTGATGAGGCAGAAAAGTTGTTTGAGCCATTTGAACGAAGGATCAAGATTTCAAAAGAGCGAAAAGCGCTGTCAATTGGCGGTAGCGGACTCGGCCTCACGATTGTTCGCCTAATTGCCCGAAATCTTGGTTTCTCCGTTTCGTTTGTTAAGCCGCAAGCGAATTACGCGACATGTTTGAAAATCGAATGGCAGGAGCGCGGCCAATGAGCGCCGGTAAATCTCACCTCCGGGTCGCAATCTTGGACGATGAAAAGAGTGTCGAGACCGCGATTCAGTCGAAGCTGCCAAAAAGCATTGCCAGGACGGCTATCATAATCAACCCTGACAAGATCACACCGCTCGTCAAAGAACTCGGAGGCAGGATGGCAGCAGCTCGCAAGGGCAGCCGCTCGCCGCCCAAGAAAACTGAAATCGACGACATCGACATTTTCATCGTCGACTACGATCTGATCAAGGCGAAAAACGAAGATTACCTGACTGGCGAGACGGTGGCCTATCTAGCCCGCTGTTATTCGACTTGCGGGGTTATTATTGCTCTCAATCAGTTTTGGAGGCAGCGCACGTTCGATTTAACTCTTCGGCCACAGCTTGATTCGTTTGCGGAGCTAAACATAACCGCGCAAGATTTGACGAATGTTGGGCTGTGGAGCGAACGGCCATGGAAAAGCTATCGTCCGTGGAGCTGGCCCATTATGACCAACCTCGTGGACCTGATGCGCGCGCGTTCACGGGACGTTGAAAAGGCAAGAATTGATTCTCGCGTGGTAGATTTCCTCGGATTTCCGCGCTCTGCTATCGAACGTCTGCCCACTTCAATGTTGGAGCTCCTGGGAAGCCAGCAGTCAAAGGCTGACTCTGCGACACTTGGAGATATCCTCAGTTCGCCAACTCTTGGATTGCGAGGGAAAGAAGCTACCGAGCGAAAGCGCTCAAGTTCTCAGGACGCGAGGATTATCGCAGCACGCCTATCGGCATGGCTCAACCTAGTCTTGGCGCCCCAGGATGTGCTCGTTGATGCTCCACATCTTGCTGAGAGATGCCCAAGCTTAATTTCGGCGAAGCCGACGCTGAATTCCCTTTCTGCTTCTCTCCGATTGCGACCGAATCTCGCGATTTTTAAGGACAAGGGTTTGGCCCAAGCCAAGCTAAAGAAACCCTTCTGGTTCGATCGACCGGTGTGGTTCTGGACCGAAATTGAGCGGCTTCGTCTGACAAAGGAAATTAAAGACCCTTGGAAAACATCTCCGAATAGTTTTGTATTTTGCGAAGATGCGTCCTCCTTCAGCAAGCGTTCGTCTGCGCAAACATTTCAAAGCGACCTCATCTCGCCTTACCGCACACGATACGTAAGTCGGGTCGCAGGCGTCGACTATCAGCCGGCACACCGGCTTGCGATGTCTTAAGCCGTGCCGGACGATATCATCCCGCTGTTGGCAACCCTCGCAACGGCTGGGCAAAACCACGTCCGAACCAATGCCGGCCAGACGTCCGAAGCGCGTATGCAACAAGCCCTAGCGGGACAAGCAGGACAGGCGGTCACGGATCCCAAGGAACTCAACTCTCTCATAAACATCAACACAAAATTCTCGACTCTAAAAACGCGAAAGTACATTCGGTTGGCGGATACGAATCAGGGCCAGCGCACCATCTGTCCGATCGCGTACCTGGATGGCGACTTCTCCGGCGAGCATCCGCGCCTTTGCGTTCAGCTCATTATTGTCACGCACACGGCGCTTCCCGGTGACAAGTCCGAATGTATCCTTCTGCGATTCGAAACCCCCGAGGGGAAAGACCCGACGGGAACTGGCAAACACGACTTCTATCATTCCCAGCTTTGCACCGAACTTCGGATCGACGGCCCGGGTAACACGTTTAGTATCCCTAATTGCATTTCATGGAGCGCACTGTCGTGCCCAGCGTGGCCAATGGATGCAACGACGCCCCTGCATCTTCTTTGCTGCGTGATATTCTCGCTCTATGGAAAAAGGGAGGGTGTTCGCATCTTGCGAACGGCCTACGGCGATGACTTGGATAAACTCATCAAGGGCATGCATTTTTCGTTTTCGTCGCCAGCCGCCACGCGTCTAGCGGTTCGACCAAAGGTGAAAATGCGCAAGTCAAAGAGACGCTGACTTGTGATCAGGCTTATGGGGATAACCGACGACTGAAAGCGTCGGGCCGCGTTATCATCAAGCGATGTCTGACGACCAGCCGCGACCGCTCGCGAACAGCGGCAAACACGAGTTCACGCTCACCATCGAAGAAGCTTCTGATCGTTACGCCGCGGCGGCTCACCCCCGTACCATTCGAGCGATCCAAAAATACTGCGCCCGTGGCGACCTCGAATGCCAAAAAGCCGAAACCACGTTCGGCCAACGCTATATGATCACGCCTGCTTCTGTGGCCCGGCACATCGCGCAAATTGAAGATGTAAGCCAAGCGCCTGGACGCGAAAAGCCGCGAATGGACGCGGCTGTTCGCTCGTTGCAACCGGGCCAGCCTGCCGATGTGGAGGCATCCGAAATCGTTCGCGAACAGCCGCGTCCCGCCGCGTCCGAATTCCAGGGCCGCTATATGGCGCATCTGGAAAAGGAGAACACCTTTTTGCGCGAGCAGAATACGGTCCTGCTTGAGCGCGTCAAGGAGACCAACATCCTCACTGGCCGCCTGCAAGAAATGCTGACGCCGTTGCTCGGCGCATCCGATCGGCCGGCCAAGAGTGCCGGGCGAGATCACGTCGCCAACGACGGCGCCGCCAGCTCTCCACAGCAAGAGTAGGGGATAAGGCCGCCATTCGCCGCGCTGGCCGTATAATGCGGCATATGGAGTACCGCTCGGAGCGCCACATCGGCGACATCCTCAAGGATCGCAACATCATCCTGCGCAACGCCGACGCCGCCACCCGTGGCGGCTTCACCCAGGTCCCGAACTTCTTGCTCAAGTCGAAGGCCCTCAGCTCGGGCGACAAGCTCGCCTTCGCCATGCTGCTCAGCTACGCGTGGCAGAACGACTATTGCTATCCGGGCCAGAAACGACTTGCCGAGGACATGGGCCTGCACGAGACCAATGTCCGCAAGCACCTCAAGTCGCTGGAGGCCAACGGGCTGTTGAGCATCACCCGGCGCGGGCAGGGCAAGACCAATATCTACGAATTGAACCTCAAACCGAGGAAACATTGAGCCAGTCCGGACCGAGCGAAAACGCTCGGTCAAGACCGAGTGAAATCAGCGGTTCTGGAGCGAGCGTTTTCGCTCGCTCCTCCATTAATGAGATGCATTCAATGAGACACATATAAAAATACCCAGGATGCGAAATGCACTTTTTCAATTAAGGGAAGCCGGCTTGACAGATTCCATCGGTGTGGTGTGCAGCCAGTGGTGATGACACCCCGCCTTATGCCCCGCCTTTAGGGTAAGGCGGGGTCGGCCTGCACCATGGCGTGCAATGACGCGCTATGGCTGGTCGCGCGCGTCGGGCTACCCGCCCGACCCCGTGTCTTTTCGGCGCTACGCTGGGGCTCCGCACCGACTGCAGCCGCCTCGCACGCGTTGTGGGCATCGCGCGCGTGGCGGCCTTGCCCTTCGGCTCGCCGGGACGCGCCTCGGGAAAGACCCGGGGTCGGGCGGGTGTACCAAGGGTAAGCAACGGCACCGGCAGGGGATAGCGAGCCACGAAGGGAAAGCAGCGCCGACGCGCGCGACCCTCAAACGAGTTCGATCGAGGGTTGGCTGTTCTCAACGGATTGACGCCGAAAAGTCGCTCGATCGCGGCCGATCGAGCGAAACGATTTTCTGCGTTCTTGAAATTTTGGATTTTGGCCAATCGGAAATTTCCGAAAATTTCCGATTTTGCTTCTATAATAGACGATCGACCGCGGGTATGACTAAGATCGCAACAGTATCTCTTTCAGAAATACCCAAGTTGAACCACATAGCAATGCGACTATCACCCCGGCTTTGGCGATGCGAATTGCTGAACGCTCCGGCAAATTAAACCAAATTCGGATGCAGCCAAAAATGGCAGCCGCCCCCAGGGCTCCCCAGACTATCAGCGCGGAAAGTCGCTCATCCAACTGTAAGCGCAGCAAGATATCTGCTTCCGCAATTGCGGCTGCTACAAACGTCCCGATCAGACCAAATCCGATTACAAGAGTTAGCGCATCCGATATCGTCTCGCCCTTGGGCTCGTATAACTTCGTTGCCCGCAACGCACCGAAAACGACCCAAGAGACTACCGTGAAATATAGAATTGATATAATGACGAAAAACAAGGGGTCGAACTCCTTCCCTCCGGGGGTTTTCGTCGTTTTCATCATCCAGATGGCCAGAAAAGTTATGGCGACGAGAGCGCTAAGGTGCAGCGCCCTCATTCGTTCGGCACCATTGGTTGAACTGGCTGGCGTCGGAAGCATGATCAAAACCACCAATTGATAGATGTTTGCTAAAGTGTCGGCCACCAAGCTCGCGTACTTTTTCCAGTCTTCCATCTTCGCCCCAGTTCATTAACGATGAATTGACGCAACGTAGCTTGACGCCGGTTCTGACCAATTAATCAGCAAGGATTTCTGCGGATCCGCCCCGCCCGCAACTGCGTCATCGGCGTCGATGACCATGACTTCAGTCGTCTTTGCGTTCGGCGGAATAGCCACTTCAAACATGTAACACCTGCGGGTATTTGCGACTCGCTGATAGGGAATTACTTCCGTTTTTAAGACGTCATATTCCAGATATTGCTTAGGCGCGTCATACGACGATTTCTGATCGTCGGAAAATAGCGTTTTTTGGCGCTGTAAAGTCTCATACCCTGTGGCGGCGCGGCGGATCGATGGATCATGCTGTCGGTCGTCGAAGAGGAATTGCACGCTGATAGCGGTGTCGCGCGTGTTCAGGCACCTCTCCTTAGCGAAGAGGGACAAAAAACTCGAATTAGGTCTCATTCCGACATCTGCCTGAGCCCGATTAAGGTTGTTTTGCCCCGGAGTGGAATCTTTCAAGCCGTAAAAATGATAATCGATATAACGTTGGGCCGACACGTCATCACCGTAAGCTTCAATGTCCTTGTCCGAACACGTAGAATGGTAGCGTTCTCTATCCACCCTTATCGAATTTCCAAATGTCGGCCCCTGATTCGTTGTCAAGATGGTGTGCCGGCTTTTCACGATGAATACGCCTGAAGGATATTTGGTAGTCGGAACAACGTACCCCAACGACAGCGGCGCGACCGGTCGCCGATCATATGTATATGATCCTGAGAAGATATGTGGAGGACGTGCTGAGACGAAATCGCGATCCGCTGCATTATACTTTGCCATCAATTCGTCACATCGTGCTCGCAATCGTTCCGCGCTTAACACCGACGGACTGCCAAGCAACATTATGGAAACTGTTACTATCGATATCGAGCCTTTACCCCTCATCGCTCTCTCCCTCCGAAACGTCGGTTGATCGTTGATCCCAACGCAGCCAGCAGGACAGCACTGTGCGGGCCGGCGTGTGTCGGGCAGCAATTATCCCGCAAACAAAAAAACTCCCGTTTTTTTACGCCGGCAAGCGCTAGTGAACATCCCCGTGGCGTGTAATCTACAATGAAACAACCGCCCGGGGAAGCGCTTTTAGGGACGCCGCCCTTCGATTTTCGACCGGCTTTTCAGAGACGCCCGCGTGGAGCTCTACGGAACCATGCTTGTTACTTCGCACAATATTCTTTTTGCGAAACGTTTTGGCGAGTTTGTCAATCCCGTCATGCCTCAAGCGAGGCGGCGGGGTGAATCCTACCTGAACTGAAATAAACAGCTGACGGAATTTGCCTTTCGGTCTTCCCGCTGTTCGGTCGGTTCGAGCCTATCTCTTTTTGACTGTCTTTTTTTTGCAACATAGAAAATGATTCGCGTCGCGATATGAAGGGCAATCTTGCGTCCTAAGCGTGTAGCAATTATTGGTTGATTAGAGGGACAGGGGGTATCGAATGGAAAAATGTCAAGCAGATTTGCGCGTACACACGTGACGTCGCTCCGCGACGGATCGCTCAATTGGTAACGCCGCGAATCTCTGCCAAGCTACGGATCATCTAGACACCGGCTTCATCGAATTCTTTGGACGTCAGAGGTCGCTCGCCCTCTGACGGCGGGGCGGCTTTACGTGCCGCAGACCGTCAATTCACTTGAGCGAGCTAGCAACGGGGGAAATCCATGCCACAGCTATTTTCGGTTTCACTCGCAGACATCGAGAATGATCTGGTTGATTATTTTGCGTCTAGATTCGGCACCAATCCATCGACGCTGACGCCGGCTACCGACGTGAAGAAGATGTACAACTTTTCACCGGGGGCGTGGGCGCAGTTGGCCGATGTTCTATCGTCGCTTCCTTGGATGATTCACCTTGGCGCGCTGCTTTCCCAGGGTGAGATGGGCGGCGTGTCGACGTTAGCACAGCTCGCTTCCCTGATTCAAAAGCACATCAAACACGTCGTCTCCCCAGCTTCAGACCTCCAAGTTTCGCCTCTCGCTCCCCTCATGAAGCTCTCGCGGCAGGGGCAACAAGCGACAGCCCAACCTTCTCCTGCCGCTCCTACACCCAAAGCAGGGGCCGCCAGAAAAAGGCGGCGACCGAAGAAATAGGTAATCACAAGTCGGACACCAGAAGACCTTATCGGAGGCGGCTATGAAACTCCTTTTCAAAGTTGCAAGTAGTGCGATGCTGGTCGGGCTTGCTGTCTCGTTCTCTGGGAAGGCCGAGGCCGCCAAAGGTGATAAGTGCAACGACAAATTCATTGATCCAGTTACTAACAATTTGCGTCCTGAGTGGGCAAAAGGGTTTCTGATGCATCAGGTCTACGACGTGTATCGGAAAGCAGATACCAACTGCGATGGCCACTTAAGTCCTTCCGAAATCAAGGCGTTCGAGAGTTCGCCGCCGGTTCAAGACATGTTGCAACTTGGAGAGGCATACATAAATCGCACCATGGCCTCGGGAGAGCCGATACACCTCGATAAGAATGGCGACCCTCTCTGGCCTATCGTCTCGACCGCGGAGCCGCCGCAACCTTCAGATTCTACTGGCTGGCAATTCCTTCTTCGCGATAGCCCCGAGGACATTAGCATCTTCGGCCGCCCCAAGGATTTCAAGTCAGCAAGCGGAGCGCAGTTTTCCTATTCATGGGATGGCGTCGCCGACAATACGTCGTGGTCGGCAAAAGGCATCGCAACTCTGGTCTACGATTGGCAAAATTCGACTGGACCAGCCACTGTGGGTGCACCGTATGTCGCGGGTTTTGCCCTCGCTCCTTGGGTCAATTTCAATCGCGTAACCGAGTCTGCAGTCGCACTCGCTTCGAAGCGGGTCGACGTGCTCTCATTCGGCGGCACCGGCGAAATAGCACTCGCCAATACTTTGGGCACCGGCACGCAATATCTTCGCGCCAAACCGGCCTACAATACAGACTTCGAGGGCCGCCCGCATTCATGGTCCCAAACCTTAGAGTGGCAGCCCTTTTGGCAACCTGCCGGTCCTGGTCTTGCCATCTCGGCGCCGAATCCATTAGGCCCGTATCTCACATGGGAGATCGATCCCATAGCGCGCTTCCAATACTTCGAAGCCGTCGGAAAATCGACTGATCCCATCTTCGCGAAAGGCAACGACGTATCGAGAGTGGGACCGGTCCTGGCATTAACGATCGCTCCGTTGCAAAATGACCTAATAGTGCCGCACTGGCTTCAAACCGCATCGTTTAATGCATCATACGAGTGGTTCACTGACACCAACGGCAAACGGACTTATCATCTCTTGAATACGGCTGTGAACCTTCCGGTCGATTCGCAGGGACATTTCGGTCTCAAAATAAGCTATCAAAACGGCCAAGTTGAACAAACAGCGCAGCCAATCCGTCAAGTCATGGCGGGGTTAAGCGCCAAATGGTAACGGTGCCGCGCGGACCAACGCAGCTCGCACGTTTAACTCCTGCCGAGTGTAGCTGGCTCGCCTATGCTATAATGCGGGTATGAGCAAGTTACTTGAGCAAGCAATCGATCGGCTGCGCCAATTGCCTCCCGCCATGCAAGACAGCGCAGCACGCGCTCTAATCCGCCAACTGGAGGAAGAGCCCGAGCCCGGCGATCGGGAGGCAGTGACCGAGAGCCGCCGCGAGTTTGCGCGGGGCGATTTCGTGACCCTCGACCAACTTCGGCATGACATGGGGCTTGGTGATCACTAGCCGCGCCAAGCGACAGTTTCGCCGGCTGTCCGCTGCCGAGCGCGACGGCATCGATCAGGCATTTTCGGAAATGTGCGACAATCCGTTTCAGGGCGACGTGAAATTTCTGCGCGGCCTCGACACCATGCGCCGCAGGGTCGGTGACTGGCGGATTTTGTACGAATTGAACGAGGCGCAGAAACTCATCGTCGTAACCGCAATCAAACGACGCGGCTCGACGACTTACTAGGCCGCAGTCCATTTTGCTGGCGGCCCGGCCGAGAGGCCGGTCACGCTCTACCGCGCGGCGTATCCCGCCGCGCGCCGGAGCCCCGCGACGAGTGCGGGTCTCCGCCCTTCGGGTCACGATCGTTGCCGCATCATAGCGTGCCCCTCGTCGGGGGCAGTCGGTCCCGGGTCCCGCCGCAGGCGGCGGCGCTATGCTGACCCTCCTGCGGCTGCCCTGTTGAACCGATCTCGGGGCCGCGAATGGGCTCGCGGATTTGCCCTACGGCGCTCGCCCATGCGCTTCTTTCATTGGCAGCTAATTTCCCTTCCCTGCTCCGATCATTGCACGCCCGATCTCGCAGCGGTCAAGGCGACCCGCTGCGCGGGCGGCATGCGGCCGACCTTGACCGCCGCGGCCGGGCGCGCACGAGCAATCGCGTCGGCTCCGGGGGAAATGTCGCTTTTATCCCACCAGGGGAAACGGCCTTTGCCTGGCTCTCCCCTTCTCCGTCTTGGAATTTGCTGGCCGCGAAGGCTGTACAATCGGTGTGGCCGCCATCTCAGAAGGAGATCGTGGCCGGAAACGAGCCGGCAGTGAGCGGGGGGTTCGGCAGTCAATTCTCAGACGCACAATGGAGAAGCGACGCCATGTAGCCCCGGCGCACCCCGCGGGAAGGGGTGCTGCCCGCATCACTTCCCACCTGAGATGCGCACGGCACACCGGCTCCGTTCGCCTATGACAGCATTAGACCAACAGGTTCGTCTCGGCGCCCACATCTATCGGGCGAGTCCGTCATGCTCGCTGCCGAAGAGCGCCGCCGGCACCTCTACATCGTCGGCCAGACCGGCACCGGCAAGAGCACGCTGCTGCTCAACCTGATCGCGCAGGACCTCGCCGCCGGCGAAGGCCTGGCGCTGCTCGATCCGCACGGCGATCTCGCCGAGGCCGTGCTGCACGCACGTTCCGAAGGCCCGCACCAACGACCTCGTCTACGTCAATCCGGCCGACATTGACCGCCCGATCGGTTTCAATCCCCTCTCGCAGGTGCCCGACGATCTCAAACCCATCGTCGCCGACGGCGTCGTCTCCGCCTTCCGCCACGTCTGGCCGGACAGCTGGGGACCGCGGCTCGATTACATCCTCACCAACGCCGTGCGCGCGCTGCTCGACGTACCCGGCGCGACGCTGCTGATGCTCCCCCGCCTGCTGATCGACGACGGCTTTCGTGGCCGCGTCGTCGAGCAGCATGTCGCCGATCCGATCGTGCGCTCGTTCTGGCTCAACGAGTACGCCGGCTACGGCACGAGCTTCCGCGCCGAGGCGATCGCGCCGATCCAGAACAAGATCGGCAAGGCGCTCATCGTGCCGCGCTTGCGCAACATGCTGGCGCAGCCGAAGAGCACGATCACCTTGCGCCGCCTGATGGACGAAGGCGCCATCGTCGTCTGCAATCTGTCGAAAGGCCGCCTGGGCGAGAGCACCGCACATCTGCTTGGCGCGCTGCTGACGACATCCATTGCGCAAGCCGCACTGTCGCGCGCCGACATGCCCGCGGCAGAACGACGCGTGTTCCACCTCTATGCCGACGAATTCCAGTCGTTCGCCACCGACAGCTTCGCGCTCATCCTGTCCGAGGCGCGCAAGTACGGGCTGACCCTGACCCTCGCCCATCAGTATCTTGATCAGCTTCCCGACCAGCTACGCTCGGCCGTGTTCGGCAATGTCGGATCGATCGTCGCCTGCCGCTCCGGCGCCGAGGATGCCGGTATCCTGGCCGAGCAGATCGGGCTGCGCGATTCCGACGCGCTGCTCGACTTGCCAAACTTTTCCGCCTGGGCGCGGCTGTTGCAGCTGGGCACACCTACCTCGCCCATTCGCCTCGACCTCTACGACGCGCCACGGCAACGGCGACCGGACGGGCACCGGCTGATCGACACTAGTCGCCTGCGCTTCGGCCGGCCGCGGCCGGAAGTCGAGGCCCGCATCCGCAGATTCCTTGACGGGTGACCTTTCCGCAATCAGACGTAAACCGTCTTGACTCCTACTCTTAGTTGCGTTCAATTTTCACCAGCTGCAACTTTTGGGGGACGTCATGCGGGTGACCATCGAACATCGCGAAACAACGTCGGGCGTGCTCGGCAACCATAAGGACTGCTATGTCGATTGCACCGTGACTTTTTCCGAGGAGGAACGCGCCATCATCAAAACGCGCGACCTTTATCGCGACGGCTTCACCATCAGGACCTCGACCCCGCTCCCGAGCAAGACGCAATTTTTCAGCACCAACATCATCCGCACCATCGGTCTGTTCATGGCGATCGGCGGCGTCCTTCGCGGCATCTATGAGGGTTTGGCTCACGGATCGACCAACAGCATCGGCGGTCCGATGTTCTTTATCGGCCTCGGCCTTTTCATCTGGGGTTGGTTTCGTACCCGCAAAGAAGACAAACGTTTCGAATCGTCGGAACAGGAAATCACCATCAAGCAACTGCTTGCCCAGCCGAGCTTCACCGTGCACGGCTGGAATCCCGCCGCCGCGAAGGGCCTTGAAGAGACCATCCGTGAAAATCTGGTTTCTATGAAGAACCTGATCCAGGACAGCGCGGAAGTTCGGGCCAAGCAGACCTTCGAACTATGAGGATCGAAGATTGGCTGCAGTGGCCGACCAAGTCGACCGATCCAGCCGCCAACGCCGCCATCGCCGTTTTCCTGGTCATGGCGGCGGCGATCCTGATCATCGTCGGCGGCATGTTCCTGGTGCCGGTGGTCCTCATTATAGCCATCGTCAAGGGCGTACAGTGGTACGTCAACCGCCCGACGCCGACCGACCAACTTTATGCCCAGGCGGAGCAACGCAGCGTCACTGCCAACTTCCTCGATCCGGAGAAGTTCATTGACGCTTATATCGATCGCTTCCTCGACGCGATCAGGGACGACTTGCCCGCGTACCACGTCTATCTGGCGATGGTTCACATCGCCGATGCGTTGTACAAGCAGGAAAATCTCGGCAACCCATTGCCGCCTGTCGTTGCCGCCAACGCAATCGAAGAAGGCCGCTATCGTGACCAGCTGATTGCCCACCAGCGCAAGACGGCCGATGCGCCGCACACGCTCGAAGTTTTCAATGCGACGCTCGGCAAGTGCTGGCTCGATTTCATTGCCGCCCTGCCGCCGATTGCCAAGGCGACCTCTCACGAATTCGCCAAGTGTGACGAGGCCGAGCCGTTCGCTACCTTTCCATTGATCGATGTGTTGCCCGACGCCGGCAATGTCGTCTGGTCGCTAATGCTTCCTTTCTTTCGCGAGGATGTGGAGGACATCGGCCTCTTCCCCCACATCCGCAAGCAGCTCGAACGCAACTTCCATCAGGCGTCCGGCTTCGATTATCCGGCTCCAAGCCACAACAAGCTGATCACGCCGGACCAGCACAAGGGCACGCCGCGCGAGATCGTTTCCGCCTATCTCGCCAATACGCCGTTCGAGGCGCTGTTCTACGCCCCTATCACGTTCTCACTCACCGACCGGCAACGCGTCGAGCACATGCATGTCGTCGGCGGCTCCGGCCATGGCAAGACCCAACTCTTGCAGCGGCTGATCTTTGACGACCTGCGGCGCGATCAGCCGCCCGCTTTGGTTATCCTCGACAGCCAGGGCGAGATGCTGCGCAAGATTCAACAGCTGCAGATTTTCGCCCCTCGCAAGCCGCTTTCCAACCGTTTGGTCATCATCGATCCCGAGGACGTAGAATATCCGCCGGCGCTGAACATGTTCGATCTCAAGGCGGCCCGGCGCGGCAGTTATTCGCAAACCATCAAGGAGCAGATCGAAGCTTCGACCATCGAAACCTTCAACTACGTATTCGGCGCGCTGGCCGCCGAATTGACCAGCCGGCAGAACACCACGTTCGCCTTCGTCGCCCGGCTTATGTTGTCGATTCCCGGCGCCACCATCCACACCTTACGCGAGCTATTCGAGGACGGCGCCGCAAGCATCGAGGCGAGCCCGTTCGCCGAGCATATCCGCAAGCTCGACCAGACTTCGCAAGCGTATTTCGAAAAGCAGTTCTTCACCAAGACCTATTCGCAGACCAAACAGCAGATCGCCCGCCGGCTTTACAGCGTGCTGCAGGTGCCGGCGTTCGATCGCATGTTCGCCGCTAAAACTAACCGCCTCGACATGTTCGAGGCTTTGCAGAATGGTTCGGTTGTGCTGATCAACACCAGCAAGGCGCTTCTCAAGTCCGACGCGTCCGCGCTGTTCGGTCGCTACATGATTGCGCGCGTCATCTCCGCGGCCTTCGAGCGCATCGCCGTCGCCGCCGAAAGGCGTAACCCGGCGTTCCTCATCGTCGATGAGGCTGCGGAATATTTCGACGAGAATTTGGAGACCCTATTGTCCCAGGCGCGCAAATTCAATGTCGGCGTGCTGTTCGCCCACCAGCATCTCGACCAGTTGACGCCGGCGTTGCGTGCAGCCGTTGCCGCCAACACCTCGATCAAGCTTGCGGGCGGCGTTTCCGACAAGGACGCCCGCGCGCTCGCTTCCGACATGCGTACCATGCCCGACTTTATCACCGTCATGGCGAAGCATGCGAAATCGACCGAATTCGCCTGCTACGTGCGCAATTACACCAGCAACGCTGTCCGGCTTGAAATTCCCTTCGGCACGCTTGAGCGCGCGGCAAAGATGGCGGCAACCGAACAAGCGCAGCTAGTCGCTCGCAATCGCGAACGTTACGGGGCTGAACCAGACCAGCCGCGGCCGGCCGCGAACGACCCGGACCAATCGCCACCAGCGGCGCCTGCCGCAACGCCGATGATTTCAGTCGAGGCTGGTCCGACGAACGCGACGGATGACTGGCGATCCTAACTGCACCCTGTTGTTTCAATTCGTACCCAAACGAAGGAGGAAGCCATGGGTCTAGAGAAGCTGCCGAACCAGCCGAGTTCGGAGCGCAAAGCCGAATCGGAGACTTGTCCGCGGTGCAGCGGCTCCGGCAAGTCGGGCAGCGATCCGTGTGGTCGCTGCAAAGGCACCGGCAAAATTCCGAGTGCGCACTAAGCGAGGGGCAAAACCACACGAGCTCGGCGGCCATACGCAGCAGCGAAACGCGGTGCGCAGGGATCACATTTTCTGAACCTCGGGATCGTGCCTCGTCGACGCTGGTATAATTCCCGCATGCCAGCTGCCGAATCTGCCCCGCACTCGACTGCTCGCCGGCCGCGGTTCCGCCGTGCGTCGGAACCGCCGGCCTTTCGTCTGACCGACGATGACGTGGTCATCATCCGGCAGTTGGCGCGCCACCGCTTCTTGCGATCCACGCATATTGCTGCACTCGTAGGCCGCTCGCTCGATCGCACCAACGACCGCCTGAGCCGGCTGTTCCACGCCGGCTACGTCGATCGTCCACGCGCTCAGCTCGATTACTATCCAACCGCCGGCTCGGCGCCGATGGCCTATGCCCTTGCCGATCGCGGCGCGCGCCTCTTGATCGAGCGCGACGGCATCGATTTCGCCAATGTCGAGTGGAGCCGGAAGAATCGCAGTGCCGGCCGGCCGTTCATCGAACACCAGCTTGAGATCGTGGATTTCTATGTTGCCTTGCAACGCGCGGTGTCGCGGCGCAACGACGTGCTGCTTGTCCATCCCGACGAAATCGTTGCTTCGTTCCCGGACCAGTCGTTCAGCGAACGCAACCCGTTCACGCTGCGGGTCAAGATTTTGCACCAGGGCGTCGCCCACGAAATCGGCCTCATCCCTGATTTAGTTTTCGGCTTGAAATTCGCGGACGGTTCGCGCCGTTGCTTCATGGTCGAGATCGATCGCGGCACTATGCCCGTCGTTCGTCGGGATATCCGCCAGACGAGCCTAGAACGAAAGATGCGCGCCTACTTGGTCGCCCATGCAACGAAGCAACACATTCGCCGATTCGGCTGGAAGACATTTCGGGTCCTTACCGTCACCACCGACGAGCACCGCGTACGCTCGACGCTGGACGAATTGCGCAAGCTGCGTGTCGCTGGCAGCCTGGGGCCTTCACTGTTCTTTTTTGCTACGCGCTCTGAGCTTTCCGGCACTGATCCGTTGTCGCACCTTTGGCTAGACGGCAACGGCCGTGACGCGCGCCTGATCTAAAAGCTGTCGCTCGCCATTTGACGAAAGACGAATAGCGCGTATCGTTTCAGTAGCTCCGCCAAGCCTTGAGCCGTGATCCGCGCTGGCAGGCGCCAAGCCGTGCGTCCTGGCGCCTGCCCACGCAGGACATCGCAACCGCTCGAAAGGAGTGTTCCCATGGCGGAGAAAAGTGAAGCGAAACAACCGACACATCGCGCCTATTCCGTCATCCGACGCGAAGGCCAAGACGACTTCTGGCTCAATCTTGGGCTTGTGTTCCCGCACAAGGACGGCGGCGGCTTCAACATCATGCTGCAAGCCTTCCCGCTCGACGGCAAGATCGTTTGTCGGGAGATCACCGACGACGATAAAGTGGGCGCTCAGGAGCCCGCGCAGCTGAACCAGCGTCGGGGTCGTGGCGGCAGTCGTTGAGGTTGCCATGGTAGAGGCAGCGACCACCCGGAAGACCGTTTGGTTCTACAATCTCGAACTAGCGCTATTTGCCGACGGCAGCTATCATTTGTCCCTTGCTGCAAATACTGTCGATGAGGAGGAGCCACAGCTCCTGTGCCAGGAAATTCTCGACGAGCGCGTCGCCTCCGTCGACGACGTGCTCGCGAGACTTAAGCACGTCCTGACAGCCTCCACCTGATCGTTGGTAAAGTGACGCCGCTAGGTGCGTTGGAAAGCTCCACAGTTTTTTTGCGGAGCTGCTGCAAGACGCATCATGGGGCCCTGCTATGCGGGGCCCCAGATTTTAAACTAGGTCACGGCGCCAGTCAGTGATCACGAAGTAATTCAACGCGGTGACAGGCTTCGCAGATCGACGATCCCACAGAATTACCGGAATTCACACAAAGTCACAAAGGTTTCTTGGGGATAACTTCTTGCTTGTCGGCGGATTTTGTCAGTGCGACCCTCTTCGATCTGTGATGCTCGCCCTCCCCAATCTGTTACAATGTGGGTCTACACCCGTGCCTATGTTCTGGGACATGCACACTAGCGCCGCAACAGTCAACTTGGATTTCCGTGCAGCTGGCTGCTTCTGTCTGCTTGGAACCCAAGTGCTTCTTATGCAAAGAAACCCACGTAAGTCCTATGGACTCCATTGGGCGATACCGACTGGCAAAATTGAGCGAGACGAAACCCCCCTAAACTGTATGGTCCGAGAGCTTCAGGAAGAGCTGAATATGGAAGTCTCGCCTTCTGCTCTTGATTTGATTGGAGACTTTGTCGTCGAACTCGAAGAAACAGCCTATGAATACGTAGCTTTTGTGTTGCACCTAAGCAGTCTGCCCACGCTAATCCTGAACCCAACGGAGGTGCACCGCGTCGAGTGGAAACCCATATACGGCGTCCGCAAACGCAAGGTTGTTCCCTATTTTTACAACACGTTGAACGCTCTGATAGAATGGCAAATCAATAGGTCCACGCAAATTCCAATGTTTCCTGAATTCGAGGCAACCAGTGTTGATCGCAAACGATTTAGAAGCCACCGTGCGCGAGGAGTACCGAACTCGGATACTGGGCGATCCGGCCACTATCGGCCAACACATTCTGGTTCTCGGCCCGAGCTCTTCAGGTAAGACCACGGCTATTAAATGCTTCGTGGATGCCAATCCAGCTTGGACCTACATCTACGATCCAGCTCTCCTCGCCATAAAGCGCTTCAGCAACTATCATCACCAGCTTCTGATTGAACGCGACCCGCATTTTTATCTGGCGTTTCAGATTGAGGCCCTGTCAGTTCGATTTCTCCAAAACGCTGCCGCTGGTGTCCGATCCATTTGCGATCAATCGCTGCACTCGATCTGGGCGTACTCGCGAGTCTTGGTTCAACGTGGCTATTTGAGCAACACCTCCTATCAAACATTCTACGCTACTTTTTTGACCTTCCGTTCCGTCAGCGCCTGGCCCTATTTGGTAGTCCATTTTACATGTGAACCATCGGTCGCTCGTCAACGTCTCGTTGAAAGAGGCCGGCCCCATGAATTGGGAGCGTATTCAGAGGGCTTCCTTAGAGACTTGTCCGAGGCGTATTCTGATGTAATCAAGGACTTTCCAGACCAGGTGCCCGTTAAGACTATCGACACATCCAAGATGAACCGCGAAGAAACCGTTGCGGCCCTCGAAGTGACTATAAATGCGTATCAAAATCGACACGCCCAACCGCGGAACAGCACTGTTTCTGACGGCAGCGAATCAGCCGACTCAAATAGCTTATAGTCTATCAGCTCAGGACGTCCTCGATAGTTTCGTTGTATCGCTTCTTTCCAGTCCACTTGTATTGCTTGCCGGATCGTATTTTTTCGAGTTTGACGCTACGAGAAGACTGGTCCGCGGATATCCACAACTGTTCTCGGGAAGCGACCCACATGCTGTGTTCTTTATCAATGCCGAGTACCCGTCATTCCGCGAGCACGGCTTAGGAAAGGCGGAGAAAAGTCCAAAGTCATTTGAACCGTTCTCTGACATTCGCATCGTCCAAAGACGCGGACGCATGCTCGACAGACTCGATATTGTCGGCACTCGGAGCGACATCGACGTAAGTGATGCGCTAGTGGCAGCGTGGATCAATTCCTGTAATTCAGACGATCCCACAAGCGTTGGCACACTTATACGCCGCCGTACCGATCCAGCCCTAGCGGACGTAGCCGTACTTCAATGCATTCAGGTGGCCAATCGCGGCAGTTACGACTTTATTTGGCAAACGATTGCACCAGAGATTCAGGAATGGCCGCTACTTTCACCCTTAGCAGCCGACTTTGGCCGAAAACTGGCGGATCTTTACGCTGAAATAATGTCGCTGACGTTGGCTGCTATTGAAACCACCCCATCCATCGCGACCGAAGGCCGAGGGGTCTCAAGTCGAAGCCTAGGTCACCTAGGCGTTTTTTACCGTATATTGGGCCACATTGGCCTCGACATTCGTGCCCTCAGAAGCGAAGAAATGCTTCTCCGAGTTCTGGCCACGCCTGAACTTGCTTTGATCCGACGTCTCCACGCACTGACTTTGCAGGCGGCGAACAAGGTTCAAGATGACCTACTCGATTACTGGCGCGCGCTGCAACTAGCAGAAAATCGCGCGCGCCTCCGACGGCTCACCCACCGGGAAATGAAAGCCGCCCTAACGTCTTCGTTTCGGGCGTTGGGCCTGTATCCAGATGAATCTTACTTAAAAAAAATCCTGCAGATCGAGCTTGCACTTGAAAACCGTTTCCTAAGTCATTTTAAATCTGAAATTGAAAGGATGATGTTTTCCACAGACGAGCCCTACCCTCTGCTGTTACCTTCAACTAGCCCTTACCGGAAACAAACCGTGCCAAGAGATATTTTACTATTCGCCAGTGCCGACCCGAGCACAACTGGTTCGTCACTCGCCAAGTTAGCCCTTGATAGAGAGTTCAAGGAAATTCGCAGTGCATTGGAGGCGCTCTACGACAAATGTCAAATCAGTATTTGGTATGAACCGGCGTTTGAAATCAGAGACCTGCAGCCCGCGCTATTAAAGGCAAACCCACGCTACTTCCATTTTTCTGGTCACGGCACCAAACACGGAGAAATCCTGGTTGAGGGAGGCAAAACTGCGGATTTAGTCCGCATCGGTCCAATAGCTAGGGCACTTGAGTTGATCGCTAGTCGCATCGAATGTGCAGTGTTCAACGCGTGCTTTTCCGAGACTGCGATTGCTGAAATTGGTGATAAAATAAATTATGCGGTGCTGATGTCCGACGCCGTCGGCGATGAGGCTGCCATTAAGTTCGCCGCTAGCTTCTATGGTGCACTCGGTGCTGGCCTCAAAATTCCCAGGGCATTTGCTATAGCCTGTAATGCAATTGAGCTCTTCGGACTTCCGCAGTCTGACGTGCCGCGCTTATTTCGCAGGGGAACCCGCGTAACCAAACTTCCATAATTAACGAAGAGCCTAAAACTACAGCTCTTCGGAAGCGCTTGTCTCTTTGATCCTCGTGTAAAACCGTTCATCTCTTTGCTTTACGCGCGAAGAAAAGAACAGCATTGATAGGATATCCCTGTACTGATATCCTTTAATCGTCAAATAATAGTGATCTCGACCCCTCTCCTTTAGCAGTCCTGCATCAACTGCGGCTGTCAATAAGGGCATGAACTCGTGACGCCGGCCGTTAAATCCAAAGCGATCCAGCTCTCCGAGATGTAAGTCAAATAAGTCCAAGACCAATCTCTTTCGAATTCGCTCTTCATCGTCAAATACAAAACCAGCTTTTGCGACGATCCGATTCTCTGCGGCACAGCTAACGAAGTCGCGCACTTGTGCTGGACTCGGCCTGTTGCTTCCCCCCACAATGTAGTCAACGGTGTTCGTGTACGAGCGCGCTCCCGCGCCGATGCCCAAAACTGGAACACCTCGAAATTGGAGAACCTTTTGCAGTAAGCCCCCGCGCCCTGGAAGCTTATACCGGACGTTCGAGTCATATACGTAACCAGCAGCGAACAACGCATCTCTTGCACGCTCATACCGACGATAAAGCGCCGAATCTCCGTGTTTTTCATATAGTCCAGTACGAGCAAACCAAGCGTCCGGCCTGATAGTGAGAAGGTAAGTGCTGATAGTTTCGGGGCGAAAGGAAATCAGTTCCGCAACCGAAGCGTCCCACGCCGAGTCAGTCTGCCCAGCAAACCCAATTATTAAGTCAGTGCTAAAATTAGGTATCTCAGCCCGTCGGACGGCTTCTACCGCTGACCGGACGGCCATTGAATTGGCGCTCGCTCTTCCCGAGTTCCGTAACTCGCGATCGTCTAAGGACTGGATACCCAAATTGAGCCTGGTGAAACCGAGACCCCGTAACTCGGATAAGTACGCAGCTCCTTCCCGTCCTGCCACCGAATCAGGCGACGCTTCAGTCGCCACCTCGTCTACAACTGAACGCCAGTTAGGATAGATATCCGTCAAGGCGTCAACTATTCTTGCGAAATGGGAAATTGACAGTAGACTCGGCGTTCCTCCGCCGATGTTGATCGTGCGAAGCATTCTTTCCTGGATGATCTCTGACGAGTCATACAGTTGGCGAATGATCGCATCCACGTACGCAGTGACGTCGTCGCTTGGCACGCCGACGATTGTGTACAGATTGCAGAATCCGCACCTATATCGGCAAAATGGAATGTGGATATACAGATTCAAATCTCTGTTAGAATGCCTTAAGTCTTCAGCCCATATTTCTTTGAATGAAGCAGGTGCTTCGCCTGCCAGATACGCCGATCGCGGCGGATAGGTATAGACGAGCGGTGCTACAAATTCTCGCGACAACAAATTTTCGAGACTAAGGCCGTTCGGCATGATCCTATGGCTTTCCGTCGAAGAGAGTATTAAGCGTATTGTTGGGCTTAGTACAACTAGAACGATTGGCCGCCCGTATCAAATTCGGTGTTCAGGCCTACGGTTCCGGTGGAATTGCCTGACTTGATCCTCCTGACCTGCTACGAACTACCTCGGCCTGTTTGTTCAAATAAGTCAGAAAGAGCAATGGGGTGGAGCTTCGGTTCCCGTTCAAGCCCGTCAGTGTATGGGTAGAATTTGTGGGTAGCTCTTCAGCCAGGCCGGTGACTTACCGAGGCATGCCGGCTCACTGCTTCGCAGCTATGCGTCCGCCCCTGGGCACCACTCTCAAGCTCTTTAAGAAATACTTGCGCGCGGTGTCGTCCTGTGGCCCCCGGCCGACCGCCTGATCGACGCGGGACGCCCGCGAAATCGATAGATCAAGCAATTCTATTTGCTTCCCATGCGGCCGGGCTTGCGCCATGCTAATGGCGTGATGCGTTCACGGTTTTGACCGGGAGCAAAATCCATGAATGATCAAAGCGGCAAGTCCCATCATGAGGTCGCCGACTATATTTCCGCAATGACGGCGCAAATGGCCCAAATGGCGGCGTCGCAGCAATACACTACGCTCGCGCACCTGCTGGAAATGGCTTGGCTTGAAGCGGAGCATCTGTGCGGACGTGACTCGGTCGCGCCGCCGCACCGTTGCGCCAACGGATAATCGTTAGCGGACAAATCACCGGGCAATGCCGGACGACGAATTCGTCCGTCGAAAAATTTCTTCCGGAGCTAAAATTTCTTCAGGAGCTTCAGTGTTTGTCGTGCCGGCGCGCGGCCACGGCCAAGCCGAACGCGGCGGCAAGGGATATGACGGCGCCGCTTGCCCACGGCAGTCCGGCCGCAAGCGCGTAGAGCCAAGTGCCGATTGCCGGACCCGCGGCATCTTTCAGATCGTTGACCACGCCGAATGCCGCCTGATAGGTCGCCTGCCCGGTGCGCGGCGCGAGCTCGGTGATGATCGTCTGCACCAGCGGCCCCGCCAGCATTTGCGCCAGAGCCAAGAGCGTCACCGCCGCGACAAGCCAGGGCAGGCCCGCGGACATGAACAGGCAGGCAAATGCCACCGCCTGTACCGCGCCGCTGCACAGCACGATCGAAAAGCCGCCCATGCGCTCGCTCGCCTGCGTGATCGGCATCTGCAGCACCACACCGAGGGCGCCCGCATAGGTGAAAAGCAGACCGATGCCCGACGCCGTCAACGTGCCGCCGGCGTCGGCATAGAGCGGCGTGATCGAGGCGATCCAGCTCGCGGCGATCTCCATGAGCGCCACCGGAACAATCAGGCCGGCGAGACGGGAATCGCGAAACACTGCCGTCAGCGCCAGCAGCGACTCGTCCTCCTCATCCTCTTCGCCCGGCGCGGCAGTTGGCGGCCGGGTCTCGATGAGAAAGATCGCGACGATGAGAGCGCCGACAAGAATCGTGATGCCGGCCCCGAGAAAAACCAAACCGAGCGAATGCAGCGCCAATAGCGCGCCCAAAGTCGGGCCGGCCATGCTGCCGGCGCTCGACATCACGCGCCGCGCCGCGAAATGCTCGCGGCGCGTTTCGGCCGGCACCACGTCGGCGATCACCGTCGAGGCCGTCGGATGCAACACGCTCTCGAACACGCCGATGATGATCAGCGCGGCCGCCACGGCGGCGGCGCCGTGCACCAGATACAGCAGCAGGAAGCCAAAGCCGACGCCGCAGGTCGACACCAGCAGCACCGGACGCCGGCCGACCCGGTCGGCAATGCCGCCGACGAACGGCGTCGCCAACAGCTCGCCGCCGGCATAGCAGCCGAGCAACAGCCCGATATATTCGATGGGGATGCCGGCATCCTTGTGCGCCCACAGCGCAAAGAACGGCATGAGAATGCCGTCCGCCACCGCGGCGGCGAAGAACAAAACCATGCCGACCTGCGCCGGGCGTGGCGCGCGCGCAAACGTGGTCGGGGCGGAAACCAGGACTTGGAAAAATCGCTTCACGTCAAAGCTCCATACGCTCCCGGCACGTCCGGCGCGGAATGCGGCCGGCCGTCGCAGGAGCGCGTTGGTTGACGTGAACGCTTACGGCGCGCCGGATGGCGCGCGAAGATTCGTTTATCGCGAAGCGCATCGTCTCGCAAGCCAGCCGTGGTTCAGAGCGCCGGCAGCACGGCGCGCGACAGATAAAGAAACAGCGCCAGTCCCAACAGCACCAGCAAAGCGGCGAGCGCGAGGTCGGAGCGCTCGCCGGGGCTCGGCACGGCGTCCTCGCTCTCGATATCTTTGGTGGTCTTGCGGAAACGAAAGCCGGCGACGACGATCGTCACCACGCCGATGCCGATAAAGGCCAGTCCGGCCATATTGGCAATCATCTGGCTGTGCGGCGCGGCTTGCCTCGGCGCCAATTGCGGCGCCGCGACCTGAAGAAACAAATCGAACCGTTCGATCACGAATCCAAATGCCATGACGGCGATGGCGGTGCGGACCCAGGCGAGAAACGTTCGCTCGTTGGCGGCGTGGTCGCTGTAGCGCTTGATCATGTGGATTGCCCCAGATTGGCCGTTGCGGATTATAACGCCGCGGGTCTGTAAAACTCATGCGCCGTAACACACTTCCCTTGCCGCCTCCGCGATAAACAGGCAAGTTGCCGCTGCAAAGCTCGCGCGATTTGCAACAGCGAGCATGAGACCAGGGAGCAAACAACTAGGGGAGTGAACATATGGCGGAGCCCGTACACACGCAGCCGAGCCGCGGCCGCTGGTACATCTTGTTTTTGATCAGCGTGATGTACCTCATCACCTATCTCGACCGCGTCAACATCTCGACCGCGGCGCCGCAGATCAGCAAGGAATTCGGCTTCGACAATGTCACCATGGGCTTCATCTTCAGCGCCTTCGTCTGGGCCTATGCGCTGTTCCAAGTGCCCGGCGGCTGGCTGAGCGACCGCTTCGGCGCGCGCACCGTGCTGGGAACCATCGTCGCCTATTGGTCGATCATGACCGCCGCGACCGGCCTGGCGTTCAGCGCCACTTCGTTCATCGTGCTGCGCTTCCTGTTCGGGGTCGGCGAAGCCGGCGCATTCCCCGGCGCGACGCGCGCAATGCAGCTTTGGTATCCGCGCAGCGAACGCGGCTTCGTGCAAGGCATCACTCACAGCGCCAGCCGCGCTGGAGCCGCGATCGCGCCACCGCTGGTGCTGCTGATCATGATCAATCTCGGCTGGCGCTGGGCGTTCCTGATTTGCGGGCTGGTGGGTTTGGCGTGGTCGCTGTGGTGGAGCTTGAGCTACCGCAACGTGCCGGAAGAACACGCTTTGGTGAACCGGGCGGAATTGGAAACCATTCGCGGCCGCGGCCCGAACGGTGAAATCAATCCGCCGCCGGTTGCCGAACGGACCGAGGTGCCGTGGGGCACGTTGCTGCGCTCGGCCAATATGTGGGCGATCATGCTCGCCTATTTCACGTACGTTTATTGCCTGTGGATCTTCCTGACCTGGCTGACGAAGTATCTGATCGACGTGCGGCATTTCACGCTGCTCAAAGGCGGGCTGTTGGCCTCGCTGCCGCTGTGGGCCGGCGTCGTCGGCGACACGGTGGGCGGTTTGGCGACCGATTGGTTGTTGCGACGAACCGGCAACGTCAGGCTCGCCCGCAGCGGCGTGGCCATCACCGGTTTGCTCGGCTGCGCCGTGTTCATCGTGCCGGCGGCGCTGACCGAGGATCCTTACGTCGCGGTCGGCTGCCTCACCGCCGCGATGTTCTTCCTGGAATGCACCATCGGCCCGTCCTGGGCGGTGCCGATGGATACCGGCGGCAAATATTCCGGAACCGTGTCCGGCATGATGAACATGGCGGGCAATTTCGGCGGCGCCATCTCGCCAATCGTGTTCGGCTACCTGGCCTACGGCGACAAGTGGCAAGCGCCCTTCATCGTCGCCGCCAGCCTTCTCGTCGCCGGCGCGGCCATTTGGGCGTTCTGGATCGACCCCAACAAGGCCATCCTGAAAAGCTGAGTGAGGCCTGCGAATTGCGGCGGCAGGCGTTGATTAACGAAACGTAAATGGATGTCGGCTACCTGTTGAGCAAGCTGAACAGCAAATAAGCAAGCAGGCACGATGCTGCGGGCCTTGAACAGTTTGCCGCCGGATCTCGACTGGCGCCTGCTCGCCGTCGTGTGCCTGGTTTTCCTCCTGGCCGGCATTGCCGTCATCGTTCGTTTCAGGTGGGCACAGTCGGGCGGCAGGTTGAGCGACAAAGGAAAGCTGCTCGAGCTCGCGCTCAACAACATGACCCAAGGCGTCGTGATGTTCGACGCCAAAGCGCGCCTCGTCGTTTGCAACGACCGCTATCTGAAAATCTACGATCTGCCGCCGAACATCGTAAAACCCGGCGCCCGGCTGGCCGACATCGTCCGGCTGCGCGCCAGATCCGGCAGCCTGCCAGACGATCCGGACAAATACGTCGCCGAGCTCATGGAAATCATTGCGGCCGGAAAGGTCGTCAGCTTCGTCTCCGAATTGCCCGACGGCCGCGCCATTGCGGTCGTCAACCGCGCCATACCCGGCGGCGTGTACTGGATCGGAACCCACCACGACATCACCGAGCGCCGCAAGGTGGAGCAGAAAAACGCCCTGCTCGGCGCCCAGGAAACCCGCCGCGCCGTCGTCGAAGAGGCCATCGCCTGGTTCCGCGAAAGCGTCGAAGGCGTCTTGAAGACCGTCGGCGACAGTGTCGCGGCGATGCGATCGACCGCGTCGGCGCTGTCGGCGATCTCCAACGACACCACCACGCAGACTGCCGGTGCGGTCAAGACGTCGGGCGACGCGTTCGAGAGCGTCGAGATCGCCGCCAACGCGGCCGAGGAAATGTCGAAATCGATCGCCGAGATCAACCACCAGCTGGCCCGCGCCACCGAAGTGGTGCGCGCGGCGACGGCGGAAGCGCAATCGACCAACGCGGACATCGAAGGTCTCGCGACAGCGGCGCAGAAGATCGACGACGTCATCAAGCTCATCCACAGTGTCGCCGGGCAGACCAATCTCTTGGCGCTCAATGCCACCATCGAAGCGGCGCGCGCCGGCACCGCCGGCAAGGGCTTTGCCGTGGTCGCCTCCGAGGTCAAAGCGCTTGCGGTGCAGACCGCCAAGGCTACCGACGTCATCGCCACGCAGATCGCCGAGGTGCAAACCTCGACGCAGAGCGCCGTTCGCGCCATCGGCAGCATCAGCGGCCGCGTCGAGGATATTCAGCAATTTACCGCGGCGATCGCGGCGGCGGTCGAAGAGCAGCACGCCTCGACCAATCAGATTTCGAGCAACGTCGCGGCGGCGGCATCGGGCACGAAATCGGTGGTTTCCGTTCTGCAACGCGTCTCCACCGCCATCTCCGACATGCAAAGCTCGGCCGACACCGTCTTGACGGCATCCCAGGCCGTCGAGAAGGCCGCGGCGGATTTGCGCGGCAGCGTCGATGGTTTTTTGCGCAAAGTCGCGATGTAGCTGCGCTAGGAAGCCCGCCCGCGCTCGGGCTCCATCGCGACACGCGCGAAGGTCGCGATGATTTTCACGCCGGCCTTGACCGAGCCGCGCAAGCTTCCAGCCACCTTGGATTGGCCGCCGAGGCGGCGGCGGTAGCCGACCGGTACTTCCAAGACGCGCAAGCCGGCACGCGCCACCCGCATCTGCATTTCCAGATTCCAGCCATAGGTGAGCTCACGCATGCCGAGCGTGAGCAGCGTGTCGCGGCGGATGGCGCGGAACGCGCACATGTCGGTATAGCGCACGCCGTAGAGCAACTGGGTCAGGACGCCGACGATGTGGCCGGCGACAAGCTGGTGCCACGCCATGCTGCCCGGCTCGCGCGCGCCGCAAGCACGTGAGGCGATGACGAAGTCGTACGCGCCGGAACGGATCGGTGCGATCAGTGTCGCGATGGCGGCCGGATCGTCAGCGCCGTCGCCGTCCATGAAGACGATGATATCGCCGGCAAGCGCGGCTTGCGCGCCTTTGAGGCAGGCAAGGCCGTAGCCGCGGCCGACCCCGATCACCTCGGCGCCCGCGCGACCTGCATTCTCCGGAGTGCCGTCGCGGCTGCCGCCATCGGCCACGATGACGCGGCCCACCACATCGCGCGAGATCTCGGCGACCACGGCCGCGATCGATTCCGCTTCGTTGAACGTCGGAATGACGACGACGACATGTTCCCCTCCCCCACCCGGGCCGCGCTCGCGCGCGCCCGAGTGCAAGCTTGTTGGGGAGGGGTTAGGGGTGGGGGTCGAGAGGTTAGTCACGCGCGTTGCCAATCCTCCCGACCCCCCACCCTACCCTCCCCCACAAGGGGGCAGGGAATAGAAGGCATCGCTAAAGACTCCATCGCAATCCACAGCTGGCGCAGGCGTCCGGCGGCGTGTTCGACAACAGTGCTTTGCGGAAATCGCTGTAGGCCGGGCCGGTCCAGATCTCGCGCAGCGTTTGCTGGGTGGCGTCGCCGAGCGTGTAGTTCTCGTAGCCGCGCTGCGAGAACGGCGCGATGCAGCACGGCAGCGCGCGACCGTTGGCGGTGAAGTACATCACCGTCCACGGCCGGCGGCACAGCGACCACGGCGAGCCGTTGTCGCTGCGTTTGAGGCTCATGCCCGGCTCGGCGGCGGCGCCCGAGGCGCTGAAAGTGACGCCGAGCGATTTGGCGACCGCGGCGGCGCGGTCGATATGCACTGCCTCCTCGCCGGAGAGCTGCTCGTAAAGCGCTTGGTCCGGCCGCGCCTTGCCGATTGAGTTTTCCTTGAAAAACACCAGCCGCTGCAAATGCACTTCCTTGACGCCGGTCTCGGCGGCGACCCGCACGAAATCCGGCAACTCCTCGATGGTTTCGCGCAAACCGGTCAGCCAGGCCGAGACGCGCGGCTTGAGGTGGCCTTCGCGCTCCTGCAGCTCGCGGAACGCGCGCACGTTTTTCAGGATGCGGTTGAAATAGTTCTTGCCGCGAACGGCGAGGTAGGACTTCGGCATTGGCGGCATCGAACGACACCCGCAGCTCGTCGAGCTCGGCTGTAATCAGCGCGCGGCCGTTCTTCTCGTTGAGCACGGTGCCGTTGGTGTTGAACAACACGTAGGTGCCGCGGTCCTTGAGGTAGCGCACCATGCGCGGCAAATTCTTCACCAGCATGGGCTCGCCGACGCCGTGCAGCACGGCGCGATGCAGGCGCGGAATCTGATCGACGATCGAGGTGAACAGGTCCCAGCTCATGTCGGCCGGCGGCTCGAGCTCCGCGTAGGTGCGCGGACAGGTGGTGCAGAGCAGATTGCAGCGGTTGGTGGTTTCCAGATAAAGGCAGACCGGCTCATGCTCCGGCTGTTCGCTCGCCGCGTCGACGCTCTCGAAATAGCGCTGGGGATCGACCGAACGTTTTGCCGCCGCCACTGCCATTATTGCTGTCCCTATTTTTCCAGCTGATGAGCTTAAGCGTCGCGCGCCTTAAGCGCGCAACGGCTCCGCTTCGACGAGCGCCGCTGCGCGGCGATTGAATTCATGGCTGCGCCACAGGCTATTCATCAATGCCGCCGTGTGCGCGGCGTGCCGAGGCTGGTTGCTATCGAGGCGATGCGGTCTTGCATCCGACCGGTTCGACAATTCGGCGCGCAACCGGCGCAATCCGTCGACATCGTCGACGTCGTACCAGACCGGCAGCCGATGCACGTCGAGACCGATCTCGCGCGCCCGTTCAAGAGTTTGTTTGGCGACTTGCTCGGTGCTCCAGGCGATATTCTCGAACATATGGCGATGCGCAGCCTTCAGCCCGAGCAGATAATAGCCGCCATCGCTCGACGGACCGAGCACGGCGCGGTCACCCGGCCGCGCCAAGACAGCCGCGGTCTCGACCAGGAACGCGGTCGGCAATGTCGGGCTGTCGGAATTGAGCACCACGGCCGAGCCGTGTCCGCGCGCGAAAATCTGCTCGATCGTATGCAACAGGCAATCGCCGAAATTTTGCCGCCAGGCCTCGATCAAGCCGATAGCGCCCGGCAAAGTGCGGCCGAAAAAATCTTCCGAACCAGGCGGGCCGTAGGCCGCGTAGCCGGCAATGCCGCCATGGCGCTCGGCATCACGGGCGGCGAGCAGCACGTTGTCGGCCACGTCCTGCAGGAACGCGGTGTTGAGCACCGCCGCTTCCTCGAAGGTCAGTGGCGGCACGAGCCGCGTCTTGGCGCGGCCCGGCGCCGAGGCCTTGGCCATGAAGGCGATGCCGCAGGCGACCGTCGCCGTTGCATGAGCCGGATTCGAAGAAGCGGATACAGATTTGCCGTTGACAGACTTGCCAGTTACAGACTGGCCGTTCAATCGGTTCGCATGATCCATGCGATCTCCCCCAATAAAAGACCGACGCAATAAGCGGAGGATTGCCCGGCGCTCGGCCAAGCGCCAATCACTTCCCCCTCACCCGGTACAAGTCGGGAAACACCAAAAAGTTATCCGCTTCACCAAGTCGTGATCGTTCAATTGCGAGCCAAAGCGATTCGAATCGTCGCGTCGTCCGGCAGCGTCGTCGCGTCCTGGCCCTGCCACGTCGGCGCGGCCGCGTAGTCGCTGCGCGGCATATCGAGCGACGCCAATTGCCGTCCCTCGATGCCAACCACTTCGATCGGCACCGCGACCGGCCGGCCGAACCAGCCGAACCATCGGCTGTAGGAGACGATGAGCTGGATCCTGCCGGCAGCCGTGCGCACGACCTGCCGGACGAAGCCGAGCGTCGAAGAACGGTCGTCGAGCACCGGCAGGCCGATCAGATCGCCGACGCGCACAGCTTGCGGGAAACGCCGGTTCATGCGCTCGGCCATCGGCATCGGCTTGTTGGCATCATCCATGCCGGTCGGCGGCACCATGGCCTGGGCCAGCACGACGGGCGGATTGAAAACCGTCGCAGCGGCCGGAAGCATCGCGCCGAGGACCAAAGCCGTTGCCGTGAGCACATATTTCATGCCGCAATGCTCCCGATCAAAAATGCCACGCGAATTTGTGAACCCGCCGTGCTTGCGAACGGCAGCACGCGACCGTAGTGTCCGACAATGCCGGCCGTCAAATCAACACGCCAGGAGCGCCGCCTACAACAGCGCCGCCTGCATCCGCTGCCGGTGCGCGTCATGCATTGGATCAACGCCGTCGCCATTTTCATCATGATCGGCAGCGGCTGGAAGATCTATAACGACGACGTGATTTTAGGCTGGCTGCATTTTCCCGACAGCATCGTGATCGGCAAGTGGGCGCAATACGGCCTGCAGTGGCATTTCTTCGGCATGTGGATTTTCGTCCTCAACGGGCTCGCTTATCTGAGCTACGGCATCGCCACGGGACGATTTCGGCAAAAGCTATTTCCGGTCTCGCTGCGCGACATCCTGGCGACCGTGAGCGACGCGTTGCACTTCCGCCTCGCCCACGACGATCTCACCCATTACAACGCCGTGCAGAAAATTCTCTATCTCGGCGTCATGACGGTCGGCGTTTTGATCGTCATCTCCGGCCTGGCGCTGTGGAAGCCGGTGCAATTCTCCGAGCTCGCCGCCTTGTTCGGCAGTTTTCAGGCGACGCGCGTGGTGCACTTCCTGTGCATGACAGCGATCGTCGGCTTCTTGCTGGTGCACATTTCGCTTGCGCTCCTGGTGCCGCGGAGCCTCGTCGCCATGGTCACCGGCGGACCGGTGGTCGATGACGGGCCCGCGCATCCCGCCGAAGCGGCGGCCGAAGCCGAAGCAACCCACTGACGCGGGGCCGATATGTCCGTACGCACACGCACGCCATCCCTTTTCCGCCCGCGCAACGGCGTCGATCAGGGCGTGCTGACGCAGAATCGGGCGCTCGTTGACGACATCAACCGCCGCAACGTGCTGCGCGGCGCCTTAAGCCTCGGCGCGCTGTCGCTGTTGACCGGCTGCGACGTCAGCGAAGACGATTCGGTGCAAAAAGTGCTGCGCACGGTGTCGGCATGGAACGATCGCGTGCAGGCGGCGATCTTCCGGCCGCACCATCTGGCGCCGACCTACAGCGCGTCGCAGGTGGTCAAGCCGCCGCGTTTTAACGCCTATTACGACATCGAAGAGGTGAAGCCGGTCGACGGCGCAACGTGGCGGCTCGAGCTCGCCGGCCGCATCGACAACAAACAACCCTGGACCGCGCAGCAGATCTATCGGCTGCCCGAGCAGGAGATCATCATCAAGCATATCTGCGTGGAAGGCTGGGATTATATCGGGCAATGGTCCGGCCCGAACCTGCGCGACTTCCTGCAGCGCGTCGGCGCCGATCTGACGGCGAAATACGTCTATTTCATCTGCAACGACGACTACACCGAGAGCATCGACATGGCGACGGCGCTGCATCCGCAGACGATCCTCGCCACCAAATATGCCGGCGACGTGCTGGCCGATCCGTTCGGTTATCCGCTGCGGCTGCGCACCTCGACCAAGCTCGGCTACAAGAACGCCAAGTGGATCAAGGCGATCGAAGTGACGAACGATTTCCGCGAGACGTTCTGGAGCAAGCAGGGTTTTAATTGGTTCGCGGGAATTTGAAGCGTACCTACCGTACGGCGGGGTCGCCCTTGACCGCCACGTAGATTCGCCATCGGCCGTCGCGATTTTCCGCCAGACGATAATCGGGGCTCGAGGCGAACGGGTCGTTATTCCAGGCCTTGTCCAGCGGCACCACGACGACGACGTCGCAGGCGTATTTCTTCGCCATGTCGGTTATGTCTTGCGGCGTACCCTCACCGGCAAAAACGCGAATGAACTTGGCGTTGATCGTTGCGAGCATTTCTTTCGATAACGGCGCCAGCGCCAGCGCCAACTCGCGGCCGGCGTAGCAGGAGCTGCGGTTCGCCAGCAGCGCCCAGGACATGTTGGCCGGCCACGGCGTCAAATCCTGCAGGAACAGCGGATTATTGACGACGCGCGCGGTCGGCGCAGCGTGGCGGCGGACCGCTTGCCACAGTTCCGGCGTTTGCGCGAAAGCCGCGCCGTCCGGCGTCGGCGTGCCGTCGATGTTGGAGCGAATCATCGCGGCAGTATCCGGCAGGCTGAGGACGAGCCCGGCGATCGCCGTTGCGGCGATCACGGCGCGCCGCGGCGGCAGCATCATTCCCGCAGCAGCCGCCGCGATCAAAACCGAAGCGGCCGGCAACACGGCGCGCAGCCCGAGATCGTTGTTGTCGCCGAGCGTGCTGGCCAAGAGCCAAGACGCCAACAGTCCGGCAGCGGCGAGACAGGCCAATGCTGCAGTCGCGAGTTTCTCCGGCTGCGGCGCGCCGCTTCGCAGCATCGCGACCAGCGCGATTACGCCCGCCACATAAGTGGCCGGCAATTCGATCGGCAACAGTACCAGCCAATAGGCCGGCCAATCCAATACATGGCGAAGCGCCGCCGGAAACATTGCGCCGAGCACGGCGAAATGGCGAAGGACGATCGGATTATTGTCACCGCGCGCGGTAACCGCCATGAGCTGATTGTTCAGGAACGGCGCGGCGAGGCAGACCACCAGCACGGCGGCGACCGCCATTCCAGCCAGAAAACGCAGGCGCCGCGCCGGCTCGATTGCGACAAGCAGCAGCGGCGCTGCCATCAAAGCCGCGATCGCAAAGGTGATGCCGCCCACATAGGTCGAGCTCTCGAAGCCCGCGACCACGACCAGGACCAGCGCCAATAGCACCGGCACACTTTGCCGCTGCGCGTATCGGGCAATGAGCAGCATCGCCGCCACTACGCACGACGCCGACATCAGATGCTGCGGGGCCCATGCGGCCTGAAACAGCCAACCGGCGAATCCGGTCGGCGGCGCCAGGAACGGCGTGAGCGAATAGGAGCCGAATATCCAGCCCAGCACGCCGCGCAATGACGCCGCGGCGGCAAGCGCGACAACCCAGATCGCGGCGGCCGATCGCTTGCTGAGCCATACCGCAAGCCCCATCAGCAGGCTCAATGACGCAAAGGCGGTGAACCAGGTCAGCCCGATATCAGCTTCCCAGCCGCTGACATGGAGCGGCAGCGCGAGCGCGGCGGCGCTGTAGTGCCAGAGGTAATAATAGAAGAACTGACCATGGGGGCCGACGGCGCCAAAAACCGGATCGACCGGCGGCAGGCCCTGCCGCGTCAAGGCGTCGATCATCGCGATCTTGGAATGATCGATCATCGGGTCCGCGAGATAAACCGCGTCGCCGGACATTTTCGGCAGGATCGCCACGGCCGGCGCCAGAGCCAGCACCGCCGCGGCTGCGAATGCCCACCATGGTATCGCCGGCGTGACCTCGGCATCGTTGTTCGCCGCCACTTTGAGCGTCGCGACGCTGATAACGACGCACAACGCGGCGACCGCGACGACGGCAAGCGGCGAAAATCCGATCAGAAGGAAAATCGGCAGCGTTGCGGCGCTATGGATCGCCCAGCCCACGACCGGCGCAGCACCGATCGCCAGCGCCCGCGGCAGCAGGTGACGGGTCAGCGCATAGCCCAGCAAGCTCCAAAACCCGGCCGCCAGCAACGCGCAGAGAGCAGCATTGACGGGCGATGCCATGGAGCGTCCGGGGCTTCATTCCCCTGCAATGTGCATTCAGCACGCCGACGCGGTCAATGTCATCGGCAGCGGCGTATATTTCAGGAGGGGTCGGCGGCGGCGCCGCGCAAAGGCGGACGCGGGCGGTTAACGCTGTGTTAACCGCCGGCAGACGCGCTAGGCGTCCTCGGATTTGGCCATGACGTTGGTCCAATGATCGACGGCTTGCCGCGCCTGCCGGACTGCTTCGGCAAACGTGTCCTCGCGATAGAGGGTCTTCCACTGGCCGCTGTCGTAAAGCTCCACCAGATGACCCAAGGCGCGCCGGGCGCCGAAGAGCTGGCGTTCGGCATTCTTGCGCTGAACTTCCATGGTGAGTGTCTTGGTCATGGGCCTTCGGGGTTGCAGCTTCGTGACCCAGTAATGTCGCCGAAAGTCGTAAAGATTAAATCAACCGAACATCAGCCATGAGTTCCGCGCCACCTGGGCAAGCTCGCGGCAAGAGCAACTATTTCCGCCATGTGGATGTGAAATGTGCCGCCGCACGTATCGCGGGCAGATAAATTTCAGTACGCGTCTTCGGTATAAATCGGATCGACCGAGCCGCCCCACGGGCCGTGGTATTTCTCCAACAGCTCCTGCGCCGCCGTGGTGCCGCGCGCCAGGCGATCTTCCAGCACTTCGAGGTAACGCGTCTCGTCGCGGCCATCGATGTCGAGATGCTTGCGGCGCGTCAGCCCGGCACGCGCCAGCTTGAGCGTGTCGGTGGCGAGTTCGAACACGGTGCGGCCGCGAATTTTTGCCGCGAGGCCCTGCTTCGGCACGTCGTCGCGGAGTTTCTGCCGCTCTTCGGCGGTCCAGTCCTTGACCAGATCCCACGCCGCATCGAGGCTCGCATCGTCATAAAGAATGCCAGCCCAGAACGCCGGCAGTGCCAACAGATTGGCCAGTGGCCCGGAATCGGCGCCGCGCATTTCCAGATAACGTTTGAGCCGCACCTCCGGGAAGATCGAGCTGATATGGTTGGCCCAATCGGAGATCATGGCGCGCTCGCCCGGCAAAGCCGGCAGCTTGCCAGCCAGCAGGTCGCGAAACGATTGGCCGGCCGCGTCAACATAGTCGTCGCCGCGTTTGACGAAATACATCGGCACGTCGAGCGCGTAATCGACCCAGCGCTCGAAACTCATGCCCGGCTCGAACGCCCACGCCAGCATGCCGGCCCGCGCATTGTCGGTGTCGCGCCAGATTTCCGAGCGGAACGACAGAAAGCCGTTCGGCTTGCCTTCGGTGAACGGCGAGTTGGCGAACAAAGCCGTCGCCACCGGCTGCAGCGCCAGCGACACCCGCAGCTTCTTGACCATGTCGGCTTCCGACGCGAAGTCGAGATTGGTCTGTACCGTGCAGGTTCGGTACATCATGTCGAGGCCGTATTTGCCGACCTTCGGCATGTAGGCGGTCATGATCTTGTAGCGCCCCTTGGGCATTTTCGGCATGTCGGCGCGCGTCCAGCTCGGCGTCATGCCGATGCCGAGAAAACCGATGCGCAGCGGCGCCGCCACTTCGCGCACTTGCGCGAGATGTGCCATCAGTTCGCTCGTGGTCTGATGCACGGTTTCGACTTGCGCGCCGGACGAATTCGAACTGGCCGCCAGGCTCGAGCGAAATGGCGCCGCCGCCGGTGACGTCGAACAGGCCGATGATGTTCGGCCCTTCCATGATCGGCTGCCAGCCGAGCAGGTGTTCCATGCCTTCGAGCAGCGCACGAATGCCTTGGCGGCCTTCGTAGGGCACCGGACGATGACCTTCGAGCGTGAAGGCGAATTTCTCGTGCTCAGTGCCGATGCGGAATTGCGATTTCGGTTTGACGCCCTGCGCAATCCAATTGACGAGATCGTCGCGCCCTTCGATCGGCGTCAGGTCGACTTGGTCACGCGCCATGCAGGATCCCGGCGAAAAAAGGTCGCGACCTTACACACGGGGCGCGGCAAAGCGCAATGCGACTTTGACGCGGCTCATGCGGCAGCTCGGCGCGCCTGCGGCGGGAAGCGGCGGTAGAACGTCTCGCCCTTTTTCGCCATGTCGAGCAAGAGCTTGCAGGGCTTGAAGCGGTCGCCATGAAGCTTGGCAAGCTTGCTGCACAAGGCGACGAAGGCCTTGGTGCCCATGCCGTCGATATAGGAGATAGTGCCGCCGGTGAACGGCGCGAAGCCGAAGCCGAGGATCGAGCCGACATCGGCTTCGCGCATGTCGGTGACGACGCCCTCCTCGATGCAGCGGGCGGTTTCCAGCGCCTGCATCGCCAGCAACCGTGCTTTGAGTTCCCGACATCGATCGTGTCCGGATCGAGCTTGGTCGGCTGCAAATCGGATAATCCTCGCCACAGCCGCTTCGGCCCGTTCTGCGGATAGTCGTAAAAGCCCTTGCCGTTCTTGCGGCCGTAGCGGCCGCGCTTTGCCACCATCTCCTCCAGCAACGTCTTTTGCCGCGGATCGATCGCGGCGGGGCCGAGATCGGCCTCGGTCGCTTGCAAAATCTTCCAGGCCAGATCGACTGCGACTTCGTCGTTGAGCGCCAGCGGGCCGACCGGCATGCCGGCCATGCGGCCGACGTTCTCGATCATCGCCGCCGGCACGCCATCGGCCAGCATCAGATGGCCCTCACGCAAATAAGTGCCGACCACGCGCGAGGTGTAGAAGCCGCGCGAATCGTTGACCACGATCGGCGTCTTGCGGATGGCGCGGACATAATCGAGCGCGCCGGCAAGTGCCACTTCGCCGGTCTCCTTGCCCAAAATGATCTCGACCAGATTCATGCGCTCCACCGGCGAGAAGAAATGGATGCCGATGAAACGCGAGCGATCCTTGAACGATTCCGCGAGCGAAGTGATCGGCAGCGTCGACGTGTTGGAGCCGAAGATCGCATTCTCGCCGATCACGTTTTGCGCCCGCGCGATGACCTCTTCCTTGACCTTGCGATCTTCGAACACCGCTTCGATGACCAGATCGCAATTCTTCAATTCGACAAAATCGGCCGTGGGCTTGATGCGCGCCAGCACTGCGTCGCGGTCGGCGGCAGTGGCGCGGCCGCGGCTGACTTGCTCGTCCATCAGCTTTTGCGAATGGTCCTTGCCCTTCTGCGCAGTCTCGGGATCGCGGTCGACCAGCACCACGTCGAGGCCGGCGAGCGCGCTGACATAGGCGATGCCGGCCCCCATAAAACCTGAGCCGAGCACGCCGATGGTCTTGAATTTTTTTGCCGGCACCGCGGCGGGACGGCGCGCGCCTTTGTTGATCTCTTGCATCGAGACGAACAGCGAGCGGATCATCGCGGCGGCTTCCGGCGAGCGCAGGATCTTTGCAAACCACCGCGATTCGACGCGCAGCGCCTGGTCAAAAGGCAACTGCAGCCCCTCGTAGACCACCTGCAAGATGGCGTCGCGCCGCCGGATAATTGTCATAAGTCTCGCGGCGATAGATCGCGTTGGCCGGCGTGAACGCCATCATGCCGGCCTTCGATTGCACCGGGCCGCCGGGCAGCTTGAAGTTATCGATATCCCACGGCGCCTTGGCTGTGCCGCTCGTGGTGATCCACGCCTTGGCTGCTTTGACCAGATCGCCGGCCGGCACCACTTCGTCGACGAGCTTCATGGTCTTGGCGCGATTGGCCGAGATCTGATCGCCCTTGAGCAGAAATTGCAGCGCATCGGCCGGCGGCAGGATACGCGCCACCCGCTGCGTGCCGCCGGCGCCGGGAAACAGCCCGACCTTGATTTCCGGCAGGCCGACGCGCGTCTTGTCGTTGTCGGCGGCGACGCGATGATGGCAGGCCAGCGTCAGCTCGAAGCCGCCGCCGACCGCCACGCCGTTGATCGCCGCGACCCACGGCTTGCCGCAGGTCTCGATACGCCGGTACAAGAGCGACGTCTTGCTGCTCTCCTCGAAGACATGTTGATTCGCCGCCGTTTCACCTTGCGACGTCACCAGCTCCGCGTGAGCGCGGCTCATGCTTTCCAACATGGTCAGATCGGCGCCGGCGCAGAACGAGTCCTTGCCCGAGGTGATGACCACGCCCTTGATCGCGGCGTCGGCCGCGATTTGCTCGACGATCGCCGCAAGCTCGTCCTTCACCGCAGGATCGATGACATTCATCGACCGGCCCGGCGAATTCCACGTCACCAGCGCAATGCCGTCGCCGTCGACGTCAACAGTAAAGTGCGTGAAGCTCATGTGTAGGGCTCGCCGTTTTTACGCGTGTAACGCATGCCGGCGTCGTCGCGCACGGCGACCAGATCGACGTCCGGATAGGACGCCGTCTCGTGTTTGGAGCGCGTGCCGATTTCCAGATAGACTGCGTCGCGTTGCGTGCGGTTGACGAGATGATGACCGTTCGGCGTGTTGGCCTTGAAGCCTGCGGCGTCGCCGGGCTTGAGCACGGTCTCGCCTTGATCCTCGATCAGCACCACCTCGCCTTCGAGGACGTAGACCAGCTCATCCTCCTTCTCGTGCCAGTGCCGCAGCGCGGACGACGCGCCGGGTTTTAGCGTGGTGAGGTTGACGCCGAACTGGTCGAGGCCGACGGCGTTGCCGAGGCGCTTTCGCTCGCGGCCGACGACGACGCGGTCGAGCGGCGGCGGATAGCCGGTCCGGGTGTCGACCGGGATTTTGGCTATATCGATCTTGGGCATGTCGCAATCTCATCATTGTCATCGTCCGCGAAGGCGGACGATCCAGTAAACACGTTCGTTTTCGCGTTTCCCTCGACACCTCGAATACTGGGTGCCCCGCCTTCGCGGGGCATGACAGCCATTACACGCGCTCGATGATCGTGGCGGTGCCCATGCCGGCGCCGATGCAGAGCGTGACCAGCGCGGTCGAGAGATCGCGCCGCTCGAGCTCATCGAGCACGGTACCGAGGATCATGGCGCCGGTGGCGCCGAGCGGATGGCCGAGCGCGATGGCGCCGCCGTTGACGTTGACCTTGGCCGGATCGATGTCGAACGCCTGCAGATAGCGCAACACCACCGAGGCGAACGCCTCGTTGATCTCGATCAGATCGATGTCGCCGAGCGCCATGCCGGAATTCTTCAATACTTTTCTGGTCACATCGACTGGGCCGGTCAGCATCAGCGCCGGCTCCGAGCCGATATTGGCGAAGGCTTTGATCTTGGCCCGCGGTTTTAGACCCGCGCGCCGGCCGGCCCGCGCATTGCCGACCAGCACCGCGGCGGCGCCGTCGACGATGCCCGATGAATTGCCGGCATGATGTACGTGATTGACGTATTCGACGTCGGGATGCGCCTGGATAGCAACAGCATCGAAGCCGCCGAGCTCACCCATCTGCACGAACGACGGCGACAACGCGGCGAGCGACTGCATGGTCGTGCCCGGCCGCATGTGCTCGTCCTTGGCCAGAATGGTCAGCCCGTTGACGTCTTTCACCGCCATCACCGAACGATGGAAGCGGCCCTCGTCCCAGGCCGTGGCCGCGCGCTTCTGGCTCTCCACCGCATAGGCATCGACATCGTCACGGGAAAATCCGTATTTGGTGGCGATCAGGTCGGCGGAGATGCCTTGCGGCATGAAATAGTGCGCGACCGCGATCGACGGATCGATCGACCAGGCGCCGCCTGCGGCGCCAATGCCGACCCGGCTCATGGATTCGACACCGCCACCGATCGCCATGTCTTGCTGTCCCGCCATGATTTGCGCCGCGGCGAAATTCACCGCGTCGAGGCCGGAAGCGCAGAAGCGATTGATCTGCACACCAGGGACGCTGTCGCCATAGCCCGCCACCAGCGCCGCGGTGCGCGCGATATCGGCGGCCGCCTCGCCGACCGGATCGACCACGCCGAGCACCACGTCATCGACCAGCGCGGTGTCGAGATCGTTGCGGCTCTTGATGGCGCCGAGCGCCTGGGCCGCCAGATTGAGCGCGGTCACTTCGTGCAACGCACCGTCCGCCTTGCCGCGGCCGCGCGGCGTGCGCACGTGGTCATAAATAAAGGCGTCGGGCATCAAAAATCCTCCCACGCGGCGGCGATCCGTTCAGTCATATAGAGTTCTGAATCGGCAAAGGCTAGAACGCCCCGGCCGGCAATGCCATACGTTTGCAACGATCCCAATACCCGCACTGGCGAGGCGCCGGGGCGTGTATTAGCCTGAATAACAACGGGTTTTTCAAAGATTGGCGGCAGTATGGGTCGCATGCAGGACAAGGTTGCGCTGGTCACGGGCGGCGCATCGGGCATTGGCTTTGCCACGGCAAAGCTGTTCGTGGAGGAAGGCGCAACCGTCATCGTGGCCGATCGCGACGAAGCCGCGTCGACAGCGGCGGTCGCTGAGTTGGGGCAACGCGCGTGCTTTCATCGGCTCGACGTCATCCGCGAGGACGAATGGGTTGCGGCCACCGACGCGGTGGTGCGCGACTTCGGCCGCATCGATAGTCTCATCAACAGCGCCGGCGTGGTGCTGTTCAAGGATATCGAGAATACGACGCTCGATGAGTGGCGCGACCTGATGGCGGTCAACCTCGACGGCGTGTTTCTCGGCTGCAAGCACGCCGTCCGCGTCATGAAGGATCGCGGCGGCGGCTCGATCGTCAACATGTCGTCGGTCGCGGGCATGATCGGACACGGCAACCTTGCCGCCTACTGCGCCAGCAAAGGCGGCGTGCGGCTGTTGACCAAATCGGTGGCGCTGCATTGCGCGCGCAAGGGCTACAACATCCGCTGCAACTCGGTGCATCCCTCGTTCGCCGAAACGCCCATGCTGCAGTCTATGATCGCGTCGGCGCGCAATCCGGAGAAGCTCGCAGCCGGTTTTACGGCGGCGGCACCGCTCGGGCGGCTGGCGCAGCCGATCGAAATCGCGCGCATGATCCTTTTTCTTGCCAGCGACGAATCCGCGTTCACCACGGGCGCCGAATTTGTCGTGGACGGCGGCTTGACCGCGGCTTGAGCGGCGATTCTCCACGCGAGAATTTTAGAAAGCGTCGGCCGGTAACGCCATGGTGCTCTCGGCACCCGCCTTGATGCGCGCCAAGTGCGTGGCCGTTGCCGGCAACATGCGCTCCATGAAAAAGCGGCCGGTGACGAGTTTATCGTCCATGCTCGCAGTCGCGGAATTCACTTTCGCTGTGTCAACAATGCGGCACCACATATAGCCGAGCGCGACCAGGCCGAAGAGCTGCATGTAATCGGTGGCGCCTGCACCGGCATTGTCGGGATTGCCGGGCGCGTTCTGGGCGAACCACTGCGTCGCCTGTTGCAATTCGCCGAGCGCTTGGCCGAGCGGTTTTACGTAGGGCGCCATCGCCGCGTCGGCCTCCTTGATGTAGCCGGACACCTCGGCGAAGAACGCTTGCAAGGCGCGGCCGCAATCCTTCGGCAATTTGCGGCCGACCAGATCGAGCGCCTGGATGCCGTTGGCGCCCTCGTAGATCATGGCGATGCGCGCGTCGCGCACGAACTGCTCCATGCCGTGCTCGGCGATGTAGCCGTGGCCGCCGAAAATCTGCTGCGCGGCTACCGTATTGGCAAAACCCTGGTCGGTGAGCACGCCTTTGATCACCGGCGTCATCAGGCCCATATGGTCGTCGGCTGCTTCGCGCTCTGTCGCGTCGGTCGAGCGCCGGGAGATGTCGCCCTTGAGCGCGGTCCACAACACCAGCGCCCGCGCCGCCTCGTTGAACGCGCGCATGGTCATCAGCATGCGGCGCACGTCCGGATGCACGATGATGGGATCGGCCACCTTGTCGGGAAATTTCGCGCCGCTCGACGCGCGCCCGGCGAGTCGGTCCTTGGCATAAGCGACGGCGTTCTGATAGGCGACCTCCGACAACGCCAGTCCCTGCACGCCGACGCTGAGCCGCGCCGTGTTCATCATGGTGAACATAGCGTACAGGCCGCGATGCTTCTCGCCGGTGAGCCAGCCGGTGGCGCCGTCGTAATTCATGACGCAGGTGGCGTTGCCGTGGATGCCCATCTTCTCTTCGATCGAGCCGCAAGACACCGCGTTGCGTTCGCCGAGTCCACCATCGGCAGTGAGCAAGAACTTTGGCACGATGAACAGCGAAATGCCCTTGGTGCCGAGAGGCGCACCCTCGATGCGCGCCAGCACCAGATGGATGATGTTGTCGGTCAGATCGTGCTCGCCGGCCGAGATGAAAATTTTCGTGCCGGTGATTTTGTAGCTGCCGTCGGGCTGCGGTGTGGCGCGGCAGCGCAACTGACCGAGATCGGTGCCGCATTGCGGCTCGGTCAGGTTCATGGTGCCGGCCCATTCGCCGCTGATCAGTTTTGGCAGGTAGCGCGCCTTCTGCTCGGCCGAACCGTGGCTGTAGATCGCCGCCACCGCGCCGAGCGCCAGGCTCGAATACATGGCAAAGGCCATGTTCGATGAGTACAGGAACTCGCGGATGGCCTGGGTCAGCACCGTCGGCAGGCCCTGGCCGCCGAACTCGGCGGGCGCCGAGGCGCCGACCCAGCCGCCGGCGACCAGCTTCCCGTAGGCGTCTTTAAAACCCGGCGGCGTGGTGACGGAACCGTCGGCGTGGCGGCGGCAGCCTTCCTTGTCGCCGACGCGATTGAGCGGGGCGAGCACGTCCTCGCAGAATTTTGCCGCCTCCGCGAGCACGGCTTCGACGATGTCGGGCGTGGCTTCGGCAAAACCGGGCAGGTTGTTGTAGCGCTCGACGTGGAACACGTCGCGCAACAGGAACATCACCTGGTCGACGGGAGCCTTGTAGGTCGGCATGACGTCGCTCCCTCCCCGCGCCCGGCCGGCCGCCCAGCCGGCCGGCGACCCGGCCTTATTGGCCCTCCGGGCGGATTTTTAACGGCCTGTTTACCCTATTCCGGAAAAGTCCACAGCCGGGGAAACAGGACCGCGCCGGCTGCATCGTCCCTCAGCAAGGTCGGCTCGGAAGGGACTCCTGCTCGGCCCATGTGGCTTTGGTCGTGAGAATGAAATCTGGCGGTCCGTGGAATCTCAGAGGCCTGCGCCCCGAGGCGCGCGAAGCCGTGCGCACGGCGGCGCGGCGATCCGGCGTGTCGGTCGGCGAATGGCTCAATGACGTCATCGAGCCGGACGACGAAGAGGATGACGACGAGCCGACGCTGTTCTCCGATTATGACGACGACGACAACGAGCGCCCGCGCCGCTCGCGATCCCGGCGCGATGAGCGGGAGCCGCGGCGACGCGATGATGATCGGGAATCACGGCAACGCAGCGATCAACGAGGAGCGCGGCACCGCGACGACGATCGGGAGGTGCGGCAACGCGACGATGATCTGGAGCCGCAGGGGTCGCTGGAGCCGCGGCAGCCGCGCCGCGACCGCGACGAGGCGCGCCGCCCGGAAAAGGTCAGCGAATTTGAGCGCGAGAGCGCCCGCACGCGCGGCGCGCTGAATCAGGTCCACTCCCGTCTCGACAAGCTTTCCCAACAACTGGAACGGCTGGCGCGCAGCGAGGCGGCTGCGCGGCAGTTGGCGCCGCAGCGTCGCGCCGCTTCGCTTGGCGAAGGACATAACGATGCCAATGGGCGGCTGACCGGAGCGCCGGCACCGCCGCGTCGTCCGATCGAGCGGCCGGCCGCTCCGGCTCCAGCCCGCAATCGCCCCGCGACGAATGCGGACAGTGTGTCGATCGACGACGCAGTCGCCGAGATCGCGGCGCGGCAACGCGCCCTCGACGGCGATCCGACGCCGCAACCGGCAAACCGGGAAGCGACTGCGGAGATTGCAGCCAGGCAGCGCGCGCTCGAAGCCGAGCCCGCACCACAGCCGGCGATGCGCGAAGTGCCCGCCGAGATCGCCGCCAGGCAGCGCGTGCTCGAAACCGAACCCACGCCGCAACCAGCGGTCCGGGAAGTTCCCCCCGAAACGGTCATCGACATCGATGGCCTCGAACGGCAATTGCGGCAGATCACGGCGCGGATCGAATCGCTGGGGCCGTCGTCCGACCTCGAAAGCTCGGTCGCGGCGATCCGTGGCGACCTCACCGACATCGCGCGCTTGATCACCGAGGCGCTGCCGCGCCGCGCCGTAGAATCGCTCGAAATCGAGGTCAAAGCGCTGGGGCAACGCATCGAGCACAGCCGCCAGTGCGGCGTCGATATGGGCGCGATTGCCGGCCTCGAACGCGGGCTGACCGACGTGCGCGAAGCGCTGCAAAACCTTAAGCCCGCCGAAAGCCTGGTCGGCTTCGACGAGGCGGTGCGGGCATTGTCGCAAAAGGTCGACATGATCGTCGCCAAGGACGATCCGGCGGCGCTGCAGCAGCTCGAGACCGCCATCGGCGCGTTGCGCGGCATCGTCTCCCATGTCGCCTCCAACGAGACGCTGACCAAAGTCGCCGAAGACGTGCGCTCGCTCGCCGGCAAAGTGGATACGCTCGCCAGCACAGCGGCGAGCGGACAGAATCTCTCGGCGCTCGAGAACCGCATCGAGACGCTGACCAATGCGCTGACCGCTTCGACCGAAGCGGGAACCGCGGTACCCCACGAGCTCGAGAAGCTGCTCACAGGGCTGATCGAGAAACTCGAATGGGTGCAGCTGACGCACACCGATCACGCCGCGCTGGCGCATCTGGAAGACCGTATCGCGACGCTGGTGCAGCGCTTCGATGCCTCCGACGCGCGGCTCGGTCATCTCGAAGCGATCGAACGCGGCATCGCCGACCTCTTGGTGCATATCGAAGAGCTTCGCGGCCCGAACGGCGACGCCTTGTCCACGCGCATGCCCGCCGCCGAAGGCCCTCTGGCGGTCCACGCCATCGAGCGCGAAGTCGCCGAGATCAAGCAAAGCGAGCAACGCACGCTCGATTCGCTCGAAGCGGTCCAGGGCACCGTGGAGCATGTGGTCGATCGTCTTGCCATGATCGAAAGCGGCATCCGCGAGACCGCGCCTGTGCCTGAGCCGGAACCGCCAGTGGCGGCGACGCTACCGCCCGCGGCGGCTCCAGGGCCCAAGCTGAAGCTGCCGGCCTTCGCGGTCGAACCGGCACCGGAGCCCGCCCCCGAAGCTCCGCCGATCGAGCCGACGGAGCTGGCCTCGCATCGCACTGCGGCGCGAAAGCCGATCGATCCCAGCTTACCGCCCGATCACCCTATCGAGCCCGGCTCGGCGGCCGCGCGGTCCCGACCGACGGCTTCGGCCGCGGACCGGATCGCCGCCTCCGAAGCCGCAGTGATCTCAACCAAGCCGCCGGTGATCGCCGATCCCGGACAAAAACCCAATTTCATCGCCGCCGCACGCCGCGCCGCCCAGGCCGCCGCGGCTGGGTCGAACGCCGAAGCCAACAAAAGCTCGGCAGCGCTGAAGAATTCCGGACAACGCACACGCCCGCTGATCATTGCCGGCGCCGCCGCCCTGATCGTGATCGGCTGCATACAGATTGCATCACGGTTGTTCGAAGGACCTCAAGTTCCTCCGCCCGCTGCTCCCACCGAGGAGTCACAGCCACCGAAAGCGACACAGCCCGAGAAAACGCCGCCGCCCGTCACGGCCTTGCCTGAACCGGAGCCGCAGCCACCCGCGCCGCAGCCTCCAGCCGCCGCCGCGCCGGCGCCGCTTCCCGTTCCGAGCGCGCCGCCGGCAGCGCTGCCGGTGCCGCAGCCAAACCCAAAATCCGGCGCCAATATCAGCGCCAAACCGGCACAGCAGACCGCTGCCCATGACAGCACGCGGGACGCGGTCGCGGCCGTTGCCGCCGCCACCGAAGTCACCGGGTCGCTGCCGCGTCCGGCGACACCGCTCGGCGACAAATTGCCGGCGACCATCGGCGGACCAGCGCTGCGCGCAGCCGCGCTTTCAGGCGATGCGGCCGCCGCCTACGAGGTCGGCGCGCGCTTTGCCGACGGCCACGGCGTGCCGCGCAGCAGCGAGGCCGCGGCGCTGTGGTTCGAACGCGCCGCCAAGCAGGGCTTGGTGCCGGCGCAATTCCGCCTCGGCGGCTTCTATGAAAAAGGCATCGGGGTGAAGAAGGATCTCGCCGCCGCGCGCGACCTTTATCTCGCCGCGGCCGCCAAGGGCAACGGCAAGGCGATGCACAATCTCGCCGTGCTCTATGCTGAGGGCGTCGACGGTCCGCCGGATTACGCCAACGCCGCGCACTGGTTCCGCGAGGCCGCCGATCACGGCGTCACCGACAGCCAATACAATCTCGGCATCCTGTATGCCCGCGGCACCGGCGTGACGCAGAATTACGCCGAGTCCTACAAATGGTTCGCACTGGCTGCGATCCAGGGCGACCAGGACGCGGCGAAGAAAAGCGACGAAGTTGCCGCCCGTCTCGACCAGCAGTCGCTCGCCGCGGCACGGCTTGCGGTAAAGACCTGGACCGCGCAGCCGCAGCCCGACGACGCGATCAACGTCAAGGCGCCGCCGAGCGGCTGGGACGCGACCGCGAGCGCCACGCCAGCGGCAAAGCCGAAACCGCAGCCGCAAGCAGCCAAAACGCCGGCGCCGAGCGCCAAGATCAACTAAGGGCGTCTTCTCATAAATTGCGCTTGATAGACCGCAGTTAGTCGATGTCCGCTTCACCCGCAGCGGACATTCGCCGGGCGCCATCGGCATGTCCGCTTTGGGGCCCGGAAGCAGATTCACGCAGCGGAGCAAAACACTTAGCTATTCGATCACCTCGTCGGCTCTCATCAGCATTGCTGCCGGTATTGTCAGGCCTAGTGCTTCCAGGGTCTTCTTGTTAATCGCAAGATGGAAGCGGGTAGGCTGCTCGAAGGGCAGATCGGCTGGAACCGCTCCTTTTAAGATTCGGACGGCAAGGTCCGCCGCGCGATCGTAGACTTCCTCCATATCTGGGCCGTATGACATCAGCCCGCCGTCACGGACAAGGCTGGCATATTCATAAATTGCCGGCAGCTTCTGTTGGGCAGCAAACTCGAAGACCCGTTTGCGGTTGAGCGATGTCAAGGCGTCAGTGACCATCAGGATGGCATCAGGGCGGTCACGTTCCATCGCGGCAAACGCGGAAGCGAAGTCGTCAGGCTCACCTACACCAAGCGGCTGTATTTCGAAACCCAGCGTCCGCGCCGCCGCTGCGGCCGATTTGTAGCGTAAGGTCATGCCAAGATCGCCTGCGTTCCACAGCATGGCAATCTTGCGCAAGTTCGGAAATGTATCTTTGAAGACCTCCAACCGCTTGGCCGAGAGCTCCGCTGCAACTTCGCCTACGCCGGTGATATTTCCGCCAGGGTGAGCCAAGCTATCAATCAAGCCAGTCGCAACCGGGTCGGCACCTGTGATCGCAACGACAGGGATGTTCGCGCGGTCTTTGACGACGCGAGCCGCAGCATAGCTGTTCGTGATTATCAATTCTGCATCACTCTTCAGGTCATCAACCAGCTGCGGTAGTCGGTCCGGATGCGCTTCAGCCGCCCGCCACTCGATATGCAGAGAACTCCCAATCACATAGCCGCGCTTGGAAAACCCGGCCTTAAGCCCGACAACGATATCACTTGTATCGGTGAACGGTGCTCCGGAACTCAGCAATCCCACATGGCGGGTCTTAACGGCCGTTTGGGAGAACACTTCGCGGATCAGCAACGGCATCGACCCGAGCGCCAGAATGACAGACCTTCGCAAAATCATTTAGCGCATCCCGATTGCTTTAGCCGATTGCCGGCAATTTCAACCACATCCCGGAGAGTAGCAATGCGCAAAGGCATTATAACTCAGCGGAGCCTCTTGGACAGCGCTCCGGACTACGTGCCTAAGGTCGGCAAGCGGCGCTTCGGATACTCGCCTTAAAATCAATCGGCTAGGCACCGCGCCGCGGCGACGGCGTAGATGCGCCGTTCGCTCAGCATATGCGCGGTGAATGACAGCGCGCCGAACAGCGACACGATGGCGTGGTCGCGCACATTGAGGCCGCCCGCATAGGCGCCGAAGGCCGGCATGACCAGCCGCTTGCCGTCGCCGGCGAAACAGCGCCGGCTCACGGCGCGGCCGCGGCGCGCGATCCGTGCCTGCGGATGCAAATGGCCGGCGATTTCGCCATCGCAACGGTCCGGCGAAGGCTCGTGACGGAACGTCAGCGGGCCGAGCGCCAAAATCTCGGCAAACCGGCCGCCGATATTGTCGGCCGGATCGGGATCGTGATTGCCGGCGATCCACAGCCAATCGCGGCCGCGTTGCAGCGCCTTTAATCCCGCACGGCTGATGTCACTCATGCGCGCTGGTCCGCCGCCATCATGAAAACTGTCGCCCAGCGCAATGACGAGTCGCGGCGCATAGCGTTCGATGAGCATGGCAAGCCGCGCCAAGGTCGCTGCCGTGTCATAGGGCGGCAGCAACACGCCGCGCGCAGCAAAGGCCGAGCCTTTTTCAAGATGCAGATCGGCGACGACCAGCAGGCTTTCATCCGGCCAATAGAGCGCGCCGGCGCAATCGGCGACCAGCGCGGCACCGGCGACCGCAATGTCCTGACCTCCCCCTACAAGGGGGAGGACGGCGGGCGTAGCCCGCCGGGTGGGGGTCAGTGCGCGCATACGGACCCCTCCCCAGATCGCCTGCGGCGATCTGGCCCTCCCCTTTCTGGGGAAGGTGCAGGAAGTGCCCTCACTGCATCGCCTCCTTCACCAACTCGTCCTCGGTCTCGGCCAACAGCGTATCGGCAGCTTCGCCGTAGACCGCCTCGCGCCCGATTTCCAGCATCACCGGAACCGCCAGCGGCGAGACGTGGTCGAGGGCCTTATGGACGATTCGGCCCTTGATGCGCGAGAGCATATCGCCGAGCCGGCGCACGTCGAGCAGGCCCGTTGCGGCATCGGCCCGCGCCGCGCGTAAGAGCATATGGTCGGGCTGGTGACTGCGTAGCACGTCGTAGACGAGGTCGGTCGAGATCGTGACCTGGCGGCGGGATTTTTCCTCGCCCGGGAAACGGCGCTCGATCAAGCCGGCGATGATCGCACAGTTGCGAAACGTGCGCTTCATCAGCGCCGATTCGGCGAGCCAGGCTTCGAGATCGTCGCCGAGCATGTCTTCGTCGAACAAAGCGGCCAGCGATAGCTCGCCGCGCGCAAGCCACGCCGCGACGTCGCCAAGACCCCAGACCGCGAGCGCATATTCGTTGGCGACAAAACCCAACGGTTTGAGCCGCGCACGCTCAAGCCGCCGCGTCAGCAGCATGCCGAGCGTCTGATGCGCAAGCCGGCCTTCGAACGGATAGCAGACGAGGTAGTATTTGTTGGCGCGCGGAAAAGTTTCGACCAGCAATTCGCGCGGGCCCGGCATCTGCGAGCGCCATTGCTGGATTTCCAGCCACTCGCGCACCTGGGCGGGAAGCGCCCGCCACTCCTGCGGATGGGAAATGATGCCGCGCACGCGTTCGGCGAGATAAGTCGAGAGCGGAAATTTGCCGCCTTCGTAAGCCGGCACCTTCGGATCCTCCGACGCCGCGCGCGAGACATAGACTTCGTCTTCGACCAAAGTCTCGTATTGCAGAATTTCGCCGGCGAACACGAAGGTGTCGCCGGGCACCAAGGTCTCGACGAAATATTCCTCGACCTCGCCGAGCAGCCGGCCGCCGCGCGGAATCATTTTCGAAACGCGCGAGCGCACCAGACGAACTTTCAGCATGTCGGCTTCGACGATGGTGCCGACATTGAGCCGGTAGCGCTGCGCGACCCAAGGATTGGCGATGCGCCAGCGGCCGTCCTTGCCCTGGCGGATGCGGGCGAAGCGCTCGTAGGCTTTGAGCGCATAACCGCCGGTGGCGACAAAATCGACCGCGGCATCGAAATCCGCGCGCGTGAGCGCGGCGTAAGGCGCCGCCGACGTCACTTCGGCGTAGAGCTCATCACTCAAGAACGGCGCGCCGCAAGCGCAGCCGAGCACGTGCTGGGCCAGCACGTCGAGCGCGCCGACGCGCGACGCCGGCGTGTCTTGCGCGTTCTCGGCGATGGCATCGAGGGCGGCGCGGCATTCCAGCACTTCGAAGCGGTTGGCCGGCACCAGCACGCCCTTCGACGGCTCATCCATGCGGTGATTAGCACGGCCGATGCGTTGCAGCATGCGCGAGGCGCCCTTCGGCGCGCCGATATTGATGACCAGATCGACGTCGCCCCAGTCGACACCGAGATCGAGCGACGAGGTGCAGACCACGGCGCGCAGACGCCCGCTCGCCATCGCGGCTTCCACTTTGCGCCGCTGCGCCACGTCGAGCGAGCCGTGATGCAGGGCGATGGCGAGATTGTCGTCGTTGATATGCCATAGGTCCTGGAAAACGCCTTCGGCCTGGCTGCGGGTATTGACGAAGACCAGCGTGGTGCGGTGCGCCTTGATGAGGTGATAAACCTCGCCGAGCGCATAGCGCGCCGAATGGCCGGCCCACGGCACGCGCTCGCTTGAGTCCAGCATGGCGACATCGGGCGCCGCGCCGGCTTCGGCGACGATGAGATCGGCCAGTGCGGGTCCGCCGCGCTGCGGCACCATGAAACGGCACAGATCGTCGGGCTCGGCCACGGTCGCCGACAGGCCGATGCTGGTGAGATCCGGCGCCAGGCGAAACAGCCGCGCCAGGCCGAGCGAGAGCAGATCGCCGCGTTTGGAGGTCACCAGCGCGTGCAGCTCGTCGAGGATCACGCGCTTGAGCGAACCAAACAAATAAGGCGCGTCGGCGGAGGCCAGCAACAGCGCCAACTGCTCGGGCGTGGTCAGCAAAATCTCCGGCGGATCGCGGCGCTGGCGCTGGCGTTTTGAGCTCGGCGTATCGCCGGTGCGCGTCTCGATGCGGATCGGCAACCCCATCTCGGCAATCGGCACTTCCAGATTGCGCGCGATGTCGACGGCCAGCGCCTTCAACGGCGAAATGTAAAGCGTATGCAGCCCGCCCTCGCGACGGATGCTGCGGCCGATGGAGATCAAACGACGTCGCGCCGCTCGCTCCTCCCCTCCCCCTTGTGGGGAGGGGTCGGGGGTGGGGGTCGGGAAGCCGGGCGCAAGCGTCGACGCATGGCCGTCACCTCTCGACCCCCTACCCCCACCCTCCCCCACAAGGGGGGAGGGAGCCGATCGCGCAAGCGGCGAGGAACGAAACTCACTTCCACTCAACTCCACCAGGCTCGGCAAAAATCCCGCCAGCGTCTTGCCGCCGCCGGTCGGCGCGATCAGCAGCACCGAGCGTCCGGCCTGCGCCTTGGCCAACAGTTCCAGCTGGTGCGCGCGCGGCGTCCAGCCGCGGCTGGCGAACCAGCGGGTAAACGGCTCCGACAGGAGGATTGGGCGTTCGAGAACGGTCACCCGCCAGAAGTAATGGGCCGCGGCATCGTGGTCGAGGGCTGCGCCACCACGACAAGGCTGTCGACGGGGACGCCTTTTTCGCTGCGCACCGCGGCCTTGGCGAGATGCACCGGCTCGAGGCCGGCATCGCCCAGCACGCCGCGCACATATTGCGCGGCGTGGGCATAGCGTAGCGTCGGCAACAGTTTTACGCCGTCGCCCGCATGGGTCTCGACCGTGAAAGCGAACGGACCGTCAGGGGCGAGGACGCGGGCAATGCCGGCAATGATGGGCGCGAGATCGTTGACATAGACAAAGACATCGGCGGCGAGGACGAGATGATAGATTCCTTTGTCACTGGCCTCGTCCGCCAGAAAATCCGCAAGCTCTGCAGTCACGAGCCGATCGTACAAACCCTTGGTCGCGGCTTGCGCGATCATGGCGGGCGACAGATCGACGCCGACCAGCCAATCGACGTACGGCCGGAAGGCGGCGCCGCCGAGACCGGTGCCGCAGCCAAGGTCCAGCATCGAGCCAAAGCGCAACGGGCGGGCGGCCGCGCGCATCACAGCTGCAAGCGCATCGTGCAACAGCGCCGGGCCGCGATAATGCAAGCGCTCGGTGAGCGCCGTGTCGTAGCGTCCGGCGTATTGGTCGAACAGCCGGCGGACATAGGTTTCAGTCATTGCCGGGGTGGTCTCGCCGGCGCCGAGCCGCGCCAATTGCAGTCGTGCGCCATGATAATCCTCAAGATCGGCGTCGCGCGCCTGCTTGAACGCCGCGACAGCGCCGTCACGGTCGCCGAGCTGGTCACAGATGGCGCCGAGCGCGAACCAGGCGGTGGCGAAGCGCGGCGCAAGCTCGACGGTCTGCGCAAGGATATCGGCGGCGCCCGCCATATCGCCCTGGGCGACGTGATCGAGCGCCCATTTGTAGCGCCGGTCGGCGATCAGGTCGCCGGAGGAGACAAAGAGTGGGCCGGTGTCCGTCATCGATGCGTCATTCCGGGGCGCGCGCAAGCGCGAACCCGGAATCCATAATCACAGGTTTTGCAGAGTAATCGCATGCGATTTTTCTGAAACGATAGTGGTTATGGATTCCGGATAGCCGCTGACGCGGCTTCCGGAATGACGTTTCGAGTTTATCTTATGGCGATGCGACCTGAAGACATACTGGTACCGACGCCGGCCGGCGTCTGTTGCAAACTCGGCGCCTTCCATATCGACCCGACGCGGCCGGTCGAGCGGGCGCTGATCACGCATGCCCACTCCGACCATGCCCGCGCTGGCCATGGCGCCGTGCTGGCGACGCAGGAGACGCTGGACCTGATGCGGCTGCGTTACGGCGAGAATTTCGCCGGCTCGACGCAGGCGGCGGCCTATGGCGAGAGCGTCGCACTCGGCGGCGCCAAGGTGACGTTCCATCCCGCCGGCCATGTGCTCGGCTCGGCGCAGATCGCCGTCGAGGCCGACGGGCTGCGTGTCGTCGCCTCCGGCGATTACAAAAACGTCTCCGATCCGACCTGCGCGCCGTTCGAACTGGTGGCCTGCGACGTGTTCATCACCGAGGCGACGTTCGCGCTGCCGGTGTTCCGCCATGGCGAGCCCGGCGGCGAGATCGCAAAACTCCTTCGCTCGGTCGCGCTGTTTCCCGAGCGCGCGCACCTGGTCGGCGCCTACTCGCTCGGCAAGGCGCAGCGCATGATCGCGCTATTGCGCCAGGCCGGTTACGACGCCCCGATTTACCTGCACGGCGCGATGGAAAAAATCACGCGCTATTACGAAAGCCGCGGCATCGCGCTTGGCGAATTGCGGCTGGTCAGCGGCGCCATCAAGCAAAACCTCGCCGGCACCATCACCATCTGCCCGCCGTCGGCGTTGAACGATCTGTGGACGCGCCGCTTCCCCGATCCGCTCGCCGCCTTCGCCTCGGGCTGGATGCGGGTGCGCGCGCGGGCGCGGCAACAGGGCGTGTCGCTGCCGCTGGTGATCTCCGATCACGCCGACTGGGACGGCCTTACCGCGACCATCGCCGCCACCGGCGCAGGCGAAATCTGGGTCACCCACGGCCAGGAAGACGCGCTGGTGCACTGGTGCGGCACGCGCGGGCTCAAAGCGCGCCCGCTCGACATCGTCGGCTATGGCGATGAGGACGAAGACGAAGACGCGACTCCCTCCCCCCTTGTGGGGGAGGGTCGGGGTGGGGGGTCGGGAGGTGACGCACAGGCGTCGACGTCTGCGAGTGACCTCTCGACCCCCACCCCTAACCCCTCCCCGACAAGCTTGCACTCGGGCGCGCGCAAGCGCGGCCCGGGTGGGGGAGGGGAAAAGTCATGAACCGCTTCGCCGAGCTTCTGGACCGCCTCGCCTACGAGCCGGCGCGCAACAACAAGCTGCGGCTGATGACCGATTATTTCCGCTCGACGCCCGACCCCGAGCGCGGCTGGGCGCTCGCCGCGCTGACCGGCGCGCTGAGTTTTCCGCACGCCAAGGCCGGCCTCATCCGCAGCCTGATCGCCGAGCGCACCGATCCGGTGTTGTTCGCGCTGTCTTACGATTACGTCGGCGATCTTTCCGAGACGGTCGCGCTGATGTGGCCGGCTTCTCCCTCCCCCCCTGTGGGGGAGGGTGGGGTGGGGGATCGGGAGGTGAAGTCGCAAGCGTCAACGGTTGTAAATGAGCAATTGTCTCCGCCTTCTCATCACCTCCCGACCCCCACCCCTAACCCCTCCCCACAAGGGGGAGGGGAACTCACTCTCACCGCTGTCATCGAAACGCTCTCCACCCTCGGCAAAGCGCAGCTGCCGAAGCAACTCGCGCGCTGGCTTGATGCGCTCGACGAGACCGGGCGCTGGGCGCTGATCAAGCTGGTCACCGGCGGCTTGCGTATCGGCGTCTCGGCGCGGCTCGCCAAGACCGCGGTCGCGGCGTTGTCCGGCACCGATGCGCAGGACATTGAACTGCTGTGGCCGGGGCTGGCACCGCCCTATCTCGACCTGTTTGCCTGGCTCGAAGGCCGGGCGGAAAAACCGGCGAGCAGCGACCCGGCGCCGTTCCGGCCGCCGATGCTGGCGCATGCACTCGATGACGCCGATCTCGCCAGGCTCGCGGCGGGTGATTTTTTGGCGGAATGGAAATGGGATGGTATCCGGGTCCAGGCCGTCGCCGCCAACCACGATGGCGGAACGATCGCCCGGCTCTATTCGCGCACCGGCGAGGACATTTCCAAAAGCTTCCCCGATCTCCTTGACGCGCTGCACCTGTCCGGCGCGCTCGACGGCGAGCTCCTCATCATGCGCGAGCGCCGGGTGCAGTCGTTCAACGTGCTGCAACAGCGACTCAATCGCAAAACCGTCACGCCGAAGCTGCTGACGGAATTCCCCGCCCATCTGCGCGCCTACGATCTGCTTGCCGACGGCGGCGAGGATTTGCGCGAGCGGCCCTTCGCCGAGCGCCGCGCGCGGCTGGAAAGCTTTGTTGCGCGGCTCACCGATGAGCGCGTCGACCTTTCTCCCCTCGTCCCGTTCACGACCTGGGACGAGCTCATCGCCGCGCGCAAAAATCCGGCGGCGGCCGGTGCCGGCGAGGATGCCGCGGCGGTCGAAGGCGTGATGCTCAAGCGGCGCGATGCGCTCTACCTGCCCGGCCGGCCGAAAGGCCCGTGGTGGAAATGGAAGCGCGACCCCTTCATCATCGACGCCGTCCTGATGTATGCCCAGCGCGGCCATGGCAAGCGTTCGTCGTATTATTCGGACTACACCTTCGGCGTCTGGACGCGCGGCGAAAGCGGCGACGAACTGGTGCCCGTGGGCAAAGCCTATTTCGGTTTCACCGACGAGGAATTACTGCAGATCGACCGTTTCGTCCGCCGCAACACCACCGACCGATTCGGCCCGGTGCGCGAAGTCGTGCATGAGCCCAGCCAAGGCTTGGTGCTGGAAGTCGCCTTCGAGGGCCTGCAGCGTTCGACCCGGCACAAATCCGGGCTGGCGATGCGGTTTCCGCGCATCAGCCGGCTGCGCTGGGACAAGCCGCCCGGCGAGGCCGACCGGTTGGAGCGGCTGGAGACCATGATCGCGCGGATCGAGGAAGGACGCGTCGCTTGAGCACATCGCGACACCCTGTTCCACCAGCCACACTCCGCCCCGGCCGCATGCGCGATCTCGATGCGCTGGTCGCGCTCGAAAACGCCGTCTTCACCACCGACATCCTGTCACGGCGGAGCTTTCGCCACTTTCTCCCCGCGCCGACGAACTCGCTGATCGTTGCCGAAGAAAGCGGCAAGCTTGCCGGCTACGCACTGGTGCTCTACCCGCTGCGCTCAAAACTCGCCCGGCTCTATTCCATCGCGGTCGCCCCGCACATCAAGAGCCGCGGCATCGGCCCGCTGCTGCTCGCGGCGGCGGAAGCGGCGGCGGTGCGCCGGCGGTGCCGCGCCATGCGGCTTGAAGTCCACGAGCACAACACCCGTGCCATCGGGCGTTACGAAAAGTCGGGCTACCGGCTGTTTGGCCGGCTCCATCGCTATTATGACGATGGCGGCGACGCGCTGCGCTTCGAGAAGCCTCTCGGGGCTGCCAAAAACCCCGCCTGACTGTGACAGCCGAATCGGTTTAGACGGTGGACATCGTCGCCGGCGCTGTCGCAAACGGATTTGAATCCGGTTATGACGAATCGAGCCGTGCCTGATTTCGAACGCATGATCGGCCTCACTTTGCATAACGCTGGCGACTGGAAGGGAACCCGCCCATGACCGGCTGGGTCATCCTTGTCGACCAAGGCCGCGACCTGCCGAACGCCGAGACCCCGCACAAGGTCATCTCCACGGGCGAGTATTTGGCGCGACCGCGCCTGTTCGACATGGGGCGGCCGAAAATCGTCAACCTCGCCCGCTCCTACGCCTACCAGTCCAAGGGCTACTACGCCTCGCTGCTCGCCGAGGCGCGCGGCCACCGCGTGGTGCCCACCGTCGAGACCATGCTGGAGCTGCGCGAGCAGAAGCTCTACGAGCACGCGCTGCCGGAACTCGAAGATGAGCTCAACCGCTGCGCCCGCCGCGCCGAGTTCCAGCCGGAAGGCGAGTTCAAGCTCCTGGTCTGTTTCGGCATCGCCCGCGATCCGCGCTTCGAGCCGTTCGGCCGCCTGCTGTTCGACTGGTTCCGCTGTCCGGCGCTGGAAGTGATCGTCGAGCCGGGCGCCCGGCTGTCGATCGACCGCATCCGGCCGCGCGCCATCACCCGGCTCGCCAACGGCGAAGGCGAGTTCTTCCGCGAGTCGCTGAACAACCACACCAAGCGCGAATGGCGCGACCCCAAGGCGCGCTCGGTCGCCAAATACGATCTCGCCGTGCTGTACGACCCGAACGAGAACGAGAAGACGGCGCCATCGTCGCCGAGCTCGATCAAGCACTTCGCCCGCATCGCCGAGAAGCTGTCGGTCGACGTCGAGCCGATCACCAAGCGCCAGCTCGCCGAGCTCGCCGAATACGACGGCCTGTTCATCCGCGAAACCACCTCGATCGACAATCACACTTACCGCTTCGCCCGCCGCGCCTGGCAGGAAGGCATGCCGGTCATTGACGATCCGATCTCGATGATCCGCTGCACCAACAAAGTGTTCCTGATGGAACTCCTGCAGCAAAACCAGGTGCCGACGCCGCCGACCGTGATCCTCGCCGAGGACACCGACCTGACCAAGGTGATCGACGAGCTCGGCCTGCCGCTGGTGGTGAAGATCCCGGATGGCTCGTTCTCCCGCGGCGTGCACAAGATCGAATCGCCAGCCGCGCTCAAGCGCATCTGCGAGGAGCTGTTCGAAGAGACCGATCTCCTCCTGGCGCAGAAATTCCTGCCGACCGATTTCGACTGGCGGGTCGGCGTGCTCGCCGGCGAGCCGCTGTTCGTGTGCCAATACCGCATGGCGCGCGGCCATTGGCAGGTGGTGAAATACAAGGCCGACGGCTCGTCCCACGAAGGCGGCTTCCGCGCCTTCGATCTGGCCCAGGCGCCGCGCGAGGTGATGGATATCGCGGTGCGCGCCGCACGGCCCATCGGCGACGGTTTCTATGGCGTCGACCTCAAGCAGACCGACAACGGCATCGTCGTCATGGAAGTCAACGACAACCCGAACCTCGAACACGGCATCGAGGACGTCGTCGGCAAGGACGAAATCTGGATGCGGCTGTTGCGCTGGTTCGTCGAGCGCTTCGAGCAATAGGCGCGCCTACGCCGTCGCCGCCGCCTTCGTCACCTGATCGAGCGGCCAGCGCGCCCTTGGCGCGACATCCAGCGGATCGGTGAGTCCGAGCGCCAGCCGCTCGGCGCCGGCCCAGGCGATCATGGCGCCGTTGTCGGTGCACAAAGCCGGCGGCGGCGCCACGAGCGTCGTGCCGACCTCGAAGGCGACGCGGTGCAAGACTTTGCGGATCGCCTGGTTGGCGGCGACGCCGCCGGCGCAAACCAGCGCGGTGGGCGTGCCGAGGCGATCGCGGAACATGCGCATTCCGGCGCGCAGCCGGTCCATGACCACGTCGACCACCGCCTGTTGGAACGAGGCGCACAGATCGGCGACATCCTGGTCGCTCAGCGGCGCGATCTTCTCCGCCTCGATACGCAGCGCCGTCTTTAGCCCGGACAGCGAAAAATTGGCATCGTGACGCCCAAGCATCGGCCGCGGCAGGGCGAACCGCTTGGCGTCGCCGCGGGCGGCCTCCTTCTCGACCAGCGGTCCGCCCGGATAGCCGAGGCCGAGGAGCTTTGCGGTCTTGTCGAAGGCCTCACCGATGGCGTCGTCGACCGTACCGCCGAAGCGCACATAATCGCCGACGCCGCGCACGGCGAGGATTTGGGTGTGGCCGCCGGAGGCTAGAAACAGGCAATAGGGAAACGGCGTCGCGTCGGTAAGCCGCGCGGTGAGTGCGTGGCCCTCCAGATGATTGACCGCGATCAGCGGCTTGTCGTGAGCGAGCGCGATGGCCTTGGCCGTGGTCAGACCGACGATGACGCCGCCGATCAGGCCGGGCCCGGCGGCGGCGGCGATGCCGTCGAGCGCTTCGAACGACATCTCCGCTTCGGCCATCGTCTTGGCGATGATGGCGTCAAGCGCCTCGACATGGGCGCGCGCCGCGATCTCCGGCACCACGCCGCCGAATTCGGCGTGCTCGGCCACCTGTGAAAGCACGATGTTGGACAAAATCCGCCCCTTGCCGTCCTCGGTCCGCTCGACCAGGGCCGCGGCGGTCTCGTCGCAGGTCGTCTCGATGCCGAGGATGACCATCGGTGTATTATATAAGGTCCCCGTCATTCCGGGGCCGAGCCAACGGGTCCGGCCCGAAGTGGCCGGCCCGATGACAGGCTACGCGAGGAGCCCGGAATCCATAACCACGATGGGTGCATATTCTGCTCGGACTGTGGTTATGGATTCCTGACTCGACGCTTCGCGTCGATCCGGAATGACCGACGCCCTAACACTTAAAGGACCTATGGCACAATCCTCGACCCCCGTTCTCCGCATCGGTTCGCGCGGCTCGCCGCTGGCGTTGGTGCAGGCGCGCGAGGTGAGGAACCGCCTCGCCGCGGCCTGCAGCCTCGATGCCGCGCGGATCGAGATCAAAATCATCCGCACCACCGGCGACGTCGTCCAGGACCGGCCGCTCAACGACCTGGGCGGCAAGGGGCTGTTCACCAAGGAGATCGAGGACGCGCTGCTCAGCGGCGCCATCGACCTCGCGGTGCATTCGTCGAAGGACATGACCACTCTGCTGCCGCCCGGCCTGGTGCTGTCGGCGTTTTTGCCGCGCGAGGATGCGCGCGACGCTTTCATCAGCCGCAAAGCCAAAAGTTTGCGCGATCTGCCGCGGGGCGCCGTGGTCGGCACGGCATCGCTGCGGCGACAAGCCTTGGTCAAGCGCTTGCGGCCGGATCTTGCCATCGTGCCGCTGCGCGGCAACGTGGAGACACGCTTGCGCAAGATCGAGGCCGGCGAAGCCGACGCGACACTGCTCGCCGTTGCTGGCTTGAAGCGGCTCGGCCTGCTCGACGCCGCGGCGGCATTGCTCGACATCGATGAATTTTTGCCGGCGGTGGGCCAAGGCGCCATCGGGATCGAGACCCGCGCCGACGATTCCGCGACGCGCGCGCTGGTCGCCAATATCAACGACACCGACACCGCGACCGCGGTGACGGCGGAGCGCGCCTTCCTCGCCGTGCTCGACGGCTCCTGCCGCACGCCGATCGGCGGCCATGCGCGGATCAATAACGGCGTCGTCCATTTCCGCGGCATCATCGTCAAGCCCGACGGCAGCGCGGCGTTCGAGGTTTTGCGCGAGGGCCGCCGCGACCAGGCCGCGGAGCTCGGCGCCGATGCCGGCCGCGAGCTCAAAGCGCGCGGCGGCGCCGACTTCTTCGTGCGGGATTGAACGTGCGGCTTCTGCTCACGCGCCCCGAGCCCGACGCCCAACGCACCGCCGCGGCGTTACGCGCGCAAGGTCACGATGTGATTAGCGCTCCGCTGCTGCGCATCGAGCCGGCGCCCGAAGCGCAAATCGGCGCCGGCCCGTGGGCGGCAATCCTGATCACCAGCGCCAACGCCGCCCGCGCCGTCGCGACGCACGCGCGCGTCACGCCATTGCGCGCGCTGCCGGTCTTCGCCGTCGGTCGGCGCAGCGCCGAAGCCATGGGCACGGCCGGCTTCGCCAAGGTGACGTCCGCCGACGGCAATGTGAGCGATCTGGCGCGGCTCGTCGCCGCGCGGCTGCAGCCGGCAGCCCCGCTGCTCTATCTCGCCGGCGAAGACCGCGCCGGCGATCTCGCCGGCGATCTGCGCGCCCGCGGCTTTGCCGTCGAGACCACAATGATCTATCGCGCCATCGCCGCGACCGCCTTGCCGCCGGCCGCGGCGCAGGTGCTGGCCCGCGGCATCGACGGCGTGCTGCATTTCTCCCGCCGCAGCGCCGAGGTTTTTATCGATGCGGCGCGGGCCGCGGGCGTGCTCGAAAGCGCGGTGCAAGCCGCTCATTTTTGTCTTTCGGCGCAGGTCGCGGAACCACTGGCGCAGGCCGGTGCCGCCGACATCCGCGTCGCCGAGCGTCCAAACGAGGCCGTATTGCTCGCGCTTATTGCCGCGGCCTGATCTGTTGCCGCCGTCTTTGCCCCGTACTATGCCGTGGCGTCAGGCCTTACCCGATCGGCCTATTCGGCGACCGCGCGCCCTGGGAACTGCATGAGCGATTCTGACAGCACACCGCGTCGACGGCCGCCGACCATCGACCTGACGGCGACGGAAGTCGACGCCGAAAAGCCGGCGGCAGCGCCAGAACCGTCACAAGAACCGGCAAAGGGGCCGGCCGCCGCCGACGCGCCTGGTTCATTCGGCCAGCAAACGGGCGAGCCCGCGCCTGGCCGCCCGCGATCGTCCGTCAGAATGGCGGTTGCCGGAATTGCGGGGGGCGCGATCGCGGTCGTCGCGATCGGCTCCGGGCTTTGGTCCCTGGGTTACGTGCCGCCCGGCCTGCTGCCGGCTTCGCCGAATGCGCAACCGACGAACAACGCGGCGATTGCCGAAATCTCGGCGCGGCTGAACAAGATCGAAGGCGCCGTTGCAACCCAACAAAAACCCGTTCCGCCGCCGCAGCCAGACGCGGCGCTGGTCTCCCGTTTGGCAGCCGCGGAAGCTGCAACAAAATCGCTGAGCGATTCAATCGCCGCTCTCACGCGCCGCGTCGATGACGTGGCGGCGGCGGCGCAGACCGCGCTCGCCCAGGTCAAGAGCGCCTCGACCGCAGCCGATGCAGCCAAGAGCGCCGCGCAGACGAATGTGGCGCGCAGCGATCTCGACGCGCTGGCGGCCCGCATCGCGCCGCTCGAAAGCACCGTGAAGACGCTTGCCGACGACATAAAACACGAGACTGCCACTGCCGACGATCGCGCGGCGCGGTTGACGGTCGCCGCCGAGGCACTGCGCGCCGCGGTCGAACGCGGCGCGCCGTATCCGGCCGAACTCGCGGCCGCCAAATCGCTCGGCGCCGACCAAAGCGCGACCGGGCCGCTCGAGGCCTTCGCCGCCGCCGGCGTGCCGGCCGCCAGGGCGCTGGCGCACGACCTCGCAAGCCTCATTCCAGCCTTGCGGCAGGCAGCCGATCCGGCGTCGAGCGATAGCTCGTTCCTGAGCCGGCTCGAGAGCAACGCGCAGCGCCTCGTGCGCATCACGCCGGTCGATGCGCCGCCGGGCGACGATCCGGCGTCGGTGGTGACGCGGGTCGATGTCGACGCCGCGCATGCCGACATCGCCGCGGCGCTCGCCGATATCGCCAAATTACCCGACGCTGCAAAACCGCTTGCCGCGGCATGGGTCGAGAAGGCGCAGGCGCGCAACGCCGCCATTGCGGCGAGCCGAAAACTTGCCGCCGACGCGCTGGCGGCGCTCAGCAAGCCAAATCCGCAATGATCCGCGTCGTCTTCTTTCTCATCGTGGTCGGGGTGTTGGCCCTCGGCGAGGCGTGGCTCGCGGACCGGCCGGGCAACGTGGTCGTCACCTGGCAGGGTTTTCGCATCGAAACGTCGCTGATGGTGATGACCGCGGCGGCGGCGGCGGCGCTGGCGGTTCTGGCGATCGCCTGGAGCATCGTTCGCGCCATCGTGCGCTCGCCGACCGTGTTGGCCAAGCGGCAGCGCGAGCGTCGTGGCGCGCGCGCCTATGCGGCGATCTCCAACGGTTTGATCGCGATCGGCTCGGGCGATATCGACGCCGCCCGCAAGCTTTCGGCCGAGGCCAACCGCCTCACGCCCGGCGAGCCGCTTGCCCTTCTGCTCAGCGCGCAAGCCGCCCAGCTCTCGGGCGATCGCGACGGCGCCGAGCGCGCGTTCCGCGCCATGGCGAGCCGTCCTGACACCAAGGCGCTCGGCCTGCACGGCCTGTTCATCGAAGCGCACCGCCGCGACGATCACGCAAGCGCGCAAGGCCACGCCGAAGAGGCCGCGCGCACCGCGCCCACGCTCGGCTGGGCCGGCCGGGCGGTGCTGGAAGCGCGCTGCAAAGACGGCGATTGGGCCGGCGCGCTGGAGCTGCTGGATCGCAATCAAAGCGCGCTCGACAAAGCGAGCTATCGCCGCCAACGCGCGGTGCTGCTGACGGCGCGCGCGCTCGCCACCGAGAATTCCGACCGCGAGGTGGCCAAGGCCGCGGCCCTCGAAGCCAACAAGCTTGCGCCGACCTTGGTGCCGGCGGCGGCGCTCGCCGCACGCTTGCTGGCCGAGGGCGGCTACCTGCGCAAGGCCAACCGCATCATCGACACCGCCTGGCGCGCCAATCCGCATCCCGAATTGGCGCAAAGTTTTGCCGAGCTGCGCGCGAGCGAATCCGCGCGCGATCGTTTGAAGCGGATCGATGCGCTGGCAAAACGCGCGCCCGGAAATGTCGAAGGTGCGCTGGCCGTCGCGCGCGCCGCCATCGATGCCCGGGAGTTCGCCCGCGCCCGCGCCGCGCTCACGCCGTATCTGGACGCGCCGACCAAGCGCGTTGCGCTTTTGATGGCCGCGCTCGAACGAGCGGAAGGCGACGAAGGCCGCGCCCGCGAATGGCTGGGGCGCGCGGTCCATGCCGCGCCCGATCCGGCATGGACCGCCAACGGCTACGTCTGCGACCACTGGCTGCCGCTGTCGCCCGTCACCGGCCGGCTCGACGCCTTCGAATGGCGCGTGCCGCTCACCGGAATGACCAGCGCTGCGCCTGTGATCGAGTCGGACACGGTGTTGGTCATCCCGGCCAAGCCCGCCGCCGACCCCGTGGTGCACGAGCAGCACGACAGCGACCTGCCGCTGGCGACAAACGGTTCCGCCGCGCCATTGCACCCAGGCATTCAGCCGGCACAGCCGAAGGCCGATCCGGTGATTCCGCTGGTCCACGCGCCGGACGATCCCGGGCCCGAAGCCGAGATCGTCGAGGAGACCGAGCCGGAACCGGACGCAAAGCCCAGCGGCTGGCGGAAAATTTTCGAGTGAAAAATAGCGGTCGGAACTAACTTCGCTGCGCCAGACCGCGGCCGCATGCCTTGTCGATGAAGCAGGCCTTGATGGCGTCATCGAACCTTTCCGAACGTTTGCCGTCGATGGCAACGTCCGGAAAGCCATGACCGCGCAAATAGACTTGCAGGCGCAGCAAAGCCCGCGGTCCGCCGATCGCCACGATGCTGTCGAGGTCGCGCATCGCATCATCCGGCCGCCCGACCGCAACAAGAAGGACGGCCCGTTGCAGATAGAGGTCGCCGAACATGGCCGCAGCCGGAGTGATATTCGTCACCTTGCCGGGCTCGCCCAGGATCGCGCCTAGATCATCGACGGCTCCTGCGAGATCGCCGACCTGTGCGCGGACGACGGCGCGCAATTGCCGCGCCGAAACCTCCGCCGGATTTTGCTCGAGCACGACGCTGGCGTCGTCTGCTGCGTCCTTGGCCCGATCCAACATCATGCGAATCTGCGCCCGCAGCAGGCGCGCCCGCGTATGGTCGGGTTCGAGCACGAGCGATTGGCTCAAATCGGCCTCGGCGGCGTCCATTTGGCCGAGATCGCGGAAGATTTGCGCCCGAATCCAAAAGGCATCGGCATTTTTGGGATTGGCCTTGATCGCATCTTCGGCATCACGCTTTGCGCGTTGCATGCAGGTGCAATCGGTGTCCTGGTGATTGCGCAACAGCAGCGCGCGCGTCGCCAGTAGATCGGAATCCGACGGCGCCAGCAGCAGGCCCGCATTGACGTCGACCTCGGCCGACGCGGGGGAGCCGGGGATCGCCATCCGGGCGCGTAATTTGTATGCGGCAATGTTGCGCGGATCCAAGGCGAGCGCCGCATCGAGGGCCTGCTTGGCCTGCTCCAGCCGCATCAGGGCGATGAGCTTCAGCGCCCGTCCTACCTCGGCCTGCGACCGCACCGCGAGCGAAAGGCTTTGATCGACCGGCGGCGGATCGCATTTGCCCTGCATTTGCGCGATATATCCCGCCGCGCAGGTCGCCCCACCGATGCTGCGGAACGGTCCCGCCGTGCCGAGTGATCCGTCCGCCGCGGCAGGGCAAACGCCGGCGAGGCAGGCAACCGCGACCGTAAAGAATGCCAGGATTCGCATGGGATTACTCGCCGTGGAGAGAGCACTCATTGAGTGCCAGACGGGACAATTCAGGCACCGACGCGTTTGACTGGCCTGTCATGCCAAGCGAAATGGCTGTGGCAGATCGGCAAAAGTTGACGGCATCGCGCCGGCAAACCGGCTGCGGCACGGCCGTGTAATTCGCCGGATGGAGTACCGCCGACGCCAAGCGGAACGAAGTTGCCGCCGCGCAATCGCCGCCAAACGAGGCGCCGCCTTCGGTTGCGTGCGCCGCGGCCAGCCAACACAGCATTCCGGCGGTGGCGATCAGTTTGTGCCTCATTCTCAATGCCGCCTCCTAATTGCAGTGTTTATCGATCATGCAGGCGCGAATGGCGTCCTGAAGCTGCGACGTCAGCCCATTAGGAATCTCGCTCGTGTTCCAATAGCCGGCCTGCCGCAGCGTCCGCATCGTCATTAAAACGACGCGCTGGCTTATGGTCATGGCATTTTCCAAGTCGCGAACAGCCAAATCCGTTTGACCAAGCTCGCGATACATCAGCGCGCGCATGCGCAGCGCGTAATCGTATTGTGGATCGATCTCGACGGCGCGGTCGAAGGCATCGAAAGCCTTGCCGTAGCGCTGCAATTGAACCAACAAAAGTCCCTTCAGGTAGAAGGCGCGGACAAGACTCGCATCGAGCGTGGCCGCTTCCTCCAAGTCCTGGAGCGCGGCCTGCTGCCGGCCGGGACGATCCATCAGATATTCGCCGCGCGCTACAAGCGATTCGCCGGACCGTTTGTATTCGACCGCCGCGTTGAGATCGCGCTCGGCGAGTTCGTCGTTGCCGGTCTCGGCATGAATGTCGGCACGGTTCTGCAATGCCATGATATGGAAGTCGCGCTTGACGCCGTACGTATCCATGTAGCCTTGCCGGTTGATGCGATCGGGCGGCATCGCCGCCAGCGCGTCGGCATCGCGCAGCGCCAAATCGAACTGGCCCTTGAGCTTGTAGACTTCGCTGCGAAGGAGCAGCGCGTGCGCTTCGTTCGGATCGGCATCGAGCGCCATCGACGCGTAACGGATCGCATCGTCAAGCCGCCCTCGGTCGTTCAGGTAACCCGCGACCATCCGCAGCGCGCGGGCATTCTTCGGATTGAGCGCAAGCGCCCGTCGAAGAAGTGCCATGCCTTGATCGAGCTCGCCCTCTCGAAACGCGACATTGGCACGCTCCGGGTAGATGGCGTCGTTGTCCGGCCTAAGCTGCAAAGCCGAATCATAGTCCTTGGCGGCACGGTCGAGATTCTTGCTGCGATGATAGCCTTGGCCGCGGATGAACAGCGCATCGCTGCGTTGCGCATTCGACAAGCCCGGCTGCGCCAGTAAGTTCGTGCAGGGCGCGATGACCGAGGCTGGATCGGTGTCGACGCTGTCCTGCGAGCAGGTTGCGTCGCGTTCCGCCGCATACGACAGCGTCGACGATGCCAGGAAGACGAACGCCGCGACCAGATGGCCGAACGGACTGAGCCGGCTCATGAACCGCTCCAAGCAAGGCGCGTTGCAGCGCCGTTGCTAACAGGGAGCGCCTAAATCGCACTGTCCGAATTCGCTCAAATTGCGCCGATCGCACGCAAGGATTGCCGCGAGGCTTGCCAAAGCCCCCTCGATCTGCATTATACCACATGAATTATAATGCATAGAGCAAGTTTTTGGCTGAGACGATCGCAGAGACCAAGCCGCGTGAAAGAGCCCTGGTCGCAGCCCAGGGCGAGGCGGCGTTCCTCGCTTCGATCGGGAGCGAGGTGCGGCGCAGCCGCGCCAAGCGCGGCATGACGCGGCGGCAGTTGGCGCTAGCCTCGCAAACGTCCGAGCGATACCTGGCGCAGATCGAAAGCGGCGTCGGCAATCCTTCGGTGAGCGTGCTGCGCGCCATCGCGCAGGCGCTCGATCTGCCTTGTTCCGCGTTGCTGCCGGAAGCCGGCGCGCGCACCGCGGCGCTCGGCGCCATCCTCGATCTCTTGGCGCAAGTGCCGGAGGGGGAACTGCCGGCGCTCGCCAAAGATATCGAGACGCGCCTGGCGCGGCCCGGCAGCGCCGACCGCGCGCGGCGCATTGCGCTGGTCGGCCTACGCGGCGCTGGCAAGTCGACGCTCGGCCGCATGCTGGCGCAGCATCTCGGCTGGCCGTTCATCGAGCTCGACCGGCTAGTCGAGGAGGATTACGGCGCCAGCATTCCCGATCTTATCGAGATGGCCGGCACGGCGACGTTCCGCCGCCACGAACGCGGCGCGCTCGACCGCATCATCACCGCGCATGACGCTGCGATCATCACCACCGCCGGCGGCATCGTCGCCAACCCGGAAACTTATGCGCTGCTGCTTCGCCGCACCCACACGATCTGGATCAAGGCGCGGCCGGAAGATCACATGAGCCGCGTCATAGCCCAGGGCGATTTCCGCCCGATGGCGCAAAACCGCGCCGCCATGGCCGACCTCGTCGCCATTCTCGAAGCGCGCCGCGCCGACTATTCCCGCGCCGAGGCCGAGATCGACACCTCGGGCGAAGCCATAGAGCAAAGTTTCGCCAAGCTTTTGCGCATGGTGATGGCTTTGCTGGAAGGGAGATAGCGGCCATGACGCTCTCCGACACCGGCTTTCTCGACCTCGATCCGCTGCGGCTCGAATACCGCATGATCGGCCCGCGCCCCGACGCGCCCGACGCCGCGCCGACCATCGTGATGCTGCACGAAGGCCTTGGCTCCGTCGGCCTGTGGGGAAGTTTTCCCGACGCCGTCGCGGCGGCGACCGGCGCCGGCGTGTTCGTGTATTCGCGCGCCGGCTACGGCACGTCGGAACCCGGACCGATGCCGCGCTCGATCTCGTTCATGCACGAGGAAGCTTGCGCGGTGCTGCCGCGTGTGCTCGACGCAATCGGCTTCCAGCGCGGCCTCCTGCTCGGCCACAGCGACGGCGCTTCGATCGCGACGATTTATGCCGGTTCGGTGCAGGACCATCGCGTGCGCGGGCTGGTGCTCATCGCCCCGCACTTCTTCATCGAGGACATGGGCATCGCCGAGATCGAGCGCGCGAACGCGGCGTTCAATGCCGGCACGCTGCGCGAAAAGCTCAAGCGCTGGCACGCCGACGTCGATTGCGCGTTCCGCTCGTGGAGCGAGCCGTGGCTGCACCCGGATTTTCGCAAGTGGGACATCACCGAGGCGCTCGGCTACATCCGCGTGCCGATCCTGGTCGTGCAAGGCGCCGACGATCAATACGGCACGCTCAAGCAGGTCGAGGCGGCGGAGCAGGAATGTTTTTGCCCGGTCGAGACCGCGGTGCTGCCGGACGTGCGCCACGCCCCGTTCCGCGAGGCGCCTGAACTGACGCTCAAGGTGGTCGCCGACTTCATCAACCGGCTACTGCGCGACCACCACGAGGGCAAAAAACAGGCCGATTCAGGGATTGCGGTGATATGAATTATGGTGCATATTAATCGAATAGCTGCATTATAATGCATCCCTCCCTACCCTCCTCCGCTTGCGGGGGGAGGGTAGGGAGGGGGCAGCGAGGCAGAGATGGCTGAAACCGCAACTGCGCGTCCGCTAGCCAACGGCAAGACGCGGATCGATTTCCAGACCGAGCCGGCGCGCTATCGCCATTGGCAGCTCAAGGTCGACGGCGACATCGCCACGCTGGTGATGGACGTCGACGAGAAGGGCGCGCTGTTCGAGGGCTACGAACTCAAACTCAACTCCTACGACCTCGGCGTCGATATCGAATTGGCCGACGCCATCGAGCGGCTGCGCTTCGAGCATCCGCAGGTGCGCGTCGTGGTGCTGCGCTCGGGCAAGCCGCGGGTGTTTTGCGCGGGCGCCAACATCCGCATGCTGGCCGGCGCCACTCACGCCCACAAGGTCAACTTCTGCAAGTTCACCAACGAGACCCGCAACGGCATCGAGGATTTGAGCGAGCATTCCGGGCTCAAATCCATCTGCGCCATCCACGGCACCGCGGCCGGCGGCGGCTATGAATTGGCGCTCGCCACCGACCACATCATGCTGGTGGACGACGGCTCGGCTTCGGTGTCGCTGCCGGAATTGCCGCTGCTCGCGGTGCTGCCCGGCACCGGCGGCCTCACTCGCGTTTCCGACAAGCGCAAAGTGCGCCGCGACCATGCCGACGTGTTCTGCACCACGGAAGAAGGCGTTAAAGGCAAGCGCGCGGTCGAATGGCGACTGGTCGACGACGTGGTGCCGGGGTCGAAATTCGACGACACGGTTATGGCGCGCGCCAAGGAATTTGCCGCAAAGTCGCCGCGCAACGGCGCCGGCAAAGGTGTTACGCTCACACCGCTGACGCGCACATTCGCCGCCAACGGCGTCGAATACGGCTCGCTCGCGGTCGAATTCAATCGCGCGGAACGCATCGCCACCGTGACGTTGCGCGGGCCTTCGGCGCCGCCGCCGGCTTCCGCCGACGCCATGGTGGCGCTCGGCTCAAATTTCTGGCCGCTCCAGCTCGCCCGCGAGCTCGACGACGCGATTCTCAATATCCGGCTCAACGAGCTCGACACCGCCGCAATCGTCTTCAAATCCTCCGGCGAGCCGGCGCAGGTGCTCGCCTACGACCATTTTCTCGATGCCAACAAGGAGCACTGGCTGGCGCGCGAAATCCGCCACTTGTGGAAGCGCGTGCTCAAGCGCGTCGATCTCACCTCGCGCTCGCTGGTCAGCTTGATCGAGCCTGGTTCATGCTTTGCCGGCACACTTGCCGAATTGCCGTTCGCCAGCGACCGCTCCTACATGCTGATCGGCGCCCGCGACGGTGACAACAAGCCGCCGGCGACACTGGCGCTGACCAACGTCAATTTCGGCGTCTATCCGATGTCGAACGGATTGACGCGGCTCGGCTGCCGCTTTCTGGCAAATCCTGCCGATGTCGACGCCGCCAAAGCCGAGCGCGAGAAAATGCTCGACGCCGAGGCTTCGGAGCGGCTCGGCCTCATCACCTTTGCGCTCGACGATATCGATTGGGACGACGAGGTGCGCGTGTTCCTCGAAGAGCGCGCCAGTTTTTCGCCCGACAGCCTCACCGGCCTCGAAGCCAATCTGCGCTTCGCCGGGCCGGAGACCATGGAATTGAAAATCTTCGCCCGGCTGACCGCGTGGCAGAACTGGATCTTCCAGCGCCCCAACGCGATCGGCGAGGAAGGCGCGCTCAAACGCTACGGCACCGGCCAGAAGCCCGTGTTCGATACGCGGAGAGTTTGAATTTTCCTCCCTCCCCCTTGTGGGGAGGGCCGGGTGGGGTCGGGAGGTGGTTCGCTAGCGACGACCTCTTCACGTCACCTCACGACCCCACCCCTACCCCTCCCCACAAGGGGGAGGGGAAAGGAAGAAAGAAATATGGAGGCCACCATGATCGAGAGCGTCGACTACACGACCAAGATCCCGAACAACGTCAATCTCGCCGAAGACCGCCAGGTGCTGCGCGCGCTGGAGAGCTGGCACCCCGGCTATATCGACTGGTGGATGGACATGGGGCCGGAAGGTTTCCAGGACGCGGAGGTCTATCTGCGCACCGCGATCTCGGTCGATCCGAAGGGATGGGCCAAGTTCGACTATGTGAAGATGCCCGAATATCGCTGGGGCATCCTGCTGGCGCCGAAGGAAGACGACCGCAAAATCCCATTCGGCCGCCATAAAGGCGAGCCGGTCTGGCAGGACATTCCGGGCGAATATCGCGCCATGCTGCGACGTCTCGTCGTCATCCAGGGCGACACCGAGCCGGCGTCCGTCGAGCAGCAGCGCCACTTGGGCAAAACCGCGCCGTCGCTCTACGACATGCGCAACGTGTTTCAGGTCAATGTCGAGGAAGGCCGTCACCTGTGGGCGATGGTCTATATCCTGCAAAAATATTTCGGCCGCGACGGCCGCGAAGAAGCCGCCGAGCTGTTAAAGCGCCGCTCCGGCGACGCCGACAAGCCGCGCATGCTCGGCGCCTTCAACGAGGCGACGCCGGACTGGCTGTCGTTCCACATGTTCACGTTCTTTACCGATCGCGACGGCAAGATGCAGCTCGAAAGTCTGGCGCAATCCGGCTTCGATCCGCTGTCGCGCACCTGCCGCTTCATGCTGACCGAAGAGGCGCACCACATGTTCGTCGGCGAGACCGGCGTCGGCCGCACCATCCAGCGCACCTGCGAGGCGATGAAGGCGGCCGGGGTCGAGGATCCTACCGATATCGGCAAGGTGCGCGACCTCGGCGTCATCGACCTGCCGACCATCCAGAAGAAACTCAATCTGCATTACACGCTGTCGCTCGATCTTTTCGGCTCCGAGGTTTCGACCAACGCCGCCAACACGTTTACGGCCGGGGTCAAGGGCCGCTTCCAGGAAACCAAGATCGACGACGATCACCAGCTCGAACATGCGACCTACCCGGTGCTGAAATTCGTCGATGGCGAGATCAAGCGCATCGACGAGCCGGCGCTGACCGCGATCAACATGCGGCTGCGCGACGACTACACCGCCGACTGCCAGCGCGGCCTCGACCGCTGGAACAAGATCATCGACAAGACCGGCGTCGCATTCAAACTCGAACTGCCGCATGTCGGCTTCCACCGCCTGATCGGCGAGTTCAAGGACGTGAAAGTGTCGCCGGCCGGCAAGCTGATCGACGACGCGACCTGGCAGCGCGACTCCAGCCAGTGGCTGCCGTCGAAGGACGACGGCGATTTCATCGCCAGCCTGATGCAGCGCGTGGTCGAGCCCGGCCAATTCGCCAGCTGGATCGCGCCGCCCCGCGTCGGCATCGACAACAAGCCGGGCGATTTCGAATACGTGAAGATCGCGGCGTAACTTGCCGTGCCCTCTCCCCTTGCGGGAGAGGGCAACGATGGACTCTCAACAAACTCGGCTGGGTGAGGGGTTTCGGCACGACCCCTCACCTGATCTTGTTGCTGAACTGCCCGCGTAGCCCTCTCCCGCAAGGGGAGAGGGCACATCAAGCGCCGCCGAATTCAAAATCCCTTCGGCTCCGCGAGCGGCCCTTCGCGCAGCCGCGAAAGATCGAAGCGGTCGACCTCGCGGAGCAGCTCCACGAACGCCCGCGCGCCTTGCAGGAGCGAGGCCTCGCCCTTCTCCGCCGTCGCCAACGTGGCGTCGCCGAGCGCGCCGCTTGGATGCAGATCTTGCGTCATCCAGGCGAAGCCGGCAGGCCGGTAGGCGCCGAGCCATTTGAACTCGCGCGCCATGGCGATGGTCTCAGGCGTCGCGTTCGCCGCCTTGTCCATGCGTACCGTGCCGGGCTGCGCCGCCAGCATCAGCGAGGTCTCGACGTCGCCGGCGTGGATGCCGTGCCGCTTCTCCTCAGCCGCGAACGTGCCATCGGGATAGCCGAAGCGGTGCCAACCCACCGTGACCGCCAGCATGCCGAGCCGCGTGCGCAGATCGCGCGCCGCGATTTCCATGGCGGCGACATTACCGCCGTGGCTGGTGACCAGGACCAGCTTGCGCACCCCTGCCCGTGCCAGGCTTTCGCCAAGCTCGGTCCAGGCCGCGATCGCGGTCGTAGCCGAAAGCGTCAGTGTGCCCGGGTAGGACAAATGCTCGGCGGAGACGCCGATCCGCTGCACCGGCAGGAACGATACCGGCAGCTCTTCGGGCAGGATTTTTTCGACCCGCGCCAGATAGGCTTCGGCGATGTAGGTATCGACACCCAGCGGCAGATGCGGCCCGTGCTGCTCGACCGCGGCGAGCGGCAGCACGGCGATCCAGCGCGCGGTGTCGCCGCCGGCGCCGGCGACGTCCTGCCAGGTCATGTCCATCCAGTTGCGTTTGGGCAAGGTCATCAGGGTCCCACTTTGCGGCGTCATGTATTTTTCAGTGGAGCATGATCTTATCCGAAAACCGGTATCCACTTTTCGGGATCATGCTCTATTGTCGCGTCGCCGATGAAAAGGAGCAACCGATGGCTGGACGATACCGGGCGATGCTTTTTGGGGTTGCCCTTGGCGCCGCCGCGGCGGGGCCGGCTTCTGCCCAGGCGCTCGACAAGGTCTCGTTCGGCACCAATTGGGTGGCGGAGGGCGAGCAAGGCGGCTTCTACCAGGCGCTGGCCGACGGCACCTACCGGAAATACGGCCTCGACGTCACCATCGTGCCGGGCGGCCCGAGCACGAACAATCAAATCCTGCTGCCGGTCGGTAAGATCGATTTCTTCCTCAGCGCCAACTCGCTGCAGGGTTTTGATGCCGTCGCGCAGAACGTGCCGGTGGTCGAGGTCGCCGCGCTGTTCCAGAAAGACCCGCAGGTGTTCATCGCGCATCCCGACCAGGGCATCGAGAAATTCGAGGATTTGAAAAATTTGACGCTGTTCGTCTCGGCGGAGGGCGTCGCCACCTATTATCAATGGCTCAAGGCCGATTACGGTTTCAAGGATTTGCAAGTGCGGCCCTACACTTCGAATTCGCAGCCGTTCATCGTCAACCCGAAAAGCGCGATGCAGGGCTATGTGACCTCGGAGCCGTTCGCCATCGCCAATGCGGCGAAATTCACCCCAAAGGTGTTCCTGCTCGCCGACCAGGGCTTTTCCGATTATTCGACGCTGATCGAGACGCGCCGCGATCTGATCGACAAGAAGCCCGACCTGGTGCAGCGCTTCATCGATGCCTCGATCGTCGGCTGGTACAATTACATCTACCACGACAATTCCGCCGCCAATGCGCTGATCAAGAAACAGAACCCGGAGATGACCGACGATCTGTTGGCCTATTGCGTCGCCAAGATGAAGGAATACGGCATCGTCAATTCCGGCGACGCCACGACGCTTGGCGTCGGCGCCATGACCGACGCGCGCATGAAGGATTTTTTCGACAAGATGGTGCGTGCGGGCGTCACCAAGGCCAATCTCGATTACCGCAAATCCTACACGCTGCAGTTCGTCGGCAAGAAGGTCGGGCTCGATCTGCGGCCGAAATGATCCCACGCGTTGTCATCATCCGCGAAGGCGGATGATCCAGTATACACTTGTGCTTGCGATATTCTTCCGCGATGGCGATTACTGGGTGCCCCGCCTCCGCGGGGCATGACAATATGATGGTGATGACGGCTCCTTCTCATCAATCAGGTACTCCCATCGTCGCGCTGCGCGGCGTCGGCAAGACGTTTCCCAGCGGCACCATTGCGCTCGCCGGCCTCGATCTCGACGTGCGGGAAGGCGAATTCCTGTCGCTGCTCGGTCCGTCGGGCTGCGGTAAGTCGACGGCGTTGCGGATCATCGCCGGGCTCACCGAGCCGACGCAGGGTGTCGTCGATTGGACAGAAGCGGCCAAGACCGAAAACGAGAATCGATTGGGCTTTGTGTTTCAAGAGCCGACACTGATGCCCTGGGCGAACGTGGCCGATAACGTGCTGCTGCCGCTCAAGCTCAAGGGCGTCGCATCGGAGCAAGCATCGAAACGCGTCGCGGCTGCGCTCGATCGCGTCGGCTTGCAAAAATTCGGCGCCGCCTATCCGCGCGAATTGTCCGGCGGCATGCGCATGCGGGTGTCGATCGCGCGCGCGCTGGTGACCGAGCCGGCGCTGCTGTTGATGGACGAGCCGTTCGCGGCGCTCGACGAGATCACGCGCTTCAAGCTCAACAACGATCTGTTGCAGGTTTGGCAGGCGCTGCGCACCACGGTGGTGTTCGTCACCCACTCGGTCTTCGAGTTCGGTTTATTTGTCGAGCCGCATCGTGGTGATGGCGGCGCGGCCGGGCCGGGTCTTCACCGAGCTCGCGATCGACGCGCCCTACCCGCGCGACCAGGCATTCCGCACCTCGGCCGACTATGCGGCGCTGTGCCGGCGCACCTCGGACGCGCTGGCGCAAGCCATGGCGGCGGGAGGCGAGCCATGACACAGCGCAGCACGGCGCAGGAACGCCGCGACCGCGTGTTGCGCGTCGTGCTGCCGATCACCGTGCTGGCGCTCAGCCTTGCGGCCTGGGAATTGGTGGTGCGGCTGGCACACATTCCGCCCTATGTGCTGCCGGCGCCGAGCCTCATCCTGCAAACGTTCATCGCCGACAGGGCGCTGCTGACGCAATCGCTCCTGGTCACGCTCATCACCACACTGCAGGGCTTTTTGCTGGCGGCGATCGGCGGCGTCGGACTTGCGGTGCTGTTCAACCTGTCTCGGCTGGTCGAGTATTCGTTCTATCCCTTCGCGGTGATCCTGCAGGTGACGCCGATCGTCGCCGTCGCGCCGCTGTTGTTGATCTACCTGCCGCAGCCTTTGGCGGTGCTGGCCTGCGCCTGGATCGTGGCGTTCTTTCCAGTGCTGGCCAATACCACGCTCGGGCTCAATTCCATCGACCGCAATCTCGCCGATCTGTTCGCGCTCTATGGCGCGTCGCGCGGCCAGATGTTGTGGAACCTGAAGCTGCCGTCGGCGCTGCCCTACATCCTCGGCGGCCTGCGCATCGCCGGGGGGCTGTCGCTGATCGGCGCCGTGGTCGCCGAAATCGCCGCGGGCTCGGCGGGGGCCGGTTCGGGCCTCGCCTATCGCATCGTCGAGTCGGGCTATCGCCTCAATATTCCGCGCATGTTCGCGGCGCTGGTGCTGCTATCCATCGCCGGCATCGTGATTTTCTACCTGTTGGCCTTCGTTAATCATATTGCGTTGCGCCGCTGGCACGAAAGCGCACTGGAAGCCGGGAATTAAGGGTAGCCGGTGTATTGACCATAATCCCGGGGCGAACTTGCTCAAATGATTAACCCAATGTATCCGGGCGAAATGTCCCCGGTGCATCTGCCGTGTTGCGTGACATCGCGCCTGCCACGAGAGCCGCACGAACAATGCAAGACTCTCAGCTGAAATCGTCCTCGTCTCCGATGACCGACGAAGCGCGCGCGGCGGTGTGGACCGGAATCCTCGGCGCCGCCAAGCATCTTGGCAAGAAAGCGCCGCTGCCGCTGCGGCAGCGGCCCACGGTGGTGCAGCTGCGGCAAGGCACGTCCGCGACGCCGGTCTATTTCATCGGCGCCGGACTTTACGAACTCCATACCGCGCAAATGATGCCGCCGCAGCATTCGATTTTCGCGGCCGAGATCGCCTGGCCGGCGGCGTGGCATGACGCCGCGGCCAGAAACGACACCGACGCCACGCCGGTCCTGGAAGACATGGTGGTGCCGTATGTGACGGCTTTGCGGGCGCATGCCGGCTCGACGCCATGCGTGCTCGCCGGATATTCGTTCCACGCGTCGATGGCGTTCGAGATCGCGCATCAGCTTCTGGAACAAGGCGGCCAAGTCGACCTGGTGATGCTGTTGGATGCGCCGGCCGAGTATCCGCTCCCGCACAAGATTGCCTGGAATAATTTGCGGGATACCTGGTTGCCGGGCACGAGAGAACGCGCCGCATCGATCGCGTCCCGTTTCGCGGTCTCGTTGTCGATCGCGCGTTGGACGCTCGCGGTGGCCGGGAGATTCCTCAAGCGCCGCTTCGTCGAGAGTGCATTGCGCGACCCGGGCGAACTGACCACGAAGCTCGATACGCTGGGCCGGCCGATGCATTGGCCGCTGATCAATCGGCTCTACGACAATTCGCTGCGCTCATACCGGCTGCGCCGTCTGGACTGCCGCGGCGTTCTGTTCCGGGCGGACCGGTCGGAGGATTGCCCGGCGGCAAACGTGGATGACAGCCTGGGTTGGGCCGATCTGTTCGGCAAAGGGTTTGAAATCATCCAGGTGACCGGCGATCACTTCACGATGATGCGGGAGCATCCGCATGATCAAAATCTCGCCCGGGAAATGAGCGACGCGCTCGATCGCCATTGCGCAAAGCCCGCGCAACGCACGACCGAGAGCCCGGCCATTGCGGTTTCGTAGGTCTGCGAGATTTATCCGAGACTCATCGCCAGTACGCGCGCGACATGCATCGCTTCGCGCCCTGCGCCATCCTTGATCTGATGCCGGCACGACGTGCCGTCGGCGACGATGATGGCGTCCGCGGGTGCCTCGCGCACGGCGGGCAACAACGACAGCTCGCCCATGGCGCGCGAGACGTCGATCGTGTCGGCGTGATAGCCGAACGCGCCGGCCATGCCGCAGCAGCTCGATTCGATGGGCTCGACGGCGAGATCGGGAATGAGTCTTAGCGCCGCCGTCACCTCCGCCATGGTGTCGAACGATTTCTGATGGCAATGGCCGTGCACGAACGCCCGCTTTTTCATCGACGCCAGCGGCAAGTTGAGCTTGCCTACAGCGGCCTCGCGCGCCAAGAATTCCTCGAACAGCAGCGCCCGGCTTGCGACTTGACGCGCCGTTTCGCTTTTTTTCAGCGAAGGTATTTCGTCGCGGAAGCTGAACAGACAGCTCGGCTCCAATCCGATGATGGGCGTATCGGCCGTGGCGAACGGCGCCAGCGCGGCGAGCGTGCGTTGCATTTCACGGCGCGCCTCATCCACCTTGCCGACAGAGAGAAAAGTGCGGCCGCAGCAGAGCGGGCGTGAGCCATCGGCAGGCGTTGCGACGGTGACGCGATAGCCGGCGGCACCAAGCACCGCAAGCGCGGCGTCGATATTTTCACGTTCGAAATAGCGATTGAAAGTGTCGGCGAACAGAACGACGTCGCGACCGCTGCCCTGCCCGTTCGCGGACGGCTTGGCTTCGGTGAACCAATCCGAGCGCCACTTCGGCAAGCTCCGCTGCGCGCTGAAGCCGGCGATGGCTTCCGACAATTGGCCCGCGCCCGGAATCACGTCGCGCAAATTGAGCAGCCACGACAGCTTTGCGGCCGTCGGCGCGTAGCGCGGCAGATAACCGACCAGGCGGTCGTGCAGCGACAAGCCGAATTTTTCACTCCGCGTGCGTAAAACCTCGATCTTCATGCGCGCCATGTCGACGCCGGTCGGGCATTCGCGCCGGCAGGCTTTGCAGGAGACGCAAAGTTTCAGCGTCTCCGCCATGGCATCGGAGGTGAGCGCATCCGGGCCGAGCTGGCCGGTGATGGCGAGGCGGAGCGTGTTGGCGCGGCCGCGCGTCACATCGCGCTCGTCGCGGGTGACGCGGTAGCTCGGGCACATGACGCCGCCGGAGAGCGCGCGGCAGGCGCCGTTGTTGTTGCACATCTCGACGGCGCCCTGGAAACCGCCGCCGGCGCCCGAATAGGCCGACCAGTCGAGCGCGCTGGCGATGTGCTGCGCGCGATAGTCCGGGCCGTAGCGAAAATTGCCGCGATCGTCGAATTTCGGCGCCCCCACGATCTTGCCGGGATTGTACAAGCCGCGCGGATCGAAGCGGTCCTTCACCTCCTCGAATGCATGCACCAATTCGGCGCCGAACATCTGCTCGTGAAATTCCGAGCGCACGATGCCGTCGCCGTGCTCGCCGGAATGCGAGCCCTTGTATTCGCGCACCATGGCGAAGGCGTCTTCGGCGATGGCGCGCATGGCGCGCACGTCCTTGTCGAGGCGCAGGTTGAGCACCGGGCGCACATGCAGGCAACCGACCGCGGCGTGCGCATACCAGGTGCCGCGCGTGCCGTTCTTTTCGAAAACCTCCGTCAGCCGCGCCGTGTAATCGGCGAGATGCTCGAGCGGCACGGCGCAATCCTCGACGAACGAGACAGGTTTGCCGGCCTCCTTCATCGACATCATGATGTTGAGCCCCGCGGTGCGCACTTCGGTGATGCCGGCTTGGAGTTTTGGATCGAGCACTTCGACGACACCGCCCCACTTCGTGCCGCCGCGGTCCCAGGCGATGCCGAGATCGCCGAGCAGTTCGCCGAGCCGCTTCAAGCGGCGCAAGTTTTCGTCCCAATCCTCCTCGGCGAACTCGACAAACAGAATCGCTTCAGGATCGCCGCGCAGAAATGCGGTGACGGTCGGCTTGAACATGGCGATGTCCGCCGCCAGCCCCAGCATGGTGCGGTCGATCAGCTCGACCGCGATCGGCCCGAGCGTGACGATGTGCTGCGCGGCCTTCATCGCTTCGTGGAAGCTGCCGAAGTGGCAGGCGCCCACCGCACGCCGGCCGAGCAGCGGCGAAAGCTTCAGCTCGATTTTTGTCGAGAACGCCAGCGTGCCTTCGGAGCCGACAAGAAGATGTGCGAGATTGATGTCGTTGCGTCCGGGCACCAGCGCGTCGAGATTATAGCCGCCGACGCGGCGCTGCACCTTTGGAAACCGTCGCTCGATCTCGCCGGCCTCGCGCGCGGCGATGGCGAGCAGGTCGCGCACCAGTTCCGGCGGCACGTTGACGCCAGAGGCGCCGATGCGGCCGAAATGCGCGCGCGTGCCGTCGGCCAGCATGGCGCCGATCGACAGTACGTTCTCGCGGGTATTGCCGTAGCGCAGCGAGCGCGCGCCGCAGGAATTGTTGCCGACCATGCCGCCGATGGTGGCGCGCGACGCGGTCGAGATATCGACAGGAAACCACAGGCGTGAGGATTTCAGCTTGCGATTGAGCTCGTCGAGCACGATGCCCGGCTCGACCGTACAGCGCCGGCCGGCGACGTCGAGATCGAGCACGCGGTCGAGATAATGCGAGCAATCGACCACCAGCCCATCGTTGACCGTCTGCCCGGCTTGCGAGGTGCCGCCGCCGCGCGCCGTCACCGGCACCCCTTCCGCACGGGCGATCCCTATGGCGCGTTCGGCTTCCTCTATGGTGCGCGGCGTCACCACGCCGAGCGGCATGATCTGATAGTGCGAGGCGTCGGTGGCATAGCGCCCACGAGTGAAGGCGTCGAAACGCACCTCGCCCACCTGTTCGGCCTTCAGGCGGCGTTCCAAGCCGGGCAACAGCCGTATTGGCAAATTATCCTCCGCGCCCAAATCCGCCGCGTTCACAACAGCATAGAATTGCCGTCGATTGGGCTTGACCCGAATGTCGCATTCGCTATTCAACCCCACAAGCCGCGCGCGCCCTCGGACATGCGCCGCCGTGGCACGTGAATAAGTCCGAAGGAGTGCCGATAATGCCGCAGAATACTTCGCGCGCCGCCGGGCGTCATTTCCTGCAAATTCCGGGGCCGACGCCGCTGCCCGACCGCGTGCTGCGGGCCATGGACACGCCGATCATCGACCACCGCGGGCCGGAATTCGCCAAGCTCGCCAAGCGCTGCCTCGACGGCGTCAAGACGATTTTCAAGACCACCAATCCGGTCATCATCTACACCGCGACCGGCACCGGCGCGTGGGAAGCCGCTTTGGTCAACACGCTGTCGCCTGGCGACCGCGTGCTGATGTTCGAGACCGGCCAGTTCGCCACGCAATGGAAGACCATGGCGGAAAAGCTCGGGCTCAAGCCCGAATTCATCAAGGGCGACTGGCGCGCCGGCGCCGACGCCGCGGCGATCGAGGAGCATCTGCGCAAGGACAAGGGCCATGAGATCAAGGCGGTGTGCGTGCTGCATAACGAGACCGCGACCGGCTGCCTGTCTCCCATTGCGGCGATCCGCAAGGCAATCAATGCCGCCGGCCATCCGGCGCTTTTGATGGTCGATACCATCTCGTCGCTGGCCTCGGCCGATTACCGCCACGACGAGTGGGGCGTCGACGTCACCGTCGGCGGCGCGCAGAAGGGTTTGATGCTGCCGCCCGGCATGTCGTTCAACGCCATCAGCGACAAGGCGCTGGCGGCAACCAAGACGTCGAAGCTGACGAAGTCGTTCTGGGCCTGGGACGACATGCTGACCATGAACAAAATCGGCTTCTTTCCCTACACGCCGGCGACGCAGATGCTGCAAGGCCTCGCCGTGTCGATCGACATGCTGCACGAGGAAGGCCTCGACAACGTATTCACGCGCCACTCTCGGCTCGCCGAAGCGACGCGGCGCGCGGTGCGCGCCTGGGGCCTCGAAATCCTGTGCCGCGATGCCAAATATTATTCGCCGACCATCACCGCGGTGCTGCTGCCGGAGGGCCACGACGCCGACGCGTTCCGCAATCTCGCGCTCGAGACCTTCAACATTTCCTATGGCGCGAGCTTCGGCCCCTATGCCAAGCGCTACTTCCGCATCGGCCATCTCGGCGACATCAACGACGGCTGGCTGATGGGCGTTCTCGCCATGACCGAAATGGCGCTCGGCCTTGCCGGCATCCCGCACAAGAAAGGCGGCGTGCAGGCGGCGATGGACTACATCGTCTCGGCGCACTCGTCCGGCGCGCGCGCGGCGGCGGAATAGAGGGCGTGCCCTCTCCCCTTGCGGGAGAGGGCAGCGCCGGACTTTCAACAAACACCGTTGGGTGAGGGGTCGCGGCCCGACCCCTCACCCTATTTTTTTGTTGAACGTCTGAGGAGCCCTCTCCCGCAAGGGGAGAGGGCGCGGCGACCTGCGCCCCGGAATAGCGGCTACGTCAACGGCACCGCGCCGACCTGATCCTTGAACGCCTGCCGCGACGAGACCGCCGCGTACCAGCGCTCGAAATTTTTCAGCGGCGGCCGCTCCGGCACCAGCTGCCGGTAGCGGTAGGCCATGATGCCGACCGGAATATCGCCGTAGGAAAACGCATCGCCGGCGAGGTACGCGGTTTTCGCCAACTGCTCGTCCATCATGATCATGGCGGTCGTGGTGTTCTTCTTCCCGGCCTCGATCGCCGCGTGATCGCGCTTGTCCGGCGCCGTGCGGATCAGCCCCCAAAAGACCGGCGTGATCGCCGGCCCGGCAACGGACAATTGCCAGTCCATCCATTTGCTCGCATTGGCCCGCGTGCGCAGGTCCGCCGGCTCGAGCACGGTGGCTTTATGTTTCGCGGCGAGATAGCGCACGATCGAGTTCGATTCCCACAGCAGGAAGCCGTCTTCCTCTTCGAGCGTCGGCACCAATCCATTCGGGTTCATCGCCAGATAGGCCGCCTCGCGGTTCTTGCCGAACGATCCGCCGATATCGATGCGCTCGTGCGGCAAGCTCATCTCGCCGACCGCCCACATCACCTTCTGCACGTTCGACGAGGTGTTCCGGCCCCAGATTTTGATCACGTTTTTTCTCCCACCCACTGTCATGCCCCGCGAAAGCGGGGCACCCAGTAAACGCTGTCTTAGAGGCAAAATGCAATGTCAGTGATGACTGGATCGTCCGCCGGAGCTTGTCATCGGGCCGGACCCGTTGGCGGACGATGACACGGAGATTAATCCAGCCGCCGCGCTTCGTCGGGCAGCATGATCGGGATGCCGTCGCGGATCGGATAAGCGAGCTTGGCCGCGCGCGAGATCAGCTCCTGCTTCTCGGCGTCGTATTCCAGCGGACACTTGGTCAGCGGACAGACCAGGATTTCAAGAAGTTTTGGATCGACGGAATCGGCGGGCGGCGTGGACATCGAGTGTTTGCTCCGGTTCGGCCATCACATATTAAACCCTCCCCCGCAAGCGGGGGAGGAATTTATTGCAGCGGCGTCTCGCCGGGGGTCTTGCTCTTGGCAAGCTCGATCTCGGTGACGGCGACCAAAATCTCGGCGCGGGTTTTCAGGTCCGGCGCCTCCAGCATGGCCTGCTTTTCGGCGGCATCATAGGGCGACATCATCGCCAGCGCATTGACCAGCGCCTCGTTGGGGGCGTTCTCGATGCCTTCCCAATCGGCCTTGAGGTTGTTGGCCTTGAGGAAAGACGTCAGTGCGCGCAGCAGCGACTTGCGGTCCACCTCATCCTCGCCCATACGCGGAGTGAAATCGTCGACGAAGGGCTGGTAGGTCACCTTGCACTGCCGGTACGGCGTGGTGACGGAGAGTTCCTCCGCGATGCGGAAGCGCGCGACGCCGGTGAGTTGGATCAGGTAGCGGCCGTCGCCACTTTCCGCAAACTGAGTCATGCGGCCGACGCAACCGACCTGAAACAGATGCGGCTTGTCCGGATCCGCTCCGGGATGGGCGGGATCGGGCTGTATCATGCCGATCAGACGATGCCCGGACCGCAGCACGTCATCGATCATCGCCAGATAGCGCGGCTCGAAAATATTGAGCGGCATCTGCCCGCGCGGCAACAGCAGGGCGCCCGGCAACGGAAACACCGGGATCGCGTCGGGGACGGCCTCAGGCCCCCTGTAAGCCGTATTCATCGGCATGCCGCACTCCACTCCGCGACGGCACCGGAATTTCTACGCAAACAGGATCGAGGACAGCCGCTTGCGGCCGTCGATGGTGGCTTCGTCGGTCGGACCCCATGCATCGAAAAACTGGACGAGCTGCTTGCGCGCGCCGTCGTCGTTCCATTTACGATCGCGCTTGACGATGGCGATCAGGTGTTCGAGCGCATCGGCGCGTTGGCCCTTGCCGTTGAGCGCCAGCGCCAGATCGAAGCGCGCCTGATGGTCGAGCGGATTGGCAGCGACCTTCTGTTCGAGCTCGCTGATCGGCCCGAGCGTCTTGGCCTGCTCGGCAAGCTCCAGCGCGGCGCGGGCCGCGGCGACCGCGGCGTCGTTCTGCTTGGCCTCCGGCACCATGGCGAGCGTCTGCCGCGCCTGATCGAGCGCGCCGGTCTCGACATAAGCGCGCGCCAGACCGCCGAGCGCCGGCACGTTGGCGTTATCCTCGGCAAGAAGCTGCGCGTAGATCTCGGCCGCGCCGGCCGCATCGCCTTCGGCGAGCGCCGCGTCAGCGGCTTTCAAGAGATCCTGGGCCTCGCCGCCGATGCGATCCTTGGTCAGCCGCTCCAGGAAAGCGACGACCTGGCTTTCCGGCAGCGCCCCCATGAAGCCGTCGGCCGGCTGGCCGTTGACGAAAGCGATTACGGCGGGGATCGACTGGATGCCCATCTGGCCGGGGATCGCCGGATGGTCGTCGATATTCATCTTGACGAGCTTGACCTTGCCCTTGGCCGCCTTGACGGCCTTCTCGAGGACCGGGGTGAGCTGCTTGCACGGCCCGCACCAGGGCGCCCAGAAATCGACCAGCACCGGCTGGCGCTTGGATTCCTCGACGACGTCTTTGACGAAGGCTTGCGTCGTCGTGTCCTTGACGAACGCGTCCGCCGTAATGGTTCCAGCTTCCTGCAGCATGTTTCCTAGCCCTAGACCCCCCTGTTCACCCGATTAAATGGTGAGACGGCGGGCAAATGCAATCGCGGTTTCATGTCCGGTTTCATGCCGGCTGGCCCGAGACAGCCTCGATCCGCGGCGGATGTCCGGTTGCGTTGAGGAACTTGAGCAGCCCGTCGCGCGAAATCGTCGTCGTCCCGGTATTCACCAGAGGATGAAAGTTGAGCACCTCGTGCGCCATCATGGCGGTATCGAGCACCACCGTGACGCGGCCGGCGGTGTCGTTGATGGCGGCGAACGGGGTCACCGAGCCGGGCTCGACGCCGAGGAGCTCGCCCATCAGTTCCGCCGAGCCGAACGAGAACCGCCCGGAAGCGCCCAGCAGCCGATGCAGCGATTTCAATTCGATCGCCGCATTTTCCAGCGCCACCACCAGGAACGCCGTGCCCTTCTTGTCGCGCAGAAACAGGTTCTTGGTGTGTCCGCCCGCAATCGTGCCGCGCAATTCGCGCCCCTCATCGACGGTAAAGACCGCCGGATGGGTGACGGTCTTGTGGGCGATGCCGAGCGTATCCAAGTAGGCGAAAAGGTCGTCCGGCGAGGCAGGCATTAACGGTTTCATAGGCCGGCCCGGCCAAGGTTGCCAAGCCGGCCGCTCTTTGGCATAGCAAGGCTGCGGCACGGGTCTTTGGCCCGGTTTGCCGGCTTACCCTTCTCGGATGCGGGTGTAGCTCAGGGGTAGAGCACAACCTTGCCAAGGTTGGGGTCGAGGGTTCGAATCCCTTCGCCCGCTCCAAGAACGATCAAGTACTTAGCTGATCTTGAAAATCAGCGGCGTTTCGCCGGGATAGCCACCGGGTAACAATCATTCCGACTGAATTGCCAACCGCGCGTAAATCGAACCGCGGCCCGTGGAGATCGTAGGAAGTCGCCTATAAGCCAAATCGAGCGACGCTCACAACGGTTGTGACCCACAAATATGCTCGGCTAAAAGTTGCTACTCCGATATAGTCGCCGAAATCAGGTTCGGATTGCCTTTCGCAGCTATCTCACCGCAGGAGTAATAATTATGAGGCCGATCATTGAAAACATGAGGACTTGGCCTCGCAATTTAAGTACGGCGCAGGGTGGCGGTTTATCAACCTCCCAGCACGGCGGAATGTCCACGTCTCAATATGGCGGCATGTCCACCTCTCAATATGGTGGAATGTCCACTTCCCAATATGGGGGAATGTCTACTTCCCAATTCGGCGGTCTGTCGACATCTCAATATGGGGGATTGTCTACCTCCCAATACGGCGGCCTTTCAACGTCTCAATATGGAGGACTATCCACTTCCCAATATGGCGGCCTTTCGACGTCTTCAGGTGGTGGAATGTCCACTTCTTCATCCGACGTCTACAAAAGCAATATTCCTCCTTGGCCTGTATTCCTGAGAGAGCTCGAATCCCGGGGATACCAGTCTCAGGCCGACCTTATCCGTCAATATTTGCCTAGTTTTCTTTGGCCAGAAAACTTCTTCTAAAAGTGGAAGCCACAATGTCTGCCCTCCTCCCAAACGCAGACTTCAGCGCGTAGGGCGGATTACGCCTTCGGCTAATCCGCCCTACGCGCTGTCGCGGCTAGAAAGCCGATCGCGATGCCCTCGGTGCGGCATCCCCGCCGGCACCTGCGGCATTGGCCTGGCAACAATCCTTCAGGCGGAACCCTCTATCTCGGATTCTTCGAGGGCAATTTTAAGAAATCCGTGCGGATCGAACTTCAAATTCTCTTTCTTTTTAACGAGTGGCGCGCGTGCGGCAGCACGTAGAATAGCTTCATTGATCAGCTTATAATCTTTATTAGGCACCGTGACTATCCACGCGCTCTTGCCTGTTTCGGCCACGATCTCGGTCATTGCCTGAAGGCGCATGATCGCGTCGGCGAGTTGCTTGTGGTCGTATTTCTTTGCGAGCGCCACGATTATGGAAATCATCGGATCGCGACCGGACCCGTGATTTTTGGTCACGGCTTCATGCGCCTCAATGAGAATGTTCGCGGGCACGGCTTGCACGGTGTAGGCCACACTTGCCTCCGCCTTTAGAGAATCGCCAGCGTCGCGAACGTCGCCCAGCTTAAGAACATGCGCAAGCGTCATTTCCCGTGAGCAACAATGTGATTTGATCCCCGCTATTCACAGCCAGATGGCACGATTCGACAACTCCTTGCGACTTGCATTCCAAAAAGTTGAACGATTCCAAGAGCAGGCAGAGGCCTCTCTTTCTCACGTGCCCCAAATCTTGTATGGTGCGAATCGTTCTCCCACATTCTCCACAGGTTATTTGGTTGCGTCGCGTCGGCTTACCGGAAGCAGGTGACGCATGGCATCGTGGACCGAGATTGACCGTATTCGGAAAAGCCCGCCGACGTTTAAGTCGCTCGCGGCGCGGCTATTAAAGCTGCACGACAATTGGTGGGAGTACGCAGAAAAATTTCTCCGCGACGTTTCAGAATACCCGCACCCGGAGCTGAACACGCGGCAGGCGGAATTTTTGCTCAAGCTCCGCGACGACAAAGCTACTCACTTCACGCTCCCCCGCGGTGGTTTCAAAGTCGAGACTCTAATCAGGAATTGCTTTGAGTCCCGCTTCGATTTGGACGCGGACGATGACATCGAATTTATAGAATCGTTGCGCAAGTCGGGACGCGCCTTTGTGACCGGGCGGCAGTTGGGTTGGTTTATTCGTATCTGCAAACAACTCGGCCAGATTGAAGGCTATATTTGATGGGAACCTATCAAGATGAATTTTCAAACTTTAAATCGGCTATCGAGTGGCCGGAATTGCGGCCACTGGAAGAAGAAGCGACGGACGTTCCCAAGCCGCTATACGCTTTTCTCCCTGCCCTATTGGACACCTGGGCATTGGCAGCAACCATTGAGTTGGTTTGCGAGTCACCGATTGAGGTCGAGCTTGGCACGCAGTTTTTAATTGCTCTGCGTGCGGCCGGCAATGAGGATTGGAAGCTCGTTCCGCAGCACGTTCTTGGCCCTTATAGATACGATTTTGCGATTACTCGCCAAAAGAAATTGGCATGTCTGATCGAGTGCGACGGAAAAGAATTCCACAGTACCAGGGATCAGTTGGCAAACGACAGGGCTAAGAACAAATTGGCGGCGGAAAGAGGTGTTCGTATTTTCAGGTTTTCCGGTTCAGACATACATCGTGATCCTAAGTCGTGCGTTCGCGAGGTTTTGCATACGATCATTTTCAAGAACCATCTGACGCCCGATCAGTGGGATGCTTTAAATTTGGCGTTAGTGTCGCGTACCTCGATGGCTATCTGAGGCTCGGCTAAAAGTGGGCTCTACGCCCACGCTGCCCCGCGGCGCTGTGTCCAAGAATTTTTTCACTTCGCCATGCTTCCTTAAATTACTCAATGCAAGGCTGAGACGGTCGTTGAATGACTTATTTTTCATTTCAAGCCCCTCTTTGCGGCTAGGCGAACCAATTTCCTCTCCATCGTGTAAGCTCTCACCTGACCGCGTATACTGCGCGCTGCCAAAGCGCCAAAGATAAGAGACCCATCATCAACCAGCGCCTGATCCCCCTCCTCCTGCTCTGGCTGTCCGGCGCGTGTCTGCGGATTACCGTGCTGGCGACGCCGCCGGTCATTCCGCTTTTGCACGCCGACCTGCATCTGTCGGAGACGCAGATCGGCTGGCTTTCGAGCCTGCCGCCGATGCTGTTTGCCATCGCGGCGGTGCCGGGCTCGCTGTTGATCGCGCGGGTCGGCCTCATTCCGGCTTTGCTGGTCGGACTGTTGCTCACCGCGCTCGGCGGCGCGGCCCGCGGCGCGATACCGGAGGTGGCGTTTCTGTTTGCCTCGACCGTCGTCATGGCGGCCGGCGTCGCGATCATGCAGCCGATATTGCCGCCGCTGGTGCGGGCCTGGTTTCCCGCGCGCATCGGTTTCGCGACGGCGGTCTACACCACCGGGCTTCTCATCGGCGAAATCCTGCCCGCGGCGCTGACCATTCCATTGGTGCTGCCCCTGATCGATGAGAGTTGGCGGCTGAGTTTCGTGGTCTGGACGATTCCGGTTTTGCTGACTGCGGCCGTCGTCGCTGTCTACGCGACACGACTTGATGGCGCCGACAATGCCGCGCCCGCGGCCAACACCTTGTGGTGGCCCGATTGGCGGCGACCGCTGATCTGGCAGCTCGGCCTGATCCTCGGCAGCGTCAACGCGATCTATTTCGTCAGCAACGCCTTCCTGCCCGATTATGTGATCGCCCAAGGCCGCCCCGACCTGGTCGGTGCCGCGCTGACCGCGCTCAATGTCGGCCAATTGCCGGCGGCGTTTTTGATGCTGGGATTGGCCGGATCGCTGGTGACGCGGCCGTGGGCCTATGCGGCGAGCGGGCTGGCGTCGCTGCTCGCGCTCATCGGCATGGTGATGTCGCATGGCGTGGGGATCGTGGTCTTCGCCGGCCTGCTCGGCTTCACCGATGCGCTGACCTTGATCCTGGCGCTGGCGCTGCCGTCGATACTGAGCGCATCCGACGACGTGCACCGCACCTCGGCCGGCATGTTCACCATCAGTTACAGTTGCGCCATGCTGATGTCGATCGTCGGCGGCTGGCTGTGGGATTTGACGGCCATGCCGGTCGCGAGCTTCGCGCCGGTCGCGCTGTGCGCCATCGTCATTGTCGTCTTGGCGTCGACGGTGAAGAATGCGCGGCAATGATGGGCGGAACCGGGAGGGTGTCGTGAGGTCGTGCAGGCTCATTGCCGCGTTGACGTCTGTCGCTTTGCTCGCAGCGCCGGCCCGCGCCGAAACTTTTCCGGATCATCCCGTCCGCCTGATCATTCCCTTTGCACCGGGCGGCAGCATCGACACGCTCGGCCGCATCCTCACCGACAAGCTCTCCACCCTGTGGGGACAGTCGGTGTTCATCTAGAACCGCGCCGGTGCCGGCGGCACGGTCGGCTCGTCGGTGGCGGCGCAGGCCGCGCCCGACGGCTACACCATCGTCTTCGGCGGCCAGTTCATGGCGGCGAACGTGACGATCGCGCCTTCGGCGAATTTCGACCCGGTCAAAAGTTTTGCGCCGGTGATCCTGGTGGCGACCGGCCAGGACGCCTTGATGGTGCCGGCGGACTCGCCCTTCCATTCGGTCAAGGAGATCATCGATTACGCCAAGGCGCATCCGGGCGAACTTACTTACGCGTCGCTCGGCATCGGCTCGAGCGGCCAGCTCGCTTCGACGCTGTTCAGCGAGGTCACCGGCATCACGCTGCAACACGTGCCGTATAATTCCTTCAGCCAAGCGGTGACCGATGTCTCGGCGGGGCGGATTTCGGTATGGCTCACCACGCTGGGCGGCTCGATCGGCCACATCCAGGCCGGCAAGCTGCGCGCGCTCGCGGTGTCCGGGCCGACGCGCGCCGCGCAATTGCCCGACGTGCCGACCTTCGACGAGCTCGGCGTAGCCTATGGCAACGACACCAGCTGGTACGCGCTGTTCGCGCCGGCCGGCACGCCGCCCGCCGCCATTGCCAAGATCAACGCCGACACCAACAAAATCCTCGCCGACGCCGACATGAAGGAGCGCGCGACGAAACTCGGCTTCCGCCTGGTCGGCGGCTCGCCCGAACAGCTCGGCGCGCATCTGCGCAGCGAGATCGACAAATGGGCCAAGGTCGCCAAGGCGGCCGGGCTGGTCGGAGTGAAGGATTGACGTCGTTGCGGCGCAAAATTAGTTGGTCAGAGAAAGCCGTCGATGCTTGGCTCGATCGGATCGCGTAGAAAACTTAATGAATTTTGGTGGTCGTTAATACCCGACCGCGAGCCCGCCGTGGGTGCGCGGATCGGCGGCGCCGGCGAACCCTTCCGGCGTGACGACGATGGAATTGACCGAGGTGAACTTCCCGGTCGGCACCACCTTGTCGCCGCGCGCCTGCAGCGCCGCGATCAGATCGGGCGAGACGCCGGGCTCGGCGAACACCTGGTCGGGCATCCATTGATTGTGAATGCGCGGCGCCGACTCTGCGCTCGCGATATCCATGCCGCGGTCGATCACGTCGACCACCACTTGGAGCACCGCGGTGATGATGCGGCTGCCACCCGGCGAGCCGGTAACCAGGAACGGCTTGCCGTCTTTGAGCGCGATGGTCGGCGTCATCGACGACAGCGGCCGCTTGCCCGGCCCCGGCGCGTTGGCTTCGTAACCGATGAGGCCGTAGGCGTTCGGCGCATCCGGCTTCACGGCGAAATCGTCGAGCTCGTTGTTGAGAATGATTCCGGTGCCCTCGGCGACCAGCCCAACGCCGTAGCTGAAGTTCAGCGTATAGGTGTTGGACACCGCATTGCCGAAGCTGTCGGCCACGGAGAAATGCGTAGTATTGCGGCCTTCGGATTGGACTGTGCCGCCGGGACGGATCGCACTCGCCGGCGTGGCGTGTTCCGGATCGATGGTGGCGCGCCAAGTGGCCGCATAGTCCTTGGAGATCAGCCTTTCGACCGGCGCCTTGACCTTGTCGGGATCGCCGAGGAACAGCGCGCGATCCGCATAGGCGCGCTTCATGGCCTCGACCATGAGATGCGCCGCCTGGCCGTCGTCCTGTTGGCCGAGATCGTAGCCCTCGAGGATATTGAGCATCTCGATCAGCTCGACGCCGCCCGATGACGGCGGCGGCATGGAGACAATGTCGTAGCCGCGATAGGTGCCGCGCACCGGCGTGCGCTCGAACGCGGCGTAGCTTTTCAGATCGTCGGCGGTCATCACACCGCCTGCGGCCTGCACGGCGGCGGCGATATTGGCGGCGATCGGGCCGTCATAGAACGCGTGCGGCCCGTCTTTGGCGATTGTCTCGAGCGTATTGGCCAGATCGCTTTGCACCAGCGAACCGCCAAGCGCGAGCGCCGTGCCGTCGGGTTTGAGAAAGATTTTTGCCGAAGACGGCCAGCGCTTGAGCCGCGCAACCTCGTTGGCCGACATATCGGCGATGTCGTCGGTCACCGGCATGCCATCGCGCGCCAGCTTGAGCGCCGGCGCGATCAGGTCGGCGAGCGTGAACCGGCCCGAGCCGTAGCGCCGCGCCGCGAAGGCAAGGCCCTCGACCGTGCCGGGCACACCGATGGCAAGCGCTGAATCGCGCGATTTGCGCGGATCGGCGTTGCCGTCTGCATCGAGAAAGGTTTTGTTCGTGATCGCTGCCGGCGCGGTCTCGCGATAATCGATCGCGGTATCGTTGCCCGACGCCTGGTGGATCAACATGAAGCCGCCACCGCCGAGATTGCCGGCGCGTGGATAGGTCACGGCGAGCGCAAAGCCGACGGCGACCGCGGCATCCACCGCATTGCCGCCTTGCCGCAAAATGTCGGCGCCGATGCGTGCCGCAGTCGCTTCCTGCGCCACCACCATGCCGTTCTTGGCGACGACCGCTTGCGCGTGGCCGATCTGATCGTCGCATCGCGCCGCGATCGGCAGCGTGAGCGCGCAGATAAATGCAAGGCATGCGATGTGAATGATCGAACTTCGATGCAACATTGCGCGGACGCTACCTGCGGCTTTCACAACATCGACGGCAGGACGCGGTCCGGCGGGCGGTGGCCGTCCATGAAAGTCTTGATGTTGACGATGACTTTTTCGCCCATGTCGTTGCGGCCTTCGACAGTGGCCGAGGCGAGATGCGGCAGCAGCACGACCTTGCCGGCGCGCGCAAGCTTGACGAGTTTCGGGCTCACCGCCGGCTCGTGCTCGAAAACATCGAGGCCGGCGCCGGCGATCTCCTCAGCCTCGATCAGCCGCGCCAAAGCGTTCTCGTCGATCACTTCGCCGCGCGCGGTGTTGACGATGTAAGCCTCGGGCCGGATCAGCTTGAGCCGGCGCGCCGACAACAAGTGATAGGTCGCCGGCGTGTGCGGGCAATTGATGGAAATAATATCCATGCGCGCCAGCATCTGGTCGAGGCTCTCCCAGTAGGTCGCGTGCAACTCTTCCTCGGCTTGAGCCGCCATGCGGCGGCGGTCGTGATAGTGGATCTTCAGGCCGAAAGCCTGCGCGCGGCGCGCCACCGCCTGGCCGATGCGGCCCATGCCGACGATGCCGAGGCGCTTGCCCCAGATGCGATGGCCGAGCATCCAGGTCGGGCTCCAACCGGTCCATTCCTGGTTGCCGGTGAGCACTTGGGCGCCCTCGGCCAGGCGCCGTGGCACGGCGAGGATCAGCGCCATGGTCATGTCGGCGGTATCTTCCGTGAGCACGCCCGGCGTATTGGTGACGGTGATGCCGCGCTGCACGGCAGTCGCCACGTCGATATTGTCGACGCCGTTGCCGAAATTGGCGATCAGCTTCAGCCGCTCGCCCGATTGGCTGAGCACGGAGCGGTCGATGTGGTCGGTCACCGTCGGCACGATGACGTCGGCGGTCTTGGCGGCGGCGACCAGTTCGGCATGGCTCATCGGCTTGTCGTCGGCATTGAGCCGGGCGTCGAACAATTCGCGCATGCGCATTTCGACGCTGTCCGGCAGCCTCCGGGTGACCACGACAAGCGGCTTTTTGCCGGACGCCATTGACTGCCTCTCACGCTAGCCGACCTGCGGCCGGCGACCCGAAAATCGGCCCGTTCAGGTCTCTTTAACCGCCCTCGCCGACACTGGAATGGGCAGGTGGATCATCAAAATCTCTCTACCAGATGGCAGCGCTCCGACAAAGCGCGCCGGGGTTCCCCCGGCATCACGACCGATCGGGCGTATCGCGATGACATTGCGGCACCGCAGGCCGATGATCGGGTGGATTCGGGCCGCGATTGTGGCGCCGCTGGCGCTGGCGCTCGCCACAGGCGCGGTACGGGCCGGCAACGACAGCACGGCGAGCGGATTACCGGTGCCGCGCTTCGTCAGCCTCAAGACCGATCGGGTCAATGTGCGCGGCGGCCCGGACAAGGACCACGACGTCGCCTGGATCTACACGAAGGTCGGCTTGCCGGTCGAGATCACCGCCGAGTTCGAGAACTGGCGGCGCATCCGCGATTCCGACGGCACCGAAGGCTGGGTCTATCACTCGCTGCTGTCGGGCAAGCGCACCGCGACCGTGCAATTGAAATCGAAGACCGACCTGGCGCCGATCTACGCCAAACCCGACGCCAAGAGCGCGGTAACGGCCCAGCTGCAAGTCGGCGTGCTGGGCACGGTCAAACACTGCACCGGCAAATGGTGCCAAATCGCCGGCGACGGTTTCGACGGCTGGATCGAGCAGAACGAGCTGTGGGGCGTTTATCCGGACGAGAAGGTCGAGTGACGTAACGCGTCATTCCGGAAGCCGCGAAGCGGCTATCCGGAATCCATATTCACTGACGCTGAAGGCTGTGCTCCAGCGCCAATTCTGCAATTGCTGTGATTATGGATTCCGGCTCTCGCGCTGCGCGCTCGGCCGGAATGACGAGACGTCAACCTTGCTTCCGCCGTAGCCGCACCACCACATCGATCCGCGCGATCTCATAACCCTCCGGCGCCACCGGCGCCTTGCCGACGAGAACGTCGGTCGAGGGGATGTCCATCAGATCGTTCTGGTCTTCGATGAAGAAGTGGTGGTGCTCGGAATTATTGGTGTCGAAATAGGCTTTTGAGCCGTCGACGGCGACCTGGCGCAACAGCCCGACTTCGGTGAACTGGTGCAGGGTGTTGTAGACGGTCGCCAGCGACACCGGCACTTTGGCGTGGGTGGCTTCCTCGTAGAGCATTTCCGCGGTGACGTGGCGGTCGCCCTTGGCGAACAGGATCCAGCCCAGCGCCATGCGCTGGCGGGTCGGGCGCAAACCGACTTCGCGGAGCTTCTCCTTGACGTCGTGCCAGGGGCAGCCGGTACGGTCGGCGTGGCCCGGCGCGGGCGGCAGCTGGAAGGTCCCGGGAAGCCCGGCGGAAAGCGGACGCGCGGATGGAGGTGACTGAGTCATTGGCGTTACCCACTGCCCCGTCAGGGGGGCGAGCAAGATTGTTGCAAGTGAAATCATTATACGCCACGCTGCGCCCGCTGCAACTGTCCAGGCAATGCGCCGCAGGGATGGCTTGCCCACCCACGGCAGCCGGCGCCGGGTGCGGCTTTGCCACACAATACCCCAATATGTTAGGGATTCAGCCGGGTGATCGGCCCGGGGCGGAGCGAAATACGGATGCAGGATCGCCGTTCAAACTTCGACTATGAGGATTTGCTGGCCTGCGGCCGGGGCGAGCTTTTCGTCCAGGGTCCGCAGCTTCCGCTGCCGCCCATGCTGATGTTCGACCGCATTTCCGACATCGCGGAAGTGGGCGGCGAATATGGCAAGGGCCTGGTGCGCGCGGTGCTCGATCTCAAGCCCGACCTCTGGTTCTTCCCCTGCCACTTCAAGGGCGACCCGGTGATGCCGGGCTGCCTGGGGCTGGACGCGCTGTGGCAATTGCTCGGCTTCTTCCTCGGCTGGCTCGGCTCGCCCGGCAAGGGCCGCGCGCTGGGCATGGGCGAGCTGAAGTTCTCCGGCCAGGTGCTGCCGACCATGAAGAACATCGTCTACGGCATCGAAATCAAACGCGTGATGCGCTCAAAACTCGTGCTCGGCGTCGCCGACGGCTGGCTCTCAGCGGACGGTTCGGTGATCTATCGCGCGTTCGACCTCAAGGTCGGTCTGTTCCGCGACGCGGAGCCGCAGCCGAACGAAGCTTGAGCGCGGCGCAGGAAATTTCGCGAGAGGCACACATGAAGCGCGTGGTCGTCACCGGGATGGGCATCGTCTCGTCCATCGGCAACAACACGCAGGAAGTGGTGGCGTCGTTGCGCGAGGCCAAATCCGGCATCGTGCGCGCCGACAAATATGCCGAGCTCGGCTTCCGCTGCCAGGTGCACGGCGCGCCGACCCTCGATCCGAGCGAAGCCGTCGACCGCCGCGCCATGCGTTTCCTCGGCGGCGGCGCCGCCTGGAATCATGTTGCCATGGAGCAGGCGATCCGGGATTCCGGTCTGACCGATAACGAAGTCTCCCATGAGCGCACCGGCATCATCATGGGCTCCGGCGGGCCGTCGACGCGCACCATCGTCGAGAGCGCCGACATCACGCGCAGCAAGGGGCCAAAGCGCGTCGGACCGTTCGCGGTGCCCAAAGCAATGTCCTCGACCGCGTCGGCGACGCTGGCGACCTGGTTCAAGATCAAGGGCGTGAACTATTCGATCTCCTCGGCGTGTGCGACGTCGAACCATTGCATCGGCAATGCCTACGAAACCATCCAGGTCGGCAAGCAGGACATGATTTTCGCCGGCGGTTGCGAGGAGCTCGACTGGACGCTGTCGGTGCTGTTCGACGCCATGGGCGCGATGTCGTCGGGCTTCAACCAGACGCCCAACAAGGCGTCGCGCGCCTACGACGCCGACCGCGACGGTTTCGTCATTGCCGGCGGCGCCGGCGTGCTGGTGCTGGAAGAGCTCGAACACGCCAAGGCGCGCGGCGCAAAGATCTATGCCGAGGTCGCCGGCTACGGCGCGACCTCCGACGGCGCCGACATGGTGGCGCCCTCCGGCGAAGGCGCGATGCGCTGCATGAAGATGGCGCTCGCCGACGTGAAGCTGCCGGTCGACTACATCAATCCGCACGCCACCTCGACGCCGATCGGCGATCTCAAGGAGATCGAGGCGATCCGCGAGGTTTTTGGCGCAAAGTGCCCGCCGATCGCGGCGACCAAATCGCTCACCGGGCACTCGCTCGGCGCCGCCGGCGCGCAAGAGGCGATCTATTCGCTGTTGATGATGAATTCGGGCTTCATCTGCGAAAGCGCCAATATCGAAAAACTCGATCCAGCCTTCGCGGATATGCCCATTGTGCGCGAGCGGCGCGATAACGTGACGCTCGGCTGCGTGCTGTCGAACTCGTTCGGCTTCGGCGGCACCAACGCCTCCGTCGTCTTCAAGCGGCTGGATGCCTGACCCATGCCGGGACTGATGCACGGCAAGCGCGGCCTGATCATGGGGGTCGCCAACGACCACTCCATCGCCTGGGGCATTGCCAAAACGCTGGCCGCCCATGACGCCAAGCTTGCCTTCACCTATCAGGGCGAGGCGCTGGGCAAGCGGGTCAAGCCGCTGGCGGCGTCGCTCGGCGCCGACCTGGTGCTGCCGTGCGACGTCGAAAACATCGCCTCGGTCGACGCGGTGTTTGCCGAATTGAGCCGCGTCTGGGGCTCGCTCGATTTTCTGGTCCACGCCGTCGCCTTTTCCGACAAGGCCCAGCTCACCGGCCGCTATGCCGACACCACGCGCGAGAACTTTTTGCGCACCATGCTGATCTCCTGCTTCTCGTTCACCGAAGCGGCGAAGCGCGCGGCAGCGTTAATGCCGAACGGCGGCGCGATGCTGACGCTGACCTATAATGGCGGCCTGCGCGCCATGCCGAACTATAACGCCATGGGCCCCGCCAAGGCGGCGCTCGAGGCGTCGGTGCGTTATCTCGCCGTGGACTTCGGTTCGAGCGCCATCCGCGTCAACGCGATTTCGGCGGGACCGATCCGCACCCTTGCGGGCGCCGGTATCGGCGACGCGCGCGCCATGTTCGCGTTCCAGCAGCGCCATTCGCCGCTGCATCGCGGCGTGACGCTCGACGACCTCGGCGGCGCGGGACTTTATCTGCTCTCGGATCTTTCGACCGGCGTCACCGGCGAAATCCATTTCGTCGATTCCGGCTACAACGTCATCGCCATGCCGCATCCCGACGCGCTGCGCGCGGATCAGCAGCGGTCGCCGGATACCGGAGGGAAGTGAAGTTCGCCATGCAATGCGGAACGTCCGCTTTGGCGCCACAACAGACGTCAACGACGGGGGCGTTGTGCCGGAGCGAACGCTTTGCGTACGGCCTCAGGGTCGCGCGCGATCACGGTGAGATAAGCGCACGCCGCTTGGTCGGGGGCGGCACGCCCCTGCTCCCAATCGCGCAATGTGCCGAGAGGAATGTGATATCGACTGGCAAAGTCTTCCTGGCTGATACCGAGAGTACGTCTGATAATTTTTACCTGCGGCGTGCGTTTCATGCGGGCAAGGTCATTGGAAGAAAGCGGCAGGTTGTCGGGATCGCTTGCGGCGGCAGCCTCGACCTGTTTTGGCGTCATAGCGCGCGTACGTCGGCTATTCATTTTCGACGAAGTAGTCATCTTGTTCATGCCTCGTAGCGCGTCGCGCCGAGATAATTCGGAACCGGCCGTTTCGCTCGGTGTAAACAACTGTAACGACGGCCTCTTCCGCGGTACCGATTAGGATGAAGCGCTCCTCGCCGTAATCTTCGCGGTCATCCAGTCGTTCGATCGCAAAGGGATCCCTGAAGACTTTGTATGGCCGTTTCAAAGCTTACGCCGTGTTTGGCATAGTTCTCGGCGGCCTTGGCCTCATCCCACTCGAATGACTCCCTCATACAGGTACGGGTTATCCGTAGTTTGTCAAGACTGCCTTGGCCTTAGAGCTTCGCCAAATGCGGCATCACCTCGGCGCTGAATAGGTTCAGCGAGTGCAGCGCGTCGGCAAGCGACATCGTTCCTAGGAACAGATAAGTCAGCAGATAATTGACGCCGAGCTCCTTGACCTGCCGCTCGATCTCGGCGCGCACGGTCGCCGGCGAGCCGGCGATTACCGTGCCGTCCTCAAGACACGCTTCGTAAGTGGCGCCGCGCGGCACGTTCAGTCGCGAGGTCAAGCCGGTGACGCCGTGCTTGGCGCGCAGCCAATTGAGATTGGCGAGATGCACCTCCATGGCCGGCTTGCCGAAGCGGTGCGCTTCCGCGTCCGTATCGGCGACAAAGATATGCCGCTGCACGCCGATGACGGCGCCGCCGGGAAATTCCGCCTTGGGCTGGGCCGGCGCTCCGCGTTTCGCCAGCGCCTTCTTGTAGGCCTCGATATTGGCCTTGGCGGTCGCCATCGGCCCCAAAGTGACGAAATGCAGGCCGTGCTCGCCACCCCAGGTCGAGCCGATTTCGTTCGAGGAAGCGTACCAGAACGGCGGATGCGGCTGCTGCAGCGGGCGGAGCGCGATCGGCACGTTTTCGTAGACGTAATGCTCGCCCTTGTAGCTCAGCGAGTCGGTGACCAGGCCGGCGCTGAGACACTTGAACGCGTCGATGAAAATGTCGCGCGACTGATCGTGCTCCACCTTGTGGTATTTCAGCTCGTAGGGCGACACGCCGCGGCCGACGCCGACATCGAGCCGGCCGTAGCTCAAGTGATCGAGCATGGAGATTTCCTCGATCATGCGCAGCGGCGAATAGAGCGGCAGGAGATAAACCAGCGGCCCCATCCGCATGCGCTTGGTCGCCCGCGCCAGCGCCCCCATGAAGATGCCGGGCACCGGCACCATGTTGAGCGGCGTCGCATGGTGCTCGGCAAGGTGCAGGCAATAGAAGCCGGCCGCATCGGCGGCTGCGGCGAATTGCAGGCGTTCGTCGAACAACGTCGTCAGCGGCCGCGCGCCATCCTCGATGTGGTCGAACAGTCCGATTTTCATGGTGCCTCGTTATTCGTTACAACGCCGATATGCGACACGGCGTGCCGGAAGGACGGTGGACGACGAACTGCGTCCCTTCTCCCCAGAGGGGAGAAGGACAGGATGAGGGGGTTCGGAAGCGGAAGATTTTTCTGAAGCTTCCGAGCCCCCTCACCCCACCCTCTCCCCTCTGGGGAGAGGGAGTCGAACGCACGTACATCTGATCCACTACCGAATTTTCTGAGTGCTAGCTCGTCTTCTGTATCAACCCGACGCGCCGGCCCATGTCGCGGCAATCCTCGTCGGTCTTCAGCCCTGCGGCATGGATGCCATGGGCGGCGAGTTCCTCGTCGCGCTCTCCGGTATCGCCGGTGACGCCGACCGCGCCGATGACTTCGCCGTCTGCATCGCGGATCAGCAAGCCGCCGGCTTCGGGAAACAGCTGCTCGTCACTCGCCGCGATCAGATAACGCATGAAGATCGGCCGCTCCTCGGCGCGCTGATGCACCAGGCTCGAGCTGCGCCCGAGCGCGAGCGCCGCATAGGCTTTGCCGAAAGCCATCTCGAAGCGGATCATCGACGCGCCGTCTTCCTTCTTGAAGGCTTTCACCTTGCAACCCGGCTCGACCACGATGACGCTGATCGGCCGGCAGTTGAGTTCGACGCCGCGCGCGATAGCGGCGTCGATGATGCGGTCAGCTTGCGCCATTGTGATCGTACTCATGGCCGGAACCCCTCCCCGGGCCGCCGTGTTGTGCCATCTTCCGCAGCGCTCGGCCATATGCCGGACCTCGCAGATTTGCATCCAAGACATGTGGCACGGCCTAGAAAGCGGCCTTGATCTCCGTCCACCCTCCCCTTGCCTCCTCCGCGCCAGCGCGCCACATGTGCGCCGATGCACGCCCCCGCCCCAGCCCCTATCGCCATCGAGCGGCTTGTCAAAATCTACAAGACCGTCCCGGCGGTGGAGGGCATCTCGTTCACGCTGACGCCAGGCTCGGTCACGGGACTGCTCGGCGGCAACGGCGCCGGCAAGACTACGACCATCGCCTCCATCATGGGGCTCACCACGCCGACCTCCGGTAGAGTCACGGTGCTGGGCGCCGAGATGCCGCGGCAGCGCTATCGCGTGCTGCACCGGATGAATTTCGAAAGCCCCTATGTGGCGATGCCGATGCGGCTCACCATCCGACAGAATCTCACCGTATTCGGCATGCTCTACGGCGTGCCCGATCTGGCGGCGCGCATCGCGCAGATCGGCGCCGAGCTCGATCTCGCCGATCTGCTCGACCGCCAGACCGGAAAGCTTTCGGACGGGCAGAAGACCCGCGTGGCGCTGGCCAAGAGTTTGATCAATGCGCCCGAACTGCTGCTGCTCGACGAGCCCACCGCCTCGCTCGATCCCGACACCGCCGACTGGGTGCGCGCCCACATCGAGCGCTATCGCCGCGAGCGCAACGCCACGATGCTGATCGCGTCGCACAACATGACCGAGGTCGAACGGCTGTGCGACCGCGTCATCATCATGAAGCGCGGCCATATCGAGGACGATGACACGCCGGTGAAACTGTTGGCGCGATACGGCCGGCACTCGCTGGAGGAGGTTTTCCTGGACGTGGCCCGCGGGCGCGGTGTGGAGAGCGAGGCTGCGCAATGACCACGCTCAGCGACGGCGTCTTGGATTTCTCGTTCCGGCGCACCGGCGCAATGATGCTGCGCTACTGGTATCTCCTGCGCTCGTCGTGGCCACGGCTGCTCGATCTGGTCTACTGGCCGACGGTGCAGATGGTCACCTGGGGCTTCCTGCAATTTTACATCGTGCAGAACGCCGGTCCATTTGCCCAGGCCGCCGGCACCTTCATCGGCGCCGTGCTGTTGTGGGACATCCTGTTCCGCGGCCAGCTCGGCTTCTCGATCTCGTTCATGGAAGAGATGTGGGCGCGCAACATCGGCAACCTGATGATGAGCCCGCTGCGGCCGTTCGAGTTCATCTCCGCGCTAATGGTGATGAGCATCGTGCGATTGGCGATCGGGACCGTGCCGGTGACCTTTCTCGCGATCGCATTTTTCGGCTTCAATCTTTACAGCCTCGGCCTGGCGCTGGTGGCGTTCTTCCTCAATCTGATGCTCACCGCTTGGGCGGTCGGAATTTTTGTCTCCGGGCTGGTGCTGCGCAACGGTCTCGGCGCCGAGAATCTCGCCTGGTCGATCATGTTTTTGTTCATGCCGCTCACCTGCGTCTACTACCCGGTCGCGACTTTGCCGGCGTGGCTGCAGCCGGTGTCGTGGGCGCTGCCGCCGACTTATGTTTTCGAGGGCATGCGCGCGCTCTTGATCGAGCACACGTTCCGGCCTGACTTGATGCTCCATGCGCTGGCGCTCAACGTCGTGTTCTTCGCTGCCGGCGTATTTGCCTTCCTCAAGCTGTTACAGAGCGCGCGCCGCCACGGCTCGCTGATCCAGACCGGCGAATAAGCCTCCCTTGCCAAGAGTGGGTGCCATGTGAAGCGCGAATGGCCGCAACGCCTTGGCCTTCATACGTAACGGAAATGGAAATCATTGCGTTTATATTGACGATATGACATACCATCGTCGTAATGCTGCACTGCAGCAAGCCGGGTTAGGGACATCAATGGCGATCGGGGAGTTTGGCGGCGCGCCTGCCGTGCCGGGCGACAGCAGTGCCCTGCTGTCCGCCGCGCCGCTGTATTGGTTCTACGAGATGAGCCACGCGGCGCTCAATCCGGCGCGAGCCTGGGCCGACGCCACGCGGCTGTTCTACAAGAATCCGGTCAATCCGCTGTCCTTCACCACCTTCGGCAAATCGGTCGCCGCGGCGGCCGAATTGTTCGAGCGCTCGACGCGCCGCTACGCCCGGCCGGAATGGCGCATCACCTCGACCCTGGTCGGCGGCGAGCGCGTGCCGGTGCAGGTCTCGACAGTGTGGGAGCGGCCGTTCTGCAAGCTCGTCCATTTCGAGCGTGTCTTCCAGCACCCGCCGCGCCGGCCGCAGCCGCGGCTGCTCATCGTCGCGCCGATGTCGGGCCACTTCGCCACGCTGTTGCGCGGCACGGTGGAAGCGTTCCTGCCCAATCACGACGTCTATGTCACCGACTGGGTCGACGCCCGTATGGTGCCGCTGGCGGAAGGCCGCTTCGATCTCGACGATTATATCGACTACGTAATCTCGATCCTGCACGCGTTGGACGGCGACACCCACGTCATCGCAGTGTGCCAGCCAGCCGTGCCGGTCATGGCCGCCGTCGCGCTGATGGAAGCCGACGACGATCCCTATGTGCCGGTTTCCATGACCTTGATGGGCGGGCCGATCGATACGCGGGTCAACCCGACCGCGGTGAATACGCTCGCCGAACAGCGCGGCACCGACTGGTTCCACAGCCACGTCATCACCAAGGTGCCGTTTCCCAATCCGGGTTTTATGCGCGATGTCTATCCGGGCTTCCTGCAGCTCAACGGCTTCGTCAGCATGAATCTCGAGCGCCACATCGAGGCGCACAAGCAATTGTTCCTCAATCTGGTGAAGGGCGACGGCGATTCCGCGGGCAAGCACAAGGATTTCTACGACGAGTATCTGGCGGTGATGGATCTCGCCGCCGAATATTATCTGCAGACCGTCGAGACGGTGTTCGTCCGCCACGCTTTGCCCAAGGGCGAGATGACCCATCGCGGCCGGCCCATCGATCTCGGCCGGATCAAGCGCGTCGCGCTTCTCACCATCGAAGGCGAGCACGACGATATTTCCGGCGTCGGTCAGACCGAAGCGGCGCATCGGCTATGCGTCAACATCCCGGCCGATCGCAAGGCGCACTGGCTGCAGCCGGGTGTCGGCCACTACGGCGTGTTCAACGGCTCACGCTTTCGCTCCGAGATCGCCCCGCGCATCGCCGATTTCATCTTGTCGATGGGCCACATCGCGAACGGCGCGCACAACGGCGCCGCCAAGCGGCGCGCGCATAACGGCGCGGCGTTGCAGCAGGCTTGATCGCCGCGCCGGCCGCGGCCTTCGCGCTCCGCGCCGAATCGTGGCAGTATTCCCCTCGGTTTATGCTCGGATGCTTCGCCATGCCGCTGCGTGCGCTGCTGTATCGTCGCCCGAGTGAGCCGCGGACGATCGAGATCGTCTTCGACCGCTCGGTCTATCTGGTGCAGCTGCGCCGGCATCGGCAGGCGCGGCGTTACACGCTGCGCATCCAAGCGACCACGCGCGAAGTCATTTTGACGATACCGCCGCGCGGCACGCTGAAGGAAGCGGGCGAGTTCGCGCAAAAGCACGGCGGCTGGATCGCGGCGCGGCTCGGGCGGCTGCCGGAAGCAGCGCCGTTCGCCGACGGTGTGGTGGTGCCGCTGCGCGGCGTACCGCACCGCATCGCGCATCGCCGCGGCATGCGCGGCACCGTCTGGGCCGAAGTGGCCGGCGACGGCGAGCGGCTCCTGTGCGTCGCCGGCAACGCCCCGCATCTCGACCGGCGCGTCGGCGATTACCTGCGTCGCGAGGCCAGGCGCGAGCTTGAAACCGCGAGCTTGAAATTTGCCGCGACGCTTGGCGTCGCCGTCAAGCGCATCACCGTGCGCGATCAATCGAGCCGCTGGGGCTCGTGCTCGACCACCGGCATGCTGTCGTTCTCGTGGCGGCTCATTCTGGCGCCGAGCCATGTGCTCGAATACCTCGCCGCGCACGAAGTGGCGCACCTCGTCGAGATGAACCATTCGCCGCGGTTCTGGCGGCTGGTGCAGCGGCTTTGCCCGGGTCACGACCACGCCAAGACCTGGCTCGACGCCCATGGCGCCGATCTGCACCGCTACGGTTTGCCCAACCCGGGCGCGAGCCCTGCCTGCATAATGCCGGACAGCCGTACTGACGGCGCATTGAAATAATCAGCGGGCGCGGTTTGTGGTGGCCGTGACCAGCGGCGTCGCTGACGAATGCACGTCCAGCGACAGCTTGGTCGCCACCAGGACCAAAGTCGCCGCCAGCAAGAGCCGCAGCGCCTTTTCCGGCACGCGCACGGCGGTATAGCTGCCGATCAGGATGCCGGGCACCGATCCGAGCAGCAGCGGAATCAACAGATCGAGATTGATCGAGCCGAGCCACCAATGGCCGATGCCGGCGACGAGCGTCAGCGGCACCGCGTGCGCGATGTCGGAGCCGACGATCCGCGCCGTCGGCAATTGCGGATAAAGCAGGATCAGGGCGGTCACGCCGATGGCGCCGGCGCCGACCGACGAGATCGACACCAGCACGCCGAGCACGGCGCCGACAATGATAGTCAGCGCCGCGATCCGCTGCGGCGGCAGAGCGCCGACCCGCGCCGCGTAGCGGGTCACGATCCGGTCGCGAAACACCAGCATCAGCGCGGTGGCAAACAACGCGAACGTCAGTACGCCGGCGATGAGCTCGCGCGCCGCCGCGCCCTTGATGTTGATGTAGCTCAGCGCCCAGATGGTCAGGACCGTCAGCGGCACGCTGCCGGTAGCCAGGCGCCGCACCACGCGCCAATCGACGGTCCGGTTATAGCCGTGCACCAGGCTGCCGGCGGTCTTGGTCGCCGCGGCGTAAAGCAGGTCGGTGCCGACCGCGGTCGCCGGATGAACCCCGAACAGCACGATCAGGATCGGCGTCATCAACGAGCCGCCGCCGACGCCGGTCAAGCCGACCAGCAAACCCACGGCGAAGCCGGCCACGGTGTAGAGCGGTTCCAGCGACGGAAGCGCGTTCATGCCGTGATCTCGCAACGGTTCGTAACAATCGCAATCATTGCCATGCCGCTTGGGCCGACGACGTCCGCATTTTCAAGATTATAAGCGCCCGTGCACGCATCACCCGATCGTGGCCCAAGACCCATAAGCGGTGCAAGGTCGGTTGGTTCCCTTCGGAAAATGAAATTCTTTGGCGCGGGCGCAATTGAGTAAAATCGCGCCAGGTTTGTGACATCCGCATGTCACGTATGCGAGGTAGTACTTAGCTGCATTGCGTCACCGCAAAAATTCGCCTTCGCGATGGACTTGTTGGTTGCAAGCGGCGCGTTTTGACGCAGCGGAATACACTAAACCGTGATCCGCATTGCATCCGCAGGCCACGCTCTTATTTTCCGAGCATTAGGCCAACCGGGCGGCTCCCCCATCCCCCGACACCCCGCCGCCCGGCCCAATAAGCCTAAGTTGAGGCAACACCTAGAACCCCAAGCGCGTACTTTGCTTGGGGTTCTTTTTTATGGCGCGCCGCAGCGCCTGTGGGTAAGTCGCTGCCCGGCCTTTAATTCTTGACCAAGTCGCCGAGCAGGCTTGCAGCCACCGCCAGTTTCGACAGTGTCAGCCCGGAATTGGCGATGTCGTGGATCGCCAGCCGAATGCGCTCGACCTCGACGTGGCGCGGCGCCACCCAGGCCTCCACCGCGGCAGCGCCGGCCGCGCCGTTGCCGACCATGGCTGCGGCAAGCCGTCGCTCGGCTTCGCCGATCGAATCCCGCGCCCGGTCGAGCGCCAGCCGGTCGAAATAATCCGCAATCGGAATATTGCTCGCGGCGCTGGTAATGCGATCGAGCCGGAAGAAGGTGCCGGCGGCAAAATAGGTCGCGGCCACCTCGCCGATCGCCTTGCCGGTGCGGTCGGCCACCAGGACGATGTCGGGCGCGGCGGTGAGCGACGGCAGATTGGACAAACGCCCGGCCAGTTCCGCCGGCACGCCGGCTTCGACGAGTGTGGCTTTACGCGCGGCGCGCACGCCTAAGCTCTCCTCGGACAGTGCGCCGTCGAGTGCGGCTTCGACGGCGGTGATGCCGTCGCAGTAATGCGCCACGACCTCGGCCAAGCCTTTGGACAGGTCGACATTGCGCAGGAACCAGATGATGCGGTCGAGCAACAGGTCTTGCACCGCCGCGTAAAGCTCGAGCTGCAGTTTTCCCGGAACGCGATTGTCGAGCCCGTCGATCGCCGTGTTGAGCGCGGTCATGCCAAAACTATCGCGCACGGCGGCGAAGGCCGCGGCGATGGCGGCGGGCGCGGCACCGGTCTGGTCGGCGATACGCACGATCAGCGACGGGCCGCCGCGATTGATCATCGAATTGCCGAGCTGGGTGGCGATGATCTCGCGACGCAGGCGATGATGTTCGAGCGCGTCGGGGAAACGCTCGGCGATGGCTTTGGGGAAATAGCGGCCGAGCTCGCGGGCGAGGTAGGGATCGTCGGGCACCGTGGATTCCAGCAAATCTTCGTCGAGCGTCAGCTTGGCGTAAGCGAGCAGCACCGCCAGCTCCGGCCGGGTGAACGGTTCCGCGCGCCGGCGCCGCTCGGCAAGCTGCGCGTCATCGGGCAAATACTCCACCGCGCGGTCCAAGTTTCCGCGCTTCTCCAGCGTCTGGATCAGGCGCTGCTCGAAGCCGAAAGCCTCCATGCCGCGCCGCTCGGCGAGCGACAGCGCCAGCGGCTGCAGATAATTGTTGCGCAGCACCAGCGCGGCAACGTCGTCGGTCATTTCGGCAAGCAGCGCGTTGCGCCCATCCATGCTCAGCCGGCCGTCACGCACTGGAACGCTCAGGGCGATCTTGAGATTGACCTCCATATCGGAGGTGTTGACGCCGGCCGAATTGTCGATGGCGTCGGTATTCAGCCGGATGCCGCGCAACGCCGCCTCGATGCGGCCGCGCTGCGTCATGCCGAGATTGGCGCCCTCGCCGATCACCTTGCAGCGCAGATCTTTGCCAAAGACGCGAACGGCATCGTTGGCGCGGTCGCCGACCGCCTCGTCGCTTTCGTCGGCGGCGCGGATATAGGTGCCGATGCCGCCGAAGAAGATCAGGTCGACTTGCGCTTTGAGGATGGCGCGAATGAGGTCCTGCGGCGTCAGCCGTTCGCCGGCGCCGAAGAGCTTTTGTGCCTCGGCCGACAGCCTGATCTCCTTGGCGGAGCGCGGATAGACGCCGCCGCCTTTGGAGATCAGCGTCTTGTCGAAATCCTGCCAGCTCGAACGCGGCAGGTCGAACAGGCGCTGGCGTTCGGCGAACGTGCGCTCCGCATCGGGATCGGGATCGATGAAAATGTCGCGGTGATCGAAGGCGGCGACGAGCTTGGTGGTCTTCTCGCGCAATAGGCCGTTGCCGAACACGTCGCCCGACATGTCGCCGACTCCGACCACCGTGAACGGCGTTGTGGCAAGGTTGATGTCCGTCTCGCGGAAATGGCGCTTGACCGATTCCCAGGCGCCGCGCGCGGTGATGCCGATTTTCTTGTGGTCGTAGCCAGCCGAGCCGCCGGAGGCGAAGGCGTCGCCGAGCCAAAAATCATGGGCGATGGCGATGTCGTTAGCGATGTCGGAGAACGTCGCGGTGCCTTTGTCGGCGGCGACGACCAGATAGGGATCGTCGCTTTCTTTGCGCACGACATCGAGCGGCGGCACGACGCCGGCCGTGCCTGGCCGGATGTTGTCGGTGATGTCGAGCAGCGTCGAAATGAAGATCTTGTAGGTGGCGATGCCTTCTGCCTGGATGGCTTCGCGCGTACCGCCGGCCGGGAGATACTTTGGCACGAAGCCGCCCTTGGCGCCGACCGGCACGATGACGGCATTCTTGACGTTTTGGGCTTTCACCAGGCCCAAGATTTCGGTGCGGAAATCCTGCGGCCGGTCGGACCAGCGGATGCCGCCGCGCGCTACTTTGCCGAAGCGTAGATGCGCGGCCTCGACGCGGGGCGAATAGACGAAAATCTCGTAGAGCGGCCGCGGCAACGGCATGGCGTCGACCTTGCGGCTTGAAAACTTGATCGCAATCACGTCCTTGGGCTGGCCGTCGCGGTCGAGCTGATAAAAATTGGTGCGGATCGCTGACTGCACCGCGTTGACGAAGTGGCGCAGGATGCGGTCCTCGTCCAAGCTTTCGACCGCCTGCAATGCGGTTTCGATTGCCGAGGCGATCTCGGCCTCGCGCGCCGCGCGCTCGTCATTCGACGCCGGCAGATGCGGATCGAACCGGGTGTGGAATAGGGTCACGATTTGCGCGGCGATGGCGCAATGCTTGCGCAGCGTCGCCCACATGTAATCTTGCGAATAGGGCACGCGGATCTGGCGCAGGAAGCGCGAGATGGTGCGAATGAGCGCAATGTCGCGCCAGCCGAGCCCGGTCAAGAGCACCAGCGCGTTATAGCCGTCGCTCTCGGCGCGCTTGCCCATGACGACGAGGAAGCAGGCTTCGAGGCGCCGCTCGAGCGCAGACAGGTCGATCGGCTCCCCCGACGCGCTTTCGAGCTCCATGTCGTGGAACCAGACTTCCGCAGAGTCCGCCGCCTTGATGTGATAGGTGCGCTCGTCGACGACACGAAAGCCCATGTCTTCCAGCACCGGCACGCGCTCGGACAGCGAAATCGGCCGGCTTTGGCTGAACACCTTCAGTCCCGCGCGCGTCAACCCGGCGCCACCTTGGCGGTAGAAGTCGACACCGAGCGGCCGCTCCGGCGTGAGCTGTTCGACGACGCGCATGTCGCCAACGGCCATCGCCGGCGAATAGACCTCGCGATAGTCGATCGGGAATGCGCCGCGGTAGCGCGCCGCCAGCGCGCGCGCCTTGCCCGGCTCGTAGGCGGCGGCGAGCGCCTCGTTCAAGCCGTCGATCCAGCTGCGCACGATTGTTTCGACAGCACGGTCCAGCATCGCGCGATCGGGATCCGGCGCTTCGCCCTCGGAACGGCCGATGATGAAATGCACGCGTACCAGCGGGCCCTCGGTGAAGAACGGATAGAAGGCGCGCACGGCACCGTTGAACGCCGTAGCGAGATAATCGCCGATCAGCGCCCTGATCGCGCTGTCGTAGCGCTCGCGCGGAACGTAAACGAGGACCGAGACAAAGCGATCGAAGCGGTCGCGCCGCGGCAATACGCGCACGCGCGGGCGCTCGTCGAGCTGCAGGATGGCCAGCGCGAAGTGATAGAGCAGGTCTTCGTCGATCTGGAACAATTCGTCGCGCGGATAGGTCTCCAGCACGTTGACCAGCGCCTTGCCGGAATGGCTCGCCGGGTCGAAGCCGGCGCGGCGGATGACGTCGTCTGCCTTGCGCCGCAGATAGGGAATGGCGCGAACCGACCGCGTATAGGCGGTCGAAGTGAACAGGCCGCAGAGGCGGAATTCACCGACCAGCCTGCCGTGCCGGTCGAACCGCTTGACGCCGATATAGTCCATGTCGACGCGACGATGCACCGGCGAGCGCAAGGTCGACTTGGTGATGACGAGGAGCCGGGGCTCCTCCATGAGCGCGCGAATTTCGGGCGTGATGACCAGCGGCTGGTTCCAGCGCTGCAACGGCCGCACATCGCGCGAGCGCAACAGCCCAAGCCCGGTCTCGAACATCGGTTCGAGCACGTCGGTATCGCCGGTAAAGGCGTAGTCGCGGGCGCCGAGCAGCGTGAAATTGTCGGCCGCCAGCCATTCCAGGAACTGAACGCCTTCGGCAATTTCGCCGACGTCGAGCGGCGGCGGATTGGCGCGCAACTCGGCGATGATCGCGCGCAGCCACTCCAACATCGGCCGCCAATCCTGCACGGCGACGCGAACTTGGGCGAGGATGTCTTCGAGCGCGCGCACGACCTCAGCGCGGCGCGCGGCCTCCGCGACGCTTTCGATGTGAATGTGGATGAAGCTCTCGTGCCGGCCGCCATCTTTCGCGACGCCCTTGAAGGCCGTCAGCGTTCCCGCAGAGTCGCGCTCCACGGCGAACACCGGATGGACCAAAAGGCGAATGTCGAGGCCGCGCTGATTGAGCTCGCTGACGACCGAATCGAGCAGAAACGGCATGTCGTCGTTGATGATGTCGAGCACCGCCACGGTGCGCGTCGCCGGCGCCGGCTCGAAGCTGATCTTGGGCGCGCCGGCCTTGCGTTCGGCGAACAGCGACCACGACCGCTCGGCGATGGCGGCAAGCTCATCCGGCCCGTAGCGCTGCAAATCGTCCGGCACCGCGGAGCCAAGCAATTCGGCAAGGAACGTGCCGGGAATATCGCTCCTGCGCCGCGCCAGCGCCGCGGCGGCCGCGTCGATGGGCGCCTGCCCAGTACCGTCGTCGGCGTTAAGGGGAAAATCCTGGACGTTCATGCTCCCGTCCCGGCTGGTCAGCGCGGTCCGCTACGATAATACTCGCACAATATGCGCATCCGCCATCGCCACCGTCGTAAAGATGGCGTGCGGCAAGGGCGTTTCACAGGGGACGAAGATGGCCAAGCAGCGAAGCAAAACCGACCAGGCCAAAGGTAAGGCGAAACCGCGCCCTAGTGCGGCAGCCGGCGACGATACCAAGATCACGGCGCTGACCCTCGAGCCGGCAACCTTGTCGCCCGAAATGGCGGCCTATTTCGCCAAATGCGAGGAAAAGCTCGGCTTCGTTCCCAATGTGCTTAAGGCCTACGGTTTCGACATGGCCAAGCTCACGGCCTTCGTCGGCATGTACAACGACCTGATGCTGGCGCCGTCGGGCCTGAGCAAGCTCGAGCGCGAGATGATCGCGGTCGCGGTATCGTCGCACAACCGCTGCTACTACTGCCTGGTCGCCCACGGCGCGGCGGTGCGCCAATTGTCCAGCGATCCGGTGCTGGGCGAATTGATGGCGATGAATTTTCGCGCGGCGCGGTTGTCCAAGCGCGAGCGTGCCATGCTGGACTTTGCCGCAAAACTCACCGCCGAGCCGTGGCTGGTCGAGGACGAGGACCGCGCCGCGCTGCGCCACGCAGGCTTCAGCGACCGCGATATCTGGGACATCGCCGCCGTCGCCGGCTTCTTCAACATGACGAACCGCGTGGCTTCCGCCACCGACATGCGGCCGAACAGCGTGTATCATGGCCAGAGCCGGTGAGATTTTTCAGCGGACGCAGCGACGGCATATCGTTATCATGGCGGTCGTGAATCGGAATCTTGGGGGCTTACGATGCACGCGAATTTTCGACGAGGCGTCACAATTGCGGCGTTGGCCGTCCTGCTGACGACGACAGTTGCCGCCGCGCAGCCGGCAAGGCTGCCGCCGAGCGAAATCCAGACCACGTTCTTCAACGGTCAGCCATTCACGGCATCGACGCTGTCGAACGTCAAATACAAGATGACGTTCCTGGCGGACGGCAAGATGAAGCGCGAACCGATCGGCGGCGGCAACAAAGGCGAAGGCACCTGGAAGCTGTCGAAGGACGGCTTCTGCACCACCTGGGGCGGCGCCACCATGGCCAATTGCTTCACGCTGGTGAATGCCGGCGCCAGCAAATGGTCGGTGATGAAGGGCTCGACCATTCAGGCGATCTGGACGAAATGAGAAAATTCTACCCGTGCGCTGAAAGATCACGGATCGTCGGCGCTTCACCCGTGAGTGGATTGGCCGGATCCCAAGCATAGCGCAACGTTTCGAAGCGCATGGCGCGGGCGTCGAGCATCACGAGCCGCCCGACCAAGCCCTCGCCGAATCCGACGATCTCGCGAATGACTTCCAGCGCCATCATCGAACCGACGACGCCGGCGAGCGCGCCGAGAACGCCGGCCTCGGCGCAGGCGGGAACGGTGCCGGGTGGCGGCGGCTCGGGGAACAGGCAGCGATAGGTCGGGTTCGGCTTGCCGTCGGCTCCGCGCTCGTGAGCGCGGATCGTGGTCAGCGTGCCGTCGAAGGTGCCGAGCGCCGCCGTGACCAGCGGCTTCTTGGCAAAATAGCAGGCGTCGGCGACCAGATAGCGGGTGGCGAAATTGTCGGAGCCGTCAGCAACAATGTCATAACGTCCGATCAGATCGAGCGCGTTCTGCGCAGTGAGCCGGACACCGTGCGGCTCCACGGCGACATGGGGATTGAGCCGCTGGATCTCCTCCTTGGCGGTGTCGACCTTGGGCCGGCCGACATCGGGCGTCGCATGGATGATCTGCCGCTGCAGGTTCGACAGCGACACCACGTCATCGTCGATCACGCCCAGCGTGCCGACGCCGGCGGCGGCGAGATACATCAGCGCCGGCGCGCCGAGCCCGCCGGCGCCGATCACCAAAACGCGCGCGCGGCCGAGCGCGGCCTGTCCCGGCCCGCCAACCTCGCGCAGCACGATATGGCGCGCGTAACGTTCAAGCTCTTCGGCGCTCAGCATGGGATCAGCATAGACCGGAACGGTGTGGCGGACGACCGGCTTGCACGTCACATCAGGTTTGTCTGGAAGGCCGCCATCCGATCAGGTGTATCGATCTCGGCAACCGCATTGCGTCGCCCCACCATTGCGCTAGGCTGAACCGGCGCATGGGGCCATAGTCATGAAGATCGCGGGCATCGTCGTCGGCCTGCTGGTGCTGGCGCTACCGGGAATAGCTTTGGACGCGGCAGCGAAAACGGCCGCGAAGAAACCCGTCGTCGCCGCGAAGCCGGCTACGGACGATCCCGATTCCGCAGTGGACACTATAAGTCCGCCATCGCAGGGCGCGCTGGCGGCGGCGGGATGGCGCATCATCGATGATCTGGTGACGGGCGCGCGGCTCGGCCTGCCAAGTACGCTGGTGCCCAACACCGCGCCGGCCCGCATGGGCAGCCGCTGGATGTCGCGAGGCGGGCAAATCGATATCGAGACCTTTCACCTGCACGAGGGCGCGCTGGCGGCTTTGTTCGACACGGAAAAGAAGGCGCGCCGCCGCATCGTCGAGCATTCGACGCTCACGGCCGACGCCTTCGTCATGTCGGGAATGCAGGGCCTGAAAAGATTCATTGTCCGCGTCCAGTCGAGCGGCAGCGAGCTGCGCGGCATCACCATTCTGTTCGATCAAGCCATCGAAGGCGTCATGGCACCGATCGGCGCCGCCATGGCCAACACCTACCAGGGCTTTCCCGATCCGAGCGCCGCGCCGCCGCCAGGGCTCAAGCGCAGCGTCGAATACGGCAGCGCCATCGTGGTCAGCGCCCAGGGCCATTTGATCACGTCGGCACAAATCGTCGACCAATGCCAGGCCATCACCATTCCCGGCTTCGGCCACGCCGAACGCATCGCCATAGACAAGTCCAACGACGTCGCGCTGCTGCGCGTTTACGGCGCGCAAAACTTGGTGCCGGCAGCGCTCGACGATAGCGGCCCGGGCGACGACGTCATGCTGGTCGGCGTCGCCGACCCGCTGGCGCAAGGCGGTGGCGGCGCGGTATCGCACGTGACGGCGCGACGCACCGCACAGAGTCTCGATCCGGCGCCGGCCCTCGGCTTTTCCGGCGCGGCGGCGGCCGACCAACAAGGCCGCGTCGCCGGCATGGTGCGCTTGCAATCAACCGCGGTCGCCGGGACCGGCGCCATCAGCCAGGCGACGCTTATTTCGGCCGAAACGCTGCGCGCCTTTCTGCAAGCGCAGAACGTCGCGCTCGCGACCGGCCGTACCGCGATCGATCAAGCGGTCGTGCGCGTGATTTGCGTGCGTAAGTGACAGCTTGTCATCGTCCGCCAAGCCGGATGCACCGCCCGACATGACGCAGACATCCAAACCTGTCGCCTAACAAACCCAGGACGCGCGAGGAGGCATCACGGACTTTCTGGTGGAGCACCACTTGTTCTCGTCGAGTTGAGCAATGCGGATTGGATTGCGGCGAGAATCCAATCCTCGTCGCCAGATGACAGCCATCTTCCGACGTGGATCATGCCTAGGACAAACAAGATAGGAAGGAGACCGCCAAAAGGCATCAACCAAAGCGCAGGATCATCGGAGCCTTTCATCATCAGTGCAAGCAATGTCGCGGTGACAAAAAAAAACTCATCGCCAACCCTATACCAATAACGATGTGAACCAACCCATTCATTCCCACCACCTTGCCAATGAGAATCACGCGTTTGTCAAAGGTCTGAAAGCGGCCGACGAACACAGGTCTAAACCCGTTGCGTATAAGAAGCCTTTCGCACCAAAGTGAAACGTGCTCCTCCGCCACTTCTCCAACCACGACGGTGGCTTTCAACAAAGCAAGGGGCCGAAATTCGAGAAGAGGTGGCTTGACCTCCGCAGCGAGACGGCGCACCGATTCGTGGAGACCAAAATCGCTCTCGAAAGCCAGCGGTTCGTTGCCACAAAGAAAATCGATGAACGATCGCGGCATCGGACGTGCCCTGCAGGAACTGGTGAAACCATTATGTCAGAGTCTGACACATAACAGACAGTCCGCGAGCGCGGTTGAATGTCCGCTTTAGGCGACCAATGCCGACTTCCCATCTGCCGCCCATCAATTTCGATTGATGGGTACGTGTCCTGGATACCCGCCTGAGCCTGTCATCGGGCCGGCCACTTCGGGCCGGACCTGGTGGCGGAGCATGACACACTAGCGGTTCTCAAACTTCGGCGGCCGCTTTTCGATGAAGGCGTGCATGCCTTCGCGCTGGTCGACGGTGGCGAACAGCGAATGAAAGATGCGCCGCTCGAAGCGGATGCCTTCGGCCTGCGAGGTCTCGAAGGCGCGGTTGACTGCTTCCTTGGCCGCCAGCACCGACGGCAGCGACATCGCGGCGATGGTCTCGGCGACTTTCATCGCTTCGTCGAGCAGGCTCGCCGCCGGCACGACGCGCGCGACCAGGCCAGCGCGCTCGGCCTCCGCGGCATCCATCATCCGGCCGGTGAGGATGAGGTCCATGGCCTTGGCCTTGCCGACCGCATGGGTGAGCCGCTGCGTGCCGCCGATGCCGGGAATGATGCCGAGCTTGATCTCCGGCTGGCCGAATTTGGCGTTATCGGCAGCAACAATGAGATCGCATTGCATGGCCAGCTCGCAGCCGCCGCCGAGCGCGAAGCCGGCCACCGCGGCGACGACCGGCTTGCGCGCCGCCGCCGCCTGATGCCAGTCGGCGCAAAAATCGCCGAAGAACGCGTCGGCGAAATCCTTGTCGGCCATTTCTTTGATATCGGCGCCGGCCGCAAAAGCTTTTTCCGAGCCGGTGACGACCATGCAGCCGATATTGGTGTCGGCCTCGAACGCGGCGATGGCCTGGCCGAGCTCGGCCATCAGCGCGCGATTGAGCGCGTTGAGCGCCTGCGGACGATTGAGCCGGATGAGGCCGACTCGGCCGCGCGTTTCGACAATAATGTTTTCGTAAGCCATGCTGGCCGCTCCCAAACGCTCCACGCCTAGCCGAATTTCAGGCCCACAGCCACTCTGTTATGGTGCCGCGACCGGGGAGGAAAGTCGTGAAGCCAAGCGAAATGATTGCCTATGCGGGCATTGCCGCCGGCCTGATCGTCGCCATGACCGCCGTGATCGGTTTTGCCATGAGCTCGGCGCAGGCCGCCGACGATCCGCCGCTGATGTTGGCGCGCGACGGCTTCTTCTACGTCAACGCCAAGACGACGAGGGTCGATGGCAAGGATTACGTCAGCCATCAGATGTACGTCGAGGTGCGCATACCGGCGAAACAAACGCATCCCTATCCCATCGTCATGGTGCACGGCGGCACCATGTCGGGCACCAATTACACCGGCACGCCCGACGGCCGCGAAGGCTGGGCGCAATATTTCGTGCGCCAGGGCTATGCGGTCTATGTGGTCGATCAGCCCGGCCGGGCGCGGTCCGGCTATCTCGCCGCCGCCTACGGGCCGATGCACAATGTCGAGCACGGCAACGCGCTGTCGCGCTTTGTCGCCCAGGAAAAATTCAAGCTGTGGCCGCAGGCGGCGCTGCATACGCAGTGGCCGGGCAGCGGCGAGCCGGACGATCCGGCGACGATACAGCTTGCGGCAAGCCAGATGCCGGCGATCGCAGACTTCGCTTCGCAGCAATTTTTCAATCGCGATGCGCTGTTGGCGTTGCTGGAAAAAATCGGGCCGGCGATCCTGCTCACCCATTCGCAAGCCGGCGCGTTCGGCTGGCCGGTGGCGGATGCGCGGCCCGATCTGGTGAAGGCGATCCTGGCGGTCGAGCCGAACGGACCGCCGTTCTATCAGGTCGAATTGAAAGGCGCGCCGGATTGGTTCAAACAAGGCACGCTGGCGTTGCCCTATGGCATCACCGCGGTGCCGCTCACCTATGCGCCGCCGATCAAGGACCCTTCCGAACTCAAGATGGTGCAGCAGGACAAGGCCGATGCCCCCGACCTGGTGCGCTGCTACGCGCAAGCGGAGCCGGCGCGGCAACTGCCCAATCTGCAGAAAATGCCGATCCTGGTGCTCACCGCGGAGGCGTCCTACCACGCGCCCTACGATCACTGCACGGTCAACTATCTGCGCCAGGCCGGCGTCAAGCCGACCTATATCCGGCTCGCCGATATCGGCATCAAAGGCAACAGCCACGTCATGATGCTGGAGAAGAACAACAAGGAGATCGCCGCGGTGATCGCGAAATGGCTGGACGAGGTGTTGAAGGAGAAGATGTGACTTCTTCTCCCCGCGTGAGGCTCGCTCCTCCCTCTCCCCGCGTGCGGGGAGAGGGTTGGGGTGAGGGGGCCTTTCCGCCGGGCTGAGAGTTGAGGAATTATCTGAAACGCTGCCGCCTGAAACCGCGAAGCTCAGAATCGTGGAGAGGCCCCCTCACCCTCGTTCGCTTCGCACACTCGACCTCTCCCCGCACGCGGGGAGAGGTGAATTACTTTTGGCAGCTCGGGCAATAAAACGTCGAGCGGCCGTTCTGCACGATGCGCTTGACGGTGCCGCCGCAGCCGGGCGTGCGGCACTTCTCACCTTCGCGGTCGTAGACCCGGAAATTGTGCTGAAACATGCCGAGGCCGCCGTCGGTGAGCCTGTGATCGCGCAGCGATGAGCCGCCGGCCTTGATGGCGTCGTTGAGCACGCGCTTGATGCTTTCGACCAAACGCGCGGCGCGCTCGGTCGGCGCGCCGGATTTTGTGGCGATGGTCGAGGCCAGGCGCTTCGGCGACAGCCGCGCCAGATAGAGCGCCTCGCAGACATAGATATTGCCCAGCCCGGCGACGATGCGCTGGTCCAAGAGCGCCGCCTTGAGGCTGGTTTTCTTGCCCTTGCAGGCGAGCGCCAGCATCGCGGCGTCGAAGGCGTTGCCGAGCGGCTCGGGACCGAGCCCGCGCAACAGCGGCTCGTCGTCGAGCTTTTGCCGCGCGACGAGCTTCATCGAGCCGAAGCGGCGCGGATCGTTGAAGGTGACGATGGCGCCCGACGACATGTGAAACACCACGTGGTCGTGGGCGACGTGCTTGGAGCGCTCGTGATAATAGGCGCCCGGCGTGCTCTGACGCTCCTTGGCGAACACGTGGAACGAGCCCGACATGCCGAGATGCATCACCAGCACGTCGCCCGACGACAGATCGGCCAGCAGATATTTGGCCCGCCGGCCCATGCCGGTCACGGTTGAGCCTTCGAGGAGCTTGGCGAAATCCTTCGGCAGCGGCCAGCGCAGATCGCCGCGATGCACCTCGACCTTGGCGAAGCGCGCGCCCTCCATCGCCGGCTCGAGCCCGCGGCGCACGGTCTCGACTTCAGGGAGCTCAGGCATTTTTCTCCGTCCGCTCGCCGAACGTGATGCGGTTGCTGAAGGGATCGATCACGCTCAACTCGGTCATGCCCCATTCCTGCTGCTGCAGGCCGGGCCGGTTATGGCGGTATTTCTTGTCGTTCAATTCGCGGTGCAACTCCTTCACGCCGGTCATGTAGACATAGGCGATGGAGCCCGGCGTGCCGTCGCCGTGATGCTCGCTGAGATGGATCACCAGCCCGTCGCGCGAGATTTGCATATAGACCGGCAAGTCGGGCTCGAAGCGGTGCTCCCAATCGACCTTGAAGCCGAGGAAATCGAGGTAGAACTCGCGGGCCTTTTCCAGCGAGAAAATGCGGAAAATCGGCACTGTGCGCTCAAACTGGATTGCCATTGCGACCCTCCCGTTAACCCAAGCGCCCCGCCCTTTGTAGCGTCGCAAGGCGCGGCGCGCTATCTTCGGCTCGACAGGACGCACCATGATCGATCCGACGCAAAAGCAGGCCGATTTCGGCTCACGCCGGGTGCCGCTGGAGGACAAGCAGGCGCTGGTCGACGACGTGTTCCACAGCGTCGCGCCGCGCTACGACCTGATGAACGATTTGATGTCGCTCGGCCTGCACCGGGCCTGGAAAGACGCGCTGGTCACCGCGCTTGATCCGCCAAAAACCCGGCCGTTCACGCTGCTCGACGTCGCCGGCGGCACCGGCGATGTGGCGTTGCGCGCCATCGCGGCCGGCGGCGAATTCACCCGGGCGACGGTCTGCGACATCAATCCCGACATGCTCGCAGTCGGCCGCGAGCGCGCCGAAGCGCATCACCTGGGCGAGGCGATCACCTTCACCGAAGGCAACGCCGAGGCGCTGCCGTTCGCCGACCGCAGCTTTGACGCCGTAACCATCGCGTTCGGCATCCGCAACGTGCCGCGCATCGACGTGGCGCTCGCCGAAGCGTTTCGCGTGCTGAGAATCGGCGGCAAATTCCTTTGCCTCGAATTTTCCGCCGTCGATGTGCCCGGCCTCGACCGGCTGTACGATTTCTATTCGTTCAACGTCATCCCGGCGCTCGGCCGCGCCGTCACCGGCGATGCCGAATCCTATCGCTATCTGGTGGAATCGATCCGCCGCTTTCCGCGGCCGGAGGCTTTCGCCACCATGCTGCGTGCGGCCGGCTTCAAGCGGGTGTCGTTTCAACAAATGACCGGCGGCATCGTGGCGCTGCATTGCGGTTGGCGTTTGTGATCTCCGCTCCCGCGCATCTCGTCCGCCTCGGCCGCGCCGGCTTCGTGTTCGCCCGCGAGGGCGTATTCGGCATCGTCGATCCGACCGACGTGCCGGTTCCGGCGCGGCCTTTCCTGCGGCTGGCGCGCCTGATCGAACGGCGAACGACCGATGCAGCGGACACACGCCTGTCGACGGCGCTGACCCGGCTCGGCCCGAGCTACGTCAAACTCGGCCAGTTTTTGGCGACGCGGCCGGACGTGGTCGGCGCGGCGCTTGCTGCGGATCTCGAGCGGCTGCAGGACCAGATGCCGCCGTTCCCGCAAAGCGAGGCCGAGGCGGCGGTCGCCGCCTCGTTCGGCAAGCCGCTCAAAGCGGTGTTTTCAAGCTTCGGCCCACCGGTCGCCGCCGCCTCGATTGCGCAAGTGCATCGCGCCACGGTCGAGACTGCAGACGGCCCGCGTAACGTCGCCGTCAAAGTGTTGCGGCCCGGCGTCGAGCAGCGTTTCCACGCCGATCTTGGTGCTTTCACTTTCGCCGCCCTGCACGCCGAAAATCTGTCGCCCGAAGCGCGACGGCTCCGCCTCATCGAAGTGGTCGAGACGCTGCGCCGCTCGGTGATGGTTGAAATGGATTTCCGCCTCGAGGCCGCGGCGCTCTCGGAAATGGCCGAGAACACCAAGGACGATCCGGATTTCCGCGTGCCCGCGGTGGACTGGGACCGCACCGCCAAGGACGTACTGACGCTGGAATGGATCGACGCCACGCCGCTGTCCGACCGCGCCCGCCTCGTGGCGAAAGGTTTCGACCTGCCGAAACTCGGCCGCGTGTTGATCCAGACATTCTTGCGCCATGCGTTGCGCGACGGCTTCTTTCACGCCGACATGCATCCGGGAAACCTGTTCGTCGACGACGACGGCCGGCTGATCGCCGTCGACTTCGGCATCATGGGCCGGCTCGGGGCCAAGGAGCGGCTGTTCCTCGCCGAAATTTTGCACGGCTTCATCACCCGCGATTATCTGCGCACCGCCGAGGTGCATTTCGAAGCCGGCTATGTGCCGCCGCACCATTCGGTGGAGAATTTCGCCCAAGCCATCCGCGCCATCGGCGAGCCGATCCACAACCGCACCGCCGAAGATATCTCGATGGCGAAACTCTTGACGCTGTTGTTCGAGGTCACCGGCTTGTTCGACATGCGCACGCGGCCGGAATTGCTGCTGTTGCAAAAAACCATGGTGGTGGTCGAAGGCGTCGGGCGCTCGCTCGATCCGAAACTCGACATGTGGACCACCGCCGAGCCGGTGGTGCGCGAATGGATGACGCGGCATCTCGGCCCTGCCGGCAAGCTGGAAAACGCCGCGCAAGGCATGGCCGAGGTCGGCCGTTTCGTCGGCAGCGCGCCGGGGCTATTGACCCGCGGCGCCCGCGTGCTCGATCAGCTCGACGAGATCACCCGCGACGGTTTGGTGCTGTCGCCGCAGAGTCTTGCCGAGATCGACAAAGCCGAAGGCCGGCGGGGCCGCTGGACCCAGGCGGCACTATGGGTCATCGCGGCGCTGCTGCTTTGGATCGCCTTCAAGATGCTGTGATTGCATTGATTGCAATGCAATCAATGCCGTGCTAATCTCTGATATCCCAGGGGAAGTTCCCATGGCCAGCCTCACCGTCCGGCAGCTCGACGACAAGCTCAAGAAGCTGCTGCGCCTGCGCGCCGCCCGCCACAGCCGCTCGATGGAAGACGAAGTCCGCGTTATCCTGCGCGAGGCCGCGGAACAGACCGGCCAGGATATTCTCGAGAATTTCGAGCCGCCATCGCAGCCGACGCGGCAGAAGGCGCGCGCGACGGAAGCGAACGGCAACCGCGTCCTGCTCATCATCGGCGGCGGCATCGCCGCCTATAAAGCGCTCGATTTGATTCGCCGCTTGCAGGACCGCGGCGCGCAGGTGCGTTGCATCCTCACCGCAGCCGCGCAGCATTTCATCACACCGCTCGCCGCTGCCGCGCTCAGCGGCGAACGCGTCCATACCGATCTATTCGATCCGCACAGCGAGTTCGACGTCGGCCATATTCGTTTGGCGCGCGACACCGATCTCATCGTCGTTGCACCGGCGACGGCGGACCTGTTGGCGAAGATGGCGGGCGGCCATGCCGACGACCTCGCCACCGCCGTCTTGCTCGCGACCACCAAGCCGATCCTGATCGCGCCGGCGATGAATCCGCAGATGTGGGCCGCCAAGGCGACGGCGCGCAATCTTGCGCAATTGCGCAGCGACGGCGTGCACATCGTCGGTCCGAATGCCGGCGAGATGGCCGAGCGCGGCGAAGCGGGTTTGGGCCGCATGGCCGAGCCGTTGGAAATCGCCGCCGCCGTCGAAGCGATCATGCGCCGGACCGGAGCGCTCACCGGCAAGCGTATCCTGGTCACATCGGGGCCGACCAACGAGCCGATCGATCCGGTGCGCTATATCGCCAACCGTTCCTCAGGCAAACAGGGCCACGCCATTGCGGCGGCAGCTGCAGCGGCTGGCGCCGAGGTGGTGTTGGTGTCCGGTCCGGTCAATCTGCCCGATCCGCCCGGACTGCCGGTGTTGAAGGTCGAAACGGCGCAGCAAATGCTCGCGGCGGTCGAGCAGGCGTTGCCGGCCGATGTCGCGGTGTTTGCCGCCGCCGTCGCCGACTGGCGCGCCGAACGGAGAAGCGACAACAAGATCAAGAAGCAGCCGGGCAAGACGCCGACATTGGCGCTGACCGAAAATCCCGACATCCTCTCCACGATTGCGCACCGCAAGGCGGACCGGCCACAACTCGTCATCGGCTTTGCCGCCGAGACCGACAATGTCATCGCCAATGCCCAAGCAAAACTCGCCAAAAAGGGCTGCGACTGGATCCTGGCCAATGACGTTTCGCCATCGACCGGCATCATGGGCGGCGACGTCAACACCATCCATCTCATCACCACGGCCGGCGTCGAAGCCTGGCCGCCGCAATCGAAGGACGACGTCGCGCGCGCCTTGATTACGCGGATCGCGGCGGCGCTCAGAGCATGATCCGGAAAAAGCCTGCCCTCGGACTTGATCCGAGGGTGGAAACCGGTTTTCCGAAAAGATCATGCTCCACTAAAATGTTAGAGCGCAAATCGCTTCAATCTGAAGCGATTTCGCTCTAAGGAGGCAAAGCGGTGAGCAACCAAACGCCCATCGAGGTGCGCATCGTCCGGCTGCCGCACGGGCGCGATCTGCCGTTGCCGCAATATCAAAGCGCGCTCGCCGCCGGCCTCGATCTCATGGCCGCGGTGCCGGCCGACGCTGCGGTCGAAATTTCCCCCGGCGGCCGCGCCGTGATTCCGACCGGCATCGCGATCGCATTGCCGCCCGGCAGCGAAGGCCAGATCCGGCCGCGCTCGGGGTTGGCCGCCCGTCATGGCGTCACCGTCCTGAACACGCCCGGAACGATCGACGCCGATTACCGCGGAGAATTGCAGGTTATCCTGATCAATACCGGCGCCGAATTATTTGTCGTTTCGCGCGGCCTGCGCATCGCCCAATTAGTAATCGCACCCATTCAACATGCAAAACTTGTTGAATGGAACAGTCTAGATGCAACAGAGCGAGCCTCGGGCGGGCTCGGCTCTACGGGATTGGAATCAAAGACTAAATAAATCTGCGGCGAAATTGCCGATCTACTAGGCATTCGGCTCGGGTGTAGTATGTTACCTCCCGACGAACTATTCCCCGCCAGCGACGTTTTGTCCCTACATGCCTCTGCTCCCCCGCAAAGGACTCCTCGCGATTGCAGCCGTCATCGACGTGGCTGTGCAGGCACCGGGATGTCCGATCTCGGCGAAAACGCTCGCGGCGCGCCATGCTTTGCCGCCGCGGCACTTGGAGTCCGTGCTGCAGAATCTGGTGCGCGAAGGAATCCTCAAAGGCATCCGCGGCCCGCGCGGCGGCTACGAGCTGGCGCGCGAGGCGCGTCGCGTGACTGCGAACGATATCCTGCGCGCCGCCGGAACAGTCGACGAAGCCGACGATGAACCCGACGGCTCCGAGTTGCTCAGCAAAGTGGTGTTGCCGGCTTTGTCGGCCGCGGAGCAGCAATTCGGCGTCGCCTTGAGCCGCATCAATCTGGAAGACATGGCGCGCGACGCCGAGGCGCTGAGCATGTCATTCGGCCGCGCGGCGACCGCGCGGGCTTGAGCCCGGTTGCATTGCGCTGACGTTCACGATCTGGACTCTTTCGGCGCGATTCCGCTTGAGAGTAAAGTCGAGCGATTCGCGGGGCTTTTCCCCGCGATGATCCGCTGGCAATGGGCAGTGGTGGCAGCCAGCAGAGGCGAAGGGGCATGCCGGACACGATCCGGATCAGCGGTAGCTGCGCGCATCCGTGGCGACGCGGATTCTTGACCGCCATTTTCGGCGCCGTCTTCCCCTTCCCCGCCAGCGCCGAGCAACAAGCCGGTTCTCGCGCTGCACGAGCTCGTGGTCAGTGCCCAAGACAGCATCGACCGGCATGAAGTCGCGGTGCTGGTGGTGGTGCTAGGCCTCGTGCTGTTCACCGTCGTCACCGCGATCATGCTGGTACGCGCGCGCGTGCGCTGGACGCGGCTGGAGACGTCCTCGCGCGACGAGATCGCTACGCTCCGCAGCGATCTCGACCGCGCCAATGCGCTGTTGTTTTCCGAGCCGCAGGTGATGGTGGATTGGCCGGCAGGGTCCGATGAACCCCACATCGACGGCGATCCCGGCATCGTCGGCGTCGCCGCGCCCCATCGCGTGCTCGCCTTCGGCAGCTGGCTCGAAGCCGGCAAGGCTTTCGCCATGGAGCAGGCGGTCGAAAACCTGCGCAGCCGCGGCGAGGGTTTTTCGCTGACGCTGACCACGCTGCACGGCCATCCGATCGAAGTGCAAGGCCGCGCCATCGGCGGCCGCGCTGTGCTGCGCCTGAAAGACGCCAGCGGCGTCAAACGAGACCTGGTCGAACTGCTGTCGCGGCACGAGAGCTTGCTGAGCGAAGTCGCGTCGTTGCGCGCCCTGATCGAAAATCTGCCGTCGCCGGTGTGGACGCGCGACGCGGTGGGTCAATTGGTCTTCGCCAATGCCGCCTATGGGCGCGCGGTCGAAGCCAAGAGCTCAACCGACGCCGTCACGCGGCGCCTCGAGCTTCTCGACAGCTCGGCGCGCGACAACATTTTGCGCGCGATCGCCGCCAACGGTTCCTATGCGGGGCGGCTGCCGGCCGTGGTCGCCGGCTCCCGACGCACCTTCGATGTGCTCGATTTCCGCACCGAAACCGGCAGCGCCGGCATCGGGCTCGACGCCACAGAGGCGGAAACCATGCGCGTCGCGCTCGCCCGCATGATCGATGCCCATCGCCGCACGCTCGATCAGCTGTCCACCGGCGTCGCCATGTTCGATGCCGATCATCGGCTGACCTTCTACAACGCCGCCTATCGCGCGCTATGGGATCTCGACATCGCCTATCTCGACCAGGGGCCGACCAACTCGGCTGTCATCGAGGCGCTGCGCAGCGCCCGCAAGCTGCCGGAAGAGCAGGATTTCCGGCAATGGAAGGTGCAACTGTTCGAAGCCTACCGCGCCGTCGAAGCCAAAGAATATATGTGGCACCTGCCCGACGGCCGCACCGTGCGCGTCGTCACCACGCCCAATCCGGACGGCGGCGTCACTTACCTATTCCACGACGTCACCGAGCGGCTCGACCTCGACCGCCGCTTCGAGGAAATGATCCGCGTCCAAGGCGAGACGCTGGACAACCTGGCCGAGGGCGTCGCCGTGTTCGCCAGCGACGGCCGCCTGCGCCTGCACAACGCGGCCTTCGCCCGAATGTGGCGGCTATCGCCGCAGGCGCTGGCCGAGCGGCCGCATATCGAGACCATCACGGCCTTATGCCGCCCGCTGCACGGCGACGGCACCACGTGGCAAAAATTGCGCGAATTCGTCACCGCCATCGACAGTCGCGAGCCGTTCGAGGCCAGAACTCGAGCGCCGCGACGGCACCGTGCTCGATTGCACGACGGTGCCGCTGCCCAATGGCGCCACGCTGGTGACGTTCCACGACGTGACCGATTCGGTGAACGTCGAGCGCGCGCTGCGCGAGCGCAACGAGGCGCTGGTAGACGCCGACAAGATCAAGATCGATTTCGTGCACCACGTGTCCTACGAATTGCGCTCGCCGCTCACCAACATCATCGGCTTCGTGCATTTGCTCGGCGACCCCTCGACCGGGCCGCTGGCGCCGAAGCAGCGCGACTATCTCGACTACATCACGGTCTCCACCGACACACTGTTGGCGCTGATCAACAACATCCTCGACCTCGCCACCATCGACGCCGGCCGGATGCAGCTCAATCTCGGTGCCGTCGATATCCGCGCCACCATGGCGGCCGCCGCCGAAGGCGTGCAGGATCGCCTGGTCGGTCCCGGCCTCACGCTCGATATCAGCGCGACAAAGGACATCGGCGCGTTCACCGCCGACGAGCGCCGCCTGCGGCAAATCCTCTTCAACCTCCTGGCCAATGCCGTGAGCTTCTCGCCGGGCGGCGCAACGATAACGCTGCGGGCGGAGCGGCGCGCCGATGCAGTGATCTTCGCGGTGACCGACCGCGGGCCGGGCATTCCGCCCGAGGTGCTGGAAAAGGTGTTCGACTGGTTCGAATCCCATTCGCTGGGCTCGCAGCATCGCGGCCCGGGCCTAGGCCTCTCGCTGGTGCGCTCGTTCGTCGAGCTGCATGGCGGCACGGTCAGCATCACCTCGGTTGTCGGGGAGGGCACGACTGTGACATGTACGTTCCCGACCGGGGAAGCCGCCAAGCTCACGGCGGCCTAAATCACGATGCTGCTGACGACTACGGGTGGCGCAAGCTTCACTGTGACCATCCCGAACGAAGCGGCGCTGGCCGCCTTCATGACCGATATCGCAGGCGCCCTCGAGCCCGGCGACCTGGTGACGCTGTCCGGCGATCTCGGCGCCGGCAAGACCACCTTTGCCCGCGCGCTGATCCGCTATCTGGCCGGCGACGACACCATCGAAGTGCCGAGCCCGACCTTCACCTTCGTCCAAACCTATGAGCTGCCGCGCTTCCCGCTGGTGCATGCCGATCTCTACCGGCTGTCGGGCACCGCGGAATTGGCCGAACTCGGCTTCGACGACTTGCCCGACGGCGCCGTGGTGCTCTTGGAATGGCCCGACCGCGCCGCGGGCTTGCTGCCGCCCAATCGTTTCGACATCACCTTTACGCTGGCGCCGGAGCTCGGCGCCGAGGCCCGCCATATCCGCTATGTCGGTTACGGCGCCTTTGCGCCGCGCGCCGAGCGCATCGCGCTGGTGCGCGCCTTCCTCGACGAATCCGGCGTCGGCGCGGCGCGGCGCCAGCGCATGCAGGGCGACGCCTCGACGCGTATCTTCGAGCGGCTGACGCTCGACAACCAAACCATGATCCTGATGAACGCGCCGCCGCGGCCCGATGGCCCGCCGGTGCGCGACGGCAAGCCCTATAGCGCCATCGCCCATCTGGCCGAGGATACGATCCCCTATGTGGCGCTGGCGCGCGGCTTGCGCGACCGCAATCTCTCGGCGCCGGAGATTTTGCACGCCGACCCGGCGCGCGGCCTCATCGTCATGGAGGATCTCGGCGAGGTGCGCATCGTCGGCGGCGATCCGCCCGCGCCCATCGAGGCGCGCTACGAAGCCGCCATCGACATGCTGGTCTCGCTGCATCGGCGGAGATTGCCGGAGACTTTGCCGATCGCGCCGCATTTCGACTATCGCCTGCCGCGCTATGACGCGGACGCGTTCCTGATCGAAGCCGAGCTCTTGCTCGACTGGTATCTGCCGAGCGTCGATGCGCCGCCGACCGCCGATGCGCGCGACGCCTTCGCCGCGCTGTGGCGCAACGCTTTGCGGCCGGCGCTCGAAGCGCCGCCGACCTGGGTGCTGCGCGATTATCACTCGCCCAATCTGTTGTGGCTCAACGACCGCGAAGACGTCGCCCGCATCGGCGTGCTCGATTTCCAGGACGCCGTGATCGGGCCCGGGGCCTATGACGTCGCCTCGATCCTCCAGGATGCGCGCGTCGACGTGCCGGAGGCGCTGGAGGTGGCGCTGCTCAGCCGCTATGTCCGCGCCCGCCTCAAGGACGATGCGAAATTCGACACTGCCGGCTTCACCCAACTTTATGCGACGCTGGCGGCGCAGCGCGCGACAAAAATCCTCGGCATCTTCGCCCGCCTCGACCGTCGCGACGGCAAGCCGCAATATCTGCGCCACATGCCGCGCATATGGAATTACCTGCAGCGCGCGCTGGCGCATCCCGCGCTTGGCATGCTCGCCGATTGGTATGCCACCAATGTGCCCGCCCGCGATGTATGATGAGGCGAATCGGGCAGCGGCGGAGTCAGGCGCGATGATGCCGAACAGCGCGTTCGTGTTGGCAGCGGGGCTCGGCACGCGCATGCGGCCGCACAACGGCAGCATTCCAAAGCCGCTGGTCGCCGTCGCCGGAAAATCGCTGATCGATTATTCGCTCGACCGCCTGGCCGAAGCCAATGTCGAGCGTGCCGTGGTCAACGTACATTATCTCGCCGACGCGCTGGAACGGCATCTGGCGTCGCGGCAGCGGCCGAAAATCGTCATCTCCGACGAGCGCGACACGCTCATGGGCACCGGCGGCGGCATCGCCAAGGCGTTGCCGCAATTGGGCAACGCGCCGTTCTTCTTGGTCAATTCCGACACGTTTTGGCTCGACGGCGTAAAGCCTAATTTTGCCCGGCTCGCCGACGCCTTCGACGCCGCGACCATGGACGCCTTGCTGCTCTTGGCGTCGGCCACCGGCAGCGTCGGCTATGAGGGCCGCGGCGACTTCGCCATGTCGCCCGACGGCCGGCTGCAACGGCGCGGCGAGCGCGAGGTGGTTCCCTTCGTCTATGCCGGCACCGCCATTCTCTCTCCGGCGCTGTTCGCCGATGCGCCCGCCGGCGCCTTTCCACTGACGCGGCTGTTCGACCGCGCCGGCGACCAGGGCCGCCTGTTCGGGCTTCGCCTCGACGGCGTCTGGATGCATGTCGGCACCCCGGACGCAGTCGCCGCTGCCGAGGCGAGGCTCGCCGCCCCTCATTAAAACTCGCAGTTGTCTATTGGAATCTGCTAGACCGGCGCGGCGATTTTCCGCGAACCCAAAATGGCACCGCGCGTTTTCACCATTCCGGCGTCGGCGCCGTTTTTGCCGACGCTGATCGAGGCGTTGATCGGCGGCAAGCTCGGCTTTGCCGCCGCGCGCGATCCGCTGGTCTTGGCCGCGGCCACGCTCTATCTGCCGACGCGCCGCGCCTGCCGGTTGGCGCGCGACGCTTTTCTTGAGGTCCTAAAAGACGACGCGGCGATCCTGCCGCGCATCGTCGCCATCGGCGATATCGACGAGGACGAGATCGCGTTTGCGCAAGCCGCAACCGGCGATATCGCCGCCGATGCGCTGGCGCTGCCGGAAGCGGTCGGCCCCGTCGAACGGCGGCTGTTGCTCACCCAGCTCATCACCACATGGGCCACTTCGCCGGAGCTGCATGGCGCCAGCGGCTCGCCGCTGGTCGCCCAGACGCCGGCGGCGGCCTGCGCGCTCGCCGACGATCTGGCGCGGCTGATCGACGACATGACGACGCGCGGCGTGCCATGGGAGCGCCTCGACGATCTGGTGCCGGACGAGCTCGACGAATATTGGCAGCTGACGCTGAAATTCCTGCAGATCGCCATCAAACAATGGCCGGACGTGCTGCGCGAACGCAGCGTCATCGAGGCGGTCACGCGGCGCGACCTTTTGATCAAGGCGGAAGCCGCGCGGCTTGCGCGCAAGACCGACGCGCCGGTGATCGCCGCCGGCTCGACCGGCTCGATCCCGGCGACCGCCGAATTGATCGCGACCATCGCCCGCCTGCCCCATGGCGCCGTGGTGCTGCCCGGCCTCGATACCGATCTCGACGACGAGTTGTGGAAGCTGATTGCCGGTGACGAAAGCAAGCGCATCGCGCCGGCATCCGGACATCCGCAATTTGCCATGCAGGCGTTGCTCACGCGCATCGGCATCACGCGCGATGCCGTCGCCAGCTTGGGCGCGCCGCACGGCCGCGAGCGATTGCTGTCGGAGGCGTTGCGGCCGGCGGCCATGACCGACCTGTGGCGGCAAAAAGCCGCCGAGCCTGAGTTCGAAGCGCACGTGGCAACGGCGGTCGAGACGCTCACGGTGATCGAAGCGGCCAATGCCGAGGAAGAGTCGCTCGCCATCGCGGTGGCGCTGCGCGAGGCCGTGCATGACGGCAAGACCGCCGCGCTGGTGACGCCGGACCGCGCGCTCGGCCGCCGCGTGCTTGCCGCGCTTAAGCGCTGGAATATTGCCGCCGAAGATTCCGGTGGCGACGCGCTCGCCGAAACGCCGGCCGGCATCTTTGCCCGGCTCGCCGCCGAAACCGCGCTTCACGGCTTTGCCCCGGTCACGCTGCTGGCGCTGCTCAAGCATCCGCTGCTGCGGCTCGACATGGACGGCACGCAAGACGCCGTCGCCACGCTCGAGCGCGCGATTCTGCGCGGGCCGCGTCCACGTGCTGGAACGCGCGGCTTGGCCCACGCGCTAAAAACATTGCGCGCGACCAAGGATGGTTTGCATCCATCCGACCCGCGCATCGATCTGACCGACGCCGAGCTTGCCGCCGCCGCCGATCTCGTGAAGCGGCTCGGCGAAGCGCTCAACCCGTTCGAAAGCCTTGGCCGCGCACGACTGCCGCTCGGCGAGCTCGCCGCACGCCATCGCGACGTGCTGGCCGCGCTATCGCGGCAAGGCAAAGACAAAGTCGCGTTCGCCGGCCGCGACGGCGCGAAACTCGGCGACGCGCTCGACGAACTGGCGGCGAGCGACGCCGCGGCCCGCTTGTCCGTCGAACCGCCCGACTATCTCGAATTGTTTTCCGCAGCCCTTGCCGGCCGCGTCGTGCGTCGCGCCGCACAGCCCGGCCTGCGCGTGCGCATCCTCGGGCCGCTCGAAGCGCGCTTGACCGAAAGCGATCGCGTCGTGCTCGGCGGCCTGGTCGAAGGCACCTGGCCGCCGGAGAGCCGGACCGATGCCTGGCTCAGCCGCCCGATGCGGCTCAATCTCGGCCTCGATCTGCCGGAGCGCCGCATCGGCCTTTCCGCCCACGATTTCGCCCAGTTGCTCGGCGCCCGCGACGTGATCCTGAGCCACGCCGCCAAGATCGCCGGCACGCCGACCGTGCCGTCGCGCTTCATCCAGCGTCTCGCCGCGGTCGCCGGCGAGCGCTGGAAACACGCGCGGGCACGCGGCGACGACTATCTCGTCTGGGCGCGCGAGCTCGACCGGCCCGAGACAACTACACCGGAGCCGCAGCCGGCGCCGAAACCGCCGCGCGCCGCAAGACCGGCGAGCCTGTCGGTGACCGAGATCGAGCACTGGCTGCGCGATCCCTACACGATCTATGCCAAGCACATCCTGCGGCTCACCCCGCTCGATCCGATCGGCACGGAACCCGGCGCCGCCGAGCGCGGCACGTTCATTCACAATGCCATCGGCGCATTCACGAAAACCTTCGCCGACACGCTGCCGGACGACCCGGCACGTGAGCTCATCGAACTGGGGCGGCCGCATTTTGCCGCGCTGAACGATTATCCCGAGGCGCGCGCTTTTTGGTGGCCGCGCTTCGAGCGCATCGCGCGCTGGTTCGCGCGCTGGGAAATCGCCCGCCGTTCCGGCTTGACCGCCGTCGTCGCGGAGATTCGCGCCGAGCTCGATATCCCGCTCGGCGACGGCGTGTTCAAATTGCGCGGCATTGCCGATCGCATCGAGCGTGACGCCGAAGGCCGCTACATCATCCTCGACTACAAGACCGGCGCCGCGCGAACCGAAAAGCAGGTGCGCACCGGACTTGCGCCGCAGCTCACCCTTGAAGCCGCGATGTTGCGTCAAGGAAAGTTCAAGGACATTGCGGCCGGCGCGTCGGTCGCCGAGCTCGGCTATGTGCTGCTCAAAGGCGGCGAGCCGCCCGGCGAACCAAAACCGCTGAAATTCAAGGAAGGCACGCCGGACAGCCACGCCGACCGCGCGCTGGAAAAGCTCACGGCACTGGCCCAGCGCTTCACCGATGCCGACCAGCCCTATCGCTCGCTCGTGCATCCGATGTGGACGACCCATTACGGCGACTACGACCACCTCGCCCGCGTCAAGGAATGGTCGAGCACCGGCGGCGCGGCCGACGAGTCCGGAGGCGGCGAATGAGACCGCCCGGCGCCATTCCCGATTCCGTCCGGGAGTTACAGCGCGAGGTTTCCGCGCCGCATGTCTCGGCATGGGTCGCCGCCAATGCCGGATCCGGAAAAACCCACGTACTGGTCCAGCGCGTGATCAACCTTCTGCTCGACGGCGTCGAGCCGGAAAAAATCCTCTGCATCACTTTCACCAAGGCCGCCGCCGCCAACATGGCCAAGCGCGTGTTCGACACGCTCGCCGCATGGACCACGCTCGACGATGCCGGCCTCGACAAAGCCATTCGCGAGCGCTCGAGCCTTAAGCCCGACGCCGCGCGCCGCGCCTTGGCGCGGCGCCTGTTCGCGCGCGCGCTCGACACTCCGGGCGGCCTCAAGGTGCACACCATCCATGCTTTCTGCACGCAACTGCTGCATCAGTTCCCGTTCGAGGCCAATGTCGCCGCGCGTTTCAACGTGCTCGACGACGCCGAGCAAACCCAGCTTCTCGAGCAATTGACGCTCAACGTGCTGCTCGAAGGCGCCGACGCGCCCGACGGCAAACTCGGCCGCGCGCTGGCCGCCGCGATGGTCGCGGCGGCCGATCAGACGTTCCGCGACGTCGTACGGGAAGCCATCGCCAAGCGCGGCACGATCATGACCGCGGGCGACCGCGACACGGCGCTCGCCAATCTGTCGAAATCGCTCGGCGTCGATCCGTCCGACGACGCGGCAAAAATCGAAGCCGAGTATTTTACCCGCTCGCTGATTGCGCCGTCGGAATGGTCAACGCTGGCGAAAACCCTGGCCCAGGGCAGCAAGACCGACATCGAGCAAGCGCGCCGCTTCGCTGGTCTCGCGGCGCTGCCTGATGCCGAACGCGTCGCTAGTTATCTGCAAATTTTTTGTACCAGCGAAGGCACGCCGCGAAAATCCATCGTCACCAAGGCGATCACCGATGCGGCGCTGGTCGAACGGCTTTATGCGGAGCAGGGACGCATCTGCGCTTTGCTCGACCGCCGCCGCGCCGTGGCCTGCCGCGACCGCAGCGCAGCGCTGCTCACCATCGCCTACGAGGTGTTGGAACGCTACCTGAAGGAAAAGGAGCGCCGCGGGCTGCTCGACTACGACGACCTCATCGACAAGGCGCTGGCGCTGCTCGGCAACGTCGATGCGGCCTGGGTGCATTACAAGCTCGATCTCGGCATCGACCACGTGCTGATCGACGAGGCGCAGGACACCAGCAAGAAGCAATGGCAGATCGTGCGCCACCTCACCGACGAATTCACCGCCGGCGCCGGCGCGCGGCCGTTCACGCGCACCATTTTTCCGGTCGGCGATGAGAAGCAGTCGATCTATTCGTTCCAGAATGCCGCGCCCAAGGAATTCGCCGAGATGCGGCGCTATTTCGAGCGCCGGCATACCAGCAGCGGCCTCGGCTTCGTCTTCCGCGAACTCAAGCACTCGTTCCGCTCGGGCGAAAGCATTTTGGCGGCGGTCGACCTGGTATTCAAAAGTACCGAGATGGCGGCGAGCGTCAGCTCCGATGCCGGCGGCTTCCCGCCGCATCTGGCGCTGCCCGATGCGCTGCCCGGCGTGGTCGAGGTCTGGGAGCCGGAGAAGCCGGATGAGCGGCGCGAGATCGAAGGCTGGGACGCGCCGTTCGACCTGGTGAACGAGACCAGCCCGCGGGTGAAACTGGCGCGCCGAATCGCGCGCCATGTGCGCGGCCTGATCGAGCGCGGCGCCGCACGAAGCGGCGATGTTTTGGTTCTGGTGCGCCAGCGCGGCCCGCTGTTCGAGGCGATCATCCGCGCGCTCAAGCACGAGGGCGTCGCGGTGGCCGGCGCCGATCGCCTCATTCTCACCGAACATATCGCGGTGATGGATCTCATGGCGCTCGCCGACGCGCTGTTGCTGCCGCAGGACGATCTGGCGCTCGCCACGGTGCTGCGCAGCCCGCTGTTCGGTTTTTCGGACGAAGAGCTTTTTACCATCGCCTGGGACCGCGGCCGCGCCTCATTGCGCGCGTCGCTTAGGCAAAAGACCGGCGAAGATAAAAAGTTCGCCGACGCTGCAGCTCGCCTCGACGAGCTGGCGCAGGACGCAAGGCGCGAGACGCCGTTCGCGTTCTACACCAAACTTCTGGGCGCGGGCGGCGCGCGCAAAAACTTCCTCGGCCGGCTCGGCGTCGAGGCCAACGACGCGCTGGACGAGTTCCTCAATCTCGCGCTCGACTACGAGCGGCGCGAGACGCCGTCGCTGCAAGGCTTTGTCGCCTGGCTGCGCGACGCCCAGACCGAAGTCAAACGCGACATGGAGATTGCGCGCGACGAAGTGCGTGTCATGACCGTGCACGGCGCCAAGGGGCTGGAAGCGCCGGTCGTCATTCTCGCCGACACCATGACACCACCGACCGGGCCGAAACCGCCGCGGCTGCTCGAGTTGTCCGGCGGCGCCATAATTTGGGCGGGGCGCAAGGAGGACGACGTACCGAGCGTGGCGGCGGCCCGCGACGCCGCGAAGAGCGAAGCCGAGAACGAATATCGCCGCCTGCTCTACGTCGCCATGACGCGCGCCGCCGACCGGCTGATCATCTGCGGCGCCGACGGGCGGACCAAGCGGCCGGACCGCTGCTGGTACGATCTGGTGCGCGGGCCGCTCGAATCCTTCCTCGTCGAGGAAGACGACGGCGGCGAAAAAGTTTTCCGATTTCGCCGGACGCCGGCCGGCGCCGTTGCGGCGACCATCCCCGCCGCGGTTCCGGAAAAAATCGCGCAGCGCGAATTTCCGGCATGGCTGCGGCAACCGGCCCCCACTGAAGCGCCGCGTTCCGCGCCGCTATCGCCGTCGTCGGCTTTCGACGAAGACATTGTGCTGATCGCACCAAGCGCCGGCCCCGCGGCGGATCGGCAAAAGGCGCTCGAGCGCGGACGCCTGGTGCATCGGCTGATGCAATCGCTGCCCGATATTCCGTCCGAACGCCGCGAGGATGCCGCCGCGCGCTATCTTGCCAATGCCGCTACGAACTTTACTCCGGCGGAACGGGCCGAGATGGCGCGGCAAGTGCTCGCCATCCTCGATGACAAGAATTTTGCCGAGATTTTTGCGCCGGGAAGCCGCGCCGAGGTGCCGATCGTCGGCCGCATTGCGCGCGCGGGGCGAGACCCAATCCACGTCGCCGGACAGGTGGACCGCCTCGCCGTCACCGGCGACTCAGTGCTGATCGCCGACTACAAGACCGACCGGATCGTTCCAAACCAGCTCGACGAAGTGCCGCCCTACGTCACCCAGCTCGCGCTCTACCGCGCGGTGCTAACCAGCGTCTTTCCGGGCAAAATCGTGCGCGCGGCGCTGCTGTTCACCGATGGGCCGAAGCTCATGGAAGTGCCCGCCGCGGTCATGAACAAGGCTTTGGACGCGGGATTGACCAAGCTTTCACCGGGCGCATGACACAAGGGTCACGCCGCGGTGAGGCTCCCTTGACGCGCTTTGGGTCGGTTCATAGGTTCAATGCCCTGACCTGCCGATTCTTTCGAAAAAAGTGAGGTTTTTCATGGTCGATAAAACAACCGACGCGACCTTCGAGCAGGACGTGCTCAAGGCGAGCCAGCCCGTGGTGGTCGATTTTTGGGCGGAGTGGTGCGGCCCGTGCCGCATGATCGCGCCGGCGCTGGAAGAGATTTCCAAGTCGCTCAACGGCAAGGTCAAGATCGTCAAGCTCAATGTCGACGAGAACCCGGGCACGGCGGCCAAATTCGGTATCATGTCGATCCCGACGCTGATGCTGTTCAAGAACGGCGAGCTTGCGTCGCGCCAAGTCGGCGCTGCGCCGAAGCAAAAGCTCGAGCAGTGGATCACCGGCGCGGTGTGATTCCGTCATTTCGATAAATTCGGCGTCGCGTGCCTTGCCCTCGCCCCTTGCGGGAGAGGGCAGCGCCTGCCGTTCAGCAAACACGGTTGGGTGAGGGGTTGCGGCCCGACCCCTCACCCAGTTCTTGTTGTAGATCCGCCGCGTTGCCCTCTCCCGCAAGCGGCGAGGGCACAATAACCACCGCCGGCAAAATCAATGCCGAAAATGCCGCGTCCCCGTGACCACCATGGCGATGCCGTGGTCGTCGGCGGCTTTGATCACTTCGTCGTCGCGCATTGAGCCGCCGGGCTGGATCACCGCGGTGGCGCCGGCTTCGATGGCGACCAGCAAGCCGTCGGCGAACGGAAAGAACGCGTCGGAGGCGACCACCGAGCCTTTGGTCGCGGGCTCCTTGAGACCGGCCGCATCGGCTGCGTCTATCGCCTTGCGCGCGGCGATGCGCGCGGCATCGACGCGGCTCATCTGTCCGGCGCCGATGCCGACCGTCGCCAAATCCTTGGCATAGACGATGGCGTTCGACTTGACGTGTTTGGCGACGCGGAAGGCAAAACGCAGGTCGCGCAATTCGGCGTTGGTCGGCGCGCGCTTCGTGACGGGCTTCAAGTCCATGTCGTCGACCACGGCATTGTCGCGCGACTGCACGAGGAGGCCGCCGGCAACGGTTTTGGCGGTCAGCCCGCCGGCGCGCGGATCGGGCAAGCCGCCGGCGAGCAACAGCCGCAAATTCTTTTTGGCGCCGACGATCGCGATGGCCTCCGCCGTCGCGTCCGGCGCGATGATGACTTCGGTGAATATTTCGGTCATCGCGCGCGCCGCTGCGGCGTCGAGCGTGCGGTTGAGCGCGACGACACCGCCGAACGCCGACACCGGATCGCAGGCCAGCGCCTTGCGATAGGCATCGAGCAAGCTGTCGCCCTCCGCCACGCCGCACGGATTGGCGTGCTTGATGATCGCACAAGCCGCCGTGCGCGCCGGATCGAATTCGGCGACACATTCGTAAGCTGCGTCGGTATCGTTGATGTTGTTGTAGGACAGCTGCTTGCCCTGGGTCTGCCGCGCGGTCGAGACGCCGAAGCGCGGGTCCGGCGTGCGATAGAACGCCGCCGCCTGGTGCGGGTTCTCGCCGTAGCGCAATTTCTCGATCAGCCGGCCGCCGAAGGCGCGGTAATCGGGCGCGATGTCGGCAAGCGCGTTGGCAAACCAATTCGAAATCGCCGCGTCATAGGCCGCCGTGCGCGCATAGGCCTTGGCGGCGAGCCGGCGGCGGAGCGCAAGCGTGGTCGCGCCGGCATGCTGCGTGAGCTCGGCCAGCACCGCAGCGTAATCGCTCGCCTCGACCACCACGGCGACGTCGTCGTGGTTCTTCGCCGCGGCGCGGATCATCGCCGGGCCACCGATATCGATGTTCTCGATGCAGTCGGCGAAATCGGCGCCGCGGGCGGTGGTGGCTTCGAACGGATAGAGATTGACCACAAGGAGATCGATCGGCCGGATGTCGTGGGCCCGCATTGCGTCGGTGTGCGCGGCGTTGTCGCGTATCGCCAGCAAGCCGCCATGAACCGCCGGATGTAGCGTCTTGACCCGGCCGTCCATCATTTCGGGAAATCCGGTGAGATCGCTGACATCGAGCACTTTTAGCCCGGCATCGCTCAAGGTCTTACGCGTGCCACCGGTGGAAACCAGCTCGACGCCATGGCGGGCGAGCGCGCGGGCGAAGTCGACGACGCCGGTCTTGTCGGAGACGGAAATGAGGGCGCGCGTTACGCGGCGGAGATCGTTGGTCATGGTGTCTTTCTACTCCCTCCCCCGCTTGCGGGGGAGGGCTTATCACAACGGCAGCCGCGGCTCGTCCTCGCGCAGGCGGCGCGTGGTGCTGGCGGTGGCGAGCGCCGCCGACGTGGTCTGCTGAAAAGTCCACAGCACCCGCGGCGTGGCGCCGGCATGGCCGCGGATGACCAACTGCGAGGTGCGGCGCGGGCCGGTGCCGGCGAGATAGACGGAATCCTCGAGCTCGACGCGGGCGTCCGGGGCGGTGAACGTCCACACCTCTTTGTTCGCCGTCATCAGCATCACACCGTGGCCGTCGGTCAGCCGCGTCGCCTTGACCGAGGGGTGCAGGTGGAAGCGCACCGCAAAGCGGTCGTTCGCGCTACGCAATTGCGCGCTGCCGTCGGCGGCGAGGAACATGTCCTCGCCCTCGAACCGCGCACCGTCCGCCGCCAGCAGGATGGTGCGCTCGTGCAGGATGCCATAGCGGTCGGCATAGCCGTCATGGGCGGCGCGCAGAACGATACCGTCGGCGCGATCCTCGCGGCTCACAGCGACATTGCTCGGGCCGCCGAGCATCGGCGAGCCGCCGAGCACGCGGCGGAACGCAGGCGTCTCGACAAATCGCGCCGACGACGTGTCGTTGAACGTCACCGTCGAATGCGCCGGCGTGCCGCGGGCGAACGGCCGCCAGTCCTCGCGCGCGGTCTGCGGCATGCCGCAATTCACCACCATCAGGCAGCCCTTGGGCGTGGAGAATTCGAACGACAGAAAGCCGGCATGAGCTTCGAGACTCATCTCGATCGGCGGCGCGCGGCCGGTATCCATGATCAGCACGCCGCCGCCCGCTTCGAGCCGCTGATAGGCCGAATGCGGCGCGTTCGACAGCGGCGCGCCGTGGATCTCGTCATAGGCCAACAGCGTCAGCAACAGCTCGGCCGGCGTCGCGCCCATGCCGTTGAAATGCGCGAACGTGCCCTCGGAATGGCGGAAGAAGCGCAGCATCGGCATCATGCGGTCGATGGCATTGAGGAGCGCTTGCGGCGGCGCGATGTTGCGCGACGAAAACGCTTGTCCCAGCGGCAACAGTTCCAAAAGCACCTCGATGATGGCGCCGGGATCGCGGCTGGCATGGCCGCCGTCGGGTAAGATTTGTTGCTGAATCTCGTGGCGCAGCCGCTCGGTCGCGGATTTGATGCGGCGCGCCTGGCCGGCAATGCACAGCGCCGCATAGGTCAGCGCCATCTCCGCCTGCATGCGCGCCACGCCGCGGCGCGCGTCGCCCGCGGTATGGCGCAGATAACGCACCTGCCGCACCAGGCTGCGCAGGAAGCGCCGGTAGAAACGCGCATCGGCGTCCTGCAACACCAGCGGCGCCTGGCTGAGCCACGAGATGATGCGCCGCGACAGCACGTCCGGCCGCCACGCCACCGGATGCCACGAGCCCTGCAGCGTGATCCATTCGTCGACCAGCGCGCGCGCATTGGCGCGCGTGATGCCAGATTCGGCGGCACGCAGATGGCGCAGCCAGCCAAAGCCCAACAGCGCCGTCGCCCATTCATCGGATGGCGGCTCCATCTCAAAAATCGAGCGGCCGTCGCAGATCACGACCTTGCCGGCGAAGGCGAAGCGGCCGGAATAGATTTCGGTGGCAAGCGTAGCGTCTGCCGTGCGCAGATCCTGCGGCGCGATCAACAGGCGGTCGGCCTTGAGCTGCGGCAGCGGCCAACGCAGCAACGGATGGCCGTTGAGCCGCCCGACGGCTTGCCGCAAGCCTCCGCGCAGCAACAGCCATGACAGCTTCAAATGATTAGCCACTGAACCGCGCGCCATCGCCGCGCTCGCCCCTCCGGAAAATGCGCCCTCTCCTTACCCTCGCCCGCTGGCGGAGAGGATGAGGAGGGTTGCCGCACCATAACGAAACGTCACATGGACGGGGAATAAACCCCTAAGTCCATGAAATTCTATAGCTTTTCAAGTCGCGCCGCATAGAAACCATCGACCCCGGCGAAGCGCGAATCAGCATCGGTAAAATGGCACGGTAGCGTCCGCAGGTCGCCGTCCTGGTTGATGAAGTCGGTTTCGCCAAAAACCTCCGCGGCCTTGATCGGCACGCGCCGCACGCTTGGCTCGCGCGCCAACAGGTCGGCGACCACGTCGGCGCCTTCTTCGGGTTCGAGCGAGCACGTGCAGTACACCAGCGTGCCGCCGGGTCTGATCAGCGTGATCGCGTGATCGAGCAAGCGGCGCTGCGCCGCGGCGAGCGAAGTGATGTCGGCCGAGCGCTTGAGCCACGGCACGTCGGGATGGCGGCGGATGGTGCCGGTCGACGTGCACGGCGCATCGAGCAAGACGGCGTCGAAGTGTTGCTCCGGATTCCATGCCGCGACATCGGCACAGACCAGCTCGGCTTCGAGCGACAAACGGGTGAGATTTTCCTGCAGCCGCCTCAACCGCGCCGGCGCGCGATCGACCGCCGTCACTTTTGCGCCGGCCGCTACGAGCTGCGCCGTCTTGCCGCCCGGCGCCGCGCACAGATCGGCGACGCGCTGGCCTGCGACATTGCCGAGAAGCCGCGCCGGGATCGAGGCTGCGGCGTCCTGCACCCACCAGGCGCCTTCGTCGAAACCCGGCAGCGCAGTGACGGCGCCATGCACGATCGTGCGCACCGAACCGGTCGGCAGTATGCGGCCGTCGAGCTTTGCCGCCCAAGTTTCGGCATCCGATTTCACCGTCAGATCGAGCGCCGGCTCGCGGCCATTGGCGGCGGCAATGGCGTGCGCGGTCGCCTCGCCGTAATTTTTGATCCAGCGCTGCATCAACCACGGCGGCGTATCGAGCACCGGCGCATCGAGCGCCGCGATCCGCTCCTTGCCTTCGCGCGCGACCCGCCGCAGCACCGCGTTGATCAGGCCGGCAAAGTGCAACGCCATGCGATCCTCGCGCGCGAGCCGCACCGCGAGATCGACCGCGGCATGGTCGGGCACTTCGAGAAACAGAATTTGCGCGGTACCGATCAAGAGCGCGATCTCGACTCGCGGCGCTTGCGCCGGCAGCCCCTCCTCGAGGAAAGTCCCAAGCAGATGGCGCAAGGTGCCGAGCCGGCGCAGCACGACGGCAACGATCGCCCGCGTCAGCCCACGGTCGCGATCGGAAAGCGCCGCCAGCGCCGCAGTTGCGGCGCGCGCATCGGAGCCTTCGAGCATCTCGTCGAGCGCCCGGTGCCGATTGAGCACGCCCTCGACGATATCCGCCGCGACGCGCCGCACCGCGAGCCCAGGCGAATCGTCGCGCTCGCCGGAGCGAGGCTTCTTCTTGCGCGCATTTTTCGCCAAAAATTCCTCCTTGCGGTAAGCGAACGGCTACGCCAAGTCAGAGGCGATGCCAACCGAGCCACGACCACAAAGCTCTGCGGGGCCTGAATCCGAGAGCCAAGGGAGCGAAAAGCGCCCGCTGTCGCCAGCGGCCCAACGTGCGCTTGCCGAAGCAGCAGCGCGCCGCGCCGAGCGCGACCGCAACGCCGACCAGACCAAAGAATCCGGCGGCCGCGGCGGTCTCGACCCGACCCGCTACGGCGATTGGGAAAAGGACGGCTTGATCTCGGATTTCTAGCCGGCACAACCGCCACAATCGATCCTTGCGTGGCCCAATAGCCGCGTGGCCGACCTGGGCTTGACTTCTCCTGAATAGAGGAAAATTATCCTAATTATGGACTTGATTCCACAAGGCACAAGTGCTAGGTTTTCCTCATATTAAGAGGAAATCGGCCATGTCGAACGCCTTCGTAGCCCCCCATTTCCAGTCCCCGGAAAACGCCCGGGAATGGCTTGAAAACCTGCGCTGGCCGGAGGGGCCGGTTTGCAGCCATTGCGGGGTAATCAACCACGCCTACAAGACAAAAAAGCCGGGCTGGTATCGTTGTGCTGAAAAGGAATGCCGCAAGGATTTCACGGTCACGACCGGGACCGTCATGGAGCGCAGCCATATCCCGCTCAATAAGTGGCTGATGGCCTTCTACCTGCTCAACGCCAGCAAGAAGGGCATGAGCGCCCACCAGCTCCACCGCGCGCTACGGCTCGATTACAAGTCGGCTTGGTTCATGTGCCATCGCATCCGCGAAGCCATGCGCGCGGGCAACCTTGGGCCGCTCGGTGGCGACGGTGGCATCGTTGAGGCCGACGAAACCTATTACGGCCCGGTCGAGAAGGCCAAGGTCCGCACCAAGACGACCAGCGGACGGCCCTACACTCGGGGCAGCAAAAAGGGGCGCGGTCCCGCAAACAAGCGTCCTATCGTTGCCCTTGTCGAACGCGGCGGCAACGTCCGCACGTTTCACGTTCCTGTTGCCGACAAGGCCACAGTCGGCAAGATCGTGAAAGAAAACATCGCCCGCGAAGTCCCGGCTGCACACGGATGAAAGCAATCTTTATCCGGCGATCGGCAAGCTGTTTCAGGCCCATAAGACCGTGAAACACAGCGCGGACGAATATGTCCGCGTCGAATATCCGATCACTGGCGAGCCGGCAGAGAGCATCCACACCAATTCAGCGGAAGGCTATTTCTCAATCTTCAAGCGCGGAATGCGCGGCGTTTATCAGCATTGCAAAGAGAAGCATTTGCATCGGTATCTTGCCGAGTTCGACCACCGCTACAATCACCGCGTGGCGCTCGGCTACAGTGACATCGACCGCACCCTTGCCGCGATCAAAGGCATTGAAGGCAAGCGGTTGATGTACCGGCAACCTGACTAAGCCGGATTACAGTTTCAGAGCTAAACGGGCTATTCGCCGCTTCAATAAGTTGCGGGCCGTTCGGCTGCCTATCCAGCTTGAACTGCCGCTTTGGGGCGACGACGGGGAATGACCCCCGCCGTCGCATTCGCTATCCTAGAAGCTGCAAAGCGATCTAGGAGCGAATGAAATGTCTGACCCGCCAAAGGTAACAGAAGCTGGAAAGCTATATTTCGGATTCACCTGCAAAAACTCTAAGTGCGGCCTACCAATCGTCGTCGGCGAGATTCCTCGCGAGTATCTTGATGCACAGGGCGGCGCGGAGATTGTTTCCCGGCGTTCTGAGGGTGAGATTGTCTGCCAACTATGCGGACATAAAGCGGTCTATCGTCCAGCCGAACTTCAACGTTTTCAGGTATCAGAAAAGGGGAAGCTTCATTAGGAAACGGGATCGGCTTCGTCATTGCACAAGCACCTCCGTTGCGCGTATAGTGTTTTGCGCGAACGGAATCGCTTGTTTCACGGCCCCGGCTGGCACCGCGGGCCGTTTCTATTTTCAATCTCGCTATAGGGAATGTCTTGTGGAATAATCTGGCAAAGAGTTTGCCAGCATGATCCGAACACCATTTTTTGCTTTCGTTCTCGCCGTGACAGCGACGCACGGATTCGCGCAACCGCTAACTCCGCAAGAAATGGAGGAAGCGAAGCGCAAGATTATCGAAGGTCATGGATCGAGCCCGCATCCGCAGTCTTCGCCACCCCCCGGTAATTGGGAAAAAGTCAAAGCCGATAACGGCGCATGGGGAGCGATTGATACAAACTCGATTACTCGGTGGAGCTCAGGTGGGGCTTACGCGATTATCTGCATTTCCGACGACGGCGGTCCATGCACTTTTCTACAACAGACCCGCGTCATCTTTGATTGCCACGGCCATATAACGGTTGTTGATCGAGGGAGCGGTGTAGTGCCCGCCCCGCCTCAATCCCTAGGAGGCGCGCTAGCCGCCATTGCTTGCAGTAGGCGGTAATTTTTGCCGCTTCTTCGATTGTGCCGGGACGCCCTTTGGAGTCATGCTCTTTAGGGGCTTGGGCTTCGTATCCAACCCGGCCTTAACCGCGATCAGGAAGCGGCGTTGAGCCTCTTCGTCGCTGTATTGTTCATTGTCGCGTTGCGGGTGGCGTGCCATGTCAGACTCCGATGATGATACAAAGCTCCAGCAAATTGCCGAAAGGCTTAGAGCCTCAGCCGATACTCCCGAAGCAAAAGCCCTCATAGAGGACGCCATCGCTCGGATAGAGCGATCTCCGGCATACTACGCGGCCCTTGGCCAATTCGTGAGCCACTTTTCTCGGGTAGAAACAACTCTTCAATACGCTTTGTGGGCAGCCGCTGGTGTTACCCGCTCCCTCGGGCCAGCGATATTCAGCGGACACAAGATAGAGGGCTGTCTTCAATTGATGAAGAGAATAGCCGACGCCAAAGGCTGGGAACCTAGCCAAAAAGAAATGCTGGATGAGATCACTAACCGACTTGGCCCGCTCAACAGGTTGAGAAATGACATTTTGCATTTGGGAACGTCTATAGACTTCAACGCAGAGGATTCGTGGTTCTGGAGTAATCGAGATTTTGTTCACATTCCCGAAAAAATCCGGGAATTTTCGATTACTCCCGCCGTGCTAGACGACGCTTCTTCAGACCTCACCAAGATTTTTTTCTTGGTGATTATTCTGTCTGTCACAGATATAGGCGGCGCGGCAGCGGGGACTGCAGTGAAAACTAATTTCGAACGCCTTCAAGCGCGCGCATGGCTTTATAAATCTCCTCAACAAGCAGCGAAGGTGGATAAGAGCAAATGAGATCGTCAAATACCGCCTCGCCGGCATCGCGCATCTTGCGCGTCACTTCCGGCTCGATCTTAGGAATATCGTCCACTTTCGATTTTGTGCCCATGGCGCGCCAGAAATGCCCATCCTAGCGGGGCTTTTCAAGGTAACGCTACCCCTAGCGGCCTGTGGAGTCAAGTCCATAATTGGGAAAATTATCCTAGATCGCAAGGTGTCAATTCCTTCCCGGGACAGCGGCGGCGATGCCTCATCTATCCTTTATGGCTCTCGCCAATCCGCGACGCGGCAACGTTTGGCTCGTTGGCTGCGTGTTGCTGGCCGCAAGCGTGATCGCCGTCGAGTTCATCAATCCGAACCTCTTGCCGCACCCGAAGGCTGCGCCGATGTCGGCTTACCGGCCGCATGGCGATGGCGGCGGCCAAGCCCTGACGGACAAGCGCATCTACGCGGCCGAAGTGGTCCGCATCATCGACGGCGACACCTTCGTGGCGCGCATGCGCACGGCGCCCGGCCGCGATGTCGAAACCCGCGTGCGGCTGCGCAGCATCGATGCCGCAGAGCTGCATGCCCGCTGTAGCAAAGAGCTACGCCTAGCGCTCGCCGCGCGTGCGGCGCTGCAACGGCTGCTCGCCGAGGGCACCGTCATGCTCACTCACGTCGGGCCGGACAAATATCCAGGACGCATCGACGCCAACGTGGCGACGCGAAATAACGTCGACGTGTCGGCGGCGATGCTCAGCGGCGGCTTCGCACGCGCTTACGACGGCGGCCGACGCGGTACTTGGTGCAGATGAACCAGGAATCAGGGATCAGGTATCAGGTATCAAGATTGCTTGCTTCCTGATGCCTGATGCCTGATGCCTGATGCCTGATGCCTGATGCCTGATTACCTGATTACCTGATCACCACCACCGGCGTGCCGACGCCGACGCGAGCAAACAAATCGGTGACGTCTTCGTTGAACATGCGGATGCAGCCGTGCGAGACGAAATGGCCGATCGAGCTCGGCTGGTTGGTGCCGTGGATGGCGTAGTCGAGGCCGGACAGCGTCATCGCCGCGACCCCCATCGGATTGTGCGGCGAGCCGCCGGGAATGAGCAGCGGCAGCTTCGGATTTTCGGCCCTGATGTCCGGCGGCGGCGCCCAGTCCGGACTGACATATTTGGCGTCGATCACCGACGTGCCGGACCATTGCTGCCCGGCGCGGCCAACGCCGACCGGATAGCGGATCGCCTGGCCGGCGCCGACGACCAGATAAAGATGCCGCTCGCTGGTTTTCACCACGATGGTGCCGGGCGCATAAGCTGCCGGCAGCGCCACCAGATCGCCGTGCGCCTGCGCCGGAGCGGCTGCGAACGCAGCAACAGCGGCCGTCAGCGCGGCCGAAAGCAGAAATGTCCCACGCATCGTCGAATACTCCGGTACGCAACTATGACTAATCAGGATTCACCATAATCCAATCCGCGCGCGCACTCAGTAGCGCAGCTGGAACACGGTAAAGTTTCCCTAAATTTCGGACAAGGCGCGATATCACGCTTCACCTCTCCCCAGAGGGGAGAGGTCGAGTGAGCGAAGCGAGCGAGGGTGAGGGGGTTCGGACGCTGGAAATTATCTCAGCCGTCCGAGCCCCCTCACCCCAACCCTCTCCCCTCTGGGGAGAGGGAGTTCGCCGCGCGTGCAGTGAGGCCAGCGACTGCCGCAGGCTACGCGCTCTCCTTGCTCTTGTTCTGCCGGTTGTTGACCAGATCGTCGACCACGGCGGGATCGGCCAAGGTCGAGGTGTCGCCGAGATTGCCGTACTCGTCCTCGGCGATCTTGCGCAGGATGCGGCGCATGATTTTTCCCGATCGCGTCTTCGGCAGGCTCGGGGCGAACTGAATGAGATCGGGCGAGGCAATCGGGCCGATCTCGGTGCGCACCCATTGCGCCAACTCCTTGCGCAGCGCCTCGGTCGGCTGCTCGCCGGTCATCAACGTGACATAGGCGTAGATGCCCTGCCCTTTGATATTGTGCGGATAGCCGACCACCGCGGCTTCCGACACTTTCGGATGCGCCACCAGCGCCGATTCGACTTCGGCGGTGCCCAGGCGATGGCCGGCGACGTTGATCACGTCGTCGACCCGGCCGGTGATCCAGTAATAGCCGTCCTCGTCGCGCCGGCAGCCGTCACCGGTGAAATATTTGCCCGGATAGGTGCTGAAATAGGTTTCGACGAAACGCGGATGATCGCCATAGACGGTGCGCATCTGGCCGGGCCAGGAATCGGCGATGCAAAGATTACCGCTGGTCGCACCCTCCTGCACCTTGCCTTCGGCATCGACGATCTGCGGCACGACGCCGAAGAACGGCCGCGTCGCCGAGCCAGGTTTGAGGCGCGTGGCGCCCGGCAGCGGCGTGATCAAAATGCCGCCGGTTTCGGTCTGCCACCAGGTATCGACGATCGGGCAGCGGCCGTCGCCGACCACGCGGTGATACCATTCCCAGGCTTCCGGATTGATCGGCTCGCCGACGGAGCCGAGGAGCCGCAACGAGGCGCGCGAGGTTTTCGTCACCGGCGCATCGCCCGCTTGCATCAGCGCGCGGATTGCCGTCGGCGCGGTGTAGAAGATGTTGACCTTGTGCTTGTCGATGACGTCCCAGAACCGCGACATCGACGGATAGTTCGGCACGCCTTCGAACATCAAGGTCGTGGCGCCGTTCGCCAGCGGGCCGTAGACGATATAGCTGTGGCCGGTGACCCAGCCGACGTCGGCGGTGCACCAATAGATGTCGCCGTCGTGATAATCGAAGACGTATTGGTGCGTCATCGCCACATAAACGAGATAACCGGCCGTGGTGTGCAGCACGCCCTTCGGCCGTCCGGTCGAGCCCGAGGTGTAGAGGATGAACAGCGGATCCTCCGCGTTCATCTCCGCGCACGGGCATTCCGCCGTGACCATGTCGGCGGCCTCGTGGTACCAAACGTCGCGCACCGGATCCATGTCGACCGGCGCGCCGGTGCGTTTGACGACGATGACGTGATCGACCGTATGTCCAGATCCTGCGGCCTTGGCGATCGCCGCATCGGTATTGGCCTTCAGCGGCACCTTGCGGCCCCCGCGCAATCCTTCGTCGGCGGTGATGACGACTTTCGATTGGCAATCCTCGATGCGGCCGGCGAGCGAATCCGGCGAGAAGCCGCCGAACACCACGGAGTGGATGGCGCCGATGCGCGCGCAGGCGAGCATGGCGTAGGCCGCTTCCGGAATCATCGGCAGATAAATGGTGACGCGATCGCCTTTCTTGACGTTGCGGTTGCGCAGGATATTGGCGAAGCGGCAGACCTCGTCGTGCAATTGCTTATAGGTGATGTGCTTGGAATCTTTCGGATCGTCGCCTTCCCAGATGATGGCGGTCTGGTTGCCTCTGGTGTGCAGGTGGCGGTCGATGCAGTTGTAGGCGACGTTGGTGGCGCCGTCCTCGAACCATTTGATCGAGACGTTGTCTTTGGCGAACGAGGTGTTCTTGACCTTGGAGAAATGCTTCATCCAGTGGATGCGCTTGGCCTGCTCGGCCCAAAAGCCGTTGGGATCGGCCAGCGAGCTTGCGTACATTTTCTTGTATTCGGCCTCCGAGATGAAGGCGCGCTTGGTCCACTCGGCGGGAATTTCGTAGATCTTATCCGACATGTGCCGTCCTCCACTCCGTGCGCGACCGCGCGCGCATTCTGTCTGTTTGGCGCCCATTATCGACGCCGCTGGCGCGGCGGACAAGCGGGCCAAAAGTCTCAAGTCGCTACCGTTGCGCCTTGAAATCCTGGTTCGGAAACGCCGACGCATCGGGCGTTTTGATCACCACATAGGGATGATCGAGCTCCATATGGCAGGCATTGCAGCCCTGGCTGAGCTGATCGTAGGCGGCTGAGAATTTCTGCGCGTCCTGCTGCTTGATGGCCGCTTCAACCGCGTTGAGCGGCTGGGTTAGCGCCAGGTCGACCAGATCGCCGACCGGCATGCCGCGGAATTTCGGCACCGCCTTGGTGATGCCGGCGAAGGCCTGGCGGAGTTCGGAGAGCGCATAGTTGGCGAGCGGCCAATTCTCCGCCTTGCCGGCGAGACCGAGCTTGGTGTGACGCGGCTGAATGAGCGTATTCATCAGGTCGCCCATGCCCATGACATAGGGCACCGGGGGCGCCGGCCCAGGATTCGCCGGCGGCGCCGTCTGCGCGGAGGCCGCGCCGGCAAGCGACAGCGCGGCGACGCCGGCGATACGCGCGATACGCATGGTCATGACGCGCCTTACACCCCGAGCCATCCGATCACCGCGCCCATCAGCACCAGAACGATCAGCCAATTGCCGAGATCGATCAGCAGCAAGCGCTTGTCGCGGCCGGAGAAACAGAAATTCACCACCATGGTGGTGAGGATGAAGCCGAACCACAAAAACGCGCCGGAGATGACGCCGTTCCAGGGCGTCACCTGCCCGAGATGGCCCAGCACGCCGGCCAGCATCCAGGCGATGACGAGATTGCCGATGAAGGCATAGAGGAAGGGCAGGAACGCGCCCGGCTTTTTCATCTCCTCCTTGCACTGCTCCGGCGTCTTGCCGAGCGCCGCTTGATAGATCTGGCCGAGGCTCATGTACCAGACCGAGCTGGCGAGCCAGGCCGCCACGGCGGCGACGAGGACGGCGATAAAGTTGATCCCGGCAAATGTCATGGTGTTTCTCCTGCTATCTTGTCATTCCGGGGCGCGGACAAAGTCCGCGAACCCGGAATCCCATATTCACAATTCGTGGTTATGGATTCCGGGTTCCTCGCGGAGCCTGTCATCGGGCCGGCCACTTCGGGCCGGACCCGTTGGCTCGGCCCCGGAATGACAAATCCAATTCATCCCTTCATCCCGCCCATCTTGCAGACGAATTTCCATTCGTCGGCGGTCACCGGCTGCACCGACAGGCGGCCTTGTTTCACCAGCACCATGTCTTTGAGCTTCGGCTCCGCCTTGATCGCGGCGAGCGTCACCGGCTTCGGCAATGCCTCGACCGCGCCCGTGGTCACGGCGACCCAGGGCTCGTCCTTCTTGGCGGTCGGATCGGCAAAGGCCTCGCGGAGGATTTCGCCGATGCCGACGACCTGCTTCTCGTCGCCGGTGTGATAGAAGAAAAATTTCTCGCCCTGCTTCATCGCCTGCAAATGTTTGCGCGCCGCGAAATTGCGCACGCCGCTCCACGGCTCGCCCTTCTTGCCGCGCTTCAATTGATCGTCCCAGGAAAATTCCTCCGGCTCGGTCTTCATCAGCCAATACGCCATCGTCATTCCTCCGACTTAAGCGGCCGCGTCAGCAAAGATTTGATCGCCTCGTCCAATGTCATCGTCTCGGCCAGCAGCGCGGCGACGGCGGCCGCGATCGGCATGTCGACCGAGCGCTCGCGCGCCATTTCAAGGAGTACCGGCGCGGTGAAGGCGCCTTCGGCGAGGCCGGTGCTGATGGTGCCGGGTTTTTGGCCCTGGCCGAGGCTGATGCCGAACTGGAAATTGCGCGACTGCGGGCTGGAGCAAGTCAGCAGCAAATCGCCGAGGCCGGACAGCCCCATCATGGTTTGCGGCTTGGCGCCAAACGCCTTGCCGAAGCGGGTGAGCTCGGCGAAGCCGCGCGTGGTCAGCGCCGCGCCGGCGCTAGCGCCGAGGCCGCGGCCGGTGACGACGCCGGCGGCGATCGCCAGCACGTTCTTGGTAGCGCCGCCGATCTCGACGCCGCGCATGTCGGTGGAATGATAAGGCCGGAAGCTTCGCGAGCCGATCGCCTGCGCAAGCTCTTGGGCAAGCTTGCCGTCGCGCGCCGCAAGAGTCACCGCGGTCGGCAGGCCGCGCGCCACGTCGGCGGCAAAACTCGGTCCGGACAGGATCGCCGGCGTCGCGTTCGGCGCGCATTCGGCGACGATCTCGGTCATGAATTTTTTGCTGCCGCGCTCAATACCCTTGGCGCAGACGATCACGGGCGTGCGCGCCGCGAGCGATGACGCCAGAGATTTCGTGGCGCTGCGTACCGCCTGCGCCGGCACCACCAGCAGGATCGCCCGCGCCCGCGCGGCGTCGGCAATGTCGGCCGCAATGGTGATGCGGTCGTCGATCCGCACGCCGGGCAGGAACAAGCTCTCGCGTTTATTGGCAAGCTGCGCCGCATTGGCGGCGTCGTGCTCCCACAGCGTCACCTGCCGCCCGGCGCGCGCGCAGGTCAGCGCCAGCGCCGTGCCCCAGGCGCCGCCGCCGATGACCGCGATGTGATCGAACGCCATGGTCCCAGAAGTCATGCGCGGCTTTATAACACTTCGCCGCGCAGCAGTTTGGGCACTTCGCCGACCAGGCCGGCCGCCTCGCGAATGAACAGGCGCTTCAAATTCGGCACCCGGTCGACCAGGCCCAGCCCGACGTCGCGCACCAGGCGCAGCACATCGGAGCGGTTGGAGAACAGGCGGTTGAGGCCGTCGGTGGCGATGCCCATGGTCACGGTGTCGAAGCGGCGCCAGCGCTGATAGCGCTCGAGCACGGTCGCCGAACCCGGATCGAGCCCGAGCCGCGCCGCATCGACGATGACTTCGGCAAGTGCGGCGACGTCCTTCAATCCCATATTGAGCCCCTGCCCGGCGATCGGATGGATGACATGGGCGGCGTCGCCGACCAGCGCGATGCGCTCGGCGATGAACGAGCGCGCGACGAAGAAGCCGAGCGGATGCACACGCCGCGCGCCGACCGCATTGATCTCGCCGAGGTGCAGCTTGAAGCGTTTTTCAAGCTCGGCATGGAAGGCGTCGTTCGGCAGCGCCACGATGCGCTCCGCCTCGCCCTTGGCCTCGGTCCATACGATCGACGAGCGGTTGCCCTTGAGCGGCAGGATCGCGAACGGACCGGCGGGAAGAAAATGCTCTTCGGCGCGGCCACAGTGATCGCGCTCGTGGCCGACGGTGGTGACGATCGCCGACTGATCGTAAGTCCAGCCGTGCGTGGCGATGCCGGCACTTGTGCGGATCGTCGAACGCGCGCCATCGGCGGCGGCGAGAAGGCGCGCGAAGATTTCCGTGCCGTCGCCAAGCAGCACGCGAACTCCGGCACCTTCCCCTGAAAGGGGAGGGCATAGGCGGCCTTCGGCCGCCGTCCTTGAGGACGCCGATGCTTCGCATCGGCTATGTCGCCGCAGGCGATCCGGGGAGGGGTCCGTGCGCGCACTGACCCCCACCTGGCGAGCTTCGCTCGCCGGCCTCCCCCTTTCATGGGGAGGTGTAACGTCTCTGATCGCCGCGCTGCGCAACTCGACACCGACTTCTTTCGCCTTCTCCGCCAGCGCGGCGACGAGATGGCGGTTCTCGATCATATGGGCGAACGGCTCGCTGGGCTCGACCTCGCCGGCGAAGGTGAGAAACACCGGTCGCATGGCGTCGTCGAGCCGGCTGTCGGTGACCACCATGTCGAGGATCGGCTGCGCCTGCCCGCTGACGGCATCCCAGACACCGAGCGTCTCGAACAGCCGCCGCGCCGCGGCGACAATAGCCGAAGCGCGTTCGTCGTCGGCGTGGTTTGCGCCGAGCGCCGGATCGGCGACCGTGACGGCGAACGACGGCCCGAGCGCCTGGCGCAGCGCAATGGCAAGGGTCAGGCCGGCAAAGCCGCCGCCCGCGATCAGCACATCGACATTCTCACGCGCCATGGTCCTATTTCTATCACGCCTGAACCGGGCTTGACCCGGCCATGGAACCCGTATGCAAGGGGAAACGGAATAATAGGACAACGCATGACCTCTGCGGTTCAAGAAGTCCTCGACATTCTCGATCTCGAGCCGCTGGAGGTGAACCTGTTCCGCGGCCGCTCGCCGCAATCGCGCTGGCAGCGGGTGTTCGGCGGCCAGGTGATCGGCCAGGCGCTGGTCGCCGCCTGCCGCACCGTCGAGGACGTCACCGCGCGGCCGCCGCATTCGCTGCACGCCTATTTCCTGCTCGGCGGCGATCCCAAAGTGCCGATCATCTACGAAGTCGACCGCATCCGCGACGGCAAGAGTTTCACCACGCGTAACGTCAAGGCGATCCAGCACGGCCGCGCCATCTTCTCCATGTCGGTGTCGTTCCACCTCTCCGAGCCGGGCCTGACCCATCAGGTCAAGATGCCTGTGGTGCCGAAGCCCGACGAACTGCCGAGCGACGAGGAACTCAAGGACCGCATCTATCCGCTGTTGCCCGAACCGGCGCGGCGCTATTACGAGCGCGAGCGGCCGATCGAATTCCGCCCCGTGGAGTTCAGCCGCTATCTCGGCGAAAAATCCGAAAACGGCCGTTTCGATATCTGGATCCGCGCCACCGGGCCGCTGCCCGACGAGCCGGCGATCCATCAATGCGTGCTCGCCTATGCCTCCGACATGATGCTGCTCGACGCCGCGCTGATCCCGCATGGCCGCAGCGTGTTCTCGGAAGACATTATGGCGGCGAGCCTCGACCACGCGCTGTGGTTTCATCGCCCGTTCCGCGCCGACGAATGGCTGCTCTACGCCCAGGACAGCCCGAGCCTCGCCGACTCGCGCGGCTTTTCGCGCGGCTTGATCTTCGCCAGCGACGGCACGCTGGTCGCTTCGGTGGCGCAGGAAGGGCTGCTGCGGCAGCGCCGGCGCGCCAAGTCCTAAGTTATCGACAGGACACACGGGATGGTTGCCTAACGCGGCGTCCTGTTGTTATGTTCACGTTTTGATCTACGGAGTTCCGCCGTGGGAATGGGTGCGAGTACCTTGCCGCTGCTGATGGCGCTGAAACGGCGCGGCTATATTCCGAACGGCTCCGCAGTGATCGAGATCGGCGCCCAGCAGCTCGACGAATCGTTCCTCGGCGCGACAAACGACATTGCGGCGACCGGCCGCTCCTTCGGCATCACCACCCCGCCGCCGTCGTTTGCCTGGACCAGACCGCGCAGCGACACCAATGTGCTGGCCGGAGCGCCGCTGGCGCGCGCGTTCTGGACGTGGCTTGGGCTCAGCTACGCGTCGATCGATATCGACGGCTCGCCCGGCAGCATTCCGCTCGACCTGAACTATGACGAGGTGCCGACCGAATTCATCGGCAAATACGATGTCGTGACGAATTTTGGCACCACGGAGCACGTTGCCAACCAGCTGCAGTCTTTCAAGATCGCTCACGATCTGGCGACGCCAGGCGGGCTCATGTTGCACGTGCTGCCAACGAGCGGCGACCTGAACCATGGGCTGGTGTCCTACAATCCGAAGTTCTTTTGGATGCTCGGCCGCAGCAACGGTTACAAGATCGTGTTCATGACCATGGGCCAGTCCGAGCGCAATTCAGGCTTGCCGCAAAACCTGCTGGAATTTCTGGCGCTTTACGAGCCGCAGGCGGAGAAGAATTTTGCCACTTTCAGGATGCCGGTGACATCGATCGTCGTCGCGCTGCAAAAAGTCTTCGACACGCCGTTTGTGGCGCCGCTTGATGTGCCGACCGGCACCACGACCGAGCACGCGGCCTTGCGCGAGCGGTACTGGTCGGTGCTCAAGCCCGACCTTTCGTTTCAAGCGCGCGAACGCGACCTGCTGGCACGGATCGGCGAGGTCTACAACCGCGAGCAGGCTTTGGCCGCGAAGGAAACCGATTTCGAGCAACGTAAGCGTGACGTCTACGAACGCGAACATTACGTCGCGGCGCACGAATGGACCGCACGTACGCTCGTTGCTCCAGCACGCGCGACCCACAAACTTCGACGCTGGCTGCACGACCGGGCGCCGCGATGGCTGATCTCGGCGAAGCGCAAAATGTTCGGCACTGCGGGCGCTAAATCCGACGGCACACGGTCCCCTGGAACTTGAGCGAATGGGGCCGCCGCCGCGCCATTCATATCCTCGGCGCGGTGGAGTACTCTGCCGCAAAGGCCGTCCGTCGCTGCCGACCATGCGCCGAGGAAACGCCCCAAGGAAACACCCATGAAGCTCGTCATAGCGATCATCAAGCCGTTCAAGCTCGAAGACGTGCGCGACGCGCTGTTGGCCGTCGGCGTGCACGGCATGACCGTCACCGAGGTCAAGGGCTACGGCCGGCAGAAGGGCCATACCGAGATTTATCGCGGCTCCGAATACGCGGTGAATTTCTTGCCGAAAATCCGCATCGAGGTCGCAGTCGCTGCCAACGAGGTCGAGCGCGTCATCGAAGCCATCGGCAGCGCCGCCAAGACCGGGCAGATCGGCGACGGCAAGGTTTTTGTCACCCCGATCGAACAGGCCATCCGCATCCGCACCGGCGAGACCGACGCCGACGCGTTGTGAAAGCGGTTGCTGCAACGCAAAACCGCCCTGCCTAGTTTTTAAACAAATTGGCTACTTTCTGCCCAGAAGGCTGAGGCGGCGGCGGCACACGCTGCCGTGAAATCGAGCATTTGCCCGAAAAGCGATTAGTTATCAAATTGTTAAAGCCAGCCGCCGAGTTGGCACGGCGCTTGATTGCTTGCCGCCCGGTACCACCGCAAGGGGGCGAATTCCCGCGCGGTCTAAAACTGTTGTAGCCGCCCAAGCGTCGCAGCACGCCTGGGCGACAGGGGATCACATCACATGAAAATCGTCATGGCCGTCATCAAGCCGTTCAAGCTCGACGAGGTCCGCGACGCTCTCACCAAGATCGGCGTTCAGGGACTGACCGTCACCGAGGTGAAGGGCTACGGGCGCCAGAAGGGCCACACCGAAATCTATCGCGGCGCCGAATACGCCGTGAGCTTCCTGCCGAAAATCAAAATCGAAATCGCCTGCGCGTCCGATCAGGTGGACCGGGTCATCGACACCATCACGGCGGCGGCGAAAACCGGACAGATCGGCGACGGCAAGATCTTCGTCTTCGGTCTCGATCACGCGGTGCGCATCCGCACCGGCGAGACCGACGCCGCCGCGCTTTAAAAAATCCGCGCCACCAATTCCACGGACAGGAGTGAAACCATGTCGTTGAAAAAATTCTCTCGCGCGGGGCTCTTGGCGCTCGCCGGAGCAATGCTGTTGGGGCTCGCGCTGAGCGTCCCGACGTTCCATTCGTCCTACGCGCAAGCACCGGCGGCAACCGAGCCGGCGCCAGCACCCGCCGCGGCGGCACCGGACGCGGCACCTGCGGCGCCGGCCGATGCCGGACCGCAAGCCTGCGACGGCGTCAAAATCACGGAAAACTGCACGCCGAATTCCGGCGACACCGCCTGGATGCTGACCTCGATGGCCATCGTGCTAATGATGACCATTCCAGGGCTGGCGCTGTTCTACGGCGGCATGGTGCGCAAGAAGAACGTCGGCGACACCGTGATGACGAGTTTTGCCATCACCTGCCTGATCAGCATTCTGTGGCTGTTCTTCACCTACAGCATCGCGTTCCGCGCCGGGACGCCGTTCATTGGCGGCCTCGACCGCGCCTTCCTGCAGAACATGATCAGCAACACCTTCAACAGCGCCGGCGTGGCGCAAAACATCGGCACGCCCAATTCGCTGGCGCCGACGATTTCCGAATCCGTCTATTCGATGTTCCAGCTGACGTTTGCGATCATCACCGCGGCGCTGATCGCGGGCTCCTTCGCCGAGCGCATGAAGTTCTCGGCGATGCTGTGGTTCATCGGGCTGTGGGCGATCTTCGTCTATTCGCCGGTGGCGCATTGGGTGTGGGGACCGGACGGCATCTTCAACTCCGCCAACGACAAGGCCTGGGTGAAGGTGCTCGATTTCGCCGGCGGCACGGTGGTGCACGTCAATTCCGGCACCGCCGGCCTGATGGCGGCGCTGATGCTGGGCCGGCGCAAGGAAAGCGGGCCGCCGCACAACATGGTCTACACCATGATCGGCGCCTCGCTGCTGTGGGTCGGCTGGTTCGGCTTCAATGCCGGCTCGGCGGTCTCAGCCGGCATGCAGGCCGGCATGGCGATGCTGGTCACACACATCGCCACCGCCACGGCCGGCTTCACCTGGATGCTCGTCGAGTGGTTCATGCGCGGCAAGCCCACCGTGATCGGCATCTGCTCGGGCGCGGTGGCCGGCCTTGTAGCGATCACGCCGGCCTCAGGCTTCGTCGGCCCGATGGGCTCGTTCGCCATCGGCGTCGCCGCCGGCGTCATCTGCTACTGGGGCTGCACCGGGCTCAAACACATGTTCGGTTACGATGACGCGCTCGATGCCTTCGGCGTCCACGCGGTTGGTGGCGCGTCGGGCGCCATCCTCACCGGCGTGTTCGCGGTCGCCGCCTACGGCGGCACGTCGGGCCTGATCGAAGGCAATGCCGGCCAGGTGCTCAACCAATGCATCGGCGTCGGCACTGTCTTCATCTACGACGTGGTCGTGACCTTGATCATCCTGAAACTCGTCGATCTCGTCATCGGCTTGCGCGTCAGCGAAGAAGTCGAGCGCGACGGCCTCGATCTCGCTCTGCACGGGGAGACGGTGCAGTAGTTTTTGCTGCCTACGGGCGGGGCGGACATCCCGGCACTGCCCCAATCGTCGAGAGGCCCTGGCGCGAGCCGGGGCCTCTTTTCTTGTGGGCGTCGTTGAGAGGAGCGAAGCAATCCTAACCGCTCGACCCCTCATCGCGCTCCAGCACCCGGCGCCTCACGCTCCCGCATTCCACCACGTTGCTGCGGACCGCTGCTCGGCGGCGGACCGCTCGCTCCACCGCGTTGCGGGGCAGGGTTAGGCGCGGCACGATCATAAAGTCCGCGCTGTGGCGCCGGGTTAGAACCTGTCACACCACGCTGTTGTTGTGCAGGTCCCGTCTGAGCTTGGCCAGGTCCTCCCGTCGGGCCGCGCTGGCTGGCGCCGCGCTGTTGCTCCTGGCCCGGACCCATCGGGCCGCGCTGGCTGGTGCCGCGCTGTTGCTCTTGGCCCGGACCCGTCGGGCCCCGTTGGCCGGTGCCGCGCTGTTGCTCCTGGCCCGGACCCGTCGGGCCGCGCTGACCGGCGCCGCGCTGTTGCTCCTGGCCCGGTCCCGTCGGGCCGCGCTGGCCGGTGCCACGCTGTTGCTCTTGGCCCGGTCCGGTCGGACCGCGCTGGCCGGTGCCACGCTGTTGCTCTTGGCCCGGACCCGTCGGGCCGCGTTGGCTGGTGCCACGCTGTTGCTCTTGGCCCGGACCGGTCGGGCCGCGCTGGCCGGTGCCACGCTGTTGCTCTTGGCCCGGACCCGTCGGGCCGCGTTGGCCGGTGCCACGCTGCTCTTGGCCCGGACCCGTCGTCGGGCCGCGCTGGCCGGTGCCACGTTGTTGCTCTTGGCCCGGTCCGGTCGGGCCGCGTTGGCCGGTGCCGCGCTGTTGCTCCTGGCCCGGTCCCGTCGGGCCGCGCTCGTTCAGTCCGCGCTGCTGCTGCTGAGGCGTCGGACCAGCCGTGCCGCGCTCGCGCTGCTGTTGCTCCGGCGCGGTCGCGGCACCGGGCTGCGGCGGCTGTTGCGCGGCCCCGGCTGCGCGCGGCGGATTTTGACCGAGCCTGCCGCGCTCATTCGGCGCCAGTGGCTGCGGTGGAGGAACATTGGCCGCGGGCCGGATCACATTATTGGTGTCGCGGATCTCTGTTTGCTGCGCGATATTGCGGCGGAAATCCCCCCGACGCAGGTCCTCGGCCCGGACCTGAACGGCATCCTGGATTTGCGCAGTGCCGGCCAGGACAACAGGTCGCACCCGGGCTTCCCGAATCGGCCGGCCGATCACGGCGGCGAGATATGCAGGTTCGATTCCGGGGTTCACCGCAAAGCCGCGGCCGTGGACCACGACGGTTTCATTCACCACGACAGTCTGGTGAAGAATGACCAGCGGCGGTTCTCTCACGATGACCGTCGCGATCCGAGGCGCGATAAAGTCCTGATCGCGAACGAAGCACCAATAGTGCGGATCATCACGGATATCGACGACGATGTCGTCGGGCGGCAATGGCGCCCAGCCGACATGCCCGCTGCCGCGGCGCCAGGTGGTCCAAGCCGGACCCCAGTCCTGGCCGGCAATCCAAGCCCAGCCGATATCTTCGATCCACACCCAGCGGCCATAATGGAAGGCGACCCATCCCCAGGACGCCTCGTCTCCTTCGGAAACCCAATACCAGCCGTAGTCACCCGAATAGACCCAGCGGCCGACCGTGTACGGCCTCCAGTCGCGCGCCACGGTAGGAACCCAGACGTCGCCCCAGCGTTCGACATGCCGGAACGATCCGTAGGGTTCCAAGGCGGTGCGAAACTCGGCGGAAACCGACTCGCCCTGTGCCGCCGCTGGATTGACGAAGCTCGTGCTCATGGAAAACCAGCCGAGCACGACGATTGCTGCGATGCGAGCAAAGACTGATGCGATGCGAGCGCATGCGTGCGTGACGGGCGGACGCATGTGGACCTCCTGGGCCCTAGTCCCGTAGGTCAACCAGCGAGCAATGTTCGGGTTCTGCGGTAAAGCACCGCATCGTCAACGCCGACGACGACAAAGCCTGGGTGGTGCTCGATTTCGCCGGCGGCACGGTGGTGCACGTCAATTCCGGCACCGCCGGCCTGATCGCGGCGCTGATGCCCGGCAAGCACCTCGCGCCTGATCAGGGCAATGCCGGACAGGTGCTCGCTTGCGCGTCAGCGAAGAAGTCGAGCGCGACGGCCTCGATCTCGCTCTGCACGGGGAGACGGTGCAGTAGTTTTTGCTGACAACGGTCGGGACGGACATCCCGGCACTGTCCCGATCGTCGAGAGGGCCTGGCGCGAGCCGGGCCTCTTTTATTTTTTGGTGCTCGTTTCGATCGGGCGGCTTAGCCAAAGGCGTAATCTGCCGCTTCGTGACGCCAACAGCCATTTTCGTGTTAAATCTCAGCCGTAAAGATAGCCAGCCAGGGGAATAATAATGATCAGGGCGATAACGGTGTTGATTGCCGCTTGCATCGTGATACCCGCGGCGACGCCAGTAGATGCTCAGCAGAGGCCGAAAGAACCAAGATCATTACTGTGCCAAGGGAAGGCGGTTTCACCTATTCCAGGGCCTATATTCGCGGAACTGTCACTTTCCGCCACCATTGATTTCAATCGGAAGCTTGAGATGGTCCTCCAGGATGACAAAGGTAAGCAAGAGCTTGTTGGTAGACAGGAGGTCTTGGGCACAGACGATTTGGACGTTTATGTCCGCACCGGCTCTCTTACCATGCAGACCGGTACGGGAACAAAGATCGTCCTAAAAATGCTTTGGCAGAAAGCCGGAATATCGGAAGACTTCATCGGGCTTGTAATCACACTAGGTTATACGTCAGTCTTGCGGGTGGACTCGCATCCCTATGAGACGGGCGAGAGCACGCAGATGCCATTCGACTTCTTTGATGGAGGCGACGCTATTCTGTACCGAGGGACATGCGCGGCTGGCTGAGATAGGAATAGGCGACCGTGGGGGGTGGCAATGAACAATGCACCGATATTTCAAGAGTCGGCTGTATGCCTCACAAAGTTCGGACCGGAGTCCGGCGAGGCCGCCAGCGCGATCCTCGCTAGAAAGGAGTGGGAGCGAAAATCTGGAAAGGCTGCTCACGCAAATGAATTTTGGTGGGGTGTCGGCGAAGGAGGAATCCCCGAGTCGGTTCGTCATCTGATCCAAAAATACAAAGCGAAGTCGATTATTTTCGTTGCTGTCAAAGATCAAACAACGAAAGGGAGCGCGCCGCCGCAAGTTTTGGTTTGGCGAAAATACCGCTCGCAAGGGTCCGATCAAGACATCGACATACCTGAAAACGTCCTACTCACGTCCTCGATGGCCACGAAGATGGGAAAATTAAAGTCGAACCATTTCGCTCTTGTGTGCAAAAGCTGCGACCCAATTCGAGCGGCAAGGATAGGTCGATTTGCGAACAGCCATTACAACAATCTAAAGAAGTCCGAAAAGGGGTATGAACTGGGACCCAATAAGCGCGGCCAGCGAACAACCTCACCATTGGTCAGGTGCAGCAGCGGTGCAATCGCGGTTGCAGATTGTGATTCAGAAATCGAGTTTTCTGCACACTTTACCGTACCCTGTTGCGTCGAATTGCAAGACAGCAAGCTGGTTCCTTATGCCCAAATTGTTGGGTTGAATGCCACTAAAAGCACTGACCAATGGATATCTGCCATCACAGCAATTCGGCAATAATCTCGACCTCTTTTGCTGTCAGCGACCGTAGCCCGGATGGAGCGCAGCGAAATCCGGGGCGGCATTGATGCCTCACGGCAATCCCGGATTATGCTCCGCTCCATCCGGGCTATACATTTGAAAGATCGTGCGAAAATCGCATCCTTGCGAATCTTTGCTGCGGCGATCGATTTTCGCTTTCGGTCGCATCGTGTGTCGACGCCGTTGCGATCCGATGTTTCACGGCAACAAAGCCGACGCTTCAATGACTTACAAGGACAACGCGTCCCCAATTCAGCGACCGCATTTGACAATCGTTGCCGTTTCAGTTTGAAGGCAAAAATCCTGCTCACTTAAAGGACGCCTACCGGAGGCAAGCCGTGAGGTGGAGCGGGTGCGGTGCCCGCGGGCGGATTTGCAGTCCGCTCCCGGGCGGCTTGGGCATCATGTCTCCCGGCATTATGACCGGGGTGGGAGGTGCTTCCCTGGACTGGGACAGGCGAAGGCGGGTAACGCCCGTGCAGACCACGTCCCAGGAAGCCTGGCCTGAAGCCGAGCCTTTGGGATGAGATATTCCCTTAGGTGAGAGCCGTGGTGGAACGCCGTCAAGCGTGCGCGCTTCAAAAGAGCGCGCGCCGCATCGCAAGATGTGGCGGTTGGTGACCTGCGTTTGCCGGCGTTCCGCCTCCCCTTCTTTTTTGAGGGAAGAGATTGCGAATAGTGAGAAGAGAATAGGGAAGAGCGAATAGAACGAAGCGCATAGAGAAAACGTTGGATCATTTTGCAAATCGATTTGCAGACTCGGGCATAATGCACTGCGAGAACGAGCCTCCATTTCACCTCTCCCCAGGGGGGGAAAGGTCGAACGAACGAAGTGAGCGAGGGTGATGGGGTTCGGAAGCTGGGGATTTTTCTCATGCGTCCGAGCCCCCTCACCCCACCCTCTCCCCTCCGGGGAGAGGGAGTGCACGATCGTCGCGAGAGCGCAGTCGCTTTTCACCCTCCCCTGGAGGGGGAGGGTCGCGCACCGTAGGTGCGCGGGGTGGGGTGCGCGGCGCCACAGGGAGTCGCAGCGCGCTTGCGCGCGCTTTCACCCCATCCCGCCGCCCTTCGCATAGCCGGCGATTCGCGCCGGCGTTCTTGACGTAAAAGTACGGCGGCCGAAGGCTGCCTATCGACCTTCCCCCTCCAGGGGAAGGTGAGAGAGGGGCGCCATAATGGGCGCAACACACGCCGCCGCCCCGATGGTTAATCGCGCCTTAACCTCGGGGCTCCTATGCTATGCGGGCGCTGCTGCGGGTGGCCCCGCTGTGATGATGTATTGTATGACCGGCGACACTCCTCCTCCGCAAATCGGCGCAAAGGCCTCGCGCGCCACCGGCTCGCGCTCGCCGTTCGTGCGGCTGCGCGAATTGATCGACCGTTTTCCGCCGGGCCAGTCGGCGATCAGCCTGGCGGTCGGCGAGCCGCAGCATCCGATTCCGCCGTTCGTCGGCTCGATCATCGCCGCCCACGTCAACGAATTCGGCCGCTATCCGGCCAACAAGGGCCTCGACGAGTTCGGCGTCGCGGTGGCGGGGTGGCTCGGCCGCCGCTACGAGCTGGCGCGCCCGGTCGATCCGGCGAGCGAAGTGCTGGTGCTCAACGGCACCCGCGAGGGCCTGTTTCTCGCAGCGCTTGCCGCCAAGAACTGGGTGACGCCGCGCACGGGCGCGCCGGCCGTGCTCATTCCCAATCCGTTTTATGCGGCTTATGCGGCAGGAGCGATCGGCGCGGATTGCGAGCCGGTCTATCTGCCGACCACGCGCGAGACCGGCTTCCTGCCCGACCTCAATGCGCTCGACGACGCCTTGCTGGCGCGCACGGTGGCATTCTATATCGCCTCGCCGGCCAATCCGCAGGGCGCCGTCGCCGACCGCGATTATCTGTTGCGCCTGACCGCGCTGGCGCGCCGCTTCGGCTTCCTGATTTTCTCCGACGAATGCTATTGCGAGATCTACAGCGAAAAGCCGCCCGCGGGCATGCTCGAAGCGGCGGGCGCGGATTTCGCCAATGTCGCGGTGTTCCATTCGCTGTCGAAGCGCTCCAGCCTGCCGGGACTGCGCATCGGCTTCGCCGCCGGCGACCGCTCGTTCATGCAGGCCTATCTCGAATTGCGCAATGTCGCGGCGCCCATGGTGCCGACGCCGATGCAGCACGTCGCCATCGCCGCCTATAACGACGAGAAGCACGTCGAGGAGAACCGGCGGCTCTATCGCGAGAAATTCGATCTCGCCGACCAGATCATCGGCGATCGCTACGGCTATGAACGCCCGGCCGGCGGATTTTTTCTCTGGCTCGACGTCTCCGCGCATGGCGGCAGCGAAGCGGTGGCGCTGAAGCTGTGGCGCGAAGCCGGCTTGCGCGTGGTGCCCGGCCGTTATCTGGCGCGCGAGCAGGACGACGGCAGCAATCCGGGCGCCGACTATATTCGCGTCGCCATGGTGCAGAACAACGAAATCACCGCCGAGGCGCTGCACCGCCTCGTCGCGGTGCTGGGTTAGCGGATGATGTCGCAACCGAAAATTTCACCGCCATGGCGAATGGCGAATAGCGAATGGCGAATGGACGCTGTTCCCTATTCGCCACTCGCCATTTCGCCACTCGCGCGCATCCCATGCAATGACGAGAGAGGCGCACCGCGATGTCGATGATCGATCGCAGCCTCGACGGCATGGCCTCCCTCTCCGGCCAGCTCGGCGCGTTGCTGAAGCGGCGCTTGCGCGAGGTGAGCGGCATCGCGCTGCTCAGCCTCGCCATGATGGCGGCGCTCGCGCTCGCCACCTGGTCGGTGCAGGACCCGTCGCTGAGCCATGCCACCGATGCGCCGGTGCGCAATCTGCTCGGCCGTACCGGCGCCATCACCGCCGATCTGTTGATGCAGTTGCTCGGCCTCGGCTCGCTGGCGCTGCTATTGCCGATCGCGATCTGGGGCTATCGGCTGCTCGGCCACCGGCCGCTCAGCCGCGAGAAGCTGCGCATGCTGCTGTGGCTGTTTGGCGCGGTGTTGGCGGCGGCATTTGCGTCCTGCCTGGCGCGCAGCGCGCACTGGCCGTTGCCGTGTGGGCTTGGCGGCGTGATCGGCGACGCAGTGTTGCGGCTGCCGACGGTGCTGTTCGGCGTGCCCATGGTCGGCGCCAATCGCCTCGCCGCGGCAATCGTGCTCGGCATCGCGGCGCTGGTCGCCTTCGCCGGCGCGGCCGGCATCATCTGGCGCGACGCGGCGGACGACGATGACGAGGAGGACAAGACCGTCGACGAAGACGACGACAGCGCGTGGATTTCGCTCGGCCGGATGATGCACGCGGTGCTGAGCTTCCGCGCCCGCATTGCCCGCCTGTTCCGCCGCCGCAGCGTGACGCAAGCCGCGCCGCGTCCGGTGGCGCCCGCGCGGCGCATCGAGCCGCGCTTCGACGCGCCATCGGTGCAATATGCCGGCGACGAAGCCGACGACGCGGTCGACGAAGCCGATGAAGCCGAGCCGCGCGCACCGCGCAAACCGCGTGCGCCCAAGCCGCGCCGTTCGAACGGCGGTTACACCCTGCCCGCGCTCGAATTGTTGATGCAGCCGAGCAAGGTCGGCCGCACCACCGTGAGCACCGAGACCTTGCAGCAAAACGCCACCGCGCTCGAAGGCGTGCTCGGCGATTTCGGCGTGCGCGGCGAGATCATCAATGCGCGGCCGGGTCCGGTGGTCACGCTCTACGAGCTCGAGCCGGCGCCCGGCATCAAATCCTCGCGCGTGATCAGCCTTGCCGACGACATCGCCCGCTCGATGAGCGCGCTCTCCGCGCGCGTCGCCGTGGTGTCCGGCCGCAACGCCATCGGCATCGAGCTGCCGAACCCGACGCGCGAAAAAGTCTTTCTGCGCGAGCTGCTCGCCTCGCGCGACTATGGCGACACCACGCACCGGCTGCCGCTTTGCCTCGGCAAATCGATCGGCGGCGAATTGGTGCTGGTCGATCTGGCGCGCATGCCGCATCTGCTCATCGCCGGCACCACCGGCTCGGGCAAATCGGTCGCCATCAACACCATGATCCTGAGCCTGCTCTATCGGCTGCATCCGGACCAGTGCCGGCTGATCATGGTCGATCCGAAAATGCTCGAGCTCTCCGTCTATGACGGCATCCCGCATCTGCTCACGCCTGTCGTCACCGATCCGAAAAAGGCGGTGGTCGCGCTCAAATGGGCGGTGCGCGAGATGGAGGAGCGCTACAAGAAAATGTCGAAGCTCGGCGTGCGCAACATCGACGGCTACAATGCGCGCGTCGTCGAAGCCAACGGCAAGGGCGAAAAACTCACCCGCACGGTGCACACCGGCTATAACCGCGACACCGGCGAAGCGATCTACGAGCACGAGGATCTCGATCTCGAGCCGCTGCCCTATATCGTGGTCATCGTCGACGAGATGGCCGACCTGATGATGGTCGCCGGCAAGGACATCGAAGGCGCGGTGCAGCGCCTCGCGCAAATGGCGCGTGCCGCCGGCCTGCACGTCATCCTGGCGACGCAGCGGCCGTCGGTCGACGTCATCACCGGCACCATCAAGGCGAATTTCCCGACCCGCATCTCGTTCCAGGTCACCTCGAAGATCGACAGCCGCACCATTTTGGGCGAGCAAGGCGCCGAGCAGCTGCTCGGCCAGGGCGACATGCTCTATATGGCCGGCGGCGGCCGCATCAGCCGCGTGCATGGCCCTTTCGTGTCCGACGAAGAAGTCGAGAAGGTTGTGCGGCATCTCAAGTCGCAGGGCACGCCGGAATATCTCGAAGCCGTCACCGCCGAGGAGCCGCAGGACGAGGACGGCAATCCGGTCTTCGACGCCACCGCTATGGGCGGAGCCGAGGGCGGCGATTTGTACCAGCAGGCGGTGCAGGTCGTGGTCCGCGACCGCAAGGCCTCGACCAGCTACATTCAGCGCCGGCTATCGATCGGCTACAATCGCGCTGCCTCGCTGATGGAGCGCATGGAGCAGGAAGGCATCGTCGGCCAGCCCAACCACGCCGGCAAGCGCGAAATCCTCGTCGAAGGCGCCGACGAGGATGCCTATTGAGAATCGACGCATTGGCCTTTATTCGGTGCTGGTAGCCGCGAATTCGCCATAACGCGCGATTAGCGGATTGCGGTGGGGCGTATCCAGTACGGCAGGAGAAAAATATGGCGGGACGGCGCGCGACGACGATCCTCGCGGCGACAGTGTGGTCCGTGCTTGCCATTGGTTTGGCTTTGGCGCCCGCGTCCGCCGAGAATGTTCCGCTGCCGACGCCCGCACCACAGCCCAAATCCGGCGCCGTGCCGCCGCCCGCGGCCAATCCCGGCCCGCCGCCAGCAGCCAGCGAAGCCGCGCCGTCGCGCCCGGGCTTTTTCCCGTTCTCGTTCATGGACAAGGGCGGTCCGGCGCCGCAGACGACGACCGCCTTCGACGCCAAGCAACGCACGACCCTCGACCGGATCAGCCTTTATCTCTCGAGCGTGCAGACCATGGTGGGCAATTTCGTCCAGGTCGGGCCCGACGGCGGGAAGACCCAAGGCACCTTCTACATTCAAAAGCCCGGCAAGGTGCGGTTCGAATACAATCCGCCGACGCCGATCGATATCATCGCCGACGGCTCCTCGGTGGTGGTGCGCGACCGCAACCTGGCGACCCAGGATCTTTATCCGCTGTCGCAGACGCCGCTGCGCTATCTGCTCGCCGACCGCATCGACCTTCTCCGCGACACCGACGTCATCAGCGTGACGTCCGACGATACTTTCGTCACCGTCGTCATCGAGGAGAAACAATTGGTGGTCGGCACCAGCCGGCTGATGATCATGTTCGACGCCAAGGATTTGGCGCTCAAGCAGTGGACCGTCACCGATCCGCAAGGCCTCGACACCACCGTCGCGGTGTTCAATCTCGACGCGACGAAGAAGCCGGACCCGAACCTGTTCGTGATCAATTATCAGCGCAATACCGGAGCCAACTAGGAAGCAGAGATCAGGTATCAGGCATCAAGAATCAGATTGGCAATCCGATGGCTGAACGATTATTTTATTTCACGTCTTGATCCCTGATATCTGATATCTGATCCCTGTGAAGCTCAAACTCACGACCTGGAACATCAATTCGGTGCGGCTGCGCATCAATCTGGTCGCCAAATTCATCAAGGCGGTTCGTCCCGATATTCTCTGCCTGCAAGAGACCAAGTGCCCCGACGACCGCTTCCCGCTCAAGCGTTTCAAGCGGCTTGGTTACGAGAGCGTCGCGCTCAACGGCCAGAAGGGCTATCACGGCGTCGTCGTGCTCTCGCGCTTGCCGTTCGAGAGCTTCAACATCCAGAGCTTTTGCGGCAAGACCGACTGCCGGCACGTCTCCGCAGTATTCGGCGAGCGCGCCGGATTGCGCGATCCGATCACGGTACATAATTTTTATGTTCCCGCCGGCGGCGATATTCCGGATCCCAAGGTCAATCCGAAATTCGCCCATAAGCTCGCTTTTCTCGACGAGATGCGCGCTCACGCGATGCTCAAGCCGAAGGCCTCCGAGCGTTCGATCCTGGTCGGCGATCTCAACGTCGCGCCGCTCGAGCACGACGTCTGGAGCCACAAGCAGATGCTGCGCGTGGTGTCGCATACCCCGATCGAATGCGAAAAACTCGTCGCCGCCCAGAGCGCAGGCGGCTGGGTCGACAGCATGCGGCAACACACGCCGGAGCCGGCAAAGCTCTACACCTGGTGGAGCTACCGCGCGCCGGATTGGGCGACCGCCGACAAAGGCCGCCGCCTCGACCACATCTGGACCTCGCCGATGCTGGCCGACCGCGTCTCCGCCATCGGCATCGCCAGGACGTATCGCGGCGCCGAGCGGCCTTCCGATCATGTGCCGGTCACGGCGACGATCGAAGTGTAAGTTGCGGCCGCCGCGCCGCTGGCATTTTGCTAAAGCGTGGTCTTTTCCGAAAACCGGTATCCACCCTCGGATCAAGTCCGAGGGCAGGCTTTTTTCGGAATCATGCTCTAGGATGCGGCAATAACACGAGGCGCACCTGATGCAATCGTCGATGAAGGCTCTGAAGAAATCCTGGATTCGCTTTCTCAAGTGGCAGGAGCGCTCGCGCGAACCCGGTCTGTCGGCGCTGCTGCTGATCGAAGTCACGTTGATCTTCGTCGCCATTCCGCTCGCCAGCATCGGCAAGATGCCGGCATTCGTCCTGCCGACCATGTTCATTCTCTTCGTGCTCGCCACGCTGGTGGTAACGTCACGCAGCCGTTTCGCCGCCGCGGTCGTGCTGATTGCCGTGGTGCTGAGCCCGGCCGGCGCCTTCGTTCACGCCGAGCACCCCTCATCGCTCACAGAGTGGCTCAATCTTCTGGCGCGTCTGCTCGCGCTTTCGGCCGTGAGCGTGGTGATCGCGCGCGCGGTGTTCGGACCCGGGCGCGTGACGTTGCATCGCGTGCAGGGCGCGGTCGTGCTCTACCTGAACATCGCGCTCTTCTTCGTCACGCTCTATCGGTTCTTGAACACGCTGGTCCCGGACGCGTTTCACGGCCTGCCGCCAGTCGGCAGCGAATACGGCTCGGGCGCGGCATTGCTCTATTTCAGCTTCTCGACGCTGACCACCGTCGGTTATGGCGACATCACGCCGGTCTATCCGATTGCGCGTAACCTCGCCAATCTTGAAGCGGTGATCGGGCAATTGTTTCCCGCAACGCTGTTGGCGCGGCTGATCAGCCTCGAAATCGAGCACCGCCGGCAGCCGAAGAGCGGTTGAGCGGCGCGGCGATGGACGCGCGGCCGAGCAAACGGGCTTTGTCGGACCGCACCGCGGCATTGGCTTTGCTGTGTGGATTATTCGCCGCAACGTCCGCTTTCGCCCAAGAGACGAATTCGACGCTGGCTGAAATTGCCGCCTACAGCGGTCCCGACCGCATCGCAAAGCTCGTCGCCGGCGCGAAAAAAGAGGGTGTCGTCAATGTCTATACCTCCGAAACGGTCGAAGACGTCGGCGCGCTCAGCTTGGCGTTCACGACCAAATACGGCGTCAAACTGAACGTTTGGCGCGGCAGCTCGGAGGATATTTTGCAACGCGCCGTCGTCGAGGCGCGCGGCGGCCGGTTCGATGCCGATGCCTTCGAGACCGGCGCGACGGCGATGGAATCGCTGCATCGAGAGCTGTTGTTGCAGCCAGTCGATTTGCCGGTGGCGGCCAATCTGGCGCCCGAGGCGATCCAGCCGCAGCACGAATGGATCGGCACGCGCTATAACATTTTTGTCGCCGCCTATAATACGCGGCTCATGGCCGGCAGTAGTTTGCCGAAGCGCTACGACGATCTAGCCGATGCCAGATGGAAGGACAAGCTCGGCATCGAGGCCGATGACAGCGACTGGTTCGGCGCGGTAATCGAGGCGTTAGGTGAGGAGCGAGGCCTAAAACTGTTCCGCGACATTGTTGCGACCAACGGCCTATCGGTGCGCAAGGGCCATACGCTGTTGGCCAATCTCGTGGTGTCCGGCGAGGTACCGCTGGCGATCGCGGCGTATTTCTACAAAGTGGCGCAGTTGAAGGACCGCGGCGCTCCGATCGATACCCTGACGATCGCGCCCGTGGTGGCGCGCTTCGAGGGCGCCGGCGTCGCCCGCCGCGCGCCGCATCCCTATGCCGCCGTGCTGTTCATGGAGTTCATGCTGACAGAGGCGCAGGACATTTTGGCCAAGCGCGATTTCTTTCCGGCGGACGTCAGGGTCAAGCCGATGCCGGCTGGGCTGACGTTCCTCGATCCGGCAAAAGCCCTGGATCAAAGCCAGAAATGGAGTAAGTACTACCGCGATATCGTGACCCATCCGGTGCGTTGAATTGCAGAGGGCGAAGCAAGTGGAAATGAGGAACTGACATGGGCAAGCGCCAACACGACCCGGACAAGGAACGGGTCTTCGTTCGCCCCATCACCGGCGCCTATAGCCTCACCGACGAGCTCAAGCGCTTGCGCGCCATGCCGCGGGTGATCAAAGGCAAGGAAACCAAACTCGACGGCGGCCCGCAGCATTTCAGCCGCCACTATGTCGAGCCTGAGGATGGCCTGTGCCAAACGCTGCACATCCATCTCGAGGAATATGCGCCGGGCGGCACCACCCAGAAACACGGCCACGTCAACGAGGCAGCGTTCTACATTCTCGATGGCGCCGGCTACGAGATCCACGACGGCGTGCGCTACGATTGGAAGGCCGGCGACGTGGCCATCGTGCACAACAATTGCGTCCACCAGCATTTCAATGCCAGCGCCCGCGAGCCGGCCCGCGCCTTGGTCATCAAGACCAAACCGATGTACCTATTCATGAACATGCTGTTCCAGCACACGGTGATCAAGCGGCCGAAGACACCGTCGCCGACCCAAGGCAATTTCGTGCCGCGCGACGACGAGGAGGATTTCAACCACCCCTCCGGCAAGATCGAGGAAGAGGTCTGACATGGCGTGGGACGAAGCAAACGCCTGGCTCTCCGGCGCCGCCAACAAGGCGCTCTATCAAAACCTGCTCGACGACGCGACGACGCGGCCGTCCCGCATCGCATTGCGTAGGAAGATCGTGCATCCGGACGAGATGCCGTGGGAAATGTCGCGGCAGGGTTTGCTCAAGCATCTGCTCAACGAAGAGATGAATACCCGCATGGAAACCGTCGACGCCTATATGCAGGTGCTGCCGCCCGGCAGCCGGTCGGGCAAGCATCGCCATCTCGCCGAGGAATGTCTCTACGTGGTCGAGGGTGTCGGCTACGATCTGCATCAGGACTGCGACGTCGAGATCACCGATACCTACCAATGGAAGCCGCAAGACGAGATCAAACGCTACGAATGGGAAGCCGGCGACGTCATCTATATTCCGCCTTGCACGATCCATCAGCACTTCAATGGCGATCCGGCACGGCCGGCGCGGCTGATCTCCTGCACCAACCGCATCTACAAGAATTCCGGCCTCAACGATTTGGTGCAGATCGAGGACGCGCCGGAATACGATCCGAAAGTAGTGCTCACGGCGGAGCTGGTGCGGGATTATTTAGAGCGAAATGTAGCCCGGATGGAGCGAAGCGAAATCCGGGGTTAGTGCGAGCCGCGCGATCGTTCCCGGATTGAGCTGCGCTCAATCCGGGCTACGCTCGGCATCGCCCGCCAGCGCGGCGCGGACATTCTCGATATCGCGCGCCCATTGGTCGGCCCGCGACGCAAGCAGGTCGCGCAGGCGCTGCGCAGCATCCGGATAGCCTTCGAGCATGCGCAGGAACATCGAGCGCGAGATGCGCAGCACGACCGAGTCCTCGCGGGCTCTGGCGGTCGCCGGCCGTTTGGTTTCCGCGATCAGCGCCGTTTCGCCGAGCAGCGTGCCCGGGCCGGCGACGACTTCGGCTTCGTTGCCGCGTTCGGTCGAAAGGCTGAACGAGCCGCGTTGAACGATGTAACCGCCGTCGGCGGCCTCGCCGACGGTGAACAACACCTGGCCGGCCTCCACGCCGTAGCTTTCGGCGCCGATGGCGACAATGCGCAGCGCGCCGGCACCGAGCCGGCGGAAAATCGGAATCCGTTCCAGGAACGCGATGTCGTCTTCGATCGTCATGATGGCCGCGGTTACGGCACCAATTTATAGCCGCCGGCTTCGGTGACCAGGATTGAGGGCGCGGCGGCGTCCTTCTCAATCTTCTGTCGCAGGCGATAAATGTGGGTTTCAAGCGTGTGGGTGGTCACGCCGGAATTGTAGCCCCAAACCTCCTGCAGCAGCGTCTCACGCGACACCGGCCGCTGCCCGGCGCGGTAGAGATAGCGCAGGATCGCGGTCTCTTTCTCGGTCAGCCGGACCTTGTTGCCCTTGGGATTGAGCAGGATTTTTGAGCTTGGCCGGAACGTATAAGGGCCGATGGTGAAGACCGCGTCCTCGCTCGCCTCATGCTGACGAAGCTGCGCCCGGATGCGGGCCAGCAGCACGGCAAAACGGAATGGCTTTGTGACGTAATCGTTGGCGCCGGACTCCAAGCCCAGGATGGTGTCGGAATCGGTGTCGTGGCCGGTGAGCATGATGATCGGCGCCTTGAAGCCGTTCTTGCGCAGGATGCGCACGGCTTCGCGGCCGTCGATATCGGGCAGGCCGACGTCCATGATCACGAGATCGATCTGGCCGGCCTTGGCGGCCTGGACGCCCTTGCTACCGTTCTCGGCGCCGACGGCTTCGAACTCCTCGTGCAGCGACAGCTGCTCGGTCAGCCCCTCGCGCAGCTCGGCATCGTCGTCGACGATCAGGATCTTGCGCGTATTGGGCATTCCGTCGGACCCCCAGGGCCGCTTTGCCGCGCCGGAAGGCGCGAAGTAGAACGGGCAAGATACAAGAGCCATCGCACCTTGGGAATCGGCGATCCGGCCAAGAAGCGGACCAAGAAACGGACCATGAAACGAACCGCACTTCGCTCGATCCGCGTCAGCACCCGGCCGGGCCGCAAATCGCAGGGTTGGCTGTTTGCCGGCCCCTTGTCGATACCCGTTGCGGTCGGCCGCACCGGCATCAAGGCCGATAAGCGCGAAGGCGATGGCGGTACCCCGCGCGGCCGATTTCGCCCGGTGCGGCTGTGGTGGCGCGCCGATCGCCTGCCACGCCCACGGACATTGCTGCCGGTCCGCCGCATCGGCCCGGACGATGCCTGGTGCGAGGACCCCCACGACCGGCGCTATAACCAGGCCTTCCGGCGCTCGGCCAATGAACCAGGCGACCGGCTCCGCCGTGGCGACGGCCTCTACGACATGATCGTCGAAATCGACCACAACTCGCAGCCGCGCGTGGCTGGCCGCGGCAGCGCCGTCTTCATCCACGTGGCGAGGCCTGCTTTCGCACCGACCGCCGGCTGCGTCGCTTTGCGGCCGCAGGACCTTAAAACCTTGCTAAGCCGCATCAATTCGAAGACCCGAATATTGATTCAGTCTTAGTCGCCTGAGCTGCGTGCCCCGAAAATCGCGGTGCCGACCCGCACATGGGTGGCGCCGAACGCGATCGCAGTTTGGAAGTCCGCGCTCATGCCCATCGACAGCAGCTTTAGCCCATTGCGGCCGGCGATCTTTGCCGTGAGCGCGAAATGCGGCGCCGGCGCTTCGTCCGCAGGCGGGATACACATCAGGCCCGCGATCGTCAGCCCGTAGCGGTCGCGGCAGGCGGCGAGGAAGCCGTCGGCGTCCTGCGGCAATACGCCGGCCTTTTGCGGCTCGGCCCCCGTATTGATTTCGGCGAACAGGACCGGGCGCCGGCCCTGCTTGGCGATCTCCTTGGCCAGCGCCTCGGCGAGGCTTGGGCGATCGACCGAATGGATGGCGTCGAACAAGGCCACCGCCTCCTTGGCCTTGTTCGACTGCAACGGGCCGACGAGATGCAGTTCGAGGCCGCCATCGCGCGCGCCCTGACGGGCGATAAGCGGCGGCCATTTCGCCTTGGCCTCCTGGACGCGATTTTCGCCGAACACGCGCTGCCCGGCGGCGATCACCGGCTCGATCGCCGCGGCGCCGAAGGTTTTGGAGATCGCCACCAGCGTGACCGTCGCCGGGTCGCGCCCGGCATCGCGGCAGGCCGCCGCGATCTGCTCGCGTACCGCGGCAATGCCTTCCGCTCGATTCATGGTTTCCATCTGGTCAACGCTGCATCGAATGATTCAAATTTTAGCAAAACTTCGAAGACCACTTTCACGTGTGTCCCGTACTGTGGAACTCGGGGTTGAGGGTGCATGATGCTGGACAATCGAACAAAGGCGCGCAAGCCGTCGTCGTGGCGGAGCAAGCCTTTTTTGAGCATCCGCGCCCGTTTGCTCGTGCTCGCGCTTTTGGCCATCGTGCCGCTGGTGTTCGACCGCGTCCAAGGACTGGAATTGGCCCGCAGCCATCGCATCGACCGTGCCCGCGCCGAAGTGATCGATCTGGCGCGACACGGCGCGGAATCGCAGCGCCAAATCATCTATTCCGTTCGCTCACTCCTGCAGATCGTCGCCCGCGCCTATGCCAGGATGCCGGTTGAGGCGACAAGCTGCAATCAGTACCTGACCGCGCTCACCGGCAACGTGCCCTGGATTCGCGGCTTGTCGGTCGCCGGCGTCGACGGCCGCATCAAATGCTCGAACGAGTCCGACGTCATCGGATTGAACGTGTCCGATCGTCCGCATTTTCAGAATGCGCTGCATTCCCGCGATTTTGCGCTGAGCGATTATCTGGTCAACCGGCTCCATCAATGGCCGAGCCTCGTCGCCACGTTTCCGGTGATCGGCGACGACGACACTGTCAACGGCGTCGTGCTCGCGGCAATCAACCTGCAATGGGTCGGCGAGCTGGTAACGACCGCCACACAGCGTCCGGGCGCTTCCGTCCTCCTGCTCGACGGCAGCGGCACGCTGGTCGCTGGCTCGGCCGATCTGGAAAACCTCGTCGGCAAGCCGTTCGCCGTACAAAAACTGGCGCACGACATGCTCGCGCGCGATGAAGGCACGGTGGCGACCGAAGGCTTTGACGGCATCCGGCGCATCTTCGCCTATGGCGCGTGCCATGGACACAAGCGCGCCTTGCCGTCGGCCTCGACGAGCGCGCCGTGCAGGCCGGCATCGACCATGAAACGACCGTCGCCTACCTGCAGCTGGCGCTGTTCAGCATCTTCGTCCTGCTGGTGGCGTGGTTCGGCGGCGAACAGCTCATCGTCAAGCCGATCCGCACCCTGGTGCGCGCCGCGACCCGCATCGGCCACGGCGATTTCCGTGTGCGCACGACGCAGGAGAGTTGGATCGCGGAGTTCGAGCCGCTGGCCGCCGCGCTCGACGACATGGCGAAGAAGCTCGCCGAACGCGAAGAGGAATTGCGCATCGCCAACGAGCACCTCGAGGAGTTGGCGAGCCTCGACGGCCTCACCGGGCTCGCCAACCGCCGCGGTTTTGACCGCCAGCTCGAGCAGGAATGGCGGCGCGCCGGCGAGATCAACGAGCCGGTGGCGCTGATGATGATCGATATCGATCATTTCAAGCTCTACAACGACCGTTACGGCCACGTCTCCGGCGATACCTGCCTGCGCTCGGTCGGCGAAACGCTGTCGCTGGTAACGCTGGAAAACGCCGTGCTCGTCGCCCGCTATGGCGGCGAGGAATTCGCGCTGCTGTTGCCCGGCCTCGATCTGCCGCGAATCGCCTCGCTCGCCGAGGAGGCGCGCCGGTCGATCGAAGATCTCATGATCACCCATGCCGAAGCGCCGTGCGGCTATGTCACCATCAGCATCGGCGTCGAGTCCGTGGTGCCGCAGCCAGGTCAGACCGCCGCCGATCTGGTCGAGGCCGCGGACCGCGCGCTTTATGCCGCTAAGCGGCGCGGCCGCAACCGCGTGGATGCCAATGCTCCGACACTGGTGAGTACATCCGAGCCCGCGCCGCGAACCGTCTACGAGCCGCCGCCGCTGGTCGCCTAGACTATGATCCAATTCAATTGAATCGGATCATAGTCCAGGATCTTTGTTTGAGCATGATCTTATCCGAAAACCGGTATCCACTTTTCGGGATCATGCTCTAGCGGCCAGTCTCACGAACGCTTGCGCTTACTCTTCTTCGGCGACGCCCAGATCATGGCTTCGAGCTTCATGCCGTCGGGATCGGTGAAATAGACCGCGTAATAGCTGTCGCCGTAATATTCGCCCGGCGGATCGACCACAGTCATGCCGTTCTTTTCGAGAAAAGCGCCGAGATCGTCCACCGCCTTGCGGCTGGCCAATTCGAACGCGTAATGGTGAAAGCCGATATCGCCTTTGCGATATTTGTGCTTCCTGCCCTGCGCATCGGCGGCGGCGATCCAGAACAAGGTCTTGCCGTTGCTCCAGCCGGCCATGTCGCCGTATTCGTGTTTCAATTTGAAGCCGAGAAATTTTAAGAGTCTGTCGTAAAACACCTTGGAGCGCGCGAAATCGCCGACGCTGAGAACGAGATGATCGACGCCGACGACGCGAGGCATGGGATCGTTCCAACGGCGGTGCGCCGCTTGCCTTGAACCTCTGGGCCCCGCAAGATAGCACAAGCCATCCGCCCCGGAACCAACGCCATGCCGCGCACTTTGTTCGACAAAATCTGGGATTCGCACCTGGTCGGACAGCGTGCCGATGGCCGCGACCTGCTTTATATCGACCGCCACGTGCTGCACGAATTGCATGCGCATCATGCCTTTACCGCGCTGGAGAAGCAGGGCCGGCCGATCCATCGGCCCGATCTGACTTTCGCCGTGCAGGACCACACCGTCGCCACCAAAGCCGGCCGCGATGACGACACCAATCCGACGGGCACCGCGTTCTTGCGGGCGATGCGCGACGGCACGCGCAAGAACGGCATAAGACTATTCGACATCGACGATCCGGAGCAGGGCATCTCCCACGTCGTTGCGCCGGAGCTCGGCATCGTGCTGCCGGGCGCGACGCATGCGGTGCCGGACAGCCATGCCAGCACGGTCGGCGGCGTCGGCGCACTCGCCTTCGGCTGCGGCACCAGCGAGATGACGCACATCCTCGCCACGCAAGTGATGGCGTTGAAACGGCCGAAGCGCATGCGCGCGCGGCTCGACGGCAGGCTTGGCGCCCATGTGAGCGCCAAGGACGTGGCGCTGCGGCTGATCGCCGAACTCGGCGTCGCCGGCGGCCGCGGTTACGTCGTCGAATATGCCGGCTCCGCCGTTCGCGCCATGCCGATCGAGCAGCGTATGACCTTGTGCAACCTCAATATCGAAATGGGCGGTCGCTCGGGTTTCGTGGCACCCGACGACGCGACCTTCACCTGGCTCGCCGGACGTCCTTATCTGCCACAGGGCGCGATGTGGGATCGCGCGCTTGAACATTGGCGCTCGCTCGTGACCGACGACGATGCCGAATTCGATCGCGACGCCACGCTCGACTGCGGCGCGCTCGAGCCGCAAATCACCTGGGGCACCGATCCAAGCCAGGTGGTCGGCATTTCCGGCCGTGTGCCCGAGCCGGCAGCGATGGATTCGAGCCGCCGCGCCGCCGCGGAAGGCGCGTTCGCCTATATGGGACTTAGCCCCGGCACGCCGCTCGCCGGGCTTCCGGTCAATCGGGTCTTCATCGGGTCATGCACCAACAGCCGGCTGCCGGACCTCGAAGTCGCCGCCGCCGTGGTGCGCGGCCGCAAGGTTGCCGAGGGCGTCATCGCCATGGTCGTGCCGGGCTCGTCGACGGTGAAGCGCGAAGCGGAAGCGGCGGGGCTCGATCGCGTGTTCCGCGATGCCGGTTTCTTCTGGGGCGAATCCGGCTGCTCGATGTGCGCCGGCGGCAACGGCGACCGCGGCGAGCCGGGCGAGCGTTGCGTCTCCACCACCAACCGCAATTTCGAAAATCGCCAGGGCCCGAAGGTGCGCACGCACTTGGCCAGCCCGGCGACGGCAGCAGCGACGGCCATCGCAGGGCGCATCGCCGACGTGCGGCAATTGCTGTCGGGAGTGGCGTGATGGAACCGTTCACCCGCCATACCGGCATCGCCGCGCCGCTTCTCAAAGACGACATCAACACCGACCAGATCGCGCCGATCCGGCATTCGCGCAGCCTCAAGGAAGACTACAAGACGACGCTGTTTTTTCGCGCCCGGGCGCGCGACGATGGCAGCGAAGATCCGGATTTCGTTCTCAACAAGCCACAGTTTCGCAACGCCGGAATCTTAGTGACCGGGCACAATTTCGGTGCCGGATCGTCGCGTGAATCGGCGGTGTGGAGCATGATCGCCAACGACATCCGCGTCATCGTGGCGAAGAGCTTTGCCGATATCTATCGCGAGAATTGCCTGCAGAACGGTTTGCTGCCGATCGTACTCGCCCCCGATGAGGCCGAAGCCTTCATCGCGCGCGTCGTACGCGTCGACGGCGACGGCCCGTTCACGGTCGATCTGGTGACGCAGCGCATCAGCGGGCCGGGTGGCGGCGATATCGCCTTCGAGATCGCGGGGGCCGACCGCATGCGGCTACTCGAAGGTCTCGACGATATCGGGCTGACGCTCAAGCAGATGAACGACATCGTGAAATGGGAGCAACGCGCCGCCACGGCGCAGCCTTGGCTGCAAACGGCGAAAGACAGTCGTTGAGATTCTTATTGTCATCATCCGTCTCTTATTGTCATCATCCGCGAAGGCGGATGATCCAGTAGTAAACTCCGACCGAACGATGACGAACGCAGAGCGGGACTTCGAACTGCCGTGATTACTGGGTGCCCCGCCGTCGCGGGGCATGACGGAAAATTGGAGAGGCGTGATGAGCGTACGCAAAAAACTTCGAGCCATCATGGCGGGCAAGCGCCTGGTGCTGATGCCCGGCGCCTATGACGCGCTGTCGGCGCGCATCATGGAAGCCGAAGGATTTGAGGCGATTTGCGCCGGCGGTTATGCGGCGATCGGCTCGATGCTGGCGCAGGCCGACATGGGCCAGTCCAACATGCGCGATTACGCCGATCATTACGCGCGCATCTGCGGCGCCGTCGATGTGCCGGTCTATGTCGACGCCGACACCGGTTTTGGCGGGATCAACAATGTACGGCAGATGGTGCGCGCCTTCGAGGCCGCCGGCGTCGCCGGCGTGTTCATCAGCGACCAGGTGTTTCCCAACCGCTGCGGTTACCTGCCGGGCAAGCAGGTGATCCCGGTCGAGCAGATGCTGGCCAAGGTCAAGGCCGCGCTCGACGCGCGGCGCGATCCGGATTTCTTCATTGCGGCGCGCACCGATGCCGCCGGCGTCGACGGCCTCAACGCTGCCATCGAGCGCGCGCGGCTGTTCATGGAAGCCGGCGCCGACATGGCCAAGCCCATGGGCGTCGATACCATCGAGGACATCAAGCGCGTGTTGCGCGAAGTCGGCGGCCCGCATATGGCGACGCTGTCGCAAGCCGCGGGCCTGAAGAAGCGCAGCCTCGAGGAGCTCGAAGCGGCCGGCGTGGTTGCGGCGACCTTTCCCTCGATCGCGCTGTTCGCCGCCGCCAATGCGGTACGCAACGTGCTGCGCATTCTCAAACGGGAGAATTCGCTCACCGCCACGTTCGAGCATCTCTTGCCGCTCGACGACTATTACGAGCTGGTCGGGCTGAAGGAGATGCTCACGCGCGAGGAGAGTTACGACAAGGCGGCCGAGGCGCTGACACAAAAACGCGCCGCCGAATAGCCACGTATGACATTCAAGTCCGCGATTACGCTTGCGCTCCTCATCGCCGCGGCGTCCGGCATTTCCGGCGCGAGCGCGGAGGATTTTTATAAGAACAAGCAGTTGCGTCTGATCGCTGGCTTCCCGGCGGGCAACGACTACGATCTCGGCGCGCGGCTCCTGGTCAAATACCTGCCGAAATATATTCCGGGCCAGCCGACTATCATCGTTCAGAACATGCCGCAGGCGGCGAGCGTCGCGGCCGCGAATTACCTCTATACCCAGGCGCCGCGCGATGGCACCGTGCTCGGCTCGTTCTCGCGCAACATCGTCAACGACGCGCTGACCGCACAGCCCAACGTCGAGATCGATCCGCGGCGCATGAACTGGCTTGGCGCCACGTCGCGGCCGGCGCGGGTTTGCGTGCGCTGGTACACCGCGGCGGTGAAGACGCCGGCCGATCTGTTCACGACGGAGTTCATCGTCGGCGCCGCGGGCGCCACGTCGTCGCTCGCCATCCTGCCGACGGTGCTCAACAAGGTGCTCGGCACCAAATTCCGCATCGTCCAGGGCTATCAGGGCATGGGCGATTCGATGCTGGCCGTGGAGCGCGGCGAGCTGCAGGGCCTGTGCGCCTCGTACCAGCAATTCCGGGTCAACGAGCAGCTCATCAAGGACGGCAAGCTGACCTTTCTGCTGCGCGCCGAAGAGGCGCCGATCCCGATAATTCCCGACGTGCCGTCGATCTTCGACTACGCCAAGACCGACGAGCAGCGCCAGCTCATGCGCTTCGTGTTCTCTTCGACCGAATTCGGCCGGCCCTATGTGTTCCCGCCCGAAGTACCTCAAGATCGCATCGACATCATGCGCAAGGCGATTGCGGACGCGGTGCACGATCCGGAACTGGTCGCCGAGGCCACCAACATCAAAATGGACATGACCTACACGCCGCCGGAGCACCTGGAGCAACTCGTCGGCAAGCTCTACCAAACGCCGCCGGCGGTGATCGAAACCGTCAAAGCGCTGCTGCCGAACGAGAAGTGAAACTGACGGCACGGCTCGGCGCACAATTGCAACTCGGCAGTAAGTTTTGGTATTGTTTGCCGCAACAAACGGAGTGACCTTGCGGACAAAGACAGGCAGCGCGATTGCAGTACTTGCCGCGAGCGTGGCGCTTGCAGCCTGCGCCGCGTCGCCACCCGCCGACCAGCCCGCAGCAAGTGCCGCGCCGGCGACAACGCCCGCGGCCGCCGCCGCCATGCCGGCGTCGCAACTGCGCGATCTTACGCCGCAAGAGAAGAAGATCATCGTCGACGCGGTCGCGCCGTCGCTCAAGGAGCCTGGTGCGGCGAGATACAAATGGACGAAATTTCCGATTGTGCCGCCGTCGGACGAGGTCAGTTATTGCGCAACGGTGGATGCCAAGAGCCCCTATGCGGCCTATAGCGGCCACCAAGCCTACATTATCGATGCCAAGGTCGTCGGCGGTCACATTACCTCGGCCGCGCTGGGCCTCATCACCGGCGGCAAGGATACGGCCATCGTCGCCAACATGTGCGCCACGCACGGGCTCGATCCGAACAGCGCGACATAAAACTCAGGCGTGCGGCGTCCATTCTTCGGCGCTAGCGCCCGCGAGCGACTGCACGCGCGCCTCGTCGGCGGCAAGCTCGCGCGCCGGGCCGGAATAGACCACCTGGCCGTCGTCGAGCACATAGGCATGGTCGGCGATTTCGAGAACTCATGCGCACGTTCTGCTCGACCAGCAGCACGGTGATTCCTTCCGAGCGCATCTGCGCCACGATGCGGAACACTTCCCGCACGATCAGCGGCGCCAGCCCCTGCGACGGCTCGTCGAGCATGAGCAGCTTGGGATTGAGCAGCAGCGCGCGGCCGATCGACAGCATTTCCTGCTCGCCGCCCGAGAGCTGCCGGCCGCGATTCGACTTGCGCTCCTCGAGCCGGGGAAACAGCTTGTAGACGCTGGCCGGCGTCCACGGGCCCGGCCGCACCAGCGGCACCATCAGGTTCTCGTCGACGGTGAGATTAGGAAAGATCTTGCGGCCTTCGGGAACATAGCCGACGCCAAGCCCGGCGACGCGAAATGGCGGCATGCCCGTGGTCTTGGTGCCGAAAATCTTGACCTGGCCCTCGCGCGGCGGCGTCAGCCCCATAAGGCTGCGCAGCGTCGTGGTTTTGCCGGCGCCGTTGCGGCCGAGCAGCGCCGTCACCTTGCCTTCGGCGGCCTCGAGGCTGACGCCATGCAGGATGTGGCTCTTGCCGTAAAACGTATGGAGCCCTTCGGCGGTCAGCGCGGCGGTCATGCGGTTTGTCTCACGCTGCTTGGCCCAAATAGGCGGTCTGCACCGCTTTGTTGGCAGCAATCTCCGGCGGCGTGCCTTCGGCGAGGAATTTGCCTTGGTCGAGCACCATGATGCGGTCTGCCAGATGGAACACGACGCGCATATCGTGCTCGATCAGCACGATGGTCAGTTTGCCGTCTTTGTGCAGCTTTCGGATCAGCTGGGTAATGTTGTAGGTCTCCTGATCGCCCATGCCGGCAGTCGGCTCGTCGAGCAGCAAGAGCCGCGGCTTGAGCGCTAGCGCCATCATGATCTCGGTGGCGCGCTGGTCGCCATGGGCGAGCTCGCCGACCAGCCGGTCGGCGCTTTGGCTCAGTCCGCTCACTTCAAGGAGCTCGACGACCCGCTTTTTGACGTCGACGTCGGCTTCTTCCGATTGCCACATGCGCAAGCGATAGCCGCTCGCCACCTCGACGGCGATTTTCAGATTCTCCCGGATCGTCAGCTCCGGGAACACTTCGGTGATCTGGAAGGTGCGGGCAATGCCGCGCCACACCCGCCGCGCCGGCAACAGCCCGGAGATATCCTCGCCGTCGAAGATGATCTGGCCTGAGCTCTGCGAGAGAAAGCCGCTGATCAAGTTGAAGAAGGTGGTCTTGCCGGCGCCGTTGGGGCCGATCACCGCGCGCAGCTCGCCGGGCTCGACCGTCATTGACACGTTGTCGACGGCGACCAGGCTGCCGAAATGTTTTGAGACTTTCTCGACTTGCAACAGGCTCACGTTGTCGCCTTTCGCCGGATAATACCCAAAACGCCGCGCGGAAAGAATAGCACGACAAGCACGAAGAACAGGCCGATGAACGACATCCAGTTCTGCGTCTCGCTCGAAATGTAGTCCTGCAGCACCAGGAAGATCGCAGCGCCGATCAGCGGCCCCCAGAAGCTGCGCATGCCGCCCAGCACCGCCATGATAACGAAATTTCCGGACTGGTCCCAGCGCAGCGCGCGGGGATCGACGAAGTCGTTCATCAGCGCGAACAGGGTGCCGGCGACGCTGACGAAGAAGCAGGAGACGACCCACGACATCCAGATATGCTGGTCGACCGGAATGCCGAGGAACCGCGCCCGGCGCTCGTTCTCGCGGATCGCCAACAGCGTGCGGCCGAATGGCGAGCGCAATAGAAACGCCATGGCGGCTGCTGAAACGGCGAAGACCGCCAGCACAAAGTAATAGAACGCCTTGTTACTGTTGAGGATGTCGAGCGTGGCAAAGCCGAAATCAAGCGGCTCGCGATGCCAGGCGCTCACCCCATCGTCGCCGCCGGTGAGCGAGAACCATTGAAAGGCGATGAAGTAGAACACTTGTCCGAACGCAATGGTGCACATGGCGAAATAGACGCCGCGCAGCCGCACGATCATCGGGCCGATGATGGCGGCGGCGACTGTGCCGAGCACGATGCCGGCGAGCATGCCGACCGGCGTAGAGGGCACCAGATATTTGATGGTCAGGGCGGTGCCGTAGGCGCCCAGCCCGAAATAGGCGGCGTGCCCGAACGACAGCACGCCGGTATAGCCGAGCAGGAAATTGAGCGCCATGGCGGCGAGCGCGTAGATCACCACGCGGGTGCCGAGTTCGACATAGCTGCCGGCCAGCGGCAGCCAGAACGGCGCGGAGAGCAGCAGCGCCCAGATCAGAACATCGCCGGCGCGCTTATCGAATTTCATCAGAAGCGGCCCTCCTCACCCAACAGGCCGCGCGGCCGCACGATCAAAACCGCCGCCATCATCACGTACATGACGGCTTCGCTGGCGGCCGGCAGGAACACCGTGGTGACGCCGGAGACGACGCCGATCAGGATTCCGCCGACGAGCGTGCCCGGCAACGAGCCCAGACCGCCGACGATGATGGCGATAAAGCTCGGCATGATCAGATTGTCGCCGATCGTCGGCTGCAACCCGAGCATGCCCACGGCGAGCACGCCGGCAAGCCCGGCCAGATAAATGCCGAGGCCGAAATTCAGGTTGCGCAACACGCGGGTATTGACGCCGAGCACGGAGACGGTTTCGAGATCGAGCGTGCCGGCACGGATGCGGATGCCGAGCCGTGTGTAATTGAGGATCACAAACAGCGCGGCGACGACCGCAGTGACCAGGAGCACCATGAAGACGCGGTAGCCGGTGAGAAAGAAGAACTGCAAGCTGAGCGGGCGCGAGAGCCAGCTCGGAATTCTGATAGGGCAGGCTCTGCGCGCCCCAGATGAAGCGGGTGCCGTCCTCGATCATGAAGGCGAGGCCAAAGGTCAGCAGCAGGCTATAGAGCGGGTCGCGGCCATAGAGCCGCCGGATCAGCACTCGCTCGACCGCGATGCCGATGAAGGCGACCAGAAAGGGCGACGCCACTAGCGCACCCCAGAAGCCCACATAGGGAATGAGCGAGTAGGCAAGATAGCCGCCGATGGCGAGAAATCCGCCATGGGCGAAATTGATGACGCCGGACAGGTTGAGGATCAACGACAGCCCGAGCGCCATCAGCGCGTAAAACGCGCCGATGATGAGCCCGTTGAAAACATTGAACAGCAGCAGCTGTGTCATACGCGAAACAACATCATCGCCCGCAGATCACGCCGGCCGCCGGCGGTGAGTAGCGATCCCCCATTCCCCGACATCGATGTTTAGAACCCCCACCCTGGCCTTTAATTCCAGGCGCCGCGCCCGGGACGCGGCGCCTGGTTTATACAGTGATCAGGCCGGCCACGTCATCTTGCATCCGGTGCCTTCGACCGAAAGGGCGGCTTCGTCGCCCTTGACCAGCTGGCTGACCTTGAACAGGTCTTCTTTGTCGCCGCCGGCCGGCGCCGGCTGCGACTGACCGACGAACAGCGTCGGCATCAGCTGATTGTCGCCCTTACGGTAATACGGCGTGTTCGGCATCAGCGCCACTTCGGGCGGCAGTTCCAGGCCCTGCATCGCCTTGGCAAGCGCAACCGAGTCGAGCGATTTTGCCTTCTCGGCGGCGAGCTTACAGGTATGGATCGCCGTGTAGCCGAACCAGGTGCGCGCGGTCGGCACGTTGCCGTTGGCGCGCTTGCGGATGTCGGCGACGAATTGCTCGACATGGGGCACGCCGGGCTGCTTCCAGTACCATTCGAACACCCAGTCGCCGAACAGCGCTTCGGGCGGCAGGCCCTTGTTGACTTCGAGCTCCTGCTGCGCGCCGGCGATATGGATCTTCTGGTTCAGCCCGAACTGCACCGCCTGCTTGAGGCAGTTGATCATGTCGTCGCCGGCGAGCAACAAGATGATCGCGTCCGGATTGGTCGACTGCGCCTTGATCAGGTTGGCGGAGAAGTCGGTGGTGCCGAGCGGCGTGTAATCGGCGCCGAGCTCGGTGCCGCTGGCTTCCTTCAAGCTCGCTTCGAAACCTTCCTGCAGCGAGTGGCCGAAGGCGTAGTCCGTGGTGATGAAGTACCACTTCTTGCCGTACGAGGTGAGCAGCAGTTTGGAGACCGAATTGGTTTCCATGCGCGTGGTGTTGCAGACGCGGAAGACGTTCCAATGGCACTGCTTGCCGGTGACGCTGTCGGTATGGCCGCCGGGCACGATGTGGAACTTGCCCTTCTGGTTGCTCTCATTCGCCATCGCCTGGGCCAGCGCCGAGTTGATGTTGCCGATGAGAAAGTCGACCTTGTCGCGGTCGATCAGTTTGTCGGCTTTCTGCACCGCGGTCGCGGTATCGCCGCTGGTCGAAGTCCTCGACCAGAAGATCGACTTTGCGGCCGAGAATGCCGTTGTTGGCGTTGATCTGATCGACCGCGAGCTGCGCGCCGATCAATTCATTCTTGCCGAGCGCGGCGAAGGTGCCGGTCAGCGGATTGTCGAGACCGATCTTGACCGGCTCGTCGGCGAGCGACTTCACCACGAATGGGCTGGCCACTTGCATGGCGCCGATCGCGAGACCGGCTTTCAGCAGCGTGCGCCGCCGAACCGGGCGGCTGATAAGACTGACGGACATGTTTACTCCCTCGGGGGTGATTTTCGGTGTTTTCTGAAGGCCGGGCGCTTATGCCTATTTTCTATCGCCCGATCAATCAAACGAATGTCGAATAACTGTCTTATAACCGCGGGAAATGCAATGCGAATGCGGCCGCCGGGATCACCCTCACGCGACCTGACCGCCTCAAGCAACTTCGTTATTTCGCTGGTACTTTTGGCTCCGACGCGAGGAATTTGTCCCATACCGCTTGCAGTTGGGCACAAGCCCCATCGAGTGGTGAGACAAAGAGCCGCTCCTTTTCGCGCCGAAGCAGACCCAGCCCTTCGAGCTTGCCCAGCGCGCCGTTAACCGCGAAATCGATTTCCACGCCAAAGGTCTGCCGCAGCCACGCCTCGATGCGGCTGTCGAGCTCGTCAGTGGTCGGCGGCGCGGCGGCGGTGTGCAGGAAGTGATAGGCCAGGAACGCTTCCTTGCATTCCTGATCCTCGGCCGCGCCGATAAGATAATCGAAGATTCCCGCATTGTTGTTGATGTTGCGGTAGTAGACATTGTCAGCGAGCTCACTCTGATAGCGCAGCGACTTCCACTGATATTTCACCCATTGCTGCACGACGAAACCGCCGAGCGCCAATATTCCGCCCAGCGCGGCCAGCGCGGTGGCGAGGTCCTTGTCCTCTACACTCGCCTTCGTGCCCAGATAAAATCCGATCACCAGGAACAGGACCGTAATGGTTGCATAGATTTTGAGCAGGATCGGGATGCCACCGGCGATTGCCGGCAAGCCCAGGATCAGCTTGTCCCGACTGCTCATCACCACGCGCACATTGGGAAACAGCGCGTGGAGATCGCCGCTGGCGATGTTGCGGAAACATTTGAGCAGCACGGAGCCGGGAACGATCTTGCGGCGCGCCAGCGTTTTCAGTTCCCGCGGCGACCCGATCTCGTCGCGCGGCTTCATCGCCACCATGAGGACGACGTCGTCGTAGACTTCGGCTTCGACCTTGCGCCGGAAGAGGCCGAACCAGTCGGCGACCTCGTATTGCTCGGTGTGCCGGCCGCGCCGCCACAAGCGGACGTCGCGAAAATCGTGGAGCGGCGCCTCGACCTCGACCCGGTGCCCGACACGGCGCCGGTGGGCGTCGCCGATCTCGGCGTGCGGCAATTCGGTGAAATTGGCTTCCTTGAGCACCTGTTCAAGCGATTGCACGAGGTCGCCGTAGCAGCGATCGCGCGACGCGCGGTCGAGCGCGGCATGCGGCGCGACCTCGGGGCTGAAATAGTAATAGTCGTTGCACAACCGCTCGAGCGTCTGGAAATAATCGTAGTGAAAGATCGCCGCCAGCATGTCGCAGAGCCGGCGAAATTTTTTGCGGTCCTCGTCGCTTTTGCAGTCGCCTTGCTCGACCAGGGCGGACAGGATGTCGCTTTTACGGACAGGAATGAACTGGTCGAGGCCGTCGTTCGCCGTGCGATGGGCAACGTCGGTCATGGTAGCGCGTACATGGTGCGCGCGTCGGCGGTGAAAGACTTACGGGACTCCGGGTCGAGATAGAACATGTGGCCGCCGCGATAGAGTTTGAGCTGGGTGCGCTCCTCGCCGTCAACCGGCGGCAGATGGTCGAGCACATAGCGGCTCACCGCGTAGGGCGTGACCATGTCGCTATAGCCATGGGCGACCATCAGACGAAACGACGGCGTCAGCGCCAGCAGCACGCGCAGATCGTCGGCGGCGCTAGGCTGGCCGCGGCTCGACCCCTCCCGCCACTGCCATTTGCCGGAAATATCCGAGGCGAGCAGGGTGTAGGTCATGTCGGTCTTGAAGCCGAGTTCGTCGCGCGCATAGGCGGCGAAGGCGCCGCCATAGGCACGCACGACGCCGTCGAGGATCGGATCGGGGCCGCGGGCGGTGGGCGATTCCGGATAAGGATCGTCGGACGCAAAGGTCGCATCATATTGGCTGACGATCTTGTGGTCGCCGATGTGGAGATTCTTGGCATAGTCGTCGGGAATGAAGCCGCGGGATTCCACCAACAGCATCGACCGATACGCCCGTCATTTGCGCGACACGCGCGTAGAAGGCTTTCGCCGCGTCGCCCTGCAACGGCGGTCCGGCAAGCGTCGACAGATATTCGGTCAGCGCGAAATGCTCGGCCTGGGCCAGCGCATCCTTGCTGAACGTCCCCTTGCGTTCGAGCTCCGCCGCCGCCAGCGACGGCAGTTGCAGCGCGGCGCCAAGCGCGAAGCGGCCGCCGCCGAACTGGAATGCTGCTTCCAGCATCGGCGACACCATCAAAATTCCGGAAATCACGATGCTCTGCTCGCTCTGCACGGCGCGCGCGACCTTGGCGGCGCGAAAGCCGCCGTAGCTTTCGCCGAGGATGAATTTTGGCGAACTGACGCGGCTGTTTTTGGCGACGTAAAGCGCGATCACCTTCGCCATCGACTCGGCGTCGCTGCGCACGCCCCAGAACGCGCTGCCGCCGTCGGGCTTGGCCGGCCGGCTCCAGCCGGTGCCGATGGGATCGATCAGCACGAGAGTCGGTGAAGGCGAGCCAGGTGTCCGGATTGTCGACCAGGCGGACGTCGGCGCCGTCGTGCCCAGCCATGCCGAACTGGGCGATGCGCGGACCCACCACGCCGAGATGGAGGAACGCCGAAGCCGCGCCGGGCCCGCCATTGAAGACAAAGGTCAGCGGCCGCGCCGCGTGATTGTCGGTTTTGGCCACATAGGCGGTGTAGAACACCGCGGCTGAGCGATCGCCCGACTGATTGAACAGCGAGAACGTTCCGGCGGTCGCCGTATAGGCAAGCTTGCCGCTCGGCGTGTCGACGCTGTGCTCGCTGACCGCGTCAGCTGGTAGCAGCGAGAGAACGCCCGGGCCGCCCTGCTCGTGGTCGGACCCGCCTTGCTGGCTTTGCTCCTGACGACTGGGCCGGTCGCCGCCGCCTCGTCCCGGACGGTCCTGCGCGACTGCGGCACCGGCCATGGCGACCAGCATGAAGGCAACAACAACGCGACGTAGATCGATCATGTTCGTTTCCCGGAAATTTGCCGCGTGCGCCAAGTCTTGCTTAAAGGACAACGCCTCACTCGAGCTCGATGGCGCCTTCGATCTCCACCGACAGGCTGATCCCATCCACGGTGAGGACCACTTTGGCCGGCAAAGCCTCATTGCCTTTGAGCTTGCCGCCGCTGACGGCGGCCCGCACCGCTTGCTCGATCTCGCGCTGCGAGGTGATGCCGACCTTCTTGAGAAATTTGCGCACGCTGACGTTCAGTACATCCTCGTTCATGATCGCCTCGCGAAAGTGCCGGAAAGATGGCTGTCCTGGCTTACATTTTATCCATATAGGCGCGCCAAAACGACGGCCAAAACGCCGGTCAGGAGCCGGTAGACAACAGCGATCAGATCGGCAAAGTTCTGGCCCTTCCGGTCCTATGGTTACCTTTGCGGCCGGCAAAAATTCCGCAGGCCGCAACTGAGCCTGCGGAAAACCGGCGTTGGAGGCGCCCGCAATGCCATTTCCCCGCGCTTCGAAGGCGCTATCGCGCTTCACCGTGCTCGATTTGACCCGCGTGCGGTCGGGGCCGACCTGCGTCCGCCAGCTCGCCGACTGGGGCGCCAATGTCATCAAGATCGAGACGCCGCCCGGCCTCGAAGAGCCCATGGGCGGGCCGCGCGAAGGCGGCGATTTTCAGAACCTGCACCGCAACAAGCGCAGCATGACGCTGAACCTGAAAGCGCCGGAAGGGCTCGCCGCACTCAAGCGCATGGTGAAAAAAGCCGACGTCGTGGTGGAGAATTTCCGCCCTGACGTGAAGAAGCGGCTAGGCATCGACTACAAGGCGCTCGCCAAGATCAATCCGCGCATCGTCTATGCCAGCATTTCCGGCTTCGGTCAGGACGGCCCTTACGCCAACCGGCCGGGTTTCGATCAGATCGCGCAAGGCATGGGCGGGCTGATGTCGGTCACCGGCCTGCCGGGGCAAGGCCCGGTCCGTGTCGGCATCCCGATCGCCGATCTCAGCGCCGGACTACTGGCGGCAACTGGAATCCTGGTCGCGCTGTTGGAGCGTGAGAAATCCAAAAAAGGCCAGCAGGTCGCGACCTCGCTCCTGCAAGCGCAGATCTTCATGCTCGATTTCCAGGCCGCCCGCTATCTGGTGCAGGGCGAAGTCGCCAAGCAGGCCGGCAACAATCATCCGACCAGCGCGCCGACCGGCGTCTACAAGACCGACGACGGCTACATCAACATCGCCACCGCCGGGCAGACCATCTGGAAGCGGTTCTGCGAGGTCATCGAGGCCCCCGCGCTCCTGCAAAATCCGGACTATGCGAACGGCGCGGCGCGCTCGAAGAACCGCGATGCGCTCGACGCCGAGATCAATCGCTATCTCGTCGGCCGCGGCAGCGCCGAATGGATCGAACGCATGAACAAGGCCGGCGTGCCCTGTGGCCCGATCTACTCGATCGACCAGATATTCGCCGACCCCCAAGTGGAGCATCTCGGCATCGCGCAGAGCGTGACCAGAAAAGACAGAGCAAGATGCGACTGATCGGCCAGCCCGTCACGCTGTCGCGCACGCCGTCACGCCTGGTGGTGCGGCCGCCGGAGCTTGGCGAGCACACCGACGCAATGCTCAAGGAATTCGGTTTTAGCGAGCGCGACATCGCCGCGCTACACAAGGCGAAGGCTGTATAAACGTATCGTCATGCCCCGCGAAAGCGGGGCACCCAGTAAGCGCGACGCATGAGATCAACCTCGAAACACCGGTGATTACTTGGTCATCCGCCTTCGCGGATGGTGACACGACAAATGAAGGAGTTTAGCCCTAACGACAGATGCTCGCCCGCAAAGAAGAGGTGTCGGGAACGTCACCTTCAACAATCCCGAGCGGCTCAACGCGGTATCGCTCGACATGTGGGAGGCGACCAAGCGTATTCTCGACGATTTCGCCGCCGACAACGACATCCGTGTCGTGGTGGTCACTGGCGCCGGCGGCAGGGCCTTTGATCCGCCCGACATTTCGAAGTTCGCGAGCGAGCGCGCTAAGATCGAGGCCGCGCGTGCCTACGACGGCAAGTCCGACGCGGCCTATGCCAGTATCGACGAATTCCCCAAGCCGACGATCGCGATGATCCGCGGCTACTGTATCGGCGGCGGCCTCGGACTGGCGACCTGCTGCGACCTGCGCATCGCCACCGACAATTCCCGATTCGCGGTACCGGCGGCTAAGCTCGGCGTGGGCTACGGCTATATGGGCCTGAAGCGGCTCGTCGACATCGTCGGGCCGGCCTTCGCCAAAGAGATCTTCTACACCGCACGCCAGTTCGACGCGCACGAAGCGCTCACCATGGGGCTCGTCAACCGTGTGGTGCCATCGGCGGAACTGGAAAATGCGGTCAAGACGATCACCGATATGATCTGCGTCAATGCGCCGCTCACGATCAAGGCGGTGAAATACACCGTCGACGAAATCTCAGGGAGACTTCAAGCGCAACGTCGCGCGCACCACCGAAATCGTCGAGCAGTGCTTCACCAGCCACGACTACACCGAAGGCCGCACCGCCTTTATGGAAAAGTGCAAGCCGGTATTCACCGGCACCTGACTAAATCCTCCCCCTGAAAGGGGAGGACGGCGAGCGAAGTTCGCCTGGCGGGGGTCCGTGAGACGCCGCGTCACTCCACCTTCAAGCCCGCCGACTTCACCACCTTGGCCCATTTCGCGGTCTCGTCGGCAGTGAGCTTGCCGAACTCGGCCGGGCTCATCGGCATCACTTCGCCGCCGAGGTCGCGGAACCGCTCTTGGAGCGCAGGCTTCGCCAGCACTGCTTTGACTGCCGCGTTGAGCTTGGCGACGATTTCAGGCGGCATGCCTTTCGGCCCGCTGATGCCGAACCACACCAACACTTCGTAGCCGGGCACGGTTTCGCCGATCGTCGGCACGTCGGGAAGCGACTTTACGCGTTCCTTCGTGGTGACGCCGAGCGCGCGGATGCGGCCGGCCTTGATCTGCTGGATCGAGCCGGGGAAGGTTGTCGAACAGCACCGGGATCTGACCGCCCTGCAGGTCGGTCATCGCCGGCCCGGTGCCGCGATACGACACGTGGGTGAGCTTGATGCCGGCCATCACCTCCAACAGCTCGCCCGACATGTGCGGCGAGGTGCCCACCCCGCCAGAGGCGAAGTTGATTTTGCCCGGCTGCGCCTTGGCCATGGCGATGAACTCGGCCAGCGTCTTGGCCGGAAAATCCACGTTCACGTCCATGACATTGGCGAGCTTCATGGTGCCGGCGATCGGGGTCGAGTTGCGCACGAAGTCGAACGGGATATTGGCGTAGAGCGTCTGGTTGATGGCGTTGTTCGGGGCGACGAAGCCGATGGTGTAGCCGTCGGGCACCGCGGCCAGCACGTCCTGCATGCCGATATTACCGCCGGCGCCGACGTGGTCCTCGACGATGAATTGCTGGCCGAGCTGTTCCGACAGGTACTGGCCGAGGATGCGCGCGATGGTGTCGTTGGGGCCGCCGGCGGCGAACGAAACGATGAAGCGCACCGGCCGCGTCGGATAGTCGAGCGCATAGCTCGGATTGATCCAGGTGAGCAGCGGCAGCAGCAGGACGAGCGGGCGCAATGATTTCGCAGTGGGAATCAGCATGCGTATTTCCCTCCGCACGTAGCAAGCAGTAGTTATGGAACCTTCTTCACCACCCTGGTATCGAGTTCGAACACCCGCGGCGGCATCGGCGCCGAGGATGTTGCGCTTGGCCGTCTCGTTGAGGAACGGCAGGTCGTAGATCACGCCTGGCGTGTCGAAATCCCAGTGCGGATAATCGGACGACCACAATAGCTGCGTATCGGCCTTGATCATCTTGAAGGTCGCTTCGAGGATCGACTTGTCGTCGGGCTTCTCCATCGGCTGCGACGAGTAGAACATCTCGCGCATGTATTCGCTCGGCTTTCTTTTCAGCGACGGGCAGTCCGATGTGCGCATCATGTAGGAATGATCCAGCCGCTGCATCAGCGCGTAGGCCCAGGTCAGCCCGCTCTCGATCCACAGCACCTTGAGCTTGGAAAACGCTCGGGCAGGCCGTTGATCACCCAATTGGTCATGTGGATCATGTTGAACCACATGAAGCCGAGCGAATGCACCGAGATGAACCGGTTGGTCATCTGCAGCGCCCGGTCTTCCCAGCTATAGGCGGCGTGGAACGAGATCGGCTTGCCCAGCTCCTCGAGCAGCGCGTAGGTCTTCATGTAGGCGTTGTCGTGCACCGGCTTGTAGCGCGGCGACGTCACCATGAAGCCGACGACGCCTTTCTTGTCGCCGAAATCCTTCACCGTCTGATAGGCGGCTTCCGGATCGTTGAACGGCAGATAGAGCATCGAGATCAGCCGCGGCTCGACGGCGAGGATGCGCTCGCACAGCCAGCGGTTATAGGCGCGGCACAGCGCCACCTCGATCTCGACCTGCGGGTGCAAGCCCAAGAACAGCATCGGCGTCGGGAACAGGCAGGCGTAATCGACGCCGAGCGGTTCCATCCATTCGATGGTCATGGCGACGTCGCGGTGCCGGCCGTCCTGCGGCATTTTCTGCAGCCGGCGCAGATTAGAGCGGGTGATACGGCCGCCGAGATTTTGATTGCCGACCGATGAGTTGATCATCGCCGAGCGGCCGGGGCGCTGGGCGGATTGATCACGTCGTGGCGGATCACCGGGCTCTCGATGTACTGGAAAACCTCCTTGTAGGAACTCGTCGAACGGCGCGCATCGACGTCGACGATCAGGAAATCCTGGTAATTGCGCGCCCGCGCCTGCTGCGCCGCGTGATCGAGATGTTTTGCAGTCGAGTAATCGTCGAAGTTAAGCTTGCGGACTTCGTTCGGAGTTGTATCCATCGTTGTCTCCCTCAGGCCACGACATAGATGGCGTCGCCGCGCCGCACCACCTCGAATTTCTTCAGCTTCAGCTTGCGATCGCCCACGCACTGGCCGGTGGTGAGCTCGTACTCATAGCCGTGCCAGGGACAGACGAAGTGCACTTCATCGGAGAACGTCTGGCCCTGATAGGTGCGATCCGGCGCGATCAGGTCCACGACCTGATTGATCAGGATCCCCTCGCAGGCCGGACCGCCGGAATGGACGCAGTAATTGCTGTAGGCGTAATAGGTGCCGCCGTGGTGAAAGACGCCGATCTCGTTATTGCCGGCGGTCACGATGCGCCGGTCGCCGTCGGGCAAATCCGATGCCTTGGCGACGAACCATTCTGCCATTACGCACTCCCACCTATCCGCTTGCGGCGCGCAGTATAGAAGCGGCGCGCCCGCGCCAACAAGGGCAGTCCCGACTCGGCTATGCATTCCGACCTGCCCATCTTATGCTTTGCCAAAACGCGAGAGCATGAGGAAAACCATGGCCGACGCCCAGACCGAGCCGAAATTGCTGCTGCCGATCCTGCCGCCCGTTCTACGACGCCGCGATCCCGCTGTCGTGGCTGATCGTCCGCGCCGCGGTCGGCTGGAATGCTGCTGGTGCACGGCTGGGGCAAGATCATGGCCGGGCCGACGGCGGCCTATCTCAAGGGCTACCCAGCGACATGGGCTTTGATTCCGCCGGCGCCATGGTTCTGGAGCAGCACCACGCTCGAAACGACCGCCGGCGTTGCACTCATCCTGGGTCTGTTCACCCGCTTTTTCGCCGCCGCGGTGGCGATCGAGATGCTGATCATCACGATGATCTATTGGAAAACCGGCTTTGCCTGGACCCGGCGCGGCTACGAATACACGCTGATGTGGGGGCTGATCAGCTTCGCCATCGCGCTGCGCGGCGGCGGGCCGTATTCGCTCGACCGTAAGCTCGGGCGGGAGCTTTGACGGCGCGCCGCAACGTCACGCCCTTGTGTCTCGCCCGCGTGACCGCTAAGTACGGCGCCGCGACGCTCAAGCCTTCTTAATTCGGAGAGGTGGCAGAGTGGTCGAATGCACCGCACTCGAAATGCGGCATGGGGGCAACCCTATCGGGGGTTCGAATCCCCTCCCTCTCCGCCAGATCAATAAAATCAATATCTTAGCGGAAGTCGTTAGCGACATTAGCGACAGCAATTAGCGACAGATAATCACGTCCTTGCGCTTAGCAGGTTCGACTGTGCGTGCTGACGCAAGTGTCGCCAACGGCGACACACCTCGGGCTGCACTGACTGCGCGAGACCGCGGCCGCAACCGCGGATACCGTTCTCGCCGAGTTACGCGTCGCCCGATTGTACATCCCGAATGGCTGTTCTTGCAGGGCGCCGC